>CAWFVU010000010.1:0-863339 GCA_963819375.1 uncultured Pseudomonadota bacterium | reverse complement strand
GAGTCGTGTCAAACTGCGGGCCGGATCGCTCGCAGTCCCGAGCGCCCTCTCATCGATGGAGGTCAACGCCTGATGTTACCGCTCATCCTGCAAGCCGGCGCTGGAGAAGCACGGCTCGACATCATCTCGCTCATCTTGAACGCCTCCCCGGTGGTCAAGGGGGTGCTGGGGCTGCTCATCCTGATGTCAGCCGCTTCCTGGTTCGTGATCGGATCGAAGACGCTCTACCTTTCGGCCGCGGCGTCGCGCTCGGCGAAGTTCCAGGATGCGTTCTGGAAGACAGGGCGCCTCGACGAGATCTGGCGCATGAGCGAGGCGGCGCCGCCCTCCCCGGTGGGCGAGGTCTTTCGGGCCGGCTACACCGAGCTCGCCAAGCTGCAAAAACGGCGACAGGAGAACGCCGACCCGGCGAGCGAGGCGTTCATGGGCGACATCGAGAGCGTCCAGCGGGCGCTCGACCGCGCGCGGACGACGGCGATCACCGAGATGGAGTCGCGCGTGCCGCTGCTCGGCACCACCGCCAGCGCCGGCCCGTTCATCGGCCTCTTCGGCACCGTGTGGGGCATCATGAACTCCTTCCGCAACATCGGCGCGAAGGGGGCGGCCAACCTGGCCACGGTGGCGCCCGGCATCGCGGAGGCGCTGGTCGCCACGGCGATCGGACTCATGGCCGCCATCCCGGCCGTCATGGCCTACAACTACCTGTCGCGGCGCATCCGGGTCATCACCTCCGAGATGGAGACGTTCTCCAGCGACTTCCTGAACATCGTGCGCCGGAGGTTCTTCTAGCCATGTCGATGTCGTCGGGCAGCGGCCCGGGCGGCACGCTGACGGAGATCAACGTCACCCCGCTGGTCGACGTCATGCTGGTGCTCCTGATCATCTTCATGGTCACGGCCCCCATGCTCCAGACCGGCGTCGACGTGAACCTGCCCGAGGCCAAGGCGCAGACCATCCCCGACGACGAGGGGAAATTGATCCTCACCGTCACCAAGGACAAGCGGGTCTTCCTGGGCAAGCTCCAAATCCCCTGGGACGACGTCGAGAAGACGTTGAAGAACAACGCCAAGCTGAATGCTGACCACGAGCTCTACCTGCACGCCGACCGAGCCCTCAGCTATGGCGACGTGGTCAAGGTGATGGCCGCGGTCAAGCAGGCCGGCGTCGACAAGCTCGGCATGGTCACCGACCCCCTTCAGTAGACGATGGCCCGCGAGATCATACGGCGCGGGTCGCGGCGAAACTTCGCCGGGATCCTGTTCACGGTGGCTCTGCACGGCGGGGTGCTGTTGGCCGTCGCGCGCGCGCACAACCAGCCGGAGCCGCCGCTCATCATGCCGCACGACTTCGTGCGCGCCGAGCTGGTGAAGCTGGGGAAGCCGCGGGATCCGTTCTGGCTTCCCCGGATCACCCAGCCGCCGCGGCCCACCGCGCCGCCAAACCAGCTCAAACTCTCCGACGATCCCGACGCCAAGGCGGCGCCGAAGGAGGCGCCGCGCCCGGAGGATCCGAAGATCTCCAAGGAGCTGAAGAACGCGCTCGACCGCGCCAAGAAGCTGGAAGCCCTCGCCGTGCCCGACGAACCCGACGAGGGGTCGCTGACGGGATCGAAGCTCGGACTGTCGAATCAGGCGGTGGGCGATCAGTACCTCGCACAGATCAGGGGGATGCTTACGCAGACTTTCAAGACACCGGCCGGCATCGCTCCCGGCACGGTTGCGCACCCTCCGGAGATCCAGTTTCACATCGGCGCCGGGGGAGCAGTGATCGACATCAAGCTCTCGAAGAGCTCGGGCAATCCGCTGGTCGACGACGCCTGTGTCAGCGCCGCGCAGAGCATGGGCCAGGTGCCGGCGCCGCCGCCAACCATCCATGGTATTAGGGTCGCGTGCGAAGAACAGTGAAGCCCATGGTGGCGGCAATCGGCCTCGTGGCGATCGACGATCGTCGTCGCCGGGATCGCGCAGGCTCAGCCGCCCGGTGGCGACGAAGATCTGCCGACCATCAGCATCTCGCCGAGCGGCGTCGAGATGCTGAAGCTGGCGCTCCCCCGCTCCGAGGGAGACGCCGCCGCCGGCGAGATGATGTCCAAGGACATGGACATCACCGGCCTCTTCCAGCTGCTCGATCCGGCCTCGTTCCCGACGCAGCTTCAGTCCGAAGGGCTCGGGTTCTCGTCGGCGCTCTGGTCGCAGGTCGGCGCGCAGGCGGTCATCAAGATGAAGCTCGCGGGGGGCCTGCTCGAGGGACGCCTCTTTATTGTCGCGCGAGGCGACAGCCCGGTCCTCTCCAAGAGTTACCGCGCGGCCGAGCCGCGCGACGCCGTCCACCAGTTCGCCAACGACGTGGTCAAGGCGTTCACCGGCCAACCGGGGGTGTTCGGCTCCCGCATCGCGCTGGCGCTCACCGGGCACGGCGCCCACGAGATCGCCGTCGTCGACATGGACGGCGGGCGGACGTCGGTGGTCACCAAGATGGGCTCGGACAACCTGCTCCCCGCGTTTTCACCGACGGGGGGCGAGATCGCCTTCACGTCCTATCTACGCAACAACCCCGATCTCTACATCGTCTCGGCGGGAGGCGGGCGCGCCCGCCGCGTCTCGAAGCAGCCGGGCCTCAACACAGGTGCCGCCTGGTCGCCGAACGGGCACAGCCTGGCGCTCACCCTGTCGTATGACGGGAACTCGGAGCTCTACAAGATCGATCCCAGCGACGGGCGAATCGAAGCGCGCCTCACCAGCAACCCAGCCATCGACAGCTCGCCCGCCTTCTCGCCCGACGGATCGCAGATCGCCTTCGTGTCGAACCGACAGGGCTCGCCGCAGATCTTCCTCATGTCGGCCTCGGGCGGCGGCGCCAAGCGGGTCACCTTCCAGGGAAAGTACAACCAGACGCCGCGCTGGAGCCCGCGCGCCGACAAGCCGCAGATCGCCTTCACCGGGCGCGACGAGCGTGGCGTATTCGACGTCTTCATCCTCGACGTGAAGAGCGGCCGGGTCGATCGCGTGACGCAGGGAAAGGGGTCGAACCTCGACCCAACCTGGTCTCCGGACGGACGCCTCCTGGCCTATGTCTCCAGCCGCGGCGGCCTCTTCGTGAATAACCCCGAGACCCACCACGAGGTGCAGGTCTGGCGGGGGAGCGCGTCGTCCCCGTCCTGGGGTCCCGCGCCAAGCACGCGCTAGGAGGGCGTTGCCGGCGGTCTAAGCGTTCCTCGGCTGTCAAGCTGGAGCGGAGTAAGATTCAGGATCTGCTTGCACCCTCCAGGGCGCAATTTAGGTTTTTTCGCATGACAACAGATCCTGTTTGCGGAATGGACCTCGAAGAATCGCAGGCCAAGGCGTCCGCGGAATTCGAGGGGAAAACCTACTACTTCTGCTCCGACGCTTGCCGCGAGGAGTTCGAAGCCAGCCCCCAACAGTACGCGCTCGGCGCCGGCTCAGGCGCCTCGGCGTCACCGTAGAGCCGCCGCTTTACCTGCGGCCGTGCGTGGCGCAAGCTGGCCGCGCATGAACCTGGCGACGATCGACATCGGGACCAACACCACCCTGCTCCTGGTGGCGCGGCTGTCGCCAGGTGGCGCGCTCCAGCTGGTGGAGGAGCGGGCGGAGATCACCCGACTTGGACGCGGCATCGGCGCGGGTGGCACTCTGGGGGCCGAGGGGATCGCCCGGACGCTGGCATCGTTGCAGGAGTTCGCGGCGGTGGCGCGGCGGCACCAGGCGAAGATCGCCGCCATCGGCACCGAGGCCTTACGGCGCGCCCCCAACGCAGCGGCGTTCCTCGAGCCGGCCCGCGAGATTCTGGGGACCCCGATCGAGGTGATCGATGGCGCGCGCGAGGCAGCGCTCACGTTTCGGGCGGTGGCGGAGGCCTTTCCGGCGGCCCTCGCCGGGGCCCTCACGGTGGTCGACATCGGCGGCGGCTCGACGGAGATCGTGATCGCCACCCGCGGCGAGGTCACCTTCAACGTCAGCTTGCCACTCGGGTCGGTCCGGCTGACCGAACGCTTCGTCCACCACGATCCGCCGGGCCTCGACGAGCTCGCCGCCGTCACCGCCGCCGTCGACGCGGCGCTGGCGGGCGTTCCTTTCCCGGCGCCGGGCACCATCCCCGTGACCCTGGTCGGCGTGGCCGGGACCGTGACCTCCCTCGCCGCCATGGCCGAGGCGCTGGTCAGTTACGACCCCGCCCGGGTGCACGGCTACCGGCTCTCGCAGGAGGCCTTGGCCGAGCAGATCGCCCGCCTGCGCGTCGGGACGCAGGCCGCGCGCGAACGGATCATCGGCCTCGATCCGCGGCGCGCCGACGTGATCCTGGCCGGTGCGCTCATCCTGCAACGGATCGCCGCCGCCGCCCAGGTGGGCGAGATCGAGGTCAGCGACCGCGGGATCCGCTGGGGGCTGATGCACGAGCTGGCCCGGAAGTTTTCGGTGCAGGGCGTCGCTTGATACGGCCGGGCTCCGACGGTATTTTGTGAGCATGCGCAGCGCCTGGCTCCCTTGGATCTCGGGCCTGGCATGCGTCACGGCGGCCGGCTGCCACGCGAGGTCGGCCCCCATCCAGGCCCCATTCTCCGATGACTTCGAGCGCGCGGAGCTCGGCTCCGCGTGGAACGCCACCTCGACCGCCTATCGCATCGACGGCGGCAAGCTCGAGGTCTCGAATGCCTACAACCACCCCGCCTGGTTGCGCCGCCGCCTTCCACCCAACGCGGTCATCGACTTCGACGTCATCTCCAAGAGTCCGGCGGGCGACATCAAGGTCGAGCTGTACGGCGACGGCGAATCTTTCGATCCTGACAAGGGGAGCTACGACTCGACCGGGTACGTGCTCATCTTCGGCGGCTGGCACAACACGCTCTCGGTCATCTGCCGGATGGAGGAGCACGGGGCCGGGCGCAAAGCCGAACGCGACGACGTCAAGGTGACGCCCGGCCAGCACTACCACTTCACGGTCACCCGAAAAGACGGCGCCATCGACTGGGCCATCGATGGACGGCCTTTTCTCTCCTGGACCGATCCCGAGCCCCTGGCCGGCCCGACGCACGAGTACTTCGCCGTCAACGACTGGGAGGCCGACGTGACGTTCGACAACCTCCGCATCCGGCCGGCCCCCTGAAGACCACGATGGACGAACCTCCGCCCAGTCCCCGTTTCGATGTGGGCCGCGCCTTGGCGGGCCTCGCCGGGCGCAAGTCGGCGCTCGTCTACATGCACGACAATCCCGACCCCGACGCGCTGGCGGCGGCGCTCGGCCTCAAGCGCCTCCTCGAGCTCGAGCTGGGCGCGGCCGTGACGCTGGGGCATGGCGGGATCGTCGGGCGCGCCCAAAACCGCGCCATGGTCGACACTCTGGGGATGCCGCTCGCGCCGGTGGAGCAGATCGACCCCGACGCCTTCGACCTCATCGCCATCGTCGACAGCCAGCCGGAGACCGGAAACAACTCGCTGCCGCCGGGACACCGGATCGACGTGGTGGTCGATCACCATCCGGTGCGACCGGCCAGTGCGCGCGCCCCCTGGTGCGACATCCGCCCCGACTTCGGCGCCACCTCGACGATCGTGTTCGAGTACCTGCGTGCGCGCGGCATCACCCTCGACGTCAAGCTGGCGACTGCGTTCTTCTTCGCGCTGCGGACGGAGACGCGCGATCTCGGACGGGAGTCGACCGGCGCCGAGCGGACCGCCTACCTCGCGCTGGTCCCGCTGGTCGATCACGGGCTCCTTTACCGAATGAGCCACCCCAAGGTGCCGCGCGAGCACTTCGCCGCGCTCGACCGGGCGCTTCGCTCGGCGCTGGTGTTCGGCGACGTCGTCGCAGTGAACCTGGGGACCCTCGGCTATCCCGATCTGGTGGCCGAGATCGCCGATCTGCTTCTCGCCTACGACAGCGCGAAGATGGTGCTCTGCCTGGGTGAGTACCGAGAAAACGTCTATCTGTCGTTGCGAACCGAGGCCGACAACGCGCGTGCCGGCGCCATCATGCGCCACATCGTCGCGCACGACGGCGCGGCTGGTGGCCACGGCACCATGGCTGGCGCGCGGCTCTTCGCGCAGATCCCCTCGGAGGCAAAGCTCGCAGAGACCTTCCAGGAGATGGTGCGCCGCCTGATCGAGACGCTGGGGCATCCCCCCACCCCGGGCGAACCGCTCCTTCGGCTTCCGGCCGCACCCAAGCCGACTGCTTAGACGATGCCGACCGGACGCGCCGCACCTGCCGGCGCGGCCCCCTCGACCGGCGGCGCTTCCTGGCGCGACAGACCGAAATAGAGCCCGAGCGCCATCAGCAAGAGCGCTCCAACACACACGGCCACCGTCCGCACCTTCTCGCGGCGCGACCGGCTGCCGACCCTTAGCTCACTCTCCCGCTGCTCGAGGCGACGGCGGGCGACGACCCGCACGCGCAGCTCCTCCAAAGTGAAGGAAGAGGCCGTCCCATTGACACTGCGGTCGCTATCTCTGCCGACACTCGATTGACCGTTCGTCATGGCCGCTGCGGCTCCTTGCCAGGGGTGTCGCGCAGCTTACCCCAAACAAAGGGTCGGATCTATCGAACGTTCAGGGCCACGACCAGGCCCCAGACGACCAACGAAATCACCGACGCGGCCACCAACGCAAAGATCGTCCGCTTCTTCTCTTTCAACTCTTTCAATCCGGAGACCACGACTAAGAAAAACCCCCTGTTTAGAAACCCCGACTGGCTACTCATGCGCACGTTCGTCCCCACGTGCAAGGGCCCGGCGCATTTCGTCACCATTCAGTATCGGCGGCTCGGGTGGCTCTTGAGCATCGCCGCCTCTCCGTCACGAACCTGGCGCATGATCTCCACCGTCCGCTGGCAGTAAGGGCAGAGCGCCACCTTGGCTCCGGAGAGGAGCGGAACGACCCTCAGGGTCCCCTTGCATCGACTACGCTCGGTGGACGGTCGCACGACGACGTTACTATATGTGACGGGGCCAGCTCGTGCACGCAATCGCCGCAGATGCTGCCGCGGCGCACCCGGCGAGTCGTCCGTTCCTGTTCCTCACGGCTCGGAGATTGGCGCCTCACGGGCTCGGCGGCTCAAGGCTTGGCCAGCGATGGAAAGACCGGGCAGCCGCGGGGAAAGGGACGGTCATGCTCATCGCCGGCCTCCGACGACGGCTTTTGGGCGAGCTCTTCCGCGGGAGCCCGGCAGAGCGCCGAGTCCGAGCAAGCGACCAGGCGATCGATGACCAGGTTGCGCGTCGCCGTCACCGAGCGCGCGAAGTGCGGACAGTGCACCACGACAGCCAGCAACACCGAGCGCCGCACCAGCTGAGACTACACCGGTTCGGTCACGCCGCGCCGAGTTGTGGCGCCACCAGCCATGCCCGGGCCGAACGGACCGGTCCGCTGTCCGGTTTCTCGCCGAACGGGACGGCGTTCTGGATGAGGTCGTGCCAGCCGTCGCCAAAGTCTCCCTTGCGGGCATCGAACGTGACGGCCACCAGCGCCGTATGCCCCAGTGGACTCTCGATGAGCATCTCACCCGGTCGCGCCCCCTCGGCGCCGGTGAACGTTCCGACGGCGCGGTAGGCGCCGTGGCCGAAGGGCTCGACCTCCCGGCTGTAAAACGAGAACAGGTCGCTGCCGCTGCTGACGCCGCTGGTTGCGTCGATGGCCAGCCGCACGCTCACACGGTCGAGATCCGGGCCGAAGGCCAGGCCCGACTCCCAGTCAGCGAACTTGCCGCGAAGCAGAAAATCGCCACCGCCCACATCGAGCTCCACGCTCGGGCGAGCGTCGGTCGCCCCGGATGACTTTTGCTGAATGATGGTTCCCACGCCCTGACCATATGCACCGCGGACGGTCGGTCTAGTCGGGAGGCTCTGGTCGAGCTCAAGCGGAGCGAGCCTGCTCGCCCCCCGAGCAATCGTGTGCAGCCAAGCCCGCGCCTGCCGGCGAGCTAGCGCCGTGGTCGAGCGGGCGGCCGGGGGAACGGAGCATCGACCTGGTGGGCGACCTCCGGAGGCTGCGCGTTCCGCCCCAGCGTCCAGCTCGGCGGATCGCTCGCGGGAAACGACTCGTCGGACGACTCATCGACTTCCAGGTCGTTCGCGGCGGCCTCCTCCTTTGCCAGCTCGGCCTTTGTGCTCGTTTTCTTGTCGGACATTGCCAACCTCCTTGCGTCGACCCGAGGCGGAACATGGCCATGCCCGAACGGTCGTGAAAGGTGGGCTGGTCCCCGATTTCGGGGTAAAAGGGGCGGGTTCAAAGGAGACTTCCATGACGAACAAGGGCGCAATCATCGCAGCAATGGCGGCAGGGCTCTTCAGTGCAGGAGCCCCGCTGGCAGCGTCGGCCGCTGACTCGGCGAAGGTCCACTGTCAGGGCGTGAACTCCTGCAAGGGCAAGAGCGCCTGCTCCACCGCGACGAGCGGCTGCTCCGGTCAGAACAGCTGTAAGGGCAAGGGCTGGATCGAGATGTCCGAGAAGGACTGCAAGGCCAAAGGCGGCAAGGTCGCCAAGTAGACCGTTGGACGAGGCCGCCAGACGGCCGCGCGCGCCTCAGCCCGCGCGAAACTGAAAGTCGCGTTCGCGCACGACCTGACGCTCGACGAGGTCGACCAGGAACGCGCGCCCCTCGCCGATCATCCCGTTGAAGGTGAGCAGGTACCAGACGTCGACCGCCCAGCGGACGTGGCCGCTCTCGCAGGGGGGCGACCACTCCGTTGGCTCGAGATCGCCGAGCCCCGGCGGCCGCACGCGGCCGTTCACGCGCAGCTCGCGGAACGGGGTCGATGCCCGCACGATCTCGACGGCGTTCGAGGCCGCCACGGGCTGGATCTGCCGCCGCCATTCGCTGACCAGCCGCAGCCGCGCCGGGCTGCCCCCGAGATCGGTCTCCGCCTCGTAGGCCTCGTCGGCGGGCAACCCCGCGAAGTCGGAGACGTCGAACTCGGGGAAGAGATCCTCGGCGGCGATCTCCTTCTCGCGCGCGGCGACCGCCTCCTCGAGCTCGCGGCGCCCATCGGGGGTGTAGTAGGCGTAGAGCCGCAGCGCCGCGTGACGCGAGGGGAGCCGGTGATCCCAGTCGATCACCCAGAGCGCGCCCGAATAGTCGGCCTCGCCGAACGGGACCAGCGGGGGAATCGTCGCGGCGATCTGCGCCCTGGCCTCGGCCCCCTCGAACAGACCCTGCTGCGCCAGGCGCGGATGAACGCGCATCTCGAATCTCAAAAGGTCGCGCAGGTCGAGCGCCATAAGCCGCCGATTTTACGTCGGCGCGCGCGCGGCGCCTAGCGAAGTACCAGATTCGGGACGCTAAAAGGCTCCGGGGCGGGTCTTCGCCTGAGGGGCAGCTCGAAGCTCGTCCACTCTCAGGCGATCGCGAATAAGGGCATACTGCGGGCCGTGCGCTCCCGGCGGCTCGAGTGGGATCCGGCCGAAAACGCTCTGGCGGCCCTGACGCGCGCAGCTTCCGCGCGTGGCGCGCTCGACCTGACCGAGACGAACCCGACCCGCGTCGGGCTCCCGTACCCAAACCAGGCAATCGCCGCGGCGCTGGCCCGCGCCCCGGTCGCGATTTACGACCCGGCGCCCCTGGGGCAGGCCCCCGCGCGCGCCGCCGTGGCGGCCGATTACGCCCGCTCCGGCGTCACGGTCGATCCGGAGCGGGTGGTGCTCACCGCCAGCTCCAGCGAGTCGTACGGTTTCCTTTTCAAGCTCTGCTGTGACCCCGGGGACGCCGTCCTCGTGCCCGAGCCGAGCTACCCGCTTTTCGAATACCTGACGCGACTCGAAGGGGTCGTCCCCGTCGCCTACCGGCTGGCGTTCGACGGTGTCTGGCACGTCGACTTCGCCAGCGTCACCGAGGCGGTCACGACCGCGCGCCGCAAAGGCCACCGCCCCCGCGCCGTCGTCGTCGTCAACCCGAACAACCCGACCGGATCGTTTCTGAAGCGCGACGAGCTGGCGCGGCTCTCGGCGACCGCGACGAAGGAGGATCTGGCCATCATCTCGGACGAGGTGTTCGCCGGCTATCCGTTCGTGCCCGATCCGACGCGCGTCACCACCGCCGCCACCGACGCCGCGCTCGATGACGGCGCGTCCGTCTTCAGCCTGGGAGGCCTCTCCAAGGCCTGCGGGCTGCCGCAGCTCAAGCTCGGGTGGATCGTCGCCGGCGGTCGCGACGCCGCGCGATCGATCGCCGCCCTCGAGCTCATCGCCGACACGTACCTGTCCGTCGCGACCCCCGTGCAGGCGGCGCTCGGCGAGCTGCTGGCGCTGGGCGCCGAGGTCCGCACCGCGATCGCTGCCCGTATCGCAGAAAACCGCACGCGACTGCTCGCAGCGCTGCCGCCCGAATCCGGCTGCACGCTGCTCCCCACCGAGGGGGGATGGTCGGCGATCTTGCGCGTGCCGGCGAGCCGAAGCGACGAAGCCTGGGCCGCGGCGCTGGCGACCGAGGCGGGCGTGCTCGTGCACCCGGGTTACTTCTTCGATCTGCGCGGTGGAACCTTCTTGGTGCCGAGCTTGCTTCCGGCGTCTGACCTCTTCGCAGCTGCGATCGAACGACTTGTCGCGCACGTCGAGTCGGTCCTGAGATACTGAGCCGTGGCCGTGGCTCTCGCACCCGCCTACGCGATCGCGATCTTGATGACCGCGGGGCCCGACGACGGCTGCCCTTCCCCGCACCAGCTGGCCGACGCGCTGTCGGCGCACCTGCCCGGTATGGTACTGCCGCTCGGGCACGCCACCGGTCCGACCACCCTGCGCCTCGGCGTCGCGACCGACGCCGCTGGCGCCATGCACCTCGATCTCTCCGATCCGGAGGGGGGACCGCTCCTGCACCGCTGGCTTCCGGCGACCGATCGCGCCCACGCGGGTGATTGCCCGGCGCTGGCCGAGACGGCCGCGCTGATCGTCGAGCGCTACTGGCACGAGGTCGGCTACGACGTCCCCCTCGAGACGCCGAGTGCGTCGCCGAAGCCGCCGCCCAAGGCGACAGCGCCTCCTCCTCCGCCGCCTGCGAAGGTCGCGGCGCCCCCCCCTCCCAAAGCTGCTCCGCCACCGCCCCCCCCGACGGTGGTCGAGAAGACAAAGCCGCCGCCCGAACCGCCGGCGCTCGAGCCCCAAGCGGCCGCCGAGCCGTTGCCGCCGCCTCGCTGGTGGATCGGCGGCAGCGCCGTGGGGCTCCTGACCACCTCGGGAGATCGCGCGGGCGCGGCGATCCTGGCGATCGCCGTGGAACGACCCATCGCCAGGCGACGCCTCGGCCTCCGGCTGTCGGGGGGCGTCGAGACCGACGTCTCGGTCCCGTTCACGACCGGGGTGTGTGCCTCACCAAACCCATGCAGCGCCGAGGTGCGGCGGTTCCCGGTGCGGATGGGTGCCTACCTCCCGATCTCGCTGGGTGTCGGGCAGCTCGAACCTGGAATCGGCGTCGACCTCGACGTCATCGCGGTCACCTTCAGGCATGGATCGGCCTCTGAGACGCACCTCGGCGCGACCCCTGGAATCGACGCCGCCCTCGGCTGGGCGCTGCAGCTGCCCCACGATATTTATATTCGGGCGTTGGCCGAGGCCGTGACGGAGGTTCCTTACCACGTCGTAACTGCTTCTAACGACAAGACAATCTTCACTGCTCCCAGTTTCCGCCTCGCGCTTGGGATAGAATTGGGCGTTTGGTTTCCCTGATGAAGCGAAACCGAGTGGGTCACTAATCATGGCAGAGGGTCCCGTGAACACGCCTGGCCTGATGCGCGCCGCTCCGAGCGGTGGAAGCTTGACCGCCGACCTCGACATGGTGGCGCGATGCCGCCGTGGCGACAGCGTCGCGTGGCGCGGCCTCTATGACCGCTACGCGCCGATCGTCTATCGGTTCCTGTCGGCCTTCGGTGTGCCGAACGAAGATCGGGAGGACGCCTGCCAGGAGGTGTTCGTCGCCATCTACCGAAGCCTGGCCCGGTTCCGGGGGGAGGCGCGCCTGTCGACCTGGATCTATCGGATTGCGGCGCGCCACGCCGGCCGCATCTCCCGACGTCGCCGCGTGCGGGGGCTCGTGTCGACGCTCCTCCTCCGCGAACCACCGCCCCCGCCCGCGCCGGATCCCTCGGAGCGCAGCGAGCGGCTGCAGATCCTCGACGAGCTGATGAGCAGGCTGTCGCCCAAGAAGCGTCTGGTCCTGGTCCTGTTCGAGATCGAGGGGGTCCCGATCGAGGAGGTCGCCAAGATCGCGGGCTGCCCCGAGAACACCGCCTGGTCGCGGCTGCACTACGCGCGCGCCGAGCTGATGGCGATGGCCAAGAAGAGGCCGCGATGACCCCGCAGCATCGCTGGCCCGACGGCCCCGACGAGGTCTCGGCCGAGTTGCGGCGCGCGCTGGACGAGGCGGCGCTGCGTGGCCCCGACGACATGACCCTGCGGCGGGGGTGGAGCGCGGTCGCCGTGCCGGTGCTGCCGGCGCGCACGCGACGCGGGTTTTGGTTTGCCGGCGGCGTGGCGACCACCGCCGCGCTGGTGCTGGCCGGATCGTTTTGGCTCTGGCCACGCGCGACGGAGGTGGCGTCGAGCGGGCACCTGAAGACGCCTGCCAGGAGCGAGAGCTCGCTCGCCCCCGGAGCGCGCCGGCTGACGCTCGAAGGAGGCGTCGAGGCGGTGCTCGGCCGGTCGAGCGTCATGCGGCTCGAGGACGGTGCGCCGCGGATCGAGGTGGGCGAGGTGAGGTTCAGTGTGCCGCACCGGCAGCCCGGACACCCGTTCGTGGTCCGTGCCGAGGGTTATCGCGTGGTCGTCGTCGGCACCCGGTTCGGCATCAACGTCGACGGCAAGACTGACGGCAAGTCCGATAGCAAGTCCGACGGGACGAAGCCAGTCGGGGTCGACGTCGACGAGGGGATCGTCGAGGTCTGGGACGCGGCCACGCAGCGCCGTCTGGCGCGGCTCACGCCCGGTGAGAGCTGGCAGAGCCCGGAGGTCGCCGCGGAGGCGCCGCCGGGGCCCGCCGCGGTCGAGCCGGCGCCCGCGCCCAGCTCGCCGGCACCGACGATCTGGACGCCGCCGCGCGCTCTTCGACATGTCGGCAAGCATCCGGCGGCGCGCACGCTGGCGCTCGCCTCGCCGGGAGAGACGGCGACGGCCAGCGAACGCGCGCCGAGCCCGGCGGAAGCGCCGACCGCCGAATCGGCGGCCGCCCGCGCGGCGCTCGCCTCGGGGGACGCGCCGCGCGCGCTGCAGCTTTACCGCGCGCTGGCGCAGGGAACCGGCCCGTCGGCCGAGAACGCCTCCTACGAGATCGGGAAGGTCCTGAACGAGAAGCTGGGCCAGCCGGCCAACGCCGTGGCCGCCTGGCGCCACTACCGGTCGGCCAACCCCGATGGGATCCTGCGCGCCGAGGCGGACGTGTCGATCATCGAGACGCTGGCCCGCACCGGCGACACCGACGAGGCGCTGTCGGAGGCGAACGACTTCCTGCGGCGCCGCCCCGACAGCGAGCGGCGCGCCGAGATCGCGCGGCTGGCGGGCGATCTCTACCGGGCACGCGGCGACTGCCGGCGCGCCCTCGCCGCCTACCAGATCACGCTCGGAGCCTCGCGCCCCCGCGACGCCGTCGAGGCCGCCAGCTTCCACCGCGCGGCCTGCCTGGTCCACCTCGGCGATGCCGGTGGCACCGACGCCGCGCGCGCCTACCTGCGCGCCTACCCGGGCGGAAAGTTCCGCGGCGAGGCGACGGCGCTGGCGGGCGGCGGCTCTGCGGTTCACCCGTAGGCGGCCGTGACGCGGCGGATCTCGCTTGGCTGCGCGCTGCTGGCGATTCTCCCCGGCGCCTGCCAACAGACGCTGGTGCTCGACGATCTCTCGTCTGACGCCGGGCGAGGCGGAACCGGTGGCAAGGGCGTGGGTCCGATCGATGCCTCCAGCGACGCGCGCTGCTCCGGGTATCAGCCGCAGCAGATCTTCTTTACCTGGGACACCCCTCAGGTGGTCATCGCGCTCGATCGCTCGACCACGATGAATGAACCCTTCCCCAACACGAACGACACCCAGCTGAGCTCGGCGCTCAACGCGCTCTACGCGGACGTCCAGAGCTACGGGCCGAGCGCCGGAGGGCACGACAACCACCCCACCATTCAGTTCGCGTTCCTCGACTTCCCTTACGACCAGAGCGACTGCACCGCGGCGACCGGGTGCTGTACGAGCGTCGTGACGCCCACGATGAATTACCAGGCGTTCGATGACGTGGCCTACACCTGCACCAGTGGCCCCCCCTCGAACGCCTGCATCCAGTCGGACCATCGTCCCATCGCCAACGCGCTCTCCAGGGCCAATGACTACTTCTCGCTGATGCCCGCCGCACCGCACAGCAACGAGCGTTTCGTCCTCTTGGTGGCGGACGGCGACCCGAGCGGGTGCTCGTCGTCGGGACCCAACGGCGACTGCATGGATGCCATCACCCAGATCGGCAACCTCACGTCTCTCGGTACGGGTGTCGCCACCGAGGTTCTGGCGCTCGGCGGCAACAGCGCCCCCAACTGTTTGTCGTTGCTGGCCGGTGCGCAGACGATGACCCCGTACACGGCTTCCGACTCGACCGACCTCGGTGTCGCCCTACAAAAGATCCTGAATCCGATCGCCCAAGTGGGGTGTCGCCTGACGCTTTCCAGCCTCCCCCACTCGGGGCAACTGGCGCTCGTATCTGGCGGGAAAAACGTTCCCGAGGACAGCGGTGATGGCGGAAATGCGTGGACCACCAGCAGCGACGGCAGCCGTGTCTTCCTGCATGGGGCCCTCTGCCAGAGCTTCCTGGAGAGCGGTTCTTCCGGGCTCCAGCTCTACGACGGCTGTGCCCCGAGCCGGTTCCCGAATCCTTGACGCTCGCCCGACCGCAGCGCTAGCCGAGCGCTGCTTCCAGATCGGCGATCAGATCGTCGACGTGCTCGATGCCGACGGAGAGGCGGACAGAGGCCGTCGGTGATGCCGAGCGCGCGGCGGCGCTCCGGGGGGATCGAGGCGTGGGTCATGATGGCCGGGTGCTCGGCCAGCGACTCGACGCCGCCGAGCGATTCGGCGCAGGTGAAGAGCCGCAAGCGCCGCAAGAAGGCGCGCGCCTTGCCGAGCGCGCCGCGCCCTTCGTGAAACGCGAAGCTCAGCATCCCGCCGAAGCCGGACATCTGCCGCTTCGCCAGCGCGTGCTGGGGGTGTGAGCGAAGGCCAGGGTAGATGACCTGCGCGATCTCGCGGCGGGATTCCAGCCAGCGGGCGACGCGCAGCGCGTTCTCCTGGTGGCGTTCCATGCGGACGGCCAGCGTCTTCGTTCCGCGCAGCACCAGGAAGCTGTCGAAGGCGGGCTGGCTGCCGCCCATGGAGTTCTGGACGAAGGCGATCCGGGCGCGCAGCTCGGGATCGCGACCGATCACGGCGCCGCCGACGACGTCGGAGTGACCGTTCAGGTACTTGGTCGTCGAGTGGACGACCAGATCGGCGCCGAGCTCCAGCGGCCGCTGGAAGTACGGGGTCATGAAGGTGTTGTCGACGGCCAGGCGGACACGGCGCGCGGCGCAGACACGTCCGATGGCGCGGATGTCGGCCAGGCGCAGCAGCGGGTTGGTCGGCGTCTCCAGCCAGCAGAGCTTGGTGCGCGGGCCGATCGCGGCGGCCACCGCGCCCGCGTCGCGCGCGTCGACGAAGGTGAAGCCGAGGCCGAAGCGGCGGAAGACCTTGTCGAACAGGCGAAAGCTGCCGCCATAGATGTCGTCGCCGGCGACGACGTGATCGCCCGCGTCGAGCGTGGCCAAGACGGCGGTCGTCGCGGCGACGCCGGCGTTGAAGGCCAGGCCCCAGGCGCCGCCCTCGAGCGCGGCCAGGTTTCCCTCCAGCGCGAAGCGGGTCGGGTTCTGGGTGCGCGAGTATTCGAAGCCGGTGTGCTCGCCCGGCCCTTTTTGCGCGTAGGTCGAGGTCAAGAAGACCGGCGTCATCACCGCGCCGGTGATCGGCTCCGGACTCTGCCCGGCGTGCACCGCCGCCGTCTCGAACCTGGGTTGTTTCGCTTTTTCGCGCGTTTTTCCCGGCAGGGCGCGGACGCTTCATGCGCGCCGCTCGGCCAGGAACTCGATGAGGTCGATCTTGGTGATCACGCCGACGATGGCGTCGCCGGTCTGGACGACCACCATCTGGGCGTCGTTGAAGATGTTGCGCAGGAGGTGAATGCGCGTCGACGACGTCACCGTCGCATAGTCCGACTCGACCAGCGGATCGATCGGCGCGTCGAGCCCGCCCTCGCCCTTGCACCAGGAACCCCAGCAGATCGACCTCGGTGACCAGGCCGGCGAGCTGCCCCCCGTCGCTCTCCAGCACCGGCATCTGCGAGACGCCGCCGTCGCGCATGGAGGCGATCACGTTGCGGACCGAATCCCCCTTCTTGGCGGTGATGAGCGGGCGGTGCTTCTTGCGGCGCAGGAGCTCGGCGACGGTGCCCATCGGATCGGGCTCGTCGAGGAAGCCGTTCTCGCGCATCCACTTGTCGTCGAAGATCTTCGACAGGTACTTGGACGCGCCGTCGGGGAGCAGCACCAGGATGTTCTCCTTGCGCTTCGTCGCCTCGGCGTACTTGATGGCGCCCGCCACCGCCGCGCCCGAGCTGCCGCCGACGAACAGCCCCTCCTGGCGCACCAGCTCGCGCGTCATGAGGAAGCACTCCTTGTCGTCGACGCGCACGATCTCGTCGACCAGCTTGAGGTTCATCGTGCTCGGCAGGAAGTCCTCGCCGATCCCCTCGACGTAGTAGGCGAACGGCCGGGTCATCCGCCCGGTCTTCACGAACTCGTAGTAGAGCGAGCCGATCGGGTCGACGCCCACCAGACGGAAGCCCGGCTTCTTCTCCTTGAAGAAGCGCCCGCAGCCCGAGATCGTCCCGCCGGTCCCCATGCCGGCGACGAAGACGTCGACCTCGCCGTTGGTCTGCTCCCAGATCTCCGGCGCCGTCGAGCTGTAGTGCGCGTCGGGGTTGGCGGGGTTGTGGTACTGGTTGGCGTAGAAGGCGCCCGGCGTCTCGGCCACGATCCGCTTGGCCGTCTGGTAGTAGCTGCGCGGATCCTCGGGCTCGACGGCGGTCGGGCAGATCACCACGCGCGCGCCGAAGGCCCGCAGCCCGGCCACCTTCTCGGGCGACATCTTGTCCGGCATGACGAACACGCATGGCGTAGCCGCGCAGCGCCGCCACCAGCGCCAGGCCCATCCCGGTGTTGCCGCTGGTCGCCTCGACGATCGTGCCGCCTGGCCCCAGCAGCCCCCGGCGCTCGGCGTCGGTGACGATGTTGCGCGCCACCCGGTCCTTCATCGAGCCCCCCGGGTTGAGGTACTCGCACTTGACGTAGATGTCGGCGGCGACGTGGCGCGCCAGCTTCTGCAGCTTGACGATCGGCGTGCCGCCGACCGCCTCCAGGATGTTGGCCTTGGCGCCCGTCACGACGCGCTCGCCGCCTCAGGCCTTGAAGTGATCGCGCCCGTGCGCCGAGCGGAAGTGCTCGACCACGCTCTCTTCCAGCAGCTCCTGCATGGTCTGCCCGCCGTAGCGTGCGGCGATGCGGTCGTCATACTCGTCGGCGATGATGGCGACATCTCGAATGGTGGTGGTCAGCTCTTCGTGGTCCAGCGTGTCGCCGCCGAGCAGCGTGTGCGAGAAGATAATCACGTCGCCAGCCGGAACATAGGCGAAGGCGCCGAAGCGCAAGAGCGCGTTCATCTCCAGGAGCTGCAGCGCGAGCGGCACCTCCATCGTGACGCCCTTGACCAGCTGGGCGACACAGCGGACCACGGCGCGGTCGGGGTTCCAGGCGATGACGTTGATCATCACGATGGATGATCCCTGCTTGACGACGTAGAGGCCCTCGTCGACCTTCTTGAACGCGGGGCTCTTGCGCAAGGTCTTTTCGATGAGCTGGCAGCTCGTCTTGGCGGCGGCGTTCATATCCAAATCGGTACCACGGATAAAGTAAACTCTCCACCGCGATGCGCACCTGTAAGCACTGCGCGCACAACAGCGCCGACCACCTGGCATTTTGTGCGGCGTGCGGACATTGGCTGGGGTCCCCCACCTCCCGGATGTCCGCCTTCGGCGGCATGGGCGGAAGCGGAAACGGGACCGACCGCGCCTCCCGGGGCACGGCGGCCTTCTCGCGCACGATGGTGGCGGCACCTCGAGGGGCCGTCACGGGACGCTCGACCGGGCGGTCCAGCGCGCCGTCAGGTGGGTGGCGGGAGACGACCACGGAGCGGACGTTGGCCGATAAGCCCAAGCGGGGGCTCTCCTGGGCCGGCGACGCCATCGGCTACATCTACGTCTACGTGCGCGACAAGGTGGACGCCGGCGCCCGGCGACGCCGCCTGACCGAGGAGCGGGCCGGCGCCGAGGCGCTGCTGTCTGGTGCGCTCAACGAGCTGGCGGCGACGGTCCTGCGCGAAGGGGTGCAGCACGCCGACTTCACGGGCCTTCTGGAGGCGATCGGGCGCGCGCACGCCCGCCGCGAGGCCGCGGCCGCCGACCTGGAGGCGGCCGAGACGCTCCAGCAAAACGAGGCGACCCGCCTCGGGGCGCTGGTCGAGGCCGCCGAGGGAGAATGGACGGCGAACGACCGCACCAGCCGCGAGGCCGACGAGATCTTGCGGGGCGCCGCGGAGGATCGCGACACCGCCGGGGCGCGCCTCGCCCGGGTGAAAGACGAGCGGACCCGTCTGACGCGCGAGATGAGCAACAACGCCGGACGACGCGCGCGCCGCGCAGCTGGCGCCATGACGCCGTCGGCCTGGCCGACGAGCAGCGCGCGCTGGAGGAGCTGACGGAGCGGCTCGATCGCCAGCTGGCCGATCTGCGCGACAACTCGGCGGCGCTGCGGACGGCGGCGGCGGCGGCCAAGGCCAAGCTCGAGGCCGCGACGGCCGCGCGCCGCGACGCCGCCTCCGCGATGGGTGCCAGCATCGCCGGACGCCAGCGCGATCGGGCCGCCGCCGAGAAGGAGGCGGTCGATCTGACCGAGCAGCTCGGTCGGACGGCCGCCGAGATCCGGGCGCCGCACGGCGCGCTGCTCTCCTCCTACCAGAACATCGATCGCCTCACCGAAACGATCGCCGATCGCGGCGCTCAGATCGCCGCCATCGAACAGATGCAGGCCCACTACGACCAGCGCAAGCTGCTGACCGGCGTGGGCCTCCTGACCAGCATGCTGATCGCCACCGCGGCGGCGCTCTGGGCCGTGCTCAAGTAGCGGGAAACTTGCCCGACGGTCCGACGGCTTCGAGCGCGACGAGGGCCCAGGCGGCGAGCAGCAGCAAGCCGCCCAGCGGGGTGACGGCGCCGAGGATCGTGACGCCGGTGATCGCCAGGGCGTAGAGGCTGCCGGCGAAGACGACGATCCCGGCGGCGAGCAGCGTCAGGATCAGGCGCCCGCGGCGCAGCTTGTCGCCGGCCAGCGCCACCGCCAGCGCCGCCACGGCGTGGACCAGGTGGTAGAGCGCGCCGGTCCGGTAGACCTCGAGCATCGCAGGCGAGAGGCGACCGCGCAGGCCGTGCGCGCCGAAAGCGCCGAAGGCCACCGCGGTGAAGCCGAGCGCGCCGGCCAGGCCCAGCCCGCCGCGCTTCACGGCTGCGGCTGCCCCTGACTGTCGCGCGAAAGGCCGAGCGCGCGCATCTTCTTGTGCAGGTTGGTCCGCTCGATGCCGAGCAGCGCGGCCGTCCGCGAGATGTTCCAGCCGTTTTCGTCCAGCTTGATCCGGATGTACTCGCGCTCCATGTGGTCGCGGAACTCGCGCAGCGGCAGCGCGCGCGCCTCGGCGGGCAGCTCGACCCGCGGCAGCTGCGTGGGCGGCATGGCGCTCTCCCGACGGTGGCGCGCCACCTCGGCGATGATCTCTTCGGGCAGATCGTCGACGCCGATGCTCTCCTCCGAGAGGATCACCAGCCGCTCGATCACGTTGCGCAGCTCGCGGACGTTGCCGGGCCAGGGGTAGGCCGAGAGCAGCGCCACCGCCTCGTCGGAGATGGTCTTCACCTTCATGCCGTTCTCGCGGCAGGCGAGCTCGATGAACGCCGCCGAGAGCAGCGGCACGTCGTCCCCGCGCTCGCGCAGCGGCGGCGCCCGCAAGGGCACCACGTTGAGGCGGAAGTAGAGATCCTCGCGGAACTCGCCCGAGGCGACGGCCGCCTGCAGATCCCGGTTGGTGGCGGCCAGGGTCCGCACGTCGACCTTGAGCGTCTGCTCGCCGCCGACGCGCGTGAACTCGCCCGACTGCAGCACCCGCAGCACCTTGGCCTGCGCCGACAGGACCATGTCGCCGATCTCGTCGAGGAAGATCGTCCCGCCGTCCGCCATCTCGAACAGGCCCCGCTTGCGGGCCGTGGCGCCCGTGAAGGCGCCGCGTTCGTGGCCGAACAGCTCGGACTCGATCAGCTCCTTGGGGATGGCGGCGCAGTTGACCTTGACCAGCGGCTTCTCACTGAGCGCGCTGCCGCGGTGGATGGCGCGGGCGACCAGCTCCTTGCCGGTGCCGGACTCGCCGGTGATGAGCACCCTCGTCCGGGTCGGCGCGACCTTGGCGATCTGCGCCTGCAGCGCCATCATCGCCTGGCTGCGGCCGACCATCTCCGAGCGCTCGTCGGCCAGCGCGCGCAGCCCCTGGACCTCACGCGCCATCGCCCGCCGCTCGAGCGCGTTGCGCAGCGCCACCATCAGCCGCTCGCGATCGAGCGGCTTTTCGATCAGGTCGTAGGCCCCCGCCTTGGTGGCGCGCACGGCGTCGGCCAGCGTCGCGTGGCCCGAGATCATGATGATGGTCGGCTGCGACTCCTGGTTCTTGAGCTTGGCGATCCGCTCGATGGTGTCGAGCCCGGAGATCCCGGGGAGCTGCACGTCGAGCAGCAGCACGTCGGCGGCCACCTCGGGGAGCCGCGCCAGCGCCTCCTCGCCGCTCGAGGCCTCCTCGACGCTGAACCCCTCCCCCTCCAGCACCATCCGCACGGTGCGCCGAATATTCTTCTCGTCATCGACGACGAAAATCGTGGAGGGCATGACGCCCTGACCCTAACAGACAATGGCCGCGCATGGCAGGCGGCGAGAAGACCTCAGGCGATGCGGAGGACCGCCACCTCGTCCCCGGCGGTGACCTCCAGCGCGCGGCGGACGTCGTCCGGCAGCGCAATCCGCTCGTCGTCCGTCAGCGACGGCAGCTCGACGCGCGCGGCGACGAAGCGGGGCGCGGCCGGCCGCTCGCGGGCGACCAGGAAGGTCTGCCGTCGACCGCCGGCGTCGATCGGCGCATGCGCGGCGTCGGCCACCCGCGCCACCCGCGTCGTCTTGACCAGCGTGATGTCGTCGGTCTTGGCGTGAAAGTGCGGGCCCCCGTCGAACGGGTCGATCCGGTGGGCGTAAGCGAACCCCACCGCGCGCAGCAGCTTCTCGACCCCTTTCGTCTCGGGCCCCACCTCGCCGATGAGCGCCTGGACGTGCGGCGGCAGCAGCGTCGCGTAGATCGGATCCTGGGGGAAGAGCGCGCGGATGAACTCCTTGTTCGCCTGCGACAGGCGATCGGCCTCTTGATAGGTGAGGCCCGTGAAACGGCGCCCGAGCGACTCCCAGAGGAGGCTGGTCCCGTCAGGCTCGAGCGGAGGCATCAGCTCGGAGAGCACCTCGTCGCGAAACAGAGAGCGGTGACGCGCCAGGTAGAGGAAACGCACGTACGCCAGCGAGCGCCCCAGGCGCTCCCGGTGGCGGCGAAACTCGGGCCGCAACGCGAGTCCGCCGATCTCGGTCAGCCCCTTGTAGTTGTAGCCGATGCGCAGCACCCGGTGCGCGAAGTGGCGGTCGAGCGTGTCGCTGTAGCGCTCCTCTTCGAGCACGTCGAAGAAGACGTGCGGCGCGCGGCGGCTCCCGTGCTGGGCGAAGATCATCGACGTTCCCACCGCCTCGCCCGACCCGGCGCCGTCGCCGTCACGCAGCTGGGCCGCGACGAAGACGAAGCAGCGCTCGGCGACCGGCAGCTCGCCCGCGAAGGAGGCGCGCGAACGAGCGATGATCTCCTCCAGCGCCGGACGATCGTCGGGGAGATTCACCGAATCGAGATGGACCGCGGCCTTCTGAAGGCCATCCAGATCGGCGGGCGCGATGTCGCGAAGAAGAAACATGGGCTGTCAGCGTGTCGGCTGTCGGAGGGCGGCCACGCGGATCGGATCAGCGCCGGTGGTGCCCGACCGATCCTGCCGCGTCGGCGACCAACGCGCCAACCAACTCGGGGAGGCCGCCGGCCGCCACCTCGCGCGCCGGGACGATCTCGCGGTAGTCGACGATCCGGATCGGCGCTCGCCCCTCCCGCACGTCGCGCGCGTTCTGCCGCGCCAGCCAGTCGAGGAGGCGGGGGAGCGCGTGCACCGACGCGAGGTGCGTGTCGTGCATCAGCAGGATTCCGCGCCCCTTGAGGCCGCCGAGCTTGTTGGTGAGGTAGCTGAACACCGCCTCCTCGTCGCGCTCCGTCTTCCAGTCCTGCGGATCGAGGTTCCATCCGACGTCGACCAGCCCGCGCGCGTTCAGCGCCGCCTCCAGGCTGTGGCAGAAGGCGCCGTACGGCGACCGAAACAAGAAAGGGACGCACCCCGGTCGTCTCCGTGATGAGCTCGGAGTTGGCGTCGATCTCCTCGGCCTGCTCCGCCGGGTTCTGACAGAGATCGTGGTGGCTCATCGTGTGGTTGGCGACCAGATGGCCGTGGGCCGCGATCTTGCGGACCAGATCGCGGCGCGCGATGTCTTCCGGCCGCTCCCCCTTGAGCCGCCAGCCAGTGACGAAGAAGATCGCCTTCAGTCCGCGGCGATCGAGCTCGTCCAGGATGAGGGGCGTGCCGCGCAGGTCCGGCCCGTCGTCGAACGAGAGCAGCAATTTGCGCGACTCGGTCGCCGCGTGAAACCCCACGTGCGGCCCGTGCCCCGGCGATTCGAACGACGGGGCTCCTTCGGGCGGCAGCTCAGTTGCGAAGGTGCCGAACGGCGCCGCGACCAGCGCGTTCGACCTGGCGCGGCCGGTCCGGGGTGCGTCGCTCCCGCCGACGAGCGCCGGGACCAAAAGCGGACCCATGAGGGCCGCGAGCGCAACAAGCCGACGAAGCACCAGCATGTAATTTTATCGGAGTTATCGGCACTTCGATAGCTCAGCTGGAGCGAATACGCGATACGACTAGCACGCGCAGGGCAAGGGCCAGCCTTTGCTGGTCCGAGGAGCCCATCGGCAGATTGGCGCGGGGCGCGGCCACCTTCCCTTGGAATTCCCGCCCCTGGGATTCCCGGGCCCCGGATCAGCTCAAAAAGGGATGTCGTCGTCGGAGCCGGGAGGAGCGCCGCCAGGGCCGGAATCGCCCGGCTCGTCGGACGGACCGGAATCGCCGCGACCAGAGAAACCACCTGGCTTTCCGCGGCCTTCTCCACGACCTTCGCCGCCGCCCCCGCTGCCGAGGAAGACGACGCGGTCGGCCACGATGTCGGTGGCGTAGTGCTTCTGGCCGTCCTTGTCGTAGGAGCGCGTCTGCAGGCGCCCCTCGATATAGACCGAGCGCCCTTTGGCCAGGTACTTATTGCAATTCTCAGCTTGGTCGCCCCACACCGTCACCCGGTGCCACTCGGTCTTCTCCTGCCGCTGGCCGGACTTGTCCTTGTAGACCTCGGTGGTGGCGATGCGCAGGTTGCACAGCGGCCGTTGCGAGGGCGTGTACTTCAGCTCCGGATCCGCCCCCAGATTTCCGATCAAGATGACCTTGTTGACGCTTCCCATCGCGCCCTCCTTGTACCACGTTCATCGGGCTGGAAGGGGCCGCGGTTGCGAGCCGTGGGGCGATCATCGGGATAAGATGGCTGCGTGCTGCGTCTCGGTCTGACGATCGCTCTTTGGGCGGCCCATGGAACGGCGGCGACCGCGAGGCCGACCTCGAACCTGGCGCGCGGATTCGCGGCCTACCGCGCCGGCGAGTATCACGAGGCCACGAAGGCGCTGCACGCGGCCCTCGGCGAGAAGCTGCGCAACGAGGACTGGGCCGCCTTTCTCCTGGGAGAAAGTGAGTTCTACGACGGCGACTATCGCGCCGCGCGCGCGGCGTTCGAACGGGCGTCGCATGCGCATGGCGGCCGCCCGGGCGCGATGGCGCCGTTTCGGATCGCCGACTGTCTCTGGATGGAAGGCGACCAGGCCGCGGCGGCCAAGGCCTATGCCGGCCTCGTCAAGAAAGCGACGCCGACGACGGGCGACGCGGCGCTGGCGCGCTTTCGGATCGCCGAGGCTGCTGCCGCGCGCGATCCGGCCGCCGCCAAGAAGCAGCTTCTGGCGATCGCGCGCGACTTTCCTGCGCATCCGCTGGGTGACGAGGCGCTGCGCCGCGCGGGCACGCCGGCGGCCCCCGGGGCGGCATCGAAGGCGGTGCCATCGACGAAGGAACCCGCGCCGTCCGGCCCCACGGTCACGGACAACCTCTCCGTCCCCGATCGCTTGAAGCGGGCCGAGTCGCTGACCAAGGACCGGCACTGGGATGAGGCGCTCGTCGAGCTCGACCGGCTGCCGCCGACACTGCCGCCGGAACAGGCAGCGGAGCGCGACTACCAGATCGGGATGACCAAGTTTCACATGCGGCGCGACTACGCAAAGGCGGGCGAGCTGTTGCTGGCGACGGTGCCGCACCTGTCGGGCGACAAGGCGGCGTCGGCGGCCTTCCACGGCGCCCGGGCGCTCTCGCGCGCCGATCGCGACGACGAGGCGATCGCCGGTTACCGCAAGGTGGTCACCGAGTTTCCGCACTCGCGCTTCGCCGCCGAGGCCCAGTACCTGTCAGGTTGGCTCGAGTACAACCGCGGCCGCTTCAAGGAGAGCCTGCCGGCGCTGCAAGCGACCCTCGACCACTTCGGCGGCAGCGCCTTCGCCGACGACGCAGCCTGGTGCCTGGCGTTCGCTCACTTCTTGCTCGGTGACGCCGCCGAGGCGACGGCCGGGCTCGAGCGCTACGCGCGCATCCCGGCGACCGGCATCACCGACGCCGAGCGGGGCGATCGCGTCGCCTACTGGCGTGCGCGTTTTCGCGACAAGCTCGGCCCGAAAGAGGGACCGGGCGGCGGAAAAGCCGAAGCGCTCGAGGGGTACCGCGCGCTGGCCCGCCGCGCGCCGCTCTCCTTCTACGGCCTCTTGGCGCGCGCCCGTCTCAGGGAGGCGGGTCAGGAGGAGCCGCTGGCGCTGCCGCCGAAGAAGGTCACCGTCGTCGCCCCGGCCAAGAAGGCGCGCGATCCGGGCGATCCGATAGTCGCGCGCGCCGAGGAGCTGGCCGACGCCGGGATGGACGTCGAGGCCGGCAACGAGATCGAGCGCGACGAGAAGGGGATTCTGCAGCGCGCCGGAGGCGAGAAGGCCGCTCCGTGGCTTCTGGAGCTCTACCGACACGCCGAGGACTTTCACCGCGCCTACCACTTCGTCGAGTCGCACGACGCCGGAGCGCTGGCGGCCGATCCGCACAGCGACGACGGCGTGCGCATCTTCTGGGAGGCGGCCTTCCCGCGCGCCTACGCGCCGCTGGTCGAGCGCTACGGGCCGCCAGCCGGGAACCCGGAGCTCTACCTCTATGCGATCATGCGCAAGGAGTCGGGGTTCGATCCCCACGACGTCTCCTATGCCGACGCGCGCGGGCTCTTGCAGATGATCCCGCCGACGAGCGCGCGCGTGGCCGCCAAGACGGGCGATCCGTTCTTTCCCGATCAGCTCTACGACCCCGAGGTGAACATCCGGCTCGGCGCGCTCTACATCGGCGCGCTCTACAAGAAATTCGGCGGCGAGGTGCCGCTGGCGGCCGGCGCCTACAACGCCGGGCCGCGCGCCATGACCCGCTGGTGCACGCAGCACGGGACGCACCCCACCGACGAGTTCGTCGAGCTGGTGGCCTTCGCCCAGACCCGCGAGTACGTCAAGCGCGTCACCAGCCTCTACGCGAAGTACCGCTTCCTCTATGGGCCTAAGCCTTACGAGATCCCCCTCGTGTTGAACACGAAGGTCAGCCCGGACGGCCCCGACTACTAGATTCGGGACCCTCGATCACTTCGGGACCCCGTTCTACCTGCTGTTTTCTGGACGGCGCCCGGGGAGTGGCTGCACGATGCGGCGCTGAGGCGAGACGGCGGTGGGACGGTACACACTCTGGTGTCTCAATCGCGTGGCGGGTTGGGATCGGGATCGGCTGGCGCGCGCGCTGGCGGTTCGGGGGCTGTGGAGGTCGAAGCACGACGTGCAGCTCGGCAGCCGCGCGCGCTTCGACAAGGATCCCGGCTGGGAAGCGACCCGCGGCACCGGCGTCCTCATGCATGAAGAGCACGACTGCGACGAATACTTCGTCCCCCTCGCGGTCAAGTGCATCGGCGATCCCGACGGATTCCTCGCGCGTCTCGGCGATCGCATGAGCGCCGACGGGCGCCGCCGCTTCGAAGCGCTCCGCATCGACTTCGCCCGCTACTTCGCCTTCACCGACACCATCGGGGGCGAGCCCCCCTGGCACAGCTACTGGGAACCGTTCCCGATGAGCAACCCGCTCTGGAAGGTGGGGATGTTCACGCGCAGCGACGGGCCGGCCCCACACGCCGGCCTCTACGAGATTGTCGCCAGCGAGGCGCGGGAGCAGAGGCGCCAGGCGATCCTCGTCGGCTACAGCCAAGGGGGCCTGGTGGCGCGCTTCCTGGCCTGGATGGACGAGCAGCTGATGGACGCGGAGCACCGCTCCATTGCCGGGGTGGTGGTGGTGCAGACCCCCAACCACGGCTCGCCGCTCTGCGACTCGAAAAACGCCGACAACGTGAGCGCCGGCCTCCTCGGCATCCTGACCGGCCTCGGCGGTTTTCCTATCCTCGGCGCCGCCGATCCGAACACGCGCGCGGCGCTCGAGGCGCTGGTGGAGGGACGCGCGCCCGCCGGCTCACCGGTCTGGCACTTCGGCGTCGGCGCCGTTTGCCAGATCCTCGACGCGGCGATCGCAGACACGCCGGAGTCTGAGCCCGAGCGTTGCGACATCCTGCGCACGGCCCGCAAGTGGCTCACCGGCCTTCTGCGGGAGAAGGTGTTCACGGCGTTCGACGACCTCGCTCCGGCGGGGCTGGACGATCCGCGCACCATCCTGGGGCGTCTGGCGACAACGCCGCTCACGCGGACCTTTCATGGCGCGATCGTCGGCGGCGACACGTCACTCGATGATCTGGTCCTCGAGGGTCGAAGCTGCCTGGTGCGCTGGCTGGTCCGCCACCTCGTGGCGCGGCATTGGTTCGCGACGGTCGAGGATTCCTACGCCCGCATCGCCATGGATGAAGCCGCCGCCGGCGTGCCTCACGGCGACCTGCACAGGAGGATCGCGGCGCTCTACCAGACCGGGGTCAACGACGCCGCCGCCGGGATCGCGCTGCCGCCGTTCGCGCACGACTTCGTCATCCCGTCGGTCTCGCAGGCCCTCTACACGCTGGCGCCACCGGCGGCGGGCGACTTTTTTCTCGGCAACAAGCTGAACGCGCGGGCGACGCACGCCAGCGGCGCTGATGAGCGCGATCGCGACTCGGACTCGCCGCTCGTCCGCAAGATGCTCACCGCGCTGGGCGAGCGGTTGCCCGCGGCGCAGCCGGGTTGAGGTAGTCTCTCCTCCGGACGACCAGCATGAAGGCCTCGGCTTTGGTTTTTCTTTTTCTCCCGCTGTCGGGAATCGCCTGCGGCAACAGCAGTGTCAGCGGCGGCACCGACGGGGGAACGACGCGGAAGCTCCCTTCCCCGGCCTGGGATTGGGCGGGCGTGATCGGGACCGGGCAGAGCCTCGCCGTCGGCGTGATGGGAATCATCGATCCCCCGAAGACCTCGGCCTACGGCAACCTCGAACTGTCGCTCGGCGCGCTGTCCGTCCCGCCGCTTCCTGATCCGACCAGCGGCGAGCTCTCGATGATTCCGCTCGGCGAGCCGATCCGGCCGCTCTCGACGGGCTCCGTCGAGTGGCCGGCCAACATCTTCGGCGAGACGCCGCACACCGCAATGGCCGACGAGATCACCTCGCTCTACATGGCCGCCGGCGGTGCCGACTATGTCACCGCGCACACCGTGGTGGGCGAATCGGGAAAGCCGATGACCGCGATCGAAAAGGGGGCCGTCGACGACGGCACCATGGGCCGGGCCTATTCCGCGTCGCTGTTCGAGGCGCAGGCGATCACCAAGCTGGCGACCACGGCGGGCAAGAGCTACGGCGTCGGCGCCGTGGTGATCACCCACGGCGAGGCCGACGCGGGAAACAACGACTACGAGAGCGAACTTTTTCAGATGCAGTCGGACTACACCACCGATCTGCAGGCGATCACCGGACAGACGGAGTCGGTCCCGCTCCTCGTGTCGCAACAGCAGTCGGTCCCCCAGCAGGCGGGGTCCGGCTCGGCCTCCACGCTCGCCCAGTGGAAGGCCGGCGTCGATCACCCGGGGGAGATCGTCTGCACGGGCCCCAAATACCAGTACCAGTACTTCAGCGACGGGGTTCACCTGGTGGCCGACTCGTACGACCAGCTCGGCGAGAAGTACGGCCAGGTCTTCTTCGAGAGCGTCGTGATGGCCGAGAGCTGGCAGCCGCTGCAGCCGATCAGCGCCAGCGCGAGCGGCAAGGTCATCAACGTGCAATTCCACGTTCCGGTCGGCCCGCTGGCCTGGGACGAGGGGATCGTCGCGCCGCAAGGAGTGGCCCCCGAGTGGGTGAATGGACGCGGGTTCGAGATCACGCTGGCGAGCGCGCCAGAGCAGATCCAGTCGGTCCAGATCACCGGCGCTGGCGGCAGCCTCGACACCGTACAGATCACCTGCGCCGACGCCGTGGAGGGGCAGATCGTCAGCGTCGCCTACGCCTACTCGGCCGGTTCGGCGGTGACGATGACGGCCGACGCGAACGGCTTGAGCTTCAGCAACCGGACGCTTCGCTGGGGGCAGCTGCGCGACTCCGATCCGTTCGTGGGCGCGACCACCGGCGTGGCGCAGCCGAACTACGCCGTGTCGTTCTCGATCTCCGTGCCCTACGCGTCGTCGACCGCCGCCTCGGCGAACTGATCAGCGCAGGCGGAAGAAGGTCAGGACGATCTCCAGCAGGATGAGGACGACCACCGCCTCCTCCAGCAGGACCAGCCGCCGATCGCGCGCCACGTCCAGCACCAGCTCGAGCGCCTCCTGGACGCTGCGCAGCTTCAGCTCCAGCGCCTGGTAGCGGTCGACCAGATCGAACTCCGCGCGCAGCTCGTCGTAGATGAGGTTCATCCCCGGGTCGTCCCAGGCCTCGTCGGGCTTGTCGAGCAGGTGCAGGATGGTGAGGACCTCGTTTCGGGTCGAGATCGCCGCGCCGATGAACTTGTGCAGCGGCCGCGTCCGCAGTGACACCGTTCCGTGCGCTTCCATCCGCTGCACCAGCCGGTCGGTGCGCGCGAACATCTCCTCGACGATACGCTCGTAGTACTCCATCGCCGCGCTCTGGGCGACGGTCAGCGCCACCACGCTGCCGCGCGCGGGGGTCAGCTCGTCGAGGGTCAGGAGCCCGTCGGCCACGTCGGGCGGCCGCCCCGGATCCTCCCGGACGTTCAGCTCCTCGATCACCGTGGCCTTGGTGAGCCCCGGGCGCGCGCGCCGCAGCCGCTCGAGCTCACGCTCACGCACCGCCGGCGAGAGATCGCGAAAGACGATGGCGCCAAACGGGTAGACGAACACCGCCCCGGCGTCGACGCGATAGAACAGCTCGTGGGGACGGCGGCGGGCCTCCGGATAGACGGCCGCGAGATCCTTGAGTGACAAGTTCTCGACGAAGGCCGTGGCGTGAAAGACGTGGACCAGGTGGTCAGCCGACGCAAGGGACTCCATCGCCCCCCGATCTTACCTGGACCGGGAGGCTCGGACACCGATCCGCTTACTGATCGGTGTCGGTGGACTGCAGGGGCGCCTGCTCCGCCTTGGGCTGCTCGGGCACCGGCGGAGCGGTCGCCGGAACCGACTGGTCAGTTTGCGGCTGGGCCTGCGGCACGGGCAGCGTCACGTTGCGCGGCACGGCGGGACCGACGATGTGGCGATTGCGCGGGTGCTCTTTTTGGATGTCGGTGATGCTGAGCTGCTGCGCGCTCTGCCCCGTCGGCGTCCAGGCGTGAGGCGGAGCCGTAATCGTCGCCCCCCCCAGCCGATCGGCGCCCGAAACAGCCCCAGCCGAGCTATTCAAAATCTCGGGCTGATTGTCGTCCGCGAACGCGGCCGCTGGAGCCGCCGCGACCATCACCCCCAACCACAACGCGGCTGTTACGTTCTTCATACCCAAAAGCTAATCACGACTGCGCGCCGGCGGCCGCCCGCGCCCTCCCGGTCCTTTGATGAGCCGTGCCAACAGTGTTCGATGGCAACGCGCAGGATCGTGACAGGCGGACGAGCAGAGCAAGGTGATCGCTTCTCCGCCCGCTGCCCGCCGCGCCAGGTCGCGGATGCGCCAGACCTGCCGCGCCCCGCCCATCTCGTCCAGGTAACGCGCGACGTACGCATCCCAGGAGATCGGCGGGCCGTGCTTGCCGTGAAACGCGTCGAGCAGCGCGCGGCTGGGGCCGAGATCGGGCCACCATTCATTCCAGGTCTCCTTCTGCTTCGAGACCCCGCGTGGACGAATCCGGCAGATCAAGAGCCGGAGGCCGTCGTCCGGCTCGACCGGGTCGCTCCAGCGCTTGGTCCGAAGCTGCACGCAGAAAGGATAGCCGCCGTCCGGCGCCGTAACCCAGCGCCGTAACCCATCGCCGTAACCCATCCTGGCGGGCGGCGTAGGACCGTCAGGAGGGGATCATCATGCTGCCGAACTTCGTGACCGTGACGCTCGACCGGCTGCGCCGCACCGCAGATCGGATTTCATTCTTGGGCCCGACGCTGGCCCGCCTGACGGTTGGGCTGGTGTTCATGGGGACCGGCTGGGGGAAGCTGCACTCGCTCCCCGACGTGACCGATTTCTTCGCCTCGCTGCACATCCCGGCGCCGGGGTTCAACGCGCGGCTCACCGCCGCCACGGAGTTCTTCGGCGGCCTCGCGATCCTGCTCGGCCTCGGGACGCGCCTGGTGGCGCTGCCGCTCGGGTTCACGATGGTGATCGCGATTCTCACCGCCAAGCGCGGCGACATCACCGGCCTGCCGGCGCTGGTCGGCTTCGAGGAGTGGAGCTACCTCGTCTTCTTCATCTGGCTGGCGCTGGTCGGCGCAGGGCCCGTTTCGCTCGACGGTCTCATCGGCAGGCTGCGGAAACGGAAGGGCGGCGCTCTCCCCTCGTCGGCCACGGTCCCCCAGACACCGTAATCGGGACGCCCGCACCGGAACAGAACGCCATGCTCGCGGCCCTGCATTCGTCACGCCCGGATCGAAGGCCGCCGCGCGGAAGCTCGCTCCCGCCGCGCGAGGCGGTTGTGGCCCGCGCGGCGACGGTCTATCTATTGGTCCCGTGGAGCGTGGCCGTGGATCCTGAGGCGACGGAGGCCGCCGAGGTCATGGGGAGGTACTGCCGCGGCGAGGCGGCGGCGTTTCACCGCCTCTACGCGCTGCTCGCGCCGCGCCTGCTCGCCTATCTGTTCGGCCTCCTCCGTGACAAGGCAGCCGCCGAGGATATCTTGCAGGTCACCTTCCTCAAGGTTCACGAGGCGCGCGCGACGTACGTCATGGGCGCCAACCCGATCCCCTGGATGTACACCATCGCCCACCGGACCTGCCTCGACGAGCTTCGCAAGCGAAAGCGCAACCGGGTGCAGCTCACCAAGGACGGGACGCTGCAGGCCGAGCCGGCCGCCGACCTCACCGGTGTGCCGGTCGAAGCGGGTCAGGACGAGGCCACGCGCCCCGATCCCGCCGCGGCCGCCGGCGCGCTCGCCGCGCTCCACCAGCTCCCCGAGAACCAGCGCGAGGCGCTGCTCCTGACCAAGGTTCACGGCCGTTCCACCGCCGAGGCGGCGATGATCGCCGGCACCACCCAGGGTGCGATCAAGCAGCGCGCGCACCGGGCGTACGTGACGCTGCGTGGGCTGCTCGGCAAGGAGGCCGCCGGGCCGCTGCCCGAAAAGGAGCCGTCGTGACGGTCAAGGACTTCGACGATCGCGCGCTGCCGCCGGGGAAGATCGAGGCGCCCGCGCCGTCGCACGATCTGCTGAACGCCATCCAGGAGATGAAGCCGGTCCGCACCCGCAGGCGGTTCGGCGCCCTGGCGGCCGTCGCCGTGGTAGGGCTCATCTGGCCTGCGCTGGTGCTCAGCCTCCACGCCTACCGCCCCGACCTCGGCGCGTTGCCGCTCGGCTGGGTGATCGCGGCGGCGGCGCTCTGGGGGGCGGCCTTCGTCCTGTCACTCACGGCGGCGCTGGTCCCCCGGCGAGGCGACGTGCTCCCCGCGCCCGGCCGGGCCTCCCGCGTCGGGGGCATCGCGCTCGGAGGGCTGTTCGCGTTTGCCCTCGCCGCCACCGTGCAGGTGCCAGGCGTCAGCCTTCGCCCCGAGGACGCGCACCTGACGCTCATGCAGTCGTGCGTCCACTGCGCCAGCTTCGTCCTCGAGATCTCGGCCCCCTTCCTCGTCGTCGGTCTCTTCGCGCTCCGCCGTCTGGTGCCGATGGGCCGGGCGCGCATCGGCCTGGCGCTCGGCGCCGCCGGCGGTGCGATGGGCGGCTTCGTCCTCCACTTCATCTGCCCGTTCGGCGGCACCGCGCACGTCGTGCTCGGCCACGTCGGCGGTGCGATCCTGGCCGCCGCCGCCGGCGCGGCCCTGCTCCCCGCGCTGCTCCGTCGGCGGAGCTAACGCCGCAGGATCAGGTCCCAGACCAGCAGCTTCAGCGCCAGCGCGGCGACGGTGCCGAGAAAGAGCAGCCGGACGAAGCGATCGCCCCCCTTGAGCGCGGCGTGTGCGCCCATCCAGCCGCCCAGCAAGTTCGCCGCCGCCAGCGGGACGCCGATCCGCAGGTCGATGAGACCGCTCGCGAAGAAGACGGCCGACGCCGCCATGTTGGAGAGCATGTTGATCGGCTTGGTGACGGCGACCGACTCCATCATGGTCAGTCCGAAGCAGACGGTGCAGAGGACGGTCATCAGCGTGGTGTAGCCGCCGGAGAAGAACCCGCCGTAGACGCCGAGCACCGTGGCCCCGACGTATCCCCACCACCGGTGCGCGCGGGTGGGAGCGACCGGCGCAGAGCTCTTTCGGTAGAGCGCGATGAAGACCACCAGCACCGCCATCGAGATGCCGACCACCAGCTTGACCACGGTCTCGGGCAACTTCACGGCGATGAGCGCACCGAAGGCGGAGGTGGCGACCGTGAGAACGCCGAGCGGCAGCAACAGCTCGGCGCGCAGCATCCGCGCGCGCGCGAACCGCGCCGTCGCCGACACGGTCATGAAGATGACCGCGAACATGTTGGTGGCGACGGCCTGCCGAGGCGACATCCCCACCATGATCATCAGCGGCACGTTGATGAGTGAGTTGCCCCCGGTGATCGCCCCGAGCGCGCCGGTCCCCACCATGAGGGCGCTGAGGATGGCGATCTGTCCGACGGTCATCTGGGGCTCTTCATAGCCCGCCGCCCCGCCGCAGTGAAGCCTCGGCCGCTCACGCGCGCTCGCGTCATCACCTCCGCGTAACGGGAAAAATCGCATTCGGCGGTGCGAATTTTTTTCGCATTCCCGCCGGGGACCCGCTCGTCCAGAGTCTCGGGCATGAACCGCCGGCTGTCGTTTGTGGGCGCCGCGCTGCTGGCCGCCGGCTGCGGCGGCCAATCGTCGACGCCGACCGCGCCGGTGCTGGCGTTCCCGGGCGCGCCGGCGCTGACGACCGCGTCCGCATCGGGCCAGCTCACCGTGGGGGTCTGGTGGTCCCCGCCCCAACCGAGCGTCGGCTACGACGCCGCCCAGTTCTCCATCACCGACGCGAACGGCGCGCCGGTCCCTGGCCTGACGCTGACGATCGTCCCCTGGATGCCGGCGTACGGACATGGCGCCTCGGTCGCGCCGACCGTCTCCGAGACGATGCCCGGCGTCTACGTCGCCACCCCACTCGACTTCTTCATGGCGGGCAACTGGGAGCTCAGGACCGCGATCGGCCGCGCCACCGACGGCGGCAACAGCGACGCAGGAGCTATCGATGACTCGGCCCAGCCGACCGTGGACGTGCCGTAGCGCGAGGCGCGCTGGCCGCGGGCGCGATCCTGGCGGCCGGGCTGGCGCGCGCCACTCCGGCGGCGGGGCAAGCCTGCTGTACCGGCGGCGCGCTGGTGAGCCCGGTGCGTTTGGCGCCCCCGGAGGACTACGCGGTCGGCCTGCAGACGCGCGCCCGCAACGAAATGGGTTCCTTCGGTCGTGACGGCCGCTATGCCCCGTCGACCGAAGGCTCGTCGTCGGCCGAACAGGACCTCGAGCAGGATCTGGCGGCGTCGTTCCGCCTCGCCCGCCGGGCGCAGGTGGCCTCGTGCTCCCCTACGTCGAGACGCACCGGACCGGACCGGGTGTCGACGACTGGGGGAGCGGCATCGGCGATCTCGCACTCAACGCCCGCTACGACTTCAAGCTCGCGGCCGAGATGACGTATTGGCCCGGCTTCGCGCTCCTCGGCGGCGTTGTCTTCCCGACCGGCAAGGCAGTCGGCGACGGCACCAACCCCGCCGCGACCGACGCCACCGGCACCGGCACGTACAGCGTGTCGCTCGGCGTCGGACTCGAGAAGGTCCATGGTCCGCTCTACGGCGCGTTGAACGTCTGGGCGACCTACAGCGGCAGCAACACCGTGACGCCGCCTAGCCCGCCGGGTGCGCCGCCCGACTCGACGGGCCCGCTGACGACGTCGTACCCCTTGGAGCTGACCGCCCTGGCGGTCGCCGGGTACGTGTTCGAGAGCGAGGCCGCCGCCGCGCTCTACGTCAACTTCCTGGAACGTGGAGACAACACGCTCAACGGCGTCACCCAGCCCGGGACGGTCCTCCGCCTCACCACCGTTGGCGCCACCGGTCTCGTGCCGCTGGCCGAGGACTGGCGGCTGTCAGCCTCGGTCTACAGCGACGTGCTCCTGTCCTCGTTTGGGCGTAACCAGCAGGCGGGCGCCGGGGTGACCGCGTCGCTGGTCCGGGCCTGGCGTTAGAAGGGCCGGCCCGGGTGGGCTTTGCCGCGCGCGGCCGGTCGCTTATGCTCCCCCGCCGTGATCGACATTCGTTTGTTGCGTGAGACCCCCGACGACGTCCGCCAGGCCTACGCCAAGCTGGGCGCGCCGATCGACCTCGACGGCGTGATCGCCGCCGATGCGCGCGTGCGCGACCTCAAGAACGAGTCGCAGACCGTGCAGGCGGCCCAGAACAAGATCTCCAAGGAGATCGGGCGTGTCCCCGCGGGGCCCGAGCGCGAACGCGCGGTGGCCGAGAGCTCCGCCCTCAAGCGCGACATCGAGGGGAAGGCCGCCGAGCTCACCGCTGCAGAAGCCAAGCTCGACGAGCTGCTCCTCGAGCTCCCCAACCTGCCGCACCCCTCGGTCCCGGTCGGCAAGGACGAGACGGAGAACAAGATCCTCCGCGAGGAAGGCCAGAAGCGGACGTACGACTTCGCCCTCAAGCCGCACTGGGACCTGGGAACCGCGCTCGACATCATCGACTTCGAGCGGGGGACGAAGATCTCCGGGTCGCGCTTCTACGTCCTCAAGTCCTGGGGGGCGCGCCTGCAGCGGGCGCTCATCACCTTCATGCTCGATCTGCACACGGAGAAGCACGGCTACGTCGAGATCTACCCGCCGTACATGGTGCGGCGCGAGTGCCTGGTGGGGACCGGCAACCTGCCCAAGTTCGGCGAGAACCTCTATCGCGACGCCGAGGAAGACTTCTGGTTCATCCCCACCGCCGAGGTGCCGGTGACCAACCTCTACCGCGACGAGATCATCGACGGCGCCAAGCTGCCGATCCGCCACGTGGCCTTCACCGCCTGCTTCCGGCGAGAGCAGATGGCGGCCGGGCGGGATACCCGCGGCATCAAGCGCGGCCATCAATTCGACAAGGTGGAGCTGGTGAAGTTCGTCCATCCCGATACTTCCATGAATGAGCTCTCGGCCCTGCTCTCCGACGCCGAGGACGTCCTCAAGGCGCTGGAAATCCCCTATCGTGTCGTGCAGATGTGCACCGGCGACCTGTCGTTCTCGGCGATGGCCAAGTTCGACCTCGAGCTGTGGGCGCCGGGCTGCAACGAGTGGCTGGAGGTCAGCTCCTGCTCCAACTTTGGCGACTTCCAGGCCCGCCGTGCCCACATCCGGTTCAAGGGCGCCGCCGCGGCGGGACAGGACGGGAAGAAGGACGGCAAGGAAAAGGCCCGGTTCCTCCACACCCTGAACGGCTCCGGCCTGGCGCTCCCCCGGACACTGATCGGCGTCCTCGAGACCTACCAGCGCGCCGACGGGCGCATCGACGTCCCGGCGGCGCTGCGGCCCTATCTCGGCGGCGCGGCGATCCTGGGATGACGCGATCCCAGAATGACAATCGACGGACAACTGACGAACAATCTGACGACTCATCCCGTAACTGGTTGTAACCTTTGACTTCCTCGGGACTTTCCGGGTACAGTGCTCGCACCGGGCCGATGACCAAAGCGGATCTCATCGATCTCATCGCCGAGCGCGCCAAGCTGCCGCATGGCCGCGCCGAGCTGCTGATCTGCCAGATGTTCGATTCGATGGTCGACGCCCTCTGCCGCGGCGAGGGGATCGAGATTCGCGGCTTCGGAAGTTTCTCTATCCGCGCTTACAAGGAATATCAGGGGCGTAACCCGCGGACAGGCGAAGCCGTTCGCGTCCGCCCGAAGCGACTCGCCTTCTTCAAGGTCGGTAAGGAGCTGCGCGAGCGGGTCAACGCCCAGGCGGGGACCAACGGCGTCAACGTCGGCGATGACGACGACGACGACGGCCCGGACGACGCCGAGACCCCTTAGCCTCCCGGGCTCCTGGTTCCCGGGGCTTCGATCGCGCCTAGCGTCGCCTAGCGTGGTTCGGTGACGCGCCAGGTGGTGCCGGCCGGCGTGTCCATCAGCTCGACGCCGCTCTCCTGGAGCGTGCGCCGGATCTCATCGCCGCGCGGGAAGTCCTTGGCTTTGCGGGCAGCGGAGCGCTCGGCGATGCGCGCCTCGACGGCGGCCGGATCGATCCCGCGCCGCCCGCACAGACGCAGCCGGTAGCCGTCGAGAAACGCGGCCGGGGGGCGCTGGAAGATCCCCAGCGTCGCGCCACAGGCGGCGAGATCCTTGCGCAGTCGGGCCAGCGTCCGCCGGCGGACGTCCTTGGCGACGCCGCCCGGCTCGTCGAGCAGCTTGTTGGCCAGCAGGAACGCCTCCGACAGGTGGCCGATGGCGGCGGCGGTGTTGAAGTCGTCGTCCATCGCCTCATTGAAAGAGGAGATCGTCTTGTCGGCCGGCGCCACGACTGCGCCGCCGTCGTCCTCGCCCGGCGCCGCCGCCAGCCGGTCCAGCGTCCGGTAGTAGTAGGCGAGCCGCGCCTCCGCCTCGTCGATCTCCGGATAGCGGGCGTGCCCTTTTTCATCGTGGGCGATAGTGAACGCCACCGGGCTGCGGTAGTGGACGCCGATGAGGTGCAGCCGCAGCGCCTCGAGGTCGTAGGTCTCGGCGACCTTCCGGATGGTCACGAAGTTGCCGAGCGACTTCGACATCTTCTCGCCGCCGAAGTTCACCATCCCGGAGTGGATCCAGTGGCGCGCGAACTGGCCTTCGCCGAACGCGCCCTCGGACTGGGCGATCTCGTTTTCGTGGTGCGGGAAGATGAGGTCGGCGCCGCCGCCATGAATGTCGAACGGCTCGCCCAGATAGCGGTGCGCCATCCCCGAGCACTCGATGTGCCAGCCCGGGCGCCCGTTGCCCCAGGGGCTCGCCCAGAACGGCTCGCCCGGCTTGGCCCCCTTCCAGAGCGCGAAGTCGAGCGGGCTCTTCTTGTGCTCGTCCACCTCGATCCGCGCGCCGGAGCGCAGATCGTCGATGTGTTGCCCGGAGAGTCGCCCGTAGGGGGCGAAGCCTGGCACGGAGAAATAGACGTCGCCGCCCGCGGCGTAGGCGAGGCCCTTCTTCTCGAGTCGCTCGATGATCTCGATGACCTCGGCGATGTGCGCGGTGGCGTGCGGCTCGTGGTCGGCGGGGAGCACGTCGAGCGCGCGGAAGTCGGCATTCATCTTCTCGGTGAACTCGTGCGCGACCTCCGCAGCCGTCCGCTTCTCCGCCTCGGCCTTCTTGATGATCTTGTCGTCGATGTCGGTGACGTTGCGGACGTAGTTGACCGCGTAGCCGGAGGCGCGCAGGTAGCGGGCGATCACGTCGAAGGCCACCTCCTTGCGCCCGTGGCCGACGTGGCAGAGGTCGTAGACGGTGATGCCGCAGGAGTACATCCCGACCCGCCCCGGGGTGAGCGGCTCGAACGGGACCTTCTTCCCTGCGCGGGTGTCGTAGATCCGGAGCGTCACGACCGGGAGAGCTCGCGGAAGAGGCCGACCAGGTTGACGGCTCCGAACATCACCAGGATGAGCGCAATGAGGACGGTCGGCGCGTGCTCGCGCGGGCGGTCCCCCTCGACCAGCAGGTAGGCGTCGTCGGGGATCACCACCGGCGCCATGGTGTGGACGGCGGCGATCTCCGCCGGCACCAGCGTCCGCGGCGTCCCCTGACCGGGGCGAATGACCAGACCGCCGGCGCCGCCGGACGGCGAGACGTCCTCGAGCTTGACCTCGACCGTCTGGCGCGCGTCCCGGATCTCGACGTCCTGGGCGAGGTTTCCGATGGCGTCGAGCGCGCCCTGGGCGACAGACGCCGGGAACTTCACCACGAACGTCCAGCGCTGCGGCGGCTCGGGCGTCGACGACAGCGGGCCCGACTCGGGCGCGGCCACCGCGGCCTTCGCCTTGATTGCCCCGAGCGACCGTATCACCACACCGCCCCGCGAGGTGAGCGCGGCCCGCGCGTCGTCCTCGGTGACGAACTTGTCGCGTGGCAGCCCGATGCGCACCTGCTCGGGCTCGGCGACGTCGATGGCGATCGTCTCGCGCTCGTCGAGCGCCACGGTGTCGCCGCTCGTGTCGACCAGCGGCAACGGCGCCCCAGGATGGCGCCCGGCGAGCGCACGCGCCAGGGCATCGGGCGCGAAGTAGTGCGTGGCCGCGACGTGGGTGGAGAAATAGCCGCGGATCGAGGCGGCGAACGACAGGTCGTCGACGCGGATGAGCCGCCCCTCGAAGACGTCCGACTCGGCCAGCGCGGCCGGCAGCGGGCTCTCGCGCCGGTGGAGAAACAGCCGGTCGCCCGTCCCCAGCAGCCGGAAGAGCTGGCTGAACACCCACGACCCCTTGGTGTCGATCTGGAGCGCGCTCTCCCGATCGGGGAGCCCGGCCACGCGCACGTAGCGGTTCTCGAGGCCGCTCACCGCCTGGCTGTGGCCAAAGACGGCGCTGGCGCGGCCGAGGTCGAGCGGCTCCCCCGACGACAGCGCATAGCGCAGGTCGTGGCGGATGTGAAAGACGAGGAAGAACGCCAGCAGCGCGCCCGCCACGGCGACCACCGGATGGCGGCCACGCGAATGCGGGATGTGCGCGAACTCGTCCACGACGCCTGCCGCGTCGCCGGCGGCTCGGTTGGTCTCGGCCGTATCGGTCATGTTTCGGGGCGTCGGGCGCAATCTAGCACAGGTTCCGCGGACTACCGGGAACGCTTGCTCGGGCTTGCTCTGCGAGTGGGTTTCCGCTATGTGCGGGGGGTGGTGCGGGTCCGATCGCGCTTGCTCGTCGCGTTGGCGCTGGTGGCGCTGCCGATGGCCGCCGCGGGCTGCCGGCACAAATCGAAGACCCCCGAGGAGGCCTTCCAGCGGTTCGCCACCGCGGTGCAGGCCGGCGACGGGGCGGCGCTGTTCGAGGCGCTCGATCAGCAGACGCGGTGGGATCTGATGACGATCCAGAAGTACCACCGCGAGGCCTACGACATCGTGCTCAGCAACTATCCCGAAGGGATCGTGCGCGATCGAGAGAAGGGGCGGTTCGAGCACGCGGCCACCGCCCCGTCAGCGAAGGAGCTCTTTCGCACCGACACCGCCCCCGGCCTGCTGCCGACGCTGGCGCCGCTCGGGCAGGGGATTCCGCGGATCGAAGCGGGACCGGCCGACGGGCAAGCCACGGCGGTGCTCGAGGGTGGCGGGCGGGTGCCCTTGGCGCGCGGGGAGAGCGGCGGCTGGGGATTCTCCGGCCTCGCCAAGGGGGCCGAGGACGACAAGAACCGCGCCTACAACGATCTCCAGGTCGTGCGCGCGAGCGCCGCCGACTACGAGCGGGCCGCCGCGCGCGCGGCGAAATGACCCGCAAGCCGACGCCCGAACCGAGCGAGACCGAGCAGCTCTCCCTGCTCGGGAGGCCCGTCGCCAGCCCCGCCGTACCGGCCGGCGCGCGGCCGGCCCAGCCTGTCGTCCCCACGCCGCCACCACCGCCTGCCGTCGCGGCGCCGCGCATCTATTCCGTCACCGAGATCCTGCGCGCGGCCCGCCTGACGCTGGAGAGCCGGTTCGCCGAGATCCGCGTCGAAGGCGAGGTCTCCGGGCTCAAGCGCTCGGGTCCGGGACACCTCTACTTCTGCCTCAAGGACGACGAGGCGCAGCTCGACTGCGTGCTGTTCTCGCGCGAGGCGGCGCGGTTGAAGTTCAGCCTCGAAGAGGGAATGGCGGTCCGCTGCCGGGGGCGCCTGACGCTCTATGAAGCGCGCGGCCGGTTTCAGATGTCGGTCGCCGACATCGAGCCGACAGGGGCCGGGGTGCTGGCGCTGGCCTTCGAACAGCTCAAGCAGCGCCTGGAGGCCGAGGGTCTCTTCGATCCGGCGCGCAAGCGGCCGCTCCCCTTCCTGCCGCGGCGCCTCGGCGTCGTGACATCGCCGCAGGGGGCCGTGGTGCGCGACATCATCCGGATCGCGCACCGGCGATTTCCTGTGCCGATTCTGGTGTCGCCCGCCCCGGTGCAGGGCGAGGGGGCCGCGCTGGCGATCGCGGCGGCGCTGCGGCGGCTGGCGGCGGTCGAGGACGTCGACGTCATCATCGTCGCGCGCGGCGGCGGCTCGCTGGAGGATCTGTGGGCCTTCAACGAAGAGCCGGTGGCGCGCGCCATCGTCGCCTGCCGCGTCCCGGTGATCTCCGCGGTCGGCCACGAGACCGACTTCACGATCGCCGACTTCGTCGCCGACCTGCGCGCGCCGACGCCGTCCGCCGCCGCCGAGCTGGCGATCCCGGTCGAGGACGATCTGCGCGCCGAGCTGGCGCTCTTGCAGCGACGAGGCGGCCGGGCGCTGGCTGAATCCGTGCGCGCCGCGCGCCACGGGGTCGAGCGTCTGCGCGGGCGCCTCGGCGATCCGCGCCGGTTGCTCGACGAGCGGCGGCAGCGCCTCGATGAGTCGATCGAGCGCGGACGACGGGTTCTCGCCCGGCGCCTGACGGCCGCCCGGGCCGAGCTCAGCGCCGTCGACAATCGCCTCCATCGCGCGCACCCGCAGCGCCGCGTCCTCGAGCAGCGCGCCGCCCTGGCGGCGGTGCGCCACCGGCTGGAGGTGACGCTCCGCCCTGCCCTCGTGGCACGCCGCCATGCCATCGAGGCCGCGGGCGGAAAGCTGCAGGCGCTCTCGCCGGTGCGGGTCCTCGAGCGGGGCTTCAGCCTGACCCAGCGCGCGGACGGCCGGCTCATCACCACCGCCGCCGAGGTCACCTCCGGCGAGCGGATTCATGTCCGCCTGCGCGACGGCAGCTTCGACGCCACCGTCGACGCCAAGGTCGACCGAACGCCCGAAAGCCCGGCGAAAAAGGGGCCGCGATGATCCGGGCCGCCGTCCTCGGGGCCGACGTCAGCAAGAGCCGCTCGCCGGCCATCCACAACGCCGCCTTCCGCGCGCTGGGGATCGAGGGGGAGTACGTCGCGCTCAGCGTCGATGCCGGCGGCTTTCCCGGACTGGTCCGCCAGCTGCGCGCCGATGGCTATCGCTACCTCAACGTCACCATCCCCCACAAGGAGGCGGCGGCGCAGCTCGGGGACGCCCAGGGCCCCGAGGTGCTTGCTTCGGGCGCCGCCAACACACTGCTGTTCGCGACGCCCACCGCCCCCATTCGCGCCGAGAACACCGACGGCGCCGGCCTCATCGCCGCCCTCGCCGACCTGGGCGTCGCCGTTGCCGGGAAAACGATCGTCATGGTCGGCGCGGGAGGCGCGGCCGCGGGCGCCGCGGAGGCGCTCATCCGTGCGGGCGCCACCGTCCTCATCCTGGCCCGCCGCGCTCAGGCCGCGGCTGCGCTCGGCAGCCGGCTCACGGCCACGGAGCAGGGGCAGTTCGACTCCGCCGTCTGGACGGCCGACGCCCTCCGCCTCGCGCTCGCCAGCGCCGACGTCCTCGTCTCCGCCGTCCCCGCCGCCGCCTGGGCGCCCGACGACGCCCGCGCCGGCCTTGATGCCCTCACGCCCGCGACCACGGTCCTCGAGATGGCCTACGGCTCCGTCACGCCGCTCGCCGAAGCGGCCCGCGCCCACAGCGACCGCTACGCCGACGGCCTCGGCATGCTGGTCCACCAGGCCGCCCACGCCATCACGCTCGCCCTCGGCAAGAAGCCTCCGCTGCCGCCCCTCTTCGAAGCCGCTCGCCGCTGAAAGCCTCGCGGAAACGAGCGTCAGAGGGCGCATCGCGCCCGGGTCCAAGCACCCGGAGGTGCGGCTTTGCCGCGCCGGCGGCGCGCTGACGATCCGAGGGGGCCGGCGGGGGAGCGAGCTCCCCCGCCTTCACCAGTACTGGTGGACGAGGGCGCGGATGCGGCGGTCGTAGATCTCTTGCACGCGGGCCATGGTCTGGTCGGAGAACGGTTCGAGCTCGACGGCCGAGCAGTTCTCGTCGACCTGGGAGGGGCGCTTGCCGCCCGGGATCACGCAGGTGACCGCATCGTGCATGAGGATCCAGCGGAGCGCGAACGTCGCCAGGCTGGCCCCCTCCGGGACCAGCGGGCGCAGCTCCTCGACCGCATCGAGGCCGACCTCGAAGGGGACGCCCGAGAAGGTCTCGCCCCGATCGAACGCCGCGCCGGTGCGGTTGAAGTTGCGGTGGTCGTCGGTGGTGAAGGTGCTCGCGCGGGTCATCTTCCCCGCCAGCATCCCCGACGACAGCGGCAGCCGCGCCAGGATGCCGACCTTGCGGCGGCGCGCCTCGGCGAAGAAGAGGTCGGCCGGGCGCTGGCGGAAGATGTTGTAGATGAGCTGCACCGACTGCACGCCGGGGAACTCGATCGCCTTCAACGCCTCTTCGACCCGCTCGACGCTGACGCCGTAAAAGCGAATCTTGCCGGCCTTCACGAGGTCATCGAGCAGACCGAACGCCTCGGGGTGGTAGTAGAGGTCGGTCGGCGGGCAGTGCAGCTGGAGGAGGTCGATGGTCTCGACCTCCAGGTTCTTGAGGCTCCGCTCGACGAAGGCGGTCAGGTTCTTCTTGTTGTAGCCCTCGACGGTCTGCTTGGGGAGCCGGCGGCCCGCCTTGGTCGTGACGTAGAACGGGTCCTTGCGCTCGCGCCGCAGCCGGGCCAGCAGCCGCTCGGAGTGCCCGTCGCCGTAGACGTCCGCCGTGTCGAAGAAGTTCACGCCGCGATCGAGCGCCCGGTGGAGCGCCCCGATCGACTCGTCCTCGGTGACCGCGCCCCAGGTCCCGCCGATGGCCCAGGCGCCAAAGCTGACCGTCGAGACGTGCCAGTCCGTTCGACCCAATGTCCGATATTCCATCACAGCGTCGCGAACCTAACACAGCCTCTCGAGGGCTGCCTCGACCGACCCTATGTAGCTGCCGCCGAACAGATTTACATGAACCATGAGCGGGTAGAGCTGGTAGAGCGACACCCGCTCGCGGTGCCCGTCGGCGAGCGGCCAGGCCTCCTCGTAGGCGTCGAAGACCCGCGCGCCGAAGCCGCCGAAGAGGCGCATCATCGCCAGGTCGATCTCCCGGTGACCACCGTAGACGGCCGGATCGATGAGGCACGGTCCCCCGCGATCGTCGCAGAGAAGGTTGCCCCCCCACAAATCGCCGTGCAGACGCGCGGGCGGCTCGGCCGGGCCGCAGAGGTCGTCGAGCCCCCGGAACAGGCGCTCGAAGCCCTGCCGCATCCGCGACGACGCGCGCCCCTCGTCGGCGGCCCGGCGCAGCTGCGCCTCCAGCCGCCGCGCGCGATAGAACTCCGGCCAGCTGCCGGCGGCGGCATTCGCCTGCGGCAGCCAGCCGATGAAGTTGTCGTGGTCGAGCCCGAAGCCGGGGGCGCCCCGGCGGTGCAGCGCCGCCAGACCCCGCCCCAGCTTCTCGTCGAAGTCGCGCGCCGGCGCGCCGGTCGCCACCAACTCGAGGACCAGGAACTGCTGCGGGTCTTCCGGCGCCGCCACCGCCACCACCTTGGGGATCCGCAGCGCCCCCGCCTCGGCGAGCCAGCCGAGCCCCCGCGCCTCGGCGGCGAACATCCCGCGCGGCGAGCGGTCGTTCGTCTTGACGAACAGGCGGCGGCCGTCGGCCAGCGCGATCTCGTGGGCGCGGTTGATGTCGCCGCCGGAGATGGCGCGCGCCGACGCGATCTCGCTCCCCAGCGCAGAGCCCAGCGCGGCTTTGAGCTGTGGGTCCATGAACGGCGAGGTTACTTCCCTGGCGCGCCCGATTCGCGCGTCAGCTGTTCGAGCAGCCCGCGGCAGGCCCGCTCGCAGATGTCGAACACCTCGTCGAACCCGCCCGGACCGCCGTAGTACGGGTCGGGGACCTCGGCGTCCGGCGGCGCGCCGGGATCGAACGAGCGCAGCAGCGCGACCTTGGCGCGATCGCGCCCATTGCGGGCCAGCTTCAAGAGCTCGTCCCGGTTGGCGCGGTCCATCGCCAGCACGTGGTCGAAGTCGTCGAAGTCGTCGGGCACGAACTGCCGCGCCTCGCCGGAGAGCGGGATCCCGCGCGCCTCGCCCACCGCGCGGCTGCGGCGATCGCGCGCGTGGCCCGACGTGCCAGTCGCCCGTCCCGGCGCTGTCGATCGCGATCCGATCGCCGAGCCCCGCCTGCTTCACCAGGTGGCGCATCACCGCCTCCGCCGTCGGTGACCGGCAGATGTTCCCCAGACAGACGAAGCAGATCCGGACCATCGCCCTACCCCTCCCTCCGCCGCGGCGCTCGCTAGGGTTGGGGCTCGTTCGATCGATCGGTTGGGGAGGGCGTCGGCTCTCGCTCGTCCGATTCGTCCTGCGCGTCGTCATCGGCCAGCGCGGCCATCGACTCCGGATCGATGGCGTTCTCCTCGTCCTCGGCCAGCGCCGCCTCGACCTCGGCCGGCGGACCGAGGTGCCGCCGCCGCTTGCGCCGGCGCTTCCCTTCGCGCGGCCCGTCCTTGCTGTCTTCCCGCGCGGCGCCCGCGATCTCCGACTTCTCGATCGGCGCCTTGTCGTTGGGCGAGCGGATCTCGAAGTCCTCGACGTGGAACGAGCCACGCGCCTTGACCACGATCCGCTTCTGCAGCCGCTTCTCCATCTCCTCGAGAAACGGTCGATCGGCCGCCGCCAGTACCTGCGCGACCTCCGGGTGAACCTCGACGAGGACCGTGTCCCCCTCGACCAGATCGCCCTGGCGCCGCAGCTCGCGGAAGAGCTCGTAGGTCACCGTCTTGCGCGACTTGGTGTAGCCCTTCCCCTCGCAGGAGGTGCAGGGCTCGGTCAGCGTGTGCAGCAGCGACTCGCGCGTCCGCTTGCGCGTCATCTCGATGAGCCCGAGCTCCGAGATGCGCGTCACCGCCGCCTTCGAGCGATCCTTGCGCAGGTACTCGTTGAACGACCGCGTGACCTTCTCCCGGTTGTGCGGCCGATCCATGTCGATGAAGTCGACGACGATCATGCCGCCGATCGACCGGATGCGGAGCTGCTCGGCCACCTCGCGGGCGGCCTCCATGTTGGTCTTGGTGATCGTGTCTTCCAGGCTCGACTTGCCGACGAAGCGCCCGGTGTTGACGTCGATGGCGGTCAGCGCCTCCATCTCGTCGACGATGAGATAGCCGCCCGACTTGAGCCAGACCTTGCGCTCGAGCGCGCGGTCGATCTCGATCTCGATGCCGAACCCGTCGAAAATTGGATCGTTCCCCTCGTAGAGCTCGATGAGCCCCGTGAAGTCGGGCATGAACGCGGCGATGAACTTCTTCACCCGATCGTACTCGGCGCGCGAGTCGATGATCAGCTTCGCGACGTCGGCCGTGAAGAGGTCACGCACCGTCCGCAGCAGGAGGTCGAGGTCGTTGTAGATGAGCGCCGGGCAGCGGCTCCCCTCGGCGCGGCGGACCACTTCGTTCCACAGCTTGATGAGGAACTCCATGTCCGACTTGAGCTCGCGCTCGGAGATCCCGTCGGCGACGGTCCGCACGATGAAGCCCGACCCGGGCGGGCGCATCGAATCGACGATCTCGCGCAGCCGGCGCCGCTCCTTGTCCGAGCTGATGCGCCGCGAGATCCCGACGTGGTCGACCGTCGGCATGAAGACCAGGTGGCGCCCCGGCAACGAGACGTAGCGGGTGGTGCGGGCCCCCTTGGTGCTGATCGGCTCCTTGGTGACCTGGACGACGATCTCCTGCCCTTCCTTCAGCAGGTCTTCGATGCGCGCGCCGCTGCCGACCCGCGCCGCGTCCGCCGCCTCTTCGTCCTCCTCGCCGTGCGACGAGGACGAGGCGTCCCCTCCGGCGAACAGACGCTTGAGGTCGTCGGGGGTGCCCCGGACGTCCGAGACGTGGAGGTAGGCGCTCTTCTCGAGGCCGATGTTGACGAACGCGGCCTGCATGCCGGGGAGCACGCGCTCGACCCGACCCTTGTAGATGTTGCCCGCGATCCCCCGCTCGCGCTTCCGCTCGATGTAAAGCTCGCCGAGATACCCGCCCTCCACGAGCGCGACCCGAGTCTCGGGTCCGTCCGCGTTGATGACGATCAGCGTGTCGGAGGCCATACGCGGGGAGGCTTCAGGCTAAGGGACGAAGCACGTGTGCGTGGGGGGCACAGGCTGACGCAAATGTCAGGGTTCATCGCGAAAACTTCGAGGGGCGGGTTCAGGCTCTAACACGTAACCGAAACCAAATCAACGAAATAGCCACATTTGCGTGGACAGGCACACCCCTTGCTCATGTCAGGGACCGGAAGCAGCGGCCGGGATCTTCGGGCCCGGTCGGTGCTCCCTCCTCCCTTCACACCGGTTCATCCCGGTGTGACCTAGCCTGACGGTTCCGGGGTTTATCAGTAGCTCGGCCCGGCGCCGCTCCCTTAGATAGCCTTCGCTTCCGCTTAGTAGCCTTCGCCTAGCTTGGTGCCTGTTCCGCCTACGACCCCCGCCGGAATCAACGCCGCGCGGGGGTCAGTTATTGCCGGCTCCGACGAGGAACCCCCGGAAGGCTCCGGCGACCTCGCGCGACGGGCTCGACGAGCGAAGCTCGTCCTCCCCTACCCGCGAAGCTGGTTCAGGTGGACGGCGTAGACATAGATCCAGGCGCCGACGAAGAGCAGCGCGTCGATGCGGTCGAGCATGCCGCCGTGCCCGGGCATGAGGTGGCCCGAGTCCTTCACGCCGGCCGACCGCTTCATCATCGATTCGACCAGGTCGCCGATCGGGCCGAGCACGGCGGCCGGCAGCCCGACCGCAGGCAGTCGGCAACCGTCAGCCAGGGGGCGACCGTCGCGCGCACGACGAACATGATGAGCAGCGAGGCCACGCAGGCCGCCGACTGCCCCCTCGACCGTCTTGGCGGGCGAGACCTTGGGGTAGAGCTTGTGGCGGCCGAAGCCGCGGCCCCCGAAGTAGGCGCCGGTGTCGTTCCCGAACGTGACGGCGATCGCGAGCAGCACCCAGAGCGCGCCCATGGGCGGCGTCGCGCTGCAGGAGCGCCAGCGGCGCCGCCAGAGCCGCCGACGTAAAAGACGCTGAACACCGCGACGCCGAGCCGCGCGCCGGCGCGCCGGGATCTCGCCCGGGGTCGAGGAGCGTCACGTCGCCGCGGTCAGGATCAGCCGCCCCCAGCGTCGCGACCAGCCCGAGCCCGGCGCCAGGTAGAGCGCCGCCGTGAAGCGCGACGCCGAGCGCCACGATGGCCGCCCGGAACTTCGGGCGGCGCGCCAGCCGAGCATGATGGCCGCGCACTCGTGGAGCGCCAGCCCGGCAGACCAGCAGCACCAGGGCGCCGAACCCGAGCGGCTCGTGCCAGAGCATCAGCGCGCCGACGAGCGGCAGCAGCACCAGCGCCGACAGCGCCCGCAGCGCCAGGTTCGACATGCGGGGCCCGTCAGCCCGCGCTGCGGATCTGCTCGCGCGTGCGGCCGAACCGGCGCTCGCGCCCGCGGAACGACTCGAGCGCCTGGTAGAGCTCGTTCTTGCCGAAGCCGGGCCAGAACGTCTCGGTGAAGTAGAGCTCGGCGTAGGCCGCCTCCCAGAGCAGGAAGTTCGAGAGCCGCTCCTCGCCCGACGTGCGCACCAGCAGATCCAGCTGCGGCAGGCCGCCGGTCTGCAGCGACGCCGAGCTTCTCCTCGGTGATCTCGCTCGGCGTTGAGCGCGCCGCGCGCGACCGGTTCGCCCAGCGCCCGCGCCGCCGCCACGATCGACTCGCGCCCGCCGTACGACAGCGCCAGGCAGAGCGTCATCGCCGCGGTTGCCGGCCGAGTCCGCGCATCAGCGCGTCGAGCGGCTCGCTCGCGAAGGCCGGCAGCCGGTCGAGGTCGCCGATGGCGACGAGCCGGATGTCGTTCTCCATGATCTCGTCGCGCTCGTCGATCACGTAGTCGCGCAGGAGCTGCATCAGCGTGGCGACCTCCTCCGGCGGCCGCTGCCAGTTCTGCGACGAGAAGGCGTACAGCGTCAGAGCGCGCAGGCCGATCTCGCGCGCGGCGCGCACGACCGTCGCGCACCGCGACTGGCGCCCCGCCGGTGCCCCTCGACGCGCGGCAGACCATGCTCGCTGCGCCCAGCGGCCATTGCCGTCCATGATGATCGCGACGTGGCGAGGCAGCTTGGTGGGATCGATGCATCCGGCCGGTTTTCCGGTACCACAACCAGGAGGCAATTGTCGATGGGTCCACGGATCGACTAACCGGTGGGAATCGACTAACCTTCGGGACATGAAAAGCGCCGAGGACGTCGAGTCCTATCTGCTTCGCATCGGGGTGGCGCACGAGCCGTCCATCCAGGCTTCTGGCTGGTCAAGCTCGACGGGCCGCGCTGGCCGTCTCGATTGCCGGCCCGGTCGTCGCGTTCCGCCTCAAGGTCATGGACCTGCCGCGGACCGGCAGCGAGGAGCTCTACCGGACGCTCCTGTCGCTGAACACCACGGAGATGGTGCATGGCGCCTTCGGGCTGGAGGGGGAGGCGGTGGTCATCGTCCACGCGCTCGAGCTGGAGAACCTCGACCTCAATGAATTGCAGGCGGTGATCGACGACATGTCGATGGCCGTCGCCAAGCACCAACCCAGCCTCGCCCACTTCGCCAACCCTTCGAACGGCGGCGCCGCCGCCCGCCGTCCAGGACATCACCATGGGAATCTTTTCCAGGCTCGGCACCCTCATCAAGTCCAACCTGAACGACCTGATCAGCAAGGCGGAAGACCCGCAGAAGATGCTGAATCAGATCGTCGTCGAGATGCAGAACCAGCTGGTCGAGGCGAAGAAGCAGGTCGCCATCTCGATCGCCGACGAGAAGCGCCTGAAGAAGCAGTGGGACGAGCAGGTCGATCTGTCGGACGAGTGGGAGCGCAAGGCGATGCTGGCGGTGCGCGCCGGCGACGACGCCCTGGCCAAGGAGGCGCTCGCGCGCAAGGACGAGCACGACAAGCATGCAGGCCGAGTTCGGCAAGCAGTGGCAGCTGCAGAAGGACGCGGTCGAGAAGCTGAAGGACCAGCTGCGCACGCTGAACGACAAGATCGAAGAGGCCAAGCGCAAGAAGAACATCCTGGTCGCGCGCCAGAAGCGTGCCGAGGCGCAGAAGGCGATTCAGGACACGATGCGCGGCCTCTCCGACAACAGCGCCTTCGACACCTTCGAGCGCATGAACCAGAAGGTCGAGCAGATCGAGGCCGAGTCCGAGGCGTCGACCGAGCTCGGCGGCGAGCTGGCGGGCGACACGCTGCAGCAGAAGTTCAAGAAGCTGGAGGGCGGCACCGGGTCCGACATGGCGCTGGCCGAGCTGAAGGCGAAGATGGGCCTCGGCCCGGCGCCGGAACGTCCCGCGCTGACCAGCGCGCAGCAAGCCGACGCTCATCCGAGCCCTCCGACGGTAAGTAAGAATTTCGGCTGTTGCCGTACGTATCGAATCGCTGCTATACGATGCTGCGAAGGGACGAAACGAACCGATGCCACAACATCAAAATCACACGACGGCTCGCTTTAATGGTGTGAAGGTCTTCTCCGCGACGATGGCGCAGGAGCGGGAGAACCTGGGTGAGAAGGTGACGGCCTGGATTCGCGAGCACCAGCAGTGTCAGGTCGTCGACACGATCGTGACGCAGTCTTCCGACGAGGCCTTCCACTGTCTCGCCATCACCGTCTTCTGGTGGGAAGAAAAGTAGTTCGCCGTGGGGAGCCGACCCTAGGCTCGGGAACCGACGGGGCCAACTCTGGAAGGTCTCCCAAGCCGTCCTCTCAGCCGGCGAGCAGGAGCACGCCCGTGAACATGTGGATGCGCGGGCGTCCGCAGGTCGGCGCGATTTCGAAGGAGCTCTCGATCCCGACCACCGGCAGCGCGCCGAAGCGCCGCTGGATCAGCTCCGGATCGAGCCCGGCCTGGCCGTAGAGCGCGCTGCCGCGCCCGGCGCAGTTGAAGTAGAAGCCGAAGCGCGGCGCCGACTTGTCGCGCGCGTCGGCCTGCTCGTCGAGCATGGCCTTCATGTCTTCGCGCGCGCCGATCGCGTCGCGCAGCGTGAAGCAGATCGTCTGCCCCGCGCGCACCGGCTCGGCGACGGCGAGCGCGGGCCGATCGCTGTCGGCGATCGCGAACGGACGCACGACGTAGTCCGAGCGCCCGCCCGCCCCCAGCTCGCTGATGCCGGCGAGCAGGTGCTTGGTCATCTGGCGCAGCCCGGGGTTGCTCGGGTTGGAGAGCGTCTTCTCGAGCGCCTCGACCGCCGGCCGGCCGTCGATCTCCAGGATCAGGTTCCCCTCGGCCGCGGTGATCGTCTGCGGATCGCCGACCGCCTGGCAGCCCTGGGTCATCCCCATGCTCGGGTGCAGCTCGGGCTGGAAGACCAGCGCGACGCAGGCGTCGGCCTGCGCGGCGTCCTTCCAGAAGACGCGACAGCCGGACTCGCCGCCCGAGGCGCCCGCGCCGGTGATGAGCAGATCGGGCGCCGCGTCGGCGATGCCGGCGACGAAGTCGGCCGCGTCGAGCTCCGCCGGATCGACGAGGACCGCCACCGCCGCGCCGGCCGCGCTGCCGCCGAGCGACGTTCAGCACCTCACGGCCGAGCCGCGCGCCCGCCACGCGCGGGTCGGCGCGCACGCCCGGCAGGTAGATGGGCGTCGGCAGCGGCTGTCCGCCCAGCACGAGGACGGCGACCGCCGTGGCGTTCTCGACCTCCTCGGCCCCGGTCAGGACGCCCGTCGCCGAGCAGCCGAGGATGACCGCGTTCGGGATGGTGCGGCGCACGGCCGAGAGCACGCCGCGTACTCGTCGTCGTCGTGCCGCGTCCCCGCGAAGACCATGGCGATCTCGACCGCGGCGTCCGGCCCAGCCGCCGTGAGCGCCCGATGCGCCGCCAACCCAGCCGCCGTAAATCCGTCCAGATGGACGGCCACACCAACGCCGGCGGAGGTCATGGCCCCCCTCTTACCGGGGGTTCCGCTATACTGCAAGCAGTCCCGAAATATTCGGGGGCGAAACGGTTTCGACGGGGGGAAGCAAAGTTTAGGTCGCGTGCCGAGGCGCCCGAGGCCTCGTAAAAACGGGCAAAAAAAACAACAGCGAACGACAACGCGTTCGCTCTCGCCGCCTAAACAGCGGACGGGACCGTGAACCAGGGAGCCGCCCGCGGCCCTGGGGATCGGCCATTTAGCGGGCTAGGTTGCCGTGCAACGCCTTCGGGCACGGCGTCGACAATTAGAAGGATAAGCTCCGAGACGCCTCGCCGGTGGGCCACCTCGGAGACGAAAACCAAATCGCCGGACACGCACGTAGTGGCTTGAGCGGAGCACTTCCGGACCCGGGTTCGACTCCCGGCGCCTCCACAAAACCTAATGATCTTACCGAAGACGTCGGTCGACGGCGCCGGGTAAAGCACCCGGGTCCGAGACCTTCAGACCCGGTCGATGGACCACGCCGTTAGCGTGAGCCGCAAGCGCCTCGAGGTCGTCGGGATCGGAGGAGCACCGTCCCGTTCGTTCACGAGAGCAACATCTCTAACGTCTCGCGATCGAGGTCGCGCACCAGGCTCTGCGAGGCATTGATGATCGATTCGGCGAGGCCGCGCTTCGCTTCTTGGAGAGCGGCAACCTTCTCTTCGACGGTGTCGCGGCAGAGAAGACGGTAGACGAACACGCGCTTGCCCTGGCCGATGCGGTGGGCGCGATCGACGGCCTGTGCCTCGACCGCGGGGTTCCACCAGGGATCGAGGATGAAGACGTAGTCGGCGGCGGTGAGGTTCAGACCCACGCCGCCGGCCTTCAAGCTGATGAGGAAGAGCGACTGCTCTGGATCGTCCTGAAAGCGCGCAACGCGCGCGGCCCGATCCTCGACGTCGCCGTCGAGGTACTGATACGGGATCTTGGCGGCGTCGAGGCGCGCACGTAGGATCGCGAGGAAGCTGGTGAACTGCGAGAAGACGAGCGCCTTGTGACCTTCGGCGCGTACCTCGTCGAGGCGCGGGAGCAGCACATCCAGCTTCGCGGAGGCCTCGCTGGCGCGGCGCTTGTCGATGAGACCAGGATGACACGATGCTTGGCGCAGGCGCAGCAGCGCCTCGAGCACCAGGATCTTCGATTTTCCTAGCGACGCCGGACCATCCGACTTCAGCTTTCCGAGCAAGTTGGCGCGATAGTGATCGCGTAGCTCGTTGTAGAGCGCGCGCTGCGGAGGATCGAGCTCGCACAGGATCGTCTCTTCGTGCTTCGGTGGCAGCTCGGGCGCGACCACATCCTTGGTTCGTCGCAGGATGAACGGGCGCAAGGCGCGGGCGAGGACGCCCACGGTCTCGGGGCTCGGACGTCCGCGCTTGGTCACTCCCTCGAACGCGCTCGCGGCGCCAAGCATGCCCGGATTGAGGAACTCGAACAGCGACCACAGCTCGCCGATGTGGTTCTCGATCGGCGTGCCCGACAGCGCCAAGCGGTGATCGCCGCACAGAAGGCGCGCCGCCTTGGCCGATTCGGACGCGGCGTTCTTGATCGCCTGCGCCTCATCGAGGATCACGGTGTCGAACCTGATCTCACGCAAGAGCGCGATGTCGGCCCGCATCGTCCCGTAGGTCGTGAGAACGAGATCGGCCTCGGTGAGCGCCGCCGCCTTCGTCGCGCGCTCGGCCCCGACATGCATCAGTATTTTGAGGCGCGGCGTGAAACGCGTCGCCTCCTGGCCCCAGTTCCAGATCAGCGACTTCGGCATCACGACCAACGAGGGACACTTGGCCTTGGTCCGGCGCGCCTCCAGCATGGCCAGCACCTGTACGGTCTTGCCGAGGCCCATGTCGTCGGCGAGGCAGCCACCGAAGCCGAAGCGGCGCAAGAACGTCAGCCAGCCGAGGCCAGCCTCCTGGTACGGGCGAAGCGAGCCCCTGAAGCCTCGCGGCGCCTTCTCGGACGCGACGCCTTCGAAGCGCCCGAGCTCTTCGCGCGCCTTCTCGAAGACGCGGTCCACCTTTGCCTCGGGCTCGGCGAGCAGCAGCGCGTCCAGCAGCCCCGCCTGGCGGCGCTCGAAGCGCAGCTTGTCGCCGCTCTCGGTGCCCATCGCGGCGAGCATTGCGTGTTTCTGCAACCACGCCTCGGGCAACAGGCCCAGCGTGCCGTCATCGAGCACGACCATCGATTCGCCCCGACGAAGCGCGCGCAGCAGCTGCGGCAGCGCTGCCGTCACTCCACCGAAGTCCGCGGTCGCCGTCAGATCGAACCAGTCGATGCCGCTCGCGACCGAGAGGCTGAAATGACTGGCGGCGCGATATGTGCGCCCCTCCGCCTCGACGTGCCAGCCCTCCGACGTCAAAACGCGCACCGCCGCGGGCAACTTGGTCGGCGCGATCTCGAAGCGGTCCTGGGCAGCCTGCGCGAAGTAGCTCGCGTACGCCGGCCGGAAGCCGAGCGCCGCGAGTCGAAGCGTGGCGTCCACCTCCGCCTGCCGATCGCGCCGGATGAGGAGGCCTGCCTCCACCTGCGCGACGACCGGACGACTGTCGCCCGCCTTCAGGCGACGCCCTTCGTAGTCGAACGAGAGAGCGGCGGAGAGGCGGTTGGTCTGCCGATATCGCGTCCCTCGAGCCTGTCCTTCGACCCTCAGCTCGGGCCGCGCACGCGGAGAGATCTCGCGCAGAGCGAGGTCGCTGGGCAGTTCCAGGCGGGGTAGCCCGGGCTGCTCCAGCAGGTCAGACAGGAAGTCCCTCTCGTGCGCCGCGGGCACGTTGACGACCCTCTGGTTTCGCAGCGAGGACACGAGGCCCATCGCCCCGAAATGAGTGAAACGCCCGATGCAATCGGGGAGCACGAGCCAGCCGTCGTGACTCATGAGGAGCGGATCGACGACGTTCATCGTCGTGGCCCCGCGGCGAAGCACGCCCGTCACGTCCGTACCCGAGCCGTCGGCGCGCCGACGCATGCACAAGACGAACTCCCACGGATCGCCGGCGTCGTACCGCACAGGTACGAACTCCGCATCGCGGGCGGCCCGCACGTGCAAGCGCTCGCTCTGCGACAGGAGCGGCATCACCATCTCCGCCATCGCCATCGGGATGTGGACCTGTGGGGAAAGAATCCGTTGATATCCCGATGAATAGGATGAGTGGGATGGCGTGCCACCGGCCACGGCGCCGGCCCCCAGCAACAGCGGAAGGACGCGACGATCGATCTCGTCATCGAGATTTCCGAGCGCGGCCAACGGAATGTGCGGGGGCTTTGGCTTGGCCCAATCGCCGCTCTTCTTTCGCTCGCGCTCGAGAAGGCTGAGCGTCAGGCTCCCGACGTAGCTTCGCTCGACATCGACCACGTAGAGGAGGCGGCCCTTCCACTTCGCGGGTGCCGCGGGCGCGCTCCCGTAGCCCCGGGCGCGAAGCAGAAGATCTTTCCACGGAGGCGGCGCGGACCGCGCCTGCCGGGCGGCAACCGAATCGCGGCGGTAGGCAGCCAGCATCGGCGATGGCGTTGGACCGGCGACGACATCACCTTGGTCGTCATCGTCCTCGCTGCCCTCATCCTGGTTGAGGCGGATCGTGTTGAACGTGGGCATGGCGGCCAGGGCGCCCATCCGATCGGCGGCCAGGATCGTCGCCCACAGATGCTTGCACGGGCCGTTGGTCAGGAAGTAAGGGCAATCACACGACAACGTCAGCCGCGCGCCGTCCATCGTGAGGCCAGTGACGTACTCGTGACTCCCGTCGACGTAGGCCAAGATCTCGTCGCGCGACTTCTTCTTGATGTGGACCGCGTCCGAGACGAAATACATGGCCCCGCGCTGGCGGATCTTCTCAGGGAACGTGGAGGTGAGGTCAGCGACGACCACACGCACTGACTATCACGTCCGAGGGCCTGTGCGTGGGCCTCACATTCGATCACCGGCTCGGATCAATCGGACCGAGAGCCCTCGAATCAACGGAACCTGGCGCGACGGATCAGATCCAGTTCTCCGCCACGAGTCCCTCGATATCACCCGCCAGGAGTGCGCCGTCGTTGGTAACCAGAGTGGCACCCGTTTCGACAGCTGTAGCAGCGATGTGAAGATCGATATCGGCTTTGACGCGGCCGCGCGATACGAGCTGCTGTTTGAGGACGCCGAACCGAGCGGCACTGCCCATCGTGATCGGCAGAACCTCCACTGCCTCGACGAGTTGCTCGACCTTCAATCGATTGGCCGCTGGTCGCGCGGACCTCTCGGCGCCATAAAACAGCTCGGCCAGGACGAGGATGCTGGTGACGATTCGGCCCTGTCTGCTGGCCTCATCCAGCCGATCCCGGACGCGTCCGCCGACGTACTGCGCGTAGATGATCGTGTTTGTGTCGAGCAGCCAGATCACGGCATCTCGGGCGCGGCAGCGCTACCACCCGACTCACGGCCTTCTCGCAGGATCCGTACAAGGTCGTCGAGAGCGATGCCTTCCCACGGGCCGATCGCAGCCAGCCGTGTACCGACCCCCGGTTGGTTTTCGTTCGACGGCAAGACGCGCAGTTCCATATCCAGGCCGTCGACGCGAGCGTGTACCGGATGCGAGGGGTCGCGCTTGAGCTCGGCGACCGCCTCTTCCAGGCTGGGCGGAATCAGCTTTTCGGGCCGCGACATCGTGTCCAAGCGTAGCACGATGGAGCGTTCGGAAGGCGCATCCGTGCGCGTCCTCTGGCACGGCTGGCGACGACGCGGGAACTGCCGAAGTTTTGTGCCCTCCTTGTGCCCCGACTCTGCACCGAAGAACGGCATCATGTGGGACGGCGCGGGAGCGAACGGGAGCGACCTGTCCAAACGATTTCGTGGGTTTGGTGGGTAAGTCCGCGTCGCGCCTCGTTTCTGTTCGGACCCTTCACATGGGTTCGACTCCCGGCGCCTCCACTTTTCCTAATGATCTTGCCGAGCGCGTCGGTCGGCGGACCCGGGTAGAATGCCCGGGTCCGCGAGGGTCTTTAGGAACCCGGTTGCCTTGCCCTCACCCGTCTGTCGGTGGGCGCCGCCGTTCCGTCGCTTTCGTCGGACCCGCCCTCGCCGGAATAGGTGGCAGATTCAAGCAGACCACGGATGCCAGGAGTAGGCCGCTCACGCCAGCGTACGAAGACGTCTATCGAATCGGATCCGGATCATCTAAATCGAGCGCCGTGCCGCGTTGACAGAGCGACCGTCGCGTGAAAACTTGGACGTCGTTGCCGCGTGATCTCGGTCCAGGCTCTCGACCGGTACTCGTCCCCTCCCTATCAAGCTCCAGGCTCGTAAGGCGCCAGGCTCGGCCAGAGAACGGAATTGACCTTGGGCGATATTCAGATCCAATACCAAGACACCTCGGACGGTGTCACCGTTCAAACGGGACAAAAATATCAAATCGTGCTCGAGACGACCGCCGTCGAAGTCTTCTTGCACGACGTGTACCGGAAACCACTGCCGGGTGCGCCTTTCGAGCTGAGATACGGAGAGCGCTCTGTCCGTGGGAAGACCGATGACGATGCCAAGGCAATCGTGAGAATGCTTTCACCACCTGAGCGATGCATCGTCCGGTGGTCCAGCAACACCGAGGCCGAACCCGATGAGTTCGAGTATGAACGCGAGATTTTTTTGCGTCTGAAAGCGAGCGACGCAGAGGAAGGCCAGGTTCAACGTCTACACAACTTGGGGCTGCCTAGCTTTGACGACTTCGCGCTGTCGCTCGGAATGTTTCAGAGCAGCTGGGATCTGGCGGAGACTCAGCAATCGGACGATCAAACAGTCACAAAACTCGACGAGGTCGTCAAGGATCGCATCTCGCACGACGAGCAGGCGGACGAGTCCAGCGGCGACGACAGTAGCGAAAGAACCTGACCGGTGTCGCGAGCGACGGTTCGAACGGTCGCTGTTCCCCACGCGCCAGTCCTAAAGTTCGTCCTCTGGGATGGAACCGATTCGGTGGATAGTCAGGCGCTCGGTCAAGGGCTACAACGAGCCCGTTGGGTGAATCAGGTGCGCTCCGGCGATCAGTTCGCCATCGCCAAGGGAGGTCCGGCCGTACTTCAACCCGCAGGGGCCGACGGGTTTTCGGAAGACGACACCCTTCTCTTTAGAGGCATGTTCGAAATCCCTTTGTCCGTCCTCGGGAACCCTCTTCGCGGTGATTCGGCGGGACACAGCGGCGACATAGTGGCTGTGAGTGGGCATGGGGTGCCGGGCTTCATGTTCAGCGAGAGCATCATCCCGATCGGAATGTCACGGCCCATCGAGACCTCAGCTTCTGATTGGAGGACGTCGATCGGTCGTTGGACTTACTCGTCTCGTCAGCGCTGGAAACGTCCTGCACCGAAGATCGCCCTCTTCTCGGCATGCCGGCAACTACAGGGACAGCCCCAGCAGTTCTATTGGTCGCAGGCGATGAGGAGCGCCGAGCCCGTCCGCATGATCCTCAGCTATCATGAAACGGCGCCAGCGGCGGGCAGCAGCGCATCCGTGAACCGCCGATTTGTGCGCCATCTTCGCCAGGGCGCGACATTCCTCGACGCCTGGCGGCGGGCTCATCCCGGTGCTGGTCTCGCACGACGGTGGGCGGCCCTTTGCTTTGAAGCATCGACCAGCGACACTCTGAATGAATGGATGCACTCCGGTGCGCCGCCGAGCCAGCCGGATCCAGCGTCTGACATCCTATACTTCGACGATCAGCACCCATCGGGGCGCGTCGTCGTTGAGCCCCGACAGGAAGTTGATTGTTGGCTAACGCCACATGGGAGTCGCGATCGCCTCCCGCCGTGGTACCTCTGCGCGAACGATGCCGCGGTCGACCTCCACATCCGTCTCCTCGACGCTGCAGCGCGATTGCAACAGGACGATCGGATTTTCGTGGCGAGCTCGCAGGTTCGGCCAGACTACTTTGGGCCGTTTCGGATTCAAGATCTTTTCAGATTCGACGGACAGGACTCGCTCATTAATAACGGGCTTCTGCGCAGCTCTCGACGGATACATGCCGCGCTGCCGGAATTTGGAGACGATACCTATCAGATAACGGTCAGAACGTCTGGCCCGACGGCACCAGATTCCGACGGCCAGGGGATTACCCTTCCCATCCGTCTCGGGCGCGCGCAAAACGAGCACATCCCCCTTTATTACTTTCACGTTGCCATTCGTGGCAACGGGCGACAGTTTGGGATGAAAGGCACTCTGCTGGAAGATGAGTTTCAGTTCGGGATGTTCCGCTTGCCGTGGCAATGATACCTGCGTCCCTTGAGGCTTGGCTAACGGCGGCAAGCTGGGCAAACCAACCCGCCGGTGCGGCGGATCGCGCATGGTCCGGACGACCCCACAGAGACCGACCGCGCATCATCGATACCGGCGACCAGGCGTGGTTCCATTGGTCGTCGGGAATTGCCGCAAGAACCGGCACCCCAGCAAAACACAGCCCCGGTCTTCTTGACCGCGCATGCGGTGTCGCCCCAAAGCGATATTTCGACGGCATCGGCCATCCCTTGAACACGGCGCGGCTGCTCGTCGACGACCCCTTCCCCTCTTCCCGCTGTCGAGGTCGCCGGTTGAAACCTCAACCCCCAGCAAAGAACTGCACCGGCTGAGTCAATGATGCAGCGGGTATTAGTGCCGACGGCGACCTTGCTGGCGCCTCGCGCCCCGCGAACAAACGAAGGTTCGCGATCGTAGACCTGCTCGGATCGGTCGGCGCGCCGGATCCATCGGCGTCCCCAACACGACACCGCCCCCGTCCGATGTAGCGCGCAACCTTCACGGCCTCCAGCGACGGCAACGGCCTCCGTCACCTTCGCGAGAGGGAACACCCGAAGTGGCTCTGCGAGCGGCGACGTTGCAGTTGGCGGCGATGGCGCCAGGAGATCGGGGGTCCGCAACGGCTCGTCGTCGTGGACCGAGTTGTGGGGAGGGTCCGGTTGGCCTCTGTCCCAACAGACGACCGTTCCGGCCTGGCGGACGGCACACCCGCCCAATAACGAGCCAGTCACGTCGATCACTGGGCCGGTGCCTTCGATGGACTCTGCCTCCAATCTCTTTTCTGGATCGACCGCCCAGCACTGGACTCCGTGTCCGTCCTTGAGGATTCCACAACCCCCATTCTGATCTCCGCCTAGCCTTACCATTTTTCCGAGAGCATGGACGGCATCGCTCCTCGACAGCGAAACGACCTCCCCTGAGGGAAGCAGCGCAAGATCACCCGCGACTGCGATGGCCGTCGACATCGCGGCAGCCTTACTGTCTGGGACTACAGCTCTGGGAGCTTGTGCGCCGGGAAGTGGCGATTCATCAGCCGCTACGCGCGAACGTCCAATGGCACCGACAGCGCCCCATGCCGTGACTCCCAGAACCCACGCCGCGCGCTTACGATTCATGATGTCGCAGCGATAAAGACTACCTCTGTGTGACACGCCTGCGCGTCGTTCGCACAGGTGAGTCCCGGATCATTCGACGTTGTCCGGCGCGACGCCTGATAGGGTTAGCTTGCACGATCCCGACGGGATGCCAATCACCTTAACGACTCCGCTCAGAAGGGTGACCCCGTCGATTGTCGATCCGTCGGGCAACTGCAACTCGTAGGCTATTCCGCTCTCGGCGTTGCCCGCCTCGTCGGTGAGTACGATCTCGATCCAGTTGGGGCCCTTCTGTTCGTCCTTTGTCGAGCTGTCCGGCGGCGGTGCCGGCACGTTCATGGTCGCCAGCCAGGGCGTCGGCGGGGTGTTGGGCGGCTGCGGCCCGGCGTGATTGTGGGTGACCAAGTCGAGGTGCCGCACGGCCGGCTCGCCTTCGATCATCACGTTCATCGCGAAGCTCTGGAAGTAGGCCTTGCCCTGCACCTGTGCCGTCACCACGCCGCCGCCGGTCGACTGGGCCACGACGTTGCCAGTCGACTGCTTGAAGTTGGACGACTGTTTTCCCATCGGGTTCCCCTCGATGAGGACCGAGGAGGCACCGCCGTCCAAATCGGCGGCTTGGACATTGTTGGGGAGCGGCGTCGGGATGGGGCCGGCCGGCGGCGTGGGTGGGCACAGGCAGACGTCGGGAAAGGCGATCGACTTACCGGCGCTCCCTGCGTGGACCGCCGCCCGGCCGTTGATGAACACCGTGTCACCCATGGCGTTTCTAGTCTCTGAGCGCGCGTCAGTTGATACGGACGGTGCCGCCCTGGAGGCGGGTCACGCCCGAGCCCCGCGCGGTGACGTCGCGCCCGCGAAGACGGACCGTGCCTTCCTTGCTGAGGCTGAGCGTCGACCCACCGCAGGTGAGCTTAAGGCTGTCGGCCGCCACCATTTCGACGTTGCCCGGCGCGACGCCGCGATGCTCGGGTCCGGGAAGGAGACACCAGATGGTTCCAGTCCGGCCGTTGGTCGACGCCTCGGCCTCGACCGGACCGACCGCCACCGCGGCACGGAGCCAGTCGACGCTGACGTGTTGCGGGCACCGGCAAGGGAGGGTCGCGCCGGCGCGCGTAATCAACTTGGCGCGGCCGTCGGGAAGAATACCGGTGATGTGCCCCTCGATGACGCGGCGATCGGCCATGACGGGGCGGGCGGCGCGGGCCCGTGAGGCGGCCGGAGCGAGAGGACGGGCACGCTTCGCGGTGCTCACGTTAGGGAGCCTAGACCGCGGGGGAGGCAATTGAAAGGGAGAGCGCGAGCGTGCGAGCCGTTCGAGGTGCGGGCTTGACTATCTCTTTTCCCGTACGAGGACCGCCGCCGTCCGCCCCGCGCCTTCCGACGTGAACAGCGCCACCGCGGCTTCCTTCGCCACCTCGCATTCGAGGTAGAATGTCAGCGCGGCGAGGGACAGCACGCCCGAGGCCGCGCCGATCTCCCCTGTCGCCAGCGCCGGCTGGATCATTTTGAGCCTGCGCATCGTCGCGAGCGGCGGTCGGGCCGCTGCCAGAGAAAGCTCCTCGAACAGCGCGTAGCGGCCCGACAGGTCGTTCGTTGCCAGCGAGATCTGTGCGACCTTCACACGCGCATGGGCGATCGCCTGTTCCAAGGCCTGGCCGATGGCTTGACCTGTCGCCGGATCGCCTTTCGCCAACCCTCCGTCGCGCGCGGTGCCGAGGCCCGCTATGGTCGCCTTCGTCGCGCGATCGATGTGGGGAATCAGCAGAAGCGCGGCCGCCCCTTCGCCGGGGATGAAGCCGTCGGAGTTCACGCCGTCGACGAGCAAGTCGTCGGCGGCCAGTCGTCGCAATCTCTCGGGCGTGACCAGGCTGTCCGCGCCAAGGAGGTAGCATCCCGGCACCTGTCGCCCGCGCAGGAGGGTGTCGACGAGCGTCAGCGCCTCGGGGAGGGCCTCCTTGCCGCGCGCGATGATCCGACTCCGCGCACGGTCGATCGGAAACGCGGCGGCGGCCAGGATCCGATTCGAGCAGCTCGCCTTCGGGCGCGCCCAGCTCGTCGGCAGTCGGCGCGCAGACGATCAGCGGGCGCGCGATCGGCGACTCGGGCGCCGCGGCCGCGCACTCTTCGAGAGCCAAGGTCCCGAGCGCCGCGACCCGAGCGGCTCCGCGCAGCTTGGGGCCGAGCGGCGTGAGCGCGCCCGTGATCCGATCGCCCGCAGGGCCGGCCAGCTTGGTGTCGCCGAACAGCTGGATGCGGGCATGGATCGCGCCCATGGTTCGCGCCGCGTTGGGGCCCCCGGCCGTGATGGCGCCGATCGACTGGATGGCCAGCGCGGTCACGGTCCACCTCCGGGGACCATCGCGCGCAAATCCAGGTAGGCCTTTCCGGTGGCGAGCGCGCGCCGCCACCCGGGCGTAAGCCGGCCCACCACCACCTGCCGCAGGGCCAGGGCGTTGGGCTTCGCCACGAAAGCCGCCCGGGCAATGATCGACAGTCGCTTCTCGGCCGGCTCGATCAGCACGGTGTCGACGCGCGTGTAGGTCTCGAGCATCTCGGACCGCGATCGGAAGGCGACCGGCAGCCGGAGCTCGGGGAGCGCGAACGTGTCGACGCCGTTCTCGGTCATTCCCTCGAGGCGTACCGATTCGCCGACCAGATACCCGGGGAGCTGCTGATCGGCCGGCGCCACGTTCAGGAACGCGGGATCGAAGTCGGACGGAAGCAGAGGGCAGCGTTCCTTCTTCCACTTCTCGTCGTAGGTCCCGCCGAGCTTCACGCGTGGCTGCCAGTGCGCGGCGACGGGCCCGAATCCGCAAGGCGGCGGGCGATCCTTCGAGCTCGTGATCGGCTGGCGCGGGTCCTCGAAGTTTGGGGCCGGCTTTCCTTCGAGGTCGTGCGGCCGCTTCACGATGCCGCTCCCGGCCAGGTTCCGCGGCTCGAAAAACTTGGAGTCAACCGCGTCGCAACCGCCGAAGCCCCGAATCCAGGAGATCGGCAGGCGCGCGACCGCCCGTGGGCGGGAGGGGGCGATCTTGCCGCCACCCGACTGCCACACGCGCTCGCCAACGACCCGCACGATCTTGCGCAGCCGACTGCCGACGCTGAGCGCGATGTTGGCTTCGGTGACCGGCGCGCGAAACACCAACTCGCCCGCCAGGAGTACGTCGACCCGCGGTTTCGGCGGCCCAATCTCCGCGGCAGCCGCCAGTCCGGCCGCCACACCTTCGCCCTCCAGCTCGTCCTGCCCGCGCAGCGGAACCGCCTCGATCGGTACCACGGCGCCACGCCGGTCCCAGGTGAAGGTCGCCTTCACGCTGACGCTGACCTCCATCTGTCCGCGCGCATCGCGGCCAACGGACAGGGCCGCGGGAAAGCTTGTCAGGTTGGCCAGGCCGCTCAACGGATCGTCCGCCCCCGGCGAGCTTAATCGATCTTGTGATTTCGAGCCGTTCGGTTCTGATCGCGAGGTGAGCGACAAAACGACGAACCTGCTCCCGGCGTCCGCGCAGGCGGCCTGGGAGCGCGCCTTCGTCGCTTTTTGCTGCGACGAGATCAATGGGACCTACGATCGGATCGCGGCGGCCGTGGCACACGGGGACCCGTGCCCGCCCGGGCTGAAGACCCGCCTCCTTCCGATTCTGCAGGCGCTCTCCTGGGATCGGGATGCTGCCGTCCGAGAGGCTTGGGCGATCGGTAAGAGCGAGCTGGATCGGCGCGAAGATGCGTTTGCGCCCGCGATGATCCTCACAGTCCTCGCCCCGGAAGACAGGGACGTGACCACCTGGGCGGCGACCCTTCCGGCCGAGGTTGCGCGAGCGCTCGAAGCCGCGCGCCCATAGGTGCGGCGGGTAGAATCTGTGGCCGGTGCCGAATCGCGTTCAAACCCACAGGATGGAGCGACCGGCATCTCTTCCGTGGTCGCCGGTATCCGGCGCGCCATCTAAGTGGCGTGATAGATTCGCACCTTATTTCTGCACATCGCGGAGGCTCCAAACTTGCAAAGAGAGAGGACAAAGGCCGCAGTACCGGCCACCCATCTCGGTTCTGATGGCTGCAAGACCGGGAAATTGCAGCCACGCCCGGTGAGAAGTCCTTGGTCGGGATTCTGGCGCGGCTCGATGCTGGCGGTGTTCCTCATCGAAGCATCGTGCGGGAGCGCAACGCTCAAGTCGAACGACGGGGGCGCCACGGGAGGAAAATCAGGGGCCGGGGGTGATGCGACGGACGCGGGCGGGAGCGCAGGGGCTGCTGGCACCAAGGGCGCGGCTGGGACAACCGGTGGAATGGGCGGCCTCTCCGGATTTCCAGGTTCCGGAGGTTCGGGCGGATCCGCGGGCATCGCGGTAGGAAGCGGTGGAGGGGCCGGTGGCGGCGCAACCGGAACGGCGGGGGCCGGCGGCGCGGTCGGGAGCAGTACCACCCTAGCTGCGCATTACTATTTCACCTGCGCAACGGTCGGAGGAGTTGCATGGTGCTGGGGAAGCAACGGCAGTGGGCGCGGGCGCGGTAGCTCTCTCGGGGTTGGTCAAGACTACGGTCAAACCCCGTATAGTACGGTGCCGCTCGCGCTCAGTAGCTTGGGCGCCCACGTGGAGGCGGTGTCCACAGGCGCTGACTCGTACCACGCCTGTGCGGTAGCCAACGGTGGCGTCATGTGCTGGGGCGACAACGGCTCTGGCCAGCTTGGCGATGGCACTACGTCCGCCAGCGACGCCCCGGTACAGGTGGTTGGTATTACGTCCGGTGCCACGGCCGTCGCCACCGGGGATTCGCATTCGTGCGCCATTGTGGACGGGCAGGTACTCTGCTGGGGGGACAACTCCAGTAGTCAGCTGGGCGTGTCCGGCAGCACTGTACCCCTGAGCGGAACCGTTCAGGCCATCGCGCTCGGCGCATTCCATTCGTGTGCTTTGGTGAGCGGAGCGGTCTGGTGCTGGGGTTCAAACTCGAACGGTCAGCTCGGCAATAATTCCACTGGGGCCAGCTCCGATGTGGTGCGGGTGGCTGGCCCCGGATCGGCTGTGCAAGCCATCGCGGCTGGAGGTGCACACACGTGCGCGATTGCGAACGGAGGCCTCTTTTGCTGGGGTCAGAATAACGTCGGACAGCTAGGTGACGGAACGACAATGGACCGCTCTGCGCCGGTCGCCGTGCAGGGCCTGTCTAGCGGCGTACAGGCCGTCGGAGTTGGTTCGAACCACACGTGCGCGGTGGTAAATGGCGGCGCCTGGTGTTGGGGAAGCAACGCTGTTGGGCAAGTGGGCAACAACTCGATGGCCGACCAGTGGAGTCCGGTTGCTGTGCAGGGACTTGGCGTCGGCGTGCAGGCCATCACGGCCGGCGGCGGTCAATCGTGCGCCGTCACCAGCGGAGGTTCTGTGAGCTGCTGGGGGGCCAACGGGGACGGAGAGCTTGGCAACAACTCGATGGCGAGCAGCCCGGTCCCGGTGACGGTACAAGGTCTCTAAGACAACTGTCACCACTGAAGGCGACCGAGAGCCGATTGGGAAAGCCTAGACGCAAGACCGCCGGCGCGCGGGTTTCGCGAGGACCGCTCGCCTACCAATCAGGAAGGCGTCCAGACCTCGAAGTTGGCGCTCGCGGCTCTCGCCCTCGTGGTCATCATCATCTATCTGCGGGTCTTCGGTGCGGGCTTCGTGGAGTACGACGATGACATCCACGTGTACGCAAATCCGATGCTCAATCCACTCTCGATCGAGAGCGTCGGCAGGTTCTGGCAACACGCGTACCAGCAGCTGTACGTACCCCTCGCCTACACGATTCTCGCCGGGATAGCGCTATTCGCCCAGATCCCGGCACAGATGGTGAGCGCGATTGGTCGTGTCGTCACCCTCAGCCCCGGACCGTTTCACGTCGCCAGCGTTTGCTTTCACCTCGCCAACGCGTTGCTCTGCTATCTACTCGCGCTGCGCCTCACGCGGAGCCGGACAGCGGCGCTGCTCTGCTCCTTCGTGTTCGCCCTGCACCCGCTCCAAGTGGAGAGCGTCGCCTGGATCTCCGAGCTACGGGGCCTTAGCAGCGGCTTCTTCGCGCTGGCAGCGCTGAATGTTTTCATCCTGTCGAGACAGGCTGGTGACGGCCCCGCTCGCCGACTGCTCGCGGCCTCGGCCGCTTTGGCGATCTGCGCCATGCTTTGCAAGCCGGCGGCGGTAGTCCTGCCACTGGTCGCGCTCATCCTCGATCGCATCGCGCTCGGTACCTCGTGGCGAAGGTCGCTCGTGACGGCCCTGACGGGGGTGGCATGCGTTGTGCCGCTCGCCTTGATAACCCGGTCGGTTCAGACGCTTTATCCCGCGGGCGCATCGCTCTGGTGGCAGCGCCCATTCGTCGCCGGCGACGCAGTCGCCTTTTACCTTTTCAAGGCCGTCGTCCCGATCAACCTCGGCGTCGAATACGGACGGACACCGCACTCGGTGATGTCGCACGGGTGGAGTTACTTGGCTTGGGTCCTTCCGGTGGGTCTGCTCGTACTCTGCTTCATCCACCGGCGACGCCACCCCATCGCGTGGCTCGGCTCGCTGATCTTCGTCACGTTCCTGTCGCCGACGCTAGGGTTCGTCCCCTTCACGTTCCAGGTCCATTCGACGGTCGCCGATCGGTATGCCTACCTCGCGATGATCGGGCTCGGCCTGGTGGTCGCTGACGTCGTCACCGCCGTTGGGTCGAACATCGCGATACGTGCTGCTTCAGCGGTCTTCGTCGTGCTCGCTGTCCTCTCCTTCAACCAGAGCGGGTACTGGAGCGACAACGCCGCCTTCCTGCAGCACACGATCGACGTCAACCCCGACGTCGCATTCGCCCATAACAACATCGGCAGCATCCTGCTGAAACAGAAGCGGCCGGACGAAGCCATCGAACATTTCAATAGAGCGCTGGAGCTCGAACCCCGCAATGCCATGGCCGAAAACAATCTTGGCTTGGCCCTGGTCCAGTTGGGACGACTGGACGAAGCGGAGCCGCATCTCCGAGAGGCAGTGGAATTCAACCCCACCTATTTCAAAGCGTACGAAAGCCTCGGGGCAGTCTATCTGCAGACCAATCGCCTCGATGCGGCCATCGTCAGCTTGAAGGCAGCCCTCGATCTCCAGCCCACGGAAGCGAAAGCCCTTAACGACCTCGGAATCGCCTTCATGCGAAGCGGCCGGCCTGAGGAGGGCTTGGACGCCTTTCAGAGGGCGGTCGGTGTTGAACCGAGCAACGCACAGTATAGGAGGAACCTCGGCCAAGCCCTTCTGCAGGTGGAACGGACTGACGAGGCGAAGACCTACCTTGGTGAGTAGACCGTCTAGCCGCCGGAAATGCCATCTCGTCCGCAGCCGTGACGTAGGGCCCGGACCGCCTCAGCGAGCGCCTGCAACTGCCGCTGGCGGCCTCGGTCTCGTCGGTATCAAGCGCGACAATCGCGGCGTCGACCAGCTCGAGCAGCTCAGCGGGCGTCGGCCCGCTTGCTACGTTGCTACACCACCGCGATTCTCCACCACTCTCCAGCACGCTCGCCGTCTCGCATTCCGCCCCGCAAACCGCCGATTTTTCGACCGAACCTGCTCTCCTACTCGCTCCTGCACTCTCCTGCGACATCGCCGGACCCGTGTTCGACTCCCGGCGCCTCCACTTCCTAAGTTAGGTACTTCAAACGCGAAAACGGCACGAGCAGCGGCTGAAAATTCAAAGTGCCGCTATCGTGCCGTAACTTCGCCGCCTCCGCCCCCGTCCCGCGCCCCTTCGCGCCCATCGCCCCGCTGCTCGAGCAGGCGCATCGTGTCCCGCAGCGCCGTCTCCGTCAGGTGCATGTAGCGCAGCGTGACCTTCAGGCTCTTGTGTCCGGCCAGCTCCTGGATCGCCTTCGGCGCCGCGCCCCGCATCGCGAGGTGCGAGCAGAACGTGTGTCGAAGAACGTGCGCCCCGACGATGCGAAGACCCGCGCGCTTGCAGATGGTCCGGAGCGCCGCCCGAACCATGTGCTTCGTCCACCGCTCACCCCCAGCACCGCAGAGCACGAGATCGCCGCGCAGGTGACGGATCATCTGCAGCGCCGCTCGTAGTCTCGGCGTCATCGGTACCGTCCTTCGCTCCCCGCCCTTCGTGCTGCCGACGTTGCCCTGCCAGTCGTTCTCCCAGACGGTGAGGTTGCCAGCCCGGTAGTCGACGCAGTCCTGCGTGAGCGCCAACATCTCGCCCATTCGCAGACCTGCCTCGCTGCCGAGCAGGATCATCGCCTGCCGATCCGGCTCGTCCTTTGCCGCCCCGACCAGGCGCTCAAGCTCGTCGAAATCGAAGAAGTCGAACTTCTCTTCTCTGATCTTGAGGAACTTGAAGCGCGGGGTCTTGCCGATCAGCTCTTGGTCTTGCGCGTAGTGCAGGAGCTTCGCCCACACGGCCATCGCGTTGTTGATGGTCTTGCGGTTGTAGTTCTCCTCCAGCATGTCCGCCTTGAGCTGATCGATGTCGAGGACCTTGAAGCTGTCCAGACGTCGCTTTCCGAAACGCGGGACCAGTCGGAGCTTGAGGATGCTCTCCTTGCTGGCTTGCTCGGACGGCTTGTTGTTCGCCTTCGCGTACGTCGCCATGAAGATCTTGGCGAACGCCGCGAACGTCGGCACCTCCTTCTCTGGTTCGACCGGCTGCGGTGCCGCGGGCTGCGCCGCCTGAGTCGGCGCGACCACGGCCACGGAACGAAACAACTCGTTCCGCAGCTCGCGCTCGTACCGCTCGGCCGCCCGCTTGTTCTGCAGAGTGCAGACCTTGCGGACCCGCTTTCCGTCCGGTTGCTGGATGTCGACCATCCAGCGGGTTGCGACCGCGCCCGTCTCCGGGTCGCGGTACGTCCTGCGTCTCACGCTCATGACGTTCTCCTCGTCGTAAACGCGGGACGCGACCTCGGCCACGGTAGGACGCTACCTCCGTGGCGGGCCCCCAGTCCCGCGGATTGTGCCGTTTCGTGCCGTTTCGGGCGGGCGCGCGTGTCGCCGCACGTGGCGCGCTCGGGCGCGGCGTGGGGCCCAGGTACCACCTCAGGCCGGAAGAGCGCCCCAATCGCCTCCTGTCGCGCCGTTTCCCCGGCACGGGCGCCGGCTACCTGGGGAAAAGGCGCGCCTTCGGGGTCTGCCCGCGCCCGTCAGCCAGCCAGCGCAGGACCGTGTCCCGGTCCGCTCGGATCCGGCGCCGTACGCGCCGCACCCCGGGCAGCTCGCCCCGCTGGATGGCGTCGAGCACCGCCCGCTTCCGTATCCGGAGCAGCACCGCCAGATCGTCCGGCGTGAGGATCGCTGGTAGGTCCGCGGCTTCGGATTCGCTCAGATTTTCAGTCGTCATCATTCCGTCTCCTTCCTTCGCACCGAGGTAGTCGTCTGCCCGTTGGCTTGACCGACGGGCGCCTGCATCTCCGCCAACTCCGCCACCGCCGCCATCTCGCCGCTCTCGGGCGCGCTTGGCGCTGGCTGGTCCGGGAGGCACCAAACGAACCGCCCCGACCCGAGCTGCTTGCGGTGGCGGATACCGGTCCTCCGCTTGGCGCGCTCCAGAGTCCGGTCCGAGATTCCACCCTCGCGCGCTCGGCGAAAGACCTCGGACGCCGGCACCTCACCCTCCGCGAGCAGCTCCCGCAAGAACTCGGACGCCTCGCGCAGCGCGCTCCGCTCCTCCGGCACGTCGACCGACTCCGCGAGCAGCGCGTCCGCGCCGTGCTCGCTCACGCCAAGCCACTCGACCCGCGCTACCCCTTCAGCCGTCCCGACCAGCTTCCATCGCAACGACGGTGACGGCGGACAGAGGTTGTTCTTCACCGACGCCAGGATCCGGAGCGCGGGATCGTCCGGATCGGGCGCCACCACCAACCCCGAGCGTGCGAGGCCGATGATCCCGATGCTGCCTCCGCCGCGATACATGGCCGGCCCACCCGCGCGCTTGTTGAGGTGCCGCACGACGAGCACCGCCACCCGCGTGCGCTCCGCCGCGGCGCCGAGCGGCGCCAGGGCGGCGCGAACGTCGTGGTCCCGAAAGCTGTCGACCCCTGACGCCAGGTACGCAAACAGCGGATCGATGATCAGGAGCGCCGTCGCGCGCGCCTCCACGACGGCGATGATCTGCTGCAGGTCGTCGGGCAGCGTCGGCAGCCGCGCACCGCTGGCGCCCGCCGGTACGGATTGGATCGCGTGGACGCGGCGGAGATCCGCGTCCGCCGCCCCGAGCCGCGGCCGGATCGTGTCGGCCAGCCCGTCCTCGTGCGAGAGGATGACCACATCGGCCGCAGCCGCGCCCTCGGTCTCGCCGGGCATCGCCAGCCCGCGCGTCACCCGTGCCGCGATGTCGTACGCGATCGTGCTCTTCCCGAGCCCCGGATCCCCGTCGAGCAGGGTCAGCTTCCCGCGCGGGATCCTCCCCATCCAGAGCCACTCGACCTGCTCGGGCTCGACGTCTGCGAGCGTGATGACCGTGGCAGCACGCGCGCCCGAGGCCGTCGGCGACTGAGCCGCGACGACCTGCTGGAGGCGCTCGACCGTACCGCCCGCCGCGATCCAATCGCTGACGTCCCCCTTCGCTGGCAGATCCGGCAGCTCAACGAGACGGAGTGTTCGCGCAATTCCTTGGAGATACCGGCCAACCTCCGCCCCGTGCTTCCTGCCCGGCTCGTCGTTGTCGGGCAAGATCACGACGTCGCGCCCGCGCAGCGGTTCGCTGAATTCGGGCCGCCACTTTCCCGCACCCTGCGGATTCGTCGTGGCGACCAGCCCGAGTCGCCGCAACGTCTCGACGTCCTTTTCACCCTCGACCACAAATACGCTGGCGCCCGGATCGGCCGCCATCAACTCCGGGAGTTGGTAGAGGACGCGCCGAACCCCGCCCAGATTCCACTGCCACCCACCGACTCCGTCCGATCTCCGCTGGCGAAAGCGCTTCCCGGGCCCGCGCACGACCTGGAACAGACGCTCGCCGCGCTCGTCACGATAGTCGTAGATGGCCTCGGGTTCCGACAGAGACGGAGCGGGGCCGGCGAACAGATCCGACACCTCGATCTTGAGCGCGCCGACGATCGTCTCAAGATCGCAGCCGGCGAAGCATTTGAGGAGGATTCGCCCGTCGTCGCCCAGAGACACGGAGAGGCTCGGCGTCGAGTCCAGGTGGCCTGGACAACACGCCTTCCAACCGGAGGTCGTCTTCCCCACCCGCTCGAGCCGAGACAGCAATGCTTCGATCGTCATCGACACCTACCTCTAAAGGCGCCGGAGATGGCCTGCTTGTGACCCGACGTCCTCATTGGCTCACCAAACAAACGCGAGGTAGGCGACCGCGGAGGACAGGAAATCGACCGAAATTCGTACATAGTCGAGCGATGCGATGCGCGACCCGTGGACCAGATATCGCGCTGCGCGTGTTCATCGTGTTTTCTTCCTAAAGGCCCCTGGCACGCCTCGGTGTGACAGGACGAGCGAACGAAATCCGAGCCCCCCTCTTCGCCTTCGGCTCGTCAAACGCCACCTTGTGCCTCGGTCTGACGATCTTTCTGCGGGGAGCCCGGCTCTCCTTCGTCTTTGCTCCTCAAACGCCATGTAGGGTCTCGGCGTGACACCCCCCGCATAGAGAAAAAGCGGGTGATGGGCGGTTTTTGTGACGGCAGAAGCCCCGCGTGGGTCGCTTTCTGGCCATTCGGATCCTGTTTTTCGCCCCTGCGGGCGAGCGTGTTTTGTCGGCTGTTCTTGACCTGTAGAAACGTGGAGCTAGTGTCGCGTCACCGACGGAGGAACTGCCCATGGCGAACCCTGTTTCGGAAGGCGGGCCTGCACAGAAACAGCCCCCCAAGACCGACCTACGCGGCAAGCTGACCCGCGCTCAGGCCGCGGTAAGGCTGAACGTCAGCGTTTCCAAGGTCCGGACCATGGAGGGCACCACCCTCCACCCCGAGGTCATCGGCGGCGTCCACTACTTCACGAGGGCCGACCTCGATGACGTCGCACGCTCCCTTCCGACGGGCACCCGTGCGGGCGCCCGCCTCGACGACGGCCAGATCGCCGCGCGTGTCTTCCGCCTGATCGACGGGGGTAAGGAGATGCGCGAGATTGTCGAGGAGCTGGAGGTCCCGCCCCAGTTGGTCCGGACCCTGTACCACGAATGGAAGACCGACTTCGAGGACGGCGAGCAAGAGCGCCGTCAGGCCGCCGAGGAGGCCGCCGAGCAGCGTCAGACGCGCCAATTCGAACGCGATGCCGACCGACCGACAGTCGCGCGACCTCGACCGAATGATGCGCGGTGGCCAACAGAAGTGACGGGCTGTCGGGGTTGGCGGCGGTGGCGAAGTTGGCGGAGTTGGCGAACATGGCGCGCCCATCGGGTCGCCGTTCTGGACTCCAACGACCGGAGAGCGATGGTCGTCGCATGCAAAACACCAAGCCCTCCCGCGATTCACTTCCGCCTTCCGGTCTGACCCGATCGCAGGTTGCTCGTCAGCTCGGAGTCAGCATCACCACCGTTCACCGCATGCGCCTCGACGGCGAGCTGAGCCCGGAGCGCGACGACGCCGGCGTCTGGCGGTACGACCCCGCCGACGTGATCCGCGCCATCGCGAGGCGTGGCGTGACCAAGAGGCGGTCCGAGGGCGAGACCGCGGCCCTCGCCTTCCAGATGTTCGACCAAGGTGGGGGCCTCCGCGAGGTCGTGATGGCCCTGCACCTCACGCCCGAGGAGGTGCGCGGCCTCTACGCGGACTACAAGACGTCGCTGTACGGGCCACGGCAGCCTGATCAGTCGGAGTAACGGTCGGCAGTTGTGCAGTGCGCGTGACCTCCGGCGAACTCCCGTCCATCGCCGCGCTAACCTTGGGCGGGCGTGGCACAAGTCTGGTCGTTGCTCGAGGACCCGTGGGCGCTGGAGAGGTGGCAAGAACTCTTCGGTTACCGCCCCGATCTCCGACGCGAACTTGCGCTCCTCGATCGGGTGTTCCCGGCGCCCTGGCGCGAAAGCTCGTTCGCGACCGCGCCGTTCAAGCACCGACTCCCATACCACCTCGCCACCAAAGGAGGATGGGCGCGCCTGCTGGACCTCGCGGCCGAGCTACTCTTGTCCGTAGTTCCTGGCGAGATCTCTCCCGATGTCGCGGTCCCGATGTTGGGGCGGCTGCGCCACGCGGACCTGTACTCGCCGACTCTTTGCGAGATCGTCGTCGCGCCCGTAATGCGAGCGATCGGCGATGTGACCTGGCAGCCGCAGGGTCGTGGTCACGGCGCCGACTTTCGGATTGAACACCCCTCCGGCGTCCTCGTCGCCGAGGTCAAGCGGGTCTGCACCTCGCGGCGGCAGGAGCAGGCCATCGCAGACCCTACGGCCACCTTCATGGCCAACATGACCCCCGGCCAAGTGCTCCAAGTGTTCACGGACGCCGAGGAATTGCTGAACGCACGCGAAGACGCCAGGCGCCTTTACCCGCACGTCAGGTACGCTGCTTCTCGAATCGCGACATCTGCGCGGATAGCGGCCAACTCGAGGCGAAAGTCCGGACAATCGGTCGCCCGCGTTCCCGGTGTCCTCCTCCTCGACCTCGACGGCAATAGTTCCCTCCGAAACCTCCACCCGCGGATCACTCGATGGATGCAGCGATCGTGGGCCAGGTCGATCGACCTCGTCCTCTTCGTCGAGTATGAGTCCTGTAGCAACGTTTGGAGCACGACGGTGGAACCGACGTTCTCGCGCGCGCACCGTGCCTGGAGGCTGCTGGCGAGGACGCTGCGACGGTGCCACCAAGGGCACCTGCACGTTCGAGGTCGACCGCCTTCATAGTAGTCCCGGGTCCGCCGCGAGTCTGGCCGACGAGAAACCAAGCGCCATCAGTTGCTCGCGCCGTAGAAGGTCAGCCGAACCATCAGCAACCACAGCAAGAACACCGTGGTCGGACTGAGTGCCCCGGCATCCAAGTTTCCGTGGGCAACTTCGTTGCGATAGTTAGGCCCGAGCTCCGGATCACAGAGGAGAAACTCCACCCACCAGACGTGCTCCTCACCAAGTAGCTGACGAATCTCTGGGACGCGGACGAGAGAATTCAACGTCTCATCCATTAGGACCGCTGAGCCGCCCTCGCCCTTCAGGGCGTGGTAACCGGCGGCGCGTGCCAGGTCGCGAACCATACCTTCATACTGGGTGACGACAATCACACCCGAAGACAACCAGTCATCTTGCGCGAACCGCTCAGCGGCTCGAACCAAAAACGGCGTTCGCTTCGGATCCATGAAGGCCCAGTTACCCAAAGCGCTAAACAGCCCCGTGTCGGTCCATCTGTTGCGCGTCGCCGCCAGGAAGTGGCCCAAGAGTTTAAGCACGATCGTGAGGTGAATATCAGCCGCCAGGGCGATACCCTCCCTCTTCTTAGCCTCAGGATCGTTGGCTTCGAAGGCGAGCTTTCCATCGCGGTAACGGCTGCTCTTGATCATTGCCCAGAGAGGCGACGCTTCAACGCGCTCCGTGGCTGTTCTCTCGAAGGTTGACACCGGCGCCGTCGTAATGAAAGGAATGAGCGTCAGCATCCGAATCGCTGACGGCCAGTCCGGCTCGCCCTCAACAATCTGATCGATGGCCTTGATGTATTCGACGGGGATCGTGAGCTCGCTCGTGATCACACCCATGTTCTGGGACGATTCCACGATTGCTGGCCGAAGTTGACGGCGGCACTCGTCGACGAGGTCGCTCAGGCCGTAGTCGCTCGCCATGATCAACGCCTTTTCGATCTTCAGCGCCTTGAGCGTTGGACCCTCCCGCATCCCCGCGGCAAGTTTCTGCTCGACGCGCCAACGTCGCGCCCACGCTCGACGATCCGGCGCGACTTTACCGAGCCAGGCTTCGAGGACAGCGATCGTGTCATTCGAGAAGTTTCGATCGCCCGCCAAGTCGAGATGCGCCGCCAACATGCCGAGCACTCCGACCCAGCGCTCTCTTTGTTCCCCCGAGACCGCTGGTAGTGCCCATCTCGACTCGATGACCGTGGCTAGGAACGCTTCGGCGATCTTGCAGAATGCGTCAGGCCGCGGACCGCTGAGTTGGCGCGCCCCACACGTGTCAAAGGTCGACAGCAGCGTGTTCAAGCGACCTACGTCTTTTCTGGACAGAACGAGCATCGCCGCGTGACCAAGGAGCGAGACTACGTCCAGCCAGGCACCTTGGCCGTCGATTGTCCCGGCAATACGAACGTACGCATCAATCGCCTTCGCCGAGTCGTCCGGGTTCTTATGGTATCGGGCCCAGAGAACGTGAAAGAGACGTGCCGCCACGAGGTCATTCTGGGTGGCATCGGCCAGCGCGCGCAGCGGACCCTCAGCCTCCGCCGGCAGGTCCCCCACGTCAAAGGAGCGGAAAGCTTTCCCGCCTTCGTATCGCACCCATTTCGGCCCGAAGGGTTCTTCTTTGGGTTCCTTGTCACCGTCGAGGACACCCGCCCAGGTGTGCAACTGACCGACGCTGAGAACGTCCGCGACCCAGATGATCTGGGCACCTTGTGCTGTAGGGGGGCCTTCCTTGTTGAGACCGTCTGCGATGGTTGACAGGTCCCTGCGTCGGGCCTCGGCTCCGACGGGCTCAATCAGGAGGCGCCTTGCTTTGGCGTCATCAATCGGTTTGTTCAGCACGAGAGTCCTCGTTGGTGACAGCAATCCCGACGCTATCCCGTCGGTATCCTGATCGGCGACCAGATCGGCTGCTTCGCGCCGCCCAACCGAATCATCGTCTCCGTCATCGGCAGGATTTGGACTGCGGCTTGCGGACTCACCGTCGGATCATTTTCATCGAATAGCTCCAGAGCGACTGAGACTCGCTGCTGATCCTCGACGCGCATCGGTGGCGGATACGGTGCGACGTCTTCGTAGGCGACATCCAGAACCCATTCATCGGAATTGTGGTCATCGATTCCCACGTCGTAGACCTTGTCGATGAGCGGGTACGCCTTGGTGGCGTTCCCCTCGCCCCGAAGGGCGTCCGCGTCGAGCGAGGGTCGGAGTTTGGCGGTGACCTTCCGGCAGGCCCAGATCTCGGGTGCGCCAGCACTGGTTGGCGTATTCCATGCGCAGACGACCCGGAGGCGCGGCGCGCTCGCTTGTGCCAGCCACTCACGAGGCACGGGAACCCGGACGCGCGCGACAGCGCTGGGGCCGTCGAGGGTCCCCTGCCAGAGAAATACAGCGCTACTGGCTAATGGAGATCCCAGACGCTCGGCGCTCGGACGACCATGACCCAGCGTTCTATTGGCCAAAGTTCTGGCCCTCGCCGTGAGACTCGCGAGCGGCGCCGCGTGGCTCGCGACCAGCCTGAGGAAGGCCTTCGCCGTCGACGCGAACGGCTGTACTCCAGGCGGGCAGTACTTCTGGAGATCCCGCAGGAGCAGCGCCGCTTCGCGAGCAACGATCGGAGCCGCATGAGACGTTCCCGGCACATCCTCCCAACCACCTGACTTGTTCGACGTCCAGACTCCGAGGCCTGCCTTCCACCGGTAACTGTCCGCGCAGTCTCCCGCGCTGGCCGAAAAGCTCGGGATCGGCGCACCAGCAACTCCAGGCCCGACCCGCGTGAACGGGCTCGGCCAACCCAGCCGCTTGGCCACGCCGTCGGTGTTAGGCCTCGGAACGTAACCACCGACCACGAGCGTGTTGAACCCCGCGGCCCACGCACCGAGAGCCCAATCGGGATCATCGACATGCCCGGGGTAAGCAACGTTGGGGATGACGCCGGGCGGGGTGTTCCCGGCGGCGACTACCACCACCACGTCATGCTCGAAGGCGAAGTTGTCGAGGTCCTGCAGCTCGGTGAGCCTCTCCTGCCTGACGGTCTCCGGAAGCCGCCCGAGCGAAAGATAGCTCCCAAGGCTGAGATTGAAGACGCGGACGTCGGGATAGTTACGGGCGACGTCCCGTATGGAATCGAAAATCGCCTTGCCATCCAGCTCCAGCTCGTCGTCGTCGTTCCGAGTAGCCGGGAGCACGACGTCGAGGAATCGACATCGCCCTGGGGGCGGTGAGAAAGCGGGACCTGCTTCGACGTCGCCGAACACCACGCGGGACGCGACGCGCGAGCCATGGTCACCCGGATCCGTCTGTTCCGCGTCGGGGTGACGGTACTGGCCTCGCCGGTACGGCGCAAGAAGCGGATGTTCGCGTGGGACGCCCGCATCAACTATCGCCACCGCTGGCAAGTCGCCAACGCCCGACGGTTTCGGCGCGATCGTTCCCGTGGCATCCGAGCGAGGACTCGGTGTCGCGAAGAGCGTCGCCTTCAGCGGAGCGTGGATCGTTTGGATCGATTGGAAACCGGCCGCGAAATGCCTGATCTTATCGGGTCGCATGCGTGAACGGAGCCACCTGCGTCCCGAGAGATCGCGGCCACCGCCGAGAGCTTGCTCACCGTGTTTCTCTACCAACTCCCGGCGAATCGCTTCGATCAGCAGATCCACGTCCGCCCTCGTAAGCACGGGCTGAAACTCTACGACCACCTCGTGCGCCACCTTGGGATCAAGCCCGTCGAGCCATTCGATGTCGACACGTGTCTCGATGGGCGCAAGGCGAAACTCTTTGAGGAACGCCCATCGCGCTTGATCACCCTTCCCCGCGTCGGAAAGCCGCGCCGCTGTCGCCTCGAGCTGGTCCAAGGTCTCGGGCTTCGCGTGAACGAGCGCGTCGCCGTCCGAGGTGACCCGCAAGAGCTGTAGATCGAGTCGCTCGAACACACGGGCGTGTTTCCCGGCGAACTCGATGGCGACCTGCTTCAGGCCGTCCTTTGCGGTCTTGGCCTTCGAGTCCTGTTCCATTTTCGCTTCAGGGCTCGACAGCAGGAACACCCTGGTGTCGCGAAGCGGATCGGCCGTGTCGCGTGAAGCCGCGCGCGCCACACGTAGGGATGTCAGCAACCGTTGACCCTTTGTCGCCCAGTTGATTCGGGAGAACGTCGGGGTCCGGCCGCGACCCTCAGGTTCACCCCGGGCGTGTTCGTGCGTCTCGTTCAGAAAAAACGTGCGGGGCGCCACGGGACGGCGCTCGGCCATCTCACTCCATCTCCCGGCTTAGGACCAGACGCCGGTGCATGTCGGTCACGACCCGCTCAGCATCGGCGTACGAACGAGCGCGGCGGAGCATATTCGGCAGATCCCGACCCGGCCGACCGCCGAGGGAGGCCAACCGCTTACGCGCGAACGCCTGGATCTGCTTCGCCGAAGGGACGGGGAAATTCAGCACAAGATCGAAGCGCCGCCAGAGCGCATCGTCGAGAGCCCGCGGCAGGTTCGAGCTTGCCACCACAATCCCCTGAGGCGAGGAGTGCTCCAACTCTTGCAGCAGCGAGATCACCACGCGGTCCAGCTCGCCAACATCTCGCGGATTGCCGCGCCTTTGAGCGAGCGCATCGACCTCGTCCAGTACGAGCACGCACGGCACCGCCTCGGCGTATCGAAACAGCTCCCGGAGACGAGCGGCGGTCTGGCCGAGGTAGGAGCCGACGACCCCGTCAAACCTGACCACCATCACGGGGAGCGACATCTCGCCACCGAGAGAGCGCGCGGTGAGCGTCTTGCCGCAGCCGGGAGGACCATGGAGAAGCAGCTTCGTCCGGCGGGTCACACCGGCCGCTTCGAGCTTGGCCCGTAGTCGCCATTCCTGAAGGACTTCAGTGAGTTGCGCTCGCAGCGGAACGGGGAGAACCACGCCGTCGAGACTGTCGACCGGGTCGACCGGGAGTAACGCGCCGGCCAGGGGGGTACCAACCGGTGTCGGGCTAAAGGTTCCGCCCGCCTCCGAGTCGTCGTGGGGTGACAACGCTCCGCGGAGTTTCCTGGCCACCCGGGAGTGGCCTCTCCGCGCCTCCCGGTCGGCGATCTCCTCCCCAAGGCGCACCGCATCCTCCCACCGGCGCTGGCCGAGCGCGTGGAGCAGGCTGCTGAGAAGATCGACCTCGGTCGGCATGGAATTCATCCTCGTACAGATTCTATAGCGTGTCCCGAAAATCGGCGCTCGGGGCACCGATGTCGTCGGCCAGCCTCGCCGGCCAGAAGCATCCTGCCTGACGCCGCGCCTGGGCTGCCTATCGCGGGGAAGCGGCAACACGAGTATCATCATGTTTCGGCCATGGCGCTCTTGCGAGTCGAGCGGATCCGGTTGGAACGGACCGGGGCTCCAGGATGAACAAGAAGGCGCTCTCCGAGCGCGATATCTGCACGAAGTTCATCACCCCGGCCATCGAGCGGGCGCAGTGGGACGTGATGACGCAGGTGCGCGAGGAGGTGGGCTTCACCAAGGGCCGGGTAATCGTGCGCGGCAAGCTGGTCAGCCGGGGCACGCCAAAGCGGGCGGACTACGTAGGATTAGGGAGTACGACGGCCAGCGAGGATGTCGTCGAAGGCGCGCATCTGCGTTCTTTGTACCGTGGTGAACGCACGGGTCGAGACGTCGTAGCGACCCTGAGTACGAATGGCCAGTTCGAGAGCGGTCGCGCACCGACGCCGCATGGGACCCCGCTCGAGGATCTCCTGCAACCCGCGTAACTCGAGCGGCCTCCCGCCGAGATGGCGAATCCCGCTCGGAAATCGCGCGCGATTGGCGTCCCACCAGGAAAGCACCTCCGCGACCTTGGGTCTGGGCAACAAATCGTCCGGCGCGGGCACGAGATCGGCGTCCAGATCCTCTTGCTCGAACGGGATCGGTTCGTCTGGACTCGGCGGCTCGGGCTCGACCAGCCGCTCCGCCTCCAGGCTCAATCCCGTGATCGCGCATAGCGCTTCAGCGGCCAACTTGACCTCGATGCCGGAACGCAAGGCCTCCGCGCAGGCATCGGCTGTCCGGAGCGTACCCGCGAATCCGGCAGCGAACAGAGCGTCTCGGCGAAGGCTCTCGTTTGAGAACGCCGCCAGCACGAGGTCCTGGTCCTTCTCCGTTCCGAGAACGGCCACCAAGAGCAAGAGACGCCCGACCCCCGGGCCCTGGGCGCGAACCAGCTCCAGGCAACGCGCCCAGGCAGCGCGCGATCCGAGAACGAGCCCCGATTCGAGGGCCGCGTTGCGCGGCGCGATCTCCGATTCTCCCAGCCCAAACTCGACGAGGGGCAGCCCCTCTCTGGCTCCAAGGCGGCGCGCCGCCTCCAGCGCAACCGCCCGGGCGGCAGGATTCTCCGCACGGAGCACCTCGTCCAACTCGCGGCCCGGAGCCCGACGCCTGAAAGATCGCAGCGACAGAAGCGCAGCCTTCTGCTCCAACCCGCCACGCGCCAGCGTTCCCTCGAACGACTCGACCTGATCGTCTCTCGGCACCACCTCCACCGCCCGACGCAACAGCGACAGGCGCTCGCCAACAGCGGCGCCGATCATGATCGACAAGAGCTCTCGGGCCTTTGCGCTGTCGCCGGTCGCGGCGACGTGCGCGGCCACGACCAGTCGCCAGGGTTCGTCGGAGGCCAGCGCCGCTGCGATCAAAGGCTCGAAGGCGGCCTCACCGCCGACTCGGACGCCGTCGAGGCTGCCGGCGAGCCTCTCCTCGACCCAGAACGTCGTCCCCGCAAGGTCACGCGCATGCGATACGAGGCTGTCTTCCCATCGCTTCCAGAGGAACTCGGCCTCGTCGAAGCTCTCCTCGACGATGTCCCACAGGAGAGCACCCTGCCCGTCTGTCGACTCGCCCGCCATCGCGGCGCTAGTTGATCCGAACCTGGCCGCCCCTGACGCGGTTCGTTCCCTCGGCGCGCGTCTCGATATCCGTCCCGCGAACGATCACCTTGCCGTTCCGTCTGATGGTGATGGACGCCTTGCCGCACTGGAAGACCAGCTCGTCCTTGGCCACGACCTTGACCCGACGGCCGTCGGCGTCGGCCTCTACGAGCAGCGGGGAGACAGCCTGCGCAACTGCCGTTCCCTGGGCGATTCCGACGATGACCGGCCGCGCCGGATCGCCGTCCTCGAACAACATAAATACGTCCTGCCGGGTATCTAAAGCTGTCCGCAACGTCCGCTCGTCGATCTTTGTTCCCAAGAGGGCGGCGACGGCGCTGCCGATCCCCTCCACGCTGACGAACACCTTACCCGCCTCGTCGAGGGCGACAACCCGGCCGCGCCGGACGCCAGCTATCGTCAGCTGCGGCGTCGCCGCCTCCACACCACGCCCCTCTTTCGTCCTGGTCCTCATAGCCCAGGATTCTATTCCCGGTCCAGGGATGTCGATAGCCTTGGCGGGCATCCCGAACCGGGAGCGCCGCTCGACACTTGCGCTCCCGCCGATACAATGCGAACCGGTGACGTCGGGGCGAGCCTTAGACAATGCTTCAACTCGAGAACCGATCGCCCTTTGCCCCCGCGATGGCGGTGTTCCCCAACAAGGAGGGCATCGAGACCCTCTATCTCGTCGTGAAGGGGACCTTCAAGCTGCACCCGGCGCTGACGGTCGCGGACACGCCCGTCGCGCCCGCGCTCGCCGACGAGTACTGGGGCGACCCTGAATCATCCAGCCTCAAATACGCCTCCGAGCTTCACGTGGGAAAGGAGACCACCGACGTCGTGCTGGTCGGAAAGGCATGGGCCCCGCGCGGTCAACCCGTCGGCGAGACGGCGGTCGCGGTGAGCGTCGCCGGCCGTCGGAAGGTCCTGCGGGTCTTCGGAGACCGGTTGTGGAAACGCCGGGGGTTCACCGAGCCCGAGCCCTTCGAGTCCCTACCGTTGGTTTTCGAGCGGGCTTTTGGCGGTCGGCACCTGGTCTCTCCCGATGGACCGCTGTTGGCCGAAGAACGAAACCCCGTCGGCGTCGGATTCTTGGGTAAGCGACCGGAGAGCGAGATGATTGGGCAGAAGCTCCCCAATCTCGAAGACCCCGCCAAACCGCTCGAGCGGCTTGGCGACCTCCGAACCCCGGCGTGCTTCGCGTTCGTGGCGCCCGCCTGGCTGCCTCGCCGGACGTTCGCGGGCACCTACGACAAAGCGTGGCAGCGCGGCCGCGCCCCGTACCTGCCTCCCGACTTCAGCCCCCGCTTCTTCAACGCCGCGGCCCCCGAGCTGACGATGGAGCGTTTCCTCCGCGGCGGCGAGCCGGTGCAGATCCTCGGGTGCAGCCGCCGAGGGCCGCTCAACTTCGAAATCCCGCGCTGCATGCCGAAGGCCGACGTCACCGTCGCGGGGGCACACGAGCGCCCGCCGTTCAAGCTGGAGACCGTCCTGATCGAACCCGAGGACGACCGCCTCTGTCTCAGCTGGCGCGCCGAGCTGCCTTGCGACAAGAAGGTCCTGAGGGTCGAAAGGGTCCGCATCGAGGCGGACGGCGTCTGAGCGGCCACAGACTTGTGATAATTTCTGGCTGGGAGTTGGGGAGTTAAAGAATGCCCACCGTCTTCGCGAACATGAGAGGGGTTGCTCACAAGGGAAGCGGGGGCATGAGCCCGATCTTCCCGGACGTCTGCAACACGCCGACGCCCGCCGGCCCCGTGCCGATCCCTTACCCGAACATCGGCAAGGCGGCGGATACGTCGGGCGGCCCAACGACGGTCACCACCGATGGCCAGATGCCGATGACAAAAGGGGCCAAGTACATGGTGTCGACGGGAGACGAGGCCGGCTCCGCGAACGGCGTCATGAGCGGCAAGATCAAGGGGACCTGCGAGTTCATGATGTACTCGTTCGACGTGAAGTTCGAGGGGCAGAACGTCTGCCGCCTCGGCGACCCTCTCTTCCACAACGACAAGAACGGTATGGGGTAGCGGGCATTCCATGAGCCGCCTCACGGCGACGATCGAGCGGAGCGGCGCCGTTTGCTCGATAGGGATCGGCGTAGCCCAGGTCGCGGCGTCGATTCGTGCAGGCATCTCGCGTTTCGCGGAAACGGATTGGCTGAACCGCGCCGGAGAGCCCTTCGTGACCGCCGCAGTTCCCGATGGCGCCCTCGAGGCCCTGCGCTCCGACCTACTTGCTGAGGTCGCCCACGCCCGGGAAGCGCGGATGCTGCGGTTAGCCGCTCCCGCCCTACGGGAAGCGGCAGCCGGGCTCCCGGCTGGCGGGCCGCCGCCCGCGCTGCTCCTCGGGCTACCGGAGCACCGTGAAGGAGGGCCGCCCACGCCGCCGGAGCGCTTCATCCGCGCGCTGTCGAAACAGGCCGGTGTAGCCCTCGACGAGACGGCCAGCCGCGCCTTCGCCTTGGGACGGCCGGCGGCGCTGATCGCGCTGCGCGAAGGGTTGCGACGGCTCTCGTCCGGATCCTCGCGGTCGGTGCTTGTCGGCGGGGTTGACAGTCTTTGCCACCCCGATGTCCTTGCCACCTTCGACGTCGAACGCCGGCTACTCGGTTCGACGGTCGCCGATGGCTTCGTCCCGGGAGAGGGAGCGGCGTTTCTTGCGGTGGCCGGACCTCGATCCCGTGCTGATACGGCGAAGAGGACGACCCCGATCGTGGCCGTCGGCATCGCGCGCGACGAGGGTCACCGCTACTCGCCCGCGCCTGCAAAGGGCGAGGGCCTCTGGTCGGCCCTCGGCGATCTCGAGAAGACCGCCCCAGATCCTCTACGTCCGGTAAGAACAACGTTCTGCACCCTCAACGGTGAGAACCTCGGCGCGAGGGAATGGGGTGTTGCCTCGATCAGGTGCCGACACCTCTTCGATCCGCAGATGGTGCTCATTCACCCGGCGGACTGCTACGGCGAGACTGGAGGCGCCGCGGGAGCGCTGCTGCTCGCCATAGCGCACCGGGTGCTGACGGCTGGCCAGAGAGAGGCGCCGGCCCTTGTTTGGGCGTCCGCGGATCGCGAGGAGCGTGCATGCGTCTACCTGGATTCGTGACCGCCCGACTTCGACTGGTCGGCACACACGGCCTGGAGAGCTATGACTGAGCTCGGCGAGCCTGCAACCGCACCGCCGGCACCGGAAGCGAAAAAGGAGCCCGAGAAGAAGCTCTCTGTGGCTTACAGCAAGGATGCGGTCCGCTGTGGAAGCGAGGTCGTCCTTCACGCCGTGTCGGAAAACATTCCGAACGGAACGGCGATCAAATGGGAGGTGAAGCAAGAGGGAAAGACGATCCAGGCAATAAATGGCTCCATCAACGCAGGTTCCGCCCGAATCGACTGGGTCTCCAAAGCCCAGACCGACAAACGCCCCGAGCCGACCTTTGCTCTCACCGGAACAGCGGCAGGTCAAAACGCCACTGCTCCCAAGGAGCTGAACGTTTCCAAATACGAAAACGTCGCTGCCGAGACGAAGACCATAGCCTGCTCGAGCGGTGCGTTTGGCTGGACCGGCAGGTTTAACATCGAGCTTCACGACGGACAGATCACGATCACCGTGAAGATCAAGCTTCTCAACCGCCAAGGCCCGAAGCCGGCAGCATCGACCGACGCTCTCCCCGCGATCGGAGACCCCGTCTCGGCGCTGGACAAGGCCGCGATGAAACTCGACGTCGAAGGAAAGCTGAGCAACAAGCACCTCTTCCACCGCACCGGGTGCAAGCGGGGCGATGGCTGCGACTGCCCGAAAGAACGCGGTTGTTGCAAGATCAAGGTCAAGGTCGTGGTTGAGTTCGTCGAGTCTGGGCAACACCACCAGGTAAACCTGTTCCAGGGACCTGGCAGGGCCAATGCGACCAACTGGACCCGGGTCAAGACGCGGGAGAACAGCTACGCACACGAGACAGGTCACCTGCTCGGCTGGTACGACGAATATGCGGGCGGCGCCGTGGGAGCAGCGCCGAGATGGAAAATCGAGGCGCCGGTGGTCATGAATGTCGGCCTTACTATTCCCGCAGAATACTACTGGGATTTTCGCGATTGGCTTAAGGGGAAAGCCAGCGCAGAGGCGTTTACCGTCCTGGCGCCCTAGACGGTGCGCGCAGCAAAGGATGAAAAGCGCAGGATGACGGGAAGAAAAGATAGATGACGGGAAGGGTCAGAGGGCGATGGCTCGGCGCGGTGCTCTGGGCGCTTCCGCTGCTCACCTCATCAAGTTGCCGCCACGGAAGCGGCAGAGAAACGCCGAGAGGAAAACAGATGCTCTACGAGATCGAATATTGGTCGAACAATGCGAGCGACGCGCATCCCCTGGTTCTAACCGTCGCAGCCCCAGCCAATGCGTCCCTAACGGTGGGCTCGAACGGCGATACGCCGGGATCCGCGCCGGTGGGGATCTTCGCCGCCGGTCTTCCGCCGGCTTCGGTGGACCCGCTCTTGCGGGCGGCGACGGCCCTCGCGGCACCCGCGGCCGCGATCGGGCCGGCGAACCCGGGAGAGCTGGTTCGAAGACTGACCGCGTCCATCGAAGGTCAACCGCCGATCGCGCGCACGGCGACGGAGTCCTCCCCGGCCGATCCCGCCTTCGAAGCGGCAGAACGAGAGGCGCTCGCGATGGCTGCGCTGGTCAGGCAGCATCCCAAGCTGGCCTTGTCGGTAGTGGCGAGCTTCGGTTTTGGTGCCGGCGGGAGCGTCGACATCGCGGTCAAGCTGACGAACGTCGGCGTCGATCCGGTCTGCATCCCACATCCCGATCAATGGACGGACCAGCCGGTGCTGGTCAACGTCACGGCCCGCCGCAACGATGTTCCTCTCGCCCAGCTCCGCAACGAGCACCAGGTTTTCCTGGAGTTGTCGCGGGACAGGCTCGCGGGCGTGACGCCGACCCAAGCGGCCGCGCCGACGATCACGATCGCCCCACGGCAAGACGTCACGTTCAAGTTCTCTGCGATCCTCAAGCTAACGGCCGGCAGCTACGACGTCTGGCTCGCGTGCGACACGCCGCTGCTCGATGCAAAGGGCAACGTCGTCCTGCGCGCGGAGCTCGTCTCGGCGAAACAGCCACGACAGGTCGACTGAGCGGACGACCCACCGTTACGGGTGGTGGTGCACCTTGAACGGAGCAGACTCGACATCGAGAACCTTCAGGACGAGAAGTGGTCATCATCGCCGGTCATCATTGAAGGCAACGCCCCCGATCACGTACGCTCCACAGCGTGGCACGAGCGCGAGTGAAGAGCCCGGCTCCTCGAGCCCGGGGCCGACTCAGCAAGGCCAGACTCGCCGAGATGATCGAGGAGGCCACCGTCGACGCCTATGGCGAGTCGGAGCAAGCCACCGGCTGGTTCGCGATGTTCGAGCAGCACCTAGCCCTCCCCTTCGAGACGCAGGTACTGGGCACCGTCGTCACCGTCACGAAGATCGCCCTCGGTAACGACGACCGGATCAGCGCCATCTGCACCCGCGGCCGAGACCGCCAGGCGATCTCGATCGTTGACCTTCCCCTACCGTCGCCAAGACCCGACGGCAGCGAATGGATCGAAGCGTACCGTCACTGGCGCGGAAGGACATGAGCGACCTGGCGAAGCCGGAGATGCTCACGTTCCGCTGCGCGCAGAAGGCTCGTGACCTGTTGGGGCTGAGCGATCGCGACCTCTCCGCCGAAGCACAGGAGGATTTCGCCGCATGGTTCGTGGACGTGGCCACGATCGAACGCCACAGGTGCCTGCTCTTTACGCACAAGGTGACGCTCTACAGCTTTTGGGCGGTCGCCGTTCGGAAGCCCGACCTGCTGAGATTCGAGGAACTGTTTCGCCACCACGCGATTGCCACGTTGACTGCCGACGGATTCCAGACAACCGAGATCGAGCGTTTGCTTCCGACGCGCGGTCATCAATTCGCGAAGACGAACAGCCGCCCCGTGACCGGGTCGATGAACGATCACGTCCAGAACAGCCGCTGGTACATCGAGCAGGACGGCGGACTGAAGGTCGCTGACGTGGGCGCGCTCAATCGCCGGCTGAACCGGACCCCCATGGGAGCACTGGCGCCCGGACAGCACATGGATTTTCCGATCGATGTTCTCACTCGGATCATTCGCCCGTCGGGCGCAGCGTGATCGCCCATCGGGCGCGCGCGCATGGCGACAGCGGCGCCCCCTACGGCACGACAGCGGCACGCCAATGGGCGCCTGGCCGTCTCCCGTGCGCCTCGCCGGTCGTGCCGTCAACCGTGCCGTGCCGACCCGATCCACCCTGGGCGCCGGGACGACGTCCCCCGCCCCGACCGCCGTGCCGCCACGGTGCCGTCACCATGCAGCGCCGCCCCGATCGCCCCGTCTCGAACCGTCACCAACCGGCTCCGACTTCCCAGCCACCATCGCGGACTTACCGGCCAAGGTCGCGTCCCGCTTTGGTTTTCTGGTTTCGGCCTCTTAAGTTTCGACTCCCGGCGCCTCCACAAAACCTAATGATCTTACCGAAGACGTCGGTCGACGGCGCCGGGTAAAGGACCCGGGTCCGAGACCTTCAGACCCGGTCGATGACCACGCCGTTAGCGTGAGCCGCAAGCGCCTCGAGGTCGTCGGGATCGGAGGAGCACCGTCCCGTTCGTTCACGAGAGCAACATCTCTAACGTCTCGCGATCGAGGTCGCGCACCAGGCTCTGCGAAGCATTGATGATCGATTCGGCGAGGCCGCGCTTCGCTTCTTGGAGAGCGGCAACCTTCTCTTCGACGGTGTCGCGGCAGAGAAGACGGTAGACGAACACGCGCTTGCCCTGGCCGATGCGGTGGGCGCGATCGACGGCCTGTGCCTCGACCGCGGGGTTCCACCAGGGATCGAGGATGAAGACGTAGTCGGCGGCGGTGAGGTTCAGACCCACGCCGCCGGCCTTCAAGCTGATGAGGAAGAGCGACTGCTCTGGATCATCCTGAAAGCGCGCAACGCGCGCGGCCCGATCCTCGACGTCGCCGTCGAGGTACTGATACGGGATCTTGGCGGCGTCGAGGCGCGCACGTAGGATCGCGAGGAAGCTGGTGAACTGCGAGAAGACGAGCGCCTTGTGACCTTCGGCGCGTACCTCGTCGAGGCGCGGGAGCAGCACATCCAGCTTCGCGGAGGCCTCGCTGGCGCGGCGCTTGTCGATGAGACCAGGATGACACGATGCTTGGCGCAGGCGCAGCAGCGCCTCGAGCACCAGGATCTTCGATTTTCCTAGCGACGCCGGACCATCCGACTTCAGCTTTCCGAGCAAGTTGGCGCGATAGTGATCGCGTAGCTCGTTGTAGAGCGCGCGCTGCGGAGGATCGAGCTCGCACAGGATCGTCTCTTCGTGCTTCGGTGGCAGCTCGGGCGCGACCACATCCTTGGTTCGTCGCAGGATGAACGGGCGCAAGGCGCGGGCGAGGACGCCCACGGTCTCGGGGCTCGGACGTCCGCGCTTGGTCACTCCCTCGAACGCGCTCGCGGCGCCAAGCATGCCCGGATTGAGGAACTCGAACAGCGACCACAGCTCGCCGATGTGGTTCTCGATCGGCGTGCCCGACAGCGCCAAGCGGTGATCGCCGCACAGAAGGCGCGCCGCCTTGGCCGATTCGGACGCGGCGTTCTTGATCGCCTGCGCCTCATCGAGGATCACGGTGTCGAACCTGATCTCACGCAAGAGCGCGATGTCGGCCCGCATCGTCCCGTAGGTCGTGAGAACGAGATCGGCCTCGGTGAGCGCCGCCGCCTTCGTCGCGCGCTCGGCCCCGACATGCATCAGTATTTTGAGGCGCGGCGTGAAACGCGTCGCCTCCTGGCCCCAGTTCCAGATCAGCGACTTCGGCATCACGACCAACGAGGGACGCTTGGCCTTGGTCCGGCGCGCCTCCAGCATGGCCAGCACCTGTACGGTCTTGCCGAGGCCCATGTCGTCGGCGAGGCAGCCACCGAAGCCGAAGCGGCGCAAGAACGTCAGCCAGCCGAGGCCAGCCTCCTGGTACGGGCGAAGCGAGCCCCTGAAGCCTCGCGGCGCCTTCTCGGACGCGACGCCTTCGAAGCGCCCGAGCTCTTCGCGCGCCTTCTCGAAGACGCGGTCCACCTTTGCCTCGGGCTCGGCGAGCAGCAGCGCGTCCAGCAGCCCCGCCTGGCGGCGCTCGAAGCGCAGCTTGTCGCCGCTCTCGGTGCCCATCGCGGCGAGCATTGCGTGTTTCTGCAACCACGCCTCGGGCAACAGGCCCAGCGTGCCGTCATCGAGCACGACCATCGATTCGCCCCGACGAAGCGCGCGCAGCAGCTGCGGCAGCGCTGCCGTCACTCCACCGAAGTCCGCGGTCGCCGTCAAATCGAACCAGTCCATGCCGCTCGCGACCGAGAGGCTGAAATGACTGGCGGCGCGATATGTGCGCCCCTCCGCCTCGACGTGCCAGCCCTCCGACGTCAAAACGCGCACCGCCGCGGGCAACTTGGTCGGCGCGATCTCGAAGCGGTCCTGGGCAGCCTGCGCGAAGTAGCTCGCGTACGCCGGCCGGAAGCCGAGCGCCGCGAGTCGAAGCGTGGCGTCCACCTCCGCCTGCCGATCGCGCCGGATGAGGAGGCCTGCCTCCACCTGCGCGACGACCGGACGACTGTCGCCCGCCTTCAGGCGACGCCCTTCGTAGTCGAACGAGAGAGCGGCGGAGAGGCGGTTGGTCTGCCGATATCGCGTCCCTCGAGCCTGTCCTTCGACCCTCAGCTCGGGCCGCGCACGCGGAGAGATCTCGCGCAGAGCGAGGTCGCTGGGCAGTTCCAGGCGGGGTAGCCCGGGCTGCTCCAGCAGGTCAGACAGGAAGTCCCTCTCGTGCGCCGCGGGCACGTTGACGACCCTCTGGTTTCGCAGCGAGGACACGAGGCCCATCGCCCCGAAATGAGTGAAACGCCCGATGCAATCGGGGAGCACGAGCCAGCCGTCGTGACTCATGAGGAGCGGATCGACGACGTTCATCGTCGTGGCCCCGCGGCGAAGCACGCCCGTCACGTCCGTACCCGAGCCGTCGGCGCGCCGACGCATGCACAAGACGAACTCCCACGGATCGCCGGCGTCGTACCGCACAGGTACGAGCTCCGCATCGCGGGCGGCCCGCACGTGCAAGCGCTCGCTCTGCGACAGGAGCGGCATCACCATCTCCGCCATCGCCATCGGGATGTGGACCTGTCGGGGAAAGAATCCGTTGATATCCCGATGAATAGGATGAGTGGGATGGCGTGCCACCGGCCACGGCGCCGGCCCCCAGCAACAGCGGAAGGACGCGTCGATCGATCTCGTCATCGAGATTTCCGAGCGCGGCCAACGGAATGTGCGGGGGCTTTGGCTTGGCCCAATCGCCGCTCTTCTTTCGCTCGCGCTCGAGAAGGCTGAGCGTCAGGCTCCCGACGTAGCTTCGCTCGACATCGACCACGTAGAGGAGGCGGCCCTTCCACTTCGCGGGTGCCGCGGGCGCGCTCCCGTAGCCCCGGGCGCGAAGCAGAAGATCTTTCCACGGAGGCGGCGCGGACCGCGCCTGCCGGGCGGCAACCGAATCGCGGCGGTAGGCGGCCAGCATCGGCGATGGCGTTGGACCGGCGACGACATCACCTTGGTCGTCATCGTCCTCGCTGCCCTCATCCTGGTTGAGGCGGATCGTGTTGAACGTGGGCATGGCGGCCAGGGCGCCCATCCGATCGGCGGCCAGGATCGTCGCCCACAGATGCTTGCACGGGCCGTCGGTCAGGAAGTAAGGGCAATCACACGACAACGTCAGCCGCGCGCCGTCCATCGTGAGGCCAGTGACGTACTCGTGACTCCCGTCGACGTAGGCCAAGATCTCGTCGCGCGACTTCTTCTTGATGTCGACCGCGTCCGAGACGAAATACGTGGCCCCGCGCTGGCGGATCTTCTCAGGGAACGTGGAGGTGAGGTCAGCGACGACCACACGCACTGACTATCACGTCCGAGGGCCTGTGCGTGGGCCTCACATTCGATCACCGGCTCGGATCAATCGGACCGAGAGCCCTCGAATCAACGGAACCTGGCGCGACGGATCAGATCCAGTTCTCCGCCACGAGTCCCTCGATATCACCCGCCAGGAGTGCGCCGTCGTTGGTAACCAGAGTGGCACCCGTTTCGACAGCTGTAGCAGCGATGTGAAGATCGATATCGGCTTTGACGCGGCCGCGCGATACGAGCTGCTGTTTGAGGACGCCGAACCGAGCGGCACTGCCCATCGTGATCGGCAGAACCTCCACTGCCTCGACGAGTTGCTCGACCTTCAATCGATTGGCCGCTGGTCGCGCGGACCTCTCGGCGCCATAAAACAGCTCGGCCAGGACGAGGATGCTGGTGACGATTCGGCCCTGTCTGCTGGCCTCATCCAGCCGATCCCGGACGCGTCCGCCGACGTACTGCGCGTAGATGATCGTGTTTGTGTCGAGCAGCCAGATCACGGCATCTCGGGCGCGGCAGCGCTACCACCCGACTCACGGCCTTCTCGCAGGATCCGTACAAGGTCGTCGAGAGCGATGCCTTCCCACGGGCCGATCGCAGCCAGCCGTGTACCGACCCCCGGTTGGTTTTCGTTCGACGGCAAGACGCGCAGTTCCATATCCAGGCCGTCGACGCGAGCGTGTACCGGATGCGAGGGGTCGCGCTTGAGCTCGGCGACCGCCTCTTCCAGGCTGGGCGGAATCAGCTTTTCGGGCCGCGACATCGTGTCCAAGCGTAGCACGATGGAGCGTTCGGAAGGCGCATCCGTGCGCGTCCTCTGGCACGGCTGGCGACGACGCGGGAACTGCCGAAGTTTTGTGCCCTCCTTGTGCCCCGACTCTGCACCGAAGAACGGCATCATGTGGGACGGCGCGGGAGCGAACGGGAGCGACCTGTCCAAACGATTTCGTGGGTTTGGTGGGTAAGTCCGCGTCGCGCCTCGTTTCTGTTCGGACCCTTCACATGGGTTCGACTCCCGGCGCCTCCACAAAACCTAATGATCTTGCCGAAGCTGTCGGTCAGCGGACCCGGGTAGCTTGCCCGGGTCCGCATCCAATTCCAGCAGGAGCTCTCAGAGCCCGCAGCGCGAAGGTCACCCTTTCGGTGCGCGCGCGGAGGCGGCCAGCCGGACGCAAGCGAGCTTGTCTGGCGTATCGAAGCAGACCCAGCCATTAGGCAGGCCAATCGCGTGGGACGCGGGAATCGACGAGCTCCACTCGACCTGCCCTTGACGACTCACGACCAGCCGCGTGGGAACGTAGTCACCTGCCACGTTCCCTGTCACGTCGCGCGGCGGGGGCGGAAGGGCCAGCCCCGGAGGCGGATCCACAGGCGCGCCGTCGAGCAGATCCGCCGGCGCCGAGGTGATGATGAGTCGATCGTCCGGACCGGAGGCGAGCGTGCTGGAGAAGCTCGCTGCTCTGTTCGGCGTACAGTAGCTCGCGCGGAAATGTGGGACCTTGTCCTTGGTCGCCAGGCTCAGCAGCGACAGACAGTTCCCCACGGACGCTCCATCTCGCAAGCGACCAGGGCCCCGAACCTCAAGCCCAGGTGAGTACGCGGTGAGCATCCACAGCCAGCCCCCTCCATCGAAGACAAGGCTTCGCACCACTTGAGCTTCGTGGGCCAGTAGATGAAGCGTTCCACTCAGGTGGCCCGCGCGATCGAGCAGAACAACGATCGACTTGAAGGCGGGATCGTCTTCACTGAAGCGGATCGACGTCGAGGTCCCTGCAGGCGCCTGAATCAAGAGCGGCTTCTTCCACCATCCGCTGGCCGTGGCAGCTAGGGACTCGCCCGCACTCGACCACGCGACTTCACGCACGTTGAGTCGCGGAAATGCTCGGGACCCCTTCCAGCTGCCCGACTCATCGAAACGGCTGGTGAAGAAGAGTTCGGGAAAGGCGTCGACATCGGCATCGAAATTCTTGCCCGCTCGGTCCAACGTCGCACACTCGACGAAGCTCGAAGGTCGCGGCGCCAAGTCGACGCACCCTTGCAACCATCCAGAGAATCTGTACGTCTCCTTCACTGTCCACTCCCAGAATCTCCGCGGAAGTGATCTTTGGAGACGGCTCCTCTTGGCGCCCCCGTCGAAGTGGCCCCTTTGCCGAGCCCTTCGCGCCTGCGCGACCGAGACTTCGGATCCAGCGCTGTTGGCCGTTCTCGTCGTGCGCAGCCAAGGAGAAGCCGAGATCCGGCCAGATTCCTGCGACAAATACCTGGCCGCGTGGTCCGACGCGAATCGAAACGATCGCCTCCGGCTTGCCCGCGAGTCGATCCGAGAACTGCAGCTCGCCGAGCTTCGTCCCGTCGAATCGATAGTGCGAGCCGGAGCTTGTCCAAAAATCGTCGGCCGCTCCCGCCGCGAGGGGACCCGGATGCCCGTCGTGCGCCCAGACATGGGCTTCCAGGCGGCTGGCAGCCGCCGCCGGCTGCGATGCGACGGAAGCGGGTGCGAGCGCGATGCATGCAGCTGCCGCGGCTGCCAAGAGCGACCGCACGCTGCCCGAGCGGCCCAACACCCGTCTCCCACTCACGAAGAAGCACAAAGGCCGTCTCAGAGATCCCTTGAGTCTTCCAGCCCAGTACCCCGGGCGCCGTCTCTCGTGCGCGACCGCTAGGACTCGAACTACGGTGGGGAGCTCGATGAACGCGATCGAATAAGGAAAGCGTCGCGCGCCAGCGCGACGAACCCCGAGTTCGCGAGCCACGCGTGGATAGAACGGAAACCGACCGGGGCTACGTGCGATCGCTGCGAACGCGGCGTCGACCTCGGCTAAGAGCTCGAGACCGAGACCTTCACGCCGCTTTTCGTACCAGGCGGCTGCCGCTTCGAGCTCTTGCTTCGCCTCCGGCTCGACCCGGACGGGCTTCACGGCCGGCGGAGCTTCGATTCGATCTCAGCACGCGCGGCGGACCAGTCCTCGCCGCCATCAGAGTCAGCCAGGACGCGCCGGGCGCGGCGCTCGATCTCGACGACCCACGCATCTTCGGCGTCGACGTCCTTCGAACCGTCGAGACTAGCGACCAGCTCAAGCGCAACCTCAGCCCGCTCTTCATCCGTGAGGTCCAAGACCTCGCCGAGCAGCTTCTGGGCGCGTCCGCTCATGATCCAACTGTAGCCGCACCCGGCTCGAAGCACCAAGCGCATCAGCCGGAATTTTGTGCCCTCCTTGTGCCCCGACTCTGCACCGCTAGACGGCATCATGTGGGACGGCGCGGGATCGAACGGGAGCGACTTGTCCAAACGATTTCGTGGGTTTGGTGGGTAAGTCCGCGTCGCGCCTCGTTTCTGTTCGGACCCTTCACATGGGTTCGACTCCCGGCGCCTCCACAAAACCTAATGATCTTGCCGAAGCGATCGGTCGACGGACCCGGGTCGTTTTCCCGGGTCCGCCGTTCTTCTCTTCCCGCACGCTGCGGCGTTCGAGTTCTCGCATCGCCTCCTGTTCAGCGTACGAGGGGCAGAATGAAGGTGAACCTGGCGCCGCCGGCAGAGGTCTCGGCCCAGATCTTCCCGCCGTGAGCCTCGACGATTCCGCTGGCGATGTAGAGGCCCAGCCCCGTCCCGGGCTGGTTCGTCGACTGGGCCTTCCAGTAGCGCTCGAAGATGTGGGGAAGCTGGTCGGCGGCAATCCCGGGTCCCGTGTCGGCGACCGCGATCGACAAGTCGTCGCCTCGGCGTTCCGCGCGGACGGTAATCGTCCCCCCTTCGGGGGTGAACTTGACCGCATTGCCGAGCAGGTTCGACAGCACCCGGAAGATCCGCTCGGGGTCGGCTTCCAGCCTCGGCACATCGATCAACTCCGCCGCGAGGGTGATCCGCTTGGCCTCGGCCAGAGGGGAAGCGGCCAGCAGGGCCTCCTCGACCAGCTCCCGGCTCTCGACGGATTTGAGGTGCAATGCGAAGCGGTGCGCTTCGATGCTCGCCAGATCCAGAAGGTCGTCGATCAGGGCCTTCATGTGAGCCGCCAATCTCCGGATGCGCTCGGCGCTGCCGCGCACTGCGTTTTCGCCCTCCTCATTACCGCCCGATGTCAGGTGCAGCATCACCTCAGTTTGAAGCAGGACATTCGAGAGCGGGCCCCTGAGATCGTGGGACACGACCGCGAGCAGGTCGTTCCGCGCCCGCACCGCCCGCTGCTCGTTCAGGAAGCGCCGCGCGATGTCGACTTCGATGGCGCGGCGCCGCAGCTCGTCCGCGGCTTCGAGGTTGCTCGCCGTCCACGGATGCGAACGGAGCCTCACCTCCTCTCGCCAGAGCGCAAACGAATGACGCGGACGCAGGCGATCGCCGGAATCCGCCGCGACAGGCTTGGTTGGATCGCCGCCCCAGCTCACCGTCTGGATGAACTCCGGGCGGAACCACAAGAGTCGCCTCTGAGGAGCACCGGGCAGAGCGAACGTGAGGAGCCCACTGGCGACGTCGCTGGACTCCTGGGCCCGAGGGAACAGGGCTCCCAGCGAAGCCGTCGCGAACGGCCGGGATGTTTCCTTCTCGTCGACCCACGTCGCGATGTCCTGAATGAGCGCCGGCGGCGGCGTGCGCCCGAGCGTCACGATCTCCCCGCCGCTCACCAGCGCCACCCCCTCGGCGTCCACGATCCCCATCAACTCCTTCGGGCGCGTGAGCAGGACCCCGAGCACATTGTCTTCCGGGGCGCTCGCGCGCATCGCACGGGCCAGCTCATCCTCCGTCGCTCGACGCGAGGCGCGCCCGGCGAGCTGGTCGCGGTCCTCGAGCGCGGCGATCTGGAGCGAGGTCACGCGACCGAGGAACTCACACGCCATCCGCGTCTCCTGCGAAACGCGCCGCGGGCTGGTGTGGTTCAGGCAACTGATCAGTCCCCACAGTCGGTCGCGAACGATGAGCGAGATGCTCATGGAAGCGCGGACTCCCATGTTCGCCATGTACTCGAGGTGAATGGGCGAGACGCTGCGCAGAACCGAAAAGCTGAGGTCGAGCGGACCGCCCGTGTCCGCGCGGAGGGTCGGAACAACGCGCGCTGGCTTTGCGCTGGCATCGAAGATGAGCCGAAGCCAGTTCTTGCGATACAGCTCGCGCGCCTGGGCAGGGATGTCGGAGGCCGGATAGTGCAGCCCGAGATACGGCTCGAGCGCCGGTTCCTTCGCCTCGGCGTCAACGGAGCCATGACCGTCCTCGTGGAATCGATAGAACAAGACTCGCTCGAACCCGGTGACTCGCCGCATTTGCTGAACGACGACGTCCGCGAGCTCGGCGGACGTGACCACGCGTTGAATCCGCAGGAGCGCCGGCCGGAACGGGTGGCGCATCGCGGTGGGTGGACCTGGATTCGGCTCGAGCTCGAGAATGGCCGCCCCCTCGTGGCGGTGGACGATTCCGTCGAATTGCTTTCCGTGCGCGCCGATCTGCAGCGGGTTCATGTCGTGCCAGCGCTCCTCGCCCAGCGCCTCCCTCACCTGGGCGACCGACGCCGGATCGATCATCGTGGAGAGCGGCCGATCCAGGACCTCTTCGACACGAAGAGGGAGATGATCGCCGACGTTCTCGCTGACCTGCGTGATGGTCAGCGACGGCTCGGCCAGCACGAACAGCGCGCCAAAGGGCTGGATCGTCCCCGGGATGTGGATGGGCTCGCGGTCACAGTCAGTCAGGTCCACCATGGCGTCTCTCCGCGGTCCGGCACTGACGTTACGATTCCTTCTACCGCTCCACCCATAGCGCGAAAGCCAGAAAAGTCGCGCGCGCCGAGGCGACGATCTCGGCGGTCGCCGAGCCGGCGCGCGCCAGGCCTTCGAGCCACGCGAGAAAGAGACGCCATCTCGCCGGCGTCCCCTCCGCGTCGCCGGTGAAGAACGAGGCGCCGCTGCCCTTAGCGACCCCGAGGCGCTCGCGTAGCGCAGGGGCGATCACCTGCCCTCCGAGGCAGGCGCCCTCGAGCACGTACAGGCAGCCCGCCAGTTCCTCGAGGGCACGACAGCCGCGGCAGGTCGGCGCATCGAGGCAGGTCGGCAACCTCCCGCCGAGACAGGCCGAGCGACAGGAGATCGCTCTCGATCAGCTCGGTGCGGGCTCGCAACGGCAAGCCGAGCGGGGGGCCCGCCGACGCCACGCGCGCCAAACCGGCTTCAATGGGAGCATAGAAGCCCAAGAAGAATTCGAGCACCCGGCGATAGCGGTCGAGCGAGAGCTCGGATTCGAGCAGCCCCAGGTCGGTCTCGAGACGCCGATGCAGGTCGGCCGTTTCGCGCTTCAACTGCTGGCGGAGCGGCGAAGCGCCCTCCCCGCGCCCATCGGTAGTGGACAGGGATCCGAGATCGGCCATCAGCGGCGGCAAATGTAGCCTTGGCGAGTCCCGCCGACCAGAAGGCATCCGCTGGTTTGCGATCACCAGTGCTCAGGCCGACGCGACGGCTGCCCCGATCCTGGATGTCCCGCCGCCGGCCGCTACGCCTCCTGCCGACTGGAAGCGCGACGGGGCCCTCACGCAGGCTCATCAGGGCGTGCGGCAGGTCAGCCGCCAGAAATACGGGCGGTTTCGGACGCCGCGACAACCTCCGGCGGCGCAGGCCGGCGCTGGGATGAGACGACAAATGCGTCCAGGTCCGATCGGCGAACACGATACTTGCGGCCCGGGCGCGCTCCGTTGCCTGGCCGACTCGCCCTCAGCGAGCCCGCCTGGATCCAGGACCTGACGGTGTCCGGTTTGACCTTGAGAATTTGGGCGACCTGCTCGGCGGTCAGGAGCTCATCGAAGTCTGGTGCGTTCTTCGGGGGCGGCCGACCGGGACGTCTTCCCAGTCAAATGAATCATTTGTCGACGCGTTCGCGAGCCACACGCGAAATGCCACCGGCTTGATCAGTCGCCCAAGACGAGAAGGATTGTCGCCGCCCACTTCTCCATGGATTTCCCGGTGGCAGGCAAGCCGCCGGGGGCACAGCACCTGAACGGCCGGGCTGTTCTGCTCAGGCGCGATCGGGATGGCGGCCTGTCGGTCCAAGTCGATCGCGAGATGTCTCGCTGGCCCCTAACGGCCCAACCAAGGAGCACCCCATGGAGACGAATCAACGAAAAGTCGGACGGCCCAATGCACCCCCACGCACGGGCCCGCTCGTGCTCGGAGACGACCGGGCGCGGACGAAGGTAACCCTAGAAATCTCGGAGAGCGCGGCCGCCGAGCTGGCCGAATACACGCGATGGGTCGGCAGTGCTCGGGGATGCCGGCGAACGAGGCGCGGTTCAAGACTATCGATTTCGCACTGCGCGAGACCTTCCGGCGGGATCGGGTGTGGCAGACGAAGCAACGATCTCCGCACGAGAAAGCACAATCTCCTCCAACCTGTAGAGGGACTGGAGAAGAACATCGCGCTCTACCGACTATTTTTCAGCATCTGTCTTTCAGGGCGTCCGGATGATCCGGCACTGGTCGGGGTTGACACACGGGAGCTTGCGGCGACGCTGAAGGCGGCCGCTCGCGAACTCGCCAGAAGAGCCCGGCCTAAGCTAATCGGCCGTTTCACCTTGCCCGAATGGCGACCGCGGTGTGGTTCTCATCAGGACTTTTTCCTCGCAGCGACATAATCGAGAGATTTTGGTCGTCCCGAGGGTTGCAGACCACGGGCGATCGACTCGAATGGCTGCTTACTGGCATTGGACGACCGGCCTTCGACCTCGGGCCACTTGTAGGGCTCGCGGCGACCCTCTGGATTCAGACGCAGAGCGGCTGGGACGAGGGCCATTTGATGGATTCCCTGCAGCTGGCCCTTTTGCATACGTAGATTTCTTCGTGACTGACGACGAGAGACTGAGGGGAATGCTTGATGGATGGCCTCCGAAGCGACGAAAGCAGATTTGCAGTACTTCGGAGTGGTTCGAGCGCTGTCTCGGTGGGGACCGGATAGCAGGCCGCTGAAGCTGAGCGGCTGCTCTGCGACGCGCAACCGCCTCGGAACGGTACACCTACCCGAAGCTGGTATCAGCCCAAAGGGTCGCTCATTCCTCTCATCAGGTGACATTTGGCGGCTGTTTTCGTTTCTGATTACCGACATTCGTTGTTGGTTATTGCGTGCGCTGAGCAACGACGTCACAACGTTCGACTTGCGACTCGGCCCCTCATGAACAAGAGGTCGATCTCGTTGTTGATCTTCTGCGTGAACCTCGTCGTCAGGTTCGCCGTCGGAGTGGTGTTCGGCATCTCCAACGTGCGCGACGTACAGGCCTACAGCGCAGGCGCGGCCGCGGCCAGGCCGGCCCAGGAAAGGACCCGCCAACATTTGGATGAAGAACCGGCGCGACCAATCATGGAATCCTCCTCGAGGAACGGTGGGCTGCGAAGCCAGGGGGCAACTCTGCGCGTCCACCTGCTGACATCAGCAACCTGCAGGCCAGTCGGAAGGCACGAGAACCCGCGGTCAGCAACCCGGGAAGCGCCAACGGGATTGACGACGCCGCAAAATTCGAAGCGCCACTGGTCGCTTCGGGGGACCCCACGTCGAACGGCGCTTGCGGCTCGGGCGCAAGCGTGGAAAGGATCGGGGCATGGGGAACGCAGGTCTTTCCGCGGTCACGGCGCTGGTCGCCGAGCGCCACCTCTCGCGAGCGGCACGCGCGCGGGGGGGCCCCGAAGCCACCACGCACGCGGCTTGGGCTCATCTGGCGACCGAGGTCGCCCGGCCGGAAGGGAGCGTTCGCCTCGTCGAGGAGCTCGCCTGAGGATGGGAGACACGGTCTTCATCAACGGCCGCGCGGTCGTTCACAAAGGCAGCAGCGGCAAATCGATCGCTTTTCCGGACGTCTGTCTTTGCCCACCGACGCCGCCCGCCGGACCGATTCCCACGCCGTTGCCCAACAACGTGCAGGCGATGGATCTGGACGGCGGCGCCAGCTCGGTCGTTTGCGAGGGGAATCCGCTGGGCAAGAAGAGCTCGTTCATCAAGAAGTCGACCGGCAACGAGGTGGCCCAATCCACGGGCGGCGGAGTCGTCTCCCACGTGGTGCAGGGAAAGGCCTACTTTCAGAGCTACTCGATGGACGTCATGATCGAGGGCGAGGAGGCGGTTCGTCACGCCGACCTCGTCACCCAGAACCACGCCGCGCAGCCTGGTAACACGCCCCCGGTTCCGTGGATGTCGAGCATGAGCCCTCCGCCGAGCGTACCGACCGAAACGGTGGCGAAGCTCCAGGGCCTCAAGTGGGTCGGGATCAAGCTGGTCGACGACCAGGGCAACCCCGTCCCCTTCGCGCGCTACGAGCTCAAGCTCCCCGACGGCAGCGTTCGCTCCGGTCGACTCGGAACCGACGGGACGGCCTACGCCCAGATGGTCCCCGAAGGGAACTGCCAGGTCTCGTTCCCCGACTACGACGGCGACTGCTGGAAGCCAGCCTAGCCGATGCCGCGGGAAGCCCGCAGGCGTTCTCGGGTGACGGGCGGTCGGACGCTCTCGCGACCCTGGCTCGGGGCTGGCATCGTCGCGGTCGCGTTGTGGGGGGCTGGTAGTGGATGCGGGCCCAGGGCGCCTTCAGAGGCGGGGCGCCCAGCTGCCGACGGCGGGGTCCGACTGGACGCGCCCCCCGATCGCGCCCCGGCGGCGCCGGACGCCGGCTTTGCCGCGGCGCCGAACCCCTTCCCGGAGTTCCCGCGCGACGCGGGGCCGGGAAGGTTCCCGGCCGTGGCGACGGACTGCCACCTCGATCGGGCGGGGAAGAGCGTGCGCTGGCCGAAGCGGGATCGCGCGGTGGAGGCGATGTTCTATTCTCGACCGCACGTCAAGAACGACGACGATGAGACCCGCTGCGTGTTCTTCATCGCGCTCAGCGAGATCAATACACGCGCGTTCGGGAAGATCGTCACTCTTTCCGACCGGACCAATGGCATATGCCTGGAATCGCCGGTCCGGGATAGATCATACGTGCTCGGCGCGGGCACTCCGGACGCCTGCGGAAGCGTCACCTATCACGGGGAGGTCGCGACCCCCAGATTTTCGAAGGACACCGATCCGCTTTACGGCGACCAGTGGGCCTTGGGGCGCCTCACATTCGAGGATCATCGCGCGCGCGTGTCTACCTGCCCGCCAGCCGCAGCACCGATGATCCTTCACGAGGACGTGACGGTGTCCGGCAAGGCCCTCGTGGCGCGAACGCGCTACTCCTCATCGACAACGCTCCCTCGGCCGGTTGCTCGGGCCGCACCCGCCGCCTGCATCTTCTTCGACAAGCCGGGACAATCCGAGAGGCGGCAGCCACGGCCGTGCGAGGTAGGGACCTATCTTCAGGAGGACGACACTGGGACGAAAATCGTGGAGCTGCGCGATTGGGTCGATGGCAGCTGCTCGAAAGCGCGACCGACGGCCCGCGGGTCGAGGGTCTACTGGCTCGGCATCGGCGAGGTCGATTCCTGCGGCTCCATCAGATACGGCCCCGGTCGGACGGAATGGGGTGAAGTCACCGGATGGAACAATGGATCTGAAGTCCACGGTAGTTCGAACCTTTATTGGAATGGTGAGTTCGACATGATCGACAATCGATTCCGGCGGCTGTCCGCGAGCTGCCCAGCGGCTCGAAGCCGGGTCGAACTGTTCGAGGGCTTCTACCGCGCAGACCTGCGACCACCAGCCCCCCCTTACGTGCTGAAACGTCGCTTCTACGCGCCGCGGGCTGGCGAATAGCGATAGTCTCCGGCGAAGTCGTCGTCCGACGAGGCAAATCGAATGGCAAGACCAGGTCACAGCGTCAGAAGAGGTCCCACACCCACGCCGCTGGTGAATACGCGGCTCCGGATTCACCCCGGCATAGGCATTGCGCGGGTCGGCAACGATCCTACGAGTTTCTTTCTCGGTCCGGAGATCCCGGGCCAGGGCCCCGTGGGGACCGACGCGGGGGTCGGGACGGCCGTCTCTGGTGGAGCCTTCTCCGGATTCAAGACCAGCGCGACCTCGATCAAGAGGCAGGGGCAACGTTTTCGCATCTTCCTTCACTTTCCCACCCAGGCCCCCGTCGAGGTCAACCTCCTCCACCCGCAGGTCAAGTCGATCACCTGGAGCGTTCATCTCGCCAACAAGAAAGCGGCGTTCTTCCCGTTCAACGGACAACAGGGGAACTCGGGGAACGTCTACACGCCCGCGACGCCACGTCGAAATTCTCGGGGAGCGGCCAACGAGCCACGGTCGCAGCTGGAGATCGATCCCGGAAAGCCCCAGACGATCAGCGGCATCAGCCAAGGGCCGAAGAAGATCGACTTCAACATGAAGGGCAGCTGGCCCGTCCACAAGACGACCAAGAAGGTGGTCATTGGTCTCCTCGGCGAGCTCTTCACCGACTCCGCCGGTAGGCTGGTGGTTTTGGGCGGACGTGGCTCTTCGCGGCCGTTCAGAAAAGACCTCGTCAATCCGGCGCTCGATCCCCCAATCCTCCAATACGCCAACAACGACGGTTGGCTGGACGACGTCTCCGACGGCTTCGTGAAGGCGACGGTCACCATGGTGAACGGCAACACGTTCGCGGCCGAACCGGCCTGGATCCTGGTGGGGCCGCCCGATTTTGCCCCGGGGATCGGACAGGTCGTGACGCTCTACGACACCCTCTGGGACGTGGGGGTGGGCGAGATCGGGACGACCTTCACCGGATACATCTCTCGCAGGAGTAGAATGGCTTCTGCACGCCCGTGTCACAGCACACCAACTCGGGCTCGGTCGGTCTCGACGTCACGAACATCCCGCTCAACATGGGGTTCCAAAAGGCGCGCATCGCCGTGAACGCCGTCGAGTCGGGCACCACCTTGGCCGTGGCCATCGCGGGAGCGGTCGAATGAGCCGGGCCCGGACCACGCTGGGGCTCTCGTCGCTGCTCGCCGTCGCCGCCGCCGCCGCCACGTCGCTGGGATGCGGGAGCGGCGCCTCGGGCCCGTCCGGCTGCGCGACGGCGGCGACGCCCGACCTCGTCGCCCAGGGCGATTTCGACGTCGACACGGGGTTGTCCTCGTCGACGGTGGGAGCCAACTACGGCCAGCCGGCGTGCCCGGGTCAGTACCTCGTCGAGGTCGACCTGACGGGGTCCGCCTTCATGGGGCCGAGCACGTTCGAGGTCTCGGGGTTCTGGTCGAGCGTGGTCAACATGCAGTCCTGTACCCTTCTCAAGTCGACCATGAACGTCTACGTGTTCGACGGCAGCTCCTGGCAGTCGTGGGACGTCGCCACCTACGCCGGCGTCGTCCAGGGGACCTACTGCATCCCCAAGCCGCAGCACACCGACCCGGGGTCGGTGGGCCTGGACGTCACCAACATTCCGCTCACCAAGGGGTTTCAAAAGGCGCGGATCGCGGTGAACGCCTCGCAGTCAGGCACCACCCTGGCCGTGGCCGTCTCGGGAGCGACCGAATGAGATGACGGGGTTACCCGAACGTGTACTCGAAGTCATCGCCCGGGGCCGAGACCGACACGGTCGTGACCGGGTGCCCCTCGCCGAGTCGCACCAAGATCTCCCGGCTGATGCGCGGCAAGAGCGAGTTGGTCAGGATGGCCTCGATCATTCGGCCGCCGCTCTCGAGCTCGGTGCAGCGGCTGACGATCAGCTTCACGACCTTGTCGTCGTACGTCAGCGGAACGCCGTGTGACTCCTTCATGCGCCTGGCGACGCGGGCCAGAGCGAGACGAACGATGCTGCCGATCATCTCGTCGCTCAGCGGGTAGTAGGGGATCGTCACCAGTCGTCCCAGCAGCGCCGCCGGGAAGGTCTTGAGGAGTGGGGCGCGCAGGGCTGCGGCGATCCCTTCCGGCTCGGGTTTCAACTCAGGGTCCTTGCACATGTTGGCGATGAGGTCGCTCCCCACGTTCGACGTCAGCAGGATGAGCGTGTTCTTGAAGTCGATGAGGCGCCCCTCACCGTCCTCCATCATCCCCTTGTCGAACACCTGGAAGAAGATCTCGTGGACGTCGGGATGCGCCTTCTCGACCTCGTCGAGCAGCACGACGCTGTAGGGGCGCCGCCGCACCGCCTCGGTGAGCACGCCCCCCTCGCCGTAGCCGACGTAGCCGGGAGGGGCACCCTTCAGCGTGGAGACGGTGTGGGCCTCCTGAAACTCGCTCATGTTGATGGTGATGAGGTTTTGCTCGCCGCCGTAGAGCGCCTCCGCCAGGGTCAACGCAGTCTCCGTCTTGCCGACGCCGGACGGGCCGGCCAAGAGAAACACGCCGATCGGCTTGCGGATGTCGGAGAGCCCCGCCCGCGAGGTCTGGATGCGGCGAGCGATCATCTCGAGCGCGTGGTTCTGGCCGATCACCCGCCGCCCCAGCGTCTCCGCCAGCTTGAGCACCGTCTGGATCTCGTCTTTCACCATGCGGCCCACAGGGATCCCGGTCCAGTCGCCGACAACGGCGGCCACCGCCTGGCCGTCCACCGTCGGGAAGATGAGCGGGGCTTCCCCCTGCAGCTTGCCGAGCTCGGTCTGCAGCTCGTGCAACCGCGCGCGTTCCGCCTCGGCCTTCCCGCCCCGGCGGATCTCGACGATCTTGCCGACCAGATCCTGTTCGGCCTTCCAGCGGACCTCCAGCTCGGTGAGCCGCCCCTTCTCGGCGGCCAGCTTCTCCTTGGCCGCCGACTCGCGGTCGGCGGTCTCCCAACCGCCCGCCTTCTCGCGGCCGATGATCTCGAGCTCGACATCCAGCCCGGCGATCCGGCCGCGGCAGTCCTCGACCTCGGCAGGGACCGCGCTCTGGCTGATGGCCACCCGGGCGCAGGCCGTGTCCAGCAGGCTGACCGCCTTGTCGGGCAGCTGGCGGGCCGGGATGTAGCGGTGCGAGAGCTTCACGGCCGCTTCCAGCGCCTCGTCGAGGATCGACACCTTGTGGTGCGCCTCCAGGGTCGAAGCCATCCCGCGCATCATCCCGATCGCCTTCTCCTCTTCCGGCTCGGGGATCTGCACCACCTGGAACCGCCGCGTGAGCGCCGGGTCCTTCTCGATATGCTTCTTGTACTCGGCCCAGGTGGTCGCGGCGATCGTCCGCAGCTTGCCGCGCGCCAGAGCCGGTTTGAGCAGGTTCGCAGCGTCGCCCGTCCCCGCCGCACCGCCGGCGCCGACCAGCGTGTGAGCCTCGTCGATGAAGAGGATGATCGGCTTCGGCGACGACTGCACCTCGTCGATCACCTGGCGCAGCCGATTCTCGAACTCCCCCTTCATGCTGGCGCCCGCCTGCAAAAGGCCGACGTCGAGCGCCCGCAGCGTCACCTCCTTCAGCGGTGGCGGCACGTCGCCGGCCGCGATCCGGCGCGCAAACCCTTCCACGACCGCCGTTTTCCCGACGCCGGCCTCGCCTGTGAGGATCGGGTTGTTCTGCCGGCGCCGCATCAAGATGTCCACGATCTGGCGGATCTCCTCGTCGCGACCGGTGACCGGATCAATCTCCCCCTTGCGCGCGCGCTCGGTGAGATCGACCGAAAACCGCGCCAGCCCATCCCCCTTCCCCAGCGCCGCGGGCGCCATGGCGCCCGACGCCTCACCCGGCGCGCCGGCGCCTGCGCCCGCCGCAGCGAGCGACGCCTCCGGCGATCCCTCGACGATGGCGGCGAACTCCTCGGTCAGCCGATCGCCGCCCACCTTCTCGAATTCGCGCGAGATAGCGAGCAGAGCGTTTCGCAACGCGGGCGTCTTGACCGCCCCGACCAGAAGGTGGCCCGTGCGCACCTTTCCGTCGCCGAACATCAGGCTGCCGTAGACCCACCCGCGCTCGACCAGCTCCTCGACGTGCGACGACAGGTCGGAGATCGACGTCGCGCCGCGCGGCAGGCGATCGAGCGCCTCGGTCATGTTCTTGGCCAGTCGGCCCGGATCGATCTGAAACGCCCGGACGATCCGGTGCAGATCGGAGTCCTGCTGCTGGAGAATCTGGTGAATCCAGTGCACCACCTCGACGTACGCGTTGCCGCGCAGCTTGCAAAAGGTGGTGGCACTCTCGATGGTCTTGTACCCGAGGCTGTTGAGCCTTCCGAACAATGCGACACGACTGATATCGGACATGTTTTCCTCTTTCAGGCGGCGACGGGGGCCGCCGCCTCCGCGAGTGGGTCGAGCACCAAATCCTCACGCCGGCCCGCAGCCGCGCGGCCGAGCCAAGCCGTCCACCCGAGGCGCGAGCTCCCCAGGCGGAGCGGCTCCTCGATCCGCTCCGCCAGCACGAGCCTCAGATCCCAGACCAGCTCGTCGCCCACGTGGCTGCGGACGAGTGCCACGAGCTTCGGAAGGCTGGGGCCTCCGGGCAGCATGCGCTGGTACTGGGCGCGCGTGAGCGGCCCAAGCACCAGCTGGAACTTTTGCTGGTTCGTCCGTGCGCGGGCCCCCACGATTGTCGACAGCCCCAGCCGACCCAGCTCCTGCCGGCCGCCGAGCTTCCAACGATGCGCGGATGGTAGGTCGAGCCACCCACCCGCGAACTCCGCGACCCGAGCCGGCATGGCGAAGAAGTCCTGTACCATGGCCGCCAGCCCCTCGGCGTTTCGACTGTGTGACGACAGAAGACCGGCGTAATACAGCCTCGCGGTGTGCGGGAAGGCGTCCTTCGAACGGACCGCGGGCAGAGCAATGCCCGGCAGCGCGCCGATGTAGTGCTCGAACCGATCCTCGCGCGGGCGATCCCGACTCGCCGTCGGCTGGCCGGCGGCCCACGCCCGGTAAAAGAAGAGCAGCATGCGGTGGTGGAAGAGATCGAGAAACCGCGACATCGTCGGGTCGGCGGCGTTGCGCAGGCGATCGCGGGCGTATTCGGTCAGGTGCAGCGGCAAGGGACCGTTCGGTCCGAGGAGCCCGAAGAAATTGACTGTCAGCCGCGGCGCGGCGCCATCATCGCTGCGGAGGTTGGCCAGCGACGAGGCGGCGAACGTCAGATCCGGCTCTTGCCCGAGCCGGATCGACTCGTCGGCGGGGCGCCAGGCAGCGCCGAACCGCGGCTGCCGAGAGCCTCCTCCCGCCAGCCCGTCGAGGCGGCGCAGAGCCTGGAAGAAGTCGAACTGTCCGGGCGCGCGCGCGAGCGCATCGAGCAGCGCGGCCGGCGAACGCACTTTCCCCTCCCCACCCGACGAAGTCGGCGGGGCTACAGGATCTTCCGGCGTCCCGCTCTCGTCTGCCATCGCATGATCTCGCCGCGCTGAACGGACCGTAACACTGTCTCGGTGAACGAATTGAGCGACACGTACTTTGCGAAGAACCGTTCGAGCACCGCGCCCAACAAGAAGGCACCGCTCCCCTCGAAGGAGGACTCGTCGCAGGTCAAGGTGACCTCCATCCCGCGACCGAACGTGGTGGGCCCGGGGATTGGCAGCGGCCGGGTGATTCCCGAGCAGGCAGTGGCACGAATCCCGTCGATCTGCTTGCGCGCGCCCGCGTCGGTCAGATCGGCGTAGAGCGACAGCAGCTCGCGCAGGGCCTGCGCCTTTTGTCCGGCCCCGTCGCTCCCGTCGACGAGCGACAGGTAGTTGAGCGACAGGTGACTGATGAGGCGCCAGCTGAGATCACCGTAGGCGTGGGACGGGCGTGGGGGGCTCGGTCCGGTCAGGCAGCGGATCGACTCCACGGGAGCGCCGGAGTCGAGCGTGAAGTCGGTCCGCCCCACCCCCAGCGAGAGGTGCAAGGGGAGATCGCGGTTCGTGCAGAGGGTCTCCACGGCGAGCTGGCGGAGAGTCGGCCGGTATGGCCCCTCGTCGCCGTCGACCAGAGAGAGGAACAGCTCGCTCCCCACATAGCTCGAACGCGCGCCCCGGACGCGCTGGCGCGCCGACAGCGCGCGCGGCTGTCGCTGGATCGTGTAATAGGCCAGCGCATCGCCGTCCGCGGTCTGGTCGTTCCAGGCAAAGAACGGATGAAAGGGCTGCTTCACCTCGGCACTCGATCCGAACCCCACCACCTCGCGGACCGAGTGGACCTCGAAGTCCATCGGCCGCGTCCGGTCGGGGACGAGGTGATACTCGTGGGTCGACTCGCTCAGATGGATGCGGTCGGCGCGGCGGTGGAACAGATTCACGGCCGGCGTGCAGTGGAGCGCGAAGTGCTGCGCATTGACCACGCCGTCCAGGCTGGGCTCGTGCGCGTCGGAAAGGAGCAGGATCTCGACCTCGTGCGCGTCGCAGCGGCTCATTCCGGCCCGCAGATCCTGCAGCTTCACGAACAGGAATCGGGCCGGAAAGGCGAAGTACTCTTGGAGCAGACGGTATCCCTGGAACGAGCGCGGTCCGTAGGGGAGAAGCGCCTCGTCGTCCTCGAACCCCGAAGGCGCCACCGGCGCGTCGACCGAGAGGTGCTGCCACGGGACCGGCCGGGCGGTGGGACGCACCACCGCCCCCAGACAGTGGCCGAAGAGCTGCTCATAGAGCCGCGCCGGAAGCTCGTCACCGCCGCGAAGGAAGAGCGTCAGCTCGTCGAACGAGAGCTCGGAGATCTTGAGGCCCGCCGTCGCCCGCAGCTTGAGCCGCAAGACGGCGCGCGGGCGCCCGCGGAGGGCGAGATCGCCGAGGTCGCCCACGTAGCCGGTATACTCCGCAGCCGCTATCTCCAGCGGCCAGAGCGTCACGTCGTGCGCTGTCCGGTATTCGCAGGCCGTCTGATCGCCACGGCCGAGCACGCTGCGCAGCGACGACCCGCGCGGCACGCGATATCCCTGCGCGAGGACGCTCTCGTTCAAGTTGGGACTGAGCTGCATGATCCCCATCGAGGGGATGGGCGCCAGATAGTGTGGGTAGAGAATCTCCAGCAGGTGTTGCGTGAAGCGCGGGAATTCGTCGTCGATCTTGAGGTGAACGCGCGCGGCGAGGAAGGCAAACCCCTCCAGCAATCGCTCCACGTAGGGGTCGGAGCACTCGAAGGTCTCGAGCCCCAACCGCCCCGCGATCTTGGGGAACTCGCGCGCGAACTCGCCGCCCAGCTCTCGGATGTAGCTCAGCTCCTGACCGTAGTACTGGAGAAGGCGCGGATCCATCGGCCGTCACCCACCTTGTCCAGTGTCGACCACCGTCGCCGCGCCGCTCTCGAGGTCGATCTCGGTGCGCAGGAACAGCCGGAGCGGCAGCGGCTGGGCCCACAGCTCCGCTTCGATCTGGAAGCACATGGCGTTGTGGTTCATCTTGTCGGGGTCGGCGATCACCCGCACCTTGACCGAGCTCCTGAGCAACCGCGGCTCAAAGTCGGCGATGACTCGGACGATGAGCCGCTCCATCATTCGCACGTCGACGGTCGAGGCGGTACGGCCGGCGAAATCAGGCATCCCATAGTTCAAGACCGATCGCTCGACCTCGGGTTGCTCCGTCAGATCTTGTAGCGCTCCGAGGTTGGTCGTGTTGAGAAGCCAGGTCAGATCCCGGCGGACGCACTCCCGGAGCCGGGCAGGAGAGAGGACTCTCTTCTCTCGCGACTCCTGACGTTGCTCGCGGTCATCGTCGGTCAGGCGGTCCAGCAACGATGGTTGCAGACGCTCCTTCTGAGTGAGCTCCGCCATGGCTCAACCAGCTGGTGAAGCTGCGCTCGCCGGAGCATCGAGCTCAATCAAGCGCACGTCCATGATCGGATACTCCCCCTCGTCCGTGGCGAGGAGGCGCTGCCCAAGGCCGCGCTGCGGACCTGCCCCAGGCTGGCTCCACTCCGTGGTCCGCGCCAGGACGACACGCGGGTCCGACGCCTGCTCAGAGCCGGGGTAGCGGGAGGGGACGAACGCCACGCTCTGCCCTCCGTTCGTGAAGGTCAGCGTGGCGGGCAGCCAGGCTATGTCGCGAAGATCGGTCGGCTTCTCGATCTCGATCTTCGAGAGACGCGCGAACGGAATCCAGTAGTAACGTCCGTTCAGGATCGCTTCCAAGACCGGTCCCAGACGCGGGTCCGCATCGGCGATCCAACCGAAGCTCCGTCCGTCGACCGTTCCGGCGGTGGCTGGCGCCTGTTCGAACGCCAGATCGCGCACGCGCCCCTCTTCCTCGACGTTTCCCTGAGCGCCCAGTTGGAGGGCACGCACGAGCAACGCCATCCATTCGGCGGGCTCGCCGAAGAGAAGGGGCGTCTGGCGGCCGGCAAATACCTCTCGGCGGAGCAGCTCGCACTGCACCACCTCGCGGTACGTCTGGCCCATCGGGAGCGCAGCCGGGTCCAGCTCGGAGGTCACCTTGAGCTGGGTGAGGGCCCGCTCCCATTGCCCCATGACCGCCAGCAGCTGAAACAGGAAGATCCGCAACTTTGGATCCGCCGGATGCTTCTTGATGTCCGACTGCAGAACGGCCAGCGCGTCGGCCAGCCGGCCCGCGCGAAGTAGCTCGTCAGCCGTCATTTTTTGCTCCGCACCCGGCCCGAGGCGAGGCCGCGAGAGCTTCGCCTCGGGCTGTGTGCCTGGTCGTTAGAACTGGGCGGTGTTCTTCGAGATGTGCCACTTCGATATCACGGCCGCCCCATTGGTCCCGTCTGCGTTCTGGGGCGTGTACTGCATCTGGACCGTCGCGAAGTGAAGCGTGAGCGTCTCGGTCTGCTTGTCGTCAGACGTCGAGGTCTGGTGCTTGTGGCCGGAGATCGTGACGTTCCCCAGCGACAGCTGCAGGTACGGTTGGGGAGCGGTCCCCCCCGCCCGGCGCATCGTCAGGATGACCGGACCTTCATAAGCCGTCCCGGCGCAGCAGGCGGCCATCAGGGTCGGGGTCGACTTGTCGACGTACTTGGTGAGCGTGAGATCTTGAACGCTCACCTTGCTCGTCCCGCTTCCGGTCCCCGTCCCGGCACTGCCGGCATTCGCCATTCCCCAGTTCCAGTCCAGGACATCAATCTGCCCTGCGAACTGCGCGTCAATCGATTCACCCGACACCTTCGGAATGTTCAAAAAGATATCGACAGCCATGCTCTCCCTCGCCTTTCTTTTCCCTTGTCGTTCACAATCGTGAACGATTCAGCCCTTCTCGCTCTGCGCTTACCCGCCTGCCTTTGCTGACGGCAACTTTGACGTGAGGCGCAGCGAGACAGTCAACCCCTCCAACTGGTAGTGCGGTCGGAGGAAGAACTTTGACGTGTAGTACCCCGGATTCCCTTCCACCTCCTCGACCACCACCTCGGCACCGGCCAACGGCTTGCGCGCCTTGATGTCCTCGGTCGAGTTTTCCGGGTCTCCGTCCACATACTGGATGATCCAGCTCTGCAGCCAGCGCTGCATATCTGCCCGTTCCTTGAACGAGCCGAGCTTGTCGCGAACGATGCATTTGAGGTAGTGCGCGAATCGACAGGTGGCGAACAGATAAGGCAAACGTGCGGCGAGACTCGCGTTGGCCGTGGCGTCCGGATCGTCGTACGCCGCGGGCTTTTGCAGCGACTGGGCGCCGATGAACGCGGCGAAGTCAGAGTTCTTCTTGTGGATGAGCGGCATGAACCCGTTCTTCGCCAACTCGGCTTCCCGCCTGTCGCTGATGGCGATCTCGGTCGGGCACTTCATGTCCACACCACCGTCGTCGGTGGGAAAGGTGTGCGTCGGCAGCCCTTCGACGGATCCTCCCGATTCGATGCCCCGAATTCGCGAGCACCATCCGTACAGCTTGAAGGACCGGTTGATGTTGACCGCCATCGCGTAGGCTGCGTTCGCCCAGCTGTATTTTTCGCTGCCCGCCGCCGCCGTGTCCTCCTCGAAGTCGAAGTCTTCGACCGGGTTCGTCTTGGCCCCGTAGGGCTGCCGCGCCAGGAAGCGCGGCAGCGTGAGGCCCAGGTAGCGCGCATCCTCCGACTCCCGCAGTGAGCGGAAAGCCGCGTAGTCGGGGGTCGTGAAGATCTTGGTCAGATCCCGCGGGTTCGACAGCTCCTGCCAGGAGTCCATTCCCATCAGCGCCGACGAGGCGCCGGAGATGAACGGCGCATGGATCGACGCCGCGATCTTCGACATCTCGCCCAGGAGCTCGACGTCAGGAGCCTGATGATCGAAGTAGTAGTCCCCGACCAAGCACCCGTACGGCTCCCCGCCGAGTTGGCCGAACTCCTCCTCGTAGAGCTTCTTGAAGATGGGGCTCTGATCCCAGTTGGTCCCCTTGAACTTCCGGAGCGTCTTGTGGAGATCCTTCTTGGAGACGTTCATCACGCGGATCTTCAACTGCTCGTCGGTCTCGGTGTTGTTGACGAGATGGTGCAGCCCCCGCCAGGCGCTCTCGAGCGCCTGGAAGTCGGGATGGTGCATGATGGCGTTGATCTGCTCGGAGAGCTTCTTGTCGATCGCCGCGATCATCGCGTTGATCGACTCGATGACGTCGCTCCCGATGAGCGTGCTCTTCTCCAGCGCCTGCGCCGCGAGCGTCCGGACGGCGTTCTCGACCTCGCTCCGCGCCTGCGGCGACTGCGGCTTGAACTGCTTTTGCAGGAGAGACGAGAACTCCCCCTCGTCCGTGGTGATCCCCGACGCCTGCTCCTCTACTTTCTGGGACTCGGCCATGGGCTACGCTCCCCCGCCTTCGCCTGCGCCGCCTTCGCCCGCGCCGCCCTTGGGCGCCGCGGCGAGCCATTGCAGCAGGCTGGGATCGTGCAGGACCTTGCTGACCAGGTCCTCCGCGCCGGTCTTGCCGTCCATGTAAGTCACGAGATTCGCCAGTTGTTGTCGGGCTTTGAGCAGCTCATTGAGGGCGCCCACCTTCCGGGCGATGGCCGCGGGAGAAAAGTCGTCCATGCTCTCAAACGAAATCTCGACGCTCAAATTCCCTTCCCCGGTCAAGGTATTCGGAACTTGAAACGCAGCCCGTGGTTTCATCGCCTTCAGCCGCTCGTCGAAGTTGTCCACGGAGATCTCTAGAAACTTTCGATCGGCGACCGCCGGCAAGGGTTCCTTGGGGTTGCCCGAAAGGTCGGAGAGAACCCCCATGACGAACGGGAGCTGCACCTTCTTTTGGGCGCCGTAGAGCTCGACATCGTACTCAATCTGCACGCGGGGCGCTCGGTTGCGCGCGATGAACTTTTGACTGCTCATGAAACCACCTGCCTCCTATGGAGAGGTTTTACACCTTTGTCGGCCTCGTCACCCTTGCTTTTCACCCGACAACGTCTCGATTTGCCTGACCCCATCTGGCGCCAGCTCCCGGATGATGTCCAGAAACCCCATGGTCACCAGCCGCTTGCAGCGCTCGACCAGCAGCGGGATCGGGCTCGAGGGCTCGTGCTTCGCATAGTAGGCCGATATACGCTCGAGCGCCCGCACGACATCTCCGCGTGTTCGGATCTCGCCTGAAGGCGACCCGGCCGCCACCGTGGCTCCCGAGCCGTCGGCTCCGCCGACCTCCTGGCCCGAGCCATCCGAGGGGACCCGACGGGCCATCATGGACTGCATGAAACCCGAGATTTTCTGGAGCAAGGCGGCCAAGCCTCCGAAGGCTGGCACCGCGGCCCCGCCGATCAGCTGGGAGAGCAACGACTCGAGCTGCTTGAGCTCCGCGCCCGCGGTCAGGGCGGCGCCCGTCCGCTCCTGTAAAAGAGCGAGATCACAATCCATCCCGGCTGCCTCGATGGTCGCCATCGAGAGGCCGGCACCGTTGGCCCCGTCCGCCGGGCCAGCCGTCTCCAAGTCGCGATAGGAAAACTGCCCGACTGTTCTCGACGTGAGCAGAGGCGTCGACCGAACGATCGACACGAACTCCGGCGCCGCCAGCGTCGCCAGGATGTTGATCCGCATCGTTGGATCGTTGGCGTCGGCGGGGTCGAGTCGCGGATGGAGCCCTTCCCAGTACGTCTCCACGAACCGCCGGAGAACGGTCATCCCGTCCGCGAGACCTTTCAGGCCGTCCGTGTGCAAGAGGGCTTTGGTCAGATGAACCGCGACCCGGAGATCCTTCGTCCGCCCCAAGAGCGCGATCGCCTGACGGGCGAGCACCTTCCAGTCCGGCTCCTCGGCCGGGATGATGGTCGAACCGATCTGCTGCTCGGGCTTTCCCTGCGTCGCGCGATCAAAGGCGGTAAAGGCGGCATCCCCGTACTCCAGGTCGACGCCGCAAGAATCGTCCGCGCTGACGGGCGCCAATAGAGCCTCGATCTCGGCGGTTTGCATATCTTGGTCCCGTGTGTCGATATTTAGCTATCACTCGGCACGTCTTGTCAAACCGGGCGCGACGCGGGCGATGGTTCGGCGTCGACGACGATCGGCTAACATCCCAGTACGAGAGCCTTTCATGTCGATAGAGATGACCGTCAAGATCTCGGGATCCGGCTTGGATAGAACGCTGACGTTCTCCGAGTCGCCCGTACGGGTGGGCCGGAACCAGCTCAACGACATCGCGATCGACGATCCGTTCATCTCCCAGTGGCACGGCCTGATCCGCTTCGGGGCCGACGGAATCACGTACTCGGATCTCGGCTCGACCAACGGGAGCATCATCGAGGGGGTCCGGCTCTCCACGAACGCCGCCAACCGGTTGACGGGTCGCTCCTGCATCCTGCTGGGCCGCATCGAGCTGGCCGTCTCGATGCGGGCCAAAGAGCAGACCGGGCCCCGAATGACCATAGGCTGGGGTCACCAGCCCGGTAAGGGCCGGGGCTCTTCAGAGTCGATCTCGCCTCGCGCCGCCGACGCCCGGCGCAATTCGGTCACGCCACCTCCCCGGGAGTCGCCCGCGCCGCCCGTCGGTGAGGCGCCGTCTCATCGCCAACAGCAGATCCTCGAAGCGTTCGGCGAGGCCTTCGTCGGACTGCGCAAGGGATACGAGCAGTTCGGGGTCGAGGTCGGGGTGCGGACCATAAACGGCCGGACGGCGCTCCATCGCGCACGCACGGCTCAGGCTGTGCTGGAGTATCTCCTCCAGTCGGACGCGCCAGTGGCCACCGTGAAGCGCGATCTGATCGGAATCTTCGCCGACTTCGGAATTCACCACATCGCCATGATGGCGGCGGTCACCGAGGGGGTCCGGGCGTTGCTCCAGTCTCTGGATCCCCGGGTCAACGATTTGGACGTCGGAGGTGGGCTCTTCTCGGGCTCCAGGTTCAAGTCGAAATGGAGCGCCTATTTGGACCGTTTCGACCAGATCCTGACCGATGATAAAGAGCTGCACGCCTCGATCTTTGGTCCGGAATTCGCTCGGGCCTATGCGCGTGCGACACTGGGGGACGGCTCGAAGCCCGACAAGCCGGTCGACGAATGATGGTCGCGCGCGGCCGCTAGCTTCGGCCGACGCCTCGCCCGATGCTGCGAGCGGCTCTGAGATTGACCAGGCTCGCCGCCTTGAAGACAAAGAAGCCGCCCCCGATCTCGAGCGTCTCTCCGTCGACGAGCGGCTTTCGAGCGCTGACCGTCTCCCCCTCCACCCTGACCGGGCCCCCGATTGGTTCAACCGAGTATTCGCCCTCCCCCAGCGAGATCGCGGCGTGGGCCGAAGCGACGGCCGGATCCTCGGTGAGCTGGATTTCGCAGCCACCGCTGCTGCCGATGACAGTCCGCTCGTCCCCGAGCCGCAGCGTCTGACCTCGAAGACCCGGTCCCCCCGTTCGAACGAGCCACGCCACCGAGACGCCCGATTTCCGGGTCTCGTCGGCACGCAGCGCGTCTTGGATGGCCACCACCAAGCCCCGTGCGCGCGGCGTTCCCAGCGTCGCATGCGTCCGGGTCATCAGCCTCAGCGCCTCGGCGAGGCGCTCGAGATCGAGCGCCACGAACGCAGCCCGATCCTCCGACGTCGTGAGCGCGCTCAGTCGTTCCGCAGCGACCTGCGCCGAGACTCCCGATCCGATCACCTCCGCCAACACCCGAGCGAGTCCATCGGGTAGAGCTGGCGACTCGCCTTCACGCTTCTGCAGGATGGCGCGAATCTCCTGAAGGCGCTTTCGCCCGGGGCGGGTCCGCAGATATGGGAAACGCACGTCCGAGAACAATTCATCTCCGAGCTCTTCCAGCAGCCGGCCCGCATCCGGATGCTCTCGCGCCAGCTGCTCAGCCGCCCGCTCGGCGGAAGCCCCCCGACGTATCAAGTTGTGCGCCGCTGCCAGGACGGCCTCCGAGCTGCTCTCTGCGTCCGTGTCGGGTGCAGAGCCGCGGCGACGCCTCCCCACCCACCAGACGACGAGAGAAAGGAGACCCAGGACCAGCGCCGCCCCAAGGACGGCCACGAACGTTCCCGATTCGATCCGGAGCGTCCCCACCTCGGCCGAGAGTCGCTCCCCGGCCGGGGTCATCAGCTGGATCGTGATCCGATGGTTGCCGGGAAAGAGGCGCCAGGGCCAGGGGATTGGCAGCTCGACCCGCTGGAGGTCGGCGACGCTCTGGCCCAGCGACTCCAGCGTGTTCTCGAGCTCCTCCGGCTGGTCCCGCGCGTCGAGAAAACCTCCGGTCGCTTCGACGAGATCCCGCAGATTGGCGGCAGCCTGGTCGGCGTCCGCTTCCGGTCTGAACCGGGTCACCAGCAACGCGATCCCCGCCCGGCGCAGCTCGGCCCCCAGGGCGGCGAAGTCGCCCGGTCCCTCGCCCTTCGGATCAGCGGAGTCTCGTCCGTCGGTGACCAGCACCAGGACCTTGAGCGGCGCCGGATCGTTGGCGAGATCAACCAGATTCAGCCGGATCGCGTCGACCATGTTCGGCCGGTAGCCGTCGAGGTACGGGACCTCGTCGAGACGGCTGATGTCCCCTGCCGTCAGCCTGGCGCGTCCCTGGCGCAAGCGGCCGTAGATCGTCGGATAGACCAGCGTGCGCGCCGGAAGGCGCTGGAAGAAGGCGTGAATGCCGTCGAGCACGCCGGCGGGGACACCGTCGACCCACAGGTAGACGAGCCCCACGGCGAGGGGCGGCCGCCAGGTCGGGCTCGCTTCCGATGCGGCGGTCGCCCAATCGGACAGCGACTGCAGCGCCAGCGGGGTCGTCGGTTGACCATCGACCCCGACCTCCAAACCGGCTCGGCTCAGCGATCGGCCACGTTCATCTATCCCGCCCGCCAGGAACTCGATCCGCCCCGTCTCGCCCACGATCGGGCGGGTCGAGAGGACCTTCGGACCAGCAAGCGCGGAGCTGCAGGCGAGCAAGGCCGCCAGCAGCGCGCCCGCCCCCGAGATCAAGCGGCGGGGACTCATGAGGTCCGCGCATCGGATCCGGGCAACCACAGGGAGCGAAACACCATCTGGGTGGCCCCCACCTTGACCTCGTCGCCGTCCGCCAGGTCCACCGATTCCCCTCGGCCGACCCGGCGCGAATTGACGAAGGTCCCGTTCGCCGTGGGCGCGCTCTCCCGATCGCGGATGGAGAAAGCGTCGCGTCGGTCTCCGGTCCGCGGACGCGAGACGATGGCGTGGCCGCTCGACATGAAGATGTCGGAGAATTCGAACAGTCCAGGCTGACTGGTCGGTCCCCTTTCGCCGCGGGAAAGCACCGACCTCTCCTGATCGAGCTGGAGAAGCTCACCCCGCTGGCGCTGATCGGGGGTGCTGACCACGACGAGCCATCCCAGCGTCATCGCTTCCATCCGCCCGGAAGCGGCCTGTGGATCCCGCGACAGGAACAGCGTCTTGGGCGCGACGAGGCCCGGTCGGCAGGTTCCGCAGGTCGTCCCCCAGCCCGACAGCATGGGCTCACCGCAGTTGGGGCAGGGGATCTCGCGCGGCGTCGCCTTCAGCTTCGGGTCCGACAGCAAGGGCGCCGACGCCGACGCCTGCGAGCCGGGGGCCCGCGGGCGCGCGGGCTTGCGCGGCGCTGCCGGCCGGGCGCGACCAGAGGGGGCGACCAGCGGTTTGCCGCCGCCGCTCACCATCTTCTTGAATTTTTCAAACACGTTGCGGCGCGTATCATCATAAGTTCAGCGTTTCTGGCGGTCAAACGCGCCGGCCATTTTTCCACTTCGATGATCGCGCAAGCTCGGAACGTCGCCGCCGCCCTCCTCGCGGCGATCGTCATGGCGAGAAGCACGGCGACCGCCGAGGAGTCAGCGACTTCCCTGGGCAACGCGATCGTCGTCGCGGGCCAGGCGTTCCAGGTCGGACGTCCCGTGGTCCTTTGGCGCGACCCGGAGGGATTCGACGCCTACCAGACCCGGTGCATCGATCAGAGCGGCGGCTGCTGCGACGGCGAGTCCAAGCGCTACGGCGTGCGGAAGGGTGTCGAGCAGGGAAGCTTGGCTGAGCTTCAGGCGGGGGTCTCTCAGCTCGTGCTGCACTTCGACGGCTGCGTCAACTCTCGCTCCTGCTTCAAGTCGATGCACAACCGTCCCCGTCCGAGCGGAAACGGATGCGGGCTCTCGGCGCACTTCATGATCGACGCCGACGGCACCATCTATCAGACGCTCGATCTCGTCGAGCGCGCGTTCCATGCCGAGGAGGCCAACTCCGATTCGATCGGCGTCGAGATCTGCAACCGCGGGAAGGTCGATCGGAGCGAATGGCCCAAGCTCCCGCCGGACTACCGCACGCGCGTCACGCGCGAGGTGACGATCAACGGCGAGCGGCACGAGGCCTACGAATTCCGGCCCGAGCAGTACGAGTCGATCATCGCCTTGACGCGCACGTTGCTGCGCCTCTTTCCCAAGATCAAGCCGGTCATCCCCGAGCTCGACGGCCAGCCGATCATGGACACGCTCGCCGACCCCCTGGCCTTCTCGGGAATCCTCGGTCACCTGCACGTCGAGCAAGAAGAAGTGGGATCCCGGCGCGCTCGACTGGCACCGAATCCTGCGGGCCCTGAACGGGTTCGAGCTCCCCCTCCAGATCCGCGGCGTCACCGAGCTGCCACGGACCCAACCGGAGCTGCTGGCGGCGCGGCGGGCGGCCTTCGACAACGCCGAAGAGAGAGCGACCGGCTACTTCCCCGTGGCGGCCGATCGGCTCTACCACTCGGGGATCCATCTTCGCGCCGCGCTCGGAGCGCCTGTGCGCGCACCGGTTCGCGGGCGGATCGTCGCCGTGCGGCGGTCGGCGGCCGGCGTCTCCTCGGCGTCCCTGGTGCTCATCCGGCACGAAGTCGACGTCGGCGACGGTCCGTTCACCTTCTATTCGCTGCTGGCGCACCTCGACCTGCCGCCGCGCGGCTTCCGCCGAGGCCAACGCGATCCCCTGGTTGCAATCACTGACGCACGCCTCCCCGGACGTCGCGTCGGCGTTCGATGCCGGGCGGGTCGTTGTCCTCGATCAGCGGGTCGAGGCCGGCGACGTGGTCGGCTACGTCGGCACCGTCAGCCGCGGGCCGGAAGAGGGCCCCGAGCTCCACTTCGAGATCTTCACCACGGAGAAACTGGCCGGCGAGCTGAGGCACGCGTTTCACTACGTCAACGCCGCCGACGACGGCGCGCATCGTCCGCCGGGCCGATCTGGTCACGCCCGAGGACGCCAACGGGGATCAGCAGCTCGACGCGGACGAGCTCGAGCGCTTCTTTCAGGCGGGCAACCTCGATCGCCGGCAGGCGTTCCGGCGCGTCGCGATTCGTCACCGGCACGAGTGGGGAGACCGCGACACCGAGGCGGCCTTCGTCAACCTTCGCGAGCTCTCGACGCTCTCCGAGCCCGACCGCCGACGGCTCTACCAGATCGCCATCGCGCCCTACGTCTTTTGGACCGACGAGCTCTCCAGCGCGCTCGGCCTGCCCGCCAACCAGACGATCTATTCGTACAACGCGCTCACGTTCCTGTTCGAGCTGAGCGCGCGCACGAACCACGTCGCGCTGCCGACCGTGCGCGGCCGCGAGGTCGGCGAGACGTCTCTCGAGTCGCGACGGCTTCCGGTGCGGATCGCCGACTGGACCAACCCCCGCACGTCGCCGACGGAACCTCCGCTCTTCGGCGCGCCCATCGGCATTCGTCTGAGCCCGCGGCGCCGCGAGGAGATCCCGCTCATCGAGCTGGCGCCGACGGACAACCAGTAGGCGTCCGCAAGCCTGCTCCACAAAACCCAATGATCTTGGCGAAGCGATTGTTCTGCGGACCCGGGTCATTCTAACGAGTCCACCGCTGTGACCGGTCTCGATCCGAAATCGGGCCGGTTCACTGAGCGAGAGCCCAGTGTATTGGGAAGGTCAGTTCAGTCGGACCGAGCCGCCTTTGATGCGGTTAACCCGGCGGGCGTGGCTGGTCAGGTCGCGGCCCTTAAGGGCGATGTTGCCTTCGGGGTCGAAACGCAGGTGGGCGTTGTTGGACGTCAGATGAACAGTCTCGGCGTCGAGGCGCAGGTGCTTGCCGCGGATGACGACGTCCGCCTTCACGTTCTCGTGGGCCGCGCTCGGGAAGAGGCCCCAGAGCACGTGGCGGCCCGACGGTTGCGCGACGACGAACGCGGCCGCGACGGGCGCCTGTTTGCACGCCTCGCGTAACCAGCGCCGGTCGATGTGGCTTGGACAGAGCGCCTCGATGGCCTCGCCGCCCGCGAGCACCGCCTCGACGAGGCCGCGCTCGCTCACGGAATTGACGTGGCCTTCGAGGACCGCGCCGCCGCTCGACGGCAAGCACGCGGAGAGCGACCGAAGCGCGGAGGATTCAGCCCGCGGAGCCGCGGATGCCTGTTTCAATCGCCTGGACGTCTTTGCCATCTCTTCGCCCTCACACCGTCAGGGTTGATTCAATCGTCGCCCGCGCCTCGGGCTCGAGGCCGGCAATCCACTCCTGCACGCGCGCCTCCTCAGGCTCCAACGCCTTAAGCACCAGGTGGGGGCCCCACGCGTCGTCGAAATCGTGCAGGTGCTTCTCGACGAACGCCCAGGTCTGTTTCAGCGCCGTCTTCGCGTCCCACCCAATCGTCTCCACAAAGTTGTGGATGCGCCGCTTGGTCCCGTCCGCGGCCGACCCGACCCCCAGCTCTGCCAGCTGATACCGAAGGAGGGTTCCCAGTCCGTTGAGCTCTTCGAGCACGAACCTGTACCAGTCGGCCTGCGCGCCAGCAGCGGCCTCGTCGGGGAAGTTAAGCGCCACCAGCTCGGAGCGCGCCGGAGAACCAGCTGGTCTTGCGTCAATCACTGTTCGAAGCCCCTGCGTCAGCTTGGCAGGATCTTCCGAACATACTATGACTTGGCTCATCACGTCGACACGAGGGGTCGCCATACATTCCATCGGAGCCTTCACCTCCGCTGGCGTCACCGTTCCCACCGCGTTTGGTTCAGCGCGCCTGGGCCTCAAGTTCTTCGAGGAGTTGCCGTGGCGCGACCCGGCACGGGTCCCGGTCAGGGGCGGCCGCACGCCTCTCGACCTCGCCGCCGTGACGGGCGTGGCACGGCTGGTCACGTTGTCGCTGCTGGCGCTGGAACAAATCGACGACGGCGGGCTGGCGGGTCCGACCCCGCTGTTGCTCTGCCTGCCCGAGCCCCGAGACCGCTTCGTTCCGGCGGGCGTTCTGGGCGCCATCTGCGGGGAATCCGGTCCGCGAATCGATGCCGGCACCAGCCGGACGTTCGCGGCCGGTCGGGCCGCGGTGTTCCAGGCGCTGGAAGTGGCCGAGGCTCTGCTCTCCTCACGGCAGGCGCGGGCGGTCTATCTGGGAGGCGCCGATTCCCTCGTGGATCGCCAGCCGTTCAATCGCGCCTTGCGAGCGGGCCGGCTGGAGACGTCGACGTCGACCGGCTTCGTCCCCGGCGAGGGCGCGGTGTTCCTGCGCCTCGGTTGGGGCGCCACGCCGGACGCGCTGGCCCTGATCACCGGCGTCGCGCGCTCGCAGGAACGATTCACGCGGGAGTTCGAGCAGCCCAACACCGGCGCGGCGCTGGCGAAGGCGGGCCGCGCGGCGCTCGTCGCCGCGTCGACCTCCATTGCGCAGGTCGGGACCTTCATCCACGACGCCGCAGGTGATCGATTCGGCTTTCGAGAAGCGGGCATGGCGTTGACGCGCCTGCGCCCCCGCACCGATCCAGAGCCGCAGGTCCTGACGACCGCGTCGTCGGCCGGAGAGCTGGGCGCCGCCTGGGGACCATTCGCGCTGGGGCTGGCCGCCTTCTTCGCGCATAAGCAGGTGACGCCCGGGCCGGCGACGCTCGTGCTGGGGACCAGCGAAGGGGCGGACCGAGGCGCGGCGGTCGTCACCCCTGCTGTTCCTGCCGCCGTTCCTCCCGCCGCCACCCGGCGACGCTGATCTAACGACCTAACCCTTGCCACCCCGGTGCAATTTGCGCCGCTGGGCTTCGGTCAAGGGACCCGCGAAGGCGATGGTCAGCGCGTGCACGTCCTTCGGGACGTGGACCGCGCGCGCGACGATCGATACGCGCGCCGCTGCGGGCTCGATCACGACGGTGTCCACTGTCGTCTTGACCGGGATGATCGTGCGCGCGTCAACCACCGTTACTACGGGCGCGAAGTCCGGAAGTACGAAGACGTCCCGGCGGTGCGGCGTGAAGTTGGTCAGCCGGACCTGTAGGCCCGGCCCGTAGCTGGCAAGCTGCTGGTCGGACGGCGCGGCGTTGAGGAATCGCGGATCGAAATCGACCGGCAGGAGGGGAAACCGATCGTCCTGCCAGCTCTGATTGTAGGTCCCGGCGAAGTCTTGGCGGGACTTCCAGTGTGGGGCGATCGGGCCGAACCCCACCGGCGGCGGAGGATCTTTCTGGGGATTCGAAATCGGGGCCCGCCGGTCCTCGAAATTCGGCACCGGGTGACCTTCCAGCAATCGGAGCCGCTTCCGAAAACCGCAGCCCACAGGGTTGCGAAGGTCCACGGTGGCTCGATCCTCGGGGTCGGTGCCGCCGAAGCTCCGTTCCCAGGCGATCGGCATGCGCAGGAAGGGTTTCGGGCGCGACGGGAGCATGGCCTGGACGGCGCCGGGCCGCCAGTAGCAATCGCCAAAGACGCGGACGGTCTTGGAGATCGAGTTTGTGACCTCCAGCGTGCAGTCGAGCTGCTCCGATGCGGCGGCCGGTACGATGTCGCCCTGCAGGATGACGTCGACGCGTGGCTTGGGCAGCGTCAGCTCGCCCGCCACGACGAGGCCTGATTTCTCCGGGGGATCGCCGAACACGTCGACGGCCACGATCGGCAGGGGCTTGTCGAGCGGCACGAGGGTCCCCCTGGCATCCCAGCGAAAGCTCGCCTTCACGACCGCGACGAAGACCTCCCGTCCGTCCGGGTTCATCAGGACCGCTTCGGCGACGGCGTGCGGGGTGTTGTTGACAATCAAGAGTGTGCGCCGAAGGTACCACCTTGGTCCCGTCGAGGGGCGCCGCGAGCGGTTTTTTGCCACCGTCCGGCGGGTCAGGCAGGCCGGGGACATCCCTTGGCGGGGCCCGTCGGGGGCTTGACGCTGGCGCCACCACGGAACCAAAATTGCGGCGGTGGGGGACACGGTCTTTGTCAACGGGAAATCGGCGGTCCACGCAGGCAGCGCCGGCCAGTCGATCGCGTTCCCCGACGTGAACCTCTGTCCGCCGACACCGCCCGCCGGTCCGATTCCGACGCCGCTGCCGAACATGATCCAGGCGGCGGACCTTCAGGGTGGCGCCTCGTCGGTGCTCATCGAGGGGAACCCGATGGGCAAGAAGTCGTCGTTCATCGCGAAGTCCACGGGCAACGAAGCCGCGCAGAGCACCGGGGGCGGCGTCGTCAGCCATGTCGTGCAGGGCAAGGCGTACTTCACCAGCTATTCGATGGACGTCACGATCGAGGGCGAGGAGGCCCCGCGCCACCTCGACATGATGACCCACAATCACGCGGCGCAGAGTCCGCCGAACGCGGCGATGGGCACCTTCCTGGCGATGATGAACCCGGCGGTGATGCCGCCCGCCGACGACCAGAAGCCGGAACGAAAGGACAATCAGCGAACGCTCGAGTTCTTCGTCGATCAGGTGGACGGGAAGCCGCCCCAGGGAATCGACTCGATGACGCTGACGAGTGAGGACGGGGCTTACGACAAGACGGTCTCGGTCAGCTCCGCCCCGCTCAAGAGCGGGTTGTTTTCCCTCAAATTCGAGAAGGTGCTGCCGGGGAAGTTCTATTCGCTCTACTGGACGGTCGGGGGCGAGAAGATGCCGCTCTTCGAGAACGTGCCGTTCTCGCAAATCCTCGCGCACACGCCGGGGGCGGAGGATCCGGAGGAGCCCGAGGACGAGGACGACGAAGACACGGACGAAGGCGAAGACGACGATGATAGCGAGGATGAGTTGGATGCCGCGAACGACGAGGGCGACGGGGACGAGAGCGGAACCGAGGACGACGACGACGAGGACGGGGACGGGGAAGAGGACGACGGTGGGCCGGCCGTGGATGAAAACTGGAGCACCGAGGTGGCCAACACGCCGATCGAGGACGACGGGCCAAATCCGACGGCCAATCACCCGGACGACTGGTACGACCCCGATCCGTGGAGTCGCGACGCCTAGATGACCGACGCCGCTGCAAAGAAGAAGAAGAAGAAGAAGAAGACGCCCGCTCGGCGCAAGCCACAGGTCTCGACGGCCCCGGTACAAGCGGCAGCGACCGGCCAGACCGGCACGGGCAACGTCATCGGCTTCCAGTTCACCGAGTATCAGATGGTACAAGCGGACTACGTTGATCACGATCTGGTCCTCACTCCAAAACTCCCGAAGAAGTTTCAAAAGATCCAGAAGAAGTACATCTACGCGTTCGCGCTCGGACCGCACTACGCCGACCAGATTCCGTTCCTCGTCAAGGAGTACCAAGCCGACGAGACCGGCGCGCTCAGCTTCATCGACGGATCCAAACGGCGCTTCCGCGAGCCTGCCGCCGCCACCAGCTGGGTCAGCGCTCCGGCGGTATCGCTGCCGCTGATCGTCAATGGAAAACCCGCCCGTTACGCGTTCGTCGTCGGGCGCGGCCGGTTCAGCGCGGGCGCCATCCTGGACATGGAGAACGGCCTCCATCCAACGTATCACCCGATGTACCTGGGTACAGACTCGGGTGCGGACGACAAGAGCAAGGTTCAGTACTTCAAGCAGGGCGACGACGGGTTGTGGTACCTGCCGGTCGTCGACGCTTTGACCTTCGCGGAACAATTGGGTGAGGCATTCAAAGGAGCGTGCATCGAGTACACGAACTACACCACGCCCAACGACCAGAACAAGGGCCAGAAATCAGATGTTGAAGCCCGGAACGCCCGGTATCAGCTCGCGCGGATGATCAAGGACACGCTGCTGGCGCCCGACGGGGGCACTGTGACCGATCCCCTGAATATCCGCGGGGGCATGCAAAACAACGGAGACGTTCTGCTGGACGAGATCAAGGATAGCGAGTCGACGCTGCGAACGAAAAGCTTTGCGCGGCGCAACGCTGCCGTTCAACTGGTTCGATATTACAAATCCGGCCTCTGGAAGGCCGCGCACCGCTGGCATCTCGGTCCCCAGTCGAACAAGGCCGAGATCGGCCAGTACTGGATCGACACCTTCGGCCGAAGCCTGGATCGCCTCGGCGAGGTGCCCGAGGGCAGGAAGTTCGAGAAGGAGCTCCTGGACGCGGAGATGAGCGGGAACCAGGAGATGAAGTGGGTCCAATACCTGTTTCACCCCGAGGAAGGGATGGGCCCGGACGCCTTGGAGCGTTGGCGCCAGATTTATCCGATCGGCCGCAAGGCGGCGACTGGCATCGTGCTCGGCATCTGCGAGATGGCGCCCGCGCTCATCGTCCACGGGAAGGTGCAAGCGGCGAACAAGCGGATCGTCGCCACCCTGAAGGCCTTCCTGGAGCACGTCCCGATACGAGTGGACTTCGCGGCAATCGGGCCCGGTGGGTTTGTGCAGGGGGTTTTACAATACCAGCAGCCCGTCGTTCGCATCGAGGTCGAATGGAAGGCCGCCAAGCCGGACGTGGAAAAGTGGCTCCATGAGGGCAAGGGGGTCTGGCCCCAGCACGCGAAGCTCGCGGAGCCGGCCGAGCTCATCTCGCGACTACTTATCGGCGTGGAGACCATCAACTTTTTCAACAAGCTGAGTGAGATGGTTGACGTCTTCAACCACCAACCCCCGAATCCCACCAAGCAGTTCCACACCGTACTTGAAACCACAGCTGCCATGCTGGACCTCGTGGTCGCCTGCGAGGAGCCGCTCTTGCACTACGCGCACCAGTTCGCGCACGGGGCGGGCCACGGGGCGTCGCACGGCGCTCACGCCGCCGAGGCCGCGGGGCATGCGAGCGAAGCAGAGGGCGCGGCGGCGATCGCCGCGGGCAAGAAAGAAGCCAAGAGCCTGCTCGGCGAGGCGCTTTCAGGGCCCGTAGTCTTCAAGGCGATAGGCGTCGCGTCGGCGGCGATCGACGCCTACGTCTATTACTGCGAAGCCGGTGAGGCAGCCGCCAAGGGCCAGACGGGCGTGGCCATGGGCGATTACATGGTCGCCGGCGGGTCGGCCCTCATGGCCGTCGCCTCCGTCGTGAACGCGGCCGGTTACATCGCGACCGCGAGCGCCGCGGCGACCGACGGTGCGCTTGCGACCGGGGCCTTCCTGGGCGCGGCGGGCGCGACCTTGCTAGTCGTTGGTGTTGTGATCGCCGCGGTGGGCTTCTTGGTGGTCGCGTTGATGACCAAGGACGCCTGGCGGATTTTCATAGAGCACACGCCGTGGGGCAATTCGCCCGCAAAGGCGGGATCCGACACCTGGAGCGGCGGCAACTTTTCGGAGTGGACGCAGGACAAGAATGGTTATGAACGGCAGATTCAGGTCCTGACGGCGATGCTCTGCGCCTTCCGGGTCCACGCCAACGGTCAAAACGCCGAGGCCGTCACGATCACCTTCGGGTCGCTGCCTCCCGGCGCGGTCCTGGAGATCGACTTCTCCTTCGACTATGCCGACGGTACGAAGAGGAGATTTGGCTATAAGATCGAGGTGGAAACTCGAAAGGTGACAGACGTCCACGGAGATGCGTTGCACTTCGTGGCAACAGGCCCTCTCCTGCCCGAGTTGCATGAGTTCAGGTCAGGGGAGCGCTTGTCGGGGCTCGAGGTTGTTGCACCCAGAATGGTCAAGTACGGAACCCGGATGAGGGACGCTTCCTGTACGATCGTGCTCCGGTACGCGCGCAACTCGCCCAACGCTCCCGTGATGAAGGGAACCATTCCGATTGCGAAGAAGTGCGCATACAAGATTCTCGAGGACTCGGGTGGGGTACACATGGATGAACTGAACAGTCTGGAGATCGGCGAGGAGGAGGGCGAAAAGCACGGGGAGCACGAGGGAGGAGGGGAGCACGAGTCGCCCGGCGCCGGCGAGTCCAGTCACCCGGAGTGATGGATTTCCTTCGGGTCGGTCGGGTCAGTCGGGTCGGTCGGGTCGTCGATTTGCTTTTCCTGGGCACGGTCGTGTCGGGGTTCGTCACGATGTTGATTGCGATGGCCGTCGGCGTGTATCACCACGACTCCTATCCGTTCGCGACCTTCGGTGGCGACGCCAGGCTCGCCCAGATCAACCACCGGATGCTGCTCGCGGTCGGGTGCCTCTGGCTCGCCTGGGCGATCTCGTTCGGTCGCCGCGCCATGCGCCGCCAGGACTCGTTCAACCCGACCCCCGGATTCGTCCTGGGGCTGGCGGTGGCCTTTGTCGGGGCGTCAGGCTGGTACGTGTCGATCCCGACGCTCAACGCGCTGCTCGATTTCGGACCGAAGGTCGTCACGCCGGTGCACGTGCAGAGAAAATACTCGACCCGGGCTGGCGGGGTGGACGGACGAAAGAGCTATGGCTATTGGGCGGTGGTCAATCGACTCGAACACCCCGACGAAGAGGTCACGGTCTACTGGCCCGGATGCAAGAAGGTGCACGGCATCGCGTCGCGCATCGTCACACTCAAGCTCGGCCGCGGTGCCTTCGGTGTGCCCTGGTTTTCCCGCGCGATCGACTGCCACCTTCTGACGATCGACGAGAGCCCGCTGTTCGACGACTTCTATCTGGGCAAGGGCCGGGCGGCGGCGCTGGTGACGCTGGTGAGCGTAGGCGGGTTATCGAAGGAGGACGCTGCCGCGCGCGCCGGGCAGATCGGGCTCTGGACGCACGCGATCGAACGCCGATCTCCCGACCTCAGAATCGCGCTGCTCGGCGATTCATGGACCGTCGCCCCCGAGCTCCGCGCGGCGTGCCCACACTGCCGGGCGGCTGTCAAAGAGGACGGCGATACCGAACGCTACTACTACCCAGAGAACGCTAGCTTCGATTCTGATGTTCTCGATCTGTTCCTGTCCCACTCCGACACGCTCCCTTGGGGGGAAGGCGATCGCGTTTACCTCGCGGACGGAAAGGGGCGGAGGGTCTTCGAGGCGGCCCTGTCGAAGACCGACCAGATTCCGAGCCTCCTCGACAGCCTCAGTCACGCGGAATGACAGCGCTCGATCTCATTCGGGTTGCTCGCCTGTCCGGTGCTTGACGACCGCGGGCCCGACGAACGAGCATCCACGACATGACGAAGATTCGCCCGTGGCTGCCGCCGGTGATCGCCCTTCTCTGGGTCGGTGGGCTCGAGCTCGCCTGCGCCGAACATTCGCAGAGCACCCCTTGGGCGGCGTTCGCCGCGCTCTCCATCGCGCTGGCGATCGAGAGCTGGAGGCTCTGGTGGGGCGGCGGAACGAAAGCGCAAAAGATCACCCTCGCCGTCGTGGGCGGCGCCGCGGCCGTCGTCGCGCTCCTCGACACCGCGGTCTACAACATCGCCCAAGCGGATCATTTGTTCATCACCAACAATGAGGCGGCGATCACGCTGCCAGCCGGCGGCTCGCCCGAGGCAGTTTGTCCCGAGTGCAAGGTGCTCTGGAAGGACAAGGGCCACTGGCTCCTCGGTCAGCCGCGCACCGAATCGCTCACCTGCGCTTACGGGATTAATACGGCGAACACGGGCTGGATGGTGCCGGCCGACTTCGCCGCGTATGCGCACCTCGTGGATCCAGGCATTCAATCCCTCGAGGGTTCCGCCGACGACCTCTTCCTGACCTGGCAGTACCCGCGCCAGCGATTCGCGCTCGTCGACTTCACCCCAGACGCCACCGAACCCCGGAGCGCCGACGTCACACTCGCCGTCGAGGACAATCGGTCCGGCGAGCGGGGTATCTACGCCGTCAGGCCGTTCTTCCAATCCGACCACTACGACTGGAGCAATCGCCTGAGCTCGTACGCGAACCTGTTTCGGGCCATCTTGGGCAAATCGCCTTACTGTCGGACCGATCTGCAGGACGACCCGTACTTCCTGATCCTGCGGGGCGATCGGGCGGGCGCGCACCAGCGCCTGGCGAGCCTACCGGCGGACCGGCGAGAGTTCCTGCAGCGCAAGCTCGACGCTCCGCCCCCCACCCCAAAGGCTCCCGCTGCCGACGACGCCGAGCCCGACGGGCCTTAACGGTCAGCGAACGACCGGCTTTGACCCCGCTTCTTCTACCCATCCTCCTCCCAAATCTGCTTATCCAACAGCCAGCCAGCGAACGAAAACGGACAAACGAGGTGTTTTTGGCGCCGCTCGTCTGCGTGATGTTCTTCTTCTCCGGAGCGGCGGGGCTGCTGTTCGAAACGTTGTGGTTTCGTGTCGCGGGCCTCACCCTTGGCAACAGCGTGTGGGCATCCAACGTCGTCTTGGCGAGCTTCATGGCAGGGCTGGCCGTCGGCAATGGGATTGCCGCTCGGCCAAAGGGGTTGCTGCGGCGCCCCCTGATGCTCTACGCGATCGCCGAGGGGATCGTCGGCGTCTTGGGGGTGGCGATTGTCTTCGGCCTGCCAGCCCTGAGCCCCACGCTCGGCTGGCTCTTCACCCACGTGCTCGCGCGGACCTGGATGGTGAATCTCCTGCGTCTGTCCGTGGCGTTCGCCGTGATGCTGTTGCCGGCGACCGCCATGGGCTTGACGCTGCCACTGCTCGCCAAGGCCCTCACGCGCCGGGACCCCAACTTCGGGCGCGTGCTTGGCCGTCTGTATGGCTGGAACACGCTCGGGGCACTGGCCGGCGCGCTCGGCGGTGAGCTCTGGTTGATCGAATGGCTGGGACTACGGGCGACGGCACTGGCTGCCGGGATGCTCAACCTGGCGGTCGCCGCGGTAGCCGCGGCGCTGGCCCGCCGTCTGGAAACAAGCGCGCCGACGGCGCTCCCCGAGACACCCACCGCTCACCCACCGCTCAGCGCCCGCGCCTGGCGTCTGCTTGCAGCCGCGTTTTTGGCGGGTGCGACGCTGCTGGCGCTGGAGGTGGTCTGGTTTCGCTTCCTGCAGCTGTTTGTCTACGGAACGAATCTCATCTTCGCGACGATGCTGGCCGTCGTTCTGTTGGGCATCGGCGCAGGCGCGGTGATCGCGGCGCGCTGGCTCGGCCGTGATCCGCAGGCGCACCGCGCCGCTCCTCTGATCGCGCTGGCGGCGGGGGGCGCAGTCGAGATCTGCTACACCCTGTTCGATCCCCATATCGGCGGGCTGGTCTTCACGACGAGCAACATTTGGGGGGCCTTCCGGTTGCTGCTGCGCCTCATGCTTCCGACGTCGCTCCTGTCCGGCGTCCTCTTCACGCTCTTGGGGGCCGCGCAGCGGCAAGAGTGCGGCGAGGCCGCCGAGGCGGCCGGCAAGCTGACCCTCGCGAACACGCTGGGCGCCATGATCGGGGCGTTGGTGGCAGGCTTCGTCCTGCTCCCGCGGCTCGGCGTGGAGAAGACCCTGTTCGCAGCCATGGTGGCCTATGGACTGATCGCCGGCGTGACCGCGATCGTTTCCGATGCGCAGTCGACGCGCCGCCGTCGTTGGGTGCTGATTGCGGCGGCGGTGCTCTTCGCGGTCGAAGGCGCGCTGTATCCGTTCGGCCTCATGAGGCGACACTTCGTGCCGCTCGTGCTCGAACGCTACAACGCCTCGAACCCGCAACTCCTGGAGATGCGCGAGGGGTTGACCGAGACGGTCATGTACCTGCGCGAATCGTTCCACGGGCGCCCGCTGTATGAGCGGCTGATGACCAACGGATACTCGATGTCCGCCACCACGTTCCGGGGTCGGCGCTACATGAGCCTCTATGCCTACTGGAGCCTGGCGGTCAACCCAGGCGCGCGCAAAGCCCTGCTTATCAGCTACGGTATCGGCAACACCGCGAAGGCTTTGACGGAGGCGCGACAGCTCGAGTCGATCGACGTGGTCGACATCTCGCGCGACATCCTGGAGCTCGGGGCGCTCGCCTTTCCGGAGACGAGTCCGCCGCTCAGCGATCCGCGCGTGCGCACGCACGTGGAGGACGGGCGCTTCTTCCTGCAGACCACCGACGAGACGTTCGACCTCATCACGGCCGAGCCGCCGCCGCTTCGTAGCGCAGGCATCACCAACCTCTATTCCCGCGAGTACTTTCAGCTGGCCCACGACCGTCTGCGGGAAGGCGGCGTCTTGACCTATTGGCTTCCGGTCAACCAGCTTCAGCTTTCGGAGACCAAAGCCGTCATCCGCGGATTTTGCGACGCCTTCCCCGATTGCACGCTCTGGAGCGGCGCCGGGCTGCAATGGATGTTGGCTGGCACGCGTGGCCTGCGTGGGCCCGTGCCCGAAGATCAGTTCACCGCGCAGTGGCGCGATCCAGTCGTTGCGCCCGAGCTCGGCGCCCTCGGATTCGAGCAGCCCGAAGCGCTGGGGGCCACGTTCCTGGCCGACGCCGCGACCCTGCTCGAGCGGACGGAAGGCACCCCTCCGCTCGACGACGATCATCCGGGGCGCATTCTGGCCGAGTACCCCAACGACGAGCACGGGGATCCGAGCTATCGGTCGTGGATGGATCCTGGCGTGCTGCGCCGTTCCTTCGAGTCGAGCGCGTTCGTCCGCGACGTCTGGCCGCCGGCGCTGCGCCTGCGGACCGCGGACTTCTTTGCGCCGCAGGCAGCGCTGGATGACCTGAGCACCTGGGGGTACTTCGATCCGATCCAGCTCCTCGACGCGGCGTTGACCCACTCGGCTTCTCACGCACTGCCGCTGCTGCTGATGGGGACCGAACCGGCCGTCCAACGCATCGCCGTGCCCCTGTACCAGGCCGGCGCCCGCGACGCCGACCTGGAGTTCGAGATGGGCGCGTACGCCATGTCGGAGCGCAACTACACGGAGGCAGAGCAGCATCTGGCGCGCGTGACGGACGGGGCCCACACCGTACAGGCCGCCCTCCTGAGAACTTTGGCGTTCGAGCTGCTGGGCAAGCTAGGCGAAGCGCGGCAGTCCCTCGATGCCATCGCGCTCGGGCAGCCGTCCTCCGGTGACGCCTCCGCCTGGAGGTGGCTCCGCAAGTCTCTCGACCGCGCAGACCGCCAGGCCGCACTGAACGCCGCAAAGCAAGCCGCCCCTTCGCCATGATTACCAATGTGCCAGTCCTCTTTGTCGCGAGCGTCGGCTTATCGATCGGGCTCTTCCCTGCCGACGTAAATTGATCCGATCCCTAGTTCCGGTAGCCGAAGTAGAGGTCCCGGCTACGAATCGGGGAACAATTCGGCGTCGGCCCGTTCAGGTGATGGCTCTTCGGGGCCTACGCGTTAACCACGGTCATTCCCCGGTCGCGGCGAAAACAGTAGGCAAACTCACCGAATTTTCTCGTTCAACGATGCAAAGGGACCCCGACTTGCTGCAATTACGTAGGCCTGCGAGCGATGGATTCTTGCCGATTTCTTTTCCTTATTTGAGACACCGTCGGCACAGCGACGCGTGGTATTAGTCGCGGAATAAGTGGGGCAGCGGAATTCGGAAGAAGGGGAGTGGCATTCCTTAATGGGTCGTCGGTGGAATCAGGGGAACGTCCTAGGTCCGCGTGGCATCGCGGAGCCAGGTATCGCGGCGCGCGCGTTCGTGGCACTTGTCGCCCTCACTGCCTTCCTGGCGACCTGGCTGCTGGCCGGCCCCGGGCTGGGCGTCCGGGCGGCCGAGGCGCAGTCGGCGGCGACGAAGACAGAGGCCAAGGCCAAGTTGCAGCGCGGGGCGCAGCTGTTGCAGCAGGGCGAGTTCGCGCAGGCGCTGGCGCAGTTCAAAGAGGCTTACGAGCTGGTGCCGAGCCCGAAGATCTACTTCAACTTCGGGATCGCGTACGTGGGTCTGGCGCGCTACTCGGAGGCGCTGGAGTCGTTCGAGAAGTTCACCCAGGAAGCGAAGAACGCATCGTCCGGCAACCTGGCTGACGCCCGCCAGCAGATCGACAGCCTGCTCGGAAAGGTGGAGCGGGTGCAGGTCACCTCCGACCGAGACGGCGCCGAGGTGAGCATCGATGGCCGGTCTTACGGTCTGACGCCGCTGGCGCATCCGATCTATGTCGACCCGGGCGCACACCAGCTGATCGTGCAGGATCACGATCGTCCGCTCGTCGAGAACTTCAACGCCTTCGCCGGCAAGGAGGGCTCGCTGGTCATGCGCTTCGAAGCGCCGGCGGACAAGGCCGAGCACGCCACGGAGCCGCCGAACCTGTCGCTGACGCCGCCGCATTCGGCCGACGTCACGATCAGCACCACGCCCGGGGAGGAGCAGGACGTCCGATCGCCCGAGGACCGGCGGAAGCTGCGTCACCGCCTCCGCGTCGCCAGCTTCATTGGGGCTGGCGTGGGGGTCGCCTGCGGCGTGACCGGCTTCGTCCTCCGGGGCATCGCCACCACGAAGTACAATGACATCAACAGCTCTCCGGGCGCCGGGCATACGTACAACCCGAGCGACGGGAACTACACGACCTTCGACGCAGCCGGCGTCGGTCTCATCGTCGCGGGCAGCGCGCTCGTCGGCGCCAGCGTCATCACCTATTTGCTGAACCGCGAGCGCCCGGCCCCGAAAGAGGCGGTGTCGGTATCCGTGGGGTTCGACGGTTCGAGGCAATTCGGCCTGCTTTTGTCGGGAAGGTACTAAATGCGATCTTCGCGCGTCGGGCACAGTCTGTGGATCGGCGCTGCGCTGGTCGTCGTGCTCGCCCTCTCGGCGAGCGCCTGCCGGCAGGTCGACCTCCCGGACGGCACGTTGCGCTGTTCGACGCCCGGCAACGAATGCCCCAGCCCCTATCAGTGTCGCGCGGGCTATTGCTACCAGCACGCCTCCGACGCGGGTGGCGTGGGCGGCGGCGGCGGGGCCAAGGGGGAAGGCGGGAAGCACGGCGGCGTGGACGGCGGGGCCGGTCGATTGGACGGAGCCGCCGGCCACACCCCGACCGACGGCGGGTCCGGGGATGCGTTCATCATCAACCCCTGCGACGGAGGCGCCCACGTCTGTTCGGGCAGCTGCGTCGACAACGGGTCGGTCGACCACTGCGGGACCCTTTGCGCCGCTTGCGCCCAGGCGGCGGGGACCACCGCGACCTGTGACGGCAAGACGTGCGACTTCGTCTGCAACGACACGACCCAGAAGAAGTGCGGCACCAAGTGCGTCTCCGGCTGCTGCACCGACGACGACTGCCCGATGCAGAACGGACAGTCGGGCAAGTGCGACACCTCCACGAACAGCTGCTCGTACAACTGCTCCGCCAGCACCAAGCCCTGCGGAACCGCCTGCATCGACCCCGGCGCCTGCTGCATCAACAGCGATTGTCAGGCCCTCACCGGAGAGGCCGCGACCTGCAACACCAGCACCTACGCGTGCAACTACGTCTGCACCACCGGCTACAAATCGTGCAGCAGCGACGCGACGTGCGTCCTCACCTCGGGCTGCTGCGCCGACAGCGAATGCGCCGCCCTGGCCGGCCCTGGCCAGGCCGGGACCTGCAACGCGACGCACACCTGCGACTTCAACTGCACCAACGGAAACGTGAAGTGCGGCCAGCTCTGCATCAGCTCCAGCTCATGTTGCCTGGACAGTGACTGTGGCGCCCAGGCCGGGAAGGTCGGGCTCTGCGACAGCAGCACGCACCAGTGCAACTACACCTGCAGCTCGGGCCAGAAACCCTGCGGCACCACCTGCATCGCCACCGGATCCTGCTGCGCCAACGCGGACTGCACCCCGGCGACCGGTCAGGTCGGAACCTGCGGCTCCAGCGGGACCTGCTCGTACGCCTGTGCGAACGGGTACAAGACCTGCGCCGGAAGCAGCACCTGCGTCCCGACCGCGTACTGCTGCACCAGCACCGATTGCGCGCCCGGAACGGGCCAGACCGCGACCTGCACCGTCGCCACCGGGACCTGCTCGTACGCCTGCGCGAACAACTACAAAGGGTGCGGCACCAACGCCTGCATCGCGACCAGCAGCTGCTGCACGAACGCGGATTGCACCCCGCCGACCGGACAGGTCGGGACCTGTAACGCCGGGACGGGGATGTGCCAGTTCAGCTGCGCCAACGGCTACAAGCCCTGCGGCACCGGCGTCTGCATCCCGACCGGGTCTTGCTGCTCCAACACGGACTGCGTCCCGACCATCACGGGGCAGGTCGGCACCTGCAACGCGCTGACGGGGGCCTGTTCGTTCGCCTGCGGCAACGGGCTCAAGAACTGCAACAACACCTCCTGCATCGCGACGGCGCTCTGCTGCACGACCGCCGACTGCGCGCCGCTGACCGGCGCCACTCCGTTCTGCAACAGCGCCAACCAGTGCACGTACACCTGCAACAACAACTACCTCGATTGCGGCGGCGGTCTCTGCGTCGCCACGCCCGGATGCTGCACGGTCGCCGACTGCGCCAGCAAGGCCGGCGCCACCGCCACCTGCGGCGCCAGCCACACCTGCTCGTACAGCTGCGGCACCGGGCTCACCGACTGCGGCGGCGGCACCTGCGTGAACTTCAGCAGCGGGGGCTGCTGCTCGCCCGGCGACTGCGCCAGCAAGACCAACGCGACGGCGACCTGCAACTCCGTCCACCAGTGCGCTTACAGCTGCGCGGGCGGGTTGCTCGATTGCGGCGGCGGCGTGTGCGTCACCCCGCCGGGCTGCTGCTCGGCCAGCGACTGCGCGGCGCGCAGCGACGCCACCATCTCCTGCAACACCACCCACCAGTGCGTCTACGCCTGCAACGCCACCGCGCTCAAGCTCGGCTGCCAGTGCAGCAGCCCCGGGGCATCGGCCTGCAACGGCGCCGACATGAAGCTGCCGGTGACCTGCACCGGCGGACAGTGGGTGGCCGGCACCAGCTGCTCGTCGACGCAGAACTGCGACCAGACCGACGGGACCTGCCACGCGATCGTGACCCAGTGTGTGGGCCATGCGCCGGGCTACACCTTCTGCGGACCGAACGACACGCCGACCTCCTGCGGGGCCGACCTCACGACCACCACGACCGCTGCGCCCTGCACGGGCAAGTGCCTCAACGGCGTTTGTCAGGCTCCGACCTGCGGGGACGGTAAGCTCGAGTCCGGCGAGGAGTGCGACGACGGCAACACCACGCCGCTCGACGGGTGCGAGCCAACGACCTGCCACATCTCGCGCGTCGTCAGCCTCAGTCTCGGAGAGGAGCACAGCTGCGCGCTGTTGCGTGATGGGTATGTCCGGTGCTGGGGCGGAAATCAGGATGGGCAGCTCGGTCTCGGGCACACCAACATCGAATACGACCTCCTGCCCGACCAGCTCACCAACGCCAGCGGTGGACTGAACGGCCCCATCTCCCTCGGTGACTCCGCCACCGCGATTGCCACCGGCGACAACCATACCTGCGCCATCCTGGCGACCAACGGTGCCGTCCGCTGCTGGGGTGCCAACGACAGCGGACAGCTGGGCCTGGGAAACACCAACCCGACGCCGACGAGCGCGCTCCCCAGCTCGAACCCGACCGTGAATCTGGGCGGCACGGCAGCCATTGCGATAGCTGCAGGCGGCGATGTGACCTGCGCGATCTTGCAGGGCGGAGCGGTGCGCTGCTGGGGCGACAACTCATTGGGCGATCTCGGTCTCGGGTCGACGACGGCGCAGACGGTCACGATGCCAGTCTCTCTGGGCGTCGCGGCCACCGCCATCTCGGTCGGGGACCACGTCTGTGCCTTGTTGTCCAACAACACCCTTCGGTGCTGGGGATACAACGGCTTCGGCGAGCTCGGGCTCGGGAACACGACCGAGGTCTCCTTCACGATGGTCCCCTCCGCCTATGCGACCGTGGCTTTCCCGGCCGGCCGCACGCCACTGTCCATCTCGGCTGGCGGCGGGCACGGCTGCGCCCGCATGGACAACAGCCAGCTGCAGTGCTGGGGCTGGAATGCCGTCGGCCAGCTCGGCCTCGGGTCGACCACCTCGATCGGCGACAACGAATCACCGACGGCCGGTCAGGTGCTGACTGGGACCTCCGGCGTCTCGAGCGTCGTCACGGGTACCGAGCACACCTGCACGCTCCTCACCGTCGACGGCAGCCTGCGGTGCTGGGGGCTGAACAGCACCGCCCAGCTGGGTCTGCCAAACCTCACGAATCAAGGCAGCACCGCGACCACCATCCCCGCGATGTTGCCAGCCATCACCTTCACCGGGGCGACCGTCGCCAGCGTCTATACGGGAGACGCGCACACCTGCGTGTTGCTGAGCACCGGTAAGATCCGCTGCTGGGGTCTCAACGACCAGGGGCAGCTCGGGCTCGGATATGCCTCCGGCGCGACGCTGGGGACGCCCGACTATGTGGGCGGGAGCGCGACCAGCACGCCCGACATGCTCCCTTCAGTCGCGATCATTTCATCACCGTGAACGCATGAGAGGTGAGCCTCGATCGCGTCGTCTTCTATCGACCTGTCTCGCGATCTCGCCGATCCTCATCGGATGGGCGGTGGGCGGATGCGGGGGGACCTCGTCGCAGTCAGCGCACGACGGCGGCGGGACCGGCGGCGCCGGGGGCGCGCGGGACGGATCCGCCCGGACCGATCAGGGTGACGACGGCGCCGCGGCGGGCGCCATGGGCCGCAGCGGGACCGGCGGCACCGCCAGTGGCAGCGGCGGCAGCGGTGGCAGCGGTGGCAGCGGTGGCAGCGGTGGCAGCGGTGGCAGCGGTGGATCGACGGTCGGCCAGATAGGGCAGCCGTGCAACGCGTGGGGGACGCTGGCTTGCAACGGGCCCAATCAACCTCAGATCGCCCTTTGTAACCTGGGGACCTGGATGCTCTTTCAGACGTGTGCCGACGGCTCCAACTGCGATCAATCGAGCGGAGCCTGCCTCGAGATCCTGCCCGAGTGCGCCAGCGAGGCCCCCGGCTACGCGTTCTGCACCAACGACGCGCTCGAGCAGTGCGGGCCCGATCGGGTGACGATAGCGACGGTCTCCTGCACAGGCCGCTGCCAGGGTGGAGCCTGCCAACCTCCTGTGTGCGGCGACGGCAAGGTGCAGGGCAGCGAAGAGTGCGACGATGGCAACACCATCCCCGCCGACGGATGCGAGCCCGATTGCAAGCTCTCACGGGTGGTGCAGCTCGCCGCCGGGGCAACTCACACTTGTGCGCTGTTCAATGAGGGGAACATTCGCTGCTGGGGCGGCAACCGTCAGGGACAGCTCGGATTGGGGAACGCAACCGATCTGAGCGGCGACCAGCCTTACCAGATCGGCTTGGTGAAACTGGGGGCGCCCGCGGCCGCCATCACCGCCGGGGCCCAGCACACCTGCGCGCTGATGGTCGACGGGTCGGTGCGGTGCTGGGGCCAGAATGACCTCGGACAGCTCGGGCTCGGGAACACCAACAACATCGGCGACGACGAGGCCCCTACGGCCCAGAACGCGCAGGTCGAGCTAGGGACCACGGTGACCGCGGTCGTCGCTGGCGGAAATGACACCTGCGTGATCATGGCGGACGGCTCGGCGCGCTGTTGGGGAGAGAACGAAAGCGGGCAGCTTGGGCTCGGGAACACCAACACCATCGGCGACAACGAGATACCGAGCGCCTCGGTCGCCACCGTGGGCCTCGACGACACCGTGCGCGCGCTCGGAGTCGGCGGGGGGCATACCTGCGCGATCCTCGACAACAACAACGTTCGTTGCTGGGGCCTGAACAACGTGGCCCAACTCGGCACCGGGAACACCGCGAACATCGGCGACGACGAGCTCCCGACCGCCGTTCCGCCGTTGAACCTTCGCGGCGACGCCGTCGACACGGTCGTCAGTCTGGCGTTGGGTGACACGCGGACCTGTGTGCTGCTCGAAAACAGCCGCGGCACGACCCTCTGCTGGGGCGACAACAGCGACGGCGGGTTGGGGGTAGGAGACACCGCCCTGCAGCCGCTTTCGTCGGCCGACGCGGTGGTCCTTCAGCTCGATTTCCCCATCGTGCAGGTCACCATGGGGGCTCTGCACACCTGCGTCGTCCAGAACGACGATCGGCTGCGATGTTGGGGCGTCAACAGCGACGGGCAGCTCGGCCTCGACAACAACCAAACGCTGGGGGACGTCGAACAATTCAGCGCCATCGCGCCCGTCGACCTGGGAAACGGCGCGAACGGCCAGCCCATTCACGTTCTTTCGGCCGTCGCCGGGGCATGGCACACCTGCGTGCTTCTGGACGGCGACCAGGTGCGGTGCTGGGGCTACAACGTCGACGGACAGCTCGGATTGGGGTTCGCCTCGGTCCCGCCTGGGCTCGCGTACGTCGGCGGCACTCCGTCGACCGTCCCGGGCCTAATCTCTCCGGTGGCCCTGTTTCAACCCGCGAACTGAAACAATCCGGAAGATGTCTTGCGTCAGCTCGTTCACTTTCCGGGAATCACACCGATCAAATCACGAATCAAAATGCGAAAGGACAATCCAATGAAACAACCAATTCGATGGGGAGTTTTCACAGCTTTGGGAGCAATGGTTCTGGCCGGCCATGCCGCGCCTGCCCGCGCGGCGGGGCAGGCGCAGCTGGTCATGATCATCCTGGACGACACCGGCAGCATGACCACCACTGGGATGGCTGGCGTGACCGGCGTGATCCGCTGGGACGACGCCGTCATGGGCGCCATCAATTGGGTCATGACGGACGAGACCGATTTCACGACACCGCGCGAGTACGCGATCTTCACCTTCAGGAACGACACGGTCATCGGGGGGGCACAGAACGGGCTAAAGCAGATCTACCCCTCCGCGACCGAGGTCGGAAACTGCGATCCGTTGACGCCATTCGACAGCACCACGAACGCCTGCATCATGTCGACCTCAACGTCGAAATTCGGCGCGAGCTACCAGACGATCGTCACCGCGCTGTCGAACATCCAGAACGACACGCGTTACCGGGCCGTCGTCGGTCCCAACACGCCGCTCGCTGACAGCCTCTGCCATGCGGTCACGCAGATCGAGTCGGTCGCGGGGGGCAGCGTCCGGAACATCACCTTCGAATCCGACGGCGGCGAGAACAGCAGCCTCGGTGTCTGCTCCGGTCCGGAGTCGAATCCGTTTACCGTACCCGCAGCCGCCACCGATGTTTCGACGTGGGGCATGACGGTGCCGAGCTGGCAGGACAGCGTCGTGCGCCGGGGCGTGCATGTCACGCTCACCGAGGCGAACGCGGCCGCCCAACCGCTCGTGACGGGGGATCACATCGGCGGCGCCGAGACTCTCGAGTGGGCCTGGCGCATCGACGCGCACTACGGAGTTTGCCAGCCGGGCGATGCGCCGCCTTGTCCTCCGCCGGGCGCCACCGCCATGCTCGTGAAGGCCCAGAGCCTGGCGGCTGCCGCCCCCTTGGTCGTGCAGAGCGCGCCCTCGCCCATGGAGGTCGTGTCGGTCCAACCCTTCGCGGCGCTGGCCACGCCCGCGGCGGTGGCATTCGTCGCGGCAGCGCCTCTCGCGGCGGCCGCGTCCTCGTCTCCGGCGTTCAACATCAGCGCGGCCGATCTCGGGCTATTCACAGGGCTCGGTCAATCGACCAAGAAGTCGACCTTCCGCAGCTACGTGGCCAATTCGGGTGTCGTGTTTGGGACCACCCACAAGCTGGCCGGCGACGTCGATGACAGCAACTGCGTCGATCACGCTGACTTCAGCGAGGTCACGCAGAGCGGCGTCTATCTTCATCAAGCCGTTCAGCCCAACCAGCTCGCCATCCGCGCCGACCTGAACCGAGATGGCTGGGTCAACAAGGCCGACGCGCAGATCGTCATCAGCAACTGGGGCCACGGTTGCATCAACTCGGCCGGGCCGCCGCCCGCCCTGCCGAAGTTCTAGCCACAGCCGACGCAGAGAGATCGTTCGAACCCCATGAAGCCCGGCGGCCGGACCCAAGCGGATCGCGTGGATCTGCACCGCCGGGCTCGGGCTTTGCCCGTGATGAATGCGCAGGGTGCTGGACCGGCGATGGAAACAAATCCGCGCCTCACAGTGGTGGTCGCCCTGCTCCTGGTTGCCTGCCAGCGGGCGCCTTCCTTCGCTGGAATCGACGGCGGAACCAGGCCCATCGACGACGCCGGACGCGACGTAGTCGTCGTTCCGTTGGACGGCGCCACCGATCGCGCGCCGTCCAATGCCTGCGGTGCTGGCGCGCTCGAGCTCGATTGTCCTTGCGATACGCCCGGCGCGATGGCTTGCAACGGGGCGAACATGAAGCTCCCGGTGACCTGCGCCGCGGGGCTATGGGTGGTGGCTGCCGGCGGCGCTTGCGCCGCGACGCAGAACTGCGATGAGCGGGATGGCACCTGCCAGGCCATCGTCGCCGCCTGCATGGGCAAGTCGCCCGGCTTCACCTTCTGTGGGCCAAACGACACGCCGACGACGTGCGGTCCAGACTTGATCACCACGACGACGTCCGCCGCCTGCGCGGGGCGGTGCGTGAGCGGCCTGTGCCAGCCTCCAGTTTGCGGCGACGGCAAGATCGAATCCGGCGAGCAGTGCGACGACGGCAACACGACGCCGCTCGACGGCTGCGAGCCCTCGACCGCTCCCATCGCCGCGGCCCGCTGCACGACCTCGCGGGTCATCTCTTTTTCGCTCGGTGACGAGCACACCTGCGCGCTTTATAACGGCGGCTACGTCCGCTGCTGGGGCGACAACACGCTCGGCGAGCTCGGGCTCGGGCACACGAACTTCGAAGGTAACAACAAGCCCTACCAGCTCACCAACGCCAGTGGCGGCGCGGCCGGTCCCATCGCCTTCGTCGGCAGCGGCGGCGTCACCGCCCTGGCCGCAGGCAACGGCTTTTCGTGCGCGGTGCTCTCAGACGGGTCGGTGCAGTGCTGGGGGACGAACGACAGCGGCCAGCTCGGGCTGGGGAGCCTCACGCCCACCTCCAGCGCACTCCCGGCCGTCGTCTCGCTGGGCCTGTCGGCCACGGGCATCACCGTGTCGCGGAACCAGGGCGTCGCCTGCGCGATTCTGGCCGACGGATCGGTCCGCTGCTGGGGGTCGAACGCCGGAGGGGCGCTGGGACTGGGGAACAACACCTCGTCCCCCAGCCAGACCATGACGCCGAGCCAGTTCGGCCCGGTCTCCCTGGGCACGACCGCCACCGCCATTGCCAGCGCGAACGGGGCCTGCGCGCTCTTAACGGGCGGGACGATCCGCTGCTGGGGCGACAACAACTTCGGCGAGCTCGGGCTCGGCAACACCACGGCGCTCTCGAACACCATGATCCCGAGCGCCTACGGGGTCGTTCCGCTCCCCAGCGGCAAGACGGCGTTGTCGATCTCCATGGGCAGCGGCTTCGTCTGCACGCGCCTCAGCGACGGGACCGCGCAGTGCTGGGGCCACAACAACATCGGCCAGCTCGGGCTCGGCAACGCCAACACCATCGGCGACAACGAGCTGGCCACCGCCGGGGCGGTCGTGCTCGGGACCACCGTGAGCAGCCTCTTGACCGGCAACCTCGAGACCTGCGGCCTGTTCGTCAGCGACGGTGGCTGGCGCTGCTGGGGCAACAACTCCAGCGGCGAGCTCGGATACCCCGATCTCACCGCCCGCGGCGCGACCTCCACCACCACGCCCTCCCAGCTTTCGGCGCTGTCGTTCGGGACCGGGCGTACCGCCACCGCGATTTTCCTGGGCACCGGCGACGCCTGCGCCCTGCTCGACGACAACGAGGTGCGCTGCTGGGGCAACAACGCCAGCGGCCAGCTCGGGCTGGGGATCGTCTCGAGCTCGCCGACCTACGTCGGCGGCGATTCGACCACGACGCCCAACAACACTGCCAATACGGTCCAGGTTCTACCACCGTGATCGTCGGGGGGTCGGAGTGGCAGCAGAGGCCTTGGGGAGTCGCGCTGGGTGTGGCGCTGCTGGCCGCCTGTGGGAGCTCGCAGCAAGGCGCCACGGGCGGCGCTGGCCGCGATGGGGCTGGCGGAAGGGGCGGAGCCGCCGGCTCGGGGATCGGCACTGGCGGGACGGCCGAAGCGCGCGGCGGGACCGGCGGTACTGGTGTGACCGGCGGGACCGGCAACGTCGCCGGCTCCGGCCTCGCCGCGGCGGCGGGCGGTGCCGGTGGCCGCTCGCCCGATGCGGGGACCGACGCCGCGCCACCCGCGCCCCAGCTGCTGGGAATGCCCTGCGATGCTTCCGGGACGCTCGCCTGCAACGGAAACAATCAGAAGCAGACGCTCATCTGCCAGTCGGGCAAGTGGAGCGCGTTCACGGTCTGCGGCGACGCCCAGAACTGCGACGTCGCGGACGGCGTCTGCACCGACATCGCCCCAGACTGCGCCGCGCACGCTCCTGGCTACGCCTGGTGCGTTGGCGCTCAACTCTCCGCCTGCGGGCCCGACCGGGTCACCGTCGCCACGACGGCCTGCCCAGGGCTGTGCGTGGCTGGAGCCTGCCAGCCAGCCGTCTGCGGCGACGGAAAGATCGAGGGGACCGAGGAGTGCGACGACGGAAACACCGTCCCCGGCGACGGCTGCGAGGCCGACTGCAAGCTGTCGCAGGTGATCGCGCTGGCGGCCGGGGCCTCGCACACCTGCGCGCTGCTCCGCGAGGGGCTGGTGCGCTGCTGGGGCGACAACAGCGCCGGCCAGCTCGGCCTCGGGACGACCGCCAACCTGAGCGGGCAGTCGCCGTACCGGAACGGCCTCGTCCCGCTGGGGGCTGCCGCCATCGCGCTGACGGCGGGCGACTCCCACACCTGCGCTCTCATGGCTGATCAGTCGGTGCGGTGCTGGGGGGCCAACGGCGACGGCCAGCTGGGGCTCGGCAACACCAACACGATCGGCGACGACGAGGTACCCGACGCGGCTCACGCCGCCGTCCCGCTTGGCGCCAAGGCGGCCGTCGTGACGGCGGGCGGGAACGACACCTGCGCGATTCTTCAAGACGGGTCGCTCCGCTGCTGGGGACGCAACGACTACGGCCAGTTAGGGCTCGGCAACACCAACACGATCGGTGACAACGAGCTCCCGAGCGCGGCGATAGCCGAGGTGAGCCTCGGGGCCACCGCGGCCGCGGTGGCCGCCGGGGGCGAGCACACCTGCGCCATCCTCGGGAACGTCGGGGGCCTGGGGAGCAGCTCGGTCCGCTGCTGGGGACGCAACGATGTCGGCCAACTCGGGCTCGGCAACACCACCGAGATCGGAGACAACGAGCTTCCCACTGCGGTCGCCGCGCTGGCCTTTCTCAACGGGCCGTTCGATGCGGTCGTCGCCGGCGTCACCCGCACCTTCTTGCATCAGAGCAACGACAATGGCGTCGAGGTCTGGGGAGACAACAGCGACGGCGGCTTCGGCTTCGGGACCAGCGAGGACTTCTCGATGTTGTCGGCCACGAAGCTCGGCAACCTGACCTTCGACGGAGCGTTGGTGCCGGAGGTGAGCGCGGGCGCCTACCACGCCTGCGTGCGGACGCAGAACCAGCTCCTGCGCTGCTGGGGGGTCAACGACAAGGGGCAGCTCGGGCTCGGCACCACCGCCACGCTGGGCGACGTCGAGGCGGTGAACCTCGGGCCGCCGGTCGACCTGGGGAGCGACGCCGCGGGCCATGGCCACTACGCCACGCTGATGGCAACCGGGGCGGCGCACACCTGTGTGCTGCTCGAGACGGGGACGCTGCTCTGCTGGGGAGAAAACGCCAGCGGGCAGCTCGGCCTGGGATTTGTGTCGGGGCCTCCCGGCGTCGACTACGTCGGGGGAACGCCCGACACAATCCCCGCGAAGCTGGCCTTTGTGCAGGTCTTTCCGCCGTCGCCTTGAGGGTGAAACGTATTGAACGACAGATCAAATGTCGATTGGACAGAGAGGCCCGCGGAGAATGAAAAGCCGTCTCACGCCGATCTCGCTCACGGGTCGGCCGCCCCGAGCTCGAACGCTCGGCATCCGCGTCGCCAGGCTCAGGTGCTCCCCCTGATGTGGGCTCAGCGTGTCTGGCGGGCGCTGGCGGACAGTCCGGGGTTGACGGTGATGGCCGCCGTGCTCCTGGGCGGGTGCGGGCGGCCCCCTTCCCCCGTCAGGATCGACGGGGGATCGGGCCGACCGACGACGGTGGGCACGACGCAGCCTTCGACGTAGCCCTCGCTCCACCCGACGGCGGCACCGATCGCGCGCCGTCCAATGCCTGCGGTACTGGCGCGCTCAAGCTCGATTGTCCTTGCGATACGCCCGGCGCGATGGCTTGCAACGGGGCGAACATGAAGCTCCCGGTGACCTGTGCCGCGGGGCTATGGGTGGTGGCTGCCGGCGGCGCTTGCGCCGCGACGCAGAACTGCGATGAGCGGGACGGCACCTGCCAGGCCATCGCCGCCGCCTGCATGGGCAAGTCGCCCGGCTTCACCTTCTGTGGGCCAAACGACACGCCGACGACGTGCGGTCCAGACTCGATCACCACGACGACGTCCGCCTCCTGCGCGGGGCGTTGCGTGAGCGGCCTGTGCCAGCCTCCGGTTTGCGGCGACGGCAAGATCGAATCCGGCGAGCAGTGCGACGACGGCAACACGACGCCGCTCGACGGCTGCGAGCCCTCGACCGCTCCCATCGCCGCGGCCCGCTGCACGACCTCGCGGGTCATCTCTTTTTCGCTCGGTGACGAGCACACCTGCGCCCTTTACAACGGCGGCTACGTCCGCTGCTGGGGCGACAACACGCTCGGCGAGCTCGGGCTCGGGCACACGAACTTCGAAGGTAACAACAAGCCCTACCAGCTCACCAACGCCAGTGGCGGCGCGGCCGGTCCCATCGCCTTCGTCGGCAGCGGCGGCGTCACCGCCCTGGCCGCAGGCAACGGCTTTTCGTGCGCGGTGCTCTCCGACGGGACGGTGCAGTGCTGGGGGACGAACGACAGCGGCCAGCTCGGGCTGGGGAGCCTCACGCCCACCTTCAACGCGCTGCCGGCTGTCGTCTTGCTGGGCCAGGCGGCCACCGCCGTCAACGTCTCGCGGAACCAGGGACTCGCTTGCGCGATTCTGGTCGATGGATCGGTCCGCTGCTGGGGATCGAATGCCAGCGGCGCTTTGGGGCTCGGCAACAACACGACGTTCCCCAGCATGACCACGACGCCGGATCAGTTCGGCCCGGTGTCGCTGGGGGCGACCGCCACCGGCCTCGCCAGCGCCAACGGGGTTTGCGCGCTGCTGACCGGCGGGACGATCCGGTGCTGGGGCGACAACCATTTCGGCGAGCTCGGGCTCGGCACCAAGACGGCGCTCTCGAACACCATGGTTCCCAGCGCCTACGACGTCGTCCCGCTCGTCGCCGGCAAGACGGCGCTGTCGATCTCCATGGGCAGCGGCTTCGCTTGCACACGCCTCGACGACGGGACCGCGCAGTGCTGGGGCCGCAACAACGCCGCGAGCTCGGGCTCGGCAACACCAACGCCATCGGCGACGACGAGCTCGCCACCGCGGGGGCGGTCGTGCTCGGGACCACCGTGAGCAGCCTCGTCTCGGGCGTCGCCGAGACCTGCGGCCTGTTCGTCAGCGACGGCGGCTGGCGCTGCTGGGGGAGCAACTCCAACGGCGAGCTCGGATACCCCGATCTCACCACCCGCGGCTCGACCTCCACCACCACCCCCTCCCAGCTCCCGGCGCTGTCGTTTGGGACCGGGCGCACCGCCACCGCCATCTTCCTGGGCAACGCCGATGCCTGCGCCCTGCTCGACGACAACGAGGTTCGCTGCTGGGGCGACAACGACAGCGGCCAGCTCGGGCTGGGGATGGTCTCCACCTCGCCGACCTACGTGGGCGGATCGTCGACCACCACGCCCAACAACATGTCCGATACCGTCCAGGTTCTGCCGCCGTGATCGTCGGGGGGCCGAGGCGGCAACGGTGGTCTTGGGGGTGCGCGCTGGTCGTCGCGCTGCTGGCTGCGTGCGGCAGCTCGCACCAAGCCGGCACGGGTGACGCTGGCCGCGACGCTGGCGGGACGGCGGAAGCGGCACGTCGCCGACTCGGGTCTCGCCGGGGCGGCCGGCGGCACCGATGGCCGGTCGTCCGATGCGGGGACCGACGCCGCGCCACCAGCACCCCAGCTCTTGGGAAAGCCGTGCGACGGCTCCGGGACGCTGGCCTGCGACGGCAACAATCAGAAGCAGACACTGATTTGCCAGGCGGGCGAATGGCAGGCCTTCGACATTTGCGGCGCGACCCAAAACTGCGACGTCACCGACGGCGTCTGCACCGATATCGTCTCGGACTGCGCCGCCCACGATCCCGGCTACGCCTGGTGCGTTGGCGACCAGCTCTCCGTCTGCGGGCCCGACCGGGTCACGGTGGCCACGACGGCCTGCACCGGGCTGTGCGTGGCCGGAGCCTGCCAGCCGGCCGTCTGCGGCGACGGAAAGATCGAGGGGACCGAGGAGTGCGACGACGGAAACACTGTCCCCGGCGACGGGTGTGAGGCCGACTGCAAGCTGTCGCAGGTGATCGCGCTGACGGCCGGCGCCTCGCACACCTGCGCGCTGCTGCGCGAGGGGCTGGTGCGCTGCTGGGGCGACAACAGCGAGGGCCAGCTGGGCCTCGGGACAGCCGCCAACCTGAGCGGGCAGCCACCGTACAAGAACGGTCTCGTCCCGCTGGGGGCTGCCGCCGTCGCGCTCACGGCGGGTGATTCCCACACCTGCGCGCTCATGGCCGATCGGTCGGTACGCTGCTGGGGCGCCAACGCCGACGGCCAGCTGGGGCTCGGCAACACCAACACCATCGGCGACGACGAAGTGCCCGACGCGGCCCACGCTGGCGTCCCGCTCGGCGCCAAGGCGACCGCCGTGGCAGCGGGCGGGAACGACACCTGCGCGATCCTTCAAGATGGGTCGTTGCGCTGCTGGGGTCTCAACGACTACGGCCAGCTTGGGCTCGGCAACACCAACACGATCGGCGACGACGAGCTTCCCATCGCAACGGTCGCCGAAGTGAGCCTCGGCGACACAGCGGCCGCAGTCGCCGCCGGAGGCGAGCACACCTGCGCCATCCTGGGGAGCCTCGGGAGCAGCTCGGTTCGCTGCTGGGGACGCAACAATCTCGGCCAGCTCGGGCTCGGCAACACCACCGAGATCGGAGACAACGAGCTCCCCACCTCTGTCGCCGCGCTGGGCTTTCTCGACGGGGGATTCGACGCGATCGTCGCCGGCGTCACCCGCACCTTCGCGCACCTGAGCAACGACTACGGGGTCGAGGTATGGGGAGACAACAGCGACGGCGGCCTGGGGTTCGGGACCACCGAGGACTACACGATGCATACAGCGCCGGAGCTCGGCAATCTGACCTTCGACGGCGCGCCGACGCTGGACGTGAGCGCCGGCGCCTACCACGCCTGTGTGCGGACGCAGAACCAGCAATTCCGCTGTTGGGGGGTCGACGACAAGGGCCAGCTCGGGCTCGGCATTACCGCCACGGTTGGCGACCTCGGATCGGTCGCCCTTGAGCCGCCGGTCGACCTGGGGAGCGACGCCGCCGGCCACGCGCACTACGCCACGCTGATGGCCACCGGGGCGGCGCACACCTGCGCGCTGCTCGAGACGGGGACGCTGCTCTGCTGGGGAGAAAACGCCAGCGGGCAGCTCGGCCTGGGATTTGTGTCGGGGCCTCCCGGCGTCGACTACGTCGGGGGAACGCCCGACACAATCCCCGCGAAGCTGGCCTTTGTGCAGGTCTTTCCGCCGTCGCCTTGAGGGTGAAACGTGTTGAACGACAGATCAAATGTCGATTGGACAGAGAGGCCCGCGGAGAATGAAAAGCCGTCTCACGCCGATCTCGCTCACGGGTCGGCCGCCCCGAGCTCGAACGCTCGGCATCCGCGTCGCCAGGCTCAGGTGCTCCCCCTGATGTGGGCTCAGCGTGTCTGGCGGGCGCTGGCGGACAGTCCGGGGTTGACGGTGGTGGCCGCCGTGCTCCTGGGCGGGTGCGGGCGGCCCCCTTCCCCCGTCAGGATCGACGGGGGGATCGGGCCGACCGACGACGGTGGGCACGACGCAGCCCTCGCTCCACCCGACGGCGCCACCGATCGCGCGCCGTCCAATGCCTGCGGTGCTGGCGCGCTCAAGCTCGATTGTCCTTGCGATACGCCCGGCGCGATGGCTTGCAACGGGGCGAACATGAAGCTCCCGGTGACCTGCGCCGCGGGGCAATGGGGGGTGGCTGCCGGCGGCGCTTGCGCCGCGACGCAGAACTGCGACGAGCGGGATGGCACCTGCCAAGCCATCGTCGCCGCCTGCCTGGGCAAGTCGCCCGGCTTCACCTTCTGTGGGCCAAACGATACGCCGACGACGTGCGGTCCAGACTTGATCACCACGACAACGTCCGCGGCCTGCGCGGGGCGGTGCTTGAACGGCCTGTGCCAGCCTCCGGCTTGCGGCGACGGCAAAATCGAATCCGGTGAAAAGTGCGACGACGGCAACACGACGCCGCTCGACGGCTGCGAGCCCTCGACCGCTCCCATCGCCGCGGCCCGCTGCACGGCCTCGCGGGTCATCTCTCTTTCGCTCGGCGACGAGCACACCTGCGCCCTCTACAACGGCGGCTACGTCCGCTGCTGGGGCGACAACACGCTCGGCGAGCTCGGGCTCGGGCACACGAACTTCGAAGGCAACAACAAGCCCTACCAGCTCACCAACGCCAGCGGCGGCGCGGCCGGTCCCATCGCCTTCGTCGGCAGCGGCGGCGTCACCGCCCTGGCCGCGGGCAACGACTTCACCTGCGCCGTGCTTTCCGACGGGAGCGTGCAGTGCTGGGGGACCAACGACAACGGCGAGCTCGGGCAGGGGAGTCTCACACCCGCCTTCGGCACGCTGCCGGTCGTCGTCTCGTTGGGCCAGTCGGCCACCGCGGTCTCGGTCTCTCGGAACCTGCGGGTCGCCTGCGCGATTCTGGTCGACGGATTGGTCCGCTGCTGGGGATCGCCCGCCGGCGGCGCAATGGGGCTGGGGAACAACACGACGTTCCCCAGCATGACCATGACACCGAACCAGTTCGGCCCGGTCTCGCTCGACGGGACCGCCACCGCGATCTCCACGGCGGAGGGCGCCTGCGCGCTCTTGACCGACGGGACGATTCGCTGCTGGGGTGACAACAGCTTCGGCGAGCTCGGGCTCGGCAACAAGACGGCGCTCTCGAACACCCTAGTTCCGAGCGCCTACGGCGTCGTCCCGCTCCCCAGCGGCAAGACGGCGAGCTCGATCTCCACGGGCAGCGGCTTCGCTTGCGCGCGCCTCAACGACGGGACCGCGCAGTGCTGGGGACGCAACATCGCCGGCGAGCTCGGGCTCGGCAACACCAGCACCATCGGCGACGACGAGCCCGCCACCGCGGGGGCGGTCGTGCTCGGGACCTCCGTGAGCAGCCTCGTCTCGGGCGACGCCGAGACCTGCGCCGCGTTCGTCAGCGACGGAGGCTGGCGCTGCTGGGGCAATAACAGCTCTGGCGAGCTCGGATACCCCGATCTCACCACCCGCGGCTCGACCTCCACCACCACCCCCTCGCAGCTCCCGGCGCTGTCGTTCGGGACCGGGCGCACCGCCACCGCCATCTTCCTGGGCAGCGTCGACGCCTGCGCCCTGCTCGACGACGACGAGGTTCGCTGCTGGGGCCTCAACGCCAGCAGCCAGCTCGGGCTGGGCTCGACCTCGCCGAGCTTCGTCGGCGGCGATCCGACCACCACGCCCGACAACGCCTCCGATACCGTCCAGGTTCTGCCGCCGTGATCGTCGGGGGGGGCCAGTGCCGACGGTGGTCTTGGGGGGGCGCGCTGGGCGTGGCGCTGCTGGCCGCCTGTGGCAGCTCGCCCCAAGGCGTTCCGAGCGACGCGGTGGCGAGGAACGACGGCGCCGCGGGAGCGGAGGGCGGCACCGGCGGCACGGCGGGCCGGTCATCCGATGCGGGGACCGACGCCGCGCCACCAGCACCCCAGCTCTTGGGAAAGCCGTGCGTCGGCTCCGGGACGCTGGCCTGCGACGGCAACAATCAGAAGCAGACACTGATTTGCCAGGCGGGCGAATGGCAGGCCTTCGACATTTGCGGCGCGACCCAGAACTGCGACGTCACCGACGGCGTCTGCACCGATATCGTCTCGGACTGCGCCGCCCACGATCCCGGCTACGCCTGGTGCGTTGGCGACCAGCTCTCCGTCTGCGGGCCCGACCGGGTCACGGTGGCCACGACGGCCTGCACCGGGCTGTGCGTGGCCGGAGCCTGCCAGCCGGCCGTCTGCGGCGACGGAAAGATTGAGGGGACCGAGGAGTGCGACGACGGAAACACCCTCCCCGGCGACGGGTGTGAGGCCGACTGCAAGCTGTCGCAGGTGATCGCGCTGACGGCCGGCGCCTCGCACACCTGCGCGCTGCTGCGCGAGGGGCTGGTGCGCTGCTGGGGCGACAACAGCAAGGGCCAGCTCGGCCTCGGGACGGCCGCCAACCTGAGCGGGCAGCCACCGTACAAGAACGGCCTCGTCCCGCTGGGAGCTGCCGCCGTCGCGTTGACGGCGGGCGATTCCCACACCTGCGCGCTCATGGCCGATCAATCGGTGCGCTGCTGGGGCGCCAACGGCTACGGCCAGCTGGGGCTCGGCAACACCAACACCATCGGCGACGACGAAGTGCCCGACGCGGCCCACGCTGGCGTCCCGCTCGGCGCCAAGGCGACCGCCGTGGCAGCGGGCGGGAACGACACCTGCGCGATCCTTCAAGATGGGTCGTTGCGCTGCTGGGGTCTCAACGACTACGGCCAGCTTGGGCTCGGCAACACCAACACGATTGGCGACGACGAGCTTCCCATCGCAACGGTCGCCGAAGTGAGCCTCGGCGACACAGCGGCCGCGGTCGCCGCCGGAGGCGAGCACACCTGCGCCATCCTGGGGAGCCTCGGGAGCAGCTCGGTTCGCTGCTGGGGACGCAACGATCTCGGCCAGCTCGGGCTCGGCAACACCACCGACGTGGGAGACAACGAGCTCCCCACCGCGGTCCCCGCCCTGAACTTCCTCAACGGGCCGTACGACAAGATTGTCGCCAGCGTCACCCGGACCTTCGCCCACCAAACCAACGACAACGCTGTCGAGGCCTGGGGAGATAACACCGACGGCGGCCTTGGCTTCGGGGTCGTCGAGGACTTCACGATGTACACGGCGCCGCAGCTCGGCGCGCTGACCTTCTTCGCGCTGACGCTGGAGGTGAGCGCGGGCGCCTACGACGCCTGCGTGCGGACGCAAAACCAGCTTTTCCGCTGCTGGGGGATCAACGACAAGGGCCAGCTCGGGCTCGGCAACACCGAAACGCTGGGCGACGACGAAGCCGAAGATCTCGCGCCGCCGGTCGACCTGGGGACCGACGCCGTCGGGCACGGCCACTACGCCACGCTGATGGCCACCGGGGCGGCGCACACCTGCGCGCTCCTCGAGACCGGGACGCTGCTCTGCTGGGGAGAAAACGCCGCCGGGCAACTGGGGCTCGGCTACGCGTCGACCGGGGCCGTCGACTACGTGGGGGGAACGCCGGACACCGTCCCGTCCAAGCTCCCCGCCGTCCAGGTCTTTCCACCGACGCCCTGACCGGGCGTTCCGCAACGGAGAAATCAAAGAACCGCCCCGCCCTGATTTCACGAATGCGGTTTTCCGCTTCGCCCGACGCCAGCCCCGGGACCACGACGCCTTGACCCCCCTTTCACCAGCGCGGATACTTCGTCACAGCTCGCAAGGAGCCGAATGCTCGGGACCAACCTCGGTAGCTACACCATTCTGCGGAAGCTCGGGGAGGGCGGAATGGGGGAGGTCTACCTGGCCGCGCACCGTCGGCTCGCCCGGCTGGCCGCGGTGAAGGTGCTGCTCCCCGAATGCTCCACCAACGCCGACGTGGTGACCCGGTTCTTCACCGAGGCGAGGGCCACGTCGCTCCTCGACCATCCCGGGATCGTGGAGGTCCTGGACTGCGACGTGCTTCCGTCGGGCCGCGCCTACATCGTCATGGAATACCTGCACGGCGAAGGATTGGCCGCCTGCATTCGCCGGTTGGGCGACCTGCGGGACGACTTCCCGTCGGTGCTGCGCATCGGTGAGCAGATGGCCAGCGCGCTCGCCGAGGCGCACGACAAGGGAATCGTCCACCGGGATCTCAAACCCGACAACGTTCACCTGCTCAAGGCCGGCCCCAAGGGCACGGCGCCCCGGATCAAGATCCTGGACTTCGGCATCGCCAAGCTGGCCGAGGCCGGCAAACCAGCTGGTTCGAAGACCCGCACCGGCAGCCTGATGGGCACGCCCCTTTACATGTCGCCCGAGCAGTGTCGAAGCTCGTCCGGCGTCGACGCCCGGTCCGACATCTATTCTCTCGGGTGCATCCTGTTCGAGATGGTGTGCGGGCGGCCCCCCTTTCTGGGGGAAGGATTCGGCGAGCTGATCGTCGCCCACGTCAACGAGCCGCCGCCGTCAGTGACCGAGCTCCAACCGAACACGCCGCGGGCGTTGGCCGCCCTGATCGCCCAGATGCTGGCAAAATCGCGTGACCAGCGTCCGTCGACCATGCGGGTCGTCGCCGAACGGCTGCAGCTCATCGCCTCCGTCTGCCCTCCGGCCACTGTGCCACTGACCGTCGACGAGCCGCCGGAAGAGCCGATCCCCTCTGAGGCGCCGACGCCGCCAGCGAGCTCCAGTCCGCGACTGGAGACGGCGGTCCTCACTCCTTCTGCCGTTCTGACCCCGTCCGGTGGCGCGCTCGGCCTGGCTGGCGGAACCCAGAAGCTGCAGCACCGGACCACGTTCGGGCAATCGAACGGCGAGATCACGCAATCGCGAACCGCTCCCGTGTCGCTGCGTCCGGCACGAGGACCGGGCCTCTGGATTGCGCTCGGGATCGTGCTGGCGGCCGGAGGTGGCGGCGGCGCCTATCTGGCGATGCGCCCGGCCACGACCTCGAGCGCGCTCGCCGAGAGCAGCCGTGATCCGTCGCCGCGGCCCGCGCAGAGCGCCGAGGTCGCTCGCACGCCGGCGCCGACGTCAGCGGACGCACCGGCCGTCCCCTCCCGTTCGCGCCAACCAGAGACCGTGATGATCCGTGTCAACGGCACGCCGACCGGAACCGAGGTGACGGTCGACGGACGGGTTGGCGAGCTTCCGATCCGGCTGACGCGAGGCGGGGGACGCCACGTCCTGCAGTTCACCGCGCCGGGGTTCCAGGACCTGCGCCGCGAGGTGGAGAGCGACCGCGATCAGGATCTGACCGTGGCCCTGCTGCGCGAGCACCGGCCGGCGACCGGCCACGCGCACCACCACGCGGTCAGCGAGAGCCCGGGCTCCGAGTCGGGGGCCGTTGCTCCCGCCGGCAAAAAATCGCTCAATCCGATCACCGACCTTTAAGCGCCAAACGCTCCGGTTGGTTCCGTGAACTCCTGCTCGGACCCCATGCGCCCGAGGGCAGGCTCGATTGGGAGCGCGTCCTGGAGATTGCCCGCGCCGCTGCCGCCGGGTATCCCGGGGCGGACCTGCTGGCATGGCGAACCTCGAGACCCGCGGCAGCGCCACGATCTGGGTCGTGGGTACCCCGACCGTGGGCTCAGGGCTGATCGTCGAGATAGACGATGCGACGGAGGCGGCCCTCAACGTCCGCCGGTGGGGGTTACGATGAGCCGCATCGCCGAGTGGTTCCGTCAACGCCTGCTCGGTCATGCCCCATGATCAAAAGCCCATGCGTTCGCTCGAGCGATATCGTCTGATCTTCTGGGTAGCGGCGGTCATCGGCTGCCGAAGGCAAGCCGCCCCTACCACCGCCACCGAACTACAGTCGCCTCATCCTCTGTCGCGTCCGAGCGCGACGTCGACGGACCGCGCGGCTCCGCCATCCGTGCCCGATCCCCCGGAGGGCCTGCGGTCGCCGGACGGCCGACCCTGGACGGGGGCGGAAAGGGTCGATGCAGATGTCGTACGCGTAAAGACGCTGAGGGCGGGCTTCGTTCAAGCGAACGAAATTCGCTGCGCGAACGTTGTCCGGTCCCGGACGGCGCCAGTCCCGATGGACCTCGATCCGTGGCTCGTCAGCGGCGACCTCGTCGAGACGGACGAACTGTCGGCTCGCAGCGTCGTCGCGCGCCTGATCATTGCCGACGAGATTCGGGCCAGGATTATCCGACAGGTAAGAATTCCGCATCGGTGGGAGGGAGCCGGTGGTCCCTCGCCCGTACGCAACCGAGTGACTGCGATTGAAGAGCTCGCCGCTCCCGTTGCGGACCCGGTTTTCCGAAGTACTCTCAAATAGCCGCTTCGGCGGCCGTCGGATCCCCCGGTTTGAGAACGTACTCTTCTTAGGAGAACGGCGGTCCCAACATCTCGTACCTGGCGATCCGATCTCCGCCGAGTCGATGATCCGATGATCCACCGGTCAAAAGACGGGCACCTCGTCGCTTGGGACGAGGTCCTTCATCACCGTGACGCGATTGTGTACCGGAGTCGCGCCGCCCGCTCCGGCCCAGCGGTGGGGTTTACCGAGATGTTTCACCACGATCGCGTCGATCTGGTCAGCGATGATGATGCGTGCGGAGACGGAGTGGGCCCAGAGCTCGTCGACCTCGACGACGTCGCCGTCGATCAGCCAAGGATTGATGTCCTTGGGAACTGAGGCCGATTTCGAACGGATCACCCGAGGACATCGGATCTCGTTGGCCTCGACGAACAAGGCCGCTACCCTCTTTGCGTGAACGACGTCGGCGTCGACTCTCTCGCCCCAGACCCACGTCGTCCCATCGTGCGTCCGCACCCCGACGTCGTGATACGACGCGGAGGCACGTCTCACATCTGCACCACCGTCGGCCGCCGCGGCGGTGCCGGCCGACGATGCGGATCCGGAAACCGTCGCGCCGGCGACCGGCCCAGGCGCCGTCTTCTGGCAGCCAGAGACGGTCAGAAGTCCGAAAAGGATATCGTACAGGCCTCGGCGCACCCACGAACGCATCGCCCACGAACGCATCGATAGCAAGGATGCATACGGCTCAACGGCTCGCAAGGCAACGGACTCGACGTCGAACCACGGTACCGCGTGTTCACGGAAACGCCCTGAACCTTGGGATGTCCATCCGCCTGACCTTGACGACACGCGATTGGCGGTCATCGCAGGTGAACGCACCGGCCGGCGACCGGCCACGCGCACACCACGCGGTCAGCGAGAGCCCGGGCTCCGAGTCGGGGGCCGTTGCTCCCGCCGGCAAAAAATCGCTCAATCCGATCACCGACCTTTAAGCGCCAAACGCTCCGGTTCGGGCGCCGACACTTCGGTGCGGGCGCGGTCAGTTCTGGGAGACCTTGCTCCCTTTGATGATGACGTCGCTCGACGCTTGGACCGTGATCTTCCCCGACCCCTTGAGGGTGATGTTGGCGCCGTTGATTGTGATGTCGCCGTTGCTCTTGAGCGTGATGCTGGCGCTGCCGGAGGTGAGGGTGATCTGGTCGCCCGCCGTGATGGCCAGCTTCTTCCCGATGTCGCGCGATTCCCCCTTGCTGACGCTGACGCTGAGGTTCCCGCCCACGCTCACGCCTTCGTCCTTGCCGACACTCAGCGTGAGCCCGCCCCCGACGTCGATGCCCTGATTCTTCCCGACGCTGAGGCTCTGGTTGCCGCCCACGGTGCTCGTCTCGTCCTTGGCCACGGAGTCGCTCCGCTGGCCGCCGACCTGAATCGTCTCGTTGGTCCCGACGGTGAGCGCGCGCGTGGTCCCGATGGTGACCGTCTCCGACTTGCCCACGCTCTCCTGCCGGTCGCCGCCGATGGTGATCGACTCCTGCTTGCTGACCGTCTCCGTCCGGTTGTTCCCGACCGTGATTGTCTCGTCGTGCGCGATCTCCGTGGTGCGGTCGTTCCCGACGTTGCGATCCTCGTCGTGCTTGACCAGCGAGGTCAGGTCCTTTTCGGCCTGCAGGTTGACCAGCTCCGACCCTTTCTTGTCCTCGAACCGGAGCTCATTGAAGTTGCTGGGCGCGCCCCCCAGCGTGCTGCGGCTCTTGATCCCGCTCTGCGTCTTGTTGTCGGGGAGGGTGTAGGGGGGCATGTTGTCGGCGTTGTAGACGCGCCCGGTGATGATCGGCCGGTCGGGATCCCCCTCGAGAAAGTCGACGATCACCTCCTGCCCGATGCGGGGGATGTGAATGCCGCCCCAGCCCGAGCCGGCCCAGAGCTGCGCGACGCGCACCCAGCAGGAGCTGTTCTCGTCGTTCGTCCCTTCGCGGTCCCAGTGGAACTGGACCTTCACGCGGCCGTACTTGTCGACGGTGATCTCGTCTCCGGACTCGCCCACCACGATGGCGGTCTGGGGGCCTTCCACCCGGGGTTTCGTCGCGTGAAACGAGGGGCGAAACTGAACCTGACTGTCGATCAGGCTGTAGCTTGCCCCGAACTCATCGGCGCCCTGCTCCGCCCCCGGACTGAAGGTGCGGCATGAAGGTGATAGTTCGCGGACACAATCAGGTATTCCTTGTTCTGATCGTCCCTCGGAAAGTCGACGAAGGTAAACAGGCCCCGGCACAAAGGCCGCGAGTGTTGCCCGAGGCATCCACCATCGCGTAGGCGACCTGAGCTTCCTGCAGGCGGATCTTGACTCGCTCGTTCCCGGCGTTGGTGGTCAGGAACTTCCCGGGATAGTCAAAGAGGGCCATCTCGCCCTTGGCGTTGTCGAGCGGCGCCGAGAGCTGGCTCAGCAGGCTGGCGCGTGGACGCGTAAAATCGAAATCGGTCGCGGCGTACGAACCCGAGCGAATCTGCTGTGTGACGACCCACGCCTCGAGGTGGTCGTCCTCCAAATTCTCCTGGGGCGGCTTGTAGGGCACCGTCTCGTAGCCGAGGGTCGTCTCGTGCGCGCTGTATCCATCGGCCAGGACCAGGGTGTGCTTCCCGTCGTCGTGTTTGAAAAAGTAGTAGATGCCTTCCTTCTCCATGAGCCGGCTGACGAAGTTGAAGTCCGACTCGCGATACTGGACGCAGTATTCGAGCGGATCGTAGGTGTCGCTCAGACTGTCTTCGATGTCCGAGAATCCGTTGTCTCGAAAGACCTGCTTGATGATGTCGACCACATTCTTGTTCTGGAAGATCCGGCAGTTCGACGTGAACTGGAGCAGCGATAGCCATGGGCACAAGGTCACTTGGTAGCGGCTGTACTTGCCTTCGGTGGGCCCATGCTCGGCGTGAAGCACGATTCCGTTGAACAGCCTCTCGCCGACCGGAAGGTCGAGATGAACCGTCATGGCCTGCCCCAGAAGCGCGGCCAGATCGACGTTCGCATCCAGACTGATGAGCGAGAGATCGTACGCGAAGGGCGTCCCCAGGCTTTCGTGGCCGGACATCGCCTCCAGGACCAGACGCCCCTCCGGCAGTGGCGTGGTGACCCAAGCGTATCGTTCGGTCAGGATATCCATCGTGGGGAGGATGTTACCAGTGGTTGGCGAAGAACGACTGCCCGCGAGCGGAACGCCTACCGCGGCCCCTTATTCCCGTCCACAGGGTCGAATTTTCGATCACCGGTTACGGCTCGGGGCGCAGCACCTTCTGTGACGCGTACACGAAGGATGTGAAGGCGAAGGCCGCCACCAGCAAGCCCACAAGAGCGAGCTCATAGAGATCAGCGCTGACCCCGACCGGGAAGGCGCCGACTCCGGCAATGGCCAAACCGAGCCCCAAAGCCCGCCTGCAACGCTAACCACGACGAACCACTATCCTCGGTTGCCCAAACGTCTTCGTGAGCTTCGCCCGAAATACGTCCAGCTGGCCGTCGCCCGCCAGGAACCGCCAAACGTAGGTAGAGTCGACCGCATACAGCCGCACCTCTCCCTCACCGACGGCCCACATCCGAAGATCGCGCCGATGCACGGATTGGCCCCCCTCACCGACCAGCAGGTGGTCCTTCTCGAACACGATCTCGCGGCGCCCGAGCCATCGATAGGATCGGAGCCCCAAGACGAGAGCGATGACGACTACGATCGAGAAGACGCCCACCAAAACGCTGAGCGGGAGGCCAGGCACCCGCCGGCCAAACAGTGAGAGGGCGGCACCCGCCAACGCGGCCACCTGAAACGCTCTGAACCTCGGGATATCCATCCGCCTGACCTTGACGGACACTCGATCGGCGGTCACAGGAGTGACGTCGGGAGAGAGGGATGCCTCCGCCGCCAGCAGCGTAAAAGGACCTGCCCCGTCACCATCGGCGGAAATACTCGAGGTTCCCGTCGAACCGTTTCCATCGGGTCACAAAGACGGCCATCACTCCGAGGAAGAGAACAGCGGAAATGAACCTGAAGAACGAACGGTCGAGAAGATAGAACACGGGAAGGTGAACGGTCAGGCTCCCGCAGACCACCAACATCACATTCGTCCACCGCTCGCGAGAAAGCGAATTTCGGCTCAGAACGTAGACAGCGATCAATGCTCCAGCCGCACCCAACACTAACTGAACGACTCCGCTTTGTGGGGCCTTACCAAAGAAGTCGTAGTCGGTGCTGAGGCGCAGATCGTCCAAGAGACACCAGACAACTACCCCGCTATCAATCAGCAATGCGAACATGACGAAAACGATCGGCCCTAACCGGGGGCGCTCGCCTCTCTCGATCGGCTTCGCCACTAGGTGCCGCCTCTTCATTCCTGCACGATATGGACGTAAAGCAGATGTAGTACTCCGGAGGTCGCGCTGCCGCCAAAAGAGAGAGTGGCTGAAATCGCATCTTTGAGCTGTCTAAAAAGACGCTCGGTTATCTCTGCCGCCTGGAGCCTCTTGGGAAAGGCTCCCATCGTCACCATGTCTTTGAGGACGCGACCCGAGGCTCCGGGTTTTTTGAGCCGTAAGATCTCTTCGGTTAGACGTTTTCGCTCGGCCCGGCTGAGACCTTTGAGGACCTCGGTCCATGATCTGCCTGTTGCGCGACGAATGGCCTGGGCTGCGCGGATCGCAGCAGTGGCAGATATAGCCGCGCCGGCAAGTGAAACGACGTCAAGTGCCCTGCTCGTCCAGATGTAGGATTCCTTGGAATCCATCCAGCGGGTCCAATGACCATCGTTGAAAATGACATCGTTCGCCCTAATCAACGAAACAGCGCACTGGGCGCGCGTGGCCCATGTAGCGGCAAAGGTGACAGGTACGAGCAATGCGGCCGCACCACCACTGGCCGCGGCAGCGATTGTCTCGCCCCCCATAGCCGACCACGCAGCGACCGCTCCGATGCAGTTTAGGCCTACGCCCGCGAGCTCCAGTAAGACGCTCGGTGGATTGGGTGGTTCCTCGGGAGGCCCCGGAGTGTCGTCCTCCTGAAGCACCACATATGTCTTGAGTCCGGAGGAGTGCCTCGGGCCGCGCAGGACGGTGCAGGTGTTGTCACCGACGAAGGCAATCCCAGCGCCGGCCAACTCGGGGATTAGGTCTATCTGTTGCTCGAGTTGATCGATCTGGGATTCAGACGGCGTATCCACGAAGATCCCCCTGCTAACTGGAATGCCTTTCGGATGATCGCAGTCGACGCTACCACGTTCGCGAGCTCAAGCCAGCGGCGAACCTCGATGGGACCCAAACCGATCGTGCATGGTGCACACGTCAGACGACGCGGAGGCCCGCCTCAAGTTTGCACCGCCGTCGGCTGCCGCGGCGGCGCCGGTCGACGATGCGGGTTCGGAGCGGCCGCGCCAGCGACCGGCCCAAGTGCCGTCTTCTGGCAGCTGAAGACTGTCAGAATTCCGAAAGCGAGACCGTACAGTCCTCGGCGCACCCACGAACGCATCGCCGTCGAACCCATCGATCGCCATGATGCATGCGGCTCAACGGCTGGCAAGGTGACGAGGCCGGCTTCGCGTCCGCTCGTGCGTAGTCTTTCAATTGCCTCCGCCGCGGACTAGGCTTCCCGGCGTGACGGACGGCAGCGGCGGCGCCTCGACGTCCCCCCGCCCGCCCGGGGTGGCTTCCAAGCGCGCGCGGCGGATCGTCCAGGAGATTGGCGTGGCTGCCGCCTACCTGGTCCTGGCGATGGCGATGACCTATCCGCTGGTGCGCCGGTTCGACCGGGCCTTCCTCGGCTGGGGGACCGACGTGTTTGGTTTCTTGTGGAACAATTGGTGGTTGCACTACGCGATCACGCATCACCTGTCGAAGCCGTACCTCACGACGTTCATCTTCGCGCCGTTTCGGATCGACCTGCGGCTGCACACGGTGGGTTTCCTGTACGGGCTCGTCTCGGCTCCCTTCTTCGGGTGGCTCGGCCAGATCCGCGTGCTCAATCTACAAATCCTGGCGACCCTGGCGCTCAACGGGTACGTCACCTTCCGGCTCGTCCGCCGTCTCACCCGCGACGCAGGCATCGCGTTCCTCTGCGGTCTCCTGGCGGCGACGCTCCACGCGGTCAATCTCCACATCCCGGCCGGACGCGCGAGCTGCGGGGCGTTGTGGACGGCCATCGCGGCGATCTCCTGCTTTCTCACCCTCATGGAACGGCCGAGCCCGACAGCCGCCGCGCTCCTCGCCCTCAGCCTGGTCGCGATGTTCCTGGCCGACCAACAGGTGGCGCTATTCGGATCGCTTTGGCTTGCGCTGCTCGGCGGGCATTTCTTCCTGTCGCCAGGCGGTTGGAGCCGACTGCGGCGCGCAGGGCCCGCCCTCGTCGTGCCGGCGGTGGCCGCGCTGCTGGCGGCCTATGTCCTCTACCTTCGCCCCTGGCATCTCGACGTCGGCTACGACGTGCCTGGCGCCGCCGAGGCTCACAACTATAGCGACGGGCCCTCCGCCTTTCTCCACCTCAACCTTGGCTGGGCGTATTACGGAATCATCCTCCCGTTGGCCCTTCCCTTCGTCCTCGCCCGGCTCGGCAAGGTCCCGCGAGCGATCCCCTGGACACTCGGAGCAGTGTTCTTCTTCCTGCTGTCCTACGGGCCGACGCTGGAGGGGACGGCCATTCCTCTTCCGTTTGCGTTCGTTCGCCACCTGCCGGGGCTGGCGAATTTTCGCGCGCCCTACCGGTTCGCCATGCCGGCAGCGTTCGGCGCGATCGTCGCGCTGGGCCTCGTCATCCATGCAGCGACCGAGCGGCTCGATCGACGCGCGCGCGCGCTCGTCGTCGGCGCTCTCGTGCTGGTCGCGCTCGTTGACGAAGCGCGCGTCCGCCACGCGCGGCCATTCCTGATCCGCGAAATGCCGCTCGAACCCGTCTATGCACAGATCGGACGCGACCCCACTCCGTCGGTCCTCCTGGAGATCCCGGTGGGCTTGCGCAACGGCACCGACCGCGTCGGCACCGACGGCGAGATCCTCACCTTCTACCAGCCGGCCCACGGCAAACGTCTGGTGAACGGCTTCTCCGCCCGCAGCCCCACGGCCGCAATCGACTACGCTCGAGCGTCGCCGGCGCTCATGTATCTCGCCGGGGAGTCGCCGCCGTCCGGGGATATCCCGGCAGACCTTCGCGACAAGATCGCTGAGCTCGGGGTCCGCTACGTGGTCATTCATCCGCGGATGATGAAGCCCGACCGGATCGCTCCGACGCTCGCGCTGCTGGCGAACATCCCCGGGCTGGTGCGATTCGCCGAGGAGCCAGACCTCATCGCCTGGCGCCGTGAACCACCTTGATTGGCCGCAGCGGCCCCTGGGTCTCAGGGGGCGATCTTCAGCAGAACGCCCGTCGGGTCCGAAGCGCCGAGGATCGTTACCCCCTCCACGGTCGGCCCGATGTTCGCCCCCAGATTGACGTTGGCGTAGAACGAGCCGTCCGAACTGGCAGCCGCCCCTGAGCCGTAATCGGAGCCGCTGGTCCCGATGATCTTGGTCCAGAGCTTGGTTCCGTTGGAGCTGTACGACACGAGGGCTGCGTCGCCGCCGCCGAACGAAGGACCACCGGCGGTGACGGGCCCGACGACGTTCGCCGCGACCAGGAGCTGTCCGGCACTGTTGATCGTGATGGCCGAGGCCGAGTCGTCGCCCGTCGAGCCGAACGAGGTCGCCCAGGCCACACTTCCGTCGGAGCCGTTGAGCTTAGCCACGAAGACGTCCAGTCCTCCGAAGCCGCCTACGGGGAAGGCTCCGAGCATGGCCGTTCCCGAGATTTGCCCGGCCAGGTAGATATCGCCCGCCGCGTCGACCGCCAAGTACGCGTACTTGTCCGGCCCGGGCCCTCCCAGGGGTTTGACCCAGAGGGGCGCCCCGGTGGCACTCAGCTTGGCGACGAAGATGTCGAAGTCCTGGGACTGCAGTGTCCCCCCGAAGGCCGTCATCGTCCCGCTGAATATCCCCGACAGAATGATGTTGTTCCCGGTCCAGGCGAGCCCGACGGGCATCTCGAAAGCGGGATCGGCAAACGTTTTCACGAGACCGATCGAGCCATTCACGTCGCTCTCTTGCATGATCATGACGTCGCGGTCGCCCGCCCCCGCCAGAGACTGAGCCGTCTGTGTGTTCGTGCCATTGATCAGGCTCGTGCCCTGGTCGTACCAGCCCGCTGTGAAAATCGTGTCGTTTGGCCCGAGGGCCGAGACGGCCAGAATCTCGTTGCCGGGGCCGATGAGACGATCGACCCACGTCGCCGTTCCCGTGCTGATCGAGTACCGGCCAACGAATCCGCCGCCCGATTCGCCAACGGGCGCGAGCAATCCGAGACCGACGTCGATCTCGTTACAGGCCGGGCTGGCGCCCGGGTTACAACCTGTCGAGCCTTCGACGATCGGCGTCCCGGCCATGTCGAGCACGTCCAGATGTCCGTACACCGTCCCCGTCCCCGCGGGCGAGCCGGCGCCGAAGGTGGTCGAGAAGAGATACGAGCCGTCGGAAGGCGCGTACTCGGCGAGTGCGACGTCCGACGCGCCGAGCGGCGTCAGGACCGAGCCGCCGAGGTTCGCCGGCCCGCTGAGAACGCCGGAGACGGTGACGCCTACGGAGCCTTCCGCTACGCCGTAGAGAAAGACCGACGACGCCGACCTGGCCCAGAGAATCGTCCCCGGCGAGGGCGTGTGGCCGGCGTCCGTGACGCGATCACCCGCCGAGCCGTCCGCGTGACCGCCGCCGTTTACCTGACCCTCCTGCTCCCGCCTGTCCGGCGGCGCCATGGCCGCCGTTCCCGCCAAGAGTGCCGCCGCCGATCCCACCCAAGGCGCCGCCACTCCCGCCCCCTCCCGCACCGCTGCGCGGAGCACCCCCGGCGCCCGCTCCGCCGTCAGGATTCTTGAGGGTCGCGCTACCGCACGACACGATGCCGAAGATCAAAGCAATGCTGCCAATTCTCGTCAATGCGTGCAAAAGTCCATGTCCTTCCACGTTATTTACTAGGGAAACGATAACACGGCCGCGCAACGTTCCGGTCCACGTCGCGCGAAGCTTTTGCAGACTGTCGTCTCGGTTGAACTGTCGTTTGCGCCCAACCCAAGAACGGCGACGGGCGAGCGTCTGCTGGACGGCGCTTCACGACCGGCGGCACCTGCGGTCGTGAAGCACAAGCAGGATACCGGTCACGCTGAACACGGCCCAGCTGTCGGTCGGGAGCCGGACCTGCCCGCTGATCGGCGGGGATCGTCTTCGGCGACCTTGGCGGCCAACTATCGGGTGCGCGGCCACCGCCCCTTCGCTGTTGCGTGGACCCGTGATCTCCTGGCAAGCTGCGCGGGCGCGTGGGCCTCGCATGGGTGTGAAGCGCTTGAATTTCGGGGGATTTCCGACGGTCGGGGCGGTGGCCCTGGCGGGCCTGCTGTGCGCCTGCTCGCATTCGTCACCTCCCGCCGCCCAGGCGCCCGCGCCCGGCCCCGGCGCCTGCCCCTCGCCCGAGCCCTTGCGAATCAACCTCCGCGCCACCGCCCACCTCAATCTGAGCGACAAGGGCGAGCCGCTGGCGACGGTCGTGCGCGTCTACCAGCTCAAGGGGACGGGCAAGATTGCGGTCGCCTCGTTCGACGATCTGCTCGACCACGACAAGGACGCGCTCGGCGAGGACTTCGTGGCGATGCAGGAGCTGACCGTCAACCCGGGCGTCACGCTCGACCCGCCGCTGGTGCGCAGCTCTGAGGCGACGTACGTCGCGATCGTGGCGCTGTTCCGCAAGCCGGCCAGCACCACCTGGCGGACGATTGAGAAGCTCCCGCCACCCGACCCGCAGTACTGTCATCCCGCGCCGCCCGACAAGAAGGGGGCGAAGCCCAAGGATTCGACCTTGCACGTTCAACTGGACGAAAGCCGCATCGCGACCACCACCAGCTCATGAAACCCATTCAGCGCGTCGTCTGGTCCGAGGGAATGCTCGTCTCCCCTCAGCACATGCAGCAGCAGGACCTCTATCATGAGCGGCTGCTCGACGAGCGCATCGCCGCGCTCTCCCCCTACCGCTGGGGCGTCGTCGCGGTCGAGATTGACGCCGGCGCGCTCGGATCGGGCCAGCTGCGTGTCACCAAGTTCGTCGGCGTGCTGCCCGACGGGCTCTATCTGTCGTTCGAGGGGAAGGAGCCCGAGTCGCCGCCGACCCGGCCGCTCGCCGACCACTTCCCTCCGACGCAGGCAACCTGCGAAGTATTCCTCGGCGTCCAGAAGGAGCGCGAGGGGGTGCCGAGCATGTCGATCGACGAGGGGGCGGCCGGCAGCGCGGCGTCGTCGACCAAGGCGGCGCGCGCGCGGTTCCGGGCCACCACCCGGCCGGTGGCCGATCTGACCGGCAACGCGGCCGAGCTCGCCATGTCCTTCGCGCGCCGCAACGTCGCCGTCCTGTTCGGCGACGAGCCGCGCGACGACTACGACGTCATCAAGATTGCCGAGCTGGTCCGCGACGGCACCGGCGCCTTCCTCAACGGCGAGGCTTACATCCCTCCGGTGCTGCGGGTCGATGCCTCGCCGTTTCTCATGGCCGGGATCCGGCGCCTCCTGGCGCTCATGGTGGCGAAGCAGCGCCAGTTGGCCGGCAACCGGAACCAGCGCGGCGGCGCGTCGATCGAGTTCAACGCTGGCGACGTGACCCGGTTCCTTCAGCTCAGCACGGTCAACGGCGGAATCCCGATCCTCGCCTACGCGGCAGCGAACGGCGAGATCAGCCCCACCCAGCTCTATCTGGCCGTCATCCAGGTCGTCGGTCAGCTGGCGACCTTCTCGCCCGACGTGGAGCCCTGGGGCCTTCCCGCGTTCGCGCACACCGACCTCCGCGGGACGTTCGAAGAGCTGTTCGCCCGCGCGACCGGGCTCCTGCGCACGACGGTGCGGGAGGGATTCGTGAACGTGCCGCTCGAGCTCAATCAGTCCGTCTACGTCGGCAAGATCGACGACGAGCGCATGGCGACGGCCACGCACCTGCTCCTCTCGGTCCGCTCCGAGATGCCGGAGGACCAGATCGCCCAGAAGCTGCCCGGCCTCTGCAAGATCGCCTCGCAGGCACAGCTGCCGCAGGTGCTCCGTTCGGCGGCGACCCCGGGCGTTCCGATCCAGGTCACCCACCGGCCACCCTCGGAGATCGCCGTTCGCGCCGGCATCACCTACTTCCAGCTCAACCTGCAGAGCGAATACTGGCGAACCATCGTGCAAGAAAAGACGCTCGCCATCTATCTCGCCCCACCCTTCGATCCGACCCGGGTGAAGATCGAGTTGCTCGCGGTTCCGAGGTCGGTCTAACGGGCGACACGGACTTCGACGGATTCAAACGATGGACAAGATCAACGAGATCACCTCCGAGTGCTTCGTCGCCGTCAGCCAGCTCCGCGAGCTCGACAGCCCCTCGATCTCTCCTGAACTGATTCACGACCGGCTGCAGGGATTCGTGGAGAGCATGCGCGCCCGCGCGCGCGAGCAGGGGATGGCGGGGCGGGACGCCGACGACATGGCCTACGCGCTCGTGGCGCTCGCCGACGAGGTGGCGATGGGCAAGCCCGATCCGCTCCGCGGCTACTGGATGGGGCGGCCGCTGCAACTCACGCTCTTCAATGACGCGCTGGCGGGTGAGGGCTTCTTCACGCGCCTCACCGAGCTCCGCCGCGATCCACGGCGCGCCGACGTGCTGCGCGTCTACTACCAGTGCCTGCTCCTCGGCTTCCAGGGGAAGTATGCGATCCGGGGCGGCGACCTCGAGCTGATGCGCCTCTGCGACTCCCTCAAACCGGAGATCGAGCGGCACATCGAGGCGTCCGACCTGCTCTCGCCGGCGGGCGCGCCGCCGGACGAGCCGCTGCTGCGCGCCTCGGGCAAGAACACGTTCCTCTGGATCGCGCTCGGCGTGTTCGCCGTGGCGATCGCCGTCTTCGTCGGACTCCGCGTCTCGCTGTCGCACCAGATCGCCGAGCTCTCGGCGCGGGTCGACCAGATCGGTCATTGAGGGCGCGATGCTGAAGTACATCTTCGCCGCCATCTTCATCCTGCTCGCCTGGGCCGTCGTGCTGGTGTTCCACGACGTGGTGCCGATGTGGCCGGCGATCGTGGCCACCGCCGCAATCGGCGGCGGGCTGCTGCTTTACCTCCTGGTGCGGGCGCTGCTCGCCAAGCGCGCCGCGGCGGCCATTGAAAAGGGCCTCAGCGATCAGGCCTCGGCCCTGGCAGGGGGCATCCGCCCCGATCAGCGGGCCGAGATCGCGGCGATGGAGGCGGAGTTCGCGCGCGCGGTCCAGTCGCTCAAGAGCTCGAAGCTGGGACGGACCGGCCGCGACGCGCTGGGCCTCCTCCCTTGGTACATGATGATCGGCCCGTCGGCCTCCGGGAAGACCACCGCCATCCGGAGCTCGGGCATCAAGATGCCGGCCGCCAAGGCGGGCAAGGTGCGGGGCGTCGGCGGGACGCGGAACTGCGACTGGTGGATGACCAACGAGGCCATCCTGCTCGACACCGCCGGGCGCTGGAGCACCGAGGAGGACGATCGCCAGGAGTGGCTGTCCTTCCTGGACATCCTCAAGCGCACCCGACCGAAGAAGCCGATCAACGGCATCCTGGTGGCGATCGCGGCGACGGATCTGACCGGTGACGTCGAGGAGATCGGCGATCTGGCGCGGACGCTCCGCGAACGGATCGACGAGGTGACGGGCCGACTCGACATGGTCGTCCCCGTCTACCTGATGGTGACGAAGTGCGATCTCGTCTCGGGGTTCGTCGAGACCTTCGGCGATCTGAAGGATCGCGAACGGGGGCAGATCTGGGGATTCACGCTGCCGGTGGCCGGCGAATACGACGACCTCGTCGATGCGTTCGCGCAGCACTTCGACGATCTGGCCGACACCCTCGAACGCTACGCGGTCGTGAGGATGGGCGAGGAGCGGCGCCTCGAGGCGCGCGACCGGATCTACTCTTTTCCACGGCAGTTCGATTCGCTGCGCCAGGGCCTGGTCGATCTGATCGCCAGCCTGTTCGATCGCAGCGTCTACCAAGATGCGCCTATCATGCGCGGGGTCTATTTCACCAGCGGCACCCAGGAGGGGCGGCCGATCGATCGGATCATGTCGAGCATGGCCGAGGCGTTCGGGGTGCGCCCCCAGGTCCTCGCCGCGCCGGTGACCAAGCCCAAGAGCTACTTCGTCCGAGACATGTTCCGGCAGGTCGTCTTCCCGGACGCCGACGTCGCGGTCCGGAGCAGCCACGTGCTGAGGCGTGAGCGGCTGGTCCGCTGGGGCGTCGCGGCCGCCGCGCTGGCGCTGTCGGCGGCGTTTCTCTTCTTCCCGATCTCCTCCTACCTCAAGAACAGCGCGCTCGTCGACGAGGCGCGGCTCTTCGTCGAGAAGCTCGCCGGAAACGAGAAGGATCCAGCGCACGGGCTCGCCGCCGCGACGCTGGAGAGCGTCGATCCGAGCGCGGCGCGCCTCACGACGCTGGCGACCACCGGACCTGAGGTCTCTCGCCAGTTCGGCCTCTACCCCGGCGACCAGCTGCTCGATCCCGTGCGGCTCGCCGTCGAGCGGGCGGTCATCGTTCCGCTGCTGGAGACCGGGGGTGCGCGCCTGCTCGACTTCTCGCACGGCCGGGGCGCGACCTCCGAATCGAGCGCCCAGAACGGCCTGCTGCTCCACCTGCTCCTCACCCAGCCGAAGGCGGCCGACGAGCCAGCGCCGGAGGGGGAGCACTGGCGCGACAAGTGGGTCGATGTCATCGCCATGCAGGTGGGTCAGCAGTGGAGCGACCTCGCCGGCGACGAGACGAGCACGCGCGCCCGACGCACCGTCGAAAATCTCGGGCGTTTCTATGCCGTCCTGGCGACCTCGTCGGGAGATCTGCTCGCGCGCAAGACTCAGCTCGTCTCACGCGTCCGCTCCACTCTGCTGACCGCGCACCAGGGCGATCCGTTGGTCGATCTGTTGCGCGACCCCGAGCTGCCGCGCGACGTGAGGCTGGTCGACGTCGCCGGTGGGGCGGTCACCATCTTCCAGACGCCCGCCTCCCAGCCGGGCGGGCACGCTGCCGGCCCCTCGGTCCCCGGGGCGTTCACGCCCGAGGGGTGGAACGTGGTGAAGGAGCGGATCGAGAAGATGACCACCGACCGCGAGCACGACGCGAACGCCTGGGTCCTGGCGGCCCCGCGCAGTCAGCACGGGGCCGACGCCGCGACGCTGCGAGGCGAATACTTCCGCCGGTACGTCGACGCCTGGAAGGCGTTCTTGCTGTCGCTGTCGATCCGCGAGCCGGCCAGCCTCGACGACGCCCGAGGTCTGATTAAGGCGCTCATCGCGCAGAGACCGCTCGACGCCGTCTGGCGCAACGCCAGCAAGGAGTTGATCTTCAAGGACGACTCCCCGGCAGGGGCGATCCTGGCCAAAGCCAAAGGCTCCCTCTCGCAACGGATCGACGACGCCAAGAAGAAGCTCATCGGCGGCGACGACGATTCGGCCGCCGCAGAGGCCGGAAAGCCCTCGGCGGCCAAGTCGGGCGACGAGATCGCCTCACCCGAGGACGTCGGCCGCGAGTTCTCCGGGTTCCTCGGCTTCGGGCTGACAAAACCGACCGGCACCGACGCCTACGGTCAGCTCCTCGGCGATCTGGCCGCCGCGCTCGGCGAACCCGGAGCGCCCGCCCCCGATCCGGCCGCCTTCCAGGCTGCCCTCAAGACTGCGCGTTCGAAGCTGGAAGGCTTGATCGCCAACTACAACGATCACAACTGGGAGGGAGGCCTCCTCGGCAAGATGCTGACGCCGCCGCTCAGCGGCACCGAGGTCGCGGTCGGCGGCGCGACGGGCGACTCAGCCAACCACAAGTGGTGCGAGAACGTGGTGGTCGTCTTCGATCAGCTCTTGGCTGGAAAGTATCCCTTCTCCTCGTCGAAGCACGCGCACGAAGCGCCCGTCGCCGACATCGACAAGGTCTTCCAACCGAAGACCGGCGCGCTCTGGCAGTACTTCGATGGCTCCCTCAAGGCGGACTTCGACCACCCCGTCGGCACCGACATCTTTCACCTCAAGGACCACCCGAGCGTGAACTACAAGCCGGGCCTGGCCCTCTTCCTGAAGCGAGCGCAGGATCTGACCGACCTTCTTTACGCCAAGGACGGGGCAAAGCTGGGAACGAATGTCTCGGTCCGAATTCGTGCCTCCGCGCCGTACACGAAGATCATCTTCGAGAGCGCGGGGCGCAAGCTCACCTACTTCAACACCAAGGAGCGGTGGGAGGACATCGCCTGGCCGGGAGGCGGCGCGGTCTTCCGAACTTTCCAGAACGCCAACGAGGCGCCGCCGCTCGGCTATCCCGAGGGCGAGTGGGCGCTGTTTCATCTGCTCGACGACGCCAAGCTGGCGCCCTCCTCGGACGGCGAGGAGTACCTGGCCGGCACCTGGACGCCGCCGGCCGGTGGTCCGGCGGTTCACGCCGACCTCAAGCCCGCCGCGCTCCTGCACGCCTTTCGCGGGATCGACATCCCGCGCGGAATCGTGACCGGCTCATCCGGGTGCAGATGAGCGAAGCCGGAAACGTCGGGCTCTACGGGAAGGTGGCCACCCAGCCCGACTTCTTCCGCGTGGGTGCCGGTTCGTTCTCGCAGGCCGGGCTCGACCGCTGGTTGCAGGAGGGCGCCGAGGCTCTGCGCGCCGAGCGGAGCCAGCTGCCGACCACGCCGACTGCCTTTCTGCTGGCGTCACCCGGATCGACGGACTTCCTGGGGATGCTGGCCGCGAGCGTGGATGCCGCCGGCCGCTCCTTTCCGCTCGCGCTGTTCCGTGAGATCCCGAGCGCGGGCGCCTGCGAAGCGCTGCCGTCGCTTCCCGCGGCTCACGCGGGATTCATCGAGGACGCCACGCGGCTGCTCTCCGCCGGTCCCAGCTTCGATGGCGAGACGATTGCGCGGGAAGCTCGGGCGCTCACGGCCGAGGCCCTCGCCTTGCCGGAACCGCACGCCTGGAAGAACGAGCCGGTTTCGGCCCTAGAGGCGGCGCTCGGGGCCTCCCGGCCGGCGGTCGCCTATGCCCTCTGCACCATGCTCGGGGCTTGCGACCGGGCCCTCGCCGCCGCGCCTACCTCGGCGAACGCGCTCACTGTCGATGCGCCGGTGACGGGACCGGCGACGTGCGCGCTCTGGCTGGAGATCGCCCGCAGCCGGCTCGGCTGGCGCGACACGGTCCCTTCCCTGCTCTGGACAGCCGGCCCGCAGGCCCGCTTGCTCATCACGCTCGGACCTCCTTCCCCCTTGGCGCTCGCCTTTCTCGCCAACCCGCAGCATCGAAGCTCGCGGCTTTGGCCCCTGCGCACGACGGTGGCCAGCGCCGTGGACCAGGCCTGGGCTACGCTCACCGGATCCCAGCGAGCCGCGGTCGAGGATCCGAACGCCTCGTTCGGCGATCTGGCGGCCGCTTTCGGCTGAGGTCGGCCCCAGGCACTCATCCGCCGACCGTTCGCGTCGCACAATCGCCAGACGCGGTGAGATTTGTAATAATAGGCGGCTTGTCATCGGTCGGTCGCACTATCGGCAGCTATACCCTGGTCGAGAAGCTCGGACAGGGCGGAATGGGCGTGGTGTACCTCGCCGAGCACCGGCGTATCGGCCGCCGGGCCGCGATCAAGTTCCTGCTTCCCGCGCTCAGCCAGGACGCGGACGTGGTGACCCGCTTCTTCAACGAGGCGCGCGCGGCGTCGGTCATCAAGCATCCCGGGATTGTCGAGATCTACGACTGTGACGTCGTCGACGACCAGGCGTACATCGTCATGGAGTATCTCGAGGGCGAGAGCCTGGCGGCCACGCTGCGCCGCACGGGCGCCCTCGCTGGCGAGCCGGTCGCCATGGCCGCCGTCGTCGGCCAGATTGCGGGCGCGCTCGCCGCCGCCCACCGCAAGGAGATCATCCACCGGGACCTGAAGCCAGAGAACATCTTCCTCTCCGTCGAGGAGTCGGCCCGGGCGCCGTTCGTCGTCAAGATCCTCGACTTCGGGATCGCCAAGCTCACCGCGCCGGGCGGGGGGGGTCGAATACCCGCACCGGGGGCCTCCTGGGGACGCCGGTCTACATGTCCCCCGAGCAGTGCCGCGGCCTCAGCACCATCGATCACCGGGCCGACATCTACGCGCTTGGGTGCGTGCTGTTCGAGATGGCCACCGGTCGCCATGTCTTCGTCAAGGAAGCCGCGGGCGACCTTCTGGTCGCGCACATCATCGACACGGCGCCGCGGATCTCGGCCTTCCGACCGGAGATCCCGGGCTGGATGGACGATCTGGTCGCCCGCATGCTGGCCAAGGGCCCCGATGATTGGCCGTCCTCGATGGACGAGATCGTCACGACGATGGAGTCTTTTCTCCAGATCGGCGCCGCAGGATTCGGCACCCGGATCCCGGCGGCGAGCGCACTCGCCCGGATCCCGACCTCTCGCCAGCGAACCACCGGCCCGGTGGCGCTCGCGCCGCTGGCATCGCCGCCCGGCGCCTCGGCGACCCCACCGCGATTGGTCGCCCGCTCGCCGGAGCAGCGGCCGGCGCCCCCGTTGCGCCCCAGCGTCCCCGGGATTGGTGGGACCCAGATTCTTCCCGAGGGGCCTCTCCCCGAGAGCAAGCCGACCAACGAGTCGACCTTTAGGCGGTCCGCCTCGGAGCGGATCCTCAATCCCGATCAATCCAACCTTGCCGACCTCGGCGATCTTGCCCCTTCTGTCCCCGCGAAACGTCGGAGCTCGCTGCTGCCGATCGCGGTCGGCGGCGTGGCGCTGGCCGCCGCCGCCGCCGTCTTCTTGACCCAGGGGAAGCCGGTGTCCCATCGACCGGCGGCCGAGGTCGCGCGCGAACCGGCGGCCCCTGTCGCGCCCGCAGCTCCCGTTCCGCCGCCGAGCGATGAGCCACCCAAGCTCCCCCCGAGCCCCGCCAAAGTCACGATCCGGGTGGTGTCGCGTCCGGCGGGCGCCGAGCTGTGGCTCAGCGACGAGACCGCGCCGCGTGGCGAAACGCCGCTCGACCTGGTTTTGCGCCGGGACGCGTCCCAGGTACGTGGCGTCCTCAAGGCAGCCGGCTACACCGACACCAAGGTCGCCATCGATCCCGCCCACAGCGGCCCATTGGAAGTCGAGCTCGAGAAGATCAAGTCGGCGCCGCACCACCACGCCGCGAGCCATCACGCGAGCCATGAAGCTGAACCCGCAGCCAAGCCGGTGACCACGCCCAAGGCGCCAACGCCGAAGAAACCAGCGAACGGCTTCTTCGGCGTCGGGGACTGAGCCACGGCGATTCTGGCGCCTCTGCCGTGGACCGGATATCGTGCTCACCGTCGTGAAGCGTGCCCTCGTCGCCATTGCCGTCGCCTTCGTCGCGCTCGCCTCGAACGCGGCGCACGCCGATCCAGAGTCCGACGCCCAGGAGCACTTCAAGCGGGGCGTGAAGCTCTACAACCTGGGCCACTTCCAGGAGGCGATCCCGGAGTTCGAGAAGGCCTACGACTTCGATCCCCAGCCGATCCTGCTGTTCAACATCGCACAGTCACACCGCCAGAACGGGAACAAGGAGCGGGCGCTCTTCTTCTACCGCCGCTACCTGGAGCAAGAGCCGAACACCAGCAAGCGCGTGGACGTCGAACAGCGCATGAAGGAGCTCGCCCAGGCGCTCCAGCAAGAGACGGAGCAGAAGCAGAAGCCGCCGACCGAGGTCACCCCGCCGGCACCGTCCGCGGTGGCGACGCCCGGAGCGACGGGCGCGCCCACGTCCCCGCCGGTGATCTCCGCACCGGTCGTCGTCGCCGGAGCGACGTCTCCCCCCCAAGCGTCTCCCGTGCGCGTGGACGTAGCGCTCGGCCCAACCTTCGTCGGATTCTCCGGCCGCGACATCTCGGCCCCGGTCCTGTTCGGCTTCCAGCTGGGCGGCTCGTATGACTTCCTGCACGGACCGTCCGAGCTGCGGGCGGGCGTCCAGATCGACTACGCTTCGCTGCCGTACACCAACGTCAATCTCACCCACGTCCAGCAATCGTCGTCGTTCTGGGGCGCCCTCCTGACCGTCGATTATGCTTACCGCGTGCTCGAGCCGCTCGCGGTCGGGGGCGGCGTCGGCTTCGGTGTCATCTGGTGGGCCGGCCTCCAGGAGGGCAACCCGTTCACCGTGCAGGGCGTCTCCGCCTCGGGCGCCATCCCGATGCCCAGCCTCGCCCTGTCACTGCACGCCGACTATTTCTTCACGCCACACCTCTTCGCGAGCCTGACCCCCGAGCTTCTGCTCAGCAAGACCACCAGCGACGGCCTGTCGGAAGCCGTCAGCTCGGTCCGCCGCTTCGATCTCGACGTCGGCGTCGGCTACCGGTTTTGAGTTGCCGCGCCTGCGGGCGCGCCGACGATACCCTCTCGGACCAGTCGCCAATGTATGGGAATCGGCGCGATGGACGAGGGTACCCTCGTCCGCTTCACGCGCCGGGCCCGTCCGACATGGAATAGCTCACGCTGAGCACGGACATCGACGCGACCGCCATCAGCAGTGACTCTGTTGAAGAGAGCGCGGTGGGCTCGGCCTTGGGCAGGTCGTCCAGCAGCCGGACGATTGCCGGACGGTTCACGAACGAAGGCAGCGCGCCACGCAGAGTGTCCTGAATCAGATCATGCAACGGGTTGCCCGGGACGGTCACGGCGGGGGGAGCTAAGAACGGTTTCTTGGTCCCGCCGTAGACAGCCTCTGACACGAATGGGCGCGCTGCCTCGCGGAGGATGAATTTGTTCCGGCCTCCACTCGCGAGGAGTGACATCGGGATCTGGCTCGCGAAATCGAACAAGACGTGGTCGAGAAACGGCAGCCTTACTTCCACCGCGTGCGCCATGTCGAGCCGGTCGGCGCCCATGTGGTAGCTCGCGAACAGGGTCCGCAGCCACAGGTAGATCATCCGCTTGCTGGGCTCCCAGTGTCGAGAGTCCGCGCGCAGGCCGAGGCTTCGATAGAGGCGATCGCACGGATCGAAGTCTCGCATCTCAGCAAGCAGATCCGCTGTGAGTACGCCCCGCGTGAGATCAAGCCGCTCGGCCAGCGACTCGACTGCGGGTGCGGGTATTCCGATGAGACGCGCCGCGCGCGACAACCAGGGGGACGTCTGGGCAATCCGCGCGTGTGCCGATCCTGTCGGGCGCATGAGACGCAGAGCACCAGACAGCCAACGAGGCAGCCAAGAAGACAAGCGCGTCGTCCAGCCAACTCCAGGAGATGATCGAGGCAGGAACGCGTACCCGGCGAACAGTTCGTCAGCGCCCTCGCCGCCCAGGACAGCTCGGTAGCCCGACCGATGGACGTGTCGGCTCAGCAGAAACCTGGCGACTCCGTGCGCGTTAAGCTGCACCGTCTCACCGCAGCCGACTGCCGCCGCGAAGTGGTCGGCGAGGTCGCGATCGGTGAGACGGAGCACGTGGGCGTGCGCCCCGAGCCGACTCGCGGTCGCCAGGGCGAGAGCGCTCTCATCATAACCGCCTCGATCACCGCCGCTTGGATCGTCGAATCCGACCGTGAATGTCGCCACCGGATGCTCCGCGTGCTGCGCCATCAGACCGAACACCGCCGATGAGTCCAGGCCGCTGCTCAGGAGGCAGCCGACAGGTGCATCTCCTCGCATCCGCACGCGCACGGCCTCGTCGATCAATCTTCGCACCTCCGTGACGCATGCTTCCGGGGTGAGCCCGGGGTCGATCGCGTCGCGCCGTGGGTACGGGACGTCCCAGTAACGCTCGATCCGGACGCCGTCGACCGTGGCGGTCAGTGCGTGAGCTGGTGGCACCTGCCGGATTCCGCTGAACAGGGTCCGGCTGGCATCGAGACAGAAGTTCATTGTCTGGTAGACGGCCTCGCGATCCCAGACCGCGGGCACGCCCATGGCCAGGAGTGCCCTGACCTCGGAGGCCAGATAGGTGACCCGTCCGATCTGGGCATAGAACAGCGGCTTCACCCCGAATCGATCGCGCGCGGCGAACAGAACCTTCCGGCGCTCGTTCCAGATCGCGAAGGCGAACTCGCCGCGCAGCTCGTGGAGGCACGCTGGGCCCAGATCCTCGTACAAGTGAAGGGCGATCTCGCTGTCGGATCGCGTACGCAGGACGTGCCCGCCTCGTAGCAGCTCGCGTCGAAGTCGTTCATCGTCGTAGAACTCACCGTTGACGACGATCTGGAGGCGGCCGTCCTCCGACGCGATCGGCTGGGAAGCATGGGGGTCAACGAGGATCAGTCGGGCGTGTCCGAGCACTGCATGCCCGTCCGCGGAGCGCCATTCTCCCCGTCCGTCTGGACCGCGATGTGCGAGGGCAGCGACGCCCCGTGACACGACGTCTGGTCGAATCGGCGCGTCGGGCGAATGCACGGCGACGAACCCGCACATGGTCAGTGGCTCTCCGGCAGAATATTCGGCTCGATCGTGGACGCCGAGCCGGACCGAATCTCGAAGCGCATCAGGAGGGCGCGCGCGCCGCGCCGAGCCCCGTCGCCGGTGATGCGAAGGATGGTCGCGTGAACCTCGACCTCGGCATCGACGTCAGAACAGCGCGCGTAGCGAGCGGCGTATCGGGTCAAGATCGACGCACGCAACGCCGAGAGTGCCGCTTGGTCCAGTTTCGTCCACAGGTCCCCGATCAGGTAGGACTGCAACAGGATGTGGCGCATCGAACGAGGAAACATCCCAGCAGCGTCGACAATGGCGTCTGGGCGACCAGAGCGCCGCTCCAGAATTTCGTATTCAACGTCGTAGTTCCGCTCGTCGACCCAATCGAGCAGCCGATAGCTCTGCGCCAGTCCGATGATCCAGAGCGGCACGTAGAACGGATTCATGACGTCATCGGACGGCGTTCGCGGTCGGACACCACGTTTGAGCGCCGTGGCACACGCGTCGAACAAGAGTTGTCCCATGAGACAGACCATGACCCCGAGCACCACCCAGTCCATTGTCGACAGCGGATTCTTCGGTCCGCCACTCCTGCGCAGCTCGGGCACGATGGCGGCGAACGCCACGAACGCCACGAGGCTCGCCAACATGGCGATGTTGGCGAGTGGGACTTTTACCGTGGCGACGATTCCGACATGCAGTGCGGCCATCAGCGTCAGGATGGTCCACGCTTGCCAGGATCGTGGAGACAGCGCGAACAAGATCGCGCCCAGTGGCTCTGCCAGGAGCACGAAGTAGGTGCCGATCCGAAGCCAACGCGCCGGCCAGCCGGCCAGGCGAGGTCCGAGGCCGTACGACACGGGCATCGCCAGCACGACACGCAGGGCCTCCCCGGATCGCCACAAGGGACTCGTCAGTTTCCACAAGCCGGCCGTGGCGTAGGCGAGCGCAAGGTTGAACAGCAGACAACGTACCCCGAGGCCCGGCACGACGACGGTGCTCCAGGTGTCCCAAGTGGAGTGGAACGCTCGCCCTGACAGCAGATCCGAGATCACGAGCGTGTGACCGATGGGCAGGACGACCATCCAGAACAGCGCGAGGTGAATGATTCCGTCGTCCACGCCGATCACGAGGAAGCTCCGGCGGTAGATCGACACGGCGAGTAAGTACAGAAATGGCGCCACGACGGTCGTCGCGATGCCGAGAGCGAGCATCGTGGAGGCCACACACCCCGCCACGAGCAAGGCGCGCAGCAGCCACGCCGGTGTTCGCGCCGGAAGTAGAGTCAAGCGGGTGAACGGCAGGACGCGACGCTGGAGCGCTTGATCGATCAATCCGTCCGGGGCACTGAAATCACTGACCTCTCGGCGAGTGCGGGCGAAGTAGGCCACGCCGAGTATGCCGACGAGCAGGCGAAAGAAGTCCAGTGGCAGAGCGGACACAGGAGCCGTGAACGAGGTCATGAGGCGGCACCTCAGCTCGGGCTCGAATCCAGCCAGGCGACCTTCACGCGGTCTTCATCAGGGTTCAGGAGTTAGGCACGGCGAGGCGGCCGATGTTGTTTCCGGTAAATTCTGTGAACCACAGATTTCCGTCGGGGCCGGGCGCAATTTCGCCAGTCCCGCTACCGGTTGTCGGTACGGGAAATTCTGTGATGCTCCCCGCCGGGGTGAGTCGGCCGATGTTGTTGCCATCGGCCTCCGTGAACCACAGATTTCCGTCGGGGCCGAGCGTGATCGTCGTCGGCCGGCTGGCCGCCGTCGGCACGGGGAATTCAGTGATGCTCCTGGAAGAGCAGCCAGCAATCCAGCGATGGCGATCGCCGAGATTCCACTGAATGCCCATGGTCTGATGTCGTTCATATTGTCGCCTGATTGCGTGTCGTGTCGACCGAGGGCTTCCTTTGTCACTCCCCCGCAATCGTCGTGCCAGTGAACGAGTCGAGACGAATCGCCGCTGATGGCTGGTGCCAAAAGGAGCGGCCTCGGGCTGGCCGTCGTCGCCTCGATTGTCCACGTCTATCAGGGGACTATCGCGATTGCGAGCGACCACGAAAAGGGGACCGAGGTTGAGCTGCGCCTGCGGCTCGCGGCCGACCCTACGCTGGACCGGAACGTGATGTCGGCTGCGCATCCCGATGCACACTTGTGAAGGGGCTGGGCAAAACCTGGAGCAGAATGTCGGAGGTTCGAACCCTCTCGCCTCGACCGGGTTGAGTCCGCGCGGGTGCTCTCCAACGGGAAGGACGGTTGCCGAATGACCAAATGGTTGCTTCTCGGAGCGCTCCTCTCGAGCCCCGCAGGGTGCGCCCCGATGCCCTCGACCGCATCGCCACGCGGCGCTCCGCCGCGGGTGCTTCTGACCTTCCACCGAACCGGTGGGCTCGTCGTGCAATCGGGTCACCACAAGCTGGTGCTGTTCGAAGACGGGCGCCTCCAGTACGAGGGATGGAGCGGGGTCGGGAACCCGGACTGGGACGAGGTGCCCATCGCGCCGCCGGCGATGGCGAGGGTTCGCGCGAGCCTGGAGCGCCTCTCCGCGCTGCGCCCCGATTGTTGCAACTGCCGCGGCGCGACCGATTAGTCATGGGTCCTCATGACCTTTCAAGCAGCCGGCGGAACCGACGTGAGAAAGATTGACCACTATATGGGCTGCGAGAAGACGCCGGACTGGGTGTACGACGTCGAGGACGAGATTCGACGACGCGCTCGGGACCGAGCGATGGGTAGGACACAAGGTCGTCGGTAAACCGTTCCACATGCATCAACAGGGGCCGCCCCCCAAGGACTTGTGAGACCTCTCGAAGCTACTTACGCGGATACCAGGACTCGAGCTCGGTCACGCCGACGAACTTGCCGGCCTGGGGGGTGAACACGACACGGAACTGCGACGTCGCCACGGTTGGGAACGTCACTTCGTTGGGGGCGTTGGCGACCGGTGTGCTGGGCGTCTTGACTTGCCCCGGGACGGACGTCCAGGTGGTGCCCGAGAGGTACTGAACGTCGAAGCTCTTGGGTGCTCGCACGTTCTGCCCGTCGTCGTAGGTGTAGATCTTGACCTCGTCGATCGACCGCTGCTGCCCGAAGTCGACGGTCAGGGAGTCGGTGGCATTGGGAGAGCCCGCGTTGGTCCACCGGTCGTCGGGCATCGCGTCGTAGCGGATGAACCCGTCGATGGCCTTGAGCGGGGTGTCGTAAGCGTTGACGCAACGGGGATTGTCGGCGCTGCGGCAGCGTTTGCCGTTTGTGGCCGTGTTCGTGTACGAGGCGCTGATCTTGGGGAAGGTCGCCGTGTAGGTGCGGTTGTCCCACCCCTTGAACCAGTCTTGATCCGCGGTCCAGGCGTTGGCGGCCAGGTTGTCGAGCGGGGTCGCCGCCGCGGGAACGACCGGAGCCGCGACCGAGACCGTGGCGTTCACCACCGTCGATGCCTGGTAGATGCGCGTTCCGTCCTGACAGACCTGGAGACCCGCGCCGGCGTTGTAGTGCGTGCCGGTCTGGTCCCACACGATGGACAAAAGGTGGCCGTGATAAGGGACGTTTTGCACCGCGAAGTAGGCCCAGCTGTCCGGGACCAGCGGCTTGAGCTGAACGGAGTCACTCGCCTGCGGCTTGATGCCGAAGAGACCGGTCAGGACGAGGTCGACGAAGCTCGAGTGGTTGTAGTGCTCGCTGAAATCCGAGGCGTCGTAGACCCATTGACCGGTGTCGCCGTTGGCGGCCTCGGCGATGTACGGCACGCCGTTCTTGTGTTGCTGGGTGGCGAACTGGCTGAGCAGGGCGTCGTAGGTCTGCTTGGTGACGAAGCTCTGTGCGGCGTAGTCCTGCAGCAGGTTCGCCAGCCCGGTGAGGATCATGCTCGTGTCGAACGGCCAGCTCGTCCCGTCCCAGTGACAGCAGTTCGTGTCGTCGTTGTTCTGCGTCGCGGGGAACGCCTGGAAGTCGAAGTACGGGTTGGTGCTGATTCGATCGAGAAGCGCGCTCCCGGTCCCCTTCGAGAGCTTCAACGTGTTCGCGCCGGTCTGCATCGGCACGTTCACGGTGACCACCTGCGAGGCGGCAAAGGTCGCCGAGGCGCTCGTGGCGGGGTAGGTCACCGTCGTCGAGCCCGAGGCGCCATTGACGACCAGGGTCTGCGTGGCCGTTGCCCCCGTGATGTTGGCGTAGAAGATTTCGACCGGGTACGTGCCGGCGCCGGGGGCGTAGACCGTGAACGTGACCGAGCTGTCGGAGGCGTCGATCCCGCCGACGTACTGACCGTTCGAGGCGGTCGCCGCCGTGCTGACGGTGGCGGCGACGAGGACGGCCTGCTCGGCCTCGAAGTCGGTGATGCGCTCCAAGGTATAAAATCCGTCGGGTCCGGCGAAACGCTGGGGGTCGGTCAAATACTGCCAGGCGGTGGAGTAAGTGGCGTCCGGCAGTTCGAAAGCCCAGGGCGCGAAGCCCATCGCCTCGCGCCAGGTGGTGCGGGTGCCGGCGATGCCGCTGTTGGTGGGATCGGAGTTGTACACGTGCATGAAGAACTGCCGTTGCGGATCCCACAACGAATGCTGAACAGCCGCTTTCAGCGATGCGGCCTTGTTCGCGAAGCTGGTGGCGTTCGCGCTGTCGCCGGCCAGCGTGGCGATCTTGCTGAGCGCCTGGGCGTTGGCGTACTGGTAGCTGTTGATGGTCGGCCGAAAGCCGGCGCCGCCGCCGAACGCATCGGTGCTCCGGAACGAGGTCTCGGTGTACTCCGTCGCATCGGACAGCGGGGATTGGAAATAGAGGCTGTCGGTCGTGCCCGTCCCGTTGACCGAGACGTTCGCGGTGAGGTTCGAGCTCCACATGTTGTAGTGGCTGATGAACTGGCTCAGGTTGGCCTTGAGCAGCGTGGCGTCGCCGGTGACCAGGTAGCGCTGATAGGCCGCGGCGGTGATCCACTCGCTGTAGGAGCGGCTCGTCGCCACGCCGGAGCCTTTGACCCAGTAGGTAATGTAGTCGTCCATGTAGGTTCGGTTGCGAAGCCAGCGGCCGTCGAGAATGTGGTAGCCGGCCGCATCGGGCAGACCGCTGTACGAGTTGGCGCCCGAGTACCAGACCGGATTGTCGTACTCGGTCGCGATGTAGCCGGCGCCGGCAGCGGTGTAGCGCAGCGCCCGCTTGTGCGTGCTCCAGCGGTAGTAATAGACGCCGTTGATGTTCGCGTCGGGCGTGTCGACGAACGGAATGTTGTCCTTGTACCATTGCGGCTCTTGTAGACCTTGGGCCGCGAGGATCTGGTCCGGGTTCAAGACCGCGCATCCCGCAATCGCGCCGCCGGCGGCGCCGCCCTGTCCAGCCGTGCCTGACGCCCCGCCGACAGCGGTCGTGCCGCCGGTGCCAGTCGCACCAGCCTTTCCAGTCGCTCCCGCCGTGCCGGTGGCCCCGCCCCCTCCGGCGCCCCCCGGCCCGGTCACGCCGCCTGTCCCGGTCGCGCCGCCTGTCCCGGTCGCGCCGCCTGTCCCGGTCGCGCCGCCCCCGCTGCCTGTGGTCCCTCCGGTGGTCGTGGTCCCACCGTTTCCGGTCGAGCCGCCGCCTCCAGTCGAGCCTCCGCTTCCGCCGGAGGCGCCGATTGCCCCAGCCCCTCCGCGACCACCGTCCGACGTGGTTCCCGACCCCGAGCTGCAGGCCGCCAAGGTCCCGCAGAGAGCGGCCAGAGAGATGCTTCGCCTCATGATGATGAGGTCTCGCGCGGCGCGGGCGACGGCTCGGGAAAGGGAACGATGGTCTATTTATGCGTTCGAGCGCCAGCGAAATGGCCCAACAACCGCCGACATCCGAGCAAAAGCCCGAGGGAAGCCCCTGTTATAGTCTGCTTATGAAGCCGACGCGCGGCGCCGCGCAATGGCGGCGCAACTCTCTCGACGTCTCACGGTCGAACGCGCTCGCCGGGCGCACCCCGGGGCCTGCGGCGCCGCCGGAATGGGCCGCCGCCCTGCGCGAGCTGATCGAGTTTTCGCGGACCACGCCTTCGAACCCGAGCTGGTGGACGCCCGTGAACGCCTACTTTGGCAGCGTGGAGACCCGGATCGATCCCCAGGGCTATCACTGGGACGGAATGAACCGGCTCGATCGCCGTGATCCTCCGCTGGTCTTCTTCCAGCTGACGCTCGCGGGATGGGGACACTTTGAGCTCTACGATCAGGCGCCGGAGCGCATGACGCCGGGGCGCGCGTTCGTCGCCGTCGTCCCCTCACGCCACCGCTACTATCTGCCCGCGGATTCGCCCGGCTGGACCTTCGCCTGGATCGGCATCTATCACCCGTACCTCGTTCGTCGGATCAGGGCGCGCGTCACGGCGACCGGGCCGACGATCGCCTGTGGGCCGGAGAACGACTTCGTCTGCGGGCTGATGCGCCTCGTGCGCGGCGTGTTTCTCAAGGACTTCCGCGACCGCTTCGACGTCGAATCGAAGTTGTTCGAGATGGTCTTCGCCTACGAGCGACTGGCCGAGAGCCTGGACGACGCCCACGGGGAACGGGCGCGCCTCCTGGACGAGCTGCGCCGGCGAGTTCTGGCCAGACCGCGCAGCCCGGTCACCGTCCACGATCTCGCCGAGGACCATCGAATGACCCAGAGTCGCTTCAGCCACTACTTTCGCGCGCGCACCGGCCATACGCCCGGAAACTTCATGGCCGACCTGCGCGTGAAGGAGGCAGCGCGCATGTTGGTCGAGACCAATGCTTCTCTGCGCCAGGTCGCGCAGGCGTGGGGCTTCGCCGACCAGAGCCATTTCGGGAAGGTGTTCCGCCGCGTCCTTCACATGAGCCCCGCCAGCTACCGCAGCGCCATCCGTCGCGAACGAAAACCATGACGCGCCGTGGGCCTCCCCAACGAAGTCTCATGAGAAGTCTCATAAACAGACCACGGCTGAGAGGGGACCGGGGGGGATGCGCGCGAATCTGGCTGCGAATGGTTTTTCTGTGCCGGCCGCCTGGGGCATTAATCGACCATGCGTCGTATTTTCGGATATCCGGCGCGGGCGCGTGAGAGCCTGACCAGGCCATGAACCAGACGCATCAAGGTTCGGCGGCCCCCTCCGTTCGCGGGATCGACTTCGGCACCGACGCCGCCGCCCTCTGCAGCTTCGAGGCGATCTACGACGCCTACTACGATGTGGTGTCGCGTTGGGTCCGGGCGCTGGGCGGATCGACTTCCGATCGAGAGGACCTCGTTCAAGAGGTGTTCCTGGTGGTCTACAGGCGGCTCCCAGACTTCGACGGTCGCAATCTGCAGGGATGGCTCTATCGCATCACAGCCCATCAGGTGCGCGACCATCAGCGGCTGTTCTGGATCCGCAGCATCTTTCGGCGTTGCGTCGAGGTCTCGCCCGAGATGCCGTCAGCCCGGCCGACCCCCCTCATGACGCTCGAAGCACGGGAGCGGCAGCAGCGGCTGGAGTGGATGCTCTCCCACCTCAGCGCTCAGGTCCGGGCGGCCCTCGTGCTGTTCGAGATCGAGGGCTACACCTCCGAGGAGATCGGCGACATGCAGTCGGTGTCGGTCCACACCGTCCGCTCGCGCATTCAGCGGGCGCGCAAGAAGATGAGCGCGCTCGTCAAAATGACGGCACCCAACCGATCGTCCAACAAGTCAGCTCATCCTATCGGTCGCGCCGCTTCTGCTCGCGCAGCATGAAGAGGTAGAGGCTCTCGACCTTCTCGCGCGCCCACGGCGTGCGCCGGAGAAACTTCAAGCTCGAGGGGACGCTGGGATCCGTCGTGAAGCAGCGGATGGTCACCTGGCGGCCGAGCTCTGGCCAACCGAAGTGCGCCACCAGCTCGTTGAGAATCTGCTCGAGCGTGATGCCGTGAAGCGGGTTGTGCGGTTGGGTGCTCATGGCTCCTCGGGGAGGCGGTGGGCCGGCAAGGAGACTACCGGCGGACGGAACAACGGCAATCTTTCGCCGGCGCAGCCGATGTCGGCGTATGACTGCCGCGTTGCCGCCCCACCCGCCCAGCGATCTGCGTCCCTACCAACACGCCGCGATTGACGCCGTGCTCGCGGCGCGCCGCGCGGGCCGGCGTCGCCTGCTGGTCCACCTGCCGACGGGCGCCGGCAAGACCGTGATCTTCTCGCACCTGGCCAGGCTGGCGCGACGCCAGGTGCTGGTGCTCGCTCATCGCGAGGAGCTGCTGACGCAGGCGCGGGAGAAGCTGATCCGCGCGCTCGGGGCCGACGCCGTCGTCGAGATCGAGCGCGGCGCGCTCCGGGCGTCGGCCGAGGCGAAGGTGCTCGTCTGCTCGATCCGCTCGCTGCACGAGGAGCGGCTGGCGCGCGTCCTGCGGGGTCGCGACGTGGGGCTCATCATCTATGACGAGTGCCACCACGCGGCGGCCGAGGACAACCTGCGCGTCCTGCGGCAGCTGGGCGTGTTCGAGCCCGCCTTCGACGGCACGCTGCTCGGCTTCACGGCCACCACCGCGCGGGGCGACGGACAGGGGCTCGACGAGCTGTTCGAGGAGATCGTCTACACGCGCGCCCTGCCCGAGCTGATCGACGATGGCTACCTGGCGCCCCTGCGCGGCTTCCGGATCTCGACGACGGCGGATCTGCGCAAGCTGTCGCCCGCGGGCCTCGACTACGACGAGGAGGAGCTGGCCGAGGCGATCGACATCGAGGAGCGCAACGCCCTGGTCGCGCGGTCGATCCAGGAGCTGGCGCGCGACCGGCGCACGATCGCCTTCTGCGTGACGGTCAATCACGCGCGGCATCTGGCGCACGCCCTGAACGCGCTGGGCGTGCCCACGGGCATCGTTCACGGCGCCATGCCCGGCCCTGCGCGCGCAGAGGCCCTGCGCGACTTTCGCGAGGGACGCACGCACGTCCTCACCAACGTGGGCGTCTTGACCGAAGGCTTCGACGATCCGGGCGTGTCGTGCGTGGCGATGGCGCGGCCCACGCGCTCGGAGGGCCTCTACGCCCAGTGCGTCGGGCGCGGGACGCGTCTCTTCCCCGGCAAGACCGACTGCCTGATCCTCGACTTCGTCGATCTGACGACGCTGAGCCTCTGCACGTTGCCGTCGCTGTTCGGCGCGCCGCGGGATCTGGATCTGCGCGGCGGAGACGCGAACGAGGCGCGGCGCGTGTGGCAGCGCATCGAGTTCGATCGGCCGGGCTTCGAGCTGGAGGCGGGCGCGGTCACGCTCGCGGAGATCCAGGACCGCGCCGCCAGCTTCGATCCGCTGACGCTGCGGCCGGACGAGGAGGTCCGCGCGATCTCGATCAACGCCTGGTTCTCCCTGGGCCGGCACGGCCTGGGGCTGCATTTTCAGCGGGGCGCCGGCCGCGTGAACGAGGTGCTGGTCCTGCGGCGCCCCGGCCGCGGGAAGGTCTGGGAGGCCGTCATGGACGACCGGCCGATGGCGCGCTTCGGGCGGATCGAGGAGGCCGTCGACGCCGTGGACTTCGAGATCGAGCGGATGGGCCAGGCAGCGGCGCTCTCCGCCAAGCACGACGCCAGCTGGCGCCGCGCCGTCGGTCGAGGCGATGCCCTGCGCCTGGCGGTGTGGCATCGCCTCCACCCGCGAGGTGGCCCCGCGTAGCGCTGAAAGTGCTTCGCGATCTGCGCGAGGTCGGAACCCTCGGGGATGGAGACGCCCCCGGTGTCATATGTTCAATTGTACGGCGTTCGGAATCGGCACATCGACGAAAGGCACTCCATGTCGGGCACGCAAGCGGCTGTGGTCCTCGGTGCATCGGGCTCGGTGGGCAACGCGCTGCTCAAGGAGCTGATTCGCAATGGATCGTTCAACCCCGTCGTGACGGTGGGGCGCCGTTCGCAGCCCGGGCAGGTCGCGATGGCCCGTGAGGCGGGGGTCGAACTGCGCGAGACGCTCGTTCCCACGATGGATCCAGTCGGTCTGGAACCTGCGACGACGGAGGCCGTTCGTTCGCTCGAAGGCGACGTCGTCGGGCTGAGCGTGTTGGGCGTCGGGGCCGGCACGGCCAAGCTGACGCTCGACGCGCATCGCGCGGTCGACGTGCAATTGAATGCGGCCTTTGCGCGAGGGCTGAAGGCGTCGGGGCGAGTGAAGCACCTCGCGTTCATGTCCGCCGCCGGCGCTGATCCCACCGCGGCGGCGACCGGTTCAGGCGCCGCGGGGATGGCGCGCTACGCGCGGGTGAAAGGCGAGGCCGAAGAGGCAGTCAAAGAGAGCGGCCCGGCGGTCGTGAGCATCTTCCGGCCGGCGATGATCATCGGATCGAGACACACACCGTGGCTGCTCGAGAAGGTGCTCCCTGCGTTCTCCTTCCTGACGCCCGCGAAATACAGATCGATCACCGTCGAGCAGATCGCCAAGGCGATGATCGCGACGTCGCTGACCACGCCCCCGAAATCGGACGTCTACCACTACCCCGAAATGATGGCGTTGAATCGGTGATTGCCAGGCGGGCCGCCCGAAATCCCGGTCGTTTCGGACGCCTTCGCGTGAAGCTTCTTCGGCCCTCTCGCCCTTGTCCCGGGCGGCTCCCCTTACCCCCGAGCCGCCGGAGGTCCGATCGCATGATGTCCCTCGATGCGCGCAGGTGCTTCTTCACTCTCGGACTTGCAGGCCTGCTCACAGCGTGTGGCGGTGGGTCGACCGATGAGACCGGCAGCGGCGGCGCGACGGACACGGGGGGCGCTTCCGCGACGGGTGGCGCGACCGCCAGTGGCGGCACCGGCGGCACCACCGCTGCGGGCGGCCAGCTCGGAACCGGTGGCATCTCCGCGACCGGCGGCGCCAGCGGCCTCGGCGGTGCGACCAGCTCGGGCGGAGCGACAGGATTCTGGCGGAGCGGCAGGAGCGGGTGGGTTGCGCGCCGCCGGCGGGGGCCTTGGTTCCGGCGGAGCGACGTCGACGGGTGGAGGCGCGGGCGGCAAAGCGACAGGTGGCGGCGCCGGCGGCGGTCGGGCGGGAACCGGCGGAACGTCGGGAGCCACCGGAGGCATGGGCGGCAACCCGGGGAACGCGGGGATGCCTGGCTCGGGCGGCGCGGCCGGGGCAAGCGCAGGCTCGCCCGCCGTGCGCATCGTCGGGAGAACTGCACCCGGCGGGGCCGACGGCTCGGCCGAATATTCCTGGCCCGGCGTGAACATCCAGGCGCGTTTCACGGGGACTCAGGTGTCGATGGCCGTCGACAACGCGACCGGCAACAACCGCATCACGGTCGTGATCGACGGCGGCACGGCCAAGGTCATCTCGCTCGGATCGGGGCAAGCGACGGTCTCCCTGGCCTCCGGGTTAACCAGCGGAACGCACGACATCGTCATCTGGCGAAACACCGAAGCGTCGCCCGGCGGCACGACGACCTTCGGCGGTCTGACCGCGTTCGGAACCGGCGGAGCTCTTCTGGCGCCCGACGCCGCACCTGGCAGACGCATCGAGGTCGTGGGTGACTCGCTTTCGGTGGGCGCCGGCGTCGAGGGCGACAGCACGTGCACGGGAGGCATCGACGCGTACACCGACAATTACCTCGCCTACGGCTCCATCGCCGCCCGGGCGGTGTCCGCGGACGTCGTGACCATCGCCTACTCGGGCATCGGGGTCTATCGCAACTACGGTGAGACCACGCCCACCTCGGCATCCTTGACGATGCCGAAGCGCTATCCGTACGCCATCCCCGACACGGTGCAGTGGAACTTCGCGCTCTATCAACCCCAGGTGGTGGTCATCAACCTCGGAACCAACGACTTCGGCTCCAGCGATCCTGGCACGCCCTACGAGACGGCCTATGTGTCGTTCGTGCAGGCCATCCGGCAAAAGTACGCCGACACCTACTTCATCCTGATCGACATGTACGGCGGCACCAGGCTCACCCGGCTCAACAACATTCTGGCGTCGCTGAAGACTAGCGGCGAGACCAAGGCCGAGGTCCTGAGCCTCAATTCGGTGCAGAACAACCTGGGCTGCAATCAGCATCCCAACGTGGCGGGCCAGCAAGCCATGGGGACCACGCTGGCCGCGCGGCTGCGAACGCTCTTCGGCTGGTAGCGACGCGAGCTGGAAGGTCTACGCGAGCGTCTTCCGAAGGCACCCGACTGTCTTTCTCGTGAAGGAAACGCTCCCGGCCTGCCCTAGCACCGGCACTGGCCCCAGGCCGGTCCGTGGATCCTCCACCCTCTGCCGCCGCCTCTCCCTTCACTTCGGAGCGTTTCATGAAATTGAGCCGTCGGTTGGCCCTCATCGTCCTGCTCGGCCTTGCTTCCTGCGCGGAACCCGCGACAACGGAGGAGAGCGATGCCGCGACAGGCGGCTCCCCAGGAAGCGGCGGTGCGGAGGGCGAGGGGGGCACCGGCGGAAGCCGCGCCGCGACGGGCGGAGCAACCGGTTCCGGCGGCCTGATTGGCTCCGGCGGCGCGACGGAGACGGGCGGAACGACGGGGTCGGGCGGCGTGAAAGGCTCCGGCGGCGCGACAGGCTCCGGCGGGACGACCGCGGGGACCGGCGGCGCTACCGCCACCGGGGGACGCGGCGGAGCGACGGGCACGGGCGGCTCCGCGACCGGCGGGACGACCGGCACCGGCGGCGCGACCGCCACCGGGGGACGCGGCGGAGCGACGGGCACGGGCGGCTCCGCGACCGGCGGGACGACCGGCACCGGCGGCGCGACCGCCACCGGGGGGCGCGGTGGCACGACGGGCACGGGCGGCGCCGCCACGGGCGGGACGACCGGCACCGGCGGCGCGAGCAACACGGGCGGCACCGCGGGGCTCGGCGCCTGGACCACGGGATACGCGGCGACGATGTACGGGAACGATTCGTCGGGCGACTGCGCCGGCTACCCGAGCTTTGGCGACACGACCAGCATCAACTCGCAGACCTGCACGACCGGCCAGAACAAGGTCACCATCGCGAGCTACTCGTCGGGCGTGAACAACAACGCCAGCTACTACGGCGCGCTCGGCGATCTGAGCACGCTGTGGGTCGGCGCCGAGTGCAGCTGCAACGGCAGCGACACCTGCCCCAGCAACCAGGCCCCCTCTTGCTCGGCGGAGTCGCAGTCGGGCGGCGACTGCGGGATCTGTGTGGCCGTCAAGTGCGACCCGAACGGCACGTTCTCGCTGAGCGGCACGACCCACGACTCCGACTGCAGCAAGACCGAGTACGCGGTCGTCCAGATCATCGACGCCTGCCCGCACAACCACCCGACCAACGTTGCGTCATCCGAAGGCTGGTGTACCAGCCGCCAGCCGAACCACATCGACCTTTCCTGCAGCGCGCTCGGCGGAATTTCGACCAAGGGGATGAACATCGGTCAGGACGGCTGGCTCAACGTCGACGTGCAGAAGGTCGACTGCAGCATCGGCCTCGGATTGCACACCCTCTAGGATCCAGATGGGGATTTTTCGGGCTCGTAAAAATTCGGTGTTCCACTTAGTCGAACAGCCCGCGATTTCACAGCGCTCGAAAATTTGCCGGCTGACAAGGGTCGCGCGGTTTTCGTTACAGAAGCCCGGCGAAGGCAAAACGATGCGCGGCGTTGTAGTTATCTCGTTTCTGGTCGTTTTTCTCTCATTTTGATCATTTCGCGCTCCCGCGGGAATCAGGGGCCGGCAATCGAGCCGCCCACTTCCACCCGAAGGAGCCGACCCATGAGACCGACGCCATCTTCGTTGACCGTTCTGTTGGTCGGAGCCTTCGCCGCGCTCGCCGGCTGCACCTCGACGGGCTCTGGCTCGGGAGGGAGCGGCGGAGCAGCCGCGACCACCGGCACCGGGGGAAGCACCGGTAGCGGCGGAACCACCGGCACCGGCGGGACGACCACCGGCACCGGCGGGACGACCACCGGCACCGGCGGGACGACCATCGGCACCGGCGGAACCATCGGCAGCGGTGGAACCATCGGCAGTGGCGGCTCCGGAACCGGTGGCGCCCCGACGGGGACGGCCGGCGCCACCGGGCGAGCCGGGACGAACGGCGCCGCTGGCTCGAGCGGCCGCGGCGGGACAACCGGAACCGGCGGCTCGGCGACCGGGGGAACGACCGGAAGCGGTGGCGCGATCGCCACGGGCGGAACCAGCGCCGGTACCGGCGGGGCCGGCGGAGGCGCCGTCAGCGGGGGCCCCTGCGGCCTCGAGGACTGCGAAGCAATCGCCTGCCCGAAGACCTTCACGATACCGACGTCGTCTCAGCTCAAGACGGACGCCAAGATGCCCAATCCGTTCACCTTCTTCGACGGCACCAAGGTGATGACCAAGCAGGACTGGGCCTGCCGCCACAAGGAGATCAGCCTGCTCGCCCAGGCCTTCATTTACGGTCCCAAGCCACCCAAGCCCGAATCGCTGACCGCCACGTACAGCGGCGGGAAGCTCACCGTGAACGTCACGAACGCGGGCAAGTCGATCAGCTTCTCGGTGATGATCACCGGCACCGGCTCCAAGCCCACGCCGGCGTTCTTCGGCGTCGGTGAGAACGCCCCCGGAACTGGACAGGCCACCATCGTGTATCAGCCGGTCGGCGAGCAGCTCGCGATGTCGAACGGGAGTCAGGGACGGATCGCGCCGTCCGGGCTCTTCTACACGCTCTATCCAGACTACAAGTCGACCGGGTCGCTCATGGCCTGGGCCTGGGGCGCCAGCCGGATCATCGACGCGCTGGAGATCACCACCGGCCACAACATCGACCTCACCAAGCTGTCGGCGATCGGCTGCTCGCGCAACGGCAAGGAGGCCGGGGTCATCGGCCTCTTCGACGACCGGATCGCGCTGGTGCTCGCCAAGTCACCCGGCTCGGGACTGTCGAGCGGTTGGAGGGTCGCGCAGGCGCAGGCCTCGGGCAGCGTCCAGACCGCCTCGGAGATCTACGGCGAAGACACCTGGATGGGCGACGGGTTCCAGCCGTTCGGCGGCAGCAACGTCAACAAGCTGCCCATCGATCAGCACGAGGTGCTGGCCCTGGCCTGGCCGAGACCTCTCATCGTCATGGAAGGCTCCGCCGACAGCTGGAACTGCCCCGTCTGCGAATACACGACGATGAAGTACACGCAGATGGTGTTCACCGCCCTCAACAACACCGACTACGTGGGCTTCCCGCAGCCCAACCACGGCCACTGCGCACAGGCTGGGACCTTCGCCATCGACTACCAAAACGCGTTCATCAACCGCTTCCTGCTCGGGATGTCGTCGGTGACCACGGCGGGCCTCTTCACCGAGAACTTCACCTTCGACATGACCAAGTGGCAGGACGGCCCGATCCCGACGCTGCAATAGCTTCGGAACGTTCACCCAGTGGCGCGCTCTCCGACTTTACGATTCCGCTCGCTCACCTTCGCAAACCGATCCCGCGCTGCCTGAATCTGCCCGCGGTTCTTCTCCGCCCACGCCGCCAGCGCCATGACTGGTTCCAGCAACGTCCGCCCGACGCGCGTCAGCTCGTAGTCGACGCGCGGCGGGATCGTCGGATACATCGTTCGCGTCACCAGGCCGTCGCGCTCGAGGCCCTTGAGCGTCAGGGTCAGCATGCGCTGCGAGATGCCTTCGACGGAGCGGCGGAGCTCGCTGAAGCGCCTCGGACCATCGTTCAGCAGGGCGACGACCTGGATGCTCCATTTGTCGCCCACGCGGTTGAGCACCTCGCGGAGGGCGACGCAGTTCTCGTGCAGCGCGGCCGTGTGCCTCGGTGACATCAATGTGCCTCCTTGCCGTGACCCATCGGGCCGATCATAGTGTCGGTTACAACTAGTTACTAGAAGCCAGAAAGAAACCTCGGCAAAAGATCCTTTCTCAGGAGACAAACGATGCCCATCACCGAGCTGGTCCAGAAGATCAAGAGGGCGCCGCTCGCGGCGCGCGGTTGAGCACATGGAAACCGTCACCCCCCTGCGTATCGGCGTGATCCTCGCGAGCACCCGCGGCGGTCGGCGCGGCGAAGCCTATGCGAAGTGGATTCACGAGATCCTCACGCAGCGCCCCGATCTCGAGGTCGAGCTCCTCGATCTGCGCGACTACCCCGTGCCGGCCTACGAGCATCAAGAGATGCCGCCCGCCATCGAGAAGGGCTACCAGAACGAATCTTCACGCCGCTGGTCCGAGAAGATTCACGCTCAAGACGGCTACATCATCGTCACGCCCGAGTACAACCACGGCTACCCGGGCCAGCTGAAGAACGCCATCGATCACGTCCACATGGGCTGGTGGTACAAGCCCATCTCCTTCGTGAGCTACGGCGGCACCGCCAACGGCGCGCGCGCGGTCGAGCAACTGCGCAACGTCGCGGTCGAGGTGCGGATGGTCCCCGTTCGCAGCGAGGTGAACATTCGCCTGATCGGACTGCAAGCCGACGAGGCGGGCCGACCGACCGACCCCCTCTACGCGAAGCTCGCCAAGGGGATGATTGATCAGCTTCTTTGGTGGGCCCGCGTCGCGAAAGACGGTCGGGACAGCGTCACGCCTCCCGCGTTCTAGGACGTGATGCTGGCAGCGTTCTCTTGAGCTCCCGCAGACGACGATGGAGCTCGGTCTTTATACGTTCGGCGATTCTGACCGCCGACCCCGGGAGCGGCCGGTCGGTCTCTCCCGCCGAGCGCATGCGCCAGATGCTGGAGATGGCCAGGCTCGCCGATCAAGCCGGCCTCGACATCCTGGGCGTCGGAGAGCACCACGGTCTCGGCTTCGCCGACTCGGCGACCGCGACGATGATCGCCGCCATGGCGGCCGTGACGACGCGGATCCGTTTGACCAGCGCCTCGACGTTGATCAGCACGGCCGACCCGGTGCGCACCTTCCAGGAGTTCGCGACGGCGGACCTCGTCTCCAACGGTCGCGTCGAGCTGATCTTCGGGCGGGGCGCCTTCACGGACAACTTCCCTCTCTTCGGCTTCAAGCTCGAGGACTACGACGACCTCTTCGTCGAGAAGGTCGGGCTGTTCGCGGGGCTGAACGCCCACCGGCGCGTGACCTGGTCGGGCCGCTTCCGCCCGCCGTTGCGCGACGCCGCGATCGCGCCCCGGCCCGTGCAAGAGAAGTTGCCGGTCTGGATCGGGGCCGTCTCGCCGAGCAGCGTGGCCCGCGCCGCCGCGCTCGGCTACCCGTTGGCCATTCCGATGCTGGGGGGCAGCCTGGCCGGCTATGCGCAGCTGGCCGCGCTCTATCGGCACGTCTGGGAGGAGAGCGGCCACTCCGCGGGTGAGCCCAGGATCGCGACCTTCGCGCACCTGCACGTCACCGAAACTTCGCGCGAGACACGCGAAGACTTCTATCCCTACTACTCGGCCTACCTGGCGCCCCTCTTCAAGGGACCGATTCCTCCGACCACCTTCGCCCAGATGCTGTCGCCGCAGGGCGCGCTGGTCGGCGGGAGCGTGCAGGAGGTCGTCGACAAGATCCTGTTCCAGCACGAGGCCATCGGGAACAGGCGCTACCTCGGCCAGATCGACATCGGTGGCCAGCCCTTCTCCGACGTCGCCAGGGGGATCGAGCGCTTCGCCACGCAGGTCGCGCCGGTCGTCCGGAAGGCGGTTGGCAGGCCGGAGATGCGATGAGCCTCAGTACGCGAGCGCGGAGACCGTCGCGGTCGCGGATGCGGTCGCGGCCAGCGTGAGCAGCAGCCCCGATTCGGCCGGCACCGAGACCGTGCGCGACGAGGTGAGATCGTGCGCGGCGCCGCCGACCCAATCGTAGGCGGCGTTGCGTCCGGCTCCGCCGGGGATGGTGATGGTGGCCGCAGCGGCGCCGAGGTTCAGCGCCGCGACGTACGGGCCGTAGCGCAGAAGATAGACACCCCCGTACCCGCCGCTCGAGAATCCCGTCGCGGCGCCGGTCGCGGCCGACGTCGGTAGGTAGACAGTCACGATGCGGTCGGCGGACGGCGTGGTGATGTGCAGGCGCGCGACGTTGCTCAGGGTGCCCGTCGCACCGGGCTGCAGGTACGCGGTGGCGTCGCCATAACCGTACGGGCGCCAGTTGAGGGCGATGTATCCGTCCTGGCCGCGCTGTTTGAACGTGAGCGTGCCGGCGGTCGGATCGACCCAGGCGCCATCGGCGTGGCCGGGCTCGTGGAGAAAGGTGACACCCGACGGATCGGTGACGGCGCCGCCATTCGCTGTGGTGATCGCGCTGCCGACCAGGCCGAGGTACGCGGTCCCCCAACGAAACATCCGGTTTTGCCCTTCGTCGACGTTGCTGCTGCTGAATTCGGGCGGGACGATTCCGTAGAGGCGCTCCAGGTGAAACGCGTGCAGCGCCACTGGATCGGCGTAGCTGTAGGCAGCGAGGTAGCTGCCGGCGGCGCCGATCTCGCCGACGTCGAGGCTCTTGCGGAAGGTGATCGCCTCCTCGCGCCGGAGCGTCGTGACGTTCGAGGAATTCACCGAGGGCGCGACGAAGTTGGCGAAGGCGTGCACCGCCCCGAGGGCCAGGTCGCGGACGGGATGGCTGGCGCTGGTCTCCAGCCCCGCGTCGGCGAGCAGCTTCGCCGCGTCGACGGCCAGCACCATGCCGTTCATCCCGTAGCCACCGTCGTAACCACCGTTGCCGATGCCGTGCACCTCCAGCGACAGGCCGGCGGGGCTGAACCACTTCGGCCCCTTGCTGCTGGCGGTGACGCCGCAGGCGCTCTGCACGTAGGCGACGATGGTGGCGTCCGCGGTCGCCGTGCTGGTGCCGTAGCGCGCGTCGAGAAACTTGGCCGCGCGGTTGTTGGTGATGAGGGCCCGCGCCTGCAGGATGTCCTGGTTGGGCGCGCTGCCGTGCCGGCCGAGCAGGAACGTCACGTGGCGCGAGAACATCTGCGTGTACGCCGCCGAGCGCTTCACGCCCGGCGCCAGCGTGTCGTTGATGTCCTGATCGAGCGCGGCCAGAAAGGTAGCGTCGGTCGCGAGGTTCATGAAGGCCTCGCCGAGCGCGATGGTGCCGTTCCCCTCGATGGCGTTGCCAGCGGCGGTGAGACGGCCTTGCGGGTTGCTGGTGCTGGCGGTGGTGGCGCCGAGGCCGACCCAGCTCGTGAGCGAGCCGAACGCGCCGTTCAACGATTGGAAGTAGTAAGCGCCATCGAGGCCGGCGATCACCCGCTGCCGGAGCTCGCTCGACTGATAGTAGGTGGGCGAGAGGTTCGGCTGGGAGAACGCCCAGGAGAGATCGTCGAGACGCACCAACGGGTTGTCGTTCCCCGAGGAGACGTAGACCGCCGCGTTGTTCAGCCAGGTGGTCGCTGTGTTGGCGTCGCTGGGGCTCACGTTGTTGCCGAGGAACAGGCCGACGATCTGCGCCGGCACCGTGCCGGCGGTGACCGCGTTGTTCCAGGCGGTCCCCCAGGCCTGGGCGTCCTCGCCGGTGGTGGCGCGGTAGGCGTTGATGCGGTTCGTGTACCGCTGCTGGGTCGAGGTCACGTACGCGGCGTTGAAAGCAAGCGGCGGCGGTGCTGCGGTCGTCCCCGAGGTCTGCAGGTCCGCGCCGAAGAGATTGAGCATCGGATCCGTGTGCGTGAACGCCGAATAGATGGGGCGCGTCGTCTGCCCGGCGCCGAGATTGGTGGTGGCGCGGCCGCCGTAGTAGGAAAACGCCTCGGCGGCATTGAGCGTCAGCGTGACGGTCTGCTTCCCCTGCGTCGACGCCAACGGGATTGGCATCGTGACGTACACGAAGCGGCCGGGTGACATCGGCGTCGTGCTGTCCTGGTCGTCGAGCTCGGGGACGCTCTGCCCTTCATAGTTGGTGAGCGCGTACCCGCGAGTCGCGTCGTAGAGGTAGATGACCCCCGGGGTGGTGTCGCCCCCCCACAGCTTGACCGTCAGGTAGTTCTGCAGCGTCGGATCGCAGGCCATCGTGAAGGTCAGCACGGCGTTGCCGGCGGGCGTGCCCGGCGCCGTCGGCGAGGGGGCGATCACCCGGGTCGTCTGGCCGAACATCCCGGTTCCGTTGGTCGACGCTGGCTGAGTCATCGAATGGGCAGACTCGCTGGCGGCGTCGCTGCCGAGATCGCCAAAGTCGATTCGGTCGAGCGCGTTGGCAGTCGGCGCGGGTGACGCTGCACCTGCCGCGCCGCCCGACGCCCCGGCGCGCCCGCCCGCGCTGCCCCCCGTCTGCGAGGTCGCGCCCGCGGCTCCGGCAGCACCCATGAACATGCCGCCGTTGCCGCCGCTGCCAGCCACGCCGCCTTGGCCTCCACCGCCCGTGCCCCCGCTGCCCCCGTCGATCTTCCCGGTGGTTGTGCCTCCCGCGCCGGCGTCTCCCCCCTGAACGGACGAGCTCTTGCCGCATGCGAGCGCACCTGCGACGACGAACGCGAAAGCGATCGCCACGCCGGGTCCGATCAGAGAGCTCCTCATCAAACCTCAATGCGCCGTACGCGCGAATCGATCACACAAACTGACGTCCAGGTCGCCGGTTCGCCCCCCTGCGCATTCGGTGATCGTTGGAGGAGTCGGTCCGCATTAGCCGTCACATGAAACTCCGTCGAAGCCTGTCATGGCCTGCCATCTCGCTCCTCGCATCGTTGTTGCTCATAGGATGCGGCGGCGAGGAAGGGACGACCGATCAGGGGAGCGGCGGCTCCCCGGGGCCTGGCGGAAACAGCGGGGCCGCCACCGGCGGCAGTGCGCCGGGAAGCGGTGGAAGCACGGGGGGCGCAGGGGGAACGAACGCCGGCGGAGGTGGCGCTGCCGGTACGGCGGGCTCTGGCGGCGGCGCTGGCTCGACTGGCACGGGTGGCGGCGCAGCTGGCGCGGGCGGACATGCCGGCGCCGCCGGTGGCGCGGGCGGACACGCGGGCACAGGTGCCGGCGGACATGCCGGCGCGGCCGGTGGCGCCGGTGGCGCTGGCGCTGGCGGGCACGCAGGCACGGGGGGGGCCGCCGGCAGCGGCGCGGCCGGGGCGGGTGGACATTCGGGAACCGGCGGCGGCTCGGGCGGCGCAGGGGGAGCTGCCGTGCTTCCGGCCATCACGCTCTGGATCGCCGGCGACTCCACCGTGATGACCTATCCGGAGCCGAACACCGACGGTGACAACATGATCAGCATCTACGGATGGGGCCAGGAGATCGGCCAATTCTTCTCCAGCAAGGTCACCATCAACAACCAGGCGATCGGCGGCCGCAGCGTCGGCTTTTTCATGTGGCAGGTGGTCACGGACAGCGCCGGCGACTATCAGTGCGTGGACGACCAAGGCACACCGGAGTTCGTGATGACCAACGGAAGCAAGGTCGCCACGTCGCAATGGTCCCGGATCATGACCGGCATGAAGGCGGGTGATTTCCTGCTCATCCAGTTCGGCACCAACGACGAGACGCACACCTGCCCGCGCTACGTCTCGCTTCCCGACTTCGAGACCGACTTCGGCATCATGGCCGACGCCGCTCGGGCCAAGGGCGTGACGCCGATCTTCGTGACACCGCAGGGCCACCGAACGTTCAGCGGCACGATGGCGACCAACACGCTCCTGCCCTACGCCAACGCCATGAAGGACGAGGCGACAAAGAAGACGGTCGAGGTCGAGGATCTGAACCTCGAGAGCGAGGCCTACTACACCAGCGTCGGGACCACCTACCTGGCGGCGAACATCTTCGACGGCGGCACCACGCACTTCAGAGAGGCGGGCGCCGTGGAGATGGCCACGCTGATCGTGAAGGAGATCAACAAGAACAAGGGTCCGCTGGCCGCCTATCTCAAGTAGTCGAGGCACGCGCGCGCAGCGAGCGCGAATCGGCGCCTTGCAGCCCCGATCGGCCGCGTCCGAAAGCATCAGGGGTTGGCGAGCGTCGCCCAGGTGTTGGGCGCCGCTTGACCATTCGCGACCCCGGTCATGATTCCGCTGATGATCGTCGGGAAGGTCTGAGCCCCCGTGGTTCTGTTGAAGATGGCGTACGATCCACTGCCAGAGCCGCCGTTGTCCCACCAGACGGGGACCATGCCGGCGGTCGTCACGTCTTGAGAATAGGCCAGGGCGTGCGCCGCCCTGTTGGCCGTGGCCTGAGCACCCTCGGAGCCCCATTCTCCGATGACGATCGGCTGGGTCGGCAACCAGACCCGGAGCTGCTTGGTGATGGAGTTCTGCATGTTGGTGTAGTCGGTGGTGCTTCCCCAGGCGTACGGCGTGGTGCTCAGACCGAAATTGGTGGGGTAGTAAGTGTGAATCGAGATGAGGAGATTGGGGTCGTTGATGATGGACGCCTTCAGCATCGACTGAATGCCCGCCTGATTGGGGCTGGCGCCGACCGGCTGGATCATGATGATCCGTGTGGCGTTGGCGCCGCCGGTCGCGCGGATCGCGTTGACGCACGCCTCGAGGTACATGTTCAGGTCCGTTTGTGCCTGCGTGGTATTGCCACCGCCCGCCTCATTGGGCTCATTGAAGCACTCCAACATCAGACGGCTATCAAAGGATTTGAAGGCCGTGGCGATCTGGGTCCACACCGCGGTGACCTCGGCCGCCACGCTTTGGGCGGCCGCGGTCGTGGCGGGGAAGGTCACCCAGCCGCCGTTTCCGTCCGCCTCGTGGTGCGTGTTGACGAAGACGTACATGCCGGCGTCGACAGCCCACTGCGCCGTCTGCACCACGGAAGTCATCCACGCCGCATTGATGGTGTAGGTCGGCGCGGCGCCGAGGTGGGCTGTCCAGCTCACGGGGAGCCTCAGGGTCTTGAACCCCGCCGCGTGGACCGCGTTGATCAGGGTCTGATTCGGCGCGGGGTTTCCCCAGCTGGTCACGTTGGGGGTTCCGTCGAAGGAATTTCCCAGGTTCCAGCCCGGAGACATGACCTTGACCACCTCCTGCGGCGTCAGGGCGCCCGTGGAGCCACCGGTCGCGCCCCCCGAACCCGTGGTTCCGCCCGAGCCGACACCGCCACCGGCCCCCTTCGTGCCCGCCTGGCCGGCCGACCCCGCAGTCCCGCCCGACCCTGTCGATCCGCCTTTCGCTGTTGCGCCTCCAGCACCGCTCACCCCGCCCGTCGCGGTGCCTCCTCCGGAGCCCGTGGCGCCCCCGGTTCCTGGTACGCCGCCACTGCCAGCTGTCGCCGTGCCTCCTGTCCCGACCCCGCCACCGGCGCTCGTCTCTCCGGCCGCACCGCCGGAGCCCGACGAGTCGGACGACGAGCCTTCGCAGGCAGGAGCGACCATCAGGAAGAATGCACAGGCGACGAGGAGACGATTCATGAGTCGGGGGCTACCCATAACCTCCTAAGTCACGCCAGGTTCCGAAACCGGTCCACGCGCCGGGCTGTCAGATTTGCGTCAATTTCGGAGCCCAGCCGCGCCCGTCAGTCACTGAGGAGTCTGTTGGGAAATGGTGGCGATTCTCGCTTTGGCCGAGCGCGCGGCTCCAGATGGCGAAGTCGTCCACCGCGGCCGCCAGGAATCGTTGGCCCATGTTCCAGGTCCCCATGTAGAGCGTGGAATCACCGGTCAGGATCGGCGTCGGTAGGCCCTTGTGACTGACCACCGTGTCGTCTTGATAAAGGGTGAACGTGCCCGCCTGGTCGTCGAACACGGCGGTCAGGTGAATCCAGCTGTTCTCCTCGATGCAATCGCAGGAGACCACCTCGTAATCGTCGACGGTGGAGCCGGCCCAATAGGCGGCGTCGTACTGGTGATAGCCGGAGCGGTTGTCGAGGTGCAGCTGCCAACCGCCGGCAAAGACCGCTTCCGTGCTGATGATTGTGGCGGTGTCGCTCGTATCCGCCTGGAGCTGCGCCCGCGAGGTCTCCGTCCAGACCGAGACCGTCCAGCTGGGCGTGGCCTGCGGAAAATTGGGGACCGTCACGTAGTCACCCGAGGCGAGGGTGAGCGCCCCTCCGAAGCGGCCGGCCGTGGTCCAGGTGCCGCCGGTCAAGGCGCCGTCGAGGCCGTTGCCGGAGCTGTCTCCGACGACCGACCCGCTCCCGTCGTCGAAGGTCCAGTGAGCCACCAACCCCGTCGTCAAACTCTGCGGATTGACCGTGACCGCATCGAGAGGGGTGGCGCCGCAGCCGGCCGCCGCCGCCATGACGGCCGCGAGCCCCATCGTTCGCTTTGGGCGCACTAGAGCCATGTGATGAGTGTCCAGCTTGCCAGCAGCGCGGGCCTGCCGATCGTGGCCGCGTCGATGCCCGAGAACCGGATCACCGGGTGAGGAGCGGCCAGCAAGACGTGCAGCTCGAAGGCCGTCGCCAGATGTGTTCCCAGCCGGGCGACCAGCCCCACCCCGCCGTCGAGCAGCGCCGCCCACCGGCTCTCCTCGATTCCCTGATACGGGTAGACGCCGGAGCCGGCGCTTCGAACGTAGAGCGTCCCCGCCCCGAGCGTCACCGTTGGATTCAGTCGCCGCTGGCGCCGGAAGACGGCGCCGATCTCCAGCAGACCGAAGGCCTGGGTGATGTCGGCGGTGCCGAAGGAAGTCGAGACCCGCGGTCGCGTTCCGAAGCCCGCGAACGTCAGGCGCGCCAACAGGGGCCACGGAAGCGGGAGGCGCAGGCGCGCCGTCGGTATGACGGCCGCGCCGGGACCGTCGATGCTCTCGAGCGCCGCGATGCCCACCTCCACGCCGACCGGCTCGCGGCGCTCCGCCGGTTGAACGACCGGCGCGGTTTGCCTGAGCGGCGCCGGTGGCGCAGGGGAAGTCGGAGCCGCGGGCCGGGGCGGTGGCGCCGCCGTCCGGCTCGACTCCACCAGGAACGAAAGGGCGCTCGCCCGGAGGAGCTCGATGGTCCGGATCGCCAGGATCTCGGGAACGCGGTCCGGATCGTCGCGCGGGACCAGGATCCGCCGGACCTCCGGCTGCGCGCCGATTCGGTCGAGGATCCAGAGCTCCGCCGGACCGAGCTCCGGATCGCCGAGCAGCGCGATCGTCGCCACCGATCCGTGCTGGCGTGAGACGGCGTCGGCGACCGAGACGGGATCGGAGCCCGGACCGGGGTCGACGACCTCGACGTCGAACCCGCCCGCCAACAGCTCCTCACGAATGCGCGTGAGGCAGCGGCCTTGCGTGGGACTGCCGGTGCCCGCCTGCAGCAGGATCACCAGACGATTGACCGCGCGCGCCGCTCGGACCGGACCGAGCGCAATCAAGAGAAGAGCCGCGACGGCGACTGCGGCCGGACGAAGTCCGGCTGCGCGCTTCGTCATGGTGCGCGGACGAGCGCCTGCGCCGCGTGAAAGTAGATCCCGCTCGGAAAGCGGCGCAGGTAGTCGGCGGCCACGGCGGTCGCCTCGGCGTGCCTGTGCGTCCGTTCGAGATCCATCATCTTGCGGCCGAGCGCCTCGGAGACGTACGCGCCCCCGGGGGCTTCATCGAGGTACCGGTCGTACCAACCGAGAGCATTCTCCGCGCCGTCGTCCGTCGCGTCGTCGAGGCGTCCCAGGAGGAACGACGCCTCGCGCGCCCGAAGGGCGCGGGGGAACCTTCGTCGCTGCGCCAGCAGCGCGCGCCGGGCCAGGTCGTCCCTCTTTTCGAAGCGGGAGGCGTCCGCGAGCGCCGCGAGATCCTCGCTGCTGCTCCCGTCCAACACCTTGGCGAGACCTCTTCGCTCCGCGTCCGCGACGACGGCCGCTGCCTTCCCGGCGGCAAGCTTCGCGGCCCATCCCTCCGTCGCCTCGGCGCGGGCCCTCGCTCGCCCATCCGAATCGCGCGCCGCTCGGTCGAGCACGGGCGGCGGCGCGAGGGTTGGCGCGCGCGGCACCGGGCCGGGCGGCGGGGAGATGGAGCCGACGCTGCCGACGCTGCCGACGCCGGTGCCGCCGAGGGTGGCGCTCGCGGCCGGGGCGCCCTCATCGTTCAGGCTGACCGAGAGAGTCTGTCCTGCACGCAGGAAGATCTCTCCGCCCGTGAGCGGTCCGCTGACGGAGACGACGCCGCTGTCCATCTGGACATCGAGCCGAGCCTGGCGGGTGCTCCACCCGATCGTGAACTTGGTGCCGTGAACGGTGATCACGAAGGGGCCCGCTTCGAAGCGCCAGTCCGCGCCGGGAAGGTGGGCCACCTCGACGTGGGCCTTGCCTTCGTCGAGAGCGAACCGGGCACCGTGACGGCCGAGCTCGACGACGCGCCCGCGAGCGGTCGGCTCGAGCGCGACGCGCGTTCCGTCGGAGAACGAAAGCACCGGCTGGCCGCCGGAGGGCGCGATGTAGCCGCCGTGCGGAGGCGGCTCGCCGTTCAAGGTGTAAGTGAGCGCGGCGTGCGACCGCTCGGCGACCCGCGGCCCGAGCCACATGCCGCCCGCGGCGAGGAGGCAGGCCGCGCTGGCGAGCCCCATCAAGGTCGTCCGCCGACGCGCCTGCCGTCGCGCCATGCGATTGGCCAGCGGCGCGAACGCGTGCGGTCCGCGGTCGCCGATCTCGGCCTGGCCGTCGAGGTGGTCGCCGATCACGTCGACCAGGCCCTTGGCGAGCCGATCGAGACCGTCTTCGCTGGCGTTCCTACGATCCATGGGACGCCTTCGACGACGCGTCGAGAAAGTAGCTCCGGAGATCCGCGTTCTTCCCGACCTGCGCCGACACCCGCTCGGTCGCCCGCGTGAGCACCCGCTTCGTGGTACTCACCGAGCAGTCCAATCGCTCCGCGACCTCCTCGAGGGTCATTTCTTCCAGGTAGCGCAGGACGAAGGCCACCCGCTCCCGGACGGACAAGCGGTCGAGGATCGCGTAACAGGCTCGCAGCGCGTGCCGGGCCTCTTGATTGGCGCGCTCCGGGGCGCCGACCTCGGGGAGCTCCCCGTCCTTCGAGAGAAAGACCTTGCGACGAACCCAGCGGCGCCGGATCTCCCACTGGAGCACCCGCAACGCGACCGACATGATGAACTCGCGCAGCGCGCTCGGCTCGCGGATCACGCGCGCGCGGGCGAAGATCCGCAGGAAGACCTCCTGGGTCAGATCGTCGGACTCGTCGCCCGAGGGCCCGAGCGCGCGCGACAGAAAGCGACGCACGCTCTCCGAGTGTCGATTCCAGATCGCCTCGGCCGCGCCGCGCTCGTTCCGCCGGAGCGCGAACACCAGATCGGCGTCCGTCTGTCGACGTTCCTCGACCGATGTCGGAACCAGTCTGAGCCTGTACGCCGGTCGTTCCAACATGGTTTCGCGACTCTCGGAGGTCCCTACGGTACCGCGTCGTATCTGCGTTTCACCAACCATTTTGAGCGCCCCGATCTGGGTGCGACCCTTCCGTCCCCGCGAGTAAGTTCCCCCGGCAGGCAAAACTGGGTCAACGAGTCACCGAAGGAAAGAATGACGGAGGGAACGGCAGGCTCCGAACAGTCATAAACCATAGTAATTTCATTGTGATAGACTACAGGCGGCGGCGCCCTGTGAACCGATTTTCCCTGGTGCCGTGACTTAGTAGATCTCTCGAAGCGCTCTTTCCTTGGAGATCATATGAAGGCCCCCCTTTTCGAGCTCCATCCCGCCCTGGCGGTCCGCTCGGTCCTCTGTGTGGCGTTGGCTCTTGGCCTGTCCTCCTGTGCGAACAGCGAGGGTGTCGGGGTCGACGGTGGCACTGGAACCAACCCGGGAACCGGAGGCGCTGTATCCGGCTCCGGTGGCGCCCTCGGTTCGGGGGGCCGGGGCGGCTCGACGGGGACCGGCGGCACGACGAACACCGGCGGGTCGCCGGGGACCGGCGGCACGATTGCAACGGGCGGGACGACGGGCACCGGCGGCACGACGGGCACCGGCGGCATGACCGGCACCGGCGGGACGAAGGCGACCGGTGGGACCACCGGCACCGGCGGCACGACCGGCACCGGCGGCACGACCGGCACCGGCGGCACGAAGGCGACCGGTGGGACCACCGGAACGGGCGGTACGAAGGCGACCGGTGGGACCACCGGTACGGGCGGAACGACGGCCACAGGCGGCACGACCGGCACCGGTGGGACGAAGGCGACCGGTGGGACGACCGGCACCGGCGGAACAACGGCCACCGGCGGCACGACGGGCACCGGCGAGGTCTTCAGTCAGTGTCGGTTCCATTTCGGCACGATCGACACGATCGCCAAGGGCTCGGCGTCGAACATCATTCCGCAGCTGGACATGTTCACGCCGGGTTGGATGGGACAAAAAGACACCTTCGACATGAGCTCCGTGTGCACCGAGGGAAACGCGGGAGGTGCGCTGGCCAATCAGGTCCCGGTCATCGTCGCGTACGTGGCCGCGTTCTACGTCAAGCGCCACAATGGTCTGTGCGACTGCAACGTGACGAGCTGTGGCGCCAACAACGATCTCTGTCATTACGGCGCCGCGGACATCACCACGAACCTCGCCAACATCCTGAACGTCTACAAGAGCTACGCGCAGGGGTTCGCCAGCTGCTACGGCACGACGCGGCCGATCGTCTTCGAGATGGAGCCGGACTTTTACCAGTACACCAACTCGACCGAGACGCAGCCCTGGACCTTCGCGCAGGCCGGTCAGATCATGGGCCAGTTCATCGCCGCCATGAAGCCCTCCCTGCCGAACGCGGTGTTCTCGATGGACATCTCGCCCTGGGTGGGGACCAACAACAAGACGGGGAGCGACGGGTCCGACAACGGAAAGAACTGGTACTCGAACTTCGACATGACCCAGTTCACCTTCATCAACACCTCGGGCGGAAGCACCGACGCGGCGACCGCCAAGATTCGCAGCGACGCCATGACCTGGGCCGGCGTCAGCCAGGCGGCCGGAAAACCGATCCTGGCGGACACGGGCTACGGCGTGAACGGCAGCTCCGCCGGGCCAGATCCGGCCTGGGACACGCCCGCCAACATCAACGCCCGCATGGCCGACGGCGTCGTCTCGATCACTCAATACAACCCGGCCTCGACCTGGGGCACCACCATCGCCGGAATCCGATCTCAGCTGAACACGCCTCGCTCTTGCCCATGAGCAGGGGGGCAGAGGCCCCTTGCCTCGCCCTGCCAACGATCGCGCTGCCGATCGTCCTCACAATCGTCCTCACAATCGTGGGCCCGGGCTGTCGCGCGCCACGCGGTTCGAACGGCGAGCAGAATCCGGGCGCCCCGCGGCCCACCGCTCCGCGGCTGGCGTTCGAACCGTCGATTGTCGAGCTCGACGGTCGATTCGGGATCTCGTCCTCGCGGGACTTTCCCCTCGTCGGCGAGCTGGCCCGAGAGGCGAAGCCGGCCATCGTGGGCGTCGAGGGGGCGGAGCTCTCCGCGAGCGTGATTCCACCGGGTCTCTCGTCGACGGGAGCGCCGAGCATCCGGCTGACCACCTCCGGCCGCCGCGTCGGAGAGAGCGTCGGGCACGTCGTCGTCTCGACGGGTCTGCCCGATCCGAAGGAGCTGGTCCTCTACTTCCGCGCGCGGGTGCCGGGAACCCTGAGCGTGTCGCCGACGAACCCGTACATCGATCTGCGCCTGACGCCCCCTCACGTGGTGAGGCTCTCCGTCGGCAACAGTCGGCCGGAGTTTCGGCTCCTGCGGGTCGACGTCACGTCGGGCCCCTTCGCCGCGCGGATCGCGCCCGGGGCGCGGGACGGCCGCTACACGATCGAGGTTCAAGCCGTCGAAAGCGCGGTCGCCACCGGAGAACGCGGCTTCCTCGGCCGATTGCTCCTCACCAGCAATGATCCCGCAGAACCGCGCAAGGAGATCCCCTTGCTGGCGATGGGTGCTCCAAACCAGCATTGACGGCGGGCCCTTATTTGTTGAGTTCGTTTCGTTCAGCGCACAAATGAGCCAATGACGACACGCTGAATCGCGCGCCCGGCCGGCATTTGCCAGCTTCTGTCACCAAAAGTTGCATTGCTTTTGAGGATCCAATCTATACACTGCCCGCGTCGATCGTTGTTTGAATCCAATCGAGACGGGGAGAAGAGCCTATGTTGCATTGTCGAACGCTGCGTGAAATGTCCCGCCCGGCCACGGGCGGGCGAGCTCGGTCTTTGGTTGCGCGGACGCTGGTTGTCCTGGCAACCGTGTCGCTGGCCGCGGCCTGTCCGTCGGCGGCGCGCGCCGCCAACGGCAACGACTGGGTCAAGCAGGCCTCGCGAAAGTTCAAGGTCGGGGGGAAGGATTTCCGCTTCGCCGGGTCGAACAACTACTACCTCATGTACAAGTCTCCGTTCATGGTCGACGACGTGCTCAACGCCGCGGCGACCGCCGGGTTCACCGTGATGCGGACCCGCGCCTCGATCGACATCGGAAACCAGGACGGCTCGAATTCGATCCCCGGCGGCGGCAAGGCGGACGGCGGCGGCGTCTCCGTCTACTTCCAGTTCCTGAACGGCGCCGCGCCCGCGTACAACGACGGCACCGACGGGCTCCAGCGCCTCGATTACATGATCTTCAAGGCCGGACAGCTCGGCATCCGCCTCATCATCCCGTTCGTCAACAACTGGCAAGACTTCGGCGGCATCGACCAGTACGTGGCCTGGCGGGGCGGCCAGCACCACGATGATTTCTACACCGACGCTACCATCCGCCAGTGGTTCAAGAACTGGATCTCGCACCTGCTCAACCGGGTAAACAGCTACACGGGCGTCGCCTACAAGGACGATCCGACCATCATGGCCTGGGAGCTGGCGAACGAGCCCCGTTGCGGCGGCAGCGGCCTGTACCCGGCCTCCGCGGGGTGCAACACCCAGACGCTGGTCACCTGGGCGAACGAGATGTCGCACCACTTCAAGACGGTGAACGCCCACCAGCTGCTGGCGGTGGGCGACGAGGGCTTCTACTGCGACGATCCGACCTCCTCCGATTTCACCATCAACTGCAGCCAGGGCGTCGACACCAAGGCCCTGGCCAGCCTGCCGCAGATCGATTACATGTCCTTTCACCTCTACCCCGAGCAGTGGGGCAAGGACGTGGCGTTCGGCACCCAGTGGATCACCCGCCACTTCGCCGACGCGGCCTCGATCAACAAGCCCGGCCTCCTCGGCGAGTACGGGCTCACGGACGCCGCCCACCGCAACCCGAACTACAAGCTCTGGACGGACGCCGTGTTCCAGTCCGGTGGCAACGGGGCGCTTTACTGGATCCTCTCCGGCAAGCAGGACAACGGCACCCTCTACCCGGACTTCGACATGTACACGGTCTACTGCCCGAGCCCGGTCTGCACCACCGAGAGCCACTTCGCCGCGATGATGACCTCGGGCCAGGCCCTCTCCTTCTCTCCGGTCGCCGACGGCGACACCGCGACGACCTCCTTCGCCACGGCGGTGACCCTCACCCCGCTGGCGAACGACATCACGTACGGCGGTGCCACCATGGTGGGAAGCTCGATCGATCTCGATCCGGTGGCCGTGGGCCAGCAGACCACGCTGGCGCTGCCGGGCGGGACCTTCGCGGCGGCGGCGGACGGCAGCGTCGCCTTCACGCCCGCCTCCGGCTTCAGCGGCGTGGTCGTCGCCAGCTATCTGGCCGAGGACAGCTTCGGCCGCGCCTCGAACGTCGCGCCCCTCACCGTCACGGTGAAGCCCGACCAGGGCGCGCCGCTCATCCTGAACTCGTTCGAGACGGGCGTGGAGGGCTGGGGACCGGCCAGCTTCGAGAGCCCGGTGCCGGGGACCGTGCAGCAGAGCGCCGTCTTCCACACCGACGGCAGCTTCAGCCTCGAGGTCGACGCCAACAGCAGCAGCGGCGCCTGGTGGGGCGTCTCCTACGCGACGCCGCTGGACCTGACCGGCAAGACCCACCTCCTGTGGGACGTGCAGACCACGATGGGCACCTCGCAGGAGTTGGCCATCCAGTCGGGTGACGACTTCAGCTTCTGCCAGGGGCCGTTCGCGCAGTACTACAACGCCGGCACCTCCACCACGATCGACAAGGATTCTGAGCCAGCTCTCCTGCACGCCCGACCTCTCCAAGGTGCACGCCATCTTCATCTTCATGGGCAACGGCAGCCCTCCCGGTCCGATCTACATCGACAACATCCGGGCCGTCGCCCCGCACCAGACCCTCCTCCACTCGTTCGAGACGAGTGTGGAGGGTTGGGGGCCCGCCAGCTTCGAGAGCCCGGTGCCGGGGACCGTGCAGCAGAGCGCCGTCTTCCACACCGACGGCAACTTCGGCCTGGAGGTCGACGCCAACAGCAGCAGCGGCGCCTGGTGGGGCGTCTCCTACGCGACGCCCCTCGATCTGAGCGGGAAGACCCACATCCTGTGGGACGTCGACACGACGATGGGCACCGCGCAGGAGCTGGCCGTCCAGTCGGGCGACAACTTCAGCTTCTGTCAGGGCCCGTTCGCGCAGTACTACAACGCCGGCACCGTCACCACGATCGACAAGGACCTCACCCAGCTCTCCTGCACGCCCGACCTCTCCAAGGTGCACGCCATCTTCATCTTCATGGGCAACGGCAACCCCCTCGGCCCGATCTACATCGACCGGATCGTCGCCCAGTAACCACCCGAGGTCCCGGCGCGGGCACCCCGCGCCGCTACGGCAACGAAGCAAAGAAGTCCCAGACCGCGAGGTTGGCGTCGAAGCAGACGGTCGACGTGCTCGAGCAGGTGAAGCCGGTCTTGACCGGCCAGGCGTGCCCTTCGTCGTGCGAGCACATGACCACCGGAAGTCCCGCCGCGCAGCCCTGATAGTCCTGGCAGGCGTTGGGCGTGACGGCATCGGTGGCCGGATTGGTCGTCTGGCAGCCGTTCTGGGCCAGCCAGAAGTCGAGCGTGCCGAGCCCATTGGTGGTGTAGCTGGAATAGGGATCGTTGGTGCCATGAATGACCATGGCGGCGACAGTTCCCGTGCAGAGCATGTTGGCTGGCGAGTTGTGCGGCGTCGACCAGGGTTTCTCCGACGCCACCGGAGCGATGGCGCGCAGGATGTCGCCGTACCAGCAGCCGACGAAGTTCGTGAAGATGCCGCCCGCGCTGATCCCGGTGGCGAACACCCGGCTCGTGTCGACGCAGTACTTCGATTCGATCTCGCTGACCAGCGCCTCGAAGAACGCAAAGTCGATGCCTTTGTTGGAGGCGCCGAGCGGCGTGACCCAATCGACCGCCACCCCGCCGTCGTTCGGCTCCTGCTTCGGAAGCGCGTCCGGGTAGACGAAGATCGCCTTGCCGCCACCCGCGGTCGACGCCTCTAGGTTGAATGACGTCTGCGTCTGCGCGCCGGTCCCGCCCACGCCGTGAAAGCCAAAGACGAGCGGCAGCGGGCTGTTCGGATCATAAGCAGCGGGCACCGAGAGGCGGTAGGTGCGGACGGTCGACTGCCCGCTGACGTTCAGCATCATGTCCTGCTTGGTCCCGGCAGGAGAGCCGGTCACACCGCAGCCGGCCGAGCGTGTCGGCGACCCGCCACCTGAACCCGTCGCACCGCCAGATCCCGACCCGCCACCTGAACCCGTCGCACCGCCAGATCCCGACCCGCCACCGGAAGCCGTCGCACCGCCAGATCCCGACCCGCCACCCGAGGCTTTCGCGCCGCCAGCTCCGACGGAACCACCGGCGGCCGACGCTCCCCCGGTGGAGGTCCCCCCGCTTCCGGAGCCGTTCGTCCCGGTCGAGGATCCACAGCCGATGACGGTCCAGGCCAGCGACACCAGCAGGAGCTTTGGCGAACGCATCGATCTCAGCTCCGCGTCGCGGTGCGAGGGGCGCGCGATCCCATTCCTCATTGCGCCGTTACGTTTGCTGTTGGGAATGCGACGCTTCCGGTGCCGCCGCCCACTTCCACGAGGATGCTCGCTTCCAGCACATTCCCGAGGGTCATGCCGGCCTTGCTCCATGCATTGAAGTGATCCGTAATCGATATTTGTCCGCACGTGCGAGCCGTCTGCCGGACGCTGTAGAACTGAGTCCAGCTCGTGACGCTGCCGCATCGGTTGCCACCGGTTCCGGTGGTGGGGCGCGTGTACAAGGTGTACGTCCCCCCGTCGATGGTCACCGTGCCCTTGTTGGTCGTGCTGCCCGGATTGACCGGCATCTTGTTGTAGGAGTCGTCGACGATGTACCACTCGATACACGGGTTGACCGACCACCCATAGATGCCGATATACGAGTAGCCGCCGCCGCTTCCCGATTTTGTCTCGGCGAATTGCGCGTCGACGGTTCCGAGTGAGGTGTAGGCCTTGCCGTTCCCCCATTGCAGGCCGATCCGGGAGAGAAAGTCGCCGGAGTTGCTCCAGGCCGCACTGAACGCGGGAACGCTGTAAGTGGTGATGCTTCCGCCGCTTCCGTTTGACCAGAGCGACCAGCTCAGGCCGCCAGCGGTCCCCTGACTGTTTCCCGAGTGCGTCGTACCGCCGCTCGGGAGGCTCCCCGCCGTGCAGGCCCCCGAAGAGCCGGCGCTGCCGCTCGAACCGCCGGTGCCAGTCGTCCCGCCCGTGCCAGTCGTCCCGCCCGTGCCGGTCGTCCCACCGGTCGCCTTCGTTCCACCGGTGCCGGTCGTCCCACCGGTCGCCTTTGTTCCGCCGGTGCCGGTCGTCCCGCCGGTGCCGGTCGTCCCGCCGGTACCCGTCGTCCCGCCGGTCGCCTTCGTACCGCCCGTCCCCGTCACGCCCCCTGTCCCGGTGACGCCACCTGATCCCGTGACGCCACCTGTCCCGATTAGGCCCCCCGTCCCCGTGACGCCACCTGATCCCGTGAGGCCACCCGATCCGCTCGATCCGCCTTTGGCACCGCCCGTTCCGGTAGAATCCCCCGTCCCCGTCACGCCGCCCGTCCCCGTCACGCCGCCCGTCCCCACGAGACCGCCGGTCCCAGGCGTTCCACCCGACCCGGTCACTCCGCCGGTGCCGATGCCGCTGCTGCCGCCCGAGGCCTCCGCGCCGCCGCTTCCTTGCGAGCCGCCGTTCCCCGGGTCGCTCTCCTCCGTCGTCGTGACGGATTCCGCGCAAGAAGCGACGCTCAGCAGGAGGGCCAAGGACAAACTACGACTCAACTTCATGGGCGGCTCCAAGAGTGAAGGGCCGGGAGACCTGGGGCCGGCGGTGGAGGCGATAGCCCCACCCGGGCCTGCCCCGGTGCTAGGGCAGGCCAGGACGGTTTCCTTCACAAAAACGACACCCACCGCCCGGGAGCGGAGGCGCTCGACCTCGTCGGTTAGCGGTGGGAGAGCCTCCTACCCACGCCTCCGGCATGGCTTCGGCTTCAAGGGGAGCTGGCGACCTTCAACATCACGACGCCGTGGCTCGGGATCGCGGTGGCCGTGTAGCTGTTGGCGATCGTGCCGAGCTCCGTGTGACTCCAGAGATCGCGCACGGTGGCGCTTCCCGCGGGAAGGCCGAGGGTCGACCATTGCACCGTGATCGAGGCGCTGCCCGACGTCCGGTTGAGGAGCGCGACGGCGCGCGCATTCGTCCCGGACAGCGTCTTCGACCAGACCTGAAGGTTCGTCGCGGGTGTCGCCACGAGCTTCCCCTGGGCGCCGAGCGGATCCTGATCGACGGCGATGACGTCGGTGTTGGTCAGCACCGCGCGCGTGGCGCTGCTCATGGAGCGAAGGTCGTTGCCCGCCAAGAGCGGGGCCGCCAGCATCGCCCACATGCTGAAGTGGGACTGATCCTCGTTGGCCGCGAGCCCGTTGCCGACCTCCAGCATGTCCGGATCGTTCCAGTGTCCTGGCCCGGCGTACGACGAGAGCGCGGCGTCCTGGTCGACGAGCGACATGACCGAGGCCCAGCTGGCGTTGATGTCGAAGCCGATCCGCCACATGTTGGCGATGCTGACCAGGTTGAGCGAGCAGCTGTTCGGCGGACAGAGATCGTCGCTGCCATTGCCCGGGTTGATGCTGTAGACGATCGCGCGCCCGCTCGACCGGAGGGCGTCCCGCATCGTCGCGAAGCCGCTCCGTTGCCCCTGGCAGAGATCGTATTTTAGAAAATCGATCCCCCAGGAGGCGAACGTCTTGGCGTCGGCGGTCTCGTGACCGAGGCTGCCGACCGCCACGGAGGGACTGATCCCGCCGTAGAGCCCGACGCAGGTCTCGGTGTTGGGCGTTTCGTAGATGCCGAGCTTGAGCCCCTTGCCGTGGACGTAGGCGGCGAGCGCCGGAATCCCCGAGGGAAACTTGCTGGCGTTCCACTGCAGGTTGCCGCTGGAATCGCGCCCGTTCATCCAGCAGTCGTCGAGGTTGACGTACTGATATCCGGCCGCTTGCATGCCGCTCGAGACCATCGCGTCGGCCGTCGCTTCGATCAGGCTCTCGCTGATGTTGCACTGGAACGTGTTCCACGAGTTCCATCCCATCGGCGGCGTGGCGGCGATGACCGCCGCGCTCGCGCCCGCTGCGCCCGCGCTCCCCGAGCCGGCCGTCCCCGCCGTGCCCCCTGTACCAGCTCGGCCGCCCTGTCCGCCGGCGCCTGCGCCTCCGGCCGCGCCCGCACCGCCGGAACCTCCCTTGCCGGCCGTACCCGCCCCGCCCCGTCCACCGTTGCCGGCCGACCCGCCACGCCCGCCCGCGCCGGCGCTTCCCACGTTTCCCGCAGCATCGCCGGCTCCCGCGGCCCCTGAGTTTCCGCCCGCTCCGGACAGCCCACCGCCGGAGCCGCCCCGTCCCGGCGCCCCGGCGATGCCGACGCCGCCCTGGCCGGACCCGCCTCCGGTGCTGCCGCCGCCGCCAGAGCCCGGAACGCCGCCACCGCCCGCCCCGCCGCCGTTCGAGACGTCACCGGATCCGCATCCGGCGGCGATCGAGAGGAACGCCACGATCCACGCTACGAATGAGGTCTTCGTCAAAGTCACGATGGGACAAGGGGAGGCAGCCGCGCAACTGCTGCCCCGTTCGCCGCGATGCAGTGCGAATGACGCGTGGGAGTGATTGATCGTGTACCCATCGCGCAACTGCCAGCTCGCGGGGGTGCGTCGCTTGTCCCCCCTATACTTCAGCCAGGAGACTTGCTTTGAATCTTCGTTACCTTCTTCTGCTTGCCGCCGTCTGTTGGGGATGCTCCGGAGCGGGCTCCGGGGGCGTGACTGTCAGCGGAGGTACGACCGGATCCGGCGGCGCGGCTGGCAGTGGCGGCACGACCGGCAGCGGCGGCACCACCGGCCCGGGCGGCTCGCCAGGCACGGGCGGCGCCGCCACCGGCGGAGCTGCCGCCGGAGGACACGGCGGCACGAGCGCCGCGGGCGGCGCCGGCGGAGCCGCGGGTGCAAGCGGAGGCGCGGGCGGCACGCTCGCCGCGAGCTACGACATCGGCGCGGACATCTCGGACCAGGAGACGCAGCCGGCCGCCACCCGGGCGAACCTGCTCACGCTGATGAAGGCACACGGCTTCAACTACGTCCGGTTGCGAACGTTCGTCGATCCGAAGGCCGCCGACGGCTACGACAAGACGAACGGCTACGACGACATCACCCACACGGTCGCGTTCGGCAAACAGGTCAAGGACGCCGGCATGGGTCTGCTGGTCGACTTTCACTACAGCGACAACTGGGCCGACCCGGGCAAGCAGTGCGTCCCCGTCGCCTGGCAGGGCTACACGAAGATCGCCGATCTCGCGACGGCGGTTCACGACTACACGTCGGCGTCGATCACCGCGCTCGTCGCAGGGGGCGCGCGGCCCGACATGGTGCAGATCGGGAACGAGGAGACGCCCGGCATCCTCATCCACCTCTGCGACGGCGGCGGGCTGCCGAAGGCGGGGATCGCCGGCTACAACGCGGTCAACGGCGCCATCTACCTCTACTCGTCCACCGACGGCGGCGCTCCCCCGGCCGGCGGGCCCGCCGCGGGCGGCTGGACCAACCTCGGGATGCTGCTGAACGCCGCCGCCAAGGGGGTCAAGGACGTCGACACCGGCATCAAGATCGCGCTCCACCTCGATCGCGGCAACGATCTCTCCTCCAGCCGCAGCTACATCCAGAACGCCAACACGAAGGGCGTCCCGTTCGACGTCTTCGGCGAGTCTTGCTACACGAACACGCAAGGTCAGCCGTCGGACTGGCAGGCGACGTTCAGCGCGCTGGCCACCGCCTTCCCCAGCTTGAAGTTCATGATCGCCGAGTACAGCACCTCGCAGCGAGCCGCCAACGACGTGGTGTTCAATCTCCCCAACCAGCAGGGGATCGGCACCTTCAACTGGCAGCCGAACGATCTGTGGACGCGCGCGGGGAGCACGTACAGCGCCCAGACCGACATGTCGATCTACGACATGATGGCGACCGACTACACCTCGCGCTTGTGAGTCTCGGGCGCGGTGCGAAGCGGTGCTCGTCAGGGTGCCAGCGTCGTCGCCGGCGCCAGCGCCTGAAGGGCCGCCAGGAAGTCCGCCGACGCGGGCGCGGTCCACGTCGTGTCGAGCACGCCGAAGGTCTCCTCGGCACCGAAGGACCGGCCGTAGCCGCTCCCCTCGGTCCCGTTGACCGCCCAGTAGCACCAGTCGAAGTCGTTCTCGGTCAGGTACTGCTGGATCCAGGGCCACCAGGCCGCGCTCGGCGTGGTGTGGTTGGTCCCGAACTCGCCCACCCACATCGGCGCCGTGTACGCCTGCCCGGCCGTGACGACGTATCCCCACGACGAATCGAGCGCCGCCTTGAAGGCCGCGTAGGTCGCGAACGACGCGATCCCCCCGTTGCTCGACGAATAGTTGTGCGCCGAATAGACCAGCCGGTTCGGAACGCCGAGGGTCACGGGCGTGCCGTTCGCGCCGATCCAGGTCGACCAGAAGTCCCCCTCGACGATGATGAGCCAGTCGGGATTGACGCCCAGCACGGCGTTGCCCGCGCGCGTGGCGGCCGCGGCCCAGTCGGTGAGCGCGTTGCCGTCGCCCCATGACGGCTGCAGGCAGGTGCAACCAGAATTCGCCGGCGTGTCACAGTCGGTGCAGACGGCGGGCGCGTCGTCGGCAAGCTGTCCGCGCAGCTCATTCCGCAGATCGGCGCCGATCACCGCCGGTTGCGACTGGTAGCGCGCCGCCATCGCCTGCCAGTCGGCGATGAAGCTCGACTCGGGATAGGCCACCGTGTGCCAGAGGCCGTCGCCGTGGGCCGTGTCGCAGCACCAGTCGCCGCGGCTGCGGTGGTTGTCGAGGACGACCACCAGCCCCTGGGCGGCGAGCGCGTCGATGACCGCGTCGAGGACCTCGAGCGCCGTCTTCCCCTGCAAGGCGGGGTTGGCGGAGAGCATCGCCGCCGAAACGACCGGATTCTCTTCGTAGAGCTGCAACGCCCAGGGGAGGCGCACGGAGTTGAACCCCAGCTGGCGAATGAGGCGGGCGATGGCGTTCACGTCGGCGTGATCGAGGCCGAGCGGCACGAGATCGGCCGATTCGCCGCCGTACCAGCTGACGCCGGCCAGCTTGAACCGTTGATTGTTGGCGTCGAGGATGAAGCGCGACTCGGTGTGAAACGGGACCGCCGGCAACGGGACGACGCCGCTGTCCGGGCCGGCGTCGACTGCCTGGGCGTCGCCCTTCTGAGTCACGCATCCGCCTGCGAGCGCCAGGGAACCCACGAGGGCGAGCGCCAGCGGGGCGCCCCGAACGCGCGCGCGATCGCGTGGTTCCGGCGCCGGCATGAAAGACCTGGGCTTCTTGATGAGGAGCTGTCTGATTGGACTCAAGGTCCCTTAAGTCACGCCACCGCGAAAGATCGGTCCATCGGAAGGGACGACGCGCGTCAGATGTCTGGAATCACTTACCGAAACGGCGTCCATTTGTTGACGACCTCCGCTGCGAAGCCCGCGGAACGCGCGCCGGGCTGGGTGGCACGCGCTTTGCGACGTGGTCGATTCGATGTGGCAGCTGGTGGTGCTCGCGTTGACGTTCGCCGATGGGAACGGCGCTGACGGCACCTGTCCGTGCCGTTGCGAGCCTCCGGTCGCCGCCGCCGCCACGGTCGCGCCCGAGGTTGCGCCGGAGGGCGCGGCGCCCGCGTCTGTCGAACGGTCATCTCCGCCGGAGGCGTCCCCGAAAAACGCCGTCGCCTTCAACCTTGGCCTTGCCTCGGCGATCGGCGCGATCGGTCTGACCTACATGCTGACCCCCCTTCCACCCATCGAGCTCGAGGTTGGGCTCGGGCAGGGATACTCGGGCACGCAGCTCTCCTTCATGGGGAAGCTCAGCTTCGGATCGCGGCGGCACCGCATGACCACGGGCGTCGGCATCGCCTCGACGGTGGCCAGCTCCGCGTATGCCCGCGACAATCCGCTCTGGCTGAACGTCGACGTCCTCGGGTACGAATTTCGCAGCGACGGCGGGATCTTCTTCGCTTTCGCGGCGGGGATGTTCAAGGGCCTCGGCGGAGGTGCGGTCTGCATCGTCGACTGCGAAGGCGGCAACCAGTACGCGGAGGACGCGACGAGGTTCGTCGGTCCCCAGGCGCGCCTGCTCATCGGCGCGACGTTCTGACCGCGAACCGCGAAAAATTCCCCTGACGTCGCTTTTGTGGCGCCGACGGCTCAAACAACCGGGGCGATCGGCCGATTTTCCCTGGCTTGCTCAAGGAGCCACGACGATGAGCGCAACGGGTCTCAGGGTCGATCTGCGGGGGTCCGGGCCGTTCTCGGTCGATGGCTTCGACAAGGCGCTGAACGACGCGATCGGCCAGCCGGGAGACGACGCGCCCTGGCGGCGGCTCGAGGAGACGGCGGCCGCCGACGAGGCGCAGTCGCGGCGGCTGCTCGACGCCTACCGCGCGCAGCTGGTGGCGGAGCTGCCCCGTTCGCTGCACGAGGTCGTCGCGCACCGCGCGGTCGGGTTCGCGGCGGACTGTTTTGGCGAGAACGCCCCCGAGTCGATCGACGTCCTGCGGGCCGTACTGGCGGCGGCGCCGGACGCCGACTGGGCTTTTCGCCCGCTCATCGTCGCGCTCACGATGGGCGAGCGCTGGACCGACGTGCTCGACGCCTATGACGCGCGGCTGGCGGCTGGACGTGGGGACGACCAGCGGGCCGAGCTGCTGGGCGAGGCGGCGCGCATCGCCAAGGACTTCACGCGGGACGGCGCCCGGGCGATCGGATACCTCGACCGGCTGTTCCGGATGCGACCGCTGGACGCCCAGGTCGCGTCGTCGCTGGAGCGCCTCCTCGAGCGCGAGCGGCGCTGGGGCGAGCTCTGCGCCGTCTGGCGGCTGCGGCTCGAGACGCTGCTCGGCGAGGAGGCGCGCGCGCTGCGCCTCCGACTCGCCACCACGCTGCACGGCGAGCTCGCCCGGCCGTCCGAGGCCGTCGAGGCTCTGCGCCCGATCCTCTCGATGCTGGACGGCCCCGACGTCCAGGCCGGCCTCACCGAGCGGCTGGAGCAGATCTTCAGCGACGAGCGGGCCCCGACCGAAACCCGCCTCGAAGCGCTCGATGCGCTGCGCGCGCGCCTGGACGCCGCGGGGCGAACGTCTCGCGTCGCCGAGCTGCTGGCGGTGGCCATCGGCTTTTCGCAGGGCGAGCGCCTGCGGGCGCTGCGACGGGAGTGCGGGGAGCGACGGCGCGCGCTCGGCGACATGGCGGGCGCGCTCGAGCAATACGTCGCGCTCTCGACCCTCCTGCCCGAAGACCACGAGATTGAGGATCGGCTGCGGCAGCTCGCGGAGCTGAGCGGCGATGCGGCGGCCTTGACGCGCGGCCTCACCGCGGCGGCTCGTGCCACGACGGTGGCCGAGCGGCGGGTCGAGCTCTTGATGCGCGCCGCGCGGGTCGAGGATCGCCAGCCCGGCCGCAAGGCCGAAGCGGCGGCGCTGTTCTCCGCGGCGGCCGCCGAGGAGGTGGCGTCGCTGGACCTCCGGGTGGAGGCCCTCCGCCGACTGGAGGTGCTGCACGACGAGCTCGGCGACCTGCCGGCCCGGCTCGACGTCCTCGAGCGCCTGGCGGCGGCAGAGCCGAAGCCGGCGGACAAGCGACTCGCCTGGGCCCGGGTCGCGGACCTGGCGCGGGGGCGCGGGGACGTCGATCGGGCGCTCGGCGCCTGGAACGGCCGGCTGGCGGTCGAGCCGGCGGACGGCGAGGCGCTGGCGGCGAGCCGCGCGCTGCTGCTCGAGGCCGAGCGATGGCCGGCGCTCATCGAGCTTTTGCGGCGGCGGGTCGACAGCGCACCGGCGGAGCACCAGGTCCGCGCGGATCTGGTCGAGATCGCGGCCCTGGCCCGGACGCGGACGCGCGAGCTCGGCAAGGCGGTCGACACCTGGCGCGAGATCGCCGCCCGGTTCGGCGAGGACGACGCCTGCGTCGACGCGCTCGTGGATCTGCTGGCTGAGAGCGGCCGCTTTGGCGAGCTGGGGGAGCTGCTCACGCAGCGCGCCGGCGTCGATCGGCGCGTGCACGCGGATCGCCTGGCCCGCCTGGGCGACACCCTGCGCCTTCAGCTGCAGGACACGCGCGGCGCGATTGGGTGGTATGCGCAGGCGCTGGAGGTCGAGCCGGCGCACCCGGCGGCGCGCGCCGGCCTCTCCGCCCTGCTCTCCGACGCGACCCTGGCGCCGCTGGCGGCCGCGCCGCTGGCGCGGGCGGCCGAGCGGACGGACGGCTGGCAGCTGCTGCTCGACCTCGTTCCGCACCGGTTGGCGGCGCTGGAGAACGGCGGCGCCCGGGCGCGGCTTCTCGAGGAGGCGGCCGCGATCGCCGAGGAGCGGGCCGGCGATCGGGCGCGCGCGTTCGAATGGCTCTGTCAGGCGTTGCCGCTCGCCGGCGAGAACCTCGCGCTCGGGCGAGAGATCCTGCGGCTCGCCGAGGCGACGGGAGGCGCGGCGCGGGCCGCCGAGGCGCTGGCCGGCGCGATCGCCGCCGGCGGGTGGGCCCCCTTGCCGCTCGCCCACCTTCACGAACGGCGCGGGGCGCTGCTCGAGGAGAGCGTCGCTGATCTGGTCGGTGCGCGCGCCAGCTACGAGGCGGCGCTCGCCCTCACGCCCGAGCGCCTCGCGCCGCGGCGCCGGGCGCTCGCCATGGCCGTCCGTCTGGGTGATCTGTCGGGGGCGGCCGCGTTGCTCGTCGACGCGGCGGTGTCGCCCGCGACGCGCGCAAATGTTCTGCTGCCGCTCTACGAGTCGCTGGCCCGCGACGCGGGGCTGCTGCCGGCCGCGGCGGCGGCGCTGGCGCAGGCCGCCGACCAGGCTTCCGAGCTGGAGCCGTCCGCGCGGCGCGAGCTGCACGCGCACGTCGCCGCGACCCTGTTCGGCGAATGTCAGGATCCCGCGGCGGCCGACACGGCGCTGGCGCGGGCGCTCGGCGCGGAGCCCGGGCACGTTGCCACCCTGAGACAGCGCGCAGAGCTGCAGCGCGCGCGCGGCGGCGACGGGCTGATCGAGACGCTGCGGCGGCTCTCCGACGAGCAGCCGAACGATCTCGACGTCCTGCGCGAGGCGGCGGCCGTGGCGCTGGCGAAGTCGGACGAACCTCTGGCCGTCGAGCTGCTGGGGCGGCTGGCCGAGCGCGCCGCGCGGCTCGCGCAGCTGGGGCTCGCGCAGCTCGATGCCGGGAGCTCCGGCACGGAGGCGGCCCTCGACGCCGCCGCTCACGCCATCGACGAGAGCGTCCGGTTGCAGGTCGCGGGCGGCGGCCCCGAGCCTCTCCGCCGCGCGACGGCGATGTTGCTCGAAGGGGCGCGGCTCCCCGCCGCCACCGAGACCCGCCGCGCCTGGTTGCGGCGCGCCGCGGAGCTGACGGAGCATCAGCTGGCCGATACGGCCGGCGCGATCCGCATCTGGCGGACGCTGCACGAGGAGGCGCCGGCGGACGAGCCGGCGCGCGAGGCTCTGGCCCGGCTCTACGAGGGCGAGCGCCGCTTCGCCGACGCGACGTCGCTGCGGCTCGCGCGAGCTGGAGTCGACGGAAGAGAGCGGGCGACGACTGGCGCTGCGGCTCGAGATCGTGCGGCTCTCCGGGCTGCTCGAGAAGCAGAGCGACGCCCCCGAGGTCCTGCGCGCCAACCTGGCCGAACGGCCGGGACACGTGGAGACGGTGCGACGGCTGGCGGAGGTCCTGCTGGCCAAGAGGAAGCCGGCGGAGCTGGCCGAGGTGTACGAGCAGCAGGCGGTGATCCTGGCCGACGAGGGGCAGCCCTCGGCGTCGGCCACGCTGTGGGCCGAGCTGGCGCGTCTCACCGAGAAGAGCCTCGGCGATCCCCGCCGTGCAGCCGTGGCCTGGGCCGAGGTCGCCGAGCGGGAGGCGACGACGGAGGCGCTCGACGCGCTCGGGCGCCTGGCGCTCGACGCCGGCGAAGCGGGCGCGGCGGCCGGCTGGCTCGATCGGCGCCTGGCCATGACCGAGGGGCTCCGCGCGGGTCGACGTGGCAGCGGCGCTGGCGACGGCGCACCTCGCGGCGGGGCACCGCCACCGCGCGATCGCCTGCCTCGAACGCGTGCTCGGCGACGAGCCGCGCGCCGACGGCCTGCGCGACCGCCTGGCGGGCCTCTACCGCGAGGCGGAGGCCTGGGAGCCGCTCGCCCGCGTGCTGGCGGACGGGTGCGATCACACGGCCGACGAGGCGGTGGTCGTGGCCCGCGCCCGCGAGGCGGCCGAGGTCTACACGCGCCTCGGGATGCTGGCGCGCGCGGTCCCGGTGCTGGAGCACGCCGTGCGCCTCCTGCCGCGCGACGAGGGGCTGCGGCTGGCCCTGGCCGACGGCCTGGCCCAGTGCGGCCGCCGCGCCGAAGCGCGCAGCGAGCTGCTGGCGCTGGTCGAGCAGGCCGGGTGGCGCAAGAGCCGCAAGCGCGCCGCGCTCCACCAGCGGCTCGGTGAGCTGGCGCGCGCCGAGGGCGATCTTCCCGGCGCGCTCACGGAGCTCGAGCAGGCGTCGTCGATGGACGCCTCCAACTCGGACATCCTGCGGCAGCTGGCCGAGGTGGCCGAGGCCGCCGGGGAGCTCTCCAAGGCCGAGCGCGCCTACCGCGCGCTGCTGGTCCGGCGGGCCGAAGGGGAGAGCGCGCCGGCCGCCACGGAGATCCTGCTCCGGCTGTTCGGCCTGGCGCGCCAGCGCGGCGACGGCGGCGAGGCGGACGAGCTGCTCGAGTCGGCGCTGGCGGCCGCCTTCGAGGATCCCGAGGAGGCGCGCTGCCTGCAGCAGGCGCTGCTCGCGCGCGGCGATCATGAGCTGCTCGACCGCCTGTTCGGCAAGCGGCTCGCGCGGCTGGCCGGGACGCCGGCCCAGGCCGAGGTCTACGCCGAGCAGGCGGAGAGCCTGCGGAGCCAGGGGCGCCTCGACGAGGCGTTCGAGGCCCAGCTCTTCGCCGTCGAGGGGGCGCCCGAGCGCGACAGCTTCCACGAGCCGCTGCTGGCGCTGGGGCGCGAGGCCGGCAAGACCGAGGTCCTGATCGATCGCCTGCTGGCGCTCGTCGAGCGGCGGCGCCGCAAGACCGAGACCGGCGTGGCGGCGGTCCTGCTCCTGCGGGTGGCGGAGATCGCCGAGCGCGATCTCGGAGACGACACGCGCGCGCTGGAGCTCCTGCGCCGCGCCGACGAGGTCGACCCCCGGTCCCTCGTCGTGCTGAGCGGCCTCGGACGTTTCGCGCACAAGCGCGGCGACGACGCGGAGTGCGGCCGGATCGCCGGCCGGCTGGAGGAGCTCGCCGCCGAAGCAGCCGCGCCGGGTGACGCCGCCGAGGCGCTCTATCGCGCCGCGGCCCTCGAGCTTCCGCGCGAACGGACCCGCGACGCGGGCATCGCCAAGCTCTGCGCTCGCGCTCGAGAAGAGCCCGGACCTGGAGCGCGCCTCCGCGCTGGTGGAGGCCGCCGGCCTGTCGCAGGACCACCTGGTCAAGATCCTCCCGCTCTACGAGCGGATCGCGCGCCGCTCGGGAGACGAGCGCCTGCTGCTCGACTACCTGGAACGGCGGGCGGCGACGCCGGCCATCACCGTGGCCGAGGCGCGCGAGGCGGTCGACCTGGCCGTCGCGCTCGGCGAGTCGGCGCGGGTCGAGCCCCTCTTGGTGAGGCTCGCCGAGGTCGGCAGCAAGGATCCCGAGGGGCGGCGCGACGCCGCCTGGGCGTCGCTGGAGCTCGTTCAACGGAAGAAGTCCGCGGGCGATCTCGAGGGCGCCGCGGAGGCGCTGGGGCGCGCCATCGAGGCGAACGTCGTCGATCCCGAACGCTGCACGCTGTTGGTGCGCGAGCTGGCCGAGCGGGCGGCGAAGGCCGGCAATCACCGGCTCGGCGCGGCGCTGCTCGAACGGCTGCGCGCGCAGGCGCCCGCCGACGAGTCGCTCTGGCGTCCGCTGCTCGCCCACTACGTCGCGCTCCACGATCGGGAGGCGCTCGAGCGGGTGGTGGAGGAGACGCTGCCGCTCCTGCCGGACATGGAACGCCGCAACCAGCTCCGGTTGGCCCGCGCCCGCATCCTCCTGGGGGACGACGAGCGCGATCCGGCGGCCGCCGAGCTCTTGCGGGACATGCTCCTCGACGAGCCGCGGAACGCGGAGGCGCTCGCGCTCCTCGCCGGCTACTACGAGCGCAGCGGCGCCGAGGACGATCTCCGCGATCTCCTCGAGCAGCGCTTCGAGGCGGCGCTGGAGGCGCGCGATCCCGACGACGTCGTCGAGGCCGCGCTTCGCCTCGGCCGCCTGCTCGAGGGCGCCGACGCCGGGCGCGCCGCCGCCCTCTACGAGCGGGCGCTGGGCGTCGCCAAGGGGCGCCGCCCGCTGCTTGCAGCGGCTCATCGCGGTGCGGGGGGGAGAGGCCACGCCCGAATACGCGAAGCGGATGGAGGAGCTGCTCGCCGTGGAGACGGGTCCGGAGGCGGTCGGTCTGGTCCACGAGATCGCGTCGCTCTGGAAGAAGCTGGGAGACCAGGCCGGCGTGCGGCGCGTGCTGGCGCGGGGGCACGAGCTGGCCCCGGCCGACGCGGCGATCGCCACGGAGCTCGACGGCCTCTACCGCTCGCGCAAGGCCTGGGCCCTGCTGACCGGCCTGCTCGAGAGCCGCGCCGAGCACGAGCCGGCCGCCGAGCGCGCCGTCCCCCTGCTGCTCGAGGCGGCGAGGCTGCTCGAGACCGAGCTCGGCGACGCCGCGGGGGCGATGGCGATGCTGCGGCGCGGCCCGCGCGCGCCAGCCCGAGAACGTCGAGGTCGTCGAGGCCTGCGCGCGCGCCCGCGCCTCCGGCGGAGAGGTCGAGGCGGCCGTCGCCGAGGTGACCGCCGCCATCGCCGCGGCGGCCGGCGCCGGCGACGCCGATCCGCTCCGCTGGCTCCCGCTCTCGCTCCTGCTGGCGGAGCTGGAAGGCGCGCGGGGAGATCACCGGGCGGCGGTCGCCACGCTGCGCGGCATCCTCGATCTCGAGCCCGGACGTGATCGCCGAACGGCTGGAGAAGGCGCTCGAGGTCTGGCGGGCGACGGCCGCGGCGGCCGGCTCGCCGGCGGAGCTGCGCGCCGCGACCCTCGAGCTCGGCGAGCAGACCCGCTGGCGCGGCGACGTCGCGGGCGCGCGGCGGCTCATCACCGAGCTGCTGCAGACCGCCGAGCCCGACGCCGAGACGATGCGGCTCCACGCCGATCTGGCCGAAGCCGACGGCGACGTCGCCGGCGGCGGTCGACGCGACCTACAACCTGATGCAGCTGGAACAGGGAGAGGCGCAGGTCGCCGCGGCGAACCGCCTGGTGGTGCTCGCCGCGCGCGCGAACCGGACGCCCGACGCGATGGCGGCCATCGAGCAGCTGGTCGCCGCCGATCCCGGCCGACAGGAGCTGGTCGACCTGCTCGGGCGGCTGTACGAGAAGACGGGCGAGCGGCGCAAGCTGGCCGCGCTCCTCTACGATGCGGCGAGCCGCGCCGCGGACGAGGACCAGCGCTTCGAGCTGCTGCGCCGGGCAGGCTCCCTCTCGCTCGAGATCGGCGACGGCTCCCTGGCCATCATGGCGCTCAACGAGGCGCTCGACATCCGCCCAGGAGACGAAGCGTCAGGCCTGCTGGCGTCGGACGCCTACGTCCTCGCCGGCGCCCTCGACGACGCCGCCGCCGCGCTGAAGCCGTTCGTGGCCGCCTACAAGGGCAAGGGCGCGCCCGGCCTCGCGGTGCTCCACGCGCGCCTCGCGCGCATCGCCGCCCTGGCGGGCGACGCCAAGGAGGAGCTGGCCGCGCTCGCGCGTGCCCTCGACGCCGACAAGAAGAACGGAGAGATCATGGGCGCCCTCGCCGATCGCGCCGAGGCCGCCGGCGATCTCGACCTCGCGCTCAAGGCTCTGCGCCTCATCACCGCCAACAACGCCAGCGGGGCCCATCTCCCCGCCGGACGCCTTTCTGCGACAGGCCCGCATCGCCGAGCGCCGCGGGGAGCGCGAGCGCGCCATCATGTTCGCGCGGCGCGCGGCGCAGGAGGCCCCCAAGGGTGATCCGACCGAGCGCGCCGCCCGCGAGCTCATCGGGGTCCTCGAGGGAGAACCGATCCGCCCGCGCCGCTCCTGACGCCGGCGCCGTCGCTGAGGTCCGCTCTTTAGAGGAGGCCTTCGGGGTCGCAGACGCCAACGGCCTCGCCGGGACGGACGCATCGTTCCCGAGGCCGACAATCGCCTGCGATCATGCAGCGGTTGGCCGTGAGCTGGCACTGGCCGGGATTCGCATGACCTCGCGGGAAGGTCGTCCCGGCGCAGAGCATCCCGTCAGGACAGGCGTAGAGGCAGCGGTCTTGCGGGGCACGGGGCGCGACGCGCGCGGCGGCGCATCCGAGCGCGAGCGCCAGCGCCAGCGCCATGATGATGACGAGCCCGAGGCGGCGTGGAACCATTGTTCCCCTCCATCAACGATTCTACCACCCGGTGCGGTAGGCTCTCCGCGTGCAAGGGCTGCTGCTGGTCGCGATGCTGCTGGCCCACGACGACGGCAACGCGCGCGATCGCTTCAAGAATCCGAAGGATCTCGAGGGGTACATCGACGCGCAGGAGGCGCCGAGCCGCGCGGCCTGGCAGAAGCCGGAAGAGGTGCTGGACGCGCTCGCCCTCACCCCCGGCCAGACCGTCTGCGACATCGGCGCCGGCCCTGGGTACTTCGCGCTGCGCGCGGCCAAACGGGTCGGGGCCGAGGGGCGCGTGTTCGCCGTCGACGTCGAGCCGCGGATCCTGGACGCCCTGCGCGCGCGCCTCGAGAAGGCCGGCGTCCGCAACGTCACGCCCGTCCTGGCGCTGGGCACCGATCCGCTTTTGCCGCCGCGAAGCTGCGACCTCGTGCTGATCGTGGACGCCTACCACCACTTCCCCGATCGCCCGAACTACCTCCGTCGCCTGGCGGCGCTCCTGCGAACGGGCGGCCGGCTCGCCAACGTCGACTGGCACAAGCGGGCGAGCGACTTCGGCCCACCCCTCGAGCATCGCATCGCCCGCGAGGACTTCCTGGCGGACGCGGCCAAAGCGGGTCTGCGGGTGGTGAGCGAGCCGAAGCTCCTGCCGTACCAGTACTTCATCGTGCTCATGGCGCGCTGAGAGACAAATTTCGGCGAAATTCCCGGGCTCGAGGGCACCCACAGCTGAAAGGGACCTGCCCATGGCTGGAACTCGCCGGTGTTCGATTTTCGGAGGGAGCGTGCTGTTCCTCTGCCTTGGCTGCGCCACCTCGGGTCAGGGCGCGCGGCAGAGCTCCGGGCCGCCGGCCGATCCGCTGGCACCGGCGCAGCTCCAGACCGGGCCGTCGTTGCGCGAGACGGGGCGGATCGCCGTGACGCGAATCGCGAACACCGGTGTGCAGATCGACGCCCCTCCCGCGGACCGGCGCGTCTCCGAGGAGCAACGCGTGCAGAGCGTCGACGACGCACCGGAGTCACCGCCTGAGCCGAACGGGGGCAGCGTGGACACGGTTGTCTTGAAGCGCGAGATTCACTCCCGCTTCGCCGAGCTGAACGATTGCCCGCGCGAAGTTGCGCGCCACAGACGAACGGCAGCGTTGCGGGCGCGACGGTTGACGCTCCGCTGGACCATCCTCCCGAGCGGTCAGGTGGCGAACACCGCCGTGGTCGCGACCTCGCCCGTCGACGTCGCCGTGATGGACTGCGTGAAGCGCCAGATGAGCCTCTGGTCCTTCGTTCCACCGCGCGGCGGCTCCCTCAGCCTCGAGCGGCCGTTCGCCTTCCGCCGGTGATGACTGGCTGCGCGCCGCGTGCGTGCTCGACGCCGGGCGCGACGAGCACGCAGAGGGTTTGTCATCGGACGAGAGTTGCAGCAGGCACCACTTTGTTCGACCATGCCGGTGGAGATGAGAAGGTCGAGATTCGGCTGGCTCACGATGGCGGGTGTCGCCGGGTCGTGGTTGGCAGCGACGGACGCGGGCGCGGTCGCGGTGGTCGTGCCCGAAACGGCGATCTCCTCCGCGCAGTATGGCCCAGTCTACGAGTCGGTCCCCGGCCCACCGGCCCTGGCCTGCAACGCCGACGGCTGCCTGGCCGCGTGGCGAGACGGACGGCAGGGGCTCGGCTACCGCATCTGGGCGCGGCGGCTGCGCCCGGACGGCTCACCGCCAGACCCGGCGGCGTTTCTGATCTCGGTCGACACGTTCGATGCTTCTGATCCGGTGGTGGCCACCGACGGCAGCCGCTTCCTGGTCGGTTGGAGCGACGTCTCTTCGAAGATCTACCTGACCCGCGTCGACGACGACGATTCCCTGCACTCCGAGTCGGCGGTGGGGGCCGACTTCAGCACCGGTCCGGTGCGGCCCGCCGCGCTGGCCTCGAACGGCGACGGCTACCTGCTCGTCTGTGGGTATCCCGTCGGCGCGCCCGGTGGGACGCTGAGGGCGCTGCGCGCGGATCTCGACGGCCACATCCTGGACGCGACGCCGAGCCTGATCAGCGACGATCCGGCGGCGCGCGGCATCGCCGACGTCATCTGGACGGGAACGCAGTACCTGGTGGTCTGGAACCAAGGCCAGGGAGACGCTGGAGACGCCTACGCGGCGCGGGTGCTGGCCGACGGGACGGTGCTGGATCCGTCCGGGTTCTTCGTCGCCACGCTGGGCGGTTTCTCGAACCAGCCCCGGCTGGCGCTCGGCGGCGGCAAGGTCCTGCTCGTGGCGGGACGGAATCCGGGCTCGAGTGGCGGCGGAGTCGCCGCCGTTCTGCTCGACACCGATGGCCGGAACGGGCACGGCGTATCGCTGCCCATCCCACAGTCGACTCTCACCGGCATGACCGCGGCGGCGGCCTGGAACGGTTCGGCGTTCGCCGTCACCTGGATCGACGGCGCCAGCACCCGTCCCGTCGGTGCCCGCGTGGCGCCAGACGGCACGGTGCTCGACGCCGCGCAGATCGTCCTCGCAACCGCCAGCCAGACCCAGACGCCGGCGATCGCCGTTTCAGGCGACACGGCGTTCGTCGTTTATATCGATACGTCTTACCAGGCCCTGCCCGTCCGCCTCGTTTCATTGAGCGCGGCCGGCGTCGTCGGCCACGCGGGCGATCCGCCCCTCGACCTTTCGGCCGCGCCACAGCGCCTGTTGGCCACGGCCCGGGGCGCCGGCCAGACCCTGATCGTGTGGGAGGACGACGCGCAGGGAACACGCGCGTCCGCGGTGCTGGCGGCGCGTATCTCCGACGAGGGCGCGGTGCTGGACGCGACGCCGATCGTGCTTTCGGCCGCCGGTCCCAACAAGCAGGGTGCCTCGGCCGCGGCGGCGTGGGCGAACGGCCAGTATCTCGTGTCGCTGTGGCAGCAGACTGGTCTGACGACAGACCAGTTTCAGGTCGCGCGCGTCTCTGGGGCCGGCGAGCTGCTCGACACATCGCCGACGGTCCTCGCCACGAACCTGTTCTTCGGCCAGAGCACGGCGATCGTCCCGAGCGGCGACAGCTTCCTCGTCGTCTGGTCCGAAAAGGGCATCATCTCGACGCCGGCACCGATCAACGCCGTGTCGATCGGAGCGGACGGCAAGCCGGTCGGCGCCCCCTTCACCATCGGCCCGGCCCAGGCGTCGTACCCGTGGGCGGTGGCCGCCGTCGAAGGGGGCGGGTTCCTGGCGGCATGGAATCGCTTCTCGGGGCCGATCTACGGGGTCGAGCTGGAGTCGATCGACGCCGCCGGCGTGCAGGGCTCTCCCGTGCACGTGTCCCAGCAACAGGGAAGCTCGTCGCTGGCGCTGGTGCCGTCTGCAGGACGTAACCTGCTCTGGATGAACGGCCGGGCCGGGATGCTGCTGTCGCCCTCGTCGCCGTTCACGTCGCTGTCGGGAACGAGTCCGTTCGACGTGGGACGGAACATCGGCCTGCCGTCGTGGAACGGCGCGACCTTCATGAGCGCGAGCGCCACCACGCCCGGCATCTACGACTACGACTCCGTGGGCGTGGACGTCAGCATGCTGTCGAACGACGGCGTCCTGTTCGATCCGCCGACCACCGTCGTCCCTCCGCGCCAGCTGACCACGCTCGCGCCGACGGTCGTCGGCCTCGCACCGAGCAAGAACCTCGTGGTGTATTCGCGCCTGGTCCCCGAGCACGACCACGGCTCCCTGCGCGTGCGCTTCCAGATCGTCGACAGTGACCGCCCGCCGAGTCCCGACGGCGGGCAGGCCACGGACGGCGGCGCCGGTACCGACGGCGGCGCAATCAGGGACGGCGGCGCAATCCGCGACAGCGGCGCGATCAGGGACGGCGGCGCAATGACCGACGGTCGCACGACGAGCGACCGTGGCGCGATCACCGACGGCCCCCTCATCGCCGACAGCGGCCCTCCAGTCGACGCGGTCGATGCCGCCGTCGCGCGCGACGCGTCCGGCGACGACCGGCGCGATGCGATCAGCGACGCCCGTGGCCCGAACGACGGGCGCCCGGACACGGCAGGGGCCGGCGACGCGTCCGCCGCCCACGACGCCGGCGCCGGCGCCGGCTCGTCGTCGGGATGCTCGTGTGAGCTGTCCCCGACCGACGGCGCGCGATATGGCGGGCGCGGCCTTGGCGCGCTTCTGTTGTTCGCAGCCGTTGCGTTCCTCCGTAGGCGATCGAAGCCCGCGATGAAATGGCGCGACGCCCGGCGGCGGGCGTAGCTCAGCGTGCAGCGACGCTGCGGTCGTCGGACGTCTCGAGATGCGCCGCGCCGGCGTCGCGCGCGGCCGACAGATCGAGGACGAGGCGGCCTCCGATCTCCGTGCCTTCGCTCGAGCGCCACTTTCGTCTGCGGGTCTTGCCCTTCGACACCAGGTCGGTGAGCTCGGCGTCGGTGATGCGGCGGCCTGCAATCTCGAACCAGATCACGAAGGCGCAGCCCGCGCGCCAGCGGGTGCAGCCCCAGCCGCGATTCCCCGCCACCAGGGCGCCCTGTTTGCAGCGCGGGCAAACGAGCGACGCGACGCCGGGTGTGCCTCCAGCGATCGACCTCGGGCGCGGGGCGCTCGCGCGTGGCGCCGCGGGTGCCCGCGCCGCTCTCCCGGCCCCTGGCGGCTTCGGCGGGGTCCCGGACGCGACGTTTTGGGGACGCGGCGCCGTCGCCGTCGCTCCCGTGGCCCGCACGACGCCGGCACCGCCGCGGATTGCGGTCACGACGTCGCTCACGTAGCGGGAGATGTCCGCCATGAACGCGGCGCGCGTCTCCTCGCCGCGCGCCATGCGCGAAAGACGCGCCTCCCAGCTGCCGGTCAGCTCGGGCGAGGCCAGGCTCTTCTCCGGAAGCGCGTCGATGAGCCCGATGCCCATCTCCGTCGGCACGAGGTTCTTCCCCTCGCGGCCCACGAAGGTCCGCCGGATCAGCGTCTCGATCGTCGCGGCGCGCGTCGCGGGCGTGCCGAGGCCCGAGTCGCGCATGGCGGCGCGCAGCTCGTCGTCGGAGATGTCGCGTCCCGCCGACTCCATCGCGCCGAGCAGCGTCGCCTCCGTGTGGCGGGGCGGCGGGCGCGTCTGCTTGGTCAGGACCTCGAGCTTGCCGTCGAGGCGCTGTCCCTCCGCGAGCGGTGGCAGCGTCGGGCCACCGTCGCCGTCCGCGGCGTCACCTGGGGTTCCGCGGTCGCCCTGCGTCGCGCCGGGCTGACCGGGCCGACCGAGCTGCGCCACGTCCTGCCAGCCGGCGACGAGCCGGACGCGTCCCCGCGCGCGGTAACGATCGGGCGGCGGCGGCAACGCCGTCACGAGCGTCTCGTCGGGGCCGGCGACCACCTCGGCGTCACGCGGTTCGGCCGTGGCGCGCGGCTCGGCCTCCGGCGGGGCGTCCGATGGACCGAGGCGGATGACGACGTCGGTCAGCGCGAACTCGGCGTCGGGGTGAAAGGCCCCGAGAAAACGCCGCGCCACCAGATCGAAGATCCGCCGCTCATCGCGGGGCAGCTCCTCGAGCCGCACCGGCTTGCCGGTGGGGACGATCGCGTGGTGGTCGCTCACCTTGGCGTCGTCGAACAGGCGGCGCGAGCGCGCCGGCGGCGTCTCGAGCAGCGGCTCCGCGAACCGCGCGTAGTCGGGCAGCGCGGCCAGCGCCCCGAACAGCTTGGGCAGCTCCTTCGCCATATCGCTCGTCAGGTGGCGCGAGTCGGTCCGCGGGTAGGTGAGGATCTTGTATCGCTCGTAGAGAGCCTGGGCGGCCCCGAGCGTCGCCGTCGCCGACAGGCCGAACCGGCGGTTGGCCGTCCGCTGCAGCGACGTGAGATCGAACAGCAGCGGCGGCGGCTCGCGCAGGCGCTTTTGCCGCAAACGCTCGACCACGGCGCCGTGCGGGCCGCGCGCCGCGCTCTCCCCGCGGGCGACGATCTCCTCCGCCAGGGCGCGCGCTCCGAGGCGCGAGCGGATGGCCTTGCCGTCCGGCAGCGTGACCCCCCAGGTGGCGGTCACCTTCTCGGCCGCCTCGCCAGGCGTCCCCGCGGGCGCGAACAGTCCGCGCACCTCCCAGTAGTCACACGGCCGGAACTGCCGGATCTCCAGCTCCCGCCGCACGAGGATCGCCAGCGTCGGCGTCTGCACGCGGCCGATCGAATAGAGCGGCGAGTCGCTCTGTCCGCGCTGGCCCCGCCGGGGCGGCTGCGCCAGGCGGGGGCGGGGCGCGGCGGCGCGCGAGCTCACCGTGACGGCGCGGGTGGCGTTCATACCGACGAGCCAGTCGGCCTCCGAGCGGCAGCGCGCCGCGCCGGCGAGCGCGTCGAGCTCGACGCCGGGGCGCAGCCGCGCGAAGCCGGCCCGGATCGCCTCGTCGGTGAGCGACGAGATCCACAGGCGCTTGATCGGAAGACGGCTGCCCGCCAGCTCGTAGACGTAGCGAAAGATGAGCTCACCTTCACGCCCGGCGTCGCAGGCGTTCACCACCTCGGTGAAGCGCCGATCGCGCAGCAGCTCCCGCACGGCCCGCAGCTGATCGCGCGTGCTCGGGACGGGCCGCAGCTTGAACGCGGCGGGCAGCATGGGCAGCGTGTCGAGCCGCCACGCCTTCCAGGCGGGATCGTAGGCGGCGGGCTCCTCGAGCTCGACGAGGTGGCCGATGCACCAGGTGATGACCCGCCCCGAGCCCTCGATGGCGTGCTTGCCCCCGCCGCGCAGACCGAGGACGCGCGCCAGATCGCGCGCGACGGATGGCTTCTCGGCGATGACGAGCTGCACGGGGCGGCCTCAGCTTACCGGTTCTCGGAGGGCGGGCGCGCGAAGTTGTCGAAGCGCGCTGCCGAGGCCGCCTCCGCGGTCCTGAAGATCCAAGCTCGAGCAGCGTCGCCAGCTCTCGCGTTGCTCCATCACCTCCGGTAGGCTCGGCGGAGGACATTGAAGGGGTTCTTGATTCTGCTCGTCTTCGCCGCCGCAGGCCTCGCCGGCGTCCTCTACTTTCGGCGGTCCCTCCTGGCGCCACGCGCGCCGGCCGTCGCTGCCGCCGGGCCCGCCAAGGAGGGCAAGGATCGTCATCGACGGCGGCGGCACGGCGCGCGGCGGCTCGCGCGCAACGAGGTCTTCGTCGCGTCGCCGCCGTCGGACGAGACGGCCGGCAGCGAAAGACCGTCCCCGGGTCTCGCTCCGCCGCCGCCCGAAGAGCGCGCCCCTGCCCCGCTCGCGCCGGGCGGCGCCTCGACGACCGAGGCGGCGCCCTCGGAGGTGTTCGGCGAGCTCTCGTCGCCGACGGCGGCGCCGAGCGGCGGCCGGCGTCAGCCGATCGCCGAACCTGAACCGGTCAAGCTGCGCGCCTCCGACCTCAAGATGGTCTGGCAGGGCGAGGATTTGTCGCGGGCCGAAAACATGCGCCTCGACTTCTCGAAGGACGCCGTCGGGCACGAGCTGTCGCAGGACGAGATTGACGCGCGCTTCCGCACGAAGGAGGACGCCGTGCTCGGTTGCATCGCGCGCGCGCGCCCCGACGAGTACACCGACATCCCGGGCCGCGTCACCGTGAGGTTCCGCATCCAGGCCACCGGCGCCGTGAAGGGCGTGCAGGTCGAGGCGCCCGTCATCTTGCAAAAAGGCGGGCTCACCGGCTGCGTCAAGGGCGTCGTGGGCGGCCTGCGGTTCCCGGCGTCGAACATGGGCCAGGTGATCTCGTATCCGTTCTCGCTGATGTAGCGGCGGGCGCGACCGGAGGCCCCCGCGCGAAAATACGGCGATTCCTTAGGGCGCCGGGCGGTCTGCCCGCCCATGCTTTTTGGCCGGGCGCTTGGAGGGATTGCCGATGGAGGGAGCCGAGGGAGAGACGCGCCAGGCCGGACCGCGGTCGCCCCCCGCCGGCTGGTCGGCGTCGAGCTTCCTCTGGGCGCTGGCCGCCGTGCTGGCCGCGCGGCTCCTCTACCTCGCGCGCTATGGCTGGGATCTCGGATGGATGAATCTCCTCTATCTCGAGCGCGCGCGCGTCTTCGCGCTCGCCCGCGCCGAGCCATCGGAGGAGCAGCCGCTGGCGTTCCTCGCGCTCGTCGGGGCGCGCCACCTCGGCCTCGGCGCCCGAGAGGCCAACGAGGTCGTCTACCTCGTCGCGCACCTCCTGCTGGCGCTGGGCGCGCTCGGGGTGGCGCGTTTCGTGTGGCCGAAGATCGCGGCCCCGCGGCGGCGGACGCTCGTCGCGACGCTGGCCCTGGTGCCGCTGCTCGCCTCGCAGAGCGGGCGCAACAACCTCGGGGTCAGCCTGGGCGCGGGGCTCGCCGCCAGCGCGCTCGCCCTGGCGGCGACGGCCGCCGCGGCCACGACGCGGTCGCGGGTCGTGGCGGTGGGCGCGACCGTGCTGGCGGGGGTGCTGGCCGCGCTGGCGAGCATGGGGCGTTACGAGGCGTTCGCGACCTGCCTCGGGGCGGCGCTCGTTTTCGCGGTGCTTGGACCGTCCATGCCGGATGTGCCCCGGCCTCGTGGCGCCGCGCTGGCGCTGGGTCTCGGGGCGCTCGCGGGACTGACGGCGGTGAGCGCCCTGCGGCACGCGCTCGGCGGTGACGCCGGCCCGGACAAGACCTACGCCTTTTACACCTTCTATGACGGGTTGCCGCTGCTCATGTATCCGCACCCCCACGCGAGCGAATATCAACGCTACGCCGCCTCGGTCAGAATCTTCGGCACCTACGCCGACAACCACGGCAGCCTCTTTCACGCGCTCGTCCACCATCCCGGATTCGCCCTGCTGCGGATCGTCACCAAGCCGTTCGACCAGCTGGCCGCCCTGTCGTGGCTCCAGGGGCTGACGCCGGTGGGGGTCGCGCTCGCCGCGGTGGGGGCCAGCCACGCCGCGCTCCCCTCCCGCGCGACGGGGCCGACGCCGCGGGGGCGACCGCGGGTCTGGTTGCTCGCGGCTTATCTGTTGCCGCTCGGCATGCTGTTCATCCCCCAGCAGAACCCGGCCTACTACGTGAGCGTCGCGGTCCCGCTCGTGTTGCTGGTGGCGCGCGGGGCGGAGCTGGTCGGCGCGCGCCTTCGCCCCGAACGCGCCCGCGCGCTCGGCGCCGCGACGGTGATCGCCGCGCTGACGCTGGTGATCGTGGCCGGCAAGGGGAGCATCTCCAACAGCCGCGCGATCAACGCCGCGGTCCCCTACCTCGAGCGGCGCTGTCGCGACGGGTGCCTCACCAACGTGCTGCCGCAGGCGCTGCGCGACCAGCTGTGGGTGGTCACCGACGCGGGCGCGCCGCTGCCACCCCGGGAACATCGCAACGAAGAGGCCATCTTCCGTCCGCGAATCGCGTCGCCGTCGGAGCCCTACGAGTTTTGCGGGCGGGTGCGCCGGTCGCGGGCGGGCGGCTTCGCGGGGCCGATCCTCTACGTCGACGTGGGCATCAAGACGTTCACCGCGTTCGATCCCGACTTCGATCCCGAGGTCCGTTTTCAAGGGACGATCGATCGCGCCGGGCTGGTCGCGGAGCGCCGCTTCTCGACCGGACCCGACGCCGTCGTCGTCTACAACCTGCCGGCCGGCCGCGGGTGTCGGTCGGCCGCCGCTCCCTGAGCTCGCTCCGGGCCCGCTACTGGAACCCCACGCCCGCGTAGACGTGGGTGACGGCCTCGGGCGCTGTGATGAGGCGCTCCGCCTGCCCCACGAAGATCTGGCCGAACAGCCAGCAACGGACCCGGGCGAACATCGGATAGAAGACGTCAGCCTCGAAGTTGTGCTGGCGCACGGCCACGCGCCCCGAGAGACGGCCCAGCTCCGGGTGATTGGGGATTCTGAGGTCGAGATCCGCGAAGGCGGCGAAGTAGCCCTCGTACCGCTCCAGATCGTTGGTGACGCCAAACGGGATCCAGGCGCGCAGCCCGGGGGTCACGTAGACCCAGGTGTCGTACGGCGGTTTGTCACGAACGAGCCCCCAGCGCGCCTCTCCGAACACGTAGTTCCACTCGCGCGAGTCGGACGCCTGATCCGCCCCCGTGGTGGTCCCGAGGCCGTTCGACTGATGCTGCACGCCGAGCTGAAACTCGCGGTGGCGCGCCTCGCGGTGCGGCCTGAAGCTCACGAACAGCTCCGGTCGATAGTCGTTTTCGATGAACGGGGATGATTGGGCGATGTTCAGGAGATCCCAGAACGAGGTTTGCGTGTAGGCGAAGTTGAGGGCGACGTTGTCGGTCTCGCCGAGGCTCACGACCTCGAAGCGGATCGAGATCTGAAACTTCGCCTCGGGGGGCCAGCCGCCGTTCGCCAGGAGCGCGAAGTAATTGTTGTCGTGGAGAAAAAAGTATTGCCGCCACAGCTCGTTGCCGACCGGCTCCGGGATCGGCGTCCGCGGCGGTGCGCCGGGCGCCCGCGCAATCTCGTCCTGCGGAGGCGCATTTCCCACGCCCGCCGGCGGCGAGGCGTCGGCCCACGCAGAGCCGGACGTCAGCACCGCGCCGACCCCGACAATGAGGACCGTCGTTCCCGTCCTTGCCAACGAGCCGCTAACGATGGGGTCTGCGGGCTGCGGTGCAAGGCCTCGCCTGCGCCCGCCGGGCACCCGGACCGTGGGGGCGCCCAGCCGCAGCAGGCTTGCCCCTGGCATCACGCACACTCAGGTTGAAAGGGGAGGCAGCATGTCTGAGCACGAGCTGGAAGACGACCGCCCGCGCAGGCGGGAGCTCACGTGCCTGGCCACCGGCTCCCTGACCGGTGCTCTCCTCGGCACGTTCGCCGGAAACCTCGCCCCGGGCAGCCGTGGCGTCCTCATCGCCATCGGCGCCCTCGTGGGGGGACTCGCCAGCGCAATCATCGCCCCGCACCTCAGCCTCGAGGAGTGGAATCCCCAGCTGCATCAGCACTCGTACGTGGGGACCAACAGCCCCGACGACGACATCAGCTAAAGCGTCCTCGTCCGTCCGGAAGGTGATACGGTCGGCAGCCGAGAGTGATCACCACCAAGCAACGCCGCGGCCTCGGGATCTTGACCGGTGCGCTCGTGGTGGCCGCGGTCGCCTGGACCGTCGGCTCGGCGTCGCAGCTGTCGCACACCTTCGATGAGCCGCATCATCTGGCCACCGGGATCGAATGGTGGCAGTTCGGGACCTACCGGTGGTGGACCGAGAACCCACCGCTGCCGAAGGTGGTGACCGCGTTCGTTCCCTACCTGGCCGGCATGCGGCTGCCGGACAAGCCGACGGAGCTGCACGCCGCGCCCTGGACTTCGGGCATCGAGCTGCTCGATGCCGCTCGGGGCTACCAGCACGCGCTCATGCTGGCGCGCCTCGGGACGGTGAGCTTCCTGCTGCTCACGCTGGGGCTCACCTTTGCGCTCGCGGGCGGGCGGACGCGCCCGCTGTCGGCGTTCACGGCCACCGCGCTGGTGGCCACCTACCCGCCTCTCCTCGGCCACGCGGGGCTGGCCACGACCGACGTCGCGGCGGTGGCGACCGTGCTCCTGTTTCTGTTTTTACTCGATCGCTGGGCCGAGCATCCGTCGCGCGGGCGCGCCGCCGCCTTGGGTGCCGGCTTTGCGCTGGCCACGCTGTGCAAGCTGACGGCGCCGGCGTTCTGCCTGGCGTCGGGGTTGGCGTGGCTTGCGGCCCGACGCTGGGCGCTCCGCCGCGCGACGACGAGCGGCGACGGCGACCCGTCTGTCCCCGCTGTCCCGCCCTGGCGTGCGCTGGCGGGTCAGATGGCGCTCGCCGGGGCGGCCGCGTTCCTGGTCATCTGGGCGGGCTATCGCTTCTCCGTCGGGCGTCTCGACGATCTGCCGCCGATGAATTACATCGGGACGCCCGTCCTGCCGCCGCCCGGCCAGCGGTCGGCGCTCCTCGCCTGGTTCTGTCGCCTGCGTTTGCCGGCGCCCGAATTCTGGGACGGGTTCCTCTTTCTCAAGGCCCACGACAAGCACGGCCACTCGGCCTTTCTGTTCGGACAGATCCGCGATCGCGGCGGCTTCTGGGACTTCTATCTGGTCGGCCTCCTGTTGAAGTCGCCGCTCCCCTTCCTGCTGTTGCTGGCGGCTTGCCTGCCGGCGCTTCTGCGCAAGGGCCGCGCCCCCCTCGACGCGCGTGCTCTCGGCGCCGGGCTGGCCGCGCTCGCGGTGCTGGCGCTCTCCACGCTGCTCACCGTGAACATCGGGCTGCGCCACCTTCTCGTCGTCGTGCCCCTGCTCGCGATCTTCATCGCCGGCGCCGTGACGCCCTGGCTCGAGGACCTTGCACGGCGCGGGCGGCGGGAGCGGATTGTCGCGACGCTCGCGTTCAGCGCGCTGCTCGTGGCCGGCGTCATCACGGTGGAGAGGGCCCGCCCGCAGCTCATGGCCTACTTCAACCCGCTCGCGGGGCGCGAGCCGGGCCACGCCCTCATCGATTCCGATCTCGACTGGGGACAGGACTTCCTGCTCCTCAAGCGTGAGCTCCGCGCGCGCCAGATCTCGTCGGCCCACTACGGCTTCTTCGGGACCATGAACCCCTGCGATCCTGACCTGCCCCAGCTCCTGCCACTCATCCCCAAGCTGCCCGTGACGGGCTGGATCGTGCTCAGCGAGCAGTTTTACCGCTCGGACTTCTTCGTGAGCATTCGCCGCGATTCCTGCGCTTCGCCTCACTACAAGTTCGTGCTGGCGCCCGGAGACTCGTTCGACTGGCTCAAGGCCGAGGAGCCCGTGGCCCGGATTGGCGCCACGCTGCGCCTCTACCATCTGCCCGAGCGATGACACGGCTTCCGGCGAGCTTCACCGCTTCGCCCGCACCGAACGCGCCGCCAGGGAAGCGACGAGGCAGACGAGACCGCCGACCGCGACGGGGGCTCGGCCGCCGGCGAGGTCGGCGAGCCGGCCGACGATGGGCCCCCCGAGCGAGCGCGGTGCCGCCGATGAGCGCCGTCTGCAGGGCGAGCACGCGGCCGATCATGTCGCGTGGGGTATCGACCTGGGCGAGCGAAGTGGTGGCCGTCATGAACACGATGCTCGAGCCGCCCACCAGGAACACCGCGGGCGCGGCCAGATAGACGTTGGGCATCGCGGCGAGCACGAGCATCGCGACGCCGAGCGCGAGGGCAGCGCCGAGCACGTGCCGCAGCTCGACGAACCTCCGGCGCGCCACCAACAGCGCGCCCACCACCGCGCCCAGGCTGGTGATCGTGTAGAGCGCGGTGAACCCGACGTCGGTGCCATGCAGCGCGCGGGTCACCAGCAGCGGGAGCGCCACGCGAAAGTTGAACGAGAAGGTGCCGACGATCGCGAACATCGCGAAGCTGAGCCAGAGGTCCCGAACCGAGAGCACGTAGCGGAGCCCTTCGCGCACGGCGCCACCGGTGCGCGGCGCCCGGCGGAGCCTTGAAGAGCTCCCCGGCGCGCATCATCACCAGGCAGGCGATCACGGCGAGGTAAGAGGCCGCATCGAGCGCGAAGCACCACCCGTAACCGAGCGTGGTGGCGATGAGCCCGGCCAGCGCGGGCCCGAAGACCTGCGAGACGCTGACGATGGTGCTGTAGAGCACCACGGCGTTCGCCAGATCGTCCTTGCGCACCATCTCGGGGACGAACGAGCGGCGAAGCGGGTTGTCGAAGGCGAGCAGGACGCCGCCGGAGAGCGCCAGGCCGTAGAGCGCGACCAGGGGTGGGCCTGGCGAGGGGGGACGAAACGCCAGGATCGCCAGCCCGACGGACTGCAACATCTCGAGGCTCTGGGTGAGGAGCAAGAGGCTCCGCTTGTCGCCGCGATCGGCGACCGCCCCGGCCCACGCCGAGAGCAGGAGCAGCGGACCGAATTGACAGGCCGCGAGCGCGCCGACCGCGAAGCCGCTGTGCGTGAGCTGCAGGACGAACAGGATGAGCGCGACGTTGGTGAGCCCGTTGCCGGTGTTCGAGATCGTCTGCCCGACGAAGAAGAGCCGAAAATTTCGGTTCTCGAGCGAAGGGAAGGTGCGCGAGAGGATGCGCGACATCGCCCCTGCCACTACCCGCCGGCGGCAGGCCGAGGGCGATCGGCCTCGGCGAGACGTTCGAGCAACAAGATGGCTCGCTCGAGCAGCGCTCCGTTCAGCGGCGGGCACGGCCTCTTCGATCGCGCGCGCCAGCCAGGCGTCGCGCGAGGCGACCGCGGAGGCGAACAGCCGGCGGCCGGGCGCGGTGATGCGCACCAGGCTCTTCCGCCCGTCGCTCGGATCGGGCGCCATGCGCACGAGCCCGGCGCGCTTGAGCGCCACCAGGTTCTGCGCGATCGCCTGATGGCTCACGTGCTCGCGCGCGGCGAGCACGGCCGCCGTGGTGGGCCCGTCGTCCCGCAAACGTTTGATGATGGCGAGCTGGGCGATGGGCACCTCCACCCCCGACGCCCACGCCGCTTCGCGGAGCCGGGCGCGCAGGCGCTTGATCGCCACGGCGAGCCTCACCGCCAGCGTGTCGGCGGCCGAGACCCTGGGCTTGGCGGGCATCCTCCGACTCTATCGACCGCGCGCCAGTTACGCAAGTCACTTGCGCAAGTTACTTGTGCAATCTATCCTGCCCGCATGCCCAACCCCCCAGAGAACAGCGCGCTCCTGGTGATGGACGTGCAGCCCGGAATCCTCGAGCGCCTGCCCGCCCCCGACAAGGAGAGCTACCTCGCCCGCGTTCGCGCGACGGTCGAAGCGGCGCGCCGCAAGGCGATCCCGGTGCGCTTCGTCGTCGTCGGCTTCCGCCCTGGAATGCCCGAGGTCTCCGCCCGCAATCGAGCGTTCGCAAGCTACAGGCAGCAAGCCTCGACGTTTCTCTCCGACCCGCGACCGGCGCTCACCCCCGAGGAAGGCGACGTGGTGATCACCAAGCGGCGCGTGAGCGCGTTCACCGGCAGCGATCTCGAGGTCGTCCTCCGCGGCGGCGACATCCAGCACCTGGTGCTCTGTGGCATCGCCACGAGCGGCGTCGTGCTCTCGACGCTCCGCGAAGCCGCAGACAAGGACTACCGCCTGACGGTGCTCTCCGACCTCTGCTTCGACCCCGATCCGGAGGTCCACCGCGTGCTGCTGGAAAAGGTGTTCGTCCGCCAGTCAGAGGTCGTCACCAGCGAGCAGTGGCTCCGGGGCCTCGGGTAGACCGGACGGCGCACTGACCGTCGCGGCATTCATGCTCGAAGCGCCCAGGACCGGCACGTAGCCGCTCCAGCGGAGCTGGTTCGCCTTGCGAAGGCGGCCGCGGCCTGAGATCAGGACTTCGCGCGCGGCCATCCTGCCGCCAGCGCGGCCTTCGCGAGATCGATCGCCTGCTGCTGGGTCAGCAGCCGATGGCTTTCGCGAAAGGCGCTGCTGACCAACCCCTGCGCATGAACCAACGTCACGGCGCTTCCGGGACCGATCGCGGCCATGGGTGGGGCGGGTGCGCGCTCGGGCAGTGGAACGGTGCCCCCCATGGAGTCGAAGTCGGTGATGAGCGCCGTCCAATCGACGCCGTTGGGTGCCTTGGCTTGCCCTTTGGTCAACTCGTCCGGCGTCAGGATCGCGTAGACCGCCCCATAGACGGAAGGGACGAAATACTTCGCCAGGGCGTCCCAGGTGAGGGTTCCGAGACAGCCCCAGGTATCGATCTTCAACCCCCCGTCGCCGTATCCGATGGCGGCGATGCAATGGCCGTTCTCTTGAATGGGACTCCCTGCCACATCCCAGGTGAACCCATCGTCGTCGGGAAATGGGTTCACCCACGCGTCCGGCAGCTCCGCTCCGAGATAGAGATTCTCGAACAGATAGAGCGCAGCCTTCATCTCGGCGGCGTTGCCGGCATCCACGGCGATCCACCCGAGCGGCTTCGTCCCGTTCGCGAATCCGTTGGCCACCCAATAGTTCAGCGCCGTCGGCTCCTCGCACCCTTGATCGGTGGAGGGGTCGGTCGGATTGTATCCACCGATGGCACCGTAGTCCGCGATGAGCTGATCCTGGGTCGCAGAGAAGAGATGGCCCGCGTTGCCGGTCTCGGTCGCAACGATGTGGTAGCCGCCGGCGATCACACAGTCACGAAGCTGGTCGTTCAGGTAGGGATTCGAGAGCGCCGGCTGGCCGGCCAGGCTGTAGTCCGCCGCCGGCGGAATGGGCGGCAGCGCGGCCCGAAGGTAGTTTCCCAACTTGAGGCGCAAGCCCAGCGCGACGGGTCGCTTTCGACCGAACCTCGCCTTCACACCACCGACCCCGCGATTCGAACCAGAATTGAAACTCATGTCTCGACCCCTTTCCCTAGAGCGACCTGTCTGTCCACCACGACCACGACCACGACGGGCCGCCGTCTCAGTGCAGCTTGGCGAGCAGCGCGTTGGTGATCCCCAGACCGAAGAACAGCCCGCCTGTGTCCCACACCTTCGTCGTCGGGAGACTCGACGCGGGTCCGTCGAACGGGCTGCCAGTCATCAGCCCCGTTTCCGCCGGCAACTCGGTCCTCTTCGTCAGCGCCCGCCAGCCCACCAGCAGATCCATTCCGGTCACGAGATTGATTCCGCCGCCGACGATCAGGCTCTGGTTGAGCGCCTGCGGATCGAGCGCCACGAACACCTCGAGCCGCTGAACAAAGTAGTCGACCTTCCGAAAGTCTCGCCCCAACGGATACCAGCCGACCCAGAGCAGCGCCGAGAGGCCGATTCGATCGTTCGTCTCGGTGATCGTCGCGATCGTCGAACCGGGAACGGTCGTGACCCCGAAGCTCGTCGTGTGCGTAAGGTCTCCTCCGAGGCCAACACCGACGACCAGTCGGTAGACGGGGTTGACAGGAATGCTCACGGACGTCGACACCGCATCCTGGGTACCAGGTGGCTTCGCCTTGACGGTCACGACCGGACCACCGGAATCGGCGCCAGCGCACTTGCCGATGCTTTGAAAGACGGGCACGCCAAGAGGGTCTGCGGCCTCGGCAAGTTTTACCTTCTGGGCAGCGTCGCTATCCGAAGTCTCCTTCAATTTGATACCGTAGCGGAGACTCGCTGCCTCCTGTTTGGCGTCGTTGCCATAAACACGGACCTCTACCGGTGGCCGGTTACATCCAGCCACGGACAGCGTCACCTCGCTCATGTACTGCTTCCAGTCGATGACAGCGACCCAGATCTGGTCTGTTTCGTCGATGACGTCCGGGATCGGAAGCAACGGTTGACCGGCGGCGTTGAGAACGATCAGCGCCATCCCAGAGCCAACCCGCCTCGGCGCGTACCCGGTCTCTTGAAGCTTCTGCTTGTCCTTGTCGTTCGCGATCCGAAGCGACAACGGGGCATCCACGCCGACGAGCTTGTTCAGCACCTCATTTGTCGCTTGGGACAAGTGTCCTTGGGGCAGCTCGGGTGGATTTGCTGGTGGCTGATCCGATACTTGCAGCTTCTTCGGTGGGCTCGTGGGTGTGTTTGCCTGTCTCGATTGTCCGTTCGCCTTCGCAATCAGCGTGATCCCAGTCGCGGGCAACTGCGGCGGATCGCACGCGAAACCACCGTTCCATTGCTTGCAATCGACGCTCTCCTTCGGATTGCTCGAACTCTGATCCCAGTAACTCGCCTTCAGTGAGGTCCCGGCCGGAGCCTTGGCGATCGAGACGGTGAAGGCCTTCGATGTGTCGAGACTCTCGAGCTTGTCACAGGACAACGGATCGGTGGCTCGCCACGTACAAGCAATCCGGGGAGGACGTGGCGGAGGATCGCCAGTTTGGGCGAACGTCGCTAATAGAAGTCCGATGACGGGGTTCATGTGGGGCGGATCCTCCGGTGGTGGTCTTACGGTTCGCTGTGTGTTCCGTCGCTGCCATGGGCGTCGGTCACCGTCCGGCCTGCATCGGTGCGGGCGTCCGGACTCGCCGCGTCCGGTGTGCCGGGGGCGCCGATACCTGCATCGACCACGAGTGGGGCGTCGATGCCTGCATCCACGACGGGTGGGCCGGTCAGGTCGATCGACACGGCGATCGAGGCAGTCGGGGGACCCGCGCAGGTCGCGTCCGCGAACAGCGCACCGACCAGGGTGATCACAGTTTCGTTCCCTGCGGGCGTATAGATGGCGAGCGTCTTTCCGGCCGCCAGGTTGCCCGTGATGGTCAACCCAACGCAGGAGTCCACGGGCTTCGCGAACGTGCCGTCGCCCGTCGTCCCGCCGCCGGCGTCGCCGCAGCCCGAGGGAAACACGGGGCGCAGAACGCCGGGACCTGCCGCCAGGCCGACACAGGTTTTCATCCCCACCGTGTCAGGTCCGGACACATCGACCTCGACCGGCAGGGGGCTCCCTACCCGCCGCGCCACCGCCGGGACGAGGAGATTGATGAACGACGGATGGCCGGCCTGCGATGCCCCGCCGCCCGCCCCGCCGTCCCCTTTGCCTCCGCTGGTGGAACTGCATGCCATTGCCGCCAGTCCCCACACACTGACCGCCAGCCAGACAAACGACCGGATTCTTGTGGCGACGTTCGTTGCTCGCTTTCCAGTGGTCGGCATTCGCCTCCTGCGCTGACTAGTAGTCGAACGACTGAATCTGACGGTATGAACTGCTTCACAGATTGGTCGTTTTTGACCGACGGGGAGGAAGGTCGGGGGCCGTTCGATAGCCAGGGAAGAATTGGCTCCTCACTCATTGTCTGGAAACACCCATGTCATTCTGGTCAAAGGCATCCGAGCTCCTCCGTATCCTCACCGGCGAGAGGTACGGCTGTTCCTTCGTCGCGCTGCTGGGGGCGATGGGGCTGGCCATCGCAGCGGCGCTGGTACGAAACGTGGGCGACGCCGACAGTCAGGCACCACGTCGAACCGCCTCGATGTTGCTCATGCTGCTCTCTGGCGTCGTGTTCGTACTCGACGCGTCCCTGTTCCTCGTGCACATCGGGCGATGGGGTTACCTGCTCGCGTTGCTGCCCGGCACGGCGATCACGCGCCATGCGGTATACATGCGGCTCATCCGGCGCCGCGCGCTCTCGTCGCCCGTGCCGCCGCCGACCGGGCTGCGGCCACCGGAGACAACGAGCGACAGCGATGGCGACACGCTCGAGGCCGAGGATCCGGGGCTGTTGGTCGTGTTCGCGCGCGCCCGGCGGATGCACGACCGCGACTTCGCGCCCGACACCTTGGTCGCACGCTTCGGTATTCCGGCGCTGCTCACGACCTTCATCGGAATCGGTGTCTTCGAATTCCTGATCTCGAGGCCCTTCCCGAACGCGCCGCAGGCGATGCGCGCCGCCTGGTTCGGTGCCGCCGGCGGCATGGTCTACGTGCTTCTCTACCTGGGCCAGCGCGCGTTCCGGAACGACATCACCAGTGGCGCCGCGCTCTGGTCAGCGATCGTGCTCGCGCTTGGCCCGCTGTTCGGCGCTGTCTTTTCCTATCTTTGGGGCGAGGCCCAAGGATCGGGCGCAGGGACGGGCGCCGCTGCGTCAACGCAATTGTCGGTGACGCGAGACGCGCTCTACTTCGTTGCGGGCATGGCCCCACGCCACGCCGCCTCCGCGGTGGAGGAGGCGGTCCGACGGCTGTGGCTGGTGCGAACGCCGAGCAACCAGACGCAGTCGCGGCTGCAGCCACTGGCGCAACTGCGCGGGGTGGCCCCAGCGATCGAGGACCGGCTGGCCGAAGAAGGAATCGTCGACATTCAGGGAATGGCCATGGCCGACCCGCTGAAGCTGTTGCGCAGTACGAGCTTCGACAAGCGCCAGATCCTGAGCTGGATCGACGAGGCGTTGCTCATGACCTGGCTTCCGGAGCAGTGGAGCGCCGTACAGAAGGTCGGCGTTACGGGCGCGATCGATCTGATGGCCCACGTGCAGCAGCGGGAAACGCAATTGCGTGGCGTCCTGGCGAGCGCCGGCCACCTGGATCCCGCGGCTGTCGACGCGGTCATCCTGGCCGGCACGATCCTCAAGGAGGACACGCAGCTCCGGCTGGTGTGGGCGCTGTACCAGTTCGACGCGGACGCCGGGGAAGAGCCGGCGACCGAAACGGGGCCGGCGGCGATCCAATCCACCCCCGGGGGGCTCGCGCCGCCAGCGCTCGGCTGGCTTCTCAGCGGCCTCGGGCTGACGGTCCTGGCCACGGCCGTCGACGGTGTGACCGTGACCGCCAGTTACGCGTTGGTCCTTGGGGCCTTCGTTGTCGCTGCTTCCGCGATTGCGATCACCGCGCGGTGGCCCTGGGCGAACAGCCGCGCGCGAGCTCTCCCGTTGCTGCTTGCCGTTCTTGCCGTGGGCACGGCAATCGCCGTCCATCGGGGCACGGCGCACGCCGGCGATTGGCGGTGGGCGCTGCGAAGCATTTTTGGCGCCGCCGCTGCCGCGTCCTTCGGCGTATTCGTGGTCGGCGTCGTAACGACCACCGTGGGTTGCTTGCTGACGGTCGAGTTCCCGAACGGAGCGCCGCCCGACTCCGAGCTTTCGGTCGGCGACCGGCCCATCGACATCGGCCGCTCCGCAACCAGCACGACGCCTTTCCGAGTGGCGGCGCGCCGGACCGAGCTGGTCCTGAGATGCCCCGGCCTGGAGCCGCAACGTCGATGGCTCGATCTGCGCGGCCAACACTCAGCGCGCGTCGGCTTCTCCTTGCCGGCGACGGTGGTCCTGCAGCCCGTCCCGCCCGAGGCTCGGGTCCTTCGGCTATGGGTGGACAGCGCCGAGACCGCGGTGGGGACGCTGCGACTGCCCCCGCGCGCCGTTCCTTACGTGATCACGGCCGAGGCCTACGGGTTCCTGCTGGCCAATGCGCCGATCCTCGTCGCCACTGCAGAGACGATACCCGCTCTCCTATTGTTCCAGCCGCGACCCCCGGCGCCGACGGATGTCTCATCGACGAATCTGCCCCAAGAGGCGCCGATCCCCGTCGACCTCCACAACGTCACCGTGGTCCGTCCCACCTCGGGAACCCCGGAAGCTTCAGGGCGGTCGGAGAAGGCGCCTGGGCGATCCGGCGGTAGCGAACCTGTAGCCCATGATGGTCCTCCGGGCGCGGATCCTGACGCCGACGCCAGCGGTCGCCGAAAAGACGGCTGACCCCGCACGGGCGCCGAGAGATTCTGGAGCGCGGCGCAGGACGCCGGCTACCCTATAGGCGATGCCGAAGGTCTCCATCAACATCGACGTCGACGATCTGGAGAAGGCCGTCGCCTTCTACGCCGCCGCGGTCGGCCTGGCGCCCGTTCGCCGGCTGGGGGACTTCGCCGTCGAGCTGTCGGGCGCCCAGGCGCCGGTCTTCCTGCTTCAGAAGGCTCCAGGAACGCCGGCGTTCGCGGGCGCGACGGGCGTGCGCGACTACGCGCGCCACTGGACGCCGGTGCACCTCGACTTTCTCGTCGAGCGACTCGAGGGCGCGCTCGCCCGCGCCGTGGGCGCCGGGGCGCGCGCCGAGTCCGCGATCGAAGCCTACCCGTGGGGGCGGATGGCCCTCCTGGCGGATCCGTTCGGGAACGGCTTCTGTCTCATCGAGCTCGACGCCGCGGGATATGGCGCGATCGCGACGCCCTATCTCCGACACGACGGGTGACCGTCCGGCAGGCACACCACGATGGCCACTTCAGAGCGCACGATTGAATTCCTCCTCGACCAGCTGAGCGGCGTGAACGGGGTGCGGGCGCGCAAGATGTTCGGTGAGTACGCGCTCTACTGTGGGGAGAAGGTCGTCGCGCTGGTGTGCGACGACCAGCTGTTCGTGAAGCTCACGGCGCCGGGGAAGGCGCTGGTCGGCAAACGTTACGCGGAGGGCTTCCCCTACCCGGGCGCGAAGGCCTCGATGCTGGTGGGGGCCGACGATCTGGAGGACCACGAGCGTCTCGCCGAGCTCATCCGCGTCACCGCCGCCGCCCTGCCCTCTGCAAAACCCAAGAAGGCGGCGAAACCGAAGGCCACGCAGAAGGCCGCAACGCCCAAGGCAAGCAAGCGGGCCGTCACAAAGAAGAGCGCGACCGCTCGAAAGCGAGCGCCTCGAACAGGGAGCAGCTCCTCGAGTGACGGATGACACGCCACGGGCCCCCGTCGCAGGCGCCGACATCGTCCCGGCGCTTAGTTGTCACAGAAAACGACGGAAGGAGCGTCGTTGCGCGCGTTAGTACACAGGCATTGTCGTTTCCGCGTAGGTCGACACGAGGCGAAGAGGGAGGCACTGAACATGTCGCGTACAAAGACCAAGGGCATCGTGAAGGTTCATCCGGAGAAGCTCCGAACATTCCTGGCGGCCCCACGCAAGAAGCACCCTCCCCGTCCGCCAGGGCAGCCGATCGCTCCCGGCTTTCACCCCAACCACGCCTACGACATGAAGAATTATAGCGGAAAGACGATTCCGAGCCTGTCGTTCACCAACGTCTATCTCGGAGTCGGGAAGTGGGACCCCGCCGACATGGCGAACATCGACGCGGCGCTCGCGGCCGCCATGTCCGATCCCAAGCTGAACGACGTCATGAAACAGTACTTCGGAAACCAGGGCGTCACGACGACGTTCCTTGGCCCGAAGAAGAGCGACGGTCCGCTCCCGGCGACCTTCGATCGAGACTCGGTGAGCAGCACGCTCGACCAGTTCTACAGCGCGGGCCAGCTCGCCGGCATCGACTTCCCCAACACGGTCGTCAACTTGCTGCTCCCACCGGGGATCATCCTGGATACGACCGGCGCCGGCGCTGTCCGCAAGGGGGGCGACGCCGACGACAAGGACTCCTCCCTGGAGGGGCTGGGCGGATACCACGGCTCGCACCAGACGGCTGATGGCACGACGATCTACTTCGCTGCCGCCGTGTATTCGCAGCAGACCGCGAAGGGCACCAACGGGATCCCGGTCTGGCCGGACTCCTGGAAGAATGTCGTCGCCACCCTCTACCACGAGCTGAACGAGGCACGGACCGACGCCGACGTGGAGCAGGTGAACGCGACCGGCAACGACGACCTGCTCGGCTGGTACTCGCAGAAGGGGGGCGAGGTGGGCGACATTCCGATCGAGCTCGCCGGCAACGATCTCCAGCTGGTGTTCGTCGAGGAGCCGCTGCAGAACGGCCAGCTCGCGCCGATCCAGCTCATGTGGTCAAACGCCGCCGGAGGACCGGGCGTACCGTTTTAGTCGAATCGCGGGCGATCGAGGGCCGGCTTCTCTGCGTGGGAGGCGCGGCGCGTCCGGAGCCCTTGTCACACTTGGCTGCACGCCGTGACAAGAGGCCCCGGGCCAGCCGTCAGGCGGCCTTCTTCGTGGCGGCGGGCCGTGCCTCCGCTTTCTCCGTCTTCTCGGTCTTGTCGGCCCCGCCGATCCCGTTGCGCTCCAGCAACTTCGTCCGCAGCTGCCGGAGCAGGTCCTGGTGCTCGAGGAGGTAGGCCTTCGCCGCCTCGCGCCCGTTGCCGAGGCGCTCGCCGCCGTGGGCGATCCAGGCGCCGCTCTTCTCCAGGAGGCCCGCCTCGACGCCGAGGTCGATGATCTCGCCCGCGCGCGAGATCCCCTGGCCGTAGCCGACGTCGAACTCGGTCTCGCGGAACGGCGCCGCCATCTTGTTCTTCACCACCTTCACCCGCGTCCGGTTGCCGACGACCTGCTCGCCGTCCTTGAGCGCCCCGATGCGCCGGATGTCGAGCCGCACCGACGCGTAGAACTTCAGCGCGTTGCCCCCGGTCGTCGTCTCCGGGTTCCCGAACATCACGCCGATCTTCATGCGCAGCTGGTTGATGAAGATGACCAGCGTGTGGCTGCGCGCGATGGCCGCGGTCAGCTTGCGGAGCGCCTGGCTCATGAGCCGCGCCTGCAGCCCCATGTGCGAGTCGCCCATCTCCCCCTCGAGCTCCGCCTTCGGCACCAGCGCCGCCACCGAGTCGATCACCACCACGTCGACCGCCTCCGACTTGATCAGCAGCTCGGTGATGTCGAGCGCCTGCTCGCCGCAGTCCGGCTGCGAGACCAGGAGCTCGTCGGCCTTCACCCCCAGCTTCCGCGCGTAGCCAATGTCGAGCGCGTGCTCCGCGTCGATGAAGGCGCAGGTGCCCCCGAGCCGCTGCGCCTCCGCCACCACGTGTAGGGCCAGCGTCGTCTTCCCGGATGATTCGGGCCCGTACACCTCGACGATGCGCCCCCGCGGCAGCCCCCCCGTCCCGAGCGCGATGTCGAGCCCGATCGACCCCGTCGAGATGACCGGCACCTCCACCGTCGCCTCCCCGGTCCCGAGGCGCATCATCGCCCCCTTGCCGAACTGCTTCTCGATGTCGGCCAGGGTGGTGGTGAGGGCGCGCGCGCGCTCGGTCTGTGCGGGGGCTTGCTTGCTGGTCTCGGTCGCGTTCTGGGTGCTCATCGGCGTTGCTCCTTTTCGATGTGCCCAGACTAAACCCGACCTCTGACAGAATGGGTCAGACCACCTGCGGCGCGCGGCCCTTCCATGCATGAGGTGCCAGCGAGGCAAACGCGGCAAGCTGGACCATTGCGTATTTGCGCCCGCTGACCTTGATTTTGCGGCGGCACGGTCGATTGATTGCGCGCGTTTCCGACAATGATTGATGTCGGCGCAGGTGAGTCAACGTGCTCACGTACAACAAAAAAGAACACTTAGAGAAGATTATTTCTTGAACACCGACATTCGAAGCTGCTAACAGAGATCTTCCAACACGACGCCGGCGATAACGCCGTCGGTGCCGGAGAACGCCGCTGGTTGCCACAGAGGAACCACCGGGTGTCCGCTGTTCTTCAGCGGTTGAGCTCCGGTCGCCGTCGCCGGCCCCTCCCGTCACGCCTCTCCCTGTACCGATCCATCGAGCACCCGTAAAAGCCCCTCGTCGGGGACCTTAGAGACGCTTATCGACCCGTCTCGCGCTTGAGCACTGCCCGCAGGGACATCCCCTGTGGGAGGTCCGGTTCACCGGAACTGTCCGGATGTCCGGTCGTCCGTCCGTCGGACCCATCCCCCACCGTGCTGGTGGTCGCTGCCGCTATGAATGCGGTCGTCGGCCTGCCAGCCCGCTTGATTGCAAGGAGTCACTCGAATGTTGAGAAGACATTGGCTGGTTGGCATTTTCTGCGCTTCGTTGGGAATCTCGATTGGCTGCCAAGGTAATTTCGAATCTGCAGACGTCAATGACGAGAGCGCCACGTCCAACCTGCCCGGTTCTCCGAGTCTCCGCGCGTACCGCTTTGGCGTTTGGAGCCATCGCCTGACGGGCACTGGCGGCCAGACCGTCGTCAACTCAGGCACAGGGGGCACCGCCACCGTCCAGGGGACCGGCGGCCAGCAGGTCGTCGGTCCGGGAACGGGGGGCGCAGCCACGGGCGGCGCGGCCGCGACGGGAGGCACCGTCGGCACCGGGGGGACCACGTCCCCGCCCCCGGGGACCGGGGGCACGGCCTCGGGCGGCAGCACCGGCATCGCCGGCGCGCCCGGCGGCATCACGGGCGGAACGCTCGCGTTGACCGTCACGGCCTCGCGCACGAGCTGCGCGGCGCCCTGCTCGGTGTTCTTCGACGCCACGTCGACGGCCGGGCTCTCCGGGACCAGCCCCACACCGGGCGGAGGGACGTCCGCGGGCGACTACGTGGCCGCGAACTGGTTCTGGAACTTCAGCGACACGGCGAGCAGCCACAACACCACCATCGGGTTCGCGGTGGCGCACGTGTTCGACAACCCCGGCACCTACCACGTCACGACGGCGGTGCGGGATCTGGCCGGCGCCACCGGCTCGACCACCACGACCATCACGGTCAGCGCGATGTCCGGGAAGACCTACTACGTCTCGACGTCGGGGAACGACGCCAACAACGGGCTGACCACGACGACCGCCTTCGCGACGCTGGCGCACGCGCTCTCCGTCGGGGGGGCCGCCAACAACTCGATCCTCTTGCGCCGCGGCGACACCTTCACTCTGGCGGCCGTGACCAACATCAGCCAGACGGGCCCGTTCCTGATCGGAGCCTACGCAGATCCCGCGGCTCCCTCCTCGGCCAAGCCACGCATCAACGTCGCCCTGAACATCCAGTGGCAGGCGGCGATCAACGTGCAAGGCGCGTCGGACGTGCGGTTCACGGACCTGCTCCTCAACTACACCAACCAGAACAACAGCTGCACGGTGTTCGGGTTGTACGGTTCGACCAACATCCTCGCCGAGCGCCTCGACGCCACCTTCAACACGAACGGCGGAACGGTGTTCAACAACGACGCGACCTCGAACGGGTTCGTCGTCGCCGACTCCAACATGCACGACTTCAACGGATACGGCTACTACGGAGCCTCGCCCCAGTTCGCCGCCTTCATCGGCAACGCCTTCACCAACTTCACCACCAACAACCACGCGATCCGCGTGCAGGGCGGGACGAACGGCGTGGGCGCCTACGCCACGAATACGTACATCGCGGAGAACACGGTCACGCAAAACGCCTCCATCTCCGTCGGCTTCGGCGACGTCACCGAGCGCGGTGACAACACCAAGTCGGTGATCGTGAACAACACCATCACCTCGTCGAGCGGCACCTGCATGACGATTCAGCCGCAGAACCTGCAGTCGGTCGAGCACGTGATCAACAGCCTGGTGGAAGGCAACACTCATCGTCTCTCCGCTGACGCCATTTTCGATCGCCGCCCAGCACGTCTACGTCCGGAACAACGTCTTCATCGGGCCCGACACCGCCGTCACCGTCCTCGGTGATTCGCAGATGCCGCTCAACTGGACGGACAAGGTGTTCGTCCTCAACAACACGCACTACCTGTCGAATGGCACGGGCGGCGGCGACACCTACTTCCTGCGCCACCTGACGTCGTCGGGTACGGTCACCGTCGCCAACAACCTCCTGTGGACGAGCCACGCGTCGACGACGAGCTCGCTCGTCGCCGCCGACCACAGCGGGACCGAGACGAACCTGGGACACAACCTCGTCTTCGCCCCCAACGCCGGCGCGCAGTCGAGCTCGAACGTCGGAACGGGCGGCCTCAGCACGCTCGATCCGAAGTTCGTCTCGAACGGAGCCGACTTCCATCTCCAGTCGACCAGCCCGGCCCGCAACGCGGGGCTGTCGGTGGCCGTCTACAGCGACGCCTCGGGCGTCACGCGCCCGCAGGAAGGCGCCCTCGACATCGGCGCCTACGAATACAAGCCGTAGCGGCGACCATGACCGCGGCAGCGGCGTGAGCGGGAAGGAGACTTCAGCTCACGCCGCACTTCTCCGCCTGCCACCCGGACATTCGCTGGGCGAACTTGAGCGGCAGGATGACGTTCTCCGAGCGCGCGTAGGTCGCGTCGGCCCGGCCGCGGGGGACGCGCACGACTGGCCTGCCCATGGCGTAGGCGTTGTCGTTCGCCGCCGGGGCGTCGCAGATCGTTCGGGAGGCGGTCGGCTGGATGGTCATCTATGGCGGCTCCGTCCCTTTGTTCAGGATCGTGAGGTAGCGGTCGTAAGCGAACAGGCGATTGCGACGCTCGCTCCTCGCGAGCTCAACAACTCTGAATAGCCAGGGAGGCTTAAGTTTTATGGCGTAAGTATGAATAGGATCACCGCGAGGCAATGGTTCTAGACACTTAGAACAGCGGCCGCCCCATTGCTCGTCGGCATTTTCTCCTCCCAGGTGCGCCCAGACTAAGCCCGACCTATGACATCGTGGTTCAGACCCGATGCCCGCCCGCAGACCGCCCCGTGCCGAGCGCTACGCCCCCGCCCGCCGCCTCGCCGAGGTGCGCGGGCTCCTCAACAGCGGCGAGGGGGCCAGCGTCTACGACATCGCCGAGCGGTTCGGCGTCAGCGTCCGCACGGCGATCCGCTACGTCCGCGCGCTGCAGGTCGCGGGCGAGCCGCTCTACGAGGAGGTCGAGGGGCGGCGCAAGGTCTGGCGCCTGATGGCCAGCGCCCGCCAGCAGACGGTGACGCTGACGACCGCCCAGATGGTCGCGCTGTTTCTCTCCCGCCGCGTGTTCGACTTCCTCGCCGGCACCGGGTTCAAGGAGGACCTCGACGAGCTCTTCGGCAAGCTGGAGGCGCAGCTGCGGCGCAAGGACTTCGCGTCCGCCCGCAACCTCGACCGCAAGGTCTTCGACGTGAACGAGGCGCGCCACCTCTACGAGGGGCGCATCGAGGACGTGAACGACATCGTCACCGCTCTCCTGCGCGAGGAGCGCCTGCGGGTCACGCACGAGAGCGTCTCGGGCGGCAAGAAGACCTTCGTCCTCGAGCCGTACACCCTGATGGTCTACAAGAAGGGGCTGTATCTGGTCGGGCGCAGCGCAGGGCACGCGGGGGCGATCCGGACGTTCGCGCTCGACGCGTTCCGGGAGGTCGAGTGGCTGCGGGGGGACACGTTCGAGTACCCGGCCGACTACCGGCCCGAGCAGGTCACCGAGGGGGCGTTCGGGTTGATCCGGGGGTCGGAGGTGACGCGGGTGCGGATCCTGTTCGACCCGAAGGTGGCGCGGTACGTGGAGCGGGTCCTGTGGCACCCCACGCAGCGGTTCAAGCGAACGGCGGCGGGGCTGGAGATGACGATGGAGGTGCGGGGGACGACGGAGGTGGTCGCCTGGGTGCTGGGGTTCGGGGGGGATGCGCGGGTGGTGGAACCGCCGGCGTTGCGGGAGGCGGTCGGCGCCGAGTTGGCCCGCGCGGCCTCGCGATACCGGCGTTAGCCCGTCGGTCAGGCGGCCCTTCTGACTGTCTTCTTCAGACGAATCTGCGGCGGGAATGCTTCGCCGATCGCGCCGCAATAACGCTGCAGTGTGGAGACCTTTACATCCGCGCCAGCCTCGAGCTTACTGACGACGGAGGCCGCGGTCCCCATGCGCGCGGCGACCAGGGTCTGGCTGAGCCCGGCGCTGGAGCGCTTGGCGGCAAGCTCTCGTGCGACCGTGCGGCGACGCTCGGCTTCCGCAACGAGATCCGGGAAGCGCCCATTCTTTCGGGTGCGCTGGCCTACCAGCTCGTCCAGCAAGTCCTTGGTCATGTTCAAAGGGTGATGCGTGCGAGCCATAGCGTCAAGGACATAGCTTGCACGCTATTGCCCGCGCGCCCGCCCGCGCCGGCGCCAGTCGGCGAGGCGGGACTCGGCCAAGGCGATCTCGTCGGGAGGGGTCTTGGCCCTCTTCTTCCGGAAACCCGAGAGCGACAGCAGAATGAACGTCGTCTCTTGCGCAAAGAGAATCCGAAAAGCCTGTCGCTCGGCTTCGGCGCGCACCTCGTAAACGTCTCCTCGGAGGTGGCGGGCCGCAGCCAGCCCATTCTGGGCGACATCCTTCATCGCCGCGACGACGGCCGCCGCCTGTTCGTCTGTCAGTCCATCTATGAAGGCCTTCACAGGTCGCGCCCCGGCGGCCGTCCGGTAGTCTCTCCAGCGCAGGCGGCGGGATCGGATCACCCGAGGCTTGTCGGGCGCCCGAGGATTTCGTTTCGCTGACCGCACTCCTGCGCGAGGAGCGGGCCCGGTCACAGCGTCATCGAATACGAGAGCGCGGGCTGGTTCGGATCGCCCGGGTTGACGAGCGCGGTGCCGGCGGCGTCGGTGGCGGAGACGGTGAAGTCATAAGTGTTCCCGGCGGCGCTGGAGAACGCAGAGCCGGTGATGGTTCCGGTCGACGCGTTCAGCACCAGCCCCGCCGGAAGTGCTCCCGAGGAGAGTTGCCAGCTGTAGGGGAGCACGCCGCCCGTCGCCGAGAAGTTGAGCCCGAACGCCTTGCCGGTGGGAATCGTCGTGAGCAGCAGGATGTCGTTGATGCTGCCTGCCGTGCCCTGCGCATCAAAAGGGCCGACCGGAGAGCTGCAGGCGTTGCCGGAGGCGCCGCCGAAAGCGCCCGGCGTCGAATCACAGGCCGTCACCACGAGGAAGGTCTCGAGATCCATCGTCGCCGAGCCGTCGGACACGGTGACCGTGAACGGATAGACGCCGTCGGCAAATCCGTTCGGCACCGTTCCGTGAACGACGCCGGTCAGCCCGTCGATCAACAGATTCGGGACGGGCAGCACCTGGCCGGTGGTCATCGTCCAGGAGTACCCCGCGCGCGGCGACCCACCCCAGACCGGCCCCCGGTCGGGGCTGCTTGACCGTGACCGTCCGCACGAGCGCTGAGGCGGCATACACTGCGCCCCATGCGTCGACCTCTCGTGGCTTCGGTGGCGATCTCGGCTCTCGTCGTGGTTGGCTGGCCGGCGGAGGGCGCGGCAGATCCGGCCGCCGCCGCCGAGCAAAAGAAACTGGAGGCCGCCTGCGCCAAGGGCGGCCCCCAGGAGTGCTTTGACCTCGGGGCCTATCTCGAATACGAGGCGAACAACCCCGGCGCGGCCGTGGCGATCTATCGAACCGGGTGCGACCAGAACTACGCCCCCTCCTGCACCAACCTCGGCTCGCTGTATGGGCGTGGCCTCGCGGTGCCGCACGACGACGCGAAGGCGGCCGCGCTCTACCGCAAGGCGTGCGACCGCAAGGACACCACAGCCTGCGTCAACCTGGCCGCGTTCCTGCTCCGCGGCACCGGCGTCGCGCGAGACCCTGCCGCCGGGCTGGCGCTCTACAAGAAGAGCTGCGAGGCGGGAGACAACGACGGTTGCCGGGCTCTGGGCTTCGAGTACATGACCGGCCGCAACACGCCTGCGGATCCGGCCAAGGCGGCGGCCTTGTTGCGACGAGCGTGCGACGGAAAGGTGGCCCAGGCGTGCGGCGATCTCGCGTATTTGTATCAGCGGGGCGAGGGCGTGGCGCGGGATGCCGCGATGGCGCGGCGCCTCTACAAGCAGGGCTGCGCCGGGGGATACGCGCAGGCGTGCAAGATGGTGTCGTCAGAGTGATCGGCGCGAAGGTGGCGATGGACGTCGAGCGGGTCGTGGGGCGCCCGCGCGTCGGTCGCCATCGCGGTCCGGGTCGCCCCTGGCGTCAACCGTACGTGAAGTCCGGCTTGCTCTGGCCGACCTCGATGATGTAGCCGTCAGGATCGCGGATGTAGCAGCGGGTCTCGCCGTACTTGTCCTTCGGCTCCGTGATGAACTCGGCGCCCCGGCTCTTCCACAGCTCGTAGCACGCCTTGATATCCGCGACGCGGATGTTCATGAAGCTGCTGATCTTGTCTCGGTCGGCGAGGACGCTGAGCGTGACCGTCGGCTTGTCGGGCGTCGGCCCGCCCCCGCCGTTGACGATGAGCCAGCTGTTCGCGAGCTGGAGGTACCCGGGCGCGCCCTTGCTGTCGCCTTTGCTCAGGATGCGCCCGCCGAAGACCGCTTCGTAGAAGCGAAGCGACCGGTCGACGTCCGCGACGGTGAGAAAATGTGCCACGGTGATCCCGTCTCGCGGGGGCATCTCGTAGCTCTTCTGTTCGACTTGTACGCTGCTCATGACGAATGCCCTCGAAGATGTGGTCAAGCCTGCCGCCGCCAAGCCGGACACCGCCGAATCGGTTGAATTCGGACGCCGACCGACGATGACCGCCTACGTCGCGGGCAGGCTGGCCTGGGGCATGGAACCGTATGGGGGCGCGAGCGTCTGCTCGTCGCTTCGAACCTACAAACAGACGGCGACTTGAACCGCGGTGCAGGCGGTGCCCACGCAGCACACCGACGTCGTCTGGCAGGTCGTGCCGGAGAGGCAGGAGACGCCACTATCGACGGCACACTCGCGGGCGCAGGTCCCCCCCGAGATACAGCGCATTCCCTGATCGCAAACGCCGCTGGCGCAGCACGGGAGGTACTCCTTGCCGCACTCGGTGCCGCCCTCTCCATTGTTGGGACCGCAGCTGCCAGTCGTTCCGGAATGGCCGGACAGCCCGCCGGCGCCGCCAGCCCCGCCGGCGCTCCCGCCAACTCCTCCGGAACCACTTCCGCCGGTCCCGACCGCGCCGCCGGTGCCGATGATGCAGTTGGCTGGCGGCGATGCGAAATAGCCGAGAGGGCACGCCCATGTCCCCGTGCTTTCGTCGCAAACGTAGGGCTCCGACAGCGGGTCATGGTCGGATGGCCGACAGCAGATGCTTCCCGGATAGTTGCTTTGCGAGCAGGTGCTCGAGCCGCCGACGCCTCCGCTCCCCGTCGAACCGCCGCCTCCGCCCGCCCCCCCGTTCCGCCACCGGGCGTGAGAGAGCCTCCGCATCCAACGACAGCCGCCCCGGCAAGGAGAAGCGCCACGACGCAGAGCACGTGTCCGCGTCGGGCAAGCGCGAAGTTGTCCATGCAGATTGGAATAGCAACAATCAGGCCCCCGACGAAAAGGCTGATTTCCCCGGGTTCAACTCCGCACCCCAGGGCCGGCCTGGCTCCGAAACCGCGACACAGACGTCGCGCTTGGGTGGTCTTCTCGCCGCCACCGGACCAAATTCGGACGCCGACCGCCCGTGATACTCTCGTCGGGAGCTCGTGGGAACCGGGAACGTCAAGGGCAGCTCGCTCGCCGTGGCGGAATCCGACAGCCCCGATCTGAAGCCGGCACGCGATCTCGAAGGCGAGCTGTCGGCGCACCGGAAGGCGCTGGCCGATCTGATGCGTTCGCCGGCCCTGGGCGAGGGGGACGTCAGCCGCGCGTTCAAGCAGATCACCGAGACCGCGGCCGACGTGCTGGAGGTCGATCGCGCCAGCATCTGGCGCCTGGTCGACGGCGGCGCGGCGATCGAATGCATCGATCTCTATGAGCGGTCGCAAAACCGGCACACGGCCGGCACGCGCATCCGGGCGGCCGATGTGCCGCGCTATTTCGAGGCGCTGCAAGAGGAGCGGTCGATCCGCGCCCACGACGCCCTGACCGACGAGCGCACCCGCGAGTTCGCCGCCTCCTATCTCGAGCCGCTGGGCATCACGTCGATGCTCGACGCCCCGGTCTTTCTACGGGGCAAGATGGCGGGGGTCGTCTGCCACGAGCACACGGGGAAGCCGCGCCGCTGGAAGCTCCACGAGGAGCTGCTCGCCAGCTCGTTCGCGGACTTCGTCGCCCTGGTGCTGGAGACCGCCGCCTGGCACGAGATCGAGAACGCCCTGCGCGTCGAGCGCGACGCGCTGGAGACGAAGATCAGCGAGCGCACGCGCGACCTGCAGGAGAGCGAGGCCAACCTGCGCGCGCTGGTGGACTTCTCGCCGGTGGCGATGGTGCTGACCCGCATCGCCGACAGCACGGTCCTGCTCGCCAACCGGCGGGCGGGGACGACCTTCGATGTCCCGCTGGAAGAGATCCAGGGCCGGAAAACGCCCCAGCACTGGGTGAACCTGGCCGAGCGCGACAAATACCTGAGCCAGGTCTTTCGCCACGGCCGCGTCGACGGGTTCGAAGCTCAGATGTGCACGACCGCCGGGCGAACGTTCTGGGCGTCGCTGTCAGGCCAGCGCCTGCGCTTCGCCGGCGACGACGCGCTGCTGGCGGCGATCGTCGACATCACGGCGCAGCGGCAGGACCGCGAGGAGCTGCTGGAACAGGCGACGCACGACGCGCTGACGGGCGTCTTCAACCGGCGCCACATCGAGGACCTGCTCCGCAAGGAGGTCGACCGAGCCGAGCGCCACGCCCGCCCGCTCGCGGTCGCGATGATCGACGCCGACCACTTCAAGCGGATCAACGACACCTACGGCCATCAGACCGGCGACGAGGTGCTGCGCGAGATCTCGGCACGCTGCCGCCAGACGCTCCGGTCGAACGATCTCTTCGGCCGTTACGGCGGCGAGGAGTTCCTGGTCGTGTTTCCCGAGACGAACCTCGACGAGGCCGGCGCCGTGGCCGAGCGGCTGCGGGTCGCGGTGGGCGGGGCGCCGATTCGGATCGGCGACGGCGACAAGGCGGTGGAGGTCACCGTCTCGATCGGCCTCGGGGCGCACGCGCCGGGGCAGAACCTGGACAAGCTGGTCGAGCGGGCGGACGCGGCGCTGTACGCGGCGAAGCAGGCTGGGCGGAACGTCGTCCGGGTGTGAGGGAGGGAGGGGGCGCGATGGCGATGCATCTCAGCGACCTTTTGCCCGAGGAGAGCCTGGCGCTGGTGGCGTTGAGCCGCGCGGTCGCACGCGCCGATGGGGCGATATCCCAGCTGGAGGGGGAGGCGATCGCGATCATGGCGGCGGAGCTCGGCGAGGCGACGTACCGCAGGCTGTTCGCCAAGGCCGCCGAGTCGTTTCCGGATGAAGCGGCGCTCAAGAAGTTTCTGGCGAGCATCGAGCGGGCGGAGGCGCGGGCGCTGATCTACGAGTACATCCTCGCGCTGGCCGCCGCCGATTCGATGTCGGAGGAGGAGGAGTCCCTCGTGGGGTGGCTCCGGGAGACCTGGGAGATCCAGTGATGCCTGGGGGTGGCCGGGTCGCGAGCTGCGCCTCGGCGTGAGGCGTGAGGCGGACCGGCATCCGAGCTCGCACGCCGGTACGTGGCTCGTCGGGCTGACGCTCCTGCTGGCGCCGACGGCCGCGAAAGCCGAGGCCCCCTTCCACCTCAGGTTCGAAGGCGCGGCAATCCCCGGGACGGACCTGCGCCTCGAACTCGGTGGCTCGTACGACGGCGGCCTCTCGGTCAGGCGCGGGAAGATCCACGCGCGCGTCCCGATCGATCTGCCCTACCCTGAGTTCCTCACCGGCGTCAGCGCGCAGGCCACCCCCACGACCGTCACCGTGGAGGCCGAGGCGAACTGTGAGGGACCGCAGACGTTCACCCTCTCGCGGGCGCGGCTCGAGGCCCTGCTCGAGAACGCCGCCGCACAATCCCTCGCCCGCGCCAGGCAGTGGGACGGGGCGGCCGCCGGTTTCTCGCGCGCGCTGGCCGCCGATCCGACGCTGTCGGAGGCCGCCACCAACCTCGCCGTCGCGCAGGTGCACGCGCAGCGGACCACCGACGCCGTGGCGACGCTCGCCCGCGCCACCGAGCACGATCCGATCTGGGTGGCCTGGCGCCTGGCCGCCGATCCGGAGCTCTCCCCCCTCGCCGCCGCGCCGCCGCTGGCCAGGCTCTACGGCGCCCCGGCGAGCCATCCGTCGCAGCGAGCGCTCGACGGCAAGCACGTGGCCTTCTCCCCGAGCCGCGGCCTCTTTGCCTGGAACCTGTCGCCCGACAACATGATGAGTGACGACGACACCGCCAACGACGAGCTCCTCATCGTGGACCTGGCCAGCGGCGCCCTCCAGGCGCGTCTCCCCTACAGCCACGTGCGTCGCGGCGCCGACGCGGCCGCGCGCACGCTGGCCGCGCTGGGGTTCACGGAGCTCGCCAAGACCCGCGATCTGGATGCCGTCTTCGGAGGGCTCGGCCTGAAGGTCACGTTCGACGTCGACCAGGGGACAGCGCGCGTGTCGCGGGGCGGACGCACAATCGGCACCGCCCGGTTCAAGAAGCCGAAGGGCGCAACCACGCCCCCCTGGGTCGACCTCTGGGTGGCGTCGCTTCCGGGAGCGGTGATCGTCGGCGCGAGCGCCAACATCGGCGACGGGTGTGGGGCGTGGATTTACCCCCAGGTGCTGCGGATTTTGGTTCCGGGGGGCCGATGACGTTCATGCCAGAATAGGGCCGCTTGCGGCACTCCTGGGCCATCGCTCCCCTCGCCATGGCAATCCTCCTGCCGGCGGTTCGCGCCGAGGCCAAGAGCATCGTCGGGGACGAAGCGGCATTCCGCGAAGCAGACTCGGCGTGGAAGAGCTGCTTCTCTTCGCTGACGCGCGCGCCGTCCTTCCCGAGCCGCCCCGATCCGGACAATCAAGGAACGACCGTCGACGTCCGGCGTACCAAGAGCGGCTTTCACATCGAAGGGGGCTCCTATTCCGGCAGCATCGAGGGGGGCTTCATCGATCTGGTCGTAGATTTCGAGCCGCGGGGCTGCCGCGCGCTGTGGGTCCAGACGGACGCCTGGAACGGAATGCTCTCGACGCGCGTGCGTACGGGATGGGTGAACCGTGGCGCGCCCACCGACGCGGAGGTCCGAACGCGCATCGGGGAGCCAGCGCAGATCGATGACCCGCGGCACGCCTTTGCCAGGAGCTGGCTCCAGCACAAGTGCCGCGGTGGTCCCAACTCAGACCTCTCCTGGGAGCACGACATCGAGGGGCCCATCGCTCCGGCGCAGCCCTGGCACGACGACCTGCCGCAAAGTTCCCCCTTCAGCTACTGGTCCCTGGCGGCACTCGATGCCATCGGCGCGCGCGCCACGCTCAAATGGTTCGCCGAAAGCGACGACGAAGATCCGCCGCTCGACGACGGCACCGACTGGGCCGGGGAGCGCGTCCCCGACCTCAAGCGGCCGCTTCCCACTTTCGCCACCCCCCGCTTTCAGCTCTTCGAAGCGAACATCCCCGGGCGCAACGGCGGCCGCGCGATCGCCCTCGTCGATCGCGCCGCGAAACGCCACCGCTGGGTCGTCGTGACGCGAGGCTGCGTTCAGGGGACGACGGTGAAGTGGCTCGGAGCGGTCGGCGATCGGATCGTCGGCGTCACCCACTCGCGTGCCTACGCGCAGGGGGACGCCATCCTGGTCATCGACGCCCCGACTGGAACCGCCTGGGCGGTCCGGCTTCCCGAATCGATTCGCGAGGCGCTGGAGGACGACGACCGGCGCACCGTGAAGGGCTCGCTGACCGGCGCCCACCTGGCGCTCTGGGTGGCGCGGGCGAGCGCGAAGATCGATCTGGCTCCCCTCCTGGCGGTCATCCCGAAATGAGACGCTAGCGCGCCTCCACCGCCCCCTACCGGCCTCCGTCGAAGAGGCCCAGCACGTCCTCGTCCGAAAGGCTCCGGGTGGCGTTCTCCAGCAACAGGGCGGCGAGTTGCATGGGATGGACGTCGCCTCCCTGTTTCCGGATCTTGGCGGCGAGCGCTTCCAGTCGCTCGAGCGTCTCCGGGCGGAGCGGCAGCTGCCGTCGTTCCGTCCAGCTCGGGTCCGTCCGACGGCCGCCGTTCTGAGGAACCTTGAAGCGCGCCGAGACGTCGGCGGCGAGGTTCAGCGCCCCGAAATACCCTCCCTTGGCGGTGACGGAGCCCCGCCGCTCGCCGCCCAGGGCCTTCGCGATCTTGTTCATGTCGAGACGCGCCCTCATGAGCTAGTCCTCGTCCAGGTTCCTGATGGCGACGTATTCGTCCGCCTCAGCATCACGATCAGTATGGATCGGTTGTACGATCTGTACAAATCGCTAGAGCGACGGGAGAAGTGGCCCCCGAAACGCGCGTTGCACGAGGTGGAGGTGTGCCCCTGCGGCTGGTATCCTGTGTAAGCAGTGACCGCCAAGCCAGCAGAATTGCCGAGCGAAGTCATCCGTGCCGAGCAAGCCGCGCGCGTCGGGGCGATGTTTGAGCGCTGGGCCGCCGAAGATGTCTCGGACGAGCCTGAGTGGGACGTCGACCAGGTCGAGCGGATCAGGACCCGTGCTACCATTTCTAGCGTAGAAGTCTCTCGTTTCTGCGAGGTCCGCGGATGACCGCACGAGCGAAAAAAGTGATCGAAGAGATGGCCGAGCTGTCACCCGCGGAGTTGTCCGAGGTGCTGCAGAAGTTCGGCCGGGTCGTCAACGATGACGGTCGTCGCGTGTGCCGCAATGTCGACCTGATTCGCTTCCTTGACGGTCACGCGCCAGATCCGGAGTTCGCTGACGACATCGAGGCAGGCGTACGCGAACGCCGCGCCAGGGCGGAGCACCGGGCCTCGCCTTTGGATCGCTGATCGATTCGAGCGTCTTCATCGCGGCAGAGCGCGGCGATACGGGCCCGAGGACAGCGCTGGGCCTCCTCGACCCGGTCGCGGGCGACTACTTCATTTCCGTGGTGACCGTCTTCGAGCTATTGCACGGTGTTCATCGCGCCACGCCCACGAAGAGGGCCGCCCGCGAGGCGTACGTGGAGAATGTCCTCCAGACTTTCCCGATCTTGGTCTTCGACGAGGCCGCCGCGAGAATCTTCGCCAGCACCGATGCGGCCTTGTCGGCTGCTGGCAGCCGGCTCCCGGTCGAGGACCTCATGATCGCGGCGACTGCCTTGGCGTACGGACATGACGTCGTTACGCGAGACAAGAGGAGCTTCCCGAGAGTGCCCGGACTTCGAGTCGTGCCGTTCTGACCGAGAAAGCCGCCCGCGGTCGACGTTCCCACCGGACGGCATGCGTCACTAACCCGCCTCAACCGCCTTCAAGGCCTGGCGGAGATACCAGCGCCACCCGCGCCGGCCCCCGAGGTGGTTGAAGGCGGAGCCGATGCGGCCGGCGGGGCTGCGGCGGAACCGGCGGGCGAGCGTCATCTCCACCGCGCTGCCGCCGCCGCCCCCTTGGCGCGGCCGCCCGCGCAGCTCCCAGGTGGAGCCCGGCTCGAGCACGTTCGAGTCGATGACCGTCTGCCGGATCCGGTCGGGCTGGGACCAGTCGTAGCGGCTGCGCTCCCAGGCGAACCAGGCGGGGCCCGTCCCGTACTCCGTGACCTCGACGTGGGTCGCGCCGCGCTCGTGCAGCGCGAGGCGGCTCTCCTTGACGTTCCCCCAGACCTTCGCGCGACGCGCGGAGAAGTCGGTCCCCGCGAGGGCCAGCACCCGCTCGGGGCTGGCCGCGCTCTCGGCCGCGACGGTGATGTTCAGCATGAAAGCTCCCCCTCCAGGCGTCCAAGCTAGGCGCAGCGAGGCGGCCCCGCATGAGGAGCTCTCCTCAGGAGCGGAGCTGTCACGGGCAGCCTGACAATATCGGCGTTAGTTCTTTTAGCGCTCTCGGAGGGACAGATACTGCCCTTTGATCCACTGGTTGTAGTACCGCCCGGCGGAGTACGCGCGGAGCAAGCCTTGGAAGATCGTCTCCGGCACGGCTGAATAGACGTAGACGCTGCGCGAATGAAACTCGACGCTGAGGGCGTGCGTCTTGGGCTCGTATTGCACGGCTCGAATGTTGCTCGATTGCAGGGATACCCACCCTGTCGGTAACGAGAACGGCATCCCCGGAGCCGGCACCGACGCTCGCGGGGCCACGGGTATCGCGGTCCGCGGTTTCGGTTTCGTCGGCGCTTCGGCGACGCGTGCTGCGCGAAGGGCTCCGATTCTCCGCAGTCGCTCCATGAGCATGGGCAATCGCGCCTGGCTGCCGGCGTCTCCTTCGAGATGCCCGGGCAGAGCATCGACGAACGCCTGATTCGTTATCAAGCGCGAGACAACTTCGGCAAGGAAGGCGCGTAGATCGTCCGGGGCCGCAACGATTTCGTCGTTCAGCGTCGGTCGTCCGTCGACGACAGCGATGAAATCCTCGACATCACGGTGCAGATAGTCTCCGTCGCCGCGCGCCGCGAAGGCCTCCAGCTTGGTCGCGCAGAAGTGCGGGGCATCAAGGATCCGAAGGTTGCCGTCGGGACCGGCGATGACGGCCGGACGATCCATCGCGCCCGCGTACCAGACGTTGGTGAACCCGAGGATGCCGGGATCGATGGGCATGATGTCGGTGCGAACGCCCGCCACGACCCAACGGCAGATCGGCGCCCCCTCCTCCATCGATTCGCTGAAGCCGAGACCGCGAAGCTCTGCGTTGAGATCGGTGAAGGCCTTGTAGTTGGGCACGTCCACGATGAGGTCGACGTCGTCCGTTGGTCTGGGTGCTCCAGCCGCCGGATCGGTGATCAGAAGGCCGCGGATCATTCCTCCGACGAAGACGGTGCTTTCCGTGAGGCGGCCCAGGTGAGTCGCGACGGTCAGAAGCTGCGGTGGGATCTTCATGTCAGACGTTTTCGGATCAAAGCCACCGCGAGTTCCCTCTCGCGCGCACGTCCGGCGCGAATCGCGTCCAGCAGGGCCATCCACTCGTAGAGTTCGGCGTCGTGCAGGGAGGCCTCGGGAACGGACTTGTAAATCGGGCGGAGGCCCTGCCCGCGGGTCTGACCTTCGGGGTGCGGCCAGACGGGGGGCAGCTCGCCTTGGACGATGGATCCGTTCAGCGGCGGCGCGGCATACGACGTGGGAATGCCCCGGGACACCCCGCTCCAGCTCGGTGGGAACACGTATCGCAACCCGTGAACGACGAACTCGAGCAGCGCCGACCGCTTGGCCTTCCGCGTGGTTTCGTCCACGAGCCCGCACTCGGCCGCCCGTTTGACGGCAGCGTGTGCCTCGGAAGCGCTCATGCGCAGGGAGGCCGCCAGGCCCGGGTAGGTCGACAGGTCGGCGGAGGGGATCGCCAGGCGAACGGCAACGACGAGGTCCTGGGGCTTGAGCACCAGGCTATTGTATTCGCGATTCGCGAATCGTGTAATCGACTGTATTGCTTGCACTATTATCTTGGCGTAGATGTGCTCGATGTGATTGCCCGCGGTCTTGGGCGTGATGCCGAGCTGCCGGGCGACCTCCTTGGTCGACTGCCCCCGGGCGACCAGGCGCAACACCTCGACCTCGCGCGCCGTGAGGCGGGACGGCTGCCCGGAAAGCCCGCGCGCGCGATGCCCGGCGGCGCGGAGGACCGTCTCGACCGCCTCACCGTCGAGGCGACCGGCGCGGACCTCCCCGCGCAGCTCGAGCGCCGCCCCCTCCGGCGCGTGCGCGGGGCGGTGCGGCCGCGGCTCGCACATCGCCTGGTAAACGGAGGCGGCGGCGAGGACGCGCGCGGCGATCGGAATCGCGGCGCCGCGCAGCCCGCGCGGGTAACCCGACCCGTCCATCCGCTCGCAGTGCCGCGCCGCCAGCGCCCCCAACGGGGCGAGCGTCGGCGACTGCTGCAGCATCCGCTCCGTGAGGTACGGGACCATCCGAACCCGCTCCTGCCATCCCATTTGCCGACCCCCAGCGCCCCGCGCCTGTCCCAGATCGCGTTGGAGACGCCGAGCCGCCCGAAATGGTGCACCAGCCCGGCGCGCCGCAAGGCCTGCACCTCCCCCGCCGGCAACCCCAGCCCCGCGGCGGCGCCCACCGCCAGCTCGGCGACGTTCGCCGAATGCGGGCTCGGCATCGATCACGGCCGTCCAGGTCCGCACCGTGTCGAGCCCGTCGAGCAGCTCCGCGCCGCGCGCGCAGAGGAGCTCCGTGAGCGAGGGATCGAACTGCGTCCCCCCCAGCCGGCGGCAGAACGCCGTCGCCGCCGCGACCCCGCCCATCCCTAAACCGCGATGTCCATCTGGCGATGGCCCGCGATCATGAACTCGAGCCCGAGTCGAAACCGATGCAGCGGGGGCTGGCCCGCGCCCAGCATCCTCATCGACGCGGCCGCCCCGCGCGCGCGCATGCCGTGGCGGTACTTCGCCGCCTTGAGCGCGATGTCGTCCCCGAACCACCTGGCCTGCTCATGCGCATCCGAGTGACAGCCGACGTTGACGAGCAGCGCCGTGAAGTAGATCGCGGCGCGAGTCGGGTGGAAGGCGGTGGTCATCGAGACCAAGGGCTTCCAGAAGCCGTCGGTGCCCGCGATGAACTGAGTCCTGCCCATCGTGTCATCACGCCTTTCGAACCCGTAAGCCGCCGGGAATGACGCCGCATCAGTGGGCCGCAGCAAGGGCGCACTGAAGGCTTGCATATGTTGCCGTTTTTCCACTACAAAATGAGCACGCCCGAGCGCGTTCGCGCTTTGGACGAAAAGGGGAGCAAGCGGTGGGTCAGCGCCCGGGCAAATCCACAGGTTGGCCCGGCAATAGCCCAGCAAATGGTCGGTACGGCCCCCGGGGCCCGTACCGGCAGCGAAAGGTACGGCACACATGGCGCCTCTGACCGACATCCTAAAAGGGTTCCGAGTACCAGAGGGACGATCCTCGTCGGCGGCGCTGCCGCTCAGTGGTGGAGGGGTGAAGAATAGAAAGACAAACACGGGAGCACTTTGCTAAGCGAACGCCACCGAGAAGTAGCGGGCACAATCTGGGAAATAGCGAACCGGCTTCGCGGGCCATATCGTCCGCCCCAATACCGGCTAGTCATGTTGCCATTGGTGGTTCTGCGCCGTTTCGATTGCGTTCTTGAGTCGACCAAGACCGCAGTCATCAAAGAACACAAACGCCTCATCGCGGCGAAGATTGCGGAGAATGCTCGGCCTCGACTCTTGACCAAGGTTGTCGATGCGAAGCGCACGCAACCCCTCTACAACACCAGCCCCTATACGTTCGCAACACTGATCGGCGACAGCGAGAACATTGCGCCCAACCTCGTCGCCTATATCAACGGCTATTCCGACACCGCTCGGCGGATCTTTGAAAGGTTCAAGTTTGGTGAGCAGATTGAGAAGCTAGACGCCAGCAACCGCCTCTTCAACATCGTAAAAGCGATGTCGGATATCAATCTGCACCCAGACCGGATCAGCAATCTCGAGATGGGTTACATCTTCGAACACCTCGTGATGCGCTTCAACGAGCAAGCCAATGAGGAGGCCGGAGATCACTTCACGCCGCGCGAAGTAATACGCCTAATGACGCATCTCGTCTACACCGGCGAGGAAGATGTCTACAAGGCTGGCGTCTACCGGGAAATCTACGACCCGGCCTGTGGCACGGGCGGCATGCTCTCAGTTTCTGAAGAAACGATCCGTGCCGGCAACAAGGCCGCAAACCTCGGCCTGTATGGTCAGGAATACAATGACGAGTCTTGGGCAATCTGCTGCTCGGACATGCTCATCAAGGACGAAGAGACGGACCACATCGTTCTTGGCGACACGCTTGGTGATGGAAAGACCTTCGATGGCTTCCAAGGCAAGCAGTTTCATTACATGCTGGCGAACCCGCCCTTCGGTGTGGAATGGAAGGATCAACAGAAAGCCATCACCAAGGAGCACGATGAGCTTGGCTTCGGAGGGCGCTTTGGGGCAGGCCTTCCCGCTATCAATGACGGCTCGCTGCTGTTTCTCCAGCACATGATCTCGAAGATGCACCCCTCGCCCGAGAGAGGCGGAGAAGGATCCACAATCGCAATCATCTTCAACGGCTCACCCCTTTTCGGTGGTGATGCGGGCTCTGGCCCGTCCAACATTCGGCGCTGGATCATCGAGAACGATTGGCTCGACGCCATCGTGGCACTGCCGGACCAGCTTTTCTACAACACCAGCATCTTCACCTATGTCTGGCTGGTGACGAACCGGAAGACACCGGAGCGGCGCGGCAGGGTGCAACTCATCGATGGCACGCGCTTCTTTGGCAAAATGAAGAAGAGTCTCAACAACAAGCGCAACGAATTATCAGAGGCGCATATCGACCGACTGACTGAAATCTACAGCAACTATCTGGATGGCGAAAAGGAGCGCGTACCGGTCGACGGGGGATGGGAGGAGCGTGTCGTCTCTCGCATTTTCGAGAACCGCGACTTTGGCTTCCTGAAGGTCACGGTCGAGCGGCCCTTGCGCCTCACTTTCGAAGCCACACCGGAGCGCATCGCGCGGCTCGACGAGCACTCGGCATTCGCCAACCTCGCCGTGTCTAGGAAACGCAAGGACACTAAGGCCGCTGCTGCCGAAGAACAAGCGGGCCGGGACGAGCAAGACACCATTCGCGCCACGCTTGCCATGCTGGCTGGCAAAGGGCGCTATATGAACCGCGAGACGTTCGAGGCCGACCTCGACAAGGCGGCGAAGCGCGCTGATTTGACACTCCCCACGCCCCTCAAAAAAGCGATATTCGCGGCACTGGGCGAGCGCGATCCGAGGGCCGACATTTGCCGCAACAGCAAGGGACACCCGGAGCCCGACAGCGACTTGCGTGACACGGAGAACATTCCGTTGCCCCATGGAACGGCGTTGCCTTTACCGATGCAGTTCGGGCCGGACATGCCCAACGACCAATTGGTGGAGGCCGTGCGTCACGTCATCGACGCCTACATTTCGGGGGAAGTCCTTCCTCACGTGCCTGATGCCTGGGTCGACTACTCCAAGACCAAGGTCGGTTACGAAATCCCCATCAACCGGCATTTCTACGTCTACAAGCCGCCCCGTCCACTAGCCGACATCGAGAAGGATATCAGAGCTCTCGAAGGCGACATCGCTGAACTACTGAAGGAGTGGCGGGGTTGAGACTTAATTCCAGCACGTTAGCGATTCCACCAGGCTGGCAATTTGTGCCTCTGAAGCGGATTACCCGTTTCGGATATGGTGAGGCTCTCGCCGCCGACGACCGTGATGCTGGCGGTCACTTCGAAGTGTTCGGCTCGAACGGCGCATTCGCTCACCATTCCTCTGCGAACACCTTGTCACCATGTATTGTGATTGGTCGAAAGGGCTCCTACGGAAAGCTGCAGTTTTCCGATTCACCTGTCTTTGCCGTCGACACAACATTCGTTGTTGACCACCGACACACCGACAACGACCTGCGCTTTTTGTTTTTTGCATTAGGTATTCTAGGGCTTGATGAGCTTTCTGACGATGTAGCAGTTCCTGGCCTTTCGAGAGAGAAGGCCTACCAAGCCCTATGTCCCCTTCCTCCATTCAACGTACAACAGCGCATAGCGGCGTACTTGGACGCGATGACGGCGCGGATTGACGCATTGATCGCGACAAAGCGAACCTTACTGGAGCGACTGGGCGAGAAGCGTCAAGCGATCATCGACCAGGCTGTTACTAGGGGCCTCAACCCTTTCGCCTCGATAAAAGACAGCGGCATTGACTGGCTTGGCGCAATCCCTTCGCATTGGACTGTTGAGACTCTCGGTCGATCATTGGTCCGCATCGAACAGGGGTGGAGCCCGCAATGCGAAGAAAGGCAAAAGGCGACTGCCGAATGGGGAGTGTTACGTTCTGGTTGTGTCAACGGCGGCATATTCCGCGCAGACGATCACAAGGCGCTGCCGGCGGACGTTACGCCCCGAACTGACTTAGAAGTTCAGCCAGGCGATCTTTTGCTCTGTCGTGCTAGTGGTTCGGTCGACTTAATCGGCTCGGCCGCTGTCATTTCGTCCTGCCCGCCACGACTGATGTTCTCAGATAAGACCTACCGTATTAGGACACAATCAGGGCGCGTCTCGCCTGACTTCTTAGCACTGTCTTTGAAGTCGACGTACATGCGAGATCAAATCGTTCTCTCAGTTAGCGGGGCTGAGGGGCTAGCGAACAACATTCCACAGTCAGCGGTAAAGAGGTATTGGTTCGTACGCCCGCCATTCCACGAGCAACTTCTCATTACGAGCACTATTGCTACGAGCCTCGCTACGTTGGAGCAAGGCACACGCTCGATCGGATCGTCGATCGAGCTTGCCCAGGAGTACCGTTCCGCTCTGATTACCGCGGCCGTCACTGGCCAGATCGAGGGGCTACGGTGACCCTCGACGCGGCGAGCTATTTCGATCATCTGCGTGCATACATCGCGCCCGCCTACGTTATCGATGAGGGATCGAGCGGTGCAGTGGCATTGAGGGAGAGATACTTTCCCGATGGCTCACTCAAGAAGGTAACGAGGACGGTGGTTCTTCCCTTTTTGGGGAGGGCCTTTGCTATCAAATTGGATGGACACAAAGAGGCTTTGTTCCACTTTCTCGATAACAATGGCAAGCAATGGTCGAAGCGCTGTGACTTCATCGTGTTCCAATGTCGCCGCAACAGCATCAACGCATTCTTGTTCGAGTTCAAAGCCAAGAATCTTGACGCGCAGTCGCTCATCGACCAGCTGAGAGCTGGCGTGAGCTGGTGTGCAAGCCTGCGTCGGGTCGTGTGCCAGTACACCGGAGATGATCGGGGTATCCGCGTGCGGAAGTTCGTGCTGACTGACAACGAGAACCCTGGGGCTTATCTTGATGGCGCGGGGAAGTATCTCGCCCGCGATCCGTCCATTCGTCACTATCACTATGACCAGCTACGGGGGTTGACGCTGGACGCGCTTGAAAACAGCTCTGTAAGGACCGTTTAGGGGGATACATGACTGGTCACACTGAGCGCGATTTCGAGAACGCCATCGAGCTGGGTCTTTGTTCCTCAGACGGCTATCGTAAGGGCTCCCCCAAGGCCTTCGACGCGGCAACCGCACTTTTCCCTGCCGAAGTGATCGCCTTCATCCGCGCCAGCCAGACGAATCGCTGGGCAGACCTTGAAGCCATGCTCAAGGATCGCACCGAGGCCACGATCCTCGATAGCCTGGCCAAGGAGTTGGCCACCAAAGGCGCGCTTGGCGTCTTGCGCCACGGATTCAAATGTTATGGCAAACAGCTGCGCCTCGCCTATTTCCGTCCCAATTCCGGCATGAACCCCGAGGCACAAGCGCGATACGCCGCCAACCGCTTCACAATTACCCGCCAGGTTGAATTCCTGTCGGATGTGCTGAAGCGCCCGGACGGTTCCAAGCGCAAATGCATCATCGATGTCGTTCTATCTGTGAACGGCCTGCCGGTTGCGACAGCGGAGCTCAAGAACCCTCTCACGGGCCAAAGAGCCGAGGATGCCTGCTCCCAATATAAGAATGATCGCGACGGTCGGGATGCGCTCTTTCGCTTCAAGGAACGCGCGCTCGTTCACTTCGCGGTCGATCCGGACGAGGTCTGGATGACGACACAGCTCAAAGGAGCGGAAACCACGTTCCTACCGTTCAATCGCGGCTACAATAAGGGTGCGGGCAACCCTCCAGTCGAAGGCAATTGGAAGACTCACTACCTCTGGGATGAGGCGCTGCGGTCGGATAGCCTGCTTGATATCCTTCAACGCTTCATCCACCTCGAAGTCACCGAGCGGTCCATTTCGACTTCGACAGGCATGCGGACGATCCGTAAGGAAACGATGATCTTTCCGCGCTATCACCAGCTCGACGCCGTGCGAAAATTGGTGGCGCATGCTGCGAGCCACGGATCGGGGCGTAACTACCTCGTCCAGCACTCGGCAGGCTCGGGCAAGTCCAACACTATCGCCTGGCTTGCCCACCGCCTTGCATCGCTGCACGACGACAAGGACCGGAAGGTCTTTCATGCCACAATCGTCATCACCGACCGGCGCGTGCTCGACCAACAGCTTCAAAACACGATTTATCAATTCGAGCACAAGATGGGCGTCGTCGAGAAGATCGATGAGGATACGCAGCAACTGGCGAAGGCACTGGCCAACGGCACGCCGATCATCATCTCGACGATCCAGAAGTTCCCGTTTATCAGCCAGGCGATCCGAACCTTGGAGGCCAAGAGAGAGGGTGTGTCCATCGAAACGCGCGACAAGCGGTTCGCCGTTATCGTCGATGAGGCCCACAGCTCTCAGTCGGGCGAAACGGTCTCGGCGCTCAAAGGCATCCTGAATAAGGACGGCATCACTGACGCCATCGCCAGCCAATTCGGCGAGGAGGAGGATGGCGACCTTTCAGAGGAGGCCAAGGCTCATATCCGCACGGAGATGATGCGGCGCGCACGTCAGCCGAACTTGAGCTTCTTCGCCTTCACCGCCACGCCCAAGTTCAAGACAAAGGTCGTCTTCGACGAGCCCGGACCTACCGGTGTATCGCCGTTTCACGAGTACACGATGAAACAAGCCGTCGATGAGGGCTTCATCCTCGACGTACTGGCGAACTATGTCACCTACAAGCGCTTCTTCGGACTTGTGAAGAAGATCGAGGCCGATCCTGAAGTGCCGAAGCAAAAGGCGGCCAAGGCGCTCGGTCAGTTTCTTGAAATCCATCCGGTTAACATCGAGCAGGTCGTCTCCGTCATCATCGAACACTTCCGCCTCAAGGTGATGCACGAGTTGGGCGGACGCGCCAAGGCGATGGTGGTCACGGGTTCGCGACTGTCTGCCGTGAAATACAAGAAGGCGTTCGACCGTTACATTCGGGACAAGGGCTATCACGGCATCCGCGCGCTTGTAGCCTTCTCAGGTACGGTCGAAGACGAGGAAGTGCCAGGCTCGGCCTATACCGAGGTTCGTATGAACAACGGGCTGCCGGAACGCGAGCTTCCCGAGCGTTTCGCAGGAGACGACTACCGCGTTTTGATTGTGGCAGACAAATATCAGACCGGATTCGACCAGCCTTTGCTTCAGACAATGTATGTCGTGAAGAAGCTGGCCGGTGTCCAGGCGGTGCAGACCCTTTCCCGCCTCAACCGTACTGCACCTGGCAAGGCGCGTGTCTTCGTTCTCGATTTCAAGAACGAAGAGAACGACATCTACGAAGCTTTTAAGCCCTACTACGAAGCAACGCCCATCGGGGAGAGCGTTGACCCGCACAAGTTGAACGAGCTGAGCCACAAACTGCTACAAGCCTCGGTGTTCACTCCGGATGATCTGAGAGACTTCTCAGAGGTCTGGTTCAAAGGGAAACGCGACCACAGCGGACAGGATCACAAGACGATGAACGCGGTGCTCGACCGTTGCGTCGGTCGATTCAAGGACCTTGAGGAGCCCGCGCAAGAGGAGTTTCGCGGACAATTTTCGGCGTTCCGGGGACTGTATGCGTTTCTCTCGCAAGTTATGCCCTACTACGATGAAGGGCTGGAACAGACCTATGCCTTCATCCGCAATCTGTCGGCAAAGCTTCCACTCCCCGGAGATGGCAGGAAGTTCACGCTCGATGATCACGTTGCTCTGAAGTACTTTCGCCTGCAGGAAGTTAGTGAGGGCTCGATTGATCTTAGCGAGGGCGAGGCTATACCGCTGAAGGGGCCCTCTGATGTTGGTACAGCGAGCCAAAAGGACGCAGAGGTAGCACTGTCTTCCTTGGTCGAGAAGTTGAACGAGCGCTTCGGCACATCGTTCACAGAGGCAGATCAGCTCTTCTTCGACCAGGTGCGCGCAACAGCCGAGCACGATGAAAAGGTCGTGGAAGCCGTACAAGCAAACAATCTGACCAATTTCTCGGCTTATTTTGGACGCATACTTGATGACCTTTTCATCCAACGAATGGAAGGAAATGATGACATTTTTAACCGAGTCATGAGTGATCCGGCGTTTCGAAAAGCCGCGCAAGAGCACCTGGCCAAGGACGTCTACGAGCGATTGCGCCGGGGTGCGGAGACCGCTGACTGACGGAGGCTAACGGGCGCGAAACCCAGCGCGTATCCTGTCAAGCACGCCATAACTAGATAGTCCGGCGTTCCTACGTTCGGCGGGGGTTGCAGGCTCTGTCGCTTGTTGCGGCCCTGCCAGTAGAGCTGGAGGATTACCAGCTCCCCCTCAAATACCCCCACATCTCCCACCGCCTCCCCGTGACGTGGTCCACCACCGTCCCGTCCTGCGCCCGCACCGTCCGCCGCTTGTCCCCGCGCATCCCCGACCCCACCTGCCCCCGCCGCTCCGCCGCGCGCGCCTCACCGACCCGCGCCGCCTCCAGCGCCCACAGCCGCGCCCGCAGCAACCCCAGCGCCGCGACCCGATTCTGCAACTGCGACCGCGACGTCTCGCACCGCACCTGCATCCCCGTCGGCCGGTGCGTCAGCAGCACCGTCGACTCGGTCTTGTTGCGCTTCTGCCCGCCGGGGCCGGTGCCGTAGCACGTCGACCACTCCAGATCCCGCTCCGCGACGCGCACCTCCACCGCCGTCGGCTCGGGGAGCACGGCCACGGTGATGGTGCTGGTGTGGACGCGGTCTCGCTTCTCGTTGGGCGGGACGCGCTGCCAGCGGTGGCCGCCGGCCTCGTCGCGGAACAGGGGCTCGGCGCGCGCCCCTCCACGGTCGCTCACGCGCAGGACGCAGAGGCCCCGCCGCGACTCGAGGACCTCGAGGTCAAAGACCGTGGTGGAGCGCGCGGCGCGCGTAGATGCGCAGCTGCTCGTCGACCAGCGACTTGGCGTCCTCGCCCCCTTCGGCGGCGCGGATCTCGACAATGACGGACGTGACGGACACAGACATGGGACTCTCCTCGCGTGAAACGACTCTGACTCTGGCGCTCGACGGACGGATCTCGGACGTCGCCGCGGCTAATAGCGCGGCTGCGAGGAGGCGAACAAACCGATCCGGAGCGCTGACTTCACGGGCGTCAGGATAGCGTCAGGGATCGCGCGCGGCAACGCGAACCGCCCTCGCCGTGAACTGGGAGGGGAAGGTCCCGAGCGGGGCGAAGCTCCACGTCGCTACGTAGCCGCGCGGGTCACTCTCCGGAGAACTCGCAGTCGCACGGCCGCCCGGTCTCGAACGCTCCCAGCTGGTGCAGCTGGCCGCGTTCGAGCGTCGCGACCGACGTGACCTCGTGCTGGCAGTCGCAGTCGCCCCCGCCGCCCGTCGTCCTGATGATCGCCAGCGCCGGGCGCCCGTCGGCGAGCTTGACGAACGACGCCGCCGTCTCGATCGAGCCTTCGATCCCGGGGATGGCCCCGTTCAGGCCGAGCGCCACCACGCCGCTCCACCTGGCGCCGCGACGGGCGGCCAGGAACGTCAGGTCGATGCTTTCCTGGGACGCGGGGTCGGCGTCGGGGGCCGTGTCGTACGGGCGGGTCAGCGTGACGACGGCCACCGGGAAGCCGTCGATGTCGGGGCCGCAGGCGACGCGGACCGCCTTTAGCCTCGGGCCAGGCGGGTCGGGGAGTCCTTCGGCGTAGTTTGGAACACCGGCCCACGACAGGCGATTCGCCTCGGCGATGAGCTGCCGCTGATCGCGCTTTTTGCGCGGAGCCTGGTGCACGTCGACGCCGCAGTCGGATCGCGGCCGGCTGGGGGCGGCCTCGCCCCACCCCGGCACCACACGCCGCAGATCCTCGAGCGCCTTCGCGCGTCGCTCCCACAACCTGATCCCCTCGAGGTTCTTTTGATCGCGCGCGCTCGGCTGCCCGGCCCGGGCCAAGATGGTGTTTCGCATCAAGCGCAGCTCGTCGGCGCTGCGTCCCTCGAGATCGGCGCCGGTCACGGGGCGCTCGAAGTCGAGGTGCCGGCTCGAGCCAACCGCGACGGGTGCCGAGACCGCCTCGTGGAAGGCCGCGGGCAGCGCGGCGGCGAGCATCACGCTCGCCAGCACGACTCGCCCTTGGGCGCGCTCACGTCGTCTCACGGCCCGTCGATGGTGACCCGAAAGTCGCGGACGGTCCAAACCTCCGCCGAGCTTCACCGCGACCCGTCGCCCTCCGGCAGCCCGTACTGCGCCCCCGCGCCCGCCTGCTCCATGAGGGGATTGTTCGTGATGGCCCAGATCCCGACGGCGGTGAGAAGCGCGCCGACGCCCAGCGTGATTCCGCCGGCGACCGTCAGGCCGTGGTTGTCCTTCGCGAGGCCGGTGGGCAGCAAGGCGGCGCCGGTGACGAACGAAACGCCGCCGAAGCTCGCGCCCAAGACGCCAAGGGCGAACCCGGCGCCGCCCCGCTGTCGCCACCCGAGCGCGCGGCGGTAGACGGTCGGGCTCGGGGAGGCAGTGACGCGGACGAGGTCGACGCCGCCCGCGCCGCGCACGGGAAAGGCGAGCAGGTGCTTGCCCACCGGCAGATCCAGGACACAGGGCGATGTGCAGGCCGCCTGATCCTCGAGCTCCTCTGTTTCGAATTGCTCATCATTCACCGTCTCGGTGACGGTGATGGGCTTCACCACGCGCACCCTGACGGGCCCGTCCACCACGTCGACGTAGAGACGGCCGAACCCAGAAGGCAGCGGAGAGGTCTCAGGCGGCGGGACCACGGGACCCGGCGTCGCGCGAGGCGGGAGCGCGTGGATGCAACCGGCCGCGGTGAGCGCCAGGACCTGGAGGGTCAGAGCGGAGCGTACGGTCATCGGATCCAGGGTATCGGCCTTTCTGGCCTTCGAGTTCAACACCGGCCGCGAAACGGGAGTGACCGCGGCCAACTGCACAGTCGATTCAGTCTTGTTGCGCTTCTGCCCACCGGGCCGGTTCCGTAGCGCGTCGACCACTCCAAATCCGCTCCTCGACGCGGCCTCGACACACCCCCGCCGCCTCGACAACAATACTTCGCATGCGAGACGGGCGCGTCGATCCGCCGTCCAGGCCGAGAGGGCGCGTGGGCTGCCTCGGCTTCCTGCTGTTTTGTGCCGCTCTCGCGATCGGCGGCGGCCTGTTCGCTTACTTCGTCGCGCCCTGGAATTTCAATTTCGGTGGACACTTTCACCCGCTCGGCGGCTGGCAAGGATTGGGACGGTTTCATTCCGCGAGCGGGGGCGGTGATTACGAGATGTGGGTCAGCTTCGAGATCACCGTCCCGAAGCGGCTGCAGTCGCCGCTCAGCGGCACGGCGATCCTTTGCTCCCCGCGGGGCGAGCGCCTGAAGCTCAAACTCTCCGGCGACATGCCGCGGAACCACGGCGCCGATCTGGCGAACGTGCCGTTGCACCTCTACCTGCACCGGATCGCGCCGCTGGCGACCACGACCGAAGGCCGGCGCCCTCATATCGATCTGTGGGGCGCGTTCGGGGACTCTGTCCTCGAGGTCGAGGATCACGGCACCATCGGAATGGCGTTCGCTCCCGACGGGACCGTCCGCACCACGGACCCGAAGGGTCCACACACCGCGGAGAGCCTCCACATCACGTTCAAGGAGGTCCCGATGCGCGCGCTTGCTCCGGACTGTCCGCGACCCGCGCCGTAGGCTACGCCGCCCGACGGCGCTTCGTCGCCGCGCCTTTTGGCCCTATCCGCGGCGCCTTCAAGACAGAGACCGGATCTCGATCGATCACCGTCAGCAGAACGCGGGCGGGCCCGTCCGGCCGGAAGTGGTCCGCGTGCTCGCGATCGCGCACCAGCGGCGTCGGCCAGGATACTGGCGTGGACGCCTCGGGCCTTGATAAAGGTCCGGTCATTCTCTGCTACGCCCTTGATCCAGTCGCCAGCGACCGGTGAAGTGATCGGCGGGGAACGCGGCTTGCCCTGCGCGACCGTCAAAGTGTGTCAGAGTACGAACGGGCCGCATTGTCGGTCCGCAGCAAGTGGCGGGTCGTGTGAAGGGGGATGCATGAAAAGTTCATTGTCTCGAATGTTCGTCCTGGGTGCCGTTGGTTGCGTCGGTGTGATGACGGGGGGCGGGTGCAAGACCGACGTCGGCGATCCTGCCTCCTGCCGCGCCGCGGAGGACTACCTCCCGACCTGGAGCAAGGAGCACGTCAGCCAGGGCCACCAGGCCATCAGCAACGTGAGGTGCGAGGCGTTCACCGCGAACGTCGCCGCGGGCTCGGCCGAGACCACGATCCGATTCGATGAGGACATCACCGGGCTCGGGACGTTCCACCGCAGCGGCACGGTTCACTTCAAGAAGGCCGACAGCGGCTGGGTGGTCACGCTGGCGAACATCTCGTAGCGTCGCCAGGCCTCACGAACCAGGCTTGCGCCGCCACGGGCTCCGATGAGCCTACTGCAGGGCCCCCGGCGCGCGCGTCGCCGCGCCGTCGAGGAAGCGGAGCGAATCGGCCAGGTGCAGGCGCCAGTAGAGCCAGTCGTGGGCGCCCGCGAACTCCTCGTACTGGTGGGCGACGCCGCGCGCCTCCAGCGCCGCGTGCAGGGCGCGGTTGGCGGGCAGCAGGTGATCGTCCTTGCCGCAGTCGAACCGCAGCGGCGGCAACCGCGCGGCGTTGACCTCCAGCCAGTGCAGCGCGGTCCCCTCCGGTTGGCCGAAGCTGGGGAGCGCATCCAGGCGCTCGCCGGTCGCCTCGGCCAGGCGCCCCAGCGTCGTGACCGCCGAGTGCGCGGAGATGCCGCGGAAGCGGTCCGGGTATTTCGCCCCCAGCCGGAGCGCTCCGAACCCGCCCATCGAGAGGCCGGCGATGGTGAGCGGCGACGAGCCGGTGATCCGCTCGTCGAGCAGCGCCGCCGCCGCCGGGACCTCGTCCACGATCCAGCGTTCGTAGTCGGCGTCGGCGTGCGGGACGTAACCGCTGCCGAGGCCCCACAGCCCGTCGGACGGCATCACCAGCGCGACGGGCGCGATCTCCTGGGTCTCGATGAGGCGCGCCGCGGTCAGGTGGGCGCCGCCGCTGAGCGGCCACGACCAGGCGCTTCCACCCGTGCCGTGAAGCAGGATCATCAAGGGCAGCGTCGTCGAAGAGGCGGCCAGCGGCGGCGCCCAGAAGCAGATGTCGGCGCGGCGATCGAGCGCGCCGCTGCGCACCGTGATGACGCGCAGGCCGTCTCGTTCGAAGCGCGGGTCGGAGCACTCCACCGAGGCGAACGAGATCGGGTTCACCCGCGGCAGCTTACCAGGGCTCGACGCCCGACGGACGGAACCGACGGCGGGCCGCCGTTACATCGGGGGCGAGGCCGGAGCGGCCGCCAGCGCCGCGCGGACGTCGCCGACGGTCACGAGGTGCAGCATCCCCGCCCCGTCGATGAAGCTCAGGTCCTGTCCCAGCACGGCGGGGGTGGCGAGATCGGTCGCCAGTTGAACGCTCGGGCCCGTTGCGTCCGTCGGGATCGCGAACAAGGTGTAGCGGGCGGCGCCGCAGCCACCGTTCCAGACGGACGTCAAAGCCCAGCGGTCGAGGAACGCGATCTCGCTGATCGGTAAATAGTTGAAGACGGCCAGGTCCGTCTGGGGACCGAGCGACTCCGGCATTCGAGCGAGGGCGGTGTGCCACTGGTCGGTGACTTGCTCGAGAAACAGGGTGCCGTCGTGGCCGCGCACCATCCAGGCGCCCGAGGCAACCAGCGTGGGCGCCGAGCTCGTGCCCGCCCGCAGCCCGCCGAGATCCGCGCGTTGCAACTGTGGCGTGGCGACCGTGGTGCCGAGAAAGACGGTCGTCCAGTAGAGGTCCGACCCGATGAGGGCGAGGCTGCCGATCTCTTCGAAGCCGTCGACTGTCACCAGCTGCTGGGGGCTGGTCCCCGGCGGGGCGTTGCGCGGCAGGGTCCGCACCAACGTGGCGGCCGGCGTGGACCCGTTCTTGCCGATCCCCTCGTTCCAGTAAACGTCGCTGCCGTCGACGACGACGTCGATGTGCTCCGCGTAAGCGACGTCGCTCACCAGCACCAGGTCGTCGCCGGTCTTGCTGGTGCGGTGCAGGGTGCCTTTCAGGGCGTTTTCGGGGCTGGACCATTCGGCCACCCAGAACAGCTGATCGTCGACAGCCGCCAATCGCCCGTGGCCGCCGCAGAGGATCGACGGCCCCGTGTCGCGGGCCAGCCGGCGCGGAACGTCCCCGGCGGACGCGTCGACCATCCAGAGCTCGTTGTCGTGGTTGAGCCAGTAGACGGCCCCGGCGCTCGTGGCGATGGCGTCTGCCGCCCCGGTCACCGGCCCGATTTCGCGCGACCGCATGCTGACGGGCCTGATTCCCGGCGCACCGCCGCCGTCCGGGGTCGAACCGGAGTCCCTCCGGGGAGCGCCGCAGTCGGACGCGTCCGCCACGCTCGAGGTGTCGCGCCCGGCATCGGCGGGATCCCAGGCATCAAGCGCCCGCGAACAGGAGCAAGCCACGACCACCATTCCCAACAGAAACCCGCCTCGACTCCGCATCGCCACCTTTCGTGAACTGCGAAGATCAATGTAAGGTTCCCCCGGGAAAAAGGGCGACGCGCGACGTGTCTCCGACGCGCTCGGCGTTCCAGCCTGGCGGCCGCGCGGTGGTGTACATTCGAGCGATGTCGCGTCCTAGCTTGGTTCTTCTGTCAGCGTCGGTCCTCCTCGCCTGCTCGCCCAGCCGCACCCCGCAGGGCGGCGGCGGCGGCGCACCACGGGCTCGGGTGGGAGCGTCTCCACCGGCGGCACGGGCGGCACCGGCAACGTGCTCGACGGCGGCGACGGGGGCACCGGCAACGTGGCCGGCGCGCTCGGCACGGTGGACGCCGGCGCCGGGCGGAGCTTTCCGACGCAGGCCTGCCTCGACAAGGCCAGCGCGCTCCTCGGCATGATGACCTCCGACGAGAAGCTGGCGCAGCTGCAGCAGGTCGAGCGCGCCAACATCGAGCGCGTCGGACATCACCACCTACGGCGTCGGCTCCGTCTACAGCCAGGGGGGCTCGGCCCCCGCCACCAACACCCCCACCGGCTGGGCCGACATGATCGACGGGTTCCGGACGGCGTCGTTCTCGAGCCGCCTCAAGATCCCGATCATCTATGGCCTGGACGTCGTGCACGGGGTCGGCCCCGTGAAAGGCGCCGTCGTCTTTCCGCACAACATCGGCCTCGGCGCCACGCGCAATCCCGCCCTGGTCGAAGAGGTGGCGAGCGTCATCGCCGACGAGGCCGCCGGCTCGGGCGCCGACTTCCCGTTCGCGCCGGTGGTCGCGGTCGCCCGCGACGAGCGCTGGGGCCGCACCTACGAGTCGTTCGGCGAGACGCCCGAGCTCCCCTCCGCGATGGGCGTCGCCTACACCAACGGCTTTCAGAAGCGCGGCGGGCCGTTCACCGTGCTGGCCAACGCCAAGCACTACCTGGGCGACGGCGGGACCCTGAACGGCGTCAACGAGGGCAACACCTCGGGCGACGAGACGGCGCTGCGCGCGCTGCACCTGACGCCCTACCAGGCGGTGGTCGGCGCCGGCGTGGGGTCGATCATGGCCTCCTACAGCAGCTGGCAGGGGACGCGGATGCACATGAACACGATGATGATCACCGACGTGCTCAAGGGGCAGCTCGGGTTCGCCGGGTTCGTCGGTTCGGACTACAACGGCTGCACGACGAACGGCGTGAACCTGGGCGCCTGCCTGAACGCCGGCGTCGACATGGTCATGACGTTCGGGCCCACCGCGTCCTCTTTCTTGTCGATGGCGCGCGGGCTGGTTCCCGGCACGGTCCCGCAGAGCCGGATCGACGACGCCGCCCGGCGCATCCTGGTCGTCAAGTGCGAGATGGGCCTGCTCGACGGCACGCAACGGCTGGTCGACCGGACATTGACAGCGGCTGTCGGCTCGGCCGCGCACCGGGCGGTGGCGCGCCAGGCGGTGGCGGCGTCGGTGGTGGTCCTCAAGAACGACGGCGGCGTGTTGCCGCTGTCGAAGACCGTCCCGGCCGTCGCGCTCGGCGGCAAGACCGCCGACAACATCGGCAACCAGTGCGGCGGCTGGACCGTCACCTGGCAGGGGATGAGCGGGAACGTGACGACGGGCGGGACCACCGTTCGGGCGGCGCTGGAGGGCGTGCTGACGTCCGCGCGCGTGAACTACGCGCTGGACGGCTCCGCAACCGGCAACGGCGCGACCGTCGGCATCGCCGTCATCGGCGAGACGCCCTACTCGGAAGGGTGCGGCGACATCCCCAGCCCGCAGGGGGGAACTCGTGCGTCAACCGGCCGACGACGCTGGAGGTGGACAGCGCCGACGTGGCGGTGGTCCAAAAAATGAAGAGCGCGGGCCTGAAGACCGTGGTCGTGCTGGTGACCGGGCGGCCGCTGATCCTCGACCAGATCCTGCCGATCGCAGATGCGATCGTGGTCGCCTGGCTGCCCGGAACCGAGGGGGCCGGCGTGACCGACGTGCTCTTCGGCGACGTGCACCCGACGGGCAAGCTCCCCCGCACCTGGCCGAGCAGCATGTCGCAGATTCCGCTCAACGTCGGCGACGCCAACTACAACCCGCTCTACCCCTACGCCTACGGCCTGACCTACTGAGCGCGCCCGCAGCCCGCGCCGAAGCCGCGCGCGCTCAACAGCCGTCGGCGATCTGACCGCAGGTGTCGAATCCGGCCAGGTTGGGATCGCAGATCTGGCCCGAGCAGGCGGTGGAGTTGTAGTTCCCGCAGTCGTCCTGACAGTTCGAGGGATCGGCGCAGAGCACCCAGCAGTTGGCGTCCGGCTCGCCGCAGGTGTCCTCACACGCGCTGCCGCAGGCCAGGCCCTGGCAGGCGTAGGGATCGAAGTTTCCGCAGTCGTCGACGCAGGTCGTGGCGTTCGCGCAGGTCCTCGCGACACAACAGCACCGGGCGGCGTAATGGCCGCAGGTGTCGAGGCAGCGGCCGGGATAGGTGGGATCGCACTCCACGCCGGCGCAGACGGCGCTGTCGCTGACGCCGCAGTTGTCGACGCAGCTGTCCGGTTGGGCACAGCTGGTGGCGCAGGAGGTGTCGGCGTTCCCGCACTGGTCGACGCACGCGCCGGAATGCTGGCAAGAGCCCACGACGCAGGGGACGCAGGCGCCGCTCGGATCGCACACGTCTCCCGTCGGGCAAGGACAGGTCATGCTGCCGCACCCGTCCCGGCAGCTCGCGCTGTCGGGGCACGACGGAACGCACGTCTCGACCTTCGCCCCGCCTCCGCACCCGATGAGCGCAACGGCAGCGGCGAGCGCCCACAGTCCCGACGATGGTTTGTCCGTCACCCGCGAACCTCCGACCGCTCCCAGGATGGCCGTTCTCACCGGGAACACAAGAATCGCGGCGGGGTGCGCAGGTCGCCGAGGGGTGCGCGCGCAGATCGGTCAGTTGACTGGATCCTTCGCACGGATGAAGACTCGTCGGCAGGATTCGCATGAGCAAAGGTGGGAGGGACATGCCGGTGGGTCGTCACGCGTGGCTCGCGTTGCTGTCGTTTTGGGCGGTGGGCTGTACCAATACGCCGAACACCCCGGCCGACGCCGCGAGACCGGTCGATCGCCCCTTCGATTGCCCCGCCGTCACCGACGGTTCGGGCCGGGCCGACGTTGCTCCCGACGCAGCGGGCTTTCAGTGCGGGTGGCCCGCGGCGCTCGGCAACGGTTCCCTGGCCGGGTGCGGACCCGCGCGTGCTTTCGTGACCTGCATGGAGCCGGGCACCTCGGCTTCGTATGCCACCACGGAACCCGGGGGGTGCGTCTCCTGTACGGGAACCTGCCAGGACTCGTGTGCCGTCAGCGAGTTCGCGCTCGAGTGCGCCGCCACGCTGCCCGACGCGGCCGTGAGCTCAGGCCCGGCGCACGGATGCCACTTCGCCTCCGCGTTCGCCTCGGGCGCTGCCGTTTATTGCTGCCCCTGCCAGTAGGCCGCACCGGGCGGCCAATCTCCTGGCGTCGCGCTCAAAAGTGCGGCGCGAACAGCTGCTCGGCGCGGGCGCCCGGTCGCCGGACGAAGAGCTGGAGCGCCATCCGGTCGGTGGTCTGCGCGTAGAGGAGCCGGAGTTGGTGCGAACCGGCGCCAAGCGCGATGCTTCCCGTTCGGCTCTCGGGTTTGTGCTTGCCGTCGTTCTCGATCACCATCGTGCCGTCGATGAACAGGTAGGAACCGTCGTCGGAATGAAGACGGAAGCCGTAGGTCCCCTCCTCGCCGACCGTGAAGGCGCCCTCGTACGCGATCATGAACCAGGTCGAACGGTCGCTGATGCCGGGAAAGCCCTCCGGCTGCTGCCGCTCGGAGACATTGAAGCTGTCCGTGTAGAAGACCGCCACGGGCGTGCAGCCGTGGATGTCGGCGATCCGCAGCACGCCGCGGGGGATGAAGCAGGCGACCCCCTTGAACGGCCCCGGCGAGGCGCGGCCGAAGGCGAAGGCGTGCCCGACGACCGGCGCGTCCGCGCCCCCTGCGCCCGCGCCCCGACCACCGGGACCGCCGTGCCGTCCTGGTCCCGTTCCGCTCGGCCCCGCGGCGTGGGACACGGCGCCCCCGGCGACGCCGGGCGGCTTGTCGAGAGGGGACGGCGCCGCGACCGCGTCGACGCGAGCGGCCGCCGGCGCGGCCTCGTCGGGCGGCGCGGCCTCGTCAGGCGGCGCCGCGACGGGAGGCGGAGGCCGGGCCGGAGACGGGTCAACCGTCTCGGCGCTCCGGGCGGGCGCATGGTGCGCCCTCTGGTGCGGCGGGCCGTCGGCGCGGGTCGCGGGAACGCCCCCGCCCGGCCGCATCGTCCTTGGCGGGCGCGGCGTCAAGGCGGCCGTCAGCTCGACATTGAGGGCCTCGCTCGGCCGGGTGATCGGCGGTGGCCGAGCGCCGCTGCACGCCCGGAGCGACACGAGCGCGACGAGCGCGGCGTGGAGCGCCAGCGACCACACGACCGAGGAGCCGAGACGCAGGCCCCGCATCCGTTCGCGTCGCGTCGTCGTACCCCGGAGCCCCACCCGCAAAGAAGAGCACAGAGGGCCTGGCGTAGACAGGCGCGCGTCGAGCTGAGACGATGGGGCGATTCGAAAACGTCGGAGGCGACTCGTGACGACTCATCTGACACGTCTTCCAGCGACACGGGCCGTGGTTGCTCTTGCCCTGGTGCTCCTGGCCGCCGGCTGTGGAGGCGGAAATGGCGGCACCACCGCGACCGGCGGCAGCGCCGGCCGACCCGGCGGCATCGGCGGAGGGACCGGCGGCGGCTCTGCGATCCTGTGCATCCCGGGGGCCTCGGTGGCCTGCGCCTGCACCAACGGAGCCTCCGGCGCGCAGCTCTGTAATGCCAGCGGCTCGGGATACGGCACCTGTTCCTGTACGAGCGCCGGCGCCGGCGGCATGGCCGGGATTGCGGGCGGAGCCGGCGGCGGCGCCCCCGGTGGTGGCGGCGCAGCCGTGGCAGGGGCGGGCGGCGGAGCGGGCTCCGGGGGGGCGGCCGGCGCAGCCGGAGCGGCCGGCGCTGGTGGTGCAGCCGGAGCCGGTGTCACCCCGTTCACCGGCAGCTTCACCTGCGCCGACTTCGACGCCAGCGGCGCCTGCGCCGCCTTCGACACCAGCAGCGAGGCGAGCTTCGCTGCGACCGCCTCCGGCGCGACGGCCATCGCCTACCCGCTCGACCATGCGCTCTTTCCCGCGAACCTGGGCGCGATCCAGGTCCAGCTGACGACCCCGGGCAGCGCCGCGCGGATCTCCTTTCAGACCAGGCAGAGCAACAATGTGAGCGTGCAGTTCTACGGGAGCTGCGAGTCGGCGCCCGGTTCCGGCTGCTCGGTGACGATTCCGCTCGCCTTCACGCAGAGGCTGATCCCCGCCAGCCAGCTCGAGGACATCCAGCTCACGGCGCGCGTGCTCGTTGGCAGCACGCCCACGGGAGATTCGGCCCCCATCAACGTCGCCTGGGCGAGCGCGGGGCTCACCGGCGGTCTTTATTACTGGACGGTCATCCCCAACCAGCCCACCTGCCCGAGCGCGACGATGGCCACCCCCGGGACGTACTGCCTCGAGGACACCACGCAGACCCCCAAGAACGGCACCGCGGTCTACCGCTACGACCTGTCGCGGACCAACGCGGCGCCGGAGCAGGTCTGGACCGACGACGGCGGGCCGAGCTCGGTCCCGTCGTACCAGGGCGCGCCGCAGGCCTGGACCAATGGACTCGCCAGCGGCCATTGCATCGGCTGTCACGCGCTCAGCAACGACGGCAAGTACATGGGCCTCACGATCGGCGGCTCATCGACCTACAGCGCGGCGAACTGGGCGGCGCTCGACATCCAGAACCAGGATCTGTTGCTGATCAATCCCACCCGGACCGGCGGGAACGGCTGCAACGACGCCAGCGCCTCTCCGATCAACGATCCGCTCTGTTACTGGCAGCAGTACCGCAAGGACGCCTTCGCCACCGAGACGACCTGGGGCCCGAACGACGACGTCATCGTCAGCATGTACAAATCGAAGCTCTACTTCGACACCGTGTCACCGAGCGGCACGTCGGCCACCATCGCCCAGACCGGCCTGGCGCTCCCCGCCTCCGCCGCGGCGATCGACCCCTATCAGTCGGATCCGTTCTGGAGCCACGACGGCTCGCTGCTGGTCTACACCTCGTTCAACACGCCGGGACCCGCGGACTCGACGGGAAACCCCGGCGGGCTCAACGGCGACCTGAAGACAGGCGGCCAGATTGCCATCGCCGACGCGACCGCGGAGTCCATCGTCGACGATGCGCGCGTCCTGGTGCCGCGCCAGGCGAACGTCACCAGCTACTACCCGTGCGTCAGCGAGGACAGCAAGTGGATCGTCTTCAGCCAGAGTAACTGCGGCGGCAACCCGAGCGCCGTCGACGTCAACTACAACAACATGGCGGGGTACGGATCCGGCGTTTGCGACGGTTACGACGACTCCTCGGCCAGGCTCTACCTGGTCGACAGCGGCGGGACCGCGGCGCTGTCGCTCGACGCCGCGAGCGGGGGGAGCGCCCACTACGACGACTCGTGGCCGCGCTTCGGGCCGACGGTGGGCAGCTTCCGCGGTCAGACGCTCTACTGGGTGGTGTTCTCTTCACGCCGTCCCTACGGTGTCCAGACCAACAGGGCCGGGCTCGTCAGCTCGCAGCCGCAGCTCTGGTTCTCCGCCCTCACCGTCGGCGAGATCAACGTCGGCGATCCGAGTTGGTCGCCGGTCTGGTTGCCCGCGCAGAATCCGACCGGCAACGGGAACGCGTACGGGAACCACACGCCTCAGTGGGTCGCGGCCGCGCGCCCCCTCGACGCGCCCTAGAGGAGCCCCGGCCCCGCGACCTCCCTCCGAGCGCGATCATCCGCCGATCGGTTCACCGTTTCGCGTACTCCGTGAAGACGAAGTCTCTCGCCTGCGCTTTCGTGTGGCACGCGGCGCCGCACTTGGCGTCGTTCCCCTGCGGCGGGTGAGCAGCCGTGGTGGCGGGCGCGAACGTGTCGGAGGCGGCGTCATACTCGAAAGCGGCATATCCCCAGCCGCCCCCGTCCGGGAACCGCTTGCTGTCCTTCACCATGAAATCCGCGTCGTGCTGAACGCCCGGCACCGTCGGCGGACCCGGTGCGTTCTGGTTCACCTTCGGGACCCAGTGGATCTTGGCCATCTTCGAGCCGTCGGGGAAAGGCTTGCCATTGACCGGGATCCCGGACCGGAAGGCTTCGATGATCGTCGGATTGCCGAGGATCGCGGCCATCAGCTTTCCATTTTGACTGATGGAGACGAGCTGCCAGTTCTCGTATCCCTTGAACTCGGAGAAGGCCAGGCCGCCCGGCACCTTCAGGGTGTACCGGTCCTGCGCGGGCGCGGAAAACGCCCTGGCGCCGAGGATCGAAATGAAGACAAGGCCAGCCAGGGCCCCCGTCGCAATGCCGCTCGCCCGCAGACTCTTCCGATTCATCGCCTCGAGACTGTGAGTCGCCTCGCGGGGACCGCAAGGGGCGCACGCCTCTTCGATTTGGGATCCCGCCGCGCTATCTCTCCGAATCGGGCCCGGCGATCGTCTCGTAGGGCATGACCTTCGGCGGTCCGGCGAGCAGATGGGAGAAGTGGCTGCGCCATTCGGTGAGCAGCGCGGTTTGGTGGAAGCTCTCCCTGTAAGCCTCCAGCGTCTCCCACTCGATGCGCAGGATGAACGACTCCGGCTCCTCGAGGCCCTGGTGGAACACGCTGTCGACATAACCGGGCATCCGCGCGATCACGGGGCGCGCGGCGCGCAGGCCGTCGCGCACCTGACGCTGGAGCCCGGGCTTGGCCGTGAGCAGGGCGATTTCGACGATCATGCCGCCACGATCGCATCATCAACGGGCCGATGGCCAGTGTAGGCTGCGCGCGTGAGCGACGTGCGGCGGCTCGTTCCGATCCTGACCGGGCGACACCGCTACGACGCGAGCCTGTCGCTGCGCGGCCGGGCGCCGGGCACGGTGATCGAGGCGCCGATCCTCGCCTACCTGATCGAGACGGCGCACGGGCGCGTCCTCTACGACGTCGGCTGCGACTATCAGAAGCTGGCCGACCCGGGCCTGCGCGAGACGCACTACGGCCCGGGCGGGTTCCCGTTCGGACCGCCCGACATGACGGAGGAGGATCGGCTGCCGCGGCTGCTCGGGCGGCTCGGCATCGGGCCGCGCGACGTCGACGCGATCGTGCTGGGACACCTGCACTTCGATCACGCCGGGCGGCCTCGCCGACTTCAGCGGCGCCGAGATCCACTGCCACGCGGACGAGTGGGAGGCGGCGCGCGAGAACGGCGACGGCGCGTACTTCGCCTCGGACTTCGCGGGGGATCACCGCTGGCGCCTCGATCGCGAGGAGCGCGCGCTCTGCGCGGGCCTCTCCCTGGTGAGCACGCCGGGGCACACGGCGGGCCACCGCTCGCTGGTCATCGAGCTGCCCGACGGCCGACCCGTGCTCCTGGCGGGTGACGCGGCCGATCTGCACGAGAACCTCGAGCGCGAGATCGCGCCCGGGATCCTCTGGCGGGAGCGCGAAGACCTGGCGCTCGCCAGCCTCCGACGGCTGAAGGCGCTGGCCGCCGAGATCGAAGGCGAGCTCTGGCCGAATCACGACCTCGCCCACTGGCGCGGCTGGTGGCGCGCGGCTGGCCGACCCTGGCGGCGCGCCCCTGGTAGCGCCGCCGCCCAGCGCCGCAGCCGAGACCTCGCCTCTCAGATTCGTCACCTCGTCGGCGCCGAACTCGCGTTCCGCGCTCCGATTCCGGTCGATTGTCACCTCACGAGCGGACATCCGCCGAATCAAGACGCGCGGTCTGCGAGACCTTCGCGCGCCACGAAACTAGCCGCCACGCGCGCCGAAAACGAAACATGCGCGGAATCAAGCGGGGACCAACGCGACAGATGCGGCTGCCGATCGCGACGAACACCCTGCCGCGCCCCTGCGGCCGCCCAACTTGAATCCGCGGATGTTGAGGCGAGCGGGCGCGCCGAAGGGGAACCTCGGTTGAACGATTCGGCCTGCCAGGAGACGCGGGCCGATTCACCGGATGTAACGAATGACGAGAGACCGCGCCTAGACCTCCCAGCGCGTCAGCACCTCGTCGACGGAGGTGAGCGTTCCCCAGATGCCGCCCTCCTCGCTGATCATCTTGGCGCAGGCCCGCCGGATCTCCGGATCGAAGCAGGAGATCGCGTCGGCCACGTAGTTGCAGTGAAACCAGCGATCGTAGGCCTCGCGCAGCGTCGTGTGGACGCACACGTCCGCCGTCACGCCGGCGAAGACCAGGGTGTCGACGCCCCGGCCGCGCAGGATCGACTCCAGGTTCGTGCCGCAAAACGCGCCGAACGACGCCTTGTCGATGACGATCTCTCCCGGCGCGGGCGCCAGCGCGTCGATGATGTCGTGCCCGTGCTCGCCGCGAATCAGCAGGCGGCCCATCGGCCCCTTCGAGCCGATCTCGGCGCCGGCGTCGCGGCTTCGCTTCAACTTCATGGGCGAGCAGTCCGACAGATCGGGCGCGTAGCCCTCGCGCGTGTGAATCACCAGGTGCCCCGCGCGACGCGCCCCCTCGAGGAGGCGGCGCGCCGGCGCGATGATGGGCGTGACCCAGTCGAGGCCGGCGAAGGCGGCGGAGTAGCCGCCGGCCTCGCAGAAGTCCCGCTGGAAGTCGATCATCAGGAGGGCCGTCAGTCCCATGGCGATTACACCTCGGCTCTGGTGGAGAAAAAAGCGAGCGACTTCAGCATCCCGATCGCTTCACTTGAGATAGGAGGCGTCGTAGAGCGAGTTGACGTCGACCAGCGTCTCGTTGACCTTCTTGTCCTTGAAGAACTGGGCGACCTGCGCCGAGGCCTTCGCGGCCGGCCCGGCGAGCACCTCCAGGTTTGCCTTGCCGCTGTAGAGATTGACCTTCGGCAGCATCGCCTTCACCTCGTCGGGCTTCTGCTCCAGCGCCTTGGCGGCGATCGCGGCGGCCTCGTCGGGGCTCTTCTGGACGAACTCGTAGCCGCGGTTGAGCGCCTTGAGGAACGCCTTCGTCTCGGCCGCCTTGGTCTTGGCCGTCTTCGTGCTGATGGCGAGGACGTCGAGGATCAGGTTGGGCGTCTCCTTCGAGCTGAAGATGACGTGTCCCTTCTTCTCGCCCGAGATCTTGGTGATCCACGGCTCCCAGGTCACCGCGACGTCGACCTTCCCGGCGGCGAACGCGGCGCCGGCGTCGTCGGGGTTCATGTTGACGAGCTGGATGTCCTTGTCGGTGAGGCCCGCCTTCTCCAGCGCCTTCTCGAGCAGGAGCTGGTTGCACTGCCCCAGCGTCGCGGCCACCTTCTTCCCCTTCATCCCCTTGATGTCGGCGATCTCCTTCTTGGCGAGGATCGCGTCGGCCCCTGCCGAGGTGTCGGTCAGGTAGACGACCTTGAGCTGACCCGGCGCCTTGTCGAGCACCGTGAGGACGCTGTCCGCCGTGCTGAGGTGGGCGTCGAGGCTCCCGGCGATGAGCGGCGCGAGGCCGTCGCCCGGCGCGCTGAAGCTCTTCGTCTGGACGTCGAGGCCTTCGGCCTTGAAGAAGCCTTTGTCCTGGGCGACGAAGAAGGCGATCGAGCCGATCCAGGCGTTGAACCCCACGCGGTACGGTTTGAGCTCGCCGGCGGCGGCTCTCCCGCTGGACGCGGCGACGGCTACGAATGCGACGAGGATCGCCGCTGAAATTGATCTCTTGAACATGGTTCCTCTCCTTTTGGGTGCGATGGGACTTCAGGACTCAGACGGTGGGCCGGACGAGGTTGTCGAGCAGCGTGCGGCGCTCGCCGCCGGGCCCACCCGGATGAAGCAGCTCGAAGAGCTCGCGCTTGAGCAGGGCGAACTCGCGCGTGAGCTTGAGGTCGACGGTGCGCTCGGCCCCGGGGCCGAACGGCACGGCGACCTCGCGCACGATGCGGCCCGGCCTGCGCGAGAAGACGAGCACCCGGCTCGACAGGTACATCGCCTCCTCGATGTCGTGGGTCACGAAGAGGACCGTCGTGTGCTCGTGTCGCTGCAGGAGCAGCATCAGCTCCTGCATCTCCTCGCGCGTCTGCGCGTCCAGCGCGCCGAAGGGTTCGTCCATGAGCAGCACCTTCGGCCGGTTCGCCAGCGCGCGCGCGATGGCCACGCGCTGCTTCATGCCGCCGCTCAGCTCGCGCGGGTAGGCGCGGCGGAAGTCGGCCAGCCCCATCACCTCGAGGAGAGCGTCCGCGCGCTGTACGTCCTCGCCGTTCGCGGCAGGTGCGCCGCGCGTTCGCGGCCAGCCCGAGGGCGAAGCGCGTGTTCTCCTCGACGGTGAGCCAGGGGAAGAGCGTGTAGCTCTGGAAGACCATGCCCCGCTCCGGTCCCGGCCCGTTCACGCGAACGTCGTCGAGGAGCACCTCGCCGGCGGACGCCACATCGAGCCCGGCGATGATGCTGAGGGTGGTCGACTTGCCGCAGCCGGAGGGGCCGAGGAGGCTCACGAACTCGCCGCCGCCGACGGAGAACGATGTCGGCGTCAGCGCGACGACCTCACCCTGCCGCCCCGCGTAGGTCTTGGCGAGACCGCGCACGTCGAGCCTCATCGCGCGGTCTCCGCCCAGTGGAAGAGGCGCCGGTTGAGGGCCCGGAACGCGGCGTCGAGGGCGAGCCCGATGAGGCCGAGCAGGATGACGTAGACCCACATCTGCGGCGTCTGCAGGAAGCGGGAGAACTTGAGAATGCGATACCCGAGACCCTCGTTCGCGGCGACCAGCTCGGCGACGACGACGTAGGTCCACGCCCACCCGTTGCAGAGGCGGAGCGCATCGAAGATGCCGGGACGGGCCGCGGGCCAGAGCACGCGGCGAATGACCTCGCCCCGGCGCGCGCCCAGCGTGTAGCTGACCTGCAGGAGATTGTCCGGCACGCGCCGGACCTCGTCGGCCACCATCAGCACCAGCTGGAAGAACGTCCCCACCCAGATGAGGGCGATCTTCGAGAGCTCGTCGATGCCGAACAGCACCATCAGGATCGGGATCAGCGCGGGGACGGGCACGTACCGCACGAACTCGACGATCGGCTGCACGACCGCCTCGACGACCTTGAACGATCCCATCCAGAGACCGAGCGGCACGCCCACGGCTGCCGCCAGGAGGAAGCCCGCCGTCACGCGGAAGATGCTGAGCTTGAGGTCCATCCAGAGCTTCTCGTCGGCGAAGAGCGCGCGCGCCGCGCGCAACACGTCCTCGGGCGTCGGGACGAAGACGGGGTTCATCGACTCGCGGTGGCTCGCCCAGGCCCACAGGGCGAACAGGGCCGCGAAGCCGCCGAGCGCGAGCAGCCGGTAGCTGCTGATGGTGATCCCTCGGCGGAGCGTGAACCATTGACCTCGCTGCCTGGGCGCGGGCGCGGGCTTGCCGGCCGGCGCGAGCACCGCCTCCGTCGTGCTCTGTCCGACCTCGGCGCCGACGTCTTCGCTGACGTCTTCGTGGACATCTTCGTCGGCGACCGCGATCAGCTCGACATCAGCTCGCATCGTGTTGCCTCATCTCGCTTTCATCAATAACAGGCCTCCGTGATCACCGGACGACAAAGGATCGCCAGATCACGACAACAACGCCGGGTTTAACGCAGGCGAAACAAACTCGCGTCTGCCCGGCATTGCTGCGGAAACCTGGCGGAAACTTGCAGCCGCTATCATCGGGTGGATGAACCCAGCACCCGTGCCCACGATTCAGGCGGCCGCCACCGCCGGGATCCTGGAGCACACGCGCGACCACGGCGGCGACGTGTCGGCGGTCCTGCGCCAGGCGAACCTCACGCTCGACGACTTCAAGCGCCCCGAGAAGCGCCTGCCGCTGCCGCAGCTTCGTGCGGCTGATCGAGTCAGCCAGCCGAGCGACGGGCGACGACTGGTTCGGCGCGCATCTCGGGCAGGTCTGCCCGCTCGGCGCGCTGGGGCTGCCGGGGCACATCGCCACGCTCGCGCCGACGGTGGCGGAGGGGCTGGAGAGCTTCGCCCACCACTACCCGCTGCTCGGCGACGCGACCGACGTGCAGCTCCGGCTCGACGACGACCGCTGCTCCTTCACCTACCGCGTGCTCGACGAGGAGAGCTGGCCGCGACGCCAGGACGCGGAGCAGGTCATCACGATGGTCGTCTCCCTCATCCGCCGGTGGGTCGATCCACGCTGGGCGCCACAGATTGTCTGGTTCGAGCACCGCGCGCCCGGGAACCCCGCCGAGATCGAGCGCATCCTGGGCTGCCCGGTCCGTTTCAACTGCGCGACGAACACGGTCTGGTTCGACGGCGCAGGAGCCACGCGCCCAAATCCCGACGCGGACCCGGCCTCGTTCCAGCTGCTCTCCTGGTTCGCCGACTCGGTCGCGGGCCAGCCGCCGCGCCCGGCGCAATCGCTGACTGAACAGGTCCTCGCCGCCATCGATTCGTGCGCCAACCTGGGTGACGGCAGCGTCGAGCCCGTCGCGCGCTCGCTCGGACTCCAGGCGAGAACGCTTCAGCGCCGGTTGCGCGCGGTCGACACCTCCTTTCACGACCTGCACGAGCAGTACCGGCAGGCTCAGGCGGCGAAGCTGCTCGAGGAGTCGGAGCTCCCGCCAAAGGAGATCGCGCATCGTCTCGGGTACGCGAACGCGAGCTCGTTCATCCGCGCCTTCCGCCGCTGGAACCGGACGACGCCCGCCCGCTTCCGGGAGGAGAAGTCCGGCACGCTCTGAGGAAGGAATCAGGCGCCGATGGCGGCCGACACGATTGCGTCCTCTCCAACGCTCGCCGCTCTCGCAGCCACCCGCCGGGCGCGTGGCGTCCGCTGGTGTTGAAGACCCGCGAGCTCGGCGTCGGCGCCGTCCAGCATCCCGAGGGCAGCCCACTCACCGTTGTCCCCTCCCTCGCTATCTGCGAAGTAGGAACGCGCCCTCTCGGCCATCGCCTCGGTGAGCCGTCGGACCTCGGCGGGGGTGATACAGGGTGACCTGATCGCCTCGCCGAAGTCGTCCAGCTCCTGCGAGCCGAGCTCGCCGAACACGTAGGCGCTCCAGTGGTGGACTTTCCCTCGGTCGTTCATGCCCGTCGCCTCAGATGAGGAGGATCAGCAGGATGATCACCAGGACCAGCGCCGTCCCGCCGCCGATGAAGACGACCGCAGCGCCGCCTTTGAAGTCCTGCAGGTTGGATGACTGCTGTTCACGCTGGGCGAGGCTCGCCGATTGCGCGTCGGATGAAGACGCCGACGTCGACGCCGCCCCGTTTCCCGTCTCCGTGGTGCCCGTCGCGACAAATGCCGGAGGCGGCGTCTGCGCGGGAGGCAGGCCCTTGGCCGAGCTCAGCGCCGGAAAACACCAGACCGCCAGCAACACCCCCACCACCAATCCACGTATCTTGTTCATGTTCTCTCCCCCTCTGCTTGTGCTGTCTCTAAGGCAAAAACCTAAGCACGTGCGCAGAACGAGGAAGTGGCTGATCTTGTGCGCGTCCCGGCGCGTCGCTAATCCGCCGCCGCGGAGATCGCGGTCGCTCTCGCTCACACGTGTGCGGCGGCGAGGCGCAGGGACGCGCGCGCGTTCTCGGTGACGGGACTGCCGTGCCCCACCAGCACCATGCGGAGCTCGGGGCGATCCGCCAGCGCGTTCAACCACGCTCGGACGCGTTTGCGATCGGAGACCTCGCGCCATCTCACCACGCGCGCCACCCCCAGACCGCCGCCCGGCGGTCCGAGCAGGCGCAACAGCAGCCGCATCAGGCGAGGCAAGCCGGGCAGACCGGCGAGGTTTCCCAGGAGCTCGGTCGTGCAGAGCGCAATGCCTGCCGTCGCACCGCCGACGGGGAGCTCGAGGACCGCCTCGTGGTAGGTCGTCCCCGGCAGGACGTAGGCCTTGATCCCCAGCGCTGCCAGCTCGCTGAGGTCGCCGTCGACCGCGACCTTGCGGGGGTGCCGGGGCTCGGGCGCCAGGACCCGGAGGTCGGGGTAGCGGCGCTTGTAAAACGGCGCGTCCATCTGGTGGCGATCGTGCGGCATCACCATGAGCGCCGGGCGGCCCAGCTTTTCGAGCGCCTCCATGTCCGCCGCGTGCATCGCCACCACGCTGTAGAGGAGGAGCCGCTCATCCGGCAGGCGGTAGACCGTCATGTTGCGCGGAAGCCCGTTGGCCAGCGTGCCCTCGACCTGCCAAAGGTTGGCGGCCAGCGCCTTGGGGGAATGGTACGGATAGATCGCCATCGTCATCGACGCAGCAGCGAGCGTAGCCACCGATCGGTCCCGGCGTAAGAGCGTCAAGGTCATCCACGCGACGAACGCCACGGCGCAACGAAGGCCACGGCCGCGGCTGACGCGAATATGACCGAAGGATCGCCAGGTCCTGACCGGCGTCTTTTTATCTTGGTGGGTGTGACCGCCCCCCGCTCCACGGCGCCATCGAACGTCGAAAGGACCCTCGGCGGCGCCGCCTTGCCGCGTCGCGGTCGTCTGCGTGACTACTTCCGGCCGGCCACCTTCGTGTTCTGGAGCTTCCACCTGGCCGCGATCGTGGGCGTGATCCTCTGCGGCTGGTCGTGGAGCGGCCTCGCCCTCGCGGTCGGCAGCTACTTCGTCCGCATGGTCCTGGTGACGGGCGGCTACCACCGCTACTTCTCGCACCGCGCGTTCAAGACCTCGCGCGGGTTCCAGTTCCTGCTCGCGCTCGGCGCGCAGAGCTCGCTGCAAAAGGGCGTGCTCTGGTGGGCCGCCAACCATCGCTTTCACCACAAGCACTCCGACACGCCGCTCGATCCGCACTCCGCGAAGCAGCGCGGCTTTTGGTGGTCCCACGTCGGCTGGATCACCGCCGAGGACTACGACGGCACGAACCTCGACCTCGTCGGCGATCTGGCGAGGTATCCCGAGCTGCGGCTCCTCAACCGCCCCGGCGTCCAGATGCTCCCGGCCGTCCCGCTCGCGCTCCTGCTGCTCGTGGTGGGCGGCCTGCCGGCGCTCGTCTGGGGCTTCCTGGTGTCGACGGTGATGCTCTGGCACGGCTCGTTCGCCATCAACTCGCTCTCGCACCTCATCGGGCGGCGCCGCTACGCGACGGGCGACGACTCGCGCAACAACTGGGCGCTCGCGCTCCTCACCACGGGCGAGGGGTGGCACAACAACCACCACCACTACCAGAGCTCGGCCAACCAGGGCTTTCGCTGGTGGGAGATCGACGTGACGTTCTACGTGCTGCGCCTCTTCGAGCGCTGCGGTCTGGTCTGGGACCTGCGCCGCCCGCCGGCCGAAGTGATTCGCGCGCCGGGAGACGCCCCGCCCAAGGCCGCGCTGCCCAGGGCCGCCTGACCCCCGGCTGAACGCCCGCTCAACCCGCCTGTTGGCCGCTCAGGTTTCGACGCTCACTCGAAGCTCATTTGGTCGAACAGCGCAGCGGCGCGCTCCCACCCGTCGCCGCGGCTTCCAAAATGGCCGATCACGCGCAGGCCGAGCGCGCGGCCGCGGCGCGCCACCACCACCGGCAGCTTCCCTTCCAGCGACGAGGCGTCGAGGCGACCCTCGCCCGTCACGACGGCGTCGCAGCCGCGGCAGGCGGCGTCGAACCCGAGCACCTCGAGCATCCGCGCGCCGCCGTCGACCAGCGCGGCGCCGAGCGACAGCAGCTTCGCCCCGAGGCCGCCCGCGGCGCCGGTCCGCGGTCCGCCCGGGAGCCCCAGCGCGGCGAGGCGCGCGGCGAGGACCGCCACCTGTTCAGGGCTCGCCCCCTTCTGCGGCCCGAACAGGCGCGCGGCGTCGGCCAGATCGGTCTGCACGTCGCAGAACACCGTCGTGGGCGGCAGGCGGAGCGCGGGCCAGTCGCGCCCGCCGTCGACGGTGGCGCTGCCGCCGAGGCCCAGCCAGAGGCGCGGCGCCGAGCGAAATTGCCCCAGCAGCTCGCCGAGGCCGCGACTGGACGCGGTCAGCGGCTCGCGCCGGTCGAGGCCGGCGAGGCCGATCACCTTCGCGCATTCGATGGCCACCCCGCCGCCTGGCAGCGACAGGACGGGCACCGGGCGAACGCGGCCGAACGGATCGGCGGCCGGCGCCTCCTCGACGACGCCGCCCAACCGAAACCGCAGGCATTCGAGGAAACCGTCGCCGCCGTCGCTGAGCGGCAGCAGCCGATCTCCGGGCGCGGCCAGATGGCGCGCCGCCTCGAGCGGGGTCATGGTCCCCTTGAAGGCCGTGGGCGCGACGAGGTGCACGAGCGCCCGGCGAGTCTACTCCTCCCGGTGAAACCTCAGCTGAGGGGGATGTACGGCAGACAGCAGCCGTTGGCGCACACCGACCCCGACGGGCAGGTGGCCGGGTCGACGCCGCCCGAGCTGCAGGCGGTGGTCCCCGACGGGCACTGGGGCGTACCGCCGGAGCCGCCCGTGCCGGTCGAGCTGCAGTCGGAGCCCGTGCAGCTGCCGGCGCCCGCGCAGAAGAGCACGCAGGCCTCGCCCGAGTCTCCGCCAGTCTTGTTCTGATCGCCGTCGTGCACCAGGACCTGCAGGCGGTACGAGTGGCCCGGGACGAGGGACACGTTCCAGCGCGCCTCGGCGCCGAACCCCTCGTTGGCCAGACCCGACGGCGGGGTGTCGCCGCCCGCGAGCATCCAGTTGTTCTTCGCCGGGTCCGCGTCCGGGGTGATGGTGACGGCGCTGGGGGTCTTGGTGTTGTCGACCGTCCGAACGGCGGCCTTCCAGCTGCCGAAGATGGCGTTCGGGGAGATCGGCGCCCCGCCCTGCTGCCAGTCACCGGCGCGGTTGCTGGGATCGGTGCTGATGTCGGTGACGAACAGCGAGGGCCACATCGGCCGCAGCGAGGCGTCGAGCCCGCTCTGATCGCCGATCAGCATGTTGGTGCCCGTCTGCGGGTCGGTGGAGCTCCCCGGATCGGTGGTGAGCGCGGTGACCGGGTAGTCGGTGGTGATCGTCCCCGCGCTGCTCTTCACCGCCACCTCGCGCACCCCGAGCGTCATGGCGTGCTCGTCGTTGTAGAACATCTGAACGACGCCGTTCGGCCAGGAGCCCGCCGGGCGAATGGCGCGGAACACGTCGTTCTCGTTGAACACGGTGCTGGTGAGCGGATTGCTGGTGGTGGCCGGATAGCCGCAGTCGGTGATGACCAGCTCCTCGACGCCCGGCGTGCAGGCGTAGACGCCGCCGGGCGCGCCCCCGATCGGCACCGAGGCGTCGCTTCCCGTGAGGCCGCCGGTCGCGCCGCTGGCGCCCGTGCCGGTCGCGCCGCTCCCGGCCGTCCCCGCGCCCGCGCCGCCGCTCCCGCCCGCGCCTGGACCGCTGCCGCCATGACCGCCGCCCGCCAGTCCCGCTCCGCCCGCCCCCGACGTCGAAGAGGCGCCGCCGTTTCCGCAGGCTGCGATCGCCAGCGCGAGGAAAGCCGCGCCTCCGGTGCGCGCGAGATGCTGACCACGCCGGATGCTGGCGGGACGAGAAGGGTCGTTTTGCATGGTGCTCCTGGGTTCGGGCATCGACGGCTCACGTCCGGGCATTGAGCCCTTCGCGACGTCGAGAGACTTCCCCTGGAGATCAGAGCCGCGGCTCATCCGGAACGGCTCACGCGGCTCCGACTTCGCGGTGAGCACCCCTCGGAGTCGAGGTGTAGCCGCAGGTCGCGGATGTGGGGCGAAGTGAATCCGCCGCGGACGTCGCGATTCGTCGCTCCGCGGGCTGGACAGGCGGAGCCGCGACCTTAGGACTAAGAAAACTCTACAGAGAGTCCCGGACACTGAGGTGAGGCATGGACGATCCGGTGACGGTCCGACTACTGGCGGTCGATGACGTCGAGAACAATCTCGTCGCGCTCGAAGCCCTGCTGGAGGATCCGTCGCTCAACGTCGTCCGGGCCAAGTCCGGCGCGGAAGCCCTCCAGCTTCTGCAAAAGGAGGAGTTCGCGCTCATCCTGCTCGATGTCCAGATGCCCGACATGGACGGATTCACGACCGCGTCGGCCATCCGCAGTCGCGACCAGACCCGTCGGATTCCGATCATCTTCCTGACGGCGCACGATTCGGGCAGCGAGGTGCTGGCCCGGGCCTACGCGATCGGCGCGGCCGACTTCCTGACCAAGCCGCTCGATCCCGGCGTCCTGCGCGCGAAGGTCAAGGCGATCGCTGACCTGTGGCGCAAGGTCGAGGAGACGAAGCGCGAAGCGACCGAGGAGAGCGATCGCCGGCTCTCCCTGGAGCGGCAAAAGTGGGAGACCGAGGCGCTGCGCCAGCGCATCGCGCAGCAGGAGCAGGCGACCGTGACGGAGCATCTGGCGCGGCTGGAGGCCGAGGACGCCAACCGCGTCAAGGACCAGTTTCTCGCGACCCTCTCTCACGAGCTGCGCACGCCACTGACCGCAATTCTCGGGTGGGCGGCGACCTTGAAGAGAAAGGAGGCGACCGCCCCCGCGATCGCCCGCGGCCTGGAGGCGATCGAGAGGAACGCCAGGGTCCAGGCCCGACTCATCGAGGATCTGCTCGACACCTCGCGAATCATGGCGGGCAAGATCTCCCTCGATTTGCGGATGGTCGTGCTCGGGGAGCTCGTCTGGCAAGTCGGAGAGGCCATTCGCCCCACGGCCGACCGGAAGGGCGTCGAGATCAGGATGAGCGTCGATCCGGACCTGCCGCCGATCGCAGCGGATCCCGACCGCCTCCAGCAGGTCCTGACGAACGTCCTGGTCAACGCCGTCAAGTTCACCGGCGAGGGGGGCCGCGTGGAGGTGCACGCCCAACGGACGCGCTCCACCGTTCGGATCCGTATCAAGGACACCGGCGTCGGAATCGCGCCCGAATTCCTGCCTCACGTCTTCGACCGGTTTCGACAGGGTGACGCCTCGACGACGCGTTCGTATGGCGGCCTGGGACTCGGCCTCTCGGTGGCTCGACACCTGATCGCTCTTCACGGCGGGACGATCGCGGCCGAGAGCGAAGGCCCCCGCAAGGGGTCGACGTTCACCGTGGAGCTTCCCGTCCGCGCGGTGACCGCAGCGCAGGAGACGCTCCGAGGGCCTGTCCGCTCGACGACCTCGGTCTCGCTCAAAGACGTACGCGCCCTGGTCGTCGACGACGAGCTGGACGCCAGAGAGCTCCTTCGAGAGGTCCTGGAGAGCGCCGGGGCCAGCGTCCTCGCGGTGGACTCAGCAGACGCGGCCCTGAAAGCCTTTCCCGTGTGGCAGCCGGACGTCGTCCTGAGCGATATCGCCATGCCGCAACAAGACGGGCTCGCCATGATCAGGCGAATCCGGGCGCTGCCCGACCACGCAGGCGACCACGTGCCGGCCGCCGCCATCACCGCCTATGCGAGCCGGGAGGATGCGGCGCGGGCGCGCTCGGCCGGCTTTCAAGCCCACCTCGCAAAGCCGATCACGCCGACCGACGTCATATCGACCGTGGCCACCCTCGTGGGACGGACCTGAGCTCAGAACCTCCAATTTGCCCCCGGTGGTGGCGCCGTAAAGGGGGACTCGTTGGGCGGCCGCCGATAGACTCGACGAAACGGAATGTCGATGGACGCGACCTGATGGGTCGGCTGCCACGCCCGCGTCGGCTCCTGCAACCCGGCCTGGAACGTCACCTTGGTCTCCTCGGCGCTGACCTTTTGAAAATAGAGGTAGCCGCTCGCGGTGCCTCCGTTTTCCAGGACGCCCTCCGGAAGCGCCCGATCGAGCATGCTGGCGGTCGGCAAGCTCGCCCGCCACGCGACCGAGTGCATGAACGGCCCGTGCGGAAGGGGGCCGACCCAGACCGGTAGCCAGGGGTAGAAGGGGGCGAGATAGGCCGCGACCTCGAACTTGTCGAAATCGCCGCCGTCCGGGACCGCGAGGACCTCTGTCGAGCCGGACGCCGGCAGGACATACGGAGAAAGGGCTGCGTAGATCGCGCTCGAGGCTCCTCTCAACGAAAACTCATCGTACTGAATGCGCAACGGCCGCCCGGTCGCGTTGGAGAGGGTCACCCAGACGGGGGTGACCTCGGTGGCCAGGTTCTTGGGCGAGCTGTCCCAGACGCTGCCGTCGGCCGTCACCGTCACGCCGCTTCGGCTCTCGACCGCGAGCGAGCTTCTGCCAATCGCGCTCGTGTACCCGGAGGTCGGCAACAGCACGGGCTGCTTGGCACAAGCGCCCCCCGACGCCATCAACGCCACAAGCGCGACCAGCGTCCAGCTCCGGCACGGCTCGCGCCCGCGTTCACTCAGGTCCCGGTTCGGGCTCTGTCGTCGCATGCTCCGCCGCTTTCCTTTCCGCCGGACGCGGCCGTCCATCAACGACCGCGCTCGAGCTCGTGAAGGAATGCTCGTCTTCGGGACACTCAACCCGGGCCAGACCGCGGCCGCAGGCAAACGCAAACCACCCTCTGTATGAAACTGTTGGTCGCGTGGGGAGACCCGCAAGCGCGAGCGCCTGCGACCGCGCGCCACGAAAGGGTCAATCGACGCGGGCCGGCGCGCTCACGGGTGCGCCTCGACCAGCGGTGCCGCGGGCGTGGGCTCGCTCTCTTCGACGGACCGGCGGGCGAAGAAGAGGAACATCACCGGCACGAGGAACAGCGACAGGATCGTCGACGAGGTCAGGCCGCCGACGACGGCGAGCGCCAGCGGCTGGTTGGCCTCGGTGCCGCGCTCGAGCCCGAGCGCGGTCGGGATGAGGCCGATGACCGTCGCCAGGCTGGTCATCGCGATCGGGACGAAGCGCGAGCGCGCGGCGGCGATGATCGGCGTCGAGCTTGTCGACGCCCTTCGTTGAACCGGCGGTTGGCGTCGTCGACGAGCAGGATGCCGTTCGAGACGGCGATGCCGATGACCATCAAGATCCCCATGAGCGCGGTGATCGAGAAGCCCTGGCCGGCGGCCATCAGCGCGAGCACGATGCCGACCAGCGAGACCGGGATCGTGAACAGCATGATGAACGGCAGCCGCAGCGACTTGAACTGCGACGCCATGATCATGAAGACGACCATCACGGCCAGCCCGAGCGCGAGGCCGAGGCCCGAGAACGTCGTGCGCATCAGCTCGACCTGGCCGACGAAGCCGAAGTCGATGTGCGCGCGTGCGCGGGATCGCTGTGCGAGCGCGCGCTCGAGATCGGCGGCGACGCTGCCGATGTCGCGCCCCTCGCGTCTGCATGTAGACGTGGGCCGCGCGCTGCGAGGCTGATTGCGCTCGATGGCGATCGGGCCCGACCGAGCGGCGGACGCGTGCCGTAGGCGCCGAGCGTGCACCGCGCTTGCCGTTGTCGCCGATGCGCACCGGGAGCTCGCGCCAGCGCGTCGAGATCGGCGACGGCCGCGCCGTCGTAGGAGGTGACGACGTAGTACGACTGGCCGTTGTTGCGGATCGATCCAGACGCTCGGCGTGTTGATGTTGCCGAGCGTCGCCTCGAGCGTCGTCTGCGCGGCGCCGCGGGCGGTCACGCCGACCAGCCCGCGCCTTCTCGCGATCGGTCTCGACGCGCATCTCGGGGTAGTCGATCTCGAGCGACGGGTAGACGTCGCGCACGCCGGGCACCGTCGCGCGCGACCTCGGCGACCGCCTTCGCCTGCGCGTCGAGCTCCTCCAGGTTGTCGCCGCGGACCTCGACGACGAGCGGCGCGATGTAGCCGTTCGCGAACACGCTGGCGACGAGGCCGCCCGGCCACTGCAGGAACTCGACGCCCGGGATAGTCGCGCTTCAGGATCTCGCGCGATCCGGTCGGCGATCTCGCGCTGGCTCAGCTTGCGCTGCTCGGGGTCGACGAGCGCGAGCCGGATGAAGCCCATGTGCGGCCCCTGGTTCGGGCTGGTCATCGCGCTGCGGGCGTTGTTGGGCGAGCCGACGTTGGTGAGCACCAGCTCGACCAGCTCCTTGCCGAGCTCGCGCGCCAGCGTCGCGCCCATCGCGTTGATCATGCGGCGACGTCCTCGAGCGAGGTGCCCGGGCGCGAGCCGCACGTAGACGCGCTCCATCGACTCGTCGATCTCGGGAAAGAAGGTGCTCGGCAGGCGCGTCGCCGCCCAGGCGCTGGCCAGCGACCGAGCACGACGCGACGCCGCCGAGGATCGTGCCGCCGGAAGGGCAGCACCGCGGCGCAGCGTCTCGGCGTAGCCGTCGGCGATGCCGTCGATGAAGCGCCTCGACGCGCGTGCCGAAGCGCCCGTGCTGCGCGTGGCCCAGGAAGTAGCGGCAGGCCACCGGCGTCACGCAGATGCTGACGAAGTACGAGGCGATCATGGCGACCGCGACGGTGAGCGCGAGCGGCGCGAACAGCTTCTTCGCCAGGCCGGCGAGCAGCAGCACCGGCAAGCAGCACGGCCATCGTCGTCAGCGTCGAGGCCAGCACCGGCAGCGCCACCGCGTTGGTGCCGCGCAGCGCGGCCTCGATACGGGCTCGAGCCCCATCCGCTGGTGGCGGTGGATCGACTCGAGCACGACGACCGCGTCGTCGACCAGGCGCCCCATCGCCAGCGTGAGGCCGCCGAGCGTGAAGGCGTTCAGCGTCTGGCCGCTCGGCGTAGAGGACGATGAGCGTGATGGCGAACGACAGCGGGATCGCGACCGAGACGATCAGCGTGCCGCGCACGCTCTGCAGGAAGAGCAGGATCACGATGCGCGATCAGCACCAGCGCCTGGACGACCTCCTTCTTGAGGCCGTCGTAGGTGGTGCGCACGAAGGTCGACTGGTCGAAGATCGGCCTCGACCTCGCAGGCCGGGCGGCAGGTCCTTCAGGCTCGGCGACCGCCTGCTTGACCGCGTCGACGATCTCCAGCGTGTTGCCGCCGGGGACGCGCAGGACGTTCAGGTAGACGGCGTCCTGGCCGTTGACCGACACCGCCTGCGTCTCGGGCGCGCCGCCGTCCTCGACGCGCGCGACGTCCCGGATCAGGACCGGCGTGGCCGCCGTGCGATCTTGACGACGGCGTCGCCGATGGTCGCGCACCTGCGCGGGCACGGCGTTGGTGTAGACGTTGGCGTCGAACTTCGGGCGAGATGAACTCGCCCGACGGCAAGAGCGCGTTCGACTGCGCGCACCGCGGCGGCGACGTCGCTGGAGGTGATGCCGCGCGCCTGCGGCCTTGACCGGGATCGACGACGACGTTGATCTGGCGCTGGCGGCCGCCGTTGATGCGCGGCGCTGGCGACGCCGGGGATGCCCTCCAGCACCGGCTCGATGTTGTTGAGCGCGTAGTCGTAGAGCTGCGGCCCGGTGAGCCCGCCGCCCGAGACCGCCACCTGGACGACCGGCGCGTTCGAGGGGTCGTACTGCAGGACGAACGGCGGCAGCACGCCGAGCGACTTCGGGACCGCCGACATCGCGAAGGCGACCTGCTGCTGCACCAGCGTCTGCGCGGCGTTGAGGTCGGTGCCCCACTTGAGCCAGACGTAGACGATCGCGAGGTTGTTGCGCGAGACGCTCTCGACGTGATCGACGCCGGGCGTGGCGCTGACGTACTTCTCGATGCGCCAGGTGATCGTCTTCTCGACGTCCTTGGGGCCGAGGCCCGGGCGCCAGCGTGCCGACGACCAGCACCGGCGGCGTCAGCTCGGGGAAGGTGTCGACGCTCATGCGCGGCGTGACCACCGCGGCGAACACCACCAGCCCGATGCACATCATCAGGACCGCGATCGGGTTTCGCAGCGAGAGCGCGGTCACGGCTTGGCGCTCCAGTCGCTCGGCGCGTTCGCGTCGGCATCGGGCGACTCCGCTGACGCGCGTCGTGCGAGCCTCCTTGGCGTCGACGCGGTCGCCGTCCTCCAGCAGCGCGCGCCCCTCGGTGACGACGCAGCCGTCCCGGCGCGAGCGCGGGATCGACGAAGAGCGAGCCGCCGGCTTCGCCCACGACGGCGCACGGTCTGCGGCGCGCGCCACGCCGTGGTCGACGACGAACACGGTCGCCTTGCTCGCCGCGCACGGTCGCGGCGGAGAGCGGCATCTCGGTCGCCGGCGACGGGCGTCCCGACGTCGATGTGGACCTCGCCCGTCGTGCCCACGGGGATGGAGCGGGCCGGATCGGCGACGTCGATCTCGAAGTGAGACCGTGCGGGTCGCCGGATCGGCGGCGGGCGAGCGGCGGGTGATGGTCGCCGGGAACGTCTTCGGTTCGTCGCGTAGACGTGGACGGCGACCTTCGTGCCCGGCGGCGACCACGTCGAAGTCCATCTCCGGCGCGTCGGCGGTGATGCGCACCGTGCTGCGATCGACGACCGTCACGATCGTGTTGCCCGGGCGCACGAAGGCGCCCGGATCGATCGACCGCTGCGCGACCTCGCCGGCGAACGGCGCGCGCAGGATGCAGTCGTTGACCTCCAGCGAGCTGCGCGCCAGATTCGCGCGCTCGGACTCGACCTGCGCCGCTTCGGAGGTGCTCTGCGCCGTCTTCTGCTCGGCCTCGTTCGGCGAGACGAAGCCGCCGTCGAGCAGCCCCTGCGTCCGCGCCGCCTCGTGCGCGACCGCCTGCTGGCGGGCGTCGAGCGCGCGCGCGCGCGCCGCGATGGCCTTGGTCGAGGCGCTGGCGTTGCGGCAGTCGAGCGTCGCCAGCACCTCGCCGCGCTTGACGATCGCGCCCGGGCGCACGAGCACCGTGTCGACGTAGGCCGAGACCAGCTGCGGCCCGACGTTGGCCTGCACCCACGGCTGCAGCGTGCCGACGTAGGTGCGGGTCGGCCGGTACGTCGCGGCCTGGGCGCGCACCACCGTGACCGGCTTGGGCCGCGAGGCGAGCGCGACCTTGTTGGTGCGCGCCTCGGCCCGCCAGACCATCAGCCCACCGACGACCAGCAGAACCGCCACGCCTGCCGGCGATCGCCAGCGGCAACTTGGAGCTTCGATGCGACATGGAGCTGCGCGCCTCGTCTTCGCTCATTGGATTTTTCGCTCCCCCGGGAGCCCTTCGGCGATTGCGCGACCAAAGCTGGCGCGGGCCTTGGCGAGCTCGAAGACGCCCAGCGCGAGCCGGATCTCGGCGTCGGTCCGCAGCGCCTCCGCGTCGGCCAGCTCGACGCTGGTGCCGAGGCCCGCCTTGAACCGCGCGTCCGCCTGCGCGTAGTTGGCGCGCGCAGCCTCGAGCTCGTGCTGCAGCGCCGGGAGCGCCTGTCGCGCCACGACGACCCCCACGTAGGCCTGCTCGACCGAGGCCACGACCTGCTGGCGCACGAGATCGATCTCCGATCCGCCGAACCTCCTCGGCGACGCGCGAGGCGCGCTGCGCGCGCGCTGATCGTCGGATCGAAGAAGCGGCCAGCTCAACACGAGCGCGCCGTCCCAGTTGGGGACGTTCGGGAGGTAGCCGCTTCCGGAAGTTTCGGCGCCGCTGTTGCTGGGGGCCGCCCCGCCGGCGCGGCCGGAGATAGCGGCGGAGAGATGAAGATCGGGGCGCGCCTCCGCGCCCACCGCGCGCGTCTCGAGCTCCTGCTGACGCAGCTCTGCCAGCGCCGCTTGCAGGCGGGGGTCACGCTCGGAGGCGAGCGCAATGGCGTTCGGGAGCGCCGGCAGATCGACCGCCGCGGGCGTTTCATCGGCCGCGTCGAGCGCCAGGTCGGTGCGAGCCGACGGCGGCTGCCAGAACCGTCTGCGCGACCGAAACCCCGCCGCGCGCCCGGATCCGCCCGGTGTCGAAGCGGCTGAGGTCCGCCTCCGCGCGCGTCAGATCGATCGGCGAGCGGAGGCCCGACTTGACGCCGGCGCCGGCGAAGTTTCGGTGCACCAGCGACCGCTGATAGGCGTCCTCGGAGGCCTGGAGGATCGCCTTGGCCGCGTGGACGGCGAAGAACGCCTCCTCGACGTTCAGTTCGATGTCCAGGAGCTGCGCGTCCGCGGCGTGCGCGGCGGTGGTCACGCGCGCGTCGGCCGCCGCTGCCTCGGCCGCGATGCGACCGAAGTCGAAGATCTCCTGTCTCAACCCGACAGCCGCCAGCGTCGACGCGTACGGCCTCCAGCTCGCGTCGCTGCTGGTCCGCGAGGGTGTCCCTCCGATTCGTGGCAGCTCGACGAACGGATCGCCCAGGTAGGAAGCGGTCGTGTTGTTGGTGGTCCCTTCCAGGAACTGCGCGGTGAGACCGAGGAGCGGGTAGTAGCGCGCACGTGGCACCTCGGCGTTCGCCTTCTCCGTCCTCAACCGGGCCAGGGAGGCGAGCACGGCGGGTTGGTGGTCGCGCGCGAAAGCCAGCGCCTCGGCCAGCGTGATCGGTCGCGCCCGAGACAGCCCCGGGGTCGTCGGGACCGACAGCGGCGGCGTGGACTCTGGCTGCGGCGGTGGGGCGGCGGCCGCGAATCCCGACCCGAATAGCCCGAAAAATCCGAACAGCGCCGCTGACGTTCGCATCTGCCTGGCCATCGTCGCCTCCCCTCTAAAGCAACGCCCATGCCCACGCGGAGATCGCGCCGGCAGGGGCCAACCGTCCTGGTTCCCTGGTGAGCAGCCGGAAATTTTCCCGGTCCCCAAGGAAATAGTCCCATTGCCCGATGGGGATAGAGGCGCGTTGACGCCAACTGCCCGGCGGCCCACAGCTTGCTAACCAGAGTCAGCGATGGTGGCGATCTCCTCGAGTGATTCCGCGTCGACCATCGCTCGACCTCGTTCGACGGTGACGGCAGCCGGCGATCGCCGGGCGCGCGTTCGAACCTCGCGCCTTCTCTGCTCGGTGGGCCTGGCGATCGGGCTCGTGGGTGGCCTGGCGTATTGGGATTCGTTGCGCGCGGCGCGTGCGGCGCTCGACGATCTCGCGGATGAGCAGGTGAACCTCGCGCGCGGGATGGCCGCTGCCCTCGGGGTCCGGACGGATGGGCTCTCGGCGTCGGTCGCCGCGCGCGCGTCTCGTGAGTTGGCTGCCGTCGAGCGGCAGGGTTCGTTGAGGGTGTTCCTCTTGTCGCCCGACGGCTCCCGCTTGCAGCCGGGCCAGGGAGAGCCGGTCATGGCCGACCGCGTGGTCGGCGCCGCCCGGCGAGGCGACGCAATCGTCCCCCTCTCCAGGACCGAGGCCGGCGAATTGGGCCTTCCGACACGCGCGGCCTTCGTGGGTCTGGCGCCGATCACCCGGGGGCCGCTGGGCGGGTCGATCATCGCCGTCGCCGCCACGGCCCTTCGTGAGCGCGACCGAGATTGTTGGGCGCAACAGCGCGCCATCCTCAGCGTGCTGACGGCGACCGGACTGCTGCTCGCCTTCGGCGTCGTCGCGCTCCGAAACCAGCGGAAGGAGCTGGAGCTCGAACGGGAGCTGGCCCTGGCAGCGCTGCGCGACGAGCAGGACGCGCGGCTCGCCCTGGCGACCCGCGCCGCCACGCTGGGGACCCTGGCGATCGGCGTGGCGCACGAGGTGTCGACGCCGCTGGGCGTGATCGCCGGACGGGCCGAGCAGCTCTTGCCGAAGGTCCGCGAGGACCAGCGGGGGCAAGCGGCCGTCCAGGCCATCCTCGAATCAGACGCACCGGATCAGCCAGGTCATCCGTGGCCTGCTGGGGCTGGCGCGAGGGGATCGCGTCTCGGCGGACCACCTGTCGGCCGCGCGCCTCGTGCAAGGCGCCCGGGCTCTCGTCGAGCACCGCTTCGACAAGGCGGGCATTCCGCTGGCGATCGACGTCCCCCAGGGTCTGCCGACGATCACCGGTGATGCGCGCCTGATCGAAAGTGCCCTGGTCAACTTGCTGCTCAACGCCTGCGACGCCTGCGCGTCCGGAGAGCACGTTCGTCTCTCGGTCGAGGCCCACGACGGCACGGTCCGCTTCTCCGTCGTCGACGACGGCTCCGGGATCTCCGCGCAGCGCGCCGAGAAGGTGCTCGAACCGTTCTTCACGACCAAGGCCAGCGGCGAGGGGACCGGCCTCGGTCTCGCGATCGCGAACGAGATCGTCAAGAGTCACCTGGGAACGCTGTCGCTCACGCCCAGGTTTCCCCGGGGAACCAGCGCCGTCGTAGAGCTGCCCGCCGACCGGGGAGCATCGACGCAGGCATCGCCCCCCGCCTCGGTTCCCGGGACCCTTTGAGGGTCCTTTCCTTTCGTCGACGGCGCGCCGGTGGTCGACGGCGCGCCGGCCCTCAGGGCGCCGCGCGTCTCGGGCGCAGGTATCCGAGCAGCATCTCGCCGGCCATCTTCTTGTGCTCGCTCTGCCAGTCGGCGTCGAGCAGGTCGGTGCGAAACAGGAACGAGAGCGTGTGGGCGTTGGAGCGGTGAAAGTAACAGAGCGCCACCATCACCACGTAGAGGTGAAGGGGATCGATGCCCGACCGGATCAACCCTTTGCGCTCTCCCCGGCGGAGGAGCTCCTCGACGAGGGGCATCAGCGGCGAGCTGATGATCCGCGTCTTGGCCGAGCCGCGGACGAACCGGCCACGCAGCAGATTCTCGCCGCTGAGGAGGGTCATCAACTCCGGGTGCGCGGCGAAATGCTGGTCGACGAAATCGAACAGCTGCAGGAGCCCCTCGATCGGGTCGATCCGGTCGACCTCCAGGCGCATCTCTTCCTGCCGCAGCTCCCCGATCACGTGCTCGAGCACGGCGACGTAGAGCCGGCTCTTGTCGCCGAAGTAGTGATAGATCATCCGGGTGTTGGCGCCGGCGCGCTGGCGAATTCGCTCGACGCGCGCGCCGCTGTAACCGTGGTTCGCGAACTCGCCGATGGCGGCGCGGAGGATCTTCTCCCGGGTCCGGTCTGCGTTCCGCTTTCCGCCGTTCATCGATACCAGAATACGTCCTCGCGTCCGGTCTGGCGTTGCGCGGACGTTTCGCGCATGTAAACAATCACTTACTCGATGTAAATAATTGCTTACTTATGGATCGGCGGGCTCCGCTTCGGTAGAGTGTGCTCAATGTCGCTTTCGTCGGCATCTCGCGTGGCTCTCCCTGGTTCGCGTCTGCGGACCGTCGTGGTCACGCTCGACCCAGGGGGCAACGACGCGCGGACCGACTCGCCCGCCTGCCTGCTCCGCGCCCTCGGGCACGAGGTGATCGTCTCGGGCTTCGACTTGCTCGAGCTCGCGTCGCGCACGGAGCCGGCGGACGTGGTCATCGTCGAGGCGGGGGAACATCTGGAGATCGGGCGGAGCGCCATCCAGCGGCTGCGGCAGCGTCCGGAGCTGATCGCGGCGCGGATCCTCCTCTCCCTCGAGGTGGCGCGGGTCATGGCGTTCACCGCGGAGATCGGCGCCGACGACTTCATCCTGTCTCCCATCACCCCGGAGGAGCTCGCGGCCCGGCTCTGGCAACTGCGCGCCCGTGACCGGCGGCCGCGCGCGCCGCTGCAGCTGCGCTACGGCGAGATCGTGCTCGACTGCGAGATGCGGCAGGCCTACCGGGACGACGAGTCCCTCAAGCTGACGCCGTACGAATTTCAACTCCTCCGTTTCCTCGTCGAGCGGATCAACCGCGTCTTTTCCCGGCAAGAGCTGCTGTCGCGCGTCTGGGGCTATCGGCACGCGGGTGGTGGACGCACCGTCGACACGCACACCCTGAACCTGCGGAGGAAGCTGGGGGATCTCGGCGAACGCCTGCAATCGGTCCTCGGCGTGGGCTACAAGCTTCAACGGATCGAAGGCGCCCCCGAGCGCGCGGTGGCCGGCGCCCGAGGAGCGCAGCCCCTCTATCTTCAAAGTGTGGCCATGCCGGAGCGGCCCGAGCGCCCGCGCGAGCTCGTGCCGGCGGCGCCTGCCGTTCCCTACGGTTTCGATCGCCTGGCGATGCCCGCCAGCCGCCGCTCGTCCTAGAGCCGCAGGACGTTTCCTCTTGCTCGACCCGCGCCGGCCGTTCCTAGAATGCCGGTCATGCGGCCCCCCGCCGACTCTCGCTCAGGAGCTCGATCTTCCGGCGCCCGGCGCTGGCAAACGCTCGCCGTAACCGCCGCCGCCGTCGTCGTCCTGTCGGCGAGCGGATGCGGTTCGGGCTCCCCGGGGACAGGCTCCGACGCCGGCACCGGCGGCGCGCCCGGCACCGGCGGCGCGCCCGGCACAGGCGACGCGCCCGGCACAGGCGGCGCTCACGGCACGGGCGGCGCGCCTGGCACCGGCGGCGCGCCTGGCACCGGCGGCGCGCCTGGCACCGGCGGCGCGCCCGGCACCGGCGGCAAAACGGGGACCGGCGGCAGCACGGGAACAGGCGGCGCGCCCGGCACCGGCGGCAGCACGGGAACGGGCGGCGGAGCGGGCCGGGCGGGGACCGGCGGCGCCTCCGCCGTGGACGGCGGCTCGACCGACGGTGGCACCGGCCAGCCGGGCGTCGTCGCGGCCGGCGTGCGATGGGTCGGCCGGGTCGACCTCACCGACGCGCAACACCCTCGGTTCTCCTGGTCGGGCAGCGGGTTTGTCGCGCGCTTCACAGGAACCTCGCTGGCGATGCAGATCAACAGCTCGGGCGCGTTCATCTTCAACGCGATCGTCGACGGCACGCCCCGCGCGGCGTTCACGATCGCCAGCGGACAGCAGACGGCCAGCGTGGTCAGCGGCCTCGGCGCGGGGACGCACACGGTCGAGCTCTATCGCCAGACCGAGGGCTCGCAAGGTGACTCCCAGCTCCTCGCCCTGACCGTCGGAGGCGGCGCGCTGACGCCCCCACCGGCGGCGCCCGCGCGCCTCATCGAGATCGTCGGCGACTCGATCAGCTGTGGCTACGGCACGCTCGGCGCGCTGGCCGACAGTGACTGCTTCCCGACCGAGAGCCACTGGGACACCTACGGCGCCGTGGCGGCGCGCGCGCTCGGCGCCGACGTGAACACGATCGCGATGTCGGGCCAGGGGGCCTACCGCAACTACGGCGGCGACATGACCAACACGCTGCCGATGGTCTACACGCGGGCGCTGACGAACGACACCACGCCGACCTGGGACTTCCGCACCCAGGCCCAGGCGGTGATCGTCAACCTCGGGACGAACGACATCAGCAACGGCAAGGGCGATCCCGGCACGCCGTTCGAGACCGCCTACACGGGCCTCCTGCAGACCGTGCGCTCCAAGTACCCGGGCGCGCTGATCGTCTGCATCATCGGCCCGCTCCTCAGCGGCACCGATCTGTCGACGATCCAGGGCCACATCAAGGCCTCGGTCAACGCGCGCGTCGCCGCCGGCGACAAGAACGTCGAGTTCTTCGACAAGATCGCGGCGCAGACGTCGGACAAGGCCGCCTGCCAGTACCACCCGGACCCGGCCGAGAACCAGATCATGGCCGACCAGCTCGTCACCGAGCTCCAGGTCAAGCTCGGCTGGTGACGATATGGGCGCCTGGCGCTAGGGCAGCGCCAAGGGCGGCGCTAGGGCCCGGCGATCGGCTGGTAGTGCGTCATGGTGGGCGGGCCGTCGAGGAAGGCCTGGAAGTGGCGGCGCCATTCGGCGAACAGCGGCCCCTGCCGGAAGCCTTCCATGTGCGCTTCCAGCGTCTCCCACTCGACGCGCAGGATGAACGACTCCGGGCTCTCGACCCCCTGATAAAACACGCTGCCCCGGTAGCCGGCCGCGCTGGCGATCACCGAACGCGCCGCGCGCAGCCCCTCTCGCAGGCGCTCCGCGTCTCCGCTCTTGGCTGTCAGCAAAGCGATCTCGACGAACATGGGCGCACGATCGCACCCGCGCCGCCGGCGGGTCAACGTCGCGCCCTACGCCGGAGGTCGCGAGCCTGGCGGCGCGGCCTGGCGCTACTTATCAGCGCCAGGGGCGGAGGACGCGCCGGGGCTCGCGGTCTCCGTCACCGCCGGCACCGGCGCCGCGCTCCCCGATACGTGGACGTCGCTGGGGACGATCACCCCGCGTTGGGTCGCGCGCGCGTCGGGGTGTTGGACGTTCGACGGTTGGTCGTCGGGCGACATCAGGGTCGGCGGATTCGAATCCGCCGCCGTCGGGTGCGCCGTCGCGCAGGCGAGCAGCGTGCACCCGATCGCGACCGCCCACAGAGTCGCGCGAAAGCCGCCTGGTCGGCGCACGGGATCGGTGCATGTCATGTTCACACTTCCCGGCCGGTCGCGGCGGCTGGCAATCATCATGCCGCGGAACATCAGCCGGCTCCTGATTGACGATCAAGCTAGGCATCGTCCTCGCGAGCGGAAGCGATCCTGTCCATGAGCTCGCGGTCGTCGAAGGGCTTTCCGAGGAAGAAGTCGGCGCCGAGGGCGAGGGCCTGGCGCTCGTCGTCGGCGAGCGCGCTGGCGCTGAGCGCGCCGATTGCCGCTCGGGACCCGGCGGCCCTCATGCGTCGGATTGCCTCGAGCCCTCCCATTCCGGGCATGCGCAGGTCGATGAGCATGAGGTCCGGGCGCCAGTCCGCGTGGATCGAGATGGCGCTCGGTCCGTCCGACGCCGTGCGCGTCTCGAAGCGGGGCCCCGAGAGCAGCTCCGAGAGGACCTCCCGGTTGACGGCCAGGTCGTCGACGATGAGCACCTTGAATCTCGTCGCGCCGGCCGCGACGTCGGCGATCGGCCCCGGGGCCGCGCGGCGACGCCGCCAGGCCGACGCTCTTCGCCACGAAGGTGAACGTGAACGTGCTCCCGACGCCCGGGGCGCTCTCCACGGTGAGGTCTCCGCCCATCAGCCGCGCATGCCCGAGGCTGATGGCGAGGCCGAGGCCCGTGCCGCCGGCCCGCTTGCCGGCGTCGAGCTGCTCGAACGGCTGGAAGATCCGCGCGGTGTCGTGCGCCGCGATGCCGATCCCCGTGTCCGCGACGACGATCTTGACCAGAGGATCGCGACCGTCCGCGATCGCGCTCGCGGACGCCTTGAAGCGGATCGAGCCCCGCTCGGTGAACTTGAGGGCGTTGCCCGCGAGGTTGATGAGGATCTGCTTCACCTTGCCGCCGTCGCCCAGGATCGAGCGCGGGAGCTCGGGAGCGCACGCGATCTCGAGCGTCGATGCCCTTGGACGCGGCCTCGCCGGCGAACATCCGCTCGACCTCGTCGAGCGTCGCCCGGGGATCGAACCGATCCTCGACGAGCTCGGGGCGGCGGGCCTCGATCTTGGCCATCTCGAGCAGGTCGTTCATGAGCGTCAGCAGATGATTTCCGCTCGAGCGCACGATCCCGACCTGCGTCTGCTGCGCCCCGCCGAGCGTGGGGTCGCGCTCGAGGATCTGCGCGTAGAGCAGCATGACGTGCAGCGGGTTGCGGATCTCGTGGGAGATGTGGGCGAGAAACTGGCTCTTGGCCCGGTTGGCGCGCTCGGCTTCATCCTTGGCATCGCTGAGCTCGCGCGTGCGCGTCGCGACGAGCTCCTCCAGCCTCTCGCGGTGGGCGCGGAGCTCGGTCACGTCCTGAACGTGAGCGATCATCTGGACGGGTCGCCCGTGGTCATCGGGGACGACCGACACGACGAGCAGCGCCCACACGGGGTCGCCCTCCTTTCGGACGAGGCGTCTCTCGACGGTGTGGGCGAGGACCTCGCCCGTGAGCAGTCGCCCGGACTCCGTCTCGATCGATCCTCGTCGTCGTCGGGTGAAGATGTCGTAGAGCCGACGTGCGCAGATCTCCTCGGCGGTCGAGCCGAGGATGCTGGCAGAACGCGCGGTTGACCCTGAGAAAGCGTCCGTCCGTCGCGAGGAGAGCCTTCCCGATCGGGAGTGCTCGAAGGCGGCCTCGAACTGCCTCTCGGTGGCGGCCACCCGCGCGCCGCGCGCCGAGTACTCCCGCGAGAGGAAGAACGCCACGCAGAGCACGTTGATCGCGTGCGGCAAGGCGCCCGCGTACGGCGCCCGGACCTTCGCGAAGTCGACGAGGACATCCGATCGCGACTCCGGCCAGGATCGCCGCCGCGCCGATGGCGACGAGGACCGCGCCGGTCCGATCGCGCTTCCAGATCGCGCGGGCGACGAAGAATCCATAGACCTGGATCGCCAGCACGAAGAGATATTGGACGGCGAGGGGCGCGCCGGGAGGCGTGCGGATCGCCAGCAGGCCCGTGCCGCCCCAGGGCAGCGGCATCGTTCGCAGCTCGAGGACGGTTCCGCGCAGCGGCACCCATAGGTTCAGGACGGCGAGGAAACCCAGCACGCCCGTGACGAGCGCGCGGAAGGCGCGGTCGCGGCGACCGCCGAGGTCCGCATAGAGATGGAGGAGCAGAACGTGGATGATCACGCCGAGCGTGACGAACCTGTCGAGCGTGGCCTGGGCGTCGGGGATCGTCGTCGCCCGGAAGAACGAGCTGATCGCGAGGCAGAAGACCGTGTACAGGGCGCACTGGACCGAGAACACGAGGAAGACCCGCTCGTGGCGCGAGAGCCACCAGCCAGCTCTCCAGCGTTCGTCGTAGGCCGCCGGCGTTCGTCACCGCCGACAGCGTCGGCGCACGAGGCGCTCGATCTGTCCCTTGAGGACGACCGCGTTGTTGTGCTCGGTGTCATGGGAAGAGAAGACGAGCGTGAGCGTCCGGCTGGCGGCGCGCGCGGCCAGCGCCTGCAGCTGCTCCGAGGCCGCGGTCTCTTTCAGCTCTTTCAGATAGCGCAGCTTGAACTCGCCCCAGCGCTCCGGATCATGGTTGAACCACTTGCGAAGCTCGCCGCTGGGCGCGACCTCCTTGCGCCATTCGTCCAGGACCAACGCCTCCTTCCGGATGCCCCGCGGCCACAGCCTCTCGACCAGCACGCGATATCCGTCGCCGCGCGATGCCGCCTCGTAGGCGCGCTTCAACTTGACCATCCACCCGAAAGCTAGCAGAGAGGGCGGCGGAACTTGATGTCGCGAGATTCAGCCCCACGTTGGTCGTCGCGGGGACCGAGGGGCGTGCTCTACCAAATCCATGAATACGGCCGCGAGCTCCTCGCACCAACCACGTACATGGCCGAGGCAGGGGCCCGGCTGTTCTCGGAACCGGGGACCTGGTTGGCGAAGCTGCCGGGCGCCAACACGCTGGCCGCCGGCTACGAGCTTCTTTACCGGCTCGGCAAGACCTACAACAAACCCGAGTTCGGCATTCAGGCGGTCGATGCGCACGGCGGCCAGGTCGCCGTGCTGGAGCAGACCGTGCTCGCCAGACCGTTTTGCCTGCTGAAGCACTTTCGGCGCTCCAGCGATCGCGATGACGTCAACGCCGGCCTCCGCGCCGACCCCGCGGTCCTGGTGGTGGCGCCCTTGTCGGGACACAACGCCACGTTGCTCCGCGATACGGTGCGCACCCTGCTCGTGAACCATGACGTCTACGTGACCGATTGGATCAACGCCCGGATGGTGCCGCTCGCTCGAGGCGCCTTCACGCTGGCCGACTACGTGAGCTACATGCGCGAGTTCATGCAAACGCTCGGCGCCGACCGCCTGCACGTGATCGCCGTCTGTCAGCCGGCGGTCCCCGTGCTGGCCGCCGCGGCCCTGATGTCGTCCGCCGGCGAGCCCGTGCCGCGCAGCTTGACCTTGATCGGCGGTCCGATCGATTCGCGCCGCAGCCCCACCAAGGTCAATGACCTCGCCACCCAGCAGTCCTTGAGCTGGTTCGAGACCTACGTCATCGACGTGGTCCCGGCGACCTACCCTGGACGGGGCCGCCGGGTCTACCCGGGGTTTCTCCAGCACGCCGGCTTCATGGCGATGAACCCGGTCCGGCACCTCGGCTCGCACTGGGACTTCTATCGGCACCTCGTCGAGGGCGACCTCAACGACGCCGAGGAGCACCGGCGCTTCTACAACGAGTACAACGCCGTCGTCGATCTGCCCGCGGAGTACTACCTGGACTCCATCCGCATCGTCTTCCAGGAACACCTGTTGCCGCGCGGCCTCTGGTACGTCGGCGACGCGCGCGTCGCGCCCGAAGCGATCAGCAAACCGGCGCTCCTGACCATCGAAGGCGAGCTGGACGACATCTCCGGGCCCGGTCAGACGCAGGCAGCGCTCGATCTGTGCAGCGGCATCCCCCCCGATCGAAAGCACCACGTGACGATCGAGGGCGGAGGCCACTATGGAGTGTTCAGCGGTCGCCGGTGGCGCGAAGTGGTCTATCCGGAGGTACGGCGATTCATCGCCGACGCTGACGCGCACGGTGCCTCGCGTTGAAGCCGGCGGAGCCGGCGAAGGCGGCGGAGGCGGATCGGCCAGTGGCGTGGCATCTTTGCCGCCCATGAACAGCGGCGGTGATCTCGAGGGACGGCACGTGGCGGTGACGGGCGCGGCGGGCGGGCTGGGGCCGGCGGTGGTGGAGGCGCTGCTGGCGGCGGGAGCGACCTGTCACCTCCCGCTGCGCGGCCAGGGCGAGAGCGTTCACCGGGATGCGCGGATCGTCAGCGTGCCCGGCGTCGACCTCACCGACGAGGCCGCTGTGCGCGCCTTTTACGCCGCGCGACCGCCGCTGTGGGCCTCGGTTCACCTGGCGGGCGGGTTTCGGGCCGCGCCGCTCCTCGACACGACGCTGGCCGATCTGCGCACGCAGCTCGACCAGAACCTGACCACGGCCTTTCTCTGTTGCCGCGAGGCCGCCCGCAACATGCGCGCCGGCGGGCGCGGCGGACGGATCGCCAACGTGAGCTCGCGCGCGGCGGCCGTTCCCGCCGGCGGCGCCGTCGCCTATACCGTCGCGAAGGCGGGCGTCGCGGCGCTCACCGAGGCGCTCGCCGACGAGCTGCGCGCTGACGGCATCCTCGTCAACGCGGTCGTGCCGTCGATCATCGACACGCCGGCGAACCGCGCGGCGATGCCGGCCGCCGACCACGCGCGCTGGCCGAAACCGGCCGAGATCGCCACGGCGCTCGCCTGGCTGATCTCTCCCGCCAACGCCGTCACCGCCGGCGCGCTGGTCCCGGTCTACGGCCGCGCCTGACCAATCAGTACGCCGACAGGCTCGCCGCCTCGGTTCTTCTGGCGCGGGAGCCCTTTTCGACGGGCGGTTGCAGAGCGTTGACGTAGTCGGCCAGGATTCGAACGCCCTCGTTCAAGATGAGGTCGTCCGTGGTCGAACGGGCCTTGGCTTCGCTGTCCCCCTCTTTCGCAGGCGCGTCGTTCGTGACGGCCAAAGGCGGCGGGAGACCGGGCAATGCGGCGTTCTTGAGCGTGATCTCGTAGCTGGTGGGGCCCTTCGCCCAGAGGGCGCGCTCCTCGCTGGCCAGCTCGTTTTCACGAACCTTGGACTCCGCCATCTCTTGCCGGCGCTGCGCCTCGTTCAGCGAGATCGATTTCGAGACCAGGCTCTTTTTGAGCCGGGCGATGTCGTCCGCCAGCGCGGCGAAGGGCTTTTCGGCCGCCCGCCGGCGGTCGGATCTCTCCCGCAGGGCGGCGACATAGGGCTCGACGCGATTGAGGCGCTCGTACGACGCGGCGGGGACCACGTCCCAGGGCAAAGGATCCTTGAGGGACGCCTCACTCACCTCGCTGAGGTCGCTGGCCGACGGCAACACCACGTCGGCGGCGACGCCGCGCAGCTGGGTCGAGGCGCCGCTTGGCCGGTAGAACTTGCTGGTCGTGATCTTGAGCGCCCCCGGATCGTAGGAATGGCCGAGCCCGACCTGGTCCATGTAGGGCGCCAGCGGGACGATGTTCTGCACCGTCCCCTTGCCGAAGGTCGACGAGTCGCCCACGACGACCGCCCTTCCATAGTCCTGAAGCGCGCCGGCCAGGATCTCCGAGGCGGACGCGCTGAAGCGGCTGGTCAGCAGAACCAGCGGCCCGTCATAGACCACGCTCGGATCGGTATCCTCGTCGACCACGATTTTTCCGTCCGAGCCGCGCGTCTGGACGACCGGCCCTTTTCGAATGAACAGCCCGGTCAGATTGATCGCCTCTTCCAGCGAACCGCCGCCGTTGTGCCGCAGGTCCAGCACGACGCCGTGCACGTGCTCCGCCTGCAGCTTGACCAGCAACCGCGAGACGTCCGCGGTCGCGCTGCGCTTCCGGCCGCCGCCCATGTCGGCGTAGAACGAGGGCAGATCGATGACGCCGAGCCGCAGGGTGGCAGCGTCCTTGCTCATCTCCTTCGCCGACTCCTTCGCACCCTTGGTCGCCGACTTGGTCGCCGCCTTGCCGACCGGCAGGTCGACGATGCGGGCCTTGGCCTGCTGATCTTCCAGGGTGATCTCGTCGCGCACCAGAGACGCCGTCTTGGTCGCCGCGCCAGCAACGCCGCCGGCAGGAACGAGGGTCAGCGTGACGGTCGAGCCCTTGGGTCCGCGAATCAGCTGCACCGCCCGCGTCAGCGGCATGTTCACGATGTCGACCGGCGGCTGGCCGGCCTGCGCCACCGCGACGATGCGATCACCGGGCTTGAGCGAGACCGCTTCGCGCGGCAGGCCCGCCGGGCAGGAGCGCAAGAACCTTGCAGGTTCCATCTTCGCTCTCGAGAGAGGCACCGATTCCGACCAGCGAGAGATTCATCGCGATGGAGAGGCTCTCCATCTGTTCGTGGCCGAGATAGTCGGAGTGGGGATCGTAGACGTGCGCCAGCGTGTCCAGATAGATCTCCAGGACCTCGTCGCTGCTGAGCGCTGTCATGGTGTGCAGCGCCTGCGCGTGCCTGCGCGTCAGAGTGCTCACGACCTGGTCCGGCCGCTTGTCGTTCAGCTTCTCCTGCAGATATTCCGCCCGGAGGTGCTGCCACCAGAGCGTCCGGGCCTCCGCCGCGGTGGCTGGCCGTCGCGCGTGCTCGCGATCGAACGAGTAGCTGTCGTGGCCGGTGAAGTCGAACTTCGCCGTCTGCAACACGTACGTGTCGTACGCCGTCTGCTTGGTTCAACCGTTCGAGGTAGCGCGCAAAGATGGCCTTCGCCGCGCTCGTGTCGCCCGCGCCTCGGGTCGCCTGGGCCAGCGTCGCGCGGTACCGGGCGAACTCGTCGACATCGGACTGCAGAAAGAGAGAGCGGGCGCCGTCCAGGGCGTCCAGGTAGCGGTCCAGCACCGTTCCGGCCAGCTGGCCGTCGAAGGGGTGATGGGCGAGCTGAGAGTTCTCGAGCAGGCCCGTCGTGAGCCGCGTGATGTTGGCGTCTGTCGTGCGCGCGTCGGCCGCTTCGGCTCGAGGTCGGGCCAGCTGGCCCCCCAATGCGAGCGAGGAAAAAACTACAGCGAGCGCGAGCGCCGCCAACGACGAGATCAGTCTTTTTGTTTGCTTCATGTGGGAAACAGGAGAGCGAAGCGCGACCAGGAATCCCGCGCGATGTTCTTCTCTATACCTATGGCCAACCGGACATATTCCTGGTTGCCCGGAAGTTGGCCAAGAACCCGACCAAGATTGCGGTCGAGATTGGGAAGCGGAGAGGATAGCGCGGAGGATGGCGCTGCGCTCCGACGGATGCTGGCGGCCGCATGGATGTGCCCGGCCGAACGTCGGATCGCCCCCCGGGCCGAAATCGGGCGCGATCTGCCGCCGCGATTCGAAGGAATGGACGCTCGACGCCCATAGATATGGTTGAGGCCGCGATCACGGGCCTGCGACACCGGCATCTCCGGGTGGGACCGAAGGGAGTCAACCGTGAACAGGACATTCAATCGCAGGATCGTTCTCCGGGGCCTGGGAGGCGCCGTCGTCGCCGCGCCATTCTTGAGCTCTCTGGCCGGACGCGCCCAAAGGGCACGGGCCCAATCGACCTCCGGTCCCAAGCGGCTGATCGTCTACTTCACCCACTACGGCTGCGTGACCGATCGCTGGTTCCCCGCCCTGTCCCACGGCCCGCTCGGCACGACCGACTACGCGGCGATGCCGACGCTCTATCCGCTGGCGCCCTACGCGGACAAGCTGCTCATGGTTCGCGGCATCCGCGCCATGAACGAGTGGAGCTTCCAGGGGACCCTCGGCCAGACGACCGATCCCCACACCCAGGTCTGCGGCTCGTACTTCACCTGCCAGCCGGTCACCCCCTCGGACGGGAAGTTCACCGCCACACCGACCGGGCGCTCGCTCGACCACGTCTCGGCGGAGCAGGTCAACCCCGACGGCGGACCGCCGCTCTTCATGCAGATGACCGGAATTTACGGCGCCCCGGGCAACACCCAGCCGATCATCTCCTACGATCAGCCCAATCAGATCTTTCCCGGCTACGGGAAGGCGATGCCGATTTACACCAATCGCCGGTCTCCTGTTACGGCAAGTACGACGACACCACGCTCTTCGGCACCGCGGAGCCCGCCATCATCAAGAACCCGGGAGAGTACACGGAGCTGCGCGCCAGCTGAGACCGGGCGGCCGGCGAACAGACCGCGCTTGTTCTTCCTGGCCCCGAACTCCTAGGATGAGGAGCATGAACAAGTCGGGCGCGAGCGCGGGTCAAGGCCAGTCGGCCTCGGAGCTCATCTCGAAGAGAATCGCCGAGCTCGGGGACTGGCGCGGGAAGACCCTCAGCAGAATGCGCAAGCTCATCAAGGAGGCAGACCCGGACGTCGTCGAGGAGTGGAAGTGGATGGGCACGCCGATCTGGTCGCACGACGGCATCATCTGCACCGGCGAATCCTACAAGAAGGTCGTGAAGCTCACCTTCGCCAAGGGCGCGTTCCTGAAGGATCCGGCCCGTCTCTTCAACTCGAGCCTCGAGGGGAACTGCGCCGCGCGATCGACATCCCCGAAGGGGAAGAGGTCGACGCGGCCGCCTTCAAGGCGCTCGTTCGCGAGGCGGTCGCCCTCAACGGCACGCGCAAGTCGAAACCTGCGAAGTCGACACCCGGCGCGAAGCCCGCCAAGGCGAAGCCCGCCAAGCCGAAGTCCGTCAAGCCGAAGCCCGCCAAGGCGAAGCCCGCCAGGCGCGGGTAGGGCTTCCAAGGGGTCGGCCTCCGTTCGCCGAATATGGCTTGACGGGAATATGAACGGCCGGCTATATACCCGCCGTGGAATTCGTCGTTCGCCATCGTCGCGGAGCCCAACCGGCGGGCCATCTTGAGCCTGCTGCTCTCGTCCGAGCGCTCCGTGGGCGAGATCGAGCGCGAGCTTCGACTGTCGCAGCCGTCCGTCTCCAAGCACCTGCGGGTGCTGCGAGAGGCTGGGTTCGTGGAGTCGCGAATCGAGGCGCAGCGGCGCCTCTATCGACTGAGACCGGAGCCGCTCATGGAGCTCGACGCCTGGCTCGTTCCCTTCCGGCGCTTCTGGTCGAAGCACGTCGATGCCCTGGAGCGACACCTGGACAAGATGGACGACAAGGTCGCCCTCTGTGAAGAAAGGAAGGAAGAAGACAATGAGCAGCCGTGAGCAATACGCGCCGGGCGCCGCCGCTGGCGCCGAGGTTCGAAAAGATGGAGAGAAGTGGACGCTCGTTCTCGTCCGCGACCTCCCCCACCCTCCGGCCAAGGTTTGGAAGGCGCTCACCGACCCCGAGCATCTGCGCGAATGGGCTCCGTTCGATTCTGACCGGAGCCTCGGCGCCGTCGGCACCGCAAAGCTCACGACGGTGGGGGCGCCGACGCCGCTCGTCATCCGAGACCCAGGTGAAGCGGGCCGACGCGCCCAAGCTGCTCGAATTCAACTGGGGCGGACAGGACATCCGCTGGGAGCTGGAGCCGCTGGGAGGCGGCGGCACCCGGCTCACGCTGTGGCACAACATCGACCGTCGATTCATCTCGATGGGCGCCGCGGGCTGGCACATCTGCTTCGACGTGCTGGATCGGTTGCTCGCCGGTCAGCCCATCGGACGCATCGTCGGCCCCGAGGCCATGAAGTTCGGCGGCTGGCAGCGATTGAACGCCGAGTACGCCAAGCAGTTCGGCGTCGAGCTTCCCAGCTGGTCCGCGGGTCCGAGCTGAGCCGTGCCCCGCTCCAAAGGAATGGTCATCGGCTTCTGGATCGCCACCGCGCTCTTCTGCCTGCAGATCGGCTTCACCGCCTACGCGCAGCTGCGCCTGCCGCAGGTGGCGGCGGCGTTCACCCACCTCGGCTTCCCCGCCTACTTCCGGGTGGAGCTGTCGTGGGCCAAGCTCCTCGGCGTGGTGCTGCTGCTCGCGCCGGTGCCGGCGCGGCTCAAGGAGTGGGCCTACGCCGGCTTCGCCATCGACCCTCGGCTCGGCGCTCATCGCCCACTTCGCGGTGGGCGACGGCCCGCAGGCGTGGGGCTGGGCGGCGGGCACCGGCGTGCTCTGGGGGCTCTCGTACTTCTTCTGGCGCCGCCTGCAGGCCACGCCGGCGCGCGCCTAGCTGCAGCGTCCCGGACGATGGCCCAGTCGCGGTGGCACGCGACGCTCGACCTTGATGCGACCCATGCGCGAGCCTGGCTCCGAAACTGGTCGCGCCAACCGTGGGGGAAAAAGAGCCGTCCAGCTTCGGGATATGGCTGGTGATGGCCAAATTCCATGACGAGGGAAAGGAGGACGTGATGTCCACGATCCATCTCCACGAGAGAACCACGGCGACGCCCGAGCAGTTCATCGCAGCGCTCACCGACTTCGGACCGGGCCGGTCCAGGATTTTTGGCAACAGCGCCGACGAGTGCCTGAAGGTGCACGACCGCGGGACCACGGAAGCCGACGTCACCGAGGGCTCCGGCGGCATCTGGGAGACGCTGCACTACGACTGGTCGGATCCGAACCGCGTCGTCATGACGACGACCGACTCGAACCTCTGGGGCGGGAGCTCCGGCCACGTCTACTCCTTCACCCGCAACCCCGACGGGACGACCGACCTCGACGCCGTCGTCGTGCGCGACGGCAAGAACCTGAAGGGGCGCGTGCTGGGCGCCATCGTGGGAACCGTCGGCAAGGGCCACCTGGCGAAGGCGATGGACAATACGGTGAAGGCCATCGAGGCGCGCTGTCAGCAGACGACCGTGCATTGAGCTGCGTCGTGGAGGCGACAGTAAACGTACCTGCCTCGAGAGGTCACAATGAGCACGACAGAGATGACGAATGGACAGGAGTTCAGCAGCGACATCGCGACCCTCACCGTCCTTTTGCGAGAGGCAGAGCAGCACCACGGCAAATACGAAGCGACGGCCCCGAAGCACCACTGGTCGGGGTGGTACGCCGCCTACATCGTCGCGCGCGAGCGCGGCAAAGTGCCGGAGGAGGCCGTCGTGGAGGCCGGGCGCCACATGGACAGCGTCCGCCGCCAATGAGCACCACGACCGCGAGTCACCGCCCCGGCGCCCGTTAAGGTTCCGCTGGCTTCATCTCGCCGAGCACGGTCGGGATCAGCTCGGAGACCGTGGGGTGAATGGGGACGGCGCGCCTGTACGCGTCGATCGTGGCGCGCGCGTTCATCATGTCGATGAGGCCGTGGATCGCCTCGTCGCCGCCCACGCCCAGGATGGCCGCGCCCAGGATCTGACGGCTCTGCGCGTCGGCGACCACCTTCATGAACCCCTGCGTCTCGCCCTTCTCGACCGCGCGCGAGACGCGGGTCATCGGGCGGCTGCCCACCAGCAAAGGCCGCCCGCTGGCACGCGCCTCGGTCTCGGTCATGCCCACGCGTCCGAGCGGCGGGTCGACGTACAGCGCATAGGCAGGGATGCGCTCGCTCAGGCGCCGGCGCGCCCCGTCGAGCAAGTTGCCCGCCACGATCTCGAAGTCGTTGTACGCCGTGTGCGTGAAGGCGCCCCGTCCGTTGCAGTCTCCCAGCGCCCAGATGCCGGGCACGTTCGTGGCGAGCGTGTCGTCGACGGTGATGAAGCCGCGCGCGTCGGTGGCGACGCCCGCGCGCTCGAGCCCGAGATCATCCGTGTTGGGGCGACGCCCCACGGCGAGCAAGACGTGCGAGCCGACCACCGTGGGTGGGCCTTCCGGGCACTCGACGCCGACGGCCACACCACGCTCGTGCGCCGCCAGACGGATGCACATCGCGCTCGTCCGCACCGCAATCCCTTCGCCACGCAGGATCTCCTCGATGGCGCTCGACACGTCCGGGTCCTCGCGCGGAACGAGGTGTGGCCGCATCTCCACGACGGTGACCGCGGCTCCGAAGCGCCGGAACACCTGTGCCAGCTCGAGCCCGACGTAGGAGCCGCCCACCACCACCAGGTGCTCGGGCACACGGGTGAGCGCGAGGATCGAGCTGTTGTCGAGGTACGGAACCTCGCCGACGCCCGGCATCCGCGGCACCGAGGCGCGTCCCCCCACGTTGATGAAGACGCGCGGCGCCGACAGCACGTCGTCGCCGACACGCACCTCCGTGGCCGATTCGAAGACCGCATGCCCGCGGAGCACCGTGCAGCCCGGCAGGCTGTCCAGCCAACCCTCGACCCCGGCGCGCGAGGCGGCCACCACGGCGTCGGCCCGCGCCTTGACGCGCGCCAGGTCCACGGTGACGGCCCCCTCGACCACGACGCCGTAGTCACCCGCGTGGCGCGCCAGGTGCGCGGCTTGCGCGCTGGCGACCAGCGTCTTCGTGGGGGTGCACCCGGTGTTGACGCACGTTCCGCCGAACAGCGCCCGCTCGACCAGCGCCACCTTCATGCCGGCGCCCGTGAGCCGCCCCGCCAGCGACGGACCGGCCTGCCCTGCGCCGATGACGATGGCGTCGAACGCCGTCATCGTCCGGTCAGTCCCTCCGTTCCTCACGCGTTCACGATGTTCATGTGGCGCGGGCTCCGCAAGCGCAGCCCGGGGACCTGCGAGACAGCGTCTTCGACGCCCGGCGCCTCCACGCATGCGGTCAGGTGGTCGACCGGCGCAAATCAGCCGAAGTCGTATTGCCGAGGCGCGCCGGAGGGCCCAACACAGAGGCCCATGTCGCACCACTATTCCGGTCCCAACATCGGCTTTCCGCGGGCAGATGCCCGGCTGGACCTCACCGATCTCTTCGCGTTCCCCAAGCCCGGTGACGCGAGCCGGTCGATCCTGATCATGGACACGCATCCGTCGTACGGCGTGAACCCGCCGGAGGCCACCACCCCCGAGCCGTACGCGCCCGAGGCGGTGTACGAGTTGCGGATCGACACCAACGGCGATGCGGTCGCCGACATCGGCTATCGGCTGCGCGTGTCGCCGACGCGCGGCGGGGCGCAGACCGCGACGCTCCGCCGCGCCGAAGGCGAGCAGGCCACCCGGATGGGCGACGAGGGGCGCGTCATCGCCGAGGCGATCCCGGTCTCCACGGGACGCGAGGCGCGCGTGATCGAGGCCGGCGACCATCGCGTCTTCGTGGGCAGGCGCAGCGATCCCTTTTTCTTCGACGTGCAGGGGGCCCTGCACGACCTCAAGTTCACGGGCGATGACTACTTCGCCGACAAGAACGTTTACAGCCTGGTCCTGGAGGTCCCCAACGCCGCCCTGGGAGCGGGACCGCTGGGCCTCTGGACGCGCGTGCTGATGCCGGCGGAGGGCGCGGGCGGAGGCTGGGTTCAGGTCGAGCGCTGCGCGCGGCCCACGCAGACGGTCTTCCTGGCCGGCGAGGCGCGCCTCGCCTACCTCGCCGCCGAGCCCAAGGACGATGCCCGCTTCGTCGACGTGTTCGCCCACGAGCTCGAGCACGCCGGGGGCTACGCACCCGAGGCGGCCAAGCGCGCCGCCCAGGGGCTGCTGCCCGACATCCTGAAGTACGATCCGAGGCGCCCGGCCTCTTACCCGGCCAACGGCAGGCTCCTCGCCGACGACGTCATCGACGTCTTCTTGCCGATCCTGACGAACGGGAAGGTCACCAGCGACAAGGCTGGCCCGCATCGCGATCTGCTGGCGGAGTTCCCCTACCTCGGACCGCCCCACGAGGCCGGCTGATCGGCCTCGACCTAGCGGTCAATCGTGACGGTGAGTCGCCGGGCGCGCTTGCACATGCCCGCTGACAGATCGACCCCGACCGCGTCCAGCCCGAGCGCGTTGGCCACCGCGAGCACCGTCCCCCACCCGCAGAACGGATCGACGATCGTGCGGGTGGTCGTCTCGTTGAGCACGAAGCGGCAGGCGTCCACGCAGGCGAGCACCCCCATCGCCTTCACGCCCGGCTGAAAGCCACCGTCGGGCAAGAGGTCCGGGGTGGCGCGCCGGAGCGTCGGCCGGAGCAGGCGCGCGAAGCCGAGCAGGTGCGAGTAGCTGGCGCGCCCGTGCGTCAGCGTCCCGGGTGGTCTGCGGCAGACGATCTTGTGGAAGAGCGTGCCCATCCCGGCGCGCTCCGCGGCGCGCGACACCATCGCCCCCTTGTCGACCCACAGCCCGGCGCGGCGCACGTCGCTCTGGAAGAAGATCGCCACGCCGTCGTCAGGGACGCTTTGCATGGTCAGCACCGCCGCCTCGTCGAACCAGCGGCGCCAGCCCTCGAGCCCCAGGGCCGGCAGCTCGGAGGAGTCCGGCAACGACGTCACGACGCTGGCGCCGGCCAGTGTGCCGGCGGCGCGCAGCCACGGCAGCGCATCGCCCTCGTGAACCGTCCGCCCCGGGCCGGTCGGCGCAAGTGTGGAGAGTGTGGTCACACCGCCGAGACTATGATGTCTCGGCTCTCGACGGCGGCCTAGTAACGATGGTCGTGGCGATGCTCGTAGCCGCGATGCCCGTATTCGGGTGGGCGACCGCGGTAATAGCAGCCCGAAAGAAGGGCGGCGACCGCAAGGACCATCACTCCGGCGCTCACGCCGATCGTGCGCAACATACGCGTTGGCTGTCGGCTAGATTCCATGATGTCGCTATCGTGGAGACGGTAGAGCCGCCCCACAAGGGACCCGAGGACGATTGGGCAGCAGTCGCGTTGCAGGGCCAGGCGTGTGCCCGCGTCGCCGCGTGACGATCTCGGGCCAGCCAGCAGGCATCGCCGCCTCTGAGATGGGTTCCTTTGGAATCCCCGACGGTGTACCAATAGAAATCACAAGCTCTCCTGAATTGCCGGAGCTCCGCGATCGGATCTCAGCCGCGGAGCCGCGAGGCGGGCGCTGGCGGACGGCCGTCGAAGGGGCCCGCAGACGCCTCCTGAGTCTCCTGAATCTCAGCCGATGATGGAAACAACAGCCTCTCGCCCGACGCCGTCGCCGTCCTCTCTCCCGCCGCTGTTTTCGAGCGGCGTCCCCTCGCCACCGGGGTCCCGGCTCGAGCGGCTGTTGCCCATGGTGCGCACCTTGCGGAAGTACCGCTGGGGCTACCTCCGGCCGGACTTCGTCGCGGGTCTCACCACGGCGCTGTTCACGATTCCGCAGAGCCTCGCGTATGCCCTCATCGCCGGATTTCCGCCCGCGGCCGGCCTCTTCACGGCGGTCGCGGCCTCGGTCCTCGGCGCGACCTTCGGCAGCTCCGAGTTCGTCATCGACGGCCCGACCAACGCCATCTCGGTGATGGTGGCGGCCAATGCGGCGCTCTTCGTCGCGCACGGCGATCCGGTCCAGTCCATCATCTTGCTGACGTTGATGGTGGGGATCATCCAGCTTCTGGCTGGGCTCCTCCGCGCGGGCACGCTGGCTCGTTTCGTGAGCGAGCCCGTCCTCACGGGCTTCACGGCCGGCGCCGGCGTCTACATCGTCATCAACCAGATCCCGTCGTTCCTGGGGATCGAAAGGGCCGCCATTCCGGCGACGGTTCTGGGGTTCACGCTGCCGAAGGCGGCGATCTTCGACCTGGTGCGACTGTCGTTCGCCCTGCACACCACGGCGACGACCGCCCTCGGAATCGGAGCCTTCACGTTCCTGACCATCCGCGGAACGCAGTCGCTGGACAAGCGGCTCGGGTTCCGGCTCCCGGCCACCTTCATCGCGGTCGTGCTGGCGACGGTCATCGTCGCCGCGTTTGGACTGGACGTGGGAACCGGCGCGCACCGCGTGAAGGTGGTGCGCGACATCCAGCCGCTCACCCGGGCGCTGCCCCACCTGCACCTCCCCCACGTCGATCTGCAGGCCATGCGAAACCTGGTGGTCGCTGCGATCGCCATCGCGGTCATGGGCTCGGTGGAGTCGATCGCGATCAGCAAGGTGCTCGCCGGGCGCGCCGGGCATCCCTTCGACGCGAATCGGCAGCTGTTCGGCGAAGGGATGGCGAACCTCGGCGCGGCGCTGGTGGGCGGCTTTGCCTCTTCGGGGTCGTTCAGCCGCACGGCCGTGAACTACGAAGCCGGGGCGGTGACGCGAGTCTCCGCGGCGCTGTCGGGCGTTCTGGCGTCGCTCATCGTGGTCGCGCTCGCGCCCGCCGCCAACATGATTCCCATCGCGGCGCTGGCGGGCACGCTGGTCCACGTCGGCCTGCGTCTGGTCGACGTGTGGCGCTGGCGCGCCATGTTCAGCACCACGCCCGGGGACCGCGCGGTCCTGGTGATCACCTTCCTGGGCGTGCTCTTCGTCGAGCACCTGGAAACGGCCCTCATCGGCGGGGTGTGGCTGTCGCTCTACTTCGCGCTGCGGCGCGCAGAGGGCTTCAAGATGCGGGTCATGAAGTTCGATGCCGACGGCGCGCTGCGCGAGGCGCCGGACGAGGGCGTGAACGAAACCAGCGCGGTCACCGTGCTCAACCTTCAGGGCGAGCTCTTCTTCGCGGCGGCGGATGAAGTTCAGAGCGAGCTGATGAAGCTCTTCAACGACAAGAAGACGCGCTTCATCGTGCTGCGGTTGCAGGAGGCCTACAACATGGACGCCACGGCGGCCATTGCCCTCGGCAACGTGGCGCGCCACGCCCAGAGCCGCGGGGGCCGTCTGGTGCTGTGCGGGGTCCGCCCCGGGATGCTCGGAACGCTGGAGCGTTCGCGCGTCATCGACACCATCGGCCGTGACGCCATCTTCCCGCACGAGCACGAGATGCTCGCCTCGACCCGGCGCGCGACCGAGTTCGCCCACGGTCTGGCGGCGCAGCTCTCGTCTCCCCCCGGCGAGAGCTGGTAAGACTACCGCTTCGCCGTGATCACGCACCCCGAGAAGCTGCTGTTTCCAGCTGACGGAATCACCAAAGGCGACGTCTGCGCCTACTACGAGGCGGTGGCGCCGGTGATGCTGCCGCACCTCGCGGGGCGGCCGGTGACGATGGAGCGCTTCCCGGCCGGCATCGAGAAGAAGGGTTTCATTCAAAAGGACGTCTCGAAGGGATTTCCCGCCTGGCTGCAGCGGGTCGAGATCCCGAAACGCTCGGAATCGGAAGGCGACGGCGCCGTTCACTACCCGCTCGTCGAAGATGCGCGCGCGCTGCTCTGGCTGGCGAACCAGAACGCGATCACGCCGCACGTCTGGACGTCGCGCGTGCCGAAGCTGCATCACCCCGATCTGTGCGTGTTCGATCTCGATCCTGCCGAGGACCCGTCTCAAAGTCCTTCGCGCGACCAGCCGGCCGAGCTGCGCGCGGCCGCGCTGGCGGTGCGCGAGCTGCTCACCGAGCTGGGGCTGGCGAGCTTCGTGAAGACCTCGGGCTCGAAGGGGTTTCACATCGTGGTCGCGCTGGATGGCGAGGCCGACTTCGAGCCGGTGCGGCGCTTCTCCCAGGGCGCCGGCGCGGTGCTGGTGAAGCGCCACCCGGCGCTGTTCACGCAGGAGTTCATCAAGGCCGACCGCGGCGGACGGATCTTCGTCGACACCGGCCGCAACGGTTACGGCGCCACCTTCGCGGCTGCCTACGCGCTGCGCCCCAAGCCCGGCGCGCCCGTGTCGGCGCCCTGCGCCTGGTCGGAGATTCGAGCGCGGCGCGGTCGGCCCCCGGACCTTCACGCTGCGCACCACCTCCGCCCGCCTCGAGGAGGTGGGCGACCTCTGGCGGGCGCTCCACGACAGGCCGCACACCTTGCGCGCCGCCGCCGCCGCCCTCGATCGCCTGCTCACCGACGACGACTGGAAGGAGTCTCTCGCCGCGACCACCCGCAGGCCCGTCTCGCGCAAACGCACGCGCAAGCCGGCCTGATCCGTGTCGCTCCGGCTCGGCTCGGGCGCACACAGCCGATGGTCGAGCCCGCACTCGTTCGACGCGCCCGCTCGAGCAACCTGACGCGGCATCGACAACTTGAACGCGCCCGCTGCGGCCCCAGGTTCTTAGTTATGAGGAACCACGATCCGGAGCTGCGTTTCGCGTTGCCCGCTACCCGCCGTGGCTCCGGTCCTCGACCGGCGCTTTCGCCCGGCCGCGTCCGCCTGGCGGGCGTTCGAGCAGCACGCGCGCGACACCGGGCGGCCGGTCCGGACGGGCTTCGCGCTCGAGCAGCGGGACGGCGCGGTCTCCCGCTTCTCGGCCGATCTTCTCCCCGCGGAAGCGCCGGGGGCCGCCGACGACAACTTTCGAATGCTCGAGCGGCTCGTCAAGCTCGCGCTCTGGGCGCGCGGCGGCTACCGCATCCACCTCGACGCGCCGGCCGAGCTCGTCGACAGGCTGCGCCGGCACTTTCATGAGACCAGCACGGGGCGCTTCGACTCCGAGATTGTCGGCGAGTGCGTCAACGATCGGGCGATCGAGGTCGTGGCCAACGCGGGCGCTGCCGCCGGAGCGCTCGAGCACGGCGGACCTCGGCGGGCACCTCGAGGGGTGCCGCATCGGGTTCGACCTCGGCGGCAGCGACCGCAAGGTGGCGGCGCTCATCGACGGCCGCGTCGTCTGGAGCGAGGAGACGGAGTGGGACCCGTACCACCAGCCCGACCCCGACTACCACTGGAGCGGGATCATGGACTCGCTCCGCCGCGCCGCCGAGCACCTCCCGCGCGTCGACGCGATCGGCGGCAGCGCCGCGGGCGTCTACGTCGACAGCCAGGTGAAGTTCTCCTCGCTGTTCCGGGGCGTCGCGCCCGAGCTCTTCGATCGCCGGGTGAAGAACATGTTCCGCGATCTGCAGCGCGCCTGGAACGGCGTCCCCTTCGACGTGGTCAACGACGGCGACGTCACCGCGCTGATGGGCGCGATGTCGCTGCACGACGGCGGCGTCCTCGGGATCGCGCTCGGCACGAGCACCGCGGGCGGCTACGTCACCGCCGACGGGCGGGTCACCCCCTGGCTCAACGAGATCGCCTTCGTCCCCATCGACTACCGCCCCGACGCCCCGCGCGACGAGTGGTCGGGCGACCTCGGCTGCTGCGTGCAGTACCTGTCCCAGCAGGCCGTGGGACGCCTGCTGCCGGCCGCGCACATCGACGTCTCGCCGACGCTGCCGCTCCCCGCGCAGCTCAAGGTGCTGCAGTCGCTGATGGCGGCCGGCGATCCGCGCGCCGCGGACGTCTACCAGACGGTGGGCGTCTACCTCGGCTACGCGGTCGCGCACCTGGCGAACGTCTACGACTTCCGCCACGTGCTCGCGCTCGGGCGCGGGACCAGCGGCCCGGGCGGCGCGATCATCCTCGACGTCGCGCGCGACGTGCTGCGCGCCGACTTCCCGGAGCTCGCGTCGCGCATCCAGCTGAGCATGCCCGGCGAAAAGGAGAAGCGGCACGGCCAGGCGATGGCCGCCGCGAGCCTCCCGATGCTCGGCGAATCGCCCGTGCTCCACCCGTAGCGCTTCGTCCCTGGGTCTGGAACTCCAGGTTTGAGTCTGCCTCGAGCCCGAGGTCCGTGTGCGCGTGACCGTCGTTTGAGCGCGGAGCTTGATCCGGAGCGACCACACCCGGGAATCCTCACTTCATCATGAACGGTCGACATCAGTCCCGCAGGTCGCTGGGTTCCCTCGCTGGTTGCCTTGCTGCGGCGGCCCTCGCGGGTTGTGCCAGCTCCGGGACCGGGGGCGGGACATCCACGGGCGGGTCGAACGGGGGGAACGGAACCGGCGGCGGCACCAGCTCGGGCGGCGTCACGGGCTCGGGCGGGCTCACCGGTTCGGGCGAGCTCACCGGTTCGGCCGGGTCCACCGGCTCGGGCGGAGATCGTGGCAGCGGCGGTTCGACGGGAACCGGCGGCATCGCCGGCACCGGCGGCGGCACAGGATCGGGCGGCTCCGCCGGCGCCGGCGGCGGCCATACCGGCACCGGCGGTTCGACGGGAACCGGCGGCATCGCCGGCACCGGCGGCGGCACAGGATCGGGCGGCTCCGTCGGCGCCGGCGGCGGCCATACCGGCGCGGGTGGCTCGGCGGGCACAGGCGGCGCCAGCGGCGGAGCGGGCGGCGTAGCCGTCACTTGCCCAACGGTCACCCCTTTGACCGGCGGCAAGCAATACTGCTCGACCTCCGACGGCAGCGCGGGCGGAAACTACACCTACAATCTCTGGTCGGACGGACAGGGGTCCGGATGCATGACCGTCTACGGTGTCGGGGCTGCCTTCAAAGCGAATTGGACCAACGTCGGTGACTGGATTGCCCGCGTCGGCCTGGCCTTTGACAAGACCAAGACGTACTCACAACTAGGGACCTTTTCGTCGGACTTCGCGTACACGACGACCGGCATCACCAGCGGCGGATTCGGAAACATCGGCATTTACGGGTGGTCGGTGAATCCGTTGCATGAGTACTACATCGCGGAGAACTGGCTCGGGAAGAAGCCCGACTTCACGAAGGTCGGCACGTTCACCATCGACGGTGAAGGGACCTACGACGTCATGACGAACACGCAGACCAACCAACCCAACATCACGGGCACCAACGCGACCTTCGTGCAGTACTGGAGCGTCAACCAGACGCCTCGCACCTGCGGACACATCTCCATCTCAAAACACTTTGCCGAGTGGGCCAGCCTGGGCCTGCAGCTGGGCAACCTCGAAGAGACCCGGTTTCTCGTCGAAGCACAGAACAACAGCGGGACCATCGACTTCACCTCCCTCTCCGTCGTGGCCAAGTGAACCGCCGGTTCAGGGCTTCGGAATCCGGAGCGTCTTGCTGATCATCCCGCTCCCCCACAGGACGTAGACCAGGCTCCACGGGTGCAAACGAATTCCGGCCAGGGTCGCCACCCCGAGCGGGAGGCGGTCCTGCCAGTGGCCGAGCCCAGCGAGGACGGCCAGCGCCATCACGAGCAGCAGGCTGGTCGGGATCGGGAATCCCTCGAAGTGGGTCACCTTTCCGGAGGGCCCTGACAGCCCGGCGGCCGTGACGTTGTAGCGGGCCAACCGGCTGATGCCGCAGCCGACGAAGAAGACCAGACAGAGCGCGTCCCAGCCGCCGCGCATTCCCGCGGCGAAGGCCATGGCGGCCGGCGCCACGCCGAACGAGACGATGTCGGCCAGGGAGTCGAGCTCCTGCCCGAGCGGCGAGCCCGTCCCATGCCGCCGCGCGATCCGTCCGTCGAGCGTGTCCATGAGCAGCGCGATCGGCAAGAGCGCCGTCCCCAGCCAGAAGAAGACGATCTCCTGGTCGACGACGAAGCGCATGAACGCGAGCAGCGCGCCCGCGCCGAGAAACGCATTCAAGAGCGTGACCAGATCGGCCAGCTGAAACTCCCGGATCATCGAGAAGTGGCGCGGTCTGTCCGTCATCAGCCCTCCCTCACGAGCCGAGCATACGACGGCCGTCCCGTCCGTTCGATCTCGCCGCCGAGATCGCCGATCCCAGCAGCCGTGACACAATCGTCGCTCATGCCCCGTCGTCGAATCTGGCTGGACCTTCTGCCGCGCGACGCTGCCCTGAACCTGGCGGTCTTCCGGATTGCGGTCGGATTCCTGCTCTTGACGGTGCGCGAGATCCGGACGGCGGCGTCGTGGGCGAATCTGCCGGCGGCGCTCGCGACCACGCCGCGGGGGTGGGGATGGGCGCTGGCGATCGTGCCGGTCAGTCCGGCGCTCGCGCGCGGCGCGCAGGTGGCGCTGGTGGTCGCCGCGCTGTTCGGCGCTTTGGGATGCTTCGCGCGGGTCGCCTTCGGCTGCGCCACGGTGGCGGCACTCTACCTCCTGGCGCTGCCTCTGCGCAGCGGCATGCCCTACCACTATCAACACCTGGTCTGGTTCACGGCGCTCTTGGCGGCGAGTCCGTGCGCGGACGCCCTCTCTCTCGACGCCTGGCGGCGCCGGCGCGCACGCGGGCGAGGCAAAAACCGGTGCGACGCCGGCGGCGCACCAACGCTTCCGCCAGCCCCCGCGCCCGAATATGGGGTCCCAATCCGCATCGCCTGGCTGTTGCTCGGGATGATGTTCTTCTTCCCCGGCGTCTGGAAGCTGCGCACCGCGGGCCTCGGTTGGATCACCGGCGACACCCTCCGCAACCAGATGTACTGGAAGTGGGCGGTGATTCCGGGGCTGACCCCGCCCCTTCGCATCGATCGATTTCCGGGGCTGCTGCATGCGAGCGCGGCGGCCGTCGTGCTGCTCGAGCTCGGCTTCGTGTTCGCGGTGTGGCGACGCTGGTCTCGGATGGTGGCGGTCGGCGCTGCGCTCCTGTTTCATGCGCTCGCTCGCGCGTTCATGGGGATCGACTTCTCGGGGCTCTGGATCGCGTACGTCGTGTTCATCGACTGGGACGCCCTCTTCCGGCGCGCGACCGCCGACGGCGCGGAACGCACGGCGGGCGCTCCGGAGGCTTTGGTGCGGCTCTCCCGCGTGGCGCCGGCGCTCACCGTCGGCCTGGTGTTGCTCGCGGGCGCCGCAGAGGCTGGCGCACGGGGCGCCACGGCCGGGTGGCCGTTCGCCTGCTATCCAACGTTCGCCGAAGCGACGGGCACGGAGATGCCGGCTCTCGTGATCGTGTTGGTCGGGCCGGATGGCGCCGAGTCACCGGTCGGCATGGACGCCCTCGCCGACGCGACCAATCGCGCCCGTGAGCGCGCGTTCGGCCTCCGGCTGCTCGCCGCCGGCGCCGGGCCGGAGCAGTTCGCGGCCTACTGGGGCCGTGTCTCCGCGCGGGCTGCGCTGCGTGCGCGGTTGCCGAACGCGCGTGCCGTGCGCTTCTATGCCGGCCGGATCTCCACGGTCCCGGAGGAGCGAGATCGCCCGCCGGTCGCGCGCCGCCTCATCTACGAGCTGCCGCTGGCACCGGCATCGACCATGATGCCGCGGGCGCGCAGCGGAGCGACGACCTGGTCCGCGAGCGACGAGGCGGCGAGCCGGAGGTAGTCGTCGGTCTGCATCCAGCCGAGCGCATGGATCTCGAGCGGAGCCTTGGGGCGACGGCCGAGATCGTCCCACAGGCGCCTCACCTGGAAGATCGCCGTCTCCGCCGCGCCGCGCAGATGCTCGCGCTCGGCGGCGCCCAGCGACGGGGCCGCCCAGTCGAGGAACAGCCAGCCGAACGCGCCGTGGGCGGCCTCGTCCTTCACGATCCGAGCGAGCACGGCGCGGGGCAGCGGATGGGAGGCCGCGTCCCGGGTGGCGCGCAGGAGGGGAATGGAGAGCGCCTCGCCGACGCAGAAGAAGCGCGTGACGAGATCGGCCGCGCGGAGCAGCGGGGGGAGCGAGACGTCCCGGTCGAGGCAGAGATCGTCGGGATCCTGGATCAGCTCCGTGCCGCCGCCGAGCTCCATCGCCATGCGCGCGCAGAGCTCGACGTGAACCACCTCGTCGAGCGGAAACTGCGACGCCATGGCGACGAGATCGAGCGGGGCACGGGCCTCGATGAGCGCCCGCAAGGTCGACGCGCAGGCGGCCGCCGTCCGGTGTTCCTGGAACGCCGCGCTCGTCCAGGCCTGTCGCGCCGCCACCACGTCCTGTGTGTCGAACCGCGAGAGGTCCATGGTTCCCCAGGGCATCTGGTCGACCTCCGGTCGGGCCTTCCTGTAGCGGCGCTCGATCCCTCCGCCCAGCAGTTCCAGCTCGAAGAGCTCGCCGGTCCTGTCGTTCTCGATCTTGGCGCTCATTTGGCGTCGGGCGTGCTCTGGGCGTCCTCTCCACCGTCCACCCCGGCGTCCGGATGAGGCCCGATGCAATAGGGGGCCTTGGGCATCTGCAGGCAGCTCGGTGGCGCCGGCAGATTGGCGACGGAGCTGTTGCTGCATTCCGCCCCCACGAACGAGAGGCTGGCAACACCGAGCGAGGCGACGAGCAATTTCCTACCGCGGCGAAGGCGGGGCTTCGAAGGCATGAGTGACCTCCCGATTGAGCAAGACGGTGCCGCTCATCAAAGCAATCCGCGCGCCACCGAACACCGCGAGATTCCGCGGTGCTGCCCCGCCGCCAAACGTCCGGAGAGCAGCGACCTGACACCGATGTCGCGCCCTTGGGGTTGTCCTGCGGCGACGCCGCCAGGGTCATTCGAGCTACTGGTCGCAGACCCAGGCGGGGAGACCGCCCTCGCCGTCGATGCGATCGCACTGGCAGTGGTGGGCCGCGGTGGAGGTGTAGCTGCAGGTCTGCGCGATTTGCGGGCATGACCAGAAGCCGAGCACCACGAGCACCTCTGGGCACTCGCCGTTCGGGCCCGCGCCTTGCGGAATCGCCGTACCGTCAGGGTTCTGCGCCGCCGCGATCACGGCCTGCACGTCGGTCGTCCCCGACGAGGTCCTCGAGGCGCCCGCGAAGCCTGCCGAACCGGTGCTGGAGGCGCCACTTCCGGTGACACCCCCGGTGCCGGTTCCGAAGACCTGCGGATGACCGGGGCGTCCGCGGAACGCAAACGTCGGGTCAGAGCCTTCGTAAGCTCCGACGCCGCCGTTGGTGCTGCTTCCACACCCTACTGCTGCGAGCAACGCCATTCCCATGACCGCTGCGCCGATCATCAATACCCAGCGATTCATCGATCACCTCCCCTTCCCCAGTGGCGATGCTATTGGGATCGCAATCAGCGGTGCGGGTGCCACTCGCCGTCGTGCCAGTCGTAGTGGTCCTCGTGCCGGTCCCAGCGGCCGGGCGCCCATTCGTAGCCGCGGCGCTCATGCACGTAGTGACCGCGTGACCAGACATAGTGGCCGTGCCGCCAGCCGTAGTGGCCGCGGTCATAGACGTAGCCCCGCCGCACCACCACGCGCTCTTCGCGCGGGGGTGGCGGCTCTTCCCGTCCGCCGTGAATGACCACCACCGCTGCTTGCGCGCTGGAAGTGGCCAGCGCCGACATACCGAGGCTCGACAACGCCAACCCTGCCAGTCCCATTTTCCAGTTTGCCATACCGGAAAGTATGTATTTGTTCGCGCCCGCGCTAGGGCCCCCAAGGCGCCAAGTCGGCAAGGCCGCCAAAGTCTGGAGCTTTCTCACCCCGCGACGCACGCGATTCACTAATCTGACGATCCCATGTCCGACCCAGAATCGCCGCCGCCCCCAGGATCCGCCGACGCCGGCGCCGGCCGCACCGCCTCACCCGAATTGGAGATCAAAGACGCGCCGCTGATCTTCGGACAGGTCTGGAACCGTCTGGTGCAGGAGCGCGGCCTCGAGAACATGGTCTTCCCGAAGGAGATCATGTGGCTGGGCGGCGCGCCCGGATCGGGCAAGGGGACCAACACGCCGTTCATCCTGCGCGAGCGCGGTCTGACCGCGGCGCCGATCGTCGTCAGCGATCTGCTCGACACGCCCGAGATGCGCGCGCTGAAGGATCGCGGGCAGTTCGTCGGCGATCGCGAGGTGATCGAGGCGCTCTTGCGCAAGCTGCTGGAGCCGGCCTATCAGACGGGCGTCGTCGTCGACGGGTTCCCCCGCACCAAGGTCCAGGCCGAGGCGGTGAAGCTGCTGCACGACCAGATCATGCAGCTGCGCGCCCTTTACTGGGGCACGCCCACGGGCAAGCGGTTCCGGCGCCCCATCTTCCGCATCACGGTGCTGTTCGTGGGCGAGCAGACCTCGGTGGAGCGGCAGCTGAGCCGCGGCCGCGAGATTCGCGCCCACAACGAGAAGGTGCAGAGAACCGGTGAGGGGAACCTCATGGAGCTGCGCCCCACCGACGTCGACGAGGCTCTCGCCCGCAACCGCTATCGGACGTTCAAGGAGCTGACCTACGACGCCCTGACCAGCCTCCGGCGGCACTTCCACTATCACTTCGTCAACGCCGACGCTCCGCTCGCCGACGTCGAGCGGAGCATCAACGCCGAGTTCCAGTACCAGAGCTCGCTCGAGCTCGGCCAGTCGACCTTCGACATCATCCACAACATCCCGCTCGCCTCCGAGCTGACCCTCCACGCCCGGCAGGAGCTGGTGCGCCGTCTCGACTCCTACGAGCACGCCTCGGCGCCGCTGTTCAAGGAGGTCGCCGCCTTCATCGAGGGCTCCTTCGTCCCGGTCATCGTGCGGCACGCCCTGGCCGGCCGGTGCGTGGTGAAGACGGACAGCGCCCTCTTCGGAGACGCGACCGCGGTCGACATGGTGTTGGACATCCTCGCCGAGCGCGGCTACCACGCCGTCTACCAGGAGCAGCGCACGCCCGTGCCCCAGCGCTTCGACCCCGAGACCGGGACCATCACCTGTCGGGACCGCGTCGAGCACACGTTCGAGATCCGCTTTCATCCGCCCGAGATCCGCCGCGGGCAGTAGGCGCTGCGCATCTTCTTGCACGATTGACACCTGCGCCTCACCGGATCGTAGGCGTTCAGTCGAACGACGTTCGTATCCTCGCGCGGAAATGTTTGGGCGCTGGGCACGGCTCGGACGGACGGCCTTCCTCGCCGCGATCATCGGCGGCCTGGTGGCCGTCATCCTCAAGAGCGTCTGCGGCGCCACCGTGACCGCGGCGCCGGTCCCCGCCGCGCTCACGCGTCGCTGACCGCCCCTGCCGCGATGAAGACCTGGCGCGAGCTCGAAGGCGGCGGAGCGACGGCCATGGCGGAAGCAGCGGCGCTCCCCGCGGGGGACGCCGCCACGGGCTTCGCGCCACTTCGATCGCTCGCGTTGCTCGCGGTGGTGGCCTCCACGATCGGTGCGGTGGCGGCGCTCGGCCCGCTTCTGGGCATCCGTGCGTCGGCGCCGACGCTGGCGCTGCTGGCGCTCGGGGCGCTGGCGGTTCACCTCGCGCCCGAACGCGCCTTCGAGGTCACCGCGCTGACGGGTCTGCTGGCGCTCGCCGCGACGAACCGCCCTTACGCCCTCTACCACGCGGCGCTGGTGGGGTTGCTGTTCGTCGCCCGCAACGGGACCTGGGCGCTGGCGGGCCTGCTCGGCCTGCTGGCGATCTGGCTCCCCAAGCACCTCTTCGCCAGCCACTACCACCATCCCGCCGTCTACGACTGGATCAACGAGCCCAGCCTGGTGCTGGCGCTGTTCGTGACCGCCTGCTGGTGGCGCACCCGGCGCGACGGCCGACTGCCGCCCGCGGCGACGACGGCCTCTCCCCTCGCCTGGGGGGTCATGTACCTGTTCCCGGGTCACGCGCTCAACCCGATGGTCTTCTCACCCGGCGACGTCTTTCGCGCGCGGCGCTTCGACGTCCGGGGCATCGGCGCGGGCCTGCTCCTCGTCGCCGTCAAAGCGGCCGTTCACACCGCCATCGGACGCTTCCTCGGACGGGCGAGCTACGCGGGGCTCGACCTGTCGCGGATGGCCACCCTCTCGCGGGCCGAGCTGTGGGGGATCGTGTCGATCAACTACCTCGACCTGGTCGTCACGCTCTCGGGAACGTCGGACGTCGCGATCTTGCTGGCGCGCCTCTACGGCTGGCCGATGGCATCGCCCTTCCGTTACGCGCTGCTCGCCTGGAACCCGGTGGAGCTCTGGCGTCGCTGGGGGATCTACAACCGCAAGCTGCTCCTGACGCTCGTCTACTTCCCGCTCGGCGGCAAGGAGCGGCACCGCACCCGCAACGTCCTCGCGACCTTTCTCGCCAGCGCCCTGCTCCTCCACACCGGCTGGTTCGGCTCCAGGTACTGGGCGATCGGCCTCGGCGGCTGGCGCGACCAGACCGTCTACTTCCTGGTTCAGGGGCTGTTGGTCTGCGGCTGCCTCTTTTACCGGGACCTCCGCGACGCACCCGCCGATCGCCGAGAGCGCACGGACCACACCTTGAGGTGGTCATGGTCGCGCGCCGCCGGGACCGTCGCCACCCAGGCCGCCAGCGCCCTCGCCCACGTGATCATCCTGGCCCACGCGCTGCCGTTCACCGCCCGTTTCGGGCTGATCGCCCGCTGCCTGACGCTGCGCTGAATACGCACGACCGCGCAGCTAACGGTGTTATAGCTGCGCCGGTACGGCGTTTTTCAACTGAGTGGGAGGATACGGATGATCGAAGAAGACGACCCTGTTGGCAGTCACGCTCTCGGCAATTTCATCGATCGCACTGGCCCAGAATCAGATGGCCCCCGCGGCGAAGCCGCCGGCGGCGGCGAAACCGGCCGCTGCCACCCCGCCCGCCGCAGCTCCGTCGGCCGCGGCTCCCGCGGGCGCAGCTCCCGCGGCCGCAGCTCCGGCAGCAATGCCGCCGAAGATGGAGGCGCCGAAGCCCCCCGCCGAGAACGACATGTTCAAGAAGATCGCCGGCACCTGGCACTGCGAGGCCACGAGCAAGATGCCCGATGGCAAGGAGATGAAGGCCAAGACCAGCTGGACCTGGAAGAGCATCCTCGACGGGCAGTGGTACTCGCTCGTCTACAAGCGCGCCAAGGCCGGCCCCGCGCCCGCCTTCGAAGGCGACGGGACCATCGGCTACAACGGCGCCGAGAAGAAGTACGTATTCATCGGGTTCGACAACATGGGCGGCTGGATCAACCTGAGCAGCACCGACGGCATGGCCTTCGCCGGCGAGGGCCTCCCCATGGGCAAGAAGGGGCCGATGAAGATCTCCTTCGCCAAGGGCAAGGACAAGAAGGGGCAGGAGAGCGACAAGCTGATGGACGTCACCCTCGACCTCGGCGGCATGCTCGCCAACGAGAGCTGCAAGAAGTAGCGCCCTCGGGGGTCCGACTCCGCCCGTCTGCGGGTCGGACTCCCCATCACTCCGCCGCTGGCTGTCCCAGCGGTCGCATCGTGGTGTGCAGATCGGCGCCGTGCACGCGTCGCAAACGTGCACGCTCGGCTCTCCGGACCGCGCGTTCTGGCCCGGTCGCGCCGCGTTGCTTCGCTGGGCACGAGAGTTGCTGTCCCCGGGGTCCAAGGAGAGTGGACCAATGAAGATCCGATGGTGGCGGAACCGAGGGGCTTGGCGAGGCGTGGGGCTCGCGCTGGTGCTGGCGGCGGTGGGTTGCTCGAGCGGCAAACAGCTCGGTGGTGAGACCTCGTCGAGCTTTTGCGACGACTACCTGCACGCGGTCACGAGCAAGTTGGTCCTCTGTCAGGGTGGATCGGCCACCGCCTTCAATGAAGCGTCCCAGACTCTCGATCTCTGTGGCGGCATTTCGACCGATCTGGCGCTTGGCAAGCTGACGTTCTCGCCAAAGGCGGGTCAGGCGTGCCTCTCGGAGATCTCGGCCACCGATTGCGGCCCCTTGTTCTCCCAGCACTCGCCCCCCGCCGACTGTCTCAAGGCGTTCAGCGGCACTGTGCCGGCCGGAAGCGCCTGTTATCCGATCTCGATCGGGCTCGCCCAGGAGTGCGCGCCCGGGAATTACTGCGCCACGGACACCCAGTGTCCGGGGATCTGCAAGCCCGAAGGAACGCTCGGCGTTCCTTGTGGGAGCGGAGTCGGCGCGGTGGCAGAGTGCGCCCCGCCGTTCATCTGCAGTTACACCAACGGCAGCGGTGGAACATGTCAGCCGCCTCCCCCGGACGTTCAGGTTGGCTCCGCTTGCGGAGGCCCGGGCCAGTGCACCTCCCAGAACGTCACCCTCGTTTGCGACGGACCGAACGGTCCCCTCGGCGGGAGCCCCCCGGTCGGCGCGCCGACCTGCCAGAGCCCCCGGGCGACGGGGGCCTGCTGGCAAGACTCCGATTGCAGCACCAACAACTGCGTCCTCGCGGGCCCGGGGGCGACGGGGGGCGTCTGCACGCCGGCAAGGGTCATCGGCGACGCCTGTCTGCCGGGGCAGAACCAGTGTGGCTCCGGAGCCTATTGCGGGGCCGCCAGCAAGTGCGTCGATCTCCCAGCCGTCGGACAATCATGTGCCGGCAACGCCGGAGAGGGGACATTCTGCGCCAACGGCGTCTGCAATCCGCTGACGTCCCTCTGCGACGCGTATCAGGGGGCGGGCGAGACGTGCAACGGCCCGACCGGCCAGTGCGACGGTTTCAATACGCAGTGCGGACCCTCCGGAGTCTGTCTGCCCGCCTGCGCACCAGGGAGCGCCTGCGGCGCGCCGGGGCAGATCTGCTGCGCCCAGAATCTCTGCAATGCCGGCCTCACCTGCAACGGCACGACCTGCGGCGTCGCGCCTCCCGGAGTAGACGGCGGGCGGGACGCGCACGTCTCAACCGGCATTGCCATCACCCCGAACGCCATGGGCGTCTTCGACGGGAGCAACGCCGCCGGTGTCCTCGGCGCCTGGTGGGCGACGACAGATGACTACGACTTTCGCGGAACGCCCGGGACCGGAAGCTGTCCGATGGCAGGCTTCACCGACGCCGAGTGCTCGTCGATCGCCACGCCGACGCCTGGAAAGCCGTTCCTTCCGAATCCGACCGGCACCGGAATGTGCACCAGCGGAATCGCGGCGCAGGTGCTGGCCGGCGACGGCGGCGCGCCCGCCTACTCGGTCATCTGGGGGAGCGTCGTCGGCTTCGATCTCGACGATCCGGCGGGTTTCTACGACGACGCTGGCGCCCCCGCGGCCGACGCGGGCATTACGAGCAAGGGGCAGTACGACGCCAAGGCCCACGGGGTGACGGGCATCGCGTTCGACATCGACACGCCGCCCATTGGCAACCTGCGGGTGGAGTTCCAGACGATGGGCACCGAGAACAACGCGGCCTACTGGGGCGGAGCCACCTCCAACGCCTCGCCGGTCTTCCCCGGACACAATGAGGTCCGCTGGTCCGACGTGGGCGGCCCCTTCTACCTCACGACGCCCCCCCGGTTCGACCCGACCAAGCTCGAGGACGTCGACTTTCACGTCGTCGTCAATACGAGCGCGCCCGTCCCCTATTCCTTCTGCATCAGCAACGTCGTCATGCTGACCGACTGACGCGCGCGATCCGGCGAGTCCCGGACGCGAGGCTCACAGCTGCGTGAGCGACAGTGTGTTTCCGTCCGGGTCCTTGAACCAGGCCACGCGCGCTCCGCTCGGGGAATGCCAAATTCCCCGGGCGTCCTGCCCCATCCCCGGGAACCTCTCGAACTGGACGCCCCGCTCGCCGAGCGCGTCGACGGTGAGCGCGATCTCCGCGACCTGCCAGCCGAGAGCGGTGAACGGGTGCGGCGTGTACGCTCCGACCTTCTGGATGCGGAGCATCGTTCCGTTGGCGTCGACCGCGAGCGCGTAGTCGTCGTCGGAGATGACCCGCAACCCGAGCGTCTTCTCGTAGAACTCCCGGGCGCGGGCGCCGTCGCGCGTGGCGACGAAGGCCATGAGCTTGTGTTCGCCGAGCACCGGAGGCCTCAGGCGAGCGGAATCTTCACCGCGCGCAGGGCGAACTCGCCGCTTGGATCCCCGAGGATCGACCTCGCGAGACCGCCGCCCTGCGCGCCCGTCGCACCGACGACTGTGATCAGTTTCTTGCTCATGGTGCCGGAAGATTGCCCTGTGGTCGGTCGCTGTCAACCCAAAGGCGCGCTACAGTTGCGCGCCCATGACGACGTCGACCGCTCCCGCGCGCATTCGCCAGATCGCCGTAGAGGAGCTGAAGTCCCTGCTGGACGCAGGAGGGGCGCTGGAGCTCTGGGATGTGCGAACCGACGGCGAACGAACCATCGCCAAGATCGAAGGCGCGCGACATCTGGACCCGCAAGGCGTGGAGCACATCGAGAAGCTCCCGCGCGATACGCTGCTGGTCTTTCACTGCCACCACGGGATCCGCAGCCAGTCTGCGGGGCAGCATTTCGTGGCCAAGGGATTCACGAACGTCTGCAACGTCGTGGGGGGCATCGAGGCCTGGTCGCTGCGGGTCGACGCCTCCGTCCCTCGCTACTGAGCGGCGCCATGGGTGGCGCTGCCGAGTCCCTGGCCACCACGCTCGCCTACCACGAGCGGACGAAGCACTATCCCGGCCGCTACGCCCGCGCGCTCGGCCACCTGGACTGGGCGACGCAACCCGATCCTTTTCGGCGTTTCGTGGGGGCGCCGCTGCTCGACCTGGATCTGGTGCCCGCGGGCGAGCAGCCTCGGTACGAGCCGGCATTTTTCCCGGGACGCATCCCGCCCGAACCGCTCGGTCGCCGATCGATCTCCCAGCTTTTTCACGATTCGCTGGCGCTCTCGGCCTGGAAGCAGGCCGGGGGCGAGCGCTGGCCGCTGCGGGTCAACCCGTCGAGCGGGAACCTCCATCCGACCGAGGGCTACCTCGATCGCGGGCCCCGCGGCGGGACTTCATGACCGGGCGGCCGTCTTCCACTACGCGCCCCGCGAGCACGCGCTCGAGCGGCGGGCCGAGCTGCGCGACGAGACCTGGGCCGCGTTGGCCAGGCAGCTACCGCCCGGGAGCGTGCTGGTGGGCCTCACCTCGATCCACTGGCGCGAGGCCTGGAAGTACGGCGAGCGGGCGTTCCGCTACTGCCACCACGACGTCGGCCACGCCATCGGCGCCGTCACCGTGGCCGCGGCGGGGCTCGGCTGGCAGGCGCGACTCTGCGAAGGCGTCGTCGACACCGACCTCGCGCGCTTGCTCGGAGTCGACGGTCAGAGTGGGCCCGAAGCCGAGAACGCCGATTGCCTGTTGGCGATCTCCCCGCGGGGCGCGCCCTTCCCCTTCGACCAGCAGCGTGCGTTCACGCTCGCGCTGCCGCCCGGCGCACGCTGGCCGGCCGAGTGGCACGGCGCCCCCAACCGCCTCAGCCCCGAGCACGGTCAGCATTGGCCCGTGATCGACGAGGTCGCCGAGGCGACGCGAAAGCTCGCACCGCCGTCGGCCACCTTCTGGCAAGAAAACGCGATGGACAGCTCGGGGACAGCGCGGGACAACCCTGACCTCACCGTGGGCGATTCGCCGCTGGCCTTGCGCCCGCTCCTGCACCAGCGGCGGAGCGCGGTCGCGTTCGACGGCCACACGGGTCTCGCCCGCGAAGCGTTCTTTCAGATCCTGCTCAAGACCGTCCCGGCGCAGGGTCAGATCCCGTTCGCGACGCTGCCGTGGCGCCCGCGCGTCGATCTGCTGCTGTTCGTGCATCGGGTCGAGGGCGTCCCGCCTGGCCTTTACATCCTGCTGCGCGATCCCGCCCGGAAGGAGACCCTGCGCGGATTGATGACGCCCGGCTTTGCCTGGACAGCGACGGAAGGAAGTCCGCCGTCGCTGCCGCTCTTCCTGCTCGAAGCCGGCGATGCGCGGCGGGTCGCCGCGCAGACGAGCTGCGGTCAGGCGATCGCCGCCGACGGCGTCTTCGCGGCCGCGATGCTGGCGGAGTACCGCGCCCCGATTGAAACGTTCGGTGCGTGGTTCTACCGGCGGCTCCACTGGGAGGCCGGCCTCGTGGGACAGCAGCTGTACCTCGAAGCGGAGGCGTCGGGCATCCGCGCCACCGGCATCGGCTGCTTCTTCGACGAGCTCACCCACCGAACGTTCGGGCTCACGGGCGATGCCTTCCAGGTGCTCTATCACTTCACGATGGGCGGGGCGGTCGACGACGTCCGCCTCCAGACGGTACCTCCCTACCAACATCTCCAAAGAAGCGGAGCCTTCCAATGACCGAAAAGCCAGACAGCAACGCGGACGCTTTCTGCGTCGTGGAGTTCGTACGGGGAAGTCGCGTCGAGAAGGATCCGCCCGTCAGCAGACCCGCCTCCGGGCGACCCGCCTCGGGGGCCAACCTGCGCATCGTCCAGAACGGGCCGCCGGGGACCTTCGTGAGGTTCGCCGACGGCGGCCGCGTGCCGCTCCCCACCGATCAGATCGTTTCGGCGGACGGACAGCGCCGGCGCCGCGCGCGTCGGCTTCGGCGGAATGCGCTTCGACGGCATCGAAGAGCGGTCTCCTGACCTTCCGCCGGTTCCGCGACCTCCTCGCCGAGCACGAGCTGTCACCCGAGCGCGGACGTCGCATGACCCTGGAGCCGGAGATGGTCGCCGCCGTGTTCATCGAGGGACGGCTGGTGTGGGGCAGACCGACGAGATAATCGCCGTGCTCAACTAGCTGATATTACCGTACAATAACGATCTTCGTTAGCACTCTCGCCAGCCGACTGCTTGACGGTCGCCCGCTGGTGTTTATCTCCCTACCGCGACGACCAGCCGCAGTGGTACGGGCTGGCCGAGTGGCCGACGAGCCGGGCCGGTGAGTTCTCCCCGACGGCGACAGGCCTTCTGCGCTCCCGAACACGACCCAAGCAAGGACAAAACGAAATGAAACTCAGACCCCTCTATGACCGGCTTCTCGTCACGCGGACGGAAGAGCAGCACAAGACGACCGGCGGGCTCTTCATCCCCGACACCGCCAAGGAGAAGCCGATGGAGGCGCGCGTCGTCGCCGTCGGAAACGGAAAGGTCCAGGAGGACGGAACGCTCCGCAAGCTCGAAGTCAAAGCGGGCGACAAGGTGCTGTTCGCGAAGTACTCCGGCAACGAAATCAAGATCGACGGAACCGATCACTTGATCCTTCGCGAAGACGACGTCCTCGCGGTGATTGAATAACCGACCTCGCAGCGAACAGAACTGGAGATAAGAATCATGTCAGCCAAAGAGATCGTCTTTTCAGAGAGCGCCCGCCACAGCATCGCCAGCGGGCTCAACATTCTGGCCAACACGGTGAAGGTGACGCTGGGGCCCCGCGGCCGAAACGTCATCATCGAGAAGTCCTGGGGGGCACCGACGGTGACCAAGGACGGCGTCACCGTCGCCAAGGAGATCGAGCTCGAGGACAAGCTCGCCAACATGGGCGCCCAGATGGTGAAGGAGGTCGCCTCCAAGACCTCCGACATCGCCGGTGACGGCACCACCACCGCGACCGTGCTCGCGCAGGCCATCTATGCCGAGGGGTCCAAGCTGGTAACCGCCGGGCACAACCCGATGGACCTCAAGCGCGGCATCGACGCGGCGGTCGCCAAGATCGTCGAGAACCTCAAGGTCCAGGCCAAGCCGACCAAGGGGAAGACGGAGATCGCCCAGGTCGGCACCATCAGCGCCAACGGCGAGACCGTCATCGGCGACATCCTGGCCGAGGCGATGGAGAAGGTCGGCAAGGAAGGGGTCATCACCGTCGAGGAGGCCAAGTCGATGGAGACGACGCTGGAGGTGGTCGAGGGGATGCAGTTCGACCGCGGGTATCTGTCGCCCTACTTCGTCACCGACGCCGAGCGGATGGAGGCGGTGCTGGAAGACGCGTTCATTCTCATCCACGAGAAGAAGCTCTCCAACATGAAGGATCTCCTGCCGCTGCTGGAGCTGGTGGCCAAGGGCGGGCGCCCGCTGGTCATCATCGCCGAGGACATCGACGGCGAAGCGCTGGCCACGCTGGTGGTCAACAAGCTGCGCGGCACCTTGCAGGTCTGCGCGATCAAGGCCCCCGGCTTCGGCGATCGCCGCAGCGAGATGCTGAAGGACATCGCGGTGCTCACCGGCGGTCAGGCCATCAGCGAGGATCTCGGCCTCAAGCTGGAGAACGTCACGCTCAAGGACCTGGGCCGCGCCAAGCGGATCACGGTCGCCAAGGACGACACGACCATCGTCGAGGGGGCCGGCAAGAAGGCCGACATCGAGGCGCGGGTCAAGCAGCTCCGCGCGCAGATCGAGGACACGACGTCGGAATACGATCGCGAGAAGCTGCAAGAACGTCTGGCCAAGTTGGTCGGCGGCGTGGCGGTGATCAAGGTCGGCGCCGCGACCGAGTCGGAGATGAAGGAGAAGAAAGCGCGCGTCGAGGATGCCCTGCACGCCACGCGCGCGGCCGTCGAAGAGGGGATCGTTCCGGGCGGTGGCGTCGCTCTCATCCGCGCGCTCTCATCGCTGGACAACCTCAAGTTCAGCGATGACCGACAGTACGGGGTCAAGATCATCCGCCGCGCGGCCGAGGAGCCCTTGCGCCAGATCGCCGCAAACGCGGGCGTCGACGGGTCAATCGTCGTGGACAAGGTCAAGAACGGGAAGGGGTCGTTCGGCTTCAACGCGGCGACCGAGGAGTACGAGGACCTGGTGAAGGCCGGCGTCATCGATCCGACCAAGGTGGTGCGGGTCGCTTTGCAGAACGCGGCCTCGGTCGCCTCGCTGATGTTGACCACCGAGGCCCTCATCGCCGAGCGGCCCAAAAAGAAGGCTGGCGGCGGCGATGGCCACGGCGCTGGTGGCATGGGCGGCGGAGACCAAGACTTCTAGATCGGCGCGTCGACGACGTGCGGCTCAGGCGCCGCACGTCGGCCGACCTTCGACCACGCATCTGTTCATCGGGCTCATGTGATCGTCCATCTCCGTCTTCGCACGATCGTTCCGCGCGGCGAGAGCGCGACGCCGGGAACCTATTGCGGTTGCAGGCACGTTCCGCGGGGCCTATCGGCTCCTCAGATCAAAGAGGCCCACACGATCGCACAGACGTTGGGGATCGAAGTATGCCCCAGCTGTCTGGAGGCAAAAGCGGACGAAGATCGACTGCACTGACGGCAGCGCTGCTGCGTGCCGGAGCCCTAGTTTTCCAGGAACGCCTTGAGGCCGCTGTTGCGCGAAGAATGCCCGAGCTTGCGCAGGGCCTGGGCCTCGATCTGCCGGATGCGTTCACGGGTCACCGCGAAGACCAGACCTACCTCCTCCAGTGTGTGTTCGGATTTCTCGCCGATGCCGAAGCGCATACGCAGCACCTTCTCTTCGCGCGGCGTGAGAGTCCGCAGCACCTTCCGGGTGTGCTCGGCCAGGTTCATCGAGATGGCCGCGTCAGCGGGCGAGAGCACGCCCTTATCCTCGATGAAGTCACCGAGGTGCGCGTCGTCGTCCTCGCCTATGGGCGTGTCCAGCGAGAGCGGCTCCTTCGCGAGCTTCAGGACCTTCCGGATCATCTCGAGAGGAAGCTCCATCTTTTCCGCGATCTCGTCGGGCGTCGGATCGCGTCCCAAGACTTGCATCAACTGGCCGCTGGTGCGCCTGACCATATTCATCGTCTCGAGCATGTGGACCGGAATGCGGATCGTGCGGGCCAGATCGGCGATGGCGCGTGTGATGCCCTGGCGGACCCACCACGTCGCGTAGGTGGAGAACTTGTAGCCACGCTTGTAGTCGAACTTGTCGACGGCCTTCATCAGGCCGATGTTGCCTTCCTGGACAAGATCGAGGAACGGCAAGCCGCGATTCGTGTGTCTCTTCCCGATCGACACCACCAGACGCAGGTTGGCCTCGATCAGCTTCACCTTGGCCGTCTCGGACATGCGCTCACCGTCCTGGATCTCGTGCACGATCTCGCGCAGGACGCTTTCTGACAGCTTGGCCTCTTCCTCGACGCTCTCTCTCTTCTTCTGCGCTGTGGCGATGAGTCGAGACATCTCCTCGAGCTCGTTGGGGTGGAGGCCGAGTTTCTTGACGACAGCTCTCTGTCGCAAGGGCGAGGAGCGGAGCTCGCGGAGCGTCTTGCGGAGCTCTCTCAAAGACAGCCCCGACCTCTGTTCGCAGTCGATGATGTCTCGATTTGCCCGATCGAGGCGCACGACGAACTCCTTGAGCTTGAGGACGATCTTGTCGATCGTCTTCTTCTTGAATCGTATCTCCTGCAGGGCGTCCAGGATCCCGTTTTCGGACTGGTGAATCTGGAGTGCGTGCTTCTTCTTGGTGACCTCCGAGACCTTCGCGTCCCGTTTCGCGCTGATCTGCTGGTGCTCTTTCCAGAGACCGCGGACGCGGTCGATGACCTTGCAGAGACGCTCGACGTGCCGTTGCTCGTCAAAGTCGACGTCCTCCTCGTCGGCGTCCTTGACGACCTCCTTCACGCGAATCTCTTGCGCCCGCAGCCTGTCACCGAGGTCGAGGATCTCCTCGATCGCGACCGAGGAGCTCAGCACCACCTGCAGCACGCGCCGTTCGCCCGCTTCGATGCGCTTGGCGATCTCGACCTCGCCTCCTCGGGTGAGGAGTGGGACCGAACCCATCTTTCGCAGGTACAGGCGCACCGGATCGACGGTCGTGGAATAGCGATCGGCGTCCTCGACGTCCTTATTGGCCTCGTCTTTCTTGGCCTCAGCGTCCGCAGCGCTCCTCCCGACGATCTCGATCCCCTCGTCCGCGAACGCCGACAACCAGTCGTCCATCAGAGCGGGCGATCCGCGGTCCGGAAGTTGGTCGTTCACCTCGTCGTCGGTCAGGAAGCCCTTGGCCTTCCCGATCGCGATGAGCTCTCGCTTCTTACGCTCACCCTCGTTCGTGACTGAAAAGGCGATCACCTCGCTCCTGGTCGCGGTGATTCCGAGGCTTGCTCTGCCAGCCGTTTCCGCGCGCACGCGTCGCACTGCATCTGATGTCCGTTGATCGGGTGCCAGGGGTTCATGGCCGCTCCTTCGAGAGGGACGGTCAACTGGACGCCACAGTCCATGCAACGCATCTCTTGCGGCCGAGACCAATTCTCGGGTGTCTGATCGAAGACAACCCGGTAGCTTTGGCCGCAGAAGCACTGGCCTTCACACTCGGCGCGGCCGAGATGGATCCACCGTTGGCAGCCGGGACAGTGTGCCGAGAAGGTGACGTTCCGATCGTTTTTGAACGACCGTATGACCCCCACATCACCGCCCGGAGCCCCTTTTCGTCGAAGCGCCTCCATTTGGTGTCTGGTGATCCTCAACCGCACCGTTCCGCTCTGGGCGAAGTACCTCTGGTCCCCTGAGAGCGTTTTGAGCTCCGCTACGAGAATCCGCGGATTCGCGTCTGTAGGGCCAGCGAGTCTGCCTGTCTCGACTCCGAACGGGACGTCCACCTGCAGCGCTGCGAGCAGTTGAACGACGGTTCGGTCTTGGGGTTCCATCGGAGTCTCCTTTGCCCGGTCTGACGAATGTGGGCCGGATACCGAAACATACTGGACGTCGACCCGCCCGGGGCTTCGATCACGCCGGTCTCGAAACATCTTGTCGTCGACACCTTTGGGAACGGCTGACATCAGTCGAAACAGCGTAAGGCTGCATCACTCCTGCGTTCTCGAGACTCGCTCTGGCCACCAGCTCATCCGCTTGGATAGCGAGTGGCAACGGAGACTTGGCGGTGTTGACCGCGACAACTGACGGAATCAAGGTGAGCGCCGACAGACGGGTCGTCGACGCTCGCGCCTACGTTTTCGGCAACCGGCGTGACCGGTCAGGAAGCCGCCATTACTCGCGGTCGTCACTCCATCCGACCAAACCTCCTCAAAGCGAAAGCCCAGTCCCGCGGAAGGTGCTTGCCATCCACGGAGACCTCCCATTGAAGTTGGGGCGCGATTTCCAGCCCCTGGACGTCATTTTCCAGGCTCCAATAGCCTGCTTGAGCGTCAATTGTCAGGTGCGGCAACGGGCGAATGATGACGTTGCATGTTCCATCGTCTTTCGTGACCGCTCACTGGGGTCGCGGGGCCGTAGCGTGTGGCGCTTCGGCCTGAATGTGACCGACCTGCGGCATCGTCAACGCTGCGGCGCTTTGCCGGATGTGCCGGCCGCGGAATCCGACGATCAAGAGCGCCACCAGAGCCACAGCTCCGACCACGGCAGTCCCGATGATTTCCGCTCGCCGGCCGTTGCCCATTTCGACGGCCTTCAGGAGGTCGTCGTTCTTCTCTCCGAGTGTGGTCATGTCCCAACCTATGCACGAACCGTATCTTCACAACGAATGCCGGTTCGGCGCATCGCACCTGATTGCCTGTGCTAGAACGACGTCATGCGACAGGCGGCGGTGTGGATGGATCATGACGAGGCCAAGATCTTTCATCTCGATGCCGCAGCTTTCGACGAGGCCACCGTCCATTCGCCCAACCACCACGTGCATCGTCATCCGAAGGATCAGGAGACGCGGACCCACAACCATCCAGATGACGAGCACCGGTTCTTCCAGGCCGTCGCGACCGCGCTCACCGGAGCTGACCAGGTTCTGGTCGTTGGACCGTCGGTGACGAAGCTTCGCTTTCTCCGCTACGCACAGAAGCACGACCCCACGCTCGAGCCGCGAATCGTTGGCATCGAGACGGCCGACCACCCTACGGATCGCCAGTTGGTCGCGCACATTCGTCAGTATTTTCACGACCCCCTCCCGCGGCGCAGCACCACGCCCTAACTTCACGCCGCCATGTTCGGGTGGTTGAAACGCCGGCGACGCGAGGCCGTCCGACGCGGCGCCTTTCCAGCTGCGTGGCGGGCGATCATCGAGAAGAACGTCCCCTATGTGGCGGGCCTGCCGCTCGAGGATCGGCAGGAGCTCCTGGGCCACGTTCAGATCTTCCTCGCCGAGAAGCGCTTCGAAGGGTGCGGCGGCCTCGCGATCACCGACGAGGTCCGAGTCACGATCGCCGCGCAGGCCTGCGTGCTTCTTCTTCACCGCCAGACGGACTACTACCCGCGCCTCGTCTCCATCCTGGTCTATCCGTCGACCTATGTCGTGCCGGCCGGGCGCCGGGCGGCGAATGGCCTCCTCGATGAGGCGCCGCAGGCCCGCCTTGGCGAATCGTGGACGCGCGACGTGGTGGTCCTGGCCTGGGACAGCGTGAGGTCGGGGGCCTCTGACATCCACGACGGGCACAACGTCGTGCTGCACGAATTCGCGCACCAGCTGGATCAAGAAGACGGCGCGGGCGACGGCGCGCCAATCCTTCCCCGGGGCTCCATGTACCTCGCCTGGACCCGGGTGCTGGGTCACGACTTCGATCAACTCGTACGCGACACGCAGCGGCACCATCGCACGGTGATCGATCGCTACGGGGCGACCAGTCCGGCTGAGTTCTTTGCCGTGGTGACCGAGACGTTCTTCGAGAAGCCGCGGCAGCTGCGCTCGAAATACCCGGAGCTCTATCTCCAACTGCAGCAGTTCTACCGTCAGGATCCGGCCGCACCGTCGACGACCGAGCACAGATGAGGGCGAACGACCCCAAGGCTGATGGGAACCGCGTGAAACCCGAGCGGCTGTCGCGCGCGGACGCCGCGCGCTGGCACATGGGGACGCCGACCAACCCCATGGTCATCGGCGCGCTGCTGCTCTTCGATGGGCAGCTGACGCTCGAGGCGCTCGAGGCGCTCGTTCGCGACAAGCTGGTCCCGCACCGGCGCTTCCGTCAGCACGTGGTGGAGTCGCCGCATCGATTTGGCGGGCCTCGGTGGCTCGACGACGACGCCTTCGACCTCCGCCAGCACGTCCGCCGGTTGGATCCCCTCGGCCCGTCGATGCCGCGACCTTGATCGCTCTGGCCAGTGAGCGGATGAACGCGCCGCTGCCGCTCGGGCGATCCCCCTGGACCTTCGAGCTGGTCGAGCTCCTTCCGCGCGGCTCGGCGCTCCTCGTGAGGATCCACCACTGCATCGCCGACGGGCTGGCGCTGGTCGCGCTGCTCCAGCAGCTGGCCGACCACGGCCCGCACGAAGGAGCGCACGAAGGAGCGCACGAAGGAGCGCACGAAGGAGCGCACGAAGGAGCGCACGAAGGAGCGCACGAAGGAGCGCACGAAGGAGCGCACGAAGGAGCGCACGAAGCCGCCGAGGGCGGCTCTGACGAGCGCTCCCGCGCCGCCGAAGGAGAGTCGCCAGGCCGAAAGTCCCCCGCACCGCCCCGGGCTCGTCGCTCCTGGGGCCGGTTCGCCGGCTTCTTTCGGCTCTTCCCGCTGTCACGCGATCCGGTCAGCTTGCTGCGCCGTCCTCTCGATGGCCGCAAGCGCGTCGCTTGGTCGGAAGCGCTCCCGCTCGACCCGATCAAGGCGATCGCGGCAGCCCACGGACACCATGTGGCCGACGTCCTGCTGACAGGCGTGGCCGGGGCGCTCGATCGCTACGCGCGGGACCATGGGGAGGTCCCGCGATTGGTCCACGCGCTCTTGCCCGTCGGGGCGCCGTCCAAAGCATCCGCCGGTGAGCTCGGGAACCACTACGCTTCCGTTTTCGTCTCTCTCCCCGCCGCCGTCGACGATCCGCAGGCGCGGCTCGCGACGATCGCGCGCGACATGGCGGTCCTGCGGTCGGGTGGGCCGTCGCGCATCGCCGGCGGTCTCATGCGGGTGGCCGGCAGCGTGGCCCCGGGCATCGAACGTCGGGCGATGCGCTGGGGGGCGCGCCGGGCGAGTCTGGTCGTGAGCAGCTTGGCCGGCCCGAAGACGGCGCTCCAACTCGCCGGGCAAGCGCTGGGCGCCGTCGTCATCTGGGCGCCAGCGGCGGCCACCATCGGGCTGAGCATCACCCTCTTTGGCTACGCGGGGGCGATCCGCCTCGGCGTCCTGGCGGACAGCGCCGTGATCGACCGCCCCGAGCAGCTGGTGGTGGCGTTCCAGTCCGCCCTCGACGAGCTTCGTCGTGGGTAGGAGGTTCGGACTGCTGTCCCTGGTCGAGCGCGGGGCCCGCTTCGCGCTCAACCGTCGCGGCTTCCAGAGCCTCACGGTGCCGACGGAAGCCGGGGCGCTTCACGTGTACGACGCGCGGGGACCGGCCGTGCTCCCGACGGTGGTCCTGCTGCACGGGCTCGGCTCGACCGCCACCGCCTTCGGACCGCTGCTCACCCGCATGCTCCCCGAGGCGGGTCGGTTGGTGGCACCCGATCTGCCAGGGCACGGATTCAGCGAGACGCCCTCCGGACGGCTGACCCCCGAGCGGCTGTTCGGCGCCGTGACGGAGCTGCTCGACGGTCTGGTCTCGGAGCCGATGATCCTGGTGGGGAGCTCCCTCGGCGGCGCCCTCGCCCTCCGGTACGCGGTGGAACACCCCGGGCGTCTGCTGGCGCTCGCCCTCATCTCCCCCGCAGGCGCCCGGACCTCGCCCAGCGAGTGGGACGAGCTCCTGGACCTGTTCAAGATCGATTCCGCCGCCGACGCCCGGCGTCTGCTGGGGCGGCTCTACCACCGCGCCCCCTGGTACCTGGCGGCCGTCGCGCCTGAGTTGCGGGACATCATGAAGGGCGCTGCCGTCCGCGACGTCGTGCGCTCGGCGACGCTCGACAACCTGCCCATGCCCGAGAGCCTGAGCGCCCTCGCGATGCCGATTCTCCTGCTCTGGGGCCAGTCCGAACGTCTTCTCCCGCCGAGCGCGCTCGCCTATTTCCGACGCCATCTGCCCAAGCACGCGCTCATCGAGGAGCCGGCCGGATTCGGCCACTCTCCGCACGTCGACGATCCCGCGCGACTGGGGGAGCGCCTCCTCGCCTTCGCCAGAGCGTCGGCGGTCGGCAGCTGAGGTCCGACGCTGCCGGGCTCTGCGCCGAAGCCTACCGAGCCTGGCGATGCCGCGCGGCCCGGTCGATATCCTTGTCCATGTCCTTGCCGAACTCGTCCATCTCCTTGAAGAGACGATCGGCTTCGGGCGAATCCTTCGCCTTGTTCGCCTGCTCCCACCCCTTGTGGGCGCTGTCGAGGCGGTATTGGTCGTTCTCGATCGCGTCGAGGTCCGCCTTGGCGATGAGGAGGTCGACCTTCGCCTGGACGAACGCGCCCTCGTTCAGTTTCTCCTGGAGTAAGTCGGGCAGCTTGGGTTTTGGGCTGCAGCCTGCGGCCCAGAGCACGAGCAGCCCCCATCCCACGCCGGCGCTCTGTCGTTGGCCGGGGCGGAAGGTGGGACGCTGTCTTTGCATGGGCGGAAGATAGGACCGGTTTGCCGGGAAAAATAATCGCGCCACGTTCCGGCTGCCCCAAGAGGGCGCGTTTGTTGGACAAAGCGAGAACCAAGCGTGCCACCTCGTGCGGCGATGATTTTGTCCGGCGCCCGTTCGTACCCACGATAGCCGTTCGGAGGAAAATCATGAGCGCAGAAACTTTTCTGATCTGGTTGGTTGTCGGTCTCGTCGCGGGCTGGCTGGCGTCGGCGGTCGTGGGCGGCGGTCTGGGCGTGGGCGGCGACATCGTCATCGGCATCGTCGGCTCGTTCCTCGGCGGACTGATCTTCCGCACGGCGCACATCGGAACGCCGTTTCGCGGCGTGGTCGCGACCATCTTCGTCGCCTTCGTGGGCGCGGTCGTCCTGCTGCTGGTCCTGAGGCTGATCAGGCGTGGGACCCCGCGGCGGCTGTGACCATCGAGGCCGCGGTCGGATCGGCCGGACGCTTGCGACAGAGGCGTTCGTGCTTACCTCAGGACTAAGGAGGATCCCCGATGCTGCTCGCACTGGCCGCGTTCCTCGCCATGGGCTGGATACTGGCGTTCTTCGTGCTCCACGTAACCACGATTGCGATCCACACCCTCGTGTTTGGAGCGGGGGTGAGCCTGCTGGTGCACTTCATCCACGTGAACCGCGTCGGGCGCCCCCCGAGGGCCCCCTTTTAGGAGCCGCTCGCCGAACGGTCTAGGCGAGCGAGAGGATGTCGATCATGAACCTCGCGCCGGCGCAGAAGAGAGTGATGTCGGGCGCGACCCGCGCTGCTTCGTGCTGAAGCTCGGTCACGGCCGCCATGACGGCGACAACTTGCGCTTCGGTCAGTCGGACGGTCGGTCGAAGGATGTCGCCTTGGAGGATCTCCAAGACACGGCACATGACGTGGCGCTGACCCGAGCGGGTCGCTTGCGGGAGGATGACCAGCAGTTCCTCGGCGATTCCAACCCTCTCTGAGAGCGGCATCGGAGTGTCGCGCACCGGCCGCGGATCCAATGATGGGTCTAACGGGACTTGGCTCATTGACTTCATTTCAAACTCCCCTGCACCACCCCGCGAGGAACGGCGTTGACCGCCCGGCGCGCGAGCAAGATATCGACCGGTGCGCACCGCGCGCCACGCAGGATCACCCGGGTGACCTGTAAGGTTTTCCCGCCCCTGCGGCGGCCCGCTTGTTCTGTCACAACCGAAACACGCACGTAACGAGAGCGGCCCACGCTCTGGGGAAACCCCTACATGGAGCGTGGGGGCCTCCGGACAGGAGCGGAGGTGCGGCCGAGCTATGGATCGGGCGGCTACATGCGCGCCAAATCAGAGACTCATTTCGATCTGCGGCGGTGCGTGCCGATGTCGCGCGAGGAGGAGCATCGCTGCGCGGTCGAGTATGTGAAGACCAAGGACCCGCTCCTGGCTGAACGCCTGGTCGTCGCGAACATGCGAATGGTGGCGGCGCTGGCGCGTCACTATGACCGCGCAAACAGCGACCTGCGCGACATGATGCAAGAAGGAAATCGTGGCCTCCTCCGGGCGCTCGGGACCTACGATCCGAGCCGTGGCATGAGGTTCTGCACGTATGCCGTCTACTGGATCCGGGCGTACATGTTGAGCTTCACGATGAACAACTGGCGGCTCATCAAGGTCGGGACGACCCAGGCCCAGCGCAGACTGTTTTTCAGCCTGCGCAAAGAGCGGGACCGTCTGGAGCAGGAGAACCGCGAGGCGAATCCCCAGGAACTGGCGTCTCGGCTGCAGGTCAAGGAGAGCGAGATCGTCTCCATGTTGGAGCGCTTTGCGGGCGGCGAGATCTCGCTGGATATGCCCATGAGCGCGACGCCATCGAGCCCGACAACGGTCGGCGATTCGCTGAGCGACGTCTCCGCGCCGGGGCCCGACCGTTGCGTCGAGGAGGCCGAGTTCAGTCAGGTTCTCCGCTCCAAGCTGAAGGTCTTCGAAGCCACGCTCCAGGGCCGGGACGCCGAGATATTTCGGCAGCGCCTCCTCGTCGACGAGCCGATCGCCCTGTCGGAGTTGGCAGCCAAGTTTGGTGTGACGCGCGAGCGCACGCGCCAGGTGGAGCAGCGGCTCAAGACTCGAATTCGCCACTATCTACAAAAGGAGCTGGGGGCCGACTTCGAGCGACCCGTCACCGGGCGCGGTCGCCGCAAGGCCATCGCCCGATCGATGGCGGTGTCGTCATGAGCGTACGGGTCTTCGTGGTGGACAATCACGGCATCCTGCGGGGCGGACTGCGCGCCCTCATCAATCTGCAGCCAGACATGACCGTGGTCGGCGAGGCGGCCAACGGCCCCGACGCCGAGCTCGGGGTCAGAGCCACCGAGCCGGACGTCGTGTTGATGGACATCAGCATGCCGGCCGGCGGGGGGCTCGCCACGATTGCCGCCCTCAAGCAGGTCCGCCCGAAGACGCGGATCATCGTCCTCACGGTCCACGACGAGCTCGGGTACCTTCGCGCGGCGGTAAAGGCCGGCGCCGACGGCTACGTCGTGAAGAGGGCGGTCGATACGGAGCTTCTGGCGGCGATCCGGGCGGTCGCGCAGGGGCGCACCTTCATGGACGTCTCCGTCGGGGTGGAGCTCGCGCGGAGCCAGCTGCGATCGAGCGTCAGGGACGGCGAGCGCGGGCGCGGAATGGCGCAGCTGACCTCGCGAGAGCTGGAGATCATGCGGCGGGTCGCGGAGGGCTTCACCAACGCTCAGATCGCCGAAGAGCTGCAGCTGGGGGTCAAATCGGTGGAGACCTATCGCTCCAGAGTCATGGACAAGTTGGGGCTCGCTTCGCGCGTCGCCCTGGTGAGGCTCGCCCTCGACTGCGGCGTTCTCGGGTCCGGCGCGGCCGTCGCCTGACACCAAGAGCGTAAACGCCGGGCAAGCGCTAGAACCCACGCATGGACAACGACAGCCGACCGCCGACGGGAATGGCGCCCCCACCGGGACCCTCTCGTCGGACGATGCTGATTCTGCCGCTGGTGTTGCTGGGGATGTGGCTCTGGAAGAGCTACTCCGAAGGGACCGCGCAGCCGCCTATCGCCTACTCCCAGCTTTATCAGTGGATCGAGCAGGGGAAGGTGGAGTCGGTCGTGCTCGACGGCGAGCTGGTCTCCGCCACCTTGAAGAGCCCGGAGACGCTCGACGGCCGGCAGATCAAGGACCTCCAGACCAACGTCGCGCCCAACGATTCGCAGCTCCTCCCGCTGCTGCGGCAAAAAGGGGTGCGCATCAGCGTCCGCAGCCAGCGGCAGCCGTTCGGCGTCCAGATCCTCTTCACGCTGCTCCCCTGGGCGCTGATCATCGCGGCCTGGTTCTGGATCTCCAAGCGCGCCAAGGGGATGCTCGGCGCGGGCGGCCCGCTCGGTGGCCTCATCAAGAACCAGAGCCGCAAGTTCGACAAGGCGACCTCGGTGAACGTGACGTTCAACGACATCGCCGGGCTGAAGGCGGCCAAGTCGGACCTGCAGGAGATCGTCCAGTTTCTCAAGGAGCCGGAGCGGTTCCAGCGGTTGGGAGGCAAGGTTCCCCGCGGCGTCCTCCTGGCCGGGCCGCCCGGAACCGGCAAGACGCTGCTGGCGCGCGCGGTGGCCGGCGAATCGGGCGTCCCGTTCTTCTCCATCAGCGGCTCGGAGTTCATCGAGATGTTCGTCGGCCTCGGCGCGGCGCGCGTGCGCGATCTCTTCGAGGAGGCCAAAAAGAGCGCGCCCACCATCGTGTTCATCGACGAGATCGACGCCGTGGGCCGCTCGCGCGGCACCGGTCTCGGGGGCGGCAACGACGAGCGCGAGCAGACGTTGAACCAGCTGCTCTCCGAGATGGACGGCTTCGATCGCACCGATCTGGTCGTCGTCATCGCGGCGACCAACCGGCCGGACGTGCTCGACCCGGCGCTGCTCCGACCCGGCCGCTTCGACCGGCGCATCCTCGTCGACCGGCCCGAGCTGCAGGCCCGCAAGGCGATCCTCGGTGTTCACACCAAGGGCAAGCCGCTGGCCCCCGACGTCAATCTGGACGTCGTGGCCCAAAACACGCCCGGGTTCTCGGGCGCGGATCTCGCCAACCTGGTCAACGAGGCGGCGCTGTCGGCGACGCGCAAGGGGCGGGAGAACATCGCCGCCGACGACTTCGCCGAGGCCTTCGACAAGATCGTCCTCGGCGATCTGCGCGAGGCGAAGCTGGACGCCAAGGAGAAGCGCCGGGTGGCGGTTCACGAATCGGGACACGCCGTCGTCGCCCGCTTCTCGGCCGACGCGGAGCCGCTGCACCGGGTGACCATCATCCCGCGCGGGATGGCCCTGGGAGCCACGCAGCAGAGCCCCGGCGAGGATCGCCACCTGATGGCGCAGGCGGAGCTCGAGTCCCGCCTGCGCGTCCTCATGGGCGGCTACGCCTCCGAACGCCTCGTCCTGGGGAGCATCTCGACGGGCGCCGAGAACGACCTCAAGGAGGCGACGCGCCTCGCCTCGCACATGATGGCCCACTACGGGATGAGCGAGCGCCTCGGCCCCGTCTACTACGAGCACGAGGCGGAGCACCCGTTCCTCGGCCAGCGCATCGGCTCCGAGAGCGGCACCAGCGCGGCGACGATCAGCGTGATCGAGGAGGAGGCCCGCCGGGTCCTGGCCCGCGCGCTGGAAGAGGCGTCGGCGATGCTGTCGCAGCGTCGCGCAGAGCTGGATCGCCTGGTGGCCGCGCTCTTGGAGCACGAGACGCTCGAGCGGGACGAGCTGGCCACGATCCTGGGACCGACGGCCGCGACCGTCTGAACGGACACGTCACAGTCCTAAAGCGACGGCGATCGCATTTCCAGCGGCGAGCCGTAGGGATTGAACGCCGATGCACCCCGGCGCTCGTGGGAATAGGCGTCGAGCTCCTGGTCGTTGTAGGCGTCTGCCGAGCCGCGCGGCAGGCGCTTGCGAATCCACGCCTCGATGGTCGCCGCCGTGGAGCGTCCGTCCGCAGTGGACCTGTCGAGCTCCTGCCACAGAAGAAAGACGATCCGCCGTCGCTCTCGCCGCCGGTACCGCGTGTCGTCCCAGAGCGCATCGAGCTGACGCGGCAGCTCGGCCCGCGCCGCGCGCATTTGCCGTGAATTCACCTCGGCGGCCATCGTCGTGCGGCGCGTGAACGTCGCGGCGAGAAAGTTGGCCTTGAGATACGGATAGCTGGTTCCGTGCGCGAACTCGCGAACGAACTCGTCGGAGAGGTCGAAGCTGAAGGCCGACTTCCGCGCCGAATAGGCGACCCGCCGATCGTGGAACGTCACCGTTCCGTCAGGCGCGACCTCCGCGGAGAACTGCGGCGCCTCGTAAAGGAGGCTGCCATTCGCGCCGGACTTGAGAGGATAGCGGCGCTCGGGATCGGTTTCGGCTGGCTTCTTCAGGGGGCCGAGGAACGCGCCGGCCGGGCCGTCTTCGCGAGGGGCGGCCCTCTGCGCGCCTCCATCGGGAGCGTCCGCAGCCAATCCGCGGCGCCCGGCGGCGAGGATCAGCCCCGCGGCCACCGTGACGACGACCAGCCGCACGCTAGCTGACGTTCGACACCCAAGGCGCGCAGAGCGTGAGGGTCGGAGCGAAAGAGACGCGCCGATAGAAGTCGTCCGACGAACCCTGCAGCAGCTTGAACGAGCTGTGGACATCGGGATTGCCGGCCATGGTTCGAAGTTGCTCGTGCAGCTCCGCCTTGTCCGGGACGCGGAGCACGGAGGCGAGCTCGTCGACACTGTAGAACCGCCCCGGACGACTGTCCGACATCGCTGAAATGATCAAGCTGGCAGAAACCATCACGCCTCCCGGCGAGGTATAGCTCGCCTGAAAGGCGGGTCCTGTCCGGAGCGACCCGTACCCCACGTAATGGTTTCCCCGACAGCCACGTCACGTTCGGGTAAGCCCTTACGGGCGTCTCGGGTTGTCCGTACTGCCGGGGTGGTGCGCGGAGGTGCTTATTGACAGCGAACTGGACTCCACACCTGCGAAAGAAGGCCAACCATGTCGGACCACACTCTGCTCTCCAACCCATCACGGTCGAACGGGCCGCTGCCGATGCCCATCGTCGTGGTGCACCTCGTCCAACCCGAGACCGTGGCGGACGATGCGGTCGCCAGGCGCGCCTACGAAAAGTTCGTCGCTCGCGGATCTGCCCACGGCCGTGACGAGGAGGATTGGGCCACCGCCAAGGCGGAACTGATCGCAGAGGCCCGCGGGCCGAAGAGCTGACGGCGTCTGCTCAGCGCCGCGGAGGATCGCCCGACTTGCGGGCGGCCGCCGTGGCCGGCGTGGTCCAGAGGATGTTTCCGGCAGGGCCGACCAGCTCCAGGCTAAGCTCGTTCGGAACGGTGACCGCGACCCGGTCTTTGACGGCCGACGCCACCCGCGTCATCATGATTGCTCGCCGACGACGAACAGCGGCCAGCGTGCGGACGTCGTTCGTATCCGCTGGGTTCGCCGCATGAGCGCAACGGCCCGCGTGACGAGCCGTGACACCTGCTTGGGATTGCTGCTGTAGTGCGCGGCCTTGTCGAACGCCGCGGCGACGACCTCGCCGAGCTCGGCGGTCCTGCGAAGAGTAGCTCTCATGATCTTCTCCTGGTCATTTGTCAGCCGCACACATATCCGCCGCCGGGTGGCGCGGACCATTCGGGTCTTCCCGGGCGGCCCGTAAGGGATTCCCCATGGGCCGCGGATTGAGGGTCAGCGTGCCCGGACGTGGGGAAACCACTACGGCGAGCGGGGGGGCCTCCGTACAGGGCCGGCGCCGCGGTCGAGATATGCACCGGGCGACGACCCGGCATCGGGCGACCGCCGGCGCGGCGCGCGAACGTCGACGGCGGCACGCGCCGGGCTCGTGGCATAGGCTGGAAAGGGACCAAGGTATGTCGGTGCATCGACCGTCCAGAAGTTGGTTCCGGCGGATCACGGCCGCGCTCGGTCCCGGCGTGATCACGGGGGCGGCCGACGACGACCCGTCGGGTGTGGCGACCTATTCGATCGTTGGCGCGCAGTTCGGCACTGGCCTCCTCTGGACGGCGTTGCTGACCTGGCCCCTCATGGCCGCGGTTCAGATGATGTGCGCCCGCATTGGAATGGTGACCGGGGAGGGGTTGGCTGCGGCGCTGCGCAAGAAGCTCCCGCGATCGCTGCTCGTGTTCGGATGTGTCGCCCTGCTGGTGGCGAACACCATCAACATTGGCGCCGATCTGGCCGGAATGGCGGACGCCGCCAACATGGTCACCGGAATCAACTCTCACGTGTTCGTGATCCTCTTTGGCGTCGGGATCACGGTGGCCACCGTTCGACTTCGCTATACGCAGCTGGCGGGCGCGCTCAAGTGGCTGGCGCTCGTCCTGTTCGTCTACGTGGCCTGCGCCTTTCACCTCGGCCCCGACTGGCGCTCGGTCGCGCGCGCGACCTTCGTGCCGAAGATGCCGTCGGGTCGGGAGGCGTGGGGCGCGCTGGTCGCCATCTTGGGGACGACCATCAGCCCTTACCTCTTTTTTTGGCAGGCGTCGCAGGAGGTCGAGGAAGAGAAGATGCTCGGACGCGCGACCCTCCAGCAGCGGTCGGGCGCCACACCAGAGGAACTGACGAGCCGCCGCCTGGACGTCGGGGTGGGAACCTGCTTTTCCAACCTGGTGATGTTCTTCATCATCCTTTCCACCGCGCTCACGCTGAACCGGCACGGCGTGACCCACGTCGAGACATCCCGTCAGGTCGCGCTCGCGCTTCGGCCCTTGGCTGGGCCGGTGGCAGAGTGGCTCTACACGCTGGGGATCTTGGGCGTCGGCCTGCTGGCGATCCCGACGCTGGCCGGTTCGGCGGCCTACGCCTTCGCCGAGACCTACGGGTGGCGACAGGGCCTGGACATGAGGTTGCGCCGAGCAAAATCGTTTTACGCGATTCTGATCTCGGCGACCGCCGCGGGCGCCACGCTGGACTTCGCCCATGTCAGCCCGGTCAAGGCTCTCTTCTGGACCGCGGTCATCAACGGCCTCCTCGCGCCGGTGCTGTTGGCGGGCGTGCTCATCGCCGCCTCGGACAAGGTGCTCATGCGCGGACAGCAGAGCTCTTTGGCGTCTCGGGTCCTGGTCGGCGTGACGGTGGCGGCGATGTCTGCGGCCGGCGTTGCGATGTTCGTGCTTTAACCGGGCGGCGAGGTGAAGTCAGGAGTCAGCGGCCGCCCTGCTTCAACGGGGGCGGATAGACGACGAGCGCGACCTGACCGGCGGCCGCCCACTCCGCCGCGAAGCCTTCCCGGCTGTCGACGCGCAGACCGCTGGCCGGATCGAGCGCGAGGATGCGTTGGGTGCGGCGGCTCATCCCGACGACGACCTCATAGTGCGGATAGGCGCGCTGACCGTAGCGCTTCACCAGGCCAACCAAGACTGGATGGCCCCGCTGGAGCTCGCGCTCGAGATCATCGAGCTGCCCCGGGATGAGGAACGCCTGCAGCCCCTGTCGCCGGGCGAAATCGCGAAGGGTGGCCGCCCGAAAGCCCTGCTCGGACCCGGGAACGACCGCCAGCTCTCTGCGCGGCACCACGCGCCCCCAGTAGCCGAGAACCATGGCCAGCGACGCCGCGCCGCAGTCTTCGCGCGCGACCTGACGCACCTCCGGGACCCCCTCGATCCGTTCCCACCCCTCGTCGGCCCTCAGGTCCGCGGGCGTGGCGCTGCGGGCCGAGCCGACATAGCAGCCGCCGAGCGAGAGGCATCCCAGCAGCATGAGCCGCAGAAGGCCTCCCGTGCGCGGCTGAACGATGTCGTCCCCCACTGCGAGCTAGAGAACCAACACGATGAGCACGATGATCAGCACGACGAACAGGGTTCCGCCGCCGATGAAGACGACCACGCTCCCGCCCTGGAACTTGCCGAGCTCGGGCGCCGCCGCCTCTCGCGCGGCGTAGTCGGCTGTCCCGCCCGGTGCGGCGCTCGCCGGGGGAGAGCTGACCGGCTGCTCCCCTGGCGTCTCGACGACGGCTGCCGGAGCCGCCGGCGCGCTGTTGATCGTTCCCGCCCGTGCGAGGGAAGGGGCGCTGGCAAAGGCCAGCAGCAACACGGCCGCCATGAGCCTCTTCAAAGGACTTTCCTTCCCTGGATCATGCGAATGAGAACGACGATCACCGCCAGGACGAGCAGGATGTGGATGTACCCGCCAATCGTGTACGAGGTCACCAACCCGAGCCCCCAGAGAACCAACAAGATCACAGCAATTGTCCAAAGCATCGTCTTCTCCCCTTCTGCAAGTCGTGGCAATTCAGCCGTCCCAGCAATACCCACCGTCGCCCCGCGAGACCAACCCGGAAGACCAGAGTGGTCTGTAAGGGATTCCCCTCTTCGACCGTTTACCGGCTGGCGCCCTGCGTGACAGCGCCTTACCGGACCAAGCAGCTTGGTCATCGACGGTCCGAGGACGAGGATCCGCTGGGCGTCCTTCAGGGGGCAGGCGAAAACGTGCCCGCAAAAAGCCGCGGACTCGGGGAAACCACTACAACGGAGGCGGCGTTTCCCCCACGGAAACGGACAGCTTGCCCGTTACAACTTAAGTGACGGGGACGACATGAACGTCTATTCACGGAGACTCGAGAGGTTCCGGGGATGACCCCAGAGAGGGTCGAGGCTGGATGGTCGGAGGCCCAGACCGACTGCCGCCGCCTGTTCGAGGAGAACAGCCAACCCATGTGGGTGGTCGAGCTCTCGAACGTGCTCGACGTCAACCAGGCGGCGGTGCTCCAATATGGTTACTCGCGGGACGAGTTTCTCGCCATGACCATCGACGCTCTCGAGGCGCGCGAAGTGCCCGAGGAGAAGGTCGCCGAGGGCGCACGCGTCGTCTGGAGGCATCGCAGGAAGAACGGATCGCCCATCTACGTCGAGGTCTTCTCGTTCGCGGTGACCTTTCACGGGCGCCCCGCTTTGCTGATCTCCGCGCTCGACGTCACGTCCCGCCGCAGGACGGAAGCCCAGACCAAAGACCTCGAGTTCCTGCTGGCAACGGTCACGCACGTCTTGTGTGCCGAAGAGAGCATTCGCACCCTCTTGAACGACGCACTCGCAGCGCAGGAGGTGGAGCGGAGACGCATCGCCTACGCGCTGCAAGCGGAGACCGCGCAGAGCCTGGCGTCATTGCTGGTCGGCCTCAGGACCGTCGAAGAGTCTCACGATCTTGGGCAGGCTCTGGGGGCGGCGAGCGCGGTGCGCGGGTTGGCGTCGGCCGCCTTGGACGGCGTGCAATGCCTGGCCCGGGGGCTCGGCCCGAAGCCCTCGACGATCTGAGGCTCCAGCAGCGGAGATCGGACGACAGATCGCCCGCGGCGACGTCAGGGTTTCCCTTACCTGCCATCCGGTTTATCCCGACTGACCTGCGTAGACGAAGGGCCAACACTCCGACTTCGGTCGTGCGTGACGACGCACGTGAGCTGACGCGAGGTGCCCGCTATGAAGGCCACGACTGGGAGGGGATTGTTGCTCGGTGGCATGCCTGCGCTCTGGCGATACGTTCAACGACGCGTCGGCGATCGCGACACCACAGACGAGATTGTTCAAGAGGTGAGCCTGAGGGCGCTGGAAGGCAACGGCCCCGACGACGCCGACGGCTTCCTGGCCTGGTGCTACGGGATCGCGCGCCACGTGATCGGGCTCGAGTGGCGGCGACGCCGCCGCGCCCGCGCCCAGCTGTCGCTCGAAGATCCGAGCATCGACGGAGTCCGCGATCCGATGGCCGGTCCGGACCGCGTCGTTGCCGCGCGCGCGTCCCTGAAACGCGCGCTCGGCAATGGCGACAACGCTGCTCTCCTCGTCCGCCACTACGCCGGGACGAGCAAAGATCTCGCGCGAGAGCTCGGGCTGACACCGACGGCCCTCCGGATGCGACTGATGCGGTTCCGCTCATCGGCGCGTGCCCGCCACGGCGTTGAATAGGGAGAACCACTACGTGGGCCGCGGGGGCTTCCCGACGAAGCGGGCGCGCTGATCGGGCTATTGCTCTGGCCGCAACGTGCGCTTCATTTCGAGGAGAAAACCATCATGACACTGCGACTCTGGATCCCGATCGCGGCATTTGTGTTTCAAGGAGCTTGTGCGACGACGAGCACCGCCCCCGTGGCTGCCGTGCCCAGCTTGGGAGCCGAGGACAGCTCGGGCGCGATCCGCGCCGCCGAAGAGGTCGGCGCGGCCCACAACCCCGAGGCTGCCCTTCATCTGGAACTGGCCAAGGAGCAGTTTGAACATGCCCGCAAATTGACCACCGAGGAGGAGCGGCCGATGTCGACGCGCCTCTTGCTGCGGGCCCGGGCCGACGCCGACCTGTCGTTGGCGCTGACCCGCGAGGGCACCGAGAAGCTCGAGGCCCAGGCGGCGCTCGACAAGGTCAAGACGCTGAATGATTCGCTCCTGTTGAACAATTGACGAGGACCCAACGATGAACACTTGGAAAACTTGGAATGCTTCGAAACCATCGCTCTTTCTCGGATTGGCGCTGCTCGGCGCGGGATGTGCCACCGTCCCCCCGCCGGTCGAGCTGACCACCGCGCGGACGTCTTATGCCCGCGCCAGCAGCGGCCCTGCCGTTCAGCTGCTGCCGGCGGAGCTCCACAAAGCCAAGATCGTCCTCGACGCCGCCGAGACGTCGTTCGCTGACGAAAAGAGCTCGCAGAAGACCATCGACCTGGCCTACATCGCCGACCGAACCATCCAGACCGTCGAGGTGCAGGCCCGAACCGTCCTCTCCACGCAGACGATCACCAAGGCCAAGCAGGACTACCAGGACAGGCAGTCAGTGGCCGCGAAGAAGACTCAGGCCTCGCTGGTCAAGACCCGTCTTCAGCTCAGCGATTCGCAGGCCGGGCAGGCCAAAGAGGCGGCGCAACTGGGAGCGGAGCACGCGGCCCGGCAGGATGCCGACACCAAGGCCGCCGCGTCCGAGCAGCGGGCGCTCGACTCCGAGCAAAGGACCATCGCCGCGAACGAGAAGACCAACGCCGCGAACGACGCGCTCGCCAAGTTGGCCGCCAAGGACGAGGAGCGCGGCATGGTCATCACCCTTTCGGGCGGCGTCCTCGTTCCGCTCCAACGATGCCCAGCTCCTGCCCGCCGCGCAGACCAAGCTCGATGACGTGGCGGTCGCCCTCCTCACGAATGGGCGGCCGGTGAGCATCGAGGGCTACACCGACTCCAAGGGCTCGCAGTCGCGAAACATCGATCTGTCGCAACGCCGCGCGGAGGCCGTGCGGAGCTACCTGATCACACGGGGGCTCCAGGCGGACCGCGTGGTGGCCAAGGGGATGGGACCCGATCGCCCCATCGCCGACAACACCAGCGCCGAAGGGCGGGCCAACAATCGACGCGTGGAAATCGTCGTCGCCAAAATCGCCACTCAGCCGAATTGAACACTCTCCGCCTGCACGCGCCGACGGCGAGCCAGAGCGTGCCGGCTGCGAAGCCGTTCTTCAAAGAGATCTACCGGCGGTATACCCGTGACAGTCTCGGGGATGCCGCCGGCGCGCTCAGCTACTACTTCGTCTTTGCGTTGTTCCCGTTCCTGTTTCTGCTGACGACGCTCACCGCCTACGTCCCCTATTTCCGAACCTCGGCCGACACCCTGCTGGCGCGCGCGCGTGACATCTTGCCGCCGCAGGCGATGCAGCTCGTCTCCGCGCACGTCGAAGGGCTGGTCACGAGGCCCCGCCCTCGCTTCCTGGCGATGAGCCTCCTGCTGGCGCTCTACTCGGCTTCTCGGGGCGTCGACGCGGTCCGCGCCGCCTTGAACAGGGCCTACGACGTGAAGGAGTCCCGCCCTTGGTGGAAGACGGAGGCGCTGGCCCTGGGGATGACGACGGGGGGCACGCTTCTGGTCCTGGGCGCGGTCGCCGGGATGGCGGCCGGCGGCAGCGCGGGCTTCTGGCTGTCACGGCAGGTCGGCGTCGCGGCGCCTTATGTCTTCGTGTGGCGCTGGCTCCGCTGGCCGGTCACCGCGGGCGCGATCGCGCTCTGCGCGGCCCTCGGATACCACCTGCTGCCGAACGTGCGCCGGAAGTTCAAGCTTCTCACGCCCGGCTCGCTGCTCGGGACCTCGGGTTGGTTCCTCGCCACCTGGGGCTTCGGCGAATACGCCGCGCACATCGCCAGCTACAACATCACGTACGGCGCGATCGGCGGCGTCATCGTGCTCATGACCTGGTTCTACCTGACGGGGTTCATCTTCCTCTTGGGCGGTGAGATCAACGTCATCTTCGAGGCGCGGTCGGGAAAACCACTACATGGAGCGTGGGGGTCGCCGGACAGGTCCGACGCTGCGCCCGAGCTATGAGTCGGGGCGAGGACAACCAATGCAAGTCAGTCTCAAGGACCATTTCGATCTGCGGCACTCCGTGCCGATGTCGCGCGAGGAAGAGCATCGCTGCGCGCTCGCCTATGTGAAGACCAAGGACCCGGCCCTGGCCGAGCGTCTGGTCGTCGCGAACATGCGGATGGTGGTGGCGCTGGCGCATCACTACTGCCGCGCGGACGACGATTTGAGCGACTTCGTTCAAGAAGGGAATCGCGGCCTCCTTCACGCGGTCGACAAGTACGATCCGACCCGGGGCATCAAGTTCTGCAGCTACGCCGTCTGGTGGATCCGGGCGTACATGTTGAAGCTCACGATGAGCAACTGGCGGCTCGTCAAGGTCGGAACGACGCAGGCCCAGCGCAAGCTGTTCTTCTCCCTGGGCAAGGAGCGAGCCCGGCTGCAGCGGGAGGGTGGCGAGGCGAATCCCCGCGCGCTGGCCGCGCGCCTGCGGGTCAAGGAGAGCGAGGTCGTCGCCATGCTGGAGCGCTTCGCGGGCAGCGAGCTGTCGCTGGAGACACCGGCGAGATTGATGGAGGCCGAGGGAACGACCCTCGGCGACTCGCTGAGCGATCCATCGGCGCAGGGGCCTGACCAGTGCGTCGAGGAGGCCGAGTTCAGCAAGGTCCTCCGCGCCAAGCTGACGGCGTTCGGGGCGAAGCTGCGCGGGCGAGAGCTGCAAATCTTCCAGCGGCGCCTCTTCAACGATGAGCCGGCCAAGCTGACGGATCTGGCGACCACCTTCGGCGTCACCCGCGAGCGCGTGCGTCAACTGGAGGGGCGGCTCAAGGGGCAGATCCGCGCCTATCTTCAGGCCGAGCTGAAAGACGAATTCGAGGTTTCCGCGCCCCCGATGGCGAATTCCGTGATGCCCGACCCCGAACAGCCCATAGTGCAGCAGGGGTTCTGACGATGACGGCGGAGTTGGTCGAGGCTGGATGGTCGGACGCGCAAGCCGACTGCCGGCGCGTGTTCGAGGAGAACGGCCACCCCATGTGGGTCGTCGAGGCCGAGGCGATGGTGGACGTCAACCGGGCCGCGCTGCTCCACTACGGCTACTCGCGCGGACGAGTTTCTCGCCATGACGGTCGACGATCTCTCCGTCGAGGAGACGCCCCTCACCAAGCCCAGCGAGAGGCCCTCCTCGCTGGGACGACACCGGCGGAAGGACGGATTGTTCATCGACGTGGAGATCACGGCGTTCGCGGTCACCTTCGGCGGCCGCCCCGCCGTTCTGGAGTCCGTTCTCGACGTCACCTATCGCCGGCGGACGGAGGCCCAGACACGCTATCTCGATCTCTTGCTGGACGACGGTCAATGACGCCGTCGTCGCCAGCGATGACAAGTTCATCCTCACCGGGTGGAACGCCGCCGCCGAATCGACCTACGGACGACGGGCCGAAGAGGTGCTCGGGCAGCCGGACGCGCTGGTGTTCCGCACCGACTTCGTCGGCGTCGAGCGCGCGGAGGCGATCAAACGGTTGCTCGACACGGGTCGCTTTCACGGCGAGCTGACCCATCGCAGGGCCGACGGAAGGCGCATCCACATCGAGTCCCGCGCCGCCGCCCTCTTCGACAGCAGCGGCAAGCGCCTCGGCTACGTCAGCGTCAACCGCGACATCACGGAGCGCCGGTACGCCGAGGAGACCATCCGCGCGCTGTTGAACGACGTGCTCACCGCGCAGGAGGAGGAGCGCCGGCGGATCGCCCGCGAGCTGCACGACGACACCGCCCAGACCCTGACGTCGCTGCTGGTCGGCCTCCGGGCCGTCGAGGAGTCGCAGGATCTCGGTCAGGCGCTGGGGGCGGCGAGCACGCTGCGCGGGTTCGTGTCGGCCGCCCTGCTCGGCGTTCAGCGCATGGCGCGGGGGCTTCGCCCGAGCGTGCTCGACGATCTGGGCCTCGAGGAGGCGCTCGAGCGTCTGGCGCTCGACGTGAGCCGCGCGCAAGGCTTCCTGGTCGACCTCCACTCCACCGGGCCGCGCCTGCCTCGCCTCCCCGAAGCGCTCGAGATCGCGCTCTACCGGATGGCGCAAGAGGCGCTGACCAACGCGACGAAGCACGCCTCGCCCAAGGCGGTGAGTATCCTCATCCATCGAAACCCGACCGAGGTGCGCCTGGTGGTCGAGGATGACGGAAAAGGTTTCGACGCCTCGGAGATTCTCTCCGAGTCGCAGCTCGGTTTGGTGGGAATGCGCGAACGCGCCCATCTCGTAGGAGGTTCGATGACGCTGGAATCCTCGCCTGGAAGTGGCACGACCATCTGTATCAACGTCCCCATTCCCGCACAGAAGCCGAGCTCGTCATGAGCATCCGGGTGTTCCTCGCGGACGATCACGGGATCCTGCGGGGCGGCCTGCGCGCCCTCATCACCCTGCAGCCGGACATGGAGGTGGTCGGCGAGGCGGACAACGGTCTCGACGCCGAAACAGGCGTCAAGAACACCGAGCCGGACGTGGTCTTGATGGACATCACCATGCCGAACGGCGGAGGGCTCGCCGCCATCGCGGCCGTGAAGCAGGTGCGCCCGAAGACGCGAATCATCGTCCTCACGGTCCACGACGAGCTCGGCTACGTCCGTGCCGCCGGGCAAGCGGGCGCCGTCGGTTATGTCGTGAAGAGCGCGGTCGACACCGAGCTCCTGGCGGCGATCCGGGCGGTGGCCCAGGGACGGACCTTCATCGACGCCTCACTGGGCCTGGGGTTTGCGCAAAGCCAGATGAAGCCGACCACCACCGGCGCGGCAGGCGAAACGGGGACGGCGCAGCTGACCGGGCGAGAGCTGGAGGTCATGCGGCGGGTCGCGGAGGGCTTCACCAACTCGCAGATTGCCGAGGAGCTGCGGCTGGGCGTCAAGTCGGTCGAGACCTACCGTTCCAGAGTCATGGAAAAGTTGGGGTTGGGGTCTCGCGCCGCCCTGGTGCGATTTGCCCTCGACTGCGGCGTTCTCGGGGGAGGGACACCATGACGGCCGCCAAGAACGACGTCCGCGGCCGCGTCACCGGGGTCATCCATCAACTCGAGCAGCGTGCCGACGATCTGTCGGACCGCGCGGACGACGCGCAGAGGTTCCTCGGCAACTGGGCGACCCGGGCCAGGCGCTTCACGCGGAAGAATCCGGGGCTCGTCCTCGTCGGCGCCGTCGCCCTCGGCTTCGTTCTCGCCCGGGCGGCACGCCATGCGTAACGGTCCCGCCAAGCGCGGCGCCGCGCTCGAGCCGGTCGCCAAGCGCGCGTCCAAGGTACGAGGTGAGCTCGAGTCGCTGGCCGACAAGCTGACGCGACAGACGCGGGAACATCCCGGCCGGTCCGTCGCGATGGCGGTGGGCGTCGGGTACGTGCTGGGCGGTGGGCTGTTTTCACGGCTCACGGCCCGCATCTTCGGGACAGGAATTCGGATCGGGCTGCGGACGGCTCTGTTGCCTTTCGTGACGGAGGGACTCCTCGTGCTCGGCCAGAAACAGACCACTCAGAGAGAAGACGTGAAAAATGAAAATCAATGACCTGCGTGACTTCAGCAAAGACGATGTCCTTTCGGCGCTGGGACTGGCGAGCAAGCCGAGCACCTCGGACCGCCTGCTGGGGGCGTTGAGCATCTTCGGCGTCGGCCTCTTGGTGGGGGCCGGCGCGGCGCTGCTGCTGGCGCCGAAGTCGGGCGAGGCGCTGCGGGCGGATCTGGGCGATCGCTTCCGCAACCTTCGCAGCGACGAGGCGGCGTCGCGGGAGTCGCCCGAAGCGGCGACCTCCAGCGCCGAGGCGCGCACCTGAGCCCGCGCCCCCTCTCGCCGCCACCGACGACGCGCCCCTCCGTGGTCCAGGTGGCGACCGACACCGTGGAGGACCTGGCGGATCTGTTCGCGGCGCAGATCAAGCTGGCGCACCTGGAGCTTTCGCGCGATCTGCGCCTGGCGCTCAAGCGCGTCGCGCGGATCGCCCTCTTCATTCCGCCGCTCGTCGTCGGGTACGCCTTTGCGATGGCCACGCTCAGCTCGTTTCTCGCTGCGTATTGCGGGAGACTCGCCGCGCTGGGCTCGATCGCGGGCCTCCAGCTGGCGATCGCCGGGATAGGCCTCCAGCGGACCGTCTCCGCGCTCCGGCGAACGCCGATTCTGGAGCGAACCAGCGCCGACGTGACCGGCAGCGTCCAGCGAACGATGGCGGCCCTGTCCGACAGGACGAGGTCGTCGGATGTCCGCATCGCCTGAGCCCCAGACCGAGCAGCGAGAGATCGTCTTGCTGGAAGCCGAGAATCGCGCTCCGGCGCGAACGGGTCGGCGCCTCGTTCGAGGAGCTGCGCCACCGTGTCCAGACCGCCACCAGCTGGCGCCACTGGGCCGCGTCGCATCCGGTCGGTTGGCTCGGGATCGGCGTCTCCCTGGGATTCATCATCGGATGCCTGGCGGGCCGCCGATCTCCTTCGGAGCTGTAACCTCCCGTGAGCGCAGTCCCCGCAGCACTCGTGCCTCCGCCGGCGTCACGGGCCGGCCGTCCCGGCCTGGGCGCCCTCGCCACCGTGGTGTTGATCGTCGCCGTTCTCTCGCGCGCGCAGGCGGTCTTCGTCCCGCTGGCGCTGGCCATCGTGGTGGCCTTCGCGCTCGGCCCCGCCGTCCGACTGTTCGAGCGCGCGCTCGGCCGCGCCGGGGCGGTGGCCGTCGTCGTCATCGTCGCGCTGGCCGCCGTCGCCGGGTTCAGCTACCTGCTGGAGCGCCAGGTCGTCGCGCTGTCGACGGAGATGACCAAGTACTCGGATTCGATCCAGCGCAAGATGATCGCCCTTCGCGGCAGCGAGGGGAGCGGCCTCGGAGGCCTCTCGAAGAGCGTCGACCGCGCCGTGCGCAACCTCGACGAGCAGGTGGAGGCGGATCAGGGCGCGCGGCCGGTCCGGGTGATCCCCGCCGAGGCCACCGCGCTCGAGCGGATCGAGAGCGCCCTCGCCCCGGTCCTGGAGCCCCTCGCGCGCGCCGGGATCGTCCTGGTGCTGGTGATCTTCTTCCTCATCAAACGCGAAGATTTGCGCGATCGGTTCATTCGCCTCATCGGGCGCGGCCACGTCACGTTGACCACCCGCGCTCTCGACGAGGCCGGCCAACGGATCGGACGCTTCTTGGCCCAGCAGTCCGCCATCAACGGCTCTTTCGGTGTCGTCGTCGCGGCGGGCCTCATGGGGATCGGGATTCCGTATGCGCCGCTCTGGGGATTCGTCGCCGCCGTCCTGCGATTCGTCCCCTTCGTCGGCACCCTGTTCGCGATGCTGGTCCCGGCGGCCCTCGCCTTCGCGCAGTTTCCCGGTTGGTGGCAGCTGGTGGCGACGCTGGGACTGTTCCTCGGCCTCGACATCCTGGTGGCTTACGTCGTCGAGCCCATCGTCATCGGAGCGAAGACGGGGGTCTCGTCGATGGCGATGCTGGTCTCGGCGATCTTCTGGTCCTGGCTCTGGGGACCGGTCGGCCTCGTGCTCTCGACGCCGTTGACCGTCTGCCTGGCGGTGCTGGGGAAACATGTGCCCCGCCTCTCCTCCCTGGCGGTCCTGCTGGACGATCAACCTGCGCTCGAGGACCAGCTGGTCCTCTATCACCGGCTGCTGTCAGGAGACGAGGAGGAGGCCCAGGAGATCCTCGACAAACGATTCCGCGAAAAGACCCAGGCGCAGGTCTTCGACGAGATCATCATCCCCGCGCTTCTCCTCGCCGATCGCGATCGCGCCCGCGGCGAGATCAACGAGGCCGACCACCAGCACGTCGTGCGGACCATTCGAGCGCTGGCCGACACGGCGCCCGAGGCGTCGCGCGACTCGAAAGCGCTCGCGCCCATCGGTGAGGATGGGCGCAGAGAGCGGCCGATCCGCCGGATCGTCGGCGTATCGGCCCGAGCGGTGACCGACGAGACGATCTGGGAGATGCTGGCCCAGCTCTTCGATCCCCAGAAGGCTCGGCTGGAGTCGGTGGGCTCCTCGTACCTGTCGTCGGACCTGACCTCGGCGGACCCGGGGGGCGCTCCTCCAGATCCACCGGACCTCGTCTGTGTCATCTCCGTTCCGCCGGGTGGGCTGGCGCAGGCTCGTTACATCTGCCGGCGCCTGCGCGCGAAGCTGCCCAATACGCCCGTGGTGGTCATTCGTCCAGGAGGACAGGCCGACGGTCAAGAGAGCGCCCAGAGACTCACCGAGGACGGAGCGCGCCAGGTCTGCTTCACGCTGGAAAGCGCGCGGACGACCATCGAGCAAATCGCCTCATGAGGTCGGTCGTCGCCGGCGTCGTCGCCTTGGGTCTGGCCGGTTGCTCCGGAGGCCTGTCCAACGCTTCCAGAACGAACGCCAACCTCGGCGACTGTGCAGCCGACGATCTGGCGACGGGACAGGTCGTGTTTTTCGGCCTCTCCGACAATCTCGGGCCGGGGACCATCATGAAACGCTATCCGGGGAAGGCCGTGCGGCCCGAATACTTCGTCGGCAGCGTCATTGATGATCCGGCCTCCGCGGTGGTCCACCGCGGCGTCGACTGGGCCTGTGCGCTCGGTGATTCGGTCGCCCAGGCGTTCAATGCCAGCGGCGCGGTTGGAATTCTTCCCGTCGACGCGGCCTTGAACGCGAAGCTGGCGCGGGCCTCTCACCTCGAGGTGACCGTCGATTCCGTTCGCTGGGACGATCTTCTGGCTGCGCCTTATCGAGCGGCCATCGATCGGTTGAGCGACCCGAAACTGAAGGCTGACCTCGCCGGGGGAGGCTACCTCGTCGAATCGCGGGCCCTGGTGGCCAAGGGACTCAGGATCATCGCTCTCTTCCCGAGATCGATCGGCGGCGAGGTCAAGGCGGCGCTGGGTGAAGGGCGGAAGACTCTCCAGCAGGGGAAGGTCACCGCGATCGTGGATCTGACCTGGAAAGATACGACCGCGCTGACGATCACGGCCGCCTCCGAGGTCTACATCGCAGGACGATTGATGAACCTGGGCGCGGAGGCCACCAGTCCATTCAACGGGCAAATCCTGGTCCGACTCTGATGGACGCGGCTCCGGCAATCGGCACGGTCCTCGGCGAGAGCTATCGGCTCGTTCGCCCGCTGGCCCAGGGTGGATGTGGCGACGTCTACGTCGCGCGGCACGAGCGGCTCGGCTCCGAGGTCGCCGTCAAGGTCCTCCATCCCAGCCTCGCAGGCAACGCGCAGGCGCTGGCCCGCCTGCGGCAGGAGGCCGACATCATGTCCGCCCTGCGGCATCCGCACATCGTCCAGATCCTGGACTTCGACGTCACGGAGCTGGGGGTCCCTTTTCTGGTGATGGAGCTCCTGACGGGCCGTCCCCTCACCGAGGGGGCGATCGCGGGGAGACCGCTCGAACCGCGCGCCGCGCTTCACATCATCGACCAGATTGCCCAGGCGCTCACGGTCGCCCACGCGCACGGCATCGTCCATCTTGATCTCAAGCCCGACAACGTCATCCTGGTCCCGACCGACGGCCGCGACGATTTCGTCAAGGTCATCGACTTCGGGATCTCTCGTGCCACCTGGCGCGATCGCCCGGCCAACGACCCCCTCATCACCGGCACGCCCGAGTACATGGCCCCCGAACAGGTCCGCGGATTGGCCCAGGAGATCGATCATCGCGCCGATCAATTCGCCTTGGCGTCCCTCTCGTACCGGCTGTTGACGGGGCACGAGCCCTTCGTTGGCGGTGAGCCGGCCGTCATCTTTCATCAGGTCGTCAACGTGACGCCGCAAGCACCGTCGCAGTGGGCGCCCTGGCTGGGCGCGGGGGTGGACGCGGTGATTGACCGCGGAATGGCCAAGGCCTCCGCCGAGCGTTACCCCGACATCGCGGCCTTCGCCGAGGCGCTGGCCAGCGCGATCGATGTCGTTGCGATCGACCGGAGGCGCTTCGCTCGCGAGCCATCCCAGCCACCGTCCAACGAGCCCGCTTCGGCACCGCTGTCGGCCGAATACTCCGAGCCGCCCCAGCAGCGGGCGGAGCCAGACACGCTGCAGTTTCTTCGAAAGCTCCACGCACCGAGCCCCCGTCGAAGGCGTGGGGCTCTCCTGCTCACGCTCGCGGTCGCGGCATTCGTCTGGTTCGTTCCGGCCTGGCGACAGGTCGCCCGCGCCGGCTGGCACCGCGCCGGCGCCCAGGCACGAAGGATCGCTGCCGCTATCGACCGAACGATGCTGGTGCGCCGGTAGCGTGTCGCGTCCGTTCGGGGGCCGCGCTCGCCCGAATTACGGCACGTAGACGACGGTGGCGAAGCCGTTGGCAGGCATCGCGAACTGCAGCTTCTTGCCGCCGACGGCGAGCGTGTAGGTCGATGCGGCGCCGGAGTTGTACATGACCGTGACGATGCTGCCGTCCGGGTTCTTGAAGCCGAGCGAGCTGCCGCTGCCGCTCGTCGCGACGACCTTGGCGCCGGCCGAGACGTACTGGGAGCAGTGCCGGAAGACGTAGTAGGCCGGCGTGATGGTCAGCGCCTTCGTTCCGGTGTTGACCGTCATGAGCGCGTTCTGCGGCCAGGGGCGCACGGAGTCGATGTTCTTCCCCGCCGTGTCGAGCACGGTGTTCCAGGCGTTGTAGGCGGTCACTCCCGCGGCGATCCAGTCGTGGATGTTTCCCCAGCTCTCCACGGCGTAGGCGTAGTCGTTGGGCGCCGTGTTGGCGTTGAACGCGGGGAAACCCGACGGGTTCCAGGGGTAATTGCCGCATTTGTGCTCGGTCTGCCAGATGGGCAGATTGCTGGATTTGGCGCTGGCCACGTTGGGCTCCATGTTCCACTGGTAGCCGAAGAGCTTGATGTAGCCCTTGGCCGTGCTGTCGGCCAACACGGCGCTGACGATCGAGGGGTCCTTGCCGCTGTCGGCGTTGGACATGGTGCCGAGCATGATCTTGGTGGTGAGGCCCGCCGTGCTGAAGGCCGGGCCGAGATACTGGCCGACGAACTTGGTGAAGAGCGCCGGCGTCCAGCCGCAGGAGGGGTAGTTGTCGAAGTAGTTCGGCTCGTTCTGCGGGCCGATCGATTCGATGGTGATCCCCTGCGCCGCGTATCCCTGCACCCACTTGATGAAGTACTGCGCGTAGGCCGAGAGGACCTGGGCGTTGTCCATCATGCAGCCGCTGTCGAAGGCGGTGCCGCTGAAGGTGCAGGCCGTCCCGTTGTAAGAGCCGCTGCTGGTCTTCATCCACGTCGGCGGTGTCCAGGGGCTGCCCCAGAAGCGGATGCTGCCGTTCACCGCCTGCGCCGCCTTGATGTAGGGGATGAGGTACTTCGTGTCCTCGGTGAGTGAGAAGCTGGTCATGTTGTAGTCGGTGCTGCCGTTCGCGACCTCGTCGTCGGTGTAGCGGCTGATGGCGTAGTCGTTCGCACCGATGGGGACCCGGCCGATGTTGAAGTGCGCGCCGCCGGCGCCGTAGAGCAGCGCGAGGGCGTTGTCGCGGTCGCTCTGGCTGAGCATGGAGAGGTAGCTCCAGCCGAGCTCGTTGAAGGCGCCGCCGAACCCTTCCCAGGTCTGTGCGACCGAGCTGTCCGTGACCGTCACCGTGGCGTTTCCGCTGGTCACGGTCGTCAACGTGCCGCTCTTCCAGTACGCGCCCGAAGCGGAGGTGACCACGCTCGACTGCGCCGGCGGCGCCCCGCCGGTGCGCCGTCCGTCCCACCGGTCCCCGAGGATCCACCGTTGCCGCCGGTCGCGGTCGTCACGTCGGCGACGCAGGTGCTGCTGACGCAGCGCTGGGTCGACCCGCAGGCGGTTCCGCAGCTGCCGCAGTTCGCGTCGCTGGTGGTCGGGTCGACGCAGCTCGAGCCACACAGCGTCAGGGCGGTGTCACAGCTCGAGGTGCAGGTGCCGTTGCTGCAGACCTGCCCGGCCTGGCAAGCCGTCGAACAGCTCCCACAGTGCGTCGCGTCGGACGGGACGCAGGAGCCGTCGCAGGACAGCAGCCCGGACTGGCACTGGCACGACCCGCCCTGGCAGACCTGTCCCGTCGAGCAGGGGAGGCCGCAGGCGCCGCAGTTCATCGGGTCGGACGAGGTGTCGATGCAGTCCGTGCCGCAGGCCGTCTGCGTCCCGGGGCAGGGGCTTCCGCCCGTGCCGGGAGTCCCGCCGGTCCCGGGCGCGCCGCCGAGCCCCTTCGAACAGGCCAGCGCGAGGAACGCGAGACCAAGGACGAAAGTCCGTGCGAAGACCCGTAAGCGCGCAGTCGTCATTTTGACCCCTATTCCCGACGGGGCCGAAAGTGATCGCCGGCCCGCGCGCCGCGAAGTTTAGGGCACGGGCAGGCTGAACGAAACGGCGTAGTTCGGATTTGCCTGCTTCGTGGTGGCGCCCACGAAGGGATCCGAATCGCGCAGCTGTCCCCAGCGAACCGCCTTCGAATGGTTGGACGACTGCTTGCCCTGCTTGGTGAGGGCGTAGCCCACGTAGAGGCCGCTCGTCGGCAGATCCGCGCCGGCGGTGATCTGGACAGCGTCGCCAGAGATGGCGACCGAGCTGATGATGATGTTCGTGGACGAGCTGGCGACGGTCGAGCTCGTCGCGGTGAAGAGCTCGAAGCCCTTGCCGTTCGCCCAGGCGGTGATCTTCGGCGCGTCGAAGGTCGTGTCCCAGTTGAGCGGCTCCACCGGCACGTGGAACTGCACGGTGACCACGCGTCCATTGCGGGAGACGCCGGTGGGCGCCAGCGGTTGCCAGTCCTGACCGAGGACCGCGCGTTGGTAGTAGATCTCAGCGGTCTTCTCGCCCAGGAGCTCGTAGCCGGTCACGTTGAGATGAATGCCGTCGCCATCGGAGTGCGCCGGATATTGGTACTTCGGTCCCGTGCAGACGAAATCACCTTTGTGTTGCACCCCGAGCTGCCACTCCTGGTCGTTGGCGAGCGGACGCAGGTCGGTGCTCGCGGTGCAGGCGGGGGCACCGGGGCAGCCGTGCTGCTGCGACAGGTACATCGGGATCTTGTAGCTCTGTCCCGTGATCGCCGAGAGGTCGGCGTTGTAGTCGGACAGGAGCTGGACGAGGGAGTCTCCGTAGGTCGCGTTGGAGCAGTCGGTCTCGCCGTGGGTCATCACCACGACGCCGACGCCGTAGCTCTTGCCGGCGGCCTTGGCCAGTCGGGTGATGGCGCCGGCCTCGAAGATGGTCGCCGCATAGGCGCGCCCGCTGGTGCCGGTGTCGCCTCCGGGTGCCTCCTTGACCAGCGCCACGATCCCCTGCCCGCTCTCTCCGACGATCGTGTGCACGGTGACGTAGTCGGCGCCGGCGGAGGCGGCCTTCACGAACCGAGTGATCTCGTTGGCCATCGCGGCGTGCGGCGTCTCGCCGTAGATGTTGCCCGGGTAGGGGCTGGGGTAGGCGGTTTCGAGCGCGCGCACGGGTTCGACGAGCGGCACCATCGTCAGCCCGCTCACCCCGGGATCCCACGGATCGGTGCCGGTGCCGGGCACCGTGGCGCCGTTGAGCGCGAGCATCAGGTTGTTGTAGGGCTGCGTCGTCAAGGCGGCCGGCGTCGTGCCGACCGAGAGGCTCTGCCCTGAGCCGACCACGCCGATCCAGTCGAACGACGGCTTCGCCACGGCGACGCTTCCACCGCCCGAGCCGCCCGGTGCACCACCTTTGCCCGAGGCGCCCGAAGTGCCGCCGGCGCCGCCAGTCGCAGTGGTGCCGCCACTGCCGTTCGCGCCACCCGTCGCCAACGCGCCGCCGGTTCCGACCGCACCACCGCTGCCGTGGCTTCCGCCCGTCGCCGGCGATCCGCCCGAGCCGCCGCTCCCGGCGCCACCAGTGTTGCCGCCCGAACCAGCCGCGCCGCCGGACCCCGAGCTGCCGGAGCCGGAATTTCCGCAGCCGACCATCGACACCGCACCGACGAGCAAGAACGCCTGGGAACCAAGTCTGAGCTTCATACAGTCTCCTCCGAATTGATTTAGAGGAGGGACTGCATCGGCTTTATTTCGCATTAGTGGTCGACTGCTCTCATATGTGGCGGGCGTGGACTGCCCGTTCGGTCACGACGCGCGACCGAGCGGGATTAGCCGGGCACCGGCCCGAATTTTCCAGTCTCCACGTCGGCGATCGCTTGTCGGATCTCTTCGAAGGTGTTCATGACGAAGGGGCCGTACTGGACGATCGGCTCGTCGAGCGGAGCTCCCGCCAGGAGGACGATGTGGCTCTCCTCATTGTTTCCTGCGTCCGCGGTGAGCTCCAGGCGATCGCCGTCGTTTCCGAACAGGATCAGCTCGCCCGCGAGCCCGGACTCCTCGCCTGCCCGGACGCGCCCCTTGGTGACCACGGCCAGCGCGTTGTGCGTCGCCGGGAGCGTGAGCGGGAGCTTGCCACCTGCCGGCAGGCGCACGTCCAGCATCGTGATCGGCGTGAAGGTGTGGGCCGGACCGCGCGCGTCTTCATACGCGCCGGCGATGACCCTGACCTCGCCGCCGCCCGCCAGCGCCACCCGCGGAATGTCGGCCGCGGTGATCGGCTGGTAGGCGGGCGGAGCCGTCTTGTCCTTGCTGGGGAGGTTCACCCAGAGCTGCATCATGTGCATGCGGCCACCGGCGCGGGCGAACTCCGCCTCGTGGTACTCCTCGTGGAAGATGCCGCGCCCGGCGGTCATCCACTGGACGTCGCCCGGACCGATCACGCCCGCGTGACCGGCGTTGTCCTGATGAGCCACCGCGCCCTCCCAGGCCAGGGTGACCGTCTCGAACCCGCGGTGGGGATGCCAGCCGACGCCACGCTTGCCGCGCGCGAGCGGCGTGAACTCCTTCGGCGGACCGTAGTCCATCAGCACGAACGGGCTCACCCGCTCGGGCGGCAGGCCCGCGCTCGGAAAGTACGTCGATACATGAAAGCCGTTGCCGACCCAGTGGAAGGTCGTGCTGCGGTGGATGCTCTCGACGCTGCGAAGCCCGGCCGTGCTGGTCGTCGGCGGCGCGGGACGGGTTGCAACCTGAGTTTTCATAGTCAGGAGTGTAAACGCCTGGCCACGGCGGAACACTGCCCGTGAGGTGATGACTGGTATCACCCGCCGTGAGGGGGGCCCGGTTCCACCACCTTCTTGCAGAGCTCCGACAGGCGGCGCTGCGCCCATTCGGCCACCGGACCCAGGACGGCCTGGCGCCGCCACACCAGGACCAGCGATCTGCGCGGCGCCACGCTCCCCCAGGCGTCGAGCCGCAGCTCGACCAGCTGCCCGCTCCGGAGCTCCTCGCGAACGAGGTGCTCGGGCATGTGCCCCCAGCCGAGCCCACCGGCGATCAGCGCCTGCTTGGTCGCCAGATCGACCACGCGCCAGGTCCTCGGTGAAAAGACGCCGTGATCGTCGCGGGCCGTCTCGGTCTCGGGGCGGTGCTCTCCCTGCACGATTTGCACGGTCTCGGCCAGGACGCCCGCCTCGATCCGCCCCTGCCGCAGGGCCAGCGGATGCCCGCGGGCGGCAACCGGAATCAGGCGCACCTCGGCAATCGCCCGGCTGTCGAGGTCGCTCGAGATCGGCGTCCTCGATGGCGATCCCCCAGGCGGACCGTTTCTCGCGGACGTGCGCCGTCACGCCCGAGAGGATCTCGGTGAAGAGCAACAACCCGACGTCGGGGTGCTCGCGCGCGAAGTCCTTGGCGAAGGCGACCAGCGACTCGGTGGGAAACATGACGTCGACGACGATGTGCAGCGTCCGCTCCGCGCCGCGCTTCAGGCTCGCCACCAGCTCTTCGAGCGCGCCGACGCCCGCCTCCACCTTGGCCGCGGCCTCTGCGACCGCCTCGCCGTGCGCCGTCAGCACCGGGACCCGACCCGTGCGATCGAAGAGGCGGAGCCCGAGCTGCGCCTCCAGCCGATCGATCGACTGACTGACCGCCGCCTGCACGCGTCCGAGCTTGCGCGCCGCCGCCGAGAAGTTGCCCGCCTCGGTCACCGCCCGCAACGTGCGGAGCTGTTCGATCGTCACCCCTTCCAACATCGAACCAAAGATACACCGCGGTGGCGGCGCGTCCCGGCCGACTACTTCGGAGCTGCAGCCTGGTCGGCGCTGAGCCTGGCGAGCTGACGGCGCAGCACGGCCGGATCGCTGGTGGGGAGCTGGCAGTGACCGCGCTCGCAGACGTAGGCCGTGCTTCGGCCGCGGAGCGCCCGCTTCCCCTCGACGATCGGCGCGAGCGTCGCGAGGGCGGCGAGCGCGTCACCCTCGGCGCTCCCGGCCAGGGCTCTGTTCGGCAGGAACGTGCGCCGAAGGACGGAGAGCAGCGGCGCGGCCGAAGTCGGCCCGGCCTCGTTGGGCCAGACGATGACGACCTCGCGCGCGGCGTCGGTGCGGAAGTCGAGCGCGAGCAGCGCATCGCTCAGCGAGGTCGGCCGCTCCGACAAGGCGTCGTGGAGGGTGAAGAGCGCGCGATCGGCGATCGCCCGCCAGTGATCGTCGCCGGTGAACGTGGCGGCGCGAAGCGCGTTCATGAGGGCCACCGACGTGCCCGACGGCGTGGGGCCGTCGGCGCGCGGGCGTTCGCGCGCCATCAGCCTCTCGTGGTCGGCGGCGGTCGTGAACCATCCCCCTTGGCCCGGATCGGCGAACAGCCGCTCGGTCTCGTTGCAGAGGGCCAGCGCCTCGCGCAGCCAGCGCGGATCGAACGTCGCTTCGTAGAGATCGAACAGGCCCGCAGCCACGAGGGCGTAGTCCTCCAGGAATCCCGGCTGGCTGGCGCGGCCGTCCTTGAAGCTGCGCATGAGCCGGCCGCCGACGCGCAGCCTGGTCAGCAAGAAGTCTGCGGCCCGGGCCGCGGCGCGCTAGATAGCGGTCGTCGTCGAGAACCCGACCGCCCGTCGCCAGGGCGGAGATCGCCAGGCCATTCCAGGCGGCCAGGATCTTCTCGTCGCGGGCGGGGGCGACCCTGCGCGCGCGGGCTGCGTAGAGACGCCTCCGCGCGCCGTCGAGCGCGGCCCGTTCGCTTTCGTCGGGGCGCGGAACGTTGAGGATGCTGCGTCCCTGAAAGTTGCCGGCGGGCGTGACGCCGTAGTAGCGGGCAAATCGATCGGCGTCCGCACCAAGCACGGCTCGGATCTCCGCCTCTGACCAGACGAAGAACTTCCCCTCCTCGCCGTCCGAGTCGGCGTCGGTCGCCGAATAGAGGCCGCCCTCGGGCGACGCCATCTCGCCGAGGAGGTAGTCGAGCGTCTCGCGGCCGACGCGCGCGAAGTCGGCGCGCCCGGTGACCTGATAGGCCTCGAGGTAGCCGACCGCCAGGAGCGCGTTGTCGTAGAGCATCTTCTCGAAGTGCGGCACCCGCCAGGCGGCGTCGGTCGCGTAGCGGTGAAACCCGCCGCCGAGCTGATCGCAGATGCCGCCGGCGGCCATCTTCTCGAGAGTCAACGTCGCCATCCGCAGCGCCTCCGCGTCACCGGTGCGACGGTGGGCGCGCAGAAGGAGACGCACCGAGAGGCTCGAGGGGAACTTCGGCGCCCCGCGGAGGCCGCCATTTTGCTCGTCGAACGCTCGCTTGAAGCTGCCCACTGTCTGGGCGATCGCGCGGGCGTCCGGGAGTCCAGCGGACATGACCGACGCGGCCGGCGCTGCCGTCGCGGGCGCTGCGCCCTGGCCTTCGAGATCGCGCCGCACCGCGGAGGCCAGCTCGCGCGCCTGCTGCGCGATGCGTGCCGGGTCTTTCAGGTAGGTCTCGCCGAGCCGCTGCAGCAACGTCAGGAACCCCTGGCTCGCCCCGCGATCGCCGTCGCGCGGCGGGAAGTAGGTGCCGCCGAAGAACGGCGCGCGCTCGGGCGTGAGCCAGACGTTCAGCGGCCATCCGCCCGACCCGGTGAGCGCCTGCACCGCGCTCATGTAGACGGCGTCGACGTCGGGTCGCTCCTCGCGATCGACCTTGATGCAGACGTAGTGACTGTTGAGGTAGCGGGCGATCTCCTCGTCCTCGAACGACTCGACCTCCATCACGTGACACCAGTGACAGGTGGAGTACCCGATCGACACGAAGAGCGGCAGGCCCCGGCGGCGGGCCTCGGCGAACGCCTCGTCGCCCCAGGCGTGCCAGTCGACGGGATTGTGGGCGTGCTGGAGGAGGTACGGGCTGGTCTCGAGGATGAGCCGGTTGGTGTACCTCGGCACGTTGCCGACGCGGTGACGGGTGCGCGGAACGTAGGTCGGAACGGCGCGCTGTCGGGCCGCCAGCGCCGCGCGCAACCGCTCGGTCAGCTCCGGCGCCGGTGGCGGCGCCCCGGGGAGCCATCCGACACCGCGGCCGGCGCCACCGTCGCTCGCCCCGCCCGGCTCGGACGCGGCGGGCGCGTGCATCCTGCAGGCTCCCGTCATCATGAGCAGCAGCACCAACAGCTGCCGCCTGACCGAGAGCTCCTTCACCCGCGCGACGCTACCTCACGGGGCGCTGACAGCGGCCAAACAAGCGATCTCGTGCGATGTGAGCGCGCTTGCATGCGGGACCTACGCCCCCATGCACCCGACGTTGGTGATCGGGTTTGCCGGCGTCCCGCCGTCGACCTGCTGGTGTTGGCCGTCGGAGCAACGGCAGGCACCGGCGGCAACTGAGACGTTCGGGAACTGCCTGGCGAAGGTGTAGAGCGCCTCCTCGAGGCAAGAACAGCTGTCGCAGCCGCTCGGGACCGGCATGCAGGTATTGAGCTCGATGACGCCATTTTGCGACGAATACGCGCAGACCGCACCGGGGCCGCAGGGCGAGCTTGTCGGCCCTGGGCACCCGGCGAGGGGATTCGGGGCGCAGTTCGCGTCGGCGGCCGCGTCGAGCCCGGTCGCCCCGCCGAATCCGCCGAACCCACCGAATCCGCCGAGCCCATTTGTCCCGCCGGCTCCGCACAGGGGGAGCGTACCGCCCGTGCCACCGGACGCGAGCCAGCCGCCCGTACCGTTCGTTCCGCCAGCTCCATTGGTGCCACCGAGCGCGGTTGCGCCGCTCGATCCGCCCGTAGCCACTTGCCCGCCGTGGCCTCCCGAACCTCCGTCGCTGGCCGTCGACAACGAGGAGCTGCACGTCGCGACAAAAGCCGCACCAGCCAGGAGCAGCAGGACGCTGACTGTTCTCATCTGAGTCTCATGCGCGGGGCCGGCCAGGAGGAGCTCCTGAGCCAGACCATGCCGGCATAATAGACCAACGGGACCGCGCGACGAAGAGCACGCGCCAGGCCGGTGACGGAGGCCGGCGCCCCAGCCTGACGTCAGTTGGTGATCGCCGGCGAGGGATTGCCGGTGTAGATGGCCGGGCAGCGGGGCTTCGTCGCGTCGGCCGGGCAGGTGGTCTGCAGGTTCTGGTAGTAGGAGAGGCTCTGGGCGGGCGGCGAGTAGCCGGTCGGCATCGCGTGCTGGTTGACGCTCATGAAGTACGTCAGGCAGGTGTCGCGCCACCAGCGCGCCTCGTAGTGCTGGATCTGCAGGAAGCTGGCTACGTCGTTGTAGCGCTTGTTGTCGATCCGGCCCATCACCATGGGCCACCGGTTGCGCATAATCTGGACCGCGTCGACGCCGGCGCTGTACCGATAGACGAGCTCGTTCCAGATCGTGCGCCCCGACGACGGCAGGACGTCGTCCCACTTCACGCGCTGGAAGAAGAGCAGGTTGTCGTCGGGCGTCGTGCCGCGGGTCCCGAACTTGCTCGCCACCGTCGGGAAGTATTGCGCCACCGTGTCGCTGCCCGTCGAGGTCCTGTCGAAGCCGATCCCGGTCGCGTCGGCCTGGTGAAAGTAAAAGGGGTTCGTGTCGGCCGGGGTCAGGTTGTTGACCCAGGGCGCCGGGCCGTAATGGTGATTCGTCCCCATCATGTGGACCAACCCGATCGGCTCCATGTAATTGACCAGGTTCTGACGCGAATTCATCATCATCTGCGTCACCGGCGCGACGACGACCGGATCGTTGGAGAAGGTTTGACGGATCCACTCGTCGGCGATCTCCTGCGCGTCGCCGTCGGGGTTCCAACCCAGGCGGCCGAAGGCGTACCAGTTGGCCTGGTTGAAGTGCGACCCCATCCAGTTGGTGTCGCTCCCGATGCCGGCCACGCCGGCGATCGCCGTGATCTGGTAGCCGTGCAGCGAGCCGTCGATGACCCGCGCCACCAGCGAGCCCTGGCCCTGGGCGTAGGTGTCTGACTGCAGGACCTCCTGCCACATCGGCCCTAGATAGACCAGATGGGTGTCCTCGCCGAGGTACTCCTTGGTGATCTCCAGCTCCAGGGAGAGCGGCGTGCCGGGCATCGCGCCAAACAGCTGATGGAAGGGCTCGCGCGGCTGGAAGTCGAGCGGACCATTTTTCACCTGCACCATCGTGCCGGCGTTGAACTCGCCGTCGAGCGGCTTGAACTCGTTGTACGCCTGACCGATGCGATCGGTGCCGTTGTCGCTGTACACGAAGGCCCGCCACATGACGATGCCGCCGTGGGGCACCACCGCGGCGGCGAGCATGTTGGCGCCGTCGGCGTGCGTGTGGCCGTAATCCGCGGGCCCCGGTTGGCCCTCGGAGTTGGCCTTGACCAGGAACCCGCCGAAGTCGGGGATCATCGTGTAGATCGTGTTCGCCAGGTTGACCCACCAGGTCTTGACCGCGCTGTTCGTCGGGTCGGCCGTGCCGAGGCCACCGATCTGTTGCGGCGCGCCGAACTGCGCCGAGAGATAAACGGTGATCCCGTAGGGGCGAAAGACGGTCGCCAGGGCGGCCACCTTGGCCAGGTTCGAGCTGGTGAGAATCTGGGCGTCGGCATTGACGTTGTTGAGCACGACGCCGTTGATGCCAATGGACGCGTTGGCGCGCGCGTAGTCGGTATAGCGTTGCGAGAGCGTCCCCGGCAGCGCGCTCCATTGCCAGAGCGATTTGCCGGCATAGCCGCGCTCGATGCTGCCGTCGAGGTTGTCCCAGTGATCGAGGATGCGGCGCTGGATCTTGGGCGACTCGCTCAGCGCCAGGCCGGCGAGCGGGCGATGGCACTGCAGCTGACGCAAAAGCGCGAACGCCCCGTGCAGCACGCCGATGTCGGTGTTCCCGGCCACGACGACGGCCGCCATCCCGCCGACGGTCGTCACCTGCACCAGATACCCTTCGCTGCCCACCGCCGTGAGACTGCTGCCGAGCGCCAGGCCGCTGACGATCGCCGACGAGGTCGGTGTTCCGAGCACGACGGCGCCCGCGGCCGTCGGTTGGCCCACGACGGGGATCGTCATCCCCGTCAGGCCACCGAGCCCCTTCACCAGCTCCGTCTGGGCTGCCTGCAGGGTGGCTGAGCTCCCCGCGGCCACGATTTGCGTGAGCCCCGCCTGGTACTCGGTGAGCCGGGCCGGCAGATTGACCTTCGGGTAGCGCAGCCAGAGCTGCGATCCGTCCTCGTCGGCCGGGGTCGCCGTCGGCGCCGGGTAGGGGTTGCCGCCGCCTGCGCCTCCCGTCGCTCCGCCGCCGGTTCCGGCCGCCGTTCCACCGGCGCCGCCGGAGCTCCCTGACGTCCCTCGAGACGAGCATCCGGTCACCAGCAGCCAGAGACCGACAGCCGCGATCCCGGCGGCGAGGAAGTGGCTTCGCTTCATCTGCAGGACAGGTTTCCCTGGCGGCAGCGTGCGCGCCGCGTGCGCCCGGAGGTCACTCTCCGGAGGTTAGCACCGAGTGAGCGCCCCCGAGTCCCATCGGAGGCCCAGCACAGGGGGCCTCCAGTATTCCCGGCCCCCCGCAACCTGATCATCGAGGCGCCGCTTCAGCGCCGAGAAGAGCTCGAGCGCGATTGCGGCCGCGCCCGCCATAAATGAGAGACGGAGGCCAAGGATGCGAGGACGACGAAGCGAAGCCCGGTGCATCGTGCGCGGATGCCGTTCGTCCCCCCCGTGAGATCGCTTTCGGTCTCGGCGGGAATCTTGGTGCCATGATCGGCGCACGCTTATTGGTTCTCGGGATTGGTCTCGGGTTCCTCGGCGCGGCCTGTGGGGCGAAGGGGAGCGGGGGCCCGACGGGCACCGGCGGCACGACCGACCCCTGCGGCGCTGGTCAGATGACGTGCAACGGCTCCTGCGTCAACATCCAGACGGACAGCCAGAACTGCGGGACCTGCCAGCTGGCCTGTGACACCGGGACGGTCTGCCAGGGCGGCACCTGCGTCTGCGCCACGGGTTTCGTCTCCTGCAGCGGCCAGTGCATCTCGTCGAACACCGATCACTGTGGGACCAGCTGCGCGGCCTGTCCGAGCGGCAACGTCTGTGACGACGGCCAGTGCTCGTCGTCGTGCGGCTCGGGGAGCACGATGTGCGGCGACCACGCCTGCAGCTCGGACAGCGACTCGGCCCACTGCGGGACCGGCTGCACCGTCTGCACCGGCGGCGCCACCTGCGTGAACGGCAGCTGCACGGGCGGCGCGAGCACCGGCGGGACGACCGGCACCGGCGGCGGCACCCCCGCCGGCGGCGCGACCGGGACGGGCGGCTCGGGCAGCGCGGGGACCAGCGGCACGGGCGGGACCGGCGCCGGGGGGAACGGGACGGCGAATCAGCCGGTGCTCGTCACCTCCGCCAACAACGCGTACTGGAAGACCAGCGGGACGCTGTCCACGGTGACCAGCGGGACCGCGACCGTGACCGTCAACGACACTTCGGCGATGCAGAGCTGGGAGGGCTTCGGCGGCGCGTTCAACGAGCTCGGATGGCTCGCGCTCAGCACGCTCAGCTCGAGCGACCAGAGCAAGGCCATCGACGCCCTCTTCGGCAGCGACGCCGCCCACTTCGCGGTGGGCCGGATCCCGATCGGCGCCAGCGACTACTCCTGCGCCCTCAGCTCAGGCGGCACGTTCGTCTCCACCAAGTCGTCGTGCGACTTCATGAAGAGCCGTTACACGGATGACGAAGGCGGCAGTGACCCGACCATGGCCAACTTCTCGATCACCCGGGACAGCCAGAGCCTGATCCCGTATGTGAAGGCGGCTTTGCAGGCGAACAGCAGCCTTCGGCTGTGGGCCAGCCCCTGGACGCCGCCGACCTGGATGAAGACCGGCCCGTTCACCGCGACCAACGGCGACAACAAGACCACCACGTCGAACTTCGACAGCGGGAACATGAAGAGCGACACGGCGACCTTGACGGCCTACAGCCTCTACCTGCGAACGTGGGTGAAGACTTACCTGGCGCAGGGGATCAAGATCGAGGCCATCTCGGCGCAGAACGAGCCGACCTACGCCCAGGACTATCCCTCCTGCATCTGGACGACGTCCACTTACACCACGTTCATTGGCCAGCTCGGCCAGGACATCGCGAAGGACAAAGCGAGCGGGGGCCCCGACACGCACATCCTGCTGGGCACGATGTCCAACAGCAACGACGGCTCGTTCGTCTCGGCGGTCATGGGCAATGCAACCGCCAAGGCCTATCCCAAGGTCCTCGGGTATCAGTGGGGAATGGAGGGGAGCGTTTCAGGCGACAAGTCGAAGTACGGGCTGCCGATCTGGCAGACGGAGCACCGGTGCGGCAACTACCCGGGCTTCTCCGTCTCGAATCCAACGCCGATGGGCTCGTTCAATTCGACCATGGCCCCCAACGACTGGAACTACGGCTGGGAGACCTGGGAGCTCATTCGTGGGTGGATCGGCGCGGGGGTCACCTCCTACAGCGCCTGGAACATGGTCCTCGACACGGTCGGGCTGGGGATCGACACCGCCCGCGTCTGGCCGCAGGACTCCCTCCTCACCGTGAACACGTCGTCGAAGACGTTGACCCTCACGCCGGCCTATTACGTCTTCCGGCACTGCTCGCAGTACGTCCAGCCGGGGGCGACCGTCGTCGGAACGACCGGCGGAGAGGCGCTCGCCTGGAAGAACCCGGACGGCAGCCTGGTGACCGTCATGTATAACTCCGGCAGCGCGACGACGTACACGGTCGCCATCGCCGGCAAGAAGGTCCAGTTCGCCATGCCGTCGCAGGGCTGGGCGACGGTCTACATGCCCGCGAGTTGAGCGCGCAATCGTGAACCCCAATGTCGACCTCGTCGCGACGCCGCCACGGCGGCGCTGCCAATCATGACTTTCCGATATTGTGGACCGCGGCGCACGACCGGATTGGCGCGGGGCGCCAGCGACATTGGCCCTTTGCCAGGCCGAGAGCCGTGATAGGGTACCGGCCTCCGTCGGAAATCATCGAAAATACCGATCAACTTTTGATTGTTTGGGGCGCAAAGGCGCAATTCCTAGAGAGAGCTCGTCAGGAGTAACAATGCACAACATGAAATTGCTCAAATCATTGCTTTGGACCGCGGTCGGTTGTTTGAGCGTGTCGGCCTGCTCACTCCCCGCGGCAACCGCGCCGGACGGGGGCGGCTTCACGGCGACGTCGTGCGCTGCAACGGACGGTGGCGTCGACGCGGTCAGCACCGTCATCGCCACGGGTGACGTCGAGAACGTCATCACGCCGATGGCCTGCGCCGGAAGCGGGACCGGCAACCCCAACGCCATCGACAAGTACAGCCAGGGCTACTCCTACGCCGACCCGCTGATCTTGGCGCAGGTCGAAGCCACGATGACGACCATCTCCCCCGCAGACGAGCAGCTGCAGATGACCGGGACGCCCTTTGGCTCGAGCAACCAGGGGAACTTCACCGACACTCAGCGCAGCGAAGACACCGCCACCATTCGCGGCTACCGCTACCGAGACGCCTCGCGCGGCATGAACCTCGGCGAGGACATGGACGGCAACCCCCCCGACCCCAACTTCAAGAACGACAAACGCGATCCCCTCGGTCAGAGTGTCGGCTACTCGACCGCCTTTCCGATCAGCATGGCGCGCGGCGCGGCCTTCGATCTCGACCTCGAGTACGCGGTCGGCGAGGCGATCGGCGACGAGATGCAGGCCGCCCAGCAGACGCTCCTGCTCGCGCCCTGCATGAACCTGCTCCGCCACCCGTACTGGGGCCGCGCGCAGGAGACCTACGGCGAGGACCCGTATCACGTAGGCCGCTTGGCCTCCGCGATGACCGTCGGCATCCAGGAGCACATCGCCGCCAACGCCAAGCACTTCATGGCCTACGACGTGGAAACCAACCGACAATCGAACGTCTCGAACATGGACGAGCAGACCCTGCGGGAGATCTACGCGCGTCACTTCCGGATGGTGGTGCAGGACGCCGGCGTGGCGTCGGCGATGGCGTCCTACAACGCGGTGAACGGGAAGAAGTCGACGGTCAACCCGCACACGTTGACCGATGTGCTGCGCAACGACTTCGGGTTCAAGGGGTTCATCCTCAGCGACTGGTGGGCGATGCCCGGCAACAGCACCCAAACCCTCGACACGAGCACCAAGAAGAGCAACGCGGTCGACGCCCTCAACGCGGGGTTGGATGTCGAGCTCCCCTGGTCCTTCAACTACGGCCAGCTGCAGAACCTCCTCAACGCACACTCGATCGCGAAAAGCCGGCTCGACGACTCTGTTCGGAGAATCCTCTACGAAAAGTACCGGTTCAAATCCGACAAGCTCACCGGAGCCGTCGGGCTCAAGCCACCGATCACGGCCTATGACACCCAGAACAGCGAGATCACTTGCGACGGGACCCACCTGGCGCTGGCAAAGCGCGCCGCGCTGGAGAGCATGGTCCTCCTCAAGAACAACGGAGGGATCCTTCCCATCAGCCCGTCGGCCCATAACGTCGCCGTGGTGGGCGCCTCGGTCCAATTCACATTGGATAAGATCAACCCGACGTACCATACCGTGAACTTCGCGACGGATGTCCGCACGGGCGACCTCGGTTCGAGCCGCGTCTACCCCGATCCGGCCAAGTCGGTCGGGCCCTTCGCCGGATTTTGCACGGCTTCGGGGGGCACCGTCGTCGGGGCGGACGGGAAGCCGGCGCCGATCACAACCGCTGCCGGGATGCCGTTGCCGGCGGGAACCAGTTGCAGCGGCGGGTCGGTCAACGTCACGACAGCGACGAACACCAGCACGGGGGACCTCAGCCCGGTGATGAGCGCCGTGAGCGCCGCCGACTTCGTCGTCGTGGTCGCCGGCCTCACCCCGCAGGACGAGGGGGAGGAGTACACGAACGCCTCCGATCGAAACTACAACTGCGTCAACCCGGGCGCCTGCTTGCAGCTCGACGCCAAGCAGACGAGCTCGGCCTTCCATGGCATCCAGAACACCCTCATCAGCCAGGTCGCCGCCAGCGGAAAGCCGATGGTGGTCGTTCTCGAGGGGGGCGGCTTGATCGAAATGCCCTGGCTCTCCCAGGTCCCCGCGGTGGTGATGGCCTGGTATCCGGGTCAGCGGGGCGGCGAGGCGCTCGCCGATCTGCTGTGGAGCCAGGTCAACGGCGCCTCCTACAACTTCGGCGGCAAGCTCCCGATCACCTGGGGTCACGAGTCGCAATACGGTGATCCGTTCAGCGGCTCCGACGGCGCGACGACGTTCGATTACTACGTCGGCTACCGCTATTTTGACTACAACACTGTCACGCCGGTGTTTCCCTTCGGGGCCGGGCTCAGCTACACGACGTTCGCGCTCTCCAACTTGCAGCTCGGGTGCAGCAGCATGAAACAGGGTGCGGTGTTGCCCGTGGTCGTCAACGTGACGAACACCGGCGCGGTCGCCGGTGACGACACCGTGATGGTCTTCGTGTCGTTCCCCAACACGGCGCAGCGGCGAGGGCCGAAGGAGCTCAAAGGCTTCGCGCGCGTGAGCCTCGCCGCCGGCGAGGCGAAGCAGGTGACGATCCCGGTCCGGCTGTCCGATCTCGACTACTTCAAGGCAGACTCGCCGACCGCAACCACGGGCTCTTGGGTCGTGGAGACTGGGCCGATCAACATCATGGTGACCGACGGCTCTCAAGATCCGACCGGAAAAACGATCTTCCTACCCACGCAATCGGTGACCGTCCAGGGATACACCGTCGGATCTCCTCAATGAAAACAATCGCCCGCTGTGCCCAGACCCTCTCTCTCCTGACCGCCTTCGTTCCCTTCGCAGCATCGACGGCGCTCGCCGCCGGGGCTGGGGCCCCGACCGAGTCGCCGCCCTCCGAAGTCACGCCGGCGGCTCCGCCGGCTGCCGGGAAAGACGCCACGCCAGCGCCGCCGTCAACTGTGCTCGTGGTGCCGGTGCCGGTGCAGCCGAACCCCGCCGTGGCCTCGCCCGCGCCGGCACGGGAGGCGACGGCGATCGCGGGCTCGATCCCGCCGCCTCCTGAGCCGGCGGTCGAGGCGCCCCCGGTGACCGAGATCGGCATCCAGCGGCTCCCCGGCTCGGCTTATCCGGAGCCGCAGACGCGCGGCCTCAAGTACAGCTCGCTGTGGCTCACCTTCCACGGCCTGCAGTGGCCGTACTTGCCCGCCAAGGCCGGCCGCGATCGGTTCGTGATCGGCCTCTCCGGGTGGGGTTGGCTCGACACCGCCGACGTGAAGTTCCTCCCCTGGGGCCAGAGCGCCCAGGCGATCGGCCAGGACCGGCTCGCCTACGCGACGCAACAGGGGCGCATGCTGTTGCGGGTCACGCCCACCTACTCGTTCGCCGACTGGTTCGTCCAGGGCCAGGTCGAGCTCGTCGGGACCGAGAACCAGACGATCCAGAGATCGGACGTCGGCGGCGCCGACACCGACGATCTCTGGTTGCGGATCGGGCAGTGGAACAAGTGGGACTTCCAGGTCGGCCGCTTCGAAGGGTGGGAGGTCTTTCACCTGGGAATGGGCCTCGACCAGAACACGTTCGAGCGCCAGGGCGCCATCGGCCCCGGCGATCCGGCGGTCTCCTACTACGGTCTGACCGACAACCAGTTCCGGGCGGCGGGCGCCGCCGGCAATGCGGCGGTCCACTACTATCCGCTGCCGTTCCTTCGCTTCGAGGCGCTGGGAACGGTGGGGAGCTTCAGCAGCGGTCCCGTGGTCGCCACCCGACCGGTCGGCATTCTCGATTTCGGGTGGTTGAAGCTCAAGGGGGGCGTGGAGTGGCAGCGCGAAACCTCACAGAACACCGGCAGCCAGCTCGAGACCACGTCAAGGGGGGTCGGCGGCGCCGTGCAATTCGTGTTCGAGCCGCACATCGAGTTCGGCCTCAACGCGGCGCAGGGGACGGTTGTCTCCACCGATGCCCAGGGACAGCCGAACAACAAAGGGACCTTCACCCGCACCAGCTTTGGCGGGTTCGCCAACCTCTCCAACGGCAGCGAACGCTATCCTCTCCTCTTCGGCGTGGGCGGCCTCTACACCCGCAATGTCGACCAAAACAGCCTCTCCAACGCCAGCGGGATCGTCACCGACGACTACTGGTTGTGGCAGAGCTTCGCCGCTGTCCAGTACGTGGTCTTCCAGCAGCTCTACGTCAAGCTGGTGGGAAGCTACTCGCGGGCTCACTTCCAGCTGGCCAGCGCCATTCCCGCGCCGACGTACGACAACGAGATGTACAGCGTCCGTCTTCGATTTTCCTTCTACTTCTAGCGGCGACCAGATGAGCGAGAGAAAACAGATGCGCAAAACAAGCACCCTGATTGGTCTGACGTTGGTCGCGCTCGGCGCGGGGGCCCGCGCGGAAGAGAGCGCCCCTCCGGCTCCGGCGCCCGCAACCGCGGTCATTGTTCCGGTTCCCTCCCCGGCTCCCGCACCGACCGTCGCGATCGTCGAGCCGTTCCCCGCGACGCCTTCGCGACCTGGGCGATGGCGGATCGGTCTTTCGTTCCTTCCGATGGGGCTCGGCAAGCTCACCACGCCCATCGGCGGCGAGCCGGTCCAGGGAGACGCCTCGTTGGCGTATGGCGTCGGCTTGTCGGCGAGCTTCCGGATCATCGCCGGCTTCAGCGCGGGGATCGCGCCGCAGATCATCTCCAACGTGAACTACAAAGTGGCTCCACCCGGGGTTGCGGCCCCGGCCGCGGTCAGGGAGACCGACCTGATGGCGCGCCTGGCCTACACGTTTCCGGTCGTGGAGACGATCGGCCTCTACGTCGAGGCTCTGCCGGGATACTCGCTCCTTCCCCAGCCCGGCGGCACCCCGGCCAAGGGATTTGTCGTGGCCTTCGACGCTGGGGCCGACATGGGAATCACCGACCGAATCTTCGCCAACCTCGGGGCCGGCTATCAGCTGGGATTCCAGTCGCTCACCGTGGCGGGCGACAAGGTGGATACTCGGACCAGGTATGTTCGCGTGAGCTTGGGCGGCGGCGTCAGGTTCTAGAGCCATCGCGCTGTAGTCCGCGATCGATCAATCCCGGTACGAATCTGATTGTAGGCGCTTCCCAGGCAGCACACCTCCGCTTGACAGCCAGTAAGCGGCATGTTGGCTTGCCCGGAGCTGCATGTCGCGCCGCGCTCTCGTTCTGGTTACATTCGCGCAGTTTGCCGCTCTCGTCGTTGTTTGCTCGCTGATTGCTGACCACGGATGGGATGACGGCGCGATCACCCTCGCCTTCGCGAGGACCTTCGCGCGCCACGGCCGGGTGGCGCTGACCCCGCGCTCCGAGGTCGTCGAGGGGTTTTCGTCCGTCTCCTGGTTCTTGCTCAACGCGCTGGCGGCGCTGGCGAGGCCGTCGTACCGCGCGGCGATCTTCATCTCCCAGGTCCTGTCCGCCCTGAGCGTCTGCGCGACCACGGTGCTGCTGGCCAGGACCTGCGCTCTCCTTCGATTGGATCGCTTCTTCTCGACGCTGACGGTGGTCGCCTTCGCCGCCTGGGGCTGCTCCTTCGGGGAGGCGGGCAACGGCATGGAGATGGGTCTCCTGGCCGCCGCGTTCCTGGTCATGGTCAACGAGTTGCTCTCGCCTGAGCCCAGGATGCTCTGGTTGGGGGTGGGCGTCGCCCTGGCCGTGACGACCCGTTTCGAGGCGCTGCTCTACGTCGGGCTGCTCGCGCTCTGCGTCCTCTCCGTCCGGGGACGCCGCGCCTTCTGGGGGATTGTCCTGCCCTGCCTGGGAACCGTCCTGCTGCTCTCCTGCTGGCGGCTCGTCGTCTTCTCGGACGTGCTCCCCAACACCTACTGGGCGAAGCGCTGGCCACCCTATGCAGCGTCCAGTCTCATGGAGCGGGTGAAGGGTGCCTGGGAGCTGCCACGCTTCTTCTTTGCTGCCGCTCGTCGCGCTGGGGATCGCGCGTCGCTTCGATCGCGCTCCCGCGGGCACGCCAATGCCCCGCCGCACCTTGGTGATTCTCGCCGCTCCGATCCTGGGCGCCGTTCTCGTGGGCGCTCTGGTCGGAGAATCCTGGGGCTATCGCGGGCGGATGCCCTACTTCGCCTTCCCCCTCGGCCTGTTGCTGTGTTCGCTCCTGTTCTCGTCTTGGGTGAGCGCCAAGAGGACCAGGCTCCGGGAGGCGGTTGTCGTCGGACTGTTCCTGTTCATGATCATCAAGTCGAAGACCGGCTTTCCCTCGGATGAGCTGAAGCCGGTGTCCGAGGGAGGTGTTTTTCGTGACTCCGCATACGTACGCGGAATCCGGTCGGCGTGTTTCGGCGTTTCGTCTCCGCGGCTGGCCTTCAGCAGGCCACCGTCCTCACGGCGGACGTCGGTGGTCTGGCGCTCTGTTGCGACGAATTCAAAATTGTCGACCTGGCGTCGCTCTCCAATCGCACATTGGCTCACCGGGGCCACGCGGCTCTGGCGGAAGTCCTCGAAAGCGAGTCGCCCGAGCTCGTCGAGGCGCATTGGAAATGGGCCTCGTTGGGAGCGCTCTACGATCTTCCCTACTTTCAGGCGCACTACGTGCCGGCGTTCGCCGGCGGAACGAAGCTCTGGCTTCGGCGCGACGTCGCCGAAGCCATCGAACGCAACGGACAGGCGTGCTTGGTCCCCGTGGACAGAAGAGACATTCGAGACGCGTTGCAGACCCACCGCTACGCAGGGCGCGATCTCCCGGGGGACCAGAGGAGCTTCGAGGCCCCTCGGACCATTCGTCGCGCTCAACAAAGGAGACCCCTTCGCGGAGACTGTCTGCAAGTAGCGCGTGCTCAGGGGGATCGTGACGCGCGGCCAGCGCGCTTAGCGGGACGGAGGGTTTTCGTCGGTCGTGGTCGGAGGGGTCCCGCGCGGAAAGTAAAAGAGACCGTCGCTGGTCGTGTAGTGGGTCTGCAAGAAGGCCGAGAACCGCGGGCCCAGCGCCATCAGCTCGTCGTCCAGAGTGATGAGCGACGGCCGACCTTTCCCGCTCTCCAGCGGGCCGAGGTAGGCATCCTTGTCGCGTTCCGAAAGCGCGCCCAAGAGCTCTCGGTGCATGAAGAAGTAGTAGAGCGGATGGGGACGAAACACCTGGGTCCCCAGCCAGCCGTCCAGCACCGTATCCGCCGGCCCGGTGTGCGCGAAGACGTAGCGCAGCCGCGCCAGCTGTCGGTCATTTCGGTGATTGAACGACCAGGCCAGATTGAGAACGGGCAGTACCAAGAGGACGAGCGTCGCGCCGCCGAGGAACCACGCCCGCGCACGCTCCTGCACCAAATCCACCAGGAAGGACAAGCCCTGCGCGGCAAACAGGCAGGCGATCGAAAGTGGCATGAGGCAATACTGCTCGTACACCACGGGCACCAAGGCAACTCCAGCGACGAGCCCGCCCAAGGTACACAGCAACAGCACGTCCCCGTACGGACGCTGCCTCGCGCAATAAAAGCGGCGCACGGCGACAGAAGCGCCCAGGAGAGCGAGGACCAGGATGGGCCAGCTGGTCTTGAGCGTGGCCATGCACCCCCCTGAACGAGCGCAATTGAAACCGCGCGTTGAGCAGGAAGTTGTTGTAAATGAATTGCCGGCCGCCACCGAGAATGGCGAACACGCTCCAGGTGAGCAGCGCCGGAACGGCGACCCCCGCTGCAACGACCAGCACCGCGCGCATTCGGGCGCCCAACGCTTGCCGGCCGTCGGCCAACGCCCAGAGTCCGAGTCCCAGGAATGCGCCCGGAAGAACGAAGAGCATCTTCTGCGTGCACATGACGGCGGCCCCGAGGCAGAGCCCGCCGCCGAGGAACCAGCGGAGGCCGGGCCTCGGCGCGTCTTCTTCCGTCGAGCAACCCGCGCAGCAGAAACCAGAGCGCGCCCATGAACGCCAGGAAGGCAGGGACGTCCGGACGGATCTCCAGCGTCTTCTGGATGAAGACCGGCTGTGCCGCGACAAACAGCCCCGCCAGAAGACCCACCCCGCGATTGGCGATCAGACGTCCAACGCGAACGACGAGAAGGACCGACAGCACGGCCAGCGCAAACGAGAGGAGGCGGCCGAAGAGCAGGAAGTGCCGGGCGGCTTCAAAGGACTGGTCGGCCGTAAACCAGCGGAAGAAAGGAGACAAACCGAAGTAGTACCAGGGCGTGTGATGTTCGAAGAAGTCCCGGTAGGGAACCAGGCCCTTGAACACGCTCCAGGCCGCGTGGGCGTGCTCGAACTCGTCTGGGTCGAAGACCCGGTGTGGCATCAAGGGGATGCGCGCGACGAAGAAGGCGACGGTGGCGAGAAAGATGAACGGAGCGGAAACGTCGCGCCTCGGCGCGGGAGGCTCAGGCAGCCGCTGGTGCTCGTCTTGGGACATCTCGCAGAGTGTGTGGCCAGCGATCGATCGCCGCCGGAAGGGTATCGCAAGAAGGTCCTCCGAGCACGGGCATCCACGCCCGTTCGCGGGCCACGACGGAGCGCTCCACTCCGACGGTGACCGCGCGACGAGGCGAGGTACACTGCCGCCGTGAACGAGAGCCCCCGGGCGACGCCCGCCGCATCTTCTTCGTCACCGTCGGCGCCCCACCCGTTCGAGGCAGCGCTGGCCGGGCTCAGCGACGCGCGGCTGGTCCTGCTGGTCGCGGCGGTGCTGTTCGCTCTGGCCGCCTGGCCGCTGCTGCTGGTTCCGCTGCCCCCCTTCCAGGATCTCCCCAATCACGTCGCCACGGCGCACATCGTGGCGCATCCCGACCTCTATCCCCAATTCACCTTCAACGGCCTCTTCAAATCGAACTGCCTGCTCACGCTCTGGTTCTGGCTCTGGGGCGGCCATGGTCTCTTCGGCGCCGCCCGGGCCTTCACGGCCCTCGTCCTGGCCGCGAACGCGCTCGCGCTCCCCCTGTTCGTGCTTCACTTCGCCGGCCGCCGCGCCGTGCCGGTGGCGATGCTCTTCGCCTGGCCGCTGGTGCACAGCTTCAGCGTGTCGATGGGCTTTTTGAACTTCACGTTCGCCTTTGCGCTCTCGTTGGTCCTGTTGACGCTGCTCGATCGGCAACGGGCGCGCCCGACCCCCGCCGGGGGCCTCGCGCATCGCCGCCCTCTCGAGCGTGGTCTGGTACGCGCACCCGTTCCCGCTCGCCGTCGTGGGGGCGCTGGTCGCCCTCCACGTCGCCACCCGGCCGACCTGGCGCGAACGAATCGACGGCCGGCGTCGCGCTGCTGTTGCCGCTGGTGCCGGCTGGGCTGCTCTCCGTCGTCTCGGCACAGCAGCACCTGATCAAGGCCGAGAACTCCTCCGCCGCCTCCGCCGCGTTCAGATATCTCAATCCGTGGGAGATCCTCCGAGACCTCTGGCTCGACGTCTCCGGCGCCTTCACCTGGCTGCGGCAGCATGACCATCGTCCCGGCGGTCCTGCTCCCCTACTTCGCCTGGCCGCAACGCCGGGCGCCGCGCCCCTTCTTGTCGACGGCGGCGGTCGCCGCGCTGATCGTCTCCTACGTCGGCCTGCCCGAGATGCTGAGCAACTGGAACTACCTCAATACCCGGTTGGTTCCGTTCATCTGGGCCGGGCTCGCGTTGCGGCTTCCAACCACGCTGCCGCGGCCGGCCGCCATCGTGCTCGCCGTCTGCGCGCTCTCGTTCTCGGCCGTCCAGGGGCGTCGACTACGTGAGGCTGGACCGTGACAGAGCTGAATTCACCGCGGGAATCGAGGCCGTACCGGAGGGCGCCACCTTGCTTCCCGTTGCTCTTCAAGCACGGCAAGACCAGCTATTTCACGGCCAGCCTCACCCACGCCTGGGGTTACTACACCGTCGCCAAGAATACGTCGGCGCCGCTGGTGTTCGGGGTGGAGCGCTCCTACCCGATCACCTACAAGGACTTCCCGCCGCGCAAGCTCATCCCTCCCGCGTTCGATCAGTTCGCCTATCGGTACGGAACTCCGGCCGGGGTGTGCAAGGCACTGCGCCAGGTCCCGGTCGACGACGCGGCCTGCGCCGCCGCCTGGCGAGGGATCTGGGCTGACTTCTGGCAGGACGCCACGCCCCGCTTCAGCCACCTCCTGACCTGGGCCATGCCCCCCGAAGCACGACCAATGATCCCGACGGTTTACCATCGCGTCTTCGCCTCAGGTGAGCTCGAGATCTACGCGCGCTGATATCCGGAATCTGACGCGTTCCGGAAACGTCCAATGACGCGAATCTCAAGCGTTTCCCGGGCTTGACCGGGCACCCGCCGCTAAGGTAAGCCGCTAGGGTTCCATGCGTCCTCTCCGCATCGGTATCGTAGCCGAGAGCTACTACCCCACCCTGGGAGGTATTCAGGAGCACGTCCTGCATCTGCGCAACCTCCTCGCCCGCCGAGGCGTGGAGGTCACCATCCTCACCGGCCGACCGAACACCGCCGCCGCCGCGCCGGGCCCCGACGACGCCGAGCGGGGCGTGGTCCGCGTCGGGCGCGCCCACACCTACCGCACGGGCGGAACCTTCTGCCAGGCGACGATCGGCCCCCTCACGGCCTACAACTTCTACCGCGCCCTCCGGCGAGGGCAGTTCGACCTCCTCAACATCCACGGACCCTGTGACGTCGGACTGGCGATGCTGGGCCTCACGATGTTTCGCGGGCCCAAGGTGTTGACGCTGCACAACGCCAGCTTTCCCGACGCGCCCTGGCGACACCGCATCGCCCCGTACTACCGGTGGGTTTTTCGTCGGGCCGCCGCGGTCATCGCGGTCTCCGAGGCGACCGCGCAATCAATGAGCCGCTACGCCAACTTCCAATCGACCATCATTCCAAATGGAATCGATGGAACATACTGGCGCGCGAACCCGAGCTCCCGGTATGTGCGCCCCGGGACGCGAAACCTCGTTTATCTCGGACGGCTCGAGCAGCGCAACGGACCGGAGGTCGCAATCGAGTCCTTCGCCAAGATCGCGCAGTCGGTGCCAGACGTGCGCCTGCTCATGGCGGGCGACGGTCCCATGCGACCCGCGCTGGAGGCGCAGGTGCCTGGACACCTCCGGGGGCGCGTCGAATTCCTCGGCGCCGTCTACGATCAGCGCCCGGAGCTGCTCGCCTCGTCCTCGTTGTTCCTCCTGCCCGCGCGGGCGGTGGGATTCTCCATCATGGTGCTGGAGGCCTTCGCGGCGGGTCTGCCGGTCGTCGCGCTCCCGGCGCTCGGCGCCGATCGGGCGGGCGAGCACTGGGTGAACGTGGTCATGGCCAAGGACAACAGCGCTGCGGCCTTTGCCGACGCCGTCATCGACACGCTTCGACAAGACCAGGGCGAGCGCATCGCGCGCGGACGGGTCATTGCCGACGCCTTCGACTGGGAACGGGTTGGAGGCCGGATCCTCGACGTCTTTCAGCGCGTCGCGGGAGCGCCCGCTGACCGTGCGGGCCTGCGCCCGAAAGCCGCGGCGTAACCTGGAGCGCGCCTCGCCCAAGACTCCCGCAACCGGCCGCTGGAAGGCCGTTCTCCGTTACCTGCCGCTCTGTTTGCTGGGCATCGTTCTGTGGCGGGAGAAACCCTGGACCGTCCACCTGGCGGCAGACGCGCCCTGGGCGGTGGCGGCGGCGATTCTGCTCAACCTCTCCGTGTCACTGCCGTTGAAGGCGGCGCGCTGGCGATTGGCCTTGATCGAGCCGCCGCCCTTCCGCCAGGTGCTGGCGGCGACCGTCGAGGGTCTGCTGGCCAACGCCGCCATTGGGTTCGGCAGCGGAGACCTGGTCCGCGCCGCGCGCCTGCGGCGGTCCTCGGAGCAGCTCCCGTCGGGGCAACTTGCCGTCGACTATGGCTGCACCTGGGCCGAGCGCGGCGCCGAGGCGCTGGCGCTCGCCATCCTCGTCTTCGTCACCGCGCTCTTGACGAAGCTGGGCAACGTGGCGCTGGGACTTTCGGTCCTCGGCGATGCTGGGATATGGCGCCCTCCTCACCACCGGTCGTTACCTGGTGCCGCGCCTCGGGCGATGGCCACGCGTCGCAGCGCGCGCTGTCGTCGGGATTGCAGGCCTCCACGCCGCGCCGGGTGACGGCCATGGCGGCGCTCTCCCTGCTCGGGTGGTCGAGCGAGATCGTGATGCTGGTGCTGTTCCAGGGCGCCTTTCATCTGGAGCCCAGCTTCCGGACCGCGTTGCTGACGCTGGTGGGGATCAACGCCGCCATCGCCATTCCGACCCTGCCCGGCAACTTCGGAACGTTCGAGGCGGGCGTCACCATGGCGCTGGTCATGTGCGGCGCGCCGCGCGACGTCGCCGTCTCCTACGCGCTCACCTACCACCTGACGCACGTGATTCCCGTCGCCGTCCTGGCGACCGGCGTCTACCTCACCCGCAGCCGACGGTACAGGACCACCCCCGCGCGAACCTCCACCGGCCGGTAGTTCTGGTCGACGTACGCGCGCAGGCGCGGGTAACGCGAGAGCGGGTACTTGCCGTAGCCGTCCCACCCGGCGGCGGCGGCGTCCACGAACAGAGCGGGGCGGCGCTGTTCGAGGTCGGCGAACAACATCTCCCAGGCCGCCGGCAATTGATTGGCGTCGGCGTTCCGCTGTCCGGTCTCGGTGGGCGTGCCGGGGCTCTCTCCCGTCATGTAATTGCAGAAAGAGAACCGTGTCCCCATCGGTCGGCGCGCGAGGACATAGAGCTGCGGGGAGTTTCCCCAGACGAAGATGCGCTCGTCGCGCGTGGTGAGCTCGTCAATGCGGGCCGCGACCTCGTCGTAGCGTGGCTCGCCCTCGTCCAGCTTGGCGGCGACAGACCGGCCGAAGGTCGCCAGCCCGAAGAAGATGAGCGCCGGCAGGGCGCAGAGCACCAGCAGTGGCGCCCGGGCGGACCAGCCGGCGTCGCCGTCTTGCCGCCACAAGCGGCAGAAGCCCGGCGCGGCCAGCAGGCAAAGGGGCGCCAGGACCAGATGGAAGTAGTGCCCGAAGAAGCGCCCGCCGGCCGTCACCGCAACGGCCGAGGTGGCGAGCCAAAGCAGCCCCAGCACCACCGACGGGCAAGGCACCTCCGCCTGGGGCGAAGCTCCGCCCGTGAGCCGGCGACGGATCACGCGCACGATCTTCGGCGCGGTGGAAATCGCCGCCGCGAGGCCCAGCGCGTAAGGGACGAAGGCTACCCCTCCGATCAACCCCGTCCGGCGCAATCCGCGCGCCACCGCCGCGAATCCCGTCAGGCCGGCGCCGACGTACGAGAAGTTGAACCTGAACCAGTAGACGGCGGCCGCGAGGTTGCCGGCGCTTTGGCACCACCAGAGATAGAGCGCGGGCGGCACGAGGGCGCCGGCCACCTGACAGAGCGCCATGGTCACGGCCCAAGCTCCGGAAGCCCGTCCGAGGATCACCCACCAGATCAGCAGACCGATCGAGGCACCAAGAAACGTGAGGCCTTGATACTTGAAGAGGGCCGACGTTCCGATCAGGGCGCCCGCCGCCAGATGAACCGCCCATCCCGCCGCGCCGCGAGGCCGGGCGCGCTCCGTCAGCAACAGCCAGGCGGAGATCGCCTGCGGCGCGAGCAGGAACAGCTCGCAGTTCGCCGCCAGCGCGTCGTAGTCGTGCCAGGTCGTCGAGAAGACGAGAAACAGCCCCGCGGCCGCCAGGGCGACGCCTCTCGAAGAACCGGCGTCACCGGCGCGCCCCCTCGCGCCGCTTGATCGCAAAGAGGAAGCCCGCCGTCAGCAGCACCGCCAGAACGACCAGCGCGTGCGCCCCCTGGGTGTTGTACGGCCCGTGACGTCCGAACAGGGCGAAGCCGGCCTGATAGACGTGGTAGATGAGCGGCGGCTTGTGATCGACGACGTCGCGGTACAGCAGGTCGCCACGCCTGAGCGCATCGGCGGTGACGGCGTAGATGGCCTCGTCGTCGGACAGCAGCGGCCGGAAGAAGGTCGGCAGACGGAGGACGACCCCCAGGACGAAGATCGCCAGCACGAGGGCCTTCCAGCTTCGCGGCCGCGCCCCCGACGGTCGAGCTGACTCTTCTGGTTCTCCTGGCAAACGCAGCGACGCATGGTCGCATCGCCGCCCATCCGCCTCAAGGGGGAGCGTCCTGTTCATGTTAAATAGAGGCCCGATGGAGGCGCCCGTCCTTTCGTTGGTTCTTCCCATCTACAACGAGGAAGAGATCATCCCCGAGCTGGACCGCCGGCTGCGCGCGTTCCTGGCCGACATCGGAAGCTCCGCGGGGAGCGGCGTCGGCGAATCCTGGGAGGTCCTCTTCGTCAACGACGGGTCGAAGGATCGATCGCTGCCGCTCTTGAAAGAGCTGGCCGCGGCAGAGCCGCGCTACAAGGTCCTGTCGCTCTCCCGCAACTTCGGGCATCAGATGGCGATCACGGCGGGCCTCGATCGCGCGAGTGGCGACGCGGTGGTGGTGATGGACGCCGATCTGCAGGATCCGCCCGAAGTGGTGCGCCAGATGGTGGCCAAGTGGCGCGAGGGGTTCGACGTCGTGTTCGCGGTCCGGTCGCATCGCCACGGCGAGACCGCCTTCAAGCGGTTCACCGCGGCGGCGTACTACCGCCTGCTGCGCGCGATGCTGGGCGGCGCTCAGATCCCCATCGACGCCGGTGACTTTCGACTGATGAGCCGCCCCGTCGTGCTGACGCTGCGGGCCCTGCGCGAGCAGCACCGATTCGTGCGGGGCCTCGTCTGGTGGGTCGGCTTTCGACAGACCTCCGTCGACTACGAACGGCCGGCCCGCTTCGCGGGGGAGACGAAGTATCCCTTCCGCAAGATGTTCAGCTTCGCCGTCGACGGAATCACCTCCTTCTCGACCGTGCCGCTCCGGATGGCGACCTGGTTCGGCGTGCTGGCCGGGGTGACGGCGATGGGCGGCGGGGTCTGGGCGCTGTGGGAGAAGCTGTTCGGGACGGGCGTCGTCAAGGGATGGACGACGATCATGATCCTGGTCGGACTCGGATCGTCGGCGCAGCTGCTGATGACGGGGATCCTGGGCGAGTACGTGGGGCGCATCTACGAAGAGGTGAAGCGCCGTCCGCTCTACGTGGTCGCGAGCGAGATCAACCTGTCGGCGACCAGCGCCCCGACGGCCGCGCAGTCGGAGCGCGGTCGTCCTTCCTGAGGAGCGTCCTCGGCGGCTGCACCCTCGGTTCGAGCTCGACCACAGAACGAGGCGCTCTCGGTATCATTCTTACGACGCACCGTTACCCCGCTCGCCCCCGGCGACGGCGTCGCCCGCGGCTTTCCGGAGCGGACGGCTGGCACAAGGCTCGCATTACTCAGGGTCGTAGGTTGGCAGGGGGTTTGGAGCGAGCCCGATGTGGGGTTGGGGGACGTGGTAGGCGAGGGCTCGGTGGGGAGATAGGGGGCCCGTTGGTGGAGACACCGGCGGGTCCCCGTATTTATGCGGGCAGGCCGAGTGACCGCGTAAGCTTCGACCATGGCGATCGGTGAGGCCACCCCTGCTGGCGTGCCCTCCGCGTCGCGCGGAGCCCCGCCGCCCCGGGCGCGGCGGCCCGCGCGCCCGCCTTGGCGAGAGTTCTTCCGCGTGCGTCGCTCATTTGGCGCCGGCGTGCTGGAAGGGCTGACGTTCATCCACCGCGCGTACGGACCGTTCGTGCAGACGCGCCTGCCGCTCGAGCTCTACTTCGTCGCGGACCCCGCCTGCATCGAGGAAATCCTGGTCAAGAAGGCGGAGGCCTTTCGCAAGGATCGCACCAGCCGGCTGCTCTCGCGCGTGGTGGGGAACGGCCTTCTCGTCAACGAGGGTGACTCCTGGCGGCGGCAGCGCCGGCTGCTGCAGCCCGCTTTCCACCACCGCCAGCTGCAGTCGTACGCCGCCGTCATGACCGGTGCCGTCGCGCAGGCGGCAGCCACCTGGAAGCCCGGCGAGGTGCGCAACGTGCACGAGGACATGATGGCCGTGACGCTGAACATCGTCGCCGAGACGCTGTTCGGCGCCGACGTCTCCGCCGACGCCGGCCAGATCGGACAGATCATCTCGGAGCTGATGGAGCAGTTCGGGCGCATCCTGGGACTGACGGCGCGCTTCCTGCCGCCCGCCTGGGTGCCGACGCCGACGAACCGGCAGTTCCAGTCCTCCGCGCGCAAGGTCGACCAGGTGATTCGCGGGATCATCGACGACCGGCGGCGGAAGCAGCGCCGGGAGCCCGACGGTGACGCGGGGGACGATCTGCTGTCTCTGCTGATTCGCGCGCGCGACGAAGACGGCAGCTCCATGACGGACGCCCAGGTGCGCGACGAGGCGGTGACCCTGTTCCTGGCGGGGCACGAGACGACGGCGCTGGCGCTGACCTATTCCCTCTATCTGCTGGCGACGCATCCGGAGTGCCAGGACCGTCTCGCCGCCGAGCTTGCCCAGGTCCTGGGCGGGCGCGCCCCCGGCCTCGGCGATCTGGAGAGCCTCACGTACACGGACGCCGTCGTGCTCGAGGCGATGCGCCTCTACCCGCCGGCCTGGGTGATGGCGCGCGAGGCGCTGACCGACGTCGAGATCGGGGGCTTTCCGTTCGGCAAGGGGGCCGAGTTCGTGATGTCCCCCTGGGTGCTGCACCGCGACCCGCGGAACTTCGAGGCGCCCGAGGCGTTCCAGCCCGAGCGCTGGCAGGGCGATCTCGCGCAGCGCCTGCCGCGGTTCGCCTACTTCCCCTTCGGAGGGGGGCCGAGGGTCTGCATCGGAAATCGCTTCGCGATGATGGAGGCGAAGCTGGTCCTCGCCGCCGCGCTCCAGCGATTTCGCTTCGAGGTCACGCCGCAGACGGAGCTCACCTTGTTGCCAAGCGTGACCCTCCGCCCGCGGCACGGGCTTCGCCTACAGCTGGCTCGTCGATAAGAGTCCCGAGCCAATCGCGTGAGGGCGAGACGGCTTCGCCGGCTCGACCTCGTCGCGGGGGGCGCGGGACCCTTTGAGGGTCCCGAACTTGTGTTAAATAGCGTCTTCGCCGTGCTCGCCGGTCCGGATGCGGACGACGTCATCGATCGGCGAGACGAAGATCTTTCCGTCTCCGATCTTGTCGGTCTTGGCGGCGAGCTTGATGGTCTCGACCGCCGTCGCGGCCAACGCGTCCGGAACGATCACAACGACCATGACCTTGGGGACGAAGTCCACCACGTAGGCCGACCCACGATAAACCTCCGTCTTACCACCCGTTCGGCCGAAGCCTTTGACTTCGACGACCGTCATGCCGGTCACGCCGGCCTGCTTCAGCCGATCCTTCACCTCGTCGAGGCGGTGCGGTCTGATGATGGCTTCAATTCTTTTCATGGAAACTGCTCGCTTTCACACATTGAGGCGCAAAAGGGCGCCTGCCTTTTTGGGGTGGCTCCCCCTTCTTAACCCATTCGCGGTTTTCTTGCTGTGAGGAGGGCCGCCGACGCGCCCCGGCACTCCGCGCGGAGTAGTCTCCACCCGCCCCAATGTCGATCAACTGGTACCCCGGCCACATGGTCACCGCCCGGACGAAGGCGGCCGAGACCATGCGCAATACGGACCTCGTCATCGAGGTGCTCGACGCGCGCGCGCCGCTCTCCAGCTGCAATCCGGTGTTCGAGCGCCTCCGCCGCGCCGGGCAGCGACCCGCGCTCAAGCTGCTGAACAAGTCGGACGTCGCCGATCCGGAGCAGACCCGGCGCTGGCTGCAGCACTACAACGCCCAGCCGGGCGTGCAGGCCATCGGGCTTTGCGCGAAGAAGCAGGGCGAGCTCGAGCGCATCCTCACCGCCTGCCGGGCGCTGCGCCCCGATCGCGGCGCCCCCGACAAACCGCTGCGCATGATGATCCTCGGCATCCCCAACGTCGGGAAGTCGACCTTGATGAACGCGATCCTGAAGCGCCACGTCGCGCACGTCGGCGACGAGCCGGCCATCACCAAGATTCAGATGTTCCACCGCCTCGGCCCCGGCATGAGCCTGGTCGACACGCCGGGGATGCTGTGGCCGGGGATGGAGCAGGCGACCGCGCTACCGGCTGGCCGCGCTCCACAGCATCGGGCGCGGGGCCTACGACGACGAGGAGGTCGCGCTGACGCTGGGACTCTATCTGCTCCGGCACTACCCGGAGCTGCTGGCGCAACGGTTCGGCGTGCTCCCGCGCCCCTGCGACGAGCACATGCTGCTGGCGCTCATCGCCACGGGGCGGTCGTTCGCCAAGAAGTCGGGCGGCGGACCGGACGTCGCCCGGGCCTCGGTCGCCCTGCTCAACGACTTTCGCACCGGCACGCTCGGCCGGATCACGCTCGAGACCGTCGACGAGTCGCCCGGACCGGCGTGACCGCGCCGGTCCCGCTCACGGGTTGTGCCCGATCGGATCCGCCGCTGGCCGCGGAAGATCGACGGGCGTCACCGCTTGTGCGAAATGGAAGGGGAACAGACGCCCGGCGACGGTGATCTGCAGCCAGACGTACCTTGCCTGGTAGTTGATCGGCAGATAGACCAACCCGGACGTTCCCTGGCCCGGAAACAACGTGTTCCGGCGGAGCGCCTGATTGGACCAGATCTGCTCCTGCTCGGCGATGGACGCCTGGGTGCTGTTGTGTGCGGCCGCGGCCCCCTCCATCGCGGAGGCCGCCACCAGGGTCCCAGAGCCCGTCGTGGGCCTTCCCTGGGCCACCGAGGCCACCTCTCCCACCGCGTTCAGGAGGACCAGAGTCCCGTAGAACGCCTGGCTGTTGGACGCTTCGGCGACGCCGCGCGATTGCGCGACCTCCAGCGCAGTCAGGATCTGTTCGGGATCGATCACCCGTTGCGACGGGGCGCAGGAGGCGGGCGCCAGGGCGCCGCGACCGCGTACGTCATCTCCTGCGGGCTCACCTCCAGGCGGTCGGTGGTGCGGTTCTCGATCTCCACCCGCAGCGCCAGGTTCGACCCGTCCTGGTGCTCGAACGCGGCGGCGACACGGACACCGGTCGTGTCCTTCTGGACGGAGGCGCGGCCCCCCACCCAGACGACATCGGGGGCGTCCGGCTTGAGACGGACGAGCGGCATCGGCGTGGCGCAGCCGACCGCGAGGAGGCAGCTGCTCGAAAGAACCGTACTTTGTAGGAAGGAGAGACGCATGCCGCCCGTCCTCCGCAACCACCGTGCCACACTCCTCGGGACGGAGATCGCCGCAGCTCCGGGACTTACGGCGGCCCACCCCTCCGGTCGCGGAGCGAGCGGCTCGTTATGATACACATGTTGTATTCGAGTACGACGGCGCGTTGACCTCAGGCTTCCGGTCAGTTAGATGGGAAGGAGCGGGTTCGATGGCTGATCGCAGTGTGGCGCTGGTGACGGGGGTGTCGTCCGGGATCGGCCGCGCGACGGCCACCGAGCTGGCGGGGCGTGGGTTTCGTGTCTTCGGCACCGTCCGCGCCATCGCGGGCGCGGCGCCGGAGGGGGTCGAGCTGGTCACGATGGACGTTCGCGACGACAGCACGATCGCGCGGGCGGTGGCGGAGGTGCTCTCCCGCGCCGGCCGCATCGACGCGCTGGTGAACAACGCCGGCATCAGCATCGTCGGCGCGGTCGAGGAGACCGACACCGGCCAGGCGCAGGCGCTGTTCGACGTGAACTTCTTCGGCGCCGTGCGGGTCACCCGGGCGGTCCTGCCGACCATGCGCGCGCAGCGCCGCGGGCGCGTCGTCTTCGTGAGCAGCGTCGCCGGGTTCTTGCCGACGCCCTTCATGGGCTTCTACGGCGCCTCCAAGCACGCGCTCGAGGCTTACAGCGAGACGCTCGACCACGAGGTTCGCACGCTCGGGATCCGGTCGCTCCTCGTCGAGCCCGGGTTCATGAAGACCCGCATCGGCGACAACTCCGCGCGCGCGGCCAGCCAGATCGCGGACTACGCGAAGGCCCGCGCGCGGGCGGAGGCCAACCTGGCGGCCGCGGTGAACGCGGGGGAAGATCCGGCGCTCGTCGCGAAGGTCATTCACCAGGCGATCACCTCGGGTCGTCCGCGCCTGCGCTATCCGGTCGGCAAGGGGAGCCGCACGCTGGCGAGGTTGCGCAGCCTGATGCCGGCGGCGCTGTTCGATCGCGGGCTCCGCAAAGAGCTCCACCTCGACGCCTGACGCATGCGGCGCTCGCGCGAAGAGGCCGCCCGACGCGGCAGGGGATCGTGACCGCGGCGCCGAATCGACCGCGCCAGCTCGCCGACCTGACGAACGAGTATGCTCGAGACGTGAAGACGGCTCTCCTGATCGGGGCGACCGGGCTGGTTGGGTCACAGCTCTTGGGTCAGCTGCTGGACGACGGACGGTTCGATAAGGTGATCGCCTTCGGCCGTCGCAAGACCGGCCAGTCTCACCCGAAGCTGGAAGACCAGATCGTCGATTTCGACGCGCCGGAGTCGTGGGCGTCGCTGGTGAAGGGCGACGTGGCGTTCTCGTCGCTCGGGACGACGCGGAAGCAGGCCGGCAGCCTGGCCGCGCAGAAGAAGGTCGACTACGACTACCAACTGGCCTTCGCCAAGGCGGCGGCACACAACGCCGTCCCCTGCTACGTGCTCGTCTCGGCGTCGTCGGCGAATCCGAGCTCGAGCATCTTCTACACGCGCATCAAGGGTGAGCTCGATCGCGACGTGCAACAGCTCGGGTTCGAGCGGCTCCGGATCCTGCGGCCGAGTCTGCTGGGTGGCCGTCCGCGGGCGCGCGTCGGAGAGAAGCTGGGCGGCGCGCTGCTCGGCGCCTTCAACGCCTTCGGCATCGCGCGCAGATACCGGGAGATCCCCGGCGAGGTGGTCGCCAGGGCGATGGTCAACGCGGCGCTCGATCCCGAAAAGGGGACGCGCATCTACACGCTCGACGAGCTGTTCGACGAAGCCGAGCGCCTGCGCTGATCCGAAGGCCGATGTCCAGCCGCCCGCTCAGACGGTGACGGTGACGCGCAAGAAGGTCGCGGCAATGGAGGTCACGTCGCTGCGCGAGCTCTGATTTTGGCCAGTGAACAGGACGTCCAGCTCCCTTTCCAGATCGCCCGCTCGACCGTTCTTCTCCGCCGCCTCGAACGCATTCATCGTGGGGCCGTAGTACTTTCGAAACTCGGCAACCAACGCCGACGGCGCGGCGGGAAACTCGAATCTGTAGCTGTCCCGGACCGCAGAGATCCTGTCGGCCGGCAGGCCCGCGCCCGCGAATCGCTCGATCACGTTGGCCTCGATCCCCCAGGTCATCGGGCTGATGAACCCGTCGGGCGGCGGTGGCGCGTAAGCCGAGCTGATTTTCAAGAGCTGCGCCACCAGCGTCGGATCGCCCGGGATCCAGTTCCCCATGACGATCCGGCCTCCCGGCCGGGTCACGCGCACCATCTCCTTCGCCACCTCGAAGGGCTTGGGCGCGAACATCGCTCCGAAGATGCTCACGACCAGGTCGAACGAACGATCCGCGAGCTCGGTCAGGTTGGTGGCGTCGCCCTGCTGGAACCGGCAGTTGGCGAGCCCCTCGGCGCGGGCGCGGCGGCTCCCGGCCTCGACGAGGTTGCTGGCGATGTCGACGCCGAGCACGTCGGCGCCGAGCCGCGCCGCGGGCAACGCCGTCGTCCCATCGCCACATCCGAGGTCGAGGACCTTCAGCCCCTTCGTGATGCCGAGGCCCTGAACGAGGGCCTCGCCGCTCTCTCTCATGCTCCCCGCGATCCGCGTGAAGTCGCCCTTCTCCCAAAGCGCCTGGTTCGGATTCATGATCGCTCCTCCTGGTCCGAGACTAGATGAAGCGCGCCCTGCCAGGCAGCGCCACATCCGCCATCCTGCGGAGGTGATCCGGCCACCAGCGACGGAGCGTGGCCCGAACGTCAGCCGAAGGAGGCCGGCTGACCGGTCGATTCGATGACCGACATCCAGAGATCGTCGTCGAGGTCGACCTGCTTTCGGAAGCGCGTCGCCAGCGGAAACGGCACGTGGACGAACCGGCCGTGCCAGCGACCGACGAGCATCTCGGTGTTGCCCGCCATCGCCGCGTGGACCGCGTTCCGCGCCATGTTCCAGCAATACACGCTGTCCGACGGCGAGGCGGGAACGCTGCGTATCTGGTAGCTGGGGTCGATGTACTTGAGGGTGATCTCGACGCCGCGCCCGGCGAAGTGCTGGACGATCCGCTCGCGCAGGACGAGGCCGATGTCCTTCAGGCGCGCATTTCCGCTGGCGTCGGTCGAGCCCGTGGCGCCCCCCACCGAGGGTCCGGCGGCGCAGAGCTCCTGCCCCGCCCCCTCCGCGACGACGATGACGGCGTGCGCCCGCTGTTCCAGGCGACGCTCGAGATGGCGAAGAAAGCCGTTCTCTCCGTCGAGCCTCAGCTCCACCTCGGGGATGAGCACGAAGTTCGCGTCCGGACAGGCGAGCGCCGCGTGACAGGCGATGAACCCCGAGTGCCGCCCCATCACCTTCAGTAAGCCGATGCCGTTGTTGGCGCCGGTCGCCTCGACGTGGGCGCTGCGAATGGCCTCGGCGGCGGCCGCGGCGGCGCTCTCGAAGCCGAAGCTGCGATCGATGAAGTGGATGTCGTTGTCGATCGTCTTCGGGATCCCGACCACGGCGATGGCCAGCTTGCGGCGCTCGATCTCGGCGACGAGCTTGGTCGCGCCCCGCAGCGTCCCGTCCCCCCCGATGACGAACAGCGCCCCGATGCCCATCGTCTCCAGCTGTTCGACCATCTCGCCGGGATCTTGGCTCCCCCGGGAGGTGCCGAGGATGGTCCCGCCCTGTTGATGCGCCGACCCCACCATCGCCGGCGTGAGCCGCAGCGGCTCGTGCCCGAACCGCGGGACGATCCCTTCGAAGCCGTAGCGAAAGCCGAAGATCTCCTGGACGCCGTAGGCGTGCGTCAGCTCGAGGACCAGCCCGCGCACGACGTTGTTGATGCCGGGGCAGAGGCCGCCGCAGGTCACGATCCCGACCCGGAGGGCGGCCGGATCGAAGAAGATGCGGTCGCGCGGGCCCGCGAGCTCGAACGTGGGCAGCGTCGCAAAACCGGCGGCGCCGCCGGCCACCACCCTCGAGGCGCGATCGTCGAGCAGAACCCGATCCGCCTCCCCAACATGGTGCATCACCCGATCTCCCAGCCGCGCGACGAGCGGTGACCGGTAGCGACAGGAGCCGAGCGCCTTGATCTGCAGGTCGACGGCCTCGACGCGCTCCGTCCGCTCCGGGATGGTCAGATTCTCGGCGCCCCACTCGCCTTCGGTGGGAGACGGCTGGACGACGCTCATGGCGAGCCGATCCCCCCGCCCGCGGCGCCCGCGAGCTCGGCCGGGATCTGTCGAATCTGGAGCGTGTCGATGATCGTGTCGTGCGCGAGCGCGTTGGTGATGACGACCTGCCAGCTGCCCGCCTTGCACCACTGCCGCCGCCGGAGATAGGCGAGCGCGTTGCCGACCGTCGCTTCGGGATCGTCGCTGAACGGCATCAGGAACGGCTCCACGCCCCAGGGGAGCAGCAGCTGGCGGAACACCACTTCGTCATCGGTAAACGCATAGATCGGGACGCCGACCGCCCGCAAGGCGGCCAGGGTGTAGGCCAGAAAGCCGCTGCGCGTGAACACCACGATGCCCGAATCGCCGAGCTCCTGCGCCAGCACCGCCGCCGCCCGCAGCATCTTGGCCTTCGGCTCCACCAGCTCGAGCACCTCGTTGAAGCGCCGCTTCTCCGTCGGCTCGATGCTCTTGACGATGTTGGTCATGACCTCCACGCACTGGAGCGGATAAAGACCGGTCGTCGTCTCGCCCGAGAGCATCACCGCGTCGGCGCGCTCCCGCACCGCGGTGGAGATGTCGGAGATCTCGGCGCGTGTCGGCATCGGCGCGCTGATCATCGACTCGAGGAGCTGGGTCGCGATGATGACCGGCCGCCCCTCGGTCAGACAGAGGTCGACGATCCGCGTCTGCACGATTGGCAGCGTGTGGTACTCGATCTCGATCCCCAGGTCTCCGCGCGCCACCATCACCGCGTCCGAGGCCTTCACGATGCTCTGCAAGTTGCGCAGGCCCCCCTGGTCTTCGATCTTGGCGATGATGCGCGCCTTCGAGCCCAGACGGTCGAGCAGGCGACGCAGCACCTCGACGTCCTGGCTCTTGCGAACGAAGGAGAGCGCCACGAAGTCGATCCCCGCGGCGACGCCGGCGCGGACATCCTTCTCGTCCTTCTCCGTCAGCGACGGAAGGCCGACGTCGACACCGGGAAGGTTGATGTGTCGCCGCGAGCCGAGCTTGCCCGGCGTGAGCACGCGGCAGCGCACGTGCGTCGGGTCGAGCTCGACGACCACCAGCCGCATGAGGCCGCTGTCGAGGAGGATGGTGGCCCCCACCTTCACGTCGGTCGGCAGCCCGGGATAGTTCACGAACACGCTGCGGACCCCGTCGGTCGCGGTCACGGTGTGAAGCTCGAGGATGTCGCCGGTCTTCAGATCGATGGGCTCGACCAGCGGGCCGGTCCGGATCTCGGGTCCCTTGACGTCCATCATCACGGCGACGTGCCGCCCGAGCTTGTTCGAGACCTCCCGGATGCGCTGGATCAGCGAGGCCGCCCACTCGCCCGTCCCGTGCGCCATGTTGAGCCGAAGGACGTCGACCCCCGCGCCGATGAGCTGCCCGAGCCGCTCGGCGCTCTCGGTCGCGGGACCGACCGTGGCGATGATCTTCGTATGTCTGTAGTGACCGCGCATGTCGGCGATAGGAACGTCCCCAGGCTGACGTCCCCAAGCTATCGCGGGTCGTGTTGCGCGCAGGTTTCGCGACGTCGTGGATTTCGGTCGAGCTGCGCGCTGTTACATCTCCGAGGCCGCTCGGAAACGCGGAGTCCTTCAATCGTGGACTAGGCTCGTCTGAGCCACATGTTGAGGAAACAGCAAGCCCATGTCGTCATTCTGGGTGGCGGCTTCGGTGGTCTGGCCGCGGCCCGGGAGCTGAACGTCCCGGGGGTCCGCATCACTCTGATCGACAAGAGCAACCATCACCTGTTCCAGCCCCTCCTCTACCAGGTGGCGACCGCGGCGCTCGCCGCCCCGGATGTCTCCGCGCCGATCCGTCAGCTGCTCTGGCGCCAGCGCAACGTCACCGTCCTCATGGGGGTTGTCCAGCGCATCGAGGTGGAGAAGAAGCGCATCCTCTTCGAGAACCGTCACCTCGACTACGACTACCTCGTCGTGGCGACCGGGATGACCCACGCCTATTTTGGAAACGACAAGTGGGCGGCCCACGCGCCCGGATTGAAGACCGTGGGCGACGCGCTGGACATCCGCCGGCGCATTCTGCGTGCCTTCGAGTCGGCCGAGCTGGAGACGACCGCCGAGGCCCAGCGGGCCTGGACCACGTTCGTCGTGATCGGCGGCGGTCCGACGGGCGTCGAGCTGGCGGGGGCGCTGGCGGAGATCGCCGGGCGGACACTGGCGCGCGATTTTCGTCGGTTCGATCCCCAGACGACCAGGGTCATCCTCGTCGAGGCCGGGCCGCGCGTCCTGGGGACCTTCCCCGAGGAGCTGTCGAAGAAGGCCCACGCGCAGCTCACCGCGCTCGGCATCGAGGTTCGCACCGACGCACGCGTGACCGACCTCGGCGACGACTTCGTCGAGCTCGGCGAGGAGTCGATCTCGACGCGCACGGTGCTGTGGGCGGCGGGCGTGCGCGCGAACCCGCTGGCGGCTCACCTCGGCGTGCCGCTCGACAGGGCGGGGCGCGTCTGGGTCGAGGACGATCTCTCGGCGCCCGATCGCCGCGAGGTGTTCGTGGTGGGCGATCTCATCGCCAAGACCCAGAACGGCAAGCCGCTGCCCGGGGTGGCCCAGCTGGCCATCCAGAGCGGCCGGCACGCCGCCAAGAACATCCGCCTCAGCATCGACGGGCTCCCGCGCCTGCCGTTTCGCTACGTCGACAAGGGCTCGATGGCCACCATCGGTCGCAACCGGGCCGTGGCGCAGATCGGCCGCTTCAAATCGTCGGGGATCGTCGCCTGGTGGCTCTGGCTCACCGTCCACCTGCTGTCGCTGGTCGGCTTTCGAAGTCGGATCGCCGTCCTGATGGAATGGGCGCTGTCCTACTTCACCTGGCAGCGACGGTCGCGGGTGATCCTCGAGGTGCCGAGCGTCCCGACGGCGGCTGCGGCCCCCTCGGTCATCGGCCGGGTCATCCGCCTCGACGGAGCGCCCCACGGAGCGCCCCACGGAGCGTTCTGGGACGCGCAGCCCAAGCAGGCGACCGCGCAGGCTCCGGTCGAGGAGCCCCACCAGCCAGCCCAGACGCGTGCCCCGAAGCACGCAGTGGTCCGCTCTCCTCTGTAGCTTCGGCCGCGAAATCGCGGTTCCGGAATTTAGGTCGACGCATTCCCGCGCCGTCCTCGGCGTATAGTGTGCGCGGGGACCGAGGGCGTCGGAGGGGCTCACGAGCCGCCACGCGAGGAGCGAAGTCCATGTCCATCTCGCCGCCACGCTTCCGTCGAATCAAGCGATTTGTCTTCATGCTCGCGGGCGCGCTCTGCGCGGCGGCCTGCACGGCTCCGGGGCGGAGCGACGGGACCACCACCGGATCGGGGAGCGGCGGCAGCACCGGCGCCGGCGGCAGCACCGGGTCGGGCGGCGTCGGCGCGTCGGGCGGTGCCACCGGGAGCGGTGGCGTCGGGATCGGCTCGGGTGGCGCGGGCGGACGCGCCTCGGCGGGCGGCAGCAGCGGCAGCACAGGCGGAACCGGCGGAACCGGCGGAACCGGAACGATCGGCACAGGAGGCGCCGGCAACACCGGGACGGGCGGCGGGGGCAACTCCGGCACGGGAGGCGGCACCGGTGGCGCAGCGGGCTCGGGCTCGGGAAGCGGCGGCGCGCCCCTCACGATCCCCGGCACCGGGCAGTGCGCCGCGCCCACGGGCGCCAACGTCGCCGACGCGACCGCCGCCTACAACAAATGGAAGACGGATCTGGTCGTCAGCGACGGGGCGCGCGGATTTCTGCGCGTGCGCCGGCCGAACTCCTCGGGCGCCGTGGTCGACTCGAGCAACTCGGAAGGGATCGGCTACGGGATGTTGCTGGCCGTCTACGCCAACGACCAGAACACCTTCGACAACCTCTGGAAGTACGAGCAGCTGTTCCCCGACAACCACGGGCTCATGAACTGGTACATCGCGCCCGATGGCAATTCGGTGCTCGGCAGCGGCGCGGCCACCGACGCTGACGAGGACATGGCCTTCGCGCTCGTCATGGCCGACAAGCGCTGGGGCGGTCAGGGGAGCCTCTCCACCACCTACCTCGCGGCCGCCAAGACGCTCATCGGGCTCATCTGGCAGTACGAGGTCGACGCCAGCCGCAACCACGTCCTAACCTCCGGCGATCAGTCCGACGGATCGGTCATCAACATCTCGTACTTCGCGCCGGCCTATTACCGCGCCTTTGGACGGGTCGCCAACACGGCGTCCAACTGGAAGATGGTGATCGACACCAGCTACACGGTCATCTCTGCCACCCTGAACGCGCAGAACGGCAACACCCAGAACGGCCTCGTCCCCGCCTGGTCGACGCCGGCCGGGGTGCCGATGACGCCGCCCGGGACCGGCATGCCGCTCTACCACCAGCTCGATTCCTGCCGGACGCCGTTCCGGCTCGGCGAGGACTACTGCTGGAACGCGGAGCCGCGCGCGCTCACCTACCTGCAGAAGATCACCGGCTTTTATTCGTCCGTCGGCGTCGCGAACATGGTCGACGGCTACGACCTCAACGGCACGCCACACCCGCAGTTCGTGACGACCGGCGGGCCGCGCGCCGCCTCGTTCGTGGGACCCGCGGGGGTCGGCGCGATGGCCACCGGCACGACCTACGTGAAGCTGCGCGACGACGCCTACGCCAGCGTGGCGACGCTGACGGACCTGGCGGGCAGCACCTACTACCAGGAGTCCTGGACGGCCCTCTCGCTGCAGATGATGACGGGGCTGCTGCAGGATCTCGAGGCGCCCTAGGATCGTGCTCGTTATTCTCGAGATGCCCGCGCCGACGGAGGGAGCCGCGGGGAGCGCTTGACGGCCCGGCGGCGGGCGCCTGTGTCCGACTTGGCAGCCGGGGACGTCCCCTGTGGCCCTGCGGTCAGAGTCTGCCGCAGCCGGGCGCGCGCCCGGTGGATCTTGGTGGCGACCGTCTGCAACGGGATCTGCAGCCGGGACGAGATGTTGGCGTAGGAGCAGCCATCGACCGTGTAGAGCACATAGACCACGCGCAAGGTCGGGTTGAGCTGCGCGACCGCAGCGTCGACCTCTTCGTCGGCGACGGTCAGCCAGAGCGGCGGCGGCGGTTCACTCGCCGCCGGGACCTCGTCGAGCCAGTCGGCCAGCACCTCACGCACCGCCCCGCGGAGGCGCTCGTAGTGGAGGTTGAACATGATTCGGGTCAGCCACTTTTTCAGCTCGTTGAAGGATCCGCTCACGAACAACGTCCGCTTCTCCAATGCCCGCAGAGTGGTCGCCTGCGCGAGGTCTGCCGCGTCCGTTGCGCTCGACGTCAGCCGTCCGGCCATTCGCCGAAGGTCAGGCTGCGACCTCGTCAACCAACCGCAGAACTCCCCAAAACGGTCATCTGTCGCCCCGTCGCCCGGCATTTGCTCCCCCTGGAGCTCAGCAATAGTCCGGGGCAACGGTGGCTCCCTATGAACGAATTCACAGGCTTGTCGCTTTTTGACAACCCGCGTGCGAGCATCGTTGGCGCTTGGCAGCCATCGAGCTCGAAATCGTTCAGCGAATCCCTCTCTTCCGCAATCTGGACGCTGACACCCTGGGTTTGCTTGCCAATTTGGCGCACCTCAGACGCTGTGTCGCCGGCGAGGAGATTGTCCAGCAGGACCTGCCCGCGAACGCGGTTTACGTCATTGTCAAAGGGCGGGCCAGCGTCTCCGTCGCGGCCCGAGATGGTCGCATTCTTATCCTCCGCGACGTCGGGGAGGCCGAGATCATTGGTGAGGTTTCGTTGCTGGACGGAGGACTTCCATCCGCGACGGTGACCGCTCTTACAAATCTAGAGCTCATCGTTGTGGACCGTCAATCGTTCATGAACCTCGTCGAGGAGCGCCCCAAAATCGCGGTGGCGCTGCTTCCGGTGCTGGCGTCACGTTTGCGCCGCCTCACCGCCTGGGCCGACGATCTGGCCGGCTTGCCGCTCTCCGCGCGGATCGCCAAGTGCCTCCTCGGGCTCCTGGCCGCCCACGGACAGGAGCTCGGTCCGTCCCGAAGCCGCATCGGGCGGCGGTTGTCGCAGGAGGATCTGGCCCGCATGGTGGGCGCCACCCGCGAGAGCATCAACAAACACCTCGGTCGATTCGGCAGGGACGGGATCCTGGTGAAGGAGAGCGGACATCTGGTGATCGTCGACCTGCCGAGGCTCCAGGTCGAAGCCCAGCAAGACTGAGCGGCGCAGCGCGCGCCGAGAGGTCGACAGCTCGCCAGCGTCGTCCGCTTCGGCAATCTGCTCAACTCGAAGGGACGGGCGCCGTCGACGCTGAAGCGACGCGCTGGCCGGCGCGCGCCCAGTCTTCGAGCAACCCGCGCAGTTGCTCGAGGTCGACCGGCTTGACGAGGTGGTGATGAAAGCCGGCCTCGTCGCTGCGGAGCCGGGTCTGCTCCTGGCCGAACCCCGACATCGACACCATCAGGGCGGAAAACGGTTCGCTCAGACGGAGGCGGCGCGCGACCTCCAGGCCGTCGAGCCGCGGAAGCCCCAGGTCGAGGAGCACGACCTCGGGCGAAAAGGCGCTGGCCACCTCCAGCGCGGCGGAGCCGTCGTGGGCGGTGCGGACCGTGTGCCCCCACAGGCCGAGCACGCTGGCCAGGCTGCTCGCGAGATCGACGTTGTCGTCGACCGCCAGGATACGCAGCGATCCGGCGCTCGTCACCCGCGCCGGGGGCGGCGGGCGGATCGGCTCCGACGGCGAGACCTCCCTGCGCCCGCTCGCGTCCGCTGGGCATCTGCGAGAACAGCTCGAAGATCGTCTCCAGCTCGCCGGCGGCCACGCCGATCCCGTTGTCGCGCACGGTGAGCCGCACCCGCTCTCCTTCGCGCCGCACCGCCACCTCGATTCGCCCGCCCTGCTCGGTGTACTTGGCTGCGTTGTTCAGCAGGTTGGCCACCACCTGGGTCAGCCGGACAGGATCGCCGCGCATCGGCACCGCCACCTCCGGCAACCGCACCGTCACCTGGTGGCCGAACGTGTCGATCAGCGGTCGCGCCGTTTCGACCGCGTTCGCCACCGCGCGCCCGAGGTCGATCGGCTCGAGCTTCAACCGAATTCGCCCGAGGGTGATGCGCGAGATTGAATCGGCTCAGATCGACGGGCGGGACCAGGGGATCCGCGGCGCGGGCGGGAGCGGCCGGCCGGCCGCGTCGAGCAGCCCGCGGCAGCGCAGACAAAAATCATATTCGCGATCGCAGGTGGCGACCTGCCCCTCGGCGTCCTCCATCAGACAGCCGCGGGTCGGGCAGTGTTCGAGCCCCAGCGTATGGCCCGCCTCGTGGACGGCGACCTTGGCGAGGCGCTGGCGCGCGTTGGCGGGGCCGGGCGATCTCATGCGACACCGAAATTCGGAGATGACGCTCGACGCGCCGCCGAGCCGCCCGAGGCCGAGCAGGCCCCAGTCGGCGAAGCGCCCCTTGGTGGTCGAGATGTCGACGCCGGTGAGCCCGAGGATGCGCGTCCCGTCGGGCGGCAGCCGCCCGTCGAGGAAATCGAGCAGCCTCTCGGCGCGGTAGCGGCGGCGCGGCGGGTAGAACGCCGCGGCGGGCAGACCGGCGCGCGGCAGAAGGCGCGTCTGCATCCCGATGATCTCGGTGAGCGCCCGGCGAACCAGCTCCACGTCCTCCGCCGGAAGCTCGTCGCCGAGGGGCTGGAGGTAGAGCAGGCCGCGATTCGTCGCCGCCACGGACGCGCCAGGACGCCAAACCGTCGCCAGTGCGCCGATCCCCAGCTGCATCAAAGCTCGCCGCGTGACGCCTTCCGGTGGTCGACGCCGCATCGTCGTCCGCATCGTCGTCAATGACAGCACGTTGCGCCTCAGGTTCCCATGAGGTCGAGCATCGACACCAACCGTCGCCGCCGCCACGCCGGTCGTCCGTGGCATATTCCGCGCATGCATCGCTTGGGACTGGGTGTCGTTCTGGCAGCGAGCGCCCTGTCGATCGCCTCTTGCGGCAGCGCCGCGAACCCCGGCGAGCTCGGCCCCGTCACCACCTGCGCGGGCACGCGGGCGACCTTCCCCGGCGTGGGCGAGCTTCCGGCCGTCGCGGCGCTGCCGGATCCGTTCCAGGCGATGGACGGGACGCGGATCGCGCGCGCCGACCAGTGGGCCTGCCGCACGGCCGAGATCGGCGCCCAGGCCCAGACGTACGAGCTCGGCACCAAGCCGCCCAAGCCCGCCTCGGTCACCGGCTCGTTCGACGGCAGCAACCTCACCGTCAACGTCTCCGACGGCGGCAAGTCGATCTCCTTCACCGCCGCCGTCACGCTCCCCACCACCGGCACGGCCCCCTACCCGGCGATGATCGGCATCGGCGGAATCAGCATCGGCCCGGCGACGCTCAACAGCCTCGGCGTGGCGACCATCATCTTCCCCAACGACACGCTCGCCGCGCAGGTGGACGGCAGCTCGCGCGGCATGGGCGCCTTCTACGACCTCTACGGCGCCAACCACCCGGCCGGCGCGATGATGGCCTGGGCCTGGGGCGTGAGCCGCCTCGTCGACGTCATCGCCGAGACACCCTCCGCGCAGCTCGATCCCGCGCGGCTCGGCGTCACCGGCTGCTCCCGCAACGGCAAGGGGGCGCTCGTCGCCGGCGCCTTCGACGATCGAATCGCGCTGACCATCCCGCAGGAATCGGGCTCGGGCGGCTCGGCGAGCTGGCGCGTCTCCGACTGGCAGACCGCCAATGGACCGACGGTGCAGACCCTCTCCGAGATCACCGGCGAGAACGTCTGGTTCCGCTCGTCCTTCTCCCAGTTCAACAACGCGGCGACCAAGCTCCCCTTCGACCACCACATGATCGAGGGGATGATCGCGCCGCGCGCGCTGCTGGTCATCGAGAACACGTCGCAGATCTGGCTGGGCGACGTCTCCACCTACACCGACTCGATGGCCGCGCACGAGATCTGGCAGGCGCTCGGCATTCCCGACCACATGGGCGTCTCGCAGATCGGCGATCACGACCACTGCGTCTGGAACGGGTCACAACAGCCGGAGGTCACCGCCTACGTCCAGAAGTTCCTGCTCGGCGGCGGCACCGCCGACACCAACGTCCTCAAGACCGACGGCGCCTACACCTTCGACCAGGCCACCTGGGCGCCGTGGAGCGTCCCTGCGCTGCAGGGCGTGGAGGCCGCAGACGGCGGCGCTGGCAGCGTGTCCGACGCCGGCCTCATTTCGTCCGATTCCGGCGCCTTTCACGATGCGGCGATCGACATGAGCGTCGACATGTCGATCGACTCGGCGCCGTAAACCAAGCGCTCGCTGGTTACCGGCAGCGCTACTTCCCCGCGCTGCCCAGCGCCGCGCTGACGATCGCCCGGGCCTCCTCGAGGATCGCCGCCAGGTGCGCGGCGCTCTTGAGGCTCTCGGCGTAGATCTTGTAGATGTTCTCCGTCCCGGACGGGCGCGCGGCGAACCAGCCGTTGGCACTGGCGACCTTGAGGCCGCCGATCGAGGCACCGTTGCCGGGCGCGCGGGTCAGCTTGGCGACGATCGGATCGCCCGCCAGGGTGGCGGCCTTCACCGCCGCCGGATCGAGCTTCTTCAACGCCTCCTTCTCGGCGGGCGTCGCCGGCGCGTCGACGCGCGTGTAGTACGGCGTCCCGAACTTCGCGCGCAGGTCTTCGTAGTGGAGGCCCGGATCGCGGCCGGTGACGGCGGTGATCTCGCCCGCCAGCAGGTCCAGAATCAGGCCGTCTTTGTCGGTGGTGTGTACGCGGCCGTCGCGGCGCAGGAAGCTGGCGCCGGCGCTCTCTTCGCCGCCGAAGCCGATGCTGCCGTCGAGCAGCCCGTCGACGAACCACTTGAAGCCGACCGGCACCTCGCGCAGCGTGCGGCCGAGGTCGGCGGCCACCCGATCGATGAGCGTGCTCGACACCAGCGTCTTGCCGATGGCCGCCCCCGCCGGCCACCCCGGTCGGTGCGCGAACAGGTAGCCGATCGCGACCGCCAGATAGTGGTTCGGGTTCATGAGCCCGGTCGGCGTGACGATGCCGTGGCGATCGGCGTCGGTGTCGTTGCCGAAGGCGACCGCGAACTTGTCCTTGAGATGAAGCAGGTTCGCCATCGCGTAGGGGCTGGAGCAGTCCATGCGGATCTTGCCGTCGTGATCGAGCGGCATGAAGGCGAAGCGCGGATCGATCGTCTTGTTGACGACGGTCAAGTCGAGCTTGTAGCGCTCGGCGATGCGCGGCCAGTACTGGACGCTGGCGCCCCCCATCGGGTCGGCACCCAGCTTGACCCCGGCGCGCGCGATCGCCTCGACGTCGATCACGCCAGCCAGATCCTCGACGTAGGGGCTGAGAAAATCGTGCTCGCGCGTCGTCGAGGCCCGCCGGGCCGCCGAGTACGAAATGCGGGTGACCTCGGCGCGCGTGCGCAAGAGCTCGTTGGCGCGCGCCTGGATCCCGTCGGTGATGTCGCTGTCGGCCGGGCCGCCGTGGGGCGGGTTGTACTTGAAGCCGCCGTCGCGCGGCGGGTTGTGCGACGGCGTGATGATGATGCCGTCGGCGAGGCCGTCCTTGCGCCCGTCGTTGTAGGTGAGGATCGCGCGCGACAGCGCGGGCGTCGGCGTGAAGTCACCTTCGCCCGAGACGCGCGTCTCGACCCCCGTCGCCGCCAGCACCTCCAGCGCGGTCTGCAGCGCCGGCGTGGACGCCGCGTGCGTATCGCCGGCGAGAAAGAGCGGGCCGGTGATCCCGGCGCGCGCGCGGTACTCGCAGATCGCCTGCGTGATCGCGAGGATGTGCGCTTCGTTGAACGCGCCGTCCTCGGGTGCCCCACGGTGGCCGCTGGTCCCGAAGGCGACCTGCTCGCGCGGGTTCGCGGGATCGGGCCGCCGATCGTAATAGGCCGACACCAGGCGGTCAGGATCGATCAGCAGGTCAGCAGGCGCGGGTTTTCCAGCGAGCGGCGAAGCGGGCATGCCACGACGGTAAGCCCGCTCCCCCCCGGTTGGAAGCGGATCGCGCCAGAAACCGGCGACGAACTATCTGAGGCTGGCGTTCTGAAAGCCGACCGGCGTCGGCATCTGGCGCGCGTGCCAGGAGACGCGCGCGTCGCGAACGACCGCCACGCAAACCGACTCGCCCGACTGTACGAAGAGATCGGATTCGCCGTTCCATGCGAGCGGCGCGCCGCTCCCGCAATCGGGCATCACGCCTTCGTGGCTGGGGACGCGGATGAACCGCGCGCCCGCCTTCTTGTCGACGTTCACGTGAAGAAGCTCCACCGGCCCCGCCACGAGAAATTTCGGCGCCGGCGTCGACACGTGCGCGGTCCCGCGGAGATCGGCGGCCTCTGCGCGTGCCATCGTCTGGCTCGCAGCGCATCCCCCCAGTCCCAAGGTCAGCCCCAACGCCCCTACGATGATCTGCTGCGATGTACGTGATGTAGTCATGTGTGTTTGTCCGGGCACCGTACACCGACACCGGTCTACACTCAATCACATTCATGAAAACTGTATGTAACTTCACGTTGACGAATGACGCGGACGGCAATCTGTTGCCCGATCTCTCTTAACCCATTGAACTATTTGGTTTGAGGCGCCCCAGGAACCGCCGACAGGCGCCCACCGGCGGCGCCCTGGCGAAGGCGGCCGAGAGCGCGGCCGCCAAGCTCTAAGGCTGCGACTCGATCTTCACCACCCGGGCCGGGGTCGCCTCGACGCCGCTGAGCGTGCCGGTGTCCTTGCCAATCGAGATCTGGTTGCCCTTCACGACGAGAATCCCGTCCCAGCGATCTCCGAGGCCGATCTCCCCTACCTTCTTGATGACCAGGCGCTTCTTCCGATAGGTCAGGGTCTGGACGGCACTCGAGGCCGGTTCGATCGACTGAGCGCCGCTCTCCTCCGAAATGCGCACCAACATCAGCATCTCGAAGACCCCGCTCCCGCCTCCGGATTCCGCGGTGAACAGGACCTCGACGCCGGAGGTCGTCCGGCCGACGTACCGATAGCCAAACTCGGCGGGCCGGTCGCTGCCCTCCACAGGATCTTGTGAGTAGACGTACGGATACGTATTCCCCGTCTTGGCGATCTTGATGTCGCAGGCGTACCGGTTGGACGTCTCGGAGTCGGTCAGGCTGATGGCCAGAACCTGATCACCCTGGTCGCTCAGCCCTGTCGAGAGGTCGTTGATGATCTTCGGGTTGATGAACGGAGCCGTGGTGAACGAGTAGGAGACCTCCTTCCCGGGCGGGGCCGCAGCTTCGAGCGTGGTCAGGCGCTGCCGGTAGGCCTGTCTCAGACAAGCAACGTCGGCGCACTTCCTTCGCTCGGTCAGCCAGAATCGTTGCTCGGCCTTGAGCGGCTCCGGATTCGGCGCCAGCCCCAGCGCGCGCCGGTAGGCCGACGCCAGTCGGCCGTCGAGCTCGGAGAGCCCCGGGTCGGAGCAGATCATCTTCTCCACCGGCGCCTTGGCCTTCGCGCAGTCGAAGCTCGCCGCCCGCGTGAGGGGCGACGCCGCCAACAGGCTCCCGAACAAGCCCGCCGCCAGCGTCAGTCGAACATTCATTGCTCCAGTCTATCCGGGTGCGGCGTCGAGCAGCGACACGGCGGGGAAGCCCGCGTTCATCGCGGCGTCCATCGTCTTCACCAGCGTATCGAATTGAATCGGGTCTTCGGAGATGACCTGAATGTCGGTCTTGTCGGGGAACAGCTGCTTGACTGCCTTCAGCTCATCCTCGAGCCGTGCGTAGTCGAGCGCTCGCCCTGACCCCTCCCCCCTGAGGGGGATCGGTCTCTGCTCATCTTTCACGATCAGGTTGAAGCCGTCGGCGTTGACCGCGACGGCAACCCGCGTCGCGTCGACGATCGCTGGAGAGTCGGCGTCGCCCTGCCCCTTCTGCTGCACCTTCAGCCTGGCGAGCTGCGTCCAGACCGCCGTGATCAGGAGAAACGCCACCATGCAGGTGAGCAGATCGATGTACGGAACCAGGTTGAGCTCGGCGTGGAGCGGCTTTTTGCGGTCGCCGCTCCCACCGTCGATGACGACGGACATGGGGACCTCCGAAGTTGAGAGAGACGCGGCGCCGCTGATTCCCGGGTGTTGCAGGGGAAAGACACCGGCCCAACGCGCCGGTTCCCAATCTTCCTGGCGGGCTCTCGTTCCTTTTCCTACGGAGCGATACCGAGGTGTAGCGAGCGACGGACGCGGCGTAACGGTTCCTGGATGCGACGCCGCCGACACGCAGCCTTGATGCGGCATTCGGCTTGCTCTGTTCGAACGGTCGAGGGACAAAATGCAACTCGATCGTTTCGTGTGGGGGACGCTGCCGGTGTTGGGGATGCTCTATTTCGGCTGCGGCGGGTCGACATCCAACGTGGGAGGTCTCGTGCAGACCGGCGCGGCAGGAGCCGGCTCGCAGCCCGGCGCCGCCGGGGCGCCCGGCACGGGCGGCTCGACCGTCAGCGGCACCGGCGGCTCGACCGTCAGCGGCGCCGGTGGCGCGCCCGGCACCGGGGGCGGCGGGAATCCGCTCGCCTGCGCCGACATCTTCGACCAGGGGAGCCTCCAGACCTATTCGTTCGACATCAGCGACGACCAGATGGCCGCCATCAACGTAGAGTTCCACAATCTCACCGCGCTCGAGAGCGGCGCCTCCTTCGCCGTTTATCACCCGATCACCTTTCATCTCAACGGCGAGACGGTCACGAACGCCGCCATCAAGCTGCACGGCCAGTCGTCCTGGGATCAGACCGTCACGTTCGACGGCGACCGCGCCAAGATGCAGTTCGATGTGTCCTTCGATCAGGTCGACCCGAAGGGCGCGTTCCATGGCGTGAGCAAGCTGGTCTTCGACATGCCGCGGGACGACTGGACGTTCATGCACAATCGCGTCGTCCAGGCGTGGCTGCGACAGGCCGGAGTCATGGCCCCTTGCTCGGCCAGCGCGCGCCTCAACATCAACGGCGCCTACTATGGCCTCTACGTGCTCGAGCAGGGCGTGGGGAACGGAACGGTGCGGGCGTTTTTTCCGTCCAACCCGAACGGCGATCTCTGGAAGGGGGCCGTCCAGGCAGAGACCAACACCGCCAGCCCGAACGTCGCGCGCCTCATGCAGTTCAAGAACGCGAAGGATCTCGCCTCACTGACGGCGATCATGGACGTGCCGAGCTCGCTCACCACCTGGGGAGCGGAGGCGTTGATCAACGACGCCGACGGCTACTACAACGGGTTTCACAACTTCTATCTCTACGATGAGGGGGCGCCGGGGTACGTGTTCCTTCCGCAAGACACCGACTCGGTCCTCGACTGGCTGGACACCTTCGACCTGCCGGGCGCGACCGACCATCCCATCTACTGGTGGTCGAGCCGCGCGCAGCCGGCGCCCACCCCGGGCGACAAGTGGCTGATCGTTCTCGGCGACCCCGCGCAGCGCGTGCACTACGCGGACGCCATCGCGGCCCTGCTCGCCAAGTGGGACGTGGCGCAGATCCAAGGATGGATCGACAGCTGGTCGCAGCAGATCGCGGCCTCTGCGGCCAGCGATCCGCACGCCTGGGCCACCCCCGCCGACACCCAGATGGCCACCCAGACCGCCCGCGACATCGTGGCCAAGCGGCCGGCCTATCTGCAGAGCTTCGTCGACTGCGAGCACGGTGTCGCAGGCGCCGCCACCGACGGGGACGGTGACGGCTACAACTGGTGCGACGAGTGCGACGACAGCAATCCCAGCGCGCACCCGGGCGCCAAGGAGATCTGCGGCAACGGCGTCGACGACGACTGCAACGGCTTCGTCGACGACGGCTGCTAGGAGGGCGTCGCCATACGACGGTGAGCGAAGCGAACCACGCCCGACGACGTGCCGCCCGGAGGCGCCTAGGCTAGGGCGTCGGGATAAGACGCCCTAGCAGAGCCGGCTCGCCATGGGCCTACGGGAAGGTGGCCGGCTGGAACAGAATCGCCGAGGTCGTTGGCGCTGGTCACGGTCGGCAGGATCGGCAGCCCGAAGATCTCCTCGACCGACTTGGTGAACGAGCTGTGGGTGTAGCTGACCTGCCCGGTGTATCCACTCTTGACGTTGGGGCCGATCGCCACGAAGGGCATCTGCGGACCTCCCCCTTCAGGCTCGTCCCACATGACGAACAGAACGCCGTTGTGCGCGTTCACGAAGTTGATGATCGGTGGGAGGTTCGCCGACAGCCAGGCGTCGCCCGCGGCGATCACGTTGGACGAGGGGCAGCTCGAGTCGCCGTGCATGTCGTTGCAGACGTTGGGGATGATGAAGTTGTACTGAGCGACGGTGCCCTGGGCCAACGCCTGACCGAAGGAGGCCGTGCTGTACGCTTGATGGTGCGCGGCGCAGGCTGCGTTCGTCGCGGAGGGGGGACTCCCCGCGGTGTCCTGGAAGAACACGAACGGATCGTGCTTCGCGGCGTAGAGCCCCGAGGAGTGAACGGGGCAGGCGCCCGTTCCGCTGTCGAGCCCTTCCGGATAGCTCATCCAGCTGACCGGCGGCGACGCAGCCGCCATCTGCGTCGCCAGGTGCGCGGTCGACTTGGTGCTGTTGCTGGCCGACGGATCGTTGTCGGTCGTGAAGGTGGTGTCGGAGAACTGGTTCGTCCCTGCCTCCATCCAGACGTAGTGGGGCTCGCTGGGGACGGCGTCCGGCAGCGGGTCATTGAAAGACGCGGTGTGCGCGTACTTCGCGATGAGACCGTTGAGGTAAGGCGCGTCGCTGCTGCCGTAGACCGACTTTGCCGACTCGTTCTCCATCGCGACGACGAAGACGTACTTGGTCTGACTTCCTGACGGCGGCGTGGTCACGGCGGTCGTGCCGCCGGTCCCGCTGGTCGTAGGAGGTGGCGTGGTCGTCGTCGGCGGCGTGGTCGTGCCGCCGGTCCCGTCGGTCGCCGGCGGTGGCACGGTCGTCGTCGGCGGCGTCGTGGTCGTCACCGGCGGCGTGGTCGTCGGTGCTGTCGTGGCCGGCGGCGTCGTGGTCGGCGGTGTCGGCGTCTCCGCGCCAGCGCTTCCGCCAGTCCCGGCCGTCGACGGTTCGCCGGTCCCCGGCGCCCCCGCTGCAGACGAAGGCGCACCTGAGCCGGAAGCGCTCCCCGTCGATGAGGTCGGCGTGGTCGGGCTCCCGGTCGAGCCGCCCGTGGCGGTGGTGTTCGACTTGCTCGAGCTTCCGGTCGAGCCGCCCGTGGCGGCGCTGGTGCGCGGATCGACCGTGACGCTCGAGCCACCGTCGAGCTGCGCTCCGCCCGATCCCGCGCCTCCCGCGCAGCCCATCGTCAGGGACGCGGCAAGCGGGAGGAGCGTGGCCAGAGAAAGAGAGAGGACATTCCTGTGCTTCAATTTCGAGCGTGACATGTCCTCAGGTACGGGCGGCGACCGCAGCTCGGACGTGTGCGCTTTGTGCGCACCCCAGGCTCAGGCGCTCAGCCGCTGAGGTGCGCGGCCGCCAAACTGGGGCGCGCAGACGCTAAACGCTGGGGCGCGCAGACGCTAGAACAGATCGCCGAGCTTGGCGATCTGATCGTAGGTGCTCTGCAACCAGACCTTCACGCGCTGCTTTTCGATTCGCGAAAATGTCTCGGGTGAAACCGTGGCGTGAATCGCCGACCAAAAGCTGGCGTCCCAGCGATCGATCTTCTGCATCGCCGCCGCGTTCAGCTCGGGGAGCTCGAGAACGGCAGCGCCGAGCTGCTCGGCCTGCGCGCGCACGGGCGCCTCGTCGTAGAGCGTGAAGCCGCTCGCTCGCCCTCCATTTTTCACGACGCAGTACCTGGCGCGGTGCCCGTAGCGCGTCAGCAGACGCCCCAGCGTGATCAGCGAATCCTTGCCGTCGTCGATCACATGCCAAAAGACGACCTTCACGTTGCTCTCGGCCGCCAGCTCGAGGATCCCAGCCTCGTCGATCCAGGCGCCGAGGAGCCGGTCGCTCTGCGCCGGCAGATCGACGACGATGCGTCGATCCGCCTCGGTCGCCAGAGTCAGGATCTGATCGGCGCCGGCCGGATCGGTCAGGTCGATTGGCTTCGCATAGTCGGCGTAGAAGCGCAGCAGCGCTCCGTGCGAACCGTCCGCGTCAGCCGCCACGAACGGCAGGGCCCGATCGATGCAATATTGAACGCACAGCCGCGCGACGACGGATTTTCCGACGCCGCCTTTCTCTCCACCAATGAAATGAATCGTGCTCATGGGCGGCAGTGTACGCACTTTCTATTTCGGGCGCGCGACTACGTTGTTTCGATTCGACGGAGAGATCGCCGACCGACCCCCTAGGCCGGATTGCCCAGATCGTTCTCGGTCAACCCGAGCGCCCGCAGCCATTCGGGCGTCGGCGGGATCAGCTTGCGCGCGACGACATCGAACAGGCCGATGGTGAACAGCGCCTCACAGAAAAGGTTGCCCTCGGGATCGCGGATCTCTTGCCCGACCCGCCCGATCTTCCCGGCGTAGGAATCCATCCAGGTCTTGATGACGATCGGCTGTCGGTTCCGCAGCTCGCGCTGAAACTTCAGGTTGATCTCGAGGATGGTGGGGCCGATCCGCCGGCGGAGCACCTCCGCCAGGCCGTACCCGTTGCGCGTGATGAGGTCCCAGCGCGCCTCCTCGAGGATCTCCAGATACTTGGCGTTGTTGACGTGCCCGAACGTGTCGAGGTGCTGCTCGCGAATGACGAGCGCGTAGTCATGCACAGGGCCGAGCATGGGCGGATCCTCCGGCGCCGAAGCTTACGCGACGCACTTCAAAAGTGTGGAGAGAGCGCGAGGCCGCGGAACATCGTGTTCGCCGGTGAGGTGGCCACCGGCGTTCCGACCGGCGTCGACACGCCGTCGTCCACGAACACCACCAGGCGGTCGGTGCCGGTCTCGGCGGTGCTGGCCATCAGCGTGGCGGTGCCCGATGCGGCGAACCCCGCCACGCCCCGGAAACCGACCGGCGACGGCAGATTCAACGTCGCGACCTGCGACCAGCTGCTGCCGTCGAAGGTCCACTTCTGCAGGCCGGCCATGTCGTCGGCCAGGTAGAGCGTGTCGTTCCCCGCCACCGTGGCGACGAGATCGAAGAAGACGAAGCCGTAGGGACTGGCGCCCGTGGTGGGGAGGCCGGGCAACGAGGTCGCCGTCTGGTTGTCGGTGACGGGGAGGCCGCTGCCGATGGTGAAGACGTCGGTGAACCCGCTGCTCCCGGACAATCCGTAGAGCCGGCCGCCGAAGATCGCCAGCCAGCGAACGTTGGAAGGTGTCGCCAGAACGATGGTGCCCGCCTGGGTGGCCGCACCGAAGAGGCCGTACCAGACGTCGTCGGAGCCCGCGAGCCAGATTCCGGCGCCGTCGAGGGAGACGGCGCTGCGGGCGTTGAAGCCGCTCTCGGCCGTGGAAAACGAGGTCGAGGTGTCGACGTTGCCGGCGATGTCGATGCGCGCCGCCAACCGGACGACCGTGGCGGCGGTCGTGGTCGCGACGCTCGCGGTTCCTGGCGGTGTCGCGTAGCCGGCGGCGGTCAAGTAATGGCCGGACGACGAGAGCGCCAGCCCCCCTTCCGAGGTGGCCGAGCCCGCCATCGTGAACGGCTGCATCGCGCCGCTGGCGACGGTGGGGAGCGCGACCGTCGAGACCAGCGTCCCGTCGAGCCGCCGCTCCTCGACGAAGACGGCGGCCGAGACGCCGCTGAGCGCGGTCTGCCCGTCACCGACGCGCAGCACGCGGAAGGTGAGCGGCATGCAGCTCGCGGCGGCGTCACAGGCTTTGGCGCCGTCGCTGGAACAGAGCGTCCCGGCGGCCAGCTTTGGATTCGAGGCGACGCCGGCGCTGCACAGAATCGCTGGTGCAGGCGTTTCCGTCGACTGGCAGGTCGCTGTTGTCGATGGCGGAGACGACGTTGCCGCTGCCGTCGCAGACGCTCTTGTGGCAATTCCCGACGGCATCGGTGACGACCGTGTTTGCCTGCGCGTACGCGACGCCGCACTGGCCGGCCGTACAGGTCGGTTGCTCGCAGGCCGTCGTCGCGCCGGGGCAGCCGCTCGGGTCCAAGCAGGCGACGCCGTGCCCGCCCGCGCCCGCCGCGCCGCCACCTGCGCCCGCAAGGCCTCCGCCCGCACCCGCCGCGCCGGCACCCGCTGCGCCGCCGCCGGTGCCCGCCGCGCCGCCGGTGCCCGCCGCGCCGCCTGTGCCCGCCGCGCCGCCGCCCGCCGCGCCGCCTGTCCCGCCGCGCCGCCGCCGGTGCCCGCCGTCTTGCCGCCAGCGCCCGCTGCAGCCCCGCCCGTCGCGCCGCCGCCCGCGCCTGCCAGGCCGCCGCCCGCGCCCGTCACGCCGCCGCCGGACGATCCCCCTGCGCTCGTTCCGCCGCTCCCTCCCGTGCCCGGGCGTGAGTCGACGTTGCCGCATCCCACGCCCGCAAACAGAGCCGCCGCGAGCGCAGCCCGGCGGAGAGATCGCTTCATCATTTACGGGACGAACGTCAGTGCGGGCGGGTATTCCCGCCCACTGGCGCTCCAAGGGGAATCAGAACTGGGCGGCCCCCGCAAAGGAAATGACCTTGATGCCGTCGCTGCTCGTCGTGCAGTCCCCCTGGCTGACGGTGCACCACTCCGCCCTCAGGTAGTCGAAGTTGAACAGGCCGCCCAAAGAGAGGGAATCGGAGAGCCGGAAGAAGGCGCCCAGATTCGCTCCGAGCACGAGGCCCTCGGTGCTGGCGCTCCCGTCGAGGGTCATCCCCGCAAAGGTCCCCGACTCGCTGGCATGGGCGAAGAAGAAACCGAGCTTGGGACCAATGACAATCTCCGCCGTGGGCGACACCTGACCGTGGAAGAGCGGGGCGGCCCCAAGCTGAATGAAGTAAGCGCTTGCGTTCAGGCCCGCCGGAATGTTGCTGAGGTTCTCCCAATCGAACAGCAGCTCGCCGTTGAAGGAAAACTGCTCGTTGATCCGACCTCCGAACAATCCCCCGACCCGCAACCCAGGGCCCGTGTTCGAGTTGTCGTTCTGCTCGGATTGAACGCCGATGAACGGCATGAGGAGGTAAGGTTTGTAGGACGCCGCGTCCGATTGCCGAATGGCAGGCGGCGCGACCGAGTAGGCGCCTGGCGGCGGTGCGTTGGGATCGGTCGAAGGCGCGGCGGACGGGGATCCGCCCGGTGGTTCGGCGTCCTGCGCGCGCGCCACCTGAACGCTTGGGATGCCGCAAAATATCGCCGCGGCTGCCAGCGGCGCGAATCTGGTCGAGCGATTGCGTGAGCTCATTGGGGATCCTTTCTCCAGGGACTCCACCGCCGCCTCTTCAAACAGAGCTGCGCCAGTGAGAACGATCGAGCCGCAGCGTAACGCGCCCCGCGAATTCAGTAAACTATCGTCAAATTGCACCGCGCCGCAGCGTGGTCAGCCGCCGACCAGGCGCCCCGAGCGGTAGTCGTCAATTGCCTGACGGAGCTCGTCGTCGCTGTTCATGACGAACGGGCCATAGCGCGCGACCGGCTCCCCGAGCGGGCGACCGGCGAGACAGAGCATCCGGCCGCCGCCCTCGGAGCGCAACGCCAGAAGATCGCCGGGGCCCAGCACCGCGAGCTGCCCCGCCGCCACCGTCGTTCGGGCGCCGCCGATCTGGGCGCTCCCCTCGATGACGTAGACGAACGCGTTGTGCGTCGCCGGCAGCGCGCGCGACATCGAGCCGCGCGCCGGAAGGTTGACGTCGAGCATCTCCGGCGCGGTGACGATCCCCTCGACCGGCCCGCGCCGCCCGTCGACCTCGCCGGCGACCAGCCGCACCGACGCATCGTCGACCATCGCCTCGACCACCCGGGACGGGGCGATGTCCTGGTAGCGGGGGCGAATCATCTTGTTCGCCGCCGGCAGGTTCACCCACAGCTGAAAGCCCCACATCCGCCCCTTGTCTTGCTGGGGCATCTCGGAGTGAACGATGCCGTGTCCGGCGGTCATCCACTGCACGCTGCCGGGGCCGAGATGGCCGTGGTTGCCGAGGCTGTCCCGGTGCTCCATCGCGCCGTCGAGCATGTAGGTCACCGTCTCGAAGCCGCGGTGGGGGTGCGTGGGGAACCCGGGGAGATAGTCGTCGGGGTTTTCGGAGTGGATCTCGTCGAGCAACAGAAAGGGATCGAGCATCGGCAGCGCGCGCGAGCCGAGCGCGCGGTGCAACCGGACGCCCGCCCCCTCGGTGGTCGGCTGCGCATCGACCAGGTTGGCCACCTCGCGCGGGCGGGGGGGACCGAGGGCCGCGCGGCGCGGCGCCTCGCTGCGACAGGCCGCGAGCGCGCCGACCGGAAGGCCGAGGGCCAGCGCCTTCACGACGTCACGGCGATCGAGCTCGTTCGGGTGGCGCGGCATGGGGAAAGGCTACCACCGCGTCCCGTCGATTTTGCGCCGCCACGAAAGTTTCACCGTACCCGCGGCCAAACTGTGGCGTACTGAGTGCGACGGAGGGGTGACCATGGCGACGACCGCGTTGGGTACGGAGACGGGAACGACTTTGGGAACGACCACGGACTGGCTCGGGATCGTGCGGGAGCTGGGACCGACGTTCGCGGAGCGCGCCGGCGCGCACGACGCGGCCGACACCTTCGTGGCGGACAACTACGCCGCGCTGAAGGAACGCGGCATCTTCAAAGCCGCGGTCCCCGCCGAGCTGGGCGGCGGCGGCGCGTCGGTGGGCGAGCTGTGCGGGATGATCCGGGAGCTCGGGCACCACTGCAGCTCGACGGCGCTGGCCGCCTCGATGCACACCCACAGCGCCGCGATGCTGGCCTTTCTCTGGCGGGGCGGAAACAAGGGGCCCGAGCCGCTGCTCCGCCGCGTGGCCGCCGAAGGGCTCATGCTGGTGAGCTCCGGGGGCTCCGACTGGCTGGCGGGATCGGGCCGGCTCGAGAAGGTCGAGGGCGGCTACAAGATGACCGGCCGGAAGATCTTCGGCAGCGGCGTGCCGGCGGGCCACGTCCTCATGACCACCGGCATCTTCGAGGATCCCAAGGACGGACCGACGGTGATCCACTTCGGCCTGCCGCTCGACGCACCCGGCGTGAAGGTGCTCGACACCTGGCGGGCGCTCGGGATGCGCGGCACCGGCTCGCACGACATCGAGCTCGAGAGCGTCTTCCTGCCCGACGCGGTCATGGGGGGCGTGCGCCGGCCGCCCGGCAAGTGGCACCCCGCCGTTCACGCCTCGGCGCTGGTGGCGCTCCCCATCATCTATTCCGCGTACCTCGGCGTCGCCGAGGCGGCGCGTGACGTCGCGCTCGAGCTCGCGCGAAAGCGCAAGAGCGATCCGAACGTCGCCTACCTGACCGGCGAGATGGAGAACCTGCTGGTCTCGGCGCAGCTGGCGCACGCCAGCATGGTCGAACTGTCGCGCTCGGCGAAGCCGGGGCCCGAGACCTCGAGCACCATGCTGATCCGACGAACGCTGGTGGCGAACGGCGTCCTCCGGACCGCCGAGAAGGCGCTGGAGGTCGCCGGCGGCGCGGGCTTCTTCCGCAGCTCTCGGCTCGAACGCCTGTTTCGGGATGTCCAGGCCTGCCGCTATCACCCCGTGCCGGAGAAACAGCAGACGCGGCTGACCGGCCGGCTGCTGCTCGGCCTCGAGCTCGACGGTTAATGCCGGCCGCCGCGCACTAGGAGGGCGTCGCCGAACCGCCATGCTAGCCTCGTCGGCATGTGCCGGAACATCAAGACGTTGTTCAACTTCGCGCCGCCCGCCACGGACGAGGAGATTCGCTCGGCCAGCGAACAGTTCGTGCGCAAGCTGAGCGGGTTCGCCCACCCCTCGCATGAAAACGAGAAGGCCTTCGCGCGCGCCGTCGACGACACCTTCCGCATCGCGCGCAAGCTGGTCGACTCGCTGGTGACGCACGCGCCCCCGCGCAACCGCGAGATCGAGGCGGCCAAGGCGAAGGAACGCTCCATCAAACGCTTCGGCGCCTGAGGCCGTCGAACGCCGACGCCGCAGGCGGGCGGCTGATCGTGGTGAAGCCGCCGCAGCAGCGGCTGCGCTTCACCACGGGCACGACGCTAAGGCGCCACGGGAGGATTGGTGTCGACGCCGGTCGGCATCGTGCCGAGACTCGGGTTGGTCAAGAACTGCATCACCGGCGGGCTGGGCGGCGTCGGCATCGCGGCGACCAGCGCCATCGCGTCGGCCTGCTGTTGCACCAGCACCGGGGCGATCTGCCGGAGCATCGGCGCCATCCCCGGCGCACGCGCCAGTGCCTGAGCCTTCTGCGTCTGGTCGAGCGCCGCCTGCGCGTTGGCCACCATCTTCGCCGCGAAGTCGGCGTCGAAGCGCGCCGGCGGCGAGTTGACCAGGTCGACCCGGGTCAGCGCGCCGTTCGCCATCGCGCCGGCGGCGAGCTGGATCGTCTCGACGTTCATCCCCTGCTGCTGCGCGTAGTTCATCATCTTGGCGTCCGCCGTCGCCGTGTTGCTGATGATCGTCGCCGCGAAATCGCGCACCGCCGCGGTCGTTCCCCGCTGCTGGGCGATCTCGGCATCGACGATCGTCTGCTGGTTCTGCCGGTGCAACGCCGTCAGCGACGCCTGATCTCCGCCGCCCCGCTCGTTGTAGCGAGACTGTGCGACGGGCGCTGGACTCGCCGCCGCTGGCGCCGCCAGAGGCCCGGTGCTTGGCGCCGTGCTCCCCGGGACCGGCGCCGCTTCCTCCGCCGCCGGCGCAGCGGGAGCTGCCGGCGCAGCGGGCGCAACGCTTTGGGCCGCCACCCCCGCCGAAACGAGCATACAGACCGCGGCCCCCGCCGCCCACCAACTGCCGAGCTTCGCCTTCCCCATCACCCACCTCCCCCTCATCCTTGAAACCTGACCTGTCTTGCAACCTGACCTTGCCGTCCCATCCGTCAAGCCCGAGCGTCGGCGGAGTCGTATACTCGAGCTATGGGCAAGTTTCGCGGAACGGTTCGCAAGAACGATCTCGAGGGTGGGCACTGGCAGCTGGTCGCCGACGACGGCAAGACCTACGTGCTCGAAGGAGCGCTGCGCGGCATCGACCAGGAGGGCGCCAAGGTCGAGATCGACGGCGCCGTCGATCGCGACGCCATGGGCTTCGCCATGACCGGCCCGACGCTGCGCGTGACGAGCGGAAAAAAGATCACCCCGTCCTGATCTAAAGTAGCGGTGAATGGACGACATTCACCGCGCCACGCGCCGCTACGAAGAGTGGCTGGGCGGGAAGATCCCGCTCGTGCGCGCGGACCTGCGCGCCAAGCACCAGCGAATGCGCCTGGGGCCGTTCCTCTTCATGCGCGCCACGTTCTACCGCTGGTGTCAGCTCTGGCAGGCGAAGCGAAAAGAGCTGGGCGAGGCCGGCCGCGCGGCGGCCGTCGCGGCGGTGGGCGATCTCCACCTCGAGAACTTCGGCACCTGGCGCGACAGCGACGGACGGCTCATCTGGGGGATCAACGACTTCGACGAGACGACCACCCTCCCCTGGACGCAGGACCTCATCCGCCTCGCGGCGAGCGTCCACCTGGCGATCTTCGCCGAGCACATCGCCGTGCGCCGGCGCATCGCCTGCGAGGCGATCCTGGAGGGATACCGCGCCGGCGTGGACACGGGCGGACAGCCCTACGTCCTCGAGGAGGCGCACGGTTGGCTCCGGCGGGTCGCTTTGGGCGAGCTGCGCGACCCAACGACCTTCTGGGAAAAGATGAACGGGCTGCGGACCGCGTCGGACGTCGATCGGAAAGCGGCGGCCGTCATCAAAGGCGCGATGCCCGCGGCTGGGTTGCCGATCCGCTTCGCCCGCCGCGTCGCCGGGATGGGGAGCCTCGGCCGGCCGCGCTTCGTCGGGATCGCCGCCTGGCGCGGCGGGTGGGTGGCGCGCGAGGCGAAGGCGACCGCGCCGTCGGCCTGGCTGTGGGCGAGCGAGACGGCCAGGGGCGCGCGCGACGCCTACAACTCCATCATCTCGCGCGCCGTCCGCGTCCCCGATCCGACCGTCCGTGTCGTCGACGGGTGGCTGGTCCGTCGGCTGGCGCCCCACTGCTCGCGCATCGAGCTCGGCGATCTGCCGACGAGCCGCGACGAGGAGCGGCTGCTCTATGCGATGGGGTTCGAGACGGCGAACGTGCACCTCGGCACGCCGCGAATCCGCGAGACGCTGCACAAAGAGCTCGCCGCCCGGCGCGGACACTGGCTGCACGAGACAGCCAAGCAGCTGTCCGGCGAGGTGGTCCGCGACTGGCGTGCCTTCCGCGCCGGCGCCGACTGACCGCCGGGAGCGGCGTCGCCGTAAGGTGCCGGTGAACGAAGCGAACCAGGCCCGAGCCGTGCCGCCCGAGAGGCGGCCTAGCGGCCGAGGACTTCCATTCGCACGGTCACCACCCCCTCCTTGAGCATCCCCAGCTTCCGCGCCGCCCCCTCCGACAAATCGACGATGCGCCCGCCCGGGCAGCCGCAGCGATCGTTGATCCGGACCGTCACCGAGCGCCCATCGGCGCGGCTGACCCGCACGCGCGTGCCGAACGGCAGCGCGGGAGAAGCGCCGGTCATGGCGTTGGGATCGAAGCGCTCGCCGGAGGCCGTCTTGCGACCCGCGAAGCCGCGCCCGTAGTAGCTGGCGCGCCCCTCCTCCACGCGCCGCACCGCCGAACCGCGCCGGGCACCGGCGGCGCTGGCGCAGCCGATCGCCACGCCGGTGGCGGCGACCGCGACGCACACGAGGACCCGCAGGCGGGCGCGGCGGGCTTCAGCGCGAACGTTCGTGACCGCCTCCACCGCCGCCGGGCGGACCATCCTCGAGCAGCGTCTCGGCGCCGAGGTCACCCTCGGAGCCCGGCGATGTCTTGTCACCGCGGCTCTCGATGGTGCCGATGCCGTACTTCTCGAGCTTGTAGTAAAGCGCGCTGGTCTTGATCCCGAGCAACCGCGCCGTCTCGGTCTTCACGCCGCCGCTCTTCTCGTAAGCACGCTCGATGAGCTGCCGCTCGAGGTCCTCGAGCAGAGCGGGGAGCGACATCTCGCCGCCCGGGAGGGCCAGCGCATTTTCGGGCAGCCCGCCGCGCACCGACGCCGGCAGCGCGCCGACGTCGATGGCCGTCCCCTCGGCGAACACCAGCGCCTGCTCGATCACGTTCTCCAGCTCGCGGACGTTGCCGGGCCAGGCGTGAAGGGCAAGGCGTGCCAGCGCCGCGTCGGTGATGCCGTGTGCCAGATCAATCGCCGCGTTCGTGCGCGGCGCGAGCTTGGCGATGAAGTGGGTCACCAGGCGCGCGATGTCCTCCTTGCGCTCGCGCAGCGGCGGCACCTCGCAGGGGACGACGTGCAAGCGGTAGAAGAGATCCTCGCGGAAACGCCCGGCGGCCGCCTCGGCGGCGATGTCCCGGTGGGTCGCCGACAGCACGCGAACGTCGACCTTGATGGTCTCCTCGCCGCCGACCCGCTCGAACTCGCGCTCCTGCAACACGCGCAGCAGCTTCAGCTGCAGCCCCGGCGTGACGTCGCCGATCTCGTCGAGGAACAGCGTCCCCTTGTCGGCCAGCTCGAACCGCCCGAGCTTCCGCTTGATCGCGCCGGTGAACGCGCCCCGCTCGTGGCCGAACAGCTCCGACTCCAGCAGCGTCTCCGTGAGCGCGCCGCAATTCACCTTGACGAACGGCCCCTGCGCCCGCTTCGAGCGCGCATGAATGGCGCGCGCGACCAGCTCCTTGCCCGTCCCGGACTCGCCGTGGATGTAGACCGACGCGTCGGTCGGCGCGACCTTCTCGATCGTCTGAAACAGCGCGCGCATCGCCGGCGTCTCGCCGACGATCTCGGCGAAGCGGTACTCGCGCGCGACGTCGTCGCGCAGCGCCGCGCTCTCCGCCTCCGCCCGCTCGCGCGCGCGCCGCTCCGCCCGCAGCTCCAGCGCCCGCGCCACCTTGAGGCGCACCACCTCGGGCGCGAACGGCTTCTGGATGAAATCGTAGGCGCCGGTCCGCATCGCCTCGACGGCGGTCTCGACCGAGCCGAAGGCCGTCGCGATCATCACCGGGCAGTCGGGATCGCGCTCGGCGACCGCCTTCAGGACCTCGAGGCCGCCTTTCCCCTCCATCTTGAGATCGGTGATCACGAAGTCGACCGTGTTCCGCCCGGCCGCGACCTGCTTCAACCCCTCGTCGCCCGACGCCGCCAGAACCGCCTCGTGCCCCATCCGGCGGACCGTGGCGCCGAGCCCCTCCCGCATCGTCTCGTTGTCATCGATGATGAGGATGCGGGCCATCTCGGTTAGCCTACCCCCGTCTCAAAATGACAGACAAGCCCGCTCCCCCCTCCCGAGGTCAGAAAGCGCCGGTCGAGCTCCTGAGGCCGGCTGTACGTGCGATGCCCGCCTACACGCCGGGCGAGCAGATCGCCGATCTCACCAAGCTGAACACCAACGAGGGGGCGTTCCCGCCCTCGCCGCGCGTGCGGGCGGCGCTGGCCGCGATCGCCGATGAATCGCTGCGCCTTTATCCCGATCCCACCAGCAGCGGGTTGCGCGCCGTGGCCGCCGCGCGTTTCGGCGTCTCGCCCGAACAGGTGCTGGCCGGCAACGGCTCCGACGATTGCCTGACGATCGTCTACCGCGGCTTCCTCGACGCGGGCGAGCGCGTCGTCTGCCCCTGGCCGACCTACGGCCTCTACGCGACGCTGGCGTCGCTGCAGGGGGCGGAGCTGGTGCGCCTGCCGTTCGTACAGAGCGGACGCCGCTACGTGCTGCCCGGCGATCTGGCGCGCCAGCGGGCGAAGATGATCATCCTCGCCAATCCCAACAACCCGTCGGCGACGCTGGTGCCGGTCGACGAGCTGCGCGCGCTGTGCGACCAGGCGGCGGACGCGATCGTCGTCGTCGACGAGGCGTACGTCGACTTCGCGCTCGGCGCGGGGCTCGACGCCAGCATGCTGCCCTATCTCGATCGGCACCCGAACCTGATCGTGCTGCGGACGATGTCGAAGAGCTACAGCCTGGCCGGCGCGCGCCTCGGGCTGCTGTTCGCCGCCGCGCCGCTCGTCGGGGCGCTGACCAAGGTCAAGGACAGCTACAACGTCAACGCGCTCACGCAGGCGATCGGCATCGCGGCGCTGGAAGATCGCGCCTACCTGGACGACTGCGTCCGACGCACGCTCGACCAACGCGCGCGCCTCGAGTCGGCGCTCGGCGACATGGGCCTCACCTGGCCCGAATCGGCCGCCAACTTCCTGCTGGTCGAGATCGGCGAGCGCGCCGAACAGATCTACCTCGCACTCAAACATGTGGGGCTCCTCGTCCGCTGGTGGTCGACCCCCGAGCTGCGCACCAAGCTCCGCATCAGCGTCGGCAAGCCCGACGACAACGACCGCCTGCTCGCCGCGCTGAAGACGGCCATCTAGCCGCCCGCCGCTACGGGATCGCAGAGAGAACCGTCCGCAGGTTGTCGAGGCTCGCGGTCGTCACGAAGTGCGGATAGTTCGGCTGGCAGGCGTAGAAGTCGTCCCCGTAGGTCACGGAGCCGGTCGTGGAGTCGACCACCAGCTGACGCTGTTCGAGATCCGCTCCGCACTCGGTCCTGTCGGAGACGGTCACCGCGGCGATCGCGGCTTTGACCGCCTGCCACTGCGTATCGTCGAGGGTGATCTGCTCCGCGTTGGGTACGAAGCTGGAGGGATCGTCGTATGATCCGTTGACGGTACAGGTGGTCGACGCGCGCGTCTGGGCGGAAAACGAGAGCTCGTAGGACCATTCCTGGGGATCGCAAGCCGCACCGGACGGATGCGGCCCGGGGAGCCCGCCGCCCAGCGACGAGTAGGTCACCTGGGTCACGTTCGCGGTGAGGACACTCCCCCCTGGATCGGTATTGCCGTGGTCCAACCCTTGAGACCCACATCCAGCCAACAGAACCGCGAGGACCAACCATCGTACCTTCATGCCCCGATCATCGCAGCAAATGGCATGCCCACCGCAATGGCTCGAGTCCGGGCCGTGGCGACCGCGTCGGGCACGCATTTTTGCTAGTCGTCCTCGCAGGCCTGACAGCAATGTCGCGATCGGCCTTGGCTCCGTCGATGGCGTAGAGTCTCGCCATGAGACAGGAGGCGGTCTTCGCTCCCATGAGCGTGTTGGCGCTCTGGACGGGGTGCATGGTCTTCATGGTCGGCTTCAGTCGCATTCGTGCGGTGAAGGCCGGACGCGTTCGGCGCGGCGCCTTTCGTCTGGGGGAGAGCGCGGACGTCCCCGCCGACGTGACGGTCTGGAACCGCAACCTGATGAACCTCTTGGAGATGCCGCTCCTGTTCTACGTGGTGAGCATCGCCTTCTACGTCACCCACCATGGTGACGCCGAGGGTGATGACGCTCGCCTGGATCTACCTGGCGCTGCGGTTGGCGCACTCGCTCGTCCACGTGACCTCGAATCGAATCCTCGTGCGGTTGACCTCCTACGCCGCCAGCAACGTCGTGCTGCTGACGCTCTGGATCCGATTCATCTCGCACGTCGTTTGAAGCGCCGACTGCTCATGCCTCGCCCTCCCCGCCCGCGCCGGCAGCAACGCGAACAGCAGCGGGCGCTGCGCAAGAGCGTCCGGCAGCTCGAGCGCCTGGCGGCCGAGCTGCCCGGCGGCTCGCCCGAGCGGCCGATTGACGTCGCGTCCGCGTCGGTCGTCGAGACCAAGGCGCGGGCGATCCCCTGCGTTCAGTGCGACGCGATCGAGATGGAGCTCCGCGGCGACCGCGCGACGTCGACCGCCCGCGGGGTGCTGCGCGAGCTGGCATTGGTCTGCCGGCAGTGCCACGTCGCGCGCGCCGTCTGGTTTCGGGTCGCGACCGGCTCCAACTGAGCGCCGCTCGGCCGCGGAGGCGTGCGCACCGCGCGCTACCGCGCTCAGGGCCGGGTGAGCTTCAGGTGCACCACGCCGTCCCCCTGCACCGTCTTCACCAGCGACAGCCCGTGCAGATCGTCGAGCCCGCCGTCGAACAGCCGCTCGCCGCGACCAAGAAGAATCGGCACGACGTGAAGCCACATCTCGTCGACCAGGCCCGCGGCCAGATACTGCCGCCCCGCGCTGGCACCGCCGGCGAGCGAGATGTCACGGCTGCCCGCTGCCTGGCGCGCCTGGGCCAGCGCCGCCTCGATCCCCTCGGTCACGAAGTGGAACGTCGTTCCCCCTTTCGCGACCAGCGGCGCGCGCCGGTGGTGGGTGAGGACGAAGACCGGGTGGTGAAACGGAGGATCGTCGTCCCACCATCCCATCCAGGGCTGCTGCGGATCCCAGGGGCCGGGCTGGCCGCCGAACATGTTGCGTCCCATGATGCCGGCGCCGACATTGCGCTGGATCTCTTCGATCACCGGCGTGCTCGTCGTCGTCTCGCCCCCTTCCAGGCCATGCATCGCGCGCCAGGCGGTGAGCGGGAAGACCCATTCGTGCAGACGCATCCCGCCGACGCCCAGCGGGTTCGCCACGCTCTGGTCGGGCCCCGCCACGAACCCATCCAACGACATCGAGATCTGGAGGCGAAGTCTGGACATGGCTCTGTTTTTAGCGCGCCGATTCGAGGCGGTCTATCTTGCGCAGCGAGCCGAGCACGAACGTGTAGACCGCGACCACGATCAGTGTTCCCACCCCGCCGACGATCACGGCCGGCACGGCGCCCAGCCAGGCCGCGGTGAGCCCCGATTCCAGCTCGCCGAGATCGTTCGAGCTGGAGATGAACACCATGTTGACGGCGCTGACCCGGCCGCGCATCTCGTGCGGCGTGCGGAGCTGCACCACCGTCGAGCGGATCACCACGCTCACCATGTCGGTCGCGCCGAGCACGACCAGCGCCGCCAGCGACAGCCCGAAGTGGCGCGACAGCCCGAAGACGATCGTCGCCACCCCGAACAGCGCCACGCAGACCAGCAGGATCGGCCCCGCCCGACGGGTGAGCGGCCGGTAGGCCAGGCCGACCGCGGTCAACGCAGCGCCCGCGGCCGGGGCGCTGCGCAGGAGACCGAGGCCGAACGGCCCCACGTGGAGGATGTCGCTGGCGAAGATGGGCAGGAGCGCGGTCGCCCCGCCGAGGAGCACGGCGAACAGGTCGAGCGAGATCGATTCGAGGATCACCGGCCGCGTCCAGACGAAGCGCAGCCCCTCGGCGACGCGCGCGAGCTCCCCCTCCTGGCGCTCGGCGCGCAGCGGCGGATGCGGGCGCATCGCGAACGCCGCCACCGCCGCCAGCGCCATCAGCGCGGCCGCGCTCGCGTAGACCCAGATCGGCCCCCGCGCCAACCCATAGAGCACGCCGCCGAGCGCCGGTCCGGCGATGGTCGAGACCTGCCAGGTCGTCGAGGTCCAGGTGACGGCGTTGGCGAGGTGCTCGGGCGGCACCAACCCCGGGACGGTGGCCTGTGCCGCCGGCGCCAGGAAGGCGCGCGCCACGCCGACCAGGAACAACACCGCGTAGATCGGCGCCGTGCCCGCGTGGACGATCGCCAGCGCGCAGAGCGCCAGGATGCAGAGGGCGAGCATGACGTTGCAGATCGCCACGATCCGCCCGCGATCGAAACGGTCGGCCACGTTCCCGCCTGGCAGCGTCAGCACCAGCACCGGCGCGAACTGCACCAGGCCCACGTACCCGAGCGAGATGGCCCGGTGGGTGAGCGCGTAGATCTGCCAGCCGACCGCGACCGTCGTCATCTGCGCGCCGAGGTTCAGCGCCAGCGACGAGACGACGTACCGGCGAAAATCACGGTGCGCGAAGGCCGCTCCGGGCGTCACAGCGGCGGGGATCGGGAGGTCCATGGGTGCAGGGCGCGGAATGATGACACGCGAGCACGTTGACGCGCCGACCAATCGCGGCCTAACATTTGGCGCCTATGGACAACGGTCATCGGGTCTGCCGACTGGCTCTCCTGGCGCTGCTCGCGTCGGCGGCCGGGTGCCACGAGGCGGGCTGGTCGCAATGGTCGGGCGCCGGCTCGAACGGGCACTGGTACAAGATCGACTCGACCAGGACGGACTGGGAGTCGGCCCGGGCCACGGCGAGCGGGAACGGTCAGTATTTGGCCACGATCACCAGCGCGGGCGAGGAGCAGTTCCTCATCTCCACCTTCCTGACCGGATCCAACATGCAGGCCGTGTTCTGGATCGGGGGGACCGACAAGGCGGACGGCACGACCTGGACCTGGGTCACCGGCGAGCCCTTCACGTACACCAACTGGAAGAGCCTCGAGCCGAGCGGTGACGGAGACTACCTCTGCATCAACTGGAACGCCGTCCGCGGCGATCCCCTCGGCCAGTGGAACGACTCCCCCCTCGCGGGAACGACCGGCTACGACAACGGCGCGAACGACGGACCGTACGCCGCGCTGCTCGAATCCGACGACGAGCCCTGACCATGAGCGTCTCCGCCGTCAGTGGCCCATGCCCACGATGCGGGCAAACGCTCGGGGGTCGAACGATTCGCGGCGTCGGGCTGGAGGCCTGCGAGAGCTGCAATGTCTTGCTGGTCAAGCAATCCGCGCTCATGCCCGCACTCGAGGCGCTGAGCGCCGACGTCCTCGAGGGCTTCGATCCCGACGCCCCCTTGCTCGCGTTGCCCGATCGGACCGGACAGACCGCCTGTCCCGGCTGTCGCGCGGCGATGGAGAAGGCCGACTATTGTGGCGCCAAGCTGGTGTTCTTCGATCGCTGCAACCGCTGCGCGCTGCTCTGGATCGGCAACGAGGAGCTGGGCGCGATGTCGCTCATGTGGGCCCGGATGGAGAAACGAATCGCCCGCGCCCGCTCCCAGACCGAAGAGAACCTGGCCGGAATGAGCAAGCTCGTCAACGCCGCCCAGCTGAGGCGGATCGTCGACCGCTCGCTCGGGCGCCTTTTGGGCTGAAGCGCGCCGCCGGCGCGGCTGTCGCTCAGAGCGTCGCGCAGCGGTCCATCGTGACGCTCTCGGTGTCGCCGTCGATGGTGACGTCGGCGGTGCCGCAGCCGGTGAGGGTGACGGTGGCCGACTTGCCGTCATCCTTGCCGCCGCCCGAGACGGTGCCGGTGAGCGACCCCGACGACGCGCAATTGCAGGTCGGCGTCCAGGCCAGCTTGTCCGGCGTCAGCGACACCGAGTAGCCGGCCAGCTTGTGGGTGACGACCAGCGTCCCGCCGACCATCACCATGTCGGCCCGCGAGCTGCCGGTGATGGTGAGCGGCGTGGAGGTCGCCGTGCTGATGTCGAACAGCGTCCGGCCGCTCGCCAGCGTGAGGACGCGCTCCATCCCCGGCACCGCGAAGGTGAACCCGGTGGCGGTGCGGGTCAGCGTCTGCCCGCCGCCCGGCGTGGTGATGGCCAGCGATCCACCGAGCGCGGAGAGCGTCAGGCTCCCGGTGCGGTTGACGCTGTCTCCGACGGTGGCGATGTTGCAGGCCGCCGCGTCGCTGAAGGTGAGGTTCACCGAGCCGTCGACGGCGATGGCGCCGACGGTGCACCCGTTGAACGTCGCCGTCCGCACGCCCGCGCTGCAGGCGGAATACGTGACCGGCAGGCAGGAGTCCGCGTAGGCCGGCGGGATCAGCGTCAGCGCACCCATCGCCCGGCGCCAGAGCGGTGCCCGAAGCTGGTCAGGCGCGCGCAGCATCGGAACGACGGGCAGCGCCGGGAGCATCGCGGTCGTCGCCCCGCCGTTCGCCGACTCGTCGGCGCTCGCCATCACCTCGCCGACCGCGGCGCCGATCTGCCCCTGGTCGCTGACCCCTTCCTTGCGACAGCCGGCCGCCAGCGCCGCCAGCGCCACTGCCGTCAAAATCCCCGTCTTCGATCGCGCGCGCGTCGACATGAGCTGCTCCTTCGCTGAAAAAGCGAGCCTCGCGCCCCAGACATCGGACGGACGAACGGTGTGATTGAGGCGAGGCTCATGGTGGGGCCGGACGGGACCACGTTCCCCGTCCGCTCACCCACTCAGACCCGCCTCACCCAAAAATCTGAAAGAACACCTCCACTTACAGGTGCTGTCGATCACACGGACGGTGCTGATCGCGTGAGGGCGGGCGAGCTTTGTTGTTAGAACTCGAACTTGCCGAAGGCGCCGAGCTCTTTGAACGCCTGGACCAGGCGGCCGGTCATCCCCTTTTCGCCGACGTGCACCCAGCCGCGCGGGTCGATGTACTTCTTGTTCGGCTTGTCGGGGCCTTCGGGGTTGCCGATCTGCGACAGCAGGTAGGCGCCCTTTTCGTCCATGAACTGCTTGATGGGGTGGGTGAAGGCCCACTGCGTGTCGGTGTCGATGTTCATCTTCACGACGCCGTAGGAGACCGCCTCGTGGATCTCCTCGGGCGACGAGCCGGAGCCGCCGTGGAACACGAAGTTCACCGGATCGGGCCCCGTCTTGCGCTGCTCCTGAATGAACTTCTGCGAGTCGCGCAGGATGGTCGGCTTCAGCTTGACGTTGCCGGGGGCGTAGACGCCGTGCGTGTTCCCGAACGCCGCCGCGACGGTGAAGCTGCCGATCGGGTTGAGGACGTCGTAGGCCTTCAGCACGTCTTCGGGGCTGGTGTAGAGCTTGGAGTGATCGGCGCCGGAGTTGTCGACGCCGTCCTCTTCGCCGCCGGTGATCCCCAGCTCGATCTCCAGCGTCATGTTCATCTTGGCGATGCGGGTCAGCGTGCGGGCGCTGATCTCGATGTTCTCGGCCAGCGACTGCTCGGAGAGGTCCAGCATGTGCGAGCTGAAGAGCGGCTCGCCGTTGCGCGCGAAGTACTCCTCGCCCGCCGCGATGACGCCGTCGACCCAGGGGAGGATCTTCTTGGCGCAGTGATCGGTGTGCAGGATGACCGGCACGCCGTAGACCTTGGCCAGCGTCCGGACGTGCAGCGCGCCCGAGATCGAACCGGCGATCGAGGCCGCCTGCTGGCTGTTGTCCAGCGTCTTGCCGGCGTAGAACTGCGACCCGGTGTGCGAGAGCTGCACGATGACCGGCGCCTTGGCCTCCTTGGCCGCCGCCATCGCGGCGTTGGCCGAGTGCGATCCGATCACGTTGACCGCCGGCAGCGCCGCGTCCACCTCTTTGCAATAGGCAAAGACCTCTTTGAGAGCGTTGCCGGTGATGACCCCAGGTTTCAGCTTCAGGTTCGCCATAGGCGCGGCAGTATAGGCCTGTCGCCTCGGCTTTTCGACCCCGCTCGCGTGTTAAATCACCGCGAAGCGGAGGTATCGCGACAGCGAACGCCTCATCCTTTTATCCTTGCTGCCCTCCCCGCAGGTGCCTGAGGCGGTTGAGCGGCCCGAAGACCCGGTGGAGCTCATACTTGGTCGGCGGCCGGAGCGTCGGTCCTGCCTTGGCGGCCACCGCCGGCACGACGAACTCCGGATACTGGGTTCCCGGCAGGAAGAAGAAGTCGCTGGGGAACAGGCTGACCGGCAAGAACTGCGACGTCGGATCGCTCTTGGCCACCACCGCGGTCCTCTCGGCGGCCGGATCGAATGGCGCCACCGCGGTCATCGATGCATAGCGCGCCGTCAGCGGCGCGGCGAAGCTGGTGCCGCTGGCCCAGGTCAGCCAGCCACCGGCGTACTCGACGACGATCGCTTGCCCAGGGGCGTAGACGTTCACGCAGGCGCCGAAGTTCGAAAACCCGTTCCGGGCCAGCGAGGTGGGGTTGTACGCGCCGACCAGCAGCGACTTGGGATCGCCGAGGTCGCAGGAGAGCGAGTCGCTGCCGGTGTCGATCTCCACGCCGTCGTTGCCCGCCGCCTGCACGGTGAGGAGCGCCGGCCCCTTGATGGTGGCGTTGTGATCGTTGGTCATCTTGTCGAGGAGCGCGAAGTAGGCCGACAGGTCGATGGGGGTCGGGCATTTCGCCTGCAGCTGGAGCATTTCGAGCGTCTGCCGTGAGGCTGCCCCGAAGCTCTCGTTGACGATCCCGACGTCGTACGTCGACTGGGCGGTCGCCAGCTCACCGTCGATCTCCGCCGGCTGGTTCACGGCGGCGGCGTAGATCTGCGGATCGCTCAGGAGATCGACCGTCTGATCGACGTCCGACTGCGCGATGCAGGGGAAGTTGGTCTGAAGTGAGGACTCCGACCCGAGCTCGCGCTCGACCAGCACCAGCCGGACGTCGGTGTTCTCGTGCGCGACGGTGGTGGAGGTGGCGGTGCCGTGGTACCCGAACGAATTGAACTCGGCGTTAATCGGGGCCATCAGCTTCGTGAGCTCGCTCGAGCTGAAGACGTCCGGCGGCGTCTGGTTGGCGCGGACCATGGCGTTCCAGCGACTCTTGTACTGGGCGATGCTGGCGAGCGGATCGGGCTTGGCGCTGATGCCGGCGGTCAGGTGGCAGCTGTCGTCGGGATGCGACAGCGCCGCGAGGTACATCTGCTTGAGCGCGTCGAACGCCGGTCCGCCGTCGACGGCCCCCCCGGGCCCCGCCGTTCCAGCGTCCGATGAATCGTCGACGCAGGTCTCGGTGTAGGCCGCCGCGACCCTGCCTTGCAGATCGCTCGCGGAGAGATCGATCCCCTCGTCGATCACCATGACGTTCTCCTGCTGGCTCGAGCTTTGGGGGACGATCTTGTTGACGGTGACGGCGCCGCTCCCTCCGCCGCAGCCGATTCCGACCAACGCCCCTCCAACCAGAATCACGATGAACGTAACGCTCGACCGATTCATGCACCCTCCTGTCGGCATTGTTTCGTTCTCTTCAAGCGCGGTCAATGTGCGATTGAGCACAAGCCCCTCGAGCAAGCGAGCGCGCTAGATCGCGTGAGGGAGAGACGGCTTTGCCGGCTCGAGCTCATCGCGGGGGCGCGGGACCCTTTGAGGGTCCCGAACTACTCGCGTGAGGGAGAGACGGCTTTGCCGGCTCGAGCTCATCGCGGGGGGCGCGGGACCCTTTGAGGGTCCCGAACTACTCGCGTGAGGGAGAGACGGCTTTGCCGGCTCGAGCTCATCGCGGGGGGCGCGGGACCCTTTGAGGGTCCCGAACTACTCGAACAACGTGAAGGGACGGTTGCTCTCGGGCGCCCAGGCGTCCTGGTTGTGACGCGCGAAGCGCTGTAGCCGTGCGAATCCCGGGGCCGTGAGGGCGCCGAAGACCAGCGCGTACCGGCTGGGGGCGCGCGGGTCGGACACCAGGGCCCGGAAGGCGCGATCGCCGAGCGGGCGCGCGTCCGGCATCGGGACGGCGAGCGCGCCGGCCAGCGTGTTGAACGGCGCCGCGCCGACGAGCACCAGGTTGAACCGCGCGCGATCGTCGGCCGTCACCTCCCGGTCGCTCTTGACGACGAACTTGGCCGCGACCCCGGCCCCCAGTCGGCGAGGCGGGCCGCCAGCGCGCGCGCCGCGGCCACCGCCGCGGGCGAACCGTTCGTGCCGTAGACGTAGAGGTGCGGGTGCTGGCGGGGGACGCTCCTGCCGGCGAAGCCCGGGATCGCCTCGCCCGGTGGCGGCGGCGACAGCGGCGTCCGGGGCGCGGCCGGATCGCGTTTGATCGCGGCGAGCACCTTCAACAGCTCGGCGTCCTTGTAGGCGGGAATCCAGGCCGAATGCTGGACGCCCGGATACTCGGTGTAGTGGACGTTCTTGCCCAGCCAGCCGAGCGCCTTGTAACGCGCGGCCATCTGGCGCGAGTCCCCGACCGGAACGGTTGGATCCCGGTCGCCGTGAAAGATGAAGACCTGCTGGTGGGCGGCGTTCTCGGCGATGGCGGCCGGCGACAGCGCGTCGAGCCGCGCCAGATCGTAGAGCGCGGCATCGGCGGGGTTGACCATGCGCCGGAAGTCGGCGATGGCGCAGACGGGCGCCAGCGCGGCGAACAGCTCGGGGTGGCGCAGGCCGATCGCCCAGGTGCCGCCGCCCCCCATCGACAGGCCGGTGAGCGTGATCCGCTCCGGGTCGATCCGGTAGGCGCGGCGAACGTCGGCGATCACCCGCATGACGTCGTCGTAGCCGAGGCCGTCGAAGCCCATCACCTCGCCCCGGCCGAGCGGCGAGACGACGAAGGCCGGGACGTCCGGGAGCGGGAGCTGGTTGCGCGAGGCCTCGGCGTCGGTCTCGCCCGGCCGGTTGTCGAGCCCGAACACCCGCCGCAGGTTGTGCTTGTGGTCGGAGAACGCGCCGTGCAGCGCGACGACGAGCGGCCAGCTGGCCGAACCCTTCTTGTTCTTGCCGTCGTAGCGCGCGCGGCACGTAGAGCGCGTAGGGCTGCAGCGTCCCGTCCCAGCCGGCGCGGTAGGCCTTCACCAGCTCGCCGGTCGCCGTTCGGTAAGGGTCGTCCCCCTTGGCGACCCGCTCGGCGTAGGCGCGCGCGGTCGCCAGGGTGTCGCGCACGAAGGCTTCGTCGCGGGCGGGCTTGGTGATCGAGGCGCGGCGGAGATCGGCGTCGGCCACCAGGCGCTCGATTGAAGGCAGCGTCACCTCGCGGACCACCTCCGACCCGCCGGCCGCGCGGGCGCGCGCGATCGCCTCCAGCGCGGCGGCGCGCAGCGCCTCGACGTCGTCGGTGGCGCCCTTGGCGCGGCTCGGGGCGACCACCGCCGCCGCCAGGACGACGACTGCCACCAGGCCCACCGATCGCGCGCCCACGACCGCGGTCTGCCGGCCCGACGCTCTCATCGGTGGGGATGGAAGAAGGACCGCTTCGGCGGCGGCGTCTTCTTCAGCGTCACGGCCAGCTTGCGATCCTTCGTGTTGTGCACCGCCACCTTGCGCGTCGCCGGCTCGTAGCCGCGCTTGATGAGAACGATCTCGTAGGTGTTGCCGGTCTTGAAGTGCAGCGCGATCGGCGTGCGGCCGAGGACGCGCGCCTTGGTCTTCACCACCGCCCCGGCGGGCACGCTGGTGAAGTGCAGGATGGCCGTCTCGACGCGCGGGACCTCCGGCGCAGGTTTGCCGGGCGCGGCGTGCGGCCTGGCGGCCGGCTTCGATTTGGCCGCCGTCGGCGCGTCCGCTTCGGCCTCGTCCTCGCCGATGACCGCGTTCTCGGCGTTCGGCACGGCCTTGCGGAGCAGCGCCTCCTCGTCGGTGTCGGCCCCCTCCCCGGTCTTGTCCGCCGGCGGCCCGGAGGGCGCCGGCTTTTGCTCGACGTGCGGCGCCTCGGCGACGGCCGGGTGCGCGTCGGGCGAGCCTCCGGCGGCGGTCGGTGCCGCGCCCGACGGGGACGCCGCATCGGCCACGGCGGTCTTCTCCGCGGTGGCTTGCGCCGGCGCGGCCGTCGGCGCGGGCGGCGCGGGCTGGGCAGCGTTTGACGGCGGCGTCGGCGCCGCAGACGGCGACGGTCCCGTCGCCTCCGCGGGCGCTGGGGCGGGCGCCGGCGAGGACGCGGACGGCGCGTGCGCCTTGCCGTCGTTGCCGCCGATCCCGAGCGCGGTCATCACGCCTCGGTTCTCCGCCCAGACCCAGAGGTACCGGGCCCCCACCACCGCGCCGAGGGTGAGGATGACGCCAAGCCAGAACCCGCCCGAGTGGCCCCGCTTCGGCACGTACGCCCGGCTTGGCGATCTCGGCGGTGTGACCGCTGCGGGGCAGCGGCGGCGGCTCCTTGAGGCTCCCCCCGGGGAACGGCTTGGGCTCGGGTGAAGGGGTGCGCCCGCGCTGCAGCTCGGTCTGCTCGGTCGAGAGCTCCAGATCGCGCAGCTCGAACGAGGTCCCGATCGACAGATCGGTCCCCACGATGTCCTTCACGACGCCGGTCTCGTCGCGCGGCGCCCGCCCGATCGACGGCGCCTTGTCGCGGCGACCGAGCTGCTCCAGCCAGGACTTGAGCTCGGTCTGTCCCGGCCGAGTGGAACTCGGTGCGCAGCACGCGCTCGACCTCGACCAGCATCTCCTCGGCGGTCTGGTACCGCTCCGCCGGGTGCAGGCGCATCGCGCGTCGGATGATCGCCGCCACCGAAGCGCCGATGCCCGGCTTGGCGTCCTGGGGCGCCACGAACTCCGCCTTTTGCACCCGCAGCAGCGACTCGAGGTCGTTGTTGGCCTCGAACGGCAGCCGGTCGGTCATCATCCGGTACAGCATCGACCCGACGGAGAAGATGTCCGACCGGCGATCGATCGCCTCGCCCCGCGCCTGCTCGGGGGACATGTAAGCGACCTTGCCCTTGATGACGCCGGCGGCGGTCTGCTCCCGCTTGCGCTGGGCCTTGGCGATGCCGAAGTCGGCCAGCTTCACCTCCCCCTCGCCGCTCAAGAGGACGTTGTTCGGGCTGATGTCGCGGTGGACGATCCCGAGTGGCTTGCCGTCGCGGCTCTTGCCGTGGGCGTAGGCGAGCGCGCGGCAGACCTCGGCCACGACATAGAGGCCGAGCGCGGTCGGAAAGACCATCTCCGCCTTGTAGGCGCGCTGGAGGATCTTCTCGAGGTCCCAGCCGTCGACCAGCTCCAGCGCCAGGAAGTAGCGCCCGGCCGCCACCCCGAGATCCAGGACCTGCACGATGCTCCCGTGCTGCAGGGTCATCGAGATGTGCGCCTCGTCGAGCAGCATGTTGCGGAACTGCGGATCCGCCGAATACTGGGTGAGGATGCGCTTCAGAACGACCTGCTTCTCGAACCCCTCGGCCCCGTGCTGGACGGCCAGGAAGATCTCGGCCATGCCGCCGTCGGCGAGCTTTCCGAGGATCGTGTATCGGCCGTGCGACGCCATGAGCGCCGGCTAAGGTATCATTCCCCGATGCTCAAGCTCTACGCACGCCTCGCGGGAAAAGCGATCCGCCTGGCGTTGCGGGGGTGGCCGGCGGCCGTGGTGCTGCCACTGTACGCGGCGCTCCTACAGATCGGCGGTGGTTTGCTCGCCCCGCTGGGCATGATCGGAGGCTTTCTCCTCGCGTTCCTGCTGGCCTTTCTCGCATCCAGCTATCTCAACCTGGTCTCCCTGGCGGTCGCCGGACGCAAGATCGGCTTCGGCGACTTTCGCGATAGTTTTCTGGCGCACTTCAGCGACGTCATCAGCGTCATGTTCGCGACGTGGGTCATCCAGCTGGTCGTCAGCGTGGTGGCCCGCAGCTTCGGGGATCGCGGCACGATCATCTTCGTCCTGGTCGATTTGACGATGGTGGTGTTCTTCAACCCGATCCCCGAGATGATCTATCTCGGCGGGGGACGGACCCGCTCGTTCGGGCTCTTGATGGAGGCGGGGCGGTTCATCACCGCGCACTGGCCCGAGTGGCTGGCGCCGAGCGTCCTCATGGCCGCGGTGCTGCTGGCGCCCACGGGGCTCATCCAGCACGGACCGCTGGCGATGCGGCTGATGGCGTTTCAGTCGCTGTTCTCGCTCGATGGCCTCATCGCGACGCTGAACCAGATTCCTCTCTTGCTGAAGCCTTTCATCCTGATCTTTCTCAGCTGGGCCATGGTGTTCCGCGGCCTGCTGTTCACCGAGCTCTCGTTCCGCGTCCGCCGACCGCGTCCATGGCCTTGAACAAACGCAAGCATCCGGAGACCGATCCGTTCGGCATCGTCGCTGGCTTCCACGACGCGGCCGGCGCCGCGCACACCACCTCGGACGAGACGCGCGCCGCCCTGAAGGCCGCGATGTGGGCCGATCCGCACGCCGAGGCGCCCGAGAGCGACGGGGCGCACGCCGTGCGCGTCCTCGTCCCCGGCGGCGACCGCAGGTGGCACGGCCGCGCCGATCTGGTGCTCGAGGACGGCAGCCACCGCGTCGTCGAGGGAGAGCTGCCGGGAGATCTGCCGCACGGCTACCACCGTCTGCACCCCGAAGGGCATGGTGAGGGGGGCGACGTCTCCCTGATCGTCAGCCCTGGCATCTGCTTCCTGCCCGACGATCTGCGCACCTGGGGCTTCGCCGCGCAGGTCTACGCCGCGCGCTCGCGGCAGAGCTGGGGGATCGGCGATCTGGCCGATCTCGGGCGCATCGGGCGCTTCACCAAGCGGCTCGGCGGTGGCGTGGTGATGGTGAACCCGATGGTGGCGCCGACGCCGGTGCTGCCGATCGAGCCCTCCCCCTACTACCCGTCGAGCCGCCGGTTCGCCAACCCGCTCTTCCTGCGCGTCGAGGAGGTGCCCGGGTGGGAGCAGCTCGACGCGGCGACGCGGGAGCGCCTGGCCAACGCCGGGCGCGCGCTGAACGCCACCCGCAAGATCGACCGCGACGCCATCTTCAAGCTGAAGATGGAGGCGCTGGAGGCGATCTTCGCCGGCTTCAACGGCGAGGACGGCTTCGACTGGTTCCGCCGCGGGAAGGGCCAGGCGCTGACCGACTTCGCCACCTACTGCGCGATCGCCGAGCTGCACGGCAAGGACTGGCGCAACTGGCCGGCGCCGCTGCAGCGGCCCCGACGGTGACGGCGTCGCCGTCTTCCGCAAGGCGAACGTCGCGCGCATCGCATTTCACGGCTGGCTGCAGTGGCAGCTCGACGCGCAGCTGGCGCGCGCCGCCCAGACGATCGCCATCATCAACGACCTGCCGATCGGCCTCGACGTCGCCGGCGCCGACGCCTGGTGCTGGCAGGATCTGCTGGCGCGCGACGTCTCGGTCGGCGCGCCGCCCGACGAGTTCAACGCCGCCGGCCAGGACTGGGGGCTGACGCCGTTCATCCCGCACCGGCTGCGCGCCGCCCGCTACCAGCCGTTCATCGAGACGATCCGCGGGATGCTCTCGCACGTCGGCGGGCTGCGCATCGACCACGTGATGGGCCTCTTCCGCCTGTTCTGGATCCCGCGCGCGCTCGGGACCAAGGGGGGGAGCTACGTGCGCGCGCGCGCCGACGAGCTGATGGCGATCGTGGCGCTCGAGAGCGAGCGGGCGCGCGCCTTCATCATCGGCGAGGACCTCGGCACCGTCGAGCCGGGCGTGCGCGAGCGGCTGCACGAGTACCGGATGATGTCGTACCGGCTGCTCTACTTCGAGCCGGCGCCGCCGCAGCACTTCCCCGAGCTGGCGCTCTCCAGCGTCACCACCCACGATCTGCCGACCATCGCCGGTCTCTGGACCGGCGTCGACGCCAGGGCGCAGAAGCAGATCGGGATCGACCCCAACGACGCCGGGACCGAGGCATTGCGCGAGAAGCTCCGCGCGCTCGGCAACCTCGACGAGCACGCCCCCGTCGAGGCGGTGATCGAGTCGACCCACCGCGCGCTGGCGCAGGCGCCGTCGCGCATCCTTTTGGCCACGCTCGACGACGCCGTCGCCGCGCCCGAGCGCCCCAACCTGCCCGGGACCGTGAACGAGTGGCCCAACTGGTCGCTGGCGCTGGAAAAGCCGCTCGAGGAGATCGAAGAGATGGAGCTCCCCGGCCGGCTCGCGGGCGCGCTCAAAAGATAGGGCGCGCCCGATTCGGGGTACCATGGGCGCGTGAGTGCCTGCCGCTGGGGGTTGGTCGGGATCGCGCTCGTGGCCGCGACGACCGTCCCCGCCCGGGCGCAGACAGAGGCGGGCGCCCCGGAGATCTCGGTCGACGGCGCGAGGGTGCAAAACGCGCCCGAGCCGGCACCGGCGACCCCTTCGGCGCCGGTACAGTCGCCCGCCGACGCCGCGCTCGAGCGCGTTTTGCGCTCAGGCTGCCGCCACGGTCTAGACGAGGTCCGCGCGCTGCGCGGCAACCCGAGCGCCCCCTGGGCCGAGACCGTCGAGCGTCTGTGCGGCGACGTCCTCCGCGCGCCGGCGCCCACGACCGTTGCCCCCGGCGAGACGATCAGCGAGCGCGCCTCGGCCAACGAGGGGCGCGGCCGCCTGGTCCTCTGGTCGTCGCTCTACGGAATCTGGCTGGGGATCGCGGGCGACGTCTTGACCGACGTCAACGACGTGCGGTCTGCCGTCCTCCTCCCCATGTTGGGGATGGGCCTGGCGCTCGGAACCTCCCTGGTGATCACCTCCCACCACCCGGTGACGACCGGCCAGGCCTGGACGATCATCACCGGCCTCGACTACGGCAGCGTCAACGGCGCGCTGTGGGGCGGGGGCCTGGGTTTGTCGGCCAAAGGGGTCGTGGGGCTGTCGCTCGCCACCAGCGTCGCCGCGACCTCCGTCGCCATCTTCGTGGCCAGCACCCAGAGCCCGAAGGCCGGCGACGTCGAGCTCGTCCGCTCGTCGCTGCTCTGGGGAACGACAGCCGGCCTGCTGGGGGCGGCCGCCTTCTCATCGTCGAACACCAGCGCCGAGAGCGCCTGGCGCACCGGCGCCATCGTCATGGACGTCAGCCTGGTGGCCGGCATCAGCCTGGCGAACAGCTTCGACCTGTCGCGGAACCGCGTCCTCATCATCGACGCGGGCGCCATCGGCGGCGGCCTCGTCGGCCTCGGCGTCGCCTTCCTGGCTGGCGGCAATCGCGTCAGCGGCCGGGCGGTCGCCGGCGGAGCGCTGGCAGGCCTGGTCGCCGGAATCGCCATCGCCGCCCTGGCCACCCACGACCTCGACGCGAACGACGAGCAGGCGCGCGCGCCGGCCTACCCCGCCCTCTTTGCCCGCGACGCCGACGGCCACTGGGCGGTCGGCATGCCCGCCCCCACGCCGGTCCTCGACACCACCGGTACCCGCGCTGTGGGCGCCTCACTGCCCGCGCTCGGCGGACTCTTTTAATCCCGCGGCCGCGCGCTATATTGCGCGCCCGTGAGCGCCAATGTGGACGAGCCCGTCGAAATCACCGACCACGACCCCCACTACGAGGGGCGCTACCGCGCCGAGCGCGACCGCGTCCGCCTCGGCCTCGCCACCGCGTCGCTGAAGTTCGAGCACATCGGGTCCACGGCCGTCCCTGGCCTGGCGGGTAGGCCGATCGTCGATTTGATGCTCGGCGCCTCGCCCACCGTCTGGGGCGCGCTCGAGGAGCTCCGTCCGAGGGTCGTGGCGCTGGGCTACGAAGACCTCGGCGACGCCGGCGTCCCCGGAGGCATCTCCTTCCGCAAGCGAACCGCGCTGCGCGCCTTCAACCTGGCGCTCGTCGAGGAGGACGGCCCGCTCTGGCGCGACAACCTCGCGCTCCGGGACTACCTCCGCGCGCACCACGAGGAGGCGGCGACGTACGCGGCGGCGAAGCGCGCGGCGATCGCGGGTGGCGCGACGACGTTGCTGGCGTACGCGGCGGCCAAGGCGAACGTGCTGGCGACGCTGATGGACAAAGCGCGTGTTCGGCGCTCAGGCTGACGGTCCGAGCCGCTGAGGCGACGGAGCCGGGAGCCGCTGTTTGAGCCCATCGTGACGCCAGAGTGTCCGGGATGCAGAGGCTCGGCCAGCCTTACGTTGCGCCGGCCATGACCTACGACCGAAGCAGCCGATCGAGGTTCTGCTTCTCCCAGGCGCAGGCGCGGACATAGTCGGGGAACTGGCGCTCGTCCTCGAGAAACTCGGGCGTGTGGAAGCGGCGGCGGCCGTTCTCGCGCTTGACCTCGTGCTTGCCGTGCAGCATCTCGTGGAAGACGATCCACGACACGAAGTAGTCGGGGACGCAGGCCTGGTCGAGCGCCGGGTGGATGCGGATGACGCGATCCTCGACGGCGAAGCTCCCCATCTTGATCGACCGGCGCCGCTGCCGCTGCGAGGCGACCGGCCCCCAGGTGATGCGCGCGTCGAGCGCGCCGCCGAAGCACGCGCCGTTCAGGCGGTCGAAGATCGCCTGCAGGTCGTGGTGGCGCCCGGCCGTGCGGACGGTGAGGTGGCGCGGCCGGCGCTCCTGCTGGCGGATGATGTGCTGGTGCTGCTCGATGAACTCGCCCAGCAACGTCGACGCGCGCCGGTCGTTGTGGACGACGTAGCGGGCGAGCGCCCGCACCACCCGCGGCTCGGCGCCGACGAACATCTGGTGCAGCCGCAGCCGGTAGCCGTCCGCCTTCCGGCGCACGGAGATCATGCTGTAGTGGTTGTTGGTCAGCCGCAGCTCCAGCGTCTTGCCGGGCGGCAGGTAGAGCGCCAGCGCCGCGGCCATCTGGTCGGTGGTCTCTTCGAGGGTCGGCGCGAGGCGAACCTCGCGCGCGGCGGCCTCGCGCCGGAGCGCGCGCCGGGAACGACTGCCGACCTCGAGCTCCGGCGCCGCGTCCGCGTTGAACGGAAGCGAGAGTTGGCGACGGGGAACGGACGGAGTGGCAGCCTGGGGGGACGTCGGGGGACGCTTCAAATGGGCCTCACTATCAGCATGCTCCCTCGGTTGAGCGGGAAAAAGCCTATCAACCGCCGCGTGCAAGCGCAAAATAGCTACGTGTCCGCCGTTATTTGACTTTACCTGTGAATAACTGATACCGGCCCGCGCAAAATACGGCATTTTCGGCGGGTTTGATGCGGCGCGCTCGCCCGCATAGTCTAGGGGCGAATGAAGCTCGATGTCCTCTACTTCGCAGTGCTGCGCGAGAGAATTCAGCTCGACCATGAAACGGTCGAGCTGCCGGCCGGTGCTTCCGTGCGCGACGCCCGCGTCGCCATCGCGGCGCCGGCATCCGTCGGTGGCGGCGCTCTTGCCGGGGGTGCAGTTCGCCGTCAACCGGGTGGTGGCCGCCGACACCCAGACGCTCACCGACGGTGACGAGCTGGCGCTCTTGCCGCCGGTCGCCGGCGGATCGGCGCCCGACGCCATCCGGATCTCCGCCGAGCCGGTGACGCTCGCCGCGGCGGTAGAGGCGGTCGCTGGCGGCGACGTGGGCGGCGACGCCGGCGCGGTCGTCACCTTCGCCGGGATCGTCCGGCGGCGCGGCCACCACCTCCCCGACGTCATCAGGCTGGAGTACGAGGCCTACCGCGAGATGGCCGAGGCGGTGCTCGGCGAGATCGCGGTCGAGATCGAGCGCGAGTGGCCCGGCGTGCGCGTCGCCATCCATCACCGCACGGGCGCGCTGGCCGTCGGCGAGCTCGCGGTGGTCGTCGTGGCGGCCGCCGAGCACCGCGCGCCGGCCTTCGAGGCCTGCCGCGCGGCGATCGATCGCCTCAAGCTGCGCGCCCCGATCTGGAAGAAGGAGATCGGCGAGAGCGGCGAAGCCTGGGTCGGCCTCGGAGCTTAGCGCTCCGGCTAGCAACCTGCGTCGGTGGGAGACCGACAAGGTGCGCATGCGAGGCGACGAGAGACGAACGGCCCTGGGCGCGATCCTCGGAGACGATCCCGCCCTGCGCGCGGCGCTGGGACGCGCGGCGCTGGTGGCGCCGACGACGACCCCGGTGCTGGTGACGGGAGAGAGCGGCACCGGCAAGGAGCTCCTGGCGCGCGCGCTGCACGAGCTCGGGCCCAACCCCAGCGGGCCGTTTGTGGCCGTGAACTGCGGCGCGCTGCCCCGGGAGCTGGCGGAGAGCGAGCTCTTCGGACACGAGCGCGGCGCCTTCACCGGCGCGGCGGCGCGGCGCGCGGGCTGGTTCGAGGAGGCGGCGGGCGGCACGCTGGTGCTCGACGAGATCGGCGAGCTGCCGCTCGATCTGCAGCCGAAGCTGCTGCGTGTGCTCGAGTCGGGGCGGCTGCGCCGGGTGGGCGGCTCCGGCGAGATCGCGGCGCGCACGCGGGTGGTGGCCATGACCCTGCGTGACCTCGAGAGCGAGGTCCAGCGGCGAACCTTCCGCGCCGATCTCTACTACCGGCTGGCCGGGATCTGCGTGCGCCTCCCGCCGCTGCGCGAGCGGCGCGGTGACATCCCGCTCCTGGCGAGACACTTCTTGCGCGAGGTCGCCAGCGAGGTCGGCCCGCGCCAGCTCGACGCCTCGGCGATGGCGGCTCTTGGCGCGGCCGACTGGCCGGGCAACGTGCGCGAGCTGCGCAACACGATCCGCCGCGCTGCGATCCTGACCTCCGGACAGACGGACGAGCGGATCAACGCCGACCTCCTGGAGCTTCCCGCGCCGGCGCCGTTCCGCCTGGCCGACGGCGGTGTGGCCAGCCCAGCCGGCGCGGCAATCGCGCCCGACGACATGATCCGGATCGGTGGCCGGACCTTCGACGAGATCGAGCGCGAGGTCTACTCCTGGGCGCTTCGCCGCCACGCGGGCAGCCGGCGGCGCGCCGCGCGGGCGCTGGCGGTCGCGCGCTCCACGTTCTGCGACAAGGTCCGCCGCTACAGCCTGTAGCCGGCCGCGCCTCCCCTATTGCTGCTGCGGATGGTCGGCAGATGGTGGCGGGCGGCGGCGCCTCGCCGGCGGCGCTCGGCGATGCGCATCTGCGACGCGTCGTCGTTCCGGCCGGCAGGGGCACCGGTGCGTGCCAGCCTCCCGCCCCCGGCGTGGGCGAGGCTGCCGCCGTGGCAGCCGGCGGGGCGGGTGGCGCGGGCAGGCGCGGAGGCGGAGGCGGCGGAGGTGGAGCAGCCGGCTCGGGCGGCGGAGGCGGGGGAGCCGCCGCGATCATCGGCGCAGGCGGCGGCGGGCGGGCGGCGCGGACGACGCTGGAACCGGCGGACGGAACGCCGGGGTGATCGCCGCGTGCGTCCCCGAGCGCGGGGGCGGCGGGCCGATGACCGGCGACGTCGGCGACAGCACCGGCGGGTTCAGCTGGCCGAGGCGCCCGGAGAGCCGCATCCCGTAGAATCCATCCGGCCGCTTTCCCTGAGCGCCCACCATCTGCAGCATGGTCGCCACGGCGGACGCCTGCTTGAGGAACGCGTCGGACAGCTTGAAGCGCAGGTAGGCGTTGACCGTCGAGGCTGGGCAGCGGATCGCGCAGCGTCACCTCCCCCTCCAGCGCCACCTCGCCGTCGCGCGACTTTCCGCGCGATCTCCTGCAGCTTGGCCAGCCCCTTGTCGATCGCGACGTGGCCGCCGAAGTCGTCGAGCCGCACGCTTCGGCAGCGTCAGTCCGCCGCTCAGGAAGGGATTTCCCGCCACCTTGAGCGGCGTCTTCCCGTCACCGATCACCACGTTGTCGCAGGAGAAGGTGATCTCGCCGTTGGCCTCGGCGAGCTTGCCGCTCGGCGAAAGCGAGGCTGAGATCGAGCTTGGCCGTCCCGGCGAGCGGCAGGTTGATGGCGTCGCGCACGCCCGGCAGATCGCCGAGCCTGACGTCGCGGGCGCGGACCTGGAGCTCGAACGGCCCCTTCTTGCCCGGGGCTCCGGTCTGGGTGATGTCGATGTGCCCGCCGAACGCCTCCAGCGAGATGGTGATGGTCTTCGACGACGACAGCAGCGACCAGGGGGAGACCGACAGCCGGGCCGACTCGATCGTGAAGCGGGTCGGTTTTCCGGTCGCCGGTCTGGTGCGCACCAGAATGTCGTGAAAGACGACGCCCAGCCCGAACGCGGGGCTGGCCGAGCCGATCTCGACGTCGAGATCGCGCGCGGCGGCCGTCCGGATCGCCACCTCCTTGGCGCGCTCCGAGGGGAACGAAAAATAGAGCGCGACGATGAAGACGACGAGGCCAAAAAGACCGGACAGCGCAGGACGGCGCAGCCGACGCAGCAGATCTCGGCGAGAGGGTGATCATGCGCTACTCCTTCTTGTCCGACTTGTCTTGCTTGTCCGGGCCGCCGGGCTTCTTCTTCGTCTTGTCCTCGTGCACCCGCTCGAACGCGGTCGCCGTCGCCTCGACGTCCAGCTTGCCGGGGTCCGCGCCGTACGGGTGCTTGAGCGCCAGGCGCGTGAAGAAGATGAGGCGCGGGCCGGTCTCCACCCGCCGCATGAAGTTGGTCAGGCTCTGCAGGTCGGTCTCGCGAATCTTGAGGTCGGTGTCGTGCTCGACGTACCGGCGCCCGGCGGGGACGGTGGGGCGCTCGCTCGACTCGGCGATCTGAACGTTCTCGGCGCGCGCGGCCGCCTCCAGATCGCCCGCCAGCTGCGGCGGCGCGTCGCCGATGCGCGCCTCCTGGACCGAGTTGCGCGCCTTGGCCTCGAGGTACTCGTCGCGATGCTTGGCGATCGCCGACAGCGCGTCGCGGATGGCGGCGTTGCCGTCCTCGAGATCGCTGATGTCGCTGAGCTTGTAGATGACGAAGAGCGCGACGGCGACGGTCGCCACCGCCGCGGCGAGCACCGTGACCCAGCGCTTCTCGCGCGGGGCCGAGCCGCTCCCACTCGCCCACGAAGAAGGCGGCCGGGCGGCGCGCGAGCCGCGTCACCGATTCACGAAGGTTGCTGAGCACGCTCATGGTCGTCTTTCGCTCACGGACACTTGGAGGTGACGTTGAGGGTGAACTGCTTGCCGCCGTCCGAGACCTCGGTGATGGCCCCCTTGGTCACCTCCTCGAAGCAATCGATCTCCTTCAGCTTGGCGGCGATCTCGTCGACGGCGGCGGCCGTGTCGACGGTCCCCTTGATGAAGGTCTTCTTGGGGCGGATCTCCAGCTCCGCGACGTCCAGCTTGACCTTGTCGGCGGGCGGCACCTTGCGCGAAATCTGATCGAGCAGATCGAAGGCCGTCGCCTTGGGCAGCGGCGCCAGGTCCTCGCGGAAGCCCTTGCGCATGAGCTCGGTCACCGCCTGGGCGTCGTCGCGCGGCTTGCCGAACAGCTCCTGCGTGGCGGTGCTCAGCTCCTTGTCGAGCGCCTTCCGCTCGGCGCGCGAGGCTGGAAGACTTGGCGCCGAGGTCGATTCCGGCCGCCAGCACCAGCGACGCCGCCAGCATCGCCAGGTGCGCCGGCCTTCTGGCGCAGGATCGAGAAGTTCGCGCGGTAGACGAACGGGCCCGCGGCGAAAGTCGATCTCGCGCGAGCCGCGCGGCCGCCGCCAGCGCGATCGCCCCGGCCAGCGCGTGCACCTCCGAGTCGGGCGCGGCCTCCTCGACGCCGGCCGGATCGCGCGCCAGGTGCCGGCCCCCGCTCTCGATCACGTCGCGCACGCTGGGATGGCGCGCCGGGATCGCCAGCTCTGCCTCGAGGAACGGGAGCAGCCCCGCCAGACGCCCGCCGCCGCCCACGACCAGCAGCGCGTCGATCTCCAGCTTGGCGCTGGCCGCGAAGCTGGCCAGCGTCTGTCGCAGCTCGCGGATGGTCGGGGCGAGCGCCTCGCGCAGCACGGCGTCGAGCTTGACCAGGAGGGGCGTGCTCGGCACCTTCCCCGGCGCTGGCGATGAAGGCCTCGCCGCGCTTGGCCTGCTCGGCCCGCGTCGGATCGGCGTTGAACGCCTTGGCGATGGCGGCCGTCAGGTGCGCGCCGCCCCGCCGGATGGTGCGCGCGTAGATCGCGTTGCCGCCGCGGACGATGCAGACGTTGGTCCGCTCGTGGCCGAAGTCGAGCACCGCCTGGCAGGAGCCGGGCGCCTCGTCGCCGACCGACGCCACCGCCGGGAACAGCGTCCGGTAGATGACCGGCGCCGCGAACAGCGAGCGGGGGTGAATCCCCTGGGCCTCCGCCGCCGCGATCAGCGCCGCCAGATCCTCGCGCTTGGCGGCCGCCGCCAGGATGGTGGTCCCCTCCGGCTTCTCGGCGGCGATCAGGTGATCGAACACCACGTCCTCGATGGCGTTGACGATCTGCCCTTCCAGCTCGTAGCCGACCACCTGATCGATCTTGCGGGCGTCGGTGAACGGCAGCTCGAGCACCCGCACCGACAGCTGATCGCCGGCGACGGCCAGGTAGGGGGTCACCTCGCCCGGCACGCGCGCAGAGCCCCTCGCGCACCGCCGCCATCTGGCGCTCGATGAGCGGCGCCTCGCCGGCCGGCACGGGGATCTCCTCGAGACCGCGCAGCGTGGTGGCGCGAAAGCCAGCCTCGAGAAAGGCCAGCTTGATCGAGTAGGAGCCGAGATCGATGCCGCAGACGGTGTGAGCCATGATCCTTTTCTATTCCTCGCGCCAGTACTGCAGGACGCCGGCTGCCTTCTCGGACTGCGGGGTCAGCGTGAGTGGGTTTTCCAGGGTGCGCCCGGTGTCGACGATGGCGGTGATCTTCTTCTTCACCCGCCCCGACTCGCCGGTGGCGGCGACGCGGTAGACGCGCGGCGTTCCGACGTAGGCCACGCTCCCCAGCGCGCCGGCGTCGACGGCGAGCGGCTTCATCCCCTGGAACATCCGGTAGCGCGGATCGTCGGGGAGCACCGCCGTCTGCGGGTTGGCCAGCAGGCTGGTGATGGTGTTGAGGCTGTCGAAGCCGGCGGTCGAGGCCCGGTCGCACAGGATGCTGGCCAGCGGATACAGGATGGCGTCGTCGAACACCGTCGGATCGGCGGGGGGCTTGAGCGGATCGGGCGTGGCGGCGGCGCGGATGACGGCCATGACCAGCGGCGTGCAGTCGCCGCTCTCCTTGTTGCTGATCGCGCCGAGGTTCACCTTGCAGCTCGGGATCCGAGGCGTAGACGGTGAGGAAGGGCTGGAACGCCTCCATGAACCCTTCGGAGACGCCGCGCACCATCTTCACCTCTTCGATCGTGTCGTAGCTGTTGTCGTGCGCGCGGTAGTGATCGGCGTGGGCGTCGTAGCGGTAGTCCTCGGAGTTCGAGCCCCCTTCGGGCGAGAACATCTGCTCGTCGCCGTCGGCCCAGTCGATGATCGCGCGCGCCACGTCGGTGCGCACCGCGAAGTTGCCGGTGTTGTCGGCCTCGGAGAAGAGCTTGTCGAACCGGCGCGAGTACATGAGCCCCATGAGCAGCCGGTAGACGATCAGCTGCTTGCTGCGATCCGACGCCAGGCCCGCCGCCGCAGTTGATGTCGATCTTGCCGTCCTCGGCGGTGATCTGCGCGTCGAAGTTGCCGGACTTGAGCCCCAGCCCCTTGACGTTGCTGGTGTCGATGCCGATGAGGCTCCCGAGGCCCGCCACCTCGTCTTTCGAGCCGCTGAAGAACCCCATCAGCGAGCTGGCGTAGTCGGTCACGCGCAGGGAGAAGCCGAGGGTGGGCGGCGCGCTCGAGCCGCTGGCGCCGCCCGTGCCGTTCGTCGTGCTCGACCCCATCGCGCTGGTGCAGCATCTTCTGCACCTGCCCCATCACCGGGTCGATGAACTGCTGCTGGATCTTGATGAGCAGACGCGACAGGCTCACCGACGAGCGCGCCAGGTAGTGCGCGCGCAGCTCGTCGCGCGCGTTGGCCGCCTGCGCGGCGTCGACGCTGGTGCCGTAGGTGAACTCGCCGATGACGGAGATCATCAGCGCCAACCAGGTGAGCACGATGAGCATCGCCACCCCGCGCTGTTTCCGGGAGAGCGGATGCTCGCGCACGCAGGCGCCGCCGCGCCGCCACCCAGCGCTGGAGCCTTCGGAACCGTGGAAGCCGCGCCAAGACGCTCACTGCCGCACCGGCTTGTAGTCGACCTTCTCGGTCATCTGGATGCGGGCGTCCGTGGAGTAGGAGACCTCCTGGCCGCGCTCATCGATCACGGTGAGCGTGATGCGGACGTGGGTCGGCAGGTACTGGTTGCCGCTCGCGTTGAGCGTGCTCCACTCGTTGACCCACTCCTTCAGCTTGTGGTCGTAGTACTGGATCTTGAGGCGGCTCACGTCGGGGCAGAGGATGTACGCCTCGCCGAGGATGGTGCTGGGGTTCTCCGCCTGCAGGCGCCGCGTCTCGCGCCGCATGAGGTTGAGGACCCGGCGATCGTCCGGATCGCGCTCGCCGAAGTAAGAGATGAGCGAGGTGTCCCCCTCGGCGAGACCGGCGCGCAGTCGCTGGTGGGCGAAGCTGGAGAACGTCAGCTCGTCGACGTCGCCGTGCGACGATGCCGAGGAAGAACGTCCGGCGCTCGGAGAGAGCGGTGTTCTCCGAGGCCGAGAGGTAGGCCATCTCGATCTCGCGCACGATCCGCATGAGCGCGACGCGGACGTTGTGCGTCCGCTCCTGCGCCGACTCGATCGCCTTCTTGTTGGCAACGGTCTGGCTGAACGACCCCCACATGATCGTCGTGACGAAGCCGAGGATGGCGAGCGCCAGCATCACCTCGATCAGCGTGAACCCCGCCGCGCGCGCCGAAGGCCCCCGCCGCGACATCACTTCCCTCCCCCGATCATCTTGCTCAGGCTGTTCAGCGACGGCGCCCTGGTCGCGCCCGCCCGGTCGAGCCGCCCGGTGCCGGTCGTCGCGCCTGCGCCGGGGTTGAGCGCCAGGTCGAGCTTGGCGGGATCGGTCAGGTACTGGACCACCTCGAAGGTCTGGTCGCGCCGCCCGTGCTCGTCCCAGAGCACGCGGACAGTGACCTTGCGGACCGACTCCTGGAGGCCGAGCCGGACCGGGTCGATGAAGCTCGACATCATGCCGCCCATGAACCCGGTCAGCATCGACATCGGGTCCTTGGAGTCCTGCGTCTGCGTCGTCGCCTGGTCGCGCGCCTTCTGCGCCAGGTCGGAGGGCAGCTCGATCCGCTCGATCAACGTGTCGCAGCGAAACTGCGGGTAGCCGAGATCGCGGAAGGTCCCCGCCTTGACCTCGTCGTTGTCGGTGAAGCCGTTGTCGAGGATCTCGTCCTCGATCTCGACCATCTTGGTGCGGGCCAGGAAGGTCGCCGCGGTGGTCATCTTGGCGTGGTTGGTCGACCGCACGTTGTTGGTCACGATCGACAGCAGCACCACCAGCGTCGAGGCGAGGATGGCGACCGCCACCATGATCTCGAGCAGCGTGAAGCCGGAGTCACGCGATCGCGTGGGGCCCAGAGTTGATTGACTCATTGGACGACCTGGTTCCCGTCGTCGTCGTAGCGGACGCCGAGGTTCGGCCTGACCTCTTCGTTGTAGATCCGGACCTTCCCGGTGATCGGGTGGACCACCAGCGAGAAGACGTTCTCGCCGGACTTGTCGGTCAGCGTGATGACGGCAGGCTCGGTCTGCCCGAGCGGGTAGAAGTAGAGATAGGCGCGCCCGGCGGTGACCGGATCGGTCATGCGCGGCGTGTAGACGCTCTTGATCCGCACCTCTTTCTTGAGCGTCACCGGCTTGAGCGCCGTCTCCTTGAAGGCCGCGAAGCGCGCCCGCCGGGGACGGAACTCCCCGACCTCCATCTTCGACATGTCGAAGCTGCTCGACGACGACGCGCCCGAGGAGTTGCTGCTGTTGCTGCCATAGAGCAGCTGTTGCTTCTCCTTCCGCTTCTTCTCCTCGTCCTCGGCCGGCGTCTTCCTTCTCTTCCCGCTTCCGTCGCTCGGGCTCGCTCTCCGCCTGGTTCGGCGCGTAGAACTTGTCGTCCGAGACCTCCGCCCAGTAGCGCCCCTCGTTCAGATCGATCACCAGCCGATGGTACTTGCCGGTGATCGACGCGCGGTCGAACAGGAAGCGGATCGCGCCCGACATGTGCGCGCTCCCCTCTCGCAGGTTCCCCTTGGTGACGGTCCGGAACCCCTTGACCCCGATGGTGGCGATGAGCGCGATCACCAACATCGCCACCATGACCTCGATCAACGTGAAGCCCTGAGACGGGCGTCGCGCCGATCCCCTGGGGTCACGCTGTGGCGTCGAGGTCATTGCAAGTTCCTCAGGCGGTGCGGTGCTACATCTCCCAGGACTTGATGTCGTCCGGGGTCCCTTCCTGCTTGTCGGGGCCGGCCGACGAGATGTCGGCGCTGTCGGTGTCATTGGTCCCCGGGCAGTGGAAGATCGAGATCCTTGCCCCAGGGATCCTTGGCGTTGTTGCGATCGAGGTACTTCTGCGCCACGAGATCGTCGACCCCGCGCGGGCAGTTGCTGCTGTTGTCGATCATGTACTGCGACGTCGCGTCGCGCACCGCCTTCACCCGCAGCCGCGCCGTCGAGACCTGCGCCTTCTTGAAGTTTCGGAACACCGCCGCGCCGACGCCACCCGCCAGCAGCGCGATGATGGCCAACACGACCATGATCTCGAGCAGCGTGAAGCCCGCTTCGACAGCGCGCGCCGCCCCTCCGACGATCCTCTTGCTGTTCTTTTCTGATGCGCTCATTTGGATTCTCCTCACTGCACGAAGTTCTGCATGTCCATGATGGGTTGAAGAACCGAGAACACGATGAACACCACGGCCAGCGCCATGCAAACGATCAGCATCGGCGACAAGATGGTGGTCAGGCGAGAGACCTTCGCCTCGACGTCGCGCTCGTAGGCGGTGGCGACGTTCTCCAGCATGGCCTCCAGCTGACCCGACCGCTCGCCGACGGCCACCATGTGCACCATCAGCGACGGGAACTGGCCCGAGCGCTTGAGCGGCGTGGCGATCGACTCGCCCTCGCGGATGGCGTCGCGCGCCTCTTCCACCACCTTCTCGAGCACGGTGTTGTTGAGGACCTTCTTGGTGATCTCCAGCGCCGCCAGCACCGGCACGCCCGCCGCCAGCATCGTGGCCAGCGTGCGCGCAAACCGCGCCACGCCGACGAAGCGCACCAGCGGCCCGATGAGCGGCAGCTTCAGCTTGACCCGGTCGACGACGGCCCGCCCCTTGGGCTTCCGCGACCAGCGGCGATAGAGCCAATAGGAGAAGCCGAAGAGAGCGATCAGCGCCCACCAGTAGCTGCCGATGAGGTCGGACATGAAGATCAGAAGCTGCGTGTTCCAGGGGAGCGTCTTGCCCATGTCCTGGAAGATCGAGGTGATCTTGGGAACGACCACCACCATCAGCACGCCCATGATGATCGTTCCCAACACCACCATGATGATCGGGTAGGTGAGCGCGCCGGAGACCTTGGACCGCAAGGTGTGCTCCGCGTCGAGGAAGTCGGCCAGCCGGGAGAGCACCGTGTCCAGGTTCCCGGCCGCCTCGCCCGAACGAACCATGTTGGTGTAGAGCTCCGGGAAGATCGTCGGGTGCGCGCCCAGCGTGTCGGCCAGCGAGCTCCCCTCGTTCACCTTCTGCCGGATCTCGGCCAGCACCCGCTGCAGCTTCTTGTTGTCCCCCTGCTCGGCCAGCGCCCCCAGCGACTCGGCCAGCGGGATCCCTGCCTTGATCAGCGTCGCGAGCTGACGGGTGAATGCCGCCACCTCCTGCGGCTGCACCCGTTCGAGCATCGCCTTGAAATCGATCTGGCGATTGAGAACCGAGACGTTCGAGGCGCCTGGGCGCGCCGCGGCCTGCTGGCCGCCGGCCAGCACCTCGCGGTGCTCGGTGATGAAGACGCCTTCCTTGCGCAGCGTCTGGCGCAACGCCTTGGGCCCGTCGGCGTCCCGCGTCCCGGTCACCGACTTGCCGGCGGTGTTGAGCCCCTTCCAGCTGTAGACCGGCACCGCCCTACTCCACGTCCTGGGTGGTGATCATCAAGACCTCGGCCGCGGTGGTCATCCCCGCCAGCACCTTTTGAGCGCCGTCCTCGCGCAAGGTCCGCATCCCGGCGCGCATCCCCTGCGCCTTGACCGCCTGCGCGTCGGAGTTCTTGATGGTGAGCTGCCGTATCTTCTCGTCGATCGGAAGCAGCTCGTAGATCGCGGTTCGCCCCTTGTACCCGGCGCCGAGGCAGACGGGGCAGCCCCCCTCGCGCGCGCGGAACAGCATCCCCGCCGGCGGGACCCAGGCCTCGTCCCCCTTGAAGTGCACCCGCCGCGCCTTGCCCTGCGCGAACGCCGCCGGATCGATCCCGATGCTGGCGAGATCCTCGTCGGCGGGTTTGTAGACCTCGCGGCATTCCTTGCAGAGGCGCCGCACCAGCCGCTGGGCGAGCAGCGCCATCAGCGAGGAGGCGACCAGGAACGGCTGCACGCCGAGATCGACCAGCCGGTTGATGGCGCCCGCCGCGTCGTTGGTGTGGATCGTCGAGAGCACCAGGTGGCCGGTCAGCGACGCCTGGATGGCGATCTCCGCCGTCTCGCGATCGCGGATCTCGCCGACCATGATGACGTCGGGGTCGTGACGCAGGAACGACCGCAACCCGGCCGCGAACGTCAGATCGATCTTCTCGTTCACAGCGGTCTGTGAGATCCCGTCCAGCTGGTACTCGACGGGATCTTCGATGGTCAGGATGTTGAGGTCGGGCGAGTTGATCTTGGCCAGGCAGGCATAGAGCGTGGTCGTCTTGCCCGACCCGGTCGGCCCGGTGACCAGCATGATCCCGTGCGGCTTGTGAATGAGCTCGTCGATCTGGCGCAGGTGATCGTCGCCGAAGCCGATGTCGGCCAGATCGTGCAGCACCGACTCGCGATCGAGCAGACGGATGGTGACCCGCTCGCCCGCCTTGACCGTGGGGACGGTGGCGACGCGCATGTCGATGTCCTTGCCGGCGATCTTGCGGCGGATGCGGCCGTCCTGGGGGAGCCGCTTCTCGGCGATGTTCAGCCCCGCCATGATCTTCACGCGCGAGATGATCGAGGGCATGAACTGCCGGGGGGCCTGGCGAGACTCGTAAAGGACGCCGTCGATCCGGTAGCGAACCTGCACCTCCTTCTCGCCCGGCTCGATGTGGATATCGCTGGCCCGCTCCTTGACGGCGTTGAACATCAGCGAGTTGACCCAGCGGATGATCGGCGCCTCGTCGGTGATCTCCAGGATGTCGACCAGCTCCTCGCTCCCCCCTTCGTCCTCCTCGTCGTCCTTCTCGCCGAGATCGCCCCCCTTGTCGTGCTTGCGGCCGTAGACGTCGTTGATGACTTCCAGAATCCGCTGGGCCGGCACCAGCACCGGCTGGACCTCCGCTCCCAGCTGCATGCGCAGATCGTCGAGCGCGCCCATGTCGAGCGGATCGGCCATCGCCACCATCACCACCTCCCCCTCGCGCTTGACGGCCAGCAGGCGATGCTGCTTGGCGAAGCCAATCGGGATCCCCGTCGCCAGATCGGTGTCGATCGCGTCGACCTTCAGCTCGGCGCTGTAGGCGATCCCCAGCTGCTTGCCCAGCGCTTGCAGCACCTCCTCTTCGGTGACGGCGCGTGCCTTGACGAGGATCTCGCCGAGACGTCCTCCCTCCGTCTGCTGGGTGACGAGCGCCTGCTCGATCACTGCGGGGGTGAAGTTGGCGTCGCTTCCGCGCTTGAGCTCGAGCAGCAGCTCGCCGATCCGTTTGCTTGCCACCGGTCGGCCTCCTTAGGGGACCCGCGCCGGCCCGGGCGCGCTCGGCGGTGAAGCGCCGCCAGGCGCCGAAGTCCCGCCCGCCGGTGGAGCGGCCACGCCGGCGCCACCATTTTGCGGCGCGGGACCTGCCGGCATGGAGTCCGAGCCCGGCCCGACGGGAAGGTCGACCGGACCTGACTCGTCCATCGCATCCTTGAGGCGGATTGCGTCCATCTCCGCCTCTTCTTTCTCGATGTCGCGCGCCGCCCGGTTGATCTCCTCCAGCATCCCGCGCTTGCGGCGATAGTCGATGTTCGCCTCCAGATTGGGGCGCTCCTCACCGCCAAAGCGCTCCACGAACTCCCGCCGCTCCTTCATCTTCTTCTCCAGCACCCGACGGAGATCGGACTGGTCGTTGATGACGTACGGCGTGAGCGCGATGATGAGGTTCGTCTTCACGATGTGCTTGGTGGTGTTGCGGAAGAAGAACCCCAAGATCGGGATGTCGCCCAGGAGCGGGATCTTGGTGACGCTGTTGATGACCTTGTCCGACATCAGGCCGCCGATCAGGATGGTCTGCTGATCCTTCGCCACGACGATCGACTTGGCCGAGCGCTCGGAGGTCGACGGTCCGAGAGTGGGGCTGCCACCCGCCGCCAGCTCCGAGTCCTTGACGTCGACCTCCAGCCGGATGACGTCGTGCTCGTTCACGTGCGGCGTGAGCTTGATTTCGAGCGCCACGTTCTCGCGCTGCACCTGCGGAAACAGGCCGCCGAGCCCGAGGCCGAGCCCGCCGGCGGCGGTGGCACCCGCCCCGCCCAACCCGAGCGTGCTCACCGGGAACGGGATCTTCTGCCCGACCGAGATCTCGCCGTCCTCGTTGTTCATGATCAGAATGTGCGGGTTCGACAGCACGTCGACGTCGCTGTTGGTCTGGAGCGCCTTGATGAGCACGCCGAACGACGGGATGTCGACCGTCGCCGTCGCCGCGGAGCCGAGCCCCGCCGCCTCCGCCGGCGTCAGCACCGGCCCCAAGATCCCAGCCAGCATCGTGTCGCCGAGCGCGTTGGTCGGCTGCAGCGTGTTGGCCGGGTTGAGGCCGCCGACGATCAGGCTGGGATCGCTGAGCCCGAACAGGTTCTGCGGCTTGACCCCGTGCCAGGAGGCGCCGAGATCGCGCTCCTTGTCGAGCGTGACCTCCAGGATCATCGCCTCGACGAAGATCTGCTTGCGCGGCGAATCGAGCAGCTCGATCACCCGGCGCAGCGCCTGATAGTCCTTGAGCGACGAGACGATGATCAGCGAGTTGGTGGGGCGATCGAAGTTGAGGCGCACCTCCCCCTCGAACAACAGATTGGCCCCCTGCAGCGGCTGACCGTTGCCGCCCGTCGGCGTCGGCGTCGGCGTCGGCGTCGAGCTGCGCGACGAGGTCCGCGACCGCGAGGTCCCCGCGCCGGTGACCACGATCCCCGTCACCGCCCCGATCGTCTGGGCGAGCTCGTCGCAGTTGGCGTTCTCGCAGTAGTAGACGTGGATCCGGCCGTCGCCCCCCTCGATCGGAACGTCGAGCTTCCGCACCAGCGTGAGCACGCGGGCGTAGGCCCGCTCGTTGGCGATCACGATCAGCTGGTTTGATCGTTCGTCCGGGATGATCTTGGAGATCATCATCTCGGTCGTCAGATCGCCGGGCTTAGGGCGCGCCCCACCCGGCGGCGGCGGCGTGCTGGCCGTCGTCCCTCCTTTTCCGCCCAGCTTGGCGACCTGAAAGATCTCGCCCAGCTTCTGGGCCATCTCGCCCGCGGAGGTGTTCTTGATCCCGATGATCCAGACCTTCTCGCCGCTCCCCGGCTGATCGATCTCCTTCAGGATGTGCATCATCCGGGTGATGTTCGAGGCGAGATCGGTGACGATCAGCGCCCCCTGCGGCGCATAGACGATCACGTCCCCCTGCTCCCCCTTGAGGCGGCCGAGCACCTGCGCCACCTCGTTGGGATCGGCGTTCTCCACCCGGATGAGGCGGGTCACGTAGCTCTCGTTCTGCGGAACGTCGGAGTCCTCGCCGTAGAGCGGAATGGGGCCCGACTTCGCCTTCACCGTCTCGATGATGCGCAGGACCTTGCCGGACGGCTGCACGGTGAGCCCGACCGAATCGAGCGCTCCGAGAAAGAGCCGATACGCCTCCTCCGGCGTGATCAGCTCGGGCGCGACGATGGTGACCTTCTTGCTGTTGGCGGGGATGGTCCCCGGCAGCAGGAACTGCTTGCAGGTGATCGACGAGATCCAGGAGATGAGATCGCCGAGCTCGGTGTCCGGCTTGAGATTGAGCTTCACGATCCGCTTGCCGGACGGGAACTTCTTGCAGGAGTTGAACTCCTTCTCCCCGATCACCGCCCCGCCGCGCGCTGGCCGCCCCCGGCCGCCGAGGGCGTCGCGACGGCAGGAGCCGGGGTGGTGGCCGGCGGCGATTCGCGCCGGCGTCGGGCGGTGCCGTTCAAGTTCTGCGCCAGGCCCGCCGGCGGGACCTTGACCGCCTTCTGATCCGCTCCTTCGACGACGGCGGCCTGCGCCCAAGAGACCCAGACCAGCAACAGTCCCGCGCCCACCGTCAGTCGAACCGCTCCGCTGCTGCCAACCGCTCGCATTTTGGTTTTCATCGGATGTTGTAGTCCTCGGTGATCTTCTGGCCGTTGCGTTCGAGCCCGACCGACAGGTGGTTCGCGGTCTTGAGCTTGGTGTAGACCTCGAGTGCCTTGTCGGGGCTGGTCATCTCGAGACCGTTGATGGCTGAAATGATGTCGCCGTTCTGCAGACCGATCTTCCCGAACGGCCCGTCGGGCTTGATCGAGAGCAGCCGGAAGCCCGCCGATTTTCCGTCCTTCATCTCGGGGACGATGCGCGCCGCCTTCGACAGCGCGCCCATGTTTCCGAGCAGCGCGTCGAGCGTGGCGTGCTGGACCTCGTAGCTGTTGGGGCCCGTCTTCTTGATCCCCTTGTCGAGCGCCTCGGCCAGCGGATCCTTCGGGCCCGGCGCAGGTGCGGCCGCCACGGGCGCCGCGGCGGGCGCCGCCGGCTGGTCGAGCAGCTCCAGGTACTCCCGCCGCCCGCCGCCGAAATCCAGATAGGCGCGCGTCTCTTCGATCAGGTCGATGGTCGCGTCACGGATGTGCGAGCCGACGCCGTACGGGCCGACCGACTTGTCGTCGTTGTCGCGGATGATCGCCATCGACCAGCGCGGGTCGGTGGGCGCGTACATGACCGCCAGCAGCTTGAGCGGCAGGCTGGTCCGCTGCAGCGGAGGCACCGCCGGCACACCCGCCTCTTCCGCCTTGCCGCCCAAGATCGGCGGGCAGGTCGAGCAGAAGATGTTCCGATTCAGGATCTCCTCGACCTGCTTCGAATAGACGGTCGTCGCGGAGGGAGAGGCGGGCGGCTTCGGTGCGTGCTTTGCGCTCGGGATCCCGCTGACGAACCCGGCCTCGATCGCCGTGGCCGTCGCCCGCGCCGCGAAGATTGCGCACAGCGCGACGACCGCGAGGTCGACGAGCGACAGGTACTTGCGAAGCAGGGTCTCCATGGAGGTCCGGCGTAAGGCTCAAAGCAACGCCGAGACCACCCGGCCGTGCTTACAAATCCCTTACTTATCGATTGCTTAGCGCGATCCGCCGACCAGGGAGCCCTGCCAATTTGGCACGTCTCGACCGGGCCCTGTGTCTCGACCGGACCCTTCGGGCGCGGCGACCGGCTCGGGATCGACCCGTTCCTCCTCGAGCCGCCGGTAGATCGTGCGGGTGGCGATGCCGAGGAGCTGCGCGCAGAGGCGTTTGTCGCCGCCGACGTGCGCCAAGGTGGCGTGAATGACCCGCCGTTCGATCTCCTCGAGCGGCGTTCCGACCACGAAGGAGAGCGTCCGGCCGTCGCCCGCGACGCCGCCGCCGCTGCGCACCTCGGGCGGAAGATCGTCGATCTCGATCGCGGTGCCGCGCGAGAGCACCACGGCGCGCTCGACGGTGTTTTCGAGCTCGCGCACGTTGCCCGGCCACTCGTGGCGGGCCAGGGCCTCCGCGGCGGCGCGCGAAAACCCCGACAGGTGGCGGTTGTTGCGCGCGGCGTACCGCTGCAGGAAGTGCTCGGCCAGAAGCGGGATGTCGTCGCGCCGATCGCGCAGCGGCGGGATCGGCACCGCGATGACGTTGAGGCGGTAATAGAGATCCTCGCGGAAGCGCCCCTCGCGCACGGCGGCGCGCAGGTCCTGATTGGTGGCCGCCACCAGCCGCAGATCCACCTTCAAGGTGCGCCCGCCGAGCCGCTCGACCTCCCCCTCCTGCAGCACGCGCAAGAGCTTCACCTGGACGTGCGTCGGGATCTCTCCGATCTCGTCGAGAAACAGCGTGCCGCCGTCGGCCTGCACGAATCGTCCGTCGTGGCGCTGGGTCGCGCCGGTGAAGGCCCCCTTTTCGTAGCCGAACAGCTCGGCCTCCAGGATCGTCTCGGGCAGCGCGGCGCAGTTGACCGGCACGAACGGGCCGCCGGCGCGCGGCGAGCTGTCGTGGATCGCGCGCGCCAGGAGCTCCTTGCCGGTGCCCGACTCGCCGAGCAGCAGCACCGTCGCCTGCGACGGCGCCGCCTGCATGACGATCTCCATCGTCCGACGCCAGGCCAGCGACTGTCCGATGAGCGCGCGGCGCTGCTCGGCCGCCAGCTGGGCGCGCAGCGAGCGGTTCTCCTGCACCAGCGAGCGCTTCTCGATCGCCTTGCCGACGACGCGGACCAGGTGCGCGCGCTTGATCGGCTTGGTGACGAAGTCGTAGGCCCCCTGCTTCATCGCCTCGACGGCGTTCTCCACCGTCCCGTAGGCGGTCATGAGCACGGTCTCGGTCTCGGGGGCGATGCTCTTGCTCGCCCGCAGCAGATCCATCCCCGACATCCCCGGCATCATGAGATCGGTGAGCAGCACCGAGACCGGCTCGCGCCGCAAGATCTCCAGCGCCTCGCCTCCGGAGCCCGCGGTCAGGACGCGCAACGATTCGCGCTCGAAGATCTTCTGCAACGAATCGACGATGGGCGGCTCGTCGTCCACCACCAGAACCGTGGGGGCCCCGGGCTGTGTCGGAGGGCGCGTAGGCATCAGTTCCATCCCTCGTGGACCTTCAACTGGGATGCCATGTTAGGCAGAACCATGTAACTATTTGAATTCACTAAGAGTGATGTTACGCCAAATTGGCCATCGCCGCCAATCTCCTGTCAACCTGACATCTTGCCGCCAGGCCTCCTGGCCGAGCTGCCAGTTTGTCACGACGGCCGTTCGAGATCGTGCGCGCTCGGTGGCGCCGCCGGCTGCCGCGCCGGGAGCGTGATCCGGAACGTCGTCCCCTGACCGAGCTGACTCTCGACCTCGATACGTCCGCCATGGCGGTCGACGATCCCGTGGACGATCGAGAGACCGAGCCCGGACCCCTCGCCCACGTCCTTGGTGGTGAAGAACGGATCGAAGATGCGCGGAATGACGTCAGCGGCGATCCCGGGCCCGTCGTCCGAGACGGTGATCTCCACGTCGTTGGCGCGCGCGGCCGCCGCCACCCGCACCGTCCCGCCCTGGTCGCGCGCGCCGACCGCCTGCGCGGCGTTGGTGATGAGGTTCATGAACACCTGATCGATCTGTCCAGGGAACCCCGTGATGCGCAGGTCGGGATCGATCTGCTTTTCGATCTGCACGTGGCGCAGGTGGTGGCGCAGAAGATCCAGCGTGTCGTCGACGCTGCGGGCGACGCTGAGCTCGCGCGGGCGCTGCTCGTCGCCGCGCGAGTAGTTGTGCAGCGCTTGCACGATGGCCTTGGTTCGCGCCGCGCCCCGGCTCACCACGCGCAACATCTCTTCGGCCTCTGCCGAGGCGTGCGCCGCCGCCGCGGGGTTCGGCGCCGCGGCCATCGTCTGCAGCGCCTCCCCAAGCGGGCCGAGCGTGTTGATGACCGCGTTCACCGGGTTGTTGATCTCGTGCGCGATCCCGGCGACGAGACGCCCCATGGAGGCGAGCTTCTCGGAGCGGATCAGATCGTCCTGGGCGCGCCGCAGCTTCTCCAGCGCGTCGTGCAGCTCGCGGTTGCGCTGCTCGAGCACCTCGGTGCGGCGGCGCACCTCGCGCTCGAGATCGATGTTGAGCGACTCGGTCGAGCGCAGCTTGTCGCGCAGCGCGCGCCGCATCTCCTCGAAGGCGAACGACAGCCGTCCGATCTCGTCGGCCTCGCCGGCCGGCGGCACCGGACGCGCCAGCTCGCCGCGCGCCATCTCGTCCGAGCGCTCCTCGAGCGCCATCACCGGCATCACCATGTCGCGCACGATGAAGACCACCAGCCCGAGCGCCAGCGCCAGCGCCAGCCCGATCGAGGTGAGCATCTTGGAAAGCGGATGGCTGGGCGACAGCGCGAACAGCAGCACCAACCCGGAGGTGAAGATCGTGACGCTGGAGAAGAAGAGGACCAGCTTCGCCCGCAGCGTGATCGGCGCGCGGATCTCGGCGACCGGGAGGCGATGCCGCGCGCCCAGCTGTCCGAGCAACGGGCGGAGCACGTCGCGCAAGAGGAGCGTCTCGTAGAGCGCCATCGCCAGCAGCATGAGCGCGCTCGCGCCGAGGAGCCGACCCGCGGTCGCCGCGTCGAAGCCGCAGAGGTGACGGCCGACCACCACGACCGCGACCATCGCGAACGCGCAGCCGAGCGCCTGGTATCCGGCCAGCCGGTAGGGGAGGCTCTGTGCCGCGCGGAAGGCCGCGACGGCGTCGGGATCCTCGCGCGCCGGACCGCGCGACGGCGGCCGGCGCACGGCGGCGTCGAGGTAACGCTCGATGGGACCGGTGCGGCGCCTCAGCGACCGGTACCAGACCAGCATCGGGAAAACCAGCGCCGGCACCGTCAACGCCAGGAGGGTCCCCGACTGCGCCGAGGTCATGTTCGTGAACACGGCGATGAGCGCGGCGTTGAAGGCGTGCGCCGCCGCCAGCAGCGCCCAGGCGGTCTGGCAGAGCCGGCGGCGATAGCCGGCCGCAAATCCGCGGAGCGCGTCGAAGTTCGGCAAGATGAGCCGCCGGGCGCGTTCGAGGTTCCGCTCCCAGAGCGCGCCGCGCGCCGCCGCCGCCCCGCCCGCGTGCAAGATGCCGATGCATGCGAGCCCGATCGTCGACGGCCAGGCCAAGAATCCGCGGGGGCCGAGCCGCAGGACGAGGTAGCCGACCGCGCCCGTCCAGATCAGCCAACGCGTCATGGCGACCTCGGCAGGCGCGCGGCGGATGGCCCGGTCACAGGCCGCGAGCTCGGCGTCGTCGAGCGCGAGCCCGGCGCGCTTGGCGTCGCGCGCCGCCAGCAGCGGCCGCAGAAGATCGGCGGCCCGCACCCAGCCCACGATCATGCACGCGCCCAGCAGCGCACCGACGCGGAACGATTCGCCGCTCGCCCGCAGTGACTTCGCGGCCAGCGCCAGCGTCGGGCCGACGACGAGGATCGTCTCGGCGACCGTCAGTGCGGCCTCGACCACGATCAGACGTCTCGCAAAGCCCAGCCGTGGGGCGGCCGGGGCTGTGCGCGAGGCCTCTGCCGTCGCCGTCGTCATGCGCCCCAGTATATGTTGAGACAAGGAGGAGACGACCGCCGACCGGAGAGGCGCGCACCGGATTTCCGGGCTATCCTTTTGGGCTCATGTCCTGGGAAACCATCCGCAATCTGGTTCGCGATGAGTGGCTCATTCTGTCGCTGTTGCTCGCCTGGTCGCTCGCCGGGCTGGCCGTCATCTGCGAGCGCTTCTACGCGCTCTGGAACCTGATTCCGAAGTCGGAGGCCTTCAAGGATCGGGTCATCGACGCCATCGAGAAGGGCGATCTCGGCAAGGCGGCCGCGCTCTCCGAGATGTCGCAGGTGCCGCTGGCCGACGTCTTCGAGCGCGGGCTGCAGGTCTTCCAGAAGATGCCGCACAAGACGACGGAGGCGGTGACCTCTCAGCGAAGCGCCACGGTGCTGTCGCTCAAGCGCTATCTCTGGGCGCTGGGGACCGTCGGCTCTTCGGCCCCGTTCGTCGGTCTGTTCGGCACGGTGGTCGGCATCCTGAAGGCGTTCCAGTCGATGTCGGTGGCCGGCACCGGCGGATTCAAGGTCGTCTCGCAGGGGATCGCGGCCGCGCTGGTCGCCACGGCGGCCGGCCTGCTGGTCGCCATCTACGCCGTCATCGCCTACAACTACTTCGTCGCGCGCATCAACGGCATCTCGATGCAGTACCGGCTCTACTGCGAAGAGTTCCTGGCCACGCTCGGCGAGTCGGCCTCCAAACCACGCCCCGCCGTCCCGGCCCCGGCTCCCGCCGATGCCGCCGGCACTGTCGCCTGAAGGTCGCGTCGCAACATGGGAATGACCGTTCAGCTCGATGACGGCGGACAGGGCGGCGACGACGCCGACGTCGGCAACGAGACCGTCGTCGCCGAAATCAACATCACGCCGCTGACCGACGTCTTTCTGGTGTTGCTGATCATCTTCATGGTCACCTCGACGGCGCTGGTCGAATCCGAGGTCGCGTCGCGCGCTGGAATGAAGGTGGTCCTTCCCAAGGCCAACGCCGCCGGGCCGGTCTCGCAGCGGCACACGGATCCAGTCCTCACGGTCACCAAGGCGAACGAGCTCTATCTCGGGGCGCGCAAGGTCGATCCGGCCAACCTCGAAGCCGAGATCCGGAAGGCGCTGACGGAGGTCAGCTCCGAGACGCTGCTCATTCGTGGAGACAAGAACGTCTATCTCGGCGCCGCGGTCGACATCATGTCCACCGCCAAGAAGGCCGGCGCCAGCCACATCGCGATCCTCACCGCGCCGACCAAGTAGCTCCCCAGCAGACGCGAACACGCAATTGGTCGGTGACGTGTGCGCCGTGAGGCGGTTTGCACCACAGGGACCGCCCTTGTGCGCACGATCGCCCCACAAATCGGGAGGCGCGCTGCGGGCTAAGTTCTCAAATGCATGGAATTATTTCGTCTTTGCTGAGAATCGTCGTGGCATGTGCGGTGCATTCCTCTGGCGGCGCGGCGTCGTAACTGAGCTGCCGCGTCAACCCCAAATCAGGAGTCTCCAATGAAGCTCGTTCGCACCGTTTTCGTTGCCCTCGCCGTTCTCCTCCCGACCTCTTGGACGATCGCCAAGGCCGCTGACGCCCCCGCCGCTGACTCGGCTGACGGCGCCAAGAAGGAGAAGAAGGCCAAGAAGGACAAGAAGGCCGACAAGGGCGACAAGGCCGACGACAAGGCCGCCAAGTAACACTGCCCTCACCTGGTGAGGCTTCAGCCTCACCAGAACAGGTCAATGACCCCGGTCGCTCGCGCGGCCGGGGTTTTTTTCGTCCGCGGCCGTCTTCGTCCCCGGGCCGTCTTCGCCTCATCGTCTTCGTCCCGGGGCCGTCTTCGTCCTCACCGTCATAGTTGAGACGATCCCCTCCCCTCCCGATCGACGGGCAACCCCTTTACGTGCGGCGCGAACGTCGCGCTTCGATCGGGCGCTGCTCGCCGCACGTGGGCTTTTTGCGGGGCGTAGCCTGCCTGGATGTCATTGCAGGCTACGCCCCGCAAAAAGCTCGTAAGCGGCGAGTAGCGCCCGATCAAGACGCGAGGTTCTTGCCGCGCGCGTGCCGCAGTTCACGTTCGCCCGAAGTCAGTTCGACCGGACAGCGGTGTAGGCCCGGGCGGCTCAAGGGCCGCGGCCTCAGGCGAAGCTAGGCGGTCGTGGGGACGGTCGTGAGCGCGGCGGTGACGGACTTGCCGCCGGCCGAGGCGATCCAGTCGGCCGTCTGGACGCTGTCCGGAATGCCGAGCCCGGCGCCGAGCGTCTTGGCCGCGGCGACCATGGTCTGGCTCGCCGGGATGTCGCCCCCCTTCGTCGCCGCCCCCGTCGCCGAGGCGATGTCGCTCGCCGAGTAGCCGCCGTCGTTGCCCGAGTCGGCGGCCACCCCGCCGATCACGGACGACTTGAAGTTCTTGCCCACCATCACCGAGACGTTGTGATTCCCCCAGTGGTCACGTCCCGTCCGCGACGTCACCTTGGAGATCCCCGCCAGGTTGCGGCCGAACACGTTCCAGTTCGCGAACGTCACCTGATCGAGGAGGCCCAGGCTCGCCAGCACGCCGTTCGCCGTGTCGGGCATCAGCAGCTTGTTCATCGCGGTGATGCCGCTGACGTGCTGATCCGACTCCGCCTGCAGGTTGCTGTCGGAGTGGTTGTCGCCCCCCATCGAGATGTGGACGGTCACCACCGGCGTCACCTTGGCCGCGATGAGCGCGCCCGCCGCCCACAGCTGGCCGTTCAAATCGTTGGCGGTGATGTTGGCGAGCGTCGTCGCCAGCTGGCTGGCCAGGGAGCGCACCTGCGTCTGCGACGTCGACAGCGCGTCGAGGAACTGCGCCTGCACGCTCCCCGCCGGGTACTCGCTCTTGAAGAGCATGTTCAGGCTGTCGAGATCGGTGTCCCGCTGCGTCTGCATCGTCACCAGCGGATCGTTCTTCGTCCCCGTCAGCAGCGTCTTCAGCTGCATCGGCGTGATCGAGGGGAGCGTGCGCCCCGAGAAGCTCACCAGCTCGCCGGCGTTGCCGCCCGCGCCGACGGCGATGGGCGCCGTCTGCACCGTGCCGAAGCAGGCCGCCAGGTGCTTGGCGAACGCCGAGATCATCATCTCGCCGCCCGACGTCGCGCCCATCATCTTCATGACCTTCGGCTGGTCGCCGTGCACGACGGTGCCGGTCAGGTAATGGAAGAACGACGCGCGCGCCAAGACCGACGAGGAGAGGCACCCCTTGGCGCCGGCGGTGGTCGTCACCGACGGATCGGCCCACGGCAGCGCCGCGCCGAGCATCTGGCCGCCGACGCTCACCTTGGTCGCCGTCATCTCGTCGGCCGTCGGGTGGATGAGGCTGGTGTTCTCGTACGTCCCCGGACAGTTGCAGTTGATCGGATCGCCGTTGCTCGACGTGCTGAGGATCAGATACTGGTTGTTGTTCTTCGCGTTCAACATGCACTGCAGATCCTGCGCGGTGGCCCGGCGCGGGTTGAGCAGGAACCAGGGGGGCAACCCGGTGGCGAGGGCCCGCAGGCCGATGTAGCCGGTCCCGAAGAGCCCGGCGAGGAGACTCTCTCGTCGTGTCACTGGCTTGGAGATGGACATGGGCGGGCTCCTTTAAAGACCGATTCCGAGGGAGGAGGGGGACTCACAGGCCAAGACGAACGTCGAACGGACCGAGTTCGTCTGGGCGGAGGTGCTCGTACCGCCGCCGAACCCGCCGCCCGTTGTGGTCGTCTTGACCTTGGCGGCCAAGGCGCAATGGTTCTCGAGAATCATCAAGGCGCCGCTATGCAGGGAGTCGCTGGGGTTGAGGCCCATGACCTGCTCGACGAACTTCGTCAGAAGGCCGTCGCCGTCGCTGCAGCTGGTGCTGCTGCTGGTGTACGGTCCGCCCGTCGCGTCGACCACCAGCTTGGCGACGTTCTCGCAGAGCTCTTCCGTCGCCGCGCGATAGAAGAGATCGGGATAGGCCGGCGTGACCGGCGTCTGCGAGCCGCGACTGAACGCGTCCGCCGCCACGCTGCCCGCGATGGTCAGCGTGGTCGACTGGGTCGACGTCGGCACCGCCGCCTGCAGCGCGCAGACGTCGCCGACGCCCATCCGGTTGGAGAGCGCGGCGCAGAGGTGGGCTTGCCGCGAAATGGTGACGGGAACGGTCGCGTTGCCGGCGGAGTCGGCGGGGTAGGTCGCGGTGGCGGCGGCGCCGGTCATGAGGGGCGACGAGAACAGCTCTTTGACGAGTGACGGGAAGTTGTAGTTGTTGCTGACGAAGTCGGCCACGACGCCGCGGAAGGCCGGGTCGCTGGGGGAGCAGGCGTTGGAGTTGCCCCAGAAGCAAAGCTGCTGCGCGACCGAGAGCGCGAACAGCGGCAAGGGGCCGCCGGCGTCGGTGGTGTCCTCATCCGTCACCTGCAGAAGGAGCGGCCCGAGATCGGCCATGGTCGAGCCGCTCGAAGGAGCGGCCCAGTTCACGTCGCCGAAGGCGAACCCGGCCTGCAGCGGCGCCGCGGGGCGCGGGTTTGGCTGCGAGCCGCTGAACGGATTCGCCACGAAGTCATTGCGGTCGTTGAAGTCGTACTGGTTGCCGAAGAACATGCGCATCGGATCGAGGCTCTTGTGGCAGCCGTAGCACTCTCCCGACGTCGTCGTGTGCGAGGAGGCGAGGCCCACCTCGCTGAGCGGCGTGAGGTTGTTGTCGCTGGTGAACGACTGGCCGAGCGCCGCCAGGAGCGTCTGGTTCATCGTCACGCGGTGCTGGTTGCTGTCGTTCGTGTTCCAGAGAGCGAGAAAAGCCGGCGTCGTGTAGAAGCCGACCCGGGGAATCGCCAGTTTCACCGTGGTGAGTGTGCGCAGCGTCGGGAGATCGTACGGCTGGACGTAAGCGTCGCCGCTCCCCTTCGGCGCGATGGTGACCCAACGCCAATCCGAGACGTCGTCGTCGGTCATGTACGGCTTCGACGGGTGCTCCCAGCAGTCCGGCTGCGCCAGGAACGGGTACCGGGGCGTGTAGCCGATGAGGCGCTGGAACAGCTGCGCGTAGCCGCCGGTCGGGTTGCTGAAGCCGCCGCTGCTGGCGCCGCCGAAGGTCACCACCGTCTTCGCCGTCCCGACCATGTCGCCGACGCCCTGGCAGGTCGGCTGTAGCAGGAATCCGCTCGACGAGGTCGGCTTCTCGTCGTCGAAGGTCATATAGTTGGGGCTCTGCGGATTGAGCGAATCGGTCAGGGGGATCGTGTTCACGTAGTCGAGCTTCCACTGCAGCTTGGTCGTGGTGTTGGCCCCCCCGCTGAAGTTGTAGGGCTCGTCGTCGGGCATCTCGATCTGCGTGTAGAGGCTCATGAGCCCAGTGGTCATCATGAACTTCTTCGTGGAAAGGACGTCCGAGAACGGTTCGCTCCCTTCCTTGACCATCTGCCAGGCCGTCATCGCGAAGCTGTCCTGGAGGTTCTTCACCAGCCTGAAGTAGACGTCGTCGCCGACAGCGCCGGTCCCGAGCGGCCCGAAGTCGAACCCGCCGTTCTCGAGCAGCTGCGGCTTGAAGTCATCCGTCGGCGTGAACCCGACCTGCTGGAACAGGTTGCGGAAGAACGGGACCATCTTTCCCTGGAACTGCGGCTGGAAGGTCGGGTCGGTCATCCAGGTGATGATCAGCTGCTGGAGACCCGCCGGGCCCATCGTCGCGACGGTGTTGACGTCCGCGTCCGAGCAGGGCATCCCGACCAGGAGATCCTTGATCTTGCGGCAGGTGGGACCGGCCAGAGCGGGCGCGAACGTCGTCGGCTTCACGGTCACGCCGCCGGCGTCGACGTTGCCGTTGCTCCCGCCCGATCCGGTCGAGGTGGAACCACCCGATCCGTTCGTCGACCCACCCCCGTTGGAGCCTCCGCCGGCGATTTTTCCGCTGCAGCCGTAACCCAGCGAGGCAACGAGCAAAAATGCCAAGCTCATTCGCCGAAATTCGTTGGTCAACATGTTCCCTCCTGGGGACTCGAGCGGCGACGCTCAGGATTTCGAGAAGCGAAGCGTTTGTGGCAGCGAAGTCGGTTCGGGGAAGCGGAGCGGGGCCGAAGTGTGTGGACGCCGTGCAGACCCCTACCTGCCAAAGCAGTAGCGATCGATTACCGGAATGGCTCATTTCCGGTCGCTATTATTTCGGCTTCTCGAAATAAATTTCGACTACATGTGATCGGATGTACGCTTGCGACGTACTTCAAATCCTCTCCAATCCCTGCATTGGGAGGCAGCCTCGGGGGTTCCATGGCTTTGAGGGCGCGCAAATGACGACGGCGATCGTGCTGGTGGCGGCGGCTTTGACGGCGGCGAGCGGCGGTACACCCACGCCCGGCAAGCTTTCGCCGGATGTCTCGAAAGAGATGATGGCGGCGATTGTCGCGACGAATAAGGCGCTCGGTCTCGAGAGCTGGCCGATGCACGACGTCAAGCCATGCATCGACCGCGGTGGCCAGGGGATCACCGCGAAAGAGGTGACTCCGGACGAAACGCGCAAGTGCACCGTCGCTGCGCTCGAGAAGGGCTTCCCGGAGCTCGGAAAGTCGTACGTGCTGGCGGTTCCGATGGCGGAGATCGGTCCGATCACCGTGCTGGCCATCGGCATTGATGGCAGCGAAGGCTGGGGCGCCTACTCCTGCGATCCCGACCGCAAGTGTCTGCCCGTGAAGGTCGGCAGCCCCAACAAATGGGGCAAGCGGATCGCCGAACGGATCGACCACGCCTGCGCGGAGTCGGGCACGCTCTGGTTTCCCGCCGACAAGCGCGCCTGCACCGGCGCGGCGCCCGCGGCCGCGGCGACGGCGCCTCCCCCCGCGCCGACGGCGCCGCCGTCCGCCAAGCAGTGAGCGGGCTGCGCCCTCAACCGACCCAGACGCGCGCGTTCCGAAAGATCCGCATCCAGGGAGCGTCCTCGCGCCAGCTGGCCGGGCGCCAGGAGTGCTGCACGGCACGGAACACCCGCTCCGGGTGCGGCATGAACAGGGTGACCCGACCGTCGGTGGTGGTGACGCCGGTGATCCCGTGGAACGACCCGTTCGGGTTCTCGGGGTACCGCTCGGTCGCGCGGCCACGGTGGTCGACAAATCGCGCCGCCACCAGACCGGACGCCTCGAACCTGGGGCCGTCGGCGTCGGCCACGAACTCGACCCGCCCCTCGCCGTGCGCCACGGCGATTGGAAGCTGCGAGCCTTCCATCCCGGCCAGCAGCACCGAGGGCGTCTCGGCGATCTCGACCATCGCCAGGCGCGCCTCGAACTGATCGCTGCGGTTGCGGACGAAGCGCGGCCAGGCCTCGGCGCCCGGGATGATCTCCTTGAGCGCCGAGAGCATCTGGCAACCGTTGCAGACGCCGAGCGCGAACGTGTCGGGGCGGCGCGAAGAAGCCGGCGAACAGCTCGCGGGCGCGGGGTTGAAACAGGATCGACTTCGCCCAGCCGAGGCCGGCGCCGAGAACGTCACCGTAGGAGAACCCCCCGCAGGCCGCCAGCCCTCTGAACCCGGCGAGGTCGGTGGCGCCGGAGAGGAGGTCGGTCATGTGCACGTCGACGGCGTCGAAGCCGGCGCGATCGAAAGCGGCCGCCATCTCGATCTGGCCGTTGACCCCCTGCTCGCGCAGGATCGCCACGCGCGGGCGGGCGCCGCCGCGGGCGTTGATCGACACCGTGACATCCTCGTTCAGATCGAACGTCAGGTGCGCCGAGAGGCCGGGATCGTCGGCGCGGACGCGTCCGGCCTGCTCTTCGTCGGCGCAGGTCGGATCGTCGCGCAGCGCCTGCATGGCGTGCGTCGTCTCCGACCAGAGGCCGCGCAGGAAGCTGCGGCGCTCCTCGAGGATCGGCTTGCCAGCCTTACGAAAGATCAGACGGTCGTCGGCGCGCGCGGCGCCCAGCTTTCGCACGGCGGCGGCGGGGACGCCGTTCTTGCCGAACGTCGCGACGACGCGCTGAACGTCGGCGGCGCGCACGGCGATCACGGCGCCCAGCTCCTCCGCGAAGAGGGTGGCGATCGGATCGGGGCCGAGGAAGGTCAGGTCGACGTCGAGGCCAATGCCGCTGGCGAAGGCGATCTCGAGCAGCGTCACCAGGAGGCCGCCGTCGCTGCGATCGTGATACGCGGCGAGCATCCCGGAAGCGTTGAGCTCCTGCACCGCCCCGAAGAAACCTGCCAGCCGCGCCGGATCGTCGAGATCGGGCGGCGATGCGCCGAGCGCGCCGTAGACCTGCGCCAGCGCCGAGCCGCCCAGGCGATTCTTCCCCTGGCCGAGATCGATGAGGAGGAGCTCGGTCGGCCCGAACTCGGGCGGAATCTCCGGCGTGAGCACGCGCCGCACGTCGGTGACGGGGGCGAAGGCGGTGACGATCAGCGACAGCGGCGAGGTGACGCTCAGGGAGCTGTCGTCCGCCTGCCAGCCCGTGCGCATCGACATCGAGTCCTTGCCGACCGGAATGGCGATCCCCAGCGCCGGGCAGAGCTCGAGCCCGACGGCGCGAACCGCATCATAGAGGCGCGCGTCCTCGCCCGGGTGGCCGGCGGCGGCCATCCAGTTCGCCGACAGCTTGATGTCCGAGAGGCGCGCGATCGGCGCCGAGGCGATGTTGGTGATCGCCTCGGCGACCGCCAGCCGCGCGGAAGCCGCCGCGTCGAGCAGCGCGACGGGCGCCCGCTCGCCGATCGCCATCGCCTCGCCGGTCGTGACGTCGAAGCCGGTCGCGGTCACGGCGGCGTCGGCGACCGGCACCTGCCAGCGCCCGACCATCTGATCGCGCGCGCTCAGGCCACCGACGGTGCGATCGCCGATCGTGATGAGAAAGGTCTTGTCGGCCACCGTCGGCAGCCGCAGCACCCGGCGAACGGCGTCACCGAGATCGATTCCGGCGGTGGGGAACGGCGACGACTTCGCGGTCACCCGCGTCGCCTGCCGCGTCGTCCGCGGCGGCTTGCCGAGCAGGACGCCGAGCGGCATGTCGACCGGGGTGGCCGCGGGACCGGCGGGCGCGAGCGCGTCGCCCACCACCAGCTGTCCGTCGTCGGTGGCCTGGCCGATGACCGCGTGCGGGCAGCGCTCGCGCGCGCAGAGCGCCGCGAAGGCCGGCATCCGCGCGGCGGCGATCGCCAGCACGTAGCGCTCCTGCGCCTCGTTGCACCAGATCTCCAGCGGCGACAGCCCCGGCTCGGCGCTGGGGATGTCGCGCAGGGCGAAGCGCGCGCCGCGGCCACTGTCGTGCACCAGCTCGGGGAGCGCGTTCGACAGCCCCCCCGCGCCGACGTCGTGAATCGATAGAATCGGGTTGTCGGCCCCCTGGGCGGCGCAGCGATCGATCACCTCCTGGCAGCGCCGCTGCATCTCGGCGTTGTCTCGCTGCACCGAGGCGAAGTCGAGATCCTCCGCCGAGGCGCCCGAGGCGAGCGACGAGGCCGCCCCGCCGCCGAGGCCGATCAGCATGGCCGGTCCGCCCAGCACCACGAGCGGCGTGCCGGCCGGGAACTCTCCCTTCTTCACCTGCTCGGCGCGCACGTTGCCGAACCCGCCCGCGACCATGATGGGCTTGTGGTAGCCGCGCACCTCGCGGGCGTCAGGTCCTCCGTCGGGGCTTGCGACCTCCAGCTCGAAGGTGCGGAAGTAGCCGCAGAGGGCCGGACGGCCGAACTCGTTGTTGAACGCGGCGCCGCCGAGCGGACCGTCGAGCATGATGTCGAGCGCGCTGGCGATTCGCTCCGGCTTGCCCGCCGGGCGCTCCCAGGGGCGCGGCGCGCTCGGCAGGCGCAGGTTCGAGACGGAGAACCCGGTCAGCCCCGCCTTGGGGCGCGCGCCGCGGCCGGTCGCCCCCTCGTCGCGGATCTCGCCGCCCGAGCCGGTCGCCGCCCCCGCGAACGGCGAGATGGCCGTCGGGTGGTTGTGCGTCTCCACCTTCATCAGGAGGTGGACCGGCTCGACGTGGGCGCGGTAGACGCCGGTCGCGGGATCGGGGGCGAAGCGACCGGCCACCACCCCCTCGACGACCGCCGCATTGTCCCGGTAGGCCGACAGCACGCCGCCCGGGCTCGCCTCGGTCGTGCGGCGAATCATCTGGAACAGCGACTGCGCCTGCTTCTCGCCGTCGATCACGAAGTCGGCGTTGAAGATCTTGTGGCGGCAGTGCTCGCTGTTCGCCTGCGCGAACATCATCAGCTCGACGTCGGTCGGGTCGCGCCCCATCGTCCGGTAGGCTTCGACGAGGTAGTCGATCTCGTCGGGCGAGAGCGCCAGCCCGAGCTCGAGGTTCGCGCGCGCGAGCGCGGCGCGCCCGTCGCCGCCCAGCGCCACCCGCCCGAGCGCGCGCGGCGCCGGGCGCTCGAACAGGCGAGGCGCGTCGCTCGGCCGATCCAGCACCGACTCGGTCATCCGATCGGCGAGGACGCGCACGAACCCCGCCTCATCGACGATCTCTCCGGAGACGACGTAGCTGACGCCGCGCTCGATCCGCCTCACCTTCGCAAGACCGCACACGTGCGCGATGTCCGTCGCCTTCGACGACCAGGGGGAGATCGTCCCGAGGCGGGGGACGACCATCAGCCGGCGCCCCGAGGCCACGGTGGCGCGTCCGGCGCTCTCATCCACCGGCCGCGGGCCGTAGGTCAAAAGCGCGTGAAGGATGCGCGACTCCTCCTCGGTCAGCGTCCCGTCGATGTCGGCGAAGTGGAGATAGTTCCCGTTCAGCGCCCGCGCGCCCGGGTTGGTCCGACGGATGGCCGTCAGCCGTTTTTGCAATCGCCCGGGGCCAAGCGCGCTGCCACCGACGACGTCGATCATTTGCCGCGCAGCCTGCCGGCTTCTGGCCGGCGATGCAATCCGCCGGAAGCTCGGTTCATCGCTGGGGAGCCGGACAGGCGTCTCACGCGGTCATTGTATCGAGACTAGGCCGCGCCAGCCAGCTGGCGGAGAACGTAATGCAGGATACCGCCGTGCTCGTAGTAGGCGATCTCCTGCGGCGTATCGATCCGGACGACGGTCGAGATCTCCTTGACCGCGTTGCCCAGCCGCGCGCGGACGAGGAGCTCGCGCCCGCCCGAGAATCCCGAGGCCAAGAGCGCCGGCAGCCCGACCGTCTCGAAGATCTCCTCACCGGTGAGCCCCAGCGAGGCGGCCGTCTCGCCTGCCTTGAACTGCAGCGGCACGATCCCCATGCCGACCAGGTTGCTGCGGTGGATGCGCTCGTAGCTCTCCGCGATCACCGCCCGCACGCCCAGGAGCCGCGGCCCCTTCGCCGCCCAGTCGCGCGAGGACCCCGAGCCGTATTCCTTTCCCGCCAGAATGACGAGCGGGACCTTCTCCGCGGCGTACTTCTCGGAGGCCTCGAAGATCGACATCGCCTCGCCGTCGGGAAGGTGCCGGGTGACGCCCCCCTCGGTCCCTGGCGCCAGGAGGTTCCGCAGCCGAACATTCGCAAAGGTGCCGCGCACCATCACCTCGTGGTTGCCGCGGCGGGCGCCGTAGCTGTTGAAGTCCTTGGGATCGACGCCGTGAGCGACGAGGTACTTGCCGGCCGGCCCGTCCTTCTTGATGCTGCCGGCGGGGGAGATGTGGTCGGTGGTGACGCTGTCGCCGAGGAGGGCCAGGACGCGCGCCCCCGTCAGATCGCCCGGCGGCACGGCCTTCTTCGGCATCCCCTCGAAGTAGGGCGGGTGCTTGATGTAGGTCGAGGCGACGTCGAAGAGGTAGGTGTCGCCGAGCGGCACGTCGAGCTTGCGCCAGCGCTCGTCCCCCTCGAACACCACGCCGTACGAGCTCTCGAACATGGCCGGCTTCACCGCCTTGCCGACGGCGTCGGCGACCTCGCTGTTCGACGGCCAGACGTCGCGCAGGAAGACCGGCTGTCCCCCCGTCCCCTCGCCGAGCGGCTCTTTCTCGAGGTCGATGTCGATCCGGCCGGCCAGCGCGTAGGCGACCACCAGCGGCGGCGACATGAGGTAGTTCGCGCGCACGTCGGGGTGGATGCGCCCCTCGAAGTTGCGGTTGCCCGACAAGACGCTGGCGACGACCAGGTCGCGCGCCTCGATCGCGTCGGCGACCGGCCGGGGCAGCGGGCCCGAGTTGCCGATGCAGGTCGTGCAGCCATAGCCGACCGTGTGGAAGCCGAGCGTCTCCAGGTGCGGCGTCAGCTTGGCCTCTGCGAGGTACTCGGTGACCACCTTCGAGCCGGGCGCCAGCGAGGTCTTGACCCAGGGCCGGGTCCGGAGCCCTTTTTCGACCGCCTTTTTGGCCAGAAGGCCGGCCGCCACCATCACCATCGGGTTCGAGGTGTTGGTGCAGCTGGTGATCGCAGCGATGACCACGGAGCCGTGCTTGAGCTCCGGAGCGGCGGGCGCGGAAGGCGCGTAGCCAATGTTGGTCGACTTGCTGATCTCATCCGAGGTGTCGGCAGAGGTCCCCTTCTTCTTGGGCTTGACCAGGCCCGGCAGGGCGTCCTCGAACGACTTCTTGGTCTGATAAAGGCTGACGCGGTCCTGGGGGCGCTTCGGCCCGGCCACGCTCGGCTCGACCGAGGCGAGATCCAGGTCGGCGACGGCCGTGTAGACCGCCTCCTTGGTGCTCGTGTCGTGGAACATCCCCTGCTCGCGCGCGTAGGCCTCGACCAGCGCCACGCGGTCGGGCGCGCGGCCCGAGAAGCGCAGGTAGCGCAGCGTCTCGTCGTCGATCGGGAAGATGCCGCAGGTGGCGCCGTACTCGGGCGCCATGTTGGCGATGGTCGCCCGGTCGGCGACCGGCAGCGCGGCGACGCCGGGGCCGAAGAACTCGACCAGCTTCCCGACCACGCCCATCTTGCGGAGCATCTGTGTGACCACCAGGACGAGGTCGGTCGCCGTCGACCCCTCGCGGAGCTTGCCGTGCAGCCGAACGCCGACCACCTGCGGGATCAACATCGACAGCGCCTGGCCCAGCATGGCCGCCTCGGCCTCGATACCGCCCACCCCCCAGCCGAGCACGCCGAGGCCGTTGATCATCGTCGTGTGGCTGTCGGTGCCGACCAGCGTGTCGGGGTAGGCCTGGACCGGCTCCGTCTTGGATTCGTCGCCGCTGAACACGACGCGCGCCAGGTACTCGAGGTTCACCTGGTGGACGATGCCGGTGTCGGGCGGCACCACCGCGAAGTTGCGGAAGGCCGACTGCCCCCAGCGCAGGAACGCGTAGCGCTCCTTGTTGCGCGAAAATTCGATCTGCGCGTTCAGCGACAGCGCCTCCGGCTTGCCGTACTCGTCGACCTGCACCGAGTGATCGATGACCAGCTCGGCGGGCAAGAGCGGGTTAATCCGCTTGGGATCGCCGCCCAGCGTCTGCACCGCCGCGCGCATCGCCGCCAGGTCGACCACGGCCGGCACGCCGGTGAAATCCTGCAAGAGAACGCGCGCCGGCATGAAGGCAATCTCGTAGCTCGGCTCGGCCTTCGGGTCCCAGGCGCAGAGCGCGCGGATGTCCGCTTCCTTGACCGACTTGCCGTCCTCGTGGCGCAGCAGGTTCTCGAGCAGGATGCGCAGTGAGAACGGCAAGCGCCCCGGCGCGAGCCCCACCTTCTCCAGCGCCGAGAGACGGTGAATCTCGAACTTGCGCTTGCCGACCTCGAGGGTGCCGCGACTACCGAAGCTGTTCGCCATGATGGCCCATTCTTAGTTGCCGCGCGCGCGATGTCGAGAGCCTTGGCGAGGGTCCCCGACCCCTTTCGGGTCGGTCATCGTCTTGTTTCGCCCGGACGAAGCTCGGCCCCCTCAGGTCGGGAACCCTCTCAGGGTTGCCGACTTTTCGACGGATACGAAAGAAAGATCTGCTTTCGGAGGTTGCGCGGCGAGGTCTCGCCGGGTGGGGGGCTGTCGTTCTCGATTTTGTAGGCGTCGAACCGGATGATCCGGTCGCCGGGATGGCCCGTGCGAATCGGGTAACGGAGGATCCATTCGAGAAACGCCTGATGGTAGACGGCCTGATCCGGAATCCGGACCGAGTAATTGAAGAAGAACGAATCGTTGTCGAGGCGTGACGGGATCTCGTCGACGCCCGGGTCGGCGATGCGGCCCGCGACCTGGCTGTAGGGGTCCACACGCCGCCCCTCGGCCGTGATCGCCTCCACAACCACCGATTCGTCGGACATCGGCGCGTCGGAGGCGAACATCGACCAGGCCTGGATGAAGCGCGGGTAGGCGACCAGCCGCTTGACCCAACCCGGTTCGTCGAACTTGAGGAACTTGGGGACGACCTGGTTGATGAAGAGGGCCTCGTTGACGATCGTGATCAGCATCGCCAGCACGAACCCCTCGCGCAAGATCGCCACCATTCGCCCCAGCCAGTTGATGACCGGTGCCCGGGGGGCAGGAGCGAGCGCCGTGGCCGGCGCCGCAGCCGCGCCGGGAACACCACAGGCGGCGAACCCGAGCCAGTAGGAGACGGTGTGCCGCCGGCGGGAAAAAAAATCGTAGCCGACGTTCGCCAGCGCGCGCAGGCCGGGGACCCGGAGTGGCCAGAACCAAAGGAGGCCGAGGGGCAGCGCGCGCAGGAACTGTGCGACCGCGTCCGCGCGGGTGGTCCGTCGACCCGCTTCGTCGATGACCAGGATGGTGCGGTCCAGGAGGTCGGATGAGATATCGGAACCGAGGTCGCTCGATGAGTCGGCGAGAAGCTCCGCGCTCGAGACGAACCGGATGCGCTCGAACAGGTCGAGACGGGCGAGGAGGCGGGCGATCTGGAAGCAGACACCGCACCCGGCGTCGAAGTAGAGGGTCAGCCGCCGCCCGCTGCGCGCCGCGATCCGCGCGAACAGCGTCCACTCGGAGGCCATGAGCAAAAACGGCGTGTAGCCCATCATCGTCCAGGAAAAGACGCCCAGGTTGATGAAGGTCTGGAAGCCGATGTGCAGGCCGATGATCGCGAGCGCCGCCGCCCGCCGCGTCCAGGTCCGCCAGATCGGCGAGAGGATCAGCACCGGCAGCACGCTCTCGGTGCAGAGCGCGGCGTACGACAGCACGCGGGAGAGCGCCGGGGTCATGTACCCCCGCATCCAGACGCCGAACCAGGTCACCATCCGGTTCTGGTAGAGGACGTAGTGGACCGCCGTCCCGTGACGCCAGGTCTCCCCGCCCTTCTGGATGGCGTTGAAGAAGTAAGAGATGGCCAGCTGCAGGAGGATGGCGAACGCCGCCAGCGTGACGACGCGGTTGACGTCGGCGGTGGGGTCGACGAGCGAATCGTCGGGGCGCGCCGTCGCCCTCATGGCCGCCCGATCGGCGAGCGCGGCGGCGGTCGTCTCGCGCCGGCGCCGCAGGCTGGCCCGCACGGCGTCGACCGAGAATCGTCGGCCGAGCGGCAGGAAGGCCGACCAGATGATGAGCTCGCAGAGCATCCAGTCGCCGCCGTTCTCGACCAGCGTGACCCGCGCGTGCAGGCTCACCAGGCAGATCGGCGCCAGGAACCGCATCAGCGTCGTCCGCCAGCCGACCAGCAGCGCCAGGTAGACGAACCCGCAGAAGAGAAACCCGAGGATCGCCTCCCCCCGCAGCGACGCGAGGAAGAAGAACGAGAACATCCACTGCGTCGGCGGCCGCCAGAGCAGCGTGTGGTTCGGCAGGAGGCCGTCGTTCGTATAGAAAAGGTCGAGCACCGGAATGCGGCGCGCCAGATCGATCAGCAGGACGATCGACACCGCGATGCGCCCGAGGGCCACGCTCCGCGCGTCGATGGTCAGATACTTCTCCAGGAACCACCGCCGAAACGCCGCCCAGCGCTTGAACCGTGTGCCCGTCATTTCCCCGGTCATGGCCATTGCAGGAACCGGCGTCGGTGGAAGCCGGTCGGTTCGAGCTCACCGGGTTTGGGGCTTTGCTGCTCGACGACATAGGCGTCGAACCTGGTGATGGTGTCGTTCGGATTGCCGGTCCTTTCGGGGTAGCGGAGGATCCATTCGATGAACGCTTGATGAAACACGCCGGCGTTGGGAAGGCGCAGCGTGAAGTCGCACCAGAACGAGCTGTGCGCGAGGCGGACCGGGACGCGATCGATCGGAATGTCGGCGACCCGGCTGCCGATCTCGTTGTAGGGGTCGACGTGGCGGCCATCGCGCGTCACCGCATCGACGTAGATCGTCTCGTCGGTGAGGGGCGCGTCGGGCGAGAACAGGGACCACCCCTCGAAGACGTGCGGGTACATCACCGCCGCGACCATCCAAGCGGGGCGATGGTCGAACCGCAGCGAGCGCGGGACGGCCGGGTTGGCGACCGAGACCTCGGCGGAAAGGACGACGAACACGACCGCGACGCCGAACTCGCGAAGAAACGGCGTCTGCTCGCGGAACCAGGCCCCGAGCGGGGTCACGGGCTCGGCCGAGGCCGCCGCGACGGTCGTCGCCGCCCCAGGCAGCGCCGGAACCCCACACGCGGCCAGGCCGAACCAGCCGGAGACGGTCGTCCGGTTGCGCGCGAAGAGGTCGTAGGCGCGATCCGCCAGGGCGCGGATCCCGGGCAGCCGCATCGGCCAGGCCCAGAGCCGCCCGAGCGGCAAGGCGCCGAAGATCTCCGCGAAGGCCGCGGCGCGCGTCCAGCGGCGATCGGTCGCCGGCTCGAGGACCAACATCGTCCGATCGAGCAGCTCGGCATCGACGCCGGCCGGCAGCGCGCCGAGCTCGCTGTTGGGGACCCAGCGCAAGCGATGATGGACGTCCATCCGCGCGAGCACGCGCACCACCGCCCAGCAGACGCCGCAGTCGACGTCGTAGAACACCGTGCGCGCGCGGCCGCGCCGCGGGACCAGCCGCGCGAACAGCGTCCACTGCGCGTCGGTGAGCAGGAAGGGCTGGAAGGCCAGCATCGCGAACGAGAAGATCCCCAGGTTGACCAGCAGCGCGATGCCGCCGTGCAAACCGACCAGCAGGAGCGCCGCGACGAAGCGCGTCCAGCGCCAGAAGATCGGGGTCAGCACCAGGAACGCCGCCGACGCTTCGATCGCCAGCGTCCCCCAGGTCAGGAGCTTGGTGAAGGCGTAGGGGGCGTTCTGCCGCACCTGCAGCCCGATCCAGGTGACGATCCGCTCCTGCCACAGGACGTAGTGAACCGCGCTGCCGCCGCGCCAGGTGGGCCCGCTCTTGTGGACGAAGTTGAGCCAGTAGATCGCGGCGATCTGCAGCAGCAACCCCAGCGCCGCCAGCGAGGTCGTCTGCCGTTCGTCGGGCGGCGGCACCCCGCCGGCGAGGTCGGCGGGCGTCTCGTCGGGCCGTGCCCGAAGGCTGACGCGGATGGCGTCGACGGAGAACCGGCGCCCGAGCGGCAGGAACGCCGTCCAGATCATCAGCACGCCGATGGCCACCCCCCCCCAGTTCTCGGCGGCCAGGATCCGGTTGTGCAGGCTGGTCGTCATCACGAACGACAGCAGGTGAAAGAGGCGCGTCCGGTAGCCGATGAGAAAGCAGAAGAAACAGACGAAGGCGATGAAGAACCAGAGCGCCGCCTCCTCGGGCAGCGAGGCCATGAAGAAGACGGAAAAGATCCGCGGGAACGGCGGCCGCCAGAGCACCGTGTGGTTCGGGATGAGCCCCAGGTTGCTGTAGAGATCGCGCAGGTAGGGGACGCGGCGCAGAAGGTCCCCGATCAGCACCAGCCCCAGCACGATCCGCCCGAGCGCCAGGCTGCGCAGGTCGATCTGTAGATAGGTTCGCCGCAGACGCCCGGCGAACGCGCCCCGGTTCATGCCGGTCGGCTCCGGCGGCGACGCGCGGCGACGTCGAACCCGATCCGCCCGAGATCGACGAGGGAGCGCGCCATCGCCAGCGGGCTGAGCTTCGACCCGCCGACGTCGTGCCAGGTGGTGAGCGGCACCTCGACGACGGCCGACAGCGGCACGCCGGGAACCCCGTCGCCGCCGGTCAGGAGCCGTCCGAGCAGCTCGACGTCGAACGCCCAGCGGGAGAGGAACGGGGTCGCCAGCGCCAGCTGCAGGCCCGGCGAGGCGCGGAACAGCTTGGCGCCGCACTGCGTGTCGTAGACGCGCGCCTGCAGGATCGCGGCGGCCACGCTGGCGAAGACCCGCCCGAGGTAGTGGCGGGCCGCGCTCCGCTCGATGTCCGTTCCGAGCAGCGCCACGCGCGCTCCCAGGACCGCCTCGACGCCGGGGCGCTCGAACGCCGCCCGCAGGCGGAAGATCTCGCGGGGCGGCGTCGACAGATCGGCGTCCAGGTAGCCGACCACCCCGGCCCCCCGCTCGAGCGCCGCGAGCATTCCACGCCGCACCGCCTCGGCCTTGCCCCCGTTCGGCCGCAACGCCAGCACCTCGATTCGAGCCGGCCGCGCGGCGGTGATCGCCGCCAACCTGTCAGCCGTCGCGTCGGTCGACCCGTCGTCGACGAACAGCAGCGACGCCTCGGCGCAACCGTCCAAGAACGCCAACAAAGGCGCCGCGTCGAGGCGCTCCGCCTCGTTGTAACAGGGGATGACCACCGTAAGCGAGGGCGCGGCCGAATCCATAAGGAGTCTGGTCATCTTAGACCACATTCTCAGTTAGACTGCGCCCCCGATGTCGGCCGGTACCTTCGACCCCGCCTTCAACCCTTCGCGCTCACTGGCGCCCGAACCTGCACCTCCGCCGGCGCCAGCGCCGGCCGCGCTCGCGCCCACGCCGACGCCGGGGGCTCCTCCGCTCACCCGCGCCGTTCGGGCGCTCGGCCTGCTGACCGCCGAGGGCGCCTCGATCGGCTTCGCCGGGTGGTCCCTCCGCGCGCGCGATCACCTCCTCAACTACGTCGCAAACAACTCGATGCCGCCGTCCGCCCGCAAGTACGTGTTCGGCAACATGCTGGCCGGCGCCGCGCTCACCGGGCTGGTGGGGTTGGTGGCGATCCTCTGGCGCCGGCTCGGGGGCCTCGATCTCGTCGAGCGCGTGGCCCGGCGGCTCGGTCCCCTCTGCCTGGCGGGGGCCCTCCCTATCTTCTTTCAGTGGCAGCTGTGGTACGGCGGGCGGGAGCTGACCTTCATGGTGATGGTCAGCGCCTTCGTGCTCTGCCTGCAGGTGCTGACCCGGGTCTCGCTGGAGACGCCGCCCATCTTGCCGGCGTCATTGCGCGCGCGCGTCGCCGCCCGCCTCGGACCGCCGCTGGCGCGGGTGCGTGACACGAAGTGGCTGCCGTTCGCGATCGTGTTCACCGCGTTCCTCGGCTACACCGTCTACTTCTCGATCATCACCATCCAGAATCACTTCCGCCTGCAGACGATGGGGTGGGATCTGGGGATCGAAAACAACCTCGTCTGGAACGCCGCCCACTTCAACAAGCCGCTCTTCAAGACGTCGGTCATCGGCAACGCGACGTCGACCCACATCGGGTTTCACGAGACCTATATCTCGTACCTGATCGGGATCTTCTACCGGCTGGTGCCGCGGCCCGAGACGCTGCTGGTGCTTCAGGCGGCGCTGATCGGCGGGGCGGTGCTGCCGTTCTTCGCCTTCGCGCGCCGGCATCTGGGCGCCTGGACCGCTTGCCTCCTGGCCGTGCTGATCAATCTCTACGCGCCGCTGCAGGGGTCCAACCTCTACGACTTCCACTACCTGCCGTTCGCGCCCTTCTACCTCTGGTGGTGCCTCTGGGCGCTGGAATCCCGGCGCAACGCCATGGCCGTGGTGGCGGTGACCCTCACGTTGGCCAACCGCGAGGACATGTCGGCGCTGCTCATGGTGGTCGGGCTCTACCTCGTCTTCACCGGCGAGCGGCCGCGGGCCGGCCTGGTCGTCACGCTCATCTCGGCGGCCTATTTCGTGGGCATCAAGCTCATCCTGATGCCGCACTTCCTGAACGGATACCCCGCCTACATCAACCAGTACGAGGGGCTGCTCCCCGAGGGGGACAACGGCTTCGGCGGCGTCCTCAAGACGGTGCTTGGAAACCCCGCCTTCACCGTCAGCAGCCTGCTCGAGCACGACAAGGTGCTCTACCTGCTGGAGATCGTCGCCCCGCTGGCCTTCTTCCCCTGGCGGCGCCCGATTGGCCTGCTCTGCTCGGTCCCCGGGTTCTTCTTCACCATGCTGGCGACGCACTACCCGCCGCTGCTCAGCATCTCCTTCCAGTACACCGCCTACTGGACCAGCTTCTATTTCATCGCCGTGGTCGCCAACCTGGCCTGGCTCCAGCGCCTGGAGGCAGCGGGCGCCGGCTGGGCGCGCCGCAGCCGCCGCGCCTGGCTGGTGGCGATGACCGCCGGGACGATCGTGACCTCGTATCAGCTCGGAATCGTGCTCCAGCGCAACACGGCGTGGGGAGGCTTCTCACCGTTTCACGTCGGCGTGACCGACTCAGAGCGCGCCCGCCACGCCGATCTCTATTCGCTCATCAAGCTCATCCCCCAGGAGGCCAGCGTCACGGCGTCCGAGAGCATCGTCTCCCAGATCTCCAGCCGCAAGAACGCCTACTCTCTCCGCATCGGGTTCCAAGACGCAGACTACCTCCTGGTCCGGCTCCCCTCGGGCGGCGAGGATCGCGGCCACCTCATCGATGCCCTCAAGTCCGGCCTCTACGGGAAGCAGGCCGAAAAGGGGGAGTTCGTCCTCTTCCGTAAGGGCCTCAAGGCCGACTCTGCCGCGCCGTTCCTACGCCAGTTAGGTGCTTGACCCGACTTCCGGTAAGCTATTATTTCCCTATGAGTGCCAATGCCGAACCGCAGCCCTACGGGCGCGGCCACCGGGCGCTCGAGATCGCAAGCATCGCCTTCGTCTTCCTGGCCTTGGCTTGGCTCGGGTTCCGAATCTGTCACGCGGTGGCTGGCGCGCGGGAGCTCTTCTACGTCGCGTCGACCGCCCTCGGCGGATACCTGGTGGCGGACTTTCTGTCCGGCTTCGTCCACTGGGCCGGTGACACCATCGGCGACCAGAACACCCCAATCTTCGGCCCGAACTTCGTGACCCCGTTCCGTTACCACCACGTCGATCCCAAGGACATCACGCGGCACGACTTCATCGAGACCAACGGGAACAACTGCATCGTGGTCGCCCCGATCCTGGCGCTCCTGCTGCTCATCTCGCCCAAGACCACCGGCTGGTTCTTCTACCTCTGCGCGGTGCTGACGTTCACCTCCTGGTTCATCTTCTGCACCAACCAGTTCCACAAGTGGGCGCATGAAGACAACCCGACGCGTTTGGTGCGGATGCTCCAGCGGGCAGGCCTCATCCTGTCGCCCGAGCATCACGCCATCCACCACGCCTCGCCGCAGGACAAATCCTACTGCATCACCGTCGGCTGGATGAACCCGGTCCTCGACCGGATCAGCTTCTTCCGGATCTGCGAGGCGATCATCGGTCGCCTGGTCCCGGGCGCCGTTCGACCGAGCTGAGGCCGTCGCTCAGGTTGGCGCCGCGGCGCCACCTGGCGCCGCGCGGGCAGCTGGCGCCACCCGTTCAGTGACCGCCGCGGGCGGCCAGCGCGATGCCGATCTGCCCGATCCAATAGAGGCCGAGCGTGAAGAACGCTGCGTGCGGGATCGGCCGGCGGAAGCGGTTGAGCGCCAGGCTGGCGTCGGACGCATAGAAGAACGTCGCGCCACCGGCGGCCAGGGGCGCCGCCGCGAGAGGCCCCCCGAGCGTCGCCGACGCCGCGATCACCATCGCGCTGATCACGACGCCATAGGCGATGGTCGGGGCGCGCAGACGGGCCGTCCCGGGGGCGATCGCGCGCAGCACGAGCACCGTCACCGCGATCGTCGCGACCGCCACGACGGCGACGTGGGGCGACCAGACCGCCACCCCGGCGAACGCCACCACGTAGGCGACGTGCGCCAGCAGGAACGCCGCCAGCCCGACCAGGAAGGCCCCCTCGCTTGCGCTGAGCAGCGCGATGTCTCCCACGACCGAGAGCGCGATGCCGGCGTCGATCCACCAGGCGAGCCGCGTCGCCGGCCAGCCGACGATCAGGAACAGCAGCGCCGTGGTCAGCGGCTTCGAAGGAACGTGCAGCCAGACGATCCGCCGCTCCGCCGAGAAAACAGCCAGAACCGCCGCGACGAGAACCGCGATGACGGGTGCCAAGGAAGGGATCATAAACCGCCCGCGCGCTCTTCGACAGCTCGGGTGACCGCGGGAGGTCGGGGCCGAGGACCCGCGCTCAGTGGCCAGGACGTGGCCCTGCCAGGGAGAGGCTCAGGTGCGATCTCCGGCGTGACACGGCGCCCTCGACGCCGCGAATTTGGGACGTGGCAGGCTGAGCACAACACCGCGCCTTCCAAATCAGACAACGGATCACTCACAACGTGGATCCTCGGGTCCCAGCTTTACGTGGAGAGAGAGGACCTCACATGGCTCACGTCGGCTTGTTCGAAGGAATTTGGCGCGATCTCACCGGCAGGGGCATGTTCGGCGGAAGCTTTCAAATCCGCCTCTTCGCTCAGCCGCTCATCGCGCTGGTGCTGGGGACCCGATTCGGCATACGGGACGCCAAGAAGGGGCACGAACCTTTCTTCATGAGCTTGGTGCATGCCGAGCACGATCGCTGGCCACGTCTCAAGCAAGGATTGCGCGATGCGATTGTCCCGCTGTGCGTGGCGTTCGTGCTAGACGGGATCCTGCAGCGGATCATCCTCGGTCACGTTCGCCTGATGGGGGCCGTCGTGGTTGGTGCGCTGCTGGTCTTCCTTCCGTTCCTGATCGGGCGCGGGGTGTCGAACCGGATCTGGACGCACGGACACCACATCCGCCAGATCCCACACACCCCCTGACACGGGGTCGTCCGACGATGCGGTCCGACCGAGACGCGGAAAAGTGGCGCCGCGCCCGACGGGCGGGCGCCACCCCCGATTCGACGTCATAGACAGGCAGGAAGCGTGACCGTCTTGCCGTCGAGCATCGCCGACCCGCAGGTCGAGGTGAACGTCCAGTTGTGCGATCCGGCGTGGCTCCCTCCCATGCGCGAGACGGCCAGGGTCCCCCCGGTCGGCCGGCAGCAGCCCGTGCTGCGTGCGATGTCGGTCCCGGTGAAGGTCGCGGTCCCTCCGCTCTTGTCCGTCACGTTCAGCATTCCGCCGACGGTGTACGACTGGTCCGCCAGCGAGATCGACGAGATATCGTAGGTCCCGGTGTACGTCCGGTCGGAGCTCATCGAGCCACCGCTGGCGAACCGCTGAATCTCGCCGTTGGTTTGAATGCTGGCGGTGGTGGGCGCCTGGCCAAACGAGTAGGTGAGCGTCGAGGTGCTCATCTCGTTGGGGATCACGATCTTCGCTCCACCAGTGCCGGTGTAGGTCAGGTTGGTGATGGTGGAGGTGTACCCGAGCGTGATGGTCGTGGCGGAGCCGCAGGTCGTGTCGGAGGCCGAACGCGTGATCTGCACGTCGACCGTTCCGTCGACGGTGCCGCCGCCCGACAGCTGGCATCCGTTGAAGACGATGTTCACCCCCGAGGCCGACACGCCGCAAATGGTGGTGCCCGATTTCGGCGTCACGGTCGCCTGCCCCGCGCAGACGACGCCGCCGAGCGCCGCTTCCCGGATGGCTTGACCGACCGCGGCTCGAACGGTGGTGGACCCGGTGGCCTTACCTCCCCCGTCGACGGCATGACCGGCGTCGACGCTGACGATGACGTGGCCGCCATCGACGCTGATACTCCCGCCGTCGAATTTGATGGAGCCGCCGTCGATGCTGACACGACCGCCGTCGAGCAGCGCGGCTGGCTGGCTGGTGGGCGTGGCGGCATAGATGCCGTAGTAGCCCCAGCCGCCGGCGTAGACGCCCGAGTAGCCGACGTCGGCCGGGTAGTAGTAGTCGCCGGCGTAGTCGTCTTCGTAGGCGACGTCACTCGAGGTGGAAGATCCGCACCCCGCGTTCCCGACGGCCAGCAGCAGGCCCGCGGCGATAGAAACCTTGAGGATGCCTTTGATCGCGTTCTTCATGTGTCTCTCTCCTTAGCGGGCCAACGTAGTGAGCGGTGTCGCCTTGAATAGGCGGCGGCGGAAGTCAGCGCGCAACTTGCGTGATCGGATGACCACCCACGCCCGAATCAGCGGGCCGCGCGCGGAGCTCGAACACGTGGTGCCCCCACGGAGGCAGATCGAGATAGAGGCCGTTGCCGGCCAGGCCGTCCCCCTCGCGTTGGTAGACGACGTCGCTCAGAAGATCGCGGAGCTCGAAGCTGCGCCCGGCGAGGCCCGACATTCCGAGGCTGACGTAGCACTGCCCCTGGGAGCCGCCGTAGTTGACCACCGACAGCAGCCGGTGCTCGCCCGACTGCCACGACGAGACGATGAACTGCTCGTTCGTGGAATTGCCCGCCCAGGCCGGCCGGCAACTCTCCAGGCGCCAGTCTCCTTCGCGCACTTCGGGCCGCCTGAGACACCCGAGAAACATCAGATAGAAGGCGAGCAGGTCCTGATCGACGGGCTCCGCGGGACGTCGCCCGAGGTGCATCGAGACGTGAACCTTGCGTCCCTCGAGCTGACCTTCGTAGATGAAGCGAAGCCCCCGGGCGAGCAGCGCCACCACGGCGGCGGCCTTGTGCACGGGCGGCGGAAAGGTCGCGGCGGCCCGCGGCTCGTCGTGGTTCTCGAGGAACCGCATCGAGTGCTCCTGAAACGCCGGGGCGGCCATCAGGTGCTCGCGCACGGGCGTGGCGGCCCCTTCCACCAGGCGATCGTAGAGGCGCTTGTCGTAGGTGTAGTCGAAGCCGGCCTGCTGCAGCGCCCACTCCATGTCCCAGTAGACCTCGGCGACGAACTTGAACTCCCCGTGCCGTCGCTTGATGGCGGCGATGGCTTCGGGCCAGAACGGGTTGTCCTTGGGCGGCGAGCCGTCCGACGGTCGTGAGCGGTCGCCCCAGGTCTTCTGGATGATCTCCGGCTGCAGCAGCATCGCCATGTCGCAGCGGACGCCGTCGCAGCGCTCGGCGATCGAGCCGAGCTCCGCGATCCGCGCCTCGCGAAACCCGGCGTGGCGATAGTTGAGCTGGAAGGTGTCGGGCCAGCCGTCGAAGTAGGGATCGCGGCCGTAGGCGAGGACCATCGTCTTGCCGCCAACTTTCACTCGCGCGTAGTTTTGCGGCTGCCGCGCCAGATCGTCCTCGCTCCCCTGGATGTAGTACTCCGGGTGCGTCTGCACCCAGCGGTGATCGGGCGCGGTGTGGTTGGGGACGAAGTCGAGCAGCAGCTTGAGGTTGCGCTGCGCCAGCCGCTTGCGGAGGTGGGCGAGGGCCTTGTCCCCGCCGAAGTCGCGGTGGGTCTCGTAGGCGACGATCGCGAACGGGGAGCCGCAGATGTCCTCCGCCTTGAGATCGGGGAGGACTCGACGACACTCCTCGACGAGCTTGGGGTTGGAGCGGGAGATCTCCCGCCCCGCCGGCCCCGTCTGCCAGACGCCCAGGAACCAGACCCACTGGAATCCCTTGCTGGCGATGTCGTCGAGGAACCGATCCTCGAGATCGTCGAGCGTGGCGGGGCGCCCCAGCGCGACCCCGCGCTCCTGCAGGACGACGCGCGTGTTGATCTGATAGATCGACGGATTGTTCACGGCCGCACCTCCTTCACAGTCCCAAAAAAGCGCCTAGGCCGGTGACCAGCCTGCGCGCGACCAACCATCCGTACGTCCGTACTAGGGCTGCGCTCCGGGTGCGTCGAAGCCCGGCCTCTTCTCGAGGCCGGCGAGGATGCGCTCGTCCGTGAGGATCATCTGCGGCGTGAGCCTTCCGAACAGCTCCATCATGGCGGGGATGACCGCGGTCCAGCCGGTCTGATGACTCGCCCCGAGGCCGGCGCCGTTGTCTCCGTGGAAATACTCGTTGAACAGGATGAGGTCCTTCCAGTGCGGATCGTCCTGGAATTTCTTGGTCCCGCCGTAGATCGGGCGGTGCCCCTGGTGATCGCGCAGGAACATGCTGGCCAGCCGGTTGGACAGCTCCTGTCCCACCTCGTAGAGGTTCATGTACTGGCCCGAGCCGGTCGGGCACTCGACCTTGAACTCGTCGCCGTAGAAGCCGTACATCTGCAAGAGGGCCCGGATGAGGAGCGCGTTGATGGGCGCCCAGATCGGGCCGCGCCAGTTCGAGTTGCCGCCGAACATTCCGGTGTCCGATTCGGCCGGGAGGTAACCGACCCGATATTCCCGCCCGTTCGAATTGAAGACGTACGGGTGCTCGAGGTGATAGCGGGAGATCGAGCGGATGCCGTGGTCGCCGAGGAACTCGTTCGGATCCAGCATCCGCGCGAGGACCCGCCGCAGCTTTCTCTCGTCGAGGAGCGAGAGCATGAACCGGCCGTTGACGCCCGGCTGCCCCGGATGACCGACGTTCGCCAGGAGCTCGGGGCGGTTTTGGTTGAACCACATGACCCGCTCCTGGAACCGCGGGAGCTGTCGGATGACCTCGGGGCGGTAGACCGAGACGGCGCACAGCGGGAGAAGGCCCACCAGCGACCTCACCTTGAGCCGCGTGTTGAACTGCCCGGGCACGCGCAGCACGTCGTAATAGAACCCGTCCTCCTCGTCCCACAGCGAATCGTGCGTGCTCGTGCGATTGGAGGCCGCGGCGATCGACATCACGTGCTCGTAGAACTTGATCGCCATGTCCTCGTAGGTCGGGTCGACGAGCGCGATCTCGAGCGCGAGGTCGAGCATGTTCTGGGAGTAGAACGCCATCCAGGCGGTGCCGTCGGCCTGCTCGATGTAGCCGCCGGTCGGCAGCGGCGAGCTGCGATCGAAGACCCCGATGTTGTCGAGGCCCAGAAAGCCGCCCTCGAAGAGGTTGCGTCCGTCGCGATCCTTGCGGTTGAGCCACCAGGTGTGGTTGGCCAGCAAGCTGTTGAACGTGCGCTTGAGAAACGGAATCGCCTCGTCGCCGAGGCTTCCGCGGTTGAGGCGATAGTTGAAGAGCGCCGCCCAGGCGTGGACGGGCGGGTTGACGTCGTCGAAGTTCCACTCGTAGGCCGGGAGCTGGCCGTTCGGGTGCTGGTACCGTTCGAGCAGCATGAGCGCCAGCTGCTCGGCCGCGAATTCGGGATCGACGAACGCCAGCGACGTCGAGTGAAACGCCAGATCCCAGGCGGCGAACCAGGGGTACTCCCACTTGTCGGGCATCGAGATGATGTCGGCGCTGAACATGTGGAACCAGTGCTGATTGCGCGTGTTGCTGCCCGAATCTCGCTGGATGCCGCGCTCCTTCAGCCATCGCTCCACGTCATAGACGTAGGCCTGCTTCGTCCAGAGCAACCCGGAGTAGCCCTGGCGGATGACGTTGGCGGCGTCGGCGCTGAGCGAAGGCGGGGTGATCGACGCGTAGAACTCGTCCGCCTCCCGCTTGCGGTCGGCGAACGTCTGATCGAAATGGGCGAAGGGATCGGAGAGATCGCCGGGCGGCCGGTCGGAGAGGCGCAGGCGAACCGTGGCGCTCTGGCCGGGCTGCACCGTGACGATCGTGTGCGCCGCGGCCTTGGTCCCCTTCTTCGCCGGATTGACGCCGTTCTGGCGCCCCTGCACGACGTAGTCGTTGATTCCGTCCTTCTGGAACTGCGTGGGGTTCGGCTGACCCCAGAGTCGGTACCTGTTCGTCTCGTTGTCCGTGAACAGGAGCTCGACCGGGCCGTCGCAATAGAGAAAGCGCTGTCCGAGCGCGGGGTGCTTGGCGGCGACGACCGAGCCCTTGTGATGGTCGCGGGCCGTGAGCTCGGGCCGCGGCGCCTGCTCGTCGACCCACCAGGTGTTGCGAAACCAGAGGTGGGGCAGGAGGTGCAGCGTGGCGGCCTCCGGTCCGCGGTTGAAGGCGGTGATCTTGATCGAGACGTCCTCGGCGTCGGACTTGGCAAACTCCACGAACACGTCCCAGTAGCGATCCTCGTTGAAGATGCCGGTGTCCAGCAGCTCGTACTCGAAGTCGGTCTTCGAGCGGCGCCCGTTCTCCGCCACCAGATCTCCGTAGGGATACTCCGCCTGCGGGTACTTGTAGAGCATCTTCATGTACGAGTGCGTCGGCGTGCTGTCGAGATAGAAGTAGTACTCCTTGACGTCCTCGCCGTGATTTCCCTCGCTGTTGGTGAGGCCGAACATCCGCTCCTTGAGGATCGGATCCTTTCCGTTCCAGAGCGCGAGCGACAGGCAGAGGAGCATCTTGTCGTCGCAAAATCCGGCGATGCCGTCCTCGCCGCTCAGGTACGCGCGCGAGCGGGACTGATCGTGCGTGACGTCGTTCCAGGCCTCGACGTCCTTGTTCAGGTTCTCTCGCACGCCGCCCCACTGCCGCTCACTGAGGTAGGGTCCCCACTTTCTCCAGGGGACTTGCTTGCTGCGAATCTCTTCGAGGCGGGCATGCTCGCGGGTGGCCTTGGGCTGCTGGCTCATCGGTTTCGGTCTCCTCGTGGGGTGCTCCGGCAGTCTGTGGTCCGGCGAGAGGAAACGGTTGTAGTGATCAACCTGAAAGCTGCCTCGAGCCGCGTGGAACCTGCTCAGGCGTCACCGTTTCCACACGTTCACGGCCGAGCGAGCTCCCGTCGCTGAGCTACTTTCCATCCGTTTGCCGATGCCGGTGGGCCCGGCGGACACGCGCGCCGGCCTCACCTTGTCGGAAGGGCGCACTGGAAAGCGTGGCCTGTTCCAAAAACAGAGAAACAAGTGAGGCATGCAATGACGAAGCAGATCAACAAATGGATGAGCGCCGTGGCAGGAGTCGCCGGGGGGATGCTCACGCTTCAGATGGGCGGAGCGGTCCGGGCCGAGCCTGCGGTCACGCAGTCGGTCACCAACACGGCGACCGGTCAGACCAAGACGCAGCTGATTCACGCCGCCGCGAACGTGAAGAGCATCAACAAGAGCGACCGGTCCGTCGTCCTCAAGAAGGAGGACGGCGAGGAGATGACGGTCCATGTGCCCGAATCCGTGAAGGGGTTCGAGAGCATCAAGCCCGGCGACAAGGTCGACGTCGACTTCTACGAGTCGATGGCCATCTCGATGGCGCCGGCGGGGACGAAGCCGAGCATGACCGAGCGCAAGGGTCAGGCGGTCGACATGGGCGGTGGGATCAGCGGCCGCGAGCTGAAGATGTCCGCCGAGGTCGTGAGCGTCGATGCCGCCGCCAACACGGTCACCTTCAAGGGTCCGAAGGGAAACATGCGGACGATCTACGTGGCCGACCCCGCCAACCAGGAGAAGCTCGCCACGCTGAAGCCGGGCCAGGTGGTCCAGTTCGACTACACCGAGGCGGTCGCCGCGGCGATCCACCCGACGTCCAAGTAGTCAGCCGACCAACCAAGCAAGGCATCGCAGGCAAGCAAGGCATCGCGGATCGACGGCGCATCGGAGCGCCGTCGATCCCCGGGGCCGCGCAGCGAAGCGAGCGTGGCCCGCGCGCGCCCCGACGATCGGTCACCGAGGCTTCTTCGGAAGACGGGAGATCAGGGGAGGCTCGCGACGACGTCGGCAGCGGCGTGTGCAGCTTGCGGCGGCTGGCCGGCCAACTGGCGCAGCGTCCGACCGGTTTCCGACGCCTCGTGCGAGGCGGCCGAGGCGATCAGGCGGGCGGAGCGGTATTCGTTCATCCGCGCGCGGCGGGCGGAGTCCAAGGCAGGATCGCGCACGACGGCATCCACGATCTCGCCGACGCCGACGCGATCGGGATCGCAGCCGAGGGCGAACTGGTCCAGACCCGCATCGACGAGGAGGCCGCGTTCGATGAGGCGCATGCCGATGCGGCGGATCAGCTGCGGGTTGAGACGGAGCTCGCGGGCCAGGCCGTCCACGCTGACGTTCGCGCGGGCGGCTCGCACCATGATCTCGAGACCGGTCTCCTGTTCCGCGAGCGCGTCGAGCTGGAAGCACCAGGTCCCGTGGATCAAGACCCGGTCGACACCGTGACCGACAGCGATCTCGGCGCCGAGCAGCACGACGAACCAGGAGGAGAACGCCCACAGCAGAAAGACCGGGCCCGCGGTCGCCCCGAATTGAACGCTGTTTCCGTGCGACATGCCGATCTGAAATCTGGCGAAGATCCACAGCACCGACACGAGGAGGATTGCCGCCACCGCCGCTCCGACGGCCGCCGAGACGAATGCTATCCGGGCGCGCGCCGCGGCCGAGTAGAGGATCGCGATGGCCAGCCAGAGCGCGGAGAGGCCGAGGAGAGCGGCAAGAGTGAGCTTGAGCCACACGGCGGCGCCAAACAGCCGAGCGATCTCGGCCCCGAGGGCGTGGTGAGCGGCTCCCACCAGCGGACCGACGACGACGCCAAGCAGAGGTGGAAGCAGCAGCAGCGCCAGATAGCTGAAGAGCCGGGAGAGCTTGGGCCTCCGGGTCGTCGACGAGGCGATGCGATCCAGCGCCCTTTCCGTGTAGCTGAAGAGCCGAACCACGGCGTAAAGGAGCGCGACCAGACCGACGATTCCGCCCGTCACCTCACTGGCGTGGCTGACGTTCTCGAGCAGCCTTCCCAACATGGCGTGCAGCGCGGCGTTCCCCTTGGTCACCTCGCGCGCCAGAGGCATCGCGGACTCCGTGACCGGGGAGCCATCGAAGATCTTGAGGATCCAGAGCGCCACCACCAACAGCGGCACCAACGAGAACGCCGTGTAATAGGTGAGAGCCGCCGCCTGAAGCCCGAGCTGATGCTCGGATATACCGCGCGCCATGAAGATGGCGATCCGGAGCACCCGATTCTTGAAGGCACTCCACCCCCGAAGCGAAGCGCGATCGCGTCTCCAGACGTCTCGTGCGCGCGTCTCGATGACGTCGCGCGCCCAGGCGATCCTCTGACCCAACTTGCTGAGCATGGCGGAGCAAACGTGCCCACCGCCCGAGGGTGCTCCAGGGAGCGGCGCCGGTTTACGTCATCCGCCGACACCTCCGCGGCCGAGGTCCCACGCCCGAGTCGCGGGCAGCGCACGGCGCGGAGCCCTCGGGGACTTAGCTTTCTTGGAGAAGAGGCGTCGCATGAAGCTGATCGGTTTCAAAGGCCTGGTGGGGATCGTCGCCGCCTCGTACCTGGGGCTGACCGGTCCCGTCGTTCAGCCGGCACGCGCGGAGCCGCAGCCGATCCGCGGGGCCGAAACAGAACCGTTGCCGCCACCCGGAACGTTCCGCCTGATCTCCATCGGGCCCCAGGCGCTGGTGCGCGAGGACGACCATGGCAAGCTGACCATGGTCGACGAGCCCGAGCCGAAAAGATCCAAATCCAAGGTCGCGGGGATCATCCTGGGCGCCATGACGGCCGGCGTGGTGTTCACCTTTTATGGCGACCTCGGATCGGGCGTGGTCAGGCAAAACAACAACAGATAGTCACCGGTGGGCCGAGCGTCGCGGCCCGACGAGCAGGGCTGGTCGACGTCTCCCAACAAATTCAGTGCCGGGCGTGGGGCTCGAACCCACAAGCCGCTTTCGCGGCAGCGGATTTTAAGTCCGCCGCGTTTACCATTTCGCCACCCCGGCAGATCAAGAAAATCGGACACATACTACAGCGCACGCACGACGACCCCGCAAGGCGTTGCTGAGTCGCTGCTGCGGTCGCTTGCGGGGGCGCGGACCTACCAACCAGCCCTCGCCTTACTCTCTGGCGGATCGGTGTCTGGCTTTGGAACGTCGATCTGAAGCCTGACTGCTGGGGAAGGAGGCGCGGTGAGGGGTAGGTGGGCGTTGTGCGTGGCGTGGGCGGCGGGCGGGAAGCACCACCGCGCCCTCGTGGTAGGCCGGCTCGCCGAGCGGCTTGTCCACCACGCCGACCCGCATCCTGACGCCCTAGCCTGTCGACCTCCGGCTCAGTAAAGCGCCGAGCGATCTTGAGCGGCGACCGGGCCGCCCCTTCCGGCCGTCAGTCGCGAACCACCGGCGGCGGGCTCCAGCTTCCGTCGATCACGGCCTTCTTGGGGGTGTAAAGGCGCATGAGCATGTCGTCTCCTGGGGTTGGTGGGTCCACGCAAAGTGCCAACCACCGGCGCCTCTGCAAGTCGGACGATTCCGCAGTCCCAGCCCCATGCCCGGACCCAACCTGGGGGAGACACTCGACGATGCTCCCGGTCGCCCTGCTACCGGGGCGGCCGAGAGGCACACGGTTTGACTACAGGGGAAGGTATCGGACTTCCGTCGATTGACGTTTGCGGCCTTTGACTAACTGTCCCTCACTGCCCCCGTGCTCATGTTCGGGTATCGGTGGAATGAGCACCACGATGGGCAACGCGAGCCGTCCGGCCCTCGAACCACAACAAGGAGGCAATCATGTCACGCACGAGACTCGCAGCCATCTTCATACCCCTCGTCATCGCCAGCACCGAAGCGGCGTTTGCCGGCACGCCAGCCTCCCCCGAACATGCAGCCCAGTTGAGCGAGAGCTTCTCGGAACTGCACGCGGTCGGTCAGTGGTCCGTCACTCTCAGTGAGATGGCGGCCAAGAGGGCAAAGTCAGACCTCGTGAAAACCTATGCCAGCGCGATCACGAATGCCAATCCGACTCTAGACGCAAAGATCGTATCCGTCGCCAAAACAGAGGGAATCGACATCGCACCGCCGGCCCCACCCACCGAGGAGAGCAAGAGCCTGACCGAGCGCATGAAGGCCGAAGCGGTGCTGCTCGGCTCTCTCGAGGGGGATGCCTTCGACAAGGAGTTCATGACCCTCGTGACCAACACTCAGCAGAGCGCCCTCAACCTGCTGAAGGCCAGCAAAGGGTCGGCGAAGGATCCGGAGGTCAAGCAACTCATCGGTGAGTTGACGACCACGATCCAGAACCGTCTCAAGACGGCCCAAGACATCATGTTGAAGATCTACGGCAACCGAATCTGAGGCAAACGGAGGTCATCATGAAACGGCACATCGCAGCAGGTCTTTCCATCATCGCAGTGGTGGTCGGCGTGGGATGGAAGCTCGCGAGTCGTCCGGCGACCTCGACGGAGCTCGGGGACATCCGCCTCATCCAGCACTCCGAGCACTCGCACCCTGGTCCGAGCGACGCACTGGCAGGTATTCGCATTCGCATAAGTCCCAGTGATTTCGGCCACGAGCTCGCGGTGCCGGCCCGCAAGGTTCCGCAAGTCTCTGTGGCTGCCGAATAGACCGGGAGGCGCGGCATGAAGCGCTTGCTCCTGGTAGGCGCCTTCAGTTGCCACCTTGCACTCGTCCTCGCAGGGGCTCTGCATCTCACGTCTCGTCTGCACGGGCCAGTCGGGAGAGGACTTCGTTTTTATGACGAGCTGTCGGGAGCAGGCGACTCCTATTCCTTCTTCGCTCCCGCGGTAGGTCCCCAGTTGCGGGCGCGGTTTACTCTGTCGACTCCCCGGGGAGAGCGCTTCGAAGAAGCGCTGGAAACCGGGAAGAGTCGCGAGGTCGGCTTCCGCGTCGGGAATCTCGCGGGAACGATCTACATCGCGGCCAAGCGCACAGACCTGCGACGAGCGTTTCTCGGTGCACTCGCGGCGGGTCGGCTCGGCGCACATCCGGAAGCCAACCGCGTGCAAGTGGACATCGAGGATTGGGTGATGCCCACGATGGCCGACTACCGGCTCGGGGCGCGGCCGCGGTGGCGCTCGTTGCACGATGCGACGTTCGTGCGCAGCTCGAACGGACCCCCGTGAGGTCACGGAGGTGAGGTCAGGGAGGTACCGGTACCTCGAGCTCGACACCTGGTTTCGGCCGGTGTCCGCTCGCCCGCTCGCGGGACTTCGTGTGGGACTGCCGCTGCTCCTGCTCCTTCATCTGGTCTGGATCTCCGACGACGTCCTCTCACTGCATGGCAACCGGGGGATCATTCCCTGGGAGCTCACGGATCTGCTGCGCGATCCCTGGCTGCCCGGCCTGCCAACGCTGGCCCGGGCCTTTCTGCCGCTCGGAATCGGTGTTCACACCGCGATCATCCTCCTGCTCTCGGGCTATGCCGGAAGCCTGCTCGCGCTCGCTCTCGGAGCTTGCACACGGCTCTCGGCATTTGTCGCCTGGGGCCTTCACCTCAGCCTCGTCACGAGCGGTGCGGCTTCGTTCTACGGTGTGGATCAGCTGGCCAATACGTTCCTCTTCTATCTCGTCGTCTTTCCATCCGGGCGCGCCTGGACGTTCGCGTCTCGTCCCGCCTCCCCTGGCCGGCAGGAGACGATTCCCGTCGGTTGTCTGCGGCTGATGCAATTTCACCTTTGCGTGATCTATCTGGCCGCCGGTCTGGACAAGGCAATGGGCCGACAATGGTGGAACGGCGAGGCGATCTGGCAGACCGTCTCTCAGCCCATCTTCAGCACCTTCGATCTCAACTGGCTGGCGAGGCCTTCCTGGATCCCCATGTTCGCAGGCTGGAGCACGCTGCTGGTGGAGATTGGCTACGTGTTCTTCATCTGGCCGCGCAGCACGCGCAAGGTGTGGTGCATCGCGACGCTCGGATTGCACCTCGGCATTGGCCTGTTCATGGGGCTCGTCTTTTTCTCGAGTGTGATGATTCTCCTGACGGTCTGTTTCTTTCTGATTCCCGAGCGAGTCCCGGAGCGCGCTCGGGCATGAAGCGGCTACGGCCGGGCCTGCCAGCGGTCCTCGTGGCGATGGGCCGGGCGGCGCCCCGCCGCGGGGCGAGCGCCGAAGCGGGGCTTTCTGACGATTTCGCGCCCCTCGTTCGCCGTCTGATGGCCCGTGACCAAATCCCGGGCGTGGCCGTGGGAGTCGTCGAGCGGGGACACCTGAGCTTCGCACGCGGCTTTGGTTACCGCGATGTGGAGAAGCGCCTCCCGGTCACGGCCGACACGCTCTTCCCTCTCGGCTCCTGTTCGAAGGCGTTCACGGCGACGGCGGTCGCTCTGCTGGCGGACGAGGGCAGGATCGCGCTCGACACTCCCGTGCGCACGTACCTTCCCGACTTTTCGCTGCGTGACCCTGTCGCCTCGGCGACTGTGACGCCGCGGGATCTTCTCACGCACAGGAGCGGATTGCCCCGGCACGATCTCTTCTGGTACCAGGCCCCGTTCTCGCGCGATGAGCTCTACGGGCGCCTTCGCTTCCTCGAGCCCAGCGGTCCTCCCCGCACGCTGTGGCGATACAACAGCCTGATGTTCGTCGTCGCCGGTTGCATCGTCGAGAAGGTTTCGGGAGAGACCTGGGAGAGCTTCGTGGCGTCTCGGCTCCTCGTCCCCCTCGAGATGCGTCGCACGCTCCTCTCGGCGGAAGCGATGGAGGCCGACGCCGACCATGCCTCGCCCCACGCGATCCGCGAGGGCAGCGTACGACAGATCCCCATGCTGAAGGGCTTGAGCGCCATCGCGCCCGCGGGAGCCGTGCAAACGAGCGTGCGGGATCTCGCCCGCTGGCTCACGTTTCACGCGAAGAGATCGCCGGGGCTTCTCGACGAGGGCATGTGGCGCGAGCTACATCGCCCTGCCGCGGAGATGCCGGAGCCGGACCAACCCGAGGTACGGCACCCCTATTACGCCTTGGGCTGGATCCACGAGAGCTACCGGGGCCATCCCTTGGTGGCCCACAACGGCGCTATCGACGGGTTCGTGGTGCATCTGGGCTTTCTTCCAGAGACCGGACGAGGGCTCATTGTCCTGATGAACCGCGATCTCGCGACCGAGGCTCTGATGGCGATCGCCTACAGCGCCTACGATCGCCTTCTCGGGCTCGAGCCGCTGGACTGGGAGGGCAGGCTCGAGGAGATGCCAGCAGCGTCGCCGGCCGTCCGTCAGACCGCGCTCGATTTTCCGATCGAAGAAGTCGTGGGAAGCTACGAGCATCCCGCGTACGGGCCGCTCACGGTTCGGGCCGAGGGGGACAGCCTCGCGATGCAGTTTCGGAGTCTGCGCTCCACGCTGGTTTATCAGGGCGAACGGCGGTTTCTCGGGCTGGAACCACTTGTCGACGGGGCCCCGCCGATCTCGATTCGGTTCTCGAAGCCGGACGAACCTCTGAAGCTCTTCGTTCCGCTCAACTTCGATGCAGGCGATCCCGTGGAGGTCTTCACGCGCGGGAGCATCATCGATCCTGGGGCCCGCAGGCCCCATGGTGTAATAAACTGATACAACTTATGAAAACCTTATAGTGGGGGATAAATACCCCAGTCTGCGGGCTCAAGTCCCCAAGGTTCTATCCGATTCAAATAAGTAAGAGAAAATACCAACATGCTTTCCAAGATCGCCTCCCGCATCATCGTCGTTCTGGGGCTCGCGGTTTTGGAGATTGGCTGCGCCACCACAGGCCCGAGCCCTCGATTTTCGGATGCTGAGCTCGAGTTGGCCCAGCGCCGGGCGGAAGACGAGGTGCTGGCTCGCCTCGCCTCCTCGTTCAGCTCGGACATCGCCGATGCGGCGACCACCATGACCCGCGAGCGCGCCATCCGCTAATTTCCCGCGAGCGGCGGTCGCGCCGGGGAGAGGCCGACCGCCGCTCATTTCGTCAGCTCGCGCGGGTCGATCACCGCGAACGGAGCGGTATCCGAAAATGCCGCACAGCGACGGTCGGTGGGGTCGGTCAGACTTAAGGATGGCGAGCTTCGGGCACGTGGCGGTGGGCCTCCTGACGGGGCGCCTGCATGGGGGTGGCGACCGGTCGGAGCGGCGGAGCAGGTGGGGGACGCTGGCCCTCTTCACGATCCTCTCCACCCTGCCCGACCTCGACGTTCTGCTGGTCGCGCTCGGAGCGTCCGAGACCGGACCGTTCGGGCACCGCGGTGCCCTGCACTCGCTGACGATGGCCGCCGCAGCGGGGGTCTTCTGCGCGGTGGCGGCGCGGTGGTGGCGCTGGCCGGTGCTGCGCACGGCGCTGGCGGGCGCGGCGGCGGTCGCCAGCCACACGCTGCTCGACATGGTCGGCGTCGGCGGGAAGAGCCTGGCGCTGTTCTGGCCCCTGTCATCCGCGCGCTTCCATTCGCCCTGGCGCTTCCTCCCGGACGCGCCCCGTGGGCTCAAGCTCCTCTCGAGCTCCGGCCTCGTCGAGTTGGTGACCGAGTTCGCGCTCTTCCTGCCTGTCACGATCTACGCGCTCTGGCCGCAGATCGTGGGCCGCCTCGCCAGTATGCGCCCCCCGCGCTTGCAGGTCATCGACGGTGCGAGCTCGACGGAGGGCGCGCCGGACGAGTCTCCGAATTCCGCACGACGGGATCCACCCATCCGCTCGAGCGGGTGACCGGGAGACTGTGAAACCGGCTGGTCGGATCGGGTGAGCGAACTGAAAAAGATCATGTAACCTCGCGGCATGATCTTCGGAAAAGAGCGGGAGGCGGTGCGGAACGCGACGCGCGCGATCCGCGATCTGGTGTTGCGCCCCGGGCGCGAGCTGGCGCTGGGTGGTGGGTTCAGCGGCGGCCTCGGCGCGATGGCGCTGCTGGCGGCAGGCCCCTTGCGGCACGTTCCGGAGATGGCGGCTCGGCTCCCCGGCACCCTGCGCGATCTGGGGGAGCGGGTGACCGCGATCCCCGGCGCCCGCCGGCGCGCGCCGTCCATGTCCTTCGCGGCCCAGGCGCTGGCGGGGAGCGTGCGGAACGGCGCGACGCTGCGCGAGCGTTACCTGAACCTGCTGGCGGCGGCGATGGACGGCGACACCTCGGCGCGCGTCCATCCAGCGTTTCTCGGGGTGCTGCGCCAGCTGACCGAGGACGAGGTCCGTCTGGTGAGCCTGTTCCAGCACGACGGTCCGTTCCCGCTGCTGAACGTGGTGGCGCGCTACAAGTTCGGGGGGGCGCTGTCCACCGAGCTGCGGCACGCGAGCCGGCTCGGCATCGAGGCCGAGTGCGAGCACCCCGAACGGGTGCCGCTCTACATCGACAACCTTTGCCGGCTGGGCCTCACCGAGCTGCGGGCGGTGCGGGTCGCCGACGACACGCGCGGCTTCCGCGCGCTCGAGGAGAGCGCCGAGGTGCAGGCGGCGATCGCCCGCGTCCAGGCCAACCCACCCCCGCCGCTCAAGACAGGCTCCAAAGACGACGACGATCGTGTGGTGGCAGACCTGCAACGCAAGGCGCTCTACGTGACGGCGTTCGGCCGCCGTTTCTACGAGGCCTGCGAATACCGCCCCGAGCCCGGAGCGCGCTAGCTCGCAAACCGTCCCGTCATGGATGCCGCGCCTCCAACTCCCACGCCGCCGACCGACGAGCGCGAGCCGCTGTCGCTGGGGGAGATCCGTGAGGTCTGGCCACTGCTGGCGCACGGCGATCGCATTCAGGGGTTTCTGCTGCTGCCGCGCGACGAGGCGGAGGACTTCTTCTTCTCCGTGTCGGCGCGCGATCAAGCCGACCTCGTCTGCGGCATGCCGGGGCGAGAGCAGCGATCCTGGGTGCGCCTCTTGCCCCCCGACGACGCCGCCGACCTGATTCAGGCGGCGCCGACCGAGAAGCGCGACGCGCTCCTCGGGCTGCTCGACGAGCCGACCCGCCGGGAGGTGACCGCGCTCCTCGCCTACTCGGAGGACAACGCCGGCGGGCTGATGAACCCGCGCTACATCCGGCTGCGCCCGGAGATGACCGTCGACGAGGCGATCAGCTACGTGCGCAAGCAGATGCGCGAGCAGCCGCGGACCATCTACTACGGCTACGTGCTGGACGCCGAGCAGCACCTCCTCGGCGTGGTGTCGTTCCGCGAGCTCTTCACCGCCACCGTCCGCACCCGCGTCGCGGAGATCATGAAGCGGCAGGTGACCACCATCCCCGAGCAGATGGATCAGGAGGCGGTCAGCCACATCTTCGCGCAGAGCCACCTGGTCGCGCTGCCGGTCGTCACGGCCGAAGGGCAGATGAAGGGGATCGTGACCGTCGACGACGTGGTCGACGTCGTGCAGGAAGAGGCCACCGAGGACATGCAGAAGGTCGGCGGCGTCGAGGCCCTCGACGCCCCCTATCTGCAGATCGAGCTGAGCCGCATGATCCGCAAGCGGGTCGGCTGGCTCTCGGTGCTGTTCCTGGGCGAGATGCTGACCGCCAGCGCGATGGGCTTCTTCGAGAAGGAGATCGCCCGCGCCGTGGTGCTGGCGCTGTTCATCCCGCTCATCATCTCGAGCGGCGGCAACTCCGGCTCGCAGGCGACGACGCTGGTCATTCGGGCGATGGCGCTCGGCGAGATTCGCCTCCGTGACTGGTGGCGGGTCATCCGGCGCGAAATCGTGGCCGGGCTCGGCCTCGGTCTCGTGCTGGCGGTCATCGGCTTCCTCCGCATCGTGACGTGGGAAGGGCTGTTTCACACCTACGGGCCGCAGTACCTGAGCATCGCGGCCACCGTCGCCTGCAGCCTGATCGGCGTCGTGATGTGGGGGACGATCGCCGGATCGATGCTCCCGTTCATCTTGCGCCGCCTGGGGTTCGACCCCGCCAGCGCCTCGGCGCCGTTCGTCGCCACGCTGGTCGACGTCAGCGGCCTCGTGATTTATTTCACCGTGGCGGCGATCATCCTGCGAGGAAGGTTGCTCTGACCTTGCTGGGCCGCCGCGGCGAAGCCGCGTCGCCCGGACACCATCGCGCCGTCTCGCTGGCGATTGCGCTGGTGACGAGCGCTCTGATGGCGGACGGCTGTGGAGGCGAGGCGCCGCAGGTGCCCGAGCCGCCGCCGCCCATCCGGGCGGACGAGCTGGTCAACACCGGCTGTCCGCCGCTGCCACCGATCTCGGGGTTCGTCGGCCGTGCGGATGGGGCGCTCCTGCTCAACGGCATCACCCCCTACCGGGCGACCGGCACCAACCTCTACTACCTGCAGCAGCTCCTCTCCTACGCGCAACAGGAGCAGGACCCCCAGGCGCTGGAAGCGGTGCGCGAGGTGCTCAACGATCTGGTCTGCCTCTCGCTGCCGGTGGCGCGGATCTGGGGGTTCAACGACTCGAAGGACACCTCGTCGATTCGCCGCAGCCCCTGGGAGGGGTTTCGGGAGGAGGGGCTGCGCGGGCTCGATCAGGCGGTCTGGGAGGCCAAGCGGCGCGGCATCCGCCTCATCCTCCCCCTGGTCAACAATTGGGGCGAGTACGGCGGGCTTCCCGCCTATGCCGCCTGGGCCTCCAAGCTCTACGGCAGTCCGATCGATCGCGACGACTTCTATCGCGACGCGCAGATGCAGCAGTGGTGGAAGGACTACGCCTTCATGCTGGTCAACCGCGTGAACAGCTTCACGGGCATTCGCTACCGCGACGAGCCGGCCATTTTGGCCTGGGAGATCGGCAATGAGCTGCGCTGCACGAGCTGCGCCGGGACCACGCGCCTGCCCGACACCATCGCCGAGCTGGCCACCTTCTTGAAACAGATCGCGCCCAACCAGCTGGTGGCGGACGGCGGCGACGGGTTCGACGACGATCCGTCCCCCTACGCGGGCCTCACCAACTACTACGCGGTGCGCGGCGACGACGGCTGCAGTTTCTCGAAGCTCTCACGCATCGATGCGCTGGACATGCTCTCCTACCACTTCTATCCGCGCAATTATGGCTTCTCGACCCCGCGCGACGCCGAGCTCTGGATCGACCGGCATCAGGCGCTGGCCATGGTGACCGGAAAAGTCGCCTACCTCGGCGAGTGCGGGTTCGCGGCGCCCGACGTGGAGCGGGCCCAAAACTACGACGACTGGCTCCGCCACCTGTTCGCGCTGTCCGGCGGCCAGCTCGGGCTGTTCTGGCAGCTCTCGCCGGCCGGCCGGGTCAACAACGATGGCTACGCGGTCTACTCGCGCCGCGACAACGCGACCGCCTGGATCTTAGCCCGCTGGGGCAAGGCCATTCACTGAGCCGGACCTTGCGTCACGCGTGCGTGACTTTGCGGTGCGTGGCCAGCCGGTAGATCCCGAGCAGGACCATCGCGCCAATGATCGAGGCGACGATTCCAGGCCCGCTGCCCGCCGAGTGGTACCAGCCAAGAGCTCGTCCCAAGAAACCGGCGACCAACGAGCCGGCGACGCCGAGCAACATGGTGACGATGACGCCCCCCGGATCCTTGCCCGGCATGATGAGCTTCGCCAGGGCACCAACCACCAACCCCACGATGAGTGTCCAGATGATCGACATGGCAACTCCTCCTTCCTCGAACCTGATGTCGGCCGGGGTCGAAGCAAGGCGTCAAGCCCAGCAGGAGCCTTCCTGAGCCGCTCGAGAGCCATCAGAACATTTCGTAGCGGTCGCCCTTGAGCCCCGCCCTTCCGTCTCCAACATCAAAGTTATGCAAACGCGGGTGGTGCTCGCGCTGGTGGTGGCATTTGCCCTCGGAGTCGGGGCCGAAGGGCGCGCCGAAACTGTTCCGCCTCCCGGCGACAGGCCAGACGGGGGCGCTTCGCTCATCACCGTCCCGACCAGCTCGGCTGCCACGCCGGCCAGCTCGGAGACGGAAGCGCCGTGGCCACCGCCGCCGCGCTCGCTCGACTCGAAGCGCGCCCCGGTTCCCGATCGCTTGATGCTCCCCGAGGACATGATGGACATCCCGCTGGCGCCACCGACGCCGCCCGTCCCCAACAACGGGGCCAACGGCGGCGGCGCGAACCGCACGAGCGCCATTCTGAAAAAGGACTTCGCGAAGGGGAACTCGGCAGGTGTCCCGTCCGACATCCCGCGTGACAACGTGACGCGCACGCCCGAGGATCAGCTCGCACCGCCCGCGTACCCCGCGCAAGGGCCGAGGTAACGCTGGTCAGGCGTGGACGAAGCCCGGCTTTGCCCGCGGGGTCCTGCGCGGGGATGACGATTAAACCTCGAGCAGCAGACGCTCGGGGTTCTCGACGCACTCTTTGACGCGCACGAGGAACTGAACCGCCTCGCGCCCGTCGACGAGCCGATGGTCGTAAGAGAGCGCGACGTACATCATCGGCCGCACCACGACCGCGTCACCCACGACCACCGGGCGCTTCTGGATGGCGTGCAGGCCGAGGATTCCGCTCTGCGGCGGGTTGAGGATCGGCGTCGACAGCAGTGAGCCGTAGACGCCGCCGTTCGAGATGGTGAAGGTCCCACCCTCCAGCTCCTTGAGCCCGAGCTTGTTGTCGCGCGCGCGGGCAGCCAGCTCGCCGATGGTCGTCTCGATCTCGGCGAACGAGAGCCGATCGGCGTCGCGCACCACCGGCACCACCAGCCCCTTACCGCCGCCGACGGCGACGCCGATGTCGTAGTGGTCCTTGTAGACGATGTCGGAGCCGCGCACCTCGGCGTTCACGCCGGGGTAGGTCTTGAGCGCATCGATGGCCGCCTTCACGAAGAAGGACATGAAGCCGAGCTTGATGCCGTGCTGCTTGACGAACCGCTCCTGGTGCCGTTCGCGCAGCGCGAGCACGCTCGACATGTCGATCTCGTTGAAGGTGGTGAGGATCGCCGCGGCGTGCTGCGCCTCGACCAGCCGGCGGGCGACGGTCTTGCGCAGCGGCGACATCGCGACCACGCGCTCGCGCGCGCTGTCGATCGTGGTCGTCGGCGTCGGCGTCGGTCGAAACGACGGCGGCACTTCGAACGACTCGGCCCGGGCCGGCGCCGCGGGCCCGGCCTGCTCCTCGAGCGCGCGCGTCACGTCCTGCTTCGAGATCCGGCCGCCGCGGCCGCTCCCCTTGACCTCCTCGGCAGAAAGACCGCTGTCGGCCATCGCCCGCCGCGCCGACGGCGCCGCTCGCACCGACTCCGCCGCCGGGCGACCGTTGCCGCCGGCCTTGCGACCGTTCGGACCATTGGACGCCGCCCCCGCCTTGGCCGGAGCGCCCGCGCCGAGCTGCTCGATCTCGGCGATCACCTCGCCGACGGCGACGGTGTCGCCCGCCTTGCGCAGAATCTTCCGGAGGATGCCGGCGCCGGGCGAGGGAACCTCCACGGTCGCCTTCTCGCTCTCCACCTCGACCAGCGGCTCGTCGACGGCGACCTCGTCCCCCTCTGCGTGCTTCCAGGCGCCCAAGGTCGCCTCGCGAACCGACTCACCCAGCGCGGGGACCCGCAGCTCCATCGACATTTAGCTCGCTCCTTTTCCGAACGCTTCCGCCACCAGTCGTGTCTGCTCGCGCGTGTGCCGTTTCGCCGACCCGGTCGCCGGGCTGGCCGACAGCGGCCTCGTCACGGACGACCAGGGGAACGACCCCGCCAGGAGCGGCGGCAGCTCGCGGTTCATGTAGGCCCAGGCGCCCATGTTCTTCGGCTCTTCCTGGACCCAGACCACCGGCGTCCCCTCGGCGAAGCCCGACAGCGCCTCGAGCAGCTCGTCCTTGTGCAGCGGAAACAGCTGCTCGACGCGGACGATGGCGACGTCGTCGTGCTTGTGCGCCTCGCGGGACGCGATGAGGTCGTAATAGATCTTCCCGGTGCAGAGCAGCACGCGCTTGATCCGCGTCGGATCCTTCACCAGCGGGTCGGGGATGATGTGCTGAAATCGCCCCTCGGTGAAGGCGCTCATCGGCGAGGTGGCCGAGGGGTGCCGCAGGAGGCTCTTGGGCGACATGATGATGAGCGGCTTCCTGTAGGGGCGCAGCACCTGCCGCCGGAGCGCATGGAAGTACTGCGCCGGCGTGGTCAGGTTGCAGACCTGCATGTTGTCGTTGACGCAAAGGTTGAGGAACCGATCGAGCCGCGCGTTGGAGTGCTCCGGCCCCTGCCCCTCCATGCCGTGCGGCAGCAGCATCACGAGGCCGCTCACCCGGTGCCACTTCGCCTCCGACGAGCTGATGAACTGATCGATGATCACCTGCGCGGCGTTGACGAAGTCGCCGAACTGGGCCTCCCAGATCGTCAGCCCCTCGGGCATGTCGAGGCTGTAGCCGAAGTCGAAGCCGAGCACGGCCCCCTCGGTCAGCGGGCTGTCCAGCACCTCGAAGACGCCCTGCTTGGGGCCGATGTGCCCGAGCGGCGTGTAGGGGTGCCCGTCCTCGTGGTCGTACATGACGGCGTGGCGGTGGCTGAAGGTCCCGCGCCGCGAGTCCTGCCCCGAGAGGCGCACCCGCGTCCCCTGCGCCAGCAACGTCCCGAACCCGAGCGCCTCGCCCATCCCCCAGTCGAGCGCCTTCTCGCCGGCGCCCATCTGGGCGCGCGCCTCGACGATCAGCTTCTGCAGCTTGGGGTGAACGTGAAAGTCGGGCGGCGTCGTGGTGAGCGCGCGCGTGACCTCCTTGATCGCCGCGGGCGTCACCGCGGTCGGTACCTCGGGGACCTTGTTGTCAGCCCCCCCCGCAGGCGCGCCCAGGCCCCGGCGAAGGTGCTCGGACGCGGCGGTGTCTCCAGCTTGTTGGCGATCTCGAGCTCGCCTTCGAGCTCCCGTCGCCTGCCGGCGGCGATGGCGTCGGTCTCCTCGACGGTGATGGGCGGTCCGCCGTCCGGCGCGGGATGAGCCCCGTCGTAGGCCAGGTACGCCATCCGGATCGACGGCTTCGAGGCGATGGTCCGGTACATCACCGGCTGCGTGTACGACGGCTCGTCCCCCTCGTTGTGTCCGAGCTTCCGGTAGCACCAAAGCTCGATGAGCGCGTCGCGGTGGAACCGCTGCCGGAAGTCGACCGCCAGATCGACCACCTGGCAGACCGCCTCCGGATCCTCGCCGTTGACGTGGAAGATCGGGATCTGCAGCATGGTCGCGACGTCGGTCGCGTAGGTGGTCGACTTGGCGCAGGTCGGCGAGGTGGTGAACCCGACCTGGTTGTTGACCACGATGTGGACGGTCCCGCCGACGCTGTAGCCGTCCAGCTCCGACATGTTGAGCGCCTCGGCGATGATCCCCTGCCCGGCGAACGCGGCGTCGCCGTGGATGAGGATCGGCAGCGCGCGCGTCCGGCCCGCGTCGCCCAGCCGATCCTGCTTGGCGCGCACGCGCCCCTGCACGACCGTGTTCACCCACTCGAGGTGGCTCGGGTTGAAGGTGAGCGAGAGGTGGACCCGGTGCTCGTCGGGACCTTCCCCAAAGGAACGGTCGATCGAGAAGCCGAGGTGGTACTTGACGTCGCCGCCGCCGTCGTTGAGGTCGGCCTTCTCGTCCAGCTTGTCCTGAAACTCGGCGAAGATCTGCGAGGCCGGCTTCTTGAGCACGTTGGCCAGCACGTTGAGCCGCCCGCGGTGCGCCATCCCGATCACGATCTCGCTGACGCTCGAGCGGGCCGCCCGCTCGACCAGCCGCTCGAGCAGCGGGATGAGGCTCTCCGCCCCTTCCAGCGAGAAGCGCTTGGAGCCGAGAAACTTGTTCTGCAGGAACTGCTCGAACACCTCGGCGCCGATCACCTGCTGAAAGACCTGGATCCGATCGGCCCGCGTCAGCGGCAGCCGGTTGCGCGTGCTCTCCATTCGACTCTGCAGCCAGTCGCGCAGCTCGAGATCGTGGATGTGCGAGGTCTGCACGCCGACCGTGCGGCAGTAGGTCTCGCGCAGCAGGCTGACGAGATCGCGCAGCGTCTTCCGCCGGGGCCCGGCGACGTTCTCGCTGCTGAACACCAGGTCGAGGTCCTGCTCGGCGAGGCCGTAGTCCTCGAGCGCGATCTGAGGGCTCGGGCGGGTGACCAGCCCCAGCGGATCGAGATCGGCCGACAGATGCCCCAGCTCCCGGTACGCCTCGACGATGCGCTGCACGCGCTCGGAGAGCAGGCGCATGGAAATGCGGCTCTGGATGGCGCCCGGCGCGGAGGGAGCATCCTCGTGGCTGCCGGTCTGACGACCGGCGAAGATGCTGCGCGGAAACGACTCAGGTGGAACGAGCGCGGTCGGGCCGGCGCCGTTGAGCCCGGCGGCCCCCTCGAGCTCGGCGAGCTGGACGAACATCCGCCGCCACTCCGGATCCACGCTGGCCGGATCCTGCAGGAACTTGAAGTAGAGCTCTTCAGCGAATGGCAGGTTCGCCAGCGCGAGCGTGTCGAGCGCGGTCCCGCTTCGCGGCGCCTCATGCACATCCAAGTCGGCGCTGATGTGCGGGGCGCCGGTGCCGTTGAGCTCCAGATCCAACATGTTCGACATTGCTGCTCTCACGCCCCCGGGGCGGCCACCTGGCCGAAAGGGCGCATAAGTGTACGTTATTGTTGGGGCGCTGGGAGAGTGAAAAAGAACGTCGTGCCCCCGCCACCGGCGGCCGTGGGGCTTTCGACCCAGATCCGCCCCCCGTGCGCCTCGACGATGCCCCGGGCAATCGACAGGCCCAGACCAATTCCGTCGCGATTCCGCCGGCGTGCCTGATAGTAGCGATCGAAGACGTAGGGGAGCTCCTCGATGGCGATCCCGGGGCCGTTGTCGGCCACGGCGAACCGGACCATGGCGTCGTCCTGCTCCGCGCGCAGGACCACCGTCCCCCCCTCGGGGGTGAACTTCACCGCGTTGCCGACCACGTTCGAAAACAGCTGGATCACCCGATCGTGATCGCAGGAGATGGTGAGCCCGGCGCTCTGGGGAGTGCCGTCGACGAGCTTGATCGTCTTCGTTGCGGCGAGCGGATCGAGCGCGTCGAGGACCTCGCGGATGAGGGTCCCCACCTCCCGCGGGTGGGAGCTGACCGACAGGTGTCCCGCCTGGATCGCCGCGAAGTCCAGCAGATCGCGGATCAGGCGGTTCATTCGATTCCCGGCCCGCTCGATCGCCTCGATCTGCCGGCGGGCGCGCCCTTCCTTCCCTGGCGGTTCGGGCGGCAACGAGCTCTTGAGCAAGAGGGCGCTCGACGCCAAGACGACGCCCAGCGGATTGCGCAGGTCGTGCGACACGATCGCCAGCAGATCCTCGCGCGCGCGCACCGACTCCTGCGCCTCGGAGAGCAGCCGGACGTTGTCGATGGCGATCGAGGCGCGCCGCGCCAGCTCCTGCGCGGCGCCGAGATCGGCGGGACCGTAGCGTCGCCCCTCACCGAGCGAGGCGAGCACCAGGGCGCCCACCGTCTGTCCGCGCAGGTGCAGCGACACGGCCATCGCGGATCGGCCCGGCTCGTTTTCGAGGATCGGCTGCTGACTGGTCATGGCGGCCTGGGCGGCGCGCAGGCTGTCGGTCCGACCGCGTTCGACGGTCTCCAGATCGGCGACGTTGGCATGCTCCGCGCGCACGGCGGCGGCGAAGGCCGAGACGCGCGCCTCGCCGTTCCCCCGGCGAAGGACCACCGCGCAGCGATCGGCGACCGTGCGGGCGGCCAGCGCCGCCAGCTCCTCGAGCGCGGCCGGCAGCTCCATCGACGAGGCGAGCGCGGTGCTGGCGTCTCCCAGAAAACGCTGCCACTCCCGATCGCGTCGCTCGGCGGTCACGTCGCGCATGACGATGACCACGCGCGCTTCGCTTCCCCGTGCGGCCGCGACCGGCGCCGCCTTGACCGACATCCAGCGATCGCCGCCTTCGAGAGCGCCCTCGGCGACCTCGCCGATCGCGCGATAGCGCAGGAGGCGCTCCTCTCCGCCGGGCGGCGGGTCGATGCGTGGGATCTCGTCCGCCGAGAGCGGACGCCCGTTCTCGTCCCACATGCGGAAGCGCCCGAACAGCTCGGAGGGGGAGGTGCGCAGATCGGGAAGACCGACCGCCCGGGCGATCGCCGCGTTGGCGTAGACCAGCCGGCCGGCCCCATCGCGAACCGTGATGCCGTCGGGGAGCGCGCTCAGGACCGTCTCCAGCTCCTCGCGGGAGCGTTCGAGGGCCTCGAGCGCCGCCACCTGCGCCTCCTCGCGGTGAAGCACCAGGCAGATCTGGTGGCCGAGGGCGGTCATCAGATGCAGGGTCCCCTCGTCGACCGGCCGCGCCTCGCGGGCGTACAGCTCGATGATCGCCGGTACGGTCTCTCGCTGGCGCACTGGAAAGGCCGCGACCGAACGCAGCCCCGCGGCCGCCGCCAGCCGCATCCGCGGGCTCGAATCTTCGGCGCCGAGCTGCTCGATCCAGACGGGCTCACGCCCCGCGGCCGCGCTCCCGGCGGGATCCTCGCCCAGCTTCAGCACCGCGGCGCGCGTCGCCTCGACGACCGCCGTTCGAACGATCGGCTCTTCGGCCCAGATCGCCCGGCAGTGCAGCGTTGGCCGTGCGCCCGGCGCGCCCGGCGCCACCACCCAGTACACCGCCAGCGACCAGTCGAGCTCCGTGGCCAGCGCCCGGAGAATCTCGGCCATCGCCTCGTCGAGCGAGGCGTGCTCCAGGAGAACGCGGGAAGCGGTCTGTTGGACCGAGAGCCGTCTTGCGTCTTCGGCCTGGGGACGCCCACTCATCGGCGCCATTTTAACGACGAAAGTCGCCGGTGTTTCCCGACGGCTAAGAAATTAACGCAGTCATGCGTGGCTAAGCCTCCCGCGACGAGGCCAAGACGAGCTCGCCCTTGCCTCGTGCGGGAGTCAGGCGCGGACTAAACCGCGTCTTTGGCGGCCTTGACCGGGCGCGCGCGGACGATCTTGCGGGCCGGCTTGGCCTTGAAAACCGTCGGCTCCTTGGTGAAGGGGTTGATCCCCTTGCGCTCTTTGGTGGCCGGCTTCTTGATGACCACGAACTTGGCGAATCCAGGAACCAGGAAGGTTCCGGTCTTCTTGAGCTCTTTGTAGCCGATCATCGCGAGCGACTCGAGGACGCCCTTCACGTCCTTGCGGGAAAGCTTCCCGTCGTTCTCTTCGGCCAATTTGGAAATGAGGTCGGACTTCGACAGCGGCTTTCCCATTCGATCGATCTCCTCTCGTGCGTTACCGGCCGGGGCCGGGAAAAGTTTGGGCATTGTGGGTGAAACCCGGGGAACTTGGAAGAGAAAAGGCTAGCGGGCGTGTGTGAAGTCGATCTTTCTCCTTCGCGCTTCCTCGCGGCCCCCCTGATTCACCCTCTATTTGATCGGATGACCGAGCAGGCCGCTGGCCGCCTCCTCGTCGTAGAGACGCACCGAAAGTGTCTCGTCGTGGTCGGTGAAGGCGCGCGTGTGGAGCGGCAAGAACCCCGGCGCCACGAACAGCAGGTCGAGGGGGCCCGAGCCGCGCGGTCGCCGGATTTCCAGCGGCGCTACCCCCAGATCCTTGCGTCCCCAGAAGACGTGCGCCTTGCGATTGGCGTCGGCGAGCAGCTTGAGCGTCACCTGGGGGCCGCCCGCGGCGCCGGGCACGGAGCCGGTCACGACCGGCTCGGGCGCCTCGTCGGAAAGCGGCAAATCGGGGGCCGGGGGGGCCGGCGTCGCTGCGCGTTGCGCCGACGGCGCGGGAGGGCTGGGCGCCCGGCTGGCGGCGCCGCACCCCGTGGCGATCACCAAGGCGGTCATCATCGACGCGCCCACCATCGCGGGGAAGGATCCGGCTCGGGTCATCGGGCGGGTCATCGGGCGGGTCATCGGACGGGTCATGGCGCGTCTCCGCCGGCGCGGCTGTCGGGAGAGGTCGACGCCGTGGGGATCCTGGACGAGGCGTACTTCACGCCCGGCTTGGGGACGTAGCCGGCGATCGGCTTTTGCAGCGTCCCTTTGACCGTCCCCTCGAGGACCTCGACCGGCAGCGGCGGATCGAGCTCGTAGTAGAAGCCGCGGCTCGGCAGCCGCATCTCGAACACCTCGCCCTGAGAATAAAACGTGCGGCGAAAACCGAGGGGGATTGCGCCCACGACGCGCATCTTCCGGTGGCCGAGCACGAAGCTGAAGAGCCGCATCGCCTGCTGGTTGTAGAGCCGGTGACAGCCGTGCGAGAAGCGCCCACGCAGCGACAGATAGTCGAAGGAGCCGTGGGTGCGGATCCCGTTGTCGAAGAACTTAGGACCGTCGGGGCCGCGCCGCATCTCCTCGTGAATGGCGGCGGCCAGGCCGTAGGCCGACAGGTACCCGGGCCCCGTCTCGTCGTAGTTGGTGACGCGGGCGTAGATGCCGTTGACACGCTTCTCCTTGACGAACGATGCGAGCGGCGACGACGCCGGGGGGATCCAGACCGGCGCGGCGACGATGTGGTGCCAGACGCGTGGACCGACGTCGGAGCCCTTGTAGCGGTAGTACTCCTGACCGTCGGAGGCGAGCTCCTGCCGCCAGCCACCGACGGTGGTCCGCCAGCGCACGAGCGGCACCTTCTCGCCGCGCCATTTGACGAACAGCGTGAAGGTCGGGAAACGCTCGCGCGGCTGTGGCAGGCGCTGCCCCTTGGCGTCGAACGGGAAGTCGTACCAGACGTCCCCGCGGTCGATCTCGGCGGAGAGCTCCATCGCCGGGCCGTAATACTCGGGCGCCGGAGGCAACCGCGCCGCGACCTTGAGCCAGGCGAAATCGGCGCGCGCGTGCCGGCGAAAGAAGGCCACCGCGTCCTCGGGCGTCTCGATCCCCAGCGCCAGCAGCACCGCGTCCAGCGAGGGCGTGGCCAGATCGGGAACGCGGTGGCGCGTGCCGTCCGCGCCGAGATAGGTCGGGCCGCCGAGCGCGCCGCCCGGGCGATCGTCGTCGGAGACGCTGCCGTCCTCGACGAAGCCGGCGGCGTGCATGGCGCGCTCGGAGAGGACCCGGCGAAGCGCGAGCAGATCGTTCTCCAGCGGCGGCCGCGCCAGCGCCTCCAGCGTCCCGCGCTTGATGTCGGCCTGATCCATGACCGCGTGTTTCTGCTGGAAGTCGAGCATCGCGGTCCGCATCGCCGTGTCGTAGGTGCCGCTCTTGTGCCTGGCCGGATCGAGCAGCCCCTCGCAGACGAGCCGCTTCTCCGCCTCGGCGAACGCCGCCCGCTCGGCCAGAAAATGGAGCCGCTCCTTGACGTCCTTCGCGGTCCGCGGATCGGCGGCGGCCAGCGCCTCCAGCGTCGCGGCGCCGGCGGCGACGCGCGCCGCCTCCAGCCGCGTGCCGCGGGCCGCCTGCTTGCCGAGCTCCTTCGCCTCGGTGCTCGCCCCCCAGGTCCGCACCTCGTCGACGTCCAGCAGCTTCTCGGGATCGAACGACGCCGCGCAATCGCGCCGCGCGTCCTCCAGAAAGCGCCGGCGCAGCACCGAGAGCGACGGCGGGATGCCGTAGAGCTCCAGGTAATTTCGCTCGCCCGCAGCGAGCGGCTGACCGTCGCCGTCCGTACGATCGGCCGCCAGGCCGACGTAGATCGCGTGGTACGGATTGACGAGCGTGGCCCCCTTGGGGCCGGCGTGATCGTCGATCACCGACGGCACCCAGGTATCGGAGAGATCGACGACGGTGAGCCCGCGCGCGTGCGCAGCGCCGACGGCGACCGTTCTCTCCGAACCGGCGACAACCTGAACGGCGCGCTGCTCCGGCGGAAGATCGGGCGGAGCGGCCGGCAGGACGTCCGCGACGGGCAGCATCGCGCGCGGCGCTCGAGGCGCTGGCGCATGCGGGGCGGAATGCTCGGGGGGCGTCGCGGAGTGCTCGGGGAGCGTCGCGGACGTTGGAGCAGATGGCCGAGAGCCGCACGCGAGCGCCAGCACGAAGAGCGACGCAGCGATGAAGCGCGTCACGGTCCGCCCGTGCCCGTGGCCACCAAGGTGACGGCGAGGGTCGCGAGAAAGGTGAGGAAAAAAATGACGGCGAATGCTCTTCACGAAGGACGTACTCGGATCGTCGATCATTGCACTGGGAACTGTTACCAAGGCCAGATCGTGCGTACTATACGCGCCATGAAGAGGACACTTCTCACCACCTTCGCGGCGGCCCTGTTGTTGGCTGTCGTGGGGCAGTCTGCCCAGGCGACCGAGGTCGGCTATTCGCGCAAGTTCGGTCTCGGCGTCGTCATCGGCGACCCGACGGGCCTGTCGGCCAAGGTCTGGGTCGCCCCGACCAACTCCCTCGACTTCGGGCTCGGCCTCTGGAGCGGCGTCAACGGCGACTGCTTCACCGACAACAACAACCAACAGGTCTGCGGCAACTTCGGACACAGCAACGGGACCTTCAACATCGACTACCTCTGGCAGTCGAACATCATCCGCGGCTCGGCTCAGCTCGACTGGCACGTCGGCGGCGGCGGGCGAATGATCTGGTGGGGCGGCTGCGCGAACAACTGCATCGCCGTCGCGGCGCGCGCCCCCATCGGCCTCGACCTGATGTTCACCAACCCGGCTTTTCTCGAGGTGTTCTTCGAGCTGGCGCCGTCGTTCTGGATCGTCCCCGACATCAACTTCGGCATCGAAGGCGGCATCGGTGTCCGCTTCTATTTTTAATTGATCGCAGGCGGGCTTTGCCCGCCGTGGGAGGGTGAAACCCCTCCCGCGAGCGAGCGGAGCGAGCGTCAGTCGTCGTAGGTTTCGATTTCGGCGAGGTCGATCTCGCCGGTGCGCTCGGAGGCGACGGGCTGGGGGACGCTGCCCGCCTCGTCGACCACCATCGGCGTCCCCTCGGAGGGGGCGGCGGCGTAAGGGTCGGAGACGCCTTCGGCCTGGATCTCGGCCGAGTCGACCTCGGCCGACTCGACCTCGGCGGGCGGCAGCTCGACCATGCCGCCCTGAGCCTTGGCCTTCCAACGAGCGAGCGCGCGATCCAGCTCTTCGTACGGAATCATGACGGTCAGTGTACCAGCTTCTTGTAGCGGATCCGATGCGGTTGATCGGCGGCCGCACCGAGGCGCCGGCGGCGATCCGCTTCGTAGTCCTGGTAGTTCCCCTCGAACCAGACGACCTGGCTGTCCCCCTCGAACGCCAGGATGTGCGTGGCGATGCGGTCGAGGAACCAGCGGTCGTGGCTGGTCACCACCACGCAGCCGGCAAACGACAGCAGCGCGTCTTCCAGCGCCCGCAGCGTATCGACGTCGAGATCGTTGGTCGGCTCGTCGAGCATGAGGACGTTCCCGCCCGAGCGCAGCACCTTGGCCAGGTGGACACGGTTGCGCTCGCCGCCCGACAGATCCTTGACCCGCTTCTGCTGGTCGGTCCCCTTGAAGTTGAACCCTGCGACGTAAGCGCGGGCCGGGACCTTGCGCTTGCCGATCTCCAGGTACTCCGCCCCCTGCGCGATCTCGTCGAAGGCGGTTTTGGCGCCGTCGAGCGTGTCGCGGCTCTGGTCGACGTAGGCCAGCTTGACCGTCTCGCCGATCCGCAGCGTCCCGCCGTCGGGCTTCTCCTGCCCGGTGATCATGCGAAACAGCGTGGTCTTGCCGGCGCCGTTGGCGCCGATGACGCCGACGATGCCGCCGCGCGGGAGGTTGAAGTTGAGATCCTCGATGAGGACCTTGTCGCCGTAGGCCTTGCGGAGGTGCTCGGCCTTGACCACCACGTCGCCGAGGCGGGGCCCCGGGGGGATGGCGATCTCGATCGTCTCCTCACGCTTCTGCTGCTCCTCGGCCAGGAGCTCGTCGTAGGCCGCCAGACGCGCCTTCGACTTGGCCTGCCGCGCGCGCGGCGAGGCGCGCACCCACTCGAGCTCGCGCGCGAGCGTCCGCTGTCGCGCCGATTCCGTCTTCTCCTCGGCCTCGAGCCGCTTCCCCTTTTGCTCGAGCCAGGACGAATAGTTCCCCTCCCAGGGAATTCCCGCTCCGCGGTCGAGCTCGAGGATCCAGCCGGCGACGTTGTCGAGGAAGTAGCGATCGTGCGTGACGGCCACGATGGTCCCGGGAAACTCGTGCAGGTGGTGCTCCAGCCAGGCCACGCTCTCGGCGTCGAGATGGTTGGTCGGCTCGTCGATGAGCAGCAGGTCGGGGGCCTCGAGCAGCACCCGACAGAGCGCGACCCGACGACGCTCGCCGCCGGAGAGCTTGTCGACCGCGGCTTCGGGTGGCGGGAGCCGAAGCGCGTCCATGGCGATCTCCAGCGTGCGATCGAGGTCCCAGCCGTTGGCCGCCTCGATCGCGTCCTGCAGCTTCCCCTGCTCCTCGAGCAGCTTCTCCATCGCCTCCGGCGTCATCTCTTCGCCGAGCTTGAGGTTCACCTCGTCGAACCGCGTGAGCAGCTTCTTGGTGTTGGCCACTGCCGCTTCGACGTTTCCCAGCACCGTCTTGCTGGCGTCGAGCTGGGGCTCCTGCGGCAGGTAACCGATCCGGATCCCGTCGGCCGCCTTGGCGTCGCCGAAATAGTCCTTGTCGACGCCGGCCATGATTCGCAGCAGCGTCGACTTGCCGGATCCGTTCGATCCGAGGACGCCGATCTTCGCGCCCGGGTAGAACGACAGGTAGATCCCCTTCAGGACCTCCTTGTTGGGCGGATGGACCCGCCGGAGGTTCTGCATCGTGTAGATGTATTGGTGCGCCATGGCGGCGGCAGTCTAGCAGCTCGAATGGCGATCAGAGCGCCAGGACGACGACGCCGGCGGAGACCAGCGCGCCGCCGATCAGGACACCCCGCGCCGGCCGCTCACCCAGGATCGCCCAGGCGTAGAGCACGGTGAACGCCGCCGCCAGGCTGGCCAGCGGCGAGACAATCGCCAGCGGCGCGCGGCGCACGCCGACGGTGATGCAGACCGACCCGGCCGTCTCGAGGAACCCGGCCCAGAGGAGCGGCCACCAGACGCGGCCGCGCGGGGCCGGAAGGGCGACGCGAAAGCCGAGCAGCAGCGGCAGCGCGAGCGCCATGTCCGCCAGGTAGACGACCCCGATCGTCCCCACCGGGCCGAAAAGCGGCGACAGCCGGCGCATGGCCGGGACGACCACCCCGAAACCGACCGCCGCGCCGATGGAGGCCAGCAGCCATCGCTTCGAGCTCCCCTTGCCGCCTGCCCCGGCCCTCTGCGCGTTCCGGGCGACCACCACCGCGCCGGCGATCACCGTGGCAGAGCCCAGAATCTGACCGGCGGTCAGCTTCTCGTGGAAGACGATCAGCGACAGCGCCGACGAGAGCACCGCCCACGACGACATGATCGGAACCGCCAGCGTCAGGCGCCCGTGCTCGAAGGCGTAAAAGATACAGGCGTACCCGAGGAGGCCGAAGACGCCCCCGATCGCGATCCAGGCCCAGTCACCCGCCGTCAGCGCCGGCGGCCGCGCCCCCAGCGCCGCCGCGACGACGAACGCCAGGATGATCCCCACGACGTGCGTCCAGAAGAGGCCCGGCAGGGCCCCGATCGCGCGTCCCGCACGCTGCACGACGACATTGGCCAGCGCCCAGGAGGCGCTGGCACCGAGTCCGAGCAACATCCCGGCGAGCATTGGTGGCCGGCAGGATAGCCGCACGGCGTGCCCATCTGTTAAAAGTCTCTGGCTTGGATCTCGCGCGCCCCCTGGTGATCGTCAATCCGCGCTCGGGGCGCGGCCTCACCGAGTCTCGCTGGGCGCGCGTGCGCGGGGCTCTCACCGACGGGCTCGGCGAGCTGGACAGCGCCTTCACCGCCGGGCCGCGGGACGCCTGCGCCGTCGCGCGGCGCGAAGCGGAGGCCGGGCGGCGCCTCATCGTGGCGCTCGGCGGCGACGGGACGATCTCCGAGGTGGCCAACGGAATTCTCGAGGCGGGCGCTGGCGCACGGACCGAGCTCGGCATCATCCCGCGCGGCACGGGCGGCGACTTCCGGCGCACGCTCGATCTGCCGCACGACGTGGCCGAGGCGGCCAGGCGCATCCGCGACGGAGAGGCGCGCCCGCTCGATGCCGGGCGCGTCCGCTTTCGCCGCCACGGGGGCGAGGAGGAGGTCCGTCACTTCGTCAACGTCGCCTCGTTCGGCTTCTCCAGCACCGTCGCCACCCGGGCCAACGCCTCGTCCAAGCGGTTCGGCGGGCGGATGGCATTCCTCGGCGCCACGGTCCGCGTGCTGCTCTCGTACGACAACACCGACGTCTGGCTCACCATCGGCGACCAGCCACGCGAACGGCGCCGGGTCCTGATGGCCGCCGTCGGCAACGGACGGTTCTTCGGCGGCGGGATGAAGATCTGCCCGGAGGCGCGCATCGACGACGGGGCTCTCGACCTGGTGACGGTGGGCGATTTCTCCAAGGGCGAGGTGCTGGTCAACCTCGGGCGGCTCTACGAGGGGACGCACCTGGAGCTCGACGCCGTCCAGAACGCCCGCGTCACCCGGGTCGCCGTCGAGCCGGTGGAGACCGACGCCCGCATCCCCATCGAGCTGGACGGCGAGACGCCCGGGCACCTGCCGGCGGTCTTCGAGATTGTCCCGGCCGCTCTGCGCGTCCGGATATAGTGACGCCCCCTCTGGAGGACCCTTGCACCGCAATATGACCCGACTCGCTTGTCTTCTCTCCTTGACGCTCGCCGCCTGCACCGGCAAGTACGTACGGCCGACGACGCCGGAGAAGATCGCCGTGACCCCCGAGCTGACCGCGCGCGGCGGCTATCTGGTCAACCAGGTCGCCGCCTGCGGCGCCTGCCACACGCCGCGGGTGAACCTCTCCTGGCTGGAAGGCGAGCGCACCGACGCCTATCTGGCGGGCGGCACGTTCCTCGACGATCCGTCCTACGGGATGGCGGTGATGGTCCCCAACATCACCGCCGACCCCGAGACCGGGATCGGCGGCTGGTCCGACGATCAGATCCTGCGCGCCATCCGCGACGGCGTCGACAGCAAGGACAACCTCTTGATGCCGCCGATGCCGTTCGGGACCTGGGCGCACCTCTCCGACGACGACGCCCACGCCGTCGTCGCCTACATCCGCAGCGCGCCGCCGGTGAAGAACGCGGTCGACCGCACGCACAACCACTTCGCGTTCGGGCTGCGGTTCGCCAAGTCGATGGGCTTCATCCACCACAAGCCGGCGATGAACGTGCAGGCGCCGCCGCGCAGCGAGCAGGTGAGGTACGGCGAGTATCTGGCGCACGGCGTGGCCCCCTGCCACGACTGCCACTCGTTGACCAGCAAAGGCCCGAGCGAGGACAACCTGTTCGCCGGCGCCGAAGATCCGATGGAGGAGAGGGACGTCGGCAAGGTCTGGCCGCGCAACCTCACGCCTGACAAGGAGACCGGCCTCGGCAACTACACCGCTGCGCAGATCAAGCAGTCGCTCCGCGACGGCAAGCGCCTCGACGGCAAGCCGATGGCGCCGCCGATGTCCTCGCTCATCCCGCACTTCTCGGGGATGACCGACGAGGATCTCGACGCGGTCGTGGCCTATCTCATGTCGATCCCCGCCAAGAAGCACAAGATCCACGAGCGCGAGCTGACGCCCGCCGCGAAGAAGCTGGTCGGCGAAGCCGGCTGATGCCGCGTGAGCCGTGACGCCGATGTCGCGATCCGGCGGTGCCGCTCGGACGTAACGCCGCGAATGACCTCGTGGCATGATGGGTGCACGCCTCCAGCGCGGCTCCCCACCCTGAGGATTTCCATGCGAACATCAATTCCAGCGACGGTTCTTGCGGCGACCCTGTGGATGTCGGCCGGCTGTGGGTCCAACGCCCTTCCCGGCCGCGATGCCGGCGGAACGGGGGGATTCGGCAGCGGGGGGTTCTACGGATACGGCGGCGACATCGGCACCGGTGGCTTTGCGACCGGCGGCAACTGGGGCGCCGGCGGCACTGGGACTGGCGGCAGCACTGTCATCTACGACGCCAGCGTCGATGCTGTCGGCGGGCTCGCCTGTCCGGCTCTGGCCGAGGCGACCGACTCGCCTCCTCCATCTCCTCCACAGCCGGGATGCCCCTGCACGCGGAGGCCGGGCCAGGGAAATTCATACCTCTGCCCGATGGGCGTCGGTCAAACGGCCTACATGTACATCGGGCCTGAGGGGGGCGACATCGGTCTGCTCGCCCAGCAGAGCGCGAGATCGAACGTCCCGTTCGGCCTGACCATCCCTCCCGGTGCGCTCGACGCGAACACGCTGATCTCCGTGACCGAGACTGACCTCGGGCCACCGAGCGGCTTCCTCGATTGGTCACCGGTCTACCTCGTCGAACCACGCGGCCTGTCGCTCCACAAGGTCGCCGGGCTGCAGATCCCCTGGAGCTCGAACGAGAGCTCGGCTTCCAACCTCGCCATCTACGCGCGCGACGAGAACGGATCGTGCGGGTTCAAGTCGCTCGTCGACAGTTACACGAACGCCGGCTTCGAGCAGGCGTCGCTCACGGAGTTCGGCTACCTCTTCGTCGGGGCGCCGTCGACGATCGATCCCACCACCTGCGGCCTGGACGCCGGCGCCCGAGACTGACGCTCGCTGGGCCGCCGGCCGGCCCTCAGCCGTTCGCCAGCGCCGGGACCGCACCGGCGCCGAGCGCCGAATTGCCGAGCAGGTGCTCGCGGATGTACTTCACCGTGTCGCGGAGCGTGTCGGCCGGATCGCGCGGCGAGAAGCCGAGCTCGCGCGAGGCCTTGCCGGAGTCGAAGTACCAGAAGTACTGGGCCATCTCCACGCTCTGCGGCTCGACGGGGACCTTGCGTCCGAGCTTTCGGTAGACGGCCGCCTGCGCGCGCGACGCCAGGAAGGGGAAGTCGCCGGTGATCTTCAGCTTGGGCCCGGGGATCTTGGTGAGGCGTTCGAGCCGGCCGAAGAGCTCGGCGAAGGTCCAGTTGACGGCGCCGACCAGGTAGCGGGCGCCCGGCGCTCCGCGTGACATCGCCACCGGCATCAGCGCCGCCACGTCGCGGGCGTCGACGACATTGAGGCCACCGGCCGGCATGAGCGCGATGTCGCGGGCGATGAACTGCAGGATCGGGCGGGTCGAGCTCAAACGATCGTCGCCGGGTCCGAGCAGCAGGCTCGGGTTCAACGTGACGAGCTCGACCTTGTCGCCGCAGGCGCGCTTGGCGGTCTCTTCTTGATAGAGCTTGCTCGCGTAGTAGGGCCAGCGCGCGACGAGGTCGAGCGGCGTCGGGGCCTCCTCGTCGGCGATGTCGTCAGCCCGGCGCGAGACGGCGACCGTCCCGCTGGTCGAGGCCATCACGATCCGCCGCACGCCGGCGCGCGCGGCCGCCTCGCAGACGACGCGCGTCCCGTCGACATGCACCGCGTACATCTTGTGGCCGTCGGCCGGCAGGTGCGAAACGAGGCCGGCCAGGTGGTAGACCTCGCCGACGCCCTCAAGGGCGCGATTCAGGTCGTCCGGCGAAGTCACCGAGCCTTCGGCGATCTCCACCCCCAGCGCGCGCAGCCAGGCGGGCGGCGCGCTGTGGGCCAGCACCCGCACGCTCTTTGCCGACTCGGGATCGGCCGCCAGCAGGCGCAAGAGGTGCGTCCCCAGAAACCCGGTGCCGCCGGTGACGAGCGCCAGTGGGCGCCCGGCCTTGGTCGCGGGTTTGGTCATGGCAGCGACCTCAGCACGCGGCGCCGCGGCGAGCGGGCACGGACGGCGATCGGGCCGAGCACGCGCCCGTCCCAGGCGTCGCGCGCGGCGTCCGCGTCGAGCGCCGTCGCCACGCCGTCGCGCAGGTTCTCCACCACCCGCTGGGTGAACGCGGCGACGAGGCGCCACGACTCCTGCGCCGACAGCCCCTTGGTCAAGGTGGTGAGCCAGTCGAAGTTGAGGAACGGCCCGAACGACACGGTCAGCTCTCGCGCGCGCGGGATGGCCGTCCCCTTGGGGAGCGACTCGAAGCTGCCGGCGATGTGCGCAGGGAGGATGCCGACCTCGGCGCGCAGCGCCAGATAGCCGAGGCTGGGGAGAAACTCCGCCAGCTCGCCGGTGACCGAGCGCGTCCCTTCAGGGAAGACCACCATGCTGCGCCCGCGGCGCAGGACCTCGTGCGTGGTGTCCATCGACTTGCGGATCGAGCCGCTGCGCTCCATCGGCACCAGGTTGGTGAAGTGCTTGAAGTAAGCGCGCCGGTAGCGGTTGCGAAAGAAGTAGTCGGCCGCCGCCATCGAGGCCAGGTCCTTCCCGGCGTCGCCGAGCGCGACCTTGATCGCGCCCATGTCGAGGTGCGAGGAGTGGTTGGCGGCGACGATGAAGCTGGTGTGCTGCGGGATGTGGGTCTTCCCTTTGACCTTGGTCTCGAGCACGCGCTCGTAGAAGAGGCGCTGGGCCAGCGCCAAGCCGCGCTTGCCGGCCGCCGAGACCGGCGTCGGGACGTGAATCTCGCCGTCTTCTTCGGTGGTGCTCCCGGCGGCTCGCTCGCGCGCCGCCGCCACCGGACCGCGCGCCAGCAGCTCCTGCAGCTCGGCGACGGTGCCGAGCGTGGTGACGTCGACGCTCTCGGGCAACACCGCGCCCGCGCTCTCGAGCGCGCTCGACAGCTCCGCGTACATCAGGCTGTCGAACCCCAGCTCGCCAAAGCGGCTCCCCAGCTGCACGTCGGCGCGCTTGCGTCCCGAGACCGTCGCGATGGTGTCGAGCAGCCAGCCGATTTGTCCGCGATCGCTGGCGGCCACGGCCAGCGCCCCCTTGGTCTCCTCGGTCTTCTTGCGCAGCCGCGCGATCTCGGCCGCGACGTCGCGCCGCTTGACCGAGCGCTTGGCGGTCTTCGGCAGATCCTCCGTCCAGAAGTGCAGGCCCCGCACCCGCTTCCAGATCGGCAGGTCGGCCGACACCTTCCGGAAGTGCTCCTCGATCTTCGCCTCGATGTCCGGCCGCGCGAGCGTGGGGTCATGCTCGAGATCGGGGACCACCGCGCAGGCGACCTGCTCGCCGATGCCGTCGGGGACGCCGACCACCGACAGCTCCTTGATGAAGGGGTTGTCGGCGTACAGCTCCTCGATCTCGTCGGGGTAGACGTTCTTGCCGTTGGCGTCGACGATGACGTCCTTCGAGCGCCCGACCAGGTAGAGGTTCCCCTTCTCGTCGAAGCGGCCGAGATCCCCGGTGTGGAACCAGCCGTCGCGGATCGCCTCGGCGGTGGCGCCCTCGTTCTCCCAGTAGCCGGCCATCACGTTGCGGCCGCGGGCGATCACCTCGCCCACGCCGGTCGCGCCGTCGGGCTCGGCGATCTTCACCTCGATGCCGGGGAGCGGCCGCCCCACCGAGCCGGCGATCGGCTTCTCCTTGGGCGAGGTGACCGAGAGGACCGGCGCCGTCTCCGTCAGGCCGTAGCCCTCGAAGAAGTTGAACCCCATCCCATAGAACGCCTTCATCACGTCGACCGGCAGCGCCGAGCCGCCGCTGATGAGGTAACGGATGCGTCCCCCGAACCCCTCGTGGACGGGGAGAAACACCAGGATGCCGAGGTCGAACCCGGTGCGCGAGCGCAGCTCGAAGTTCGCCGCCGCCAGCACCTTCATGAAGCCTTCCAAGATGGGTGACTTGTCCGCGAAGCGCTGGAACAGCCGCCGGCGCAGCAGATCCCACAGCGCCGGCACCCCGACGATGGCGGTCACCCGCCCCTGCTTGAGCGTCGACGAGATCAGCTCGCCGGTCAGCTCGGTCAGGTAGGTGACCTGGGCGCCGTGCGCCAGCGGGACCAGGAGGCCGGTGGCGAACTCGAAGGTGTGGTGCAGCGGCAGCACCGACAACATCCCGTCGTTGACGCCGAACTCGAAGATCTTCGACAGCTCCGACACCATGAAGGTGAAGTTGCGGTGGGTGAGCATCACCCCCTTGGGCTTGCCGGTCGTCCCCGAGGTGAAGATCAACGACGCCAGCGCGTCCGGGTTCGAGCGCCTGGAGAGCTTCGCGCCGCGCTCCTGCTCGACCGCCAGGTCGGGGAGCGCGAACGCTTCCGAGAACGGCCAGAGCTTGGTGGTGAGGCCGGCCTCGGCGAAGGCGGCCGCCAGCGCGTCGCCTTCCTTGTCGAGGAGATCGTCGCCGATGAGGAGGCCGACCGCGCCCGAGGCGCGCGCGACGTTCACCAGCTCGGCGACCTTGAGCTCGCGGTCGACCGGGACGACGGTCGCCGCCGCCTTGAGCACGCCGAAGTAGGCCATCGACCACTCCGGGCAGTTCTTGGCCCACAGCATGATCCGGTCGCCGCTGGCCACCCCCGCGCCGAGGAGAAAGATCCCCACGCGTGAGGCCAGCTCCTGCAGATCGGCGTAGCTGTAGATCTCGTCATGCTTGTTGCGCTCGATCCGCAGCGCGGTCCGGGTGGCGTGCAGCTTGGTCGTGGTGTCGAAGAGCTCGAGGAGGTCGTGGTAGCTGTAGACCTGCTTCGGCTTCGACGCGTAGGTCTCGTCCAGCTCGGGCAACACCCAGCGGGCCAGCCCCGGGAAGTGGATGTTCATCCAGTAGTCGTAGAGGTCGAGCTTCTCGGGGCCCCATGTCAGCTTCGCCTGATCCTCGGCCGGCATCCGATCGCGCAGCGCGCGGATGTTGTCGGCGCGGAAGACGTAGGCGTTCTCGAAGATGAACGGGCGGAACAGCTCGATGTTCTCGGCCGCCTCCGTCGTCACCCGGTCCATCTCGTCGAACCCCTTCTTCACCCGATCGACGACCGCCGTGAACCGCCCGGCGCCCCACCCGGGCCGGATCTTCCCCAGCGTCTTCGAGATCTCCTTGGCCACCCGGTTGAACCGCGGGAGCGAAAACTTGTCGAAGTGCTCCTGCGTGACGGGGCGGAACTCCATCCGGGCCGCCAGCTCGTTGACGAACCGGTTCCCGGTCTCCTTGTCGCGGAAGCGCTTGCGCTTGTAGAGCCCGGTCAGCGTGGTGACCCGATCCATGTACATCGGGTTGAGATCGCCGCTCGAAAGCTGAAACACCAGCTTCGGCTGCTCGACGATCGCCTGCGCCGCCACCATCAGCATCGCCGAGACGACGTGGTCGACCGGGACGACGTCGAGGATCAGCTTGGGCGAAACCGGCAACGTGTTCTGCCCCTTGAGCGCCAGATAAACGAGCGGCGCCGAGGTGGTGAACCCCTCGTTCCAGCCGCGAAACGGGTAGGCCACCGCGCTCTCGACGATGGCGGGGCGGACGATGGCGCGCACGATGCCGGTCTCCCGCACCACCAGCTGGTCGCCCATGCTCTTGGTGTACGTGTAGATGTTGGGCCAGCCCCAGGCCGCGGCCCGCTCGACCCCCTGCTTGGTCATCTCGGAGCGGATCCACTCCTTGCGGGCGCGGGCGACGGCCAGCTTCAGCGCCCCCTCGTCGTCGGGATCGCGGTTCTCCTCGCGCAGGCGGGCGCGCGCCTCCTGGCGGAGCCTGGCCAGGACCTGCGCGTCGTCGGCCAGCTGGCGGATGCGCACCGCCCCCGCCGCGCTGTCGGAGATCTCCTGCTCGACGGAGAACCTGGTCCCCGACAGCTCCTTGTGACGCGGAAAATACCCGTCCAGCTCCTCGGATTCCCAGACGTCGCCCGAGCGGTTGCCGGCGACGAAGCAGGTGCTGGTGTGAATCAGCGCCGGCCGCTTCATCCGCTTGGCGAAGGCGATGACGTTCTTGGTCCCCTCGACGTTGGTGCGCAGCGCCGACTCGAGCGGCGGATTGAACGTCACCCGTCCCGACGAGTTGATGAGGACGTCGATGTCCTTGGCGACCTTCTCCGCCTCGGACTCGGAGAGCCCTAGATTCGGCTCGGTGATGTCGCCGTCGACGACCACCACCTTTTTGCGCAGGACCGCCGCCAGCCCCTCGGCGCCGCCGTAGCGATCGCGCAACGGATCGAAGGCCGGCGAGGTCACCACGCTCTGCCAGAACCGCGCCTCGCTGTCGGTGCCCGAGCCGCGGCGCACCATGACGTAGGCCCGCCCGATGTCCGGGAACCGGTCCAGCAGCATGCTGAGCAGCACCTTCCCGACGAACCCGGTGCTGCCGAGGATGAACAGGTTTCGGCCCCGGAAGATCTCTGAGGCCGAAAGGCCGGGGGGGGTGGCTTCTAGATCGCTCGAAAGCGCCATACGAACCGGGGGTTTTATCCCGAGCCCCCGGTCATTGCCAATGGAACGGTCCCGGCAGGCCTGAAAGCCTGATTCCAGGCCGATAAAACCCTGATGAACAGCGATGAATCAACGATGAAGAAATTTGCCTGATGAGCTTCATCGGGGTTTGATGATCGTCGGTGCTCACGCAGACGATCGTCCGGAAAACCATCAGACCCCCATCGGGCTTCGAGGACCACCTCTGCCGGCGGGACGCCGCGACGCTGCTCGGCTTCGCCAGCGAGTTCAAGGTCCGGCAGCTCGAGAAAGAGGGGCGGCTGCGCCCGATCCGGGGCGCCATGGGCTCGGCCTGGTATCCCCGCGGCCAGATCGAGGCGCTGCGCGGGAAGATCGCGCGGCCCCTCTCGCCGACCGCGCCGCGGGTCCGCTGGCCCGACGACGCGCTCATCGCGCTCTTGCGCGAAAAACCCCGCAGCGTCGTCGACCTGGTGGTCGACGCGGGGATCTCGATCTCCCGGGCGGAGCGCGTCTACCGGTTCTGGCTGGCGCACGAAGGACCAGGCGAAGGCCCGGAAGGTTCGCCTGAACGACGGGTCGAAGGCCCGACCGAGCGGCGCAGCGGCGAACGCCTCGAACACGATGCGCTCGTCCGCCAGCTCCGCGACGCCGATCCCAAGGTCCGCGTCGCAGCCTTCGAGAAACTCAAGTCACAACGACGCTAACCGTAACGATTGATCATTTGCTCGACCGCCAATCCTCGGGCGATACTGCCCTCTATGAATAGATTCCTTCGATTTCTGGGCTACGTCCTCCTGCCGGCGTCCCTTCTGTCGTCCTCGTGCGGCGGCGACGGCTTCATGTCGAAAGGCGACTACTGTTCGCGCCTCGGCACTGCGACCTGCAATCGCGCGCTCGCCTGTGGAATTACGACAGCCAGCCAGCAGTCCTATTGCATGACCGAATTTCAAGGCGGTTGCTGTCAAGATGACAGCAGCTGCGGTGAACGCGCGGCCAATCAGCAAGACCAGACGGCATTGGAGACGATCATCACTGACTGCAGCTCGGCGTTGATGACGTTCGACTGCACGATGCTCGCCGCAGGAGATGCGCCCATCGCCTGTGGCGGGACCTCGACGTCGTACGTCGCCGCGCGTCTCCCGTCGCTCGAGACCGATGTCGCCAGTGCAGGCCCCCGGCAGCTGGGTGCGATCGCGCGACACCGCCTGGCGCCGCGCTGACGCCTGAGACGACCGAACCGGCGCCGCTCCTCACGCCCGGCTAGATCTCCGCCTCAGCCAGGCTGGGCGCGGCGCGGACCAGGAACGTCGTCCGGGTGTAGTGCCACCAGGTCAGGGCCAGGCAGCTGGCATAGAACACCACGAAGCAGCCGAGCGCCGTGGTCGCGCCGCCGGTGGCCTTGATCGAGGCGCCCAATCCGCGCGGGATGAGGTAGCCGCCGCAGGCGCCGATGGCGCTGGTGAACCCCAGAACCGCCGCGCTGGTCCGCCGGGCGCGGTCGAGCTCGACGGCCTGCGCTGCGGCCGGCAGCCCCTCGACGGCGCGCTGGGCCTGGCGGCGGAAGATGACCGGGATCATCCGGAAGGTCGATCCGTTGCCGAGACCGGTGGTGACGAAGAGGATCAGGAACATGAGCAAGAAGCCGCCGAACGAGTGCGCGTCGAGCGCGTAGAGCACGCCGAAGGCCGCCAGACCCATGACCAGAAAGTTCCAGAACGTCACGCGCGCCCCGCCGATCCGATCGGCCAGCCGCCCGCCGAGCGGCCGCGCCAGCGAGCCGACCAGCGGCCCGAGAAACGCCAGGTTGGCCGTGATGGTCGGGAACTGGGTCTTGATCAGCAGTGGAAAGGCCGCCGAATAACCGATGAACGAGCCGAAGGTCCCGATGTAGAGCCAGGCCATGATCCAGGTGTGCTTGTGGCGAACCACCGCCAGCTGGTCGCGGAAGGTCGAGCGGGCGCTGGTGAGGTTGTTCATGTAGAGCGCGGCGCCGAGCGCGGCGACGAGGATGAACGGAATCCACATGAGGCCAGCGTTCTGCAGGTAGATGGGCGGCTTTCCATGCGGGGCGCAGAGCCCGAGGTTGACGAACCCGTAACCGATCAGGATCGGCACCAGGAGCTGCACCGTGCTGACGCCGATGTTCCCCCCGGCGGCGTTGAGGCCGAGCGCCCAGCCCTTCTCGCGGTCGGGGAAGAAGAACGAGATGTTGGCCATGCTCGAGGCGAAGTTTCCGCCGCCCAGCCCCGCGGTCGCCGCCGCCGCCGCCATCAGCCAGAACGGCGTCTCGGGCCGCCCGACCAGGAGCGCCAGCGCCGAGGCGGGGATCAAGATCAAGAGCGCGCTGACGATCGTCCAGTTCCGCCCCCCGAACCGCGGCACCGCGAAGGTGTAGGGGAACCGCATCAGCGAGCCGACCAGTCCCGGCAGGGCGACCAGCTGGAACAGCTGATCGGTCGTGTAATGAAAGCCGATCTTGTTGAGGCGCGTCGCCACCACGCTCCAGATCAGCCAGACCGAAAAGCCGATGTTCTCGGCCAGGATCGACCAGAAGAGGTTGCGGCGGGCGATCCGTTTGCCGGTCGTCCGCCAGTAAGTCTCGTCTTCAGGGTTCCAGTCGCGAATCCAGCGCGGGGAAGCGGTCTTGTCCATGCCACGACCCTAGAGGTCGCTCGGTCAAGGACGTGTAACGAAACGGCTGGTAGTTGGGAGCTGAATTCCGAAGAAGTCGGTCGCTACGGGCGAGTGCGCCTGATGGTAGACGTTTGCCCAGACCGTGTAGTTGTCGTAGTACCAGGCGGCCGCGGCCGTGCCGTCGATGCCGACGGCGAGCGCTGGGTAGAGCACGCTGTCGGTGGTGTCGGTCTCGAGCAGCACTGCCGCTCCCCAGGTACAACGGCCAGCCGGCGAACGTTCACGGGGCGTCAGAGTACCCCAACTCGCGGTCCGCGCGCGGACTACTCCATGTCGGCCATGACGATCGGCGGGTGGTGCATCATGGTGATCTCGGGCGAAGGGCCGACGGCGCTCTTGGCCATGGCGATCGCCTCGGAGAGCGACTCGGCGCGCTCCCAGCCGAGCATCTTCGGGACGTGCGCGTTCTGGGCGCCGGCCACGATCACCTTGCCGACGTGCTGGCGACCGTGCTCGCCCCAGTACCACATGTTGAAGGGGTGAACGCCGTGGTAGGCGTTGCCGCGCCGGTACATCTCGATGTAGCTCGGGTTCTTGGCGAACTCCTCCTCGTACTTGCGGTGCATGACCATCGCGTCGCGCGTCTCGGGGAGGATGCGGTTGAAGAACTCGATGTAGCTCGGGTGCTGGACGTGATCGAACTCGTCGTAGACGGGGTGGGTCAGGATCATGACGCCCCCCTTCTTCAGCACCGGCTTGCCGCGAAACATGTTGTGGAAGTACCCGAGCCCCATCGTCTGAACGAGGATGGGGTTCAGGATCGAATTGACGTTGTAGGGGCTGATGAACGGGACGCCGCAGATGAGGATGTCGGCCTGGCCGCGCACGTGAACGGCGTACTGCTCGAAGCAGCGGACCAGGGTCTTGGCGTGCACCGGCTCGGTCTTGCCGGCGTGCACGCAGATCATCTGGTACTGCGACGGGATCGCCTGAAACAGCTTTCGCTTGGCGCCGGCCGGCAGCTTGCCGAGGCTCCAGCGCATCGCCTCGAACTTCAGCCGATCGATCTCGGTGAACTCGTCCTCGTTCTTCGACAGGAATTCAGTCGGGCCGGAGAACATCCGGTTGTTCAGCACCGTCTCGATGTGAAAGACGTTCACGTGCTGCTGGACGATGGCCCCCTGCCGCTCGATCTTGGTGTTCATCGTCGAGTGCTTGGGGTCCATGTAGCCCGACGAGCGCATCGTCGTCGGCTCGTGGTGCGGCCGGGTCACCTCGTAGTCACCGAGGCCGATGGTCACCGACTTGTGGCCGCCGTCCATGGGGACGAAGTTGATGTTGACGTAGATGACGAGGTCGCTCTCGACCGCGCGCCGGTGGATGTTGACCACCTCCTTGTGCTCGGTCGTCCCCAGGTGAACGAAACCATCGGGGTCCTCGACGTCGTTGCAGTAGTACCGGTCGGGATAGAAGGCGTCGTGGATCTTGGCGCCCACCATCCGCTTCATCTCGGGCTCGGTCATCTTCCGGTGGAGGCAAGTGGCGACGATGATGTGAACGTCGTCGACGCCGTTGGCATCGAGCAGCTCCAGCAGGATCTCGATGATCGTCTGCCGGATGTCCGGCGTGGCCATCGGCGGCAAGGGGACGCTGATGTCGTCGACCGCGATGGTGACCCGCATCCCGGGCGCCAGCTGCGCGTAGAGCGGATCGGCTTCGAGCGGATGGTTGAGCGCGTAGCGGATCGCCGCGCCGGGGTTGGCGAGGCCCTCGATGGGCGGCTTCGGATAGATGACCCGCGTCCCGATCGGCAGGTCCTCCAGCAGCAGATCCTCGCCGGAAAATAGAATACGCGGCGCGGAATCGCCGTCGATGTAAACGACCTGATCGTCTTCCTTGTTGCGAGGGACAGGCCCGCGCAGAACCTTTGGAGCGCGTTCTCTCATTTCACCTTTAGCGTAGGTCCCGAAGATGACGGGGGGTCACCGGAATCATCGTAAATCCCCAAAGATGACCGCAGGTCATCGGAGGTCCCAAAGATGACCGAAGGTCATCGTAAGTCCAAGATGGGCCAGTCATGTTGCATGGCCGTGTTCCGCAGGCGGAAGTCGGGATTGACCGCCGTCGGGTGGCCGACGACCGAGAGCATCGGCAGGTCGCTCATGCTGTCGCTGTAGCCGTAGCAGTCGGAGAGGTTCAGCTTCTCTTTTTCGGCGTAGATCCGCATCCAGCTCGCCTTCGTCGCGGAGGCCATCATGGGCGGCAGCAGCCGGCCGGTGGCGTATCCGTCCACGAATTCCAGTCGATTGGTCACATAGTCGTCGATCTTGAGGTGCTTGGCGAGCGGCCCGACCGTGAGGTCCAGCGCGCCCGTCACCAGCACCTGCCGCAGCCCCAGCTGACGCGATTTGTCGATGAGCTCGTAGGCCCCGGGGAAGATCGACGGGCGCAGCACGGTGTCGAACAGCTCGTCGGCCAGCGCCCGCAGCCGGTCCTCCGACTCGCCCTTGTAGCGGATGAAGAAGATGTCGTTGAAGAGGCGCCGGTTGAAAAAGTCGGTGGCCAGAAACAGCGGGACACTGAGCATCGTCGCCGCCGTCTTGGTGATGCTCTTCAGGATCCCCTGCTGGTTGCGCGCGCTGAAGGCGAACGCATGGACCAGGTTCGTGCGGACGAGCGTCCCGTCCAGATCGTAGAAAGCTGCGGCTGCCATCGAAATTCGTGAAGGCCCCGTATACCACAGGCATAATCCACAGGCGTTTTCGATGAAGAAGGTTGTTGGCCGCGAGCTCCTGACCACGATCCTCAGGGAGGCGACACCTCCAGACCTGCGCATCGTCGGCCGCACGCTGGCCCACGCCGCCATCGTCGGCGCGGCGGCCGGGCTGATGGGCGCCGCCTTCTTCGCCACGCTCGAGCTGGTGCAGCGGCTGGTGCTGGAGGATCTCGGCGGGTACCGCCCGCTGCGCGCCAGCGGCGAGACCTTCCTGCCCGAGATCGGCCACGTCGCCCACTTCCGCCCCTGGCTGCTGGTGCTGCTGCCGGCGGTGGGCGCGCTGGCGGCCGGCATCTTCTCGCAGCTGGCGCCCGAGACCTACGGCGGCGGCGGCGACGCGATGATCGAGGCCTTTCACCACCGCGACGGGAACATCCGCAAGCGGGTCTCCTGGGTGAAGGCCATCGCCTCGATCCTCACGCTCGGCACCGGAGGCTCGGGCGGCCGCGAGGGGCCGACGATGCAGATCGGCGGCGCCCTGGGCTCGCTCTGCGCGCGCATCCTGCGCGTCGACGTCGCCGAACGGCGTATCCTCATGGTGGCCGGCGTGGCGGCCGGGATCGCGGCCGTCTTCCGCACGCCGCTCGGCGCCGCGCTGCTGGCGGTCGAGGTGCTCTACCGCGACGACTTCGAGTCCGACGCGCTGGTCCCGGCGGTCCTCGCCAGCGTCACCGCCTACTCCGTCGTCATCTCGATCTTCGGCGAGACGACGCTGTTCGCGCACCCGGGGCGCTTCCCCTTCGTCATCAAGCACCTGCCGCTCTACGGGCTGCTCGCGCTCTTGGTGTCGATGCTGGCGGTGGCGTTCGTGTCGACCCTGCGGGGCGTTCAGAAGTTGACCGCCGGGCTCACCATTCCGCTCTGGGCGCGCCCGGGGCTGGGGGGCCTGGCCATGGGCGTCTTCTGCGTCCCCATCATCGTCCTCGTCGGCTGGAGGCTGGGGCAGCCGGGCCAGGGGCTCGGGCTCCTCGGCGGCGGCTACGGCGCCGTGCAGGTGGCGATCACCGGCGCCAGCTGGCTGCCGCTCGGATGGACCGGCGCCGTCTTGCTGCTGTTTCTCTGCCTGGCCAAGATCATGTCGTCCTCGCTGACGATCGGCTCGGGCGGCAGCGCCGGCGACTTCGCCCCGGCGCTGGTGATCGGAGGCCTCTTTGGCGGCGCCTTCGGCCGGGTGGCCCAGCTGTTGATGCACGACCCACGGATCGATCCGGGCGCCTTCGCGTTGGTGGCGATGGGGACCTTCTACGGCGGCATCTCCCACACGCCGCTGTCCTCGCTGGTCCTGGTGTGCGAGCTGGCCGGCAGCTACGACCTCCTCGTGCCGCTCATGCTGGCCGAGGGGATCGCCTTCGTCGCGCTCCGCAAGCGGTCGCTCTACACCGCCCAGGTCAAGAGCCAGCGCGAGTCGCCCGTGCACAAGACGGACGTCACCGTCGACGTGCTGACCACGACCCGGGTCGGCACGATCATGCGGATGATCTCGGTCAGCGGCATCCCCATCGCCGCGCGCGGCTTCTCCGTCCGCGCCGACGCCGATCTGCGCACGGCGGCCAAGATGATGCTGTCCAACAAGCTGCGCGAGATTCAGGTCACCGACGCAGACGGCCAGGTGATCGGCCTCTTGGACGAGGCCGAGATCTCGCGCTGCTACCTCGATGCCGCCGAGCGCCCAGTGCCGGACCGGGCCGGGCACGGCCAACCGGGGGCCGCATCAGCGCAGCCGACGGGCGCCCCCGAAACTACGACGAAACCGTAGCGCCCGGCTTCGTCCCCCGGCACCCCTTGCGGTATCCTGTGGCTTCGTGAAGGGAGAAAACGAATTGGAGGCGGAGGACACCCTCCCCCCGGGGACCGAGCTCGGGCGCTACCAGATCACGCGCCTGATGGGGCGTGGCGGGATGGGCGCGGTCTACGAGGGGACGCACCGCGATCTCAAGAAGCGCGTCGCGATCAAGACCCTGCACCCTTCGGTCGCGGCGACGCCAGGGGCGCGGGCACGGTTCCTCCGCGAGGGGGAAGCCGCGTCGCGCATCCGCCATCCCAACGTCGTCGACGTGACCGACGTGGGGACCGAGAAGGGAATCGCCTATCTGGTCATGGAGTTCCTGGAGGGAGAAGATCTCTCGGCGCTGCTCGGCCGAACCGGAGCGCTCCCCTTCGCCGAATCGGTCGACATCATGCTCCCGGTGCTCGCCGCCATCGCCGTGGCGCACGACGAAGGGGTCATCCACCGCGACCTCAAACCCGAAAACATCTTCCTGGCGCGAGAGCGGCACGGCCGACCGGAGCCGAAGGTCCTCGACTTCGGCATCTCGAAGATCAGCTCGAGCGGCGGCAACACGCTGGCGCTCACCGGCACGGGCGCCTCGATGGGGACGCCCTACTACATCGCGCCGGAGCAGGTGCGCAGCGCGGCCGGCGTCGACGCGCGCAGCGACCAATATGCGCTGGGCGCCATCCTCTACGAATGCGTGACCGGACAGCGCGCCCACCGGGGAGAGACGATCTACGAGGTCATCCGCAGCGTCGGCGAGGGGTCGTTCCCGCCGCCGCGGGCTCACCGCCCGGACATTCTGCCCGAGCTGGAGAGCGCGATCCTGCGCGCCATGGGGCTGGAACCGGCGCAGAGATTCTCGTCCGTTCGCGCATTCGGGCGCGCGATCCCGCCGCTCGCCACGCCCGCCGCGCGCGCGAAGTGGGCGCCGGCGTTCGCGGGGGACGACGGCGCGGCTGCGCGCGCGGCGTCGACTCTTCCATCCGCCTCCCAACCGGGGGGAACCGTCGTCTTTTCGACGCCTGCCCCGAGCAACGGTGGGGCCGGCTCAGATGGGCCGCGGGCCCCTTTCGTACCCCCGGCCAACACCACCTTCGGTTCCAGCGCCGCGCAGATCACGCTTCGCCCTCGGAATCGCTCGGGATTGCTGGCAGGCGGGTTCGTCCTGCTCGCCGCCGCGGGGGTCGCCGCCTACTTCGTCACGTCCCCGTCGTCGCACCGACGAGCTGAAGAGCGACTCCCCGCCGCGCCCGAGAGCGCCAGCGCGACACCCGCCGCGGCGGCCAAGGCGCCCCTCCGATACCGGGTCGCGGTGACCGCCCATCCGCGCGAGGCGCACTTCGAGCTCGACGGCAGTCCGCTGGGGACCGGGCGGATCGACGAGGAGCTCGCCGCCGACGGCGCGGCGCACATTCTGACCGTCACCGCCGCCGGGTTCGTCCCCGCCCGGCTCACCTTCCGTGATCACCCGCCGGCCGAGGAGGTGACGCTGGAGCCGGCGCAGCCGGCCGAACCCAAGACGAACGACGCGGAGATCGGGCGGGCGTTCGGCGCGACCGTCGAGGTCAGCGCCGCGGGCGCACGACCACGAGAGCGGCGATCACCAGAAACCGCACGTCCCCACGACCGCCGCCAAGCCGGCGGGACCGACCCGCACCGAGAACAACGCCGCGATTATCGACGACTGACCGCGACGACTGACCGCGGCCTACCAGCCAACGACCTGGACCGGCGTCGGGCTCTGCGCCTCGTTGCCATTTCCGAGCTGGCCTGATTCATTGGCCCCCCAGCACCAGACAGATCCGTTCTTCACCACGGCGCAGGTAAAGAACCCGCCTGCCGAGATGGCAGTCACGGCACTCGGCAACCCGGTGACGGCGACCGCCATGTCGACTCCGTTAGGTGACGCCGGCACGGTGGTCCCGTTCCCGAGCTGACCGTTCAAGTTCTCTCCCCAGCAGGCCACAGATCCGTCACCGTTGATCGCACAGGTGTGATCGCCTCCGGCTTCGATGGCCGTCGCCGACACGCTCCCCACGACGGCGGCGGCGGTTCCAACGCCGTACGGGCTGGCGCTCGAAAAGAACCCTTGCCCGAGATCGCCGTACCGATTAAAGCCCCAGCAGTAGACCGATCCACCGGCGAAAAGGAGGCAGGAATGGTTCCCGCCGGTCGAGATCGCGTTGATAAGGGGCGCGTTCGTCAGGCTCACGACCTGCGATGTCGCGTATTGGGTTCCCGTGGTGCCATTGCCGACCTGCCCGTAGGTGTTGTCCCCCCAGCAGGAGAGCGTGCCGCTCTTGATGGCGCAGGTGTGGTTGTCGCCGCCAGCGACGGCTGTCACGGACGATCCGAGATTGTTCACGGCCGCAGCCATCGCCACTCCGTTCGGCGCGCTGGACGTGAACACCCCGTTTCCGAGCTGGCCCGATTCGCCGTAGCCCCAACAATAGAGCGCACCGCCCACGATCGCGCAGGAGTGAAAATATCCGCAAGTGATGGCAGTCGCGGCACTCGGCAGACCGAGGACCTGGACCGGTGAGGCGATTCCTAGGTTCCCGGTGGTGGTGAAGGTTCCGTTGCCGAGGCCGCCATAGTAGTTCCAGCCCCAACACCAGACGGTTCCGTCGTTGAGGAGCGCGCAGGTGCTGAGCCCCTCGGACGCAATCGCCGTCGCCGGATTGGGCAAGCCCGTCACCACGGTTGGCGTCGGGCTTGGGGTGCTGCTGAAAGTTCCGTTCCCCAGGTCGCCGTACGCGTCGTTGCCCCAACAGCGAACGGTGCCGTCACCGAGGAGCGCGCAGGTGTGCTCCTCCCCCGCCGCGATCGCCACGGCGACGAGACGGCAGGCAGCAGTCTCGCAGAAATAGCCGGACACGCAGTCGGCGTCGGCCGTGCAGCTGGTCTTGCACGCGCTGGCCGAGCAGACGAGGTTGGCCGCGCAGGCTTGCGCGGCCGGGGGCACGCAGGAACCGGCGCTGCAGGTGCTCTGTCCGACCAGGCTGGTGCCCGAGCAGGTTGGACCGCCGCCGCAGGTCCCGGTCGGATAGTTACAGTTCCCGGCGCCGTCGCAAGATCCGGCACACGGGGTGCCGGCTCCCGCGCAGGTCCCGTGGTTGGTGTGTGGCGTGTTGCTCGCTCCGATGGGCTTGCAGGTTCCCTGTTGACCGGTGAGGTCACAAGCGACACACGGGCCCGTGCAGGCGGTGTCGCAGCAGTAACCGTCCGGCGAACAGGTGGTCCCGGAGACACATCCTGCCGCCACCGTGTTGCAGACCTGTCCCTGCTTGCTCTTGCAGGCGCCGCTGGCGTCACAGGTACCGGCGCAGCGGCCGTTGGGATCGTCCTGGCTCGTGGCAGCGACGCAGGCGTGGCTCGAGTTGCAACTCATACAGGTTCCTGTGCAGTCGCCGTTCGTGCAGCAGCCGGCGGTCGGGATACAGGTTGTCGTGCCGTTCGCGGTGCAGGACTTCGTGCTGGACGGGCAGTTGTAATTGCAGGAGTGCGTCCCCGAATCGCAGGTTCCGGTCTGACCGCCCGCCATCGTCAGGCAATCGGTGTCGCCGCAACACCCCGAGCTCGCAATGCAGAGCATCAGCGTGGCGCAGTTCTTTGGCGCGGTGTTGGGGCAGGTGTAGCCGCAGTTCGCCCCGTCGCAGGTCGCCGTCGCCCCCGTCGGCGTCGTGCAGGCGCCGCACAGCGTCCCGCAGTGCTGAATCGAGTCGTTGTCCACGCACGTCCCGCCGCAGTTGTGCTGCGTCGACGAGCAGACGACCGGCGCGCCGCCGGTGCCCGTGCCGCCGGTCCCGGCCGCGCCACCGCCAGCCCCACCCGTTCCCGTCGCGGCGCTGCCCGCCGCGCCGCCCGTGCCCGCGCCCGCCGCGCCGCCCGTGCCCACACCCGCCGCGCCGCCTGTGCCCGCGCTAGCACCCGCGGCGCCGCCCTTCCCGGCAGTCCCGCCCGCGCCGCCCGCGTGACCGCCAGTCCCGCCCACAGCACCTCCGGTCCCTTTTCCCGCACCGCCGCCGCTGCCGCTCTCGGGCCCCCCATCCTGCGGCTGATACGGCCGTCCCGTGGAGCAGGCGCCGAGAATCAGCGCGATTGCCAGAACGAAATGAGGGAATTCGAGGACCGTTCGTTTCATCACGCCACCCTTCGGTTTCAAAAGCGAAGCTCGCAGGAGAGACCCAGGCCCGACAACGATGGCGCGCACAACGGCGCGGCGAACGCATGCTCGGCGGCCGCTGGATGCGAGCCTTCCGTCAGCTGCAGGACCAGCCAGGTGACCGCGAACACTCCGGCACCGGCGAACCCGACGATCGCCCAGGTCGTGTCCTTGCGGTAACTGTCGAGGCTCCCCTGACACTCGGGCGCCGGCAAGCCGCTCTTCTGGTCAACGGCCGTCCCGTTGTTGTCCCCGCAGGCGGGCGTGTGATTGTCGAACGCGGCGACGTTGTTTCCGTGCTCGACGACGGCGACGATCCCCACCACCAGCCCGACGCCCGCGAGGCCGGCAGCGCTCCACTTGAGAACGGTGCGAGCGGTTGACGGCTCCTCTGCGCCCGGAGGCGTCGCTATCAAGGGCGTGGCGGGCGTGGATTCCGACGGCTGTCTCTGATCCCCGGCCACCTTCGTCACCGACGGTACCTCCCCCGCCGACGCCGACGCTTCCTTGGTCAGGTGAAGGACCAGCCGCTGATATTGCCCTGCCACGATCGTCAATGTCCGTTGTGCGGGAACGTAACCGGGCGCGTGGAGCTCGACCTCGACCTCGCCGGCGCTGACGCGCACCGGCTCTTGCAAGGGCAACTTCCCCACCACCCGTCCGTTGACCGAGACGTCAGCCCCCGCGGGATTGCCGATCACCTCGATGCGCGCGAGGTGGCCCTGAATCGCGCCCAGGGCCTCGTCCAGGGTCGCCCGGTTCTTCGCGACCCAGGCGTCGCCGGCCGTGTGCAACGCCTCGCCCACGTGCCGCTCGGCATCCTCCCAACGCCCGAGCGCTTGCTCCGCCAAGCCCAGCTGCCCTGCCGCTCGGGGGGTGTGGACTTGATCGTAAGCTTTCTGAAACTCGCGCGCGGCACCTTCGTCGTCGTGCACCTTGCGCAGCTCGATGCCGTGCCGGATCAGGCTGTCGACGTCGTTCGAGGAGCCCGCTCCCACCGCGAGCGGCTGGGCGGCGACAACCGCCACCACCGCTCCCACCAACGCGACCCCGACAGACCGATAAATCATTGAACCTTTATTCTTCGTGTGGCGTAAGCGTCGGCCACAATAATAGAAGGAGCGTACTGGTTGCAATCGCCCCTCGCGGCAACCGACCACTATAGGAGGTGTGCTTGGGGTCGTTTCGGCTTATTCTCTGCCGCTCGCCCCGCCTACCATAGGGAGGTTCCCTTGGACCATCGCCTCGTCGCATCCCCCAGAGCGACAGCGCTCCGTTCGATCTTCACTTATTTGGCACTCGCGGCCGTGCTCGGCTGCGCCGGAAAAGGTGGCACGACCGCCACCGGTGGCAGCGGTGCCAGTCGGCGGATCGAAGGGCTCCGGCGGCCGCGGTGGATCGACCGGCTCCGGCGGCTTGCCCGCGACCGGCGGTTCCCCCGGCTCCGGCGGAATCGTCGGCAACGGCGGCAGCGTCGGCACTGGCGGCACCCCCGCCACCGGCGGCAGCCCCGGCACCGGCGGCGCGCACGCGACGGGCGGCTCCCCCGGGACCGGCGGCTCGACGTCCGTCAGCGACGCCGGGACCGACGCCGCCTGCCAGACAGCCGACTACAAGTTCGTGCCCCAGATCCCGACGGTCTATCTGCTCGTCGATCGCTCCGGCAGCATGTTCAACTGCCTCAGCAGCTCCGATCAGTTCTGCGCCAACATGATGGACACCTCCTGGTACATGCTGAAGACGGCGATCGAATCGGTGATCGTGCAGCTCGATTCGCAGGTGCGCTTCGGCTTCACCACGATCTGGGGCACCAACCCCGCCGACAGCGGGATGTGTCCTTCGTTGCAGGGGATGCTCACCAACAATGTTCCCCCGGCGCTGAACAATGCCGGCACCATCGCCGCGACCTACGACGGCCTCCCGTTCCCTCCCACGAGCACGCAACCCGGCGTGAAGTTCGAGTCGCCAGCCAGCGAGTCGATCGGCAACGTCGCGGCGGCGCTCGTGAAGGACACCGATCCCGGGCCGAAGTACATCATCTTCCTCACCGACGGGCAGCCAGACTACTGCGACGATTCACTCGCGCTCTGCGCCATCGACTCGGTCGTCTACCACCTACAGGTCGCACAAATGGCGGGCATCAACACCGTCGTTTTCGGCATTCAAACGAAGAACTTCGACCTGCCCGCGGGGACGCTGCAGGCGTTTGCCAACGCCGGCGCCGGCGAGCCCACGCTCGCGCCACTGTCGTCGGGCCTCGATATCAACGCGTTCTACGACCAGTGCTTCAACGGCAACGTCGCGGGGTGGATCGCCGACCTCAACGCCTCCGGAAAGGCAAAGACCCGGGGAACGTCGCTCGGGACCTATTCGACCACGACGATGGGGCCGACGAAGCCCTTCCAGCCGATGGCGTCCGACGAGAGCATGTTGGTTTCGCAGCTCTCGGCGGCGCTGGCGGGGGTGAAGAGCTGCTCGTTCGATCTCAGCGACGTCAACGGCAAGTCGATCAAGGTCGATACCACCAAGCTGGCGAAGGCGAGCGTGAAGGTCGAAGGGACCACCGTTCCTCAGGACGCCACCAACGGCTGGAGTATCGACGCGAGCTCTTCGAGCACGCTCCTGCTGAACGGGAACTCCTGCACAACCTGGCAGATGCCGAACAACAACGACATCAGCTTCGCCTTCCCCTGCAGCACCATCATCTTCGAGTGAACCTCATGAAAGACAATCGACTCTCTTTGTTGTGCGCGGCGGCGCTGGCGTTCGGGTGCAGCGCCGGCGTGAAGGGCCAGGCCGGCTCCGGCGGCTCCAACGGCACTGGCAGCGGTGGCTCGACCGCCAGCGGCGGCCACGCCGTCGACCGGCGGCTCCAACGGCACCGGCGGCACCTCCAGTGGCAACGCCGACGCGAGCCTGGACGGCGCCTGCGCGGCGTCGTCGACCGGCGCCGCACCGGTGCCGCTCGATCTCTACTTCCTGATGGACTCCTCGTTGTCGATGAAGGAAACGACAGGAGCCGGAACGACCAAGTGGTCGGCGGTCAGCGCGGCGCTGAGCGCGTTCTTTACGGACTCCGGCTCGGCCGGCCTCGGCGTGGCGCTCAAGTACTTCCCCGACGAGCAGTCAGCGCCTCCGACCACCTGCGCGATCGACTCCCAGTGCACGGTTGGCGGCACCAGCTACGGCGCGTGCGACCGGCGCAACACCTGTGTCGGCGCGAACAAGTCGACCACGTCGGTCACTCCGCTCTGCCTCACCGCGAGCGACTGCAGCGGTGGCACTCCCCAATGCGATCTGATTCAGCAGTGTGGGACCAACAGCTATTGCGCCGCGGACGGTACGGGAACTTGCGACGCTAGCTGCACGACCTTCCCCGGCTACTGTCACCTGCGCGACATCTGCACGAGCAGCGAGTACGCGACCCCGAACGTCGCTGTCGGGACGCTCCCCAGGCGCGGCCGGGGGCCTCTCGACATCGCTATCGGGGCACACGCCCGACGGTTACACGCCGACCGGGCCGGCGCTGGCCGGCGCTGTCTCCTGGGCGCAGCAACAGCAGACTAGCAACCCCGGCCACAAGGTGGCGATCGTGCTGGTGACGGACGGCCTTCCCGGCGGGTTCATCCCGGGCTTCCCGCCCGCCGAGTGTGCGCCCAGCGATATCCCGGGCATCTCCACCATTCTGTCGAGCGCAGCGACTGGAGCAACTCCCATCCTCACGTTCGTGGTCGGCATCTTCAATCCTGGCGTCGAGGCGACGACGGCACAGACCAACCTCAATGTACTCGCGTCCGCTGGGGGCACTGGAACCGCCCTCGTCATCAGCGTGACCGACACCAACGTCACGCAGGAGCTCCACGACGGCGCTCACCCAGGCGCAGACCAAGGCGATCGCCTGCTCGTACCAGATTCCCCCCTCGACGGGCGGGACCGGCCTCGACTTCAACAAGGTCAACGTCACCTTCACCAGCGGCTCGAATCAGACGACCATCGGCCACACGACCGGCTCGTCGGCGTGCGACAAGGGCGGCTGGTACTACGACGTCGATCCGGCGGCCGGGACGCCGACGAAGATCATCGCCTGTCCTTCCACCTGCACTCAGTTCAACGCCGACGTCAGCGGGCACGTCGACATCGTCCTCGGCTGCGCCACCATCAGCGTTACCTGACAGAAGATCAGCGTCGGATGGCGTCGCCGAGGTCGAACGCCGACCAGAGGCTGGAGGCGTCGTCGCTCCACCCCTGCCCCTCGTGCGGCAAGGGGCGCCAGCGCGCGTCGTGGGCGAGCGGCTCCAGGTCTCGCGCCTCGCGCGCCAGCACGACCCAGGCCGATGCGGAGATCCCCGCGTCCGCCTCGGCGGCGGTCACGCCGCCGAACCGTTTGATCCCGATCAGCCCATCCACGGCCGCGGCGCCCGCGACGACCGGCACGAGGGAGAGGTACTGGTTCGACAGGTGAAACGCCAGCAGGCCTCCGGGGCCGAGCTTCCGCGCGTAGAGCGCGAGCGCCTCGCGGGTCAGCAGGTGCGCCGGCACGGCGTCCGAGCTGAACGCGTCGAGCACCAGGAGCCCGAACGTCCCGTCGGGGACGGCGCCCAGCGACAGCCGGCCGTCACCGAGCACGATGTCGACCTGGCCGCGCGCGTCGGCGAGGTAGCTGAAGAGGCCGCGGTCGCGCGCGATGTCCACGATGGCCGGATCGATCTCGAAGTAGGTCCAGTGCTCGCCCGGCGCCGCGTACGCGGCGAGCGTGCCGACGCCGAGCCCGACGAGGCCGACACGCCGTCGCTGCGGTCGGCCGTCGAGGGCCTTCATGACGTCGCCGATCGGTCCGCCGCGGCTGTAGTAGGTGAGCGGCTCCCGGCGCCGCCCGGGCGCCAGATCCTGCGCGCCGTGAACGGTGTTTCCGTTGGCCAGCCTCAGCATCGAAGGTCCGACCCGCACCACCTCGTGGACGGCGTAGAAGCTGCGGGCCTCGAGCACGATGTGCGCCGCGCCCTGCGTGTAGAACGCTCCGGAGGCCATCATCGCCGCCAGGCCCAGGCCAAACCGGCGAGGCCGTCCGCGAAAGGCGTAGACCGCGCACCCGGCCGCGGCCAGCAAGAAAGCGAGCGCCACACTCTCGTTCCGGGGGCCGAGGTGAGCGGATGCTCGCCCGAGCACCCAGACGCCGCACGTCAAGAGCGCGGCCAGGAGCGCTGGAAGCGTCAGATCGCGGCGCCGCTCACCCGGCCCGTCGACCGTAGGCGCAGGCGCGGGGCGAAGCAGCGCCGCCGCGACGAAGCCGAGCGGATACTCCACGACCGAACGAAACAGCACCGGCGCCAGGAACACGTTGAAGAGTCCACCCAAGGCCCCCCCGAAGGCGATCCAGAGATAGAACTCAGTCGACCGCGCGGCGGTCGGACGGCTGGCCGCCAGCGTCTGATGGCAACAGAGCGCCGTCACGAAGAAGGTCGCCAGATGAACGGGGATGAGCACCAGCGCTCCCCCCACCGTCGTCAGGAACATCTCCGCGGCCAGCGGCACCAGCAAGAGAGGCTGCAGCCAGAGCATCCGCCGCGGGGAGAGCAGCTCCCGCCGGCTGAAGGCGAGGATGAACGTCGTCAGGTAGAGGGCCAGCGGGATCACCCAGAGGAGCGGCAGCGCGAGGAGATCAGTGGTCACGTAGGTGGTGACCGAGAGCAGGAGACTCGACGGGACCATCGCCAGGGCCAGCCAGCGCGCCCGTTCGCTCCAGCGCGGACGCTCGAGGCCGGCGCCATCGCGCAGGGGCTCGGCCACCGGCAGCGGCGCGCGCTCACCCGGTTGCGACAGCTGGCGCACCATCACGAGCGCGCAGGCCCCGACGAACGCGACCGCCAGCCCCACCCCGCCGTTCCAGAGGTGCCGCTGGCGGGCGAGACCCACCAGAGGTTCGATCACCACCGGGTAGGCGCAGAGCGCCACCAGGCTGCCCGTGTTGCTGGCGGCGTACAGAAAGTAGGGGTCGCGGGCATGGCCGTGCTGGGTCGAGGCGACCCAGGCCTGCAGCAGGGGAGCCGTCGCGGCCAGCAGGACGAACGGCGGACCGATCGTCACCGTCAGACGCGCGAACAGCCAGAGCGCCTGATGCGCCGCCGGTGGCGCCCAGCCTCCGAGCGGCCCGAGCGGGAGCAGCCAGGCGACGGCCGCCAGCACGGCGACGTGGAGCGCGGCGCTGACCCGGGCCGGCAGGCGCGCGGCGAGCAGGTGGGCGTAGAGGTAACCGACGACCAGCGCGACCTGAAAGAACGCGACGGACGTCGTCCAGACCACCGCCCCGCCGCCAAGAGCGGGGAGCAACCCCTTGGCGACGAGCGGCTCGACGGCGAACAGCAGCGACGACGTCAGGAACAGCGTCGTCGCGAACAGCGGAACGAGCACGTCCCGCCAGAGTACCTCGTTGCGGGTCCGGGCCGCGGCTACTTGTTCTGCTTGGCGCGGTACTCGGCCATCATGACCTCGCGCGCCTGCTTCGGGACCTCGGCGTACTTCTGGAACTCCATGGTGAACTCGCCCTTGCCCTGGGTGGCGGAGCGCAGGTCGGTCGAGTAGCCGAACATGTCGTTCAGCGGAACCTCGGCCATCGCCTGGACGAAGCCTTCCTGCTTCTCCGAGGAGATGATGGTGCCGCGGCGCTGGTTGAGCCCGCCCATGACCGCCCCCTGGAACTCCTCGGGGAACTGCACCTCGACCCGCATGATCGGCTCGAGGATGGTCGGCTTGGCGATGGCGTAGGCCTCGCGGAAGCCCATGAGCGACGCCGTGCGGAAGGCGATCTCCGACGAGTCGACCGGGTGGGAGGCGCCGTCGTTGATGACGCACTTGACGCCGACGATCGGGAACCCGATCAACGGACCCTTCTTGATCGCCTCGCGGAAGCCCTTTTCGCAGGCGGGGATGAACTCGCGCGGGATCGACCCGCCGACGATGTCGTCCTCGAACTCGAAGCCGGTCGGGTGATCGGCCGGCAGCGGCTCGATGTAGCCGCCGACCTTGCCGTACTGGCCCGAGCCACCGGTCTGCTTCTTGTGGGTGTAGTTGAACTCGGCGTGCAGGCCAATCGCCTCGCGGTAGGCGACCTGCGGCTTGCCCGAGATCACCTCGCAGGCGTACTCGCGCTTCATCCGCTCGATGTAGATCTCGAGGTGGAGCTCGCCCATGCCGCTGATGATGGTCTGGGCCGACTCCTCGTCGCGGTGCACGCGGAAGGTCGGGTCCTCCTTGGTGAAGCGGTTGAGCGCCTTGGAGAAGTTGGTGGCGTTCGCCTTGTCCTTGGGGGACACGGCCAGCGAGATGACGGCCTCGGGGACGTGCATCGACGTCATGGTGTAGTTGATCGACTCGTCGGTGAACGTGTCGCCCGAAGCGCACTCCACGCCGAAGAGCGCGACGATGTCGCCCGCCGTGGTGGTCTCGATGTCGTTCATCTCGTTCGAGTGCATGCGGACGAGCCGCGGCACCTTGACGCGCTTCTGGTTGTTGCTGTTGTTGACGATGAAGTCGCCCTTGGTCAGCGACCCCTGGTAGACGCGCATGTAGGTCAGCTGACCGTAGCGGCCGTCTTCCAGCTTGAACGCCAGGCCGACGAACGGCGCCTTGGGGTCGGACTGGAGGATGACCTTCTCTTCCTTCTTGTCCTGATCGAGCGCGATGTTGGTGACCTCCTTGGGGTTGGGGAGGTACATGTTGACGCCGTCGAGCAGGAGCTGGACGCCCTTGTTCTTGTAGGCCGAGCCGATGAAGACCGGCGTCATCTTGAGCGAGATGGTGACGCGCCGGATGGCCGCGCGGATCTCCTCGATGGACGGGTCCTGTTCAGCCAGGAACTTGTCGGCGATGATGTCGTCGTGATCGGCGATGGCGGCGATCATGTCGTGCCGCGCGGTCTTCGCCTCTTCCAGGCGGTCGGCCGGGATCTCCTCCTCGCGGATGTCCTCACCGTTGTCGCCGTCGAAGTAGAAGGCCTTCATCCGGATGAGGTCGATGATCGCCTCGAAGTTGGCCTCTTCGCCGATCGGCAGCTGCGTGGTGATGGTGTTGTGGCGCAGCTTGTCCTTGAGCTGCGCGGTGACGCGCGCCGGGTCGGCGCCCGCGCGGTCGAGCTTGTTGATGAAGGCCAGGCGCGGAACGTTGTAGCGGCGCATCTGGCGATCGACGGTGTACGACTGCGACTGCACGCCCGAGGTGCCGCAGAGCACCAGCACGGCGCCGTCGAGGACGCGCAGCGCGCGCTCGACCTCGATGGTGAAGTCGACGTGGCCGGGGGTGTCGATGAGGTTGATGTTGTAGCCGTCCCACTCGCAGTAGGTGGCGGCCGACTGGATGGTGATCCCCTTCTCGCGCTCGAGATCCATCGAGTCCATCTTGGCGCCGACGCCCGACTTTCCGCGGACCTCTTCGATCTTGTGGATCTTGCCCGTGTAGAAGAGGATGCGCTCGGAGAGCGTCGTCTTCCCCGAGTCGATGTGGGCGGAGATTCCGATGTTGCGGACCTTGTCGAGAGAGATGGCCATGACGAATTGTTCCTTCGGGTGCGGTGGTAAGGGCGCGGAGTTTAGTGAAGTTTGGGGCTTTCGCTAGCGCGAAAACCACCGTCTGAGCTGCCAGGGGTTTGGCGCGCGTCACCGCACGCCGACGAGCTCCACGTCGAACACGAGCGTGGCGTTCGGCGGGATCGGGCCGCCCGGCGTGCCGCGCGCGCCGTAGGCGAGATCGGGCGGAATGGTCAGCTTGCGCTTGCCGCCGACCTTCATCCCCTCGATCCCTTGATCCCAGCCTTTGATGACCACGCCCCCGCCGAGCGGGAAGTCGATCGGCTGGCCGCGATCGTAGGAGCTGTCGAACTTGGTCCCGTCGGTGAGGCGCCCCGTGTAGTGCACCGAGACCGTCTTGCCTTTGGTCGCGGTGGCCCCCTCACCGGGCTTGACGTCGTCGACGACCAGGCCGCCCGCGGCGGGGGCGCTCTTCTTGCTGTCCTTGGAATCGCCCGAGCCGCTCGCCTTGTGCGAGCAGCCCCAGGAGAGGGCCACGGCGAGAGCCATCAGAGGTCCGACCAGCTTCATCATTTGGCGCGGCACCATAGCACGCCGCCCGGGGTCGCCAACACGCGGGGCTCCCGGTTCAGGCGATGGCGGCGGTGCGCACCAAGATCTCGGTGACCGGCCCGCGGCTGCGGCCGACCGAGTTGATCGCCCGACGCGCGGGGACCTTCTGGTGCTTGAGACCCGCGTAGAGCTGCAGCGTGGTGCGGCAGTACGAGTTCGAGAGCACGGCCGGGACGCTGTTTCGCGAGAGCGCACCGAGCGCATCGGCCAATCGCTGTTGATCCTCCTGCCCGAACGCCCGCTGCGCGTAGGCGGTGAACGAGGAGGTCCGCGAGAGCGGCACGTAGGGGGGATCGAGATAGACGAAGTCGTTCGCGCCCGGCTGGCACCCTTCGAGCATGTGGCGAAAATCGCCCAGCACGATCTCCACGTTCTGCTGCAGGGCGCGCGACGCCGCCGTCAGACGCGAAACATCGCAGATCGTGGGGCGCGCGTAGCGACCGAACGGGACGTTGAACTGCCCGCCACTGTTCACCCGATAGAGCCCGTTGTAGCCGCAGCGATTGAGGTAGATGACGCGGGCGGCGCGCTCGGCGTTGGAGAGCCGCGCGGGATCCTTGGCGCGAACTCTATAGTAGGCCACTGGGGTGTTGCGGTACTTGCGCAGCTCGGCGATCACCGCCTCGACGTCGTCGCGCACCGTCTGGTAGCAGTTGACCAGCTCGGGGTTGGCGTCGCCGAGCACGGCGCGGGCGAAGCGTTTCTCGGCCGCCAGCGCGAAGAACACCGCGCCGCCGCCCACGAACGGCTCGTAGTAGGTGTCGATGCGCGCGGGTGCGAGAGCCAGAATGCGCGGCAACAGCTGACGCTTGCCGCCCGCCCACTTGAGGAACGGCGCTGGCGGCGCACCATCATGCATGTTGCGTTCTTGCGTAGCGTGAATCGCTGGCAACGTGCAAGCAAAAGGGATCGTCCAGTCTTAGTCATCGATCGTCCAACCTCGAAACGCAGTCGAAACGCAGTCCAATCACAGTCATCGTTAACGCGCGTCACTCAATTTTTACCGTCTTTTCTGCTGTTTTTTGTTCCGTCGAACGATCTTTCTCTTTAGAGTCTTGGGCCGAAACAGCGGGCCGCGCAGCGTCCCCCGCTCCGAACAAGCTCCGAACAAGCGGAAAAGGAGACCGACATGGCGAAGGTTCTGACGAAGTCCCAGATCATCCAGACGATCGCTGACGCTCACAAGGACAAGCTGGCGCGCAAGGATGTCGCCCGCCTCCTCGAGTCGCTGACCACCGTCGGACACAAGGAGCTCAAGAAGAACGGGATCTTCGTCCTGCCAGGGTTCGCCAAGTTCGTCGTCGTGAAGAAGCCGGCCACCAAGGAGCGCCAGGGGATCAACCCCTTCACCAAGGAGCCGATCACGATCAAGGCCAAGCCGGCCCGCAAGGTGCTGAAGGCCCGTCCGGTCAAGGCCGCGAAAGACTCGCTCGCCTAGTTCGTCTCCTTCGTCGCGCTGCTCGTTTCGCCAGGCGTAGCGAGCAGCGCATCGGTCACCGCCGTCACGTCGGCGAAGCGCGGCGCGCGCGCCCAGGGATAGAAGTCGTAAGGGTCGATGAGCGCCGCGCGGATGCCGACGGCGTGGGCACCGTCGACGTCCGCCGACGGTGAGTCGCCGACCATCAGCGCGTCGCCGGCGTCGACGCCGAGCCGCTCGAGCGCCAGGGCGAAGATGCGCGGATCGGGCTTGGTGAAGCCGACGACGGACGAGTCGATGACCGTGGCGAAGAGCTCGTGCAGGCCGATCTCGACCAGCATCTGTTCGATCGTCCCTTCGCTGTTGGAGACGACGGCCAGCTTGAACCCCGCGCCGCGCAGCCGCTCGAGCGCCTCGCGGACGCCGGTGCCGATGCGGCGCCAGGCGTTGCTGGCCCGGTGCTCGCGCAGGATGACGGAGGCCGCGCGATCGAGCGATTCTGGCTCGCCGGGCGTCTCGGCGAGGGCGAGGAGCCGGCGGTAGAGCCGCTCGTGCCAGCTGAAACCGCCGTCGGCGTGCGTGCGCATGACGACCCCGTCGGTCTCCCGGAACTCGGCGCGCAGCGCGCGCTCCGCCCGCTCCAGCGCGGCCGCGTCGGCCACCACGCCGGCCTTGGCGGCGTAGGCGGCCAGCCGCGCGCCGTCATGGAACGTCAGCGTGAACCCCGCGTCGAAGAGGATGGCGCGGGGGGTCGGTTTGAACAGCGCCGCTCGTTCCTGGTATGAGGCGGACATGGTCAGGTTGAACCGGATCTACACCAAAGCCGGCGACGGCGGCGACACCCGCCTCGTGGGCGGTCAAAAGGTCCGCAAGGATTCCCTGCGCATCGAGGCCTACGGCACGATCGACGAGCTGTCGGCCTGCATCGGCCTCGCGCGCACGACGCTGGCGGCGCCCGGCGCGCCCGCGGGCGCCGAGGCGCTGGCCGCGATCCTCCTGCGCGTGCAGAACGAGCTCTTCAACCTCGGCAGCGATCTCGCCACGCTGGCCGCCGATCGCCGCCCCAATCAGCCGGTGATCGAGGAGCGGCACGCCACGAAGCTCGAAAATGAGATCGACGACTGGAACGCCGCGCTCCCCGAGCTGCGCAGCTTCGTCCTGCCGGGCGGCGGGATGGTCGCCGCCTACCTGCACCTGGCGCGCACCGTCTGCCGGCGGGCCGAACGCCTCATCGTCCGTCTCGCCGACGCCGAGCCGATCGGGGCCGCCGTGATCCCCTACGTCAATCGCCTGTCGGACGCGCTCTTCGTGATGAGCCGTCACGCCGCGCGCCTCTACGGCGAGCCCGAGCCGCTCTGGGAACCGGAGAAGACGTAGGTGGCAATCGTGATCCGCGACGGCGTCCCGCTGGCGCCGCTCACGACACTCGAGCTGGGCGGGCCGGCGCGGCACTTCGTCGACGCCGCGGATGAAGGTGCGGTCGTCGAGGCGCTGCGCTGGGCCGACGGACGCAAGTTGCCGGTGGCGCTCCTCGGCGGTGGTTCGAACATGGTCGTCTCCGACGCGGGATTCGACGGTCTCGTCGTCCGGATCTCCACCCGCGGCCTCCGGTTCGAGGATTCAGGAGGCGACGTCACGGTGACCGCCGCGGCCGGCGAGCCCTGGGACGCCCTGGTGGCTGAATCCGTCGGGCGCGGGCTCGGCGGCCTCGAGTGCCTGTCCGGGATCCCGGGGCTGGTCGGCGCCACGCCCATCCAGAACGTCGGCGCGTACGGACAGGAGGTGGCCGAGACGATCCGCGCCGTGCGCGTGCTCGAGCGCGGAACCTGGCAGACGCGCGCGCTTTCGCCCGAGGCGTGCGGGTTCGGCTACCGGGACAGCAACTTCAAGCGGGAGCCGGCCCGCTTCGTGGTCCTGGCCGTCACCTTCGGGCTGCGCCCGGGCGCCCCGCCCGTCCTGCGCTACCGGGAGCTGGCCGAGAGCCTGACCGGTGCCGGCACCACCAAGGCGCCTCCCACGCTCGCCGACGCGCGCGCCACCGTGCTGGCGCTGCGGGCGAAGAAGTCGATGCTGGTGACCGCGGCCGATCCCAACCGGCGCAGCGTCGGATCCTTCTTCACGAACCCGATCGTCGAGGCGGCCGAGGCGGAGGCCGTGGCCGCGCGTACCGGCGACGACGGCGCCAGCATGCCGCGCTGGCCGGCGGGCGACGGGCGGGTCAAGCTCTCCGCCGGCTGGCTCATCGAGCGGGCCGGCATCGCCAGGGGGCTGCGTCGCGGTCCGGTCGGCGTCTCCAGCGCGCACGCGCTGGCCCTCGTTCACCACGGCGGCGGCACCACGGCCGCGCTGCTCTCTCTCGCCCGGGAGATCAGCGAAGCGGTCCGGCTGCGGTTCGGCGTCAGGCTGATCCCGGAGCCGACTTTCGTCGGCGTCGCCTGGAACCTCGCCTCCGGCTGAGCATCGTAGAGGCGGCCGGGCGTCACGCCGTCGGAGTCGTGCACGTCAGGCTTGACAGTGGAGCCGGAAGAGTGGAACTTATTCACAGCATGAACCGCCGTTCACCTGATGAACGACAGCCCCCGCCCCAGAGCCTGCGCGAGCGGTTTCGCGAGACCACCTTGCAGGCGGTGCTGACCGCCGCCGAGGACGTCTTCGCCGACGCGGGCCTGCACGCCGGACACATGGGGGAGATCGCCGAGCGCGCGGGCGTGGCCGTGGGGACCCTCTACAACCACTTCGCCGACCGGGAGGCGCTCCTGGCGGGGCTCTCCGACGCGCGCTACGCCGAGATGCTGGCGCAGGTGGACGCCGCGTTGAAGTCCAGCGCGGGGCGCCCCTTCCGGGAGCGGCTGCGCGCCCTGGTGGTGGCGATGCTCAGCTACTGGGAGCGGCACCGAAAGTTCGTCCAGATCGTTCTGCAGAACGAGACCGGGCGGTACCAGCGGACCTTCCCCACCCTCTGCGCGCACATGCGAACGAAGATGAAAGAGATGTACACACGCATCGAGAAGCTCACCAGCCAGGGGGTCCGCGAGAAGGCGATCCGCTCCGACCTGGCCGACCTGGCGCCGTTCTTCCTGATGGGAATGATGCGCTCGCTCCTCATCCGCGACGTGGTCCACGAGGTCGGCGACGGCCTCACGGTCGAGGCTGATCGCCTGCTGAGCGCCTTCCTGGGCGGAATGGGCGTGGCGTCATGAGCGCCGTCGCCGGGTCTTTCCCGCTGGCGCCCACGCGCGCCCCGGTCAACAAGTGGCTGGTCACCCTCTCTGTCACCTTCGGGACGCTGATGGGAGCGATCGACACCTCGATCGTCGCCGTCGCCACGCCGCACCTGTCGGGCTCCCTCGGCGCCACTGTCGAGGAGATGACCTGGGTGACGACCGGGTTCGTCATCGCCACGGTCGTGGTCATGCCGCTCACCGCGTTTCTCGGCCGGTTCTTCGGCCAGAAGCGCGTCTATCTCTTTTCGCTCGGTCTGTTCCTCGTCGGCTCGGCCCTCTGCGGCCTGGCCCGCTCGCTGCCGATGATGGTCTTCTGTCGCGCCCTCCAGGGGCTGGGCGCCGGCGCGCTGCAGCCGACCGAGCAGGCGATCCTGCGCCAGACCTTCCCGCCCGAGGAGCAGGGGATGGCGATGGCGCTGTTCGGGCTGGCGGTGGTCGTCGGTCCGGCGGCCGGCCCGGTCCTGGGCGGCTACATCATCGACAACATGAACTGGCCGTGGATTTTCTACATCAACATCCCGGTCGGTCTGCTCGGCATCTTCATGGTGACCCGGTTCGTGCACGAGCCGGAGGACATCCGCCGCTCCAACCGCGAGCGCGCCGCCGAGCAGCGCAAGAACCTCGACTGGCAGGGGGTCCTCCTGATGACCGCCGGGCTCGCCTCGCTGCAGTACGTCCTCGAGGAGGGGAGCCGCAACGACTGGTTCTCCTCGATGCCGGTCGCCGTCTGCAGCTTCCTGGCCTTCTTCCTGCTGACCGCCTTCGTCATCCGGGAGCTGACCGCGCCCGTGCCGGCGGTCGACCTGTCGTTGTTCAAGGACAAGGTGTTCCTCTCGGGGACGGTCATCGGCTCGATCATGTTCTCCGTCCTCATGTCGATCACCTTCCTCTTGCCGCTCTTCATGCAGGAGCTGCTGGGGTTCTCGGCTGTCCAGGCCGGCCTGGCGCTCATGCCCAGGGCGCTCGCGATGATGGTCGCCATCCCGCTGGCGGGCCGGCTCTACAACTACGTCCAGCCACGCATCCTGGTGATGATCGGCGTGGTGCTGGTGGCGCTCAGCGCCTACGAGATGTCGCGCTACACGCTCGACACCAGCAGCCACTCGGTGGTCGCCGCGATCATCCTGCAGGGGTTCGGGTTCGCGCTCATCTTCGTGCCGCTCACCACGGTGGCGCTGGCCAGCATCCCGCGCTTCCGCATGACCGACGCGACCGGGCTCAACTCGCTCTTGCGTCAGATTGGCGGCTCGCTCGGGCTGGCGGCGTTCGCCACGCTGCTGCCGCACTTCGTGCAGACCGCCCGCAGCGGCCTGGTCTCGCACCTGGTGGCCGGACGCCCTGAAGTGATGCAGCGGGTCGGCGGCATTCAGGCCGGCCTGGTCGCCCGCGGGCTCGATCCCGCCACCGCCACCGCCACCACCCGCCGCGTCCTTGACGGCATGATCACCCGCCAGGCGACGCTGCTGGCGTTCGAGCGAATGTTCATCCTGGCGGGCATCGCCTTCCTGTTCGTCATCCCGATCGCGATCCTGCTCAAAGCGCCCGCCAACATGCGCGGCAAGCGCGTCGACCTTCACTAAAAAGCGAGAGAAACAGCCATGGAAAGCGCCGCACAACCCACATCCGCAATCAACGATCGATCGCAATCTGCTGCGACCACGCCGCTCACGGCGACCGCACCGGCCGTCGTCGTGGCTACCGCCGCCGACGCCCCGGTGAAGCGGAAGCGCAAGCCGTTCGTAATCCTGGGAGTCCTTGCCGTCGTCACCCTGGCCATCATCGGCGTCTACACGATGATGACGTCGGGGCGGGAGAACACCGACGACGCGCAGATCGCCGCCGACGTGGTGCCGATCGGCACCCGGGTGGCGGGCGCGATCGCGCGCGTCCACGTCAAGGAGAACCAGCTGGTCAAGCGGGGCGACCTCCTCATCGAGATCGATCCCAGCGACTACGACGCGCGCGTGCAGCAGGCCGAGGCCGAGCTCGCCACGGCGAAGGCCCAGGCCGACGGCGCGCAGGCGCAGGTGGAGATCGTCGACGCGACCTCGAAGGGAGGCCTCGCTTCCGCGAAGGCGGCGCTCTCCGGCTCGAACGCCGGCGTCCAGAGCGCCGGCGCGCAGATCGCCGCCGCGCACGCTCAGGCCGCCCGCGCCGACGCCGATCTCAAGAAGGCGCAGATCGATCTCGATCGCGCCCGCACGCTCCGACAGGCCAACGCCGTGCCGCAGGAGCGGCTCGACAGCGCGCAGATCGGCTTCGACTCGGCGCAGGCCGCCAAGGCGCAGGCCGACGCGCAGGTCTCACTGGCCGAAGATGCCCGCCGCAGCGCCGAGAGCCGCGTGGGTGAGGCGCTCGGCAAGGTGAGCCAGAGCGCACCGATCGCGCCTCAGATCGCCGCGGCGCGCGCCAACGCCGACCTGGCCAACGCCCGCGTGCGCAGCGCCCAGGCGTCGCTGGCGCTCGCCAAGCTGCAGCTCGGCTACACCAAGATCTCCGCCCCCGCCGACGGCTTCGCATCGAAGCTGACTGTCCACGAGGGGCAGCTGGTCACGATGGGCCAACCGCTCATCCAGCTGGTCCCGAGCGCGACCTACCTCGTCGCCAACTTCAAGGAGACGCAGGTCGGCCACATGCATCTCGGTCAGCCGGTCGAGATCACGGTCGACGCCCTCCCGGGCCGCTCGTTCGCCGGGAAGGTCGACAGCCTCTCGGGCGGGACCGGCGCCAGCTTCTCGCTGCTGCCGGCCGACAACGCCACCGGCAACTTCGTCAAGGTCGTGCAGCGCGTCCCCGTGCGCGTCGCCTGGGTGAACCCACCCGGTGACGTGGACCTGCGCGCTGGCCTGTCGGCCGACGTGACCGTCGACGTGAGGCAGTAGCCATGCGCCGAAAGCTCGCTGTCTCGGTTACGCTGGCCACAGCTCTGTCCGTCGCCTCGTTCACCGCTTCGCGCGCCGAGGCGGCGCCGCGCGCGCTGACCATCGACGACGCGGTGGCGCTGGCGCTGCGGACCAACCCCCAGCTCGCCTCGGCGCGGGCGCGCGCGGAGGCGGGCGACATCAACGCCGCCTCCGTCGGTCGCCGCATGCTGCCGTCGCTCCACGTCGGCGACGAGGCGCAGCTCTGGAACGCGCCGTTCGCCATCGCCTTCCCTTCGACCGGCCCGTCGACCGCCCCGGCCACGCCCCCGATGGCCTTCGTCGTCCGCAACCGGGAGACCAACACCTTCACCGCTTCCTTCGATCAGCCTCTCATGGGGCTGTTCCGCGCCAACGACGAGCGCGAGACGCTGACGGAGCAGAGCGCGGGCGACCGCGCGCAGATCGCGGCCAGCGAAGCCGACCTCCGCGCCAACGTCGAGACACAGTTCCTGCGCGTCTTCGAGGCCCAGGCGCTGGAGCAGATCGCCAGCTCGTCGGTTCACGAGCTCGGCGACCAGGTGACCGTGGCCAAGGCCCGCCTCGCCAGCGGCGTCATCACCCAGGCCGATCTGCTGCGCATCGAGGTCGCCGTGGCGAACGCCGAGCAGCAGGCGCTGGAGGCCCACAGCCAGGGGGCGACGTCGCGCGCGCAGCTCTTCGCGGCGATCGGCCTCTCACCGGCCGACGCGGCCGAGCTGACGCTGGTCGCCCCCGAGGCGCGCCTCGCGGCCGTGCGGGCCAAGGGGTCCTCGCCGTCGCTGGCGGCGCTGATGCCGCAGGCCCGGGATCACCGCGCCGAGCTGGCCCGCCAGGGGCACCTGATCCTGGCCGCCGATCGCCAGATCGGCGCCAAGACGTATGCGCTTCTCCCCGACATCGACCTCGAAGGCGCCTACATTCGCACAGACGGCCAGCTGTTCGCTCCGCCCAACTCCGCCTACCTGGGGATCAAGGCGAGCTGGGCGATTCTGGGAGTGGGGCGCGTCGAATCTTCAGCGCAAGGCCGCGGCCATCCAGGCCGACGCCGCGCGCCGTGACCAGGAGATGTTGGCGCGTCAGATCGAAGCCGAGCTCGGCGCCAGCCTGGCGCAGGGTGACGCCGCGCGCGGCGCCGTCGGCACGGCCGAAAAGGCGGTGGCCAGCGCCGAGGAGGCCTACCGGGTCACCGACGCAGCGCTCAAGGCGGGGACCGCCACCACCACCGACCTGCTCGAGTCGCAGTCGGCGCTCAGCCAGGCGCGCCTCAACCTGACGCGCGCCCAGTACGAGCTGGTCCTCTCCGACGTGGCGCTGGCGCACGCGAGCGGCTCCGTCGGCGTTGCGGGATTGGCCCCGTTGTGAAAAACTGAGAGTCGCACATGATCACCCGAACTCTCTCCAAGGCTCTCCTTCTCCTCACGATCTCCCTGGTGGTTCCCGCGGTGGCGCGCCCCGCCCTCGCGGGCGTCCACAGCGCGCAGGGGCGCCGGCACCGCCACCGGCACCACGAACGGCGCCACGAGCACCAGCGCGAGCACGAGGCCCGCGGCGAGAACCACGGCAACCACGACGGCGAGCGCCACGGCGAGCTCTAAGCGTTAGCGCGCCCCTGCCCTCGCGGGTACCACAGCGCGCAGGGGCGGCGGCACCGCCACCGGCACCACGAACGGCGCCACGAGCGCCAGCGCGAGCACGAGGCCCGCGGCGAAGACCACGGCAACCACGACGGCGAGCTCTAGGGCTCGCCTTCTAAGACGCGGCTTCGCTCACGGGCCAATCAGGGACAGAGAAGCGCTGGATTGGGGTTCGCCGATTTCGAGCAGATCGGGATCGGCTTTTCCGCGACCCAGGCGTCGATGACCTTCAGTCTCCCAGTCGTCGAGCGGCGGCGCGGGCGGTAGCGGCATGCGCAGCGAGTCGGTGCGATGAATGTACGATCCGATGGTCGTGACAGTTCTGGGCGATGCCGCACCCATGGTACAGGCGACTCCACCGTCGACGTTAGAGCAGGGGCCGAACTGGGTGAGATAGAGAGGGACGCCCACCAAGGGGCCGCCGACATAGGTCATGTCCGGCGCGCTTACCGAGGCTGTTCGCGCCGCCGTCGAGATTGTTGTCGTGGCAGCGGGTGCAGTGGGCCTGGAAGATGGGCAGCACGTCGGTGTCGTAGGCGGGCTCGGCGGGGGCCGACGGATAAACCGAGCAGCCCGCCGCCCCCAGCGCCAGCGCGGCCGCGAAGCCCCGGACCAGAAGAAACCTGATTGGACGGGTGATCGCCATGGTGATGCTCATAAATAGTAGTGCAGTTGCAGCATGAAGAGCGACGCGCTCGCCTCGTTCGTCGTGCTCGGTCCGATGAACTGATACCGACCGAGGCCGACCAGCTCGAAGTGCGCCCAGGGGAAGAAGTTGACCTCGAGATCGACGGCGTTGCGTCCGGTCCCCGCCACCGACAGGTCCTCCTGAAAGCGCTCGTAGGCGAGCCCTGCCATCAGGCCACGGGTCGGAAAGAACGTCGCGCCCAGGTACGAGACGAACTGGTTTTGGCCCACTGAGCTGGAACCTGAGCCAGTGCTGACGACCTGACGAATGAAGTTCGCCTCGCCGAGAACCAACATCTTTGCCTGCTTCGGCCCAGACCTTGCCGACGGCACCGAATTCGTAGCGGCTCGCCTCGGTGGCGACGCCGATGCGCGTCTGCAGGCCGAGCGCGGCCATGCTTTTGAACCGCTTCTCGCCGTAGGCCGCGCCGCCGCTCTCCCGCACGCCGACCGATTGAAGCGGGGTGGGGAAGCTCTCGGGCGGCGGCGCGAACAGCCGTCAGGTGCAGTTCCCAGTCGTCGGCGACATAGCCCCCGGAGACGTTGTAGGTCTCGTTGTAGATGTCGAAGCCGGTATAGCGCTGCACGAAGAAGATGTGCTCGACGAAGCGCAATCCGTACGGGGCGAAGAACTTGCCGATCCGCGCGTAGGGCCCCGTCGCGCTCGGCCGCCACATCAGATAGTGCTCATTCGAGATCAGCCGGCCGGTCACGGAGTCGATCCGGTCGTCGAAGGTCTGATCGCGGCCGACGTCGCCGCGAATGCCCCCTTCGAGGTAGAGCGAGACCTGATCGCCGAACGCGAACCGCGCGTAGCCGTCGGCCTGCATCGGAAAGAAGGAATACACAGGCGACTCGGCCCCCCCCGAACCATTGACCAGCGCGGCCAGTCGGACGTCGGCACCCAGCGCCAGCCACGAGGGCGGCTCCCACAGACCGTGCAGAAACGCGCCGTCACCACCGCGGCTGATGGTGTCGCCCGATTCGTCGCGCCCCCAGGAGGTGATGAGACCGCCACCCGCGGGATCGTAGTGGCACTGGCTGCACCGGGTGGTCCCCGACGCAAACTGAAACTGCGGGTAGGCGGACGCCGCACCACCGAGGGTGATCAGCAGCGAGGCCCGCGGTGAACGCGCAGAAGATGAGTCTTCGCATGGGCATCTCGAACGTAGGTGAGGTCAGCGGTCAGTTGTCGAGCGCGCCGTCGGTAATCCAGTTTTCGATCAGCTTGATGTCGGCCTCGGGCAGCGGGTTGTCGGGCGGCATGCGGATCGACCCCTGGGCGTTCATCATGTTCACGACCGGCGAGACCTCGGGGTGGCCGGGATAGACATAATAGGTGCTGGGGGCCGCCGCTCTGCTTACTGACGAGCGTCTGGAAGCCGATCTCGCGCGCCGAGAGATCGACGCCTCCCTGGTGCGTGATCGCCGAGTGGCAGTTCACGGTGGCGCAGCTCGGCTCCGTGATGGTCGCCGAGATGAACGACCACTTGGGCGGACGCTCGTCGGCGGTGCCATTGCAGCCGCTGACCACGATCGAGAGGGCCGCTGCGACAACTGCCCAACAGGCCAGCCTCGGGGAGAGCATCGGGGGATTATGCATCAAGGTGGATCAGGCTCAACTTTGATCGCCGATATCCATAGGGTGCCCAGCCCGTCGGTGCTAGTTGGAATTCCGCGCGAAGTTCCGACCTCCACGTGCAACTTTCCGCCGGCGTGGGAGACGATGCCGGTGAGCGTGACCGGGATCGCCTCGGTCGGCCAGGAGGCCTGCGCCAAACTACTCCCGTCGACGACCAAGTCAACGGCGGCCCGGAGCGGCGGGCTGACCACCTCTGCGCGCATCGAAACGCGGTAGCGCCCCGGCGGGAGGTCGAGGTCGAAGGCCGCCGCCGCGCGTGCCCCGGCCAACTGCAAGCCGAACCCGTCCCAGACCCCCCGCACCGGCGAGGGGACTTCAGCCGGCGGAGGCTCGGTCGCGCGCACGTCACAGAGGCGCTTGGCGCCGGCGACCTGGCAGACGCAGACCGCCCATCGGTTCCTTTCGCGCAGGGTGGTCCCGGCGCTGATGGCCCGGGGCCACCCGACGAAGAGCAGCGCCAGGATTCCGCCGGCGACCAGCCCCTCGATCGCCACCCGACGGCGGGCCCCAGGGCGGGCCGACCCGTCGCGACGCAGGACGAGGAGAACTACATCGCGGGTGGCGGTCACGACCCACGCCAGTCCGTTCCCGGCGAACGGCAACAAGAGCACGAGGATCGCCAGATGGTAGCGGGCCTCGGCAAAGAAGAGCGTGTAGAGGACCAGCAGCGCCAGCGGCAGCGGCAGGAGCGTCAGCGCGGGCCAGTTGCGACGGGCCGCCGCGGCCACGATCCCCATGACGACCGCCGCGATCATCAAGTAGTAGCTGTCGTCGACCACCCGCTCGACGCCGGCCCGGTGGATCGTCGAACCAGGAGCCGGGCGGCAGCACGCTCTGCCGGTAGAGCGGCCAGTAGAGCAGCGGCCGCTCGGCCCCCAGCAGGCGATCGGCCTTGGCGACGAGCAGGCCGAGCGCGTAGCGCGGCGAGAAGGCGGTCCACTGCTTGGCCAGCGCGTAGGCGACGCGATCGGACTCCCGGTGCGGCGGCGCGAAGAGCGCGTAGCCGGTCCCCTCGGTGAAGAGCCGATTGAGCGACCGGCTGTAGCTCCCGTCCGAGTTGGGGTTCGCGCCCACCAGCGCCGTGTGGCCGCCGTGGCTGTCGGTGAAGAACAGCTCGCCGTAGACGTGGTGATTGCGCAGCCCCCACGGCAACAGCACCAGGAAGGCGACGACCGCCGCGGCGATGGTGCGGGTGACGACGTGCGCCCAGCTGGCGCCTCGGGCGCGAAAGTGAAACGCCGCCAGCAGCACCAGCGGCAGCGCGACCGCCCGCACGTAGGAAGCGAGCCCCATCACCAGACCGAACGCCGCCGGCGCCCCCAGCGGCCGGCGGGCGGCGTTGCGCGCCAGCAGCCAGACCGCCAGCCCCAAGAGCGCCGCCGCGGGCATGTCCGTGCCGGTCACGCTGGAGACGGCGATCCCCGCCGGCCAGAGCGCGCACAAGAGGCCGGCCGTGAACGCAGTCCCCCGGCCGAAGATCGCGCGCGCCGTCCCGTACACCGCCGCCGTGGCGAGCGCGCCGGACGCGACGCCGATCATCTTGATGGCGAGGAGGCCTCCGCCGAAGGCGTAGATGCCGGCCGCCAGGTAGACGTAGCCCGGCATGTAGATGAACTCCGGATCGAGCCGGTGGTGCTCGACGAGGTAGCGCGCCGACTCGAGGTACATCGCGAAGTCGCCGACCGGGCGCGTGGGGACGACCAGCACCCAGACGAGGCGCACGGCGAGCGCCAGCGCGGTCAGCAGCAGCCCCACGGGGCCCTTATATCGCGCCGGGAGTCCCCCGCCCTATCACGATCCAGTGGCCGAACCGTGCCCCGCCCCGCGGCCAGTCGGGGAGGCGCGCGGGCCAGCCTCCTGGGCGTTCGTAGCCGACGAGGTATTCGGCGCCGGTCGACAGCAGGCTGTCGCGCACGGTGGCGCGCGGCTCGCGGGTGACGATCAGCGTGACCGATTCGGTCCAGGGGATCCCGGCGGCGTGGGCGATCCCGATCTCGGCGAAAGAAAACGGCTCGATCATGACGCGCTCGCCGGGGCGACGGACGGCGCGCAGGTGGGCGGCCAGCGCGCGATCCTCGCCGTCGAGACGGGTGAGCGCTCCCATCGATTCGGCGCCGGCCCAGATCCGCTCGCGCCCGACGGTGGCGACCAGCCACACGACGACGGAGAACGCGGCCGCCGAGGCGAACGCGCCGGCCCGAAAGGCGCGCGTTCGCGCCAGCGGCACGGCGGTGACCGCCAGCGGCAGGAGCAGCGCCCCCGGAATCAGCGCGAAGCGCGCCAGCGGCTCGAAGCTCTGGGCGATGAGCCCCTCGGCGAGGTAGATCGCCGGCGGCCCCAGCGCGGCCACGACCACCAGGCGCATCGCCGGCGACAGCGCGCGCGCGCCGCGCCTCAGCGCCACCACGGCCAGCACGGCGCCGGGCGGCGTCATCGCCGCGAGGAACGCCAGCGACCAGACGCCGAGCTGGCGTGCCCGCCCCAGCCAGGCGCCGTAGCGCGCCGCCGCCGTCGCCCCCAGGCCGGCGTGGTCGCTGGAGATGTAGTGCGCGAAGAAGAGCGGATCGCCGCCGGATGCCGCTCCCCAGGCGAGCCAGGCGATCGGAAAGATCGACGCCGCCAGCGCGAAGACCACCAGGCCGCGCGTCGCCGTCGCGGGCTCGGGCTTGCGGGCGAACCACCAGGCCGCGGCGGCGACCATCGGCAGCGCCAGCCAGGCGTCGTAGCGCGTGACCGCCGCCAGCGACGCCAGCAGCCCGGCGACGGCGAAGGTCGCCAGCTTCCGTGACTCCAGCGCGGCCAAGAGGCGCTCGAGCGCGGCGACCCAGAGCAGGAGATAGAGCGCCTCGCTCGACGCGGTGGTCGACGCCTGCAGATGAAGCGGCGAGACCGCCAGCGCGAACGCCGCGAGCGGCGGCCGCGCTTCGCCCACCAGCCGGCGCGCGAAGGCGAGAAAGGGGAAGAAGACCGCCAGCCCGCAGAGCAGCGACAGATAGCGCGACGAGCGCGGCGCGTAGCTGTCGAGCGCAATGAACGGGCGCATCAGCGTCGTGTGGAGCGGCCCGAACTGGCAGTAGGTGCGCGGGATGGCGGCGCTGGCGGGATCGAGCACCATCCGCTCGGCGATGAGCGCGCGCATCGACGCGTCACCGTGCTTGTTCTCCGCGAACGGGAAGAGGCCGACGCGCAGCACGACGGCCAGCAGAAATACGACGAGTGCCCCGGAGCGCTTTCGCGCAGCCGAAGTCGACGGAGGCGACGCGATCGGCAGCGAGGTCAATTTCCGGCGAGGGCCGCGCGGACCCGCGGCAGCGCGGCGTCAATCTCCGCCAGCGAGACCGCGCCGACGGAGATCCGGAACCAGCCGCTGTCTTCGCGCAGGCCGAACGCCTGAAACGGCACCAGCGCGAGGCCGGCGCGATCGAGCAGCAGCTTGCGGGTCTCCTCGTTCGTCCGCCCGGGGAAGGCGAAGCGGACCGACAGGTAGATCGCCCCTTGAGGCGCGATCACCTCGACGGGCAGCCCCTCCTTGCGCATCGCCGCGAATCCGGCCGCCAGGCGATCGAGCCGCTCGGCGACACGCGGGCGCATCTCCCCGAGATAGCTGTCGACCGCCGCGTCGTCGTCGAGCAGCGCCGCCATCGCCACCTGCTCGGGGCGCGGGGCCCAGGCCCCGACGTGACCGAGGATGTCGGCCATCCGCTGCCGCGCGGCCGGCGGCATCACCGCCCAGCCGACGCGCAGCCCCGTCGCGGCGAAGCTCTTCGACGCGGCGTCGAGGATGATCGTGTAAGGCGCCACCTCGGGGCAGACCTCCGGCGGCGTGACGTGCTTGGCTGTCCCGAACACCAGCTGCCAGTAGACCTGGTCGTAGCAGAGCCAGGCGGCCTTGGCGCCGGCCCGCTCCCGGCGGCGGTTCTCCTCGACGATCGCCTCGCAGATCGCCCGCAGCACCTCGGGATCGATGGCCGTGCCGGTCGGGTTGAGCGGCGAGTTGAGGAGGATGAGTCGGGCGTACGGCAGATGCGGGCGCAGCTCGTCGACGGTGGGAAAGAAGTTCGACTCGGCCCGGACGGGGATCTCGATGGCGCGGGCGCCACAGAGATAGGCGTAGTGGTTGTTGTTCCACGACGGGACCGGGTAGACCGCCACGTCGCCCGGATCGAGCACCGTGCGGTAGGACCCGTAGAGCAGCGGGCGCGCGCCGCCGGTGATCAGCACCGACTCGACGGGATACGAAAGGCCGAGCCGCTTGTCGTAGTAACGCGCCACCGCCTCGCGCAGCCCGAGCACGCCGTCGGAGGGCGGGTAGTTCGTCTGGCCGGCGGCCAGCGCCGCCCGCATCCCGTCGAGCAGCGCGGCCGGGGCGGGGAACTGCGCGGGATCGAAGTCCCCGACCGTGAGGTTGCAGATCTCTGCCCCCTTGGCCTTGAGCGCGCGGATCTGGGCGGCGATGCGCAAGATCTCCGATCCGACGACACCGCGCGCGAGATCCGACAGCGACGCGTCGACGGTGGCCGCATCGCCGAGCTTACCCACGAGATCCATGCGGGGAGTATTGCACGCGGATCGGCACGCCGGGGCGCCGGGGCGCCGGGGCAGAGCCGGTCACTTCGCCGGGGCGGGGACGGCGGCGGCGGGCTCGCAGGTGCGGTGGCGATTGCAGATCTCTGTCGGCGCGCAGGCGGGGTTGCACTGCGGAATGCATTGCCCCGCCTGACAGGCGAACCCCGGCGAGCAGATCGGCGCGCAGCCCGCGCCGGCGGCGTCAGCGGATGGAGCCGCGGTCGCCGCACGGGCCGGGGCGAGCGAAGCCTCGCTGCGCACCGCCACCGTCGCCGAGATGAACATCCCCGCGCCGTCGGGGTTGATCCCCTCCTTGAAACCGTAGGCGGTGTCGCCTCCCGCGGCGCAGGTCTGGAGGCGCAATTTATCGAGGCAGGCGGCGCGCCCCAGGGCGCGGTTGCAGGTGGCACGGACCGACGCCAGATCGACAGAGGCGTACGACGGGCGGGTGGTGGGGAAGAGCTGAACCGGACAGTTTTCCGGAAGGGGCGGCCGGCGTGGAGCGTTGGGCGCGACCTCCGAGCTGGCGCACGAAGCCGACAGGACAGAGGCCAGCAGGACGGTCAGAACAGCCGCGCCAACGCCGCCCGCGCGATCGGTGAGGACCCTCATCGGCCGCCATCATAGGCGGCTGCCACGGGGCGCGCGAACCTTCAATTGCAGGTCACGGCCGTCAGATCGATCTCGTAGATGTGGACGTCGTTGGCGGCGAAGGCGTCCCCGAATGACCCGCCCGTCACGGCGAAGGTGCGGTTCTCGCCGAGCACCGTCACCGTGCCGTCGCCGGTCATTCCGTCGATGAGGAAGCCGCCGGTGGCCGTTCCCGGGCCCGCGATCGCCGCGAAGAGATAGAGCGTCTGGCCACGGGCCTTGACCATCACATCGATCGACGCGCTCGGGTTCGAGCTGCTGACCGCCACCAGCTTGGGAATGTCCGCGCTGTTCAAGACAGGCGCCAGCGTCTTCACCTGCTGGTTCAGCGCCGTGACCGCGCTGACCATCGCGGGGTCGGCGAAGATGCCGTCCTCGCGGAAGCTCGGGTTCCAGGTGTCGAGGAAGTAGGTGATCCCGTTGGCCCCGTGGATGAGGGAGAGCCAGACCTCCGACCGCGTCTGCCTGGGCGTGGGACCGGTGGTGGTGCCGGCGGCGATGGTCGTCGTCTCGATGTCGGTCCAGACCGCCTGCCCGCGGGTCGACCAGCCGTGCAGTTGATCGACGCCGTGCGCGTTCAACCAGAACTGGTCACAGGTCACCTGCTCGTTCGAATCGCCGCCGCAGTTGTTGTAGGGGTAGATGTCGAAGTCGACGATGTCGCTGGCGGGGACGTAACCCGACTCCGCGGGCGCGTTGCTGCCGCGCCCCTCCCAGCCGTCGTAGGCGACCCCCTGCCCGAGCCCGAGGTAGATGGGCCGCGTGGGGTCGGCGGCCTTGTAGGCGTCGTACTGAGCGACGAGCGTCGCGGGCGCCACCGGCGGGCCGTAGTTTCCGGGCGACGTCTCCTGCGCGTTGTCCGGCTCGTCCGGCGTCATCCACCAGCCGACGATGGTGGGATCGTCGACGTTGGCGAGGCCCACGGCGTCCTGCCCGACGATCGCGTAGATGCCCTGCGCCTTCAACGTCGCGAGATCGGCGGCGGCGAGCGCGTCGGTGCCGGCGTTGTTCCCGACGTAGATGTTGATCCCGAGCGCGGCCATCTCCGTCGCGTGCCACGACCCCTGCAGCCAGGCGGAGATCGGGAAGAAGGTCGGATCGGTCGCGGTGGGAATGCCGCGCGACCAGCCGGCGTAAGGGTTGTTCCAGGCGATCCTCGGAATCGTGGGAACGCAGCCACCGCCCGCGCCCGTCGTCCCGCCGCTGCCGATCGCGCCGCCGCTGCCGGTCGTCCCCCCCGTGCCGATCGCGCCGCCGCTGCCGGTCGCCGAGCCACCGACGCCGGTCGTCGAACCGGCCCCAGAAGCTCCACATCCGGCGCTGAACAGAAGGCCTGCCAGGAGGAGAGAGAGGAGAGAGAGGAGACGCGACGGATGGTTCATGGCGGGTTCGGCGACACGGCGCCGTCGCGCGGCCGGCCCTCCGCGGTCGTTGGGAAGCGGCCGTCGAAGTCGGGCTCGAGCGCGCGAATGCGTTCGAGGAGAAAGGGATTTCGGCTGAGCGCGTCGCTCGGCTCCACGAAGAGAAAATTGCTCACCCCGACGAGCTTGGCGTTCTTGATCTCACCGCCACAACCGAGCCCGCCGATCTTCTTGAACGCGCCCAGGAGCCCAGCGGAGTCGCGCGTGAACTGGACCGCCTCCGCGTCCGCCAGCAGCTCGCGCTCGCCGGAAACGGCGCCCTTGAAGAGGCTGCCGAAGAAGCCCCCGACCGAGCCCACCGCCGTGATCGCCAGACCGAGCAGGCCGACGAGGGACGACTGCCCCTTGTCACCGCCGCGGCCAAACCCAAAATCGGCCAGCTTGCGTCCCACCTCACTGAAAACGATGAGCCCCTGCAGCTGCACGCTGAGCCGCGCGTTCAAGGCCATGTCGCCGTTGACGACATGACTGAGCTCGTGAGCGACGACGGCCTGCAGCTCATCGCGCGCCAGGACGTCGAGCGCGCCCCGCGTGACGAAAAGAACCGCGCTGTCCGGCGCGGTGCCAGCGACGAACGCGTTGATTCCGTCCTCCCGCTCGAGGAGGCAGACCGCCGGGGGAGGCAAGGAGGCAGCCACCGCCATCTCCTCGACCACGTCCAGCAGCTGGCGGCGCAGCGGCTCCTGGGCCGGGCGCTCGAGGACCGTCCCGTCCAGCAGCTCAGCCATGGCGGCGCCACCGCCGGCGAGCGCCAGTGACTTTTGCAGGATGGCTCCGCCCATGACGACGCCGGTCAGCACCGTCGCCCACACGATCACGTTGGTGGCGTCCGGCGCGGACGATCCGGAGCCGTGAGAAATGTGGAGCGGCACGTAACGCTGCCAGAGCGCCCAGGCGGTCCACGCCAGCAGATCGATGGACGCGACCGTGGCAGCGAAAGCGATCAAGAAAAGGAACGAGAAGACGACCGATCGGCGGCGCGCCGCAGCCTCGCGTTCGGCGAAGTCCATGCGATCAGCCGAACGCCACCCGCGGCGCCTCACGCTCCTCAGGCGTCTCGATCTCCCAGAGCGCCGCTTGGTCGAATCCGAACGAGCCGGCCAGCAACGTCGCGGGGAACCTCTCGAGCGCGACGTTGTAGAGCGCCACGTCGTCGTTGAAGGCCTGCCGCGCGAAGGCGACCTTGTTCTCCGTCGAGGTCAGCTCCTCGGTCAACGCAGCCATGGTCTCGTTTGCTTTCAAATCGGGATAGGCCTCGCTGACGGCCAGAGGCGCCCCACCGTCCCGGACAGCGCAGCTTCGGCGGCAGCCATCCCCTTGAGCGCGCCGGCGTCGACCGGGTTCTTGGCGGCGACCTGCGACGCCGCCACGGCCTGATTGCGCGCGGCGACGACCGCCTCCAACGTCTGATGCTCATGCGCCATGTAGCCCTTCGCCGTCTCGACCAGGTTGGGGATCAGATCGTGCCGCCGTTTCAGCTGGACGTCGATCTGCGAGAACGCGTTCCGCAGCACGTTTCGCAGTGTCACCAGACGGTTGTAGACGGCCACTGCGTAGGCCGAGAAGACCAGGACCACCCCGACGAAACCGAAGCTCGCATACATGCGATCCCTCCCGTGACGTTTGGTCGTTCATTATTGCCCAGGTCGAGACCGCAAGTCGACCTTGCGGGCCGATTCCGGCGACAACGGGCATCGCGATGTGCGCGATCCTGCGCGGCCTGAACACACGGAAACGCCGTGCGCGTCCAGAGGACGCTCCGCGCCGCGAGCACCAGGCGTGGAGAAGCGAGCGCGCTCGTTGGTGCGGGCGGGAAGCGAGAGCGCGCTAAGCGCGCTCGAGGTAGGTGTAGCCGGCCAGACCCTCTTCGTACATGCGCAGCATCGAGCGGGTCTCTTCCAGGCTCATGCGGTTGGCGCGGACGGCCAGCTCGGCGAAGCGGCGAACGCGGGCGACCAGCTCCTCGCGCGAGTAGCTGACGTACTTGAGGACGTCGGTCACCGTGTCGCCGGTGACGACGTGCTCGATCTGGTAGCCGCCGCCGGCCGCCAGCGAGACGTGCACGGTGTTGGTGTTGCCGAACAGGTTGTGCAAGTCGCCCAGGATCTCCTGGTAGGCGCCGATCAAGAAGATGCCGAGATAATAGTCCTGGCCGTTGTTGATCGGGTGCAGCTCGAGCACCGGCTTGACGTCGCGGCGATCGATGAAGTGGTCGATCTTGCCGTCGGAGTCGCAGGTGATGTCGGCCAGGACCGCGCGCCGGGTCGGCTCCTCACCGAGGCGGTGAATCGGCATGATCGGGAACAGCTGGTCGATCGCCCAGATGTCGGGGAGCGACTGGAACATCGAAAAATTGCAGAAGTAGGTGTCGCTGAGCGCGCGCTCGAGCCCCTCGAGCTCCTCGGGGACCTCGCGCATGTCGCGCACCATCTTGAGCAGCTTCTGGCAGACCCCCCAGAAGATGTCCTCGGCGACCACGCGCTCCGACAGCGACAGGTTCCCTAAGTTAAAAAGCTGCAGCGCCTCTTCCTTGTATTCGAGCGCGTCGTGGTACGACTCGAGCACGTTCTTGCGCGAGACCTCGCGGAAGGTCTCGAACAGGTTCTTCACCACGCGGGAGGCCTCGTTGCCGACCTGCTCGGGCGCCTTGCCGACGTCGAACTCGCCGACGCCCAGGATGTCGACCACCAGCATCGAGTGGTGCGCCACGACCGCCCGCCCCGACTCGGTCACGATCGTCGGGTGCGGCACGCCGCCGGCGTCGCAGATCTCCTGCAAGGAGAAGACGATGTCGTTGGCGTACTCCTGCGTCGTGTAGTTCATCGACGAGGCGAAGTTGGTCTGCGAGCCGTCGTAGTCGACGCCCAGGCCACCGCCGGCGTCGAAGTACTTGAGCGGCGCGCCCAGCCGGCAGATCTCCACGTAGAACCGCCCGGCCTCGCGGAGCGCGTTCTTCACCGCGCGGATCGCCGAGATCTGGCTGCCGAGGTGGAAGTGCACCAGCTCGAAGCAGCTCAGCAGGTCGTTGGCGCGCAGAAAATTGATGGCCTCGACCACCTCGCGCGTGGAGAGGCCGAACTTCGAGCGGTCACCGCCCGAGGCCTCCCAGCGCCCCGAGCCCTTGGCCGCCAGCTTGACCCGGATGCCGATGCGCGGACGCACGCCGACCTTCTTGGCCACCTCGGCGATGAGCGACAGCTCGGAGTACTTCTCGACGACGATCAGCACCGTCCGCCCCAGCTTCGACGCCATGAGCGCCGTCTCGATGTACTCCTCGTCCTTGTAGCCGTTGCAGACGATCAGCGCCTCTTCGTCGTCGAGCATGGCCATGACGGCCAAGAGCTCAGGCTTCGAGCCCGCCTCCAGGCCGTAGTGGTAGGGGCGCCCGAACGCCACGATCTCCTCGACCACGAAGCGGTGCTGGTTGACCTTGATCGGGTAGACGCCCTTGTAGTCGCCCTTGTACCCGTACTCGGCGATCGCCCGCTTGAAAGTCTCGTTCAGCTCGACGATGCGGCTCTTGAGCACGTCCGAAAATCGAATCAGCAGAGGCAGGCCGATTCCGCGCCGCGCCACCTCGTCGACCAGCTCCTTCAGATCGATCTTGGCGCCGTCGGCGCCGTTGGGGTGCGACTGCACGTTCCCGGCGTCGTTGATCGAGAAGTAGCTATTCCCCCAGTACTTGACGCCGTAGACCTCGGTCGAGTCGGCGACGTTCCATTTGCGGGGAATCCCCCCTGCGCTGCTCATCGTGGGGCCTACGTTGAAGAACTTTGGCCGCAGATTCCAGTGAAAATTCGGTGCCGTACGGCGCTTGTGTCAGGCGGCGCCCCGCCACCGGCCGGGCGGGAGCCGTTTCGGCGGTCCCCTGGTCCCGGCCGTCAGTACTTCAGCGACAGACCGCCGACGAAATAGAAATTCGGGTCGCCGGTACCGATCAAGCGCCTGGTTGTACTTCCCCTCGAACTCCTCCCGTGGCTTGAGCCCGTAGTTCTGGGTCAGCGGAACGAACTCGAACTGGAAGAACAGCGAGGTCCACCGGTCGAGGGCGGCCGCGGCCGAAAAGCCCACGTAGAAGCGGTGACCCGTGAACCCCTGCGAGACGTTCCCGCCCGGAAACATCGTCAGGTCAACCGGGACGTTTGCCGGCGGGTAGCCGCAGTAGGCGTCGGCCGTGGTGCCGTTGTTCAGCTGCCCTTGGGTCGGACAAAAAGTGTCGTCCCAGGCCGAGAAGTGGAGGAACGCGGAGACCGTCGCGACCTCGGCGAACGACAGGGAAGCGATCGCATCCCAGTCGAAGAAGAACGAGCTGCGGCCGTTGACGCCGGTGCCACCGCCCAGGTTCGCCTCGGTCGCCATCGAGAACGGGCCGGCATCGAGGAACTGCAGCCGGCCGCGCACCGCGAAGTCGGTGATGTCGAACATCGTCTGGACCTGCACGCCGACGTCGAGGCCCAGGTTCTTGTAGTTCAGCGCCCCGACCATCACGCGCGTCGAGAGGTACCAGGGGTAGCCGAGGCCGAAGTCGACGGTGACGCCACCGACCGGGTTGGCCCGCGCGCCGAACGACGACATCTGGGTCCGCCGCCGCGCCACCTGCTCGGGCGACGGCCCGGTCGGAATCAGCTTCAGGTCGACCGAGAAGACCTTCTCGCGGCCGCCGTCGGCCTTCATCGTCTCCTTGTGGTCGAAGTAGCCCTTGAGGCGGAACTCGACCACGTGGTCGCCGGCGGAGGCGTCGTGAATCACCGGCGTCCGGCCGATGAGCTCTCCGTCGAGCCGCACCTCGGCCCCCTCGGGCGTCGAGAGGATGCGCAGCGAGCCGGTCGCCGACAGGTCTGCCACCAGCGTGACCGCCTGGTTCTCGACCAGCACGATCTCGCGCTTGAAGTCGGTGTAGCCGTCGCGGTGGACCGAGACGTAGTGCTTGCCGGGATCGAGATCGTTGCGGTCGACCGGCGCGCGCCCCAGGCTCGAGCCGTCCAGGAACACCTCGGCGTTGGGGATGGTCGACTGCACCTTGAGGCCGCCGTGCGGGCGATCGGGCGGCGCCACCTCCATCCGGAAGCTGACGATGGCGTTCTCGTTGCTCGCCACCCGCACCGTCTGCTCCTGCGGCTTGAACCCCTTCTTCCGCCCGCCGACGATGTGCTCCCCCGGCCGGGTGTCGGTCATGGTGACGGGCGCCTTGCCCTTGTCCTCACCGTCGATGAAGACCTCGACGTCGGGCTCGTTGGCGATAACCCGCAGGCTGCCGTTCCCGTTGGCGGCGGCGCCGAAGGTGGCGGTGACCTTCACCTGCTGCCCGGCCACCACGGCGACGGTCTGGCGCCAGGGGGGAATCCCCTCCTTGCGCACCTCGATGACGTGGTCGCCGGCGGCGACGTTGGGGATGATCGCCGGCGCCACGTCCTTGCGGGTGCCGTCGAGGTAGACGTCGCCCCCCGCGTCGGAGGTCACCAGCAGCGTCCCGGACGGCGTCTCCGCGCGCACGAGCGACACGTCGCGCGTCCGGTGCTCGCCCTCGGCGAGATCGAACCAGTCGGAGAAGGGCTTGTAGCCTGCCTTGCGAACCTCGACCTGGTGGCGGCCGGCGGGGAGCTCGAACGCATTGGGCGCCGTTCCGCGATCGGCGCCGTCGATGAAGACCTCGCCACCGGCGGCGCCCCCCTCGGGGCTGGTCTGCAGATCGAGGCGGGCGAGCGAAGGGGCGCGCTCCAGCGTGAACATGAGCGGCTGGCTCCGGCGGACGTCGAGCGTCTGCTCCTGCGACTTGAAGCCGTTCACCTCGACGATCACCTTCACCGGCCCCTTCGGGACCTTGATCGTGATGGGCGTGTAGCCGACCACGCCGTAGCTCTTCGGGTTGGGCGCGAGGCCCGTGTCCCAGTAGACGGTCCCCTGTTGCGGCGAGCTGTCGATCTTCAGCCGGTAGGCCCGCCCTTTGATCCGCGGCCGGACAGCCGGACCTTGCGGGGCCTGCTGGGCCTGGGCAGTGGAGAGGTCGAAGCCAGGGACGGCTCCACTCAGCGCCGCGCCGAACACCAGCAGCGCGGGGACCAACGAGGGACGAACCATGCGCATTCGCAGGGTAACGGTGGACCGCCCTCGAGGTCAACTGAACTAGAGATAGAATCAGCGCCTCGACCGGCGCGCCGGCGTCGAGGTGGTCGACGTCGGCTGGGACGCAGACGAGGGCGTCGGCGCGCACCACGTTGGAGAGCGTGGCCGAGCCGCCGCGGAGCGGCTCGGCCCAGAGCGCGCCGTCGCGTTCGTCGAGCGCGACGCGCAGGTAGTCCTCGCGGCCGACGACGGAGCGATGGGCGGCGCCGAGGCGGGCGGCGCGGCGGGCGGGCCACGGCTCACGCGCGGTTTCACCCCCGAGGCGCCAGAGCATCGGACGGATGAAGGCGTCGAACACCACCAGCGACGAGGTGGGGAACCCGGGCATGCCGATGACCGGCTTGTGACCGGCGCGGGCGAACAGCGTCGGCTTCCCGGGGCGGATGTCGATGCCGTGAAAGAGGATGCCGGGCGCCGGCAGCTCGCCGAGCGCCTCGGCGGAGAGATCCTTCGTCCCGATCGACGAGCCGCCCGAGAGGATCACGGCGTCGTGGTCGGCGAGCAGGCGGTGGATGGCCGCGCGCAGCGCCGCGGCGTCATCGGGAATGATCCCGGCGCGGGTCACGTCGCACCCGGCCGCCGCGATCTGCCCGGCGAGCGCGAGCTGGTTGGCGTCGCGCACCTGCCCGGGGCTCGGCGTGGCCTCGGGCGCGCAGAGCTCGTTGCCGGTCGACAGCACGGCGACCCGCGGGCGCCGGAAGACCTCGACGGTGACGACGCCGAACGTGGCGAGCAGCGCCGAGATCCGCGGCGCGCAGCCGGCGGCCCGCGGGAAGAACAGCCTCGCCACGGGTCGAGATCCTCGCCCGCTTGCACGACGTTGGCGCCGGCCGCCACGGCGCGCGAGACCTCGATGCGCGCGCCGCCGCCGCTGCCGTCGCCGCTGCCGCCGAGCGGCGCCGTCTGCTCGACCATCACCACGGCGTCGGCGTCGGTGGGGAGAAAACCGCCGGTGGCGATCTCCACCGCCTCGCCCGCGGCCATCCGCCCGTGGAAGACGTCGCCCATCGGCACCGACCCGACGACGTTCAGGACCACCGACAGCAGCTCGGAGGCGGTGTGGACGTCGGCGGCGCGTACCGCGTAGCCGTCCATGACCGACCGCCGCTCGGAGGGGAGATTGTCCGGCGCCGCGAAGGCATGCGCGAGGACGCGCCCCAGGGCGGCGGTGAGCGGGACGTGCTCGTGACCGACCGGCGGCGTCTCGGCCAGAATCTCGCGCGCCTCGTCGGCGGGGATCAACGTCAGCCAGCGCGCGACGGACATGGCGATCAGACCGGAAGCACGGGCCGGCGGCGCGGCAGCGAAGGGACGCTCTTGGCGCCGGTGGTGGCGAGGCGCCGGAGGAGCTCGGCGCGCAGCTCGTCCCCCGGGACGACGGCGTCGACGTGCAGGTTGGCGGCCAGCTTCAACACGTCGATGTCCGCGCGGTACTGCGCCCGCAGCTCCTCGACGTAGGCGGGGCGCTCGGCCTCCGGCTTCTCGGCGATCTTGTTGGCGAAGACGGCGTTCACCGCGGCCTCGGCCCCCATCACCGCGATCATCGCCTGCGGCAGCGCGATGGTGGCGTCGGGCTCGAAGCCGGGTCCGCACATGGCGTAGAGCCCCGCGCCGTAGGCCTTGCGCAGCACGACGCAGAACTTGGGAACGGTCGCGTCGGCCACCGCCGAGACCATCTTGGCGCCGTGGCGGATGATCCCCTGCCGCTCGACCGCCTTGCCGATCATGAAGCCCGGCACGTCGGCCAGAAAGACGAGCGGCAGCCCGAACGCGTCGCACAGCCAGATGAAGCGCGTCGCCTTGTCGGCCGAGTCGACGAACAGGACGCCGCCCTTCCATTTGGGCTGGCTGGCGACGATGCCGACCGCGCGCCCGCCGAGCCGCGCGAAGCCGGTCACGAGCTCGCGCGCGTAGAGCTTCTTCAGCTCGAAGAAGCTCCCCTCGTCGACCAGCGCCTCGATCACCGCCGCGATGTCGAAGGCCTGATTCTGGTTGGCGGGCAGAATGTCGTCGATCCGCTTGGCCTCCGCGCGCGGCGGTCGCGGCGCGACCTCCGGTGCCGGCTCGCCGGCCCGCTGCGGCAGGTAGGCGAGGTAGTCGCGCGCCGCGGCGATGCAGCTTTTTTCGTCCTTGGCCAGAAGGTCGCCGCAGCCGGAGACCTCGCAGTGCATGCGCGCGCCGCCCATCTCCTCGAGCGTCACCTTCTCGCCGATCACCATCTCCGCCATGCGCGGCGAGCCGAGGTACATCGAGGCGTTCTTCTCGACCATGAACACCACGTCACAGAACGCGGGGATGTAGGCGCCGCCGGCCGCCGACGGCCCGAACAAGAGGCAGATCTGCGGCACCGCGCCCGACAGACGCACCTGATTGTGGAAGATGCGTCCCGCGTGGCGGCGCCCCGGGAACATGTCGATCTGATCGGTGATGCGCGCGCCCGCCGAATCGACCAGATAGAAGAGCGGCAGCCGCAGCCGCGCGGCGGTCTCTTGCAGACGGACGATCTTCTCGACGGTGCGCGCCCCCCAGGAGCCGGCCTTCACCGTCGAGTCGTTGGCCATGATCGCCACCGGTCGCCCGTGCACGCGTCCGATGCCGGTGACCACGCCGTCGGCGGGGAGATCGGCGTGCAGCCGCGTTGGCGAAGAGGCCGTCCTCGACGAAGTCCTTGGCGCCGTCGTCGCAGAGCAGCGCGATCCGCTCCCGGCAAAAGAGCTTGCCGGCGGCGGCGTTGGCCTCGTGGTACTTGGGCGCGCCGCCCTTCTTGATCTTGGCGCCGAGCGCCTTGAATTCGTCGCTGCGTGACATTCGTCGTCTTTCTTGTCTATCTGCCTTTGTAAACGCTCGGGCGCTTTTCGATGAAGGCCGCGAGCCCCTCGTTGCGATCGTCGGTGACCAGGACCTCTTCGTAGCGCTCCCGCTCGATCTTGAGCCCCTCGGCGAGCGAGCGCGAGCTTCCTTCGTCGACCGCCCGCTTGGCCGCGCCGAGCGCCAGCGGCGCCGCCGAGGCGATCTCCGTCGCCCAGCGAGACGCGGCCGCAGCGAGCTCCGCCGACGGCACCACCTCCGACACGATCCCCAGCTCGCGCGCCCGCGCGGCGCCGATGCGCCGTCCGGTCAGGATCAGCTCCTTCGCCGCCGCGATGCCGGCGATGCGCGTCAGCCGCTGCGTGCCGCCCGCGCCCGGGATGATCCCCAGCCGAACCTCCGTCAGCCCCATCTCGGCCGTGTCGGCGGCGATCCGGATGTCACAGGCGAGCGCCAGCTCCAACCCGCCGCCGAACGCCACCCCGTTGATCGCCGCGATGGTCGGCCGGGGGAACGCCGCCAGCGCGTCCATCAGCGCGTTGATCTCTCCGAGAAAGACGCGCGTGTCGTCCAGCGTCCAGGTCCGCCGCTCCTTCAGGTCCGCGCCCGCCGAGAACGCCTTGTCCCCCTCGCCTGTCAGCACCAACGCGCGGAGGTCGCCGCCCTTTTCAATCTCGCCCGCGAGCTCGCCGCAAAGCGAGGTCAGCTCCGCCACCAGCGCCCGCGACAGCGCGTTCGCCGCGCTCGGTCGGTTGAGCGTCACGACCAACGCGCGCTCGCCGCGTTCGACCCGTAGGATCGGCGACACGCCGGCCGGGGTGCTCATCTCTTGAACCGTACCACGGCTTCTGTTCGCTCTCCGGCGACGAGCCGCCGCAGGCTCACCCGGCCGAGCGGGAGCGGGCGCCGATGGCGGCGCGGTAGTACTTCGACGGCACCTCGTGGCCGACGAACGTCGACGCCAGGCGGCCGCAGTCGACCAGCTTGTCGAGGTCGATGCCGGTGCGGACGCCCATCCCCTCCAGCATGTAGACGACGTCTTCGGTCGAGACGTTGCCGGAGGCGCCCGGCGCGTAGGGGCAGCCGCCGAGGCCGCCCAGCGCGGCGTCGACCGTGGTGATCCCCATTTCGACCGCCACCAGGATGTTCGCCAGCGCGGTGCCGCGCGTGTCGTGGAAGTGGACCGCCACCTCGGGCGCCGGGATCTCCGCCAGCACGCGCCCGAGCACGTCGCGCACCTGGCTGCGGGGTGGCGACGCCGATCGTGTCGCCGAGCGAGACCTGGTAGCAACCGAGCGCCTTGAGCGCGCGGCAGAGCTCCAGCGCCTTCGCCGGGTCGACGGCCCCCTCGTACGGGCATCCGTAGACCGTCGAGACGTAGGCCCGCACCCGCAGTCCGGCGGCCAGCGCGGGCGGGACGGTCTCGCGAAAGGCGTCGAGCGTCTGCGCGATCGTCTTGTTCACGTTCTTCTTGTTGTGCGTCTCGGAGGCCGACATGAAGACCGCCACCTCGCGCATGCCGGCGGCCATCGCGGCGTCGAGCCCCTGCCGGTTCGGAACCAGCGCCGAATAGACGATCCCCGGCTTGCGCACGATCCGCTTCGAGACCTCCGCGCCGTCGGCCAGCTGCGGGATCCACTTGGGGTTGACGAAGCTGGTGATCTCGATGGCCTGGAGGCCCGTCTCGGAGAGCGCGTCGATGAGACGGATCTTGTCCTCGGTCGGGACCATGCGCGACTCGTTCTGCAGGCCGTCGCGCGGTCCTACTTCGTAGAGGGTGACTTCAGGCGGAAGATGATCGAACAACGGATGATTTTACCACGCGTGTCGAATTCGCCCCTCAGTCGAGCGGGCCCGCGAGCAGACGCGCGCAGAGGTCGTCGGTCACCTGGTCGAGCGTGTCGACCACGACGTCGGCCGGCGACAGGTCGTAGCCGACGAAGTTGCCGGCCTGCACCGCGATGACCCGAATCCCGGCGGCGCGCGCCGAGAGAATGCCCGGGGTCGCGTCCTCGATGACGATCGACCGCGCGGCGGCCACGCCGAGCTGCGCCAGCCCGGTGAGGTACGGCTCGGGCGACGGTTTGCCGTTGGCGTAGTCCTCGGCGGCGACGATGATCGGGAACAGCTCGCGCACGCCGATGCCCGAAAGCGCGTCGCGCACCTCTTTCCCGCTGGCGCCCGAGACCAGCGCCAGTTTCGAGCGGCGGGCCAGCCGCTGCACCAGCGCCACCGCGCCCGGCAGCGCGCGGTGCCCGGTCTTGGCGAGGAGCGCGTCCTTCTCGGCGACCGCCAGGTCGATGAGCTCCCGCATGGGGACGGTGAGCGCGTGGTTGCGCGCGATCATCTTGTAGATCTCGTTCCAGGAGTGGCCGATGACGAAGCCGCGCTCCGCCTCGGTCAGCTCGGCGCCGTAGTGCCGCACCGCCAGCACCACCGACTCCACGTTCGCCCGCTCGCTGTCGACCAGCGTCCCGTCGAGATCGAACAGGAAGGCCTCGGGCGCGTCGCTTGGGGTCGGCGTGCTCATTCGCGGAGGATACGGGGTAAATTAGACGCAAGCGTGACGATCCGGACGAAAATCTGGCTGATCGCCGTCAGCGTGGCGGTCACCGTCGGCGTGGCGTCGTGGGGGCGCATGTTCCTCACCCGCAACCGGATCATCATGGACGCCCAGTCGAGCGCCGACGGAGCTGGCGCACGACATCGCCGAGGATCTGAAGAGCCTCCCCCCCGACGCCGACGACCGCGCGCTGGAAGAGAAGCTGCTCGGCTACCTCAACCGCCACACGCGGATCGTGCGGCTCGACCTCTACGTCTATCGCGAGGCGAACACCCCTTCGAGCCGCATCGTCGCGCCGCGCGGCGATCGTCCGGAGATCACCCGCTTCGCGCCTTTCGTCCGCCAGCCGCTCGGCCTCACCCGCCAGCAGAACGCCGGCGAATCGCAGGAGGAGCCGATCGAGCTGGACGTCGATCTGCAGGGCCCTTGGAAAGCGACCCTCGACATGCGGTGGACTCTGGGACCGGTCGAGTCGATGCTGAAGACCGAGGAGCAGATCTCGATCATCTTCGCGGTGGTGTTCGTCATCGGCCTCACGCTGGTCTCGGGGCTCATCACGCAGCGGGTGATCGGCAAGCCGCTGGAGGTGCTGGCGGCGGCGATGCGCGACGTCGAGAAGGGCGATCTCTCGCGCCGGATTCCGGTGGAAACGCTGGACGAAGTGGGACGCTTGTCGGAAGGATTCAACCGGATGCTCGAACGGCTCTCCAAGGCAGATGCGCAGATCCGCGCGTTCAACCAGCGCCTCGGCGCCGAGATCGAAAAGGCGACGCACGATCTGTCCGAGAAGAACGTGGCGCTCGGGCAGCTCAACCGGCTGCTCAACGACACGCGGCTCGACAACGCCTCGAAGGTCCGTCTGGCGACGCTCGGGCAGCTGGCCGCGCAGCTGGCGCACGAGATCGGCACGCCGCTGTCGTCGGTGTCGGGGCACATCCAGCTGGCGCTCCTGCAGCGCGATCTGCCGAGCGGTCCTGCGCGAGCGGCTCGACGTCTCGGCGCGCGAGATCGAGCGGATCAGCAAGATCGTGCGCGACTACCTCGACTCGACGCGGCCGCTCGAGCCCGAGCGCAGCCCGACGAAGATCCCCAAGCTGCTGGAGGAGGCGGTCGAGCTGGTCCAAGGCGTGGCGCCCGACAAGCGGGTGGCCGTCACCTGGCGGGTCGACGCGTCGCTCGGCGAGCTGGTGACCGACCCCGGCCTCTTGCGCCAGATCGTGGTCAACCTGGTCTCGAACGCGCTCGACGCCGTCGACAAGAACGGACGCATCGAGATCGCCGCGCGCCCGATCGCCGACGACGTCCTCATCAGCGTGCGCGACACCGGACACGGCATCACCCCCGACGATCTGCGCCGCATCTTCGAGCCGTTCTACACGACCAAGGGGCGCGGCAAGGGGACCGGACTTGGCCTGGCGATCTGCCGCCAGCTGACAGCCGCGCTCGGCGGCGCCATCTCGGTCGAGAGCGCCCCCGGCCAGGGGTCGACGTTCACCGTCCGGCTGCCGATGCAGGGGCCGCCCCCCGCCTCGACGGGAAACACCGGCGAGTTTCGGCCGCGCGCGGCCGGAGGTCGCGCGTGACGACCTCGCCGATCCGCGTGTTGGTCGCCGAGGACGATCGCGTGGCGCGCGATCTGCTCTGCGAGATCCTGCGCGGCGAAGGGTACGAGGTCGAAGCCGTCGACGACGGCGCCGGCGCCATCGAGCGCGCGCAGGCGGGCGACGGCCGTTACGACCTGGTCGTCTCGGATGTCCGGATGGAGCGCTCGGGGGGCCTCGACGTCCTGGCCGCCTTCACCGAGAAAGCACCGGCGACGCCGGTCATCCTGATCACCGCCTTCGGCGACGTCTCGGGCGCTATGGAGGCGATCCAGCGCGGCGCGTACGACTACGTCTCCAAGCCGTTCAACATCGAGGAGCTGCGCCTGACGGTCGCGCGCGCCATCGAGCGCCGCCGCCTGGTCGCGGAACAAAGGACGGTCCCCAGCGAGGGGAAGCCGCCGCAGCTGCAGGACATCGTCGGCAAGAGCGGCGTCATGCTCGACGTCTACAAGCTGGTGGCGCGCGTGGCCGGCTCGACGGCGACCGTGCTCGTCGAGGGCGAGTCGGGGACCGGCAAGGAGCTGGTGGCGCGCTCGATCCACACCCACTCGCCGCGCGCCGGCCAGCCGTTCCTGCCGGTCAACTGCACCGCGCTGACGGAGTCGCTGCTCGAGTCGGAGCTGTTCGGGCACGCGCGGGGCGCCTTCACCGGCGCCGTCGGCGCCAAGCGGGGCCTGTTCGAGACGGCCAGCGGCGGCACGCTGTTCCTCGACGAGATCGGCGACATGGGGCCGAAGATGCAGGCCCAGCTGCTGCGGACGTTGCAAGATGGTGAGGTCCGCCCGGTCGGGGGGAGCGAATCGATCCGCGTCGACGTTCGGCTGGTCTGCGCGACCAACAAAGATCTCGAAGACGAAGTGAAGGCGGGGCGCTTCCGCGAGGACCTCTACTTCCGCATCAACGTGGTCACCGTCCACCTGCCGCCGCTGCGCGACCGGCGCGACGACATCCCCAGCCTGGTGGCGCACTTCCTGAACAAGACCGCCCGGCGCGAAAAGCGCCACGACGTGGCGGCCATGTCACCCGAGGCGCTGCGCCTGCTGACCGCCTACAACTGGCCCGGGAACGTGCGCGAGCTGGAGAACGCCATCGAGCGCGCCGTCGCCGTCGCCAAGGGGAACGTCGTGCTCCCGTCGGATCTGCCGCCCGAGGTCGGCGGCAGCGCGGCGGTCGGCGTCCCGGGCGGCGTGAGCGTCGCCGAGGGGGGAATCATCGCCGACCGCCCCACCCTGGGCGAGCTCGAACGCCGCTACATCCAGCTGGTCCTCGGCGAGTGCGCGGGCAACAAGAAGAAGGCCGCCGAGAAGCTGGGCATCGATCGCCGCACGCTCTACCGCGCCCTCGAGCGCGGCGGCGAAGACGCCGTCGACGAAGACGAACGCTAGACCCGGCGAGCCCGGGTCGGATTGTCGGCTTTCTGGCGCGCCGCGATCCTGACCATGCCGCACAGTTGCGACGGCGCGTCCGGCGCTTACCTCCACCGCCTAACTCGAGTCAAGAACGGAGGGTCTCTTTTGGGTACGATGCTTACATTCGCAGGCAGCTCGACCGTCCAACCGTCCACCTCTCGCCGGAGAAAATCCATGAAGCTCGCCCCGAAGCTCGCGTTGCCGTTCGTTGTCTCTTTGTCGTTCGCCTGGCTTCAGCTCGCCACCGTCGCCCGCGCCGAAGAACATCGCGGCGATGAGCACCACGACACGCACGCCGACCAGCACCACGACACGCACGCCGAGCACCACGACATGCATGAAGGCGGACGCCCCGTGCCGCCTCCGCGCGCCGCGCCGCCGAAGTTCCAGCCCCACCCGCCCGGCGCCCACCCGCACGGGCCGATGGTTCGCCCGCACGCCGTCCGGGTGATGCGCCCGACCGTCGCGCGCTACGGCGCCCACCCCTTTCGCCGCTGGGAGCACCCCGAGTTCGCGCGCCCCGTCTACTACTGGGACTGGAACGTGATCCACACGGTCTCCTGCACCGCCGAGGACTCCTACGGGGATCAATACCCGGTGACCGAAGAGACCTTCTCGGGGTTCGGCCTCGCCCACATGACCGCCGTCGAGGACGACGCGCTCGACCGCTGCTACCAGGAATCGGGCGGCGATCAGAGCTGCTACCTCGCCACCTGCTCCCATTTCTAAGGTCACGGGTCTCACGGCGGCAGCCGGTCGCCAGCAGGCGAGCTGGCTGCCGCAGTGGTCGGTCGCGCATTTCTGGAACCCAAAAATTCGAGAGGAGAGAAATTCGCGCGAGGTCTGCCGATTCTTTGGACCCAATCGAGTGCCGAAGGTCACTGATTGGGGACGATGAAGTCCATCCGGCCCGGCACCTGGTTCGTTTTGCTCTGCTTTTTCGGCTGCGCTCAGTCAGTCGACGTCTCGGGCACCGGTGGCAGCAAGGCCACCGGTGGCGATAACGGTTCGGGCGGTACGACCGGGACGGGCACGGGCGGCAACACTGGCACCGGTGGAGGCAACACGGCCGCCAGCGGCGGCGCGACGGGAGGCGGAACGACCGCCACCGGCGGCGTGACCGGGGCAGCCGGCGTGAAGGGGACCGGCGGAGCGGCCGGCTCCAAGGGGACCGGCGGCAATACCGCCACTGGCGGCGCGACCGGCGCGGCCGGCGCAAAAGGCACGGGCGGAACGACCGCGACCGGCGGCACGACCGGTAACGCCGGGAGCACTGGAAGCACCTCCTGTACGATCACCCCGACGTCCTCCTTCAGCACCGCGATCCCGACGGTGGCGATCGTGAGCTGGACGACGACGCTCTCGAATCTGACCAAGGCAGAGATCGACTTCGGACCCGCATCGGGCGGCACCACGCTGGTGGCCCCCGTCGATCTCACGCAGACCAGCTACCGCACGCTGCTGCTCGGGATGAAGCCCAGCACCAGCTACGCCTACAAGATCGTCGCCACCAATGCGAGCGGCTCCTGCACCAGCAGCAGCTACACGATCATGACCGGCGCCCTGCCCAGCTCGGCGCCCAAGGTGACGGCGACGATCATGAACGCTGCGGCGCACGACAAGGGGTTCATCGTCACCAGCACCGGGCTGACGGGCAACACGACGTTCATCATCGACCCGGACGGCACGGTCGTCTGGTCGGCGACCGGGCCGTCGATGCCCAGCCGGTCTCACATGAGCTGGGACGGCACCCACATGTACATGATGGCCCTCAACGTCACGAACACGAACTCGGGCAACATCCAGTCGGTGGCGATGGACGGCACCGGCAACACGGCGCTCGCCGGCGTGACCACCTCGCACCATGACCTGACCGCCATTCCGGGCGGCTTCGCCACCATGCTCTGGAACAAGTCGGGGACGGACGCCCCCTGCTCGCTGGTCGAGCGCGCCGACGCCACCGGGACGTTCACCACCGTCGTGGCCGACATGTCGACCGTCTACACCTCGACCACGTTCCACAGCAACGCGGTCCACTACTACCCGACGGACAACACGTACACCGTCGGCGATCGAAATCCCGAGCCTCTACGTGAAGCTGTCGCGCACCGGCTCGCTGATCTGGCAGTTCGGCGGCAGCAACCCGAAGGACCAGAGCAAGTTCTTCACCGGCGTGCCGACCTGGTCGGTCAACCACGGCCACCAGCTGCTCGCCGACGGGACGTTCCTCTTCTTCAACAACACCCCGAACGAGGCCTGGGTCTACAAGCTCAACACCACGAACATGACCGCCAGCAAGACCCTGACCTACACCGCCAGCGGCGCCACCAGCATGGTGCTCGGCGACGTCCAGCAGCTCCCCAACGGCAACTACCTGGTGACCTTCTCGACCTCCGGCCAGATCCACGAGATCAGCCCGACGGGCGCCCTGGTCGCCAAGTTCACCGCCAGCTCGTTCGGCTACTCCGAGTTCCGCGAGTCGCTCTACGGCCAGCCGCCGTACTGACCGACCGCCCGACCGGAGGCCTGGCCCGTTTCCAGTGGCGCCCACGCCGCCTGAAATGCTAGGTTCCCGGCCTCACGAAATTCGCGGTCGTGGCGGAACTGGTAGACGCGCCAGATTCAGGTTCTGGTGATGGTAACATTGTGGGAGTTCGACTCTCCCCGACCGCACAGCTCTATAAGTCTTCGAACTGACTCGGTCCAGGACCGAGCCGATCAATTCGCTTCGCCGACGACGCCGCGACGCGTGGGCCCCATGTGGGCCCTAGCGGGACTGAGGGACCTCGGCTGGAGCGGGTCCGTGAATGCTTTCGCCACTTCCCGAACACGGCCTAGGGAGCCATGCCACGCGCGTAGCTGAGCGGTCGAGACAGGCTTTTCGAAGTGGCCGAGAATGTCCCCTGCGATATCGCCGTACTGATCGGACAGGGACCAATACCGAAAACCATTCGTGTTTCTCAGAGCGTGCCTCATCGCTCCGGACAAGCCCTCGATGGGCGGCGGCAAGACGCTAAGGTACTCGTACGCCAGCTTCTTAAAACCAAGGGAACCAATGGCGGTGCTGCCAGCTGCCAGGCTTTGCTCGTACGATCCCCGCGCGCAGAATGCGCCTTTGCATGGGCCTTGGAAAACCGAAGGAGATTTGCAGGTAGTCCGTCGGATCGGCAGGACGCAGGCGATACGCCGCCTGAGCATCCTGCCGGGCTCCCTCTTGGTCGCCCAGCCGGCGCCGCGAATGCGAGCGCGAGATGTACGCACCGACCAGACTAGGATTTTGCGCTATGGCCTGGGAGTATTTAGCGATGGCGCGCCGCCGCTGTTGCTCGGTGATCTTTGGGCGCTCGCCTGAACGGCGGAGATTTAGTCTCGGATATTCGATCGCGCGTCCCTCCGAGACCAGGGTCTCGGCAGGTGACAGGCTTCCCCGGGATCGCCGGCCCGACCGGCGCTTCATTGTGGGGAGTTCGACTCTCCCGACCGCACAGATTCTCGGTGATCTCGCGCGTGACGGAGACGGAACTGGATAGCAGCATCCCAGACTTCCTCAGCAAGTCCCCTTTCCTGCTGCGCCCGTACAGCTCTCGTTCACGCCTGCGCAACCAACGTCCTCGTTCTGGCCCCCACCGCTGCTGGTAGCCGTAAGGCCGCCGTCGATGTTCGGGCAAATGCAGAACGCGCCACGTGGACAGCACGTGCCGCACATGGTGCAAGAGTCGGTCGGATTGGGGCAGGTACCGCAGCCGCCCGCGGTGCCGCCAGTCCCAGTCGCTCCCCCCGTTCCGATCGCTCCGCCATGGCCACCACCTGCGCCTCCCATACCTGTCGCCCCCCCGGTCCCAATCATTCCACCTTTGCCGCCGCTCCCGGTGGCTCCGCCGGTGCCAGTCGTTCCGCCGGTACCTGTCGCCCCCCCGGTCCCGGTCGCGCCACCTTTACCAGTGGCGCCTCCCCCGCCGATAACGCCGCCCGTCCCAGTCCCGCCTCCAGTTCCAGTGGTCCCTCCGCTCCCGGTCGCGCCGCCGTGGCCGGTGGTTCCACCGCTGGCCGTCACGCCCCCGGTGCCGCCGGCGTCGGTCGTGCCGGTCACGCTGCCGCAGCCGAGAGCGACCATCACGAACATGCCCAACGAAGCCGTCAACCAAGCTGCTCGCGTCATAGTCGCCCTCCAGGCTATCGGTATTCGACCACGAGAGGCTCCCTCAGAAGTAGAGGCCGGTCAACGCCCGGAATCGACCCAACGCGCGGCGTTCTTGGCGCGACCCGCGACGTCGTTGGACTGATCGTGGTCGAAGAGCAGCACTGGATGATTCTCGTCGAGCCAAACGGGATCGAAACCCTCGGCCCTCTTGGGCGCAAATTTGCAGTGAACCCGCACCGTGATGGCCACTCACAAGACCAGCCCCGCTTCGTCTCTGAGGAACGTCTGCAGTTCCGGTCGGTTGCATAATGTGGCCCCGGATTTATCGTTGCCCTTTCAACGCGGCCTGGTGATTGTTAACCACCGTTTGGCGTTTGCCGAAATGGCGTTCTGGAACGTTCGAACGCTTTCATGTTTGCCCCGCCACGATTGGGACACGCCCACACCTGTCGAAGTGACGCAGGTGAGCGGCCGCACGGCGCGATCGCTGTCACCATCCCTGCCGCGGGAGATTTTCCGGAACCTAGACATTCTGTCCTTGTCTCTTTGACGAAACCTGTGTTTCTAATGGCCACAACTTTGGTGGAGGGTACCGCGTGAAAAACTTCGCTTCTCGTTTCGTTTCAGGTTTTGCCTCGTGCTCGATGATCGTTGCGCTGGCGCTGGCAACGATCACGGGTTGCAACGTTCCCAAGGATGCTGGCAGCGTGGGCGACATCACCCCCGTCGCGTCGCGCGCGATGCTTCCGCTGCAGCACGGACAGGCGCTCGGCAACCCGAGCCAGATCAAGGCGCTGTCCGCGCCGACGGGCGCCCACCTCTCGTACTTCGGTGGCCGGGTGGTCTCGAACCTTCAAGTCGTCCAGGTGATCTGGGGCGCGGGGAGCTACATCCCGCAGGTCACGAGCACCGCCTCGCCGAGCATGGCGACGTTCTACCAGGGCGTGTTGAACAGCCCGTACGTCGACTGGCTCACCGAGTACAACACCGACGCCCAGCCGGCTCCCAACAGCAACCAGGAGATCGGGCGGGGAAGCTTCTCGATGCAGGTGACGATCACCCCCTCGGCGGCCAACAACGGCACCACGATCACCGACGCCCAGATTCAAGCCGAGCTGTCCGCCCAGATTGCGGCCGGTACCCTCCCCGCGCCTACGCACGACGCCGCGGGCAACAACAACACCTACTACGCCGTCTTCTTCCCCCACGGCAAGGTGATCACCCAGGGGGGCGGGAGCTCCTGCTCGGTCTTCTGCGCCTACCACGGCACGATCGCGAACGCGGGGGCCGCTGGCGAGGTCTATTACGGCGTCCACCCCGACTTCCAGGCGGGTTCGGGCTGCGAGTCCGGATGCGGCACCGCGTCCACGGTCTTCGGCAACTACACCCACGTCGCCTCGCACGAGATGACGGAGACCATCACCGACGCCGAGGTCGGCCTGGCCACCACCTTCGCCCCGCCTCTCGCCTGGTACGACCAGAGCAACGGGGAGATCGGCGATATCTGCGTGCGGCAGAACGGCCAGATCGTCGGCAGCGACGGGGTGACCTACGACGTGCAGAGAGAGTTCTCCAACTCCGCCAACGACTGCGTGGTCAGCCTGGGTCCACCGGCGGTCTCCTCGGTCACGGTCAGCCCCACCCTCATCGAGGGAGGGAGCAGCGCCACCGGCACCGTCATGCTGACCCGGGCGGCGCCCACCGGTGGCGCCACCGTCGTCCTCGCGAGCGGCACGCCCGGCCTGGTGACCGTGCCGGCGAGCGTGGTCATTCCGGCGGGGAGCGGCAGCGCGACCTTCGCGGTGAGCTCGGTGCAGACGGCGACTCAGACAATTGTCCCGATCACGGCGACCTACCCGGCCGGAACGACCGCGACGGGGACGGTCACCGTCCTCGTGTCGCCGACGCCTGTCTCGGTCATGTTGTCGCCGACCACCGTCCAGGGAGGCATCGCCTCGACCGCCACGGTCACCCTGAGCGGCCCGGCCCCCACGGGGGGCGCGGTCGTGACCCTCGCCAGCAGCAACAGCGCGGTGGCCAACGTGCCGGCGACGCTGACCATCGCGGCGGGGACGACGAGTGGAACGTTCGCCGTCACCACCATCACCCAGAACGCGACCACCACCGCGACGATATCGGCCGCGTACCACGGGCTCAGCCAGAGCGCGACCTTGACCGTGACCCTGTCGCCGAGCCTGACCCTGGTTAGCGTCTCGCCGTCACTGCTCGAGGGGGGCGGGGTCGCGACCGGGACGGTGTTCTTGAACACCACCGCACCCACGGGAGGCATCGTCGTCTCTCTCTCCAGCTCGAGCGGCGCGGCGACCGTGCCCGCGAGCGTGACCGTCACCTCCGGCCTGTCGAGCGCCAGCTTCACGATCACGACGATCTCGGTTTCGGTCCAGACGCCCGTGACCATCTCCGGCACCTTCCCCTCCGACGTCACCCGGACCGCGACGATGACCGTCGCGGCGTCACCCACACCCGCCGCGGTGACGTTCACCCCGAACCCGGTGACCGGCGGCCAGACGACGACGGCGACGGTGACCCTGACCGGTCCGGCGCCGGCCGGCGGCTCGGTCGTGAGCCTCGCGAGCAGCTCGCCCACCATCGCCCCGGTTCCGGCGACCCTGACCGTTGCCGCGGGCGCGACCAGTGGGACGTTCGCCATCGCGACAGGGGCGCAATCTGTCACGACCACGGCGACCATCACCGCCGCCCTGAACGGCCTCTCGACGAGCGGGTCGCTGACCGTCAACCGCGTGCTGCCGGTGGGCAACGCCACCTTCGACCCCACGCTCAAGGTGCCCCGCTGCACCACCGTCGATTCCTTCTGCGACAGCGGCGGCCTCATCGACGGCCGGGCCAACCTCGGGCCAGAGACCAACACGCCCAACACCATCGCGGCGTCCTGCCTCGACGGAACGGCGGGGACCTATCACAACGACGAGTCGCTGGACCGGCTCAAGGTCTCGACCGTCGACGGGACCCCGCTCGCCGCCGGTAAGACGGTAAAGATCGAGGCGACGGTGTGGGTCTGGGGATTCTCCTCCGACTTCCTCGAGCTCTACTTCGCGCCCGACGCGACCGCGCCGGTCTGGACGCCGATCGCGAGCGGCCTGACGGGCACGGTCTCGCAGACGCTCCAGGTTCTGTCGACGACGTTCGTCCTCCCCTCCGCAACCCTGCCCGCCATCCGCGGCAACTGGCGCTTCCAGGGGACGGCAGCCACCTGCTCCACGGGGAGCTTCGACGACCACGACGATCTCGTGTTCGCGCTCTCCACGGGCGGACCGCCCGTGAACACGCCTCCCGTGGTGAATGCCGGTCCCGATCAGACGGTGACGCTGCCCGCGCCGGCGAGCCTGGCGGGCACGGTGACCGACGACGGCCTGCCCAACCCCCCTGCGGCGTTCACCACCACCTGGTCCGTGGTCAGCGGACCGGGGACGGTCACCTTCGCGAACCCGACCGCCGCCAGCACGACCGCCACCTTCTCGGTGGCGGGGACGTACACGCTCCGCCTGACCGCGAACGACAGTGCCCTTTCGGCCAGCGACGACATCGTCGTCACCGTGAATCCCACCGTCACGGTCAACCAGCCGCCCGTGGTCAACGCCGGTCCGGATCAGACGGTGACCCTGCCCGCATCGGCCAACCTGGCGGGCGCCGCCACGGATGACGGGTTGCCGAACCCGCCCGCCGCGTTCACCACGACCTGGACGGTGGTCAGCGGCCCGGGGACGGTGACCTTCGGGAACCCGAACAGCCTCACGACGACGGCCTCGTTCTCCAGCGCGGGCAGCTACATCCTCCGGCTGACGGCGAATGACAGCGCGCTCTCGGCGAGCGACGACATCGCCATCACCGTGCTCCCCCAGAACCTGCCGCCGGTGGTGAACGCCGGTCCCGATCAGACCATCACCTTGCCCGCGTCGGCGAGCCTGACTGGCACCGCAACCGACGACGGACTGCCGAACCCACCCGGCACCCTGACCACCACCTGGTCGAAGGTCAGCGGACCGGGGACCGTAACCTTCGGGAACGCGGGCGCCAAGGCGACCACCGCCACCTTCTCCGTGGCGGGCAGCTACGTCCTCCGCCTGGCCGCCAGCGACAGCGCGCTCACCGCGAGCGACGACATCACCATCACCGTCATTCCCCAGAACCTGCCGCCGGTGGTGAACGCCGGTCCCGATCAGGCCGTCACCCTGCCCGCGGCCGCGACCCTGAACGGAACCGTCACAGACGACGGGCTGCCGAACCCGCCCGCCACCGTCACGACCACCTGGTCCAAAGTCAGCGGGCCCGGGACGGTGACCTTCGGGAACGCGAGTGCCAAGGGCACCACCGCCACCTTCTCCACCTCGGGCAGCTACGTCCTGCGCCTCACCGCGAACGACGGCGCGCTCACCGCGAGCGACGACATCGCCATCACCGTCAACCCGGCGCCCGTGAACCAGCCGCCGGTGGTCAATGCGGGCCCGGATCAGACCATCACCCTTCCCGCCACCGCCAGCCTCAGCGGGACGGTGACCGACGACGGGCTCCCCAACCCGCCTGCCACGGTCACCACCACATGGTCGAAGGTCAGCGGACCGGGGACGGTGACGTTCGGGAACGCGAGCGCCAAGGCCACCACCGCCACCTTCTCCGCCTCGGGCAGCTACGTCCTGCGCCTGACCGCGAACGACAGCGCGCTGTCCGCGACCGACGACATCGCGATCACGGTCAACGCCGCCACCGCGAACAAGGCTCCGGTGGTGAACGCCGGGCCAGATCAGACCATCACCCTGCCGGCCACCGCCAGCCTGAGCGGGACGGTGACCGACGACGGGCTGCCGAACCCTCCCGCCACCGTCACGACCACCTGGTCGAAGGTCAGCGGACCGGGGACGGTGACATTCGGGAACGCAAGCGCCAAGACCACCACCGCCACCTTCTCTACTTCGGGCAGCTACGTCCTGCGCCTGACCGCGAACGACAGCGCGCTGTCCGCGACCGACGACATCGCGATTACGGTCAACGCCGCCGGCACCGGCCCATGCGCGAGCCTCTGCACGAGCCCCACCAACATCACCGTCAACGGCAGCTTCCAATCGGGATCGATCGGGACGGGCGCGGTCTGCTACCAGACGACCTCGCCCGTGCACGGCGGCAACTGCGGCAACTTCGTTAGCCCCCGGGTCCTGAAGGTCAACGGCACGACGGAGCCCTGCGCGGGCGGCAACTGGCCGTCGGTACCGGCGGCGCTCAACGGCGGCTACTGCGTGCAGACCACCACCGGCAACCAGTCGTTCGCGTTCTTCACCCTGTTCTAACGGGCGGGGACCGACGCGAACCTCCCATTCTCAGGTCGCGCGTGCAGCTCTGGGCGGCAGCGCTTCGACTTTGGAGTCACCATCCCGTGGCGGTGGTGGTCCCCTCGCTCGTCGCCTACGACGTCCTCGCAGACGCGGCGGCTGCGTCTGCGCGCCACCAAGCTGATCGCGCCCTCGTCTTGCTCCGAGGGATTTGGGTGGGACCACGTTCAGTGGACGTTTGGGCCCCGCTCGCGAGTGTTTCCTGCTCCTAGTTTAGTAGAACGAGGCCCCGCTCTGGGCCGGCGGCGTGCCGCCCGCCGCCGCGTCGAACCGCAACACGAGGTTGCCCGAATAAGGGACGAGGTAGAGGTAGCGGCCATCGAAGATCCCGCCCACGTAGCCGTTGGCCGCTGGGTCTAGCGCCGTCAGGTCGAGTGTTTGCCACGAGGTGCCCGAAGCGAACGGCGCGGTCGTGTCGTAGCGGACAATCACGCCGGCGCCCGGGATGAAATAGAGATAGCGACCGTCGAACCGGGCGCCGTTGAACGGGTTCTTGGTTCCACCTCCGAGACTGCTCATGTCGAAGTTCGACCAGGACCCGGCCGCTGTGAAGCTGGCCGTCGTGTCGTAGCGGGTCGCCCACCCACGGTAGTCGCCAGGCGGAAAGTAGACGTAACGGCCGTCAAACGCGGCCCCCAGGAAATTGTTGGTCGGGCCGAGGACAGTGGGGTCGAACGTCGTCCAGGCCCCCGCGTCGGTGAACGTCCCATGAGTATCGAAGCGGGTGATGAGCGGCGGCCCCTGCAGCGCGAGAGGTGTCCCTGTCGAGGCGTCGCAGCAGGGGGTGAGATAGAGGTAGCGGCCGTCGAAGGCGCCTCCCTCGTACCCGGCAGCCGTGGCGGCCAAGCCCTGCGTGTTGAACGTCGACCAGGCGCCGGCAACGTCCTGAAGCGACCCGCGCGTGTCGAAGCGGGCCATCGTGCCCTCCCAGTACTCGTAGATTGAGTTCGGGATGAAGTAAGCGTAGCGGCCGTCGAAGATGCCACCGATGTCACACTGCCCATCCGAGGCCGGATTGATTCCGTTGATGACAGACATGTCGAAATCGGACCAGGCCGCCGCCGCCGTGAAGTCTATCTGAGTGTCGTAGCGGCTGAGCGTGCTCCCGAACCCGGGATTGCACGGCATGAAGTACATGAAGCGCCCATCGAACAGAGCGCCGAAGAACGCTGGGGTGCTGGTGTTGACGGACGACAGGTTGAACGTCGACCATGAGCTCGCGGCCCCGAAATCGTGCGTGGTGTCGTAGCGGGTCATCAGGTTGGACGTCGAATCGCCGGAGCTCACCAGGTAGAGGTACCGCCCGTCGAAGCCCCCGCCCCGAAACGACCCTTTCTGATGAATCGCGCTCGTGCCGAAAGCCGACCAGCAGGTCGGGTTTGAAAGCGCGTGGTCGCAGGTGCCCCCGTCGCCGAAGGTGATCCCACCCGTGGGACCACCCTTGCCTGCCGCGCCGCCAGCGCCGCCACTCTGGCGAGCGTCGTCGGTTCCCGCGTCGCGAGGTCCGGTGCCAGCGCTCCCGCCGCGACCGGGGGTCCCGGCGCCGCCTCCGACACCCCGACCGCCTCCGCCAGTCGAGCCGGCTCCGCCGCTGGCACCGCCCGCCCCGCCGCGTCCCGCGGCGCCGTCCGAGCCGTTGCTCGCCTGCCCCCCACCGCAGCTCGCGCCAACGCCTAGCGCCGCGAAGAGCGCGATTGTCCGGAGGCCCTCCCTGTCCCCTCTGAAGCGACGCATACCGGTCTCGGCCGGAGGATACCCTGAACCACGCTGTCGTTCTGAGCGGCGCTTGCCCGCCCAACGCCAGCCATTTGACGCGGGCCACACCGACTGCGTGCGTTGCTGGGAGCAAAATGCTCTGTTCCCCGGCCGGCCGTCGTGAGAAATTCGCGACATGGCTTCGACTAAGTACGGTTTGGGTGTGGGGGCGGTGGGCGTGCTGGCGCTCGTCGGGTTGCTGGCGGGGTGTGGCGGCGGGGATGGCGGCGCCGGCGAGGGATCCGGCGGCGCGGCCGGCGGGGGCAGCGTGGGGACGGGCGGCTTGCCCTCGACGGGCGGCCACCCCGGGACGGGCGGCAGCGCCACCGGCGGCACCAGCGGGCTCGGCGGCAGCGGGCTCGGGGGGAGCAGCGCCACGGGGGGAACCAGCGGCGCCTGCACGGGAACGCCGACCAGCTCGTGCTCGGCGTCGGACTGCGATCTCTTCCCGGGCTGCACCGCGACGAGCGGCGGCTGCACCGGGACGCCCACGGCGTGCAGCGCTTCCGACGGCCAGAGCGGGCCCTGCGCCGCGGAGCTCGGATGCGGCATCCCCTCCGACGCCGGCCTCTGCACCAACTACTACAGCTCGTGCAACCAGATCGGCAACGATCTCAACGTCTGCAACTCGAGCACGGGCTGCCAGTACAACCAGGGGAACTGCCTCGGGACGATCATCAACTGCGAGACGATCAAGTCCGAGGCGACCTGCAGCGGCATGACCGCCTGCAATTGGACGCCGGCGAAGTTGAACTACTGCGAAGGGATCCCCACCGCCTGCAAGAGCGTGCCGCGGTCCGCCTGCACCGCGCAGGCGGGCTGTCAGGTCACATCGGCGGTCTGCACCGGCACGCCCACCCCCTGCGCCAGCCTCACCGGGGCGGCCTGCCCAAGCCAGCCGGGCTGCGTCTGGTCGGGCGGGCCGGTCGGCACCGGCGGCACGGGCGGCACGACGCCGGTCAAGCTGCCCGATCTGGTGGTCACCCAGCTGATCGCCGGGCCGGCCCAGAATCAGGGCCAGAACGTGTTCCAGTTCGGGCTCACGGAGACCAACCGCGGCGTGGTCGACGCCGCGCCTCACTCCGTCGCGGTGGTGCTCTCGCCAGACAACGTCATCGGCGATCAGAACGACGTGCCGCTTTGGACGCTGACGGTGACGGGCCCCGAGTCGCCGTTCGGCATCGGCTCGGCGGTCTGGGCGCCCGGCTACTACTTGCTGACCGAGCTCGTCGCCGCGGTCCCCGCCTCCGGCTACTACTACCCGGGCGTCGTCCTCGACAGCAAGAACGAGGTGACGGAGAGCGAGGAGACCAACAACACGGCCGTCGGGTCGCGGATGTTCATCGGCACCCCGAGCTACGATCTGGCGGCGGTGGCCGTGGCGAGCGGCGCCACGTCGACGCTGTCGCCCGGCGACCCGTGGTCGGTCCAGGTGACCGTGCAGAACAAGAGCAACATCGACGTCAGCTCGATCCCGATCTCCGTGCTGCTCTCGAGCGACACCGCCATCGACGCGAATGACCTCCGCTTCTGCTCGACCACCTCGACCACGACGCTGGCCGCGGGCGCGCAGGCCGTCATCACCGTCCCCTGCACGGTGCCGCGCCTGCGCGGCGCCTACCACCTGGGGGCGGTGCTCGATCCGGCCAACGCCCTGGCGGAGACCGACGAGACCAACAACAGCGTCCTCGCGACCGGCACCGTGACCATCGCCGCGCCGTCGCCGGATCTGACCGCCGGCGGGGCCGCCACCAACCTCACCGACGTCCCCTTCGCGGGCAACGTGACCTTCTCGGCCGACGCGCACAACGTCGGCGTCGATGCGGCCGGCCCCTTCAACGTCGGGTTCTACCTGTCGCTCACCCCCACGCTGGCCGCGAATACCCCGCTCCTCTGCCAGGTCGCAGTGCCCAGCGGCCTCGCGGCCGGGGCCACCACCCACGTCAGCAAGAGCTGCACCATCCCGGCGATGGACTCGGGAGCCTGGTACGTGATCGCCATGTCCGATGACCGAGACGACGTCTTCGAGACCGACGAGACCAACAACACCTCCGTCGCCCCCGGCACCATCACGGTGGCCCAGCCGACCTGGGATCTGGGGAGCTCGCTCCTCAGCGACAACGGCGGGCAGAACCTGTCGGTGGGACAGAACATCACCTTTCAGCTCTCGGTCAGCAACACCGGCCCCGACACGATCCCCGGGTTCGACGCCAGCGTGATGTTGTCGACCGACATGTCGATCACCGGTTCGGATCACCTCCTCTGCACGGTCACGCTGGGGGCCGTGCCGGGGCAGTCGCAGGCCGGGTTCACCTTCAACTGCACGATCCCGAGCCTGCCGGCCGGCAGCTACTACACCGGCGTCATCCTCGATCCGCAGGGCGCCCTCCAGGAGACGGACGAGACCAACAACACCAGCGTCGACACCGTGCCGCGCCCGGTCGCCAACTAGCCGGACGCCAGAGTAAGAGCGTGGGACGAACGCTCAGACCGCCTTCAGGACCTCAATAGGCGGAGCAGTAGCCCTCCTGCCAGACCCACTGGTAGCCGTTCCAGACCCAGTCCGGCTGAACCCAAGCGCAGCCCGGGTAAAAGCCGACGCCGAAGCCAGGGCCGATCCAGACGCGAGCGCCGCCGCGCCAGCCCCAGTAACCGGGGTGCGAGAAGCGACCGCCGCCGACCCACCGGCCGTGGATGCCGCCGATGGCCGGGGCACGATAGCCCCCATAGCCGCCGTGCCAGGCCGCGCCCTGGGCGGCGTGAAACCCGCCGCGGAAGCCGGCCGAGGGTGCCCCATGAAAGCCGCCGCCGTGGAAGCCTCCGCCATGAAAGCCGCCGCCGTGGAAGCCGCCACCGCCGTGGAAGCCTCCGCCGCCATGAAAGCCGCCGCCGTGGAAGCCGCCGCCGCGGGCGAACGCCGCGGTGGGAAGAGCCAGCAGCGCCATCCCGAGCACAACCGTGAGGATCCGTCGCATGGTCCGATACCTCCTCTTTCTGGTGGATGGCCACTGCAAACTCGTTGCCGCCAGGTGAGCGCGAAACGCCGGCCAGGCCCAACCGCTCGTGGCGTTTGCGACACACAGGCGCAGCTGATGAAATCCACACTATCCGTGCGGCACCGACGGCACGCGTCGTCGTACCTTCGAAGGGCGCATCATGGCCCAGCTTTGGTTGTCGGCGCGCGCCGCGCGGACCGGCGGCTCGTGCGCCAACCTGGCGACCCTCAATGCGTAAGACTGTGGGAGTTCGACTCTCACCGACCGCACTCAAGAAGTTCGGAGGGTTGACGATCGTGTCCCAGCGCTGACGAGGCGCTGCAGACGTTCGTCGGGCACACCGACGAGGTGGCTCAGATCGCCTTCTCGCCCGATGGCACGGAGCTCCTGAGCGGCGGCAGAGACGGGCTCGTGCGCTTGTGGTCGATCGCCGACGCGAGCGTCGTGCGCGACTTCGCCGGTCCGACCGACCCGCTGACGAGCCAGAGCTGGTACGGCCTTGGCGTGTCGTTCTCGCCGAACGGGCTCTTGATCGCCAGCGGCGGGAACGACGTGAGCGTGCGAACCGGCGCGACGTCGTGAACATCTGGTCGAAGGAGACCGGCGCACCCGTACGCCACCTGCAGATGCGTGGCGATCTGGAGGACGGCTTCTGGGCCAACTGGTCGCCCGACGGTCGCGTGATCGTGGGAACGGGACCGGGGGGCCTCTACGTCTGGTGCGTCGAAGATCTCGGCGGCGCCGCGGCCCCGCACTGAAGCCCACCCGAACGGATGCTCGGCGGGTGTCAGCACGACGCTGAACACCTGCTCGTCCGAGCGCCGGAGGAGCTGCGCCGCCGGGTCGAGGCCGGCTTCGCGTGGCCCCGGATGGAGCGGACGTGTCTCGATTCTGGGCACCTGTCCTCAGGCGCGACGCCGGTCGTCGTGAGGTCTTCCGATCTCTCGTGCGGACCGCCTGGTCCGAAGATTGCTCCTCCGAAAGTGCTCCGACGACGGCTCCGGCGACGGCTCCGGCGAATGGAGGTGCCATGACCCACGACGCAGGGATCAAGACAATGACGGCGCTCGGCCTCGTGGCGCTGCTTGCGTCGGCCGGCTGCGCGACCCCGTACGCGTACGACTTTCACCTCACCGATCCGGGCGTCCGTCCGCCGGCAAACCCCGGCGGCGCGGAGGCGCTCGAAGACGCGGACGTCAGGGCCGAGATCTTCGTCGATGTGACGGCCGGCGCGGTCTTGTTGAACGTCACCAACAAGACGGACCAGGTGCTGCAGATCGAATGGGCAGCGATCACCCTCACGCACAGCGACGGCAGCGTGACCAGCCTGCGCCCCGACGTCGACCTCGGGTGGCTACAGCCTCAGGCCACCGCCGCCGCGCGCCTGTTCGTGATCGCGCTGCCGCATTCGGGCAGCGAAGCCGCCGCCTATGAGGGGCGCCGCTTCCAGTTGAACGTCCCCGCCGTCGTTCGCCGCCAGTCGAAGCTCTATCACTACGCCCTCACCGCGCACGTGCGCGCGCTTTAGGAGTGCCCATGCGTCTGCCGCTGCTTGCGTGCTTGGTCGTGGTTGGGGTGACAGGCGGGTGCGCGACCCGATATCCGCTTCCGATGACCGCCGCGGACCTGGTCCGGTATGACGTTGACGCGGGTCCGGCGCTGGTCGCGTACCTGGGCCAGCCCGACGCCAGCCCTGCGGTCTGCGATCTGCGCACGCGGGGGCCGCACGTTTCGGCGTTCACGCCCGAGGTTCGCGGTGCGCTGATCGGCGGGTTCGTCGACGGGAAGATCGATGCGGCGTTGTGGCGCCGCTGCGTCGACGGCGCGCTCAAAGGGCTCCCCGCCGACCAAGTTCCGTCGCTGTTCGACGACGTGATGCGCGCCTACGGCAAGCTGCTGAAGGACTCCGATCTCGAGACCGATCCCGCGCTGGCGGAGCGCGTCGCGACCATGCAACGCCTGTACGTCGACCGCCGCCCCGGTCTCGACGGGCATCAAAACGTTCTGGCGCCCCTCTTCGACGATCTGCGCGACAGACTGGCCAAGAACAAGCTCGGTCCCGTCGCCAAATCCTTCGCGGCGGAGATCATCGCCACCGTCGACGTCGAGCACGGCTCCTGGCAGGGCCGTCCGGTGGCTCTGCCGCTGATGGACACGCTGGCCGCGGCGGGCAATGAGATGACGCTGACCCGGTTCGCCGAGCGCCTGCCCGCGCCCGACCTGCGCGAGGAGGCGAAACGGCGCATCGTCCGAGTCCACGTCGCGCTGTCGGCCTTCGACGAGGTGCGCGCCTCCTCCGCCGCCGTCGAAGAGTCGGTGATCCGCAACGGACACAACCCCGTCGTCCTCGCCGATCACCCCCTCGTGCGCGCCTGGTTCGACGAAAGCCAGGCGACGATCCGCGCCGTGCTGGTCCGCCAGCGGGTCTGGCAGCGGTCCGCCACGTTGCTCGGCTACGCGCAGGAACGCCCGACGCTGTCGGTGCTCCCTGAGCTGTCGTTCCGGGGCAGCCTGTGGGCGGAGCTGCAATCGATTCTCGCATCCGGTGACGCTGTGTACCTCCAACCGGGCGCTCGACCCGACCCCCTGCCTCGCCATCGCCAGCGTCTCTCTCGACAATCCGTTCACGTACCTCGACAAGGGCGGCCGGTTTCACTTCCGGGACAACGTCGCCGAGCAGGAGGTCGTCCCCTTGGCCGCGCACGACTCCTTCACGCTGCCCGTCGCGCTCGACGGCCAGCCGGCCGTCTCGCTGCAGTGGGGGCTCTCCTACGAGCGTCCCGAGGACCTCGATCTCAGCGGCTCGGGCGCGGGCAGCCGCGGTCCCGACCTCCTGGTTCGCGTCGAGCACCCGAACCAGAGTCGATATGTGTTCACCGTGCATGGTTCCCGGGGGGACTACGTCGCGGTGGTCGAGGCCGCCGACCTCGCGCGCTTTCACGTGGCCAGCCGCGGCGCGAGCGGGTGGACGGGATCGTCCGGTAGCCCCGGCGCCAGCGGCGCGAGCGGCGGCGAGTGCGGCTCGGGCGGCGACGGCGGCCCTGGCGGCGATGGCGGCCCCGGCGGCCCCGGCGGCGACGGCGGCAACGTCAACGTCGTCATCGCGTGCGGGGCGGGCCCGTGCGATGTGGCGCTGCTGAAGAAGATCATCTTCAGCGCCGGCGGCGCAGGGGGCGCGGGCGGCTCGGGCGGACCCGGCGGTTCCGGCGGCTCTGGTGGCAGCGGTCGTTCTGCGACGACCCACACCGACGCCGACGGCAACACCATCGTCGACGATCCCGGCTGCACCGGCGGCGCCCCTGGAAGCCCGGGCGCGAGTGGCTCGGACGGATCGCCCGGGCCGGCGGGCGCTCCCGGACGCGTCACCGTCCAGCTCGTTCCCTGAAGTTACGGACGCTGCCTGCGTGCCATCGGCCGGGAACGCGAGTCGCCGACTTGACGGTGGGCGCGGTCAAACCAGGGGTGACACTTCGTGCCTATGCGCGCTACAGCTCCTTCGCTTCGATGCGGCGGTTCTGCTGGCGGCCCTCGTCGGTGTCGTTGGGGGCGATGGGGTGCTCGTCGCCGAAGCCGACGGCGTCCAGCCGCTTCTTGTCGATGCCCTTCGACACGATGTAGTTGCGGCACGCTTGCGCGCGCTTTTCCGACAGCGTCTTGTTGGCCTTGGCGTTCCCCACGTTGTCGGTGTGGCCCGAGATCTCGACGCGCGCGTCCTTCTTGTGGACCATGAAATCGACCACCCCGTCGAGGTGCGAGAACGACTCGGGGCGGATCGTCGCCTTGGCGGTGTCGAAGTTGACCCCTTCCAGAATGAGAGGCTTCGGTACGACCTCACGCTTGTAGCGCAGGGTCAGCTTGACGGATTGACTCGGTTCGTCCGCCACGGGGACCGTCGCCGCGATCTCGTGCCGGCCAAGACTGAGATAGGTGATGTCGTAGGTCTTGCCCACCGGCACCAGCACCTCCGCGTACCCGGCGCTGTCCGTCGGCTCGGCGTAGTACTTCGTCTTGTCCGGCCCGGTGAGAAAGATGACGACCCCCTTGACCGGCCCCTTGTCCTTGTCGACGACGAACAGCTTCATCGCCGCCTCGGTCCTCGTCGGCTTGATCTTCGATGCCGTGGCGCCGTGCGCCTCCTTGGCCGTGTGCGTGTCCTGAAGCTTGAATTCGGGCTTTTCGTCGGAGGCCGCGGGGGCCGGCGGCGCTGCGTACGCGGCGGTCGTGGCGGCCAGGACCATCGCGGCGATTGTCGTGTTCGAACGGTGATGCATGGGGGAGCCTCCGTCGGCGGATGTCTGCTCATTCGACGGTAACACGAAGGCGCGGGGCGTCGCGATGGGCCGAGCGTCCGCATCACGACGACGAACCCGCGCTTGTGCCCGGGGTGCCCAACGGTCTAAGAAGAGCTGTGTCTAGAACGGCGTGGCTCGCTGCCTTCGGCGCCGTCGTCTTCGCGACTGGAGGCTGCGCCACGCCCGGGGCCGCGTCTCACCCGGCATCCAGTCCTCCCACGACCACCGCGACGAAACCGACCGTGGACGCCGCGCCGGCGCAGACTGCGCTCGTGACCGAAGAGGACAAGACGCTCTACGCGCTGGGGAAGCTCCTGGGCCGGAACATCGGAGTCTTCCAGCTGACACCTCACGAATTCGAGATCGTGGAGGCGGGGCTCGCAGAGGCGGTCTTCAAGAGCCGTCCGGAGCGGATCGACATCGAGGTCTATGGGCCCAAGGTGGATGAGCTCGCCCGAGCGAAATCCAAGCAGGCCGCAGTCGGCGAGAAGGCCCGCGGCGATGCCTATCGCGCCGCGGTCGCCCAGGAGCCCGGCGCGGAAACCCTTCCCTCGGGCGTGATCACGAAGGTCGAGCGCGCCGGGGACGGCGCGTCGCCGGACGCGACCGACCGCGTGACGGTCAACTATGAAGGCCGGCTCGTCGATGGGACGCTGTTCGACAGCTCCCGCAAGCGTGGCAAGCCCGCGACGTTTCCCTTGAACGGCGTGATCAAGTGCTGGACGGACGGGATCGCCAAGATGCGCGTTGGGGGGAAGGCGCGCCTCGTCTGTCCCCCGGACCAGGCGTATGGGGACCAGGGGCGTCCCCCATTGATCCCTTCCGCCGCGACGCTGATCTTCGACGTCGAGCTCATCTCGGTCGCTCCCCCAGCGACACCCGAACCCTCGAAGTCCCCGAACTGACCGACCGGCCGCCGGGCATCAATCGGTGCGGAGTGCCGCTCGAGACTGCGCCTGGTCTGGCGGCGGAAGCTCCACGGTCCACCGAGCCCACGGTTGGTCGAATTCGCGCGGTAGATCGAGGCCCCAGGCTGCTTCTTCCAGGCAATGCGACAGGACCGCGTCCGTTCCGGAGACGAAGACCGCAGGTACGTCGACAACCTCGGCGACCGTGGTCTCGAGGACCACGCGCGAGACACGCCGCTCGCGGCCGCAGTCTCGCCAGGCCCGGCCGAGCTCGTCCTCGAGAAACTTCTGGCGGTCGATGCGGGACGGCTCCGGCTGCCCGAGAACGCCCGCGGCTCCCGCGATCACGTCCGGCGTCCAAACGCGCCGACCTTCGAGACCTTCCGTCGAGGGCCGCACCCCCGGCTCGATGGCCAGGTAGCTGGTCACCGGCGAGACCGCGCGTCCGCGCCGCGCGAGCACCATCATCTCCGGCTCCGTGAGATTCTCCAGCAGGTCGGACCCGAACACGAGCGCCGCCCACAGCCTCGCCTCGCTGGCCGCCGGGAGCAGCCGGTGCACCACCCGCGTGCCCCAGAGCTTGCCCTCGATCTCGGCCCAGGGGAGCGCGTTGCGGTCGATCGCGAAACGCTCGATCGCCTCTCCTTCGGGGAGCTCGGCGATCGCGGGATCGGCGAAAGGACCGTCGTCCATTCCCGGCGCCAGGATCCGGACGTGCCGCAGACGTTTGGGCCGCGCCCATTCCTCGTAGAGCGTCCTCATCTCGTCGCTCGCGGCCGGGTCCGCGGTCGCCGTCGCTCGCCAGACGACGCCGCCGGTCCGTTCGATGACGTCCGACCAGGCGTTGTCGTCGTCCGGATCCAGCTCGGGCTGCCCGGCGTGAGCGACGCCGACGTGGACAATCGCGCCGCTTCGCAACCTCAGAATCGGCCGGGCGCAGCGCCATCCGCGTGCGCAGATCGGTGACGATCAGGATGCGGCGGGGCGCGGTGGGAGGCGCTTCCGCCTCGAGGATGGCGTCGGCCTGGACAAGCGCCGCGTCGATCTGGCTGCCGTTGCGGCTGGCGAACGTCAGGTCGACCAGGTCGGACGTCGCGCCCGCGACGCCACGGAAGCCGGGAAACAGGCGGTGGACCTGGCGATCGAACACCAGGACGGCGACCCGCCCGTCCCGCCCGTGCGACAGCGCCGCAGCGAGGGCAGCGAGACCGGCACGGCGATCGTCCGCAGCGAAGGAACGCGACCCGTCGACGATCACCACGACCCAGGCGCCGCGGGGAACCACGGAGAGCTGCGGAGGCGCGTCGAACCGGTAGTGGTTCAGCACGCGATCCGGACCGAAGGGCACGACCGCGAGTCGGCCGTCGATCTTGCCGATCGGCGCGCTGCTGGGCAGGACGATCTCAGCGTCGGACGGTTCGGGGACGGCGCGCGCGTACGTCTCGCCGGGCAGCGCCTGCTCGATCCACGGACCCTCGTCCAACGTCGGCCTCACGACGCGCCCGTTGGGCACGGCGACGCCATCGACCAGCACCCGGCCTCCCGACACCGCGGAGCGAACGATCAGCTCGGGGATCATCGAGCGCGGCAGCCTCAAGACGTCGCACCCGTGCAGGTAAGCCGTCGGAAGCTCCAGGGTGTACTCGACGGTCTTTTCCTCGCGCGGCGGAACCGGGAAGACCTGGAGTGCCAGATGACCCTGCTCGCGCCACGAGAGCAGCGCCGGATCCTTCGGGTAATAGCCCCCGATGCCGGTCAACTCCTGGTAGCGGCGCGCCGCCTGTTCCGCTTCCAGCAGGTCGCCGCGAAACCAGATCGGCCTGCCCTCGCGAAGACCCAGCGTGCGTAACGCGACGGCGACCGCCGACTCAGGGACGTCGATGTCGAACGTGACCTGATCGTGTCGTTCGCCCAAGTTCTCGACCGTGCGCCGAACGACGACGGTGGCATGGCCACGATCGATCGTGACCTCGGCGCGGTGCCGCCGCTCGAAGACCTGGTCGCTCCGCAGGCCGCTCACATCATCGGTGAGCGCGACCCTCGGCGGAAGCAACAACGCGAAGAGGGCGATTGTCCCCAGCACCGGCGCGACACGCATGTCTGGGAGACACCGCGCGATGCGCGAGGTTCCACGCGCGCCCGCGGAATGCGCCGCCTCGGCGCTCAGCGCGCGCGCAGGAAACGCCAGATAGGAGCGACGTAGGCGGCAGCGGCCGCCACGATGAACAGGAAACCAGGGGCCAGCAACAACCCAAGGATGGCGCGCATGCCGACCTGATGGATGGAAGCTGCGAGAACGATCTCCGTCGAGGCGGCGGCGAGAGCGAGCAGAAGGCCGACGGTCTTGCCGCGGGCCAGCAGGACGACGCCGCCGAGGACGAGGACGGCGCACGCGAGCGCCAAGCGCCAGTGCCCGACGTCGGAGCCGTGTGGCTCGAGCACCGCGAAGGAGAGGAGCGCGAGGGTGACGAGAGACGACAGGTTGGTGATCACGGCCCAGCGCACGAGCGACGGCCTCGCTCCCCGGACGTGCCCTGCCGGCCGATCGTAGCGATCGAACATCGCTCGCCCGGAGAGGCAGATGAGCAGCAGGGGGCCGACCGCGCTCATCGCGACGACCGCGATGACGTCCGTGCGGCTGGAGAACCCCGCGACGATCTGGAAGATCAGTCCGAGACCTCCCAGGAAGCAACAGAAGACGCCGAGCGCGAGCCCCAGCCAGCGCCCCCACCAGCGCCCGGTCACGAGCCCGACGACGGTGGTGACCTGCAAGACGAGGCCGGTCAGAAGCGACGCCACTTCCCGGTAAGAAGGTCGCGGGGGGAGGTGAAGCAGGCGCACGGCGATGAGACCAGCCCCGGCGCAGATGACCACCGTCGCGACGGCGAGCCGCGGCAACCCGGGTTGTCGTTCGCCGCCTGGCCGTTTGGCGCCCCCATTTCGTCGATCAATCATGGAGCGTCCCAATAGCCTCGATGGATGGTTCGGCTCACCCCCCGCATCCCCAAGTCCAGGTGTCCGCGAGCGGAACGGCCGCGGGCGCCGTCTGCCCGCCGAAGAACAAGATCCCGCTCGTGGCCGCATCCCACGCGGCCACGGGCGTCATACGCGCCGGTGGCCAGACCGCCGGAACCGGCACGGGAGCAGGATCTGTCCAGGCGCCGCTCGCTCCATCCCAGTCCCAGATCTCGGTCGTCATGGTCAGGGTCACTTCCCCGCCCAACATGACCAGCATCCTCCGCACGGGATCAAACACCATCGCCGTCCACAAGCCGGCCGATGGCCAGGCCGTCGGGCGCACCGCCGGCGTCCTGTCGGTCCACGTCCCCGAGACACCATCCCATTCCCACGCGTCGTCGCGCTGAATGTTGCTCCATCCTCCGAACATCAGCACGCGTTGCCGGACGGGATCGAACGCAACCGCCATCGATTGCCTGGGCTCGGGCCAGTTGGCGGGCAGCGGATCGGGGGTACGGTCCGTCCAGGTGCCGTCGGCGCTGCTCCAGTCCCAGACGTCTCCGGCATAGCCGGGCCAGCTCAGTGGACCAAATCCGTCCATGACGACCAGACGTTTGCGGGCGACGTCATAGGTCATCCCGTGGGAGTAGCGACCCTCGGGCCAGGCCGCCGGACGCTGCGCGGGGGTCAGGTTCGTCCAGGTCCTGGCGCCGCCGTTCCACTCCCACAGCTCGTCGCTGTTGGAAAAGTCGTCGCGCTCGCCGCCGAACATGAGGATGGTGTGCCGAACGGGATCCCACGTCATCCCGTGGTCGCTGAGGCCCACGGGCCAGGAGGACGGCACCGGATCGGGCGTGAGGTTCGTCCAGGTCCCGGTCGCGCTGTTCCAGGACCACGCTTGGTTCGAATCTGCCGCCTGGGTCGGCGAGCGCGCCACCGAACAGCAGGACCTCGCCGCGATCGAGGTCAGGCGCCATCGCCGCGTGCCACAGCCCGGGCGGCCACACCGGCTGGACGGCGTGCTCGGTAAAGGCCACCGCGCCCTGCACACAGAAAGGCGCCGCGTCGACGCCGGCATCGGCACCGGCGCCGGCGTCGGCGTCGACCGGAACGCGCGCTCCCCCTCCGCAGCCAGCGCCAAGCAGAAGCAACTCCAACAACAGCAAGCAGCGATTCGTGGTCGCCATCTCAATCATGGCTCGGCCGCGGAGCGGCCTCGGCGCCTGGTGGGCTTCTGGGCGGCCTTGAGGCGCTCGACGACCGCGGGGATGTCGGCGAGCTCGATGCGCTCTTCACCCCCCTCGGGCGTGCGGTGGATGACCGCGACGACGTCGAGGTGGTCGATGGCGATCTTGAGGTTGCGGTTACGCCCGCGGGAGGTCGTCGTCACCTCGATCTTGGGGCGAAGACCTGGCCGGCGGTCGCGCAGCATGCGGGCGAGGAAGGGGCGGACGGTGTTGCTGAATCTGAGGTGAAACCGCCGCCGCATCTCGCCGGTCACGAGGTCGATGGAGATCAGCTCGTCGCCCCGGGCCGCCCACTCCGTGGCGATGGTCTCTGCCGCCGGGTACAGCGTCTCCAGGTCGGCCATCTTGAACCCGTACTCCGACAGCTTGTCGGCGACCCATTTCGCGTCGACCGACAGCGCCCCGAGGTTGGGGTCCGGGGCTCGCGTGGGCAGGTCGAGCTGGTTCACGGCGTCTGTCGCCACTTTAACTCACGAGGCGCCCGCGGGCGCCCTCTTCTAGTCCCGTCCCTATCGGCGCGCTGGTTCTATCGGCGCGCTGGTTCTAGTAGTAGCCGAGGCAGACGTAGAGCGCGTTGAGCTCGGGATCGCAGTTGGGGGAGAGCGGCTGGGGCGGGAAGCCGGGGAACGAGCAGTCCCAGTTGGCAGCCGCAGGTGGCAGCCCGGCGACGCAGCCGAGGTATCCGTTCCACTCCGTTCCGCAGCCCGCGTAGTCGTTGAAGAACGTCGTGTTCGACACGCAGTCGCTGATGCACTGCGGGCGGCTGGCGTTCGGATCTGCGCACGCGGCCGCGAACTGGGCGTCGCAGGTCTTGGCGCAAACGAAGGTCGGGTTGGCCGGATCGCAGACCGGCGAAGCAGCGCTCGCCAGCACCGTGGTCGAGGTGCCACACGGCGGCGACAGCTTCCACGACAGCTGGGTCCCGCCGGTGAACGGCACCGCGAAGTCGAAGGCGTTGTCGCCGGGCTCAAACTCGCTCGGCCGCGCCTGCGCGGTGTCCTTGGCGAACAGGTTCTGCTTGCCGTAGGGGATGGTCACCGTCAACGAGTTGTCATTCCGGTAGCCGAAGTGCGCCAGGAACGAGCCGTTCGCCTCGCTCTCGATGCACTCGAGGCGCGGAACGATCGGCGCCTTGCCGGCGCGCGTGACCGCATCGTCGAAGAAGGCGAGGAACGGCGCGACCCGCGTGAAGATCGCGTAATCCTCGCAGAAAAGGCCGGTCCAGAAGCCGACGCCGGCGAGGTAGGTGTGCCCCTTCGACTCGACGAGCAGCGGGCCGCCGGAGTCGCCCGCGCAGGTGTTCGCGGACGGCGCCATGCCGTCGGTCTTGAGCAGGTTGGGGCGAATCGTCGGATCGAGGATGCCGGGGTTCGGATCATCGGTGTGGTAGTCGGCCTCGGTCGGCGAGCCGAGGAGCTTCACGTTGGCGCTCCGCTTGATGCCCGCGCCCTCGACCTGCGAGATGTCGGCCGTCAGGGCCTTGCTGCCGCCCCAGCCCGCGATCTCCCCCTTCTTGTCGGCGCTCGTCAGCGGCGCGCGCAGAAGCGGGATCGGATCGAACGGCAGCTCGCGATCGAGGTACAGGATCGCGAAGTCGGGATAGTTCACGCTCGCGTTGTAATCCGGGTTCGGCGTCGTGGTCTCGACGCGCGCCCACACCGACTTCTGGCCGGGCGCGGGGATCGCCGGCAACGACGCGACGTCCGTATTGTAGTCGTCACCGTAGTAGACGAAGGTCTGCCCGGGGATCGCATCGGAGCGCAGGCAGTGCGCCGCCGTCACCACCATGCGCGACGCGAAGTAGGTGCCCGAACAGAGCGTCCAGGCGCCGTTGAAGCCGTTGATCCGGATGGCCACCACCTGCGGCAGCTTCTTTTCGACCTTGCCGCGAACGATCCCCTCGGTCGTGGTCTCCGTCGGGTCGGGCGCATCGACGCCGCAACCCGCGAACAATGACAACGACGCGCACACCACCAATCCAATGCGACAGCCCTTCATCTGGACCTCCAGCAATTGCCCGCTGCTCCGATTGACGAACCGCGCGGATAGTTGTCCACGCTGCGCGATCGGGCAAGCGACAATTGCTGAATGCGTGACCGGCGTGAGTACCGGCACGTCCAGAAATTGGGCGGAGGGTCAGAGCGCGCAGACCTGCTGACCGTCGGCGAGAAGGCAGGTGCCGTCGTGCGGATCGCCGCTCGACCGAATGACGTCCGCCGGCGAGGGCTCGATCTCGGTGCCGGTCAGCTCCATGGCGATCATCCGCAGCATCGCCTTGTCGAGCGACGTGACCTGATAGCAGGGGATCGTCGGCGCCTTGTGATCGTTGCCGATTCCCGAGTCGTTGGTCAGGAAGAGATAGCGGCCGCCCGTCACCTCGGCGCCCGTGCGCATCGTGTACTCGAGCAGGTCGTTGGTCCCGCTGGCCGAGATCGGGTAGAGGCGGATGCCCGCCGTTTGCGCCGCCAGGAAGTCGGTCACCATCGCGCTGGCGCGGTCGTCGTGGTGGGGAGCATCGGCGATCCAGAACGCCATCCGCGCGACGGCGTCGGCGCGCCAGGAGAGCTGCCCCAGCGCGGCCAGGCCTTTGTCCGGTGACTCGGGGTAGTCGCCGCCGCCCCCGCGTCCTCGGCCGCGATCTCCGCCTGGAACGTGGTCAGCGAATCGGTGAAGTCGAAGGGGCGCACGACGTAGACGTCACCCGTGTCGCGGTAGACGATCAGCGCGAAGCGCTGCGCGACGTTGGGATACTGCTGCGCGACCTGAGCGACGATGGCGCCGACCTCCACCTGAAGATAGGCGAGCTCGTCCCCCATGCTGCCGGTCGTGTCGATCACCAGCGCGAGATCGAGCGACTGGGCTTTCGTCGCCGTGACGCCCGGGATGGCCACGGTGACCGCGTCGTCACCGACGGTGGCGGAGGCGGTCGCCACCGCCGCGCCGAGCGTCGCGCGGATCTGGAGGGCGTCGCCAGTTTGGGCGTTGGCGACGCCGGGGAAGAAGAAGAGCATTCCGTCGGGTCGGGTGGGCGCCTGCAGGAGCTGACCTCCTGCGTCCGAGACCGTCACCAGCGCGTTGCCGATCGGGGCGCCGCCTGGGTCGGTCACCGTGATCGCCAGCCGGCCCGCGCGCGGGATGATCGGCAAGCCCGAGACCTGCTCGCTCTCGAGCTGCTGGAGGTAGGGGAGGTAGAAGGCGAAGTTGAGGTTGTCGTCCCACGTTCCGGCGGTCAGTGTCCCGGCCTGGATGCCACCGGCGAAGCCCCCCGCGCCCGAACCGCCGGAGCCGGTGCTGCCGCCCGTGGCGCTGCTGCCGGTTCCGTCGGTCGCGCCAGCGCCGGTTTCGCCGGTCGAAGGCGCGCCCGTGAAGGTCGAGTCGGAGCCGCCGCCCGTTGGCGCGCCGGCGCTGGTTTCCTTGACGCCCGTGCAGCCGAGGAGCGCAGCCAGGGATCCAACAATGGAGACGCAGAGGACCGATAAGGGAAGTCGGAATGAGCGCATGGTGAAACGAAGAGCAAGGGGCGCACCAACCCGACCGGCCGCCAAATCGCGAGCTTGTGGGCGATGTGCGCTGGCGGCCGACGGCGGATCACGACATCGCTGTCGCGCCCGCGGCGAACGCGCTCTTCCCGCGCAGGCTCTCTACGGTCCGGTGATGATCGTGCCGTTGGCCCCGACCGCGAAGACCTGCCCCCCGGGCAACGGCGCCCCCCAGACACCATAAAGGTGTGGCGTTGCGGAAGGGATCGCTTGGACGGTCCACCCCACACCATCCCAATAAAGCACCGTTCCCGGCGAAGCCGTGGAGGAGACCGCACCGGCGACGAAGACGCGATTGGTCGACGTACCCGAGATCGCGGCCAGCATGCCGTTGAGCCCGGTCGTGAGTCCGGTCCAGGTCGGCCCTCCCGTCCACCGCTGGGCGTTGGCTCCAGAGGTGATGAAGAGGTCGTTCGTGGCGTCGGCCCAGAGGGCCCCGCCCTGGCCAACCGACCCGCTGCCGATGGCGACCGCCGTCTTCGCGACGGCATCGATCCGAAAGGCCTGCAAGTTCCCCGTGGCCACGATGTTGCTCGGCGAAAAGGCATGGAGCCCGCACTCGGTCTGGTTCGAGAAGCCGAGCGAGATCGCCGACAGGATGAGGCTCGCCGTGCCGTTGGTGATTCGGTAGAGCGACGCCCCCTCGTTGCCGCTGCTGCCGCCTGAGATGTAGCCCCACACGAAGGCGTCGTTGTCGGCGTAGGCGGCCACGCAGGCCGCCCTGTATTGGCCGGCGACCGGGATGCGCCCGAGGAAGCTCCAGCTCGTACCGTCGAAACGGATGACGCTCGTGCCGCTGTTGATGGAGCTTAGCCCCGGCGTGCCGACGGCAAAGACGTTGCTATCGCTCGTGCCGCTCACGGAGACCATCGTGTCGGCCTGCACGTCCGTCGGCGTCGGGCGGGCTTGCCACTGGATGCCGTTGTAATAAAGCGCGGACCCTCCGCTGCCAACCGCCCACACCGAGCTCGCGCTCGTGCCCCACACGCCCCACAGGCTCTGGTTCGAGTTGCTGGTCATCGAGGTCCAACCAGATGGGTTGCAAGCTCCCGCGGCGCAACCGGCAGGACAGCTGACGTAGTGGACCGCATAGCTGCACGCCCCTGCGGCGCACGTGCCGATGTGGTCGTACACGGCGGCCGTATTGGCATCTTTACAGCTGCCGGGGCCGGGCGTGTTGCAGAGCTTCGGGACGCCACTACAAACTCCCCCACTGCAGGTGTCTCCGTCGGTGCAGGCGTTGCCGTCGTCGCACGCGGCGTGGTTGGCGGGGTAGCTGCAGCTCCCCTGGCTGCAGGTGCCGGCAGCGTCGTAACAGACGGACGGCGGCGCGCTGCAGGTGACGTTGGCGCAAGGATCGGTCTGGCAGGCGTTGCCGGCGCAACCGCCCGCGCCGCAGGTGATCGTCTCCTGCGTGTAGACGCAGCGCCCTCCGTTGCAGACGCCGGGATTGTCGTAGGTCTGAAGGTGCGTGGCATCGACGCAGGCCGGCGCACGCGGCGTGGTGCAGACCATCGGCGTCCCCGTGCACGCGCCCGCGGTACAGGTGTCGTTGATCGTACAGGCATTCCCGTCGTCGCAGTCGGCCCCCTCGATGAAGGCGTACTCGCATGCTCCATTCACGCAGCTGCCGGTCACGGCGTAGCAGGTCGTGGGCGGCGCATTACAGGGACCGCAGGCGCTCGACCCTCCGGCGCCCGCGCTGCCGCCTGCACCAGCGCCGGCTTTGCCGCCGCCACCTGCGCCAGCGACGCCCTGCCCCCCGCCGCCCCCGCTCCCACCTGCACCGCTGCCGCTCGCTCCCGATGCACCGCCCGTCCCCGATGCGCCGCCCGCCCCCGATGCGCCGCCGTTCGCCCCGCCCGTCCCCGGTGCGCCTCCGTTCGCGCCGCCCGTCCCGGAAACGCTACCGCCCGTCCCCGGTGCGCCGCCGTTCGCCCCGCCCGTTCCCGGTGCGCCTCCGCCCGTGCCGGATGCACCCCCAGATGCGCCGCCCGTCCCCGACGCACCGGCCGTTCCGGGCGCGCCGGCCTTCCCTGCCGCGCCACCCGTGCCCGACCTGCCTGCCGATGCTCCTCCGTAACCGCCCGCGGCGCTGTCGCCCCCGCAGCCCGTTGAAAGAGCGACGCCCAAAAGCAAAACCGAGAACAGCCGAATAAGTCGCGATAAGCCCAACATAAAACGCATCGTCCCCAAACGTTCCGGGCGCGTCAAGCGATCGCGAAGCTCAGCGGCGGGTTCTCGAGCCTTCGCCCCTGTTCGGTGCCTCTCTGGGCTTCTGGCCGTACGCGGCGAACTTCTGCGCCACCGCATCCATCTCGTGCGCCGAGAGAAGGACGGGCGCCCCGATCGAGCGCGCCACGACGTACTGCGCGCAGAGCGCCTCGACTTCTTCGGCCAAAAGACGCGCGGCGGTGAGGTCGGCGCCGACCACGACCAGCCCATGGTTGGCGAGCAGGCAGGCACGGCGGCCCGTGAGCGCCGCCAGCGCGTTCTTCGACAGAGCGTCCGTTCCGTAGGTCGCGTAGCGGGCACAACGGAGCTCGCGACCGCCGGTCTTCGCAATCATGTAGTGGAAGGCGGGAATCGGACGGCGCAGGCAGGAGAGCGCCGTCGCGACGGTCGAGTGCGTGTGGACAATCGCGCCCACGCCCGGCCGATGGCGGTAGATGTCGCGATGCAGGCGCCATTCGCTGGACGGCAGGAGATCACCGCGCGTCCGGCCGTCGAGCGCGACCTCCACCATGTCGGCCGCCCGCAGCTCGTCGCAGGCGATCCCGGTCGGCGTCACCAGGAATCCGTCCGGCGCGCGGCAGGAGACGTTCCCCGAGGTGCCGGTGTAGAGGCGGCGCTCGGCCAGCCAGCGCACCGTCTCCAGGATCTGGCGGCGACGTTTCGTCAGGCTCACGCGGGCGACCTCGCCGCTTCCGACGGAAAAAGCGCCGCCAGCCCTTCGCGCGTGGCGGGCGCGAGCCCCCGCTCGGTGATGATGCCGGTGACCAGCCGCGCGGGCGTCACGTCGAAGCCCGGGTTCGCCACCGGCGTCCCCTCCGGCGCCAACCGCACGGTCGCGAGCGCGCCCGCCGCGCCGCGCCCGGAGAGCTCGACGACCTCGCTCGCCGCGCGCTCCTCGATCACCACCTCGCGCCCGTCCGCCACCGTCCAGTCGATCGACGACGACGGGGCCGCGACATAGAACGGGACCCCGCAGTCGCGCGCCGCCAGCGCCTTGAGGTAGGTCCCGATCTTGTTCACGACGTCGCCGGTCGCGGTGGTGCGATCGGTGCCGACCAGGACCAGATCGACCTGCCCGCGCTGCATCAGGTGGCCACCGGCGTTGTCGACGATCAGCGTGTGAGGGACGCCGTGTTGCCCGAGCTCCCAGGCGGTCAGGGCGGCGCCCTGGTTGCGCGGCCGCGTCTCGTCGACCCAGACGTGCACCGGCAGACCGGCGTCGTGCGCCGCGTAGACGCCCGCCAGCGCCGTCCCACGATCGACGGTCGCCAGCCAGCCGGCGTTGCAGTGCGTGAGCACGTTGACCGGCTTCTTCGGCGCTCGCGCCTCGGTCAGCCCGCGGATGATGGCCAGCGCGTGGTCGCCGATCGCGCGGTTCACCGCCACGTCCTCGTCGGCCAGCGCGTCGGCGCGGGCGCGGGCGGCGGCGGCGCGCGCCGCGTGCGGCAAAGGCAGCAACACGGCGGCCATGGTTTCGAGCGCCCAGCGCAGGTTCACGGCGGTCGGGCGGGTGGCGGCCAGCGCCGCGTAGGCTGCTTGCAACCCTTCGTCAGAGGGATCGACCCGCATGGCCAACCAGACGCCGTACGCCGCCGCCGCCCCGATGAGAGGCGCGCCGCGCACCTGCATGGTGGCGATGGCGCACGCGACTTCGGCGACGGTCCGCAGCCGGCGGACCATGAAGTCGTGGGGCAGCGCGGTCTGATCGATGATCTCCACGACCTCATCGGTGACCCAGATCGTACGCGTTGGTTGGCCTCGAACGTTCATCGGTGGTCGCTCGGCGACCAGCGACGCTATCGCATCCGCCGGCGTCCGCCAGACCGATCGTCCTTTTCGGAGCACGCCGTCCTTGTCATGCGCCGGCCCGGGGGACCGGGCTTTTGGCGGAGGGCGCCGCGCGCCGTCAGACGGCGGCGGCGCGGGGGGCCTCGCGTGCCTCGCGTCGTTCGACGAAGAGCGCGACCTCTCCGACCGGCATCGGGCGACCGAAGTGGTAGCCCTGCAGGTAATCACAGCCCGAGTCGGCCAACCGCGCGGCCTGCTCCGCCGTCTCCACCCCCTCGGCGATCACGCGCAGGCTCATCGTGTGCGCCAGCGCGATGATGGAGTCGACGATCGAGCGGCTGGTCTCGTCGCGATTCATGTCCTTCACGAACGCGCGATCGATCTTGAGCGCGTCGAGCGGCATGCGCTGCAGCTGGCTGAGCGACGAATAGCCGGTGCCGAAGTCGTCCATGTAGATGAGGATGCCCATCGCCCGGAGCCGCGCCATGGTCTCGATCGTCTGGGCGGCGTTCTGCATCGCCGCCGTCTCGGTGACCTCCAGGCGCAGGCTCTGCGGCTGGAGGCCCGTTTCGTCGAGGATGCGGGCCACGTCGTCCACCACGGCGGGCGACACGAACTGCCGGTGGGAGATGTTCACCCCCACGGCCATCTGCGCCAGCGACGGGATCTCCCGCTGCCACCGCCGCAGCTGCCGGCAAGCGTTGGTCAACACCAGCTTGCCGAGAGGCACGATGAGGCCGGTCTCCTCGGCGACGGAGATGAACGCGTCGGGCATCACCAGCCCGCGCACCGGATGGCGCCAGCGCACCAGCGCCTCCAGCGCCGCGAGTTGCCCCGTGCCGTCGACGATCGGCTGGTAATGAACCTCGAACTCGTCGCGCTCGATGGCGCGCCGGAGCTCCGTCTCCGTCGACCAGCGGGTCATGGCCCGCTGGTGCATCTGCGGGTCGAAGACGCAGGTGCAGCTCTTGCCCGCCTGTTTCGCCTGGTAGAGCGCGATGTCCGCGTCGCGCAGCACCTCCTCCGGCCGGGCGTAGCGCCCGTCGCTGGTGGCGACGCCGATGCTGCCGCGGGCGACCAGATCGTGAGCGCCGAGGTTGAACGGCTCCGCCAGCGCGGCGTGGATCCGCTCGGCCACCCGCAGGGCGTCCTCGGGGGCGGCCGAATCCTCCAGCAGCATCACGAACTCGTCGCCGCCGATCCGCGCCACGTGATCGCCCGGGATGCGGGCGATGGTGTCGACCTTGCGGGCGCAGGCCGAGAGGCGCCGGGCCACCTCGATGAGCAGCTTGTCGCCGATCTGGTGGCCCAGGCTGTCGTTGATGACCTTGAACTCGTCGAGATCGATGTAGAGGAGCGCGAACCGATTCTCGGGATCGCGGTTGGCGCGCGCCAGGCTGTGCGTCAGGCGGTCCGCCAGCAGACTGCGGTTGGCCAGCCCCGTGAGCGAGTCGTGCAGGGCCTCGAAGCGCAGCTGCTCCTCCGCCAGCTTGCGATCGGTGATGTTGGTGAGCGAGCCGGCGGCCCGCAGGGTGTCGCGCTCGGGGTCCTTGACGGCGATGCCCCGACAGAGCACCCAGCGGTACTGGCCGTCGCGGTGGCGGATGCGAAACTCCGACGACAGGTTCTCCTTGTCGTGGCGGAGGTGCAGGTCGATGTCGGCGCGCAGCCGCGGCAGATCGTCGGCGTGCACGCGATCGAGCCACTCGGCAAGCCCGTCGCCGATCTCCCCCTCGTCGTACCCCAGCATCGCCTTCCACCGGGGCGAGTAGTAGACGCGGCCGGTCTCGACGTCCCAGTCCCAGAGCCCGTCGTTGGCCCCCTGGGCGGCGAGGGTGTACCGGTACTCCGTGCGCTTGCGCTGCTCCACCTCGGCCAGCAGGCGCTCCTGCGTCGCCGCCAGGGCGCGGTTGCGCTCGAACAGCTCGTGCGACGACAGCTCCATGGCGCGCTCGACGAGCTGCCGGTCCTGATCCTGTTGCTGATAGGCCTCGCTCACCGCCTGCAGCAGCCGCTGCAGCTCGGGGCCCGCCTCGCCGCGGAAGTGTTTCCGCAGCTGACGCTCCAGCAGTCTGTGCACGTTCGGCATGCTCTCGGGCTCCCGGCGTGGCGCGCGGCGTCCGCGCCTAGATCTCGCTGAAGAGGGTGACGGACATCGACTGGTTCTGCAGCGTGCACGGCGCTCCCGGCGCCGCGGGCGACAGCTCGCCATAGGCGTAGAAGCCGGCGGTGTGGGTCTCCGGGCCGAGCGCCTCGATCACCCCCTCCACCTCCTCCTCGACGCGCTGCTTGAGGAGCTGCTTGCGCCCGACGCAGCTGATCAAGATGGCCAGCTCGGCGGGGACTCCGAGCATCTGCTGGCTGGCGCGGCCCGCGGCGCAGGCGCCGTCGACCAGGCGATCGAAGTTCGCGTGCATCAACCGGACGAACGACCCCTCGGGGACATCACCCGCGAAGACCATGCTCTGCGCGCCGTCGTCGATCCCGACCACGGCGCGCGTCACGCTCTCGCCGTTGATCGGGTCGCGCACCGTCAGCGGGAACAGCAGGCCGCTGGCCGGCAGGTTCTTGGCGTGCTCACCGAGATACCTCTTGTAGAGCTCCAGCGCGCTCCGCCCGTCCAGCTCGTAGAGGACGTTGCCCGCGGCGCGGGTGACCAGCCGTTCGGGCCCGAACGGGTCCCACCCCCCCATCGCGCTGTAGCCGACCCGCAGATGCTCGCCGTAGAAACCGACCATCACGCTGCGGCGCTCGGCGACCGAGTCGCCGGCGCAGACAAAGGTGTGGCCGAAGCGTTCGCCGTCGCCCGACCGGCCTCCGGTGGTGGCCACGCCCGCGGGAAGCGCGGACGAGAGGCCCCGGACCAGATCGGCTCCGTTGACGCCGAGACCGTCCGACAGGACGAAGGTGTGGACCAACCCGGCGTGGGGGATCGCGTTGGCCAGCTGCCGTCCGGCAGCGAGGCTGTCGCCGCCGCTCTCGATCGTCACCTCGGCGGCCCGCAGCTCGCTCTTCTCGAGCTTGATCGCCGTGACCACCACCGAATCATCTCGGACTTCCTTGCCGACAATCTCACCCGCGGTCGAGCTCCCGCAGACGTAGGCGTTGGGATAGCGGCCGCGAATCTCGGAGAGGCGCGAGGCGATCATCGGCCCGGTGGAACCGAACACCAGCGCCAGATCGATCTCGCCGGGGGCGGCGCCGCCCGAGTCGTGTGTCCAGCCGGAAGCTTGTGACCAGACCGAACGATTCGCGTTCACGTAACTGTCCTCCCCGACACGTGTGGTCGACAGATACACTGTCGGCCGGATTACGCATCTGCTTGAGGCTGTTCTAATCGTTGACGACGACGTTGACCTCGCTGCCGGCCGCGGCGAGCGACGCCCCCGCCGGCTCCTGCTTGATGATCGTCTCGTCGTCGTAGCGATCGGACGATCCGACCTTGGTGGTTCCCAGCTTGAAGCCAGCCTCTTCGAGCAGCTTCTTCGCCTTGCCGAGTTGCAGCCCCAGGAGCTTGGGAACCGCGCGCGCCGCTGGTCCGGTCGACACCACGAGCGCGACGGTCGCGTTCGTCGCAACGGGACGTCCGGCCGGCGGCTCGGTGCCGATCACCAGGCCCGCCGCGACCGTATCGCTCGCGGCTTCTTGGCGGCGCCCCGGCACCAGCTTCCGCGTGCGCAGCTGCTCGACGGCGTCGTCCGGCCGATAGCCCGCGAGGCCCGGCACCGTGGTCGCGCCCGCGCCGCTGGAGACGAACGCCTGGACAGCCGCGCCGCGCGCGGCGCGCGAGCCGGCGAGCGGCACCTGCCCGGCGATGTTGCCTGCCGGGACGGTCGGATCCGGTCGCTCGGCCTGCAGCGTCAACAACAGCTCGCGGGGGCGCAGGAGCTCGCGCGCCTGGTCGACGGTCGCGCCCGTGATCGAGGGGACCTCGACGTCAGCCTGTCGCTGCGGGTGCAGGAAGGCCAGCAGACCGCGCCCATCGGCGGCGGTCAGCGCGGCGAAGACCCCGACGGTGGTGAGCAGTGACGTGAGGAACGCGGCCAGCACCGGACGCCCCCGCCTTGAGCTCCGCGGATCTCTCTCTTCGTACATACGCGCTGGATTGTAACCCCAGCGGCCCACCGCTTTACTCGGCTCTTGCGCTGGGCAACACTGCTGCGTTCAGTTCCAGGGGTAGGAGAAGACACGGGATGCAGACGGCGCAGATGCAATGGCTTCCACAGAGCGGATGGAGGCCGACTGACTTTTTGGATGCGAAGTGGAAACCCGACGTGGTCTTCGCGTTCGGGGCCCGCAACGTGCTCAACGAAGCCGGGTGCATGGACGCGCTCCGCGCGGCTTTTCCGGAGGCCCCGCTCCTCGGCTGTTCGACGGCCGGAGAGATCTGCGGAACGACCGTGCAAGACGGCACCCTCTCGGTGACGGCGGTTCGCTTCGATCACACGCAGGTTCGTTTCGCGCGCGAGGTGGTGTCGGATCGGTCGCCGGCCGCGGAGGCGGCGCGCGCCATCGCCAGGACGCTCGATCACGAACAGCTGGTGAGCGTCTTCGTGCTCAGCGACGGCCTCAACGTTCACGGGCCGGAGCTCATCGCCGGCTTGACCGAGGCGTTTCCGCCGGGCGTCGTCGTCACGGGCGGCATGGCCGCCGACGGCTCCGAATTTTGCCGCACCCTGGTCCTGTCGGGGCAGGGGGTCGAGAACAACACGATCGTCGCCGTCGGGTTCTACGGAACGCGTCTCAAGGTCGGGTTCGGCACGGGCGGCGGGTGGGATCCCTTCGGCCCCTTCCGTCGCGTGACGCGGGCCTCTGGGAACGTGCTGCACGAGCTCGACGGAAAATCGGCGCTGGCCCTCTACAAGCGCTATCTGGGCGAGCACGCGGCGGGCTTACCGGGCTCTGCGCTGTTCTTCCCGCTCTCGGTGAGCCGGACGCGTGGCGGGCGGACCGTCGTGCGCACGGTGATCTCCATCGACGAGGAGGCCCAAACGATGACGTTCGGCGGCGACATCCCCGAAGGAGGTTACGCGCAGCTCATGCGCGCCAACGTCGACCGGCTGGTGGACGGGGCGCTGGCCGCGGCCCACGCGACCCAGGAGGGGGGCGCGCAACAGCCGAGCCTGGCCATGCTAATCAGCTGCTCGGGGCGACGCCTGGTCCTCCGTCAGCGCGTCGAGGACGAGATCGAGGCCGTGCGCGAGGTGCTGGGGCCCGGCACGACGATGTCGGGATTTTATTCCTATGGTGAATTCGCGCCGAGCTCCCGAGGGGCGAGCTGTGAGCTACACAATCAGACCATGACCCTGGTCACCCTCGCCGAAGTGTAGATGGCGGCGGACTTCCACGCGCTGCTGCGCCGACAGCTTCGCAAGCACTTCGTGAGTGCCGAGGCGCTGGAATCGATGCGGTCGTTCGTCGAGGCGGTGAACGAGGCTTACCTTCAGGCCGACGACGAGCGGATGATGATGGAGAGGGCGTTCGAGCTCTCGTCGCAGGAGCTGCTCGATGCGAACGCGGAGCTCGCCGCCGCGCTGGAGGCGCTCGGACGGGCGGCTGAGCAGAGCGCGGAGGCGAGCCGGGCCAAGGACGAGTTCCTCGCCATGCTGGGACACGAGCTCCGGAACCCCCTCGCGCCGATCGTGACGACGCTCGATCTGGCGAAGATCAAGAGCGTCCCGACGATCGACGCCCGCGACATCGAGCGTCCCGTCCGGCAGGTCCTGCGCCTGGTCGACGATCTGCTCGACATCGCGCGGGTCGCGCGCGGCGGGCTGGTGCTGGAGAAGCATCCGCTCGAGCTCGCGCTGGTCGTTCGCAACGCGGTGGAGGCGATCCGGCCCGCGGCCACGCAGCGTGGGCATCTCCTCCGCGTCGAGGTGCCCGCGGAGGGCCTCGTCGTGGACGGCGACGAGGCGCGGCTGACCCAGGTCGTGACCAACCTCCTCATTAATTCGGTGCGCTATACGGAGCCCGGCGGGGCGATCACCGTCGTGGCCTGGCGCGACGGCGAGGAGGCCGTCCTGCAGGTCCGCGACAACGGTCAGGGGATCGACGCCGACCGGCTCCCCCACATCTTCGATTCGTTCGGGAAGGCGCGCCCCACGGGAGGCTCCGGGCTCGGCCTCGGCCTCACCATCGTGCACAACCTGGTGGAGCTCCACGGCGGAACCGCGACCGCCCGCAGCGACGGACCCGGGCGGGGCGCGACGTTCGAGGTTCGTCTGCGAACGTTCGCCGCCCCGGCGGCGCGGCCAGAGCCGGGCCCCCGCAGACCGCCCCCCGTGGTGCGGAGACGCAAGATCCTGATCGTCGACGACAACCGCGAGGCGGCCAACCTCATCGGTGAGGCGCTGAGGCTCTCTGGCCACGAGGTGGCGCTCGCCTACCGCGCGGAGGAGGCGTTGCTCCGCGTCGAGCGGTTCACGCCGGACGTCGCCCTGCTCGACGTCGGGCTGGCGGGCATGAGCGGCCACGATCTGGGCGAAGAGCTGCGCCAGCGGCACGCCGCGATGAAGCTCGTCGCCATCACCGGCTACGGTCAGCCGTCCGATCGGGAGGCCAGCCGGCGGGCCGGCTTCGCCGCCCACCTGGTCAAGCCGGTCGGCCTCATCGAGCTGCTCGAAGTCATCAGCGCCTGAGGCGGGGACCGGTCGACGATCCCGCCGCGCGGATCAGCAGAGCGCGGAACAGGCGCAGGGCCGGATCCTGGTGGGTGCGCTCAACGCCCCTCGGCGCCCCCGGCCGTAGTCAGCCGTACTGGACCGCCGAGACGCGCGCGCTCATCAGGTCCTCGTTGAACGTGACGCGTCCAATGTCATCGCCCGCCGCGCCTGCGACGACCATGAGGGGGATGAGGTGCTCTTCGCGCGGGTGTGCATGCCGCGCCGCCGGCGCGGAGGCCCAATCCCCGAGCTGGCGCGCGCGGGTCTCGGGGTCGGCCGTGGCGGCCTCCTTGAGCCAGGCGTCGAAGACCAGCGAGGCCTGGTGCGCCGTCGTCGTCCCGAAGTCCCGCATGTTGTGGTAGCTCATCCCGCTGCCGAGGATGAGCACTCCTTCATCGCGCAGCGGCGCCAGCGCGCGCCCTATCGCCAGATGTTCGCGCGGATCGAGCCCCGCCTTCAGCGAGAGCTGGATCGTCGGCACGTCGGCGTCGGGCCAGGAGAGCTTGAACGGGACGAAACAGCCGTGGTCGAACCCCCGGCGCGCGTCGGTCTTGGCGGGGATGCCGGCGTCGCCGAGGAGCTGCAGCACCCGCTCGGCGAGCGCCGGGTTCCCGGGCGCGGGCCAGGTGATCGTGTACGCCTCGGGCGGAAAGCCGCCGTAGTCGTAGTACATCGGCGGCTGCGGCGAGGTCATGACCGTCGGCGCGGCCGCTTCCCAGTGCGCCGAGACGACCAGCAGGGCCTTCGGCGGCGCCGGAAGCTTCTCCGGGAGCGTCACGAAGTAAGCGCGCAGCGCCGCGATGTCTCGCGCGGGCATGAAGCCGCCCATGTCGACGAACGGCCACGGACCGCCTCCGTGCGGGACGTACATGACCGGCTGCCGTGTGCGCGCGGGTTCGTCCCGTTGCCGATCGCCGAGGTGCCCCGTCGTCATCTGCGCCGAGAATAGCGCACCGAGCTGCCTGACGACCCCATCAAGTTCCGCGGGTCCCGGGCAGACTGAGGGCGCAGCTTCCTGACGGCGGGCGCTGCCGCTCTGTGTTACGAAAGTTTTCGTATCAATAAGCCGATCGCTTCTCTTCGATGGCCCTTTCCACAGTCCTGCGCCTGGTCGGCGCCGCCCTGTTCCTCGTCGGGTGCGCAAACCACGAGAGCGGGGTCAACGGATCCGGCGGGAGCGGCATCGCCGCCGGAGGCTTCACCGGCGCTGGCGGACTGGTGAACGGAACCGGCGGTGAGCCAAACGGCGGCGCGACCGGCTCCGGCGGCGCCATCGAGAGCGGCAGCGGCGGCAGCGGCCCGGCCGGAGCGACCGGCAGCGGGGGCGGCGCGGCCGGCAGCGGCGCCAGCGGGGCGACCGGGAGCGGCGGAGCGACGGGCGGCGTCGCCGGGAGCGGCGGTCGCGCCACCGGCGGCACCGGCTCCGGCACTTGCGGCGGCGGCTCGGCGATGAGCGGCGACGTGACCGTCAACCTCTCGAGCCTCCAGCAAAAGATCTCCGGCTTCGGCGCCTCGACCGCCTGGAGCTCGACGATGAGCGCGGCCGACGCGGCGATGCTCTGGTCGACGACCACCGGCGCGGGCCTCTCGCTTCACCGCGTCCGCATCGACTACACGAACGGGCACACGAGTGAGCTCAACATCGCGAAGATGGCCGTCGGGTACGGCGTGACGGTCTGGGCGACGCCCTGGACGCCCCCCATCGCCGACAAGTCGAACGACGACGCCGTCGAGGGAACGCTCACCAACGGCCCGGCCTACGCCACGTTCCTCACCGGCTTCGTCAGCTACATGAAGGGCGAGGGGGTCCCGATCTACGCGGTCTCGGCCGGCAACGAGCCGGATGCCAACGTGACGTACGAATCGTGCGTCTACACGGGCGCGACCATGGATGCGTTCATCTCGAGCGACATGGGGCCGGCGTTCGCCGGCAGTGGCGTCAAGATCATGGGCCCCGAGACGCAGAACTGGTGCGGCTTCCCCAGCTTCGAACCGACCTTGGTCAAAGACAGCTACGTCTCGATCATCGCCACGCACGAATACGGCTGCAGCCCCCAGGCGTACCCGGACATCGCCCAGGCCGGCAAGGAGTTCTGGCAGACCGAGATCTACGACCCTGTCACCACCGCAGACCCGGGCATGGGGAGCGCGCTGCGCGTGGCGAAGCTGATCAACGACGCGATGACCATCGCCAGCATGAACGCCTGGCACTACTGGTGGGTCTACCCGTCGACCGCCGACAACGGCGCCCTGTGGGACAAGGGGACGAGCGCCGCCAGCAAGCGACTTTGGGTCGAGGGGAACTACGCGCGCTTCGTGCGGCCCGGCTTCCAGCGCGTCGGGACCAGCGGGACCGCGCCTTCGGGCGTGTTGCTCTCCGCCTACACCAACCCGGCCGACGGGACGTTCTCGATCGTGGCCATCAACAACAACAGCGGCGGGACGCTGATCTCGTTCTACCTCTCGGGCAGCGCCCCCTGCACCGTCACGCCGTACGTCACCGACGCGAGCAACAACCTGGGCTCGAGCGCGGCCTACTCGGTCGTGGGGGCACGCTTCTCGGCCATCCTCGGCGCGCAGAGCGTGACCACCTTCGTCGGAAAACCGTAGCTGAGCGCGCCGCGGGTCGGTCGGTGCTTGGGGCCCGCGTTGCAGCGCGCGCCCACGCAGCGATCGGTCGACCATCACCTGAAAGATGCGCAACAGCAGCCCGCGCACGGCGGCCCCTTGCGCCCCCTCGAGCAGGCCGAGGGACTCCGCGATCGCCTCCATCGTGGAGAGGCGCCGTTCATCGGGCGTCCTTCGCAGCCGGTATTCCGACGGGGCGTCGCGCGTGACGAACGCGCAAGGCACGTCGCCGAGGCCCGCGACACGCCGGCGCACGCGCTGCGCCTGCCTCCAGGTCCCGTCGGGAACAATCAACGTCACCGGCCGCGGGCCGCCGCAGAAGTCCGCCAGTGGGCGCGCGTCGGGATGGGGAAACAACACCACGGGATCGCCGTGCTCGGCCCAGGTCGGGCACCGCCGGCGGCTGGTCGGGCGCCCCGCGGATGACGGCGCCGCTGTTGGGGAGGCATCGCAGCGCGAGCCGACCGGTGTTGCTCGGCTTCTGCGTCTCGGCGTGGTGGAGCACGACCAGGACGCGGGTGCGGGTCTCGACGCGAGGGACGAGATTGCAGAGGCAAGCGTCGACGAGCAGGCGGCACCCCGGACAGCGGTGCCCCACCAGACCCTCGACCATCCGGTTGCCGGGGTTACGCATCGAGTCCGCTCGGCCGGCCGCTCATTCCCCGAGGCTGTGCCGGACGATGGGCGTCTCGAGACTGACGTCGCCGCTCGTCACGTACAGCGTCCCTTCGGTGTGAGCGAGCGACCAGCGCGCGTTGCGGTCGGTGGCCGCGTCGAGCGCGTCGAGAAAAACGCCGTCGAGCGGATAGATCTCGATGCTCTCGGCCTTGTGAATCGGCTTCGCCCGCGCCCCCTTCTGCAGCGCCGCGACGTCGCCGTGCGTGAACACCACCACCCGGGGCGACGCCTTGCTCGCCTTGTGGAGGCGCTCCGGCGAGGGGGTCCCCACCTCCAGCCAGAGCAGCAGACTCCCTTGCATGTCCCTGGCCCAGACCGCGGGCTCGTCGGTGCTGGAGAGACCCTTCGAAAAAGCGATCCCCGGCTCGTAACAGAGGCAGTACCCGATCACGCGCGTCAGCAGGTACCGCATCGTCTCCGACGGATGCCGCGCCACCCGCAGGTCGAGCGACTCGTAGACGCCGCGGTCGACGTCCGAGAGCTCAACCTGAAGGTGATAGACCGTCGCCGACAGAGCCATCCGCGCGGACACTACTACGATTGAACGTCGCCGCCGAAGCGAGCCGCTCGCGCGGGCCGCCCCGCGCGCGGCCTAAGGCGCGATCAGCAGGCGTTCGTGGTTCAACCCGCCGTCGGCCGGCGGCGGCGATCCCGGGACCTGGCAAACGTCCTGGACCAGATCGAGGGGCGGATCCTGGTGAAAATTCGGGTTGTGCGCGCAAATGAGACCCGCCCCGCAGGTGCCGAGAAAAGGGTCGCTGGTAGCGTAGGGCGGACAGCAAACCTCATCCGCGCCACCGCAGATCGCGCAAGCCACGAATAGGAAATCGAGGTTCACGCAGACGCCCGGCGGGCCGCAGGGGCCGCCGACGCAATCGACGGTCGCCCAGGTCGTCGGGATATTTCCGTTCGTCCCGGTCACTGGGGCGCCTGCGTCGGTGCCCCCGGCTGGCGCGCCGCCCGCTCCGGTCACGGCTCCGCCGGTGCCGGTCACACCGCCGGTCGCGCCGCCAGTCACACCGCCGGTCGCGCCGCCAGTCACACCGCCGGTCGCGCCCCACACACCGCCCGTCGCGCCGCCAGTCACACCGCCGGTCGCGCCGCCAGTCACACCGCCGGTCGCGTTCCCCGACACACCGCCCGTCCCCCGGACGGGACCGCCGCCCGTGCCGGCGCCCGTGACGCCCCCACTCCCCAGCGAAACCGTCACGGTCGGGCCGTTCGGCGAGGACGGAGGCATGTTGGTCACGTGCGGGTTGGCAGGGTTCGTGTCAGTCGCCGCCGACGGTGCCCCGCCGAGGCCGCTGTTCCCGCCGGTGGCGCTCGGTTGGCCGCCGCCACCGGCGCCCACTGTGCCGCTCCGCCCGGCCGTCCCGCCGCCGTCGGTCGGGTTTTTCTGGCTTCCGCTCGAACATCCGACGAGCGCCGCCACCACCAACCCCACCCACCATGTTCGCCGCATCCCGCGAACATGGCGACGCCATCCACGGCGCGCAATCAAACGTCTTGGAACTGCGCCGTCAGCGCTGCGCCGTCAGCGCTGAGGTCGACCGACGGTCAGGGGCAGGCGCTGGTCACCGTATAGTGGGGGCCGTCGTCGATCGGCGCCGAGGCCGTTGGCCGGCACCATCACCTGAACCGTCATCGCGGTCCGGTTGCCGGCGGGATCCTGGACGTGGAGCGCGATGTCGTAGACACGGCCGTTGCCGCCCCCCTGGCGCTCGATGCGCAGCTGCGCCGAGCGGCAGTCGGAGGCGATGACGATGTCGTTCTGGGTGTTGCCGCTGCCCGACGCATTCACCGCCTCGTCGCTCGTGATCTGCGTGATGACCGCGTTGGCGAGCCCCAGCGAAGCGTCGCAGGTGTCGGTCACGCTGGAGATGAGGTCCGCGATCGTGAACGTTGTGGTAGTCGTGGTTCGGCGACAGGAGCACGATGGTGCGGCCGCCCGAGAGCGCCGGGAGACCGTCCACGGTGATCGACCCTACCCTGGAACGTGATGGTGTGGCCGTCGACGTTGAATTGCCCCGAGCGGTTGAGCGGGAAGCGCAGGCCGCCGATGGTCAGCGTCCCGTCGTTGACGACGATGGTGAGGCCCTTGGCCAGGATCGTCAGATCGACGACGTCCATCGTCGGCGCGGTGGTGTCGCTGACGTTCACCACGCGCGAGGCGACGCCGACGTTGCCCGACGGGTCGGTGGCGGCGTAGCCGAGGAGGTAGCTGCCGGGAACGCCCGCGTTGACCGCGCCCGTCTCGGCCACCGCCAGCGCGCCGGCGCAGCTGTCGGCGGCGGTCGCGCCGGGGTCGACGAACGGCTTCGCGCACTCGACGGTCGCGGGGTTCGCGCCGAGCACGCTGACCACCGGCGGCGTCGTGTCGGTCACGTTCACCGTCCGCACGACGGGCGTCGCCTGGTCGCCGGCCTGGTCGGCCGCCGTGTAGGTGACCGCGTAGCTGCCCACCTGGCTGGTGTTGACGGTGCTCGCGGCGCTCACCGGGACCGGCCCCTGGCAGGCGTCGGCGGCCGTGGCGCCCGGATCGACGTACGTGGTGGCGCACTCGACGGTCATGTTGAGCGGCCCGTTCGCGGTGATGACCGGGCGCGGAGTTCGAGACCTGCACCGAGACCGACGCCGCGTTGTTCGGCGCCGGGTTCGGATCGGCGGTCGAGGAGGTCACGTTCGCCGAGGCGAGGATCGTCGAGGCGTCAGGGGTCGCGCAGTCGGAGAGCGCCACCGTGAAGGTGAACGTCGCCGCTCGCCCCGACGGGCAGCGAGGCGAGCGTGCACTGGACCGGCCCCGCGGCTCCCGCGGGCGGCGTGTTGCACGACCAGCCCGACGGCACGGTGATCGCCTGGAACACCGTGTGGTGGGGGACGGCCGTCGAGAGCGAGACGTTCGCGGCCGGCAGGTCGTCGTCCGTCGGATCGAACGGCTGCTGGTTGGTGTCGGCGTTGTTCGTCACCGTGATCGTGTAGGCGATCGCCTGCCCCGCCGGAACGGCCGTCGGCGCGGCGGTCATGGTGGTCGAGAGATCCGCGCCCGGGATCTGCAGCGGATCGACGAACGCCCAGTAGCCGTACTTGTGCTGCAACGACTCATCGAACAGCAGCGGCGCGTCGACCTTGGTGGACGACGTGGAGCCACGACTTGTCGTCCGAGGTCCCCCAGATGGTGATCGACACGATCTTGCTCGCCACCTGCTTGAAGGCCTGGACGAACCCGAGATAGGCGTAGGCGTCCTGGATGTGGACGCTCTGCGGGATGTCGGTGTAGGCGGTGAACGGCGTCGGTGAGGGTCCCGTTGTAGATGCTGACGTCCATCTCGGTGACCGCCTGCTCGACGCCCGTGGTGTCGAACAGGTTGACCGCGTCGATGATCGACTGACCCGACGGGAACTGGATGTTGTTGTGCATCTGGTGCCCGATGCCGTCGAGCGGCACGCCCTGGCTCTTCAGGCTGCGCACCAGGGCGACCAGGAAGTCGCGCTTGGCCGGGATCGTCGTGTTGAACTCGTTGATGTAGAGCTTGGCCGTCGGGTTGGCGGCGCGCGCGGCCTGCAGCGCGATCGGGATGTACTGCGGCCCGAGGATGTTGAACCACGGGCTGCGGCGGTAGCCGTCGGGCTGCGACTCGTCGATCGGCTCGTTGACCACGTCCCAGATCGGGACGGCGTTCCCGAAGTGGGTCATCACCGTCTGGATGTGGCGCTGCATGCGCTGGATCAGCAGCGCCTGCTCGTCCGGCGTCCCCGTCATCGGCTGGCCGCTGGCGTTGGTGAAGACCCAGGCCGGCGTCTGGTTGTACCAGACCAGCGTGTGGCCACGGACGTGCATGTTGTTGGCCTGGGCGAAGGCGACCTCGGCGTCGGCCTGCGTGAAGGTGAAGTTCCCCTCGGTCGGCTCCGTCGCGTCCCACTTCATGTCGTTGCCCGAGGTGATGCTGTTGAAGTGCTTGCTGAGGAGAACGGCCGGCTGGCCCTGGATGTCGGCGGGAATGACCGCAGCGCCGATGATGGGGAAGAAGGGGGCCATCGCCTGGATACACCGAGGGGATGTTGGTCTCGGCGACGGCCGGCGGGACGAAGGTGATGTTGAAGTCGTCGATGTAGAACGACGGCGTTCCGCTCGCCGACTCGACGTAGAGGGTGAGCTGGGTGGCCGCCAGGGCGTCGGTGAAGTTGGCGCTGCAGCTCGACCCAGGCGCCGGCCGTCACCGTGGTGTTGCCGACGACCGTGGCGAACGTCTCGATCGACGACGCCGAGCTTGCGATCGAGGCTGACCCGCAGCTGCGTGTCGGCCGAGCCGGGCGCCAGCTTGGCCCACAGCTCGACGTGGTAGGTCGACCCGTTGAACATCACGCTGGTGACGTCGAAGGCCGGCCCCTGGAAGGTGGCGGTGCGGTTGCTGGTCAGCAGGCTGAAGCTGCCGCCGTGCGCGTCGGCGTTGGTGACCGCGACGGTCTCGCCGCCGGTGCGCGACTTCCACCCTTCGGTCGTCTGGCTCTCGAACGTGCTGGCGGCGCCGGCGGTGTTGCCGGGCGGGCCCGGGCGGCGGCGCGAGCAGCGTGACGCTGAAGGTGTCGATGTAATACGAGGCCGTCGCCGAGGCCGACTCGACGTAGAGCAGGAGGTTCGTCGCGGGCGTGGCGAACGAGTAGGTCCCCGAGAGCGTCACCCAGGCGCCGTCGGTGGCGGCCACGCCGAACTTGATCGAATCGAAGGCGGTCGAGCCCGTGGTCGGCGTCCGTTGCACCGTCAGGTTCAGCGTGGTGGCGGGCGTCCCGGTGGCGAGGCGCGCGGAGACCGAGACCTGGTAGGTCGCCCCCTGCTGGTCAGCTGGCTGGTCAGAGTCGATGCTGGGGCCCATGAAGCCCTGGCGTCCGCCCCGTCGTGAGCAGGCTGTGCGTGCCGGTGTTGAACTGGTCGGTCGCGTTGGTCAGCGCCACGCCGCCACCGCGCGGGATCCAGCCGTCAGCCGTCCCGTCCTCGAAGTCGGCCACCAGCGGCGGCGGCGCCAACTGCACGAGGGTGAACGTATCGATGTAATAGGAGGCCGTCGTGTTGGCCGACTCGACGTACAGCAGAGAGGTCGGTCACCGGGGCATTGAACGAATAGGTCCCCGAGAGCTGCACCCAGGCCGAATCGGTGATGGGAACGCCGAAAGCAACCGAATCGAACGCCGTCGAGCCGCCGGTCGGCGACCGCTGCATCGTCAAGTTGACGGTGGTCGCGGGCGTCCCGGCGGCGAGCCGCGCGAAGACGGTGATCCGATAGTTCGCCCCCTGCTGCAGCTGGCTGGTCAGATCGATGCTCGGGCCCATGAAGCCGGCCGTGCGTCCCGTGGTGAGCAAGCTGTGCGTGCCGGTGTTGGCCTGGTCGGTCACGTTGGTGAGGGCCACGCCGCTGCCGCGCGGGATCCATCCGTCGGCGGCCCCGTCCTCGAAGTCGGCGGAGAGCGTGCCGGTCAGCGCGGCAACCTTCGTCGTCACCTCGGCGGGCTCACCGCCCGGCACCCCACCGTTCGCACAGCCGACGGCCGTGACGATCGGGGACAACGAAGCAAGAACGAGCAGCCCGCTAACTTTGTTCATTCTCTTCTCCATCAAAGTTTTCGCCACCAACGAGGACCCGAACACACGCACAAAACATCGACCTGGGCATTACAGATTATCACGATCGGCTTCAGGCCTGTACAACGACGGATTATCGATTTATTCATTTCTCGGCTCACCGTGTCGCTGCTTATTGTGCCGGTTCTTCCAACGTTGGTTGCGTTGGTTTTCGGTAATTATTTGCTTCATACGCGGCACTGCGTTGCTGTTGTCCACGGAGCAACGATTTGACACGTGAGCGTGACAAATCGAGCCGCACCCGCGCGTCCTTGTCGCGCGACGCCGACCCACCTCGACGTCGCTGTGGGGGCGGTGGCGTGCGCATCCGCGTCTACACGGTTCGCCCGACGACCACAGCGGCGCTGCCGCGAGAGGACGAAAGCGGCGCGAAGTCAGGTCAGCGGGCCGCGCTCCGCGGCGTCGGCACGTCATTTTGATTGCGGCGGGACCGAAGCGTCACCATCGCCATGAGCAGCGGCGACTTCCGATCAACGGCGCCATCATCGGCCTCAAAGGCTGGAGGAAATCAACGTCCCGGCCTCGAGCGACGTCGGTGTCCGGGGCAAGGTCTCGTTCTCGTTCCTGATCCGGTTGCCGTCCGACTCCGGGAGCCACACCGTCCCGTTGCCTGGCGGCGTGCCCGTGGCGGGGAGAATTGGACGCCGTTGACGGCTCCCCTTCGGACTCGCGGGGAGCTATGGAGGCGGCGGCGCGTTCGTGAGGGTGACCGAGACGTTGTCGACGAACAGGTCGGGGCACTCGATTTGTCCCGCCCCGGTGCCGCAGCCCGTCGCCTGATCCCCGTCGCCCTGAGTGACCCAGAACGCCGCGTCGGTCATCTGCTGGCATTTCGCAGGGGCGTCCGCGGGCGGGAAGGCGAAGGTGCCGCCCAGCGCCACCCATGTGCCCGCTGCCGGGTCAGGCGTTCCGCTGCTACCACCCGTTTGGAAGATCGTTTTGGTGCGATAGGTGGCAGGGGTGGTGACGGGGTCACCGAGGCAGGTGTAGGCCGCCTCCAGTCGGAGGGTATGGGTCGCCGTCCCTGAATGCGTGGCGTGGATCGTGACCGCGTAATTCGCGGCGCCGATCGGCAGGGCGAACCTGATGCCCGTGCCGGGGAGCGACCGTTTGCTCTCCTGAAGGCTCTGGGTGCCCATGAAGGCGTACGTAGTGCTCACAGCCAGCGACGCCGTCCCGACAGTGTTCAGTGTCCACCCGGCGACCGCCTTCGCCGAGTCCTCGAACTCCGGATTACCGACAAGGTTGTGAGTGTCGGGAACTGTCACGACGAGATCGTCCATGTAGAAATTGACGTAGTTGTTCATGCTGACCGCGGGGTCACTCGTGGAGTCTTGAAGGAAAACGATGGCGCTTTGCACCACGCCCGGGAGGAATCCGTTGTGGTTGAGCGGCGCGCAGTCGGAGCCCGTATTCGCGTCCGTCGAGCTGTCGAAAGATCCGCTGAAGTTTACCCACGTTCCCTGAGGCATCGGCACGGTCGCCACGGTTCCATTGAGGTAGTAGGCAACGCCGCTCGCACAGGACAGGCGGAGCTGGAGAGCGCCGGTGATGAGCGGCGGGTCGCCTGCGACCTGGTTCTGCATTGCCCAGACGCTCACGTTGTATTTTCCGAGCCCGGTGGGGATGTAGTAACCGGGACCATTCCAGTTAGACGTCCGCCCTGTCCCCGCGATCGCGTACGTGCCGCTATGCGCAGACGTACTACTGCTGCCAGTAATCGAGTTGATCGACGACCACCCGGTCGGTGGTGCCGTACTCCGCATCGCCGTTCCCCGCCAGGTTCGGGGTCGACCCGACGCAGCTCCCGGCGCCGCAGAATCCGCCGGTGACGCAAGCGGTGCCGTCGGTGCAGGTCTGCAAGCAGGCGTTCGACTCGCAGAGGAACCCATTGCAGCTCACCGGGGAGTTCGCCTGGCAGGTGCCGAGGCCGTTGCACATCCCGCCACTGATCACCGAAGCGGTATCTTTGCACGTCGTTGGCATGGCGCATTGGGCCCCGGCCTGCCAGAGGATGCACGCCCCTCCGCCGTTGCACCCCCCTTTGTTGCCGCAGCTGTCCTCCGTCGCGATCGGGCAGTCGGTCCGCGGATCCAGCCCACTTTTAACGGAGGTGCACGCACCACCCGTGCTGTCGCAAGTCTGGCAGGTCCCCGGGCAATCCACCTTGCAGCAGAAATTGTGCTGACAAGTGCCCTCGTTGGCAGTCGGTGTTCGCCCTGGCAGGAGTCGCCGAACATGCCCGTCGACTGCTGTCCCCCCGTGCCGCTGCCGCCCTGACCCGCGGTGCCACCGCCCCCGCTTGTTGCCGGCGCCACCCACGCCGCCGGTCCCCACGCTGCCCCCGTGGCCGGCCATCCCCGCGCCGCCTGTGCCCCCGTTCCCCGTTCCGCCGCTGCCGAAACCGTTGCCCCCGAGACTCGTGTTGGGGTCGCGCGCGGAGAGCGCCTGTTCGCCCTTGCACCCCGCGACGGCGAGCGCGACGAGCGACGCCAACGCCAGCAGCCCCGCACCCCGAGAAAACTCGGGGCGCGGCCACGGCTGGGTCGGCCGATCAATTCGCGAGCTTGATGGTGACATCGTCGATGTAAATGTCAGGGCATTCGACCTGGCCCACGCCGGTGCCGCAGGTCCCGCCCTCTTGCTGGACGTAGAGGGCCGCGGAGGTCAGGTTGCAGCCCGCCTGCGCGTTCGCGGGCGGGAAGGTGACCGTGGCGGAGAGCTGGGTCCAGGTCCCCCCCGCCACGTTCGCCACCGTGCCGACCGAGGCGGGGAACTGCGTCGCCCCACCCTGGCAAGCGTAGGTCGGCTCCAGCATCAGAGAGTGCGGCAGCGAGCCGGTGTGCAAGGCCCAGAACGAGACGGTGTACTGGGCGGCGCCGATCGGCATGTTCCACTTCGGGCCCTGGAAGGTCTGCGACCGGGCGGTGTCCAGCAGGCTGTTGGTCCCGCCATGGGCCTGGGCCGCGCTGACCCCCAGCGTGCCGCCCGTGCTCACCCAGCCCGCCGTCGTACCGGCCTCGAAGTTCGGGTTGCCGACCAGATTGTGCCCGTCGGTGACCGTCACGATCAGGTCGTCCATGAACAGATTGGGCTGGGCGGTCGGTGCCCCGACCGCCGTCTGATTGAGGTAGAGCATCACGGAGTCCACCACCCCGCCCGTCGTGGACGGGTCGCACCCCGCCGTCGCCGTGAGGTCGACGGTCCCGGTGATCTTCGTCCACGCCCCAGAGGGCATCGAGACGCCGAAGTTCCCGACCACGGGGAAGGTTGAAACGCCGGGCGACCCGCAGTTGAGGCCGAGCTGGATCGCTGCCGACGTGAAGGTCGGGTCGGTGTTCTGCATGCCCCAGGCGGTGATGTTGTACTTTCCCGCCCCCGTCGGGATCGCGTAGGCCGGCCCCTGGAAGTTCGCGGTCCGCGCGGTGTCGGCGATGCTGTAGGTCCCGCCGTGGACGAGGCCCGCGCCGGTCTCGACCACCAGCGTGCCGCCGCCGTTCGTCGACCAGCCGGCCGTGGTGTTGGTCTCGGCGTCGCCGTTGCCCGCCAGATTCACGGGCGTGACGCTGTTGTTCGCGATGCAGACGCCGGCGCTGCAGAACCCGGTGTTGCAGTCCGTGTCGACGGTGCAGCTGGTCTTGCAGCTCGTGCCGCTGGCGCTGCACTGGTACGCGCCACAGGAGCTGGGCGCGCCGGCGACGCAGGCCCCCACGCCGTTGCAGGCGGGCATCGGGAGCAGCGTCGCGCTCGCGCAGGCGGCCACGCCACAGCCGGTCCCGGCGGCCCACTTGCGGCAAGCGCCGGAGCCGTCGCAGAAGCCGTCGTTGCCGCAGGAGGTGGTCGGGGCGGCCGTGCAGTCGTTGCGCACGTCGGTCCCGGAGACGGCCGCGGTGCACTGCCCGAGGGTCCCCACACCGCCGCAGGTCATGCAGGCCCCCGTGCAGGTGCTCTCGCAGCAGACGCCGTCGACGCAGAAGCCGCTCTGGCAATTGCTGGCGGCGCCGCAGGCGGTCCCGTTCGTCTCCTGCGCCGTGCAGGCTCCCGCCGAGCAGAAGTAGCCCGTCATGCAGTCCGTGTCGGCGGTGCAGGTCGTCGCGCAGGAGGTCGCGGCGCACATGTACGGGGCGCAGGAAGCGGTGGTGGCCGCCAGGCAGACGCCCGCGCCGTCGCACGTTCGCGGCAGCGTGTCCGTCGCGCCGCTGCACGATTCGTTGGTGCAGCCGGTGCCGGCCAGGTAGAGACGGCAGGCGCCGGCGCCGTCGCAGGTGCCGTCGTGACCGCAGGAGGCGATGGGATCCGCCGCGCATTCGCTGTCAGGGTCGGTCCCCGCGGTGACCGGACGGCACAGGCCGTCGGCCGCGCCGGTCTTGGCGCTCGCGCAAGCGTTGCAGAGGTTCGTGCAGGTCGATTCGCAGCAGACGCCGTCGACGCAGTCGCCGCTCGCGCACTGGCTCCCCGCGCTGCAGGAGCCACCGTTGGTCTGCGGGGCTATGCAGTGCCCCGTTGACGAGCAAAAGGTGCTGGTCGAGCAGTCGGCGTTCGAAAGACAGGAGGTCTTGCACGACGTGGTGCCGCAGACGTAGTTGCCGCACGAGGCGGTGGTCGCCGCCCGGCAGGTCCCCGCGCCGTCGCAGGTTTGGGCCGACGTGTCCGTCGAGCCGCTGCACGATTCGGAGGTGCCGCACGTCGTGCCGACGATCCACTTGCGGCAGGCGCCGGCCCCGTCGCACATGCCGTCGAGCCCGCAGCTGGTTTGCGTATCCGCCGTGCACTCATTGTCGGGATCGCTCCCGGCGGTAACGGGACGGCAGAGACCATCGGCCGCGCCGGTCTTGGCGCTCGCGCAGGCGTTGCAGGTGCCCGCGCAGGCCGTCTCACAGCAGACGCCGTCGACGCAAAAGCCACTGAGACAGTCGGCGGCCGCGGTGCAGACGCCGCCGTTGCCGCCGTCCTGACGGCTGTCGCTCCCCGCGTCCGTGGCGCCGCTTCCGGCCGCCGCGTCCATGCCCGCCGCGCCGCCCGCGCCGCCGCTGCCGGTCAGGCCCGCGGTGCCGCCCGTCCCCAAGCTGCCGCTCGCGCCGCCGGTGGCGCTCGATCCGGCCGCGCCGCCGGTTCCCACGGAGCCGCCATTTCCGCCGCCCCCCGTGCTGACCGAGCCACCGGCCCCCCCTTTTCCGCCTGCGGCGAGCTTGCCCGCTTCGCCGCTGGAGCCTCCTTCACCGGTGCCGCTCCCACCGCCGCCGCAAGCCATCATCGTGAAAATGGACGCCAGGGCCAAAAATCGAACCCCCCGCGCTCGAAAGTTGAGGTTGGCCATGCCTTCCATTCTCTGCCTCCTGGGCGACTAGCGCCAATACGTTGTCAATGGAATCGTCAACCTTCTTCAACCTTCTTCAAAGGCTTCGAAACGCGTCCAGAGCGCCTGCGTAGGCAGGCTTGGGAGTGTAATTATCATCGAACAGCAAGGGTTGAGGAGTGGCGCAGGTCCCACCATTGAGCCACGAATACTTGTCCGAAACACCCCAGACCGTCACGGCCAGGCAGAGCGGCTCGGACGCACAAACGGCCACGATGTCGTGAAACCTGGTTTTTTGAGTGTCGAGGTTGCTCGTGCATATCTGAACGTCCATCTCGCTGATCACGACGTTGAGCCCAAGAGCCTCAAGCCGCTGCATGTTGGCCGTGACCTGAGCGGCCGAAGGCGATGCATCGGCAGGTCCGGTGTGCATCTGAAGCCCGACCCCGTTGATGGGGACGCCGCGCGCCAGCATCCCCTTCACCATGTTGTAGACGTAGTCGGACTTCGCCCCGGCCCCTTCGGCGCCGTAGTCGTTGTAAAAGAGCAGCGCGCCCGGGTCGGCGGCGTGGGCCGCGTTGAAGGCGTCGTCGATGTAACCGGCGCCGAGGTATTCAGAGAAGATCGAGTCCCGGAGCGACTGGCCGCCGTCCGCCACCGCCTCGTTGACCACGTCCCAGGCGATCACCTTCCCCCGGTAGTGCGAAGCGACCTGGGTGACGTGATTGATCATCGCAGCGTGAAGCGCGGTGGCATCCGTGATGGCCGGTACCCAGTCCGGCAACTGGGAGTGCCAGACCAGCGTGTGGCCTTTGACCTTCATGCCGTTCTGCTGGGCGAAGGCGCTGATCGCGTCGCCGTTGGCGAACGTGAACACGTTCTGGGTCGGTTCGGTGGCGTCCCACTTCATCTCATTTTCGGGAGTGACGAAGTCGAACGAGGCGGCGGCGGTCGCGGCGTAGGCCGCCTCTGACAGGTGAGACGCCCCGATCGCGGCACCGATCAGACGACCGGACTTCGCCGCCGCAATCCTGAGCGCCGTCGCCAGGCCGCCGTCGATCGACCCATCGCTCGCGGCGCCGTCTCTTCTGAGATCGACGGCGGCGTCGGTACTCCCGCGGCCGCCGGCACCGCCGCCGACACCGCCTCCTCCGCCGCCGCCGGCACCGCCGCCGACACCGCCGCCGGCACTCCCGCCGCCGTCGGCGCGGCCTGCGTCCATGTTGGCCTGACTCCCCGCCCCGCCGCTGCCCCCGTCCAGCCGACCGCCTCCGGTGCCGCCCGCCGCCCCTTCTCCCCCGCCGGTCCCGCCGACGACCGCGCCGTCGCGGCGACACGCCGCCGCGCTGAGGATCATGAGACTCGCGAACGTGCGCAGCGCCGGCACGTAGCCGAGCTGAGCGCGACGATCGAAAGGACGTTTCGAAAAGGGACGCGCGGCGTACTTCATCTAGTCGTAAGCCCCCCTCAAGGAGTTCGGTCAGCAATGGGCGCGAAAGGGGGACATCAGTTTCGCAGAATTCGCCGTCGCTCCGATACGTGTGTTTTTACGTACACAGCTCACCTGCTGCGACACGTACACAGGCCGTTGAATGCCGGCCGGCGCCCCCATTAGAATTCCCTGGCAGCCGTGATGCCCAATGTAGAGCCAGGTACGTTGCTGGGCGGCACGTACCGCATCGTGCGCCGGATTGGGAGCGGCGGCATGGGGGAGGTCTATGAGGCGACTCACGCCCGCCTCGCCCATCGATACGCTGTGAAGTTCCTCCACCCGGGCATGCGCGACCACCCGGAGGCGCTGCCGCGGTTCATGCGCGAGGCGCAGGTGACCTCGCGCCTGCGCCATCCCGGGATCGTGTCGGTCGTCGACTTCAACACGCTGCCTGACGGCGTCGCCTACCTGGTGATGGAGTACCTGGAAGGGGAGCCGCTCGGGAAGGTCCTGGCCCGCACGGGGCCCTTGCCGCTCGCGCGCGTCGTCGACATCACCGATCAGCTGAGCTCGGCCCTGACCGCCGCGCACCTCGAAGGGGTCGTCCATCGCGACATGCACCCGCAGAACGTCTTCGTCATGCCGGCCATGGGCGGGCAGACCGAACGGGTGAAGATTCTCGACTTCGGCATCTCCAAGATCGCCTCGATCTCCCAGAAGATCACCGGCATGGCGGCGGTGCTGGGGACGCCTCAGTACATGTCGCCGGAGCAGGCCGAGGGAAAGATCGACCAGCTCGACGCCGCCTCCGATCAGTTCTCGCTCGCCGCGATCGTCTACGAGATGCTGACCGGGCGACCGGCGTTCTCCGGCAATACGCTGGCCTCGGTGGCCTACCAGGTGGTGCACGCCGCCGCCGCGCCGATTCGAGATTTTCGTCCCGAGCTCCCGAACGAGCTGGATCAGGTGCTCTCGCGCGCCCTGGCCAAGGATCAAAAGGCTCGATTCCCGTCGGTCTCGGAGTTCGCGCTGCATTTTCGCTGGACGGCCACCTTGCCGGTGAATGAAGCACTCCGGCGCGCGCGCCTCGAGACCGCCAACGCGCCCACGATCGAAGCCGACACCGAGGAGACCACGGCGGTCTCCGCGCTCCCCTCGGGAATGGCGGAGGTCTTGCGGCAGACCTCCGGGCTCTCCCCGCGCAGCGACGCGCCCGCGGTGAGCGCCACGCCCCGCGCACGGGCGGAAGAATCAGCGCAGAACGAGGCGACCGTCGTGAGCCCGTCGCCCTTCGCCGCCAACAACGAACCGACGGTGGTGAGCATGTCCATGTTGGCGGCGGACGATCCGTCGCTGGTGACGAGGGCCCCCCCCGCCGAGACGATCCTGATGGTGGCGGGGGTGCGCAAACGGCGCCTGCATCCCTTCGCCGCGCTGGCGGGCCTGCTCGTCATCGTCGGTGCCGCGGTCGCGCTGCGCGGTGGCGCTCGCCCGACCGGCGAGACGACCGGGGAGACCGCCGGCGCGCCGCAGCCGCCGTCGCGGGTCCCGGGCGCCCCGGCCGCTCTCCCCACACCCAGTCCCGCGCGGGAAGGGCCGGCCTCAACCCGCGACACAGCCGCCTCTCCGCACGAGCCCTCCGCGCCGGAGGGCCCGGAGGCGGTGCCGGCGCTCGTTCGCGCGGCCGCGGGCGGCGAGGCGGCGACCACCGGGAAACCGTTGCCCCGCGGGCGCGCACGCGCGGCCGCCCCCCTGAAGCCCACCGCACCGGCGGAAGTCGACCGTCCGGAGGCGCGGACCGCCGCGACGCTCTGTCGCCTCACGATCGGCTCCTACCCCTGGTCCGATCTCTGGATCGACGGCGCCAACACCGGGCAGCAAACGCCCGTTGTCGGATTACCAGTTACCTGCGGTCCCCACCGATTGGAACTCAAGCGAAGGGACCTGAAGGTCGATCAGGAGGAGAACGTCACGGTCAATGAGGGGCGGGAGTTCAAGCGTGAGTACGAGCTACAGGGTGCCGCACTCGACGAATGACAGCGGGGGACCCCGGCGGTCGAGGTGCGACCGGGTCGGAGAACCTCCCACAACGCCACGGCTCGAATTGAAGCGGCGTGGCTCTTCGGACGAGATCGGCTTACGATGATCCCCGTGGAGGTCAGCGGTCAGCCGTGTCCTCTCCCCGGAGCGAAGCCGTTCGGGAAGTACTACCTTCTCGATCGGATCGGCGTGGGAGGGATGGCGGAGGTCTTCCTAGCGGTCGCCTTCGGGCTGCAGGGATTCCAGCGCACGCTGGTGATCAAACGGATGCTCTCGCACCTGTCGCAGGACGGCGCGTTCGTCAAGATGTTCATCGACGAGGCGAAGCTCTCCGGCCTCCTCTCGCACCCGAACCTGGTTCAGATCTTCGAGTTCGGACAGATCGACGAGAGCTTCTTCATCGCGATGGAGCACGTCCAGGGGGAGACGCTGCTCGCCGTGCAATCAAAGCTCGCCGAGCAGGGGCGCATCGCGCCGGTCGGCGCCAGCCTGGAGATCATTCGCCAGGTCTGCCTCGGGCTGAACTACGCGCACGGGCTGCAGTCGGTGACCGGCCAGCCGATCGGCATCGTCCACCGCGACGTCTCGCCATCGAACATCATGCTCTCGTTCCACGGAGGAGTGAAGATCCTCGACTTCGGGATCGCGCGCGTCACCGAGGAGCTGCGCGAGACCAAGACCCAGGCCGGCACGATGAAGGGGAAGGTTTCGTACATGTCCCCGGAGCAGGTCCGGATGGAGCAGACCGACAACCGGTCGGACATCTTCGCCGTCGGCATCGTGCTCCACGAAATGTTGACGGGCCGCCGGCTGTTCAAGTCCGCCAACGAGTTCACCGGCGCGAAGAAGATCCTCGAGGCGGTGGTGCCGCTCCCCTCCTCGCTGAACCCGGAGGTGCCGGCTTCCGTCGATGCGATCGTCATGCACGCGCTCGAGCGGAAGCTCGAGGCCCGCTATCAGACCGCGGGCGAGATGGCCGAGGATCTCGAGAAGGCGCTGTTCGAGATGCGGGCCTCGCCGCACGAGGCGCGCAATCTGATCCTCTCGCTGTTTCCCAAGGGTCCCTCGCGCTCGGGAGAGATCCAGCTCCCCTTCACGCCGTCGCCGGCGTCGGGCACCGAAGGACATGGCACCCCCTCGCACCCCGCGGGACGCGCCTCGTCGAGCAAGATCACCCGACCGATACCGGAGGGACCGCTCGAGATCGATCTCGGGGACCTGGCCGCCTCGGGTCCGGTCGTCGCCAGCCGCCGCCGCCGCGGACGGCGCAAGTGGCTCGCGCTCGGCGCGCTGGGTGGCGCGGTGGTGGCGCTGGTCCTGCTGACGCAATCTCCTCACAAAGGCTCGCAGCAGGAGATGAGCGTCGCGCCAGCGGGGGCTCAGTCGGTATCGGCGCCTGCGCCTGCCCCTGAACCGGCGCTGCCGCCCGCGCCTGCCGCCAAGGCGGCGGTCGTGGAGATCTCACTCGATTCGAGCCCACAGGACGCGCAGGTCATCCGCGAGGACACAGGCGAGGTGGTCGGTCGTACGCCGCTGACCGTCACGCTTCCCCTAGGGCGAGAGGTCGTCTCTTTCCGGTTCGAGAAGCCCGGCTTCGCGCCGACGAGCTACAAGGTGATCCCCGATCTCGCCAAGCCGGTGCGCGCGGAGCTCACCGTCGAGCCGACGACAGAGCCGAAGCGCGTGGTCACCTCGCCGCAACCGCACCACCTCCCGCCACCGCATCTCCACGCGGCCGCGGCCCACGAGACACGACCGGAGGCGCCCGTCGTCGACAGCACGCCTGCCGCCCAGCAGGCGCGCGACTGCCTGGTCTCGGTCGCCTCGTTCCCCTGGGCCGATCTCTGGATCGACGGCAAGGACACCGGCCAGCGGACACCGGTCGTGCGCTACCCGGTCTCGTGCGGCGTCCACAAGCTCTCCCTCAAGCGGCGCGATCTCAAGGTCGATCACACCGAGCAGATCATGGTCGCCCCCGGTCACGAGCTCAAACAGCACTACGACATCGGTGACGACAACGCCGAGTGATCTCGGCGGCGCGACGCTGTCAAAGGCGACGCTGCTTCGGAGGTACCGGTGCCCGCGTTGCCGCGTCAGAAGCGGCGCCGTTCAGAGGCGACGCTATCAGAGCTGGAAGGCGACGCCGACGTTCAGGTCGGCGTTGGCGGTGAAGTGGGGAACCCCCACCAGCCCATCGATCTCGACGACCAGCCCGACCGCGTCCGAGACGCGGTACTGAAAGCCGACCCCGGGGCCGACCAGTCCCAGTCCGGCGGCGACCGTGTCCATGCAGGCCTCAGTTCCCGACGAGCCGCAGGTCGGAGGAGACGCAACCTTCGCGACGTGGCGGATGTTGCCCGCCCCCGCCGCGAGCGAGACGTACGGTTGAAAGGCGCTGTCCGGCTCGACCAGCAACCAGGTCGCCTTGAGCAGCCCGGCGAAGGCCCCGGTCGACGACGAGCAGATGTGGTCGCTCCCGCACTCGCCGGACAATGGGCTGGGGACGTGATAGGGCGTGGCCCCGGTGACCAGCTGCAGGCGCGCCTGCACGCCGAGTCGCAACCGCGGCGTGACGAAGTACCCGATCTCGGGCGCCAGCTGGCCGGCCCGGGTCCAGGCGATCCCGGACGAGGCCACGGGATTTAGCGTCTCCTCGCCCGTTCCGCTCACGGTGCCGACGCCGGTCCCACCGAGGAGGGCGAAGTAGAACTGCGGTGAAGCCTTCGCGGATGGCGTCGGCGTGGCCGTTGCCTCGGCCGGCTTGGCCGCCTCCACCAGCGACACGACCATCGGATCGGCGGCGGAACCGCGCCGGACGATCACCGAGCCATCGGCGCGCCGCGCCTCGATGAAGTAGACCACCTGCTGTCCGGTCGTGGCCGAGGCCGGGATGGCCGCCTCGAAGGCGCTCGCTGGCCCCTTCTGGAGCGGCAGGTCCGTGAAGCCGGAGGCGGTCGCTGCTCGGTAGCGCAGCACGATCGCGCTCGCCCCGAGATCCTTGTCGGGCAGGACCGTGATTGGCACCGGCCGCCCGACCTGTCCGACGTGCACCGGGTCGTGCACGAGCGCCTTCTCGGGCGAGAGCTCGTCGTTGGCGCCGAGGCTGGCGATCGCTTCGTCGAACGCCGCCTGGATCTCGGGATTGGCGAGCCCGGCGCTGAGCCGCACCTCGGGCTGGATCTGGAGCGCCTTGTGAAAGTCCTTGATGGCCTGGTCGCGCTGCTTGAAGCCGCCGAGGGTCACGATCCCGAGCGTCATGTACGTGCGCGCCCGGACCGGATGCTGCATGAGGCCCGCCCGCTCCGAGACCTCGAGCGCCTCGTTGAGGAGCTTCACCGCCGTCTCGAACTCGAGATGTTGGTAGGCGTCGACGGCCTTGCGATTGAGCAGAGTGATCTTGCCGACCGTCGCGCTGTCGCGATCTTCCGCCTGAACGGGCCGCGGAAGCAGCATCGCAATGAAGGCGCCGGCGATCAGCCAACGCGCACCGCGCGAGACGCCTCTTACCGACGGCCTGCTGTGATGAGCGCAGATTCGCACGCTTCAACAATAACGCCGAACGCCACGCCAAGGACAGCCCCGAAACGTGTTGTCTCCGTCGGTTGAAGCGGCGGGTGTCTTACCTGACCCGTGCCGGCCCACGCGGCCGTACATGAACCCACGCTTCCAGAAACGGACGCGCACGCTCGCAGACGGAGGCCCTCAGCCGCGCGGGCCGAGGGAGCCGGCGTCGGAGGTCGAACCGGCGTCGGACGTCGTCGAGGCGGCGCTGACGATCTGGAACAGGTCGACGCCGTAGACGCTCTGGGCGAACTGGAAGGTGGCCGTGCCGGCGACCGGCTGCACGGTGGTGTCGTAGAAGCAAAGCTCGGCGGAGTCGCGCAGCGTGACCCACTCGGCCTGGGTCGGGTTCGACGGCGCGCCCATCGCCAGCCAGGCGCGATACGAGTTGGCGTGACTGTGGTCGACGACGTACTGGCGAACCCGCGCCGGCCCCGCGAACGGGAGGTTGTTGACGTTGAGCGAAACGACGCTCGATTGGCTCGCGTCGGCCGCGCCGCCGGCGACGTGGTTGTAAACGAGAACCTGCAGCGCGCTGCCGTCGCTGCTCCTGGTGGCCGCCGCGTTCACGCCGTCGGCCGTCGTGCCGCCGGTGACGGAGAGCTGCTTGTCACCCATCATATGCAACAGCCGAAAGGCATTGAAGGCCGGCTTGGCGACGTCGAATGACTCCGGGATCTTCGGATCGCCCTTGAGCAGCAGGCCGAAGTTTCCCGGCCGGTAGGCGGTGGCCGTCCCCGTGTAGATCTCCTCATAGAGGTCCGACACCGCCCAGTAGCCGTACGACGACGGCGGCGCCGCGGTCGTGTCGCTCCCGAGCAGGTGGATCGTCTTGGCGATGTAGCTGGCCGCGACCTCGTTGTCGCGCGAGACGTCGGGCTTGTAGCTGGGGCCGAACTCGTCGTTCATGACCAGACCGGTGAAGCTGGTTCCTTTGACGACCGTCGCGTTGATGGCGCTCGTCAGAGTCTCGTGAAAGGCGACGGCGTCGGCCACGTCGGCGACCGGCACCCCGTCGTCGTCGCCGTAACGGTGGTAGGTCAGGAAGTCCAGCTTCGTTCCCGTGTTGATCGCCCCGGCGATCAGCATCTTGATGAGCCCGGTCGACTCACCCGACGACCCCGCCGGGCCGCCCACCTGCACCTCGGGATCGGCCGCCACCAGACCGGCGACCGTGTTCTGATAAAGCTCGAAGTAGCCGTTGTCGCCGAGTGAATACATCCAGGACGGCTCGTTCCAGACCTCGAAGTACCAGGCGCGCACCTCGGCGGCGCCGTAGCGGACCTCGAGATGACGGACGAAGGCGGTCATGAGCGCGGTCCACTTGCCCCAGTCGCCGTCGGCGCCGTTGGGCGGGCTGATGTTGGGCGACTTGTCGTGGTACCAGAGCAAGCTCTGCGTCTGCGTCGGATCGGACGCCAGCGCCTTGGGGGTGAAGCTGATCTCGACCAGCGGGCGCATCCCCGCGGCGACGATCGCGTCGTAGATGGCGTCGATGCTCGACCAGTCGTAGCTCGGCCCGCCCGACGCGTCCTCGGCGTAGACCGCGTCGTCGTCGTCGAAGAGCGCGTGGAACCGCACGTACTGGAATCCCGCCTGCGCGTGCGCCTTGCGGAGCGCGTTCTGAATGTTGCGTCCATAGGCGGTGCAAAGCACCGTGTGTGCGTGGTCGGAGGCGACCGTCTTTTCGTAAAAACGATTCCACGGTCGCACGACCGTAGCCGCGTCGACGGCGAGCGTGACGTCAGCCGCCGCGGTCGGGGACGTGGGCGGCGCGTCCGCGCAGGCGGCCGGCGCCGGCGGAGGGGTCCAGGGCTGGGGGTCCGAACAGGCGCTCACCGCGTGGTCGGTGTCGCCGCCGAGATCGCCCGCGGCGTCGCCCTTGGCGTCGATCGTGGAGCCGCCGCCGTCCCGACCCGCGTCTGTCGAACCGGGCTTGGCGTTCGACGAGCAGGTGGCGATCAGCGCCGCCGCCGGCGCGACTGCCAGCAGAGCGAGCAGGCGCGATCGCTGACGATGCTGCCGGGCGAACTGGAGGCGGACGCCGTGAATGCGCGGCATGGCCGGACCGTAGCACGCAACGCGGCGGTCCCAGAACCGGATTTCCGCGCACCCCGGCTCTGTCGCAATCAGCGGGGCGTCAGGCGGCTGGACCTGCAGGGAAAGTTCGACGGGCACATGCCGTTGAGCGTGCCGAGGACGTTCACCGTGCTGGGGAGCTTCGACGCGCGCGGGCCGTTCGACGTGCGGAGGCCGGTGGGGACGAGCTGCGCGGCGCGGGGCGGGGCCGCCGGCGCCATGAGCGCCAGACCGACCAGCGAGAGGTTCAAAGCGACTGCTCTCATTCGAGGTTTCATGAATGCATCTCCCGCGCGTGTGTTGGAACGTTGCCGTCTTCCGCGTCCACACACGCAGATGCAGTCGCCTTGCTGCTCATTCACGAATTCAGACGCGTCGCATCTAACGCCCGCGCGCGGCACCTCTGCGAGGTCCTCCGCGGCAGGCCGTCAGCGTGCTCGGAGGAGCATCGAAAGGCTGAGATCGAGGCGGCTGGCGACCATCCCCGCCAGGGACGCCAGCTCCTGGGAGGAGGCACCGAGCCGGCTCCCGAGCGTCGCCTTGAGGTCGCCGAGCAGCGTCTCACGCGCCACCGCCAGCCAGCGCGAGGCCGTTGGTTGGCTCACCGCGAACATCTGTCCGATCTTTTCGACGCTGACACCGTTCACGATGTGGAGGCGGAGCAAGGTTCGTTGCCGCTCCGGAAGGCGGGCGAGCGATTCTCTGAGCGCCTGCTCGAAGTCGGACCGGTACCGGTCCTTCAGAAACGCGATCTCCGGGTGGGTATTTCCGCTCGCGGCCTGCTCGGCGGCAGCCCCCTGCCGGGCGCGCGCTTCCGTCCTGTTCTCGCGCAGCCACATGAGCGCCGCCCTTTGTGCCGCGACGCCGAGCCACCGCTCGAGCGGCGCCCTGCCGGCGTAGCTGCCAATCCGGGCCGGCGCGGCGGCGGTTCCGACCAGGAGGCTCGCCACGAGCTGCTGCTCGACTTCGCCGTTGTCTGCGCCACGGACAATCCGGGCGATCGTTCCCCGGATCGCCGCTCCGTGACCCGCGCTGAACGCGGCTGCGGCCCCTTCGATCCCCGCCAGGCAGGCGCAGGCGAGAAACAGGTCCTCGAGCGCCAGCGCGGAGAGCGCGCGCGGGTTGGTTCCACCGATCTTGATGCTGCGGGCCAGGTGTTTGGCGAACGTCTGGTCGTCGAGGACCAACGTGCCGAACGCCGCGCGTCCGCGGGCGCAGGCGGCCGCGAGGTCCGCCTCCAGCGCCGGGTCCGGTCGGGCGCCCGCCCACGCCTCACCAGGGCGCTCCACTTCGGCAAGCTCCCGCAGGAACGTCGCGGACAGCGTCTCCATGGCGTCGATTACGCTATCACGGCGGTTCTACGAGGGAAAAGACGCGACGCGGTTGTTCGGATACTCTGCTGGCGCGGTGGATTGCCTCGACGAGGACGCAGTTCTGACCTTCGTCGACGGGAGCCTCGACGAGATCGGCAGAGGTCGGGTCGAGGGCCATATCGCGAGCTGTCCGATCTGTTCTGAGCTCGTCGCGACGGCGGCCGGAGGGGATCCCGACCGTCTGACCGGGAGAATTCTCGAGGGCGAGGCTGCCGGAGCGAGCGGCCTGGCGCCGGGCGCCACCGTCGGCCGTTACGTGATCTTGAATCTCGTTGGCCGTGGCGGAATGGGCGAGGTCTACGCCGCCTACGACCCGCAGCTCGATCGCAAGGTCGCGCTCAAGCTCCTGCACGAGACCGCGGCGCGCGCGGCGGCGGCCCGGACGGCGCGCGAGCGGCTGCTGCGCGAGGCGAAGGCGATCGCGCGGCTGTCGCATCCGAACGTGGTGGTCGTTCACGATGCAGGCGCGATCGAAGATCCGCTCCACGGCGATCGGGTTTTTCTGGCGATGGAGTTCATCGAGGGCGAGACGCTCGCCGCCTGGCTCGCCGCCGCCCCGCGCAGCTGGAGCGAGATCCGCGATGTCTTCTCCGCCGCGGGCGAGGGACTGGCCGCCGCCCACGAAGCCGGGCTGGTCCACCGCGACTTCAAGCCGCAGAACGTGATGGTCGGGCGTGACGGCTCGGTCCGAGTCATGGACTTCGGGCTGGCCAGCGATTCGTCCGTCGTCGAGGCGGGAGCCGCGGCCTCCCTCGACTTCGCGAAGGCCGCGGCGACCCCGACGTCCCAGACGGTGGCGCTGACCGGCACCGGCGTCTTGCTGGGGACGCCCCTTTATATGGCGCCCGAGCAATTCTTGGCCCACGCGACCGACGCACGCACCGACCAGTTCAGCTTTTGCGTGGCGCTGCACGAGGCGCTGTACGGCGAGCGACCGTTTCCTTCACCCTCACTCTCCGCGCTTCTGGAAGCGGTGGTGAACGGCCGCGTTCGCGAGCCCAACCAGAAGACACGCGCACCGTCATTTCTACGCAAGCTGTTGCTGCGAGGCCTCGCAACAGAATCCGGCGGCGCGATATCCCTCGATGCGGACGTTGCTCGAGGTTCTCCGGCAGGATCCGCTCCGGCGAAGACGAGCCTTCGCGATGGGCGCGGCGGTGGCGCTGGTCGCCCTCACCGCAGCGGTCGGTCTGCAGCGGGTGGCGACGCGGGGCCAGCGCATGTGCGGCGGGGCCGGCGAAAGGCTGGCCGGCATCTGGGAGCTGTCCGGCGGCGGTGAGCGGCGGGAAGCGATTCACCGTGCTTTTTTGGGCACGGGACGCTCCTTCGCCGAGGAGACCTGGGCCCGCGTGTCGACGCTGCTCGACGACTACAGCCGGCGCTGGACCGCGATGTACACGGACACCTGCGAGGCGACCCACGTCCGCGGCGATCAGTCCGCGGAGGTGCTGGACCTGCGGATGGCCTGCCTCGAGAGTCCTCGCAGCGCGATGAAGGCGCTGACAGACGTGCTCTCCCGAACCGACGGAGCCGTTCTCCTCGAGGCGGTCAACGCCGCGCGCGCGCTGCCGGCTCTCGAGCGTTGCGCCGACGTTCCGGCGCTTCGGACCGTCGTGCCACCTCCAGACGCGGCCACGCGAGGACGCGTCGCCGAGCTGGGAAGAGACCTGGCCGAGGTCAAGGCGCTCACCGACACGGGGCAATGGCCGGCGGCGCGCCGCAAGGCCGAGCCACTGGTCGAGGCGGCTCGCGCCGTGGGCTACGGGCCCCTGCTGGCTGAAACGTTGGAGATGCAAGGATGGCTCGACCTCAACACAGGCGATGCTCTGTCCGCCACGAAGAATCAGGAGGCGGCGGTCTGGGTCGCGTTGGCCGCACACCGGGACGACATCGCGGCCGAGTGCGCCGCGAACTGCATGTCCACGACCGGCTATTACCTGGGGCGCCGCGACGACGGGGAGCGGTGGGAGAAAGCGGCCGCAGCCCTCCTGCGGCGCCTCGGCCCTGGGCACGATCGATCCGCCGCCTGGTTCTATCAGGATCGCGCCAACCTCCGACAACGGGAGGGTGACAACCAGCGCGCGCTCTCCGATGATCAGGAGGCGCTCGCCCTCAAGCAGAAGGTTCTGGCGCCGAGCCACCCCGACATCGCGCTCTCCCTGATCTCGATCGCCTCGGTGGACAACGATCTGGGCAACCACCTCGCCGCGCTCGCGGCGGCCGACAAGGCCGTCGACATCTTCCGGGAGGCGTACGGGAGCAGCAGCCCCCAGCTGGCATTTCCGCTCGGGAATCGCGGCGAATCGTACGAGCTCTTGGGTCGCTATGCGGAAGCGGAGCGCGACCTGCGCAAGACCATCGATTTGTCGGCGCAATGGGTCGGTCCGGACCATCCCTGGACCGCCTACCCCCTGACCGCGCTCGGCAAGACGTTGATCCTCGAACACCACTTGCACGAGGCGCGGCCGATCTTGGAGCGGGCGCTCCGCATCCGCGAACAATCCGAGCCGAACGCGGAGCTGGTGGCTGAAACCCGGTTCGCGCTGGCCGAGGCGCGCTGGGAGCTCGGCCAGGATCGCACCGGCGCGCTCACCCTGGCCGCGGCCGCCCGCGACACCTACCGAAAGATGCCCGCAGAGGCCAAGCACGCGGCCGAAGTCGACGCCTGGCTGGCGGGCAAAACGGCCAATTAGCCGGGCGAGCGCGGCTGGTCAACAACCAGCCCGCGCACGATCGGCAACGCCTTCTGCACGTGCCCCTTCATGTCGATCATCGACGTGAAGACATGCCGGACGATTCCCCCGCGGTCGATCACGAAGGTGACCCTGTCGCGCAGGAATCCCAATCTGGCGCGGATTCCATAGAGCTCGTGAATGCCCCCCGCCGGATCGGCGAGCAAGACGAAGGGGAGCCTGTGGTGCGCGGCAAATCGGCCATGCGAGGCGCCGTCGTCGCGGCTCACCCCCACCACCTCCGCGCCGGCCGCCGTGAAGTCGTCGTAGGCGTCGCGGAAGGCGCAGGACTCCGCGGTGCAGCCGGGGGTCTCGTCCTTGGGATAGAAGTAGAGCACCACCGCCTTCTTCGACAGGAGGTCGGACAGACGGACCGGCCTACCATCCGCGTCGGGCAAGGTGAAGTCAGGGGCACGATCACCGACGTTCGGTCGTGGCATGGGCACTCCTTTCGCCTAACTGTAATGGGCTGAGGGGTCCGACGCTGCGATGAATTCGCGCAGGGCGGAAGATGCGCGAGGTCAAGCGGCGCGCGGCGCGCCCCGGGCGTGTAATCTTCGGGCATGTTCGTGTTGGGAATCGCTGGCGGCACTGGCTCCGGCAAGACCACCGTCGCCGAGCGCCTGGTGGTGGGGCTGGCCGGCAGCCCGCTGGTGGTCATCGATCACGACGCCTACTACCGCGATCGCTCGGCGATGCCGGTCGCCGAGCGGCTGCTCGTCAACTACGACCACCCGTCCGCGATCGAGACGGAGCTGCTGGTCGCGCAGCTCTCCGATCTGCGCGAGGGCCGCGCGGTCGACATCCCCCAGTACGACTTTCGGCAGCACGTGCGCCGCCCCGAGACCCGTCGGGTCGAGCCGGCCCCCGTCGTCATCGTCGAAGGGATCCTGGTGCTGGCAGACGAGCGCCTTCGTGCCCAGATGGACCTGAAGATCTTCGTCGACACGGACGCCGACATCCGGCTGATGCGCCGGTTGGAGCGCGACATCGAACAGCGTGGCCGCACCTTTGCCCAGGTGCGCGAACAGTACGACGCGACCGTGCGCCCGATGCACCTGGCGTTCGTGGAGCCGTCCAAGCGGTTCGCGGATCTCATCATCCCCGAGGGGGGCGACAATCGCCCGGCGCTGGACACGATCATCGGCCACCTCGCCCAGGTCGCCGCCGCCGCCAAGTAACTTCGGCCACCCGGGGCTCCTGGATGTCTGGCCGGCAACGGCAATCTAACAATTTGGCGACGGCGGTAATTGCGGGTCTCTCTGAGCGCCGCAGCCCTTACCTTCGTGGGGGCCATGATCGAGCCCACGGACCGCGAATTTGCGCATGAGCTGAGGACGCTCAAGGAGCGCCTGTCCGCGATGGCGGCGCGCGCGGCCGACCAGATCGCGCTCGCCATGGAAGCCCTGACCACGCAGGACGACGTGCTCGCCCGCCAGGTGATCGAGGGCGATCAGCTCATCGACACCGACGAGAACGAGATCGACAAGCTCGCGATGCACATCCTCATGTCCCGCCATCCGCTGGCGTCGGACCTTCGCTTCGTGACCATGGCCCTCAAGTTCGTGGTCGACGTCGAGCGCATCGGCGACCTCGCCGCCGGCATCGCCAGGCGGGCCCTCGAGCTCAACCGTCTGTCCAGCCTGGACGGGCGCATCGATCTGACCCGCCTGGCCACGCTGGTGCAACGGAATCTTCACCTCGCCATCGAGAGCTTCGTGCACGGGAACCTCGACGAGGCACAGGTGGTCATCAACGCCGACGCCGAGATCGACCGGCTCAACTCCAGCCTGTTTGCGGAGCTGATCGCCAACGTCGCCGCCGACCCGGCCACCGTCACCCGGGTGCTGCCCCTCACGTCGGTCAGCCGCTATCTCGAGCGGATCGGCGACCACGTCAAGAACCTGGCCGAGGAGGTCATCTTCATGGTGTCGGCCACCGACGTGCGACACCTCGGACGCAGTCCTTCCAACTGACGTCGACGCGGCGGCAATCAACAGGAGATGCAACGATGATCAAGAAACTCCTTTTTGCCGGCGCTCTGGCCGGGCTGAGCTTCGCCACGATCGGCGTCGCGTTCGGGGCGGACATCACCCTCAACGGGAGCGGCTCGACGCTCTCCAAGCCTTACCAGGAGGTCGCCATCGACCAGTTCAAGAAGACGCACAAGGGCGTCAGGATCAACTACGGCGGGGGCGGCAGCGGCAAGGGCCGGCAGGATCTGGCCGACATGGTGGTCACTTTCGCGGGCTCCGACTCCCCCTTCAAGACAGAGGATGCGGCCAAGGCCAAGGGCGGTCCGCTGCTCTACTTCCCGATCCTCCTCTCACCGATCGCGGTCGTCTACAACCTGGACGGCGTGGACAAGCTGCAACTGTCGGCGCCGGTCATCGCCAAGATCTTCCAGCGCGAGATCACCAAGTGGAGCGACAAGGCGATCGCCGCGGACAATCCCGGCGCGAAGCTCCCCGACAGCGAGATCGTCGTCGCGCATCGCGCCGACGGCTCGGGCACCACCCAGAACTTCACCGAGTATCTGAACGGCGCCGCCAAGGGGACCTGGAAGCTCAAGAGCGGTTCGACCGTCGAGTGGCCGAGCGACACGCAGGCGGGACAGGGCAACTCCGGCGTCGCCCAGATCGTGAAGTCGACCAAGGGCGCGATCGGCTACGTCGATCTCTCCGACGCCAAGGCCTCCGCGGTCAAGTACGCGAGCATCAAGAACCGGGCCGGAAAATACATCGAGCCGACCCCCGCCGGCGCCTCGGCCGCGGGCGAGGGAATCGAGGTCAAGGACAACCTGCTGTTCAGCGCGCTCGACGCCAAAGGCGACAAGGCCTATCCGATCACCGCCCAGACCTGGGTCATCGTCTACGCCAAGCAACCCGACCGCGCCAAGGGCGAGGCGCTGAAGGCGTACCTCACCTTCCTGGTCAAGGACGGTCAGAGCCTGCTCACCGAGATCGACTACGCGCCGTTGCCGCAAGGACTTCGGGACAAGGCCCTCAAGCAGATCGACAAGGTGACGCTGCCGTGAGCGAAGGGAAGTCGGAAGAGAAGTCGATCGACCTGCGCGGACCGCCCGAGTACAGCGACCGGGCCTTCGCCAAGATCACGGCGGTCGCGGCCGGCCTCGTGCTGCTCATCCTGGGGCTCATCGCGATCACCATGACCCGCCGCGCGCTGCCCGTGTTCGGCGAGATGGGGACCAGGTTCTTCACCTCGACTCGTTGGTCGCCACCTGACTCGATCTTCGGAGCGCTCCCCTTCATCTGGGGCACGGCCTTCACCGCAGCCATCGCGGTGGGGATCGCCGTGCCGATCAGCCTGGGCGTGGCGCTGTTCATGACCCAGGTCGCAGGCCCCAGGCTGGCGCGGCCGCTCGTGTACCTCATGGACCTTCTCGCCGGGGTGCCGTCGGTCGTGTTCGGTCTGTGGGGCGTTCTGGTGCTCTCGAATCTCTTTCACCTCGGGCGCTCGTTCCTCACCGCCGGCGTCATCCTGGCGATCATGATCATCCCCATCATCACCTCGCTTGCGCGCGAGGTCATCGAGACGACCCCGGTCGGCGACAAGGAGGGGGCGCTGGCGATGGGGACGACCCGCTGGGAGATGATCACCGAGACGGTCCTGCCGCACAGCGCCGGGGGACTGGTGGGCGCGGTGATGCTGGGTCTCGGACGCGCGATGGGAGAAACCATCGCCGCCGCGCTGGTCATCGGCTCGGCCCTCGGTCAGATCACCCTGAAGGCGCTGGCGCCCGGCAATTCGATGCCCGCGGTCATCGCCAACGAGTGGGGGGAAGCCCAGGACCTCCACAAGTCGGCGCTGATTGCGCTGGCGGTGACGTTGTTCGCGATCACCATCCTGGTCAACCTGGTGGCAACGGGGATCGTCCAGCGCTCGATGAAGCGCGGGCAGGGGACGTGAGCGCGGCGGAGCTCACGGCGGAGATCGTCGCGCCCCCCGATCTCACCGCGAAGCGAAGCTGGCGGTCGGTCAAGAGCGCGATGATGACCGGTCTCATGCTCGGCTCGGTTGTCATCGTCGCGCTGCCGCTCGTCGCCGTCGTCTGGGCGATCTTCTCGCGCGGGGTGCGGGTCGCGTTTCACGCCTTCCCCGCCTTCTTCGTCGACGAGATCCCGATCATCGCGCGCCGGCCGGGACCGGGGATGGGCCCGGCCATCCTCGGGACGCTGCTCGCCACCGGGGCGGCGACCTTGATCTCCGTGCCGCTCGGCGTGGCCGGCGCCGTCTACCTTCACGAGTACGGAGTGACGAATCGCTTCTCTCGGGTCGTGCGGTTCATGTCCAACGTGATGACCGGCGTTCCGTCGATCGTCATGGGGCTGTTCATCTACGTCACCTGGACCCTCCGGTTTGGCTATTCCGCGTTCGGCGGCGCGCTGGCCCTCGCCTGCCTGATGCTTCCCGTCGTCATCGGAGCGACCGAGCAGATGCTGAAGCTGGTGCCGAACCATCTGCGGGAGGCGTCTTACGCGGTCGGCACCTCCAAGAGCCGAACGATCCTGTCGGTCGTGTTACCGGCCGCGATGCCCGGCATCATCTCCGGCTCGCTGCTCGCCGTCGCGCGCGCCGCCGGCGAGACCGCGCCGTTGCTGTTCGCGACGGGCGCGGCGACAGAATACAACCCGAACCTGTTCGTCGAGGCGAACACGGCGCTCTCCCTCCAGATCTTCGGCAACGCGACCTCGTCGTTCGTCGCGGCGCAGGACCGTGCCTGGGGCGCGGCGCTGACGCTGGTGTTGTTGACGTTCGTCATCACGTTGGTCGCCCGCCTGGTCACGGCGCGTTTTGCCCGCAGGAGGTGATTGGCGATGGGCTCGGAAGACCTCGACAAAGGATTGGGTGGCCGGCCCGGGATCCGGATCCCGGCCCAGGCGCCTCGTGAGCTCGATCGACCGGGGCGGGGCCCTGCGCACGCAGGGGACGGTGGTCTTCGCCCTGGAAAAGCTCGAGGTGTATTACGGCGCGTTCCGGGCCGTTCGAAACGTCAGCATGCAGATCTTCAAGAACGAGATCACGGCCTTCATCGGCCCGTCGGGTTGCGGCAAGACCACCGTCTTGCGCTGCTTCAACCGGATGCACGACGTGACCCCCGGCGCCCGGGTCGCCGGGGGGCTTCGCTACCATGGGGCCGATCTCAACGCGCCGGATGTGTCGGCCACCGAGGTCCGCCGTCGCATCGGCATGGTGTTCCAGAAGCCCAACCCCTTCCCGAAGAGCATCTACGACAACGTGGCCTTCGGCCTGCGCTCGAAGGGCATTCGCTCCAAGAGCGAGATCGACGGTCTGGTCGAAAAGTCGCTGCGAAGCGCGGCGCTCTGGGACGAGGTCAAGAACCGCCTGCGCGCCTCTGCGCTCGGCCTCTCGGGCGGGCAGCAGCAGCGCCTTTGCATCGCCCGAACGATCGCGGTGGGGCCCGAGGTCGTGCTGATGGACGAGCCCTGCAGCGCGCTCGACCCGGTGGCGACGGCGCACATCGAGGAGCTGATGCGCGAGCTCAAGAGGAGCTTCACGATCGTGATCGTCACCCACAACATGCAGCAAGCCGCCCGCGTCAGCGATCGGACCGCGTTCTTCACCACCGAGGTCGACGCCAAGTTCGGGCTGCGGACGGGCACGCTGGTCGAGTACGACTCCACGGAGAAGATCTTCTCCAACCCCAGCGACGAGCGCACCGAGCGGTATATCACCGGCCGCTTCGGCTGAGCTCTCACGGTTGACGCTCGCCCCTCGGCGCTTACTGTGGCTGTCAAACCGTGAGGCACAACGCCCACGGAAAGCCCGCCGGGAGCTGATGGCCTCGGCGCGTGAACGAGGAGAAGATCAATGCTGAGGGAAGCGCGTTCCGACAGGAATGACCGAGAGTTGCTGGACGCCTATTCGCAGACCGTCGCGGCCGTCGCCGAGCAGGTGAGCCCGTCGGTGGTGAAGATCGCGGTCCACGGTGCCGACCCTGGGTCCGAGGCTGCGCGGGCGCGGCCCGGACCGCCCCGCCAGCCCGGCGAGTCCTCTGGCAGTGGTTCGGGGTTCGTGATGACCCCCGACGGCTACGTGCTGACGAACAGCCACGTGGTGCACGGGGCGAAGCGCATCAGCGCGATATTTCAGGATGGTCAGCGGGCGCCCGCCCAGCTGGTGGGGGACGACCCGCAGACCGACATTGCGCTGGTCCGGATCGAGGGACCCAACCTGGCGGCGCTCAGCTTCGGGGATTCATCCTCGTTGCGGGTCGGCCAGCTGGCGATCGCGGTCGGCAACCCCTACGGCTTCGATTGCACCGTCACGGCCGGTGTGGTCAGCGCGCTCGGGCGGTCGCTCCGGACCAGCACGGGACACCTCATCGACGACGTCATCCAGACCGACGCCGCGCTGAACCCGGGCAACTCGGGCGGCCCGCTGGTCGATTCGCGGGGGCAGGTCATCGGGGTGAACACCGCGATGATCATGCCGGCGCAAGGCATCTGCTTCGCCATCGCGGCGAACACGGTCAGCTTCGTCATGAGCAAGCTGATCCACGAAGGTCGCATCCGGCGCTCCTACCTGGGCGTCGGGGGTCAGACCGTGCCGCTGCACCGGCGCCTGGTGCGGTTCCACGGCCTGCCGACGGAGAGCGGCGTCTTCGTGGCGTCGGTTGAGCCGAACAGCCCCGCGGCGCGCGCCGGCCTGCGCGATGGCGACCTCATCGTCGCCTATGGCGACCAGCCCATCGCCGGCATCGACGACCTCCACCGCTTGCTGACCGAAGAGCAGGCGGGTGTCGGCGCGACGTTGACGCTCATTCGTGATTTGAAGCGGGAGACCGTCGAGGTGACGCCGACCCTGCGTCAATGACGCGTTCTCGTCCTTTGAAACGACGAGAAAACTCACGCTCCGGATTGACAACGAAGCGACCGGTGCTTCGCTAGAAGGGTCGGGCGATGGCGAGCGTGGGTCATGGAGAGCAACGGACGACTGTCCGGCGCGTGGTCGAGCGGGTGCTCGGGCTCGGCGTCGACAGCAGCCTGTCCATCGACGCCGCCAAACGCCTGAGGCTCTGCAATATCAACGCGTTCGGCGGCGTCATCATCATGGCCACCTGGGCCGTCGTGGAAATGGTGATGGGAGATCGAGGCAATCTGCTTTGGGAGCTGCGATTCCTGGCCGGATTTCTGGCGGTGCTCGGGCTGAGCGCGATCGGCGCCCACCGGGTGGCCCGTCTCCTGCTCATCGTCACGGCGAATATTTGCGTGTTCGCGGGGGCGCTCTTGTTCACCGAATCGTCTGGCGGAATTCTCCCCTTCTTCGCGATGGCGGCCCTGCCGCTCCTCTTGTTTGAGCCCGACGAATGGTTGCTGGCGATGCTGGGCGCCGCGCTCCCCGCGCTCCTGCTGACCGCTACCAAGACCGGCCTCGCCGAGCATTTTTTTGCCGTCCACCCGAGGGCCGCTCCCTCCTGGTACTTCGCGGCCAACGCCGCGACGACGTTCGTGCTCGCGTTCCTGGTCCCATTCTTCTTCTTTCGGTCGAACGTCCGGGCGGAAGCGTCGTTACAGCGGATCGGTCAAGGGAAGCTCAAACGGGTCATTGACGCGGACCTCATCGGCGTTGTCCGCGCGCGCCTCTCTGGCCGTATCGAGGATGCCAACGACACGTTCCTGTCTCTGCTCGGATACACCCGTCAGGACCTCACCGTCGGAGCCCTCGACCTCGGCATGATTGCGCCGCCGGGATCGCTCCTGACCGAGCTGGACCAGAGAGGCCCCACCTCGGTGTACGAGCTCATCTGCCGCCGCAAGGACGGCACGACGGTGCCGGCACTGGTCGGCATCGCGCGCCTCGACGAGAACGACGAGGACAACGACGAGGTCGTCGGCTTCATCCTCGATCTGACGGCGCAGAAGCACCTCGAAGCCCAGCGCGCCATGCTCCTCGACAGTCGGGAGGAGCTCCGCCTTCGCGATCTGTTCAACTCGATCGCCTCCCACGAGCTCAAGACGCCGCTCACGGCCCTGCTGCTCAACCTGCGCCTCTTGAGCGCCCGCCTGGACAAGGAGACGCCCCCGAGCTCACCGCTGCGCGCGCAGGTCGTCCGCTGCGAGTCGGCGGCGGCGCGCATGGCCGGGCTCATTCACGCGCTGCTGGACGTCGCGCAGGTTCATCGCGGCCGGCTCACCCTCGACGTGCGCGAGACGGACGTGGTGGACGCGGTGCGCAGCGTGGTCAGCGGATTCGACGTCAACCGCAACGGCGGCAGAGCCCCCATCGCGCTGCGCACGGAGGAACACTTCACCGCCAAGCTCGACCCGCTCCGGTTCGATCAGGTCGTGACCAATCTGCTGTCGAACGCCGTCAAATACGGCGCCGGCAAGCCGATCGAGGTGCGCCTCAGCCACGATCGCGCGGCCGACGCGGCTCACCTCGAGGTCATCGACGGGGGTCCGGGCATCGATCCGGGGATGACGCAGAAGATCTTCGAGCCGTTCCAGCGCGCGACGTCGATGGAACCGATCCCCGGGATGGGCCTCGGGCTCTACGTGGTGAAGATGATCGTGGAAGGTCACGGCGGTCGCGTCGCGGTCGACACCGAGCTGGGGCATGGCTCACGGTTCATCGTCGATCTCCCCTGCGCGGCCGGCCGGCAGGAAGCCAGATGAGCACGCCGGGATGACCTTGAGCCGACCCCGGCCCGCGAAAATCGCGCTCTCTTAATTGCGCCGCGTCGCGATCGCGTGGTTGAGCTTTTGATTCTGGCCTTTCTGGGAATCGGGCTCGGCGATACTGATGCTCCAGTTGCGAGCTCGCAATTCCAGGCTCGCCCGCAGTGGACTTGCGTCAGGCGGGGCAGCACTCGAGGAGGACCACCGCCGGATCGATCCGCGGCTGCGGCTGATCGATGAGGCCATCGCGGAAGGGGTCCTGCGCGGCGTCGGCCATCTGACGGCAGAGGACGGGCAGCTCGGCGGTCGTTTCGTGACCTTGCGAGGACGCCGCCAGATCAACTTTGGGTCTTGTTCGTACCTCGGCCTCGAGACCGATCTACGACTCAAGACCGCTGCTTGCGATGCGATCGCGCGATACGGTGTTCAGTTTGCGTCGTCGCGCGCCTACGTCTCCTGCCCGCCCTACGGAGAGCTCGAGGTCCTGCTGTCAGCGATGTTCGAGACGCCGCTGGTCGTCGCGCAAACGACCACGCTCGCCCACTTCGCCGCGTTGCCGATCTTGATCGACCGAGAGGACGCGGTGGTCTGCGATCAGCTCGTGCACAACAGCGTGCAGGCGGTGTTGCCAACGCTTCAGGCCGCCGGGACTTTCTGCAGGTTCGTCCGACACAGCCGGATTGATCGTCTCGAGGAGATTCTCCGCGCGCTCAGCGCGCGCCACCGCCGGGTCTGGTACCTGGCCGACGGCGTCTACAGTATGCACGGCGATCCGGCGCCGTTCGCGGCCCTGCAGGACCTGATGTCGCGGAACGAGGCGCTCCGTCTCTATCTCGATGATTCCCATGGCGTCAGCTGGTCAGGGAGACATGGGCGGGGAACGCTGCTCGGCGACGGCCCCCTGCCCCCCCGCACGGTGATGGTCGCCTCCCTGGCCAAGGGCTTCTCGGCGGGCGGCGCGGTGCTGGCGCTCCCCGACGCCGAGACCGCTCGTCTCATTCGGACCTGCGGAAGCACGATGATCTTTTCGGGCCCGCTGCAGCCCGCCCTTCTCGGCGCGGCCATCGCCTCGGCGCGCGTCCATCTGTCGAAGGAGCTGGGCGAGCGCCAGGAGAAGCTCAGGGGTCGTATCGAGCTCTTCAACACGCTGGCCGAGGCGCGCCGCGTTCCGCTCGGCTCGCCGGCCGCCACCCCGATCCGGTTCGTCGCGACAGGCGACAACGAAGCGACCTACCAGCTGGCGGGCGATCTGATGAGCGACGGCTTCTACACCAACCCGGCGGTCTTCCCGGCGGTGTCGAAGCAGCACGGCGGTCTCCGCGTCGCCCTGACCCTGCACCAGACCCCGGACGACGTTCGCGGCCTCATCGACGCGATCGCCAGACGGATCTGACGGCGCCGTCAGGGGCCGAACGATTTGCGGAAGAAGCGCGGCCCCGGCGTCACCAGCCAGACGGCGTTCGGGTCGCCGCCCACGAACGTGTTGCTTCCGTCGCCTGCCGCCGAGCGCGCGACCGACGGGACGTCTGTCTCGAGGCTCCAGCCCGCGCCGTCGAAGTGCGCGACGTCGCTGCCAGCCGACCAGATGTCGTTGTCGCTCCGGCCCCACAGGGTCTCGAGGAGCGGCGGCTCGCTCGTCGCCGGCACACCCGCAATTGAGACGGGCGTGGGGAAGGTGGTGCCCCCGGTGAACGGGACGAGTGAGCCCCCCATGGGAGGTTGGATGACGGTCGCCATCCACAACGTCGCCCCGGCGCGCCAGAGCGAAAGAATGTCGTAGACGGCGGGGGTATAGGGAGTCCAGCTCGCTCCGTCGAACTGGCGCAGGTACGCCGGATTGTAGGTGTCGCCGACGACGTCGCTGCCGCCGGCAACCCAGAGGTTGTTCGGGCCGTCGATCCAGATATCGGTGAAGTCGAACGCGACGCCGGACTGCGAGTAGGTCGGGCTGTCGAAGTTGTAGGCGGTCCAGCTCCCGGCCGTCCAGTGCACAATATTTTCCACCTCGTTGATCCAGACGTCGCCGGCCCCGGCCGCGCGGACCCGCACGAAGGTCGGCGACACAGGTGCGTTGGCCTTCCGGGGCGTCAGCTGGATCTTGCTGCGCCACCCATCGTCGAGCGGCGTCCAGCCTTGCCCCACGTTGTGAAGGATGAGATCGCCGCCGACCGCCCAGAGATCGCCTGCTCCCAGGCCGTGAACGCTGGCGCGCGTCGCGGTCATGTCGATCGGCATCGACAGCTCCTCGCTCCAACAGCCGTGGCTCCAGTGCACGACGCGCAGCTGGTTTCCGCTCCCGCCCGGCGAGGTCGTCCCGGCGAACAGCAGATCGTCCGCGGCGAGCGCGAACGAATCGGTGATGGTCAACCCGCCGTCTCCCGGGCGCGCGGCAATCTCCGTCCAGGCGCCGGGCGTCGTCGAGGGGACGAGACAGCCCGAGCCGGACGAACCACCCATCGACCCACCCGCGCCGCCGACGCCCGCGCCGCCGGTACCGATCGACGCGCCGCCGGCCCCCGCTCCGCCGATCGCTCCGCCCTGGCCTGCCGCCTCACCGCCGGCCCCGGCTCCTCCGGCCGTTTGGCCTGCGCCGCCGGCTGTGCCACCGTCGTTCGAAGAGCTCGTGCCACCACCGCCGCCCGCGCCGGTGCGGCCGCCCGGGCTCGTGCCGGCACCACCCGCGCCGGTGTGACCGGCGAGGCCGTGCGATCCACCGCTGCCGCCGCTGCTCGTGGACGACCCGCAGCCGAGCGCGACCACGACGCCGCCCCACACCACCGCCCGCACCCAACGCCCGCTGTCGCCCATCGTGTTCCTCCCGAGGTGACAGCAACCTGTCGACGCGGGGCGATTCGTCAACGCCCGCAATCGAATGTGCGGGATTGAACGGAGGCGGGGAGCGCGCTCAGGGCTCGCGGACGACGCAACGGAAGCCGAGGTGGCAGGTCGACGTGTCGATCGCCTGTGCCATGCGTGCGGCCGGACGGTAGCGCCGGCAGTAGTTTGGCGCGCAGAGGAAGGAACCTCCTTTGATCACCTTGCGCGGAATGGGGAGCGACACCGTGGGATCGTAGCTCCGCTCGCGCGCGGTGCGCTGGTCCGAGCTGCCGCAGCAGGCGCCGTCGTCAGCTTTCGGATGATCCGGTTTCGGGTGCCCGGAGGCGTACCAGTCGGTGGTCCATTCCCAGACGTTACCAATCATGTCGTAGAGGCCCCACCCGTTGGGGGGGAACACCCCGACCGGCGAGGTGGTCTCGTAGCCGTCGGTCAGCAGGTTCTGGTGGGGAAACTCACCTTGCCAGATGTTGGCCATCGGCCTGCCGTCGGGCTCGAGCTCTTCGCCCCAGGCGTACTCGGCGTGATTGAGCCCGCCGCGCGCGGCGAACTCCCATTCGGCCTCCGTGGGCAGCTCTTTGCCTGCCCACCTGGCGTACGCCGTGGCGTCGTCGAGACCGACGTGGATCACGGGGTGGTGATCCATTCCTTCGATGGAGCTCTGGGGACCTTGCGGGTGGCGCCAGTCGGCGCCCGGGACGAACGCCCACCAGTTCAGAAAATTGCGCATGTCGACTCGCCCGGCCGGTTTGACGAACACGACCGAAGCGGGGACCAGCAGCGCGGGATCGGCGCCGGGGTACTGGGTCGCGTCCGGCGCGATCTCCGCCTGCGTGACGTACCCGGTCTCCTCGACGAACCGCCGGAAGTGCGCGTTGGTGACCGGCCAGCGATCGAGCCAGAACCCATCGACGCTCGCCTGATGAGACGGCGCCTCCTCGCGGTAGTGGCTATCGGAGCCCATCGTGAAATCGCCGCCGGGGATCCATTCCATACCCAGCCGGCGTGCACGCTCGACGTTCGGTTGCGTCTGTGTAGGCATCTTTGCTCCTCGACGGTCCGTATTCCGCATCGCGAGCATGCGATCCGCACAAACCAGGCACAAGACTGCGGAACATCAATTAGGGCAATTAGGGCGTCGCCGTACGGCTAATCCGTCGCCCTACGGTCGACTGGAAATACGTTGCCGGCTTACAGCCGTCCCAACAGACCGATGGCCATGTTCGTTGCGGGCGGTTGGCCCGGAGGCACACATGAGATCACACCTGGTGGCGGCCACGCTCGCGGCTGGCCTGGCGCTCGGCGCAGGCAGCTGGTCGAAGGCAGAGGCGAAGCCCGCCTCGGCGAAGCCTGCGGTCGACCCGGACGCCATCGCCGCCCTTCAGAAGATGGGTGCTTTCCTGCGCGATCAGCAGAAGTTCGCGGTGCGCGCGACCGTCACGACAGACGACCTGCTGCCGTCCGGGCAGAAGGTTCAGTTCGGCGGAACCATCGAGGTGATGGTGCGCCGCCCGGACCGGATGCGTGCCGACGTCCGCGGCGATCGCCGGGACGAACACATCTATTACGACGGCAAGACCTTCACCATCTTCGGCGAGAAGGTCGGCTACTACGCCTCCTTCCAGGCCCCGGCCACGCTGGCCGAGCTGAAGGACGTCACCGAGAAGCGCTACGGGATCGACCTGCCGCTGGCGGATCTCTTCTACTGGGGAACGGAGCACGATGGGACGAGTGACATCACCGCGGCCACCAAGGTCGGCGTCTCGACCGTCGAAGGCACCGCCTGCGACCACTTCGCCTTCCGCCAAAAGGACGTCGACTGGGAGCTCTGGATCGAGCAGGGGGCGCACCCGCTGCCGCGCAAGATGGTGCATCACGACGACCTCGGAGAAGTCACGCCCGCAACACGGGGTGGTTCTCACCTGGGACCTGACGCCCAAGCTGACCGACGACCTCTTCACCTTCGCGCCGCCGCCCGAGGCGCACAAGATCGAGTTCGACACCGCGGCGGGTCGCACCAGCTCGCATCAGTAACCGAGGACCGCGGACGAACGAGCTCCGACGAGGACGAGCCTCGAACAACAAGACGACGAAGGAGACAGGCCATGAGTCGAAGCAGGGACGGGATCGGATCACGGGGACTGGTGTTGACCGCTGTCTTGACCACCCTCTTGGCCGTGGTCGCCCTGGCGCCCAGCGCCGCAAACGCAGTGGTCGTCGTCCGAAGGAGCGTCAACTATCGCCCAGTCGCCCGGGCGGCGGTGGTCACCGGGGCCGCGGTCGCGACAGCGGTGGCGGTGGGGAGCGTGGTGCGCTCGATTCCGCCCTCGTGCACCTCGGTGGTGGTGGGCAACGTCGCCTACCAGCAGTGCGGCAACACCTGGTACCAGCCGCGCTACGCCGGCTCCGAGGTGAGCTACGTCGTCGTCAATCCCCCCCGCTGACTCGAAGGCACCCCGTGGAGAACCGGAGCAGCGAGGGTCTGGTCGCTGAAGGAACGTTCGAAGGTGAGGCGCCCGGGCTGGCCGGCGTCGTCGGCCGGATGCGGCTGATGGTGGGAGACCAGGCGCTGGGCGTGTTGGCCGTCGACAACGGTCGGGTGAAGCTGGCGCCCGACGGACCTCCGGTCGACGTGACGGCGGTCTGCAAGTCGCGCGACCTGCTCGTCAAGGTCCTGCGGGGGCAGCTCAATCCGGTCCTCATGGCGCTCCAGGCGGAAGGTCGGCTGCACGGCGATCGCGAGCTCGGCGTGAAGATCCTCTACGGGTTGCGCGGCGAAAACCCCTTCCTGCAGGCTCCGTTGGATGGAAAGGGTCACTAGCGGTGTCCCTCAACACGATCAGCATCCTGGACGGCAACTCCTTCGTCGTCAGCGATCGGCGCGGCGACATCGAAGCCAGCCCGGTCGACGCGCAAGGGCTGTTTCTCGACGACACCCGCTTCCTCTCCCGCTGGGTGCTCACCGTCAACGGCCTTCGACCCTCGGTGCTGTCGGTCGACGAGCAGGAGTACTTTCAGGTGCAATTCTTCGAGGCGGTCACCAGCAGCACCATCTACGTCGACTCGCACCTCTCGGTCGCCCGCAAGCGCGCCGTCGGCAAGGGGTTTCACGAGGAGATCCTGCTGGAGAACCACGACAAGGACGCGATCGACCTCGACGTCAAGCTGGACGCCGCCTGTGACTTCGCCGATCTGTTCGAGGTGAAGGACAAGCTGCAGAAGAAGGGGCAGCTCTACACCAAGACGACGGACGATCGGCTGACGCTGGGATACAAACGTGACGGCTTCGTGCGCGAGACGTACATCTCGGCCAGCCAGAAGGCCGAGATCGCCGAGGACGGCCTGCGCTTTCACGTTCACCTGCCGCCGCGCACCTCCTGGACCGTCTCCCTCGACGTACAGGCCTCTGCGCGCGCCACCGGCGACGTGCCGATGCGCACCAAGGCCAACGTCGACGCCTGGGTGGGCAGCGCCCCCCGGCTCGTCTGTTCCTGGGAGCCGCTGCAGCAGATCTACCGTCGCAGCCTGGTGGACATGGCGGCCTTGCGCTTCCGGACGGGACTCACCCCTGGCGCGCTGCCGGCGGCGGGGCTCCCCTGGTTCATGGCGCTGTTCGGCCGCGACAGCCTGATCGCCAGCTTTCAGGCGATTCCCTTCGCGCCCGAGCTGGCGGCCTCGACGCTGCGCACGCTGGCGCTGTTCCAAGGGCGGGTGGAAGACCCCTTCCGCGACGAGGAGCCCGGGAAGATCCTGCACGAGCTGCGGCTCGGCGAGATGACCGCCTTCGAAGAGCGCCCGCACTCGCCGTACTACGGCGCGGCCGACAGCACCATGCTGTTTCTCATCGTCCTCGAGGAGTACGTCCGCTGGACGGGCGACCGCGCGCTCGCGATGCAGCTCGAGCGAGAAGCACGCGCGGCGGTCTCCTGGATCGATCGTTACGGCGACCGCGACCACGACGGCTTCGTGGAATACAAGCGCGGCAACGACAAGACGGGCCTCGACAACCAGTGCTGGAAAGACTCCTGGGATTCGATCGCCTTCGCCGACGGAACGATCGCGCCGCTGCCACGCGCCACCTGCGAGCTGCAGGGCTACGTCTACGACGCCAAGCTCCGGACGGCCCGCCTGGCGCGTGAAGTGTGGAACGATGCGGGCTGGGCCCAGCAACTGGAAGCCCAGGCTGTCGAGCTCAGGAGGCGATTCAACCAGGCGTTCTGGATTCCGGAACGGAACTTCTTCGCGCTGGCGCTCGACGGTCACAAGCGCAAGGTCGACTCGCTCACCTCGAACATCGGCCACCTGCTCTGGAGCGGCATCGCCGACGACGAGAAGGCGGAGAGCTGCGTCAAGCACCTGATGAGCGACGCGCTGTTTTCCGGCTGGGGGATCCGCACCATGGCCAGCAGCGAAAACTCCTACAACCCGATCGGGTACCACGTCGGCACCGTCTGGCCGCACGACAACTCGTTCATCGCCTGGGGGCTGCGCCAGGCCGGCTACCGCGCCGAGGCGGCCCGCATCTCGCGCGCCATGCTGGAGGCGGCCCACCTGTTCGGCGGCCGACTCCCCGAAGCGTTCGGCGGCTATCCGCGGTCGGACACCCACTACCCGGTCGAGTACCCGACCGCGTGCAGCCCGCAGGCCTGGGCGACCGGCGCGCCGCTGCTGCTCATTCGCACGCTCCTCGGCCTCGAGTCCGATGGAACCCACCTGATCGTCGACCCGGCCATTCCCGAGCCGCTGGGACGGATCGAGCTGCTCGACATCCCCGGCTGCTGGGGGCGCATGGACGCCTTCGGCCGCGCCCGCGCGGCCGATTGACGACGCCCGCGCCCGCGCGGCCGATTGACGGCGCCCGCGCCTGCGCGGCACGGTTGCCTTTCAGCGTTCGACTCACAGGCGCCCCGCACGAGGTGGTGCCGACGGAATTACCTTGTCGGGGAGGTGTGACATGACCAGCCAGACGACAAGAACCGGGACGATGATCGCGCTCGCGGGTGGACTGCTGACGCTCGCGGTTTGGAGCAACCCCTCGCAGGCCCAGCCGGCCATGCCGACTGCGACGGCGCGCCGGCTGCATGAGACGGTGGTGGTGAGCGCCGTCGATCGCGGCACCCGGACGGTGACGCTGGTGAACGCCGACGGTGATTCGCGGATCGTGGGCGTGCCGCCCGACATGAGCTCGTTCGACACGCTCAAGGTCGGGGATCACGTCGACGTCGACTACTACGAGTCGATTGGTCTCGCGCTGCTGCCGGCCGGAGCGAAGGCGAGCATGAGCGAGACCATGACCGGTGGACGCACGCCTGAGCCGGGCGGCGCGGCGATCGGTCGTCAGATCACGGCGATCGTCGAGGTGATCGGCGTCGACGAGGTGATGAACCGGGTGACCTTCAAGGGACCCAAGGGGAACACGCGGACGGTGACGGTCTACGATCCGGCGATGCAGAAGAAGCTGACCGACCTGCAGCCCGGCCAGATGGTGCAGATCACCTACCGCGAGGCGAAGGCGGCGTCGATCAAACCGACCGTTTCACCTCAATAGTCAGCCGAGTCGATCAGGTGGTGCGGGTGCGCAGCACCTGGGCGTGCCCCCGCTGAGACCAGAGCCAGTGACTGAGGAGGCCCATCAGCAGGCCGACGAGGCCGGCGAAGATGAGCAGCGCCCAGCCGATCGTCTGACGGAGGCCGGCCGAAAAACCGATGGCGGCCGACTGGCTCATGCTGGCGATCTGGCGGTTGACGCAGGCGACGGCGTCGGCGCCGCGACATCCGGGGAAGAGGTCGTGGAGCTGGTCGAGCGCGCTCCCCACCACCGCGGCCGAAACATTCTTGCCGGTGCCGGCGAGGCTGGCCCCGAGCGGCCCTTCGCCATGGCTGCCGAGATCGGCGACGAGGCCACGGAGCGCGTCGTCGACCGCCGTCCGGGCGACCTGCCCCATGAAGAGCGCGACCGGACTCACCGGATGTTGTCCGGCGACGGCGGCGACCTGACCGCGCGTCGCATCGCCAGCGGCGCGGAAGGCGGTCACGACGGCCTGGGCGACCGCGGCGTCGACCACCTGCTGGATCCGCGCGCGTTGCTCCGGCGCGTCGAGCGCGGCGATGGCGCCCTCCACCGCCCGCTCGGCCATGACGCGGCTGATCTGTCGGCTCTGATCGTCGGCGGTCGCCGCCTGCCCCTGTTCGAGCACCTGCGTGGCGCCCTGGGCAGCGTTTTTTCCCATCTGGTGCGCGCAGGCGCTCGCCAGCAGGACGAGCGTGGCCGCCAACGACCAGGTCGCCAGCCTGGAGACGTGATTTGACTTCATCGGGAAACGGGCCGCTCCGCCGAACTAGGTTCCATGAGTGAAAGGTGGGCGCGACGACCGCAGGTGCGCATCGGAGAACCACGCAAATCGCCGTCGCTCTTCCCGCCGCGGCGGAAGGTATTTGTGTGAGGCGTTTTCGTATTCGATTCGACCTCGGCGCGTTCGGTCCCAGATTCGGGATCAGGGAGGTACGAGCACCATGCGTAACAACATCTATGGAGTGTGGCGAGGGGTGATAGCAGCCGCTCCGCTTTCAGTCTTGATGCTGGGTGGTCTGGCAATGGCTGAGCCGGTGGAAGGAGCGAGCTCCGAAGAGACCGCGGCCGCGCCCGTCTGCAAGGATTCGGGCGTGACGGTCAACTTCGGAATCGGATCGTCGGAGATCGACAGGAACGGCAAGGGCGCCCTGAGCGGCGTCGCCACCTGGGTCCACAACGGCGATCAACGCACGGTGCACCTCGAGGGATTCACCTCCAAGACCGGCGGCGCGACGGCGAACCAGCGCCTCAGCGAACGGCGCGCGCAGGCGGCCGAGGACTTCCTGGTCGGCAAGGGGGTGCCGTCGGATCGCATCAGCGTGGTCGGCCACGGCGAGGACAGCGCGCCGGTCAGCAACGCGGACGCGCGCGTCGTGAAGGTGAAGACCTGCGACGTCCCCAAGAAGATGGCCGAGGCGGCCCCGCCGCCCCCGGAGCCAGTCGCGCCGCCCGAGCCGGTCGCGCCGCCAGAGCCGGTCGCGCCGCCGCCGTCCGCTATCGTCATCGTGCCGCCGGTGGCCCCTGCGCCGCCGCCCGCGCCGATGTACGAGCCGGTGCCGCCGCCCGCGCCGGTGGCCCACCATGACGTGCCGCCGTCGAAGATCGGCATCGAGGCGCTGGTCGGCGGTGGCGCCGTCGGCTTCATCGACAGCGCGGTGCGAAACACCGTCAACACCGGTGGAACCTGGGATGCCCGCCTGACCTTCGGGTCGCGCCTCCCGATCGCCATCGAGGGCGCCTACGTCGGCTCCGCCCAGAACATCGACGCGCTGGGGCTCTCGACCAACACCCACCTGATCGGGAACGGCGTCGAGGGTGACCTTCGGCTGAACTTCACGAACTACATGGTGCAGCCGTACATCTTCGGCGGCGCGGGTTGGACCCACTACCAGATCACCAACACCGCCACGAACACCTCGAGCGTCCTCAGCCAGGATGACGTGGGGACCGTCCCGCTCGGCGCCGGCATCTCGATCCGGCCCACGAAGGCGTTCCTCATCGACGTGCGCGGAACTTACCGGGCCGTCTTCAACGACTCGATGTTCGACCGCATCACGAACAGCAACAACTCCATGCAGAACTGGGGCGCCATCGGTCGCGTCGGTTTCGAGTTCTAAGCCGCTGCGTGCCGGCTCTCTCTGGCTGGCACGCGAGCCGAGGCGACAGACACCGCGCGGAACTGCTCCCTCACGCGGCGGCTGGGGCCTCGGCTCTTATTCTATTTCTTCAGGTATTGCGATCGTTGCGGGAGCTCTTGCGGCGTGGCCCGGTGGTGGCCATCGCCGCTCGCGGCGCGTCTGGCGACCACAGATTGAGGGCCTCACTCGCCGAGACGGTCGCGAAGTAGTGAAGCAGAGAGGCGATGAGCCCGGTCCATCCGGTCTGATGGCTGGCGCCGATGCCAGCGCCGTTGTCGCCATGGAAGTACTCGTAGAAGAGCAAGTGATCCCGCCAGAGCGGATCGTCTGAGAGCTTCGGCGTGCTGCCGTAAAGTGGGCGGTGTCCGCTCTTGTCGCGGAGGAAAATTCGCCCCAGCCGCTCCGTCAGCCCCTTGGCAACTTCGTAGAGCGACGCCCGGTGACCCGAGCCGGTCGGGTACTCCACCCGGAAGCTCGGTCCGTAGTAGGCGTAATAGTTGATGAGGGCCTTGATGAAGAGCGCGTTGACGGGCATCCAGATCGGGCCGCGCCAGTTCGAGTTTCCTCCGAAGAGGCAACTGTCCGACTCGGCCGGCAGGTAGCCGACCTTGATCTCCTGGCCGTCGAGGTTGAGCGTGTAGGGGTGCTCGAGGTGATAGCGCGAGAGCGAGCGGATCCCGAACGGACTCAAGAACTCATCCTCGTCGAGCACGTGCGCGAGCACCCGACGGAGCCGCTCCTCACTGAGCAACGAGAGCAACCGGCGGTCGCGATATCCGGGGCGCCGCGGGTCGTGGATGTTGCTCACCAGGTTCGGACGATGGTTGGCGAACCATCCGGCGCGTTGCTGAAGCTCCGGCAGCGCTGCCACCACCTGCTCGTCGATCGCCGCGGCGGTGCAGAGCGGTAGCAGGCCGACGATCGAACGAACCTTCAGCTGCCGCGCCTTCCCGTCGGGGGTGCGCAGGACGTCGTAGAAGAAGCCGTCCTCCTCGTTCCACATCTCCCCTTGCCCACCGATCTGGATCATGGACGAGGCGATCCAGACGAAGTGATCGAAGAACTTCAGCGCCATGTCGACGTAAGAACGGTCCTCCACGGCGAGCTCCAGCGAGATCTGCAGCATCGCCTGCGCGTAGAACGCCATCCAGGCGGTGCCGTCGGTCTGTTCGAGATGCCCCCCGGTCGGCAGCGGCGTGCTGCAGTCGAACACGCCGACGTTGTCGAGCCCCAGAAATCCCCCCTCGAACACGTTCCGCCCCTGCTGATCCTTGCGATTCACCCACCAGGTGAAGTTGATCAGCAGCTTGTTGTAGATGCTCCTCAGGAACTCGAGATCGCCGTGCCCGGAGCGGCGCCTGTCCAGCTGATAGAGGAAATAAGCGGACCAGGCGTGAACCGGCGGATTGACGTCGCCGAAGTTCCATTCGTAGGCGGGCACCTGACCGTTCGGGCGCAGGTAGCTCTCTTTCAACAGCAGCAAGAGTTGCTTCTTGGCGTAGGCCGGATCGACCAGCGCCAGCGGCACGGCGTGGAAGGCCAGATCCCAGGCCGCGTACCAGGGATACTCCCACTTGTCCGGCATCGAGATGACGTCGGCGTTCACCATGTGGGCCCACTCGGCGTTGCGGTGGCTGCCGCCATTCGTCCTCGCGAGACGGCTCGCTGCCGTGCGCCGTCAACCAGGCGTCGACGTCGTAGTCGTAGAACTGCTTGCTCCAGAGCATGCCCGCCAGGGACTGGCGAACGACCGCCCGACGGTCGGCAGAGAGCGAAGCCGGGATGACCTCGGCGTAAAAGTCGTCCGCCTCGCGCTTGCGCGTCTCGAGCACCCGCGAGAATCGCCTCCCCAGGGCGCCTTCGTCGTGTTCGATGCTCTGCGCTGGAGAGGCGCAACCGAAGCGTTTGACGACCCTTCGCCGGGATCTCGAAACATGTAGTGCGCGGCCGCCTTGGTCCCCACCTGCCGCGGGTTGATCGCGTCCTTGGCTCCGTTGACGACGTAGTCGTTGATCCCGTCCTTGAAGTAGCGGGGGACCTCCCCGTCGTGTGGATCCGCCGGCCCGTGCCAGCGCTGGGGATTGGTTTCATTGTCGACGAAGAGAAACGACGCGCCCGACTCGCAGTGAAGCAGGTATTCGCCGAGCGCGGCGCTGGTGGCCGACAGCACCGACGGCTCCCCGCGGGCGACACCGATCTGCGGCCGCTCGATCTCCTTCTGCTGCCAGCTGTTTCGAAACCAGAGGGTGGGCAAGAGGTGCAGCGTCGCGGCCTCGGGCCCTCTGTTGTGAGCCGAGATCTCGATCAGCACGTCTTCCGGCCCCGCCTTGGCGTACTCGACGAAAAGGTCGAAGTACTGGTCGTCGCGAAAGATGCCGGTGTCGATGAGCTCGTACTCGAAATCGTGGCGCGAACGACTGGCGTTGGTCTCGACCAGCTCGCGGTAGGGGAACGCCAGCTGGGGGTACTTGTAGAGGTACCGCATGTAGGAATGTGTCGGCGTGCTGTCGAGGTAGTAGTAGTACTCCTTGACGTCCTCGCCGTGGTTCCCCTCCGGGTTGGTGAGGCCGAACAGACGTTCCTTGAGGATCGGATCGCGGCCGTTCCAGAGCGCGAGCGCGAAGCAGAGCGTCTGCTGGTCGTCGGAGATGCCGCCGAGGCCGTCCTCGCCCCAGCGGTAGGCGAAGGATCGAGAGAGCTCGTGACTGAGGTAGGTCCAGGCGTCCCCCTTCGCGCCGTAGTCCTCGCGCACAGTCCCCCACTGGCGCTCACTCAGATAGGGTCCCCATTTTTTCCAGGCGGCCGCGCCCGACCGCGCCGGACAATCGCCTCTCCTCTGCCGTCATCTGGTGGCGCCTCCTCGGCAGTGAAGCTGACGACGGGGGCAGGCGCGGCAATCGATGGCCGCGCCTGCCTCTCCCTGAATGCGCCGCGCACTTACAGCGACGGACGTTGCCGCGAAGGTCCCGACGGATTCACGTTGTGGTGCGTGTCGACGGAAGAGGAACCGGCGGCACGCATCTTGGTGGTCGAGGACGATCCCGAGGCGCGGGCCACGTTCGATCTGCTGCTGGGAACGCGTTGGGCCGTGACACTCGCCGAGCGGGGCGACCAGGGTCGGGATCAGGCGCTCGGCTCGGCCTTCGATCTGGTGATCGCCAACGTGCAGATGCCGGGGCTGAGCGGCATCGAGCTGGTGCGCCAGCTGCGCGCCGAACGGTCGACCCAGGACCTGCCGCTCATCCTGATGTCGCGCACCGCGGGGCAACGCGAGACGATTGCCGGCCTCGAGGCCGGCGCCGACGACTTCCTGGTCAAGCCGTTCTCGGGTCGAGAGCTCCTGGTGCGGGTCCAAACGCGGCTCGAGCTGACCTCCATGCGCCGGCGAAACGCGCAGCAGGAAGAGGCGCTGGCCAGCCTCCAGCGAACGCTGCACGTGCGGGACGAGTTCCTCTCCGCCGCCTCGCACGAGCTGCGGACACCCATCACCACCTTGAGCCTGCAGACGGAGGGCCTGCTCGCCTCGGCCGAGTCGACCAATGGGCACAGCACGCCGGTCACCGAGCGGCTGCACCGCCGGCTCTCCGCCATTCGTCGGCAGGTGGTGCGTCTCAACCAGCTCGTCGATCAGCTGCTCGACGTTTCTCAGTTCGTGGAAGGACGTCTCGACCTGCGCCCCGAGGAGATCGATCTGCAGTCGCTGGTGATCGAGGCGATCGACCTGATGCGCGATTCCGCGGTCAGCGCCGGCTCGCCGGTGCTGTTCCGGATGCGCAACGAGGTGGTCGGCCACTGGGATCGGCTCCGCCTCGGGCAGGTGGTCACCAACCTGCTCTCCAACGCCATCAAGTTCGGCTGCGGCCGCCCCATCGAGGTCGAGCTGGACGCCAACTCCGCCTTCGCGCGCCTCGAGGTCAAGGACTCCGGCGAGGGGATCCCGACGCAGGAGCAGGACCGAATCTTCGAGCGGTTCGAACGGGCGACCTCGGTGAGGCGCCATCCCGGCCTCGGCCTGGGGCTCTGGATCTGCAAGCAGATCGTCGATGCCTGCCACGGGACGATCTCGGTGGAGAGCGAGCCTGGCCGTGGGTCCACCTTCAGCGTCGAGCTCCCGAGGGCCTCGTGAACGAACGCCCTCGCCTCCTCATCGTCGATGACGACGTCGAGCTGTGCGAGAGCATGGCGGACGTGCTGATCGACGCGGGGTACGACGCGGTGACCGCCCACGACGCCCACCGAGCGTTGCGGCTGTCGCGTCACGGGCCGCCGCCCTGCCTCATTCTGCTGGACCTGATGATGCCCGAAATGACCGGATGGCAGTTCCGTGAGCGGCAGCTCCGCGACCAACGAACCCGAGACATCCCCGTCGTCATCATGACCGCCAGCCGTGAGGCCGGACGCCATCCGATGCGCGCCGGCGCGCTGCTGTTGAAGCCGTTCACGCTCGACGAGCTCCTCGAGCAGGTGGAGTCATTCGTCGCCTCGGCCTAGCCCGATCCGATCTTCTCCCGCGGCATCCCAGATGACCTCTCTTCCCGTCGGTGGTGAACCTATCGACCGCGAGGAGAATCAGCGATTGCCTGTACAGACGCCCTGCGGGACCGCCTTACTATCGCCCCTGAGGAAGAAATGGCGTCAGGAAGCGATCTGGAGAGGAAGCTCCACGACAAACGTCGCACCCGATCCCGGAAGACTGTCGACGCGGACGGCGCCGCCCAGCTGCTCGACGATTCCGCGCACGATGAAGAGACCGAGGCCGAGACCGTCGCGCTGGCCGATCAACGTCCCGCGCTTGAACGGTTCGAAGATGCTCTCTCGGAGACCGGGCTCGATTCCCACCCCTTGATCGCTGACCGCCATCCAGGCCACGTCGCGCTGCATGTCGGCGCCCGCCCGGATCACCACGGGGCGACCCTGTCCGTATTTGACCGCGTTCGCCAACAGATTCGAGACGACCTGATCGAGTCGCCCGCGGTCCCACCGTCCCACGACGGGGCCGGTCAGCTCCACGTTCAGCGTCGAGCCTGTGTCGATCGTTTGCGCCTCCATCAAGGTGGTCACATCACGTATGACATCGCACAAATCGAAGGACGACAGGTCGAGCGCCAGCTGCCCGGTGCGGATCCGTCCCAGATCGAGCAGATCATCGATGAGGCGGGTGATCTTGCGTTCGCCCCTGGACACGATCTCCAGCATGCGAACCGCCTGCGGAGCCAGCGCGCTGCCGTGCCGCTCCAGCGTCTGCAGGCAGAAACGAACGGAGCAGAGGGGATTGCGGAGCTCGTGAGCAGCGATCGAAATCAGCCGCTCCCGGTCACCCAGCGCCGCCGCCATGCTCATGTGTTCCCGCGCATTGCAGATCGCGAGCGACAACCGCTCGCCCAGCTCCTGAGCGAGCGCCAGGTCGGCCCCGGTGTGAGCCACGCCGTCGTTCTTGGCGAAGCTGAGCACGCCGAATCGGTCTCGCCGCATTCCGATCGGGACGCTGAGCCGCGAGCGATCTCCGTCCAGGGAGACTTCGCCCCGGACGGTCGAGGCGAGCTGGGCGGGTGTCTCCAACCAGGCGTCGGGCGAGGTCCGGACCTCCAGAATCCGGGTTGGAAGAGCCTCAGAAATACGATCGACTGCGCAGACGTCGCCCAGCACCCCCAGCGAGGCGCGGCCGACCGCCTCGATCATCGGCTCGATCTCCAGGGAAACGAAATGCCTGCTTACGTTGGCGAGAAACGCCGCGTGAGTCGTTCCGTTTCGGGTCGCCGAGATCCTTTGAGCAGTTCGCATGGTCCCTCCGTCGCCTCCAATCCTCACTCGGCTAGATGCCAGATCGCATCGTCGATCGCTAGCCTAGAAACGGAGCGCGGTGAGCGCCTTCCCTTGTTTGGGGCGATCCCTTACCGGACTGTTTCGCGACGGACAACGTTTGGCGAAATTAGACAACAGGGCCGTCCCTGTTGTACAACCTCGTTTGAGCAGGTCGCGTCTCTCGGGGTTCGCAGGGGTGGGAGGGGCGGAACAGCGGAAGATGTGAAACGAATCTCAGCGGAGGCGGATCGTCGGTGGCGGGTTCGGTCGTCCGATCGCTCATGCGAGCGAGCGACGGTGCGATCTCCGCTGCGACTTTCGGAGAGGGACCGGCCATGACGAAGATTTTCTTGGTCGAGGACCATCCGCTGTTCAGGATGGGGATCCGCCAGAGCTTGGCCACTTACGCCGAGTTCTCGGTTATCGGTGAGGCCGGCAACGCACGCGATGCGTTCGTGGCCATCGACGCGCATCCCCCCGACATCGTGGTGATGGACGTGCAACTCCCCGGAATGGATGGTGTGATCGCGACGCGCGAAATCCGCAGGCGCGCGCCGAAGACGCGGGTCTTGCTGCTCTCGGTCCACGACCAGATCAGCGATGTCCTCGAGGCCCTCGACGCTGGTGCTGCCGGATACGCGCTCAAGACGGAAGGGACCGAGGCCCTGGTGGCGGCGCTGCGGACGATCATCCGGAACGATCGGTACGTGGCGCCCAGCCTGGCCGCGCTGCTCGGCAGCTACGAATCGAGGCGAAAAAAGCCGCTCGACACGCTCTCGATTCTCTCTCTGCGGGAACGAGAGGTGTTCCGGCTCGCGGCCGACTGCCTGCTCACGCGAGAAATCGCCCGCGAGCTTTGCATCTCGCGAAAGACCGTCGATACGCACCTCTATCGGATTCACCGGAAGCTGGGTCTGCGCACTTCCGCGGAGCTGGTCAGGCTGGCTTGCAACCTGGGCCTGGTCCGGCACGGCAGTGCCCGGGATTCTCTGGTCGGCGAAGCGCCCCAAGCGCTCGTCAGTGAGGGGATGGAGGGAGCATAGATGCGCAACGAGGGCGGGCCAGGGGGGCGGCAGGGGGCAGCCGGACAAGGGGCGATCGCCGGGCCAGGGGGGATGTTGCGGCGAGACAACATCGTGAAGTTGATTCGACACGAGTTGAACACGCCCCTGGCCACGGCGCTGCTCTACATCGGGATCGCCGAGGGCTCCGCCGCGGCACTCCCGGAGGGAGCTGTGCACTCTGCCTTACGGGTTGCGCGTGCGGAGGTTCAACGGCTCAAGACATTGCTCGACACCGTGACTGAGCTCGAATGTGTCGGTTATGCAACGCCTCGGCCCCGATCAATCGATGTCGGGGAGGCCGTTCGAGCGACCGTTCAACGATTGGTTGCCGTTCGGGACGCGGCGACGGTCCGGGTGGTCACCCTCGGCGACCTGCAGGGGTGGTGGGACCGCTCGATGGTCGAGCAGATCGTCGGTAATCTGCTCTCGAATGCGTTGAAGTTCGGCCTGGGACGTCCGATTCGAATCGACGTCAAACCGGCGGAATATGGCGTTCACATCTCGGTTCGCGATCACGGGATCGGGGTCGCCGCCGCCGATCAGGAATGGATCTTCGAGCGCAACAGGCACGCCATACCCGAGGAGGGCGGCGGGCTTGGCCTCGGCCTCTGGCTCGTTCGCGAGCTCGCCGCGGCGCACGGGGGATGGGTGACGCTGGAGAGCCGGAAAGGGCGCGGATCGACCTTCACCGTATTTTTGCGGACGCAGCGGTCCTTGATCGCTGCTGGCACCCATGGGGACGGTCAAGCCATGGGCGTTCGGTTGCGGGGAAGCGACTGGCACGCCAGGGAGGCGAGGTCGCACAAGAAGATACCGTTGCTGGCCCGCAGGCTGACCGACGACCACATGGTCTCGACGGTGGCGTCTCCGTCGCTGACCGGCCTGCAGGCCACCTTACCGCCGAAGCCCCGAAGGCCGATCGAAGTGTTGTCGCTGTGACCGATTCGTAATCTCTTTGGCGTCCCTCCACGCCCTCGCCTTCCAGCGTTCGGCTCCATCCCGTTGAATTATGTCAAATTTGTTACGAAGGTCCGGTGTAGGTAAATGCCTGATCTTCGGTTGAGAGGCCCCCAAGCACCCATGACTTGGCTATAAATTGCGTTCCCCAAAACCGCCTGCATTTCCTCCCCTGGAGTCTTTCCGAACATGAAAATTGTCCTGGTCGACGATCACACGCTGTTCCGCGTGGGCGTGCGCCATGTTCTCGCCACGCCGCCCGGCTTCGAGGTCATCGGAGAAGCAAGCACCGCGCGCGGCGCTTTTCGTCTCATCGACGCCATGGTCCCAGACCTGGTGCTGATGGACATCGCGCTGCCCGGGATGGACGGCGTCCTCGCCACCCGCGAGATCGGCCGTCGCGCTCCGCGGGCGCGCGTGCTCATCGTGAGCGCGCACGATCAGGTCAACGACGTCCTCGATGCGCTCGACGCCGGCGCTGCGGGCTACGCGCTCAAGAGCGACGGCCCGGAGACGCTGGTCGAGGCGATTCACGCCGTCAGCAAGGGCCATCGCTACGTGGCGCCCACACTGGCGCCCCGATTGGCGGCCTTCGAGGCACGACGGCGCAACGCCAGCGACGTCCTCGGGATCCTCTCGCCCCGCGAGCGAGAGGTCTTTCGGCTCGCCTCCGAGTGCGTGATTGCGCGCGACATGGCCAAGGAGCTCTGCATCGCGCGCAAGACGGTCGACAGCCATCTCAATCGGATCAACCGCAAGCTGGGCCTGCGCAACATGGCGGAGCTCGTCCGGCTGGCGGCCAACCTGGGCATGCTCCACTCGGCGCGATCGTCGCGGAGCGCGGCGGGCACCGACGAGCGCGAAGCCGACGCGTAGCCGGGCCGAGGAGACGGACCCATAAGTGAGGCGACGGCGCATTCGCCCGGCGCCCGCCTCCGTCGACGCGTGCGGCTACCTACGTTGATTTGCATGTCACTGCTGCGACGATCGACGGCCGAGTTCGTGGGGACGTTCTGGTTGGTGTTCGGCGGGTGCGGGAGCGCCGTCCTGGCCGCCAGCTTCCCCGGCCTGGGGATCGGATTCGCGGGCGTCGCGCTGGCCTTCGGCCTGACGGTGCTGACGATGGCCGCCGCGCTCGGCCCGATCTCGGGCGGGCACTTCAACCCGGCCGTCTCGATCGGCCTGTGCGCGGGTGGGCGGTTCCCCAGCCGCGACCTTCCCGCTTACATCGTCGCGCAGGTGGCGGGTGGGATCGTCGCCGGCGCGGTCCTCTACCTCATCGCCTCCGGTGCCCCCGGGTTCAGCCTGGCGGGGGGCTTCGCCGCCAACGGGTACGGCGCGCACTCGCCCGGCCACTACACGCTCCCGGCGGCGGCGCTCTGTGAGACGGTGCTGACCGCGGGATTTTTGATGGTGATCATGGGCGCCACCGATCCGGCCCGAGCGAGCGCCGGGTTCGCCCCGATCTTCATCGGGTTCGCGCTGACGCTGATCCACCTCATCAGCATCCCGGTGACCAACACCTCGGTGAACCCGGCGCGCAGCACCGGCGTGGCGCTCTACGCGGGATCCTGGGCGGTCGGTCAGCTCTGGCTGTTCTGGCTGGCGCCGATCGTCGGTGGCGCGCTGGGCGGGCTCGGCTATCGGGCGCTGGTCGATACGCGCCGCGCGCCGATTCAGAACCGGCGTTCGAGCCCGAAGTCGATGGTCGGCCCGAAGGACATCGCCGAGGGGCCGCACGGAATCACCGCGTCGTAGTTGCAGCTCCCCTGGTCGCTGATCCAGGCGGCGCCGAGTCCGGCGCTGAGGAACCAGCTGCCGGGGCCGCCGTCACCGCGCACCCGCTGGCGGAGCCCGACGGTGGTGAAGGCCCAGGCCTGGAGGTTGAGCCCACCCTCGATCTGCAGACGACAGGCGGTCGGTCAGCGGGATCCGCAGCGTTCCGATGATGTTCGAAAAGCCGATCGTCCGCTGGCCGGTGTACTGATTGGCGGCGACCGAGTAGGCGTACTCGACCGACAGGTTGAGGCCGTCGCGCCGCCCGAGGCGCAGCGTCGGCGCGATCGACAGGCCATTGCGCCCGAAGCGCTGGAGCTGGCCGCCGAGGCCGAGGCCGACCCCCAGGTAGCGGAGGTTCAGCGCGGCGGTGAGGCGCGCCTGGGCCAGCGCGCCCGTTCCGTTCCCGCTCTCCACGAGCGCCACGGGCGCCAGCTCGATCCCCAGCGTCAACGGAAACCGGAAGTCGTGCTCGAACCGCGCCTCGCCCAGGCTCCCCCAGCTGTTGCTGGTGAGCCCGAGGAACGGCTGCACCCTCAGCTCGAACCGGCTCAGCTCCGTCGAGGCAGGCGCAGGCGCGGGTGCCGCCACGCGGGCGATCGCTTGGACTCCATCAGGAGCTCCGTCGACCGGTCCGTCGACGTCGACGGTGGTCGTCGAGGCCAAGGCCGCCATGAGAGACAATGTGAGCGCCGCCGTCACCCGATCACGCGAACCGCTTCCAGCGCCTGGGCATGGCGCAGCCAGGCCTGCAGCCGCTCGTCCGGTCCGCGCGGGTCGACGTGATGGGCCGGCACGCCGCCCGCCCGCGCCAGCGCCTCGAGCTCAGGCTGGCTGGTCGGCCGAAACGGCGCGCTCCGGATCACCGAAGCTGGGATCTCGATCGTCGGCGGCAGGGCGGCGGCGGGCGCCATGACGGAGGCGCGATCGGGATCGATGCAGGCCGACAGATCGGCGGCGGCGTCCATGCGCGGCCCCAGGCTGGCGATCCCGAACCGCGTCGCCAGCGTCGCCAGGATGGAGACGTGTTCATACGGGGTCGAGACGACGGCCCCCGGGCGCACCTGCGGCCCCACCACCACCGCCGGGACGCGAAAGCCGATCTGGCGGAAGTCGGGATCGGAGTCCGGAACCGTCGGCGGTGGCACGTGATCGTAGTAGCCGCCGTGCTCGTCGAACATGATGACCAGAAGCGCCCGCGGCCAGTGGACGCTGGCCATGAGCGCCCGGTGAATGCTGCTGAGAAACGCCTCGGCCAGGCTGAAATCGAAAGGGGGATGGCCGTCGTTGACGTTGAAATCGGGATCGATGATCGAGAAGCTGGGGAGCGCACCGCGCGCGGCGTCGGTGAAGAAATGATCGATCGTCTGCGGCGCGACGGCGTCGTTGCCCGAGAAGCTGTTGGCCGGAAAGGTGACGCTGTACCAGGGGACGCTCCCTGCGTAGTAGTAGCTGGCCGGGACGCAGCGCTCGGCGAGGCGCTGCCAGACCGTCGGCGGTGGATTGAGCCCCATCGGCAGGTTGGTCTTGTGGCCGGCGGCCGTGGCGGCGTGAAGGTAGTATCGGTTGGGCCAGGTCGGTCCCATCACGGAGGAGAACCAGCGGTCACAGACGGCGTACTGGTCGCACAGGCTGTAGAGAAACGGCGCGGTGGCGCGCTGGTGGTAGCTCATCACCTCGGCCTGGTTGGCGCCGGGGTTGACGATCACGAAACCGTCGTTGCGCCCGCCGTTGAACGCGCGGTGGGACGAAACCCAGTCGTGCTTCGGGTCGAGCTTGGAGATCTCGGCCGGCGCGAGGTTGACCGTCACCGGCAGGCCGGCGCTGTCGAGGTTGGTCTCGGTTCCGGTCAGTCCATCCACGACCTTCGCGCCCGGATAGCTGGGATCAGTCGCCAGCGCGCCGAACAGATGATCGAACGAGCGGTTCTCCATCATCACGACGACGATGGTGTCGATCCCCGAGAGCGGTCCTGCCGCCGCGCCGGCGGCGACTGGCCCGGGCGGACAGCGATCGGCGCCCGAGCCGCAGGCGTCCAGCCCGAGGGCGAACGCTCCCGCGCCAAGCCCGAGCTTCAGGGCTGCGCGACGCGTGAGCTGATCCGTTCTCGACATCCGACTTCACCGCCCAACTTCACCGAATCCGATGAGGCGGCGACTGATTGTTCGAGACGCGGACTTGCGCGGCAAGCTCGGCCGGCCTGCTTTTCCTCGCACGATCCGTAATCGCCGGCCGCATTAGCGGCGCAGGCGGCGTGCCGAACGTTGCCCGGGATGTACGCGTCCGCACCTTCGGCATCTGTGATCGTTGTTGGCGCGCTGATCGCCCTGTGGACGATGGAGGCAGTGCCGGTGGTTCCGTTGTCGGCGATTCCCGACGATCCGGTCGAGGTTCCCGAAACGACCTTTTCGCGTCCGGCTCACCCCTACTTGCGCACGGCGTTCGAGGAGTTCCTCGTCATCGGCGTGGGAGCCATCTGGTACTGGCGGCACCCGGCCAAGAACTCCTGGGACCTGCACTTCGACTGGACCGACTGGCGCGCCAAGATGTTCAGCACCCGGATGATCGTCCTCGACGACGATCTCTTCGCCACCAACGCGCTGGCGCACCCGTTCGCCGGGGCCATCTACTACCAGATCGCGCGCGGCAACGGCCTCTCGCCGCTCGCCTCGCTGGTGGCGTCGTTCCTCACCTCGACGGCCTGGGAGTATCTCGGTGAGTGGGACGAGAAGCCGTCCACCAACGACCTCATCCTCACCCCGGCGGGCGGCGCGGTGATCGGCGAGGCGACCTATCGCCTGGGGCGCATGTTCGCGGCGGGGAGCCCCAGCATGGGAAACTGCCTGGGCGCCCTGCTCTTCTCGCCCATCGCCACGCTGAACGAGGCGCGCGTCTGCCGCAGTGGCGACAGGCAGCCGACCGACGACTTCGGGTTGCCGGCGCGCACCTGGCACTATCTTTCGTTCAACCTCGGCCAGGCCTATTTCTCGTTCGACGGCGGTGCCGTCAGCCAGGCGCTCGACCTCGGCCTCGGCGTCGCGATCGTCGACCACCGCGGCTACCGACAGCCGGGAACGGGCCTCGGCGCGAGCTCGCCCGGCGACTGGACGGAGCTGACCTGGGAGAACCTCCTTTCCCACGGTGGGCTCCGGGGCCTCTGGATTCACGCCGGCGGCGTCTGGTGGGGGCGCTACTACCGCAACTACGCAGCCCGGGACGAGACCGCACACCGGGAGACGGACGGATGGGGGATGATGCTCGGTCTCGGCAGCACCTTCGATTTCGACTCGCGCCTCTTGCCGCTCGAGTGGGACCGGGTGGTGACGGCCGGCCTGGCCGGACCCATGCTCGAATATTCCTCTCGCCACGGAGGCCTCATCACCCGGGCGACGTTCAACGCCCAGTACGGCTTCTCGATGGTGACCTCCCTCGCCTTCCCGGGTGCCGCCGCCGCCTACGCCAACAGCACGATCAAGAGCGAGCTCCAGGAGAACGGTTACTACTACGCGCAGAGCGTGACCGGCTCCGCCACGCTCTCTCTGAACGACGAGCCGATCGAGGTCTACCTGCGGGCGCGCGGCGGAGCCTACTGGTCGATCAACAGCGACGATCGCTACCAGGGACAGATCACCGACAACTTCTCGCTTCACGACCAGCGCATCTATCTGCGCGCGGCGGCCACGCTTCGCATCCTCGGCGGACCGCTGCGCGGCGCCCTGGCGTTCGATCAGATCAACCGCGACAGCCAGCTCCCCGGCTCGTCGTACAGCGGGGTCGAGCGGCGGGTGAGCCTCTCGGCCCAGGCCGTCTTCTGACAACGACGTCCGGCGACCTGGGAACGACGCGGCGGGCGGAGACCCACGCGCCGTCGAGGATCCAGACCTAGATGCGCCCGCGGCGCATCGGTGACAAAAATATTTCTCTGTCACGACGCGGTCGGCAGCTCCATCCGACGGGTGCAGACACTGAAGCACCTACGAAGGGGAGCTGACCATGACGATTCGTTGCGTTCCTTGTGTGGCCTTGATTCTGGCGGCGGTCTCCGTCGCCTCCTGCGGCTCCAGCGCGGCCAACCCGACCGCGGCCGACCCGACCAAGATCCGGCTCTTGTGGCGGCGGGGCAGCAAACCTTCCGCTATGAGACGTTCGGCGACGAGACGAAGTGGACCGATGTGCTGCAGATGCAGACCGTCATCTCCACCGCCGTCGATCCGACGACCGCCCTTTCGGTCGGCCTCAAGGTCGACGCCACCGCGCTTCCGGCTGCCGTCGTCCAGGGGATCCAGGATGGGAGCATCAGTCTCACCAGCCCCGCGACGACGATCGCGCTTCTCAAGCTCAATGCCGTCGTCGGGATCAAGGGGACGGTCACGACGGGCGCCGACGGCACCGACACGCTGACGCGGGTGGGAATCACCTGCGCGCTCTGCCATTCGACCGTCGACAACTCCTTCGCGTCCGGCATCGGCGCGCGGCTCGACGGACAGCCGAACCTCGACCTCAACCCGGGCGCGATCATCGCGCTCTCCCCCGCCCTCTCCGCCGACCAGAAGGCGGTCTTCAACTCGTGGGGCCCCGGCAAGTACGACCCCCGCTACAACCTCGACGGACAAAATGGCCCCCAGGTCATTCCGCCCGCCTACGGCCTCAATGGCCTCCACGCCATCACGGTCACCGGCGACGGCAGCGACATCGAGTACTGGAACCGCTACGTGGCGGTGACCCAGATGGGCGGGCACGGCACGTTCTCCGAGCCACGGACCGGCGTCAGCGTCACCAACGGCACCGACGATCTGGTGACCGACAAGTTGCCCGATCTGCAGACCTATCAGTTGACCCTGACGGCGCCGCCACCACCCGCCGGCAGCTTCGATCCCGACGCCGCCGCGCGCGGCAAGACGGTCTTCGACGGGCAGGGGAACTGCGCGAGCTGCCACAGCGGCTCGCTCTTCACCGACGCCAACAGCACGCTGCACGATCCGAGCGAGGTGGTCAGCGAGCCGGAGCCGAACGGCGCCCCCAGCTACGCTTCGCGCAGCGCAACCAAGATGTATCGCACCGCGCCGCTCGCCGGCCTCTGGCAGCATGCCCCCTACTTCCACAACGGCAGCGCGGCGACGCTCGACGCCGTGGTCGCCACTTACAACGCCAAGAAGTCGCTCGGGCTGACCGATGCGCAGTCGGCCGATCTGGCCCAGTACCTCAAATCTCTGTAGCCATTCGGAGCTGCCCAGTCATCATGAAGATCATGCGGGGAGAGATGCAGGCGCCGGCACCAGCGAACAACGTCGGGGCGGGCGCGGGCCACCAGACGGACGAGCAGCTCGTCGAACGGGTCAAGCAGGGGGACCTGACGGCGTTCGAGCTGCTGGTCCGGCGCCACAACCAGCGCCTCTACCGCGCGATCCGTTCCGTGTTGCGGACGGGCGAAGAGGTCGAGGACGCCATGCAGGACAGCTACTTCGCGGCGCTCAAGCACATCGATCAGTTCGAGGGGCGGGCGCAGTTCGGGACCTGGCTCCTCAAGATCGGCATCAACGAGGCGCGGGCCCGCCTCCGGCGACGGGGGCGGCTGATTGCGCTCGACGATCTTCCCGACGGGAAAGGCGCCACCTCGGCCCTCGCGGAGCAGGATCCCGTGCGGACCCCCGAACAGCACGCGGGGAGCCACGAGATCCTCGCCGTCGTCGAGGCGGCCATCGATTGGCTGCCCGACGATTACCGCCAGGTGCTGGTGCTGCGCATGGTCGACTCGCTCGACACGGCGGAGACGGCCGAGGTGCTGGGGTTGGGCGAGGCGGCGGTCCGGCAGCGCCTTCACCGCGCCCGGGAGATGCTCGAGAAGGATGTCGAGCGGCGGGTGGGGAGCGTCCTGCAGACCGCCTTTGGGTTCCTCGGCCCGAGCTGTGACCGGATCGTCGCCGAGGTCATGCGCCGCGGCCTGGCCGAGCTGACGAACCGATAGGCGATCCGCGCCAGCCAGCTCCCCGCGCATCTCCAAGTTGAGCGCGACCGGACGGCACACGCCGCCCGTGATAAGAAAATCCAGCGCGGCGATGTGGGCATCGATCTTGGCGTTGGTTTTGGCGACGGAGCTTCCGGCCCCCACCGCCGAGGCGCCTCCCAACGACCCGGTGCCCGTCGGCCTCATCGCGGGGACGGCCACGGCCATCGTGCCCCTGATTGTCGGCGGTGCGCTGATGGCCGAGGATCAGTCACCCAGGCTCGAGGCGGCTGGTTTCATCGTGATGGCGTCGGGGTTCGCGCTGGCGCCCTGGGTCGCGCACGGCCTGCAAGGCTCCTGGCGACGCGCCGCGATCTATGGCGGTATCTCGCTGGCGCTGTCAGCCAGCGCAGTGGTGGAGATGGAGGCGAGCGACGCCTTCGAACGCCGGATCGGCAACCGGCAACGGATCCCGACGAAGGTCCTTCTGCCGCTGGCGATGGGGAGCTCGATCCTGGGCGTCGTGATGAGCCTGTTCGATCCCCACCACGCCGAGCCGCCGCCGCGGATTTCGTTGTGGCTGGCGCCGGCGGCGGGGGGATTCGCGACCGGGCTCGGGTGGAGCCGTCCGCTTTGAGGCGCGTGTGGACTGGCCGGAGCCGTGGTGGGCGCGGCGCCCTCGTGACCGTGTTGGCGATGTTGACCGCGCTGCTGGCGAGCGGCTGCGCGATGGTCCCCCAGAACAGGCGCAAGCACCTCGCGGATCCGTTGATGAGCGCCGACGGCGATCTGCTGCTCAACGCGAGCAGGCGGAAGCTCTACACCTCGCGCGAGTCGGCGGGAGGCGGCGACGCGGCGCCGGCTGGGGGCGGATGCGGCTGTCAGTAGTTGCGGTCGCGGCGACGCTCGCTCTCGTCTGCCCACCACCCGCACGCGGCGCGCCGACCATCGCGATGCCGCCGCCCCCGCCGCCGATCGATCAGCCGGTGATCGTCCAGGCACCCGCGTACCAGATCCAGTTGATCGCGCTGCGCTTCACCTACTTCGACCAGGACGGCCTTGGCTACCAGTCGGCGGCCGGCCCGGCCTCTGGCCCCGGCTCCGAGCGCACCACCATCGCGCAGCCGCAGAACGAGGTGGTGGCGACGATCGGCGATCGCGTGACCGAACGGATCGTCACCTCCCTCGACGTCATCACCGCCGCGTCGCCCAACCACAAGCTCTACGGGCTTCCCGTCGGGAACCCGGTCGACGTGATCAGCTCCCCGTCGCGAATCAACGAAGCGGGGCAGATTGACTCGGATACGACCTATGCCTGGAGCCGCACCACCAGCCTCGGGGTTCACGCCGACTACCACCTGGAGGAGCCGCTCGAGTCGTGGGGGCTCGGCATGTTCGCCACGCACTCGTTCGCCGACGACAACACCGTGCTGTCGGCCAGCCTGTTTCAGATCGTCGACTGGTTCGACTCCTTCAACCTCGACGGCAAACGGTACGGCCGCGACGTGCGCACCACGACGAATCTCAACCTCGGCGTCACCCAGCTGCTGACGCCGACGACGATTGCCCTCGCCAGCTATGGCTTCACGACGCAAGGGGGGACGCTGACCAACACCTGGAACAGCGTGCCTCTCTCGGACGGGACGCGCGGCGCGGAGCTCGTCCCGCGCCGGCGCGACCGGCACGCGCTCTCGGGGCGTATCGTCCAGTGGCTCCCCTGGCAAGGAGCCTTCAAGCTCGGCTACCGGTTCTACGCCGACAGCTGGGGCTCGGTCGCGCACACGGCGGACATCAATATTTCGCAACGGGTGGGTCGCCTGACGCTCGACCTCGGCGCGCGCTACCACCGGCAGTCAGCCGTCGACTTCTTCGGCATCGTGTTCGATCCGGCCGGGACCGGGTTTCGCACCGCCGACAGCGATCTGGCGGCGTTCAACGCCCGCGCCGTCTCGGCGGGCGCCCGCTGGGATCAGCCGATCGGCCGCCGGGGACATCAGATCTACTTCGCGCTCACCGGCGAGCGCTACGTTCGATCGAATGATCTGCACGTCGACTTCGTCAGCGGCGCGGTAGGATGGCAGCAATGAGCCGGCGCCGACTCCTCGTCGTGTCGTTCGCGGCCGCGCTTGCCGGCTGCGGAAACGCCGGCTTGCGGGGCGCGGGCACGCCCGCGGTGGCGCCCGCACCTGCGGCGAGCGAATCGGGCTGGCAGCAGATTCCGCTCGCCGATCTCGACAGCCGCCCGGTCACGCTCGCCGAGGTGCTGGCCGGTCGCCCCGCGCTGGTGAATCTGTGGGCGCCCTGGTGCGAGCGCTGCAAGACCGAGCTCCCGGATCTCGATCGCCTCTCGCGACGGCTCGAGGGCTGCGGCGTCATCGTCGGGGTGGCGGTCGGCGAGGACGCTCCCCATACGGCAGCCTTCGTGCATGAGCGCGGCCTCGCCTATCCGCAGGTCGTCGATGAGGGCTTTCACCTGGCGGACGCGCTCCGGCAGAGTCGCGTTCCGACCACCCTGATCGTCGACGGCAAAGGGGCGATCGTCCACGTCGGGCTGGCCCTAGACCAGGCGGCCGTCGGTGCGCTCGAGGCTGTGCTCGACCGCGCGGACACCGATGGGCACTGCCGAAGAAATCGAATCGCTGGCGCGGGCTAACCGGTCGAGTCACGCAACCACGAACCTTCGTGGTGGGCCCGCTAAATTTCGTGGCCACGATGCACCGAGCGAAGATGGGGCGGACACGCACTCCACGGAAACTGCCCTTTTGCAGTCGACCAGAGTCGAGTACATTATTTGCATCTTGGTAGGATCATGTTCAGAGGCGTGAAGGTGTTTTCGGCGACGAAGGCGCGCGACCGAGAGATGCTCGGCGAGAACGTGACCAGATGGCTGTCCGATCATCCGCAGCTCCAGATCGTGGACAAGACGGTGACGCAGAGCTCGGACGCCGAGTTCCACTGTCTGACGATCACGCTGTTCTACGAAGCGCCAGCAGTCTGACCGAGCGGCTCGCCGCTTGAGTCACCGAAGGGCCAGAGGTGTCCTTCATCCGGACAGGCGTACCGTTTCCAGACACTCTGCGGTCGGTCAGACCCAGTTGTAGTTGAAGCTGATGCTGACGCGCTCACCGCGGGTGGGGTTGGAGGCGACCTCGTGCCGCAGCCAGCTCTCGAACAGGATGAGCTTGCCGGCGGCGACGTCATAGGAGACCTGCTGGCGGTTTTCGGGGCGACAGGGGTCGCGCTTCGGTGGCGCGCCCATCAGCTTGTCGAGGCGCGGGTCCTCGAAGCGCAGGCGCGACGACCCGGGCGGCGTGGCGACGTAGTACGTCCCGCTCACCACCGCCAGTGGGTGCAGGTGCAGCGAGTGGACCGCGTGGCGTGACATGACGTTCACCCAGCAGTCGGTCATCGCCAGCCGCGCGCCCTGCAGGTTCATGTCCAGCCGCCGCGCGAACCGGTTCACGTGGCGGCGGATCTTCGCCTCCAGATCGATGAACGTCGAGAACGTCTGGTGGAGGTTGGTCATCGTCCCGTACGAGGTGTATCCCGCGGGGTAGTTCTTGCGGCACCAGCGCTGGCCGGCGCGGTCGTGGGCGCGGATCTTGTGGCAGTCGTCGAGCAGCGCCCGCGCGAAGGCGTCGTTTCCGCGCGGCTGCAGCGGCGAGTCATAGATGAAGGTCGGGAACCAGGGTTTGATCGGCATGGTGGCAGCTGATGCGTCGGCGCGGGTCAGGAGTCTCGCAGGGCGTTCGCGATCAGATCGGCGGGGACTCGTGTGGTCGGTACTCTTCTTTGACGCGGGCGGAGGCGCGCCCGCGACTTGCCCGGCGGGCGCGCGCCAGAAAACCAGGATCGGACGTCCAGGTCCAGCCCCACGCCATGCATGTAGTTGTAGAGCGCCTTGCGCAGCCCCTCTCCCAGCAGATCGTGGTCGGTGCCGGTCGGATCCTCGAAGGGGAGCTCGTTGCGCGCGAAGGCCGCCGGCTCCCCGAAGGGCGCCCGCTCATTGAGGACGCGGATCCCGTACTTCTTCGGCGCAAGGCCGATCGGGCTGTGCACGGTGGCCGCGAAGCGGTGCCAGAACGCCGACTGGATGCACCCCGCGTCGAACAGCTGCCGCACGCGCTCGAGCGCGTCGACGGTCTCCTGCTCCGTCTCCGTCGGAAAGCCGTACATGAGGTAGGCGTGCACCATGACGCCGGCGTCGGTGAAGGCGCGGGTCACGCGCGCCACCTGCTCGACGGTGACCCCCTTCTGCATCAAGGCGAGCAGCCGGTTGGAGGCGACCTCGAGGCCGCCGGTGACGGCGATGCAGCCGGCGCGCGCCATCAGGTCGCACAGCGCCGGCGTGAAGGTCTTCTCGAAGCGGATGTTCCCCCACCAGGTGATCGCCACGCCCCGCTCGAGCAGTCGCTCGGAGAGCGCGCGCAGCATCGCGGGCGGGGCCGCCTCGTCGACGAAATGAAAGCCGGTCTCGCCGGTCTCGGCCACCAGCTGCTCCACGCGGTCGACGATCAGGTCGGCGGAGGCGGTCTCGTAGCGGCCGATGTAAGGGAGCGACACGTCGCAGAAGGCGCACTTCTTCCAGTAGCAGCCGTGCGCCAGCGTCAGCTTGTTCCAGCGGCCGTCCGACCAGAGGCGGTGCATCGGGTTCAGCATCTCGAACAGCGAGACATAGCGGTCGAGCGGCAGCCCGACATAGGTCGGTGTCCCGGTCTCCGTGTGAGGGACGTCGCGCGCCGACGCGTCGGTCTTGAGGACCACGCGGCCGTTCTCGCGCACGAACGTTCGATGGAGCGGCGAGGGGGTCGTCGTCCCGTCATCCCCGAGCTGGCGGAGGTGCCGGAGCAGACTCAAGAGCGGCCGCTCGCCGTCGTCGAGCGTCACGTAGTCGAAGCTGTCGAACACGCGCGGCTCGCTGAGCTCACGCAGCTCGGTGTTGACGTAGCCGCCACCGAGGATCAGGCGCGCTCCCGGCCGCGCGTGCCTGATCGCCCGGGCGAGGCGGAACGCGCCGTAGACGTTGCCGGGAAACGGCGCGCTGATCCCGACGACGTCGGGGCGGTGCCGCGCCGCGAGCTCCGCGCCGATCGCGTCGGTGAGCTCGTCGACCAGCGTGGGCGGACCTGTGAGCGCCGCCGCGAGCGGGTCGAAGCTGGCGGCGCTGGTGGCCAGCTTCTCGGCGTAACGCGACAGCTCGAAGCGCGGATCGATCCCGTCGCGGATCGCGTCGGCGACGTCGTCGACGTAGAGGCTGGCGAGGTGCTTGGCGCGATCGGCGACGGGCAGCTCGCGGTAGGCCGCAGCGAGGGGGTCTGCCGCGTCCCGCTCGCCCAGCGCACGGGCGAGCGGCGCGAAGCGGGGCCCCTCGGGCAGGAACTTTCGACGAACGATGCGCGCCGCCAGCTGGGGAGTGCGCCCCTGCAGAAATCCCACCACGGCGTCGACGGTCTCGAGGTAGCGGTCGGCGTTCCCCCCCAGGGACGCCACCGGCGGCGGCCCGCGCCTCGGCAAGGCGGCCAACACGCGCGAGAGCCCTTCACGACAGTAAAGGCGCAAGAACAGCTCCAGCGCGGGGTCGGCCTGGGCGATCTCCAGACCGAGCTCGTCCGCGTGCAGCCGCAGGAAGCCCGCCAGATACGCCGTCGCCGGATAGGGCGTGTTGAGTTGCACCATCGGCGCCGTGAGCAAAAGGACGCGCATCGGGCCCTTCACGAAGCGACCCGCAGCCGCGCCCGCTGCGGCGAGCCGCCCGCCTGGCGCAAGGTTGCAGTGACGACCAGCCCGTCGCGCGCCGCCGGCGGGATCGCCACCACCACCGCCACCGTCTCGGTGACCCGTCCGGCGTGCTCGCAGCGCCGGCACCAGACCCCGCCCGGCCTGGCCACGCCGCCGCAGGTGGGACAGAGGATCGGCAGCGGCAGCTCGACGAGCGCCGTCCCGCCGCGGGCCGCCTCGGCCGCGTTCAGGTGAAGCTCCAGCACCCCGTCGGGCGCCAGCTGGGCGGCGCCCGCCTCGGCCAGTCGCTCGATCGGCCCGCTGAGGCGCGGCAAGAGGTTGGCGATTGGCTTTTGCCAGGAAGCGCTCCACCCGACGGCCGAGACGCTCCAGGCGCGGGCGTTCGACTGCGCCTCTGCCGCGCCCGGCGCGAATGCGCGCTCGCGCTCGAACAGGTGCGCGTCGTAGGCCGTCCGCGCCGTCGGATCGGACAGCATGTGGTACGCCTCGGCGATCCGCGCGAAGGCATCGGCGCTGGCCGGCCCGGCGCGATCGGGGTGGTGGGCGAGCGCCAGTCGCCGGTAGGCGCGTCGGATCTCCGCGCCGGTCGCCGCGCGCGCCACGCCGAGGACGGCATAGAGATCGGCGTGGTGGTCGGTGCCCGGCGCGCGCACGGGGCGATGTTAGCGCCTGAACGACCCGGACGGCAGGAACGTGCCCTCGACCTACGTCAGGGAGCTGGCCCCAGGATACGGATCAGCCTTCGCGACGCCTGGTCGCGCTTGCGCTCGGCCGTCGCGCGCCAGGCCCCGGCGCCGTTGCGGATGTTGCCGAGGTAGTAGCGCAGGCCGACCCCCAGGCCGAGCAGGCTGGCGCCCGCATATGAACCGTCGGCGACGAGGAAATAGACTGCGGTCGCGAAGCCGCCGTTGACCACCAGCGCCAGGAGTCCGTCACCGGGATCGCCGGCGGTGGCCTGTCCGAGCCCGGGGAGCAGCGCCGACAGGATCCCGCCGGCGATGGCGCGGGCGTGCACGTCGATCTCGAGCGCAGGCAGCAGATCATCGCAGGGCGCGTCGCGCGGCACCGCGCCGGCCGGCAGGGCGGCGATACAGGCGCGCGCCGCCGCGCCGTCGTGCGCCATCACCTCGGCGATACAGCGCAACCGGGTGGCGAACGCGCGCGTCGGCTCGTCGGCGCCGAATGCCTCGACCCGCGCGAAAATGTGAAGGGCATGGGGAAACTCCCTCGCCCGCAACAGGACGACGCCGGCGGCGAGCTGGATCTGGTCCGCGTGCCTGGGATCCTCGGTCGCGCCGGCCGCTTGTTCGAGAAAAGGCACCGCCTGGCTCGGCTTTCCGTCGAGCGCCAGCGCCATCCCCACCCGATAGGCCGTCTCGGCGGCCACCGCCTCGGCCCCGCGCTCCAGCATCAGGCGCCGCGCCTCGATTCCTGCCTCGTCGCTGAGCCCCAGCCGGAGCAGGCGCCCGACGAAGAGGTCTCCGGGCGGCGCCGGCTCGGTCGCGAGCGCCGGCCCCGCCGCGACGAGCGCCAACCACGCGCCGGCGATGGCCACCGCCTGGTGTCTACGGATCCAGCCGCCGCTCATAGGCACGATCCACCTCCTGCATGAGCGCGTCCTCGGCGTCATGACGCTGGACCACCGCGCCGACCGCCGAGCCGTAGACGTTCCCCGCGTAGAGGAGCGCCGCCACCCCGCCCAGGATCCAGCCGCGTACGGAGCCTCGCCCCTCCTCGTAGAAACCTTGCGCCGCCAGCGCTGCGGTCGTGCCGACCAGCAAGAAACTGAGCAGGCCATCCGGCCAGCGACCGAGGTAAACGCGGCCGAGGCCGGGGATGACCATGGAGAGCGCCGCAGCGAGGAGAGGTGACTTTCTCGGCAGCGCGTCGTAGCGGCGCAGGAGCTCCCGATCCTGCTGCCGCCAGGCCGACGCCGTCGGGTCAGGCCAAGTCGATGACGGTGACGACGTTGACGACGACGGGGGCGCCGACGCACCCGCGGCGAGCTGGAGCCGCGCCTCGCGCCAGCGCCGCCCGCGGAGCTGGCGCATCGGCAACGTCTCCTGGGCGAGGTCGTAGAACCGATCGCGCGGGGCGCTGCTCTCGAGCGGCGCGCAGAGGGGCAGACCGAGATCGGGAAGAAACACCTCGCTGAGACAAATCCGCAAGCGACCGGGGCCGTCGAGCGGCGTCCCTTCCGACGGGAGCGCCAGCATCAGCCGTCGGGCGTCGTCGTAGCGGCCAGCGAGCGACAGGCAGAGCGCCGCCCGTTCGAACCCGCGCGCACGCTCGGCCGGGCGATCGTAGGCGTAGCGCAACGCCTCGACCGCGCATTCGCTGAAGCTGCCGACACCGCGCAGCCGCTCGGCCAGCTCCAAGAACGACGGCGTCGCCGGGGGCGTTTCCGTCGTCGGCGCGGCCGGCGCGGCCGGCGCGGCGGGCGCGGCCGGGCGCCGCTGTCTCGGCCCGCGCCAGCGGCGCCAGGCCGATCAGCATCAACGACAGGACGACCGCGGAGGGCGCGGGTGAGGCCGGCCCGCACGGACGCCCTGTGCTTGACGCCGTCGCGCTCACTCGGGCGCCGTCAAACAGTAGCGATCGGGGTCGTCCTTCATGTGGCCGTCCGCGGCACGCGGATAAAACGGAAGGGCCAGCGGGTGGTCGCGCAGCAGCCGATCGAGCGACAGCAGCGCCCCCTGGACCAGCCCGCAGCGGTCGATCGCCCGCTGGGAGAAACGGGAGCACGAGGGCGTGAACCCGCAGACCGGCAGATCCTGCGACGACAGGACCAGGCGGTAGCTTCCGAAGAGCGCGCGGGTGATGCCAGCGCCCAGCGCGCCGTCCCAGGACCGTCCGTCATCGACTGGATCGTGCGCCGAGGCCGGAGCGCCGAGCAGAAAGGCGACCGCCTGGTCCGGCTCCCAGAGCTGCGGCGTCTCGTCGTCGGCCGCCGCCGCGCGCCCGGGAGCCGCGCAGACGACGGCCACGGCGATGGCGGCGACGAAAGCGATGCCAGCGCCTCCCTGCGAATGAGACCCCAGGCGCCCTGACCCCCGCGTCACCATTGCAGCGTCTGGATCTTCGTCTGCGGCTGGAGCCGCGCGCAACCGATCTGCACGGGTTGGCGCGGATCGGGCTTGGTCACATCGGCGAGCGACCATTGCTCTTCGCGTTTTTGGACGCCGCCTGCCGCGAAGTAGTCAGCGACGATCGTGCGCGGGACGCTGTGCGCGCCGACGCGGATCCGATCGCCGAAGGTGAACCGGCGCTGCGGCCGGCCCGATTTCTCGCTGAGCACGATCGAGATCGCGCCCTCGCGCGATTCGACCGTTCGCATCTCCCCGCTCTCGGTACCCCCGACGACAACCCGCCAGCGGGTCACCAAGTTCCCGTTCTCTCGCTTCTGCTCGAGCAGCTTCGATTCACTGGGGAGCGTGCTCCCCGGATCGACGATCCCAGCCGCCAGCGCGTCGAGCATCGGGGGCGGATGCGGCGGTTCGAAGTGCGCCACGAAGGCCAAATCCTGTTCCGGGTAGTAGATGACCAGCTCGCGCGCCGACAGGCGCATCTCCTGAACGGTGGGCGTCTTGACCGCGACGCAGACGTCGCCGCCCGGGATGAAGCTGACGGCGCCCGACACGGTGTCGGTCCCCTGCGCGTCGATCGTCTTCAAGACGAAGCTCGCCGATAGCGACACCGACGCCGACGGCGCGACCCGCGCGTCAGGCGCCGCCGTCGACAGCAACGTCGAGGCGACGGCCACCAACGCTGTCCATGCTCCCATCTGGCGCTCGCTGCCTCGACGTCGCTGCGTCAGTAGGTGGTCATGGCCGGCTCGCTCTTCAGGATCACGATGATCAAGACCACGGAGAGCGCAATGAGGGTTCCGATCCCCAAAAGGGCGGAGCGGACCTGGGCCGAGCGGCCCTCCGACCGGTAAGTGTTCATGTAGATCGCCAGGTACTGGGGTGACTTGCCCATCAATCTCGCGGTGGGCGGTGAGGGCTCGGCGACATAGGCGATCACGACGCCAATGAGGCCCAACACGCAGCCGGCAAAGAACCAGAGCGCTCCGTTTTCGTCAGCCTGCGCGTCCTGCGTGGCCTCTATGGTGGCGCGCGCGGCGTCGACCGGCGGCGGGGGGTAAGCGTATGTCGGTGCTCCCGGAACGGGCGGCCCCCAGCTCTGCGGCTGCGGCTCCCAGCTCTGTTGCGCCCGGACCGGATGCTCCAGCAGCGGCGAGACGATCATCGCCCCGGAAACCACGGCGACGACCATGAACGTGCCCACCCACCTGCGAAGACCGACCTTCCGAACACTGGCAGGCCTGGTCATCGTCCCGTACTCCTTCACGGCCGAAAATGGCTCGAGCCGCGCTCGGCCTCGATCATTTGTAGCCGGAATTACCGAGATCAGTCAACATCAGGGACCGATCGGGGACCGCGCGCAGAGCGGGTGACTCTTTGAAGATTTCCCGCGCGCGTTCCCTCTATCGATGTGCGGCGTTGCGCGGCGCCTCGCAGCGTTTTTCCACTGTCTGTCGATTTTTCCCCGCTTGGTTCCGCGTCTGTTTCTTCGTTCCACCTCCCCCCTCGTTTCCTTAGGAGAGATCCATGACGGCACGTAAGGCCCTCCTTCTGATTGTCAGCCTCACGGTCGGTGCGTGCTCCGGCTCCGACCCGACCAACGGCGGCGGTGGCGGATCCTCCCCGGGGTCCGGCGGCGTGACCGCGACTGGCGGCGTGCAGGGAACGGGTGGAGTGAACGGCTCCGGCGGCGTGACTGGCTCCGGCGGCGTCCAGGGAACGGGCGGCGCCACTGCGACTGGAGGAGCGATCGGAACCGGAGGAACTGGAGCCGGCACGGGCGGCGTGGCCGGCGCCAAGGGGACCGGCGGCGTGGCCGGCGCCAAGGGGACCGGCGGCATGGCCGGCGCCAAGGGGACCGGTGGCATGGCCGGTCTGACGGGGACCGGCGGCATGGCCGGCGCCAAGGGGACCGGCGGCGCCGGCGTGGCCGGCACGACAGGAACCGGCGGAAGCGGGGGCGCAGGCTCGAGCGTTCACGTGGTCGGCAACCAGATCTACGACGGCGCGACGGCGATTCGGCTGATGGGCGTCAATCGCCCGGGTGGCGAATACAGCTGCGTGAGCGGCAACGTCTGGGATCCCGCCGACGGCTCGGGCAACAACCAGGCGACGATCACCGCGATGCTGGCCTGGAAGATCAACGCGGTCCGCATTCCGCTCAACGAAGATTGCTGGCTGTCACTCAACGGCGTGAAGACGGCCGGCACCACCTACCAGAGCGCGATCCAGACCTGGGTCAACCTGCTGCTGCAGAACAACATCTACCCGATCCTCGATCTGCACTGGACGGAGAACAACGGCGCCAAGGCGACCGGCCAGCAGCCGATGCCCGACATGGCGCACGCGCCGACGTTCTGGGGCCAGGTCGCGGCGGCGTACAAGGATTCGCCCAAGGTCATCTTCGATCTGTTCAACGAGCCCTACCCAGACAACAACATGGAGGCGACGGCCGCCTGGACCTGTTGGCGGGACGGCGGCACCTGCACCGGGATGTCCTACGCCGCGGCCGGCATGCAATCCATGCTCACCGCCGTGCGCAACGCCGGGGCGAACAACCTCGTCCTCCTGGCAGGGATCGAGTACGCCAACGATCTGTCGCAGTGGCTCACCTACAAGCCGACCGATCCGGCCAACAACTTCGCCGCCTCGTGGCACGTCTACCCGAACAGCAACTACACCAGCAGCCACACGCTGATGATGGATGCGATGGGGGTCGCCGGGATGGTCCCCATCGTGGCGACGGAGATCGGCGGCGTGCTCAGCGGCTGCAGCGCCACCAGCGGAACGGACGATGGTTCGTTCATCACCATGTCGATGAGCTATCTCGACGGCCTCTCCCCGCCCCAGAGCTACGTCGCCTGGTCCTGGAGCACCGACGACACGCCGGTCATCATCTCCAACCTCAACGGCACCGCGGCCTGCGCGGGGATCACTTACAAGGCGCACCTGCTGGCGACGCCCCACTGATCGGGGATATCATCGTCGGATGGCGACCCCCGACGAGGCGAGCGAGGCAGCTTGGGAGGCGGTTTTCGGCGCACTGGCCCGGCTGCGCGAGCGCTGGCCCTCCACCGACTGGACGTACGACCGCCGGCTGCGCTGCGTGGCCTCATCGATCCCGCTCGCGGGCGCGTCCGCGGCACGCGCAGCGTTCGCGGACGTCTTCCCGATTTCCTGGTTGACCGGAACGCTGGCCAGCGCGCCGCCGAGCGTGCAGGCGCTGGCCGAGACCTGCGGCGGTCTGCGCGCGTCGCAGGAGCTCCTCTGGGGCGGTGACGCCGACGGGGCCGGCGCGTTCGGTCTCTGGTGGCCGTGGGGCGACGGCACGACGGTGACGTTGCGCGTCGGCCTGCACGGTCTCGATCAGCCGAAGATGCGCTACCCGCGGCTGCGTGACGTCTTCGGCATTCCGCAGGCGCCCGGGCCGGCGTAGCTCCCGCAGACCTCCTCGGCTCTGCCGGACGGGAGAATCACACGGTCGCTCATTCTCCGGGTAGGCCGGTGTCGGTACTGTGTGACTCATTCGTCACCTCTGCCGGCCGAGACTCGGAAATAGTGTGCGGCTTCTGCTTGTTGAGGAGAAGTAAACGGGACCACTTCGCGGTACGGCCCGGCCGAGCTCGGAAATGACGAGAGACAGGATCATGGCGCCGGCTTGCTGGCCCCCCCGGGGTGGAGTAGCTTTCAGGCGCTTTCTGCAGGACTTCTAGGACTCGCCCCCCCTTGCTCGGACTCGTCTTCACCCTCGCCGTTACCGTCATGCCGGCTATGCCGTCGGCCATGCCGACCATGCCGTCGGCGAGCGTCACCTGTCCTGGGTGGCCGGCCAGCTGCGATGGTGCCTGGGGCGCCGCGGTCGTCGACGATTCGGCCGACGCGCCGGCACAGGCACCGATCAACGACGGACCGCGCGACTACGCGACGCCGGCGGAGATCGATTGCCCGACGGCGCCCGATGCGCCGGCGGTGGCGACCGGCGAATGCAGCGAGCCGCCGCTCAATCTTTGGTATCGGGTCTCCCGATTTCCCGACAGCGAGCAGCCGACCGGATCGCTCGTGGCGGCACCCCGCCGCGCCCACAGCAGTCGCGGCATCACCTCCGGTGGCGCGCCGGACGTCGGCCATTGGTCTGCGCCCGACGTGCAGCCGGTGGCGCTGTTCGCCCTGCCCGGGCTCGTTTCAGCCGGCGCGCGCAATCATTTGGACACCTCGAGTCGAACGATCCCGGCCCGCGTGCTCGCGCCGCCGGATCGACCGCCTCGCGCCTGAGCACGGCTCGAGTCTCTGGTTTGACGCGCGTGTGGGGAGGGCCGCGCCCCCGCAGGTGCCTGTTTTATTTGTCGCGCGGCATTTTCGTCTTCTCGTAAATGGAGCTGATCATGAACAAAGGAACCGTATTGGCATTGTTGCTGGTGGTGCTGGGAGGCGGATACGGCCTCGGGCGCCTGGCGACGCGTGACAAGGACACCTCGAACTCGGCCGCCGCGACGGCGATGCCGACCACCCAGGGGCCGAGCGACGGGATCGATCGCATCCGCGTGCCGCTCGAAGGACCGATGAAGGGACCGGCCGACGCCAAGGTCACCATCATCGAGTTCTCCGACTTTCAGTGCCCGTTCTGCAGCCGCGTCGTCCCGACGGTCGACAAGATCCTGAAGGACTACCCGAAGCAGGTCCGGCTCTTCTTCCGCCACAACCCGCTGCCGTTCCACGACAAGGCGCCGCTGGCCGCCGAGGCCGCCGTCGCCGCCGAGGCGCAGGGGAAGTTCTGGGAGATGCACGACAAGATGTTCGGCAACCAGCAGGCGCTGGACCGGGCCGGCCTCGAGAAGGACGCGCAGGAGATCGGTCTCGACATGAACAAGTTCAAGGCCGCCCTCGACTCGCACTCGGGCAAGGCCCGCGTCGACGCCGACCTGGCGGCCGGCAAGCAGATCGGCGTGCAGGGAACGCCGAACTTCTACATCGACGGGCGCAACGTGACCGGCGCACAGCCGTACGAGGAGTTCAAGAAGGTCATCGACGACGAGATCTCGCGCGCCGACAAGCTGATCGCCAAGGGGACGGCCCCCGCGATGGTCTACGCCGCGTTCATGAAGGGCGCCAAGGCCTCCCCCACCGCCCCCGCGCCGGGCAAGGCTCCGGGCGCCGGCACCGAGGTCTACAAGGTCGCCGTCGGCGACGCACCGACCCGCGGCGGCCCCCAGCCGAAGGTCACCGTCATCGAGTTCTCCGACTTCCAGTGCCCGTACTGCAGCCGCGCCAACGGCACCGTGGACACGCTGCTGAAGGACTACGGCAAGGACATCGCGGTCACCTACCGCCACAACCCGCTGCCGTTCCACCAGAACGCCATGCCGGCGGCCCTGGCGGCCGAGGCGGCCCGCGCCCAGGGAAAGTTCTGGGAGATGCACGACAAGCTGTTCGCCGGGCAGCAGAACCTCGACCGCCCCTCGCTCGATAAATACGCCCAGGAGATCGGGCTCAACATGTCGAAGTACAAAGAGGCGATGGACAAGGAAGAGGGCAAGGAGCGCATCAAGCGCGACATGGCCGACGCCGAGAAGTTCGGCGCGCGCGGCACCCCCAACTTCTTCATCAACGGTCGCAACCTCCGCGGTGCGCAGCCGATTGACGCGTTCAAGAGCACGATCGACGAGGAGATGAAGAAGGCGGACGCGAAGATCGCCGCCGGCACGCCGCGCGGGCAGGTCTACGCGGCGCTCATCCAGAACGGCCTCGACAAGGCCGCCGCGCCGCCGCCGCAGGCCGCCCACCCGGGTGAGCCCGACGCGAACACGCGCTTCCGCGCCGAGATCAAGGGCGCCCCGATGAAGGGGGCCAAGGACGCGCCGGTCACGATCGTCCAGTGGTCGGACTACCAGTGCCCGTTCTGCAGCCGCGTCGAGCCGACCATCAGCAAGGTGATGGACGACTACAAGGGGAAGGTGCGCGTCGTCTGGCGTGACCTGCCGCTGCCGTTCCACCCCAACGCCCTCCCCTCGGCCATCGCGGCGCGCGCCGCCGGCGAGCAGGGGAAGTTCTGGGAGATGCACGACAAGCTGTTCGCCGACCAGGCGCACGAGGACCGCGCGACGTTCGAGAAGTACGCCCAGGACCTCGGCCTCAACATGGGCAAGTTCAAGGCGGCGCTCGACGCACAGAAGGGCAAAGAGGCGATCGAGGCCGACGCGGCCGCGGGCGGCAAGATCGGCGCGCACGGCACGCCGGCCTTCTTCGTCAACGGCAAGTTCCTCTCGGGCGCGCAGCCCTACGAGATGTTCAAGGCCAAGATCGACGAGGAGCTGAAGATCGCCGACGCGATGGTCGCCAAGGGGACGCCCAGGGCGAAGATCTACGACGCGTTGATGAAGGACGCGAAGACCGAGGTCCCGGCGGCGCCGGCCGCCCCCGCGCAGGCGGGTGCGGAGAAGACGCCTGACCAGGACACCACCGTCTACAAGGTGTCGGCGGCGAACGGTCCGGCCAAGGGGTCGAAGAACGCACCGCTGCAGGTGGTGATCTTCTCTGACTTCCAGTGCCCGTTCTGCAAGCGGGTCGAGCCGCAGCTGTCGCAGCTGGAGAAGGAGTACGGCAGCAAGGTGCACATGGTCTGGAAGAACTATCCGCTTCCGTTCCACAACAACGCCGAGCCGGCGGCCGAGGCGGCCATGGCGGCGGGCGCCCAGGGGAAGTTCTGGGAGATGCACGACAAGCTGTTCGAGAACAACACCGCGCTCGACCGCGCCAACCTGGAGAAGTACGCCCAGGACCTCGGCCTCAACATGGCCAAGTTCAAGGCCGACCTCGACGCGCAGAAGTACAAGGACTCGATCCAGTCCGACACCAAAGAGGGCCAGGCGGTGGGCGTGAACGGGACGCCGGCCGTGTTCATCAACGGACGTAAGATCAACGGCGCCTATCCGTGGGAGACGTTCAAGAAGATCGCCGACGACGAGCTGAAGAAGAAGAAGGGCTAGCGCTCACTTCGCTCGCTACGTGGGAGGGGTTTCACCCCTCCCACGGGCCCACAGAGCTCGGGAGGGGGTTCCCCTCCCGCGGGCCCACCCCGAGAACGACTAGAGCCGGGGCCGGATCTCGTATTTCGTATCAAGTCTCCGGCGGGCAGAGCCCGCCTCCGATATACACTCGCTCCTGATTTGAAGATGGGAACGCTTTGAAGGCGCAGGCCGCTGTACCGACCGCGAACGATGGGTCGCGGCTCCGGCGTTTGTGGCCGCCGGTTTTGACGGCGCTGGCGATTGCCTTCGTGGCAGCGCGGTTTTTTGGGGCGGTGCATGACTCGGTGGCGCGGACGCGCGGGGGGGCCTGCACGGCGCTGCAGCCCGATCCACTGCCGGGGTTTCTGCAGACCGGACCGACGCCTGATTTTCAGCTGCCGGACGCCAAAGGTGGGAGTGTCTCGTTGAGCGCCCAGCGTGGGCACCCGGTGCTTCTGAATTTCTGGGCCACCTGGTGTCCGCCCTGCGTCGACGAGGTGCCCTCGCTGGAGGACCTGGCGCGCAAGCTCGAGGGGACCGACCTGCGGATGCTGGCGGTGAGCGTCGACGACGACTGGGGCGCCATCCGGCGGTTCTTTCCGAAAGGGAGCTCCATCGGCGTCCTGCTCGACACCAGCCACGACATCCCCAAGAAGTTCGGCACCGAGAAGTTTCCGGAGAGCTTCTTGATCGACGCCGCCGGGCGGGTCCGCTACTACTTCATCAACAAACGTGACTGGTCGCGCCCCGAAGCCGTCGCCTGTCTAGAGAGCCTGCGATGAGCTCCGCGCCGATCGCCCCGCCGCTGCCGCCCCTCCCATCGATCCCAGGGGCAAAGCGCCACGGCATCCCGCCGCTGCCGCTGCTCACGGTGATCAATTTCTTCAACTACGTCGACCGGCAGGTCGTCTACGGGATGACGCCGCACATCGGCGAGGCGTTCCACCTCTCCAACTCCAAGCTCGGGCTCCTCGCCTGGGCGAATCTGTTCGTGTTCGCCATCGCCTCCTTGATCTCCGGGCCGATCGCCGACCGCGTCGGCCCGCGCAAGGTCATCTTCACCGGCATCATGGTCTGGTCGATCGCCACCATCGGTTCGGCGCTCTCGACCTCCTTCCCGATGCTCCTGTTCTTTCGCGCGCTGGTGGGGGTTGGCGAAGGGGCCTACGGGCCGTCGGCCAACACACTCCTCTGCGCGGACGCGCCGCCCGAAAAACGCGGCCGGGCGCTCGGCATCTACAACGTCGGGATGGCGCTCGGGGGGACGAGCGGCCTCGTGCTGGGAGCGATGTTGGCGCCGCTGCTCGGCTGGCGTGGCGTGTTCTGGATCGCGGGCGGTCCGTCGATCCTGCTCGCGCTCTGCTCCGCGTTTCTCTCCGCTCCCGATCACCTGGAACGGCCGAAGGCGGCGCGGGCCCGCTCCTTCCTGCTCTCGCCGACCTACCTCCTGGCGCTCGCCGGAGGCATCCTCGCCACCTTCGGCGCCAGCTCGCTGATCTTCTGGATTCGGACGCTGGTGATCGAAGAACGCCACTTCAGCGTCACCGCCGGGAGCGGCTTCATGGCCGTGGTGGGTCTCGTCGCCGGGGTGGGCGGCGTCATCGTGGGGGGGTACGCGGGCGACGCCTTCAACCGGCGCAGGAACGGCGGCCACGCGCTGACCATCGGCCTGTCGATGTTGATCGGCGCCCCCGTCGGCGCCCTGGCGCTGATGGTCTCCGGCCAGGCGTTCTTCATGCTGATGACCTTCAGCGCGGCCTTTCTCTTCTCCGTCTACAACGGACCCTCGGCCGCCGTGGTCGACGAGCTCGGTCCGCCGCAGTATGGCGCCACGCTCCAGGCGGTCTTCATGTTCGGTCTCCACGTCCTCGGCAACGCACCCGCCCCCTCGGCGGTCGGCGCGATCTCCGATCACTTCCACACCTCGATCGCGACGTCGCTGCAAGCGGCCAATGTGGCCTTCGCACTCTCCGGCGTCCTCTTCCTGCTGGTCGCCCGTCGCCAACGCAAGGCCCCTGCCTTTCACTGAGCCCCACATGTCGACACCCGCCCCCACCACACAGGACTACTACGATCGCTTCGCCGCCGGGTACGAGGACGAGCGGCACCACGGTTACCACCGGCTGATCGACGAGCTGGAGCTGGATCTGGTGCGCCGCTTCGGCAGCGGCCGCGACGTCTTCGAGGCCGGCTGCGGCACGGGCCTCCTCCTGCGCGAGGCAGCCCGGGTGGCGCGCTCGGCCGTCGGCCTGGATCTGTCGCGCGGGATGCTGCAGCCGGCGCGGGCGCGCGGCCTCCGCGTCCTCCAGGGGTCGCTCACCGACGTGCCTCTGCCGTCGGCGTCGTTCGAATCTCGTCTACAGCATGAAGGTGCTGGCCCACGTGCCGCCCATCGAACAGGCGGTCGCCGAGCTGGCGCGGTTGGTCCGCCCCGGCGGACACCTCCTGCTCGAGTTCTACAACCCGATGTCGTTGCGCTATCTGGCCAAGCGCGTGGGCGGCCCCGGGAAGATCGCCGCCGACGGAACGACCGAGAAGGACGTCTACACCCGCTTCGACACGCTGTCGCGCGCGCGCCGCTACCTGCCGGCCGGCGTCGACCTGGTCGCCGTGCGCGGCGTGCGCGTGGTGACGCCGAGCTCGCAGGTCTTCCGTTACCCGCCGCTCGGCCGTCTCTTCAGCTGGGCGGAGCGCGCCGCCTGCGATCTGCCGCTCCTGCGCAACTTCGGGGGGTTCCTGATCCTGGTCGCGCAGAAGCGCGCCGGCGCGGCCTAGGCGATGTCGGTCCGCTTCGATCTTCCGGCCCGCGGCGTACTCAAGCCCAACGACGCCGTCGATCCGCTCCCCTACTACTACCACCCGCTGGTCGGCTGGCTCTATCGCCACCGCCTGCAGATGGGGCTCGACTTCTTGCCCGCGGGCGGCCGGCGGGTCCTGGAGATCGGCGTCGGAAGCGGCGTCCTCGTCCCGACGCTGACCAAGCACTACGCCGAATACACCGGCACCGATCTGACGCTCGCACCCGGTCTCGACGCGCTGGTGGCGCCCGGCTGCCGCGCCGAGTTTCGCAGCGCGGATCTCCTGCGCGACGCCGACCTGCCGGCTGGTCACTACGACGCCATCGTCTGTTTCTCGGTGCTCGAGCACATCCGCGACGCCGACGGCGCGGCGCGGGGCCTGGCGCGTGCGCTCGCCCCGGGGGGCACGCTGGTGACCGGCTACCCGATGGTGAGCGCCCTCATGACCCGCGCCTTCGCGGCCATCGGTTTCGACAGCATCGACGACCACCACGTCAGCCCTCCGGTTCGGATCGCCGCCGCGCTCGCGCGCGTGCTCAGGCCCCTGCGGCGCGCGGCGTTTCCGCCGGCCGCGCCGGTGCCCGCGGCGCTCTACCAGTGCAGCGCCTGGACGACGCGCTAGGCCCAATGCCTTCACTTAGGGCGCCTCGGCGTGGGGCGCTTGCGAGGGTGGTTGCTCATCTTGACCTTCACGGCCCGTGGAAAAGCACGTTCGGGCCGTCGAGGGGGCAGGATGAGCCGCTTCAGGTTTCGACGGAGATGCTGTAAGCGCGCCGGGATCGTTCCGAGGGCGAGTCGTCGTCCGTAGAGACGGCCGATTTCGTCGCGGACGAGGGCGACCGCCGCGACGAAGCTAATTCTGGTGGGCGCTACCTTCGCTTCAGCGGCGACGCGTTCGATCTCGAGTCGCACCAGGTTGTAGGCGATCGCGATGCCCCACAGCTCCTGGCGGACACCGTCGGGGGTGCGACTGCGAATGGCTTCTTCACGTGCGAGCAGGTGCGTCTTGATCTCGTCGTACGCAATCTCGGCTTCCCATCGCTCGTGATACAGCGCGACGAGCTCCTTGGCCGGGTACGCCTCGGGATCCGTCAGCGACGTGAGCAGCGTCGAGCGAGGGTGTCCTTTGACTTTGTAGTGAATCGCCCGCATTACCCACTGCCGTGGGAGGCCGGGCTGGTCGACCTCGATCACGACCAATTCGTCGTCGGTGCCGAGCTTTTCCAGGACTGAGTAGCGCGTCCGTGTCTTTGCCGGTCGCGACAGCCAGTGCCGCTTGCCGCTGCTCTCGAGCCGTGACGAATGTAGCTCGTGCGATCGTGCGGTCAGCCACTCCGGGCACCATGCGAATCCAGCACTTGCGTTCCAATCGAGCGCCTGTATCTGGTGATATCTCGGCGACACGACAGGACGACAGCACGTGTCGGCGGGCTCATGAATAGCCCCTCGATGTCGCGGACCCTCTCGACGAAAAGCGGCTCCTTCCGGAGAAGGGCACTCGAAGGGTTCCTGGCGTTGAGGCTGTAGACGAAAACGCTCTCCAGTTCCGACTGACAGCGCTTCTGGCCCATTCCCGTCTTCTCCGCCGTTGTCGCGAAGAGGTCGAGCGCGCTCCTCCGTCAGTCGCCGTTCGGGCTTTCGCGGTGATCAGCGCTTTTCGCGACCACCGTGTCTGTGATCTTGTCTGGGCAGCGACAGGTCCAGCATGGCTCGACGATGTGCTCGTCTATCGGCTTCTTCCGGTAGAGTCGCCATCCGCCATTACCAGCCACACCACCTGTTCGCCTGACACTGCGGGCGAGGTGCGCCTTCAGTGTCTGGTCGAGGCATGTCTGCACTAGCCACGATTGATGCGAGCATTCGTCGAATCCACGGCCTGGTTTGTCTTCCAGCGCGCATCGCGCCCAAGCTCGAAGCGAATCTCCAGCTCTTCGCCCAGAAAGGATCACTTTCGATCACTTCGCCTAGATCGGCATGGCGCGCCGCCGTTCGGGGGGCATGTCGCTTGGCTAGTTGCGTTGCGTTGCGTTGCTTGCGTCGTCCACGATTCCTCACTGACTCACGACACTAGCGCTTCTCGATCACCACCAGCATCCGGAAGCCGATGGCGCGGAAGATCGCCTCGGGCAGCCGCGCCTCCATCCGGTGAAGCGCCGACCAGAGCTTCCGCGGAAGAAACGCCCGGCGTGAAAATCCGCCGGAGGCCGGATAGCTCGGGCCCGAGAGGTGCACCACCCGATGCAGGGCCAGGGCAGGGAAGGCCTCGGCGAACAGCTGCCGGCGCCGGCCGAACAGCAGCGTCGGGATCGCCTGGTTCGAATCGAACGGATCGCGTGATCTCTCGGCCGCCTGCGGATCGAAGCCGGCCAGCGGATCGATCCGCAGGGCCAGCTGCTCCCGGTGGAAGAGCTTGTAGATCGGATAGGAGAGCGGACTCACGTACGGCTCGCACATCACGATCCGCCCGCCCGGGCGCAACACCCGCCCGGCCTCCATGAAGAACCGCCGCGGCGTCGGCAGGTGGTGGAGGACGTCGACCATCACCAGCGCACCCACGGTCGCATCCTCGAACGGCAGCGCCTCCGCGCTCACCTCATGATCGTGCCAGGGGGCGCGCACGATGTCGGAGAGCTGAAGATCGGGGATGAACGCCCGGGCGAACCCTGGCCCCGAGCCGAGCTCGACGCGCGGACCGAGCGCTGGCGGCGGCAACTCGGCGGCCACCTGCCCGTACCAGTCACCGTAGAGCACCCTCAGCGCGGCGTTCTCGTCCCAGGCACGCCGGTGCTCCTCGAACCGCGCCAGCGTGCGCGCCTGAAGCTCCTCGGAGAGCGGCATCGCGCTAGACGAACTTGATCTTGCGGGCGGCCACCGCGGACATCTGCAGCAGCAGAAAGCCGTGCTTCCAGCGCGAGATGTTGGTCTCGCCGTAGGTGCGGTCGCGGTAGCGCACCGGGATCTCGGCGATCTTCAGGTTGAGGCGCGCCGCACCGAAGATGAGATCGAAGTCGCCGAACGGATCGAAGTCGCCGAAGTAGCTGCGCCCGGCGGCGATCCGCTCGTAGTCCTTTCGCCAGAGGACCTTCGTCCCACAGAGGGTGTCCTTGATGGGCTGCTGCAGCAGATAGGTGAACAGCTCCGAGAAGGCGACGTTCCCGATCTTGTTGAAGAAGCGCATCGCCCCAGGCTCCATGGGATAGACGAGGCGGGTCCCCTGAACGAAGTCGGCGTGTCCGCCAGCGAGCACGTCGACGAAGGTCGGCAACTCCTCCGGCGGCACGGTCAGGTCGGCGTCGAGGATCATGAGGATGTCGCCCGTGGCGTGCGCGAAGCCCAGCCGAACGGCGTCCCCCTTCCCTTTTCCGGTCTGTTGAAAGGCGCGCAGCTTGAGCGGGCCGTCGTACGCCTGCACGGTCCGCTGGATCGCGGCCCAGGTGTCGTCGGTCGAGTGCCCCTCGACGAAGATGAGCTCGGTCGCCGAACCCATCACCGGGGTGCGGGCCACCGCCGCGGCGACGTTTCCCGCCTCGTTGCGGGTCGGCACGATCACGCTGACGCTGGCCGGCCGCGGCGCCGGCATCACGCCCCGATCGCGCAGGACGTAGATCCGGTAGAGCGAGGCGTGCTTCATCAGAGGCGCGCGCACCGCGTAGCGGTTGAGCGCGGTCGAGACGACCGGCAGATCAACCGGGAGAAGCAGCCGGTCTTCGAACCGAACGACCTCGAGACCGATGATGTCGAAGAGGTTGCGGAAGTCCGAGTCGGACAGCCAGTTCGCCGTCGGCGCCGGTCGCTTGAGCCCGGCCAGCTCCGCCAGACGAACGGGGACCTCCCATAGATAACTGAACGCCGTGAGATAGATCCGCCCGTCGGGCGCCAGGCGCCGCTTGAGGCCGGTGAGCAGCGCCTTGACGTCGAGCACGCTGTGGCACAGCCGATCGCAGATGACGGCGTCGGCGCGTTGCAGGAGATCCGCCGGCGGCGCGATGGCGTCTTCGACCTCGAAGGCAATCTCGGGATGCCGCGCAGCTGCGCGCGCCACCACCTCGGGGAGATAGTCGATCCCCCGCCGGCGTGTGTTCGGCAGCGCGGCGAGCAGGTCGCCCTCCCCGCTGCCGACCTCCAGCACCGATGCGTCCGCGGGGATCAGCCGGGCCAGCGCGCTCGCCAGATCGTGGTGCAGAAAGTCGCGCGCCGCCGGATTGCGCGGCGCCTCGCTCGCGTGACGGTAGTACTCGCGCCAGGTCGCCTCGAGCGCCTCCGCGCGCGACGGTAGGGGCAGAGGCCCATCGGACGGCACCTGAACGGACATCTTCGGCTCCAAAGGAATCTTTTGCGCCATTTACTCGTCAGTCGCCAGGGTGTAGCGCTGCTTGAAGTTCTGCCCAGGCCGCACGTTGATGGTCTCGCCGTGGTCGATCTGCATGTCCGTGCGCTTGAACGCCAGCTTGTGCTTGCCGCAGGGGATCTTGAAGTCGACCAGCGGCGTGTGCTGGCTGGTGTTCTTGCCGTCGATCCAGACCTCGGACCAGGGGACCGAGTTGACGGTCATGCTGCAGTCGCCCTTCGGGCCGCTGTCGTCGTCGGCGCTCGCGGTGGCACCGGCACTGTCGCCGCTGTCGTCGAGCCCCACGTCGTGCGCCTTCTTGTGGCGCGGCACGTGCGGCGAGGAGGGCGGTGACGGCGCGACGGCCGCCTCATGCACGGCCGGGGTGGGCGGCGGGCTCGGCGTATCGTGGGGGGCGGGAGGCGGAGGAGGCGGCGGGACGACCGCTGCTGCCTCGGGATGCGACGACGGCTTTCCCGCCCCGGGGCTCGCGGAGGCCGGGATCAACATGGCGTGGACCTTCTGAATGGCACCCGGCTCGACCTGGACGTCCTGCCGCCAGGGCTTGAACCGATTCTCCCCTTTGATCTCCAGGAGGTGATGCCCGGGTGCGATCCGGAAGGCCCGAAAGTCGGTGCGCGCTTGCTGGCCGGCCGCCCCCTGGATCGGCGCGCCGTCGAGCCAGACCAACCCGCCAGGCGGCTCGCTGGTCAGCTCGAAGCCGGTGTCGGGCGAGGGCTCGAGCGTGACCGCCAGCGGCAGCGGCTGGCCGGCGTGCACCTCGACGTTCTGATCGTTGCGGACGTACCCGTCTCGGGTGACCGACACGGTGCACGGGCCGGGTGGCCGTTCGAGCGAGACGGGCGAGTGGTCCCCGACCTTGGTGTTGTCGACCAGGACCGTCGCATCGGCCGGGACGGTGGTGACCTCGATCCGCCCCGGCTTGGTGGTGTTCATGTACCAGTAGGCTCCGCTGCCGCCCGCGGCCACCAGGAGCACGATCGCCACCTTGAGAAATCCGCTCCCGCCCTTCGAACGCCCGCGTGACAGCTCATCGGAGAAGTTACCGGCGCCGAACGGCGCAGGCTGGGGCTGGTGAAAATTCGGCCGCGGCGGCGGCATCGGGGCCGGCGCGAGCGGAGGGGGAGGGGGCGGCAGCGGCGCGGCGGCCGGATGCGCGAACGTCCCGGAGGGCTGAGGCGCGTACGGCAGCGTCGAGGACGGCGTCGGCGGCGCCGCGCTCTGAACGGGCGGCAGGTTGAGACCGGACCGGCGCAGCTGCGCCGGCGTCGTCCGCGGCGGCGGCGCGGGCACCGGCGGCGGCAGGGGCAACGTCGCCATCGGGCGGGTGGGCGAGCGCAACGGCGTCGGCGGAACACCCGTCAGCGTCGGCCGGCGCGGCACGGGCGGCTTCGGAGGCGCGAGCGGAGGGGGCGTGAGGTTGATCTCCTCGGAGACCGTCTTGATCGGCGCGGTCGGCCGTCGTTGCGGCTTCGGCGTCGCCAGCACCTCCGGCGGACGCGCCTGCTCGAGGATGTCGGGTGGCGGCTCGTTGGCCACCGTGCGATCGTCGTCCTCGAAGAAGAGATCGGCCGCGCTCTGCTCGACGGTCTTGTCGGCCGCGTTCTCGTCGGTCTTGTCGAAGATCTGGGTGTCGAGCTCCTCGTCGTCCCACCCCATCGCCGACGGGACGTTCTTGTCCTGCTTCATGTCCTTCGTGGCGTCCTTCGAGAGCGGCACAGCCGGCGCCCCCACGCGCGAGCCCGCTCCGACCACCGCGGCGCGGCGCGAGACCTCGTTCGAGGCGCCGACCGGCGCCGCGATCTGCCGGTACTGCTCGATCTTGGCGTTGTCCTCCTCGATCTCGGCGGCGAAGGTCTTCTTCATCCAGCCGGCCAGGTCCTTGCGCGAATAGAACTCGCCGATCGAGTAGAGGAACGACTGCAGGTCGTCGTGCAGGTCGATGGCATTGCTGTAGCGGTCCTCCGGATCGCGGGCCAGCGCCTTCATCATGAGGCGCTCCAGCTCCTGCGGGATCTTCTTGTTGTAGGAGGAGGGGGGCACGATCTCGACGTTGCGGACTTTTTCCAGGGTGGAAAAATCGGTCTCCCCGACGAACAGGCGCTCCCCTGTCAGGAGCTCGTAGAGCACGATGCCGACCGCGAAGATGTCGCTCCGCTTGTCGATGGGCAGGCCCCGGACCTGCTCGGGCGACATGTAGCCGAACTTCCCCTTCAGGATTCCGGCCTGGGTCGTCGAGGCCTTGCCCGCTGCCTTGGCGATGCCGAAGTCGATCAGCTTGACCTCGCCGTCGTACCCGATGAGCACGTTCTGCGGCGAGATGTCGCGGTGGATGAGGTGCAGCTCCCGCCCCTGGCCGTCGCGCTTGTTGTGCGCGTAGTCGAGGCCTTCGCAGACCTGCATCATGACGTGACAGGCCAGCGCGATCGGCAGCGCCTCCCCCCGGCTGCGCATCCGGTCGAAGATGGAGCGGAGGTCGCGCCCGTTCACGTACTCGAGCGCGATGAAGTAGCTGTCGTCGACCTTCCCGAGGTCGAAGATCTGGGCGATGTTCGCGTGCTGCAGCTGCACGGCGATCTTCGCCTCGTCGATGAACATCGTGATGAACTCTTCGTCCTCCGCGATGTTCGGCAGGATTCGCTTGACCGCCAGCAGACGTTCGAAGCCCTCGACGCCGAAGGTCTTGGCTTTGAATACCTCGGCCATACCTCCCACGTTGATCCGCTCGAGGAGGTAGTACTTCCCGAAGGGGACGGGCTTCTTCAAGGTGCTCATACTACGGGGGATTTCAGGTATCTGCAGCTACATTTCGGCCGGTTTTTTGGCCGTCTCGGTGCCCTCGATCTTCTCGTCTTTTTTCTCGGACTTCGGGTCCCTCTGCCCGTCCTTCTCGCCCGGACTCCCTTCCACGAACACGGCGGTGGCGCCGGCCGCCACGAACGACGGCGCGACGAAAAGGGCGAACGGAACGAGGTAGAGCAGCGTCGCGCCCATACCGAAGCCGATGGTCTGCGCGGGGTGCGTCGCGAGGTAGGCCCACTTCCTTCCGAAGCTCGCCCCTCGACGGGAGAGCGGATAGTCGAAGCCGTCGTAAGCGATGAAGAGGCCCGCCAGGGCCACGCCGGCGATGGCGCCAATCCCCGCCGTCCAGAGGCTGAGCACGAACGCCATCAACATGGCCAGCGCATAAAGGACCAGCTTCAGCAGGCCGTGCGCCAGCGCCCGCCCGGTCGAGGCGAGGAACGGCGCCGTCGGAGCGGTCCCGCGCAGCTCGCGCTCGACCCGCTCGGAGAGCCGATCGGAGAAGACCGCCGAGAGGATCGGCTGCGCCACCAGGAAAAGCACCACCCCGCTGACGATGGTCAGCACGACCAGAATCAGCCAGCCGACCGCCGGGGCCTTGATGAGCTGCTCACCGATGAACGCCTCGTCGTGCCAGTAACGCCCGGCCAGAAACAGCGCCGCGATCCCGAGCGCAACATTCAACAGGATGGGCAGCACGAGAAAGTGCCAGAGCCGATGGCGCGCGATGAGGGCGCCCCCCCGAAACGGGGCCAGGAATCCGCGGACCAAACCCACGGCGGGGAGTGTACACCCCGGCGCGCGAATGGGACGGCGGCCGACACGAAACTTTGCGCGAAACTTTGGGATCTTCCGCCCGATACCCACGGCAGGAGGATCCCCATGCCGACCATCGCCCCTCTTTCCGAGCGCCCGAGCGGCGCTGCCACCGCCAGCTCGACCGATTCACGCCTCGAGATCGCCGCCACCCGGGCCCGTCAGACGGAAAGACCGCCGGCGCCGTTCCGCGATGTGCTCGCAGGCGGCGTGTCGCTCCTCATGAGCGGCGCCGAGGTCGCCACGCACGTCGTCGCCGGTCCGGTGATGGCAGCGGCCGTGCATGACGCGCGCATCGGCGCGGTGGGCGCGATCTCCGGCTCGCCCGGGAGCTTCGGCACGCCCGGCGTCGGGACCGCTTTCGAGGCGGCCGGGAGCGGCGTCGCAGGCCTGCCGCCCGCGGGTGTGGGAGCGGGCGCCTCTGGAACGCCGACGAGCGTGCAGTCGTTGATGCAGGACGGACAGTCGTCGAACATGCAGATGCTGGCCCTGCAGCAGCAGATTCAGGACGAGAGCCAGCGCTTCACGACGGTCTCCAACGTCATGCGCGCCAAGTACGACACCGCCAAGGCCGCTGTTTCCAACATCCGCGCTTGACGTGCTAAGGTCGCGCGCGCGTGGCAGGTAAGATCACAGGACCGGGCGGCGGTCCCCCCGGTGGAGCCCCGCCCGAAGGCGCCCAGCCCGGAGGCAAGAAGATCGCCGGGAACGACGAAAGTCGCCCGGTCGCCGAGAGCCGTCCGCCCTTCTCCGACAAGCTGAAGTCTGCCGGCGCGCCCACCGGTGCGGCGAGCACGACGGGCAAGGAAGCCCCCACCGCGATGGGGAGCGCCACGGCCGATCTCGCCGCCGAGCTGAAGGCCGGCAAGATCAGCCCGCAAGCCGCCGTCGACCGAGTGATTGATCGGGTGGTCGACAAGCAGCTCGGCACCAACGCGCCGGCGGCGGTTCGCGAGAAGCTGCGCACGGCGCTGGAAAACGCCGTCGCCGACGACCCGCTGCTCGCCGACAAGATCCGCGGCCTGAGCTGAAGCGCAAGGGCCCCGCGGGGCTGACGGGTGATCGCAAAGTGAGCCCCGCTGGTGCGCGCGGTCGCGGGCGCACGCCGACTCTTCCGGGACGGTCGTGGACGATTCATTGTCCCGCCCGCAACGCGATGGTCGGACATTGCAGATTTGATAACCGCCTGCGCAAAAATGCGAAGTTCAGCCCGCTAAAGAACCGATTTGTCGCGCCCGGATCGCAGTTCTCGCGCCACCGAGGATCGAACGAATGGTAGGTTTGAGGCTTAACGGACCGATCCTGACCGATCCTGGAGGACCTGATCATGAGGACGCTTTGGCCCCTGGCGCTCGCACTCACCATTCCCGCGAGCCTCGTCGCTTGCTCATCATCGAAGTCGCACGACGTGACCGTGAACTGGTCCGACACCAAGCAGACCATGGATGGGTTCGGTGCCTCCTCGGCGTTCTTCGGGCAGAGCCTCACCAACGACCAGGCTGACCAGCTCTTCGACCCCAAGAAGGGGATCGGTCTCACCCTGCTGCGCACAATGATTGGCGTGCCGGCCGACACGACGAGTGACGGAACCGAGCCGATCACCGGCGCCGTCCCGACTCCGACCGCGCCAGAGCTCACCACCGCCCAGCAGGCCGCGGTGCGCGGCTGCCAGGTCTGGGCCGCGGCCTGGACGCCCCCCCCATCTGGAAGACGACCAACAGCAAGAACGGCTCCGAGGTGAAGGATGGGGGACCCAACTTCGCCACCAACAAGCTGGATCCGACTCACTACCAGGACTTCGCAAACTACCTGGGGCAGTACGTCGACGTGCTGGCGGCGGCCAACCCGCCTGTTCATCTCCTCGGCGTCTCGCCTGCAAACGAGCCCGACTACGTCGCCACCTGGGACAACGCCCAGTGGACCGGGGACGAGCTGACCACCTTCATCGGCCAGTACATGGGCCCTACGTTCTCCCAGCACTACCCGACGGTGAAGATCATCGCGCCCGAGACCGCCAACTGTCCGGACTGCGACAAGTACATCACGCCGCTGCTGGCCGACTCGGCCGCCGCGGCCGCCGTGTCCATCATTGCGACCCACGACTACGGTCAGGACATCGGGACCTACAACAAGCCACAGAAGGCCCAAAAATCGTTCTGGGAGACCGAGTGGTCTCAGGAAAACTCGAAGGGCGATACGCCCGATCCGAGCATGACGAGCGCGCTCGTCATGGCGAAGCAGATGCACGCCGATCTGGTGACGTCGGGGCTGAACGCCTGGAGCTGGTGGGCCATCTACATCACCGAGGACGGCCTCAACGACAACACCCGTCTGAACCCCGCCTTCATCCAGCCCGACGCGACCAAGGGCGCCCCGTACATGTTCAAGCGCGGGTATGCGTTCGGGAACTGGTCCAAGTTCGTGCGCCCCGGCTTCCAGCGGCTCAACGCTTCTGACAACCCCAACAACGGCGTCTACACGGAGGCGTACCGCGACGCGACCCACCTGGCGATCATCGCCATCAACACCAACAGCAACACCGTCAACCAGAAGTTCATCGTCAACGGCAACACCATCGACACGCTCACGCCGTGGGTCACCTCGCCCGACCCCAACGACAACCTGGTCGCCAAGACCCCGGTCACCCTGACGGGCGGCGCCTTCACGTTCGAGCTGCCGGCCCAGAGCGTCGTCACGTTCGTGAACTGGGACGCCAACGCCGAGACGCCCGGATTGACCACCAGCCCGGGGAGTGACGCCGGGATCGACGCGCCCAAGATCGCCACCTGCGAGCTGGACTGCTCGGCGGCGGTGGTCCCCAGCAACGTCTCCAGCGGCGGCGTGACGGACTTCTCGGACTGGAGCAACTCGACGGGCAAGTGGGGAAGCACTCAGGGGCTCTACGGCGCGATCTACGGTTACGCCGGGCCCAGCGGCAACGCCTCCACGATGAGCGCCAGCGTGGACGCGACCAACAAAGACCTGCACGGGGTCGGCTCGGTCGCGTCGGGCGGTTACGGCGGGATCGGGCTCAGCTACTGCGCCTGCTCCACCGTCGCGTCCTTCACCCAGGTGCAGTTCGCCGTGTCGGGCTCGTGGCCCGGCTGCGATCTGCAGATGCAGATCAAGACGTTCGATCAGACGCCCACCAGCCAGAATCCCATGGGTGGCTGCGACGCGAGCAGCTGCTACAACTACCCCGCCGCCTTGCAGGTGGCGGCCTCGTCCACGCCGATGACGGTCACGATCCCGCTGAGCAGCTTCAGCAACTGGACCTCGGTGAGCGCGGCCGAGGTGGTCGGGCTCCAGTGGCAGTGGACCTATAGCGGATCGAGCACCCCGGCCGACGGCGGGGACGCCGCCGCCGCAGCCTGCCCGATCGACGCAACGATCACCAACATCAAGTTCCTGCCGTAACCCACCCTTAGCCCGTCCCAGACGCTCGCTCCGCTCGACTCTTCGGCGGGGGCGAGGGGGACGGGTGTTCGGTCGTCCTGCGCACCCGAGGGGTTGGAATCGGCAGGCGGAACAACAGAGCCGCCTGCCTCAGCTCCGGCCGACCGAACACCCGTCCCCCTCGCTCGTCGAAGAGCAGCGCTCCGCCCGACGATTCCAACCCCTCGGGTGCGTAGGCCGAGGAGCTCCCCGGCCCCGCCCGCCTCCGCTGGAACCGAGCGCAGCGAAGAATCTATCCGGCAGGCGGGGGCGCGGGCCGGGCGGCGCGCGCGGCGGTCAGGGCGTCGCGCACTTCGGGCGGAAGGAAGACGCCATCGGTGTCGAGCTGGGCAAGCGCCTCGGTCAGCGTCGCGGCGCGCTCGGCGGGTGCCACCTTGCGGTCGATGATGACGCACCACTGCCCCTTGACCTTGCAGAGGCCTCCGCCACCCGAGACCTCGCCGGTCATGGTCTCGTAGCGGACCTGGACGCCAATCTGCTTGGCGGCCTGTTCGAGCGTCTCGGTGATCTGCTCAGGCTTCATGTCCCTTCTTTCTTACCGGTTTCGCCGGTGGCGGGGAAGCTTTCCTGCGCCGACCGGTCGAGGTCGATGATCTGGGCCCCCCCGACGTAGCTCTTGGTCTCGTAGCGGGCGAGGCTGCCGAGCTTGCGCACGATCTCGGCCATCCGGTCGGCCTCCTCGAGGATGGTGCGGACGATCGGCAGGTGCGGGTCGCCAGCCCCGAGCTTGCGCATCAGCACCTGGGCGTAGCCCATGACCGAGGTGAGCGGTTGGTTCAGCTCGTGCGCGGCCGCGCCCGCCAGCTCGACCGCCACGGCCTGCTTCTCCGACACGGCCAGCTTCTCCTGGGCGGAGGCCAGCCGCTCTTCCATGCGCAGCCGCTCGCGCTGATCCGAGAAGATTCCCACGGTGGCGATCTCGCGCCCCTCGTCGTCGAGCACGAGCGCGGCCGAGATGGAGACCGGGACGCGCTCGCCCGAGGCGGTGAGGAGATCGCGGCGGACCGGTTCGAGCCGTCCGCCGCCGCCGTGCTCGGCGGAGCGAATGAGGCGCATTACCTCGTCAGCCACCCCTTCCGGATAGAGCCGACGGACCGACACCTTTCCGATGACCTCGCTCGCCTTGTAACCGCAGATCCGCTCGGCCCCCTGATTGAAAAGGACGATGGTCCCGCGCATGTTCGCGGCGATCACGCCGTCGACGACCGAGTTCAAGATGCGCTTCAGGAACTCGCTGGTCCGGCGCAGCTCGCGCTCGAGCTCGCGGGCCAGCGTCACGTCACGGAACGAGAAGATGGCGGCCTCGTGCTCGGAGAGGATGGCGATCGACGCCACCGACACGGTGATGCGATCGCCCGAGGTGGTCACCAGATCGAGATCGAAGTTGTCGACCGGCTCTGCGGCGATCGCCCGCGCGATCCGGTGCTCGAGCCCGGCGCGAAACGGTTCGGGGACCAGCTGCGCGATCGGCTTGCCCGCCAGGCCGTCGCGCGCGTAGCCGGTCACCTCCTCGGCGGCGCGGTTCATGTAGAGGACCACGCCGGCGCCGTCGACGACGATGATCCCGTCGGAGGCGCTGTCGATGAAGGCGCGGTACCGCTCGATGGCGCGCACCCGTCGCTCCTCCCTGACATCGGGAAGCGTGACGCGCCGGGTGCGCTCGCGCAGCGGTTCGAGCGCCTTCGCGCCACGCAGGACCATGCCGAACAGCGACGCGGCGACGCGCCCGACTCCGACCGAGGTTTCCGCCAGCCGCGCCGCCTCGGCGCCGTCGAAGCGCGCAACCAGCGCGCCGGCCGGCTTGCGGCCGATGAGGACGGGGAAGACGGCGCTGGCGTCGGCCGCGCCGGCCACGCCGACGGCGGACGCCGCTTCGCCGCCGCCGACGATCGTCACCTCGCCCACCTCGAGCGCCCGGCGGAGATAGGGATGCTGCTCGAGCGGCAGCCGGACCCGGCCGATCTCGACCTCGCCGCTGTCGGCGACCAGGTAGGCGGCCTCGGGATCGGCCAGCACGGCGAGCAGGCTGACCGACGTCGCGCCGAGAACGCGCGCGATGTGCTCGGTGGCCGCGTGCAGCTGACTCTCGCCGGTGCCGACGGCCAGCACCTGCGCCGCCTGGGCCAGTCCGTCGAGAGCGGGCCGCCCCGAGTCGCCGCTCACGCGCGCGGTCTCCGTGTCCGTCGGGGGAGCAGCGCCCGGGCCGCGGCGGCGGCCGCGGCCAGCACCTCCCGCGCGGGGACCTGGGCCCGTGTCGCCAGCCGGCGGCAGTCGTCGAACTCTGGCTGCGCGCCCAGGATCTCTCCGTCGAGCGCCCCCAGCTTCACCCGCACCTTCCCGTAAGGGGTGGCGACGGTCGCGAACGAGCGGGCCAGCACCACGCGCTCGAGCGCGCGGCGCCGCAGCCCCAGCGTCGTCGAGTGAGAGAAGAAGGCACGCTCCACGGCGGCCAGCGACGCCGGCGGCGCCAGCGCCGAGAGCTGAATCGCCGGACGTCCCTTCTTCATCAGGATCGGCGCCGACCAGACGTCGACCGCGCCCGCCCCGAAGAGCGCGTCGTAGAGCGGCCCGACCAGCTGCGGGCTCATGTCGTCGACGTTCGCCTCGACCAGCACCACCTCGGGCGCGGCTGGCGCGTCCTGCGCACCGACGGGCTCACCGAGCGTCACCCGCAGCACGTTCGGTCGATCGCTGAGCTCGCGCGTCCCCGCGCCGTACCCGATCGCGCGCGGCACCATCGGCGGGAGCGGCCCGAACCGGTCTACAACGGCCGCCAGGATCGCCGCGCCCGTCGGCGTGGTCAGCTCCCCCACCCCCTCGGACACCATCGGGATGTCGCCCCCCGCGAGGAGCGCCGCGGTCGCTGGCGCCGGCACCGGCACCGGGCCGTGCGCCGTGCGGACGACGCCCGTCCCAACCACCGGCGGCAACGAGCCGATCGAAACCGGCGCCAGGTGGACGATCGCCGCCGCGACGCCGACGACGTCCGCGATCGAGTCGTAGGCGCCGACCTCATGGAACGTCACGCGATCGACGCGGGTGCCGTGCAGCTCGCCCTCGACCTCCGCGATGCGCGCGAAGATGTCGGCCGCCAGCGCGCGCGCGTCGACGTCGAGCCGCGCGCGTTTGAGCAGCCGCTTCACCTCGGCATAGTCACGGTGGTCGTGGGCCTTTGCCTTGGCTGGATGACGGTGGGCCTGGGCAGGCGCGTGGCCGGCGTGGTTGTGGCCGTCGGCATGCTCGGCGTGGTCGTGCGCATGCTCGTGATCGCCTTGATGCGCGGCACGTGGCTGGCCGGGCCAGGTGACGTCGAAGCTGCGTCCGACGAAGGCGCCGCGCTTGCGACGTCCAAAGGCCACGCGCAGCCCGCGCACGCCCATCGCCTCGATCGCGGCCTTGACGACCGCGGCCGGAACGCCGACGTCGACCAGCGCCGCCACCGCCATGTCCCCTGCGATCCCCGAGGTCGGCTCGAAGTGAAGGTGCAGGCCGCGGGCGCTCACGTCGCCGGCGTCCGATTCCGGTTGAGCATCGACGCCATTCGCCCGGCACCAAATCCGTTGTCGATGTTCACCACGACGACGCCCGCCGCGCACGAGTTCAGCATCCCCAGCAGCGCGGCCACGCCGCCGAAGCTGGCACCGTAGCCGACGCTGGTCGGCACCGCGATGACAGGGCGCGCGTAGAGGCCGGCGACGACGCTCGGGAGCGCCCCTTCCATGCCGGCCACGACGATGACGATCTCCGCGGCAGCGATCGTCTCGCGGTGCGCGACCAGCCGGTGGAGACCCGCCACGCCGACGTCGTAGATGCGCGCGACGCGATTGCCGGCCAGCTCGGCCGTCAGCGCGGCCTCCTCGGCCACCGGAACGTCGGAGGTCCCCGCGCTCACCACGGCAATGACGCCGCGGCCGAGATCGGGCGCGGGCGTGTCGCCCAGCACGACCGTGCGTGGGATCGCCAGGTAGCGTGCGCCCGGTACGGCCGCGATGATGTCCGGTGCCGCCTCTGCAGAGACCCTGGTGGCGAAGACGGGGACGTGAACGCCTTGCCCCCCCGCCTCCTGGCCGGCCCGGAGCACGTTGAGGATCGCCGCGATCTGCGCGGGCGTCTTCCCCTCGCCAAGCACGACCTCCGGGAAGCCCGTCCGCAGGTGTCGGTGGGTGTCGACGTGCGCGAACTCGAGCTCGCGGAAGGGCAGCTCACTGAGCGCGCGCGTCGTCTCCTCGACGGTGGCGTGCCCCGCGACGGCGGCCTCGATCAACGCGCGCAGACGTTGGGGGTCCATGCGGATCCGAACCATAACACCTGCGGGCGCGAGCGCGGACGGCCGCGGCCGGCCCTCGGCGCCGTCGGCGTCCGACGTCAGCTCGGCTAGATCAGCTCGTCCGCAGCGTGGCTTGGCCGATCCACGACGCCGTGCACCTTGGAGACGAACGCCTCGAGCGAGAACGGCTTGCGCACGAACCCCTGCGCACGCGCCGGCTTGGGCGCGGCGGCGGCGCTCAGCACCAGGACCGGGATCTCGCTCAAGCGCTCGTCCGCGGTCATCCGCTCGAGGACCTCCCACCCCGAGACCATCGGCATCAGCAGGTCCAAAATCACCAGATCGGCGCCGATCGGGTCATTGAGCGTCAGGAAGTCGATCGCCTGCTTGCCGTTCGCCGCCGGAATCACGTCGAACCCCTCGTCTTCCAGAATGTCCTGCAGGGAATCCCGAATGTCAGCGTCGTCCTCGACCAGCAGCACGGTTCTCGTCGCCGCATCTTTCATGATCCCACCCACCATCTTGAAAGTGTGGCGAGTGGATCTCCGGCATCAAGAGGGGCCGGCGTGGTAATTTGAGCGGCCCGGACCGCCCCTGATGAGCCTCCAGTCCCGCTACACCATCCTGCGTAAGATCACCGACGGCGGCACAGCCGAGATCTTTCTGGCCAAGCAGCACGGCGCGCAGGGGTTCGAAAAGACCGTGGTGCTGAAGCGGATCTTCACCACGTTCTACGCCGACCCGCAGTTTCGCCACATGCTGGTGGATGAGGCGCACGTCGCGATGTCGCTCAACCACAGCAACATCGTGCAGGTGCTCGACCTCGGCGAATCCGAAGGGCGCTATTTCCTGGCGCTCGAGCTGGTCGACGGCTGGACGCTCGACCGGATCCTCAAGCGGTCGAAGGCGGCCGGCGTTCCGATCCCGCCGGCGCTCGCGCTCTACGTCACCGCCGAGATCTGCCGCGCGCTCGGCTACGCGCACGCGAAGAAGCGCGGCGACGGCAAGCCGCTCGGCATCGTCCACCGCGACGTCAGCCCGCACAACGTGATGATGAGCGCCGAGGGGGAGGTCAAGCTGACCGACTTCGGGATCGCCAAGGCCCAAAACAAGACGGAAAAGAGCCTCGGCAACCTCATCAAGGGGAAGGTCGCCTTCATGTCGCCGGAGCAGGCGGCCGGCGGCGAGCTCGACGGGCGCTCGGACCTCTTCTCCGTCGGAACGATGCTCTACACGATGATCACCCGGCGCCATCCCTTCGATGCGCCGACCGACTACGAGACCTTGATGCTGGTCAAGAACGGCGACTTCCTGCCGCCCGAGACGGCGCGCCCCGGCCTCAATCCCGAGCTCTATCGGGTCATTCGCAAGGCGATGGGGAAGACGGCCGACGCCCGCTACCAGAAAGCGGAAGAGATGCTGGTCGACGTCGAGCAGGTCATGCGCGTGGCGTTTCGCCCCGTCGGACAGACGGAGCTGCAGCGCTGGCTGGCGGATCTGAGCAACAAGGACGGCGTGCCGACGCTGACGCGCGAGGCGCCGCCCGAGCCGCCGGCGTCGCGCTCGACCGTCGGCCCGCTGCGTGCCGGGTCGGGACAGGAGTCGGGGCTGGTGCTGACGCTCGACGACGCCGAAGAGGTGCGCGCGTCCGATCGACCACCGCCACCCCCGCCCGCGGGCGCTACGGAGGTGATGACGCATCCACCGCAGTTCGCCATCCCGGATCGCGTCTGGCACCGGAAGCCGGCCGTGCGGATCGTGGGCGCCGGCGCCGTGTTGCTGCTGGGAGCGGTGGTCTGGGCGCGTGTTCTGAACGCCCACCGGCCAGACGCGACGCCCCCGGCGCCGGTCGTGGCGGCCGAGACCAAGCCGAGCGGCTCGACACCATCGACTCCCGGTCCGACTCCGACCGTCGCTGCTCCGGCGCCCCCGGCCGCGACGCCTCCGACTCCGACCGTCGCTGCGGCCGACGCGCAGGCCGCGCCGGCGCCTCCACCGTCGGAGGTCGCGGCCAAGCCCGGGCCGGGGGGCGCCGCGGGATCCGCCAGGGCCGCCGCCGAAGGCGCCGCCGCAATCAAAGGGGCGACCGTCGAGGACGAAAAGGCCCCCCCCTCGACGGAAGACGAACAACCGGGCGCTCCCGCGCCAGAAAACGGCTCGCCCCCCGCGTCGAAAGAAAAGTCGCCGCAAGTTCCGGTGGTGATCAAGAGCGAACCCGAGGGTTCGCACGTCGCCACGGGTCGCCACCAGTTCGGCACCACGCCGCTGACGCTCAAGTTGCGGCCAGGAAATTCCTACGACCTGACCTTCAGCCGCGCGGGATACGCGCCGGTCACGCGTCACTACAAACCCGAGGGTCACGGGCCGCAGACGTTGCGCGTGAGCCTCAAGAAGATCCCCGAATCGAAGAAGGTCCCGGCGCCCGCGGTCGTCGCGCCGAAGCCGGCGCCGCCACCGCCGAAGAAGTTCTTCTCGCGCTGAGCCGCCGGGCGTCCGCCAAGCAAGGCACTCGAAGGGCGCTTGGGGACCCGCGCGGGCGGCTGCTAGGCGCCGGAAGGTGGCGCGTCCGCGCCGAGCAGCAGGCGCAGCATCTCGATCGCGGTCAGGCGGCCCATGATCTGCCGCAGCTCCGCCACCTCCACGAAGCTGTGAACCGCGCCTCGCGCGGCGTCGCGCTCCGATCGCCCCTGCGCGCCGGACCGATGGTCCGTGCGCGACTCCCCGCCGGTCCGTTGCTTGTTCATGATCCCAATCTAACTAAGGTCGCGCTCGGTGGAATGACCGTCGTCAGACATTGTGATGAACCGCGTGTGACTCGGCAAGCGCGTGCGACGCCGTCATGCGTTCGACAATCTTTCCGAGCGCGTCCAGATCCAATGGCTTGCGCAAACACTCGAACCCGGCCCGCCGACCGAGCCGGCGGAGCGGAAGCTCACGCTCCGCGCGCGCCGTCACGAGCAAGACCGGTGTTTGCTGCTTCGTCGCATGCAAGGATCGGATCAGCTCGAGGCCGCTCATCCCGGGCATCTCCAGATCGGTGATCACCAGGTCGGCTGCGAACGTGGCCAAGCGCATCAGCGCCTTGACGCCATCGCCCGCGGTCTCGACCGCGTAGCCGCGATCCCCGAAGAAGTCACGGAGGAGCTCCCTCGTCTCATCGTCGTCGTCCACCAGCAGAATTCGCGTCGAATCCATGCATCGCCTTATTGCAAACTCCGAACCGAGATCCCGCAACTCGGAGTGTGGGCCAATGTGACCGCTCAGACCCGGTTGGTAACACCCGCACGGCCCCGGTGACGCGACGCACGCTCGAGGTCGCGGAAATTCAAGCCCAGCGCGGCCGATCGACTTGGCACGACGTTTGTTTAACTCCTGCAGCAAGTAGCCCGCGGGCGCACGCCCGCTAGACTTTCTCCTGGGAGGGCACGTCATGGATGTCATGGCTGAAGTCGGTGCCTGTTGCGTGGCTGAGGTAATGGGGACTGAGCTCTATACGTTGACGCCGGACACCGTCGTGGCCTCGGCGCGACGGCTCGCCTTCGACAACGGAATCGATCACCTCCTGGTGCTCGACAATGGGACCCTCACCGGCATCGTCTGCCGGGAGGACCTGCGGACGGCGCAGCGGCACGCGTTCGTGGGCGAGTGCATGAGCTCACCGGTGCTCTGCATTGGACCCGACACCACGCTGGAAGAAGCGGCGCAGATCATGTGCGAGCAGGGGGTCTCCTGCTTGCCCGTGGTCACCGGCGCTTTTCTGGTGGGGATCATCACGCGGGCGGCGCTCGCCACGGTTGGCCTCGCGTCATCTGATACGGACCTGACGCCTCGGCTCACCTGCGGCGCGTGCGGCGCCGAAGACCCGCGCGACAAGGTCCGGCGCGACCCGCGCTCGGGCGGGATCCCGCTCTGCGCAGACTGCTTCGGCCGAACCTCGCCGAACGTCCTCCGCCGCATGGCCGACTGAGCGTGCCGACCAATTGTCGCGAACACGAACGCGATAGGTGATCGCGTCGGGAGAGCGCGAGCTTTGCTCGCGCGAGCCCATCGCGGGGGGTCGGGACCCTTTGAGGGTCCCGATGTATAAGTCGCGCGCATGGCGGTCAGCCGCGCGGGCGGAAAACTGGAGGCAGCGCTCGCGCGTTTCGGGCTGGCGGGAGCTGTGCGCGGCGCGCGCGCGGTCGACGTCGGCGCGTCGACCGGTGGGTTTACCGAGGCGCTGCTCGCCCACGGCGCAGCGAGCGTCCTGGCGGTCGACGTCGGGCACGGTCAGCTGCACGCCACGCTCGGCGCTGACGCCCGCGTGACGTCTCTCGAGGGGGTCGACTGGCGCAAGCTCTCGCTCAACGAGGCCGAGGGTCCGTTCGACTTCTTCACCGTCGACGTCAGCTTCGTCTCCGCGCGCAACATGCTGCGCGGCCTGGCGTTCCGCCTGCGCCCGGGCGCGCAAGGCGTGGTGCTGGTCAAGCCCCAGTTCGAGCTCCCGGACCGTCAGGTCAAAGGGGGCCGCGTCGATGATCCGAATCTGCGCCGCGCGGCGCTGGAGAAGGTCCGGGGCCGCGCCGAAGCACTCGGCTTCGAGCTGGCGGCGGAGATTGACTCGCCCGTGGCCGGCGGCGAGGGGTCGATTGAGATCCTTGCGCATCTCGTCTTCTCGGGACGGCCGGCGAGCCTCCCCGCGCTCGGGGAGAGCCGCGGCGACGAGCGGCACCCGAAGCGCAAGCCGCGCGCCCGCACCTCCGCGTCGTTGCGTTGGTTCGCGGTGGTCGCCCCTGGACTGGAAGAGGCCGCCGCGCGAGAGATTGCGGCGCTGCCCGACGCCGCCGAGCTGCGCCCGGAGGTTGGCGGCGTCGAGTGGAGCGCGCCGGCCATCGGTGGTTACCGCGCGAACCTCTGGTTGCGCCTTCCCACCCGCGTGCTGGGGCGGGTCGGAACCGTGGAGGCACGCGAGTTCGGCAAGCTTCGACGCCGCGCCGCCGGTCTCGACTGGGGCGCCTTCGTCGCGCCGGGGGCATCGCTCTCCTTGCGGGCGAGCGCCAGCCGCAGCCGGCTCTACCACACGGGCGCGCTCGTCGAGACGGCGGCGCTGGCGATCGGCGACGCGGTGAAGGGGGTGCAGGTGGCGAAGGACGGCGAGGCCGCCGACGTGTCGATCCTGGTGCGCGGCCACGAGGATCACTTCACCTTCAGCGTCGACGCCTCCGGGGAGCGGCTCCATCGTCGCGGCGCGCGCGTCGAGATCGGCGCCGCCCCCCTGCGCGAGACGCTGGCCGCGGGCCTCCTGGCGCTGGCCGGGTGGGACCCGAGCGTCCCACTCGTCGATCCGATGTGCGGCGCCGGCACAATCGTCATCGAGGCGGCGCTGCAGGCGCTCGACCGGGCGCCCGGGATCGACCGGGCCTTCGGAGCGGGGTTCGCGATTGACGGCTGGCCGCTCTTCTCGGCCGGATCGCCCTCGAGCGAGGCGGCGGCCTTGCGCGATGAGGCGCGCGGGCGCATCCGGGCCGCGCTCCCGGCGCCAATCCTGGGCTCGGATCACGACGCGCGCGCCATCGAGAGCGCGCAGCGCAACGCCGATCGGGCCGAGGTTGGCGCGGCGCTGACGCTGGCGAGCCGCGACATCACCGACGCGCGACCTCCCGGCGCCAGCCCCGGGTTGGTGATCGCCAATCCCCCCTACGGCCGCCGGCTGTCGGATCCGCGATCGGCGGTGCGCACCTACCGCGAGCTCGGCCGCGTGCTGCGCGCGCACTTCCGGGGTTGGCGCGCGGCGATCGTCATCCCGCAACAGCTGCGAGACGCCGCAGGCGCGCTCAAGCTCGATCTCCCAGAGCAGCACCGCCTGCGCAACGGCGGCCTGCCGATCGTGCTGGCCGTCGGGCCGATCAGGTAAAGCGCAGATCCAGCTGCCCCGTGCGCGCGACGGGCGGCTTCTGCGCGGCGGCCGCAGCCTCCGTGACGCTCGGGTTTTCCGTGACCGTCCGCTCGACGGACGTCATCGCCGCCGGCATCGCGATCGACATGCAGGTCTTCCGCGCGTCCTGCGCGTCGACCTGAACGTCGCTGGGGATCGCGCCGCGCCGGAATCCATGGCGGGTCGCGGCCGCCTCGAACAGCGCGTGAATGGCGTCGGCGTAATTTCCCTCGCCGCGCCCGCGCACACCGAACCGCGAATCGTAGAGCTGACCGCCACGTGTCTCGCGCACGCGATGGAGGACCCGATCGGCCGTCAGCGGCAGCGCCGCGCGCAGCCGTTCTTCGAACACCGCCTTCACCGGGCCCGGCAGCCGCAGCAGCACGTGCCCCGCCGAACGCGCGCCGGCGTCGCGCGCGGCGGCCAGGATCTTCGGGATGTCCTGGTCGTTCAGCCCCGGGATGATCGGCGCGACGTTGACGCCGACCGAGATCCCGGCGCGCGCCAGCGTCTCGATGACGCGCAGCCGTCGGGCCGGCGTCGGGACGTACGGCTCGATCGCGCGCGCCTTGTCGGCCTCCCAGAACGGAATGCTCACCGTCACGTGCGACGCGGCGACGCGACCGAGCTCGGCGAGCAGATCGACGTCGCGCTCGACCAGCGCCGACTTGGTGATGATGGCCGCCGGATTCTGCCGCTCGACGCAGACCTCCAGGCAGCCGCGCGTCAGCCGGTACGAGGCCTCCAACGGCTGATAACAGTCGGTGACGCCGCTGAAGACGACGGTCTCGCGCCGCCAGCTCTTCTTGGCGAACGCCGCGCGCAGCAGCGCCGGCGCGTTCGGCTTGATGACGATCTTGCGGTCGAAGTCGGTCCCGGCGCCGAAGCTCAGGTATTCGTGGGTCGGGCGCGCGTAGCAGTAGGCGCAGGCGTGGAAGCAGCCGCGGTAGGGGTTCACGCTCCAGGTGAAGCCGACGTCGGGGCTGTCGTTCTTCGACAGGATGTTGCGCGTGCCGTCGACGTAGACCTCCAGCCGCATCTCGGGCGTCCCTTCGAGATACTCCACCTCCGTGGTCGCCCAGGGGTTCGGCGGATTGGAGATCGGCACCGGGCGCACCTCGATCTCTTAGGCCTGAACGTCGGTTCAGTCAAGGTGGGCCCGCCGGCCGCAGATCGCGCCTAGCCGTCGCGCCGTCGATCAAGTAGTGTCTCGCGACTTTTGTCATGGCTGGCCCCCCCGATAAGTCTGCGAACCAGTTCGCGCGCTTGGCCGCGCTCCCCCCCTACATTCTGGCGGCGGTCGACGACCTGAAGTCGCGCCTGCGCGCCGAAGGGCATGACGTCTTCGACTTCGGCCTCGGCAACCCCGATGGTCCGAGCCCCAAGCCGGCCATCGAGCGGCTCATTGCTGAGGCGCAGCGCCCCGGCAACCAGCGCTACATGCCGTCGCGCGGGATGCCCGAGGTCAGGAAGGCGATCTGCGACTGGTACCAGCGCCGCTATGGGCAGTCGTTCGATCCGGAGACGGAAGCGGTCGTCACGCTCGGCGCCAAGGAGGGGCTCGCGCACCTCTTGCTGGCGATCGTCGGCCCTGGCGACTGCGTTCTGTCGCCCGACCCCTGCTACCCGATTCACCGCTACGGCGTGATCATCGCCGGCGGCGAACCGGTCCCGGTCGCCACGCGCCCCGGCCTCGATCCGTTCCAGGAGATCGAAGCGGCGCTCGGGCGGTCGCCGCGCAAGCCGAAGGGCCTGATCATCAACTTCCCGCACAACCCGACCAGCGCGGTGGTCGAGCCGGAGTTCTTCGAGAAGGTGGTGGCGCTGGCCAAGCGGGAGTCGCTCTGGGTGATCTCCGATCTCGCCTACGCCGATCTGGTCCACGACGGACGCCCGGCGCCCAGCATCTTCGCGGTGCCCGGGGCACGCGAGCTGGCGGTCGAGTTCTTCACCGTGTCGAAGAGCTACTCGATGCCCGGGTGGCGGGTCGGGTTCTGCGTCGGCAACAGGACGCTGGTCGGCGCGCTGGGGACGATCAAGGGCTACCTCGACTACGGGATGTTCGGCCCGACGCAGCTGGCGGCGGCCACGGCGCTCTCGCCCGTCTGCGACCCCGACGTGGCGAACAACCGCGCGCTCTACAAGCACCGCACGGCGCTGCTCTGCGACGGGCTCGCGGAGGCCGGCTGGCCGGTGCCGCGCCCGACCGCCTCGATGTTCGTCTGGGCGCCGCTGCCGGCGCGCGCCCGGAAGCTGGGCCAGGGCGCGGTGGCGTTCGCCACCGAGCTCCTGGAAAAGGCGCGCGTGGCCGTCGCCCCGGGCGTCGGCTTCGGCTCCGGCGGCGAGGGCTACGTCCGCTTCGCGCTGGTGGAGACGGACGAGCGCGCCCGCCAGGCCTGCGCCGCCATCGGCGCGTATCTGCGAACGACCTAGCGGTTCACGGACGGTTCAACTGTCCGGCGATCCGGGCGGCCACCTCGTCGGCCAGGAGCGCGATCCCGTCCGGCGCGCAGCCTTCGGCGGTGTTGTTGACGGTGATCAGCGCCGGCACGCCGTGCGCGTGAGCCTTGGCGACCAGCGTGGCGATCGCCGAGCGGCTCTCGGGATCTTCCTCGCGGAGGCGGTCGAAGGGCTGGTAGCGCTCCCCGGCCGCCTCGTAGTTGTCGCCGGCGCGCAGGAGCCAGCGGACCAGCAGCGGCCGGCGTGCGCCCGGCGGGATCGCCCGCGCCTGTTGCAAGAGCGGCGGCATCGCGCTCCAGACGTTGTGACAGTGGAGCGCTCCGGCATCGAGCAGCGCGGCGCCATACTCGGGCGTGAACAGCTCGGCGTTGCGCAGCTCCACCGCATAGGCCGGCCCACGCGGCAGCCGCCGCAGAAAATCGTGCAGGCGATCGGCGAAGGCGCCCGGCGCGTCGAGCAGCTGGGGCGGGAACTGAAACAGCAGCGGCCCCGCCTTGTCCCCCAGCCCCTCCAGGGTCGGACCCACCACCGCGTCGGTGGCGTAGGCGGCGTCGAGAAATCGCCCGTTGAGCGCGCCGCGCCTCTTGCCATAGCGGGCATGGGTCGGGAACCGGAAGACGGTGCACTCCTCGTGCGCCTTGACCAGAAACTGAAAGTCGTCCGGCACCTCTTGCGAGAGCCCGCGAAAGAAATCGGCCGCCGGCGCCTCGTAGTAAGTCCGGTCGACCTCGACCGCGCGGTGAAGCGGGTGCGACGCGTATGCCGGCAAGCCGCGGTCGGCGAGCCGCGTCTTGGGCGCACCGACGTCGTAGACCTTCCCGATCCAGCCCGGGAAGCTCCAGGACATGGTCCCGAACCGGATGGTCGGCGGCAGACGCGCGGCGAGCGCCCGATGCTCGGGGCGCGCTGGCGCCGCTTTCAGCCCGCGCGGCGGCTCGTCGAACAGCGCGCGCTGGGGACCGCCGGACCCGTCCATGCCAGCGGGACTATACGTCGTCCCGCCGGCCCGAGGTCGGACGGCGGTCTAGTGGTAGAAGACCCCGAAGCAGGAAGCCGGAGGGCTGACCGAGTAGTCCAGGTTGAACAGCGCGGAGCAGGAATAGCTGTCGGTGTCCGCCTCGCACGCCCCAAGCCCCGGGGCCTCCAGCGTCGTCGAGCAACCGTAGTAGACGTTCTCGAAGTATGAGACACAGTCGCCGAACGAGGCGTACGTCGAATACGAGCAGCTCTGGACCGCCGGGCAGAGAAAGCTCTCGACGTAGTCCTCGCAGTCGCTGGTTTGCGGGCGGGTGCTTCCACAACCAACCATCGCCAAAAGACACACTGACAGGAAGAGCGCACGCACCATGGATGACCTCCGGGGCTTACAGTAAGCCCATCCCCAAAAGTGATCAAATTCGGATTTGTCACACATTTTGCCTGTCGCACAGCGATCGATAAAGGGTCTCGGGAAGGGTCTCGGGAAGCAACCCCGGCCTCCGGGGAACCACCCCGGGGCGGAGGGCGGCGAGGGACGCGTTGACAAAGCCGGGCCGCTCAAGTAGAAACCGCGCTCCATGCCCGCAGCAGCCACGCACCATCGTTCGACTTTTCAGATCAAAGAGGGTTTCGAGCACGGTTGGCGCATCGCCGACGTCGAAGGCCAGACCCTCGGCCGCGCGGCGACGATGATCGCCGACATCCTGCGCGGCAAGCACCGGCCGACGTTCACCGCCCACGCCGACGCCGGCGACTTCGTGGTGGTCGTCAACGCCGAGAAGGTCAAGCTGACCGGCAAGAAGTGGTCGGGCAAGCTCTACCGTGACCACTCGCTGTTCCCGGGCGGTCTGCGCACGCAGACGGCCGAGCAGCTGGTCAAGCGCCACCCGACCGACCTCGTCAAGCGCGCCGTCTGGGGCATGCTCCCCAAGGGCCCGCTCGGCCGCCAGATCTACAGGAAGCTGAAGGTCTATGCCGGCGCGGAGCACCCGCACGCCGCGCAGCAGCCCAAGCCCATCAAGTTCGCCACCAAGACCGCCTAAGCAAAGCAGGAGCTCCGATGCCCGACGTTTCCAAAGCCACCTACGCCACTGGTCGCCGCAAGCACGCCGTCGCGCGCGTCTGGTTGCAGCCGGGCTCCGGCAAGATCGCCATCAACGACCGCTCGCTGGAGGAGTACTTCGGCCGCGAGACCTCGCGCATGGTGTTCCGCCAGGCGCTCGAGCTGACCGAGACCTCCGGACAGTTCGACGTGTTCGTCAACGTCCGCGGCGGCGGCCTGTCGGGCCAGGCGGACGCGATTCGCCACGGCATCTCGCGCAGCCTCATCAAGATCGAACCCGCGCACCGGCCCGCCCTCAAGAAGGCCGGCTACCTGACCCGCGACGCGCGCCAAAAAGAGCGCAAGAAGTACGGTCAGCGCGGCGCCCGCGCCCGCTTCCAGTTCAGCAAGCGCTAGACCGCGGCCCGAAGTCCGAATCGAAGTCCGGCGTGCTCGTCACGCCGGGCGGGGTTCACTGCTCGGCGACGACGTGTCTACGAGATGCCCGGCCGGTCCGCGTGTTCGAGGACGGCCGTTACATGGACCGGGCAAGGCGATCCGTCCACGGCGCCCTACAGCTTCGTGGAGGGACCGGGGAGCAGCGGGCGGCCGAGGACCGTCTGTGAGCGGACATAACGCTCGAGCGCCTCGACGGCCTTCGTGTACATCGCGTTGGCGTAGTAGGCGCGGCCCAGATAGTAGAGCGCCTCGGGGCGACGGGCGGCGAAGGTCGCGTCGTCGGCCAGCACCTTCAGCTCGTCGATGGCGTCGCTGTAGAACTCCGCCTTGTAGTCGAGGAAGCCGGTCAGGAGCGAGAAGTCCTGACCGAGCCCCGTCCAGACCTCCTCGGGCCACTTTTCTAGAATCTTGTAGCCGGTGGCGAAGCGGCGGGCGTGGTAGGCGGCCAGCACGTCGGGGTACTCTTCTTTCACCTGCGCGACGAGCTCGGGGTGTGCGGCGGCGAGCTTGGGCGGCACGACGGGCGGCGCGAGCTCCTCGCCCGCCGCCAGTGGGATCTCGGGATCGCGGTCGAGCCGCGTCGAGACGAGGTTCAGCAGGAGGCGCGCGTGCTGCGCCTCGGGCGGGTTGCCGGCCGCCTCGGCGCGCCGCGCCCAGAGCTCTGACTCGCGCGCCTTTCCGTGCGCCAGCAGGCTCCGCGACAGCAGCCCGGCGCGCGCGCCGCGCTCGGGCCCGTCGTACCCGCGCGCCAGCTCCGTGAGGCGCCCGTAGGGCCAAAGCGGGCCGTAGACCTTGGTCAGGTAGGGGTCGAACTTGGCGTAGCCGAGCAGATCGCGCGGCGCCGCGAACTCGATTCGCGCGTTGTCGTCGCTGTTGATCGGCGTGCCGGCCGTGAACGACTCCAGCTCCTCGGGGCCGAGCAGCAGGTAGGCCAGCACGTCGTGCGGCGAATTCAGCCCGCCGCGCTTCGCCTCGGCGCGCGTCGAGGGATCCCGAAACGCCCGCTCGAGCAGATCGATGTCGAGCGGCAAGGGCTTCATGCTCCCGACCAAGATGGTGTCCGACGACAGATCCTCGGCGGCGAAGACGTACACGTAGGGGAACGCCTCGCGCACCGTCCCGTAGATGGTCTTGATGTTCCAGGGGGCCATCTCGTAGAGCTGCGCCCACTGGCAGAAGATCCCGTCGGGCGCGAGGCGCGTCTTCACGCTGCGGAAGTACTCGCGCGTGAAGAGGTTCGAGACCCCCGTCAGCCAGGGGTTCGAGGGCTCGCTGACGATGACGTCGAACTTGTCCTTGCGCTGGGTCAGGAAGTTGCGCCCGTCGCCGACGCGCGCCGTGACCTTGGGGTTCTCCAGCGGCCGGTGGTTGTCGTTGGCGAAGAAGCGCGACGCACGATAGATCGCCGCCTCCAGCTCCACCACCTCCAGCGATTTGATGGGGTACTGGGTGATCGCGCCGGCCGTCACGCCGGAGCCGAAGCCGACCAGCGCCACCTTGGGCGGCGTGGCGCCGTTGTAAAATAAAAGTGGCAGGAGGCCGACCATGATCTGTGTCGGCATGTCGGCGTCGTTCGAGGCGTCGACCTTGCCGTTGTTCTTGAGGGAATACGTCTTGGCGTCCCACTGATCGACACTGACGGTGGTGGCGGTGCCGTCCTCGTAGAACACCAGCTTGGGATCCTTCCAGACGTGCTTGCGCAGCTTGCGGCTGATGTACTCGCGCGCCACCGACATCCGGAAAAATCCGGACGAGAAGGTGACCAGGTTCCAGCGCGGCAAGACGAGGCCGATGAGCGCCAGCGCGACCGCCGCCGCCACGCCCGCGCGGCGACGCTTGGGCGAAAGCCCCGGCGACACCCAGAAGAGCACGCCGGCCAGGATCAGGTCGCCCAGCACCGCCGCGTAGATCCCGCGCTGCAGCCCCAGCTTCGGCAGCACCACGAACCCCGAGAAGAAGGACCCGATGATGGCCCCGACGGTGTTGAGGGCGTAGGCCCGCCCGACGTCGCGCCCGACGGAGTCGAGCCCGCCCGCCGCGATCCGCATCGTCAGCGGGAAGACGCCCCCCATCAGGATCGTCGCCGGAAGGAGGATCATGCAGGCCATCACGAACTGACAGATCAGGATCGTGTCGACCGCGAAGCTCGACGACTGCAGGAGCCAGGTGAAGACGAACGGCATCTTGTCGGTGAAGAGGTAGGTCGCCCCGACCGCCATGGCCGTCCCGAGGTGCAGCATCGCCAGCCATCGCACGGGGTGCAGCGTCCGCTGGCTGGCGCGCCCGAACAGCGCCGCGCCGAGGCCGAGGCCGATCAGGAACGCCAGCAGGATCAGCGTGAACGAGAAGATCGAGGAGCCGAGCAGGACCGCCAGCGCGCGCGTCCAGAGCACCTGCAGCGTCATCGCCGTCGCGCCGGAGACCGCGAACGCTACCAGCGCCGCCCGCCGCGAGCGATCGTCGATCGCGGGAGCCGCGGGTAAGGCAGGACCCTCCAGGTTCGCCTCCGCGGCCGCGACGTCGAGCCGCTCGTCGATCGACACCCCCTCCTCGGCGTTTTTCGGCAGGTAGTGGTGCGCCAGGAGGATCGCGCCCGCCAGCACCAGATCGAAGGACGCGGCCGTCACGTTGGTCCAGCGGAGCCCGATGGTTGGTAGAAAGACGAAGCCGGCGAAGAAGGCCCCGGCCACCGCGCCGAAGAGGTTCACCGAGTAGAGCGTCCCGATCCGCAGGCCGATGCGGCGCAGCTCCCAGGGGCGCGTCACGAAGTGCCGGGCGAGAAAAGGCAGCGTCGCCCCCATCAGCGTCGTCGGCGCCAGCAGGAGCCCCGCCGACGCCACGAAGCGCAGCACCGACAGGAGCGCGTACCTGTCGCCGAAGGCGCTCCAGAGCGCGCGATTGAGCCCCGGATAGAGCGTCATCACCAGGGGGACCAGCAGCGCGTAGACGCCGATCCCCGCCTCGGCGATGGCATAGGCGCGCACGGGGCTCCTGAGCCGATCTGCGTAGCGCCCAGCCAGGTAGGACCCGAGCCCGAGGCCCCCCATGAACGCCGTCAACACCGTCGAGACGGCGAGCGTCGTCGACCCGAAGACCAGCGTCAGCATTCGGGTCCAGAGCATCTCGAGGATCAACCCCGAGGCCCCGGAGAGGAAAAAACAGGCCAAAACCACGACCCGCATGGGTCGCGGAATCTACCACCGGTGTGACCGGCGTTGTTGACCGCCGGGGCTTCGTCGACTTTATTTGGGGGCAACCGGACGCGGGCGATGGCAGTCAAACCACCTCAAGCGATGTTCGGCGTCACGGCGGTGAGAGCAATCGAGGGTCTGCTGGTTCCCGCCGGGGCGTCCCGGGCCGAGCTCGACGACGCGGAGCTCATCGCGGCCATCAAGCGCAGCGATCCCGGGAGCCGCGAGGCGCTCTACCATCGCTACAAGAAACGGGTCTACGGCCTGGCGCTGCGCATCGTCGGCCCGGTCGACGCGGAAGAGGTGGCCCAGGAGGCCTTCATCCGCATTTTTCGCGGGCTTCCCAAGTTCCGGGGCGACGCTGCGTTGTCGACCTGGATCTACCGGCTGGCGGTGAACGCGGCGCTCTCGCACCGCACCCGGCGGGCGGGCGCCCGGATGCTGACGCAGGGCCAGAGCGACAGTCAGCTCGACGGGCAGCTCGAGCGGGCGATCGAAGCCCAGCCGGCCGCCGAGCCGGTGCGGGGCGACGCGGTCCTGCGTGCGCGCCTCGAGCGTGCGCTGGTGCAGCTGCCGACCGGGTACCGCACGGTGATCGTGCTGCACGACGTCGAGGGGCTCGAGCACGAGGAGATCGCTTCGATCCTGAGGTGCCACGTCGGCACCTCGAAGTCACAGCTTCACAAGGCGCGGGCGCGCCTGCGCGAGATTCTGGCGGCCGACGGCATCACGGCCGAAGCTCTGCAAAGCGGATAACGGCAACACGGCAACACGGATAGCGACACGATGGCGCACGAAACGCACGAAACGCACGAAACGATCGACAGCTCCAAGCCCTGCGTTCAGCCGACCGAGACGCTGTCGGCCTTCGTCGACGGCGACCTCTCCATGTCCGAAGCGCAGGCGGTGCGCGCGCACCTGGCGACCTGTCCGCAGTGCACGGTGTCGATCGGCCAGCTGACGGCGATGGTGACGGCGGCGCGAGGGCTCGAACGCCCGGAGCCGCCGCCGTCGCTCTGGCCCGCCGTCGAGGGGGCGATGGCTCGCCACGAGCGCCCCTGGTGGCTGTCGCTCCGCCTGTTCGGCAGCGGCGCGCTGGCCGGGGCGGTCGCCGTTTCGGTCGTGGCGCTCGGGCTCGCCTCCTGGCGGACCCACCGGGCGACGGCGGTCGTCGTGGCGCCCGCCGCGACCGTGGCGTCCGCCGACCCGCTGGTCATGGAGGCCGAAGCGGAGTTCGCCAGCGCCGCCGCCGCCTACGAACGCTCGATCGAGAAGCTGCGGGGGCTCCTCGAGCGCGAGGAGCCGCGCTGGAGCCCGGCCGAGCGCGCGCGCTGCGCGGAGCGGCTGGCCCAGCTCGACGACGCGATCGCGACCTCGCGCGAGCTCGCGCACCGGAGCCCGGGCGACACCGTCGGGAACGAACAGCTGTTCGCCGCCTACCAGCAGAAGATCACGTTCCTGGCGGAGGCCGTCCATCGCGGTGGGACCTTCCGCGAAGGCGAGCCGCCCCGATGAAAGGGGCGGCGGGAACCGTCCTCGGGTTGGTGCTGGCGACGGCCGGGACGGCGCTGGCCCAACACCCGAACGGATTCCCCAGCGTGTTCCCGGCCGGGGGCCCGACTCCGGAGGCGCCGTTCGTCGATCGGCGCGAGATCGTGGTCCCGGCCCGCGGCGCCGAGCTGGTGCGGATCGATAACCTGCTCGGGCGGGTCGGTATCCGGGGCACGGCGCGGCCGGGGGAGATCCACGTCGTCGCCGAGAAGCGCGCCGCCAGCGCCGAGACGCTCGGGCGGCTCCGCGTCCACTACACGGCGTTCGAGAGCGGCGAGATCCAGATCGACACGCGCGTCGAGCTGGGGGGGCGCGAGCGTTCGCTGCCGCTCGCCGGCAGCGGCATCGACCTGTGGCTGGAGGTGCCGCCGGACGTGGCGATCGAGGCCAAGACCTTCGGCGGCGACGTCTCGGCCTCGGGGCTGCGCGCCGGCGCCAAGCTCGAGACGACCGGCGGGCGCATCGGCGTCTCCGACGTGCGCGGCGGCGTGATCACCCATCAGCTGCGCGGCGGCCAGAAGGTGGCGGCGGTGGAGGGGGACGTCGATCTCGACGGCGTCGAGGGGGACATGGACCTCAAGGATCTCGGCGGCGGGCGCGTCGACGCGCGCCTCGTCGACGGGAGCATCCACGCCGAGGACATCCGCGACGACTTCGTGCGCCTGGTGACGACCACCGGGCAGATCGTCCTCATCGGCGTGATCCGCCCGGCGGCGCACTACGATCTGCGCAGCTACGCGGGCGACGTGCGGTTCCAGCCGACGGGCGAGCTGGCCCCCTTCGAGCTGCGGGCCCGCTCGGCCACGGCGCTGGCGAGCGCCGTCCCACTTCATGGTTCCCGCCGCGACGGCGAGTGGCTGCGCGCCGAGTACCTCGGCCGCCGCCCCCTGCCCCACACCCGCACCGCCCTCGTCGAGCTGTCGTCGACGCTGGGCGGGGTGGTCATCCAGATCCAGCCCCGCGCTGCCGCTGAGCTGCAGTAGCGGGGCAGAGGTGTTAAGGTAAGCGTTCGGTTCTCCGGATGCGGATCGGGATCTTCTCGGATACACACGCCAACATCGAAGCACTCGAGGTCGTCCTCCGAGCGCTCGATGACGAGGCGGTCGACGAGCGGGTCTGCTTGGGGGACACGGTCGGCTACGGCGCCAGCCCCAACGAGTGCTGCGCGCTCATCCGCGCGCGCACCGCGCACACCATCCTCGGCAACCACGACGCCGCCGTCGCCGGGCGAATGGACTACTCGTACTACTATCATGCGGCCCGCCACGCGCTGGACATGCACGCGCGGCTCTTGACGCCCGAGAACATGCAGTGGCTGAAGAACCTCCCCTACGAGGTCCGCAAGGGGGACGTCCACTACTGCCACGGCTCGCCGCTCAACATCGAGGAGTTCGACTACATCTTCGCGCGCGATCAGGCGGCGCAGTGTCTGGAGATCTGGGAGGATCTCTCGCCGCTCACGCTGATCGGCCACTCGCACCTCTGCAAGTCGTTCGCGCTGTCGCCCGACGGCGTCCACGAGGTGGTGGCCGACAAGTTCGAGCTGCGCCCCGGCTGGAAGTACATCGTCAGCGTCGGGTCGGTCGGCCAGCCGCGCGACTACGACCCGCGCGCCAGCTACGTCCTCTACGACACCGACCGGCGCCTGTTCGAGTTCCGCCGCGTCGAGTACGACGTAAAGACCTCGGCGGAGAAGATCTTCGGGTCCGACCTGGAGCCGAACTTCGGGCATCGTCTCTTTATCGGTGTCTGACTTGGGCGTCTGACGTGCGTAGGACGTTCGGGACTGTGGTGGTGCTGGTCGCGCTCGCGCTCACCGCGCGTTCGGGCCGGGCGGCGCCGCAGAGCTCGGCCTGCGTCGAAGACGATCCGATCCCCACGCCTGCCGGCAATGCCGGCTGGGAGCGTTCGCCCGAGGTGACCTGGACGGAGATCGAAGCGAACGGCGGCATCGTCCCCGACATCAACGAGGACCCCTCCCACGCGCCGCCCGCCTGGTGGCGCTATCCGAGCCCGCTGCGCTCGGCCGCCCTCGTCGAGGCCGAAACGAAGAACCCGCGCGGCCTCTACGAGGCGGTCCCGCCCAGCGATCTGAAGAAGGGCGACCTCCTCATCCGCACGCGCGGCGCCGGCCCCTGCGGCAAGATGACCATGATCGCCGGAACGCTCGACGACGGCTGGGTGACGGTGGAGCCGGGCGAAGGGGACAAGCCGGCCACGCGCCCGAACGATCCGATCTTCTTCGACGGCAAGGCGCTGCGCCCCGAGGTGGCCGCGTATCGCATCCGCGTGAAGAAGGACAGCTCGCTCGGCCACGTCCGCGAGCTCGAGCGCGACCTCGGCCACCTCGAACGCACGATCTCCGAGCGGCCGCCCCTCGTCGCCAAGAAGGGGGCCGGCGTCGTCGACGAGAAGGTGCACGATCTCGTCGACGAGGCCTGGTCGCTGGGCGCCGATCCGGCCTTCGCCGAGGAGCGCCGCGTGCTCACCGGACGGGCGCTGGCGCTGGCGGCGGCGCTCGACTGGCCGGCCGCTTCCGAGGAGGCCGCCGCCGTGCTCGACGGTGTGCTGCGAAAGACGCCGCTGCGCGCCGACGCGATCCTGGCGCGCGCGGCCGTTTACCTCCTCGCCGGCGACGCCGAAAAGGCGGTCACGCTGACCGAGGCGGCGAAGGCGATCCCCGACGTCCCGCCGCGGGTCCATTACCTCCTCGGGCGGGGCCTGCTGGCCCAGGGGAAGCAGGCCGACGGGCTCGCCGAGCTGCGGCGCTACCGGGAGGCCTATCCCTACGACGCGCTCGCCGCGCGTCTCGCCGAGGCGGCGCGTGCCGGAAAGCCGGTCGCGCTCGTTCCCGCACCGGTGGCGGGCGACGACGCTTCTCGACCGCGGTTTTCGGCGACGGAGGAGCGCGCCTCACTCGCCAGCGACGCCTACGACCTCACCCTCAGCTGGCCACTGAGCTGGCGGGTCGACAACATGTCGTCGTCGCCCGAGACCGGCCTGCTGATTGACTTCGCGACCGGCCGCGTCCTTCGCGACGACGGCGAGGCCGAGCGCGCCGCCGCCGTCGTGCTGGTCCAGCGCCCCGCCGGTAACGGCGCCGCCGGCGCGCTGGCCCACAAAGGGGCGCGCAACATCTTCCCGACCGCCAAGCTCAAGTCGCTTCCGCCGCTCATCCCCGGCAGCACGCGCGAGCAGTTCCGCGAGCGCGTCCAGGGGGTCAACCATCTGGGCGAGGTGACCACCCTCCAACGCGACGGCGTCGTCACCTTCATCGTGCTGAACGCGACCGTCGCCAGCTACCCCAAGCTCAAGGACGAGTACGCGGCGTTCGTGAAGAGCTTCGCGCCGACCATATCGTCGCATCATTGAGCTTCCCGGACGCGTGTCCGGCCACGGGGATAGACGTCGTCGTTCTCAGCGGACTGGGTGGTTACTGTGACGGCACTACAAGCAGGCCGATCGCCGGGTTGAACACGGACATCACCAGCACGGGAGTCGTTGTTGGCGCGCATGGATCGGCGCAGGCCGTGGCCGTGGGCGATCTGAACAACGACCAAAACCTCGATGGCGTCGTCATCGAGACGAACACCAACCTCTCATCCACGATCTCTTACACCCGCGTCATCGTGGCGCTGGGCGACGGGAAAGGTCACTTCACGAGCCCGCGGAGGTGGCCGGAACCGACGGCGTCACCAGCGTCACGTTGGCCGACGTCAACACCGACGGAAACCTCGACTTGCAGGTCTACATCAACAGCGCGGCCACGCCGACGACCTTCTACGGCGACGGGGCCGGTCACTTCTCGACCACGCCGCCGTAATCGGCCAGCGCTACTTCGCGCGCGAGAACAGGCCGGTCAGCTTGGCCTTGGCGATCGCGTTGGCGCCGGCGTTGAAGCCGATCATCGCCGGCGAGGCGCCCGGCGGCACCTCGATCTTCTCGACCTTCAGCGCGAACAGCGTGAAGTTGTAGTGGTGCTTGCCGCTGCCGGGCGGTGGGCAGGGACCGCCCCAGCCGGGCTTGCCGAAGTCGGTGTTCCCCTGCACGGCGCCCTTGGGGAGCGTCGTGCTGCCAGCGCCGCCCGCGCCCTCGGGCAGCGACGTCGCGTCGGCCGGAATATTGTAGACGACCCAGTGCCACCAGCCCGAGCCGGTCGGCGCGTCCGGATCGTGCGCCATCAGCGCGAAGCTCTTGGTCCCCGCCGGCGGGTTCTTCCACTCGAGCGGCGGCGAGATGTTCTCGCCCGTACACCCCATCGCGTTGAACGAATACTTCTCCGGAATCGCCGCGTTGTTCTTGAACGCCGCGCTCGTCAGCGTGAACGCCGCTGCCTCGACCGTCTTCGGCGGCGTGAAGTAAGCCGCCACGCCTGCTCCGGTCACCACTGCCAACATCCCAATCTTCCAGCTGCTCCTCATGTTCGGCTCCTTTGTTGGCCGAAACCTTAGCAACTGAACCTCATCCGTCAATCTTATCGGGGGGCGTCGGGCGCTTCGCGCCCTTTGGCCCCCCGCGCCCCCGGCTCGCTTCGCGTGGCGAAGCCACGCTGCGCTCGCTGCGTCTTATCGGGGGCGTCGGGCGCTTCGCGCCCTTTGGCCCCCCGCGCCCCCGGCTCGCTTCGCGTGGCGAAGCCACGCTGCGCTCGCTGCGTTGGGGGACCTGCGACAGTGAGCGTCCATGCTCTGGCTCGGACTGTCGCGGCAAGCGAGCGGAGGGGGCTTTGTGAGCCGGGCTGCAGAGGGGCCAGCGCCCCACAGGACCGACTAGATAGTGACGGCCGATTAAATAGAAACGGGGGGCTCTCGGCCCCCCGTGCGTGTGACGCGACTGGCAGTTTCGACTTCGTCCTGTTGTTCCGAGCACCTTTTGATCGGGTCGGAATTTCCCGCTGTTCCCATCACCGGACCCCAAACCCCGCAGCGAGAAAGACGGGCCGCACCGCTCAGATTCATCTCGTCATCACAACAGGAAAATTAAGACTCCTGACCTCGGGGTCAAGACTGACGGGCGATCAGAGACTGCGAAAGTCGGCGACGCCCGTCGCGCGCGCCAGCATCCCGATGAGCTATCGCAAAGCTGCAGGCTTCACGGGACGGCGATCCCCGTCGCCCGTGACAGCGTGGCCGTCGAGGTGTTGAGGTCATACACCGCCTGAAGCGCGAAGGTCCGCATCTTGAATGACTGCAGGAGCGCGTCCGAAAAGTCGCGCGAGTCGGCCAGCCCGAGCGCGAAGTTCTGCGTCACCGCCGCCACCCATGCCTTGCCTGCCTTCTCGCCCTTGCGCACCTCGAGGAGCCGCGTCTGCGCCTCCGACAGCTCGAGAAAGGCCTTGCTGACCTCGAAGCCGACGCCGCCGAGCGCCTCCTGATGGCGGGCCTCGATCTCGTCCGCTTCGGCGTGCGTGCGGTCGCCGCGCGCCAGCTTGGGCCCGAAGTCGAGCGGCAGGCGCAACGCCGCGGCGACCCCACCGCCGAACCCGTTGAAGGGATTGCTGGCGAAGGCGTTCTGTGGCGAATCGATGGTGGGCGCGTAAGCGAAGGAGATCTGCCCGATCAGCACCAGATCTGGATAGAGCTTGCGGTGCTCGAGTTTGGCCAGCGCGCGCTTGGCCTGGACCGCGTACTCGAGGGTCCGCACCTCGGGCCGCGACAGCCGTGCCTGCTCCTCGTAGTAGGCGAGCGGGTGGTCCGGGACCTCGAGGGGTTCGAAGTCCTCGTCGTCCACGTCCAGGTCTTCCCCCGAGTCGAGGTTCAGCAGCGCCCGCAGCCCGCTCGCGCGCGACCCCTTCCAGCCGCTTGGCCTCGAGCAACCGCACCTCGATCTCGGTCCGCACCGTACGCAGGCGCAAGCGATCGGTCACCGTCGCATTGCCGCTGCCGTCGGCCAGCTGCTTCTCGATCTTCTTCTGCGCGCTGTCGAGGTATCCCTCGCCCTCCTCCAGCATCGATCGCAGCTCGCGCGCCAGCTTGAGCCCCCAGTAGGCCTTGCGCACGTTGAGCTCCACGTCGGCGCGTGCGCCCGCCTCGCGGCCGGTCGTGACCGTCACGCCGGCCTCGGCTGCGCTCACGCCGGCCGAGATCTTCCCGAAGTCCCAGATCGGCTGGACCAGCTTCACATCCGTTCGCGTATAGGCTCCGGCGAAGTTGGTCAGGTACTGCAATGCCCCGTGCGACGGGCTGGCGTTGGTGGTGACGCAGTTCTGTTCGCGGGTTGTTTGGTCGGGGGACATCGTCAGGCCCGGGCCTTCGCATTCGACGCGTGGCACTGGCGCCAGGAACGAGGTCAGATCCCCCTGCGGGTACCAGTTGCGCTTGGCCTCCACCACCTGCGCCTGCATGGCGCGCGTCGCGGCGCCGCCCGCGCGCAGTCCCGGATTCTGGGTACGCGCCTGTTCCAGCAGCTCGTTCAGCGTGTACTTCTTGGCAGCCGCTGGGGAGGGAAGCGCTGCCGACAACAGGCAGCCGAGCAGCGCCAGACCGAATGCCCGCCCCGTCACCACTGCCGACATCCCAATCTTCCCGAGATCGGCGCGCGAGCCGCCTCCTTCGGCCGTGAAAGTCCTGCGCCGGCGTTGGCGGCGGCCACGAGCGTGGACTTCTGGGCGGAGGCCGGCGAGAGGGCAAGCGCAACGAGCAGCGCAGGCCCGACGAGAAGCGACCGAACAATCATGGCCCCCACTATACAGGAGCGCCAGCGGGTGGTGATGCACGGGACGTAACCGAGCTTCGCCCGGCGCAGTCCTTCGCGGGGGTCCTGGCCTGTCCGGGACCCTCCAGGGTCCCGGGTTCAATTGACCTAGAGCACGGGCGGTGATAGCGGCTTTGGCCATGCCGCCCGCGCTCCGTTCGCGTCCCCTCCGCCCAAAGCATCCCTTGCCCGCGCCCCTGCCCTTGGCCCTGCCGGCGCTTGGCCGCCGCACACCACGCGCCTCGCGCGTCGAGACGGCGCAGCTCGTTTTACCGGGGCTGACCAATGTTCACGGCACGATCTTCGGCGGCATCCTGATGCAGTGGATCGACATCGCCGCCGGCATCGCGGCGGCCCGGCACTCCAGCGGCCCAGTGGTGACCGCCTCGATGGACCGGCTGCATTTTCTGGACCCCGTGCAACTGGGGGAGGTGGTGGTGCTGCAGGCGCAGGTCAACTTCGCCGCGCGCACCTCGATGGAGGTCGGCGTGCGGGTCATGTGCGAGAACCAGACGACCTTCACCCGGCGCCAGACGACGCGCGCCTACCTGACCTTCGTGGCGGTCGACGAGAACGGGCGTCCGCGCCCCGTACCCGAGCTGCGCCCCGAAACGGCCGTCGAGCGCCGCCGCTTCGCCGACGCGCAACGCCGCCGGGCCGTGCGGCTGCGCGAACGGCGCGCTATGAAGAAGGCCTGATGCCGATCACCACCGACGTCGGACTGCTGGCGCGAGAGGCGGTCCTTGGACCGGCCACGGCGCCCCCGCGCGAGCTGGTGGTCGCGACCGGCGTCGATCGGATCCGCTTCCTGCACGGCCTCGTCACCGGGAACGTCGCCGGGACGGAGCCGGGGCGCGGCTGCCGCGCGGCGCTCTTGACCCCCAAGGGGCAGGTGGTCAGCGACCTGCGGATCTTCGTCCGCCCGAACGATGTCCGGATCATCGTCGACGCCGGCCAGGCGGCGCCGCTCGCCACGGCGCTCGGGCGCTACGCCATCATGGACGATTTCGCCGCCGCGCCCGTGCCGGAGTTTTCCCTCTTCCCCCTGCTCGGCCCGGCAGCGCCGACGCATCTGGCGGCCGCCGGGGTCGACGTGGGAGCGCTCGCCACGGCGCCGCCGCTGGCGCACGCCGAGATCGGCGCCTTCTGGATCGCGCGCGTGCGCGAGCTCGGCACCGACGGATTCTGGATCGGCGGCGCGCCGGCCGACGTCGCGTCGCTCCACGAGAAGCTGGCGACCATGGTGCCGGAGCTCGACGCCGCCGTCGCCGAGGCGGCCCGCATCGACGCGCTCGAACCGCGCTTCGGCGCCGAGATCACCGCGGACTACTTCCCGATGGAGGTCGGCCTCGCCGGGGCCATCGACTACACGAAGGGGTGCTACCTCGGCCAGGAGCCAATCGTCCGCGTGCGCGATCGCGGCCACATCAACTGGCGCCTCTGCGGCCTCGACGTCGTCGGCGCCGCCGATCCGCGTCCCGGCGACCCGCTCACCAGTGACCTCAAACCGAAGGCCGGCAAGGTCACCAGCGCTGCGCGCCTTCCCGATGGTCGCGGCGTGGCGCTGGCCATGGCGCACGTCAGCCTCCCCGTCGGCGCCATCGTCCGCATCGGCCCCGACGCCATCGAGGCGCGCATCCGCGCCGACGTCGCCTAGCTCTTGGCCCAGCTCGTGACGATCCGGACCTCGGCGTAGGCCGGGTGTCCGGGGCAGCTTGGTGGGTTCAGCTTGCGCAACGCCAGCCGCACCCCGCGCACCGACGGAAAACGCGCCCGCAGGTTGTCGGTCATCCGCCGCGCCAGCGATTCGAGCATGTGGTGCGGCTCGCCCACGCCGATGCCGACAATCAGCTCCGCCACCTTGCTGTAGTCGACGGTGTCGGTCAGACGGTCGGTCTGCTCGGCGGCCACCGTCTCGACCTCCAGCTCGACGTCGACCTCGAACTTGCGCAGCGTGCGGCGCTCGATCGCCGTGGCGCCGTGGCGTCCGTCGAATTCGAGTCGCGAAAGGGCGATGGTCAGCATGGGAAAAGCGAGGCCGCCTGGACGCTAGCGCGCCGCGCGCGCCGGCTCCCGCTCGGCCGCCTCTTCCCGCTCTGCCTCGAGATCCTTGCGCAGCTTGCGCTTGATGATCTCGCGCTTGACCGGCCCGACCTGATCGATGAGCAGCTTGCCGTTCAGGTGATCGGTCTCGTGCTGAAGCGCCCGCGCGAACAGCCCCTCCCCTTCGGCCTCGAAGATCTGCCCGTCGAGATCCATCGCCCGCACCCGCGCGCGCAGGCCGCGCTTCACAGGGACGAAGATGTTGGGGAACGACAGGCACCCCTCGTCGCCCGTCTGGGCCTCGTCGGAGATCTCCACGATCTCGGGATTGATGAAGACCTTGGCGGGCGCGTCCTCGGACCCCCCCGCCACATGCCCATCGACGATGAAGAGGCGAACTGGCGCGCCAACCTGAATCGCCGCCAGCCCGGCCCCCTCGGCCGCCACCATCGTCTCGGCCATATCGGCCACCAGCTGACGCAGGTCGTCGTCGACCGCCTCGATCTGGGAGGATCGGTCGCGCAGTTGAGGATCCGGGAAGCGCACAATGGGCCGCGTCGCCATGTTGGCTATAAGATGACACCCAGGAAAAAATCGCGCAACCGGGCGGAACTCTGCAGTAACGTCCCGCCCCTTCGTCCATCTAATTGGTCAGAATGAGCCTCATCAGATACGCAGACGCTGAGCTTCCCACCGCGCATGGGCTGTTTCGCCTGGTCGTCTACCGCGATTCCGCGGACGCCCGGAGCGAATCGTCCACGGTCGAGGAGCACATGGCCATCGTGCGCGGCGACATCGGCGGCGCCAGCAACGTGCTCTGCCGTGTGCACTCGGAGTGCTGGACCTCGGAGGTGATCGGGTCGCTCAAGTGCGACTGCCGCGAGCAGCTCGACGCCGCGCTCGAGCGGATCGCGGCCGAGGGGGCCGGTGTCGTCGTCTACCTCCGTCAGGAGGGGCGCGGCATCGGGCTCGGCAACAAGGTTCGCGCCTATGCGCTGCAGAACGGGGGCGCCGACACGGTCGAGGCGAACCTGGCGCTCGGCTTCGAGGCCGATTCCCGCCGGTATGATCTGGCGGCGGCGATCCTGGCCGACCTCGACGTCCGTTCGATTCGCCTGCTGACCAACAACCCGCTGAAGGTGGCGGGGCTGCGCGCCGCCGGTGTAAACGTCGCCTCGCGCCTTGCGCACTGGGTGGGCGAGAACCAGCACAACGCCACCTACCTGGCCGTCAAACGGCGCAAGATGGGGCACCACCCCGACCAGCCCGGCCAGCTCCACGCGCTGGCCTCGGCCCGCGCCCGCAAGGGGTAGCGCTCGCGGAGATCGCTCGGCGCGGCGAAAACGCTAGCGCCGCGGGCGCAAGTTCGGCAGGCTTCGCGCATTCCTACCGTCGAAGAAATCAGACAGTCCGTCAACGCCGCTCTGGCCGAGGTCCAGGATCCGGCCCTCAAGATCGACCTCGTCTCGGCGGGGATGATCTCGGGCGTCGAGCTCGCGGGTGACCGCGCGCAGATCGGCGTCGAGCTGACCACCCCGGCCTGCCCGTCGCGGGACGAGATCGTGCGCGCCGTCGAGCAGGCGGTCGGGCGCGTCCCTGGAATCGCCGGCGTCGACGTGACGGTCACCGCCAAGGTCCGCGGCCGCGCGAACCGCCCCGACAACCCGCGGCTGCCGGGCGTGAAGAACATCATCGCCGTCGCGGCCGGCAAAGGGGGTGTCGGCAAGTCGACGGTCAGCACCAACCTGGCCGCGGCGTTGGCGCGCCAGGGGGCCACCGTCGGCATCATGGACGCCGACGTCTACGGCCCGTCGATCCCGCAGATGATGGGCGAGCCCGAGGTCCCTGGGCGGATCGACACCGGCAACAAGATCGTCCCGGCGATCCACCACGGCATGCGCGTGGTGTCGATCGGCTTCTTCGTCGAGCGCGGTGGCGCCGTCATCTGGCGCGGGCCGATGGTCCACAAGCTGCTCCAGCAGTTCATCGAGGACGTGCACTGGGGCGAGCTCGACTACCTGATCGTCGACCTGCCCCCGGGGACCGGCGACGCGCAGCTCTCGCTCTCGCAGCTCCTGCCGATCACGGGCGCGGTGATGGTGACGACGCCGCAGGAGGTGTCGGTGATCGACGTCGAGAAGGCGCTGTCGATGTGGACGCGCGTCGAGGTGCCAGTGCTGGGCCTGGTCGAGAACATGAGCGGCTTCGTCTGCCCGAGCTGCGGCCACCACGAGGAGATCTTCCTGCGCGGCGGCGGCCGCAAGCTGGCCGAGCGCGCCGGCCTGAAGTTCCTGGGCGAGATCCCGCTCGAGCCGTCCATCAGCCGCGCCGGCGACGAAGGAACCCCCGCCGTCATCCGCGACCCGAAGTCCAAGGTCGCCGAGATCTTCGCCCGCATCGCCTCCGACGTCGCCTGTCAGCTCTCCGTGAAGAACAGTCCGTCGCCGGAGACCGGCAAGCGCAGCTCGAAGCTGACGCTGATCCGCTAGTCTAGCGCCACTCGCCTTCGATCCAGACCTGGCGGCCTTCGCGGCGCTCCCAGTGGCCGGCGCGCCACATGCGGCCGCGGCGCTCGTGCTCCCAGCGGCCGGGGACCCACATGTAACGTCCGTCGCGCCATTCGTGCTGGCCGGGGATCCAGACCCAGCCGGGACGAGGCGCGGGCATCACCTCGACGTGCGGCGCCGGGGGCGGCGGCGGCTCGACGTACTGGGGCTGCGGTGGGGGCATGGGCGCGGGAGGCGGACCGGCCTCGACCCACTCACCGCGAACCCAGAACTGACGCCCGTCGCGCATCTCCCAGTGCGGAGCGCGCCACATGCGGCCGCGGCGCTCGTGCTCCCAGCGGCCGGGGACCCAGACATAGCGGCGGCCGCGCCACTCGTGAAAGCCGGGGACCCAGACCCAGCCCGCGCGGGGCGGCGGGACGGCCTCGGCTTGCGGCGGGGGCGGCGGGGGATAGCCGGCCTGCGCGACCAGCGCCGGGGCGGGGCCGACCGCGTGACGCGAGGGCGACGCCGGAGGAGAGAGGACGGTTGCGACCAGGGCGAACGAGAGGCTGAGGGCTGTCATGGGAGGAGTTTACCGCCTATCGGGAGTCTCGCTGAGTAACCTTAGTCACCCGAAAAACGCCGCCCCGCCGTGGGCGACCGCGGTCACGGCTGGGAGAGGAAGCGCGCGAGGATCGTCTTCACGCCGGCGCCCGCGAACTTCATCGTCACCTTGAGGTCGGCGCCCGTCCCCTGCCAGGCGCGCACCTCGCCGATGCCGAACGAAGGGTGGCGCAGCTTGACGCCGACCTGCAGGCCCGGACCCGCCGCGGAGTCGTCGGTGTCGTACTCGACGACGATCTCGCCAGGCTTTGATCTGTGGGGCTGCCGCGCGAGAGGCTGCCGCGCGCGGCAAGGCCGGTCCGGCCGCGGGAGGGCGCGAGCGCCCCGGCGGCATGTGCGCGAATTCGGAGCGTTGCGCGTAGGGGTCGGGTTCTTCGTCGCGGCTCCAGCGGCCGCCCCAGGGGCCGCGCCCCTCGCTCGAGCCGTAGGCGCCGTACTCGGGTGGGCGCGCCGTGATGATCTGCTCGACGCCTTCGAGCGGCAGGTCGCGCAGGAAGCGGCTGGGAATCCCGGGCAGCTCCTGCCCCGAGAGCCGGCGCCGGCGCACGCGCGACAGGTGCAGCAGCGTGCGGGCGCGCGTGACCGCCACGTAGCAGAGGCGGCGCTCTTCTTCGACGGCCGAATCGTCGTCGACGCTGCGGGCGTGCGGGAAGATGCGCTCCTCGAGGCCGGTGAGAAAGACGACCGGAAACTCCAGCCCCTTCGCGGTGTGGACCGTCATGAGCGAGACGGCCCCCTTTTCGGGATCGTAGCCGTCGACGTCGGAGGCGAGCGCCACCCGCTCGAGAAATCCGTGCAGCGTCGGCTCCTCCGCCTCGCGCTCGTACTCGCGCATCTGCGCCACGAGCTCGAGCAGATTCTCGATCCGCCCCTCGGCCTCCAGCGTCGCCTCGCCCGCCAGGGCGTCCCGGTAGCCGCTCTCTTCCAGCACCTTCTCGGCCAGCGACGCCGGACCGAGGCCGGCGCCCTCGAGGCGCAGCTTGCGCATCAACTCGACGAAGGCCGTGACCTTCTTGCGCGGTCCAGCACCAAGAAGCTGCTCGTCCGTCGAGACCAGCTCCAGCGTCTGCCAGGCGGAGATCTTGCGCTCGTAGATGAGATCGCCGATCCGATCGGTGGTGGTCGAGCCGATCCCGCGTGCCGGGACGTTGATGATCCGCTGCAGCGCCAGGCCGTCGTCGGGGTTGGCGATGGCACGCAGGTAGCTGATGAGGTTCTTGATCTCGGCGCGGTCGAAGAAGCGCGTGCCACCCGACCACCGAATAGGGCAGATCGCGCGCGCGCAGCGCGTCTTCCAGCACGCGCGACTGGGCGTTGGTCCGGTAGAAGACCGCGAAGTCGCGCGGCGCCAGCGTGGTCGACAGCGCCTCCTCGATCCGCGACGCGACGAACTCCGCCTCGTCGCGCTCGGTCTCCCCCTCGAAGACGATCAGCGGATCGCCGGCGCCCGACTCCGTGAAAAGACGCTTCGGGCGCCTTTCGCTGTTCTTCTCGATGATGGCGTTGGCGGCGCGCAGGATGTTGCCGGTGGAGCGGTAGTTCTGCTCCAGCTTCACCACGAAGGCGCCCGGGTGGTCGCGCTCGAAGTCGAGGATGTTGCGGATGTCGGCGCCGCGCCAGCGGTAGATCGACTGGTCCTCGTCGCCGACGACGGTGATGCTGCCGGTCTGCCGCGACAGGAGGCGTACCAGACGGTACTGCACGCTGTTGGTGTCCTGGAACTCGTCGACCAGCACGTGGTCGAAGCGCTGGGCGATCTCTTGCGCGGCGGGCGTCTCGCCGGCGACGAGCTGCAGCGTCTTCATCAACAACCCGCCGAAGTCGGTGGCGTTCGCCGCCGCCAGCCGCTCCTCGTACAGCTTGTAGGCCTTGCCGATCACGTCGTCGAAGTAGTCGTCCGAGTTGAACGAGTCCGCCGTCGTCCCATTGTTCTTGGCGCGATCGATCGCCGACAGCACCTGCCGCACCGGGAACATCCGCTCGGGGACCTTGAGGTCGGTGAGCACCCGCCCGAGCAGCCGCTTCTGATCGTCGTCGTCGTAGATGACGAAGTCCTTGCGCAGCCCGACCGCCTCGCCCCACTGGCGCAGGATGCGCGCCGAGATGGCGTGGAACGTCCCGACCCACAGGCCGCGGCTGCCGACCTTCATCCGCTCCCAGAGCAGCTTGTCGACCCGCTCGCGCAGCTCGCCGGCCGCCTTGTTGGTGAAGGTGACGGCGACGATGCGGCGCGGGTCGGCCCCCGTCGCCACCAGACGCGCCAGCCGATAGGTGATGACGCGCGTCTTGCCCGAGCCGGCGCCAGCCACCACGACCATCGGCCCGGGAGGGCGCAACACGGCCTCCAGCTGCGCCGGGTTCAGCTCGCGCGCCAACACCTCGGGCGAAAACGGCGCGGGTCGGCTTGGCCCTTCCGCCGGCATCGAAGTCTCCGGGTTCATCGGCGCGTACTCTGTCACACCGGAACGTGGACAGATGCAAGGATCGCCCGCCGTCTCGAGCGCTGGCAGAGCACTTGCACGATTGGAATGTATCCCATGGTTTTTCCCCGTAGAAACCCGCGCCCGCCGAAAAAACCCGGACAATCTTGTCGCTGTTTGGCTCTGATCGTCGGGGCGGTCGGGCTGGCGTCGTGCACGACGACCTATCGGGTGGGGTCAGTGGCCGACCCAGACGTCCTGCGCGCGCTCGACGCGACGGCGGACCAGCCGCGGACCTTCGCAGTCGTGAAGGCGCCACCCGCGCCACTCGATCCCCTGACCGCCATCTACGCCGTGGTTGGACACGCGCCGGGGACATTGTTGCTGGCCGATCGCGCGGGGTCGGCCCCCGTCCCCCTCGTGCAGCTCGAGTCAGTGAGCACCTTCAACCGAGCGCAGGGCGCGCGCGACGGCGCCATCGGTGCCGGCCTCGTGGGGTTCGCTCTGGGCGCGATCACAGGTGCCGTGGTGTCAGGGGTCGACACCGGTGCCGCCGACGACGCGGCCCCGCGGACGTCGGCGCCGGTGCGCGCGCTGGAGTACGGAGCGGTCGTCGCGATAGCGGCGGCGGCCGTCGGAGCCGTCGTGGGCGCCGTCGCCGGCCACGAGGATCGCTACCAGGTGACGAGCGGAGTCGACGACGGAACTGTCGGTATGGCCGGGGGCCGCGCGGGCTCTCCCCCGCGCGGTGCCCTATGATTTGCGGCTGCAGATGCCCTCTGGAGACGAACGTTTGGTCCCGCGCGGCTTGGGCGCTCGCCGCCAAATGAGGGACAAACAGCACCGGTCTGCGCCCGGACATTTTTGTCTCGCCTTCGCGGTCATGACGGCGCTCGGCGGAGGGGCCTGCTCGTCGACGCACGCTCTCGGACCGTCCGCCGATCCCGGAACGGTGGCCCAGCTCGACGCGCTCGCGGCGCGGCCCGGCACGACCGTGGAGGTGGTGCCCCTGCCCGGTCCGCCCGAGCTGACGCCCTCTTACGGGGTGACCGTTGCGACGGCGGAGGGCCTGAAGGTCTCGACTGGCGAGGGTCCACCCCAGTTGATTCTCGTACGACCGGGTCCGATCGCTGAGCACGGTCGATCGCCTGCACGGCGCGCGGAACGGCGCGCTGGGGGTCGGTATCCTCTCCTTCGGCCTCGGGTTCATCTTCGGAAAGGAGTTCGATCCGGGGCCGCTGTGCGACAAGCCCAGCACGGGCGGCGGCTGTCCGCCGCCCCCCAACACGACCGTCCGGGGACTGAAGATCGGGGGTGTCGCCGCGCTGATCGGCGCCGCGGTCGGCGGCGCGCTCGGCGCCTTGGCCGGGTACGAGGACCGCTACTTCCTCGCGCCGACCGAGACCGCCAGCGCGCACTGAGGAAGCGTCGCGCGCCGGCTACGACGCGCGATTGGTGATCCCGCGGTGGCGCAGCAGGTCGGCGATCTTGGCGATCACCTCGGCCTCGGGCTCGGTGCCGGTGATGCGCAGATCGCAGGCCATGGTGCTCGAGCCGCTGGGGTCGACGTCGATGAGCAGCATCGGCGCGTCGGGGGCCAGCGCCTGCACGGCGGTCGCGTCGGCGAGGCCGATGGCGTTGGTCGTCGACACCACGAGGAGGCCCGCGTTCAGCAACAGGTGGGCGACCTCGCCGAACCGGCGCACCAACTCGGACTGCGCGGCGTCGACCCACAGGTCGTGATCGACGCCGAGGAGCACGTTCTGGCCGTCGAGCATGTAGACGTTGCGGCCGGCCTCGAACAGCGCCTTTTCGAGCGCGCGGGCGTGGGTGTGCTTGCCGGTCCCGGCCTTCCCCACGAACATGATCAGCGCCGAGCGATGGCCGTGGCGCGCGGCGCGGTCGGCGCCGGTGACGCCCCCCGGCACCCAGTTGAAGTCACGCACGCGCGCCTCCGCGCGCAGGTCGCCGAGCTGGTCGGAGACCGCGGCGGTGATGATCCCGCCGCCCGCCACGTCGTAGCCGTCGACGATGACGAACCGACCGGTCGCCTCGCAGTCGGCGGTCAGATCGAAGGCGACCGGCTGGCGCAGCTCGAGGATCACGTCGGCCACGTCGTTCCGGCCGACCTCGTCCTTTTCCAGTCGATGATCGAGCTGGCTGGCGTCGATCACCTTGTTGATCTTCTGCAGCTGTACCGGCAGCGCCGCCGTGCCGAGCTTGATCTTGTAGTCACGCCCGCGGACGAGAGGCTTCTTGCCCAGCCAGATGAGATTCGTCCGGAGCCGCGTGGAGACCTGCGGGGGCCGCTCGACGTGGCTCATCACCTCGCCGCGGGTCACGTAGATCTCCTCGGAGAGGGCGAACCCGGTCGACCAGCCGGCCTCGACGCTGGTGCGCGGGGCGGCGTTGAAACCCTCGATGCTCTTGATGGTCGAGATCTTGTTCGACGGCGAGAAGACGACCTTGTCGCCGACCGCCACCTTCCCGGCCTCGATCCGCCCGGCGAAGATCCGCCGATCGTCGCCGTGCTCGGTGAACTTGTAGACCGCCTGCAGCGGCATCCGCAGCGGCTGGTCGTTCTTCGACGGCGCCTTGGGGAGCGTGTCGAGCAGCTCGAGCAGCGTCGGGCCGTCGTACCAGGGGGTCTCCTTGCCGCGCGTCGCCAGGTTCACGCCGGCGACGGCCGACACCGGAACGAACTGCCGCGGGCTGACCGCGCCGATCCCCTCCAGGAACGCCCGGTACTCGGCCTCGATCTTCTTGAAGTGGTCCTGGTCGTACTTGACGAGGTCCATCTTGTTCACGCAGACGACCACCTGCCGGATGCCGAGCATGGACAGGATGTAGCCGTGGCGGCGGCTGTTCTCGCGCACGCCCTCCTTGGCGTCGATCACCAGCACGGCCGCCTCGGCGCGCGCGGCGCCCGAGATCATGTTCTTCAGGAACTCGATGTGCCCGGGGGCGTCGATGATGATGTAGTCGCGCGTCTTGCTCTTGAAGAAGCAGCGCGCGGTGTCGATCGTGATCCCCTGGTCCTGCTCGTCGGAGAGCGCGTCCAAAAGGAACGCGTACTCGAACGGCTTGCCGGTCCGCTCGCACTCGCGGCGCACCGACTCGAGCTTCCCCTGCGGCAGCGCGCCGGTGTCGGCGAGGAGGCGCCCGACCACCGTGCTCTTGCCGTGGTCGACGTGCCCGACGATGACGACGTTGAAGGTATCTCGCTGTGGTTCGTCCATGGGCGTCGCGGGGCGATTTATCACATGTACCCCTTGCGGCGCAGCTCTTCCAGACCGTGCTTCCCGTCCTGCAGGCGGCCCGAGCGCTCGGCGATGTTCCGCAGCGAGCCGCTCTTGAGCTCAACAATAATGTCGTCAACATTTTTTGACGTGCTCTTGATGGGCGACTGACAGGGGCCGCAGCCGAGGCTGCGGTAGCGCGTCCCCGACCCCTGGTCGTAGTAGAGCGACACCGTCGGGATGTTCTCCCGCTTGATGTACTCCCAGATGTTCAGCTCGGTCCAGTCGAGCAGCGGGTGGATGCGCACGTGCGTCCCCGGCGCGAAGTCGGTCTTGAACTGGTTCCAGAACTCGGGCGGCTGATCGCCGACGTCCCAGTCGTCGTTCTTGTCGCGCGGCGAGAAGTAGCGCTCCTTCGAGCGGCTCCCTTCCTCGTCGGCGCGGGCGCCGACGATGACACCGGTGTAGGGGGCGCGATCGGGATCGACCTCGTACTGGCCGGTCTTGAGGTTCATCCGCATCCGCTCGCCGGTGCCGTGCAGCGTGGCGGCCAGCGCGCCGCTCTTGAGCTTGCCGCAGCACTCGGTGCGCGCGGTCGCCTGCTCCTCGGCGGTCATCTTCGGGTTCGCCTTGAACTTCTCGGGGAAGGTGTCCCGCGCCGCCAGCGCCGACTTGTTTTGGCCGACGATCATCTGCAGCTTGTACTCCAGCGCCAGACGGTCGCGATAAGCGATCATCTCGGGGAGCTTGTAGCTGGTGTCGATGTGGACCAGCGGGAACGGGATGTGGCCGAAGAACGCCTTGCGGGCCAGCCAGAGCAGAACCGTCGAGTCCTTCCCGATCGACCACAACATGCAGAGCCGCTCGAAGTGACGGAACGCTTCCCGGAAGATGTAAACGCTTTGTTGTTCCAGTTGCTCCAGGTGATCCATGAACGTCCTATCCTGACACAGTGACGGTCGGGCCGTCAGCTGGCTCAGTTCGGAGCAGCCAAAAGTTCACGTTCAGCTTCGCGCAGCGTCTGCTTCCACTCAGGATCTCCAGGAACGGCCGCCACGGCCTTACGGTAGAGCCTGACGGCGTCGCCGATGCGCCCGAGGCGCCGCAGGTGATCGCCATAGTCGATCAACGTCTGGTGACACCCCTCGCGATCGTGCTGCAGCGCCGCGGCGAACAGCTCCGTGGCGCGCGAGCTGTTGCCCGCGAATCCATGTTCCAGCGCCGCCTGGTGCAGCGCCCAGTGATCGTCGGGCTCGAACGCCAGCGCCAGGTCGTAGGCGTCCGCCGCGTCCGTGTGGCGCTCCATCTCGGCGTAGATGTCGCCGCGGATCGCCGCGATGAAGAACGGATCGCCGCCACGACTGCCGGCCTCACCGATCGCCTCCAGCGCCTCCAGCGTCCGACCCTGCTCGAGCAGCACCTGCGCCAGCTTGGCGTAGCCGAGCCCGTAGGTGGCGTCCATCGCCACGACCTGGCGGAAGGCCGCCTCGCCCTCTTTGAGGCGTCCCGCCTCCAGCTCCGCGTCGCCGAGCTCGCGCCATCCGTCGACCAGCGCCGGATTGAGCTCGATCGCGCGCTTGGCGACCGCGGCCGCGTCGGGCGCGCGCACGGCGTTGAGCGCCTCGGCGAGAAAAGCCTGCGCGGCGCCCAGCTCGGCCAACGCCGGGAGAGCAGCGACCGCCCGCGCGTCGCGCGCGGCCTGCGCGGCGCGCCCCGCCTCGAGCTCCTCGCGCGCGGCCTGCAACCGGGCGAGCCCCTCGCGCAGCGCCGGCGTCGGCGCCCGCAGCTTGGCCAGATCGCGATCGAGCGGATCGAGCGCCGCCACGATGCGGACCGCCAATGCACCGACGTTCGAAATGGGACCCTGGAAGGGTCCGGTGCCCCCCGCGACGGAGCCGGTCGAGCGGAGCTCGCCCGTCTCCAGGCGTTTTGAAATGGGATCACTTGATTGAGCGGCCGTGGGATCGCTCGAAGCGGGAGGTGGCTCGGACCGTTCGGCCAGCGCAGCCAGCGCTTCGCCACGCCAGAACGCCGCCGTGGCGACCGTCGCCTCGCCAAGGAGTGCCCGCGCCGCCGCGACCGCGGCCGTGTCGCCCCGCTCGGCCGCCAGCACCGAGACCAGCGCGGCGGCGTCGAGCCGCGCGTCGTCGTCGCGCGCGCCGATCGGTTCGAGCGCGATGGCGTCGCTGAACGCCCGCAGCGCCCCCTCGTGATCCCCGACGCGCACCGCGCGCATTCCGATCGCCAGCATCAGCGCCGGCGTGGGGGGCGTCGCCGCGCGCAGCGCCGCCGCCAGCGTCGCGTCGATCTCCGCCGCTCGCCCTTCGGGCTCGAGCAGCTCGGCGAAGTCGAGCCAGTGGTCAGCCAGCCCCGGATCGCGATGGCAGCGCGCTTCGCAAAGAGAAATGGCCGACTCGCCCGGCACGCCGACCGACGCCAGCTCGGCGCAGAGGACGTGCAGGAAGCGCAAGCACGACGTCCCGACCCGATCGACCCCCTGCTCGGTGACCTCGACCACCGGCCATTCGCCGTCGCCGCTCGCCTCTTCGGCGTCGAGCGCGTACCGGCGCCCTGCCCGATCGACGATCGGCCACAGCCCGGCCGGCCAGTGCGAGATCCCCGGCGTCCGGCGCGCGCCCGAGACCCGCGCCACCGCCTCGTCCATCGTGAGGAGCCGCGTCTCAGGACCGAGGAGACCTCCGTCGTGCGCCGCCAGAAAGGCCGCCAGCCCAGGCGGGGGCGCCATCCCCATGACCGACTGGAAGCGGGCCAGCCCATCCGGCGCGGCGCCCCGAAACAGCACGGCGTCCGGCAGGGCGGAAACCACCCGCTCGATTTCGCCGATCAGCGTGCGGGCGGGTTCCTTCATGCCGACGGTTTAGTCCGCCATCCCCTTACAAGCAAGCCCGGCCAGAACCCGCAGCCCAAGAGCGGAGAAGGCCCTGCCAAAATGCGGCCCTCGAATTGCCATTTAGCCCTGTGCGTCTTCGACCGCTCGGCAACTCGTCTGGCGAGCCCGCAGATCAAGGGCTTCAGGCCGTCCTCAAAAAACTCACGTAGTTGTTTGTAAACCATCATGCGAAAAAAAGCTCGCTCAAGTCGGTCGCACCGTGAGAAACTTGAACAGGTTTTCGCCGCGACCACCATGGGAAGAATCCTTCTATGCGACGACGAAGAGTCTCTGTGCCGGAGCCTGGGGCGCATCCTGCGCTCGGCGGGTCATGAAGTTGTCACGCAGAACGGCGAACAGGGTCTGGCCCGCCTGCGGCAGGAGCGGTTCGACCTCATCCTGACCGACATCCGCATGCCGGACGTCAGCGGCTTCGACATCCTGGCCGCCGCGCGGCTGCACGCGCCCGGTACCCCGGTCATCGCCATGAGCGGCAGCGCGGAGATCCCGGACGCCGTGCGCGCGATGCACGCCGGCGCGCGCGACTTTCTGATCAAGCCGTTCGAGACGCGCACGCTCGAGGAGTCGGTGGCGGCGCTCTTGAAGCCCACGCCGCCCGAGCCGGAGCCCGACGCGCTCGCCTGGCGCGACAAGCACGCCCCCTGGCTGCTCGGCAACGACGCCAGCCTGCTCCCCGCGCTGGGCCTGCTCGCCCAGGTGGCCGACACCGGCTGCACCGTCCTCATCACGGGCGCTTCTGGGACAGGCAAGGAGCTCGTCGCGCGCTCGCTGCACGCCGGTTCGGCGCGCAAGAACAAGCCGTTCGTGGCGGTCAATTGCGCCGCCATTCCCTCGAACCTCGTCGAGTCGGAGCTGTTCGGTCACGCCAAGGGCTCGTTCACCGGCGCGTCGAGCGCGCGGACCGGCCGGTTCGCCCAGGCCGACACCGGCACGATCTTCCTCGACGAGATTGGCGAGATGGAGATCGGCGTCCAGGCCAAGCTGCTGCGCCTCATTCAGGACGGCGAGCTCTACCCCGTCGGCGAAGAGACCCCCACGCGCATCGACGTCCGCATCCTGGCCGCCACCAACCGCAACCTGGAGCGCGAGGTCGCCGCCGGAAAGTTCCGCGCCGACCTCTACTGGCGCCTCAACGTGATCCCCGTCGAGCTGCCGTCGCTGCGCGAGCGTCCGGGCGACATCGCGCTCCTGGCCGACCACTTCCTGCGCCGCTCGAACGAGCGTAACAAACGGGCCGTCGCCGGCTTCGAACCGCATGCGATGGGTGCGCTCGAGGCCTATCACTGGCCCGGCAACATCCGGGAGCTCGAGAACCTCGTCGAGCGGCTGGTGATCGTCAAAGGCAAGGGAACGATCGCGATGACGGACCTTCCCCAGGCAGTTCGTACCCCGCGCGCCCTGACGCCCAGCAAGGGAAACCCGATCCCCGGCCTGCCCGAGGACGGAACGGATCTGCGCGCCATGCTGGAGGCGGTCGAGGACCGTATGATCGGCGAGGCGCTGGAGCGCACCGGCGGCAACAAGAACCGCGCCGCCGAGCTGCTGGGCCTCAACCGAACGACGCTGGTCGAAAAGCTCCGCCGCAAGCGCGTCGCGTGAACGTTCAGCTGTTCGGGACCAAGAAGTGCGCGGAGACGCGCAAGGCCGAGCGTTGGTTCAAGGAGCGCCGGGTGACGTTGCACCTCGTCGACCTGGCGCAAAAAGGGATGGCGCCCGGCGAGCTGCGCAACGTCGCCGCGCGCGCCGGCGGCTGGGAGGCGCTGATCGATCGCGCAGGGAAGCGCTACCTCGACAAGGGCCTCAAGTACGCCGCACCGACCGGCCCGCGCATCGAGCAGGCGCTGGTCGAGGATCCGCTGCTGCTGCGCACGCCGATCGTCCGGTCGGAGGGGCGCGCGACCGTCGGCTACGTTCCGGAGATCTGGGCGACCTGGCTCGGATGAGCGCTACGCGATCGTGACAAAGAGTTAACTTCCTCTCGACGCAGCTGCGTCTAGTGTCGAGGTTAGAAAAACGCAACACCCGGTGGCGCCGAACGGGGACGAGGATGGTCGAGGTAGGCGAGGCCTCACCCGGTGTGCGTTCTAAAAAAAGCGTGGGCAATCGGATCTTCGCGGGAGTGGGTGGCTTCCGTCTTCGCGTATCGAGATTCTCGTCGCGAAGGGCCCTTGGGCGGAGAAAGGTCCGATGCCCACGCTTCCGCTATGGGAGTGGTCGTGGCTTTTCGTTGAGGGCTTCGACGAACAGGCTGTCCGCGAGGGCGGTCAGGCCCGGCGTCCAGCGGGCGAGACGGCAGAGTGCTTGTGAGACCCTGACGACGGTGGCCGACAGAGGTCCCAGCAGGTCGATGTCGCTGGCCTGAGCATTCAGCGAAAAGAAGCCGTCAGGAAAAAGTGACGTCGGGCCGACGAGCGACGAGAACAAGCGTCGCATCTCTCCCGGTGTCCAGGCCCGCACACGAAAACCATACGGCTGCTGGCGCACGCCGCGGAGCGAGTCGCGAGCGCGCCCCAGCGATGCCGTCGCCTGATTGTAGAGTTGGCGAGCGCCGAGAACGTTCGCCAGTTGCACGCGAACCTTCCCTCCAGGACGGGTCACGCGGGACATCTCGCGGACGATCTCCGAGACGACGGCCTTGTCCAGGTGCTGCAAGACGGAGTACGAAAAGGTCACGTCGATGCTGTCCGCATCGAAAGGAAGATGGCGCGCATCGGCCACCACATAGGCAACCTCGAGCCCCATCTGCCGAGCGACGCGCCTTCCAGCGAGAGCTGCGGCCAGCGAGGGGTCGGCGGCGACTGCCTTGAACCCGGCCCGACTGGCAGCGAGCGCCCACCGGCCCCAGTTGGAGCCGACGTCCAGGAGAACGGTGCCAGGCTTGGGATGGAGCCGAAGGTCGGGTATCGGATACCGAAGCAGTGGTTGCCGGTAGTGGCGGTAGAGCTGGCCACAGGTCGCCACCAGCCATCGCTCTACGAACGGATCGACGGACAGCCCGGCGGCGTTGTCGGAGGCGACCTGTTCTCGATACGTTGCGACATCCTTGGCAGTGGTCCACCAAGTGTGGTGGGTCCGGGGCCGATCCTCGCGCAGGAGGACCGGCACGCCCGCCACGAGGGGAAAGGAGTGCTGGGCGGGGCAATCGAGAGTCTCGTCTCTGGTGGCGAGACGAAGACCGTCGTAGGGACAGGTCAGGTGCCGGTCGAGCCACGGTTCGATCCAGCTCACGAGGTTTCTGGCTCCCAGGGAGGCCCGATCTCAACGGACCGAATCCGGCAGGGTCTCGACGAGACCCTGCCGACTCAGCTCGGCAAGCAGCCCATCAATGTCCTTGGTCAGGACCGCTGAATCGACGTCGTACTTTCCGCGAAGATCTTGCACCAACTCGGTCAGGCTCAGAGGGCGGCCCAGGAGGCGAAAGACATCAGCACCGACTTGGTTCACTCTCCAGGTCGTGCCCGTGCCGAGGTCGACCAGGAGCAATCCCCCCTGGGACGTGTTCCTCGAGACCACGTTCGGGCAAACTCGATAGTGAACTCCCGGATCCACGTCCGGACTATACAACCCGGTAGCTCAACACATGTACAAGCTCGACCACTATCTGGGCATGATGCGCGATGTTCGCCGGATCGAGGCCCACGGTGAGGCGCTGCGGCGCGTGGTCAAGCCTGGCGACGTGGTGCTCGACCTCGGGGCGGGAACCGGGGTGCTCTCCTTCATGGCCGTACGCGCCGGCGCCAGACGAGTCTACGCCGTCGACCCCAACCCGGTCATCGAGATCGCCCAGGAGGTTGCCGCCGCCAACGGCTTGGCGGACCGCATCGCCTTCATTCAAGCCGACGCCCAAACCGTCGTGCCACCGGAACAGGTCGACTGCCTGGTCGGCGACGTGCGCGGCACGCTGCCGATCCTGGGTGATAATCTCGACCTCTGGGAGCGGGTGCGACGCCGATGGTTGCGTCCAGAGGGGAAGACCATTCCGTTGAGCGACGACATGTTCGTTGCCGTTGTCGCCGCGCCGAAAGCCCACGAGCGCGTCGTCGACTGGGGCGAGCCGCGCCCTGAGGCCCGCTATGACGTCGTTCGTCAGTTCGCCTCGGACACAACGTCATCCGTGAGATTCGATCCGGGAGAGGTCGTCTCGTCAGCGCAGAAATTCTGTTCCGTCCGCTACACGGAGGAGAACCCCAGAAAGTTCCAGCGCGAGCTTCGATTCGAGGTGAACGGCGACGTCACCATCACCGGATTGGCCGCCTGGTTCTCGGCGACGCTCGCAGAGGGTGTCTGCTTCGATACCTCGCCCGCATCGGGGACCATGATCTATGGCCAGGCTTTCTTTCCCCTGAGCAGACCGAGACCCGTACGCCACGGAGAGGTCGTCACGGTCGATCTCGCGGCACATCGGATATCGTCCCATACGATCTGGAACTGGCGCATCGGATCGGAGACCGACCCCGGCTGGGAAGAAAACCACTCCACATTCCGGGGCGAAGCCCTGGGCCTCAACCGTCTGTCGTTGATGGACGGGACCCGATCTCCGGCATTGTCGACCGAGGGTGTCCTGGTTCGTCACATTTTGAATGCCGTCGACGGTGAGACGTCGGCGCGAGCGATCGCCGAACGTATCGCCGCCGGTGAAGCGAGCCCCTTCTCGTCCGTCGACGAGGTGCTCGCTCACGTGATCCGGGTGATGGGACTGTACGCAGAGTGAGCATTCCGGTCCCGGAGCCCCGCGTTTCCGCTTATTCACGTAGACTCGCCCTGTGAGTCTCAAGACTCGGCGCGTCCTCCTGGTGGTCGCGGTGGGAGCGATCGCCTTCGAGCCATTCCTGTTCGCCGGATCGTTCGCGGGCGACGCCCAGGTTCATCTCGTCTTTGCCGAGAGCGCGGCCCACGGGAGATTCTTCGAGTTCAACCCGGGAGAACGCGTCTCCGGCGAGACGAGCCCAGGCTACATGTTGCTCGGCGCGGCGCTATTCCACTTGATGCCCGCCCGCTGGGTCCCTGTCACCCTGAAGTTCGTCGGACTCGTCGCCTGGTACCTGCTCTGCTGGCTGGTCTACCAGACCGCGACGCGCCTCTTTGCCGCTGACGGCGAGAACCGCCACGTCTGGCCGGCGGTCGCCGCGATGACGGCCGCGCTCATTCCCGGGTCCGTCTACAACGCGAACGTCGGGATGGAAAATGGTCTGTTCGCGGCCGTCGTCTGGTGGTGGGTCGATCTCGCCGATCGGTGGAGCTGGTTTCGCCCCGCGGACTCTCGGACGGAGGAACGGCCGCTCAGCCGAGAGCTCGCGCTGGCCACGTTGCTGGGAGTCTCGTGTTGGTTGCGCCCCGAGGGCTTCGTGCTCGCCGGCGTAGCCCATGCGTTCCGATACAGGACGGCCCGCCCACCCGTGCGTCTCTGGCTGGCCGGGCTGTCCCTCGTCGGTACCATTGGGCTGGCGAGCGTCGTCTTCCAGTTTGCCTGCACCGGCGACTGGGTCGCGACGTCCATCCTCTCTCGCCGCGTTCTGACGATGTCGAGATCGCTGCCGCTGGGGCCGCTGGCAATCGACCCCACGTTTGCCGGGCGCCTGCTCCTCTACTTCCCTTTGACGGCCTGCTTCGTCTGGGGTGTTCCCCGTCGATGGATCGCCGGCTCCGAGCTGGAGAGGTTCCTTCTGACGTTGCTCGCGCTGTTTTTCGTTTTCTATACGTGCATCACGGGGTCCGCCCAGCTCAGCCGCTACGTGATCTTCTTGATGCCGATCTTCGCCATCGGCGCGGCCCACGGTGCGCGTGCTCTTTGGCAGAGTGGAAAGCGGAACCAGCGGCTACTGCTCGGGGCCGCGGCTTTTGTCTTCGGCGTCACCAACGTCGCCGAGTCGTGGTACCGCCGCCGGCATTACTCGCAGGATCTCCTCACGAGCGCCATGACGGCGCCTGCGGAGCGCCAGGAGCGAACGGATGCTCTCCTGGACGACCTGGGCAACCCCTCGAAGCGGCCGGTCGTATTGGCGTTGGAGGCCGTTCAGGCCAGGTACGAGCTGGACGGCCGGATCACGGTTCGGTCGCTCGACGGGCGCGTCGACCGTGCGCTGCTGGCGTTCGTTCACGACGGCGCGATCGACCATGTCGGGTATCTCAAGGCGCGCGGCGTCGACTACCTTTTCAAGCCGCCGTCCTACAATCGAAATCTCTCGGTCTGGTCACTGGCCAATCTGGCTACCCTCGAACCTGGCGAAGCCGTCCAGCGTGACGGGCTACGATTGCGGCGTCTCACCTCAGCAGCATTTGCCGTCGAGACCACGGAATCGCCGGCCCGCTGAACTTGACACGGCCGGGAGCCTTCCAAAGACTGTCTGTTCCATGAAAGACGATTTCCCAGCGGCGCTCGCCTCCCCCGCGATCGTGGTGCAGCCGACCGAGAGCGGTGCCGTTCTGATGGACCGGGTCACGGGCGACTGCTTCGAGCTCAACGGGCTCGGCGCCGAAATTTGGAATCTCCTCGCAGCAGGGGAGTCGTCGTCGGAGATCGCCACTAAGCTGGCCCTCAGATACGACGTCCCCGAGATGACCGTCGCGGCCGACGTCCAGACTCTCGTCACCGAGCTGGTCCGACATGGTCTCCTCGACCTTCGGGACCGATGACCAGAGTCGCGCATCACGCGCTCCTGAAGTTCGACGCCACGGCCCTGTTGCTGGATCTGCGCTCCGGCGGTCTTTTCCAGCTGAACGAATCGGCCACCTTCGTCTGGGAACACTGGCTCGCGGAGATGACCCCCGAGGGGATCGCGGCGGCGCTCGCCCAGACGTATGGACTCCCGCTCGAAACCGCCGGCGAGCACGTCGCGGCGGCGCTGGCGAGCAAGGCGATCGCAGCTCCGCCACCCACCGAGTTCGTGTACGAGCGTTGGGCCAACCGCTACGTCTTCTCCCGCGAGGCCGAATCGATTCTGACCGTCGACGATCGTGGCGGCGCGATCGCGCTCGCCGGAGCGTCATCGATCGCGGTCGACGACCTCCGGAACGTGTTGCTGGCGATCTCGCCCAAGCTCCTGGCGCTGCGCGGTCACTGCGTGCTTCACGCCTCCGCGGTGCTGCTGGGGAGCGAGGTCTTGGCATTCTGCGGCGAGAGCGGCGCGGGAAAGACGACGACCGCGCGAGCTCTGGCGCAGGCCGACGCCGGCCTCGTTTGCGAAGACAAGCTGGTGATCCAGACGCGGGGCGATCGCATCGAGGCGGTGACCGGCATCGAGGCGATGCTGTTGCGCTGGTCGCAGGCGGCGGCAGAGACCCTGCTGACTGGCTCGGCTGCCCCTTGCCCGGATCTCGATCACCCCGATGGCCGCCAGCCTCTTCCAGTGCGCGAAATCGGGTTCATCGATGCGACGCGCCGCAAGGGTGAGGAGATCGTGGCCGTCCCGCTGCCCCCGCTGGCAGGCGCGGCCGGCATCTTTCGTAACACCTTTTACGGCTCCGACGTCTCGGGCGACTGGGCGCGACAGCTCCACCTGGCCGGGGAGATCGCCCGCCGCGTCGCCGCCTACGATCTCACGATGCCCAACGGGACGGAGCGGCTGGCCGCAGCGGTCGCGAACCTGGCTCGGCGAGGATCGCTCAGATCGCGATGACCGCGTCGTAGCGCTCGGTCGCTGGATCGGACTCCAGCCAGGCGTGGCCGGACCCGGGCCCGCCACCCGTCTGCAGACCAGCGAAGAACCGCTCGCGCGCAGCGCCTCCGTCGAGCGCAATCTCGATCAGCGCCCGCCGCACGCAGTTCCGGCCGCCCGGCAACCGCCGATCGACCGCGCCAATCACCCGCCTCAGCCGTCTGCGCGCAGCCGGCGGGCGCACCCCACGCTCAAGGCCCCCGCTCCGGGCCACGGCCACCGCCCGATGGAGGCTCAGGTCCCTTCTCCATCGATCGACCAGAGGGACCATACGGACCGCGCCCCACAGGTCCCGGACGAACTCCGATGCGCCTCTCAAAGCGAAGGAGGGCATGGCCCCGAACAACCGCCCGTTGTCTCAGCCGCCAGCGAAAGTTGGTTTGATGGTCGGGTTGGCGTCCGGGGAGGTCCCGGAGCCGCCGGCGAGTAGATCTCTCGCGTTCCCGACCAGAGTCAACGTCGGCGCTTCATATCGCGAAGCCGGCGAGCCAATACCGTCACCCACCGACCCCGCCGGGACTTCGCCTTTTCCACTCTTTGGATCGCTCATCTGGTCAGCTCCGGGAGGTATTGTAATTGAAAACCTCGCGAAGCCAAGCCTCAAGACCCCCAAGCGCCAGAACCGTGGGGAGGCTCTGTGCTGGGAACGTGGCACCACCATTCAGCGCGGTCTCGAACATCGCGCGTGCGATCCCGCGATCCACGAAGGGGGAGCTCGCCCAGGGACCCTTCCGAAAGAAAGGGGCCAAGGCCGGAACAGTGCGTCGCGCCGTGGCGTTCCAGACGTCGGTCCAGGGTTTCTGGCCCCGGCGACCCGCGAACTCGGGCGGAAGGAGCGGACCGAGAGCGTCCCGCCCCGTGCGCCGGTGATGCCCCCGCGGATCCCGTTGCAGCCAGGGGAGTGCCATGACGCACTCGATCAGTCGAATGTCCGCGTGCGGCAGGCGCACCTCGAGACCGTCCTCGCTCCCGTAGTCCGTCATCATTTCAACCTGCGCTCCCGTGCGCGGGCGGGTGAGCCGCGCCCAGAGAGACGCCAGGAGGTGTGAGGACCAATCGACCGAGGGGAGATCGAGCAGCTCCGCGGCAGGAGGATAGATCTCTCGCAGGCGCGGACCCATCCACTCGGGGAGCGGCGCAAAGCCAGCATCAAGCCGATGGGCGATCGTTGGAGAGTGGGCCGGATTGAGGATGCCGAGTCCCCAATCGATGGTGTGCCGAAGCGCCGAGAAGCCGAGCCCCGCGCGATGCACGTGGCGAAGCACGATGTCCAGCCGCCCACGGCGTACAAAGTCGCGCAGGACACCTCCAGCGTACCAGACCTCGTCTCCCATGAATCCCGAGACGAGGATGCGGGCGCCCTTCTGCCGTGCAATCTCCAGGTCACGCCGAGGGCCCCCGGCCAACCCGATCCGGATATTGGGCGCACCCCGGAAGACGCCAGGGAACGATGAAGAGGTCTCCTCGACGATGTTCCAGCGAAGCCCCTCGAACGAAACGCGCGACGCGACGGCGTCCATGTAGTTCGACTCGTCGCAGGCGAACCCGGGCGCCAGGGCGGAGACCATGACCAGCGGTGCGCGGCCGGGTTCGGATCGATAGACCTCATCCGCGGCCATGAGGATGGTGCTCGAGTCGAAGCCGCCACTCGAATGGGCCACGATGGGATGGTCGGACTCGAGCCGATCGCGCACCGCCCTCCGAAACAGGCCCCGGAGGCGTACACAGTTCTCGTCGTACGAAAAAGAGGTATCGGGCGTCACCGGCGGCATCCAGTACCGACTCTCGACCATGTCACGCGCAGTCGCGACCAAACGGTGGCCTGGCCGAAGGCGAACGAAACCTCGAAACAACGTGCGTCTGGGATCGGACACATGCTCGGCCAGCAGATCCAGAATTTGAGCCGCGTCCAGCTCGTCCAACGGATCGTTCAGCAGCGGCATGAGCTGGTGCAGCTGCGACGCCACCACCATCCCCTCCGGCGTCTTTCGAAGAAACAGGGGCCGGGTCCCCAGATGATCGCGTGCGGCGAACAGTGTTCGCCGCGCGTCGTCCCAGGCGGCGAAGGCAAAGTCTCCGACCAGATGGCATGGACTTTCCTGACCCCACCGCAAAAAGGCGCGCCTCGCGAGCTCGAGATCGGGGCAGTCTCGTTCTGACGCGGATATCTCCAGCTCGGCGAGCAGCTCGGGACGGTTGTAAAGACGCACGTCGCCGCAGAACAGGAGCCCGCGGGCGGCATCCCACGACGGCTCCGCCTGCTCATCGCGCCGGACCACGGCCCATCGGCTCAGACCGGCTGCGCCGTGAGGGGACTCGGCGAACTTGGTGCCGTCGGACGGAATGGCTGGCCCCCCCCCGAAGAGGCGCCGGACAGTTCCTCGGACGGGCACGCCGTCGACGAAAGCGGCGGCTAATCCAAAGATGAACACAGTCGAAAGAGCGTCCGGTCTTTCAACCTGGCGCCAGACCGGAAGGGGCGAGAGCTATCAATAAAATACGACGACTCGTCCAACCTTGCCGGGCGCAAACTCGCCGATGGCGAAGTCGGCGTATCCATCCTTGTTGGAGTCGATGATGACGCTCATCCCCCCATAGCCTTCCCAATTACCCGGGAAGTGATTCGGGGCCTTGACGATTGACGGGACGACGGCCGGTTGAGCAGCAGCGACGTCGACGACTCCCGACATCGACGAGAGGGCGCTCCCGTTCACGATGTAGATTGGGTTGCCCGCTTCGGACTGTCCGGCCACCACGAAATCCGGAACCGTATCGCCTCCGATGAACGAGACACCTTGCGAAGTCCCCTTGACGCCTCCGCCAAGATTCACGACGCCGAACGAGTTGCCCGCCGTGGTGTCCTCCAACCGCACGGTGGGAGCCGGCGCGCTTCCGGATGCGCCCAGGAGCGGTCCCATCGACGCGGTACCCAAGTTGACGTCCACGAACGGCGGCGTTGCAGAGGTCGCAGCGACTGACACGGCGCCCGGACCTCCGATCGACCCCAGGAATCCAAGATCGAATCCGTAGAAGTCAGCGGCGGCAGTAACCGTCGAGTCGTTCGCCCCGCCCGCCGTCAACACACCCGCCGGGGCCTGTCCCGCGAACGCGTAGATTGCGCTCGCGCCAGGCGCCGACGTGACCACAGACGCCCCGGCAGGGCTGGGGAAGAACTGGCCGATGCCGATCGTCGTCAGGCCCAGGAACCCGCTCGCGACCGTCCCGTCAATTTCGATGGTCGCGCTGCCGGGGATCGTCCCTGACGCAAACGCGCTGCTGCCCTTCACGATGAGGAGACTCCCGGCGTTCGCCTTGGCGAGGGCGAAGCCGATCGCCAGATCGTCGGAGCCGCTTCCGTCGAAGTTCCCGAGCCGCGCCATTCCCACTGCCTGGATCGAGCCTACTCCGCCGGCAAATGTCCCGTCGGCGGTCAGCACGTAGTTCGCCTGCGTATCGGTCAGCGCCGCGGGCCAACTGTTCGTCGTTCCCCAGGAGGAGGGCGGGTTCTTGCGACTGAAGACGTAGATCTTCCCGCCGCCCCCATCGTTCGGCGACGCGATCGCGATATCGGCAAGCCCGTCTCCATCCAGGTCGCCCGCGTTAACGACGGCCTGGCCAAAGTCGGCGACCGTCCCCGTGATCGTGATCGAGGGTGTCGAGACGTACCCAGCTGCCGTGCCGAAGTAGATGTAGACATGATTGCCGCCGTCAGCGCCGACAATCAGATCGGAGAACCCGTCCGCCGTGAAGCTCAGGCTTCCCGCCGTTCCGAAGTCCCCGGAACCGTCGAGATCCTGCCCTATTCCGTCGGTGCTCGTTCCAGAGAGCGTGGTCGTCAAGAACTGCGCTTCGACGGCGACGGCGGTGGCCATGATGGTCCCACGCGTCCCGGAGCCATCCTTGCCCACGATGGCAAAGTAGTAGACCTGCTCGATGTTAAGGTTCTTGACGACCATTCCGTCGAGCTTGCCAGGCGCCGCGGGCACGCCTGTGTATGCGACGGTCAAGGTCACGGAGGCGTCGTCGAAATTGCCGGTCGTGATCGGAACCTTGGCGACCCGAATGTCGTAGCCGGCGACGGTCCCGCCCGTGCCGGTCGCCGGTGCGGGCCAGGTGAGGCTGAAGGAGGTTTGACGCCGATCCAGAACGACGGCGGTCAGGTCGAGCGGAACCGCCGCGTCGGTGCCGCCGTCGGTTTCGGATTTCCCGGCGCCTCCGCCCTGGCCAGCGATTCCACCGCCCGCGCTCCCTGCATGACCGCCGGCGGCGCCGCCCGCGCTCCCCGCAAGACCGCCGGCGCCGCTGCCCGCGCTCCCCGCATGACCGCCAGAACCGCCGCCCGCGCTCCCCGCAAGACCGCCGGCGCCGCTGCCCGCGCTCCCTGCATGACCGCCGGAGCCCGCATGACCGCCGGAGCCCGTGCCCGCGCCTCCCGCATGACCACCGGAGCCGCCGTTATCGCCTCCGCATCCGCCAACGACGAGAATTGCTAACAGCGACAGAAATCGAGACTGCAACGACCTTCCCATGGGCGCACCCCTCTTGATTCTCGATGATTTTTCGATTGCGGGAATCGGCAAAAAGGTCGTTTACCACCTTTAGTAGAAGACGACCACCCTTCCGACCTGGCCAAGGGCGAACTCGCCCAGCGCGAAGTCGGGTTGTCCGTCGCCGTTGGAATCGGAAATCAGCCCCGATCCACCGTAGCCGCGCCAGTCGGACGGGATCTGCCCCGTGACCTTGACCACGGTCGGTACCAGACCCAGCTGCAGTTGAGCGCCCGAGACATCGACGTTCCCCGAGAGTGAGGGCATCGCGGCGCCGTTCACGATGTAGACCGGATTTCCAGGCTCGGACTGACCACCGACGATGAGATCCGGTGCTGCATCGCCGCCGACGAGCGACAACGTCTGCGAGGTCCCTCTGACACCGCTTCCCAGGTTCACGACTCCGAAGGAGTTTCCAGCAGCCGTGTCGCTCAGCCGGAAGGAGGCGGCGGGAGCGCCACCGGCCACGCCCAGCAAAGGTCCGGTCACAGCGGTCCCGAGATCGACGTCGACGTAAGCAGGCGCGGCGTCTGGCGCTCCGACGGTGACCGCGCCTGCAGAGCCGCCGATCGATCCCAGGTATCCGAGGTTGAACCCATAGAAGTCAGCGGCCGGGCCCACCACTGAGTCGTTGGCCCCCGCTGCGGTGAGGACGCCAGCTGGTGACTGCCCCGCGAATGCGTAGATTGCGCTCGCGCCAGCCGCCGTCGTCACGAGCACCGGTCCGTTTGGCGACGGGAAGAACTGACCGATTCCGACGGTGGCGAGACCAAAGAACCCGCTCGCGGCCGTCCCGTCGATCTCGATCGTTCCCGCTCCCGGGATCGTCTGCGAGGCGAAGCTCGCGCCCCCCTTCACGACGAGGAGGCTCCCCTTGAATCCGTTGCTGAGAGCGAACCCGATCGCCAGATCATCCGAGCCCGTTCCGTCGAAGTTGCCGAGCCGCGCCATGCCGACGGGTTGAATCGAGCCGGCGCCCCCAGCGAACGTCGGGGCAGCGGTCAATACGTAGTTCGCCTGGGTGTCCGTCAACGTCGCCGGCCAGCTGTTGGTCGTCCCCCAGGAGACGGGCGGATTCTTGCGGCTGAAGATGTAAACCTTTCCACCGCCCTCGTTGGGCGAGGCGATCGCGATGTCCGCCAGACCATCGCCGTCGAGATCTCCTGCATTGACGACTGCCTGTCCGAAGTCTGCAGTCGATCCGGTGATCGTAATCGAGGGCGTCGCCGAGTAGCCGGCCGCGGTCCCGAAGTAGACGTAGACGTGAGTTCCATTGTCGGCACCGACGATGAGGTCGGAGAACCCGTCAGCCGCAAAGCCCAGTCCGTTCGCGGTTCCGAAGTCACCGGAACCGTCCAGGTCCTGCCCCACCCCGTCCGTCCCGACGCCGGGCAGGACCATCGACAGGAAGTGCGCCGTCGTCGCCGTCGGCGTCGTCACCATGGAGCTCGCGGTTCCCGCCACGTTGGTCGCCTCGACCGCGAAGAAGTACCCATTCTCGATGTAGAGGCTGCTGACGTTGATTCCGTCGAGTTGTCCTTGGTTCGCCGGTTTGGCGACGTAAGGCACCGCGACGGTCACGGTGGGATCGTTGAAGTTGGCAGCGGTGATCGCCACCTTGGCGTAGCGGATCTGGTAACCGCTCACGTTGGCGCCGCTCGAATCGCTGGGCGCCGTCCAGGTCAACTGCATCGTCGTCTGGCGCCGTAGGTTTGGCGGGATCGTCACGTTCAATCCCGTCGGCGGGTTCGGTGTCCCTGTATCCACCGTCACCGTCACCGTGCCACTCCCCACGCCCGCGCCCGGCACGTTGTCGGTCGTGGCGAGGATGGTCTGGGTCCCCTCGGGGATCGTGACGCCGTTGAACTGGGCGTGGCCGGTCGCGTCCGTCAGGGCGCTGCCGAAAGTCGTGGCGCCGTCACTGAAGGTGATCTGGCTGCCATTCACCGGCGCGCCGCTGGCCGTCACGGTGACCGCCAGGTTCCCCTGCCAGCCCGGCGTGCTCGGGTCGGTGTCCTTGATGCAACTCGGGTCGGTCGACGTCGACGGGCAGAGGACCGCCCCTGCGGTCGGCGTCGTGAACGTCACCACCGGCGCCGAGCCGATGGTCACGGTGCAGGTCGCCAGCACGGTCGCGTTGCCGGCCGGATCGCTCTCGGTCGCGACCAGGGCGTTCTGCCCCTCGGCGAAGGCGACGCTGCCGAAGGTGGCGACGCCGCCGACGTAGGCCGGCGTGTCGTAGGTGGTGGTGACGCCGTTGTTGGTCACGTCCGCGACGACCAGCTTGTCGTCGGCGGTGTAAGCGACGTCCTCGGTCACCGTGGTCGCCGACTGGGTAAAGCTGCCGCACAGGCCCGCGGGCGACGCGAACGCCAGGCTCGGCGCGACGGTGTCGACCCAGACGTCATCGGGCTGGCTGGTGCCGGTGTCGGCGCCGTTGGTGGCCGAGGTGATGGAGACCTGCAGCTCGGTCGCGGCGGCCAGCGTGCCGTCGGCGTTCTCGGTGCTCTCGGGCAGCGTCACGCCGGCGAAGCGCGCCACGAAGCCAGACCCGCTCGGGCAGTTGTCGCCGGCCGCGGCGGCAGTCGTGAGGATGGCGCTCCCCAGCTGGGCCAGGCTGCTGTCGCCCTTGTGGCCCACGAACAGCGTCGCCGTCCCCGCGGTGTCGGTGCAAGCGACGACGTCAGCCTGAGCGCCGGGCGTGCTGCCATCCTCGTCGCGGAGCCCGACGGGGGCGTTCGCGGCCAGAATGTGCTTGCTCGAATCGGTGAACGTCGGCGCGTCTGACGCGGGCGCCACGATCTGAACCGCCGGCAGCGAGGAGGCGCAGGTGACGCCCGTGACCGTCTGGGTCGTCGGGTTGCCGGCGGCGTCATTCAGCGTGAAGGTCAGGCTGAACGGCGCGGCGCCCGGGCAGGCGAGGCTCACGCATGTCGAGGTATTGACGGCGCTGATCGCGACACACGAAGGCGTCGCCGACGAGCCGAGCGTGACGCAGAGGTTGTTCCGGGCGCTGCCGAGCGAGCCCGCCAAGCTGGCGGCGTCGCTCGAGCTCGTCTGGGCGCAGGCGTTGACCGTTCCGCCGACGACGAACTGCCCCGCGGTCGGACTGTTCACGGCCAGGACAGGCGGCGTGGTGTCGACGGTGAAGCTGCTCTTCGTCGAGGTGCCGGTGATTCCCTCTTTGTTGAGGCAGGTCGCGACCACCTCGTACGTCCCGTCGGGGACCAGCGCCAGCCCGAAGCTGGCGCTGCCGCCCGAGACGGGGGCCGTGGGCGTGCCGTCGACGGGAGTGCCCGGCGCGGCGGCGTTGTCGACCGCCAGCGTGACGGTCTGGCCGTCCTCGGCGCTGGTGCTGACGACGAAGGTCGCCTGGTAAGGCGACCCGCCCGAGCTCGAGCGATCGCCCTGGGGCGTGGGGACGCCGTTCAGATCCGGGTGCGTCGCGCTGATCACCGGCGCGCTGATCGTGCAGGTGGGCGGGCTGTTCGGGCAGCTCACCGTCACGTTTTCGATGACGTTGCAGGCCGCCGTGCTCGGGTACTGGATCGACAGCTGCTGAGCCGTGCCGCTGGTCGCGAGTTGAACCGCGAAGGACGCCGTGCCGCCGTTGACCTTGACGGTCTGGAGCAGCGAGGTGCCGTCATAAAGGGTCACGTCGGTCCCGTTCGGCGCGCCGGAGGTAATGGTGACTGTGTATTGGAATCCGTCGGCGCAGGTGTGGTTGCTGTCGTCAGCGACCGTCAGCAACGCACCTGATGTCGGCGCGGTGAACGCGGTCGTGTAGCAGGCCGTCGTGCCGCCGGTGCCACCGACACCGCCAGTGCCGACGCCGCCACCGATTCCGCCGGTACCGCCGCCGACACCGCCCTTGCCGCCCACACCGCCCGTGCCGCCGCCTTTACCGCCGACACCACCCGTTCCGCCCCCCACACCGCCCGTTCCGCCCCCCACACCGCCCGCTCCGCCGTCCGTTGGGCTGCCACCCACGCCGCCGCTTCCGCCGTCGGTGGGACCGCCGGTTCCCGCGCTGCCGCCGCTCCCGGTGTTGATGCCGCCGGAGCCGCCGGTGCCCGTCTGCCCGGGTGCGTTGTCACCGCAACCGACGGTGAAGCCGACGACGGCCAGCAGTGGAAGCGAAAGCGAGAACGAAGTTAAACGAGCGCGGATGTAGCCCATGAACTCTCCGAATCGGTGTTTTTGCGCGGGAAGTAAAGAAATTGGAAAGAAATCAGAGGCCCGATTCTATGTGTTTTTGAAGGCCGCGCTAGCCGGTAAGTGGCGGCTGGGGTGATATAATTCGGGTTCTGTCATGACCACAACAGCTCTGCCTCGGCTCGACGGGAACCTCGGCGGGTCGCGGGCGCCGGCAGAGCTTTTGACGGCGCTGGAATCGAACATCGCCCGGGTGCTGCGCGGCAAGCCGGGCGTGATTCGCCACGCGGTGATCGCGCTTTGCGCGCGCGGCCACCTGCTGATCGAGGACGTGCCGGGCGTCGGGAAGACGACGCTGGCGCGGGCGCTGGCGCGATCGATCGGCGGGACCTTCCACCGAATTCAGTTCACGAGCGATCTCCTGCCGTCGGATGTGCTCGGGGTTTCGGTTCTCGATCCCAAGACGAGCGAGTTCGAGTTCAAGCCGGGCCCGGTGTTCGCGAACCTCGTCCTGGCGGACGAGATCAACCGAACGCCGCCCCGCACGCAGAGCGCGCTCCTCGAGGCGATGAACGACGGTCAGGTGTCGGTCGACGGACGATCGTTCCCGCTGGAGGCGCCGTTCCTGGTGATGGCGACGCAGAACTCCGAGGAGCACTACGGGACCTATCCCCTCCCCGAGTCGCAGATGGATCGCTTCCTCCTGAGGTTGCGGATCGACTACCCAGCCCCTGAAGACGAGCGGCGGATCCTGCTCGAGTCGCCCGGGCGCCCCGACGAGGATCTGGCACGGCTCCAGGCGGTGCTGACCGTCGCCGAGGTTCGGCGGCTGCAGGATGCCGCCGAACGGGTCCACTTCTCGCCGGAGCTCGCCGACTATGTCGTGGCGGTGGCGCGGGAGACGCGGCGCTCGCCGCACCTCGCGGTCGGCGTCTCGCCGCGCGGCGCGCTCGCCTGGCGGAACGCCGGGCGGGCGGCGGCGCTCTGCGAGGGGCGCGACTACGTTCTGCCCGATGATCTCAAGTCGCTGGCGGCGCCGGTGCTGGCGCACCGCGTGATCCCGGCGTCGCCCGTGGAGGCGGTGGCGCGGTCGCGGCAGGACGTCGAGCGGGTGCTCGCCGAAATCCTCGATCGCCTCCCGGCCCCGGGGTGAAACAGTCGCGTGATCGCCTGAGCGGAGCTGAGCTTTGCTCGGCGGAGCTCGCCGCGGGAGGGGGTGGAAACCCTCCCAGGGTTCCCGCATGCGAATGAAACGTCGATTCCCCCCGACCCGCGAGGGGTGGTGGTTCCTGCTGGCGACGCTGTTCGTCGGCGCGGTGGCGATCGACGCCGGGATCAATCTCTTCTTCCTGACGTTCGGAATGATGGCCTGCCTGCTGGCGGCGAACTGGCTGATGTCGACGCTGGGGCTCGGCGGGTTGCGCGTGCGCAGGATCTTGCCGCCGGTGATCCATGCCGGCACCCCTTACCTGATGGGGATCGCGCTCGAGAACCGGAAGGGCCGGTTGCCGTCGTTCTCGATCGAGGTGGAGGATCTCGTCGAGGGGCGCCCGATCGACAAGCGCTGTTACTTCTTGAAGCTGCCCGCCGGGCGCTCGCAGGAGACGTCTTACCGGCATACGATCAGCCGACGCGGACGCCACAAGCTGTCGGGGTTCCGGCTGGCGACCAAGTTTCCGTTCGGGCTCATGGCCCGGGCGCGCGAGGTGAAGGACGCGACGGAGATGGTGGTCTACCCGGCGCTGGCGGTGCTTCCGCCGGCCCTCTTGCGGGGGCTGCCGTCACCGCCGACGCCCGCGCGTCAGCTGGGGCCGAGCCGGCACGGCGAGCTGGCGGGGCTGCGCGCATTTCGCCCGGGGGACGATCCGCGCGGCATCCACTGGCGGACCAGCGCGCGGCGCGGAATGCTGCTGGTGCGCGAGCACGAGGACGACGAGGGGCGCGAGGCGACGATCGTCTTCGACAACGACGCGCGGTCCGGCGCCGAGGCCTTCGAGCTGGCGGTCTCGCGAACGGCGGCGCTCTGCGTGGAGCTGACGCGGCGTGGGCTGGCGGTCGGCCTCGTCACCCGCGGGAGCGAGGTCGCCCCCTCCGCCGGTCCGGGACATCTCGCGTGCCTCCTGCGGCGGCTCGCCTTCATCGCACCCGAGGCGGGACCACTGCCCCGCCTTCGCCGCCGCGCGGTCGCCCGCGTCTCCCCCGAGGGTGAGCTTCACCTGGGCAACGCAGGCAACGTGAACGCAGGCACCGATGAGCGCGTGGGCGCAGCCGGGCTTCGCCCCGATACGACGAAGACCACCGCATGAGGTTCCAGGCGGCTCACAAGCTGGTGACCTACCTGCTGGTGCTGTCGGCGCTGGCCGCGCTCGCCACCACGCGCGTGCTGGCCCCGACGAGCGCGCTCGCCTTCCTGATCGTCTGCGCCTGTTCGTTCGGCGTCGACGCCGGAGCCCCTCGACTGACCGCCGCGCTCGATCGCGCGGCCGGCGGCGTGCGCGCGGTGACGGGCCTCCTCCTGGTGGCGATCGTCTGGCGGATCTGGCGGCGCATGCCGGACGCGGATCTCGCGCCGGCGTTCGATCTGGTGCTGGTGCTGCTCGGCTACAAGCTGCTCTACCGCCGCAACCACCGCGACTACGTCCACATCTACGCGCTGTCGTTCATCCTGGTGCTGGTCGCCTCGACGATCACGGCGACGTTTCTCTTCGTGGCGGCGTTCGCCGTCTATGTCGTGCTCGCGACCTGGGCGCTCATCCTGTTTCACCTGCGCCGGGAGATGGAGGAGAACTACCTGGTCCGCCACTCGGCGCAGGCCCCCAGCCAGAAGGTCGGCATCGGGCGGATCCTGGGGTCGCGCCGGGTGGTCGGGCGGGCGTTCTTCGCCGCCACGTTCGTGGTCGCGGCGGCGGTGTTCGTCGGCGCGCTCGGCGTGTTCGCCTTCGTCCCCCGCCTCGGCGCCGGATTCGTGCTGGGGGCGCGCGCGCAGCCGAACCTCATCGGGCTCTCCGACGAGGTGACGCTCGGGCGCTACGGGACGGCGGCCGGGGCGCGCCACGCCGTCGTGTTGCGGGCGACGCTGCCGCGCCTGCGGGCCCTCGGCGGCGAGGCGGCCCGGCAGGACGCCGCCGAGCGGCTCTATTTCCGCGGCGCGGTCTACGACGCGTACGATCGCGGCCGCTGGCTCCGCAGCCGGCGCCCCGAGCTGCGCACGGTGATCGACGAGGCGGGCGGACGCGCCTTCCTGCACGAGCTCGGCGAAGAAGCCACTGCAGCCACGCCCGACACGCTGGCCGGCGCGGAGCGACAGGAGATCGAAGCGGTCGGCATCCCGGCGGCGGTCCTGTTCGCCGTCGATCGCCCGGTGGCGATCGAGCTGCCGTCGACGCGGCTCGGCGCCGGCGGAACCGTCGGCGTGGTGCCGCGCTGGTCGGGCGAGGCTGCGCTGCGCGTCGGCGGCGACGCCCAGAACGGCTTCGGGGACGGCTTCGTCACGCTGGCCCACGCGCACTACGTCGCCTACTCGCGGCCGCGCGCGCTGCTGCCGGCGCCGGCCCTGGACGCGCGCGCCCGGCTCGACGACCTCGCGCTGCCCGAAGGGCTGCCAGGGCTCAAGGAGCTCGGGGCCCGGCTCGGCGCCGGACGGAGCGATGGCGGCGAAGGTGGCAAGAGAGACAGCGAAAAGATCGCGGCGGTGATCGCCTGGCTCCGGTCCGGGCACGCGTACACCACGCGGCCGCCGGAGCGTCCGGCCGGCGTCGACCCGGTCGTCGATTTCCTTTTCAGCCAACCGGCCGGCCACTGCGAGTTCTTCGCCTCGGCGGCGGTGCTGCTCCTGCGCGCCGCCGGCGTCCCCGCGCGCTACGTCACCGGGTTCCGCGGTGGCGAGTGGAACCCGATCGGCAACTACGTCGCCGTGCGGGGCGAGCGCGCGCATGCCTGGGCAGAGGCCTTCGTCGCCGGGGTCGGCTGGACGCGCGTCGACGCCACACCGCCCGCCGAGGCGCTGGCGCCGGCCGGTCGGCTGGACGCGACCAGCGACGCGCTCGACTTCTTCTGGAGCCGTTGGGTCGTCGGCTACGACCTCGGCCGCCAGCGCGATCTCGCCCATCAGGCCTGGCACGGGCTCGGGCACTTCGGTCCGGGCGCGCTGTTGGGGCGGATTCTGATGGGGCTCGTCCTCGGGGCAGCGCTCACCGCGCTGGGGTTCGCCGTCCGGCGCAGGCGCCGCCGCCACGCCCACGGGCCCCGCCCCGGCGCGGGCGCCGGTGGAACGGGCGTCAGAGCGCCCCGCACGGAGGGCGCTGTGGATCGCCTGTACCGCCGGACGCTGGGACGGCTGTCCCGCCTCGGGTGGCCGCGACGCCCGAACGAGACGCCGCATGAATACGCGGCGCGCCTCCGAGCCGCCGGCCCGTTCGCGGGGGACGACGCCTTCGACGGCCTCACCGCCCGCTACGCGGCCGCCCGCTTCGGCGGCCAGCAGCCCGCCGATGAGACGGTCGCGGCGCTCGGGCGGACGATCGGGGACGTTCTCTCCGGATCGCAGCAAAACTAACGGTCCCCCTGACAAAATGGCAGAGTCCCTGGCGAACCCCCGCCAGACCGGCACCGATGCCCGCCTCAGCCCACCTAACCAGCGACCTTCGCAGGGCATCTTCCTTGCACTGCGCCTGCTGGGCCTGGAAAGGGAGCTGTCATGTCTAACCGCAAGTCGCTTAAATCACTGACCGTCGCCGCCGCCGTGGCGGGCCTCGTCATGGTCGCCACCGCAGGGCGCGCGGAGGCACAAGTCGGCACCGGCGGCACGGTGGGCATCATTGGGACTGGAGGCAGTGGCGGCACGGCCTTCGCGGCCGGCGACTTCTTCACGTCGATTCAGCAGCAGAGCGACCCTCCGGTCAGCCTGACCACCTTCCAGCTCTCGCGCTTTTTCAACAAGGCGAACTGCGACTGCTCGACGCCGGTCAACGTATTCCTGGCGCTGCTCAGCAGCGGCATCGCCAAGCGGGCCACCGCCGGCATCACGACCGGCACCGTGTCAATCGTGCTGGGCACGGGGTGCAGCTCGGTCTTTGGGCTGACGAACGGACAGGCCTCCGGCTCCTGTCTCCAGATCGCCACCGAACCGGTGCTCACCTTCTTGAACCAGGCTTCCTATACGGTCGCCACGAACGCGCAGGTGCTCAGCACCTATTTCAACGCGACGGGCGTGGTCACCGACGGCGGCACCGGGACAACCGGGACCGCCGCGACCTGCACCTCGCCCATCGGCCAGTCGTTCACCCAGACGATCAACTTCAACTTCGACTTCGGCAGCGGCCAGATCGACCTGAGCGTCCCCTTGATGGTGGTCATCGATCTCGTCCCGCCCCCGCCGCCAGCCACAGTCAAGATCCAGGGTGGGGACGAGGCGCTGGTGCTCAACTGGACGTCTGTCGACCAGGCCCTGGTCCCCGATCTGCTCGGCTACCAGATCCTCTGCAGCCGCGCCGACAAGTACCAGGTGTTCAACGAGTCGCCCACCAACGACGGCGGGACCAGCGTCGGTGCGTTCGGCTCGGCGTTCCAGATCTGCCCGAAGACCACACCATGGATGGGAGGGATTGATGCGGGAATCGAAAACACCAGTCCCCTCTTTGTCTGCTCACCTCAGCTGTCGGCACAGTCAACGTCCGATCGGGTGGAGATCCTGCAGAACGAGATCACCTACGCCGCCGCGGTGGTGGCCATCGACGCCAGCGGCAATCCCAGCGAGCCGGTGATCGGATTTGGCACGCCGGTCAAGACGCTGAGCTTCTACGACGTCTACCGTGATCAGACGCCCCAAGGGCAGGCCACCGGGGGGTTCTGCGCCATCTCGACGGTCCGCCCGGGCGCGAAGACGACCGCCGCCGTTTTCTCGCTGCTGGCGGTGGCCGCCTTCGGCGTCGTGCTCACGCGACGCCGGAGGAGACGCCGGTGAAACAGCTGCTCGCGCGCAGCGGATTTGCGGCCGCCACCCTTCTGACCACGCTCGTCGCGGCGCCACGCTCCGCGCGCGCACAGGAGTTCGCGCAGGAAGCGTCGATCGTCGAGGGAGAGACCTACAACCGCTACAAGTCGCCGCAGCGGTTCGCCTTCGAGCTGACGTTCGGCCCGTATCGTCCGGACATCGACAGCGAGTTCAACGGAGCGCGGACGCCGTACAAGGACTACTTCGGCTCCGGACAGAACCTGCTGACGCGTATCGAGTTCGACTATCAATTTTGGCACCGCTACGGCTCGCTCGCGGCGGGCCTCGGGGCTGGCTACTTCTCGGTCACCGGCACGGCGCCGATCGCCAAGATGCCTGGCACGGCCAGCGGCGATCAGTCCCAGCTCAAGGTGATCCCGGTCAGTCTCTCCGCGGTCTACCGCTTCGACTACTTCCTGCAGGAGCGCGGCTTCCCCCTGGTCCCCTTCGGCAAGCTCGGGCTCGACTGGGCGTACTGGCAGAACACCGACGGCAACGGCAACATCTCCGACGCCGGCGGCGGCGGACGCGGGCGCGGCGGGACGCTGGGGTGGCACGTGGCCGGGGGCATCGCGCTGGTGCTCGACTTCCTCGACCCGGACGCCTCGCACGACTTCGATCAGGACCTCGGCGTGAACCACACCGCGCTGACCTTCGAGGTCTATTACGCCGACATCTCCGGCCTCGGCGAGGCGAACCGGCTCCACGTCGGCGACACCAACTGGACGCTCGGGCTGCTGCTCGAATTTTGAGCCAGGCTCGGCGTGGCTAAGCGCTTCCGGGTCGTCGTCGAGTACGACGGCACCGACTTTTCCGGTTGGCAGCGGCAGGTCGACGAGCGGACCGTCCAGGGGACGCTGGAGGACGCCCTCAAGGCGATGACCGGCGAGAGCGTGTTCGTGCGCGGCGCCGGCCGCACCGACGCCGGCGTTCACGCCGACGGCCAGGTGGCGACCTTCGAGATCGGGGTCAACATCCCTCCCCACGGCCTTCTGCGCGGGCTCAACTCGGCGTTGCCCCCCGACGTGGCGCTGGTCGACGTCGCCGAGGCGCCCTCCGACTTCGACGCCCGCTTCTCGGCGCGCGGAAAGGTCTATCGGTACACGGTCTGGAGCCACTTCGTCCGCTCGCCGCTGCGGGCGCGCCGCGCCTGGCACGTGCGTGAGCCGCTGGACGTCGAAGCGATCCGCACGGCGGCCGCGGCGCTGGTCGGCGACCACGACTTCCGTGCCTTCCGCGCCTCCGACTGCGACCGCCGCACCACCCGCCGGATCGTGCGCGCCATCGACGTCGATCGCCAGGGCGCCGTCGTCATCATCGATGTGGAGGCGACGGCCTTCCTCAAGAACATGGTCCGCATCCTGGTGGGGACGCTGATCGACATCGGCCGTGGCCGCGTCCCCCCCGACGCCGTCGCGCGCATGCTCGCCACCGGGGACCGCACCATCGGCGGCATGACGGCCCCCCCTCAGGGTCTCACCTTACTGCGCGTGATTTACTGACGTCTGCTCGGCCGGGGACGGCGGCTCGCCGAGCATCTCGGCGATGCGGCCGTGGACCAGCTTGAGCATTCGATCGCGGTCGGCCGAGCCGAGACCCTCGGTCGGGATCGGCTCGCCGATCTTCAGCCGGACCTCACCGGCGCGGATCAACGGCGAGCCGGCCGGCATCAGCGCCCGGCTCCCCTGGATCGCCATCGGGACAATGGCGGCGCCCGAATCGATCGCCAGGTGGAAGCCCCCCTTCTTGAACGACCCCAGCCGCCCATCGCGGGTGCGCGTCCCTTCGGGGAAGATCACCACCGATTGCCCCGCCTTGATCCGCCGCGCGGCCTCCTCGATGCTCCGCCGCGCCGCCACCGCGTTCTGGCGATCGATGAAGATGAAGCGGCCGGCGCCCATGGCCCAGCCGAACAGCGGGATGAAGGAGAGCTGCTTTTTGGCGATGAACCGGAACGACAGCGGCACGCCGATGAAGACGGCCCAGATGTCGATCATCGAGGCGTGGTTGGCCATGAAGACGTAGGGGCGCTTGGGGTCGAGCTTCCCGGCGAGCTCGACGTTCAGCTTCACCCCCGGCGCGCCGAGGACGATGCGCGACCAGACGCGGGCCACGGCCATCACCGCCTCGCCGGTCCGGTCGAAGATCGGCGTCAGCACCGCGATCACCGACCCGACCAGGGTGGCCACCACGAAAGAGATGAGCGAGAGGACCGGGCGGATCATGAGCGGCTTGGGAGGGTCATCTGGAGGTCAGGGGGCTAATGGGGAACCCCCAGGCGTGCTATCTTTTCACTCACCGTGGACTTCCGGAAGACCTACTACATTCTTCCGAACCTGTTCACCCTCTCGAGCGTCTTCTGCGGGTTCATCTCGATCTCGCTGTCGGCCTCCTCGGGAACGACCGGGAGTGATCTCTACCAGGCCGCCCTGGCCATCTGCTTCGGGTTCTTCTTCGACACGGCCGACGGCCGTGTGGCCCGGCTGACCAAGACGCAGACCGACCTCGGCCGCGACCTCGACTCGCTGGCCGACGCCATCACCTTCGGCGTGGCGCCCGCCATGATGGTCTACAAGTTCGGGCTGACCAGCTTCGGCCGGCTGGGGATCTTCTTCGCCGGGCTGTTCGTCTGCGCCGGGGTGATGCGCCTCGCGCGCTTCAACGTCCTGTCGCGGCGCGAGGCGGCCGCCGGGCACCACGCCCCCGGCAAGTACACCCTGGGCCTGACCATCCCGGCGGCGGCCAGCGTCCTCGTGCTGATGGTGGTGGTGGCCCACAACGTCCACCCTTACCGGATCGCCAGCGACGGCGTCGTCGCGGCCGTCGTGCTCGTGCTGTCCTACCTGATGGTCTCGCGGGTGAAGTTCCGGTCGTTCAAGGATCTGCGGCTGACCCGTCGGACGATCGAGCTGGCCGTCTTGATCGCCGCTTGCTGGATCCTGGTGGCGATGAACGGCGTCGACAAGGCCCTCATCTTCCTGGTGCTGATCATGGCCTACATCGCGCTCGGGCTGGCCGAGACGGTGCTGCTCATGCGGCGCTCGTTCATCGAGCAGCGCCGCGAGAAGGCCGCGGCCGCCGACGCCGCGGCAGCAGCCGACGACGACGCGCCCGGCGACGAAGAAGTCCTGCGCGAGCTCGGCGCCTTCGACGAAACGACTTAGCAATCGGACCCCTCAAAGGGTCCCGAATCTGCGCTACTTGGAGGGGGTCTTGGTCGACTTGGCGCTGCCGGGCTTCGCCTTACCGGCCGTCGCGGATGAACCGCCGTCGTCGAGCTCGACGAACGCGCCCCAGAGCCCACCGATGAGCGGTCCCATCAGGACCGGAAGCTCGACCAACGGGCGATCCGGGACACCCAGCTTGGCGGCGAAGGCGACGTGCGCGCCGCCGAAGAGCTTGCCGGCACCCCAGTAGAGCGCGCCGCCGACGACGGCGCCGAAGATCCCCTTGAGCGCGGTCGTCCAGACCGTGTCCTGGCGCCAGGGGGGGCGGCCGCAGAGGATGCCGGCCAGCCCACCGACGACGGCGTAGGTGACGGTTCCCAGGACCCCGCCGCCGATTCCGATCTTGAAGGCGCCTGCGCCAATCAGCGCACCGACGACGCCGCCCTTGAGAAGGCCGAGAAGAACGCGCCCCATGGAACAACTATAGCAGGCGAAAACCGCGCCGAGCCCCGTCCGCGACGTTAAGCTTAACTCGTCGTTGCGCCTGCCAAAGCTCACCGATCGGACCAGCGGCGTGCTCCTGCACCCGACCAGCCTTCCCGGCGGGGATCTGGGCGCGACGGCGCGCGAGATGGTCGACTTCCTGGCTGCCTCCGGACAGAGCTGGTGGCAGATGCTCCCGGTCGGCCCGACCGGGTACGGTAATTCACCGTACAGCGCTCAGTCGGCGTTCGCGGGAAACCCGGCGCTGGTCAGCTTCGAACGTCTGGTCGCCGATGGGATCTTGGGCGCCAACGACCGATCACGCGCCCGGGACGAGCAGCTGACCGAGGCTTTCTCCGCCTTCTTGGCGAGCGGGGGGACGAACGATCCCGATTTTCGCCGCTTCACCGAGGAGACGAAGGGGTGGCTGGACGATTTTGCCGTCTACCGCGCGATCAAGAGCGCCGAAGGCGAGGTCCAGTGGACGCGCTGGCCTTCGCCCCTGCGTGAGCGAGATCCGGAGGAGCTGGCGCGCTTCTGCCGCGACCACGCGAGAGAGATCGACTTCACGCGCTTCGTGCAGTGGCGCTTCTTTGGCGACTGGCAGGCGTTGCGCGGCTATGCCCACGCGCGCGGGATCGGCCTCATCGGCGACCTGCCGATCTTCCTGGCGCACGACAGCGCCGACGTCTGGTTGAACCGCCACCAGTTCTATCTCGACGCCGCCGGCGAGCCGACGCTGGTGGCCGGTGTGCCGCCCGACTACTTCAGCGCCACCGGTCAGCGCTGGGGAAATCCGCTCTACCGCTGGGCGGAGATGCGCGCCACCGGGTTCGCCTGGTGGATCGCGCGGTTTCGCGCGACGCTGGCGCTGTTCGATGCGGTCCGCCTCGATCACTTCATCGGCTACACGCGGTACTGGGCGATCCCGGCCCGCGAACCCACCGCCGTGAAAGGCCGCTGGCGGCCCGGGCCCGGCGCGCGGTTTTTTCGGGCGGTCGCCGCCGCGCTGGGCGAGCTGCCGCTCATCGCCGAGGATCTCGGGGCGGTGACACCGGAAGTGGAGTCGCTGCGGGCGCGGTTCGGGTTCCCGGGGATCAAGCTCCTCCAGTTCGCGTTCGGGACCGATCCGCAAGCGCCCAGCTTCTTGCCGCACAACTACCCGCGCGCGGCGGTCGCCTACACCGGCACGCACGACAATGACACCACCGCCGGGTGGTTCCAGGACCTCGGCAGCGGCACGCGCCCCCCCGAGCCGTCGGCGCTGGAGCGTCAGGCGGTGCTCCGCTACCTGGGCGCGCCCGGTGGTGACGACGCACGTGAGGGCGGTGAGAAGATCCACTGGCGCATGATTCGGGCCATCATGGGGTCCGTGGCCAACGTGGCGATCGTCCCGGCGCAGGATCTGCTCGGTCTCGGCTCGGAGGCGCGCATGAATCATCCCGGCACCGCCACCGGCAACTGGTCGTTCCGGCTCGCGCCGGGCGCGCTGACACCCGCCATTGCCGACCGGCTGCGCGAGCTCACCGAGACGTACGGACGACGGAGCCAAGAAGCGTGAAACGGCACCTGATTTCTTCGCCTCGCCGGGGAAGGCCGCTCGGCGACAATCCGCTCTGGTACAAGGACGCGATCATCTACGAGGCGCGCGTCCGGTCGTTCTTCGACAGCAACAACGACGGCGTGGGGGACTTCCGGGGTCTGTCGGCCAAGCTCGACTACCTCCAGGACCTGGGCGTCACGGCGATCTGGCTGCTGCCGTTTTATCCCTCACCACAGCGCGACGACGGCTACGACATCGCCGACTACACTGACGTCCACCCCGACTGCGGCACGCTCGCCGACTTCGACGAGCTGCTCGAGGAGGCGCACCGGCGGGGCCTGCGCATCATCACCGAGCTGGTCCTCAACCACACCTCTGACCAGCACCCCTGGTTCCGCCGGGCGCGGCGGGCGCCGGCCGGATCGGCCGAGCGCGACTTCTACGTCTGGAACGAGACGCCCGAGCGCTACCACGAGGCGCGCATCATCTTCAAAGACTTCGAGTCCTCGAACTGGTCCTGGGATCCCCTGGCGCGCGCCTACTACTGGCACCGCTTCTATGCGCATCAACCGGATCTCAACTTCGAGAACCCGGCCGTGCACGAGGCGCTCTTGAGCGTGGTCGACTTCTGGTTCGAAAAGGGGGTCGACGGTCTCCGGCTCGACGCCGTCCCCTACCTCTTCGAAGCGGAGGGGACCAACTGCGAGAACCTCCCCGAGACGCACGGCTTCCTGCGCAAGCTGCGCGCCCACATCGACGGCAAGTTCAAGGACCGGATGCTGCTCGCCGAGGCGAACCAGTGGCCCGAGGACGCCGCCGCCTACTTCGGCACCGGCGACGAGTGCCACATGAACTTCCACTTCCCGATCATGCCGCGGATGTTCATGGCGATTCACATGGAGGATCGCTTCCCGATCCTCGACATCCTGGCGCAGACGCCGCAGATCCCCGCCAACTGCCAGTGGGCGCTGTTCCTCCGCAACCACGACGAGCTGACGCTGGAGATGGTGACCGACGAAGAGCGCGACTACATGTACCGCGCCTACGCCCACGCCAACGAGATGCGGATCAACCTCGGCATCCGCCGCCGGCTGGCGCCGCTCGTCGGCAACGATCGTCGCAAGATGGAGCTCCTGCACGGCCTCCTGTTCTCGCTGCCCGGGACGCCGGTCCTCTACTACGGCGACGAGATCGGGATGGGGGACAACATCTTCCTCGGCGATCGCAACGGCGTGCGCACGCCGATGCAGTGGAGCGCCGACCGCAACGCCGGCTTCTCGCGCGCCAACCCGCAGCGGCTGATCCTCCCGATCACCATCGACCCCGAGTACCACTACGAGGCGATCAACGTCGAAGCGCAGCAGAACAACCCCAACTCGCTGCTCTGGTGGACCAAGCGCCTCATCACGCTGCGCAAGCAGTTCCAGGCGTTCGGCCGCGGCACGATGGAGGTGCTCAGCCCCTCGAACTACCGCGTGCTGGCCTTCGTGAGGCAACTCGAGGACGAGACAATCCTGGTCGTCGCCAACCTGTCGCGCTACCCGCAGTACGTGGAGCTCGATCTCGGAAAGTGGAAGGGGATGCGCCCCGTCGAGCTGTTCGGCCACACCGAGTTTCCGCTGATCGGCGAGCTTCCCTACCTGATGACGCTGGGCGGGCACGATTTTCACTGGTTCTCGATCGAACCGCCCCCGTCGACGACGGCCGCCGACCTGGCCGCCGCCTACCAGCCGCCCACGATCGCCTGCGCAAGCGCGGAGAGTCTCCTCTTCGGCGAGGACCGCGTCGCCCTGGAGGACGCCCTGCCGGCGTTTCTCGACACCAGACACTGGTTCGCCGGCCGCGCCTATCGAATAAGCGCCATCCGGATCGAGGAGGCGGTCGCGCTGGGGGGTGCGTTCCTGCTCGTCGCGCGGGTCGAGTACGCGGATCGCGATCCCGACGAGTACGTGCTCCCGCTGGCGGTCGTCGACGCGATCGTCGAGGCCGGGTCGGGCCGGCTTCCCCCGCCGCAGGCGATGGTCGCCTGGCTGAAGCTGCCGGGCGGCGACGCCATCCTGGTCGACGCGATGGAGGACGGCGGCGCCGCGCGCGCGATCCTGACCGCCATCGTCGACAAACGACGCGCCACCGGCCTCCACGGCGTCGTCGAGGCGACCCCCTACGTCGCGCTCGACGCGCCCGCCGCCGAGCCGACCAACATCAGCGCCGCGCACGCCGCCGCCGCCATCCGCTACGGCGACCGTTACCTCTTGAAGATGTTCCGGCGCCTCGAAGCGGGCGTGAACCCCGAGCTCGAGATCCCGCGCGTCATCGAGGCCCGCGCGCCGGGCGTGGTCCCCGCCGTGGTGGGCGCGATCGAATACCGGCGGCGCGGCGCCGAGCCCGGCACGCTGGCGGTGCTGCAGGCGTTCGTCCCCAACGAGGGGACGGCCTGGACCCACGCGCGCGAGGAGCTTCGCCGCTACTTCGAGCGGACGCTGACCCGCCACCGTCAGGATCCGCCGCCCGAACGGACGCCGCGCCCGCTGCTCGAGCTGGCGCTGGCGGAGACGCCCCCCGCGGCGCGCGAGGCGATCGGCGCTTACCTCGATCTGGCGGCGCTGATGGGACGCCGCATCGCCCAGATGCACGTGGCGCTCGCCTCCAACGGCGACGATCCGAGCTTCGCGCCCGAGCCCTACAGCGCGCTCGATCGGCGGTCGAAGTACCAGTCGATGCGCAACCTGGTGGGGCGCTCGCTCCGGCACCTGCGGGGCGCGCTCGGGCGCCTGCCGCCCGCCGCAGCGGCGCTGGGACAAACGTTGGTCGACGGGCACGATCGCATCCTCAAGATCTTCGAGCCCTTCCTGCACAACCGATGGAGCGGCCTGCGCATCCGGACGCACGGCGATCTCCACCTCGAGCAGGTGCTCTACACCGGCAAGGACTTCGTGATCATCGACTTCGAGGGGCCCCCGGCCGACGCGCTGGCCGAGCGGCGTCGCAAGCACGAATGCCTGCGCGACGTGGCGGGGATGATCCGCTCGTTCCACTACGCCGCCTTCACGGCGCTCTTGGAACAGAGCGTGGTCCGCCCCGAAGATCGCTCCATCGCCGAGCCCTGGGCGGACGCCTGGTACCGCTGGGTCTCGGGCGCCTTCCTGCGCTCGTACCTCGAGGCGACGACCGGAATGCCGTTCCTGGCCACACCCGAGGATCAGCGGCTCATCCTCGACAGCCACCTCATTCGCAGGGCGCTCTTCGAGCTCGGCGACGAGCTGGCCCGCGGCGCCGAGACCGTCGCCATCCCCCTCTCGGCGCTGGTGGAACTGGCCGGCCTCTAAATCAGGCTCTGCCCTAAAACCCGTAGGCGATGCCGACGTTGATGTCGAGGTTGAAGGTGAAGTCCCAGAAGCCGAGGACTGCGTTCGCTTGCCCCACGAGCGAGAGGCTGTCGGTGAGATCGTAGAAGATCCCACCGCCGGGACCGACCAGGATCGGCCCCCCCTGGATGGTGTCGACGCAGGACTGGTTCATCATCTGCCCGCAGCCGGTGGGCGCGCGCGTGGGGTGCAGCGTCACCACGTGCCGGATGTAGCCGCCGCCGCCCATCAGTGAGAAGAACGGGTGGAAGCTCCCCTCGTCGTCTCCCAGCTTCCAGGTCGCCTTGGCGAACGCCGCGAAGGCGTACTTCGCGGTCTTGTAGTCGACCCCGTTGAGGTATGGGTCGACGGTCCCGGTGATGATCTGATAGCGCAGCTGGACCGACAGCATCAGCGACGAGGTGAGCCAGTAGCCGAACTCGGGCGCGATCTGCAACAGCGTCGAGGGGGCGAGGCCCGGCGCCCCGACGCTCACATCGTGGTTGGTGTCGCCCGTTCCCGAGGCCCAGCCGAAGCCGCTGCCGAGCATGAAGGCGACGAAGTACTGGTGGTCAGGCTCGTCGTCCTCTTCCTCTTCGCCCTCCCCTTCCTTGTGCACGACGGCCTTGGCCCCGCCGAGGTTGATCACGAGCGGGTTGTCGACCGTCCCCTTGGTCGCCACCGCGTTGCCGTCCGCGTCGTCGGCCTCGACGTAGTAGGCGACCGTCGCGCCCAGCGTCGCGGTGGTCGGGATCTCGGCGCCGTAACGCCCCTCGGCAACCTCTTTCATCTCGCGCCCCAGGAACTCGGTGGCACCCTCCGGGCGGTAGGCGAGGACCATCTTGTCGAACTTCAGGTCGGCCTGGACACCGACCGTGACCGAGATCGCGCTCCCCTTCTTCCCGTCGGTGATCGCCTGGTGAACGATCCCGGAGGGCTCTTCGTTTTGCTCGGGCGGGGGGGTGGCGGCCGGAGGCGTCGCTGGCTCGGGCGCCACTTCGGGGGGCTCGGGGCTCGCCGGCGGCGGGGTGGCGGGGGGTGCGGTGGTGGCGGCAGCCGCGCCGCTTTTGGCCTCGTTGAAGGCGTCGGTCAGCTCGGGGGTGACCAGCGCCTTCGTGAGGTTGATCGTCGACTGGATCTCCAGCGCCTTCTTGAACTGCTTGATGCCGAGATCGCGCTGTTTGAACCCCGTGATGATCACGATCCCCATGTGAATGTGGGTGCGCGCCGTGATGGGGTGCTGCTGCAGCCCCGTCGAGTCCGCGAGGTCGAGCGCCTGCTTGAGAACCTTGCGGGCGTCGTCGAACTTCTGGGCCTGGAGCGCCGCCACGGCGTCCTTGTTCATCTGGGTGATCTTCGCGATCGTGTCGTCCTGCGAGTCGGCGTGGGCTCGGGTCGACAGCGACAGAACGAAGAGAAGCGCGCAGAGGCCGCGCAGCAACGAAGACGCGGGCGGCCACGGGATCATGCGGTGCTTGCCTCTGGGGGAGGAGAAGGAAAGGCTCAAGCTGAGTTACCTTTGTAACACGAAGTTCCACAATCCTTCCAGCGCCTGACCCGTCGTGTAGGGGTTCGCGCCGACGGAGGGGGCGAGAGCCGCCTGTCGGCCAACTGCCGACCGAGGCTCAGGGAAATACCGCAACGAGCCGCCGGCGCATGGGGGGGACCTCCTATTTATCCCCCCAACCTCTTGCGCCCCTCCGGGGGGTGCTTAATTGCCATATTTGCTGCCCGAATGCTGTTTCCAGGAAACCGGAGGTGACCACCATGCTGCTCGATCCCAATGACCTGCTCACGCCGAGCGACGCAGCGCGCGTCCTCGGCCTTTCTGCGGACTCCGTCCGCGTTCTGTCCGACAACGGTCGGCTGCCGGGGATGAGGACCGTCGGAGGACGGCGCCTCTTCCGACGCGCCGACGTTGACCGGCTGGCCATAGAGCGTGCGGGCCATGTGGCGCACGCGCTCAGCGCGCGGCCGCAGCCCATGGCGCCCCGCGCGGAGGAGTGACCAACCGGTTGGAGGGTCGGTCGATGCGACCGAGCCGCGACCGCGACCGCCGCTTGCTCGATACCATTCCCCAGTGCATCTGGGCGGCGGACGCGGAGGGGCGGGTCAACTACTGGAACCGCGCCGGGCTGGAGTACTCGGGCCTGGACGCGGCCAGTCTGACCGACGGGTCGTTCTGGGAGATGCTCCACGTGGACGATCGCGAAGAGGCGCGCGTCCACTGGGAGCGTGGCCTGCGCGGGGAGCCGACCTTCGAACGACCGCTGAGGCTCAAACGCGCCAGCGACGGGCTCTTTCGCTGGCACCTGGTTCGCGCCGTCGCCGAGCGTGACGACGGCGGCGCGCTGCTCGGCTGGATCGCCACCGCGACCGACATCCACGACCAGAAGAGGGCCGAGGATCTCTTGCGGGAGGCGGTTCATCTGCGCGATGACTTCCTCTCGGTCGCCTCCCACGAGCTGCGCACGCCGCTCACGGCGCTCAAGCTGGAGGTCTCGAACCTGCTTCGCCTGGCGCGCCTCGACGCCGGGTCGGAGCGGGCGCGCCTCATCGCCAAGGTCGAGAAGATCGACGCGCAGACGGCGCGCCTGCGCGGTCTCATCGACGACCTGCTCGACGTCTCCAGCCTGGCGGCCGGTCAGCTCGAGCTCCAGATCGGTCCCGTTGATCTGTCCGAGGTCGCGGGCGAGATCGGCGCGCGGTTCATCGACGAGGCCGCGCGCCTCGGCAGCAGGCTGACCGTCGACGCGCGGGAGCGCGCCGTCGGCTGCTGGGATCGCGAGCGGCTCGAGCAGATCGTGTCGAACCTGATCTCGAACGCGGTCAAGTACGGGGACGGCAAGCCGATCGACGTCAGCGTCCGGGCGGAGGGGGGACACGCGCGGCTCACCGTCCGCGATCAGGGGCTCGGCATCGCCCCCCGCGACCACGAGCGGATCTTCGGCCGGTTCGAGCGCGCCGCCAACAGCGGAAACTTCGGCGGGATCGGCCTCGGGCTCTGGATCGTCAAGCAGATCGTCAACGTGTTCGGCGGCGCCGTCGGCGTCGAGAGCGCACCCGGAGCCGGCTCCATCTTCACCGTCGAGCTCCCGTACACAGCCCTCGCTCAACGAATCGCGTGGAAGGCCAAGGCCCAGGAGGCGCCGATCGCGCCGAGGGCCGCCGCGCCCAGCAGCAACTGCACCGTCGTGCGCGGCGCCCGCACATTGCCGAGCGCCGCGGCCGAGCCGAGCGCCGCACCGAACCCCAACCCGAAGAGATGGGCGTAGGTGTCGGCGCCCGGGCCGACGCCGAGCATCGCGTAGAGCCCCAGTCCCGCGCCGAGCGGCACCCAGGCATACTTGCGCCGCGCCCCGCCGCGCAGCCGCCGCACGACCTGAAGCCCCGCGCAGAGGCCCAGCGCCGCGAAGGTCGCCGTGGAGGCTCCGACCGAGACGAACGACGTCCGGTGCACCGCCGCGGTGAGGAGGTTCGCGGCCCCGGCCGCGGCGAGAATCACCAGCGCGCCGAGGCCGCCGCCCAGCCAGCGTCCGACCGCCGCGACGAAGATCAGCGCGGCGACGACGTTCCCGGCCAGGTGGAGCAGATCGGCGTGCAGGGTGAGCGCGGTCAACGCGCGCCACCACTGGCCGGAGGCGATCCGCTCGGCGGAGGCGGCCCCCGCCTCGAACCAGCGCGAGCCAGCTCCGGATTGTCCCCATGGCCCCGCGACCCAGAACATCGCGCAGAGCCCGATGGCCGACAGAATCCCGAGCGCGCTCGCGCCGGTGTCGGGCGCCGGGGGCTCCGGCCTGACCGGCCCTTCGGCGTCGAACCCAGCCAGGGCCGTCTCGGCCGCCGAGGCCTCGGCGGCGTCGACCGCCAGCACGAAGCGTCCCTCGCGCTGGTCGAGTCGGTACGCGATCCCGGCCGCCGCCAGCACCAGCGCCCAGTCGCCGGCCTGGGTCGGGTTGGGGGTGGCCCGCAAGAGGGTCTCGGAATCGCCGGTCGATTCGTCGTTCATCGCTGGCCGCCCCATTGCCGTCTTGACGGTCGAGTCACCCGTGATAGCTTGATCGATCTTCGTCGCGGGTGCGACGCCGAGGAGATCCGATGATCGGGAACGTCGATCATTTTGTGGAGCGGCAGATTCTTCTCTGGCAGGAAGAGCGGAAGATCGCGGAGCGCAAGGGGATCGAAGGGAAGACCGTCCAGCGGCCGATGATCTGCCTGTCGCGGCAGTATGGCGCGCGCGGCGCCGAGATGGGGCGGCTGGCGGCGGACCAGCTGGGGTTCCGGTTCTACTCCCAGGAGCTGATCCACGACGTGGCCCAGGAGGCCCAGGTGCGGGACCAGCTGATCGAGTCGCTCGACGAGCGGGTGCAGGACAGCATCTCGACCTGGGTGTCGGGTCTCATCAAGCGCGGCGTCTTCGCCCCCAGTGACTACCTGCGGAACCTCTCCAAGGTGGTGCTGACGCTGGGGCGCCACGGCAAGGGGGTGATCGTGGGACGGGGCGCGCACTTCCTGCTCGATCCTCAAGTCACCCTGCGCGTGCGGGTCATCGCGCCACTGCCGACGCGGGTGGCGCGCATCGCCGCGCGCGACGGGCTCACCGAGGACGAGGCGCGCGCCAAGATCCTGCGCATCGACAGCGAGCGGATTGCGTTCAACAAGCAGCACTACGGCGCCGACATCTCGGACCCGTCCCACTACGACCTGGTGATCAACGCCGGCACGCTGGGGATCGCCGGGGCCGCCGACCTGGTCGTTCGGGCCTTCCGAACCAGGTTCAGTCAAGGCTAGAACCGTCTCATCACGACGGCCTCATCCCCTTCACTGACCCTGACCTTTCGGGGCGGCACCCTCGAGCTCGGCGGACTGTCGCCGGGAGCGCCTGCGCCGCCCGGATGTCTGTGGGATCCGCGCACGGCCTGCTTTCGCGCGCCCGCGGCCGGCTATGCGGCGCTGCGGCGGGCGCTGGCGCGCGACGGCCATGCGGTGGAGGATCGCGCCCGCGGCTACAGCGAGCTTCCCGCTGGCGCGCTGGTCAAACGAACGTCGCGGCCCTATCAGGACGAGGCGCTCGCCGCCTGGCGCGCGGCCAAGGGGCGCGGCGTGGTGGTCCTGCCGACGGGCGCCGGCAAGACCCACGTCGCCTGCCTGGCCATCGACGACCGCCGGCGAAGCACGCTGGTGCTGGCCCCCACGCTGGATCTGGTCCGGCAGTGGTACGACGTCCTGCGCGCGACGTTCGGCGTTCCGGTCGGCGTGATCGGCGGCGGCGACTACGGCGTCGAGGCGCTGACCGTGTCGACCTACGACTCCGCATACCTGCACATGGAGCACCTGGGGGACAAGTTCGGTCTCCTGGTGTTCGACGAGTGCCATCACCTGCCGGGGCCGGCCTACGCGCTGGCGGCGCGCGCGGCGGTGGCCCCGTTCCGGCTGGGGCTGACGGCGACGCCCGAGCGCGCCGACGGCCGCCACGCCGACTTCGACGAGCTCTGCGGCCCGATCGTCTACCGCAAGGACATCGTCGATCTCTCGGGCGGCTACCTGGCGCCCTACGAGACGGTGCGGCTGACCGTCGAGCTGGGACCGGAGGATCGCCGGGCCCATGACGAGGCGCGCGCCCTTTATCGGGACTTCATCACCCGGAACGGGATCCGCATGTCGAGCCCGTCGGGGTGGTCGGACTTCATCATCCGGTCGTCGCGCTCTGAAGACGGGCGGCGCGCGATGGCCGCCTATCGCAAGCAGCGCGAGATTGCCTTCGCCGCGCCGGCCAAGCTCGATTACGTGGGCCTCTTGCTCGATCGGCACGCCGACGATCGGGTGCTGCTCTTCACCCAGGACAACGCCACGGCCTACGCGCTGTCACGCCGGTTCCTGATCCCGATCATCACCCACGAGACGCGGGTGCGCGAGCGGAGCGAGATCCTGGCCGGGCTCGCCCGCGGACCGCGAAATGGCGACGGCTACGGCGCCCTCGTCACCTCCAAGGTGCTCAACGAGGGGGTCGACATCCCGACCGCCAACGTGGCGGTGGTGGTGTCGGGGAGCGCCTCGGTCCGCGAGCACGTGCAGCGACTCGGGCGCATCCTGCGCGCGCAGGCGGGCAAGCACGCCCTCCTCTACGAGCTGGTCACCGCCAACACGGCCGAGACCTTCACCAGCGCCCGGCGGCGCGATCACAGTGCTTACCGCTGAGCTGGTCGGCGCCCGCCGCCGCGGCGACGAGCTGCGCCTGGCGCCGACCGACGACCTCCGCCGGGCGCGCATCGCCACGCTGGCGGCGGCGCTGACGGCGCGGGCGCGCGAGGAGGTCGGCAACCTGCGCGACGACGTCGAGGAGGCGCTGCGCCAGACGGCGACGGCGCTGCAGGAGGGGGGCGAGCGCCGGCTCGCCGCGGCGGTCGGCAAGCTGGTGCGCGACGGGCTCCGCTTCGAGGAGACCGCCGGAGAGATCGCGACCGACCTGCGGCGCGAGCTGTTCACGCAGGCGGCGGCTGCGCGCCGAGGCGCCGGCGTGGCGCCGTTCGATCGCGCGGCCTTCCTCGACGGCTTCGCGCGCGTGCGCGCGACGACACCGGCCGCGCTGGAGGCGGCGCTCTACGCCGATCGCCCCGGTGCGCAGCGCCTCTTGGCGGTCGAGGTGCCCGCCCCCGCGCTGCTGGCGGCCGGGTTCGAGATCTCCGAGGCGCAGGCGGTCCTCTTGCGGGCGACCAAGATCGTCGCCGAGGTCGAGTCGAGTGACGCCGCGCTCTACCGACGCCTCTTCCGCACGCTGAAGTTCCTGCGCCTCCTGCCGGTCATCACCCGTCTCGATCAAACGCGAGGGGCCTCGCCCGGCAAAGGCGGGCTCCCTCCAGCCGAAAAGCGTGGCGGCTACCGGGTCGAGATGGACGGGCCGCTCAGCCTGTTCCAAGGCGGCGGCCGTTACGGCCTCTCGCTGGCGCTGGCGCTGCCGGCGATCGCCGCCTGCGATCGCTGGAGGCTCGACGCCGACGTCCGCTGGGGCGCGGATCGCCGCCCGCTGCGGTTTCGCCTGGCGGGGGAGACCAGCGCCGCGGTCGCAACGCCGGGCGACGCGCTCCCCGACGAGCTCGCGACCTTCGTCGCCGCCTTCGCGCGCGTGACGACCGACTGGAAGATCGATCGCGCACCGGCCATCCTCGATCTTCCCGGAGCAGGCCTCTGCGTCCCCGATCTCTCCTTCGTGCGGGCCGCCGACGGCGCGCGCGTTCACTTCGAGCTGCTCGGCTTCTGGAGCCGCGAGGCGGTCTTCCGCCGCATCGACCTCGTGCGTGCCGGTCTGCCGCACAAGATCCTCTTCGCCGCCAGCAAGAGCCTGCGCGTCGGCGAGGCGCTGCTCGACGACACGCCGTCGGCGGCGCTCTACGTCTTTTCGCGCGTGCTCAACGTCCGCACGATCCTCGATCACCTGGAACGGATCGCGGCAGGCTGAATCCACAGCGCCACGAGCCCGACCATGATCGTGAGACGGGCCGCGCCGGCGGGGAAACCCGCCGGGCGGCCCGATCTCGTCGCTGAGCGCTCCGGTCTTATTGACCGTCGAAGTCGCCCTTCGTACCGCTGCCGTCCGCAGAAGTATCGACGTCACCGGGAGGGACCGGATAGTCGCCCGAGTTCGGGCCGCCGGTCCCCAGAACTCCCGGCGGGATGCCGTGGTAGATGACGTCGCCGCCGTTGCCGTTGTGCACACCGCCGCGGGCGATGAGCTTCCCCTCGTTCTTCATCCAGTTGCAGGTGTTGCCGTGCTCGGCGTCGCAGTTGAGGAAGATGGCGAACTCTTCCTGCATGTCGGGGAATGGGGCCACGCCGGCCGCCCCGTTGCTGCGGCCGCTGCCGCCCGTCGACCCGCTGCCACCCGAGGCGTCCAGAACGACCGGTGGGGGTGACGTCCAGGTTCCCCTTACAGACCTCGACGGCGTTGTGGTTGTTGTCGGAGAGGAAGTAGATCATCCCGCCGCCGCCGCCGATGCCGCCCGGCGTCGGGCGCGCTGCCGCCGCGCACGCTGATGGTCCCGGCGATGGTTTCGTCGCCGTCCTTGGTGAAGAACCAGACGTGGCCGCCACCACCGGCGGTTCCAGCGCCACCGGCGTTCCCTCCTTCGACGGTGATCTTGGCCGACTGATCGATGGCGACGGCGCCGTCGGTCGGCGTCAGCTCCATGTCGATGCGGCCGCCGTCGGCGCCGTTGCCGCTGCCCCCCTTCATGATCGAACCGCCGCTGGCGACGATCTCGCCGCTGATGTGCACGCCGCCGCTGCCGGGATCCTTGCGGGCGCCGCCGTTGAGCAGGCCACCCTTGCCAGGCGCGGTCATCGAGTCGCCGCCGCTCAGATCGAGCTCCCCCGCGCCGGCGACGTTGACGTTGCCGGTGTCCGGCTCGGGCGTGATGGTGCCGCCAGTCCCGGCCGAGGCACCGCCGGCGCCGCCGCTGACGACCACCGGGACGAAGATGACGATCGTCGTCGGAGGCGCCGTCTCGCCGATGTGGATTGCGCCGGCAGCGCCCCCCGCGATCGTCCCGCCGGACGCCGCGGTGCTGGCCACGCCGCCCCGCCCGTCGACGGTGCCGCCGACCGCCACCGAGCCGTTCGCGTCGATGGTCAGCGTCGCGGCCGCGCCGCCCTGCGCGCCGCCACCGCCGCTGCCGCTGGCGGCGCCTCCCCGGAAGACGCTCGTTCCCGCCAGAAGAACATTGCCCATCGTCTGCACGGTGAGGGCGCCGCCCGCGCCGCCGCTCTGCAGTCCCGTCGCCGCCGGCGCTGGAAAGGGTGCCGGTGACGATCACCTGTTTGGCGGTCAGCCGAAGCGCACCGCCAGCCTCGCCCGATCCGGACGCGCCGCTCGTGTCGACGGCGCCGCTGACGTAGATGGTCCCGCCCGCCTCGAGGTCGATCCCCTGGCGCCCGGCGCCGAGGTCGCCGGCCTGCAGCGTCGCCGTCACGTAGAGATCGCCGCTGGCGGAGATCTTGCGAACGGCGTCGCTCCCGCTGGTGGTCACGTCCGCGCTGACCACCGCGTCGCCGGTGATCGAGAGGTCCGCGCCCAGCGCCGACGCGGCGACGGGCGTCGCCCCCGCGGGCGCGGGCGGGATCGTCATCTTGGCGGGCGCCTGCGTGGGATCGAACGAGGTGTCCCCCTGCGAGACGAGGTGCACGACGCCCCCGTTTTGTCCCTGGCCGCCGGCCGAGAGCGCCGTCCCGCCTTGAACGCTCACCTCGGCCGGTGACAGCGTCGTCCAGGTAGAGCTCGGGGTCCCCCCGTCGCTGTGCCGTGCCGCTCGATGAACCGATGTTTCCCATCGCCCCCGAGCCGCCGCCGCTGCCACCGACGGTCGCCTTGCCGCCGCCGCCGCAGGCAGCCGCGCCGACGAGCAACAGCGCCAATGCGGCGCACAGGCCCCGTCCTCTTTCATCTCCACCCCATCCCCCTCGTTCCTCGATCATTCCCATGGCCCCGCCCTTCCTCGTCTTCCTGTCGTTTTCCTATTGGCCGCCGCCGTCTGTACCGGCGCACCCTTCATCGATCTGGCCGTTGCAGTTGTCGTCGATCCCATTTCCGCAAATCTCCGCCGCGCCCGGATGCACGGCGGCGTTGGCGTCGTCACACTCGTCGCACCATCGGTAGCCGTCGCCGTCGCGCGTCAGTCGCCGCGGTGGCCACGCCTTGCTCGCAATCGACGAACGTCTGGAGATAGGCGGCGCGCTGGGCGACGACGGCGCGCGCGGTCGCCGTCGCCTGCTGGATCTGCGCCGCGGTGGCCCAGGCGTGGGGATCGCTGCCGGCCGCGTCGGCGATCTGCTGCGACCAGCTGTCGATCCACCCCTGAATCTGACCGACGTCCCACTTCGCCAGCAGACCGGCGATCGCCTCGGCGTACTTCGCACGCCATCCCGCGTCGCCGAGGACGATCATCCACTTGTCGCCTGGCAGCGGCGCCGGCTTCGAGCGCGCGTACCAAAAATAGATGGGATGGTCGGTCGCGCCCACCAGATCGAATTGGGGCAACCAATCGAAGGTCGCGTCGGTGTCGTTGGGCAGAAAGACGTAGCCGGCGGCGCCTTGATCGTAGAGGTAGAAGTTGTGAGAGCCGCCGTAATATCCGTCGGCGTTGTTGAGCAGCGCCTCGGCCGCCCACGAGGTCACCGAGTCCTGGATGTCGACGATGGCGGCGAGCGAGCCCAGATCCTCCGCCGTCTGAAAGGTCGTGAGACGCCCGTAGTCGGGAGACTTCTGGTTGGTCTCTGCCTGCGTGGCCCCCTTCCAGAGATCGCCGTTGGCGTTCGCGGGGAAGAACTGAGTCACCACCGCGTTTCCCACCCCTTGCTCGACGGCGTAGAGGCCGTAGTAGGCGCCGTTGATCTCCAGCCGCGCGCTGGCCGAACAGGGGGCCAGGATGCCGACCTGCCGCAGCCAGTGTTCAGAGAGGCGATCGTGCAGGAAGGTCCAGTCGGAGCGTGGCATGTCGAACACCAGCTTCGTCACGCCGTGGAACTTGCCGCTCGGGTTGGTCTGATCGAATGAGACGTCGAACTGCATCTTGGCGCGGTCGCCGTCGAGGGTGACCGTCTGGTCCCAGGACGAGGCGCCGTGCAGCTTGATGGCCGCGTCGCTCACCGTCTCGCCGCCGAGGTGAAAGACAGCAGGATGGTAGACGGCGAAGTCGGCACCGCTCTCGAGCGCGGCCAGATTGTTGAATTCGGCTTTCATCGCCGTCCAATCAGCGTCGGCGATGTCCACCGCGTAGGTCGCCAGCGTCCCCTGGTCGAACAGATCCGCGCAGGCCGCCGGAACTGAACCGTCGGACGACGGGTCGTGCGCGTCCGGCGTCGCGTGAGAGGAACTGCAACCGGCCAGCGAGACGAGCGACGCCGTCGCGACCACTGCGAAAAATCCGTATCTCCCGTCCATCCTGTCTCCAACCCCGCACGAAGTTCAGCAAGCGCGGTGCCCGCCGGCGCCTCGTGAAATCGGCCGACAACGGCGGGAGATTCGCCAGAACTGGAACCACGATGTCGCCCCACGGTAACGAGCAACGACAACGAACAACGATGAAAGCCGATGGCGGAGCGCCTTCGATCGTCTCTGTCGATGGCCGACGAGTTGCTTGTGTGTTGATGACGATGGATTTCGGCGGCTGGCGGCGAGGGGGCGTGACGATGGGTACAAGAAGCATTGGAGAACGTGTCGGAAGGGGCGTCGCCAGGGAGACGCTGGTCGGCCTTCTGTTGGCCGGCGTCTGGGCGTCGGCCTGCGGCGGCGGGTCGGGATCCACCAGTCCACACGCGGAAGGGGGCTCGCAAGTCACTCCGACGGGCGACGGCAGTCTCTCGATCAACGAGATCATGTCGCTCAACGTCCTGACGACGAAGGACGAGAACGGAGCGGCGTCACCCTGGATCGAGATCTACAACCCCACCGGGCAGGACATCGATCTGACCGGCTACGCGCTGACCGACGACTTCAACTTCGCCACAAAAGGCGGCCTTGCCGAAGGGGGTGGTCGCCAAGGCGCATGGGACGGTCTTGCTGTGGGCCGATCAGAATCCCGCGGCGGGACCCACGCACATCAATCTGTTCCTGCCGGCCGCCGGCGGTTCGCTGGGGCTGGCCCGCCCCGACGGTTCGTTCATCAACCGGGTGACCTTCGGCGCGCAGTCCGTCGATCTCTCTGCCGCGCGCGAGCCGGATGGATCGAGCAACTGGGTCACCGAATGGAACGCCTCACCGGGCGCGGCAGAACCCGACGGGAATGGGGCAACCACTTACGCCGCAAGCGGCCAGCGATCCGCCCGAGATGATCGCCGCAGCCGGCGACATGACCGACCGCGTGCTCGGCTACGACCTGCAGCCCCAGTTCGACCTGCAGATCTCCGATGCGGGCATCGCCTCACTGCGCGCGGCGCCGACCACCTGGGTCCAGGCGACGCTGACGTTCGAGGGGCGCGCGTACGGTCCGATCGGCGTGAACCTCAAGGGGACGTCGTCATTCCAGCCCATCGATCAAAAGCCAGCGTTCCGCGTGAACATCAACAAGTTCGTCAAAGGGGCGCGGCTGTTCGGGCTCAAGGAGATCCTGCTCAACAACATGGTGCAGGACCCGTCGATGATTCACGAGCGGCTCGCCTACTGGATCGGGCGTCAGATCGGCACCGTCCCCACCCCACGCTGCAACCACGCCTGGGTGACGATGAACGGCACGACGCTCGGGCTCTACGCCACGGTCGAGGAGGCCAAGGGGACGATGATGGCCTACTCCTTCACCGACGCGAGCGGGGGGGTCTACACCATCAACTACGCCGACTTCTCCACCAAGTATCTCCCCAACTTCCAGTACCAGGACGGCACCGACGACACGACCCTCATCACCGAGACGATGAGCGCGCTGACCCAGCAGCCCGCGAGCGCCGCCACGGCGGCCGCCGGCCAGTTCGTCAACATGCACGAGTTCGAGCGCTACTGGGCGCTGATGGTGCTGACGGGCCACTGGGGCGGCTGGCCCTACGCGCCCGACCCCGAGCCGGTCGGCGCCAACGCGCGCATCTACGCCGACCCGACCAGCAAGCAGCTCTACTTCATTCCCCAGGGGATCAACGACGCCTACTCGACCGGCGACTTCGACTTCATCGCCACGCTGAAGTCGAAGCTGGCCAAGGACTGCGCCCGCACGCCGTCGTGCTTCCAGGACTTCAGCGGCCAGCTGATGGAGATCCTGGGCGAAGGCCCAGCAGCTCGACTGGGCGAGCGAAGCGGCGCGGGTGTCGGCGCAGATCGCCTCCTTCGTCCCGATGGACACCAAGAAGCCGTACAGCGACGCCGACGTGGCGATGTACCAGCAGCAGGTCGCCAACTTCATGACCGAGCCGCAGCGCCTACATCAGCAAGTACCTCGTCGCCGCCGAAGAGCACCTCGACGGCGAGCACGCCCTGAGGCCTTCAACACGCCCTAGACTCTCGAGCCCTCAGGCCTTCAATACGCCCAGACCTCGAGCGTCGAAAACCCCGGCACGCGCGCGGCAAAGACCTCGCGTCTCGGCCGGGCGCCACTCGCCGCTTACGAGCTTTTTGCGGGGCGTAGCCTGCAATGACATCCAGGCAGGCTACGCCCCGCAAAAAGCCCACGTGCGGACAGCAGAGCCCGATCGAAGCGCGACGTTCGCGCCGCACGTAACCGGAGTTGCCCGTTGACCAGGACGGGAGGCGATCGCGTGAGAGCGTGAGAGCGTGAGAGCGTGAGAGCGTGAGAGCGTGAGAGCGGGCTGGAGCGTCTGGAAGGGTCTGAAGCGGGTTCTAGAGCGCGTGCCCGTGCGGCAACCCGGTGCGGTACTTGCCGTCACCGTCCACGTCGAGGAACACTGGGTTGGTCAGCGCGAACGGATAGGCGGTGAAGGTCTTGCCGTCGCCGACCACCGGTGACATCGACCGATCGCCGTCGACGCGCACGACGACGTAGCCGTCGCGCGGCGTGGTGAGCTCGAAGGTCTCCTTCAAGCGGACGGCGTCGGTCCCCGGCGGGACGGTCCAGCGCTTGGCCTCCTGGCCGTTCAAGTAGAGCGTCACGCGGTTGACCGAGACCCAGGGGGCCGCCTGCACCGTCACCTCGGCGTGGGCCTTCCCGCCGCGCGCCGGCACCAGATCGCCGATGGTCCCGCCGTTGACCACCAGCGAGACGAACGGTCCGGTGGTGAAGAACACGTGGTGGCCCTTGATGGCGGTGGCGATCTCCTTCGGATCGATCCGTTCGGGTCGGTCCTCGCGAACCTTGACGTAGTTGCGGGGGTACCCGCCGATGTTGAACGTCAGGTGGTGGGTGTCGGAGTTGCCCGTCGCCGTCACCAGGTGGTCGTGGTTGAGCAGCGAGAACCAGTCGTCGACGACGCGGTCGACGCTGCGCCGGACGGGATCCTGGTAGCCGTTCATCACCTCGAGCGCGTCGAAGTCCCAGGAGAACCCGGCGCGCCCCGCGCGGTCGCTGCGCGCATCGAACTGCCCGAGATCGAAGTAGCCGATCTCGGCGTCGATGCGCGGGTGGTGCACGTTGATGATCGCGCCGGGGGCGTCGCGCCGCACGTCCTTGAAGAAGTCGTCGGGCTTGCGGCCGTGGACCAGCACGGCCCCCTCGCCCGCCCGCTCGATGTCGCGCGGCAGCGGAAAGGCCCCGAAGTGTCCCCAGCCGTTGGTCGTCAGCTCGTCACCGATGGCGCTGGTGATGTAGCGGCCGGCGTCCAGCTCCTTGATGTACGGCTCGTAGTCGGAGATGACGTTGTGGTCGGTGGCGACGATCATCTGCACGTCGTCGGCGACGAACTCGAAGATCCGGTCGTACATCGGGACGCGCGAGTCGGACGAACGTGCCGCGTGAACGTGAAAGTCGGCCGAGAGCCACCCCGGCGTCTCCACGACGTGCGCCAGGCTGGCCGTGATCGTCGCGCCGCGCGCGGTCAGCTTCAGCTTCTTGGTCGTGGAGATCTCCCACTCGGGGCCACGGCTCACGGTCACGTCGTAGGTCCCGAGCGGCAAGTGCGTCACGCCGACGCCGGTCAGCGACATCACCCGGTTGAAGGCGGCGATGGCGCCCTCCCCTTCCTGCCGGGCGATGTCGACGCGCGTGAACTCCGGATCGCGCGTCCCGTCGACGCCGACGAAGGTCAGCTTGCAGGGGATCGGCTTGCCGGTCTTGGTGTCGCGGACGTCGTAGGCGATGCCCCCTTCGGCCGCCAGCTTCGGCGGCGCGGGCGCCGGCGCGCCCGCCGTGGCGGCGACGACGGCCGAGATCCCGAGCGCGTACCAGATCCCGACGGCCAGAATCCGTAAAGACCTCCGCCGCCACGATCGTCCGCGCCCCATCGCGCCGACGATACTACGACGACTTGGACGAGTCGGGCGTCGAGGACTCGGGCGGCGCCGCTTCGGGCGCCGGGTTGGCGGGAGCCGCCGGCACCTTCACGGGCGCCGGAGCGCCACGATCGGGATCGATCGCGCTGGTGTCGGCGATCGGCCAGCCCTTGGCGTCCCGATTGGGCGCGCCACCGCGCGGACCACCCGGACCACCTTGATTGTTGCCGCGCGCGAAACCGGGACCACGGCCACCGCCGCCGCCACCAGGACCGCGACCGCCGCCGCCGCCGGGACCACGGCCACCACCACCGCCGCCCCCGGGACCGCGACCACCGCCCGGACCGCGACCACCGCCGGGACCGCCACCGCCAGGGCCGCCGCCAAAGCCGCCAGGGCCGCGAGGACCGCCGCCACCGGGACCGCCGCCAGGAGCAGCGCCGAAACCACCAGGGCCGCGAGGACCACCGCCGCCAGGGCCGCCGCCAAAGCCACCAGGGCCGCGAGGACCGCCGCCACCGGGGCCGCCGCCGGGACCGCGCGGTCCACGTCCGCCGCCCGGGCCGCCGCCACCGCCAGGTCCACCGCCGAAGCCGCCGGGGCCGCGCGGGCCACGTCCGCCGCCGGCGGAGGACCGCCGGCAGTACGCCGGTGATCGCGGCGTCCATCACCAGGACCACCGCCGGGCGCGCGGGTCACCATCCAGCCGGGACCCGCCACCGGGCTCCCGCCGGGGACGCCCTGATCGCGATCTCGGTCGCGGCCCGAGCCGAACTCGAAGCGGCCCGGCTTGTTGCCGCCGGGACCATGGGCTCCGCCGATTCCACCGGAGCCGCCGCCCGGCTTCCCGCCACCGCCGCCACCGCCGCGATCGTGCCGTCCGGGACCGCCGCGCCCGCGGTCGTTGCGCCGGGGCTCGGCGCGCGGCATGAGGTCGACGAGGTAATAGAAGTCGCCCTGCTTCTTCGCGCCGGGCGGGGGATCTTCGCCGCTCATCACGCGGATCAGCCGAACGTTGTCGGCGCGGTCGCGGATCACCTCGAGCGCCTCCATCAGACGCGCCAGGCGATCTTCTTTGATCCCGAGCTTCTCCTCGATCTCGGCGGCCGCCAGCGCAGCGCCCGGATCCGGGGCAGGCTCCGCAGGCGTACCCGCCGCCGCGTCCGCCGATTGCGCGGTCGCTTCGCCATTGCTTGCTTCGCCGTTGCTTGCTTCGCCGTCGCTCGCCGCGCCCTGCTCACCCTCCGTGGCGGCGGGCGTCTCCTCGGCCGAAGCGCTCGCCTCGACAGCGGCCTCCTCGCCAGGCGCGCTCGCCTCGACGGGCGCCTCCGCCGTGGGTGCACTCGCCTCGGCAGGCGCTGCTTCGCTCGCAGGCTCCCCGCCCTCTGGCGCCGTCGAAGCGTCCGCGCCTTCAGCGGCAGCCGCGATCGCCGACTCGAATCCCGGCTCCGCGCCGGCCGCCTCCGCGACAGGCGTGGCTTCGATCGCTGCTTCGATCTCCGCCCCCTCGGACGCGACGGGTTCAGCCGCCGGCTTCGGCGGCGGCGCCGGTCGGTGCGTACGCCGCACCTGCGCTGCTTCGCGAAGCAAGATCCCGGAGAATTCAGTGACGGTTTTCATCGTTTCTTCGTTCGTCGGCGCGGCGCCGCCTGGAGACGGCGCCGGACGGTCCTTTACTTCTTGGTCTGGGCCGCTTCGAGCTTTTTGTACTCTTCAGTGGCGTTCTGGGTCAGAGCGTAATTGTCGAGGTCCTTGTGGCAACCGTCGCAGGTGAACTTTTGTCCGTTCGCCTTGGCCACCTTCACCATCTCCTTCATCACCTTCTTCGCCTCGGCGCGGCCCCCCTTGGCGCAAGCCTTCCCGGTCGGGCTGTCGGGCTTGGTGGCGATGGTGCACTTGCCGTCTTTCCCGTCATCGGCTCGGACGGCGCCCGCTGCGCCGATGGCGCTGGCGGCGAACAGAAAAAGAGCGACAGAGAGCTTGGCGATGGAGCGGGTCATGAAATCTCCTCGGTCGGCAGGGCGAAGGAACGTACCGGCGACGGCGGAGAGCTTATAGCGCGCCCTTCCCCGCCGGGACAACACCCCTTTGCATACTAGGAGTTGCATCCCCTACATCAACGCTCGATCACCCTACATCGAAGGCGAAATCACCGTCGCTGCGGTCTTTTCGCAATGGGCCAAACAGGTCTATAGTTGTCGCCCATGGCACAGATTTTCCGGAGAGATTCCCGCGTCGTCCTGGCATTGATGGTCGGCGCCTTCTTGTCGTTTGCCGCATCGCGCGCAGTGGCTCAGGACAACCAGGATACGAGTCAAGACACCACGGAAGGGGTGAGGGTCCAGCTCGGGATCACCGGCGGCTACCACTGGTTCGCCAAGGATCTCGAGCTCGGAGTCCACGACATCCCGGGCTCGTCCAGCCCCAAGAGCTCGCCCGCGTTCGGCATTCGCGTCGGGTTGATGCTGAACCCGATGTTCGTCATCGAAGGCGAAGCCTTGCTGATGCCGACGCACGACAACCGGACGGACGCCAGCGTCTACATCAGCGCGGAGCGCATCCACCTTCGCTTCAACATCGCGCCGGGCGCCATCGCGCATGGCGCGGTGACACCGTTCATCCTGGCCGGCGTCGGCGCCTCGACCGTGCTCTCCAGCAAGGGCGGCAGCGGCGAGCTCGCCATTCAGAGCGGCGACAGCGACGCGAACTTCTACGCCGGTGCCGGCGTCATGTTCGCGCTCAACAGGCTGCTTCACCTCCGCCTCGACGGCCGCGTGCTCGCCGCGCCCAACACCACCAAGGACGGCTTCTCGCCCGACTACGAGCTCACGGTCGGGTTCGGCGTCACGCTCGGCGGCCATGCCCCGCCCCCACCTCCGCCGGTCGCGGCGCTGGTCAAGGACACCGACGGCGACGGCATCCCCGACACCGAGGACAACTGCCCCAACGAGGCGGGCCCGCGCGAGAACAAGGGCTGCCCCGACACGGACACCGACGGTGACGGCATCGTCAACCGCAAGGACAAGTGCCCCGACAAGGCTGGTCCACCCGAGCGCCAAGGCTGCCCCGAGGAGGACAAGGACAAGGACGGCATCGTCGACTCCAAGGACAAGTGCCCCGACGATCCCGAGGACAAGGACGGCTTCGAGGACGCCGACGGCTGCCCGGATCCCGACAACGACAAGGACGGCATCCTCGACAAGGACGACAAGTGCCCGAACGAGCCGGAGACCAAGAACGGCTATCAGGACGAGGACGGCTGCCCCGACGAGGTGCCGGCGCAGGTCAAGCAGTTCAGCGGCGTCGTCAAGGGGATCAACTTCCGGCGCAACTCGGCGGACATCAAGGCGACGTCATTCCCGCTGCTGAAGCAGGCGGTCATCGTCTTCAAGGACTACCCGGCGTTGCGGGTGGAGATCTCGGGGCACACCTCGAACGAGGGGAAGCGCGAGTTCAACATGAAGCTCTCGCGCAAGCGCGCCGAGGCGGTGAAGGACTACCTGGTCTCCGCCGGCATCGACGAGAAGCGGATCGGCACCGTCGGCTACGGGCCGGACAAGCCGATCGCCGACAACGACACGAAGGAAGGCACCGAGAAGAACCGGCGCATCGAGTTCCGGCTGCTCTCGACCAAGGAAGAGGTCAAGACCCAGCCCGAGCCCGAGGACATCAACCCCTCGCCCGATTGCAAGCACCCCAAAGGTGAGAAGGCCACCAAGGCCAAGGGCGAGAAGGCCGACAAGCCGGCCAAGGCCGACAAGCCCGCCAAGGCCGACAAGCCCGCCAAGGCCGACAAGCCCGCCGACGCCGCGGACAAGAAGCCCAAGGCTGCCAAGAAGAGCAAGAAGGCATCGGCTCCCGACGACGAGCCGATGCCGAAGTAACCCCGTCGGCGGCTACGCCGAGATTCGGAATTTCGGTCTCGATGGGCTGCGCGTAGTCGACGCCGGGGACCTCGAAACCGAACAGCTTGCGGAAGTCGGTCCGGAACCCGGCGTAGTCGGACAGCGCCGAAAGGTTCTCCGTCGTCACCTGCTCCCAGAGCGCCGTCACCTGCGCCTGGATGTCGGGCGCGAGCTCGAGATCGTCGAGGCGGATGCGCCCTTCGCCATCGGTGCGGGGCTGCCGGCCAGGCCCCAGGTGATCGCGGAAGAGGCGCGCCATCTGCTCGGCGGTCCCCTCGTGCGTCCCCGCCGCCTTCATGACCTTGTAGAGCAGGCTGATGTAGAGCGGGACGACCGGGATCGCCGACGAGGCCTGCGTGACCAGCGCCTTGTTGACGCTCACGTAGGCGGCGCCGCCCACCCGCGCCGCGAGCCGCGCCGAGAGCTCCGCGGTCGTCTTTTCCAGATCTTCCTTGGCCCGCCCGATCGTCCCCGAACGATAGATGGGGAACGTCAGCGCCGGTCCGATGTAGCTGTAGGCGACGGCGCGGCAGCCGGGGGCCAGCAGATCGGCGTCCGCCAGCGCGCCCACCCAGGCGGCAAAATCTTCGCCCCCCATGACCTTGCGGGTCGCCTCCACCTCGGCCTCCGAGGCGGGCGCGATCTCCACCGTCACCACCTGTTCGTTTCCGAGGTTGATGCTCTTGCTGCGGAACGGCTCGCCGAGCGGCTTCAAGACCGAGCTGTAACTCACGCCGTCGGTCGGATCGACACGCTTCGGCGCCGCCAGGCTGTAGACGACGAGGTCGAGCTTGCGCCCGGCCTGTTTGAGACGCGCGATCGTCTGGTCCTTGATCTCGCGGCTGAAGGCATCGCCGTTGACGACCGCGAGCTCGCGGCCGGCGTCGCGTGCGCGGCGCTGGGCCGCCGCCAGGTTGTACCAGCCGGCCGACGCAGTCTTCTCGCCCTGGGGCGGCCGCTCCAGACAGACCGCCGTCCCCTGCGCGCCGTAGCCGAACATCGCGCTCAACAGCGTGGAGAGGCCGTAGCCAGTGCTGCCGCCGATCACCAGCGCGGCCCCCAGACCGGTGCCGGGGGCCCCCCGCTGGGCGACCGCGATCTCGGCGTCGACGTTGGCGGCACAACCGGCCGGGTGGGCGTTGAGGCAGATGAACCCCCGTATACGCTCGGCGATGACCTTCTTGGACATCGCGCCTTCCTGCCAGCGCCGCGCCGTAAGGTCAAGCGCCACGGTCGAGGTTTGCGGCCAGCCGATCCGTGGATAGCTTGCCGATCGTGGACCTGAAGGCGCTCAAACGGATCCTGGTCCCGACCGATTTCTCCGATCCCTCGGAGGAGGCGCTGAAGACGGCGATCGCGTTCGGGCAGATGTTCGGCGCCACGCTCGATCTGGTGCACGTCGCGGTGGAGGTCGCCTACCCGCTGCCGCCGCCGATTGACCTGGCCTCGCTGCCGATCGACATCGGTCCGGCCCTCGAGCGCGCGGCCGAGGGGCTCGCCGCCGAGGAGGCGCGGGTGCGCGAGGCGGGCGTCGCCTGCGAGAGCGCGTCGCTGGTCGGGCGCACGGATCAGGAGATCGTGGAGCGCGCCCGGGCGACGGCCGCGGACCTCATCATCATGGGAACCCACGGCCGCAGCGGCCTCGCCCACGCCATCCTGGGCAGCAACACGGGGCGCGTCGTCCAGCACGCCGCCTGTCCCGTCCTCATCGTCCCTAAAAAGGACGCCAAGTCGCGCTAGGCGAGCAGCGACCTCGTCCCGGTGGCGACGCGGCGGCAGGCCAGCGCGCAGTCGATGGTCCAGAGCAGCTCGTCCAGATTGATCGGTTTCATCAGGCAAGCGACCGCGCCGTACGCCTCCGAGGAGGTGCAGAGATCGAAGGTCTCGTTTCCCGTGGTGAGCACCACCGGCACGTCGCTCTCGCGCCGGATCCGCTGCGCCAGATCGACCCCATGCATGCCGGGCATCCGTAGGTCGGTCAATACCAGGTCCGGGAGCGCCCGCGGCAACTTGGCCATCGCCTCGAAGCCGTCTGCAGCCTCCTCGACCAGGTAGCCCGCCTCAGCCAGCACCTGACCGATGAGCTCGCGCGCGTCTCGATCGTCGTCGACGATCAAGATTGTGTCCCGCCGCTTGCCCACCTCCCCGCTTCCCACATCGATATTCGTCACGATGGTGAATTGAGCAAGAATGAAACCACCCCCGACGACCCGGTCGGCGATCACGCCGCGCCGCTACAAGCTCCCTGATCCGGTTACATCGGCGTAACTCTGCTCTGGGTCGGGTTACTTGTGTACGATTGAGCCCTCCCCACCCCGTCCAGGCCGTGCAAGGTCAGCCTGAGCCACCTCCCAAACTCACCTCATGCCTCCTGATCCTCTGATAGACGTCCGCAACCTCTCGAAGAGCTACCGGGTCCACAAGCGCCCCCCTGGCCTGGGCGCCGCGCTGCGATCGGTGCTCAGCAGGAAATACGAGCTGGTCAAGGCCGTCGAGGATCTGTCGTTCCAGATCGGCGAGGGAGAGCGGGTCGGCTTTCTGGGCCCGAACGGCGCGGGGAAGACGACCACGCTCAAGGTGCTGGCCGGCCTCCTCCACCCGACGTCGGGCGCCGTCCGGGTCGGGTCGTACGTCCCCCAGGATCGCGACCCCCGCTTCCTGCAGCTCATCACGCTGGTGATGGGGCAAAAGCAGCAGCTCCTCTGGGACCTGCCGCCGTCGGAGACCTACGCGATGAACCGCGCCATCTACGACATCCCGCGCGCCCAGGCCGACGAGACGGTGCGCGCGCTGGTCGAGCTGCTGGAGATCGGGGACCTCGTCAACAAGCCGACCCGCCAGCTGTCGCTGGGCGAGCGGATGAAGTGCGAGCTGGTGGCGGCGCTGCTCCACCGGCCGCGCGTTCTCTTTCTCGACGAGCCGACCATCGGGCTCGACGTCTCGATGCAGGCCAAGATGCGCGACTTCATCCGCGACTACAACGTGCGGTTCGGCGCGGCGGTGCTGCTCACCAGCCACTACATGGACGACGTGGTCGCGCTCTGCCCGCGCGTCGTGGTCATCGACCACGGCCGGCTCATCTACGACGGCGACCTGCAGGAGCTGGCGCGGCGGGTGCGGCCCGACAAGCGCCTCACGGTGCGGCTCTCGCGCGCGGTCGAGCGCGCCGACCTCGAGAAGCTGGGGACCGTCGTCTCCGCCGACGCGGCGCACGCCGTGCTGTCGGTCCCCCCCGCGCGCTTGCAGGTGGTGGTGCGCGATGCGCTGGCCGCGCTGCCGATCGTCGACCTCACGATCGAAGAGGCGCCGCTCGAGGAGGTGATGCGGGAGCTGTTCGGCGCCCGGGCCAAGGCGGCGCAAGCCAAAGAGGCCCAGCCCAAGGAGACACAGGCCAATGAGGCCCAGCCCAAGGCGGCGCAGAACAAAGAGGCCGAGGAGAAGGCGACGCAGGCCGGGACGGGGACGCGCGACGAGACGCGCGCGCACGAATGACCGCCGCCGCACCTCCGGTCCCGGCGCGCCCCGGGCTCGGCAGCGAGATGGGGCGCGCCGCCAAGGCGTTCCCCACCCTCCTGCGCATCGGCGTCTCCGAGGTGGTCGCCTACCGCGCCGAGTTTCTGGTCTGGATCCTCACCACCAACATGCCGCTCGTCATGCTGGCGATCTGGCACGCGGTGGCGGCGGATGGCCCGGTCGGCCGCTTCGATCAGCGCGCCTTCACCGCCTACTACCTGGGGGTGCTGGCAGTGCGCCTCTTGACCAGCAACTGGGCCGTCTGGCAGCTCTCGATGGAGATCCGCGACGGGACGCTGTCGGCCAAGCTGCTGCGGCCGATCCACCCGATCCTGGCGCTGGCGGCCGAGCACCTGTCGGCGGTGCCCATGCGCGCGGCGGTCATCTCGCCGGTCGTCGCCATCTTGGTCTATAGCGGCTGGGATCGGCTGCTGCGCCACGATCCCGTCTTGCTGGTCATCCTGCTCGCCTCGCTGGTGGGCGCCTGGCTGCTGATCTTCTTCTCGATGGTGTTGATGGGCTCGCTGGCCTTCTTCGCCGAGAGCGCTCTGGGGATCTTCGAGCTCTGGCTTGGCGTGCACGCCATCTTCTCGGGCTATCTGGTCCCGCTGGAGGCGCTGCCACACTGGGTGCGCGGCGCCGCCAACGTCCTGCCGTTCCGGTTCATGCTCGGGTTTCCGGTGGAGACGCTGGTCGGGCTCCTGGGACGGCACGACGCCCTCCTGGCGCTCGCCGCCCAGTGGGGTTACGTGGCGCTCTTCGGCCTGGCGGCGCTCTGGGTCTGGCGGGTGGGCCTGAAGACCTTCTCGGCCTACGGTGGATGACGTGCCCGTCGACGCCGCCCTCGCTCGTCCGCCCCTAGGCCCGGTCGCGCTTCTGCGCCGCTATACGGGCCTCTTCCGCGTGCAGCTGGCGATCTCGGCGCTCACGGCCATGCAGTACCGCACCGACTTCGTGGTGCGCGGCCTCATCGCGATCCTCTGGATGGCGGTGACCCTGGTGCCGCTCCTGGTCGTCTTCGGCGTGCGCAAGACCGTCGCCGGCTGGTCGTTCCCCGAATCGCTGGTGGTCGTCGGCTGGTTCACGCTGCTGCACGCGGTGCTGGAAGGGGCGGTCAGCCCCAGCCTCACGGCCGTGGTCGAGCATGTCCGCCATGGCACGCTCGACTTCTTCCTGCTCAAGCCGGCCGACGCGCAGTTCCTGGTCTCGACCGCCAAGATCGAGCCGTGGCACGTGGTCGACGTGTTCGGCGCGCTGGCGATCTTCTGCTACGCCTTCGCCAAGCTCGGCCGCTGGCCGCGCGCGCTGGAGGTGGGGGCCGGCCTCGCCTTCTTGGCGCTGGCTGTGGTGATCCTCTACTCGTTCTGGATCCTGGTGGTGAGCGCGTCGTTCTGGGTGGTGAAGGTCGACAACCTCTCTTACCTGTTCGGATCCCTGTTCGACGCCGCCCGCTGGCCCATCACCGTCTTCCGGGGGGCGCTGCGGATCGTCTTCACCTTCGTCTTCCCGATCGCGCTTCTCACGACCTATCCCGCGATGGCGCTGCTGGGCAAGCTCGACGGGAAGACGGCGCTCGGCGCCCTGGCGGGCGGCCTCATCTTCGCGGCCATCGCCCGGCGGGTCTGGCGCCGCGCCCTCGGCCTTTACACCTCGGCGTCGTCCTGACCACCGCCGACAACGTCAGACGGGGACTTTGACCGGCAGGTGCGCCCGGCGTTCGAGGCTATAGGCCCAGGGACGTGGGACCACGGCGAACATCAGCGACGAGCCCAGGAGCGCGGCATTCTTTCCGAAGTTGACCAGATCGAGCTGACGCATCGCCGGGTCGCGGTCGGCCCAGAAGGCGTGCATGACGACCGTGACCGGGACGAAGAACAGGACCAGCGCCGCGATCCCGATGTCGGGGTAGATGCCGAGGATCAGCGTCACGCCCGCGATGGCGAGCAGGATCCCGGCCACGGCAACGGCCACTGCGGGGAGGGGAACACCCATCGACCCGGCGTATCGGGCCAGCGATTCCAGGTCGGTGAAGTGGTGGAAGGCGCTCAAAAGGTAAAATCCCCCCGCCAACAGCCGCCCCGCCAAGAAGAGTTCTTCCATGATCGACGTCCCCTTCTCCACGAAACGTAACCGCGCTCTCGACGGCAACAAGCCACTTCGTTAACGTGGGTGCCGATAACGGCCCCATGGAGATCGAGAGCGAAGCTGGTCCGTCCGAGGCGACAACCGCCGCCGACATCGACGCCGCGGCACGCGCGCTGGCGGAGCGGTGGCGCGCCGGCGACCAGGGGGATCTGGCCTTGCGGGCGGCCTGTGGCGGCACGCTGAGCGATTTGCGCGGCGCGTTCAGGAGGCGTCCCGAGGCGTTCAGCCCGGCGACGGTCAGCCTGCTGAAGGAGGTCGGACGCGCCTTGGCGGCTCCAGGAGAAGTCACGAGACAAATCGCGAGCCAGGTCACCAGACAGCTCCCGAGAAGGCCACCCCCGCCGGCTTCCGGACCTCCGCCGCTCGAAGTCCTGCGCGATGTGTTCGGCTACCCGTCATTCCGGGCCGGTCAGCTGGAGATCATCGAGACGCTGCTCGCGGGCCGGGACTGCGTGGGGGTGATGCCGACCGGCGCAGGGAAGTCGCTCACCTATCAAATACCGGCGCGGGTCCTGGGGGGGATCACGCTGGTGGTCTCGCCGCTCATCGCGCTCATGAAGGACCAGGTCGACGCGATGACCGAGGTCGGGTTGCGCGCGACCTACCTTTCGGCGTCGCTGCCATCCGAAGAGCGCCAGCGGCGGGTCCGGGCGCTCTGCGCGGGCGAGTACGAGCTCTGCTATGCGGCGCCCGAGGGGATTGAAGCCTCCGTGGGGCGCGTCCTCGGCGGCCTCGACCTGCGTCTCATCGCCGTCGACGAGGCGCATTGCATCAGCCAGTGGGGCCACGACTTCCGGCCCGCCTACCGCAACCTCACCGGCCTCAAGCGCAAGTTCGGCGGCGTCCCGATGCTGGCGCTGACCGCCACCGCCACGCCAGCCGTCACCACCGACATCATCGGGCAGCTGGCGATGATCGATCCGGCCTGCTTCCGCGGCCGCTTCTTCCGCCCAAACCTGCACATCTCGATGTACCGCAAGGGCGAGCACGACGGAGCAGCCAGCGCCGGTACGAAGGGCGTCCGATCGGCGATCACCAGCCTGATTCATGCGCGGCGGGGGCAGAGCGGGATCGTCTACGCGCTCTCACGTAAGGCCTGTGAGTCTCTGGCCGAGCACCTGCGGGACAGCGGCATCGCGGCCGCCGCCTATCACGCCGGGCTGGATCCGGCCGAGCGGACACGGGTCCAGGATGCCTTTTCGCGCGACGAGGTCGACGTGGTCGTGGCGACCGTGGCGTTCGGGATGGGGATCGACAAGTCGAACGTCCGCTACGTGATCCACCGGGACATGCCGCGCTCGATGGAGAGCTACTACCAGGAGATCGGCCGCGCCGGCCGCGACGGGATGCCGAGCGACTGCATCCTGTTTTATTCCTGGGCCGACGTGATGGCGTTCGATCGGTTCGGCGAGCGGCCCGGCGATGACGTGGATCCGGCCGCGCTCGCCCGCCAGCGCGAGCAGATCCGCGAGATGTTCGCCTTCGCCTCGGCGCGCGACTGCCGCCACCGGCTGGTGGTCCGCCACCTCGGCGAGCAGATCGAGCGCTGTGGGGAGTCGTGCGACAGCTGCGCCGGCTTGGATCCGCTGGCTGCCGCGCGGACGGCCCGCCGGGCCCCCAAGCGCCCGGCGCCCAGCCCGACCGAGAGGCCGTCGCGCGCGCCCGAGGAGCTGACCGTGGAGACCGCCGAGCTGTTCGATCGGCTGAGGACGCTGCGCAGATCCCTGGCGATCGCGCGCAGCGTTCCGGCCTACGTCGTGTTCAGCGACGCGACCCTGATGCGGATCGCCGAGGAGCGGCCGAGCTCGCCTGACGCGCTGCTCGGCATCTCCGGCATCGGACCGAAGAAGCTCGAGCTGTACGGCGACGCCTTGCTGGAGCTGGTGCGCCAAGGCCCCTCTTCACCGAACGCCGGCGATGGCCAAGTTTGATCGGGGTCGAGCACCAGGGAGAGCGGGAGGCGGGAGGCGCGGAAGAGGCGATGGGACAGGAAGCAAGCATCCGGACGCTGATCGCGTTCCTGCACGACGAGCTGACGACGGTGGCCAGCTACCGGCGCGCCCTACCGGGATTTGCCGAGGCGCCCGACGGTGAGGAGCTGCGCGCCTGCCTCGCCTCGCACGAGCGCCGAATCGCGACGCTGGAACAGCGAATTCGCTTTCTGGGCGGCGATCCGAACGAGCAAGACAACGAGCAAGACAACGACGAAGAAGAGGACGACGACCTGGTGAGGCCCCTTTCGCCTGGGCTGGGCGTCGGGGGCGACGCGGCGGACGCTGCCATCACGGCGCTGGAAGCGAGCGAGGATCGCGGCCTCAAGCACTACCTCGACGACGTCTGCAAGCTGGATCGCGACACCCGCAGCCTGGTGGCGCGCGAAATCCTCCCCGAGCAGGTTCGCACCTACGATTCGCTGACCGACCTGAAACTGACCCGCAGGCTGTAACGCCGGCCGGCGCCGAGCGGCGGCAATCGACGGCTGCCGTTGCTTCGCTCACGCTCGGAATTTCCGCGGTCGGGGTATGCTGCGGCATGCTCGCCCGGGCCGGCGCCCGCCTCGTCGCCGCAGCGATCTTTTTGGCAGGCGCGCGTGCGGCGGTCGCCGCGGGAGCACCAGACGGCACCGGCAGCGCCGATCCCGGCGATCTCGCCGAGGCCGCCGGCCCGTCCGCGGCCGACGCCGTGGCGTTCCCCGATCCGCGCTTCGGCCCCCGCTACGTGATCGAGGCGGTGCGGATCGCCGGCAACCGCAAGACGGCGACCTCGCTCATCGTCGGCGAGCTGGCGGTGGTGGGCCTCGGACCCGGCGTCTCCCTCGACGCCTCCGATTCCAGGGTCGAGGCGGCGCGCTACCGGCTGCTCTCGCTCGGCTACTTCCTCGACGTCCACCTCTCGGTGGCGCGCGGATCGAAGCGCGGGTCGGTGGTGCTGGTCGTCGATGTCGAGGAGCGCGGTACGCTGGTCATCAACGAGCTCTTCCCGGCCACCAGCGAGGCCACCCTGTTCTGGGGTGGCGCCGACGTGTCGGAGATGAACTTCCTCGGCCGCGGGATCAACCTGGGGGCCGGCTTCGTCGTCTCGACCAAGCCCATCGTTCCCGAGGCGCACGCCGGACTCGGGTTGCGGCTGCACATCGGCATTCCGCCGCTCGGCGGACCCGATGGCGTCGGGCTGTCGGTGACGGGGCTCTACAACGACGGCAGTGAGTTTTACCGGACGTCCGGCCAGGACACCGACGCCGATCCCGGCCGATTCATCGCCACCCGGGTCCGGCGGGCCGGCGGCGTGCTGACCGCCGGGAAGATGCTCCCCCACAACCTGCACGCCACGGCGGCCTTCCGAATGGAGCAGCTCTCGGCGACGCTGCCGCACGCGCCGCTGCCGCCCCCACCGCTGCCGCCCCCGCCGCTGCAACAGACGCTGCCTGACGGCACCTCGGTGCCGATCGACTTCATGATCCAGGACGGGCAGAGCCGGGTCGGGACGATCGCCGCCAGCCTCGACTACGACACCCGCTCGGACCCCGTGTTGCCGCGCTCCGGAATGCGGCTCGCGCTCTCCGGCGAGGTGGGGACCTCTCTCCTTGGCTCGAGCTACAGCTACGTCAAGACGGTCTTCAACGGGTCGGTCTACCTGAAGATGCCCCACGGGCACGCGCTGGGCTTTCACCTCTTCGCTGGCTCGATCGAAGGCAACGCCCCCTACTTCGACCGGTTCTTCATCGGCGATCTCGACCTCCTGCTGCCCCGCCGCGCGTTGGGGATCAACTTCTCGACCCAGCCGGCGCCGAGCTTTCTCGGCACGTCGATCGCGGCTCAACGCTACGACAACTACGCCGGTCGGCTGCTGGTCGAGTACGCGATCCCGGTCTGGCGTCACCGCGGCTGGGTTTACGGCGGCGACGCCTTCGTGGCGTTCGGCGTGTTGGGGATGGCCAGCGACGAAGACACGCTCACGTCACCGCCGATCGCGCTGACGGGTGACCTCGGCCTTCGTCTCGACACGTACGTCGGCGTGTTCACGGTTTCCATCGCCAACGTGCTCAGCCGCAGCTCCTTCTGATGTGGTACCGCCGGGTCGCCGTTGCCGTGGTCCTCGCCAGCGCCCTGGCGGGCCCCTCGCCCGCCTCGGCCGCCGATCCCGCCCCCCTGCGGGCGGTCGGCTTCGCCAGCAAGAACGGCCGACTCACCGTCTCGGTCGGGCTGCAGGATCTGTTCGGCGAGGCCGAGCGAGAGCGCCTGAAGTCAGGGTTCGCCACCCGCGTCCTCGTCCGCGCTGCCCTCGAAGAGGCCGCCACCGGTGACCCTGTCGCCGTCGCCGTCCAGCGGGCCGAGATCGTCTATGACATCTGGGACGAAAAGTTCGGCGTGCGCACCTCCGACGGTCTCGGCGTCGAGCGCCGCGCCGTGGCCCCCACCGCCGACGAGGCGATCTGGCGGGCCGCCGTCCTCTTCGAGGTCCCGATGGTCGACCTGGCCCGTCTGCGCCCCGGCACCGACTACGTGCTGGCCGTGCGCGGCGATCTCAACCCGATCTCCGAGGACCTGCTGATCGAGGTGCGCCGCTGGCTGGTCCAGCCGGCGCGCGGGCAGCGTCGCCTCGGGGCCGGGGACAGCTTCTTCGGATCTTTCGTCAGCATCTTCGTGAACCCGCGCATCGAGGACAGCGAGCGCCAGGTTCGTTTCGTCTCGCAGCCGTTCGTGCTGGGCATCGCGGCGCCATCGCCGTCGCCGGCGGTGCCGCCGACGCAAATTCGGCCGCAACCAGGGAGGTCACGCTGATGAAGCTGTTGCGTTTGCCCGGCCGGTTCGAGTGGAAGATCCTGCTCGCGCTCTTCACCGTGGCCTCACTGCCGCTCGGCGCAACGGCCTACCTCATGTCGGTGACGATCGGCCGCGTCGAGGCCATCACCGACCAACACCAGGAGGCGGTCCGGAAGTCTCTGGGCGGCGCGGTCGAGGTTTACAAGGCCTACTTCGAGAAGATGAAGGACAGCTTCCACGCGCGGGCGGCGGAGATCGCCGCCGGGCCGGTCGACCGCGCGGGAGATCTGGCCGACGTGCCCGATCTCCTGCACGCTCGGATTCTCTCGGGAGCGCGCGCGGTCGACGAGTGGTCGGCGCCGCCGGCGGTGATCGCCGAGGCGCGCGAGGCGCCGCCCAACCTGGTGGCGCTGCCCGAGACCGGCGGCGAGGCGCGCAGCGAGCCGCGTCCCGAACCACGTATTTTGGAGCTGACCTTCGGGATCCCGCGCGAGATCTACGCCAACTTCCTGGCGCTGCGGGCGGCGATGGAAGAGGAGCACGAGCTCGATCGCCTGCTGCCGGTGGTCTTGCCGCGCATCTTCCACGGGCTCGGCGTGGCGCTGGTGGTGGTGCTCTTGATCGCGGCGGCGCTGGGCCTCTTCATTGCCCGCCGGGCCACCGGCCGGGTCGCCGCGCTCAGCGACGCGGCCCGCCGCGTCGGCGAGGGGGATCTCACCGTGCGGGTGGCGCCGCGTGGCTCCGACGAGCTCGACGATCTCGGGCGCGCCTTCGATCAGATGGTCGCCGAGCTTTCGGAGGCGCGGTCACGCCTCGGCTACATGCAGAAGCTGGCCGCCTGGCAGGAGGTGGCGCGGCGGCTGGCCCACGAGATCAAGAACCCGCTGACGCCGATCCAGCTCGCGGTGCAGGAGCTGGCCTCGAAGTACCGCGGCGGCGATCCGACGTACGAGAAGCTGCTCGGCACCGCGCAGGAGATCCTCACCGAAGAGGTCGGCGCCATCCGTCGTCTGGTCGACGATTTTTCGGCGTTCGCCAAGCTCCCCAAGGTCGAGCCCGTGCCGGTCGACCTCGGCCAGGTGGTCGACGACTTCTCCCGCGCCCACCCCGAGTGGCAGAAGGCGTTGCAGGTCGAGCGGCGCGGCCCGGTCGGCGCGCTCTGTGACCGGATGTTGATCCGCCGCGTGCTCGCCAACCTGGTGGAGAACGCCGTTCAGGCCGCCGAGGCAGCGGGGCGCGAGCCGACGGTGCGGATCGCCCTCGCGGAAGGGGAGAGCGCGGCCTCTCTATCTTCGTGGACGACAACGGCCCCGGCGTGGCCGGCGACGCGCGCGAGCGGATCTTCGACCCCTACATGACGACCAAGGAGCACGGCACCGGCCTCGGGCTGGCCATCGTCCGCAAGATCATGCTCGATCACGGCGGCGACGTCCGCGTCGCGGAGACGCCCTCGCCGCTGGGCGGGGCGCGCTTCGTCGTCACCCTTCCCGTCGTGCGCGCGGCGGGATCTCCACCGTCTGCCCCGCCACGCGCAACGCCGGGCGTCCGTCGGGCGTCTCAGTGAGGAGCTCGCCCAGCGCCGCGATGGTCGACGTCGCGAGCCGCGCTTCCAGCCGGCCGCCGCGGACCCAGGAACGGAGGATGCCGGCGCCGTCGATCGTCAAGGTCTGGGGATCCAGCGCCTCTTCCGCACCGTCGGAGAGCGCCAGCCAGATCGTCCCGGCCGGATCGATCCGCGCCGCCCGCGCGACCAGCGGCGTGTCGTCGACGTCGATATAGGCGAACCGGCGCTCATCGAGCCGAAGAACGTAGCGGGCATCAGGAGACGAGGGCAGGCGATCGAGCCAGCGAAAGAGCGCCTGCCGGAGCCCCGCGTGGGTCACCTCCGCCCCTTCGTGGATGAATCGCCCCTCGCGATCGATGCGGATGCCGGACTGCCGCAGCCGCTCGATGAAGGCGGCGTGCTCGGCCGACTCGGTCACCGCGATTCGCGCGAAGCCCCCGCTATGGAGCGCGGACGGCGCCCAGGCGTTGCAGCTCGTCCTTCGTGCGCAGCTTCTCTTTCTTCAACCTGCTGCGCTCGACCTGTTCGTCCGGCGTGAGCGACAGGTGCCGCTCCAGCTGTGCGAGCCTTCGCTCGAGCTCGCCGTGACGTTCCTTCAACCTCACCATCTGCACCGCCGCCGACCCCGTGTCCACGCGGATCTTCTCCATGCGTCGAACCTCCGTCGTCTTCGATGATAGCGCTGCTGGCGGCGACGAATCAATCTCGGGAAAATACTTAAACTCAGCCGCGGCGCGCCTCGAAGGCCGTGATGGCCGCCTCGTGCGAAAGCAAGAATTCCAGCTCATCGACGCCGTTCAGCAGGCAGTAGCGCGCGAACGGATCGATGGGGAATGACGCGCGCGATCCGTCCGGCAGCGTCAAAGTCCGGTCTTCGACGGAGATCGACAGGCTGGCGCCCGGCGCCGCCAGAAGCTTGGCGTGCGCCGCCTTGTCGACGACGACCGGCACGAGGCCGTTCTTCAACGAATTGTTTCGAAAGATGTCGGCGATCGACGTACTGACCACCGCGCGAATCCCGTAGTCGACCAGCGCCCAGGGGGCGTGCTCGCGCGACGAGCCGCAGCCGAAGTTGTCGCCCGCCACCAGGATCGCCGCGCCGGCCGACTCCGGGCGGTTGAGCACGAAGTCGCCCTTGGGCTTCCCCTCGGCGTCGAACCGCCAGTCGGCGAACAGCTTGGACCCGAGGCCCGCCTTGCTGGTCGCCTTGAGGAAGCGCGCGGGGATGATCTGATCGGTGTCGACGTTCTCGACCGGGAGAACGACCGTCTTCGAGGTCAGCGTCTTGAAAGGTTCCATCGTCGTCTCCTTAAAACCGTCTCTTTAAACCAATTCGCGGGCGTCGGTGACGCGGCCGGTGACGGCGGCGGCGGCGGCGGTCAACGGGCTGGCCAGGAAGGTGCGCCCGCCGGCGCCCTGACGCCCCTCGAAGTTGCGGTTGCTGGTGCTGACCGCGTACTGGCCCGGCTTGAGCTGATCGCCGTTCATGGCGATGCACATCGAGCAGCCGGCCTCGCGCCACTCGGCGCCGGCGTCGAGAAACACCCGATCGAGCCCCTCGGCCTCGGCCGCCTTCTTGATCGCCTGCGAGCCCGGCACCACCAGCGTGCGCACCCCCGGGGCCACCTTGCGCCCCTTGAAGATGGTCGCCGCCGCGCGCAGGTCCGACAGCCGCGAGTTGGTGCAGCTGCCGATGAACACCACGTCGACCTTGTGCCCGAGGAGCTGCTTGTCGTCGGTGAGCCCCATGTAGGCCAGCGCCTTGGCGTCGCTGGCGCCCGCCGAGGCGGGGATGTCGCCGCCGATCGGGATCCCCATGCCGGGGTTGGTCCCGTAGGTGATCATCGGCTCCAGCTTGGCGGCGTCGAACTTCTCCTCGCGATCGAAGGTCGCGCCCGGGTCCGACGGCAGCTGCCGCCAGGCCGCCACGGCCTTGTCCCAGGCGGCGCCCTTGGGGGCGCGCGGGCGATCCTTCAGATAGGCGAACGTCGTCTCGTCGGGCGCGATCATCCCGGCGCGGGCGCCGGCCTCGATCGACATGTTGCAGACGGTCATCCGCTCCTCCATCGACAGGGCCCGGATCGCCGAGCCACGGTACTCGATGACGTGTCCGGTGCCGCCGCCGATGCCGAGCCGCGCGATCACCGCCAGCACGAGGTCCTTGGCGGTCACGCCCGGCCGCAGCGTCCCCTCGATGGTCACCGCCAGCGTCTTGGGCGGCTGCTGCAGGAGGGTCTGCGTGGCGAGGACGTGCGACACCTCGCTGGTCCCGATCCCGAACGCCAGCGCGCCGAAGGCGCCGTGGGTGCTGGTGTGGCTGTCGCCGCAGACGATCACCTCGCCCGGCTGGGTGACGCCCAGCTCGGGTCCGATGACGTGCACGATCCCCTGGCCCTCGGTGCCGAGCGCGTGCAGCTCGATCCCGAAGTCGGCGCAGTTCTTCTCCAGCGCCGCGATCTGCATCGCCGCCGCGTTGTCGAGGATCGGGATCTTCCCGTCGCGGCCGCGCGGCGTGGTCGGCGTCGAGTGATCCATGGTGGCGACCGTCTGCGAAGGCCGCCGCACCTTGAGGCCGCGCTCGCGCAGCCAGGTGAAGGCCTGCGGCGAGGTCACTTCGTGGACCAGGTGCAGGTCGACGTAGAGAATGGCCGGCGTGTCGGCGTCGGCGGGGCGCACCAGGTGCGCTTCCCAGATCTTCTCGAACATCGTGCGCGGTTTCATGCCCCCACCTTGGCCCCGGAGACCCGCTCCGTCCAGTGACAACGGCCGCCCCGATCGTTAAGTTATACTTAACCGTCGAGCCGATGGACCCCGCCCTCATCCCCGCCTTTCACGACGCGCTGGTCGTCGCCCAGACAGGCTCCGTCGGGGAGGCCGCGCGCCGCCTGCACAAGACCGCCTCGGCCGTCTCGCAGCAGATCCGCCGGATCGAGGCGCGCTTCGGCGTCGCGCTGTTCGAGAAGGTCGGGCGGGGGATCCGGCCGAGCGCGGCGGGCGAGGCGCTCTTGGGGAGCCTGACGCGTCTCTTCGACGAAGCGGCCTCGCTGGAGGCGCAGCTCGGCGAGATGACCGCCGCGCGCGTCACCACCCTGCGGATCGCGGCCAGCGACTACCTGGGCGAGGCGCTGCTCCTGCCCGTGCTGCGGCGGCTGTTCGCCGAGGGGGCGCCGCTCCGCTTCGAGATCACCACCACCAACTCGATCGAGGCGGGGCGACTGGCGTCGGCCGGACAGGTCGACGTCGCCGTCGTCAGCACCGATCGCGCGCTGACCGCGGACGAGACGCAGCTCTGTACCCAGCGATTTTACTGGGTCGCGCCGCGGGCCTCGAAGAAGCGAGCCTCCGAGCCCATTCGTGCGCGCCTCGGCCGCGAGCCGCTCCTGCGCCTGCGTCCTGGCAGCCAGGGACGCCGCATCCTGGACGAGTACCTCGGCCGCCTGCGCCTGCGCCCCTTGTCGACGATCGATCTCCCCAGCGTTTCGCTGCTGCTGTCGTACGTCCGCCAGGATCTCGGCATGGGCTTGGTCCCTGGCCTGGCGCTGGGACGCGACGATCGCCGCCACCTCGCCATCGAAGCCGCCGACGTCCCTCCGATCGACGTGCGCCTCGCCTGCCGCCCGACCCTCAAGCGCACCAGACCGATCTCGCGCTTTCTCGACGGCTTTGTCGACGAGGCCCGCCGTGCGGCCACGCCGAGCGGCACCTGAGCCCGTCCGCGCTGCGCTCGACGCGATCTGGTTCGTCTAGCTACTTGGCGACGCTCGCCGCGGTCTGACCAGCCGCCGCGTCGAGCGTCGCCCGCACCTCGCGCAGGAGGGTGGCGGCGTCGAACGGCTTGGGAAGGACCCTGATTCCGAGCTCCGCCAGGAACGACACCGGGAGCGCGGCGCCACTGAAGCCGCTGATGAAGAGGAACTGCGCCTCCGGCCGCACCGCGCGAATACGCTCACAGGCTTCACGACCGCTCATCACCGGCATGATGGCGTCGAGGACGTGAAGGTCGAAGTCCTCCCGGGCGGCGGCTTCGACGGCGGCGGCCCCATTGGCGACGGCGACCACACTGTACCCGGCGCGCGACAGCACGCGCGCGACGATGTCCAGCAGGTAGGGTTGATCGTCGGCGAAGAGAATCCGCTCCGTTCCGCCCGGCGCCGAATTCTGATCGGGAGGCGCGGCCTCGGGAGCGAGCTCCTCGACGACCGGCAGGTAGATCTCGAAGGTGGTGCCGGCGCCCACCTCGGACGCGCAATGGATGAATCCGCCGTGCTGCTGCACGACGCCCCAGCTGACGGCGAGTCCGAGCCCGGTCCCCTCCCCCTGGGGTTTGGTGGTGAAGAATGGTTCGAACGCGCGTTCGACCACCTCGGGCGACATCCCGCAGCCGTTGTCGGAGACGGTGAGGCGAACGTAGCCGCTGCGGTTGTCCGAGCCATGCGCGCGCAGGTCCCCGTCGTCGATCGTCACCGCCTGCGTCGTCAGGGCCAGGTGGCCGTCGATCGACATCGCGTCGCGCGCGTTGAGGGCCATGTTGACCAGCACCTGTTCCAGCTGATGGGGATCGAGGCGCAGCGGCGGCAACCCCTCCGCGCCGGTGAAGGTGATCCGCGCTTGCGGAGGGAGCACCTGCTGGAGGAGCGGCAGGCAGGCGGTCACGATGTCGTTGACCTCGGCGACCACCAAGTTGGGCGGCTGGTCGCGACCCAGCATCAACAGCTTACCGGTCAGCGCGCTGGCGCTTCGCTCAGCGTCCGCAATGACCTCCAGGTCCTTTCGCTGCGCCTCACTGAGGGGCTCGGCCGCGATGAACCCTGCGCTGTTGCGGATGACGGTGAGCAGGTTGCGGAAGTCGTGAGCCACCCCGCCCGCCAGCAGCCCCAGGCTCTGCAGCCGCTGGCGTTGCGCGCGCTCAGCCTGCAGCCGCGCCCGGGCCTCGTCGCGCGCGCGAAGCACGAACCGCGCGATCGCCACCGACGCCAGGTTGGCAAGGTGCAACAGATAGGCAGTGGCGCCCTCGTCGACGGGGACGGGCCCCTCGTCGCCGAAGGTGCCCCCCCCGAGGATTCCCAGGGTACGGTCCACGATGCCGATGGGCACGTTGACGACCGTGCGGTTGTCGAGCCGGCGCGCCACGTGCAATTTCTCCACCGAGTCGCGCGCGTCGGGGATGACGATCGGCCCTTCGTCACGGCGCAGAGCGGTGAAGAGCCAGTCTCCGGCCGCGGGCGTCGACGGAAGCTCCTCGCGGATGGCGGCGGCGTTGGGTCCGGCGACGGCGACCAGCAGCGCCTGCTCGTCCTCCTCGCGTTCGATGACATACAGCCAGGCGTTGGTCAGGCCGAAGCGGGCCGCCAGTTCGCGCCGCACGAGCTCGATCACCGCGTCGTAGTCATCGACGCGGCAAAGCTCGCGCGCGAACCTCGTCAGCGAGCAGTCGGTGGGGGTGGGCGCGACTGGCTCGGCCACGGGCGCATGATACGTGAGACCGGCTCTCCTACACCTGCTTCTTTACAGTAATGTCGGGCGGTCGCCCGTAGAAGGGAACGGCGGTCGCCGAGATCCGCGGACTCTCCCCGCGCGCGCTGCAGGAGCGCCAGCCGTCCCACGGAGATGGCGGTCGGGCCGGGGACGTCGACGATCTCGGCGGCGGAGAGCGCGCCCCTGTGGCGCGCCGCACCGTTGCCCGCGACGAGGGGCCCTTCGAGCCCCGATGCCCAGGACGCGAACGCCGCCGGCGTCAGACGGGCCGGGGGCGCCACTTCACGGACCAGTCGCTCCGAATCGGCGGCGTAGGCCGCGACGTAGATCTCCCCTTTTCCGGCGTCGAGACAGGGGACCGCGGTGATCGGGGACGGGGCTGTCCCGTTTGGCGGCATTCCAAGAATGTCGAGCGCGAGCGCCTCCAGCGACGAGACGACGTAGAGCGGAACGCCCGTCGGAAGGGCCAACCCCTTGGCCGTCGACAACCCAACGCGAAGCCCGGTGAAGCTGCCGGGGCCGCCGCCGCAGGCGATCCCTGCCAGCGCCGCCGGCGCGACGCCGACCGCACGCAACGCCTCGGCGCAGAGCGGGAGGAGGTGGCCGGCGTGCCGCTCGGCCGTTGCCTCGGTGGCGAACCGGACTTCGGCCGCTCCCCGGTCGCTGACGAGGATCGCCACGCGCGCCGTCGGGGTCGAGGTGTCCAGGCAGAGAAAGAACCCGCCCGTCTCGTTGCTTGTCGTCTCGCCCATCTCTTTTTGCGTTTTTCTTTTGTTACCTTGGAAGCAGGTAGCGGACGACGTCGTTGCGCATCGCGAACAGCATCAGCGTCACCACCACCACCAGGCCGACGTAGGTGGCGATCTCGCGTGCCCGCGGCGACGGCGGCTGCCGCTTGAACAGCTCCAGCGTGAAGAAGACCAGCAGACCGCCGTCGAGGATCGGGACCGGCAGGAAGTTAAGCAGGCCGAGGTTGATGCTGATGAGCGCCATCAGCCAGAGGTACTGATCGAACCCCTGCTCGGCGGCGACGCCGGCCGCGTAGCCGATCATGATCGGCCCGCCCAGCGTCGTCAGCGGGACGTGTCCGCGGACGATCTGCCCGAACCCGTAGGTCATCGCCACGATGATCTGGCCGGTCCGCTCGAAGGCGTGGCTGGCGGCGTAGCCGAAGCGGTTGGTGATGGGGATGGGCGGGTCGGTCTTCCAGGCGAGCCGATTGAGCGCGCCGAAGATCAGGTGCTGCTCGTCCTGGCGGTAGACGTCGAGCTCGGAGCGGACCTCCTGGCGGAAGGTCGCCTCGTGCTTCTCGCCGCCGGGCGAGACCCACCCGAGGCGGAAGATCCGCTCGGGATGCGCGGCCAGCCGCTCGCGCAGCACGTCCCAGTGGGGGAGCGGCGCGCTGTCGAGCGATTCGATCTGGTCGCCGCGCCGCAGACCGATCTGGTCGGCGGGGCTGCCCGGCTCGACGGAGAAGACGAACAGCTCGGCCGAGAGAATCCCGGTCTCGTAATGGCGGCGGCCGGCGGCGTCGAACACGGCGGTGGGGATGACGATCGCCGACCCGGGCTCCTGGATCTCGACGTGCGCGAACGGCACCGCGGAGTAGCCGCCGCGCAGATAGTTGATCCGAAGCGGCGAGGCCCCGGCGTGGTCGATGGCGTTGGAGAACTCGGTCCAGGTGCCGACCTGAACGCCTCCCACGGCGGTGATGAAGTCGAACGTCTTCAGGCCCGCCTGCGCCGCCGGCGACGCCGGATCGAGCACGCCGATCTCCGGCAGGTGGAAGCGGGGCGAGACGCCGATCCAGCCGACGTGCTCGCGCGCGCGCATCGGGCCGAGCCGCTCGAGATCGATCGGCGTCACGTCGCGCTCCTCCGCGTCGGGCCCGCGGCGAATGGCAAACCGCAGCGTCTTGCCGGCCGAGTTCGAGATGACTCGCTCCAGCTCTTCCCAGTAGCGGACTCGACGACCGTCCACGGTCTCCACGCGGTCGCCCGGGAGCAGCCCGGCGGTGGCGGCCGGCAGGTCGGGCAGGACCGTGCCGATCGTGGGCGGCAGCAACGTCCGCTGGCCCGCGTAGTGGACGAAGTAGATGACCAGCGGCAGCAGCATGTTGAACAGCGGCCCGGCGACGACCACCGTGTAGCGCTGCCAGAGGGGCTTCGCGGCCAGGGCGCGCGGCCTGTCGATCGGCGGAATCGGCTCGCCCGGATCCTCGCCGAGCAGGCGGACATAGCCGCCGAGCGGCACCAGCGACAGCCGGTACTCGGTCTCGCGATGCGTGAAGCCGAACAGCTTGGGGCCGAACCCCAGCGAAAAGCGCAGCACCTTCACGTCGAAGAGTCGCGCGAAGATGAAGTGCCCCAGCTCGTGCACCAGGATCAGCACGCCGAGGAGCACCAGGACCGCGACGGCCCAGACCAGCAGGCTCACGACGGGTGAGCCCCGGTCCCGCTTGGGGTCGCGACGTCCGTCTCGTTGCCATCATGCTCGGGTCGCGCCATGCGCCCCTCGCGCCAGAGCGCCGTCTCCATCGATTCCAGCAGGGGGGCCACGGTGGCCCGATCTTGCGCCGAGATCGGCACGGCCGGAAGGCCCCGTTCGCCCCGCGGCAACTGCGTCCGCTCTTCCTCGGGGACGAGGTCGATCTTGTTGAGGACCAGAAGGCGCGGCGTCTCGGCGAGGCCGAGGTCGCCGAGGATCGTCTCCACCGCGGCGATCTGCTGCTCGCGCGCCGGATCGGCGGCGTCGACCACGTGCAGCAGGAGATCGGCCTGGTCCAGCTCTTCCAGCGTGGCGCGAAAGGCGCGCGCCAGATCGCGCGGCAGATCCCGGATGAAGCCGACCGTGTCGGCCAGGATGATCTCCCGCTCGCGCGGAAACCGCAGCCGGCGCGTGGTCGGATCGAGCGTGGCGAACAGCTTGTCCTCCGCCAGCACCTCGCTGCCGGTCAGCGTGTTGAGCAGGGTCGACTTGCCGGCGTTGGTGTAGCCGACGATGGCGACGATCGGCAGCCCGCGCCGCACCCGCTCGGCCCGCCGCCCGGCGCGCTGCTCGCCGAAGCGATCGATCTCCTTCTCCAGCCGGTGAATGCGCTCGCGGGCGCGGCGGCGGTTCTCCTCCAGCTTGGTCTCGCCGGGGCCGCGGCCGCCGATCCCGCCGGTGAGGCGGCTCATCATGGTGTTCTTCTCGTGCAGCCGCGGGAGGCGGTAGCGGAGCTGCGCCAGCTCGACCTGCAGCTTGCCGTCGCGGCTCTTGGCCCGCTGCGCGAAGATGTCCAGGATCAACATCGTCCGGTCGATCACCTTCAGATCGGTGAAGTCAGCGATGGCGTGCGCCTGCACCGGCGTCAGATCGGGATCGAAGATGAGCGCGTTGGCGTCGACCTGCATGGCGCGGATCAAGATCTCCTCCAGCTTGCCGCGACCGACCAGGTACTTGGGATCGGACTCGTGGCGGCGCTGCTCCATCACGCCGCTCACGCGCACGTTGGCGGTCCGGCAGAGCTCGCGCAATTCGGCGACCCGCCCGCCGGGATCGGCGCCGTTGGCTCCCGACGTCGCCGGAGCACCGGGGCGCTTGCGGCGCAGATCGACGACGACCAGCAGCGCGCGCGTGCGGGTGTCGGTCGCCACCGCCGAGGGAGCGACCCGCTCGAACTCCTCCTCCAGCGCCTCGGTCAGCGCCACCGCGTCGAGCGTGCTGTGATGGAACGGTTCGCTCGGCAGGATGCGCCAAGGCGGTTGCCCCGGCAGCGGCGGCAGGAGATGCGCGACGTGCAGATCCGCCGGCCGCCCGTCGGGTTGGAGGCCAATCGCGGCCACCAGATCCAGCCGCAGGAGCGCCAGATCGACGAGATCGTCGCGCGTCAGCGGCTCGTTGCGCAGGTGGGTGTGCACGAGGCGTAGCCCCCGGAAGCGCCCGCGCCCGGCCCGCAAGCGGCCGATCTCCGGGAGGTTGATCCGCGAGGCGTCGCCCACGAAGACGTGCTCGATCTCGCCACGCCGGTCGACCAGGATGCCGACCTGCCGCTCGATCTCGCGCGACACGGCCCCGAGGAAGGTCGCCAGCTCGGCCGACGCCACCTCCGAGGGCTGCAGGCGCCGCCGGTAGACGCGCTCGAGGGCGTGCTTCTGGCTCGGCTTGAGCCCGACGATATTGCCGGTGACGGTTTTCAGGGGGCGGAGGTTAGCATGCCGCTCCCGGGCTCGATTTCGCGCATTCTCTGAAGTTTCTTGGCCGCCGCCCGCACGAACAGGCAATCTGTCCACGCGGCGCTCTCGCGCCGCCCTTCGTTTCCCGGACCCCCAGCCGGAGGCAGTCCCGATGCGCCCTTATTCGCTTGTGAGGCCGAGCTTCGTTCTTTCGTTTCTTTCTGGTCTGGTTCTCACGACCGCGGCCTGTTCGAACGCCCGAGATGGCGGCGGCACCGGAGGAACAATTGGTGGCGCCACGGGCGGCTCAGGCACCGCGAGCGGCGGGAACGGCTCAGGCGGCAGCGGATCAGGCGGCGCCGCGACCGGCGGCACCGGATCCGGAGGGAACATCTCCGCCGGCTCGGGCGGCAACAAGGCCACGGGCGGCAGCGGCGGTGCCGCGACCGGCGGCAGCTCCGGTACCGGCGGTGCCGCGACCGGCGGCAGCTCCGGATCTGGCGGTGTTGCGACCGGCGGCAGCTCCGGATCTGGCGGCACTCTGGCCACCGGAGGAAATAGCGGCACCGGCGGTGCCGCGGCCGGGGGCACCGCCGGCAGCGGCCAGTCAGCTGCCGGCTGCACGCCAGCGTCGCTGACCATGACCGGCGCGCTCAACGGGCAATACGGGTTGATGCCGTTCGACAACAACAGCTACTTCATGCAGGTGAACGAGTGGAACTCGAAGGGCACGCAGGTGATGAGCTACGGCGGCGACTACCTCTTCAAGATGACGACGCAGATGGCAAGCACGGCGACGAATGGTTCGCCGACAGGATTTCCATCCGTCTTCATCGGCGCGAACTCCCGTCACACGACGAGCAACAGCAACCTCCCCAAGGCGGTGAGCGCGCTGACCACGGTGCCGACGAGCTGGACCTGGAACGACAACGGGACGCTGGCCGACGACACGGCCAACAGCTACAACGCCACCTACGACGTCTGGTTCAGCACAAGTCCCGCCGGAGAGCCGAACTCCTCGGGCCCGACGGGCGGCTACCTGATGGTCTGGTACCACAAGCCGGCCGATGCGCAGCCGATTGGCGGCTCGGCGATGAAGAAGGGGATCACCATCGCGGGCGTCCCCGGAACCTGGGACGTCTGGATCGGTCCCAACGGCACCCGCCCCTGCATCTCCTACGTCAGCACGCAGACGACGCTGTCGATGTCGTACGACCTGAACCTGTTCATTCAGGACGCGGTCAAGAACCAGCCCAACACCATCCAGAGCAGCTGGTACCTGACCAACATCTTCACCGGCTTCGAGATCTGGCGCGGCGCCGTCAACGTCGAGAGCACGTCGTTTTGCGCGCAGGTGAACTGACGCCGGTGGCCGGCTAGACGCTTTGGCGTTAGCCGGCGCCGGGTTGCCGGAGCTTCAGTCCTTTGAAGTATCTGCGAAAGAAGCCTCGGTCGCGGGTCAGGAGAACATCCGCCTCGACCTGCGCGTGAGCGCCGATCAGGAAGTCCGCCACGACGCGAAACCGCGGCCGCTGGCTGGTCTTGTGATGCTGGCGCCATAAGGTTCCAGCCAATCGGGCGGCTTCCCGCGACAGCGGCGAAAACGAGAGGCCGAGGTCCCGCACGGCGTCCTCAAATTCCACTTCAGACTGAAAGTGAGCACGGACCTCTGCCCAGACGACGTCGCAGGCAACCAACGCTCCGCCGTCAAAAGCTGCGCGAAGCGCTTCACGTGAAGCGGGCCCGAACGAAGGGTCGGCCCCAAGCACGTCGAGAAGAACCGACGAGTCGACCGCGGTCTTCACGATCGCCGCGGTCGCGGACCCCGCATCTCGTCCAACAGCCGATCGACGGGTCGCGCGAGCTTCAGCCGCCCGTAGAGACGATCGACCGGATGCGCACCATGCGTCGCCTTATAGAGCACTGCCTCCCCGTCCCGCAGCTCGAAACGCACAGCGGTCCCTGGGAGGAGCCCCAGCTTCTCCCGAATCTCGATGGGCACCGTGATCTGCCCTTTGGACGAGATACTGCTCTTCATAAGTAAAGAATATGATTCTTTACTTCTAAATCAAGCCTCCCTTCCTGACCATACGCGTCGTCCACGACCGGACGCCGGAGTGCGCTGCAGGTGTAAAATTGGCGCATGGGCCGTCTCGTAATACTCGAGATCGGGGGAGTCGTCGGCGGTCTGGCGTTGTTCGCGTCCAACGTCCGCGCGACGTATTGGGTCTTGACGAGCCAGGCACTCGAAAGGCCGCAGAGGATCGCCCAGACGATCCTCATCTGGCTGCTGCCGGGGGCGTTCCTCGCGATTCGCTACGAGCTCAATCCCCCGCCCGAGCCCGAGAGCGATCCGACCGTTCCCAAGGTGAGTGGAGACACACAGTACGGGATGGGCGCGGGTCGCCCCTGAGCGGGCCACTCCTCGACCCCGGACGAAAACGGGCCTTCTAAGAGCCGAAGACGCGCTTCTTGAGGCCGCCCGTGACGTCGAGCTGCATGAGCTCGTGGAAGCCGCCCACCGGTGTGCCGGCGATGACCACGATGGGGAACTCCTCGCTCTTGGCGGCGGTGATGACCCAGGAGCGCTCGGCCTCGTCGTTGGTGACGTCGAGGATGCGGAACTTGATCTCGCGAGCGTTGAGCAGCTCTTCGATCTTGATCCTCGTCCGCTGGTCCTTGCCGTCGAAGTAGACGATCACCGGCGCCTGCTCCCGAACGACCGGCGTGACGATCACCGGCCCACCGCCAGTCGCCGAGGCGTCGACCTCGGCGTCTGGCCTGATCGGCTTGCCGAGCAGATCGTTGACGGTGCTCACCACGTCGCGCAGCCGCCGCACCAGCGGGCCGTCGGCCTCGCGGGCCTCCAGCTGCTGGTGGGCCAGCGAGCGCAACTTGCCTGTCAATCCGCTCAGCATCTCGCCGTTCAACATGTGGCCGGCGGGCGCCTAGTTCGCGCTCGCCGCGGAGCGGACGTCGCTAGCCACGACGGTCGCATTGGCGTTGGCCGTGTCGATCTTCGATCCTCGCTGCAGGAGCCGCTTGGTGAAGTCGATGACCTTGGCGGTGCGGGTCTTCTTGACGTCGTCGACCACGTGCTGCACCAGGTTGGCCGCCGTGCTGGCGACCGAGCCGTGGCGCGGGTAGAAGAGCGACGAGCCGCGCCAGTTCTTCTCCTGCAGGTAGGCGCGCAGCTCGGCGACGGTCATCCCGTTCTTCTCCAGCTCCGTCTGGTACTCGGCCCGCGCCGCCAGACGCGCCTTGAAGAGCATCATCTGGACGCGCGAGTAGACGTTCACGGCGCCGTCGCCGTTGGTCTCGATCGGGCAGAAGATCCCCTGCGGGTACTTCTCCGTGATCATCGACTGGACGCCGTCCGAGACGCCCGCCGACGGCATGCAGCCGAACGGCTTCACCGACAGCGTCATGGTCGCCTTGGCCTTGGCGATGTTGAGGATCAGCTTGCCGACCTCCATGTGCCCTTCACCACCGCGCAGGTGGTTGTTGTAGTAGGGCGCCGCCGCCTCGGCGACGGTGTCCATGTCCGACAGGTGCACGCCGTGCAGGCCCATCAGGTGGCCGATGCCGTAGAAGGTCCCCTTGATGGCGTGCTTGGCCAGCCAGAGCATCAGCAGCTTCTTGCGGACGTTGACGCCCGCCAGACCCTTGCGCGACTTGTCCTCGCCGCGCAGGACCATCCGCTGCTGGGTGTCCCAGGTCTGCTCCCAGATCATGAAGAGGATCCAGGCCGTCACCGGCTGGATGTCGCACTCGGCGCCCTCCTGCTCCAGGAACTTCTGCAGGCCGTAGTTGCCGTCCCCTTCGGTCGTCATCGCCCAGAACTCGCCGATGATCGAGACCTTCGGTTTGACGATGCGTGCGATCGACCTTCACGTTCATGAGGTTGCGGCGCGTCTGGATCAGCGCCCAGAGCAGCGACTTCCCCTTGGGGTCGGAGAAGGCGTCGTGGATCAGCTTCTTCGAGGCCTCGACCGCCTCGTTGGTCGATCCCGGCACCACCTCGTAGGGGCGGATGCGGTAGCCGACCATGTTCAGCACGTCGCCGATCAGGATCGCCTTCAGCATCGCCTTGAAGAACTCGGGGTTCATCTTGAGGCCCTGCTCCTCGCCGGTGGCCTGCTTGAGGCCGCCCTGCTGCTGGAAGAGCAGAACGCGGAAGCCCTCGAAGCCCGAGTCGCGGAGCGCCTTGCGGTACTCGGTGACGTAGGTGCCGAAGCGGCAGGGGCCGCAGGCGCCGGCCGTCACGAAGACGTGGTTCTCGATGATCTCCTTGACCGGCACCTTCTGGTCGTCGCGGAGCCAGGAGAGGTACTTGATCAGGTTGCCGACGGTGAAGTAGGTCGGGTTGCACTGACCGCGGTTGCCGAACTCCTTGCCGAAGGTCAGCGCCGAGTTGTCGGGCACGTCGATCGCCTTGACCTTGTAGCCGATGCCGCGGAGCGCGCCCTGCAGGAACAGGTCGTGCGCCATGGTCAGGCCCGAGATCAGCAGCGTCGTGTGCGCGCGCTGGCCGCCGGTGAAGGTGGTCGGGTTGTCGTCGCGCCAGTGCTCCTTGCCGGCTTCCAGGCCGAGCGCGGCCATCTGTTCGATCTCGAACTTCTTCAGCTCGGCTTCGACGTCGATGTCGACGTTCGCCTTGGCGCCGAGAACGGGGAGTCGCTTGCGGGTGTCGGTCTGGGTGTTGTCGATGGTTTCCACTGTGATTCCTCCGTCCGGTTAGACGCGCGCCACAATTTCTTGATCGTTGACGAGCTTCTTGATGCCCATGCGAATCAGGCCGGCGTCTGAGGCCGCCTGCGCCGCCGGGTTCACAGGCTTGTTGGCCTCGACCCGCTTCGAATATGCGGAGACCTTCTCTTTGGTCTCGTTGATCATCTTCTCCAGCGCCGGGTCCTGCTGCTTGCGCGCCTCGAGCTGCTGCCGCTTCAGCTCCAGCAGCTGGAGGCGCTTCTCCTCCATGCGGAACTTCAGCTCGTCGGTGCGCTTGCCCGTGTCCTCGAGCCGCTCCTCGTGGAGCTTCAGCGAGTGGGCGTAGGTCTTGACGCGGATCTTGATCGAGCCGCCCGGCTTGTTGGCGTCGATGTCGTGCAGCGCCGAGTAGGGCGTCGCCGACGTCGAGATGATCGAGTCGATGAGGCCGTAGGTCGGCGCGTCGTGCCCGCACTTGAAGGACGACAGATCCAGGACCACCACGTTCGGGTGGCGCGCCGCGAACTTCGCGGCCCAGACCTTCTGCACCGAGTTGGCCGAGTAGTTCTCCGGCCAGACGTCCTGCACCTCGAGCGCCGTCTCGATCCGCCCCGCCTTGATGTCGCTCTCGAAAAACCGATGCAGCCAGGCCGGATCCTTGGGGATCGAGCGCATCGAGAGGATCGGGTAGCCGAGCACCTGGAACTCCTCGAGCACGCCGTGGTTCAGCCCCGGGTCCGAGTGATACGGGCGGCCGATCATGAGCACCGCCACGCGGTTCTCTTCTTCGACCGTCTCGAGGATCGCGCGCCCCTTCTTCTGGAGGTCGGCGTCGACGATGTCCATCGCCTTCTGCCCTTGCTGGCAGGCGAAGTCGCTCTCGTCCTCGGAGACCCCGAGCAGCGGGCCCCACGCCGCAAAGAGCTGGCTCTTCAGCAGCGACGGCTCGGTGAAGGTGAGCGCCGGATCGACGTAGGTGATCCCGCGCTCCGCGAAGAAGTCGGTCTCCTTGGTGAAGGCCGCCTTCATGACCTCGGGCGCGCCCGCGACGATCGGGCAGGACGCCGTGTCCATCAGCTTGTTCAAGCCCGGCACGACGTGGGTGATGCAGGGGAAGAACAGGTACTTCAGCTTCTTGCCCCCCTCGTCCTGCTCGTGGTGCTCGAAGAGCAGGTTGTGGATGTGGGCCTGCGAGACCTTCGACGGGTAGCAGGGATCGATCGAGCCGTACTTGCCGCCCTTCTGCCACATCTCCTCGGAGGTCTCATCGGAGAAGACGATGTTCTGCTTCTGCAGGCCCAGCGTCTCCAGGTAGGTGCGGAAAAACGGCGCCAGCGTCCAGTTGTTGAGGACCTTGGGAATCCCGACCCGCACCGTGCGGCGCGCCTGCCAGGACTCCGGCGTCGAGCGCACGAACGCGCGCTGGATCGCGGTCTTCTTCACGCCCAACGAGAGAAAAGCCTTCTCGACGACGACGTCGCTCACCATCTGCGTCGCCTCGGGCATCGGTTCCGGATCGTAGAAGTGCCGGAAGACCTGCTTCGACTCGTAGTCGACCAGGTTCGGGAACTCCTTCATCAGCTTCTTGCGCTCCTTGCTGAGCGCGATCATCGCCTCTTCGGACTCGACCGTCCCCTTCTCGCAGGAGAAGCCCGAGATGTAGCGCGAGGTCCGCCCGTCCGGCGTCTTGGTGTCGATGAAGGTGCGCGCGCAGTTGTTGGGGCAGAAGTGACAACGGGTCGACTCGTCGTTGACCGCCTGGAACTCGAGATTGATCGCGGCGTCGATGCCGATGAAGGTCGAGGTCCCCCCCTTGCGCATGACCACGCGGCGGGTCTCCATGGCGGCGCCGATCGCGCCGGCCTCTCCCGTGTGCGGGTGGACGAACACCTCGGCGCCGGGAACGCGCGCCTTGATGTAGTCGACCTGCGCCTTGAGCGCGGCCAGGTTGTGCTGCGTGCCGCCCTGGAGCACGAACTTCTTGCCGAGCTCCGCCATGCGCGGGATCTGCACGACGTACTGCCAGACGTTCTTCGGCAGCACCTGCGCGAGGCCCGCCAGCAGCTCCTCCTTCGAGAAGCCCTCCTTCTGGAAGTTCACGCGGTCGGAGTCGAGGAAGACGGCGCAGCCGTAGCTGAACTTGGGCGACAGCTTGGCCTCGAAGGCGACGTCGGCGTAGTCGGTGACCTTGACGCCGAACTGATCGGCCATCGCCTGCAGCAGCATGCCGTTGCCGGCCGAGCACTGGTTCGAGAGCCGGAAGTTCCGGATGTCGCCGTTCTGCATGAACAGAACCTTGATGTCCTGCCCGCCGATGTCGCAGACGACGTCGATGTCGCCGAAGTAGTGCGTCGCCGACATCATGTGGGCGACCGTCTCGACGATCGAGGTGTCGGACTTCACCGACTCCTTGAGCACGTCGGCCGCGTAGCCGGTCGCGCCGAAGCCCTTGACCTCCATGATGGCGCCCTGGTCGGTGATGTACTTCTTGAGGCCCGCCAGGATCTCCTTGGTGTCGGCGATCGGGTTGCCCTTGGAGAGCATGTACGACTTCTTGAGCAGCTCGCCCGAGTCGTAGTCGATGAGGACGGCCTTCGACGACGTCGAGCCGCCGTCCATGCCGATGACGACGTTGACCACCTGCCCCGGCGCGAACGTCGCGTCCTGGAACTTGGGGATGGTGTAGAGCTTCTTGAACTCGTCGAGCTCCGCCTTGCCGTGGTCGGCGCCCTGGGTGAGCAGCGGCGGGCCGGCGGTCTCGCCGAGGCGCGCGGCGCGGCCGTTGAGGATGAAGTCCTTGAGCCCGTCCATCCCCTTGTAGACGCCGACGTTGGCGTTCTCGTAGAGGCCGTAGACCACGGCGCCGTAGGCGGCGTAGTACTGCGCGTTCTCGGGGACGATGATCAGCTCTTCGATCGGGACGTCCTTGGGATAGGCGTAGCCGCGATCGCGCCAGGTCTCGGGGATCCGCTTGCGCCAGCAGTCGCGCAAGAACGGCAGGTAGGTGTTGGGGCCGCCCAGCAGCAGCACCTTGTGGCGCAGCGTGTTCCCACGCGTCAGCACCGACAGGTTCTGCATGACGATGGCGTCGGCCAGCGAGTTCATGATCTCGAGCGACGGGATGCCGTTCTTGACCAGGTTGACGATGTCGGTCTCGGCGAAGACGCCGCACTTGGCCGCCACGTGGTGCAGCTTCGAGTCGTCGAAGCCGATCTTCACGACCTCCTCGTTCGGCAGGCCGACCTTGATGACGCACTTGTCGATCGTCGCGCCGGTGCCCGAGGCGCACTTGTCGTTCATCGAGGTGATGGCGGTCTTGCCGCCCGTCTCCTCGTTCTTCTTGAAGATGATGATCTTGGCGTCCTGGCCGCCCAGCTCGCAGACCGACCCGACGTCGGGGTGCAGCGTCTCGACCGCCAGGGTCACCGCGTTCACCTCCTGGACGAACTTGGACCCGATGTGCGGGCCGATCGGCGCGCCGCCGGAGCCGGTGATGAAGGTGCGGATCTGGTCGTTCGGGATGTTCGGGAAGGCCACGGCGATCCGTTCCAGGAACGAAAGAACGAACTCAGCCTGCTTGGTCTGATGGCGCAGGTAGTCGCTCCAGAGGATCTCCTTGGTGACCGGGTCGACCACCACAGCCTTGACGGTCGTCGAGCCGACGTCGATGCCGACCGCGACCGCTTCAGTCCGAAGATTCACCGGCGACGCTTCTGCAGCCACGCATGCTCCTTTGAAGAGAAGACTGACACCTCAGTAAAAACTAGACTGACACTTCAGTCTTTGAATCAGGGGACACTTTAGTCACCTGCCGGGGGAAGATCAAGCTTGCCGGGGGAGCACCCGGCGCCCGACTACACGATGCCCGCAGCTTTGGGGGCTATTCGCAGGATTTGGCCGAAGACGTCGCCGGTCACCGGGTCGAACCGGGGGTCGACGAAGATCCGGGTGACGGCGAGGAGATTCATCGCCGCGATCCCCTCCTCCGAGACCAGCTCCTTGGAGGCGACGCCAATCGGCTGCAGGTCCAGCTCGGTGCCGATGGCGGCGGCAAAGTCGACCGCGGCCTGGCTCGAGGTGAAGAAGAACCCGTGTGGGCGCCGGCACCACATGTCCTGGCCGCTCTGGGTCAGGTACCAGATTCGGTCGGGCAGCAGGGAGACGAAGTCAGGGATCTCGGGCTGGGGCATCGTGGTTTTTGGGGTCGGTCAGAGGACCTGCGCGAGCGTACCACCTGCACGGCGTAACCAGACCGCCCGCGAAGCGTAATTCTGGAGCCATGGACAGCCGCACCACACCCAGGGCCCAATGGCCGAGCAGGCCGACCATTCGGCGTGCGCTGGAGAGCGAGCTCGACCTCGCTGCCGAGATCGACAAGGACGCCTGCACGGCCTTTGTCGAGCTGGACTCGGCGCTCGATATCGAGCTCCCCGCCGACCATCCCTATGCCCTGAACGAGGTCGCGCGCTGGAACCAGAATCCTCCGCGCCGGAAACCTTTTCTTCGCCTGTTCTCCAGCGGGCGAACCGGTCGGATTTGCCGCACTCTGCCTGGTCGACCGGCTTCCTTTTCTCGACCAGCTCTCGGTCCGCCGGGCGGCGATGGGGCACGGGATCGGTCGGTCCCTGCTGGCATTCGCCCGGCGCTGGAGCGCTCCCAGGGGGGAGCTGTGGCTGACCACCTACCGGCACGTCCCGTGGAACCGCCCCTGGTACGAGAGGGTGGGCTTCGTCAGTGTCTCCGAGTCGGAGTGGAGGCCAGAGCTCCGCGCCCTCGTCGAGAGCGAGCGTGGCGCCCTCCCCTGCCCGGACCAGCGCATCGCGATGGTGTACCGCCATCCGCGGGCGTAGGCGTCTCCTAGGCAACGCCCGACGCGCGCGCCAGAGCTTCGAGCGCGGCGGCGAAGAAGGGCCCGGCGACGGCCAGGGGCTCCTCGCCGGCCATCTCCAGCACGAAGTAGTCGTTGGGGATGACGTCGCCGTATCCCATGACCTGGAGGACCCGGACGGTGGCCGAGGCGACGGACGCGCGCCCGTCCTCGGCCGGCGCGCCGGCGGGCCACTCGAGGACGACGCGCTGGTCGTCGGCGGCGGGCGCCGGCATCGCCACCGCGAGCGGCCGGCCGTAGCGCCGAAAGATCGCCAGCACGGCGTCGGGGGGCATGGCGGCGACCCGCGCGAAGGTGGCCGGGAGGGTCTCCTTGTCAGGATCCGTCAACGAGGCAGCCCTTGAGCGTGAACGCGATCATCTCGCGCCCGATCTGCGTCATCTCGGTCGGCGGGGGGTCCTGTTCGACGAACGCCCACTGCACGACCTCTTTGATGCTCCCGAGCACGCAGCGCGCGACCACCTTGGCGTCGCACGGCCGCACCACGCCCAGCTGCCGCCCGGTGTTGAGCGCGCCCATGATCATCGCCTCGATGCGGCCGTAGAACTCGGAGAGCTTGCGATCGAAGTCGACGTCGATCCCCACCGCCTCGCGCAGCAGAATGCGCGCCATCTCGCGGTTGTCGTGCAGCGTCTTCAGGACCCGGTCCACCGTGGCGTTCATCTGATCGACCGGCGGAGCGGCGTCCGCACCGACCTCGATCCGTTTGACCTGCGCCTGCAGCGTGGTCACCAGACCATCCAGGAGCTCGTCGAAGATGGCGCGCTTGGATTCGAAGTAGAGATAGAACGTCCCCCGGGCGATGTCGGCCGTCTCGATGATCTGGTGGATGCTGGTGGCGTGATACCCCTTCTGAGAGAAGATCCGCCGCGCCACCGCCAGCACGCCGGCACGCCGCGACTCGCGCAGCCGCTGTGCGCGCGACACCCGGCCGTCGATTTTTGGCTCCGGCGTCACGTCCCGCCGCTCGCCGTTCGCAAACGGTCGGGCCACGCCGCGGCGTCGGCCAGGTGGCGCCCGCCCGGCAAAATCGTCTCGTAGCGCGCCAGCGTCTGGGTCGCGGCCGGCAACGAGGTCCGCGCCTCGAGCTTCGCCGCGCCGAGCAGCGCGCTGAAGTAGGCGTCGTCGACCACGTCGGTCTCGAGCACGCCGGCCGTCTCGTCGAGCGCGATCGCCGCCTCGAGATCCTTCACCGCCTCGGGATAGCGCTCGAGCCAGGCGTAGGCGCTCGCCCGTTCGACCAGCGGCGCGGGATCTTCCTCGTCTCGCGCCACGGCGCGCGTGGCCTCCTCGATCGCCTCGGCGTACTTCCCCTCCTGGATCATCTTCGCTGCGAAGCTCATTCCGTAGCGTCCGGCCATCCTGCGCGTGCCTCCCGAACGACCACCGTATCATGAGGCGACGGGGCGACGGGCGCCTTCGCAGGCCCTTGCGCGGGCCCCTTCGGTCGTCGAGACCTGATAGTGTGCGCCTCGAAAATGCGCAGGAACATCGGGCCTTTCGGGGTCAAAGATCTTTTCACGCTGGTCAACCTCCTGGGCGGCGTCTTCGCCATCGTCTTCGCCATGCAGGGAGATCCGCTGGCCGCCGGGACGGCGCTCCTGGTCGGGTACCTGCTGGGCGACACGCTGGACGGCCCGGTGGCGCGGATGACGAAGACGTCGAACCAGTTCGGCAGCGAGCTCGACACGGCGACCGACCACTTCGTCCAGGGCATCGCCCCGGGCGTCATCGTCTACGCCGTGTACGCCCAGGGGGGACACGGCGCGGCGGGGATCGCGCTGATGTCGGTCGTCATCACCTGCGCGACCGTGCGTCAGGCGCTGTTCTCCACCGCCAAGATGGGCGATCCGCTGATGTACTGCGGTCTGCCGCGCACCGTGAGCGGGTACGGCGGCATGGCCTACGTGCTGTCGCACTTCTTCTTCGCGATGAACCCGGCCCGCTATCTGGTGGGGGCGCTCCTCGTCACCGCCTTCTCGGTGCTCAACCTACTTCCCATCCCGTACATGACGCACCGGGGAAAGCGAAAGATGCAGCTCCACGTCCGGCTGCTGGTCCTCTCGGCGCTGGTCACGGTGTTGGCGGCGGTCTTCTTCGCCCGCAACTACGTCTTCGACGTGCTGTTCTTCTGGATGCTCGGCTACACGGTTACGGGATGGATTCCGATTTATCCCGAGGAGAAGCGGGCCTTTTATGCCCGCTACCGAGCCTGGGCCAGCGAGGTGACCCGCGCGTGAGGCCACGGGTGGGACAACGCCGCAAGCTCGAGCACAGCCTCGATTGCGAGCCCGGAGGGCCTACGCTAAAGTGCGCGGCCCGATGTCGTTGACGAGCTTGCCGGTTGCGTCGCCGGCCGAGGGCGCGACGTTCGAGTTGCTGTCCGGCGGCAAAGTTGCCTACGACCGGATCCTGAGCCGGATCGGGGAGGCCCGTCACAGCATCATGGTTCGCTGCTTCGAGTGGCGGGACGACGAGGCCGGGCGCTCGATCGCCCGCGCCCTCCTGGCGGCGGCCGACCGGGGCGTCCAGGTGTCGATCCTGAAGGACCGCATCGGCGGCTACTACGAGCACTTGGAGGCGACCAAGCAGAGCTTCTTCCACAAGAAGATCAACCTGCACGCCCGCGTTCAGCTCTTCTTCCTGATGACGTTCTACGGCCGCTGGGGCTCCCTGCGCCAGAGCCCGAGCGAGCTCAGCGCGGCGCTGCTGGCTCACCCCAAGGTCCACTTCGTGACCGAGAAGCGATTCGACCACGCCAAGCTCTACCAGTTCGACGACGAGACGGTGATCCTGGGGGGAATGGGGATCGGCGACGACTTCCGTGACGTCAACGTCGACTTCATGGTGGAGATCGCCGGTGGTGATGCGGCGGAGCGGCTGGCCGACCGCTATGAAGGGCGGGCCCGCTTCGACGCCGCCCGGCCGTTCGACTACCTGCTTCACTCCTTTCGCGGCGCCGCGCGTACCGGGGAGTCGCTCTCGGCGCAGCGCCTCGACCTCCTCGCCGGTGCGCGCGAGCGGCTGACGATCGCCATGGCCTACCTGGGCGACCCGACCGCGACCGATGCGCTGTGCGATGCGGTCAAGCGCGGGGTCTCGGTGACGCTGCTGACCGCCGCGCGGGCCAACGTGGGGGGCGACCTGAACCTGGCGGCCTGCGCCGAGCTCCTGCGCCGCACCGGCAGCCCGGACAACCTGCGTCTGGTCCTGCACCCGAGCATGGTGCACGGCAAGGCGATCGTCGGCGACGGTGAGTGGGTCGACCTCGGCTCCACGAACTTCACCCGGCTCTCGCACGGGGGCTACGAAGAGGTCGACGTCTTCTGCCGCGATCGCATCTTCGCCCGCCGCGTCGAGCAGGCCATCGAAGCGGAGCTGCGGGCCGGCACGCCGGGACGCCTTCCGCTCGCCTACAGCCGCTTGCGCGTGCTGACGGAGACCATGGTCAGCGCCTTTCAGGGACGGAAGAAGTAGGCCCGCTGAACGGCGCCGGCGCCGGCCGCGTGGGAGCGCGCAGGTACTTGACCAGGCTGCGCAGCGTCTCCGTCACGGCGACCACCGCCGCCACGATGCTGAGATGGCTGCCCGCCAGCGGGAAAACCAGCGCCGCCGCCAGCAAGGCCAGCTCGCCCGCCATGCTCGCCGCCCAGGAGAAGTCGGCGACCCCCTGGTTGGCGGCAAAGTTGTCGAGCGCGCCGCGGGCCATGTCGCTGGCCAAAAGGATGATGAGCGGGATCGTCGGCAGGCGGTGGGTGGCGAGGGCCGCCATCACCCCGATCGGCAGGAGCGCGCCGGCGCCGAGGCGCAGCCAGTGCAGCAGGCGGTGCGAGGCTGCGCGGGCGACCGCTGGAAAGCCGAACTTGAGGTAGTCGAGCGCGCTGAACCAGGTGATGAAGACGACCGCGGCGATCAGCAGCTTCTCGACCGCCCCGGCGCCGACGAACGACGCTCCGACGAATGGAATCAGCGCCACCGCGGCGATCTCGAACCCCCGTCGGTAGACACCCGAGATCCCCGACAGCGGTCGCGTGGCGAGAACAAGCAGCGCGAAGGCGAACGGCGCCGCGAACAGCACCCGCAGACCGCGTCCCGAGCCGATGAGCGGAATCAGGACCAGGAACCCAAAGGCCAACATCTGGACCCAGGTCTTCACCTTGGCGATGCCGGTGCTCGGAAGGCGCTGGCCGCCGAGCTCCAGGCTCGAACGCAACACGGTCACCAGGAACTCGCGCGAGAAGATCGCCGCCGCGATCCACCAGGGGATCCCCCCGCGATCGGCGAAGCAGCCGTAGCAGACGACGATGAAGATCTTGTCCGCCACCGGATCGAGCAGCGACCCCAAGACCGTCGGGCCGTGCTTGCGCGCGAGGTACCCGTCAACCGTGTCGGTCAGCCCGATCAGGGTGCCGATGGCGACGCCGATGGCCTGCGTCGTGGGGCCGCCGTAGATCAGCCAGCCGACCAGCGGCATCGCGAGCAGGCGGGCCGAAGTGACCTGGTTCGCCGTGACGCGCATGCCGCGTCGGCGACGTTACGGGCCTCGTGGGCGATCGTCAACCTCGGACCGCCGCCCACGCCCTCTTGGCGAGGTCACGGCCGAGCTTCCTCCACACGACCTCTCGAGGGCGGTCAGGGCTAGGTCTTGAGCTCCGGCTCATCCGCAGGCGGCCGCGAGGCGGCGGCTGGCGCTGCAGGCGCGGGCGCACGCTCGTCGATCAGCGCCAGCGCAACGGCCAGCGCGCGGCGGGTCTTCTCGGCCGTCTTGTCATCCGAACGAATGCGCTGGAAGGCCCGCACGATCTGGTCCTCGTAGTCGGCCACCTTGCCCTCCAGCTCCGCGATGCGATCGCGCGACTGCGCCAACCGCACGTCCCGGTTGCCGAGCTCGGCGCGCGTCGCGTCGACGTCCGCCTCCACCCCGGCGAGGCGCCGGTAGGCTTGCTCGATCTCCTGCACCCGCGCCGCCAGCTCCCCCTCCGCGCGTGCTGCGCGACCGAGCGCCTGGTCGTAATCGGTGCGGTGCTTCTCGGTGAGATCGGTCTTCTCGGTCAGGTGGCGGCGCTCGATCTCGGTGACCCGCACGTGGTGATCCTCGTCGCGGGAGGTCAGCTCGGTGCGGCGCCGGGTCTCGGCGGCCTCCAGCTCGGAAATTCGCCGCGCCTCTTGCTCGGCGATGTCACGCTGCCGGCGCTCTTCGGCGGCCAGCGCCTCCTCTTCGTGGCGGCGGCGCATCCCCAGGATCTCGTTGCGGTGGTCGCGCTCCTTCTGCTCCGCCAGCGCCTCGTACGACTGGCGCTCCGAGGCCAGCTGGATCGCCTGCTCGTCGCGCGCCGCGGCGATGGCCTTCTCGTGCTCCTTGCGGAGCTTGGCCACCTCGTTCGAGAGCCGCTCGCCCGCCTGGGCCTGCTCCTCGGTGAGGCGCCGCTGCAATCCCTCGACCTCGCTCCGATGCGCGCTCTCGAGACGCGCCAGCTCCGCCTGCCGCGCCCCCTCCGCCGAGGCCATGGCCTGGCCATGCTCGTCGGACAGACCCGCCGTCTCGGCCCGGTGCGCCTCCTCCTGCTCCCCGAGCCGGGTCTCCATCTCGCCACGCAGCCGGTCGGTCTCGGCGCGGGCACGCGCCTCGTCCTGAACCGCGCGCTTCTTGATCGCGTCGACCTCGTCGTGCGCCTTGCGCAGCTCGACGTGCGCGTCGTCGAGACGCGCCTTCAGCCCCTTCTCGCGCTCGGCCGACTTCTCGCGGTCCTGCCCCAGCTCGGCGACCTTCTCGTTGGCGGCCACCAGGCTCCGCTCGAAACCGATCGTGCTCTCCTCGAGATCGCGCCGGGCCCGGTCGAGCTCGCGGATCTTGTCCTTGTGGTCGAGGATCTGCCGCTCCTTGGCGTCGAGCGCGTCGCGCAGATCGAGGATGTCCTTCTCTTTCTTGTTGATGATCTCCCGCAGGCCGAGGAACTCACGCTCCTTGGAGAAGGTGGCCGATTGCGTGAACCGCTCGCGCGCCTCCTCGATCTCCTTGCGCAGCGTCTGCCGCTCGTTCTCCAGCGAGTGAATCCGCGCCTCCAGCTCCGTGTTGCGCGCCTCGGCCTCGCGCAGGCGCCCTTCGTCGACGCCCGGCGCACCGAAGCTCTCGGAGATGACCCGCCCGCTCGCCTCGGTCGAGACGTCCTCGAAGGCGATCTCGTCGGGTGCCGGTGGCACGTCATGCTCGTTCGTGGGCGCGTTGTGCAGCGCCGAGGCGAGCAGCGCGTCGGAGACCAGCGGCTCCGGGCCCAGCGTCTCCCCGGTCCGGTAGACGTCGGGATCGAAGCCGGTCGCTTCGGGAACGGCCTCCGAGCTGGCGGGCGGCGCCGCGGCCGTCGCCCCGTTCACCTCGCCCGGCGGCTTCTCCCAGGCCAGGTTCGGCGGCAGGTCGTCGTCGGACCAGAGGTTCCGCAGATCGACCATGTCGCCGCTCGGCGGTGCGTTCTCGGGCGATCCTGCCTCCAGCGCCGCGAAGGCCGCCTGGGTCTCCGGATCGAACTTCTCCCCCTCGAACGGGGTGTTGGGGACGCTGTCGTCCGGCAGGACGTGCTGTTCGGAGGTGTCGCGCGCGTTGGCGCTCTCCGCCACGATCCCGTAGTTGTCGGGGTCGACGGCCAGCGTCTTCTCCTCGCCGTCCGCTTCGTCCGCCTCGTCGGTCGAGGCGCTGCTGACGACCTCGATGTCGTCGTCGTCGGCCATCACGATGTCCGAATCCGCGTCCAGTTCGTGCACCTCGTCGTCATCGGCGGCCGGGGCCGAAAGATTCAGCTTCAAGAGGCCACCGACCTTGAGCAGGAGATCCTGGCCGTCGAGCGGCTTCAACATGTACTCGTCGGCGCGCGACTTCAGCTTGCGGTGCTGCTCGAAGGTCGCCGGCGTCTCCTCCGCGGAGATGAGCAGCAGCGGCACCTCGCGGAGGCTGGGGCTCCGCCGAAGCTTGTTGCAGATCGCGTAGCCGACCTTCTTCGGCTCGACGGAGAGCACGATGACGGCGGGCTTGTGGGAGCGGCCCCACTCCATGGCGTCATCGCCGCTCGGGATGTTCTTGACCTGAAAGCCGTTCGGCGCGAGCAGCCGGCGGATCTGGTCCGCGGTGGTGGCGTCGGGTTCGATGCACAGCGCAATTCGGTCGGCCATCTCGCCTCCTCTGAGACGGAGCGCTCAAAGAGCGCCCGACCTTCGCAATGAAGCGAAGGGGCCGTTATGATATCAGATTCCGGACCCTGAAAGGGTCCCGCGCCGTCCCGTCGGCCCCGCGAGGCGATGAGCTCCACCGGGCAAAGCCCGGCCGCGCTCGACCCGATCAATCCAAAATGGAGGGCGGGCGGGCTACCGGCCGAAGGAGGTGGTGACCAATCGGGTCAGCGCTTCCTCGTCGAGGTCAGCCGTCACGACATAGCCGAGGCCGCGGTCGCGGTAGGTGGCGGTCGAGATGCCGGGACCGCTCCCGATGTAGATCTCGCGGCCATTGATCACCCGGCGCTCCGGCCCGTCGAAGGCCTGGTCGCGCGGATCGAAGACCAGCAACGCCACCCGATGCCCGGTGGGGCCGCGGTAGAGCAGATAGGCGGCCGGACGCTCACCCACGTTGACCAGGCGCCCTCCCTGACAGGTCGCACCGCCGCCGAGCGCCGGGGCGTGCACGGGAAAGTCGACCCGACCGCGGAACCAGGAGGCGATCGACCCGCAGTCCGAGCCGGTGATGTCCATCGGCATCTCGGCCTGATAGCTGCGCTGCGCCTGCTGGAGCACCATCGACTGCGACTGGCGGACCGTGCCGGTGATCCCGACGATCAGCAGGAAGGCCGCCGCCGCGGGAACGAGGCGTGGATAAGAGAGCCACGGCCAGCGACGCGGCGCGATCTCCTGTGTCGCCAGGGCTTCCTTGACCCGCAGCCTGAGCGCCAGGGGGACCTCGGGTCGGGGGAGGTGCGCCCGCACCGCCGCCTTGAATCGCCCCTCGAGGTGGACCTGCCTGGCGCAGCTGGGACAGCTCGCCAGATGCCGCTCGACCGCCTCGCGATCGAAACCGGCCAACTCGCGATCGACGTACGCCTGAACCGAGGCGCTGAGATTCGCGCAGCTCACGAGGCGCCTCCGCTGCCCTGGCCCTGGTCGCGCCGTCGCCGGTAGGCGGCCATGTCGACCGGCGCCGCGCCGTCGCCGTCGCCCACATTGGCCTGAGGTTGGATGATCCCCTGCTCGACCGCGTAGTCGTGCAGGAGGCCCTGCAGGATCTTTCGGCCGCGAAAGAGCCGGCTCATGACCGTCCCCGCCGGGCAGTCCATGATCTCCGCGATCTCCTTGTACGAGAAGTCTTCCAGGTCGGCCAGAATGACCGCCATCCGGAAGTCGGAGGGGACCGCCGCCAGCGCCTTTTCGACGTCAGCGGAGACCATACGACCGAGCAGGGCCGTCTCGATGTCGCGCCCGTCATCGGCACCGCCGCCGACGAATTGCTCGAGGTTGGCCGGGGACGACTCCGCCTCGGTCAGGACGACATGCTCGCGCTCGCGATCGCGGTAGTTGTTGCAGAAGACGTTGGTGAGGATCCGGAACAGCCACGCCTTGCAGTTGGTGCCCGGCTGGAAGGTGTCGAAAAACCGGTAGGCCCGGAGCAAGGCGTCCTGAACCAGGTCCTCGGCATCCTTTTCGTTGCGCGTCATGCGCAGCGCGGCCGCGTAAAGCGCGCTCAGATGCGGGAGCGCCTCCCGCTCGAAATCGACTGCTAGAGGTCGCCTTTTCATCGGTTTCCGTTCACCTGACTGTGAAAACCGCCGCGCGCTGCTGGTTATTCCACGCTACTGACATGCCGCGTTGACGAACAGCCTGCCGCCAACCGGCACGGAGGCACCCGCCGGGGTGGAATAGTCGGCGTAGGTCGCGACCAGAGAGCCGCCCGCCATCGCCGGCGAAGGGGGCAGCGCCGACACGCTCCCGAAGTTCCCGTTGATCGAGGGGAAGATGAGCGCCCCCGGCCGACGGTTCCCCATGTCGTCGACCCGCCAGAGCTCGACGTCCAACGGACGCGCCAGCAGCACGCCGAAGTCGTCTCCGAAAGGCGCCAGCCCCACCAGGGGCGGCTGCAGATCCGAGCCGCCAAACCCGGCGGCCGAAGCGTAGGGATACGACATGGAGAGCGACATTCCCTGCGAGACGAACTCGGCCAGCCAGGCCCCCTCGGTGTCGTGCCAGGTGATGCCGTACCCGGTGGCGGTTGGCGACACGAGAGCGCACTCATCGCCGGGAGGACGACCAAGGCCGAGCACGGTGGTCGAATCGACCGAGCCCGCTTCGTTCGCCTCGGCGATGACCCAGGCCGATGGGTGGTTCGTGAGCGCGGTGGTCCCGGCGTAGTAGATGACGGTCAAATCGTCCTTGCCGGGGAAAACGCGAGACAGGAGAAGGGGGCCCCCGAAGAGGGGGAGACGGCGACCGGAACAGTCCTCGCCGCGGTTCCGTCGAGAGTTGCGAGCATCACCTGCTGGGCCCCGTCGTCGACCCAAGCGAGCCCGGCGTTCATCCCCTTCCGCGAGGAGAGCATCGCCACCGACAACGGGGCGGGGATGCCGCCTGGAAAGGTCACGACCGTGCGCGCCGCCGCGCCGGGCTGAGATCCGTCGGCGGGGACCGCAATGACGGCCAGGCCGCCGCCTCCGCTGGCGGCGTCCGTCCCGAGGTAACCGACGAGCACCGTATCGTTGGGCGCCTGTGCGCCGGCGACGGCGAAGTAGGCGCTGGAGACGCCGGGCGGCAGCGCATAGGCCCCTTCGCCGGTGAGCGCGCCTGCGGCGCTCACCGCCCCCCAGCGGACGCGGGTGCCTTCGCTGGTCGTTTCGCTCCCCAGCAGGAAGTATTCGCCTCCGACCTGATCGAGCCGCGCGTTTTGCAGCAGCGTGAGCGGCGTCCCCGGCAGCGTCACCTGACTCGTCAGCTGACAGCCGGCGTCGCCGGCGTCCGCCTGGCAAGCTCCAGCCCCGACGGCCAGCGCCGCGAGCCCGAAGGCGATTACGTCGTGGCGACGTCGCCGTGGCATTTTTTGTATTTTTTCCCGCTTCCGCAGGGGCAAGGATCGTTGCGGCCCACCTTGGGCTCGTTGCGCCGGACCGGCTTGGCTGCCTCGGCGCCGTTGCCGCCGCCATTCACAACATCCTTCGTGGCGCGGGCCGGCGGCTCGACGCCGCCGCCGGACTCGATCGTCTTGCGCGCGCGGGGGGCTGCGGTCATCGGCACGGAGGTCGGCGGCTTGGACGACGGAGGGGCACCGGCGGGCGGGGCCGCTGCCGGCGCCGGCGCATCGGCGCGCTGGAGCTGCATGTGGAACAGCTTCTCGCAGACGTTGCGGCCGATGTTGTCCATCATCTCGCCGAAGATGACGAACCCTTCCTTCTTGTACTCCTGCTTGGGGTCCTTCTGGCCGTAGCCGCGCAGGTGGATCCCCTCGCGCAGCGCCTCCATCGACTTGAGGTGCTCGATCCAGCGCTCGTCGATCTCCTCGAGGTAGAAGAGGCGCGCGTAGTGCAAGAGGACCGAGAGCGGGTATTCCGTCTCTCGCGCGTCGATCACCTTCTCGACCTCGGACCAGAGCGACTCGGCCAGCGTCTCGCGCTCGAGGCCCCCCTGCGCGTCGATCGCCGGGTCGAAGTTGAAGCGCTGCTTGACCGCGGTGCCCAGCACCTCGAGGTCCCAATCCTCGGCGTGCGAGTTGGGCGGGCAGTGCTCGTCGATGATCGATTGAATCATCTCTTCGCTCAGATCGAGCAGCCGCTCGCGCTGCTGGATCATCGACGAGGCGACCTCGCCGGCCAGCCGATCGAGGGTGGCGGTCCGATCCTCGACGATCCCCTTGGTGTCGAGATAGCCGCCCCACTCGCGGTAGATGAGCGAGCGGAGGTGGCCCGCGTTGACGGGCACCGTGGTGACGATGAAATTGCCCGGCACCGCCGGATCGGCGCGCGCGCGACTCCGCCAGCGCGTCGCACATGCGGGCCAGGATCGGCCGGACCATCGACGAGAGGCTGGCGATGGTGTGCTTGCCCGACTCGGTCGGCAGCGGGGCGTCGGTCTCTGGTGATGCCCCGGTCTTTCTCCGCCTTCTTTTCTTCTTCCGTCGGCTCGGGCGCGTAGCGCCCCTCCAGAACCTGGCGGCGCAACGAATAGATCGTCTTGCGCTGCTGGTTCATGACGTCGTCGTACTCGAGCAGGTTCTTGCGGATGTCGAAGTTGTGACCCTCGACCTTCTTCTGCGCGTTCTCGATGGCGCGGTTGATGAGGCCGTGCTCGATCGGCACGTCCTCCTCCATCCCGAGGCGCTCCATGAGCCCGGTGATCCGCTCGGCGCCGAAGATGCGCATCAGGTCGTCTTCCGAGTGACAGGTAGAAGCGCGAGCTGCCGGGATCGCCCTGGCGACCGGCGCGGCCGCGCAGCTGGTTGTCGATGCGGCGCGACTCGTGCCGCTCGGTGCCGAGGATGTGCAGGCCGCCCGGCGGCCAGCACCTCCACCTTCTCCGCGTCGCACTGGGCCTTGAACCTCTTGAAGGCCTCGTCGTAGGCGGCCTGCTTCTCGGGCGCCAGCTCGTGCCCGGGCTTGCCGGCGTTCTCCGGATCGACCTCGGCGCGCGCCATGAACTCGGCGTTGCCGCCGAGGATGATGTCGGTCCCGCGGCCGGCCATGTTGGTCGAGATGGTGACCCGCCCCTTGCGCCCCGCCTGCGAGACGACGAACGCCTCCTTCTCGTGCTGCTTGGCGTTCAGGACGGAGTGCTCGATCCCCTTCTTGCGCAGGAGCGAGGCGACGACCTCGGACTTCTCGACGCTGACGGTGCCGACCAGCACCGGCTGGCCCCGCTTGTAGCAGTCCTCGATCTCGTCGCACACCGCGCGGAACTTGCCGCGCTCGTTCTTGTAGACGACGTCGTCCGAGTCCTTGCGCAGGGTCGGCTTGTTGGTGGGGACGACCGTGACGTCGAGCTTGTAGATCTTGTGGAACTCCTCGGCCTCGGTGTCGGCGGTGCCGGTCATGCCGGCCAGCTTCTCGTAGAGGCGGAAGTAGTTCTGATAGCTGACCGTCGCCATCGTCTGATTCTCTTCCTGGATCTCCACGCCCTTCCTTGGCCTCGATCGCCTGGTGCAGGCCGTCCGACCAGCGGCGCCCCGGCATCTTGCGGCCGGTGAACTCGTCGACGATGATCACCTCGCCTTCGTCGATGAGGTAGTTGACGTCGCGCTTGTAGAGCGTGTGCGCCTTGAGCGCCTGCGAGACGTGGTGCAGCCACTGGATGTTGGCCGGGTTGTAGAGGTTCCCGACGCCAAGCCGCTGCTCGATCCGCTCGATGCCGTTGTCGGTCAGGATCGCCGAGTGCGCCTTCTCGTCGACGGTGTAGTCGATGTCCTTGCGCAGCCCCGGGATGATGCCGTCGACCTTGGTGTAAAGCTCGGCGGACTGCTCGGCGGGCCCCGAGATGATGAGCGGCGTCCGCGCCTCGTCGATCAGGATCGAGTCCACCTCGTCGACGATCGCGAAGCTGTGCCCGCGCTGGACGTAGCGCTCGATCGAATCCTTGATGTTGTCGCGCAGGTAGTCGAACCCGAACTCGGAGTTGGTCCCGTAGGCGACGTCCGACCGGTAGCTCTGCTGGCGCTCGCCGTCGGAGAGCCCGTGGACGACGATCCCCACGGTCATCCCGAGGAACTTGTAGATGCGCCCCATCCACTCCGAGTCGCGGCGGGCCAGGTAGTCGTTGACCGTGATGACGTGGACGCCCTTGCCGGCGAGCGCGTTCAGGTAGACCGGCAGCGTGGCGACCAGCGTCTTCCCCTCGCCGGTCTTCATCTCGGCGATGCAGCCGCGGTGGAGCACCATCCCGCCGATGAGCTGCACGTCGAAGTGGCGCATCCCGAGCACGCGCTTGCCCGCCTCGCGGCAGACGGCGAACGCCTCGGGAAGAAGATCGTCCAGCGTCTCCCCCTTGTCGAGGCGGCGGCGAAACTCAGCCGTCATCTCGCGCAGGTCGGCGTCCGACTTGGCCTGCATCGTGGGCTCGAGCTGGTTGATCCGCTCGACGATCGGGCGCATCCCCTTGATGACCCGGGCGTTCTTGGTTCCGAATATCTTCTTGGCGACGAAGCTGATCATGGGAGGTGCCCGTAAATGGCGGCCCTAGACCTTATTGTGCGCCCCCCCTCGGCGCAAGCGAAACCCCTGGCCGCCTGATCCGCTCGACCAGGAGCGGCGTTTCAGCCACCGGCGGGTGCGGGCCGGACGATGAGCTGCACCACGCTGGCGACGAACCAGGAGAGGGCGATGATCGCCGCCATGATCAGGACCAGCACGAACTGGTTCAGCAGCCCGAAGATCAGCCACAGGAAGATCGCCGCGTCGCGCCGGCCGAGGCCAAACAGGAAGGTGCCCAGGCTGGGCTTGCCCTGCGTGGCGGTCGACTCGCCGAGCTTCCGTCCGCCCGAGAACCACCAGACCATGTCCATCAGATCGCCCGTGGCCCTCTGGCGGCGCATGTCGCGCATGATGATCAAGTTCGACAGCACGCAGCATGGCCGCGCCGGCGAGGCCGACGCCGAGCGCCCAGCCGCCCGCGCCCGCGCGCCAGAGGCCAATCCCCGCCGACGCCGTCATCAAGACGTTGAGCACGTCGTCGACGAAGGTGTCGAGCCAGGCGCCCAGCTTCGACTGCTGAAACCGGACGCGCGCCAGCTCCCCGTCGCAGCCGTCGAGCACCGACTGCGTGTGCTCGAGCGCCAACCCGAGCACGACCCAGAGGTAGCGCCCGGTCGCCATCAGCGCGCAGCCGAGGATCCCCAGCGCGGCGGCGAACAGCGTGATCTGGTTCGGCGTGATCGGCGAGCGCGCCAGGACATGGCGCGTGAGCCGGACCGAGATCGGCTTGTTGAGGCGGCGCGCCACGAAGCCGAGGTCGGCCCGATAGAGCGCGGCGAAGACCGCGTCCTCGGCCGCGCGGCGGGTCGGTTCGTCGACCACGCGGAGGCCCCCGTCGAAGCGGGTGCGATCGAGGCGGACCACGTCGGCGCCGACCAGCGGCGCGCCGAGCGACCGGGCGATCTCCGCCGCGGCGGCGCCGTCGGCGACGGTGCGGACCTCGACGTTCGCCGGCAGCGGCGTCGGGCAGCGCGATCGCGCCGTCGCGGGCGACCACCACCCGTTTTTCGGGCGACTGCCCCAGCTGTTTGAGCGCGCGCCCGATCACCGTCAGGCCGGCGATCGGCAGCCCCGCGCCGGCCGCCTCGTCGCGCGTCGCCGCGAGCACCACACTTCCGGGTGTCATCTTCCGTTCATCTGTCTATCGCTCGCCGGGGCGGGACGTTACTCCGCCGCGAGCACCCGATCGAGCGCCGCGGCGATCTCGCGGCGCGAAACAGACGTCGCTGCGGCGAACGACGCGCGGACGCGCCCAGTCCTCGTTGTCGATCACGAGGTCGGCGAGCCCCAGCGGATCGCAGGCGGCGCGATAGCGCGCCTGGGCGGGGAAATAACGGCGGTCGATCCGCCCCGCGATCTCCTCCGGGGTCCGCCCCTTGGCCTGATCGCGCGCCAGGATGCGCCGGCGCGCCTCGGCGGCGCTGACCTCGAGCACGATGAGCGGCGCCCCGGCAGGGAGCGCGGCGCGCAGCAACATCACCCCCTCGAGGATGGTCACCGCGCCGTCGGACGCGCCGCCGCGCCCACGCCGACAGCGCGTCGCCGACGGCCGCGAAATCGAAGTAACGCTCGTAGTAGAGCGCCGCCTCGGCCTCCGGCGCGAGCTCGCGAAAAATCGGTCGGCCGACGAAAGTCGTCGACGTGCAGGAGCGACGCCGGCCGCCCGGCAGCAGAGAGCGCCGCCGCCAGCGACGCCGCGAACCGCGACTTGCCGCTGCCGTCCAGCC
>CAWFVU010000009.1:0-1027612 GCA_963819375.1 uncultured Pseudomonadota bacterium | reverse complement strand
ATCCACCGCGACCACCAACCGCGGTCCGGTCACGCCGCGCGGTCTCCCAGGATCCTCGATCTTGGACGCTTCACCGGAGCCGAGCTTTGCCCTCCCAGGGTCCCCATCGATCGCGTGGGCGCGGGCGAGCTCTGCTCGACCGAGCCCGGCGCGGGGGGGTTTGGGGACCCTCCCAGGGTCCCCATCGATTGCGTGGGCGCGGGCGAGCTCTGCTCGACCGAGCCCGGCGCGGGGGGGTTTGGGGACCCTCCCAGGGTCCCCATCGATTGCGTGGGCGCGGGCGAGCTCTGCTCGACCGAGCCCGGCGCGGGGGGGTTTGGGGACCCTCCCAGGGTCCCCATCACAGCGGCGGGCGGATTCGCCAGTCGGGGGTCAACAGCTGGCCGAGGGCCCCGGCGGCACGCACGATGGCGATGATCATCAGGTAGAGCAGAACGATCGGGAGCTGATTGTAGTAGGCGAGGCCGATCGCCAGCACGATCACGAAGTCCCGACGGCCGAGCAGCATCACGCCCCTGATCGAGGTCGAACCGGCGCCGCTCACATTTTTTAGGGTCTGACCGTAGGCGAACCACCAGCGCAGCTTCATCACGTCGCCCTCGCCCTGGCGCATCAGCTCCCGGTAGGACACGGCGACGTAGAAAAGCGTCATCGCCGCGGAACCCAACGCCATCTTCATGTCGAGGTAGGTCCCGCCGTGGCGCCAGAGCGCGAAGCCGACCGCCAGGATCATCAGCACGTTCACGAAGTCGCCGACGACCGTGTCGAGCCAGGCGCCGAAGGCCGTCTGGTGCAGGCGCACGCGCGCGAGCTCGCCCGCGCAGCCGTCCAGGACCGCGAAGCCCTCCAGGATCAGGAAGCCGGTGAGGACGCTCGCCGAGCTCCCGACTGCGACCATGAGCGCGCCATAGACGCCGACGAACCCGGCGATCAACGTCAGCAGCGCCGGCGCCGCGGGCAAGTGAACCAGCAAGAGCCGGGTCAGGCGCGAGGCGATCTTCTGGTTCAGCAGGCGATCGACGATCCCGACCGTCTCCAGTTGGGCGTCCTGAAACACCGTCTCGGCAGCGACCCGGCGCGAAGCCGCGTCCACCACCCGCGTCCCCCTGTCGAACCGCGCCGGCTGCAGCCAGACGTTGTCGGCGCCCACCATCATCACCTCGGGACCGAGCTCCGCGCGAAGTTGCTCGATGCCGGCGGTCACGTCTCCTTCGATCGGGCGCCGCTCCATGTTGGGCGGCAGACGGACAGGGACCGGCACGCTGCCGTCGGTGGCGATGACGACGTGGGCGTCGCGCAGCCGCGCGAGCATCCGGATGGCGCGATCGACGACCCGCAAACCGCCGACCTGCATGCGGGCGCCGGTCGCTTCCGATTCCGTGGCGCTCAAGATGATCGGGACCATGGTCCGCGCCCCGCCGCTCGTTGAGCGAGGGAGCACGGCCGCCGCCACCACCGTCGAATTCAGCTGACCCGCACCTTCACTCATCATCATTGCGACAAATCTCTATGCGACAAAAACCGCCAGCGTAAGCCCATACCGCCGGGTTCCCTACAATGCCATCCCGGGCGCCCCAACTCAAGCGCAAACACCGACGGTGAGTCGGTGCTCGCGCTGCGAGTCATTCGTCAAATTGCTGACGAAACTCTCTATCTGGCCGGCAAATCTTTGCCCGATGCGTCTTTGACCGACGGGTCTCGCATCGGCAGATCTTCGGGGAGGCAGGGCGCCATCACGCGAATCATGAACGGATGGCAAACACCGTTGCTGGCAACCGAGCCGCGCCGGCGGTAGAGGTCCTTCTGGTTGTAGCGCATCGGGTTGCCGTCGCCGTCGCTGACGGTGCAACCGGCCTCCCTCAGGATCACCTCGGGGGCACAGGTGTCCCACTCCTGCTCGGCGGCCGAGAGGTTGAGAACCGCGTCGAGATCGCCGCGCGCGAGCGCCATGTGCTTGACCGAGGCGCCCATCGCCACTGCGCGGGGCGCCAGCCCCGAGGCGGCCAGACACTTGCCGAGCCCCTCGTCCGGGTTGAGGCGCGAGATGCCGACCCGCAGCTCGCTCGGCTCGCTGCGCCTCGAGGTGGTGATGCGGCTCTGCACGCCGCTCGATTCCATGAACGCGCCGCCGCCGCGCCGCGCGTGATAGAGCGCCTGCCGCACCGGCTGATAGACGACGCCCAGCACTGGCTGGCTGTCGACGCAGAGGCCGATGTGCACCGAGAAGTCGCCCGTCTGCGCCAGGAAGTCGCGCGTGCCGTCGAGCGGATCGATGATCCAGACGCGGCTCTTGGCGAACCGCACCGGATCGTCCGGTGACTCTTCGGTGAGAAACGCGTCGCCGGGGAAAGCCGTACGCAGACGATCGAGGATCAGCGCGTCGGCGGCCTTGTCGGCGATCGTCACCGGCGACGTGTCGGCCTTGGTGTCGAACGCGAGCTCGGGATTGCCGTAGTAGCTCAGGATGACCCGACCCGCGTCGCGGGCGGCCTGGCAGGCGACTTCGTGCTCCCGATCGAGATTGCTCACCCGGGCTAGGCTAGCAGAGTGCGAGCCGGTCGGTCACGCCGTTCGAGACGGCAACGGAGACGCCGTGACACGGCTATGGAGACGCCAAGGCCGGCTCGGCGCGGGCAATCGCGGCCTGGCGCGCGGCGGCCTCCCGCACGAACGACGCCCGTCCGTCGACCAGCTCTCGAAACCAGGTCTCGAGGACCATGAGGTTCCAGATCCGCTCGCCGTGATCCTCGCCGGCTTGATGGCGCTCGAGCAGTGACTCGACCGCGGCCGGGGCGAACAGGCCCCGTTGGCGCGCCGCGGTGGAGAGCAAGAGCTCGCGGGCGAATCCGTGCAGCCGGCCCGCCAGCCAGCGCCCCGTCGGCAGGGCGAACCCCTTCTTGCGCCGTTCGATGATCGCGGGGGGGACCAGATCGGCGAACGCCTGCTTGAGGATGAACTTGCCCTTCCCCCGCCGCAGCTTGAAGCGGCCCGGCAGCGCGGCGCCCAGCTCGACCACGTCGTGATCGCAGAACGGCGCCCGCGCCTCGAGGCCGTGGCTCATGCTGGCGATGTCGACCTTGGCCAGGATGTCGTCTGGAAGATAGGTGTCGCAGTCGAGATCTTGGAGGCGACTGACGACGTCGACGGCGGCGCTGCCGGCCAGCTTGCCGGCGAAGACCTCCGCTGTGGCGTCGCGCGCGAAGCGCTCACGCAGCTCGGGCGTATAAATGTCGGCCTTTTCGCCGGCGGAGAAATGGCAGACGAAGCGGAGATAGCGCGTCGCCTCGTCGGTCCCGAGGCGCGCGCCGTACTCGCGCAGCCAGCGCGCGGGCCCACCCGGCACGGCCCCCAGCGCCGCGGCCGCGAGGCGGGGAATCGGACGCGGGAGCCGGAGGAGAAGGTCGGCCATGTGCGCCCAGACGTACCGCCGGTAGCCGCCGAACGATTCGTCGCCCGCGTCGCCGGAGAGCGCGACGGTCACGTGCTGTCGCGCCAGCTGGCACAGGTAGTAGGTCGGGACCGCCGAGCTGTCGGCGAACGGCTCGCCGTGGTGGCGCACGATCGAAGGGAGCAGCCCCGTCATATCAGGCGCGACGATCAGCTCGTGGTGATCGGTGCGATAGCGCTCGGCGACCAGGCGCGCGAACGGCAGCTCGTTGTCCTCGCGGCCCCCCTCCGAAAAGCCGATGGAGAACGTCTTGACCGGCGAGCCGGTCGCGCGCGCCATGCAAGCGACGACGATCGACGAGTCGACGCCGCCCGAGAGAAACGCGCCCAGCGGTACGTCCGACATCAGGCGATCCTGCACCGCCTTCTCCACCGTGGCGCGCACGCGCGCCGCCGCTTCGCGCTCGTCGAGCTCTGCCAGCGTCGGCGCGAAGCTGGGACGATAGTAGCGGCGCACCACCGGCCGCTCGCCGCAACGGAGCTCCAGCGTGTGCCCGGCGGGGAGCTTCTTGAGGCCCTCGTAGATGGTGTCGGGGCTGGGGACGTACTGCAGCGCCAGATAGGCGTCGAGCGCCGGCAGCGAGAGGCTGGCGGGGGTCCGCTCGTCGGCGAGCAACGCGCCGAGCTCGGAGGCGAAGACGAAGCCGTCCGGCCGCTCACCGTAGTAGAGCGGCTTTTCGCCGAAGCGATCGCGCGCCAGGAGCAGCGTCGAGCGGCGGGCGTCCCACAGTGCGAAGGCGAACATCCCGCGCAGGAGCTCCGGCACGCGCGCGCCCACCTCTTCGTAGAGGTGGACCACCACCTCCGAGTCGCTCCCGCTGCGAAACCGATGTCCCTTGGCGACGAGGTCGGCGCGCAGCTCGGCGTGGTTGTAGATCTCGCCGTTGACGACGATGGCGATCTGTCCGTCCTCGTTGGTCATCGGCTGGCGGCCGGCCTCGGAGAGATTGATGATCGAAAGGCGCCGGTGCGCGAGCGCGACGGGCCCCTGCGAGAAGAACCCATGCCCGTCGGGGCCCCGGTGGACCATCGCCGCCGCGAAGCGCTCGGCGGCGCCGACGGGCGGGGGCAGATCCCGGCGCGGCGCCAGCGCGCCCGCGATGCCGCACATCAGACGGCCTCACGCGCGAGGACCGCCGCGATCCGGCCGGCGACGCGCAGCGCGTTGGCGGTGATGGTGAGGCTGGGGTTCACGCCGCCGGAGGTTGGCATGAAGCTGCCGTCGACGACATACAGATTGGGCAGCGCCCAGAAGCGGCAATCCGGGTCGAGCACCCCTTCCATCCGCGAGCGCGAAAAACGGGCCGTTCCGACGGCGTGCGAGAAGCTGTCGATGAGCCGCACCTTGCCCACCAGCCCCCCGGCGCGCCGCAGGACCTGACGCGCGAGCGCGACCAGGGTGTCGCGACGCCGTCGATCTGCGTCGGTGTAGTCGTGGGTCACCTCGGCGACCGGAAGGCCGGCGGCGTCGAGGCGATCGGGGACCAGCGCGATCCGATTTTCGGCGCGCGGCTCGTCCTCTGCCACGCAGAGCAGCGTCTGAATGCTGGCGGCCGACAGGGAGGCCGCCCAGCGGAAGCCTCGAGGGCCGAGCGCCCGCACCACCTCGCGGGGCGGCATGCACATGTCCTGGATGACGCCGAGCGCGGTCCCGTCCGACGCGCGCACCGATTCGTAGCGATCCGTGATGCAGATCTGCTTGTGATTGATCGCCTCGGGATTGGTTCGAAACGGGAACACGTAGCCGACCATCGCGTTGCAGTGCCGCATGAGGTTTCGCCCGAGCGCGCCCGATTGATCGAGCCGGGCCAGATCGGATCTGAGCATCAGCGCCGGCGTCCCCAGCGCGCCCGCCGAGAGGATGTAGGCGCGCGCGCTCAGCTTGAACCGGCGCCCACCGTCACGATCGATCGCCTCCAGGCCCACGATCCGCCCGTCTCTTTCAAAGAGCCGCGCCACCTGCGTGCGCGCCAGGATGGTGAGCCGGGTCGGATCGGCCTTCTTGAGCGCCGTCTGGGTCATGTCGTTCTTGGCCCCGATCCGGCAGGGGAACCCGTCGCAGGTGAAGCAGTTGAGGCAGCGGGGCTCGCGCGGACCGAAGTGGTTGATCGCGACGGGGAGCTGGAACGGGTGAAGCCCGAGCGCGGTCGCCGCGTCGTAGATCCGGCGCGCAGGCGCGGTCAGCGCCAGCGGCGGGAACGGGTAGTCGCCTGCGCGGGGCGGCCCACAGGGGTCGTCGCCAGAGCGTCCGTGGACCTCGAGCAGCGCCTCCGCCTCGGTGTAGTGCGGCTCGAGCTCGGCGTACGAGATCGGCCAGCGCGCAAAGTCGGTGGTCCGAAGCCGCAGCGTCGCTCCGCCGAAGAAGACCGAGTTGCCGCCCACGACCTCGTTTGGGAAGGTCTCGACCGCATCGGCGGCGCCCTCCTGCCGCACGAGCAGCGGCGTCTCGCCGCGGTAGCGCCCCTCGAGCAGGATGGCCCGCCCGTTCCAGTCGGTCTCGTCGCGGTTCGGCCACCCGCCGCGCTCGATCAAGAGGACCCGCAGTCCGGCGCGGGAGAGCGCATAGGCGGCCGTCGCGCCGCCAAATCCGGACCCGGCGATGAGCACGTCGAAGGCCGTGTTCTGGAAATCGATCGGCGCGACCGCCGTCATGCGGGCGCTCCGGCCGCGAGCAGCTCGTCGTACACGGCAACCATCTGATCGATCACGTGGCTCGGCCGCGGCGCGAACCGCGCCGTCACGTGGGCTGTTGCGGCCCGACCCATCTCGATGAGACGCGCGTCCGGCGTGGCCAGCGCCTCCTCGAGCGCGCGCACCAGCGCGCCCTGGCGCCCGGTGGCTATCTCCCAGCCGCTTTCGCCGGGACGGACGATCTCGTCGACGTTGGCGGCGTGCGAGAGGATCGCCGGCAGCCCGGCGGCGCACCCCTCCAGCGCGGCGTTGGCCAGGCCCTCGTAGAGCGACGGCATCAGCAAGAGGTCCGACGCCCAGTAGAGCGAACGAACGTCCTTCACCGCGCCGAGAAAGCGCACCGAGCTGGCGATGCGCGGATCGCGCGCCAGGCGCCGGCAGAGCCCGCTGGTCGCGCGATCGCGCTCGCGCCCGGCGAAGAGGACCACCGCGTCGCTGGGCCAGCGGCCGCGCCGGGCGAGCGCGCGCATCGCCCAAAGAACTCCCAGCTGATGCTTCTGCAGGCCGACCCGCCCGGGCAACACGACGGCGCGGCGGCCGGCCGGGAGATCCCACGCGGCGCGGGCGGCCGCGCGCTCGGCCTCGGTGGGGGGACGAAAGTGATTCACGTCGAGGAGATTGTAGATGACGCGGATCTTGTCCGGGCGCACGCCGCCCCAACTGACCAGCTCGTGGCGCACGCCGATGGAGTTCACCAGGATGAGGCGGCTCTGGCGCGACATGAACCTCTCGGTGAGCAGGTAGCGCAGCTCCATCATGCGATTGCGGCAGGCGGTGATGGTGATCGGCACGCCCGCGCGCGCGCCCGCCCAGCGCGCCCAGAAGTTCGCCTTGTCCCGGTAGGAGTGCAGGATGTCGGGCTTCTCGCGACGGAGAATCTCGGTCAGGCGCTCGAGCGCGCCGAGATTCATCCGACGCACCCCCAGCGCATGTGCCGGCTGTCCTGGCGGGCAGCGCGCCCCCCAGAAGACGTCGTCGGCGTGGTAGACGCAGAGAACCGGCTCGAAGCGGGGCGGCAGTTGGTTGATGAGCTCGAGGATTTGTCCCTCGGGGCCCCCCTGCTGGAGGTTGGGGATGAAATAAAATATTTTGATGCGCGCCATGCGTGGGGACCGTCGGACGATGCAAATTCTATCGCGCTAATGCAAGGCGTCTCCCTTTGCTTCATCGGATGCGGCGCCATGAACGCCCGTCACATCCGGCTCTACAAGCGACTGCGCCCCGGGGCGCCGTTCGCCGTGGCCAGCCGCGACCAGGACCGCGCCCGCGCCTTCGGGCGCAACCTCGGGGCCAAGGACTGCTTCGGCAGCTACGAGGAGGCGTTCCGCTCCGGCTACCAGGCGCTGGTGATCGGGGTGCCGCCGCGCACCCACGCCGACCTCATCGAGGCAGGGTTGGGCGCCGGAAAGCACCTCTTGATCGAAAAGCCTGTGCTGGCGCGATTCGAGGAGCTCGAGCGCCTCTGGCCGATGCTCAAGCGACCCGGTCCGACCGTGATGGTCGCCGAGAACCTGCACTACGCGCCGTTTCACCGACGCCTGAAGGCGCTGCTCGCCGACCCCGGCCTGGGGCGCCCGTTGATGCTGGATCTCGTCCGCTTGGGACGTTCGAAGCCCACCGGATGGCGCGCCGACCCGGCTGAGATGCCGCTCGGCGCGCTGCACGAGGGGGGCGTCCACTGGATCCGGCGCCTGCTGGATCTGGGGGCGGCCTTCGAGCCCGACGGCGCAGACCAGATCGTCGACGTGTTCGCGACAGGCCCCGCGCAGCCGGTCACCAGCACGCCCGGGGAGGACACGATGATGATCGTCGCGCGCCACCGCTCCGGGTTGACGTCGCGGCTCCTGCACACCTGGGCCGTCCCCTGGCGATTTCTGCCGTTCGATACCTCGAAGGTTCTGCTCGAACATGGCGCGCTCTACTTCGACGCCCGGAGCCTCTACGGCCGGTTCTACGGACCAGCGAAGAGCCGCTGGCTCTGGCCGAGCGTTCGCGATGCCTCCGGTTACCAGGCGATGTGGACCGACTTCCTCGGGGCGGCCGAGACGGGACGCCCGCCGGAGCTGACCCTCGAGCAAGTGTTCGCCGACTTCGCTTATCTGGACGCCGCATACCGCTCGAAGGCGAGCGGCCGGCCGGAGAGCCCGAAACGGCCGCCTGCCGGCTGATCGCTCGGGGGCTCGGTCAGGGCTGCGGGATCGCTCTTTCAATCGGGGCCGTAGCCGAAGTCACCGCGTGCGAGGACAGCGTCGGCGTGGGCGCGTTCTTCTGGCAGGTCGACCTCCAGCCAGCCGTGACCGCTGATGTCGCGGCAGAGGGGCGGGTGCCCTTCGTCGGCGAGGCGCGCCAGCACCCGTTCGACGTGGATCGCCCGCCCTTCCTCCGCCTGCGCCGCCTGCACCGCCGCCCAGTAGCGATCGGCGGCGCCGACCGGCACCTTGGTCATGCCGACGTATCCGGCGTCGAACGTGGTCAGTGTCTTGGAGATGCGGGCGACCCGCCCGCGCCCGTCGCGCTCGACCTTCATGTCGTCTGCCCCGAGCGTCCGGTCGGTGTCGATGAACGCGGTGACGTCGGTGGCGTCGGCCGACGCCAGCGCCGCGATGGGCGCCCGGTAGATGTGGTCGACGTTCATCAGGAGGAACTCGTCGACGACGAGCGCGCGCGCCGCCTGTAGCGACACCAGGTTTCCGTCGCGGAACGCGCGGTTCTCGATCAGCGTGACCGGCAGCTCTCGCTGGGCGACCTCGGCCGCCACCGAGATCGAAGCCGTAGCCGCCGACGACGATGATGCCGCTGGCGCCCGCGGCGCGCGCGAACCGCACGGCGTGCACGAGCAGCGGCTCACCACCGACGGAGATGAGCGCCTTGGGGACGTGCTCGGTCAGCGCGCCGAGGCGGCTCCCGAGGCCCGCCGCCAGCAACACCGCCTGCATGCGTCGACCCCCTCTGCTCTACTGAAACAGCTCGGGCAGAGCGGCGAAGCGCCGAACCACCGGGACATGCGGGAAGCGGAGCATGAAGCGCTCGGGCGAGAAGGTCGTCGCCACGCCGACGAAGGGGACCCCCTCGCGCTCGGCGATCTCGCCGTCGTGCAGCGAGTCGCCCACGAACAGCATCTCCTGCCGATCGATCTCGAAGAGGCGCGACACCGCATCGAAGTGCGGGCGCCCCTTGGCGAGGCCGCCGCCGAAGCCCAGCGCCAGGTCGAACGCGAAGTTCGAAGCCCGCGCGAAGCTGTCGACGTTGTCCACGCCGTTGTTCGAGGAGACGACGATCCGCACGCCGGCGGCGCGCAGGCCTCCAGCGCCCGGCGCGTCTCGGCCGGCATCTGGATGGCGTTGCAGCGGGCCGGCTTCTGCGACTCGAACTTCTCCGAGGCATACGCGTTGCGCGGATCGCCCGGGTAGATCTCTTCCAGCTGGCCGGCGAACGGCAGACCGCAGGTCGCCAGGTAGAGCTCACGCGAAAGGATCGCGGGCGTCGCGTAGACCTCTTCCATCACCTCGGCGGCGATCTCGGCCAGCGTCGGCATGCTGTCGATGAGCGTCCCGTCGAGGTCGCAGAGCAGAACGCGAGGAAGCGGCAAGCTGCGCGAGCGCCGGACGGCGCGCGACGCCGCCCGGAGTCCGGAGCGCGGCGCCCGTTGATCCCAGTGACGGCTTGGACAGGGCGGGAGCGACGAAAAATCCTGAAGCGGACATGGACCATGGGGAAAAGCAAGGTTGACGCCAGTGGCCATCGCCGACCTAACAAGCTGGAATAACGTGGTTTTCTCGTCACGGCCGGTGGGATCTGTTCAATTTCTGACAGATCGCCTGACCACTTTCCAACATCCAGGCCCGCCGAGGCGAGGACTCGGCCGACGCGGCTCAGGCGCCGACGACGATGATGAACTGCCAGTTGTTGGCCTCGATGCCGTAGCCGAAATCGACCCCGACCAGCGGCACCGCGACCGAGCGCAGGAAGAACCGGAGCCCGACGCCGACGTCGTTGTGGATGCTGTCGCGGCTGAATCCGAGCGGCTGCGCCGTCGGGAACGTCCGCGCGTCCGGCGTGTTGCGCTGGTTATAGGCCGTGCCATAGCCCTGGCCGTTGGGATCGGTCACCGGCGTGGTGCCGTCCGGCAGGTTCCGGAACCAGACGGCCTGGACGTCGTAGAACCCGAGCGCGCGAAAGTCGAGCGAGCTGATCGAGAAGAGCGGGAAGTGGTACTCGAGCTTGCCGCCGATCTGGGTGTCTCCGCGGAACTGCTGGCCGAGGTAACCGCGCAGGTTGTTCCCGCCAGCGGTGTTCTCGTTCCAGAACAGGAGGTTGTGACCGGCCGTGGCGTTCGCCGAGTAGATGAGGTTGTGCGACTTGAAGAACTTGATCCCCTGCTCCCAGCCGACGCCGCCGCGGTAGAAGTTGAAGTCGCTGCCGAACGCGGAGCTGCCGTAGTCGAAGTTGCCGCTGAGCGCCGCGCCGGTCATCACCGCGAACTCGCGCGCGCGAAAATCGAAGCTCAGGTTGGCGCGGCCGAAGCCCGAGGTGCCCGCCTTGGTCGCCGGGACGAGGGGACGCTGGTGTTGGAGGGGAGGTCCGAGCCGGTCTGTTGCGTCGGATCGTCGGATCCGTCCCGGCGCCGAAGTAGGAGAACCGCTCGAGGTGCCAGGCGACCTGGGTCCTCACCCGGCGCATCCAGGCGATGCCGAAGGAGGGCTCGAACCCGTAGGAGAAGAGGCGGGTCTCGCGGAACTCGAACGGATTGGCGAGCGTGGCGAGCCGCCGGTCGGCGTCGGGCCCGAGTTCTGGTACTCGGGGATGACCTGCCGCTGCACGACCCCCTGCAGCTGCCAGTACATCCAGGTGCCGAACAGCGAGGGATCGCGGTAGGCGACGACGGCGCCCGAGTCGATCTGCGCGAGGCGCGCGCCGAGCAGCAGCTGCTTGCCGCGGCCGAACAGGTTGCCGTGCACGAACAGCAGGCCGATCGACTTGTTGTTCGAGGACCAGGAGGCGGTGGGGACCGGCGCCCAGGGGAACTTGTCCTTGACCGAGATGTTGACCCGCACGCCTGAGCCGTGCGGCTCCCACCAGACGTTGACGTCGGAGAAGAGGCCGGTCGTGTTGAGCCGCTCGCGCACCATATCGAGGGTGTCGGCCTCCAGCGTGTCGCCGATGGAGAGCCCGGCGACCGAACGGACCGTCGACTCTTCCGTGCGCTGGTTGTCGAGCACCCGGACGTCGGTGATCTCTTCGCCGACCGCGAAGGCCGGTCGCGGACGAGATCGCAATGCCAATGGCAATCAGGGCGATCGCGAGCGTTCCCCGCGCGGCGAGTCGAAGCGAGGCCATGCTTAAGGATATCGGTGAGAGCGCCGTTCGTAAACAGCAAGTACCCGGGGGAACTTCACCCACGTACATGTAGAACCGGGGGCACATCGTGATCGATCGCCGTTTCACCTCCGCTCCGACGGTGAAATCCTGGTAACGTTCGGCGCGGATGGCGCCCCCCGCGCACAGTCGTATCAGCCGTTACCACCGCTGGCTCACCCGAAACCCGGCGTTGGTCCTGGTGGGGGCGCTGGCGATCGCCGCGGCCTCGGCCCTGCTCGCCTCGCGGCTCCAGCTGAAGACGGCGTTCTCCGAGCTGCTCCCCAGCAACGATCCCGGCGTGGTGACGCTGACCCGCACGCAGAAGCGGATGGGGGACATGTCGCTGCTGCTCATCGGCGTCCACTCGCCCGACTACGCGGCGAACCTGCGCTACGCCGAGGCGCTTGACCCAGAAGCTGCGGGCGCTGCCCCCCACGGTGGTCAACCTGGCGACCTACGACGTCCGCGATCTGCGCGCGTTCTACCAGCAGAACAAGTGGCTGTTCGTGTCGGAGGACGACCTCGAATCGATCCGCGATCGCCTGCGCAACGAGATCAGCAAGCGCAAGAACCCGCTCTTCGTGTCGCTCGACGAAGAGGAGCCGATCGACAAGATGCAGAGCCGCATCGAGCACCACGACGGCCTCGACGAGCGCTTCCCGGGCGGCATCTTCAGCAGCAACAACGGCGAGTACGTCTGGATCGCGGCGCTGCCGCCGGGGGGCCTCTTCGTCGAGCACGCCGGGGAGTCGCTTTTCAACGCGGCCAACGAGCTGATCAAGAACGATCCCCCGTCGCGCTACCACCCGCAGATGACGGCCAGGGTGTCGGGGCCCATCGCCACGGGCATCGCCAACCGCCAGGCCGTCGTCGACGACATCATCATGGTCACCACCAGCTGCATGGTGATCGTGATCCTCTCGATCGGTTTCTACTTCCGGCGGCTGCGCGCGATCCCGCTCACCGGAATCCCCGCCGCCATCGGCGCCGCCATCGCCTTCGCCGTGGCCGAGCTGGCGTTCGGCTACCTGACCGAGTCGACGTCGTTCCTGGGGTCGATCATCGTCGGCAACGGCATCAACTACGCGATCGTCCTCATGTCGCGCTACGAGGAACACCGCGCGCGCGGCGAGGATCCCGAGACGGCGCTCTGCGCGGCCATGGCGGGCGTCTGGCGCGGAACGCTGGTGGCGTCGATCTCCGCCTCGGCCGCCTACGCCTCGCTGATGGTGACCAGCTTCCGCGGCTTCTACCAGTTCGGCGTGATGGGCGCGGTGGGCTCGCTGGCCTGCTGGGCCGCCACCTTCACCGCGCTGCCCGCGCTGCTCGTGCTGCTCGACCGCCGGCCCGGGGCAGGTCTCCCGCGTGCACCGCCCTCCCATCGGGTTTGCCCCGCTCGGCGCGCCTGCTGACGCGGCGAAGCGGCACGGTGACCGCGCTGTTCACGCTGCTGGCGATCGGCGGCCTCTTCGGCCTGCGCCACTTCCTGAAGGACCCGTTCGAGTACGACTTCAGCAAGCTCTCCGCGACGCTCAAGACCACCGAGTCCGCCCAGCAGTTCAACCGCAGCGTCGACCACCTGTTCGGCCGCTGGCCGTCGCCCACCATCGTCCTCGCCGACGGCGTCGACGAGGTGGAACCGATCAAGCAGGCGATCCGCCGGCAGGATCACGACTTCCCCGGGCCCGACGTCATCGGACAGATCGTGACCATCTGGGACCTGCTGCCCGGCGTCCCCGAGGTCCAGCAGCGCAAGCTCGCGCTCATCGCGCAGATTCGCAAGCTGACGCACGACCCGTCGCTCGAGCTGCTGAACGCCAAGGAGAAGGCCGATCTGGCCAAGATCAACCCGCCCGACGGGCTGCACGAGCTCGCACCAAGTGACCTGCCGCCGTTCGCGCGGCGGCCGTTCACCGAGACCGACGGCACCATCGGGCGCGTGGTGCTGGTCTACCCGCCGGAGCAGGGGCTCTCGGTCTGGAACGGGCGCGATCTGCTGAAGATCGCCTCCGTCCTTCAGTTCCTGCACCTGCCCAACGGGAAGGTGGTCGAGACCTCGGGCTCGGCGGTGGTCTTCTCCTCGATGATTCGCTCGATCCTCCGCGACGGCCCGATCGCCACCGCCGCCTCGCTGATCGCCGTGCTGATCATCATCTCGTTCACGATCCGCCCCGCGGCCGCCGCGTTGATGGCGCTGGCCACGCTGATGCTCGGCGTCCTCCTCATGGTCGGCGGCGCCGGGTGGGCCCAGGTGCGCGTCACGTTCCTGAACTTCATCGCGCTGCCCATCACCTTCGGTATAGGGGCCGAATACGCGCTCAACGTCATCACCCGCTACCGCGAGGAGAAGGACGTCGTGAAGGCGGTCGTCTCGACGGGCGCGGCGGTCGCGCTCTGCTCCTGGACCACGATCGTCGGCTACGGCTCGCTGCTGGCCGCGCGCAACCGGGCCCTCCAGGGCTTCGGTCTGATGGCCATCCTGGGCGAGGTCTCCTGCCTCTCCGCCGCCATCATCGCCCTTCCGGCCGTCCTGCTCTGGCGGAAGGCGCGACCGCTTTACGAGCATCCCGAGACGGACACGGGCCTCGAGGCCGCCGCCGCACCACCGCTCGATCCCGAGCCGCCATCGACGACCGTCTAGCGGTCGACCGCGCAGCCGACGACGGCGCAGCCGACGACGGCGTCCACGCCTGTCAGTGACGCAGGCGAAGCACGCCGGCTGTCGAGGCGATGAGGAAGATCCCCATCGCCACCCAGATGAGGCCGAAGGTCCGATGGCGGCGGCGGGCCTTGGCGCGCTCGGGCGTGTCGTCGTTGATCTCGCCCCTGGGATCGCGGCGGCCGAGCGTCGCCGCCCGCACGGCGCCGCCGATCGTCAGCGCAGCGCCGACCAGGTAGAAAAACAGGGGAGGGATGACGAGGTTCATGGCCTAGCTGGCGATCTCCACGGCTTTGAGCTCGCGGATGACCGTAACCCGAATCTGCCCCGGGAAGCGCATCTCGCGCGAGATCTTTCCGGCGATCTCGCTCGACAGATTCACCGCTCCCAGATCGTCGACCCGGTTCTCCTCGACGTAGATGCGGACCTCGCGTCCCCCCTGCACGGCGTATGCTTCGGCGACGCCCCGGAAGCCGCGGGTGATCCGCTCGAGATCCTCGACGCGCGCGAGGAAGCTCTCGTCGGTCTGGCGGCGCGCGCCCGGCCGGCCGCCCGACATGGCGTCGGCGGCGGCCACCAGATAGGCGTAGGGGCTGTTGAACGGCTCGTCGGTGTGGTGCGCCCCGATCGCGTTGGCGACCAGCTCGTGCTCGCCGAGGCGGCGCGCGTATTCGGCGCCGATGACCGCGTGCGAGCCGTCGAGCTCGTGGGTCAGCGCCTTGCCGATGTCGTGCATCAGCGCCGCCCGGCGCGCGAGCTGCAGATCGAGCCCCAGCTCGTCGGCCATCATCCCGCAGAGGTAGGCCGCCTCGACGGCGTGCTTCCATTGATTCTGCGTGTAGCTGGTCCTGTAGTTGAGCCGGCCGACCAGCTTGACGATGTCCGGATGGGCGGCCGGGATCTCCAGCATCGCGAAGGCGCGCCGGCCGAGATCGTTGAGCTCGGCGTCGAGGGCCGTCGAGATTTCGCGCGCCGCCTTCGACACGGCCGCCGGATCGCGCGCCGTCCCTGGCTGGCGCTGCAACCGCGCCAGGGCGCGCCGCGCCACTTCGCGCCCGACGCCGTCGAGCCCTTCGAGGCGGATGGTGTCGCGATGCTCGGAGAGCGCCAGCGTCACGCCGGCGACGCTCTCGATCGCGCGCAGGTTGGCCTCGTCGTGGCCCACGATCGCCGCGCCGGCCTCCCCGGGCGGCAGCGGCAGCACCGAGTGCAACCGCTCGGTCAGGTAGTGACCATAGAAACGCCCCACGGCGATCCCCATGATCCGCTTGGCACCCTTGACGGCCCCTTCGGCGGCCGCCTCGGCCGCGGCGCGCTCGGAGCGCGCCGAGACCATCCGCGCCTCCTCGACCTCGCTGTCGCGGATCGCATTCACCGCCTCCGGCACGGTCTCGGCCGCCGCGCGTTCCAGCGCTGCACGCGTCTCGCGCTCGACTGCCGCAACCTCGCCGCGGGCGCGGACTCTCTCTGCCTCGTGGGCCGCGATCCGCGCGCGCTCCGCCGCGATGCGCTCGTTCCCGGCGGTGAGGAGGGCCTCTCGTTGCCCGCGCTCCGCGGCGGAGACGTCCAGGTGCCGCCGCCGCGCCTCGACCTCCGCGGCGCGCGTGCGCATGGCAGCCTCCGCTGCCGCCCCGGAGGCCCGCGCCTCCTCGCGCCCATTGATCTCGGCGGCGCGCAGAATCTCGGCCCGCTCCATCTCGGCGGCGCGGGCCATCGCCGCCGTCAGCTGCCGGACGCCCGCCGAGAGCAACTCGGCGCGCTGGTGCGCCGCGCGCCGGCCGAGCCAGATCCCTCCGGCGGCGATCACCGCCGCGACGACGAGCAGCGCGGCCAGCGAGGTTCCCATCCCTGGAGATCCCGGGGGAAATTACCCCTGGCCGATGACCAGGCCGAGGTGCTCGCGGACCAGGAAGTACTCCTCCGAGATCGACCAGAGGAGAAGGTCGCGGATCTTGTCCTTGGGATCGGCGACGCCGATCGAGACCGGCTCGCTCTGGACGAGACGTGCGGCCACATCGAGGTCGTTGCAGATCAAGAAGCCGGCCCGCGTGGCCGTCATGTCCACGGCGTTTGACCACTTGTGGATGTCGGCCTCCCCCTTGCCGGCGACGAAGCGCTGGACGACCGCGCCCAGCTGCTCGAGCGCCTGCGGCGGCACGGTCCGCTTGAGGAGATCGAGGTACTGCCCGACCGGCTGCTGAACGTCGGCCTTCACCTCCAGCTTCGGGTGAACCAGCTTGAGGGCCGCAAGAAAAACGACCTTCAGCTCGGCGACGGTAGGGACGACCGTCGGCCAGCGAACGAAGTGGTCCGGGCGCATGAACGTCAGCCGCTTGCCGACGACGTAGGCCAGGTCCTTCTCCGGCCGCCCCTGCAGGAGGCTCGACCCCACCACGAACGACGGAATGAGGTGCGCCTTCTCGCGCGCGTTGGCCAGATCCAGCTCGCCCGGTGACTCGGGCCGTAGATAGAGCTCCGGCTGCGGAACGCCCAGCACCTGGTTGACGTAGTTGAAGACCTTGCTGAAGAGCAGCTGGTCGGTCGCCACGTCGCGCCGGTCCTTGCGCTTGAGGCCCCAGTCCTTGTGCTCCTTGGCGCGCGCCCCCGCGACCGCCTGGCTGACGGTGGCGAAGATGTGCGAGACGACCCGATCTTCGTCGGCGTGATAGATGTTCTTCCAGAGATCTTCGGTGAGACGCGCCTTGGCGCGCACGAAGCCCTTCGGCTTGTACTGCTCGAAGAACTGCTGCTCCTCGGCGTCGGCCTTGCGCAGGAAGGCCATCGCCGCGCCGACGCACCAGGCGCGATCGTACTGCTGCATCGCCATGAAGAGGCCGCGCAGCGTCTTCATGTAGACGGCCATCTGGCCGAAGTCCTGCGTCACCTTGATGAGGTGGCGGTACTCATTGATCGCCTTGTCGTAGGACTCGGGGCCCGAGAGCTGATAGAGCTCCGCCAGGATCTGGTGTCGCGGGGTCGCGTCCGGATCGAGCTGCACGCAGACCTCGAAGGCGGCCGTCGCCGACTTGAAGTCCTTGAGCCGCGAGCGGTAGATCTCGCCGAGCCCGTGCCAAAGAGCGACCTGCGTCGCCTTGCGCTCGGGGGCCGGCTCCTGGCCGAGCCGCTTGATCATCCGCCGGAAGTTCCGCTCCTGGTTCTTCCAGTCCTTCTTGGCGGTCATGATCTTGTCGATGCGCTCGAACGCCTTCAGATCGTCCGGATCCTCATCGAGCGCCTGGTTGTAGATCTCGACCGCTTCGTCGGTGGAGTGCAGCTCGTAGTTGGCGATGTTGCCGGCCGCCACCAGGTAGCGGGCCTTGACCTTGCCGGTCTCGATCTCCGCCAGCTTGCCGAGGATCTCCATCGCCTTCTTCCACTGCTTGGTCTCGGAGAAGAGATCGAGCAGGTCATGCAAAAGCTGGCGATCGTTCGGCTTGTAGTTGAGCGCCTCGAGGTGCGAGGCGATCGCCTTCTGCGGGTTCGCCAGCTTGTCCTTGTAGATCCCGGCGATCTCTTCACAGATCGTGAACTTCTCGTCGGGCGGCGTGCTGGCGGAGGCCATCAACGCGCGCTTCTGCTTGATCACCGCCTCGAAGTCGCCCGCGTCGGTGTAGAGGTCGATGAGCGCCTGGAGCGTCGCCCGGTGTCCGGGCTGAATCTCCAGCGCCTTTTCGAACATGTTCACCGACTTGGTGCGCTCGTTCAGCTTTCCCTTGATGCGCCCCAGGCGGAAGAAGATGTCGACGATCTCGTCGTCCTTCTGCGTGTCCCGGTGGTGGACCAGGATCGTCTGGTAGATGCGGAACGCGTCGTCCCAGTGCTCCAGCTTGTAGAGCAGGGCCGCGCGATCCACGAGAGTCGGCAGGTAGGTCGAGTCGAGGTCGTAGGACTGCTTGTAGTACTTGAGCGCCTTCTCGTTCTCGCCCAGGCGATCGGCCGCCTTGGCCAGCCGGTGATAGAGCTGCGTCAGCTCCCGGTTGGTCTTGCGATCGGCCTTGCGCGCCAGCATCTCGAGCAGCGGCACCAGCGGCGCCCACTCCTCGCGCTTGAAGTAGATCTGCGACAGCGGCTCGGCCGCCTCGACGTGCTCGGGATCGAGCTGCATGACGCGCGCGAAAAGATCGCCCGCCTGTGACTCGTCGGCCAGCTTCTCCTGGAAGATCTTCCCCGCCTCGTGCAAGAGGCGGGTCTTCTCCAGCGGGTTGACCGTAGCCGCCTCGGCCCGGACCATCAGCTGCGCCGCCTTCTGCCAGTCGCCGCGCCGCTTGTAGAGACCGAGCAGCGAGAGCATCGACGGCACGTGCGCCGGATCCTGCGACAGCGCCTCGACCAGGTACTCCTGGGCGGGCTCCGGATCCTGCATCTGCTCGTCGAACACCTTGCCCAATCGATAATTGAGGTCGACCTTCTCTTTGGGATCGGTGCTGATCCGAATGAGACGCCGCATCACCTCCACGGCCTCGTCCCACTGCGAGGTCTCTTCGTAGAGACGCGCGATGCCGGCCAGGGCCTCGTGGTGCTCGGCCTCGACGGAGAGGACGTCGTTGTACGACTCGATCGCCTTGTCGAGATCGCGCAGCTCCGTCTCGTAGACCTGCCCCATCTTGGTGAAGATCTGGATCCGCTCGGTCCCGTCGCTGGTGACGCCGAGGTGCTTGCGGTAGGTCTCGACCAGCGCCTCCCACTTGCGCTCCTGCTGATAGAGGCGCTCGAGATCGCGGTAGGCCTTGGCGTTCTTGTCGTCGATGAGGAGGATCTTCTCCAGCACCTCCGAGGCGCGATCCGGCTTGGCGAAGTTCTCTTCCCAAATCGTCGCCATCTTCTGGTAGGTGGCGACCCGATCCTCCTCGGGCGGCGAGACCTCCAGCCGGTGCTCGAGGTTCTCGAGGTACTCCTCCATCCGCCCGGTCTTTTCGTACAGCGTGTCGAGCGCGGTCAGCGCCGGCAGGTTCCGCGGATCGACCGAGAGGACCTCTTTGTAGGCCTCGACGGCGCGATCGTTGTCGCCCAGGCGATCCTCCCAGAGCTCGCCGACCTGCAGCTTCAGCTTGATCGCCTGCTCGGTGTCGTCGACCACCTGCGACTTCTTGGCCAGCACGTCGACCAGCCGGTCCCACGCCTGCGTGCGCCTATAGAGCCTTTCCAGTGCATTGATGGCGTCGATGCAGCGCTCGTCGGTGTCGAGCGCGCGTTGATAGGCATTGACCGCCTGCGTGGCGTCGCCGACTTGCGACTCGTACGTGTCGGCCAGCTGCAGGAGGATGTCGACCCGCGCCGCCGGCTCGGTCTCGCACTCGGCGTGGCGCGCCAGCACTGTGACGAGATCGTTCCAGCGCTTCTGCTTGCGGTAGAAGTCCTCCAGCGCTTGCAGCGCGCCGACGTGCGCGTTATCGAGCTGCAACGCCTGCTGCGCCGAGGCGATGGCGTAGTCGACGTGGCGGAGCGCCGAGTCGTACCAGCGCGCGATCTTGACCCACAGGTCGGCCGCCTGCTTGGGATCGGCGATCCCCTGCACCACCTGGGTGTAGTCGCCGATCAGCTCATTCCACTTGTCGGCGGCGGTGGCGAGGCGTTGCAGCTCCTCGGCCACGCGGTCGTTCGAGTAGTCCTCGCGGAAGGCTGCTTGCAGCGTGACGAACGCGCTGTCGCGATCGTCGAGCTGCTGCTCGTAGGTCTCCGCCACCTGCACCAACAGGAGGATGCGGGCCGGCGCGTCGGGCGCGAACTCGGTCCGCGCCAGCAGAAGATCGACCAGCTTCACCCAGCTCTTGCGCTGGCGGTAGAGCTGCTCCAGCTCGAGGGAGGCGGTCTGGTGCCCCGGATCGATCTGCAGCACGCGCTCGTAGACCTGTGCCGCCGAGCCGCCGTCGCCGATCTTGTCCGCCCAGAGCGAGGCCGCCTGCATGAGGACGTCGACCCGCTCGGTCGGGTTGGCCAGCGCCTCCACGCGCCGCTCGAGGATGTCGACGGCCTCCTCCCAGCGCGCCTCCTGCATGAAGAGTCGCTCGAGCGCCGCCAGCGCGCGGAAGTCCGCGGTGTCGAGCTCGAGGACCTCGCGCCAGGCGTCGATGGCGTCCTGGGTGCGCATGAGGGTGTCGCCCTCGAGCTCACCGAGCTGCGCGAACAGCTCCTTCAACTCGTCGCTCTCGATCCCGCTGCCGCCCAGCTGGCCGACCTGGATGAGACGGCGCAGCGCCTGCGACAGCTCCTCCCAGGCCCCGGCGCTCCGGTAGTTGGCGGCGATCGCGCGGAGCGCGTCGACGTCCTGCGGATCGATCTCCAGGACCTTCTGCCAGCTCTCGAGCGAGTTGCGCTCGCGCGACAGCTTCTCGCCCCAGATCCGCCCGAGGCGCTTGTAGATCGGGATCCGGGCCTCGCCGTCGGCGGTCGCCGCCACCTGCTTCTCGAGGACCTCGGTGAGGGGCGTCCACTCACCGGCCATCTCGTGCAGATCGGCCAGCCCGGAGAGCGCGATGGCGTCCTCGCCGCGGATGTCGACCACCTTGCCCCAGAGCTCGACGGCCTTGGCGCGATCGTCGAGCGCGTCGGCGGCCAGCTTGGCCATCCGCGCGTAGCAATCGGCGAGGCCCATCTCGTCGCTGGTGACGTCGGCGATCTTCTCGTAGATGCCGTAGAGGTCGCTCCAGCGCTCGCCGCGGAAGTAGAGGCGTTCGAGCGCGTCGAGCGCCTCGCGGGATTGTGACGCGTGCTCGAGGACCGCCAGGTAGCTGGCGATCGCCAGATCGCGCTCCTCCAGGGCCTCGGCGTAGACCTTGCCGAGACGCAGGTTGAAGGAGACGAGCTCGGCGGTGTCGTCGGTGGTGGCCAGCCGCTGGCGCAGAACGCCGGCCAGGTTCTCGTACATCCCCTGGCTCTCGTAGATGCGATCGAGCGACGCCAGCGACGCCGCGTCCCTCTCGTACTCGTTGAGCACCGCCAGGAGCGCCTTCTCCGCGCGCTCCAGATCCCCGAGGTCGGTCTCGAAGCTGGCGGCCAGACGCAGCAGCACGTCACGCCGGACGGCCGGTGGGCGATCCGCCGACGCCGCCTCCGACATCGTGGTGACGAAGGCGTCCCACTGGTGCGTGGCGCGGGCCAGACGCAGGAGCTCGTCGAGGGCCTGCGCCGACGACGGGTCTTCCTTGACGGCCTCGGCCCACCAGCCAAAGGCGGCGACCTGATCGACCAGCTTGTGCTCGGCGATCTCGGCCAGGCGGCGCAGGAGCGCCTGTCGCTCCCCGAGGTCAGTGACGCGACCGAGCTGCACCTCGTGGATCTGGTGCAGCTTCTCCCACTCCTCGCCGGTGCGATAGAGCGGCTCCAGCACCTCGGCGATCTCGATCTGCATCGTGCCGCCCATGAACATCCGTTCGAGCGCGGCGCGCGTCTCGGGGTGCGTCGGCTCGGCGACCAAAATCTCGCGGTAAGCCTCGACCGCCTTCGGCAGATCCATCAAGGCGAGCTCGTAGATCTGCGCCAGGCGGAAGGTGAGCGCGACCCGCTGGTCGTCGGAGGAGGCGATGCCGACCTCGCGGCGCACGATCACCGCCAGCTCGTCCCATTGCTGAGCGCGTCCGTAGAGACGATCGAGCGCGACGAGGGCCGGCTTGCTCTCGCCGTCCGCCTCGACCGCCTTGCGGTAGGTGGCGATGGCCTCCTCGGGCTGGTTGGTCTCCTCTTCGTAGACGCGCCCGAGGCGGAGGAGGAGGTCGATCTGCTTGTGCGGATCGTCGACCTTGTCCAGCTCGGTCGCGAACAGGGTGGCGAGCTTCCCCCAGTGCCCCGTCTCGGCCGCCAACCGATCGAGCTGGAAGAGCATGTCCTGGTTGGTCGGATCGACGCGCAGCGCGCGTCCGTAGATGTCGAACGCCGCGTTCTGGTGCGAGAGGCGCCGCTCCTCGATCTCCGCCATGCGTCCGAGCAGCTCCACCTTGCGGGTGGGATCCTCCGCCTGGGACTGCATCACCTCGTAGACGGCGATGACTCGGTCCCACTCGCCGGCGCTCTCGTAGATCGGCTCCAGCACCTGCGCCGCCAGCACGGCCGAATCCGCCTCGCCGCCCGACATGAGCGCTTCCAGCGCGCGAACCGTCGGCTCGTGCCCGGGGTCCATGGTGAGCACCTGGCGGTAGGCCTCCACGGCGCGCGCCAGATCCTTGAGGTGCTCGCGCCACAGCTCGCCGATGCGGAAGCGAAGCGACACCACCTCCGCGGGCGAGGGGGCCATCTCGGTCTGCCGCTCGAGGACGGCCAGGAGGTCGTACCAGCGTTCCAGCTGCTGATAGAGGCGGTCGAGCGCCTGAGCGGCGTCGTAGTCCTCCGGATCGAGATCGATGATCGAGCTGTAGGTCTCGACCGCGCGCTCCGGATCGCCGAGCTCGCGGTCGTAGACCTGGCCGAGCACGAACAGCATCTGCTTCTTGTCGGCCGGCGTCGACGCCAGCTCCGCCTTCTTGGCGTAGATGTTCTTCAGGTCGTTCCAGCGTCCGAGGCGGATGTAGAGCCGCTCCAGCTGGTCGAGCGCCGCGCTGTCGGCGTCGTCGACGGAGAGCACATGCTGGAACACCTTCACCGCGCTCTCGAGGTCCTCGAGGACCTCTTCGTAGAGCTGCGCCGCGCGGTAGTAGAGCGCCTTCTTCTCCGCGGCGCCGTCGACGATCTCCGCCTTGCGCTGGAGCAATTGCACCAGGTTCGCGTAGTCGCCGCCGCGCAGGTAGAGCTGCTCGAGGGCGTTGGCCGCGTCGAGATCGCGCGGCCAGACCTCCAGCGCGGCGCCGTACGCGGCCGCCGCCTGCTGATCGTCGCCCAGGTCGACCTCGCAGAGGCGCGCGATCTTGTGATAGAGCGCGTTCTTGCGCTCCGGATCGGAGACGCCGGTGACGAGCCGCCCGTAGCGCGCGACCAGATCGTCCAGCTTGTCGAGCGCCCGCGCCAGCCGTTCGACGGCGGTCTGCACCTCGGGGTGCTGCGGATCCTCGGCCAGCGCCCGGGCCAGCGCCTCGTAGGCGCGCCCCGGATCGTCGAGACCGACCTCGTAGCCGTCGGCGATCTGGCGATAAAGAGCGATCTTCTGCTCGGGATCGGCCGCGTGACGGGCCTCGACCTCGTAGACCCCGATGAGCCGGGTCCAGTCGCCGCGGATCTTGTAGATCGGCTCGAGCAGCAGGGCCGCGTCGAGCTCGTGCCCCTGGTCGAGCAGGATGCGCTCGAGGGCGGCGATCGTCTCGCGGTGCTCCGGTTCGAGCTTCAGGATCTTCGCGTAGGTGTCGACCGCCGCGCCCAGCTGATCGAGCTTCAGCTCGCGCAGCGCGCCGAGCCGCCCGAGCAACGTCACCGTCTCGGCGCCGTCGTCCTCGGCCAGCGACAGCTGGCGCTGGAGGTTGTCGGCCAGCTCGCGAAACTCGCCGCGCGCGAGGTAGAGGCGATCGAGCGCGCGCAGCGCCCGCACGTTCGCGGGGTTGTCCTGCAGAACGACGTTCCAGGCGACGATCGCCTGCTCGGCGTTCGCCAGCATCTCCTCCCAGACGGTGGCGATGCGGATCCGGATCTCTTCGCGCTCCCCCGCGTCGGTGACCAGCTGCGCCTTCTTGAGCAGCGTGTCGACGAGATCGCTCCAGCGCTCGGTGCGGGTGTAGAGCCGCTCGAGGGCCACCAGGGCCGAGGCGTCCTCGGGCTGGATGCTCTGCGCCCGGCGGAAGTACTCCACCGCGCGCTCGTTGTGTCCCAGCTTCTCGTCGTAGGCGACCGCCACGACGAGGAGCAGCTCGCGCTCCAGCGCCGACGGCAGCTTCTCTTTGCCCTTGGCCGAGAGCGCCTTTTCATACAGCGTGACCAGCGGCTGCCAGTTGTCGAGGATGTTGGCCAGGTTCTCCAGCGACTCGCGCGCCGGCGCCGACGACGGGCTCTCCGAGAAGGCGCGCGTGTACGCCTCCCAGGCCTGGTCGGCGTTCCCCAGCTGACCTTCCAGCTTGCCGATCCGCAGCAGCAACTCGACGCGCTTGTCGGTCTTCTTCTCGTGCGAGAGCTTGATCCGCTGCACCTCGACGAGGCGCGCGAGATCGTTGGTCGACTCGTAGATCGGCTCCAGCTCCTGGACGGCCGCCTGCTGCAGCTCGGGATCGGCGCTCGACAGATAGGCCTGCAGCGCGGTCCGCGCGCCCAGGTGCGACGGCTCCAGCGTGAGCGCCTCGCGGTAGGAGAGGACGGCGCCGGCGCCGTCGGTGAGGTGCTGTTCGAGGATCGCGCCGCGCCGGAACTTCAGCTCGGCGACCGCGGCCATATCGGTGGAAAGATCGATCTCCGCTTCGATCGTCCCTGCCAGCTCCTTCCAGCGTCCGAGCTGCTGGTAGATGCGATCGAGCGCCGACAGCGCCGCCGTCTGCTTGGGATCCTGCTTGAGGATCGCGAGATAGAGCTGCACCGCCCTGTCGGGCTGCTTGATCTCGTCCTCGTAGAGGCCTGCCAGCTTGAAACGGATCGAGAGCTCCTCGTCCTTGCTCTTGGCCAGCTCCAACTTCTTGTCGTAGACGGCGAGCAGATCGGCGAAGCGTCCGGTGGCGACGTAGAGGCGCTCGAGCGCCCCCACTGCCTCGGGGTCCTTGGGCTGAAGCTCGATGATCTGCTGATTGCGCTCGATGGCCAGCTCGGGGTTGCCGAGCTCCGATTCGTAAGCCGCGGCGAGCGTGCCGAGGAGCGCCAGCAGCGCCGTCTCGTCGTTGGCTTTGGCCGCGCGCGGAACCGCCGCCTCGTAGGCCTTCACCAGCTCCGCCCACCCGCGCCCCTCGGCGGCGAGGCGGCGTGAGGTCTCGATCGCCCAGCTGTCGGTGGGCGCCTCGGCGAGCGCGGTCAGCGCGACGCGCAGCGCGCCGACCTTGTCACCCGCGCCGAGATCGAGCAGCTCCGCGAGCCGCTTGAGACGTGCCGGCCGCTCCGCCGGATCCGTCGTGTGTTCGAGCTCGACGAACAGCACCTCGGCGAGGTGCTTGACGTCCTTGGCCTTCTCGTATAGCGGAATCAGCGCCTCGGCCGCCTGCAGGTTCTTGCCGTCGAACGACAGCACCTTCTCGTAAGCCTTCTGCGCCCGATCCACCTTCTGCAGACGATCGCGATAGAGCTCGCCGATCTTGTTCCAGAGGCCGACGCGTCCCGCCCCGTCCTCGGATTCGGCCTGGCGCTCGAGGACGCGCACCAGCTCGTCCCACTTCCCCTGCGCGGCGTAGAACCCCTCGAGGGCGTTCCAGTCCTTCTGCTGGAGATAGAGCTTCTTGAGCGCGTCCTGCGCGCGCCGGTTGTCCGGCTCCGCCTGCAAGAGCGCCTGCCAGGCCGTCGTCGCCTGCGCCACGTTCTGGACCTTCTCGGTGTAGAGCACGCCCAGCTTCACGTAGATCGCCGCGCGCCGGGTGGCGTCCGACGCCACCGCCACCTGCCGCTCCAGCACGGCGCCGAGCTCGTTCCACATCTTCTCGCGCTCGTACAGCTTCTCCAGCTCGCCCAGCGCCTCGACGTTCTCCGTGTCGTCGGCGAGCACCTTTTGCCAAAGCTCGATCGAGACCGACGCCTTCTTCATCTTCTCGGAGGCGAGCTTGGCCACCTCCACGCGGCGGGCGCGGCGGACGTCGTCGTCGGCGATCTTCTCGATCTCGCGCTGATGGACGGCGACCAGCTTCTCCCAGTCGCGGCGCTTCTCGTACATCTGCTTGACGAAGCCGAGCGCGTCGGCGTTCTCCGGATCGATCTCCAGGATCGCCTCGAAGGCCTTGATCGCCTCGGCCTGGTTGGAGAACTTCTCGATGAAGAGGTTGGCGATGCGCAGCTGCAACGCCACCTTCTCGGCCGGCGCCTCCACGACAGACGCCTTCTTGCGCAGGAGCGAGATCAGATCCGGCCAGCGCTTCATCGTCTCGTACTGCGCGGCCAGCTCGTCGGCGGCCTCGAAGTTGGTCGGCTGAATGTTCAAGATCTGCGTGAAGGCGTTCACCACCATCACGTCCAGCTTCAGACGATCGCGATAGACCTCGATCATCTCGCGGAGGACGGGGATCTTGTCCTCCGGCGTCGCCCAGTTGGCCTTGTCGACCGCTTCCTTCATGACCTCGATGAAGGCGTTCCAGCGCTCGGCCTTCTTGTAAACGCGCGCCAGCTCGCGGCGCGGCGCCCAGGCGGTCTGGTTGGACGCGACCAGCTTCTTCCAGGCGTCGATCCCTTTTTCGACCGACTGCTTCTCGGCCTCGAAGGCGGCCTTCGCCGACGCGGCGAGGTCGGCTGGAAAGTCGTCGTGACCGTTGGAGGCGCCGTTGCCACCCGCAGCCGTTTCGTCGTCCTTCTTTCGCTTTCCATGGCCCTGGCCAGGGCCCTGCTTCGACTGCTGATCCACTCGCTCCTCCAGACTCGGATCGTGCCGGCGTATCTGTTCGCTAAGTAGCGAGACAGACTAGAAAACAGGACGATTTTTATAGCACGACGCGCAGCCGCTAAAAACATGAAAGCGACCGAAAACACATGGTTCTCGGTCGCTTTCGACGAAACGCTGAATGTGGGCGCGACGCCTACGAACGGCTGCGCTGCTCGCAGGGAGGCCCCGAGGCGACCCTGCGAGGCTTGCCGCTGGCTAGGCCGCCTTCGGCGGCACGTCGTCGGGCCAATGTTGATGGTTCGCTTCGCTCACCGTTGCCTTACGGCAACGCCCTCCTAGGGACCGCTCAGCGCGTAGAGCTTGTCGTTCGCTGCCTTGACGTAGTTCGGATCGGTCGTCTTGCTGCTGCTGCCGACGAACTTCTGCAGGTACTCGCGGGCCTTGTCCTTCTGATCGTTCCCGTGAGCTTCGTCGAACCAGTCGGCGTAGGCCATGCCGGCGTTGTAGAGGGCGTCGTAGAGCTCCGGATCGTCGTCGATCGCCTTCTTGAACTCGTCGGAGGCTTGCTCGTACTGCTTGAGGTTCTTGAGCGCGAGGCCGTAGCCGTTGTGGCACTCACCGTCGTCGTCCTTGGCCGTCACGCAGCCCTGGAACACCTGAGCCGCCTCTTTGTTGAAGTCGTAGTCGAGGTAGAGGTACCCGAGCGCGACGTACGACTTCGAGAAGCGCGTGTTCGCTTCGATGGCGTGCCGGAGGGCGTCGTCGGCCTCCTTCGGTCGGTCGAGCATCTTGTAGACCAGGCCGAGGCGCCACCAGGCCTTGAAGAGCTTGGGATCGGCGGCGGTCGCGGCCTTGAGCGCCTTCTCCGCCTCGTCGATCTTCTTCGACTCGAGGTAGGCCTCGCCGAGGTCGTACTGGTAGTTGGCGTTGTCCGGCTTGCGCTGGACGGCCATCTCGAACGACTCGATCGCCTTGTCCCACTTCCGCTGCTTCTGGAAGACCTTCCCCAGGTTGTAGTAGGCGATCTCGTACGAGGGATCGGTCTGGATCGCCTGCTTGAGGTCCTTCTCCGCGGAGTCGTAGAGGTTGTTCTTGAACTCCTCGGCGCCGCGGTTGGCGAGCTCGATGGCCTTGATCCGCTCCTGGCTACAGGTGAATCCCTCGCAGGCCGGCAGGATGCAGGCGATGGCGAGCACCACTCCCAATGACTGGTTTCGGTTCATGACTACTCTCCTCCGCCAGCGGGCGTGAGAACGAACGGGTACGAAACGATGACGATACCGCCGCCCAAGGGCTTCGGGAACTCCCAGCGACGAACCGCCTGCACGGTGCAGTTCTCGACCCGGGCGTTGCCCATCGTCGAGTTCTGGAGGACCGACGCGATGACCTGACCGGAGGCCGCGATGGTGAACTGCACCATGATGCGACCGCCGAGCTCGGGCTTCTTCGTCAGCTCTTGCTCGTAGCAGTACTTCACCTCGTTGATGTGGCGACGGATGATGCGGCGGATGATCTCCTTGTCGAGCGAACCGCGAACGTTCGCCTGACCGGGGATGACGTCCGGAGCGTGAGCGCGACGGCCGCCGAGGCCGCCGGCGCCGCGGCCGTAGCCGCTGCCGTTGCCGCCGCCGCCACCCTTGCCGATGGTGCCGAGGTTTCCGAGACCGATGGTCCCTTCGCCGGTGCCGCCTCCCCCCGAGCCGGTGCCGACCAGGCCGAGACCGCCGACGCCGTAGGCCTCGCCGATGGCGTTGCCGACGAGACCGCCGAGGACGTCGGCCGCGTCGTTGCCGAGGGCCGAGTCACGACCGAAGATCGAGGCGATGTGCGAGCCCTCGTTCATCTTGAGGACGCCCAAGATGCCGGCGTTCTTGGCCTGCTCCTCGGCGAGCTTCTTGGCGAGGTGCGGATCCGGATTGTCCTTCGGACCCTTGAGGCCATAGAGACCCTCCTTGTTCTTGGAGGTCTTCTTGCCCATCTTGCCTTCTTCGCCCTTGTGGCGCTTCCCCTTGCCGCCCTGCTGCGAGTCGTCCTTCTTCTTGAGGAACTCGGGGATGTCCTCTTCCTTCTCCTCCGGGGGCTTGATGAGGAACTTCACGAAGCGGTTGTCGCTGTTGAAGAGATCGAGCGACAGCGACTTCGGGTCGGGCGGGACCGCGAAGATCATGAGCAAGAAGAGGATTAGGCCGAGCGAGGTCCCGACCGTGTAGACCTGCTCGCTCCACTTCCAGGCGAGGAAGGGGACCTCGAGGGCGCGCGGCTTCGGCGTCGAGGTGATGACGAACGTCGTCTCGCCGCAGTCGAGGCGAACGCTGCCGCCAGGCGGCAACGAGAAGCTCGAGCCGCGCTGCTGGATGAACTGCTGCAGCTGGTAGCTCTGGCCGTCGACGTAGACCTCGCCGCCCATGCGCGGCGTGACGTTGATGACGTAGTCGGCGCCGGTGGCGGCGACCAGCGGGTGCGACGAGGACGGCACGAAGTCCGCCGAGACGGGCGCGTCGACATCGGCGTCCGAGCCGATGACGAAGTTCGCGGTCGCCTTGCCGCGCCGCTTGAGCCCCATGTACGACAGCGCGATGCCGGCGACGAGGCCGCCGAAGACGATGACCGGGAGCACCGGCGAGCGCTCCTTCCAGAAGAAGGACTTCGATTCCTTGCCCGCGGCCTGCCAGGCCTCGTACTGGACCTTCTCGGCGCCGACGTCGACCGCCACGAAGATGAAGGTCGCCAGAGCGACGACGAAGGCCAGAATGCCTCCGTACATCATCGACGTTCCCTGACCGTGCGTCGACTTGCCCTCGGGGTTGAAGAGATGGCGCGTCCCGGTGACGACGCCCCGGAAGACCGTCTGGACCTCCATGGCGCGCGAACCGTCATGCACCTCGACCTCGGCGCCGGCGCCGGGGGCGCCGCTGAACGACGGGGGCGGCGCGTAGGCCTGCTGCTGATACGCGCCCTGATCAGGCGGCGGCGCGTAGGCCTGCTGCGGCGGCGGCGCGTAGGCCTGCTGCGGCGGCGGCGCGTAAGCTGCCGTCGGCGGCGGCGCGAACCCGCCCGCCGGGCGACCGCCCCAAGCGGCCTGCGGAGGCGGCGTCTCTTGAACGCCGGCGCCCTCCATGAAGGTCACGACCACGCGGCAATCGCCGAACATGATCTCGTCGCCCGACTGCAGCCGGGCCTTGGTGATCCGCTCCCCATTGACGGTGGTCCCGCGGGTCGAACCGAGGTCCACCACGTGGATCTCGTTCGGCCCGGTCGTCTCGATGACGGCGTGCATGCGCGACACGGTCTCGTCGTCGAGGCGAAGATGGGAAGACGCCAGCTTCCCGATCTTGATCACGTCCTGCGCGAGGATCTCTTCGCGGACGGGCTGGTCCCCTTTGTAGATCTCGAAACGGATGGGGACATTCACATCGGCCATGGCTTGCTCTCCTTGGGTTGCTTAGGAAAATCAGAAGAGGCGCTCTCTGGCCGTTTAACTGGAGCCCTTGATCGCGTCGAGGGCAGACGAGCTTTGCTCGGCTGACCTCATCGCGGGAGGGCTACGGACCCTCCCAGGGTTCCTTTATTAAATGTCCTCGAGCGTCTTCAACATCTCCGGAATGAAGTCTTTTCGAATCTCGATCAGGCTCGAATGCTCGGCCTTCTTCTGCGCGCTGACGAGCTCGCCGTCCGGGCGCTGAAGATCGCCTTCGACCGTGTCGTCCTCGAAGTCGTACACGGTCTTGGCCTTGTAGGTGGTGTTGGCGTCGTCGCCACCAGCAGCCGCTGCACCGCCGGCCGCCTTCTCGTCGCCGGCTGGCGCCGGATCAGCGGCCAGGGCCCGACCGGCGGCGCCCACGAACGCGATGCTCCCGAGAATGGCAAAACCGATGACGAGTTTTTTCATGATTCGGTCTCCTTCAAGTGCCGGGAGCGCGGTCGCTGGACTTCAGACAACCGAGAGCTCCGCGGGTTCCAAAGAATCTACCAGATCCGACGACATTGAGAACGAAGGTGGGTCCCGCTCGCCTCGTCCCCCGAAATGCAAAAGCGGCAGAGCTTTGATGGCCCTGCCGCTTGCGATCTTCCTTACGTTTAACCGGCGACGCTCGCCGGCGGATTACTTCTTTTTCTTCTTCTTCTTGCCGCCGCCGGCAGCCTGATCGTCGGCCGGGGCTGCCGCGGTCGCTGCCTTGTCGGCGTCGCCTTCGGGAGCCGCGGCGCCCGGAGCCGTCGGAGCACCCGGAGCCGTGGGGGCCGCACCCTTGGCGCCACCGGCTTCCTTCTTGGCGGCAGCAGCAGCGGCCTCGTCGGCCTCCTGCTTCTTCATCTGCTCTTCCATCTGCTTCTGCTGCTCTTCGGCCTTCTTCTGCATCGCCTCGGCCTCGGCCTGCATCTTGGCCGCCTCGTCGAGGGCGACGTAAATTTCGTCGATATCCTTGATGCGCTTCTCGGCGTCCCGCTTGAACGAGTCGGGCGTCTTGTCGTTGGTGTGTCCCAGGAACTGCCGGTAGTAGTCCTGCGCCTTGTGCAGCGCGGGCTTCTGGCCGTCCTTGTAGTCCTGATAGAGGAGGCCGAGGTTGAAGTAGCTCCAGGGGCTCGAGGGATCGAGCTTCTCGGCGGTGTTGTACTGGGTCTCCGCCTCGTCGATCTTCTTGTTCCCGCGCAGCGCGACGCCGAGACCGATGGCGGCCTCGAAGTTCTTCGGCTGCAGCTCGAGCACCGCCTTGAAGTTCTCCTCCGCGGTGTTGTAGTCGCGGTTGTTGAGCGAGAGGACCGCCAGGTTGAGGCGCGCCTCCGCCAGCTTGGGATTCATCCCCACGGCCTTCTTGAACTGACCGATGGCGGGGCTGATGTTCCTCTTCTTGAGCTCGACGAGGCCGAGCGTGTTGTAGACGACCGCCAGCTCCTTCTTCATTTCGGCGGTCACGCCCGTCCCCTCTTCGTGGACGTTGACCTCCTTGGCCAGCTTGCCCCCCTCGGTGTCGTCGCCGCTCTCCTTCTTCTCCTTCTTCCCCTTCTTCCCCTTGGCGGCTTTGCCCTCGGCGGCCTCTTCCACCTTCTCTTCGGCGAACTTGCCGGTCGCGATCTCGTCGGCCTTGGCGACCGCCTGGTTCCCGACCAGCTTCGCCATCTCCAACATGTTCATGTCGTAATAGATGAACGCCAGCGTCGAGAACGCCTGCAGGTTATTGCTGTCGAGCGCGAGCACGGTGCGGAGGTTGCTGACCGCCTGCGCGACGTAGCCCTTCTTCTCGTCAGGGCTCGAAGCGCGGCGGGCCTTGTCGCGGAGGATCTGCGCCAGGTTGTTGCGCGCCTCGACCGTGTGCAAAGGGTCGTCCTTGATCGCTTGGTTGAAAAGCGACTCGGCCTCCTGAGGCTCGCCCCGCTTCCAGGCCAGAAAGCCCCGGTTGGCGATGGCCGGACCGTAGGAGGTCTGTCCCTTCCAGATGCGCTCCGCGTCCTCTTGCCGGCCGCACTCGGCCAGCACGGCTCCCTGATTGAATCGCGCCTCGGGGAGGCCGGGGTTGCTGTCGGCGACCGACTTGAACGCCTCGGAAACGCTGCTGCACTCGGAACCCGAGAGGCCACCCGACTTCTTGGCCGATGCGTAGCGCTGCATCGCCTTCTCGAATTCGGCGCGCTGGTCCTCGGTGAGGGCGCGCTTCTTCTCCTTGGGGATGAGCTCGGCGGCGCCCGCCTTGCTGATCGTGTCGTGCTCGGTCGCCTCGCCCCCCATCGTGCCGGTCTCTTCCCCCTCCGCGCTGGCGGCCGTCCGGGTCTTGGGCGCCGGCGAGCTGCCGCAGCCGACGGCCGAGAGTGCGAGGCCGGTGCCGAGGACCAACCTCAACGCGCGGCCGAGGCCGCTCCGGTTCGCCGCGAAAGGACCCATTTTGGTTTCGTACTTCGCCATGACCTTGGTCCTCACTTGTCGCTCGAAGATGAAGAGGAAGAAGACGAGGAGCTGGATGCCGGAGGCGCCCCTTCGCCCAAGTCAGAGATCACCGGTGTCTCGGACATCGAGGTGGAGACGTAGCCGGCCTCCGGCTTGATCTCCGACGCCAGCGGATACTCGGTCGGCTTCATCTGGTTGAGCTCGCGCTCGCACAGACGCGACCACTCGTTGTACCAGGAGTAATCGGTCGCCGCCTTGAGGCAGGTCTCGAACCCTTCGACCGCCTTGGCCTCGACCGGCTCCGCCTTGTCGACCAGGGCGTCGCAGAAGATTTCGCGCGGGCGGTTCCCCCACTCGTCCTGCTCCTTCAAGTCCTTGGGGATCTCAGCGGTGTAGAGCTGACCGACGAAGTCGGCGTACAGCTGGCCGATGCGGGCGCTGGAGGCGATCGCCCACTGCGCCTGCTTCATCTTGAAGACCTCGAGGTACTGGTCGCGGGCGTGACCGAGCCCCTTGGACTTTTCCTCGAGGTAGCTGGTGAACTTCTTGACCGACTCCCCGGCCTTCTTCGTCTTGGCCTCGGCCTTCTTCTTGGTGTCGTACTGGGAGGGCTGCTGGAAGTCGAGCCCGTCGGGGAACTTGATCCGCAGGAAGCTCTCGTACTGCGTCTCGGCCAGGTAGAAGGCCGAACCGGCGACCGCGGAGGCGGCGAGCCCAGCGCGGGTCTCCACGTCCTTGCCGGTGATCTTCGAGGCCGCGGCCCCCTTGTTCCAGATCTTCAGGACGGCCTGGAAGTGCTCGGCGGCCTTGGCGGCTGCCGGCTTGTTCCGGTCGAACACGAGGATCTTCGAGCTGGTGGGCGGCCCGCACTGCGTCCGCTTCGCCTCTTTGATCTTCTTGCCCTTCTTCAGCTTCTTGTTGAGGTCGTAGAGGACCTTCTGGCGGCCGGTGGCCGCGACGCGCTTGATCTCGAGGCAAGCGCCGTCTTCAGAAGCCTTCGGGCAGGAGGCCTTCCAGGACATCTCGCCGAGACGGAAGTGCGCCTGCACCTGGCGATCGGGACCGCCCTGCGGGCCCCACTTCTTGAGGTAGGCCTCGAGGTGCTTGGAGAGCGCGTCGTAGTTCTTCTGCTTCTCGTAGACGTCGCCCATCTGGAAGAAGACGCCCGCGGCGTCCTGCGGCTTGCGCGAGCCGTAGAACTTCACGAACGAATCCATGTCGGCGATCGCCTTGTCGCTCTCGCCGAGGCCGATGCGGAAGGTGGTCGCGTTGCCGAGCGCGTCGGTCGCCTTCTTCTCACCCGGGAACTTGCTGGCGAAGTCCTCGTAGTTGTCGGCGGCCTTGCTGTAGTACGCGAGCTGGTGGTAACCGGCCGCGACGCGGAAGAGCGCCTTCTGCGCCAGCGGATCCTTGGGGTGATCCTTGATCAGCTGGACGCGCGCCTTGAGCGCCTGCCCGACGAGGTGGGCGTTCTGGAAGCACTGGCCGGCGTTCCAGAGCCGCTCGGCGTGCTTCGGGTGATCCGGAAGGGACTCGGCGGCGGCCAGCATCGAGCGGCCGCACTCCTTGAAGTTCTTGTCCTTCTCGTAGGCGTGCCCTTCCATGTCGTACGTGTCGCTCTTGAGCGAGATCATCTGCTTGCCGAACTCCGGATCCTTCATGAGCTCGGGCATCTCGAGGAACTTGTCGACCCAGCTCACGACCTCTTTGGTCTTGCCCTGGGCGTTCAACGAGTCGAGCAGCAAGTTGGCCGAGTAGATCGACAGCTCGTGCTTCGGGTACTTCCGCACGATGTCCTCGAACAGCTTGGCCGCCTCGTCGAAGTGGTTGTACTCGTAGTAGATGCGCGCCTTGCGGTACTTGATGGTCACGAGCTCGGGCGCGTCGGGGACGTATTTGATGTAGGTGTCGAAGGCCCCGATCATCTTCTTCTGGTACTCGGGGATCTCCATCGCCTCGATCTTCTTGCCGCCCTTGTTTTCGCGCTCCTTGAGCTTGTCCTGGTCGGCCTTGACCTGGTCCTGGTGCTCGTGGTCGTCGACGTTGAGCGCGTTCTTCCAGGCGAGGACCGCGGCGTAGGCGGCGTCCTTCACGTACTTGCCGCCCGGGTTCATCTCCACGACCTTGGTGTACTGCTCGGCGGCGTCCTTCCAGTTCTCCAGCGTCCAGAGAAGCTCGCCGTAGTAGTAGCCCATCTCGTAGGCGTCCTTGTCCTTCGGGAAGTGGTCGAGGAAGACCTTGTAGACGAACTTGTCGAGCGCGTAGGTGTCGCTGTTCTTCGTCTTCTGCGCTTCCTTGTGCCAGATGAGCGCCAGCTCCTTGGTCGTGTCGTGGAAGGTGTTGCGGCACTCCTCCAGCTGGTCCTTCTTGACGCCCTTCATGTCGCCGACCTTGTCGAAGACGGCGCCGAGACGCTCGATCTCCTGGACCTGGTCCTTCTTGTTGCCGGCCGAGAGCGTGTTGCGCACGATCTTGTTCTGCCACTCGCAGATGCGCGGCGAATCCATGTTCTGCGCGATGACCTTCTTGTAGACCCGGCTCGAGTCCTGGAACTGACCCTGTTCCCAGTAGAGCTCGGCCAGCGCTTCCATCATCTTCGGCGCGTAGTCGCCGCCCGTGCGCTGGAAGAACTCCCAGGCCTTCTCGGGACCGCCGACGTGCGCGTAGGCCTTGACGATGTCCTTCTTGGCCTCCTTGATGAGCGCCTGCTTCTGCGCCGCGGAGACGTTGACCTTCCCCTCGGTCGACATGCGGACCACGCTGACGAAGGTCTCGAGCGCGGTCTTGTAGTCGCCCTGGTTGACGTAGCACCAGCCCTTTTTATAGACGGCGTACGGGTAGACGCTGGACTTGGGGAATTGCTCGACCTTCTCGTAGAACTTGAGGGCGTTGTCCATCTCGCCCTTGTCGAAGTAGTACTCGGCGAACGACAGGTAGGCGTCGGGGATGTACTTGCTGTTCGGGTAGTCCTTGATGAGGCGGTGGAAGAACTCACGCGCCTGATCTTCCTTCTTCACCGAGGTCAGCAGGAAGGCGAGGCGGAAGAGCACCTCGTCCATCCGCTCGTACTTCCGGAACTTGGTCGCGCCGATGTACGACTTGACGGCCTCGAGCAGCCACTTCTGCTCTTCGGCCTCGTAGCGCTTCTGCTCGTTCAGCAGCGTGCCGCGCTGGTTCGGCGGCATCTCGTAGATCTTCTGATCGAGCGCGCGTGCCTTGCCGAAGTTGTAGTGCTGCTTCTCGGCGTAGAGCTCGCCGAGGCGAAAGAGAAAGTCCGGCTTCTGGGGATCGTCGTCCCCCGTGACCTGGATGAGGCGGCGCATCTTGCTGATCTGCGCGTCGACCAGCTTCATGATCCCTTCCTGCTTCACCGCGACGAATTGGTCGACGGTGAGGACGGGACCGGTCTCCTTCTTCGGGGGAGGCGGCGCTTCCGGCTTGGTGAGGTTGGTCTGCTTCGCCGTGACCTCCGTCTCCTGCTTCGTGTAGCGGGCTTTCCCGCTGTTGGCGGCGTCGTCGCCCGCCGCCCGCGCCACGGCGGGCACGGCGAGCGTGACGGCCAGAGCCAAAATTCCCCTCGAGAACCGGAACTCACTCATTGATTTCTCCACTATTCGCAACTGCTACAACCGAACGTTGAGAACGTCTTTGAACCAGATTGTGCTGAAAGCAAGGCGCCGTTGGCGCTGAGCTACGGGGCGTCGCCGCCGCCCGCAGGCGGAGCGCCGCCGCCCGTGTCACCGCCGCCCGTGTCACCGCCGGCCGGCGCCGCCGGCGTCGCCGACTCACCGGTCGAGGGCGCGCCCTCGGGGGCCGCGCCGCCACACTTGTTGCGGATCTTGACCCGGTAGTACCCGAGCTCGTCGCGCCAGTACTCGCCGTTGAACGGCCAGATCACGTGCTCGTCGTCGGCGCGGATCTCGTCGGCGCGGTGCCCCGTGCCGGTGTGGAGCACCTGCTGCTCCTGCTTGACCTCTTCTTCCAGCTCGCCCTTCTGGCCGGCCAAGATTTCGTACTCGATCTTGATGACGCGCTTGATGAGCTGCGACAGCTCCTCGGTGAGACGCTTGAGTCGGCGGCGGGCCAGATCGCCCGCCTCGTTCACCGCCAGCGAGCGCTGCAGCGTCAGATCGGCGAAGACGTTCTGCGCGATGTTGGTCGACTTCCACGAGGCGTCGGCCTTGTCGTAGCGCTTGAGCTCGTTGTCGAGCTCGCGGACGTAGTCGAACCGGCGGCCGATGGTCAAGTCGCCGAGAACGCCGCGCGCGGCGCGCTCGACCTGCTCCGGCAGCCCCGAGGTCTGCTTGCGGATCTTGACCGCCACCTCGTAGAGGTCGCCGTTGTCCTGCGTCCCGGTGATCAGCTTCTTCAGCTCCTGAAACACGTCGGGGTAGACCGCGTTGAAGTCCCCGATGGCCTCCTCGGCGCGATCGTACTGGCAGCTGTAGAAGTAGATGGTCGCCTTGACGGTCATCCCCTCGGCGACCGACTCGGGCTTGATGTACTCGTCGAAGTACGGCGCCTGGATGGTGTGGATGTTGCCGAGCGCCTTCGAATAGCCCTTGTCCTTGAGCATGAAGTTCGCCCAGGACGACTCGAACAGGCTGTTCGCCCAGTCGTACGCGTCCTGCGAGACGCGGTCGAAGTACTTCACGGCGAGATCGAACTGGCCGGTCGAATAGAACGTTCGCGCCAGCGACAGGTTCGCGATGTCGGCGTACTGCTGGATGCGCGGGTCCTCGCTCTGCGCCGCGGTCCGCAAGACCTCCTTGAAGGCCTCGACGGCCGGCTTGGCCTCGTACTGGCGAACGTGCGTCGCGCCCTCGAACAGCTTGGCCTCGACGTACGAGTCGCTGTTCGGCGGGACCGCCTGGAACAGCTCGACGGCCTCTTTGAAGTTCCCCTTCTGGTAGTAGAACTTGCCGAGCAGGAAGTAGAGCTCGTCGCGCACCTTCTCGAGCGCCGGCTGATCGAGCTCGGCGCGGTTGTACTTCCCGATCTTCTCGAGGATGCCGGTCGAGTCGGGCAGCTGGCGCGACAGCGACGCGAGCCACTTCAGGGTCGCGTTGTAGTAGGCGTGCGAGGGGCCCTTCTGGACGATGCGATCGAAGTACGACAGCGACGCCGAGTAGTACTTCATGTTGTAGAGGGCCTTGCCCATCCAGAACTCGGCCTTCTGCTTGTTCGGCTCGCTGTCGCCCGACTCGCCTTCGACGACCTTGCTGAGCTCGATCGACGCCGAGTAGTAATCCTCGCCGTCGTACAGCTTGAAGGCGCGTTCCAGCACCTTCGACGGCTGATCGCCGACCGGCGCCTCGCCCTCTGGTTGCGCCTCACCCGCGTCGGGTGCAGCTGCTTTCTTCTTCTTGGCCGAGGCCACAGATCCGGAAAGGATCAACAGACCCGTCAACAGAATGCCGATCGCGCGCTTGGGGCTCATGCGGAGACCTCGCTGGTTGTGCTCGAAAGCACGGGAGCTGAAGGGATGGGGCGAACGTTTTACGACAGACTGACTACAACGGGAAGTGTTTCACGAGTCGCGGCTACATCACCCGTACATTACCCTGCACCACTCCACATGGGCGTGGACCCACGTGGAGAAGCACACCCAAAACCGCGCCATCCTACGAAAGCCCGTTTCCACCTGTCAAGCGATTCATGGTCGGGAATCCACGGATTAGCTTCACCAATTCCGATGGTTCCGCCAGTTCCCGGGGCGCTGGAACGGCCTTCGCAAAACAGGCAATAGACAGGCAATCGAACTCCTGACCTGGTTTTCGCCGACCGGTCGACTAGGTGGTGTAAGGTCGGCTCATCGGTGCTTGACAGGCAAAGACATGTAGGTAACATCGCGCGGCCTTTCTCTTGGGCCCGGGTGTATCCCAACGCGGCGCCGAGGCTTCCCCCCACGGACGCAAGGAGTCCTCAATGAGTTTCGCTTCCCGACTCATCCCACGTTCAGGCAGCGCAGTGCGTGGTTACTTCCTGGTGGCATTGGGCGTGTTGGCACTTGGGTTGGGTGGCGGCTGCGAGGACAAGCACATCGGTCGGCCCTGCAACACGAACGTGGACGCGGGTGCCATCTCAGGGGGCCGCGTCGCCGTCCTCACGTCGCCCAGCCTCGAGTGCCCGAGCCGCATCTGCCTCCAGGCGGCCCCCGGTGGAACCAAATTGTCCGCCGAAGATCAGGCCAAGGAAGGGGCGATGTGCACCGCGTCCTGCTCGACGGATGACGACTGCTCCGACTCCGATCCAGGAACGCCGTGCATGACGGGCTTCGTCTGCACCTGGCCGACCACGACCGGCGACTTCTGCTGCCAGAAGATGTGCGTCTGTCACGACTTCGTCAAGGTAGATCCCGGCGGCATCCCGGAGCCGGAAGCTTGCATGTCCGCGTCGGCCGGTGGGCCGGGCACTTGCAAAAACGTTCACTGAGCGCGTGAGCGTCGACGGGGATCTGCCCGCCGACGCTGCGACTGACGGACTGCGCCGGGGCCTGAACTGAAAGCTCAGGCCCCGAGCTCGAAGGCGTTCGGGATGTGGACGATCTCCGGGAGGACGACCGTCCTGCCAGAACGTCACCGCCACGACGTCGAACCGATACGCCTCGGCCGAGGGCGTCTCGGCCGCCAGGTAGAGGCGCGCTGCCCGGATGACGCGCGCCCGTTTGTGAGCCGTGATCGCCTCGAGAGGGTGGCCTTGTGCCTCCCCGGTTCGTGACCGCACCTCCACGAACACGCAGGTGCCGTGGTCGTCGGCGACGAGATCGAGCTCGCCCGCGTCGGCCCCATATTGCCGCCAGTTGCGCGCGACGATCCGAAAGCCCAGACCTTCGAGAAGGGCGGCGGCCAGGCTCTCGGCGTGACGCCCGAGGCCTGCGCGCGCGGCGAGGCGATCGGGCATGAGCGGTCGTCCCAGCGCCGTTCGCTTCGCGGCGGCCTTCGCGACTAGGTCGCGGCCGGCGCGGGCGCGGGTTCGGCGGCGGGGGCGGCAGCGGCGGCAGTCGACGTCGACGACCCTTCTTCGCCGACAGCCCGCTCGGTCTTGATGATGCGGGCGGCCTTGCCCTGCAGGCCGCGCAGGTAGTTGAGGCGCGCGCGGCGGACCTGCCCCTGCGACACCACCTCGATCTTCTCGATCCGCGAGGTGTGCAGCGGGAAGATGCGCTCGACGCCGACGCCGTACGAAATCTTGCGCACGGTGAAGGTGGCGCGCGAACCACCGCGGTGCTGGCCGATCACCACGCCTTCGAAGATCTGCACCCGCTCCTTGTCGCCTTCCTTGATCAGGGTATGGACGCGGACGCTGTCACCGGAGCGCAGCTCGGGCACATCCGTCCGGCGGAAGCTGGTTTCGATCTCTCGCAAAAGGGGGTTCTGGCTCATTGGAAAGCCCGCAGATCTAGACGGCCGGGGGCCGCGAGTCAAGTGTCCTTGTCGGAAGGGGCCCTCGAAAGGGGCTCAGAAGGGGGCTCGGACGAGACCTCGGCAGGCGCCTCGAGCAGCCGGCGCTCCGCATCGGTGAGGGGGTGCGCCGCGATCAGGTCGGGGCGGCGCGCTTCCGTCACCTTCAGGGCCTGGCGGTGCCGCCAGCGGGCGATCACCTGGTGGTCCCCGGAGAGCAGCACGGCGGGGACCGACTGCCCTTTCCAGTTGGCGGGGCGGGTCCACTGCGGGTACTCGAGGCGCCCCGCCGAGAACGATTCGTCGCTGGCGGACAGAGCGCAGCCGAGGACGCCGGGGACGAGCCGCGCCACCGCCTCGATGATGGCCGCCGCCGCCACCTCACCGCCCGCCAGGACGAAGTCGCCGATCCGCAGCTCCTCGTCGACGAGCGCCGTCGCCCGCTCGTCGATCCCTTCGTAGCGCCCGCAGATCAGGGTCAGATGCGTCTCGGCCGCGAGCGCGCGTGCCCGCGCCTGATCGAAGAGAGCCCCGCGGGGCGTCAGCAGGATGCGCCGCGAGGGGCCGCGCGCGGTGGCGATCGCCTCCAGCGCTGTTGCGATAGGCTCGACGCTGAGGATCATCCCGGGTCCCCCGCCGTACGGGGTGTCGTCCACTTGGCGGTGGCGCCCCGGGGCAAAGTCGCGCGGGTTCGTGCAGTGAACCGCGAGCACACCGGCCTCGATCGCGCGGCCGATCACGGTGGCCGAAAGGAACCCGGCCATGACGTCGGGGAACAGAGTGACGACCTCGATCGTCAGCGCGGCCGCTGTCTCGTCGGCTGTCTGGTCCTGCGTCATACGTCGTCGTCCCAGCGGACCCGGATCTTACGGCCGCGGGCGTCGACGGTCAGCACGAAGTCGGGGACCAGCGGGATCAGACGTTCCTTCCCTTCTTGTCCTTCTTGTCCCTCTTGCCCTTCTTGCCCCTCTTCGGCGGCCACGGTGAGGACGTCGTGGGCGCCGTTCCAGAACGTTCCCACGGCCACGCCGAGCGCACGGCCGTTTTCATCCTCGACGGCGCAACCGGGGATGTCCTCGACGTAATATTCACCAGGTTCGAGCGGCGGGAGCGATGTCCGCAGCACGCGCACCTCCCCGAGGGTGAAAGCGGCCGCCGCCTCGCGGGTGGTGACCCCGGCGAGCCGCATCAGGTATCCCCCTTCGACGGGGCGGCAGCCGGTCACCTCGCGCTCTTCCCGGCGCCCGGCGCGCACCACGATGACCCGCCGGAGGGCCGCCAGACTCCGGCCTTGCGGGTTGTACGGACGGAGCGAGAGCTCGCCCGTCACGCCGTGGGGGCGACCGAAGACGCCGACGGCCAGCGTGTCCGGATCGTAGGCGGAGCGCTTGGGGTCCGTCGCGCTACTCTCTGTCGCGCTATTCCAGGATCTCGAGGATCACGCGCCGGCGGCTCTTCGCCGAGGCAGCCGAGAGGATCGTGCGCAGCGCCTTGGCGGTCCTTCCCTGCTTGCCGATCACTTTGCCGAGATCTTCCTCGGCCACCTTGAGCTCGTACACCAGCGCATCCGGCTCGGAGACCTCCTCGACCTCGACCTCTTCAGGTCGGTCGACGAGACCACGCGCCAGAAAGTCGACCAGCTCGCGCAGCGCTGGTTCTCCCGGCTTCTGAGCGCCCTCGCTCATGAAACTCGGGGGCTAGGCCGCCGGGGCGGGCGGCGCAGCGCGCCGCTGCCGGCGAAGCAGCTCGGACATCGTTTGACTGGGAACCGCACCGACCGACAGCCAGTGCTTGAGACGCTCCTCATCGACCCGGAACTCGATCGGTTCGCGAATGGGATCGTAGACCCCGAGCTGCTCGATGAATCGGCCATCGCGGGGGCTGCGCCGATCGGCGGCCACGACGCGATAGAAGGGAACTTTTTTCGCGCCAGCGCGGGTAAGACGAATGACTACGGCCATGGTTGGGTGGGTCCTCGAAAAAGGAGTCGCGAAACCTACCGGCCAGAGGCGGCCCTGTCAAGCCGGGTCAATCGGGAATTGGCAGGGCACGTCTCTGATTGCCATAGTGCCGCCCCATGCGAACCTCGTTGCTCGGCGCCGGAGTGCTGGTTGCTTTCGCCGCCGCCGGTCCAGCCCTGGTGCGCGGTCAGGCCAAGCCCGGCGCCGGCGAACGGCACCTGACGCTGTTTTATTCGGGCGAGGTCCGCGGAACGCTCGAGCCGTGCGGCTGCACCAGCGATCCGCTGGGGGATGTCGCCCGTTACGCCGCGCTCGTGCGCACGGCCGAGAGCGCGGGACCGACGCTGCTGGTTGATGGAGGCGGGCTGTCGTTCCCCGAGAGCGCGAGCGCCAAGGAAAGAGCAGCCAACGATCTGCGCGCCAAGTTCCTGGGCAGGACGCTGCAGGCGCTTGGTCCGTTCGCTGCCGGGCTGGCGGACAACGACATCGGCGGGGGACATGGCGAGGTCACGCCGCGCCGGCTGGCGGTGAACCTTTCCAGGTCGTCGGCCACCGGCCCCTCGGAGCTCAAGACGATCGGCGAGGTGCGGGTGGGAATCTTCGGCGTGGCAGATCCGGCGCTCGCGACGCGGCTCGTTGCGCAGGCGGAGGATCCGGTGGCCGCCGCCAAGCGCGAGGTCGCCCGGCTGCGCGGCGCGGGCGCGGAGCTGGTGATCGCGCTCGTCCCGCTCGATCGCCCGACGGCGCGTCGGCTGGCGCGCGCGGCGGCGCCCGATCTCATCGTCCTCGGACGGCAGGTCGGCAGCGGCCAGGCGCGTGCCGAGCAGGTCGGGTCGACGTTCCTCGTCGCCGGCGCCGAGGAGCTGGCGCGGGTCGGACGGATCGACTTCGTTCTCCGCGGCCCCGGCGCGCTGACCGACGCGGGCGGACCGGACGCTGCATCCATGCGGCGGGTGGAGATCGACGTCGCGTCGGCGCGACTCGACGAGGAGCTGAGGCGCTGGTCTTCATCGTCGAACGCCAGCGCCGATCCAGCTTTCATCGCCGCCAAGCGACGCGAGCGCGCGGAGCTCGACGACGAAAAGAAGAGCCTCGAGCGCCCCTGGACGCCGCCGGCCACCGGCAGCTACTTCACCAACCGCCTGATCCCGCTGCGCCGGAGCCTGCCGCGCGACGAGAAGACCGCGGCCGAGATGCGGCACCTCGACGGACAGATCGCCGCCATCAACCTGCGGAACGCGCCGCCGCCGGCGCCACGGGAGCCGGGGCGCGCCTACTTCGTTGGGGACGCGAAGTGCGGCGCCTGCCACAAGGAGGCGCTGGCGTTCTGGAAGAAGACGGTGCACGCCGAGGCCTGGCAGACGCTGGTCGAGGTCGGCAAGCAAAACGACTACAAGTGCACCGGCTGTCACGTCACCGGCTACGGCCAGGTCGGCGGCTCGAGCCTCGGGCACACCGACCGCCTGCGCGACGTCCAGTGCGAGGTCTGCCACGGCCCCGGGTCGATCCACGTCGCGGAGAAAGGACTCGAAGAGCCGTCGTCCGTCCACAAGGAGGCGCCGGCCAGCACCTGCGTCGGATGCCACACCGAGCAACACTCGGACACGTTCCAGTACGAGGCCTATCTGCGGGACATCCTCGGCGCGGGGCACGGCGCGGCGGCGCGGGCCAAGCTGGGGGACGGACCGACGGGACACGCCCTGCGCAGCGCCGCCCTCGCGCGCGCCAAGGTCGCCGGCGCCGCCGAGGCTCAAAAGCTGTAGATGACAGCTATGAGACCGGCGCGCCGCTGAGCAGCTGATCGAGGAGATCGGGCTCGATGTTGCCGCCCGTCACCACCACCACCGTCCGCCGGCCGCGAATGGCGCTGGCGTCTTCCAGCAGCGCCGCGATCGCCGGCGCCGCCGACGCCTCACACACGATTCCCAGTGTTCGGTAGGCGTAGACGATGGCGCTCCGGATGGCGAGCTCGCTGCAAAGCGCGATCTCCGGGAAGTAGTCGCGCGCCATCGCGAAGGTCCGCTCGCTGACCGCGCCCTCGAGCCCCTCGGCCAGCGTCGGTCCGCCGTCGTAAGTGGTGTAGGCGCGCCCCTCATCGAGCGAGCGGCGCATGGCGCAGTTCGATTCGGGCGAGGCGCCGAGGAGCTTGATCCCGCGCGGGACGACCTCGACGCCGATGCCGCCGGCGAGGCCGCCGCCGCCCACCGGCACGACGATCGACTGCACGTCGGGGAGCTGCGCCAGGATCTCGCGCGCCAACAGGCCGCCGTTGCCGGCGATCACGTAATCGTCGTCGAACGCCGAGACGAAGACCAGGCCCGGATCGGCCTCCGCACGCCGGCGCGCTTCCGCTTCGGCCTCGTCATAAGTCGGGCCGCCGACCTCGACCTTCGCGCCGAGCGCGGCGATCCCGACGCGCTTGAACTCGGGCGCCTGCGCCGACACCAGCACGGTCGCCTCGACGCCGAAGGTTCGCGCCGCCAGCGCCAGGCCGAGGCCGTGGTTCCCGGCCGAGGCCGTGATGACCTTGCGCTTTACACCCGGCTCGAGCGCCAGCGCCGCCACCCGCGCCGCGGCGCCGCGCAGCTTGAAGGAGCCGGTGCGTTGCAGGTTCTCCAGCTTCAGCCAGATGTCGGCGCCGGTCCGCCGCCCCAGCGAGGGGGCGGGCACGAGAGGCGTGACGCGCGCCAGCCGCCGGACCCGGTTGGCGACCTCGCCCCCTGTGACCTCCCGCCAAACCTCTGGATCGAACATCCGCTCCATGCTGTGCCGCCCAACCTATCACGTCGCGTTGTCGGTCATCTCGACGGCCGACCGACGGTCGACGGCCGATGCCTGACGCGCTAGAAACATGCACAAGATGTCCTTCGTGGCGCTCGATCAGCTGGTGCGGCGCGGGCATCTGCCCGAGGACCAGGCGGCGCGGGTCGCCTGGCTGTGGGATGAGATTCGCCGGCTCAAGCGCGACAAGCGCGCTTTTGTTCCAGCGCACAACTACCAGGTGCCCGAGGTGCAGGCGATCGCGGACGTCGTCGGCGACAGCTTCGAGCTGGCGGTCAAGGCGCGCGACCTCGATCCTTCACAAGGCGCGCTGGTCGTCTTCTGCGGCGTCCGCTTCATGGCCGAGGGGTGCTACACGCTGGCGCCCGACCGCCCGGTCTATCTCCCAAGCCTCGACGCGCTCTGCTCGCTGGCGGAGGTCGACGCCGACGACGTCGCCGAGCGGCAGGACTTCCTGCGCGCGGCCGGCCGGCGCTTCGCCACGATGACCTACGTCAACACCTACGCCGACGTCAAAGCGCTGTCGGACAGCTGCTGCACCAGCTCGAACGCGGCGCGCATCGCCGACCGGCTGGGGGTGCCCGACCTGCTGTTCGTCCCCGATCAGAACCTCGCCTATCAAGTGGCGCTGAAGACGAAGCGGACCTACTTGCCGCCGCCCGACCCGCACAAGTTCCACCCGCGCGAGTACGCCGAGATGATCGAGCCGATCATCCGGGCGGGTGCGAAGGAAGGGAACGTCGGCAACGTGTTCGCCTGGGAAGGCGCCTGCCACGTCCACCACCAGATGAGCGTCGAGGACATCACGCGCATCCGGAAGGACGATCCCGGCGCGACCGTGATCGTCCACGGCGAGGTCCGCCCCGAGCTGCAACGCGCGGCGGACGCGGTGCTCTCGACGTCGCAGATGGCGAAGTACGTCGACAGCCACCCGGAGCAGACCCGGTACGCGATCCTCACCGAGTGCGGCCTGGTCGTGCGGCTCGAGCTCGACCACCCCGAAAAGCAGTTCTACAAGCCCTGCCGCCTCTGCCGCTACATGAAGGCGACCGACCTCGAGAGCGTCTACCGGACGCTGCGCGACGAGCCGCCCGCCCAGCGGATCACCGTCCCCGAAGAGGTCCGCGCCGGCGCCGCGCGCGCCATGCTCAAGATGATCGAGTTGGCGTCCTAACCCGAGGGGCCGGTCGACTACGAGCGGGCGATCTGGACGGTCGCGTTCGTCATCTCGCGGGTGGTCGTCTCGACCAGCGCCAGCAGGTCGACGCCCTGACCGCGGTCGTCGAGCCAGGCCTGGCGGGTGTCGTCCCAGTCGAAGTGCCAGGCGCGGTCGCGAAAGGCGGCCCAGAGCTGCCGCGGCGACGGTTGCGGCGTCAGCATCAGCCGCTGCTTCTCGAGGAAGGTGATGGTCAGCGTCCCCTGCGACAGCGAGACCTCCGCCAGGTCGGGATCGATCGTCTCGAACGCGCGGTCGACGCGCGCGAAGGTTTCGTCGAGGAGATGCCGGTAGCGTTTCTCGTCCATGGTCACGACTCTACGACGCCGACCCTACCTCCGGGTGAAGGCCATCCAGAAATCGAAGCCCGAGCGCCGCACGAGCATCGGCACCGGATCGCCGAGCTTGAAGCTGCCCATCGCCTGCGCCACATCGGGGGGGACGCGCACGCCGCTCTTCCCGATGCGCAGCACGATATCTCCGGTCCGCAGGCCCGCCTGCGCCGCGGCGCTGTGGTCGGTCACCCGCGTGACCGTCACGCCACCGGCGCTGGGTCGCCCGCCGCGCGCCGGCGTCTCCTGCACGTCGAAGTCGTCGACGTTGGCCATGAGCGGCTCGGGCGTCCGCGCGCAGCTCGACGGGTGCGGCGGCGCGACCTCCTTGGCCGCCGCCGCGCGCGGGATGATCTCCCGCTCGCTCCGCTTGCCGTCGCGCAGGAGCGCGAGCTTGATCCGGGCGCCAGGCGTGCTGAGCTGGGCGTCGATTCTTGAAGTCCTCGCTGGTGGCGACGTCAGCGCCGTTCCAGTTGACGACCACGTCGCCCGGTTCCAGTCCCGCGGCCTCCGCAGGCGATCCCTTCTCGATGCTGGCGATGAGCGCCCCGCGCCCCGACGGCAGCTTCAGCGCCGCCTCGAGCGCCGGATCAATCGGTTGCGCGTCGACGCCCAGATACGCACGGCGGGCGGTCCCCGTCTGCATCAGGCGCGGCAACAGCGCCTTGGCCATGTTGATCGGAATCGCGAAGCCGATCCCCTGCGCCGGCTGCAGCGGGTGGCCGGCCCAGAAGGCGGCGTTGACGCCGATGACCGCGCCCGAGGCGTCGATGAGCGGCCCCCCCGAGTTGCCGAGGTTGATGGAGGCATCGGTCTGGATGAAGAACGAATAGAGATCCTCGCTGCCCGGCTCGTGCAGGCTGGCGCGATCGACGACCCGCTCCTTCGCCGAGACGATCCCGGCGGTGACGCTGTGGTTGAACCCGTAGGGGTTGCCGATGGCGATCACCGGCTCCCCCACGCGCACCGAGGCAGAGTCGCCCAGCGCCAGCACCGGGAGCGGCCGCTTGGTCGTCACCTTGAGGAGCGCGAGGTCGGTCGCCATGTCGGCCCCGACCACGCAAGCCGCCAGCTCGCGCCCGTCGAGAAGTCGCACCCGCAGGTCGACCACGCCGCGCACCACGTGCTCGTTGGTGAGCAGGTAGCCGTCCTTGTTGATGATGAACCCGGTGCCGATCGAGGTCCGTCCGCCGTCGCCGTCCGATTCGCCGGCGGCGCTCCCGTCGGGCATCTCTCCGCGCACGTGGACCACCGCCGCGCGCGCCCGCTCGGCCAGATCCGCGAGGCCCGCCGTCCCCTTGGCGTGCCGGGGGGCGCCGGTCCAGACCGTCGGCGGCTCGCGCGCCAGGCCCGATTGCGCGGTGAGATCCAACGAGAGGAGACCGACGGCGATCGCGGCGATCCGGCGCATCGCCGAAAAGCTTACGCGATGGTTCCCGGCGCGGCGATCAGCGATCGACGCGTCTGATGAGGTGATGCAGCGCCTGACGATCGGCCGCAGAGACGCGCTCCTCAGGAGGACCAGCGCCCGCATCAGGGGCGTGCTTGGTGGCAACTCTGGCAGTCCCCTCGGCTGTCCCGGCTGTCCCTTCCTTGAACCTGCGACGGACGTCGTCGGCCAGCGGCCCGGCGGCCTCGCGCGTCCCCTCGACCAGATCCTGCGACTCCTTGGTCTGGCTGATGGCCCGCAGATGTTGGAACAGGGTCTGGGATCCCAGCTTGACGGTCACACCGAACCAGGCGAACGCGGCAAACCCGATCAGGGCCACGCCCAGTTTGAAGAGTCGGAACAACAGGGTTTCCTCAGCGCAGCGTCTGGCTTCCGGCGCGGAACACGATCTGTCCCGAGGCGGGGATGGTGTCGCGCGCCCGCAGCCTTCGCTGCAGACCCGCTACCGCCCCCCGGCGGGGACCGACCGAAACGAGCACGAAGCCCTTCGGCAAAGAGCGTGCACGACCGTCAGAGAATTCGCCCAGCATTGATCACCTGTCCCATCTTCACCAGGGATCGGAGGCCGTCAAATTTTTTGGCGTAAGGCAAGGGTGAGCGCAGCGAACCATGGACATTGGCCCGACGACGCACCGCTGAAGGTGGCCTAGTCGTCGCTGGGGACGAGATCGGCGCCTGTTGCCTGAGCGAGCGCCGTCAGCCGCTTGCGGGCGGCGCGCTCGATCAGCCAGACGACCAGGATCGAGACGTTGTAGAGGCCGAACAGCGGCGCCGACATCAGCACCTGCGACAGGACGTCCGGTCCCGGGGTCAGGACGCCGCCGACGATGAACGCCAGAATGAGGGCGTACCTGTTGAACTTCCAGAGCGCCTTCGAGGTGATGAGGCCCAGCCAGCCCATCACCGCCAGGATCACCGGCAGCTCGAACGCCACGCCGGTCCCGATCATCATGGCCAGCATGAAGCCGACCACCTCGTCCATCATGACGGCCGGCTCGATCTTGAAGTGGAGCGAGCCAGCCGGGAAGATCTCGGCGAACGACAGCATGTAGGTCAGCGCCGGCTTGCAGAGGACGCCGTAACCGAAGAGCGCGCCGCCGATGAAGCAGGCGGCGGTGGCCAGGGTCACCACCAGCGCCATCCGTTTTTCCCGCTTGTAGAGCCCCGGCGCCACGAACCGCCAGATCTCCCAGAAGATGAAGGGGCTGGCGACGAGCAGCGCGCCGTACATCGCCAGCTTGGTGTAGACCCAGAACGGCTCCGTCGGGCTGGCGAAGCGGAAGACCGGCTCTTGGCCGGAGAGCGCGATCACCCAGGCGGCGCGCGCCGGCCGCGTCAGCAGATCGAAGTAGTTTTTGACGAAGTAGAACGAGAACCCGATCGCGATCAGAAAGACGATGGCGGAGTTGCGCAGGCGGAGCCGCAGCTCGGCGAGGTGCTCGACGAAGCTCATGCGGACGCCCTCGACAGCGGAGCGATCTTTTTCGTCGGGGATGGTCAGGGTGGGGCCTCGGGCTTCGGGGACGAATTGTCGTCCCGTTTCGCGACTGCGTCTGCTTGGCTCTTCAGCTCACGTCTTCAGCTTCCCCTTACGTCTTCAGCTTACGTGGTCAGCTTACGTCTTCTTCGGTCCCGGCAGCGGCGGTGGCTTGCCCGCGCCTGGCGGCAGCAGATCGCTCTCCGAAAGACTCTGGGTGGCATTCGCGCGATCGCCCGACAGGCTGGAGACGGGTGGCGTCACCCGCGGCAGGCCCATTCGATTGGCAGGCGGCGGCTGCCGATCGAGCCCGGGCAGCGGTGGCGGTGTCGGCTTCCGCTTCGACTGCGGCACGCTGGCCAGCAGATCGGCCTCCGACAGCGTCTGCGTCGTGTTGGCCCGACCACCGTCGAGGCTGGAGATGGGCGGCGTCACGCGCGGCGCGCCACTGACCGGCGGCGGCGCCGAGGTCAAGATCTCGGCGTTCACCGTCGGGCGCGACGCGGGGGTGAACGGCGCCGACTCGTCTGAGGAGGCGACCGCCAGCGGCGCGGCGTCTTTGGTGTCGCTCTTGGCTTCTTGCTTGGCCTCTTGCTTGACCTCTTGAACGTCCACGACGGCGGGCGCCGGGCGGACGCGAGCCACGGTCCCGAGCGGGGGCGAGACCGGCGGGACGATGGCGGGGATCTGGGCACCCTCGGCCGTGGCTGGAGGCCCCTCGGGCAGCTCGGGGAGAGCTGCCGCTGCCGGCGCAGCCGCCGCCATCAGCGCCTCAGCCTCCTCGGCGCGCTTCTTGGCCTCCTCGACCTGCTTCTTGATCTGATCGCGCCGCTTCAGCTCGTCCGGGTGCAACGTGACCGCATCGCGCAACTCCTCGAACGGCTTGCGGAATGAATCGTCGAGCGTGATCTCGTTCTTGACGTCCGAGGTCGCCTTGCGGATCTCGCGAATGAGCTTCCCCAGCCCGGTCGCGAGATCCGGGAGCTTCTTGGGACCGAGAAAGATGAGGGCGAGCACCAGGATGACGGTGATCTCGCCCGCGCCGAGATTGAACACCTCGGAAATTTAACTCCATCAACCCCCAAGAAACAATGCGCGACCGTGTTTTTACGCCGCCTGAAACAGATCGATCTGCCGAGGCGGGCCAATCCGATAAGCGGAAAGCCCCCGCCCCCGCAAGAGCTCCGCCAGCCCGTCATCCGGCGCGCCGACGAGCGCGACCTCGGAGGCGCCGGTGGCCTCGACATAGCGGACCAGCTGGGCGAGGTCGGCTCCGAAGGGGAACGTCAGCCGGTGCGCGCCGTTCCACCCCGTGCGCGCGGCCGCGCTGCCCGCCCGCGGCGAGACGAGCACACTCGGGCGCGCCCGCACCTGGCCCCCCTGGCTCGGCGGACGCGCGTCGGCCGGCCAGAGCAGCGCTTCGTTCTCGGCCAGCCGACCCGCAAACCGCTGCAACTGCGGGTACGACGACCGCGGATCGACCTGCCGGAAGGCCGCCACCGCATCCAGGATCGTGCGGTGGGCCCGCAGCGGAACGCCGGCCGCGCCGAGGATGCGCGCGACGATCGGCGCCAGCGCAGGGGGCTCGAGCAAAAACAGTGGCGCCCCCGCTGCCGACCTTTCGCAGGCGATGGCGCGGAGCGACTCTTCGGCGGCGGCGCGCTCCGGGAACACGATCTCGCGCGCCGCGAAGCGCGCGTCGAGGCAGAGCGCATCGGCGGCCCGCAGCTCGGCCCGGCCGTCGCCGGGGTGCCCCGCCTGCCCGATCTGTCCGACCTGCCCGACCTCCCCGACTTGGCCGACGGGGCCGGAGTAGACGAGGCGCCGCCCCTCGCGCTCGCACAGCAGCGACGCCGCGCCCGGCATGAAGCCGGACGGAAAGATCTCCAGCCGCAGATCACCGAGCGCGAACGGCCGCCCGAACGGCACCACCAGCGTCTGGGCCCGCAGCCGTTCACCAAAGGGTCCCAGCAGCGCGAGCGTGGCCTCCGTGGCAAGAATCTGACGCCGGCTGCCGCCGACATGCGGCAGCGCGCGTCGCCCGCGCGCCCCCAGGACCGCCGCGTGCGACAAAAAAACCAGATCGCCACCGGCGGCGGCGTCGCAAGCCACCACCGTCCCGGCCAGCCGGACTCCGGCACGGTACACGAACGCGTTTTGACTTTTCCGAAAGGTGGCCATCGAAGGGCGCTGGCCGAACGTCGCCGGCTCGCGCGGCAGGCACTATATGTTGCTCGGGGTCGAACGGGACCTGTAAGCTCGTGCCCGCATGAGCGAAGCCAGCCCCCGCTTTCGCCAGGACCTGACCGTATCCCCGACCGAGGCAGATGGCGTCGCTTGCGTGGACGTGAGCGATCCGAAGACCGGCGCGAACTTCCGGCTCTATGACTTCGAGTACCAGCTCGCGCTGCAGCTGAACGGGCAGCCGGTCACCCAGGTGACCGACTGGGCGTCGAAGACTTACGGAGCAGACCTGACCGCCGACGGGATCAACGAGTTCGCCACACGTCTCGCCGAGTTGGGGTTTCTCGAGGTGGGGACGCGAGCGGCGTCCCCATTCGACCCTGCTGGACCACGAGCCCCGCTGCCCGCCACGGTCCTGCGGGCGGGGACCGAGGGGGCCTCCACCGCGCCACCGGCGCCCGCTCCAGCAGGACCGGCTCCGGTGGAGGACGATGCCTCCGACGCAGCGGAGGCGGAGTGGGAGTCAGCGCAGGGGGCCAAGACGGCGCAGTTCGTTCCCGACCCGGCGATGCTGGACAGTGCGCCCGAGCCGACGCCCGTCGTCCCGCTCGACATCCTCAAGCTGGCGGACGGAACGCCGGCCGCGCCGGAGGGAGCGCCCACCGCCATTCACACGGAGGTCACCGCGCAGACGCTCGCGGAGCTGCCCAGCGACGCGCTCGTCGCCCAGCCGGTCTCCGCGCCGCCCGCGGCCGTCGCGCCGGTTGCCCCCAAACCGGAGGCCGCCGCCAAGACGAGCTGGGCGTCGGATCTCGACGGAGCCCTGCAGTCTTCGGACTCTCCTGCCGCCGTCAGCCCGCCGTCCGCCCCGCACGGCGTCGCTCCCGGGCCGGCGCTCCCGATCCAGGTGGCGCCTCCCCCGCCGGGCCTCTCCGAGCGCCGGCAGCCGCCGGAGCCCGAAGCGGTCGTGATGTCGGGGTTCGCCGACGGGGGCAGACGCGGAAAAGCGCCCGCGGGGCGCTCGGGCCGGCCGATCCTGATCGTCGTCCTCGTGCTCGTCGCCGCCGCGGCCGGGATCGGTTACTGGGTCTGGAGCCACCAGCATGCGGCGGCCGCGCCTCAGGCGCTGCGTGTCCGGGTCATGAGCCCAGCTCCCACGGCGGTCTACCGCTGGTTCTCGGGACGCGGCCAGGTCACCGACTACGAGACGACGACGCTGGCCTTCGCCAATCCCGGCCGGCTCGCGGAGCTGCTGCCGGCCGGAACTGAGATCGCCGCCGGCGACGTGGTCGCGAAGCTCCAGGGCGCCTCGGGGCTGGAGACGCTGCTCGCCCACGATCGCTCGCGCGTCGGGTTTTACAAGCAGCTGCGCGACAGCATGCGCGCGGCAGGGAACGGCGCCGAGCAGCGACAGGCCGAGCTGCACCTGGCCGAGAAGGAGAAGCTGGTCGAGATGGCGCGCGCCGCCCTCACCAAGTTCACGGTCGCGGCGATGGAGCCGGGCGAGGTGGTCGAGACGCTGGCCAAGATCGGGACGCCCATCGCGGCGGGCGCGCCAGTCGCGCGGGTGAAAGGGCGCCTGCTCCATGGCGCGTTCGAGCTGGACGGCGAGGAGCGCGCCACGCTGGCCAAGCTGGACTTCTGCCGCGTCGAGGTGGTCGGTCTCGGCCCGCGCGCCTCGAACGATCTGCCGCGGGGCGAGGTCAGCGCGACGGCCGCCGACACGGGCGCGCCCGAGGCGCAGGTCGGGCCCCGCTTTCTGGATTGCAAGCCGCCGGGCGACTCCACCCCGCCCAGCCGCAAGGTCGAGATCCCGCTGCCGGGCGATCTGGGGCTGGTCTCTGGACAGCCGCTGCGGTTGGCGCGCCGGCGCTTCGACGCCGTCTTTCCCGTGCCCGCCGCCGCGGTGGTCGCGGACGGCGATCGCAGGTCGGTCTGGATCGCGGGGCGCGACGGCACCGCGGAGTTGCGCCAGGTGGCGGTCGTCGACGCCGGCGACGACGCGCTCGTCAGCGACGGCCTGCGGGTGGGCGATCAAGTGATCGTCGACCCGCCGGCCGGGCTGCACGCCGGGACCCGCATCGCGCTCGCGCCCTAGCGTCGACAGCCGTCAGAATCCCGATTCGCTGCAGCTCGATCAGCGGCCCGCCGTCGGATCGGGGCCGCGTCAGATCGACGACGCAGTCGAGCGACCAGTCCTCGTCCCCCTCCCCGTCGACCAGCACCTGCTGCGCCCGGAACCTCCCGGGAGCGAGCTCGTCGATGCGCGTGCGATCGGGGCGGCGGGCGTCGGGCGTGGTGAGCAGCGCCGCGTGCTCGGCCCAGAACGGCGCCATCGCTTCGGTCAGTCGCTCGGCGGTCCAGGGCTCGCCCTCTGCGACGACGGGCGCGGCGCAAAGACGAACCGCGGCGGCGAAGTCCTTCCGGGCCAGCGCCCCCACCAGCTTGTGCAGCTCGGCGCGGATCCCGGCGACCGTGGCGCGGCGCTCGGCCGCCGGATCGACCGGCGCTGCGGCGGCCCGCGCGGCGGCCTTCACCGGGCGGCGCGTCGGATCGGCCAGCGCCTCCCACTCCTCGAGCAGGCTCGAGTCGACGTCGCGCAGCAGCGACCGCAGATGGGCGATCACGTCGAGCACCTCGTCGGTGCGGGCGGCGGCGGGGACCGTCTGCTCGAGCGTCTTGTACACCTGCGACAGGTAGCGAAGCAGCACCCCTTCGCTCCGCTCGAGGCCGAGCGAGCGCACGTAGTCGTTGAACGCCGTGAACCCCTCGTACATCTCGCGCGCGATCGACTTCGGATGAATGTTGTCCTGGCCGACCCAGGGGTGGCGCTCGGCGAAGTCGTTGAAGGTGGCGTAGATGAAGTCGCGGTTCGGCTTGGGCCACTCGAGCTTGTCGAGCTCGGCGATGCGCTCCTCGTACTCGACGCCGGCGGCCTTCATCTCGGCCATCTTCTCGGTCTTGAGCTGATCGAGCTGCTTGCGCAGGACCGCGTCGGGGTTCTCGACAGATCGCCTCGACCAGCGTCAGCACGTCGAGCGCGTAGACGGGCGAGGCGCGGTCGAGCACGCCCAGCGCCTCGAGCAGATAGAGCGACAGCGACTGGTTCAGCGAGAAGTCGCGCTGCAGCTCGGGGCTGACCTCCACCGTCCGGCCGCGGATCGCCTCGCCGGGGACGACGTCGATGAGGCGCGCGTGCCGCAGCGTCCGGAAGTAGGCCGCGCGCGCGCCGGCGCTCGGCGCGCTTGTCGCGCGGGCCGCCGTGCGAGCGGGCGATGATCGACACCAGCCGCCGGTAACCGCCGCCCGCTCGGCGCGCGACTGCAGGCAGTTGAGCAGCATGCCGTGCGTGACCTCGAAGCGCGAGGCGAGCGGCTCGGGCGTCCCGTTCACCAGCCGGTCGAACGTCCCGCGATCCCAGTGGACGTAGCCCTTCGGTCGGCGGCTTTTGCATCACCACCTTCTTGCCGGCCGCCTGCTTGGCCGCCAGGCGCAGGTTCTCGATGACGTGCTCGCGGCGCCTGCGCGACGACGCAGCCGCGCTCGTCGAAGCCCTTGCGCCCGGCGCGCCCGGCGATCTGCTGGAAGTCGCGCACGCTGAGGATGCCGGTCTTCTCGCCGTCGAACTTGCAGAGCTGGGTGAAGAGCACGGTGCGGATCGGGATGTTCACGCCGACGCCCAGCGTGTCGGTGCCGCTGACGACCTTGAGGAGCCCCTGCTGCGCGAGCTTCTCGACCAGCAGGCGGTACTGCGGCAAGAGGCCCGCGTGGTGGATGCCGATCCCGTGGCGCAGGAAGCGCTGGAACTCCTTGCCGTAGGGCGTGTCGAAGCTGGCGTCGGCGAGCGCGTCGCGCGGATCGCCTCCTTCTCGTCCTTCGACGAGACGTCGACGCTCATCAGGTTCTGCGCCTCCTCGGCGGCGGCCCGCTGGGTGAAGTTGACCAGGTAGATCGGCGCGCGGTTGACCGTGACCAGATCGGCGATCGTCTCGTGCAGCGGCGTCTCGCGGTAGTCGAACTCGAGCGGCACCGGGCGCTCGCGCCCGCGCACCACCGCCACCTCGCGCTTGGTCAGCGCCGTCAGCCCCTCGGTGATGACGTGCAGGTCGCCCAGCGTCGCCGACATCAAGAGGAACGTCGTCTGCGGCAGGCAGAGCAGCGGGATCTGCCAGGCCACGCCGCGCTCGCGATCGGCGTAGTAGTGAAACTCGTCCATCACGACGTAGTCGACGCGCCCGGCGCCGTCGCGCAGCGCCATGTTGGCCAGGATCTCGGCGGTGCAGCAGATGATCGGCGCGTCGCGGTTGATGGTGGCGTCGCCGGTCATCATCCCGACCTGCTCCGGGCCGAACAGCCGACAGAGCTCGAAGAACTTCTCGTTGACCAGCGCCTTGATCGGGCAGGTGTAGAACGACGTCTTGCCTTCGGCCAGCGCCTTGAAGTGCAGCGCCGCCGCGACCAGCGACTTGCCCGAGCCGGTCGGCGTGTTGAGGATGACGTGCTTGCCGGCCATGAGCTCGAGCAGCGCCTCCTCCTGCGCGGGATAGAGCGAAAGTCCCGAGGCCGTCACGTAGGAGACGAACCGCGACAGGAGCTCGTCGGCGCTGGCGTCGGCGCCAGGGAGGAGCGCCGCCAGCGGCGGCAACGAGGAGGCTGTTTCGGCGGCGGCGGTCATGAGGCTGCGCCCAGCGGCGCCGCCTCAGTCTGCTACAGAAACGTCCGCGCGCGATCCCCCGTCGACGTTTTCGACGCAGGGGGGATTCGGCGCGCCCGGCGTCCCGAAGCTGCCCGCCGTCCCGAACGGCGCCGAGGCGGTGCAAAGGCCCCTGGTTGCGGGATCGACGATCAAGGCATGCCCGGTCTGGTCGTCGCCGAGCGCGCCCCACGAGACGGTGTCGAGCACGATGCCCGACGCGCAGGCGCCGAGACAGATGGAGAGCTGCCCGTTCGCGTTGAGCAAGAGCAGCTTGGTGCTGTAGGCGACCCCCACCGGCGCGCCGCCGTTCTTGGTCGGATCGCTCGACTGCCCGAGCAGCAAGAGCGCGCCGGGGGCGATCGTCCCGGCAGCCACCGCCACGTCGGTCGACGCCGTCGCCAGGTGCAGCTGCGACAGATCGAGCGGCTCGGAGGCGCGGCTCGCGAGCTCGATCCATTCGCGCCCGAGGTCGTCGCCGGTCGGGTTCACCAGGAGCTCGTCGATCGCGACCTCTCCCGGGCGCGGCGTTCGCGCCAGCGACGCAGCCCGCGAAGCGTCCGGCGAAGCGTCCGGCGAAGCGTCCGGCGACGCTGCCGAGGCGCATCCGACCTCGCGTCGGCGGCCGCACCGTCGCGCGCCGGCGATCCGGGGGTCTCCGCCGGCGCTCCGTCGACCGACGGGGAAGCGTCGCGCGTCATCCTCGCGGTCGAGCCACCAGCGCCACCAGCCCCGGCGGCGCCGCGCGGCGCGACCGCACCATCGGGCGTCGCGGCGTCGCGCCCGAACACCCGAACGCCGCTCCCACCCGTGTTGCCCGCCCCCGTCGTTCGGTCGTCGGCGGAGCGTGCGGTGACCGGTCCCGGCGCGCAGCCTGTCGCCACGCCAGTCACCAAGCAGAGTGCGATTCCGCCGACGAACGTCGGCACCAGGGCACATCGATTCATGCGCCCGTCTTCGGCGCATCCGGGCGGCCGGTTGCGCCGTCCCCGCTCTTACCGGCGCAGGTGCCGTTCGAGCGTCTTGTACGCTTCGGTCAACCGCTGCGAAAGATTGGTCGCCGCGCGCTGTTTCTCCGACGAGCCCGCGTTGAGGTCGGGGTGGTACTTGCGCATGAGCCGCCGGTACGAACGCTTGACGATCTCCAGCTCCGACCCGGCCGGCACCTCCAGCGCGGCGTAGGCCCTCCGGATCGCCTCGTCGCCGGCGGCCGTGCGCCGCGGCGCCGAAGACGTGCGTGGTGGCTCCGGGCGGTAGTTTCGATTGGTGGCCTGCTCCACCTCCTCCCGCGCCTGCCGCCGCCGCTCAATCTCCTCGTCGAGCTCCTTGTCCGACATCGAGGGGAAATCGGAGCCGTAGCGCCGGCGCTCCCGGTCATCGGCATCGTCGCCGTCCACGCGCGCCGCCTTGTCGAGCAACGAGTTCAGCTCGGAGCGCGCCAGGTCGATCAGACGTTTGCCGATGCTCATCTTCCGGCGCGGTCTCCGTGGTCATAGAGGCTCACGCCGTCCATCTCCGGCGGCGCGGCGATCCCCATCTCTTCCAGAATCGTCGGCGCGACGTCGGCCAGCCGTCCCCCCTTGCGCAGCTTGCGCCCGGCCTGGCGCTTGCCGATGGCGATGAACGGGATCGGGTTCATCGTGTGCGCGGTGTGCGGCTGCCCGGTCTTCGGGTCGACCATCGTCTCGCAGTTGCCGTGGTCGGCGGTGATGAAGACCGTCGCGTCGACCTTGGCGGCCGCCTCGACGATGCGCCCCATCGCGGTGTCGACCGTCTCGACGGCGTGGATGGCCGGCTCGAGCTTGCCGGTGTGGCCGACCATGTCGGGGTTGGCGTAGTTGACCAGGATGAACGTCGGCCCGCCCGGCTTCAACGCCTCGACGACGCCGTCGGTGACCGGCGCCGCCGACATCTCGGGCGCGAGATCGTAGGTCGCCACGTCGCGGTTCGAGGGAATGAGCTTCCGCTCCTCGCCCGGGAACGCCTGCTCGTTGCCGCCGTTGAAGAAGTAGGTCACGTGCGCGTACTTCTCCGTCTCGGCGGTCCGCAGCTGCGAGACCCCGTGCTTCGACAGCACCTCGCCCAGGATCATGCTCAAGCTCTGCGGCGGGAAGGCAGGCGGCACGTCGACCTTGGAGTCGTACTGGGTCATCGTGGCGAACCCCGCCAGCTTCGGCCGCTTGCCGCGCTCGAAGTAGGGGAAGTCGGCGTCGCTGGCGTGCAGCGCCAGCGTCAGCTGCCGCGCCCGGTCGGCGCGGAAGTTGTAGAAGAAGCAGGCGTCGCCGTCCTTGAGGATCGCGCGCGGCTTGCCGTCCGGCCCCTTGCGCAGGAGCGGCAGGACGAACTCGTCGGTCACCTCTTTGTGGTCGGCTCCGGCGGTGTAACCCTTCTCGACGGCGGCGGCGAGATCGTCGACCAGCGTCCCTTCCCCGCGGGTGAGCATCTTCCAGGCGATCTCCAGCCGGTCCCAGCGCTTGTCGCGATCCATCGCGTAGTAGCGTCCGACCGCGGAGGCCAGCTCGCCCACGCCGATCGCGGCCAGCTTCGTCTCGATCTGGCGCAGGTAGCCCGCGGCCGACTTGGGCGGCGTGTCGCGCCCGTCGAGGAAGGCGTGCCAGACGACCTTGGTGAACCCGCGCCGCTTGGCCAGCTCGCACATGGCGTAGGCGTGCTCCAGCGAGGCGTGCACGTTCCCGGGGCTGGCCAGGCCGAACAGATGAAGCGTTCCACCGCTCGCCTTCACGCCGTCGATCAGGTTCGTCAGCGCGGGGTTGGAATAGAACGTGCCCGTCTCGATCGCCTTGTCGATGCGCACGATGTCCTGATAGACGATGCGCCCCGCGCCGAGGTTGAGGTGTCCGACCTCGCTGTTTCCCATCTGCCCGATCGGCAGCCCCACGTCGTTCTCCGAGGCGCCGATCAGCGTCCAGGGGGAGGTCTCATAGATGTGGTCGAAGTTCGGCGTGCGGGCCATCCGGATGGCGTTGCCGTTCTTGTCGGCGCGTTCGCCGTAGCCATCGAGGACGACGAGAATCACGCGAGGAGGAGTGCTCATGCCGGAACATTAACATTTGGCGCCGACCCGTGACGATTGCCGGGCCACCTTTGGCTCGACCCTTCTCAGTGGTGGTACGGCTCGCCCCGGATGATGGTCAGCGCGCGGTAGATCTGCTCGCAGAGCAGCAGCCGCGCGAGCCGGTGCGGCAACGTCAGCGCCGAGAGTGACAGCCGCAGGTGGGCCTTGGCGACGAGCGCCGCGGGGAGGCCGTCGGCGCCGCCGACCACGAAGGTCAGGCTGCGCGTGCCGTGGGTCATTCGCCGCTCGACCTGGCGGGCCAGCTCCTCGGTCGTCCAGCTGACGCCGCCCGGCTCGAGCGCGATTGTCTCTCCCTCCTTCGGCCAGCGCCGGGCGAGCGCCGCGTCGTCGTCGACGTCGATGATCTCGACCGGAAGGTGCCGCCGGGCGCGGGCGAGGTAGTCGTCGCAGAGCGCGGCGACGTGCCGGTCGCGCAGCTTGCCGACCGCCAAGACGACGATCTTCAAACGCCGCTAGAGCGCGCCGTAGAGGGCGTCGGCCTGACCGAGCTTCGCTTCCGGGGGAACGTCGAGCGGCACGCGCGGCGCCTCGATCCAGAGGCTCTCGAGGTCGTAGAACTCGCGGACCGGGTGGTAAAAAACGTGGACGACGAAGGCGCCGAAGTCGAGCAGCGTCCAGCGTCCGGTCCCCGAGCCTTCGCGCCCGAGCGGGTAGATGCCGCGTGCCTTCATGGCGAGGCTAACCCCCTCCGCGATGGCGTCGACCTGACGGTCGCTCCGCCCGCTGACCACCCCGATGAAGTCGGTGTAGCTCCCCATCGAGGAGACGTCGATCAGGACCGGCGCCAAGGCCCGCTTGTCGAGCGCCGCCTCCATCGCCGTGATCGCCAGCTCGCGCGTCTCCGCGAGGTCGGCCGCGCCGCGCGCCCGGGGCTGCGCTTCCGTCGGGGGACGCGCCTTGACCTTGGTCTTGCGAGCCCCGCGGACCGGGATCCGCTCCACGGCCGACTTGGCGGCTTGTTTGGCCCCTTGTTTGGCACCTTGGCGCGCGGAAGGTCGCGCCGATCGCGCCGACCTTGGCTTGGTCTCTTTGCCCTTCGCCCCTGGCGAGCGTCCCGTTTTCTTCACGTGCCTCTCAATTTACCAAAGCCGTCGCGCGGTCGCCAAAGGTTTCGGTCAACCGGAGCTGGCGGCCGGCGGGGGATTTTTTCGTGCCAGCTCCACAGCTTCTTTCAGGCGGCGCTCGAACGAGGCGACGAGACCCACCAGATAACTCTGCTCCAGATGCGCGAGGCGCGCCTCTACGGCCGCCGACGCTCGGTCGAGCCAACGCGCCTCTTCGCCGTCGCCCTCGGGATCGACATCGGGGATGTCGCCCGGATCGGCCGAGCGCCCGCCGGTCTCGGCCCAGCGTCGGGCGGCGCGCTCGACGCGGGCGCTCATCCAGGCGGGCGCCTCCAGTGCCGAACGGCCGAGCACGCGGCTGCCGTCGCGGAACGCCGTCACCAGGGCCACCCGCTCCGACTCCGCCAGCGCACCGTGGATCGCGAAACGCAGCAGCGCCGCCTGATGGCGATCGATCTCGCCGCCGACGTGCAGCTTGGCGCAGTAGTGATCGAAGAGCATGCCGAGCTGAAAAGTCGTCGCCATGTCCTCGGCGCGCCGTCCGAGCGCGAGCACGGCGAAGAACTTTCGCCAGGCGAGCTTGAGCGCCAGCAACGTCGCCGCCGTCAGCGTCGCGTTGCGCACCGCCGTCCCCTCGCGCGGATCCCCCAGGAGCTCGGCGGACGACTGGGCGATGTCGACCTGCCTTCGCTCGCCGAGCTTGATCAACATCCCCGCGCGGACACGCCCGGCGAAGTAGTCGTCCAGGACCGGAAGTGGGATGACGCCACCGACGGCGGTCGCCAGCAACGAGCGGCGGACGATCAGCTTACGGTTCTCCGCCAGGTGCTCGAGCCGCGGGCGGGCCGCGCCGGGAGACACCACCACCAGCTCGGGCATTCCCGATCCGCGAAGATCCGCCGGAAGATCCGTTGCGCTCACTCATGGTCGCCGCTCGTGTGGTGCGGATGGCGCCGCGACGCTCTGGCTCGGCCAGACCACGCAGGAGCGCGCGCGCCTCCGGCACGGTCCGCTGCCGCAGGGAGAGCTCCTCGGCCGCGGGCCGCTCGATCGCCCCTGTCGACGCCACGTCCGCGAGCGACGCGTGCACCTCGACGGCGCCCTCTTCGGGCCCCGCGTCCCCTCTTGCCTGGAACGTCGTCGTCAAATCGGCCGCCAGCAGCGCGCCGGTGGCGTCGTCGACCACCAGACGGCCGGACAGCGTCTCGATCGTCGCGTTGCCGCGCCAGGCCCGCAGCCCTGCCAGCGGAAGCGCCGGGGCCGGCGGTTTGACGGCCGATCCGTCGCCGAGAGAGAGCGTGTAGGTGGCCGCGCGCGCCCCCCCGACCAGATCGTCGCCGGTCTTGTCGACGTGCATGCGGGGCGCAGCGAGCTCGAACGCCGCCCAGGGGGCGCCCAGGCCCTCCTCCAGTATCCGGCTCGGCTCCGGCTCCTCGGCGACACGGCGGATCATCTTCCCATAGCGTAGCGCAACGGCGAGCTCGCGCCCGGTGAGGATCACCTCCCGGCCGCCGTCGCAATCGTTTTCCTCACGCAGCCGGTAGTTGCCCGTACGGTCGAGCCACACATCGGTGGTGGTGGTGACCGCCAGCGGCGTCCCGCTCGCGCGCCCGACGCTGGAGCGGAGCGTCGCGTGGTAGTGGGCGCCGCCCAGCTTGCGCAAGGCCTCGGCGAAGAACGCCGGGCGGACCGCCTCCGCCGGCGCCACCACCTGCAGCGCCGCCGACTTGCCGCCGTGCCTGGCGCAGGCGCCCGCGCAGAGCGAGACGAGCGAGACCGCGAGCGCGGCAACATAATTTCCCTTCAAGGCCCCCGGAACCTTAGCATCGAGCGCCATGGGTGAGAGCCTCGCCTTTCTCTCCTCTTCGCCCATCGGTGTGGTGACGGCTGGGCTGTTCGGCGCTGTGTGGGGGAGCTTCTTCAACGTCGCGATCGTGCGGGTTCCGCGCGGCGAATCGGTTGTCCGCCCGGGATCGCGCTGTCCCCATTGCGGCGCGCCGGTGCGCGCCGCCGACAACGTCCCGATCCTCTCCTATCTCCTTTTGCGGGGCCGCTGCCGCTCCTGCCGCGCGCCGATCTCCGCGCGCTATCCCCTTGTCGAGGCGCTGGCGGGCCTCCTGGCCGCGGCGTTGTGGTGGAAATTCGTGGCCGCCGATCCCAGCCAAGCCGACGGCGTCCGGCTGGCGCGCTTTGCCTGCTACTTCGCGTTCGGCGGCGTCCTCCTGGTCCTGGCCTTCATCGACCTCGCCACCAAGCTGCTCCCCGACGTCATCACGCTCCCCGCGATCCCCCTTCTCTTTCTGTCGGCGTTCGGCGCGCACGGCCCAGACTGGAAAGAGCGGCTGATTGGGGCCGCAGCCGGCTATCTGTTCTTCCGGCTCATCGCCGACTTCTACTACTACGTCCTCAAACGCGAGGGGCTCGGCCTCGGTGACGGCAAGCTGCTGGCGGTCATCGGCGGCGTGCTCGGCTGGCGGGCGCTGCCGTTCGTCGTCTTCGTCGGAGCCATCGTCGGCGCGCTGGTGAGCCTCCCGGTCGCCGTATGGCAGCGCCGCCGGCGGCCGGACGCCGAGGCCGAGCCGCTTCGCCGGGTGCAGATCCCGTTCGGTCCGTTCCTGGCGCTGGCTGCCCTCGTCTATCTGTTCGGCGGCCCCGAGCTGCTGCAACTCTGGCTCGGTTCCTGAGCCGCGCGAGACCTCAGTGCGCGCGGGCGGCGTCGGCGGCGCCCGCGTCCCCGCCGCCACCGACGAGCGGACCGGTCGAGATCGGCGGCAGCTCCGCGTCCGCTCCGCCGTCGAGCTGCTGCGCCGGAAGCGGCAGTCCCCACATCTGCCGCCGCTGCCGGTAGAGCGGCGCGCCGTACAGCAGCTCCGACAGGCAGGGCTGGTAGGGCAGCGCCCAGCTCTGGCTCCCCACGATGAGCTCGGACGGCTGATCGGTCACCACGCGCTTGGCGCCGGCCTTCTCGGACCAGTGGACGTCGATCTCGATGTCGGTCGCGGTGGCGATCGGCTCGGGCAACCGCCGCCAATTCTCGTTGAGGACGCGCCGCAGGTGCTTGAGCAGAAAGTCGCTCTCGAAGGCGAACCGTTCCTGGCCGCCGTGGGTGACCTTGCCGCCGCTCTGCCCCTCCATGTCCAGCGCGCTGACCATGCGCGGCGGCGGCGAGCTCTTGATCTCGAGGGCGTCGAAGTACTCCTGCAGGCCGCACATGTCATCGAATCCGACCTGCCCGGGCGGGATCGCGGAGAGGTCCCGCTGGACTGCGATTCCGCACCCGACGCCGACCAGAAGCAACCCGGACCCCACCAACAGGAACAAACTTTTACGCGACATGCGGTGCCGGCAGCTTAGCGGTTCGACCGCGCCTCAGCAAAAACCTGAAAGAGACCCTGGCGCAGACCGGTAGGCATGCACACATCTTTGGGCACTCCGTTTGAGAGGTCCGCGAGCAGGATCTTGCTGAGCTCACCGGCTGTATTCTGCTCATCCTGCGTGGCGCCGACGGCGGTCAATCCCTGAAAGTTTCAGTTATATTACTACAAATCGCGACTGGATTTTGGCTTACTTATTCAAATTCCCCGAGATAATCGTGTGTAGTTCCATCGGGTTTGCAATCGAAACCCAGTTGCCTAAAGTGAACGTGCCGCATCGAGCAAGATCGAAATGAAAATGCTTCGACACCCTCCGTCAAAAGAACTTTGGAAGTTTTGTATGGAGCGTCTGCGCGAGCTGCGCGGGCCGGACACCCGGGAACGCGACCTGGCGAATATCCTCGGGTTCGAGCACTCGCGTGCTGTTCGCTGGAAGGAAGGCCAGATGTACGTCGACCGGGCCGAGTACCTGGTCCGCCTGGCCGACGCGCTGGACGTGGAGACCATGCTGCTGGTGGCGATGGCCTCCGGAACCTTGACGGTCGAGCAAGCCCACCGCCAGATCACCGGCTCCGCGCGCCCCGAAGACGGCAAGAAGAAGAAGGCCGCCACCCGCACCGAGCCGGTCGAGGTGGCCAACGACGCCTCGCTGTTCGCGCTCGACGGCTCGAAGTTCGAGGCGAGCGGCCGGGGGGTCGTTCTGCTCGTTGCTGGAAACGGCGAAGGGCGGCTCGAGTTTGGGGAGGCGCTGGCCCGTCACGCGGACGTCAACGGGATGGTCGCGACCGGCCTGCCGATCGGCGTCTGTCTGGCTGAACGCTACCGTCCGGAGCTGGTGTTTCTGGATCTGGGCGTGGCCAACGTCCACGCCTTCGAGGCCTGCCGGGTCCTCTCGAGCCTCACGAGCCGCGCCCAGCGCCGCTGCCGCGTGGTGGCCGGAACATCGACGGTGACCGACGCGGTCGAGAAGCCCGCACTGATGGCGGGCGCCGCCAACGTGACCCTGTTTCCGTTCGCCTCCGGCCTCTTCGAATCCGAGCTCGACCGTCTCGAAGAGCGCCTCGGACCCCGTAAGGTCGCGCGGCGATAGCCATCGGAACTCGCACACCGGTTTGCGCCTGACCTGATAGGGTTCGGCCCTGGATGGAGCCGAATGGGCGGAGCTCGGCTGGCGAGCGCGGCTTCCTCCGCCGACATGCCGCTTGGTTCCTGGTCGCCGCTGCCTATCTGATCGTTTCTCCGTACTTCGAGGCGATCAACAACCCGAACGAGAACGTGCGCGTCTGGGCGACGCGCGCCATCGTCGAGCACCACGTCCTCAACATCGATGCGGTGATGGGCGAGTGGGGCTACGTCAACGACAAGGCGAAGAACGCCCGCCACCTCTATTCGAGCAAGGCGCCGGGAGTGAGCTTTGTCGGCGTTCCTGTGCTGTTCGCCGAGACCGAGCTGCGCAAGCTCGTGGGATGGCCCGCACCCGGCAAGCGCGAGGCGACCTTCTGGCTGCGGCTCGTCGCGGTCAAGCTGCCGATGCTGGCCTTCTTCTGGATGTTCGCCGGCTACGTCGAGCGGAAGACGCGGTCGGGGCTGGCGCGCGATCTGCTGCTCTGCGCGCTGGGGCTGGGAACGATGCTCTATCCCTATGGCGGGATGTTCGTCGGACACGCGCTGGCCGCGGCCGCCGTCTTCTCGGCGTTCATCCTGCTCGACGACCGGCGCGCCGACCAGCCGGCGCCGCAGGAGCCCCGGCGGCTGACGCCGCAGGTCACCGCCGCCGGGTTTCTGGCGGCGGTGGCGGTGACCCTCGAGTATCAGGCGATCCTGGTCGCGCTGGCGCTGGCCGTCTATCTGATCATCCGGGATCGCCGGGCGATCCTGCCGTTCGCCGTCGGTGCGCTCGGGCCGGCCATCGCGCTCGGGGCCTACCACACGGCGCTGTTCGGCCGGCCCTGGACGCTCCCCTACGCCAACATCGAGAATCCCGTCTTCGCGCAGACGGCGCACAAGGCCGGCTTTGACGGGCTGTCGCTGCCGCACCTCGCGGCGTTCCCTTCCTTCCTGATTTCTCCCGCCTATGGCCTCTTCGCGTTCTCGCCGGTGCTGATTCTCGGTCTCGGCGGAGCGATCTTTCTCGTCGCGCGGGGCCCGCGGCGCGAGGCGGTGCTGACGCTGGTGATCGCGGCGTCGATGTTTATGTTCATCGCCGGCATGAGCAACTGGCGCGCTGGGTGGTGCGTCGGTCCGCGCTACATCGCCACCGTCGCGCCGTTCTTGCTGCTGCCGATCGTCCAGCTGTGGCCGCGGCTCGGCAGGTACGCCTCGGCCACGGCGGCGATCGTCGGGCTCACCATCCCATCGGTGCTGCTCAACGTGGTGTCGGGGGCCATTTATCCGCACTATCCGGAACAGTTCGACAACCCGGTCTTCGATCTGGCGTTCCCCTTGATCGGCGCCGGCTTCACGCCGTACGGGCTCGGGTGGTCGCTCGGTCTGCGGGGGCTCTGGGCGATGGCGCCGCTCGCGCTGGTGGTGCTGGCCGCCCTGGCGCTGGTGGTGGCCGGGGACGACCCGCGCCCGCGCCGGGCCGCCGCCCACCTGGGGCTCGCGCTGGGGATCGGCGGCCTGTTTCTCCTGGCGCTCTCCGCCTACGGCCGGGCGCCGCGCGCCGCAGAGACGCGCGCGACCGCGATCGTTCGCGGGATGTGGGATCCCCCCGGCGGCGCACCGATTCCTGAAAGTCGGCGCTGAGCGTGATAAAGGGGAGCGGAGCGCGCGGCGCCGGCACCGTCATGGACATCAGCGTCGTCCTTCCCATCTATAACGAGCGCGACAACCTGGTCCCGCTCTTCGACGAGATCGCGGGCGTGCTCGCGCCGCTGGGCAAGCAGTTCGAGATCATCGCCGTCGACGACGGCAGCACCGACGGCAGCCGGGCGCTGATCCAGCAAGAGGCGCAGAGCCGGCCCTACCTCAAGGCCATCTTCTTTCGGCGCAACACCGGGCAGTCGGCGGCGTTCGACGCCGGCTTCCACGCGGCGCGCGGCGCGCTGGTCGTCACGATGGACGCCGATCGACAGAACGACCCGCGCGACATCCCGCGGCTCATCGCCAAGCTGGACGAAGGGTTCGATCTGGTCACCGGCTGGCGCAAGGATCGCAAGGACGGGCTGGTCCTCCGGCGGATCCCGTCGCTGGTCGCCAACGCCCTCATCCGCAAGGTGACCGGCACGCAGATCCACGATCTCGGCTGCTCGCTCAAGGTCTACCGCAAGGACCTCACCGACGAGATTCACCTCTACGGCGAGATGCACCGGTTCCTCTCGGTGCTGGCCGACGGGCTCGGCGCGCGCGTCGGCGAGGAGGTGGTCAACCACCGGCCGCGCGTGGCGGGACACTCGAAGTACGGCCTCCTGCGCACGATCAAGGTGCTGCTCGACACCACGACCGTCTGGTTCATGCGCAAGTACCAGATGAAGCCGATCTATGTTTTCGGCGGACTCGGCGGCCTCATGCTGGGGACCTCCGCGCTGATCTCCGGTTTCGTCCTTTACGAGAAGATCGCCCGCGGCATCTGGGTGCACCTCAACCCGCTCTTCCTGATCGCGATCACCAGCGCGCTCATGGGGATGCAGTCGATCGGCACCGGCATCCTGGCCGAGCTGATCGTACGCACCCACTTCGACTCGCAGCGCAAGACCAGCTACGCGATCGCCGCGCGCGTCGGGTTCCCCCCGGAAGAGCAACCTCAACAAGCTCAGATCGAAGGGTGAGGCCCGGTCGTGTGCGGCATCGCGGGCTTCATCGCGCGGGAGGCCGATCCGGCGGCACTGCCGCGCATGCTGCGTCAGATCGCCCACCGGGGCCCCGACGGTGAAGGGGCCTGGCGCGGCGCAACTGGCCCTTGGCAGGTGGCGCTGGGACACCGCCGGCTGGCGATCATCGACGTCGCGGGGGGCGTCCAGCCGATGGGGAACGAGGACGGCAAGGTCGTCCTCACCTACAACGGCGAGGTCTACAACTTTCGCGCCCTGCGCGCCCCGCTCGAGCAGCAGGGGCACACCTTCCGCACGCGCAGCGACACCGAGACGATCCTCCACCACTACGAGCAGCACGGCGCCGCAGGCGTCGCCGCGCTCGAGGGGATGTTCGCCTTCGCGATCTGGGACGGCGGCGCCGAGCGGCTGCTGCTGGCCCGCGATCGCTGCGGCATCAAGCCGCTCTACTACGCCGAGCTGCCGTCGGGCGGCCTCGTCTTCGCCTCCGAGCTGACGGCGCTGCTCGCGCACGGCGGCGTCGATCGGACGCTGGGGGCTGAAGGGCTGGCGTCGTACTTCTTCTCCGACTACGTCCATCCGCCGCACACGCTCGTCGGTGCGGTGAAGAAGCTGCCGCCAGGGCACACGCTCTCATGGGAGCGCGGGCGCCTGGAGGCGCCGCGTCCGTTCTGGCAGGTTCCTGCGCCCGGGCCCGCGCCGGCGGAGAGCGGCGAGCAGCTGGGGCGCCGGCTGTGGGAGGGGATCGAGCGCTCGGTCGAGGCGCAGCTGGTCTCCGACGTTCCGGTCGGCATCTTTCTGTCGGGCGGGATCGACTCGTCGCTGGTGGCGGCCGCGGCGGTGAAGCGCGCCGGGACGCGGATGAAGGCCTTCTCGATCGGGTTCGAGGACGGCACGTTCGACGAGACCAACTACGCGCGGATGGTGGCCAAGCAGCTCGGCGTCGAGCACGTCACCGAGACGCTGAGCGAGACGAACCTGCTCGACGTCGTCGATGACGCGCTCGACATGCTGGACGAGCCGCTGGCCGATCCCTCGTTCATCCCGACGTTTCTCCTCTCGCGGCTGGCCGCGCGCCACGTGAAGGTGGTGGTCGGCGGCGACGGCGGTGACGAGCTGTGGGGCGGCTACCCGACCTATCGCGCCCACCGGCTGGCGGCGCTCTACGCCGCGCTCCCCCGCTGGTTTCGGCGCGGCGTCGTCGAGCGGGCCGTGGCCAGGCTGCCCATCGACGATCGCTACCAGAGCCTGGAATGGAAGCTCCGCCGCTTTGTCGGCCGCTGGGACGACGCGCGCGTGGTCCGCCATCTGCGCTGGATGTCGAGCGTCGATCTCCCCGAGCTCGGCGCGGCGGTGCCGGCGGCGCGGGACCTCCAACCGGCGACGCTGGGCGCGCGGCTCCCTCCAGGCGACGACTGGCTCAATCAGATTCTGGCGCTCGACTTCACGACGTACATGTCCGGATCGGTCCTCACCAAGGTCGATCGCGCCGCCATGGCGCACGGCCTCGAGGTCCGGCCGCCGCTGCTCGACGACGCGCTGGTCGACTTCGCCTTCTCGCTGCCGTCGCGCACCAAGCTGCCGGGGCGCCGGAGCAAGTACCTGCTGAAGTGCGCCGCGCGCGGGCAGATCCCCGACGCGGTGATCGATCGTCCGAAGAAGGGCTTCGGGATTCCGCTGGCGGCCTGGCTGCGCGGGCCGCTGGCCGGGCGTCTGGATGCGGTGATCGCCGAGTCACCCCTCTGGGCGCTCGGCCTCGTCGATCGGGCGGTGTTCGTCGGCTGGCAGACGGAGCACCGGGAACGAAAGCGCGATCGCAGCAGGCCATTGTGGGCGCTCTACGTCCTCGATCGCTGGCTGCGCAAGGCGACAGGGACGAGCCCGGGCCTCAGAAGCTCGGGAAGAACGTGATCTGCACGGTATAGGTCCGCGACACAGGCGTCTGCGGGTAGCCGAGGCAGCTGCCGGTGGGCGGGCGAGGGTTGAGCGGAACCCCCAGGTCGATCGAGAGGAGCTGCTGATAGACGCCGAACGCGTCGTGCAGGACGCGGAAGCTGTAGCCGACGTCGTAGAAGACGTTCTGGCTCGAGAGGCTGTAGTCGTCGCAGCTGGTGACGGCGGCGGCGTCGGCGAACAACGTCCCGCCGAAGCCCCGCACGGTCGTGAAGTGCAGCAGGTTCCAGTCGAGGCCCGAGACGTAGTCGTCGCGAAACTGTAGGCTGGCGATGGCGTTCGCGCGTCCGAGCAGCACGCCGGGAAGATAACCGCGCAGGCCCCCCTGCCCGCCCGCGTCGGTGAGCTGCACCTTGAGCCCGATGTCGCCGAAGGTCGCGTTGACACCGGCGTCGAGCGCGAGCACGTGACCGGGCGCGAGCTCGAAGAGGCGCAATGCTCCCGCCGCGACGCTGACCTGGGACAGGCGCTCGCCGTCCTCGAGCGCCGTCAGCGCGTAGCCGACACCTAGGCTGCCGCCCACGGCGTGCCAGGGATCGAAGAGAAAATCGCGTGTGTCGTGGGCCAGGACCAGGCGCCCCGAGACCTGATACCCGGGCTGCGGCATGTCGCCGGGGCCGAGGCCGAAGTTGGCGTTGATGCGCGACAGATTGAGCCCGCCGAGGAGGTAGCTGTCGAGCGTGTTCTTGTCGGCCTGCCCGCCGAAGTTCCAGAAGTAGGCGCCCCCCACGCCGAAGTCGGTCTTCTGGCTGTGGTAGGCGGTCAGCAGGAAGGCGTGGCGGAGATCGTGCTGCGGCTTGAGCAGGAAGGCCGCCTCGAAGCTCGCCGTCAGCGCCGTGATGTTGAGGAGCGCGCCGAACCCCTCGTAGAGCAGCCGCCAGCGCGCCGGGTCGCGGTTGTCGTAGCGCGGATCGTCCGACCGCCGCAGCGAACCGAGGGCGGTCTCGACCAGCCTCCCGCGCGGATCGACCTCCACCGACTTCAGGCCGGCCGGCAGCTCGACGGTGAAGCGATGCGCGCCGGTCGCGTCGTCCCAGCGCAAAACCTGGGTGACGCCGGCGCGGTCGACCACCGCGACCTCGACCGGCTCGCGAATCAGCGCCCCCTCGCGGCGCACGTCGATCTCGACGTGGCTGCCGCCGCCGGCGGCCGGCGTGACCCGCACGGACTCGAGCCGGTAGTTCACCCGTGGCAGTGGTCCCAGCCATTGCCGCCAGAACCAGTCGAGGTCGGCGCCGAAGGTCTCGGCGGCGGCGCGGCGGAAAGGGACCCCTTCGTTCAACATCTTGCGGGCCAGCGCCGGGAAGGCGGCGCCCCCGAGGAGATCGAGCAGCTTGTTGTAGATGAGCCGCGGGCTCGGCGCGGCCGGATCGGCGAAGAGGCGCACGTCGTCGCGGACACGATCCTCGTCCTGAACGTCGCCGAAGTAGCTCGATGACGAGGCGAGCAACGGCGCGTAGAGAAGCTGATCGACCGCGGGGACGAAGTCGAACGGCCGGAGAAGATCCGCGGCGTATTCCACCTTCTTGAACTGATGCAGCGTGAAGAGCTCAGTCAGGTAGGCGGCGAGCGTGCCGGCCGCCAGGTTTCGTTCGGGTCCGGTCTCGAGGGCGGCGAGCCGCGCGTCGACGACGGCCGCGAGGATGGCGTGGGCGAGCTCCTGATGGTGGTACTTGCGCAGGCGGTTGACCGGGAAGATGCGAAAGATCTGATCGGAGACGAGGATGACGTTGCCGTGCGCCTGGACCAGCTGGTGGCGGAGCGGCGCCTCGATCAGCGTGATCGGAAGGATGCTGGCCGGATCGGGCGGCCGCGGGACCTTGGACGGCGCGCAGGTCGGGCCGCACAGCATCGCGTCCCCGAGCTCCAGCGCCCGCGCGGCGGTCTTCAACACCAGCGCCGTCACGTCCTCGCGCACATAAGGCAGCGGTTGGTCTTCGCTCCCCGGCGGACGCGGGTTTCGGTGCAGGTAGCGAACGAGGTGACCGCCGACGGTGACCGTCTCCGGCCGCAGCACCCGGTCCGTGACGATCGTCGGATAAGGAACGTCGGCGGCCTCGACGGTGACTGCGCCGGTCGGACCAGGCCAGACGACCGGCTCGCCGTTCATCACCAGCGCCAGTGGCCGCGGGGCGCGGAGCGTGACGCGCGCGCGCCCCGCCCGCGCCGGGGCGGCGTGAAGATTGAACGCGCCGCCGACCTGAGCGGCGGGCATGGGGTAAAAACCACCCATCAGCCGGCAGCGGAGCCCGTCGCAGCCGAAGCCGCCGAAGCGGCGCGGCACCTTGGTGTCGAAGTCGACGTCGATGGCGACGGCGGCTCCCGGCAGGAGCGGCACGGGGAGCGTGACGCGCGCGATGGTGTGCACCCCGGCCGGCGTGTCTTCGAGCATGATCGCCGCCGGGGCACCGTCGGCGCGCGCGTTCGCCACGGTCATTGCGGCTGGAGAAAACGCCACGCCCGGATAGAGCCAGTGGTAGTTGACGTCGCCGAGCGCCTTGGCGCGCGTGGCCAGGTGATTGGGGTAGAGCCAGAGCGGAACGTCGCGCAGCGGCCCGCCCGTCTGATTGACGATCCGCAAGCGGACGTGGCCGGTGGCGCGTGCGGCGCCCGGATCGAGCGTGAGGTCGAGCGCAACGGCAGGCTCCGGGCCTGCCGCCGATCTCTCTGCACGCGCCGAAGCCGCGCCGCCGAGCGTCGCGATGAGCGCGAGGGCCGAGAGGCCAGCGCGGGTCATCGCGCGCGCGCCGAGCTCAGGGACCGATCTCCGGCGCGCTCTCGCCGCCCGGCGAAGCAACGGCGGTCGAAGTCGCCGCGTCGCCCACCGCCGGGGCCGGGCCGTAGTCGACGCCCGGCTTGCGGACGTAGGCGACGATCGGCTTCTTCACCTCGCCCAGGATCCGTCCCTCGAGCACGTTGACGGGGACAGGGTCTGCCAGCTCGTAGTAGTAGCCGCGCGTCTTGAGCGCGTAGTGGTAGACCTCGCCGTCGACCTCCAGCCGCTTCTTGAGGTTGAGCGGCACGTTCCCGATCCGCTTGAACGCCCGGTGCCGCAGCACGAAGTCGTAGAGCCGCACCGCGCGGTTGTTCACCAGCCGATGGCAGCCGTGGGAGAACCGCCGCGCGATCGAGGTGTAGTCGACCGAGCCGTGCGTCCGGATTTGGTTGTCGAAGTCGCCGCGCTTGGGATCGACGTGAATCCCCATCACCAGGCCGTACGCCGACCCGTAGCCCGGCCCCATCACGTCGGTGTTGACGAGCGTGACCGGCCCGACGTTCCTGTCGAGCACCTTGCGCGTCAGCAGATCCTTGGCCGGCGTCCCGTCAGGCGGAATCCAGACCGGCGCGGCGACGATCTGCTTCCAGACCCGGGGACCGACGTCGGAGTTCTTGTACTTGTAGTACTCGTGCCCGTCCTCGTGCATCTCGCTGCGCCAGGAGCCGATCGTCGTGCGCCACCAGCAGAGCGGGATCTTCTGCCCCTGCCAGCGCACGAAGAGCGTCAGGTGCGGGTAGTGATCGCGCCGCTGCACGACCGGCTTGCCGCGCCCGTCGAACGGCAGGTCGTACCAGATGTCGCCACGGTCGATCTCCGCGCTGAGATCCATGTTCTTGCCGTCGCCGTAATACGCGGGGAGCTGCGGGGCCTTGAACGCGACGTGCAGCCCGGCGAGGCCCGCCTCGTGCGCGCGCAGGAACGCCACGGCCTGCTCGGGCGTCTGCACGCCGATGGCGGTCAGGAGCGCGTTCACGTGATCGTCGATCAGATCGGGCACCTGATGTGACACGCCCGCGGCGTCACGCCAGGTCGGCGGGTTGCGCTTGCGCGCCTGGTTGATGGAGCCGTCCTCGACGATCCCCGCCGCGTCGGCGACCCGCTCGGCCAGCACGCGCCGCAGATCGTCCAGCAGCAGCGAGCGATTGGGCGCCAGCAACATCCCCAGTGTCTCGCCGCCGAGGAAGCCCCAGCCGAAGATGTCGTGCTTCCGCTCCCAGGTCGCCAGCGCCTCGTGCGTCGGCAGATCATAGCTCCCCGAGGTGTACCGGCTCCTCGGCGAGAGCAGCCCCTCGCAGGTGAGCCGCGCCTGCGCCGCCCGCACCGCCCGCACGCGCGTCTTGCCGCGCAGGTAGCGATCGACGCGCCCCCGCGCCCTGGGGTCCTCGCGCAGCTGGGCCAGCACCGCCTCGGGCGCCAGCGACACGCCGCCCGACGCGTCGGCAGCGCGCGCGGCCGTCTCCTTGGCGATCCAGTCGGCGTCGTGCAGCGCCTGCTCGTAGTCGCGCTTCGAGCGATCGCGATCGAGGAACCCGACGTCGCCGGTGAACTGCTCCAGCCCCGCACGATCGACGGCGTCGTAGCAGGCCTCACGCGCCGGCGCGACCTCCGCCTCCACCCGCGCCGCCAGCACCGACAGCGTCGGCGGGATGCCGAACACCTCCAGGAAGTTCTGGTCCCCCGCGCTGCTCGACTGCTTCCCTTCGGCGGAGAGCTTGTCGTTGGCGAGCGCGACGAACGTCTCGCGGTAGTCGTTCGGCTTGGCTGCATCGCCGTCGCCGCCGCCATCTTGCAGGATGTACGGCGCCCAGTCGTCGCCGAGATCGACGTCGAGCAACCCCGCCGCGCGCGCGGCCTCCACCGTCAGCTTGCGCGCAGCGCCTCGGTCGTAGGCGTAGGTCTCCCCCGCCGCGAGCGCCGGCAGCGGCGCGCGGGTGGGGATCGGCGGGCGCGCCGGCTTGGCCACCACCGGCGCCGCAGGGGGGAGCTGCGCCGGCCCGCCGCGATGGCGGCACCCGAGCGCCAGGAGCGCGCCCCCGGTGAGCGCGCAGGCCATCAGACTTCGTCTTACGGACACGGCCGCGATTTTAGCGCCCGCCGTCGGGCGACGCTCAATTTGTCACGCATCCCACCCGGTCGCGCTCAGTCGCGGAAGTTCACGAACTGCAGGTCGAGCCCGTACTCCCCTTTGCGCAGGAAGGCGATCGCCGTCTGGAGATCGTCGCGGTTCTTCCCCGACACCCGAAGCTCGTCCCCCTGGATCGACGCCTGGATCTTGAGCTTGGCGTCCTTGATTGCCTTGACCATCTTCTTGGCCGTCTCGATCTCGATCCCCTGCTTGATGGCGATGAGCTGGCGGACCGTTTGCCCGCCCGCCGCCTCGACGTCCTTGGGATCGAGGCAAAGCTGCGACACCCCGCGCTTCGACATCCGCTCGCGCAGGACGGTCAGGGCGGCCGCCGCGTGCGGCTCATCCGACGAGCGGAGGATGATCCCCTCCGGCCCACGCTCGAGGTCGGTCTTGGTGCCACGAAAGTCGTAACGCTGTCCCAGCTCCTTGCGGGCCGTGTTGAGCGCGTTGTCCAGCTCCATCAGATCGACCTTCGAGACGACATCGAAAGAAGGCATGGGCCAATCATAGGCCATACTGAAGGGATGGCGCAGCCGAACGCCGCCCACCCCGAGGACGTCGCAGAGACAGAGACGGCGCTGCCGGTGGCGGCTGCGCGGTTCGTGCGCGGCGAGCACCTGGCGCCCGGCTACTCGCCCGCCCGGCACGTGGCGCTGACGGTGGTGATCGCCGCTGCGATCGCCGCGCTCGGCGTGCACCTCGCCGCGCACGCCCGCCCGACCGACTGGGCGCTGGCGCCGATCTTCCTGGTCATCGCCAACCTCATCGAGTGGATGGTCCACCGCCACCCGATGCACCATCCGCAGCCGCCGCGCCTCATGTACCGCAACCACACCCTGCTCCATCACCTGGCCTTCACCCACGGCCAGATGCCGATCACCCGCCCGGCCGAGCTGGGGCTGGTGATGATGCCCTGGTACACGATGATCGGCATCTTCGTGGTCACCTCGCCGGTCATCGTGCTGGCGGGGCTGCTGCGCGGCCCGGGCCTGGCCGGGATTTTTCTGCTGGCCGCCGTGGCCTACTTCCTGATGTACGAGACGCTACACGCGCTCTACCACCTGCCGGTCGCGACGCTCGATCGCCTCGGCGTCGGCCGCTGGCGCCTCTTCCGGGCGCTACAAGCGCATCACACGCACCACCACGTCCTCGGGCGGATGGCCCACATCAACTTCAACGTGACCATCCCCCTCATGGATGCCGTGCTGGGGACCAAAGAGCGCGGCGACTAGATCACCGTCGCTCTTGGGGCTACTGATCGCGTCGAGGTCGGGCGAGCTTTGCTCGACCGACCTCATCGCGGGAGGGTTAGGGAACCCTCCCAGGGTTCCCTATTTGACAGCGGCGGCGAGCTTCTTGACCTCGGCCTTGCTGCAGACCTTCACCGAGGCGTTCACGCTGACCGAGAAGCCCTTCCCCGGCATGTAGAGCCCCGTCTGCGCGGCGAGCATCGGCGCCGACTTGGGCGACTTCGCCTTTTCGGTCATGAAGACCTTCCCGACCTTCTTGTAGCCGAAGAACGGATCGTTCGGCTCCGGCAGGACCTCTTTCTGCGTCGGCGCGTAGACCTGCACGTAGGTGACGTCTTCCTTCTCGTTCGGCACCTTGAAGAAGTACTTGCAGGTGTCCTTCTCGCCGCCGTCCTCGCCGAGAAACGTGGCGTCCGACTCGTCGCAGGCCTTGTAGACCGCGTCCTTGGGCAGGTGGGCCATGATCGCCGGGTCACAGCACTTCTTGCCGTGCAGCTTGCAGGTCGGCGCCGCCGCGGGCGCAGCCGCCGGCTTGCCGTCCGCGCGCGCGACCAGCGCGGGAACGTACGCGGCCCCGAACCCCACCACCGCCGAGAGCGACAGGCCAAACATGATCTTCCGATGCGACATCGAGCGCCTCCTTTTTTCGAAGGGCCGGACCGTACCACAGCCACAGCCCTCGCACGCCGGTTGACACTCCCGTCGCCAGCATGTAGATCCACCGACCGCAGTCGGCAGTACCACGCCGGCGGCAAGCATCACCTGGGGTGGTAGTTAAGCTTGGTTATAACGCCGGCCTGTCACGCCGGAGGCCGCGGGTTCAAGTCCCGTCCACCCCGCAGATTTTATTAGGTTTTTCGATCGTCGCTCGCGAGTCGCAGTAGGCCGTACCCCCTCGGTACCCCCGATTCCCCGAGATCGGGGTTTATCGTTCGTTCGCTATTCCATCTGTTGGGGAAGCGACATGGCCTGGGCGCGTGAAGCCCTGGTCTTTCTCGACGGGTCTGGTCGGGCCAACAACTTCGAGGGGGTCGCGAAATACACCTTCGGTTCGGGAATGGCGCTCTATGCGATCGGCGACGCGATCTTCGACAGCCGCGCGACGGCGGATGACAACGCCAACGACTACTTCGCCTTCCGCCTCGGCTCCGATGCGACCGGACATCTCACCAACGGCGATCGCACCCGCGGGTCCTTCAAGCTCGTGTTCTCCGGTAACTCGACCTGCCGCAAGCCCGATCCGTTTCCCACCTCCAATCTTACTTTCATTGGCAGGATTGAGAATGATCCCCTTCCCGCCAGATTTCGCACCGCTCGTTCGCCAGCTCATCGAGCCGCCGCCCTCATCGGCGGAGCTGCTGGACGCCTCGGCCCTAGCGCCATTGGCAGCTCAGCCGCCCTGGGCACTGTTCCCCATCAACGAAGCGCGGGCCACGATCTCGACGATCTTGGCGGGCCCGATGATCGCGCCGGAGACCGCGATGTTTCTCCCCTTCCGCACTGAGGAGGGCCGCTACGACGTGGTCCGCGTGCGCTATCGTGTCGCCGATCGCTGGCTCGATGTCGCGCAGTCGAGGCATGTCGTCAGTGTACGCACGATCCTCGGCGGCGAAACGGTGGAGCAACTCGCGGGCCGCCTGTTTCGCGCACCACTGTCCATTCATTTCAAGAAAGCACGCGATGTCAACGGGTTCGAGTTCGCGGCCCGCGACACCTTGTACGGCGTGATGTCGTCTGAATGGCCAGATTGGTTCGACGCGCTGGTCTCGTGGCGCTGGACGAACGCGGTCGGATTCGTGACGATCAAGGCGACCGGGGGACCGACCCGCGAGCTGATTACGTTCGACGAGGAAGCAAACGTGCATTGGTTCAGCTGAGCGGCTCTCACCGGACCGGCACGAGGCCTTTGTCGGCCGGTGCCCCTTGGTCGCAGCGCAGGACGGTGCTCGGACGCTGCGTTCGAAGCAACGCCCGATAAGAAGGGTCCTTCTCGTGAGCAACCTCGATCCAGACGCCATCGCCGGTACGCGCTTCGAGGCCCGACGCCCGGAACTCCCCGGCAGGCGCTCCCGGCAGGCTGGGTCCGGGTAAGGGAACTTGTGTCCAGGCCGCGCCGCTCGGCTTGTTCCAAAGGGCGCCGCCGGCCGTTACCCAGAGAGTCCCCTTCTCGTCTTCGGCCACCGCCGTCGCGGGTCCGGTGAAAGGGACGGCGATCAGCGACCAGGCGCGGCCGTCGAATCGTGCGACGTAGGCAGCCGACCGCTCGTCATCGCCGGACGCCGCCAGATAGACCTCCCCGGTCGACGAGACCGCCAGCGAAGCGCGTGCGCATCCGGGCCCGAGCCCCCTTGCATCGGGAAGGGAGAACGCGTCCCAGGCAGGGCCATCGTCGCGCAGAGCCACCAAGTCGCACTCTTGCGGCATCTTGGTGCGGCAGTCGCCGCACGTTCCGACGAGGATCTCTCGGGAAGACGGCAGCACTTGCGACGCGAGGGTCCTGAAGCAGTGCTCGGGAACGGCGCCCGGACAGGCACCAGCGGAAGAAGGGTGTCGCTCGTCGATCCACTTACCGTTCCAGCGTCTCAGGCTCTTGACCTCCTCGATGTCGATAGGTCCGCCGATTGGAAGCCGCTCGAGACGGGTGCGCCGGAGTAAGGTCGCGTTCGGCCACCAGCCGAACAGCTCCAGATCCTCGGGGACGTAACCGCGCGGGTCGACCGGAAGGCCGGACAAAAGATCGACCGGCGGATGCAGAGAGGTTCCGACGATCTCAGTGAAGGTTTCGGATACCTCGCCGGGTTGATCGCCGGCGCGTCCGTGCACGATGATAGTGCGATTCGCCAGGCGCGCGAGCGCGAGCTTCGAACAGAATCCCTCGACCGCAACGTGCAGTGAGGAGTTTGGAACGGAGTGAGCCGCCGACTGGGTCGGCGCTCCGTGGAAGCACGCCGCGAGGCCACTGACCGCCAACGCCGCCGCGAGCACGCGAAATGCAGTGCCCTTAAGAAGATTCGCAAGTCGTGGCGCCGTTGGAAAGGACGCTGCCGTACTGCGCCGCTCGGCCGTGGCACCGCCCGCTGAGCCGCGGCTTCGCAGAGGGGACGTCCCTTTCTGCACTCGCATAAGCATCGACGATGAGTACCTTTTCCGCCCGTCCTGACCAAGGTCACAATACCTCCGCCCGCGAAATGTGGAGTTCAGGGCGATCGAAGCTCCACACACCACGCTGGAACCCGAGCGTGCCTCGGTCGGACCAGGAAATCCGTATCCAATCCATATCCTCATCTGCGGCAGTCTGGCGTCTACGCCCGTCCCGCCCGCGTCCCCCTCCCGCCATAACCCCGCGAAATGTCGCGACCTGTCTCTTCCCGCGCGACACCGCCGGACACCTCAGCCCCCCTGTCACGCCGGAGGCCGCGGGTTCAAGTCCCGTCCACTCCGCAGAAATCATTGGTCTTTTTTGCTGCCAGTTCCTGATCCGGCTAAAGACGCCGGAGGTGTGGAACTAGCTTCCTGAAACCACTCGGGTTTTCAGTTCGCGACGTTGGCCAATGTAGTGGTTTTGTAGTGATGGATTGCAGCCCGACGCCAGCATCCGTTGGGCGAATTCCGCCTCCCCTGCGTGCTGAGCTGCGGCCGTCCGCAAGGCTGTCATCGCCTTCTTGAGTACGGCACCAGCTCCTCGTTGGTCAGCACCGCCTCCACGCACCCGCCCTTCGGGATGTCCCGGTCGTGCGACCGACTGACCGTGATGACGCCGGCGTCGGAGTCGATGGCGCCCTTCCGCATCCCGGTGTTGAGCTCTGCGAGCGCGTGGTCATCGTCGATGCGGGTGAAAAACAGGTTCGAGTCTATGGGCAGAGAATGGAGGAGCGCTCTAGCCCGGACAGCCGTCACCTTCGGGAGATCACTCGAAGAAGCCGGTTCAGGGTGGTGGACCGCCCTCACGGCCGAGCCCGTGGCCGGACTGGGAATGGTGGTGGTCGAGGACAACGAGGAGTCGCGGATCGGATACGCGCTGGTCGACCACCGGGTATCCCTTCGAACCGCAAAACACCTCGCGAGACGAATATCTGGCCACCACAGGTCTCGAACCCCGAACATCGACCGCGTGGCCGATGAAAGCGTGGCCTTCACCGACTACTACGCGCAGCAGAGCTGCTTTTCGGGCCCGCGCGTTCAGTTGCCGAGATGGATTTCGTGGAGCTGCGTCGCCGGGGGCGTGAGGAGGGCGGACGCACCCGAGTCGCCGCCCTTTTTCTCCGGCGGTTTTGGCGCGCTACCGCGGGCCGGAAACAGGAACGCGAGCTGGACACGCGCCTGCCACCGCGCGAGAGTGGTCGAATCGTCCGACCGAACGTTGTAATAGGCCTGCAACGATCCATTGAGGGGAAGCTTCCCCACTTTGAAGATCTTGCCGATTCGACCGCCGAACGGCACGAGCCATTCTTCGCTCGACGTCGCTTCCCAGTTGAAAGTCAGAATGGGCGAGCTCGTGAGATACCACGCGTGGGAGAGATTGAGTTCACGAAATACTGGACGGTCATCAGGCTAACCGTCGATCGGTCGGAGGGGCCGGCGAACGACCACACCTGAGAAGCAAGCACGCCGATGGTCCAGGGGTCCGGCTGGATCAACGCCACGGCGGCGGGACCCGCCGACCACTTTCCTGTCCCGACCGAGCGTTGCCTCGCGGTAGGAAGGATGAAGGCGGGACCCACGCCCCAGATCAGCTTCCCCGGCTTCGCGGGCGAGAAGAAGAAGGTCGGGTTGGTGTCGCCGAAGCCTGACGACCCTCCCCCGGTGTTGGTCAGATCGGGCTGGTAGGTGATCGGCAGGATGATCCGCGAAATAAGCAGCACTCTCTCGCTGAGGTGGACGGGGATAACCGGCTGAATGTTCAGCGTGTTCGACGCGCGCTCGTTCGGTCCGATGTTGTAGCTGGTGTTGTTTTGAAGCGGCACGCTGATCAGGTCCGCCACAGGGTTCTGGACCGCCTTGGCCAGATCGCCCTCGTCCTTATCCCCCTGCTCAGGCGGTTGATCTTTCTCGTCCGACTGATCCGCGGCCGCCGCGGCGGCGAGCCCAAGCCTGAGCGAGATTGAAAGCAGGACGGCGACAGCAGGGCCCAAATGCGATCTCTGACCTGACATCGTTGGCCTCCGTTCCGAAACGTAGGGACGTACCGGCTGCGAACAAGAATACGCGCGTCGCGGCCTGAGCATTCCTAGGTGGGCGGCTACGATCGAATGGTCGCGTTGGACGTCAGATATCGACCAGGGCTCGTGCTGGCCTTCCTGGTTGATGGGTGGCCTCGACGGCGCCCATGCCGCCGTACTTCCCCAGTCGATGACGATGTCGGACCCGGGCTCGATCCCGGAGCCTCGTTGCTGGAAGTTCTGCTCGACGCGCGCGACGGCCGAGAGGCTCCACGCCTCCGGATTCCCCGCGGGGCAATAAACGCCACCCAAAGAATAAACCAACGCCCAGAAGCCGGTGCCGCGGTTTCTGGCCGACCCGGGCGAGAAATGGCCCGAGGGGGTCCAGATGGTGAACTGGAGTTGGTAGTCGAGCGAGGTGCTCTTGCCGTACTGGGAAACCGGCGTCAGAAGGATGTCCCCTAGCCCAAAGCCGGACTCGGGCCGCCGTGCGCTTGTGCGATCCAATTGACGATGGCGAGGCCTTCGACGAGAAAGACTCTTGCGAGACAGGGGCCCCGCCGGTGCAAACGGTTTGAAGTCTAGTTATCCGGGACGCGGCGCGAGGCGCTCGATCAAGTCCAGCACGCGATCGAGAGGAAGCGGCTTCGCGAAGTGCTCATCGAAACCGCTGGCGAGCGAGCGCAGTCGATCGCCGTCTTCGGCGTAGCCAGTGAGGGCAACGAGGCACGTCCGCCCGAGGCTCGGGATTCGTCGCAGCAAACCGGCCAGCTCGTAACCGTCCATCACCGGAAGGCCAATGTCGAGCAGGGCGATGTCGGGCACATAGGTCTCGACGAGCTGCAAGGCGCTCGGGCCATCGCCGACCGTGCGCACCTCGTGCCCCGCTACAGCCATCGCCGCCGCGAGCATGCCAGCCGCGTCCGGGTTGTCGTCTACGATCAGAACGCGGCGCGCGGCGTGGCGCGGTCTTGCATTCGCTACGTCACGGGAGGGTGACTGTGTCGTCGAAGGCGCGCGACCGCGCGGCAACCTCACGACCATCGTCGTCCCCCGGCCTGCCCCCTCGCTCCGGGCTTCTATTGTCCCGTCGTGCGCAGCGACCAGCTGTCGAGCGATGGTGAGCCCGAGTCCGAGGCCGCCTTGCTTTCGATCCAGTCCCTGCTGCCCCTGGGTGAAGGGATCGAAAATGCGCCGCAAGAGATCCGGGGCAATGCCGACACCGTCGTCGGCGACTTCGAGCGTTACCTGTTCCCCGGTGGCGCGGGCGGAGACGGTGATGTGCCCGCCCTGGGGTGTGTACTTCGCCGCGTTGGTGAGCAGGTTCGTGACGGCCTGAGTGAGCCGTCCTCGGTCCGCCTCGACGACGAGGCCCGCCGCGGGCACGGAAACCGCGAGCCTCTGATGTCGATTCGCGACGAGCGGGCCGGCCACCTCCATAGCATCGACGACCACGACCGAGAGCTCGACGGGTGCGCGCTCCAACCGCAGGCCTTCGCGCGTCGACCGCGACACGTCGAGCAGATCATCGACAAGCCGCACGAGATGCTGCGCCTGCCGCTCGATGACGGCGCATTCCTGCTCCAGTACGCCCGCGCCACGCAGCCGCATCAGGTCCAGGGCGGTGACGATGGGCGCCAGCGGGTTGCGCAGCTCGTGGCCGAGCATCGCAACGAACTGGTCCTTCGCGCGGCCCGCTTCTTCAGCGGCGGCCAATGCCATCTTCTCGGCGGTCACGTCGGTGATCGCGGCAACCGCCACCTCCACGGTGCCGTCGGCCCGGAACACGGGCGCGGCGCTGACCTGGACCCAACCGATGGTCCCGTCCTGGCGCTCGATGCGCGCCTCGATCGCGTCGACCACCTCGCCGGCGAGGGCCCGGACGACGGGCGAATCTTCCATCGGCATCGGACGGCCGTCGGGGAACATCACCTTCAGCATCCGGCAGCGGTCCTCTCCGAGGGTTGGGAACGAATCGGTCCGCCAGATCCGGGCGACCGCGTCGTTGGCGAAGACGAGCGTGCTGTTTGGTGGACGCGAAACGAAGATTCCGACGGGCAGCTGTTCGAGGACGCCCTGCAGACGACGCTCCGCACGGCGGGCTTCTTCGTAAAGGCGCGCCCGCGAGAGAGCGTCCGCGCAGTGCTCGGCGACGCTCGACATGAAAGACCGCTCCGAGAGCGCGAAACGACGCGGCCGGTCGGCGCTGAAGGCGAGCACACCCAGCACGCGATCCTCGCGGACGAGAGGGAGCACGGCGTACGCGCGGAACGCCTCGCCGCTTCCCATCGCGTCGAGCAGACTGCCGGGCTCGGCCACGACGTCCAGCTCGCTTTCGTGAAAGATGGCACGGCGCTCGCGGGCGACGCGCGCCGCAGGAAGGCTAGAGTCTGCGGCGATGTGTCGGAACGACTGGATGACCGGCCCCCGCGTTCCATGGGAGCCGAGCAAGCGAAGATCGCCTTGCTCGTCGGTCGCCCAGACGGCCCCCGCCACGACGCCGAGCGCCTCGGTGCCGACCTGGGTCGCCAGTTGAGCGACCTCCTCCGGCGTCACCGCCGACGAGAGCGCGGCGGTCAGCTGCTTCAGGCGCTCCAGCCTCTCGTGGGCCGCCTTCTCGCGCTCGAAGAGAGTCGCGCGCTCCAGAGCTTGCGCCGCGTGGTGAGCAAGCACGGCGAGGAACATGCGTTCGTCATCGTCGAAAGTGCGCGCGTGCGGGAACACGAGCGACAGACCGCCGACTGCGCGGCCGTGCGCTACGAGCGGCAGGCACGCATACGACAGCTCCGCAAACCGTTCTGCGATCGGCAGCAGATTTTCCGCCGTCTCGTATCGGCGGCGGAAATCAGAACGCGACTCAAAGAAGAGCGGCTCGCACCGCAGCATGGCGTGGCCCATGGGCAGCCATGGCTCGAGCGGGATGCGCGCGTACCGATCTTGCACGCCCGGACCGTGGCCGCTCGCGCCGACCAGCTTGGCGTGGGTGGGCGGGTCGTCGACCGTCCACATGAGCGTGGTGACGGCCCCCACCGACGCCTGGGCCTGATCGACGACGACCCGCACCACCTCGTCAGCCGGCATCGGCTCGCTCAGACGGCTGGTGAGTCCAAGCAACCCGTGCAACCGAACGCGCATTTCGCCCTGATCAGAATCAGCCGATCGGTCCGGGAAGCTCACAGCCGAGGCAGTATATCGATCGGTGATAGCGCTCGGGGTCGAATCACCGACATGACTACGGGGCCGTTCTCCGTGGTCCTGATAGGCTCGGCCACGACGAGCAGGCGAAATCCGAGGTGCGGTCGGAGCCTTCCGACCGCACGGAATCGAGGAGGCGCATGTCCGATCCCAGTCGTGTTACGTCAACCACAACCGAGCAGCCCGACGGGCCAACCTCGCTGCGCCGGCGATTGAGGCGCGAGACCGCTGGACTACATCGGCACCTCGAGGCGCAGCTCGCGTTGCACGATCCGCGACTGTCAATGCACGGCTACCGACACGTCCTGCGAGCGTTCTATGGCTTCTACCCCCCGGTCGAAGCGGGCCTGGCGCGGCTGGCGGCGGCAGGCCCCCCGCTCGGCTTTCCCCTGCGGGTCTGGCCGGTCAAAACAAATTAAGGTCGACCAGAAGACCCGCCTGAAGCAGGCTGCGACGACCGCCACGCAGGTGGCGTCGAAGAAGAAATAGCATCGAACGGGTATGCAGAATCTAGATCCGATGATTTCCGTCAACTCGATTATGGCTGCGATGTCTGACGGTCGCCCGGGCCGGTTCTACAGCGTCGACGAGCTCGCCGCCACGCTCCGAATCCGGGACAAGGCGGCGTTGCATGAACAGCTTCGGAACATGGCCAGCGCCCCCGATCTGGACGGCCCGTTCCAGATCTTTCAGGGCGCTTCGGACGAATTCTATCGCCGCGTCTCCCTCGGAGCCTTTCGACCTATCGCCTACGGGAATTGAAGCAGAGTAGATCTGGCGCGAGATCGTCACGTCGGGAGCGTTACCCGTCCTTCTCGCGAGCAAGAGGAGAGCGGACAGCTCGCGTCGAAGGGCGGACCTGTCAGAAACGATCCCGATCGCTTGAGGCAGGCTGGTTTCGACCAGCACATGATCAAGCCGCTCGACATGAACAAGCCCAAAGTCTCGATCGCTGCCGAAAACGGCCCGCGGGCGGCTCCCGATGATCGGCACCAGACCGGCACAGGCGCGCTATGCGGATACTCCGGACGGCTGATCCACTGTCGGGCGGACTCTCGGGATCGAGAAGAAGAAGGTGCTTCCCCGACCGAGGGTGCTCTCTACCCAGATGTGCCCCCCGTGAGCTTCGACGATGCCCTTGCTGATGGGAAGTCCGAGTCCCGCACCTCGATGATCACCTCTCGTCGCTTGCCAAAATCGGTCAAAAACATGAGGTATGTGGCCGGGCTCGATCCCGCCGCCGCTGTCTGCCACCCAGAAGACGACCTCCTGGTCGTTCGACGCCACCCCAACTGTGATCCAGCCTCCAGCCGTCGTGAACTTTATCGCGTTTCCAATGAGGTTCTCGAACACCTGGAGGAGTCGGTCGTGTTGACCCCAGACCTCGGCAACCTCCTTCCCTACATCGAGTCGAAGCTCAACAGACGAGGATGTTGCGAGCATCTTCTGCGTTTCCACGGCCTCGACGGCGAGCTCACTTCCTGACATTCGCACGCGCTGGATCGGGAGTTGTCCCATCTCAATGAGACTGACATCCAGTAGATCCTGGATCAGTTGGTTCATTCGCGTTGCCGCACGGTGAATGACCTCATTCGGCTGCCGAGAACGAGCCGATGTCTGCATCAGGATCGTGGTGAGAGGATTCCGCAGGTCGTGGGCTACCACGCCCAGCACCTGATCGCGATGCTGCGTTGCCTCGACCGAAGCTCGATAGAGACGTGCATTCTCGATTGCCACAGCGGATCGGTCAGCCAGAGGTTCGGCCCAACGCAGATCGTCCTGCCCGTAAACGCGATCCGGGTTCGAGGAGCCGAACATCAACACGCCGAGGGGTTGCCCCCGCATCAGCAGCGGCACGGCGATGAGCGACGTGAGCCCGGTGGCCCGGAGGGCTCGGAGGTGTTCCGGCCCCTGCGCATATGACTCGAGGTACTGAGAGGTAATGTGCTCGAGGACGATGGATCGTCTGCCCTCGATCACGGACCGGGCTGTGTGAGGAAGATCGCGGTTGGGCGGCATCCGCTCGAGAACCGCACAAAGCGCCGCATTGCTAGGGTCGGCGCTCGCGACCTTCAGTCGCCTGATGTGCCCATGCTCCTCCACCAAGTCGATGGCGCACCAGTCAGCAATGCTTTGAATGGCCAGCTCGGTCACGGTCGCCAACGTCTGCTCGTAGTCGAGTGAGGCAGACAGCGCTACGCTGACCTCGGCCAGCAAGCGCCGCTCCTTTTCAATCCGCCTTCGCTCCGTAATGTCCTGCGAGATCCCGAGCAGATAAAGCGGGTTGCCGGCCGGATCGAGGATCGGAACCTTTTTCGTGTTCAGGAGACGGACGCCTTGATGGCGCGTTTGTATCGGCTCTTCGTCAATCTCGACCACGTTGCCGCGCTTCATGGTCTCCCGATCTTTCTGGACAAAGAACTCAGCTTGTTCCCGTGGCCAGAAGTCGAAGTCGCTCTTGCCGACGAGCGACTGCCTCGGCCATCCCAGCAAGTCCTCTCCTGCGCGATTGAACCGAACGAACCGCAGCGACGCACTCTCCTTGATGAACAACATGAGGGGAATGTTTTCGATGATTGCGTCGAGGGAGGCGTTGGCATCCCTGAGTTCTTTCTCGACGCGCTTGCGCTCAGTGATGTCCTGGATCTGAAAGACGCAGTACAGGGGCGCGCCGGCGGGGTCACGAAGGATCGACGAACTGAGCAGCACGTCAACGACCGCCCCATCCTTGCGGATGCAGCGCTTTTCGAACTGGCATCGTGGGATCTCGCCGCGAGCCAGCTGCCGAGCAAGTTCAAGATCCGTGTCGACGTCCTCGGGGTGGGTGATGTCTGGAAACGTCAGGTTCGTCAACTCGGCGGGACCGTAACCGACCACCCCGCAGAACGCCCGGTTCACTCGGACGAAGCGGCCATCGAGCGACACCAGGGCCATCCCTATGGGCGCCTCATCGATTGAGAGCCGGAACCGCTCCTCTGACTCGCGCGGGCACTCCTCGGCGGGCATTCGCTTGGTTCAGTCGCGACACGGCGCCGCCGAGTTTCGGAAGCTGGCAACCGAGGTGAGACCAGTCAAGCCGGGCTCGGCGATCACCGACGAGCTGATCGCCGATTTGCGGCGAAGACCTACAAGGTCAGCGGCGACGCCTGAAAACTGTCCGCGTACTTTTCGGCGACCCAGTCGGCGAGCGATGAGTGCAATCAAAGCCCATGTTCGGGCTGCGATGATGGCGGACCATGTCACGATCGCGGCAATGTGGTCCGCGTCGAACGCGTGACGGAGCCCCAGCATGCACGCGACGAAGCCAAGTCCTGCGAGGGCGGGATGGCGCGACGAGTAGTGCAGAAACAGGCCCCAGCCACCAAAGTGTAAGAGGACGATCGTCGCGTAGAAGGCGCTGACCCGCGTACGCTCCGCACGGCTGAAGCCAAGACGGTGAGACAGTGTCTGGGTACATGGCACTGATGGCGGAATCGTCAACACGACTCACGCAGGGGGGGACACGTGGCCGCCTACTGCCAGATTGAGCTGCTGGGCGGCGCGGTATGCTGCGCGCCCGGGCATAGCGGTATACGTGGGAAATGAGAGGGGAACCCGGGCCAGGTCGTCCACTCGCATCCCTGCGGCAATGGCGACCGCAACCACTTGGACTATCTCGACCGCCCGCTCGCCAACAACGTGGCAGCCCAGGATCGCGCAGGTCGCGCGGTCGGCGATCAGCTTGCAGAACCCGGCCGTCCGGCCGTCGATTATCGTACGGGTGGTCTCGTCGAAGCGCACCACGGCAAGGGTGCGCACGTCAGCGATGACTTCACGGACACGCTCTAGCAGCCGAGGATACTCAAGCATCGGCTCGCTCACGGCGATACCGTATGCTCGCTTGAACGGGCATGGTAGAATACACGCAGTGACCAAGAACCCTCATGCTGTCGCACTAGGACGCCTCGGCGGTGCCAAGGGCGGAAGAGCCCGTGCGAGAGCCCTGACTGCTCGCCGCCGCCGAGAGATAGCCCGCCAGGCTTCAGCGGCACGCACGAGGAGTCTCTCGGCCGAGGAACGAAGGGAGCTCGCTAGCCGCGCTGCTCGAGCCCGGTGGTCCACCGCGACGCCCACGGCCCCAACGGTGAGAAGCTGGCTTCGCGACCTAGGCGCGCCGCTGACTCGCGCCGCCGTCGCAAACAGGCGGGCCCCGGACCCCGAGCAGGTCGTGGTCCTGGGCCTCCGCCTGGCTCACACGGACGCGTCCGTGGCGAGGGCACTCCCCGTGATGCTCTGGGCCAATCGCGAGACGCTACGGCTCGCCGATTTGGTCCGCCGTGCACGGCGAGCGAAGAAGGGAGCTACTCTCGGGTTCTTCCTGGAACTGACGTCCGAGCTTGCCGGGAGTCGGCCATTCGCCCCCGAATACACAGATCTAAGGCGGGATCGGCCGCCTTCGAACACCTTCTTCTTCGAGGGCGCCGAGAAGAGCCTAGTCGGGAAGGAGCTGGCTGCCCTCAACACGCCACCGGTCGCTCGGCGATGGCGGTTCCTGATGAATATGCCCTTCGATAGCTTCGAGACCCTCTTCCGAAAGACCTTCCGTGCGTCACCCTCCTCAGGAACTTGAACGCTTCGTCGAGGCCATCGACGCGGCGCTGCCCGAGCCCACCTCCATCCTCGTCATCGGCGGTGCCGCTGCAGCTCTCGCGTATGGAGCGACCCGGCCGACCGACGATATCGACACCTTCCATCCGCTGACTCCGGTCGTCCAGAAGGCGGTCGAAGCCGCGCAGCGTTCTACTGGCCTGACCATTCCGGTCTCCTTCGCCGCAGTGGCGGATGCTCCTTACGACTTCGAGGATCGATTCGATCCCGCTTCGTGAGCTACGCCTGAAGCGGCTGACAGTCGTGGTTCCGGAGCGGCACGACCTCGTCCTGATGAAGACGCTCCGGGGCTACCAGCACGACGTCGAGGTCATCGAGCAGATTCACCGACGACAACCCTTGGTCTTCGAGGTGCTGCGCTCGCGGTGGAAGCACGAGATGAGCCACGCAGTGGCGGACCCTCGGCGCGCGAATCTGAACTTCGTCGAGGTCGTCGATCACCTCTTCGGTCGCGAGCGCGCGGAGGCGATTCGACGCGAGCTGGGACGCAGCCGCGGACCTGAGCGATAGCACGGACAACCGAAGATGGTGGGTGGGGCCGCCCGATAGCGTCGCAAGCTGCTCTTGGTCGCCGCTCCTCGCTTCGCCGCCGCGCTCGCCTCATGAAGGCACCGCACTTGGGGCATCCGTGAAGGGGAACACTTCGCTTCTGGCGCGTCCTTCGGGACCGGAGAAGATAATTTCGGGCCTTGCTCGACCGGATCGACTTGACGCCTACGAGCTGTGACCTCGCGAGAATGATTTGATGCCCTTTTTGTTGTCGTCCCGAATATCCGCGTCTCGCCCCGACACAAGCGCGTTCTCGACGGCGGTCACTAATGCATCGAGCCCGAAAGGCTTTGGCAGCCAACCAACGTTACCGAACTCGATCTTTCTTTCGGAATCACTGAAAGGCTCCGCTGTGGTTACGACCACGGGGATGTCCCGCAGAGCGACATCTTTATTTTGCTCGCGACGAAATGTCCAGCCGTCCATGCGGGGCATCCTCAGGTCTAACAAGATCATCGAGGGACGAAAGCCGCCGCGGAGTAAGTCGAGCGCTTCCAGACCGTCGGCGGCGACAACGGGACAGAATCCCTTGTCCTCCAGAACGTCGACGATTGATATTTGGAGGTCCGCGTCGTCGTCGACCGTCATTACGATCGGTGACCGCTCGCGTGTCTTTGGCGAGGTCACGAGGCGACGTGATAGCGGACTGCCTGTTGTTGGAACGGCGGCGCTCATTGAATTCTTTACACAAAGCTGGGGGCGCTGCGTAGGGAGCGCAATGGACATTCGTCCCCAGGAGGCCGCGTGTTGGCGATTGGTTCGAGCTGCGAGCTGACTTTTGCTCTCGCCTGTTTTGTGGCGATCGAGACCCGGCCTCGCTTTCGTACCAGCCGATCGACCGCCCTTTTTTGAGGTCGCCTTGTCTGCTCGTCACTCAGACCACAGGCTCTTTCGGGATCAGACTGGATAGGTGGAGGCGATGAAGGACCGTACAACATGGGTCACCAAGGTCGTCGCTCTGATTGCATCAGGACCGATTCTCATGGCGGCGGCGCTTGTCGTGAGCGCAGCGTATGCGGGATCGGGCAACCTGAGCACGAACGCAGAGAAGGTGTCAGGCCTGCGCCTTGTCGGAACCGCGCTCTAACTCGAGGGCCGGTGCGACCAGCGCGCGAGCGCCGCACGCCGGGCTAGCTCTTTCGTTCTGCGGACGTGAGCCCTCGCGTTCGCGTCAGCCCAGCGTGAGCAGCGATCTCGTGCCGCCGCTGCGCGCTGAGCGCTTTTGCCCGTGCGGGCCCGCCCTTCTTACCGCCGAGTCGTCCCAGTCCGACGGCATGGCGATTCTTAGGCGGAGCTTTCATCGTCCTACGACGATGCCCCGCTTTCGGGGGCGCCAGGATCGGAGCAAACGATTCGCCGATCGGGCCTGAGAGATGCTCGTGCTATGCCGTGCCGTTTTCGGGTCCGGTCGTGTGCCGCTGGGCCCGGGCCATATCGCGGAGCACAACTCCGATAAGAGTCCGTGCGGCCGAAGAGCAGATTCGGTGACCGCTGGTTCGCGAGGCTCCGTATTCTCCACTCAGTCGCTCGTCCTTTCAGACGACGCTCGATCGCCGCTCAAAGGCAGGATCACACGGAACGTCGTCCCGTCCTCCAGGTTCGACTTCACTTCGATCCGGCCACCGTGCGCTTTCACGACTTCATTCGAAATGTAGAGTCCGAGCCCGAGGCCCTCGGTCTTAGATGACTGGCTGTCTCGCTCTCCTCGCCGGAAGGGATCGAACAGGTTCGCTTGAAGATCTTCCGGGATCGGTTTGCCGTAGTTGTGCACGACGACCAGCACCAGGTCGCCTTCGCTGCGGCCTTCTACTCTGATGGGCTTGAAAGGCTCGCCGTACACGATCGCGTTGCCGATGATATTTGAGAAAACCTGCTCGAGCCGATCTTCGTCCCAGTCACCCTCCAAGGAGGAACAACTGACGTCGAGTGTCGCCGACGGATGCGTCGCGCGCAGCTCGTCGATGATGCGGGGGAGCATCTCTGCGATGTTCAGGCGCGTGCGCTTCAGTTCGAGGCCGCCGCCGAGCCGCGCGCGTGTGAGATCGAGAATCTGCTCGATCATTCGCGACATTCGCACAGAGCTCGTGCGCATCCGATCAACAGTTCGCCGCATCGCCGGATCGGTAGCGCGCCGCTGCAAGAGTCCCGCTCCATAGTCGATCGCTGCCAGCGGATTACGCAGATCGTGTCCCAAGATCGCGATGAAGCGCTCCTGGAATTCCTGAACGCGGGCCCTCTCTGCGAGCTCCGCGCGTTCGACCGCCAGCGAGCGTCGGGCCTCCTCGGCTTGTCGGCGCTCGGTAAGGTCGCGCGTGACCTTCGCGAACCCGAACAGCGTGCCGTTGGGATTGCGTAGAGCGGTGATGGTGACGTTGGCCCACATGCGTGAGCCGTCCTTGCGAACGCGCCAGCCCTCCTCCTCGAAGCGACCGTCGCGCGTCGCGATCTCGAGCTCTCGCTGGGTCTTGCCCTCCGCGACGTCCTCGGGTGGATAGAAGATCGAGAAGTGTTTGCCGATGATCTCGTCGGCCTTGTATCCCTTGATACGTTCGGCTCCCAGGTTCCAGGTCGCGACGTGCCCGCCCGTATCGAGGATGAAAATAGCGTAGTCCTTGACGCTTTCGACCAGAAGGCGGAAGCGATGGGTCTCTTCGTCGGCTCGTCGGCGCTCGGTGAGGTCGCGCGTGACCTTCGCGAACCCGACCAGCGAGCCGTCAGGATTGCGTAGGGCGGTGATAGTCACGTTGGCCCACATGCGTGAGCCGTCCTTGCGAACGCGCCAGCCCTCCTCCTCGAAGCGGCCCTCACGCGTCGCAATCTCGAGCTCTCGCTGGGTCTTGCCCGCCGCGATGTCTTCTGGCGGATAGAAGATCGAGAAATGCTTGCCGATGATCTCGTCGGCCTTGTACCCCTTGATGCGCTCGGCGCCCAGGTTCCAGGTCGCGACGTGGCCACCGGTGTCGAGAATGAAAATCGCGTAGTCCTTGACGCTCTCGACCAGAAGGCGAAAACGATCCTCCACCTCACCCTGCGAGGGGCCTGAGTGTGGAGTGCGCGGAAAAGAAGACATGTGAGACTGGCCTACCAAATCGATCAGTCGAGAAGCAGCGGCGAACGCTGTGTGGATAACCCTTTGCCCCCGGCGTTTCAATGCCGGGCTGCTACAAGGTCATTCCGGCGCGATTTTGAGCACGAATCGGCGTCTTGTCATCCGAAACAGCGATGGCGGCGGAACATCCTACGACGGCTTCCTCTACGGCTCACCCGCGGTCTCGGCTTGGACGGCGGTTCCCTTACGACCGACTACTGGACCGTGCCTGCGTGCTGGTCCAGACCCTAGACATGCGGCCCCCACCCGGAGCGATACGCCCGTCGGTCCACCAATCCGATCGGGACCCCGCGTGACGACGCTTACGGCCAGCTGAAGGACCTCGGGTGTTACGATTCGCTTTCTCGTGACGCCCGGTTCCAAAGAAGAAAGGCTCGACAGGATCAAGAGAGCGACACGGGTGGCTCGCGAGGCCTATTCAGAGCACGCCACGATCGGCGGGGCATGTACACCGCTGCAAGCGTCCGCCGAGTGCAGCGTCGGCCGCCGTCTCGAGGCACGCTCCTCGGAGCTCGAAGCACAGAAGAAGGCCCTCGACTCCCTAAGTGAGTAAGCAGTCGGATCGTGCTGACGCTGACCATGTACCGCGCTGGTGAGCTCACGTTTGTGCGTCCCACACTCAGGTCACTCCCAGTTGGGACATAGAGCGGCGAGCTGCGAATTCCGGGGGCACCAAGAAAGGGGCGCGCATTGCGACCCAGATGCGCAGCCCCCGACTGCGGCTGGCGAGGCCACCTACGCATTTTGAATATCGTCGGGCAGCGTAAACGATGCAGCTCACGGGGTTCATCTCTCGGAAGCCCGACAAGATCATCACAAAGAGGATGCGCCTCGCTCAGGCGTTGCTTCGTTCGGCGGAGATCGCCGCTCTTTTCGAATCGCATTGACGCTCTGGAGGCGCGGCAGTCTGACCATTCGTTCGCGGTTCGAACAAAGGGAGCTCGACCATGAAGGTCGTGCCGGGGGTCGGCTCCCCCTCCACGCGAACCTTCCCGCCATGAGCTTCGACGATCTGCTGGACCACGTGCAGACCCAAGCCGAGTCCCCCGATCCCCTGCGCCATGTGTCCACGCCAATACGGGCGGAAGATTCGGCTCCGTTCCTCTAGTGGGATACCGGGACCGTGGTCGTGGACCGAGATGACCGCCATCGCGTCCTGCGAGCCGACCGAGACGTCGATGGGCGCTCCGTGCCCAAACTTAAGGGCATTGTCGATTAGGTTGCCGAGAGCTTGCCCCAACCGAATCGGATCGAACTCGCCGATCAGCGGGGGGCCTACCGACAGCTTCACCGGGGATTCGGCGGGAGCTACCGCTTGGCCGTAGGCTTGGACGACGTCGACGACGATGGCGTTGAGATCGATCTGCTCGCGGATAATCGACCAGCGGCCGGCGCCGATGTCGGAGGCGTTTAGGAGACGGTCGACGAGCCGATCGAGCCGGTCGCTCTGGCGGGCGATGCGTGCCGCCAGCTTTCCCGCCACTTCCTGCGCGACCACCTCACCCGATAGTTTTTCGGCGGAGAGGCGCAGGATGGTGAGGGGCGTTCGGAGTTCGTGGGACGCGAGCGACAAGAACTCGTCGCGGACCAAAATGGCCTGCCGCGCGGTCTGGTAGAGCTGGGCATTCTCGAGGATGAGCCCGATTCTTTGGGCATAGACCTCGGCGAAGCGCAGGTCCTCCTGATCGTAGCGGTGGGAGGAGCTGGCGAACACCATCGCGCCTGAGGTTTTTCCTCGAACTGTGAATGGCGTCGCGATGGCGCTACGCACCCGAAGGGCGGCCAGCTGTGTCGCCTCGTCTTCTCGAAGGCCGAACGAGCGCGCCAATTCCAGGGTCATGGACGGCAGGAGAATGGAGTGCCGCTCTCGGATGGCGCGCGCCGCGAGCCCGGGTCCACCGAGTTCGGGGGAATATCCCCGCAGCAGCTCGTCCAACACGGCGCGCTTGTTGGGATCCACGTGTGCGCCCACGACGTGCCAGGCCTGGTCGCCGTCGAAGGTCACAAGGGTCGCTAGATCCCCCAGCGCGGGGAGGGCCCGCTCGACGGCCAGGTTGGCAGCGGTGTTGGCCGTGAAGCACTCTTCGACATCGGCCATGGCATCGACCAAGAGCGCGCTGCGCCGCTCCCGCTGTTCCGCCTGGGTCCGCGCGCGCGACTCTAGGTGGGCTCCCAACGTCTGTCCGGCCGCGAAGGCGAAGTGCTGCTCCTCGGGGCTCCAGCCGCGCGCGCCCCCAGAGTGCTCGTGGCAGAGGATCCCGACCGGCACTCCCCCGACACGGACAGCGGTATCGAGGAGCGCCCCGATTCCACGCGAGACCAGATAAGAGCGGAGATCGCGTGTTCGTTGATCCTGAATGGCGTCCTCGATGGCCAACACGTGCGTGCGCCGAACCTGATCGAGGTAAATTGGACACTCGTGCTCACCGAGCGTGAATCCACGCTCGAATCGCTGACTGAGCGCCTGGTAGCCGAGCTCGCAAATGATCGACGGCGGGTGGTCGCGGAAACGCCAGTAACTCGCGAACGCGATTCCTAGGACGCTACTCGTAACCCGGAGACACTCCTCGAGGAGCTTCTCCCAGTCGTCATGCGGGATGGCGTCGAGGTCGACGAGCGCTTGAGTGCTCGACGGTGGCAGCCCGTTCACGAGTCCAATCTCGCTCTTCGCGGGCCGTCGTCAATGTCAGCCCTAAGACGCTATTCGGGGCGTCGCCATTCTCGCCGGGTCCGATGGATTCCCCGAGACGCCGTGAGAAGGCGCCGGTCGCCAATACGAGACGCGACGGACCGCTGACCTCAGCGAGCGACGTGGTGGCGGCAGGACAATTTGCGACCGGTCTTTTCTCCTCCCGTCAAACCGACGCCGAGGTCGGGATCCCTTCCCATGTGTAAGATGGCCGGCCATGGGGGATTCGAGCGACGAATGGGCGGCGAAGCTCCGCGAGACCGAGGAGCTGTTCCGCACCACCGTCGAGAACATGCCGGTGAATCTGGTCCTCTGTCACCGCGATGGCCGCCTGCTTTACCTCAACCCGCAGCTGGCCGCTATGGTGAGTGCCATATGCGGGCGGACTCCGGAAGAGATCATCGGTCTGCCTGGCCCCGAGGTCTGGCCGCCGCCGATATGGATTCCGCTGCGAGAGCACATCGAACGCGCCGTCGCCACCAGCGAGCGCCAGACCTATGAGCTTGCTGCGGATCTCCCGAACGGGCAGCGGATGGTCCGCCAGTGGGTAGTGGTCCCCCTGGCCAGCCCCGACGGCGAGATCCGCCGGATTCTCGCGATGAGTCACGACATCACAGCCCAGCGCCGGTTGGTCGATTCGCTGCGCGAAGCTGACCAGCGCAAGAGTGAGTTCATCGGGGTCCTCTCCCACGAACTGCGCAACCCACTCGCTGCTATTCGCGCCAGCCTTTATGTCCTCAAGCACGATCGCGCGGGGAAAGTCGCCGCGGACCGTGCGAGTGAGGTCATCGATCGGCAGGTGAATCATCTTGTCCGGATGGTAGACGACCTCCTGGATGTCACGCGCATCGCGCAGAACAAGATTCGCCTGCAGCGTCGGCACGTTGATCTGAACCAACTAGTCCGCGAGGCGACCGAGGACAGCCGTGCGCAGTTCGAAGCGGCCGGGGTCGGGCTGGCAGTCACACTGGCCAACCGACCTGTCCAGGTCCACGCCGACGGGGCGCGCATCATCCAGGTGGTGACGAACCTCCTAGCGAACGCTGTAAAGTTCACGGCCTCTGGCGGGACCACTGCGGTGTCCGTCTCCGCCGACGAGTCGGGCAGCGCTGTGCTGACGGTGGCCGACACGGGGATCGGCATCGACGCCGCCCTGTTGCCGCGGGTGTTCGAGCAGTTCGTCCAGGGTGACCACACGCTCGATCGCACAGGGGGCGGACTGGGCGTGGGCCTTGCGCTGGTCAGGGGGCTGGTCGAACTGCACGGCGGTGATGTACGCGCGAGCAGCGCAGGCTTCGACCAAGGTGCCGAGTTCGTCGTCCGGCTGCCACTGGAGGCTGAGGCGGCGCACTCCTCAGACGCCGCGTTGGACGACGCCCGCGTCCCTGTTCCGCGTCGCGTGCTGCTCATTGAGGACGATCGCGACATCGCGGAGGGTCTGCGAATCGTTCTCACCCTAGATGGCCACCTGGTTGAGGTTGCGCACGACGGCCTCGAGGGTCTCGCGAAGGCGCGCGCGTTCGAGCCCGACGTCGTGCTCTGCGACCTCGGCTTACCCAAGAAGGATGGCTACCGAGTGGCGCGGGCTATCAGAGCCGACAATCAGCTTCGTTCGGCTTACCTGGTGGCTCTCACCGGCTACGCCCAGCCGGAGGATTTTGAGGCGGCGCGCATGGCCGGCTTCGACGAGCACCTGGCCAAGCCTGCCAGTATGGAGAGGATCAAGCGGGCCCTCGCAGGCAGCGTGATCGAGACGCGCCGAATTCCCGAGCCCACCTAATGTTCCGAGCGGAGCGGAGCGCTGCGATCGCCGTCATCAGGACTGACCGTCGTCCTATGCGCCGGATCGCCCCGTCGTGGGCGGGGCGATCGAGGCGCATCCACGCCGCCCGGCGTAGCAGTTGAACACTCCGAAGCCTTTCGCATCTCTTGATTCGATTCGACCGTTCGTTTTCACCGCGTCCGCGTGCGTTTATGGGCCACCGCTGCTCCGTCTTCTGCGTCTTGTGTGTGAAGGCGGAGACCATTTCAGAGAACGTGGATCCTAGACACTCGGAAAACATCGTGCGTTGCCTATGCGCCGAGCACAGGATAATTAGCCTCACGCCCATCGAAATGACAGCTCTTGTCTCGCCGGCCCATCCTGGGCTCCTCTATTAACCTGCTTGCGGATCGGTTTCGCGCAATTAGGGTATTGCCTCATGTCGCTGAGGGCCGCGCCGACAGTCGGGGCAGCGCCGTGCGAAATCAGCTCATCTCAAAAACCCTCCGGTGGGGGCGACTAAATCCCCGGGCCGTACCGGCTACCATCGTCATCCGCGCGAAAGAGCAAAAGAACTTTGTCGAAGCCCCTCGCTGGCTGGCGTGCCGGTGTGTTCAAGATGACCTTCCCGCATCGTATCGCCGAGGGGGTTCGTTCGAGAGCCTGCGGCCTCTGGAAAGCGGTCAGGCCCCCTGGCGGGACAAGCGGTGCGTGCGGAAGGGCGGCCCTCTGAGACCTCTTCGCAAATGAAAGTCGTCTTGATCGACGACCATGCCCTGTTTCGGCTAGGCGCGCGCCTCGCACTGGGAGACATCCCAGATCTCCAAATCGCGGGAGAAGCGAGTACGGCTCGCCGCGGCCTCGAGCTCGTGGACAGTACCAGACCGGATATCGTCCTTTTGGACATCGGATTGCCCGGCATGGACGGCGTTCTGGCCACGCGAGAGATCCGGCGGAGGGTTCCGCATGCGCGCGTGCTGATCGTGACGGCGCACGACCAGGGCAATGACATCTCCGATGCCTTCGAAGCTGGTGCGTCGGGATACGCGCTCAAGAGTGACGGCCCAGAGACCCTCGTTGAAGCAATCCGCACTGTCAGTCGGGGACAGCGTTACGTGGCGCCGGCCCTCCTTGGGAGACTCGCGGCATTGGAGGAGCGAAGCAAGAGCGACGACGTCCTCAGTGTTCTATCGGAGCGAGAACGGGAGGTTTTCAGACTGGCCGCGCAATGCGTACCGGCCCGAGACATCTCCCGCGAGCTCTGCATCGCGCGCAAGACAGTCGACAGTCACCTCTATCGAATCAACCAAAAACTCGGGCTTCGGAACCTGGCCGAACTGGTCCGGCTGGCTGCCAGCCTGGGAATGCTCGCAGCGCGAAGGCACGCCCTTCCGGCACCGCCGTCCTCGGACGACTGAGTTTCGTAGCCCTTTTCGCTGGCGTTGGCGCACTCGAAAGTGAGAGATACCCTCTCCATCGTGTGCTGTCGACCGGCGGCCCTGGAGATCGCCTTCACGACCATTTATCAGAGTGACGCTCTCAATCGGTAGCACCGATCAAGGACTTGCTCGGCTGCCGCGACGCGGAGTCGCATTCGTGCGTTGGGACGGGTCAAGCGAGCTTGTTCGTCTGCCGAGTTCTGAGGATATGAAGCCGCGGGCGCGATCTGTGACAAGCGCTGGACGTGGAGACCGCGCCGCGCGTCCCGTCCCGACCGAGTTGCACTGCGATCATCCGGGCGAGGACATCGATCTCGACCGCCCTGGCGAGGACACGGAGGGACTCCCGCGCGCGATCGGAGAGACGGTGCAGGCCGCCGAAGTGGACATCTCGCGTGATCGCCACATCACCACTGCCTCGTCGATTTCGGCTCACTTGGCCGAAGCGATGCTGCCAATTCGGCCCCTGGACTCGACGCGGCTTCCGCCAGATCCCGGCGAGCATCCCGCGGGCGATCGCCCGGCGGTTGAACCTGCGACTTCTTCTGCCCGAGGATTTGCATCGCGAATGCCTTGCCTGCCCGTTGCCCAAACAGATCCAACCCTCCCAAACTCGAACCGACCAGACCTCACGAAAGTTGCGGCAAGCGCGCGGGAGTCTGTGCAAGCCCCCGAAGTATCGGGGTTGACGGACGTTTTCAAGTCCCGGTGCTCGATGGCAGAAGATTTTCGAAGCCGTCGACGGTGGGTGAATCTGTGGCTCGTCTAAGGGAGTGCGGGTTCAGTGACAGTGCTCGAACTCCAGGAGGCCGGTCACTTCATGCTGTGGGGATAAGCATGCGAGCTCGGCAACGCCCCTGACGTTCCGGTAGATGATCTTGCTTGCCTCGTAGTCCATCTTCATCTCGTAGCGGCAACTGAGAGCGACACCACCGGGAGTATCCGAAGTGAACAGCACCGCCGTCGGTACGGCGATCCGACTGTAATTGGGATTCGAGTTTAAGTGACCTAGTAGGAGATCGAGCCGTTTCCCGTTTTGATCGTACAACGTGACGCCGTCGAATCCCAAGGCCTGGCCAGAGCGACACCGATCGGGCGCAAATGTGATTCCGTCAATCCGAATGCTGGACTTGAAGTGCGCGGTGCAGCTCGCGACGGCAATCAACCCGACGGCAAGCCCAATCGCGCAGCGCACCGAACGATTCTGACATGCAGCTTTTCTCGAAGCTGTGCTTGCGCGCACCTCGAGTGGTGTGGGGGGTCTTGGGCGGGTGGTCGACGGTGCCGGCAACCTGTCGGCGTACCCGGCCCTTTATCCGTGGAACCAGCCCACCGCGGAAACCAACCACACACCGGCCTGGGACGATGTCCAGCCTCAGGACCTCAGTACGCGGAGGTGCTGGTCGGACCAGCGTGCGGCGATTGAGCCGATTTCGTGAAAATGAAAGAGGAGTTGGGCTGACGGCGGCGGGTACAAGCGGGTACACGTCCCGCGCTCGCTTAACTGTGCGATATAGTTTAACGAACGTGCTCTCAGTCTAGATTCAGGTTCTGGTGTGAGGTACCTACAACCCGACGCCACTCGGTTGCCCCCTCGTGAACCGGTTCTCGTAGAGCGAACCGAACGCCGGAACCCCGGGTCCCCGCGCTGTTCCACGATGGACGATTACTGCAGGTCGACCTTCTGGACGCCCCAGTAGCCGCTGGCCAGGTAGAGGGAGTTCGCCTGGCGGGAGACGCCGTTCGGCCACCAGCCGAGGGTGCGGGTGAACTGGCGGTACTGCGGCGCCTGGCCGTCCGCCAATTGGTAGATGTCGACGCCGTCCTGGCCCCATCCCGAGATGACGACGGCGCGGTCGCCCTCGATGTCCAGCAGCCAGCCCCAGCCGTTCGCGGACTGAGAGGCCCGGTCGACGGGTGCCGTGGGGTCCGATAGGTCGATCGCGTGCAACTCAACGACCGTAGTCGAGCTGCCGTCCGCGGGGACGTACTGCTGGGCCGAAAGGTACGCGGTCGAACCGCGCACGAAGGTAGTCCCCACATACCCGTCCAGCGTGGTGGTCGACAGCAGGGTTGCATGTGCCCCCTGCACGCGGACGACGTCGAAGTCGTCCTTCGCCACGTTCGAGTCCCAGCGGTAGTCGATCGTGTAGAGCAAGCTCGGATCGCTGTCCGAGCCACCCACCAGAAGGCCCGGGATGTTGATCTTCGCGCCGATCCGCGGGTGCGCCCGGTCGGTCAGGTCGACGCGGTCGGCAAAGTACCGAACCGTCCACTCCTGGTTGCCGCCGTCGGTCGAACGGTCGACCCACTCGTAGTGGCCGGCGTACAGGTTGCCGCCGGCGACCTGCAGGTTCCCCCACCACGTGGTCGCGTCGTCGGTGATGGCCACCGAGGCCGTCGACGGCGCGTCCGGCTTCGAGAGGTCGACCACCCACAGCGAGCTGTTCACGTCCAGCGTGTAGCCCTGCGTGTTCGGGTCGTAGATCGGCTCCCAGCGACGGAAGGCGAGCGCGTTGCCACCCACCTGCACGACCTCAGCTCCGCCCCACCAGTCGTACCAGTAGCAGCCTGCCCAGCCCCAGCCCCACCAGCCCCACGAGTCGACGGGAAGCTGCACTTTGCCGCGCAGGGCGACGCCGTTCGAGAGGTCCACGACCTGGACCTGCTCGGCGCGTGCGTTGCACTGCGTGGTGGTCCCGGAGTTCGTCATCCCGGGCTGCAGCGGTCGACCGTAGGGGTCGCAGGTCGCCTGGACCTGCACGTTCGTCACGACGTAGGCAAAGGTCCCGTTCATAAAAACCTGCGCGTTGACGCCGTCGACGCGCACGGTCTGGGCTGCCGCGCTGTCCGTCGTCTCCTCGGCATTGGCGATCGGCAGTAGGCGCACCTCGGACCAGGTCACGTCGTTGTTCCACCAATCGCTCGAGATCTCGGCGATGTTCGTCCCCTGTGGCTGCGCGGTGATCACGTTGCGGGCTAAGGTCAACTCGGTCACGACAGTCGGCGCCGCGTGGTTTGTGTAATCGACGACGGCCAGCGACAGGTCGGACAGCGACACGAGCCGATTGTTCACGAAGATCCCGCGCTCAACCCAGCCGCGCGTGTGCGCCGCGCCGCCGGTGGTAATCGACGAGGCGGTGAAGTCAATGAGCTGCAGACCGTTGTTGTAGACCTGATCTGTGTAGTCCCAGCCCGAGAACGGCAGCACGACCATTCCCTTGGTGGCGTCCATCGTGAACGCCTTGAAGGTGCCGGCGGCTGGTGTCCAGGCCCAACCGTTGCCGAACGTCGAGGTCCCAATCAGCTGCGGCGCCGACGGGGTCGTCACGTCGAGGTACTGCAACGAGACGGATTCAGAGCTGCTGGTGGCCGTGTTTGTGTATTCACTGCCGAGCGCGAACAGGCGCGAGCTCGGGGCCGGGAGGATGTTCCAAACGGTTCCCGTGATGTTCACGGTCCCGGCGAGCGAAGGCGCCTTCGGATCGGTCAGGTCGTAGACTTGGAAGGGCGTGCTGGTCGCGCCGGTGCCGTAGTCGGCCGATTGGGGCGAGAGGTACAGGCGAGCGGTGTCGAACCGCGCGGCGACGCTCCAGCCCGTGGAGGGGATGGTCAGCTGTGAGTCGAGGGCCGGCGAGTCCGGGTTCGAGAAGTCGGCGATCGACAGGATGTAGCCCGAGGTGCCGTCGCAGTAACCCCACTGCCCGGCGGAGCAGGCCACGACGTGCGCGGTTTGGCCGTCGGCGAAGTCCAGGTTCCAGCGACCGTTGTCCGCACCCCAGCCCTGCACCTGCCCAGCGACGGTGAGCGATCCGCGCTGCACGATCTGCCCACCTGGATCGGAGATATCCAGGTAGAGCAGCTCCGTCTGGTTGCTCGGCGTCGTCACGCCGGTGGGGCCGGGCGGGACGACGCCGCCGTCAGCCGCCGCCATCCCTCCGTCCCCCCCCGCTCCACCGGCGCCGGTCGTGGTCGTCACAGACGACTGCGGCGTGTGCGCGAGCATGATCGCGTTCGGCGTCACGTTGAAGACACCGTTGAATCCGGGGAACGTAACCTTGCCAATCGACTGGATGATGTTGTTGGCGAAACTGACCGACGAGACGATGACCGTCTCCGTCGGTTGCGTCGAAATGGCGACGCCCCCACCCGCCGGCGCGTCCCAGCCGTAGACCCAGCCGTAGTCCTCGCTGACCGCGTAGATCACGTTGCCTACGACGCGGTCGTCCTGGACCCACCCACCCAGCTTCGCCTCGCCCAGAACCTTGATGTTCGTCGGGTCGGTTGCGTCCAGCCCGCGAACGATCGATCCGTGGAACGGCGTGCCGTCATCCATCTGGCCGTACCAGTCGGCCACCACCACGATGGCAATGCCGTTGCGCACGATCATGTCGACTGGGGTCCCGTAGATGGGTGACCGGCCGATCAACGACGGGTTGTCGACGTCCGTGACGTCGAAGACCATCAGCCCGCGGTATCCGTTGAGGTAGTAGAGCCGGTTTCCCTCCAGGCGATAGAGATCGGTCTCCTCGACGGTTCGGGTGGTGGAAGCGCTCGAGCCGCTGGTGCCGCCGGCCCCGGAGGTGCTGGCGGCGCTCGAGGCGCCCGGCACCGCCAGACCCCGTCCCGAGGAGGTCATTCCGGCGGGCGGCGCCGAGACGAATGCACTCTGACCGACGATGCGGTTGAAATTGACACCGCCATCGCTCGAGTGGCAGGCGGTGCCGCCGGCGAGGGCGATGACGACCAGGCTAACGAGCTTGGAGTTAAGTGATGTTTTCATGATGGCTCCCGTCGGTTCCGGACGAAACGCAGAACGCGATGCCTTGACGCAAGTCCGATGCCAGACCGTGTTTCCCGGACCGTCGCGTGAAACACCCGACGATCGCTAGGGTTCTTCAGGCCGGGTTGCCCGAGGGGCCGTTCGCTCCCTCAGCTTTTCGAGGCGGGTCTCGGACTCCTGCGTCAGACTCGATCCCGACGACGCCATCGACGCCGACCCAGCGCACAAAGCCGTACGCATCGTCCTCGGAGGGCGTCGATCCGAAGGCGAAACGCGACTTCGTGATGTCGTAGGCCGCACCCGCGAGCGGTGCGCCAACCTCACAGCCCGTGACGTCGCCCGAAGCGGCCGAGCCATCGATTGCCGAGCCGGTGCAGACGACGCACGCCAGGCCCATCGAAGCGAGGACCAACCAAGCATGCTTCATGGCCCAAAGCGTCCCGCGTGGGGCGTAGAGCGACAAGGCGCCGCCCAGTGAACGGATGGCGCTGTCCCGAGTCGCCGTTTTCTTGGCCGGCGGACTCTCTTCGACGCTCGCTTCTTCCCACCACTTTTCCCACCACCCAGGCGTAACGGGCTGGACGTCCAGATTACGCCACCATCGGTGTTTTCAACTACTTCGCACTACCCGTTACGGCCAGAAACGGCCCTCTTCGTCTTCACACGGTGGGTCACGGCTACGACAGGGATGTCCAAGACAGCGTCGCGACCGGTGCACTGCTTCGCGGAGGTGCGGCCCGCGTACAAACGGCGCCTAGGTGATTGCGCGCACCGCCCCTTCTCGGTTTGTGCGCTATCGTGGCGGTTGGCGATGGGCGGGGAACGGCGCACGCGAATTCTGGCGGTGGCAGCGATCGGACTGTCGGTCGGTCTGGTGGTCTTGGGCGGCTCCGCGTGCGGCAGCGGCAGCTTGATACCCACCAGCCCGCGCGGCGGCGCGGGGGGCCACGCGGGCGGCGGCGGCCACCCCGGCGGCGCCGGCCTTGGCGGCCGCGCCGGCTCCGCCGATGCGAGCCACGTCGACGCGAGCGGCGCGGCGCGAGACGGCGGCACCGCGGACGCGTCATGCTCGCCGCCGACCGACCTGACGCCCGAGCCGGCCCCGCGGCAGATCGCGCTCGACGGCGGTGTACCGATCGAGCAGCTCGCGTACGCGCGGGCCCTCGCGCGCTGCGATTACCAGCGTCGCTGCTTCGGCGCTGCCACCTACCTCACCAACGGGTGCGTCGACTCGGTGGCCAGCATCGGGAGCTGGGGGTACCAGTTCTGCAACGGCTCCCCCACGGCTTGCTCCGGAAGGAGCAGCAACTTTCTGCTTCCAAACCCCGCCCTTCTGAACGCGGTCGCCACCGGCGTCGTCCGTTACTACCCCGAGCAGGAGGCCCGCTGCATGGTGGCGCTCCTGGCCCAGGGGTGCGCCAGTGACCAGCTGCTCGAGGCCATCGCGGAGTGCACGGGCATCTTCGGCTGCCCGCCGCCGGCGGACGGCGGCACCGTCCCGACCACCGACGGCGGCGCGACCTGCACCCAGTTCATCCCGGCGGAGTACCAGAATCTGGCACGCCTGTACGACCGACGCCGACTGCGTCGGGCAGACGTCGCCCCAGGGTCCGGACTGCGTGGCCGGCTTCTGCGCCCCCACCCCGTGCGGGATCGACATCGGCGGCTGCACGTCGCTCGCGACCGCCGGCCAGGCTTGCGCCTCCTCCTATCTCAGCCTGGTGATGACTGCCGACACGGTGACGAGCGCGATGTGCGCGCCAGGGCTGAACTGCCAGCGCCCGCCGGCCAGCGGCCCCCCCTGCGTCGTCGCGCCGGGCAACGCTTGTCCGGGAGTGCCGCTCGGCACCTGCGTCGTGCCGGTGGACGTGGGCGGCGCGTGCACCGACGACGCCAACTGCAAGCCCGGGCTCGCCTGCGCCTGCGGCATCTGCGAGATCCCGCCCAGCACCGGGCCGTGCCTGAACGGAAACTGCCAGGCGGGCGTCGCCTACTGCGACATCCACTCCGACACCTGCCAGCCCGTTCGCCCCAAGGGCGCGAGCTGCACCGACGCGGTCCTCGGGTGCGCGCCCGGGCTCGACTGCAACGGCACCGTCTGCGCCCTCCCGGGCGGCTGACGTCGCGAGCGCGCCGAGCCGTGAGAATGGCTGACATTGGGCGGTCGAGACTCACGGGGAGTTGACGGAACGCTCAGACCTGGCCAATTGGCGAGATTCGGGGACCCGGCACCGGCCGGGCCTGCGTCTCCCACTTCACAATCAAGGCGCTCAGGCGATAACAGCCTGAATTTCCAGCCAGGCCGACGGTCTATGATAGGAACCGTAGCAGGCCCCCGCTACTGCTCGGCCCGCACGTCGCGAGACTTGCGGGCCTTTTCGTATGGGTTCAACTCACGTGGTACCTCGGGGCGGCGATCATCACGGTGCACCGACGAAGAGTCATTCGAGACCGCCGGAGAACTCAGCGATTCGCTGCACCAGGTCTGGGTTTGCCGGGTCGATGGTCACCGCGCGCCGGAGGTGCCTAGCGTAGAGAGCGGCGATTTCCGCCGGGTGCTCGGCGTCCGTACCTGGAATCAATAGGACGGGCACGTCGATCGATGCGAGATCGTGAGCGCTCTCGATCGGCTGAACGCACGATGCAAGGAAGCGAGTGGTCGCGGCCACGCTGGCGGGATCGAAGCCGCGGACCATCTCAATCGCGCGACCGCGAAGAGGATCTGGCAGCCGATCATAAAGCGGAAGGAGCGCATCGATGCCGTGCTGGAGCGCCCGTCGAGCAGCAAGATCCATAGCCTGCATCGCTGCAATCGGCGCTTCTGTGAGCGCTCGATCGTGTCCGGGGTACACGGGTGACATCAGAACCAGGCCGGCGGTGCGCCCCGGATATCTGAGGGCAAAACGCAGTGCCACCGCCGAGCCCATCGAGCCTCCAGCGACGACGGCCCGCTGGATTCCACAGTGGCTGAGCAGTTCGCTGACGTCGTCGGCGAGCTGATCCCATGTCAGCTCGCCGGAGTAGATCGAGCGACCGCTGCCGCGCAGATCCGGCGTCAGCAAGTGATGTGACGCTGCCAGCGCGCCGACTCGAATCAAGGCGGACCGGTGATCCGCTAGCCCTCCATGCAGGAACACGATTGCGCCGCCGCGCCCGAGCTCGACCGCAAATAGACGGGTCCCACTGCTCTCGAACCAGATCGCTCGTTGGAGCATTGCTTGGTTGGAGCGTTCGTCGTTGGATATCGTCATGGTCCTCTCCTCTTCTTCGCTGCGTTGAGATCCACGATCCTCGTGGCAAACGGGTGACGAGCTTTCGTTCGTGATCGCGAGGGCACGCCGGAACAAGGCGTCGGCTCCCGCGAAGGCCGGCCGCTTCGGGCAAGGCTCGGGCCTGGTGCCCGAAACAGAAACGCCAGCCTCGTGGGGCTGGCGTCCAAATGAAAACGCCAGCCCAAAGGGCTGGCGCACAGCTAATGTGTACCAAACGGCCAGCGCTTCTGCAACGGGTCCGCGCCCAGACGGCACCGGCGGTTCGGTCCGCCAGCAGGGCGAGCCCCACGGCGAAAATGGTTCGCCAGATGTGGCGACCCGCACGGTTACCAATCTTGTGTGCGGACCCGATGTATTCGATTCTGCATGCAATGCGAATCGTGGCGATTGGTCTCCTGGCGGCGACGGTGATGTCGTGTGGTAGCAGCACCGGTGGCAGCGGCGGCAGCAACGGGAACGGAACCTGCGGCGAGGTCGAGCCCTGCAACGGCCCCGTCGTGGGCACCTGGAAGGCGGCGGCCGCCTGCGCTTCCGCCAGCTTCGTGATGGACCTCCAGGGCGCTTGTCCAGCGGCGACCATCTCCGGGGAGACCGCCGCGCAATCCGGCAGCTACGTGTTCAACGCCGACCTGACCTACTCGATTGCCGTCACGGGCCAGCTCACCTATGACGCCGCCAACCCCGCGTCGTGCAACCCGACCGGGATGTCGTGTGAGGCCCTGGGGGCGGCGGAGTCGGCGCTGTCCGTCGGGACGGTGACCTGTACGGGCAGCAGCAGCTCGTGCAACTGCCACAGCTCGTTCGCCAGGACCGACACCGAGACCGGCACCTACAGCGTCGCCGGCACGGTGATCACGCTGGTGAGGAGCTCGGACGGCTACACCCTCGACCAGAGCTATTGCGTGCAAGGGAACACGCTGCACATCCTGGACGTCGACACGACGACCAACATGGGACCCATGGGCCAGGCAACGATCCTGGACGACGCGACGTATACGAAACAGTGACCCAGCTCAGTAGCGCTGCGCCTTGGCCCAGCTCCGGCAAGCGGTGACGTCGGAGGCGCGGGCGCGTCGCACGCGGATGATTGAGCCGTCGGGGGCGTGCTCCTGCGCAGTTTCGGCGCCGGGTTCGACCGTGTAGATGTAGCCGGGCCGCATCTCGAACGCGAAGATGAGCTGCGGGGCCTTGGCGTCTGCGCCGGCCTCCAGCGCGACGAGGTGGCAGCCCGGCAGAAGCTCGAAGGCGGGCCCCTTGCCCGAGACCCCCTGCCCGTCGACGATCGCGACGGGACCGCGCAAGAGGGCGACCTTGCCCGGGCCTGGCCCGCGTCGATCTTGGGGTAGAGCGGGTACGCGGGGCTCACGACCGGGAGACAGGCCACCGCCGGCAACGCGAGCAAACCGATGGCCTTACGGAGAGCGGACGAAGCACGCACTGAGTGCGAAAGTGTGGCCCCCGGGCGAGGCGCCGGGCAACAAGAAACCTCCGACGCGAATCGCGGTACTCTCGACCGGAGGAGATCGGACCTGGAGACGTGGAACGAGTGACTTGCGAATCGTCTTCCGGCCGCCTGCGCGGCGCGCGCGCTCTCCTGGCGGGACTCGCGGGATGCCTCGCTTGCTCGAGCGGCGCCGCGACGACGGGCGCGGCGGGCGCGACTGGAAACACGGACGGCGCGGCGGGCACAGGCCCGAACCTCGATGGCGGCGGTGGTCAAGGTGGCGCGCGGGATTCGGGCCGGGACGCGAGTGGTGGCGCCGCCGGCACCGGCGTGCCCGATGGTGGCGGTGTCGGCGTCGCCGTCAAGGGCGTCGTCCAGGACAAGAACGACGTGCCGATCGCCGGTGCCAAGGCGCGGATCGGCTCGACGGTCGTCGTGGCGGACGCGAACGGCCGGTTCGAGATCGATGGGGTCGTCCCCCCGTACGATCTGGACGTCTGGGTGACGACGACGCCGAAGTCGACCTATCCCATCATCGCGGCGCGCTACGTCGGCCTGACGCGGGTCGATCCCGCGCTGCATCTCCTCGAGTACATCACGCCGCCCCACCAAGCGATGTTGAACGTGACCTTGTCGGCGCCCCTGCCGTCCAACGAAGTGGCCAACTGCCAGTTCGCGAATCCGGCCCGCTCCGAGACCATGGGCCAGGCCAGCGGTGGCGTCACCCAAGGGAGCACGTTCTCCCTGAGTGTCGGCTGGTACACGACCGCGACCTCGATCTCCGGGACGCTCTCCTGTCTCGTCTACAAGGGCACCGCGTTCAACCCGACCGCCTTCGACACCTTCGCCAGCACGACGGTCACCCTGAACGACGGCATCGCAGCCTCCGCCACGCTGACGCTGACGCCGGTGTCGACGGGAAAGCTGATGGTCGCCGTGACCCTGGGCAGCGCCACGGGTGTCAACGTCGAAGGCGACATCTTGCTGCCCGGAGGCGGCGCCCATCCGATTGGCATCGTCAGCGCGATCACCAGCAATCCCACCACGGTCCTGGTCCCTCAGCTCGCGGGCACGACCCTGCGCCTCCAGGCCTTCGACGGCTTCACGTCGGGCGCGGACGTCTACACGGAGCGTTTCGGCTTCCCCGTCTCCACCGCGTCGGTCCAGCTGACGTTGCCGGCGTCGATCGCCGCCACCTCCCCGGCCGACGGCGTGACCATGTTCGACCCCGCGACGCCTCTCGTCTGGTCGGCGCCCGCCGGAGCCGCCATGCACGTCATCATCGACCCCAACGACGTGAACAATGCGGCGTACGAAGTCTACACCGCGCGGAGCTCCGCGACGATCCCCGATCTGACGGCGCAAGGCGTCCCGCTTCCGTCGGGCGCGACCTACGGGTGGAGCGTCCTCACGTTCGGCACCTCGGTTAGCGTCGATGACATCGCCAGCCCCGCGGGATTTCCCTGTAACGCGGACCTCCCGGCTACCTGCGACTGGTCCGAGACCACGTCGCGCGCCTTCACGTTGCGGTGACCGCGTCAGTAGCGCTGCGCCTTCGCCCAGCTCCGGCAGTCTGTGACGTCGGAGGCGCGGGCGAGACAGCGTCGCGACCGGTGCACTGCTTCGCGGAGGTGCGGCCCGCGTACAAACGGCGCCTAGGTGATTGCGATCTCCCCGGCACCTGTCAGAAGAACGACTAGGCCGGCCGCGAGGTCAGCCGAGTATCGGCCGGAGCCACACTCCGGATGGAATACTGACGATCGATCTTCAGACGAGTCGTCAAGGGCTCGTTTCCAAACTATTCTTGTTGCGTTGCCGTTAGGTGGTGGCGCGCGGGTGCCGCCCTTGTGACTTGGCCGGCGTGGAGTTGGTCGCTCCAGCAGAGCCGCTGCCGTCACGGTTGGCGCGGCGCACGCTGAAAGGTGGGTCGACCATGTCGTCTCGGCGCTGGCCTGTACCAGCATCGCCACCCGTCACGAACCGTCGCCGCTGCCCTCCGGTCGCATTTGGTCGTACCGGGTTGGCCCATCTCGCTATCCTCGGAATCCTGGCAGCGATTCCCGCTGGCGTCATCGGCTACTTCGCAACCCGCCAGACCGGGGCTTTCCGCGTTGTGGTCACACGGATAAGTGCGCTCGGGATATCGGCGGCGGCACGTTCGACATCTGGCGGTGAAACACTGTCGGGTTCGACCTGTCGGACCCGTTCAACCGTTGCGCCTCCTTCAGAGCAAAATGATTATTAGGCAGTCCGCCGAGCAGCTGCTGGTGCCGTTGCCGTTCAGGGCACCCTCGTCGCACTGCTCGCCGAGGTCGCTGTCGACGTTTCCGTCGCCACAGTAAGCCGGGACCTGACATCCGATCGTGCATCCATCCGCCCCTCCGACGGTCCCGTTGGCGGCCCCCAAATCGCACGCCTCAGTCCCTTCGGCCACGCCGTCGCCGCAGATCTGCCAATAGGTGCAGTCGGCGTTGCAGCCACTCACAGCGTGGTTGCCGTTGGCGGCGCCGTCATCGCACTCCTCCGACCCGGACACGGTGCCGTCGCCGCAGATGAACGGCGTTGGCTCGACGAGACAGATCGCCGAGCAGCCGTCGCCGCCGACCGTGTTGCCGTCGTCGCAGGTCTCGGGCCCGACGATCATCCCATCGCCGCAGATCGGCGCGCAGCGGCTCCCGGGGACGGGGCAGCGCCAGCCTGATTCGATCTTGCAGCTTCCCGAGCAACCGTCCCCGCCCTTCGTGTTGCCATCGTCGCAGCTCTCCGACGCCGCCAGCACGCCGTCGCCGCAAATGACCTCGCGCTCGCAGAGCTGGCCGGGCGGCGGACAGGTCCAACCGCGCTCGATCTGACAGAGGGGGGTGCAGCCGTCGCCGCCGGTCTTGTTGCCGTCGTCACACGCCTCGCCGGGATCGACGACTCCGTTGCCGCAGAAGGAGCACCCTACGCAGGCAGGAAAGTCGGGCCGCCCGAAATCGACCGCGGCGTCCCTGCCGGCAGCCGTCGGTCCGGCTCCACCGATCCCCTGCATCCGGCCCCCAAATCCGCCGCTTCCTCGGGGGCTACCGCCCGCGCCGCCGGTGCCGCCCGACGCCGTCGTCAGCGAAGCTCCACAGCCGATCGTGAAGAGAACCAAGAAGCAGCGCCGAAAATCCCGCCCCACCGGGCGATTCTACTCCCGTCGTCGACGTTAGCGGCATTCGATCCCCCCTCCGCTTTCAGGGTCCCCCGGGGGCCTCGACCTCCCCGCGAGTCCGCCGTCAGGCTCGGTGCCGCGGCCTCAAGCGAACCCACCTTGGGGCATTAGGTCCCCAGGCAGGTGACGACGGCACGAGCCTTAACGCTTGCGTGCCTTGACGGTCTTGCAGAACGGTTCACGCTGGGAGAATGGGGTCCCTGCAGCGGCGGAGAAATCTAGCGCTGATGACGAGTCGAGCGGTAATCATCGCGGGAAGTTTGGCCTTACTGAGTTCTTGCGGGGGCAGCGCCGGGGCCTGTCACGACGACAATCCGCCGCTCGCGGCCCAATTCTACGAGGGTGTGATTGCTCCCGGCATGCGCGGAGAGGCGCCGACGACGGTAGCCCAGAAGGTTGCAGTCCACCGAGTCCACGCTCTACGATGCAGCTCGAAATGGGGGACAAGTCCGCTACAATCACACGTCGTAGTGTTTTGGCTGGCGGCGGGGCGCTCGCGCTCACAACGATAGCGGTGCCCAGGGTGGCCAGCTCGCAGGTGGTGTTGAAGCCCACAGGCCAAGAGACCTTAGGCCCCTTCTATCCGGTGCGCGCGGCTCAATCCCATGATTCCGACCTGACCCACTACCCCGGTCGCAATCAGCGCGCCCGAGGCCAGGCGATAGAGATCAGTGGTCGGGTATTGGACACGAGCGGACGGCCGCTGCCGCAGGCGGTGATGACCGTGTGGCAAGCCAACGCCGCTGGGCGCTACACCAACCCCATAGACAAGAATCCGGCGCCCCTCGATCCCAATTTCTTGGGCGTGGCGTCCTTCGGCGTCGACGCCGACGGCCGCTATCGCTTGCGCACGGTAAAGCCGGGCCCGTACCCAGAGCCGTCAGGCACCATGCGGACGCCGCACATCCACTTCGACGTGACCAATGCCGACTACCGGCTGGCCACACAGATGTATTTCCCGGGCGAGCCCCTGAACGCCAAGGACCTGCTTCTGTCCACCCTAAAATCCCGTCATCGAGACCCGGCTGCGGCCATCTGTCGGCCGGTGCCGACCCGCGAACCGGCCGTCTTGACCTTCGAATGGGACATCGTCCTTCTGACCTAGCAGGCTGCTGAAAGAGTCGATCTGAGGGGATCGACACGGGATCGCAGTCGTGATCTGCTCGCTGCATGAGGCGACTGGGGGGGGCCGTCTGATTCAAGTTGTCGCGGGGGCGTGATTTGAACACGCGACGTTCGGGCTATGAGCCTAACGATTTTCCGGGGCCGATCCGGACCGAACCGCCACAGTCACGATTCGCTTGACGAGATATTCCCTGAGCGCTGGCCCAGGGACACGGATCGCGTTCGACACCCGCACGTGCCGAAGCTCCCCGCGCTCGCAGAGCTGGTACACCGTCGACCGGCACACCCCCAGCCGCTCCGCCACGGTCATGAACTCTTGTAAGAAGGTTGTAAGAAGCCCGTCGAGAATCGGTGCTAAACGCTGTGATTTTTGGACGCGCCCCGTCGCCAGTGATTGAACGATTTCAACTCCTTGCACACCCCTACTACCCGCTGCGATCCCCCCCTTGCGTACTTTCACGCCGGAGGCCGCGGGTTCAAGTCCCGTCCACCCCGCAGAAATTGCTGAGTTTTTGGCTCAGGCCCATCAGAAACATTCCTGCCGTACTAACCGAGTATTAATCAGTCGCAGGGCCACTCCCACCTGCGGCCGGAGGTACGGCAGATGGGAAGCATCTGCAAGCGCGTCTCAGCGGCCTGCACCACCGCTACATCGAGAAGGCGGCGTGATGGGGCTCCGCAGGACGGTCGGACAATCTTCTCGCCGCCACAGGGCCTTGCGGGACGACGGCGGACCCGAGTAGACGGGTGAGCTACCTCGGGGTCGAAGCGCTCGACCGGGCCCCGCCTTCAGCCCACGTGCCTGAGCACGGGAACTCTGGCCAGCGCCGGGTGATCGCGCACGTCGACCTGCAACCGAGCGCCCGGCCGATCGAAGCGGTACCGGGCGCCGGTCGCGGGACCGACCACGGTCAGCCCCGTTGCGCCTACGTATTCGAACAGGGCGCCGGAACCACCCGGAGGATGAGCGGCCGGCCCCGGGCGAGACGAGATGGGTGATGGCAGGGGTCCCGATTGCAGTCTTCTTCTACCGTGTCCGCAGCACATCGTTTTTCTCCGGGTCCTCGTCGTACCTCGGGGGTGGCACGGCCCCCCGAACCGGCAGGCGTTCGAGGAAGATGGCGCCCGCCGAAAGCGCCGGCCAAAGCATGAATCGTTCTCTCCAGGACTGGCCGATGACGATCGCGAATCCGGCGGCGGCCCAGAGACTCAGGCAATAAAAGCAGTCCATGAGCTGCCCCCCCAACCCGTTCCGAGAAGCCGCCGCAAGCGCACCAGCAACGCCCCAGGCCCATCCTCGTGCGCGAGCAAATGCGTCACGCGCCAGACCGCCAGGGTGCCGCAGAAGAACCAAAAATAGAGCATCGTCGTGAGGTCGAAACGGGCTTTCTCGAGGGCGGAGCACGCGATCGGACGCCGTGCCCCGCCGTCTGCGTATCGTCAGGTTGAAAACTTCAGACTGATCGTCCAGAAGTCGTAGTCTCCTAAACCTGGGTAGACGTAGCCGTTGGTCACGCGTTTGCCGGCGCGAATACGGAACTCGTAGCAACAATCGGCCGGGGGAACGGGCACATTGGGAGTGGCGGCGGGAAACGTCATCACTTCCTCTCCGCCCACCCATGAATTCTGCGCGGTGTTGGGATCTGGACCGATTATCAGAGGATTGGTGATGTAGCCCCGGACTCCGGGGGGCGTGACCGCGCCTTGATGGTCGTGTCCCCACTCCGCGTTGACGTAATACTCGAACAGATGACCATTGCTGTCGAAGACGGTGGTGTCGATCAATACGAAGCCGCTCGGGCCGACATCGTAGGCGGGGCAGTCCCCGGTCCCGGTTTGAGCGGCGGCAACCCCTGGCGCCCGCCAGGCCGTGATGCCGTTGATCTTCGTCGTCGTCAAGGGGGTGTTATCAATCATCAGCGTCAACGGTTGGTCAGGTGTGAGCGTAACGGCCGCGAGGCCGGCGTCGTAGCCCACGACCGTCGAATCGGCGGCCCCCGTGGGTGCGCCGCCGATCAGGGTGGATGACGGCGCCTCGAGCATCAGTCCCTGCTTGTCCCAGTAGACGGCGCCGCCCGCCGGCACCGCCGGAAAGGGGAGCAGCCCTGGAGGGGTTGGCCCATTGCGACGCGCTTCCGGCGTGGCGTAGAGGTTCACCAGACCCGACTGGGTGAAGGGGCCCATTCGAACCGTGGCGCTCGAATTGAAGGTGCCGTCGTTGTTGTAGATATAGACGACGTGATCGAGCGGCGCGCCGATCGGGGCCCCGGAGCCGGCCGCCGGTGCCACCCCACCCCGCGCAGGATTCCCGACCCACGCCGCCGCCTCCACCTGGTAGTAGGCGACGTTGGAGCCTACGGCGAGCTGACCGTAGAGATCCAGGGTGTAGGCAAAGGCCATGTCGCGGTAGTCGGACGCGGCGTAGGCCGGCAGCTGGGCGTAGCCGTGACTGATGTCAGAAACATCGATGTTGCCGACGTTCGTCCAGACAAAGCCTGAGAGCGGCGGACACTTCGGCGAACAGACCGTGCTGGTGGCGGATCCTCCCACCAAAGTGACCGAGCTGCCGTCCTCGAGACACCACCGAGTCTCCGTGGCGGGATTCTCGTCGAGGATCACGGTCCCGTTCTGGGTCGCGCTGAAGACGATGTTGGGGTCGTCACAGCACCACCACCACCACGGGAAGGCGCCACGAATCCGCGGGTCGGCGAACTTGCTCTTGATGAGGGCGGTGCGCTGGGAATCGGGCGTGAAGGCATTGGCCTCGGTGGGTCCGAAGCCTTGACCGCGCATGAGACTCCTCGCCTCCGGACGGATAAGAGTGGCGCGGCTGGCCAATCCCTCGACCGGGCCAGGTCCAACCACCGGTGGCCGCTGCTCGATCACGTCGATCACCCTCAGAATGTCGAAGTCCCACCACCACGGCCAGCACTCCCACCAAATGGGCCAGCACGGCCAGCAGGGGATACAGACGCTGCAGGTGCACCATTCGAAACACGCCGTAAATGTGCCGTCGGCCGCCGTCACGACCGTGGCCCGCGGGGTCTTCGAATAACCCAACCCGGTATGAGCGACGCTGTACACCGTCACCTCGGTGCCGGGCGCCGCGCAACCATCCGGTCCAACCACCTTGCCTGTCACGCAGAACCAGCGGCACCAGAGCCACCAGATTCGGAGGGTGGCCTCGGAGACGGTGAGATTAGGTCCCTTGAATTCGTCCGCCCGCTCCAGGTGCTCTCGTTCGAGCGCAATTCGATGAAGCTCGGGCAAATGCTCGATGTGGTCGCCCGCGCTGGCCGGCGCGAGCGCGAGACTGAGTCCATAGTCGCTCTTTGCGGCGAGGGCGGCGCGGGCCAGGTTCAAGCGGTAACTCCCGTCCGCTTGTACCAGCCCCTTGCCGAGGATCTGGTTGCAACGCAGGACATAGACCGCCAGGCGTCCCGCGTCTTGCGCGGTGACTTTCATGACCTTGCCAGTCACGGTGATGTTTTTCGACGACATGGGACTGTTCTCCTTTGGCTCAGGACTGGCCCCGCTCGAGGCGTGTTCAGCGAAAGCCGTGACCTGCCTGTTCTGTGGCCCTGAGGCGGCGGCGATAAAGCGCAGCGGCCCGGCGACGCGCGGTCCCGACGCCTCTCCCCTCTCCTCCTTCTTTCCAAACGGATCTGCCCGGCTTTCTTTCCCACCAATCTCTCAACAATTCTGACTACAGCGTCATTTGTCCGTTTCCGTTGATGTCCGAGCATCGTGCTGGCTACCTAGGTCATCCGCGCGACACAACGGAAGAACTCCGACGGAGACCCTGCATTGATCGGCGACCCCGAGCGTGGTCGAAGCTCGAGATGAACGTTCTACGGTACGTCACATCGTTCGAGAGCCGGCGCCATCTGGAAGGCGGTCGCCTCTCTCGCCCGAACTTCAATCAGTCGATCGTCGAGTCGAACCCGATGGCTCTCTCCATTTTCAAGACTTCGATGCTCGAGCGCACCATCGACACACTCCTCTCTCTTCCGTTCTCGTCGGCTACCAAGGAACGTGTATTCCGTCGTACGTCGACGATCGACCTACACTTTCTTCTACCGAGAGGTCGCTTCTCCGGTCGCCCACATCGCGATACGACATTGAAATATGTACGGCCACGGCCGTTTGTATCAGCAGGTGTTATGAAGCCTTCGTCTGAGATTCGGCATGCTCGGCGGGAGAATGCTGACTTTGTCGTAATAACTACGCTCTCAGGGGCGGCGCTCGTACTGTCCGCACCGGAAGCGGAACTCGCCGAGCACTTTCTTCAGTCTGCGAGCGTCTCCCGTGATGAACTGGCCCGGGCGAACCTCGGCGACTTGCTCGATGCGAGGATCTTCGTTGATGCGGACGCGAAGGAAGCGCGTCACACGGGCTTCGTCCACTCGTACGTGACGTCTCGTTTCTGGCCTCGTCAAAACCCTGAAGAACTCGATCGCCGTCTACGGGGATGGGGGCCGACGACGCCAACCCAAACGACACCACCTCACCGGGGTGAGTTGACACTGATGGGGCATATGCACCCGATTGCCATCTTCGGAACGTAGGGGGGAGCCGCATGCCAGGATTTTTCACCCACATCTATACCGCCCGACGCGTCGCAGACCTTCTGTCAAACGGCAAATTTCCAGACTGGCCGGACATTGGTGGTGCGTTGGACAACTACGATCCGGTGACGTGCGGCCGAATCATGAAGACGTGGGAAAAGTTCACTCATCTTGGGGCCGTCGGTCCCGACATGTTCTATTTAAGTCAGGACTGGAACAACGGGACACTCGGCCCTATCAGCGACGAGTTGATGTTCGCTTTCGCAACCTATTATTTCCTGGACTCTGAAAAAGAAGTTCAGGACGACAATTGGCAAACTCTGCTGACGATTCTCGCCGAGGCGAATTCACAGCTCGCGGCGCTGTTGCGCTTCTTGATGAAGCTCGACAACATCTGGACGACGTTCCTGAAGGGTTGGAATGCGACCATCGGTCCGCTGGTCGCGGACATAGAGAACCTCGCAGACGATTTGACCGGCGGCGTCTTGAGCGAGTTTGGCGTCGTCATGGACGAGCTCAAGGAAGCGTTCAAATTGATCGCTGAGGAAGAGCTCCTGACGTTCAAGGACATCTTCAGTGGCTTTGACACGTGCGTTCAGAAGGGATTCGGAGAGAAGCTCTTTCTGTGGAGCGACATGAGCCACTATCGCCGTCCGGCAGCGCTGTGCCAGTCGTTCGTCAAGCAGGCGAATCTCATGGCGGCCCAAGCGCGCGACCTCGAACAACAGGGTCGGGCCGCCGACGCTAGGAATATGCACCAGCAGTCAGAACAGTTCCTGGCGTTCGCCATGGGTTATATGACCCACGTCGGGACCGACACGGTCGCCCACTCCTTTGTCAACGCCCAGTGCGGCGGGCCGTATCGCAATCACCCTCAACGCCATCACCTCATCGAGAACCACATCGACTCATGGAATTACGTGCAGACCGCCGACGGCGGTCGCCTGCGTCCGGATGACTGGGGGGCGAAGGACGAGTACCCGTATGTCTCGCAATCCGCTCTGTGGTTTGCGATTCAGATGAGACCGAAGGACCCTCACGGCGACGGCCGACCCGATGGCCCCTTCGCCAGTGACGACGACCGGAACGACGCCCTCGACGTGGACGGCGAGATGCCGGACTGGATGTCCAATGCCATTGTGGCGGCCATGATGGATTGCTACCAGGACCCGGACGAGCACCCGCAGATATTTCAAGGGGATGCCTTCCAGTCATCGATCGACGTTGGCTTGATGACCAGAGTTTTCAATGACCTGACCGGTGGCGGTCTCAATAAGCCGTTTCAAGACTTGCTGACGGCGATCGCGCCTACGCCCCCTTTCCCTGTGAGGAAGGGATTCCCTCTGCCCTGGGAAATCAAAACCACCTACAAAATACTCTACACCTTCTTCAGGTTGCTATTCAATGGAACCTGGGAACTCCAAAAACCGCAGAAGCCCGATTTCGTTATATTCCCGCCCGCGTCCGACGTTGAGAACCTGTTCCAGCCGCCTGATCTGAGCGGGATCGATTCGTCCAACCCGATCGACGCCTGCGAGGCGATCGTTTCCCTGTTTGAATATATCGTAAAGAGCATCGACGCGGTCATCAAACTGGTCGGTGATTTAATCAAGATGCTGGTGAGCCCGTCGACATATCTGCTCCGTCTCGGGCTTTACGAACTGGCGATGATGGTCTGGGACCTCGTCAATAAGACCCACGAGCTTCTCGCTCATACTGGCTTCTTCGTCCCCCACCCGGCGCAGTCCTATCCTGGCGGTGAGCTAAGACTCACCGACGAGATCGATATGCCGCTCATCACCATGGGCGGAACCGTCGACTCTGCGTTCCGGGCAGCGCTAGATTCGGCGTTTGATCCCTTCGGGAACTTGGACAAGAACCAGGACGTGATCGGGGTGGGTCATTCCGTCAAAGACCCAAACTACCCGTACTACCCCGTACTGCGTTGGCAAACGAACGGTGATGCCGCCGACTATGAGTACCGCAGACCTTGGGCATGGCCGAGCCAGAGCCCGGTACAACAAGTCACAGGTCCGGACACACTGAAGACCACGCCGACGGAGACGTATAATCCGTTTCTTTCGTTTGGCGAGGGGCCGGACGAGGCGTTCCAGCCCTTGTCCGGGAGCCCCTACCCGATCGGCACGCAGCCGGACGTGTTCTTCCGCGAAGATGGCGTCGTCGATCCAGCAGTGCGAAGCGCGTATGAGCAGGCGCAAACTCCCTGGGATACGGACCAGCTCAACATCCAGCATCTGATGCGTCCGGACTTGCGGTTCAGCCCCCTTGGTGACCCGGTACCTTTTTCTGCTCACCTCATTGCTCAACTGACGAATGACACTGGCTACTCGGCTCAATTCAATCTCGATAGCGATCGAGGGTTCGCCTACCTGACCTGGGACTGGATTCGTCAGGACGCGAAAGTTGCGGACTCGACCGGCATCGGAATCCTCGGGCTGGAGTATCAGAAGCCCGTGATACAACCGGAAGGTGATGCGAGTGCGGCGGGCCTTAGCAGCCTCTTGAACCCAATCGCGAGCGAGGACTGGGTTCCCGGTACACCGTTGTTGCTGAAATACAAGGACGCGCCAAGGCCGCCGAATGGGCCGCCGTCACCCGTCAAACAAGCGAAACCGCGATCCCGCCAGGGAACGATGGAGAGGCCCAATGTCAGTAGACAAAAGACCAAAAATTCCTCGACAGGCCGCGGCTCCGGGTCAACCAAATCGCGTCGCTCAAAAAAACGCCCCTGAGCCGGGGGAGGGAAGTCGCGATTGTGAACCCCGGTCGGATGGCCCGGGGTGCTCGCCGCGTAAGGAATGTGAGAGGCCGGCCCGCGCGCGAAAGATCGTTGAGCGAATATGGTATTTCGACGATGCCGATCGTGAGCGTGATCGAAGCGGCGGTGGAGGTTCGGATTGTGGGGCGGGCGGGCGAGGCGTCGATTGGCCCGGCCGCCCGACGCGGCCGGCGGGAACGGGCTCTGGCCGCCCGACACCAGGCGGCGGCCTGACGAAAGGCGATATCAATCAACCCGATCGCCCCGGAGTGTGGGGCGGCCCGCGGGCCGATCTCAATCTGCCTTACCTGTTTATGCGGGCCAATCCTGCGGATCTCGGCGCCCGGCCCGTGGTCGGCGCGCCATTCTGGGAGAGTCCCGATATCTTCATTCTCTCCGGGGTTGACCCTTCAGCCGCTCCCGATGTTCCTTCCGCCCTTGGTCAGGTAGCCGAGGCCGGGCAGCCCAACACCATCTACGCGCACGTCTGGAATTTTGGCAACGCGTCTGCGAACGAAGTATTGGTCGAATTCTATTGGGTTAATCCCTCGCTGGGGATCAGCGCCGACTCGGTCAACCTCATCGCCCAGACGGTAACCTCGCTTGGCGCGAAGGGTAGCGGCCGGTCACACGCGCTGATTAAGTGCCCCAAGTCGTGGGTCCCGTCCTTTGTCAACGGCGGACACGAGTGCCTGCTCGTACGCATCTGGGATAACCCCTCGGACCTGCCCGGGCAGCCACCGTTTGACGCGTCTTGGAATCGCCACGTCGCGCAGCGCAACATCCATGTCAATGCGCCTGGAGTGATGAGCACTGCTCGCATGGCGCCTGGAGTGACGAGCACTGCTCGTATGCTAAAGAAGGCGACCGGCCTGGCCATGGAGCAGCCGCTCCTTATCAAGGTAGGGCCGCTGTTCGGTGCCCCCGCGACGGTGGCGGTGGAGCGCGTCCCGCCCAGCACCGTGCCCTGGCTTCAACTCCGAACCCAGCAACGGGGCGTATTTCCCGTCATGGCCACGCCGACCGGGACGCCGCTGCTGTCGCCACCTACGACGACGGGTGGCGGCTTTCCGAGCGCCGGCGGCGCGGCGAGCCAAACGATTCATGGGGATGACAAACACGTCGCCTTTTCCACCACCGATCACCCCCCTCGACCGGGAGAGGCGCACGTTTACCGTGTGAATGCCTCTCAGGGAGGTGTGGTCTTTGGCGGCTACACGGTGGTTCTACTCGGATAGCAAATGGCGCAAACGTTGATTCCCGCCACCGTGCTCACTGGATTTCTCGGGTCGGGCAAATCTACGCTCCTGCGGCGCGTGCTAACGGAAGCACACGGACGGAAGATCGCGGTGATCGAAAATGAGCTGGGCGAGGAGAACATCGACAGCGAGCTCATCGTCTCAGGCGGTGATGAGCAGATTATTCAGCTCACCAATGGGTGCTTGTGCTGTGGCATCCGAGACGACCTGCGGGCGACGCTGGCGCAGCTTGCGGAGCGTCGGCGTGCTGGTGAAATCGCGTTCGACCAGGTGGTCATCGAAACTACCGGATTGGCCGACCCCGGTCCGGTCGCCCAGACGTTTTTTCTCGGCCCCCAGATCACTGCCTCTTATAGGCCCGACTCGATTTTGACGTTGGTCGACGCCAAGCACGCCATGCAGCAGCTCGATGCCCGCGGCGAAGCCCGCCGCCAGGTAGGTTTCGCTGACCGCTTGTTCATCAGCAAAGCCGACCTCGTCCAGAGTAATTCGCTCGCCGTCCTGCGTGAGAGGCTTAGGAGAATGAACCCCCGCGCGAAGCAGAGCATAACCTTGTTTGGAGACGTCGCGCTGACCGAGGTTTTTGATGTGAGGGGCTTCAACCTTTCCCCCGATCTGGAATTTGAACCCGAGCGGCCCTGCGAGGCCGATCATCACGCCGGCGGACACCACTACCATGACGACGACGTCAAAAGCTTCGTCTTCAGGTCGCACCGGCCGATCCATAGCGTTCGCTTCGGTCAGTTCATGAACGCAATCGTGAAGAGTCACGGGGCAGCGCTGCTTCGCTATAAGGGCGTGCTAAACGTAGTGGGTCAGGACCGCAGGGTGATCTTCCAAGGTGTCCACCAATTGATGAGTCACCATGTCGGCGCCCCTTGGACGGCCATGGACACACGGGAGAGCCGCATTGTTTTTATCGGAATCGAGCTACCGCAGGCCTTAATGACACGGAGTCTCGAAATGTGTTTCGTCTGACCGTCGGAGCGTTGCACGCCCGGCCGACCGACGACATCGACACCTTCCATCCGCTGACCCCGGTCGTCCAGAAGGCGGTCGAAGCCGCGCAGCGTTCCACTGGCCTGACCATTCCGGTCTCCTTCGCCGCAGCGGCGGACGCTCCCTACGACTTCGAGGATCGATTGATCCCGATTCGTGCGCTACGACTGAAACGGCTGACGGTCTTGGTTCCGGAGCGGCACGCGATCATGCCGGGAAGGTATTCGCTCTTCTGAAGGTCAGCGGCCTGCACCACCGCTACATCAGGAAGGCGGCGTGACGAGCTCCGCAGGATGGTCGGGCGGGTTTCTCGTCGCCACAGGGTTCGCGGCACCGACGATGGCCTTACCCCGCTCGGGGCTCCGGAATGTGCGTCAGGCTCGTGACCTTGTACGCCGCCGGGATCTAGTTCGCAAAGGCCTTCTGTCACCTCGCGAAGCCCGCAATTCCCAAACGCTTTTCGTAGATCCGTTCTTTGCACAGGACGGGGCGAGGTGGTTGTGGGTGGGTCATTAGGCTGCAACTAATCTTCGCAAGCAATCACACAATCTCGATTTTATTTGTTTATGGATTGACAGTAATTGTCGACCGATGATAACGATGATTCCGACAATCGTTGGTGTTTGAGCAAAAGGGGGGGGGCGATGAGGTCGCTACGCTGGATTGGTGTATTGGGCGCGTGTCTGCTGGCTTGTTCCCAGCGGCCAGCCGAGGACGTGTCGTACCAGAGGGAGCTCGACTCGACCGTCCCGTCCGCCAACCGCCGCTGGACGCAATTCGATGACCAGCTCGTCGCGCCGATCTGGTCGGGCGACGACGATCGGGGCTCGCTCGTCGCTCCGCTCTACCGGGGTGCGGCGGTGGCCATAGAGGACTTCGTGTTCGTGCCTCCCGACCACGACTGCACGGACGCCCGCGCCACGCTCCGGATCGACTGGGACAGTCACAAGAACCAGGTTCACTACCAGATCAATTACAAGAAGGTGCCTGTCCACCCGTCGGTCCACCGAACCGAGGGCGTCGACTTCTTCACCAACCGCGCCCATCAATCGCCGGCGAGCTTCGACGGCGGCGGCTTCCGGTTCTGGACCATCCTGACCGCGCCGACCGGGCTGACGAAGAAGTTTTACTATGACGGGGTCACGCTGCAGTTCGTGGGCAGCGAGTACGACTTTCCGAATGGCCCGCCGGCGACCGCATTCCCGGTCGACATTCCCGTCTTCACGCTGTTCGGGAGCAAGCTCTTCTTCGCCAACGACGACGGGACCATGTTTCACGAGTACACCGTCCCGTACGACCACGTGACGGCGGAGGGCGGAGCCGTCTCGCTGGTGTACACCTCGTTCATCCCCCTCGACCTCTGCGAGAGCAACCCGGTCCAGGTCACGCTCGGCCAGCTGCGTCCGTGGGCCAGCCCCTGGCAACCGCCGTCACTCGCCCCCACCTGGCGGGACGTCCTGCGCGGCGGCGCGGCGTTCGACACCACCGTCGACGAGAACCAGCCCTTCCCGGCGACGTTCGGCTTCGAGCCTTACGGCTACAGCGGCATCGCGTTCATCGGCAACGCCGTCGGACGGCAAGGCGGTGTCCCCAACGGGTCGGTGGTCCACCTCTCGTCGGTGATCCTGCAGGTCGCCCCAGCGCTGCGGCAGATCGTCGGCGGCAACGGGGTCGGGTGCCAATCGTTCGTGGCCGAGCCGCACGTGACGGGCCCACGGTTCTGCGAGATGGCGCATTGAGGGGGGCGATGACCATGAAGACTCGAACACGCATCGCGCAGTGCGGTCTGGCGGTCGTCGTCACGCTGATGGGGCTCACCGGGTGGGCCAAGGACAGTCCCGATCTCCGGGCTCTCTTCGAAGCCTCGATCCGCTTCACCGACAAGATCGAGTTTCCGCAGCGAATCGGCGACCTCGGCGACCCGATCCGCGGCCAGGCAGCCTTCGGGATCGGCCCGGATGGGATGTCGCAAGATCCGTCCCAGGCGCTCTTCCAGGGCGTGTCGCAAGTTGCTGGCACGGTGACGAGCAACGGACGGACCTGCGCGACCTGCCACCGGCCTGGGACGGCACGGCTCGGGCTGCCGCCCCTGCCGTTGTCGTCGACGATCCCGCTCACCGACGTGCTGTTCACGGGCCTCCCCGCGGACATCGGCGTCGAACCGCAGGGCCTGCAGATCTTCGACCAGCTCGGCCTCCTGTTTCATCGTCCGACCCGACTCAACCCGTTCTTCCCGGAGGACTCGGACTCCCGCCAGCTGTTCGTCTGGCGCAAGACGCAACGGTTCGTGAACACGGTCTTCACATTCGGGTTCCTCAACGAGGGCCGCATGCGCGAGCTCGTGGAGACATCGCGGGGCGCTGTCTTCACGCACACGCAAAACGGCGACCTCCGCTTCGACGACCTCGTCGACGTGCAGCGCCTGCAGGACATGAGCCGCTTCATGGAGGAGCAGATCGATCCGCCGGAGCTCCGGGCGCTGCTCGATCCGAGCGATCCCATGTTCCAGACGCTGGTCAACGATCCCTTCGCCACAGTGCACCCGGCGACGACGCAGCAGCGCCAGGGCCAGGACGTCTTCCAGCACTACTGCATGGACTGCCACAACCTGCCGAACGTGTTCAGCAACCGCGACCACGTGAACGCCCCGCCGCATGCCGGGCCGCCTCCCTTCGGGCACACCTTCGACATCGGCGTCGCCGAGCGGAACGCGCTTCACCTCGAGTTCCGGCGCTTCGACCCGGCGACCGGCCGCCGCGTCCAGCTCATCCTGCCGCTCGTCGCCCAGGACGGGACCGTCGTGCAGGTCCCGGTGGTCGACGACGTCGGCCTCGCCGGGGCCACCTTCCGGTTCGAGGACCTGCACAAGTTCAAGGTCCCGCAGCTACGGCGCGTGGCGCAGCTCGGCCCCTTTTTCCACGACAACTCGGCGGCGACGCTCGCCGAGGTCGTCGACTACTTCAACGGCGACAGCTACAACCAGTCGGTGGATGGGCGGCGCCATCCCATCCACATGAACGCGCGCGAGCGTGCAGCGCTGCTCGCGTTCTTGCAGATCCTCTAGATCTGCCGCACCATGCCTCCGTCGCACGCCGAGGCGATGTGATCGGCCCCGACCAGGAAGCAAACGTGCGTTGGTTCAGCTGAGCGGCTCTCACGGCGGAAGAATGGTGTCGCTCGTCGATCCACTTACCGTTCCAGCGTCTCAGGGTCTTGACCTCGTCGACGTCGACAGGTCCGCCGATCGGAAGCCGCTCGAGGCGGGTGCGCCGGAGTAAGGTCGCGTTCGGCCACCAGCCGAACGGCGCCAGATCCTCGGGGACGTAGCCGCGCGGGTCGACCGGAAGACCGGACAAAAGATCGACCGGTCGATGCGGAGTGGTTCCGACGATCTCGGTGAAGGATTCGGATACCTCGCCGGGTTCATCGCTGGCACGGCCGTGCACGATGATTGTGCGATTCGCCAGGCGCGCGAGCGCGAGCTTCGAACAGAATCCCTCGACCGCAACGTGCAGTGACGAACTCGGAACAGAGCGAGCAGTCGACAGGGCCGGCGCTTCATGGGAGCACCCCAAGAGGCCGCTGACCGCCAACGCCACCGGCAGCGCGCGAACTGCTGTGCCTTTAAGAAGATTCGTCATCCGCCGTTGGAAAGGACGCTGGCCTACTGCGCAACCTGGCCGTGGTGCCGCTCGCTGAGCCATGGCTCTGCGGGAGGGATGTCCCTTTCTGCAGTGGGCATGGCGCACTTGCTCGGCTTCATTGGACTCGCTCTCGCCATGGACCCGCCAGCGTCGGACGCCCACGTTGACGCGGAAGTGAGCGAGGGTCGCCGAATGGCCTTCAGGCGGCGTGCCCGCCGGGTGCGAGAACTCCGCAGTCGAGCGCGAATCTCACGAGAGCGGACCGGGAAGCCAGGCCCAACTTTTCCATGACCACGGAACGAGAGGTTTCGACCGACTTGACGTCCAACCGCAGCTCGTTCGCAATCTGACCGTTGGTGAAGCCTTCGGCGAGACGTCGCATGACCTCCAGCTCCCGTCCGGTCAGCTGCGCTGTCCCTAGCCCGCCTGCGCCGGTAGGGGGCGAGCGCATCGAGCTTTGCGCGAACCCCAACGCGAGTGCGGCGTCAATGAAGGTCCCTCCCTGCGCGACTGCCCGAATCGCCGCCAACAGCTCCGTATCGACCACGCTCTTCACCACGTAGCCGACCGCGCCCGCCTGCCCCGCAGCCCGAACGTAGCCGAGCTCGTCGTGAGCGGTGAGGACGACAACACGCGTCTTCGAACCGCCCCGCTTCAGAGCGACAATGGCGGCGAGCCCTCCGCCGTCGGGCAATAGTGAGGTCCATCAGTACGACGTCCGGCGTGGTGTTTTGGACTCCGATCACGGCATCAGGCCCATTCGCCGCCTCTCCAACCACTTCCATATCCGGCTGCATGTTGACGAGCGCGCGCAGACCGTCCCGCAAGGCTCGGTTGTCGTCGGCGATGAAGACACGCACGTTCATCACGAAAACCAGCCTTGGCCCCGGAAGTGGGACGTTCACACAAATGGTTGTGCCGTGTCCCGGCGAGGACTCGACGGTTATCGAGCCTCCTACGAGATGGGCGCGTTCACCCATCCCCACGAGGCCAAGATGCCCCGCGGACGGCGTTTCCGATGCGTCGAAGCCCTTTCCATCGTCCTCGACCACCAAACGGACGTCCCTGGCGCTTCGGCGGAAGACTATGCTAACCGCGGCCACGAGCACTCGGGCGCGCATGAGCGGTTGCTCGATGCCAGTTAGCGCGAGCGGTCGTCCGGGTGGCCGGAAAGAACCAGACGCCCGCCACCGCCGCGAGCGCAAACAGCACGACTCCATCGCACAGCGCATCCGCGAATTCCATGATGTCAGGGTAGCCGGACGAGCTCGCAGTCACGCTCGTCCTTACGTCCAGCCATGGACCCGCCCCGAAGGTCAGCGCGTTCAGGCAGGATCGATGAGCGCCCTCAAGGGGCGGGTCCGCCGGGCGCAAGCGCGCCGCAACCGCAGCTCTCGGTCGGTCACACCTGTTGTCCCTTGTGTGTAGGCCGCGGAGTCAGCGGGGCTTGACCGGGTCGAACGCTGCACGGATTCCACCTCAATCGAAGCGCCCTCGAAGGTCAGTTCCTGGGCGACTGCTCGAATCGCGGATAGCAGCTCGGTATTCATCACCCTCTTCACAACATATCCGAAGGTGCCCGCTCCCCGACTGTAACCGAGCTCCTCCTGGAACGTGAGGACAACAGTCCGCGTCCCGGAACGAAGTCGCTTCAGCGCGGCGACGGCCTCGAGCCCTCCGCCATTGAGAAGGCTGCTGTCCATCAGCACGACATCCGGCTCCATCTCTTTGATTCCGATCTCGGCGTCTAATCCAGTGGCCGCTTCACCAACCACTTCCATGTCCGACTGCATATTGATGACCGCGCTCAGTGCGCCCCGCAGGATCCCATGATCGTTCGCGACGAAGACCCGGACGCTCACGACGACACCTGCGAGGGAGCGACCTCGGGGACCCACATGGGGTAGCTGCTCTCTTCGAACATGCTGGTCTCGACCATCTCCTCCGTCGCCGCTAGACCCCGCCGCCGACCTGCCGCACTGACCGGCACTTCGAAGGCGTCCCCCAGCTCTTTCTGTAGATGGGCGCGGATCCTGATCTTGAGTCGCTGCTCCAGTTGGCGCGTACGCTCGCGCGACACAAAGTCGCCCAGGTCCCTCGCCGCGCGACAATGGTGATGCGCCAACGCCACCACCATCCGCATGTTCGCGAGGACCAGCCCCTGAGCGAGGACGGGGTCCTTGGTCCTGACAAACTCGAGCGCGCAGCGATGCTCCTCTTCGCGCGACATCGGGACGCAGCGCCGCAGATCGAAATAGTTCTCAGATTTGACGTGCATGTTGCCGGCCGATCCATAACTTGAGCGCAACAGACGCCTTGTCCGGAGGTCCCCACGTTCCGTGTAGTGGTTTTCCTGAGTTGATCGTCGCGCTTCGTTCGTTGCGTCAGGCGGCTGACGATGAAATAGGGAGCTGCCTCTTAGGCGGGCGCATTGTTTCGAATCCGTCAGCGGATTGAAACGCCTCCGCGAGCTTTTCGAACTGGTCGATCACTCGGCCGCGCGCGGCGCGAGCAGCTCATCTCGGCTTCGAAACGAACAGTAATACCGCCACGCAGACGACTGCGAGGGCAGTTGCTACGACCGTAGTTAGAACCAACACGGTCATCAGCGGCCCACCGTGCCACGTGCCTGGCTCCAAGACCGACCTCTGAGGGACGCCAGGGCTGTAGAAGATCGAGACGACCGAACCCGCCGGATATTTGGCGACTGCATCTTCGGTTTCGGCGTGCCCATAGTCAGCTCGGAAGCTCACTCGGTCACCGTCGTAGGTCGTTCCGTCAACGGAGTAGCGATAGTGAACGAGCGGCCAGTACGATCGGCCACTCCTCGGCGAGGAGGACCACACCGCACGGGTATCGACGACGACGCCGGTGACCGCGGGCCATTCCGTGCTCTCGCGTGATAGCCGTCTCAGCTCCAACCGTTTGGCGGTCGCGTGCGCGAGGACCGTGGCGAGGGCCGGTGCCGCCAGCGTGATGAAGACCATCGCCGATCTGTCTCGTGCGATACCCCGCAGAGTGGGCCGGCGACCGTCTGCCATTCCAGCCAGGGCGTAGCCGTACCGAAGCCGAATCATCTCGGCGGCGCTGCCTTACCTGCTGCCGGCAGAAATTGCATTGGGGGTCCCCGTTACCTACATCCAAGGTTAGTGCTCCGGAGCGACCCACGCACGTCTTAGCGGTAGTAGCGGCAATCGTTCACGCCGCCCGAAATCTAAGCGGGAATTGAGCTCGGAGTTGGTGAATTGGTCAGGCGCGCGGGGGGCACCAGCGGCCACCAGCGACTCAGGCCGCGGTGCAGCTCACGGCGAACATGTGGGTGTGCGAGTCGGTGCTCGTCGAGGTGACCGTCGCCGTCTCACCGGCTTTGACGGCTGCCAGGTTGGCGGCCGCCAGCGTGATCATGTGGGTATGGCTGTCGGTCCCCCCCGGCGACGTCGTGAAGGTCTGATCGGTCGTCGCGTTGAGAGTCGCTGCGGCCACCGTGACAGTGTGGGTATGTCCGGTCGAATCTGGAACTTGCGTCTCGGGCAGGGGATCGGCGCAGGTCAGGTTGCCGTTGGTGCCTCCCCCCCACCTCCACCGTTGTTCGTCGAGCTGCCGCACGCGACCACACCAGCGATTCCGGTGCCGAGCAGAGTGAAGGTCAGAACGAAGAACTCTTTTCGATTCATTGCCTTGAAATCCATGGGCGGTCTCCTCATGTGGGTTGGCGCCCAGCCGAGATATGCACGATACGGAACCTCGGCAACCAGACGGTGATCGCCAATCCGGTCCTCCTCGAATTAACGCGGCATATGTGCCTAGCGTCGAGAGAGTGTTGGTCGAGCAGGCAGAGAACCGACCGTAACTACTTTGCGCTCAAGCAATTTTCAGCCCGGCCCGCTCTCGCGCCGGCCTGAATCGACCTTCGGCGCTGACATCTCGTCCAGTCCGACGACAGGACCAAGCCAGGCCCCACGCGTCACACGAGTCCCTAGAGTTGGGAGCTCACGAGGCCGGCACACCAATCGCCAATCCGATCCAAGAGCGGTCTGTGGTGCCACTCATCCAGGGTGATCTGGCGAGAGCGAAGTCGGTCCTTTTCGAAGGCGTGCCGTTCCTGCAGGGCCAGGCCGCGATCGATGACGTTTAGATTGGCCTCCGCGTTCAGTCTGAAGGATCGATTGTCGAAATTCGTCGAACCGACCGAGACCCACAGGTCGTCGATCACCATGACTTTGCAGTGAAACATGGTGGGCTGAAACTCGTAGATGGAGATGCCTGCTTCCAACAGCGGCGCCCACCTCCTTCGAGAGGCCGCACGGGTGAGCTCGCTGTCGATCTCGGGACCCGGAACGATGATCTGAACGTCCACGCCTCGCCGGCGCGCGGCGACGAGCGTGCGGACGGAGAGGTCATCGGGGACGAAGTACGAATTGGCCAGCAAAACACTTCGCCGAGCGGCTGCAATTGACAGGAGGTACATCAGCCGGATGCTCTCGGTCCCGTCGTCGTCGGCGCTCCAGACCATCTGCGCAGGCATCGTCCCAGCGTTGGACAGTTCCGGAAAATAGGCGTTGCCCTGCAAGAGCGCGCCCCGGGTCGCCAGCCAGTGTTCGACGAAGGTGGCCTGCATCTGTGCCACCACGGGCCCGACCACGCGAAAGTGTGTGTCACGCCAGTGGTCGGTGCTGTCAGCGTCGCCATCCCACTTGTCGGCGATGCCGACTCCGCCCGTGAACCCAATCTTGCCGTCGACGACCAACAGCTTTCGGTGGGTTCGATTGTTGATCCGGTCGAGGTTGTACCAGCGGACCGGTCGGTATTTTTCGATCTCGGCGCCCGCTTCTCTCATCGCCTGAAGTTGGCCCGCGTCCATCTTGCCCGATCCGACCGCGTCGATGATGAGGTGAATCTTCACGCCGGCATGGGCTCGCTCGACGAGTGCCTGAGTAAACCCTGCGCCAACTTCACCCGACCAGTAGATATACGTTTCGAAGGTAATGCTCTTTTGCGCATGCCGAATTCCCTCGAGCATGGCCGCGAATATCTGGCGACCGTTGTAGAGCGGGGTGACCTCGTTTCCGGGGACCAACGGCGGACCAAAGAGGACACTCGCGGCTCTCACAAATCCCGGGTCGTCGACGCCGTAGAGCGACGAGAGCGGCTGTTCGGTTTTGTGTTCTCCCGAAGAGACGTTGATGGCGATGACGACGATCAAAGCCGTCGCGACCGCGGAGACGCCCGCGACCAGCAAGGTGCGCCGCGACCTTGCGCTCAAGCCGGCGATCTTGGCGATAGTCTTCTTCAGAGCGAACCCACGATGCCGATGACGATGTCACCGACCGACCGACAGTAAGCACGTTTCGAACCCCGGCATCTTTGGGGTCGGCTTAGCGAGCTGAATACGCAAGAGATCTCCCACGTTACCCTGCGGGGCCATGCGCGGGCGCGCGACCATGCTTACGCTTCGGCATGACAAATTGGAAGATGGGACTGGCAGGATTGGCGCTGTCGAGCCTGGGAATGTCGGCTCTGGCCGCTTCGACGGCGCAAGCAGCCGTGGTGATCATTCACGGCGGGCGCGACGAGCCGCCGCCAGCGCGCGAAGAGCGCGTGGTGGTGCGTCGGGGCTATGTCTGGGACCGCGGCCACTACGGCTGGCGGCACCACCGCTACGTCTGGTCGCGCGGCCACCACGTCCGCGAGCGCAGCGGCTACGAGTGGGCCCCCGGCCGCTGGGAGCGGCACGAGGACCACTACGATTGGCACGACGGCGAGTGGCACTCGCACCGCTGACCTAAAGCACGAACATTGCAACGCCGGCGGCAGACATCGCCGCCACCGTCGCGTCGACGCACTATAAAGAGCCCTGGGTATTCTGCCGGCGGCCGCGCGGAACCGCCGAATCGAGCTCACTGTCGAAGATACAGGCGCGGTTCCCACCCAGGCGTTTGGCTCGATAGGCTGCCGCGTCGGCGTTGGCAAGGAGCACGTCGCTCGATTGGTCGTCCGATTCGCCCAGGGGAGCGATCCCGATGCTCATCGATACATCGATCCCCTGCGGCCAAAGCTGCCGAATCTGGCTCAGGAAGCGCTCCGCGAATGCGTACCCTTCGGCGGCGCTCGTATGCGCGAGAATGGCCACGAATTCGTCACCCCCGTAGCGGGCCGCGAGATCGGTCTCGCGAATCATGCCTCGCAACAGCTCTCCGATGGCTTGGAGCATGCGGCTTCCCACAATGTGCCCGTGGCGATCATTGATTATCTTCAACTTGTCGACGTCCATCATGACGACGGCTGACGTGGCGCCGTATCTCGAAATGCGCGACTTCTCGATGGTCAATGCCCTGACCAGCGCGCGGGCGTTGCTGAGCCCCGTCAGGGCGTCGACGTCGGCCTCCGCGCGCAACTCTTGGTACCTCCGGCCCTGTTGAAGAGCCCTCTCGATACGCGCCAGCAGCTCCGACGTTGCATACGGCTTTCGCAAGAAATCAATGGATTCTGGCTTGAGGCCCTGGATGCGACACAGCAGGTCTTCAGCGGCCGAAAGGAAAAGAATGGGAATGCCGGCGGTTCGGGGATCAGCGTGCAGGCTCTCGGCGGCTTGGAAGCCGTTGAGAATCGGCATGTGGCCGTCGAGGAGGATGAGGTCGGGTGGTGCCCGACTCGCCTCCCTCAGGAGATCTTCTCCGTTTCGGGTCAACACCACATCGAAGCCCTCGCCCCTCAGGAGATCGTCAAGCGTCGCTCCCTGTTCGACGTCGTCCTCGGCCACGAGGATTCTGCGCTTCTGGCCGCTCGACTGGTCCGAAGGCCGAACGACCGACTGAGCGACCTCCCCCGACGCCTGGATGCGGAGCTTGAGCTCATCGCCGAGATCGCTGCCGAATTGGAGCTCGAGCAACGTCGCGACCAGTCGACCCTCGAAACGCGCTGCCAGGACGTCGGTCTCGAGTACCTCCCGCGGTCGTTCGGACCGAACTATGATGACGCCCAAGCAACGCGGCCCGGCCACGAGCGGAATCACCACCACGGCGCCCAAGTGACTCGGTAAAAGGTTCGAGACCGGCTCCAGCGTGGTCGAGCGTCGGACGTCCTCGATGGCTACAATCTCCTGGCTCGCGACGGCCGCGGTGATCTCCGGATAGCGTGCGAGATCAATGCGCAGTTCGCTCAAGAGGGGCATGTCCGTCGACAGGACGACGCTGGCGCGATCGTTCACCAAAACGCACGCCCCCCGATCGCCGAAGCGCCGGACCAGGGCGCGTGTTGCCTCGCCAACCAGAGCCCGGCCCCCTCGTCCGACCTCGCCAACCAACCGTTCGAGATTTAGCTGCTCATTTGTCAATCGTTGGCCGGCTCAACCGGGAACCTAGGCACGATGAGACGGTCCGCCAACTTCTTGCGAGCTCCTGACTTCGTTCGGCCGCGACCCGCGACACGAGCGAGGCACCCGCGATGAGCTCGGGTAAACCACTACATGGAGGGTGGGGTCCTCCGGACAATACCCCAGTGGCGCTCGGGCTATGGATCGGGCCGGGAAGATGAGTATGCCCACCGCCAACGACGCCACCTTGGATTCGGCCGATCTCAACCTGGACGTCCATCACACGGAGGCCCTGCTCAGGACGGGGGCACTGCAGAGCGCGATCTTGAGCAGCGCCAATTTCTCAAGTATCGCCACCGACGCGAAGGGTGTCATCCAGATCTTCAACGTGGGTGCCGAGCGAATGCTCGGGTACACCGCCTCCGAGGTGATCAACAAGATCACGCCGGCCGACATTTCAGATCCGGACGAGGTGATCGCGCGCGCCAAGGCCCTGAGCGCCGAGCTCGGCACGCCGATTGCGCCAGGCTTTGAAGCCCTGGTCTTCAAGGCCTCTCGCGGGATCGAGGACATCTACGAGCTGACCTACATTCGCAAGGACGGGAGCCGATTCCCGGCGGTGGTCTCCATCACGGCTCTGCGAGACGCGCAGGACATCATCATCGGCTATCTGCTCATCGGCACCGACAACACCGCGCGCAAGCAGGTCGAGGAAGAGCGGCAGAAGCTCGATCAACGGCTGCGCGACCAGAACTTTTACACGCGTTCGCTCATCGAGTCGAACATCGACGCCCTGATGGCGACCGATCCGCGCGGGATCATCACCGACGTCAACAAACAGGCCGAGGCCCTCACGGGGTGTACGCGGGACGAGCTGATCGGGGCGCCATTCAAGAATTACTTCACCGATTCGACTCGGGCGGAGGCGGGCATCAACCGGGTGCTGGGCGAAGGCAAGGTCACGAACTACGAGCTCACGGCGCGTGCCCGGGATGGCAAGGAGACGACCGTCTCCTACAACGCCACCACGTTCCACGATCGCGACCGGAAGTTACAGGGCGTGTTCGCCGCTGCGCGCGACGTGACGGAGCTGAAGCGCTACGAGCAGACGCTGCATCAGAAAAACGTCGAGCTGGAAGCCTCGAGCCGCATGAAGTCCGAATTCCTTGCGAACATGTCGCACGAGCTGAGGACACCGCTGAACGCCATCATCGGCTTCTCCGAGGTCCTCCGGGACGGCCTGATTGGGGATATGACCGATCAACAGCGGGGGTTCATCGGCGACATCTTCAGCAGCGGAAACCATCTGCTGTCGCTCATCAACGACATTCTCGACCTGTCCAAGGTCGAAGCCGGCACGATGACGCTCGACCTGGAGTCGGTGCAGGTGTCGTCCCTGTTCTCGAACAGCCTCTCGATCATTCGGGAGAAAGCTGCGGCCCGGCACATTCGTCTGGTCATCGATGCCGCAGAGGAGCTGGGTTCCTTTCAGGCGGACACGCGCAAGGTCAAGCAGATCGCCTACAACCTGCTGTCAAATGCGGTCAAGTTCACCGTCGAGGGCGGCCAGGTGACCCTCCGGGTCGGCCGCGTCCCTCGCGCGGAGGTCGGCCGGCTGTCGAGCGACTGGGTGGGGCGGACCTTCCCCTTGGCCGACAACGAGTTCGCGGAGTTCCTCAAGATCAGCGTCGCCGACAGCGGCATCGGCATCGCGCCTGAAGGGCTCGAGCACCTGTTCAAGCCGTTCAGCCAGATCGACAGCGGCCTGGCGCGAAAATACGAGGGGACGGGGCTGGGGTTGGCCATGGTCAAGCTCCTCGCCGAGCTGCACGGCGGCGCGGTGGCGGTGGAAAGCGCCGTCGGCCAGGGCTCCTGCTTCACGGTCTGGCTGCCGCTCCGGGCATCGGAGGATGGGGTGCGCACCTCGATCAAAGTCCCGGCCGCTCCCTTCATCGAGGCGCGCTCGGGCGCGCGCACCGCGTTGGTGGTGGAGGACGACTTCAAATCCGCCGATTTGATCCGCGTCCAGCTCGAAGCGCAGGGCTTCAAGGTGCTGCATGCCGCCTCGGCCGAGGCCGCGATGGTCCTCGCCGTGCAACAGCCGCTGTCGCTGATCACTCTCGACGTCATGCTGCCCAACATGGACGGCTGGGAGCTCTTGAGCCGCGTCAAGCAGGTGCCGTCGCTCGGCCGCATTCCGGTGGTGATCATTTCGATCGTCGCGGATCGGAGCAAGGGCTTCGCGTTCGGCGCTGCAGCGGTCATGCAAAAACCGATTTCCAGGCAGGATCTCTACGAGGCCCTCGTCGAGCTTGGTCTGGTTCCTCTCTCCCAGGGCCACACGCTCAAAGTCCTCGTGGTCGACGACGATCCCAAGGCAGTGGAGCTGATCGCCATCCACCTGCCCGGGCTGGGAAGCACCGTACTGCGCGCCTATGGCGGCCGCGAGGCCATCGAGGTGGCGCGGCAAGAACTGCCGGACCTGATCGTGCTCGATTTGATGATGCCGGAGGTCAACGGCTTCGACGTCGTGGAGGCGCTCAACAAGCAGGCCGACACAGCCCGCATTCCCGTCATGGTGGTCACCGCCAAGCAGATCACCGCCGAGGATCGGATCAAGCTCAATGGCTTCGTGACGACCATCGTGGAAAAGGCCGAATTCCACCGCGAACGCATCGCGGCCGAAGTCCGACGGGCCATGTCCCGCCGCCAGTTGATCGGCTGACATGGCCAAGGTCCTGGTCGTCGAGGACAACCCCACCAACATGAAGTTGGCGACATTTCTGCTGAAATCCGTGGGACATACTGTGCTCAGCGCGACGGATGCCGAGGCGGGGCTGGCGCTGGCGCGCGACGAGCGGCCTGAGCTCATCTTGATGGATATTCAGCTTCCCGGGATGGATGGTCTCCAGGCCACGGTGCTGCTCAAGCGGGACCCGGCGACACGCGGCATTCCGGTCATCGCCCTCACCGCCCTGGCGATGAAGGGAGACGAAGCGCGCATTCGAACCGCTGGATGCGATGGCTACATCGCGAAGCCGATGCGATACGGGGACTTTCTGAAGACGGTCGCAGAGCAGTTGGTCCGGGCATGAGGGCGCTGCCCGAATTCACCGACCGGCCAGCGTGCGTTCTGATCGTCGACGATGAACGCCACAACAGGGAGCTGCTCGAGGTCATGCTCGCGCCGGAGGGCTTCCTCCTGCTGACGGCCGCGAATGGCGAGGAGGCCATTGCCCTCGTGGCCCGCCAGCCACCCGACCTCATCCTGCTCGACGTCATGATGCCGGGTATGAACGGGTACCAGGTGGCCGCAAAGCTCAAGGGCGACTCCGCCACCACACAGATCCCGATCATCATGATCACCGCGCTGGACGATCGCGACGCCATGATGAACGGGCTGGCTGCGGGGGCCGAGGACCTTCTCACCAAACCGGTGAATCGCGCAGAGCTGCGGATGCGGGTCAAGAACCTGCTGCGGCTGAAGGCCTACAGCGACTATCTCGACAAATACAGCCACGTCCTGGAGGGCGTGGTGGGTTCGCGCACGGCCGATCTGGCCGAGACCGAGCACGAGAAGCAATACATGCGCCTGCTTCAGACCGTCGCCGACGATGCCCTCCGCGCACCCGAAGCGCCGATCAAGGCGCGCCTCGAGGAATTGCTGAAATTGATCCTGCAGGCCATGAATGCGCGAAATGTCGCGCTCGTCTTGTATGAGCCGCAGACGGAGCGGGTCATCACCGCGGCGTCGGCGGGGGTCGGCAGCGAGGAGGTCGAGCGGCTCGCGACTTCGGTGGAGCTGCCGGAGGAGCGGACGCACGACACGGAGGCCGGGGCCATCAAGCTGACGCTGAACGATTCCCTTCGGCAAAACGGGATCAAATCGCTCCAGGGCATCCGGCTTCCGCCCCATCACAAGCTGTTCGGCGTCCTGTACATCGGGCTCGACGACGATCGCCCCTTGACCAAGCGGGAGCTGAGGCGACTCCAGGCTCTCGGCGACCGTCTGACCGTTCATCTCGACAACGCCAGGCTCTACACAGATCTTCGGCAACAGGTCGAGGAGCTCGGAATCGAGCGCGAGCTGCGCGAACGATTCGTATCCATCTTGGCGCACGATCTTCGCGGCCCCCTCTCCACCGCCAAGATGAGCGCCGAGCTGATGATTCGGCGGACGGATCGACTCGATGAAAGGCAAAGCCTCGCCGGACGAATCGGGCGCAGTCTGGAGCGCATGGATCGGATGATCCGCGATCTCCTCGATGTCAGCCGCGTCCGCGGGGGCCAGCGCCTCCCGCTCCGGCTCGACCGCTGCGATCTGGGCGCCGTCGCAGAAGAGGTCATCGAGGAGCTCTCCGCTGCCCACGGCAAACGGTTCGAGCTCGCAAAGAGCGACGGGATTCTCGGGATTTGGAGCCAACAAGAGCTTCACCGGGCGTTGTGGAATCTCGGAACGAACGCCGTGAAATACGGCGCGCCGGATCGCCCCATCACCACCCGGATCGAGCGAACCCCGGACGGCGTCCGAGCGTCCGTTCACAACTTCGGGGACCCGATCCCGCCGGAGAAGCGGGGTCGACTCTTCGACCTCTATTCGAGGCTTCGCGAAGGGACCGGGACCGGATGGGGGCTGGGGCTCGCCTTGGTTCGGGCGTGCGCCGAGGCACATGGCGGCCGGGTCAGCATCGGCGAGAGCAGTGAAGAGGCAGGCACGACCTTCATAATCGATCTCCCCTCGGACTCCCGGCCATTCCAGCCGAGCGAGCCCAGCATTGCGGAACATCCAGGGAGTCCCGCGGACCGCTCGACGACGCCCGGTCTGGCCGGTGGTTTTCGGACCAGTTGAATGCAACCTTTTGGTCCCATGAGTGTGCTTTACCCTCCGGGACCATCAGCCATCAGCTCGCGCTCCAGATTGTCCACCTTGAGCTCCAGCTCGGCCGCGTCGGCCACCATCATATTCGCGTCCCGGATGAGCACCCACGCGCCGCTCGATTCCTTGCGAAAGACCGACAGGGCGGGTCCTTTTCGCAGTGTCGCTGCGCTGCCATCGAGGGGTGTGGCGATGACCGTCAGCTCGGCCCAGCAGTACCCGAGATCGCCGGACACCCTTACCTCGCGAACTTCGCCACTCGAACGAATCGTCTGGGCCTTCAAAGCCTCAGTCAGGCGTTGTGCGAAGCTGGCTCGCCCGCGCGTGGGCGGCCGCCCTGGGGCCAAGAAGACCGCATCCTCTGCGATCAGCCCGAGCACCGTCGGCAGGTCGCCGTCGGCGGTGGCCCGGTGCCAGGTCTCGATGACCTTTCGGATCGCGCTCTCGTCCACCGTCTCTCGTCCCATGATCGGCCTTCCTTCGGGCTTCGATGATGTGCATCGGGCACAGGATGGATAGTGGACAGCAGCAGACCCTCTGTCGGACGCGAGGTTTGGCGCCGCCCGCCACCAATCTTGCGAACGCCCCCCACGCGCCGGAGCTGTCGTCTGGCAGAAAGTTAGGCATCGTGGCGAATCAGGCAACCGCGTATGGGGGACCTTGTGGGGCCGGCTCGGCCTCTTAACGTGGAAGGCAGTGGCCGCGCATGCGCTCCAGATTGCGGTGGATCCCGACACGGCGGCCGACCCCGCCGCCTCCGCCCGCGCGGCTGGGCTTCGCCACGTGGACGACCGGAGGCCCGGGATCCGGCGCCGCGCCACCGGAAAGAGGCTGCGGCAGGGCAAGCGCTTCGTCCCGCAGTTCATCTATGCGCACCCGGACGGTCGCCGCGTCGATGACGCCGCCACTGAAGCGCGGATTCGCAAGCTGGCCATCCCGCCCGCCTGGAGGGACGTCTGGATCTGCCCCGAGGCCAACGGCCATCTGCAGGCGACCGGACGCGACGCCCGCGGTCGCAAGCAGTATCGGTATCACCCGCGGTGGCGCGAGGAGCGCGACGGCACCAAGTACGCGCACACGATCGGGCTTGGCCACGCCCTGCCGGCGCTGCGGCGGCGCATCGCCACGGATCTGCGGTTGCCGGGCCTGCCGCGGCGAAAGGTCCTGGCGACGGTGGTCCGGCTGCTGGAGACGACGTTCATGCGTGTCGGCAACGAGGAATACGCGCGCAGCAACCGATCGTTTGGCCTCACGACGCTGAAGGATCGCCACGTGGCAATCCGCCCGTCGGAGGTGCGCTTCCACTTTCGCGGCAAGAGCGGCGTCATGCACGACGTTTCGGTCCACGACCGGGCGGTGGCGCGGATCGTGCGGCGCTGCCGCGATCTCCCGGGGCAGGAGCTGTTCCAGTGCGTCGGCGAGGACGGCCAGCCCGCCGCCATCGACTCCGCCGACGTGAACGACTACATCCGGGAGGCGACCGGACAGGACTTCACGGCCAAGGACTTCCGCACCTGGGCGGGAACGGTGCTCGCCGCGCTGGCCTTGCAAGAGCTGACCGCCGCGAAGGAGTCGCAACCACCGCGAAACCGGGCGCGGAGATCGACAGCAGGGGAAGTGAACCGGGCCATCGAGCAGGTCGCGAAGCGGTTGGGCAACACGCCGGCGGTCTGCCGGAAGTGCTACGTGCACCCCGACGTCATCGCGTCGTATCTGGACGGGACGCTGGCCCGCGCGCTCAGGCGGCGGGCGGACGCCCAACCGTCGCGCCGCCGGCTGGCGGGGTTGCGCCCCGAAGAGGCGGCGGTGCTGGCGCTGCTTCAGGGCCGCCTGGCCGACGAAAAGCACGGCACGCCGCTGGAGACCCAGCTCCGCCGATCGCTGCGTCTAGGCTCCGGTCGAAGCCGCCCAACGAGGCAGCGATGGCGCTCCGCGGCGTGATCGCCGTTACGCTCGTCCGCAGGTTTTTAGGTGATACGCTCGGCGCGTGACGGCCGGGTCGCGGCGACAAAGACTCGACAGGCTCGAGCGGTCGATACGGCTTGCCCGCGACGCCTACTCGCTCCATGCAGCGACCTGCGAACGGTGCGCACCGCTGCGGGCGGCCACGGCCTGCGACGTCGGGCGCGGTCTTGAAGCGACTTGGTCGGACCTCGAAGTCGCGAAGAAGGACCTGGAGACAGCTGCGAGCTCGTCGTCAGCGACCCTTGATTGTGGACGCATCCCCGGAGGCACCCCCGGGGACAATTGACTCGGACGCGGGCGGCTGTTTCTGCGCTCGGCTCATGTCTCGGAGCGCTTGCTGGGCGGCGCGTGCCCACACATCGCCTTCCGCCGGAGTCGGTCCACCCTCTTGGTCGCGCGCGTCGCGATCCTCGTTCATGGTGCCTAGAAGGTATGGTCGTCGTCGATCTGCGCAAGCCTCTTTGGGGACGACACGACGCTGTTCAGAAGACTTCGTAGAGGAGGTAAACGCACATGTGGAGCCTCTGCCGACAGCTGGGCGCGGGCGACGGCCAAGTCTGCCACGAACCGGCGTATCTCGCGCTCACGCGTGCCGTGATCGGGCGCGCGCAGAATCGCGGACGGATGGATTGTCGCGATCACACATGATCCGGCGGCCAGCGCAATCACCTCTCCCCGCCGCTTGGTGACGCGGAAGTCGGGCCCCAGCAGCGAACGCGCGGCCGTCGCCCCCAGGCACACGATGACCTTCGGTCCAATGGCCTCGATCTCCGCGAGCAACCAAGGGCGGCAGGCGCGGATCTCGTTGGCGTTGGGCTTGTCGTGGATGCGACGCCTCCCGCGGCCCTCGGCCTGTCTCCACTTGAAGTGCTTGACCGCGTTGGTGACGTAGGCTTCAGCACGCTCGAGCTGCGCGGCTTTCAGAGCCTCATCGAGGAGCCGTCCCGCTGGCCCCACGAACGGCACGCCTCTCCGGTCCTCCTCGTCGCCCGGTTGCTCGCCCACCAGGACGAGCGATGCCCGCGCGCGCCCGGCGCCGAACACCGTCTGGGTCGCGCGTTCCCACAGCGGGCAGGCCCGACAGGCATTCGCAGCCACGCGAAGACCGCGGATCGTTGTTGGCGATGGACGACGGGGACCGGTCGTCACGGGTCGTCGTGCTTGCTCATGGACATTCAAGCAATGTGCGCGCGGTTCGCGCGGGTGCAAATCTCAACGAGACATCGGGCAACGTCTTCCAGCGGCGGGTGAGCGCCTTACATTGTGTCATCGCGGTGTCGTCTGCGGTTCACGCCCTCCTGTTTGGAGCACTGCTGAAGGTGCTCGTGCAACTCATCAGCGCTCGTCGCGCGGGCCGGAGCCGCAGCCGGCGTCTCTAGGCGGACAGTGAGGCCTCCCGGCGGGGGACGTCATCCCCATCGCCGACGACGTCCCCGAGCGTCCCGATGACCACCAGGAAGCGCACCGCCCGGCTCGGCCAAGCACGGGTGGGGACCAGTGGCTGGCGCTACCCGCGCTGGCGCGGCGATTTCTATCCCCGCGGCCTGCCACAACGGCTCGAGCTCCACTATCTCGCCGAGCGGCTGAATACGGCCGAGATCAATGGGACCTTCTACTCACTGACACGTCCCGAGACCTGCACGGCCTGGCGAAGCTCCGTCCCGGACGGGTTCGTCCTCGCGGTGAAGGGGAGCCGGTACATCACGCACATGCTCAAGCTGCGGAACTTCGAGGGTCCGCTGGCCAACTTCTTCGCCTCCGGCCTGTTACGCCTCGGCGCGGCGCTGGGGCCGATCCTGTGGCAGCTCCCACCGCAGCTCCCCTGGGATGAAGCGCGGGCGCGGGCATTTTTCACCGCCCTTCCCCGCGACGTTCCCGGCGCCGAACGCTGGGCCCGCCGGCACGACCGGAGGACCACCGGCCGCTCGGCGCTGCGGGCCGCCGACGGCCGAGAGATGCCCCTGCGTCACGCGGTCGAGATCCGCCATCCCTCCTGGCTCTCCGGGCACGCATTGCGAATGCTTCGCGACCTGAACGTCGCGCTGGTCGCCGCCGACACGGCAGGACAGCATCCGCTCAGTCTCGAGCGGACGGCCGATTTCGCCTACGTCCGTCTGCATGGGGCCACCTCACTGTATGCGAGCCGCTACACCGACGGCGAGCTCGACCTCTGGGCGAAGCGCATTCACCGCTGGACGACCGCGGGCGAAGACGTCTACGTCTACTTCGACAACGACGCCGAAGGACACGCGCCTCACGACGCGCGCAGGCTGGCCGCGCGCCTCGCCCGAGCCTGACAAACCCGTCCGCGAAAAACGCCTCCGTCATTCAGGCAGGCTCGAGCGAGCGACGGGTCATCTCGGTGGCCAGACCGAAGACGGTCGTATGGCCGACCAGGAGCAGGCGATTGGTTGGCGGCCAGCGATATTCATACATGGCCTCGTCCGGTCCGAACTACGGGGTCACGATGCTCGAGGTGACGAGCACCCAATGAAGGTCAGCTCGATACGGGGGTGGGAGGACCGGCGAACGGGAAGTAAGTGATCGTGTTGTCGGGGTTGACGGTGATGCTCTGGGCGTAGAACGCGCCCGTGTGCACCGCCGGAGAGGTCAGCGTGGCGAGGGTGAGCGGCGCGGTGAGCGCCATGAAGGTGCCGGTGAACGGCCCTTCGAGCGAGACCGCCGAGGTCCCGAACACCCCCACGAACATCTTGGGTCGTCCGCCCGTCTTCTCGATGATCGATCCCCGGTAGATGAGGCCGACCTTCACGTTGACCACGATCTGCCCGCTCCCCGAGCTGCAGGAGATCTTGGCGTTCGGCTCGACGTCCCAGTTGTTGAAGAAGTAGGTCCCGGTGCTGAGGAACAGCGTGGCGCCGGCGTTCACCGTCACGCCGTCGTAAGCGCCCGGCGCCAGCGTCAGCGTGCCGTTGGGCGCAACGTTCTTGCTCCCCTGGTTGGTCCCCGGAAAGGTGACCGCCAGGCTGAGCGTCGGGATCTGCAAGAGCGCGCCGTTCTGCGTGACCACACCGGTGACCGAAGCGTTGGCGTCGAGCTTGAGGGTGGACATGGTGCGCACGTTGCCGGTCGCCTTGCAGCGATCGCGCAGCTCGACGGCCGCGCGGCTCCAGATGTCGCCCACCTGGGCGTCCGCGCCCGCGTTGGTCTGCGCGGAGCCGGCGTTGACCGACGGCGCGAACGTGCCGTTCTGGTTCTTGATCTTCACGCGGTCGGCGATGACCAGGTTCCCCTGCGCCCACAGGCAGGCCTGCGAGAAGGTGACCGCGCTCGAGTCGAGCCCGGTGTTGACCCGCGCCAGGATCCCGTCCTCGAACAGGTGCTTGGCCTTCTGGAGCGCCAGGTTGATCGCCAGGACCACCTGCCCTTCGAGGCCGGTGTGCGAAGCGGGGAGTGGCCGAGTCAGCATGATGCTCTTCAGCGTCAGCGTCCCATCGACGACGGCGGACACCGCGCCGACGATTCCCTGGAACTGCTTGGCGGCGATGATCGGATCCTGCGCGAGCAGCAGATTCGTGAGATCGGTGTCCGAGCTCGAGAACCCCGGCGAGGCCGGGTCGGCCTGCCCCAGGTTGGGGATCCCGGTGAGCGTGTAGCCGGAGGCGTCCGCCGAGGCCTTCGGTTTCGTGCCGGCGTTGGCCGCCGTCAGCGCCTTCCCACAGCCGTCGAGGAGCGAGCTCTGCAGCGCCATCAGCGTCGTCTGATCGGGGGGCGGATACACGACCGTGGTCGCGAGGGAGACCGTCAGCATCTCGACCATCCCGTTGGCCATGGCAGTGACGTTCTTGTCGGTGCTCTGGGCGTTGGTGACCGTGTTGCGAAAGCCGACCTCCTCTGTCGCCAGCTTTCGCCGGAGGGTGACAATCGGGACGATCAGGCTGTCGGCGCTGGGAAGTCCGGTGACCATGCTGGTGCTCCTCGGCTATGAGGTCGGCGGTTGCGTGGGCAGGGGGGCGTCGAAGCGCAGTCCGCTCTGCGTCTCGCCCGCGCCCGCCCGCCGCCGCCGGCCGACCCAGAAGTACGATTGTCCATCGAGGGCGCGCGCCGCAAACCGGACCCGCTGGACGCGAGCGCCGCTGCGCGGGATCTGCTCCTGGAACACCTGGTAATCGGTGGGGGGGACCCCGGTCGGGTTCAAGATCTTGCCCGCCGGCACGACCGCAATCGGGCTCGAGGTGCCGTCGGGAGAGCGCTCGGACGCCCCCTTCAGGAAAAAAGTACTGGGCGCGCCGGTGTCCGGAATGAGGAGGGGAATCCAGTGGACCGGAATCTTGCTTTCGAGCTGGTAGCTCAGCGGGTCGACGTTCGTGGGCGCCGGCGGCGGCAGAACGGCGGCGTCGACGGCGGCGTCGCGCTCGCTGCCGCGCCGGCGTTCGCCGATGCGGCTCTCGGTGACCGCCTCGACGCCCCAGACCATGTCGGCCATCTCGTCGCGCGCGAACCGCACCTCTTCCAGCACCGCGCCCTGTTGCAGCGCTGCGCCGGCCGCGGGAGGCAGGACCATGAAGCCGGCGACGTTGCCGCCGGGCGAGGCGGTGCTGTACATCGTGAACCGGTCGGGCACGGCAGGCGCCTGGACGTTGCGTGCGGCTTCGACCGGATCGATGAGCGTCTGCCCGCCGAACACGTCGTTCACGACCAGGGTGTCGATCTTGACGGCGTTGCCCACAGGGAGATCGAGCGACGTCACGAACCAGTCGAGACCATAGAGCATCGCGAAGTCGATGACCAGGAGTCGCAGGAGCTCGGTGCGGGTCGTGTCGACGTCGGGCCAGGGGAGCTCGCCGCTCTCGAAGTCCCAGTGGCGCGGGGCCGGCATCCCGGGGAAGCGGACGGTCATCGGCACCACCTGGGTGACCTGGGCTGTGATCCCCGCGAACGGATCGCCGGTGCCCGTCTGGCTCGCAAAGTCGAAGGAGGTCCAGTCGACGACGCCGTTCTCGTTGGGCTCGACGTTCAGCGTGACGGTGTCCGTCCCGGCGAACTGCAGCTGGATGTCGTAGTCGAGAAGGCTGGGATTCCAGCCCTGGGGATCGGTTCCGGGTGTGGTGTCGATCTTCCCGAAGGTTGCCTGCACCCAGACGATGAACGCCTTGTAGACGTTCATGACCGTCGTCGTCTGGGCGGCCGTCAGATTGACGTCGCCTGGGATGGTCGACCCCTGTGCAAAACCGAGGACCGTTACACCGTCGATGGCGCGTCCGCCGGCCATGGTCACGAACGTGGCGGTCGCCTGATCGATGGGGTCGAAGGGGGTGCCGGTGGGCTGCGCCAGCGAGAGGGAAGGAGCCCCGGCGAACGCCTGGGCGGCCTGCGCGCCCGTCGTTCCCGCTTCACGGAGGATCTGCAGGAACGTCAGGCCGAGCTCGACGCGGGTAGCGAGGTCCGGTGCCTGCGGCTCGGGGAGGATCTGCGCCTCGATCGGCTTGCTCGTGTCGAACGGAACGGTCGCCGGCTGCGTCGTGCCTGAGATGAAGGTCAGCTGGGTGAGCGGCGCCGGTTTGTAGCCGACCTGGACGAACGCCGGCGATCCGGCGTCCTGCGCTCTCAGCTCGCCGATCCGGTGCTGGCGCGAGAGCATCCAGAGGGGGTCGTGAATCTCGGCCGCGATCGCGGTGGCGAAGTCGGCCGACCGCGAGATCGGGATCAGGCGATGCCAGCTGGTGATCGAGGCGATGGTCGCGCTCATCAGGTCACCACGATCGGCACGTTTTCCCGTGCCTCCGGACCGATGTTGGAGCTGACCACCCGATTCGTCGAATTCGACGCCAGGCAGATGGGCGGGACGAGCTGGCCCAGCCCTACCCGGTCGCTGTCGACCGGTCGGATGAGCGCCAGGTCCATCGTCTCCGTCACGATGGCTGCCAGCTCCGCCAGGTTCCAGCTGTTCGTCTGCCCTGAATGCATCGCCATCAGGATCACTTGCGGTGCCTCCGAGTTCTGGCTGTCATAGTGGAACGCCAGCCCCGTCTCGGCGATCGGGCCGGGGACGAGCTCGGTCCACTGATCAAGCAACAGGCCGCGCCACGCGTTCGTCGGATCGGGAAGGGACGTCTGTCCGTTCGCCGAGATGAACAGCAGCGACGTCCGGCTGTCGGTGGGCGCGACGCGGCCAACCCATTGTTCCTGGTCGACGAAAGGAAGCTGCGCGGCGGAGATCCGCGGCAACGGCGCCCCGAACGCGCCGGCGTAGAGGCTGAACTTGCGCCAGGCAGCGAGCCGCTCGTGCACCCGCGACGCCTGCTGGAGATACCGGCCCGGCGCCTGGTGGGGGGCGAAGGTGGCGGCTTTGGTGAGGTCGAGGCTCGGGTCCGGATTGCTGAGGTCGAGCGGACTGTCGAGGGCCGCGAGGGACTGCTGGAGCTCACCGCTGCCCGGGGGGATCGCGCTCGGCAGCACCACCAGCGTGTTGCGCCCGAAGATGATCCGGAGCTCATTGATGGCGGCCGCGATGGTGTCAGCGTTGCTCGCGTCCTGGCCCGGTGCCGCCGCCTGCGCATCGTTCACGCGGCGTCCGAGCTCGCCTTTGGCGCTCGCCACCAGAGGGTCGAGGTCCGCGCCGGTCGCGCCCGGATCGGGGAAGGCATCCGCCTGAAAGAGCGCGGCCAGGCCCAGGGCAGTGCGGGCGTCGACGTTGTCGAATGCGTTCAGGGCGGAGTTCAACGCCGTGAAGGCGTCAGCAGCCTGGATCTTCAGCGGGCCTGCCAGACCGGCGAGGTCGTCGTCCTTGATGTCATCGGGGGTGAGGACCAGATCCGCCGCCGCGAGCTCGCGCGCCCCGCCCAGGACCGAACCGAGGGCGCGTGCCAACTCGATGAGCTGCGGGATGCCGGGACCCGACGTGGGCGTGTCGTAGCCGGTGACGATGACATCCGTCGCGCTCGCGTTCCCCGGAAGGGCCAGCCACGCCGCGGCCAGCTGGCGATCGAGCGGTGATCCTTGCCCGAACGACGAAGTGCTCTGCGCCAACGCCAAGAAATCGAGCGGGCCGATCGTATTTATGTCCGCCACGGAGACATGGCTGGTTCCCGCGTTGCCGCCCAGCTGAAACGACACCGTGGCCTTCGCACCGCTCGGGTCGCCGAGCAGGCTGCCGATCCAGGCTTCGACGAAGGGATCGGCCTGCCCTCGGACCGAGCGCGAGGTCCCCGTTGGCGAGCCGACCAGCGTCCAGCCGGTCGCGGTCGGCGCATCTCCCTCGAGCAGCAATGCGACACGATGGCTCACGGGGATCCCGGCCGTCGGAGAGTTCGTGACCTCGGACTGCGGCGGGTTGGAACCGGTGGGCAAGAAGTTCATCGCCGCCTCGGCGCTGGCCACGTCGCCGGCGGCGACCTGGAAGACCGCCTCGGAGATCTCGAGATCGCTGATCGCGTCGACGATCTCGTCGAGTCCATCGACCTCGTCGCGGATGACCCCCGCGTCCGTCGAGCTCGGCGCGGGGAGCCCGCCCGTCCCGAATGGGATGCCGCCCGCCTTGCTCCGGGCGTCCCGGACCTTCTGGCCGTCGACCACGTTGGCGGCGGCGATCCCATCGGCCGGCTGCCCTGGGTCGAGCCCCGACTTGTTCGCGACCAGGGGATAGAGCTGGCGCAGCGCCAGGATGTAGCCCTCCATCCCCGTGATCTGCTCGGTCTGGGCGCGCTGGCGCAGGTTGGTCTCCAGCTCGAACCCCAGGAGCTCGCCCAGCGGCTGGCCGTTGCGGACGCCGTCGACCAGCAGCCGCGCGCGCCGCGCGCGGTCCGACGGCAGCTCGATAGCGTACTTGGTGGGATCGCTGTTCTCCGCCATCCGGCCGCTGCGCAGGATGGCCGCCGCGGTCGCGTGGCGCGGCGACGGCGCGTGGATGTAGCCTCCGTTGTCCAGCTGCACGTCAAACGTGACCCCGTTGATCTGTTTCGTCGTTCGGGCCACGGGTCGGACGTCCTCGACGAGGCCGTAGCCGCCGAAGTAGGTGAGCTTGGTCGTCGGCTCGTCGGCGATCACGCCCTGCTGGCGCAGGCCGATGACGAGTTGCCTCCGCAAGACAAGCAGGCGGCGGGTGGCCATGGCGGTGACGTACGCGTCCAGCCGATGCGCCGCCAGATCGAGCGACTCGGTGAACACCCGCTCCAGCTCGGCCACCGAGAGGAAGGAGAGTCGCTGGAGGGCGGACTGAATCTGGGAGAATACGGGGGGATGGCTGGTGTCGACGGTGGTCTTGCTGTCGCTGTTCAGCACGACCGATCGGAACACCGATCGGCTCGCGCTCGGCGAGGCCCCCCCCAGAACGTCGATGATGTCCGTCTCGTTGGTGCTCAGGATCCGCCAGAGCTCGACATCGGCCACCCGCAGCTTCGAAAACGCGCTCGAAAGGACACTCGAGGCCCGTCCCACTTCGATCGACTCGAGCAACAGCGAGTGGCGGGCCACCAGGAAGAGCAACGGCAGGAGCTCGTTGGGCGGCGCCGCGTTGCCCATGCTGCCTTGGCCCTGAACAGGCCCGAAATCCAGCCGGGTATCGCCAAGGAACGCCAGGTAGTTCAGGGTGTCGGTCGGCTGATTCGGATTCGGATTCGAGACCGCCGACACCAGCATCCCCTGCTGCGGGTGCGCCGTCACGAGCGGCCCGCCGTAGAGGGCCGTGGTCGCCGAGAAGAGGATCTCGAAGATCCGCGCCTTCGCCCAGTCGGTGTGGCCGAGCGCGCCGAGCTTGGTGTTCGGGAGCTGGGCCAGGGCCGCGTAGATGGCGCTCCAGTCCTCGAAGATGAACTGGAAGATGTTGGTGATCGTGTCGGGACCGATGCTGTTCCGGATGAACACGCCGTCGGCGCTCGACTTCTGGGAGAGCACGTTCATCAGATCGGTGTTGCGATCGGTGGAGTCGCGCGGCACGGTCAGGACGGTCGGAACGGCGTCCAGCCAGAACGGCACCAGTTTCTGGATGACTGCCATCGCGTCGGCGTTCTCGGTCGTCTGCGCCTTCATGCGCGAGTAGGAGATCGCCGGAAGCAGCCCATAAGGGACGGCGCCCACGCGGAACGCCGGTGCCGGACCCTGCGCCGAGACGTAGGAGAGGAAGAACCCCTTGGCGGCCTGAAACGTCGTCTCGTCGAAGATCGGAGTTCCGTTCGGCGGGTTCATCATCTGGCGCAGGAAGTAGCCGAGCGTGGCGGGCCAGACGGCGCGCCGCATGTCCGCCCCGGTGAAGATGTCGTGCTGCCCGTTCAGCGACCCGGCCAAGAACGTGAACGGTCCGGTGGAGCTGTCGAAGCCGAACAGCTCGGCCAGCGCGACGTAATCGGGGTTGAAAGTCGGCTCGCCGCCGGGCCCGATGCGCTCGATCTGAAAGGTCTCCGCCCCCGGCGGGTCCTTCATGGTGAAGGGGGTCGGCAGGCCGGGGACGTTGTTCGTCGGTGTCCCCAGCGGGACCAGGTCCAGCCCGCGCGTGTAGTGGTGCGCGTCGAAGAGATCCGAGATCAGCTGGGAAGAGTCCGCCGGATCCATCGACGTCTTCACCCCCAGCACGACGACCCGATCGAACCCGCCGCTGAGCTCATCGGCAGCCAGCCCGCCGATGTCGATGGCCATCCCCTTGGCCAGCGCCTCGTCGTAGCGCATGGTCCAGAGGATGTTCGACGGGACCTCGAACCCGTCGGCCACCTCCGACATCGTCTGGTCGTCGGCGGACGGGTTGGCCGTCAGATCGATCGGCTCGGGGATCGGCAGGCCCGGGACGAAGTGGCGCAGCTGGCCGTTCTTGTAAGCGAGGGCGACCCAGCGATCGGGGAGCACCGCCTCGGCGCCGCGGCTCGGGACCGTCGCGCGCAGTGACGGCGTGCTGGTCACCGGCGGCGTCATGACGCGGGCGATGTAGGCCGCGCGCGGGACGCCGTAGCGCTTGGCGAGCGCCGACCATCGATCGACGAACGCGGGATCGGTCCGCTCGTCGGTCGCCGGTTGACTGTGCCAGTAGGCGATTCCGGCGTCGTGCTCGTCGGGCGTCAGCTCGCGCTCGTGGATGTCGGAGAAGAACTCGTCCGGGTAGACGCGGACGTGCAGGACTCCGGCGCTGACGTCGAACCGCGTCTCCAGACGAACGGGGAACAGCGCCACCGGATTTCCCACCAGCTCCATCCGAGCAAAATCGTCGTCCGGCGTGAGGTACTGGACGGGATTGCTCCCGGGAACGGTGAGCCAATCGGCGATCTGAGCATTGAGCCCGTCGGGGAGACCGTCGCGCGCCGTCTTCTCGTCGCTTCGCGCGGCGTCTAGCTCCGACGAGGCGACGCCAAGCGCGTTCTGCGCATCGATGAAGTCGGTGCTGTCCGACGTGAACGCGCGCGCGGCTGCGTCGAAGGCCTGCTGAGCGGTCACGCGCGCGAACAGCTTGCTCGCCGTCTTGTCGCGAGCCGCCTTGAGCGCGGCGCGGGCGTCGGCGATGGATTGAAGTGTGGCCATCTCTTGTGTCTCCCCCTACCCCGCAGGCAGCAGCTCGCTGCCGAGGAGCACGGCGCGAATCGGTGGATCGAACGCGACCTTGGCCAGGACGGCGGCGGTCGGCGGCGCGGCGCCGCCGGGGTTGTTGCTATTGTTCGCGTAGTCTTCGCGCAGGAAGTTGTCGGCCTGCGAATCGGCGGGTGATTCCGGATCGGCGAACTTCGGCTCCGAGGGGTGCTCCTGGAGGACGAAGAACCAGCCGGGATCGGGTGCGATGCCGCGGGCCTGGTCTTTCGTCAGCTCGAACCCGTAGTAGGCGACGTCGCCGGTCAAGACCGCCTGGAACGCGGGATACATCTGCTGGCTGTCGTCGATCGTGACGACGTTCTGATCGTCGAGTTTCGCCTTGGAGGCGTAGACGATGACGTTCGGGTAGCGCTTGATGACGTCCCCGCGCACGAGCAGGACCAGGTACTCGAACTTCGGGTTCCGTCCCGTGTGCGAGCCGAGGACGCTGCCGGGATCCCAGCTTCGCACCTCGGTGATGTCGAGGAAGCTTCGATCGCCGGTGACGCTGACGCCGCCTCCGCCGTCGACCCAGCCGCTCGGGTCCCAGAACTGCTGGAAGACCGTGCCCCGCTGGTCGGTCGGGTAACCGTTCCAGAGGAGCTCGCGGTTGATCGCGTGATTGAGGCCGACCATGAACGCCTCAATGAACTCCTGGTTGGTCTCCAGCAGGCTGACCGAGTTGCGGGGAACGTCGCCCACGTTGGGGAGGATCCAGTCGGCGGAGATCGACGCCAGGCGCTGCCACATCGGAAACGTCACCGACGGCGGGGTCAGGATCGGCTCCAGCTGATCGGGCGCCTGCCAGGCCAGCGTGGTGTTGGGGTTCCGGACGTGGATCGCCTGCTCGTAGGCGACGAACGTCGTCGCCGGCGTGAGCGCGTTCAGGATGCAGGTCACGAGCCCCCCGATGTCGGCCTTCGGAATCTGCGGGTTGAGCTTCGGCGCGCCGTTGACGAAGTCGAACAGAGCCTCCGCCGCCTGCCGGAACGCCGCCGCCTGCACGCTGTCCTTGGCGCCCGCGGTGGGCGGCGTGGGGGCGCCGGTCCAGGTGTTCGGATCGCCGAGCACCGGATCCTGCGTCACCGAGGCGAAGTTGTTCTGCGGCGGAATCGCCTGGATGTCCAAGCTGGTGAGCGTCCCCGCGCGCAGCTTCTCGAGCACCGCCACGTTCGCCACACCCTGCGTCGAGGCGAGCTGGATGAGATCGAGACCGAGGCGCAAGAGCCGCCGCAGCAGCCACCAGTACTTGCCCGCTTGGGTCGAGAGCAGCTTGCGCGCCACCCAGAAGATGACGCAGCCCCAGTAGAGGCGCTGGTCGGACGACATCGTGCTGATGATTGTCCCGACGCCGGGGTCGGGGAGGCCCCCCGGAACGGCAGTGCCAATGATCGTCGGGGGCGTCGCCTGGCCGTCTGGATCGTCGGCCTTGGGGATGTAGCCGCCGTTGTTGATGGTGTTGATGAGCGGCGCAATCGGGAAGAACCGGAACGGGCGGCGCCAGGGGATGAGCCTGCCGCCGAAGGGCGAGCCGGTCACGACGGGGAGGATCGTCGGCGTGGGCGGGCCGCCGCCCGCGCAGGAGAGGATCTTGCCGTGCAGCCACGCCGTCACGAGCAGGATCGACTCGACGACCTTGTTGGTCCCTTGCAGGTGGCGGTTCCAGAGCGAGGTGAACACCTCCCGCCCCGCCTGCATGATCTTGCGGCGGCGGTTGACGGTATTGACCATGACCGAGGCCTGCTCCTGGGCGACCGCCATCAGCGCCTGCTGGTCGCGCTGCACCACCTCGGTCCCGAGGCCGGCCGCCACGCGGTAGCGCGGATCCTGGTTGAGGCGCGAGAACCAGGGCGGGTTCTGCGGCGTGCCGCCCGCGCCGTCGAGCTGATCCTGGACGGCGTACCAGCGGCCGTAGAGCGGCGGCACCACCACGGGCGCCGTCTGATCGAGAAAGGCGGCCAGCGCGTTCACCCAGTCGGTATTAAGCGTCGGGTCGAGGACGTCCGCCTGCTCGGGTGTCTGCAAGGCACCGCCCATGCCCATGGGCGTGTCATCGCCTGTGGCCGATACGTTCGGCAGCCCCGAGTCCGCGACGTCGATGTGGCGCAGCCCCACGGTGGGCGGCAACTGTTCGACCGGGCTCAGTTCGGAGATGGCCTGCCGGAACGAGCTGACGGTCCCGGTCTGGAAGCGCCACGAATAGTAGACGGGGAGCTGCAGCGGGAAGGTCATGCTGTCGTTCCAGGCCGACGCCAGCCCGTCCACGTCGTTGTTCGGATCGAACGTCTTCCCTTGCCCTGCCAGCACGCCGCGCTGGAACGTGGGGATCAGGAAGGCGGTGTACGCCGTGCTCGGCTGGAGGTGTCGCGGCGACATCAAGCGCGCGACCAAAGAGCCGGGCGGACCGGCGATCTCGTCGGCGAGATCCTGGCCACTGAGCGCTCCCTGCCCCTGAACGTGGGCCCAGGCCCAGAGCTCTCCGGGATCCGGCAGCAGGGATTCGTCTTTGACCATTATCTGGGGCAGCTTCTCGTCGCCCTGCGCCGGGCGAAAGTCGGCCTTCGGGTCGAAGTCGGTCCCCTCGACGAGCACCATGAGCGTCAGCCAGGGGCGAAGCTTGTCGGTGCTCGCCGCTGGATCCTGCTGGACGCTCCCCGCGAAGGCCGCCGGCGTGTACCGCCAGGGCAGGTCGACCTGATCGAAGTCGACGTAGCAGAGGAACCCCGCCTCGGCCTCGTTGTCGTTGGCCTGCGGGAACGTGCGCACGATGGTGCGCGTGTCGAGCCCGACGATGTCGCCCGGCCCCAGCAGCGACAGGGTGGTACCCGCCGTGGGCTGGTCCTCGCCGGCCGTCGCCTGGTAAGCGAGCCTCACCGGGAGCTGGACCCGGGGGATGACCGGCGCCGGCGGATTGACGACGTCGGTCCGCGTGATCGCCAGCGCGGCGCCCTGCCGGATCGACGAATAGAACGTGAGGTTCGCGTCAGCCATGGCTCAACTCGTGGAGGGCAGTCACCTGGAGGCCCGCCGCTTGCTCGAGGTTCTGGGCGCGAAACGCGTCCAGCGCGATCAGCGTCGCTGACCGCACCGCCGCGGCCGGCGTCTTGTCCACCTGGAGCAGCGTGGTGTTGTCCCCGATGACGAACGACGGCACGACCTCACTGAACGCCTGCACGAAGGCGCGGTTCACGAAACGCCGCGTCCCCGCCTGCGTCAGCCCACCCTTGGCGACCGCGCTCCGCTGGTTGGCGGCGGCCACCTTCTCGTCGGTCGGCGTGTAGTTGGCGATCTGCGTCTCGCTGCCGTCGCTGTTGATCTGCCAGGTCACGAGCTGCGGCATGAACGTGAAGGCGCTGCCCCCCTGGACGTTCGCGTTGTTGGCGTCCGTCGCGAACACGTAGCCGGCCTGGTACTGCTCGAACCCCGGGGACGACAGCTTCTTCCCGTCGTCCATGTCGAAGAACTGCGCCGGCGCGAAGGGCTCGTTGACCGGCTCGACGGCCGTCAGCGGCACGGTGGGGCCGGCGCTGGGATCCCCCAGCGTCGCCTTCACGCCGCTGAACGAGATGGGCTTCGGCGTCTTGGCCACGCCGAACCTGGTGAGCGGGTTCTGCGTCTCGACCGGCGCCGTCTTCTGCCGCACGGTGATCCCGCCGACCGGATCGATGAGCGTGTCCGTCCCCTGCGCCCGCGCCACCGAGCTGACCGTCCCGGGGACCAGCGCCGCCGCCCAGTTGCCGGCGTCGGAGAGCGCGTCGTGGAGCCCCAGGATGGCGGTAGTCGGATCGCTCGACGCGACACCCACCCAGGGGTCGATCGACGGCTGTGTAACCTGCGTGTCTCCGCCGAAGGTGACGTCGAACCCCAGGCAGGCGTCCCACCAGAGGACGCTGACGCAGACCTCCCCCTTGATGTGCCAGGGGGACGGCCCGTCGAGCGTGCCCGACAGGTTGACGCCAATCCCGTAGCCGTGGAACGAGACCTTCACGCTGGCAGCGATGTCCGCCTCGAACGAGAACGGCTGGAACACGAACAGCGCCTTGACGCTGACCGAGGCGTCGAGCGTGATCCCGCTGCCCCCCGCGTGCAGCGTCGCTGAACCGCCCACCTGCACGGTGTTCGAGGTGACCGCGAAGAACCCGCTGACGCTGATCTTCGCAGCCCCGTGGCTGCCGAGATCCAGCGTCATCGGCTGCAGCTTGGGGAAGTTGGGCGGCGGCGTGTACGCGGGGTGGAACCCGCCGATCGAGAAGATGAAGTTCGGGTTGTCCCCCCAGTTGACCCGCATCGCCATCTGCCCCGACACCGGGAACCCGTTGATGACCGAGTCGTGTAGGGCGGCGTCCATCGCGAACAACTTGTTCGGGAAGTCGAGCTCGCCGTCGATCGAAAGGTTCAGCTTGACCAGCGCCTGGTCCGGCTTGGGAAGCAGGCACTTCACCTCGCCCAGGAGCACGACCACCGGCCCCGGGAACTCGAGGATGACCCCGATCTCCCCGGTGATGAGCGTCGGCGTCCCCCATCCGAGCTTGCCGAGCGGCCCGAACACGTAGTGGCTCTGCGTCGCCGGGAAGACGGAGGTGAGATCTCGGACGATCGTCGGCGCGTCGGCGATGACGTTCTTGGGGAAGAGCAGCTCCTCGGACTGGCCGGCGCGGACCAGGTTGGCGAGCGCGGTCGTGTCGATGGCCCGGTTGATCCCGACCATTCCACCGACGCCGTTGAGGGTGAAGCCGAAGCCGAGCTGGATGGGGGTGAATTGGGCGGAGATGATGATGATGAAGGAGTAGCTGACGCCCGGGACCTTCGTTTCGACAAGACCGAAGGCGCTGACGGCGATGTCGTAGATCGAAAGCTGCAGCGCGCCGGAGTAGCGGCCGGCCGTCGGGTCGAAAGAGATGAAGCCGCCCCCATGGACAGAGCCGGCGTCGATGGAGATCCCGAGGCCCGCGGGCGCTTTGAACCCGACGTCGAGGCCGAAGCGCCCGGCGTTGCCTCCCTTTAGCTGAGCGCTAACCTGTGTCCCGAGATCCTGCACGGTCACGATGACCGGCCCCAGCTCGACAGCAAAATCCAGCGACGCCGAACCCAGGAGCGCTGGGCTCTGGCCGCTCGCTGAGGCCGTCACGGAGATCCGAAGCTGCTTGATGACAATCGGGCCGATCGCGAGGTTCGCAGGGATCGTCAGGATGAAGGTCCCACCTCCGACCAAGCCCACGCCGTGCTTGTTCGACCACTGGAACCCGAACGAGATCGGACTCGTCGTCCCGGAATTGCCCAACACGCTCCCCAGAAACCCGTCTCCATCGCCCCCATTTACGATCACGTTTCCCTTCGCCACGACCTGGAAGAGAACCTCCGTGCCGTCTTGAGAGACGATGATCTTCGACGAGAGAGTTGCGCCCGTCGCCTCGAGACGACTCGCACCCGCGACGCCAAGAAGGATCCCCGGCGTCGCCGGGGCGAACGCGACGTCGACTCCCACCGTGGCAGTTGGAGGCTGCCCGCTCCCTAGGGGAAACCTGACCTCCGGCTCCTCCTTGGGACGCAAGAACATCGCAAACACCGAGGAGGGATCGACCGCGCCCGTAATCGTCGCCGTCGTGTTTGCGCCGATCCTCACCGACTCCGAGATCTGGGGCAGCAGAGGCATTAGCGCCACCCCAGGCAACGGATGGCCCGACTCAACGGGAGACTCCATCAACGCAAAGGAGATCTGGACTGGTTGATTGGCGACAACTACGTCCGCCACCTGGATGACGGCCGCGTTGGCAATGTTGTCGTCCCTCGTCAGCGTTGGCTGCAAGTTGTCGCGCAGTATCGGCGATATGGTCTCCATCCCCGCCGACAACCCGACCGAATTGGCGAGCTCGAGCAGCGGGGCGATCGCCTTCTCGAACTGGAAGTCGGTCGTGCCCCATCCGAACGCCCTAGTCGGAATCCCCGTGGGGTCGGTAAAGAGCTCCGTGATCACCGAGTAGTCAATGGTTCTGCTGACGATCGCCGGCCGCCCGGAACCTGTTCCGCTCGGCGGCACCGTGGGGGCGTAAGAGACTTGAACGATACCGAGATATTCAAGCGTCGACAGGAGCGCTGGCACGGACTGCGCCAGATAGTCGACGATCAGCATGTTGATGAGGCTCTCGGGAAACTCAGCGGAGAACTGCGTCCCGTCGGTCCCGGACGGCGCCGTCAGTTGCCCCAGGCCGTCACTGATGCCCTTAATTGACCCCAACAACGCCTTCGCGGTGGCGAGATCGTTCGCGCCGTTCGACCGCGACTGCTCAATTGCCGTGACGAGCTGAGCGGCGGCGGTACCGAGCTGAACGTATTCATTTGGAATCGCCGTCGGGAACCACCCTATTCGGCGCAGCGTCTTCGTGACGGCCGCTTCGCTGCCAAACGCGTCTGCCAACAGCCCGAACACCGACCCGAGGTGTTCCGACAACAGGTTCAACGTGCTACGGCTACTCACGTGCGCTCACTTCTCGACATAGAAGCTCGCATACCGTGCATCGATGACGGCGTGCAATGTTGGATCGACGTAGTCCACCATCAGATACGCGCAAACGTGGCAGTAGCTTGTCAATCCGCCAAGGCGGTACTTCGCATCAAAGAGTTCCTCCTCGGTCACCTCCAGTTCGGTAGCGTTCCTCATTCGGCAATAACCGGTAGGGTGGTAGACCTTGCACGCCTGACCTCCGCCGCCGTCGTACAAACCAACCACCCGGGAAAGATCGCGAATATTGGCCGCGACTATCTCGGGCGGCACGTCGACGGGAGGCACGCGCGCCGACACTTCGCCGTCCGCAGTTGGTGGCGTGCATGCCACGCCCAGCGCCCGATTGTTCGAGGTGAACGGTGGGCTCTGTAAGGCGGCCTGCATGGGGGGACAGATGAGGCGCAGTTCCTGATTGGTCGATCCGATCGTCGGCGCCAGCACGATCGGGAGGAATGGGGGGACCGGCCCGGGGACGATCCAGGGCACGGTGGGGAACGCTCCCTTGGCGGCCGCCACCACCAAGACGTCTGGATTGGTCGCGTCGTTCTCAACGAACACCAGCTGCGGACTTTGCAACCTCGAGAAGTCCGGCGGGCTGTTCGGTTGCTTCTGAATTGCAGAAAGCCCCGCCATTAGCGGTCTCACACGCAAGTACAATGGATCGCCAGGCTTGAGGCCTGCCGTGGTGAACTGGTCCCGCTGTCCGGGCTGGAGCGTGAGGCGGAAATTGAGGGTACCGCCGCCGACCGCCGAAGGGCTGGCCGAAAGGACCCCTGCCGCGCGGATTCTCGGAAGAGCTCCCCACATCGTCTTCGACAGATCGATCACTTGCGTGCCGGCGTCGAATATCGTGGACTCGAGAGTGAGGTTGCCAAACTGCTGGGTACGACTCAAATTCTGGGGATCGATTTTCGACGAGACCCCGTACTCATCACCGCACTCGAGAGAATGGGCAATCTCGTGCAGGAATGTTCCGACCGCCACCTCGTGAGGGTCCGGCGACGTCGGGTCGGGATCCAGGGCGAGGATACGGCTGTCGCTGGAAAATGCCTTAAAGGGCACGGGATCGACCAGGAAACTAAGACCTACCGCGGCCGTTCGTCGAAACTGGTCTGTCTTGTCCGCCGCCGACCTGTTGAGTCCGCGGCTTGGCGCGCCGGCGGCCAGAACCATGATGAAGTTGCGATCTTTGGCCGACTGCGCCCAAACAGCCCCGACGCTGGTGCTCACGCCGGCCTCCGTCACCACCGCAGCGCTGACCAGATTCTGTAGATCATCGAGCTTTGTTCGTAAGTCGCTGAGACCGATGTTGGGCTTGGCGTGGCCGCTCGTTTCGTTTGGCCTGAGGCCGACGGTAATTCCCAACGCCGTGTCGCGGTTGACGGCCAGCGAGCGAGTACCCAAGGCCTTCCACGGCCCTACCTGCTCGAGGATAGTCGTTGAGGTGGCCGTTCCCATGAACGCTGGAAATAGCTGATTCCAGCGGCCAACGATGTCACCAGTCGCAGCGGTCGCATCGGCGAGAACGGGCAGACCGACCCCGAAGATGAAGTGGCCCAGGTCCGTAGGTGGATTCGTCCCGGGGTCGACAGCCCGAGGAACGGCTTGTCCCAGGTCAGCGCTGTTGACCGGGGCGAGCTCGTAGTCCACCGAGCATCCAGATTCCGTCGAGGGGAGAAATCCGGCGAACGTGTTGATGGATTTGTGCCGGAGGAAGTCGGAGAAGGGCGCGCACGTGGTGCTGAACCGAATCTCCTGAACGAGTCGGTCAACGAGCTCGTCGAATATCGGCTGCTCGCTCACCAGGAAGCCGTCGGAGAGCACGAGGACGTTGGTGACTTGGGAGAACTGGTCAATGCCGGCTCCGTCCACGAATCGAACCTCGAAGGCATCCGTCCAGGCACCCGACACCGAAAGGCCACCTTGTATCTTGACGGACAGGGCAGGTAAGTTCAGCTCAAGCGACCCTTGGACGACCAGCGTGTCGGTCGATGGGCCGGACGCTTGAACCTCGCCCGTGTTCATGTCCAAGGTCACGGTCGCGGTCGCGTTCCCGGGAACGGGCGTGAGCGTCCCAGAGCTATCCTTCGTGAAGAGCTCCCAAGTGGTTTTGGGGTCGTTGGTGACGTCGCCGACAACACCGTCCGAGAACTGCGCGAGAATGCCGAACTGCTGTTTTTCCCCGTTGGCGCGGATGGTCAACGACGGAGGCGAAAGAACGACTCCGTTGGGAGCGAAGCCGTCGTGAAGATGGAACCGTAGAAAGGCGGTAAGAGGAGCCGAGGCGCTCACCGGCGTCGCAGAAGCGCGAAGACGAAAGTTGTTCACCTGGGGAGTGGGGGAGCTCATGGGCGTCGACACGACTCCGGTCGTCGACTGGATCGTAAAGCCGTGAAGAGGAAGGACCGTGAAATTGGTGTCGAACACGACTGCGCCGCCGACCACGAGCGCCCGCAAAGCCGCGTTCGCCGCGAGCGCGAGTTCGGAGGCTTTTATCGACTGGGATTGGGCACTCCCGTCGGCGGGGTCGGGCTCGAAGTCCAGGATCAGCTGCGAGGAGAGATCCTGCGAATCGAACCCGCCTCGAAACAAGTGGACGTCAAGTCCCTTGTAGAAGAGGGGACTGGAGTCGTCCCACCGCATCCCGCCAAGGTGCATCGTCAGCGAGCCTCGTCCCGGCCGGAGCGCGCAGGGCGAGCGCTCGGCGGCCGAAGGTCCGGCCACTCTCGTCCCCAGCAGCGGACGTGTCTGTCTTTGTCGACGCCACAGAGGAGCCCATCGCCCTCGCTGAGTCCGGTGAAGGCGATGTGTGGCGGAGGTGGACCGGGCAGCTGCTGCTCCGGAGAAAGCGCCCGGCACTCGACGGTCCCGGCTCGATCCAGGCCGCAGACGGCTCCTCCGGCCGTGATGACGATCGACGAGAGCGCGGGACCCGAGCGCAGCGTCTTGTGCGGCTCATGGGAGGCCCAGCACTCGGTGCGGTCACCGTTTCCGGTTGCACACACTGCATCGGCCCCGACCGTCACGACGGTCCATTGCCCCGGCGGCCCAGTCCAGTCGAACGCCCCCCCTGAAGGTTCTTCGGCGCTCGAGGTCGACTTCCAGCAGCCAATCGTACCCGGGGAAAGGACAGCACACCCGAGCCCGAGGGGGCGGACAACGGCGTTCGCGACCCGATGATCCAATGCGGCCGGAACGTGAGGAGTGGAGGACCACAGGACCTCGAGGCCGTGCCCTCGCGTGATGGCGCACGTGGCGTGAGAACAGAGGCGATCTATCGGTGAGCCCCCCGCCGGCGATTCGAGGATTGCTCCCCAACACTCGATCAGCCCCTGAGGGGTCACCCCGCATGCGGCGTCTCGGCGACTGAGAACCTCGACCTCGACAAATCGGTCCGCGGGGACATCGGCCGTCACGGCACTCGCGCGACCACAGCACCTCGCGTGCCCAGCAACGTCGAGCGCGCACGACACGGAGCCATTCGTGGACACGCTCAACGCCTCATAGCGGGAAGGAAACGAATATTGCGGATGCAGAAGAATCTGCTCGACGTCCCCGGCTAAACACGAACCGATGGCGCTCATTTGTGCCAGCATGAGGGAGCGTCGGGCGGAGGAGATAGGTTCGAGGCAGAGCATGGCGCTCTGGAACTTGTCGTCCGCCACTTTCAGAAAGAGATCAGGGGCCACGAGATACGCAGCCGAGAACACTTCATGACGCGCGGGGTCCACTCGTAGGTTCAGCGGATCCAGCCAGAGGGCGGCGACCCTCTTGGCCGAAAGCTGGTCGAGCCACCTCTCCAGTGACTTGCTGACATTTCTTCCATAGGACTCACCACCGATCGCGAGACAGCCATTCGACGCCAACGCGACCTCCTCCGGCAATCGGCGCTTGAGCTGCCACGAATACCAGGTGCCCGGCTGACCGAGGTATCGCCTCCAGGCCGAGAGCAGCCCCTCCGTATCAACGACCAAGGCGGGAGGACTTCCGACGGGCAGGTCAGCGCCGTATCCCGCCACTCTCCAGCCACCTGGCCGACGGCGTTCCAGTTCCACGAGTTGCCGGGCGACCGACTCGACGCAGCTACGCGTCCGCCTGCTCACCCTCGGGGTGGACCACAGACGCATTTCCCTGGAACGAGCGACGATGACGATAACGTCGCCGTGCTCTCCTCGCATCCCGCCATCCTGCACACAGTGGCGGAAGGAGTCAGCGAGCTCGGTGTCCAACACGCTTTTGAAGTCGGTGGGACGGGGGGGAGGACTCGGTTCCTCGGAAAGCGTTCCCGGTAGCAACGAACGCGGGTCTTGCGCCTGAGCCTGGAGCGGCATGAGCAGGAGCAAGACCATCCCGGGCAGGATCCGAAACTCCGACTTCGTCATGATCCCGAGGATCGCATACGCTCGATCGAGCGAGACAAGTTTCCAGCCGAGGTCCCAAGCGCCGGCGATGTCACCCTCGAGATGGGCTACGGCCGAACGTCCGAGCCGCCCTGTCACTGGACCACCGAATAGACGCCAGGACGAGGGCCCTGCCGGACCATCGGAGCGGGCCGCCCTTCGCCGCCTCGAATGCCTCCCGCCCTCGAGTTCCCGTGACACGATCTTTGGTGTACATGACCTCCTAGATCCCCGGTACTGGGGTTTTCCCTAGTATCCAACCCACAACCGGGTTTGCATCCTGACGGCGCACTTGGTGTAGCGCGGAGGAGGAATCACGATGACGAGGTCGGCAACGTTCGCGGTGATGTGGTTGGCCCTCGTGCTCCCGGCGTGCGGCTCGGGACCGGGGACCTCGAACGGCGGGTCCGGCGGCACCGGTGCGTCCTCGGGCGGCTCCAACGGCCACGGCGGCAGCCCCGCAACCGGCGGTCGCGGCGGCGCCACCGGAACCGGCGGCTCCGCCGGCGCGCCAGGGACGGCCGGACACTCGGGAACCGGCGGCGGCAGCGGAGGAGGCGGCGGCTCGCACGTCGTCGACGCCGGCGTTCCGGCCGACGCCAAGAGCTGCACGCCCGTCAACGCCAACTTCGACTGTCCGGAGCACCTCGCCTGCGACTCGCAGCTTCACTACTGCACCAATCGATGCTCGGCCACGCAGCCCTGCCACGGCGGCTGCTGCGCCAACGGCCTCTGCCAGAGCGGGCTCGACGACGGGGCCTGCGGTCAGGACGGCACCGCGTGCGTCTCGTGCAACGCCCTCGACCCCGGTCCGAAGTGCGAGATGGCGACGACCGTGGACTCGCCCACGCGCCCGGGCGGCTATTGCGGGTGCGCCAGCGCAACGGACTGCACGGCGACCGGATCGCGCACCCAGTGTCAGCCGGCGTCCAGCCAGAAGCGCTGCTGCGCGCCCACGAACGCGACCTGCGGTACGGCGACGGATTGTTGCAGCGGCGTCTGCGCGATCGGAACCTGCGGCTAGGGGCCCGGCATCTTCCAGTACCAGAGGTCGTCGAGGGCCCCGATCCCTCCCGGGGAGGCAACAACAACGAAGCCGGATCGCGTGAAGCGCGGCGTTTACAAAGACGCGCGCCTCGTCGATTCAATCAACGTCGGTTTCGTCGCCCTACCCGCCCATCACGGTGGCGATCAGCGCGGCGCGACTGTTGACGCCCACCTTGTCGAAGATGGCGGAGATGTGAAACTCGACGGTCCCCAGCCGGATGCCCAGCGCCTCGGCGATGCCGGTGTTTGTCATGCCACGCGCCACCAACTCGAGGACCTCGGTCTGGCGAGAGGTCAGGTTCCAGGCGCGGCGGGGCGGAGAGTCGAGCGTGCGCAAAACGACCAGAGACCAGTCCGGCAGACCGGCGCCGCTGATCGGGGTCACCTCCCAGGTGCGTCCCCGGTGCTCGGTCGTGCTGGCGGCGGCCGGCCACCAGAACACGACCTGGGACGCGTCGCCGATGAGCGCGCGGGCCGGCGCGTTCGAGCAGACGATCTCGCCGCGCCGACCGACGACGAGCGCCGGCACCCGCAACGCATCGAGCGCCACGTCCAGCACCGCGAGAATCGCCGTGGTCAACAGATCGGGCCGCCGCCCGTCGGCGTCGCACACCGAGGCTCTGGTTGCTGCCACGACGGCCGCCGAGATCCGCCTGGATTCGACCTCGCCGCGCATTGCCGTCGCCTTCGCCATTTGCCGCCTCCACTGTCTCCGGAGCCCCGTTCAGTACAGACAAGCTGCCGGCGAGATCGTTCCGCCGCTCTGGTGCAACGTTGCAACCGACGATCGTTCCCGGGTATTCCGATCGGACGTCCGTCGCGCTGCGATGATTTCAAATGACGCGCGCGATCGTCAAGAGACGGATTGGCAACGCACTTCCGTTCTCCTCGACTCGGAAGCAACGTGGCACGACCACAGGCTTGCCGTCGTGTTACCGGCCTTACACCGCGCGCCGGGTAATATCACAGCCAACACCTTCGCGGGCCCGCGTCGGTCGCGCCTGGACCCCCTCAACTGAACGCTCTATCATGCGCGCATGGTGACAGGATGGATGGGTTGGGGTTGGATTCGTGCGCTCGGCGTTCTAGCGGCGGTTGCGATCGTCGCGGCGGGCTGCGGGGGAGGCCAGGGCACGTCGCACGGCACAGGTGGCGCGACCGGGGGCAGTGACGCCGGCGGCACAACCAGCACCGGCGGCGCGGCGGGCAAAGGCGCCGGCGGCGCTGCTGGCAAAGGCGCCGGCGGCGCTGCTGGCAAAGGCGCCGGCGGCGCTGCTGGCAAAGGCGCGGGCGGCGCGACGGGCACAGGCGGGCAAGTGACCGACGCCGGGAACGACGCCATCAGTCCGGCCCTCGTGTCGTTTTGTCAGTCGATGCGCGGCGCGATGGTGAGTCGCCTCGGAATGTGCGATGGCATCCCCTCCGTCATCGCAAAGCAGCTGCTGAACGTCGACCCTTGCGCGGCGTGGGAGACCGGCGTCGAGGCGGGAACGTTGCTGTTCGATGCCACCGATGCAACATCCTGCCTGACGGCGGTGCAATCACTTGCCTGCGACGCAGACGCACTCCCCAACGTCTGCAGCAACGTGCTTCGGGGCCTCGTGCCGACCGGCAGTGCATGCAATGTGGCGCGCCAGGTCGCCTTCTTCACCGAGTGCCAGCCGGGCGCGATCTGTCTTCCCGGTGCCACCGCCAACGGCTGTCAGGGGACCTGCACCGATCTCGCGCAGCACGGACAGGACTGCTCCCGCGTCCCCTGCACCTCCGGCGAGAGCTGCGATCTCACCAACTACACCTGCGCGAACAAGGGCGGCAACGGTGCGACCTGCGGTCCGCCGGCGCTGGTGGCCTGCGGCCAGGGCCTCTATTGCAGCAACCTCGTCACCGGCGGGACCTGCCAGCCCCAGCACGCGACCGGCAGCTGCGCCGCGCAGAGCGAGCAGATCGAGTGCGCGCCGCCCGCCCAGTGCGTGACCGGGTTCGACATCACGGGGACCTGTCAGCCTTTGTTGCAGCCCGGCGATCCCTGCGTCAACGGCGACTTCGACTGCCCGTTCACCATGCATTGCGCCGGCAACAACACTTGCCAGCCGGGCGCCTCCATCGGAAAGCCGTGCCTGGTGACGGGCGACGGCGAGCAGATCCTTTGCGTGGTCGGGGCCTGCGACACCAATGCGGGAACCATCGTCAACCCGGTGTGCACGACGATCGCCCCCGGCGCAGCCTGCCTTCAGAACGCCGATTGCGGTCCCGACGCGATTTGCGCCACGGGGAGCGACTCGACCATCCGCTGCACCTCGCCCTGCTTCTGAGCGCTGCGGATTTCTGGCGAACGATCGCGCCGTCGTTCGTTACAGGGATTACCAGGGAGGCGGGAATGGCAACGTCAATGGCATACCCAGGCACAGCCGTCCGAAAGGGTGAACGTCGCGCCGACGTCGTCACCGAGGTGCAGCGACGCCTGGTGAACGTCGGCTGCGGACCGCTCACCATAGACGGCATTTTCGGGGACAACACGGAGAGCTCGGTCGAGCTGTTTCAGACCCGGCGCGTTCTTCACGCCGACGGTGTCGTCGGTCCGATCACCTGGGACGCCCTCTTCGATGAAGCGCCGTTCATCGCCGACCAGGCGCCGACGCCCCTGCTCGCGTCGACGCTGAGCGCGGCGCTCAGCCAAGAGGGGGTTCGCGAGACGCCCGGCAGCCCAAACCGCGGGCCGCAGGTCGACGAGTACGTTCGCAGCGTCGGGCTCAATCCGGCCGGCGGCTATTCTTGGTGCCAGGCCTTTGTCTATTGGTCTTTCGAGCGAGCGGCCCAGAGTCTCGGCGTTCCCAATCCGTGCATCAAGACGGCGGGCGTCCTCGACCACTGGCACGAGTCGCCGGTCGCCGACCGAATCCAGGCCTGGGCAGCTGCCGATAATCCGACGCTGGTCCGCCCGGGCGCGGTGTTCATCATCGATCACGGCTCCGGCAAGGGCCATGCCGGACTGGTGACCCGTGTGGTGTCGGGAAAGATCGACACGATCGAGGGAAACACGAATCAGGTCGGGGCCCGGGAGGGCGACGGGGTTTACGAACAGACCCGTATGATCGCCTCGATCAACGTCGGTTTCATCGACTACGGCCACTGATGTCCTCGCCCAGGTCGCGGGCCCGGCTATAGCTCGAGGAGGATCTTCGAGACGTCATAGAGGACGTCGCCCCGGCTGGGAACGGTCAGGACGCGAACGCGGGCGCGCAGCTCGGGCGCCCGACCGATCTCGACGGCCGCCCGAGCGTTGTACGCATAGCCCATCAGCGTCCGGAGGTTGATGACGTCATAGAGGTTGTATTCGGCGAAAAGGCGCAGGGCGTTCCGGTCCCCGTCGCGGCCGCGGCGAAACAGATTGCAGGCGTCCCACCCGTCGATGCCGGCCAGGTGCGGTGGGCGCGCGAGATGGAGTGCGCTGATCTCGCTCTCGATGCGCTTGAGCCCACCATGATGGCCGAGGCTCGCGAGAAGATGACGGAGATCGACATGACAGGCGGGCGGTGTCCAGTCGGGGAAAGCGCGCCGCAGGATGGGGACGTCGAACGAAAGACCGTTGAACGTCACCAGGAGACTCCATTTGCGGGCCAACTCTGGAAACAGGTGAAGATCCCGCCCGGCCAACAGGAGACGCGGTCCGTCCCGGTCCAGGAATCCAATGGCTGAAATACCTTCGCGTCCCCACACATCGTCGCCAGTCTCGATGTCGAGATAGGCGGCGTCGTCCCCGAAGGCACCGAAGAGCCGCCAATGTTCGGCGGTCGGAAAGGCTGCCGCGAGGCGATCGACGTCGCCGCGGCCAAGGGCCGCCGCCGCGTCGCGGACCGCGGCCCGCAACAGGGGATCGGCGCGGCTGGAGAGGACCGGCTCCGGGTGGGCCGCCAAGTCGGACCAGGCGGCTACGCCCGAGCACCAGAGTCTCCGCTCGCGAGCCGGTCCTATCCCGGGAACCAGCTGGAATGTGCTCTGCAGCATGCACTGAACATATTATCAGCTCTCGCACGAAACTGCTGCTTCCGGCCCGCGGCGACCATCCATTGAATCTGGCGGTCGCGGCACTACCTTCCAGCCGAGGAGGCGCCATGGCACGGGCGATGTGGACGGGAGCGCTGTCGTTCGGGCTGGTCAACATCCCCATGCGCCTCTTCAGCGCGGTCAAGGATGAGCGTCCGCACTTTCACCTGCTGCACGCGCCGGACGAGGCGCCGGTGCGCTACGCGCGGATCTGCGCGCGCGAAGACAGGACGGTCCCCTGGTCGGAGATCGTGAAAGGCTATGAGGTCTCGAAGGGCGAGCACGCGGTGCTCACGCCGGAGGACTTCAAGCGGGCCGCGCTCGATCGCTCGGAGACCATCGACATCCTCGCGTTCGTGGACGCCGGCGCCATCGACGGGCGTTACTTCGAGGCGCCGTACTACCTGGGCCCCGGCAAGGGGGGCGATCGGGCCTACGCGCTGCTGCGCGAGACGATGCGGAAGACGGACAAGATCGCCGTCGCGCAGATCGTCCTTCGGCAGGCGCAGCACCTGGCGGCGGTCGCGCCGGTCGGAGACGCGCTGGTCTTCACGACGCTGCGCTTCGCAGCTTCGGTCGCCGAGCCGCGCGACCTGGGCATCCCCGGGCACGTCCCCCTGCAGAAGAACGAGCTCGAGCTGGCCGCCAAGCTGATCGACGGCTTTTCCGGCGCCTGGAAGCCCGAGCAATACAAGGATCGTTACACCGAGAACCTGCTGGCCATCATCAAGGCCAAGACCAAGGCCGGCCCCGAGCCCAAGCTGAAGGACCTCGGTCCGGCCGCCCCGCGAGGCGAGATTTCCGATCTGATGGAGCGCCTGCGAGCCAGCCTGGACGGTGGCCGCCCCGGGCGGGTCGGGGCAACCCCGGCCGCGAAACGCGGGGCGCGTGCGGCGGGCCAACGCCGCCAGAACCCCGTCAAACGGCGGGGGGCTGGCGCGCGCCGCCCTTCGCGCGCAGCCTGACCGGCGCCGTGCAGATCAACTCCGAGCGTAGCGTCTCCGGACGGGCCATCTTTCAGCGCAGCGTCCTGACGTCACTGTTCACGACCGCCCTCGACTTCGGGACCTTGGTCGGCCTGACGGAGCTCGCCGGCGTCAGCTATGTCGTGTCGACCTGGATCGGGACGGTGGTCGGATCGCTGTCCAACTTCGCGATCAACAAGCAGTGGGCCTTCTCGGCGCGCAGCGCGCGGGCCATCCCGGCCCTCGGCCGATTCGCGGTCGTCCAGATCGGCGCGTCGGCCCTGCACACCGCCGGGGTCTGGCTCTTGACCCGATTCGGCCGGCTTCCTTATCCTGTCTCGAAGCTGGTCGTCGCGACGGCGGTCTACCTCGGCTGGAACTATCCGCTCAATCGCTGGTTCGTCTTCAATCCCCACCACCGAGCGCACCCAGGCGGGGAAGTCGGCGAATCAGACCGTCCTTGACGGCACCAACGCGAGCCCCGATCTCCGAGGTGAGGACCGCCCCCAGTGCCGAATAGGGAAGCGACGTGTGCACCACACAGTCGACGCCACAGTTCGTCTCGCACCCTTTCGATTGTCCGCCGAGCGCCAGGTCTGCCGCGGTGATGGTCGCGAAATCACCCGCCGGCGGCACATGCGCGCAATAATGAAAGCCGCCCTCGGGCGAGATGTAGAAGCATTTCTGCCCGGCCAGGCAGGTCCACTTCGGAGGTGCGCCGGTGAGGGTCTGTTCGTAGTAATCGAGAAGGAAATAGGGAGTCGCGACCGGGCGGCCCGCCTTTTTCTCCGAGCGCAGCCAGCGAATCTTCTCCAGGTAGCGACCGTTGTTGAGCCGGCGGCGCAGCCTGCCCCGCTCGTGGGCGACCGAGAAGTTGACGCCCACGCCGCGCTCGAAACAGAAGCGGGCCACCTCCTCGACTTCGTCGAGCGTCTCGTCGCAAATGACGGTGTTCACCCTGAACCAGATCGGGCGCCCCGCGCAGAGATCGATCTTACCCTTGAGGGTCTTGAGGGATTTGGGCGTCCCGCGCGTGGGGCGCAATCCGTCGACCGAGATTTGCAGTCGGCCGAGGCCCGCCTCGAGGAGCCGATCCAGCTTGTCGGCGGTGAGCAAGAATCCGTTGGTCGTCATCCCGCTGGTCATGCCGCGGGCCTTGATCTCCTGGAACAGCCGGAGCAGGTCCGGATGCAGGAGAGGTTCCCCCCCAATGAGATCGGTGTGCAAGACGCCGAGCTCGCGGCATTTGTCCATGCGCCGGACGAGGTCGTCGAACGGGACGTCCCCCTTGCTGTTGTCGTACTCCGTGCAGTACGAGCAATCGAGGTTGCACCGCCAGGTGATATTGAGCTGCGCCCAGATCGGCCGTTGGTCGACGGCTCGCGGCAGTGCCCGCAACAGCGCCGGAGCCGAGAGAGGGTTCCCTGTGTCCGGCGCGGCATTCTTTTGCATGAGCGCCGAACCTGCGCACGAGCTGCCAGTTGTCTACGCGCGAAGGCTCAGATCGATGGGGCGCGGACTTCCTAGAACCTGGCCGCCCCCTGAAAGAGTCTCGGCCGTCAGCGCTGTTTTGCCGGCACGATGGTCAGATCATTCTCGACGCGGGTGACCCCAGCGGATCCGCTCGCCACTCTGAGGACCTGTCTGAGCGCCTCCTCGTCGGGGACCGAGCCGGTCAGCGTGACCACGCCATTGTTGGTCGTGACCGACACGGCGCTGAACCGAGTCATCTCGTCCTCCATCAGCTTCCCTTTGATCTTGGCCGTCAGTCCGCTGTCGGAAACGGCCTGCCGGACACCCTTGCTGCCGACGTCGAGCCGGTTGTCGACGCCAACGATGCCGTTCACCAGCGCCAGCCTCGCGGCGTCCGACTTTTCGGCCTGCGTGTCGACCGTGCCAGTCAAGGTGGCGACGCCGTTGTCGACGGTGACGTCGATCGTGTTGTTTCTCAGATCGGGATTCTTTTGCAATCGCGTCTGAATCTGTGCCACCTGCTGTCGCGCCTGAGCGGAACCGGCCTGTTGCGCCAGTGCCGGAGCGGTCGTTCCCGCCGACAAGATCCAGATGGTCATGGCCCGGACGTTGTTTGTCTTCATCTCTCCAGCTCCTTTACGACAATCCGATGTGGAACGTCAGCTTGCCGAGGTGATGCGTCCCGAGCGCCCGATGGGCCTCTTCCGCTTGCTCGAGCCGATAGACGCGGGCCAGCTCGACATGGAATGGGCCCGGCTCGATGAGATCGTTCAGGCGCTCGAAGATCTCCCGGTTCGGATCTCCGTCGTAGCCCCGCGCGTCGACCCCTTCCGGCGCGCGAGGTATGGGCTGGACGCCGTTGGGATAGGCCAGACGCCCGCCTTTTTTGATCGTCGTGAGCGCCTCGTCGAGCGCAGCCCCACCCGCCAGCACGAGCGCGGCATCAAGCCCGCCCGGGGCGAAGGCCCGAATGCGCCCCGCGACATCTTCGTCGCGCCCATCGAGCGCCAGGTCGGCGCCAAGGCGCCGCACCAGTTCGACGCCATCGCTCCCCGAGGCCACGGCGACGACGCGTGCCCGCTTGCGCTTGGCCAGCTGGACTGCGAGATGGCCGATCCCGCCACTGGCGCCGAAGATCATCAGCGTTTCGTAGGGGCGGAGCCGGAGCTGGTCCTCCAGCCCCCGCAGGGCGGTGATCCCGTCGGCCCCCAGGGCGCCGGCCATCCGGAGGTCCATCCCGCTCGGAATGGGGGCCACGTTGTCCTCGTCGACGGCGACGTACTCGGCGTAGAAGCCACCCGACTCGGTGAAGGCGTAGACGAGATCGCCGCGCCGGAAGCGCGAAACGCCCGCACCGATCGCCACCACCGTCCCCGCTCCGTCGTTGCCGATGACCTCCGGGAACCGGTGCTCGCGCATCTTGAGCTGCCCTGACCGGACATACGGGTCCCAGACGCCGATCCCCGCGGCCTCGACCCGAATGAGGACCTCGTGACGTTGGGGTTCGGGAACCGGGAGCGCCTCCACGTGAAGCACCTCAGGTCCGCCGTAGCGATCGATCACGGCTGCGTGCATCGATTCTGGAATTGACGCGTCCATTGAGACCCCCCTTTCGCTCGCTTGATCAGGTGCTGTCAGTAATTTGATTACGCTTCGGTGGCCTCCAAGCTCGACGGTGAATTTGGAAGCGCTGGCGCGCGAGCCAGCGGCACCTCCACGATGATTTCAACGGAAACGCATCCCTCATCCCTCTTTGCGTGGCCGGGCATACGTCCGGGGCTGTCCCTCTGGGCGGGCCGCGACCAGAAGCGGCAAATGGGCGCTATCTTGAGCGTGACCCGACGGTCGAGGAGCGCGCATGGTCACGGGATTGGTGCTGCAGGGCGGAGGAGCGCTGGGGGCCTTCGAGCTCGGGGTGATCGAGTGGTTGCTCGACAACGGGATCTCGCCCGACGTCGTGTCGGGGGTATCGATCGGGGCCGTCAACGCCGCCGTGCTGGTGGGGAGCAAGCACGGGGATCCGCGGAAGGATCTCCGTGGGCTGTGGGCCGACCTGACGACACCAACGCTGCCGCCGCCGCTGGATCTCGCGAACGGGCAAATGTCGCTCTTCGGCAATCCAGGGATGTATGCCGCGCGTGTCGACTACCTGAATCTCTGGCAATGGACCAGCCTCTACGAGACGGGCCCGCTCCGCGGGACTCTGGCGAAGTACGTCGACTTCGACAAGCTGAAGCCGGAAGCCACCCTTTCGCCGCAGCTGATCCTCACCGCCACGAACCTGGCCTCCGGAAAGCTCGATCGCTTCGACAGCCGGCAGATGGCGGTGACGGCGGAGCACGTCGCCGCCAGCGGCAGCCTCCCTCCCTCCTTCCCGATGACCACCGCGCCGGGCCCGACGCCCGGCGGGCCCCCGACGCCGTACTGGGACGGTGGGCTGTTCGACAACACGCCGCTCTCCAAGGTCATCGACGCGCTGGAGAGCCGCAAAGACGACCCCGACAAGAAGATGTACGTGGTCAACCTTTTCCCATCGAGCGCCCCGCTGCCGCGGAACATGCCCGAAGTGATCAACCGGATGATGACCCTGGCGTTCAGCAACCGGACAGAGAAGGACCTCCAGCGCGCCCACCGAACGACCAAGATCATCCAGCTCGTCGACGAGCTCGACCGGATGATGATCGGGCACCCAGAAATGGAGCGGCTCAAAGCTCACCCCGGTTATCAGGCGGTGAAGGAGCGCGAGCGGCCGATCGAGATCATCCAGATCACCAACACCGACGTCACCGGCCCGTCCGACTTCTCGCCTGAAGCCATCGAGGAGCGCCGCCGCCGCGGCTACGCCGCCGCCGCCGCGTCCAGCGTTGGCTAGTAGAAGGAAAGGTCGTCGATCCAGAAGTCGGCCGTGGTCCCGGCGGCCGCGTAGACGTCGAAGTTGATCGTCAGGACGTGCTGCGCATTGAACGGGTAGGTCCCCTGCGACAGCGATGAGAACGGGACCGTGTAGGGAGTCCAAGCGGTCGAGCTGAGGAGAACGTCCGCGCGGTTTCCCGAACACGAGCTCGAGGGGCAGGTCCCGCCGTACATCGTCCAGGTCGTCTCCACCGTCTGGACGACCACCTGCAGATCGGCGGGCGTCCCTTTCGCGTAGAAGGTGATCCCCGTGTAGCCCGAGACGTTGTAGGGGCTCGGGATCTCGACCGTGTTGCTGGTGCTGCCGTCGAGCGAGCAGCCGATACCGCCCAGCGTGGTGAACTTCCCGTAGGTGTGCATCGCGTAGCTGCTGTTCCCGCGCGGGGGCTGGATCGGATTCGGGGCGCGTGGGGGCGACGTTCGGCGGGGGCGTCTGCGTGGTGCCGGTCGAGCCGTCGTTGTACGCGAACCAGTGACCAATCCGGCCGTTCCCTTGGCAGATGACACCGGTGTCGGCTTCCATGTCGTCGATGACCAGGCCACAGGTGCCGCCCCCGGTGCCGGCCACTCCGGTCGTCCCGCCCGTGCCCGTCGTCCCGCCCGTGCCCGTCGTCCCGCCCGTGCCCGTCGTCCCGCCCGTGCCCGTCGTCCCGCCCGTGCCCGTCGTCCCGCCCGTGCCCGTCGTCCCGCCCGTGCCCGTCGTCCCGCCCGCGCCGGCGACCCCGCCTGCTCCGGTCGTGCCGGCACTGCCGGTGGTCCCCGCTGCGCCGGCCGACCCTGCGGCGCCCGAGGCGCCCGCGGCCCCGTCGACGCAGGTCGCGCCTGCCGCGCCTACCTCACAGATCTTCGGATCGCACGCCACTGCGGCGCCGACGTAACCGTCACCCACAGAGTTGCAGGTCGCGATGCCGTTCAGCATGCAGCTCGTTTGTCCCGGCGTGCAGATCGCGGCCTGGCAGCTGTTGGCCTGGCAGTACTGTCCGGTCGGGCAGTCGGTCGAGGTGGTGCAGCGAACGCACGAGCCGCTCGTCAGATCGCAGAGCAGGCCGAGGGGCGTGCAGGTTCGGTCGGAGGCGCACTTCGTCCGGCACATGTCGGCGACGCAGGTCTTGGTCGCGTCGGCGCAATCCGCGTCGGCGAGGCAGTCGACGCAGCGACCTGCCGTCGCGTCGCAGACTTGGGCCCTCGCGCAGTCGAGCGAGTTCTTGCACGGGGTGAACGGAACACAGGTGCGCGCCGTGCAATCGTTGTTCGCCGGGCAGTCGGCCGCGGTCACGCACATCACGCACTGGGCGATCGAGGGGTCGCAGAATCTTCCCGAGCGGACACTGCAGGCTGTTCTGACAGCCCCCCTGCGTCCCGGCGTCGGACTTCGCCTTGCCACCGCCGCCACACCCGAGTGGCGCCACGGCCGCCACCAACAACAAGAAAAGCCCTCTTCGAACGATAAGTCCAAGCACTCGACCCAACGCGATCCCTCCTAAGAATTCTGGAAGCGCGAAATTGTCTCAGCTTTCCTGGTTCCTTGTCCACGGCATTTCGCCAACTCCTCCGGCCGAGCCTCGGCGTGCGCGTCGGATTTCTGACGCGCATCGTGCGCGTCCGTGCGGGAAGGACCTTCCCGAAACAACCTTCCAGGAACAGGAAGCACCCTCGGCTTCGCTCGGTCTCCAATTCGAGGCTGCTAGACTGGGCGGCGTGCGCGAGCGGTGGTCTTCAGGCGACCTCACGCTCGTCTTGCTCTTCGTTGCGCTGCCGCTGCCAGCCGCGGCCGCGGAGGGGCCGCAGGCGTCTCCCCGGATCGATCCGGCCAGCGTCGTCCTCTACCCAGACCAGGGAAGGATCGAGCTCGCGGGCGACCATCTGCTGGGGTTGCGGCTGCGCTGGGAGGGCGCGCACGTCAATGGAGCGGACGCCTGCCTCGATCCGACGCCCAGCGGAAAGCACGAACGATGTGCCTTCTCGATCCCCCGCACCTTGCCGCCCGACGTGGGGTTTTCCTGGGCGCCGACCTCGGTGGCGGCGACGGCCGGCGCGGCGGCTGAACAGACGGCGGGATTTTCGCCGCTGCGCCCCGCGCGGGTGGTGCTGGACCGAATCTTCCCCACCTCCGCGACCACCGTCGATCTGAGCGCCGACGTGGGCCGGATCCCGCTCGCCCATCCGGAGGCGGTCGCGACGGTCGACTGCGCCCAGGCGCGCTGTGAGCTCGACGAAGGGGCGGTCCAGGTCCGCGCCATCTCCGCGGCGGTCACGGCGTTGACGATGCACGTCCATCTCTCGCCCCACTACGTCCTTCTCCACAACGACTCTGCCGACAACACGATCACGCAGACCATCGCGGTGCTCCACTGTCCCGCCGAGATCGTCTCGGGTGCTCCGCTGCGGAGAGCGGACGCCACGAACGTGCTGGTCCGGCTCGGCGGTCGCTGCGGCGGCGATCAGCGCGAGCTGCGCTGGAGCGCCAACGGCGAACCTGCGACCGTCGTCCGGACCGCCAAGGAGGGCGCGTCGTTGCTGGTTCTCCTGGCGGTCGGTGATCTCGAGGATGCGACGCTCACCTTGACGGCCACCCGCCCCGAGGCCGACGGGTCCGTCGTGGCGGTCGCCCACGCCTCGACGCGTCCCGCTCCCCTCGCCCGCGCGACCCTGGAGCTCCCGGGGCACGGGCCGATCGACTTCATCCCCACCAACCGGGACGCGGAGGTCCATGTCGCGCCCGTCGGGAACCACGCCTACCTCGTTCCGTTGCCCGAGGAGGGGGCCTATCGGGTCACCGCGGACGCCAAGGGCCCGGGTGTCCGGGGCGAGGACAGCGTGGGGGGGTTCGTGGCGCTCCGTTTCGGTTATCGGGTCGAGGGACTTCCGCCGCCGTTCGCGGCGACCGACCTCGCCGTCCTCACGGAGTCGCTCCAGCGCCCGATTCACGAGGCCAGCATCCCGGCGCCGATCGGCTCCTCGGCGCTCGGCCCCGATCCCCTCGTTGACCTTCTCTGCACCGACGAGCACGGCCGCTCGCAGCGGATCGCGCCGGGGAAGCGGACCTCGATCCCTTTCACGCGCCGCGACGGCTGCCGGATCGTCATTCATCGCGAACGCTTCAAGCCCGAGGACGGCACGCAGGACCTCAACGTTGAGATCGACGTCACGAAGGTGGACGACAGCCCGCGCGCGGACGCCCACGTCACCGAGCGGATGGTGCTTCGTCCCGGCCCGGAGAGCCGCATCTTCTGGATCCGCGGCGTCAAGGCGCAGTTCGATCGCGTCACGGTGCGGATCGCGCACGTGGCGGATGACGCGCGCTACGTCGGCGCGAGTGAAACGCGGACCTCCCTGCCGGCCGTGCAGTGGACGCTGGTCGTGGGTGAAGGGCGTCTTCGGTTCTACGCCACCGCCGCGATCCCCACGGGCCTGTTTCACATCACCGCGCCGAGCGGTGTGTTGACCCTCAACTTCGGCGTGCTGTCGCGCCTGACCTGGCTCGATCACGAAGGGCACGAGGGGCTCCTCGGGCTGGAGCTGGGCGCGATGGGGGTTGGGCTCGCGTCGACGCCCGATTTTCCGACCACCCTCGCCGTGCTGGGAGGCGTGGGGGTGAGCATCCCGATCGGCAACCGTGGCGAGCCGACCCAGGCGGCGGTCAACCTGCACGCCTGGATCGCCTACGAGCTCCGCGCCGACTACACGTACACGTCAGGAACCTCGACGCTCACGGCCAGCCACTGGTCGTTCCTCTTTGGGCCGAGCATCACAATTGGCAACGTCGGAACGAACCTGTGATCTCCACGCTCGTCTCTGCGACCAGGAGCTTCTCGTAGATCGTCAGATACTCGTCGGCCATGCGGCGCGCGGTGAAACGCTCCTCGAACGAGGCCCGGCAGAGCTGGCGCGACAGCGCGAGGGCCCGCTGGACAGCATCGACCGCCTCCTCGACGCTCTCGACGATGAATCCCGAGACGCCGTCGACGATGACCTCCCGCACGGATCCGCGGGCGAACGCGACCACCGGAGTTCCGCACGCCATCGCCTCGATCATCACCAGGCCGAAGGGCTCCGGCCATTCGACGGGAAAGAGGACCACCGCGGCTTCGCCCAGGAACCTGTCCTTCTCCGACTCGTCGATCTCCCCCACGAACTCGATCAGAGGATCATCCAAGAGCGGCTTGATCCTCGACGCGAAGTAGTCCTCGTCGACCTTGTCGACCTTGGCCGCCATCTTCAGCGACATGCCGCTGCGTTTCGCGATCTCGATCGCGCGTTCGACGCCCTTCTCCGGCGACATGCGGCCCAAGAAGGCCAGGTACTGGCCTCGGTCGGCCCGAAACGAGAGCAGGTCTGACGGCAGTCCATTGTGGACGGTCCCTTGCCAGGCCGCGAACTCCACCGGAGCCCGCTGCGCGTCCGAGATCGACACCAGCGGTTCGTCGGCGAAGGTGCGGTAGAGCGGCAGCAGATCGGGAATGTCCAGACGGCCGTGCATCGTGCTGACGTGCGGGGTTCCCAGTCGGCGCATGACCGGGAAGTGCGGATAGCCGACGTGGAAGTGGACGACGTCGAACTCCGCCGCGCGCCGCGCGACCTCCTCGAGCATCCGCACGTGATGGGCAAAGGGATCGACACATTGGCTCTCGAATCGCAGCGCGCGCGGCACGCAAGCCACGAGATTGGCCCGGGTCACCGAGTCGCCGCTCGCGAAGAGCGTCACGTCGTGACCACAGCTCACGAGCTCCTCGGTGAGAAACGAGACGACCCGTTCCGTTCCCCCATAGAGCTTGGGCGGGACACTCTCGGTGAGAGGCGATACCTGAGCAACTCGCAGCGTATTCACGCGTTATGGATGATAAGCACTTCGCGGCCGTCGGCGACGGTCGACGTGGTTGCGATCGTGCGACATCGCATTGGGAGCATTCCCCGCTTGTGGCCTCTCCAAGCGGGCCTTATCGGATAGGGCGTCGACAATGGACGGATCCGGAGGTCGTTTCAGATCGGGGGCCTCGCTCCGGCTCCTCGTGAGACGCGACTTCGCGCTGCTCTGGCTCGGCGAAACGCTCTCGCAGGTCGGCGACAGCCTCAACCGTGTGGCGCTGCTCTGGTTCGTCTATCAAACCAGTCGCTCGACGTTGCACATGTCACTCGTCGGCGTGGTCCAGACGCTGCCGCCGTTGGTGGTGGGGCCGTTGATCGGAGCCTATCTCGACAAGCTGCGAAAGCGGCCGGTGCTGATCGCGGTCAGCGTGGCCCGCGCCCTTCTGGTATCGATGATTCCGCTCCTCTACGCGGCGCACCTGCTCGGATTTGGACTGCTCTACCTGATCGTCCTCATCCTCTCCGTCGTGGGGACCGCCGCCGGCCCCGCTCTCCTCACCGCCGTGCCGCTTCTGGTCGCTCCCGCCGACCTCGCTGCAGCGAACGCGCTGGTCCAGGGCACCGCCACGCTCGGCGTGCTGGTCGGTCCAGCGGTCGCCGGGCTCGGCATCTCGATTTTCGGAATCTCGAAGGTGCTCTACCTCGACGCCGCGAGCTTCGTCGCCTTCGCCGTGTGCGTCGGGCTGGCGCGCATCCCCGAAGGAGCAGTCGGCCACCGCCTCCCCTGGCGGCTCCGTGATCTTACCGGCGACCTGCGCGCGGGCGTCGCCTTCCTGCTTCGGGGGCAGACGGGGATCCTTTCCCTCACGCTGGTCGCCGGAGTCCAGAACTTCGGCGCCAGCGCCTTCATCGTGCTGCTGCCTGCCTTCGTCCACGAGGAGTTTCTGGCGGGCTCATTGTGGCTGGGGACGCTCTGGTCGGCGCTGGGCCTGGGCATGCTGCTGGCGTCCGTGTCGATTGCGCTCCTGGGGGCGCACCGCATTTTAAGACTGCTCCGGCTCGCCCTCCTGGCGCTGGTCATCGGCGGCCTGTCAATCGCCGCGCTCCGCTTCGTCAAGGTGAAGATCGCGGCCGCTTCCTTGATGGTCCTCATCGGCTGGAGCTCGGCGGCGTTCAACCCGGTGATCATTTCGATCGTTCAGCGCTCCACGCCAGTCGAGCTGCGCGCACGTATCTTGACGACCTTCAACAGCGCGAACATGGCGGCGGTCGCGGCCGGGATGTTGACCTTTGGATGGGCTGCGGAGCATGCGAGCAGCGCCGCCACCATGATCGGAATCGGCGCCGTCCTTCTCGTCAGCGCGGTCGCGCTCGGGACGGTCATGCGCATCCAGGCCACGCGCCAGCTCGTCGAGAAGCTGGCCGGGCTCCCGTGACCAAGCCCCGGCGTCAGCGTGGCGCGGAAGGCCCGCTCAGGGGGCGCCGACCTGAGCGCTGGCGCGCGCCGCGCGGGCCGGGGCGTAGTCGTGATCGATGAACCAGCCGACGGCGCGTTCGAACGCCGGCTCGATCGGGCTCTGGGGGAACCCCAGCTCACGGACCGCCTTGCTGGCGTCGAAGAACATCACCGACTTCGACATCCGCACGCCGTCGAGCGGGACGCGGGGGTCGCGGCCGAGCCAGCGCGAGAGCGGCTCCTCGAGGTGCGCGACCGCCAGCGGAATCCAGTGCGGCACTTTGAAGCGCGGCGGCCGCTTCCCCGTGAGCCGGCCCAGCAGCTCGAGCATCTGCCGCAAGCTGAGGTTCACGGCGCCGAGGATGTAGCTCTGCCCCGGGCGCCCTCGTTCGGCCGCCAGGAGGTGTCCGAGCGCCACGTCGCGCACGTCGACCAGGTTGAGCCCGGTGTCGACGTAGGCGGGAAGTCGTCCGTTGAGGAAGTCGACCACGATCTTCCCGGTGGGCGTCGGCTTGGCGTCCCGCTCGCCGATCGGCGTCGAGGGGCTCACCACCACGACGGGGAGACCGCGGTCGATCCAGCTCTCCACCACCCGCTCGGCCAGGAACTTGCTGCGCTTGTAGTCGCCGACCATGTCCTCGAGGTGCGCCCGCGCGTTCTCGTTGGCGGGCCGCGGTCCGCCGAGCGCGAGCGTGCCGACGGAGCTGGTATAGACGATCCGCCTGACGCCGAGCTCGGCGGCGAGCTCCAGCACGTTTCGCGTCCCGTCGACGTTGTTGCGGTAGATCTCGGCGGGGTCACGGGCGTAGAGGCGGTAGTCGGCCGCGCAGTGGAACACCACCTCGGCTCCGGTCATCGCCCGTCGCAGAGAATCGCGGTCGGTGACATCGCCGACGAGCCACTCGATCGGCAGATCCTCCAGATCGGCGCGGTGGCTGGTCGGCCGGCAGAGGCAGCAGAGGCTGTCGCCGCGCGCCATGAGGGCTCGCGCCACGTGCGAGCCGATGAACCCCGTCGCCCCGGTCAAAAACACCCGCATGTCGCCACCTGCCGTTCTCAGGAAGCGTAAGAACCTCCCCCGGCGAAACAACGTACGAGGATTCTGGATTCTGGATGTCAGTCGGCGCTGGAGAGCCCGACGTCGGGAGATGCGGGTAACGCGAGATCCTGCGCCACCTCGGCCGCGACCGAGGCGACCTCGAGCTTCGACAGCTTCGCGCCGAGTCCGCGCTCGCCCAGGATTCGAAGGTTTGAACGGGCCAGCCCGGCGATGAAGGCGTTGAAGGCGATCAACCCCGAGTCGGTCGCGGCGCGGCGTAAGAGCTCGACGTACTCTTCGGCCGCCGTCAGGTCGTGGTCGCCCAGATCCAGGATGGTCCGAAGGTCGACGCCGCGGGGAAGGTAGACGCGCCCCTCCTCGGCGTCGCGCGGCGCGTCCTTCAAGATGTTCACCAGCTGCAACCCCTCGCCGAAGGCCGCAGCACGATTGCGGAGCTCTTCCGCCGAGCCGGCCAGCTCGGTCCGATCGAGCAGGTAGAGCTCGGTCAGCATTTCCCCCACGATCCCGGCGACGGAGTAGCAGTAGGCGCGGAGTTCATCCGCGGTGACGAGGGCGAGTCGATTCCTTTCATCCGAGCGACGGACGAACTGTTTCATCCCGTCGATGCTTCGCGCGACGTGCCGGCGGATGGCCACCCGTGCCGGCAGCTCCAGGGCGCCAAAGTCGCGCAGCACGAGCGGCATCCGCGCCAGCAACTCCAGGTACCCGGCGTGCGCGACGGGCGGCTCGCGCAGGCACTCCCGGGCCAGCCCGTCCGCGACAGCTGAATCCTGGTCCAGCAGCTCGACGAATCGACCGAGCGTCTCCAGCCGTCGCTCGCGCGTCCAGAGCACAGCATCCTCGAAGGTGTCCGCGATCCGGAACAGCAGGTAGGCAATGCCGACTTGATTGCGCATTGGTTCCGGCAGGAGCGGAATGGCCAACGCGAACGTCCGGCTCGTCTTCTGCAACAGATCGTCAATGATCGACATAGGAAAAGGCTAAGTCTGGCCTTGCGGAGCACAACCCGAGTGGCCCCCTCTCTGCAGTGGGGGATCGATGCGCACAACGGTGAGCGGATCGTCGGTGGATCTCGGGGCAAGCAACGCTGCGCCGACGAGGCCGGTCGAATCGTTACGGACGTTCTGGGAACTCAGGGTTGACTCCCGGTCGACATTTCGGTGGCAACGTTTTTCAGCGTCCGTTGCAGTGATGATTGCCTTCATGCCGATCCATCGAGCATCCGCGGCGGAGCCGAGCGCGGCGCCGTTCAAGCCACCACACCTCATTCATTTCGTGGAGGCGATCCTCCCCACCGCGCCGGCCGCACGGCGGGAGGCAGAGGTCGTCCTTTCGCTCGACGTCGAAGAGAGCGGCAAGGTGGGCGCGGTCGAGGTGGCCAAGTCGGCGGGCGGAGAAGGGGGCGAGGCGCTCGACCAGGCGGCCGTGGCGGCCGCTCGCCAATTTATCTTCGAGCCCGGGCAGGCCGACGGACATCCGGTCCCGGTGCGCGTTACGTATAGCTATCGATTCGTGTTCAAGCCCGCTGTGAGTCCGTCCCCTGCGCCCGCCCTCAACGGGGCCGTGGCGCCGCGTGGTCCCGTCGTCCCGCTGTCCGGCACCGTGCGGCGGCGGGGTGATCGGACGGCTGTGGCCGGAGCGGTCGCGCTGGTCACGGTCGCGCCGGGGGACGAGCGGCGGGCCCTCAGCGACGAGCAGGGACGATTTTCGTTCGCGTCGCTCCCCGTGGGCGAGCACAAGCTGGTCTTGCGCGGAGCAGCGATTCTCCCGGTCGACATCACGGTCGCGCTGCACGAGGGGAAGTCCACCGAGCTCACCCTGTTCGTCGACGTGAAGGAGCGGTACGCCTCCACCGTGCGCGGGCAACGCGCCGTCGTCGAGACGGTCGAGCAGACCCTCACCACCGCGGAGATCCAGCGCATCCCCGGCACCCAGGGCGACACGCTCAAGGCCGTCCAGAACCTCCCCGGTGTCGCGCGGGCGCCGTTCGGGATCGGCCTCCTGCCGGTCTGGGGCTCGGCGCCGGCCGACACCCGCGTCTACATCGACGGCGTCAACGTGCCGGTGCTCTACCACTTCGGCGGCCTGCGTTCGACCGTGAACAGCGAGATGATCGCTGGGCTCACCTTCGTGCCCGGCGGATATCAGGCCGAACACGGGCTCGGCCTCGGTGGGATCGTGGACGTCGATACGCGCAGGCCGCGCACCGATGGGCTGCACGGCTACGCGCAGATGGATCTCCTCGACGGCTCGCTCATGCTGGAGGGGCCCATCACCAAGACGCTGTCGTTCGCGGTGGCCGGACGGCGAAGCTGGATCGACGCCACCTTGCCTCTCTTCACGAGCAGCACCTTCCAGCTCTCGCCGGTCTACTACGACTACCAGGCGCGGCTCTCCTGGCGGCCTTCCACTTCGGGGCGGGACGTGGTCGACCTCTTCCTGTTCGGCTCGGATGACCAGCTCAGTCTTCTGGCCCGGGTCAAGAACGACGCGCTCGACGCCACCGTCGACTCGCACACCTTCTTCCACCGGGCCCTCCTCAGCTGGGCGCACCGCTTCGATCGCGGGCGGACGCTCACGGTCACCTCGTCGGTCGGCTACGACGCCCCCTTCGGGCTGGGGGTGGCGTTCGGCCAGACGCCCACCTCGCTCGACGAGCGCGCCTTCGCTTACGCCACGCGCGCCGTCGCCCGCTGGCCGATCACCAGCACGCTGCGGCTCGACGGCGGCGTCGACTTCGAGGGAAACCGCTGGCAGGTCAACCGCGCCGGCTCGCCCGCGGCCGTCACCGATCTGGTGGGCGGTACGGGCGCCGGGGGCCTCGGCGCCAACGGCGGGTTCAGCGGCGCGGGCAGCGGCTACGCCATCGACGACCTGACGCTCTACACGAACAACATCGCCCCGTTCGTGACCGCCACGCTGGCCTTCTTCGGGCGCCGCTTCACCGTCACACCGCAATTTCGCCTGCAGGTCATGACCTTCGCCGGCTATCAGGGGATGCCGGCGTCGTTCGACCGGGCGTTCGTCTCGCCCGAGCCGCGCCTGGCGCTGCGCTACCAGCTCACCCCGCGCGTGGCGCTCAAGGGCGCGGTGGGCCTCTACGCGCAGCCGCCGGATCCGACGGCCTTTTCGCGCGACTTCGGCAATCCGAACATCCTCCCCGAGCACGGCACCCAGTACGTCGTCGGCGCCGAAGGGGAGCTCTGGCCGGGCGTGACCGCCGAGCTCGACCTCTTCTGGAAGAACCTGCGCGATCTGGTCGTCCCCGGCCAGCACCCAGGCGATCCGCTGCTCGTCAACGACGGCCTCGGGCGCGCCTACGGCGGCGAGGTCCTCATTCGCCAGAACCTGGGCAAGCACCTCTTCGGCTGGCTGGCCTACACGCTGTCGCGAAGCGAGCGGAAGGATCATCCAGGTCAGGACTGGTATCTGTTCGAGTTCGACCAGACGAACATCCTCACCGTGATGCTCAGCTACTTTCTGCCGCGCGGGTTCGAGGTGGGCGCGCGCTATCGCTACGTGACCGGGGATCCCTACACGCCCGTCACCGGCTCGTTCTACGACTCGGTCTCCGACAAGTACACGCCGCTCTCCGGCCCCACCAACAGCGCGCGCCTCGGCCCCTTCAACCAGCTCGACCTGCGCGTCGACAAGGTCTTCACCTTCGACCGCTGGCGTTTCTCCGCCTATCTCGACGTCCAGAACGTGCTGCGGGCCGACAACCCCGAGGCGGTCGGCTACAACTACAACTTCACGATCGCGCATCCCATCACAGGCTTGCCGCTCTTGCCGATCCTGGGGATCCGGGGGGACTTCTAATGTCTCCGTCGCGGATTGTGGTCTCTGTGTGCGGCGCCGGCTGCGTCCTTCTCGGGCTCGGCGGATGCCAGAGCTTCTCCGATCCACCGGTCAGCTTCGTCGCCGGGCTGCGCGTGCTCGGCATCAAGGGCGAGCCGCCGCAGATCGCCCCGGGCGCCAGCACGACGGTGACCGCCCTCGTGGTCGACACCTACGGTGGAACGCCAACCGCGTCCTGGAACCAGTGCAACCTGCCGCCGTTGCCGGGGCAGACGGTGAACACCGCTTGCGTCGACGGATCGGCGGGGGCCGATCTCCAGCCGATCGGCGACGGTCTGACGATCCCCTTCGTGATGCCGCAGGTGATGGCCGCGTCGCTGGGTGAGCCCGACGCGACGGGCGGCCTCTATCTGCCGCTCGTGGCCGCGGTCGACGCGAGCCCTCAAACCCTCACCGCGGTCTATCGGCTGCGCCTCGCCGACACCGCGCCGGCCAACACCAATCCCACCATCGCCGACGTCCTTGCGGTCGACGCGGCCGGCGCGATGTCGCCGCTCGACGCGACGGCGCCGACGCCGGTGTCGTCCGGTGGGTCGCTCACCTTGACGGTGACGTTCGCGCCCGGCAGCGCCCAGACCTACACCGCCGCCGACGGCACCCAGACGACCGAGACGCTGACGACCTCATGGTTCTGCACCGCCGGCGACCTGAGCTTCGAAAAGACCAGCGCGACCCAGCCCGAGACGGTTTTGCACCTCGACCAGCGCCTGCCGGCGGCGGGCGCGCAGATCGATCTCTACGCCGTCGCCCGCGACGAACGCGGCGGCACCGACTTCGCACATCGCACCCTGCTGCTCCAGTAAAGGAAAGGAAAAGGAAGTAACGAAGATGGATGTTTCGGCAAGATTCCTCGCGTTCACGCTCCACGGCGCCACCTGGGTGCTCTGGCTGCTGATCGCTCTCAGCGTCATGAGCATGGCCGTCATGCTCGAACGTCTCTGGTACTTTCGCGCCCACCGAGTCGGCCGGCGCGATCTGGCGGCGGAGATCCGGACGCTGCTGAGGGAGGGCAACAATCGCGGGGAGGCCGGGGCGCCCGCGCTCCTCGAGATGGCCGCGCCGATGGAGATGACGGCCGCGATCGAGGGGGTCAAGACGCGCGAGCGCCTGCGTCTCGAGCGGCGGCTCCCCTTTCTGGCCACGCTCGGATCCAATGGACCGTTCGTCGGTCTCTTCGGGACGGTGCTGGGGATCATCAAGGCCTTTCACGATCTGGCGGCCACGGCAGGGACAGCCGGCGCGGGCGCCTCGACCGTGATGGCGGGGATCTCGGAGGCGCTGGTGGCCACGGCGATCGGCCTCCTGGTCGCCATCCCCGCCGTCGTCGCCTTCAACTACTTCAGCCGCCGGGTCCGCGTGCGGATGGCGGAGGTCGATTGGTTGGCGCACCTGGCGGCGGAGGACGTTCAGGCCGGCTGGGCGCGCACCGACGAACAGCCGCTGCGGAGGAGCGCCTGATGGCGGGCGGCGGCCCGAATAGCGACGACGGCTGCGGCGGAATGTTCGCCGCCATCAACGTCACGCCGATGGTCGACGTGACGCTGGTGCTGCTGGTCATCTTCATGGTGGCCGCGCCGCTCATCGTCGCCAACCCGTCAATCAAGGTCGCGCTCCCCAAGGCGGCGACGGCCGACGAGACCAAGCGGTCCACGCTGGCCCTCACGCTGGAGCGAGAGTCCGCCGGAGGCTACAAGCTCTACCGCGACGGCCAGCCGACCGATGAGCAGGCGGTGCGGGCGCTCGTGCCGGGATTGCTGAAGAGCGATCCCGAGCTGCAGGCGATCGTCGCGGCGGATCGCGGGATCGCCTATGGCGACGTCATGCACGTCGTCGACGTCATCAAGGGGCTGGGCGTGACGAAGTTCGCGCTCAACACGCAGTCGGGCCCGTAGGAAATTGTCGGTGTCTCGCCGGTCCGATCTGGTCACCCTGGTGGTGGCGGTCGTCGTTCATGTCGGCTTCGCGGTCGCGATCGCGCGCGAGCACGTCAGCAAGCGGCCCGCCACCAGCACGGTCGAGCTGGACTTCAAGAAGCAACCGCCCCCGGTCGCCGCCCGTCCGGCGGCTGCCGCCGGGCCAACGCAGGCGGCCGCCGTGGCGAAGCCCCGGCGCCAGCTGGCGCTGCGCCCGCGGGCCGCGCCCGCCAGCCGCCCGGCTCCGGCGATCGCCGCCGCGCCGGCCACGCCGACACCGCCAAGACCGATGTTCGCCGTGGCAATGGCGTCGACGACCGAGGTCGCCTCCGGGGTCGCCGTTCCGGTAGGCGCGACGGCGGCAACCGGTCCGGCGCGACCGGGAGGGTCGGCGAACGGGCGCGTCGGCGGGACCGGGTCCTCCGGTGACGGCGAGGGCGCCTACCAGCCGGCGTCGGAGTCGGACGTCGCCACCATGCCGGAGATCGACACCGATGCTTGCGGAAGAACCATCGCCTACCCGGACGAAGCCACGCAGGCCGGGATCGAAGGCGACGTCCGCCTGCGCGTCGCGCTCACCCCCGAAGGGCATGTCTACGCCGTGCACGTCCTGGCCGGGCTGGGGCATGGGCTCGACCGCGCCGCCACCGATGCGCTCAAGCACCGCTGTCGCTTCTCGCCGGCCATCGGCAAGGCGGGAAAGCCCGTGGCCTTCGTGATTCAGTCCTACACGTTCCACTTCCAGCTCCCCCGCTGAGTCCTCTGTCGTAGAGCCGCCTGATTGCTCCGCGCGGGGTGGTTAGTTTCGGTTGATGGGAGGCTAGACGGTCATGCGTTGGAGGTTGCTGGTCGGATTGTTGGGACTGCAAGCGCTGACGTTGGGCTGGACGGGGCATGCGGCGGAGCTTCGGGGCGCCAAGAGCGTGGACCTCGTCCATCGCTACGTGGACGAGTGCCGTGCCTCCGTGCTCAGGCAGCCACCTGCGATTCTTCCCCCGAACACCGCGCCGGCGGTCCCCGCCAGGTGATCCCATGACGTGACCTCGCGGTCTCCGAGCTTCCGGCGGCTTTGCTGCGGGAGGGTATGATGTCTCGTGTCCCTGCGATTGCTCTGAGCTTCGGCCTCGTCCTCCTGTGGGTCGCGGGCCTCTGCCGTCAGGCCCCGGGCTGGTTGACCTGGCTCGACTTCGTCGCCGGACTGATTGCATTCGGCAGTGCCGCTCAACTCGCGGCGTCGCGCCGCGCCGGCATCATGGGATGGGGTTCGCTGGCTTTCGGTCTCTTGCTGCTCTCGATCGCCGCGATGGCGACGGATGGCAGATCGTGGCTCGCCTCGTGGACGCTCGTCTTTGCCTGCGCGTTCCTGCTCTTGGCTGGGTTTCGTTCGCACCGAGGCGAGCTCCGAACGACCGGTTCAACGTAGGGCAGAGCGGACCGCAGCGGACAGCTCGACGGTCGGTTCCGCCGACGGTCGGGGACCCGCGCGCGACGTGCAAGCGGGGAAATAGGTGCCCAGTCTCGTGCGCGCCCACCAGCTTCCGGTCTGCCGATGCGCGCGCAGGTCGGTCATCTTGTAGTCGTACAGCAACGCCCGCGCGAACCGCGGCGGCCGAGCGGGGAAGGGATTGCGCTCGAAGAGCGCGAGCACCTCCGGAGAGCCCTCGAGCAGGCGCGCCAGCAGGCGCGGGAACCAGCCCGGCGGGTCACCGAGCGCGGCGAACCACATCTGCCAGTCGAGGCGCGGCTGATGCGGAGCCACCCATCGGGGCGCGCGCCTGACGTCGCCTGGCTTGTAGCGAAACCCGTACTCGCGCCAATCCTCGCCGTCATCAGACCCTTCGATCACGATCTCCGGGCGCTCGGTGGTCATCGCGGAGAAGAGTCCGTACGAGCTCACCAGGTGAAACGGCGCCGCTGCCTCGGCGAGTCGTCGCAATGGCTGGGAGGAGCGCCCGTCCGGCCGCAGGCGACTGGCGAGATCGGCGACGCCGAGAATCAGAGATTGGCGCGGCCACCACGGTCTCGACGATCGTGGCCGCCGCCCGCCGTCGTCGGTGGTCGCCTCGCGCGACGTCCTCCGACGGAGGTGACTCGACGAGTCCGAGGTTGAGGACAGCGGTGAGCCAGTTGAAGAAGGCATAATTTCCGGTGAGCGCGATCAGCCCCTGGAATCCCGTGAGGATCGCGAACGCGGGCTGGCGCAGCCGGCGGGGCCCGAACGCCAGGAACGGCACCGCGCACTCGACGACGAGCGTCGACGCCGTGGCGGCCTTCTGCCACCGTCGCGGCAGGTGGTGCGCGTACCAACCGAGCGGCGTGGGCAGCGGCTGCGTCTCCTGGTGGTAGCAACACGCGCTCAGATCACGCCAGGTGGGGTCCCCTGATGCGACCTTGGCGATCCCGGACTCGAGCTGCAGGCGGAACGCCAGCAGGCGGGTGAGCAGGCGCCGAGGTCTTCCCAGCGCCGCCTGCAGGCCAGCCTCGAGGAGCAGCACGTCCCACTGGAACCGCAGGAAATCGCGCCCCACCGAGACAAACGACAGATACGCGCCCCAGGCCGTCGCCGCGGCCAGCCGTCCTCCGATCCCGAGCGCCAGCGCCGCACCGGCCAGCTGCCCCAGCGAGCAGAGGCGCTTCAGGCCCGCGTCGGAGGCGTCGAGCCAGAGCAGCGACGGCACGAGGCGAAAGCGCCGCCACCAGAGCCGACGCTGCTCGATGCGCCGGCCGTCCGCGCCGGTGCTGATGGCGCGATCGATGTCCTGCAGGTAACTCCCGATGGGGAGGATCCCGCGCGTGCCGTAAAGACCGAGCACCTGTTTTTTCAGCGAGGTGAACGCCACGACGTACACGACCCCGAGACCGCGAAGCGCCAGACCTGGACGCGACAGGAGCGCCCACAGACGGGTGTGCTGGGCGGCAGTGCCGAGCAGCCGCCCGATGAGCGACAGCTTTCCACGCGCTGCCTTCATCCATCCTCCGTCTCCCTGATCCTGCGATCTCGAGCGCTCGGTCGCCAAGACCGGGGGCACCCTCGGGCTCGCCTGTCAACGGACGAGGCCCGCCGTCAGGGCACGAGCGTGGTCGCCGAGGTGATCAATCGGTCGAGCATACGGGTCCTGCCTTGCCGCCTTGCCGCTGCTCGAGGTGGTGATCGTGGTCGAGGCGGGCGAAGGCGTCCCGCACCATGGAATCGCGGAAGTCGTCCTGACCGACGCGGCCGCTGCTTACTGGAAGGTGATGTTGGAGACGTACTGGTTGATGTCCCAGCTGGCGTCGGTGTCCGTCTGACTGGTCACCGCCTTGCCCTGGACCGTGAAGCCGCTGAAGTGAACCCCGTTGACGTTCACCGTCGAATTCAGCCCATGGAGCTGAATCGATACCTTCACGCCGGCCGACACGTTCGTGAAGTACGTGTCCTTGGCGATGGAGGTGTTGGGCGCCACGCGCCAGGTCGGAGCCTGGTCCTCTTCGATGTCGATCAGCTGGCTGTCTGCGGCCTCGATCCTGATGTTTTCGAAGGTGGTGCCCGAGATCAACGCCGTGTCGTTGGCGTCGATGACCAGCGCCCGTCCGGCCTTCACGATGTCGATGTCATTGAACACGATCCCGGTCATCGTCGGGTTCGACGTGGTCCCGAAGGTCTTCGTTCCGATCTTGCAGCCGCCCGAGTTGCTGTAGATCACCGATTTTTGATACGTGATGTTCGAGGTATTCATGTTCGCTTCTTGCTCGGTCTTGGGCGACAAGTTGTCGTCCCCGCTGTAGACGAACGTGTTGAAGACGGTGCAGTTGTTGGAGGCGTCGATGTCGATGCCGTCCGTCTGGTTGTAGGTCGTCGTGGTGGGCCGGCGGTTGATCACCTTGTAGTTCTGGATGGTGACCTGGGAGCTCATGTAGGCGAGCGTGTTCCAGAAGACCGGGTCCCGGACCAGGATCCCGTCGACCATGACCTTGGTGCTCGAATCGATTCTGAGGACGTTGATCTTGAAGGCAGGCGTGTCGTTGCTGCCGGCGTTGATCTTCGTCCCCTCGCCGTCGATCACCCCACGACCGAGGATGTTGGTGTTGGTGACGTTGTAGAGATGGACCACGCCGTGCTGGGTGCTCTCGACCGCGGGCGTGCCGGTGACCGCGTAGTCCGAGGTGCTGGTCGAACCGTCGAGGATCGAGCCCGCCGCCAGGTACAGGGTCATGTTGCTCTTCAGGGAGAGCTCGCCGGTCTTGTACCGACCCGGCGGGACATAGAGGATGTTCTGCGTGGCCCCGGAGGCGGCGTTGATTGCGGACTGAATCTTAGACGTCACGACCGTCCCACCCGTGTTGTCGACGGTGTAATCCGCGAGGTTCTTCACGTTGGCATCGCCCAGCTTGGGCGGATTCGTCTCCTGGGCATCGATGAGAATGAACAGCAGGTCCTGGGAAGCGACCTGGAGGATCAGATAGTTGGGGCCGCTGGTGAACGTCAGGGTGTTGCCGCTCTTGGCCACGGTGATGTTTTGGCTCTTGGGGCTCAGCGTGTAGGACGTGAAGCTGGAGCTGAGGGTCACCGCGATGGTCGCCGTGCATCCGGTCGCCACCGCGAAGTTGGCATAGTGCACCTGCATCTCCGGGGAGAACTTGGTCACCTTCTCCACGAACTGCGACACACCGTTGGCCGTCACCGTGTAAAGCGGGCTCATCGTCGCGCCGGGGAGCGTGGGGTAGGTGATGACCCCGCTCGCCGAGGAACAGCTCACGGTCGCGCCGCCAGCGCCCCCTGTCCCGCTCACCCCGCCGGTCGCAGAGGATCCGGCCATGCCGCTGCTGCCGCCCGTGTGCGTGGCGCCGCCGATTCCTCCGGTCGCCGGAGCTCCGCCCGTTCCGGGGGTCCCGCCCGTGGCGGATCCGCCAGTCCCGGTGACTCCGCCCGTTCCGGTGGTCCCGCCCGTGTGCGTGGCTCCGCCGATTCCCCCGGTCGCGGGAGCTCCGCCCGTTCCGGTGGTCCCGCCCGTGTGCGTGGCTCCGCCCGTTCCGGGGGAAGTTCCGCCTGTGCCGGTGGTCCCGCCGGTCTGCGTGGCGCCGCCGGTCCCGACGCTACCGCCCGTTCCATCTCCCGTGCTGCCCCCAGAAGCGCACCCGAACCCGCCGACGAGCGAAAGCGTCGCAGCCAGACCGAATGACACGAGCGATAGATGTCTCATCTTTTCTCCTTGAACCCGTCCGCTGAGCTGGCGAACCGCCTGGGCGCGTTCCGTTCCAACGTTTCGGCGCTTGGCCGGCTTTTTCTCTCGGTTGTATTCCCAGGTAGAACGAAATGGATCCCCTCCCCGGACGCCGTGGAAGGCGACTCGCGCAAAAAGGCTCACGCGAGGCAAAAACAGTAACGCAAAGCGGCGGGCGCGCGCGGACCGCTTCCTGCCAGGACCGCTTCTTTTCTACCGCTTGGAGGGGAGCAGGTCGGTGATCGTGCCGTCCTCGATCTCGGCGGCGAAGAAGATCGTCTCCGACAGCGTCGGGTGGGCGTGGATGGTCAGGCTCAGGTCTTCGGCGTCGGCGCCCATCTCCAGCGCCAGCACGGTCTCCGCGATCAGCTCGCCGGCGTTGATGCCGACGATGCCGGCGCCCAGGACCTGCTTGGTCTGCTTGTCGAAGAGCACCTTGGTGACGCCCTCCTCGCGGCCCATGCCGAGCGCGCGGCCGCTGGCGCCACCAGGGGAACGCCGCCTTCTCGTACTCGACGCCCTTGGCCTTGGCCTCGGTCTCGGTGAGGCCCATCCAGGCCACCTCGGGATCGGTGTAGGCGACGCTGGGGATGGTGCGGGCCTCCCAGACGTGGTGGCTCATGCCGGCGATCACCTCGGCGGCCAGCTTCGCCTCGTGGGTCGCCTTGTGGGCCAGCATCGGCTCGCCGACGATGTCGCCGATGGCGAAGATGTGCGGCACGTTGGTGCGCATCTGGTTGTCGACGGGGATGAAGCCGCGCTCGTTGACGTTCACGCCGGCCTTGTCGGCGGCGATGTTGCTTGCCGTTGGGGCGGCGGCCCGACCGCCAGCAGCACGCGGTCGTAGATCTCGGGCGCCGGCGCGGGTGACTGGCCGTCGGCGCTCTCGAACGTGGCGCGCATCCCCTCGGGCAGCGCCTCCAGCTTCGAGACCTTGGTCTTGAGCAGGATCTTCTCGTAGCGCTTCTCGATGCGGCGCGAGAGCGGACGCACGATGTCGGGATCGGCGGCGGCGATCAGGCGGTCGAGGAACTCGACCACCGTCACCTTCGACCCCAGCGCGTCGTACACCGTGGCCATCTCGAGGCCGATGATGCCGCCGCCGATGATCAAGCATCCGCTTCGGCACCTCGGCCAGCTCGAGCGCACGCCGTCGAGTCCATCAGCCGCTTGTCGTCGTACGGGAAGCCGGGGATGCGCGCCGACTGCGAGCCGGCGGCGATGATGCAGTGGTCGAACGAGACGGTCTTGATGCCGTTCTTGGTCTCGACGGCCAGCAGATGCGGCGACGCGAACTGGCCGCGCCCCTCGACCACGGTCACCTTGCGCTGCCTTGGCCAGCGCGCCGAGGCCGCCGGTCAGCTTGGTCGACCACGCCGTCCTTGAACTTGCGCAGCCCGTCGAGATCGATCTTGGGCTTGCCGAACGAGAGGCCCGAGGTGGCTCCCCTCCTCGGCGTCGGTGATCACCTTCGCGGCGTGGAGCAGCGCCTTCGACGGAATGCAGCCGACGTTCAGGCAGACGCCGCCGAGGCGCGGGTAGCGCTCGACGAGAACGACCTTCTTGCCGAGATCGGCGGCGCGGAACGCGGCGGTGTAGCCGCCCGGGCCCGGAGCCCAGCACCAGCACGTCGGCGTGGAACTTGGCGTCGGGGTGCTTCGCGGCGCCCGTCCCCGGCGCCACGGCCGGGGGCAGACGTCGCGCCTGCCGCAGGTGCCGGTGAGGCTGCTGCCGGCGTGGCGAGCCGCGGCCGGCGCCGGCGACTGCCGACTTCTGGTCCGATTCGGCGGCTGTCGCCGTTCTCCGCCTTGGGCGCCGGAGCCGGCGCCGCGGCGCCTTCCGCCACCTCGAGCGTCACGATGACCGAGCCCTTCGACACCCGATCGCCGAGCTTGCACCTTCAGCTCTTTGACCGTCCCGGGCAGCGGCGAGGGCACCTCGACGGTCGCCTTGTCCGACTCGAGCGTGACGAGCGGCGTGTCCTTGGCGACGACGTCGCCCGGCTTCACGATGATCTCGATGACCGGGATGTTCTTGAAGTCCCCGATGTCGGGGACCGGGATGTCGCGGGTGGCCATGGCCTAGAGCATGACCCGGCGGATGTCGGCGATCACCTGCGCCGAGATAAGTCGTGAAGCGCGCCGCCAGCGCGCCGTCGACGACGCGATGGTCGTAGGAGAGCGACAGCGGCAGCATGGTGCGCGGCGCGAACTCCTTGCCGTTCCACACCGGCTTCACCGCCGACCGCGAGACGCCCAGGATGGCGACCTCGGGCGCGTTGATGATGGGGGTGAAGGCGGTGCCGCCGATCCCGCCCAGCGACGAGATCGTGAACGTCGCGCCCTGGATGTCGTTCGGGCCGAGCTTGCCCGTCGCGCGCCTTGGCCGCCAGCTCCGTGGTCTCCCTGGCGATGTCGAGGATCCCCTTCTTGTCGACGTCCTTGATCACCGGCACCACCAGTCCCTGCGGCGTGTCGGCCGCGAAGCCGATGTTCCAGTACTGCTTGATGATCAGGTTCTCGCCGTCGAGCGAGCTGTTGACCGTCGGGTACTTCTTCAGCGTCGCGACGACCGCCTTCATGAGGAAGGCGAGCGGCGACACCTTGACCCCGGCCTTGGCGTTCTCCTCGTTGACGTGCGCGCGGAACTTCTCGAGCTCGGTGATGTCGGCCTCGTCGAACTGCGTGACGTGCGGGATCATCACCCAGTTGCGCGCCAGCCCCGGCGCCGACATCTTCTGGATGCGCGTGCGGCGGCTGCGTCTCGATCGGGCCGAACTTGGCGAAGTCGACCTTGGGCCAGGGAGGCAGCCCCAAATCGCCCAGACCGCCGCCGCGAGCGCTCACGCCGCCGGCGAGCGTCTGCTTGACGAACGAGTGGATGTCCTCCTTGAGGATCCGGCCCTTCGGGCCTGACCCGGTCACCTGACCGAGCGGCACGCCCAGCTCGCGCGCGAACCGGCGCACGCCGGGGCTCGCATGGGCGATGGCGCCAGCCGCCGCCGACGCCGACGGCGCGGCGGCCGGCGCAGAAGCGGCAGGCGCGACGGCCGCCGGCGAAGGGCCGGTGGCGCCGCCGTCTCGACTGCTTTCGGCGCAGCGGAGGTCGCCGCCGCGGCCGGTGCTGCAGCGGGCTTGGCTTTCCCGTTGCCGTTGGTCACCGCGGGCGCGGCGCCGTTGCTCCCCTCGAGCAAGGCGACCAGCGTCCCGGCGCTGACCTTGTCGCCGATCTTGACCTTCAGCTCGGCGATGACGCCCGCCGCAGGCGAAGGCACCTCCAGCGTCGCCTTGTCGCTCTCGAGAACGAGCAGCGAGTCGTCCTTCTGCACCGTGTCGCCCGCTTTGACGAGCAGCTCGATGACGGGGATGTCCTTGAAGTCCCCGATGTTCGGGACCTTTACTTCAGTGGCGGCCAAGCGTCTCTCCTCGGGTCGTGATTGACGGTGCTCATGTCGCGGTCGTCGCCGTTCCTCTTTTGACAGCGCCCGTTAAACAGTCCAGGGCGCCGGCTTCTCGGCGTCGATCTCGTACTTCTTGATCGCCTCCGCGACCTTCGCGGCGGGCAGCTCGCCGTCGTCGGCCAGCGCCTTGAGCGCCGCGACCGTGACGTAGAACCGATTCACCTCGAAGAACCGCCGCAGGTTCTTGCGCGAGTCGCTGCGGCCGAATCCGTCGGTGCCGAGCACCTTGTAGCGGCGGGGCACCAGCTCGCGGATCTGATCGGCGAACTCGCGGACGTAGTCGGTCGAGGCGATGACCGGCCCCTTCGTGCCGGCCGAGCTGCTGGGTCACCCACGGCACGCGCGCCTTCTCCGTCGGGTGCAGCATGTTCCAGCGCGTGACCGCGCGACCGTCGCGCCCCAGCTCGTTGAAGCTCGGGCAGCTCCAGATGTCGGACGTCACGCCCCAGTCGTTCTTGAGCAGCTCGGCGGCCGCGATCACCTCGCGCAGGATGACGCCGCTGCCGAGCAGCTGCGACGCGCGGCCCTTTCTTGCGCCCCCGTCGGTGAGCTTGTACATCCCCTTCACGATCCCCTCGCGCGCGCCTTCAGGCAGGCGCCGGATGGGCGTAGTTCTCGTTCATGAGGGTGATGTAATAGAAGACGTCCTCCTGCTCCTGGACCATCCGGCGCAGGCCGTCCTGGATGATGACCGCCACCTCGAACGCGAACGTCGGGTCGTAGGCGACGCAGTTGGGGACGGTGCCCGCCAGGACATGGCTGTGACCGTCCTCGTGCTGCAGCCCCTCGCCGTTCAGCGTGGTGCGTCCCGACGGTCGCGCCCAGCAGGAAGCCGCGGGTGCGCAGATCGCCGGCCGCCCAGATGAGGTCGCCGACCCGCTGCATCCCGAACATCGAATAGAAGATGTAAAACGGGATCATCGGCACGTCGTTGTTGGCGTACGACGTTCCGGCTGCGATCCAGGAGCGACGTCGCGCCCGCCTCGTTGATCCCCTCCTGGAGGATCTGGCCGGTCTTGTCCTCCTTGTAGAACATCAGCTGGTCGGAATCCTCGGGCTCGTAGAGCTGGCCGATCTGCGAGTAGATGCCCAGCTGGCGGAAGAGCCCCTCCATACCGAAGGTCCGCGACTCGTCGGGCACGATGGGGACGATGCGCTTGCCGATGTTCGGATCCTTCACGAGCCCGGTCAGCAAGCCGCACGAACGCCATCGTCGTGGAGATCTCGCGCCCCTCGGCCGTCGCCTCGAGCAGCGGCTTGAACGGCTCGGGCTTGGCGGCCTCGAGGCTGACGCTCTTGCGCCGGCGCTGCGGCAGCGGCCCACCGAGCTTCTCGCGCAGCTCGCGGAGGTACTTCCCCTCCGGCGAGTCGGGCGCGGGCCGGTAGTACGGTATCTCCGCCAGCTTGTCGTCGGGGATCGGGATCTGGAAGCGGTCGCGGAACTGGCGCAGCGCCTCGATCGGCATCTTCTTCTGCTGGTGGGCGATGTTCTTCCCCTCGCCCACCGCGCCCATGCCGTAGCCCTTGACGGTCTTGGCGAGGATGACCGTCGGCTGCCCCTCGTGCTTCTGGCGGCCGGCGTACGCCGCGTAGACCTTGTGCGGGTCGTGGCCGCCGCGGTTGAGGCGCCAGATGTCCTCGTCGGACATCTTGGCCACCATCTCGCGCAGCTCGGGATACTTGCCGAAGAAGTGCTCGCGCACGTAGGCGCCGTCGCGGCTCTTGAACTTCTGGTACTCGCCGTCGACGGCGTCTTCCATCCGCTTGAGCAGGATCCCGGTCTTGTCCCGGGCGATCAGCGGATCCCAGTAGGCGCCCCAGATGACCTTGATGACGTTCCAGCCCGCGCCGCTGAACTCCGCCTCCAGCTCCTGGATGATCTTGCCGTTGCCGCGCACCGGCCCGTCGAGGCGCTGCAGGTTGCAGTTGATGACGAAGATCGAGGTTGTCGAGGGCCTCCCGCGGCGGAAGGCTGATGGCGCCCCGCGATTCGGGCTCGTCCATCTCGCCGTCGCCCATGAACGCCCAGACCTTGCGGCCTTCGGTGTTGGCGAGGCCCCGGCCGTGCAGGTAGCGCAGGAACCGGGCCTGGTAGATGGCCTGGATCGGCCCGAGGCCCATCGACACCGTCGGGAACTGCCAGAAGTCCGGCATGAGCCAGGGGTGCGGATAAGACGAGACGCCCCTGCCGTCGACCTCCTGGCGGAACAGGTCGAGCTGAGCTTCGGAGAGACGCCCTTCGACGAAGGCGCGGGCGTAGATGCCAGGGGCGGAGTGCCCCTGGAAATAGACGAGGTCGCCGCCGAAGTCCTTGGTCGGCGCCCGCCAGAAATGGTTGAAGCCGACGTCGTAGAGCGTGGCGGCGGAGGCGAAGCTGGCGATGTGGCCGCCGAGGTCCAGGTTGCGCTTTCCCGCGCGGAGCACCATCGCGACGGCGTTCCAGCGCACGAACGAGCGCAGCCGGTGCTCGAGCTCGTAGTCGCCCGGCGAGCGCTCCTCGAGGTGCGGCGGGATCGTGTTCCGGTAGGCCGTGTTCGGGCTGTAGGGCAGGTACGCCCCGTCCCGTCGCGCCTTGGCGACGAGCTGCTCGAGCAGGTAGTGGGCCCGTTCGGGCCCCTCTAGCGCGAGGACGCTCTCGAGCGCGTCCAGCCATTCCGTGGTTTCAAGGGCGTCGGTGTCGAGCTGGCGGTGCATGAATTGCCCATGATAACGCGAAAGTTCGCCGAATGGTGTGCCTCAGTCGCATAGACACGCACTTCGCCAAGGCGAAACCTTCTCCGCCCTTCCGCGGACGGCATCGGGACAGCTCCGGGGATGGCGCTGCGCGGTCGCCGCCTCCCGGCTGAACTACTGACTCGTGAGGGGCGGAGAGGACCAGCTCACGTCATTCGTCAGAGTCGGCGCGGAGGTGGACCAGGGAACCCACTTGGTCAGATCGGCGGTCCCGGCCGGCTGCGGCTCCATTCTACCGTCCGGGGCGGCCGTCTTGGTCAGGTGAGCCCGGATGGCCCTTTGCAGCGGGGGCCCCTGAGTCGCGGTGTAGAACGTACAGTGGTTCTGGGGGTCGGTCGGGTTGCCGCCGTTGTAGCCGACGTTCGCCCCGAGCCCCAGCGCCTGGTACATGACCTGCGCGGCGGCGGTCGCCGCGTGCTGGCAGGGTGCGCAGAGCTCGCCGATGCGCGAGTTGTCGAGGACCAGCAAGCCGCGCGGGGCGTGCATGGCGGCGAGGGAGTGCGTGTCCCCCGGGATGGTGTCCACCTTGCTGATGTACGTGCTCTCGAAGGTGCTTCCGAACCACCCCACCTCCGTGCTCACGGCGTTGGAGAGTGACTGAGCCGGATTCCCATTCGGCCCCTTGGGCGCGGTGTTCACGATTCGGTAAGCCGACACGCCGGCGGTGCCGGACTCCTGCGGAATCCCCAGCGCGATTCGCTCGTCGAACGCGCCGACGGTGAAGGCGCCCTTGCCGTCCCTGGAGCAGCCGGTCACGCCGACCGCCGTGGGATCGATGATGCTGTTTCGCCCCGCGGCCTTCTCCGAGATCAACACGTCGATGATGCGGCTGAAGCCCCAGGCCCAACCGATCTGAGAGCTGACGCCCGTGCTGGTGCCGTAGAGGGTCGTGAAGAGCCCCGTCCTGCTCGATTCGCTCATCATGCCCTGGATGTCATAGGTCCCGGTGGCAACGCCCTCTCCGCTGACGATGCCGGAATCCAGGCTCGATCCGGTCAGCCCGATGATGATTGGAACCGGTCCGGTGGCGCCCTTCGGCACGCTGATCGGCACGCTGAAGTCGATGCTCTTGCTGCCCAGCACGGCATGCACCTTGATGGCGGTGCTGGTCACCGAGCCGGTGACCATGTCCGGAGCGCCCGGCTTCGCGCCGAAGATGTATTTCTCGACGATCGCCTTCAGCTCGGCCCGGCGGCAGCGCCAATCCGAGCGCTTGGCCATGGTCGTTCCGTCGAGCTTCGTGAACAGGTTGGGGAGCTGGCCGCTGATGCTCACGTCTTTCGGCGTGGCGACGTTGCAGTCCGAACCGGCGAACTCCACGAAGTTGGGATTGTAGACGGCGGCGCCCGTGCTGCCGCCGGTGCTCGTCCCCGAGCCACCGGTGCCACTGCTGCCCGCGACCGACGAACCGCCGACCCCGGTCCCACCTGTTCCGGAACCACCGGTGGCCGAACCGCCGGTGCCCGTTTTGCCGCCCACGCCCCCTGTTCCCGTCGTCGCGCCGCCAGTGCCTGAGCCACCGGTCCCTGTAATGGAGCCACCGGTCCCCGAACCGCCGGTGCCCGTCGTCGCGCCTCCCGTTCCCGGAGTCCCCCCGGTGCTCGTTCCGCCCGTGCCCGTCGTCCCACCGGTGTTCGTGGTCCCGCCCGTGCCCGTGTCGCCGCCCCCGAGGCTCGAGGAGCAGGCGCCGGCGAGCGCCGCGGCGAGCGCGAGGAGGCGCATCGCGGACGGGATCGACGGCCGGAGATTCGGAGCGACTGGGTGCTGTGCCATTGCGATTCTCCTTGCGAGCGCGAGCGCGTGCGGACGACTGGGACTGTCACCCAAGTCCCGCAAACGCCGATCCGGCCGCCGAACCGCCGAAAATGAGAGACATCCGCCAGAAATCAGAGAAGTAAACGAGATATCCGGAAGGCCACAGGAGGTCGCGACGCCCCGGGGGTCCCCGCCTCGTCCCGCGGCTGCGCCCTAGATCCCTCTTCTTACGATGTCGAGGTCCTCATGCCGCCCGGTTGCAGCGTCGGTCGTTCCCACAGCGTCGGCGAACAGCCGCCGCAGCCCCTGCCTTGACAGTCCAATCTCCTGCTGACAGACTCACGGGCGCATAGGTATCCTTAAATCTAGATACAAGGATATCCGTGCGCAGTCCCGGAAACCCAAAAGCTTCGCGCGCTCGTTGAGGAGATAGCCCATGCCCGAGATCAGCACTTTCAATAAGGCCCCCGTCGTCAAAGGAAAACCGGACTACGTGGTTCGTGACCTCTCGCTTGCCGGCTTCGGCCGCAAGGAGATCGATCTCGCGGAGACCGAGATGCCGGGTCTCATGGCGACGCGCGCCGAGTTCGCCAAGAGCCAGCCGCTCAAGGGGGCGCGCATCGCGGGCTCGCTGCACATGACCATCCAGACGGCGGTGCTGATCGAGACGCTCGAGGCGCTCGGCGCCGACATCCGCTGGTGCTCGTGCAACATCTTCAGCACGCAGGATCACGCCGCGGCCGCCATCGCCGACCGTGGCGTCCCGGTGTTCGCCGTCAAGGGCGAGAACCTCGAAGAGTACTGGGACTACTCCTGGCGCGTGCTGCAGTGGTCCGACGGCGGCACCCCCAACCTGATCCTCGACGACGGCGGCGATCTCACGCTGCTCGTTCACCTCGGCGTGAAGGCCGAGAAGGACGCCTCGTTCCTCGACAAGGATCCGGGCCACGAAGAGGGCCGCGTCCTCTACGCGCTGGTCAAGCGCGCGATCAAGGAGCGCCCCGGCTTCTTCGCCCAGGCCGCCAAGAACATCAAGGGCGTCTCCGAGGAGACGACGACCGGCGTTCACCGCCTCTATCAGATGGCGCAGAAGGGGGAGCTGCTCTTCCCGTGCATCAACGTCAACGACTCGGTCACCAAGTCGAAGTTCGACAACCTCTACGGCTGCCGACACTCGCTGCCGGACGGCATCATGCGCGCGACGGACGTCATGCTCTCGGGCAAGGTCGTGGTCATCGCCGGTTACGGCGACGTCGGCAAGGGCTGCGCCCAGGCGATGAAGGGCCAGGGCTCGCGCGTCGTCATCACGGAGATCGACCCGATCTGCGCGCTGCAGGCGGCGATGGAAGGTTACGAGGTCACCACGATGGCCAAGGCCGCGCCCCGCGGTGACATCTTCGTCACCACCACCGGCAATGAGTTCGTGATCACCGAAGAGCACATGAACGCGATGAAGCACCGCGCGATCGTCTGCAACATCGGTCACTTCGATTCGGAGATCGAGATCTCCAAGATCAAGAAGCACAAGTGGGTGGAGGTGAAGCCCCAGGTGCACGAGGTGATCTGGCCGGACGGCAAGTCGATCATCGTGCTCGCCGAAGGGCGTCTCGTGAACCTCGGCTGCGCCACCGGCCATCCGAGCTTCGTGATGAGCAACTCGTTCACCAACCAGACCATCGCGCAGATCGACCTGTGGCTGGCCTCGCAAAACAAGCCGACACTGAGCGGCATCGCCGGCTACGAGCCGGGTCGCGTCTACGTGTTGCCGAAGAAGCTCGACGAGAAGGTGGCGCGCCTGCACCTCGCGAAGCTCGGCGTCGAGCTCGAGGTGCTCACCGAGCGCCAGGCGAGCTACCTCGGCATTCCCAAGGAAGGCCCGTACAAGGCCGACCACTACCGCTACTAGCGGCTCTCGTCGAGCGACGCCACCCCGCCGCCATCGGCGGGGTGAGGGATCGCGGGGCTTCGCGCAGTGGGCGGTCAGGAGGGTCGCTGCGTCGTTGTCACTGCAGGCACATGAGGGTGCTGCCATCGAGCTTGACGCCGCCGTCCTCCTTGGTGCCGCCGTCGACCGTGTCATCGGCTGCGCAGGGGTACTCGAGCGCCGCCGGGGGGCTAAACGCCGAGGCCCACGCCGAGGAGGTGCCGCGGTACTCGGTGACGGCCAGGGCCGTGAGGGACTCGATGTAGCGCCCCAGTTTCGACGCGTAGTTGCCGGTCGGCTCGCCGTTCGCGTTGAGATCCGGCGCCGGGAGGCTCGGCAGGTGAGCGAAGGGGAACGCGTACAGCGTGTACGAGTAGCTGTCCAGGGTCAGGCTGCAGGTGAAGCGCGCATCGCCCTTGGGGAACGGGTTCGGGCAGGGCGGGAAATAACCGTAGGTGTTCCGCTGGGACCACTGAAGAGCCCCGGAGATGTCCGCCGAGTGGTAACCGGTCATCGATCCCGTGTCCAGACGCGTGGCCGTGGCCGGGATGTCCCACATCGCCCAGTGGTACCCGTGCTGGATATTGATGTCGGTCTCCGCGGTGCTGGAGGTGGTGTCCGCCAAGAGGGAGATGTCCTTGAACACGATGGCGTAGCTCATGGTTCCCGTGGGAGCTCCCGACCAGTTGAGGGTCGGGTTCGTGCCCGTTCCGAAGGCATTGCCGTCGCAGGTCATGGCCTTGGGGATCGTTCCGCAGTAGGCGAAGTCCGCGCTGCTGATGGTGAAACCAGCCGCACCGCCAGCACCTCCGGCGCCACCAGAACCACCCTGCTTCAGCGATGGGATGTCCGTGCACGAGTTGTGCGGCGTGACGGCCGGAGCTCCTGCCGTGCAGCCAGCGCCAGCCGCGCCGCCCCCAATTCCACCCGCTCCCGCGGAGCCACCGCCGCCACCGGCGCCGGCTGCGCCACCGGAGCCGCCCGTCGCGGTCGCACCACCGGCCGCGCCGGAGCCGCCACCCGAGCCGGCCTTACCTCCCGTGCCGACGTTGCCGCCGGTGCCCGATGTTCCGCCTGATGACGAGCAAGCCCCCGTTGCCAATCCATTGGCAACGAACATCCCAGCGACCACCCACGACGCTCTCTTCATTTGGTTCCCCCTTCTTGACAATCAAACGATGACGCCTCACCCGAAATCTTCTGTACAACAAAAGCGAGTGGGCTGCGACTGACAACGGCGACGCGAGCCTGGTATTGTGTGTGATTTTCCCGGGAAAGTTCAGCCAATTTTGGCTTTCCGTCTACTGCCGCTTGGTTCGCCGTTCGTGATTTCCGGACAGGCATTTCGGGGTTTCCGACCACGGCCGTTCCGACTCCGTTGCCAATACTCGTTTCGTGTTTGTCGACGCGCGCTACAACGCTCCGAACAAACGTCCCCCGTCAAAAGGCTCAATGGAACGGGAGACGGCACATGGCGTTGCTCCGCGAACCGCAGTGGCGACGAAAAGACCGTCGCCAGCCAACCGGCGAAGATGCAGCGCCGGCGAGCAGGATCGGCACCAGCCAGAGCCGCGCGGACGTCGGGTAGCCACGCCAAGGCCCAGGACCAGAAGCGAGACTCGGCCGGCTCCCCAACATGGAGAGAGCGACGGTTCCCGCGCCAGCGGTCGGGTTGAGCGGCCCCAGCGCCGACGCGCTGCCCGCGCACCAGTCATTGACTGGCCCTTGCGAGCCGCGAAGACATGACCACCTTCGCGCTTGTTTGCCGTCCCCGAGAAATACGCCCGCTGCCTGCGCAGTCTGCCTCCTCCTGGCGGTCGCGGCGTGCGGACAACGTCGGGCCTCCGGCTCGGGCGCGCCCGCCGCGCCACCGCCGATGCCGGTGCAGATCGAGGCGGTCAAGTCGGTCCCCCTCCGCGACGCCAGCGAGTACGTGGGCGTCCTGCGGTCCCGGCAGTCGGTGCAGATCCAACCGCTGGTCGAAGGTCATGTTTCCAAGATTCTGGCCACCTCGGGTGATGAAGTTCGGCCCGGCACCCCGCTGATCGACATCGATCCGTCGCGCCAGCGCGCCGCGGTGAGCAGCCAGGAGGCCCTCCACAAGGCGAACGTCGCGGCCCTCGACCTGGCCCGCAAGCAGTTCTCGCGCATCGAGCGCCTCTACAAGCGGGGCGCCGCCACGCGCCAGGACTTCGATCAGACCCAAAACGGGCTGCAGCAAGCGGAGGCGAACGCGACCGCGACCGAGGCGCAGACGCGGGCGCAGACGGTCGAGCTCCACTATTACCGGGTGGTGGCCCCGACGGGCGGGACCGTGGGCGACATCCCGGTGCGCGTCGGCGACCTGGTGACGTCGCAGACGCTCCTCACCACGCTCGACGACAACAGCGCGCTCGAGGTCTACGTCGACGTGCCGCTGGAACGGGCGGCGAGCCTGAAGCTGGGGACGCGCGTCGAGATCGTCGACGTCGGGGGTGAGGTCCTCGCGCCGAGCGAGGTCAGCTTCGTCTCGCCGCGCGCCGATCCCGCGACCCAGATGGTCCTGGTCAAGGCCAGGGTGGACAATCGGGCTGGCCGGCTGCGCGCCGCGCAGTTCGTGCGCGCCCGGATCGTCTGGCGCCAGCACGACGGGCCCGTGGTGCCGGTGCTCTCGGTGCAGCGACGCGCCGGGCAAGCCTTCGTCTGGGTCGTGAGCGGAGCGGACGGCGCCCTCACGGCGGCGTTGCGGGCCGTTCAGATCGGGCCTATCGAGGGGCAGAGCTATCCGGTCACGCACGGGCTGCAGGTGGGCGACCGGATCGTCGCCGCGGGCGTGCAGAAGCTCCGCCCCGGCGCCCGCGTCGCGCCGCTCCCGGCCCCACCCCCGCCGAAAGAGGGCGGCTAATGAGGCGCGTGAGGGAGGACGAGCAAAGCTCGTCCGAGCTCGTCGCGGGGGGCCCGGGACCCCCCGGGGGTCCCGAAAGAAGGCGCGTGAGGGAGGACGAGCTTTGCTCGTCCGAGCTCGTCGCGGGGGGCCCGGGACCCCTCGGGGGTCCCGCTTAAGATGTTTGCAGAGTTTTTTATCAAGCGTCCGATCTTCGCGTCGGTGTGCGCGATCGTGATCGTGATCGGAGGGGCGGTGAGCCTCCCGACGCTCCCCATCGCCCAGTACCCCGAGCTGGCGGCGCCGCAGGTGCAGGTGCAGAGCATCTACGTGGGAGCCAGCGCGCGGGCGGTGGAGTCGGCCGTCACCACGCCCCTCGAGCAGGAGATCAACGGCGCCGAAGGGATGCGCTATCTCACCTCGACGAGCGGCAGCGACGGCACCAGCAGCATCACCGCCACCTTCGACGTCGGGCGGGACAAGGATCTGGCGGCCGTCGAGGTGCAGAACCGCGTCAACACGGCGCTGCCGAAGCTCCCCGCCGAGGTGAAGAACACCGGGGTCACGGTCATCAAGACCTCCCCCGCCATCGTGATCGCGGCGGGCTTCTATTCCGACGACAACTCGCTCAGCAACGTCTTCGTCAGCAACTACCTGGATCTCTACGTGCGCGACGAGATCAAGCGCATCCCCGGCACGGCCGACGTGCGCATCTTCGGCGAGCGCAAGTACGCCATGCGGCTCTGGCTCGATCCGGTGCGGCTCACGGCGCGTGGGCTGACCGCCTCGGACGTCGTGGCGGCGCTGCGGGAGCAGAACGCGATCATCGCGGCGGGCCAGGTCGGCCGCCCGCCGGCGCCGTCGGGGCAGACCTTCCAGATCAGCGTCACCGTGGCCGGACGGCTCACCGACCCGCGCGAGTTCGAGCAGCTGGTGCTGAGGCGCAGCGCCAACGGCGGCCTCGTGCTGCTGCGGGACGTGGGCACCGCGGAGCTGGGGGCGGAAGATTATTCTCTGAACCTCCGCTTCGACGGCCGCGACGCCGTCGGGTTGGGGGTGTTTCAACAGCCCAACGCCAACGCCCTCCAGCTGGAGGCGGCCGTCCGGGCGACCCTGAGCCGGCTCGCCGTCAGCTTTCCACCATCGATGAAGTACGAGATCGCGTTCAATCCGACGATCGCCGTGCGCGAATCGATCCGCGAGGTCGTCAAGACGCTGCTCGAGGCGATCGTGCTGGTCATCGTGGTCATCTTTCTTTTCCTCCAGGACTGGCGCGCCACCGTCATTCCCAGCGTCACCATCCCCGTGTCGCTGATCGGCACCTTTGTTTTCATCAAGGCGTTCGGATTTTCGATCAACACGCTGACGCTGTTCGGGATCGTCCTCGCCACCGGGCTGGTGGTCGACGACGCGATCGTCGTCGTCGAGAACATCGCCCGCAACCTGGGCGAGACGCGGGGGGACGCCCACGCCGCCGCCAACCGGGCGATGGGCGAGGTGGCGGGCGCGGTGGTCGCCACCTCGCTGGTGCTGATCGCGGTGTTCGTGCCGGTCGCGTTTCTCTCCGGCACGACCGGGCGCCTCTACCGGCAGTTCTCACTGACCATCGCGTTTTCCGTGGCCATCTCGGCGTTCAACGCGCTGACGCTGTCGCCTGCCCTGGCCGCCCTCTTGCTGCGCGCCGAGCGGGAGCATCACTTCGCGCTGTTCCGCTGGTTCAACCGGGGTTTCGACGCCACCCGCGAGCACTACCGCCGCGCGCTCGGGTGGCTGCTGCACCATCTCGGCTGGGTGGGCGCCGCCTTCGTCGCCGGCCTGGCCCTGACGCTGTTGCTGTTCCGCGCCGTCCCCACCGGGTTCGTCCCCGACGAAGATCAGAACTACTTCATCGTCCAGATGATCGGACCGCAGGGCGCGTCGCTCGACTACATGACCGGCGTCGCCAAGGAGGTGGAGACGCGGCTCAAGAGCCGGGCCGAGGTCCAACACGTCTTCTCCGTGCTGGGGTTCAACTTCGCCGGCAACAGCGCCAACCGCGCCATCATCTTCGTCAGCCTGTCGCCGGTCGGGGAGCGCGCAGGGAGCGCCCATTCCGCCCTGGCGGTGATCGGCGACATGCAGCGAAAGCTGGGCGCGATCCCGGGCGCGATCGTCGTCCCCTTCCTGCCACCGCCGATCCAGGGGCAGGGGTCGACGGGCGGCTTCACCTTCGAGCTGCTCGACAAGAGCGGCGGCACCGACTTCAGCGCGCTGGCGGAGGCGAGCCAGGGTCTGACCGCCGCGGCGATGCGCAGCGGACGGGTGGGCGGCCTCTTCTCCACCTTCAGCGTCGACGATCCCCAGCTTCAGGTGACGATCGATCGCGAGAAGGCCAAGAGCATCGGTGTCCCCATCCAGCAGGTCGGCGATGCCCTCGGCGTCTATCTCGGGTCGCAGTACGTGAACGACTTCGACTTCGGCCCACGCGCCTACCGCGTCTATGCGCAGGCCGCGGCCGCCTACCGCGATCAGCCGCGCGACATCGGCGAGCTCTACGTCCGGTCGGAGGCCGGCGCGCTCGTCTCGCTCGACAACCTGGTGCGCGTGAAGACGGGCTCGGGTCCGCCGGTGATCAGCCATTACAACCTGTACCGCTCCATCGAGCTCGCGGGGACACCGACGCCGGGCACCTCCAGCGGCGAGGCGATCGCCGCCATGGAGACCGCGGCGCACAACGTGTTGCCCGCCGACCTCGGCTTCGAATGGTCCGGCATCTCCTGGGAAGAGGTGCGCGCGGGAAGCCAGGCGCTGGTGATCTTCGCCCTCGGCCTGACCTTCGTGTTCCTGGTGCTCTCGGCCCAGTACGAGAGCTTCACGCTGCCGTTCATCATCATCCTCGCCGTGCCGCTGGCCCTCTTGGGAGCGCTCCTCGCCCAGAAGGTGCGGGGCCTCAGCAACGACGTCTTCTGTCAAATCGGGCTCCTCATGCTGATCGGCCTGGCCAGCAAGAACGCCATCCTGATCGTCGAGTTCGCCGAGCAGCTCCGCGCCAAGGGCAGCTCCGCCGCCGACGCCGTCGCCGAGGCGACCCTGCTTGCGGTTGCGGCCCATCTTGATGACCTCCTTCGCCTTCCTGCTGGGCATTCTGCCGCTGGTCTTCGCCAGTGGTTCAGGCGCCAACGGCAGACACTCGATGGGGACCGCGCTCTTCGGCGGCCTCTTGCTGTCGACCGTGCTGAACCTCTTCTTCACGCCCGCGCTGTATCTGTTGATGCAGGGCGCCCGCGCCCGGGTCTCGTCGTGGAGGCACGCCGGTCGCCCGTCGGAGCGCGCGGACTCTCTCTAGGAAGCTCTACGCCTTCGCGCCGGCAGGCTCGGGCAGCGCGGTCAACGAATCGAGGTACCGCGCGACCGACAGGCCACGGCCCCCCTTCCTCTTGGGACGGGGCGGCTTGGGCGGGCTCTCTTCGAGAGACGCCGTCTGATAGAGGACGCGAATCGCTTCTGCCTGGCCGTAGAGCGGCACCTCGACGGCCCCCCGCGGGCGGGCCTTTTGTCGCGGCTGGCGAGCGTGGGCCGCCTCGAGCGCGGCGAGCTCGCTTCCGTCGCCCACGTCGAACAGCCACGCAACCGCTTTCCGAATCGACATGGCGCCTTCTACCGGATCATCGACGGTTCAGGAAATCCCTGAACCGGCGATCCGGTAGCGGCGGCGCCTGTCGTGACGAAACCTACTCCAGCGCCAGCGCGTGCTCCGCGTGCTCCACCTCGTGCTCCTCCGTGGCCGCGACGGGGGCGACCGCGGCGAAGCGGCTGCAGGCGTAGAGGACGGTGGCGACGGCGAAGTAAGCGACGACCACGGTTGGGTTCTCGAACGCGCCGACCTCTTCGCCGTGCATGAGGCCCAGGAACGTCAGGACGCCGCCCGCGGCCGCGAATCCAGCAGCCTTGGAGAACTGGCGATCGATGATGAACGTCGTCGTGGCCCCGAGGATGACGCCCGCCAGGATCGACCCGCCGCCCAGGATCGACAGCCCGTGGTACATGATGCCGACCTTCTGGATCTGGGCGATCATCTCGGGCGTGACCAGGTGGATGCCGGAGATGGCGCCGAGTGAGTTGTCGATCTGCAGCTTCCCCCAGGCCGCCAGCGAGGGAAACAGCGCGATGACGACGGCCGGCGCGTGGCGGCGCGGCGTCTCCTGAAACGCCTGCGAGCCGATCAGCATGCCGATGTAGAGCAAGATGGGTGAGATCGCCACCACCGGGATCAGCGCCGTCATCAGCGAGATGATGCCGAACCAGGAGAGGATGATGACCATGACGCCGGTGGCGGCGGAGTAGCCGATGCGGCCGCCCATCGCCTTCCAGCCGGGATGCCCGATGTAGACGGCGTTGATGTAGGGGTTGCCCATCAGGCAGCCGATGAGGCTCACCACGCCGTCGGCGGTGAGCACGCGCGTGGTCGGATACTCGTCGCCGGCGGCCGAGGCGCTGACGACGTTGTCCATCGCCTCGACGAGGTCGTAGATGCCGAAGGGGATGGCGGTGACGAGAATGACTTTTAGAAACGACCAGTGCAGCCCTCCGAGGACCAGCCCGATGACGGGGTGCGGGACGGAGAAGCCGAAGGTCTGAAACGAACCCTTGAGCGCCTCGGCGCTCATCCCGCCGAAGTGCAGGCCGAACAGATTGGAGCCCCAGGCGATCAGCGTGCCGGCGGCGATCGCCACCAGGCCGGCGGGAATTCCCCCGAACTTCACGCCGCCGAACCAGCTGACCAGAATGATCGCGAAGCAGACGATCCCGACCATCGGGGTCAGGAACATCTCCAGGGCGGGCTTCATGGAGATGAAGGTGATGGAGACGCCGGCGAGCGCGCCCAGCAGGGCGGCCTTCGGGGTGATGCGGCGGATGATGGGGGCAATGAAGCCGCCCGCCATCAAGACGAAGCTCTGAATGAACACCCAGGTCAGCCCCGCCTGCCAGCCCTTCATGGGATCACCGGTCGCGAGCTTGACCGGCAGCATGATGACCAACGTGACGATGAACATGTGCGGCACGCTGATCCCGGAGGGGAGCGCGCAGACGTCGTTGCGCCCGGTCTTCTTCGCCAGGCGATAGGCGAGCGACGCGTAATAGAAGGTGCTCAGACACATCATGAGCCCCGACGCGGGCAAGATGCGCTTGAACACCAGCTCGTCGGGCATCTGCAGGACGAACCTCAAGAGCGCGCTGAGCGTCAGCAGGTTCACGAGAATGTTGGTGCCAAAACCGAAGAAGGCGTTCCAGTCACCCGGCACCCAGAGCTTGGGTTTACCGAGCATTCCAGTGGTGGGTGCCGAGGTCATCTTGAGTCCTCCATGCCTCGAACCTATCTGGTCGACCGCCGGCCGGACGCATTTCGAGGTTAAATGGATCCCAAGCGATTGTTTCGGGCGGTCGACAACGAGGGTCCACGGATGTTTCGAAACGAGCGATCATTTCGTTTCGAAACGAGCAGCACGAACAGGGCCGGGGTCGTGAGCACGCGCGCAATCGCGCTGCGCGTCTCGCTCGGCGCGTCCGTCACCTGACTGGCTCGCCGTCACCGTCGGGTGTCGTGTTGAATTGACATCATGTCGGCTATGAACGACAACAACCGCCGTGAGGGTGCTCCGCAACTGCGTCGGACGACGACGAACCGCCGCGGGGCTGCGCCAACAGGATCTGGCATCCAGGATCGGGGTCAGTCGGCAGAGCCTCAGCGTTCTCGAGGCGGGCCGCAGCGTCCCGTCCACCGCGCTCGCCCTGCGTCTGGCGCGGGAGCTGGGCTGCCAGGTCGAGGATCTGTTTTGGACCGATGACCGGGACGCCTCGTTGTCCGTCGAGCTGGCCCCAGACCACGAGCCGGCCACGGCCGAGCCCGACAAGAAAGTGAGAAGGGCGCGATTGGTCGAGACGCCCGTGGCGGACAACGCGCGGGTGGTCGTCGCCTCGGTCGACGGCAAGTGGGTCGCTCACCGCCTGACGGGCGTCGATTCCGCCCCCTTTCACGCGGCCGCGGACGGCCTCGTCCTCGGCACCGGAGGCGACAAGAAGGGAAGCGCCCGGGTTGCGTTGCTCGAAGACGCGAGAGCCGCGGGCGATACGCTGCTCTGCGCGGGGTGCGCTCCGGCGTTTGGGATCCTGGCGGCGCGCGCGAGCGCCGGGCGGGCTGCCGCTCGCGTCCGCTGGCTGGAGCGCTCGAGCAGCGCGGCCCTGGACCTCCTGGCGCGCGGGCTGATTCACGTCGGGGGGGCGCACCTCTACGATGAGGAGGCGCAGGAATTCAATGTTCCGTTCGTGCAGCGCCGGCTGCCGGGCCGGTCGATGCTGATCTTCAACCTCGGACGCTGGGAGGCGGGCCTGGTCGTGGCGGCCGGCAACCCCCGTCGGATTCGAGGCGTGCGGGACCTCGTTCGTCCGGAAGTCTCCTTCGTGCAGCGACAGCCGGGCGCCGCCGCCCGCGACCTCGTCGATCGGCTGCTCCGCCAGGAGGGACTTCGCGAGCGCCCCCGCGCCGTCATGACCGCGCACGGTCACGCCGAGGTGGCGAGGATGGTGGCCTTGGGTTTGGCGGACGCCGGCGTCGCGCTCCCCTCGATGGCGCGGGCGCACGGCCTCGATTTCGTTCCGCTCGCCGAGGAGCGCTTCGATCTGATCCTCTCCAAGGAGGCTTCGGCGGATGCGCGCGTCGTCAGGTTGCTGGAGACGCTCGCCGGCCGCCCCTTCCGGCGCGAGATGGAGAGCTTGGGCGGGCACGTCGCCCGCGACGCCGGGCAGCTGATCGCGGACACGAGCCTGCTGCCACCACGAGACCGAGACCGAGGGAGCCAGCGATGACACGAGGACCTGCAACAGAATCAGCACGTGAACGAATGTCGCAAAACGCCCGACCGATCGTCCGGGCGTCAGCCCTGGCGGCCCTGCTGCTCGGGTGCGGGAGCAGCAAGACGCCGACGGTGGTCGACGGCTCCGCCGACCGAACCACGGACGCCGCGACGACTCCGTCTGACGCCTCGGTGGACAGCGTGACCAGCAAGGACGCCGCCACCGACGCTGCTGCCGGCGACGGCCCCGCGGCGCTGCCGGCCTGCTCCTCGCTCCCGAACCCCCTCTTCGTCATGTCGGGCGACACACAGGTGCCGATCCTCAAGGCGCTCGGAAAGGCGTTGCGCCAGGATACGAGCCCCATCACGCTGGTCTGGCAGGCCACGGGCTCCTGCACCATCATCGACGCGGTCTACAACGGAACGCCGCTCAAGCAGAACCTCTCGTACATCCCGGCCGATCCGGCCTGGGATCCGAACAGCGGGACCGTTCCGACCTGCACGCCCGCCGCCGCCGGAACGCCCGTGCAGCTCGGCATTCCCATCGTCTTCCCGGCGAGCTGCACGACGACGCCCGCGCCGGCCTCGGTGAAGGCCTACAAGGGACCGGTCCAGTCGTTCGTGTTCGTCGTCCCGAAGGCGAGCACGGCGCAGGCCATCAGCGCGGAGGAGGCGTACCTGGTCTTCGGCTTCGGCGCGGCCGGTCAGGTGCCCCCTTGGATCGACGAAAACTTCTTCTTCGTCCGGCCGGCGACCAAGGGGACCCAGGTGAGCCTCGGGGCGTTGATCGGCGTGCCGGCCGCGAAGTGGAAGGGGCAGCCGATCGATCAGTCGACCAGCGTCGCGTCGATGGTGGCGGCCTCGACCTCCCCCGACAAGACCATCGGGATCCTCGGCGCGGAGATCTACGACGGCGCGACCAACCGGGCGGCGCTGCGATCGCTTTCACTTCAGGGGTACGGCCAGACCGGCGGCTACTTCCCCGATACGACCGCGGCGGCCTTCGACAAGCGCAACGTTCGGGACGGCCACTATCTCGGCTGGTCGCACGTCTTCTATCTGACCCCGGCCGACGGGAACGGGTACCCGACCAACGCCAGCGCGGCGCGGGTGATCGACATCTTCACCGGCGCGCCGACGGCGGCGGCGCCCTCCGGCGTCAACCCGCTGGCCCTGGTCGCGAGCAAGGGGCTGGTTCCGATCTGCGCGATGAACGTTCAGCGCAGCGTCGAGGGGGGGCCGCTGTCGAGCTATCAGCCTCCCGAACCGTGCGGGTGCTTCTACGAGAGCTCGGTCGGCGTCACGCCGGCGAGCTGCACGGCTTGCGGCGGCACAACGACCTGCGGCGCCGGCCAGCAGTGCCTGCACGGCTTCTGCGAGGCGACGAACGGTCGGACCCCGATCGCGGATTGCGCGTCGGCGCCGGCCACCGACGGCGACATCCCGAACAATCCCTGCACGGGGCGAACGGTCGCGCCGCTTCTGCCGGAGCCGCAGCTGGAGATCGCCAACGGCGGGACGCTGCCGCCGCTGCCCTAAATGACAACCGGCCGGCTCGGGTCTGTCGGCGCCGCCAAGGCGGTCGTGACGGCCGCGGCGGCTGCGGCGCTGACGGTTTCGTGGCCAGCCTCCGCGTCGGAGCCGGCGGCGGGGGCCGTCGTATCGCAACCGGATGCAGCCGTGGCCGTCACCGCGGCGCCGGCGTCGCCGCTTCCCGCCGGTGTCCGTCTCTCCGGCTACATCCAGGCGGACGACTTCGTCTCCGATCAGGCCTCGCAGGACGAGGTCGATCCCTCGACCGGCGCTCCGCTGAACCAGACGCGGTTCTTCATTCGCCGCGCGCGGTTGCGCCTCGACGTCGACCACGGCCGGATGGGAGGCAGCCTGGAGCTCGACGCCAACACGGTCAATGGCCCGGCCGCCGGGGTGATCGACGCCGAGGTGTCGCTGAAGGCCCGCGCGCCCGGAGACAGATCCCGACCCTGGGGCGACGGAACGATCGGCCTTTGCCGCATCCCCTGGGGCTACGAGGTCTCCCAGCGCGATCAGGACCGGTTCTTTCTCGAGCGCAGCACCATCAGCCGCGCGCTCTTCCCGGGCGTCTTCGACCTCGGTCTCCGCGCGCGTGCCGGATGGCGCTTCGTCGACGTTCAGGTCGCGCTGATGAACGGTGACCCGCTCGGCGATCGGACGTTCCCGGTCCAGGATCCGAACCACGCCAAGGACGTCGTGGGAAGAATCGGCGTCTCCGGCGCGCGCCGGCGGGTGAGATTCGTGGCCGGGCTCTCGGGGCTGTCGGGAACCGGCTTTCATCGTGGCACGCCCCAGACGAAGGACGTTCTCGTCTGGAGAGATCAGAACGAGGACGGGCTCGTGCAGCTGAGCGAGATCCAGGTCATCCCGGGCTCGGCGGCCACGCCGTCGCAGAACTTCCATCGGTTCGCGCTGGGGGCAGACGCGCGCCTCCTCATTGCGATCCCGCGGCTCGGTGAGCTGGAGCTCTTCGCGGAGGCGATGTGGGCCGTGAACCTCGATCGGGCCATCGCGCCGGCAGATCCCGTCGCCGCGGGGCGCGATCTTCGCGAGCGGGGCTGGGTGGTCGGGTTTGTCGAGGAGCTCGGCCCGCACTTTCTCGTCGGCGGCCGGTTCGACACCTACAACCCGGACGCGGACGCGTTCGAGCAACGCGCCTCCGCGGTCGTGCCCGTCGACGCGACCTTCGCCACCTGGACGGCGACCGTCGCCTGGCGCTGGGTCGACCTCGACAGAGTCGTCCTCGAGTATCAGCACTTCACCAATCCGCTGGGCGTGAGCGCCTCGGGTGCGCCGACCACGCTCGGCGGCGACACGATCGCGGTGCGGGGGCAGCTCGCGTGGTGAGGCGTCGTCTCGGAGCCGTCGCCTGGCTCGTCCTGACGCTGGCGCCGGAGCCGGCCTGTCGTGGCATTCAAGCCGACACCGGACTCGGCGCAGAGATGCGGGTCGAGGGCGGGCAGTTCTCGCGCGGAGATCTCGGAGTCGATCGCCGGGGGCGGTCCCGCGGTCGTGAGCGTCTTCAACAGCCTGACGGCCGTGCAGCCGGGTGAGATCGAAAAGCCGCTGACCGGCACGCTCGACCCGAGCGCGACGGCCGTCGCGCTCGGGCTGCGCGGGGACAGCGGCTACTGGATCGTGGTGGCGGGACCGCCCGGGCTCGACGCGCCGGATCAGCCCACGTTCCAGGCGACGCTGTCGTTCTCTCCGACGCTGCCGCTGGGAGCGCTGGCGCTCGTCGTTCGCGCCGTGGACGCCGCGGGACGATTCGGTGCGCCGTCGGTGGCGCCGCTGACCAGCGCCGCTGCGCCGCCGCCGAGCGGCACGCTGGTCGTGAGCTTGCGCTGGGACACCGAGGCGGACCTCGATCTGCACGTCGTCGTCCCGGGTGGCGTCGAGGTCTGGGCCGGGAACATCAACTCGTATCAATTGCCGCCTCCGGGGACCTTTCAAGATGCCTCCTGGCAAGACGGCGGAATCCTCGACTTCGATTCGAACGCCGGGTGCGTGATCGACGGTCGGCGCGCGGAGAACGTCGTCTGGCAGGCGCCGCCTCCTGCCGGCAGCTATCTGGTCCGGGTCGACACCGCCTCCCTGTGCGGCGTGCCGGCCGCTCGCTGGACGGTCGACGTGTTCGAGAACGGAGCGAACGTCGCGAGCAGTCAGGGGGAGAGCCTCCCGACGGACACGCGTTTCTCCAAGGGACCTGGCAGCGGGTTGGATGCCCTGACGTTCGATGTGCCGGCACCGTGAACGCGCGCGGAAGGTGGCGCTCGCCATCGTCGCGCTCGCGATGGTCGCGGCGCCCGCCGCGCGGACGGAAGAGACGAGCCCCGACCCACCGCCGGAGCATCTGACGGTGGTGCGCGCGCCTGGCGGGACGCCCCAACCCGTCAGCGTCTCGATCGACGCGGACCAGGCGCGACAGCTCACGGGGACAGGCGGCGACCCGTCGGTGGCCGCCCAAGATCTCCCTGGTGTCGCGCGCTCCGCCCCTGGCGCCACGGGTCTCGTCATCTGGGGCGCCACCCCGGCAGAGACACGCGTGCTCTACGACGGCATCGAGATTCCCGCGCTCTATCACTTCGGTGGGTTTCGCTCGACCGTCGGCGCCGCGCTGGTCGGTCAGATCGACGTCGTGCCCGGGGCGTACGGCGCGGAATACAACCGCGCCCTGGGTGGGCTCGTTCGCGTCGCGTCTCGACAGCTGGAAGGAGACGCCACACACCTGCTGCTCGACGCCAACCTGCTGGACAGCTCGGTCTCGTTCCAGGTGGGCCCGTTCCGCGGGCTCCGCCTCGCCGCCGCCGCGCGAGCCAGCTACCTCGGTGAGACCTACGGTCGCTTGGCGCCAGAGTCGTCGACGGCGCTCTACCCCATCCCACGCTACGCGGATGCCCAGGTCGAGGCCGCACTCGACGTCGCGCCCGGAGCGACGATGCAGGCGCTCTTCTTGACCTCGTTCGACCAGGTTCGGCAAAATCTCGGCGACGCCGGGCTCGGCCTGCCCGCCCAGAGCGAAGACCAGCGCCTCTCCTGGTGGCGCGCGGCGATCAGCTACGAGGAGCGCGGCGCCGACGATGGCCTCGCCACGACGCTGTTCGTGGGCGGCGATCGGACCGCGCTCGACCAGCAGTTCGGCACTGTTCCCGCCACCGAGACCTCTTCGCGCACGGTGCTCGGGCTGCGTGCGCGCTACCGGGTGCGCCCGTGGCCGGGGCTCCGTCTCACCGTGGGCCTGGACAGCCTCCTCGCGCGCACCCGCCTGCAACGCGCGGGCAGCCTGACGCTGCCGGCGCGAGAAGGCGACGTCACCGTGTTCGGCCAGCCACCGGGTGACGACGTGAACGCAGATGCCTGGTCGGCCACCGTCGGCGACATCGGTCCCTTCGCGGCGGCGTCATTCCGCTACGGTCGCTGGACCTTCTCGCCGGGATTGCGGGGCGACGCCTTCCCGGTGGACGGCAACCGGGCGCTTGCCGCCGGTCGGGACGACACCACTCATCGGGTACGCCCGCGTCGCCTGGACGCTGGACCCGCGCCTGGCGATCGCCTGCGCGCTTTCCCCGAGGCTGATCCTGACCGCGGCCGCTGGCCTCTATCATCAGCCCGTCGATCCCGGCGATCTCAGCGCGGTGTTCGGCTCGCCGACGCTCGGTCCGACGCGCGCCGCGCACGCGACCCTGTCGGCCTGGGCGAGAATCACCGAGCTCGCGTCCATCGAGGCCACCGGCTTCTACCGACGCCTCGCCGGCCTCGCGGTCCGGTCGGAGCTGGCAACGCCGATGCTCGCCGGGGCGCTCGGCCCCGAGGGAAACGGCGACAGCCTCGGCGTCGACCTGCTGCTGCGTCGCGAGCTCGGTCGGGGCACCTTCGCCTGGCTCGCCTACACGCTCGGCCGCAGCGAGCGCTGGACCGGGAGCGGTCCCGCCCGACTCCTCGACTTCGATCAGACACAGGTCCTCACCGCGGTGGCCAGCCACCAGCGAGGCCGCTGGACCGTCGGCGCGCGAGCGCGCTACGCGACCGGAATGCCGCGGACGCCGGTGGTCGGGAGCTTCGTCGACCTTCGTGACGGGGTCGATCAGCCGCTCTTCGGCCCGCAGAACAGCGTTCGGCTGCCGGCGTTTTTTCAGCTCGACGCCCGCGTCGACCGCGCGCTCGTCGCAGGCCGCGTCAACGTCACCTTCTATCTCGACGTCCAGAACCTCACCGGCCGCAGAAACCCGGAGGAGGTGATCTACACCAGGGACTTCAGCGCCTCGGGATATCTCACAGGAGTGCCCCTCCTGGCCCTCTTCGGCGTCAGGATCGAGTCGTGAGAGACCGCGGCTCGCTCTTCGCGATCCTCGCCTGCCTCGTTCTTTGTGGCGGCTGTCGCCCGACCCTCGACGATCGCCCCTGGCTCGTCACGAAGCTGCAGCTCGTCGGCTGGAAGGCGGATCCTCCCGAGGTGACAGCGGGCGGCGCGGTGAGCTTGCAGAGCTTCGCGCTCGATCCCGCCGGTTCGCCCGAGACGTCGGCCACCTCCTGGACCTTGTGCCACGCACCGAAACCGCTCGGCGAGAACCGGGTCGTGAGCCCCGCCTGCCTCGCGGCCGCCCCGCCCGACGCCGTGGGCGATCCCGTGCAGGTGACGATCCCGCCCGACGCCTGTCGCGTCTTCGGCCCCGACGTTCCGCAGCCTGCCCCCGGTGAGCCGCCGACCCGTCCTCGCGATCCCGACGCCACCGGGGGTTACTACCAGCCGTTGACGATCAGCCTCGATGCCGCCCTCGCTGTTGGCCTCGAGCGCGTCACCTGCGATCTGCCCGACGCTTCCCTCGCCACCTCCCGCGCGTTCCAGGCCGCGTATCAACCCAACCAGAACCCGACGATCACCGGCCTGAGCTTCACGCTCGACGGCGCGCCCGTCGAGCCGGCCGCCATTCCGCCCGGCGCCCGGATCACCATCGAAGCCAATTGGCCTGCCGGGACTGCCGAAACGTTCCCCCTGTTCGATCGCGGCTCCGCCGCCGTCGTCGAAACCGAGGAGACCTTGGTCGCAACTTGGTACGTGACCGGAGGTGAGCTCGAACGCGCCTCGACCACGATCGCCAGCGGGGCCGTGTTGTCGACGGCGACCGACTGGACCGCCCCGTTGGTCCCCACCAGCGTCGAGCTCGCGTTCATCCTCAGCGACAGTCGCGGAGGCAGTGATGTCGCCCGCGCCGACCTCGTCCCAACAGATGTGAGTCCCTGAGCCGCCGCGCGAGGTGGAGGCGTCTTGGTCCTCCGCTTGCACCTTCTAGGCGGCATGAACAGGATCGCTCCGCTCGGACTCGCCCCTACCGTCGTCGCGCTCGCGCTCGGTCTCAGCTGGGCGCCCCTCGGTTGCCGGAACCCGCCAGATCCGGCCTTCATCCAGCTCGCAGAGGCGCGGCGTCTGACCGACGATCTGCGCGTCCAGCTGGCCAAGGCCTCGGACGCCTCCGATCGGGCCGTCATGGCCGACACCGATGAGGAGTCGGTGGCGTTCGCCCGGCAAGCTGAGCAGGCGGCGGGCGCGATCGAGAGCAGGTCGGCGACGCTTTCGGCCCGGTTGCAGAGCCTCGGCTACGCCCCCGAGCTGCGCGCGCTGCAAGATTTCACGGATCGCTTTGGCGCCTACCGGAGGCTCGACCACGACGTCCTCGACCTGGCGGTGCAGAACACCAACCTCAAGGCGCAGCGCCTTTCGTTCGGCCCCGTCCGCGAGACGGCCGACGGCTACCGCGACGCCCTGCAGTCCGCCGCGCAGCTGGCGCCTTCGAAAGATTGCTGCCGCGTCGACGCGCTCGTCGCACGCGCCGAGCTGGCGGTGCGCGAAATTCAGATCCTGCAAGCGCCCCACATCGCAGAGCCCGACGAGGCGGCGATGACGAAGATCGAAAACCAGATGACCGAACGTTTGGCTGCTGCGCGAGACGCGCTCGAGAGCCTCGGCGCCGGCGCCAGCGCGCCGATGGCGCGGCAGCTCGACGCGGCCCGGGCGGCGCTCGAGCGCTTTGACAAGCTCTCGGCCGAGCTGGTCGCGCTCTCGCGCCGCAACAGCAACGTTCGCTCGCTCGCGCTGGCGCTTCGCCGCGCGCCGCAGCTGGTGGCCGCCTGCGACGGAAGCCTGGCGAGCCTGCAAGAGGCACTGACGAAGGAAGGATCCACGCGGGACGCGATAGTGCCCGTCGGCCACCTCACGGATCGTTTCAATCTGCAATCCTCCCCACCCCCGTTCGTTGTGTTTTGCAATGCCGCGTGCGCTCCAACGCCCGGCTTTTACAGTCAATTACCGCCGCGGAAACAAGGCATACACATTGCGTAAGTAGCATGCCTTCGCATGAGTCAACCGGAGCCTTCGCCGTCTGTTGCTACGCCGTCCGAGCAGCCCATCCCTCCTGCCGCGGACGGCGTTCCACGCCCAACCTCGATCACCTCGGAGCTCTCCGGAGGCTTTGAGAGCGACCGCTCGTTCGGCGTACGCGTCAAGCGCGCGCTGTTCGGCAGCCCGCGCGACCTCCACGACTCACGGATCTTCCACCACATCTCGCTGATTCCGTTCCTCGCCTGGGTGGGCCTGGGGGCCGATGGGCTCTCCTCGTCGGCCTACGGTCCGGAGGAAGCGTTCCGTAACCTCCACGAGCACACCTACCTGGCGGTCGCGCTCGCCGCGATCATGGCGATGACGGTGTTCATCATCTCCGCCGCGTATCGCGGCATCATCGAGCAGTTCCCGCACGGCGGCGGTGGCTATGTGGTCGCCACCAAGCTGCTGGGAAAGGCAGCCGGCGTCACCTCGGGCTCGGCGCTGCTGGTCGACTACATCCTCACCATCACCGTCTCGATCGCCGCCGCCGGCGACGCCATCTTCAGCTTTCTGCCCCCCGGGCTGCTCGCGCTCAAGATGCCGCTCGAGATCACCTTCATCGCCGCGCTCACCACGCTCAATCTCCGCGGGGCGAAGGAGTCGGCGATGGCGCTGGCGCCGGTCTTTCTCCTCTTCTGCGTGACCCACCTGGCGCTCATCGTGGGGGGGATCCTGGTCCACGCCCCCGAGCTGCCGGCCACCGCGCGCGCGGTCGGCACCGGCTTTCACCAGGGCCTCGGCACGCTGGGGATGGGCGGGATGCTGCTGCTGTTCGTCCACGCCTACTCGCTCGGCGGCGGGACCTACACCGGAATCGAAGCCGTTTCGAACGGGCTCCCCATCATGCGCGAGCCGCGCGTGCAGACGGCGAAGCGGACGATGGTCTACATGGCGACGTCGCTGGCCTTCACCGCCTCGGGGCTGCTCATCTGTTACCTGCTCTGGCACATCACGCCCGAGACCGGCAAGACGATGAACGCCGTGCTCGCCGAGCGCATGACCGAGCACCTCCCGCTCGGCCGCCTCCTGGTCGTCGTCACCATGCTGTCCGAGGGGATCCTGCTGGTCGTCGCCGCGCAGGCCGGCTTCATCGACGGGCCGCGCGTCCTGGCGAACATGGCGGTCGATTCGTGGGTGCCGCGGCGATTCGCGGCGCTGTCGGATCGGCTGACGACGCACAACGGAATCGTGTTGATGGGCGCGACGTCGCTGGCGGCGCTGCTCTACACCAAGGGCGACGTCGGAACGCTGGTCGTCATGTACAGCATCAACGTCTTCCTGACGTTCTCGCTGTCGATGTTCGGCATGCTCCGCCACACCTGGAGGACCCGGCGGGAGGCGCAGCGCTGGCACCGCAACCTGCTGCTGTTCGGCGTCGGCTTCGCGCTCTGCGCGACGATCCTGGCCATCACCGTGATGGAGAAGTTCAAGGAGGGTGGCTGGATCACCCTTCTCTGCACCGGCGCCGTCATCGGGCTCTGCTTCGTCATTCGCGGCCACTACCGGCGGGTGCGCCTCAAGCTGGCGCAGCTGTATCAGGACGTGAAGCACATCGGCGCCTCGCCTGACCTGGCGCCAATCCCCATCGCCGACCGCCGCGCGCCGACGGCGGTCGTGCTGGTGCCGAACTTCGGCGGCATCGGTATCCACACCATCCTCAACGTGTTCCGTGCGTTCCCGGCGCACTTCAAGAACCTGGTTTTTGTTTCAGTTGGTGTGATCGACTCGGGGGGATTCAAGGGGGCGGAGGCGGTCGAATCCTTGGAAGCGAGCACCGAGGCGATGCTCAAACGCTACGGCGCGGTGGCCACCGAGCTCGGCGTCCCGTCCGAATATCACTTCACCGTCGGCACCGACGCGGTCGCGGAGGCGGAGAAGCTCTGCCTCTCGATCATGCGGAACTACTCGGTCGTCACCTTCTTCGCCGGCAAGGTGGTGTTCGAGCAGGAACGCTGGTACCAGCGGTTCCTGCACAACGAGACCGCCCTGTCGATCCAGAAGCGCCTTTACTGGGCCGGCGCGACGATGGTGGTGCTTCCCGCGCGCGTGACCGGCGCCGGCTGAACGACGGAATGAGAAAGTGACGAGCGAGCCCCATCGGCCCGCTCGTCAAATCAATCGAGCTGGCCGTCAGGCCGCGATGACCGTGTTCGAGCCGCCCATCGCCGCCGGCAGATCCTTCTGCTTGGGGACGCCGTCGTCGACGCGCAGCACCGTCTCCTGGTAGTTGACGTGCACGCCCGCCTGAAACGGGAACTCCGGGATGACGGCCGCGTAGACGTCGACGAGCCCCCACTGCGGGTGGTCGGTCATGAGGTGGCCGCCGCAGGTCTTGCACCACTTCCGCTGACTGTTGGGGCTCTTGCTGAAGGTGCCGATCTGGTCGGCTCCCTTGACGACCTTGACGCCGGCCGCGGGCCACAGCGTGAATCCGTTGACCGGGCTCGCGCTCCACAGCCGGCACGAGTTGCAATGGCAGTAGCCCATCCCGGCCGGCTCGCCGCTGACGGCGAGCTCCACCGCTCCGCAGAAACAGCTGCCTCGGTATGTCTTGTTCTGGCCCGTCTTGTCGCTCATGTTGCCCTCCTTGTAGGGTCGCCAAAGAGCCTACGGCAAGGGGGCGATTGCTGGCGCAAGGCAGTTCAGACACACTCGCGTGGTGATCCGGCCATCTCCTAGATCCCCGGCAGCCGTCATCGACGTCACCGTGGTCCTGCTCGAACGCGCGCTGCCGTCTACCTCCGTGGCGCCGATCGAGATCTTCAGCTGCGCCGGGGTCCTCTGGCAGACGATCCACCGGCAGCCGCTGCAGCCCCGGTTCGCCGTGCGCGCCGTCTCCCTCGACGGGGAAGCGACCAAGCACGCCATCCCCGTTCAGCTGAAGCCCGAGGGGACGCTGGCCTCGGTGAAGCGGACCGACCTCATCATCGTCCCCACGGCGGAGTTCGATCTCGACGCCTCGAACCGCGCCAACGCGGTCCTCATCCCCTGGCTGCGCCGCTGGTACCGGCGCGGGGCGAGCGTCGCCGGCATCTGCACCGGCGTGTCGCTGCTGGCGGAGGCCGGCCTGCTCGACGGCCGGCCCGCCACCACCCACTGGGCGATGGTCGGCGAGTTTCGGCGGCGCTATCCCAACGTCGACTGGCAGCCGGATCGCTTCGTGACCGAGTCAGACCGGATTTTCTGCGGCGGCGGCGTCTATTCGGCGATCGATCTCAGCCTCTATCTGGTCGAGAAGTACTGCGGACACGAGGTGGCCGTCGAGACCGCGAAGGCGCTTCTCTTGGAAACGCCGCGCATGTGGCAGTCCGCCTACGGCGCCTCGCCGCCGCGCTCGGCCCACGACGATGAAGCGGTCCGGCGGGCGCAGGACTGGCTGTTTCGCAACTTCAAGCAAGAGGTGAGCCTCGACGACCTCGCCGCGCGCGTCGGGATGAGCCCGCGCAACTTCGCCCGCCGCTTCACCGCGGCGACCGGCGAGACGCCGCTCGGCTACCTGCATCGCCTGCGGATCGACGCCGCCCGCCATTTGCTCGAGACGCGCGGCAAGAGCATCGCGGACGTCAGTCAGGCCGTCGGCTACGACGACCTCGGTTTCTTCCGCCGTCTCTTCAAGCGGCACACCGGCACACCGCCCCAGGCCTACCGCGCGCGCTTCGGTCCCGGTCGCGCCCGGGCCGTCGTCGGCGGGTAGATCTGCGTGAGGGAGCGCGAGCTTTGCTCGCGCGAGCTCGGCGCGGGGGATGCGGGACCCTCCCAGGGTCCCGACTACGGTGCCGCCCCGCCGACCATGCGCAGCTCGGCGACGCTGGTCCAGGCGTTGCCGCCGACCTCCGACAGCGCCACGAACCGAATGTAGCGGCCGGTCTTGCGCGTGAACATCACGCGCTGCGGGCTGGCGTCGGCGTTGAAGGTCCCGGTGGCGACCGCCGCCCCCCAGTTGGTCTTGTCGGCGCTGACGTAGAACTGATAGTTGGCGACCATCCCGTGGGTGTTGCTGTCCTGGCGGGCGACGTAGTGGAAGCCGTCGAGACCGTAGGTCGCCCCGAGGTCGATCTGGATCTCGTGCGGATGCGCCGGCGCGCTGCCGGTGTACTGCGTGTGCCAGAAGGTGGAGGTCGAGCCGTCGAAGGCGTTGGTCGCCTTCCCGTTCTCGGCCGAGGTCTCCTCGCTGTCGGCATAGACGAGCGACCAGTTGGTCTGCGGGATCGTGGTCTGATCGTCGGACCAGTGCCCGGTCGTCACGTCGAGCTGCCACTGCGCATAGTCGTTGAGCGTCAGCGACGTCCCCGAGATCTGGATCGGGATCCAGATGTACTTCGAGCTCACCAGATCCGGATCCTGCCAGCGGTCGCCGGCGAAGATGTAGGTGGTCGCCTGGCTCCCGACGTACGGAATCACGAACGCCGACTGCGTGTCGAAGGTGGTCCCGTCACCGATGTTGGTGAGGCTGCTCCAGGGTCCCGCGATGCTGGTCGCCGAGGCGTACTGCGCCTGGTTGGAGTCCCAGCCCGTCGCCGCCGACGTGATGAGGTAATAGCGCCCGCCCTGCTTGAACATCGCCGGCGCCTCGCGCTGCTTCCCGGCGAAGACCGTCACCACCTGGCTCTTGACCGACAGGTAGTCGTCGGCGAGCTGATAGATGATCATGTCCTGGTTGTTGTTGGCGGCCGCCATGAAGTAGGCCTTGCCGTCGTCGTCCTTGAACAGGGAGTCGTCGCGCGCCATGTTGCTGTTGGGCTGGAAGTGGCTCACCTGCTTGTAGTTGCCGTCGACGGTGGCCGAGGTGAAGACGCCCGCCTGCGCCGTCGCGTAGCTCTGCCCGTCCCAGTGCAACCACATCACGTACTGCTGGGTCGAGTCGTTGTAGATGATCTTGGGGCGCTCGATGATCCGATCGGCGGCCGCGAGATCCGTCGAGGTCTGCCGGGTGATGATCGCGTTGCGGAACTGCCAGTTCACCAGGTCCTTCGAGGCGTAGATGTTGACGCCGAAGAAGTTGCCCGAGTTCATCGACTTGTCCTCGCCGACCCAGTACCAGGTGTCGCCCACCTGAATGAAGCCGCCGCCGTGCGCTTCGATGCGCTTGCCGCTGGTGTCGTTCCAGAAGCCGCCGTTGGAGATGGTGACCCACTCGGCGGCTGCCGTCGCGCCAGCCGAGCCACCGGGGCCACCCGATCCGGGGCCACCCGCGGCGCCGCCCGATCCGCCCGCCGCGGGTCGACCGGCCGCGCCGCCCGATCCACCTGTGGCGGGACGACCGGCCGCGCCCGCAGCGCCGTGGCCTGCGCCGCCCGAAGCACCACCCGTCGCGGGACCACCCGCGCCGCCTGTCATACCCGCGCCAGCGGTGCCGGACGAACCCGCGCCACCCCCGAACCCACCGGACGCTCCACCAGAAGCGCCGCCAGAGCCGTGGAGACCCGCGGCGCCCCCCGCTCCGGAGCCGCCGGCCCCCGGCGCGCCGCCCGTGCCCGCCGCGGTCTGAGATCCGTTGTTGCCACATCCCGCGAGCGAAACCGCCGCGAGCCCAAGCGCGATCAGTCCGCGCGACCGACTGAGCATGGCCAAGGCTGTCCCGACTCGGGATTTACGTCAATGGCCGGCGCTCCCCTCGCGCGAACGTCCGTGATCGAAGATCAACGCTTGGCGCTGCGTCCCTTGGGAGACCCGAGCCGCGCCGTCTGCCGCAATCCGAGCGTCACGCCCGCCTTCTGTCGATTGGCCGCCTTGCGGGTCGACTTCCGCGAGGGTCGGCCCGCGGCGGTCTTCTGCTCGAGCTGAAAGCCGGCGTGGGCGGAAACGCGCGCCGCTTCGTTGTGCGTTCCGCGCGAAGGCTTGGCCTTTTTCACGCGCGGCGTTCGCTTGGGGCCCGACCGCTCGGCCGCGCTTCGATACCGTTCTGCCTTCGTCGCCATCGGACGAAAGGTGTGTCCCGCGGTGGCTTCAGCAAGCGCCGCTCTCCTCTCTTTTCCTTCGGTGATCTTGGAACGCGAACACGTCGCACCGGACTCGTACGCCAACCTGCGATATCGCAGAGCGTTGCGGTGATCGTTCGAGGTCAAGTAAAGGCTTCTTCTATGGCGCGGACGGGCCCTAAAATGCGCGCCCATGATCTCGGGGCAGGGTGGGCAAGGCGGGCAAAGTGGAAAAGACGGGCAGACGGACGCTTCGCAGATCGTCGAGCTCGATGCCCTGCGCCGGCTGCATGGGATGGCCAGCCGCTTCGTTCGCGAGGGCAACCTCGCGGGCCTGCTCTCGGACGCGATCGACGCGGCGATGGCGATCGCCGGCGCCGACCTGGGCTTCATCGCCACCCTGACGGGCATCCCGGTCGCGCTGAAGGTCGCGGCGCACCGGGGTTGCGAGCGCCGGGACGCGTCCGGGCCCCCTCCGCTCGTTCGGGCGCTCTACGAAGCCCACTTGGAGCGACACGAACGAATCGTCGTCAGCGACACGCGCGTCGACGAGGCGCCCGGCGAGGTCCAGGACCTGTTGATCGCGGGGGAGATCCGCGCATTTCAATCGACGCCGCTCCGGTCGTCGTCGGGCGAGCTGCTCGGCCTCCTGACGACCCACCACCGACAACCATGGCACCCCCGGCAGGAGGAGCTGCGCCTCGTCGATCTGGTTGCGCGCCAGTGCGCCGATGGCATCGAGCGTGCCGCATCGACCGACGCTTACAACCTGCCGAGCGCACGGGCCCAGGCGGACAAGCTGCGGGAGACCGAGGAGCTGTTCCGGACGACCGTCGAGAACATGCCGGACAACCTGATTCTCTACGGCCGCGATGGCCGCATCGTCTACATCAACCCGGCGCTGGCGCGGATCTGCCCGGCGATCTGCGGACGAACGGCTGCCGAGATCCTGGGCGAGCTGGGAGAAGACGTCTGGCCGGCGACGATCTGGATCCCGCTGCACGCTCACAGCGAGCGCGCGCTGGCAACCGGAGAGCGCCAGACCTACGACCTCGCCGTGACGCTCCCGGATGGGCGACGGTCTGTGCGCCAGTGGACGGTCGTTCCGCTCAGGGACTCAGACGGAGAGATCCGGCAAATCCTGGCGATGAGCAGCGACATCACCGCCCAGCATCGCCTGGTCGACGAGCTGCGCGAGGCGGACGAGCGCAAGAGCAGGTTCATTGCCATGCTCTCGCACGAGCTGCGCAACCCGCTGGCCGCGATCCGGACGAACCTCTACGTGCTCGAGCACTTCACGCCGGGCAACGAGCCCGCCGCCCGCGCGACCAAGGTCATCGACCGACAGATCGGCCACCTGGTCGGAATGGTCGATGGCCTGCTGGACGTCACGCGCATCACCCAGGACAAGATTCAGCTTCGCCGGGAGCGCGTCGACGTCAATGCGCTCGTGCGCGAGACGCTCGAGGACAACCGCTCTCATCTCGAGCTGGGCGGCGTCACGTTCAGCGGACCTCTGGCCAAGGGGCCAATCTACGTCGACGCCGATAGCGCCCGGATCGCGCAGGTGGTGACGAACCTGCTGACCAACGCGGCGAAGTTCACGCCTGCCGGCGGGACGGTCCGCGTCTCGCTCCTCCCCGCCGAAGGGCGGTGGGCCGTTCTCACGGTGACCGACTCGGGAACCGGAATCGAGCCCGCTCTGCTTCCTCATCTTTTCCAGCCCTTCATGCAGGGGGACCGCAGCCTCGAGCGCACGGCCGGAGGACTCGGGCTGGGGCTCACGCTGGTCAAGGGCCTGGTCGAGCTGCACGGAGGCGACGTCACCGCGAGCAGCGCGGGGCGCGGCCAGGGCGCCGAGTTCGTGGTCCGCCTTCCGCTGACGGAGAGCGCCTCCAGAGATGACGGTCCTGTCCATGGGACGGGCGCCCAGACCAAGAAGCGGGTCCTCTTGATCGAAGACGACATCGAGATCGCCGAGGGGCTACGAGCGGCCCTGCAGATCAACGACCATGTCGTCGAGATCGCGCGCAGCGGTCGAAGTGGCCTGGAGAAGGCGCGGTCGTTCAAGCCCGATGCGGTGCTGTGCGACATCGGACTCCCCGGGATGGACGGATACGCCGTCGCCCGGGCCTTCCGCGCCGACGAGGCGCTGCGAATCACCTTCCTGGTCGCGCTGAGCGGTTACGCGCAGGCCGACGACGTCGCCAAGGCGCACGCGGCTGGGTTCGATCGCCACCTGGCCAAGCCGGCCACCCTCGACAAGATTCGCGGTGCCATCGCGGCCAGCACCGTCGCGCGCGGCCACCGCTAGCCAGGCGTCCCGAGAGTCCATTGCGCCGATCGTCTTGCCGGGCTTGGAGCGCCGGCGGCCCGGGGCTATCGTCGGGGGCATGAGGCTGCTCATCGGGAACATGAACTACTCGTCATGGTCGATGCGCCCGTGGCTGCTGCTCAGGCAGCTGGAGATTCCCTTCGACGCGGAGAAGATCTCGTTCAACGATCCGAGCTTCGAGACGCGGATCAAGGCCGTCTCGCCGGTCGGCCAGGTTCCGGTCCTGGTCGACGGCGACGTCGTCGTCTGGGACAGCCTGGCGATCGTCGAATACCTGGCCGAAAAGTTTCCTGACCGCGGGATCTGGCCGCGCGATCCCCGGGCGCGCGCGCGGGCCCGCTCGATCTGCGCCGAGATGCACGCGGGCTTCGGGGCGCTGCGCAACCGGCTGCCGATGAACTGCGAGCTCGTCCTCGAAAACGTGGTCTTCGAGCGCGCCGTGGCGCGCGACATCGCCCGCGTCGTGGCGAGCTGGACCGACTGCCGTGCTCGATTCGGCGCCGAGGGGCCGTTCCTGTTCGGCGCATTCTCCGCCGCCGACGCCTACTACGCCCCGGTGGTCCGGCGGTTCCTCGGCTTTGGCGTCACCGTCCCCGAGGTCGCCGGGCAGTACATGGCGGCCGTCGACGCGCTCCCGGCGATGCGGGCCTGGATGGCGGAGGCGCTGGTGGAGCGGGACTACGTCGAGATGGACGAGCCCTACCGCGATCGGCGCTAGGGCGCCTAGGCCGGAACGCCGTCGAAGAAGGTCACCTCGCCCGTGGACAGATCCAGCTCGCTGCCGACCACGGCCAGCCCTCCCTCCTCGGCGAGCCGCTCGATGACCTCGGACCCGTGACGGAGGTGGTTGACCGAGGCGCGCACGTTGGCGCGCATCGCCTCGCGGTGCAGCCGCACGGAGTCGCGCACGAGCTCGGTCGCCATCAACCCCTCGATGCCCGGGCGGACGCGGTTCACGATCGACATCAGGTTGCGCGACGCCGGCCCGTTGCCCGTGATCGCCTCGATGGTGGCGTGGATGGCGCCGCACTGGGTGTGCCCCATGACCACCACCAGCCTGGTGCCGAAGCGCTCGGCGGCGAACTCGACGCTGCCGACCTGCGACGGGGCGACGATGTTCCCGGCCACGCGGATGACGAACAGGTCGCCCAGGCCCTGATCGAACACGATCTCGGCCGGGGCGCGCGAGTCGGAGCAGCCGAGCACGATCGCCACCGGCAGCTGAGGCGCCTGGTCGTCTCGCCGGCTGTGGCTGAGCATCGAATCGACGCTGCGGACGTTCTTGACGTAGCGGTCGTTGCCCTCTTTCAGTCTTGCCAGTGCCTCGGCCGCGGAGATGGTTGAGCGTTCAAGGGACATGACCCCCCATATACCGCAGCTCACGTCAGATCCGAATACCCTGGTTGTGCTGGCGAAGTGGCGGCGAGTGCCCAACTTCTTGGACATGCCTACGAAACCCGATGACGGCGTCCCGGAGGAGGCTACGGTCGAGCCCCGAATCGTGACGCCCGAGGAGGACGCCCGGCGTGCGGAGCGTCGGCTCGACTGGCAAGAGCGCACGCAGAGCAAACGCTGGCCGCTTCCGAGCGATACCCTGCGCCAACCGGGCGAGCTGTCGCCCGATCCGCAAAGACGGCACGAAGTGCGCCGTTAGACGAGTCAGGAGGCTTTGCGGTCGGCCGACCCAGGCCGAAACACGATGAGCGTCACGCGGCCGGTGGGCGCCCATTCGCGGGCGAAGGCTTCCAGGCTGTTTTCGCTCAGCCCGCGGGCGGGATCGAGCGTCAGCAATCGGTGATCGCGCCGGTCGACCGCCACGACGACCTCGTAGTGCGCCAGGGCGCGCCCCGCCGTCATTGGCTTGGCGAGCCCGACCAGCACCGGGCGCCCTCGCCCAACCTGCTCGAACAGATCGGCAAAGGTTCCCGCCACCACGAACGCCGAGAGCCCCTTCGCCCGCGCCACATCGCGCAGGTCTCCCGCCCGCACGCCGCCGTCGCGGGGTGGATCCGCGGCGACGACCTCCGCCAGCGACGTAGGGACCCCAAAGTGGGCGAGGACCATCGCCAGAGCCGCCGGACCGCAGTCGGAATCGGATTGCTGCGCGACGAACGGAACGTCGGGCGCGAACGTCCACGCCGGATCGGCTGCCAGGGCCGACGCCCTTTGCGGCGAGACGGCGCGCGACTCCCCCGCGTAGCAGCCGAAGACCGACGCCCCCAGCAGGACCAGCGAGAGCGCCGCGCGCGCGCGCCACATCATCAGATGAGGAGGATGAGGAGAATGATCAGCACGATGAGAAGGACACCGCTGCCGATGTAAATCGTGACCCCTCCACCTCTGAAGTCTTGAAGGTCGCGGGCTTGATGCTCGCGCGTCGCCAGGCTCGCGGCCTCGGAGGCGCTCGAAGGCGCCGCTGCCGTACCGCCTGTCGCTATTGCGCTGGCTGCTTCGGGCACCCGTGCGACCATGGCGGCAGACGGCGCGGGCTCAGAAGACAGGGCCTTCGCCGAGCTCACCATCGGAAAACACCAAACCCCCAACACCGTTGCAACAGCCGCTGCACGAATCCTGTTCATGGAGTCTCCTGCCTTTGCAATTCACAGGAAACGTTAACCACGACCGCAGTATGCGGAAGCGGCTGATGGTTTTCGGAACCGGGCTTCTTCGCGGGCTCTTACTTGGTCCCGCCAGCACCGGCCCGCACGCGCGCGACGATGTGCTTGATCTCGTCCTCGGTGCAGCCGGCTCGAACCAGCTCCAGGCGCAGGGCGGCGACCGCCGCGTCGACCCCTTCCTTGAGCCCCGCGTCGCGCCCCGCCAGAAACTCCTCGCTCTTGTAGGTTCGCGTCTGCCGTTCGGAGGCGCCGAGCGGTTTCACCTCGTCGAGGTGGGTCGGCTCGTCCTCGAAGAGCTCGGGGGAGTCGTCGTGCTGCACCATGGGCCAAGGCTACCACCGCAGCGATTGGCCTGCTGACCGCAAACGTCTCGCCTTGTCGGCGGCTGTGCGCCACTCCGCCCGCTTGATCTCGCGGGCGGAGCGCGCCTCCCCAAAGTGGTCGACCGGCTAGAGCGTGTCGATGCGGTGCTGGCGGCTCTCGCGGATGGCGACGAGTCCGATCACCACGGTGATCGCGGCGACGATGACCGGATACCAGAGCCCCGCGAAGATGTCGCCCTTTGCCGCCACCAGCGCCGCCGCGGTGAGCGGCAGCATCCCGCCGAACCAGCCGTTGCCGATGTGGTACGGCAGCGACATCGAGGTGTAGCGGATACGCGCCGGGAAGAGCTCGACCAGGAAGGCGGCGATTGGACCGTAGACCATCGTCACGTAGATGAGCTGGATGAAGACCAGCAGGATCAGCATCGGAACGTTGACGTCCTCGGCCTTCGCGCTCGCCGGATAGCCGAGCGTCTTGAGCGCCGCCGTCAGCTTGGGCTCGTCAAAACCGACGATGCTGGCGTCGTTGATGTGCGTGACCGACTTGGCCCCCTCCTCGCCGTCCGTGGTGTCGAACGAGAGGCTGCGCTTGGAGAGGAAGTCCTGCACCTTGTCGCACTCGCTGAAGACCGTCTTCGGATTCGGGAAGAGGTGCATCTTGCAGTTGTTGGCGGTGAGCGAGATCTTCGTGGTCGCGGCGAAATGCTCCAGCGCCGGGTTCGCGTAGTGGGTCATCGCCTTGTAGATGGGGAAGTAGGTGACCGCCCCCAGAAGGCAGCCGGCCAGCATGATCTTCTTGCGGCCGATCTTGTCGGAGAGCCACCCGAAGAAGACGAACAGGCCGGTGCCCATCGCCAGCGCCACCGCCAGGATCAGGTAGGCCGTCTTCCACTGCACCTTCAGCGTGCCGGTCAGGAAGAAGAGCGCATAGAACTGCCCCGTGTACCAGATGACCCCCTGCCCGGCCGCCGCGCCGAAGAGCGCGATGAGCACGATCTTGAGGTTCGCCCAGTTGGTGAAGCTGTCACGGAGCGGCGCCTTGCTCCCCTTGCCGAGCGCCTTCATCTGCAGGAACACCGGCGACTCGTCCAGCTTGAGCCGGATGTAGACCGAGACCACCAGCAGGACCAGCGAGAGCAAGAACGGGATCCGCCAGCCCCACGACTTGAACGCGTCCTCCGACATGTTCGAGCGGCAGAGCCCGATCACCACCAGCGAGACGAAGAACCCCAGCGTGGCGGTGGTCTGGATCCAGCTCGTGTGCAGCCCGCGCTTGTTGTCAGGCGCGTGCTCCGCGACGTAGGTCGCGGCCCCGCCATACTCGCCGCCGAGCGCCAGCCCCTGCGCCAGGCGCAGCAGCACGAGGATCGTCGGCGACAACATCCCCACGCTCGCGTAGGTCGGCAGAACGCCGACCGCCGCGGTGGCGAGGCCCATCACCATGATGGTGACGAGGAAGGTGTACTTCCTTCCCACCAGATCGCCGATGCGACCGAACACCAGCGCGCCGAAGGGGCGCACCAGGAATCCGGCCGCGTAGGTGGCGAAGCTGGCCAGCAGCGCCGCGGTCGCGTTCCCCTTCGGGAAGAACAGCGTCGCGAAGAACGGCGCCAGCGTGGCGTAGATGTAGAAGTCGTACCACTCGAAGACAGTCCCGAGCGAGGAGGCGAAGATGACCTTTCGGATCTCCGCCCCGCTCAGCGCCCCGCCCGACGTCGTTGCCGTTGAACCCGTGGTCATCGTGCTCACCCCCCGTGTGTTCTACGTCCTCTTTAGAGGAAGTAGAGCTGCCACTGCACGTTGATCTGATTGGCGGCGTGCGGGCTTCCGGCCACGGCGTCGTGCATGTAGAACGCCTTGAGGTTCGTGTTGTGTCCGTACGGCCAGAAAGCCAAGCCGCCGCCGGCACGCGTCTGATTGACGCTGGTGGTGCCGCCCGAGGAGGTTCCGCCCCACAGCTGCTCGAAGCGGAAGATCGGCGAGATGTTGAGCCCACCGAAGTTGTAGCCGATCTCGCTCATGAGCGCGGTCTGCTTGGCGAGCGCGATGAAGGTCCCACCGGTCATGTGCACCACGTCGACCTGCGCCGTGAAGATGCCCGGCCCGAGCGGCAGATCGGCGAAGACGTCGCCGCCATAGTAGTGATAGCTCTTCTGCGTGTCGCCCGTGATGCCGAGGGAGAGAATCTTCTTCTTTCCGAGGTAGGTGCCTGCGTAGAAGAAGCCCGGCTCCGCATCGAGCAGGTTGATCTGCAGGCGGCCGGTGGCGCGGAAGAAGTTGTTCGATCCGACGGTCGTCGCGGTGTCGGTCGCCGCCGCCGGCTGATCGGTGGCGCGCAGACCCTGAAACAGGGCGAGGCGAAGGTCGATGTGTCCGTCGAGCAGCAGCGCGCGGCCCTGAAGGCCCGCGTCACGACCGACCGGGCTGGCCGTGCTGCCGAGAAGGTTGTTGGCGGTGCTGAGGAACGAGAACGCGAAGTAGTCCCAGGAGTAGAGCGTCCCCGCGCCCTGGACGGCGTTGTGGGCCATCGGCGGCAGCATGTAGCCGGCGTCGAACTTGATCATGTCGCCGTACGCCTTCCAGGTGATGAAGGCGTCCTGGACGTTCATCCCCGGCGTGGCCTTGGTGGTCGTTGCGGCGGCCGTCGCAGTCGGCGCTTCGCTCGTCGCCAGGAACAGGTTCGGGTAGTCGGTGTCGAAGAAGTACTCGAACTGACCGAACAGGGTTCCTGCAGCCAGGAGCCGCGTGCGCCGGATATAGAGGTTGTACGCCTCGCCGTTGAGCGTGTTGCTGCCGAGCATCTGGAACTGGGGCTGGAAGAGGAGCCCAATCTTGAGCGTGTTGCCGCTCGAGGGGTCGCTCTTGAACGAGATCGACGGGGGCCAGGCCGGGGCTGGGGGGGCGGCGGCGGCGCCATCGGCGCTGCGACCGGCTCGGCCATCGGCGGCGCCGCGACGGGAACGGCGGGAACGGCAGGAACAACTTCCGGCGTCGGTGCCGGAGGTGGCGGTGGCGGTGGAGGGGGAGCGTCTTCCGCCCGGGCAATACCGGCGGTGAGAGCGAGCGCACATACGACGGCCGAGATTCGCGACATCATCTTCTACGCCTCCTGGGGGAGAAACGGTGGAGTGACAAATCGCGGGCGCTCTTCTGCGCGCGAGTCAGGCGGACAGTCTCAGGGGTCGTCGTAAAAATCTACACATTCGTGGCGCGTTCCTCTCATTAATGGCGCGGCGCGCATTAGTTCGACGACCGCGCAGTCCAAGCAGCGCACGCGTCTGTCTGCGATCACCTACTGACGGGCCGCACGCGGCGACCTTCCAGATATTACAGGCGAAAGGACGAAATCGCCTCTCGCGGCGCCGCCCGCCTCACTTTCGTCGCGCGTCGATCATTTGTCAGCGCGGACACCAAAAACTCCGAAGAACCTAGATGTTCGCGCCGATCCCGAAGCCGTCGACGCTCGGCGCGACTACTGGGGGAGCGGCGCCGCGAACACCGCCTGGTACTTGCGCGCCAGCTCGTCGAGGCGTCCACGCGCGCGTTGCGACCGGTAAAGCTGCCCCAGCGTTCGCCAGGCGCCGGCATCTTGCGGGTCGATCTGGATCGCCACCTGCAGCTGCTGCTCGGCGACCGCGCCGCGGCCGGCGCGCGCCGCCAGAAGACCCAGCAGGTAGTGTGCCCGCTGCGCGTATCTGTATTTCGCGACGGCCGCTTCGCAGCGTTTCGTCGCCGCCGCCGCGTGCTTGGCGCGCAGCTCGAGATCGCAGGTCAACAGATCCACGGCGGGCGCGTCGGGAAACGCCACAGCGAACGCGTCGAGCCGGACCCGCGCGGTCTTCAGATCCTCCGCCGCCACCAGCTGAGCAATCACCCAGAACCCGGCGACGTAGGCCGGCTCTCGGTCGGGAGGGACGCCGGCCTTCACACCGGGAGGGAGAGCGACACGCTGGCGGGTCATCTCGACGTCGGCGGCGACCTTCTCGATGTCCACCCCGCCGCGCGGGACATGACCGATCGCCTCCTCGGCCACGGTCAGCGCACCGATGGCCGTGGCGAGCTGGGCGGCGCGCGTCCAGGCGTCGGCGTTGGCCTTTCCCTCCCGGAGCCGCTGCAGGAGCGGCGCGAGAATCTTCCAGGCGTCCTCCGGATGATCGGCCTTCGCGGCGACGACGGCGCTGTTGAAGGCATCGACGTCGGTGTTCGAGAGCCCGGTCGTGGAGGACGGCCCGGAACTGGACTGCAGGTGGCCGCTCGGCGACGAACGCAGGAACGCCAGCAGCTGCGCCCGTTCTTTGTTTGAGCCGATGTCGGGCGGCGCCTTCTCGAACAGCTTCAGCAGCTCGGCCCGCTCCGGGAACGCCTCCCCGGGGATCGCCAACCGCTTGTCGATCACCAACGCCAGCACCTCCTTGTCGAACGGGCCGAACGACGTCTGACGAGGATCGTAGGCGGGGTTCATGATCATCGACCGATCTTCTTCGTGCAGGAGGCCCGCCGAATGTCCCCACTCGTGCAGGAACAGAACGACCTCCTTGTGTCCCCGGCGATCGTTGTAGAGCCGCTGCCGCTCGTCTTCGGGCATCAGGCGGTAGTCGCGATCGATCGCCAGCGCCTCCTGCTCGTCGTCCATCCCGCGGAGCACGATGTGGCGTCCAGGCGTGAAGGCCTCGCCGAGCTGGTGAAGTGACGTCGCCACCCCGCGCGCCGGCGTGACGAGCCCCAGCACCAGATCGACCTCGCGCGCCGGATCGAGCACCTCCAGCTCCTTCAAGATCGGATCGAACGGCATCCCGACGTGTGAGCGGTCCCAGCTGCGGAGACTCTCGATCTCGAACTTGACGTTGAACACCGGGCCGGTGACCGCGTTGATGCGGCCGAGCTGCCCGCGCACGCGCGACTGCCAGCGCATGACCACGCCGCGATAATCGCTGTCGGCATAGACGCGCAAGCGGATGACCCGCGGCTCGCCGGTCGACGGGACCGCCGGCGTCAGGTCGAGGCCCTTGGGCGCGATCTGTCCGGCAGCCTCTCTCTCGCGGGTGACGGGCAACTTCCATTTTTCGAAGTCGAACATCCCGGGCTTCTTCTCCTCGGCGCGCGCGAGACCGAGGCCCAAAACAAGGACAGGTCCCGCGACCAAGAACGCCACGCCGACGCGCCAGCCCAACACCTTCAATGCACCCGCACGCGCCATGCCCCTCCTTCAACGTTTATGGCGGCAGAAATTTCTCGGCCGCCTTGGCGCGGGGCTATCCGCGCAGCTTGACGACGATGGTGTTCGCCGCCTTGTCGCCGAGCCGCTGGCGCCGCTCCCCGAAAGCGAAGGCCCAGTCGAACACGCCGAGCATCCTGACCAGGTTTCGCAACAGCGACCCCCCGTAGCTGCAGGGCGCTCCCGTGCTCCGATCGACGACGGCGATCTTGACCAGCTTCTTGCCGAAGCTCTGCCCTTCACCGAGGCCGTCGGAGAAGAGCAGGTAGCCGACGAACATCAGAACCGCGGGCGCCGCACCCACGCCGAGCGAAGTCCCGATGTGCGTGCCGAGGATCATCCCGCCGGCCGAGACCGCCGAATCGATGAAGTGCGCAGCGAACCGCTCACCCAGCGTCGCGCGTGGCAACGCCAAGGCTCGCGACGTCTCCACCGCGAGCGCTCCTGGTTGGAAGTCTAACCGGCAGTCGCACGCGCTCGCCGTCCCCGGGTTGGCGAGCCCGCATCTTGGACACTGAACGGACGTCCCCTCGTTCGCGTTCAAGCTATTAATGATGCGCGCGCGGGCGGCGCCCCGTCAAACGGCGCGGCTAGGGCGCCTTCGGCCGCCACGTGTCGGGTATGGTTCGCTTCGCTCACCGTCGCCTTACGGCGACGCCCTCCTAGCGGGAGGAGACGGGTCGGGAACGCGCCGCTGGGCCGAAGAGGAGCCGCCGGAACGCCGCCCAGGCATTGGCCGCCGCCTGTCCGAAAAGTCCAACCCGTTCGTGCCGTTCAGGTCCGCCCAGGTCATCGAAGCGTTCCAACTCGGCCGCAGGCCCCGGCTCATCCGGGGGGGCCGCGTCGAAGAAGGCCTGCTCGAGGTCACTCCATTCCGCCTTCTTGCCTGGAAGAACGGCAGCTGGAGCGTTGCGCTTGATCCCTCGGGAGCGCCGCTTTTTGTTCTTGGACGGCGCGTGCGCCGATGTCGCCAGAGCGAGATTTCTTCGGGCCATCGCCCGATCTACGGCGCTCGAACGCGATCGGACGCCCCGAAAAACGAGTCCCCGCTCTCGCCGTGCCCCGACGGGATCGAGCCCGGCACTTCAAGATCTGCGCCACCGGCCCGATGAAGAGATGTGCCCCACGTTCGCCCGTTCCGCGGCCTTCTGGCGCTGGCGATCCTGCCCCTCGCGGGCGCGCTGGCCTGCGCCAACCGGGGGATGCAGGCCCCGTCGATCGACTCCGTCGTGGGGACTGGCTCGGACGATGGGAGCGCAGCCGGCCTTGATGGCTCGCCCGGGTCCGGCGGGGCGGGCGGGATTGCCGCGGCGGGGGGCGCGACCGGAGCAGGCGGCGCCGGTGGAGCGAACACGGGTGGCGGCGCCGGTCTGGCGAACACGGGCGGCGCCGCCGGTGGCGGCAACGAAGGCGGCGGCGCCGGACGATCGAGCGCCGGCGGCAACGGCGGTCAGACGAGCACGGGCGGCGCCGGTGGAGCGAACACCGGTGGCATCGGCGGTCAGACGAACACGGGCGGCGCCGGCGGCGTGAGCGCCGGCGGCAAGGGTGGCACAACCACGGGCGGCGCCGGCGGCACGAGCAGCGGCGTTGGTGGCGAGAGCGGGGGCGCCGGCGGTCAGACCCTCCCGCCCCTCTTCGCGTCCTATCCTTTCGACCAGACGGCCGGTCCGACGATTGCGGACGCCTCCGGCAACGGTCACAGCGGAACACTCGCCGGCGCTGCCACGTTCCCGGCCGGCGTCATCGGCAACGCGCTCAGCCTGCCGGGCGTCAGCGGCGACTATGTCGCGCTGCCGAGCGCGCTGCTCCAGACGGTGACGAGCGTGACGATCGCCCTGTGGGTCAACGTCCGCGCCGACCAGACCTGGCAGCGCGTCTTCGATTTCGGCAGCAGCACGAACGTCTATATGTTCCTGACCCCGCACGCCGGCGGAACCAGCATCGCGCGGTTCGCGATCAGCACCAGCGGCAACGCCAGCGAACAGCGCCTCGATGCGACGAGTGTCCTGCCCGTGGGCACCTGGACGCACGTCGCGATCGTGCTCGGCGCCGGCGGCGGCACCCTTTACATCAACGGCGCGGTCGCCGGCAGCAACGCCGCCCTGACGCTTCGTCCGGCCGATCTGGGAGCGGCGGCCAACAACTGGCTCGGCCGATCACAGTTCGCGGCCGATCCTTCATTCAACGGCCAGACTCGACGAGCTGCGCATCTACGCGAGCGCGCTGACCGCCAGCCAGATCGCGACGATCTACAGCGCCCGGTGATCGACAGGGACTCGGCCCGGGCTCAGCCGGTCGAGTACCGCCGGGGCACCAGCCGTCGATCGCTCGACTCGGCTAGCTTGCGCGCGAGGCGCCGGGTGTAGACCACCTCGGTGCCGGCCAGCCGATCATGAAATCCCCGACGCTCCGAGCCGAGGATCCAGAGGAACCCGAGATAGAAGGGGAGAGCCGAGAGCAGGTACCCGACGAATCGGATGACCGCCCGGCCGAGGCCTACCTTTCCACCGCCGAGCGCGACGACGCGAAGGCCAAGCAGCCATTTCCCCGGCGTCTGCCCCCGCAGCCACCAGAAGACCACGTTGTAGAGGCTGGCGATGACCGGCGCGCAGACGAGCAAGACCTTCCCGAGGCTGAACGGAGGGGCGAACCGGCGAAGAGCGTGCTCCGCCAGCTGGAGCAACGAGACGGTCCCCCGCAACGCCCCCCAGAGAATGAGCGCGTCTGCGGTCAGAGCGGCGAGCCGGGTGACGAACCCGGCGCGTTCGGCTCTGACACGAACGAGGACGGTCATCGTGTTCGTGGGGTTCGGCCACCGCCAAAGAGGCGCCCCACCGTCCGTTCCGCGAGGTTGTCGGCGCGGGCGGAGCGCTCCCGCAGCTCGCTCATGGCAGTCACCGCGATCCCCTCGCTCTGCTCCCGGATGACGCTCTTGAGATCCGGGCTTTCGGAGATGCGTGCGAGCATGTTCTCGCGCAGCACGGTGAGCGCATCGAAGGCCAGGATGCGGCTGGCCGCTTCCTCGCGGCGCCCGAGCTCCGCCCAGCGGGCGAGCTGTTTCTGTCCCCGGTCGCGCCACGCTCGCAGCCGCCCCATCGCGCGAGGAATGCCGGGCAACCGAGCGACGGCCCTGTGGAGGCGAGCGAGCGAAGCGGCCCTTCGGCGAGCCGAGGCGGACAGGTGCCTCCACCGGACACGAACGAGCGCCGGGGCTCTGGAGACGCCGCCGACGGTGTCCGACAGCATGCCCATCGCGGCGTGGCGAAGGTTGAGGGGCGTGCCCGCGGCCGCCGGCTCGAGAGCGGCCGGCGCCTCGACGGCAGAGCAGGCCGAGAGGACCCCTCCGACCCGTTCGTTGGTCAGCTCCGTCATGCCGAGCACAAAACGGAACATCAATCGCCCTCGACCAGGCGGCGCGAGCGACGACGACTGAGCCGTCGGATCGTTCGCAGGCCTGGTCGCCGAGAACCGCTCTTCCACATCCTCCAACCTGGAGTGCCGGCCTCGAGATCGCAACGGGCCGCGCTGTGAGGCGCGGCCGCAATCTCGCGAACGCTGCGATGGGCGCGCGGTCCGGGTTCTTGAACCTCGACGGCGAAGAGTCCGGGCCCGGTGCTCGAACGATTGGACGGATGCCGGAGCGAGGCGGAATTAGGTTGGTTGGGGACTTTCGGAAATCACAGCCAGGGGAGGTGCGGTCGTGGGGCTACTTCACAAGGCAAGAGAGAAGGCGCTCGAGTTCACCGAGAGCGAGCTGGCCAATGTGGGCGTCGCGAAGGTGCGCGAGCTCCTCTCCCGTTTCAACGAAGCGCTGCCGCTGATGGAAGAGGCAGGCTGCACACCTTCGGAGGTCGAGGTCGAGGTCGGGCTGCCACCAAAGGTGGTGGCGAACTTCGTGACCAGCGACGTGTCAGAAGAGGCCATTGCACGCATCACGGCTGAAAACCCGGAGAGGACACTGGCGTGCGCCATCCTCAAGGCGCTGGCGAAAGGGGCTCGCCTCCAGAGGGCCGTGGAGGTCGGTCGCCTGCGTGCCTCCACCTTGGCCGTCGAGATCGGCCTGGCTCCCGTCCTCAAGCTGAACTTCGTCAGGGCGTGACCCGCGGGACCCGAGCGGTCCGCGACGGCGGTGCACAAACGTGAGCGTCGGTGTGAAAGTCTCTATACAGCTCGCGCTCTGACGAGCCGGCTCTCCGGGGCTTTTTCGCCCCTCACCGGCCCTTCGCGAGCTGGCCTGGATCGTGCTGACGGCTCTCCTCGAGCAACACCCAAACAGTCACCCTCTCGAGGAGATCCAGCCATGTCGAAGCAGCTTTCACTCACGTTCGGTCTCGCCGCCATCTTCCTGCTGCACGCGGGCTGCGGCGAGCCAGAGTCCTCCCCCAGCGCCCCGGACGATGCAATCCAGGCGGTCTACGAAGGGAGAATGACCGTCCCGCAGGCGCAGACCAGTTGTGGCTGCCGCCTGGAGCTGGTTCCCATCGGCGGTACGGTCTTCCACTTCGGCCTCGATCTGTCGCAGAGCCCGCCGGTCTCGTTTCCCTTCCAGTCCACCGTCGCCGGCGCGCACGTCTCGATCGCCGAGCTTCCCATCACGCGCCTGCTGAACATCCGGTCAGACGCGAACGGCAAGTGGGGCTTCACCGCCATCAAGCTCCAGGGCAGGCCTCTTCCCCTCTCTTTCGTCTATCAGCTCGACGGATATGAGACCACGAAGTCGCAGGTCTTCCAGGTGGGAGACTCCGGCATCACGGATCTGGCGGTCCAGTTCTCGACCGAGGCCTACTTCTTGGCGGCCAAAGGCCAGATCGAGCAGCAGATCGGCGGCCTCATCGGCGCTCCGTACACGCTGAACAACGTCCTCGTGACGACGGTCGGAAAGTCGTGGGCCTCGATGTACTCGCCCCAGCTTCCGCACGGGGATCCCGGTGCGCAGGTCTCGATCAGCCCGGCGGTCTCCTTTCCCACCTCGCTCGGTCCGGTTTACTTCAACGAATCCGTCGCGCCCGATCCGACGTTGAGCAGCACCTCGGTGGACGGCGGCGTCCTCTTCGGCAACCTGGCGAGCGGCAGCTATACGGTCACCGCCACCAAGGCGCCCTTCACCTATGCGGCGCTCACCTTCGTCATCGAGAACGACATCGGGCTCTACGTCGCGTCGCCGCCGCACGCGACGCAGGGGACGAACAGCTCGCCACCCGGGCAACCGTGACCTGAGACGCGGGCCGGCGCGCCTCGGCGCGCGCGGCGAGCGCGTTTCCCGCGCAGGCGACGGCGCCGGCTCCTCGAGTCGGCGCCGTTCGACGTTGTGGTGCGTCCACCCGTCTCGACTGCGAGGCCCGTGTCGGGATCTGCGCAACGAGCGTGCAGGTGCACGCCGCACGTTCACAGCCTGGTCGGACCACCGCCGGCGGGATCTCTGAGGGGATCGCGGATTTCGCCGGTTTCGTCCTGCGGCACGACTCGTGCTGAAGACGAGGTGAAGGACGTGAAGAGGCCTTGGATGACAACCGTACTCTTGAGACCGGACAGGACCGAGGGGACGTCAGACGTCTCGCTGGTGGTGCTTCACGGCGAGCTGTTCGCGCGCCTCGATCTTGCGATTGGGGACCTGTGGGCGAGCGCCCGGGCGGGGCGACTCTGGCGGCATGTGACCGAGCTCGGAATGAGCCGAGACCTTTACCGACTCACGATGGCCCAGCTCTTCCACTACACCAGGCACAACTCGATCAACCAGGCCGCGGCGGTGTTCCGGGCCGAGCCGGAAGAGATCGCGTTGCTCCGCTTCGCCTATGAGCACGCGAAGGAGGAGCTCGGGCACGAGCGGATGATCCTGAACGATCTCCGGTCGTGCGAGCTTCTTCAGCCTGACGAGCCGCTGGCCGACCCGCTGCCGGCGGCCGACGCGCTGATCAACTACCTCTACGGGGTGGCGCTGCGGGAGGGCCCCGTTCCGCGACTCGGCTACTCGTACTGGGCAGAGTCGGCCTACCGCCACGTCGCGCCGCTCTTGGTCGCGGCGCGCGACTCGTTGGGGCTGAGCGACCGGCAGATGACCTTCTTCGCCGCGCACGCGGAGATCGATCTCCGCCACGCCGAGCAGGTGCGCACCATCATCCGGCGGACCGTGACGACGCCGGAGCGCGCCGACGCCGTCGTTCGCGTGGCCGTGACGTCGCTCTGGCTGACGATTCAGATCCTGGAGCAAGCGTTCGCCGGCACGGTTGAGGGCGCACTGGAGAGGGACGAGCCATGACCGCGCCCGCGTTTGTCTTCCCGCGCGGCGAGGCCGACGCTCGACCGTTCCGTCTGCTTCGCGCTTCAACCGAGCCCGACCTTCGCGTCGCGGCCAGCTTCCGCCGCGAGGTCTTTCTGGAGCGACGGGGGGTGGTGTTCCACGACCTCCTCGAGGCCCGCCGCGATCGCGAGGGCCATGTCTTGCTCCTGCTCGACGGCAACCGGCCTGTCGCCACGGCCCGCGTTCTCCCGTTTCCCTCGCGGCTCTCGGCGCTGCCTGGTCGGCGAATCGACCTCGACCGGATCGGCGTCGACTCGGAGGTTGGGCGGATCGCCGCCGTCCGCTCGTCGGAGGGGATGCGCCACGCGGCGACGTTGCTGGCGCTGGGCGCCGCCTGGCTGCTGGAGCAGACCGCGCTCCGCCGCTACGTCGCCCACTGTCACCCGCGGTTGCTGGGCCTCTACCGGCTGGCCGGCGCCGAGGTCGTCGGAGGCCCCTTCTCCGTTCCCGGGCGAGCCGAAGCCCACCTCCTCATCGCCGGACGCTATGAAGACGCCGCCAGGTCGGGCAGGAGCGCCTGATGGCGCCGCGGATCTTCGATCTGTTGGCCCGTCGGCGCGCGTTCGTCTGGGCGCTGCTCGGGTTCCTGGTGGCCGCGGGCGCACTCGGAACGGTCCGGATGCCCATCGACATGTCGTTCCGTCCGACCTTCAGCACCGACCGCGCCGAGGTGCAGAGAACGGCGGCGCACGAGAAGCTCTTCGGTCAGATCGGTTTCCGCGACCTGGTCGCGATCGTCGATGCGCGCGGAGCGCGACCGCCGGCGGTCATGACGGCGCTCGCCCAGCTGGCCGGCCGGCTGCGCGCGATGCCGTTCGTCATGGAGGTTCGCGATCCCACCAGCTTCCCGTTCTTCGACCGGGACGGAATCCTCCGGGCCGACGGGATCGCCGGGGCATTGCCGGCGGATGCCACCTTCGAATCGTCGTCGGCCCGGCCGTTGATCGAGGATCTCCTGCGATCTCCGTCGGCGCGTCGGGTCGTCGTCGGCGATCTGGTCGCCGATCCGGTCGGCGATGACGGCAGGACGTTCGCGGTCACGGCGTCGCTCGATATTCCCAATGAGGGCTTCGCCAGACGCCGCGCCGCGGTGGCGGCGTTTGAACGCACCGTGCGGGACTGGTCGCACGAGACCGGTCTTCCCGCGCAGATCACCGGCTATCCGGCGGTCGAGCAGGTCTACGCCGTCGAGGTCTTCCGCAGTGTTTTGCGGGGCATCGCGATTCTCCTGTTGGTGATGGTCGCGGTGCTCTTCGTCTACTTCAGGAGGTGGTCTGACGTCGTGACCTGCCTGGCGGGCGTCAGCCTGTCGGTTCCGATTGTCCTCGGCACGATGGCCGCGAGCGGTCAGCCGTTCTCGATCGTGAACAGCCAGGTCCTGACGCTCGTGCTGATCGTCGGGATCGGACAGGCGCTTCATCAGCAGGAGGAGTATCGGCGGCGACGCGAAGCCGGGCGCGATCACGTGACGGCCAATCGCGAGGCCTTCTCGATCCTGGCCTGGCCGAGCTTCATGACCGGCCTGGCGACGGCGGCCGGTTTCGGCGCCCTGCTGACCGCCGACATGCGCGCGCTCTGGTCCTTCGGGCTCTCGACCGCGCTCGGCGTCTGCATCGTCTACGTCGTCAACTGGGCGGTGGGCCCGGCGCTCATCGACCTCTTCTACCGCGGAGCCCCCGCCGAGGCGTTCGTCGAGGCGCGCCGCTCGGGGACCTTGTCCGCCATCCGGTCGGCCGATCGGTTGTTGCGGCGTCACCCGGCCGGCGTGACCTTGGCTTTCCTGGCGGTCACGATCGCGCTCGGCGTGGCGGGCGTCCTCCGGCTCTCCGTCGACCAGAAGGTGAACGAAGAGCTCCCCGCCAACCACCCCGCGCGGCGGGCAGAGCGGGCCTACGAGAGTCAGATGGCGGGATTTCTCGGCCCCGAGCTGTCGGTGAGACCGATCGCGGTCGGTTCGAGCATGCGCGACCTCACCGATGAGCTGGTTCGGTTCGTCGACCGGCTCTGTGACATGCCGGAGATCCGCTACGTCGCCTCTCCCCTTGATCTGATGCCACAACCGCTGCTCCCGCCAGGTCAGCGCGGCAAGGCGTGTCGGCGCGGCAGTGGCGAGATGGACTACGCGATCGGGGCCCGTCGGGGCCTGGCAGGACCGAGCGTCGCCGCGCTCGGCAGGTCGGTTCTCTCGGAGGACGGCGCGCGCGGAGCGATCGTCGTGCGCGTCGCCGACCTCGGAACGGCGCGCGCGCTGCCGTTCGTCGAGCAAATCCGCGCTGCGGCCCGCGAGACCATGCCGCACGCGACCGTCGAGCCGGTGGGGCAGTGGTGGCTGGCGCAGCAGGGGATGAACCGCCTCTCCCGGGACATCATGCTGTCGGCGGTGACGGCTCTGCTCGTGATCCTGCCGATCATGTGGTTCGGGATCCGCGACTGGAAGTTGTTCCTGGCGGCGATTCCGCCGACGGTGCTGCCGATCGCGGCCACCCTCGGGTTCATGGGGCTCGCGCACATCACCGTCCGGATCGGCACGGCGATGATCCTGGCCATCGCGCTCGGCCTGGCCGCCGACGACACCGTCCACCTGTCGGTGCGGATTCGCGATCGTGTGCGCCAGGGATGCGAGGTGGGGAGCGCGATCTCCGCGACCCTGCTGCGGACCGGCCGACCCTGCAGCTTCTCGTCCTACGTCCTCATCGCCGGCTTCGGATCGATGCTGGCGAGCTCGCTCCTGGCGCTGCGGGCGATGGGCGAGATCGCCATGTTCACCATGGCCTTTGCGCTCCTCTCAGACGTGGTGCTGGGCCCGGCGATCTATCTGCTGTTGTACCGTCGGTGGGGCAAAACGCGGTCCGCGGGTAGCGCTGGCGAGAACCTCCGGAACCTCTTCCTTCAGACGCTCGAGCGCCATCCCGAGCGACCGGCGTTGACCTACGCGTCTGCGGAGGGCGCGCCTTCAGCGAGCGCACGGGGTCGGAGAATCTGGCGGACACTGAGCTGGCACGAGGTGGCGCATCTCGTGGTCGACGTGGCGCGCGCGCTTGCGGAGAGAGCGCCCGGCGCGGGCACCGTCGCGGGCACCGTCGCGGGCACCGTCGCGATCTTGGCCGACACCGATCCACGCTATTTCCTGCTCGAGCTGGCGGTCGGGCTGACCGGTGGCGCGGTCCAGCCGCTCTACGTCAGCTCGACCGATGATGAGCTCCGCGGCGCGTTGGCCACCACGGGCGCGGACGTCCTGGTCGTCGGCCGCTCCCAGCGAGCCCGGGGCGCGGTGCTCCATCCGCGCTCCATCTCGCTGGAGGACCTTGTCCGTCTCCCCGGCATCGATTCCCGGAGCGCGGTTCTGCCGGCCGCGGCCGAGCCGTTCGATGTCAGCGCCGCGCGGGCGGCGATCGTGGCCCTACCGGCGCGTGCTCCGGAAGCGGCTCTCTTGTTCCTGCAGAGCACCGGCACCACCGGACCGGCGCGCGTCATCGAGATCAGCGAGCGGGCGCTGGTGGCGGCGGTGCAAGCGGTCGCTGGCGAGGCTTCTCACGAGTTTCCGCGCTTTCTGTCGTTCTTGCCGACGGCGCACGTTTCGGAGCGTCTGTTGACCCTCTACCTCTCCATTGCCCTCGTCGGCCACACGTACTTCGGTGGCGGGCTGGCCAGCGTCGTCGACGATCTGCGCGCCTGCCGTCCGACCGTGTTTCTGGCCCCGCCGTTGCTGCTGGAGTCGATCCGAGATCGAGAGCATGCGCGCCGCGAGCGCCAGCGCGGTTGGCCGGCGGTTGCTGGCGTCGGTCCGGCGGACCGCGGAGGCACTCGCCGCGCGGAGCGTGGGAGGCGAGTCGGCCCGCGGCGCCGGCGCACGTTTATTTGGTTGGCAGCTTCGCCGGCAGCTCGGCCTCGACCGGGTCCTCGACGCCCTCGCTGGTACGGCCCCCCTTTCGATGAGCCTCGGCGCCTGGTTCGAGGCCGTCGGACTCCCTGTTCGCAACGTCTACGGACAGACCGAGCTCACCGGCGCCACGTCAATGACGGCGCGCCCCGGCCCCAGGCTCGGCGCGCAGATCGGCGCCCGGTTCGGATCGGTGGGCCGTCCGGTGCGCGGCGTGGAGGTTCGGGTCTCCGAGCGACAGGAGCTCCTCGTCCGCAGCCGGTCGGCCTTCACCCGCTACGTGGGCGACGAGTCGGCGACCGCGCGCACTCTGGTGGACGGCTGGTTGCACAGCGGCGATCGCGCCGAGATCCGGGAGACCGGCGACATCGTCCTCGCCGGTCGGGTCCAGCCGGTGGTCATCGCGACAGATGGCGCGCCGGTCGACACGGCACCCATGGCTTCGAAATTGAAAGTCGCGCTGGGTGATGCGGAGGTGGTGCTGACCCCCGTCAACGATCGAGGAGAGCTCTGTCTTTATGTGGCGAGACTGTCGGCCCCTCCGAGGTCCTCGGGCGCTTCGCGCCCCCTGAAGGATGGGGATCCACTCTGGCGACGCGTATCGGAGCTGGTCAACGAAGTCGATCCGCACGGAGTCATCCGCGGCTGGGCGCTGTTCGAGGACGGGTTCACCCAGGTCACCGGCGAGGTCGGGCCGACCGGCAAGCCACGCGCCTGGCGGATCCACGAGCTCCGCTCGAATCACCTCCGTTCGCGAGTCGGAACGCCTGGTGACGAATCGCCGCCGAGCTCCCGAGGTGTGCATCCGCCCAGTTGATTGTGCAGGGACCTGCACAATCGCCCGAAGATGCCGCGGCGCGTGCGCTGTTTTCTGCGTTGGCGTGCTGGTTGCAATACGGCCGGCCTCGACATGTGTATTCTGGGGACACCGTGAGCACACAGGACTGGATCAACTTGATTGCTTGCGTGGGTGAGCTGGCTGTCGCAGCGCTGGTTGCGTTGCGGGCCCTGGCAGGCCCTCTGGCGATGCCGTTGATGTTCGTGAGCGTGGACTTCTTCCTCTGGAACTTCGCGCAGCTCGCCTACCACCGCACGGGGATCGTCGACTGGCACCTCCTCGACATGGTGGCCTCGCCGATTGCGCTCGCGTTGGCCTTCGATTTTCTTTTGCGGTTCACGGGCCGCGCGCGACAGTTTCGCTGGCCGACGCGCGCCGTCTACGCCTATTACGGGGCGCTGTCGGCGATCGCGGCGCTCGGGTGGTTCACGACGATGGGCCGCCGCTTCGCGCTCTCCGCGGTCTGGAGCTGGGCCTGGTTGGAGGGCCTGGGACCCATTTCGATGTTCATCCTGGTCCTGCTCTTCATTCATCTCCGCCGGGTCGGGACCGTCGAGGAACGCAGCCGAACTCGGCTCCTCCTCGTCGCCGTGTTCGTCGTCTCGCCGCTGGCATCGACCGAAGTCTGGGCCGATCTCGGCTTCCCGGTCCCCCGCCTGGGCGCCGTCGGCATTCTCTCCTGGACGGCGATTCTGATGATCGCCGCGCTCCGCTTCCGGCTCTTCGATCGCGCGCTCACCTTCTCGACCGTCCTTTCGGCCACGGTGCTGGCCAGCGTGGGTGGGATCGCCTATCTCACGGTGTTCCACATCGCGGGAACCAACACGGCTCTGCTGGTGCTGGGGACGTTGACCGTCACGTTTACACTGCTGGCGGCGACCCGGTTGGTCGTCGGCGCGATCATCGCGCGGCGAGACCACACGGTTCGGTTGGTCACGCTGGGGAAGATGGCCGCCCAGATGGCCCACGATCTCAAGAACCCGCTGGCGGCGCTCAAGGGGGCCTGCCAGTTCTTGCGTGAGGAACGCGCCCAGGGCCGATCGATCGACGACCGCACGGAGTTTCTCGAGCTCCTCGTGTCGCAGATCGATCGGCTTGAAGGCTCAATCGACAGGTACCAACGCCTGCGCGACATGCAGCCGACGTTGGCGCCGATTCAAGTCAACGACCTGGTTCAGAACCTGGTGGCGTTGCGTGGCGTGAACAGCGGGTCGCACATCATCGTCAAGTCGCAACTGGCTCGGGATCTCCCCCAGTGTCACGCCGATCGCGATCTGGTCACCGGAGCGATCGAGAACCTCCTGCAAAATGCGTTTGAGGCGCACCCCCGCGACGCGAGCGTCACGGTGCGCACTTCTTTGAGCAGCGCGCGCCAGACGCGGGGGATCATGGTCTCCGTCGAGGACAGCGGCGTCGGAATGAGCGCCCGGGTGCGCGAGCGCGCGCTCGACGACTTCTTCACCACCAAGGAGACCGGCACGGGTCTGGGGCTTCCCTTCGTTCGGCGTGTCGCGGAGGCGCACGGCGGCGAGATCTCGCTCATCAGCAAGGAGGGCGCGGGAACGACCGTGCGAATCTTCATCCCGCTGGAATCGGTGCGCTCATGAGCGAGCGCAACGGAAACGTCCTCATCGTCGACGACGACCCCGACGTCGGGAAGGTCATCGAGGCGCTGCTGGTGCAGGCCGGGATCTCTTGCCGCTGGGTCCCGGACGTGGACAGCGCGCTGGCGGTCCTGCGCGAGCGGCCCATGGACGTCGTCATCACGGATCTCCGCATGCCCGGCGCGAGCGGCCTCGATCTCCTGGAGGAGATCGTCGAACGCTGGCCGGAGATCCCGGTGGTTCTCTTGACCGCGCACGCCACGCTCGACGTGGCCGTCGAGGCCTCGATCAAGGGCGCGGCGGACTTCCTGCGCAAACCGTTCGACCGGGAAGAGGTCCTGTTCACGGTCCGCAAGCAGCTCGGCGTTTCGCGGTACGCAACCCACCACCCCACCAACGGCGTCAAGGACGCCCCGACGGAGAGCGCGTCGCCCAAGATGCGCGCCGTCGAGGATCTGATTCGTCGGGCGGCCGCCGGCAATTTCACCGTCATCCTGCGCGGCGAGAACGGGACCGGGAAGGACGTGGCGGCGCAGGCCATCCACCGCGGAGGGCCTCGACAGGCGGAGCCCTTCGTCCGCGTCCACTGCGCCGCCTTCCCGGAGACGTTGATCGAGAGCGAGCTCTTTGGCTACGAGCGCGGCGCCTTCAACGGCGCCGCCTCGCGCCGGTTCGGGCGGGTGGAGATCGCCGGACGCGGAACCCTGTTCCTGGACGAGATCGGCGACGTCTCGCTGCCCGTGCAGGTCAAGCTCCTGCGCCTCCTGCAGGAGCGAGAGTTTGAACGTCTGGGGAGCAGCCAGACCTTGAAGACGCCCGCCCGATTCATTGCGGCGACGCACCAGCCCCTCGAAGAGTTGATCGAGCGCGGGAAGTTTCGGGAGGACCTCTTCTTCCGGCTCAAGGTCCTCGAGATCTCGGATCCCACCGCTGCGCGAGCGTCCCGAGGACGTCGAAGCGTTGTCGCACCGTTTCTGCACGGAGTCGGCCCGGAACAACGGGCGGGGCGAGATGGAGATCTCGACGCAGGCGATCGCCCTCCTGAGGAATCAGCCCTGGCCGGGAAATGTCCGCGAGCTGCAGCACTGCATCGAACGGATGGTGATCCTGTCCGACAGCGACCGCCTCACCGTGGCGGACGTCGAGCGGCAGCTCGCACCCACGCCTTCGGCGCGTGCGAGCAGGCCGGACACGCTCAGGGGCAGCGTGGACGGGTTCGAGATGGAGCTGATCCGGAAGGTGCTGATCGAGGAGGACGGCAACAAGACGAAGGCAGCCGCCCGCCTCAAGATCAGCCGGCGCACGCTCTACAACCGGCTGGCCGAGTACGGGCTCCTCTGACCTCTCCGTCGCGCTGACGACGCTGGCCGCGCTCCCGGTCAGCCCGCGGTGGCCCCTGCGCACGTTGCGAGTGAGCAAATGGATGCGCATCGACGTGCAGCATCCGGCTCACCGGGTGAAGGCGCGACGGCCGGTGAAACGTCGGCCGGGCCCGATCTTCCCGCTTTGCGGCGTTTCTCCCGTAGGCATGCCTGTTGCTTTGTGCCCGAGCGTTCAAACAAACGACCCGGGAGAATCAACCATGCGACACGAATTGCGCGGAATGATGGTTTTGCTCGCGACCGGACTGGCGTCGGTCGGTTGTGGCGGGGGCAACTCGGCGACGCAGAAGTTGGTCATCCTTCACACCAACGACATCCATTCTTATCTGATGGGCGCCTCGCCCGAGGCCGACTACACGCCGGCCACCGTGAGCGACGACGCGACCGCCGGAGGGATGGCGCGGCTCGCTTCGGCCGTCGCGAGCGCCCGGGCGACGGCGAAGGCAGCCGAGACGCCGGTCCTCTTGCTCGACGCCGGCGACTTCATGATGGGGACGCTGTTCGAGACGATCAGCACCGCGGCCGCGGCGGAGCTGGCGATGATGAACGCGCTCGGCTACGACGCCACGACGATTGGGAACCACGAGCTCGACTGGGGGCCCGGCGGCCTGGCCGCCATCCTGAAGACCGCGGCCGCCAACGGAAAGACCGTTCCGATCGTCGCCAGCAACATGGTCTTCGATTCAACGGATCCCGGCGACGACGACCTGCAGGCCCTGGCCACCGCGGGCGTGATCACGACCAAGCTCGTCAAGACGGTGGGAGGGCTCAAGGTCGGCATCTTCGGGATCCTGGGCAAGAACGCGTCGCTGGTCGCGGCGCTCAAGGCGCCGCTGTCGTTCAGCGACATCAAAATGGCGTCCCGCCAGATGGTCAACGAGCTGCGCCAGGTCGACCAGGTCGATCTGGTCATCGCGCTCTCCCACGCGGGCATCTCCAGCGACGGGAAGGGCGAGGACGCCGACCTGGCGAACGACGCTCTGGCGAATGACGTTCCGGGCATCGACGTCATCATCAGCGGCCACAGCCACGACACGCTGGAAACGCCGTTCGTGGTGGGAAAGACGCTCATCGTCACCGCCGGCTGTTACACGAAATACCTCGGAGATCTCCAGCTGACGGTCACGAAGGGCGCCAGCCCCGGCGCTCCGGCCACCGTCGCGGTGAGCGATTACGAGCTCCTCCCGATCGACGACAAGATTGCGGGGGACGAGCTCACGCAGAGCACCGTGGAGAGCTACATCGCGGGCGTCGATCAGGGTCTGGCGGGCTCGGGGCTCACGTACAGGAAGGTGGTGGGCGAGACCAGCTTCGACCTGCCCTTCCCGGCCTCGGTCGAATCACCCGTCGGGGACCTCGTGACGGACGCCTACCGCACGGTGAGCGCGGCGCTGCAACCCGACGATCCGCCGGTGATCGCGGTCGAGGGGGACGGGCAGATCCGCTCGAACATCGCCAGGGGCGGAGGAACCGGGCAGATCTGGTTCGCCGATCTGTTTCGCGTGCTCCCCGACGGCGTCGGGCCCGACGGGAATCCGGGGTATCCGCTGGTGACTTTCTATCTCAACGCCAAGGACCTCGCCTCCGGTTTCGAGTTCGACGCCGCCCAGGACGTCGTTCCGCCCGAGCTCTTCCTGCAGGTCTCGGGTCTGTCGGTCACCTACGACATGACGAAGGCGCCTTTCGCGCGCGTCACCGGTGTCGCGCTGACGACCGCCAGCGGCGCGCAGCCGCTCGATCTGACGAACACCAGCACCTGCTACAAGGTCGTGACGACCAACTACGTGGCTGGTTTCCTCGGATTCGTGAGCGACCAGACCGGCGGTCTCCTGTCGGTCACGGCGAAGGACGCCGACTGCGTGACGCCAGTCGATGCCACGACGCGCTTCGTGGACGCCGCTCCGACCACCGCCGGCGTGCAGGAGCTGAAGGGTTGGCAAGCGCTGCTCCAGTACGTCGGCGGGTTCCCTGATACCAACGGCGACTCGATTCCAGACGTCCCGTCCGCCTACGGCACGACCCAAGGTCGGATCGTCGCGCAGTGAGACGGTACGGGGCGCCCCGCGTCGCGACCGTCGCGCGGGGAGGCTGGATGCTGGCGGCGTTGTGGGGGATCGGCGGCTGCACGCCGTCGATCCCTGTCGACCCGGCGACCGGCGCGATGCAGTGGGACCCGGCGCCTCCGCGCGTGCCATCGCCGACCGGGCTCATCGTCAACCCGGCGACTGGGCGTATCGATTTCGGAGCCGCCGGAATCGCGGTCCCGGGAAACTGTCAGACACCGGGCGATCTTTCCGAGGCTCAGTGCGAATTTGACCAGTACCTGGAGACGCTCGACGGCTATCCGACCGTGACGCCGGCGGAGGCGCCCGCCAGCGCGGCGCTCGATCCGGCCACGCTGACGCTCGGCAAGAACGTGGTGCTGGTGACCGGCGACGGCGCCGCGGCGCCGGACGTCACGGTAGCGTTCGACGAACAGAGTGGATTCCTCTCGATCGCGCCGACGCCGAGCTGGGACCTGGGCGAGACGTACTGGCTGGCGGTCCGCGGCTACGCCGGGGGCGTTCGCACGACCACCGGCGGCGAGGTCGTCGGCTCGCCGACGCAGTTTCTCCTCAAGCAGGAGACACCGCTGACCTGCGGCGTCGCGGATCCGACCGAGCTCGACGACGGCTGTCCCGCCTACGATCTGCTGGCCAGCCAGGGTCTCTCCCACGCGGACGCCGTCGCCACGCTGATGAAGCTCGAGACCGCGCGGCTCTCCTACCTGGCCGCGGGCGCCTGGGATCTGGTGCATGCAGCGGGCATTCCGAAGACCGAGGTCGCGGTGCTGTGGGGATTCCCGATTCACACCTCTTCCGTTGCCGAGGTGAACCTTCCCGAGGATCTGGTCCCTCAGGTGACGGCGTCAAACGAGATCCGGGTCGCCGTTCATGGGACGGTCGATCCGACCACGGTGCTTCCCTTCGTCAGGCTGCAGCAGGGGGGCTCGGTGGTGGTGATGGACGGGACCCTCGTCTCGGCGGCGAAGCCAGACTTGGTCAACGGGCTGCTCACCGTCGACGCCAAATTCATCGACGGCAACATCGTCATCACGGGCAGCGCCCCCTTCGTCGCCGGCCACGACATCGCTCTCTTCTTCACGAACGGCATTCACGACGCCGCCGGCAACCCGCTGGTCGCCTCACCCATCTCGAAGCTGCTCACCTCGCAGGGCGCGCTCGTCGACGCGAACGGCGACAGCACCGTCAGCGGCGTCTCCCAAACGGACGCCGCGAAGTTGGAAGCCGGGCGATTGAAGCTGCTCAATCTCTTCGAGGACCCGTCGCTCCCGATGCTGACAGGGATCAACCGTCAGAACCTGGTCTACTGCTACGCCTTCACGTTCGAGCCCCCGCCGTGAAAGTCACCACGGCCACGGTCCTCCTCGCCGCTCTCCTGTCGTTCCCGGCGCGCCTCTGCCGGGCGAACGGCTTCCTCATCTACGATCTCTCGGGCAATGCGCTCGGGCGCGCCTCCGCGGTCAGCGCCTCCGTCTCGGAGCCGGCCGCCGTCTGGTTCAATCCTGCCGCCCTCCCCTTCCTGGGCGGGGCCAGCGCCTCGGCCGGGGGCGTGCTGGTCACGGCGCGGTCGAGCTTCACGCCGGCGACCGGCGGACCGGCGATCGACAGCGACCGCGGAACCTTCTTCCTGCCCACTGTGTTCGCCAATGCGGCGCTCAGTGACCGGTGGGCGATCGGGATGGGGATCTACACGGCGTTCGGGATCGGCGTGCGCTGGCCCGACGACTGGATCGGCCGTGAGAGCGCGATCGCCGCGTCGCTGGAGACGCTGGCCTTCAATCCTGCCCTCGCGCTCCGGTTGCACCGGCGCCTGTCGATCGCCGCAGGGTTCGACGCGGTCCGCGCCGCGGTCGACTTCACGAACGGATTGCCCCAGTTGGCCGGCGGCGACGTGCGCCTCGGCGGTGGCACCTGGGGATACGGGTTCAACGTCGCGGTGCTCTATCGTCCCTTACCGGAGCGTCTCCATCTGGCGCTCACCTACCGAAGCCGCGTCCGCCTCGCCTTCGACGGGCACGCCGATTTCAGTCCGACCAACCCCGACTTCAGCCAAGCGCTTTCCGATCAGCGGGGGTCAGCCACCATCACCCTCCCGGACATCGTCACCTTCGGCCTCATGCTGCGCCCGCGCGCAGACTTGACGCTCGAGCTCGACGTCGACGACGTCCGCTGGAGCTCCTACAGCCGCGTCGACATCACGTTCGCCTCCGCGCCCACGCACACGCTCGAACCCGACGGGCACGACAGCCTCGTCGTTCGCGGCGGCGCCGACCTGCGCCTCGGCGACGGCCTTCACGTCCGGGGAGGACTCATCTACGACGAGACCGCCATCCCGGCCGAGGGGCTCGGCCCGGCGCTGCCTGACGCCAATCGGCTGGACGCAGCGGCTGGGGTCGGCCTGGCGAAAGGTCGCTGGGGTGCAGACCTCGGCTATCTGTTCGTCTACTTCTTGCCGGCGGAGGCCATCGGTGGCCGAGAGGGCCCAGCAGGCACCTACCGGAGCGTCGCCCATCTCGCAGCGCTCACGGTGCAGGTCTCGTGGCCGTGACCGAAGCGGATGCTCAGGGCGGTTGCTCGACGACGCTCCCGGCACACGAACGCCGCTGTTCGAGATGTCATCGTCCCCAGCTGCCTCGATTCGTTCATGCCCAGCACCTGATCGACGCGTCGGAGAGCAGCGCGCGGGTGAAGAGCGCACCCGCGCTGATGGCTGGCGTGGAGTTATCCGAGTGCTCTCCTATACTTGGCCCCCATGACGCCCGGCGGATCGCGCGCTTGAGCGACGACGGTCAGGCGCCGGCCCTCACGCCGAGGCGGGCAGAGCTCCCCCACCGGCTGCCTGGGATCGACGTGCTGCGAGCTCTCGCCGCGTCGGCGGTGGTGGTCTTCCACGTCGTCCTGTGGCCGTGGGCCTACGCCGGGGATCCGGGATGGATCGGCAAGCTCTGGAGCTCCATCGGCCAGATAGGCCCTTGGGGCGTGGGCATCTTCTTCGTCCTGAGCGGGACCTGTATCCACCTGCCGACGGCGCGTCGGCTCGCGCGGGGGCTCGAGCCGGCGATCGACAACGCGAGCTACTTTCGCCGACGGTTTCGCCGCATCTATCCGCCGCACCTGCTCATCATCTTCCTCGGCTGGGCGACGGCGGCGGTGGTCACGATGCCGTCCTGGTACCAGAACGCCGACCATTACGTCTCCGTCCCGACGCCCGGGCAGTTCTTCGCGCACCTGTTCATGCTGCACACTTTCGTTCCGGGGGCCCGGACCAGCATCTGCAACGTCCTCTGGACGATCGCGCTCGAGGCGCACTTCTACCTCCTCTACCCGCTGCTGCTCAGGATGCGCCGGCGCCATCGGATGGAGACGATCTGCGTGGGGCTCTTCGCGGTGATGGTGGCCCTGCGGTTGCTCGACAAGGTGTTGCCACCTTCGCTGGCGGGCGTGATGACCGGAAACTTCCCGGGACGATGGTGGGAGTGGGTGCTGGGCGCCGTGATCGCCGAACACCTCGTACGCGCGAGGCAAGGGGAAACCTCCCGGTTGTTGGCGATCGGGCTGACCCTCGCCTCCGCGGTCGTTGCGTGCGCCGCGGCCAAGCTGCCCCATGGCATTTTGATCATGTACGTGTGCTGCCCTTTCTCGTACGGCGCGGTGGTGTACGTGATGGCCCGGATGAGACCTCCGTCGCGATGGGGCCTCGACCGCGGGTTGGAGTGGGTCGGCATCCGCAGCTACTCGCTTTACCTCACCCACCCGATCGCCTTGACCCTGGTGGCGTGGCTGACGGCGTCGGGTTGGCCCGCCTGGGGCAAGGTCGCGCTCGCGCTCGCCGCCGCCTATTCCATCGGCTGGGTCTACTTCGTGACCGTGGAATCGAGGTTCTTGAGCCCCAGACGGCCGCAGGTCCTAGGGGGCCGTGGCGCCGAGGCGCAGCCCGGCCCTCCCCCACAGCCTCCGCACCCGGCGATCGAGCCCTGAAATCTGGCCAGCCTCGCCGGGGCTGAAGACTGCCGTGGTTCGCGGCGTGGAATTCAACCGCCGCCGAAAAAGCAAAAGCCGCGAACCTAAAGATTCGCGGCCTTGCCTTGTGGGCGTTGTAGAGATTGAACCTAATTCGCGTTCATCTCGACCGAAGCGGCGGCTATAATCGCGGCATGTTGAGGGATCCAGGGGGCGGGGGGAATTGGCGCGGTACGGCGCCGCTGGCGGTCGGGCTGGCGCTGTTGGCCCAGAGTTGCAGCGAGTCGTCCTTGACGACGTCGTCCGCAGTGATGTGTCAGATGCGGACGTGCGCCAACGCGGCCGCCGGAACGTATCAGACCTGCTCGCAGCCGAACGGCAACGTCGACTACAACACCGGCGAAGAGCTTTGCACATGCCCGCCCGGCAACGCCAATCAATGCCTGGCTTGCGCGCAGATCGTGGCCGGCTACTGCGGCAGCGCAGTAACCGCCGAATCGAGCGACGCGGGGGGCGCCAGCTGCGCGGCGACATTCTCCGGGCCCGTCAGCGGAATGGCCCCCTCGTGCGCCTTCACCATCATGTACGCGCCCCTGGCCGGCGTCTCATCGGTGAGCGTCAAAGGCGACGCCATCACGGCGACGCCCTACTACTGGGGCATCGATCTCGTGCTGAACGGAGTGCTTGCAGTGGGCACGTTCGATCAAACGCAAGGTGTGCAGGCCAGCGCTTACCTCGATGACGAGAGCCTCGGCATGCTGCCCAACTGGGCGGCGTCCATCAACTTTGGACAACCGACCGGCGATGCCACCCTGGAGCTCACGTCCCTGGGACCCGCCATCGACGTTGACGGGCAGACTTTCTATCAATCCGCGCACGGAACCTGGACCGGCAGGCTGGTCTATGAGCGCCTGCAATCCCCGCAGCCGGACGTGGCGCTGACGATCACGTTCTGATCGATCCCTAGCGCACCGGGACGTCTACGACGTGCTCTACCCTCGGCCTATGGCTTAATTCCGCCACGCGGCGGGAGTGGATCGCTGATCGTCACGTTGTCAAAGTACTTGCGCCAGGCGGAGAGGGGAAGGTCGATGGTGCGCTTGGTGCTCGTGTACGTGGCGTCTTTCGGTCGCAGAGCGGTGCCAAGTTGCACCATGCGCGTGCCGTCAGGTTTCGTGAACACTCCGACCAGCCCGTAAAAATGTCCGTCAATGAGGCCATCAAGATCTTCAAGATCTCGAAGATCTTGTCCGGTCTGTTCATGGATCCGCTGTTTGAGCTCCTCCGGTTCGGGGCTGCTCGTGATGACTGGACTCCCCTGTTCTTTGAACTTACTGATCTGCCGCCAGAGGTCGTCGTCAGACAGCCTCTTCATTTGGTACGTCGTAGCATCCACGCCAGTTTGCGCCACGAGACCCTCTCCGCCGATGCCGCCCTCGTTGATGATACGGTAGCTACCCTTCAATTTGGCGTAAGCCTTCTCCTGAAGGGCGGGTCGAAGATCGAAGTCGTCCCGTCCATCCTTGCCGGGGTTTCCCCTGCCGCGTCCAAAGACCATCTTGCCTTCATGGACAGGGAATTGGTTGTCGACGGCGACCTTCATGGGCTCGTGTTTGCCTAACCAGTTGAAAAGCGTGATGACATGCGTGCCGTCAGGCTTGTTCTCGACGTGGCCGCCGAGGAATTTCGAGTCGACGGCGTTGATCGCCACCGAGGAGGACAAAAAAAAGCAGTCGCCTATCTCACCCTGAATGACGTCCGTGTATTCGTACTCGCCGGTGGAGGCCTCTCCCTTGAAGAAATGATATTCCAGTTCGCCGAAGTTCACGCCGTCGAAGGTATCGCCCTTTGGAAGCGCCGGCTGCGATAGCGGGTTTGCGAGGTCGGCCTCCGAGCCCTTGGACCGAGGAAGCTGATCGACGATGGCAGGCATAGGCGGGACTCGAACCGTCGATGCAAAGAATGGCGGAGATCGGCGAGGCTCGCAAATCCCAGCCGGCGACGCGGCTGAACGACTCTCACCGGTCGACCGTGAGGGTGAGGCGGGCCACGGGCTCCGCATTCCGGATCATGTCGCATCCTGGGGTGATCGATCACATCAACGCTGGAATGTCGTTGTCAGGTCCGCGATGGCCTTTCTGCGCATCCGCAACGCGGTCGACAGGCGCGAAAGAGGAGGCTCATGCTTTTTTACTGATCAATCCGGGCCCTTCGGCGAATCACCCAACCGGGAGGCCCCATTGTCTAGATCTACGATTACAGTCCTCGGACCGCTGCTGTTCGTAACCCTCTGTACGATCGGGTGCACATCCGGAGACGGAGAGAGCAGCGGGGCGACCGACGATGGCGGCGCGAGTGACACGGCTACGCCCGGAAGTGGCGGCTCGTCAGGTTCTGCCGGCAGGGGTGGAAGTGGAGCGACTGGCGCTGGCGGTACGGCAGGTACCGGCGGCGCGATCAGTACGGGCGGCACGACGGGTGCCGGTGGCGGAGCGGGCGCGGGCGGCGCGACCAGCGCGGGCGGCGCCACGGGAACCGGAGGAGCGGCCGGCGCGGGTGGTATGGCAGGTCGAGCCGGCGCGGCGGGCACCGGTGGCCAATCCAGCACGGGCGGGACGACAGGCGCGGGCGGGACCGCCGGGCGGGGCGGTGCGAGCGGCACCGGTGGAGCAGCGGGTCGCGGTGGTGCAAGCGGCGTGGGAGGAGCGGCCGGTCGCGGTGGCGCGAGTGGGGCGACCGGGTCCGGCGGCACTGGCGGAGCAATGACCTGCAACCTCAGCGGCTCAGCCACCGCGAAGACACCTACCGTGTACGTCATCGGCGATTCGACGGCGTCGGTGTACGCCAGCGATCTGTATCCCCGAATGGGCTGGGCTCAGCCACTGCAGGACTATTTCGCTCCGGCCTGCGTCACGGTTCAAGACAAGGCGCTGTCCGGCCGCAGCTCGAAGAGCTTTTACGACGAAGGTGACTGGACACCGATCAAGAACGCCTTGCGGGCGGGGGACTACGTCTTGATCCAGTTCGGACACAACGACGAGAAGTCCGACGACCCGACGCTCTACACGGACCCGTTCACCACCTACGAGCAGTACCTGTCCCACTACATCGACGACTCTCAGGCCAAGGGCGCGACGCCGATCCTGCTCACGTCGATCAGTCGCAACGACTGGAGCAAGGGCGTCCTCCAAGACACGCATGGAAACTACCCGGTGGCCATGCGGCAGTTGGCCGCGGCGCGCACGATCTCGCTGGTCGACGCGACCGCGTTGACGATGACCTATTTCCAGCGGATCGGGCAGGCCGCCACGACCCTGCTATTCATGGACCTGGCCGCTGGACAATTTCCCAACTATCCGGACGGGAACACCGACAACACCCATCTTCAAGAAACCGGCGCCCGCACCATCGCGCAGATGATCTTGGCCGATCTCTATCGCCAGAACCTCGCTCCCGGCACGCTCGCCAAGGCCGTCCCGAAGGCGCCGTGAGATCACCAGAGCCTACTCCACCATCAGTTTCCCGCGGCTCGCCCCTTTTGTAGTGGTCGAGTCTCGTCTGGACACCATCGGTCCGGATGGCTCAGCCACCGACGCCGGGAGACCAGGATGAAACTTCGCGCAATCTTTGCTGCCACCCTGTTGGCGTTTGGTGGAGCTGGGGGTGCGGGCTGCACGCCGTCGGGGACCGCCAGCGATGGCGGCCCCGGCACGGGAGCCACGTCAGCAATGGGCGGTCAGAACGGCGAAGGGGGAGCGTCGCCTGGTGGCGCCGCGGGTCGCGCGACCGCCAGCGGGGGCGCCTCCGGTCTCGGCGGCGGCGTGAGCAGTGGTGGCACCTCCGGTCCCGGTGGCGGCGTGAGCAGTGGTGGCACCTCCGGTCCCGGTGGCAGCATGAGCAGTGGTGGCGCCTCCGGGCAGGGAGGCGTCGCTGGCCGCGGCGGCGCGACAGGCAGTGGCGGCAGCGCTGGCAATGGCGGAGGCAACGGAGGCCGCGCAGGCGCCAGCGGTGGAGGCACGGGTGGCGGCGGTCGCGCTGGAAGCACGGGCACCGGCGGCAGCGTTGGCAATGGCGGAGGCACGGGAAGCGGAGGCACGGGAGGTGCTCCCACCAATGCCTGCAACGGCGCTGCCAGTGGCGCCTACTACCTCGACTCCGCAGCAGGCAACGACGCAACGACGGCACGCTCGCCCGACACCGCCTGGAAGACGCTGGCCAAGGCCAACAGCGTCACCTTCCAGCCCGGCAACAGCCTCTGTCTCAAGGCCGGCGGCAGCTGGACCGGCCAGCTCGCGCCCAAGGGCTCGGGGACCAGCGCCGCGCCGATTGTCATCGATGAGTACGGTTCAGGAGCGAAGCCGCTGCTGGCCGCCGGGTCGGCGACGCCGACACGGTCTATCTGCTCAATCAGCAGTACTGGGAGATTAACGACCTGGAGGTCACCAACAAGAAGTCGCTCGCGTCGGCGACTACCGCGGCATCTCCGATCAACGGCCAGAACGGCGGGCACGCTGAACCACATCTACATCCGCAGCTGCTTCGTCCACGACGTGACCGGCGAGGTCAACTGGATCGGCGGCGACACCGCCGACAACGCGCCCGGCATCACCTTCCAGACCGGGTGGGACGCCTCGAAGAAGACCGGCGGCATCGTGTTCGACGTCCAGGCCGGCACCGGCACGGCGGTCAAGACCAAGTTCAACGACGTGCTGGTCGAGAACAACACCGTCTCCGGACTGCTCGTTCGGCGGCATCATCTTCAAGCAGCTCGACGGCAGCGTGCACTGGGGCACGCGCAGCTCCGCGACCTCGTCGACCTGGACGCCGCACACGAACGTCGTCGTCCGCGGGAATTACCTCAGCCAGCTCAACACCAGCTACGGCTGCAACGCGATCTACATGACCAACGTGCAGAACGGGCTCATCGAGCAGAACGTCACCAACGGCGCCGGCACCAGCGCCATCGAGCTCTACTACACCGACGCGCGTGACGGTGCAGCACAACGAGACCTTCGGCACCAAGGTGAAGGCGGGCGGCGCCGATTCGAACGGCATGGACACCGACAACGCCACCACCAAGACCATCATCCAGTACAACTACATCCACGACAACGGCGACGGGATCCTGCTCTGCCAGTTCAACTTCGGCGACTCGGTCGATCCGCTACAACATCCTGCAGAACAACAGCCGCTATCAGATCTACCTGCACTCCGATCCAGCAGCGTCGAGCGCGATCTACAACAACACCGTCTACAACAACAAGACCAATTCCGGCGTCGCGTACGGCTACGGAACGTCGATCGACCTTCGCTATACGCTGCAAAACAACATCTTCTTCGCGGCAGAGCGGAACGGCGTGCTCACGACCGAGCGCCACGATCAGCTACCAGAACAACCTCTACTTCGGGTCGACCATTCAGGCTCCCGGCGGGCGACACCAACGCCGTCAAGGCCGACCCCAAGCTGGTCTCGCCCGGAACCGGCACCAACGGCGGCGCCGCAGGGCCGGCCGTTGAGCTCGCTTAGCGGCTACAAGCTGCAGACCGGATCGCCGGCCATCAACGCGGGCGCCAGCATCACCAACAACGGCGGCCTGGACTTCTGGGGCACGACTCTTTATGCGGGCGCCGCCGACATCGGCGCCTATGAAGCCCCGTGAGCAACGGCCACGGCGGGGATCGCCAAGATCATCTCCCTGGCGGGCGTAACGGGAGGCGATGACGTCAGGTGGTATGGAAGTGGTCTGTTTTCGACCCCAAAAACGAAAACGGCCAGCTGGGCTCTGACTCCCAACTGGCCGACTTTGCTTAGCTTTTCTGTGGGCGTTGTAGGGATTGAACCTACGGCTTCCACCGTGTGAAGGTGGCACTCTTCCGCTGAGTTAAACGCCCGAGCGATCTTTGATAGCGCGGCGGCGAAACAGCGTCAACCGCCGTCAGCGGCGGCGCCCGCCGCCCCGAAGCGCCGAAGTGGCCGCCGCCCGATGGGCCGAAATGGCTGCCTCCGCCCGACAGTGAGCCGACGTGGCTGAAACCACCGCTGGAGGGAGGCGCCGAAGGAGGCGCAAACGAACGGGGAGCCTGGCCGTATGAAGGCGTCGGCGCGTGGTACGCGGGCGCCGGGGCGGGGGCGCGGTAGGCGGGCATCGGCGCCGGGGCGCGGTAGGCGGGCATCGGGGCGGGAGCGTGGTACGCGTTCACCGGCGCGCGATACCCGTTCTGGGCGCCGTAGGCGCTCGGTGCGCCATAGGACGGGCGCGGCGCCGGCGCGGACCACCCGCTGTTGTATGGATGGCCGTACCCGCCGGGGCTCCCGTAGGCCGGCGCCGGACGCTGCGACCAACCGGCCGACGGCGCACGGGCCTCCGCACGCGCCGCCGAGCTCGAATCGTACCCGGGCGCGCGACCGAAGGTGTGCGGCTGCACGGCCGGCGTGCCCGCGCGCCACCCCTGGGCCGGAACGCCGCCACGCGTCTCTGGCGTACGCGTCCAGGGACGCGCGCTGAGGGACAGGCCGGGGTGTGGGTAGACGGCGACGCGCGGCAAGGCGCTCGGCGCGGCCCTCGACAGTGAGACGGGCCTGGCGGTGATGCCGCGGGTCGGGCCCGCGTTGACATGCACTGACCAATTGCCGCGCGTGAGCAGCCGGTCGTTCGACACGACCGTCGTCCGCGCGAACATCCCCGGCAGATAGCGCGCCGAGATGAAGGTCTGGCGCGGGGCGCCGAGGCTGGCCGCCGGCGCGAAACGCCACGGCGATCCGGCGCCGTAGCCGCCGGCCAGGCGCACGCCGCGCGGCGGGAGCGGCGACCATCCGACGTAGCCGCCCCCCGAGCGCCAGGAGACCCAGGCCGGGCCCCACATGGATCCCGGAACCCAGCTCCAGCGACCCGCGCGCGTGATCCAGCGGCCGTAGTGAAAAGGCGCCCAACCCCAGTTCCAGTCCGAGACCCAGGTCCAGCCGTACTCGGTCAGCGCCCAGTGGCCGCCCGTCGCGTACGGCGAGAAGGCGGCGCCGACGATCGACGCGCTCGGCGACCAGACATAGCCGTACGAGCTGTCGTAGTCCCACCCGCCGTACGGCGCGAGCGCCGTCTGAAACTGCGTGTACGCCTGCGCGTCGTACCCATCGTCGTAGCTCTGCGCGATCTCGTTGTCCGGACCGAGGTCCGCGGGCGGGTAGTCGACGGCGTTCTGCGCATTCGGATAGCCCTGCGCATTCGGTGCGTTGGGGTCGTACCCTTGCTGGGCCTCGGTGCCGGGCAGCACGGTCACCTCGTCGGCCGTCGGCAGCGGCACCCCGTCGCCCTGCGGGTCGGGCACCTGCTGGACCTGCGGTTGTTGAAGCTGAGGTGGGACGGGCGGAGCGTAGGGCGGCGGCATCTGCTGCGCGCCGGCAGGGAGGCCGAGAAGCACCGACGCGCCGAACAACGAGACGACAATCAGGGACTTCATGGTCTCCACTCTTTTCTAGCGCATCCGGACGCCGGTGCCATTCGGTTGCGTCCGCAGCTGCGCCGTTCTGTTGTGGCTATCTGCTTGTGCATCTTTCGCGCCGACGCCAGGGACCGGCGAGAGCCGGCGCCGGCCGCGCAGTTACGGCCGAGGCGGGCGCATCGGCGTGCGAAGAAATGCCGCGCACCGGTGTGCGCCCGAGACCATCGCGCCACGCTCCCCCCGGCCGGCCCGCCCTGGCGCACTGTGCAATGATTAGCTGGATGGAGGGATTTGCCGCTCTCGGTCAGGGGCTCGGGCTGCGCCCCCCTTTCTACGAAGCGGCCGCCACCGGCGGCGCGCCCGTCGCCGCCGTAGATTGGTGGGAGGTCATCAGCGAGAACTTCATGGGTGAGGGCGGGAACCCGCGCCGGGTGCTGCGGGCGGCGCGCGCGCATCGCCCGATCGTGCTCCACGGGGTGTCGATGTCGCTCGGGTCGATGGATCCGCTCGATCTCCATTACCTCGATCGGTTGGCGGCGCTGGCGGCGGAGATCGCGCCGGCCTGGATCTCCGATCACCTCTGCTGGTCCAGCTTCGGCGGCCACCGCGGACACGATCTGTGGCCGCTGCCGTTCACCGAAGAGGCGCTGGCGCATGTCGCGGCGCGCGTGGCGCGGGTGCAGGAGCGGCTCGGACGGCGCATCCTGGTCGAGAACGTCTCCAGCTACCTCACCTACCGACACTCGACGATGAGCGAGCCGGAGTTTCTGACGGCGCTCGCCGAGCGCGCCGACTGCGGCCTCCTGCTGGACATCAACAACGTGTTCGTCAGCGCGCACAACCACCGGTTCGATGCGACCGCCTTTCTCGACGCCCTCCCGCGGGAGCGCGTCGGACAGTTTCACCTCGCCGGTCACGAGACGCTGCCGACGCACCTGCGCGACACACACGATCATCCGGTCTGCGACGGCGTGTGGGATCTCTATCGGAAGGCGGTCACGCGGTTCGGCGACGTCGCCACGCTGATCGAGCGCGACGACAACATTCCGCCGCTCGACGAGCTCTGCGCGGAGGTCGGGCGGGCGGGCGAGATCGCGCGCGCGGCGCGGCGCGAGGCGGGCGCGTGAAGCTCGCCGACGTCGAGGCGCGGTTCTACGCGCTCGTCACCGGGCGCGACAGCGTGGCGGCGACCGTGGCGGCGCGCGGGCCGGAGGTGGCGCGCGCCGTCGAGGAGATGGTGGCCGGCGACGCGCGGCTGCCGGCGATCGCGCGGCTGGAGATCTACGCGGACATGTACTTCGTCCGCATCCACGACGTCCTCCGCGAGGAATACCCGAAGAACGGCGGCGGCGCTTGGCGCGGCCGCGTTTCACGGGCTCGTCCTCGATTACCTCGACGCCTGCCGGCCGGACCATCCCGTCGATGCGCGAAGTGGGCGCGCGCTGGCCGGCCTTTCTCGCCGCGCATCCGACGACCGCGCCCCGGCCTTGGCTGGCCGAGCTGGCCCGCCTCGAGCGGGCGCGGCTCGAGATGGTCGACAGCGCCGATGCCGAGACGCTCACGCTGGAGGCCCTCCGCACGTTGCCGCCGGAGCGGTTCGCCGCGCTCCTCCTGCGGCTCGTCCCCAGCCACGCGCTCTTCGCGATGCGGTTCGACGTCGTTCCGCTCTGGCGGTCGGACGATCCAGGGGCCGCGGTCCCGGAGCCGTCGCCCACGGCTCTGCTCGTCTGGCGGCGCGAGCTCGAAGTGCTCCACCGCGCGGTCGACGGCGAGGAGGCCGACTGGCTGCGCCGGCTCCAGGCAGGCGGCGTCACGTTCGAGGCGCTGTGCGCCGGGCTCGGGCGTGGACGCAGCGACGAAGCGGCCGCCACGCGCGCGTTCGAGCTGGTCGGACGCTGGGCGAGCGACGGCCTGCTGCGCCCCGGTGACTGCTCTTAGGAGCGACATCCGATTGACCAGCCCGGAACATGGCCGTTTCGATCGGCGTCGGGCTTCTGCGATCGCACTCAGTGATTGCTCTTGCTGACGTGGACGGTCGCCGTCGCGCTGTCGGCCCAGGCGACGATCGGCGTCGTCCCCTGCGAGAGCACGAGAGCGGACGCTGGCGATGCAGATGTTCTGACCAGCCATCACGAAGAACGCGATGCCGGTGTTGTCGTCGTTCCCATCGTCAGAGTGAAGGTGTGGGTGAACGTCTGGAGACTCGCGGTGAGCTTGTCATCGGGGTTCGTCTCGTAGTCATCCGGGGTGTACGAACTGACGGCGTGCGCCACCTTGATGTGGAGCACGGCATTGTTACGAGCCCGCGCGCGGTAGGAGAGCGTCAGTCTGGCCCCATCAGACCACGTGGGCGAGGTCACATGTTCTGCCAGCCATCACGAACAGCGCGTTCGCGTTGATGCTCGTCGTTTCCCATCGTCCCAGTGAAGGTGTGCTTTGATACTTCTGCAGGTTTGTGGGTCGACCCAGGCCGCGTTGTCGTCGCAGACCTCACGTGCAGTGCCGAGGGTTGGGTCACGCCCGGTCTGTGGACTCTCGTCAGCTTCCCATCCGGGTCCTTCGTCGTACAGTCATACCGACGGGTCGTGCGACGCCTGTCGAGCGTATGGCCGAGCCCCACTTGTTACGGTCGCGCTCCAAGTTCGCCGTCACGCTCACGTTGTCGAGGCAGACGGTCGACGTCCCGGTGCTGACCGAGATGAGAAATGCCAGGCCGGCCTGTGCATCCGCAGCGGTGAGCGTAAACATGTGCGTGAACGTCTGCAGTCCCGTCCCGATGGTGTCGTTTCCCAGATCCTTATCGACCGGATAGCTGCCGCCGACCGAGACCGCGCTCCCCACGTGCGTCTCGAACCCCGACAGCGAGCTCGACGCGGACGCCTGAAACGACAGCGTGTAGTTGACGTTCGCCGTGAGGCTTGCCGAGACGGAAGCGCCGCCCCAGCCAAGAATCACCTGACCGCTGCCACTGTTCAACGTGACGCAGTACTGGCCGTTGCTGCACCCCCATGCTGGTCGGGCTGCCATTCGGGACGCCCCAGTTCGTATCGTTCTGCGAGAAGTCGCCGTTGACGATCAGGTTGTTGCCCGACGAGCCGCCGCCGGTCCCGGGAGTGCCGCCGGTAGCTGAGCTGCCGCCGGTCGCGGACGAACCGCCCGTTCCCGGCGTCCCGCCAGTCCCGGGGCTACCGCCCGTCGCCTGGCTTCCCCCCGTTCCGACCGCGCCGACCGGTCGCCGGGGAGCCGCCCGTTCCCGGTGTGCCTCCGCTGCCGGCCGTCGACACGCACTGCATAATGCCGTTGCCGAGGTCCGCGCACGACAGATCTTGGTCGCAGGTGGTCCCTATGCAGGGGCACCCGACCGACCCGACGGGGCAATCCCCGGAGCCGCCGGTCCCGTTGCTGCCGCCGGTCCCGTTGCTGCCGCCGGTCCCGGCCGTGCCGGTGCCGCTCGGGTGACTGCAGGAAGCGACCGCCAGACCAGCGCTCGCGAGACCGACGAGCAATACTTTCCAGTAATTCAAAGCGACTCTCCTGGGGGAAGAAGAGCCGCATTTTCGCAGAGAGCCCCGGGCGCCGCAATGGCCGCCGCGCCCTCCCGGGCAAGCTCATCCAATCGCGTGGATCAGACCGCGGGGACCGGCGCGTTGGCCGTCAGCGTTCGCAGATCGTAGCGGCGCGACTTCCAGATGGTGCCGTCGAGGTAGTAGTGGCCCAGCGTGAACCCGGTCCAGAAGGTGAGCGCGATGTCCTCGAACGGCCGGTGGACGAAGAACGAGACGCCGAAGGCGAACGTGTAGACGACGGCGGCGCAGGCGGCGATGAGGCCCATGTACGCGAGCGCGCGGCCGCGCTGCGCGACCCACGACACCAACCGCGCCTGCTGGTCCACACCACCACGGTAACGGCGGTCGTTGTAGAGCCAGACGATCGCGATGTACTGCACCGCGTGCCAGAGCGCCGCCGCCCCGAACGCGCTGTTGCCGTCGCGGATCACCAGGAACGGCATGGCGAAGCCGAGAAAATTGAAGACCAGGTAGGCGGGGCGCACCCACTCAGAGGCCGGGCGCTGCCTGCCGCCCGCGAACCAGACCATCAGGTAGACCAGCGCCAGCGCGACGATCAGCGCGCCGAAGCCGTTCACCAGCCAGGCGCTCGGACGGAGGTGAATCACCTCGATGCCGAACAGCGTCCAGGGGCCGGTGAAGAGACGATGAAGCGCGCAGAAGAATGCCGGCAGGAAGATGAGCGCCTTCTCGAGCCGCGCTTCGGTCCGCTCGGCGGCGCCGTGCTTGCGCTGGTAGATGCGCATCACCCCCCAGCTCTGCGCCACGAAGTGCCAGGTCGCCCAGTAGAAGATGGTCGAGCGGACCAGACGCAGGCAGAGCCCGCCCGTCGCGTCGGCCGTGATGGCGAACGCCATCGCCAAACCAGGGATGACCCAGTAGCGCACCGGGCGCTTCCAGCGCTCGCCGGGCAGCAGATAGACGCGGGTCCAGGTCGAGATCAGGTGCGGACCGTTGACGACCCCGACGCCGAGGATCACGTACCAGCCGGGGTAGTGCAGGACGTCGGAGACGATCCACGGGATGATCGTCAGCAGCGTCACCCCCACGAACAGGAGGGCGTCGATCCCGGGCGCGATCATCCACGGGCGCTCCGCGGCGCGCGCGGGTGCGGCAAACGGCACGGCGGCGGCCGGGGCCGATGTCAGGGTCAGGTCACTCACGGCGCCCAATATAGCAATGGCCGGAAGCCCCGGAGAGCGCCGAAGTCGCGTCGGCTCGTCGAGACGGCTGGGTCATTTCCTCAGCGTCGCCAGGGCCGGGGCCCAGCGACCAAGCTCGTCGAACATGGCAACCGCCGACTTGTCCTGCAACTCACCGCCAACGAACCGACCTTCCGAGATCATCTTGGTGAAGAAGGGGATGGAGACCCCCTCCGGGAGCGGCATCACCTTCAATCCGGTGAGCATCTGCCTGGTCATCTGCGCCGAGCGCGTGCCGCCCGAGACGCCGCCGTAGCTGACGACGGAGGCCGGCTTGTAGGCCCACTCCGCGGAGAGGTAGTCGAGGGCGTTGAGCAGCGCCGGCGGCATGCCGTAGTTGTACTCGGGCGTCACGAAGACGAACGCGTCGGCCGCGTCGACGATGGCGCTCCAGGCCTTGGTGTGCGCGTGCTCGTACTGGCGGAAGCGGGGGTGCTTCGGCTCGTCGAACAGGGGGAGGTCGACGTCCCGCAGATCGACCAGCTCCGGTTCGAACTTGCCGTGCGCCCGTGCGCCCTCGACGACCCATTCGGCGATCGGGAACCCCTGGCGCCCCTCGCGCGTGCTGGCAAAAATGACCTGAAGTTTCACGATCAATACCTCCGCTTGCGGTTGGAGAGCGTTCTAACACTTGCGCCGCCGTTTCGTCGGCGCCATCCTTCCGCGCTTCTCTGATGTCGGTCGCAGCCGTCGAGACCGTGGACCTCGCCAAGACTTATCCCAAGGTCGAAGCGCTGCGTGGTCTGTCGCTGCGGATCGAGCCGGGCGAGATCTTCGCGTTGCTCGGGCCGAACGGCGCCGGCAAGACCACCTGGATCTCGATCGTCTGTGGTCTCGTGCGCCCGACGGGCGGCAGCGCCAGCATCCTCGGACACGACGTGGTGCGCGACGCGCTGGCCGCGCGGCGGCTGGTGGGCCTCGTGCCGCAGGAGGTGAACTTCGATCCTTTCTTCACCCCGCGCGAGGTGCTGCGCTTTCAGATGGGCTATTACGGCGTGCCGCCAGACAACGCCCGGATCGACGAGGTGCTGGCGGCGCTCGATCTGTCGGCCAAGGCCGACACCAACACGCGCGCGCTGTCGGGCGGGATGAAGCGGCGGCTGCTGATCGCCAAGGCGCTGGTCCCGCGCCCACGGGTGGCCTTCCTCGACGAGCCGACGGCCGGCGTCGACGTGGCGCTGCGGCACGATCTCTGGTCGTACGTCCGGACCCTTCGCGCGCAGGGGACGACGATCGTGCTCACCACGCACTACCTCGAGGAGGCGGAGGCGCTGGCCGATCGCGTGGCCGTCATCGACAAAGGTTCGCTGGTCGGGCTCGACACGCCGGCGGCGTTGGTGCGGCAGCTCGGACGCAAGCAGATCCGCTTCCGGCTGGCCACCCCCTGGACCCTCGGCGCCGCGGCGCTGCCCGAGCCGCTGCGCCGGCGTGGCGCCACGATCGATCCGAGCGGCGCGATGGTGATCTGCCCCGTCGACAACACGCCGATCGGCGAGCTGCTGCTCGCTCGCCGGAGCGCTGTCGCCCGCGGTGGTCGACGTGGAGATCGTCCAGCCGTCGCTGGAGGACGTGTTCCTGCAGCTGACCAGGCGGCCCGACGCCGCCAGCTTCACCCGGCGGTCGTCATGAACGGAATCGGATTTCGCACGTTGCTGGCCAAGGAGACGCGCCGGTTTCTCAAGGTGCCGGGACAGACGCTGGCGCAGCCGGTGGTGACGACCACGCTCTACTTCCTGGTGTTCGGCTTCGCGCTGGGCGGTCGGGTGCGCGAGGTCGACGGTGTCTCGTACATCCGCTTCATCATCCCGGGCCTCGTCCTGCTGACCCTGACCCAGAATGCGTTCCTCAACACCTCGTCGTCGATGTTCATCGCCAAGATGCAGGGGACGATCGTCGACCTCCTGATCGCGCCGCTGGGCGTCGCCGATCTGCTGGCCGCGTTCCTCACGGCTGCTGTTCTGCGCGGCTTTCTGACCGGCGGCCTGGTCTGGTTGATCTCCGGCCTCTTCACCGGATTCAGCGTGGCGCACCCGCTCTGGGTGTTGCTCTACATGCTGCTGATCGCCACGGCGTTCGCGGCGATCGGGCTGGCGGTGGCGATCTGGAGCGACAAGTTCGAGCAGCTCAACGTGGTGCCGACGTTCGTGCTCACGCCGCTCACCTTCCTGGGCGGCGTGTTCTACAGCGCGCGGATGCTGCCGAAGCCCTGGGACGCCATCACCCGGCTCAACCCGATCCTCTATATGGTGGAGGGGCTGCGCTTCGGCTTTCTCGGCACGTCGTCGAGCTCGCCCTATCTGGGCCTGGCCATCACCGGCGCGGTCGTCGGGACCGCCACGATTTTGACAACCTGGATGCTCGCCACCGGATACAAACTGCGCAGCTGACCGGAATTCCGGGTTACTCTGAAGGCGGATGCCGTTCGGCTGCAGGCTCGCCCCCCGGCAGATCGCGGCCGCGGCGCTGTTGTTCGCGATGGCGAGCGCACCGCGGGCCGACGCCGCCGGCAAGCACGCCGCGCCGCACGCCAAGTCGAAGCCGAAGCCCGTGGCCAAGGCCTGTCCCGCGCCCAAGGAAGAGGCGCCCATCGTGGTCGCGGGTGGAAAGGTCGCGATGTTCGCGTTCACCGGCGACGACGCCGAGCCGATCCGCCGCCAGGTGACGCATCTGCTGAAGGCGAAGGGGATGAAGATCATGATGTCGCTGCGACCGGTCGACAGTGCAGAGCAGTACCGTGAGATGTCCGTGACGCTGAACCTCGTCGCGTACATCGACGGCGAGGTGACCATCGACGGCAACGACGGCAGCGCCACGATCTATGTCCGCAACGGCGCGACCGGCATGCGCACCGCCTCGGCGACCGTCGCCGCCGAGCGCCGCCAGCTGGCGGCGAGCCTCGGCAAGGAGCTCTGGGAGCGGCTCGGCCCTGCGCTCGGTCAGGCGTGCGCCGACGCGGCCAAGCCGCGCAAAGGTGGGCGCGAGCCGATGCGGATCAACGCAGGCACGCCGCTCACCACGGCCGACACCGCCGACGCAGGAGAATGATTCCGAGGAGAGCTCGCGCCGGCGGCCTTCGATAGACCTCGCCTGGCGACGAGATGGCCGAACGTCAATTGAACGAGTCTCGGCCGAGCAGACTCACTGGGGAGGCGGGTAACCGGCGGGCGGGGGGTAGCCGGCCGGCGGCGCGGGCGGATAGCCGGCCGGCGGCGGCGCGGGCGGGTAGCCTCCCTGCGGCGGCGCGGCTGGATAGCCTCCCTGCGGCGGCGGCTGGGTCCAGCCATCGGCCGCGGGCGGCTGCGCCCCGGCGAGGGGTTGCATCGTGAAGAGGTGCGTCGGCCGGTACGCCATGATCCAGAGGAGTGGGACCAGCAAGAAGCACCCGATGAGCGCCAGCGGATCGAGCTCCTCGTTGCGGACGATCATGGTGTTGAGCGGATCGAAACCTGGGTACTCGAGCCGAACCTGCGTCGCCGTCCCGCTGATGTTCGTGTCGATCATCGTATAGGGCGTGGTCCCCACCGGTATGCCGTTCAGGAACACGCGCGCGCCCGGCGGCTGGCTCTGCAAGACCGTGGTGCTCGCGCAGCCGGCGACGGCGGCCACGGTGACGAGAGAGACGATCGAAAAGAACCTTCCAAGGCGGAAACGGTTCAAGCTCATGCGCGAACTTTAGGCGCGGCCGTGGCGTGCGTAAAGCGACCGCCCTTCAACGGGCGGCGGATCGGCGGAGGACGACGTGACTCTGCCCGAACACGCCGCCCGCGGCGGAGAGCGACAGTCGCCCTTTCAGCTCGCTCCCTTCGGTCTGATGAAGAGCGACGCGAACATTGAACCCCTGGTTGACCGGGCATTCGCAGCCGAGCGCGTACTCGCCTGGCCCCTCGGCGCGCCCGGTCAGCCGATAGCTGTGGCCGGCCGTCGCGTTCGACAGCCATCCGTTGGCCGTTCCGCCGCCGCTGACCTGTAGATAGAGACGACCGTTCTGGTGTCGCTCGTTGTCGATCCAGGGCCCTTCCCAGGTCCCGGAATAGTCGACCGCGGGCGAATCAGACGCCGGCGCCGCCGCTGGATCCGGGACTCGGCGAGGCCCCCGCGTTCGACGCGACCTCGACGCCACGGCGATGGCCCTTCTTCTTGGCCGACCTAGACTCCTTGGTGGGAACGGGTCCCGCGGCCGGAGAGGCGGGTGCGCTCGCCGGAGACGGCGGCCCCGCGGAAGGAGCTGGCGCCGCGTTCGGCGTTGACGGCATCGGAGCCTCGGCCGGAGCGGGCGGAGCGGCCGGCGGCGGCGGGACCGAGGGCGATGGGGATGTGGCCGCGGCGGCGAGCGCGGGCGCAACCTCCGTCCGATGTCCACGCAGCCGGCTGACGACCACGCCGCCCGCGCCGAGCCCGAGCAGCGCCGCCACCACCAGCGTCATCGGCACCCGTCTGCGCGGAGGCGCGCCGCCGTCATCGATCAGCTCGGCGGCCGAATCCCCGAAGGTGGTCTTGGACTTCGTCGGGGGCTGGGTCGCCACGGGCGGGCGCGCCGGAGCGTCCGGCACGGTGGTCAGGCCGCCGACGAATGTGGCGAGGCGCTCGGCCACGGCGTGCATTCCGGCAGGTCGCTCGGCGGGATTCTTGCGCAGGAGCTCCGCCGTCAGCGCCGCGAGCGCCGGCGGCACCGACGGGTTGACCGCGCGCGCGTCCCTGGGCGCCTCGGTCATGTGCGCCACCACCAGATCGCCGAGCGTCGCGTGCGTGAACGGCGGATGCCCGGTCAACATCTCGTAGAGGACGCACCCGAGCGAATAGAGATCGGTGCGGCTGTCGATGTTCGCCGAATCCCGGCACTGCTCGGGCGACATGTAGAGCGGCGTCCCCATCATCGCGCCGCTGCGGGTCTGGTGAACCTGCCCGGCGCGGAAATCCCCCGCCAGCTTGGCGATCCCGAAGTCGACCAGCTTGACCGAGTCGGGGGGCTGCGACTGGACGAAGATGTTCTCGGGCTTGAGATCGCGGTGAACGATCCCCTTCGCGTGCGCCGCCTCGAGCGCCTCGGCCATGCCGCGCGCGAGACGCGCCGCCGTCAAACCCGGGAGCGCCCCCCGTCGCGCCAGGACGGCGGCCAGCGTCTCGCCATCCAGAAACTCCATCACGATGTAGGGACGGCCGGTGGCGTCGACCTCGCAGTCGAACACCTGGACGATCCCAGGGTGAGCGATCGCGGAGGTCGCGCGCGCTTCCAGAAAAAATCGCTCCAGCAGATCGGGCCGGCCCACCAGCTCGGGCGCCAGCAGCTTCACGGCCGCCTTGCGCTTCAGGTGGCGATGCTCCGCGAGGTAGACCTCGCCCATCGCGCCCGTTCCGAGCTGCTTGAGCACCGTGTAGCTGCCGATGGTTTCGCCGATGGAGGGCACGAGCCTGCCTACCGCGGGGAATCCCCCGCGCCCTTAGATCTCCTGCCAATTGCGCCGCCGGGTCAAGCCTTTGGCGTCACGCGGAGTCGTCGCGAGCGGCGTCCAGACGAGCGACGCGGCGCTTCGATGAACCCTCATGCGATTCACCTCGGCTGCTGGAAGTGACTGCCTGAGACGGCTGTGGCTCACCTGCCTCGGCGAGTTCCCAGCCAGTCCAGCTGGCTGGAGATCGAATCCCTCGTTTTTTTGCGGCGCTGAGGCAGAATAGGCGGCGACAATGCGACCGCGACCGAATCCCTTCGAAAAGCGTAAGAAAGAAATCGCTCGCAAGGAGCGCCAGAAGAAGAAAGCCGAGCGCCGTGACGAGCGAGAGCGCGGGAAAGCCGACCGGCCCGCGCTCGGACCGGACGAAGATCCCGATATCGCCGGCATCGTCCCCGGCCCTCAGCCTCCTCCGGAAGGTGAGCCTGGCAGCGAGCCGGAAAATACGTAGAAAACACGTAATCGAAAGGCAATGAGCTCAGCGCAGTGAACGCACCACGCGCCGCACCCGCGCGCGGATGACCCGATTTCGAGCCGGCCGGACACCTCCCGGTAGGCTCGTTTCATGGTGCTCGGACGGTGGACTTTCGCGCGGGGCGAGATGCTCGCGGCGACCGCGCTCGCCGCCGCCGGCCTCATCGCCGGATGTGGCGGCGGCGCCGTCACCGGCAAGCCGGGTGACGGCGGCCCGAGGGACGCGACCAGCAGGGATGTCTCCGTCAAAGACACCAAGGCGGACGCGCCTCGACAGGGCGACAGCCGGCCGACCGGGACCCTGGCCAACGGACATTCCTGCAGCGCCGCGGCAGACTGCGTGTCGGGATTCTGCGCCGACGGATTTTGCTGCGCGACGGACTGCTCGGCCGTCTGTCAGACCTGTGCGGCCAGCGGCCACATCGGCAGCTGCATCCCGGCCGACGTCGCGACCGACCCACGCAACGACTGCCCGGATCTGGGCGCCGCGAGCTGCGGCACGGACGGGTTCTGCGACGGCGCGGGGGCGTGCGAGAAGTACGTCGCCGGAGTCGCCTGCCAGAAGGCGGGATGCACGGGAGCTTCGCTGACGTTCGCCGGGCGCTGCGACGGCCTCGGCACCTGCGTGACCACGCCCCCTCAGTCGTGCGCGCCTTTCACCTGCGCCGCCAGCGGTCAGTGCAAGACCACCTGCACGGCCGACAGCGACTGCGCGACCGGCGCGACCTGCCTGAACGGCAGCTGCGGCAAGAAGCCGATCGGCGCCGGCTGCGGGACGGACTCCGACTGCAACTCGGGAGTCTGCGCGGAGGGGACCTGCTGCATGACCCCCTGCAACGGCCTCTGCCGCTCGTGCGGCATCGGCGGAAGCGCAGGCGTCTGCACCAACGTGCCGGCGGGACAGGATCCGCTCGACCAGTGCGCCGACAACGGCACCGCCAGCTGCGGCACCGACGGCTTGTGCGACGGCAACGGCGGCTGCAGGAGCTACTCCTCCACGACCTCGTGCGGGATGGACAGCTGCACCGCTGGAACCGAGACGCCCGGCGCGCGCTGCGACGGCGTGGGCGACTGCGTCTCCGGCACGCCGACCGGTTGTGCGCCGTACCTCTGCGGCGTCGGCGGCGACTGCAAGACCAGCTGCGCGACCGACGCCGACTGCGCGCCGGGTGCGAGCTGCAGTGGAACGATCTGTTGCATGCCCGGGCACTGTGCGGGCGGGGCGCTCGGCACGACCTGCAGCGGCGCCGGCGACTGCGCGTCCGGATTCTGCCAGCAGGGCGTCTGCTGCGCGTCGAGCTGCACGGGAACCTGTCAGTCTTGCGCGCTCACCGGCAGCGCAGGCACCTGCACCAACGTCCCGAGCGGTCAGGATCCGCTGGCGGCCTGCGCCGACGCCGGCGCCTCGACCTGCGGCACCAACGGCCTCTGCGACGGGGCCGGCAAGTGCCAGCTTTACGTCGCCGGGACGGGCTGCGTCGCGGCGACCTGCGCGACCGGGACCGCCACGACGGCGCGGACCTGCGACGGGGCCGGGGTTTGCCGGAGCGCAACGCCGTCGAGCTGCGCGCCTTACGCCTGCAACGCCGGGGGCACCGCCTGCAACAACACCTGCACCGGCGACGCCGACTGTGCGGCCTCCACCACCTGCAACACGGCGACGAAGAGCTGCGGCCTCGCGCCCAACGGCGCGACCTGTACCGCCGGCACGACGTGCAACTCTGGCGTCTGCGCACAGGGGGTCTGCTGCGCCACGACCTGCTCGTCGATCTGCAGCTCGTGCGCCGTCTCCGGCTCCCTCGGAACCTGCGTGGCGGTCCCCGCAGGACAGGACCCGCTCGCCCAGTGCGCCGATGCCGGCGCGACGACCTGCGGTCTCAACGGGCTCTGCAACGGCAGCGGCGCCTGCCAGAAATACGCGGCCGGAACTGGCTGCGCCGCCGCCGCTTGCACCGGCTCGACGTTCACGCCGGCCGCGTCGTGCGACGGCAACGGAACTTGCGCGAAGACCTCCAGCTCGTGCGCGCCGTACACCTGCGGCAGCGGCGCCTGCAAGACCACCTGCGCGACCAGCGCCGACTGCGTCACGCCCAACGTTTGTACCGCCGGCACCTGCGCCGCAGGTTGCTCCGGGATCTACTGCGACAACTTCGAAGCCGATACCGTCGGTGCGATGGCCACCGGCTGGACCCGCGAAGGGGGAAGCACCGGCGACTGGCAGGTGATCTCCGACGCGACGAAGGCCTTCGCTCAGAACCACGCGCAGAGCGCGACCTTCCGCCTGGCCTACGCGTCGAGCGCCGCCAGCGCGCCCTGGAGCGGCGCCACCAGCGTCACCGCCAGCGTGAAGGTGCTGGCGACCGGGACGTCAGGAACGACGACCGCGCTCGTCTGCCTCCGCTACACGGGCGGCACGACGGGCGACTACGCCTGCCTGGCGCTCGAGCCTGGCACCGGCGCGCGGATCCAGATGCGCAACGCCGGCACCGTGACGAACGGACCGCTGTGGACGCCGACGCTGACGGTCGGCACCTGGTACACGACCGTGCTCAGCGCCAGCGCATCGGGCGTGCTGAGCGCGTCGCTCAACGGAACAGCCCTCGGGACCTTCACGCCGGCGACCGCCGTCCCGAACGGCTTCGTCGCCGTGGCGACCCAGAGCGCCGAGGCCGCCTTCGACAACCTCGTCGTGACCCAGCCCTGATCAGTAGAAAAGGATCGGCCACCAGTTCTTCATCGGGGTGCCGTCGGTGGCCTTGGCCTGGTTCTGGTAGCCAGGCATGCTCTGACGCCAGTAGATCTGCCAGCCGGCGGGACACGCCGAGGTGCCGGTGTACGTCTGATCGTAACCGGCGACGACGGCGTCCGAGTATGACGTATACAGGTCTTGCCCAGCCGGTCCATCGCCCAGCCCGAAGTGCTCGCAACGCGCGTCGACCGCGACCGAGTTCTGAAAGTCGCCGTAGAAGGTGCCGTTCGATGGGTAGTACGAGTTGCCACAGCCCTGCAAGAAGGGGTCGATCGTGAAGGTGGTCGACAGGCCGGGCGCGTTGGAGGCGACGGTGGGGCTCGGATACCTGACGCAGAGCGCGCTCCCGGCGCAGATCTGCGGCCAACCCGTGAAGCTCACGTCGGGAAACCGCGTGTTGAAGTCCAGGTTCAAGAAGGCGTTCGCGTCGGGGGCCGCGCCGGGGAGGACGCTCCACATGCTGTCGATCCCCCAGCCCCGTACCGAGACGTCGCACCCCGGTCCACCCGACATCGCCGGGTCGAGGTGCGCGAGCCGGACGGTCACGCCGCACGAGACGTTGAGACAGCTCGTATTGCCGCCCAAACACGGCTGGAACGTCCCGGGGATCGCCTGCCAGTCGGCGTCGTACTCTTGCTTCCTCTCGGCGTAAAGGGGCGCGCGCGGCGTCGCTGAGGCGTCGCCCCCGTCCTGGATCCAGACCTCGTTGATCACCCCCTGCTCGAAAAGCTGGCAGAGCGAGAGGAAGCCGGAGCCGCCGTCCGAGTAGCCGTAGAGCGGAGGATAAGTCGCATCGTTGAACAGAGCCGTTACGTCGAGCGCGAGCGCCGACGTCGCGCTGACGGGAAGCGGAGCGCTCGTCAGATCGATCACGTTGGCGATCTGATAGTTGAGGAACCGCGCCGCCGCGGGGTTCGAATAGCCGTGGTACATCGATCCCGCGGCGAGGCCGGTGACCACCTGCTTGGCGTACTGCTCGGTCTGCGTCTTGCTCTGACTGGGGTCGAAGTTCAAAACCAGGACGACGGGCTTCATCGAGGTGATCACCAGGTTGTGATTGACCAGCCAGGGATCCGAGTTCGCCGAGTGGCCGGGCACGGGCCATGCGGTCGGCTCGGGCGTCACCACGGTGACGACCCGCGAGCAGGCGGTGGTCGCCATGGCCGCCAGCGCCAAGACAGCGACGACTCTCACCAGCGCGCTCCCAACGAAGCCCCGATCCAGGTGAGCGGGCGTCCGGCGTGACCGACCTCTCGCTGGTCGACGACGACGATCTGCGTGACGACGGTCGCCAGCGCGCGGGCGTCGAGAGCGATGAACACCGGTCCGAGCGTCGCAGACGCACCGACCCCGCCGCCCGCGACCGCCGAGTAGCCGATGGCGCTGCTGGCCGAATAGCCGGGGTTCGCCACGCCCTCGACCGCGAACCGGTAGGCGCCCGCGCCGAGGGCGGCGCTCACATTGAAGAAAGCGCCCAGCGCTTGCCGCACCACCAGCTCGGCGATCCCGACGGTGTTGGTCGCGTGCGCAGAGCCACCGACGTTGGCGTCGCCGAAGGGAGCGCTCGTCCCGAATCCGCTGATCGCCAGCCGTCCGCCGAACCGCGAGCGGAACCAGCCGAGCGTCAGCATGGGCGCCCAACCAACGCCCGCGCCGGGTGTCCCGATCCACGCGCCACCGGCGGCCACCTCGAACTGAGAGCGGTGCGGCGCCTGCTGACGCCCGGGCGTGGTCTCGGAACGGCGGACGACCTCGGGCGGCGCAGGTGCAGGTTCCGCGCGCGGGAGGGGCGCGGACTCCACCGCAACCGCAGGAGGCGGCGGCGCGAGAGGCTCGGGCTGCGAGCGGGAGTCGGCCGGCGGGTGGGACCCGAGCGGTGGGCGGGACTCGGTGGCTGGCGGGCTCGGGGCCGCCGGTGAAGCCGGCGCCGGGACCCAGACCTCCGCCAACGTGGCCTTGAGCAGATCGACCGCCTTCACCGCCAGGACCGTCGCGCGCCGCTCCGGCGCCGCCGCAGAGAGCGGCAGCGTCTGAACGACCGTTCGCCCCGTGACGCTGTCGCTCACCCAGATCTCGGCGACGCCCGAGCCGAAGAAGATGCCGAACGCCGCCCGCGCGTCGGCCTTCCGCAGCGCGCGCTCGACGGTCGCCCGCCTTTCGACGTTGGTGGCGACGACCTCCGTCTCCACCTCGAACCGCGCCGCACCCAGCTCGCCGCGTACCCGCGCCAGCGCCTCGGTGGCCACCGCGCCCGCCGCTTCGGGGACCACCAGCACCACGCGCCGGGCCGATTCGGCGCGCACGGTCGCAGCCAAGGTCAACGCCGCCAGCAGAGCGCCGGTGCCTGCTCCGCGACGGCCTGGCCCGCGAAGCGCGGCGCGCGCCAGCATCATTGTTTCAGTATGAGCCTAGCCGCGTCCGCGTACGAGCCCGAAGGAAACCGATGCAGATACTCTTCGGCGTCGATCCCCGCCGACGACGAGGCGCGCCGGCTCTCGATCAACATCTTGCGCCCCAGCGCCTGGGCCGCGTAGGTCCCGGCGGCGTCCTCGCGCAGGTAGCGCCCGTACCAGGAGACGGCGCCCGACCGGTCGCCGCCATCCTCGGCGAGGTTGCCCAGAAAGAACGACGCCTCCCGCCCCTCGGCGGTCTCGGGAAATCGTTGCCGTTCGGCGTTCAGCGCCCGGCCAGCCAGCCGGCTGCGCCGCGTGTAGCGGGCGGCGTCTGCCAGGGCGGCCAACTCCGTGTGCGAGCCGTGCGCCAGCACTGATTCGATCCCACGCCGCTCGGCCGCCGCAACGACGGCCTCGAAATCACCGCGTGCCATCCGGCGGCTCCAGGATTTGGCCACCGGGTGGCTGACGCGCGCCGGGATGTGCGAAGGCGCCATCGCGTCGTCGTCTTGCTCATCCGCGATCCCGGTCGCCTCGCCATGTACCGCTCCCAGCTCGGCTGCCGGAGCCGGTTCGGGCGCCGCGGGCGTCGGCTCGGCCGCATCCGCCCGCTGGCTGTCGAGCAAAATCTTGTTGTCCTTCACCCGCGTCAGCAGGTGCTGGCCGTGGGTCATCGCGATGCCGTCGCCGATCAGCGGACCGCTGACGCGCACCGAACCCTTCTCCAGCCAAACATCGAACGCCTCGCTGTCACCGGACCACTGCACATCGAAGATGGTGCCGGTGACCTGAACGACGTAAGGTCCGGCAGCCACCTGCCACCGCGCGTGCGGCTTCGGCACGAAGAAGGTGTGCGCGCGGCCGTTCGAGAGCACGATCCGCGCCCCGACCGGCGTCACGTTGCTGACCTGCGCTCGCGCCTCCCGATCGAGCGCGATCTCCGAGCCGTCGGAGAAACGGATCCGCGTGCTGACGTTCTCGGCGACGGCCGGACGAATCTCGCCCGTGACGCCGATCGTCCCGTTGATCACCTCGAAGGTCAGCGGTCCTGGGCTGCGCACCGCGAACCAGGCCGCTGGCGCGGCCACCACCAGCAGCGCCGCGAACCCGATCGCCGACACCGCCTGCCAGCGCAGGCGGACCCGCCCCCGATTCGGCCGCTCCAACCGCCGCAACCCGCTCTCGTCGACCGGCCAGTTGTGCCGGGTCGCATCGTCGCTCAGCGTCTCGCGCGTCAGCGCGACGAGCCTGCGCAACCCTTCGTCCTCCGGACTGTCCGCCCGGACCACCAGATCGTCTCGTGTCCCCCGCATCTCTACGCCTCGCCCTCGATACCGTGCTCGAACATCGGCAAAAGCTCACCCAGTGCCGAATCGTTGCGCACCAAAACCGCCAGTCTCTTCCAGGTCCGCGCCAGCCGCCGTTTGGTGGTGGCCAGCGACAGATCGAGCGCCACCGCCACCTCCCGCAGCTCCATCTCCTCCACGAAGCGAAGCGTGAACGCCGTGCGATCGACGGCGTTGACCTTGTCCAGGATCTTGAAGAAGCGAGCCAGCGCCTCGCGGGCCTCGGCGTTGGGTTGGAACGTCCGCAAGTCCAGCTTCTCGACCTGCCCCGGCAGGACCAACCAGCGCCGCAGCCAGCGCCACCGCAGATGGTGGCGGATCTTGAACGCCGTGATCGACATGATGAACGCGGTCAGCGTGCGCGGATCGCGCAGCGTCTTGACGCGATCGAAGAAGGTGATGAAGACCTCCTGCGAGAGATCCTCGAGCTCGCTCTCTGGACCGAGCGTGCGCAGCAGAATCCTGCGCACCATCGGTCCGAACCGGCGCCAGGCCTCGCGCGTGGCGCGCGGATCGCCGTCGAGCAGCCCGCGCACGAGCGTGGTGTCGTCGGCGTCCGCCAGCGTCGCGCTCGGCAGGTAAGAGATCTGCGCGCTGCGATCGATGCGTGGCGCCTTCATCTGGTCCCGACTCATGGATTGTACACTCCGCGACCCTCCGCCCGCAGCCGACGACGGCACGCGCGGGGGATCACAGGGGAAGTTCCGCGGAAGCGGCGCAACGGCTCAGCGCAAAGCACGTCATGTCGATGGCGCGCGACATGAAGGCGCACTGCGGCAAACCCGGCGGACAAGACGACGCCCGGCAGGCGGTGAAACCGCAAGCCGGGCGTTCCCCTGGGTAAAGGGCCCCGAAGGGCTCCTTTAGATTCCCCCGCGGCGGGCGTCGACGGCCAAACCCCGTCTAGATCCCTCGCGGCGGGCGTCGCCGGGCAAAGCCCGTCGACGCTCACGCGACTCACCCAGGGCTACGAGCAGACAGCGTCGACGCAGGACAGCCCGCTGCCGCACTGCCCGTCGAGCTGGCACTTGGGCGACGCTTCACCCGGCGTCTCGCAGTACCCGCCCGGGCCGCAGACGGTGGCAGTCGTGCAGGTGCAGCAATCAGAGCTCTTGGTGCAACTCGCCCGGCAGGCCCCATCGACGCAGCTCTGACCCGGGCCGCAGTTGGTGTTCGACAGGCAGCTCGGACGCGGGCGGACGTCCGGCTCACAGAGTCCCGCCGAGCACATGTCGTGCGGGCCGCAGTCGGCGTCGATGACGCAGGCGCCGTGACAGAAGCCGTTCACGCACGTGCCGCCAGTCGGGCAGTCGGTGTTGAAGACGCACCCGCCACCTCCGGTGGTGCTCGGCTGACAGACGCCGGCGGTGCAGGCATCACCCGTTCCGCAATCTGCGGTCGAGCTGCAGGCTGGCTGGCAGAGACCGTTGGCGCACCGCCCCCCGACGCCGCACTCGCTGCTGAAGCGACAGAGCGGCGACGCGGTCGGCAACGGCTGACACGTCCCCGACACGCAACAGTCGCCCGCACCACAATCAGTCGTGGCTTCACACACGTTCGCGCTGCTGCCACCCGTGCCCTTGGTTCCCGCGGCGCCGCCTTTGCCGCTGCTCCCAGCGCTGCCGCTGGCGCCACCCACGTAGCCGGAGCCCCCGGCGCCGCCGCCGATGCCGCCAGTTGCGGCCAGACCTCCGGTTCCGGGGGCGCCCGCAATCCCCGGGCCTTCACCGCCAGTGCCTGAGCTGTTCGTGCCTCCAGCGCCCGCGTAGCCGTGGCCAGCGTGCCCGCCGGCTCCGCCCGTGCTGCCGCTGTGACCACCGGTCGTCGTCGGCGCGAGAACGCACTTGCCGTACTCCTCGTTGCAGATTGCGCCCTGGGGGCAGTCTGCGTCGCAATAACAGTAGGTGTACGCAGAACCGCTCCCGCTGTTGTCACTGGGATCCGTCACGGGGATGCAGCCCGCGCTTCCCAGAGCGCTGATCGAAATCACGGAGAGACCGACGAGAAAGTGAAGGCGTGTCATGAGGTGCTCCTTTTGCCGAGCGGCACATCGCAAGCGACGGGCCACATGGTTCCGCCGCTCGCCGATCTCAAAACGATCTAAGTAGTGCCGCGATCGCAGACGGCAATGCGGGATAAACTCAAACCGCGCGGGTGATCGGCGCCACCCCCGGAAATGCCGATGCGTGCCAGCTATTCACGCGAATGCTGTGACGCTCACGCGGAATCCAGATCACGGGAACGCAATGCGGCCGACGTGATGGCATTCACGGATGCGCGCAAACGCCGTCGTCCAAGCGGCCAATCCAGATCCCCGAAGGACAGGGGCTGTGGCCGGCGTTCTGGATGCTCGGCGCCGACATCAGCAACAGCGCCACCGCTCACCGGCATGTACACGCTCCCGGGCGGCGCGAAGCTGGGCGACGGCTTTCACACCTACGCGGTCGAATGGAGCGCCTCGGCCATCAGGTTCTACGTCGACGACCACCTCTACGAGACGCAGACGCCCGCCACAGCGATCGGGCGCGACGGGGAGTTCAACCAGCCGTTCTTCATCATCTCGAACGTGGCCGCGGGCGGGAACTTTCCCGGGGCGCCAAGCTCGAGCACGACGTTCCCGCGAACGATGAAGGTCGACTGGGTGCGCGTCCATCATCCGACCGATGCCGGCTGAGCTGACGCCCGCACCTCGACGGCTTCGCCCCGATCACTAGATTCATTGATGTAGGGATCGCCGGGTTGGCCCGGTTGTGGTCGAGCCTCCGACCCCGAGGAGGGTTCCCTATGACCACACGGATCTTCAACGCTCTCATCGCCATCTGGCTGTTCGTCACCGCTTTCATGTGGCCGCACGCGCATCTGGCCAAGGAGGTGACGATTGTGGCGGCGGTCCTGACGTTCGTCCTGTCCATCATGTCGATGTACATACGCGGCGCGCGGCATCTGAATGCGGTCGTGGCCGTGTTTCTATTTCTGTCGGCGCTCACGCTCCCCGCGTTGAGCCGGGCCACCACCTGGAACAACGCCATCTGCGCGATCGCCATCCTCGTCGCCGCGCTCGTCGACAACGGTCCCGAGGGGATTCGCCGCGAACGCGAGCTCTACGGGCGCATCTGATCGTCCTTCAACCAACCTTCCCGTCGTAGATAGCTCTGCAGATCGACGTCGTCGCGTGACAGCGGCGGAAGCCACGGGCCGAGGCGCGTGCGCTGCCACCAGACCTTGCCGCCGAGCGGAGAGAACGTGTACCGGTAGAGATCGACCCGAACGTGGCGGGGCGAAATGCCGTGAAATGGATCGTCGGCCAGGAGGCCGAGCGTGCGCCGGATCGGCGACCAGCAGATCCCACACGAGGTGCAACACCCACGGGTAGTCGCGCGGCCTCCCCATTGCGGCGAACCAGAGCAGCCAGTCGAGCCGGTAGTGGTAAGGGCTCATCCAGCAGGGGCGGCGCGCTGGATCGCCCGGCTGGCACTTGAAGGCGTAGGGGAGCCAGTTCGTCTGGGCCGTGATCGTCTCATCGGTCGTCCCTTCGAACACCAGCTGCCCGCGCTCGCGCCCGACGCTGCCAAACGCGCCGTAGGTGTTGACGATCGGCAGCCGCGTGAACGAGCTGTTCATCAGCTGCGAACCTGAGAGCATGTTGAGGGCCGGAGGTATGCTGAGCGCCGCGATCCCGACGGTGGCCACCGCGACGATCAGCCCCTGCCCGCGCGACGGCACGGCGGCCGACGACGCCGCCTCCGCGCGCGCCGCCAGCCCCGCCGGGAGAATCCGCCGCCAGAGCCCGTCGTCGAAGCAGGCGAGGATGGCCACCAGCGTCAGCCAGTTGAGAAACGCCAGGTTGCCGCTGGCGATCAGGATGATCTGCAAGGCCAGCATCAACGCGCCGCCGACGTGGCGGAATCGCCGAGGACCCAGGATCAGAAACGGTGCCCCCAGCTCGACGACGTGGTTGAAGACGACGCCGACCGCGTGCGCCCAGTGTGGAAGCGCGTGAAAGTACGGCGTCAGCGGGCTGGGAATCGGCTGGGTCTCGAAATGAAAGTCGAGGCAGGTGAGATCGCGCCAGCAGGAGTCGCCGCGCAGCTTGATGAGCCCGGCGCCCCACATGATCCGCATCGCCAGCCAGCGCAGAAGCCAGATCACCGCACGCGGGGGCGGCCGACGGGGAAACGGCCTGAGCTCCAGCAGCGGGCAGAGAAAGATGCAAAGGAACCCGGTCTCGACCAGCTGCAGCTCCCAGCCGAAACCGTAGAACGTCTGCCCGACATTGCAGATCGAGATCTGCAACGCGCACAGGAAGATGAGGACGACGGCGTTCGTGTATCCGGCCAGCATCGCCAACGAGAGCGCGGCGCCAATCCAACCGGCGGCGCGCAAGGCGCGGTCGCTTGCACCGAACCAGAACAGCGATGGCAGCTCCCAGAATCCCGACGCGCGTGACCCCGCCTCCGCCGCCACGTCGGCGAGATAGTGGTCGATCGGCAGGAGCCCCCGCGGCCCCAGCAACGCTGGGCCCTGCCAAATCAGGGTCAAGAACGCCATCAGATAGACCAGCCCCAAGAGCCGAAGAATCACGAGCCGCCCCAGCCAATTCCCGTTTGGGCTCGCGTCGTTGCGCACGAACCACGCAGAGACGGCGGTCAATTGATCGGCGAGCGTCGGCACGGCCAAATTGTAACGATTCTTTGCACGGTCATCCGGCGCCGCGCGTTCGTTCGGACATGCTATTGTCCGCCCATGCTCGACCACATCAGCCTCCGCGTACAGGATCACTCGCGGGCTGTGGCCTTCTATCGGGCTGCGCTCGCGCCCCTCGGCTACCAGGTCATGATGGAGTATCCGGGTGCCACCGGCCTCGGCGCCGGCATGCCGGACTTCTGGCTCATGACGACGGAGCAGCCGCTCAACCCGACGCACATCGCGTTCTCAGCCGACCGCGACGCCGTCGACGCCTTCCACGCCGCTGCGCTCGCCGCCGGTGGAACCGATAACGGCCCCCCCGGCCTGCGCGCCGACTACCACCCTCATTATTATGGCGCCTTCGTGCGCGACCCGGAGGGGAACAACGTCGAGGTCGTCTGTCACGCCGATCCCGAAGCCAGGCCGGCGCCGGTGAAGACGGCGGCGGCCCGCAAGAGCGCGCGCAAGGTGGTCAAGGCGAGCCCGAAGGCCAAGGCAAAATCGAAGACCAAGGCAAAACCGAAGGCCAACGCAAAACCGAAGGCCAAAGCCAAGAAGACGGCTGCCACGAAGAAGCGCCGTTAAGGCTCCGCCAAGGCGACCGACCCGGGGCGGCGCTGGCGGCGCACCGTGCGCGCCACGCTTCGGACGATGGCGACCTTACGCCTGCAATAGTGCCGCGATTCTCACTGCAGCTTTCGCAACGCCGTCACCTCTTGGTCGAAGTAACTCGGCAGCGCGCCCCACGGGTTGGGCGCCGTCCCGTCGGTGGTGAACACCCAGCCCGCGCCGAGGTCGAGCGCCCTCGACAGCACCTGGCTGGCGTTCGCGTCGGGGACCTCGCTGACGAAGTGACAGAACCGCTCGGGCGAGTTGCCCGGCATCCACGACGGCGATGAGTAGCCCTGGTACATCGAATAGGTTTCGGCGAACTCGACCATCAGGTCGGAGAAAGTGATGAACGTCGGGCAAAAACGGGTGCCAATCGCCAGGTAGGCCTTCGAGTCGTGCGTCTGCGCCAGCGCGGTGAGCCGCTGGTACTCCGCCTGCAGCGTGTCGCAGGTGTCGGCCGTCGGCCCCTCCGCGAAGTAGATCCCCGACGGTGAGTAGAGCGAGTAGTAGCCGTTGACGTCAGCGTCGATGTCCGCCTCCGCCCGGGCGCCGTACTGGGTCGAGACGTAGCCGAGCACCTTGATGCCGGCCGCCTGCGCCTGCGCGATCGCGGCGGCGTATCCCGGCTTGGTCACCGTCCCCGGGCCGCTGTCCGGATTGAAGATGATCATCCCGACCGTCGGTGCCGCGGCGATGATCCGCTGCCACTGCTGGTCCGGGTCCCAGTAGGCGGGGACGACCATGCGCACCGTTCCGGGCTGAATGGCGCCCGCGTCGACGACGATCGGCGGGCCGTCAGTCGGTCCGCCGGTGCCTCCCGTCGCGCCCGTGCTCCCGCCGCTGCCTCCCCCATCGTGCGACCCCTCGCCGCTGTTCACGCTGCAGGCCGCGAACACCAGGCACAACAGCGCCGCTCCCCAACCTCTTGGCCCGAATTCCCCCATCCGCACGGAACCTCCTGGTCCCACAAGAGGTAAGCATCCGACGAGCCATCGTCCAGATCACGCCGGGCACGCAACCGGAACGGGCAGCGGCCGAAGACGTGACCCGAGTCATGCGCGAGAACGCCCACCAGGAGCCGGACACCGAAGCCCTACGCCCGCAGAGAGAGGGTCTGAGGACCTTCCCAGGGTCTCCACGGAAAATCGACCGCTATGAGCTCCACGAGATGATCGGGTGCGGCGGGATGGGCGCCGTCTATCGCGCGATTGACACCAAGCTCGGGCGCACGGTCGCGCTCAAGACGGCCGCAACGAAGCGCACCGGCGCGCGCCTGACCGATCGCGTGCGCCAGCGTTTTCTGCGCGAGGCAATGGCGCTGTCGAAGGTCGAGCACCGCAACGTCGTCCAGGTCCTCGACTTCGGGTTCGCCGACGACGGGACGCCGTTCTTGGTCATGGAGCACCTGCGCGGACGGGACCTCGGAGCGCTGCTCGCCGAGTCCGAAACGGCGCTGCCCGTCACCGACGTCGTCGACATCATGCTGGCGGTCTGTGCCGCGCTTCGCGCCTGCCACCGGGCGGGGATCATTCATCGAGATCTCAAGCCGGGGAACATCTTCCTCGCGGAGACGGAGACGGGCCGAGAGGTGAAGGTCCTCGACTTCGGCGTTTCGAAAGCGCCGACGGCCGACGATCTGACGCGCGAGGGTCAGATCCTGGGGACCCCGCAATATCTCGCCCCGGAGCAGATCGACGGCAAGGTCGGTCCGGCGAGCGACCAGTACGCCCTCGGCGTGGTGCTCTATGTCTGTCTCACGCTGCGGCTCCCCTATGAGGACCATCAGAATCGCCAACTCCTGCGGGCGATCGAAACCGGAACGTTCGAGTCACCGCGCAAGTTCAGATCCGACCTGCCGGAGGCGCTGGAAGCGATCGTCCTTCGTGCGATGCACGTCTCACCCTCGGAGCGCTTCGAATCGGTCTACGCGCTTGGGCAGCGGCTGTGGGATCTCGCCAGCCCCCGGAGCCAGGAGGAATGGCGGAGCTACTACCTCCCGCGGTCGCGGGGCGGGGGGGAACGGCGGCCGCCGTGGTCGCCAGAACGCAAATCCTGGAGAACTCCAGCGCCGCCGACTCCGAGAGCGAGGGCAGAGCCCTGTTCGTTTCGCCGACGAAGGCCGCTCCATCGACCGCGCCCCTCGCCGTCGATCTCTCACCACCGGACGGGCGATCGACGTCGGATGAGCCATCGTTGGAGCACCTGCTGCGGTCGGGGTCGCGACGCCAACTGGTCGCGGCGGCCATCGCGCTGCTGGCTCTTGGCGGGGTGTTCGCGGGGCGGCTTCGCGCTTCGCACCGACGCGCATTCATCGCGGCGCCCTCGCCGGTCGTTCCACGAACCGCACCGCCGCCCGTCCGGATTGTCTCTCCGGTCGCGGCCTCGCCCACGCGGCGACCGGCACCGATCCCGGCGCCGGTCGTCTCCGATGAGTCGAGCAACGTTCCAGCGCCGCCGCGGGCCGTGCCGCCGGTGCACCGTCCCCACACGCGTCGGCGAGACCGCGCACCACTCGAGCGCCCCCTGCCGAACATCGACCAGGCGGGCATCGGGATCCCCACCGAATGAAGGTCAATCGATGAACACTCTTCATGCTGCCGCCGTCGCCTTGATGATCGTCGCCCGCCTCAGTCCGGCCCTCGCTCGCGCCGACGATGCCGACCCTGACTTTCTCATCATGCGCGGCCTCGACTTGCGACGCGCCGGCAGGTCGGCCGACGCGCTGGCGCTCTTCCGACGCGCCTACGAGGTGGCCCCCTCACCGCGGACGCTCGGACAGATGGGGTTGGTCGAATCGTCACTTCAACGTTGGGCCGACGCCGAGGCGCACCTGGTCGCGGCGCTGGCGACGCCGGACGACGCCTGGGTCCACAGAAACCGCCACTTTCTCGATCAGGCACGGGAGCGCACCAGGGAGCACATGGGCGAGTTGGTGATCACCGGCCCACCGGGAACCAGGGTCAGCTTGGGCGAAAACCCGATCGGCTCACTCCCGCTGGCAAAGCCCGTTCACCTGGTCGAAGGGGAGATCACGATCAACGCCACGTCCACCGGCTACAAGCCGTTCTCCCTGGATCTCTCGATCAAGGGCGGCACGCGCGCGGCCGTCTCGATCGTGCTCGAACACATCGATCTGGCGGCCCGCAATTCGGAGGTTCAGGACCTCGTGTCGCCCTCTCCACCGGCCAGACGCTGGCGACTCTGGACGGGGACGACCCTCGCGGTCGCGGGAGCCGGGGCCCTCACCTGGGGGATCGCCTGGCTCGCGCTGGATGGCCGCCACGACTGCGGCGCAGGCCAACCGGCCAGCTGCGCGACCGCCTACGACACGAGAACGCCGGGAATGCTGCTCGCCGTCGGCGGGGGCGCGCTGATCTTGGCGGGCGGCGCACTGCTCTATTCGGGCCTTCGCGCGGCGCCGTTGAACGTGACGTTGGGAATGACGACGCACTCGTTGCGGTTGGAAGCGCGGTTCTGAGTCGTTCCGGCATCGGTCCGTGACCAACGCGTGCGAATCAGGGTTGGCGGCCGGCCGCAAAATACGGAATATTGGCCCGGCGGCAATGGGCGTATCCGAGACAGGGTCTTTGAAACGACGCCGGATCGATCGTTACGAGATTCACGAGCTCATCGGCGAGGGGGGCATGGGGGCCGTCTATCGTGCCATCGACACTCGCCTCGGACGCACGGTTGCGCTGAAGACGGTCCTTTCGCACCGATCGAGCGAGGGTCTCACGGATGAGCTGCGCCAGCGGTTCATGCGGGAGGCGCTGGCCGCGTCCAAGGTGGACCACCGCAACGTCGTGCACGTCATCGACTTCGGCGTGACCAACGAGGGCACGCCCTACCTGGTGATGGAGTACCTGCGGGGGCGCGACCTCGGGGTGTTGCTCAAGAAGGCGAAAGTGCCGCTGACCATCGCGTACGTGGCCGACGTGATGCTGGGCGTCTGCGCCGCGCTCCGCGCCTGCCACCAGCTCGGCATCGTCCACCGCGATCTCAAGCCGAGCAACATCTTCCTGGCCGACACGGACACGGGCCCCGAGATCAAGGTGCTCGACTTCGGCGTCTCCAAGGCGCCCACGGCCATCGATCTCACGCAGGAAGGACAGATCCTCGGAACGCCACAATACCTTTCTCCCGAGCAGGTGAATGGCAAGGTCGGGCCCGAGAGCGATCAGTACGCGCTCGGTGTGCTGCTCTACGTCTGTCTCACCAAGAAGCTCCCTTTCGAGGAACACCAGAACCTCACTCTCCTGCGGGCCATCGAAGCCGGGCGATTCCAGGGCCCGCGCGCGCACCGGCCGGAGATTCCCCAGGCGCTGGAGGCGATCATTCTGCGCGCCATGCACGTCAACCCGGCCGAGCGCTTCGATTCGGTCCACGCCCTCGGTCAGGCGCTTTGGACCTTCGCCAGCTCGCGCGGGCAGGTCGAGTGGAAGAACTACTACTTCCATACGCCGCCGGCGTTCGACGAGGAGACACTTCGGGGCATTCCCCACGCGCCCATCCCGGGCGTTTCGGGCATGTCTGTGCCGGACGGCGTCCCCGTTGCGCGCCCCGTCGAACGGACCGCGATTCTTCCCGTCGAGCCGACCGCGATTCTCGAGGCCTCGATCAACATGGCTCCGGAGCTCTCTGCAACGGCGAGCCCCCAACTTTTTCTCTCGACGAAGGTGGCCAGACCGACACCGGACGGCTCAGAAGCGCCGTCCCTGTCTGCGAAACCTGCGGGCGACCGCAGCTGGCGACGGTGGGTGGCGTTCGGCGCCGTCGCCGGAGTGATCTCCGGAGGACTCTGGGTCGGGTACCGGCATCTCGGAACCGCCACCGCGTCTACCTCCAGCGCGCCAGCTTCGAAACCGGCAGGGAACACGACCTCGAACGTCTTGCCCCCGGCCGAACCGCCTGCCGCACGAGATCGAGCGCCCGATCTCGGGTCGCCGACCCAGGCGCTGGTGGCGACCGTCCGACCGAAGGCGCAGACGAAGACGCGCACCGTTCGACAAGTTCACGCGCCTCGAGCAGACGAGCCGGCGAAGCTGACAGGTCTCGACAAGAACGGTATCGGCATCCCTTCAAATTGAGAAGCCCACCATGAAGCGTCTCCTGCTCATCGCCGCTCTTCTTTGCGCGACCTCGCTGTCGGTCAGTGTCAGGGCCGCCGAGCCGAGCGCGGACGCTTTGATTGAGCAGGGGCTTGGCCTCCGTCGGGACGGCAAGCCGGAGCAGGCCCTCGAACTGTTCCGAAAGGCCCACGCCCTTGCGCCGTCACCGCGCACGTTCGGGCAGATGGGATTGGTGGAGACCTCACTCAAGAAATGGGTGGAGGGGGAGAAGCACCTGGCCGTCTCGCTGGCGAATCCCGACGATCGTTGGGTGGTGAAGAACCGCGCGTTTCTCGACGAGGCGTTGGGGCTGTGCAGGAGCCACGTCGGCGACCTGGTCGTCACCGGACCTGCAGGGGCCGAGGTTTTCGTGGGAGGGCAGTCGGTCGGGACGCTGCCCGCCGTTCCTGCGCTTCGACTCGCAGAGGGAACGATCTCGGTGTCGGCGAGCGCTCCCGGCTCCAAGCCGTTCGAACAGACCATCACCATTCGCCCCGGAGCTCGTTCGCCGCTGACGATCGCACTCGCCCCGATCGCCGCAACGCCGATCGCGGCCCCTGCCGCTCCTGTGGCACCCGCCCCGGCACCAACCCCACTTATCGCGACCGCACCTCCCACCCACAGTGAATCGAGCCCGACCAGCTGGCACACCTGGGCAGGTATTTCACTCGCCGTGGCGGGTGCCGCGGCACTGGGCTGGGGGATCTATTGGATCGCCGTTGACGGTAACCCTACGGGCGCCCCCAGCGCCCATCTAGGTTACGACACCCGAACGCCCGGCTTGATCCTCGCGGGTGCTGGCGTGGCCGCGGTGGCCGGGGGCGCGGTGCTCTTCTACACCGGTCGCCGCGCGACCGAGCCGACCGTCGCCCTCGGGCTCACGCCGAGCTCGATCCTGTTGCAGCGTCGCTTCTAGAATTGACCGCAGCCCCGGCCGCGCGGGGCGACCGGAGCTGCGAGCGGTTCTCTCGACCGCTTGCCTCCGAACTTACGCCTTGGCCGGTTCGGTGTTCGGCGCTTTGGCGCCCGCGCCGATCACGATCTTCTTCGGCTGGACCTCGGGCTTCTTCGGCACCGTCAGCGTCAACACGCCGCTCTTCAGATCCGCCACGACGTTCTCGCCGTCGACGCCCTCGGGGAGCGTGAACGACCGCGTGAAGCTGCCGTACGAGCGCTCGCTGGCGTAGAAGGTGTCGCCCTGGTCGTGGCGCTCTTGTTCGCGGCGCCCGGCGATCGACAGGCGCGTGCCGGTCAGCGAGATCTCCAGATCCTGCTCCCTGACGCCGGGTAGATCCGCGCGAAACAGGTAGGCGTCCTTGGTCTCCGTCACCTCGAAGGTCGGGGCGAAGCCGCGCACATCGGCGGGGCTCAACACCGCTTCGACCTCACGGAACGGATCCCAGCGCAGGATGTCGCGCATGACGCGTACGGGATCCCACGCCGCACCGGACTGAACAAGTTCGTACCCTTGGTTTCTTCTGCTGAGATTTGCCATCGTGTCGTTTCCTCCTTGCGGTGACTTGAATAATCACCGCCTCCGAGGCGACAAGCTCGACGGCCAGGCGCGGCGGGAGGCGCGCTAGAGCTCGAGGCCGAGCGCGCGCAGCTCGGATTCGAGCCGCACGACCTCACGCTCGACCATGGCCGGGGCCGGGCCACCTGGTAGCGCGCGCGCGGCGACGGCCCGCGCCGCGTCGAGCGCCTGCATGACCTCGGGCGTGAGCGCGCTGTCGACCGCGCGCAGAGCGGCCGCATCGAGCTGGTGCAGGGGAACGCGCTTTTGCTCCGCGGTCCGCACCAGGCTGCCGATCACTTCATGCGCGCTCCGGAACGGCATCCCGCGACGGACGAGCTCTTCCGCAAGATCGGTCGCGCCCAGCGCCGGATCGGCCGCCGCCGCGCGCATCCGCTCGACGTCGAACTCCAGCGCGGCGATCAATCCCGGCAGCACCGCCAGTGATTGCTGCGCCGTCTCGACCGCGTCATAGAGCGGCTCCTGCGTCTCCTGCAGGTCCTTGTTGTACGCCAGCGTCAGCCCTTTGCTGATCGTCAACAACGCGACCAGGTCCCCGATCGCGCGCCCAGACTTCCCACGCAGCAGCTCACCGATGTCGGGGTTGCGCTTCTGCGGCATCAGCGAGCTGCCCGAGCAGTAGCCCTCGCCGAGCCGCACGAACCCGAACTCCGTCGTCGACCACAACACCAGCTCTTCGCCGAGGCGCGACAGGTGCACCGCCAGCAGCGCCGCCGAAAAAGCGACCTCCGCGGCGAAGTCACGGTCTGAGACGGCGTCCAGGCTGTTGTGCGTCGGGCCGCCGGCGAAGCCAAGCGCGCTGGCCGTGTGCGCGCGATCGATCGGCAGACCGGTTCCCGCCAGCGCTCCCGAGCCGAGCGGGGATTCGCCGGCGCGCCGTTCGGCGTCGACGAAGCGCCCGCGATCGCGCCCCAACATCTCGGCATAGGCCATCAGATGGTGACCGAGCGTGACCACCTGAGCCCGCTGCAGATGCGTATAACCGGGCATCAGCGTCGCTGCGTGCGCGCGCGCCTGCCGGCAGAGAGCCACCCGCGCACGATCGATCGCGGCCACGATCTCGATCGCCGCGCGCCGCGCATAGAGGCGCAGGTCGGTGGCGACCTGGTCGTTGCGGCTGCGCGCGGTGTGCAGGCGGCGCGCCGGCTCGCCGATGATCTCGATGAGCCGACTCTCCACGTTCATGTGGATGTCTTCCAGCGCCGGATCCAGAGCCCGCTTCCCCGAGGTGATCTCTTCAGCCACCTGATCGAGCCCGGCGACGATCGCCGCCGCGTCGGCCTCGGAGATCAGCTTCGCCGCGGCCAGCATTCGGGCGTGGGCCTGACTGCCGCGGACGTCGTCCTTCAGCAGCCGCCGGTCGAAGTGGACCGACGCATTGAGCGCCGCCGCCGCCGGGTCCATCGCCCCCGCGAATCGTGCGCCGCGACCACCACTCGGCTTACCGTCAGACATTTCTCACCCTCATATCACGCTCATCATCTGGCCAAATCGATCCGCGCAAGCTAACATCTGGGAAGGGTCCGCGAACGACTGGCCCACAAAGGAGGAGAAGAACGCATGAGTAAACGCACCCACTGGAACGGTACGCCTTCTCTACGCCATCTTCCTCGGTTCGGACACAAGGAGCCCGACCGAAACTAGCCCTCCTCAGTTTTCCCTCTCACGCACGACGTCCTGAGCCCATAGAGGACGCCTAACCCGGAATTTTCGGCGAGGCTCACGCCGAAAGCCCATGAGCTGGGCTACGCCCCGCGGCGTCAGCCCCCCGACCAGTCAACTAGCGGACCCAAACGCGCCGACAGGACAGCCTGCCGGCGCGTTTTCTATCTACCTCGGAACCCTGAGAGGGTTCCGAACCTCCCGCGATGAGGTCGGTCGAGCAAAGCTCGCCCGCCCTCGACGCGATCTATTCCTCTGGGTTGGGATCCGTGGAATCCGGCTCCGGGCCCGAAGCGGAGCCGAGGCTCGGAGGCAAGCGCGGAGGTGGCAGGGGTGTCTCTCCGCCGCTCGCCCGCAGGCCGCTCTGATCGTTCGCGGCCGAGGATTCCTTCTCGCGAGCGGCGGGGAGACACCCCTGCCACCTCCGCCCTCGCCGTAAAGCCGAGCGGAGCGGCCGAGGATTCCTTCTCGCGAGCGGCGGGGAGATACCCCTGCCGCCTCCGCCCTCGCTGTAAGAGCCGAGCGGAGCGAAGCTCTCGCGTGAGACCGAAAAGCGGGCTAGCTGGCGCGCTTGACGCGGAGGCCGTTGAGCTCGTCCAGGAACTTCGCGGTGGTCTCGATGCTGTTCTCCAGCGACTCGATCACCAGATTCAAGAGCGCGTCGTTCTCCGTCCGCAGCGCCTCGTAGTAGCGCTGCCGTTCGATGGAGTGGATGACCGCCGGCAGGTAGCCGTGCTTGATGAGGATGAAGTTCATCAACAGCCGCGCGACCTTGCCCGAGTTCTTGGTCCACGGGTAGGCCGACAGCAGGCGGAAGTGCACCTTCGCCGAGCGGGTGATCGGATGAAGCTCCGTGAACTCATCCGACTCCATCCACTCGCCGAGCTTCCTCATCTTGTAGGTGATCTTCTCGGGCGGCGCGATCTCGTGATAGTAGAGCCGGTGAAGAGGGTTCTCCTTCCGATAGGGGTACCCCTTGGCGGCTTCTTCGGGCGTCAGGATGGCGTAGAGCCTCCGGATCAGCTCCAGGTCGACGACCGGCGGCTTCTTGGCGACGCTCGCCTCACGAACGAAGTCCACGGCGGTCTTCTGGTTGCGGACCTCTTCGTACATCGGGATCAGCGTGACATCGCTGATGATCCGCTGATCGATCGCCGCCTTCAGCTCGGAGTACGAGAGCACCACCCCTTCGAGGGCGTTGTCGTGGAAAATCCACGAAACGTCCAGGCGGTCCTGGTAGTCCTTCAGGATCTTCGCCGGGAAGCTCGCCGTCTTGGCGCGGAGCGCTTCCATCTTCGTATCCATTTCGAAAAACTTCGCGTCCATCCCCGTCTCCTGCATGAGTCCAGAAGTCCTCCGCCGAGTGAAACCGGGAAGCACTATAATCCAAAGAACCCTTTAGTCAAGCGTAGTTAGCCTCGGTTGCCCTTTCGATCGCCGCCTTGGGGCCGCCCCGGCGAGACTGAAACGACCCATTTACATGTTCCAGCAGGGGTCGAAACAGAATGCCCTGCGAAGCTCCTATCTAATTGAAATTACGTAAGTTATCTGCCCACAAAACTTGACACCCGGGCACTCCGGTCAAGAATGAACCGGCACCCATGCCGCCCGAGCTGTCAGGACGCAATGACATACCGCGGCAGGAACGGTCTGCGCACCTTCCCGTTCTGCTGGACGAGGTGCTCACCTGGCTCGACCCAAAGCCAGCGGGCCGGTACTGCGACGGAACCGTGGGTCTCGGCGGACATGCGCGCGCGGTGCTGGAGCGCTCGGCCCCGGACGGGAAGCTGATCGGGATCGACCGCGACCCAGACGCGCTCGAGGCGTCGCGGCTCGCCCTTCAACCGTTCGGCGACCGCGTGACGCTGGTACACGCCCGGTTCTCCGAGGCGCGGTCGGTGCTCGATCGGTTGGGCGTGGTCGCGGTCGATGGCTTTCTGGTCGACCTTGGCGTCTCGTCGCCACAGCTCGACCGCCCCGAGCGCGGGTTCTCCTTCCGGAACGACGGGCCGCTCGACATGCGGATGGACCCCACCACCGGCGAGACCGCCGCCGACCTCCTGCGCCGCATCGACGAAGAGGAGCTGGTGCAGATCATCCGCAACTACGGCGAGGAACGACACGCCGCGCGGGTGGCCAGCGCGATCATCGAAGCGCGTCGTGCAGGGCGACCTCGACACCACAGGCAAGCTGGCGGCGCTGGTCGCCCGGGCGATCCCCCGGCACGAGTTCGGCAAGAACCCCGCGACGCGCACCTTCCAGGCGCTGCGGATCGCGGTCAACGAGGAGCTGGTCGAGCTGGACCGTTTCCTCTCGGTGGCCGCCGACTGCCTGCGCCCCGGCGGCCGCCTCTGCGTCATCGCCTTCCATTCGCTGGAGGACCGGATCGTCAAACGCCGGCTGCGGGCGCTGGCCGGCAAGGATCGCGGCAAGGACGGCGGGAGAGACGACGACCGTCCGGCGGTGCTGAAGATTCTGACCAAGCACGTCGTCCCGGCCAGCCGCGAGGAGCGGGCCCGCAACCCGCGTGCACGGTCGGCCCACCTGCGCGCCGCGGAGCGCATCTGACATGCCGCGGAAGCCGTCTGAGGTGCCGCGAAGCGTGTCTGAGGTGATCGTCACGACGGACGCGCGACCCGAAGGTGGCGTAACGCCGCGAAGTTCGGTAAGGGCGAAGGCCGCGACGCTGTCAGGGTACCTGCGCCTCGACGTCGCCAACCGGCGCGGCGTCGGCGTCTGGGCCTTTGCGCTGGCGCTGGTCACCGCGGGCGCGCTCGCCCACGTCGCGGTGCGGATGCACGGAATCCAGATCGCCTACGACCTCGGCCGGGAAAAACGCGTCAACAGCGAGCTTTTGGAGCGCCAGCGGAGCCTCATCATCGAGATCGGCATGCTGAAGGATCCCGGGCGCGTCATCGGCCTGGCGCACGACAAGATGCGGATGGGGCCGCCGGCCGCGACCAACGTCATCAAGCTCGAACCGGGGGTCGTGCTTCCATGACCCCGGGTTGTCGAAGGGCTGGGCGGCGATGTTGATCCCCGCCAGCCGCTGGGCGCGCGTCCGGATCGCCGTGTGTGGCGTGGTGCTGACGTCGCTGTTCATCGCAGTCGGCAAGCGCGCCGTCAACCTGCAGGTCCGCGACGCCGATCGGCTGCGGGCGATGGCCGAGGAGCAGTACCTGCGTGAGATCGAGCTGCCCCCGCGGCGCGGGCGGATCCTCGACCGCAACGGCGCCGACCTGGCCTCGACCGCGGACGTCGATTCGATCTACTGCAACCCGCGGCAGCTCCCCGATCCCCGCGAAGCGGCGAGGAAGCTGGCGCGCATTCTGGGGCTCGACCGGGCCGAGCTGGAGAAGAAGCTCGAGCAGCGCCGGTTCTTCGCCTGGGTGAAGCGCAAGGTGACGCCCGAGGAGGCTGACGCGGTCAAGAAGCTGGGCCTGCCGGGGATGGCGTTCACCCGCGAGCCGCGCCGCTTCTACCCGAACCGCAGCCTGGCGGCGACGGTGATGGGGCACGCCGGCTCCGAGGGGAGCGGGCTCGACGGCGTCGAGCTGGCGCTCGACAAGCAGCTGCGCGGGACGACGTCGTCGGTGCAAGGGGTGCGGGACGCGCTCGGGCGCGACATCGCGGTCGAAGGGTCCGTGGACGCGCCCAGCACCAGCGGCAACGACGCCGTTTTGACCATCGACCGCTACCTGACGTTCATCACCGAGCGCGCGCTGGCGGCCGGCGCGGCCGAGCACCACGCCAAGGGCGCCGTGGCGATCATGATGGACCCACGCACCGGCGAGGTGCTGGCGATGGCGTCGGTGCCGACGTTCAACCCGAACGAGCCGATCGGCGCCGCCGAGGCGGAGGCCCGCAACCGCGCCATCACCGACACCTACGAGCCGGGCTCGACCATGAAGACGTTCACCATCGCCTCGGCGCTCGACGCCGGCGTGGTGAAGCCGGACGACCGCTTCGACTGCCTGATGGGCAAGATGATGGTCGGCAAGTACTCGATCCACGACACGCACGGGCACGGCGTGCTGACCGTCGCCGAGGTGTTCAAGTTCTCGAGCAACATCGGCGCGACCAAGATCGCGCGCCGCCTCGGGCGCGACGCCTTCGCCGACGCGCTCGGGCGGTTCGGGTTCGGGCACCCCACGGGCATCGGCCTGCCGGGCGAGCGCGCCGGCGTGGTGCGGCCGGTCGACAAGTGGGGCGACATCGGGTTCGCCAACATCTCGTTCGGGCAGGGGATCGCGGTGACCCCGCTGCAGATGATCGCGGGGGTCAGCGCCATTGCGGGTGGCGGCATCTACCGGCAGCCGCGGATCGTGGCCCGCGTGGTCGCGCCGGACGGGAGCATCGACACGCCGGCCGTGGCGGCCGACCGCCGGGTGATGTCGGCGGGCGCGGCGCGGACCATGCTTGGGATCATGCGGGGCGTGACCGAGAAGGGGGGAACGGCGCCCCAGGCCGCCATCGACGGCTACACCGTGGGCGGCAAGACCGGAACGGCGCAGAAGGTGGCCAACGGTCACTACGATCCGACCAAGTGGGTCTCGTCGTTCCTCGGCGTGGTCCCGATCGAGGATCCGCGGCTGGCGATCATCGTGGTCGTCGACGAGCCGCAGGGGGGACACCTGGGCGGCGCGGTGGCCGCGCCCATCTTCAAGGAGATTGCCGAGGAGGCTCTGCGCTATCTGCATGTCCCGCCGACGGCGGCCGCCGTGGCGGAAGGCAACGGCAAGGGAAGTCCACGCACCAGACGGGCAAGGAGACCGCCTCGACGAAGAGCGATCGCCGCCGACGCCGACGAATCGGCGGGCAGCGACGCGCCGGCGACCGATCTGCCGCTCGACGACGACGCGCTCGGCGAGGACCCGGCGCTGGCCGAGAAGTGGGACGAGGTCGCGGGGGCCGAGGGGGGCGCGCGGCCGAAGCGGCGGTCGACCGGATCGACGTCCCCGATTTCACCGGGATGAGCCTGGGGCAGGCGATCCACGCGGCGCACAAGACCGGCGTCGAGCTGGCGTTCGACGATCCCGAAGGGCGGGCGACCGGCGTGGCGCTGCGGCAGCGCCCCGCGCCGGGGCCGGCGTCGCGCGGCGTGGTCTGCCGCGTCGCCTTCGGGCGCAAGGCCAACTGAACGATGGCGGCGCCTTTCACTCTGGGCGGCTTGCTTCGCGGTGTGGAGGGAGCACGCAGCGCGGACGCGTCGTTCGCGGCGCTGCCGATCGCCGACGTGCGCGACGACTCGCGGCAGGTCGGGCCGGGCGATCTCTTCGTGGCGGTCCCGGGGACGGCCGCCGACGGGCGCAAGTTCGTGGCGGACGCCGCGGCGCGTGGCGCTGTGGCGCTGGTCGTCGAAGGGCATTCGCCGACGCCGACGCGACCCCGACACCGATTGAGTTTCCAGGTGTCGTCGTCACCGTGCCGAGCGCGCGTCACGCGCTGGGCGTCATCGCGGCGAACCGGTTTGGCGCCGCCGAGGCGCTGACGCTGCTGGCGGTCACCGGCACCAACGGCAAGACGACCACCGCGTACCTCGTCGAAGAGATGTTGCGGGCGAGCGGCCGGGCGCCCGGCCTTTTCGGGACGATCACCTACCGCGCGGCTGGCCTCGCGGGCGGCGGGCGCGTCGCGCCGCTGACCACGCCGGGCGCGCTGATGCTGCACGGCCTTCTGGCCGACATGCGCGCGGTGGGGACCACCGACGTCGTGTTAGAAGCGACCTCGCACGCGCTGGCGCAAGGGCGCCTCGAGGGTTGCCGGTTTCGGGTGGCGGCGTTGACCAACCTGACGCAGGACCACCTCGACTACCACCACACGATGGGAGAGTACGAGAACGCCAAGGCGATCCTGTTCGAGCGTCTCATCGATCCGGCGCACGGAGTGGCGGTGACGTTCGCCGACGACGAGGCCGGACGGCGGATGCGCGCGCGGGCGAAGGCGAGCGCGACCTTGACCGTGGCGCGTGCGCCCGGCGCGGAGGCGCGCGGCGCCGACGTCGTGGTGGCGCGACACGTCTTCGAGCCGAACGGCACGCACGCGACGGTGGAGACGCCGCTCGGCACGCTGGAGATCACGACACCGCTCGTCGGCGGCTACAACCTGGACAACCTGGCGCTGGCGGTCGGGATGGCGGTCGCGCGCGGGATCGAGGCGGACGCGATCGTGAAGGGTGCGGCGGGGCTGCCTGGGGTCCCGGGGCGGCTCGAGCGCGTCGCCAACGCGCGCGGCGTGCTCTGCCTGGTCGACTACGCCCACACGCCTGACGCGCTTTCGCGGGCGATCGCGGCGGTGAGACCGCTGGTGGCGCCATCGGAACAAACTCCGGGGCGGCTCATCGTCGTTTTCGGCTGCGGCGGCGATCGGGATCGCGGCAAGCGGCCGCTCATGGGGGAGATCGCCGTGCGCGACGCCGATCTGGCCGTCGTCACCTCCGACAATCCCCGCACCGAGGAGCCGGCCAGCATCGTCGCCGCGATTGTCGACGGAATGCGGCGCGCGGGCGGGAACGAGCTGCCGCCGGTCGCGCTTGCCGCCGCGGCGCGCGGGTATCACGTCGAGGTCGATCGGCGGGCAGCCATCCGCGCCGCCGCGGCCGCCGCCCGAGCGGGCGACGTCCTGCTCATCGCCGGCAAGGGGCACGAGGACTATCAGATCGTCGGCACCGACACGGCTGCACTTCGATGATCGCGAGGAGGCCGCCCAGGCGCTGGCGGCGGGCGGCGTGGCATGAGCGCGGCACGCCACACCATCGACTTCGCCCTCGCCGCGATGCAGGGGACGATCCTGGAGGCCGGCGCGCGCGGTCCCTCGTTCGCGGGCGCGGCGGCCGACAGCCGCGCCGTCGGCCCGGAGCAGCTCTTCTTCGCGCTGCCGGGCGAGCGGGTCGACGGCTTCGACTTCGTCGCGCAGGCGGTGGCCTCGGGCGCGGCCGGCGTGGTCGTGGCGCGCGGGCGCGGCCTGCCGGAGGGGCGCGCGAACGCCGCGGTGATCGCCGTCGACGATCCGCGCCGGGCGCTCGGCGATCTGGCGCGGGCCGTCCGGGCCGCGTTTCGCGGGCGAGTCGTGGCGGTGACCGGGTCGAACGGAAAGACGACGACCAAAGAGCTGGTGGCCGCGGCGCTGCGCCCGCTCGGCGCTGTGCTGCGCACGCCCGGCAACTTCAACACCGACGTGGGGCTGCCGCTGACGATCCTCTCGGCGAGCGGGGCCGAGGCGGCCTGGGTGCTGGAGATGGCGATGCGCGCGCCCGGCGAGATCGCCTACCTGACGGAGATCGCGCGCCCCGAGATCGGGATCATCACCAACGTGGCGGCGGCGCACCTGGAGACGCTCGGTTCGATCGAAGGGGTGGCGCGCGCGAAGGGCGAGCTGTTCGCGGGCCTCGGCCCTGACGGGACGGCCGTCTTCCCCGTCGACGATCCGCTGATCGCCGGGCAGGCGGCGCCGGTGGCGCCCGAGCGACGTCTCACCTTCGGGGAGCGCAGCGGGCGACGTGCGGGTCCTCGACTTCGTGCCGGCAGGCGTCGGCGGCGCGGTCGTCCGCTACGCCGTTCGCGGGACGCCGGTCGTGGTGCGGTTGCCGCTCGGCGGCGCGCACAACGCCCGCAACGGCGCCGCGGCGCTGGCGGCGGCGCGGCGGCGGGCGTCCCGCTGGTCGACGCGGCCCGCGGCCTCGAGACGGTGACCTTGCCGCCGCACCGCTCGGCGCCTGTCGCGGCCGGCGGGCGCACCATCCTCGACGACTGCTACAACGCCAATCCGGCCTCGATGAACGCGGCGCTCGGCGCGCTCGCGGCGGCCTCCGGCGCAGGACACCGGTTCGCGATCCTGGGCGACATGCTGGAGCTCGGTCCGGGCGCCGAGGCGGCGCACCGCGAGCTCGGACGGGCCGCGGGCGGGCGGGCCGGCCTCTCGGGGCTGGCCGCCGTCGGCCAGTTCGCGCCGATCGTCGTGGGCGAAGCGCGCGCCGCCGGCCTCGGCGCGGAGCGCGCCGTCGTCGCGTCGTCGCCCGAAGCGGCCGCCGCGGTGCTGGCCTCCTGGACCTCGGCGGGCGACTGGATCCTGGTGAAGGCGTCGCGCGGCCTCCGCCTCGAGCGCGCCGTCGAGGCGCTGCGGGTGGCGCTTGGACCGACGACCGAAAGGGGAATCTGACCTGCCATGCTGTTCCACCTTTTTCATCTGCTGGCGCAACACGACCGGGTGCCGGGGGCCAACGTCTTCCGCTACGTCTCGACGCGCATCGGGATGGCGACGCTGACCTCGCTGCTCATCACCTTCTTCGTCGCCCCCTGGTTCATCCGCCGGGCGCGCGAGCGGCAGCTCGGCGAGGTGATCCGCGAGGACGGCCCGGCGGCGCACGCCTCCAAGCGCGGCACGCCGACGATGGGCGGCGCGCTCATCATCCTGGCGCTGACCGCCGCCACCATCCTCTGGTGCGATCTGCGCAGCACGCTGGTCTGGCTGGCGCTGCTGGTCACCGTCGGCTACGGCGCGATCGGCTTCCTCGACGACTACCTGAAGCTGGCGCGCAAGAACAAGAAGGGGCTCTCCGGCAAGCTGAAGCTGGCCGGACAGCTGGTCATCGGCGTGGTCGCCACGATCTGGCTCTACAAGGGGGACGGCCTCCCCGACGACGTCCGACTGCAGATGGCGCTGCCGCTGGTCAACTTCCACCACACCTGGCTGGCGCTGCCGCTCGCCGCCTACGTCGCCTTCGCCGTCTTCGTGCTGATGGCCGAGTCGAACGCCGTCAACCTCACCGACGGCCTCGACGGGCTGGCGATCGGGCCGGTGATCATCTGCGCGTTCACGCTGCTCCTGCTCGCCTACGCGGCCGGGACCACGCTGCGCGACTTCAACATCGCCCACTACCTGGGCATGCCGCACGTCCCCGGCGCCGGCGAGCTGGCGGTCTTCTGCGGCGCGATGGGGGGCGCCGGCATCGGGTTCCTCTGGTTCAACACCCACCCGGCGCAGGTCTTCATGGGCGACGTCGGCGCGCTGGCGCTGGGCGGCGCGATCGGGTTCGTGGCGCTGGCGACCAAGACCGAGCTGTCGCTGCCGCTCATCGGCGGCGTGTTCGTCGTCGAGGCGCTCTCCGACATCATCCAGGTCGGCTACTACAAGCGGACCAAGAAGCGCATCTTCCTGATGGCGCCCATCCACCACCACTTCGAGAAGCTGGGCTGGCCCGAATCGCGGATCGTGGTGCGTTTTTGGATTGTGTCGTTCGCTTGCGCGATTCTAGGTCTCATCACGACGCTCAAGGTCAGGTAGGCCCCGCTTGATCGAGCTCGCTCACAAACGCGTGCTCGTGGTCGGTCTCGGACGCTCCGGGATCGCGGCGGCGGCGCTCTGCGCGGCGCGCGGCGCGCGGGTCACCGTCACCGACAAGCGCCCGGCGGCCGAGCTCGCCGCGGCGCTGCGCGCAGCTGCCGGCCGGCGTGGTCCAGGAGCTCGGCGGGCACAAACGCGAGACCTTCCTCGGCGCCGACCTGATCGTGCTGTCGCCGGGCGTCCCCGAGATCCCCGAGCTCGCCGCCGCGCGCGCCGCCGGCGTCGAGGTCACCGGCGAGCTGGAGCTGGCGTCGCAGTTCGTCGCCGCGACGATCGTCGCCATCACCGGCACCAACGGCAAGTCGACGACCACCACGCTGGTCGGCGAGATGCTGCGCGCCACCGGCCGCCCGACGTTCGTCGGCGGCAACCTGGGCGAGCCGCTGGCCGAGGCGGTCGGAACGCCGGCGGCCGCGGCCGGCGGCTTCTGCGTCGTCGAGGTGTCGAGCTTCCAGCTGGAGACGGTGGAGACGTTCCACCCGCGCGTCGCCGTCCTGCTCAACATCACGCCCGATCACCTCGATCGCTACGACGGGCTCGACGGCTACGCGGCGGCCAAGGCGCGCATCTTCGCGCGCCCAGACGCCGGACGACTTCGCGGTGGTCAACTTCGACGATCCGCTGGCGGTGCGCGCCAGCGCCGCCGCCCGCAGCCGGCGTGACGGATTCTCGATCGTCCAGTCGCTGGCCGACCGGCGCCTGGCTCGGCGGCACCGCTCATGCTCAAGCTCGCCGAGCCAGACCCCGGAGTCGTACCCGGCGCGACCTCCCCTGGCTGCTCGGGCAGCGGCACAACCAGGCCAACGCGCTGGCGGCGCTGCTGGCCGCGCGCCTGGCCGGCGCGTCGCCCGCCGAGGCGCGCGCCGGCCTGCTCGGCCTTCCGCCCGCTGGCGCACCGGATGGAGCTGGTCGCCGAGGCCGACGGCGTCGCCTACTACGACGACTCGAAGGGGACCAACGTCGGCGCCGTCGTCGCGGCGCTGGACGGGTTCCCGCGCCCGGTCGTCCTCATCGCGGGCGGCCGCGACAAGGGGGGCGACTACGCGCCGCTCGCCGAGGCGCTCGGCGCGGGTCGGGCGCGCGGCGATCCTCATCGGCGAGGCGGCCGACAAGATGCAGGCGGCGTTCGACGGCGTCGCTGCCGATCGAGCGCGCGCCGACGCTGGAGGCGGCGGTCGACGCCGCCCGGCGACTGGCGCGCCCGGGCGACGCCGTCGTGCTGTCGCCCGCCTGCTCGAGCTTCGACATGTTCCGCGACTACGCCCACCGCGCCGAGGTCTTCCGCGCCGCCGGTCGCGCGGGTGACCCAGGCGGGGAGCGCGCAGTGAACCGCGTGACGAAATCGCCGATCAAGCGGCCAGGCAATGGACCGATCGCGCGCGGCCCGTCCGGCGTCCGGCGCTCGAGCACCCGGCGCTGAAGATCGACCGCGCCGAGGCGCCCCGTCGGCGTCGGCCCGGGCGCTGGCCGGCGCGCGCGAGCTCTGGTCAGCGCTCCGGTTGCGCGCCGCCAAGCTGCTCGGGCCCGACTGACCGCCCCGCACGCCGATGATCCGCCCCAGCGAGGTCGGCGTCGATCGCGTGCTGGTCGGCGCCGTGCTGGTGCTGGTCGCGTTCGGGATGGTGATGGTCTTCTCGTCGGGCGCCGTGTTCGCCGCCAAGAAGTACGGCGACGCCGCCTACTTCCTGAAGCGCGAGATCGTCTACGCGCTGCTCGGCCTCGGCGCGATGTCGCTGGCGGTGAGCATCGACTACTCGCGTCTACCGGCGCTTCGCCTATCCGCTGCTGTTCGTCAGCATCATGTTCCTGGCGGCCGTGCTGAAGATCGGCTCGCGCGCCGGCGGCGCCATCCGCTGGTTCCGCCTCGGCCCGCTCTCGTTCCAGCCGAGCGAGCTGGCCAAGCTGGCGCTCTGCGTCTACCTGGCCTCGCTGCTGGCGCGCAAAGCGGAGAAGGTGCGCGTCTTCTCCGTCGGCTTCCTGCCGCCGCTGCTGGTCACCGGGCTGATGATGGGCCTGCTGCTCAAGCAGCCCGATCTCGGCACCGCCGTCATCTTCGGCTGCGTGGCGCTGGGGCTGCTCTTCGTCGCCGGCACGCGCTCGAGCTACCTCATCCTCGCCGTGCTGGTCGCGGCGCCCGCCGGCTGGAAGTTCATCGTCTCGACGCCGTTCCGCATGCGCCGCATGCTGGCCTTCCTCGACCCCTGGGCCTTCCGGCGCGACGTCGGCTACCAGATCACCGAGTCGCTGATCAGCGTCGGCTCGGGCGGCGTCACCGGCCTCGGCCTCGGCGACGGGCGGCAGAAGCTGTTCTTTCTCCCCGAGGCGCACACCGACTTCATCCTCTCGATCGTCGGCGAGGAGCTGGGCCTCATCGGCGTCCTCTTCGTCGATCGGCGCCTTCGCGGTGCTGGTCTGGCGCGGCCTGCGCGCGGCCTTCCGCGCGCGCGACGTGTTCGGCGCCTACCTGGCCTTCGGGATCACGCGCGATGTTCGGGCTGCAGGCGCTGGTGAACATCGGCGTCGTGCTGGGATCGCTGCCGACGAAGGGTCTGCCGCTGCCGTTCATCAGCTACGGCGGCACGTCGCTGGTGATGAGCCTCTTCATGGCCGGCGTGCTGGCCAACATCTCGGCGCGCAACCCCGAGCCGCACGAGTGGCAGCCCGGCGCGCACCGCGCCGGCAAGGGCGCGCAACCGCCGCCTCGACGCCGGCCCGCGCCTGATCATCGAGGTGGGGCCGAGGCGGGCCAAGCGGCCGCACCCAACCACCCCGAGCGCCGTAGAGGCTCCGCCCGAGCTATGAGCGACGACAAGCCGCTGCGCGTCCTCATCGCGGGCGGCGGAACCGGCGGCCATCTCTATCCCGGGATCGCCGTCGCCGAGGCGATCGCCGCGACCGGGCGGCGAGGTGCTCTTCGTCGGCACCGCGCGCGGGCCTCGAGACGCAGCCTGGTGCCGAAGGCCGGTTTCCCGCTCGAGCTGATCAAGGTGAGCGGGCTCAAGCGCATGGGGCTCGCGCGGGCTCGCTGCGCGGGCTGCGGCGCCTGCCCGCGCGCCTTCTTCGACTCGCGGCGCATCCTGCGCCGCCTGCGGCCCGACGTCGTGCTCGGCGTCGGCGGCTACGCCTCGGGGCCGCTCGTGCTCGCCGCCGCGCTGTCGGGCTACCCGACGGCGATCCAGGAGCAGAACAGCGTGCCGGGCTTCACCAACCGGATCCTGGGCCGCTTCGCGCGCCGCGTGTTCGTCGCGTTCGACGAGGCCGCGTCCGCGTTCGCGCGCCGCAAGGTCCGCTGTCACCGGCAACCCCGTGCGGCGCGCCCTCGTCGAGCGGGCCGCCACCTTCGCCGGCCGCGACGCCACCAACGCCAAATCGATCCTGATCCTGGGCGGCAGCCAGGGTTCGCACGCCGTCAACGAGCTCGCCTCGGGCGATGGTGCGGGTCCTCGACGCGCGCGGGCGGCTGCCGCCGATCGTGCACCAGACGGGGCCGGACGAGCACGAGCGGATGCGGGTCCACTACGCGGCGTTGGGCTACCAGGAGGACCGCGTGCAGGTGCGGGCATTCATCGACGACATGCCGGCGGCGCTGGCCGACGCGCAGCTGGTCGTGGCCCGCGCCGGCGCGCTCACGCTGGCCGAGCTGGCGATCATGCGGCGCCCCGCGATCCTGATCCCGCTGCCGACCGCCGCCGACGATCACCAGACGATCAACGCCTTCGCCTTTCAGCGCGCGGGCGCGGCGCTGGTGTTGCCGCAGCCCGACGCCTCCGCCACCCGCCTCGGCGATCTGGTCGACGAGATCCTGAAGACCCCGCCCGACACGCCGCCATGGCCGAGGCGATGGGGAGCCTCGCGCGCCCACAGGCGACCGACGACATCGTGGCCGAGCTCCGCGCGATAGCCGGCGCCGGTAGCTCTTTGGCGCGATCTCGGCTCTGTTCAGGCGATGAGCAACCCGGGGCGGTGTTAAAAGAGCCCTGATGTTCCGCAAGCGCAGACGTCGCCATCCACTTCGTGGGGATCGGCGGGATCGGCATGTCGGGCATCGCCGAGGTGCTGCTCAACCTCGGCTATCCCGTGTCGGGGTCGGACCTGCGCGAGAGCGACGTGACCCGGCGGCTCGGCACGCTGGGGGCGCGGCTCTCGTTTGGCCACCGCGCCGAGAACGTCGCGCACGCCGACGTGGTCGTCATCTCGAGCGCGGTGCGCGCCGACAACCCGGAGGTCGCCGCCGCCCGCGCGCGCGGCATCCCGGTCATCCCGCGCGCCGAGATGCTGGGCGAGCTGATGCGCGTCAAGGACGGCGTCGCGGTCGCCGGCAGCCACGGCAAGACCACGACCACCACGATGATCGCGGTCATCCTGGCCGAGGCGGGGCTCGATCCGACGGCGATCATCGGCGGCAAGGCGCGCGCCTTCGGGTCGAACGCGCGGCTCGGCCAGGGCGAGATCCTGGTCGCCGAGGCCGACGAGTCCGACGGCTCGTTCCGCCACCTGTTCCCGATGGTCGCCGTCATCACCAACATCGATCGCGAGCACCTGGACCACTTCGGCTCGATGGAGGCGCTGGAGAGCGCGTTTTTAGACTTCGCCGAGAAGGTGCCGTTCTATGGATTGGTCGTGATCGGCGCCGACAACCCCACCGCCGCGCGCCTGCCTGCGCGCCTCTCCAAACGTCACCTGACCTACGGCCTGCACACCGGCGACTGGCGCGGCGAGATCCTGGAGGCGGGCCCCGACCGGCACGCGCTTCCGCGTCCGCGTGCGCGACCGCCTGCACGGCGAGGCGCGCGTCCGGATGCCGGGCGTCCACTACGCCGAGAACGCGCTGGGCGCGCTCTGCGTGGCCGACTTCCTGGGGGTGCCGTTCGCCGAGGCGGGCGAGGCGCTGGCGGCGTTCCAGGGCGTCGACCGGCGGTTCTCGCTGCGGGGCGAGGCCCGCGGCGTGCTGGTCGTCGACGACTACGGGCACCACCCCACCGAGCTGGCGGCGACGATCGCGGCGGCGCGCCTGCACGGCAGGCGCCTGCTGGTGGCGTTCCAGCCGCACCGCTACACGCGGACGCGCGATCTCCTGGCCGACTTCGCGCCGGCGCTGAGCGGCGCCGATCAACTTTTCCTGACCGACGTCTATGCGGCGGGCGAAGCACCGCTCGCCGGCGCCGACGCCCGCGCGCTGCTGGCGACGTTCCCGGCCGGCGCGCCGGCGCGCCACGTCCCGCGCGGCCAGCTGACGGCGGAGCTGGCGCGCGCCTCTCGTCCCGGCGATCTGGTGCTCTGCCTCGGCGCGGGCGACATCACCGCCGTGCCGGGCGAGCTGCTGGCGGCGCTCGGCGCGCCCGGTGAGGTTGCGTGAGAGCGGGCGCAAGCGGGGGCGCGACCAGCGAGCTTGGCGAGCGCGCGATCACCGTCGAGCACCCGCCCGTCCGGCGCCGGTTTTTCCGCCGCCGCAACAACCGGCGGATCACCGTGGCGCGGCCATCGATCGCCGCCTGGCTTGGCGGCGGCCTGCGCGCCGCCGCGATGCGGTTGGCCCTGCTCGGCAAGGCGCTGGTGGTGGTGGCCTTCGTCGCCGGCGCGGTCTGGGCCGGGCGGCAGATCGTGCGGCACGTGATCGCCTCCCCCCGCTTCGCCGTCCGCGAGATCCAGGTCGGCGCCTCGACGCACCTCTCCGGCGACGAGATCCGCCAGCTCGCCGGGATCGAGGTCGGCGATCGCCTGCTGGCCGTCGACCCCGACGCCGTGGCGACGCGCGTGACGATGCACCCCTGGATCCTGTCGGCGCGCGTGCGGCGTGAGCTGCCCTCCACCTTGGTGATCGAGGTGACCGAGCGGCGCGCGGTCGCCAGCGCCCTGCTCGGCGCGCTCTACCTGGTCGATGGCACCGGCCACCCCTTCAAGCGGGCCACCTTCGCCGAGGCCGACGGGCTGCCGGTCATCACTGGCGTGACCCGCGACCAGTACGCGACCGTTCGGGGGACCAGCGAGGCGGTCTTTCGTCAGGCGCTGGCGCTCTACGCCGCCTACAACGACGGTCATCCGGACCGCCCCAAGCTGTCGGAGATTCACGTCGACACGCGGACCGGGTTCTCGCTGATCCTGTTCGAAGGGAGCGGCGAGATCCGGATCGGCCAGGGCAACTTCGAAGCCAAGCTCGCCCAGTTCGATCGGATCTTCGCGGCGCTGGGTCCGCGCAGCCCGGCGGCCCTGCGGACCGTCTACCTCGACGGCCCTCTCTCCGAGCGGGTCGCCCTCCAGATGGCCGGTCCGGCTGACAAGGACGAGAGCGAGAATCAGACCGAAGCACGAAAGAAGCCGCTCCCGCGCGCGGTGGTCGCCAGCGAGAAGCCGCGCCCGGCAGCCAAGCGTGTCGAGGCGCCGACCGCGCCTCCACCGGCGGCCGACGAGGACTAGCGCGGGAGTCCGCGGCCCCGGAAGATGGCCGGTTACTCGGGAACGCCGCTGCCGAAGAAGCTGGGGATCAAGCCCGGCTCCCGACTCGGTCTGGTCGGGGCCCCGGACGACTTCGCCGAGACGCTGGGCGACCTCCCCGACGACGTCTCCCCGCGCCCTGTCGCCCGCGGCAAGAGACAGTTTGACGTGATCGTCTGCTTCGCCCGCAGCTCGAAGGAGCTGGCGCGCGACCTGCCGGCGCTGCCGGCGCGGCTCGATCGGGCGGGCGGCCTCTGGATCGCCTGGCCCAAGAAGTCGAGCGGCCTCGCCACGGATCTCACCGAGGCCGAGGTCCGCGCGCGCGGGCTCGCCACCGGCCTCGTCGACAACAAGGTGTGCGCGATCGACGACACCTGGTCCGGATTGCGCTTCGTGGTCCGGGTCGCCGACCGCCCCCGCGGCTCAAACGAGTAAAAAATTTCGCGCCGCCACCAAACGCGGTGAAGATTGCGGTCGCATGCCCCGAAAATCTTCCGACATCATCGTCGGTCTCGACATCGGGACGACCAAGATCGCCTGCGTCGTCGGCGAGATCGGACCGGACGGACTCGACATCATCGGCGTCGGCACCCACCCGTCGCGCGGCCTGAAAAAAGGCGTCATCGTCAACATCGACTCGACGGTGGCCTCGATCAAGCAGGCGGTGCTGGAGGCCGAGAGCATGTCCGGCTGCGAGATCTCGCAGGTCTACGTCGGCATCGCGGGCGGCCACATCAAGGGCGTCAACTCGACCGGGACGGTGGCGATCAAGGACAAGGAGGTCCGCCCCACCGACGTGCACAAGGTGCTGGAGCTGGCGCGCGCCATCGCGCTGCCGGTCGATCGGCACATCGTTCACGTGCTCCCGCAGGAGTACAAGATCGACGGCCAGGACGGCGTCCGCGAGCCGCTCGGCATGTGCGGCGTGCGCCTCGAGGCGCGCGTCCACATCGTCACCGCCGCGGCGGCCGCCGCGCAGAACATCATCAAGTGCTGCACCCGCTGCGACCTCGAGGTGATCGACATCGTGCTCGAGCCGCTCGCCTCCGGTGAGGCGGTGCTGGAAGAGGACGAGCAGGGGCTGGGCGTCGCGCTGGTCGACATCGGCGGCGGCACCACCGACATCGCCATCTTCACCGAGGGGGCCGTGGCGCACACCAGCGTCATCCCGATCGGCGGCCACCAGCTGACCAGCGACATCGCCTTCGGCCTGCGCACGCCGCCGCACGAGGCGGAGAAGATCAAGATCCGCTCCGGCTGCGCGCTGTCGGCGATGGTGGCCGAGGACGAGACGCTGGAGGTCGCCTCCGTGGGCGGCCGCGCCCCGCGCGTGCTGTCGCGCCACAACCTCTGCCGCGACATCATCCAGCCGCGGGTCGAGGAGATCCTTTCTTTCGTCAAAGCCGAGATCGTCCGTCTCGGCTGCGAGGACATGCTGGCCTCGGGCGCCGTGTTCACCGGCGGCACCACGCAGCTCCCCGGCATGACCGAGCTGGGCGAAGAGATCCTCGGAATCCCCGTGCGGCGCGGCGTCCCCAAGGGCGTCGGCGGCCTCGCCGAGGTGGTTCGCAGCTCGACGTTCTCGACGGCGGTCGGCCTCGTCCAGTACGGCGTCAACCGGCAGAGCGCCACCCGCGTCACCGACGCGCCGGCGAAGCGCGGTCTCTTCTCGCGCCTGCGCCGTACGCTCTCGAGCGCGTTCTAGCTCTCTTCTGACGCCCCGCCGGGGCGGGAGGCGATCTTCGCCGGTCGGGGATCTCCATCCGTCGCTCGCGCGGATCGGTCTCCTCGATTGGCGCGCCACGCTCGCCCACACGGCGCAGGTGTTCAGGTGCGGCGCCACCGACGAGAACCATTGGTGAAAAACAGGTAAAAAATTAGCGTCGTCGGCGAAGGCATGGGATCGATCTTCTATGCTCGAATTCGACGACGATGCTCAGGGTCCCGGCCGTCCCGTCATCAAGGTCATCGGTGTAGGCGGTGGCGGTGGCAACGCGCTCAACACGATGATCGAGGCCGGCGTCGAAGGCGTCGACTTCATCGTCGCCAACACCGACGGACAGGTGCTGGAGGCCAGCCTGGCGGGGACCAAGGTCCACCTCGGCCGCAACCTGACCAAGGGGCTCGGCGCCGGCGCCAACCCGGAGATCGGCCGCGCCGCCGCGCTGGAGGACGCCTCGCGCGTCGCCGAGGCGCTGGCCGGCGCCGACATGGTCTTCGTGACCGCCGGCATGGGCGGCGGCACCGGCACCGGCGCGGCCCCCGTCATCGCCCAGATCGCGCGCGATTGCGGCGCGCTGACCGTCGGCGTGGTGACCAAGCCGTTCGCCTTCGAAGGCTCGCAGCGCAAGAAGAAGGCGGGCTCGGGCATCAGCGAGCTCGGCAAGGCCGTCGACGCGCTGATCGTCATCCCGAACGACCGCCTGGTCTCGCTGGCCGGGATGAAGATGACGTTGAAGGACGCCTTCGCGATGGTCGACAACGTCTGCCTGAACGCCGTGCGCGGCATCAGCGACCTCGTCATCGCGCCGGGCCTCATCAACGTCGACTTCGCCGACGTCCGCACCATCATGACCGGCATGGGCCGCGCGCTCATGGGGACCGGCATGGGGACCGGCGACAAGCGCGCCATCGAGGCCGCGCAGCAGGCCATCAGCTCGCCGCTGCTGGAGGACGTCTCGATCAACGGCGCCACCGGGATCCTGCTCAACATCACCGGCGGACCGGACCTCACGCTGGCCGAGATGAACGAGGCCTGCAGCCTGATCGCCGAGGCTGCCGACCCCGACGCCAACATCATCTTCGGCTCGGTCATCGACGCCAACGCGGGCGATCAGGTCCGCATCACGGTCATCGCCACCGGGTTCCAGTCGCACGTGCAGGAGCACCCGACGCCCAGCGCCGGACGTGGACACTCCCGTAGCCGCGAAGGGCAGATGGCGCTGCCGATGCAGTCCGCTGCCGCGCAGGCGGCGACTGTCCCGGCGATGGCGACGGCCCCCTGGCCGGCCGCGACGACGCCGACGAACCGCGGTGGCTACGCGGCCCCCAGCGAGACGATCAACACCGACGACTTCTATCTGAACATGGAGCAGATCCCGCCGCCGCCGCTGCCGCCCCAAAATGGCGCGGAGTGGACGCCGGCGGAACGCCCAATCATCCGCCCGCAGAGCGCGGGGACGGCGCCGCTCCAGCGCCGCGTGTCGGGACAGGTCCCGGCGCAACGCTCGCCCGACGAGCTCGGCGTCGAGGAGTCGGAGTTCGACAAGCCGACCTACCTCCGCCGCGGCCTCTACGCCCCCGAGTAGACAGCCGCGATCCGGCGGCAACCCGTCCGCAACCGCTGACGGACGCGCCCCGATAAGGGGCGCATGTCACTGTCGCTGTCAGGTCTATTTGGAAAAGGACCCTCAAAGGGTCCTTTTGAAGCCCCCGCGAACGAGCTCCGTCGGGCAAAGCCCGCCGGAACTCACGCGATTCTTGGAAAAGGACCCTCAAAGGGTCCTTTGAAGCCCCTGCGAACGAGCTCCGTCGGACCAAGCCCGGCGGCACTCACGCGATTCTTGAGCGCGTCTCTGCAGACTGTCTGGCCGGCGGCGTGCGCGGCCTGCGATCGATCGATCCCCGACGAAGCGCTGTTCTGCGCGGCTTGCAACCTTTCCATCAATCCGCTCTGCGGCGCCTGTCAGGGGTGCGCGTTGCCGATCGGCGACCTCTTCGCCGCCGTCGATCGAAGGTCACGCTGCCGGACCTGCCGCCGCGTGCCGTTCCCCTTCATCAATGCGACCGCGGGCTTCGAGTACGGCGAGGCGCTGGCCGAAGCGCTGGTGCGGATGAAGCACGGCGGCCGGCGATTTCTCGCGCGCCGGCTGGCCCGCCTGCTCGTCGGGCCGCTCGCCGGTGCGCTGGCGCGCGGCCGGCTGGAACGCGGCGACGCGGTGGTCGCCGTCCCGCTGCACGCGCACAAGCTTTGCGCGCGTGGCTTCAACCAGGCGCTGGAGCTGGCCCGCTGGGCGCTGGTCGGCCTCTCACGCGCGCCCGGCCTGGCTCCGTACCATGAGCTGCCGCGCCTCGAACGTCATCTGCTCCACCGCGTGCGGCCGACGCGAGAGCTGGGACGCTCTGGGCCGGCGGCGCGGCTGGCCGAGGTGGCCGGCGCCTTTCTGGTCAGCGACACCGCACGGATCCGCGGCCGCCGCGTCCTTCTCATCGACGACGTCTTCACCACCGGCGCGACCTTCAGCGAGTGCGCCGACGCCCTCCTGCGCGCCGGCGCCGCCGAGGTTCACGTCCTCGCCCTGGCCCGGGCGGTCTAGAACCCGATGCCGGCCGAGAACACGAAGCCCTGGCTGTAGTGGGCCGGCGTTGGGTTGGCGGTCTGGGGATACGTCAGGGGAACGCTCTCCTGCTCGCCGAAGGTATTGATGAAGTAGCCGACCTCGGCGCGGATCTGCACCGAGGAGAGCCGGCCGAGCAGGATCCCCAGCGTCGGCTGGAGCACGAGGCCGCTCGCCCCCGCACCACCGAGCGTCATCTCGGCCCAACGAATTTGAGCGCCGAGGTAAGGGGTGAAGTCCTCGCGCAGGAACGGGTAGTAGGCGCCGATCGCGGCGTCCGTGAAGAACCGCCCCTGCGCGCCGCCACCGATGTCGACCGCGATGTCGGCCATCCACGATCGCGCGTCGTACATCCAGAAGAGCCCACCCGCCGTCACGCTCTGGAAGTTCTGTCCGGCGGTGTTGAACGGCAGCAGCTCCGTGAGGCGGACGCCGAACGACTTGTTGGCCTCGCGCCGATTGAGCCGCATCGTCTCCTTGTCGGTGACCGTCTCCAGCTCGGCGCTCTCACGCACGGGCTTGCCCGTCTGCATGCCGTGCACGAGCCGCTGGATCGCCACGTCGAGCTCGTCGGGCCCACCCGCGATCAGGATGCTGTCCCAGTAGACGACCTGGGCCGACCCGGTCGAATAGGCGGTCAGACGCAGGCGCGCAGAGTTTCCGAAGTGCGTGAGGCGCAGGACGATGGAGAGCTCCGCTCCGACGGAGCTCCCGAGGCGCGCCGCTTCGGCGGCTGTCGGCTCGTCGCTCGACGGGGGCGGCACCATCCCGGGTGGCGTCCCGGCCGGCGGAGACAAAGGGGGCGGCATCGCCGGCTCCACGACCCCGTACGTCCCGGCGCGCTCCAGGTGATCCTTCAAGATGTCGCGCGCGGCGCGAAGAAGCTCCGGCGCGATGTTGTCCCCCGTCGGTGGAAGCACCGCGACCGTCTGCATGCGCGCGGGAGGTTCGGCCGATGCGCGCGGCGCCGCCGCGACCTCGACGACGAACGCCGCGAGCAGGAACGAGAGGCCAACCAAACGGGGGGCGGTGGTCATGGTGTTTTCCTTGTGCGGAGGTCGCGGCGGCCGGCAGCTACGGGCCCGGTCGCGCTGGGGCTATTTGCAAGCGGGGGACCATCGTAGATCGATTGGGACAGGGGCGCGCACGCCTCCCAAGCGATGGCGACCTGACAGAATTCGGACATAAATGTCAGCGTCTTGATGGCGTGGGGCGTCAACGGCGTGTGCTCCCGTCATTTACCGGCGTTGCGCCGTCCCAGGGAGAGGAATCCGGGGCGGGAGAGGTTGCTGGCGCCTTGGGGATCTGCGGCGCGGCCGGTGCGACCGCCGGCGGGGCGGCCGGACGCGCGACCCACGGATCATAGGGAGCCTGGGGCGCGCGAGGCGCGAACGGACTCGGCGCGCCCGTGAACACCGGCGTCCGTCGCAGGAGGTCCGCCTCTGCCTCGCGGCACTCCGAGGTTTTCTGGTAGCCGTAAGCGGCGGACGCGGCGAGCAGCGCGGTCACGGCACCGGCGGCGATGACGTTGCCCGACTTCGAGCCCGTGGTGGTACTCGAATCGCTCCCCGAGCTGGTTGCGAAGCTGACCGCGTCGAGCAGTCCGATGCTGGCAGCAATCGTATCCAGCAGCGGGACGCCGTTGCTGGAGGTGCAGGCGAAGAAGGCCGACGTTCGGTGGTTGGGAGGCGGCCCGTTGACGAATGCAAACGAGCAGCCCCCGAAAGCCGTCGACAGGGCGGCGATCGCCAGGGGGACCAGGATTCGTCGCGGGGGCATCGAGGGTGACGTCACGAAAGAATGGGCAGCAAGTGTGGTGCCAATCGTCGCCAATCGTCATATCGGGTGCGGCATTGTAGTCTTCGTCGCCATGGCCAAGGCCGCCCCCACCGACGCCGTGAAAGTGCTCGCGCGCAACAAGAAGGCACGCCACGAGTACCACGTCGACGAGACGATCGAGGCGGGGATCGTGCTGGTTGGCTCCGAGGTCAAATCGATCCGCGCCGGGAAGGTCACGCTCGTCGACGCGTTCGCCGACATCGATCGGGGCGAGGCCTGGTTGCACCAAATGGACATCGGTGTGTACACCTTTGCACACCAGCGCAACCACGACCCACGCCGCAAGCGCAAGCTGCTGCTTCACCGCCGTGAGATCGATCGCCTGGCGGGAAAAATTCGAGAGAAAGGGAGCACGCTCGTCCCGCTGTCGCTGTATGAGAAGAAGGGTTGCGTGAAGGCCGAGCTGGCCCTGGTTCACGGCAAGCAGAGCTGGGACAAGCGTGAAGACTCGAAGAAAAGAGAGAGCCAACGTGAGATCGACCGTGCGATGGCCAGCCGCCGCCGCTAGCGCGCTCGCGCTGGTCATCCTGACGCTCGGGTGCAACGGCAGCCGGACGGCCGGCACCGACACCGTGACGCCGCCCGCCGAGGCCGGCGTCGTTCCCCTCGACGGGAGCACCCTGGCGAGCGACGCGGGCGACGGTGGCACCTGCACGACCACCATCCAGCAATGGCCCGACGAGGGCGCGACCCACGTCTCCTGCATGGCCGACGTCAATTACCTGACCGAGCCGCCCTCCTCCGGGAACCACTACAGCTGCTGGGCCGCCTACCAGACCTACACCGCCCCGGTTCCCTGGGGAAACCTGGTGCACTCGCTGGAGCACGGCGCGATCGTGATCGTCTACGACTGCCCTGACGGCTGCGCCGCCGACGTGGCCAACATCCAGGCGTTCATCGACGGTTTGCCGCCCGACAGCGACTGCGCGCCGACGCTGGGGAAGAACCGGATCATCTTGATGCCCGATCCCGATCCGAACCTGGGTGTGAAGTTCGCCGCCGCGGCCTGGGACTGGACCCTGCGCGCCGACTGCTTCGATCCGATCGCCTTTCGTCAATTCTTCGATGATCACTACGATCACGGGCGCGAGGTGATCTGCAGCGACGGCTGGCAGCCGGCCGATCTCTGCAGCGACATCTGCCCCTAGGAGGGCGTCCGACGTAGGCGACGGTGAGCGTAGCGGACGCAACCATGCCCGACAACGTGGCGCCCGAAGGCGCCTTAGGCGCCCTCAGCCGCCGAACAGGCGTTCGATGAAGACGTGCAGCTCGGCGGGGGGTGCGTCGATGAAGCTGCGTCCGATCTGCGCCGCCAGCCGGGCCAGCGCCGGTCCGGATTCGGCGACGCGATCGAGCTCGTGTCGGGCGGCGGCGCGCTCGGCGGCCGGCGCGGAGGGGCGCTGCGCCAGCGCCACCAGCGCCTCGAGCGCCACGAAGCGGCGCGTGCTGTCGGCGTCGGAGGTGACGAGCGTGTGCCCGAGCGCGCGCGCGTCGAGCTGCTGGGACCAGACCGCCGCCAGCGCCGGCAGGGCGGCGCTCCGCACGTCGTAGCTGGGGTCCCGCACGGCGCGCTCGAGCACCGGCGCGACCCGCTCGGGCGCGCGCGGCGCCAGCCGGCCGTAGGCGCGTGCTGCCGCCGTGCGCAGCGACTCGCTGCGCGATTCCATCGCCTCGCCGAGCAGCCGAAATCCGGCGTCACCCGGATCGGGCAGCGCGCCGATCCCGGCGACCGCCGCCTCGCGCGCGGCGCGATCGCCGCCGTGGAGCATCGCCTCGAAGGTCGGCAAGAGGTCCCGGGAGCCGCCGCCCGCGGCCCCGGCCAGCAAGCGCATCGCCTCCGCCCGCACGCTCTCGGAGCGATCGTCGACCGCGCCACGCACGATCTCGAGGCGGGGCGAAGTGGGCGAACCGGGGGAAGACAGCGCCGGGCCGCCCGCGTGACCGGGCGGGCCGCCCGCGCCGGCCGCGCGCACCGCCTCCAGCCGGACGGTCTCGTCGCCGTCGCGCGCCGCCTGCTTGAGCAAACCCCACAGCTCTGCCCGGACGGCGGCCGCCACGATCGCCTGGCGCTCGGCGACGTCGCCTTGAACCAGCGCCCCCTCGAGCGCGTGTTCGGCGTCGGCGCGGCGCTTGGCCCCCGCCGATGCGGTGGCGGCTCCCTCGCCCGCCAGCAGCGCGGGCGCCAGCGCGGTGAAGGCGCGCTCGGCCGCCGCGCGGACCTCGCGGTTGGGATCGCCGACCAGCTTCAGCAGCGAGGGAAACGCCAGCTCCGCGGCGGCCCCGCGGACACCACCCAGCGCCTGCGCGGCCGCGATCCGCACCGCCGGCTGCTCGGCCTCGGTCAGCTCCGCGGCCATGCGCGCCGCGCCCTTGGGATCGGCGGCCGCCACGTCGGAGAGACAGGCGGCAGCAGCGGTGCGCACCTCGTCGTGATCGTCGCGGGCGGCGATGCGCAGATAGGGGGACGCCGCCGCGCCGCTCTTCTTGGCCAGCGTGCAAAAACCGTTGGTGGCCGCCAGCCGCGTGGCGACGTCGCTGTCCTTGATCGCGTGCGCCAGCGGCGGCAGCGCGGCGGCCGGCCGGCTCTCGCCGAGGTGCGCGAGCGCCTCCACCAGGCTGCGGCGCACGGCCGGACGCACCGTCTTCACCGCACGCCCGAGCATGTCGGCGATCTGGCCGGGATACTGCGCCGAGAGCGCCAGCGCCGACTCGATCGCGGCGCGCTCCACTTCGGGGCTGGGATCCTTGAGCGCCTTGTCGGTGAGCTCGAGGCCGTCACGATGCAGAGAACCGAACGCGCGGGCCGCCTCGATGCGGATCTCCATCGCAGGATCGTAGAGCATCGACTTGAGCGGTTTCAAAGCGTCGTCGGGGCGGGTCGCCGCCACCGCCCCCCAGACCGCCGCGCTCGCCGCGCGCGCCGCCGGCGACCCTTTCATCTCGGTGCGCGCCAGATCCTCCGCTTCGGCCGGCGAGATGAGCCGCGCGTAAAGCGGCAAGGCGGCCGCCCGCAGCCGGGGCGAAGACTCGGGGCGAATCGCCCGCTCCAGCACCGGCCGCAAGGTCGGGGCCGGGGCTCCCGCGCGGCGCAGGATGAGCAGCGCGGCGACCCTGACGTCGTCGGCGACCTTCTCGTTGGTCACGACCCGCGCGAGCGCCGCTGCGCTCTCGGCCGGTGCTCTGGCGGCGATCGACTCGAACAACGTCAGCGCCGCGCGGCGCGCGCCCGCGTCCGGGCTTTGCAACACGTCGACCAGCGCATCGACCACCGTCCCCGGCGCGCGCTCGGCCAGCGCGGCGGTCGCCGCCTCGGCCCGTCGCCGCAGTGTCGGATCCGGATCGCGCAGGGCCAAGGTCAGGATGCCCGCGGCCTCCGCGGACGGCAGCGTCGGCGCCTCCTGCAAGACCGCGGCGCGCACGTCGGCAGAGCGATCGGCGAGCGCCGTCCGCAGGATCGCGGCGTGGGCGCCGGCCACTTGGCGGCCGTCGGATCGTCGACCATCAATCTTCTCGCCCGCCTGGCGGCGGTCGATGGCCGCCGCGACCTCCACGCCGCGGCGGCGGATCTCCGGGGCGTGATCGGCGAGCGCGTCGGCCAGGATCTCGTCCTCGCCGGCGCCGCCCCGGCCGATCACCGAGAGCGCCGAGAGGATCTCGCTGCGCGCCGCGGGGTCGGTGAAGGCCTGTTTGAGCGCCGCCACGCCGTCGGGATCGCCGAGGAGCGCCTTGGCGATTCCACGCGGCACCGGGCGGAGGCCATTGAGCACCTCGCGCAGCCAGCCGGGGACGTGCGAGCGGCCGTTCGGCCCGGGCGGCGGCGCGTCGAGCGTGCCGGTGGCGCCGCCGGTGGCGATCCGGGCGACCGTGTCGCGCGACAGGCCCGCCGCGGTGTAGCCAGTGTCGGCCAGGATCGAACCGAGCGGCGGGCGATTGGGGAGAAAGTTCAGGAGAGAGAGTCGCCGCCGCCCGAGCCGCACGACGATCCGCGCGGCGCCACCCGCGTCCGGGGGATCGAGCGCCAGTGTGTAGGCGCGCCGGGAATCGGCGAACAGCGCCGCCACCGCCAGCACCACCAGGCCGATCGCCAGGCCGAACCGGAGCGCCACGCCGCCGACGCTGCGGAACACGGCCCGGCGCTCTTCGTCCGTCAGCGCGCCGCGGAGGTTGCGGCTGATGGCGTAGAGCTCGCCGACGCGCAACCGTTCGCTGGCGGCCCGCCGGCGCATCAGCACGCGACGTGCCCCGGCGGCGCGCGCGCGATCGGCCATCGTCGACTCGAGAACCAGGTCGCGGAGCGCCGGATGCGCCAGGCCGAAGACCTCTTGCCGTCCACGCGCCTGCGCGACCAGCAGGCCGCGCGTCCGCAGCGCCGCCAACGCCTCGGCGCCGAGATCGCGACCGTTGCGCGCGCGCGCCGCCAGATCGTCGGCCGAGACCGAGGCCTCGGTCGCCGCCGCGATCAGCGCCCGGCGAGCAACCGCGCCGCCCGATTCGGCGGCCACGCGATCGAACCAGGCCGCCGGCACCACCGCTGCGCCGCCGCTGCGCCGGTAACGCCGCAGCGATCCGAGGCGCAGATCGGCGATCGCGCGCGCCGTGATCTGAAGGTCGATGGCCCGACAGGGCCCGGCGCGGCAGAGATCGGCGGCCACCGCGGCGGCCAGGCCGTTTTCGAACGGCGTCCCGGACTGGACCGCGCTGCGCTCGAGGATGTCGGCCACCCGCGCCTCCGGCAGACGCGGCAGCGTCGTCGACGCGCGCGCGCCGATCTTCGAGCGGAGCGCCATCCTCATCGTCTCGAGGCGCGCGAACGCCGCCTCGTCGATCGACAACACGAGGCGCAGGAGCGGGCCCCCCTCCTCGACCACCTGCGAGGCCAGCGCGATGACGTCGGACCCCTCGTCGGCGCGCGGGCCGAGCGCCTCCTCGAGATGATCGAGGATCAGGACCAGGCCACCCTTCGCCTCGCGCGCCACGCCGCCCAGGTAGTCGGCCGGGTCCTGGCCGGGGACGGGCGGGGCGATGCCGAGGCGGCTGGTCTCGCGGACGAGCTCCCGGTCGAGATCGCGATAGCTCCCGAGGGTGACCGCCGCGACGCCCCGGCGGGCCAGCGCGGGCGTCAGCCCGGCACGGAGCAGCGACGTCTTGCCGACGCCCGAAGCCCCCATGAAGGTGATGACGCGAGCCTCGCCAGCCAGCAGCTGGTCGAGCAGCGCGGTCTCGTCACTGCGGCCGAAGAACGTCTCGGCGTTGCGCTCGTCAAACGGCACGAACGCGCCGAACAGACCGCCGGGGGGGCGCCGGCCTCGCTCATCCGCCTCTAACTCTGGCGAATGTCCGACTCCAGCATCTCGGGCTCTTCGTCATAGTCCGAGATGATGATCTCTCGATTGTGGGCATCCGTCGAGGACGGCGTGAAAAAACCTTCCACCAGGTCCGCGACCTCCTCGTGCGAGGTCCCGCGCTTGACCGTGGAGAGGGCGTAGACGACGTGCCCATCGTCGACGACGGAGAGGAACCCGATGCGGCGGCCGTCTTCCACCGACCAGAGGTCCCATGACTCACCCGCCTGGGTGCGGGTGACGCGCGTCGCGTAGAAGGTGCGCGGCTCGTGGCGGGTGATGGGCGTGATTTTCGGATCGCGGGGCAACAGTCAATCTCCGTCGGAGGCGATCAGGATAACGAGCAACCGGCAGGTCGGCAAGCGTCAGCCCCGACAAGGTCAGCCGGCGCGGATGTTGATCCAGAAGGTCGCCCCCGCGCCCGGGATGCTTTCGACCCCGATGGTCCCGCCGTGCTGCTCGACGATCGCGCGGCAGAGGTAGAGGCCGAGACCGAGGCCGCTGGTCCCCTCGCTGGCGGTGCCCCGCACGAAGCGATCGAAGATCCGCGCCCGCTCGTCGGCGGAGAGGCCGGGCCCGGCGTCGCGCACCTCGATCCGCGCGTTGGCCGGCGCCTCGCGCGCGAGGCGTACGGTGACGTTCGATCCGGCGGGCGAGTAGCGGACGGCGTTTTCGAGCAGATTGATGAGCACCTGCTGCACCCGCCCTGCGTCGACAACGGCGGCCAGCGGCGCGGGCGGCAGCTCGACCGCGATCGGCGTCGGCTTGCCCCGCCGGAAGATCTCCACCGCCTCGGTCACGACGTCGCACAGATCGACGTCGCGGGGACGAAACGCCAGCGCCCCCAGATCGGCGCGGGTCTGGTCGAGCAGATCTTCGACCAGCGACGACAGCTTGCGGACCTGCGAGCGCGCGAACGCCAGCTCGCCCGGCGCCACGGGCTGGCCGGCGAGAACCTGCCGCTCGGCCAGCTGGAGCGTCATCGCCAGCGGGCCGAGGGCGTTCTTGATCTCGTGCGCCGCCGCGGCCAGCGAGACATTCGGATCGGCGGCGGCCTCCGCGCCGGCGGCGTTGCTGGCAGAAGAACGCCCGCGCTTCGTCATGCGCGCTCGAAGATGGCGGCGATCCCCTGCCCGACGCCGATGCACATCGTCGCCAGCCCAAAGTGGCCGCGCCGGCGGCCGAGCTCGTGCACGAGCGTCGTCACCAGCCGCGCGCCCGAGGCGCCGAGCGGGTGGCCGAGCGCGATCGCGCCGCCGTTCACGTTGACGGTCGTCGGGTCGAAGCCGAGCTCGCGCACGCAGGGGATCGCCTGCGCGGCGAACGCCTCGTTGAGCTCGACCAGATCGAGATCGCGGACCGCGATCCCGGCGCGGGCGAGCGCCTTTTTCGTCGCCGGGATCGGCCCGAGCCCCATGTGCTTCGGCTCGACGCCGGCGACGGCCGAGGCGACGACGCGCGCGAGCGGCGGCCGCCCGAGCCGCTTGACGCCGGCCTCCGACGCCAGCATGAGGGCCGCCGCGCCGTCGTTGATCCCCGACGAATTGCCCGCCGTCACCGTCCCGCCGACCTTGCGAAACACCGGCGCCAGCGCCGCCAGATCGGCCGCCGTGGTCGAAGGCCGCGGGTGCTCGTCGAGCTCGAACCGCTTGGCCGGACCTCCCTTTTTGCCGATTTGGACCGCCAGCTCGACGGCGAAAAGCTCGTCGGTGAAGCGCCCGGCAGCCTGCGCGGCGGCCCAGCGGCGCTGGCTCTCCAGCGCGAAGGCGTCCTGCTCCTCGCGCGAAACTTTGTAGAGCTCGGCGACCAGCTCGGCCGTCTCGCCGAGCGGGTGCGTCCCGTACATCGCCTCCATCCGCGGGTTGACGAACCGCCAGCCGAGCGTGCTGTCGTACGCGGTGACGTCGCCGCGCGGATAGGCCTCGCGCGCCTTCCCCATCACCAGCGGCGCCCGCGACATCGACTCGACGCCCCCCGCGACGATCAGCTCGGCGTCGCCGACGGCGATGGCGCGCGCCCCGTCGATGACCGCCTCCAGCCCCGAGCCGCACAGCCGATTGACGGTGGCCCCCGGAACTGACGGCGGGAGCCCGGCGAGGAGCGCGCTCATCCGGGCGACGTTGCGGTTGTCCTCGCCGGCCTGGTTGGCGCAGCCGAACTGCACGTCATCGACGCTGGCCGGATCGGCGCCCGTCCGCCGGACCAGCTCGGCGATCACCAGGGCGCCCAGATCGTCGGGCCGCACGTCGCAGAGGGCCCCCCGGTGCCGACCGATGGGGGTCCGGACCGCGTCGACGACGAACACCTCGCGCAGCCGCTCGGCCATCATCAAGAGTCTACTAAAAGGATCCCATCGCCGCGAACGACGGCACCACGCCGCCGGTGGCGTCGCGCATCGGCGCCACGGTCACCACCGGCATCGTCGCGCTGGCCGAGTCCCCCGTCGTCCGCCCGTCTGGCATCTCGTCCTGGAACCGACGCGTCCCGAGCACGCCGGCGATCGCCCCGACACCGGCGCCACCGAGCGCCGCCCAGGCTTCGATCGCGCGCGCCTCGTCCGAAGGATTTTGCGCCTTCAGGCACGCGTCGACCTGGAACACGCAGCCGAACACGCCGCCGGCGATCGCCCCGGCCGCGGCGGCCAGATCGACGAACAGCACCCGCTGCCAGGTCGGACCGTAGTGCGACTGATCGGGCACGTAGGCGCCGATGAGGCCCGCCAGCAGGCCGACGTTGAGGCCGATGAGCGTCCCGGGAGCCAGATCGAGCGCGCTCGTCGGTGTGCACGGCGCAGTTGTACAGATCGTGCATCTGGGACTTACCCATGTCGGTCACAGTGATGCTCGTGCCCGTTTCCATGCAGGGCGTGCCCATCGGCGCCGTCTCCATGCCCGTCGTCGGCGACGTCATGCTGGGAACCTGCTCGATGCTGTTCTGCCATCCGGTCCCGTAGGGCTTCCACTTCGTCGCGATCTGCAGCAACGCGCCGCTGATCGCGCCGCCGGCGGCCGCGCTCTGGATCAGCCAGCCGCGGCCGTAGGTCGGCGCGTGCTTCGACGACAGCGCGCCCGCCGTGAGGCCGAGGCCCAACCCGGCGATGCTGCCCACGAAGCCGGCCCGCAGCTGATCGCCGAGCTCGGGCCGGCAGGGCTCCGGGATGCAGGGAGGGGTCGGGCCTCCGAAGTGCGTGGCGACCTGGTAGCCGACCACGGCGGCCCCGAACCCCTCCGCGGCGCCGATCCACATCCCCCCGATGATGAAGAGCGCGCGGTTGTCGGGGATGTAGTCGGGGACGAGCGGCGTCGCCAGCAGGATGCCGAGCGCCGCGCCCGAGATGCCGCCGCCGGTCGCGAGCAGCACCGAGGAGACGCTCTGATCGTTCAGATCGCGCCCGATGGCGGCGGCCACGGCGGCGGCGCCGATGAAGGCGCCCAGGACCCCCGAGGCGGCGATCAGCTCCCGCCGCCCCGAGCGTTGCCGGTACCTGAGCTGGAACCGCGCGTCGCCCGTGAAGGCCTGGTGCTCGCCGGGCGCCAGCGAAAGATCGATGGCGCGCGATTCATAGTCGGGCGCCTCGGCGAAGATCTCGACCGGGCCGGGCGAGAGGTCCTGGCGGTACGGATTCCGCGCGCGGTTTCCGTTCACGTAGAGCGTCGCGCCGAGCGGAGCGGTCTCGATCTCGAGCCGCGCCGGGATCGGCTCCAGCTTGAAGAAGAGCGGCTTGGTCTCGGCGACGTCGACCTCGACGATCCGGGTCTGCCCCTGGTAGTTCGGCTTGGTGACGTCGACGCGGTAGCGGCCGCGCGGGACGGAGAAGTTGTTGGGTGCCTGTCCGCCCGCCACCGGCTGCCCGAGCATCCCGACGCGTGAGATCTGCACCGTGACGTCGTCGGGGACGGTGTTGATGACGAACGTGCTCCGGCGCTTGTCGATGCTCTCGATCCGGTCGTGCGCCAGCCCGGCGAACTCTCCGGCCGGCACCTCGGTCACGTACGCCTCGTAGTGCGCGCGCGCGTCCTTCAACCGGCCCAGCAGGTACTCGCACTGGGCCATCATGAACACCGCCGCCGGACGCGGTTTGATCTCGTTGGCCTTGGTGAACTCGATCAGCGCCTGCTCGTGCTCGCGCGCGTCGAACAGCTGGATCCCGGTCTCGTAATGTTGGCGCGCGTCGACGGTGGCGTCATCAGCGCGCGCGCGCCGTCCGGCCCCTGCGACCAGGATCGCCACCACCAGCAGACAGACGCTCGCCGGACGGATCACTTGTCCGGGTAACCCTCTTTGGACGCCGGCGGCAGCACGCCCCGCTTGACCGAATCGGACGACTCGGAATCGGCCGGCGCTGGCTTGGCGACATGCCGTTCGGCGTGTGGCCGCGGACGGTTGGTCGCGCGGACGCTAAGCGGCGTCGGGGGCGGAGCCTTGGCCGTGGGGGGCGGCGCGGGGAGCTCGGCGCTCCTCGGTGTCGGGGACGGAGGGCGCGCGGGGCTGGGGTTTGCGGGCGCCATCGCCACCCCAGGGCGCCGCAGCGCGACCGTGACGCCCGCGGCCAGCACCACCAACGCCACCAGCACCAGGGGCCAGCGCTTCGGCGCGGCGGCGCGCACCGGCGGCGCGGCGCCCGCGACCGGACGCAGGCCGACGTTCTGATCGCCGGCCAGCAGCCGCTCCAGGTCCCCTTCCAGCTCCGCCATCGTCTGGTAGCGACGCGCGCGATCCTTCTCCATCGCGCGCATCACCACCGCGTCGACGGCGTCGGGGATCCCCAGCTCGGGGCGCAGGCGCGACGGCGAGAGCGGCTCGTGGGTCAGCACCTGCGAGATGATCTGCAGGTAGTTGTTGGCGCGAAAGGGGACCTCGCCCGTCAGGCACTCGTAGAGCAGCACGCCGAGCGCCCAGATGTCGGCGCGGTGATCGAGATCCTCGTCGCCGCGGGCCTGCTCGGGCGACATGTAGAGCGGCGTGCCGAGGAGGAGCCCGGTGTGCGTGAGGCGGTAGGCCTCGGCGCCGTCGTCGCCCCCCGGCTTGACCGCCTTCGAGATGCCGAAGTCGACCACCTTCACGAAGTCGGCGTCGCCGCGCCGCACGAGATAGAGGTTCTCCGGCTTCACGTCGCGGTGAAAGATCCCCTTGGCGTGCGCGGCGCCGAGGGCGCTCGCCGCCTGCCGCGCGATGCGCAGGCTGCGCTCGATCGGCAGCGGCGCCTCGCGCCGCTCCAGGTCGGCCAGCGACTCGCCGTCGAGGAACTCCATGACCACGAACGAGCGCCCGTCGTCGGTGGTGCCGAAGTCGGTCACGTCGACGATGTTCTGGTGCCCGATGGAGCTGGCGAGGCGCGCCTCCTGCAAGAGGCGCGCGACGAAGTCGCTCTTGGCGTGGAACTTCTCGAGCAGCACCTTCACCGCCACCCGCTTGCCGATGAGCGCGTGCTTCGCCTCGTAGACCGCGCCCATCCCCCCTTCGCCGATCCGGCGCACCACCTCGTAACGCCCGGCCAGCACCGTCCCGAGGAGCGAGTCGAACTGCTGTTCCTGTTGGTGCGGGTGCGGCTGGGCCGCGGTCGCGGTGGTCGACCCGGCCAGTCCCGGCAGGCGCTCGGGGACGGTCGGTGCACTCCCGAGCTTCAAATTGATCGACTCCGCCGCGCGCGCCTCATCCGCGGCTGGCTCGTCGGCAAGGCCGATCGGTAGGGCTGCGCCGTCACGGGGACAGAGCTTCGTCCCGGGCGGGGAGTCGAGGTGGCAGGTCGGACAGTTCGGCACGCGCGATTTCCAGTCTACAACCGGCGGCGAAGGCTTGACATGTAGAGCCCGTTCTTTTCAGAGTTCATCGACGAAAAATGGAAAGACCAGCGCGCGCGTTCATCTTCGACCTCGACGGGACCCTGGCCGACACCATGCCGTCCCACTACGTCGCCTGGACCAAGGTCACGGCCCGGCATGGCCTCGCCTTTCCCGAGGCCCGGTTCTATTCGCTGGGCGGCGTCCCGACCGAGAAGATCGCCGGGATGCTGATCACGGAAGCGGGGCTGGCGCTCGACCCGAAAACCATCGCCCTCGAGAAGGAACAGACCTACTACGAGGGCCTCGGCCCCGGCGGCATCGTGGCCATCGACCCCGTGCTGGCCCTGGCCCGCAGCCACCGCGAGCTCGAGGAGGGCCCGCTGGCGGTCGCCTCCGGCAGCGTGCGGCGCCTCGTCACCCGCACCCTGGCGGCGCTGGGGATCACCGACTGGTTCGACGCGGTGGTCGCGGCCGAAGACACCGCGCGCCACAAACCCGAGCCCGACGTGTTTCTGGAGGCCGCCCGCCGCCTGAACGCCGACCCCGCCACCTGCACCGTCTACGAGGACACCGACATCGGTCTCGAGGCCGCGCGCCGCGCCGGCATGCACCCCGTCGACGTCCGCCTCCTCATCGCCGCAGCCAAAACCGCGATGACGACCGCGACTACGAAGCCTTCTGTTTGATCCCAAAAAACGAGGCGATCTTGGTCATCAGCTGGTTCTTCTGCACGGCCGTCGGGACCGCGCTCTGCGCGGGCGCCTCGCCGAGCGCGACCTGCCGCCGCGCCAGGATGTCGCTGATGATGCCGGCCAGCTCCGGCTTCTCCTGCAGGATCTCCTGGAAGGCCTCCTTGTCGACGATGTAGCACTCGACGTCGGACTTGGCGACGACCGTCGCCGCGCGCATGGCGCCGGTCATCAGCGACATCTCGCCGAAGAACTGACCGTCGCTCAGCGTGGCCACTTCCTTGAACGCGCCCAGCACGCCGATCTGCACCGCCACCGCCCCGGTCCGGACGACGTAGAGCGAGTCGCCCGGATCGCCCTGGCGCAGGATCGTTTCGCCCGGCCCGAACATCAGCATCCGCAAGCGGCGCGACAGCCGATCGATCTTCTCGGCGTCGAGCGCCCGGAACACGTCGACGCGCGACAGGGCGTCGACCCGCCGGGCGTACTCCTCATCGTCCTTTCGGCGCGCGCGGTCCTCGTTCATCTCGGTCAGGTTGACGTTGCGCGAAGGGAACGGGATCTCCATCCCGGCCCGGTGGAGCGCGTACCAGATGGCGCTGCGCACGGCGCTGTCCATCGTGTCGTCGCGCTGCACGTCGTCCATCCAGTACCGCACCGAGTAGACCGACGCGTCGTCCTTGAACTCGTGCAGGATGCAGTCGGCCGGCGGATCGGCCCGCACGAACGGCAGCGCCCGCACCGCCTCGGCGATCACCTCGCGCACGCGGGCCGGTGGATGCCGGAAGTGGACCCGCACGTTGATCCACTGCCGGTGCGCCGTGGTCGGTCGGCTGTAATTGACGATGGTGGCGCGCGTGATGGCCGAGTTCGGGATCAGCATCAGGTCGCCGTTCTTGGTGACGATCGTGGTGGCGCGCCAGCGCACCTCTCGGATGCGACCCGAGATGCGATCGTCGAGGCTGATCCAGTCGCCGATCTCGAGGTCACGCTCGAGCTGGAGGGCCAGCCCGGACATCACGTTGCCGAGCGTGTCCTGCAGCGCGAGGCCGATGACCGCGGTGGTGAGGACCGAGGCGGTGAAGACCTTGGTGACGTCGACCTCCGAGCGGGTGAGGACCAGCGCGGCGGTGATGAGGTAGGCGATCCCCTGGACGATGTCGCGCAGGATGCGCGGGATCTCGCGCCGCACGAGGATCACGTCGAAGAGCAGCAAGCCGGCGACGATGACCACCCCGAACGAAAACAGCAGCACCGACAGCAGGCGCAGCCAATCGTGATGGTTGGCGGGGGGCACGGGCGGGTGGAAAACCGCCAGCGCCAGCAGCGACGCCAGATAGGTGCCCGCGAAAAAGATCCCGGCCTTGACGCGCCCCCGCTCGGTCACCGGAACGATGAATCGCAGCAGAAAAAGGACGACCAGCAGCGCCGTCGCCAAAAACGGGAGCGATCCCTGCGCCGACCACTCGTGCGCAAAACGCGAGGGCAAGTGACCTTCACTTTATCATGGGTGACCTGACCTCGCGTCGTGGGCGGTTGCTCGGGTCGCTCGGTGTGACGGTGCTGGTGGGGGTGACGCGGAGGCCGTCGGCGGCGGGCTCGGTCTCGCGGATCGACAGGGCGGCGCCGCGGGTGGCCCGATCGAGGGCGGCGTTTTTGGGGCCGCGGTAGCGGGTCAGGCGGATGAGGGGATGGCGGCCTTGGGGGCCGCAGACGAAGAGGCGGAGGCGGCCCTTCTCGGGCATCGGATCGCTGACGACGCGATTGAGGGTCGGCGACGGGGGGACGGGCTCGGCGCGCAGGACGAGGTAGCTGAAGTCGACGCGCGGCTTCGACGGGACCGGCGCGGCGTCGTGGCACCAGTCGCGCTCGAGGGCGAGCGCGGGGCAGGGACCGGTCCAGAAGCAGGGGGCGACGACGTGCAGCCCCGCGGTGAGGACCTGATCGCGGACGGCCAGGAGCTCGCGGGAGGTGTCGCGCAGAGCCGGCTCGATCAGGATGAGCAGGCCGTTCGGCGCCAGCAGCGTCGACCAGGCGCGGACGCGCCGGGCCCGCAACGCCACCCGTTCGGCCGGCGCGCGCTCGACGAAGAGCTCATTCAGGAGGTGCGCGGCCACGACGAGGTCGAAGCTCCCCAGGCCGCCCAACCGTCCTTCGACGGCCGGAAGCTCGACCGCGAGGTTCGCGCGCACGAGGCCCGGGCCTGCCGTCCGATCGACCGCCACCACCTCGAACGACTCCCCGAATCGCGCGCGCAGGACGCGCCCCGCGGCGCCCGTGCCGGCGCCGAGATCGATCGCGCGGCCGGGCGGCGCGGCGCCGCGTCCGTCGTAGACCTCGGCCAGCACGCGTGCCAGAGCCGCTTCCGTGCGCGGCGCGATGTCGCGGGCGTACTCGGCGCGCAACGCCGGGTCCGCCAGGTAAGGCGTCCCGACCAGCTCGCGCGCTCCGACGAGCCCCTCGTGAACCGCCGAGCCGCGCTTTCGCTGCATGCCCGGCTTGGGCGGCCTGGGCAGGCCCCTACCCCTTTCCGAAGATGTCCTTGAAGCTGACGATCACCAGAACGCCCAGCAGAAGCACGAACCCGGCCGTGTGGACCGCGGCCTCGATGCGCGGGTTCACCTTCTTGCGCATGACCGACTCGATCGCCAGGAACACCGCGCGACCGCCGTCGAGCGCCGGCACCGGCAATAGGTTGAAGAGGCCGAGGTAGACCGACAGCAGGATGAGGATCCCCAGGAAATCGACCGGACCCCGCGAGGCCGCCTTGGCGATCTGCTTGGTGATCCCGATGGGCCCCGAAAGATCGGCGTGCACCTTGCCGCGGACCATTCCGTAGAGCCCCTCGAGGATCCCGACCGAGGCGTAGTACGGGTAGACGACCGCCTCCTTGAGCGCGCCGGGGACGCCGATCGGTGTCCGCTCGTCGATCGGGCCGATCTGGATCCCGACCTGGTAGGCGCCCGACTTGTTCTCGGCCGCGACCTGGAAGACGAGCGGCTTGCCGTCGCGCAGGACCTTGATGACGACCGGCCTGCCTTGCGACGACTGAATGATCTCGGTGATCGGGTGATCGGCGTCGACAGCCTGTCCGTTCGCGTCGACCAGCACGTCGCCAGCCTTCATCCCTGCCACCGCCGCCGGCCGCCCCGCCACTGGCTCGAGGATCTTCTGCGTCTTCGACGGCATTCCGAAGGCGAGGAGCACGAACAGCGTCAGCACGAACGCGGTCAGGTAGTTGGCCGCCGGCCCCGCCAGGATGGTCGCCATGCGCATCCAGCGCGGGCGATTCGGATAGACCATCGGGTCCGACTTGTCGAACTCCTCGTTGGGGTTCATCCCCGTGATCTGGACGAAGCCGCCCAGCGGGATGGGCGCGATCTGAAACGTCGTCCCCTTGTGCTCGAACCCGAGCAGCGTCGGGCCAAAGCCGATGGAGAACCGCTCGACCCGCATGCCGCACAACCGGGCCACCAGAAAGTGCCCCCCCTCGTGCAAGACGATGAGCAGGCCCAGCCCGATGATTGCGACGAGCATCGACAGCATCAGCGCAAGACTAGCATGGAGGTCGTCGGGCGATCGTATCGGGACCCGAAAAGGGTCCCGCGGTCACGCCGCCAGGAAGCGAAGGACGGGGCGGAGCAAGAGCGGCATCGGCGGACGGGGACGCGATCCCACCACGTCGATTCCCAGCTCTTGCGCACGGCGCTCGAACACCGCTTCGAACAACAGACCTGGACCGCTGGCGCGCACGATCACCGGCAGGGCGGCCAGCCGCCGGGCGACCAGATAGCGGCCGCGGAGCACGACCGCGTCGCGTCCCGCGCCGAGCCGCGAAAGGGCCCAGCCGAGGGGCGCCAGAGAAACGCGCTTGCCGGCGTCGAGCAACACGACGACGTCGCCGCGCGCCTCCGACGATCCGCGCAAGAACGGTCGCCCGGACGACTCGCGTCCGAGCACGCGCAGCTCGGGAATCGAGCCCGCCAAGATGTTCACGATCGAGAAGCTGTTGTCGGACGATCCGTTGTTGACCGCCAGGATCTCGAACGCTCGCCCGAGACGCCCCAGGTGCGCGGCGACCGACCGGATCTCGTGGCCGATCGAGTCTTCGTGGTTGCCCACGGCAATCACCACGGAGAGCTCAGGCATGCGCTGCGGCTGGGGTGCACCTCGCATCGTGCTCTACAGCGGAGCATGGAACATGCCGCCTCGGCGGCTCAGTGATTTCAATATCTTAGATCTTCGGAATGGGGTCAGGTGCGAACCCGACTTCGCACGCCAGGCCTCTGACATGCGAATTCCGTTACACGCTGCTGACACTCCCGTTACAGGCTGGCGGGACCCCTTGCGTCGATAGCGCACCGATCGCCCGCGCGAGGGCACCGACCTCGTTCGTGACCACGACCGGGATACCGATGGCGCGTGCCTCGCGCGCCGCGATCGGCGCCCCTTCGGTGCGGCCGTTCGCCAGCCGTCCGGACGGATGGGCGAACAGATCGGCGGCGCGCATCCAGTCGGCGACCTCCGCGCGCGGCACGGTCCCGACGAGGCGCAACGGAACCTCGAGCGCGGCGGCGAGGCGCGTCAGGCGCGCCCGCTCCGGTCCGTCACCGAGAATGACCACCTCCGCGCGTCGAGCGGCGGGGGACCAGGCGCGGGCGCGCGCGCAGCCGTGCAGCAGCACCGCGTGCCCTTTGATCGGGACCAGCCGCCCGACCGCCAGGACCGTCGGCGCCGTGACACCGAGCCGGCGGCGGAGTGCGGCGTCCGGCGCTGTGCGCGGCGAAAAGAGCGTCCGAGGGACGTCGAGCGTTTCGACCGTTCCGATATTGCCGATGTTGCCAATGTTCCCGAGGTTCTCCGTCTCGCCGCAGAGGCGCGCGAACCGGGCCTGCAGCTCACGGCTGACGAAGCGCAGGTCGGTCCCGTCGCGCGCGAGCCGACGCGCGATCGTGCGACCGAACGGGATCCGTTCGAGCAGCGCCACGTCGCCAGAGTGGGCAAAGGCGCGGCGCGGGTGGGTGGGCGCCGCCGCGGACGCCGCCAGCGCCGAGGGGACGAGCCAGTGCGATTCGATCGCGTCCCAGCGCCGCCGGCCGAGCCGCGCCGCCGCCGCCAGGGCGGTGGAGTACTGCGCCGCCGCCAGCCAGATCGCGCCGCCGCGTTCGAGCGCCTCGGGCGCCCCCTCCCCGTAGAAGAGCGCGGGCGACGCGGGGAGGCGCCGGACGGTGAGATGACCGTCGACCGTCAGCGAGGGACCGTCGCCATCCGCGCCCGCTGCCAGCACCTCGACCTCGTGCCCCTCGTCGAGCAGCCGCCGCAGCCGATCACCCACGAAGCTGCCGGCGTAGTCGCCGGCGTGGCGCGGGAACGAGGTGGTCAGCAGGCCAACGTTCATGGGGCCTCCTGGGCCTCGAGCGGCGGCAGGCGCTCGGCCGCCCGCGGCTGCAACCCCCGCCCGTTGGCCCGTGGACCCAAGAGCCGCGAAATGACTAGGCGACGGACGAACGCGCGGAGGAGGAGCCAGGCGAGCGGCAACGCGACACGGGACGGACGCAGCCCCGAGCGCCAGGCCGGACCGTAGACCGGCCGCACCGGCACGTCGACGACGCGCGCGCCAGCAGCCCCCAGCCGCGCCAGCAGATCGTTGGGATATCCGTAGCGCGCGAACATCCGTGCGGGGTCGATCGCCGCCAGGGCCTGTCGCGACGCCACCGTGTAGCCGCACTGGGAATCGAACAGCCCCCAGTACCCCGACGCCGCGCGGGTGAGCCAGGAGAGCGCCACGCTGCCCGCGAGCCGCACCGCCGGCATCTGCCGCCAGCCCCCCGGCCAGGCGAAGCGATTCCCCTTGGCGTAGTCGGCGGCGCCGTCGACGACCGGCATCAGGAGTCCGGCCAGGTCGGCCGGATCCATCTGGCCGTCTCCCGCCATGACCGCCGTCGCGTCAGCGCCGAGCGCCAGCGCGCGCGCGTAGCCGGTGCCGATCGCCGCCCCGACGCCGCGGTTCCGGGCCTGGACGAGCACCTCGACCTGCCGTCCCCCGCCTCGCCTCGACGCGCGCCGCGCCGCGCGCCGGGCGACGGCCGCCGTGGCGTCCCGGCTGCCGTCGTCGACGACGAGGATGTGGTCGACGAAACCCGGCACCGAGCGGATCGTGCCCGCGATCTTGTCGGCCTCGTTGAACGCCGGGATGACGACGGCGATCCGGTGTCCACGGAACATCGCTCGCCGGGATGATAGCTGATCGCGCCGCCGGTTCCTCCGTGAAGTCCCTGCGGGGTTTGACAGAGGTGGAGGCCGCTCCTAGGGTGTGGCCTCAAAATCGTGGAGTCCGTGACCGACGACCTTCGAGCGAAACGCCGCGCGGCCTCCGAGCAGAGCTGCGGAATCAGCGAAGAGTCCATCTACGGCACCGTCGAGCGCCGCCTGGCGGAAGAAGGGGCGTCCGGTGACGCGCTCGACTTCGGCGCAGGCACCGGCCAGCTCACCAGGCGGCTCGCCCGCTCGGGACGATTTCGCTCGGTCACGGGCGCGGACCTCTACGCGCGGGCCGGCGATCTTCCGCAAGAGATCCGGTGGATCGAGGGTGACCTCAACGAGCCCCTGCCCCAACCGGCGTCCAGCTTCGACGCAGTGATCGCCGCCGAGGTGATCGAGCATCTGGAGAATCCGCGCGCAGTCTGCCGCGAGCTGTTTCGGCTTCTCCGTCCGGGCGGCTGGGCGATCTTGTCGACGCCAAACAATGAGAGCTGGCGCGCGCTGGTGGCGCTCTTGGTGCGCGGGCACTTCGTCGCCTTCGGCGAAACGGGCTATCCCGCCCACATCACCGCGCTCACCCGCCTCGATCTCGAACGCTCGCTGGCGGAGGCCGGATTTCGTCAGATCTCGTTTGCCTTCACGGAGGTGGGGGGAATTCCCGGGCGCCCCTCGCGCACCTGGCAATCGCTCTTTGGCGGTCGGGTGGGCGGCTTGCGCTTCAGCGACAACGTCATCGTCAGCGCGCGAAAGGAGGGGTGATGCTCCGCCCGTCCTGGAACGCTCTCCGCGAGGTCGCCTCCCGCAATCGGCCGAGCCGCAAGCCGCAGTTCTGGGAGAACGTCCGCCTGGCGACCCGTCGTCGCCTCGAATTCGAGATCGCCCGTCGCGCTCGGCCCGAGTGGCTGGACGACATCCATGTCGTCGATCTGAGCGCGGTGGGATTCGCTGAAGATCGTCCACCCCCGCGGATCGGCGTCATGCCACGCGAGTCGGTCGCCCAAACGATCTTCCTCTACGGAACGTTCGAGATCTCCGAGACGCGGCTGGTCCAGGCCTTCCTTCGGCCCGGGATGACGTTCCTCGACGTGGGGGCGCACATCGGCTACTACACGCTCATCGCGGCGCGCTTGGTCGGCGACGCCGGCCGCGTCCACAGCTTCGAGCCTGGAAAGGACATGCGGGCGCAGCTCGAAGCGAACGTGGTCCGCAACGACCTCCACAACGTGGAGATCCATCGCCAAGCCCTGGCCGAACGGACCGGTGAGGTGGGCTTCTACCCGAGCGCGCTGAACAGCAATCAGGGGATCTCGTCCATCATCGCCTCGGGCGACGGCCGCGCCGCGCCGGTCACCGTCCCCTGCCTCAGCCTCGACGACTTCGCCGCCAGCCTGGGTGGCCGACGGATCGACTTCCTGAAGATGGACATCGAGGGGGCGGAGCTGCAGGTGATTCGAGGGGGCCAGCGCTTCTTCGGAGGGAAGGACGCGCCGCCCATGATCTTCGAGGCCCACGAGCTCGGGCCCGTCGCGCAGGCGTTGCGCCCGCTCGGCTATCAGATCCGGCAGGTGCACTACACCCTGGAGAACGGGCTCGAGCTGCCCGACGCCGAGGCGCACGTCGAGAGCCTCTTCGCCGCGTACGAAGCGCCGAACTACTTCGCCGCCAAGGACGAGGCCGTCTTCGACCAGGTCCTGGCCCGCGCCAACAGCGGCCGCTCGCCCCTCTTTCGGATGCTCGGCCGGTTCTGAGCCACGGAAGCGTAGCCGCAGCGCTACTCGATCTCGTTGCTGGCCGGGGCGTCGGCGCCGTCGTCTGGTTTGGCGGCGCCGGACTTGGGCACGTGGTGATGGTGCGGCTTGCTGGTCGCCGGCGCCGGTGTTGAAGCGGCGGGCGCTGGCGCGCCGCCGGCGTCGGCTGCCGCGGCCGGCCTCGGCCCGTCGGTCGGGGTCAGGGAGATCGAGATCGGGTCGTCGTTGACGACGATCTGGTCGTAGCGTTCGTAGCCTGCTTTTTCGATGAGCAGATGGACCGAGCTGACGCCCGTGAGATCGACGGGCAGCGTGATCGGCGTGGCGCCCATCAGCTTGTGCCCGTCCGCGCGATAGATGTTCGCCCCCTCCGGATCGGACTTCACGTAGACGAAGAAACGCCGGTTGGGATCGCTGGTGACCGTCGCGTGCCCGCCGCCGACCAGCTTGTGGCCATACATCTTCCAGCCGACCGCGCCGCCACCGACCAGCAGCGCCAGGGCCAGGTAGACCCCCTTGGAGGTCGACTTCGGCTTGAGCGACGGCTCCATCCCCGCGTTGAACGGCGGCGGACCGGAGCCCGAGATGGACCGGGAGATCGGCGGCACCGTCGGTGAGCGGTGACTGCTGGAGGAGGCCGTCCCGTGGGAGATCGTCGTCGCCGGGATGGTGGCGCGCGGCGGTCCGCCCCCCTCGGTGGGGAAGAGGTCGTAGAGCAGCTGCGCCAGGTGATCCGGCTGGAAGCGCGAGGCGTGGACGATGTCGTCGAGCGCGTTGGCCATGTCGGCGGCGTCGGCCCACCGATTGGCCGGGTTGCGCTGGAGCGCCTTCAAGATGATCGCGTCGAGCTCCGGCGGCACGGCCGGGTTCTGCAGCGACGGCGGCGGCACCTCGCAGCGGCGCACCCGCTCGATCGTCTGCACGTCGTTGGCGCCCTTGAAGAGGCGCCGGCCAGTCAGCACCTCGTGCAGGACGATCCCGCAGGCGAAGATGTCGCTCCGGTTGTCGACGTGGTCCCCCTCGGTCTGCTCGGGGGCCATGTAGGCGTACTTCCCCTTCATGGTGCCGCTCTTGGTGATCTCCGGCGCGTCGCCGAGCGCCTTGGCGATCCCGAAGTCGAGCAGCTTGACCGCCCCTTCGTAGGACAGCATCACGTTCGAGGGGGAGATGTCGCGGTGGACCATCCCCAGGAGCTTCCCGTTCTCGTCGGTGAGGCCGTGCGCGTAGGAAAGGCCCCGGCAGGCCTCGCGGCCGATGTAGGCGACCATCTCGGGCCGGGGCGGCCCCATCGTCTTCCAGATGGCGCGCATCGTCTCGGAGAGGTCGTGCCCGCGGATGTACTCCATCGAGATGAAGTACTCGCCGTCGACCGCGCCCAGCTCGAAGATGTGGACGATGTTCGGGTGGGCGAGGCGCGCCGACAGCTTCGCCTCCTCGACGAACATCTTGATGAAGGTCGTGTCGTCGGAGAGATGCGGCAGGATCCGCTTGACCACGAACGTCCGCTCGAACCCGGCGGGACCCTGGATCCGCCCCTTGTAGACTTCGGCCATCCCACCACGGCCGATGAGCTCGAAGAGCGAGTACTTGCCGAACTGAATCGGCTCGGTGAGTTGGGATGACACGACAGACCCTGCCAACCGAAGCTGCGTCCCCGAAGCGAGGGAGAGTGAGGACGCGAGTCTTCCCGGGGCAGCATATGATAGCGATCCCGTGCGTTTACCGCAAATAGACTCGCCGGTCGGCGACCTTCCGGACGGCGATTCTCCGGACGGCGACCCTCCGGACGGCAACCCTCCGGTAGTAATCGTGGTGGGGGGCGTCGATCCGGGCGGCGGCGCCGGCCTCCTCCGCGACGTGGCGACCGTGACCGCGCTCGGCGCCCGGGCGCATGCCTTGGAAACTGCCTGGACCGAGCAGGGCCCGGGCCTGCATCGGGTGAAGCCCCGGGCGCCCGACGCCGTCCGGGCCGCCCTGGCCGAGGCGCTGGTGACGCTGCGTCCGGCGGCCGTGAAGATCGGGATGGCGGTCGGCCCGGCAACCGCCGCGGCGTTGCTCGACGCTCTCGGCGACTACGGCGGACCGGTCGTCGTCGATCCCGTGCTGGCGACCTCGCGCGGAGGGTCCCTTTGGGCGGCGGATCCGCGCGAGCTTCTGCCGCTGCTCCGGCGGGCCACGCTGGTCACCCCCAACAGCATCGAGGCGGCAGCCCTCGCCGGACGCCTGCTGGCGACGGCCGACGACGCGGAGGCGACCGGCCGGTGGCTGATTGAAGCCGCGCAGTTGCGCGCCGTCCTGGTCAAAGGAGGGCACCTCGGAGCGCCCGCCGAAACGGTCGTCGACGTCCTGGTGACCGCTTCGGGCGCCGAGCGTTTCAGCCGTCCGCGCACCCCGGGTCCGAGCCCCCGTGGCACCGGCTGCGCGCTGGCCTCGGCGATCGCCGTGAAGCTGGGATCGGGCCGCAGCTTGTCGGAGGCCGTCGGTGACGCCGGCGCCTGGCTGGCGGGCCTCATCGCCGACCCGATCACCGTCGGCGACGAACGTCATCTTTCATGATGGGAACCCTGGGAGGGTTCCCAAACCCTCCCGCGACGAGCTCGAGCCGGTCTCTCCTCACGCGATCTAGTTCAAGACCGAATAAGCCGTCCGCGCGTCGGCTGACCGCTCAGTTTCGCTGGGCGCATTTCCGCTCGTGCTATCGTGCCGGCGCTTGTCGTTGTTCACCACTCGGTCCACGCACCCAATGGGGCACCCCCGCTGATGTTGGAGCGATACAGCGCGGGGGCGCCGTTGCTCCTCCTCACGGACTACCCGCCATCGGCGGGCGGTGGAGGCGCCGTGATCCTGCGGAGTCTATTGCCGGGCGACGTGCGCCAGCGGGTACTGTGGGCATCTCCATCCTTGACCGAGGCGATAGGTCCCTTGGAGATCGGGCTGCGGCAGGGCTCCCTAGGGCTACCGTCGATTCTCGGACGACGACCGGCCACGCGCTCTGTGACGATCGACGGCTTGCTGTCGTGGCGTTTGGCGCGGGAGGTCGAGGTCGCGGCGCGGCAGCACCATGCGCGCGCGCTGTGGATCGTCATGCACGGGGCGATGGTGCACGTGGCGGCGCGGCTGCTGAGCGGGCCGTCGCTGCCCGTCCACCTTTCGGTTCACGACGATCCCGCGTTCGGGGTGGCCTTGATGTCGCGGCGGCATCTCGCGCTGCTGCCGCTGATCGAACGCGACTTCGGGTACGCGCTACGCCGGGCTTGTTCGGTAGACGTGGTTTGCCAGGGGATGGCCCGCAGATACCGGGAGCGATACGGAATCGCCTCCACCATCGTTCACCGCGGCATCGCCGAGCCGGTCCTCGAGCGGCCCGCGCACGTGGCCAGCGGCTCGCTGGAGATCGGAGTCATGGGCAACACCTATGGCTACGATCAGTTGCCTCTGTTGGCCAGGGTGGTCGAAAGGGTGGCGAGCAACGTGGGAGCGCGCGGGCGCATCGTCATTATCGGACAGGGACCGGGCGAGCGCCTTCGTGCCGAGGTTGGCGACCGGATCGACGTCGAGGTCACCGGCCACCTCGACGAACGCCACGCCGTCGAGCGCCTGAGCCGCTGTTTCGCGCTGTACCTCAACTACCCCTTCGCCTGGCGCGCCGCGGTTCTGCGCCAGACGTCGTTCCCGACCAAGCTGAGCAGCTACCTGCTCGCCGCGCGGCCGCTGTTTGCGCACGCGCCGCTGGACAGCTCGATCGCTCACCTCGCCGCAATGACGGACTACGTTGCCTGGTGGGGCAACGAGCGGATCGAGGACGGTGTCACCCAGCTTACCAGGCTGTGGAGCCTCCCCGCCGCACACGCTAGCCAGGACGTCGCCGCCGAGCGGCTCAGGCGCGCTCACTACAATCTGCCCGCCAACCAGGCGGCCCTGCTGGAACCCCTAGACGCGCTGGTGCCGCCGCTCGTATCAGGGTAGCGGCCGACTCGGTCCGTGCCGCCCAGACGATGTCTCAGTCGCCCGTTCCGTGCTGCCAAAAGTCCCGAAGACAGCGCCAGTACGATTGGCCGATCGCCCGCAAATTCGGGGTCGGAAACGCCACGCCCGGCGGGCGGCACACGCACCGAAGGACATAGAGACCGTGTGAGTTGTCGTCGATCGCCGCACCTTCGAAGCAGAGCGCCACCTCCGCCGGCGTCTGTATCAGCATCTCGCGCACGGCGTAGTTGCGGAAGTCATCGATGACGATGATCGCCCCGGGCGCGGTTTTTGCGAGCACGGTACGCAGCACCACTTCGCGGCCCGAGATGTGCGGCCCGTCGACGAGGATGAGGTCGGCGCGCGCGATTGAAGGGGCGAGGCCATCGAGATCTCGGTAGCTGAGAAATTGTCGCATCCCGCGCCAGGTCAGTCGGAGCGCGGCATGCCGTAGGTCGACGGCGGCGCGCTCCGTCGGGGACAGCCCCCGCTCGACCTCGGCGACCCAGCGGCGATCGTGCTCGACCGAGATTAGCCGCGCCTGGTGGGCCGCCGCCCAGGCCGCAAACAGGCGCGTCGAGGCGCCGCTGCCGAACTCCAAAATCACCCGCGGCCTCGCTCGCTCGAGGTGCTCGTACAAGAAGGACAGCGTGTCGGGCAGGAGGGCGAACGGATTGTCAGAGGGCGGCCGCGGGTGCTGGAGACGGGCGGTGTACTCTTCGCGGACCATCTCCGCGAGCTGGTCTGACTGCGCGAACGGCAGGGCGCCGCGCGCTCGGCGCAGGTGGGTCTCGTCGCTATGAAATCGCGTCTCTGAGGCTGACATGAAGTTCGCCCTGGTTTCCGCAGCCGTAAGATTAGCCGGTGGCGCGGAAGAAGAGCCCGTCAATCTGGAGGAGCTGTCCTGTGCGCTGGTCGCTCGATCCGGGCTCGAGGCTCATGAGCACGAAGCCGTGCCCGGACATGTACGCGATCATCTCGTGAATGAGGAGCTCTCCATCGTAGCAGGGTACGAGCGACATCTCGAGCTGAACGCCGCTGAACCGCCCCCAGGCGGCGCCCGCGCCCTCGAGGACGGTACGCTCGTAGCCTTGGGTGTCGACCTTCAGGAACACCCGGGCGTCCGCCGGGACGGCGGCGACCACGCGCGCCAGCGTGGTCATGGGAACCCGCTCGGTGTTGACGTAGCGGGACTCCGGAAAGGCGGCGAGATGGGCGGGCAGCATCGGAAGGAACGAGCTCGACTCGGAATTCCCGGCGACGTTCAGAGTCGCGAAGCCCTCCTGATCGCTGAGCGCCACCCGTTGCGCGTCCCACAGCGGATCTCCTGCCCGGGCGTGCTCCAGCGCCGCGAACGCCGATGAGAGCGGCTCGAACGAGGCGATCCGCCCCGTGTAACCGATGTTTCGCAGAAACCGTCCGTACTGGCCGGCGTTGGCGCCTACGTCGAGGACCAGGTCAATCCCGTAATGGGAGAAGAGGTGGATGCGACGGGCGACCGGATGGCGCGTGTGGCGATAGGGGACCACGTCCACACCAGTGCGATTGAGGACCCGGCGCAGCTTCCAGAACACATCGGTCTTTGAAATCATCGGTTGGTCAGGCGGGTCGTTCAGATTTGCGACAGTACTTGGTCGCCGATGCGCTCCCAAGAGAGCTGGGAATCATAGAGTCTTTTCGCGCCCTGCGATATTCGAAGGTCGAGTACCGGATCGGCCACCAAACGCAGCACCTGTTCGGCGAACGCCTCACCCGTGAGGCTGCCCGCAAATAGCAGGTTGTCTCCCTCGACGAACAGGGGGTCGGTCTCGTAGCTCTTGATCGCTACGACGGGCAACCCCGTGCCGAGAGCCAGGGGCAAGGTCCCGCTGCGGGTGTTGGCGCCCGAGATCATCGGGAACAGGTAGGCATCGAGCTCGGAGACCTCGCGGGCGATGGCGTCGAGCGCCAGCTTGCCGGGGATGCGGATACGGGCGCGGCCGGGGTGCGCTTGCACGGCGGCGTGCAGGGCGCGCACGCGGGGGTCGTCGGGAGACCCGAAGTCGCCCAGCAACACCAGCTCGGCTTCGGGATGACGCGCGTGCAGCAGACGGAAGCTGTCGAGCACCACGTCGAACCGCTTCGTGCTGGCCAGCGTCGAGAACACGCCGACCCGCAGGCGCCCTGGCCGCCGCACGCGGGCCACAGGCAGCGCGTTGGCGCCGACGCGGGCGACGCCCGCCGGCGGTCGCATGCGCACTGCTTGCGCCAGCCACGCGATCTCGGCCAGCCGGGTCTCCATTGTCACCAGGACGCGATCGGACACCTTCATCAGGGCGGCCAGCTGGGCTCGATTCATTGCCGCGCCGAGGGCGAGGTCCGGGCGGCGCCCCCAGGGGAGAAACAGCTCGTGCGCCAGCAGCACGACGTTGATCCGCCGACGGCGGGCCGCCTCGGCCAACCACAGCATCGCGGGGCTGCCCAGCCGCCACGCGCCCAGCATGTGTGGGGTATATTGAATAATCAGATCCGTCGGCGCGAATGCCAGGATCTGCCTTCGCAGGCGCTCCGCGATCACGATGGGCGCGGGGCCGCTCTCACCCACGGCAAGGAGCTGGGGGGCCTCCGGGTGCGGGGCGGCGGGCACGCGCGTGAAGATGCGGGCCTCGAAGCCGCGGCGGTCAAGCTCGGCGCCGAGGCGCATCGAATGGTCGCCCACGCCACAGGTCGTGGGATAGTAGTTTGGGCAGACGAGCGCGAAGCGGCGGTGCGAAGACATCCGTCGCCGTCAGCTTACCGCCTATCGCACTCGAAGAGCCAGGATCGTACGGGGCAATCCTTGCCGCCGCTCATTCGTCGAGTTAGGTTCCCGCCATGCGGGTCCTTGTCACCGGATCGAACGGCCTCATCGGCTCCGAGGCCGTCGCTTACTTCGACGGGCTCGGTGCGGACGTCGTCGGCGTCGACAACAACATGCGCGCGGTCTTCTTCGGCCCGGACGGCGACACGCGCTGGAACCAGCAACGGCTCGAGCTGCGCCACGCCAAGCGCTTCCAGCACGTCGAGCTCGACATCCGCAACCGCGAGGGCGTGCTGGCCCTGCTGGCCAAACAGCGCTTCGACCTGATCGTCCACTGCGCCGCCCAGCCGTCGCACGATCTCGCCGCGCGGATGCCGTTCGAGGACTTCGACGTCAACGCCGGCGGCACGCTGAACCTGCTCGAGGGCCTGCGGCGCCATCAGCCGGAGACGGTGTTCGCGTCCACGAGCACCAACAAGGTCTACGGCGACGCCCCCAACGAGCTGCCGCTGAAGGAGCTTGAGACGCGCTGGGAGTACGCGCGCCAGGAAGACTGGAACGGGATCGCCGAGGATTGCCGGATCGACCGCTGCTTGCACTCGCTCTTCGGCGCCTCGAAGGTCGCGGCCGACGTCATGGCCCAGGAGTACGGCCGCTACTTCGGGCTCAAGGTCGGCGTCTTCCGCGGCGGCTGCCTCACGGGCCCGCAGCACAGCGGCGTCGAGCTGCACGGCTTCCTTCCTACCTCGTCAAGGCGGCGCTGACCGGGACCACCTATCGGATCTACGGCTACAAGGGGAAGCAGGTTCGCGACAACATCCACTGGCGCGACGTGCTGCGCGCGATTCACCGTTTCTACGAGGCCCCGCGTCCGGGCGAGGTCTACAACATCGGCGGCGGCCGCGCAGAACAGCTGCTCGATCCTCGAGGCGGCGGAGCTGGTCGCCGAGCTCTCGGGGGCGCGTCTCAAGACCGAGTACGTCGACGAGCCCGCGGCGCGGCGACCACATCTGCTACATCTCCGACCTCCGCAAGCTCGAGGGGCACTTTCCCGGCTGGAAGGTCGAGATCTCCCTGCGCCAGATCCTCGAGGAGATCATCGACAGCTGGAAAACGCGGCGCCGCACCACCGCCTGACGGCGCCCGGCGCGTCAGGCAGGCTACGCGGAGCTCTTGGTAGACGAGAAAGGAACTACGTGCGTGGGCTTCCTCCTACGACGGGACAACCTCGTGGGAGATCACACCTAGGGCGCGACTTCGAGGCGGATCATCGGGGTGCGCTTGGTCGGCAGGAGACCCATCGGGTTGGTCGGGTCGTTGTTGCGCACGAACGCCTGCCCCGAGACGACGCTGCTGGCCCAGATGCTGGGGCTGCCGCCGACCTTGTGGACGCCCACCCAGACGATCCCTTTGAGGGGCTTCAAATCGACGAGGTCCTCCACCACCCAACGGCCGTCCTTCCCGTCGGAGAGGTCGTCCTTCGACAGCTCGCGCCTGAGCGTGCGGATCGCCTCACCGGGCGTCTCCAGCAGGGTGCTTCCGTAGATGTTGATTTCCAGGCTGCCGGCGGACTCAGCCTGCAAGCGCAGCCGCAACGGCTGGTGCTCCCCTTCGGGGAGCTGGAAACGCACCACGCTCTCGTAGGTGTCGGCGGGGAATGCCACCGCGTCCGCTGGGGCGTGCGTCGTCGTAGGCCATCACCAGCTCGCGCGTGGCGCCGCCCGGCGCAGGGGCCGTGGTGGCACACCCCGCCGCCAGCAGCAGTGCCGCTAGCCCCGCCACTCCTCCCGAAGACCGTCCGCCGCAACTCATGGCGCGATCGGACATCGGCGGATCCGCGTCATTCTGTACACGCGCTGCTGGACGGCGGGGCCCGTCCGTCGCTAGATTCGCCGCACATGAACCCCGTCGGAGTCGCTCTGATCGGCGCCGGGCCTTGGGGGCTGACCCTCGGACGCGCAATGGCCCGTCTCCCCGACGTCGATCTGCGCTGGATTTGCGAGCTGGATCCGGACCGGCGCGCTGGCGCGGCCGGGATCGCCTCGGGGGCGCGGCTCACCGGGGCGCTGGATGAGGTGTTGGCGGATCCGGGCGTGGCCGCGGCGTTCGTGGCCGTCGATTCGGCGCGCCACCACCCGGTGGGGTTGCGCGTGCTGCAGGCCGACCGGCACCTGATGGTCGAAAAGCCGCTGGCGCTCACGGTGGCCGACGCCAGCGAGCTGAACGCACTGGCGGACGCGCGCCGGCGGGTGCTGGCCGTGGGGCATCTTCTATTGCATCACCCGGCGGTGAGGCGCGCCCGCAAGCTGATCGCCGACGGTGTGCTCGGGGAGACCCTCTGGTTAGAGGCGGCCCGCCTGGCGCAGGGGCCGGCGCGCACCGCTGGCTCCGTCTGGTGGACGCTGGCGCCCCACGACGTCTCGCTGGCGTTGCACCTGTTCGACGGCGTGCCCACGCAGGTCACGGCGGTCGGCGACGCGGGGCGCGCACCTGGCGAGGAGACCGTCGTCTGGGCGACGCTCCACTTCAACGACGGGCGCCTCGCGCATCTCCACGCGGCGCGCCAGGCGGCCGAGAAGAAACGCGGATTCTCGATCGTGGGGACCGAGCGCGCGCTGACCTTCGACGAGCTGGCCTCGGGGGGCACGCTTCAGCTTCACGATCCGAGGCGCGCCGGATCTGCCACGCGCGGCGAGCCAGTCCCCGTCGACGTCGACGTCATCGATGCCCTCGGCGCCCAATGCCGCTACTTCGTCTCGAGCGTCGCGCGCGGCGACACCGGTGCCGGCAACGGTGCGCACGCCCTGGCAGTCGTGCGCGTGCTCGAGGCGGGGGCGCGCTCGATGCGCGCCGGTGGAGCGCCGATCGAGGTCGCGTGAAGACGGCCGCCGCCTGGCGACATCCGACCGCCGTCATCGATCGCGGCGCGCGCATCGGCGCCGGGAGCAAGATCTGGCACTTCTGCCACGTGATGCGCGGCGCGCGCATCGGCGCCCGCTGCACGCTCGGCCAGAACGTCTTCGTCGCCGGTGACGCGCGGCTTGGCGCTGGGTGCCGGATCCAGAACAACGTTTCGATCTATGACGGCGTGGTCCTGGGGGACGACGTGTTCGTCGGGCCCTCGGCCGTCTTCACCAACGTCCGCAATCCGCGGGCGGCCGTCGATCGGCGCGCCGACTTCGAACGGACGGTCGTCGGCGAGGGCGCGACCATCGGCGCCAACGCGACCATTGTGTGTGGCGTGACGATCGGCGCCTACGCCTTCGTCGGCGCCGGCGCCGTCGTCACCCGCGACGTTCCGCCCCACGCCGTCGTCTCGGGCGTGCCGGCGCGTCCGACCGGCTGGATCTGCCGCTGCGGCGAGACCCGCAGCTCAGCGAAGAAAAAAATCGCCCAGTGCGTCTGCTACGCGGGAAAGATCGCCGTCGGCCAGCCCCGGAAAGATCGGTAGCGCGAGCGACTCCTCGGCGGCGCGCTCGGCGTTCGGGAAGTCGCCCGGCCGATGGCCGAGGAACGCCAGCGCCGGCTGGAGGTGCAGCGGGATCGGATAGTAGACGGCGGAGGCGATTCCGCGCTCCTCGAGATGACGGCGGAGCGGATCGCGGCGCGCGCGGGGCACGCGGATGACGAACTGATTCCAGACGCAGCCGGCATCAGGCGGCGGCAGCCCGATCGGCAGACCGGCCAGGCGCTCGCGGTAGAGCGCCGCCAACCCCCGCCGTTCGGCCGTCCAGCGCGAAAGATGCGGGACCTTCACGCGGAGGAGCGCGGCCTGCAGCTCATCGAGGCGGAAATTTCCGCCGATGTGTTCATGCTGAAGCTTCTGCGCGGCGCCGTGGTTCCGCAAGGCGCGGACCTTCGTGGCGAGCGCGGCTTCGTTGGTCGTCACCGCACCGCCGTCGCCGAAGCCGCCCAGGTTCTTCGAGGGAAAGAACGAGAGTGCGGCACCCCAGCCGACTCCCACCCCCGACGCGCCGATCGCCTGTGCCGCGTCCTCGAGCAACGGGATGTCGGCGGCGGAGCAAGCAGCGCGAAGGGGTGCAGTGGAGGCCGCCCGACCGAAGAGGTGAACCACCAGCATCGCCTTGGTGCGCGCTCCGATCCGTTCGATTGCCGCGGCCGGTTCGATGTTCATCGTCTCCGGGTCGATGTCGCCAAAGACGGGCCTCGCCCCGAGGCGGACAATCGACTCGACCGTCGCGAAGAACGAGTAGGGGGTCGTCACCACCTCGTCGCCTGCGCAGACGCCGGCCGCCATGAGCAGTGCCGTCAGCGCGTCCGTTCCCGAGGAGACGCCGACCGCTTCGGCGACCTCCAGCCCCGCGGCCAGCTCGCGCTCGAAGGCAACCACCTCGGGCCCGAGGATGAACTTTCCGGAGCCGAGAACGCGCGCGGCGGCGGCGCGCAAGTCATCCCCGAGCGGAAGGTGCTGCGCCCGGAGGTCGAGGAAGGGAATTCTCTCCATCGTTCGTTGATCGCCATCTTGGCGCATGCTCTGCTGGGTCGAGCGTGAATTCGCCCATAAGTGAACGCGGGTGGTTGATAGCGCTCCTGGCGGCGTTGGCCGATCCGCCGCGAGCGGCGGCGCTTCCGACGGACGACCCGCTGTTGCTGAAAGTGGCCCGCCACCACCGGCTGTCCCCGCTACTCTCGATCAGCTGCGGTGACACGCTGCCCGCTCCGCTTGCCGAGACCTTCCGTCGCGACCGCGTCGTCACCGCCGCCCGCAACATGATGCTCGGCCAAGTCGCCGAAGAGTGCTTGCGCGCGCTCGCCGCGGCCGACATCCCGACGATCGTGCTGAAGGGGCTCGACTACGAGACCCGCCTCTACGCCTGCGACCGGCGCCCGCCCGACCTCCGACCTCGATCTCCTGGTCCCTGACGAAAAGCGACGCGCTGCCTTCGACGTGCTCGATCGCCTCGGCTTCGAACCACGCGCCGCGGCACCCGGCTTCGACGAGCCCGACTACCACGAGGTGGCCTGGACACGAGCGGGTGTCGAAGTCGACCTGCATATGGCGCTGGCGCCGCTGGCCCGCTGCGGGATCGATTACTGGGCGGTCTGGAGGGCGGCCGTGCCGCTTCAGATTGGCGGCGCCGAGGCGCTGGCTCTGGAGCGAGCCCACGCGGCGATCTTCCACGCGCTACACATGGCGATCGATCACTTCGACGTTCCCGCGATCTACCTCGTCGACCTGGCGCGATTGCTCCCCGACGAGGAGACCGTCAGCGCCGCCCAAGAGCTGGCGACCCGATGGCGCTGCCGCCGGCCGCTCGACACCGCGACTGCTCTGACAGCAGCCTTTCTTCCGCGCTGGCGCCGAACGCCGCCAGCCCCACCGGATTTCGCGCCGATTCGAGCGCGGATCGTGATGCGCTACGGAACCACGACGAGCCTCTCGAGGCCCGAGCAACTCGTGCGCAAGATGGTCCACTTCGACAACCTCGCCGACGCCGCTCACTACATCCTCACGCAGTCCAGGCGCAATCTCCGCGAACAGATCGAACGGCGAACGAGCAATCGGTCGGCCCGCCAGCGATTGAACCTGATAAGCGCCGAGCGCCGACCCCAACAGGTGAGCATCACCTCGGACCGCCTGGAAAAGATTCGGTCGCCGCAGTAGCTTGTTGGGCTGTGTTGGCGATCGGAGACTATCTAAGACGAGCGCGCGAGACGGCGCACGGCGTGGCGCACGAGCTGCGCGGTGGATTCGCTTTGACCGCTGACGTTGCGTCGTTCGCGCGCTTCGCCAGCGACGTGATCCTGTCACGCTTGATGCACCGGCTGCCGCTTCCGAGCCGCGATCGGGACCGGATGATCCGGGTCAGGGGCGGCCTTCAGCTTCACTATCGCCTGAACCGGGGCGACATCCAGTCGATCCGCGAGGTCTGGATCGATGAATGCTACCGCCTGCCGTTCGATCTGAAGCCTAACCGTCTCGTCGATCTAGGCGCCAACATCGGGCTCACCAGCCTGTGGTTCGCCCATCGCTATGGCTGCCAGACGGTCATCGCAGTAGAACCTTCTCCGGACAATGCCCGACTCACGCGGCTCAACCTGGAGCGAAACCAGATCGCCGCGGAGGTCATCGAGGCGGCGGTCGGTCCCCGCGACGGGACCGCGATGTTTCAAGATGCGGGCGAATCGAACCTCGGCCGGCTGGACGCCTCGAGCAGCGGGCGGGCCGTCATTATGGTCAGCATGGAGACGTTACTGCAGAGATTGCCCCCGGGCAGTGAGATCGATCTCATGAAGATGGACATCGAAGGGGGCGAAGGCCCACTTTTGCAGGACGACGACGTGAAGTGGCTCAGCCGTGTCCGATCGATCATCGCGGAGTTCCACCCGACGTTGATCGACTACCCCGCCGTCATCAAATCACTCGAACGCCAGGGGTTTCGTTATTTTCCGGCCCACTCCGACGGCGACTTCGATTCGATGGACGCGTTCATCCGAGGGAGCTGAGACCGTGGGCGTGATCTCGATGAATGAGCGTGCTTCTTTGGGTGGCGTTCCTTTAGCCTGCCCCGTCGACAAACAGTGCCTGGAGGGCGTGGCCGGCGACTTGAGCTGCCCGAACGGGCACCGTTATCCGGTGGTCGGCGACATAGCCGTGCTATTGCGCCACGACGTGGCTGACAGCCATCCCTACTTCGACGAATCCCGACAGGCGGCCCAGACGGGCGGGCCGGCGGACGATCGGACGCAATCGGCCGGGGGGGGGACGGGCGGCGTTGATCCATTCGTTCAGCAGGAGATCGTGAAGACCAACGGCATCCTCTATCGCAACGCCCTCGGCGCCCTGCAGCGCTATCCGATCCCCGAGCTTCCGCTGCCCGAGGGGGCTGCCGCTCGCCTCCTCGACGTGGGGTGCAATTGGGGTCGATGGAGCTTGGCCGCCAGTCGTCGCGGCTATCGCGCCATCGGCATCGATCCGAGCCTGGCCGCGATCCAGGCGGCCTATCGTGTTTCCCGTGAAGTGAGCGCACCTGCGGACTTCGTGGTCGGTGACGGTCGAAACCTCCCCTTCCCCGATCACAGCTTCGACGTGGTGTTCTCGTATTCTGTCCTACAGCACTTCTCGAAGGAGGACGCGCGCGATAGCATCCGCGAGGCAGCGCGGGTGACCCGCCCGGGCGGAACGGTCCTGATCCAGCTGGCGAACCTGTTCGGCGTCCGCCAGCTCTACAACCAGGCGCGTGACCTGGCTCGCAACGAACAGGGGCTGTTCCGTGTCAGGCGCTGGACCCCACGCGAAATGTTGTCGACCTTCACCGAGCTTGTGGGACCGGCGAGCCTCACCGCGGACGGGTTCTTTTCGTTGAACGCTCAGGCCACCGACCTGGATCTGATGGCTCCGTTCCCAAAAATGGTCGTCCGGTCGTCCGAGACCCTGAAGGGTCTTGCGGCCCATTTTCATCCGTTGTCGCTGCTGGCCGACAGCGTCTTCATCGAAGCGACCCGAGCCGCCTAGGAGCGAACGACCCCGATGGACTATTCAGATCGTCTCCTCAACCACGGCACTTTCGTCACTCGGCTGGCGCACCGAAGCCGCCTCAAGACGCTGTTCGGACTCCTGAACGATCGAAGCTACGAGCGCGCCTTGGACCTGGGTTGCGCCGACGGCTGGCTTCTCGACCAGCTGGCACGCGCCGGAAGGGTACGCACCGGCCTGGGGGTCGACGCCGATCCGAGCGCGCTCGAGGTGGCACGTCGCAGGTTCGAGAGTCGTGCAGGCTTCGACTTCATCACCCCGGACAAGATCGGACAGGTCGGCACGAACGACGTCGACCTGCTGATTTGCACTGAGACACTCGAACACGTCAACGACGCCGCTGGCGAGATCGCCAACCTCGCCAGGTGGGGCAGGCCCAACGCGCGGCTGGTCATCTCCGTGCCGATCGAGATCGGCCCTTCGCTGGTGGTGAAACAACTGGGCCGTTTCGTGGCCAACAGGGCCGGAACCTACGGCTACGAACCGTACGCCTGGAGGGAGCTGCTTTCCGCCGCGCTCCTCTGGGACGTGAATTCGTTCGAATCGTCCCACAGACACGTCTTTTGCGAGGGTGGTAAAGGGCACAAAGGCTTCGACTTCCGGCGGGTAAAGCGGGAACTGGAACGCTCCTGTCGGATCGACAAGGCGCTGTTCACCCCATTTCCCCGGCTGGGGCCAGCGCTCAACAGCACGGCCTTTTTCCTTTGCACTGTGGACCCGTCGAGCTAAGGACGAGCGGACGGCGAAAGCCAACAGGGGCATCTGTCGAGGCACGGCGAGTTGCCGCTCAACAGAGCGGTCGCTCGACATCGTTCGAGTTAGAATGACCGCGCGTCCGAACCCTATGTCCAGCCTGCGATTTGCTTTCGTCGCCCCCAACCTCTATCCCCGCGTACGGGGAATCGGTGGCCGCGGAGCTTCAGGATCTCCTTGACCGCCGTCGTCGTTAGCCACCCCCACGTCGGCGCGGTCTCGGTCGGCCTTGCCGACGCTCTCTCCCGCGAAGGGAAGCTCGCGGGATACTACACCGGCGTCGCCTTCACCGTCGACCGCTGGCCCGGGAAGCTGGCGGCCCGGTTGGCCGCGCGCACACCGACGCTCCGCAATCGTCTCCTTAGCAATCTGCCTGCCGAACGGTTGCACGCAAGCCGCGTCCTCGAGACCGGAGCTCGGCTGGCACTGACCGTCCTCGGACGGCAGCGGCACGTCTACAACGCTCTCTTCTCGATGCACGACCTGACCGTATCGATGGCCCGCTGGCCGCGCGAGACCACCGCGGTCTACGCCTACGAGGACGGCGCGCTGCGGACGTTCGAGACGGCCGCGGCGCCGGGGCGTGGAGCGGATCTGGGATCTGCCGCTCCCCCATCTACCTGACCATCGAGGAGATCCTGCGCGACGAATTTCAGCGCTGGCCGGGCGCGGCGCTTGGCCGCCCCACACCGCGAGCCGGCCTGGAAGCGCGCGCGCAAGGACGCCGAGCTAGCGCTGGCCACGAAGGTCTCGGTTGCCTCTGCGTTCACCAAGAGTCGCTCGAGCGACTCGACGTCCGTGTCCCGATCGCGGTCGGCGCCTTACGGCTTCCCGGTCGAGAGCTTCGCGCCGCGGCGGCGAGCCCCTCCGGCCCCTTCAAGGTCCTGGCGGTCGGCACGCACGACCTGCGCAAGGGGACGCCGTACCTGCTCGAGGCCTGGAAGCGGGCGGCGCATCCCGGACGCCGAGCTGCACATCGTCGGACCGCTCCGTCTGGCCAAATCTTTCCTCGATCGCTACGCCGGCCTCTTCGTTCACTGGCCACACGTCGCCAAGAGCGAGCTCGGCCGCCACTACGCCGGCGCCGACCTGCTGGCTTTCCCGACGCTGGGCGACGGGTTCGGCCTGGTCATCCAGGAGGCGATGTGCAGCGGAACGCCGGTCGTGACCACGCCATGCGGCGGCGGACCGGAGTGCATCACCGACGGCGTCGACGGCTGGATCGTCCCGCCGCGCGACATCGACGCGCTGGTCGAGCGACTGCGGGCCTGCGCCGCGGATCGCGACCGACGTCACGCGATCGGGCGCGCCGCCCGGGCGCGCGCCGAGCGCTGGACCTGGCGCGAGGCCGGGCGCGGCGCTTGATGGCGCCCTGGAGCTCTAGGTGCGCGTCCTCTATCTCAACCCATTTTCCCAGGAGGTCAGCGGCCCCGACGAGAGCCTGCGGACGCTGCTCGGCGCGCTCATCCCCCGCGGCCTCGAGGCGCACGTCGTCCTTCCGGCGCCGGGGCCGCAGGTCCCGCGCTACGAAGCGCTCGGCGCGCGGGTCCACTTCGCGCCCCTGGCGGTGTTGCGGCGCGATCTCTCCCTCGGCGCCGCCGCTCTATCCGGCGCGGCTCGCCCGCAGCGCCGTCGCGATCGGCGCCCTGGCGCGGAGGGTCGGCGCCGACCTCATCCACACCAACATGGAGGTCTTGCTGGAAGGGGGCCTGGCCGCCCGCGCGCTGGGTCTGCCGCACGTGCTCCACTACCGCGGCAACACGATCGATCGACCGAAGTGGGCGTTCGATCTGCTGGTCGCGGCCTGGACCCGCGCCGCAGATCGGATCTTCTGCATCTCCGGCGCGACGGCGGAGATCTTCCGGCGGCGCGGGCACCGAGACAGCGGGTCGAGGTGCTCTACAACCCGATCGATCTGGACCGGTTCAGACCCGGTCCGGCTTCAGAGGAGGTCCGCGCGGCGCTGGGCGCGGGACCCGGGCAGCCGCTGGTGGGAACGGTCGGTCGGATCCACCCGCGCAAGGATCTCGAGACGTTCGTGCGGGCCGCCGCGCGGATCGCGGCCGGCTCGCCGGAGGCGCGCTTCGCGATCGTCGGCGCGGCCGAAGCGCCGGTGGAGGAGACTTATCGCGCCCGCCTCGACGCGCTGGTCCGCGAGCTCGGCCTCGAGGGGCGGCTCACCTTCGCGGGCGCGCGGCGTGACGTACCGGAGGTGATGCGGGCGCTCGACCTGTTCCTGCTCACCTCGCGGCACGAAGGATTCGGGCGCGTGGTCGCCGAGGCCATGGCCGCCGCGCGGCCGTCGGTGGTGACCGATGAAGGCGCGCCGCCCGAGCTGGTCGAGCGCGGCGTTTATGGGCTCTGCGCCCCGGCAGGCGACGACGCGGCGTTCGCGGCGCAGGCCCTGACGCTCCTCCGCGACCCGCCGCGCCGCCGCGGAGCTGGGGAGGCGCGCGGCCGAAGGGGCGCGGCGGTTCGACGTCGTCTCCGTGGCCGAGCGCGTCTGGTCCCGCTACGGCGAGCTCACCGTCGGGCGCGATCGCCGCTCAAGCAAACTTCTGAACCCACTGTTCGAGCGCCGTGAGCGCGAACAGCTTCCGTCCGACGTCCTCGCCGCCGAGGTGACGATCGACGAGCGCGCCGAGCGCGCGCGGATCGAAATCGAGCGTCGAGACGAGCGCGCCCGTCTTGAGTCGCTCGCGGATCGGCTCGGCGGCGGGCTCACGAAACCACCGGTCGACCGGGATCTCGAATCCGCGCTTCGGGCGATTGGCAATCCGCGCGCCGAGCTCCGGACCGAGCAGCCGCCGGACCAGCCGTTTGTCACGCAGGGGCCCGATCTTCTCCCCCGGCGGCAGCCCCAATCCGAACTCGACCAGCGGGCGAGACAGGAACGGGACCCGGACCTCGAGGCTGTGCGCCATCGAGATCTTGTCGGCCTTCATGAGCAGGTTGTCGAGCAGCATCGTCTGGAAATCGACGTACTGGAGCGTCTGCACCGGATCGAGCCGCAGGTCGCTCGCTTCGGCGAACATGCTTTCATAGCGAGGGAGGGCGCCGTCCGGGCCGTCTCCGACCAGCGTCCGTCGCTCGTCGCTGCTGAAGATGTCGAACCAGGAGAGGTAACGCGCAGGCGCCTCGAGTGGAACAGACTCGGCGACCTTGGCCAGCCGGCGCGCGACGTTGAAGATCCCCAGTGAGCGCGAAGGCAAACGAGCGGTCACGTTGAGGATCTGGGCCGTGTGCGGCGCCAGAGCGGGGCCCAACTTGCCGATGACGTCCCCCCAGAAATACCGGGCATAGCCGCCAAACACCTCGTCGCCCCCCTCGCCGGAGAGCGCGACCTTGACGTGCCGGGCGGTCCCGCTGCAGAGATACCAGAGCGGCAGGACCGCGCTGTCGGCCAGCGGCTCCTCGAGCGCGCCGACGATCGGGCCGAGATCGTCGAGGTTCGCCGGGCCGAGGTCGATCCGGACGTTCTCGTTGCCGGCCCGACGCGCGACCGCCGCGGCGAAGGAGGTCTCGTCGCCCCGATCGGACGACGAAAACCCGATGGAAAAGGTCTTGGGCGGCGCGGCGTGACGATTCGCGTAGACCGTCAGCGCGCTGGAGTCGAGCCCGCCCGACAGGAAGAGCCCGGTCGGCACGTCGGCCATGAGGTGCTGCCGGACCGAAGCGTTGAGCAGCTCGCGAAGGCGTTCGAGCAGCGAGTCCGGCCGGGTGTCCTCCTCCGGAGCGGGCGCCAGGCGGTAGAAGGTCTCCACCCTCGTCTCGCCGGTCGCCGAGATCGATCTCGTGCAGCGTCCCGGGCGCGAGCTTCGTGATTCCGGCGAACGCCGTCCCGGGCGACGGGACGTAGCCGATGCGCAGATAGGTGCGCGTGAACGTCGGCTCGATCGAGAGGGGGCCCTCGCCGTCGAACGCCAGCGCGCGGATCTCGGACGCGAAGGAGAGCTGGCGCCCCGTCCTCCGCAGATAGAGCGGCTTGATGCCGAACCCGTCGCGCGCCAGAAACAGCTTGCGCCGGCGGCGGTCGTAGAGCGCGAAGGCGAACATTCCGGCCAGGCGCCTCACCAGCTCGCTGGCGCCGAGCTGCTCGTACCCGTGCACCAGAACCTCGGTGTCGCTCGTCCCGCGAAAGACGTGATCGCTCACGCCGAGCCGCGAGCGGATGTCGCGATGGTTGTAGATCTCGCCGTTGAAGACCACGGCCACCGAGTGGTCCTCGTTGTAGAGCGGTTGGTGGCCTGAAGGGCTGAGATCGACGATCGAGAGGCGCCGCATCCCGATTCCGAGTCCGTCCTCGACCAAGAGGCCCTCGTCGTCGGGGCCGCGATGGCGGATGCTCCCGATCATGGCGGCGATCTCGTCCCGGCGGACGGTCCGGCCGTCGAAGCGGATGATCCCTGCGATCCCGCACATCTCAGGAGGCCCGCGCGATCACGTCGCGGTAGACGCCGACCATCTGCTCGGCCGTGCGATCCCAGTTGAAGCGCGCAGCGTGCGCCAGGCCGCGCGCGATCAAGCCGCGTCGCAGGCCGCCGTCGGAGAGGACGGTGGCGACGTGCCAGGCCAACGTCTCGACATCCTCTGGATCGGCCGGTCAGCGCGGCGTCCCCCACCACCTCGTCGAGCGATCCGGCACGGGAACAGACGACCGGCGTCCCCGAGGCCATCGCCTCGAGCGGCGGCCAGCCGAACCCCTCGTAGAGCGAGGGGAACAGCAAGAGATCGACCGCGTTGTAGAGCGCCGGGAGGTCGGCGTCCGGAATCATCCCGAGCTCGAGAATGCTGTCGGCCACGCCGAGCTGCTCGGCCAGCGCGCGATCGCCGCCATCGAGGGGGGGGCCGACCCGCGCCACCCGGACGTCGAGCCCATCCTTGCGCAACCGGCTGAGCACGCGCAGAACGCCGGGCAGATTCTTGTAGAAGCCGCGCCCGATCTGGAGCACCACGGCGCCCGCCCCGAAGTTGAACCTCTGCCGCAGCGCCGCGCCCTGGGATCTGTCGGGGGCGAAGCGCTGATTGAGCCCTGGATGGATGACGATCACCTTGTCGGGATCGATCCCGATGAAACGGACCAGGTCCCGCTTGGTCTGACCCGAGTCGGCCACCACGACGGCCGCGCGCTTCATGATCTCCACCGAGAATCGAAACAGCTGCAGCGCGATCTGCGGAACCCGCAGCGCGCCGATGCGCCCGGCCGCCAGAGCCAGCAGGATGACGTCATGACAGGTGACGACCGTGCGCCGCGCGTCCAGGCTGGCCACCAGGTAGCCTTGGCCGTGGTCGACCACGTGCGTGATGTCGACGTCGAGCGTCCGCACCAGCCGCGGATAGACCGCGAAGCGCCCCACGTAGCCGTCGATCTTGTTCCAGGCTCCCGAGCGCGCCCGCCAGGCATCCGGCACCACGCCCGGCGGCCGCACGCGGGTGATCTGAACCTCCCGACGCTGGAGCGCCTCGCCGAGGCGCTCGGCATAGAGCCGCATGCTCGGCTGCTGCTCATCCCGATAATTGTGTAAGACCGCTACGCGCAAGTTCGTCAGCCACCGTACGGACGGGGCGCAGTCTAACACCAGGTTCACCGACGGCCGTGCTAGATTCCCAGCCTCCGTCTGGGCTTCGTAGATTCTATAATCCCGTCCGCGAAATGAACATCTTAGGAATCAACGCCTATCACGGCGATGCGTCGGTGGCTCTGGTCAAGGATGGGCAGCTGGTGGGCGCGATGGAGGAGGAGCGGCTCAACCGGCGCAAGCACTGCGCCGGCTTCCCGGCGCTGGCGGCGAAGGCGGTGCTGGCCGCGGCGGGGGTCGCGCCGTCCGAGCTGGATCACGTGGCCGTCTCCCGCGATCCCAAGGCCAACCTCCACAAGAAGATCCTGTTCGCGATCCAGAAGCGACCTTCCTTCACCAAGCTGGTGAAGGATCGCCTCGCCAACGTGGCCAAGGTCCGGGGCGTCGACGAGGCGCTGGCGGCGGCCCTGGGGGTCGAGCCGCGCGCGCTCAAGGCCAAGTTCCACGCCGTCGAGCACCACAAGTCCCACATCTCGAGCGCGTTCTTCGTCTCGCCGTTCGAGGAGGCCGCCTGCCTGTCGATCGACGGCTTCGGCGACTTCGTCTCGACGATGCGGGGCGTGGGGCGCGACCGAAAGCTGGAGATCCTCGATCGGATCGAGTTCCCGCACTCGGCCGGCCTCTTCTACACCGCCGTCACGCAGTTCATCGGCTTTCACCGCTACGGCGAGGAGTGGAAGATGATGGGCCTCGCGCCCTACGGCAAGCCGACCTACGTCGACAAGCTGCGGCAGCTCATCCATCCCGTCGACGACGGGCGGTTCGAGCTGAACCTCGACTACTTCCGCCACCACACCGAGGGCGTGGAGATGACCTGGGACGACGGGGCGCCGCAGATGGGCCTGGTCTTCTCGCCGAAGCTGGCCGATCTGCTCGGTCCCGCGCGCGATCCGGAGGATCCGGAGTTCTTCGGCAAGTGGGCCGACATCGCCCACAGCGCCCAGGTGGTCTACGAGGAGATCTTCTTCCACGTCCTCGAGGACCTGCAGCGCCGCACCGGCCTCGACAAGCTGGCGCTGGCCGGCGGCTGCGCCCTGAACTCCGTCGCCAACGGCAAGATCTTCGAGCGGACCAAGTTCCGCGAGCTGTTCGCCCAGCCGGCCGCCGGCGACGACGGCACCGCGATCGGCGCCGCCTTCTACGTCGAGCACGCCATCCTCGGCCGCCCGCGCGGCTACGTGATGCGGGACGCCTACACCGGTCTCGGCTTCGGCGACGCGGAGATAGAGGCGGCCATCGAGAAGGCGCGCGGCAACGGCTGGGACGCGCGCATCGACGTCCGTCGCCTGGACGACGCCGACCTCTTCCGCGAGGTGGCCGGGGCGGCCGCCGCCGGCCGGGTGGTGGGGTGGTTCCAGGGACGGATGGAGTTCGGCCCGCGCGCGCTCGGCAACCGCTCGATCGTCGCCGACCCGCGCCGCGCCGACATGAAGGACATCCTCAACAAGCGGATCAAGCACCGCGAGACCTACCGCCCGTTCGCCCCCAGCGTGCTGGAAGAGAAGGCCTCCCAGATCTTCGAGCGGGGCGAGCCCTCCCCCTTCATGATGCTGGTCTACAAGGTCCGCGAGGCCGAGCGGGCCCGCATCCCGGCGGTGACGCACGTCGATGACACCGGCCGCCTGCAGACGGTCAGCGCCGCCGCCAACCCCCGCTACCACGCGCTGATCTCGGAGTTCGAGCGGCAGACCGGCGTCCCCTTGATGCTGAACACCAGCTTCAACGAGCACGAGCCGATCGTGGCGACGCCGGGCGAGGCCCTGGCTTGCTACCTCAAGACCCGGATGGACGTGCTGGCGCTGGGAAATTGGGTTCTGACGCGGCCGCCTGAATGAGAACTGCCGCAGTCGCCTTCATCCTCTCGATGCTGTGTGGGACGGCGCTGACGCCGCTCGTTCGGCGGCTGGCCTACCGCTTCGGGGCGCTCGACCACGCCCGCTCCTCGCGCAAGATTCATGGGCAACCGGTCCCCCGGCTGGGCGGGATCGCGATCGTCATCGCCTTCTTCGCTCCGCTCACGGGCCTCCTCCTGTTTCACAGCGGCGTGGGGAGCTTCTTCGTCGCCGAGCGCGAGCATGTGATCGGTCTCTTCGTGGGTGGGATCTCGATCGCGCTCCTGGGCCTCTACGACGACCTGCGCGGGGCGAACGCGGCCAAGAAGTTCGTGGTCCAGTTCGTGGTGGCCTTCTTCATGTACCGGATGGGGTTCCGGTTCGACACCCTGGCGAACCCGTTTGGCGACCCGATCGTGCTCGGGTGGGCGAACCTCCCCTTGACCATGCTCTGGATCGCCGGCGTCACCAACGCCATGAATCTGATCGACGGCCTCGATGGCCTCGCCGGGGGAGTCGCGCTGGTCGCCGTCGTCACGACGTTTCTGGTCTCCCTCCAGCGCGGCCACCCGCTGATGACGCTGTTCTCGGCGGCGCTGGCCGGGTCGATCGTCGGGTTCCTGTTCTACAACTTCAACCCGGCTTCGATCTTCATGGGTGACACCGGCAGCATGTTCCTGGGCTTCGTGCTGGCGACGACCGCGATGCAGACCAACCAGAAGTCCTCCACCGCCGTCGCGGTGCTGATCCCGGCCATCGCCCTCGGGCTGCCGATCATGGACACCCTGCTGGCGATCGGCCGCCGTGCGCTCCGGGGACGGCCCCTGTTTCAACCCGACAAGGAGCACATTCACCACAAGCTGATGGACCTTGGTCTCAGCCATCGCCAGTCGGTGCTGGTGCTCTATGGGTTCTGCATCCTCCTCGGTGCGGTGGCGATGGTGCTGACCTACTCGAACAGCCTCCAGGCCGCGCTGCTCCTGGTGGTGCTCATGCTGGTGGCGTTCTTCTTCCTGCGCTCCCTCGGGTACGTGCGCTTTGCCCGGATCCAGGGTTCAGCGCTCGACCGCAAGCGGAACCGCGCCCTGCGCGCCACGCTCCAGCCGCTTGGGCGCCAGCTGCGGCAGCTCCGTGTCGCGGCCGAGATGTGGCCGGTCGTCGTCGAGGCCGCGACGGCCCTGGGCGCGATCGCGGTGCGGTTGCACCTCGGCCCTCCGCAAACGGCGGAGCCCTCCGTCCCGACGTTTGTTCACGGACCTTCGGATGAAGAGGTCTCGCGTCCCCTGTTCCGGCACCGTTTCACCGTCCCGGGCGGTAAAGGAACGGTCCGGGTGCTGGAGCTCGACTGGTCGGACGGCCGCAGCGAGATCGACCGGGACATCGAGATCGCCGCCGAGATCTTCTGCGAGCACCTTGGCGAGGCGCTGGATCTGGTTCAGAGCGCCGGCCGCTCCGCCGTCCCCACCCCGGCCGCCATTCCGCGCCAGTAGCCGCGCTCAGGCTTCGGTTCCGGCGAGCGAGACGTTCGGCTCCGGGCTCGCGAAGGGCACCTCGCATCCGAGCTGGTGCAGGTCGTGGGCCAGCAGAATCTCGAGCACGGACCCGAACTTCATTTTTGGCTGTCGCCCGATCACGCGCCTGAGCTTGGCGCTGTTGCCCACGATCGGGACCTGCTCGCTGCGGCGGATCAGAGTGTTGTCGACCCGGACGTACTTCTCCCAGTCGAGGCCCACGAGACCAAACGCCCTGGTCACCAGCTCGCGCACGGTGTGCCCCTCGCCGGTGGCGATGACGAAATCGTCCGGCGACTCGTGGTCGAGGAGCGCGATCGACAGCGCCGCGTACTCCGGCGCGTAGCCCCAGTCTCGAACGGTCTCCAAATTTCCGAGCGAGAGGTGCTCGGCCTTGCCGGCGACAATCTCCGCCACGCCGCGGGTCACCTTGCGGAAGACGAATTCAGGGCGAGCGCCGGCGCGACTCGTTGGTGAAGAACACCGCGTTGCTGGCGAACTGCTTGTACTGGGCCCGGTAGGCCCGCACCGTGTGATAGGCGAACGCCTTGGCGATCCCGTACGGGTTGAGCGGCCGGATCGGCGCCCCCTCGTCTTGGGGCGAGCTCTCCGCGCCCGCGAACAGCTCGCTCGAGCCGGCCTGGAGGACCCGGCATTCGGGCACCGCCCGGCGCACGGCCTCGAGGAGGCGAATCACCCCCAGCCCGGTGTACTGCGCCGTCAGGATCGGCTGCGTCCAGGAGGCCGGGATGAAGCTCTGCGCGCCGAAGTTGAAGATGCGCTCCGGACGCACCTCTTCCAAGATCGACAGCAGCGAGTACTCGTCGAGCAGGTCGCCCGTCACCGGGCGGTACGGGAGCTCGCGGGCATGGCCGCCGCGGCCGAGCGTCGATTGACGGACCAGTCCCCAAACGGAATCGCCACGCTGGGCGAGCTGTTCGGCGACGTAGTAACCGAGTTGACCCGTAACTCCGGTGACGAGGGCGGTCCCCATCCCGCCGGCTCTAGGTCGTCGCCTTTCTGATCCGCCGGGGCGTTCCCGTACGTGTAACCGTAGCGGTAGTAGTTCCGGTAGTAGTACTCGTAACCGTAGGCCGGGTTCGAGAAGTCGATGGCGTTGACCACCACGCCGAACAGCCGCGCCTTGGCGGTCGCCAGCTGACGGCGCGCGTGCATCGCCGCCTCGCGCGTGGTCTCACCGGCCTTGATGACCAGCACGACACCGTCGGCGAGGTTCCCCAGCACGGCCGGATCGGTCACCGCCGAGGTGGGCGGCGAGTCGAGGATGATGCGATCGTAGAGCTTGGCCAGGTCGGCCAGCACGACGCCGAACCGATCGGTGTGCAGCAGCTCCGACGGATTGGGGGGCACGGGGCCGCAGGGCAGGACGTCGAGGTTCGGCACGTCCGTGTGCTTGATGGCCTCCTCCAGCGTCGCCTTCCCCACGATCACCGTGGAGATCCCGGTCTGGTTCGGCACGCCGAACGACCGGTGAAGCCGCGGCCGCCGCATGTCGGTGTCGACGATCAGGACGCGACCGCCCGCCTCGGCCATCGTGACGCCCAGGTTGATCGCGGTGGTGGTCTTCCCCTCCTGGGGGCTCGGGCTGGTCACGACCATCGTCTTGAGCGGCCGGTCGGGCGACATGAAGAGGATGTTGGTCCGGATGGACCGGCAGCACTCGGCCGCCACCGACTTCGGATCGAGGAACACGCCGAGATCGCGCTCGCGGAGGTTGTCGCCCTGTTGCACAGCCTCTGCCCCGGGCGAGGCACCGATGACCGGCACCAGTCCCAGCACCGGCGTCCCCAGGAACTGCTCGACGTCCTGCTGCGTCTTGAGCGTGTTGTCCAGCGCCTCGATCGCGAACGCCAGACCGATCCCCGTCCCGAGCCCGATCATCAGGCCCAGCAGCAGGTTCTGCACCGGCTTCGGCCGCACCGGGACGCCCGGGACGATCGCGCGCTCGAGCACGCGCACGTTGTTGGTCTTCATCGGGCCGGTGATGTCGATCTCCTTCTGCCGGGCCGCGATGATCCCGTACATCTTGTCTTCCTGCTCGGCCGATCGCTGGAGCGGCTTGTACTCGACCTCGATCTTCGACAGCTCGATCGCTTCCTTCTTCTGCTGCTCCATCAGCTGCTTGAGCGACCGTTCGTTGTCGAGCAGCTCCTGATAGCTCTTCTCGAAGGTCGCCAGGACGCCGTTGACCTCTTCCTCATAGGCGGACTTGAGTCGCGTCCATCTCGCCCTTGAGGGACTTCATCTTCGGGTAGCTCGGACCGTACCGCGACGAGAGATCCGCGTAGTCCTTGTTGAGCTGGATGTACGAGTCGCGCAGCTTTTCGATCGTCGGCTTCTCCCGAATCTCCGGCAGATTCGCCTTGTCGGAGATGTCGTCCCGCGCGCGTTCGATCATCTTCCGCTTGGCGTCCATCTCGAGCAGCCTGATGTGGAGCTCGGTGAGCTTGGAATTCACGTTCGCCAGGTTCTGACTGAGCATGCTCTGCTTGTCGTCCAGGCTGACCGCCAGCAGATTGCGATCCTTCTTGTACTGGTAGAGCTTGAGCTCCGACTCCTCGAGCTGCCGCTTGAGCTCGGACTCCTGCTCGGCCAGCCAGGCCATGGCCGACCGCGCCCCCTCCAGCTTGTAGTCGAGGTTGTACTCGATGTAGGTGTCGGCGACCGTGTTGGCGATCAAGGCCGCGCGCTGAGGCTTTCCGATCGGCGACCGTGATGAGCGCCAGCCGCGAGTCCTTGAGCGGCTTGACCGCTCAGCTGCGCCCGCGATCGCTCGGCCGAGCGCCACGAGATCACGGTTCGGCCCGACGATCCCGGCGTAGTCGGGGTCGTACTGCAACCCCAGCTTCTCGGCCGTGCGCTGCCCGACGCTGGTCGACTGAATGATCCGATACTGGGTCTCGTAGAACTCTTTGTTCGCCCAGAACGTCCCCGTCCCGAGCTCCACGACGTCCTTCGACCCCGGCAGGACCTGCGGCGCCATCGGCTCGATGATCACCTGACAGGTCGCCTCGTAGATCTTGGGCTGCCGGTACGTGTAGACGAACGCGATCACCGTCGCCACGATCATCGACAGGACGACGAACGGCCAGCGCTTGCGGATCGTCCGCCAGTAGGCGCGAAAATCGATCTTTGATCCGGTCGTTTCGCCGGCAAGCTCACTGGCAGTAAGATCTATGGGAGGGCTCACCCGGGCATTTTATAGCGTCGGTCCGGGTGGAGCAAACGGGATTGCCAGGGTGGGTTTTTCGACGGGCCGCTCCGTGCCCCTGGGCGCCGAGTCGTGTAGGATGCGGCCCTCGTGGATCGCTCGACCAGTGCGCAGATGCTTTCGTCGCTGCAGAAAAAAGCGGCGCAGCGAATCAATATGGCCCTCTACGGACTCGGCTACCGAGTCAGCCGCGTGGCGCCCGGACCGACCTCCATGGAGGCGGGGCTCATGCGCGCCTCGGCGCGCGGGACGCAGATCGGGACCGTGATCGACGTCGGTGCCTCCAACGGCAGCTGGTCCGAGACCGCTCTGAAGTACTTTGAGCGGGCCCGGTACCTGCTGGTTGAGGCCAATGCCGTTCACCGACCGGGTCTGGAGAGCTTCAAGCAGCGGGTTCCCGGCTCGGACTACGTGCTGGCGGCGGCTGGTGATCGCATGGGGACACTGAGCTTCGACATGAGCGATCCGCTCGGCGGCCGCGCCTCCTCGACGGCCACCAAGGGAATGGTGACCGTCCCAGCGACGACAATCGACCATGAAGTCGCCACGCGGGCTCTGCCCGGACCCTATGCGATCAAGCTCGACACCCACGGATTCGAGCTGCCGATCCTGGAAGGCGCCAAGGCGACCCTTCCTCAGACGAACCTGCTCATCATCGAGGTTTACAACTTTACGTTGGTTCCAGGCTCGCTGCGCTTCTTCGAGATGTGCAACCACCTGGCGGCCCTCGGTTTCTCGCCGATCGACCTTTGCGATCCCATGAACCGCCCCAAGGATGGCGCCTTCTGGCAGTGCGACATGTTCTTCGCCAGGAACGACATCGCTGCGTTCCAGTCGAACAGCTACGAGTAACGCTGCGTCAGCGCTCGATGACTTGCCAGGGGCTGCCCGGCCCGTTGTGGACGCAAGCCATCCGACGAGACAAGAGGCCGACCCGGTTGCCCCAGCGTCGCGCCGTGGCCGGTAGGTGTGAGACCACGGATTGCATCACGAACGACTCGATGCCGGCGTAGGGCCGACCGCCGTGCTGTCGGAGAGAGGCCAGCGCCTCGCGCGCGTAGCCCTCGCTTTCATTCGCGGTGCGCTGGTCCCCGTGCGCGCGGTAACCGGCCAGCGGGACGTCGACCGCATACAGCTCCGCTTCCGCGCTGAACCTCATCCAGAGATCGAAGTCGGCGGCCACCCGATATGACGTATCCAGCCGACCGCCACACCGGTCCCAAAGAGTCCGGCGCCAGAACGTCGACTCCTGCTGGATATACCCCGTGGTGTATCCGCCCGCCGTCGGGAGATACTCGCCGCGCAGGAAACCGCGACGGCTGTACCCTGGCCGGTAGTTGCACGCGATGGGCAGTCCGCGGCCGTCCCAGATCAGGGGAAAAGCCGTCGTGATCCACTCGACCTGTGGAAGCCCCGCAAACACTTCGCCGACGACGGTCAGCGTCCAGGGCAGATAGAGATCGTCGGAGTTCAACCAGCCCATGATCTCCCCGCTGGTTCGGGCGAAGCCCTTGTTGATGGCGTCGTACTGTCCTCCGTCCGGCTCGCTGACCCACCAAGCCAGGCGCGAAGCATGGCCGGCGATCAGTTCCGCTGAACCGTCCGAGGACTGCCCGTCGACCACCGCGTACTCGAGAGCCGGATAGCCAGTGGCGAGCACCGACCTGATCGTATCTCCCAGATAACGCCGACGGTTGTAGGACGGCGTGACGATCGAGATGGAGGGCGGGGTCGCCATTGTCGGTGTCGGCAGGGATCGGGCCTCGTCGGGCGCGCCATGCAGACTACATCATGCGGAAAGGGGAGCAAGCGTCCGTTCCGCGGGAGACTGCCGCGGCAAGGGCATCGACGAATGGCGCGAAGGGACCGACCACTTTTCGCGCGCTGCCCCCCGCAGAAATGGTAGACTCCGGTTTGATCCCTCCCGACGGACATCGTAAGTTAGGCCCCCACTTACTCATGTCGGATCATTCTGGTACTCGTGATGGCTCGCAGATCGCTCTCGAAGAGACGATCATCAGGCCGCGAAGAGGATGGGCGTCGCTGCAATTGGCAGAGCTCGTCCATTACCGCGAGCTGCTCACCACGCTTGCTCTGCGAGATATCAAAGTACGGTACAAGCAAACAGCACTCGGTGCTGCCTGGGCGGTCATCCAGCCACTGGCGCAAATGATCGTCTTCACGGTGTTCTTCGCGACACACGGCTTCTCGACCGAAGGCGCACCAGCGTCCATATTCTACTTCGCTGGCCTCCTCCCCTGGCAGCTCTTCGCGACATCAGTGTCGGCCGCCGGCAACAGCTTGGTCGCTAACCGCACCCTGATTACGAAGGTTTACTTCCCGCGGCTCGTAATCCCGCTGGCGGTCGTGGCCAGCGCGGGCGTCGACTTCGCGATTTCGTTCGCTGTGCTGTTGGTGATCATGGCGGTGAACAAGACGATGCCCGCTCCAACAATGGTGTTCTTGCCGGCCTTCTTCCTGCTGGCTGTGGTCACAGCATTGGGGATCGGTATTTGGTTGTCGATTCTGAACGTCAAATTTCGAGACGTTCAATATGTAATTCCATTTCTGGTTCAGTTCTGGCTCTTCGTCACGCCCGTGATCTATCCGTCGAGCAGCGTCACGGGTTTACGCAGGATCCTGTTGGGCGTGAACCCGATGTCGGGCGTCGTCGAAGGCTTTCGCTGGTGCATTTTGGGACGGCCCGCTCCGAGTTCGATGCTCTTGGTATCAATTGTTAGCGGCTCGGTCATTCTTGTGACCGGTATCCTTTTCTTCCGGCGAACGGAACGTACCTTCGCGGATCAACTGTGAGCGACACTGCCGTACGCGTCTCTGGAATAGGAAAGCGGTACCGTCTCGCAGGGCAACAGCCCTACGGCTCACTCCGCGAGTGGCTCACGAGCACCGCGCTCCGTCCCTTCCGTCGCGCGAGTCAGCGTCCAACCGACGACAGCTTCTGGGCGCTGCAGGACGTCTCGTTCGACATCGCGAGCGGAGACGTCATCGGCGTGATCGGTCGCAACGGCGCCGGGAAAAGCACTCTTCTCAAGATCCTCTCACGGATTACCGAGCCGACGCTCGGCGAAATCCGGCTCCGCGGCCGGGTCGGAAGTTTGCTCGAGGTAGGAACCGGGTTTCATCCCGAACTCACCGGCCGGGAGAACATCTTCTTGAATGGCGCGATATTGGGGATGAAGAACGCCGAGATCCTCTCGAAATTCGATGACATCGTCGCCTTTTCTGAGATTGCGCGGTTCTTGGATACGCCGGTCAAGCACTACTCGAGCGGAATGTATACACGTCTGGCCTTTGCCGTTGCGGCCCACTTAGAGCCGGAGATCCTGATCGTCGACGAAGTTCTGGCCGTCGGCGATGCGGCGTTTCAACAGAAGTGCATCGGGAAGATGAGCGCAGTCGCGCGAGAGGGACGCACCGTCATCTTCGTAAGCCACAATATGGGAGCCGTAAATCGCCTTTGTAGCTCGGTCGTTTGGTTGGACAAGGGAAAGATCGTCGCGCAAGGAAAGACGGCGGACGTCATCGCACATTACCTGCTCAGCAACTCGAGCGAGACCGGTGTTTGTGAGTGGCCAGAGGGAACCGCGAACAAGGGCGTCGATGACTTTCGCTTATTTTCGGTGCGTATTCGCAACAATGATGGCGCGGTCACGTCGACCGTGGACGTCCGTCATCCGTTCACGCTCTCCTTCGAGTACGAGATTCGACAGACCTTGCCTCACTGTCGCGTTGGGTTCGTACTCGCGACTGCCGACGGGACCGTGGTGTTCGACAGCTACGACACGGACCAGGTCGCGAATCGGGGCCGGAAGGATCCGGGACGATATACGGTTTGCTGTGAGATCCCCGGCCACCTTTTGCTCCCCGGGCGCTACGTGGTCTCGGTCAACGCCGGTGTACCCGGCGTAAAAAACCTCCTGTGGATCGAGAATGTCATCTCGCTGACGATTGAAGAGACAAATATCGTTGGCGAGGTCCATGCACAACCGGTTGGGATAATTCGACCCAAATTGAACTGGGAGAGAGTTGCGAGATGAGGGCAACGCTCCGAGCAACGGCACGCCAGATTCAAGAAAGGGGAGAATTATTCGTTGAACGCGTCCTGAAAAAGCAAATCGCGAAAACTGCGGGATTGCGCCCAATAGACGACACAGAGCCTCGCGATGTATTCATCTGCGGGTATCCAAAGTCAGGCAACACCTGGTTTCAGCACCTCGTCGCCTCACTGCTCTTCGGTCTCGACGTCGAGTTGGCTCCCGATGCGTTGCTCAACGATCTGGTTCCGGACGTTCACTTCGAGCGATATTACCGGCGGTACCATACGCCATCGTTCTTCAAGAGCCATCATCCGCCGCGACCAGAATACCGAAGGATCGTTTATCTTATGCGCGATGGACGAGATGCCATGGTTTCCTACTATCATCACCTCGCCGCTACCGGCGGGCAGATCGATTTTGCCGAGATGATAAAGACGGGGCGGGGGTTATTCCCCGGAAAATGGCATGAACATGTCGACAGCTACCTTTCGAATCCGTTCAAATCGGACTTGATCATCATTCGTTACGAAGATCTGAAGCGCGACACATTCGCTGAGCTACGAAGGTTCTGCTCGTTTGCCGGTATCGAGCGCGACGATGCTCTCCTCCACTGGGCGGTCCAGCGGGCGTCGTTTGAAAGCATGCGCCGAAAGGAGTTACGCGGCGGGTGGGAGACTCCGGGATGGCCCAAAGACAAGCCGTTCGTGCGACGCGGAAAGGTCGGGAGCTTTCGCGACGAAATGCCCGCCGACGTTCTCGAAACGTTCATGCGCGACGCGGGCCCCACCCTGATCGCTCAGGGCTATCAAACTGCTTGACTGTGGAAACCACGCTGGCCGCGACGAAGTCGCGGCCTAGGTTCAATGCCGATCACTTAGGCGCAAGTGATCGAAAGCGATCCGCTTTTCCTGTGGAGAAAAGCGGATATTGCGCCTGATCTTGAGGAGATCATGATGCGCGCTGGAGGAAAACCAGCGTGGATCTCGACGAATCGCTCGCATCAATCGCGGCATATGGGGCACCAGATGCTCTCGATCGGCTGAAGGAGCACCTCGACCCGCTGTGGATCGAGGAAGCGCTGACTTGGGCGGGCACGACGAGCATTCGTCGACGGCGCTTGCCGGCCGAACAGGTGGTGTGGCTGGTGATCGGGATGGCGCTCTACCGGAACGAGCCGATCGAGCACATCGTCGACATGCTGGACCTGTCGCTGCCCGACAAGAAAGACACGCTGATCGCGAAAAGCGCGATCGCGAAAGCCCGACGGCGACTGACGGAGGAGCCGCTCGCCTACCTCTTCGCGACAACGGCAGCGGAATGGGCCAAGCGAAGCGCTGACGCTCGGAAGTGGAGAGGACTCTCACTCTACGGCATGGACGGCACGACCCTGCGAGTGCCCGATTCGCCGGAGAATCGAGCCGCTTTCGGAGGGTCCTACGCCGGAGCCTTGCGAGGCGAGAGCGGGTATCCGCTCGTGCGAGCCGTCGCCGTGATGGCGCTGCGATCACGCGTGATGTCGGCCTTTCGTTTCGCCGAATATGCGACCGGCGAGGAGACGACACTGGCGCGCGACGTTTGGAGCGAAGTGCCGGAAAATTCGCTGGTGATCGTGGACCGCAATTTCCTCGTCGCCAACGAGCTCATTCACCTCGAGAGCAGCGGCAATCGGCACTGGCTGTCGCGAGCAAAGACACGGACGCGCTACTCAGTCCTGGAAAAGCTCGGCACCGACGACGAATTGGTCGTGATCGAGGTCGACCAGCCCGGCCTCCCACGGCAGTGGGTAATGCGGGCGATTCACTACAAAGTCAAAGGACACCCTCGCTCGACGCTGCTCACGTCGCTGACGGATCCCGAGGCGTACCCGGCCAAGGAGCTCGTCGCGCTGTATCACGAGCGATGGGAAGCCGAGATCGCGTACGACGAGATCAAGACGCACCTGCTCGCACGTGAAGAAGCCATTCGCAGTCGCACCCCCGACGGTGTCCGCCAGGAGCTGTGGGGCATCGCGATCGCCTACAACCTGGTGCGACTCGAGATCGAACGCGTCGCCGCTGAAGCGAAGGTAGCGCCCACCAGAATTAGCTTCGTCGCGGCGGTCGCCCTCGTCCGCGACGAAATCGGCCGTCTCTACGGACGACGACTCGCCCTCGGAACGATCCCGGCGCGCTTACAGCATCTCCGTCGAAACCTGAAGCGGCTCATCCTGCCCCCTCGACGGCCCGAACGTGCTTTTCCACGGGCCGTGAAGGTCAAGATGAGCAACTACCCTCGCAAGCGCCCCACGCCGAGGCGCCCTAAGTGAACGGCATTGGCCCTAGGTTGAGCGGCGTCCGGCCAGCCCCTGGTAGACGACGGCCCCGCCGCGAAAGTGCATGACGTCCTGCTGGACCTGCCAGCGCATGAGGATCTCGAAGCCGAGCTCTTCGAGATGGGACAACCATTTTTGTTCACTAAAGAACCAGGATGGCATCGAGCCAGCGTGGATCACGGGATCGACACGCTGGACCGTGAGGCAGTCGCGTTCCAACCCGACAAACGGCATACGATTGAGGACTAAGCGGTCAGAGAGGGAAGCCAGTTTCTTCAAGGTACGGGCAGGATCTTCTAGATAGGACAGCGAGCCGCTCGCGAAGACGACGTCGAAGGTTTGTCCTTCGACGTCATCCAGTGATGAGACGAATTGGAGCCCGTCGGCGACAAAATTTCTGGCACCGTGCTCGGCCATCAGCCTTGTCTCACACACGGTCCAGGAAAGAGGACCTCCCAAGTACTGGCTCAGCTGCTGGTAGTGCAGGCCGAGCGCTCCCCCGAAGTCGAGGATTGAGATCGAACGCTTACCGGACAGGACGAGGAGAAGCGCTGCCAGGTTTTGCAGCGATCGCTCGTCGAGCATTCGCAGAGCTGGATCGAGACGCGTCTGGAGCAAAGCCTGTCGCGTCCGCTCCTCCACTCTGTTGATCAGGGCCTCACTTTCATAGCCCTCGCCCTTACACGCCTCGAGGGCGGCCTTGTAAGTCGGGTAGTCGCCAAAGAAGCCGTAGACCGGCGCAGGCGGCGGCTGCCGGAAGCGCCGGGCCATCCTGATGGCGACGGGCGGCAGGAGATCTCTCCCGATCCGCTTGATCACCTCGCCCAGAGGCTTTCGGGCCTTCTTCGTCATCGTCATGGGAACCGACGCTTGCCGGCCGCGTACACGCCGGAGGGCCAGCAGCGGCGTACCGGCTCAAACTCGTCCAACCACCGGTCGACTCCCGCGACGAAGGCTTCGGCTGTGTTCAGTTGCGCCCGCTGAAGGCCGCGGACGACGAGCCCATCGCGGAGAGCGCGGTCGGCAAAGAGCGACTTGACCGCAGCGGCGATCTTCTCTGGGCTGCGCGGATCGACGAGCAGGGCTGCGTCTCCGAGTTGCTCGCGGGCTCCGGGCACGTCAGAGGCGACCACGGGGCACCCTGCCGCAAATGCCTCCAGCGGTGGAAGATTTTCGGGTCCGAAGAACGTAACGTACGCGAGCGCGAATGCATGACGGTAGAGAGCCGCGAGCTCTTCCTGGGGAACGAAGCCCAGAATGCGGACGTGATCGGCCAATCCGAGAGCGCTCGCGGTCGACCTCACGTGTGCGAGGTTGCCCTGATCCGATCCGGTGAGAACGAGGGACAGATCCAAATGGTCCTGTCGCCGCAAGAGATCGAGGGCATGTAGAAGGTTGACGTGATTCTTGTGAGGCCAGAATTGCGCCGGGTAGAAGAGGTAGTCGCCCGCCACGGGACGGGAGGCAGGCGCATCGGCCACGCGAGTTGCGAAAGCCGGTGTCGGATGAGGCATCAATCGGATGCGTTCCCGAGGAACCCCGTAGAATCGTTCGATCTCATGGCGTCCCACTTCGGTTCCTGCAACCACCAGTGCCGCGCGGCGAAGCACCGTCGACATCCACTCTTCACGGTAGGTCCATTTTCCGTCGTCGCTGACCTCCGGGAAGAACGGCTGCAGGCGATGCTGGAGGTCCCACACCACCGTCACGAACGGAATCTCGAGAGTGCAGCAGTCCCACGCCGAGGGATACCAGATCACGTCGAAGCCGTGCTCGGTAAGCAGGGCCTCGAGGGCGGGGCGACTCCCCACGCGGCCGTCCGGAACGACGTGCAGATCGAGAAGGCGCGCGGCCTGACGGCGCATCAGCCCGTCGACCCGCTGGCCAAATGGGCGCTCAAAGAAGGCGTCGCGAATCGAGAGCTGTTCAAGCCCCTCGGGCGCCGCACGTTCGGCCGTTTGCTCCGCGAGAGTCAGCATCACGAACTCGTGCCGAGACTCACGTTTCTTGGCGGCCAGCGCCCGCATCACCTCATGGACGATCGTGAACCCGCCGCCTGTCTCGGGACCCGTAGCGCCGATGTAGAAGCCGACCTTCAAGGTTCTCGGCGCCGCGCCGCCACGACCACGTGCCAGGTATCGGCGGTCACTTCGCCCTCCCGCGAGAAACCGGCGCACCACCTGCTGACCTCGAATCCCGCCGCGCCCAATAGTGCTCGCATCTCTTGCACTAGAAAGTAGCGATTGGTCTGGGACTCGCGCAATTCTCTATAGCTGCCGTCACGACCGAGCTCGATGACCTGATACGAGACTTGAGCTGTCTGTCGAGCGCAGTCGAGCGCGGTCTCCGAAATACGAAGAATCGACCCCGTCGACGCGTCCCAACGCCGTACGCGAACGGGATCATAGGCGCGCAGCATCGCGGCCGCGTGCCAGAACTCCAAAACCAGCACCCCGTCGCGCCGAAGACTCCGGTGGGCGCCGCGTAGCGCCTGAAGAATGGCGTCGTTGGTCAGTAGATACCCAATCGAATCAAACAGGCAGACCACGGCGTCGAACGAGCTCTCCGGCTGACCGAGATCGCGCATGTCGCGTTCCAAGAAGTCGACGTGCGAGCTTGCATCTTCTGCACGGCGGCGCGCGCACGCCAACATGTCGCCCGAATGATCAGTCGCAACCACGGAGAAGCCGAGACGCTCGAACTCCAATGCGTGTCGTCCCGTCCCACACGCCAGCTCCAGCAATCGAGCGGGCGGAGAGACCTTGAGCTCCGATAGGAGCTCGCCGACGAGCTTCGCTTCCTGAGCGTACGACTTGTCGGCGTAGAAGAGATCGTAGAGCTCTGCGTGCCGGCCGAGGTACGAGAATCATCGCGTCTAGCTCGCGGCCCGCTTGATGGCCTCGGCCACGGTCTCGATCTGGGATTCCGACAGAGTCGGGCTCGAGGGGAGATAAAACCCGTTCTCCCACAGCCGGTCGGCGACTGGCTCGGTCACGGCACGATAGCCCGGAAGGCGCGTGACACAGGGTTGGCGGCTCATCGGACAGAAGAAGGTCCGGGTCTCCACGCCGGCCGTCGAGAGCCGTTCGAGCAATGCGTTCCGCCCGATAGGCGCATCTCCGCGGACGACGACCGCGTACATCCAGTAGACGTTTCGCGCCCACGGCAGCTCCGCGGGAAGCTGTAACCAAGCGAGGCCACTCAGGAGCTTGTTGTAAGCAGCGGCGACCCGACGCTTGTCAGCAATGACCGATTCGATCCTTCGCGTCTGCACGGTGCCCATCGCCGCCTGAAGACCGGTCATCCGGAAGTTGTATCCGGCCTCCTCGTGCCTGAACCGCGGTTGTGTGAACGCCAAATTGCGGAGAAGGCGCAACCGGTCCGCGAGGGCGGAGTCGTCCGTGACGACCATCCCTCCCTCGCCGGTCGTGATGACCTTGTTGGCGTAGAAGCTGAAGCAATTCATGGCGCCGAATGATCCCGTCATGCGACCCCGCACCGTGGCGCCGTGCGATTCCGCGCAATCCTCGATGACGAGCAGGTTGTGCTTGTCGGCGATGGCGCAAAGCCGTTCCATGTCGACGGGGTGGCCGTAGAGGTGCACCGGGATGATCGCACGCGTGCGAGGCGTGATGAGGCGCTCGATGAGATCGAGGTCGAGGTTCCAGGTCTCGGGCTCGGCGTCGACGGGCACAGGGACGGCGCCGTTGTGGATCACCGCGAGCGCGGTGGCGATGTTCGTGCATGAGCTGATGAGAACTTCATCGCCGTCGCCGATTCGAGCGGCGGCCACGGCGAGCTGCAAGGCTGTCGTCCCGCTCGTCACCGCCACGCCGTGCTTGACCCCGACGTATCCCGCGAATGCTCGCTCGAATTCCGGTACTGCCGTTCCGAACGATCCCGAGATCTCGCCTCTCCGAAACGCCGCCGCGACCGCCTGGAGCTCGTCCTCACCTATCGACGGCTCGAAAACTGGGATCATTCCGAAACCTTGACGTTCACCTTGTCGTATTCGGCGCCCAGGAACGGGCCCTGTTTGACGCTGATGCACTGCATGTCTTCGATGACCCGCACGGCGTGCACGCCGTGGATGAGCACGATGGCATCGCCGGCACGCAGGGTCACCTCCCGCACCAGCGAACCGTCATCCCCGTAAAGTGCCACGGCAACGACGCCGCGCTGAACCACGAACATCTGTTGTAGGTCGTCGATGGTCCGTGAGAACGGCTTGTGATAGTGCGGCGCCTCGACAAAACCCGCGTCGTGCGCCAGCAAGCCGAACTGAAAGGAAGACTCGGACGGCGAAAAAAACGTCGTCTTCTCAACTCGCGCGTCGGCGCGAATCACCTCGGCGTAGCGAGTTCCGCCATGGTCGATGGTTTCAATTGGCGGAGTCGTCGTCATGAAGTTTCCTTAATAATTACGAGTGGTTCGTGCCCACGTTCGTGGCCTTGCGCAGTATACTTGGCACCCCTTCCGAGTCAAGGGTTCGGTCCAAGCTTGCCCTCCGAGCGACCGTGTCCGCGACGCGGATCGCAATGACGAGGTCGCGCCCGGCGCGCAGGCGACCTCGCTCGCGAGCACGACGATGAGGGGCAGCGCTCCAAGATCCAGGAAGGGTCGGCACGCGACTCCGCCGGCGATCTCTCGGCCCGAGGACCACCAGGCGGCAATTGTCGGCTACGTTCCGCACGCCGGCCAAATGGTTTCCGCGCTTGCCCACGTCTTTCGAAAGTTCCTCTCGACGACGAACGCCCCGCGGTCTCGAAATCTGTCGGCGCCACCCGCGCCCGGCAGTATCATTGCGGTCTCCATGGGTGCCTCCGATCGTTCGCTGCTCCTCGCCTCTCGCGTCGTGCTGGGAGTGTGCGCGCTGGCGGGAGCGTGCTCGAGTGACGCAACGTCGAGACCGAACAGTGACGGAGGGAGCGATCGCCCGGCATCCGTGGACGGAAACCGTGGGGGCACCGGCGGCTCCGCCGGCAGTAGCTCGAGCGGAACTTGGGGGCTTGGCGGTAGCCGAACAAGTGGAAGCGGCGGCGAGTTGGGCGTGGGCGGCAATTCAGGCGCGGGAGGTGCGAGCGGAAGCGGTGGCGGCGGCGGCAATGGATCGGGCGGGAGCGGTGGTGCGATGACCGGCGGCAGCCCTGGAGGAGGAGGCACCAGCGGGTCCGGCGGAGCTGGTGGGATCAACGACGTGACGAGCGGTGGCGCTGGGTCGGGCGGCGCCGGTAGTACTGGGGGTTCCGGCGGCGCCGCCGGAACAGGTGGCGTCGCCGGGGTCGGGATACCGAATGGCGGGATGGCTGGAAGCGCAGCCGGATCAGACGGCATGGGCGGTCTGTCCGGCGAGGGGGGCGCCGTCTCGCCGGACGACTCCGTCTTGATGCACCACAAACACATCAATCGCGACGGTCTCTATCTGGAGCCGGCGTTGACGACCACCGCGGCCGGTGGCCTCAGGCTCGATCAGACCTTCAACGCGACCTTTACGGGCCATGTCTTCGCGCAACCTTTATACGTCGACAACGGTTCGACTGGACTCGACCTGGTCATCGTAGCGACCGAATCCGACACGATCTACGCGTTCGACGCCTCGTCGGGCCGCCAGGTGTGGGTGGCAACCCTCGGAACTCCGGTCCCGCTCGCGGCCATGCCCTGCGGCAACATCGACCCGCTCGGCATCACGGGCACGCCGGTGATCGATCTGCCTTCGCGAACTCTGTTCGTCGCCGCCCTGGTGACACCGGACGCCGGCGTGACGAAGCAATGGACGGTGTTCGCGCTCTCTATCGATGACGGCTCGGTGAGGCCCGGATGGCCGATTGACGTGACCGCGGCTCTGGCGAGCCAGTCGATGACTTTCACTGCCAATGTTCAAGGCCAACGAAGCGCTCTCGCGCTCGTCAACGGCGTCCTTTACATTCCGTTTGGCGGGTTGGCCGGCGACTGCGGCAATTACCACGGCTGGCTGGTTGCGGTCCCGATTGACGACCCAACCGGGGTTCGTGGGTGGGCCACCGATGGAGTCGGAGGCGGCATCTGGGGCACGAGTGGCGCCAGCTCGGACGGAAACGCCATCTACGTGACGACGGGCAACACGATTGACGTGACGACATGGGCCGGCGGGGAGGCGATCTTTCGCTTCGATCTCACTTCGCCCCCATTGAGGGCCCCCCCCGCCTATTGGGCCCCGACGAACTGGTTGACGCTCGACCTCTTCGACGATGACATGGGCGGAACGGGGCCCGTCGTTTTTGACCTGCCGGGCTCGACTCCCTCGCACCTGGTCCTGGGGCTCTCCAAGGACTTCTCGGGCTACCTGGAGGATGCTGACAATCTCGGCGGCATCTCTGACGGGCTCTACGCAGCCCAGGTGAGCCTGCAAGTCATCACCAGCGTGGTGGCGCTCTACACGACGAGCAGCGGAACCTACGTCGCGTTCAAATCGAACGGTGCGCTTTGCACAGGGGGCACCGCCGGCGGCCTCGAGGTCCTCCAAATAGTTCCGGGAGCGCCGCCCAAGCTCGCCGGCTCTTGGTGTGCTGCCCCGACGGGAATGGGAGGTCCGATCGTGACCACGACGGACGGCCAGTCCAACTTCATCGTATGGCTGGTCGGATTGGAGGGGAACAACCTCCTCCAGGGGTATGACGGCGATACGGGTGCCACGGTCTACTACGGCACGGACGTCCTCGCGGGCTCGCGACGCTACAGCTCTCCGATCGCTGCCAAGGGTCGAATCTTCGTCTCAGGCGACGACATGCTCGTCGCCTTTACTCCGTAGGCACAAGCTCCACAAGGGGCCGATTTGGGGGCTCCCGGGGCAGGTCCAACACGGACCTGGGCTCCGAGGAAATGGTGGCTGACGGCTGTCTTCCTTGACTGCCGCGTTCGGCACGACGTAGATTTCGGCGGCGCGATGCGAGTATCCGAGAGATTGAACGGTTTCGCTAGGCTGCCGGGCTCCTTGACTGCGGCCAAGTGGGAAATCGCACGGCTTGCGAGGCGGATCGAGGTCGGCAACATCTTAACTGCGCGCCTCCTCGTCGAGAAGATTCGAACGCTCGGTCCCCGACGAGCACTTCGCGAAGCCGAGTTTCAGGTCTTCTCGCAGTGGGGCGACGACGGCATTATCCAATACCTCATTCAACAGGTTCCGATTGAGGCGCAGACCTTTATCGAATTCGGCGTCCAAGACTATCAGGAATCCAACACGCGCTTCCTCCTGATCAACGACAACTGGCGCGGGCTCGTCATCGACGGCAGTGCAGAACAAGTCTCACATATCCGAAACGACGACATCTTCTGGAGACATGATCTCACCGCCGTTGACGCGTTCATCACGCGTGAAAACATAAATGAGCTCATCCGCACGGCGGGTTTTGCCGGCAAGATCGGCCTACTCAGTATAGACATCGACGGAAACGACTACTGGGTGTGGGAGGCCATCGACGTCATCGATCCGACGATTGTCATCGTCGAATACAACAGCGTTTTCGGCGCCGAGCGAGCGGTGTCCGTCCCATACGATCCGAAGTTCGTTCGCTCTTCCGCGCATTCGTCCTATTTGTTTTGGGGAGTGTCACTTCCCGCGCTATGTTTGTTGGCCGATCGCAAGGGATACATCTTTGCCGGTTGCAACTCGAACGGAAACAACGCGTATTTCGTAAAGAAGAGCCTTGCCGAGAACGTCGTCGCTCGCACCGCGCGCGAAGGTTACGTCCTTTCTCGCTTTCGCGAGTCGCGCGACGAACAGGGTCGATTGTCATTTGTTGCGGGCGATCAACGATTTGCTCTGATCGCAGACATGATGGTCGTTGATATCCACACCAATCGGCAGGTTCCCTTGCGCGACGCGCGTGCAGACGCCCCGTAACGATGTCTGCGCAGTGCGCCCCTCGATTCGAACCGCGATGACCTCGTCACGGCAGCTTTGATTCGCGGATCGATCTGAGAACGTGCGCCGGGATCCCGCCCGCGATGACCCTGGCCGGAATGTCTCCCGTGACGACGGCGTTCGCCGCGATGACGGCGCCTTCCCCGATGTTGGCGCCCTTGAGAACCCGGACGCCGGCCCCAATCCAGACGCTTGGGGCGACGCGCACCGGCTCCGTGATTGCCTTCACCTCGCGCGACCTCTCCTCCGGGTCCAGTTGGTGGTTCTGGTCGCGGATCGTGCAGTGCTCGGCGACGAGTGTGCGGGACCCGATCTCGATCAGCTCGCTGGCCGCCAGAACCGAGTACCGTCCCACAAAAACGTGATCGCCGAGCACGAGCCGCGCGCCCGGGCCCACGTGCAGAGAGCAACCATCGGACAGGATAACGCCTTCGCCGATCTCGAGGTCTCCGTAAACGGCCAACGCGACATTCCCGCCCACGCACAGGCCGCGCCCACCGCGAATGACTCCGGGCATCAGAATCCGCGTGGCGAGGCCCCGCACCTGCATCGCGGCCGCGGACACCCGGTTGTGTAGGCTCTTCACGAGTCGAGTCAGGAGCGCCACGGGCGTAAGTTATTCCGAAGGACCATCGCCCGCCACCTGGCCCCCCGGGTCGTGATTCTCTGAGGTCGGCGAGTTGCTTCGGCGGGTTGTCGAAGGGACATCGACGGTTATCCCGGATCGCGGTATAAACGGCGCCCTCTGGGGATGACGTCACTAGACCCGAAAAGGCGCCCGCTGGTCTTCGGAGTGGCGTACCACGCCGAGTCGACGCTAACCGCCGTGCTGGAGCGGATCCCGCCGGGGCTGTTTGAAAGCTACAACTGCGAGATCTTGGTCATCGACGATGCCTCGACCGATCGGACCTTCGCCATCGGCCGGGGTATAAGCGCAATCGATGCGGTCCCGCCCGGGTCCAAGGTGATCGATATCGGAGGAGGCTCGTGGGGGCGTCGCCAAGGAGCTCGCCCGTACGGACTGCCAGCTCTGTGTGGTGGATGCCGTCCAGCTGGTCCGCCCCGAACCGAGGGTCAGCTACTAGCTGTTGACGCCCTTGATCGCGCGCGTACCCGAACTATTGCGAGTCAGCCGGTGATTCAAGCCGAACCACATGTCTAATCGGACGGCTGACGGCAAGGTACGCGAGACCCGAAACGGGTTCATACTCGTTTTCCTCGGCATCGCTCTTGCCAACGTTGGCGTCTGGCGTGGGGGAGTGCCGTTCGACGACGAAAGCTCCCATATTTTAACGAGCCTGCTCGTCCTCAAAGGTCAACACACCACCAACCTCTACTCACTTTGCTACGCTGCGCTGTTGGGGACCATCGCCCCCGATCCGATGGACGCGTACCTGGTTATGCGGGCGGCAGCCTCCGTGGCATCGACACTTGGGCTCTTCTGGGTACTGCGTGCCTTTCGCAACCTCCGCTGGACGGCGATTGTCATCTCGTGCCTCGTATGGAGTTGCTCATCGCTCTGCACCCCTCCGACACAAAATGGAAACGTTTGCTTATTCTCTCTCGCACTGATGCTGCCCGCGCTCGGATGTGTCCTGCGTAGGCCCAATAGCTTGAATCTGATTGTGTTCTCGATCGCGTCCTTCTGGACCTCACAAGTCCGACCCGAGTATCTGGCGCCTATGATCGCTCTTCCGATAGGAGGAATTGTCTTCCACGTGCTCCGACGTCGGCGACTCCAGGAGCAGGTGAACCAGGGGACGACAACTGTCACGAGACGATGGGCAATCACCCTCGCAGTGGGAACGCTAGTGGGTTCTATCCCCTTGGCAGCACATTTCCGGGAGCCGACCAAAACTCGATTCAACGACTATCTGCTGTTGGGATTGGGACAATGCTACGCGGCGTTTTACCACGAGCGGCACCCGAAGGATCTTTTCATGCCGTTCACGGAGTACCAACCGATTTTAGACCGCGTCTTTGGTCACCCTAGATCATTAACAGAAGCTGCCGCGAATAATCCTCGGGAGCTGGGGCGCTATCTGGCAGTCAATGGGGCGATTAATTTCACCAAGATCCCCCGGGTAATGTTCTCGAACCGAAATAAAATATACAACGCTATCATCCTGACTCTGCTGTTTCTGGGCGGCGGATTGGGCATTCGCACAGCACTTTTGCGCCGCCAAGATGGCGTGCCCCTCTGCTCTCAGGTTTCCACCGACGACGCCTGGCGGGTGCTCCTGCTCCTCCTGTTCGCCTCCGCCTCCTCATGCGCCATCGTCCTCCTTATACCGTTGGCTCGGTACTGGATCACTTGGGCGCCGTTCTTTTACTTAGCGCTCGCTTGGTGCGTACACAATATCTTGGACATCTGGAGCCGGAGACTTCCAGAGAAGAGCGTCCTCCCCCTCGCGATTGCGGTCTTTGGCTTTCCAGTGTTCTTTGGGGTGAAGTCCAACCGCGGCCTCATCGACTCGATCCGAGTGGCGGAGAGCGGCGTCGATCATCCGCCTGTCGTGGCGGGGGTTTGGAGCCTTCCTATCAGCACATTCGCCTTCAGGGATCACGCAGTGTCGACTTACCTTGGCGCGGGCCTCACCATCGACGAACTGCGTGGTGGACGTTGCGATGTCCTCGTGATGGACGGCCTGATGGAGACACAGTTCGGCGTTGAAAATCGCGCCTTCCTAATGCAGCTGACAACCTTTCCCATGAAGACGGGATACCGGTTGTTGCCCGAAGTCGCGCAATATGGACAGACAATCTACGTTCGCAGTCCAGAGCCTACATCGAGAGATTAGACGCCAGCTCGCCCCGGCGGCCCTTGTGGCGTACTTGGGCATTGCTGCGGCGGGACGCCCAAAGCCGATATACCAAGGCTCGAAGCGCCCCATGGCCAAGCCGAAACGGCATCGACGGTCAGACCTGATCGCGGTATAAACGGCGCCGTGTGGGCATGACGCGCGCTACCACCTTTTGCCTCGACCGGCTGATGCTCGTCACGGGGGAGTCGGCCCCATGAAGTCGTCTGCCGAGCCAAGAAAGCGCCTGCTGGTCTTCGTCGTGGCGTACCACGCCGAGTCGACGCTGACCTCCGTCCTGGAGCGCATTCCCACCGCGCTCTTCGAGACCTACGACTGCGAGATCCTGGTCATCGACGACGCCTCGACCGATCGGACCTTCGCGATCGGCCGGGAGTACAAGCGAGAACATCCAGAGGTCGCGCTGACCGTGCTGCGGAACGAGTTCAACCAGGGCTATGGGGGCAATCAGAAGATCGGATATGCCTACGCCATCGCGGAGGGGTTCGACGCGGTCGCGCTGTTGCATGGCGACGCCCAGTACGCGCCGGAGGAGCTGCCGAAGCTGACCGCGCCGATCGCAACCGGCCATGCCGACGCGGTATTTGGGAGCCGGATGATGGTCCCCGGGGCGGCCATCAAGGGCGGCATGCCTCTCTACAAGTATGTCGGCAACCGGATCCTGACCGAGGCCCAGAACTTCGTCCTCGGGACCCGGCTGTCGGAGTTCCACAGCGGCTACCGCATCTATTCAGTGCCCGCGCTGAAGAAGGTCCCGTTTCGCCTCAACTCGAACGACTTTCACTTTGACACCGAGATCATCATCCAGTTCCTGAACGCTGGCGCCCGGATCGTCGAGCTGCCGATCCCGACCTACTACGGCGACGAGATCTGCCGCGTCAACGGGATGAAGTACGCGCGCGACGTCATGAGCGCGACCCTGCGAAACGCCGCGCACCGGGCGGGAGTCCTCTACCAGCGTCGGTTCGACACCCAGGTGCGCGAGACCCGCTACGATTTGAAGCTCAACTACGCCAGCAGCCACACCTACGCGATCGATGCGGTGCCGCCCGGTTCCAAGGTCATCGACATCGGAGGCGGATCGGGGGGCGTCGCGAAGGAGCTCGTCCGCAAGGACTGCGAGGTCTGCGTCGTCGACGCCAGGCATCCGGTCCGCCGGGAGCCGGGGGTCAGCTACCAGATCTGTGATCTGGACGGAACGGTCCCCACGGTCGGCGGATACTCGCATCTGTTGATGCTCGACATCATCGAGCACCTGGCGGAGCCGGAGGCGTTTCTCGACCGCCTGCGCACGCAGTTCACCAACGAACCGAAGACTCTCGTCTTGACCACACCGAACATCGCCTTCCTGGTGCAGCGCCTGCAGCTCGTGCTCGGGCAATTCAACTACAACCACACCGGGATCCTCGACTTTACCCACCGACGGCTCTTCACGTTCCGTGGGTTGAACCGCCTCCTGCGCGACGCCGGCTTCAAGGTGAAGGAGATCCGCGGGGTTCCGGCCCCCTTCCCGAAAGCGATCGGCGACGGACCCTTGAGCCGCGCCCTCTTGCGCCTGAACCTGCTGGCGATCCGGGTGTCGAAGACGCTGTTCTCCTACCAGATCTACGTCGTCGCGGAGTCGACGCCCGACGTCGAGTTCTTGCTCCGCAACACTCGTCGAAGCGCCGAGAGCGGGAATGCTACGCCCGCGCGCGCGCGCAGCCCGGGCGCGTAAGCCCGGCGGCGGTGCTGTACGGGAGGGATCGGGCAGAGCCTGGTCTTCATCCCCCTTCGACGCCGCGGCGCGCTCTTGGAGCGCCTCAGCCCGCCGAGTTGGCGCGAACGCGTGGGCTGACTTCCAATCGGGCGCCGGTCTCTTTTTATGGTTCGTCTGGAGCAGCCTCCCGCATGCGGCGGTGGCGTTGCTCGGGCGCGGCTCACGCTATGTGCTTCGAGCTCTGTCGCTTTCGCCTCGCGGTTAGCGAAATCGGGCGCGCGCGCGCGCCCAGGCCTGTGCGTCGACGCCCAGTCTGCGGCGAATCGGCCGCGTGATGTCGACCAGGTGGCGACGCAGCAGCTCGATCCGCGCCAAGACATAGGGACGGCCCAGCGCCCGCCGTACGCCCGTCTCCGTCACGACATGGGTGGCGTGGTCGGTGTAAAAGAACCGTTTCCAGTTACCGGCGAGCGCCGAGTTGCTCCGGGTGTCTTCGCCCTTGAGGTAGGATTGGAGGTCTCCCAGATCGCCCCGCGCCGGCTTGATATGCGAATAGTCGTGGTTCTGGTGGATCACCGGCGCGCCGTTGGTGGCGTCGATCAGGGAGATCCCCCTGTCGCGGACGCTCCAGAGGAGCCAGTTGTCGTAACAGGGGCGGCCGATCACGAACGGCGGAACGTCGACGAGCATCCCGCGTGGGAACACGAAGTAGTCGATGTACATGCTCGTGGCCAGACGACCGCAGTTTCTGGCGCGATCGATCAGATCCTTCGCCCAGGAGGGCGCCGAGAAGTCCAGCGGCGCGACGACGTCGAGGTCCCAGCGGCGGCCCACCATCATGAACTGCGGCCTCCAGGCGGCGGCGAGGCGAACAGCTCGCATCCACGCCTGTGTCAGGATGATGTCGGCGTTCACGAAGCAGACCGTCCGATGGCTGGCTCTGCGCTGCCCCTTGGCCAGTAGGTCATCCAGCATTGGCGCGCCCGACGGGCTGGTCGCGATGTCAGGAAGGTGCAGGGTCCCGAACTCGGCGGCCGCCTCCGCGGTTCCCGGATCGGATCCGAACAGGATGATCTCCGGCCGGGGGTCGAGCCTGGTCCAGCTCTGAATCGCGTTGCGCTGGATCAGTCCGAAGTGCCCCTCGAAGGCCTTCGGGATCGCCAGAATCGTCAGCATCAGGGACGTCCGGCGACGGCGGTCCGGAGCTGGGTCTGCGGGCCGGGTGACTCGACGTCGCCGCGGGCCTTCGCAGCTGCTTTCTGCTGAAGTACGGTGACCACGTCCGCCAGGATAAATCCACATCCCATGAAATACAGCGCCTGCCAGTTGTGATCGAAGGCCAGGTTCCCGTACATCGTGATCGCGGCGTACGACAGTGCGGCTGCCGCAGCACCGCGCCGCCCAGCTCGTTTGAGGATTCCGTAGGCTCGCAAGAGAGCGACCATCAGACCCAGCTTCGTGATCCAGACGAGGATGAAACCGATCGGGCCGAGCTCGACGAGGTACCGCCCAAGCTCCCCTTCGGTGTCCCAGTCACTTCCGACGTGAAAGGACAGCCGGGAGTTCTGTTGCATACCCGTTCCGATCCCGAGAGGCGGATAGTCGTATGTCGCCAGCGCCACCGGGGGCAAGATGTTAGCGATCTCGGCAAAGCGCCCGGCCGTCTCGGCTTCATCCCCGAAGCGGCTCTGGACGCCCAGCATGGCGTCGGGAAAGGCGATGACCGACAGCACCGCGGCGACGACCCCGCCGACGAAGATTCGGCGACCCACCCGGGTGAAGAAGAGTCCGGCGGACCAGATCGCGATCACCAGGACCGCGATCCCGACGACGATCGCCGACCGGGTGCCCGCCATAGGCACGACGGCTGCCGCCGCGAAGGTGGCCAACATCGCGAAGCTCCGCAGACGAGGATTCTTGGTATCGAGACCGATCGACAGAAGCAGGGTCGGAACCGTGAGGGTGAACGCAACGAATCCGCTCACGAACGTGAACGTCGACGACACACGGGCTCGCCCAGTACTTTGAACGATGACCGGGCCGACCGCATAGTCCACGTCTTGTCCTTCATAGAGGTTGATGCTCGCGTCGGCCGGAGCAGCGAACTGCACCGCGGCCAGTGCGGCGACCCCGACCGCCATGATCAAAAGGGCGTAGATGGCCCTCTCCTTCTGTCGTGCGTTCTGGAGGACGCTGGCGATCACCGCCGGCGCCATCCACCACAGCCAGTACGCACGAAGGCCGATGAGCGCCAACGCCTTGGACTGCTGCGCTGGGTTGAACACCTCGATCAGCGTCCAGACGAACGTACGCCGCCCAGGCGAACTCGAAGCCGCGGTAGAGGTATTTCACGGTGCGCCGGATCGGGGCGGTCGGACGGAAGCGCAGATAGCCGAACAGAAGGATCACGTCCTTCAGGAAATAGAAGACCGCGTCCGGAACCCCTGGGATGTACTTGCGTCCCAGACCCTCCAGGCAGATCGCGGAGATGAGTGCTATGAACCAGAGCAGTTTCCATCGGACGTTCGGCGGAAGGCGGTCGATGTTAGCAGAAGTGCGACCGCGCTACTGCGCCTCGCCCGGCTGCTTTTCGTCCTGAATCAGCGCCCGGAGACGGGCCTGACGGGTCTCCAGACTCGTGCAGCGCCGCGACCACCTCCGGGCTGTTCGGGCTTATCCGTGAGGCCTGCGCATAGGCGTCGCGGGCGATCGCGTCGTGGCCAATCGTCTGGGCGGCGCGCGCATACTCGATCCAGAGCCCGACGTTCTCAGGCATGTCAGCCAGCGCGATCCGGTATTCGTCCAGCGCCTGGGTCCAGTGGCCGAGGCGGCCGTTGATGCGGGCGCCTGCCATGTGCGCCTCGGCAACGGAACCGCCCGCGTGATACAGGGCCAACTTCAGCCCCTCCAGCGATCGAGCAGCCGCGTTCCATTTCCCATAGTTGACGACGATGTCCATGCGTTGCCGGGCGACGGCCAGATCGGTCGGATAACGGACCGCGGCGCGGTCCAGGATCCCCAACGCCTCATCCGCGCCGGGCGCCCCCTTCGTGTGGAGCAGGAGCTGCGCCCTCAGCCCGGCGATCTCGTGCATCATCGACGCCGCCGGCGCGAGCCGCGTCGAGGCTGGCTGCTGCCTCCTGGAGCCGACCGGACTGGATCTGAAGCCGCCCGCGCGCGACCGAAGTCTCGGTCCGCGGGGCGCCCAGGGCCTCCGCCTGATCGAGAATGACGAAGGCGTCGGCCACGTGGCCCAGCCCGCCCAAGAAGGTCACGAGCTCCAGCGTTCGTGCGCTGCTTGAGGCGGCGACGGCACGCCAGCTCCTGCGGCTTGGCGCCGGCGCCAAAGAGCTCCCCGACCATGGGGCTGAACAGCGACGGCTGGATGTCCACGGCAGTCCGCCATTCGAGCAGCGCTTGACGCCGCAAGCCCATGCGCCAAAGGTTCCGGGCAATCTCGACGTGCACCACCTCGCAGGACGGGCAGAGGCGGAGCGCGCGGTTGAGGGCGTGCAGGCGGGGTGATGGGGTGCCCGGCGCGCCCTTGAGCGGCTCCGAGCGCGCGTCGCCTAGCGCGTAGAGATAGTCGAGCGGGTGGGTCTCCTCGGCCCGGATCAGGAGCTGGTGTTGGGCCGTCGGCGAGCGATGGTCTTCTGAGAAGCGCATCGAAGTCGTCGTAGCTCCTGTGTGCGAGCGAGGCGATTCCGAAGATCAGGCCGGCGCTTGCCAGCCCGGCCATCACGAAAGGCGCCCGCGCCGACCAGCGCGACCGGACCGTCTGTTCGCCGGATGACCGGTGGCGGCCGAGGATCATCCCCAGCACCGCTGCGAAGGGAAGCAGGACGCCGAGCGTCTCGAGGCCGAAGTCGACGAAGCTGTGGACGAGCACCGCGAACACTCCCGCCAGGAGGGCCGCTTCGATCTTGTCGCGTCGCCCGACGTCGGAGAATCTGCCAGGCGACCACGGCGACTCGCGGCGGCGATGAGGAGGAGAAAGAGCCACCCGCAGTCGATGAGGAGCTGAAGGGGCTCGTTCTCGACGAACGCGAACCGTAAGCGGGCACGGCATCCGGATGGACCGATAGATGGGGAACACGCGGTCAAAGGCGCCGCGGCCAATTCCAAACGGGTGGGCGGCGAAGACGTGCAGCCCCTGGCGCCAGAGCTGCAGGCGGATGTCGGTGGAGACGGCGTCTGTCTTGAAACGGTCGATGAGCTGCCCGGCGCCGAGAGCGGCGGCACCCAGAACGACCATCCCCAGCAGAAGCCCACCCCAGGCCAGCGAGGCCCGTCGGCGATCGAGCGGCCGCCGCGTCGGAGGCGAAATATGCGAGGAACACGAACACGAGGACGCCCACGCTTAGAGCGAGGGCGCCGCCCCGCGAAAGAGTGGCAGCCGCGCCCCCCGCGCAGAGCACGGTGCCCACCAGCCAGCCGATTCGATTGAGCGCCGTGGGCCGCTGAAACGAACAAGCCAGACAGACGAAGGCGCTGAGCTCGAGGAACTCCGCGGTGTGGTTGCGGGTTGACGAACGGTCCCGCAAGCAGCGATCGCAGCGAAGCTACGAAGACGCCATAGAGCTTGGTGAACCCGAGGATGCGGTGCCCGAGGCCGATCGCAACGGCGGCGACTCCGGCCAGCCCGATGGCGCGCGCGATCACAGTGGCGGCGGCTCTGACCGGAAGCCAGGTGGTAGGCAACCATGAACGCCATCAGCGCGGCCGCCGCGCGGCCCACATGGACCCGCGTGCTCGGCGGATCGAGGCTGAGCGGCCAGGCCAAGGTCGGGACGACACGGTTGTCGCGCAGCAGGTCGGTGCCGACGGGGTCGAACAGATGCCGGACGGCCATCGGAAGAGGAACCGACTGAATCAGCGGAACGGCAAGGAAGGCCAGCGGGAGCACCGCGCCGAGGCCGATCCGGAGCGTGCGCCCTTGCATAGCGAGACCCACGAGCACGATGACGAGGCCGCCGGCCGCCGCCGCCATCAAACGCGATCATCGACCCGCGGTGAACGCCGCCTGCCAGCAGAGGGGCGCCCACCACCACCGAGATGCACAGCGCAACGCCGGCGTCGGTGAGGCCACCGGCGCCCGCGACGCGGCGACGTCGGCCGGGGCGCCCCCTCCGGCTGGGTCCACCGCTGCTGGTCAACGGCGGGGCGTCTGCCGCATCAGAAAACGCGTTCGTCGACGACGAGGACGTCACCCGGGAGAACCATCACGTTTGGAGAGCGCCCTTCGCTGATGTCGGCGACTGGAAAGGTGTGAATCTCGACCTTACCGGCGACTTGCCGCCGCAGGTTGACGGAGTTCTTGGCTGCGATCCCGGTAAATCCGCCCGCATTGGCGATGGCGTCGACGATCGTCATGTTCGGGTAGTAACCGACCTGCCCCGGCCTGGTGACCTGCCCCAGAACGGAGATCTTCTGGCTGTTCCGATCCTTGATCGTGACGATGACCTGCGGGTCCTTCAGGTACTTATCCTTGAGCTTGTTGACCAGGAGCTCTTGGATCTCGCCGGTCCGCAGCCCAGCCACCTGAAGACGCCCTGCCAGCGGGTAGTCGACGGTCCCGTCCGTCGCGACCCGAAACATGCCCGACAGGTCGGCTTCTCCATAAACGCGGACGTCGAACGTATCGTCGATGCCCACACGATCTTGGGGTACGCCCGACCTCATCGCTGGCCGTGGCGTGCTTGGGCGTCGGGTAGCAGGCCGCCGACCCAACGAGACCACCCAAGACAACAGCCAGCAAGGCCGGACGAAATCGCGCGGACATTGATCCGTTAGACTAGTATGTGACGCCCAGGCGTGCAAACACCTGCTGCTTCAGGTACTCGTCGATCGGGATGTTGCTGCGGTTGTCCAGAAGGGAGTAGCCGACGCCGAGGTAGGCCCAATTGCGAAGGAAGTAATCGAGCGTCACGCCAAGCTGGAAGAAATTGTCGACCCGGTTGCCGCCGCTCGAGGTCACCTGATTCGGATCGGAGGTCTGCCCCTGATAGGAAAGGTACTGGTACCGGCCCGAAAGGTCCAGGGCGAGGCGTCCCGCGATTTGCTGAACGTAGGAAGCGTAGGCGGTCTCCTGATAGGCGAAATTCGATATGACCGCGTTCACGAAATCGTGGCGGAACCCCACCACCGCACGGCTCAGCTGTGTCAGACGAGCCGTGAACGCCAGATCCAGGTAGGTGCTTCCCAGGAATCCGCTCGTCGAGGTGCCGTTTGAGTAAAACGCGTTGACGTACCCGACCGTGAAGATGGCCGAGGTCTTTTCGGTCAAGAGGCCGCGGAGCCCGCCAGTCACGAACAGCGGATAGGAATTGGCGAGGCTTGCGTTCACGGCGGCGGTGTTGTTGAGATAGTCGACGAAGCTCTGCTGGATGTTCAGGAAAATCGCTGTCTTGGGGAGCCACTTCCATGCGACATCCAGCATGAGGGTGTTCGTCATCGCGTTGGCGTAGTTGTAGCTCCCCATCCCGTTGTCGTCGTAGATGTTCACCATGTTGATGAAGCGGAGCGTCGCGGTCAGGCGGCCGCCGCCCGGCGACCATCGACCTTCGACGGAAGCCTGGTTGTTCGTGCGCTGAATGGGGGGCGCGCCCTGCGGAACTCCGGTGGCCGGATCGATGTTGCCCGGGTTCGCGTAAGGGGCATCCTCGACGCGGGCGAAGACGTCTGCGACGCCAAAGCCGAACTGGGCGCCACCGAAGCTGAGCGTCAGCCCGGCGTTCGGATTCCAGGAATCTGCGTACTGGGAAGAAACCTCGGAGTTCCCGTAGTGCCGATACTGCAGACCAGCCCGAGCGTCGAAAACGAGCGCAGTCGAGGCTAGGCCAGTCCGCGTGGCGTTGGTAATCTCGGCATACGGCATGAAACGGAAGATCGACGAGCCGACAAGGTTCGTCGGAGCGTAGAAGACGTTCGTGTCATACCCCGCTTCGACGCCCAAGCCGGCATGCAGCAGCACGCCATCGGCGATCTGGATACCGGTGTTGCTCTCGCCGCTCGCTTTGGAGGGGAGCCCCTGGTAACCGATCGTCACCTCTTGCGCGGACGCGATTCTTCCCGCGAGCAGCGCGCCCAGAGCGATCGACAGAGCAAGACGGCGATTCATAGAAGGGTATCTTTATCTCGACAAGGAGTTGACCGGCGCGGGGAGGGCGTACGCCGCGGTCAGTCGATTGGGCTTGCCTGTGGAGGACGGGTGATGTCGATGAAGGGGCTGCCCGGTTGCGTGGGGTCGTACTGCGGAATGTTCGGGTCGACCTCGACGTCGACTCGAGTCGCGCCGACGAAGCTGAGGTCCTCACCGATGCAGTTCTCGGCCTCGGCGCCGAGTACTGTAACCTTCTGGTTCACGATGGTGAGGCGGGTGAACTCGTGGGTCTGTTCGCCCGCGTCGTTCCGGGCGATGCTCTCCTGCATGGTGGCCATCGACTGCTCGGCGATGTTCACGTTCACGCGCGCCTGGACCAGCTTGTCGGTCACGCAGTTGAGCCGGATGATGTCCTTCTCGCGCTTGGCCTGATCCTGAAGGGTCTGGATGCGCTTGACGACCGCGCCCATCCCCGTGAAGTACTCCTTGGACTGGTTGACCATGTCGGCCGGCGTCAAAGTCGGCTTCTGCTTGACCGACATGTCCACGGCGCTGCCGGCCGGGCTGCCCGGCGCCGGGGGCGCTTCGGGCGCAGGACCTTGCGCAAAAACAGTGCTCCCCATGAAGATCGTCGTCAGTAAGAGCTTCGTTTTCACCACAGCGCCAATCCTTTCACCCTGATACCCCCGCGGCCGACAACTAAAATGAAGAAAATCAGGTACTTATCGCAACGCTAGAGATTATAGGCATGGTCGGTAGGTGTGTCAACGGCCGAGATGACCTTACCCGGCGATCTGCATGCACTTTCGTCTGTATCTACTTCGGTCGTCTGTGCCTCCGGGCCTCGATCTCCTTCACTTTCACTACTGTGAGGCCTGGAATACGAACGGGAATGAGACCTCGACAGATCCGCCCGAGGGCGCCGGGAAGCGCCAACGCGCGATCAGCGACTTGATGCAGCTCGCCACCTCGGCGTCGCCGAGCGTGTCCTGCTCGACATCGACACCCGAGACCGTTCCGGCCTGGGTGATCGTCCAGTGGATGACGACCTTTCCGCTCAGGTTCGGGTTGCGCTTGAGGGCCCGCTCGTAGCACGCCTTGATGGCGCCGAGGCGCGTGCGCACCTCTTTGGCCACCATGGCCGGGTCGAGCTCGCCGTCAACCGCCGGCGCTTCGCCCTTCACGACGCCGGTGACCTTCTTCTCGGTCGCCGCCGCGCCGGTGCCGCCGCCGGCGATGGAGCCGCCGCCGCGCAGACCGCCCACGCTCGCCACGCGCCCTGAACCGCTGCCGCCCGACTTGATGCCGCGCAGCTGGTCGTTGTTGTTGGCCACGCCGACGCCGCCGACCCCCTGGAACGCCTTCTCCTGGTCGCGGTCGACGTCGCCCTTGCCGAGCACGTCGGCAATCGATCCGTCGCCGTCGGCCTTGGCGCCGAGCAGCTTGAGGAGGCCCGTCGACTTGACCTGCTCGGCCAGCCGGGCGCGGCGCTCAGCGTCGAGGCGGGCCTTCTCCTCGGCCGCCTTCGCCTTCTCTTCCTCGGTCATCTCGTGCTTGGGAGCGGCCTTCTTCTCCTCCTCGGCACCCTTCTTCTTCTCGGCCTTCTTCTCTTCTTCCGGCTTCTTCTCGTCGACGACCTTCTTCTCTTCCGGCTTCTTCTCCTCCGGCTTCTTCACGACCATCTGCACGAAGCGATCGGGGATCGCCTCGATGTCGGGCTTGCGGGGCCAGTCGACGTTGCGGAGGTAGATGATGAGGATGAGGTGGAGCAGGAACGAGATCGCGGCGATGGTCGTGAAGAACCAGTCGACGCCGGTCAGCGCGGAGCCGCGCACCGAGGCGGGGAGCTGCGGCCGCGGCTGCGGCGGCGGCGGCGTGACGAACTGGAACAGGATCGTCATGTCGGCCAGCGAGATCTTCCCGCGCGAGCGCTCGTCGAGCGGCAGCGGCCAGCTGGTCCCCTTCTTCTGAATCTTGCCGGTCTGCTTGAGCTGCGACAGCGAGATGATCTCGTTGCCGACCGCGATGCGGGCGTCCATGCCGTCCGAGAAGTGCGCCACGTACTGGCTGCCGCTCGCCTCGAACAGCAGCCAGTTGCGCGGCAACGCGTCCGACGGGACGACGAACATGTTCTTCGCCGACTGCCCGATGGTGATGTTCTCGCGCTTGCGGACCAAGCGCTCTTCGACGATTCGTCCGCCTTGAATGATCCCGATCCGGAGGATCTTGGGCTTGGGAGCCGATCCCACCTGCGCTTGTCGGGCCGCTGCCTGGGTCGCCATTCGTCAGTTCCCTTCTCGTCTCATGTTGCTCAGACCGTGTTGCTCAGAACGGTTGCCTAGAACGGTGAACGCGAGACGCTGTCCAGAATCTTCGGGATGAAGTCCTGCTTCAGCTCTTGCCAGTCGTAGTTGATGCTCGACTTCTGGTAGAAAAAGAAAGCCTCGGGCTTCTGGATCTTGCCTTCGATCCGGATTTCGTCGGTGATGCGATAGATCTTCTTGCCGCCCGCGCCGTGCTCGACCTTCACCTTCGGAGCCCCAGGAGCGGAGGAAGCGGCAGGCCCGGAGGGCGCGGCGGCCGGGGCCGCGGCGGGCGCCGGCGGAGTACGCGGCGACGGCGGTGTCTGCCCGCGTGCAGAGACCGGAGCCAGCGAGAGTGCCAACGCGAGGATCGCCAAGGTTGTGGTTCTTCGTCGCATTCGGGTCTCCCCTTTACTTCACTGGCGCGGCGGGAGCCGCGGAACGAGGTGCGGGAGCGTCGCCGGGGGTCGGGGCGGCTTCGGGCGCTGGGGCGGCGGCCCCAGGCATCGGCGCGGCGCCGGGGGCCGGGGCGGCACCGGGTGGCTGGCCGGCCGCAGCTTTCTTCGCGTCGTCGGCGGCTTTCTTAGCTGCGCGCGCAGCCTCGCGCTCCTGCTGCTTCTTGAGCCGATCGAGCCGCTTTTCCTCTTTCTTTATCTTGTCTTGTGCCTCCACGATGTAGCCGTCGGCCGGATCAGACGCTGCCAGCGTCCCGCCCATCATCTGCTTGTATTTTTGGAGGTACTGAATCGCGGTGTTCTCTTTGGCGAAAAGATCCATGTTCGGAATCTTGTCGGCGTCGAGGTAAAGGATGCCGAGGTTGAACACCGCGTCGGCATAATTTGGAAAGAGCTGTAGGGCGCGCTGATACTCCGCCTGAGCTTTCTCGTAGTCCTTATTTCCCCGGTAAGCGTCACCCAAGTTTAGATGGGCCTTGGCGAATCCCGGTTGAAGGTTGGCGGCCTTCTCCAGCACCGGGGTCGCCTCGCCGTAGTTCTTGGCAGCCAGGTACTGCGCCCCGAGGTTGCTCCAGAGGATCGCGTCGTCCGGCTTCGCTTCGGTCGCCTGCTTGAAAAGGACGATCGCTCCGGGGACGTTCTTCTGGTCGACCTCGAGAAAGGCCAGAAGCTGATAGATCTCCGCTTTTTCTGCGTTGGAGGCGCCGTTGGCCTGCATCATCTCCCAGAGCTTCTTCATCCACTCGTACTTGTGGAGCTTGTAGAAGGACTTCGCCATGACGAGCATGGCGGGCGTGTAGCGCTCGTTCTTGGTGAGCGCGACCTTGGCCTGGGTCACGGCGTCCGCGTAGCGGCCCGCTTTGAAGAGCTGCTCGGCCTGTTCGGTCTCCGCCGTCGGGATCACGGCCGGCGGCGGCTCCCGGCGCGCGTGCGCGAGGCTTGGCGCCACCACGCTCGCCGCCAGCAAGGCCACGAGGGAGAGACAACGCCGATGACGTCGGAGTTCCATCTTTATGGGTACTCCAGGCCGATGCGCTCGTCCTTGATGAACGGGAACTCGTCGGGGAGGTACTTCGAGAGGTTCTCGCGCGCCTTCTTGACGTAGTCGTTCGTGACGCCGAGCTGCGACGCGCGCGCCAGCGTGTCCTTCCAGCGCCGCTTCGCCTCGTCCTCGATCGGGGTGACGAACTGGTAGATGGCGTCCTTGTACTGCCCCTCGACGACGCCGCAGTCGTCCGGATTGAGCTTGCAGGCCTGCCGCGCCAGCTTCTTCAGGTCTTCGGGCGGGATTGTCGGCCGCCTTGATCAGCTTCTGCGCGAACTCGTAGTAGACGTCGCCCGTTCGCAGGAACGAGGCCAGCGTCCAGGTGGCGTCCTTGTAGGCCCAGATCTTCTGGTAGTCCTCGTTGAGCTGCTTGGCCTCGTTGGTGAACGAGTCGAACGTCTTCTTGATCTGGTCTGGCTTGCTGCCGAACTTCAGCTCCTGCTTCTGGAAGGCCTTGAACTTCTCCTCCATGATCATGAAGTCGGCCTTGGCGGCGAACCCGGCGGCCGGCGTGGCGGGGGCAGCTTCCGGTTGATGAACTCGTCGCGCACCCGCTTGTAGGCGGCGAGCACCTCGGTCTTGTTCTTCGAGCTCGCCTCGGCGACGACCGCCAGCTTCATGTAGGCCTGCACGACGTACTCGCCCGCCGCCGGCTGCCGGTCGAACTTCTTGATGAAGTCCTTGAGGCAGGCGACCTGGTGGCTGACGTCCTTGGCCTTCTCGTAGGCGTTGCAGGCGAAGAAGTAGGCCTGCGCGCTGTCCTGCGGCTTGTCGGCGAGCGTCTCCGAGTACTTCTTGTACATGTCGGCGGCGCGTCCGTACTGCTGGTCGTTGTCCAGCAGCGAGGCGGTGAGGCCGAGCGCCTCCTTGCGGTGCTCCGACCCGGCGAACTTCGGATCCTGCGCGACCGTCAGATAGCCTTTGACCGCCTGGTCGAACTCGAAGAAGCGGTAGTGGTTGCGCGAGGAGTTCCAGAGCGCTTCCTTGCCCCACTCCGAATCCGGGTAGTCCTTGTAGAGCCGCTCGTAGCACTTCGTCGCCTGGCCGAACTGGAACAGCTTCTCGTAGATGACGCAGGCGTTGTTGAGCGCCGTCGGTGCGCCGGGGTCCTTGGGGTTGGCGTTGACCACGTCGATGAGGTCGAGCGCCAGGCCGGCGTCGAGCTCGGTCGAGATCTTGCTCGGCCCGGTCGGCGGCGGCGCCTTCTCGCCCGGCTTCAGGGCCGTCGGCGTCGGACCGGCCACGCCGGTCACGAGCGCGATGCCGCCCGGCCCCGACTGGCACATCACCAGCTCCTTGTGCGTCCCCTTCTCCTCATTTTCCATGGAGAGTTGGAGACGCTTGGTGATGATGGTCGTCTTCACCGACGACTTGATCTGCGCGATGCGCGCCAGATAGGGCTTCGCCTCGGGCGCCTTTCCGCAGGCCGACTCGCTGAACTGGTCGACCACCGTGAGCAGCTTGCCGAGGGCGCAGTCCTTCTGCTCTTCGTCCTCGACGTTGTAGTCGATGAAGTAGGTCTGCAAGATCGCGTCGTAGGCCTTGAAGCCGACGTCCGCCTTGGTGCCGCAATACTTCTCGGTGATCGCCCCGAGACGCTCACGCGCGCCCGGCCAGTCGCGGTAGCGCAGCACGATGACCGCCGCCGCGTACTTCAGATCGGGGACCCGATCATTTTTGACATTCGCGACGTACCAGTCGATGGCGTCGAGGTACTTCTTGTAGATCTCCGGCATCGGGATGGCGACCACCGGCGGCTTGGTGTTCTTCTCGTCGGGGATCGGCGGGTCCTGCGATCTTCTTCTGCGCCTTCATGTCGCCGATGATCTCTTCGTAGCCCTTGATCATCCGGAAGGCGGCGTCTTCCTGGTACTTGTTGTCGAGGATCGAGTCGCGCACGACCTTGTAGGCGGCGATCGCCTGCGGCAGCTGGCCCGAGTAGTAAAGAGCGTCGGCGTAGAAGGCCGAGAACTCGTAGACCCGCTTCGAGTTGGGATAAGCAGCCAGGTACTTCTCGTAGAGGTCCGCCGCCGTGGCGTAGAGCTTCTTGCACTCCTCGAGCTTGGCGGTGTCCTTCTGGTTCTCCTGCCACTTGGTCTTGCAGGCCTGGGCGCCGGCGTGGACGTTGGTGGCCGCCGTCAAGAGCGCGTCCTCGGCCAGCTCCTGCGCGGCCGCCAGGGCGTCGGGGTTCTCGCGGTTGTGCTGGTACCAGTCGCTCCCCTTGGTGTAGTTGCGGCCGAGCGCCTCGCGCTCCTTGGCGGCCGCCACCAGGTTCCGATCCTTCTCGTAGGCGTGGACGATCCGGTCCTGCACCTTCGGCGCGTCGACGTAGTACGGCCACTTGGAGAGCAGCGTCTTGTAGACGGCGATCGCGTCGGCGTACTTCGTCTGGTCGAAGTAGATGTCGCCCAGGCGCTGGAAGACCTCGCGCACGTGCTTCTCGCCCTCGCGCCCCTTGTAGAAGTCGAGCGCGCGCTGCAGGCCCGTGATCGGATCGGGGAGCGTGTCGCCGTCCCAGTCGGGCTCGGCGAAGCTGACGCCGAGGTACTGCACGGCCTCGGGGCGGAGGTCGGAACCAACCTTCTGACCGGCCTCCGTGCGCGCGTCGGCGAACCGCACCAAGTTGTCGAACTCGCGGACTGCTTCGGGAAAGCGGTTGTCGCGGTAGTAGGACCAGGCGAGCTTGTAGAGCGCGCGGTCGTAGTAGGGCGAGTCCTTGAAGGTCAGCACCTTGCGGAAGGCGGCGATCGCGAGCTTGAGCTCGTTCGGCTGATCGAAGTGGAACTCGCCGACGCGCGTCCAGGCCTCCGGAAGGAACTTCGAGTCCTTGCGGACGGGCGTGCAGCTCTTGTAGGCCTCGTCGTCGCCGGCGGTGCCGCCGGTCGTCGAGCCCTTGGAGGTGATCTTCAGCGGCGGAGGCGGCGGCGCCGGCGGGTCGAGCGGCTTGTACTTGTTGGCGCAGACCAGCGCCAGGAGCGCCTGCTTGGCCTGTGCGTCTTCGCCCATTTCACCGAGGCAGAAGCCGAGCAGGTAGTAGGTCGCGTCGAGGAACCGATAGTTGGGGAACTCGGTCAGCAGGCGCCGGTAGAGGTTGATGGTCGGCGTGTAGTCGACCCGCGGCGGCGGCGTGGTCGGGGGGTTGGGACTGTCGATCGCCTTCTTGTAGGCCTCGTCGGCGTCGAGGTATTCCTCGGCCGACTTCTCGTAGTAGAGCTCCGCCAGGCGAAACATCGCGTCCGGCGTCCAGCGCTTGTCGTTCGGGTACTTGAGCAGGAACGCCTCGAACATCGCGATCGCGTCGCGCCGGCGATCGCGCGCCTCGCGATCGTCGAGATCGATCTGCATGTCGTACTTGGCGTTGATCTCTTTGATCTTCTCCTGATAGGCGCGCTTCAGGATCTGCCGGGCGGTGCCCCGGTACTCGGCGACCATCTCGGCGAAGTGCTGAACGTCCTTCGCCATGTCGTCGAGCAGACGCGGATCGACCGTGACCTGGGCGGGGGCGGCCGACTTCGGGGCCGCATTCGCGGCGCGCGCCGCGCGGGAATCGACCGTCACGCCGGCGAGCAGGCAACCCGCCAGCGCCAGCGCCAGCGGGCGCACGACCATCGGTCTGGAGACTCTCACTTGGACCCTCTCACTTGTCTTCCTCGAGCACCTTGCGGAAGTCCTCGTCGAGGGCCTTGAGCTCGAGGTTCTTGAGGTTGGTGAGCTTGGTGACCGCCTGGGTCTTCTGGTCCTTGAGACCCCAGGAGACGTCGATGATGCCGACGTCCGACCGGACGACGAGGTCGTAGAACTTGTCGGCGACCTTGGTGAACATCGCCTGGGCGAGGCCGCCGCCGAGCGACTTCGATTCGTCGAGGATTCCCCCCAGCTTGTCGCTGGCCGACGCCAGCTCTTCCTTCTCCGCCGTCAGGTAGCGGCTCACGGTGGCCAGGCGGACGGTGGCCTGCCCGTCCACGCGCTTATCGAAGGAATCGAGCTGGGTCTGGACGGCGTCGCAGCGCGAAAGCACGTCATTCACGCGGTCGACCTGGCCGCGATCCGGCCCGCTCAGACGCGCCGCCGCCTGCCGCTCGATGGCCAGCTCCTGTGTCAGCACACCCGCCAGCTTCTGCGTCGCTTCGCGCTCGGCTTGACCGGTCGAGCCGGCAGCGCTGGCGTCGTGGGTCGCGTCGGCGATCTGTTCGCGCAGCTTGTCGTGCATCGTGCGGAGGTCCTCGACCGCGGCGCGCATGTCGCGAACCGGCGCCTCGATGTCCTCCGGCCGGATCTTCTGCTCGGAGCGGGAGACCCGGTAGTACTGCTCCAGCGCCACCAGCTGCGCCTCCAGGGACTGGATCTCGACGTTCAGCTCGGAGACCTGCTTGTCGAGGTCGCCGAACTGCTCCTTCATCGTGTGCTCGTGCTGCTTGAGGCCCTCGTCGGTGGTGGGCAGATCGGAGGCCTGGCGGCTGTAACCGTCGCGGAGGATGGCCAGCTGGTCGAGCTGGCGGCGCTCCTCCGGCGTCAAGACCGGGTCGATGATGGCGCGAATCTTCTGCACGAACTTCTCGCGCGTGCCGACGATCTCGTTCATCGCCTCGACCGACTTGGTGCGGGCGGCCGCCAGGTCGGGGAAGATCCCGACGCGGCCGTTCCCTTCCATGGCGTGCTCGATCCGTTCGACCAACTTTTGGCTGTCGACCAGATCGCGCTGCATCTCACCGACGTCGCTGGCCAGCGACATCATGCGGGCGACGTCCGGCTCCGCCTTCACCCACTTGGCGGCCGTGGGGGGGATAAAGACACCGATGTCGAACTTGTCGAGGCTCTTGCCGACCAGCGAATCGAAGTAGGCGGGATCGGTCTGCGACTTGACGATGACCTGCTGCAGCTGGCGGTGGATCGGTTCGAACTCGTCGCGGACCTTGCTGAACTCGTCGCTGGCCAGATAGAAGTTGTTCATCCGCAGCTCGAGGTTTCCCTCGAGCAGGCGCAGGTCGGGCGCATCGGCCGTATCGGGATCGTAGAGCAGCAGCAGGTTCACCGAGCGGTAGGCGCGCTGCCAGTCCTTCGCCTTGATGTAGGTCCAGGCCTGCTCGCGCAGCGCCTCCGACCAGTAGCGCGACTGCCGCGGGACCGCGAGGTAAACCTCGATCGCCTTGTCGAACTGCGACCGCTCGTAGAGGATCCGGGCGATCGCCAGCCGCGCCAGGTCCTGAATGTCCTTGGCCGCGTCGTCGGGCGGCTGCTGCTTGAGCAGATCGTCGTAAGCGGTCGACGCGCCGGCCAGGTCGCCCCGCTTGACCATGATCGTCGCCAGGAAGTAGCGCGCCTGGAAGTAGTAGGGGTTGGTCGACGGAATCGACGAGAAGACCGCCTGGGCCTCGTCGAGCCGGCTGCGGAAGTAGAGGTACTTGGCGCGGACATAGGGGACGCTCGGCTCCATCGACGAGGCCGGAACGTTCTCCAGGCGCTTGAGATACGCGTCGACGTTCTCGTAATCGCCGGTGCGCAACGCGACCTCGACCAGCCGCTGCAGCGCCTGCTGCTCCGCCTTCGACCCGTTGTTCTTGGCGACCGCTTCCTGCAGGTAGTGGCGGGCGGAGTAGTAGTCGCGCCCCTGGAACAGCGCCTCACCGAGGAGATACAGCGCGTCGTCGTAGGCCCGGGTGTTGGGGTACTTCTCGACGACGTCGAGCGCGATCGTCGCCGCCTCGTCGTAGTTCTTCACGGAGAGCTGGACCTGGGCGTCCAGCACCCGGCGGTCGGCGGCGTCGGGCGGCGGCGGGGGCGCCTCCTTGAACTCCAGCGACATCAAATGGACGCGCTGGTCGAGGTCGATCAACTTCTTGACCGTGTCGTCGACGTCGTCCGCGCGCGCCGTGCGGCCCCCAAAGCTGATCGTGCCGGCAATGCCGAGCACGAGCGCTGCGGTGAGGCCCCACTTCGATCCGCTCGCGGCACGCGAACGGTGTTTACTGCGATATGAAGCGTCCCGCTGTTTCATCACCCACGCGTGACTATTTCTTCGCCGGCGCCGCCGCTGCCGTCGCCCCACCCTCACCAGCGGAAATGACGTTCACGCGGAAGTCGACGGCCGGCTTGTCGGAAAGCTGCGTCGTGATGTTCCCCTTCTCGTACCCGACCACGGTGATGTTGGTCGTCTTCGAGTCGCCAGCCACGAAGGTGTGGCTCGACTTGACGTTGAACTTGTAGCCCTTGAGGTAGCTGAACACGCCGAAGCCGTTCCCTTGGTAGGTCAGCGCGACCGACAGGGTGTGGGACCCGGGCTGGATGGCGCCGTTGTAGATGTCGAAGTCTTGCATCTCCGCCAGAGCGCCACTGTCGTCGGCTTTGGCATAAATCTGGACCCCGTCGAGCGCATAAGCGGCCTTCACCAGGCGAAATGAGCTCCCCATCTCGTTCTTGTGGTGGATGATCGCGCGGGAGGCGCCGATGACGCCGCCGAGCACGGTCTCCTTGAGGAGGTTCAGCCGCGCCTTGGTGCGGAAGATCTGCTCCTTGAGCTCGTTGACGTTCTTTTCCAGCCCGCGGAGGCGCACGGTGTACGCCCCCTGATCGGCGCCGCCGCCCCCTTGCGCCGGTGCAGCCGTCGTCTCACCCGGCGCGGGCGGAGCGCCCGAAGGCGTCGGCGCGGCCGCCGGGGCCGCCGCCGTCTCCGCGTGCGCCGAGGCGCCCACGACCAACGAGATCACCAATACCCCCAGGGCGCGGTACGCCCCACGCGAAAAAACGGTCCGCAGCGATGTCATGTCTTAACTCCGTCTGGCGTTGGAAGGGGCGTATTGGGAGGACCCGAAGAGCGGAGCAGCTTTGAAGCCGCATTTCTATATCAGGACCCGCAAGTGCGGTCAATCTTCGGCTTTTCTGCGTTTCCCACAACCTTGGACGTCACCTCGAACGCCGGACGGTTTTTGCTCTGCTGCTGGCTGCTCTGGTCCATGTCGCCGCGCGGTGGCCCACCCCTTGAAAAAGGCCTGCACGGCTGCCCTTGCCAACCTAAGTCCGCGCATCCCCAGGACCAAGCCGGTCGAGCTGTTCGCCGCTGCGAGGGGCCCGGGGGGGGAGGCCCCGCCAGATCGCCTCCAGGAGCGCGCCGACCCCCTCGCCCGTGGCGGCGCTGATGGCGTGCAGCTCGATCCCGCGCCGCTTGAACGGGCGCGCGATCGTCGCCAGCTTCTTGCGCACGTCGGGGAGATCGATCTTGTTGATCGCCACGATCTGCGGCCGCTGCGCCAGCTCGGGATCGTAGAGCGCGAGCTCCTTGTTCGTCGCGTCGAAGTCGCGCAGCGGGGTCCGGTCGGTCCCTTCTCCTGCGCTCGGGTCGAGAAGATGGACCAGGAGGCGCGTCCGCTCGAGGTGGCGGAGGAACCGGTCGCCGAGCCCTGCGCCCGCGTGGGCCCCCTCGATGAGGCCAGGGATGTCGGCGACGACAAAGCTCCGCTCGTCGGAGAGCCCAACCGTTCCGAGGTTGGGGACCAGCGTGGTGAAGGGATAGTTCGCGATCTTCGGCCGTGCGGCTGAGATGCGAGAGATCAGCGACGATTTGCCGACGTTGGGGAATCCCAGCAGGCCGACGTCGGCCAGGAGCTTCAGCTCGAGCCGGATGGTGCGCTCCTCGGCCGGCGTGCCCGGCTCGGAGCGGCGCGGCGCCCGATCGGTCGAGGTCGCGAAGTGGATGTTGCCACGCCCCCCTCTTCCACCCTGCGCGGCGACGAAGCGCTGGCCGTTCGTCTGCAGGTCGCAGATGAGCGCGCCGGTCGCCTGATCGAACACCTGCGTGCCGGGCGGCACGCGCAAGACCACGTCCTCGCCACCCCGACCGTACTTGTCCTTGTTCGCGCCCGCCTCACCGGTCGGTGCCTGGAACTCGCTCTTGTAGCGAAAGTCGAGCAGCGTCGAGAGCCCCTCGTCGACGACCAGCACGACGCTGCCGCCGTTACCGCCATCCCCGCCCGAGGGACCGCCCAGGGGGACGAACTTCTCGCGCCGAAACGCGACGGCCCCTTTGCCGCCGTCCCCCGCGCGCACGCGGATGACGACCTCATCGATGAAGTGCACGGGCGCCTTTTCCTTGCACGCTGCTGCGCCCCGACCGAGCGCGCCGGTTAGGCGGCGGCCGCGGCAGGAGCCGGGGCGACGATGCTCGGGTCGACGATGCTGACGATCGTGCGGGGCCCGGACTTGACGTACTTCACTTCGCCGTCCTTGAGGGCGAACAGCGTGAAGTCGCGTCCCATGCCGACGTTGCGCCCGGCGTGGATGACCGTGCCGACCTGGCGCACGAGAATGTTGCCCGCGAGCACGATCTGCCCGGCGTGGCGCTTGATCCCGCGGCGCTGCGACTGCGAGTCGCGGCCGTTGCGGGAGCTCCCCTGACCTTTTTTGTGTGCCATGGCTTAGGCTGCCTTTGCGCCCGCGCCCGCGCCGGCGCGGATCGCGGTGATCTTGAGCGAGGTGAACGGCTGCCGGTGGCCCGTCTTGCGGCGGTAGCTCTTGCGGCGCTTGTACTTGAAGATGACGATCTTCTTGCCGAGCCCCTGCTCGACGATCTCGGCCTCGACGGTGACGCCGGAGACGGTCGGCTTGCCGACCTCGACCCCGCCGCCGTCGTCGGCGAACAAGAGTGGCCCGAAGGTCACCTTGGTGCCGGCCGGCCCCACGAGCTTCTCCACGCGCAGGGTTTCACCCTCGCTGACGCGGTACTGTTTTCCACCTGAGGCAATGACGGCATACATCTGACTTGGGACCTCCGAGAGCGGCGTAGTTTAGAGACGCCGCGGCCGGCTGTCAAGCCTAGACCGACCTTGGTTAACCGAGGAGACGACGCAGGATCTCGTTGACGGCCTTGGGGTTCCCTTTGCCGCCGGTCTCTTTCATGACCGCGCCGACGAAGAAACTCATCAGTTTGGGGTTGGTCTTGAACCGCCCGGCCTCGTCGGGGTGAGCGGCGATGGCGCGCTGGCAGGCCTCTTCCAGCTCGCCGCCGTCCGAGACCTGGGCCAGCCCTTCGGCCGCGACGATCTCCTTGGCGGCGCGCCGCTCGGCCCACATCTTGGCGAAGACGTCCTTGCCGAGCTTGCCTGAAAGGGTCCCGTCCTCGACCAGCTTGACCAGCTCGGCCAGGGCGACCGGCGGCACCGGGCAGTCAGATTCGCCGAGCTTGCGCGGATCGTCGACGCGGGCGAGCAGCTCATTGATGAGCCAGTTGGCGGCGCGCTTCGCCGGGGCACCGGCGGCAACCGTCGCGTCGAAGTAAGCAGCGGTCTCGCGATCCGCGACCAGGACGCCGGCATCTTGCGGGGAGAGTCCCTCGCGCGTGTAGCGGGCGAAGCGATCCTCGGGGAGCTCCGGCAGGCTGGCGCGCAGCGCGACCTGCTCGAGCTCGGTCACCACCAGCGGCGGCAGATCCGGCTCGGGAAAGTAGCGGTAGTCGTGCGCCTGCTCCTTCGAGCGCATCGCCTGGGTCACGCCGCGCGCCGCGTCCCAGAGGCGCGTCTCTTGAATGATGCGCTCGCCCCGGTCGAGCAGCGTCGCCTGCCGCTTGACCTCGTGCTCGATCGCGTCGCGCACGTTCTTGAACGAGTTCATGTTCTTGATCTCGGTCTTGGTGCCGTACTTCTCGGTGCCGCGCGGGCGCAGCGAGACGTTGGCGTCGCAGCGCAGCGACCCCTCTTCCATGTTGCCGTCGCCGATGCCGAGGTAACGGACCAGCGTCCGCACCGCGCGCACGTATTCGGCGGCCTCTTCGGCCGACCGCACGTCGGGCTCGCTGACGATCTCGCAGAGCGGAACGCCGGCCCGGTTGTAGTCGACGAAGCTGACGCCGGCCGCCGCGTGCAGGTTCTTCCCGGCGTCCTCTTCCATGTGGATGCGGGTCAGGCGGATCGCGCGCGGCTCGCCCTTCAGGCGGAACTTGATGGCGCCCCCCTCGCAGATCGGCTCGTCGAACTGCGAGATCTGAAAGCCCTTGGGGAGATCCGGATAGAAATAGTGTTTGCGCGCGAAGCGGCAGCGCGTGCGGATCTTGCAGCCGGCCGCCATCCCCAGCCGCACCGCCGATTCGACGGCGGAGCGGTTCAGAACCGGCAGCGTCCCCGGCATCCCCAGGCAGACCGGATCGGTCGCCGAGTTCGGCTCCGCGCCGAACGCCGTCGACGACCAGGAGAAGATCTTCGACCGCGTGGCGAGCTGGACGTGCACCTCCAGCCCGATGACCACTTCCCAGTCAGTCGCCATTACGCCGCCTCCGGGGCGAAGCGGGTGTGCCAGTCGGTGCGCGATTCGTAGGCGCCCCCGACGCGGAAGCAGATCTCTTCGCCCAGCGCCGGGCCGATGATCTGCAGGCCGATCGGCAGCCCGGACTTGGTGAAGCCGCAGGGCTGCGAGAGCGCGGGGACACCGGCCAGGTTCGGCGCGACGGTCAGGATGTCGGCCAGGTACATCTGCAGCGGGTCGCCGATGCGCTCTCCGAACTTGAACGCCGGCACCGGCGAGGTCGGCGTGACGATGGCGTCGCACGAGGCAAACGCCGCCGAGAAGTCGTCGGCGATCTTGCGGCGCGCCCGCAGCGCCTTGCCGTAGTAGGCCTCGTAGTAGCCGGCGCGCAGCACGTAGGCGCCCAGCATGATCCGCCGCTTGGGCTCCGTGCCGAAGCCCTCGCCGCGCGTCTTCGTGTAGAGCTCCTCGAGCGAGCGCGCCTCGGAAGTGCGGTAGCCGTACTTGACGCCGTCGTAGCGCGCCAGGTTCGACGACGCCTCGGCGGTGCAGATCAGGTAGTAGGTGGCGATGGCGTACTTGGTGTGCGGCAGCGAGACCGGGACGATCTTCGCCCCGGCGCGGGCGAGCTCGTCGAGCGCCGCGCGCACCGACGCCTCGATCTCGACGTCCATGCCCGGTTGGAAATACTCGGTCGGCACGCCGAGCCGCACGCCCGCGAGACCTTCGCGCCCCGCCCGTGCCGCCTGACGATAGGCGCCGACCGGCGCGGGGATCGACGTCGCGTCGAGCGGATCGACGCCCGACATGACCTCCAGAAGCGCCGCGGCGTCCTCGACGGTGCGGCCGAACGGACCCGGGTGATCGAGCGAGGAGGCGAAGGCGATCACGCCGTAGCGCGAGACGCGCCCGTAGGTCGGCTTCATCCCGACCACGCCGCAGAGCGCGGCCGGCTGCCGGATCGAGCCGCCGGTGTCGGTCCCGGTCGCGCCCGCGCACAGCGAGGCCGCCACGGCCGCCGCCGAGCCGCCCGACGAGCCGCCCGGGACGTGCGCGGGCGACCAGGGGTTGCGCGTCGGCTTGACCGAGCTGTTCTCGGTCGACGAGCCCATCGCGAACTCGTCCATGTTCAGCTTGCCGAGCGCGACCGCGCCGGCCGCCTCCAGGCGCGCCGTCACCGTCGACTCGTACGGGGGAACGAACCCGCGCAGGATCTTCGAAGCGCAGGTCGTCTCGACCCCGCGCATGCAGAAGATGTCCTTGATCCCGATCGGCGCGCCGGCCAGCGGTCCCGGATCGCGCCCCGCCTTGCGGGCGGCGTCGACGGCGTCGGCCCGACGCCGCGCCCCGGCGTCGTCGACCTTCAAGTAGCAGCCGAGCGCTCCGTCGAGTCGGGCCGTCCGATCCAGGAACTGCTCGGTCACCTCGCGCGCGCTGAAAGCACCGGCGCGCACGCCGTCCACGATCGAAACCAGGCTGGCCCCGCGCGCGTCGATCACGACTCGTCCTCCACGGTCGAGGACCCGCCGGGCCCGGGGACGATGCGGGGAACCTGGAAGAAGCTGGCCTCACGCCGGGGGGCGTTCGCCAGGGCCTCGTCGATCGGCAGCGAGGGCGCCGTCTGGTCGGGACGCAGAGGACAGTCGAACGGAACCGCGTGCGTCATCGGTTCGACACCCGTGGTGTCGAGCTCGCGCATGGCGTCCACGTAGTCGAGGATGGCGTCAAGATCGACGGTCATGCGGGCGACTTCCTGGTCGGAGAGCGCCAGGCGCGCCAAGAGCGCCAGCTCGCGGACTTCGTCGGCAGTTATCCGGGACATACGAGGCCCGTTTCATAGCACGCCGTACGCCTGAATTGGCGAGTTGCCGCCGCAGAAGTTATAGTGTTGAGTCCCCGGTTCGACGCTCATGTCTCGCCCGTTCGCCGACCTTCGCGCTCGTGCCGCGGCCGCCGTTTTGGCGGCGGGCGCTCTCGTGGCCGCTTGCGACAGCGGCGCGCGTCCCCCCGACGCCCAGGCGGCCGTCAGCCTGACGTCGGCGGAGCTGTCGATCCGGTTCGACGTCGCCGACGGCAAGCAGCCGACCGTCTCGGTGCTCGGGTTCCGCGCCGCCACGGCCGGACCCGACGCGCCCGACGTGCTGGGGCTGGTCGATCCGCTGTCGGCCGCGGCGCCCGATCAAGGGTGCGCCCTGCGTGATGTCGACGAGGCCACGAGCGCCCTCGTCGCCCGCGGCAGCTCGATCGATCTCGAGGAGCTCTCCGGCATCGGCGTCGGCCTGGGCCCGGGCGAGCCGCTCTTGCGCCTCGACCCGCGCGTGTTTCCCGACGTCGCCGGCGTGGTGGGCGGCGTGGTCGCCGAGGCGGCCCCGCAACCGCTCGATCTTCTCCCCGAGCGCCTGAGCATCTACGGCGCCGACGCGGAGCTGCCGATCGCCGAGCTGGCCATCCCCGCGCTGCCGCGCCTGCAGGCCGCCAACGGCGCCGCGCCCGTGGGGGGGATGAAGATCGACGCCAGCGAGGGGCTCTCGCTGTCGCTCAGCGGCGCGGCCGGCGCGCTCGTCGAGCTGCGCCCGTTCGGGGCGACGGTCGCCGTGATCTGCGCGGTGCCGACCAACGCCTCGACCGAGGCGGTGGTCAACGTTCCCCGCGCGCTGCTGGTCCACCTGCGGCGCAGCCGCGCGAGCACCTGGGGCGTCGCGGTGTCGATTGAGGTGGCGCGCCGGGTCCGCGCCCGCGAGCCGCTGGCCCCTTCGGGCGCCCGTGTCTCCGTGGAAACACGTTCGGCCGTCGCTGCGGAGCTGCGCCCGTGAGCCCGAGCCCGGTCCGGCGCGACACGCGCCAGCACGCGCGCGTCGATCTGGAGATTCAGGTGTCGGTCTCGGACGCGGCCCAGAAGGTCCGCAGGCCGATCCGCTTCGCCTCGACCGACCTGTCGAGCGGCGGTGCGTTCTTGCGGGCCGACATCCTGTTCGAGGTCGGCGAGACGCTGGTGGTGGAGTTTCGCCTGCCGAACGGACGGCAGATCAAGGCGCAGGGGCGCGTCGTCCGCGTCACGCGCGGCGGCCAGAAGGATCGCTCGCCCGGAATGGGGATCGAGTTCGTCGATCTCTCGGCCGAGGACCGCGCCGCGATCGACACCCGCACGTCGTAGGGGAGACCGAGGAGACCATCGAGATGGCCGAGACGCTGGAAGAGCTGACCTACGACTACGAGGACGAGGGGACGCTGGTCCGCAAGGAGCTCGATCGCGCCGTGCTCAGCAAGGGAAGCTGGGCGACGATCATGTTCCTGTTCCAGGAGCTCGACAGGGCCAAGGGGAAGTTCCGGGCGCCCAAGATGGCGATCGTGCGCTTCAAGAAATCGAAGGGGAGCTATCGCAAGCAGTCCTCCTTCAACATCTCGAACGAAAAGCAGGCGCGCCAGATCGCCGAGGTGTTCGAGCAGTGGTACCCCAAGATGGCGGAAGCGACGGCAGCAGCGGCGGAGGCCGAGGCGGCGGGCGACGACGACAGCGGCCAGGACAGCGGCCAGGACAGGCGGCGACGACGGCCCGGGCGGGGACGACTGACCCCGATCGCGCTCTTCGTCAACCCGCGCTCACGCGCGAATCGACGCAACCCCCGGGTGGCGTCGCAGTTCCAGGCATTGCTCGGCGCCGACGGCCGGGTGTTCGCCCCCAAGACGCTGGAAGAGCTGGCGGACGAGGCGGCCGCGCTCCGCGCCGACCCGCCGTCGGTCATCGCCGTCCACGGCGGCGACGGCACGCTTCATCGCACGGTGGCCGCGCTGGGGCTCGCCTTCGGAGAGACGCCGATTCCCCCCCTCGCGATCCTCGGCGGCGGAACGATGAACGTGGTCAGCGCGTCGCTGCGCATCCGCCAACCGGCTGCCCCTTTTCTGTCAGCGATCGTAGGAGCGGTGCGGACCGACCAGCGGCTCGGGACGATCCGCCGGCGCTGCCTGCGGATCGGCGACACCTTGGGGTTCATCTTCGGCAACGGCCTCATGGCCAACTTCCTCGGCGAGTACTACGGCACCGGAGAGTACGGGCCCGCCCGCGCCGCCTGGCTGCTCCTGCGCGGGATTGGTTCGGCCCTGATCAACGGCCCCTTCATCCACAAGCTCTTCAAGCGATTCGAGGGGATCGTGGAGGTCGACGGTCAGGCGCTCGAGCGCGCCGTCTTCATCGGGATCGGTGCCGCGACCGTTCGCGAGGTCGGCCTCGGCTTCAAGCTCAACCACCGCGCGGACGACGACGTCGAGCGGTTCGGTGTGCTGGCGATCCACGGACGTCCGGCCGGCCTCATCCCCGAGTTTCCGGCGGTCTACCAGGGGCGCGGCATCTCGCCCAAGCGCGCCTACAGCGCGGTCGCCTCGACGCTGAAGATCACCCCCAAGAACGGCAGCATGGCCTACACGATCGACGGTGATCTCTACCAGGGCGAGGGCCCGCTCACCATTTCCGTCGGCCCCCACATCGACTTCGTCAAGCTCCCGACAACATCTGCGATCGGAGAGCCTCGAAGAGTCCCCGCCCTTCCCCCGGCGACGGACGCCCCCGGGGCAAGCCCCGCTTCGTCCACGCGTTGATCGTCTCCGCCGGGCGCGATACCATGGACGCCACGCGATGAGCTCGTCGTTTCCCATGGACGGCATGCGGGTCCGGTTTGCGGGCGATTCGAACGTCGGGATGAAGCGCGCCCACAACGAGGACGCGTTCTATCTCCCCGAGAGCGAACGCCTGGCGATCGTCGCCGACGGAATGGGCGGCCACGCCTCGGGCGAGGTCGCCAGCCGGATGGCCGTCGACACCATCGTCGGATTCTTCAAGGCCACGCAGGACGACCAGCAGCTGACCTGGCCGTTCAAGATGGACCACGGCAACCGCTACGACACCAACCGGATGGTCACGGCGATCAAGCTGGCGAATCTCAAGATCCACGAGCAGGCGCAGAAGGATCCGCGCTGCCACGGGATGGGGACCACGGTGGTCTCGACCCTGTTCGCCGATCGGGCGCTGGTCATCGGGCACGTCGGCGACAGCCGGCTCTACCGGCGGCGCGACGGCGCGCTCAAGCAGCTGACCGAGGACCACTCGCTGCTCAACGACTACATCAAGATGAAGAACCTCTCGCCCGACGAGATCGCCTCGTTCCCGCACAAGAACGTGATCGTCCGGGCGCTCGGCATGAAGGACACCGTGCAGGTCGACGTGCACGTCGAGGAGCCGGTGCTGGGCGACGTCTACCTGCTCTGCTCGGACGGCCTGTCGGGCATGGTCAAGGACGAGGAGATCTCGGCGATCGCCACCAGCGAGAACGATCTCGACGTCATGTGCGAGAAGCTGATCGCCGAGGCGAACAAGAACGGCGGCGTCGACAACATCACCGTCGTCGCCGTCCGCGTCGAAGCGGCTTAGCTCCCTTCCACCCCCACGACCCCCGAGGTCGTGACCACCGCGTCGGAGACGTCGCCAGTCGCTGTCGCGCCCGACCAGACAACCGCGCGCCGCACCCGCGCGCCGGCCGCCACCCGCGCGCCCCCGTCGACGACTGCGTCCGGACCCACCTCGGCATCCGCTTCGACCTCCGCGCCCGCCGCGATCCGCACCGGACCGACGATTCGCGCCCCTGCCGCCACCCGCGCTTCCGGATCGACGCCGGCCAGCGCCCCCGGCGGATCGCGCAGCAGGCTCGGCTCGCGCAGCAACGCCAGATTGCCGGCCAGGTAGCGCTCCGGCGTGGAGTGCTCGGCGAAGTAGCCGCCGAGCGTCGCCGCGCGGATCGTCTCGCCGTCGCGCAGCGCCGGGACGTAGGCGTCGCGAATGAGGTCACAGAAGATCGGGTGCAGGCGGTCCATCAGCGCGGGGGCGAGCACCTGGACGCCGGTGAACATCCGCAACGTCACCGCGCCTTCGGGCGGACGCGGCGAGCGCGCGTCGAGGATGCTGACCACGCGGCCCGTCGCGTCGACGCCGATCGCCCCCCAGCGCTCTGGGTCGGGGTCGTCGCGCAGCAACATGGTCGCCGTGGCGCCGTGCGCGGCGTGCTCCGCCAGCAGCGCCGGCAGATCCAGGTCCGCGACCACCTTGGCGTTCATCACCAGCGCCGGCCCGGGCCCGAGCAGCGCCCGCGCGTTGGCGATTCCACCGCCCGTCCCCAGCAGCTCCGCCTCGACCGCATAGTCGATGGCGAGCCCGGATGCCCGCGCTCCCAGCGTGGCGCGCACCAGATCGCCGCGGTGAAAGACGTTGATCACGGCGCGGGTCGCCCCTGCCCGGGCGGCCGCCCGCAGCCCGAAGGCGATGGCCGGGTGGCCGCAGATCGGAACCAGTGGCTTCGGCAGCGTCAGACCGAGCGCGCCGAGCCGCGTCGACCTCCCCGCGGCCAAGAACATGACGCTGGCCTTCATCTCATCAAGCATTGGCGAATGTCGGCGACTGGTGGCTCGGCGCCATTGTCGGTTCATGGTATGCGATCGGTATGAAGATTTCCGTCATCGGAACCGGGTACGTCGGACTGGTCGCAGGGGCGGGGTTCGCGGACATGGGGAACGACGTCACCTGCTGCGACCTCGACGCGCAGAAGATCGATGGCCTCAAGCACGGCGTCATGCCGATCTACGAGCCGGGCCTCGACAAGATTGTCACCCACAACGTCGCCGAGGGGCGACTGACCTTCACCACCGACGTGAAGGCCGGCGTCGCGGGTGCCGAGGTGGTCCTGCTCGCGGTGGGAACACCGCCCGGTCCGGACGGTTCGGCCGATCTGTCGTACATCCTGAAGGCGGCCGCCGACGTCGGCGACGCGCTCACCGGGTGGGCGGTGGTGGTCACCAAGTCGACGGTCCCGGTCGGCACCGGCGACAAGATCGAGGCGATCATCAGCAAGCGAACGAAGCACGAGTTCGCCGTCGCCTCGAACCCCGAGTTCTTGAAGGAGGGGGACGCCCTCAACGATTTCATGAAGCCGGATCGCGTGGTCGTCGGCACCAGCGACAAGCGCGCCATCGAGGCGCTGCGCGCGCTCTACGCGCCGTTCACCCGCACCACCGATCGGATGTTGGTGATGGATCGCCGGTCTGCCGAGCTGACGAAATACGCCGCGAACTCCATGCTGGCGACGCGCATCTCGTTCATGAACGACCTCGCCAACCTGTGCGAGATCCTGGGCGCGGACATCGAGCTCGTGCGCAAGGGGATGGGCTCCGACAACCGGATCGGCCCCAAGTTCCTGTTCGCCGGTCCGGGCTTCGGCGGCAGCTGCTTCCCCAAGGACCTGCGCGCCGCGATCAGCACGGGACGCGAGGTCGGCTACAAGCTGGAGGTCCTCGACGCCGTGGTCGCCGTCAACGAGCGGCAGAAGCGCCGTCTCGGCGACAAGGTCCTGGCGCACTTCGGCGGCGACCTGAAAGGGAAGCAGATCGCCGTCTGGGGGCTGGCGTTCAAACCGGGCACCGACGACATCCGCGAGGCACCGGCGCTGGTCTTGATCGAGCAGCTGCTCGGGGCGGGCGCCAAGGTCTCGGCGTCGGATCCGGTGGCGATCGAGGCGGTGCGCAAGCAGCTCGGCGACCGCATCGCCTACGATGAGGCGCACTATGACTGCGCGAAGGGCGCCGACGCCCTGGTGCTGGTCACCGAGTGGCACGAGTTCCGACGCCCCTCGTTCGAGCGCCTCAAGTCGCTGCTCCGCGAGCCGGTGATCTTCGACGGCCGCAACGTCTGGAACCCCGCCGAGCTGCGCACGGCCGGGTTCACCTACTACGGCATGGGACGCGGCTAGGCCGCGCGCCGCTGAGCCTCGGCCTGGCTAGGCCAAAGCTAAGCCCCCCAGCCCCTTTCAGATTGAGGCGATCGCCTCCGCCTCCCAGGCGACTGGCAACCCCGTTACGTGCGGCGCGAACGTCGCGCTTCGATCGGGCGCTGCTCGCCGCACGTGGGCTTTTTGCGGGGCGTAGCCTGCCTGGATGTCATTGCAGGCTACGCCCCGCAAAAAGCTCGTAAGCGGCGAGTAGCGCCCGATCAAGACGCGAGGTTCTTGCCGCGCGCGTGCCATGGTTCTCGGTCGCCCGAGGCCTCTCGGGTCGCCCGAGGCCAGTCGGTCCGAGGTGGTCTTTAGCGGGCGCCCGCGGCGAGCGGCATCGCGGTGCTCGCCGCCCAGCTGCCCGACGACGATGACGGTGCGACCGACTCGAGCAGGCGCACCGCCGGGTGGCGGGCGTGCGTCGATTCGTAGCGCCCAACGATGATGGTGATGCGATCGGGGAAGAGGTGCAAAGCGCCTGACAGACCCGCCGACTCGAGCGGCATCGCGTAGGCCTGCCCGTCATGCATGACGGCGCCACGTGGACCGACCAGCACCGGGAACCGCAGCGCGAGCTCCTGCGGATCGATCTTGAGCGGCCGCAACCGCTGCCGCTCCTCGGCCAGCAGCACCGCCGGAGATTTTCCCCCGGCGTCCGCCTGTGGGGCGTCGTTCTGCTCGCGCAGCCAGATCGCCAGCTGCCGCGCGGCGTCCGCCTCGTCGATGAAGGTCGCGTCCTTGAAGAACGCCAGCTTCAACCAGTTGCCGAGGTTGGTCCCCGGGCCGCGATCGGCGCCGCGCCGCGCGCGCACCTCGATCCCGAGGCCGATCTGCAGCGCCGCGTAGGCAAACGCCGGATCCCATTCGAGCACCCGGCCATCCTTGTCCGAGCCGATGCCGATGGGGCGCGCCCGATCGAACGCCGCCAGCAGCGGGATGCCGCCGAAAGACCGGTAGTGGGCCACCAGCGTCCGCACGCAGGTCTCGAGACCTTGATCGGGGACGATCGACGCAATCGTGAAGCGGGAGTACTCGAGCCGCGAGACGAAGAAGGTCATCGAACGCTCGGAGCCATCGCGGAACTTGAGGTCGACCTGACCGAAGCCGTGGCGGGCGATCTCGCCCGGCACCTTGTCGTGCTCACCGAGCGGCCGGCTCCGACGCGGACGCACGCTGGCAATCAACGAATAGAAGGCGCTCTTGCCACCTTCGTAACCGGCGTCACGGGCGCGCCGGACAATCTCCAGCGATCTTAAGTTCGGCTGCTTGAGCAGCAGATTGACCACAAATGCGCGAAATGGCTGCGCTTTTGAGGGACGCCCGACGCTTCTTTTCGTTGCACCAATTTCTTGATCCACGCCCCTATGTACGACTCACAGCCTGGCTGGATACACGGAAAACAAAAATTCTTGATGATTCATCATGGCTGGGGAGTCGCATCCCTTCCTGTATGAATGGAGCGACGGGCCCTCCACCTTTGCAGGGCGAGCTCAATAAGGCGCGTGAGGAGCGCTTTTTGTGACAGGCCCGAAGCCTCCCACATCTTCGGATACATCGAGATGGCGGTGAATCCGGGCAGGGTGTTGACCTCGTTGACGTAGAGGGCGCCGTCGCGTGCGCGAAAGAAAGAAATCGACGCGGGCGAGGCCGGCGAGCTCGAGCGCCTGGAAGGTCTCGACGGCCAACGTCTGCACGCGGGCCGCCGTCGCGGCCGGGAGATCGGCGGGAATCTTCCAGCTGGCGCCGCTCGGATCGACGTATTTGGCGTCGTACGAATAGAAGCCGTCCTTGTGGTGGACCAGGATCTCGCCCGGGACCGACGCCACCGGATCGTCGTTGCCGAGCACCGCGCATTCGATCTCGCGCGCGTCGACGGCCCGCTCGATCAGCACCTTGCGATCGAACGCCAGCGCCGCGCGCACCGCTGGCGCCAGCCCCTGCTGCCCGTTGACGCGCGAGACACCGACCGACGAGCCGGCGTTCACCGGCTTGACGAACAGTGGCCACCCGAGCTTGCCGGCGCCCGCCAGCGCCGCCGCCGGATCGCGCGCGAACGCCGCGGCGGTGACGACGGTGAAGTCCACCACCGGGATCCCGGCGTCACGCAGGAGGCGCTTGGCAACCTCCTTGTCCATCCCGACCGCCGAGCCGAGCACGCCGGCGCCGACGTAGGCGACGTCGCCCAGCTCGAGCAGTCCCTGCACCGTGCCGTCCTCGCCGAAGGTGCCGTGCAGGACGGGGAACACCACGACGTCGTCGCCGGGGTCGCCCGCCTCGCCGACTTGGCCGACTTGGCTGGCGCCGGCGACCAGGCCCTGTTCGATGCTGACGGTCGGCGCCGCGGGATCCAGCGCCAGCGCGCGCGGATCGCCGGTCGCCGCGGCCAGCGTCCGCTCGGACTCCAGGTGCCAGCGGCCGGAACGATCGATGCCGACCAGGACCGGCTCGAACCGCTCGCGATCGAGCGCACCGAGCACGTTGCGCGCCGACAGGATCGAAATCTCGTGCTCAGCCGAGCGGCCGCCGAACAGGATGATGACACGGGTCTTTTTCACGGCGTTTTTTCCTCGTATGAGATTCCGAGCTGCGAAAACAGGAAGCTCCACTCGTCGACGAGCTGGGCGATCACCTTGCGGAGCGGCTTGCCGGCGCCATGGCCAGCCTTGCTCTCGACGTCCAGGAGAATGGGGAGGCCGCTGGCGGTGGCCGCCTGCAGACGCGCGGCCATCTTGCGCGCGTGCATCGGATCGACCCGCGTGTCCGACGCCGCCGTGTGCAGGAAGACGGCGGGGTACTTCACGCCGTCGCGGACGTGCTGATACGGCGAATAGGCAGCGAGCCAGCGGGCCGCCACCGGATCGTCGGGCGAGCCGTACTCGGGGATCCAGAGCGCGGCGATGCGGAAGAGATGGTAGCGGAGCATGTCGAGCAGCGGCACGCCGCAGATGACGGCGCGAAACAGCTCCGGGCGCTGCGTGAGCGCGGCACCGACGAGGAGGCCCCCGTTGGAGCCGCCGGAGATCGCCAGCTTATCGGCCGACGTCACCCGCTCTGCGGTCAGCCAGGTCGCCGCCGCGATGAAGTCGTCGAACACGTTCTGCTTGTTGGCGAGCATGCCCGCGCGGTGCCAGCTCTCGCCGTACTCGCCGCCCCCGCGCAGGATCGCCAGCGCGTAGGTCCCGCCGCTCTCGAGAAAGGGGATCGCCGAGGGGGTCCAGGCGGGCAGCATGTTGACGTCGAAGCCACCGTAGCCGGTGAGCAGGGCAGGGCGGGTGCCGTCGCGCGGCAGCCCCTTGCGATGGGCGAGGAACAGCGGCACGTGGGTGCCGTCGCGCGAGCTGACCATCACCCGTTCCACCTCGAACGCCGCCGGATCGACCGGCGCCTCCAGCGCGCGCCAGACGGCGCTCTTCGGCGTGGCCCCCAGCTGGACGTCGAAGATCGAGGTCGGCGCGAAGAAGCCGGTGAATCCGTAGAAGAGCTCGGGGACGTCGCGCGCACCGGAGAGCGCCGTCAGCGCGCCGAGACCCGGCAGGGGAACCTCCCGGCGCGCGGCGCCGTTACGGTCTCGCGTGGACGGCGCCGGGGTCATCCCGGCGGAGTCCTTCGCGGGGGGGTGGGGGGACCCCTTGAGGGTCTCCACGTCGAACACAGACAGGCGCGCGGCGGCGTCGTGCAGGAAGCCGATCGCCAGTCCGCCATGGAAGTAGACCGCGCGCTCGAGCACGTCGTCCCCCTCGGGAATGACCTCATGCCAGTGGGCGCGCTCCGGCCGACTGGGGTCGACCGCGAAGATCCGCCCGCGGGGAGCGCCGCTGGTGGTGAGAAGGTAGATGCGATCGTCGAGCGCCTCGACGACGTCGAACCGGGCGTCCTCGCCGGCCGCGACGGCGATCGGCGGCTGGGGAACGCCCGACGCGGCCACTGCGGCGTGCCTGTCGAAGAGGTGCACCTCGCTCTTGGTCCACCCCTGCGCGACGCTGACCACCAGCCACCGGCCGTCAGGCGAGAGATCGACGCTGGGCCAGTCGGTCCGATCGCGGCCTTCGCCGAAGATCTTGTGGTCGCGCGCGACCTCGTCGCCGAGGCGATGGAAGAAGACGCCGCGGTGGTAGGGCTCCTCGCCAGGCGGCACCTCCCCCGCCTTTGGGTAGCGCGTGTAATAGAAGCCGCTGCCGTCCGGGAGCCAGGCGAGCGAGCAGGCGCGTGTGCGCGGGATCTGATCGCCGAGGTCCTGCCCGCTGGCGACGTCGCGCACGCGGAGCAGCGACTCCTCGCTGCCGTCGTCGGAGGTGCCGTAGGCGACGCGCCGGCCGTCGTCGGACGGGAACCACCAGTCGAGCGCGCGCGTGCCGTCGGCGCGCTCCCGATTCACGTCGACGAGCGGGCGATCGGCCCCGTGAAGACCGTCGCGCACGTAAAGGACCGCCTGGTTCTGTGCCCCGTCGCGGCGGGTGTAGAAGTAGCGACGCTCTTCGCCTGCCTTGACTGTTTTGCCTGCGTGGCCGTCGGGGTGCGGTCGCGACACCGGGGCACCGAGCGACCCGATGGCGTAGAGACGTCCGAGGCGTCCCTCCAGCGCCGTGCGCCCGGGAAGGTGGTCGAGCGCCTTCCGGGTGGCCGCGTTCTGCGCCTCGGTCCAGCGCGCGACCGCCGGCGCGTCGCCATCTTCCAACCAGCGGTAGGGATCGGCCGGTGCGCCGCTCACGATGGAAGACAGTAGCAGGCAGAGGGCGGCCGCGACGACCTTCACGAATCGAGACCGTGCATGCGCCGGCGAAGCCAGGGTCCGCACGCGACCAGCGCCAGCGCGCTCGCCGCCGACAGCGCCACGAAGATGAAATAGAAGTCCGCCTGCCCGCCAAACAGATGAAACAGCTCGCCGCGGGCCACCTTGTCGGTGATCGCCGCGATCTGCCCGGCCAGGAGCTCTGCGATGCCCGTCGACAGAAACCAGAGCCCCATCGTCACGGCCGCGAACTTGGCCGGCGTCAGCTTGGTCACCAGCGAGAGGCCAATCGGCGACAGACAGAGCTCACCGAAGGTGTGAAAAGTGTAGGCGGCCACCAGCCACCAGGGGCTCACCAGCGCGCCGCCGTCACCCCGCCGCGCGCCGGCCACCATGAACAAGAAGCCGACGCCGAGCAGGACCAGCGCCGCCGCCATCTTCGTTGGCGTGCTCGGCTCGCGCCGGCGCCGGCCGAGCGCGGTCCAGAGCGCCGCGAACAGCGGGCTGGCGACGATCAGCACGCCCGGGTTCACCGACTGGAACCAGGAAGCCGGAACCAGGAACCCATGCACCATCCGATCGGTGCGCTGCTCGGCGAAGAAGTTCATCGAGGAGGCGGCCTGTTCGTAGGCGAGCCAGAACGGAATGGTGAAGACCATGATCACCAGGAGCGCCGCCATCCGATCGCGCTCCTCGCGCGTCAGCGGTTCGGACACCACGCGGGCTGCCGCGGCGGCGCGCGGCGGCGGGTCGCCGATGCCGGCCAGGTAGCGCGGCTTGAGCTTGAGATAGAAAGCGAGGCCGCACAGCATCCCGACGCCGGCGGCGCCGAAGCCGTAGTGCCAACCCCAGCGCGGGCTCTCACCGAGGTAGCCGCAGGCGATCTGGCCGAGGAGGGCGCCGACGTTGACGCCCATGTAGAAGATCGTGAAGCCGGCGTCGCGGCGCGGATCGCCGGCCCGGTAGAGCTGGCCGACCATCGTCGAGGCGTTGACCTTGAAGAAGCCGGTCCCGATCGCCACCAGGGCCAATCCCAGGAAGAACGTCGGCGTGGTCGGCACCGCCATGGAGAAGTGCCCCGCGGCGATGACGACCGCCCCCACCGTCATCGAACGATGGGTCCCCCAGAACCTGTCGGCGATGTAACCACCGACGACCGGGAGCGCGTAGGCGAAGAAACCGTAGAGGCCGAAGAGGCGGCTGGCCGTCGCGTGCGACCAGCCCATTCCGCCGCGCGCGCTGTCGGCGATGAACAGCACCAGGATGGCGCGCATCCCGTAGAACGAGAAGCGCTCCCACATCTCGACGGTGAAGAGGAGATAGATGCCGCGCGGCTGCCGGATGGTGGGCTCGGCCGTGCCCGCGGGCGGCGGCGCGGCGGCAGAGCGCTGGTCGTCGCTCACGGGTTCGGCGTGGCGCCAGCCGCCGGCAACGCCGGAGGGAGCGTGTTCATGAAGTCCTGCACCATGCGATCGACGTGGTCCGGCCTGTTCGCCTCCAGATCCAGGGAGTCGCGGGCGTGCCAGAGCACGCGTCCATCGTAGGTCGAGACGAGGGTCATCGAGACGTAGAGCTCGTCGCCGGCGAAGACCGGATCGTCGTAGGCGATGCTGCCGTCGTGGGTGTAGACCGGCGCCTCGAGCGGCACGACGAGATTGAGGTTCACGCCGCCGCCGACGTAGACCGGACCGCCGCGCGGCCCCACCGGCGATCGGCCCCCGCGCCAGCTGTTGAGGGGAGGCGCCGCGCGTGGCCCAGCGGCCGCCATCGGCGCGCCGCCGCCGTGCCAGCTCGCCGGCCTGAGGGACGATCCTCCGGCCGGGGGCGCCGCGCGCCAGCCGCCGTTGCCGCCGTTGACGTGCGAGGGAGCTCCACCATGGCCGATGCCGTGTCCGCCTCCGCCGCCCTTCTGCGACGCCAGAACGAGGATGATGGCCGCGACGATCACCACGATGAAGACGCCCGTCAGGATCGTCGTGGTCTGGCGGGCGGGTGTCGTGACCACGCCCTTGACGTTGATGTAGAGGACGGCGTCGGCCTGGGTCGCGGCGCCGACCTGGGCGGCCAGCTCGGGCGCCACCCGCGGGGGAGCGCCGATCGCGCCTTCCCGGGCGCCGTCCGTGCTGCTCGCAAAATAGATGATGCTGCGCGCGAGCCCCTCGAGGGATTCGCCCCCCGGAACAGGCGCTCCGTCGGGACCGTAAACGCCGTCCCAGCGGGGCAACAGATTGACGTCGTACCCGCGGCTCCGCAGTGAGCGGTCGATGGCGCGCACCGTCTCGGCCGAGACGGCCTGGCCGATCGCCGCCGACTTCACCGGATCGTTGTCGCCGACCTGATCGAGCACGACGAACACGTCCGGCGGGAGCACGGCGATGCGTCCCGGCGTGTAGGCGCGGGCGGCGTAACCGGAATCGACCAGCGGTCGCGGCCCGCTCGCGCACCCGGCGGACCAACCGAGCACGGCGAGCAAGAACGCGGGCGTCGAAGGGGACCTCACGCCGCAAACGCTAGCACGCCCCGACGCGCACCTCGCGGCCGACGTAAGCAGATTTGACGTAAGCAGATTTGAGGTAAGCAGATTTGACGTCAGCGGCTGCGAGGCCCACCTCTGCCGTATCCGACGCGCAAAGTGGTAGCATGCGGCCGTGATTCGGTCCGGACTTGCCGCGGTGACCGGGGTCGTCGCCGTCCTGATGCTCGGGCCGCCGGCGAGCGCCGCGCCCGCGGCGCTGAAGGTGCAAGTCGACAAGAGCAAGGTCGACCTCAAGCAGCACCGGCTGGAGGTGAAGATGTCGCACCCCGCCGGCAAGGTGAAGATCGAGGTCTACGCCGAATCCGAGGCGGTGCTCGCCGACGAGGAGCAGGACTTCACGGGGCGCCCGGCCGGCGCGCCGCTGATCGTCACCTGGACGCCGACCAGCGACGCGGCCGTGGCGCGGATCGAGGTCCACGCCTACGACGCGCAGGGGTCCTGGGTCGGCGTGGAGATCGCCCCCTGGTTCGTGCCGATCCCGCACGAGGACGTCAACTTCAAGACCGGCTCGGCGGAGATCGACGAGCCCGAGACCCCCAAGCTGGAGGCGGCCTATACCAAGCTCGGCGAGGTGCTGGCCAAGGACCAGGCCCACGGCCGCATGCACCCCGGCATCACGCTCTACATCGCCGGCCACACCGACACCGTCGGGAGCGCGGCCCACAACCTCAAGCTGTCGCAGGATCGCGCGCGCGCGATCGCCAGCTGGTTCCGCAAGCGCGGCGTGAAGCTGCCGATCTCGTTCGAGGGCTTCGGCGAGACGTCACCCGAGGTGAAGACCGCCGACAACGTCGACGAGCCACGCAACCGCCGCGTCGACTACGTCATCTCCGACGGCCCCCCGACCTACTCCGCCGCGTTCCGGCCGAGCTGGAAGCGGATCCCGTAGCCGCGCTCCTCGGGAAGGACGCTCAGGTCGCCCCGAGGCCGGCGTCATCGCTGGCCCGAGCGACCGCCAAAGAGGAGTCGAGCCATTCGTCGAAGGTCGGGCCGGCGAGGATGGCGCGCGGGCCAGGCAGCTGAACACCCGCCGCGTACAGGTCGCGGTCCGGGTCCGTCGGGTCAATGACGCCTTCGATCCTCACCGAATCGCCGCGCCGGGTCGCGAGTCGCGTCGCTGCGTCGGCCAGGTTCTCCACCCGTGGACCGGCGATCTCGAGAATCGGCGCGGTGCCCGCCGGTGCGGCGGCCACATCGGTCGCCAGCTCGGCCAGTGCCTGGGCCACTGTTCTGGCGGCGACCAGCTGCGTGCGCATCTTCGGTACGTAACTCACGTTCGTCTGCTGTTGACGGCCCCAGTCCACGAACTGCGAGATGAGCTCGTGAAACTGCGCCGCGCGCAGCAGCCGCACCGGAACGGGACCCGCCTGCATGGCCCGCTCGTGCGCGACCTTGGCGGCCATGTAGCCAGCCGTGAAGCGGTCGATGCCGATGATCGACACGACGACGATGCGCTGCACGCCGGCGCGCGCCCCGGCCTTCTGCAGGTTGCCGGCCGCGGTGGTGAAGAACGTCGTGGCCGCTTGCTGCTCCGGCGAAGGTCCGCTGGCCGCGTCGACGATCGCCTCCACGCCAGCGAGGGCCTCGTCGAGCCCGTCGCCAGTGACCACATCCACGCCGCTCGAACGCGACATCGCGACCGCGTCGTGGCCGGCGAGCTCGAGCAGATCCACCACATGGCGGCCGACTCTGCCGGTCGCCCCTGCCACTGCGATCCTCATGGCCACAACGTGTACCCGACTCGACGCGCGACAAGCGCCGTCCTCCGGCAGTGCTCCACTCTGCACGAACGGTCCCACGGAGCGGAGCCGAGGCGAAACGCGAGCGCGGCGGGAGCCGGGGGACTCCTCGGCCGGAGCTGAGTCGGGCGGCTCTGTCGTTCCGCCCGACGATTCCAACCTTTTAGGTGCGCAGGCCGAGGAGTCCCCCGGCTCCCGCCGCCTCCAAGTGAACCGAGCGGAGCGCGCTTCGGCTACAGGGCGTAGCCGCCGGCTTCGATGACGTGCTTGGCGATCTTGCGGCGCAGCGAGAACGTGTTGACCCGATCGAGGTTGTAGTAGGTGTTGATGTCGCGGATCTCGCGGCCCCACTCCTCGTCCTGCGACATCCACATCAGCATCTCGCGCAGCATGTCGAACACCTGCTCGTGCGCCCGGGCCACGAAGAGCTGGGTCATGCAGAGCGGAATCTGGCTGGCCGCTTCGCCCTTTTCAGCGATGAGCTGCAGCGTGCGGGAGATCGCCGAGTCCATCCCGAAGGTGAGGATCAGCGCGTCGGCCAGCGCGCCCAGCAGCTCCTGCTTCTCGGAGATCGCCTGCATGTACTTCTGCACCCCCAGCGAGGCGGAGTAGGCAATGGCGCGCTTGGCGTAGTCGCACTTCTTGCGCTCGCGCCCGAGCGGCCCCTCCAGCGGACGGCGATCGATCTTGATCGGATCGGCCAGCTCCTGCTGCACCTCGCCCACCAGCTTCATGAGCGCCAGCCGGCCGCTGAGCGCGCGCTTGAGCATCGTCCCGGGGACGAGCAGCCGGTTGATCTCGTTGGTCCCCTCGAAGATCCGGTTGATGCGGGCGTCGCGGCTGACGCGTTCGATCGGGTAGTCCTCGATGTAGCCGGCCCCCCCGAAGATCTGCAGCGTCTCGTCGGCCGTGGCGTGCAGGATCTCGGAGCCGAACACCTTGATGATCGACGCCTCGATGGCGTGCTCTTCGATCGCGTCGATTGATTTCTTCTGCGCCTGCGGATCTGCCGGGTCGATGAGGTGCGCCCGCGCGTCGAGCAGGCCCGCCGTCCGGAAGGCCATGGATTCGGCGACGAAGGTCTGCATGGCGATCTCTCCGATCTTCTTGCGGATGAGATCGAACTCGGCGATCGGTTTGCCGAACTGCTTGCGCTCGCGCGCGAACTTCACCCCCAGCTCGAGACAGTACTTGGCGCCGCCCACGGCGCCGATCCCCAGCTTCCAGCGTCCGATGTTGAGGACGTTGAAGGCGATCTTGTGCCCCTGGCCGATCGTGCCGAGCACGTTCTCGATCGGGATGGTGCAGTCCTCGAGAAACAGCGGACAGGTCGAGCTGCCGCGGATGCCGAGCTTGTGCTCCTCGGGCCCGATGGTGAGCCCGGGCGCGCCGCGCTCGACGAGAAAGGCGGTGAACTGCTCGCCGTCGACCTTGGCGAACACCGTGAAGAGGTCGGCGAACCCGGCGTTGGTGATGTAGAGCTTCGAGCCGGTCAGCTTCCAGCTCTTTCCATCGGCCGATTTGACCGCCCTGGTCTTGGCCGCCAGCGCGTCCGAGCCCGAGCCCGGCTCGGTCAGCGCGTAGGCGGCGATCATCTCGCCCGAGGCCAGCTTGGGAAGATACTTCGCCCGCTGCTCGACAGTGCCGAAGTGGACCAGCGGCATCGTCCCGATGCCGACGTGGGCGCCGAAGCTGACCGCGTAGGATCCCTGACGGCTCGCCGCCTCGGTGATGAGGCTGGAGCTGGTCTTGTCACCGCCGAGACCACCGTAGGCCTCGGGGATGTCGTGGCCGAGGAGGCCCACGCTGCCGGCCTTTTGCATCAGGCCGCGCATCACGCCCGGTTTCTTGGACTCGATGTCCGCCACCCGCGGCATGACCTCCTTCATGATGAAGTCGTCGGCCGTCTCCTTCATCATGCGTTGCTCTTCGGAGAGCATCTCCGGCGTGAAGATGGTGACGGATCCGGTCGGCTCGAGGAGAAACCCGCCGCCGGGCGAGAGGGTGATCGAGGGGGCGCTCATGGCTACAGGATATCAGCTCCGCAGACGGTCAGCGACGCGCGCGGCGAAGGATCACCGCGCTCAGCACGGCGCCGATGAGTGACAGGAAACCGCCCGGCCACAGCCAAGGTGGGCGGTGAACCAGCACCAGGTGGTGCGCACCGACGGGCAGCGAAACGGCCAAGAGGCCGATCGCCCCCTTCACCGGCAAGTCGGCGGGACGTGCGCGGATATCCCAGAACCGACGCTGGGGAACGACATACGCCCCGACCGTCGCCTCGCCGTCGTTGCCCCCTTGCGCGCGCCATCCGGTCTCGTAGTTCTGGTTGATGATCAAGGTGGCGGGCGCATCGAGCCGGAGGTCGAGCTCGAGCCGGTTCGGTGACCAGCTCGTCTCGGTGACGGTGCCGGCGGCCGGAGGCTCGAGGCGCGCCTGCGCCCCACGGCCGTCGGTGATCCCGGGCGCCGGCTTCCACTCGAGCGCCACGTAACAGGCCCGCGTCCCGAAGCCGTCGACCGGAAAGGTGGGCAGGCGGCTGTAGTCGGCGCCGGTATTTTGAAAGAAGTCGGCGCTGGCTTGCGTTCGCGGCATCCGCGGATCGAGCCCCTGCTGGATGACCCGTTGGTTGGTGAGGCAGATGTCGACCGCCACGCCGACGACCAGCACCAGCTCGAGCGCCAGCACCGCGCGTAAGAGGCGCGCGCCGCGCCTCTCCAGGGCCCGGCGGCCCGCCCCGAGCGCGCCCGCCGCGAGCAACCCGAAGCCGACCATCGCCGGACCGAGGAACCGCGAGGGGACGCGCAGCGAACGAAAGACCGGCAGCGCATGAAGCAGCACCGCCAGCGCCGGCCCGTGAATCCTGCCGAGCGCGCACCAGACCAGCGCGGCGAAGACGGCCAGATCGATCCGTCGCTCGCGCCGGGCGCCGTCGCGCGCAAAGAGGGCGACCAGCACGCCCGCCAGCATGAGCGCGACCGGAACCAGCCCCACGTAGTCGTCGTACTCGGGCCAGACGTAGCCGTGTCCGAGCATCCGCCGTCCGTGCGTACGGGTCGTCCAGAAGGAGAAGACCTCGCCGATCCCGAGACCGTCGTCGAGCGGCTCGAGCCGCGGGTGCTCCCGGAGGTAGTGCAGCGCCGGCAAGAGGCGCACCGCCGCCAGCAGCACGGACAGGACGGCGATCACCGGCAGCGCGCGCGCCATCCCCCGCCGATCGTCCGCCGACCCGAGCCGCGCCAGACACTCGACCGCCAGCGCGACCGCCATGAGCGGCGCGGGGTAGGTTCCCCCCTCCAGCACCGTCACCGCAAAGAGGCCGGCCACCAGCACCGAATAACGAACGTCATGGAGCGCGCGCCGAAACGCCCACAGGATCAGCGGCAGGTAGAGAAACGGCGTGAACGAAAGATGACCGCCGCCGATGTGCTCGGCGAAAAAACCACAGGCCGCCATCACCGCCGCGCCGAGCAGCTGCTCGGCCGCGTTCCCGCCGCGGTCGGCGACGAGCGCCCGCGCCCCCAGCGTGCCGCAGATGAGATGCGCGAAGATCCAGACCTTCATCGCCACCGCCGTCGGCAGCCAGAAGTACGTCAACAGGAACAGCGGGCCCGGAAAGGGCGACTCCGGGTGCTGGTAGAGAACGAGGCCGCCGCAGTGGTACGGGTTCCAGGATGGAAATTGGTGGAAGTCGCTGAGCGCCACCCGCGCGGCTTCCCACAACATCGAAAAGTGCCGCCAGTCGTCGGTGGTCCCGAGGCGATCGAGGCTGACACGACACGCGCCGCCGCCCGGGCAATACATGATCATCGGCGCTGCGAGAGCGAAGGCGATGGCGACGCAGCCAACGATCGTCCAGGTCCGAGGTGCGCGCAGTGTGGACAGGTAGGAGCCGAGCCGCTTCCCGCCGGTCTGCCTGCCGGTCTTGCCGCTCTTGTCTTGCGCGCTCGCCGGGTCGCTCACGCTGGATTGTCAATATCGCGACGGCAGAATCTGCGCAAACATAGGTGCAGCGAACACTTGCGTCGAACCGTGACTCGCTTAATCTGACATGATCGGATGAGCGCACCGACGCGACCGCGACAACGCGGCGACCGTCCCCGGGTAGCTCTCGTGCTGTCTGGTGGTGGGGCCCGCGGCGCCTATGAGGCGGGCGTGATGCGCTATATCCGCGAGGATCTGGCGGGCGACCTCGGCGGCCAGGTCCAGTTCGACATCATCTGCGGCACCTCGGTGGGGGCCATTCACGCCTGCTTCTTCGCAGCCACCGCCGACATCGCCGACAAGCAGGGGCGCATCCTGGTCGACCGCTGGGAGAGCTTCGTGCTCGAGGAGATGGTCAGCTTCGGCGTGAAAGAGTTCATGCGCGCCCCGGCCACGCTGCTCGGCAGCGGCCACATCGAGGAGGTCGAGGGGCAGCGCCATCTGGGCGGGATCGTGCAGACGCAGCAGCTCGAACGGGTGGTGCGCCGCCTCATCCCCTGGAGCCGCATCGGCGCGAACATCCGCGAGGGTAAGCTGGAGTCACTGTCGGTGACCGCCACCGACATCGGCTCAGGCAAGACCGTCGTGTTCTTGCAGAGCGCCCGCGATAAGCCCGCCTCGAACTGGAGCAAGGACCCGTTCGTGCGCGCCCAGTCGGTCATCATCGGCGCCGAGCACGCGCTGGCCTCCGCGGCGCTGCCGATTCTGTTTCCCGCCATCTGCGTGGGCGAGCGCTTCTTCTGCGACGGCGGCCTTCGCCAGAACACGCCGCTGTCCCCGGCGCTGCGCCTCGGCGCCGACAAGGTCCTGGTGATCGGCCTGCGCCAGCAGCCGACCGCCGCCGTCGCCCCCGAAGAGTCGATGCCCTTCCCGGGCGCGGCCTTCCTGGTCGGCAAGATCCTGGATGCCTTCCTGCTCGACCACATCGACTACGACCTCGATCGCCTGCGCCGCTTCAACGCCGTCATTGAGGCCGTGCGCGCGGTCGGCAGTCCCGAGCATCAGGCCCGCTTCGACGAGGTCGTCACCAACATGCGCGGCGCGCCCTACCGGATCGTCGGTGAGTACATGATCCGGCCGTCGGGCGATCTCGGGGAGATCGCCGGCCAGGTCGCGCGCTCCGGGCGCTTCAAGGGGAGCGGCGGTGGCGCTGGAATCCAGCTCTTGCGGCGCCTGGCGACCGCGCGCGGCGCCGACGAGGCCGACCTGCTGTCGTACATCCTGTTTGATGGCCTTTACGCCGCCGAGGTCGCGCGCATGGGCTACGAGGACGCCCGCGCCCACCACGACGAGCTGGCCAAGTTCCTGGGCGACGCGGTCGTCCGAGAGTAGCCGCGAGCGGCGGCACGATCGCGTGAGGTCGCCGGGCGGCGCGGGACCCTTCCAGGGTCCCGGATTACTTCACCAGGCGGAGCTGCGGCCGTCGACGCCGGCGCACGCCCATCGGCTCCGCCAGCTCGGCTTGCGCCAGCTCGGCTTCCGGATGCGCGGGAATGGACCGCAGGCGGCGAATGCTCCCCTCGGTGCCCTCGCCGCCCATCTTGCTTCCCTTGGTTCCCTTGCTTCCCATGGCGGCGACCTCCGCCGAGACCGGCTGGGGTGCCTGCGCGGCCTCTCCCGGCTCCGCTCCGGCCATGACCGAAACGTCGCCCGGCACGTCCTCGGGGTAGAGGACCCCGCGGCCGTCCACGCTGGCGATGGCGTAGACCGCCGTCCAGGGGATCACCGTGAGGTGAGGCGTGCGCGAGAACGAGAGCGTGGCACGGACACCGTACTCATCGACCTCTAGGTCGGGGATCGAGATCGCCAGGTCGTAGCCATACTGCAACATCAGGTGCGCTTCCTGGCGAAAGGCGTCGGGCACCACGACGCCCGCCCTGCGGGCGTCGAGATGCAGAGAGGTCGACCCCTCTTTCAGGAGCGCCAAAAAAGCCTGTTGCTTCGGGGGGCGTTCGGGATTCATCCGCGCTCGTGACGTTGAAGGCGGTAAGAGTTTTACTTGGAAGCGGCCGGCGCGCAACGACGACCGTGCAAGAGCATCGCAACGTGGCGTCTTCCCGGGGGCTTCGCAGCCTTTGGGGGCCCTGCCGACCGAGGGCCGAAATCTCTTGAAAAAACTTCGCTCTCGCGGTTCGCAGCTCTGTTTTTTGCGATACCCTTCCACCAGATGAACCGCCTCACGCCCGCGCCGCCGCCGGGAGCACCGCCCAGGTTTCCGTCGGGCTGGCGCGCGCGCCTCGGTCGTGATCCGGTGCCGATCCTGCTCCGCGAGGGGAGCGACGCGCTGGTCTCGCGGGTGCGCCGCGATCTGATCGACGACGACGAGGCGCCCGCCGCAGCGGAGATCCTCACCTACGCCGAGGTCAAAGCCTTCCTGCGCAAGCAGGACAAACAGGGCGCGTTTCCGGCCAAGCCGCCGGAGAAGACGCTGGGGCCGGCGAAGTTCGCCCGCGCGGTGGCGACCCTGCGCGCGCTCGAGCGAATGGCCGACTACGGCCTGCGGAGGTCGGAGGAGCCGGTCGCCCGGGCCGCCGATCTGCTGCTCGGATCGCAGGACTCCGAGGGGGGGATCGGCGATCTGGCGCTCGGTGAGACGCCAGAAGCGCGACCGAAGGCCGTCGCGATCCACTTCCATGGCTGGGCACTCTCGGTGCTCTGCCGCGCCGGCTTCGACGACGATCCGCGCGTCGAGCGCGGGTTCCGCTACCTGCTGAACAACCGGCAGGCCGACGGCGGCTGGGCCTGGCGCGGCGTGCGCACCGACTCGGCCGCCCGCCCGTCGAGTCACCTCGTCACCGGGATGGCGCTGCGGGCGTTCGCCTCCTCGCCGACCCGCCGCACCTCGCGCGAGGCGCGCCGCGCCGCCGAGCTTCTCGCCACCAGGTTCTTGCAACCGGATCGCTACCCCGACCGCAAGGCGCCCGCCTTCTGGGAGCAGATCGGCGAGCCCCGCTTCTGGACCGACGTGCTCGACGCGCTCGACGGCGTCACCGCGGTCGGGCTCGGAAAGGAAAACTCCGGCGTGCGCACCGCCGAGGCCTACGTGCGCGGACGCCAGAATCCCGACGGCCTCTGGTATCCGGGCGCGCCGACCAAGCCCGACGCCGCCGCCAAGGGCGCCGCCGCGACCGCGCTGGCCAAGGAGAGGGACCCCGCACGCTGGCTAACTGTGCGAGTTCTCATCGTTTTGCGTCGGGTGAATTAGCCCGGGCATCCCGGGGAAATCATGATAAAAGACGCACGCTTGACCCCGCCGCACGCCTACACGCTGGCCGAGGTTCGGTCGATTCACGACCTGCCGATTCCCGATCTCGTCTTTCGCGCGCAGCTCGTGCATCGCGAGCATCATCCCGCCGCGGACGTGCAGCTCTGCTCGCTCCTGTCGGTGAAGACCGGCGGCTGCCCCGAGGATTGTGCCTACTGCTCGCAGTCGTCGCGCTACGACACCGGTCTCGAGAAGCAGCGGATGATGAAGACGCCCGAGGTGCTGGAGGCGGCCGGGAAGGCCAAGGCCGCCGGCGCCACCCGCTTCTGCATGGGCGCCGCCTGGCGCGAGGTGAAGGACGGCCCGGCGTTCGACGAGGTGCTGGAGATGGTGCGCGGCGTGCGCGCGCTCGGCATGGAGGCCTGCGCCACGCTCGGGATGCTGAGCGAGCCGCAAGCCCAGCGGCTGGCCGCGGCCGGGCTGACCGCCTACAACCACAACCTCGACACTTCGCGGTCCTTCTACAAGTCCATCATCAGCACGCGTACGTACGATGATCGATTGAAGACGCTGGAGACTGTTCGCAAGGCTGGAATCACGGTTTGCTGCGGCGGCATCATCGGAATGGGTGAGTCGCTCGACGATCGCTGCTCGATGCTGACGACGCTGGCGAACCTCGACCCACAGCCGGAGAGCGTGCCGGTCAACGCGCTGGCGCCGATGTCCGGCACGCCGCTCGGCGAGCGCGACCCGGTCGACCCGCTGGAGCTGGTCCGGATGATCGCCACCGCCCGCATCCTCATGCCCAAGGCGCGGGTGCGGCTCTCGGCCGGCCGGCTGGCGTTGACGCGCGAGGCGCAGGTGCTCTGTTTCCTGGCCGGCGCGAACTCCATCTTCTACGGAGAGAAGCTGCTCACCACGGGAAACCCAGACGTGAGCGCCGACCTCAGCTTGCTCCGCGATGCGGGGCTGAGGGTGGCGCCTCTCGAAGGAGGCGCCGAGTGACCGTCGCACCGCTCCCGCTCCCCGACGCGATCGACATCGTCAAACAGAAGCCCTGGACGCAGCCCTGGTGGAAGCCGGCGCCGGGCGACGGGCCGACCTTCTTCTGGATGGTGCTGATTCACGTCACCGCCGTCGTCGGGCTCTGCCTGTTCCCGCTCCCCGGCTGGCGCGTGCTGCTGGCGGCCGCGGTGCTGCACTTCCTGGGCGGCCTCGGCACCACCGTCTGCTTTCACCGCGGCATCACGCACAAGTCGGTCAAGCTGCACCCGGTGGTGCGGAACGTCATGACGTTCTTCACCATGTTGAACGGCTCGGGGTCGCCGCTGTCGTGGGCCGCCAACCACCGCCTGCACCACGCCAAGTCCGACACGCCCGAGGACGTCTCCAGCCCGCGCGTCGGCGGTTTCTGGTGGTCGCACCTGCGCTGGCTCTGGCAGGCGGGCGCGGCGCCGATCAAGCGCTACTGCAAGGACATCGACACGCCGGCCTATCGGTTTTGGACGACGGTGCAGATCCCGATGTGCGCGCTCGGCTTCCTGATCGGGCTGCCCTTCGGCTGGGCGGCGTTCTTCTGGGTGGGCGCGATCCGGCTGGTCTTCGCGCTGCACGCGCAGTGCTTCGTGAACAGCGTCTGTCATCTCAAGAAGGACGCCGGCCCCGAGGACCCGACCGCGCAGAACGTCCGCTGGCTGTCGCTGATGCACTTCTTCCAGGGGGAGAACTGGCACCAGAACCACCACGACCGCCCCGGCTCCGCGCGCCTCGGCTGGACGCCCGCTCAGCTCGACATCGGCTGGTACACGATCCTGATGCTCGAGAAGGCCGGCCTCGCCACCGACGTCCGCCGCCCGAACTTCGACCAGTCGCTCGACGTGGCCGCTTAGATGGGAACCCTGGGAGGGTTCCCAAACCCTCCCGCGACGGGCTCCGCGAGGCAGAGCCTCGCTCCGCCCAGCGATCAGCTCGAGCGCACTAACGCCACTGGCGCCGCGCTTCGTAGGCGGCCAGCGCGACCGAGGTCGACAGGTTGAGCGAGCGGATCTCGGGGTCCTGCATGGGGATCGCGACGGTCTCGGCGGGTGTCGTTCGAGCAGGTCGGCGGGAAGGCCGACGCTTTCGCGGCCGAAGATCAGCACGGCGGGCCGCGGATAGGCGACCTCCTGGAATCGATCGCGGGCTGCGCGCGGTGAAAAAAAGCGGCATTCCCAGCGACGGCAACGCGCGCTCGAAGGCGACCCAGCTTGGCCAGACCGTCGGGTTGACCCGCGCCCAGTAGTCGAGCCCGGCGCGGCGAACCTCTTTTTCGTCGAGCGAGAAGCCGAGTGGCCGGACGAGATGAAGCTGCGCGCCGACGGCCAGGCAGGTCCGCCCGGCGTTCCCCGTGTTCCAGTGGATCTCCGGCTCGACCAGCACGACATGAAGCTCGCTCATGGCGGCTGCGCCCCGCCGGGGACAAGCCGGTATTCACCGGGCGCCAGATCGCGCGGCAGCGCAACCTCGCCGAAGCTGACGCGGCAAAGGCCGAGGACATGACTGCCGAGCGCGGCGAAGATCCTGCGGACCTCATGGTAGGCGCCGCCGACGATGGTGATCGTGGCCAGCGCGCCCGTTTCGGCGGGAACTTCCAGACTGGGGTGCGCGGCGTCGCGGGGCAGCGTCTCGAGCGCGCTGATCTTCGGCTCGTGCCCGTCGTCCAGAACCAGCTTGGCCGGCAGCGGCGCGAACGGCGCTGCCAGCGCCGCCTGGTAGGTGCGCGGCACCGCGCGCTTCGGATGCGTGAGCCGCTGGATCTCCGTCCCGTCGGTGCTCCAGATGAGGAGCCCCGAGGTGTCGAGGTCGAGCCGGCCGACCGGCCGAAGCTCGTCGAAGAGCGGCGCGTCTCGCAGCAGCTCGTAGGCCGTCGGATGGCGGGGATCGCGGAGCGCCGTCACGCAGCCCAGCGGCTTGTTGAGCGCCAACGTCACGCGATCGTGGAGCGGCAGCTCCTCGTCGTCGAGCGTCACGGCGAGCGGCAGCGCGTCCGCCGCGATCTCGCGCCGTGGATCCTCCACCACGGTGCCCGCGATCTGGACGCGCCCCTCGGCGATGACGGCGCGCGCGGCGGTGCGCGACCATCCGGCATTGCGCGCGAGCAACACATCCAAACGCACGGCTCCAAAGCGTAGCTCACCGTCGGCAAGAACAGAACCCGCGGCGAAGCAGCCCTCAGCTGCGGTAGGCTCCCGGCCGATGGCACCCGGTCCAGTTCAAGAAGGTCTTCGAAACGAGGCGCTGCAGGCGGCATTGACCGCGGCGCTCGCCGGCAAGACGGCGCAGCTCGAAGACCTCTTGAGCCGCTTCGGCGGCCACGGCACGCGGCCGAATTTGCGGCTGGCGGCCGCGTTCGGCGCCGAGGTCTCATCGCTGCCGGGAACTGTGGCAGGCCTGCTCGACCGCCTGGGCGCGAACGACTCTGCGCCCGACCAGCCCCAGGTGTTTCTTCCGGTGGCCGCGGCGCACGGGTGGGTCGGCCGGCTGCGCGCGAAGCGGGAGGTCGGCACCGCTTGGGACGCCCTGGCGCTGCTGGCCGGCGATGAACGTTCCCCCGTCCGGATCGGGACGCTCGACGCGCTGACGTCGTTCGCGACGCGACCGGGCGGCGCCGACGCGCTGGTCGCCCGGGCAGGCGACTGGCTCGAGCTCGACGATCGCGAGATCTCCTTCGGTTCAGCCGGCGTGGTGGTCGAGGTGTTCGCCAGCCGGCAGGCGCTGGCCGCGCTCTCGCATCCCGAGCCCCTCCTCGACTACCTGGCGCGCGCGATTGAGGCCGTCGTGGGCGCTTCGCGCGCGGCGGAGCGCTCGGACGCACGCCGACGGCTGCTGCTGGCTCTGCCGCGGACGGTGGCCGCGGCGGTGATCGCCTTCGGCGAGCGCGGGGCGTCGTGGCTGGAGGAGGTCTGCCAGAACGCCCGCCATCCCGATCTGCGCACGGCGCTCTCGGGCACCATCCTGGCGCTCGGCGACAAGGCCTCGGGCCAGGGGGCGGCCCTGGCCCAGCGTCTGCGCCTGGCCCTCGAGGGGAGCGCCAAGCCGCCGCGCGATCCGACCCGCCGCCGCCCGGGAGCGGGCCGCGGGAAATCTTCGCGGCCGATGCGCTGACCACCCGCACGCTGCTGGCCGGGTTTGCTAACCTCCGGCGCTTGACCCCCGAGGCTGTTGCTCACCGCGCTGTCTGCGAACGTTGCCGGCGCCCCACGTCGGTCTGCTACTGCGCCCATCTGGTGACGCTGGAGACGCGGACGCGCGTCGTCCTGCTGCAACACCCGCGCGAGGAGCGCGTTCCGATTGGGACGGCGCGGCTGGCGCACCTCTGTCTGCCGAGCTCCGAGCTGCACGTGGGCATCGACTTCGACAACGATCAGCAGGTCCGCGCGGCGCTCGCCGATGATCCGGGTCGCCCGGCCTACCTCCTGTTTCCCGGACCGCAGGCGCTCGACCTGGCGGTGGAGCGACCCACAGGGCCGATCACGCTGGTGGTCGTCGACGGGACCTGGTGGCAGGCCCGCAAGCTGCTCAAGCGCAACGCCGTGCTGGCGGCGCTGCCGCAGCTCCGCTTCACGCCGCCCGGGCTCAGCCGCTACCGGATCCGGCGCGAGCCGGCCGACCATTGCGTGGCGACGGTCGAGGCGCTGGCGTTGACGCTGGGCGCGCTCGAGGAGGCGCCCGAGCGGTTCGCCACGCTGCTGCGCCCCTTCGAGGCGATGATCGACACGCAGATTCACTACGCGACGACGGTGCGCGGGGCCCGCCACCGCCACGCGCTTCACCGGACGCGCAAGGCGCGGCGCCCCACGATCTCGACGATGCTGCGGGAGCGCGCGGAGAACCTCGTCTGCGTGCACGGCGAGGCGAACGCCTGGCCGGCGCGGCGCCCCGGCGGACATCCCGCGGAGATCGTGCACTGGGTCGCGCGGCGCCCCCAGACCGGCGAAACCTTCGAGGCCGTCATCAGGCCGCGGCGGCCGCTGGCGCCGGCGATCCCGCGCCACATCCAGATCAGCGAGGAGCGGTTGGCGGCGGGCGAGAGCTGGAGCGACTTCCGTACACGCTGGGAGGCGTTCGCGCGCGAGGACGACTTCGCCTGCAGCTGGGGACGATATCCGCTCGATCTCCTGGAAGCGGAAGGGGTCGCGCTGCCGAAGGCGCGCCTCGACATGCGCCCCGTGGCCGGCGGGCATCTGGGTGCGCGCACCGGCTCGGTCGAAGACTGCACGACGCGGCTGGGCGTCGCGGCGGCCGAGCCGTTCGCCCTCGGGCGGGGTGGCACGCGGCTGGCGGCGCTCACCGCCATCGTCGACAAGATGATGAGCCTGTGAGCACAGCGGCCCTCGATTCGCTGCTGGCGTCGATCCGCAAGCGATGCAAGTCGGGGCTCTGGTCGCAGGGGGTGACGCTGGCCCGCGCCGGCGGCATCGTGGTGGAGTCGCGGAGCGCCGACGAGATCGTGCTCCGCGTCCGGGCGCCTGGGAGGGTGGTGCCACCGACGGTGGTCCTCTACCCGACGGAGAACGAATGGGAGTGCGACTGTCCTTCGCGCGTCAGCCCTTGCGAGCACGTGGCCGCCGTGGCGATCACGCTCGGAGAGGCGAAAGGCGAGTCCGCCGAGACGCCGGCTGTTCCGGTCGCCGCGTTGGGCGCGCGTGTCGGCTATCGATTCGTCCGCGCTGAAGAGGGATTGCGGCTCGACCGGGTGCTCGTCGCGGGCGACGGCGCAGAGACGCCGCTCGACGGCGGATTGCGCGCGCGACTGGCCAACCCGGCGGACGCGGCGGCGCTGCAGCTCGAAGAGGCCGACCTCCAGGTCGACGCACTGCTGACGACCGGCGGCGGCGGTCGGGGCGTGCTCTCGCCCGGCAAGCTCCACGGGTTGATGCAGCTCCTGACCGGCGCGCCACGCATCAGCGTCGACGGTGTCCCGGCCGGGATCTCCGCCGAAGAGGTTCTGCCGCAGGCGACCTTGATCGATGCCCGCCGTGGCGACGGCGCTGCCGAGGTCCGGCTCACCATCGCCGCCGACCCGCGTGTCCGCGCCGTGGTGGCGTCGGGCGTGGCGCTCTGCGAAGACGACGGGCACCTGGTGCTGCGCCCCCTCGGCGAGATCGAGCTGACGGGCGATCGCCTGCAACACCTCCCGGTGCGCCGCGCGTTCGGCCCGTCCGAGCTGGGCGAGCTGGTCACCGTCGTGCTGCCCGATCTCGCGCGCCGGGCCGCGCTCGACAACCGCAGTCGGCAGCTGCCGCCGGTGGTGCGCGATCTCGAACCGCGCATCGTGCTCCAGCTCGATCAGCTCGATGCCACCGCGGGCGGCGGCCTCAGCGTCTTGCCGGCGCTGGTCTACGGAGCGCCGCCCTGTGCCCGCATCGACGGCGGAAAGCTGGTGCACCTGCGCGGCCCGGTGCCGCTTCGCGATCCACCCGCCGAACGGCGCGCGGTCGAACGCCTGCGCACGGATCTCGATCTGCTTCCCGGCCGTCGAACCAACTACGCCGGAGCGGACGCTCCGCGTTTCGTCGAAAAGCTCAAACGCTGGCGAGGCGATCTCTCGGGTGGCGCCGCAGGCGTCGTCAAACCGGCCGCGATGCTGGAGCCACGCCTCAGCCTCGCCACCGACGGTGACGCCGTGGCCGGCACCGAGGCGGTGCGGTTCGACCTGACCTTCACGACGAAGTCGGGTGCCAGCGTCGGCGCCGACGCCGTGGTGCGGGCCTGGGAAGAGGGCCTCGGAATCGTGCCGCTCACCGGCGGCGGCTGGGCATCATTGCCGCTCGGCTGGATGCAGAAGCATGGACAGCGCGTGGCCGATCTGCTGGCCGCGCGGCAGGACGACGGCCATCTGGCGCGGCATGCGCTGCCGGCGCTGGCGGCGCTCTGTACCGAGCTCGACCACCCGCAGCCGCCGGGCCTCGATCGGCTGGCGCCTCTCATCGCCGGGTTCGAACGCCTACCGGAGGCGCCGCTGCCGGGCGATCTGACGGCCACGCTGCGTCCCTATCAGCAGCAGGGGGTGAGCTGGCTGTCGTTCCTGCGCAGCGCCGGCCTGGGCGGCATCCTGGCCGACGACATGGGCCTCGGGAAGACGCTGCAGGCGATGTGCACGTTCGACGCCGGACCGGGAAGCACCCTGGTGGTGGCGCCCACCAGCGTGATCTTCAACTGGCAGGCCGAGCTGGCGCGGTTTCGTCCGTCGCTGAAGGTCTGCGTCTATCACGGCGCGAACCGCGCGCTCGATCCCGCCGCCGACGTGACGCTGACCAGCTACGCGCTACTGCGCCTCGACGAGAAGCGCCTGGGCGCGAAGCCCTGGCGAACGCTGGTCCTCGACGAGGCGCAGGCGATCAAGAATTCCGACAGCCAGACCGCCCGCGCTGCCTACGCGCTGCCAGCGTCGTTCCGGCTGGCGCTGACCGGCACGCCGGTCGAGAACCGCCTCGAGGAGCTCTGGAGCCTGATGCACTTCGCGAACCGGGGCCTCCTGGGCGGGCGATCCGACTTCGCCGATCGCCACGCGCGGCCGATCGCCGACGGCGTCTCCGGCGCGGCCGCGGCGCTGCGGCAGCGGGTGCGTCCGTTTCTTACTCCGGCGGCTCAAGCAGGACGTCGCCCCCGAGCTGCCCCCACGCACCGACGCCGTGCTGCGGGTCGAGCTCGGCGATGGCGAGCGTACCGTGTACGACGCCGTCCGCGCCGCGACCCAGAAGGACGTCCTTGCGCTCTTCGACGCGGGCGGCGGCGGCGTGATGAAGGCGCTCGAGGCCCTGCTACGGCTTCGCCAGGCCGCCTGTCACCCGGCGCTGGTCCCCGGGCAGACCGCCACCACGTCGTCGAAGGTCGAGGCATTGCTGGAGGCGCTGGAGACGGCGGTCGCCGAAAATCACAAGGCGCTGGTCTTCTCGCAGTGGACCAGCCTGCTCGATCTGATCGAGCCCGCGCTGGCCCGGGCCGAGCTGCCGTTCGTGCGCCTCGACGGCAGCACGCGCGATCGCGGCGAGGTCGTCACCCGGTTTCAGGCCGACGACGGCCCGCCAGTGATGCTGGTGTCGCTCAAGGCGGGCGGCAGCGGCCTCAACCTGACCGCCGCCGATCACGTCTTCCTCTGCGATCCCTGGTGGAACCCCGCCGTCGAAGCGCAGGCCGCCGACCGCACGCACCGGATCGGCCAGACCCGCCCCGTCTTCGTCTACCGCCTGGTCGCCGCCGACACCGTCGAGGAACGGATCCTCGCATTGCAGGACAGCAAGCGCGCGCTGATGGACGCCGCGCTGGGGGACGGCGCAGCCGCGACGGGCCTCACCAAGGCCGACCTGCTGGCCCTCTTGGCCTGAAGATCAGCATCGGCTCAGGGCGCCTTCGAGCGCCACGTCGTCGGGCATGGTTCGCGCCGCTCACCGTCGCCTTCGGCGACGCCCTCCTAGCGGGCCGCGTCCTGAGCTTGCTTGAGCGCCGCGCGAATCTCGGGGTGCTCGTCGAGGAACGCCTGCCGGCTCTCCCGGCTGATCTCGACCACCACCGTCACGTCGCGCTGAATCTTCGACTGACAGCCGAGCCGCGAGTTGGACTTCACGTCGAACGCCTTGTCCATGATGTCCTCTTCGCGGTCCGACGCCTCCGTCAGCGCGCCGAGCCCTTCCTTCACGTAGACGTGGCAGGTCGAGCAGGCGCAGACGCCACCACAGGCCGAGCCGACCTGGGCGTGCGCCTTGTTGGAGGCCTCGAGGATGCTGGTGCCGATCGGCACCTCGATCTCGATTCCGTCCGGCTCGAACCTGACCTTTGGCATATCGCTATCCCCTTCGATCTCGGCTAATGGGCGTGGCCACCGTGGCCGGTGCGCTTCTTGGGCACGGTCTCGTCGGCCTTTGCTTCGACTGCGGCCACGTCTCTCCCCCGCAACCCACGATCGAACGCCACGTTCATTCGACGTGCGGCAAACTCCTTCGAGGCCTGGTCGAGCCCCTCGACCGCCGCGCGGATCGCGTGGTGGTCCTTCCCCGCACGCGCGGTGGCGAGCGCGCTCAAGGCCGCGTCGATCGCCGTGCGATCTTCGGGGGTCAGAAGGTCGGGGCTGTCGGCCATCGCCGTACGCGCCGCGGCCGCGATGCGATCGGCCTCCACCTGCTGCTCGGTGAGCAGCCGGATCTGGACGTCCTCCTCCGCGTGGGCGAACGAATCGAGCAGCATCCGCTCGACCTCCTCGTCGGTGAGACCGTAGCTCGGCTTGACCTCGATCTTCGCCTCCTGCCCGGTCGTTTCCTCTCGCGCGGACACCCGCAGGATGCCGTCGGCATCCACCATGAATGTCACTTCCAGGCGTGCCATCCCGGCCGGCATGGGCGGAATCCCCTTGAGCGTGAACTGCGCGAGCGAGCGGCACTGGTCGGCCAGCTCCCGCTCCCCCTGCACGACCTTCAGCTCGAAGCCGGTCTGCTTGTCGGCGAACGTGGTGAAGGTCTGCGTCGCGCCGCAGGGGACCGTCGTGTTGCGGTGAATGATCTTCTCGACCACGCCCCCCATCGTCTCGAGCCCGAGCGACAGCGGCACGACGTCGAGCAGCAACATGTCCCCCTGCCCCGTGCCGCCCGCCAGCACGTCGGCCTGCACCGCGGCGCCCAGCGCGACGACCTCGTCGGGATCGATATCCGCCAGCGGCGGCCGCCCGAAGAGCTTCTCCACGAACTGACGCACGAGCGGCATGCGTGTCGCGCCGCCCACCAGAATGACGCCCGACAACTTGGCGGGTTCGATCGCCGCATCCTTGAGCGCACGACGCACGGGTGCCGTGCACCGCATGAGCACCGGTTCGACCAGCAGCTCAAGCTGCGTTCGCGTCAGATGCGCGGTGCGGTTCCCCTCCGGTAAGGCGATCTCGATGGCTGCCTCGGTCTCGTCGGTCAGCTTCTCTTTGATCGTCCGGGCCGCGTCGAGCACCCGACGGACGAGACGCGGGTCGCCCCCCGCGGCGTCCGTCAGCTCCCAGTTCGCGAGAAGGGCTCCGGCGATCGCGCGGTCGAAGTCGTCGCCGCCGAGCGCCGAGTCGCCACCGGTCGCCTTCACCTCGAACACGCCGTCCTCCAGCTTCAGGATCGAGATGTCGAACGTCCCGCCGCCCAGATCGAAGACCGCGAAGGTCCCCTCGGCCTGCTTGTCGAGCCCGTAGGCGATGGCCGCCGCGGTCGGCTCGTTGATGAGGCGCAGCACCTCCAGCCCCGCCAGGCGCCCCGCGTCGCGCGTCGCCTGCCGCTGGCCGTCGTCGAAGTAGGCCGGCACCGTGATCACCGCGCCGTCGAGCGGTGCGCCGAGCTCGGCCTCGGCCCGCGCCTTGAGCGCCTTCAGGATCTCGGCCGAGACCTCCATCGGCGTGACCGCACGTCCCGCACCGACGTCGAACCGCACGACGTTGCCGCCGTCACCGGCCGGTCGCGCGAACTGGTAGGGCGTCAACTTGCGCGTCGCCTCGGCGTCGCCGGGCCCGCGGCCCATGAATCGCTTGACCGAGGCGATCGTCGAACGCGGAAACTCCGCCGCCAGCCGATCGTGCGCGTCGGCGCCGACGACGATGGTGCCGTCGGCGGCGTAGTGGACCACCGAGGGGAGGATCGCCTGATCGTGGTCGTCCCGCAGACAGACCGGCCGGCCGCCGTCCACGATCGCCACCAGCGAGTTCGTGGTGCCGAGATCGATCCCGATCGCGCGCGTCTGGCAGGCGCGCTTGGTGGGCGACGCCCCCGGCTCGGAGATCTGCAAGAACGCCTCAGCCACGGTCGCCTCCGGACTGTGTGCGCTCCTCGTGCGCCTGCACTTCGTCCAGGAACCGCTGGTAGTACCGGAGGGACATCAGGGCCCGCGCTGCCTCGTCGAAGCATTCAGGCGTTCCACCGTCGATCGAGGCGCCGATCGTCTTCATCGCCGCCGCGGCCCGACCGCGAACGTCTTCGGACAGGAACGCGACCTTGACCGCATCTCCGGCCTGCTGCGCCCCTGCCAGCTCGTCGCGCAGCTCCATGATCTCGAGCAAAAACGTCGGCGGCGCCGCGACCTTCCGGGTCTTCGACATCTCGGGCGACTTTTCGCCGCCGGCGAGGGCGTATCCCGCCAGCTCGAGCAGGTACTCGGCCCGCCGCAGCGGATCCTTCACGGTGCGCCAGGCGTCATTGATCTCCACCGTGCGCGCCAGCGCCGCCTTCCGCGCGCGTGGATCTGCCTTGGCGAAGCGATCGGGGTGCAGCTGTCGCGACAGATCCTTGTACGCCGCCTCTGCCGCGCCGAGGTCGACCTCGAACTTCCGCGGCAGCCCGAGCACGGCGAACCGATCGATTCCGCCCAGCGGCCCCGTGTCCGGCGGCAAGATCGCCTTACACGGCGTGCAGAACGGCCCCTTGCCGCCCTCCTTCTGACACGACCAACAGATCACGAAGCCCTCTTTACGACATTCGCGCGAGCGGGCGCGCTAAAACTGGACGCTCTCGCCGCAGCCGCACGACCCCTTGACGTTGGGGTTCTCGAACTTGAATCCACGCCCGACCATCGAAGTCGAATAGCCGAGGGTCGAGCCATCGAGGTAGAGAAAGCTCTTGGGGTCGACGAACACGCGGACCTGACCTTCCTCGAAGGAGAGGACCTTGTCCTCCGGCCGCGGCTCGCTGTCCGACCACTCGAACAGATAGGAAAACCCCGTGCAGCCGCCGCCGCGGATGCCGACGCGCAGCCCCTTGGGGAGCGTCGCGCGCTGGCCGGCCGCCTTCTTGATCTCGGCGATCGCTCTGTCACTGACTCCGATAGCCACGACGTCGGCCTCCTAGACAGCCGCCTTGGGGGACGCCACTGCCTTGGCCCCCATCTGGGTCTCAACGGGGGCCTCGAGCTTGGCCGCGCGCTTGGCCTTGTAGTCGGCGATGGCACCCTTGATGGCGTCCTCGGCCAGGACCGAGCAGTGGATCTTCACCGGCGGCAGGTTCAGCTCTTCGACGATCTGGGTGTTCTTGATGTCCATCGCCTGATCGATGGTCATCCCCTTCACCCACTCGGTGGCCAGTGACGACGACGCGATCGCCGAGCCACAGCCGAACGTCTTGAACTTCGCGTCCTCGATGATCCCCGCCTCGCTGATCTTCAGCTGCAACTTCATCACGTCGCCGCAGGCAGGCGCGCCGACCAGGCCAGTCCCGACGGTGGGATCGTCCTTGTCGAAGCTCCCGACATTGCGCGGGTTCTCGTAGTGCTCGATGACTTTTTCGCTGTACGCCATGGTCTTTTCCTTCGTTCGAAGAGCGGGCCTAGTGCCCGCCCGAAGCGGCGCCTAGTGCGCCGCCCGAAGCGGCGCCTAGTGCGCCGCCCATTGAATGCTTTTGAGATCGATTCCCTGCTGCGCCATTTCATAAAGGGGCGACAGCTCACGCAGCTTGTTGACCTTGCCCACAACCAACTTGGTCACGTAGTCGACCTCTTCCTCGGTGTTGAAGCGGCCGAGGCCGAAGCGAATCGAGGTGTGCGCCATCTCTTCGGCCACGCCCACCGCGCGGAGCACGTACGACGGCTCCAGCGAGGCCGAGGTGCAGGCCGATCCCGACGACACCGCCACGTCCTTCAGCCCCATCAGCATCGCCTCGCCCTCGACGTACGCGAAGCTGATGTTGAGGTTGCCCGGCAGCCGGTGCTCCATCGACCCGTTCACGAAGGTGTCGGTCACCTGCGACTGAATCCCCTCGCGCAGGCGCTCGCGCAGCGCGAAGAGGCGCTTGCCTTCGCTGACCATCTCGGCGCCGCAGAGCTCCGCCGCCTTGCCGAAGCCGACGATCGACGGGACGTTCAGCGTCCCCGAGCGCATCCCGCGCTCGTGCCCGCCTCCGTCAATCTGCGCCGTGATCCGGACGCGCGGCTTGCGCCGGACATACAGCGCGCCGACGCCCTTCGGTCCGTACATCTTGTGCGCCGACAGCGACGCCAGGTCGACGCGCGCGGCGTTGACGTCGAAGGGAATCTTCCCCACGCCCTGAACCGCGTCCACGTGGAAGATAGCTCCCCGCTCTTTGACGATCGCGCCCAGCTCCTCGATCGGGTTGACGCAGCCGATCTCGTTGTTGGCGAGCATGATCGACACCAGGATCGTCTTGTCGGTCATCGCCGCGCGCAGCGTGGCCGGGTTGACCCGTCCATCCTGCTCGACCGGGAGATAGGTGACGTCGAACCCGTCTTTCTCGAGCCGCTTGCAGGTGTCGAGAACGGCTTTGTGCTCGGTCTGCGCGGTGATGATGTGGTTGCCGCGGTCCCTGTTGAACTCGGCGGCGCCCTTGATCGCCAGGTTGTCGGACTCCGTCGCGCCCGAGGTCCAGACGATCTCCTTGCCGCTGGCGCCGATGAGCGCCCCGACCTGATCGCGCGCGGCCTCGACCGCCTTCTCCGCCGTCCAGCCGAAGCTGTGCGAGCGGCTGGCGGCGTTGCCGAACACCTCGGTGAAGTACGGCAGCATCGCCTCGACCACGCGCGGGTCGACCTGCGTGGTGGCGTGGTTGTCCATGTAGATGGGAAGCTTGAGCGTCATTTGGAGATTCCTTCGACCAGCAAGGGGGCGCGGCCGTCGTGGCCGTGGATGTCGCAGGTGCCGCACTCGGCCGGGTTGTGGGTTGGCTCGCAGGAGCGGCAGCTGTCCATGTAGGCAAGGGTCTCGTTCAGATCACCGACCAGCCGTTCGAGCCGGGCCAGCGTCTCCTTGGTCTCGCGCAGCTTGTCGGAAAAGATCTCGCGCACCCGGTTCATCGCCTTGGGCGCGGTGGCCGTACCCTCCCAATCCCGGAGGACTGCCTTGATTTCGGTCAGCGAAAATCCGAGGTCCTGCAGCTTCTGGATCCAGTCGACCCGCTTGAGCGCCTTGCTCGAGTAGAGTCGAAAGCCACCCTTCGAGCGGACAGCGGGCTCGAGAAGGCCAAGCTCTTCATAGAGATGGACCGCGCGGACCGTCTTGCCGGTCCGTTTCGCCAGCTCGCCGACTTTGACGAGCGAGAGGGTCTCCGCGGAGACCTCTGTTGAACCCTGACCCATACGTATGGGTTATATATCAGACTGCCCGAGTGACAAGGACCAACTTACCGAAGGTCTCCCGCGACTCGAGCAGACGGTGCGCCGCGGCAATCTCCGCGAGCGGCATCACCCGGTGAACGACGGGTCGCAATCGGCCGGCCGCGACCAGGTCGAGGATCTCGAATAGGCGGCCCTTGCTGGCCATGGTCGAGCCCAGGATGCTGAGCTGGCGCCAAAAGACGTGGCGGAGGTTCAGGACCGGCTCGAACCCGGCCGTGGCGCCGCAGGTGACGACGCGTCCCCCCTTCGCGCAAGCGACGACCGACTTGGGGAAGGTCGCGGCGCCGACGTGCTCGACCACGATGTCGACTCCCCGCCGGTCGGTGAGGCGCTTCACCTCCGCCACCAGCTCGGTCGTCGTGTGGTTGATCGTCTCGTCGGCGCCGAGCGCCCGGGCCGCGGCCAGCTTGGCGTCGGTCGATGCCGTGGCGATCACCCGCGCGCCGTAGAGCTTGGCGATCTGGATGGCGGCCGTGCCGACGCCCGAGCCGGCTGCCAAGACCAGCACCGTTTCCCCCTGACGGATCTGCGCGCGATCGACCAACATCTGCCAGGCGGTCAGGAAGGAGATCGGCAGCGCCGCCAGTGCGGCGTCGTCGAGCGGGATGCGGTCGCGCGGCGCCGGGACCAGATTCTGGGCAGGCACGACCAGGTACTCGGCCTCGCCCCCCCAGGTCTGCTCGCCGAGCATCCGATAGTCGGGGCAGAAGTTGTCGCGCCCGCCGAGGCAGGCGGCGCAGCGGCCGCAGGAGATCCCTGGATTGACCAGCACGCGATCCCCGACCGCGGCACCGGCGCGCGCCGCGACGCCGGCGCCGAGCTCCGACACGACGCCGCAGACATCGCCCCCGGAGACGTGCGGCAGCGCGACGTGCAGCGCCGGCAATCCCCGGCGCAGCCACAGATCGATGTGATTCAGCGCCGCGGCGGTGACCCGGACCTGCACCTCGCCCGGGCCGGGCGTGGGGAGGGGAACGTCGCCCACCTCCATCACCTCGGGACCGCCGTGCTGGCGGAACAGCGCCGCGCGCATCGCTAGACCGACTTGAGCACCGGGCGCGCGGCGGGCGCGTCGGCGCGTCGGGCGGTCCGCACGACGTCGGCGATCGCCGCCAGAAAGACGTCGATCGTCCCGTCGGAGAGCTCGCCCATGTTGGCGATCTGGATGTAGCGGTCGGCGAACTCGCCCTTGGCGCGGTAGATGATGAATCCGCGCGCCTTCGCGCCGTCGTAGAGGGCGTCCACCGTCAGGCCCGAAGGCAACCGCAGCATCGAGATGGTGTGCGACTCGCGGCCGGTGTTGGTGAACGACTCGAACCCGAGATCGGCGAACACGCGCCTGATGCGCAGGCTGCGCTTGCGGTAGACCTCTCGGCGCGCAGCGACGCCCCCCTGCTCGTTGAGCTCGTCGAGCGCCGTCTCGAGCGCGAAGAACGACGACACCGCGGGGGTGAACGGCGTCTGGCTCAGCTCGTCGAGGTAGCGGCGGTGGCGGTCGAGGTCCAGGTAGTAGACGCGCGGCGCGACGCCGGCGATGCGCGGCCAGACCTCGGGCGCGACGCAGAGAAACGACACGCCCGACACCGAGTGCAGGCACTTGTTGGCGGACGAATAGCAGATGTCGACACCGTCGCGCACGACGTCGACGTCCTCCACGCCCAGCGCCGAGACCGCGTCGACGATCGACGTGACGCCGTGCGCGCGACAGAGGCGTCCGATCTCGCCGACCGGGTTCAGGATCCCCACCGAGGTCTCGTGCTGGATCATCGCCGCGGCCGCGATGTCGGGATCGCTCTCCAGCGCGCGCGCCACGTCGCGGACGTTCGGGAGCGTCCCCCAGGCGTAGCGGAGCGTGACCCGCGGGATGCCGTGCAGCGCCGCGATCTCGTCGAGCCTGTCGCCGAAGGCGCCGTTGGCGATCACCAGGATCTTCTTCCCCGGCGGCACGACCGACGAGATCGCCATCTCCATCGCCGAGGTCCCCGAGCCGGTGATGAGCAGCATGTCGTGCGCCGGCGACGCGCCGAACACGGGCCGCAGCTTCTCTTGCAGCCGCTCGACCACCGCGGAGTAGTCGTCGTCGCGATGACAGACGTCATGGTGCACGAGCGCCGCCTTGACCCGCGCCGAGGTCATGACCGGGCCCGGGCTGAAGAGGACGTAGCCGGGCTGATCCTTCTCGGCCAGCAGCCGTTCGATGAGCGCCAAGGTTCCCGCGGCGCTGGCGCCGTGCGGCGCGGCGGCCTGCATCGTCGGGCGCGCCAGCTCGTCGCCGTAGACGCGCAGCAGCCACTCGGCGTGCAGGCGCATCGGCGGCGAATCGACGTCCTGCCAGAGCTTCGCGCCGACGTCGTGCGCCACGACCAGCCCCTCTCGCGCCGCAGCCGCCACGCCGTCGGTGAGCGATGGTCGCGGCAGACGTTCGAGCGCACCGCACAGCGACGGCGCCATCACGAACAGACCTGCGCTCACTGCGTCATAGAGCTCGAGCCCTTTGCCGATCTCGGCGACACGCTCGCCCGCCAGCTTCACCTTCGTCGCGTCGTCGATGTCGAACACGCGCGGCAGATCGCGATCGACCGCCAGCACGGTCGGCCCCGAGGCGGCCGGCAGCGCGCAGATCTCACGCAGCAGGGCCGGAGCGGCGATCTGATCGGCCATCACCAGCAGCGTCCGCTCGGTGACGAAGGCGCGCGCCGCCAGCACCGAGAGCCCGTTCGGCCCGTCCCATTCGGGATTCTCGAAAAAAACGACGCGCCGCTTGAGCGCCGCCCCGAGGCGGGCCGACCCGGCAACGTGCCGCCGAATCGCGGCGCCGTCGTAGCCGACGGTGAGGCCGATCTTCTGAATTCCGACCGCCTCGAGCAACCCGAGCGTCCGTTCGAGCAGGCTGGGACCACCGACCGAGGCGAGGCAGTTCGGGACGCCGTCCGCGCCGATCGAGATGCCCCTGCCGGCGGCCAGAATGAGCGCGCGGGTAATCATGCGGCGAGGGAGAGCAAAGCGCGGTCCACCTCGAAGAGCTTAGACAGAGCCGGGGCGAACGTCACTTTACCAAGCATGCTTGCCTGTCCGCGCGATTCCAGCGCGACCGTTCAGTTTTTGCGGTGGCGGCTGCCGGTCACGGCGGCAAAGGCGTGCGGCATCTGCCGCAGCGGTTCAGCGCGGAAGGTCAGCAGGTAGACCGAGTTCTCGGTCTCGACGTAAATCTGGTCGCCCCCCGCGTCGCCGAGCACCCGCCGCACAGGCGTCGTGACCATGCGGTGGCCGTTGGGGTCGCGGAAAATCACCATCCCACGCCCCACGCTCGGGTAGCTGATGAGGTAGCCAGCGTAGGTCCGCCCGATGCCGAGAGACGCGCGCTCCCGGCCGTGATCGCGGATTTTTCTGGCGGTGACGCTGACCACGAGAGAACCCAGTTAGAAGGTTACCACAATCGGTGGAAAATCGACGCTGCCCGCAGGGGGCCCCGCAGAGCGGCCTGCCTCTAGCTTGACCGCTTCCCCAGCGACCGTCCTGTATAATCGCGCGCTCCCAATGGAAACCGCGAGACCGCGCGTGCGTGCTGGGAACCTGACGGCCGCGCTCCTCGTGGTGGCGCTGCTCGAGCTTTGGCTCAATCGGCTGGCCGGGCGGCTGTTTTTTCCGCGGGCGACGCTGTCGCTCGGGGGGGGCTCCCGCGCCGGCAGCTTTCTGGCCGCCTCCGGCCCCTTCCTTTTCCAGTTGACGGCCGTGCTCGGGCTGGTCGTCCTGGTCGCCTCTTTCGCCGGGCTCCTGCGGCGCGGCGAGCTCTATCCGCGGGGGATGCGGTTTTCGGTCGGCGTCATGGCGGCCGTCTTCGCGCTCTTCTCGGCGCAGGCCCTGCTTCGCGGCCAGCTGGTGCCGCGGTACTTTCTCTATCTCGAGACCAGCTTCGGGTTTCTGTCGCTGCTCACCGCGATCGCGTTCGCCTGCTCGCGGACGCTGCCGCGGGTGAGGCTCGGCGTGGTGCTGTTGTCGTTGCCGGGCCTCCTGCACGCAGCCGCCATCCTGGGCATGGGGTGGGGACAGGGGAGCGATTCAGCGACGCTGATCGCCGGCGTCGGCGAGGCAGCGTTGATCGCCGCGGGCATCGGCGCTCCGTTTCTGTTGCCGCCGCGGCCGCGTCGGGAGCGTCACTGGAGGTTGCCGCTGGCGGTGGCAACGACCCTCTCCGCGCTGTTCGTGGTCGGCCTCTCGACCCGCTTCGATCTGGTCCAGGCGAGCGCCCTTTACGGCTTGCGGATGGAGCTCCCGCCCCTCGGCTCGATCGCCGGCGTCGCTTACGTGATCGCGCTCTTCGGGTGGTCCTACGCCGCCACCGAGTTGATCGCCGACAAGGGCGGGATGCGGCTTTGCGGCTATGGCCTCGTCTTGCTGGCGCTGGGCGGCTACGACGCCGGTTCGCCGGTCGAGCTGACGCTGTCGTTGCTCGGCCTCGTGGCCGTCGCGGTCGGCGAGCTGCGGGCGGCCCCCTACGCAGATCGCGATCGACCGCGCGTCACCTCCGCCGACTGGCGCGCCTTCGTCGGCCGCCTGGCGACGGCGCTGGGCGACGGGAGCGAACCGGAGGGAAAGCCACCCGAGGCCGTGATCGCCGAGGAAGAAGAGCTGGAGGTGAGCCGGATCCAGACCCACCGCCGGGGATACCCGCTGGTCGTCAAGCTGCTGCGCCGGCGAGGCACTCTGGTCGAGCTGGACGCTTCGGTGGGGCGGGTCGGTCGCGAGCTGCCCGACGCCAGCATCGAACGCCACCGTCGCTGGCTGGCCCGCAGCCCCGAGCATCGCCTGAAGCTGACACGGATGAAAACGGGTGACGTCGCGTTCGACCAGAAGTTCAGCGTGCACGGCGCGGCGCCGCTGGGCGACGCCGAGCTCCGCCACCGGATCGCGCGCCAGCAAGGGGACGGCGTTCTCACGCTCTGGAGCGGAAGCGCAGCCCGCTACCTTCTGACGCACCCGTCGTCGGCCGCCGAGGCGCCACCGGCGTTCGCGGGCGAGGTCGGGGGAAGCGCACCCGTCGAGGGGGTGGTCTCGATCGTCGACACGATGGCCGACCTGCTCGAAGCTTCCCTGCCAGCCGCGAGCTGAGCGCGGCTACGGTTCGGTCGGCGCAGGCGCCGGCACTGGCGACTCCCCGCGCGTCGGCGCGGGCGACTGACTCTCGAGCTCGCGAATCTGCCGCCGCGCGGCCGGCGCGTCGGAGCCGCCCGGCGACGCTTCGAGGTAGCGCTTGTAGGCGGCGATCGCCGGCGCCGGCTCCCCTTCGAGGCGGTAGGCCTCGGCGAGGCCGAACAGCGCCGGCGCGAAGGTCGGCGCGCCCGAGAGCGCCCGCTTGAAGGTGTCGATCGCGGCGAGCGGCTTCTGCTTGTCGAGGAGCACGTAGGCCGACCCGGTGACCGCGGCGACGCCGCTCGGCTGCAGCTTGAGCGCCTCGTCGTACAGTTTCTGCGCCTTGGCCGTCTGACCGTTCTCGATCGCGCGATCCCCCTCCGCGATGAGGTGCTCGTAGCTCCTCGGATGCGCATCGCCACCGGACGCGAGCTCGTGGGGCGCGGAGCGGGACGGGGCCGGTGCTTCGGCGGGCGCCTTGGCGACTGGCGCGGCAGCTGTGGCAGGCGCGGCGGGGGCAGGATTTGCAGGGGCGGCGGCGACCGGTGCTGGCGGTGGTGAGACAGGGGCAGGCGGCGTGGCGACCGGTGCTGGCGGTGGTGAAGCAGGGGCAGGCGGCGTGGCGGCCGGCGCGGGCGGTGGTGAGGCAGAGGCAGGCGGCGCGGGCGCCGCGGCGCTCGGCGGCGACGCTGGTCCGAGGCCGGGCAGATGAAGGCCGGCCGTCCCCCTGAAGCCGAGGTAGGCGGCGAGCCCCACGAACACCACCACCACGCCGATGAGCAGCTTCCGACCCGGGTGACGCGCACCGATTCCGGCCATTGCCAGATCGTCGTCGGTCGAGATGTCGTCGTTGAAGGCGCCGCTCAGGACCGGGCGGCGGGTCTTGCCGCCGAGAACATCATCGTCGTCGAGATCGGCCGACACGTAGGGGCGCGACGACGCCGAGGCGCGCGGCGTCTCTGGCCGTGTGGGACGCGCCCCCCGAGCGGCGGCCGCCGCCCGATCAGCCTGCGCAACCACGTCGAAGAAGGGCCGCAGCTCGTCGACGTCGCCCAGGCGCCGCCAAGAACCGCCGGGGGGGCAGACGCGATCGGCGCGCGTCACGCGCCGCTCGACCACCCACTTCTGCAGGGTCTGCGAATCTCGAAACCGGTGGGTTTTTCCCTCCTCCGTGGTGAGCATCCAGGACGGCGTCGGGGTCACCGGCCGGTCGGGCTGTGGAACCGGCGGCGGCGTCCCTGCCGATCGGTCCGCCGGTCGTTCTACTGGTCTTCCGCCTACCGGTCCTCCGCGCCCGACGACAAAGGTGTGCCCGCAGGTGGTGCACTGAACGGAGGCGCCACTCTCCGCCACGCTCGCGTCATCGAGCTCGTATTCGGTCTGACAGCGATCGCAACGTACGTCCATTTAACCGGGACCCTGGGGGCGGGACGCGTCCCGCGCTGAGGCTGCGAAAACATACCACGCCCGCGGACGACGATTGAGTTCCCGGGCGGTCGCGGTCATAGGCTTTCTGGGAAGAGCGCGTAGAGCTGGGCCGGCGGCGGCACGTACGGCCCGGCGACCATCAGGTTGCCCAGGTGGTCGACGCGGAAGCCCCGGGCGAAGGACCGAAGAAGGACCGACGGTGCCGACGCCGACGCACGGATGACCGCGGCCCGGCCCGGCAGAGTCACGGCCACGCTGTCGACCAGGTCGGCCATGATCTCGGCCGATTCGGCCACCCCGGGCCCGATCACCACCCGGGCGGGAAGCGGTCGATAGAAGAGATAGCCCGAGATCTTGCCGACGTTGCTGACATTGCCGGCCTCCCCCGTGGCCACGAGCCCGCTGCCGGTCGACGCCAGGAGGGCGAGGTCGCGGCGCCGGTCGGCGACCGTGCGGGCCCGATCGTAGCGCTCGATCGCGGGCAGGTCGTCGGGGCGCAGCGCCCGCACACCTGGCGGCGCTGCGGCGGGCGGAATCAGTTTCTCCGCGAGCAGGTAGGGGGCCACGTCGGCGACCGCGTAGCCGAGCCGGGCGTAGAGACCGAACGAGTCGGGATTGAAGCTGTCCTGGAACAACCGCAGGCTGCTCGACTGCGCGGCGACCCGTCCTATCTCCGCCATCAGCGCCCGCGCCACGCCGGCTGGCGCGCCGGGGCGCGCGGCGAGCGGTCCGATGCTGGTGACCGCGCCGCGCGGATGCGCGAAGCCGACCCCGACGGCCTCGTTCCCTGACCACGCCACGACGCACCCCTCGGGATCGAGATCCAGGTAGGCCCGACAGAGCCAGGCGGCGCTGTCCCGGGTGGGGAACGGCGGCACGTGGCCGCGCTGGCGATAGACGGCGCCAAACGCGTCGAACAGGATCTCCGGCGCCGGCGTCGACGTCGGACCTCTCCATGCGGGCGACCTGGATCATGACGGAACCGAGCCGGGCATTCCCACCTTGCGCACCCTCACCCCACGGCTAGGGAAAGCGAGCCTGGACGCCGACGCCACCGTCCACCTCGAAGCGCAGCCAGCGAACGAGCCCGAGCGTCTCACCGAACTGCAGATAGAACCCCAGATTGCGCATCACTTCCAGCATCAAGCCGTTCGCGTTGCGCACCCCGAAGTCGTAGTCTTTCACGCCCGGAGTGTGTTGCGGGTTGAGGTCATAGACGCCTTGGATCGTGGCGAAGAACTTCGTCGGCAGGTCGGCGTCCACCCAGTAGCGGACGCCGGGAGCGACCGCGAACTGGTGCGCCCCGTTGAAGTCGGCCGCCACGCCGAACCGCAGGTCGACGATGACGTCCCAATGGCGCGCGAATCCGAACGAGGGCTGTACGTCGATGAAGAATGGAAGCCAGCCGGTGCAAACCCGGTTGACCTGCTGTCCGCAGGGAACACCGTCCTTGTAGGGCGCGATGATGCGGTAGCCCGAGCCCGGCATGATCGACACCCCGAACTGATCCTTGTGAAAGAGCGACGGGGGCTGGATGCGCGGGAACCTCTTCTTGGGATCGGGCGCGCTGGCCTCGTCGGAGCTCGTCGCGGCCGAGCTGGTCGCGGCCGAGCCCGTCGCGGCCGGCGTCGCGTCCGCGATCCCCGCCGTATCGGGCGTATCGGTCGCCGCGAGCGCCGCCGCCCCTCCCATCGGTACACAAAGGAGGACCGCGAAGAGGGGCCACACTCGCATGGACGATCCAGTGTAGTGCAAACTCACCCCCGGGCGAAGCGGACGACCAAGACAGCGACCAAGACGGCGACCAAGACGGCGACCAAGTGAACGACGGCGACCAATGCGCGACGAGGCGGACGACGGCAACGGCACGGAAGACGGCGGCTGACCGGTGAGCCCCGGAACCACACGCCCGACGCGCCGCCAGCTCCTGCTCGCGGCAGCCGGCGCACCCGCGCTGCTGGCGACGCTGCGCGGCCGCGCCGCCTGGGCCATCGGCGATCGCTCGCTGTTTCGCTTCGCGCGCCTCTCGCTGCCTGGGTTGCCCGATCCCCGCCCCACCGCGCTCAAGCGACTCAGCTGGGAGATCGTCCGCCGCACCAGCGTGCAGACGGCCTCCGATCCGATCGAGCTGCGGCTCTCCGATCCGAATCTGTTTCGCTATCCGTTCCTGGTCCTCTCCGGCGATCGGGGCTTTGCGCTCCCGTCCGAGAGCGACGTCGCGCGCCTGCGCCGCTACATCACCTACGGCGGCTTCCTGCTGATCGACTCGTGTGAGGGGCGGGCGGGAGGCAGCTTCGACGAATCGGTGCGGCGTCTGCTGGCCCAGACGCTGCCGGGCGAGCTGCCGATCCGGATCCCGGAGAGCCATGTCCTCTGGAAGTCGTTCTACGTCCTGCATGGCGCCCCGGGGCGGATCATCGCCGCGCCCTATCTCGAGGGGGTCGAGCGCGATCGTCGGCTGGCGGTGGTCTACACCCAGAACGATCTCGGCGGCGCCTGGGCGCGCGATGGGTTCGGCCGCTGGGAGCACGAGGTGGTCCCGGGCGGCGACGAACAGCGCGAAGAGGCCTTCCGGGTCGGCGTCAACCTGGCGATGTACGCGCTCTGCCTCGACTACAAGACGGAGCAGGCGCACATCGATTACATCCTCCGCACCCGCAGGTTCGCACGGTGAGAGCCTGCAGGGTGAGCCCGCTCGATGAAGCCCGTGCGAAGAGGCCCGCGCGGTGAGCGCGCTCTTTCATCTCCCCGGCGGCTTCAACGACTGGCGGCTTGGCCTGGGAGCGGCCAGCCACTACGGGCGCGGCGGGGTCGCTCTCCTCGTCGCGGCCGCCGTCGTGGCGGTGGCGCTCTCCGCGCTGGCGCTGAACGACGAGCGGCCGGCGCGCCGACTCGTGCTGCTGGGGCTGCGCGTGGCCGGGGTGCTCGCCTGCCTGCTGACGGCGCTGGAGCCGACCGTGGAGCTGCGACAGGTGACCCGCGTCCCGAACCGCGTCGCGGTCCTGGTCGACACCTCGCGCTCGATGGAGGTCCGGCCTCCCGACGGCGGCCGCTCGCGCGCCGAGCGGGCGGCGGCGCTGCTCGATCGCGCGGCGCCCGAGCTGGCGGCGTTGCAGCGCGATGGCCACGACATCGACCTCTACGGCTTCGGCGAGAACGTCTCACCGGCCACCGCGGCGTCGCTCCGCGAGCCGCCCGCGGCGGACGCCACCCGCATCGGCGAGGCGCTGGGCGAGCTGCGCGCCCGCTACGCCGGGCGCGACCTCGGCGCGGTGGTGCTGATCTCCGACGGCGTCGACACGGGACGGATCGGCGAGGGGCCGCTCGACGCCACCACCCGCGCCGCGATCGACGCGCTGGGTGCGCCCATTCACACCGTGGGGCTGGGGGAAAAATCGCTGCGGGATCTCTCGATCGCGGCCGTGCTGGCCGACCAGCTCGCCTTCGTGCGCACGCCCGTCACCATCGAGGCGGTCGTCCGCCAGACCGGCCTGCCCGATCGCCAGGTGGAGGTGACCCTAGAACGCGACGGTCGCCCGGTCGCCAGCCGCGGCGTGATCCTGCGCGGCGATCGCTCCGAAGAGAAAGTCTCGTTCGACTTTCTCCCCGATCACCCAGGCAATTTCGTCTTCCGGATCTCGACGCCCGTCCTGACCGGAGAGGCGCTCTCCAGCAACAACCAGCAGTCGTTCACCTTGAAGGTGATCCGGGATCGCGTCCGCATCCTTCACCTGGCCGGCCGGCCGTCGTGGGACGAGCGCTTCTTGCGCTCGATGCTGCGCCGCGATCCCAACGTGGATCTGGTGTCGTTCTTCATCTTGCGCACCGAGACCGACGAGCAGCCCTGGAACCACGACGACCTGTCGCTCATCCCTTTCCCCACCTTCGAGATCTTCGAGGAGCAGCTCCGCTCGTTCGACCTGGTCATCTTTCAGAACTTCAATTACGCCCCTTACGGCGTGGAGCCGTTCCTCCCCAACGTGCGCGACTACGTCGAGGAGGGTGGCGCCATCGCCATGATCGGCGGCGACCTCTCCTTCGCCAGCGGCGGCTACGGCCTCACCGCGCTGCGCGACGTGCTCCCCGTCGAGCTGCCCGCCGTCCCGCCGACGCTCGAAGGTGAAAGCGACTCCAGCCTCACCACCGACCTCTTCAAACCGCGTCTGACGGCCGAGGGGCACACGCACCCAGTCACCTCGCTGCTGCTCGACGGACACGAAAACGAGGCGCGCTGGGGGAAGCTGCCGCCGCTCGAGGGGATCAATCGGGTGCCGCGCGCCAAGCCCAACGCCGCCACGCTGCTGGCCCACCCCACGCTCAAGGGCGCCGACGGCAAGCCGGCGCCGGTCCTGGTGGCGGGCGACGCCGGCAAAGGACGGGCGCTGGCGCTGCTGACCGATTCCGTCTGGCACTGGGGCTTCCCGGCGGCGGGCGAGGGGGACGACGGCCGTGCCTTCCAGCGGTTCTGGGAGAACGCGATCCGCTGGCTGGTGCGCGATCCCGCGCTCACGCTGCTACACATCGATCTCGAACGGCAGGAGTACCGGCGCAACCAGCCGATCTCCGCACGTGTCCGCGCCGTGCACGCCGACTACACCCCCGCGGCAAACGTCGAAGTGAGTGTGGACGTCGTGGGCGCCGGCAGCGAAGCGGGCGCCAAGCCACTCCGCAGCCTGCAGGCCACCACCGACGGCGAGGGGGAGACCCAGGCCGAGATCGGCGCGCTGCCGCCCGGCGCCTACCGGCTGACGGGGCGCGCGACGATTGACGGGCGCGCCGTCGCCCAGGACGAGACCTTCGTGGTGCGGGCGGGCGGTCCCGAGCTGGACGACGTGGCTGCGCGCGATCGCGTGCTGCGAGAGCTGGCGCAGGCGAGCGGCGGCGATTACCGGTACGAAGAGCTGCCGCGCCTCACGATTCGCCCCTCGCGCGACGTCCACATCGGACGCCAACAGACCGTCGAGATCTGGTCGCGCCCGCTGTTGCTGCTGCTCGGTCTCGCGCTCCTCACCCTCGAGTGGACGCTCCGGCGCCGCTCAGGCCACGCTTAGCTTATCGAGACAACGCGCCCGGGACGATGCGCCGCCGGCCCCGCGGCCGACGCGCGCGGCCGACGAAGAGCATCAGCATCGCCAGTGACGGGATCAGCCCCGCGGCGCCGAACGCGCCGGAGGCCATCGTGCAGCCGGCGTTCCCCGCCATCGCCGCCGACGGATCGACCTCGCCGGCCGAGGGGGCGAAGACGGCCAGCGTCGAGACGGTGACGTGCCCGACACCGTCGGTGGCCGAGACGGTGATCGTCTGGTTCCCGTCGATCCCGGTCAAGTCCCACTCGTAGGGCCCCTTGCTGGCCATCGCCGACAAGCCCTGCGGCTCGACGTTGATCGTGACGGCCGCCAGGTCGCAATCGTCGTGCGCGTCGATCTTCACCGAAAAATCGTGCCCCATCCGCTGGCCCTCGCCGGGCGAGAGGAACTTCACGCTGGGGGCCGACGTATCGTTGATGCAGCCGAACGCCGAGGGCTTGGGCCCACCACCCCAGGCGCCGAGCCCCGACATCATCATCTGGTACGAGTTCTGGGTTTGCCGATCGCAGCGATCGCCGGTGACAGCCACTGCCTGATTTTCGAACCCGTCACAGTTCTGGCAGATGTACGGGTACATGATGTCGTTGGTGTCGGAGACGTGCTCGAGCCCAACGAGATGCGCCTGTTCCTGCGCGATGATCACCGCCGTGTCGTGCGCGTTGGCGCCGCCGTCCAGCGTGTAGGCGACGCCGCCATGAAGATCCTGGCAGAGGAAGGGCGCCACCCCGGCCACGGCGCTGTCGACCTTGCACCAGGCGCCGCCACCGGACGAAACCACCTCGGTGTAGAAGCTGCCGCTCGACGGCCGGGTCAGCGTGAAGATGACGTTGAAGTCGGCGTACCAGCGATCGAGATAGGCCTGCACCTGCTGCTGGCAATCGAGCAGCGTCTTGCCGAAGGTGCATTCGAACTTGGGTGCGAGGCCGCTGCAGGCGTCGTAGCTGGTCGCCGGCAGCGGCGTCTTGCCGTCGGCGTAGACGAGGTAGATGACCTTGGGTGCCGGCGCGCTGCTCTTGTCGGTGGCCACCGCGGCCGGGGCCTCCAGGGCCACGCCGACCGGGGCCTTCACCATGGTCAGATCGCTCTGCAGCGACGAGGCGGCGCGCGCGGCCTCCGGCGCGTCCGAGGCCTCGCCGCCGCAGCCGCCGGTCGACGACGCGAGCGCCAGAGCGAGAGCCAGCCCGCTCAGCAACCTCGTCGAACGTACGACCATCGGGAACACGACTGCGCCTCCGCGGACGCGCCGCCGATCGACCTACCCCGCTCGCACCACGCTAGCGATGGAGGTCGACCTGTGGCAGGGTCTCAGCTCTGTACATCGGCTGGATCGGCCGGCGCTTTATAGTCCGGCGTACATAATTTTTCGCCTCAGATACCACCCGTACACCCACATTCACATGGTCGCCGCCGAAACCTTCGTCAACGAGCTTGACGCCAAGAACCAGCCGTCGATCCAGCGCGTGATCGCCGCGCTGAACGACGGGCTGGGCAAGGAGGGGGTCGAGGTCGCCGACACGTTGCGCATGGCCTTGAAGGCGGCGATCGAGCTGGCCGAGGTCGCCGCGCTGTGGGTCACCGACTGCAACGACCTCGAGATGAAGCTCTCCCTCGCCGAACAGTGCGGTGACGGCGCGCGCCAATGCCGACGGATTTCGGCGCGGCTGGTGGCGCTGGGTGTGGCCGACTACGACCCGCGCAATGGTGGTTACTCGAAGCTGTTCGCTTTCCTGCGGTCGCTGCAGACGCCCGAAGAGCGCTCTTCGGCGGGCTACCTCACCGGCAAGGCGCTGTCGATGGCCCGGCTGGCTGCGCTCAGCGCCTTTTGCGCCCAAAAGGGGGACGCGGAGAGCGCCCGGCTGCTCGGCGCGGAGATCGCCGAGGAGGAGCGTCGCTACTACGAGGAGGGGCAACGCCTACTCGTGGGGGCAACCGCCACCGAGGAGAGCCAGGCCCGGGCGCGTCGCGCCGCGTATCGTACCCTCGAGCTGGCCGGCGAGACCGTCGAGCCTCTGGCGCTGCGCAAGACGCTCGGCAAGCGTCGCTGAATCGGGACCGACGCTGAATTGGGACCCTCGAAGGGTCCCGCGGCCCCCGCGATGGGCTCCCGCCAGCAAAGCTGTCGTTCGCCCAACGCTGAATCGGGACCCTCGAAGGGTCCCGCGCCCCCCGCGATGGGCTCCCGCCAGCAAAGCTGTCGTTCGCCCGACGCTGAATTGGGACCCTCGAAGGGTCCCGCGCCCCCCGCGATGGGCTCCCGCCAGCAAAGCTGTCGCTCGCCCGACGCGATCTCGGACCGTCCAACGAACGCCCCACGACCGCCTCCGCCAAGAATCTGGCGCTCGCCCTTAGGCGATCTCGCGCGTCCGAGACGCTATAGTGGAATTTGTATGTCGACAGAGGCTGCGCCGGCCGCGCCGGTGACGTTCGGCCGCTACACGCTGCTTGAACGGCTTGCGGTGGGCGGCATGGCTGAGGTCTTCCGCGCGAAGATCTCTTCGTCACATGGCTTCCAGAAGATCCTGGTCATCAAGCGGATCCTCCCGCACCTGGCGGCCGACCCGGGCTTCGTCGCGATGTTCATCGACGAGGCCAAGCTCACCGCTCAGCTGACCCACCCGAAGATCGTTCAGATCCTCGACTTCGGCGAGGTGAACGGCCAGTACTTCACCGCGCTCGAGTTCATCGACGGGTTCGATGCGCTCGGCCTGCTGCGTATCGCGGCTCAAAAGCGGGTGCGGATCCCGACGCAGCTTGCGGTCTTCATCATCGACGAGATCCTGGAGGCGCTCGACTACGCCCACAACGCGCGCGACATGGAGGGCAAGTCGCTCCAGATCGTTCACCGCGACATCTCGCCGTCGAACATCTTCATCTCCAAGCGCGGCGACGTGAAGCTGGGCGACTTCGGCATCGCGCACGCCAAGCGCCGCGAATCGAAGACGCAGGTGGGGACGCTGAAGGGGAAGTACGGCTACATGTCCCCGGAGCAGGTGGTGGGCCGACCGATCGACAACCGCAGCGACCTGTTCGCCGTTGGCGTGGTGCTGGCGGAGCTGCTCACGGGGCGCCGGCTGTTCTCCGCGCCGGCAGATCTCGACGTGCTGCTGAAGGTGCGCGACGTTCACCTCGATCGCCTCGACAAGTACGGCAAGGAGATCCCCGCGCCGCTCGATCGGATTGTCCGCCGGGCCCTGAAGAAGGACCCCGCAGACAGACCGCAGACCGCCGCGGAGCTGCACGAACAGCTGGAGGACTACCTCTTCGCCGCCGGACAGCGAGTCGGACCGAACGATCTGCGCGCCTTCAGCGGGACCTTGTTCGACGCGGATCCCGAGACGGCGGCGAACCTCCTGCAGTCGGCACGCCGCGCGGACAAGCCGCCGCCCGTGGCCGAGGCCGCGCCGGCTGCAGCGAAGGTCGGCGCCCCGGCGGCCAGCGAGACGACCGATCAGGGAGCAGGAGACGACGGTCGGGGCGCGGTCACCGCGGCCATGACGCCCGAACAGGTGGAGACCGTCACCACGAACCCGGCGGCCCGTTCGGGCGGCCCCGCGCCAGCGACCGTTGCGGACGAGCCCTGGCCGGAGCACGACGGCGAGCACTCGTCGGCGCGCCGGTTCACGCCGGTCTCGCACCCGGGCGACGCCGCGGGCTCGCGCGGGCGGACCGGGATCCGGCCGGCCAGTCACACCAAGAGCGACGTTGGGCGGTTCATCTCCGCGGCGCCGAAACGCCCTCCGGACAGCGCCGGCGAGATCAGCGTGATCACGCCGATGCGATTCTTTTGCGGCCTGGCGCTGGCCAACGAGACGGGCCTCCTGCACTTCGAGCTGGGCGCCGCCGAGAAGGAGATCTTCCTCATGGGGGGAGCACCCGAATCGGTCAGCTCGAGCGGCGGCGGTGAGCGCTTCGGTGAATACCTGGTCGGCCGCGGCGTTCTCGGCCCCCCCGATCTGGAGCTCGCGCTCAGCATGCTGCCGCACTACAACGGCAAGCTGGGCGACACGTTCGTGGCGCTCGGGATGCTGCGCCCGCTCGACGTATTTCGCCTGCTCTCGGAGCAGGTGCGCGACCGGGTGATCGAGGTCTTCGCCTGGACCGAGGGGACCTTCGCGTTCTACCGCGGGGTTACCAACCGCCAGGAGAGCTTTCCGCTCGGCCTCGACACGTTCGAGATCCTGGGGGCCGGCGTGGTGAGCATGCCGGCCGCGCTGCTCGAACGGCGCTTCGATCCCATCGGCGACCTCCGCCCGGTCAGCAGCGGCCGCGGGCGCGTCGACCCGGAGGCGTTCAAGATCGGACCGACGCCGCGAGAGGTGCTGGAGATGCTCGACGGCGAGCGAACCGTGAACGCCTGGCGGAACCAATTCGGCGACCCGGACGAACGTCTGACGTTCCTCCGCGCTCTCTACCTGCTCGTCGAAACCGACCTTGCCGAGCTCGATTGATCGAGCCGCGAGCCAGCGGGCGCGCTCCTTGGTCAGCGGGTCGCGGTCACAGCCTTGAGCGCCGCCTCGATTTGACGCCGCACAGCCGCCTCGGTCTCGACGGCCAGCCGCGCGCGCAGCGGCGCCTCGGCCTCGCGCGCGCGCGACAGCCCCAGAGCTGCCGCAGCGTCGAGACGCACGTCGGCGTCGCCGCTGTCGAGCAGCGGTGCCAGAACCTCCACCACCCGGGCCCCCCCCTGCCAACCGAGCGACGTCGCCGCGCGACGCAGCAGGACCCGATCGACAGGCGCGCTGGAAGGGGTCTTTTCGATGATGAAGTTTTCGAGAAAGGCGTGCACGCGCGGCGTCCGGGCGTAGGCCAGGGCCGACAGCGACCGAGCTCGAACGGTCTCCGACGCGGTGCGATCGGCCGCCAAGACCGTCAGGATGCTGTCGGCGGTGGCCGCCCAGTGCTGCAGCTCGCGAGAGCCACCCTCTTTCGCCAGCGCCGACTCCACCTCGGCGCGCGTCGGCGTCTTCGCATGATCCTTCGATGGCGCGCCGGCATCGGCGGCCACCAATCCCGTGAGCAAGATCGTGATCTGTATAATCGCGCCCGCCATTGCCCAGAGGAGATGATTGCATGGTCCACCGTCCCCGCGCCTGCCTGATCGTGTTCGGCGTCCTCGTCGCGCTCTCCCGCCAGGCGGCTGCCGAAAAGGCGGCGACAGCAGACGACGAAGCAACCGGCGCCCCGGGCGCCGCCGCGCAGAAGCCCGCCCCACCGCCGGTCGACCTGGGCGAGGAGCTCACCCCGGCGCGCCCAGCCGATCTCGCCTACGGCGTCTCGGCCCAGCTGAGGTGGGTCTCCATCCCGAGCTGGCTGCTCAACGCCTTCACCAAGCAGAACGTTCCGCTGTCGTCGTGGGGCACCGGTCTCTCGGTCTTCCGCCGCAAGGGCAACTTCGACATCGCGCTCTCGTTCAACTACCAGAACATGTCCCCGCCCGCCGGGAACTGGCTGGGGAGCAGCAACAAAGCCGCGACCGACGTCAGCTATCTTCAGTTCCAGAGCTTCGCCCTGTACGGCTTCGACTTCTCGTTCCTCTGGCACAACTACTTCACCAACTGGTTCGGCATCCACTACGGCGCGGGCGTGGGGATTGGAATCCTGGGCGGCCACATCGAGCGCACGAAGAATCTCAACGGCGACTGCACGGACGCCAACGCGGGCGACCCCACCAAGTGCACCCCCACCCCCAGCACGGCCGCCCACCTGGCCGATGTGCCGCCGGCCGTCCCGATCTTCAACGTCCAGCTCGGCGTCGACTTCCGCCTCCCAAAGGTGCGCGGCTGGGAGGCTCGCCTCGAAGGTGGCTTCTACGACGCCTTCTATCTCGGCGGCGGCATCGGGTACACGTTCTAACCAGCGCGATGGCCTCGCGCGGGCCGAGCTCGCGCTCCCTTTACGCGAGTACCGCTAAAGATCGTCGCCGGGACCGGGACCCGGTCCGCCGCCGCGACCTGAGGCCTCATGAATCCAGCCTGCGAAGTCGTGCTCCATCCGCGGCAGCAGCAAGACCAACTTCGCCTGCTGCACGGGCGTCAACACCTTCCGGACGTCCTTGATCCGATCATCGTGAAGGGCGCGCTGCTTGGCGCGATTCGCCAGCAACTTGTTGAGCGTCGCCGTCAGTCGCGCGTCGTCGGGGTGCGCCGACTCCGTGGCCTCGCGAAGGTCGCGCATGATGACGTGCCGCTCGGTGGCGATCGCCATTTCGCGCTCGTCGTAGCGTGAGAGGATGGGGAACAGGCGCGCCGAGGTCGCCTCGTCGAGCTTGAGCGCCTCGACGATCTTCCAGGCACGCAGCGCGCGCATCCGCTCGAGGACCTCCTTGCGGAGCTGATCGGGCGTGCGGTGATCTTCGGCCGCCGGCGACGGGGCAGGCGGTGGCGGAGCCGGGCGCGGCTCGGCCCCGGCCGCGCCGCTGGCGAAGAGGAGCCCGAGAGCGAGCCCGGCCGCCCGCCTCAAAATGCGCCCGCCCGGAGCGAGCTGGCGACCCGCCGCAGCTCATCTCCATCGAGATCGGCGAGCTCTTCGTTCACACGCGCCTCGTCGTCGCCGAGGACGTCGACGGCGTCGGTGGGCCCGCCGGCACCCGCCGCCGTCAAAGCCGCCGGCGCACGTGGGCGCAGCCGATCGAGCAAACGGTGCAGCGCGCCCACGTCCAGCTCGGCGACATCGGCCTCCTCGTCGGCCATCGCTTGGGCCGACGACGATCGGGGCACGGGCGTCGTCGTTCCGCTCCGCGGCGCGCTCGCCAGCGCGGTCGGCGTGTCCGGCATTGCAGACGGGGAACGCAACGGGCCGCGGGCGATCAGCATGAACCCCGCCGCCGCCGCTGCCAGCGTCGCCGCGACGGAGATGATCCGCGCGCGGGCCCCCGAAGAGCGGCGCCCCCGGGCATGCACCGAGCCGCGCAGGGAGACCGGCGCCGCCGTCTCGGGCGTTTCGCCATCGCTCGACAACGCCCCCCGCGGTGCCCCTTGCAGCTCGACCTCCACGGCCGCCGTCGTTCGCGCCGCGAGATCGTCCCAGAACCGATCGCCCAGATGCGGCAGAGCCGGCGCTTCCGCGCGCAACGCCTGGGCCATCCGCGGCGCATCCCGCAGCTCGGTCAGCGCCCGAAAGCAGGTGACGCACGACCCGAGATGCTCGGAGAGGAGCCGATCGCCGCTCAGATCGTCCCCCTCGACGAGCCGATCGAGGACCCGCGCGCAGAGCAACGTCTGGTCGTGATCGGGGCTCATCGCCCCCTCCCTCGTCGCGAGGCGTCGGGCTCCGGGCCCAATGTCCCCCGCAGCTTGCGAACCGCGTAGTGGAAGTTCACCTTGGCGGCGCCTTCGCTGATGTCGAGCGCGGCGGCGATCTCACGGAAGGGCAGGTCCTCGTAGATGCGCAGCTCCAGCGTCATGCGCTGCTTGGTCGGGAGCGTCCGCACGGCGTCACGCAGGGCCGCCGACGACTCGGCCACCTCGATTCGCTCGAGCGCGGACACGCTCAGCGAACGATCGGGATCGCTCGGGCGCTCGTCCTCGTTGTCGTCGGAGACGAAGCGCGCGTTGTCGCGCAGGTGGTTGAGCGCGAGGTGGGCGCCGATCCGCAGGAGCCACGAACGAAACACCGCGGCGTCCCGAAGGTCGGCGAGCTTCGCCATCGCGCGAATGAAAGACCTCTGAACGAGATCCGCTGCCTCATCGGTGTCCCGAACGTAACGGAGGCAGAGGGCGAACAGGGCCCGCTGATGGCGTCGCACCAGCAGGCCGAGCGCCATCCGGTCGCCGCGCTGCGCCCGCGTCACGAGCACCTCGTCCGGGGTATCGTCGTCGGCCGGCATCGCGACTTTCAGGGGTTCGAGCTGACTCCGCATCATGACCTGCGCACTCCCCATTTTCCGACCCGCGCCGACACCCGCAGGTTAGGCGCGCAGGTTAAGCGGCTCCCTCAGCGAACGGCGCCGTGCGTCGTCGGCCCGCCGTTCTGGGCCAACGTCGACTGCGCCTTCGACTCCATGACCGCGAGGTTGTCTTCCAGAGTCTGAACCGTGGAGCGGAGGGCCGAGACCTCCTCCTGCGTGGCGAAGCCCAAGAGGCCGGCCGCAAACCGCGTGGCCCGGTCCAGCTCGGCCTTGATCGATCCGCCCACCCCGACCGCCTTCATTGCGGCGCTCATGACGCGCTGATCGCCCATCACCCGCGAGATGCGCGGATCGCTCATGAAACGCATGGCCTGGCCGACCACCTTGTCCTTGACGGCGTCCAACATCGACATCGTCAGTTTGTGCCATGCGCCCCCGCTTGCGTCAACGCATGCCGCGCGCCATGCTCGTGCGGTGAGCGTCGATTCGTCGCCAAAGCGCGCCCAATCGATCATCCGATCACATTGGGTCCTGGTGATCGCTACGTTCTTTTTGGGATGGCTGCTGGGCGTCGCGGTCGTTGGCAAGCTCTGGCAGCTCGCGCACGCGCCTCGCTGGCTGATCTTGAGCGGCATGGGCAGCGTCAGCTTTTTGATGGCGCCGATCATCAGCGGCGCGCTCTTCTCGCGCGCGATCGGCCGGCTCGCGGCGCGCGGGTGGCGTGGCGCACCGCTCGGGCTGATCGGCCTCGGGGCCTGCGGATTGGTCGCCGGCTTGTTGGTGCTCTGAGGCCCAGGGAAAAGCCAGAGCTGCCAGGTGAAGGGGTCCCGTTGATGTCGGAGATAGGGCCGCCCGAGATGCACAAGGCGGCGGCACCGCCCGCGTCGAAGATTCGCGTCGCCCTGGTGACCGCCTCGGACAGTCGGACCCCGGCGACCAACGAGGGGGGACGGCTTTTGCGCAGGTTGGTCGAGGAAGCGGGCTTCACCGTCGTCGAGGAGGCGCTGCTGGTTGAAGACCCGCCCACTCTGCGCGAGCGTGTGGCGTCCCTGGCGCGCCCGGCCGTCGCTGACGCCGTCCTCGTCACCGGGGGAACCGGAGTGGCTCCGCGCGACCGGACGCCGGAGGCCATCGACCCGCTTTTCGAACGGCGGCTGCCGGGATTCGGCGAGCTCTTCCGGATGCTCTCGTTTCAGGAGATCGGTCCCGCCGCGATGCTGTCACGCGCGGAGGCCGGTGTCGTCGACGGCGTGCTGGTGTTCCTGCTCCCCGGCTCGCCGGCGGCGATCGAGCTGGCGGTCCGCAAGCTGATCGTGCCCGAGCTCGGACATCTGGTCGGCCAGCTCCGACGCGGCGTCCAGACGAAAGGGCCGGCCCGATGAGCGGTGATCCAACGCCGCTCGTCGATCCGCAGGCACGCGCGATCGACTACCTCCGCGTCTCCGTGACGGACCGTTGCAACTACCGCTGCAGCTACTGCGTCCCGGCGGACGGCGCCGCCCGCAGCGCCCGCGAGGATGTGCTTTCGTTCGAGGAGATCACCGCGCTGGTGAAGGTCTTCGTCGGCCTCGGCGTGCGCCGCGTGCGGCTGACGGGCGGCGAACCGTTGGTGCGGCGCGAGCTGCCGACGCTGGTGCGGATGCTGCGCGCGCTCGACGGCCTCGGCGAGATCGCGCTTTCGACCAACGGGCACCTCCTTCCCGAGCTGGCGGCGCCGTTGCGCGCGGCCGGCCTCGATCGCCTCAATGTCAGCCTCGATTCCCTCGACCCCGCCAAGTTCCGACGCATCACGCGCGGCGGCGACCTGTCCCGCGTGCTCGCCGGACTGGAAGCGGCGCGCGCGGCCGGGTTCCGGGCGATCAAGCTGAACACCGTGGCCATCCAGGGCTTCAACGACGACGAGGTGACCGCGATCTGCCGCTTCTCCTGGGAGCGGGAGCTCGTACCACGCTTCATCGAAGAGATGCCGATGGCGGCCGGCCGGACGTACCTGCCGGGCGCTTGCCTGGCGGCCGCCGAGATTCGCGCCCGGGTCGGGCAGATCGATCCGCGGGCGGACGTGGTCGAGGACGCGGGCGGCAGCGCCCGTGGCGCCGGACCGGCCCGTTATTTCCGTCTGACCGAGGCGCCCGATGCGCCGCCGGGCACAACGCGGCGATTCGGAATCATCTCGCCGATGACGGAGCACTTCTGTGCGACCTGCAACCGACTGCGGCTGTCGGCGACGGGCGCGGTGCACGCCTGCCTTGGCTACGACGACGCGGTCGATCTGCGGGCCCCCTTGGGCACGGGCGATCTGGACGGTGTCCGCGCGGCCATCCGGCGCGCGCTGGCGGGAAAGCGCGACGGGCACACCTTTCAACTGATTGGGCTCGGCGGTCCGCGCAAGGCGATGGTACAGATCGGCGGATGACGAAGCAGACGACGATCCGGACGACGATGCAGCCGACGAAGATCGACAGCGCCGATCTCAAGGCCCGCGTGGTCGACCTGCAGCCCGAGTTCGAGGACCGCCTGGCGGCGCTGGTCGGAATCCCCACTGTCAGCATGGACCCTGGGCGGCGCGCCGAGATGGACGCCTGCGTGGCGATGGCGGGCGGCTACCTGCGTGAGGCCGGCGCGCGCGTCGACGTGATCGACACGGGCGGTTTCCCCATGCTGCTCGGGCGGTTCGTTCAAGACCCGTCGCTGCCGACGGTAACTGTCTACAACCACCTCGACGTGCAGCCCGCCGAAGCGGGCGACGGCTGGAAGACGCCGCCGTTCGAGCTGACGCACGTCGATTCGGCCAAGGGGCCGCGGCGCTGGTTCGCGCGCGGGACGACCGACGACAAGGGGCCGGCGCTGACCGCGCTCTTCGGGGCGCGGCTGGCGCTCGAGACCGGCGCCCGCGTCAACATTCAGTTTCTCTGGGAGCTCGAGGAGGAGATCGGCAGCCCGCACTTCGCGAGCGGCCTGGCGGCGGCCATCGCGGGCGACCGCTCCGCGGGCCGGGCGGCCTTCGCGACCGACTCGGTGGTCGTCTCCGACACGATCTGGACCGCCGCCGGTCACCCCTCGATCTCGTATGGCCTGCGCGGGTTGATGGGGTTCACCATCGGCCTCGAGACCGGCGCCAAGGACGTCCACTCGGGAACCACGGGCGGCGTGGCGCGCAACCCGATCGGCGAGCTGGCGGCGCTCATCGCCGCGATGTACGACGCCCGCACCGGCCGGGTGAAGATCCCGGGATTCTACGACGGCGTCCGCAAGATCTCGCCCGCCGAGAAGAAGGCCTTCGGGCGCGCCGGCTTTACGCGCCGGCGCTTCGCCGCCGCGCACGAGCTCGGCAGCCTGCGGCCCATGCGCGACGATCTCGAGGCGCTGGCCGCGCTCATCGCCGCGCCCACGCTCGAGGTGCACGGGATCGTCGGCGGTTACAGCGGCCCCGGGATCAAGACGATCGTCCCGCATCGCGCCGAGGCCAAGCTGTCCACGCGCCTGGTTCCCGATCAGAATCCGTCCAAGGTCTTCAAGCTGATCAAGAGCTTCGTGAAGAAGCAGCTCCCCGACGCCGTGGTCACGCATGAGGCGTCGCTGGAACCGTACCTGGCGCCCATCGGCGGCCCGTACCACGAAGCAGCCGCGGCTGCCGTACGCGCGACGTTCGGCAAGGAGCCGGCCTTCGTGCGCGAAGGGGGGTCGATCGGGGCGGTGCTGACGATGCAGCGGCTGCTGAAGGCGCCTGTAATCTTCCTGGGCCTGTCGCTCCCCGAGCACGGGTATCACGCCGTCAACGAGAACTTCGACTGGGGGCAAGCCGCCGGCGGGATGGAGATGTTCTGCCGTTATTTCCACGAGATCGCGGCCGGCGGCGCCCGACCGGCGAAACGCGGTTGAATCGGGCGGCCATCGCGCTACCCTTGCGGGGATGAGCGGCATGTCCGGCGTCCCCGGCGTTCCCCCTGGGGCCCCTGTCGCCCGCGGGACGGCGATCAAGATCGTCGCCACGGTGTTGGTTTTTGCCGGCACCGTCGGCTACCTGCTGAACTCGTCGATGAAGGCGGGGGCGGAGTACTACAAGCACGTCGACGAAGTGACCTCGAACGCCGACGCCTGGCGCTCCAAGAAGCTGCAGGTGCACGGCCACGTCGTCGCTGGCTCGATCGAGCAGGCCAAGGGAACGCTGCTCTACCGCTTCAAGATCGAGAGCCGCGCGCCGCGCCCACCGGCGGTCATCAGCGCGACCTACAACGGCCTCGTCCCCGACACGTTCAAGGACGGCGCCGAGGTGGTGGCCAAGGGGACGCTCACCGCCGACAACCAGCTTTCCGTCGTCCCCGACGGCATCATGGCCAAGTGCCCCTCGAAGTACGAGGCGGACAAGAATGCGCCCCCCGCCAAGCCACTGGCGCCCGGCGTCGCAGAGAAGATCTAAAATCGAGCGCGGCTCGCGTGAGGGAGAACGAGCTTTGCTCGTTCGAGCTCATCACGGGGGATCAGGGACCCTCCGAGGGTCCCTCCGCTGACGGAGGAACGAGCTCTGCTCGTTCGAGCTCGTCGCGGGGGTTTAGGGGGCGTTTAGGGGCCCTCCGGGGTCCTAGGTGTATCGGAGACCGTCGACGGCGCGCAGGCGGCTGGCGCGCAGCGACGGGTAGAGGGTCGCCAGGAAGCAGATGCCGAGCGTCGCCGCGGCGACCGACAGCACCTCGCCCGCCGAGATCTGAACCGGCAGCGATCCGATGAGATAGACCTTGGGATCGAGCGGGTAGCCGTAGAGGCGCGCCAGCAGGCAGATCAAGAGGCCAAACGAGATTCCCAGCCCCGTGCCGACGGCACCGACGGTGGTTCCACCGATCAGGAAGACGCGCGCCACCATCCCGGCCGGCGCCCCCATCGACTTCAAGATGGCGATCTCGCGGACCTTGGAGAGCACGATCATCGTGAGCGAGGCGATGATGTTGAAGGCGGCCACGACGATGATCAGCACCAGCAGGAGCGAGATGATCACCTTCTGCATGGTGAGCGCCATGAAGAGGTTGTGGTTCAGCTCCTTCCAGTCGATGATCCGGTAGGGGCCGTCGAGCCGGCGTTTCACCTCGGGCGCGGCGTTGAGCGCCATCATCGGGTTGACGAAGCGCAGCTCGACGCCCGACACGAGGCGACGGGCGTTCGCCAGGCGGTGCGCGTCGCTGATGCTGATGTAGGCGAGGCGGGTGTCGTACTCATTGAAGCCCATCCGAAACATCCCGACCACCTTGAACAGGTATGAGATCGGCGCCTCGCCGACGCCCGAGCTGAAGGGAATCATGATCGACACACAGTCGCCCACGCCGACGTGAAGGTGGTGGGCCAGCTCGGCGCCGAGCGCGAGTCGGCCCACCTGGTCGGTCGTCTTGCGCGGCGTCCCCGACGGCAGCGCACAGCTGGCTGGCTGCTCCAGCGCCTCGACGCTCCCCGCGATCAGCGACCGACGAAGATCGTCGGCCCCCTGCTGGATGTCGATCCCTTTCAGGTTGGCGCCGACGCGGCCGATCATCACCTCGCCCGCCGAAAACAGGAACTTCGCCATCCGGACCACGCCCGGTGTCCCGCGCAGGCGCGTCTCGATCTCGGCGATCTCGGGACCGTCGACGTCGGCATCGCCGTAGGGCATCACGATGAGGTGCGCGTTGAGCGCCAGCACCTTGTCCTGGAACTCACGCTCGAAGCCGCTGGTCACGCCCAGCACCACCACCAACGATGCCACCCCCAACACCACCCCCATCGTGGAGACGGTGGTGAAGACCGAGAAGGTCCGCAGCAGAAACGCCACCACCGCGGTCAAACCGCCCGCCAGCACGCCCAGCACCGCCACCGTCTCGATCGCGCGCGAACGGCCGTGCGCCAGGGAGAACAGCCCGAACCCGACGACCATCAGCGCCACCCCGACGACGAGCGCGAGCCGCGCCCCGCGCGACCGCCGCCCGCGGTGCAGGTAGCGCATCCCCACCAGCCGCTCCAGGCCCAACGTGAAGAGATCGGCGAGCCCGACGACGAGGAGGCCGGCCACCGCCGCCTCGAGCAGCGTCGTTCGGTGGCTGGGGAGAAGGGCCGCGGCGACGGCCACTCCACCGAGGGCCACGAGGAGAATCAGGCGGGACATCAGGCGGGAGGGCATGGCCGGCAAGGAGGGTAGCAGACAGCGAGCCGACCGGTCGCGGCCTGGCAACGGAGTCACCCGCGAGAGCCGCCTTGACACCCTTCAAGGCCAAACCGTACCGTACACGGCAATGGCTTCGTTCCGGGGGCGGCGACGACCGTCACCCCTTCTTCTCGTCGTGGGCCTGGCCCTTTCGTGGCAGGCGGTCGCGCGCGCCGACAAGAACGACCTCAACTTGCTCAACCTCTGCGCCACCGCCGACCCGAGCTGCGGCGCGGACACCAATGCGCAGTCGCGCTACCGGAGCATGATGTCGGAGTTGGGCGTGGTGGTCGCGCCGCGCCTGATGACGCCGGCCGATACGCTTGGCTACGCCGGCTTTCAGTTCTCGGCCGACCTGGGGATCACGACGATCAACAACAACCGCAAGGTCAGCAACGACAGCTCGGGTATCGCCTACTGGAACGGCATCGAGGGCGTGACCGCGAGCAACCCGAACGCCGCGCGTCCCAGCTCGTCCCTCACCACCGTCGGTGGGTTCGTGCGCAAGGGCCTCTGGTTCCCGCTGCCGGCCTTCGAGTTCGGCGCCGGCGCGATTGATGTCCTCGGTTCGCACATGTACGCGATGCAGGGCTACGCCAAGCTCGCGCTTCAGGAGGGCTTTCACGACTGGGTGCTTCCGTCGTTCGCGGTGCGCGGCTCGGTCTCTCAGCTGCTCGGCACCAGCCAGGTCAACATGACCGTCTGGGGCGTCGACGTGCTCATCTCGAAGGCGTTCGGCATTGGCGGAACGGCGCGGGTCGAGCCGTACTTCGGCTGGAACGTCCTCTTCATCGACGCCCGCAGCGGCGTCATCGACGCCACGCCCCAGTGCGACGCCTACGCCGAGCACCTCGCGGTAGCGAGTGGCGGTGCCACGCCGCCCGGGTGTGGCCCCGCCAACAACGGACCCTGGACAGACCTCGGGAACAACTTCACGTTCGCGTCGCAGGACATCATCACGCGCTACCGCTGGTCGGTCGGCGCCAAGCTGAAGCTATCGGTGTTTTTCCTTACCGTTGAGGGAGACCTCGTTCAGGGCGGAACCAGCCACGACAGCAACGCAGACATCGTCGACAACAGCGGCACGCAGGCGAGTTTCTCGCTGTCGGCCGGCCTCGACTTTTGATAGATGGGAACCCTGGGAGGGTTCCCAAACCCTCCCGCGACCGGCTCCCGCGAGCAAAGCTCGCGCTCCCCCACGCGATGGGACCCTGGAGCCACCTCGCGATCGCTCGCGCAGCTCGCGCTCCACGCACACGCTCGCGTGCGTCGTCTCACGCGGAGCGGTGCTCAGGCCGCGGCGCCGCCGAGCCCACCCGAACCGGCGGCGCTCGGCGCGGCAGGGGGCGGCGTTCCACCCACGGGCGGCGCAGCCGGCGGCGCGCTCGCCCCCGGCATCCCCCCCTGGATGATCTTGCGCAGCCCAGCCACCGAAAGTCGCGGCGTCTTCTTCTCTTCCTCGAAGATGATCTGCGCGAGCGTCGCAGTGGTCAGGTCGGCGCGCGTCGTGTTCTCGACGACGCGAACGTCGTCGCCAGCCCGCACCATTGCTGCGATGTGGTCGAGCGTCACGTACCGACTGTCGCGTGTATCGTAGAGTTTCCGATTCGCGTACCGCTTGATAGTACGTGCTGTCGTCATTGTCCTAGGGTGTCATAGGCAAATGTCGCGGTCAATCATGTAATACAAACAACTATTATCCGAGGTCCTTAAGCCTGTGACTAAGCAAGGGTCCCGATCCGGACAAAGTCACAGCGAATCCAAGCAGTTAGCCAAGATACACGACTTCCCAGCGACGACCGCGAAACCCCCGCACAGAGGTGACGGGTTACCCGCGGGACTTGCTGGCCGGACTTGCTTCCCGGGACTTGCCTGCGGGGCTTACTTGCCGGGCTTGCCGGCGTCGTCGTCGAGCTCGCTCTTTTTAGCGCTCGGCGAGACATCGATCTCGTCTTGCGAGTTCACGGCTCGCTTGAAGTTCTTGATCGCTTTGCCGAGGCCGTCGCCCAGCTGCGGCAGCTTTGCAGCGCCGAAGACCACAACGACGATGATGAGGACGAGGACGAGCTCCCCGAAGCCCATTCCAAACGGCATGACCCGCGATCTATAGCATCCCGACCGAAACAATCAACGTCGAAGGCACTGATTTTTGTCGTCGCCCCGTTGATCCGTTACGATCCGCCGCACATGGCGTCGTCGGCAGCTGCGCGCGCGGGTCTCGCGATCGCGCTCTCCTCTCTCCTCGCTCCGGGCCTCGTCGCGACCCGAGCGAGCGCCGCCCCAGCCCGACCCGCGTCAGCCCAAGCCGCGTCAGCCCAAGCAACGCCATCCGGGGCGGCCGATCCGGCTGAGCGAAGCCTCGCGGAGCGACGCGCCGTCCGCGGAGTCCCCGTCGACGACGTGGCCGCGACCGAGACACCGGAGCTGAAAGAGATTCGCCGCTTCGAGGAGCAGGCGTTCCCCAAGCCGGGAGGCCCGGAAACGACGATACCGGGTCGCGGCAACGAAGGGGCGCCGGCGCCCGGCGCTCTGCCCGGCGAGTGGGGAGGCAGCGGCGACGTCCCAGCCGAGGTGCGCTCGCCGCAATCGGCCCCTCGCGTCGACGGAGCCGCGCCCCCACCCGACTCCGAATGGCTGCGCAGCCTCAAGCTCCCCGATCTGCCGGTGCGCTGGGACGCCCAGGTGCTGCGCTACCTCGATTACTTCAAGAGCGATCCGAAGGGGCACGCGGTGATGGCCGGGTGGCTGCGGCGCGCCGGACGCTACCGCGAGCTTTTCGAGAAGACCCTGGAGCGGCAGGGGCTGCCCAAGGATCTCTTTTACGTGGCGATGGTCGAAAGCGGCTTCGACACGGGCGCCCGCTCGCGCGTCGGCGCCGGCGGCATCTGGCAGTTCATGCCTGGCGCCGCCCGCGCCTATGGGCTCGAGGTCAGTTACTGGGTCGACGCCCGCCGCGATCCAGAGCGCGCCGTCGACGCGGCGGCCCGCTACCTCAAGGATCTCTACGTTCGCTTCGGCTCCTGGTACCTGGTGTTCGCGGCCTACAACGCCGGCTACGGGTCGGTGCTGCGCTCGATCACCACCTACAACACCAACGACTTCTGGGAGCTCTGTCGGCACGAGTCGGGGCTGCCGTGGGAGTCGACGCTCTACGTGCCGAAGATCCTCGCGGCGGCGATCGTCGGGCACAACCTGGCGGCGTTCGGCTTTGCGGACGTGACGCTCGACGCACCGTTCGCCTACGAGCAGGTCGACGTGCCGGCCGGGACGTCCCTGGCGACGGTGGCGCGCGCGGCCGGCACCAGGGCCGAGGTGATCGAGGCGCTGAACCCGGACCTGTTCCGGACGCGCACCCCTCCCGATCGCGGCGCGACCAAGGTGAGGCTGCCGCCCGGAACCGCCTCGGTCTACGCCGCCAGCTTCGACAAGACGCGCGACAGCGACAAACTGGAGACGGTGGTGCTGCGGTTCGGCGAGACGCTCGACGATGTCGCGCGCGCGCACGGCAGCAGCGCCCGGGAGCTGCGCCGACTGAACGGCGTGCGCGAGACGACCGAGCTCCGAGGCGGCACGTCGATCGTCGTCCCGCGCCGGGCGCCGCTCGCGAAGGCGAAGGCCAAGGAGAGCGACAAGGACGCCGACGCGACGCCCACGGCCGACGGCGAGGGCGGCACCGACGACGACACCATCTTGGTGGCCGTGCCCGATCGCTCGTTCGGCTACGACGGGCGTGAGCGCGTCTTCTACCGGACCCGCGACGGCGACGGCCTCGACGAGGTCGCCGACGTGTTCGGCGTGAGGAGCGAGGATCTGGTCGAGTGGAACAACCTCGATCCCGGCGCCAAGCTCCACCCGCGGATGGTTTTGCAGATCTTCGTGCGCAAGGACTTCGATCCGGCGGGCGTGCTGCTGCTCGATCCGACGAAGGTGCGGGTGGTGACGCTCGGGTCGGAGGAGTTCCTGCAGCTCGAGACCGCGCGACGCGGGAAGAAGCGCCTGTTTTACAGCGCCAAGGCGGGCGACACGCTGGCCAAGCTCGGGCGGCGCTATGGGCTCACGCCGGGCGATCTGGCGCGCATCAACCGCTTCTCTTACAACACCGAGCTGCATGAAGGTGATCGCGTCGTCGTCTACTCGCCGACCGGGGACGCACCGCACGAGGTGACGCGCGGAATGACGCCGGGGGAGAAACGTCCCGGGCGCGCGGCGGCGACGGCCAGGGCGACGTCGTCAACCAGCCGGGACGCACAAACAAACAGCCGAGACCGACCACAAGGTGGCGGCGCCGCTGCACGACTCCAAGAAGAAGGTCGCCATCGCTACCGCCAAGCCGGCTCCGGCCAAGCCGGCGCACGGGAAGACCGCGACGGCCACCACGGCCGCGACGTCCAACACAGCAGCCAAGAAGAAGTAACGGCGGGGTTCGTGGCGCGGTTTCGCGTAGAGCCGGAAGGAGCCGGTGCGCGGGTCGATCAGTTCGTGGCGGGGGCGGTGCCGGGCCTGAGCGTCGCGGCCGCGCGCCGCCTGATCGCGTCGGGCGACGTGCGGGTGGACGGACGGGCCGCGAAGAAGGGCGCGCGTCTCGTCGCCGGCCAGACCGTCGATCTGGACGACGCTGGCGCTGCCGCGGTGGCACCGGACGCGCGCCGCGTTCACGCAGATTCCGCCGTGCCGATTGCCGTCCTCCTCGTCGACGAAGCGTTCGTCGCGGTCGACAAGGCTGCCGGCGTCCCCTCGCACCCGCAGGCGGCGGGCGAGACCGGCACCACGGCGAACGGGCTCGCCGCGCGCTTCCCCGAGTGCGCGACGGCCTCGCCCGATCCGCGCGAGGGGGGGCTCGTGCATCGCCTCGACACCGGGACGAGCGGCGTGCTGATCGCCGCCCGCGGCGCGGCCGCCTGGGCGAGCCTCCGCGCCGCGCTGTCACAGCCAGGCTGCGAGAAGACTTATCTGGCCGAGGTCGTGGGGACGCCCGCTGATGCCGGCGAGTCGAACGCGCCCATCGGGCGGGTCGGCCGGCGCGGCGCGCGCGTGCGGGTCGACGGCGGCGGGCGCAATCCGCTGCCGGCACACACCAGCTGGGAGGTCGTCGAGCGGCGTGGAGAAACGACGCTGATGCGCGTTCAGTTGACCAAGGGGCGCACGCACCAGGTGCGGGCCCATCTGGCCGCCGCCGGTCACCCGATCGTGGGCGACGAGCTCTATGGCGATGGCGTCGGCGACCTGCGCCTGCACGCGGCGACGGTCAGGTTCGCGCACCCCGACAGCGGCCGGGAGATTTTGATCGAGGCGCCGCCGCCTGATTGGGCCAAGATACGGGCGTGAGCGCCCGACGCGCGATCGTCCTCCAGCACACGCCGACCGAAGGGCCGGAGCGGGTGGCGCTCATGCTGGCCGCGCGCGGCATCACCTGCGCCACCCGCGCCGTCTACGCCGGTGAGCCGGTCCCCGACGGTCTCGGCGAGGACGAGATGCTGATCGTCATGGGCGGGCCGATGGGCGTGGGGGACGTGGGCGATCCACGCTGGCCGTTCCTGGCGCAGGAGATCGCGCTCTGCCGCAAGCTGGTGGCGCGCGACGCGCCGGTGCTCGGCATCTGCCTCGGATCGCAGCTGCTGGCCGCCGGCGCCGGCGCCCGGGTCTACCCGAACACCCGCCCCGGACCGAACGGCGTACCCGAGCCGGCGCGCGAGGTCGGCTGGGGCCCGGTCGAGCTGATCGGTGCGGAGCGCGAGCCGGTGCTGGCAGGCCTCGATTCGCCGTTGCTGGTCCTGCACTGGCACGGCGACACCTACGATCTGCCGCCGGGCGCCGCGCATCTGGCGTCGACGGCTGTCTGCCATCACCAGGCCTTTCGTCTCGGCCGCCGGCAGTTCGGTTTTCAATTTCATTGCGAGCTCGAGGCCGACACCATCGGCGTCTGGGTCAAGGAAGACGCCGACTATGTCTGCAGCGCCAACGGTGACAATGGCGGCGCGAAGATCCTGGCCGACACCGTGCGCCTCTATGCGCAGGCGCAACCAGCCTGGGATCGCCTGCTCGGCAACGCGATCGACCTGCTGGTCGCGTGACGCAAACGTCGATTGACGGCGTCGCAGACGGCGACAATAGTTACGCCGTGCCGTCGCCTGAGAAGTTCAAGATCGCGCTCATCCAGATGCGCTGCTCGACCGATCCGGCCGAGAACCTGGCGCGCGCCCTCGAGCGAATCCGCGCCGCCGCCCGCGACGGCGCCCAGTTGATCTGCCTGCCGGAGCTGTTCCGCAGCCAGTACTTTTGCCAGACCGAGGACCACGCCAACTTCGATCTGGCCGAACCGATTCCGGGACCGAGCACGGCGGCGCTGGCCGAGGTCGCGCGCGAGGCGGGCGTGGTGCTCATCGGCTCGCTGTTCGAGCGGCGCGCGGCGGGCGTCTACCACAACACGGCGGTGATCATCGACGCCGACGGGCGCCTGCTGCGGCAGCTACCGCAAGATGCACATTCCCGACGACCCTTTCTATTACGAGAAGTTCTACTTCACGCCCGGCGATCTCGGCTTCCGCGCCTTCGACACCGCGGTCGGCCGGATCGGCACGCTCGTCTGCTGGGATCAGTGGTACCCCGAAGGCGCGCGGCTGACGGCGCTGGCCGGCGCCGACGTGCTCTTCTACCCGACGGCGATCGGCTGGCACCCCGACGAGAAGGCCGAGTTCGGCGCCGCGCAGGCCTCCGCCTGGCAGACGGCGCAGCGCGCTCACGCCATCGCCAACGGCGTCTACGTCGCGGCCGTGAACCGGGTCGGGCTGGAGAAGCCGCCCAGCGGAACGCCCGGCAAGGGGATCGAATTTTGGGGCGGCAGCTTCGTCGCCGATCCGTTCGGCGTCGTGCTGGCCGAGGCGTCGCGCACCGACGAAGAGACGCTGATCGTCACCTGCGATCGCAAGCATCAGGAGACCGTCCGCCGGCACTGGCCCTTCCTGCGCGACCGCCGCATCGACGCCTACGGCGGCGTCACCCGCCGTCTCATAGACGAATGACGCGCGCCTCTCGCGGCGAGCCGTCGCCGACCGAGCTCGGGTTCAGGATGCCGGCCGAGTGGGAGCCCCACGCCACCACCTGGATCGCCTGGCCGCACGAGCCGCGCGACTGGCCGGGGAAGCTGGCGCCCATCCCCTGGGTCTACGGCGAGGTGGTCCGCCACCTGACCCGCGGCGAGCGGATGCGGATCCTGGTGGACGACGCCGCGACCGAGCGTCGGGCCCGGAGGCTCCTCGCGCGCGTCGGCGTGAATCTGAAGATGGTCGACCTCGTGCGCGCGCCGACCGATCGCAGCTGGACGCGCGACTACTGCCCTTTGTTCGTGAAGAACGGAGCCGGGAAGGTCGCCATCACCAACTGGCGGTTCAACGGGTGGGCGAAGTACCCGAACCACAAGAAGGACGACGCGGTCAGCGATCAGATCGCGCGCCGCTTTCGGCTGCGGCAATGGCGGCCCGCCACGACGATCGCCGGCAAGCCCTGGCGGGTCGTCCTCGAGGGCGGAGCCATCGACGTCAACGGGGCGGGAACGATGCTGGCGACGGAAGAATGTCTGCTGGACGACGTCCAGGCGCGCAACCCGGGCCTGCCCCGAGAGGAGCTCGAGCGGATCCTGGCGGCGCACCTCGGGGTCCGAAAGGTCCTCTGGCTCGGGCGCGGGATCGCCGGCGACGACACCCACGGGCACGTCGATGATCTGGCCCGCTTCGTCGACGAGACGACGGTGGCGCTGGCCCAGGAGCCCGATCCCACCGACGCCAACCACGAGCCGCTCCGCGACAACCTCCGGCGGCTCCGGAGCATGAAGACGGCCGATGGAAAGCGACTGCGGGTCGTCCCGCTGCCGATGCCGGCGCCGCTCTTCCTCGACGGGGTGCGCCTGCCCGCAAGCTACGCCAACTTCTACATCGGGAACGCGGTCGTGCTGGTGCCGACGTTCAACGATTCGAATGATCGGCGCGCGCTGGAGATCCTGGCCGATCTCTTCCCGACCCGCGCGGTGGTCGGCATCCACGCCGTCGATCTGGTGTGGGGTCTGGGGACGCTCCACTGCATGACGCAGCAAGAGCCCAGGGCCGGAAGGTAGAGAGCCGGGAGCTAGGTCTCAGGGCGGCGGCGAGGCCGTCCGGGCCTGCGCGATCCGCTTGTGCCGGCGCCAGGCCCGCACCCCGATCACCGCCGCGCCGATCACCATCGCGACCACGATGCCGTGCTCGGTGTTGCGCGCATAGCGGATGACGTAGTCGATCTGCCCGCCGAAGAACCAGGCGGTGTAGACGAGCAGCGGCACCGTGAAGGCGGCCGCCGAGAAGTCGTAGATGAGGAACACCGGCGGACGTAGGTGGAGCGTCCCGGCGGTGAAAAAGATGGTGAAGCGCAGCCCGGGGGTGAACCGGCCGACCAGGACCACCTTGCTGCCGAACTTCCGGAAGTAGGCCCGCACCTTGATCTGCCGCCGGGGCGTGAAGTACTTGCGCGCGAGGCCGCTGGCCAGCACGCGCCGCCCGAAGTAGCGCCCCAGGAAGAACGCCAGCGAGTCGCCCGCCAGCACCGCCATGAAGCAGACGAGAAAGGCCTTGTTGACCTGAAGCACACCTCGCCAGGAGAAGTACCCGGCGGCGATGAGCGAGATGTCCTCGGGGATCGGCAGCCCGAGGCCGCACAGAAGGAGGATCCCGCCCAGCCAGGCATAAGCCCCGAGTGGCGTGAGGGTCGACAGGTGCTCGATGAACCACTTCACGTGGGGGGCTTTCCCGACCGGGCCTTCTCAAATACCACGGGACGCCGCGCAAAACGAATCGGCAGGTCGGGGCGACCCCGGATCTGGGTGGCGCGCCGGCGGCACGCGGGTGGTCGACCGCGGCCGGCGCGCAGCAACCGGGGACGCAACCGGGCGGTCAGAACGCACTTTAGAGGGGGTTCGCGTTGACATTAAGAGCGCACGAACGTACGGTTTTCCCCGTCGAGGGGGTCCCCACCATGCGAACGCATCGTCCTTTTGAGCGGGCCGTTCGGGCGGCTCGGCTGTCGGCGCCCCTGGCGCTGCTGATCGTCGCCGCCGCGTTCGCCGCAGGTTGCAGGCCAGACTATCCCTCCTGCGAGACGGACAAGGACTGCCATCCCAAGGAGTTCTGCGTCGCCAACAAGTGCCAGCTGTGCCGCGATTCGAACGACTGTCCGGCCGGCAACGAGTGCAAGGCGGGCAAGTGCTCGGCCATCGCCGGATACTGCAGCAGCAAGGCGCAGTGCCCCGCCAACCAGGAGTGCATCGCCAACCGATGCCGCGCCTGCGCCGGCGACAAGGAGTGCCCGGGCGGCCAGCACTGCGTGGCCGGAAGCTGCAGCTCGAAGAAGCCCTGCAAGAGCGAGAACGATTGCGCGCAGAACGAGGACTGCGTGAACGGCTTCTGCACCACGGAGAAGGCGCCGGCGCCGCCGCCCACGCAGTGCACGCTCGACCCGGTGCTGTTCGACTTCAACGAGTCGGCGCTCACCACCGAGGCGACGGCCACGCTGGCGCGCGACGCCGACTGCCTCAAGAAGGTTGGCCGCGCGGTGACGCTGGTCGGCCACACCGATCCCGCGCGGGACGCAGGAGTACAACCTGGCGCTCTCCGAGAAGCGCGCGCAGTCGGTGCGCGACCACCTCGGGCGGCTGGGGGTCGACGGCACGAAGGTGTCGGTCCTGCCGCGGGGATCACTCGATGCCAAGGGGACCGATGAGCCGAGCTGGGCGCAGGACCGCCGTGTCGATTTCAGCTGGAAGTAGCCGCCGCCTCGTCCTCGGGGCGGTAGCCCTGCTCGGTCTTTGCGCGCCGTCTGGCTGCGTGACGACGAGCGAGGGCGACAAGATGCGGGCCGACGTCAACGCCCTGCGGGTGCGCCTCGACGAGATCGACAAGCGCGACCGGGAGTACAAGGAGCAGGTCATCCGCCTGCGCAAGGTGCTCGACGAGGCGACCGCGCTCCTCACGCGCAACTCGGCCGACGTCGGCGCCAAAGCCGCCAAGGCGGAGCAGGACATTGCGGCCATCCAGGGGCGCATCGAGGAGCTGGCCCACAACGTCGACCTCGAGAACCGGCAGGGGGTCGAGGCCCGGACCCAGTTCGAGGCCCGCCTGGCGGCGCTCGAGCAGACGCAGACCAAGATCGTCGACCGCGTCGCGCCCGAGATGCCGAACGACAAGGATCAGCTCTGGGCGCAGGCGGGCCAGCGCCTGGCCTCGGGCCAGCGCGACGACGGCCGCCGCTTTTATCGGGTCTTCATCCAGCGCTTCCCGCAAGATCCGCGCGCCTCGCAGGCCCACCTGGCGATCGGGATGTCGTTCGTGCAGGAGAGCAAGTACCCCAACGCCGCCGCCGAGTTCCAGAAGGTGCTGCAGGACTACCCGTCGTCGCCTGAGGTCCCGGAGGCGATGTGGCAGCTCTCCCTGTCATTCGTCCAGCTCCGGTTCTGCGGCGACGCCAAGGCGCTGCTGTCGGATCTGGTGAAGCGCTATCCGAAGTCGGCCCGGGCCGGGGACGCCCGCGGCGAGCTCAAGTCGATCGCCAAGCTCCCCAAGTCGTCCTGCACGAGTTAGCTCGGGATCCTCAAGGGTCCCGCGCCCCCCGCGACGAGGCTACGACGCCCACGCCGCTGAGACCTGGCGGGCGGCGGCGATGGGGTCGGGAGCGTTGTTGACGGCCGAGATGACCGCGGCGGCGCTGGCGCCGGCCTCGGCGACCAAGCGGGCGTGCTCGGGCCGGACGCCGCCGATCGCCACCACGGGGACCGTGACCGTGCGGCAGATCTGCGCGAGCTGCTCCAGCCCCACCACGGGATCGGGGTTGAGCTTGCTGCTGGTCGCGAAGACAGGGCCGAAGCCGATGTAGTCGGCGCCGGCGCTCGCCGCAGCGACGGCCTGCGCGGCGTTGTGGGTAGAGAAGCCGACCACCAGGTCGGGCCGGCCGGCGGCCACCCGCACCCGGAGCGCCTCGGCGAGCGGCAGGTCGTCCTGGCCGAGGTGGACGACGTCCGCGCCGACGGTGAGGGCGACGTCCAGCCGATCGTTCACGCAAAAGGGGACCTCGGCCGCGCGGCAGAGCGGGAGCAGCCGTCGGGCGGCAGCGGCGAACGCGCGCGCCCCGGCCTCCTTGGCCCGCAGCTGCAGACAGCAGGGCCCCGCGTCCAGCAGCTGCCGGGTGCGCCGCTCGAGCGCCTCGCTGTCGGCCAGCAACGCGGCGGTGACGTCGACGATCGCGTAGTAGCCGCGCAACGAAAACATCGAGCTACACTATAGCGTTTTGCCGACCCCGTTCCGGCTCGTCACCGACCTGAAACCGATGGGCGATCAGCCACGCGCGATCGCCGAGCTGACCGCCGGCGTGGAGCGCGGCGACCCATCGCAGGTCCTGCTCGGCATCACCGGCAGCGGCAAGACCTTCACCATGGCCCAGGTGGTGGAGAAGATTCAGCGTCCGACGCTGGTGATGGCCCACAACAAGACGCTGGCGCATCAGCTCTGGACGGAGTTCAAGACGTTGTTCCCCGACAACGCCATCCACTACTTCGTCAGCTACTACGACTACTACCAGCCCGAAGCGTACGTCCCATCGACCGACACGTTCATCGAGAAGGACTCGCTCATCAACGAAGAGATCGACCGGATGCGCCACGCGGCGACCTATGCGCTCCTCACCCGCCGCGACTCGCTGATCGTGGCGTCGGTCTCCTGCATCTACGGCATCGGCGCCGCCGAGGCTTATCTGGGGATGAAGCTGGACCTCGCGCGCGGCGTCGAGGTGCGGCGCGACGCCGTCCTGCGCCGGCTCGTCGAGATCCAGTACGAGCGCAACGACATCGACTTTTCGCGCGGCACCTTCCGGGTCCGCGGCGACACGGTCGAGATCTTCCCGGCCTACGAGCGGGAAAAGGCGATCCGGGTCGAGTGGTTCGGCGACGAGATCGACGCCATCTCGGAGGTCGACCCGCTGCGCGGCAAGGTGCTGCGCAAGATCGACGAGGTGTCGATCTTCCCGGGCTCGCACTACGTGACCCCGGCCGACCGTCTCACCAAGGCGATGACCGGGATCAAAGACGAGCTGCGCGAGCGGCTCGTCGAGCTCAAGGCCGAGAACAAGCTGGTCGAGGAGCAGCGCCTGCAACAGCGGACGCTCTACGACCTCGAGATGCTCGAGCAGATGGGGCGCTGCAAGGGGATCGAGAACTACTCGCGCCACCTCTCGGGGCGGGCGCCGGGAGAGCCGCCGCCGACGCTGCTCGACTATTTCCCCAAGGACTTTCTCCTCTTCGTCGACGAGTCGCACCAGACCGTCCCGCAGATCGCCTCGATGTTCAAAGGGGACCGCTCGCGCAAGCAGACGCTGGTCGAGTTCGGGTTTCGGCTGCCGTCGGCGCTCGACAACCGGCCGTTGCGGTTCGACGAGTGGGAGGCCCGCACCGGACAGGCGATGTTCGTCTCGGCGACGCCAGCGGAGTACGAGCTGACCCGCGCGCAAGGGGTGGTCGTCGAACAGATCATCCGCCCGACGGGGCTGCTCGATCCGGAGATCGAGGTCCGACCTGTCGGCCAGCAGGTCGACGATCTGCTGGGGGAGATCCGCGAGCGGATCAAGATGGGCGATCGCGTGCTGGTCACGACGCTGACCAAACGGATGGCGGAGGACCTGACCGAGTACTACGCCGAGCTGGGCATCCGGGTCCGCTACCTCCACTCGGACATCGACACGCTGGAGCGGATCGAGATCCTGCGCGACCTGCGCCTCGGCGAGTTCGACGTCCTGGTCGGGATCAACCTCCTGCGCGAGGGGCTCGACCTTCCCGAGGTGTCGCTGGTCGGAATCCTCGACGCGGACAAGGAGGGGTTCCTGCGCGCTGAGCGATCGCTGGTCCAGACCATCGGCCGCGCGGCCCGCAACGTGCGCGGCAAGGTGATCATGTACGCCGATCGCCACACCGACTCGATGAAGAAGGCGATCGCCGTGACCGCCGAGCGGCGCGCGGCGCAGGAGGCGCACAACAAGCGCCACGGCATCACCCCTAAGACGATCGAGAAGGCGATCGCCGCGCTGGCCGGGACGGCCCAGGACGACTTCGTCGACCTCGCCAAGACGGCGAAGGACGCCAAGAACAACCACGTCGCGCTGGAAGAGCTGCCCAGGACCATCACCGCGCTCAAGCGACAGATGGTCGAGCTCTCCGAGGCGCTGGAGTTCGAGAAGGCGGCCGCCATCCGCGACCGCATCAAGGACCTGGAAGAGATCCGCCTGTCGCTCGGCGGCTGAGAGACGACCCGCTAAGGGGCGCCCCAGGCGGTCGCCAGCACCGAGACATCCCAGGCCGTGGCCGCCGCCTGGAACCCACTCGGCACACCAGCGGTCACGGTGACGACGCGGTTGAGGATGTGGTCGCGGGTGTCGTACTCGGTCGCCTGGCTGGCGATGGTCGCCGACGTCTTCGGATCGGTGGTGAGCGCCGCCAGGTTCAACCCCGAGCACCCCGCCGACTTCCAGCCGACGTAGCTGGCGTCGCCGAGCGAGAGCGGCGCGGTGGTGACGTTCCAGATGCCGGCGCCAATCATGCCAGCCCCGCTGAAGACGACGTTGATGAGCGCCGCCTGATCATAGAACGCGCCCGTACCGGCATCGCGCCCGAAGTAGGCGGTCACGTTGGCGTCGACGCTGACCGTGGAATTCAACAGCACGTACCCCTTCGGGATGGTGCCACTCGCCCCCGCGGCGATGGTCGCGCCCGTGCGCGCCACGAAGAGGCCGTAGCTGGCCGCTCCGCCTCCAACGTCATTGATGAACCGCAAGCTGCAGCTCTCGAAGAGCGCCGCATCGGCGGTGCCCCAGATGAAGTCGACGTTGCCTTCGATGTAGCAGTTGTAGAACCAGTTTCGCCCGGACGACTGGATGGTGTCCTGGTTGCTGGAGAACGAGCTGTTGAAAGCGGCCAGGGTGAACGCCGACCCGCCGGCGAAATAGAGCGCCTCGGCCTGGCTCACGACCGAACGGACCCCGGTGTTCTTCAGCGTGATGTTCTGAAGGACCACGTTGGTGCCCGTGAGATAGACGGCCGCGCGCGTCGCCGTGCTGCCGTTGACCATGTTGCCGTTGGCGTACTGGACGATGCAGTTGTCGCCCCGGTTGTTTCCCGCGGGCCCGATGATGTTGATGGTCTGGGTCGCGCCGGGACCCGTGTAGTGAACCAGCTCGTTGTAGGTGCCCGCGGCGACGTTGATGGTGATCGCCGTGGTGGCGGCCGGCAGCCCCGCCGCGAGGCCGCCGAGCGCCCCCTGCAAGGTGCGGAAATTCGCGGTGCTGCTCTGTGAGCCGTCGACCGTCACGCTGGCAGCGCTCAGCGTCGGTGCCGCGCGCGTCGTGAACTTCCAGGTCGCCACGGTGCTGAGGTTGGAGAGACCGTTGAACGCCATCCCGGTCAAGGTGCCGGTGATGGAGGTGGTGGGGATGGCCACGTAGTAGGCCGTGCCATAGGCGAGCTTCCCGAGGTGCGGCGTGAAGAAGACAGTGTTGCCGCTGACCCGGACCAGCTGCGACCCGACGTTGATCGTCGTGGTGCCGAACGTCTGGGTCTCGTTGGCGAAGGCGATGCTGTCGACCTCGCTGCCGTCAGCAAGCGCGAAGACCTTGATCAGGCCGCCCGTGTTCAGGGTGGGCGGCGCGTCGAAGGTGAGCGCGAGCTCCCCATCCGTGTAGGCGCTGGTGGCGCCCGGGGCGGGATACGCGAGCAACGCGAGCGAGCCGTAAGGATCCGTGGCTGCATACTCGGCCACGGAAACCAGGATCGTCTTCGTGTTGGTCGCGCTGTTGGTGTCACCGCTGTTGGTCACGGTCACCGTCGTCGTGCCGCCCTTGAGGCCGCTGAGCACGATGGTCGCGTTGGTCGCGCCATTGGTGACCGTCGCGGTGGCGACGGTCGGATCCGCGGACACCGCCGTCACGCCCGAGACAGCCCCGCCGAGCGCGTTGGCGGTTGCGGTCACCGAGGTCGAGGCGCCCTTGTTCAAATTCACGGTGGTCGCCGAGAGCGTCAGCGACGGAGGAACGTAATTGACGAGAGTGCCCGTCGCGGAGTCGTAGACCGTCGCGCCGGAGGCGTCCTTGATCACCAGGTTCGTGATGGTGGCCGCGACGTTGTTGAAGGAGATCGCGGGGTAAACCGCGCCCGTGCCATAGACCGTCGTCCCATTCGTGAGGAGGCTCGCAGCGACGGTGTTCGTGGTCGGCGTGCCTCCGACCGGACCGGCGCTGAAGGTCACGTTGCTGCCGGTGCGCGCGAACGTCAGCTGCAGCGGGGCGGTGGAGAAGGCAACCGTGGGCGCCCCCGCAGAGATCCCGCCCGCGGCGCTGACGTAATACCCGTTGGTGGAGTTGTTCGAATTGCGCATCAGCGCGTAGGCGTAAGAGTCGGTCCCGGCGAAGCCGGTGGTGAGGCCGACACCGATGCCGCAGGCGTTGTTGGCTTTGTTCTGAGTGGTGATGGTCACCTGGGCCGTGATGCTGAAGTCGCCCGTCATGGGGGTGGGGAAGGCGATGAAGCCGTTGCTGACCGTGCCGTAGTAGTTGGGGGCGACGTACTTGAAGCCGTTGCCCGAGGTGCCGTAGCTGCTGTTGGCCGAGAACGCTCCGCCTGCCAGCGTCGCCGTCGTGGTGCCGTTGGCTTGCTTGACGAAGTAGACGAAGGAGCTCTCGGTGGCGGCATCGGCGCCGCCGTCCACGGGCATGCCGCCGCCTCCGCCACCCGAACCGCCGGTACCGCCAGAACCGGCGGCCCCCTGCGTACCGCCGACCCCACCCGTGGATGAGCCACCGGTGCCGGTTCCCGCGTCGGTACGCGCAGGTCCGGAGCTGGAGCAGCCGGCGGCGGTGAACGTGGCGACGGTCAACAAAAGGAGCGCCCGGGTCGAGATCAGCGTCGTTCTCATGAAGTCCTCTCGTTCGGGCGGCTGAGGAAGAGCTGGCTCGGCCGCCTGCACTGCAGATGTGGCATGGGCATGGATCTGCCCTGAAAGCAGGTTGCCGCTGGCGCCGCCGGCAGCTCACCCCCTGGCGACGTCAGGGGCGGCTAGACGGAGGCGTCCGCGACGACGGGCGCGACGCGCCGATAGAGGAGCCGCCAGACGCGCGCCCCTTCGCCTTCGCACTGCCGCTCGCGGCGCGATTTTGCCCCGTAGGGGTTGTCCTGCGCGAAGGACCAGGGGCCGCGCGCGCTCTCGAACAGCTCGGATGTCTCGAGCGCCGCCATCGCCTCCAGCGCGAGCGCGAAGATGTCCGTCATGACATAGAGCTCGCCGCCCGGAGCGAGCGCCCGGCCGACCTCGGCGATGAGCGGGGGGCCGATCACCCGCCGCTTGTGCTGCCGGCTCTTGAACCAGGGGTCGGGAAAGTTGAGAAAGAAGCGCCGGACGCTGCCGGCCGCGAAGAGGCGCGGCATGTCGACCGACATGTTGGCGAAGACCGAGCGGGCGTTGACCACCCCCGCCTGCGTGAAGCCGGCGTTCGCGATCTCGATGAGATCGCGGCGAATCTCGACCCCCACGAACAGCGTCTCGCGATCGGCGAGCGCCCGATCGATGAGGAAGTGCGCCTCCGCAGCGCCGAGCTCCACCTCGATGGCGCGGCCGGCCGCCTCGATGCGCGGGACGTCGGCGATCTCGAGCAGATCGGACTTCAGAGGGTTGACGTGCTGACGGACGCGCGGCACCGCTGACTACTTCTGAATCTTTTTCCAGTCGGCCAGGAACTTGCTCAGGCCGGCGTCGGTCAGCGGGTGCTTGACCAGCGTCTGGAGGACGGCGAACGGCACCGTGGCGACCTGTGCTCCGACCAGCGCCGCCTCGACAATGTGGTTCGGACCGCGCACCGAGGCGACCAGCACCTCGGTCTTGAAGTCATACATCTTGTAGATGGCGACGATCTTGCGGACGAGATCGATCCCGTCGCTGGCGATGTCATCCAGCCGGCCGACGAAGGGCGAGATGTACCCGGCCCCCGCCTTGGCGGCCAGGATCGCTTGCACCGGCGAGAAGCAGAGGGTGACGTTGGTCTTGATCTTCTCCGCCGCGCAGGCGCGCACCGCCTTGAGGCCCTCGGTGGTGAGCGGCAGCTTGACCACGATGTTGGGCGCGATCTTCGCGTAATCGTGCGCCTCCCGCATCATGCCGTCCTTGTCCTCGCTGACCACCTCGGCGGAGACCGGACCCTTGCAGATCTCGCAGATCTCCTTGAGCAGCGCCTGCGGATCACGCGCCGAGCTCCCAGCGGCGAGCACCTTGGAGATGAGCGTCGGATTGGTGGTGACGCCGTCGATCAGCCCCTGCTCGACGCAGGTTCGAATCTCCTTCGGATCTGCACCATCGATGAAAAACTTCATGTGGCCCCTCTGCGATTAAAGTTACCACGCGCCGAGAGCGCGTCGGGCGATAGCGGCTCTGCCGGCCAACCCCGCGTAGGGTCCCCTCAGTCGCGTCGGGCGGAGGCGGCTCTGCCGCCGCAGCCCATCGCGGGGGTGTGGGACCCTCTCAGGGTCCCCTCAGTCGCGTCGGGCGGAGGCGGCTCTGCCGCCGCAGCCCATCGCGGGGGGTGTGGGACCCTCTCAGGGTCCCACTCTAAACAGCAGCGGCGCCCTTGCGGTCGAGGTGGTTCACATAGAGCTGCTGGAGGATCCCGATGAGGTAGCTGGTGAGCATGTAGAGCGCGAGGCCGGCTGGAAGAAAGAGCGAGAAGCCGGTGAACATGATCGGCATCATCATCGACATCATCTGTTGCTGCTGCTGATCGGCGCCCGAGGGCGACATCCGCATCTGCGCGAACATGACACCGCCCATGAGCAGAGGCGTGATGTAGAACGGGTCCTTCGCCGTCAGGTCGTGGATATGGGCGAAGAACGGCGCGCGGTAGAGCTCGACCGCGTAGTTGAGGGTGGAATAGAGGGCGATCCAGATCGGCATCTGGATGAGGCTGGGGAGGCAGCCGCCGAAGGGCGACACGCCGTGCGCCTTGTAGAGGTTCATCGTCTCGACCGACTGCCGCTGCCGATCGTTTTCGTACTTCTTGCGGATGGCGTTCATCTTCGGCGCCAGCTTCTGCATCTTCTTCGCCGACAGCAGCGACTTCTGCGTCGGGTAGAAGGTCAAGAGCTTGATGAAAAGCGTGAGCAGGATGATCGCCAGGCCCCAGTTGTGCGCGAAGCTGTAGAAGAACTTCAGCAGCGACAGGATGGGGCGCGAGAGGAACGACAGGGTGACGTCGACGGCCTTGTCGAGCTCGACCTCCTGGCCGCCCGGGCGAACCGCCTCGAGGTCCGTGATGACCTTCGGACCAGCGTAGATGGCGAACGCATAGTCGGTCGTCCCCTGGGGCGGCACGCTCCGTTCGGCGAACGACAACGTGACCTGACCAGTTCCGTCCGGCTGCGCGGTGGCGGAGCAGCCCCGCTCGTGCGGCGGGGACTCGGGGTAGGGGACCGCGGCGAGGATGAAGAACTTCTCGTCGGTGGCGATCCACTTCACGGCACCGAGCTTGTCGAGCGGATCCTTGCCGAGCTTCTCGATCGGCTTGCGTTCGACCTTGTCGTCGACCGCGCAGAGCATCGACGCCGTGTTGGCCGACGACCCCGACATGAAACCGCCGCCCCGCTTCTCCGGATCCTGTCGTCCCGACAGCGAAATGACCAGGTGGTGATCGAGCGGCTGCGCGCCGCGGTTGGTGACCGTGACGTCGAGGTGGAGGCGGTAGCGCGTGGTGTCGGCGACATAGCGCTTCTCGATGTGGACGTTCCCGCTGTCGGTCGAGAAGACGACCGTGTTCGGGGCAGGCTGTCGCGTCTCCCAGGAGCCATCGGCCGGCTCAGGGAATCCGGACTTCGGGAAGGTCGTCCGCAGCGGGGCCTCCTGCGGATCCGAGGTCCCCACCAGATCGTGGCCGCTGGCCGGATCCTGTGGTCGGTCGCGGAACTTCGCGTTGCCCAGCTCCGCATGGAGCAGCGTGCCGCCGTGGCTCGAGAAGACGAAGCGCGCGTCGGGAGTGACGAGCTCCACCTTCTGCTCGGGGCGATTGGCGATCGCTGCGCCCGCGGGTCCGGCGGCAGCCGCCGAGGGCCCCCCCGTCACCGTGGGCTTGACCCCTTCCGGCGTGGCGGCCGGTGCGGTCTGCGCCACCGGGGCCGGCGTGGGTGGGCGCACCGGGAAGAACTTCGTCCAGGCAATCATGACCGCGACGCAGAGGCCAATCGCGAGGATGATTCGTTTTTCCATGGTTTTTACTCCGCGTGCCGAGGTGAGCCCGGCCGGGGAACCGGGTCTATACCACCCCGGGCGAACGGTTGGCAGCGAAGAAGCCGCCCAAGCGCCAGCCAACCGCCCCGCAAGGCGCCGTGCGTCCCGATCGCCTCTTCGGCGTAGGCCGAGCAGGAGGGCTCGAACCGGCAGCGCCCGCCGAGCACCGGCGAGATCGTGCGCCGGTAGATCCAGAGCAGCCCGAGCAAGATCGTCTTCACGGTGCGCCCCTCAGTCGGCGCGCGAGCGACGCAAGCTCGTTGCAGACGGCGCTGTGATCGGCTTTGGCGGCCGGCGGCCGGGCGACGACCACCAGATCGAGGCCGCTCGGGAACTCTGGCCGCCGGCGCCGGTAGCAGTCGCGGATCCAGCGCTTCACGCGGTTGCGCAACACGGCGCCGCCGACTTTCTTGCTGACGGTCACGCCGAGGCGACCGCCGCCAGGAACCGCAACCGGCAGCGCGAACAGGAGGAGGTTGGGCCCGACGACGCGGCGCCCGCGGTTCTGGATCGCCAGGTACTCCGGGCGGCGCCGCACACGGGCCGCTCCGGGAAAACGCTCGCGGCGCCGCTCAACAACCGCCGCGGCGCCCAAGGCGTGCCCTACTTCTTCGAGACGGAGACCGTGAGCTGCCGGCGACCCTTGCGCCGGCGGCGGCGAATCACCTCGCGCCCCGAGCGCGACTTCATGCGCTTGCGAAAACCATGGGTCCGCATTCGGCTCTTGCGATGCGGTTGAAATGTCCTCTTGCTCACGACGTCCTCCGAAAGGTCTCTGGTTCTCTTGCTGGGGCGAGGCGCCGCAGGCGCCCGCAAAGGTCGAAGTTGATAGCATCGCGGATCCTGCGTGTCAACGGACCCCCCCGGGCCCCCTGCTGCCACATCGGTTGGCGGCCCCCTTTTGAGCGTCTTTTGGACGATCTGTCGCAAGGGTCGATCGCACCGGGCCGCAATCACCGTCGAGGGATTGTGCTTGGCGCGCGCGCGGCGTGCGCCAACGCCCATGTCATGGGACTTTCCGCCGTCGAGCACGGTGAAGTGCCGTGAATTCCGACTCGGCCCGGATTCGAGCTCTGCCGGAATCAAAAAATGCGCGCCCGTACGCCGAGTTATGAGCAACCTGGGCCGCCTCGGTTCCGCCCTCGCGTCGAATCAGCAACAACCCTGAAAAAATTATCTCGCTGATTTTCGCGGTCTTGCCCTACACGCCCGGTTTGCCGCTTGATGGCGTCCGACGCGGTTTGATAGAGAACCTCCACCGCGCGGTGAACCCGTCGCACGGTGACCGACGAGGCCAGGGGCAGGGCGAATGATCTCGGTGGGCTGCTGCGGGTTGATTTCGCTTGGCCTTTCGTTGTGGACAAAGAGGGGGAATCGGCGTGAACGACGCGGAAATCATGAGGGAATTGCTGTCTTCTGGGCTGTGGATAGGCGGTGGCCGTGATGCTTGATCTGTGGACCGAGGCGGTTCGATCGATCGAGCCGCTGGTGAAACCGGCACACCGCGATCTCTGGCTGCGGCCGATCGAGTGTGTCGGCATCGACGAGGGGCGCATCCGCCTGCGGGCGCCGGACCGCTACCACAAGGAGTGGTTCGAGGACAATTTCCTCCCGACGATCCTCAAGGACATGGAATCGCGCGCCCAGCGCGCCTTCAAGGTCGACTTCGAGGTGATGGAAGAGCCGGTGAAGGCGCAACCGCGGGAACAGAGCGGGCCTTCGCGGATCCACGGCGTCGGCTCTGGCGCCGGGTCCGATCGACACCCGAGCCCGGCCCATCTCCCGGCCGCTCGGCCGCCCCAGCTGCTGGAGCGCTACACCTTCGACAAGTTCGTGGTCGGTCCGACCAACCAGTTCGCCCACGCGGCGGCGCGCATGGTGGCCGAGGCGCCCGCCTCGCGCTGGAACCCGCTCTTCATCTACGGCGGCGTCGGCCTGGGGAAGACGCACCTCCTGCAGGCGATCGGGCACGAGATCCACCTCCAGCACCCGGAGTGGGCCGTCTGCTTCATCACCTGCGAGAAGTTCGTGACCGACTTCATCGGCTCGATGATGAGCCAGAAGCGCTCGTCCGGAGGGAGCTCGATGGAGGAGTTCCGCGCCCGCTACCGGACGGCGCCAGACGTGCTAATCGTCGACGACATCCAGTTCCTCTCCAACAAGGACAGCTCGCAGGACGAGTTCTTCCACACCTTCAACGCCCTCCACTACGCGCACAAGCAGATCGTGCTCGCCTCTGACAAGCTCCCGGCGGAGCTGCCGGGCGTCGAGGATCGCCTGCGCAGCCGCTTCACCTGGGGGCTCATCGCCGAGGTGGAGACGCCCGATCTGGAGACAAGGGTGGCGATCCTCAAGCGCAAGGCCGAGCTCGACAAGGTGATCCTCCCCGACGAGGCGGCGCTCTACCTGGCGGCGCACATCAAGAGCAACGTCCGCGAGCTCGAGGGGGCCCTCCTGCGCCTCGCAGCGCGCGCCTCGTTCCAGGGCGAGCCCATCACCATGGAGCTGGCCCGCGAGGCCGTCTCCAAGCTGATGGCCCATGCGCCGAGCGGCCTCACCATCGAGGCGGTGCAGCGCGAGGTGGCCTCCTACTTCGACGTCAAGCTGCACGACCTCAAGGGACCCAAGCGCCACCGCGCCGTCGCGCATCCACGCATGATCGCCATGTACCTCGCCCGCAAGCTGACCAACATGAGCTATCCCGAGATCGGCAGCCGGTTCGGGGGCAAGGACCACTCCACCGTCATCAGCGCCGTCCGCAAGATCGAGCGCCTCTGCGGAGAAGATCCCTCGGTTCGAAGCGTCGTCGGGACGCTCGAGAGCCACCTGCGCCAGCCCTGATCTCTCTTCACAGGACGCTGTGGAGAGCGCTGTTCAAAGTGCTGTGGAGGACCCGCCGAACTAGCTGCCCTCCGGCTTCTCCACCGTCCGCCCGGATCTCTGTCCCCCACCAATTCACACCCACAACGACCACACTCACCGACGGAGAATCTACTCCGTCCACATATCCCACAGGCCCTACTGCTACCTCTTCTTCTTAATCTTATAAATTAGAGATAGAAGAGACCGGGAAAACCAAGGAGCGAAGGATGGAGTTCAAGATTCGGAAGGAAGAGTTCCTGCGGGGGCTCTACTTGGCGCACGGGATCGCCGATCGAAAGAGCACGCTCCCCATCCTCGCCAACGTCCTTTTGCGCACGGAGGGGAAAGACAAGCTCCTCTGCGGCGCGACCGATCTGAACGTCAGCACGCAGGTCTCGCTCGACGCCAAGATCGAGAAAGAGGGCGGCCTGACGGTGGCGGCGAGGCAGCTTTACGAGATCGTGAAGGGGCTTCCGGACGACGAGGTGCGCGTGCGCCGGACCGAGCAGAGCTGGGCCGAGATCCGGAGCGGCAAGGTGGAATTCAAGGTGGTCGGGATGCCCGACCGCGACTACCCGAAGCTCCCCGCCATCGCCGAGGCGCAGACCTCTTCCGTCGACACCGCCGTCTTGCGGGACATGATCAGCAAGACGATCTTCTCCGTTTCGCTGGACGAGACGCGCCAACATCTGGCCGGCGTGCTGTTCGAGTCGGACGGCGCCACTGCCCGGATGGTCTCCACGGACGGCCACCGCTTGTCCAAGGCCGGACACGCGCTGGCGGGCGGCCCGAAGCTCCCGACCGGCGTGCTCATCCCGCGCAAGGGGATCGTCGAGCTGCGCAGGGCGATCGAGACGCGCGAGACGCCCACCGAGATCGGCATCCACGACGGCAACTTCGTGCTCAAGGCCGACGACGTCGGCATCTCGGTGAAGCTGATCGACGGCCAGTTCCCCCCCTACGACCAGGTCATCCCGAAGGACAACGAGCGCGCCTTCACCGTCTCCCGTCTGGGGTTCCTGGACGCTCTTCGTCGCGTGTCGTTGATGTCTTCGGACAAGACCTCCGGCGTGCGGATCGGCCTCGAGAAGGGGAAGCTCCGCATCGAGAGCGACAACCCCGATCTCGGCGCGGCGAAGGAGGAGATCGACGTCGCCTACAAGGGGACCCCGGTGCAGATCGGGTTCAACGCGCGCTACTTCATCGACCTCCTCGGCGAGATCGGTACGGCCGAGGTGCGGGTGGAGCTGGCGGGGGAGCTCGATCCGGCCGTGGTCCGCCCCGCCGACGGCAGCGATTACGTTTGCGTCGTCATGCCGATGAGGTTGTAGAGCTGCGCATATTGCAGCTGGCGGCCGAGGGATGGCGGAACCTCGAGCCGCTGAGGTTGGTGCCAGCCGAGCGGCTCTCCGTGCTGTTCGGCGACAACGGGCAGGGGAAGACGAATGTGCTCGAGGCCGCTTATTACCTGGCGGCGCTTCGCTCGTTCCGCACGACGCACGCCGATGATCTGATCCAGCGGGGGGCGGCCCACGGTCGGGCGCACCTGCGGGCCGAGGTGTTGCACCGTGGCCTCGAACGGCGCTTCGATGTGGAGCTCGGTCCGGCAGGACGGGTGGTGCGGCTCGACGGAAAGCTGGTTCGCAGCACGGCGGCCGCGCTGGGGGCCGTCAGCGTCGTGCTGTTCGTTCCGGAGGACTTGCTGCTGCCGCGCGCGGCGCCGGCCGCCCGCCGCCGCTTTCTGGACCTGGCGATCTTCAATGTCGAGCGCGGCTACTACGCGGAGGCGAGCGCGTTCCAGAAGGTCCTCCGCAATCGAAATGCGCTGCTCAAGCGGCGGGACTGGGACCGGACTCTGCTCGACGCCTTCGACGACGAGCTGGCACGCACGGGCGCGCGGGTGGTGATGCGTCGTCGGGCTCTGGCCGCGGCGCTGGCACCCCGTTTGGCCGAGCATTTTCGTGCGCTGCACGGCGATCTCCCGGTCACGCTCGTCTACCGGAGCGAGGCCACGGTGGAGGCGGCCACTGATGAGGACGGCGTGCGTACGGCCCTGGCGCGGGGGCTGGTCGAGCGGCGGGCGCTCGACGAGCGGCGACGCTTCACCGGGTTTGGCCCCCAGGCCGACGACGTCGAGATCGGCCTCTCAGGTTCGCTCGCCCGCACCCACGCCTCGCAAGGTCAGCTCCGGTCACTCATGCTGGCGCTCAAGCTGGCTGAGCTGACCGAGGTGACTGCGCGGCTCGGCGACCCACCGATCCTCTTGCTCGACGACGTCCCGAGCGAGCTCGATCCGGGGCGTCGCGCTCTGCTCTTCGAGACGATCACCAAGCTCGATTGCCAGACGCTCATCTCCGTCACCGAGCGTGAGATCGTCCCGGTCCGCACCGATCGCCTCGATTTCCAGGTTCGGGCGGGTCGAATCACGGGCGTTCCCTGACACACGTTTCACTTTACTTACCGCCTACCAAATGCTAGATACCTGGAAACGTTCAGGTTTGTAGCTAGTTGGCTCCCTTGAACGCAGGTCTCTTCATGGTGCGCCTCACAGTGCGATCGATCCGTTCATGACGACGTCCGAACCGCCCACTGGCGGAGGCTCGAAACCGCCCACTGGCGGAGGCTCGTCCAACGGCGGAGGCTCGAAACCGCCCGAGCCCCCCAACGGCGTCGAGTACAACGAAGAGAGCATCCAGGTCCTCAAGGGCCTGGACGCCGTTCGCAAGCGCCCCGGGATGTACATCGGCGACACCGACGACGGGTCGGGTCTCCACCACATGGTCTACGAGGTCGTCGACAACTCGGTCGACGAGGCGCTGGCCGGCTTCTGCGATCGCGTCGACACGGTGATTCATTTCGACGGCTCGGTCTCGGTCGAGGACAACGGTCGCGGCATCCCGGTCGGTGAGCATCCGATCGAGAAGAGACCGACCGCCGAGCTGGTCATGACCCAGCTGCACGCGGGCGGGAAGTTCAACCACTCGAGTTACAAGGTGTCAGGCGGTCTGCACGGCGTCGGCGTCTCGGTCGTCAACGCGCTGTCGGAGTGGCTGAAGCTGGAGATCAAGCGCGACGGCAAGACCTACTACCAGGAGTACCGGCGCGGCGATCCGGCGACGGAGCTCGCCGCCATCGGCGTCTCCGAGCGCAGCGGCACCAAGGTGACGTTCAAGCCCGACTCGGAGATCTTCAAGGGGACCGAGTTCAGCTTCGAGATCCTGACCCAACGGCTGCGCGAGCTCTCCTACCTGAACCGCGGTCTCACCGTCACGATCCGCGACGAGCGGGCCGACAAGGCGCACGAGTTCAAGTTCGAGGGCGGCATCTCCCAGTTCGTCGCCGACCTGAACGTCTCGAAGACGCCGGTTCACGACAAGCCGATCGCGGTCCTGGGCGAGGTCGATGGGACGCAGGTCGACATCGCTCTGCAGTGGAACGACTCCTATCAGGAGGCGATCTACTGCTTCACCAACAACATCAAGAACAAGGACGGCGGCACGCACCTGACCGGCTTCCGCGCCGCCCTCACCCGCACCGTCAACGCCTACGCGCAGGCGGCGGGACTGCTCAAGGATCTCAAGAACGGACTCGGCGGCGACGACATCAGCGAGGGGCTGACGGCCATCGTCTCCATCAAGCACCCCGATCCCAAGTTCAGCAACCAGCCCAAGGACAAGCTGGTCTCCTCGGAGGTGAAGGGGATCGTCGAGCGGGTGGTCAACGAGAAGCTGGCCCGGTTCCTCGAGGAGAACCCGCGCGTCGCCAAGCAGATTATCGAGAAGGCCGTGCTGGCCGCGCGCGCGCGCGACGCCGCCCGCAAGGCGCGCGAGATGGTCCAGCGCAAGGGGGCGCTCGACTCGTCGTCGCTGCCCGGCAAGCTGGCCGACTGCCAGGAGCGCGATCCCGCGCTGGCCGAGCTCTACATCGTCGAGGGGGACAGCGCCGGCGGTTCGGCCAAGCAGGGGCGCAACCGCAAGGATCAGGCGATCCTCCCGCTGCGCGGGAAGATCCTGAACGTCGAGAAGGCGCGGCTCGAGAAGATGCTCTCGTCACAAGAAATCGTGACGCTCATCACCGCGCTCGGCTGCGGCGTGGAGCAGGAGAAGGACGTCGGCAAGGTCCGCTACCACCGCATCATCATCATGACGGACGCCGACGTCGACGGCAGCCACATCCGCACCTTGCTCCTGACCTTCTTCTACCGGCACTTCCGGGAGATCGTCGATCTCGGCTACCTCTACATCGCGCAGCCGCCGCTCTATCGGGTCAAGAAGGGGAAGAAAGAGCTCTACCTCAAGAACGAGCAGGCGCTCGAGGACTACCTGCTGGAGAGCGCGGCGGAGAATCTCAAGCTCCGCTCGGCCAGCCACCCCGACGGGATCGCCGCCGAAGAGCTTCGCCTGCGGACCCGCCAGGCCGCCAAGTACAAGCGGCTGCTGACTGTCCTCGACCGCAAGTGTGACGCCCGCATCGTCGACGGGATGGTCAAGTTCGCCCGACTGACGAAGGCCGATCTTCGCGACCAAACGAAGCTGGTGAAGGCGACCGCGGCGGCGGCGAAGGAGTTCGAGCGCCTGATGCCGGATCTCTCGGACGTCGTGCTCAAGATCGCCGCCGATACCGAGCACGGCGGCTTCAAGATCGTGGCTCCCGCGACCGGGACCGGCGTGCGCCGGGAGACGATCATCGACTTCGAGCTCATGAACTCCCCCGAGTTCACCGAGCTGCAAGCGCTCTACGCCGAGCTCGTGACGGCGATCGGCAGCGGACCCTACGCGCTCGAACACGGCAACGAGACCATCGAGTTCACCCGCATCCAGGAGCTCGGCGAGCGGGTGCATGAGATTGGCAAGAAGGGCCTGGCGATCAACCGCTACAAGGGCCTCGGTGAGATGAACCCGGAGCAGCTCTGGGAGACCACCATGGATCCGGCGCGGCGCACGCTCCTGCAAGTTCGCATCGAAGACGCCTACGAGGCCGACGGGCTCTTCTCGACGCTGATGGGCGATCTCGTCGAACCGCGGCGCGCCTTCATCGAAACGAACGCGCTGAACGTCCGCAACCTCGACGTCTGAACGCGCGACCGCGAGAGGCGCAGCCCCTCGCGATCGCGCGCGGCGAAACGTCTTCAGCAGCGGATGTTCTGGATGATGGACATCTCCATCTGGTGCATCGCCGCCATCATCCCGGTCACCAGCTGGTTCATCTGGGTGATCTGGTTCATGCGCGCCTGCACCTGCATCATGGCGCTCTGGCTGTTGGCGACGCTGTCCGGGATCTTTCCGCTGGTGACCGCCTGCATGAACTGATCGGGCGAGAGCGCCATCAGGCTCTGCAGGTCGGCCGGCGTCGCGGAGCTCGAGCTGCTCGGGCTGGACGAGCCGCTGGTGCTGCCGGTTGCGCTCGCGCTGCTCGTGCTCGCACTGCCGGCGTTTCCCGAGGTGCTCGTGGGAGCCGTCGAGCCGCCGGTCGGTGCGGCCGCCGTCGCGCCCGTTGTCCCGGCGAGGGCCTTTTCGAGAGCGGCGATCATGCCCCCCAGGCCCGACGGCAACGGCGGCGCAGTGGCCGGGGTGGAGGGCGCCGCTGGCGGAGCAGCAATGATCGTGGGTGGGGTGGAGGGGGATGCCGGTGGCGAAGCCGGCCGGGCGTCGCTGCTCGTCGCGATCATCGTTCGACCCCCGACCTGGTTGACGGTGGCGGTGTTCGTTCCGTTGTCGACCCTGGTGAAGGTCTCGGCTCCGTTCTTAACGACCGTGACGTGGGGCCCTTGTCCACCACCACCAAGCGAGATGGTCGAACCGGAGCCGGAATACCCTTCCACCAGCTTGCCGGTCGCGTCGTTTGTGACGCGTATGCTGGTCCGACCATTCATCTCGGTGACCCGAGTGGTGTTCGTTCCGTCGTCGACCCGGGTGATGGTCTCGCCCCCGAGCTTCGTCACGGTGACCGTGGGGGGCTGCGCGGGCGTGGACGGGGCCGCGGGCGTGGCGGCCGGAGCGGGCGTCGACGAAGCTGCCGCTTGAGCCGGCGTGGACGGCGACGGAGCTATGGTCGGTGCGGTGTTTGTCGTGGTGGGAGGGCTGGTCGTCGTGGTCCGCGGCGGCGGCGGCGTCGGTTCGGCGGCGACCGTGCCCGCCGGTTTTGGGGCACCGGCAGCGCCGCCCGTAGCCCCCGAGAGGCTCTGCAGGAGCTGCGGCAGGTCCTTGAGCGCGTCGGTTATGTGGCTGAGCGCCTGCAGAGGATGACCAGACTCGATGTCGGTGATTCCGCCCAAGAGGTCGCCGACGGCGGCCATGTTTTTGGGGAGGATCGCTTTGGCCGCGTCGGTGACCAACGCGCCGGGGTCGGTGACGGCTTTTGAGACGTCCGAGACGACGCTTCCGATGAGACTCATGTCTGCTCCTTTGGTCGCCTTAGGCCGCGACGCGCGGGTTGTGGGTAGACGTTGCGGGGGGGACGGTGGGAGCCTCGGATGCTTGGGTCGGGCGCGGTTCGCGCGCGAGCGCTTCGCGAATCTCGGCGCGCATGAAGAGCAGCTTCGGCTCGTTGGGTTCGTAGGCGAGTCCCTTGTCGAGCTCGACCAGCGCCTCGCGGAGGCGGCCGAGGCGGCGCAGCGTCGCCGCGTAGAGGGAGTACGACCACCAGTACTTGTGGTCCGCGGCGATGAGGCCGCGGCAGAGCACCTCCGTCTCGGCGTAACGCCCGACCTGATAGAGCTGGTAGGCCAGCGCCATGACGGTGTCGAGCGCGGCGTCGCTGATTCCGAAGATCGACTTCATGGTCGTCTCCTCGAGAAAGCTCCGGGCCGCGGGTGAAAGATCTGAGGCGATCGAAGAGTTCGTCTGCTGGGCGTCCATGGGCGCCTCCTTTGTGAGTCCGGTTGTTGGACGGAGGAGGCTTCGGCCCGCGCCCGCGCGAGTTGCGCGCACCCAAACAAAAACCCCGGCCCGGAATTTCTTCCGGCCGGGGTCAGGTTTGGGCGCGTCGCGCGCCGCGTGTGGAAGGCTCGAACGCTCAGATCAGGCGGAGAAGATGCGGTCCAACTTCTCTTCGATCTTCACTTCCTTGGACTTCGTGGCGACGGCGATCTCCTTGATCAGCAGCGTGCGCGCGGTGTCGAGCATCTTCCGCTCGCCGAACGAGAGCTCCTTGTCGCCCTTGAGGCGCTGCAGGTCGCGCAGGACCTCCGCGATCTCGAAGACCGAACCGGTCTTGATCTTCTCCATGTACTCGCGGTAGCGGCGGTTCCAGGTCTGTCCTTCAACGGCCACTTCGCGGCTCTTCAAAATCTCGAAGACCTCGTCGACCTCGTCGGCGCGAATGAGCTCGCGCAAACCGACAGCGCCCGCATTGCGCGTCGGAATCATGATCTTCATTCCGTTCTCGAGAATCTTGAGAATGTAGAAGGTCTGCTTGTTGCCCGAGATCTCACGCGTCTCGATGCCGACAATCTGCGCAACGCCGTGGGCCGGATAGACGGCCAGATCACCCACTCGGAAAGTCGGCTCCATGACTACGCTCGCTCCTTGTTGAGGACAGTTTTCAAGGCCCGCGAACTCTATCACGCGAAAGCGCTTTATTCAACGCATCTCCGCGGTCTCACCGTCGCGTTCTCGTCGCAGCTCATGCCGCGACGCGCATGCCAAATAGCTGTCAAGTCGCGCTGCGGCGCAGGTAATTGAGAATTGAAGCGACGCCGAATCCCGTTCCACCTTTGGCGATGTGTCCATGTTCTTTGTTCGCGCTTGAGGGACCCGCGATGTCCACGTGAGCCCAGGGGACGTCGCCGGCGAATTCCTTCAGGAACAACCCGGCCGTGAGCGCACCGCCCCAGCGTTCGCCGGTGTTCTTCAGATCGGCGATTTCCGATTTGAGCTGCTCGCCCAGCCGGGGCGGCAAAGGCAAGCGCCACATCTCCTCCCCCGACTGCTCGGCCGCTGAAAGGAAAGCGGTGGCGAGCCCTTCGTCGTTGCTCATCAGGCCAGCGATGTGCGGCCCGAGCGCAATCATGCAGGCGCCGGTCAAGGTGGCGAAGTCGAGCAGAGCGTCGGGACGGAGGCGCAAGCCGAACGTCATTGCGTCGGCCAACGTGAGCCGTCCTTCCGCATCAGTGTTGTTGATCTCGACGGTCTTTCCGTTGAGCGAACGAATGACGTCGCCGAGCTTGTACGAATTGCCTGACGGCATGTTCTCCGTACAGGCCGCGAGCGCGTGAACCTCGATGGGGAGTTTTTCCTCGCCGGCAGCGACGGTCGCCGCCAACACGGCCGCCGCGCCGGCCATGTCCGTTTTCATATCGAGCATGCCTTCGTTGGTCTTGAGCGACAGGCCGCCCGAATCGAAGGTGACCCCTTTGCCGACGAGCACGAGGCGCCGCCGCGCGCCCGGCGGCTTCCAGGCAAGGTGAATGAAGCGCGGCTCTTCGTGGCTCCCCTGCGCGACGGCCAGGTAGAGGCCCATGCCGAGCTCGCTGCAGGCGGCCCGATCGAGGACCTCGACGGAGAGGCCGGCCTGCTCTGCCCAGTCGCTGGCAAGCGCTGCGAGGCGCGTGGGAGTGAGGACGCCGGCCGGCTCGTTGACCAGATCGCGCGCGCGGGCGACGGCCCGTGCGGTGATGCGGGCGCGCGCCAGCTCCGCGGCCGCGACCTCCGGCGAGACCGGCGACGGTGGACAGAGGGTCAGCGACGTCAGCGACGGAGCGCGGTTGCGATCGTCGGTGAGGTAGCGATCGAAGCGGTAGAAGCCGAGCCAGGCACCCTCGGCGGCCGCGGCCAGTGTGGCGTCGACTGCGCCCGACGGCCAGGTCAGCGCAGCGCGCACGGCCCCGACGGCTCCGGCGAGCCGAACGGCGCTGCCGGCCGCGCTGCGGAGCGCGCGCGGGTCGTCGCCCGCGACCGCTCCCAATCCGAGCAGTGCGACGCGACGGGCGGGCAAAGCACCATGGGTGTGCGCGAGGAGCGACTGCCCCGGCTTTGCGGTGAACCGCTCCTCGACCGCCGCGCGACGCAAGAGCTCGTCGAGTCGAGCGTCGGCGCGTCCCACAATTCCCTGTCCCTCGAGGTCTCCCTCGCGGCAACCAATCACCAGGAGGTCGACAGCTTGGTCGAGCGGATCCCCATCGGCAAAGGCAAGCTCGAGCATCGATTCGGACCGCGCCAAAGGATAGGGGCGGATCGGGGTGATATCAAGGCGGCGACACGCTGTTGACAGCGCCAGGGGTAGCCAGTAGCGTGGGGCGCTCGATGGCAAAGGCCCGACCGCTGCGGAAGACTGGCCGCAAAACCGGCGGTAAGTCGGTCAAGGAGCGCCAGCTCAGCAGCGCAGAGGAGAAGCGGGCGGCAACCAAGCGGCCCCCGAAACCCGCCGCCGATCGCGCCCCGAGTAGGAAGCCGGTCCCGCTTCGTCCGACGCGGAAGGCAGTCGTCGGGGTTCCGGAGCGACTGATAGCGGCTCCGGAGGTCGCGCCGCCCTTGCCGGCGCCGATCGCCAGCTTCACGTTCTAAGTATCGAGAAGGACACTGGAAGGACACCCCTGATGTCAGAGTCGACGACCACGACCACGGCCACGGCCGTTCTTTCCGAGAAACGAGAGGCAGCGGCGAAAGCGCTGCGGGAGATTCTGGATCGGATGGGGATCGAAGCAGAGGTGAGTGCGTTCGACGACGGCGAGCGGATCTTCCTCGACGCACACGGAGCCGAGTCGGGGCTGATTATCGGGAAGAAGGGCGCAACGCTAGACGCGCTGCAGTATGTCGTGAACCGAATCATCAGCAAGAAGCCGAACGACGGACCGGGCGTCGTCGTTGACGCGGAGGGCTATCGGGGCCGGCGCGAGGATTCCTTGGTCGACCTGGCGAACCGGCTGGCCGATAAGGCAATCAAGACGGGGCGCCCTGTGCCTGTCGAGCCGATGAGTCCCCATGATCGCCGGATCGTTCACGTCACGCTGGCCGAGCATCCGGGTGTCACCACGGAGTCGGACGGCGAGGGGCTGTTTCGGCGGGTGGTGATCTACCCGAAAGATCGCCCCGCCGCGGGCGCCTGATCGGGCCGCGCCCGGCTACCGCGTTCGCACCCCGCCGGGCGCCGTCTGACTTCGAGCACCTAGAAGCCTGTCGAGCGCGGGCTCGCCGATGGCCGCGGCCAGAGCATCAGCGGCCGCGTCCGGATCGCTGGCCAGTTCGGGCCGGAGCCACGGCAGTGTGCCGAGTGGCTTCTGGCCAGTCAGCTGGGCGATGAGGTCGGCGTTGCCGGTCTCGTGCGGCTCCTCGGCCTCCGTCGTCCGGTTCAGGATCACGCCAGCGACCTCGAGCGAAGCGCGGGCAGCCTCCCTGATGGTGAGGGCGGTGTGATTGATGGTTCCGAGAGCCGTTCGTGCCACGACGAGCAACGGCAGCCTCAATCGAGCGGCGATGTCCGCGCAGGTGACGCCGGCGGCATACGGGACGAGCAGGCCGCCCGCCCCCTCTACGATCAGGAGGTCACCCGCGGCGGCCAGGAGCCGCGCCCGGTCGGCGATCCGTTGGAGATCGATGTGTGCCCCTACGGCGGCAGCGGCCTGGGCCGGCGCGGCCGGGAGTCGGTACGCGTAGAGAACGACATCAGCCTCGGCGACCGGGGGGCGGGCGGCAAGCCAGAGCGCCCGAGCGTCGGCCGGATGAGGGTCGCACCCCGTTTCGGCGGGTTTGAAGGGGATGGGGGTCAGTCCGCGCCGTCGCGCGAGTCGCAGGAGAGCGACGGAGACCAAGGTCTTGCCGACGCCGGTGTCGGTGCCGGTGACAAAGAGGCCTCGTTCGGGCGAGCGCCGGCTCATTGTTGCGCCCGCAACGCAAGGACGAGGCGGTCGAGGTCCGCCGCCTCATGCAATGCGGAGAGGGTGATGCGCAGCCGTGCCGAGCCGGCCGGGACTGTTGGTGGCCGGATTGCCGGGACGAAGATTTGGCGGTCGGCCAGGGCCGCCGAGAGAGCGAGAGCAGCCGCATCGGCTCCCACGACGAACGGGTGGATGGGGCTCCCGGCCACCGTGCCGGGTGTCGTCTCGAGACCGCTCGGTCGCAGAGCGGCCAAGTGCGACGCGAGACGGTCCACGTTGGCGCGGAGCAGGGCCCTCCTTCGGTCCCCTTCGGGTCCGTTGACCAGCTCCAGTGCCGCGAGAGCCGCCGCGGCGACCGGTGGCGGCAGGGCGGTGGTGAAGATGAAGCTCCGGGCTCGATTGACCAGGAGAGCTCGCAGCACCTGGCTGCCGGTCGCGAAGCCGCCGGCTGTCGCCAGGGCCTTGCCAAGAGTTCCGATGAGGACGTCGGGTATCACGCCCAAGGCAGCGCAGAGGCCGCGCCCACTTGGTCCAAGGACGCCAATGGCGTGTGCTTCATCGACGATGAAGATGGCGTCATGGCTTTGGGCGGCGTCGGCCAGCCGGGCGAGGGGGGCGGCGTCGCCATTCATGCTGAAGAGGGACTCGGTGACCAGCAATCGCCTGCGGGAGGCTCGTGCCTGGTCGAGGAGGCGCGCCGCGCCGTCCGCATCGCCATGCGGATAGACGGCGATGCGGGCCCGGGAGAGGCGGCAGCCGTCGATGAGGCTGGCGTGGTTGAGCGCATCCGAGACGACCACATCATCGGGCCCCGCCAGGGCGGTGAGTACGCCGATGTTGGTCTGGTAACCCGAGGGGAAGACGAGTGCCGCCTCGCGGCCAAAGAATCGGGCCAGGGCGTCCTCGAGCTGACGGTGCGCCGGGAGGTCTCCGGAGACCAGGCGGGAGGCTGAGGCGCCAAAGCCGTCCCGGGCGGCGGCCGCGGTGGCCGCGGTGGCCAGCGCCGGGTGCCCGGCCAGCCCGAGGTAATCGTTCGAGGCGAACGAGAGTCGTGGCTCGCCGGAGACTGCGACGCTGGTTCTCGAGAGGCCCGCGAGCTCAGGACAGGTGCGGCGGCGACCCACGGCGACCAGGTCGGCCAGCTCAGCCTCCAGAACGGCGTCGAACGAGCGCACGCGCTCTTATATCAACTTCGTCGGAGCTGGTGTTCCACGTGAAACAACCGCTCCGTGCCGGGGAGGTCGCACGGGCTGGCGCCCCCCCGATGTTTCACGTGGAACATTCAGGCGCGCGTCTCGAGCGTGACCTCGATGAGGGCCCGCTTGCGGTCGCCATAGATCTCCACCGCTCCTTCGATGGCGCTTCCGATGGCGCTTCCGATGGCGCTTCCGGGGACCGTGAGGACAAAAACCCGCCCGCCGGGACGGACCAGCCGCCGTCCAAGCACGAGCCAGGCATCCGGTGCGAAGGTCGCACGCGACGTCGCCACGTCGAACAGTCGCGATGCGTCCTCCGTCAGCTCGTCGGCCAATTCCTCGGCGCGCCGAACCTCCAGGGAAACTCGCTGCGCCAGCTCCAGCTCACGAATGGCAGTGCGCAGAAAGGCGGCCTTCTTGGCGATCGGCTCGCACAGACGAATGACGAGCTCCGGCCGCAACAAGGCGAGAGGCAGCGCGGGAAGGCCACCCCCGCTCCCCACATCTACCAGGCGCGCGGGGCGGTCCAGCCGCCTGGCAAGGGCGTAGGCGTCGGGATAGTGCTCGGCAATGACGGCATCGACCGATCTCGCGCCGGTGAGATTGATGCTCTGATTCCAACGGATCAGGAGCCGGGCGAAACGGAGCAGCGAGGTCGTCTGCTCGGGGGCGACCGGAAAGCCCCATTCGGCCGACAAAGCTTCCAGGGCAGCCTGCGGATCGGTCTCGGCATCCCCTGTCGCAGGCATTCGCCGCCAAGTACTATCATGCAGATGCCGCAGAAACCGCGACTCGGCGATCGTCCGCATTCCTTTCGTGGGCGCCCGTCCCCGGCGGCGTGGCCCCAGATCGGCGACACGCAGAGTGCCGGTCCAATCGAGGGCGTTCAGCCGTTGGATCTCAATGGACCGAGCACGTGGCGAGATCCGGCAGCCTGTTGGACTCGCGGACCGCTTCGACGACGTGCGGGTACGCCTCAGCTGCGGCTGCGCGGCCGTCACGGAGGCCTCCCACCGGGCTCACCCTCATGCGTGGGGCGCTGCTGGGTCGCCTGCTCGAGCCAGTCATTTTGCACTTGGTATTTTGTATAAGTGGAAAAGGAAGCCCCTCGTAACGCATATACTGCGGAGCGTAGCTTGTAATGGAGTCTCATCGGACAGAGGGGAGGGGTACGCAGGCGATTCTGATCGTCGAAGAGGACGAGTCCATTCGCCGCATCCTCGATCTCAGTTTGCGGCACGCGGGATTCGCCGTCGGCCTCGCCAGCACCCACGAGGAAGCCCTGAAGCGGCTCGCCGACGGGCCAGATCTGGTGATTGCCGGTGCCACCAATCCTGACGGGCTGGCGCTCTGTCGCCGGGTCAAGCAGAGCGGCGATCGACTTCCACCGGCGGTGGTCCTGATCTCCGAGCCGGGGTTGGAGAGCAAGACCCGCGGCCTCGAGGCGGGCGCGGACGACTTCGTGGTCAAGCCGATCTACGTGCAGGAGGTGGTGGCGCGAGCGCGCGCGCTCCTGCAGCGACGCGAACGGGAGCGCCTCGAGCTCTCCGCCAACGGCGCGGCGGACGAGGCGCCTGCGCCGAGGCCCGACCGTTTCGTGAGCGACATCAGCGACGTCCCGCTGGTCGATCTGCTGCGCGCGATCGCGGCGCACCAGAAGTCGGGTGTCGCAGTGATCTCCGCCGACGGGGGCGGGCGCGGCGAGATCTTCTTCCGCCAGGGAAACGTGGTCGACGCGGAGGTCGGGCGTCTGTCGGGACGCGACGCCATCTACCGGCTGTTCTGCTGGTCGGTCGGGCGGCTCGAGGTCGAGTGGAAGAGCATCCGGCGCAAGGACACCATCGAGATGCGCCCGCAGGATCTCCTGATGGAGGCGTTGCGGCGGGTCGACGAATGGCGCCGTCTCTTGGCGGGGCTGCCGCCGCTCGACACGATCTTCGAGGTCGACTATCGGATGCTCGCGGAGCGGCTGGCCGACATCCCCGACGAGGTGAACCGGATCCTGCGTCTCTTCGACGGGGTACGAACCTTCCTGCAGGTGATCGACGACTGCGGTCTCCCCGATCTCGACGCGGCCGCGTCGATCGGCAAGCTCTGTCAGGAGCGGATCATCCACGACATTCGCCTGCCGCTCGGCGAGGACGAGGCTGTCGGCGCCGACATGGAGGGGTGGCTTTCGGAGGCGACGGGGCCGTTCCGATCGCCGGCGCGGCGCGAACGAGATCTGTTCGGTGCCTCGCCTGAAGCCGGGATCGGCGTGCACGGACGCCCCACCGCGCCGCTCGACCCGCTCGGTGACGGGGCCGCTGACCCGCTCGACGACGATTTGCGCGCCCGGTTCACCGATCGGCTGGTCGCGGAGGGCCGCGCGCCCGAGGTTGCGCCCGCTCCGACGCCGATGACGCCCGGCGTGCCTGGGTTTCCGACCACGCTGCCGGGGTTCGGCGCGGCCGGCGAGGAACAAGAGCGGGCGACGGCCGCGGCGATGCAGGCCGTCTCCGGCGCCTTCGAAAGCTCGCTCGACGCGGCGCTGTCGGGCAACCAAGAGCCCGGAGGCGTGGGGGCGATCGTCGAGACGGTCCTCAGGCCGGAGGTCACTTCGCCGAACGCCGAAGACGCGATCCTCAGCTCGGAGGACGCGACACCGATCGTGGACGTCACCGACGAAGCGCCGACCGTACCTGGCGCCGAACCGCCGCCGCCGGTCGCCGCGGCGCTGCCGATCGGTCCCGAGAACCGGTCCGCCTCCGGCGAGATCGTGGTGCGGCCGGCCAAGACCAAGATCAAGCACTCGCCCGCCGCCGAGGTTCGGCTGGCGCATCTCCGCGAGGAGCGCGCGCGTGCCTTCGTGCGCTCGTCGCAGTCGTTGACGCCGCCGGGAAGCGCGCGGGCCCTCGACGAGCCGCCCCCCCTGCTCGACGGACCCGCGCCGGAGCCGCCCGAGCGGCCGACGACGCAGCTCGTGCGAGCCACGGCGGTGGAGGCCGCGATCGACGCGGCGGATTCCTCCGATGAAGCGCCGCCGTCTTCACGCCATACCGGTGCCCTCATCAGCGGGGCGGTCGCGCTCGTCGTCGTCATCATCGGCGGGATGTGGTTGACCTCGCGGCACGACAGGTCGGCCGAGTCCAATTCCGCCGAGACGGCCACCGCCACGTCGGTGTCGACGCCGCCCGTCGTCCCAACGGGCCAGCCGGTGGTCGCGCAGACGGGGCCTTCGGCGGCGGCAGGGAGCGCCAAGCCAGCGGTCGCCCACAGTGCGGCTGCGGCCCCCTCGCACGACGAGGCCGAGGAGCGCCTCTCCGATCCCAAGCTCGCGCGCGCCCGCCTCGCCGAGGCACCGGCGCTGCTGGTCGCCTGTCGGACGTCGTATCAGGAGGCGCGGATGAAGGACGCCGAGGCCGCCTGCACGGCGGCGCGGGACGCCAATCCCGGCTCCGCGGAGGCGAACGGATTCCTCGCGCATGCGCTGCTCAACCGCAACCGCCGCCGCGAATCGCTGGCGGCCGCGGAGCGCGCCATCAAGCTCAACCCCAAGTGGGCCGACGCCTACGTCGTCATCGGCGGCATCCACCAGGACGCCGGCGAGATGGCCGACGCCCGGCGCGCCTACCAGCGCTATCTCGAGCTCGAGCCTCACGGCGAGTTCGCCGGCGAGCTGCGCGCGATCGTCGACCGGCTCGGAAAGCTCTGAGGGGTGCTGGTCCTCGGGATCGAGACCTCCTGCGACGAGACCGCGGCGGCGATCGTCGAGGATGGCCGGCGTGTTCTGGCCGACGTCGTCGCCTCGCAGATCCTGGTGCACGCGCCAGTATGGCGGGCGTGGTTCCCGAGGTCGCCTCTCGTCAGCATGTCGCCACCATCGTTCCGGTGATTCAGCGGACGGTCGCCGACGCGGGGATCGCGCTCGGCGATCTCGACGCCATCGCCGTCACCTGCGGCCCCGGCCTGGTCGGGGCGCTGCTGGTCGGCGTGGAGACGGCCAAGTCGCTGGCGTTCGCGCTCGGCAAGCCGCTCGTCGGCGTGAACCACCTGGCCGGGCATCTGGCGGCGGTGTTTCTGGGTGAAGAGGCTCCGCCGCCGTTTCCCCATCTGGCGTTGCTGGTGTCGGGGGGACACACGGCGCTCATTCGTGTCGACGAGCCGGGCAAGACCTCGCTCCTCGGCGCGACCCGCGACGACGCGGCGGGCGAGGCGTTCGACAAGGTGGGGAAGCTGCTCGGGCTCGGCTATCCGGGCGGCGTCGCCATCGACCGACTGGCGGCGACAGGCAATCCGCGCGCCGTCGAGCTGCCGCGCGCGCTCCCGGCGCGCGACGATCTCGACTTCAGCTTCTCGGGTTTGAAGACGGCGGTCGCGACGCGGCTCGCGAAGACGGGCGTCCCGGAGGGGGCGGCGCTGGCCGATTTTTGCGCCAGCTTTCAGGCCGCGGTGGTCGACGTGCTGGTGCGAAAGTCGCGGCGGGCGCTGGTGCGCGAGGGGCTGGATGCGCTGATCGTCTGCGGCGGCGTGGCGGCCAACCGCGGGCTGCGCGCGGCGCTCGCCGAGGCCGCGCGCGAGGACGGCTTCGGTCTCTTCATTCCGCCGCCCAAACGCTGCACCGACAACGCCGCGATGATCGCCGCCGAGGGGAGCGCGCTTTTCCTGCGGGGGAAACGCTCGGGCCTGGACCTGGCGGTGGATCCCGGGCTGCCGCTCTCCCCGTCTTGACGTCGGCCAGCGACGATCCCCGGCGGGTGCTGGCCCGGCACGGCCTGACGGCGAAGAAGTCCTGGGGGCAGAATTTCCTGCGCGACCGCGCGGTGCTGGCGCGCATCGCCGCGTCGGCGCGAGCTGGGGCCGACGACGTGGTGGTCGAGATCGGCTCCGGGCTCGGCGCGCTGACGGCCGCGCTCGCTGCCGTCGAACCGCCACCCGCGCGCATCTTGGCGGTCGAGCGCGATCCCGACATGCTGCGGGTCCTCGCGGCCGAGTTCGCCGAGGAGCCGCGCGTCGAGCTGGCGCCGGGCGACGCCGCCCAGTTCGACTTCGCGGCCGCGGCGCGCACGGCGGGGCGTCCGCTGATCGTCGTCGGGAACCTGCCGTATCAGATCGCCAGCACGCTGATCCTGGCGGTGCTCGAGGCCGGCCGCGCCGGTGCCGTCGCGCGGGCGGTGGTGATGGTCCAGCGCGAGATGGCCAAGCGGATCACCGCGCCGCCCGGGAGCCGCGTCTACGGTCGTCTGACGGTCGCGGTGGCGCAGGACGCGGAGGCGCGCACCCTGTTCGACGTGAAGCCAGGCTCGTTTCATCCCGCGCCGGCGGTGACCTCGTCGGTGCTGAGCCTGGTGCCTCGGCCCGCGCCGCTCGCGCCAGTGCGGGACAGGGCGCTGTTCGAGGAGGTGGTCAAGCGGGCGTTCGCGACGCGGCGGAAGATGCTGCGGCGGGCGCTCGGCGACGGGTTCGGTGAAGAGGTCGCGGCGACGGCATTGGTCGCCAGCGGCGTCGCGGGGACCAAGCGGGCGGAGGAGCTTTCGGTGGCCGACTTCGCACGGCTGGCGGATGCTTTCGCCGACGCCGGGGCGAAGGCCTAGGCGGCGCGCGATGCCCGAGCTGCCCGAAGTCGAAACGATCGTTCGCGGACTCGACCCGCTCGTGCGCGGGCGGCGAATCGAGGCGGTCTGGTGGAGCGGCGAGGCGCTTCATCTCGGGCGCAAGGTCGATCTGCGCGGCCTGCGCGCGGTCGCGGTCGGGCGCGCCATCGCCGGTGTGCGCCGGCGCGGCAAGTACATCCTCGTCGATGTCGACGCCGACCGTCAGGGGCGGGACGCCGGCGCGGGCATCATCATTCACCTCGGCATGACGGGCCGTCTGCGCGTTCAGCCGAAGGGGGCGCCACGCGTGCCGCACACGCACGTTGTGGTGACGCTCGCCGGGGGCGACGAGCTCCGCTTCGTCGACGCGCGCCGCTTCGGCTGGGTGACGCCGGGACGGCCAATCGCCGAAGACGCCGCGCTCGCCGCGCTCGGCCCGGATCCCCTCACGGAGCTCCGCGCGCCGGCGCTGGCCGCGGCGCTCGGCGCCGCCCGCACACCGATCAAGGCGTTCCTGCTCGATCAGCGGCGCATCGCCGGCCTGGGGAACATCTACGTCGCCGAGGCGCTGTTCCGGGTCGGCGCTCACCCGGCCACGCCGGCCAAGCGGCTCGCCCACCGGGCCGAGGAGCTGCTGGCGGCCGTGCGCGCCACGCTGGAGAGCGGGATCGCGCGCCGGGGCACCACGCTGCGCGACTATGTCGACGTCGACGGCGAGCGTGGCGACAACGCCGGCGCGCTGCTGGTCTACGGCCGCGAGGGCGAGCCCTGCCTCCAGTGCGGCGCCGCGATTCGTCGACGCGTCGATAGCGGGCGGGCGACCTTTTTTTGTGCGCGCTGCCAGCGTCGCTGAGCGCAGCCTAGGAGGGCGTTGCCGTGGGGCAACGGTGAGCGAAGCGAACTACGGACATTGGCCCGACGACCTGCCGCCCAGAGGCGGCCTAGGAAACGGCGAGGGCAGCGACGGCGTGCGCGAGCGCGGCGAGCGGGCGCGCGAGGCGCTCGTCGTGCATGAGCGCGCGCATCGTGTCGTCGGCCGCCGCGTCGCCGAGCGCGGCCGCCGCGTCCTTGAAGGCGGCGTCGAGATCGCGCTTCAAGCCGACGAAGAGCGGCTCCTCCGGCGTCGGGGCGCGCCGGACCAGCACGTCGCGGATGGCGGCGATCTCCAACCTCAGGCGCGGGAGCTGGTGGCGGAAGAAATCGGGGACGGCGCCCCCTTCGATCACGCCGCGCGCGTAGGCTGCGAAGCGATCGAGCGCAGCCTCGATGGCGCGGGCGATGCGGGCCCGCACCTTGGCTGTCTGGGCCGTGGCCTCGTCGTCACCGGCCGTCGCGGGTTGCAACGCCGCTCGCAGCGCGACCCGGGTGCCTTCCGCCGCCTGGGCCACGGCGTCCTCGAGCAGCTCGGCCAGGAACTCCTCGTCGGCCGGCGTCGCGCGGTGCTCGCCGAACAGCCAGGAGCGTGGCTGGACGAATTCGCGCACCTCGAAGGCCGCCCGCCGGTAGCCCTCGTCGATGCGGGCGCCCAGCGCGATTCGCTCGGCGTCGAGCGCGCTCTGCAGTCGCTGCGCCAGCGCTCCCAGCGCGCGCCGCCCGCCGTCGAGGTCTGGGGCGATCGGGGCCGGCGCCGCCGTCCGGGCCGCCTCGACGAACCGCGCCAGCGCGGCGGTCGCGGTGGCGCGCTTGAGCTCGCGCGCGTCGGCGAGGAACCGCTGCTCGAGCACCGCCGTCAGGGCCGCGAGGCCTGGATCAGCCCGCCCTGCCTTTTGCGCCGCTGTCGCGAGCGTCGCCGAGAACGGCACCACCGGATCGACCAGATCGCCCAGCGTCCCTTCGACGTGACGAACGAGCGCGCTCACCTCGCCAGGCTCGGCGCGGTCGATCTTGTTGAGGACGCCGACCACCCGCTTGCCGGCGGCGTGGGCCAGCGCCAGCGCCTCGCGCTCCGTCGCCTTGGCGGCCTGGCCGGCGGCGAACACCCAGACGATGGCGTCGGCGTCGCGCAAGAAGTCCCGCGCCACCCGCTCGTGCTCCGGGCGGATCGAGTTCAAGCCGGGCGTGTCGACGATCTCGACACGGCGAAGCGTCTCGACGGGCAGGAAGATCTCCACCATCCGCACGTCGCGGGCATCGGCGTCGCGGAGTGTGCCGAGAAAAGCCACGATGTCGGCAGCTGGGATGGCCCGCGCCGCGCCGTCGTGATGAACCACGCGCGCCTCCGGCGTGGCGCCAAACCGAAGCACGTTGATCGTGGCGGTCGTCGGCGTGACGCCCGTCGGGGCGACGTCGGCGCCGCAGAGCGCGTTGACGAAGGACGACTTGCCGGCGTTGAACTCGCCCATGACGGCGACCAGCAACGGGCGGTCGAACGCCTCGGCGGCGCGTCCCACCGCCGTCGCCAGGCCGACCAGCGCGGGCGTGGCGCTGGCGAATTCGTGCGCCCAGGAGAGAAGCCCGGCAAGCTGTCCGACCGGCGGCGCGGCTGGCGCGCCCGCCCGGGCGACGAACCGGCGGCTCGTCTCGTTGGGGGCCAGCCGGCCGAGTCGCAGCAGGTCCGCTTCGCCGGCGTGCCCGTCGACGAAGGTGCCGAGCGCGACGGACCACGACGGCTCAGCCCGCGCGAGCGCGATCAACGCGTCTCGGTCCTCGGCACCAAGCGCCAGCGCCACGCGTGCCTCTGCCGGTGGCGCTGCGCCGAGCGCGGTCTCCTGGGCCGCCGCCTCGAGCGCCTGTCGCCAGCGTCCGGTGCGCGCGGCCGCCAGTCGCGTCGCCGCCCAGGCGCGCGGCTCGCCGGGGGCTTCGGCAGCCGCGGTCTCCGCGAGCGCGACCGCCTCTTCGGGCCGGTCGGTGCGCAGAAGAAATCCGACCAGTGCCGCGCGCAGCGCCACGTCCGTCGGGGCGCGGCTGAGACCCTCGCGCAGCAGCGCCTCGGCCCGACCATCGTCGGGGGCCACCGCGGCCGCCTCGGCAAAGACCGCCGGATCGGCATTCTCGGCCCGCGCCGCCCGGGTGAGCCACTCCGAGGCCTCGCGCTCACCGAGCCGCGCCAGCACCCGGCCGTAATCCAGCGCCAGCCGACGGTCGTCCGCATCGGCGTCGGCGCCGTCAGGGCCGCCCATCTCAATCGCCTTCCGCAGCTCGCGCGCCGCGTGGGTCAGCTTCCCGGCCTTCGCGTGAACCTGGCCGAGCGCCGTGGTGGCGCGTCGCCGCAGCCTGTTGCTGTCGAAGGCCAGCGCCAGGGTCCTGCGGAGCGCATCGCGTGCGGGATCGATCCGTCCCAGGCCGGCCAGCGCCTCGCCGAGCGCGCACCAGGCCGCCGGGTTACCGCCGTTCAGATCGACCGCCCGCCCGAGCGGCGCGATCGCCTCTTCGAGCGCCCCCCGCGCCGCGCGCAGCTCGCCGAGCGCCAGGAACGCCTCGGCCGTGTCGGGCGACCGCCGGGTGAGCTCGCCGAGCAAGCTCTCGGCGCGCGCCGGCTCTCCGTCCGCCGCCAGCGCCCGGGCGCGCGCGATCTCGTCGGCGATCGCGGCCCGGCCGTCGCCGGTCAGCTCGTCGAGCGTCCCGGCGATGCGATCGAGAATCCCCATCAAGCGCTCTCGGGCGCCCAGACCTTCTGGCGAATCTCGGCGATCCGCTCGTCGATCGCGCGCAGCGCGGCGAGCGCGGCGTCGATCCCGGCGGCGTCGGCCGTGGCGGAGACCGTCGCGTCGGCGGCGCGCCGGTCGCGGAGCGCGCGATCGAGCACCTCGGAGATCCCGCGCGTCAGCGTGTCGCCCGCCTGCGCCACGAACTCCAGCAGACGCGCGCCGAAGCCGTCGATGATCTCGTCCAGCTTGGGGCCGACCAGCGCGGCGACCCGATCGACCGCCAGCGGCGCCTGCGCCTTGGCCTCGACCTTCACCTCGGCGGCGACCTTCCCTCGCAACACAAAAGCCAGGATCGGCGCCGCCAGCGTCAACACGCCGCCGGCCAGCCCGTCGACGAACAGGAACACCGTCGTGCCGAGCGCCCCCAGCGCGAAGATCGAGGCGTCGTACTTGAGCGTGTCGACCTTGATCTCCACCTTGGTGTCGGCCGGTCCGAGCTCGGTGGTGACGGTGTCGAGCACCTCGCGGACGTTCTCGTTGGCCACCTGAATCACCGTCTCGGCCAGCTTCTCGAGCTCGGCGGAGATGCGCCCCCCTTCCGTCTCGGTCCAGGCCTTCCAGGTGTCCTGCACGTAGAACGACAGGTACTTGCGGATGTCACCGGCGTCGACGCGTGTCGAGGTCGGCCGTCACCGCGGTGCGCAGCTCGGCGGTGAAGTCGGCCAGGTCCTGGCGCACACGTGCCTTGAGCGCCGCGGTCTCGGCGCGCACCGTCGCCGCGGCCGTCTCCAGCACCTTCTTCCCGGTGCGCAGCCGCTCGTGCGCGCGCCCGATCCGCTGTTCGAGCTCGGGGAGCGGCAGCTCCAGCGACCGGCGGTGAATCGCCAGGCTCTGGCGCACGAACGCCGAGACGCGCGCCGCGTCGGCGAGCGCGTGATCGAGCAGCAGCTTGCGCCGCTGGTTCTCCACCGTCGCGCCCAGCGCCGCGACGAAGGCGTCCATCCCCGATCCCGCGCGATCGCCCGCCAGCGCGCGCTTGGCCGACACGGGGAAGATCGCCGGCTCGGGGACGATGGCCGCCAGGTGCTTCTTGGCGAAGGCGAGCGTCTCAGCCAACTCGGCCTCGTCGAGCAGATCGGTCTTGGCCACCACGAACAGCAGCCGATCGCGCGTCGAGCGCAGGATCCGCTCCTCGAGGAACTGCCGCTCGGAGGCGGTCAGGATCTGCGTCGCGTCGAGCAGGAAGACCGCGGCGTCGGCGCGCGGCAGGTAGCCGTAGGTGATCTCGGCGCGCTGCTCGTTGATGTCGTTGACGCCGGGCGTGTCGACGATGGTGAGCTGGTTCTCCAGCAGCGCCGCCGGCTGGGTCAGCTCGACGTGATGGAAGGTGGCGCCCTTGCCGTCGCCCTTCCCTTGTTGGGCCTGCCCGTCGACGGTGAGCCAATCGGCGAGCGCGGCGCCGGCGATCGCCTTGCGGGCGCCGTCGTCACCAACCAGGGTCGCGGTCGCGCGCGGGCCGTGCATCACGTGCGCGAGCACCGCCGTGGTCGGCGTGATGCCGGTCGGCATGACCGGCGCGCCCAGGAGCGCGTTGATGAACGTCGACTTTCCGTGGTTGAACTCCCCCAGCACGACGACAGTGAACCGCTCGTCGTCGAGCTTCGGCAGCCGCGTGTCGCGGATGTCGCGGGTGACGTAGGCCAGCCCCGCCCGCTCGGCCAGCGCCGCCAGATCGGCGAGCACGCCGCGGATCGCCGCCTTGCGCGCGTCCAGGCCCAACACTGCGGGCGGCGCCCCCGCGGCGGTCATTTGAACACCGAGAGCAGCTCGCTGACGCGCGCGTCGCACTCCTGCTTGGAGGTGCCGGCGGGCGCCGCGTCCGCGTCCCCCTTGAGGCCCTTGAAATAGGCGGTCTCGGCGAACAGCCGCAGGGCCGCGACCCGTTTGGGTAGGTAGGGATGTGTGCGACTGAGCTCGTCCAACCTTCCGATTCCCTTCTGCGCCTCGTCGAGCTGCGCCAGGTACTCCTCGAGGTTCACGTCGCTGTAGAGCTTGTGCGACCCCAGCGCCAGCTTGACCAGGCAGCCTACCGACGCGTCGAGGCTGCCGGTGCAGATGAGGCCGGCCCGGTCGCAGGTGATCTCCGCCCGCCGCGCCCAGGCGTTGAGCGCCAGCACGGCCGGCCGGACGCTCCAGCGCAGGAACATGTTCGCCGCGTGGGTCAGGAAGTGCAGCGTCGTCATGTAGACGACGTGGTTGTTCTGGATGTGGCCGCACTCGTGGCCGATGACGTCCAGCAGCTCCGGCTCCGACAGGTGGTCGACGAGCGCGGCGTTGAGGACGACGTAAGGATCCTCCGCGGTCCCGAAGGTGTGCGCGTTCAGCGACCCGATGTTGGGCGACACGTAGAGCGTCGGCATCGGGATGCGCAGCGTGTCGGCGCAGCGCTCGGCCAGCTTGCTGATGCGCGAGAACTGCTTGCCGGTCACCTTGACGGCGGTGCCGAGCATGCGGGTCTTCTCCATCGACTGCCAGAGCCGGACCGCCGCCTCCACCGCCAGCGTCACCGGCCGGACCCGGTCGAGCGCGGCCCGCACCTTGATGTCCCCGCCGTAGGCGTAGGCGGCCCCCTCGCGCGAGCGGGCCGCCACATCCCCCTTCCGCGCTGCGACGTAGCGCGCAAAGGAGAGATCGATCTCGGGTTTCGGCACGGGAATGATAATAGAATAAGCCTTCCCGATGACCACCGCTGCCTCTGTCTCACTCCCCGAATCCGTCGCTGCCTTCGGAGAGCGGGAGCTCGGCTTCATGCGCCGGGCCCTCGGCGCGGCCGAAGAGGCCGCCGGACGGGGCGAGGTGCCGGTCGGCGCGGTGGTGGTGGTGGGCGACGAGATCGTCGCCATCGCCCACAACGAGCGCGAGACGGGGAGCGATCCGACGGCGCACGCGGAGATCGTGGCGCTCCGGCGGGCGGCCGCCGCGCTCGGCAGCTGGCGGCTCACGGGCGCCGACCTCTTCGTGACGATGGAGCCCTGCCCGATGTGCGCCGGGGCGCTGGTGAACGCGCGCCTCCGGCGTCTCTATTTCGGCTGCGACGACCCCAAGGCGGGTGCCGTGCGTACGCTCTACAAGCTGCTCGACGATCCCCGTCTCAACCACCGGGTCGAGGTCGTCCCCGGCGTGCTCGCCGCCGAGGGGGCGGCGCTGCTGCGCTCGTTCTTCTCGCGCTTGCGGCAGCCGGAGGGACGGGCCCGGTGATGGACCCGGCGAGTCGGCCGGCCGCGCGCCGGTTCGGGATTGCTGCTGTCCTGCTCGGCGGGATCCTGCTCGGATCCAGCGGTTGTGGCTCGGTCACCGCCAAGAAGACCGACGGGGGCGGCGCGGGCGGCGCGCACACCGACGCGTCGACCAAGATGGACGTCGCCGCCGACCTCAGGGCCCACGACGCCCTGGAAAACCACGACGCGAGCCCCGCGAAGGACATGCGAACGGCCGGCGGGTCCGGTGGCGCGGGCGGCGGCGGTCATGCGGGCGGCAGCGGCGGCGCGGGCGGTGGCAGCGGCGGCGCGGGCGGTGGCAGCGGCGGGGCGCGGGCGGTGGCAACGGCGGCGCGGGCGGTGGCAGCGGCGGCGCGGGCAGTGGCGGCACTGGCGCGGGCGGTGGCGGCGAATGCAAGACGAACGCAGATTGCATGCTGTATACGGGCGCCGGCAGCGGGTGCTGCGGCGTCTGTCAGCCCGCCAGCGACCCAGCACCGCCCCCGATCGAGTGTCTGCTCGCCTGCCTGACGCCCTTGAAGACCTGCGGATGCGTCAACAACCAGTGTGTCGGGAGCAAGACACAGCTCTGAAAGTCGGCGCGTGAGCTCGCCGTTCGTGTTGATCGTGCCGGGGCTGAACGGCTCGGGCCCCGCGCACTGGCAGACGCGCTGGGAGTCGCTCTATCCGCGGACCGCCCGCGTCGCGCAGCGGGACTGGGACCATCCTGAGTGCGCCGAATGGCGGTCCACCCTGGAGCGCGCCGTCGCCGCCGCACCCGAGCCGGTGGTGCTGGTGGCGCACAGCCTCGGCTGCGCGCTCGTCGCGCATCTGGCGTCGCGCCCCGTCGCCGCGCGGGTCTTCGCGGCGCTGCTCGTCGCGCCGGCCGACGTCGATTCCCTGGAGCGCACCCCTGCCGAGACCCGCAGCTTCGCGCCGATGCCCATGGCGCCGCTGCCCTTTCCGGCCACCGTCGTGGCCAGCGACGACGATCCCTATGTGACCCTCGCGCGGGCGCAGGCGTTCGCCGCCGCCTGGGGTGCCACCTTCGTCGACGCTGGACGAAAAGGGCACCTCAACGCCGATTCTTGCCTGGGCGACTGGCCGGAGGGGCGCCGCCACCTGGAGGCGCTCCTGGCCGGGGCGCCATTGCCGGGGCTCCACTAATCGACGGTCCGGTCGCCCTTTCGCCTTTAGTTAATCCGATTTCGATCCGAATCAATCTCGACGACGCCCTTGTTGCCGGGCGATCGGGATCTTCGTGGTCGGCGGGCGGTTCTGGCAATATGCGCACTATGTCGAGCGAGTCGCGGAGAGCACGAGGGAGGGGCGCCGCCCGGCGCTTGCCGATCGCCATGGCGGTTGCGCTCGTCAGTCTCGGGTGGTTGGCGGCGAGTCCGCCCCGCCGCTGCGGCGCCGGTGATGTCGCGTGACCAGCCGGTGGACCCCAACGACGACTGGACGTTGCACCTGGCGCTGGGGCTGGAGGTCGGCGCCGGCGGCACGATCACCGACTTCAACGTATTTCCCAGCAACGACTCGACGCTGTTCTTCACGTCGGTCCACGGCACCTACGACCTCAAACATGGCTTCGCCGCCCTTTTGGCCTTGCGGCAATGGTGGCTGCCCGGACCGAACCATGCCCTCATGCTCGGCCTCGGGACGCGGTTCGAGCCATTCGCCTGGACCTGGGGCCGCTCCTATGCGGACCTGGCGCTCGGGCCGGCCTCGACAGGGTACGCCTGGACGTTCGGGTTCGACGTGGGGCTGGGGCTCGACTTCGACCTGCCCGACATGCCCGGCTTCAGCATCGGGCCGTATTTTCGCTACGGGGACTTCATCAACCCCGATCGGCGCGACAGCAAGGACGGCCTCGCCTGGAGCATCGGCGCGGCGTTCACCTACCACTTCGGTCGGGCCGCGCTGGCCCCCAAATCGACCACCGAGCCACACGCGCGCCGGGGCGGCACCTGGCACATCACCATTCCCGACACCGATCGCGACGGCGTCGGCGACGATGAAGATCAGTGCAAGGACACCCCCGCGGGGGCCCACCCCGATCCCTTCCGCCCCGGCTGCCCCGAGGGCGACGAGGACGGCGACGGCATCCCCGACGTCGACGACGCCTGCCCCGTCACGCCGCCGGGCCCGAAGCCCGACCCGAAGCGCCCGGGCTGCCCGTTCCTCGATTCGGACGGCGACGGCATCTCGGACGCCGACGACGCCTGTGTGACCAAGCCCGGCGTCGCGTCCTCCGACCCCGCCAAGAACGGCTGCCCCGACGCGAAGAAGAGGACCCCGGCGGCGGCACCTCCTCCACCGTCGGCCAAGGACGAATCGATCGCGCCCAAGCCGGTCAAGAAGCACCACCACGTCACGCCCGCGCCGAAGACGACGACGGGCGGCGAGCGGATCAATTGACCGAGCGGATCAATTGACGACGATCGCCACCCGTACGATCGCCCAGTAAGACCCGCCGTCGACGCCGGGCGTGCCAGGCTGCGTCCAGCGACGCTCGAACCCGGCGTTGAGGCGGAAACGCGGGTCGGGCGCGTAGGCGGTGAGGCCGGCGCCGACGGCCCAGACGTTCACCGACGCCGCCCGCTCCCACGAGCCGCGCGCGACCAGATCCAGACGGCGGCCGAGCAGCGTGACGCCAGGCTCGAGCGCTGCCCCCTGCTGGGTGCTTCCGGGGACGGTCATCACGCCGTCCGCGTAGCGCACCAAGAACAGATACTCGGCGGTGACGACCAACGACCGCCACTGCGCGGTGAAGTCCGGATCGAGGGCCAGCGTGCGGGGCGCGGCGAGCGTGCCATAAAGGACCGAGAGCCCGGCGGCGAACCGGAACCAGCCGTACCAGGGATCGGACGCGGCCCGCCGCCAGGGCGTGAGGCCCACCGGGCCGAGCGGCTCCGCCACCAGCCGGCCGGCGACCAGCACGCCGTGAGAGAACAGCTGGCTGTCGAGCACCGGATCGGGGCTCATCACGGCTGCGTGATAGATGATCTCGCCCAGGTCTCCCCGCAGCGCGGCGCCGACCCGGTAGTCGGCGAGGAACGCGTCGGCGAACGCGGCCCGCTCGGGCAGGCGCAGATTGCCCTCGTCGACCTGGCGGGTGAGCGAAAACGGGACGCGCAACGAACCGGCCTCGAGCTGGAAAGCCCGGTAGGCGGTCCACGCCACGTACGCTTCTGTCACGCGCACCGACCCGCCGAACGGCAGGCGTCCACCGGAGAGCGGCGTGAACGGGGTCCCGGCCGCGGTGTCGGCGTCTCCCTCGAGAAGGAGACGCAGGCGAAAGTCGCCGATCGCTCCGTCGTCTCCCACGCGCACGCGCCGCAGCCGCAGCGCCGGGCCGGCGGGCGCGTCCCGGGGATCCTCGGCCAGGTTGGGCTTGGAAGCGAGGAGCGCGTCCCCCTGCACCAGCAGCACGAGCGGCGCGGTCGAAGGCGCCGCTGAAGTCGCCAAAGTCGCCATCCAATTCGGTCGGGCTCGCGGGCGCCGAAGCCTGGTCGGCGCCGTCGCCCTCGGCAGCGGCCGCGCGCGAAGAGCCACAAACAACGGCGAAGAGCGCCACGCACGCCGCGGGCGCGCGAAGCGCCCGGATCATCCGGCCGCGATCTTCTGCGCGATCTTCTGTTCGAGGAGCTCGAGCACCTTGACCTCGTAGGCGTCGTCGTAGAGCACGTTGGCCTCGAGGATGCCGGTGGGGCTGGTGACGTTGACCTCGGTGAGCCAGCCGCCGATCACGTCCAGGCCGACGAAGAAGTGCCCCCGCTCGCGCAGCCAGGGGCCGAGCGCGGCGACGATCGCCTGGTCCCGATCGTCGAGCTTGGTGGCCATCGGCTTGGCGCCGACGTGGAGGTTGCCGCGGGCGTCGTCGGGCGCCGGCACGCGCAGCACCGCGCAGAGCGGCACCCCGTCGACGAGCAGGATGCGCTTGTCGCCGCGCCGGACCTCGGGCAGGTACTTCTGGGCCATGATCCAGCGGCGGCCGAGGTTGGTCGACTGCTCGAGGATGGCGCCGGTGTTCGGATCGCCGCGGCGCACGTGAAACACGCCGAAGCCGCCCGAGGCGTCGAGCGGCTTCACCACCATCTCCCCCCCCTGCTCGGCCAGGAACGAGCGCAACCGGTTCCCCTCGCGCGTGACGATCGTCGGCGGACAGAGCTCGGGGAATTCCAGCACCGCCAGCTTCTCGTTCTGCTCGCGCAGGCCGCGCGGGTCGTTGATGATCAGCGTGCGCCCGCGGGCCCGCTCGAGCATCAGCGTGGCGAAGTAGTAGTCGAGGTCGAACGGCGGGTCCTTGCGCATGAACACGACGTTGCAGCTGGCGAGCGGCACCGTGGCCTGCGGCCCGAGGAGGTAGTGATCGCCCACGACCCGGCGGACCGTCACCGGCCAGGCGCGCGCCACGGCGTCGGCGTGCTCGAGCGAGAGGTGGCGCGGCTCGCAAAACCAGATCTCGTGGCCGCGCGCCTGCGCCGCCAGCATGATGGCGAACGTGGTGTCGCCGGCGATCTGCAGCCGGGCCAGCGGATCCATGACGAAGAGGAGCTTCATGTTCCTATTGTGGCGACGAACTGCCCGTCGCGCCGCCCGGATCGCCACCGCCGGGTACGGTCCCCGGGAGGGGCCCCGCCACCGTCCCGGACACTGTCCCCGTCACGGTCTCTTTCATGGGCAAGAGGTGCTCGAGGCCGTGCTTGCGCAGCCGGTAGTAGAGCGTCGAGCGGTTGATCCCCAGGGCGCGCGCGGCGTGGGCGATGTTCCCCTGCGCGGCGTCGATGGCCGCCACGATGGCCGCGCGCTCCTGCTCGTGCAGCCGCTCGCCGAGCGGTCGTCCGCCGGCGTCCGGAGCACCCGCGCGCGCCGGCGCCGCTGCCGCGCCGGCCGGCGGTGCCCGGCGGGTGAACTCCAGATCGGCGCCGGTGATCTCGGGGCCGCGGGCGAGAATCAGCGCGCGCTCGACCACATTCTCCAGCTCGCGGACGTTTCCCGGCCACGGGTAGGTGCAGAGCGCGGCTATCGCCGAGGCGTCGATCCCGCGCACCGCCTTGCCGGCGCCGGCGCCCGGCGTACTTCTGCAGAAAGTGCTCGGCCAGATGCGGGATGTCGCTCGGCCGATCGCGCAGCGGCGGGAGCCGGATCGGGAAGACGTTGAGGCGGTAGTAGAGATCCTCCCGAAACGTGCCGTCGGCGATCTGCTGCTCGAGATCCCGGTGGGTGGCGGAGACGATGCGGACGTCGACCTTGACCGTCTCGGCGCCGCCCACCCGCTCGAACTCGCGCTCCTGCAGGACGCGCAGCAGCTTGACCTGGACGTCGAGCGGCAGGTCGCCCACCTCGTCGAGAAACAGCGTGCCGCCGTCGGCCAGCTCGAAGCGGCCGAGCCGCCGCGCGACCGCCCCGGTGAAGGCCCCCTTTTCGTGGCCGAACAGCTCCGACTCCAGCACGCCGGGGGCGAGCGCGGCGCAGTTGACCCGCACGAAGGGGCGCGACTCGCGCGCGCTGTTGATGTGGATGGCGCGCGCCACCATCTCCTTGCCGGTGCCGGTCTCCCCGCGCAGGAGGACCGTCGACGACGTCTGGGCCACCTGCTCGACGCGGGCGAGCACGTCCCGCAGCGCGGGGGACTCGCCGACGATGGCGCCGAAGCTGAAGGCGCTGTGCGCCTCCTTCGACAGCATCCCGACGTAGGCCGAGAGCTGCTCCTCGAGGCGGCGGTTCTCGCGCAGGAGCGCGAAGCGCTCGATGGCGTGGGTGAGGACGCCGCGCACCTCCTTGGAGTCCCAGGGCTTGGTGACGTAGCGGTAGATGCGGCCCAGGTTGATGGACTCGATGAGGACGTCGACGTCGGTGAACGCGGTCACGATGATCCCCACCGCGTCGGGGCGGAGCTCGCGCGCCGCCTTCAGCAGATCGAGGCCGGTCATCCTCGGCATCCGCTGGTCGGTGACGATGACCGCCACGTCCTCCGCGCGCGCCAGGGCCAGAGCTTCCTCGCCGCTCCCGGCCAGCAGAAGCCTGAAGGTGCGGCCGAAGTTGAAACGGAACGCGTCCAGGTTGTCGGACTCGTCGTCGACCACCAACACCGGGAATTTCGCCAGATCCAGCCCCTGCGCCATCGACTCCTAGCATAACCCGACAGGGGCCATTTTTGCGCTGGGGCCCCCACTCTTGCTACGATCGCCGCTCTCTTGCCCTTCTCCCGGTCCTTGTCCTTGTCCTCGGCCCACACTTGGCAGTCATGACAGAACGCAGGCGGTCACGCGCTTCCGAGCCAGTGCCGGAGGCGGCGGCGCAACCAGCGCTGGCCGCGCGTCGGCCCATGGCGCGGGCCACGCAGATCGCTCTCTTCGAACGAGAGGTACGCGAGCGGCTGTCGCGCACCGCGCTGGATCTGGTGCTGTCACGGGCCGAGGTGATCTCCGAGGGGCAGCGCAGCAACCGCAACGGGCGCGACGCCTACTTCGGATCGACGATGCTGACGATCGATCTGCCGTCGCTGGAGCTTCTGTTGCGCGACGCCTGCGACGCCGGGACCGCGCGCCGGCTGGCGGCGCTGCTGGAGACCGATGCGGAGGCCGGCGCTCACGTCGAGGCACTGGCGGCGCGCGAGGCGGCCCGGGTGGCCGGCGCCACGCCCAAGGCCGTCCGGACGCACGTCGCCATCCGCGCCCAGGCCGCCAAGGTCTTCATCGACATCGACGTAGAAGCGACGTTCTGATCGCGACCATGGACGACGCAATGTACAGCTTCGCCGGCGCCGCCAAGATTCTGGGGGTGCCGGAGAGCAAGCTGCGCTATTGGGCGCAGGTCGGCTTCGTCGGGCCGTCGGTCCGCCGGGGCGGAAAGCCGCACTACTCGTTCCAGGACCTGGTGAGCGTCAAGGCGGCGAAGGAGCTGGTCGACCGCGGCTTCAAGGCGGGGGAGATCCGCAAGGCGATCGAGGAGGTGCGCGCCACCTTGCCGCACGTCGACCGGCCGCTCGACCGGATGCGCGTCGCCTTCGACGGCACCAAGCTGGTCGTGATCGACGAAGGGAGCGCCTTCGAATCGTCCGGCCAGAAGCTGTTCGATTTCGGGTTGGCCGAGCTGGCCAGGATGGGGGCTGCGGGAGCGGCCTCGAGCCCCGCCCCGATGGGATCCGTGGAGCGCAGCTCCTCCTCCACTTCGACCGACACACAGGGGACCAAGCGGCAGGCCTACGACTGGTTCGTAGAGGGGACGCGCGCCGAGCTCAGCAGCGGCGGCGAGGGGGACGCGCGCGCCGAGCAGTGCTACCGGGAGGCGCTGGCGCTCGACGCCGGGCTGGCTGCGGCGCGGACCAACCTCGGGAGCCTCGCCTACCGGCGCGGTGACGCGGCGGCGGCGCGCGAGGCCTTCGAGGCGGCGCTGGCGCTCGATCCGGATCAGCCGGAGGCGCGCTTCAACCTGGCCAATCTCGTCCTGGAGAACGGCGACCTGGAGCTGGCCGTGGCTGAGCTGCGCCGCGTGCTGCAGACGGCGCCCGACTTCGCCGACGCGCACTACAATCTGGCGGTCGCGCTCGAGCGGCTGGGCGGCCGGGCGGCGGCGCGCGCGCACCTCGAGCACTACCTGTCGCTCGAGCCGGAAGCGACCCCCTGGGCCGAACAGGCGCGCGCGCTCATCGAGCGGCTCGACTAGACTTCCGCCATGGTGCGGTGGCTCATCTCGGCCGCGATCCTCGCGACCGCCGCGCACGCGAATCGCCCGGCGCACGATCGGGTGGCGATCCCGGCCGGACCCTTCACCGCGGGGAGCACGCGGGGCGACGAAGACGAGCGGCCCGTGCGCAAGGTGACCGTCAAGGCGTTCGCCATCGATCGCACCGAGGTCACCCGCGGCGACTACGCCGCTTGCGTGGCCGCCGGTCACTGCAAGGCGACCACCGAGAAGGCGGCGGCCGATGGTTCCGGGGACAAGCTCCCGATCACCGACGTCGACTGGAACGACGCGCAGGCCTACTGCAAGTTCGCAGGCGGCCGTCTTCCGTCGGAGGTCGAGTGGGAGAAGGCGGCGCGCGGGACCGACGGGCGCGAGTACCCGTGGGGGAGCGACGTCGACTGCGCCCGCGCGAACTGGGGGAGCTTCGAGGGCGAAGGTCCCTGTGCCGGCAAGAACCCAGGCCACCCGGTCGCCGTGGGACAGTACCCGACGGGTGCCAGCCCGTATGGCCTGCTCGACATGGGGGGCAACGTCTGGGAGTGGGTGGCGGACAAATACGACGAAGCTCCCGACCGGCGCGTCGTGCGTGGCGGTTCCTGTTGCACCTTCTTCGTGGGCCCCCGCGCCGCCAACCGCAACGCCTGGGCCCCCGAGCATCGCGACGGCGATCTCGGATTTCGGTGCGCCGCGGCCAAATGACGACCGCGAAACGACAATGACTGCGACCACGACTGCCCCGACCACCTGATGAAGCGCCTGATTGCACTGCTCGTCTGCTTCGGCGCCGCCGATCTTTCGGTCGCGCGCGCCGCCGTTTCGCGCCACCACGCGACGCCGACACCGGTGAAGCAGACCCGCGTTCCCGAGAACGCGCCCGAGCCGCCGCCCGACGATCGCGACCACGATCGAATCGTCCGGATGCAGACCGCGCTGCGCGAGATCCTGCACGACAGCGCGCTCCGGCGGACGCGCGTCGGGATGCGCGTCATCGAGGCGCGCACCGGACGACTGTTCTTCGACACGCGCGGCACCGTGCTGATGGACCCGGCGTCGAATCAGAAGGTGCTGGCGACGACGACCGCGTTGATGCGCCTGGGGGCCGACTGGCGCTTTCGGACGGAGCTGACGGGCGCCACGCCGACGGCCGACGGTGTGGTGGTCGGCGACGTCTACCTGCGGGGCAGCGGCGATCCGACGGTGAGCAGCGCCGATCTCGACGCCATGGCCGGCGAGCTGGCGCGCCGCGGGGTGCGCAGCATCGCCGGTGCCGTCGTGGCCGACCCGCGCCGGCTCGGGGCTGACGAGCCGGTGGCCGACGAGGAGGGGCCGGCCGACGAGCCGGGCGCTGCCGGCAGGAACGACGACGACGCCAAGCTGGAGGCGCTCGGAAAGTTGTCCCCACGCGTGCCGCTGGTGGTGGACCACGGGCTCATGCTGGTGCGCGTCCGCCCGGCGGCGGAGGCGGGCGTCCCCGCCGAGGTGACGACCACGCCGGCCGATCCGTCGTTCATCGTCCACGACACCGTGCACACCAAGGCCCACGCGCATTCCCACGTGACGGTCTGGCTGTCGATTGCCGGCTCGCGCATTCAGGTCGATGTCGACGGCCGCATCGGGGTCGGGCGCGGCGCGCTGCTCTTCCGCCGCCGCGTTCCGCACCAGGCGCTTTACGCGGCGGCGTTGATGCGGGCCTCGCTGGCCTCGGCCGGGATCACGGTGCGTGACGACGCCCGCGTCGAGCCGACGCCGGCGCCGCACGCCGGCCACGCGCGGCCCCTGCTGGCGCTGCACGAATCGGCGCCGCTGGGAATCCTGCTGCGCAAGATCAACAAGGACTCCGAGAACGATTACGCCGAACGGGTGCTCGAAGCCGCGGGCGCCGAGGTCTACGGCGGCGCGCCGACCGGCGAGAAGGGGGTGCACCTCCTGCGCGAGGTGATCGGCGAGCTCGGGCTACAGCCGTCCAGCTACGTCCCGCGCAACGGCTCGGGCCTCGGCCACGCCAACCGGATCACCGCCGACGCGATGGCGGCGTTGCTGCGCTCGCTCTATCTCGATCCACGCCTCGGGCCGGAGCTCTTGCAGTCGCTCTCGGTCGGCGGCGTCGACGGAACGACGCGCAACCGGTTCAAGGGGACGCTGGCCGCCGAGCGGGTGCGCGCCAAGACGGGCACGCTGCGCGGCAAGTCTTGCCTGTCGGGGCTGGTGGGCGACGGGCCCGACGTGCTGGCCTTCTCGATCCTGGTCGAGGGGCTGCACGGGCGGAGCCTGGCGGCCGTGCGCGGCGCGCAGGTGACCTGCGTGAATGCGATGATGCGCTACGTGCGCGAGGCGCACGGCGGGCGGACCGAGCTCGCGCCCGAGCTGACGCCATCGAGCCCGACGCCGGATCTCCGAGTCAGGCGAGGGGGTCGGCGAAGGGCAAGAGGAGCTGCCAGAGTCGCCGGCGCCGAGCCCGAAGACCCCGGCACCGACCGACACGACTTCGCACAAGCAGCCGGCGACGCCCGGGGCTGCTGCGCCGCGGCTTCCGCGCTTCATCCCTGCGGCGCCGCACTGAGCGGCGCCCTATGCCCGCGGCGCCGCACTGAGCGGCGCCCTATGCCCGCGGCGTCGCACTGAGCGGCGCCCTATGCCCGCGGCGTCGCACTGAGCGGGCCGCGGGTTCGGGGCGTGCTCAGACCTCGAGCGCGCGGTCGGCGCGGCGCTTCGCGCCGCCGCCGGCCTTGCCGTTCACGGACTTGGCGCTGCCGTTGACGTGGCCATTGGCCGCGATGAACTTGCGGGCCGCCGACTTGAGCGCGTCGGCCTTGTTGGTCTTCTCCCAGAAGAAGTCGGCGTCTTGGCGGCCGAAGTGACCGTAGGCGGCGGTCTTCTGGTAGATGGGGCGCAGAAGGTTCAGCTCGCGGATGAGCGCGCCCGGACGGCAGTCGAAGTTGGCGCGCACGATCTCGGCCAGACGATCCTCGGAGATCTTCCCGGTGCCGAAGGTGTGCACCAGCAGCGACACCGGCTCGGCGACGCCGATCGCGTACGCCACCTGCACCTCGCAGCGACGGGCCAGGCCCGCGGCCACGACGTTCTTGGCGATGTAGCGCGCGTAGTAGCAGGCCGAACGATCGACCTTCGACGGATCCTTGCCCGAGAAGGCGCCGCCGCCGTGGCGACCCATGCCGCCGTAGGTGTCGACGATGATCTTGCGGCCGGTGAGGCCGGAGTCGCCCATCGGGCCACCGACCACGAAGCGGCCGGTCGGGTTGATGAAGAACTTGGTCTTGTTCGAGACGAGCGCGGGCGGCAGGACCGGACGCACGACCTCCTCCATCACCGCCTCTTTGAGCGTCTTGTACTTGACGTCTTCGCTGTGCTGCGTGGAGACGACGACCGCGTCGATGCCGAGCGGACGATCATCCGCCGAGTAGCGAACCGACACCTGGCTCTTGCCGTCGGGGCGCAGGAAGTCGACCACCCCCTTCTTGCGGACCTCGGCCAGCTTCTTCGAGAGCTTGTGCGCCGTCATGATCGGCATCGGCATCAGCTCGGGCGTCTCGTCGCAGGCGTAGCCGAACATCATCCCCTGGTCGCCGGCGCCCTGCTCGTCGCGGGTGTAGACGCCCTTGCCGTCGACGCCCTGGGCGATGTCGGGCGACTGCTGCTCGAGCGCCACCATGACGCCGCAGGTCTGCCAGTCGAAGCCCATCGCGGAGTCGCTGTAGCCGATCTCCTTGACGACGCCGCGGACGATCTTGGGGATGTCGATCTGCGCCGAGGAGGTCACCTCGCCCGCCACCATCACGAACCCGGTCTTGGTCAGCGTCTCGCAGGCGACCCGCGAGCCCTTGTCACCCTTGAGGAGCGCGTCGAGGATCCCGTCCGAGACCTGATCGCACAACTTGTCGGGGTGACCTTCGGTGACGCTTTCGGAGGTGAACAGGTACTCGGACATGAAAGACTCCTTAAAGACTGGATGAAACGGAAGGCGCGCAGTCTCCCAGCGGGGCCGGCAGGAGTCAATGCCGGCGCGGGCGGCGAGCGGCGATTTTCGGCTCGATTACGGCGCGCTCGACGCGGCGCCGCCCGACGCCGCGCCGCCGGCGGGTTGCGGCTGCAACGACACCGGAGATCCCGCGGACGTCGGGGCCGAACAGCAGTTGCAGGCGCAGGGCGGGCAGGTTTGGCCCGGGGCACAGGCCGGGCAAGCGCAAGCGCAACCGCCGCCGGAGCCGGAGCCTGCGTCCACGGCCGTGCCGGACGTCTCCTGCGCACACGTTCCGGTCGGGCATGGGGTGGTGATGCACTCGATGTTGAGCGAGGTCCAGCCGCACGCGTCGGCGGTGTCAGCGGTGCAGGACGTGACGTCGGTGTGCGCCGTGCAGGGATCGGCCGGCGGCGTCGTGCCACAGCCGCACGGCGCGCAGGCCGCGCCCGCCGGACAGGCCGGACAACCGCAGACGGCGACGGGCGCCGAGCTGGTGTTGCCCGGGCTGCCAGCGTTGCTCACGGTCCCCGAAGACCCGCCTGCGCCCGTGGAGGGAGTCGTCGTGGTCATGGCGGCGCCGTTGCTGCACGCGCAGCTGCAGGCCGGGCAGGCCTCGCCCGCGGGACACGCGGGGCAGTTGCAGGTGCAGGTCCCGGGTCCGCCGCCGCTTCCCGTCGAGCCGCCGGTTCCCGTCACGCCGCCGCTTCCGCTCGAGCCAGCCGTGCCACCGCCACATCCGCCGCCGGGCTCACCGCAGGCGCAGTCACAAACGGGGCAGACCTCGCCGGCGGCGCAGGGAGGGCAGTCGCAGGTGCAGGTTCCGCCGCCGCCCGCGCTCACCACCGTCGGCCGCCTGCGGCGGCGGGCAGTCGCACTGCACCGGCGGGCAGCTGCCGTTCGCCGGGCAGGCCAGCGGCTGTACGCAGAAGCAGCCGTTCACGGCTGACCCGCGTTCGAAACAGAAGCCCCCCCCGTCACAGCTCTGACCGACGGGACAGAGCGCCGAGGCCGTCGGCGTGGCGACGACGGCGGACCAGATGCAGCCGCTGTCGGCCTGACAAGCGGAGGCGCTCGTCAAGCTGGCGCACGAGTTGGTGGCCACGCAGACCCCGGAGGGACAGGAGGCGCCCGCCGGGCAAGCGTCGACCGGCGTCCACGTGCAGACATTCATCCCGGGGAACCCAGTTCCAGCGCTCTTGCCGATCGCGCTCTTGCAATCGGCTGAGGTCGTATAGGCCGAGCAGCTGTCGTTCACGGTCAAGGCCGGGAGCAACGACGAGCCTTTGGGCGGAGACGGCGTGAGAGCTTGGGACTGACAGGCGACCAGAAAAAAGAGAGGGACGCTGAGGAATAGGGCTCGCTTCATCGAAGGCCTCCGCAGGTTGCGAAAAAAGCAAGGAGCGGGCCAGCGCGAAGGTGGCGGAAACCCGGGCCGCCTGGGGCTCCTACCTGCCTGGGGCTGCTCAGAATTCTGATTGGGCCACGACGGCGGCGCTCAAAAATCAGGGCCCGGCGCTGCAGCCGACATCTCGGACCGCCACGCCGGGCGGCGGCGAGAGGGAGAACGCGCCGGCCGGGGGCGTGCTGTCGAGCGCGCGGTCCTTGAAGCGGATCTCGACGCCGTCGTCGAAGCTGGCGCCGCGTTCGGCGAAGAGGATCGTGCGCGGCAGGCGCTGCCCCGCGACCGTCTCGAAATCCTTGTACGACGTCCGCCAGAGCGGCAACCCGTCGGTGCCCGCGCGCGTGGCCGCGATCAGCTCGCGCGACGTTCCTTCGCCGTGAAAGAACAGCTGGAGGGAGCCCGCGGCGTCGTCACGTACCGTGAGCACGTCGGCGCCGAGATGAGGGTCCCATCCGACGAGCGGCGGGCCGCCGCGGTCGGCGGCTCCGGGGAGGCGGGCATCGCCGAGCAGGATCGCCGCCACCTCGGCCGGCGCGAGCGGAATCCGGATCAGCGAGGCGACGTTGGCTGGGCAGGCAGGACCGCGTGACAATTCGTTCTTGCGCGCGTCGAGGAGCGCGAACGTCGCGCCGTCGGTGGCCAGGGTGGCGACAGTCCCTTGCAAGCTCACCTCGGCCTCGAAGCGCAGGTGGCCGTCGCGCTCGACCAGCATGTTCACCGTCGCGCGCACGCGTTCTCCCCCGAGCCAGCTGGTGGCGCGCACGCGCGCGCTCATCCCCGCGACCGCCTGCTGGCGCGCCGCCAAAGCGGCCGTCAGCGCCTCGGGCGTGGGCGCCGGGTAGGGACGCGCGACCGGCGGCGCGTGCACGCAGCCGGCGACCAGGAGGCCGAGCGCGAGCGCCGGCCGCGCGAACCGGGCTCTCATCTGCCCGCGGCTTCTCATCTACCTGCGGCGCTTTTGGCGTCGAGCGTCCGGAGCCGCTCGCCCAGCTCGCGGGCGACGCGATCGCTCGGCGACAGCGAGAGCGCGCGCCTGTAGGTCGCCAGCGCCCGGTCGCGCTCCTGGCGCTTGGCGTAGAGATCGCCGAGGTGGCCGAGGATCTCCGGGTCGGCGGGCTCGAGGCGGCCGGCCTGCTCGAGGAAGCTGTCGGCGCGCGCCAGATCGCCCGAGCGGAAGTAGGCCCACCCGAGGCTGTCGATGATCCCGCCCGCCCCGGGCGAAAGGGCCACCGCCGCCTGCAGACGTGACACCGCACGGGGAAGATCCTGCGCGTGGTCCGCCGCCAAGAAGCCGGCGAAGTTCAGCGCTTCGACGTTGCGGGGCTCGCGCACGAGGATCTCCTCGGCCCGCGTCAGGGCGCGCTGCCAGTCGCCACGCCGATCATCGACGGCCGCGCGCTCCAGCGTGAGCCGCGTGCCGAGCTGACCCGCGTTGCCGTTCTCCGCCAGAGCGTCGTCGAGGACACGGGCGGCGCGGGCCGAGTCCCCTCGCTTCTCCTCCAGCTGGCTGCGGGCCATGGCCAGCTCGACCTTGTGCAGGCCGTCGGCGCTCACGCCGGCCGCCGCGTCGAGCGCCTGGCCCGCCTCGTCGAGCTTCCCCTTGTCGCGCAGCAGCTCGGCGATCCGCAGGTTGGCCTCGAAGTAGAGCGGGTCGCTCTTGGCGACGGTCCGGAAGCTCTTCATCGCGCCGGCCTGATCGTCCTTCGCCGACAGCGCCGCCCCGGTCATGATCGCCACCCGCCCCGCCGAGGCGCCCATCTTGCGTGCGCGCTCGGCCAGCGCCAGCGCGCGCTCGGGCCGTTTGACTGTCCGCTCGAGCGCCGCCGCCTGCTCCAGCGTGTCGACGTCCGGGACGTCGGCGTTCAAGCGATCCGCCAGCTCTTGGGCCGCCGTGACCTCGCCGCGCAGGACCATCCAGCCGGCGTAGGCCAGGGCGATCTCCAGCGGCGCGTCGGCGCGATCGATTGCCTCGACGAAGCTCGCCTTCGCCTCCTTGTCGTGGCCACCGGCGACCTGCAGCTCGGCCAAGAGGACGCGCGCCTCGACGTCGGCTGGCTCGTCGTCGAGCGCCGCCGTCAGGGAGGCGCTCGCCTCGTCGCGGGCGTCCATCGTCCAGGCCAGCGCCGCCAGCTGCACCCGTCCGCGCTGCGTCTCCGGCGCCGCGTGCACCAGACGCCGGACGGTCTCCAGCGCCGCAGGAAGGTCGAGCGTCCCAATCTGAACGTCGGCAAGCTCGAGATGCGTCGTCTCGATCTGCTCCGCGTCCGCGTCGGCGAGCGCCAGCCGTGCCGCCTCGACCAGCGACGGAATCGGGTCGCTGGCCGGCTGGTGCGGCGTCTCCGAGCGAACCTCGGCCAGGTGCGCCCGGGCCAGGTAGCCGACCACCGTCGGTGCGATGGCGAGCGAGCGCGCCACCTCGTCGGCCGCGTCGTCACGGCGGCCGAGCCGGATGAAAAGCTCGGCCAGCTCGGCCCGCACCTCGGCGGCGTCGGGATCGAACGGCAGCACGCGCTGGAACTCGTCGGCGGCCTCCTGCCAGCGCTCCTCCTCTTCGTAGAGGTACGCCCGCGTCACGTGCTCGTAGGCCTCGGGGCTCACCGCGCGCGTGACCACCAACCGACCGTTCACGATCCTGGTGATCGGCTGCGGCGCCGTCGCGCACCCGCCGACGAGCCCGAGCAGCAGCGGCACGACCGCCGCACGGGTGAGGCGCGGCCTGTTCATAACGGGATATTTCCGTGCTTCTTGGGGGGGTTGGTGTCGCGCTTGTTGGCCAGCATGCCCAGCGCGCGGCAGAGCCTGGCGCGGGTCTCGCGCGGGCGGATCACCTCGTCGACGTAGCCGAGCGACGCGGCCGTGTAGGGGTTGGCCAGCTTCTCGCGGTACTCGCTGACGTAGCGGGCGCGCGCGGCGTCGGGATCGGCGGCCTTGGCCAGCTCCTCGCGGAACACGATGTTGACCGCCGCCTCCGGACCCATCACGGCGATCTCGGCAGTTGGATAGGCGAACGAGAGGTCGCCGCGGATGTGCTTCGACGACATGACGTCGTAGGCGCCGCCGTAGGCCTTGCGGGTGATGACGGTCAGCTTGGGGACGGTCGCTTCGGCGAAGGCGTAGAGCAGCTTGGCCCCGTGGCGGATGATGCCACCCCACTCCTGCGACGTCCCCGGCAGGAATCCCGGGACGTCGACGAACGTCACCAGCGGAATGTTGAAGCAGTCGCAGAACCGGACGAAGCGCGCCGCCTTCACCGAGGCGTCGATGTCCAGGCAGCCGGCCAGGTACGCCGGCTGGTTGGCGACCAGGCCCACCGGCCGCCCGTCGAGGCGCGCGAAGGCCACGATGATGTTGCGGGCGTGCTCGGGCTGGATCTCGAACAGCTGACCGTCGTCGACGATCCGCTCCATGAGCGCGTGCATGTCGTACGGCTTGGCCGGCTCACTCGGGATCAGCTCGTCGAGTTGGGGGTCGGCGCGGTCGGCGCGATCGCGTGTCGGGAGGCGCGGGGATCCTCGCGGTTGTTCTGCGGCAGGAACGAGAGCAGTGTCCGCAGCCCCTCGATCAACGATGGCTCGTCGGCGAAGGCGCGGTGGGCGACCCCCGAGCGGACGTGCGCCGCCGCGCCCCCCAGCTCCTCCTTGGTGACGGTCTCGTGGGTGACGGCGCGGATCACGTCCGGGCCGGTGATGAACATGTGGCTCGTCGATTCGACCATGAAGACGAAGTCGGTGATGGCGGGCGAGTAGACCGCGCCCCCCGCGCAGGGACCGAGCACGCCGGAGAGCTGGGGCACCACCCCCGACGCCAGCGTGTTGCGCAGGAAGATGTCGGCGTAGCCGGCCAGCGAGACGACCCCTTCTTGAATGCGCGCGCCGCCCGAATCGTTGAGCCCGACGATCGGCGCGCCGGCCTTCATCGCCAGGTCCATGACCTTGCAGATCTTGCGCGCGTGCGCCTCGGCCAGCGAGCCACCGAACACGGTGAAGTCCTGCGCGAACAGGAAGACCGTGCGGCCGTGGACGGTGCCGTAGCCGGTGATGACGCCGTCGCCCAGGATCTTGTTGTCGCCGAGGCCGAAGTCGGTCGAGCGGTGGGTGACCAGCTTGTCGAGCTCGACGAAGCTGTCGGGATCGCAGAAGAGAGCGACCCGCTCGCGCGCGGTCAGCTTGCCGGCCTGGTGCTGGCGCGCGACGCGCGCGGCGCCCCCCGCCTCCCCTGCCTGTTTTTCCAGCGCCGCGAGCGCGGCGAAACGATCGGGCGGGCCGGCGTCACTCATGCCGGAAGCTCCAGCCGTTCGATCACGTAGCGCCGCAGCGCCCCTCGTGCGTCACTCGGCGGATCGACGAAGCTGAGCTCACCGGGTTCGTCGGCGGCGGGGTCCCCCGGATCGCGGTCGCAGCTCCCGGCGGTGACATGAGCCCGCAGCGCCAGCGCCTCACCGCCGGGCAGCAAGAGGCGCGCTTCGACGAGCCGTCCCAGCTCGAACGGCAGGCCGCCGCAGAGCCGCACGCCATCCTCGCCGATATTCCAGGCGAGGCGGAACGCCCGGCGCGCGTCGGCGCGGGCGTCCGCGCGGATCTCGACCGGAACGGCAATGGGGGCGCGCAGGCTCACTCAGCGTCCATCATAACCGAGGGCGGAGAGCGCGGCGTCGTGGAGAGCAGGCCTCAATCGCCGGAACCGATCGTCGGTCGGGACGGCCGGATGGACGCGGTTGGAGAGCAGAACCATGACGATCTCCCGCAGGGGATCGATCCAGAGCGAACAGCCGGTGAACGCCAGGTGCCCGACCGCCGCGCGCGACAGTCTGTCGCCCGCCTGCGATCCCGACTCCGCAGGTCCGTCCCAGCCGAGCCGCCAGGTGGACCCCGGAACGCCCGACGGCGACCAGAACTGACGGATGACGTCGCGCGCGACCAGGCCGTCATCCCCTTGGCCCTGGCCGCGGAAGGAGGCGACGAGCGCGGTCGCGAGCGCGGCGAGGTCGCCCGCCGTGCTGAAGAGTCCCGCGTGGCCCGCGATCCCGCCCATGGCGAAGGCGTTCAGGTCGTCGACCTCGCCGAGAACGAGGCCATGGCGCTCGGCGGAGATCTGAGTCGCCGCGACGGTGCGATCGCCGAGCAGTCGCGCCCGGGCCTCGGAGTCGGCCAGGCTCACGAACGTCGTGGCCGCCAATCCGAGCGGCCGGGCGATCCGCTCCTGAAACAGCACGTCGAGCCGCGCGGCGGTCAGCCGCTCCAGCAGCCAGCCGAGCAGGATGAACCCGAGATCCGAATAGACCGCGCGCGTGCCCGGCGGATACGCGAGCGGCTCTCGCGCGGCGAGCCTCGCAATCGCCAGCCGCTCCGCCGGCGACTGGGCCGCCTGCTTCCAGAAGGGGCGGTGCGCCGGCAGGCCGGACGAATGGCTGAGCAGCTGGTGGACGGTGATGTCGTCCCGGGCACGCTCGGAGATGCCTTGCCCGGAGGCGGAGCGCGCGAGACCGGATCCCTCGTCGTGACCGGCGTCGGCGCCTGTTCCGCTGGAAAATTCGGACAGAAGCGTGGCCACCTTGGTGTCGAGCGCCAGGCGACCGCCGCCGATCTCCTGCATCGCCAGCACGCTGGTCGCCACCGCCTTCGTCAGGGAGGCGACGTCGTACATCGTCTCGGGGAGCGCGGGGAGCCGACGTGGGACCAGCTGGCGGGCGCCGAACGCCTCGTGAAATAGGGTCTGACCTTGGGCGGCCACCAGCATGACGAGGCCCGGGGTGGCGCCCTCTTCGACCGCCGCCAAGCACATCCGAGAGACCGGATCGAACCTGAGCTTCAAGCCCGAGCGACTATACCGTGTGCGGATCATGATTACGTTGGCCAAGGATGCAGAAGGCAACGACAACGAACGGACGAGCTTCCGCTCCGCGAAAGCGGCCACCGGCGTTCGCCCGCCCACGCTCTGACGACGCGAACGCGTTCATGCCCGACCCAGACGGTGGCCCGGCACACATCGGGGACGATCTGGCCGAGAATCTCGCGGAAGAGTACGTCGACGCGGTCACGGGCGGCGACGGCGCCGATGACGCGGCGGTCAGCGAGGAGATCGGCGGTCCATTCGTCTTCACCAGCGCCGCGGATGAGTTCGCGCACGACATCGATGCGGCGAATCCGCCCGACGCCGAGCGCGAGCCACTGCCGCGCCCCGGCGCTGGGCTGGTTCAGTCGCCCGAAGACGAGTAGATCGACTCACCCGTGAGGGCGCGGGACCCTCGCTCGATCCCCACGGATCGCGAGAGGGAGAGACCGCTTTGCCGGCTCGAGCTCATCGCGGGGGGGGCGGGACCCTTCCAGGGTCCCGATGTCAATTGACCGCACCGCTAGACCCGCGGCCGGTTTCCGGTTTAGCCTGGCGAACTTCCGTATGAAGTTTGCCGCATGAAGTTCGGCCAGTACGAGCTCCTCGAGCTGATCGCCGTGGGCGGCATGGCCGAGGTATTCAAAGGCCGCGTCGTCGCCGCGGAAGGATTCGAGAAGCTCGTCGCCATCAAGCGGATCCTCCCCGACCTCGCGGAGGACGAGCGCTTCGTCAAGATGCTGCTGACCGAGGCGCGGATCCATTCGGCGCTCTCCCACCGCAACATCGTCCAGATTCATGACCTGGGGATCTCGGAGGACGGGCAGTACTTCATCGTGCTCGAGTACGTCGAAGGCTACGACCTGCGGATGATCACCGAGCAGCTCGCCGCCGAGGGGGAGATCATCCCCGAGGTCCTGTCGCTGCACATCGCCTCCGAGCTGGCGCAGGGGCTGCATTTCGCGCATGAGCTCAAGGGCGATGACGGACAACCGCTGGGGCTCATTCATCGCGACGTGACTCCGTCGAACGTCCTCATCTCGCTGGCGGGCGAGGTCAAGCTCTCGGACTTCGGGCTGGCCAAGCGTCGCCACGACCGCTCGGTGGTGGGGAGCCTCAAGGGGAACCTCTCGTACATGTCGCCCGAGCAGGCGATGCAGTCGTCGCTGGATCGCCGCACCGACATCTTCTCCCTCGGCGCCGTCCTGTTCGAGCTGCTCACGGGGCGCCGCTTGCGCGAGATCACCGACGAGGTGGCGGGCTGGAGCCACGTGGCCTCCGGTGCTGTCCCCTCGGTGCGGACGCTGCGTCCCGACCTGCCGGCGACGATCGAGCGGCTTCTCGATCGCGCGCTGGCCGCCGATCCCAATCAGCGCTTCCCCGACGCGAGCGCGTTCGGAAACGCCATCCGCCAGGCGCTCACCGAGATGAATGTCCCCGTCGGTGCGAGCGACCTCGGGGCTCTGCTCGGCGTGGTCAACCCGCCCCGGCGCCCGCGCAGCCTGATGATGGAGCGGTCGAAGGTGATTCGCCTCGGTCCGGAGGAGCGCGCGTTGCGCGAAGCGTTCGCCGCGCCTCCCACGCCCGCCCCCATCGGCTTACGGCCGCGCGAAGAGCCGGCGACACCGCGCGCCTCCACCCCGCGACGAATGACGCCGGCGCCCGCCCGTGGGGCCCCTGCCCCCGCGCCGCGTTCCCCCACGCCCGTCGATCCGGACGCCACGCCCCCGCCCGCGACACCGCTTCCCCCCTTGCGGCCACGCGCCGCCACGCCCCGACCACCGACGTCCACGACCGATGGCCGCGTGCGCCAGCCTTCCAACCCTCCGTCAAATACCCCCTGGACCGCGCGTGGGCCGGCGCCGCAGAGGCCGCCGTCGGGCCAGTACGCGGCGGCGCCACAGAGGCCGCCGTCGGGCCAGTACGCGGCGGCGCCACAGAGGCCGCCGTCGGGTCAGTACGCGGCGGCGCCACAGAGGCCGCCGTCGGGCCAGTACGCGGCGGCGCCACAGAGGCTCCCGTCGGGTCAGTACGCGGCGGCGCCACAGAGGCCGCCGTCGGGTCAGTACGCGGCGGCGCCGCAGAGGCTGGCCACGGGTGGTTCTGGTCGGATGGCAACGAACGCGCAGCCAGGCGCACAGACGAGGCGCACGCAGTCGGCTCCCTTCGGCATGCCGGCCCCTGCGCTGCCGACGTTTTCTCCGGGGCGCCCGCAGCGCGAAACCGCGCGCGTCCAGCAACTCCGCCCGCGCAGCCGCTGGCGGAGCGCGCTGCTGTTCCTGATCGTGCTCGTTGCCGGCGGCGCTGCGGCCGTGCACCGCTGGGTCGTTCCGCTCGACGTGCTTCTCGTCTGGCGCAATCCGGCCGGGCTTTCGATCGCCACGGAACCGAACGGGGCCACCCTGCGCCTCGATGGGGTCACGCTCCCCGGATCGTCGCCGACCACGGTCTTGATCCGGCGCGACCTGCTCGACCATGTCATCGAGGCGACGCTGGCGGGCTTTCACCCGGCGCGGGCCATCGTTCGCTACGACAAGACGCTGGCGCTCTCTTTCTTGATGCCGCTCCAGGCGGCGCCAACCGAAGCGCTGCCTCCGCCAGGCGACCAGCCGCGCCAGCTGGACAAGACGCCGACGCAGCGATAGCTCACGGCGGACCGTCAGCTCAGCGCGGACCGAGGCAGGGCGCGCGAAAGGGGCGTTCGGCCCGGGGATCGCGGGCGATCACGTGTGGAGCGCGGAGCAGCGGCCGGGGCGGCGGGCAGCGCGCCGCGCCCGTCGGGTGGATGGGCGACGCCGGCCTGGGAAGCGCGGGCAGAGCAGCGGCGTCGGGCTTGGCCGCGGCGGCTGACGCGGTGGTCGGGCCGGCGACGGCCAGGTGCGGGCGAAGCCGGCGGACCATCTTGCGGCCAATCCCCTTGATCCGGACCAGCTCGTCGACGGTCCGAAACGGGCGCCGCGTTCGATAGGTCACGATGGCGCCCGCCTTGGCCGGGCCGACGCCGGGCAGCAGGGAGAGCAGCTCCGCGGGCGCGGTGTTCAGGTTGACGACACCGTCAACGCCCTTGCCGGCCCGCGCGGGTCCGGAGGGAAGCACCCCGAGCAACGCGACAACGAAGATGGCGGCGAGGGGACGCACGCCCGGTTGTCGGTCCGCGCAGGAAGTCGGTTGCTGCTAGTCAGCGGGGGCGCAGAAGGAGGTCTGCGCGCAGGGGGTCGCCGACAGGAGGACGCTCCCCTCGACGCCGGTCGGGCGGCAGACGTAGCCGCTGCGGCAGTCGCTGTTGCTGGAACAGACGAGGGCGCAGTACCGCGCCTCGGTCGAGCGCGGCGCACAGAGCCCAGCGTCGAGGCAGATCTCGTCGGCGGTGCAGTCGTTCGTGGGGCCGTTCGGACAGACGGCCTGGTTGCCGGGCTGATTGGCCGGAGCTGGTGCAAAGAGCCCCGGACACAGAGGCAACGCTCCCGCATCGACGCTCATCCCGGCGTCGCTGCCGGCGTCTGGAACGGACAGCCCCTGCCGGTCCTCGCAGTAGGGGTTGCAGGGTTTGGTCAGAAATTGGACCGGGAAAAACCGGATGCAGGCCGCCTCGCTCGGGCAGGTGGTCTCGTCACATCCCTGAACGGTGCAGTACCCGCCGGGCTGGGAGAGGTCACAAATTCGGGCGCCATTCGGATCGCAGTCCGCAGGGGTCTGGCAGCTGTCGCCGATCTTCTTGCCACAGGACGCGAGGGCGAGCGCTGACGTCAGCGCGAAAACCATCGTGGTGACGGCGCGGTTCGACATCGCGGCCCGCCTTCTACCGTGAACCGCCGGGCGGTGCCAGGACGGTCGAGAGGCAACGCGCCGCAAGGCCCCGGACGATGCCGGCACGGATTTTGTAGGGCAAAGCCTCATCACATGCCGATCGCGGCGCCGAAACCATGACTAGTGATGACTAGGGAGCCCCAATTTGCAGTTGCCCGGCATGAAACCGGGATCGAAGCCGATCCGGAGCTCGTCCGGCTGGTTCCTGTCTGGGACGGGATCCTGCACGAGTTTCGAAACCATCTCACCGTGCTGCTGGCGGCGGCGAACGAGATTCGGGTGGCGACCCCGCCGTCCGGCTTCCGCGGCATCGCGGACGCCCTGGTCGAGACCGAATCGAACGTCCATCGGTTGAACGCGCTGGTCGGGTTCGTCGACGCCGCCATGAGAGATGGCACGGCGGTCATCGCCGACCTGGATGACGTGGTCGCGAGGGCATTGCGCCTGGCGGCGCCGACCGTGGGACGGACGATTGTCTCTCTTCACAAGGAGCGCCGAACCGGCGTCGCCAACCGCGGGAGTGCTTTGGAATCGGTGCTCGCGGCGCTCTTGATTGACCTCGCGCAGGCCGACCCCCAGAGCGCCTCCCCCGACGGCAGACCGCTGCAGATCGACATCCACGTCGAGGCGACCCGCGGCGCCCTCCTGCTTTCGGTCGAGAGCACGGGCCGGCGTCCACCAGAGGACTCCTGGCGGTTCGCCCTCGCTTCTGACCTCGCCGCCCGGATCGGGGCGGCGATCTCGACCCTGCCCGACGGGGCAGGCTATCTGGTGCGCTTCTCATAGGTCATCCGCCGGGCCAGTCCGCGCCCCTCCCCCTAGGTTGCGGCGGGCTGGCCCGGCACTTTCTCCCACGGCGGAAATCGCGGCCCGGCGGGGCATCGTGTTATTCTCTCCCCATGGTCCCGCGGCCTCACGCGAGCCTGTGCGCGTTCGGATTCCGTCGTGCTCGTCGTGGCCTGCGCTGGTCATGAGAGTCCGTTTTTGGGGCGTGCGTGGGTCGCTGCCGGTTCCCGGGCCGAAGACCGAGCGGTACGGCGGTAATACGTCGTGCGTCGAGGTGCGCTCGGCCGCGGGGACGCGCGTCGTCGTCGACGCCGGAACCGGCATCCGCAAACTCGGCAAGGAACTTGCCGAGGGTGAGGCCGGGCGCAGCGACGTCCACTTGCTCATTAGTCATACCCACTGGGATCACATCCAGGGGCTGCCGTACTTCTCGCCGCTCTACCAGAGCGGCAACAAGCTCTCGGTGTACGCCCGCAAGCGCGATGACCTCCACCTGCAGGCGGTCTTCGCCTCGCAGACCGAGGATCCGTATTTCCCGGTCCCGTTCGCCGAGGCCCGGGCGGAGATTGCCTTTCGGGAGCTGGCGGACGCAGCCAAGTTCGAGATCTCTGACGTGAAGGTCGCCTGCGCGCGGCTCAACCACCCGTACATCGCCACGGCCTATCGGTTGACCGCAGACGGCGCCTCGGTCGTCTACGTCTCCGACACCGCGCCGTTCAGCGACATCCTGTTCGAGGACGAGTTCGTCGAGCGGCCGCCGTCGCCCGGCGCGGAGCTGCCGGCCCGGGACAGGCAGAAGCTGGCGAAGATGCGCGAGGGCGTGGTCCGCCTCTGCGAGGGGGCCGACCTGGTGGTCTACGACACGATGTTCACCGCCAACGACTACCGCCGAATCCCCCACTACGGCCACTCGCGCCCCAGCGACGCCGTCGACATCTGCCGCGAAGCCGGGGCCAAGCGGCTGGTGCTCTTCCATCACGCCCCCGAGCGGAGCGACGCCGAGATTGACCGCATCCTGGCCGACACCCGCGCCCTCGCCGAGCAGGAGGCGGTCGAGCTGGAGGTCGCGGCCGCCTACGAGGGGTTGGACGTCGAGATCGGAAAGGCCTGATGGAGATTCTCGTTCTGGGGCGTCCGCGGATCCATACCGGCCCCGGGACCGGCCACGGTCCGCTATGGCGGCAACACCTCCTGCGTCTCTCTCCGCCCCGCCGCCGGCGGCCTCATCGTGCTCGACTGTGGCACGGGCGCCCGCAACCTCGGCATGGCGCTCATGGACGGCCCGTTCGGTCAGGGGCGCGGAGAGGCGAGCATCCTGCTTTCGCACGCCCACTGGGATCACATCCAGGGCTTTCCCTTCTTCGTCCCGCTCTACCAGCCGGGAAACAAGTTCCACATCTACGGAGGGGCGCAGAGCTCCGCCATGCTGGAGGGGATCCTCGAAGGGCAGATGGCGCCGCAGTACTTTCCGGTGCAGACGCTGAAGAACATGGGCGCGGGGATCGACATCGCCGCCATCGACGAGGGCAAACCGATCGAGGTCGCCGGTTGCGTGGTGCGGGCCTGCACCAACCCGCACGGGCGCGCCGGTGCGCTGGCGTTCCGCATCGAGGACGGCGCGCGGTCCGTCGTCTATGCGAGCGACGCCGGCTACGGCGCGGGCGGCCCGCCCGCCGCGGCGATCGAGCTCTACCGCGGCGCCGACGTCCTCATCCACGACAGCACCTACACGCCGGACGACGGGCGGCGCTACGCCGATCGTGGTTACTCGTCGGTGGAAGATGCGGTGGGCGCGGCGATCGCGGGCGGCGTCAAGCGGCTGGTTCTTTTCCACTACGACCAGGACTACAGCGACGCCGAGGTCGACGCGCTCTGCACGCGGGGGCGACGTCTGCTCGACGCGCGCGGCGGCCAGCACATCGAGCTGTCAGGCGCCATCGAAGGCGCCACGCTCACGATTTGATCACGCGGCCGTGACGTAGCCCTTGTCGATGAGGGCGCGGAGCTTCTCGGCCAGCGCGAGGTCGGTCAGCTGAGACTTGTCGAAGAGCGCCGCGATGGTCTCGGCCTCGAGCACGGCCTGGAAGACGTCCAGCTCGTCGGGGGCGAGGTCGCGCAGCTTCGCCTCGAGCGGGCGCGGGACGGTGAGCGAGGCGGAGAACGGCGGCAGCTTCTCGAGCTGCACGCGGTACTCGTCGAGCTGGCGCATCCCATCCATGAGCAGCGCCTCGGTCGACTCCTCCATCTCCTCGGCCTGCGGCGACTCGTCGGGCGGCTCCAGCTCGAACGAGCCCTGGGCCCAGCTCAGCATCCGCATGATCGCTTTTCGCGACGAGACGCCCGCGTTGTTCTCCAGGTTGGCGAAGTAGATCTGTCCCTTGCGCAGGAACAGCCGCCCGGCGGCGTGGTCGGTGCGCACGGCCAGCACGCCCGACTTCCGGCTGGTCGACAGCAGCTGGATCAGATCGGGGAGCGGGATCTCCTCGATGCTCCCGGACATCGACTTCGGCGTGGTGCGCTTGTTGGCGGCCACGGCCATCTTCGAGCGCGCCTCGGTCTCGCTGACGTTGAGCGCGTTGTTGGTCGCGTCGCCTTCCACAAAGACCATCTTGATGATGGAGGTGCCGATGAGAATGCGGTCACCGTCCTTCAGCTCCGCTTTACGGACTTTCTCTCCATTGACGAAGGTCCCATTCGTCGATCCCAAGTCCTGGATCGTGACCACGGAATCGTCGGTGGTGATCTTGGCGTGCTTGCGCGACACCATGTCCTCGACCAGCACCATGTCGAGATCCGACGAGCGGCCGATGATGATCTCGCGGTGGGGGCGCAAGGGAAACTCGCCGCCCTGGTATTTCCCAGAGATGAAACGCAACGCCCACAGGGGCGATTCACCCTGTCCCTCCGCGTTGCCGTCGGAAAAGTCGCGCGGCCTAAAGGTACTCAAAACCTAGCAATTTTAGGGTGGCAACCCGGTTCCGTCAACGGGGGGCCCGTCGGTCAGGAGGTCGGCCACCACCTTCGCCACCTCGCCGTCGACGAGCAGGCCCGAATGGCCGGTGGGCAGCGCGATGTGGCGGACCCCGTCGAGGACGGTCGTCGACAGGGGCGCCATCCAGTCGCGCATGGCGCCGATCGAGATGACCTCCGCCCCCTTGGGGAGCGGTATTTCGCCCAGCTCGCGCAGAAATGGGCTGCCGGGGAGCAGCTGAAGGCTGGCGCGCCCGAGCGGCGCCGTCACGAGGCCGAGGAGCGCCGACCAGGTCCCCTGGGCTGGCGTCCCCAGCATGATCAGCCGGCGCACCCGGTGACGTCCCCCCAGGCGCTTCAGATAGTAGAGCCCCACGAGTCCCCCCAACGAGTGCCCCACCACGTCGATCTTGGTGACGCCGGTCTGGCCGACGATCGACTCGACCTTGCGCGCGATGAGGCCGGCCGAGTCGCGGATGTCGCCCAGGTTCACCGGGAAGCCCAGGGGGTAGCTGACGACGATGTGGCCGCGTTCGGCCAGGTGCCGCTCGAGCAAATGCAGCGAGCCGCGTGTGGCCAGGTAGCCGTGGATGAGCAGAACGGGCGGCAGCGCCGCGTTGGGGACCGGTCCGGCCTGGGCATGGGGGGAGCGGTTGCCGCGGATGAGCTGGCGCAGATAGATCGCCGAATGCCCCGAGTCCGTCATGCCGCCCGCGATCTCTCGCCCGAGCTCACGGAACCGCGCGCGCAGCTCGTCGAGTAGCTTCATGTCACTCGGAGGATTCGCGCAGCCCATGTTTGCGCAGGAGCTCGCGCAGGTGCTTGCGATCGATGTCGGCGGCGCGGGCCGCGGCGGAGAGGTTGCCCTCGTGCCGTTTGAGGAGCGCGTCGATGTAGCCGCGTTCGAAGGCGTCGACGACCCTGGCCTTCGCCTCCTTGAAAGGCAGATCGATGTCGGGCGCTGCGGCGGCGCCGCTCGGCGGCCGCTCGTCGAGCGCGTCGTCGATGAACAGCTGCGCCCCCCGGCTGAGCGCACAGGCCCGCTCGACGACGTTGCGCAGCTCGCGCGCGTTCCCGACCCAGCGGTGCCGCTGCAGGCGCTCGAGGTCCTGCGGCGCGACGCTGAGGGGCCGATCGGGGCGGAACTGGCGAATGAAGTGCTGCACGAGCAGCGGGATGTCTTCGGGACGATCGCGCAGCGGTGGCACCAACATCCGGATCACCGCGACGCGGTAGTAGAGATCCTCGCGAAACTGCTTGGAGGCGATCTCGGCGCGCAGGTTCCGGTTGGTCGACGCGAGCACCCGCACCGAGGCGGGCGTGTAGCTGGTGCCGCCGACCGGCCGGACGCTCTGCTTGTCGATCGCGCGCAGCAACGCCGGTTGGACCGCCGTCGACAGCTCGCCGATCTCGTCGAGGAACAGCGTGCCGCCGTGCGCCTCCTCGAAGGCGCCGCGCCGATCGGCCACAGCGCCGGCGAACGCGCCGCGGACGTGGCCGAACAGCGCCGATTCGATCTGTGCGTCGGGGACAGCGCCGCAATCGAAGACGATGAAGGGGCCGTCCTTGCGGGGGCTGTGGCGGTGAATCTCCTCGGCGAACAGCTCCTTGCCCGTTCCCGTCTCCCCTTCGATGAGCACCGTCGCGTCGGTGGCGGCGACGTCGTCGAGCAGACGGAACAGCCGGCGCAGCTTCGGGTCGCGACCGACCAACGCACCGTAGCTCTCCGAATCCGAGGGGCCGAGATCGAGCGCCTCCTCGTTGGGGACGAACTTCAACACGGTCTTGCCGATGGTGATCTCCGTACCGAAGCCGAGCGTCAGCTCGTTGAACCGCGCCCCCTGCACGAACGAACCATTGGTCGACCCGAGATCGCGTGCGACCACGCCTTCCGGCCCCGGCTCCATGCCGAGGTGGCGGCGGGAGATGGTCGGGTCGGAGAGCGGCACGTCGCATCCGCTCCCCGAGCCGAGCGTGAAGGCCACCTTCCCGATCTCGATCGACTCGCCGCGGTCGGGACCCTTGACGACCAGCAGCCGCCCGCCGCCCAGTTGCCGAATGACGGGTGCTCCCGCGTCGAGGACGCGTGTCGAGCTCCTCTCGATCATTTGTTTTCGGGGGCGGATCGCGCCGCCGTGGGAACCGCCTCGCGGCCTTCCCTGGCGGTCTCCGCCTCGAGCGCCGCCAGGTCGGCGCGCGTCGCCAGCTGTCCAAGCTTCGCTCCACCGATCGCTGCCCCCAGCAGCACGATCAGGATCACCAGACCGGGTGGTCCTGACCGGCGCGCGGTCACGACAGGCGCCGCGTCGGCGCCGAAGTCGATCGTCTCGGGCGGTGCCAGATTGAAGCCGCCCTGCGGGTTGAAGCCGCTGTTGTTGAAGCCGCCGTTCATGTCGTACCCGGTGTTCAAGCTGTTTTGTCCCGGATCATAGACGGGCGGCGGAGCAGGAAGGGGCGCGGGCACGGCGGGACCAAACCCGGCTGGAGCCAGGTAACCGCCCGGTCGTGGGAGCGCCGGGCGACCGCCAGGGACATACGCCGGGGCGCGGGTGTAAGGAGGCGGGGTGGGCGGAAACTCTTCCGCCATGACCGGCCCCGGCGTCGGCGGAATGTCGAACGGGGACTCGGGCAGCGGCATCGGGGTGGCGGCCACCGGGGGCATCGGCAGCGGCGGCGGGATCGTGGTCCGGCGCGGGGGCCGTGGCGGCGGTGGCGGCGCCATCCTCGGCGGCGGCGTGTACGCCGCGGGCGGTGGTGGCGTGGCGTCGGGCCCGGCGTGGCGCACGCGCGTCGGCGCTTCGTTCGGATCCTCTTCCTCGATCGGGATGATCAGGCTGGGCGTTCCGATGGTCGGCGGGAGCCGGCGCTGCGGATCGGATTTCGGGCTCTTGGGAGGCACCGGAGCACTAACAATGTCGTTTCCGCTCATCACGTACAAGGTCGACGCTTCGACGACGCCGATCGACGCGGCTTCCTTGCCCTCCAGCTCTTTGGCAGGGATCTTTTGCGTCGACGGATTGCCCGATGCGCCGGGCTTGTCGTCCGCCAGCCACTTCTGCGGATCGCTTCCCAGGATGTGTCGGAGATGCTCCCCCAGCTGAGGTGCCGAGTAGAGGAGGCCATGGCGGTGCGCGACCTGGCGGAGCGCGTCCGCGAAGGCCACCGAGTCCTGGTAGCGATCGTCGGGATTGGACGAGAGCGCCGTGGAGAGCACGACGTCCAGCGCCGTCGGCAGTCCCTTGCGCTTCTGCGACGGCGGCACGATCGTCTGGGAATAGATGACGTCGGCGGGGGTGCTGAGATCGCCGACGAACAGCCGCTCCGCGGTCAGCGCCTCGTAGAGGCAGACCGCGACCGAATAGAGATCGGTGCGGTGATCGATCGGCTGGTTGCGCGCCTGTTCGGGCGACATGTAGCCGACCTTTCCGCGCACGCGGTAGAAGGCGGAGGAGTGGGTCGCCGCCTTGGCGATCCCGAAGTCGGAGAGCTTCACCTCGCCCTGCACGGAACAGAGGATGTTGGAGGGGGAGACGTCGCGGTGGATGATGGCCATCGACGCGCCGGCCGGCGTCCGGCGGTTGTGCGCGTAGGAGAGGCCAGCCAGCACCTCCAGCGTGATGTGCAGCGCCGCGGCCGGCGACAGCTCGCGGCGGCGCAGCTTGGAGCGGCGGATGATCGTGCGCAGGTCGACGCCGCGGACGTACTCCATGACGATGAACAGCGACTCGTCGGACTCGACCAGATCGAAGACGTGGACGATGTTGGCGTGATCCAGCGTGGCGGAGATCTTCGCCTCGCGAAAAAACAGATCGCGGAACTCGGGCCGCGCGGTGTACTCCGGCAGGAGCTGCTTGAGCACGACCTCCTTTTCGAAGCCGCTCGGGCCCAGCTTCTTGCCGACGTAGATGGCGCCCATTCCCCCTTCCGTCAGGTACCGTTCAATCCGGTAGCGACGGGCGGGCATCTGCTCGGAGGTGGCGGCCATCCCGGTCGAGGGTAGGATCTCGACCCGCAAGATTCAATGTCCAGTTACGCGCTTTACACGCTGCGCGATCTGCGTGTCGCCGAGGAGCGCCAGGCTGAGCAGACGCTCGGCGAGGCGGCGGCGACCGTGCGCCGCGCCGAGGTCGAGACGGAGCGCCTCATCGCGCGAACGGCCGAGGCGCGCGCGGCCGAGGTCACGGCCCGCGCGACGGAGGCAGCTTCGGGCGACGCATCCGCGGCTCGGGCGCAGACGGGGCGGCGGTTCTCCGAGCGACTCCGCCTGGCGACACGCACCGCGGTCGAGGCGCTCGACCGTCATCGTGCAGAGGTCGTCGCCGCTGCGGAGCGCGCCGAGGCGACGGCGCGGGCGGCGCACCTGCGGGCCCGCCAGCGGCGCGAGGTGGTCGAAAAGGCGATCGCGCGCCGCGAGGCCCTCCACCGCCGCGAGCAGGAACGGCGCGCAGAGGCGGCGGCCGACGATCTCGGTCAGCGGCGCAAGAGCTGACGCCTAGGGTCAGCAGCGCAAGAGCTGCGGCTCTAGGGTCAACGGCGCAAGAGCTGCGGCCCTAGGGTCAGCGGCGCAAGAGCTGCGGCCCTAGGGTCAGCGGCGCAAGAGCTGCGGCCCTGAGGGGCGCCAACGTCATCCTTGGGCACCGTCGGGGGCCCATCCTTGGCACTGTCCGAGGCCCGGGAAAAATTACTTCGTCGAGATGCCGAGCTTGCGGATCATCTCGCACATCGTCCGGTAGGGGACACCCGCCCGGCGTGCCGCCTCTTGGCGGCTTCCGCTCTGGGTCAGAAGGCACCGGATGTAGCTCTCACGGAAACGCATCTCGGCCGTCGGCAGCGGCAAGCGCGCGGCGTCCAGCGCGGAGGTCGCCAGCGTCGGCGGCTCGGGCGCGACCGCGATGGTCGCCGCCGCCGCTCGCCGGAGATAGGCGCCGCGCGCCAGCAGCGCGCCTGCGCGCGATAGCCAAGCGGCCATGTTCTGCGCCGGCACGATCCGGGTGATTCCGAGGACGGCCGCCGCGGAGACCTCGGGCGCGTCCGGATCGTCGCAATAGAAGATCACCTCGGCGTAGGGATTGCGCTGCACGGCCTCCGCACCCGTGGCCAGCGCCGAGACCTGCCGCCCTCCCAGCGCCAGCAGCACGAGATCCGCCGGAAACAGATCCTGGTGCATCGCCCGGCTGTCAGGCCCCGTGACGACGACGATGGTGTCCGACGCCCCCTTCAACGCGGCCGCCAGCGCCGAAGCGCGCAGCTGGTTGTCGTCGACCACGACGACCCGCGCGGTCTCCGTTTGCCGTCGCGGCTCGATGGCCTCGCGCTCACCCAGGGAAGTTTGCGGCGTCGGATTCATTACAGCCCTCCATTCCCTAGGACGGCGGCACGACTCTCTTCATGCAAATTTGATGACGCGTAACGGCGAAGGCCGCCGCCCCTACGGTGGCCCGGAGACAGGAAAAACGAAAGGAATCGAGGCTGGCCGCGGGCGGCCGATTTGGTTAGTCTCTGCGCCCGCATCAAAATCGGGCGCGTAGCTCATCTGGATAGAGTACCGGCCTCCGAAGCCGGGGGTAGTGGGTTCGAGTCCCGCCGCGCCCACAACTGCATCTCCTCGGAATCGTTCGAGGCCGTTGGCCCGATTTTCTTATCGCCAGCCTCGATCGGCCCGGCTGTAGCACAGATGTAGCAAACGCTGTGGGAAGCGCGCCCAAAGTTGGCGAATCGCTGGACGGTTTTGCCGGCGGCGCGATCCCGAACGAGAGCCGATCGATCTCCGCGCGCAGGTAGTCGGGGACGAGGTGCCCGTAGACCTCGGTCGTGATCCGCGGATCGCTGTGGCGGAGGATCCGCTGCACGGCGGCCGGACCGTTCAAACCAAGTTCCGCCCCGAGCGCGCCGCCGTGCGCGCCGCCTCCTCTTCGTCGGGGACTCCGGCCTGCGCGCGGCAGTCGCGCGGCAGAGCATTGCTCGAAGGTGTAGCCCTCGCTCACGGGATGCATCGCGAACTCCGCACCGCAGCTGGCCGCCCAGCGTCATGGCCAGCCCATGGGATGTAACGGCTTAGGTCCCGGCTCAACGCCGAAACCTGCCTGTCTGCATGCTGAGAGACGAACTCATGATCGTCTGGCGCCTGGTCGGCGGCACGCGCTGAGCGGGTCACGATATAATCGCACGCGTGAGCCGGGCGGGGCGCGCGTGCATCTGTGGTGCGATCGCCGTGGCGGCGTGGCTGCTCGCCGGGTGTGACGGGACCTACGATCTGCCCGCCGACGTTCGCTGGGAGTCGAGGCACTTCGACTACCTAACGCGGACGGGGGACACGCAGATCTGTCCCGATGTCCTCGTGCCTTTGGAGCAGCACTTCGCGCAGCTGCAGGACTTTCTGGGCTTCGAGTGGCCGCCGGGCGCGAAGGTCACCTACGAGAAGATGCTCGACCCGAACGATCTCAAGCAACACGGCAACTGTCCCTTGGACCGGGGCGCCTGCGCGCCCGATAGCATGGTCATTTCGTATGAGGGGATGCAGCTGCACGAGCTGGTGCACACCTACCTCTGGCCCACCGGCTTCCCCCCGACGGTCTTGCTTGAAGGCGCGGCCGTGGCGCTCTCCTGTACCTCCTCGGAGTTCCCGCTGAAGCCAACCCACACCTGGGACCAGCTCGCGGGGCTCGAGTACGTTTCCCCGACGTCCACCGATGTCTACGACGCGGGCGCCTGGCTGGTCGGCTACCTGCTCACGCAGTACGACCCGCGGCTGTTCACCACTCTCTACCAGCGGGTCCCCACGGGCGCCGACGCGGACACCATGGACGCCGTGTTTCGCGAGGTCTACGGCGAGAGCCTGTCGGCCATCTGGGCGGCGGTGCTCGCGGAAAACGCGCCGCACCAGGTCTGTCTGTGGCAGTGCTCCCGGCCGCCCGCGCCGCTCGATGCGACGCCGGTGGCAACCGACGGCGTGTGCGGCACCCTCGACACGTTCCATTCGCTGACGGTGGCGTCGACCACGGTTGTCGGTGTCTCGTCGTCCGGCATCCTCGTCGGGCTCGGCTCGTGCGACCAGACGCCGATCGACACGCTCCAGCACCCGCCCGGCGGGCTCAATCTCTACGATCTCCTGCCCGGATCCTACTTCGTCGCCAGCAGCGGCGACGCTGGGACGATGACGCTCGACGGGTCGCTCTCGTCGGTGCTCGCGCCGACTTGCGCAGAGGCCACCAACCTTGCGCCGTTCGCCGGCTTCAACGGCTTCACCCTGACGGGTCCCGACTCGTCGGCCCAGTGGTTTCTGCCCCTTCCGCCGCCGCCGGCTGGGACCTCGCACCTCGGTTCATCGGCCGGGGATGCGAGCCTCGAGGCTTGTGGCTCCTGCGATCCCGCCAGCTGCGTGAACCAGCTCCAGTTCGACGCGTGGACCTGGGCGGCCGGCCAGACGTTGAGCCTTGCGGTGGATCCCTTTCCCCCGGGCGACTCCTACACCATATCGCTCTTCTGGTATTAGAGCCGCACGGACGAAATCGCGCGCGGGCGCGGATGCAGCAAGCAACGCCGCTCACCGGCGACTTTCGAGAAACGTACGTCGACAGCCGCGCCTAACGCGTGTCGGCCTTTATGAACAGGTGGTCCTTCACATCGAGCACGCCAGTGACGTGCCTGGCCACGCTGACCGCCTTTTCTCTCTTGGCCGCCGAATCGACGGACCCGGAGAGCGTGACGACCTCGCCCTCGGTGTCCACGTGGATGTGGAGTGGGTCCAAGCCATCGCTCGTCAACGCGCTTTTGACCTTTGTCGTGATCCAGGCGTCCTGGCCGCCGGCGCTGGCTTTGTTCGTCGCGTCCTGAAGGCCGTTGCCCGCCTTATCGGCGAGGTCGACGGCGGCGTGGCCGATGTCTTTCGCCGTCTTCTCCGTCGTTTGGGCCACGCCTCTCACGTCGTCGCGTACGACGCTTCCCGCAGTCCCTGCCACGCCGGGTGCCGAGCTGTCGGACGCGCGCGTGCATCCGAACGACGCCGAAGCGAGTAAGCAAGTGGCGACGATGAGACAACTGTCAAATGCACGCATCTGCACAAGCCTGATCTCCACGCCCGAAAATGCAACCGCCTTGGCTGTGCCTCGGGGAAGATCACCGGCACCAGAGCGCAGCATCGAAGGCGATCACGATTCACTCGGTCGTGGGCGTTGTCTCGCCGGTCAATGCAGCATCCCGAACCGGCGCAGCAGAAGCAGAGCGGCGATCACCAGCAAGGCGACCGTGATTGTGCCGCCGAGCGCGCGCCCGGCGCGGGACGTCGGGCGAGACTTGCCTCCCGTCACCCCGGCCGCGACGGATCGAAAACCGCCCCGCAGGGAGCTCATTGCTCCGCCGCCCCCCTTTCGAACCGCGCCCCTTCGTCGCTTGCGGCCCATTCGTCAGACCCAGTTATAGCGGCTCCCCGGTCGACCCGGGGGGCGTACTTTTGGCGTCGCTACGGCGGGATGCCCAGACGGGTCGCCTCTCTAATCCGTCCCGAGGATGCGGACGCGAGCTTTGACAGCGTCGGGGAGCCGCTGTTGGCAGATCTGCGACACGTCGGCGGCCGTGTAACGCGCGGAGAAGTGGTGCAGCACGATGTCCCTCGCGGCGAGGAGCTCGGGACGTGCGATCAATTCGTCGAGGTGAATGTGCCCCATCTTGCGCGCGTCCTCGACGGAGACGCGTTCGTCGAGGAAGGTGGCCTCGAGCAAGAGGGTCTCCGCCTGTTGGAGCTCGGGGTTTCGCTCCAGCACCTCGACGCGCGTGTCTCCCGAGAAGCAGAGGACGGGGACGTCGTGGGACTCGTCTATCTCCTGGCCAGCCCGGCGCAGCTCTCCCAGCCGAGCGCCATCCAGGTCGCGGAATTCGGGCCGCAGCCGCCGGCGGCGCTCCCATACGGTGTAGCCCTGACTCGGAACGCGGTGGAATGTCTCGAACGCGCGCACGTGACGCCTCTTGCCGAGATCGAGCTCCTCGCCGCGACCGAGTGGCACCACGCGCCGGGGGATGCGGCCTCCGTCAAGGGTTTCCGCCGCGGCGAACATACGCTCCACGTCGGCAGCGATGCTGGCCGGCACCACATAGACGCTCTCGCCCATGTTCATCATGGCCCGGCGGGCCGCATGTTGAACGACGGCCCCTACGTGGTCGAGGTGCCCGTGGCTCACGAGCACGACCGGCTGATTGACGGCCGTCCTCGAGCAGCGGCCGAGATCCAGCACCACGCCCAGGCTGGGGACCTCGATCGCGGTCTCGATCCCGGCGGTGCTGAACCCGAGCAGCGATATGCGGCTCACCGGCAGATTGTGCCACGGGTCATTGAACCCGCGCGGTCCGGCTTCCCATCGGTCAGAAGCTTATGGTCACTGGGGTCGGTCGGTCCACGAACGTGCCGTCGCCCAGCTGGCCAAGGTCATTGGCCCCCCAGCACTGGACGGCGAAGCTGGAGGTTTGCGAGCAAGCGTGCGCCCTCCCCGCCGTCACACCATACGGGGTTGCCACGCCCACGACACGAACCGGGGTGCTTCGATCTGTCGTCGTTCCATCGCCCAGCTGTCCGCGGTCGTTTCGTCCCCAGGCGTAGACGGAGCTGTCCGTCATGAGCGCGTAGAAGCTGGAACCATCGGCGGTCGCCGAGATGTACTTGGCCTGCTCGCCGCTCGGAAGGAGCACGGCGCCCGGTGTCAGATGATCGACGACGGTCCCGTCACCGAGCTGACCGTGGTCGTTGACACCCCAGCACGCGACGGAACCGCCCACGAGCACCGTGCACGACGTTGCGTCACCGCCCGCCGGCTCCGTCAGAGCTGGGCCGCTCAGCGCGACCCGCGTCGGTGTCGACCGGACGGAGCTGGGGCCACCCCCGTCGCCGCAAGCGCCGGTCCCCCAGCACGAGACCGTACCGACGTTCGCATAGACGTGCTGACCGGTGATGAAGACGATCCCGGCCGGGTCGGGCAGGACCTTCACGGGCTGGCTGCTGGAGATGGTCGTGCCGTTGCCCAACTGGCCGCCCATGTTCTGTCCCCAGCACCAGGTCGTACCGGTGAGGTTGGAGGCGCAGCTGAACTGCGGCCCGCCCTTGATCATGACCTCGGTCAAGCCAGCGACGGGTACGGCAACGTCGGACGAGGTGGTGGTTCCGTCGCCCAGCTGGCCGTACGTGTTGTCCCCCCAGCAGAGGACGTTGCCGCCGATCGCCGTCGTGACGCATACGTGATCGTCCGAGACCGCGAGGCCGGCGGCGGCCGTAACCCCCGCGACGGGCGCCGGGGGACCAGGGCCCCAACAAATGACCGGCCCGCCGGAGACGCCGGCATCGCCCGGCACGATCACGCACGTTCGATGCGCGGCCATCGAGAAGTTCAGCAGTCCCCCGGAGACGCCCGGGATCAGCGCCGGCCGAGCGCGTGGTGCCGTCGAGCAGTCACCGAGTTGGGCCGCGCTGTCGTCACCCCAGCAGGCGACGGCTCCATTCGGAAACATCGCACAGGTGTCGTCGCCCGCCGCAGAGATGCCGTTGGGCTGGCCGTTGCTCCCTCCGACGGCGCCGCCACTTGCGGCCGTCCCGCCCTGACCAAGACACCCAGGGATTCCGCTGACGCCGCCCGTGCTCGCGCTGTTGCCGCCCGCGCCGCCGGCGCTCCCGCCGGACCGACCACCGGCAGCAAGGTTGCCGCCGCCCCCGGCAGTGCCTCCCGTGCCCTGGGGACCCGCCGCTCGATCCTTGGAGCATGCGGATCCAACCGCCGCCATCGCTCCAATGATGCACATCCACCGCCCCGTCGCGCGTCTCCCCGACCGCATCCCCTTTACGGTAACACCATCCTGGCTACTTCAACGTCAACGGATCCTACTAAGGCGAGACCTAGGACGAGACCTAGGTCTTGCCGCGGTAGGTCGCCTCGGGCGGCGACGCTGGCGCGCAGAACGCGATGTCGTCGACGGCGATCTGCTCGTGCTGGCGGAACTGCACCCATTCGCGGTGGTCGGCGGTCACCACGTCGCTGGGCTGATCGATGAAGTGCTTGCCCCCCTTCAGCTCGACCGACACCGGCCGGCGCAGCGTCACCGATTCCTCCAGCACGTCGATCACGTCGCAGCGGTCCATCAGGTGCCCCATGGCCTTGGAAAGTAGGACCGCGAGACGCCGTCGGCAACCCGGCCAACCCTCCAGGACCCGCGTTGACGATCTTTGCCTGGTGGACAGTTTGCCCTCATGGCGAACAAGAGCGGCAAGAAGGCCAGCAGGGAACAGACATCGCGCTGGAAGGGCGATGGAGTGGAAAACAGACCGGGGGACGAAGCGGAACGTTCCGCCGAACGCGCCGAAGGCAGCGCGCCCGAGCGCGCCGACGTGCAGAGCGGCCGTTTGCATCACCCATCCATGGACGAGCAGCCGCAGGTTTCCGAACGCCGGGAAGCTGGGGATCTCGAAGAGGACATCGAGGCGGCCTCTGAAGAGCACGCCGCCCGACGGGACGCCGGCGAGCGCCCGCCGCGCGGCAAGTTGTAGATGCGCCTCTAGGAGGGCGTTGCCGTAAGGCAACGCTGAGCGAAGCGAACCATGCCCGACGCCGTGCCGCCCGAAGGCGGCCTAGCCCACGGGCGCTGCGGCGTCCATGGGCTTCGCCCCGCCGAGGTAGCGCTCGGGCGCGCGGGCGAAGGTCGCGCGGCACTGGGACGAGCAGAACCTGAGCGTCAGCCCGTCGAGGGTGGTGGTCTCTTCGCCCGCCTCCACCGCCATGCCGCAGACCGGATCGCGGTGCGACACCCACTCGAACGCTCGGCCCGCGGGGGCGCCGGCCGCCATCCGCCGCATGAGAGAGAGCTCGTCGAGGACGAGCCGCGGGATCAGGAAGTGCCGCCGCACGCGCTCGCGGCCGCTGGCGCCGAGCGCCCGCGCGCGCTCCTCGTCGCGCAGCAGCGTGACCATCGCGCGTGCGCACTCCTCGACGCTGTCGACGAGGATGCCGCCCGTCCCGTCGGCCATCTGCAGGGGGATTCCGCCGGCCCGCCCGGCGACGACCGGTGTCCCTTTCCAGAGCGCCTCGGCGACGACCAGCCCGAACCCCTCGCGCAGCGACTTCTGGATCACCACCTTCGACAGCGCCTGGAAGGCGTTGACCTCGACGTTGCCGACGCCGACCAGGTTCGTGAACACGTGCGAGCGCTTGTCGCCGGCGATCGCGCTCCGGATCGCGCGGTACATGTCCCAGCCCTCGGGATCGTCGGACGCCATCGACCCCACCAGCGCGAGCTGCAGCTCGGGCACCTCCTCCCGGGCCAGCCGGCACGCCTCGATGACGCCCAGCGGATCCTTCCAGGGATCGAAGCGCGAGACCTGCGTGACCAGCGGGTGCTCGGTGCGGACGCCGATCCACTCCAGGACCTGCCGGGCGGTCGCCCCGGGGAGCCCGAGGTTCTTGGGGTTCCTTGGATCGATGGCGGGGGGGATGATCTCGACGATGGGCGTGGGCAGGTCGGCGGGAACGAACTCGGCCATCGTGAAGATCGACGCGTCGTACTCGGCCAGGAACGGGCGGAGAAACTTCCAGACCTCCGGATTCGCGTTCGCGGTGTCGATGTGCGAGCGCCAGATCCAGCGCGCCCGCCCCTTGCCGGTGAACCCCAGCAGCGCCGCGGGCTGCGGATCGTGGATGAAGATGAAATCGTACTCCAGGTCGAAGCCCGTCGCGTTGGCGCGCGAGGTCGCCAGGTAGCGCGCCTTGTCTGCGTCGGAGAGCTGCACCTCGGCCCCTTGCAGCCCGTTGTGGATCGCCTTCGTCACCTGGAAGAACGGCTCGTCGCCGCTGATGATCCGCCAGTCGGCCTCGAGGCCTTGATCGTTGAGCAACGGCACCACCGAGCGGAGCAGCTCCGAGACGCCTCCGCCGTAAGGCGTGGCGTTGACGTGCAGCACGCGGGCTCCGCGCAGCGCCTCCGCAGTGCGCGAGACGGCGTCGAGGAGATCGTCGGGGGCGATCCCTACGTAGGACGCGAGAGACGACGCACCGACGTCGACGAGGTCGAGCATGAACGGGAATATGAGGCCGCCCTCGCGCCCCGGCAGCGGGGTGCCGCGCGAGTTAGGCCAGCGGCTTACGCTCGGCGCTCTGCCTTCGAGGTGAGCTGCGGCTACTTGCTCACCGCGATCGATTTGCGGAAGAGCCTCAGGCTGTAGACGAAGAAGCCGAGGCCGACCGCGGCCACCATCAGGAACTGACGCCAGACCGCGCCGAGGCCGCCGCCGCGATAGATGATCACCTGCGAGAAGCTGACGAAGTGCCGCGCCGGCAGGAGGTACGTCACGTACTGCAGCCACTTCGGCTGGCTCTCGACCGGCGTGCTCCCGCCCGAGAGCAGCATCAGCACGACGATCACCAGGATGATCAGGAGCGCGAACTGCGCCATCGAGCGCGAGATCGTCCCGAGGAAGATCCCGAGCGCGGTCGCGAAGAACAGATAGAGCACGACGCCCGACGAACCACAGGACGACCGAGCCGGCGAACGGCACCTTCAGCGCCATCTGCACGACCAGGAAGAGCGAGGCGCCGGTCGCGATCAGAATCACCAGGCTGTTGGCCCAGACCTTGGCCATCGCGATCTCGAAGGCGGTGCAGCGGCATCACCAGCAGGTGCTCGAGCGTTCCGTGCTCGCGCTCGCGGATCACGGCGGCGCCCGTCAGCACCACGGTCAGCAGGCGTGATCTGGTTGATGATGGCGACGACGCTCTTGAACCACGACGAGACGCCGTTCGGGTTGAACAGCTTGCGGACGACCAGGTTGATGGGCGGCCTGCGCCGACACGTCGGTCGCGCTTCAGGAAGGACGCGACCCGATCGTTGATGATGTTCTTGATGTAGCCGGCGCCGATGCCGGCCTGCTGCATGGCGGTCGCGTCGATGTTCACCTGGATGGTCGGGTTGCGGCCGGCGCGCAGGTCGCGCTCGAAGCGAGGCGGGATCACGACGACGAACATCAGGCGGCCCCGGTCCATCTCGTCCTGCGCCTGGGCGACCGAGGTCAGCGTGGGAAACTTGAAACGCGGCGGATAGAAGGCGTTGAACAGCTCCTTGGACAGCGCCGAGCCGTCCTCGTCGACGAAGGCGATCGAGGCGTTGTTGACCTCGCTCGAGGTGCCGGTCGCCTGGATGTAGATCGCCAGCGTGAAGGCGTAGACGACGAACACGACCATCACGACGTCGCTCATCAGGCTGCGGATCTCCTTGAGCCCGAGCCAGAAGATGTTCGAGCAGCGACTTCATGGCTACTTCTCCTGCTTCTTCAGGCCGAGGACGCTGATCGGCGAGGAGGACCGGGATGCAGCAGGCGAGGAAGACGATGTCGCCCATCATGAGGCTGGTGCCGAGCCCCTTGGTGTAGGCGCCCAGGCTCGAGTGCATGTAGTAGGAGGCCGGCCAGATCGAGCCGACGATCGCCGGCGTTCCCCTTGAGCGTCGAGACCGGCTGCAGCAGGCCGGAGAACTGGATGGTCGGGATGATGGTGAGGATCGCCGTGACGAAGACCGCCGCGACCTGGCTGCTCGGTGAAGGTCGAGGTGACCATGCCGATGCCCGTCGTCGCCATGACGTAGAGCGAGCGTGCAGAGCGTCAGCATCAGGAAGCTGCCCTTGATCGGGACGCCGAAGACGATCAGCGCCAGCGCGGTCAGGATGAAGAAGTTGATCATGCCGATGGCGACGTAGGGCAGCTGCTTGCCCAGCAGGTACTCCAGCCTGCCCGTCGGCGTGACGTAGAAGTTGATGATCGAGCCGAGCTCCTTCTCGCGCACGATGCTGACCGTCATGAGGATCGCCGGGATCAGGAGCAGCAGCAGGGCCGGGACGCTCGGCACGATCGAGTAGACGCTCTCGAACGTCGGGTTGTACATGAAGCGCTCCTCGATGTCGGCGGTGTACTTCTGCGGCGTCGCCGTTCCGAGACCGGTCGCGGGATCCTGGAGCAAGGTGGCGTGCACGCCCTGGACGTACTGCGCGACGGTGTCGCCGCGGAACGTCATGGCGCCGTCGACCTGGGCCAGGACCTCGGGCCCGGCGCCCCGCCGGAAGTCCCGGCCGAAGCTCGGCGGGATCTCGAGGACCAGCGAGACGTCGTCCGACTGCAGTCGCTTGAGCGCCTCGTCGGCGGAGCGCGCCGGCGCGGTGTCGCGCGAAGTAGCGCGGCGAGCCGGCGAACTGCTCGAGATACCTCCGGCTCTCGGGCGACTGATCGAGATCGAACGAGGCGTAGCGGATGTGCTCGACGTCGGTGGTGATGCCGAAGCCGAAGACGAGCATAGCAGCGCCGAGCCGACGAAGGCGAAGGCCAGTCGCACCGGATCGCGAAGGATCTGCATGGTCTCGTTGCGGGCGTAGGCGAGCATCCGGCCGAGCCGCACCTGAAGGGAAGACTGCTTCGGCGACGGACGGGGCGCCGTCGGCGTCTCGGCGACGGGCTCGGCGACCGGGGCCTTCGCCTTCGCCGGCAGCCGACGACGTCCTTGGCGATCGCGTCCTCCATGTAGCCGATGAAGGCCTCCTCCAGGCTCGGCGGCGCCGCGCCCGTCGATCAGCTTCTGCGGGCACGTCGCAGGCCAGCACCTTCCCGGCGTTCATGAGCGAGATGCGATCGCAGCGCATCCCTTCGTTCATGAAGTGCGTCGTCACGAAGATCGTGACGCCCTGCTTCGCGCGAAAGAGTCGATCAGCAGCTCCCAGAAGCTGTCGCGGGCGACCGGATCGACGCCGGAGGTCGGCTCGTCGAGGATCAGGATCTGCGGCTCGTGCAGGACGGCGACGGCGAGCGAGAGCCGCTGGCGCAACCCCATCGGCAGCTCCTCGGCCAGCGCGTCGAGGTGCGTGCCAAGGCCGAACCGCTCGACCAGCTCCTCGATGCGCGTCTTCGCCTTGTCGGGCGGAAGGTGATAGAGGCGCGCGTGCAGGACCAGGTTCTGGCGGACGCTGAGCTCGCCGTAGAGCGAGAACGCCTGCGTCATGTAGCCGAGGTTCTTGCGGACCTCCATGCTGCCCGCCTCGACGGAGCTGCCGAAGAGCGTCGCGGTCCCCTCGGTGGGAGGCAGAAGCCCGGTCAGCATCTTCATCGTCGTGGACTTGCCGCAGCCGTTGGAGCCGAGGAAGCCGAAGATCTCGCCGCGCTCGATCGACAGCGTGACGTGGTCGACGGCGGTGAAGGCGCCGAAGCGGCAGCGTCAGGCCGTGGGCTTCGATGGCGATCTCGGACCTGCCGGCCGGCGCGCGGCGGGATCGTCAGCTCGGTGTGGCCCCTGCGCTTCTCCTCCGGCAGAAGGGCGATGAAGCAATGCTCGAGATCCGTCGTGTCCGGTCCGCTGCATCAGCTCCGCCGGCGTTCCGGTCGCCAGCACGCGTCCCGCGTCCATCGCGACGATCCAGTCCCACTGCTGCGCTTCGTCCATGTACGCGGTGGAGATGACGACGCTCATGCCGGGGCGCCCGGCGCGGATGTCGTCGATGAGCGTCCAGAACTGCCGCCGCGAGAGCGGATCGACGCCGGTGGTCGGCTCGTCGAGGATGAGGAGATCGGGATCGTGGACCAGCGCGCCGCAGAGGCCGACCTTCTGCTTCATTCCGCCCGACAGCTTGCCGGCCGGGCGGTCGGCGAACGGGCCGAGCCCCGTCGCCTCGAGCAGCTCCTTGACGCGGACCTTGCGCTCGGCCGGCCGACGAGCCCGAAGAGCTGCGCCATGAAGTCGACGTTGTCGTGGACGCTGAGCTCGAGATAGAGGTTCTTGCCGAGGCCCTGCGGCATGTACGCGATGCGCGGGCCCACCGCGCGCCGGTGCCGGGCGTCGGCGATGTCCCCGTCGAGGACGGTCACCTTCCCCTGCTGCATCTTCTTGGACCCGGCGACGAGGGCCAGCAGCGTCGACTTGCCGACGCCGTCGGGGCCGACGATGCCGACCATGATGCCGCTGGGAATGTCGAGCGAGATGCCGTCGAGCGCGACGACCTTGCCGTAGCGGTGGGTGACGTCCTGGATCGAGACGACCGCCTGGCCGGCGGCTCGCGCCGGTGCTCCATGGTCACTCGCCGAGTCCGACCGTCGTCGCCGTCGGCACCAGATTCTGCAGCCGCTCCGGCCAGACCGCCGTGTCCTTGACCTTGACGTAGCCGACGCCGCGAACGCCGGTCTTGATGCGCTCGACGTACTGACTCGCCACCTCCTTGGGCAGCTGGATCTTGACCCGGAACATCAGCTTCTCGCGCTCGCTCTTGCGTCTCGACCTGCTTGGGCGTGAACTGCGCCTCCGGCGAGACGAAGCTGACGTACCCGGCCACGGCGCGCTTCGGCGTCGTAGTCGACGGTGATCCGCCCTTCGGCGCCGACCTTCACGCTCGCCGCCTGCTCCGAGGGGAGGAAGATCTCCATGTAGACGTCTTCGCAGGTTGACCAGCGTCAGCGCCTTGCCGCCGGGCGCGAGGACCTCGCCGGGCTCGGCCAGCCGATAGAGCACTCTCCCCGTGACGGGCGACTTGAGCGTCGCGTCGTCGATGCGCGTCTGGATCGTCGCCGCGTTTGCCCGCGCGACCTCGACCTCCTGCCTGGCGGTCTGCGAGCGCCGCCTCCGCCTCGGCGAGGGTGGCCCTGCGTCGTCTCCAGCTTTGCCCTGCGGACGTCGAGCTCCCGCTGCGAGCCGGCGCCATCCGCGACGAGTCGCTGGGAGCGCTCCACCTCGATCTCGGCGAGGTTGATCTCGCTCTTCTCCTTGACGATGTTGGCGTTGGCCGACGGCCAGCTTCTCCTCGGCCGCGTCGATGCTCGCCTTGGCCCCGGCCAGCTGCGACTGCAAGGTGACGGTGTCCAGCCGCACCAGCACCTGTCCCGGCTTGACGAGGGCGCCTTCGTCGACGAGGACCTCCTTGACCCGCAGCGGCTCCTTGGCGGCCACGTCGACGAGCTTCGCCTCGATCCGGCCGTTGCCCGAGACGATCCCCTCGGGCAGCGCGTTGTGTCGCTTGATCAAGTAGCGAACGCCGAGGAACGCGACGACCGCGACGCCGAGCGACGCGCCGATCCACTTGAGAGCACGCTTCGAGATTTTCGCCATGTCGGGCTCCCTAGTGTTTCTCCGCTTGGTTCTCGGTCGTTTGAGGGGCGCGCGGCGGCGACAGCAGATCGCCCCAGTTGGTCCGCTCCTTCATCTCGCGCTGCGTTTCCGCGGGGACGACCGGTTCGCCCTGGCGCACCTCCCACCCGCCGCCGAGCGCCTTGTAGAGGGCGATCAGGTTGGTCGCGATTGACGAGCTCGTCTCGGCGAGACTGTTCTGCTGTTGCAGGAGCGAGCGCTGCGCGTCCAGCACCCGCTGGTAGTCGACCGCGCCTTCTCGATACTGCGCCAGGGAGATCTCCACCGAGCGTCCGGCTGCCACGACGGCCGCCTGCTCGAGCACCATCGTCGCCTCGGCGTTGATGAACCCGGTCAAGCGCGTCCTCCGACCTCCTGCGCGGCCTTGAGCACGGTGTCGCGGTAGCTGACCAGCAGCTCCTGAAACCGCGCGTCCTCGACGCGCACGCCGTTCGTCGAGGCGGCCGTAGTTGAGGAAGGGCCAGTTGATCTGCGGGCCGACGGAGTAGGCCAGCGCGCTCGGGGTGAAGAGATTGTGCGACACCGTCGGGGCGGTGCTGGCTTGAAAGCCGATGCTGCCGAGGATCGAGAAGCTCGGATAGAGATCGGCCTTGGCGACGCCGATGCGGGCGCACTGCGCGGCGGCGAGCAGCTCGGCGCCGCGGATGTCCGGGCGCCGGCGCAGCATCTCGGCCGGGACGCCGACGACGACCTTGGCGGGCGCCTTCGGGATCTCCTTGGGCCCTGCCAGCAACGCTTCGACCGTCCCGGGCGGCTGCCCGAGCAGGTGCTCAGCGCGTTCCGAGCCTGCTGCGAGCCCGGTCTGCGAGCCGGGGGATCGAGGCCCGGGTGCTCTGCGAGAAGCGTCGTCGCCTGGGTCGGATCGAGCTCCGAGGTGGCGCCGTTCCGGAAGCGCGACTGGGCGATCTCCAGCGCCTGCTCCTGAACCCGGGCGTTCTCCTCGGTCTGCGCGATCAGCACCTCGAAGGTGCGGACGACGACGTAGGTCCGCGCGACCTCCGCGGTGAGCGAGACGAGCGCCGATTCGTAGTCGGCGACCGAGCCGAGCAGGGTCGCGGCCTCCGCCTCCACCCCGCGCCGGTACTTGCCCCAGAAGTCGAGCTCCCAGGCGGCATCGAAACCCACCTGATAGATCCCAAAGTTGCGCGGGAGGTTGGGGATGTTGACGACGTTCTTGCTGAGCCCGATCGCGGTCGCGCTCCCCGTGGCCAGCTGGGTCTGTGGGAACTGCAGGCCCGTGACCACGGCGAGCTGGGCGCGGGCCTCGACGATTCTCAGGCCGGCGATCTGCAACGGCAGGTTCTGCCGGTAGGCGAGCTCGACCAGCCGATCGAGCGTGGAATCACCAAACGCCCTCCACCAGGAGCTGTCGGCGGTGGTCTGAGTCGAGACGCGGGGGTCACCGCTCGCGCGCCAGCTTTCGTTGACGGTCGCCTGGGGGGGCTTGAAGGTCGGACCGACCGCGCAGCCCCCCAGCGCCAGCAGCACGCCGAGCGAGGACGCGCCGCCGAGCGAGATCGCGCGGCCGCGATCGAAGGCGGTGTTGCGGACCGTCATGCCGTCATTTGCGCTCATGACGAACCGTGCCGGACAAGCTGGTCACGCAAGCAGATGCAGGAATCGGTCGGATCTTGATTCAGGCACAGCCTGACTCAGTACCGCTCGGCGACGAACCTTCTCCCCTGCAAGCTTTTCTGGTCGTCGTACCGATGCTTCTTCCAGCGCTTCGGCAGCGTGATCTTCTCGCGCGCCACCTTCTTGTAGGGGATGAGCCCCAGGATGTGTCGGATGCAGTTCAGGCGGGCGCGACGTTTGTCGTCCGAGCGGAGGACGTACCAGGGCGCGTGCTTGGTGTCGGTGGCCTCGAACATCCGGTCGCGCGCGCGCGAGTATTCGTACCAGCGCGGCCAGGACTCGGTGTCCATCGGAGAGAGCTTCCACTGCCGCAGGGGGTCCTCGATGCGCGCGGTCATGCGGCGTCGCTGCTCCTCTTGCCCGACGTCGAGCCACAGCTTGACGAGCTGGATCCCGTTGTCGACGATCGCCTCCTCGACGAGGGGGCAAAGCTTCAAGAAGCTCTCGTATTCGTCCCGGGTACAGAACCCCATCACGTGCTCGATCCCCGCCCGGTTGTACCAGCTCCGATCGAACACCACGATCTCTCCCGCCGCAGGGAAGTGAGCGATGTAGCGCTGCAGGTAGAGCTCCGTCTTCTCCCGGTCGGAGGGGGCGGGCATAGCCACGACCCGGAACACGCGCGGGCTGACGCGCTCGGTGAGGGCCCGAATCGTCCCTCCCTTGCCGGCGGTGTCCCGACCCTCGAAGACGATGATCACCCTCAGACTCCTGTGTTTGACCCACTCCTGAAGCTTGCAAAGCTCGGCTTGTAGCCCGCGCAGCGTCTTCTCGTACTCCTTCCGCTTCATCTTCGTCGCCGCCTTCGCCATCGACTTAGACTGATCGCGCCCACAGCCCAATGGAATGGGCCACGGAGCGCTCCCCCATCGACTGCGGTCAACGCCTGACAGCACGGCGCTGAATTCACAACTGGTCCGACGTTCCTGGTAGCGCTCTTGGTGAGAGGCCTCAGCTTGGCACCACGCAATGCCAACCTCGCTCGATCCGGTCTTCAAGGCGGAGAGGTCGTTCGCAGGCGCCTTTCCTGGGCCGTCGTGGGGGACGGGGGCCACGACGGACTATCTGGCGGACGCCTGGCAGCGGATGATCCTCTTCTGGGACGTGCTGCGCGAGCGCGGCAACGAGTACCTCGCGCACGAGTTCTCGAACAAGCCACCCGTGCTGGTCTTCGATTACGAGATGGTCATCGACGGCCGCGAGCTGCCGAGGCCCGCGAACTACGCGCTGGTGCGCATCAAGCCGAAGGTCGATCATCCGCCCACCGATCCGAACAAGCGCCCGTTCGTCGTCATCGACCCGCGCGCCGGGCACGGCCCGGGCATCGGCGGCTTCAAGATCGACAGCGAGATCGGCATCGCGCTCAAGCAGGGACACCCCTGCTACTTCGTGATGTTCTTTCCGCAGCCGGCGCCGGGGCAGACGATCGAGTCGGTCTGCGCGGCCGAGGGCGTCTTCCTCCGCAAGGTGAACGAGCTCCACCCGCAGGCCGAGGGTCGTCCCTTCCTGATCGGCAACTGCCAGGGCGGGTGGGCGCTGATGATGCTCGCCGCGCTCGCCCCGAAGGAGATCGGTCCCGTCCTGCTCGCCGGCTCGCCGCTCTCCTACTGGGCCGGCGTCGTCGGCAAGAACCCGATGCGCTATCTCGGCGGCCTGCTCGGGGGAAGCTGGACGGCCTCGCTCGCCGGCGACCTCGGTCACGGCACGTTCGACGGCGCCCACATCGTCAACAACTTCGAGAGCCTCGAATCCGGCGAACACCTACTGGAGCAAGCTCTACAACCTCTACGCCAAGATCGACAGCGAGCCGCCGCGCTTTCTCGAGTTCGAGAAGTGGTGGGGAGGTCACTACCTCATGAACCGGGAGGAGATGGACTGGATCGTCCAGAACCTGTTCGTCGGCAACAGGCTGGCTGTCGGAGCGCTGGAGTCCTTCGACGGCAAACAGCGCGTCGATCTGCGCAACGTCCGCACCCCGATCATCGTGTTCGCCTCGTGGGGGGACAACATCACCCCGCCGCAGCAGGCGCTCGACTGGATCCCCGATCTCTACAAGAGCGTCGACGACATCCGCCTCAACGATCAGACGATCGTCTATTGCCTGCATGAAAAGGCCGGACATCTCGGCCTGTTCGTGTCGGCGGGCGTCGCTCGGCGGGAGACCTCCGAGCTGGCCAGCGCCCTCGAGCTGATCGACACGCTGCCGCCCGGTCTCTACGAGGCGCTCATCGAGGACACGCGTCCCGACACGCCGGGGCAGCAGTACATCGAGGGCCGGTACCTGATCCGCTTCGCGCCACGCACCATCGACGATGTCCTCGCCCTCGACGACGGCCGCGAGGACGAGCGCGCCTTCGAGGTGGTCGAGCGGGTCTCCGAGATCAACCAGGGGCTCTATGACACGTTCGCCTCGCCGACGGTGAAGGCGATGTCGAGCGAGCCGTCCGCCAAGGCCCAGCGGCTGATGAACCCGGTGCGGGTCCAGCGCTGGATGCTCTCCGACCTCAACCCCTGGATGATGTGGGTGAAGGGAATGGCCGACCTGGTTCGGGACCATCGCCGACCCGTCGAGGCGGACAATCCGTTCGTCAAGCTCGAGCGAGACACCTCCAGACGGATCGAAGAAGCGCTCGACCGCTATCGAGACCTGCGCGACGACCCTGGTCGAGCAGACCTTCAAGCTGATCTACGAGTCGCCGTGGATGGCCGCGCGCGGTCGGCCTGGATCCCCGGACGCAGGGGCGTCGCGGCCCGCGGTCCCGGACCTGGGAGCTCGAGGAGCTCGAGCGCCTCAAGCGGAAGGAGGTCGAGGCCTCCATCGACGCGGGGACGCTGCTCGACGCCTGGGCGCGGCTTCTCATCTACGTTCGACCACGGGGCGAGGCGGCCGACGAGCGCCCCTTCAACCTGTTCCGCCGCATGCTCGAGGAGATGAAGCCTGACCCACGGCCCTCGTCTGGATGACTTGAAGCAGGCGGTCAAGCGCCAGTTCTACGCGCTCGCGCTCGACGAGGATCGGGCGCTCGCCGCGCTCCCGGGCTGGCACCCGACATGGGCCAGCGGCGGCGGGGCTTCGATTCGGCGCGCTCGGTCATGACCGCGCGAGGCGAGCTGACGCCCGATCAGAACGAGCGCTTTCGCCGGGTCGCGAACGTCCTCGGGCTCGATGGCGTGGCGGGAGCGCGGCCCTCGTGAGCACCGGTGCTACGCCCGGAAAAGAGGCTCGCCTCGGCAAGACCCCGGCGGGCTCGACGCCCCACGAAAAGTACGAACGCCTCATCGACGGCGGCCAAGGAGCTGTCGCCGATCACGACCGCCGTCGCCCACCCGTGCGACGCGACCTCGCTGGCCGGCGCGGTCGACGCGGCGAAGCTCGGGCTCATTCGACCGATCCTGGTCGGCCCGCGCGCGAAGATCGAGGCGGCCGCCGCGGCCCTCGGGCTCGACATCTCGCCGTACGAGCTGGTGGAGGCGCCGCACAGCCACGCCGCCGCCGCCGAGGCGGTGCGCGCTGGTCGCCGCAGGGGAGAGCCGAGGCGCTGATGAAGGGGAGCCTCCACACCGACGAGCTGCTCGGCCAGGTGGTCAAGCGCGACACCGGTCTGCGCACCGCCCGGCGGCTCAGCCACGGCTTCGTGCTCGACGTGCCGACCTATCCCGAGGCGCTCATCATCTCGGACGCCGCGGTGAACATCGCGCCGACCCTCGAGGAGAAGGTCGACATCGTCCAGAACGCGATCGATCTCGGCCACGCGCTCCGCTTTCCCGAGGTGCGCGTGGCCATCATGTCCGCCGTCGAGACGGTGAACCCGAAGATCCCTTCGACCGTCGAGGCCGCGGCGCTCTGCAAGATGGCCGACCGCGGCCAGATCACGGGCGGCATCCTGGACGGCCCTCTCGCCCTCGACAACGCGATCAGCCCGGCGTCGGCGTCGATCAAGAAGATCGCCTCGCCGGTCGCGGGGCGGGCCAACGTCCTCATCGTCCCCAACCTCGAGAGTGGCAACATGCTGGCCAAGAGCCTGGCCATCCTCGCGCAGGCGGACGCGGCGGGGATCGTGCTCGGCGCCAGGGTCCCGATCATCCTGACCAGCCGCGCCGACTCGGTGATGGGGCGCCTCGCCTCCTGCGCGGTGGCGTTGCTGGTCGCCCAGGCGCGGCGGGACAATGGCGCAAAGGCGATCGCCTGAAGGTCACATGACGAACGCCATCCTCGTGCTCAACGCCGGCTCGTCGAGCATCAAGTTCTCGCTGTTCGCTGAACGCGGCGGGGAGCTCGTCGTCGTCGCCAGCGGGCAGGTCGAAGGCATCGGCACCGCGCCACGCTTCACGGCGAAGGACGCCGACGGTGAACCGGCCGGTGAGAAGACGCTGGCCAGACGGCGAGACGATCGGGCACGACGGGGCGTTCCTCCAGATCCTCGACTGGCTGCAGGCAGAAGTACGGCGGCGAGTATCGGCTCGCCGCCGTCGGCCATCGCGTCGCGCACGGCGGCGCCGACTACATCGCGCCCGTTCGAATCGACGCCACGATGATCGCGAAGGTGGAGAAGCTCGTTCCGCTGGCGCCGCTCCACCTGCCGCACAACCTGAAGGCGATCCGCGCCGTGCTCACGCGCGCGCCGGAGCTCCCGCAGGTGGCCTGCTTCGACACGGCGATGCACCGTTCGTGGGCGCGCGTCGAGCAGATGTTCGCGCTGCCCAAGGAGTTCGAGGAGGCCGGGCGTGCGCCGCTACGGCCTGCACGGCCTCTCGTACGAGTACATCGCCGGCGTCCTGCCCCGCTTCGACGAGCGCGCCGCCCGCGGGAAGACCGTCGTCCTGCACCTCGGCAGCGGCGCGAGCATGTGCGCGCTCGAAGGCGGACGGAGCATCGCCAGCACGATGAGCCTCACCGGCCTCGACGGGCTACCGATGGGAACCCGTTCAGGCGCGCTCGATCCCGGTCTCATGCTCTATCTGATGGACGAGCGCAAGATGGATGCGCGGGCGATCGAGACGCTCCTCTACAAGAATTCGGGTCTGCTCGGCGTCTCCGGCGTCTCCAGCGACATGCGCGTTCTGCTCAAATCGTCCGAGCCTCGCGCGGCGCTGGCGGTCGATCTCTTCGTTTACCGGATCGGCCGCGAGCTCGGCTCGCTGGCCGCGGCGCTCGGTGGCCTCGACGCGATCGTCTTCACGGCCGGAATCGGCGAGCACGCAGCGCCTGTCCGCGAGCGGGTCTGCCGCAATGCGGCCTGGCTGGGCGTCGAGCTGGACCCGGTGGCCAACGCCACGGGCGGCCCACGCCTCAGCACGGCGGAGAGCCGGACCGCCGCCTGGGTCATCCCGACCAACGAGGAGCTGATGATCGCGCACCACACGCGTGACCTGCTCGCCAAACGCTGAACCGATGACCGAAGCATCTGACGGATTCCGTCGGAGAGCCGGCGGCTCGGCTTGACTCAGGCGCGAGGCAAATCGATTGCTCGTCCCGGAGGGTGACTAATTTGTGAGGTGGTTGTCGGTGCCCGCGCTTGTGCATGGCCGGCGTGAGCGCCCTCTCGCAGCTCTGGCGCCGTGCAAGGAGGCGAACCGTGGCGTCGAAAATAGAAGACTACGGGATGATCGGGAACACCCTCACCGCCGCGCTGGTCTCGCGCAGCGGGTCGATCGACTGGCTGTGCGCGCCGCGCTTCGACTCGGACGCGTGCTTCGCGGCGCTCATCGGTTACGACGAGCACGGCCGCTGGGGAATCGAGCCGACGGTGCAAATTCGTGAGAAGCGACAGCGGTATCGAAACGACACCTTGGTCCTCGAGACCGAGTTCGTTTGCGACGGCGGCGCGGTCCGTCTCGTCGACTTCATGCCGATGGAAGGCCGCTGCGACGTCGTCCGGATCGTCGAAGGCCTCGACGGTGAAGTGCCGCTCGAGATGCTGCTCGACGTCCGTTTCGGCTACGGCGCCGACGCGCCCCTCATCGAACGCACGGCCGACGGGACCTGCTTCATGGCGGGGCCGGATGCTCTGGTGCTGCGCGTCTGCCGCGCCCCTCCAGTTCGAGGGCAAGCGCGTATCGGCCTACCTGAACGTGAAGAAGGGCGATCGCATCCCGTTGCAGCTCACCTGGTTCCCCTCGCACGAGAGCCCGCCCTCGGCTCTCGACGCCGACCAGGCGCTGGCGTCGACCGAGTCGTACTGGCGCACCTGGGCGGGCCGCTGCACGTACGAGGGGCGCTGGCGCGATGCCGTGCTGCGCTCGCTGATCACGCTCAAGGCGATGACCTACGCGCCGACCGGCGGCATCGTGGCCGCGCCGACCAGCTCGCTGCCCGAGTCGCATCGGCGGCGTGCGCAACTGGGACTACCGCTTCTGCTGGTTGCGCGACGCCAGCCTGACGCTGAGCGCCTTCATGATCGGCGGCTACGTCGACGAGGCGCGCGCCTTCCGCGACTGGCTGCTGCGGGCCGTGGCGGGCGATCCGGCCGACGCGCAGATCATGTACAGCATCGCCGGCGCGCGCCGCCTCACCGAGTTCGAGCTCGACTGGCTGCCTGGCTACGAAGGCTCGAAACCGGTGCGGGTCGGCAACGCCGCCTCGGGGCAGTTCCAGCTCGACGTCTACGGCGAAGTCCTGGCGTCCATCTACGCCGCCCAGCGCCTGGGCCTGAAGGAAACGCGAGGGCGGCTGGGCCGCCATGAAAGAGCTGTTTGCCTTCCTCGAGAACGCCTGGCAGCGGCCCGACGACGGCATCTGGGAGGTGCGCGGCGGGCGGCGGCACTTCACCCACTCCAAGGTCATGGCCTGGGTCGCCTTCGATCGGCTGGTCAAATCCATCGAGGAGTTCGGATTCGGCGGCGACGAGGGGCAAAGCATGCTGGCGCACTGTCAGCGCCGTGCGGGAGCGAATCCACGCGGAGGTCTGCGATCGCGGCTTCAACCCGCGGGTCGGGGCCTTCACGCAGTCGTACGGAAGCGAGGCGCTCGACGCCAGCGTGCTGGTGATTCCGCACTACGGCTTTCTCCCCGGCACCGACCCGCGCATGCAGGGGACCGTGGCCGCGATCGAGAAGGACCTGCTCCGGGACGGTTTCGTGCTCCGCTACGGCACCGAGCACGGGACCGACGGGTTGCCCGGCACGGAGGGCGCCTTCCTCGCCTGCAGCTTCTGGCTGGCCGACAACTACGCCTTCGCCGGTCGAATCGCCGAGGCGGAGGAGCTGTTCGAGCGCCTGCTCGGCCTGCGCAACCACCTCGGCCTGCTCTCCGAGGAGTACGATCCCAAGCTGCGGCGCCAGATCGGCAACTTCCCCCAGGCGTTCTCGCACCTGGCGCTGATCCTCACCGCCCGAATCATCGAGAGCGCGTCGCAGACGCGTTCGCCCGGCGAGCCGGCGCCCGTGCACGGCGCCGCCGTGTTCCACTGAAGGTCGCGGCCGCTCGTCAGTGAACGCTCGACCTGGCGTCCACGGCGGGCGGCACCTGCGCGTTCTGGCCAGCCAGCTCGTGCAAGGTTTGATCGGCTCCCACGATCTGTCGCGAGGCGATCAATCGCGCGGAGAGGTGCTGGTCGACCCGGGCGCGGCGGGCCGAGTCGAGGGCCGGATCGCGCACGACCGCATCGATGACCTCGGCGACACCGATTCGGTCGGGCGCGCGCGCGAGGGCGAAGGTGTCTCGCCCGGCGTCGGCGAGCAGGCCGCAGTCGACCAGGCGCGCGCCGATCCCACGGACCAGCTGCGGGGCCAGACGAAGCTCACGCGCGAGGCCGTCCACGGTCACGTTCGCGCGGGTGGCCCGCAACATGATCTCGAGGCCGGTCTCCTGCTCCCCCACGGCGTCGAGGCGGAAGCACCACGCACCGTGCACCAGCACGCGGTCGACGCCGTGGCCCACGGCGACCTCGGCCCCGAACAGCACGACGTACCAGGACGAGAAGGCCCACAGCAAAAACACCGGCCCGGCGGTCGTTCCGAATTGAACGCTGTTGCCGCGCGACATCCCGATCTGGAATTCAGCGAACACCCACAACACCGCGCAGAGCAGGATCGTCGCCACGCCTGCTCCGACCGCCGATGACGAGAAGGTGATCCGGGCGCGCGCGGCCGCCGAATAAAAGATGGCGATCGCCAACCAGATCCCGGAGAGGCCCAAGGCGGCGGCGACCCCGAGCTTGAGCCGCGCGCCAGCGCCGAACAGGCTGGAGATCTTCGATCCGATGGTGGAGTGGGAGACCCCCGCGACCGCGCCGGCGACGAGGCCCAGCAGAGGCGGGAGCAGCAGCAGCGCCAGGTAGCCGAACAGCCGGAAGAGTTGCGGCTTCCGCGTCGTCGACAGCGCGATGAGGTCGAGCGCGCGCTCGGTGCGTATGAACAGGCGGATGACCGTGTAGAGGAGAGCGACCAAACCCACGACTCCGGTCGTGACCTGACTGGTGTGGTTCAGGTCCTCGAGCAGTCTTCCCAACACGGAGTGCAGGGCGGCGTTCCCCTTCGTCATCGCCGTCGCCACCGGCAGCTCGGGGGTCTCGATCGGGAGGCGGCCGAAGGCCTTGAGGATCCAGAGCGCCACCACCAGCAGCGGCACCAGCGAGAAGACGGTGTAGTAGGTGAGCGCGGCCGCCTGGAGGCCGAGCCGGTGCGCCCAAATCCCCCGCAGAGAGATGATCGCGACCCGGAGGACCCGGTTCGTGAGGGCCTTCCCTCCCCGCAGCGGGGCGCGGTCCCGCCTCCAGACATCGCGCGCGTGCGTCTGAACGACGTCCCGCGCGCCCCGGATCGCGCGGCGTAAGGCGCCCGGCATGACCGTACAAACGTGCACACCATCCGAGGGCGCCTGCAGGGAGAGACACCTGTTTCGGTCAATGGCTGACGGGCGGCCCTGGCGGCCGCAGTGCTCCCTGGCCTATACCGCTGACGTCGAGGCCGGGCGGCCTCAGGGAGCAGCCTGGGCGGGGGCCAGGTGAGAATGCTCCCAGGCTCGAACGCGCCCGCGGGCGGCGTCGAACAGGCGGGCGTAGTTGCCCTTGAGCGTCTTTTCGCGGGCCTCGGGCGTCAGCGCGGCCCACAGCGGGGCGTACTGCTCGTAGAGGCTGTAGTACTGCTTGGCGGTCGTCGGGGCGACCTCGTCGGTGCCGAACAGGAAGCGGTCGGGGTGGCGGTTGATGATGGCGGCGACGCGCGCGATCGTCCGCGGGGTGTCGGCGTCGCGGTAGAGGTACTTCGCCACCTCGTTCCACGAGATGTCGAAGTTCAGGTGGGCGAGCTGAGGATCGTCGAGCAGATGGCTCACGATCTCACCCTGCTGCTCGACGGGGCGCACGACGCGGCCAAGGCCGAGGTGCGCCCAGATGATCGTCGTCTGCGGATGACGTTTGAACACCGCCTCGAGATCGGCGAGGTAGGTCGGGCGATCGGTGGCCTTGGCGAAGGGGACGTCGATGTCGTTGTGGATCAGCACCACCAGCCCCACCTCGCCGGCGAGATCCAGGATGCGATCCAGCGCGGGGTTCAGGAGGCTGGGCGCGCCGCCCGCGATCTTCCCCGAGACGAACTCCTTGTGGATGCTGAATTCGCCGATGCCCGAAAACACATCCGGGAAGTCCTCGAGCACGCGGCGGATGTGATCGGCAGCGTACATGTCGGCGGGGTTGAAGCCGGTGATCATCGGATCGATCCGCGCCTGCTCCGCCTTCGAGAGTGACCGGTAGGCGAGCGCGATGTGCGCGTCGGTGAACGAGTAGTAGTAGAGCGGCGCGTCCGACTGGAGGTAGTACGTCGGCGCGAAGTCGCCCGACACGTCGTGCGACCACTCCTGCTGCAGCGGGATGCCGAACATCGCGATGCGCCCCACCTTGGGGCCGACCATTCGCAGGAACTGCCGCGCTTCGGGGCCTTTCTGCACGTAGTTCGTCAGGTGGAAGTGGGCATCGTTGAACAGCACGACCGCCGGCGCTGCGTGCGTCGCGGCGACGACGGCGACGCTGCCACAGGCCAGCAGCAACACCGGCAGCTTGGGGGCGGGCTGGCGCATCGCTCGGACGATCGTCACGGCCCCGTCGGCTCGCAAGGGGTGCGCGGACACTTTGCCCACGCAGAGCGTCTCGGCGGTGTCGGGCATTGCCGCAATCGCGGCTGCGGGTTTTGCGCAAGCGGAAGCTCGACCTAGGTTCTCGCGGTGCCTAAGGAGGATCCCGTGATTCAAACGCAGCGGTTGCTCGTGGCGGTTGTGGTTTCCTTCTCTGCGATGGTGGCGTGCGCCACCTCGCGCGGAGGGCCGTCGACCTCGCCGGCCGTCACGTATGCGCCTCCCCCCGATCTGCCGTCCAACGTCGTGCTCGCCACGACGACGACCGCGGGTCCCGTGGTGGAGCCGAGCGGGCAGACTTCGGAGTACGGCCCGCAGGGCGACGGCGCCTATCGCGACGCGCTCTCCGAGGCCTACAAGTCCTTCAAGGGGCTGGCCGAGGGGAAAAACGCCGACTACATCCCCATCCTCGCCAGCGTCGATCCGAGCCTGTACGGCCTCGTCATCGTGACGGTCCAGGGCGCCTCTTACGAGATCGGGGCCGCGCGCCAGGAGTTCTCGATTCAGTCCGTGAGCAAGCCCTTCACCGTCGCGCGCGCCATCGAGACGGCGGGCGCCGACGTGGTGCAGAAGCGCATCGGCGTCAACGCCACCGGCCAGAAGTTCAATTCGATCCTCGCGATCGATCTGCTCAAGAACATTCCGTCCGACAAGGATCACGTCATCCCCGCGGGCAACCCGCTCGTCAACCCAGGGGCGATCACGACGGTCGACCTCCTGCCGGTCGCCCCGGGCATGGACAAGTGGTCCGTCGTCCTCGGAAACCTGGAGGCCTTCGCGGGGCGGAGGCTCACCGTCAACGACGAGGTCTATCGCTCGGAGAGCGAGACCAACACGCACAACCGCGCGATCGTTCAGCTGCTCAAGGACTACGAGGTGATCAAGGGCGATCCGCTGCAGGCGCTGGATCTGTACACACGTCAGTGTTCGGTGAGCGTGAGCGCGCACGATCTGGCGGTGATGGGCGCGACGCTGGCCAACGGCGGGCGCAACCCGCTGACCGGCGTGCAGGTGGTGTCGCCCGCGACGGCCGCCAAGGTCCTGGCGATCGTCTCGACCGCCGGCTTCTACGAGACGACGGGCGAATGGCTCTACAAGGTCGGCGTGCCCGCGAAGAGCGGCGTGGGGGGCGGCATCGTCGCCGTCGTCCCGGGGCGCTTCGCGATCGGAACGTTCTCGCCGCCGCTGGACCCGGCCGGAAACAGCGTGCGCGGACAGCGGGCTGTCGAGGCCATGATCCAGCGCCTGGGCGGCAACGTGTTCGCATCGCGCCCGGCGCGGCGCGTGCCCCAGACGGGCGCGACTGGTCCGGCGCCTGCAGCGGCCACTGCGATTGCGGGGAAGAACTGACATGTGGCGCCGCGCTTGTTCGACCACGCTTCTCCTCTCGGCACTCTCCTGCGTCCTCGTTTCCCTCGTCGTTCCCGCGGTCGCCCGCGCGCAGCCCACCGCCGGCAGCGACGTGAAGGTCACGCCCGCTCCGCCGCCGGAGTCGCTCCCGGTCGCGGGCGCGCCACAGCCGCCGCCGTCTCCAGCGGCGGCCGCGTCGCCGCCGCCGGAGACAGCACCGCCGGCGCCGCCGCCGGCCTCCACCGCGCCGCCCGCCGAGGCGAAGCCGCCAAACCCGATCGCCGGTTACATCCCGGGCACCGGCTTCGTCATTCAATCGCCGGATCTGAACTTCCGGATACGGATTGGCCTGGTCGGCGGGTACAAGTTCGAGCCGACCTATGCCGACGGCGCGTGGCAGCAGCGCAACACCTTCTTCGTGCTCCGCCCCTTCCTCGGAGGCAACTTCTTCCGCGACTGGATCCACTTCTGGACCAGCTTCGAGTTCGCCGCCAACCCGCCCTACCTGCTCGACTCGTACGTCGAGTTCGCCCCCTCGAAGCTCTTCACCCTGCGCGTCGGGCAGCAGTGGACACCGTTCGATCGCCACGAGTACTTCGGCCCGCAGGAGATTCTGTTCCCCGAGTGGGCCCCCGTCAGCGAGTACTTCTGGTCGGGCCGCGACAAGGGCTTCACCGCGCTCGGCACGCTGGCCGAGCAGCTCGACTACTACCTGGGCCTCTATTCCGGGACGCCGCTGCGTCAGTACAACGCGCTTCCGGGGAACTATGTGCTCGAGGCGCGCTTCACCTGGAACCCGCTCGGCCCCACGGCCGCGACCGAGTTCCCGTACATCGTCTCCGAGGGCCCCGTGCCGTTCCGGGTGTCGGCGACGCTGCAGGGCTACTACGGCAAGGTGCAGAGCGCGACGGAGAACTTCAACCCGTCGACGTTCCGCTTCGAGACCGAGGCGACGGGCGAAACGATGCGCCAGGCTGCAGGCGGCGCGGACTTCTGGCTGCAGATGCCGTGGCTCTACTTCTACGTCGACGGGTTCGTCCGCCGCACCGAGCCGTCCATGGCCGCGCGGTACACCTCGGTCGGCGTCTGGGGGCAGGTCGGTGTCCCGCTCGTCCCCAAGACGCTGGACATCGCGACCCGCTTCAACTGGCTCGACGCCAGCATCGACCTCGGCGGCGACGACTTCTACTCGATCGAGGGACAGCTCGCGTACTACGTCTCGCACACGCAGGGTCTGGTCGTGAAGCTGAGGTACGCAGCGGGGCACCAGAGCTCGCCGGGCATGGCCGCGCTCGGAGACGTCCCGCTCATCACCACGCCGGGCTGGACCCAGCTCGGCACGCTTCAGCTCAACATCGCGCTCTAGTACGAGTCGAACATCCGCTGGATCTGTTTGACGTCGTTCGTCTTCGTGAGCGCGAGCTGCAGCAGCACGCGTGCCTTGGGCGCCGTGAACTCGCCCGACGCCACGAACCCCTGCTGGTCGTCGTTGACCTCGTTGTTGCGCAGCACGAGCCCCTCGGTGAGGCGGGTGCTGCGCACGACGACGACGCCGGCCTTGTGGGCTCGGCCGAGCGCGGCCAGCGCCTGGTCCGTCATGTTGCCGTCGCCGACGCCCGCGATGACCACCCCCTTGGCGCCCCCCTTCACGGCGGCGTCGATCAGGTCGGGGCTCATGTTGGCGTGCGCGTAGATGATGTCGACGCGCGGCAGCTGCGTCCGCCCCGCCACGTCGAACTCCGACTTCGTCGTGTGGCGCCGATCCATCTGTTCGAACCAGGCGATCTGGCCGGTGTGCACCAGGCCAACGGGGCCGCGGTTCGGGCTCTTGAACGTGTCGACGCTGGTCGTGTCGGTCTTCGTGACGTTGCGGGCCGCGTGGGCCTCGTCGTTGAGCACCACCAGCACGCCGCGCCCCTTGGCGCCCGGGCTGGCCGCGACGGCCACGGCGCTGTAGAGGTTGGCGGGACCGTCGGCGCTGACGGCGGTCGCGGGCCGCATCGAGCCGACCAGCACGACGGGCTTGTCGCTCTTGACGGTGAGATCGAGAAAGAAGGCCGTCTCCTCCATCGTGTCGGTGCCGTGCGTGATGACCACGCCGTCGACGTCGGGGCCGGCAAGGACCTGGTTCACCCGTTGGGCGAGCTTGAGCCAGACGGCGTCGTTCATGTCCTGGCTGCCGATGTTGGCGACCTGCTCGCCGCTGAGATCGGCGAGCTCCTTGAGCTGCGGCACGGCGTTGATGAGGTCCTCGACCTTGAACGACCCGGACTTGTAGCCGTAGGACTGCGCGCTCGCCTGCGCACCCGCGATGGTCCCACCCGTCGCGAGGATCTTGATGGCGGGCTTGGCCCAGGCCGCCGCACCAAGCGACAGCGTGAACAGGGCGACCGTGAGCGAAAGGGAACGTCTCATAGCTTGCCTCCTCCGTTGGTCTTGCCGCCCTTGTTGGTCTTGCTGCCCCCGTTGGTGCTGCCCCCTCCGTTGGGCTTCTCGCCCCGTTGCGCCTGCCACTGGCGTACGGCGGTGTCGGCCACCTCTCGCAAATCGCGCCCGATCGACAGGTACTCGTCCCGGGCGAGGTTCGCGAGTGAGACGCGCGCCGCCCAGGGCGGCCCCGCGAAGCCGCTGCCGTTGAGCAGCACCGTCCCGCGCTTGCGCGCGAGGGCCAGCACGATGTCGAGCGGGTCATGGTGCTCGCGGATGTACTCGGTGAACCCCTCGCCGAACGTCTCGCGTCCCCACGCCTCCAGATCGAGGTCGGCGTAGTAGCCCACGCGCAGCGGGTCGTCGACCAGCGGGACGCCGAGCCCCTCGAACAGCGCCTCGAACCGCTCGCGGATGATCTCCCGGGAGCGGCGCAGGTAGCTGTCGTCTTCATCGAGCAGCGCGAACAGAGAGAACAGGGTCATCTGCACCTGCTGCGGCAACGACAGCCCGGCCGTGTGGTTGAGCGCGACGTCCCGGCTGTCGGCGACCAGGCGGTCGATGAACTTCAGGCCGTCGGGATCGACGACCATGTTGTGGTAACGCCGGTGCAGTGCCTGGCGATCCGCTTCGGGGAGGCGCGCGATGGCCTCGTCGACGACGTTGTGCTCGTGCAGCGAGACGACGCCCAGACGCCAGCCCGTGCAGCCGAAGTACTTCGAGTACGAGTAGACGAGGATCGTGTTGTGCGGCAGCTCAGCGGCCAGCGACCGGAAGCCGTCGACGAACGTCCCGTACACGTCGTCGGTCAGCAGGATCAGAATCGGGGCGCTTCGTGCGCACGAGCTCGGCGATCCTCTGCATGGTCCGCGGGCGCATGGCCACCGACGCCGGGTTGCTGGGGTTGACGACGAAGAAGGCCTTCACCTTCGGATCGGCCAGCTTCTCGATCTCCGCGTCGGGGTACTGCCAGGCGTGGCGTCCGTCGGCGGTCATCTCGCTCTGCGCGAGCTCGACGGTCTGGAGGCCGAACTCGTCGAGCAGCGGCATCTCGAGGTAAGGCGTGAAGATGGGCGTGCCGACCGCGATGGTGTCGCCGCGCTTGAGGACGCGGTTCGCCACCAGGCTCCCGAAGACGTAACACATGGCGGCCGTCCCCCCCTCCACGGCGAAGAGGTCGAACTTTCCGGCGGGCGGCCGGCCGTCGTACATCGACTTGTCGAGGTACTTCTGCACGATCGCCTCGGCGTGAACGAGCATCCGGTCGGGCACGGGGTAGTTGTCGCCCACGATGCCGTCGCAGAGCTCGTGGACGAAACGGTCCGCCTCGAACCCCAGCGTGCCGACGCCATAATCGACCGCCCGCACGAGGAGCTGCGCGCCTGCGTTCGCATCGCCGGCGCCCGCAAGAAAGGCGCGCAGGCGCTCGGCGATCCCTTCGGCGTGCGGCATCCCGCCGAGATCGGGCTCGTCCCACACGCGCTTCGACTCCTGCAGCGCGAACTGGCCGAGGGTGAAGAACGCTTCACGCGGTGTGGTGGCCACCCAGTTCGGGTTGCCACGCCCGGCGTCGAGGAACTGGTGGGTGGCCGCCTTCTGTTGCGAGAAGTCGCGCGCCCACCGGATCAGCTCGTCCTTGAGCTGGAAGGGGCTCAGCGCCGCGTACTGGCCGACGTCAGGATTTGTCCGCTGGTCCATCACTCACCTCCCGCTCTAGTCGATCAACGCGAAGACGTACGTCATGACCGTGAGCACGACGTTCGAGAGCGCGAACGTCACCGGGTACGACAGCGCCGGGACGTTGCTCTGGGACGTCTCCTGCGCCGCGCGCAGCCCGGCGCTGTTGCAGCGGCCGCCCGCGACCGCGCCCAGCAGCAGCGCGCCGTTCATCTTGAACAGGAAGGCGCCCACGATCCAGGCGACGATCGCCGGCAGGAACCCGACGACGAGGGTCCCGATCAGGATGGGCGGGAGCGCGCCGGCCGAGAGCGCCTTCAGCACGCCGCTGCCGGCGTTCAGGCCCATGACGACGACGAAAATGTTGAGGCCCAGGTCCTCGAGCAGCTGCCGCGCCGGCTCGGGGAAGGGACCGCCGAACCCGGGCTGGCGCGTACGCAGGATGCTGAGCACGATGCCGACGAGCAAGAGCCCGACGGCCGACCCCATCGCCAGCTTGAGGCCCCCGATCGGGATCGTCACCGCGCCGAGGAGGCTCCCCGCGGAGACGCCCAGCGCCAGCGTCACGATGTCCGTGCTGACGCTCGGTCGGACGACGCGTCCCATGTGCGCCTCCAGCGTCTTGATGCGCCACCGGCTGCCGGTGACGCGCAGGACATCCCCGCGCCGGACGACCGTGTCCGGCCCCCAGGGGACCTGCACGCCGCCGCGGAACATCGCGTTCAGGTAGAGGCCGTGGCCCGCGTCGCTCGCCAGCGCAAGGATCGGCTTGTCCACCGCGTCGCCCTTCTGCGCCACGACGTCGACGGTCTCTGACCCGATGTCCCCCAGCTCGGGGACGTCGACTTCCGGTCCTATCACCGAGGCGGCGTTCAGCAGGCGTGGCACGCGACCGTAGAGGGCCAGCGTATCGTGAGGCTGCAGCACGACGTCGTCGCCGGGGTCGAGGAGCTGCCCGCCGCGCAGCACGCGCTCGATCGCGACCAGCGGGTAGGTGCGGCGCAGCTCGCCCAGGCGGTGACCCACGGGCTCCGGCTTCTCGAGCTGGTACGATCGCCGCGCCACCGGCAGCGGCCCGCCCATGAACTCGTCGGCCGTGCCCGGCAGCGGCGCCGACGAGGACTCGCGCAGTCGCTCCTCGAACTCGCGCGCCGCGCGCGCCGTGTTGCGTCCGAAGAGGTCGGGGAGCTTCGCGAACAGCACGAAGAGCACCGTGCTGAGGCAATAGGCGAACGCGAACGAGGTCGACAGGTTGGCCAGCGTCTCCGCCTGGTTGCCCGCATGCGTCGCCGCGTAGGCCGCCTGCGCCGCCCCGAGGCCCGGCGTGGCGGTGTTGCTGCCGGCGAGGATGCCGGGCAAGAGACCAGGCGCGAGCGGCATGAGCGCGCGCATCGCGAGCATGAGTCCGATCGCCGCCACCGGCATGAACAGGCCGAAGAAGAAGAACTTGCCCGCGTCACGCTTGAGCCCCGCGAGGAACTGCGGGCCTACCTTCATGCCCACCGAGAACATGAACACGTTGAAGAAGATCGTTCCGGTCAGCTCGGGGACAGCGATCTTCGTGCCCCGTGCGCTGGCCAGCACGCTGACGCCAAGCGCGATGATCAGCGCCGAGGCCGTCGCGCCGAGGCCGATGCCCTTGATCTTCACACGTCCGAGGGCGATGCCGGCCGCGACGACGAGGAAGAGGAGGATGAAGGGCTGTCGCGACAGCCACGCGAAGACGTGCACAGTGGCTCCATCGCCCAATATGCGAACGCGCCCGGGCCGCGCAAATCAGCGCGCGGCTGATTCGGCGGACGGCGGGCGCGCCAGCTTGGAATGCATGGCCGAGCGCCGCAGGTTGTTGCCATGCTGCGCGTGCCCGTCCCGGTCGAAATGACGGCCGTCGTCTTCGGCGCGCTCTCGGGCGCGCTGCACGCCGTCAACCGAAAGGCCGACGTCGTGGGCGCCTTCTCGCTCGCCATGTCGACGGGGGTGGGAGGCGGCATCCTGCGCGACATGCTCATCGGCGTCAGTCCGCCGGTCGCCCTGTCGCACGCCTTCTATCTCCCCGTCGTCGCGGTGGCGGCGCTGCTGGCCATGCTGTTCGCGAGGTGGTTGGCGCGACTCCACTCGGCGCTCGCGCCGGTCGACGCCCTGCTCCTGGGGTTGTGGGCTCTGATCGGCACGGAGCAGGCGCTCGCGCACCAGCTGCCCGTCACGTCGGCCGTGTTCGTGGGAACAGTCACCGCGGTGGGCGGCGGCGCCCTGCGAGATCTGCTGACCAACGAGACGCCGCAGGTCTTCCTGCCCGGAGAGCTCTACGCGACCGCGGCGTTCGCCGGCGCGCTCGTCTACGCGCTCACCGTGCGCGCCGCCGGCCTGCCGACCTGGGCCGCCGAGATCGCCACCGTCGGGACCGCGTCCGCCGTGCGGCTCCTCGCCCTGCGCTGGCACGTGCGGACACCGTCCCCGATCGATCTCCCGGAGCGATGGCTCAAACCGCGGCGGCGCCCCGAACGGCGGAGCCGGCGCGACGCCTGAGGGGTGGCTTTCCGTCGACCTCCGCAGTGAGCAGCTTGGTGGGTGACGGTGATGGACAAGCAACACGACAGCGACGGGAGACAGGCCAGGGAAGACCGCGCAGGCGGTCCGCTGACGGCCAAGGAGCTGGAGCTGACGCACGCCTACTGGCGCGCCTGCAACTACCTCTCGCTCGGGATGATCTATCTGCGCGACAACCCGCTCCTGCGCCGGCCGCTCACCGTCGATCACGTCAAGCACCGGCTGCTCGGTCACTGGGGGGCCAGCCCGGCGCTCTCGTTTGCCTGGGTCCACCTGAACCGGATGATCGTGAAGCTCGATCTCGACGTCATCTTCGTCGCCGGCCCGGGCCACGGCGCCCCGGGCGTCCTCGGGCCGGTCTATCTCGAGGGGACCTACTCGGAGTTCTATCCGGACAAGAGCGCCGACGAGGAGGGGATGCGGAAGTTCTTCAAGCAGTTCTCCTTCCCCGGCGCCATCGGCAGCCACGTCACCCCGGAGACGCCCGGATCGATCCACGAGGGAGGCGAGCTCGGCTACAGCCTGTCGCACGCCTACGGCATGGCCTTCGACAACCCCGACCTGATCGTCGCCTGCGTGGTGGGCGACGGCGAGGCCGAGACCGGGCCGCTGGCGACGGCCTGGCACTCGAACAAGTTCGTCAACCCCGTGCGCGACGGCGCGGTGCTGCCGATCCTCAACCTCAACGGCTACAAGATTGCGAACCCCAGCATCCTCTCCCGCATCAGCCACGAGGAGCTCGAGTCGCTGTTCGTCGGCTACGGCTACCGCCCCTACTTCGTCGAGGGGAGCGACCCGCTGGTGATGCACCAGAAGATGGCCGAGACGCTCGAGCGGGCCATCGACGAGATCCGTTCCCTGCAGCAGGCGGCGCGCAAGTCGAACGTCGCCGCCCGGCCACGCTGGCCGGTCATCGTGCTGCGCTCACCGAAAGGATGGACGGGACCGAAGGAGCTCGACGGGCACAAGCTGGAGGGGTTCTGGCGCTCGCACCAGGTCCCGATTCGCGGACGTCCGGCAGAACCCGGCGCACCTCGAGGTGCTCGAGGCGTGGATGCGGGGCTATCGGCCCGAGGAGCTGTTCGACGACAGGGGGAGCCTCGTCCCGGAGCTCCAGGCGCTGTCGCCGAAGGGGACCCGACGGATGGGGGCCAACCGGCACGCCAACGGCGGGCTCCTCCGCCAGGAGCTCCACCTCCCTGACTTTCGCGCCTACGCGGTGCCAGTGACCACGCGCGGGACGATGCTGCACGAGAACACCAAGCCGCTCGGCGAGTTCTTGCGCGACGTGATGCGAGACAACCCGACGCGTTTTCGCGTGTTCGGCCCCGACGAGACGGCCTCCAACCGGCTGCAGTCGATCTACGAAGCGAGCAAGAAGACCTGGATGGCCGACCTCTTGCCCGAGGACGCCGACGGCGGGGAGCTGGCGCGCGACGGCCGGGTCATGGAGATGCTGTCGGAGCACACGCTGCTCGGCTGGCTCGAGGGATATCTCCTCACCGGACGCCACGGCCTATTCCACACCTACGAGGCCTTCGCGCACGTGGTCGACTCGATGTTCAACCAGCACGCCAAGTGGCTCGACATCAGCAAGAACCACGTCAAGTGGCGCGCCCCCGTCGCCTCGGAGAACATCCTTTTGTCCTCGACGGTCTGGCGGCAGGACCACAACGGCTTTTCGCACCAGGACCCGGGCTTCATCGACCTCGTGACCAACAAGTCGGCCTCGGTCACGCGTATCTACCTGCCGCCCGACGCCAACACGCTGCTGTCGGTCGCCGATCACTGCCTGCGCAGCACCGACTACATCAATGTCATCGTGGCCGACAAGCAGAAGCACCTGCAGTTCACCACCATCGACGAAGCGGTCGTCCACTGCACGAAGGGTCTCGGCATCTGGAAGCGGGCCAGCACCGACGCCGGCGAGGAGCCCGACGTCGTCGTCGCCTCCTGCGGCGACGTGGCCACGCTGGAGGCCCTGGCGGCGGCCGCCATCCTGCGCGAACGGATGCCCGACCTCAAGCTGCGCTTCGTCAACGTCGTCGACCTGTTCAAGCTGCAGCCGGCGTCCGTCCACCCGCACGGCTCGACGGAGAGCGAGTTCGACGGCCTGTTCACCGCCGACAAGCCGATCATCTTCAACTTTCACGGCTACCCCTGGCTCATTCACCGCCTCGCCTATCGGTTCAAGGGGCACGAGAACATGCACGTCCACGGCTATCAGGAGAAGGGGAACATCAACACGCCGTTCGAGCTGGCGATGCTGAACCAGACCTCGCGCTTTCAGCTGGTCATCGACGTGATCGATCGCGTCCCCAAGCTGCGCGATCGCGCAGCTCACCTCAAGGAGGAGATGCGAAGCGCGCTCATCGACAACCTGAGCTACGCGCACGAGCACGGCATGGATCGTCCCGAGATCAGCGACTGGACCTGGCCGGACTGACCTGCGTTCAACCCTTCTTCATGAAGAAGAGGCTGAGCGCCAGCAGCAGGATCGCGGCCGGAATCGTCAGGGCGTTCCAGGCGAGCGTCGTGAAGAGTCCCCGAATCAGATCGGAGAGCGCCACGATCATGAGGGTGGTCAGGGTCGTCTCCCAGAGCAGCACCTTGAGCTGGGTGATGCTGTCGAGCCGCAGCCAGATTGGCAGCGCAGCGGTCTCCTCCTCCGTCAGGTCGACCACGAACAGCTTGGCGATCCCCAGTCCCAGCACCAGCAGCACGAGGGAGACGAAGAGAAAATCGAGCGAGTGCAGGAGCTCGATCCCAGGGCGCGCCTCCGGCGCGGAGGTCTCGCCGAGGACGTGCCAGTAGGCCTTGAACGCGATCTTGGCCCCCATCACCAGGAACGCCACCGCGTGAAGCACGGAGAGGACCACGATGACCGCGGCCAGGTATCGAATCTTGAGGAGCTGTCGAAACATGGCCAGCCCGCAAGAATCTGGGCCTTCCCTTCGCAAGAGCAACGTCGCTCAGATCATCCCGCCGATCGCGATCCCGGCCCCCGCGCCTCCCGTCGGTCGAAACGCGGTGAGCCGCACCCCGTGGGCACGGAGGTGGATGACGGCGACGCCGGTGCCGACCGCGACGCCCGCCGCCGCGCCGACCAGCACGTCCGTGTAGAAGTGGTAGCCGCCGAGGACGCGCTCGGCTCCGACGCTGGCGCCGATGAGCGCCGTCGCCAGCCAGGGCTGCCAGGTCAGGCCGTAGCGCGCGTTCAGGGTGACCGACGTCGTCGACAGCGCGGCGAAGAGGAGCGAGGTGTGCCCCGAGTAGAACGATCGGTAGTTTCCAGGATCGCCGGCCAGCGACGGGTCGCTGTAGACGCGCGGGATCGGACGCTGCACGGCGTACTTGGCCGCCGTCACCAGCGCGCCGTTCACGCTGAGAGATTCGAGGAACACGAGCATGTCATCCAGGAACGGGCGCGGGCGGCGAAGCGCCAGCCAGTCGGCCACCGGCGGCGCGATGAGGGCGAGCCCCACGGCCGCGTCGCTGATCCACCCGGCCGCGTCGCTGGCGTTCCCGATGACGCCGCGGTCGAAGGCGTTCACCGACGAGGGCGAGCAGGGGCAGCTCGGGTGGATCAAGTGCGACGACAGCAGGTAGGGGACGAGGGTGCCGGCCGCGGTCACGGCGATCACCGCGCCGTCGATCGGCAGGCTCACCCGGTAGATGGCCGCGGGGTCGTCCTCCACCGGCTCGGCGCGCGCCGGCTGCGTCATGCCGCAAGCATGAGCAAGCGGGAGGATGAGGCCGACCTGCCAGAAGCGCCTCACGTCGGGCCAAGCTAGCGCCTCGCTGCTCGACCACAAACCAGCCGACGCCCGATTTCTCCCGGAGATCTCCAGCTGCGTCTGCTCGTCCGCGCCGGTTTCTGCCTCTGCTTGCTCAAAACCCTCCGACGGACATATTGACAGGGGAGGCTCACATGAGCGGAGCCGGTGTGATGGCGGCGCTGTTGAGCTTGGGGCTCGGTTTTCCGGTCGCGGCCGATGCCTACACCAACGCCGATGATGTCGCGGCCGCCACTCCACGACCGTCGTCGGTCGGCGGCGAGCCCTCGGCGAGCGAGGCCACCACCGCTTCGTTCTCGGTCGAGAGGATCGACCGGTCGAACCGCTCGATGGTCGTGCAAGGCCGGGACGGCTCCCGGATGACCGTCAGGGTCGCGCCGACGGTCGAGGGGTTCGACAAGCTCGAGAAGGGCGATCAGGTCGACCTCGACTACTACGCGTCGACCGTTCTTTCTTTCGGACCGACCAACGCTGCGGCGGCCGAGATGCCAGCGGCACCCACGCGGGCCAGCGCTCCAGCCCTTGGCGCGGTGGGCACGCCGCCGATCACCACTGCGGCGCGCGTGACCACCGTCGACAAGAACGAAGGAGCGCTTCAGATCACCACGCCGGACGGGCTGCCTCAGACCCTGCTCGTCCGGGATCCGGCAGCGCGGCGGGAGCTGCGGTCGCTCAGCCCCGGCGACACGGTCGTGGTCACCTACTCCGAGCCGGTGGCCGTCGGCCTGCGCAAGGGCGCAGGCAGCTGACGACGCTCGCTGCGGCTGACGGGGGCTCGCTCAGGGCGCGCCAGCAACACCGGCCCGTCAATCGGCCGCGTCATCACGTCACCCGCCCAGCCTCATCTCGCCCGCGGCGGGCGTCTCCCGCTCCCGTCGCCTGGTGCGCACGACGGCCAGGAAGAACGCGAGCGCCAGCGGTCCGACGAAGAGCCCCTCGGCGCCGAAGGCGCTCATCGCCCCGATCAGCGAGAAGAGGACCAGCGCGCCGTGCAGCTGGTCCTGGCCACGGATCAGCATCGGCCGCAGAAAATTGTCGAGCAAGCCGACCACCAGCGCCGCCCACAGGGCCAGGAACAGAGCTGCCCACGGATGGCCGAGCAGCAGCATCAACCCGGCGACGGGGAAGGTCACCAAGGTGGTCCCGACTGACGGAATCAGCGAGGAGAACAGGCACAGCAGGCCGAAGAAGATCGGGCTCGGGGCGCGGGCGATGGCGAATCCGATCGTCGCGACCGCCGCCTGCGCCGCGGCGGTGATGAAGCTCGCGCCGACCACCGAGCGGGCGACGACCCGGAACTCCCGCATCATCTCCCGCACACGCTCGGGCGAAAGCGGGGTCGCGCCGACGATCCAGTCGAGCAGTTCGGAGCCGTCACGCAACAGGAAGAAGAGCGCCACCAACATCAGCAAGAGCCGGACCCCGAACAGGGCCACCATGGCCAGCGCGCCCGACAGCGCGCCCAGCGCCCAGCGCCCGCCCGCGCCGAGCGGCGACGCCGCGCGATCGATCCCGGTCGGCAGCAGCTTCATCAACCCTTTCAACCAGCCCTCGATCGGATCGGGCGCCTTCGCGATCAACCCCCGGACGCCCTCGGACTCGATGGTCGTCCGGATGAGCCCGACCAGCTGGGTGACCTCGCGGACGGCGACGATCGCGAGCAGGGCGACTGGAATCAGGATCAGGATGACAGTGGCGGCCGTAAACAACGCTGCGCCCAAGGAGCGCCGGCCGCCCAGGCGCCGCACCGCGGATTCGTAGAGGGGGGACAATACCCCCGCCAGCACCGCGGCGACCAGCAGCGGGCGCCACAGCGGCAAGCCGACGGCGATGATGAGCGCCGTCGCCGCGCCCGTCACGATGGTTTGCGCCGTCCGCCGTGCCACCCCCTCCACCACGCCGGTAAAGGTAATCACCGCAGATCGCGGTCAGACCGGAGTCGCCCTCAGTTTCCAGCGCCGGCGTCGGCGTGATTGTCGGCGGCGTCAGACTTTGGATCGACGCCCAGCGGAACGTCCACGCTGCAGCGAAGCGCGGCCAACGCGAGCGCCAAGACCAAGGCGACGACGCTGGTCCGTCTTTTTCCGGTCACGGCCTCCCTGAGCTTCACGGGCTGCTCGCCTTGCCGTCGAGCGTGTAGTTGAGCGAAAGGCCGAGCCACCAGGACGGCGTCTCCCCGACCGTGCCCTGCGGAACCACCTGCAGCTGGTAGGGGCGCGGTTGCCAGCGGGCCGAGATCGCCGCCGCCACACCGATGCGGCCCAGTACCCGCAGGGTCGCGCCCACCATCGCCAGCGCGCCCAGATCCAGCCGCCACTGCCGATCCGTCTGCACCAGATCCTGTCCGAGGATGGCGGTCGGCGTCGCCGACCCTCCGATCACCAACCACGGGCGCAACCGCCCCCAGTACGCAGTCATCCGTGCGCCGATGTCGAGCGGGAAGCGGAGCAGCTCTGCCTTCGAGCCGCCCTCGAGCGACAAGGTCGCCGGGCCCCGCGCGCCCGCCGCTCCGACGAGCGACCAGAGCCCACTGCCGAGCACGCCGCGGATCTCCGCGCCGGGTGCCCAGACCGGCCCTTGCGTTCCCGGCGCCAGATCGAACACGACCCCCTTTTCGATCGTCCAGACGGGCGGACCCAGAATGATCGGGTGCGACCGCAGATCGGCGGCCACGACGACGGCCGCTTCGCGCGCGCGTTCGGCGCAGGCGCGCCCTGGATCGTCCAGCGTCGTCGCCGTTTTGCGCACCACGATTCGGTAGCGAGGGCCCTGATCCTGAATCGCAACCGGGACATCTCCGGCCTCCTCGCCCGGCAGGATCCCTGCCAGAGCTCGGCGAACGGCGTCGGCGTCGGGACAGGCGCCCACGACGCTCAGCGCGACGCCGCCTTCGGCCGGAGCCTCGGCGGGCGCCGCCCGCGTCGTCCCGGTCGTCACCGTCAGGGCGACGAGCGCCACCATCCCGGCTGCACGCAGCATCGCTGCCTCGAAGGTTGTTCGGTGCCCGCGGGAGCGCGAGGGAGCAGTTCCCTGATTTTTGCCTCCCGCGGGCCCGATCTCCCTCGATGCAGGATCCCCGAACCGCCCGGTCGGAAGGGCCATAGACGGAGACCGCCCGGCCTCAGCCGGACCCCTCATCATTTCCCATCAAGGGGCGCGGCTGGCGCCGAGGAGGTCGAGATAAGCGTCGACGGCGGCCTTCTCCGAGAAGCGGTCGACGGGATGGGGGACGCGCGGCAGGCCGGCGCGGGCTTCGTCGAGCAAGGCGGAGATGCCGCCCGCCAGCGCGGCGGAATCGCCCGGGGCGACCAGCGGACCGAGCGCTCCGTGCTCGAGGACCTCGCGCGCGCCACCGGGGCCGTCGGTGCTGATGACACGGCAGCCGCAGGCCATGGCCTGGATCAGGGCGCCGGGGAGACCCTCGTAGATCGACGACAGCGCGAAGACCGACGCGCGAGACATGTAGCGGAACGGGTTGTGATCGTAGCCAGGGAGCTTGACGTCGGCGGCGATGCCGAGCTGTCGGGTCAGCTCTTCGAGCGCGCGCCGCTCCGACCCCTCACCCAGAATCACCAGCCGCGCCTGGCGGCGAGCACGGACCTGGGCGAAGGCGCGGAGCAGCGTGGGGAAGTCCTTCTGTGGCGCGAGCCGTCCGACGCCGAGCACGACGGGGGGCGCACCGGACGCGAACCAGGGGTCGTCGAGCGGGGCCTTCGCCTCGTCGTACAGTGAGGCGGTCACGATCGGGTTGTAGATCGTGCGAACGCGCCGGGCGTCGAGACCGAGCTCTTCGGTCAGGCTGGTGGCGACGCTGCGTGAGACGGCGACGATCCGGTCGGCCCCACGGTACGTGCGCCGCATGAGACCACGCAGCAGGCGCGCCTGTCGTCCGAGCTCGGCGCGCGGCAGCAGCACGTTGGCCTCCCGCAGGACGATCGGAACCCGGGCGCGAGCGAGCACACCCGCGCCGACGGCGAGGACGTTGGCGTGCTCGAGCGTCGACAGCAGGGCGATCGGACGTTCCCGCCTCAGGTAACGAATCAGCGCGGGGAGGGCCAGGACGGTGCGGGAGGCCCCCAGGTTCACGACGCGCGGCCCGGGCGGAACCTGCGATGCGAGCGGCCCTCCCGGGACGGCGATCACCAGATCGACGACGGAGCCGCGCGCCGAGAACGAGGCCGCGAGCTGCAGCATCACCCGCTCCGCCCCCCCGTCATCGAGCGTGGGAAGAAACAGCGCCAGCCGCTCGTTTGAACCGACCGGGATCATGTCCTCGGCGCGAAACTACCAGAGGCCACGCCGCCGGCCCTCATTTGACCGACCACATCGTCGCGGTTACATACGGACTGCGCGATGAACTGTAGTCAGTGCGGAACTCAAAATCCCGAGGGGGCGTCCTTTTGCCTCGCTTGCGGTGCGCAGCTGGCGACCGGTGCCCCGCGGCGCGAGCCGAACGAGGATTCGAGCGCGGCCCGGCTGCGGGCGGCGATGGACCGCGTGGCGGCGCAGCGGATGGGCGAACGGCCGGTGGGGCCAGGCGGCTTTCGCCTGATCTTCGTACACCACGACGGCACGGACGGGGCCAGCTACGTCCTGCGCGGCAATCAGATCGACATCGGGCGAACGGAGGGCGACCTCCTGTTCGAGGATGCCTATCTGTCCCCGCGACACGCGCGCATCGTGTCGGCCCCGACGGGCCAGGTGCTGAGCGACCTGCAGAGCAAGAACGGCATCTACATCCGGTTGCGCGCCGGGGCCGAGCTGCGGGACGGCGATCTGATCCTGGTCGGCCGGCAAGTGCTGCAGTTCGAGCTGATCCCCGAGTTCGAAAAGGATCTTCGCCCCGCGGTTCAACACAACGTCGTACAGTTCGGAACGAACTGCCGGCCTTCCTGGGCGCGGCTGCGCCAGATCGGGCCGACCGGCGTGGCCCACGACGTCTTTTATCTCAGCCGTGAGCAGGTGGTGATTGGGCGCGAACAGGGGGACATCGTCTTTTCGGACGACCAGTTCATGTCACGCAGGCACGCGCACCTTTCGCTTCAGGGCGCCGACGTGCGGCTGGAAGACCTCGGCAGCTCGAACGGAACCTTCGTGCGGTTGCGCGACGACCACCTTCTCGTTCCGGGTGACATCATGCGAATCGGCAACGTCCTTCTCCGCTTCGAGACGATTTAAATGGGAGGGGAAGGGTGGGGGCCCCACCCTCCCCCTCCCAAACCCTCCCGCGATGGGCTCGCGTGAGCGAAGCTCACGCTCCCCCGACGCGATCTGGTCGGTTCAGCGACTGTTTGGAAGCAGTTCGAGGTCGGCGGCGACGGCGAGGTGGTCGGAGATGCGGGGTGAGATCGTGGCGACGTCGAGGAAGCGGAAGCGCGGCCCGGCGAGGATGCGGTCGATGCGCATCCAGACCATTCTTTGCGCCGGATAGCTGTAGCCGAACCCGCGCCCCACCTCGGCGAAGCCGTCGCTGAACCCGCCCAGCCAGCGCGAGAACGCCCAGCTCAGACCGGGCAGGTTGGTGTCGCCGGCAATCAGCACCGACTCCACGGATCTCTCGGCGTCCGACGCCAGCGCGCGGACCTGCCCGAGCCGCTCCTGGGTGTTCGCCTCCATCGTCCGCGCGGAGGCAGATCGGAGGATCCGGCCGCTCAGGATCTCGGACCAGAGCCCTCGGCCGCGCAGCTGATCGAAGGCGTCGTGAGGGGAGATGGGATGGACCACGAAGAGGCGGATCGGCCCGGCTGGCGTGATCAGCCGGCAGTGCGCGTACTGGGCCGATTGTGCCCGGCCATCGCGCCAGATCGGCGGAGGCACGACCACCTCCTCGATGGGAAAGCGGCTGGCGATCACGAACTGGTCGAGGTGCCGGAAGGCATGGCCTGGCAGGCCGAGGCGGAGCGCCTCCACGTCGTCGTCGCTCACCTCCTCGAGCGCGATCACGTCAGGATCGGCGCTGTGGATGCGCTCGAGGATCTCGCCGGTGCCGTTCTTCCCCAGCCCGGTGTTCAGGGTGAAGAGCCGAAAACGCTGGGACCCAACCGTGGCGGCGCGTGCCCCGCCCAGATGCAGTCCCAGTCCCATCAGCGGAAACACAAGGACGAACGCCGCCACGACCTGCGTGATGAGCAGTCGGTAGGATCGGGCGATCAAGAGGGCCACGACCAGGAGCGGCAGCGGCAGCGCGAACCCGATCCGGGGAAGGTAGAGGGCGATCGTCGTGACCCACCAACGCTCTCCGATCAGCCGAAGCGCAGCCGCCACCGCCAGCAGCGCGAGGGGATAGGCGACCGCCGCCAGGGTGACGCTCGACCTCGCCAGCGCCGCGAACCGGTCCCGGCGACCGGGCGCGGGCGCCACGTTCGCCGAGGCGGACGGCTCGCTGCTGGAGCTCTCCGAGGACTGGCTCATTCCGGCCGGATCACGACGGACATGCGGCAAACACAAGGCAACATGGGGGTGGCAAGCTTAGCGCCCGCGCCTCAGATCGACGGGGGCTGCGCGTTTGTCTGCTATTCTGCGCTGGCCACGTGCGTGCGCCGCTCTTCAGCGTCGTCATTCCCATGATCGATCCCTGGGGACGGCAGACCCTCCAACACGGCCGCCAGAGACCGCGGTGAAAGCGGCGCAATCTCCCATCAGACGCCTCTTCGTGCAGGCGTCGCATTACTCCGTCGCGAACCTGCTGACGACGGCGGCGGGGCTCATCACCTTCCCGCTCATGACGCGGATCTTCACCGTCGCCGACTACGGTGTGATGAACCTGATCTCCGCGACGCTGACGGTCTCGGTGGCGCTGGGAAAGTTCGGTGTTCAGCACTCGATCATTCGCTATCGATCCGAGATCACCTCGGGCAAGGGGAAGTTCAGCACCCCGCAGCTCTATTCGACGACCTTCTTCGGAATGAGCGCCAGCGGGCTGGCCGTCACGCTCATCTTGATCGCAGCGATCGAGCTCCTTCCCGGCCGCTGGCTGGGCGATCCGCGTCTCAAGGGGTTGTTCGCCGTCGGCGCGCTGGTCATCGTGATTCAGGTCTTCGAGAGCGTGCTCTTCAATTTTCTGCGCGCCGACCAGGAGACCACGGTGCTCATGAAATTCCAGGTCGGCAAGAGGTACCTCGGCCTCGCCCTGGTCTTGCTGACGCTGTTCGTGATCTCCAGGAGCCTGATGGCGTTCTATTGGGCGACGGTCGCCACGGAGGCGCTGGCCATCTTCGTCCTCGCGACGGTGTTCTTCCGCCGCGAGGGGGGCATTCGCCTCGACCGGCGAGATTTCTCCCGCCCTCTTTATCGCGAGCTGCTGGGGTTCGGCATCCCGATGATGATCGGGTACGAGATGTCGGGGATCATCCTGGCCGTCGGTGACCGCTACGTCATTCACGGCGCGATCGGAGCCACGGCGCTTGGCCTCTATTCGGCCGCCTACAACCTCTGCACTTACGTGCAATCGACCTTCGTGGCCTCGGTCGGGCAGGCGGTCATGCCGCTTTACATTCAGATGTGGGATCAAAAAGGATCCGAGGAGACAGCTGCGTTCGTCGGGCGCTCGCTGCGGACCTACCTCCTCTTCGGGGCCCCGGTGATCGCCGGCCTGGCCTCGGTGGGCCCGCAGCTGCTCCCCTCGTTGGCGTCCCAGAAATATGCCAGCGCCGCGGTCATCCTCCCCTGGGTCATCGCCGGGATGGTCCTCGAAGGGGCCAACTCGATGCTGGCCGCCGGGCTGTTCATTCACCGAAAGACGAAGCACATCGGGGCCGTGGTGTTCAGTGCGGCCCTTCTCAACCTGGTCCTCAACCTCGTTCTCGTGCCGCGCATCGGGATCATGGGCGCGGCCATCGCCACGTTGGTGAGTTACGCGATCTCCTCCTGCGCGCTGGCGCTCGCCGCACGCCGCTTCCTGCCGGTGAAGCTCCCCTGGATGACGATGGCGCGCGCGGCGCTGGCCGCGAGCGCGATGTACGCGTCGCTCGCCCACCTCTGCCCGGACCGCCACCTGCTGACGGTCGCCGTCCGCGCGCTGGTCGGTCCCCCTGTCTATGTCCTGCTGATCGCCCTCGTCGACCCGGACGCCCGCACGCTGGTGATGAAGGGGCGCGCCGGGTTGCGAAAGTTCCGCAGCGCCGCGACCTCCTGAGCCGCCAAAACCGCACTTGATCGCCCATCGCGGGGGCCGCGGAACCGCGCGGGGTCCCGAACTGGATCGCGTCGGGGGAGCGCGAGCTTTGCTCGCGCGAGCCCATCGCGGGGGGCTTGGGACCCTTTGAGGGTCCCAAAGTTACGACGGCCAGAAGCGTGCGGCGACCGCGACGCCGCCGACGGCCAGCGCGCACAGCCAACTCCGGCGATCGGTGAGCGCGAACTTGACGGGGTCGTCGTGCATCTCCCCACGGTGGGTCAGGAACCAGACGCGGCTGATCCAGTAGAGCAACACCGGACTGATCAGCCATAGGATCCTTGGCTGTGAATAGATGACGTTCCCGGCGCTGCTCTCGATGTAGAGGCAGAACACCAGCACGGCCAGGTACCCGGCAGTCGTTCCCATCGAGACGACCATGGTCAGATCTTGGGCGTAGTAGCCGCGGCTGCGCAACTTCCCGGTCTCATCGAGGGCGTGGCGCAGCTCGATATGCCGCTTCGCAAAAGCCAGGCTGAGGAAGATGAACATCGAGAAGGCCAGCAGCCAGGCGCTGATGGAGACGCCGGTCGCGAACCCCCCCGCCAGCACGCGCTGGGTGTAGAGCCAGGCGAGGACGATGACGTCCACCAGCAGCAAGCTCTTCAGATAGAACGAGTAGCTCAGCGTGATCGCGAAGTAGAGCACCAGCATCGCGAAGAACGACTTTGGCAGCGCGTAGAGCGAGATGGCCACGCTGATGGCCAGAAGGCCGAGGATGAGCGGCGGACCATAGCTGGTCGGGAGCGCGCCGGAAGCGAACGGCCGCCGGTTCTTGGTGGGGTGGGCGCGATCGGCCGCCACGTCCATCAGGTCGTTGAAAACGTAACCGGCGGAGGCGCACAGACTGAGCGCCAGCGCCGCCAGCGCCGCGTGTAGGACCTGCACCGTTGACAGGCCGTGCGGCGCGAGGAGCAACGGCACCACGACCAGCGCGTTCTTGGACCACTGGTGCAGCCGGATCACCTTCAGGGCCGCCTTCAGACGGGACGGTCTGGCCGACGTCACTCGAACCTTCTGTCTGGGCGGATCACCTGGCGCTCTCGTCTGGGAACGCAGCGAATCTACCGCCTCTTGCAGCCGTCGACCAACTCCATTGCAGACGGGAGGGACCGCCGCACCGCTACCGCTTGAGCGGGCGAATCTCTTTCACCAGCAGCGGCGTCTCGCCGCCCCAGAGGCAGCGCCCCCCTTTTCGGAGATCGAAGCGCCAGCCGTGGGCGGTGCAGGTGAGCACCCCGCGCTCGATGACGGCGTACTCGAGGTCGCGCCCGCGGTGTGGACAGAAGCGCTGGCAGACGTACTCCATCTGCTCGTCCTGCACGGTGATGAGGGCGGGATCGAGGAGGCGAACCAGATCGAACAGCGCCTCGTCGTGACGATAGTCGAAGTGCTGCATCAGCTTGGGGAGCTCGCGCTCGGGATCGCGCGCGATGGTCACCTCGCGGCTCATCAGAAGGTCGTGCCAGGTCAGCTTCCCCTGCAACACCAGGCTCACCCAGGCGCTCTGCAGGGAGAGGACATAGGCCGCCGGCTCCTCGCACTCGGTCAGGTAGCGGTAGGGTTTCTTTCGAAAGTCGATCCAGACCGACGGTCCGTCGGTGAGGCGAAACTGAATGATGGTTCCCAGCTCCGCGGTCATGTCCTCGAACTGGAAGAAATCGCGCAGGTAGGAACGGAAGTCCTTGGTGTCGACCGGCTCGGCCTCGGCCCGCCGCTCGCTCAGGTAGCTCTCGCGCAGAGGGCTCCGGAGGTCGCGGTGGGCTTCGAGATAGCTGCGCTTGTCGTCATACGGTCTGCGGCCGGCGAAGCTCCAGTCGCCCCCGTCCTGGCCGTCGCACGCCGCGACGTCCCCCGGATAGAGCGGGTGCAGCCGGTCGCAGAGCTGCGGCGCCTCGCGCGCGGCCCGGGCCACGAGCTCGTCGGCGTCGAAGAAGATGCTGCCCCCGAAGTTCAGCTCGAACCCACGCTCGTCGAGGAAGCAGGGGGGGCCTCCGGAGGGGACGATGTGGCGCGCGCCGGCGCGCGTGGCCGCGTCGAAGAATCGCCGCGCGATGACCGCCACCTCTCGCTCGACCTCCGTCTGCATTCGCTCCGGCGAGAAGTCGTAGACCGCCGGGGCGTAAGAGGCGCCCGAGAACTGCAGGAAATGGACGGCCGGTTTCAACGCCGCGATCCGGTCCAGCGCCGCGTCGTCGAGCAGGCAGTCGTTCTGGTCGACGATCACCTCGCCGTTGGCTTCGACCACCAGCGTGGCGCCGAGCAGGTGCTTGGACCGCGAGGCCAGCAGAAACAGCCGAGCGCCGTCGCCAAGGTCGACCGGCTCGCCATCGCCGAGCTCGAGCACGTCACTGAACCCGAGCGCGCGCACCTCGGCGGCCAGCGCGTTCGACGCCAGCTTGGGGAGGATGACGCGCAGGGTCTTGGGGAACCCGCGCAACGTCTCGGCGTCGAAATGATCCGGGCGCGGGCTGCTGACGAAGAGGTTCGGGGCGTCGTGCAGATCGCTCGGCACGAGGTGATCGTTGCGGGGAAATTGGTGCCAGCTGGCGAGGTAGGCGCCGCGCGTGGAGAGCCAGGGATCGCAGACGATCCGGGCCGACCCGAGACGGATGTCCAGCCCGGAATGGCCGAGGGAGGTGATGGTGGATCTCATGAATGGCACGACCTGCAGCCGGCTGTTAAAACGGAGTGGCTCGCATGAAGGAGATCTGGGTGACGGCGACGACGCTCGAGGGGGCGCGGATTCGCCTGGAGCCGCTTGGCGAAGCTCACCACGCGGCGCTCTGCGCGGTGGGGCTGGACGACGAGCTGTGGCGCTGGACCCCAAAACCGGTGCGCACGGCCGCCGAGATGGCGGCCTACATCGCGGTCGCCCTCGCCGAGCAGAAGGCGGGCCGGGCCCTCCCCTTCGCCATCATCGACCAAGCGACCGGCCAGGTGATTGGCAGTACGCGCTATAGGGAGATCGAGCCGGCGCACCGCCGGGTCGAGATCGGCTCGACCTGGCTGGGGCGGTCCTGGCAGCGCACCGCCGCCAATACCGAGGCCAAGTACCTGCTTTTGCGGCACGCGTTCGAGACTCTCGGTTGCATCCGCGTGGAGCTCAAGACCGACGCCCTGAACGAGCGGTCCCGGGCCGCGATCAGCCGGATCGGCGCCCGGGAAGAGGGAGTTCTGCGCAGTCACATGATCACGGCCAGCGGGAGGATTCGGGACACCGTCTACTACAGCATCCTCGATGGGGAGTGGCCCGAGGTGAAGAGGGATTTAAGGGTTCGCCTCAAGATTGTTTGATGAATTCCGGGTCCCCACAGGTTGACCGGAATTCTGCCGATGCTGTAACGTTCAATTATGGCAACCATGGGTCAAGAATTTGGGGTTCGGAGGGTCTATGAGACGGCTCCGAAGGGGGAGAGCGTATCCGTCAGGCTAAGCGACCGCGAGGTCCAGCTCGGCAGCCGTGAGTTTGCTCTTTACGAAAAGCTAGCGGAACGCGTTCCGAGCGTCCAGTCGGAGAAAGAGATCGCGGCCGATCTCGGGATGGACGAAGCGCGTCTTCGCCGCCTGACGACCGCGCTCGAGGGCGCTGGCCTCCTCTATCGCCAGGACGCCGTTCCGGCGACGTTGAGCGGTGTCGAGCTCCACACCCTCTTCAACAAGATCTTGCCGAGCTGGCTCGACGAGGCGTTCTCGCATCCGTTCTGGGAGCGGATGACCAGCGGGAACGGCTCGCGCCGCATGTATTCCGGGTGGCTCATCGAGCTCTATCACTACACGCGGAACGCCAACCGCCACATGCCGCTCTCCTGTGCTCACACCAAGGAGAAGTCGATCAAGAACATGCGCGCCAAGCACTACGCGGAGGAGTGGAACCACTACCACTACTTCCTCAAGGCGCTGAAGGCGCTCGGCTTCAGCGACGAGAGCGTGATCAACTCGGTGCCGCTTCCGATGTCGCTGGCGCTGTCGAACTTCATGCGCCAGGCCGCGCGGGAAGACATCCTGGCCTACTCGATCTGCTCGGCCGTCCTCGAGGGGACGACCGTCAACCGCGGCGCCTACAACCCGTACTACGAGAAGTGCGCGGAGCTCTACAAGCTGCCGCAGGAATCAATCGCGCCGATCTACGCGCACCTCGATCTGGACGTGCAGTACCAGCACTCCGATCTGTTCCTCGACATCCTCAGCACCGTCAAGGAGATCCCGGCGGCGCGTGCCGGGCGTGTCCTCGAGTACGGCCACCAGCTGATCGAGCACATCTGGCTCTGGACCGACAGCATCGAGAAGTACTACGGCGTCGAATCGAACCCGATGCCGCGGCCCAAGTTCAACAAGTTGCTCGACTAGAGGAACACCATGCAGACGCAACTCCCTGTTTTGAAGCGCACGGCCAAGGTCGTGCGGCGTGACGCCGACAAGCTGGCCATCGAGTACATGGGCCAAGAGGTGATGCTCGAAGGGGCCGCCGCCAAGCTGCTCGACAAGATGTTGCCCTACCTCGACGGTTCGAACGGCGTGGGGACCATCGCCGAGCGGATCGCCGAGTCGCCCAAGCGGGTCCAGGCGCTCTCGCAGCAGCTCGGGCAGACCGGCGTGCTGGCGTTCAAGGACGACGACGGCGAGCGGATCACCGGCGAGCAGTTCTACGAGCTCCACCGCAAGTACGTGAACCACTGGCTGCAGCCGATCTACGACCACCCGTTGTGGGAGAAGATCGTGACCGGCAAGGCCTCGCGCGCGCAGGTGCTGGGGTTCGCCTTCGAGAAGTACCACTACATCGAGGGGGCGTTCGAGCACATGGCCATCGCGGCCGCCAACGCGACGCCCGAGATGATGCCGCACCTCGCGCGGCACTTCATCGAGGAGTACAACCACGGCGACATCTACCGCAAGGGGCTGCGCAGCCTCTTCCCGGACGACACCGTGCTGCGGGCGCAGCCGCTGCCGAGCACGCGCGCGCTGGTGAACTTCCTCAGCGAGTCGGCCGGGCGCAACTCGTTCGGCTACTACGCCGGGAACGAGCTCCTGCAGATGACGGAGAACACCGGCGACGAGAAGGACTCGAGCTCGATCGACGACTTCTACGCGGCGATGCGCAAGCACTACCCGTACACCGACAAGGTGATCGACTCGTTCATCGCGCACACCAACGCCGATCAGAAGCTGGGGCACGAGAACGTCTTCCTGGAGATGTGCCAGAGCATCCCGCCGCTGTCGCGGGCCGAGGTGGACGACGCGCTCAACATCGTGCGCTCGATGGCCGAGCACCTCTATCTCTTCATGGACGGAATCGACACCTTCTACGCTCGATTCCCGACCATGCCGCGCGCTCCGAGCAATCTGCTCTCCGAGTAGGCCGCGGGATTGTCCTCAGGGCCGCTCACGTACGGAGAGGCCGAGTTCCGTCGTATTCGGGAGCTCGGCGGCGGCGGGCCGTTCGAGTCTCCTGAGGACATCCGGCGCGTCCTCGACGGTATTGGTTACCTGGAGGACTGGCGAACCGCTTACCGCGTGCAGTCGGTCCGGTCGTCCCTGCACGCGCCCAAGATCACCTGCATCGACTCCGCGATCCTCGCGTACGGGCTGCTCGAGCTTCTCTTCGGCGACGTCAAACGACGCCTCCTGGCTATCCATCGCATCGATCCCGTCTCGGGCGAGGAGTGCGGCCACTGCGTGGCGCTGCACTGGAACGACGCCGGCAAGGTCGGGTCGTTCGCCAAGTCCAACTATCCGGGCCTCGGCCACCGGGCGGCCGTCTTCGACGACGAGATGGCCGTCGCTGCCGACTACGCCAAGGCCTACGTCAAGATGGGCTTCCAGCCGCTCTACTTCGGCGTCACGACGCTGGAAGAGGCGGCACCCGACATCGACTGGAGAAACTCGATGGAAGATCTGAGCGTTCTGTCGGAGCGGATTCAGGCCTCCTACGCCTATGCGTTCGGGCCCGCCCGATGATCAGACAATGATGATCAGACGATGACGACGCGCTTCGAGGACATCCCCGCGCTGCTGGACGGTCTCGCGCGCCTCCCTCCGGAGCGGCCGGCGCTCACCTTTTACAAAGGCAAGACGCGCGCCGGCCAGTGGACGTACGGCGAGCTGCTCGGCGCTGTCGATCGATTCGCCCGCCGGCTGAGGGACGAGCTCGGCGTGCAGCGGGGAGATCGCGTCGCCGTCCTCTCGCCCAACCGACTCGAGGTCCCGGCGCTCTTTCTGGCAGCCATGCGGCTCGGCGCCGCCGTCGTCCCGCTCAATCCAACCACCCCGCCTGCGGACTGGGACTACATCCTTGCGCACTCGGGGGCGCGTCTCGTCTTCGGCGCGCGCGAGCTGCTCGACCGGCTCACCACACGCCCCGACGTCGTCTGCGCCTTCGAGGACGAGTCGGCATCCCCCGACGGCGATGCCCGCCCGGCGGCCCCTGCGTCCGCGGCGCCCGCGGATGCGAAGTCGCTGGCGAAGCAGATGGCGATCGTCCTTTACACGTCCGGAACCACCGGCAACCCCAAAGGGGTCGCCTTGGGACAAGGGAGCCTGCTCGCCAACGCCTGGAGCATGGCGCTCAACTTTCGATTCGAAGACGAGACGCAGCTGGCGGTGCTGCCGCTCTACCATGCCCACGCGCTGGGGTTCGGCCTCATGACGACGCTGACGACCGGCGGACACCTCGTCTTCATGGAGCGGTTCGATCCGTTTGTGTGGGGTGAGGTCCTGCGCGTCGAGTCGGTCACCTTGACCAGTGTGGTCCCGACGCTGCTGCAGCCGCTCTTGCAGCTCGGCGTCCGCGCCGAGAAGATCCCGACCCTCCGGGCGGTCCTCGTCTCTTCAGCGCCGCTGACCGCGAGCCTGGCGCGCGCCTTCGAAGAAAAGACCAAGCTCCGCCTGCTGCAGGGTTGGGGGCTGTCCGAATACACGAACTTCGCTTGTTGCCTTCCGGCCGATCTGGCCGAGGAAGAACGCCGGCGGCTGCTTTACGGCGGAGAGCTGACCTGCATCGGGAGCCCGCTGCCGGGCACCGAGGTGAAGGTCGTCGACGCCGACGGGGCCACGCTGCCCGCCGATCAGCGCGGCGAGCTGTGCGTCCGCGGACACAGCACGATGCTGTCTTACTTCCGCGACGAAGGCGCGACGGCAGCGACGCTCGGCGCAGACGGCTGGCTGCGGACGGGCGACGAGGGGTTCTTTCAGCAGGCCGGTGGGCCCGAGGCCTCCGCGGGCGGGCCGGCGTTCTTCATCACCGGACGGATCAAAGAGACGATCATCCGTGATGGCGACAAGTTCAGCCCGCTGGCGATCGAGCGGCGGATCGTGACCGACCTGCCCGAGATCGAGGGACGGCTGGTCGCGCTGGGCTTCCCGCACGACCTGCATGGCGAGGAGATTGGCCTCTACATCGAAAATGACGAGCTCGGTGACGAGTTGCGCGCCCGCCTCACCAAGGTGGTGGGCGAGATGCCGCTCGATGCGCGCCCGAAGGTCATTCTCTACGGCGCGACGCCCATTCCGCGCACACACACCGGCAAGATCCAGCGGCGCAAACTCCACGCCGCCTTCGCCCCGTTTCGGAGCTCTCGCGGTGTGCTTCGCATCGAGCGCAAGATCTAGTTCGGGACCCTCGAAGGGTCCCGCGCCCCCGCGTAGAGCTCGAGCCGGCGAAGCCGGCGAGCCGACTTGCCCTCACGCGGTCAGCTCGGGCCCCTCGAAGGGGCCCAGCCCGAGGCAGCTATTCTGCCAGGACGCCGCGCGGACGGACCGGAACTTCCAGCTTCCGGATCTCGATCTTGAACTCGGCGGCGTCATCTCCGGCGGCGGGCGCAGGCGCGCCGTCGGTCGGGATGATGGTGTCTTTGGTGTCGGTGGTCTGGGTCTTGTTGGCGTCCATGTGAGCTCCCCCTGGTGGTTCTCAAATTCTAACCAATTAACGAACGCGCGGCTGACCGTTTCTTCCGCGGAACCGCCCTTTCAGCCGACGGCGCTCTCCGGAGTCCGGGCGGAGACCAGGCGGGCCAACGGCAGCTCCAGGGCGTCCGCCAAGGCTGTGGCGCTGGCCTCGATGATGTTCTGCGACACGCCGATGGTGCTCCAGCGCTCCTCGCCGCGGGCCGCCTCGATGAGGACGCGGGTCTTGGCGCCGGTCGCCGCGTCAGGATCGAGGATTCGGACCTTGTAGTCGGCCAGGCGGACGTCGCGCAGCGACGGAAAGTGGGGGTTGAGCGCCTTGTGAAACGCGCCGTCGAGCGCGTGCACCGGACCCGCCCCCTCGGCGACCTCGTGGACGATCTCGGCGCCGATCTTCAGCTTCACGGTCGCCTCGGCGAACATCGAGTTGCCCCGGCGGCGCTCCGAGATGACGACCAGGTCGAGGACGTCGAAGGGGGCGACGTAGCTTGGCTGGCTGCGTCGTCCGAGCAGCTCGAACGAACCCTCGGCCGCCTCGAACTGGTATCCCTGGCTCTCCAGCTCCTTGATGTGCTCGAGGACGCGCTTTTCGTTCCCCTGCACGTCGATCCCCAGCTCCCCGGCGCGCATGCGGACGTTGCCGCGCCCCGAGAGCTCGGAGACGACGATGTGGCGCCGGTTGCCCACCCGCTCGGGGACGATGTGCTCGTAGCTGGCGGGGATCTTCTCCACCGCGGCGACGTGCATCCCCCCTTTGTGCGCGAACGCCGAGTGACCGACGTAGGGGGCGTGCGCGCGCGGGCGAATGTTGGCGATCTCGCTGACCGCGCGCGAAAGCTCGGTGAGGCGCGCCAGGTTCTCCTCCGGCACGCAGCGGCGGCCCATCTTCAGCTGCAGCCCGGCGATGACCGAGATCAGGTTGGCGTTCCCGCACCGCTCGCCCCAGCCGTTCATCGTCCCCTGCACCTGGGTGCAGCCGGCCTCGATCCCGGCGAAGGCGTTGGCGACCGCCACGTCGCAGTCGTTGTGCGTGTGAATTCCGAGCGGCGTGGGGACTGCCCTTTTGACCGCGGAGACCACCTCGGTGATGGTCCCGGGCAGGCTGCCGCCGTTGGTGTCGCACATCGCGATCCAGTCGGCGCCGGCGGCCGAGGCGGCCTTGACCACCGCCAGCGCGTAGTCCGGATCGGCGCGGAAGCCGTCGAAGAAGTGCTCGCAGTCGAACACCACCTCGCGCCCCTTCTGCTTGAGGAAGGCGACGCTGTCCGCGACCATCGCCAGGTTCTCTTCCAGCGTGGTGCCGACGATCTTGGTGACGTGCAACGTCCAGGTCTTGCCGACCACGGCGACCGCCGGCGTCTCGGCGGCCACCATCGCCGCCAGGATCGGGTCGCTGTCGGCGCGGCCGCCCGGCTTGCGGGTCATCCCGAACGCGGTCAGCTTGGCGTGGCGGAACGTGACCGACTTGGCGCGCTGGAAGAACTCGACGTCCTTCGGATTCGACCCGGGGTAGCCCCCTTCGATGTAGTGGATGCCGAAGCCGTCCAGCAGGCGGGAGATCTTGAGCTTGTCCTCCACCGAGAGGGAGAGACCCTCGCTCTGCGTGCCGTCGCGCAACGTGCTGTCGAAGAGTTGAACGTTCATTTCCTTGCTCCCGGAAGCGAGAATCTACGCGAGTCGCGCCCGGTCCACCACCGGGCGGATTCGGGTGCCCGATCGCGCGGGACCCTTGCAGGGCCCGCGCTAATTCTCGAGAACGACGCGGTACCGCACCTGGTTCTGCCGCAGCCGCGTCAGGGCGGCGTTGGCTTCGGCCATCGGCATCCGCTGGACCTGGGGGGCCACGCCGTGGCGCGCCGCGAAGGCGAGCATCTCCCGGATGACCTTGCGGCCACCGATGTCGCTGCCCGTGATCGACCGCTGGCCGGTCACCAACAGCGCAGGTGGAAATTGAATGACTCCCGGCGGCATCCCCAGCAGGCAGAGCGTGCCGTTGGCCCGCAAGGTTTGCAGATAGGTCGTCCAGTCGAGCCGGGCATGAACCGTCGACAACACCAGATCGAACCTCCCGAAGTGCTTGCGGATGTCGCTCGGATCGGTCGAGCAGGCGAAGTGGTGCGCCCCCATCGCCAGCGCTTCCTCCTTCTTGGCGGGCGAGGTCGAAAACGCGGTCGTCTCGGCGCCGAGCGCGCGCAGCATCAGCAGCGCCATGTGCCCGAGGCCGCCGATCCCGATCACCGCCACGCTGCTGGCGGCGTCGATCCCGAAGCGCCGCATGGGCGCGAAGACCGTGACCCCGCCGCAGAGGAGCGGCGCGGCCACGGCGCTGTCCATCGACTCTGGCAGCGCAAAGGCGAACCGACCGTCGAGGCGGATCCGGTTGGCGACTCCGCCGTGATGGCCCATGCAGGTCGCCTGCTGCTTCCGACAGAGGTTTTCCTCGCCGCCGAGGCAGAGATCGCACTCGAGGCAGGCGCTTCGCTGCCATCCGACGCCGACCCGCTGGCCGACGGTGAGGTGACTGACCGCCGAGCCTGCCGCCGCGATCGTCCCGGCGATCTCGTGGCCGGGGACGAGGGGGTACTTGCTGCGCCCCCAGCCATCGTCGATCAGGTGGATGTCGCTGTGGCAGAGGCCGCAGTGTGAGATCTCGATCTCGACATCGCTCGGACCCAGCTCCTTCGGCTCGTATTCGAACGGCTCGAGCGGACCCGCCTTGACGAGCGCCGCTTGCGCTTTGAACGCCATCAGGCGGCCCGGGCCGCCAAAAAGCGCTGCGTGAGGTGCTCGGTGATCATCGCGCTGACCTGCTCCTGTGCCCAGCGCGCCGTGAACGTGTGGTCGGTCCCCACGACGTTGGTGCGGCGGAAGTTGGGGACCGACGCGAGCGCGTTCATGGCGGGGCCGTAATTCGCGTCGACGTAGTCGACGCCGGGGTCGTGATCGGTGACGAAGAGGTAGGTGTCTACGCCCCGTTCCGCCATCGACCGGAGGCAGTAGGGAACGTCGGTCTCCCGACGCTGTTCGGTGGCCGGGGCGTTGGGGAGTACGGCGCCCATGAGGCTCGTGACGGCCCTCTTCGCGCGCTTCACCACGAGATCCTTCACCTTCGGTGCCGCCAGCTTGAAGGCGCGCTTGAGGTTCACATCCCCGCTGAGGAGGTCCTTCCAAGAGTCGCTCGCGGGCCACCGCCTGCTGCGACCAGCGCGCCCGTTCGTACGAGTCGACCATGCTGAGATCGTTCACCAGGAACGTGCGCGGGTTCATCATGATGGCGCTCGCCACCCGCGGCTCCTTGAACCCCAGCTGGAAGGCGATGTCGCCGCCCGAGCAGAGCCCGGCGACGATGAACTTTCCGCTCGTGGTGGTGTCTTTGAGGAAGTCCATCGCCGCGCGCGCGTCTTCGAGGCCGTCGCGCGGGTAGGTGAGGTTCTCGGGGTTACCCTCGGGAACGGGGCTGTCGCCGATCCCCGAGAGATCGACGCGGAGCACATGGAACCCGAGCGCCGCCCACCTGCGCGCCATCGCCACATAGAGCCGGTGCGAGCCGACGCGGTGAACGGTGCCGGCGTTGAGCAAGATGATGGGGGGAAGCTCGGAAAGCTCGGCAAGCCCGGCAAGCTCGGCAAGCTCGGCAAGCTCGGATCGGGCGGTGCTCGGCGGCGGCACCGTGAGGATCCCGAACAGTCTTCGCGGCCCGCCGAAGAACACGGGACGCTCGCGCAGGCTGTTCAGGGTGCGGGAAGCGTCTGGTGTCGAAGGCGTGTTCGCTCCCGCCGTGGCGCTGTCTGCGAACGGGCACTCCTCGCAGAGCCAACCCGTGATCGCCGAGAGGGCCGCCGTGGGAACCTCCGACTGGTGCGGCGAGATGATCAAGAACTTGTTGCCCGGGATGTGCCGGTGGGTCACCGTTCCGCCCAGCTCGCGCAGCTTCGCCACCAGCGGGCTGTCGGTCTCGACGTTCGCGGTGTCGAGGACCAGTGTTCGTTTGGCGGGCGAGCGGGAGAGCGACAGGAGATCGACTGCTCCGAGATCGGCGATCGTCTGCGTCGCGAGCAGGAATCCGAGCGCCTCCTGCCCATCGCTGGCCGGCGGCCCACCGGAGAAGCTCGTCGGCTGCAGCATCACGTGCATCTTGTGAGCTTTCGTCGCTTCGGAAACGAACGCACCGCCGTTGTCGTAGGCGCCCCACAGAACGAGCGCGTCGACGCCGCCCAGATCCGCCGCGCCCAACGCAGCAAACGTTCCCCCGAGCCTGAGACCGACGAGCGCCAGCCGCTCGACACCGCTGCGCGCGCGCAGCTCCGCCGCGGCCCGGCCCACGTCGGCGCGCCAGGTGGCCACGCGGTTCGGGTCCCGCTCGTCCCCCGCCGAATCCCCCGTCCCGTCGAAGTCGAACCGAAGAACCGGGAATCCGGCGGCAGAGAGATCTTCGGCCAGGTGCCGAAACGGCCGGTGCGCGCGGATCAGGTCATCGCCCAGCGGATTGCAGAGCAACACGCCCGTCCCGCGCACACGCGAGCCAGTGGGAGGGTGGTAGAACCCGAACATCGGCCGCTCGGGAGTCCCAAAGTGAAGCGGCGCCTTCGCGAGGTTCGTCGCGGTCATCCAGCCCTCATTCGATTTTCTGCCGCGCCTTTGCGCCGAGGCGGCGCTGAGGCGAGCCTATTCAGCCAGGACGCCGCGCGGGCGGACCGGGACTTCCAGCTTCCGGATCTCGATCTTGAACTCACCCTCGTCGGCGGCGTTTCCTGCGACGGGCGCCACATCGGAGTTCCGGTTGATCTTCTCGCTGCCCTCGGTCGCCGTGTCCTTGTTCGCGTCCATGATTTTCTGGTCCCCTTCGAAATGAGCTGCCCTCTAAACTGCCCACCTGCCAGCACACATACTTACCATTCTTCGGCCGATCCGGTCAATCGGGCATTTTTCGGGGCAGCGCGGGGCGCCGCGTCCCGCCGTCAGGTATTCAGCAATAATTACCAGTGATTATGGCTAACAGCCGGGCGCGGGACGAAGGAGGGCAAACGGTCAATGACGATTGAGTTTCTCGGCGACGGCCAGGAGGTCCCCCACCGTCTCCATCTGACTGAAATCGACACCACTTTCGACGACGTCGACCTCGAGCTCTTCCCCCAGTCGAATCGTCAGCGAGACGAGGGCCAGCGAATCGATGGCGAGATCTCCGCGCAAGGTGAGCTTTCCATCGAGCGGCGCGCCCGCTGACGCCTCGGCGGGACGCGCCTGCGCGTACTCCAACACCAAACGCGTGACCTTCTCGGACAGCGATTTTCCGTCGATCCCCATCGGTTCCTCGCGACGGATGTTATGCCGGACCCGCGCCGGCGTCGAGATAGCGGCGCGCCCAGAGCTCGAGCGAGACCATCGACCACAAGAGCTCGCCATGATCGGCGTCGCCGCGCAGGTGACCGTCGAGATAGCGGCGCGCCGCCTCTGGCTGGAGCAGACCGCGATCGCGAAACGCCCGACTGGCGAAGAGGTCCCCCGCCAGGGCGGCCAGCGGCCCGCGAAACCATTGTCCGAGCGGAATCGCGAAGCCCTGTTTGGGCTTGTTCAGCACCTCGGGCGGGAGCCAGCGGGCCGCCGCGCGGCGGAGCAGATGCTTGCCTCGCCCGCTCGCGGACGCGCAGCGCATGGGGGAGTCGGACCGCGAACTCCACCAGGCGATGACTCAGGAACGGCGCGCGCCCTTCGAGCGAGTTCGCCATCGTCATGCGGTCCAGTTTGACCAGGATGTCGTCCGGCAGATAGCTGGCGAAGTCGATCGAGACGCAGCGATCGAGAGGGTGAAGAGACGAGAACGCCGTCGCCACTGCGGTGAGGCCGCCGTAGTGCCCCGCGCCCTCGGCGCGGACGGCGTCGCCCAAGATGCGATCGGCGACGTCGGCGCGGGTCAGCGCCACGCCTGAAAGGTAGCTCTCCGGGAACTCCAGCCGGAGCCGCTCCGCGATGCGCTGCAGACGATAGCCACGGGACCCGGGAACCCATCGCCCCGCGAACTTCGCCGCGGCGGCCGCCGCCGGCCGCAGAGGACCCGCGCGCTCCAGCGCCAAGAAACGCAGGTAGCGACCGTAGCCGGCGAACGCCTCGTCGCCGCCGTCGCCGGTGAGCACCATCTTGACCTGCTGGCGCGCGAGCTTGGCCACCAGATAGGTCGGCACCGCGGACGAGTCGGCGAACGGCTCGTCGAGATACCAGACCAGCTGCTCCAGGAGCTCGACCGCGTTGGGTTTGACGATCAGCTCGTGATGCTCGGTCTCGAGGTGACTCGCCACGCGACGTGCGTCGGAGAGCTCGTTGAAGTGAGACTCGCGGAAACCGAGCGAGAACGTCCGCACCGGCGTCTGCAGGTGACGCGCCATGAGCGCGACCACCACGCTCGAGTCGAGCCCCCCGCTCAGGAACGCGCCGAACGGAACGTCCGAGCAGAGGCGGCTCTTCACCGCCTCGTCGAGCAGGCCGGCCAGCTGTTCCTCGGCCTCGCGTTCGTCGAAGTCGTGCTTGGGCTCGAGCTCGAGGTGGTAGTAGCGGCGGAGCTCGAGCCGCCCCTCGACGAAGCGGAGCGAGTGCCCAGGCGGCAGCTTGTGGACGTCCCGGAAGATGCTGCCCGGCATGGGGACGTACCCGAAGCAGACGTAGGAGCGAACCGCCGCGGGGTCGATTTCGCGCTTGAATCCAGGGACGACGAGCAGTGACTTGAGCTCGCTGGCGAAGAGCAGCCGCGCACCTGTCTCTGCCGCCTGGAGGCTGTAGAAGAGGGGCTTTTCGCCGAAGCGGTCGCGGGCCAGGACAAGGGCGCGGGAGCGCCTGTCCCAAAGCGCGATCCCGAACATGCCGTCGAGATGCGTGAAGGCGTCGTCGCCCCACTCCTCGTAGGCGTGGACGATCACCTCGATGTCGCAGCGGGTGTAGAAGCGGTGTCCCTGCGCCTCGAGCTCGCGGCGCAGCTCGCGGTAAGTTGTAGATCTCGCCGTTGCAGACCGCCTGCACGGAGCCGTCCTCGTTGTGCACCGGCTGGTGGCCGCCGGCGAGATCGATGATCGACAGACGGCGCATGCCGAGCATCGCCTGGTCGTCGCGGTAGATCCCGTCGTCGTCGGGGCCGCGGTGGGTGATGGCATCGGTCATCGCGCGCGCGATCGTCTCGTCCGGAAGCGCGCCCCCCGGACTGGCGACGATGCCGACGATCCCGCACATGAGCTAGCTGCTCCTCGGAAGACTGCGCGCGCGATCGGGCGCCACACCGGACGCCAGATCGCGCGGGACCGCGCCGGCGTAGAGCGCCTGCAGCCTCCCTGCCACGACATCGAGCGATGCGGTCGCCTCCACGTCGGCGCGGGCCTGGCGGCCCATCGCGGCCAGCCTTTCGGGCGGGAGCGTCTTCGCCTCACGCAGGGCCGCGGCCAGCGCCGATACGTCTCCGACCTCGAACAGCCACCCGTTGCGTCCGGGGGCCACGAAGTCTTCGCTGCCGCTCACCCGGCTGGCCAGAGCCGGGAGTCCACTGGCCATGAACTCGAGCAGCGTGTTCGAGAGCCCCTCGATGCGAGAAGGCAGCACGCCGACGTCGGCGTCGGCCAGGACCTCCTCGACCCGATCGCGGTGACCCAGGAATTCGACCTGAGGCGCGAGGCCCAGCCGGTCGGCCTGCGCCCGCAGCCGCCCTTCCAGCGGTCCGCCGCCCACCAGGCGCAGCCGGACGTCGATGGTCTCGCCCGGCGGGAACGCCCGCGCCCAGGCCTCGAGCAGCGTCGCCAGATCCTTCTCGGGAACCAGCCGGCCCACGAAGACCGCCGTGAACGGCGCGCCTGGAGCGCGCGGGAGTGACCGGAGCGGAAAGCGCGAGGTGTCGACGGCGTTCGGCAGCACCAAGATTCGCTCGGCGGGGAAGCCTTGCCGCGTCAGCTCGGCCGCCATGCGCGTGCTGATCGCCTGCACGGCACTGGCGCGTTTCAACCAGCGGAGCGCCAGCCGATCGAGCAGCTTCCGGCCGCGGGGAGCCATCACCCCTTGCTCGAGCTCCCAGGAGCCCGAGATCTTCACCACCACCGGTTTGTCGACGAGCGCGCCGACGAGGCAGGTGACGGCGCCCAGGTGATGCCCGATGTGAACGTGCCAGGCGTCATAGCGCCGGCCGTGGCCGAAGAGAAACGCCCCGAAGCGGAGACACATCACCGCCGCGCCGACGGTCGGCAGGCGCGGGTAACGGATGCGGCCGACCGGGATGCGATCACAGCGCTCGGCGGTGACCTGCGGACCGCGGGCGAGGAGCGGCGTCACGACCGTCACCTGCTGCCCGATCCGCAGGAGATGAAGCGCCAGCGTCCGGACCTGCGACTCGGCGCCGCCGCCCCCCCGCGGCGTGAAGTCGCTCTCCAGCACCATGAGTAGGCGCAGCGGTCGAATCCGCTGCCCCGGCACGACCCCGCTCGCGCTCGGACCGGCGGTCGAATCAGGCGCGGGCGCGAGCATGAGCGAACAACTCTAACAGCTTGTTCGCTTCGCGCGCGGCGTCGAACTCCCGTTCGATCTTGGCGCGCGCCGCCACCGCCAGCCGTCGACGAAGCGCGGCGTCGTCGAGCAACCGCGCGAGCGCCCCGGCCAGCGCCCGCGGATCTCGCGGAGCGACGAGCAGCCCTTCGTGTTCATCTTCGATCAACTCCGGGATTCCGGAGACGCGCGTGCTCACCACGGGAGCGCCGGCCGCCATCGCCTCCATCAACGACACCGGGATGCCGTCCCGATCGCCGCTCGCCGCGATGAGGCTGGGGAGCGTGAAGACCGTCGCCGCGCGGAGCGCCGCCCCCACCTCCGGCTGGGAGCGCGCGCCGACGAGCGCCACCAGGTCGGAGAGCCTCAGACGATCGATGCGGGCCTGCAGCTCGCCGCGCAGCGGCCCCTCGCCGACGATCTGACAGCGGAAGCGGCGCCGCTGCCGTTTGAGCTCCGCCAGCGCGTCGAGGAGGACGTCGAATCCCTTGATGGGATCCAGGCGGCCGACGGTGAGGATGAGATCCTCCTGCCGCCCGTCATCGTGAAAGGGGACGCTCGGCAGGTCGACGCCACAATGAATGACGGTCATCCGCTCGCGCGCCTGCGCGGTCACCCGTTCGGCCAACCATTCGACGTTGTAGCGGGAGATGGTGACGGGCACCGCCGCCGATTCGATCTTCTCTCGCAGGAGGTGATCGTGCACGAAGATGTCGTGGGCGTGACAGGTGAAGCCGAACGGCTTGCCGACGAGACGCCCCAGGACCAGCGCCGCCGTCGACGGGTAACTGGCCCAGTGGGCGTGGATGACATCGGGATCGAACTCCCTCACCCAGCCGAGCTGCTCCAGGGCGCGGGCCACGGCCTCCAGCGACTTCGCCAGCTCGATCGGGTTCCCGGCGAGCGCGCGGACGAGCGCGAGCGCGAGCGATGAAAGCGCGCGCGGATGCGCGACGAGGGCGGCGGCGCGTCGCAGCGCGGCCGCCCCGGGCGACAGCGGATGTCGCACGCGCGCCAGGAGCCGCTCGGCCTCCGGGTGCACCAACTTTTCGGACGGAGCCTTCAGTGAAAGGACGCGGACGTCGGCGCCGGCGGCGATCAACGCCGCGATCTCACGCACGATGAACGTCTCCGACCAGCAGGGGAACAGCGAGACGACGTAGAGGAGCCGCGGGGGGCGCAAGGTCAGTGTTCGACCGACGTCCCGGTGAAACGGGCGCGCGTGCGCTCGTACATGTCGTCGCCGAGCGCCCGCTTCGCCAGCGCCAGCACCGTATAGCGCAGCTGCGCGCGAAGCCGGGCGCTCCCCCCGCGCAGCAGCGATTCGAAGGCGCGCTGCTCGAGGCCGGCGGTCACGGCGAACCGGCCGTGGCTGTGGCGCCCATCGCGGCCGATCGTTCCGGGGTTCGACCCGAAGACGTGCGTGTAGCCGACCTCGCGGGCGACCCGCTCCAGGTGCTGCGGTGCGCGGCCGCCCGGCGGGGCCAGCAGCGTGACGGGCTGCCCGATCCTCTCCTCAATCTCCAGGCGCGCGCGGCGAAGCTCCTCGCGCAAGCGCGACGGCGAGAGCGTGGTCAGGTAGTTCCGGTGATCGAGACCGTGCGACTGGATCGACATTCCCCCGTCGGCCATCTGGCGCAGCTCGGGCCAGGTGGCGAACCCGCTCGTCCCGACCTGCGCGGGATTCACGAAGAAATCGGCGCCGGCGCCCGCCGCCCGCAAGGCCGGAAACCCCAGCCGGTGGTTGCTCACATGGCCGTCGTCGAAGGTCAGGATCACCCCCGCCCGGCCGCTCAGCCAATCGCGCGCGCTGACGGCGCCGCCCCCGATCCGCTGGCAGAGCGCGAGCTGCTCGACGAAGCGCGGCAGTGCGACGGCGTAGTGGGGATCGGCCCCCGCTGTGTCGTCGGCCACGGTCCACAGGGCGTGGTACATGAGCGCGATCGTCGCCCCGGATGTGGCGCCCGAAGAAGTTGCCACCTGATCCATCCACCAGACCCATTTCGAACGTACCAAAGGCGTTCGTGGAAAACCACGAAGTCGAAGTCGACGACCCTTCTTGACCCGCCGGTCGCATCGCGCTCTCATGATGTATGAGGAGGCGCGGCATGAAACTCTTCGGGTTCGTGCTCGGGTCGGTGTTGGTCATCTCGCTGGCGGGCGCCGTCGGCGCCGCGCCGCCGCGCAACAACTGCGGTTGTTACAAGGACGGCGCCACCTGTTTCTGCGACAAGAAGGCGAAGTGTGGCTGTCCCGGCGACTGCGAGCCGAAGGGGTGCGAGGAGCAACGGGACAAGGAGCTGCAAAAGGAGATCGACGCCGAGACCAGGAAGGCGGCCGCCTCTGGGCACAGGACGCCGGCCGGCGACGAGGAGAGCCCGAAGTCGAAGCGGGAAGAGAGCGCGGCCGCGAAGGCCTCGTCGAAGGCCTCGTCGGGCGAAGGCCACAAGATGACCGCCGCACAGTCGAAGCAGCTCGCCAAGCTGCTCGACCTCTACCTCAGTGATCACCCGGATGCGCGCGGCAAATCGATCGAAGATCTCCGGAGCGACGTTTCGGGACACTGACCGCCAGGCAAGAGACCGCGTTCCCGCGGCCAGGCTTCGGGCGAAGCGCGGCGGACAGAGGGCGCGAGGGATGGTAAGTTGGTGCGTTCGGAATGGCGCAGCACGGTCGGTATAAGATCATCAAACGTGTCGCCGACGGCGGGATGGCGGAGATCTTCCTCGCCACCCAGCTCGGCCGCGAGGGGTTCGCCAAGCCGGTCATCCTGAAGCGGATCCACAGCGCCATCTACGCCGATCCGCAGTTCCGCAACATGTTCATCGACGAGGCGCACATCTCGATGAGCCTGTCGCACAGCAACATCGCGCAGGTGCTGGATCTCGGCGTCAGCGCCGGCCGTTACTTCCTGGCGCTGGAGCTGGTCGACGGCTGGGATCTGGGGCGCGTCCTTCACCGGGCGGCGACCGCCGGCGTGCGGCTGCCGCGCGAGCTCGCGCTCTACGTCACGGCCGAGGTCTGCCGCGCGCTCGCCTACGCGCACTCGAAGACCGAGGGGCAGACGCCGCTCGGGATCGTTCACCGCGACGTCAGCCCACACAACATCCTGCTGTCCGAGCAGGGCGAGGTGAAGCTGACGGACTTCGGCATCGCCAAGGCGATGAACAAGCGCGAGCACACCGGCACCGGCGTCGTCAAAGGAAAGGTCGCCTTCATGTCGCCGGAGCAGGCGATGGGCAAGCCGATCGATCAGCGCTCCGATTCTGTTTTCGGTGGGGACGGTGCTCTACCTCATGGTCACGCGTGCGCGGCCCTTCGAGGGGCCGAGCGACCTCGAGACGCTGCTGCGGGTTCAAAAAGGGGACTTCCGGCCGCCCGAGGAGACCGCGCCCGATCTGCCGCCCGAGGTCGCCGCGGTGGTGGCGCGCGCGATGCAAAAAGAGCCCGGCGACCGCTACCAGAGCGCGGACGAGATGCTGGGCGACGTCGAACGGGTGCTGCGGACGGCGTTTCGTCCGGTTGGCCAGACCGAGCTCAAGCGCTGGCTGAGCGAGCTGGCGGCGCGCGACGGCGTCCCGCCGATCAGCCAATCGAGCGCGACGGCCACCCGCGCGACCGCGGCGCGGACCAAGACCGGGACCGGCGAGCTGGAAGAGGAGGACGTCGTCCTGCTCGACACCGACGAAGAGGTCATCGACGGTGAGGAGGCGACCTCGTTGGCGGTGGTCAACAAGGGGGGCGGCAGTGTTTCGCGGCCGCGTGCCACGCGCTCGCGTCCGACCCGGCCGGATCTGCCGGTTCCCGAGGACGCGGAGTCGATGTCGAACCTCTCGGGTCGGTCGGAGCTCGCGCTGCCGATCCCCGAAGAGGAAGGGGGACGGCCGGGGCGACGCCGCGCCCGGCGGGGCGGGGGATTGTCCATCCTCTTCATCGGCGCGCTGCTGGTGGCGGGCGCCTGGTTCGGCGGCAAATATGCCCGGACCTGGTTCGGTGCCGGGGCGTTCGGAGGGTCGACGAATTCGGCCAGTTCGGCAAACTCGGCAAGTTCGAATAGTCCGGCGGCCGCCACGGATCGCGCCGGGGCCCAACAGGCTCCGGGCGTGGCGACGGGCACGCAGGCCGCTGCGTCGCGCGACGCGGCGGTGGGCCCGCGCGGCGCCGAGACCGCGGAGGGGGCGGCTCCCACGCACCACGCCGAGCCGGCCGCGGCGCATGAGGCGGGCCACGAGACCGTCGCCCGCCGCCACGGCGGCGAGCGCTCCAAGGACTTCGTGGGGCGCGACCTCGCCGGGCTCAAGATGGCGCCCGATCCGTCCTTGCTGCCGGCGCCGGCCCCGCCCCCCGCGCCGAAGGCCGCGGAGGCGCCGCCCGCCGCTCCGCCCGCATCCGAAAATCCCTGACGCGCCCAGACTTCGGGGAGGCCCTTTCTCCTTTTTGGCCCTGCCGTGTCGGTTTGAGCAGACACGCGGGACTGACGAAAGGGAGAAGACACGATGAAACGATCGGCTTTGGTGACGACGATGGGCCTGGGCGCGGCGTTCGCGCTCGTCGGTTGCGGCAAGATCGACGGCAGCGAGTTCGAGGGGAGCACGCCGACCAAGGACACAGTCGCGCTGGTGGTCCCGGCCGCCAGCTCCACGACCGCGACGACCGGCGCCCTGTCGAGCGGAGCCGTCACGGTCAGGCAGGGCGCGCTGGCGGGTGAAACCGCGAACGACTACGTCCTGACAGCGACGCTCGCTTACGTCGTCAACACGGCCACCGGCGCCGTTCTCGGCCTCGTCAAGGCGGTCACCAACTACCCGGCGACGAGCGTCGAAGGAGACACCGCCGTCTGGGGCCCCTCCACCGATCCGCTGAGCGCGAACACCTATCGCCTGACCGTCATCAGGCAGGCGCCGCACGTCTTCGCCTGGAAGCTCGACGGCAAGGGGAAGACGGCCGACGACAGCACGTTCGTCACGATTCTCTCGGGCGTGCACACGCGCGCCGTCGACGCCCAGGGAAGTCCCATGGAAGGGTTCGGCAGCGGCAACTTCGTCATCGACTGGGACGCGGCCGACACCCTCCCGCAGCACGACACCAACGTCGGTCAGATGGCGTTCACCTACTCGCGGATGAGCCCGACGGCGACCGTCACCAACAACGTCACCTTCACCAACATTCTCGACAACTGCGACCCGGCGAGCTGCAGCACGCACGGGCAGATCTTCGACGCGGTCTACGCTTACGCGGCGACGTTCGGTTCGGGCGGCGACCTGCAGTACGGCGCGACGGAGAACTTCGTCACCACCACCGCCGCCAACGAGACGCTTTCGCTGCACAGCCGCTGGATGGAGACGGGGGCAGGCCGCACCGACGTCCAGGTCACGGGCGGCGACGTCGGCACGTCGGTCGAGACCTCGGGCGAGTGCTGGGACTCGAATTTCCACTCCGTCTACAGCGCGGCGTCGTACGATCCGAACGTGGACTGGGGGTCCGAGGCGAGCTGCGCGTTCCCGAGCGCGGCGCTGGTCTCGCTGTCGCCGTAACGAGCAACTTCGAGGGCCCGGGGTCGCGCGAGCGACCTTGGGCATTCGCATGAGTCAACCGGTGTTGGAGATAGTGAGTGGCGGAAAGCCGGCCGATTCCCGGGCGGCGCTGCGAGAGCTCTACACCAAGTACGGAGGGACCGTGTTCGGCCGTTGTCAGTACATTCTGCGGGACGCCACCAAGGCGGAGGACGCCATGCAGGACGTGTTCGCCAAGGCGCTCACCCACTGGAGCGAGTTCCGCAGCGAGGCGTCGCCGCTCACCTGGCTGACCCGCATCGCGACTCACCATTGCCTCAACGTGCTGCGCGCCGAGCGCGCCCCCTGGCACCAGCGGTTCGCGCGCGAGACGCGGGCGCGCGGCGAAGGGCACGGCGGCCCACAGCTGTTCGAGGATCGCGACGCCGCCCGCAAGCTCCTGGCCGAGCTCGACCCCGAGACGCAGCAGGCGGCGATCCACTACTTTGTCGACGAGATGACGCTGGACGAGGTCGCTGCTGCGCTCGGACGCTCGGTGCCGACGGTGCGCAAGCGACTCGCGGCGGTGGCGGCGCTGGCCGGGCGCGAGCTGCCTCCGGAGGGAGGGACGACATGAACATGGAAGGACACATCGGCGAGCTGGAGCTGCGGCGGGTCCGCGCCGGCGAGACGCTGGGCGCCGAGGGGCCCGTCATCGAAGCCCACGCAAGTACCTGCGCCGAGTGCAAGGCGCGCCTCCGCGCGCTCGACGACGAGCAGCGGCGGTTCGAGGCCGCGATCTCGTTCGATCGGTTCGCCGCCGGCGTCGAGCGCGCCGCGCGCGGCACCCCCGCTCTGCCGCGGCGCCGCGCGCCGCTGCGCAGCTGGATGGTCGTCCCGACGCTGGCGATGGCCGCGGCGGTCGCGGTGGTCGCGACCTTCCGCGGTCCTTTCCATGGTCCTTGGCCGCGGGTTCATCCTTCCGGCTACGACGGCATCAAGGGCGGCGCCGGGATGATCGTGCGCGTCGCCGGCGCGGCCGGGCAGCGAACGGCGCGCGTGGGCGCCGCCGAGCCGCTGTCGGCGGGCGACCGGCTGCGCATCGGTTACCAGACCGGCGGCCACCGCTATCTGCTTTCGCTGTCGATCGACGAGCACGGCGAGGTGACGCCGCTCTATCCCGAGCAGGGGGCGAGCCTGACGGTCCCGGCCGGCGTCGCCAGCGCCACGCACTTTCTCCCCGACAGCCTGGAGCTGACCGGGACCGGCCTCGAGCGGATCATCGTGCTGCTTTCGGATCAGCCGGTCGACATGGCGGCCGCTCGCCAGGCGGCGCGCGCCGCCTACGATCGGGCCGGCGGCGATCTCGGCCGCCTGCCACGGCTCGACCTGCCGGGGGAACAGTTCACGCGGACGTTCGCCAAGCCGTGATGCGTTCGCCGGCAAAAGCAGCTGGCCGCCCTGCCGCGCTCGCGGTCGCCGTCGCGATTGTCGCGCTCCTCGTCTCGGGCGGTGCGCGCGGCGACGTCTTGCACCGGTTCGCCGTCATCGCCGGGAACGATTCGGGGGGCGCCGACACGCGCCCGCTGCTCTACGCCAGCGCCGACGCCAGCAAGGTCTACGACATCCTCACCCGCCTCGGCGGCGTGCGGGCCGAGGACGCGAACCTCATCGTCGACGGCGGCGCCAGCGACGTGCTGAGCGCGCTCGGCAAGGTGGAAAGGCAGGCCGCCGAGGCCGCGCGCCACGGCGAGCACACCGCGCTCTTCTTCTACTACTCGGGACACGCCAAGGACGGCGCGCTCCGGCTCGGCGAATCCCGGTTGCCCATCGACGCGCTCAAGGGGCTGGTCGCCGCGGCGCCGGTCGACGTCCGGATCGTCATCCTCGATTCCTGCCGCTCGGGCTCGATCACCCGCAGCAAGGGGGCGCGCAAGGCGCCCGCGTTCGCCATCGAATCGGAGAGCCCGCGCGACGCCAAGGGGTTGGTCATCCTCACCTCCAGCGCCTCGGACGAAGACTCGCAGGAATCGGACGCCATCGGCGGCAGCTACTTTTCGCACCACCTGGCGAGCGGCCTGCTGGGCGGCGCCGACAAATCGGGCGACGGGCAGGTGACGTTGTTCGAGGCCTACGCCTACGCCTACGACCGGACGGTCGCCGACACCGCGGAGAGCGCCGCCGGCGCGCAGCACCCGACCTTCAGCTACGACCTGGCGGGCAACGGCGATCTGGTGCTGACCGACGTCGCCGCGCGGCACGAGGGAGTCTACTTTCCCCGCCAGGCCCCGAGCGGGGTCTATTTCCTCGTGGACCGCCAGGGGTTCGTGGCCGCCGAGATCAACAAGGGGGACGGCGTCGATCGCCGCGTGGCGCTGTCGCCCGGGCGTTACCGGGTGAAGCGGCGCCTCGCCGATCGCCTCCGCGTCGGCGAGATTGACGTGCCGCGCGGCGAGCTGGTCACCCTGGAGGAGGGGCGCCTGCGCGACGCGCCGTTCTCCGCCGATCCGGTCAAGGGAGGCGGCCGTGTCGACCTCGGCGCCCGCTGGTCGGTCGGCGCGGGGGTGGGCTTCCAGTCGGTGTTCGCGGCGCCCGACGGCGCGGGTCTCTTCCCCCCCACCGCGCTCGTCGAGATCGACTTCGCGCTGCGTGACTTCCTGCGCCGGGACTGGGTGCTGGGGTTCGACCTGGCGGGCGGCAGCGCCAACGGCGTGGCCCCCGTCGTGGAGACCCCTTTTCACTTCAGCGAGGCGTCGATCGCCTCATCGCTGACCGTCGAGTGGCCGCACCGGTACCTGACGCCCTTCGTCGGCGGGCGGCTGGCGCTGCTCCTCATGAACCGGACGTTTCAAGAGGATACCTTCCCGGCGCAGTTCTACTCCGCGCTCTCGCCCGGTCTGGTGGCCGGCGCGGCCTATCACTTCTCGCGCTCGACCAGCGTGGTCGCGCGCGCCCGCCTGCACTATCTCTTGTACAACGTCGACGGCAACCGCTCGCTCGGCTACTGGGAGCTCGCAACCATGGTGGCGTATGACTTTTAGGCGTCTCGTTTTAGTGGCCGGGATGACCGGGATGACGGCGGTGTTTGCCTCGTGCGGCAACTACTCGAACGAGGACCTCTTGTACATGAGCGCGGTCCCCTCCAGCTCGCAGCTGGCGGTGGTGCTGCCGGCGGCCGCGACGACCGTGACGCAGGCCGAGCTGGCCGAGGACACCCACAACGGGATCAGCAACGTCAACGCGATGCTCGACGACGTGCTGGGCCTGGTCGACACCATTCGCTCGTACGAGCCGACCAGCCGCAGCTCCGACAGCCGCACCTGGGGTCCGTTCGCCGATTCGCAGCACCCCGGCTGGCAGTGGGAGCTCGTCGTGACCCGCGTGGACACGACGTCGTTCAAGTACGAGCTGGACGTTCAAAACACGGCTGCCGGCTCGGCCTTGGTGACGTTTCTGACCGGGACCTTCGACCTGGCGGGCGGCGTCAAGCAGGGGAACGGCACCGTGCAGGCTGACTTCGGGGCCCTGGCGACCGCCGCGTTCCCGCTCGACACGAACACCATGCCGCTCAAGACCCTGACGATCACCTATCAGAACTTCCAGACGCCCGGCTCGCCGGTCAGCGTGACCTTGCTGATCGAGCGCACGCCGGACCCGACCACCGGGGTCACCTCGGTGACGTTCACGTACGAGATCCTGGTCGACGGCTCGGGCGAGATCGCGTTCACCCTGGTCGGCAACGTCATCCCCGGTGTGGCCGTCGAGACCCTGGCCCTCAACGCCCAGTGGCTGGCGACGGGCGCCGGGAAGGCGACCCTGGCGGTCGTGTCGGGCGACGGGGCGGGGCTGACCCAGACCGAGTGCTGGAACGCGACCTTCGCGATGACCTACAACGACAAACCCTGGTCGACGGCCGAGGACTTCGCCGACGCCTCCCAGTGCCCCGCTCTCCCGTCTTTCCAGTAAGAATTCAGCTAGTTACGTGGGGCTGGATCCGAGGTGCGATGTTGTCGTACCATACGGCCTCACCCACCGCGGAAGAAGGACGATCTTGGCAGAGCATTTCAGGCGAATCGATCCCCGCTACGAACGTCAGCTCGAGGTCGAGGTCATGTACGAGGGGAAGAAGCAGACCTCCCAGACCCGTAACATTTCGCTCGGGGGGCTGTACTTGGATTCACTGACGTCGTTGCCGATCGGCACGACCGTGCAGCTGAGATTTAGCCTGCCGACCCAGCCCGAGCCGGTGGAGGTCGCCGGGGACGTCCGCTGGGTCGTGAAGAAGGGGACCAGCGACGCCTCGGGCATCGGGATCCGCTTCCAGGGGCTGCGCGCCAAAGACGTCTGGGCCCTGAACCGGTTCTTCCAAACCGTAACGTAGCCGTCGGGACCCTCCGAGGGTCCGAGCGCGACTTATCTCAGGCCGTCCGGGAGCAGCGGCGAAGGGGCGCCGGTGTAGCTGACCCAGAGCTGGTGGGCGGCGCGGGTCATCGCGACGTGCAGCAGGCGGCGCGCGTCATCGCTGGCGGGGTACGAGGTCTCGGTGACCTCGAGCAGGATGACGATGTCGAACTCCAGCCCCTTCGACTGGCGGACGTCGGTGACGTCGATGCCGGCGGTGAAGGAGAAGTCCTGGTCGCTGACCAGGCGCAGGTTGGGGACCTCTGAATTGACGAGCGCTTCGTAGTAGAGCCGCGCCTGCTCCGGGTGGCGCGCCAGCAGCGCCACGGAAGCCTCGGGCTCGGCGCGGACCAGCTCCTTGAGCGCGTGTGAGAGGAACTCGGCGCTCTCCCCGGCCGAGCTGAACGGGAACGACTCGACGGGCGCGCCGGCCCGCGGCGCCACCGGTCGGATGTCGCCCAGGAGCGGACCGAGGACGTGCTCGGCGGCGTCGACGATCTCGCGCGTCGACCGGTAGCTGACCCGCAAGGGCTCGACGCGCTCGTGCGCGATCTCCAGGAAGTCGAGCAGCGCGGCCCAGTCGGAGAAGCCGTGCTCGGGCGCGATCGCCTGCGCCGTGTCGCCCGCCAGCGTCACCGAGCGCTGCGCGCTGGTGGCGTCGAGAAGAACCGCCAGCTCGAGCGGCGAGAAGTCCTGCACCTCGTCGACCATCAAGTGCTCGTAGGAGAGCGTGGTCTTGCTGCCGGCGCGATCCGGGATCCGGCCGCGCTGGCGCTGGAAGATGCGCAGGAGGAGGGCTTCGTCCTCGGCGTCGAGCGCGTACCGTTCGTCCTCGCCGCCGTCGCTGGAGGCCACGGAGGAGCCGCGGCCGGCGCCGCGCAGCCGCTCGCGCTCGACGCACCAGCGGTGAATGTCGTCGAGCTGGCCGGACGAGAACACCCCCGGCGCGTGACGCGCGAACCCTTCGCCGAGCGCGGCGCGGTCGGTCAGCATCGCCGCCCACTCGCCGGTGGCGTCGCGCGTGCGCGTGCGCAGCGCGCGACCGGCATTCTCGACGGCGTTGCGGGTGGCGGGGTCGAGGGTCGTGTCGCGCACCCACTGCGCGAGCGCCGTGACGCGCCCGTCGACAGGGCCGGTGGTGCCGTCCCAGAACGCCAGCACGGCGGGGGCCTCCGCCTTGCCGGCCAGATCCTCGAGCAGGCGCACGCGGCACCAGGCGACCAGCGCCGCCTGGCGATCGTCGATGATGCGCAAGAACGCACCGTGCGCCTTGGCGCGCATGACGGTCGGCGGCGTCTCGTCGGTGAGGTCGAAGTCGAGCAACGGGAAGGCGGCCCGGCGGGCCGTCTCGGCCCAGTTGCCGAAGGTCATCACCGGAACGCCGGGGACCTCCAGCGAGGGGAGCACCCGCGAGACGTAGGCGGCCAGCGCCCGCTGGTAGACGATCACCAGCATCTTCTCGGGGCGAAAGCGGCGTGGATCGGCGAACGCAAGGTAGGCGATCCGGTGCAGGCCAATCGTGGTCTTGCCGCTGCCGGCCGAGCCCTGGACGGCGATGAGGCCGGAGGCGGGCTGCGTGATCAGCTCGAACTGGCGCGGGTCGATGAGCGCCGCGATCGCCGGGAGGTGCCGGTCGGGGCGGCGGGCGCCGCTCTCGTCGAGGCCGAGCTTGCCGCGGGTGGACGACGCGGCTGCGGGGAGCCCGCCGGAGGGGGAGGGCGCCCCGGCGGAAGGCGCGGGGAGCGCGGGGACCAGCGCGGCGGCCGAGCCGTCCCGGGCGATCTGCAGCCGCGCCTGCCGGGCGGCGACCTCTCGCCAGGCGCCCGTGCGCAGATCCCGCGAGAAGGTCCCCTGCGGCGAGGCGACCCGGCGCAGATCGGCGTCGACGATGGCGACCGTGCGGCGCGCCAGCACCTCGCCTTCCACCAACCGATCGCCGAGGCGCTCCTCGTAGGCGTCCCCCTCTTCGTAGCGGTAGAAGAGGCGCGACACGGGAGCGTTGCGCCAGTCGACGATCTGCACCCCGCCGCCCGGCTCGACGAAGCTGCGCGCGCCGACCAGGACGTCACGTCGCTTGCCGTTCTCCTCGAGGCGCAGGTGGCCGAAGTAGGGGGACTTGCGATCGACCGGCGGCGTGTCCCCCTTGCCGCGCTGACGCGACAGCGCCTCGATCCGGTGCATCTGCTCCAGGATCGAGCCCTGGTCCTCCGGCTTCGCCTCGGCCAGGGCGTCGCGCAGCTCGATGAGGGCACTGGCGTCGTCGACCTGGATGCGGCTCTTGCGGGGGGCGCCGGCGTCCAGCTTGCGCAGGACCACCGTGAGGAGCTGCTTCTCCTCGCGCACGATCGACGGCGCGTCTGCGTCGGCCTGCGCTTCGGCGTCGGCATCGACGTTCTCGGATCTCTCCGGCGTCGTCGGGTGGGGAAGAGGGTCCTGCACGAGGTCGGTCAGCATAATTGTGCGGCTCCCCTCTGTCACCAGAAGAGACGAGGAACGCGCCTTCCGGCCGAGCATTTCGCTCAGGCGGCGCGGTCAGACGGGGGGCGAGCTGGTCTGCTCACGCGCCCGGATGAGCGCGGCCTCTTCCGACATGTTGACCATCGAGAGGTGGGTCGCTTGCAGCAGTTTCAAGCAAGCGGTGACGAGCCCCCCTGCGCCGACGAAGCCGACGCCCAGCGCCAGCGCGCTCAGCGCGTGAAATCCGAAGTGCAGCGCGCTCCCCGCCATCGCCGCCCCCAGGATCGAGATCAGGCTGGCGCTGGCGAACGAGCCGAGCGCCACGTAGGCGGCTCGCAATCCCTTGAGCAGCAGCACAGCCTGGCGCTCGGTCCGATCGGCCTGGCGCAGGAGCAACGCCCGCACCTCGTGCGACAGGGTCCGGTCCTCGGTTCGCACCGAGAGCGCGCGCATCCGCTCGCTGGCGCGCAGGAACCTGTTGCTGGTGCTGAGCGCGAGCACCGAGGCCGCGTTCGTCAGCACGGCCGGCGCCGCGATCAGCGACAGCAGCGCGAACGGATTTTGCGCCAGGTCAGTCGCCGGCCCGGGCATCGACAGACTCGCGCTCGCCGAGCAGCGTCTTGTGGGTGGCGCCGGTGATCGTCACCTCGACGAGCTCGCCCGGGACGAGCCCGGCGGCCGGGACGATCACTGGCCGGAAACCGTCGGTGCGACCCATGACCTGTCGGCCGCCGCGCCGCTGTTGGCCGCCGTGCCGCGAGGGGTTCTCGATCAGGATCCGCTCGCGGCGGCCGATCTGCGCCGTCATGATCTCGCCCGTGATGCGCTGTTGAAGCGCGATCACCTCCGACAGGCGGCGGCTCTTCACCTCCGCCGATACGGTGTCGGGCATCTTGCGCGCGGCGGTGGTCCCTTCGCGCTCGGAGTAGGCGAAGGTGAAGGCGCCGTCGAAGCGCAGCTCTTCCTGCGCGCGCAGCGTGGCGGCGTGCTCCTCGTCGGTCTCGTCGCAGAAGCCGACCAGGAGGTCGGTGGTGATGGCGACGGTGGGCATCGCCGCCCGCAGCCTGGCGTAGAGCGTCCGGAAGGTGGCGTAGTCGTACCCGCGCCGCATGCGCTCGAGGACGCTGTCGGACGCGCTCTGCAGCGGCAGGTGGACCTGCTTGCAGATCTCGGGCGTCTCGGCCATCACGGCGATCACCTCGTCGGAGAAGTCGAGCGGGTAGGGCGAGGTGAAGCGGACCCGCGCGATCCCCTCCACGGCGGCGACGGCGCGCAGGAGCTCCGCGAAGCCGATCTCTTCGTAGCGATACGAGTTGACCGTCTGGCCGAGCAGCTGAACCTCCTTGCAGCCGGCGGCGACCAGCGCGCGCGTCTGGCGCAGAATCTCGCGCGGGGCGACGCCGCGCTCGCGCCCGCGGGTGTAGGGGACGACGCAGAAGGTGCAGAACTTGTCGCAGCCGCGCTGAATGGTCACGCGTCCGACGACGCCGTCTGGCTCGCCCTCGGCCGTGACGGCGGGATCCAATCCCTCGTAGGTCTCGTCGCGGTCGAGGCGCGTGTCGGTCACCGCGCGACCGTCGCGCGCGGTCGCCACGTGCTCGAGGAGGCGCCGGTAGCCGTCCGGGCCGACGACCAGATCGACCTCGGGCGCGCGCTCGCGAAGGCGATCCTTGAGGTGCTCGGCCATGCAGCCGGTCACGCCGAGCACGGCGTCGGGGCGGGCCGCCGCGGCCAGCATGCTGGTCCGCGCGAAGACCCGCTCCTCGGCCTTTTCGCGCACGGCGCAGGTGTTGATCAGGATCAGGTCCGCGCGCGTTGGGTCCTCCGTGCGTCCGTACCCGCCACGCTGCAGAAGGCCGAGGACCATCTCGGTGTCGGCCACGTTCATCTGGCAACCGTAGGTCTCCACGTAGGCGAGCTTGTCGTAGGCGAGCTTGTCGTCGGCCAGCTTGGCGGTCGCCCGTTCGGTCCTGTCGGTCGCGTCCGCCGCTGCGGTTCGGACTGGCGGCCGTCGGAGCTGCACGAGATCGCTCACGGTGGATGTATAACCCGCACATGCGCTGGAAGGGAGCCGTCGCCGCCGTTTCCATGGTCTCAGTCGTGGTCCTGGCCTGGGCCTCGGTCGCCCACGCCGACGCCCCCTGGGTCTACCGCAGCATCGTCCTGCCGCGTGGCGAGGTGGCCGTCGATCTCGGTCTCGGCCTCGGGCACCAACCGGACGACCTCCCCGACAACGGCTCGGTGACCGGCTTCGGCTTGAACCTGGCGCTCTCGGTGGGCATCACGCACGAGCTGGAGTTCGGCGTGCGGACCGGGTTCCGGCTGGACGATGCCGGGCAGGTGACGCAGGCCGACAGCTACGGCCGGCCGTTCGACACGGAGACCTACGGCACCGACCTCGATACCGTCGCCAACCCGGAGCTCCACCTGCGTTGGGCCGTGGCGCGGGGCTCGACCGCGGAGCTGGGGCTCGAGTGGCGGGCTTACCTACCGATCGAAAACGGATCGTCGTTCGGGATGATGTTCGGACTGCCGATCTCGCTCCGCGCCGGATCGCTGCGCCTCGACACCGGCCTCTACGTTCCGATCATCTTCACCAGCCCCAACACGTCGACCGTGGTCAGCGTGCCGTTCCACCTCTGGATCCAGGCGACGCGGACGCTCTGGCTGGGGCCGCTGTTCGGCCTGCGGGTCTACAGCAACGGCGGCGGCGATCGGTACCCGCTCGGCTTCGGGCTCGGCACCGCGCTCACCCACCTCGTCGACCTGCGGACCTGGATCCTCTTCCCCGACATCAGCCGCAACGAAGCGGCGCGCACCTTCGGCGCCGGCCTCGCGCTGCAGCTCCGGTTTGGTTGACCTCCCTAGCGCTTCCCTAGCGCTCGGGCGCCAGGTAGAGCGCGGCGAGCGGCGGCAGCGTGAGGCGCAGTGAGGCCGGGCGGGCGTGATACGGGATGGCGTCGGCGGTGACCGTGCCGAGGTTCCCCATCCCGCTGCCCCCGAACGCGGCGGCGTCGGTGTTCAGGATCTCGCGCCAGACGCCGCCGATCGGGACGCCGACCCGGTAGTCGTGGCGCGGGACCGGCGTCGAGTTGAAGACCACCAGCACGACCTCCTCGGGCTTCTCGCCCTTGCGCAGGAAGGTGTAGACGCTGTTGTCGTCGTCGTTGGCGTCGACCCACTCGAAGCCGGCCAGGCCGACGTCGTGAACGTGCAGCGCGCGCACGCTCTTGTAGAGGCGATTGAGCTCCATGATCAGCGCCATGAGCTGAACGTGCAGCTCCGAGTCGCCGAGCAGGTGCCAGTCGACGCTGCGATCGTGCGCCCACTCGTCGTACTGGCCGATCTCGCCGCCTTGAAACAGCAGCTTCTTCCCCGGCTGCGCCCACATCGAGGCGTAGAGCAGGCGCAGGTTGGCGAACCGCTGCCAGAGATCGCCGTGCATCTTCTGCAAGAGCGAGCGCTTGCCGTGGACCACCTCGTCGTGCGACAGCGGCAGGACGTAGTTCTCGCTCCAGAAGTACATGCTGCGGAAGGTGAGCTGGTGGTGGTGATAGCGGCGCCCGATCGGATCGGTCGCGAAATAGGCCAGCGCGTCGTGCATCCAGCCCATGTCCCACTTGAGCCCGAACCCGAGCCCCCCGGTGTAGGTCGGGCGTGAGACGCCCGGCCACGACGTCGACTCCTCGGCGATCGTCTGCGTTTCGGGGTGCTCGCGGTAGACGGAGGTGTTGAAGGTGCGCAGCAGATCGATCGCCTCGAGGTTCTCGTTGCCGCCGTACTGGTTGGCGACCCACTCGCCATTCTTTCGTCCGTAATCCCGGTAGAGCATCGAGGCGACCGCGTCGACCCGCAGCCCGTCGATGTGGTAGCGGTCGAGCCAGAAGTTGGCGTTCGAGATGAGGAAGCTGCGCACCTCGTTGCGGCCGTAGTTGAAGATCGCGCTCCCCCACTCGGCGTGGATCCCCTCGCGTGGGTCGGCGTGCTCGTAGAGGTGCGTCCCGTCGAAGTAGATGAGGCCGTGCTCGTCGGTGGGAAAGTGTGCCGGCGTCCAGTCGAGGATGACGCCGATCCCCTCGCGGTGGAGGAGATCGACGAAGAACATGAAGTCCTGCGGCGTGCCGTAGCGCGCGGTCGGCGCGAAAAACCCGGTCACCTGATACCCCCACGACGGGTAGAACGGGTGCTCGGCGATCGGCATGAGCTCCACGTGGGTGAAGCCGCAGCGCCGGACGTGCGCCGCCAGCTTGGGCGCGATCTCCCGGTAGCTGAGCCAGCGGTTCTCCTCCTCCGGGACGCGCATCCAGGACCCGAGGTGCACCTCGTAGATCGCCTGGGGCGCGTCGAGCGCGTTCCTGGCCCGCCGCTCGCGCATCCAGCCGGCGTCGCCCCAGTCGTAGTCGAGGTCCCAGACGATCGACGCCGTCGCAGGCGGCAGCTCGCTGCGGATGGCGTAGGGGTCGGCCTTGTCGACCCGGTACCCCCCTTGCCTCGCGTCGATTCGATACTTGTAGTGCGTCCCTTTGCCGAGATCGGGGATGAACCCTTCCCAGATCCCCGAGCCGGCGCGCATCGCCAGCGGCACCGGCGCCTTCCCCCACCCTTCGAAGTCACCGATGACGGCGACGCGGGCGGCGTTGGGCGCCCAGACGGCGAAGGCGACGCCGGGGCGGCCCCCGCGCGTCGCCGGGTGGGCGCCCAGGTGCTCATAGACCCGCGCGTGGGTCCCTTCGGCGAAGAGATGCAGATCGACGTCGCCGAGATCTCCCATTGTCACACATGGTAACCGCGAACCACCGTGTCGTCGCCTGGGCCCGGGTCTTTGACTCGGACCGCGCGCTGGCTTTACTGTTTATCCCTGATGGATCGCTCGATGAAACGGGGGGGAGCGGTGCTGGGTGCCGTTCTCGTGATGTTGCTGGCCTTCGCGGGCGCCGCGCACGCGGACCACGCCACCGAGATGAAGGCCCGCGAGTCGTTCGCCGCCGGCCGGTACGACGAGGCCCTGCAAACCTTTGCCAAGCTCTACGCCGAGACGTTGAACCCGATCTACCTGCGCAACATCGGGCGCTGCCAGCAGAAGCTCAAACAGCCCGACAAGGCGATCGACGCCTTCCACGACTACCTCATCAAGGGCGGCAAGAAGATCTCCGCCGACGAGAAGGCCGAGATTAACGGCTACATCAAGGAAATGGAGGCGCTGCGCGACGAGCAGGCGAGCAAACAGCAGGCGACGCCACCGCCCGTGCCGCCTGTGCCGCCTGCCCAGCCGGTACAGCCGATTCAACCGGCGCAGCCCGAGGGGCCGCCGCCCGGTTACACCGCCCAGCCCGCCGGCGCCTACCCCGCCACCCAGGGGGCCCCAGGCTACCAGCCGGGAGCCGAGCAGCAGCAGCCGAGCGGCGCGCTGGTGGCGCAGCCGACGCAACCGCAACCGGCCTCTTCCGGGCCGGTCTACACCAAGTGGTGGTTCTGGACGCTCGTCGGTGTCGTGGTGGTCGGCGGGGTGGTCACGGCCGTCGCCCTCGGCAGCGGCACGAGCAAGCCCGCTTGCCCCTCGAACGCGGTGATTTGCTCCCCATGAACCTCCCACGTCGTTGGTCTCCTCGCCGGGCCTCGGGTGTCGCGATCGCCACGGCGCTCTCGGCGTTCGTGTGGCTGGGCGGCTGTCAATCGAAGGACTCGCTCATCCTCGTGACGGTCAGCGCGGCGGACAGCACCTATGCGACGGCCAGCCTTCGCTCGTTGGTCGTCAGCTGCGCGAACACCAGCGAGGTCTTTCGTCTGCCGTCGGCCATTTCGACCACGCCGGTCACGGTGGGCCTCTACGTCCCTTCGAGCACGACCGGAACCCAGACCGTCACGGCCGAGGCGGTGGGCACCGCGTGTGGCAACGGCTACGCGGGCAGCGCCACGGTCCACATCGCGGCCGCCGGTGACACCGTCGACGTCCGGATCACGATGGACGATGCGATGACCTGTCCGAACGGCGGAACCGGCGGGACGCGGGGGACGGGCGGGACCGTGGGGACGGGCGGAACCGTGGGGACGGGCGGAACCGGTGCAACCGGCGGTTCGACGGGCGGCGGCAGTGGCACAGGGGCGCCGGACTTCTCGGCCTGCACCGAGATTGATCACGGCAGCAGCGGCACGTGCGCCAGCTGCACTGTCAGCAGCACGACTGACGTGAGCGTTTATGGGGTCGCGTTCTCGCCGGACGGGACGATCCTGGTGACGGGCGGAACCGACGGACGAATCAAGGTCTGGACCAACACCAACGGGACGCTGACGGCCCAAGGGATGGTTCTTCCGGGAACCGGGCTCGGTGCGGTCGCGTTCTCACCGGACGGCTCGAGCCTGGCGGTCGGGCGCATCGGGGGGGTCGACATCGTGAACGTCTCCTCTTGGACGGTCACGCGCACGCTGGTGACGGCGACCGGTGCCGAGGCGTACGCCGTGGGGTTCTCCGCGGACGGCACGACCGTCTTCACGACCACGGCTCCCAGCAACGGAGCGGGGGTCACGGGCACGCTCTACGCCCACGCGGTCGGAAACATCCAGGCGCTCGCCAGCCAAGCCCTGACTTCACCCTTCGGGATGGCCGTCTCGCCGGTCAACGTGTCGGGCAAGGTTCCGGTCGCCGTGACCGACGGCAACGGGGACGCCTCGATTTACAATTGGTCGGCCGCTGCGAATTCCTTCGGGACGCCGCAGTCGCTGACGGTGACCAGCGACAGCTCGACGGCCGAGGGCGCCGCGTTCTCGCCCCAGGCGACCCTGTTCGCCGCTGGTGGAGATGACGGAATCCTCTCCCTGTGGAACTACCCGACCAGCTCGAACGCGCTCCCCGACGGGCAGATCAGCATCACCGGCCAAACTTTCTCCAGCTACATCGGCGCCGTCGTGTTCAGTCCGGTTTACGGGTACGTCGCCGTGGGCGGAGCGTTCTTCGGCAGCCTGACCGCCTATACCCTGACCGACGGGTCGGAGGTCGGCGTGGAGTACGACACGTCATACGACGTCATCTCGCTGGCGTACTCGCCCACCTCGAATGTCATCGTGGCTGGCGAGTTCGACTGCGGCTGCGTGGTCGTCTGCCCGCAATAAAATAAGGGTTTTCCCCCAGGTCGTTTACTGCACCTTGCCGCAGGGATCGGGCCTATATTTGCCTCCTTGAGGCTTTGCCCCCGCCATAGCCGCTCCTTGGCCTGCGCCCTCGTTCTCGGCGGGGGCCTGCTCTTGGGCGGCACGCGCCCGGCGATGGCCCGCCCGTGGCCCGCGCGCGTCCCGACCGTCGAACCAAAGCCCGCCCATCAGCTGCGCGATCCGGCGACCTGGCCCGCCGAGCCCGAGGTGCCTGCGCCGATCGACGCCGCGCGGTTCCAGGCCGCCTATGCCCACCTGTGCAAGGTGGCGCCCGACTCGCCCAGGGCGGCGCTCGCGGCCCAGATCCTGAACGCCGCGACCGCCTCAGGAACCGATCCCTTCACGCTGGCTGCGCTCGGCTACTTCGGCAGCAAGTGCGATCCCGGCTTTCACAAGGACGGTCTCTACGGCCTCCTGGCAATCGAGCCGGCGATGTACCGCGTGCCGGGCGCGCCGGAGCCGCCGGTCGACAGGGGCGATCTGACCTCCCGCCGGCTGCTCGATCCGGAGAACAACCTGACCGTCGGCGCAGCGCTGCTCGTCATGTGGAACGCCAAGCACAAGGAGCTCGATGAGGCCTTCGGCGGTGCTGCCCATCGCGGCGGCGTCTCGCACTTCATCTGGGGCGACGAGGTGAAGTCGAGCGGTCACGAGGATTCTGATCCTGACGGCACGGCGCCGCATGGTCGCCAGCTACCTGGAGACGCCCAACGCGACCCGGGAGGCGCCGATCGGGATCACCGTCGTCTCGCCGCTGGAGGGGACGCCGCGGGTGGCGACCAGCGGTCCCGGCGACGAACGAGACGGCGGCGCGCGCCGCCACCGCGGCCTCGACATCACCGCGACGATCGGGGAGCCGGTGCGCTCCATCGCCGACGGAACAGTGATCTTCGCCGGCGCGAACGTGCCGGGTCACGCGCGCAAAGGGCCGATCCCGCCCGACAAAATCGCCCGCTACGCCACGCGGAACCTGGGCGTGGGTGGCATCTACCTCTGCATCGAGCACAGACCGGAGCCGAAGCGGATCGTCTCCTGCTACATGCACCTGTCGTCGTACATCGTGGCCGACCGGCAGCAGGTGACGGCGGGGGAGACCATCGGGTACGTCGGTCGGACCGGCGTCAAGGTCTCGCCGCCGCACCTGCACTTCGAGGTGCGCGTCGACGATCGCGTCACCAATCCGCTGCGCACGCTGGGCGACTTCGTGATCCCGCCGCAGGCGACCATGACCCACCAGTACGTCCTCAAGGCGAGACGCGCCAAGCGCCGCCACCTTCACGTCTGACCGTCGCGGCCCGATCGGAAGACTGTTAGGCTTCTGCTCGAGGATGATTCGCAAAAACGACGCGCTCGAGTACCACCGCAATGGGCGGCCGGGGAAGTTGGAGGTGGTTCCGACCAAGCCGCTGGTCACCCAGCGCGATCTGTCGCTCGCCTACTCGCCGGGCGTCGCCGAGCCGTGCCTGGAGATCGCCGCCAATCCCGAGATGGCCTGGGAGTACACCGCGCGCGGCAACCTGGTCGCCGTCGTCACCAACGGCACCGCCGTTCTCGGCCTCGGCAACATCGGGCCGCTGGCCGGCAAGCCGGTCATGGAGGGCAAGGCTTGCCTCTTCAAGAAGTTCGCCGACATCGACGTCTACGATCTGGAGGTCGACGCGCGCGACTCGGCGCGCTTCATCGACGTCGTCGCCGCGCTGGAGCCGACCTTCGGTGGCATCAACCTCGAGGACCTGAAGGCGCCGGAGTGCTTCGAGATCGAGGCCGGGCTGCGCGCCCGGATGGCGATCCCGGTCTTCCACGACGATCAGCACGGCACCGCCATCATCTCGGGAGCCGCGCTGCTCAACGGCGCGGAGATCACCGGCAAGAGGCTGGGGGACCTCAAGATCGTGATCTCGGGCGCCGGCGCCTCGGCGATCGCCTGCGCCAACTTCTACGTCGCGCTCGGGGCCTCGCTGGAGAACATCACCATGGTCGATTCGATTGGGGTGATCTACGCGGGGCGCGAGCAAGGGCTGAACCAATGGAAGGCGCGGTTCGCGCGCAAGGATGACGGCGCCCGAACGCGCGCCGATGCCCTGCGCGGCGCCGACCTGTTCCTGGGCCTGTCGAAGGCGGGGCTCTGCACGGCGGAGATGTTGAAGACGATGGCGCCGCGGCCGCTCGTCTTCGCGCTGGCCAACCCCGATCCCGAGATCGGCTACGCCGAGGCGAAGGAGGCGCGGCCGGACGCCATCGTCGCCACCGGACGCAGCGACTTTCCCAACCAGGTCAACAACGTCCTCGGCTTCCCTTACGTCTTCCGGGGGGCGCTCGACGTGCGCGCCAAGGAGATCAACGAGGCGATGAAGATCGCCGCCGCGCACGCGCTGGCCGCGCTGGCGCACGAGCCGGTGCCCGACTCCGTCGCCGAGGCCTACGACGTCAGCGCGTTCAAGTTCGGTCCCGACTATCTCATCCCCAAGCCGTTCGACACGCGGGTCCTCTGGTGGTGCGCGCCGGCGGTGGCCGAGGCGGCGATGAAGTCGGGCGCCGCGCGGCTGACGCTGGATCTCGACGAGTACCGCGAGCGGCTGCAGCGCCGCATCGGCGGCACGCAGCACACGATCATGCGGCAGATCGTGCAGCGGGCGAAGAGCGCGCCCAAGCGGATCGTCTTCCCCGACGGTGACAACATCAAGGTGCTGCGGGCCTGTCAGATCGCGCTCGACGAACAGATCGCGCGCCCCATCCTGCTCGGCCACGAGAAGAAGATCCGCCAGCGCGCCGCCGAGCTCGACCTGGATCTCGAGGGGGTGGAGATCATCAGCCCTTCCGATTCGCCCCGGCACGCCGCCTACGCCACCGAGTACCTGGCGCTGCGCTGCCGCAAGGGGGTGACCGCCTCCAACGCCACCCGGCTGGTCAACCGGCGCATCCACTTCGGCATGATGATGGTGCGCACCGGCGACGCGGACGGCCTCGTGGCGGGCCTCACGTCCCCCTATCCGGACACCATCCGCCCGGCGCTGCAGATCCTGGGCATTCGCCCCGACGTGCGGCGCGCCACCGGCATGTACATGATGCTGCTGAAGAACGGCGTGAAGTTCTTCGCCGACGCGACCGTCAACATCGATCCCGACGCCGAGACGCTGGCCGACACGGCGATCCAGGTGGCCGACGCCGCGCGCGCCTTCGAGGTCACGCCGCGCATCGCGATGATCTCGTTCTCCAACTTCGGCTCGGCGCCGCACCCAGAATCGAAGAAGATGGCCGAGGCCGTGGGCATCGTCCGGAGGCTGCGCCCCGATCTGGAGATCGACGGCGAGGTCCAGGCCGACATCGCCGTCGAGCCCGAGAAGATGCGGGAGCTCTTCCCGTTTTCGCGTCTGACCGACGAGGCCAACGTGCTCATCTTTCCGACGCTGTCGGCGGGAAACGCGGCCTACAAGGTCCTCGCCGCGCTGGGCGGCGCCACCGCCATCGGGCCCATTCTCCTCGGCGTCAACAAGCCGGTCACCGTGTTGCCGCGTGACGCGAACGTCGACACCATCGTCAGCATGACCGCGTACACCGTCGCGCGCAGTCAGTCGTAGAGGTCAGCCGTCGCGCTCAGGGCGCGACGAAGGTCGCGCCGCCCTCGGCACACAACATCTTGATGTCGGACGACATCGGTCCACCGCCGCCGTCCACGCCGTCGGCGTAGTACCAGATCGTCTCCGAGACGGCGCCCGTCGTGATGCGGCAGCCGCCGACCGCATCGACGCGCGAGCAGGGCCCGTCCGTGACGCTGACCGCAATTCCGGCGTCGGCCACCGGAGCCGGGCATCCCTGGGAAAACGTGCTGGCCGGGGCCTCGAGGCAGATCTTGAGCACACCCAGCGCGCCTTCGTTCTGCGACACCGCGCAGGAGACGATGGCGCTGTTCCCCCCGCATCCCGCGCTCCACGCGGCGAGCGTCGCCCCGAGAGCGATGACCATCGCGCTGCGCGCCGTCGCCATCTCTCAGTGCAGCAGCTTGTCGGTGTCGACCGGCTCTCCGCCCGCGCGCTTCCGCGTGGCGGAGCTCGAGAAGTTGATCGTCGAGCCGTCGAGGGCAAAGAACAGCTTGTGCGTCGAGGCGGCCGGCACGTCGGGCAACGTCACCTCGAACGGCTGGGCGACCGCCGGCGGCAGGTGGGCCAGCGTGAACGTCGCGCGGTGCTCACCGGCGCGCACCGAGAGCTGCGCCGATTCGTGCGTCACCGAGGTGGGGTTGATGACCTTCCCGGCGATCTTCATCCCCTTGCCGGCCGCCGTCGCGGACAGATCGATCACGTAGAGCCCGCCGGTGATCGGCTGCCAGCCCGCCGCGCCGAGATCGACCTCCTGGAAGACCGTGGCCGCCAGCTGCCGGTCGACGCCCCGAACGGCTTCCTTGAACTGGTCGAAGCGCGGTCCGAACCCGTTCACCTGCTGTTCCAAGGCAGTGCGTGCGGCCTGCTCCTGGCGCACCAAAGTGTAAAGATATCCACAGGCTCCGAGGCTTCCCAGAACCAGCAAGAACACGAACGCTCCCCAAAGCTTACGCGCCATGATGTCGTGTTATTCTACACGCGATGTTGCATCGGGCCCGCGGGACATGGGCGGCCCTGGCATTCGGTTCGACCCTCACGGCGGGGCTGGTCTTCGGGACGGTGTGCTCGGTTGATCGTGCTGGGCTGTCGAATGGCGACGCGTCGGTCTCCTCCGGGGGATCGGGCGGCGGATTGTTGTCCACAGGTCTCGGCGGTCTAGGATCTGCCGGCGGGAGCGGGAGCGGCGGGAGCGGAAGCGGCGGCAGCCTCGCGTCCGGCGGGAGCGGCGGCGGCCTCGCGTCCGGCGGCGCCGGCGGCGGGTCCGGCCTCGAGGGGGGGACCGGGGGTGACGGGGCAGGCGGCCAGGCGACCGGCGGGACCGGCGGGACGCTGGGCGGCGTCGGTGGCGCCAGTGTGACCGGCAGCGCCGGCGGGACCGCGGGCGCCAGTGCGACTGGGGGCGCGACCGGAACGGGTGGCGTCACCGCGACGGGCGGCACGGCAGGGACCGGCGACACCACCGGCACGGGCGGGGTCATGGGGACTGGCGGATCGGCAGGGACAGGCGGCGAGATCGGAACGGGCGGCGCGGTGGGTACGGGCGGCGCGCTCGGGACCGGTGGTTCTGGCGGCACCGGCGGGAGTCACACGCCCAGCTGCTCTCCGTTCCCGATGGGCTCCTCGTTCACGACGCCGACCGACGGGCTCCTGCACTGCTACTGGATCCACAGCGACACAACCGATTGGACCAGCGCCGAAAGCCGTTGTGAGAACGAGGGGGGAACGCTGGCGACGATTCTCTCGACGCAGGAGGACATGTTCGTCCTCCAGATCCTGCTCCAGGCGAACCTCTTCAAAGGGAACGGCGTGTCGCTGGGCGCCACCGACGGAAGATCGAGCAGCGACAAGAGCGGCGCCGGACAGTACGCTTGGGTCACGGGCGAGCCATGGGGCTACATCAACTGGCACGCGGGGCAGCCCAGCGGGACGTGCACCTGCCAGGGCTTGGGCAACACCACCTGCAGCTGCGATCATTGGCTGGCGATGATCAACGACGGCACCTGGATCGACGTCGCGCAGAGCGCCACGCGTCCCTCCATCTGCGAAGCCGTCGCGCCCTGAGCGGCCAGGCGCGTTTCTCTGCCGCGCTCGTCCCGGCGCTCGCGGTCGCCCTCTCCTTCGCCGGAGCCGGGTGCGCGAAACCGATCGTCTTCGATCCCGCCGCGATCGCGTCGCACCAGATGCTCGCCGGCGCGCCGCCCGGGTTCCTGCTCGGCGCCGCGACCTCCGCCTACCAGATCGAAGGGGGCAACCGGAACGACTGGACTGGCTGGGAAAAGGGGCGCTATCCCGACGGGTCGCCGCACGTCGCCGACGGAACGGACGCCAGCCGGGCCGCCGACTCGTGGAATCTCTGGCGCTCGGATCTGGCGGCGTTGCAACTCCTCGGCGCCAACGTCTACCGGATGGGGATCGAGTGGAGCCGCCTCGAGCCGGCGGAGGGTGTGTGGGACGAGGCCGCCGCCGCGCGCTACCGGGAGATGTTCGCGGCCCTGCGCGCGGCCCACATCCAACCGATGGTCACGCTCTACCACTTCACGCTGCCGACCTGGGTGGCGGCGCGCGGCGGCTGGGAGTGGGCGGGCGCGCCGGCGGCGCTGGCGGCGTTCGCCGGCCGGGCGGGCGCCGCGTTCGGAGATCTGGTCGACTGGTGGTGCACGATCAACGAGCCGAACGTGCTGGTGGCCAAGAGCTACCTGGCGGCGCAGTGGCCGCCCGGCGTGCGCGATCCGCGCCGCGCGGCGCTGGTGCTGGCGGCGCTGATGCGCGCGCACGGCCTCATGGCGGGCGCGCTGCGCGGAAGCGACCGGATCGACGCCGACGGCGACGGACACGCCACCCGGATCGGGCTCGCTCAGAACCTGCGCATCTTCGACCCCTATTCGGCCAACCCCATCGACGCGCTCGTCGCCGGGGGCGCCGACGGCTTCTACGACGAGTCGTTCCTCGACGCCGTCACGCTCGGTCGGGTGCGCGTGGTGCTGCCGCGCGTGATCGACATCGACGAGGCTTTCCCGCCGCTGGCCGGCAGCCTCGATTTTCTGGGCATCAACTACTACACGCGCGATCTGGTCGTGGGGGCGCTGTCGGGACCGAACGTCTACACGCCGGCCGCGGTGCCGGACCACCCGCGCAACGATCTCGGCTGGGAGGTCTATCCCGAGGGGCTCTATCGCCTGCTCCGCCGCTATGCCCGGCGCGGGTGGCCGCTCGTCGTGACCGAAAGTGGGGTGGCGGACGGGCGCGACGTCCTGCGCAGCGATTTCCTTCGGGCGCACATCTACGCCGTCGACCGCGCCCGCGCCGAGGGGATCGACGTCGTCGGTTTCATCTACTGGTCGCTCATCGACAACTTCGAGTGGTCGCACGGGGCGCGCGGCCATTTCGGGCTCTTCTCGATCGACTTTGACGACCCCGTTCTGACCCGCCGGCCGACCTCGGCGGTCGCCACTTTTCAGGAGGCGGCGCGGAGTCTCGGCACGCTGCAATAGGCCCCGCGCAGGCGCCGGAGGCCTGCTTGACTGGGGCTTTTCGCTATGGTTGTGTGCAAAGCGTCCCGGTGTGCACACGGTGGGTCCCGCGTATCTATTGCCTTATTGCAGGGGAGTGAGGGCTGGCTTGATGAAGCACCTGAGTCCCTTGCTGCTGTTGGTCTCCGCAGGTCTGGTTCTGGGTTGCGCGGGCGTCAAACAAACCCCGACGCCGACGACGGGCGCAGGGGGTGGTCTCGGTGCGGCGACCGGGAGCGGCGGAGGCACCGGGACCGGCGGCAGCAACAGTGGCAGGGGCGGCTCCAATCCACCGCCCGCCAGCTGCACTGGCCCGTGCAATGACTTTCGCGGCGGCCCCTTTGGCCCCGACGGGACCAGCGGCTCCGTTCCGTCGGGGGCTGCGCAGATCTTCTCCAGCGGCGGCAGCGGGAGCGGCGGTCCCTGCCTCTTCGAGCCGCAGGACGGGACGCTGCTCCCGAACAACTGGCTTCGCCCCCGATTCAGCTGGACGGCCACCGGCGATCTCTACGAGCTCCGCGTGAGCGGCGCGAACCAGGCAGAAGATCTGGTCGTCTACACCGACAAGACCAGCTGGACGATGCCGGACGCGATGTGGCGGGCGCTGGCCATCGACAGTGAGGACATGCCGCTGACGGTGACCGTCAGCAGCTCCTCGCAGGGGGGTGCGCCCTCGACGGGGACCTCCGCAGGCTTCTCGATCGCGCCCGTCGGCGCGTCGGGGAACCTGGTCTACTGGTCGCCAACGGGCTCGACCAACGCGGGCACCGGCACCGTGGGCAACACGTTGCTCTCCGGCATGTCGGTCGGAGGCGAAAGCGTCACCCAGGTCTTGGTGCCGTCGGACGTCGGCAAGACCGGAAGCGCGCCTTCTGATCCTCGCACCTGGAATACGATGGACGTCGCGTACAACAAACGCGCTGTCACCTGCATCGGCTGTCACACCTCCACGCCCGACGGCAACTTCATCGCCTTCAACGACGCCTATCCCTGGGGCGGGGTGCTGGCCTCGGGACAGCCGGGCCAGATGGGCGCTTCGCCGACCGGGATGGCTCCCATCGATGTTCCTTCTGTGGGCGCCGGGGGCTACAACGCTTTCATTCAGCCATGGGTGGGAATCATGACGTTTTCCATCAACCACTGGTCCGCCACCGACTCCATCGTGGTGGCGCCGCTCGGGACCTGCGGCAACGGCGCGCCCTGCAGCAGCGGCTCTTCGATCGACGGGGATCAGCAGTCGGGCCTGGCCTGGTTCGATCTGGCGAGCTCGTCCAGCTACACGGGGATGGCGGATCCTGCCACCACGCTCAAGGGGACGGGCTGGAACTGGATCTACCCGCCGGACACGACGAACAAGAAGTACGCGGCGGCCCCCTCCTGGAGCCACGCGCCCAGCGACGACTTCATCGTGTTCACGATGACCAGCAACGTGAAGTCAGGGCGGCTCGGAACCGGCACCGCGCACCTCTACAAGGTCCCGTATTCGAAGACGGCGGCTCAGACCCCGACGGCGATTCCGGGGGACGGGTCGGATCCCGCGTACGCCCAGTACTACGGGACGCTTTCGGCCGACGATGATTTCATCGTCTACGATCGGATTGCCGCCAGCACCGCCGCGGTCAGTCACGCGAACCTCGACAAGTCCGCGACGGGTTGCAACCCGTCGCCCTGTGTCTGGGAGGGGATGTACATGCAGCCCCAGACGGAGCTGTTCGTGATTCCCACCGCCGGTGGGACCGGGACGCGTCTGGCGGCCAACGACCCGCCGCAGTGCCCTGGGCAGATGGCCAGTCCCGGCATCAACAACACCTGGGCCAAGTGGTCTCCAGAGGTGGAGACGGCGCCCAACGGAGATCTCTACTACTGGGTGATCTTCTCGTCGTGGCGGCAGGGGATGGTCGACATGAACGGGTCGCCGATCGCCCAGCTGTTCATGACCGTCATCGTCAAGACCGAGCTGGGGCTCCGCACCTATCCAGCCGTTTATCTCTGGAATCAGAAGCCGGATATCAGTAATTTCACGCCGGCCTGGGACGTGTTCAAGATAGGCAGCGTTGGATAAACGCGCCTCTGGTCGCGTGATCGAGCAGCACCCGTAGCAAACCGAGTCCTGCAAGTGGAGTGGGGGACTCGGCAAAACCTCCCAAGAACGTTTTCCCAAGAAGCTCCACGAAAAGCCAAAGAAAGCCCATTCGATGACGAGAAAAACCACCCCCCTGGTCCTCACGAGCCTCCTGTCGCTTTCGGCCTGGTCCCTCGCGGCGCTTGCGCAGGACAACGCCACCGCGGTTCCCCCTGGTCCGCCGCCTGCCGGCGCAGCCGCACCGGCCCCCGAGGTGGTTCCGGCGGTGCCGGCCGCGCCGCCGCCGCCGGCGAAGAAGAAGGGGGGGAGCGGGCCGTCGCTGGGGCTGAACCCGGACGCGCCGCAGGTGGGCGGGTTGGTGACGACGACGTCGGACGCGCCGGCGGCGGTCGAAGAGCCGGTGACGGGGGAGTGGAAGTTCGACGTGACGGGGTACTTCCGGGCGCCGCTGCGCTTTTCGTGGGGACCGCCGACGACGCAGGACCTCAACGCCGGGGCGACCGGGAAGGCGGGGACCCAGCTCCGAACGCCGCCGCTGGTGCCGGACGCGAACTACATCGACTGGCGCTACACGAACAGCATGGTCGGCCCCTGGACGGAGCTGAACTTCCATTACGGCAACGACCGGGTGAAGGCGACGGTGCAGATCGCGTCGTACAACATCACCGACTCTGGTTACCGGCGGCTGGAATCGAACCTCGGGATCAACGAGGCGTTCCTGTCGATGACCTGGCCGGAGTTCATCAGCGAGAACGCGCGGCTGACGCTGATCGCGGGCGCGTACACGAACCGGTACGGCGCGGCGGGGCGTTACGACGCCGGGCGGTACGAGACGTACCTGTTCGGGCGGACGCACACGGCCGGGGAGACGCTGACGTTCGACTACGACTGGAACGACTGGACGTTCGAGGGCGAGGAAGGGTTCGGGGGGAAGCTGGAGCCAATCCCGTTCTACGGACCGCCGCTGGGGAACGGGTCGGGGAACAACGCGAACCAGAACTTGCCGGCGTGGGAGCCGTATCCCGGGCCGGTGCCGCAGGAGTCGACGTTCGTGGCCCACGCGCACATCGGCGCGGTGTTCAAGAAAGAGGTCATCGCTGGGGCGCACCTCATCTACGTGTTCGCGAACGACAACGAGCGAGCGGGCTCGTACCAGGGGACGAACGGCGCGTGGGACGGGCCGGGGAACGCGATGGCGCCGCCGCGCCAGCCGCAGGATCCGAAGCCGAGCATCTGGATCGGCGGGGCCGACGTGAAGCTGCTGGGCGGGGTGCTGGGGGATGGGTACGTCGGGTACTCGCACCTGTCGGCGGAAAACGCGCTCTACATCGCGGACGCGATCGAGGTGCTGCACTCGTTCGGGGGCTGGCAGCTGCACGACAACTACTTCGGCCCGCCGGGCGGGGTGCAGCCGGTGACTGGGACGATCGACAGCGTGGAGGTCCAGTACAGCTTCAGCTTCGGACAGCTGTTTCACTACCCGCAGGCCTTCTGGGGGGACGGACCGGATCTGATCGGGACGATCTTCGGGATGTACAACAAGGTGAAGGCGCCGGATGCCCCGGACTACTCGCTCTCCAAGCTGAAGTTCGGGACGGAGTGGACCTACGTGCCGCTGCCGTGGCTGGGGATCGGGGGGCGCTACGACGTGGTGGAGCCGAATCTGGACAAGTCTGGCGAGTCGTTCTCGGTGCTCTCGCCGCGGATCATCTTCCGGACGGCGTTCGTGACGCACGAGCAGGTGATGCTCCAGTACTCGCGGTACTTCTACGGAAACCTGTACTCGATGCCCGGGGCGACGCCGGCGGCGGGGTACATGAGCGGGTCGCAGTTTCCGTACAACAGCCAGCCCGGCGCTGCCGGTCTGGGCGTCGACAAGAACGCCGCGCAGATCGCGGCGATCATCTGGTTCTAGTCAACCTTTCCGTCTCACGAGGAATCCACCATGAAGAGTGAAAAGAAGCGCGCGTTTCTGGTTCTTGCGGGCGGGTCGCTGATGCTGCTCGGCTGCATCATCCCGGACAAGTCGGCGACGGCGCCGAACGTGGCGCCCGGGTCGGCGGCGTCGATCGGCGGCGGCGCACCGGCGCCGGCGGCGGCGGCGGCAGCGCCGGGCGTGGCGATGGGGAAGGACTGCGGTCCGAACGGCCTCATCGACGACGGCGAGGACGGGAACAACCAGAACCTGCCCAACGACAACCGCGGCGGCTACTGGTACACGTTCAAGGACAAGGGGACGACGACGGTCGAGCCGACCGCCGGCGAAGAGGGCGGCACCTTCGCGATGAGCGAAGGGGGCCACGACTCGCAGTACGCCGCCCGCTACCACGGGACGATCGGGACGGGCGCCATCGTCTTTTCGGGGATGGGGATGAACTTCATCGACCCGAAGGGGCAGTACGACGCCTCCAAGTACGCCGGGATCTCGTTCTGGGCCAAGAAGGGCCCCGACTCGACCGGGAAGGTGCGGTTGAAGGTGCCGGACGTGAACACCGATCCGGACGGCGGGGTCTGCACGGAGTGCTTCAACGACTTCGGGGCCAACATGGTCCTCACCAACGACTGGAAGCTCTACAGCTTTCCTTTCAAGAGCATGAAGCAGATGCCGGACTGGGGCGCGCCGAAGAAGCCGCACATCACGCCGGCCAAGCTCTACGGCATCCAGTTCCAGGTCAACGTCCCCCGCTCCACCTACGACATCTACATCGACGACCTGAAATTCTTCTGCGAGTAAACTCGGCTTCGATCACCGCCCGGAAAGAGGACCAGCGATGCGTTTTGGATATTTCGACGACAAGAGCCGCGAATACGTCATCACCACGCCGAAGACCCCCTACCCCTGGATCAACTACCTGGGGTCGGAGAATTTCTTCGCGCTGGTCTCGCATCGCGCGGGCGGTTACTGCTTCTATCGCGACGCCCGCCTGCGGCGCCTCATGCGGTATCGCTACAACAACGTCCCGACCGACGTGGGCGGCCGGTACTTTTATATCAACGACGGTGGCGAGGTCTGGAACCCCAGCTTCGCGCCCACCAAGACGGCGCTCGACAGCTTCGAGTGCCGTCACGGCCTCGGCTACACGCGCATCACCAGCGAGCGGAAGGGCGTCCGCGCGTCGCTGCTGATGTTCGTCCCGCAGGGGCACACCGCCGAGGTTCACGAGCTGCGGATCAAGAACACCACCGCGGGGCCCAAGAGCCTGAAGGTCTTCTCGTTCATCGAGTGGTGCCTCTGGAACGCCTACGACGACATGACCAACTACCAGCGCAACTTCTCGACCGGCGAGGTCGAGATCGAGCGCGGCGGCAGCACCATCTATCACAAGACCGAGTACCGCGAGCGGCGCGATCACTACGCGTTCTACAACGTCAACGCCCCGGTCGCCGGCTTCGACACCGACCGCGAGACCTTCTTCGGCCTCTACAACGACTGGAGCGCGCCCGACGTCGCCCTCAAGGGCGCCTCGTCCAAGTCGGTCGCCAGCGGCTGGTCGCCCATCGCCTCGCACGGCCTCGACGTCGAGCTCGCGCCTGGCGAAGAGAAGACCTTCGTCTTCACCCTCGGCTACGTGGAGGTTCCGCGCGCCGACAAGTGGGAGAAGCCCGGCGTCATCAACAAGAAACCAGCGCACGCGCTGATCGAGAAGTTCTCGACCCCGGAGCAGGTCGCCGCCGCGATGAAGGGGCTCAGCGACCACTGGTCGCGGCTGCTCTCGAACTACTCCATCGAGTCGACCGACGAGAAGCTGAACCGGACGGTCAACATCTGGAACCCCTACCAGTGCATGGTCACGTTCAACATGTCGCGCAGCGCCTCGTACTTCGAGACGGGGATCGGCCGCGGGATGGGGTTCCGCGACTCGAACCAGGACCTCTTGGGGTTCGTCCACCTGGTGCCGGAGCGCGCCCGCGAGCGGATCATCGACATCGCCTCGACGCAGTTCCCCGACGGCAGCGCCTACCACCAGTACCAGCCGCTCACCAAGCGCGGCAACAACGACGTCGGCAGCGGGTTCAACGACGATCCCCTCTGGCTGATCTTCGGCGTCGCCGCCTACATCCGGGAGACCGGCGACTACGGGATCCTCGACGAGCAGGTGCCGTTCGACAATGACCCCAAGACCAAGACGTCGCTGTTCGAGCACCTCAAGCGCTCGTTCAACTACACGCTCAACAACCTGGGGCCGCACGGGTTGCCGCTCATCGGCCGCGCCGACTGGAACGACTGCCTCAACCTGAACTGCTTCTCCGAGACGCCGGACGAATCGTTCCAGACCACCGGCAACAAGACCGGCCGCACGGCGGAGTCGGTCTTCATCGCCGGCATGTTCGTGGGCGTGGCGCCCGACTACGCGTTCCTGGCCGAGAAGCTCGGCTTCGCCGACGAGGCGAAGAAGGCCCGGGGCGAATCCTCGAAGATGTCCGAAACCATCCTCAAGCACGGCTGGGACGGCGAGTGGTTCCTGCGCGCCTACGACTTCTTCGGCAACAAGGTCGGCAGCAAGGAGAACAAGGAGTCGCAGATCTTCATCGAGCCGCAGGGCTTCTGCATCATGGCCGGCGTCGGCGTCGAAGGCGGCCAGGCGAAGAAGGCGCTCGACTCGGTCAAGGAGCGGCTCGACACCAAGTACGGCATCGTCCTCAACAACCCGCCCTACTCCGAGTACCACGTGGAGCTGGGCGAGATCTCCTCGTACCCGCAGGGCTACAAGGAGAACGCCGGCATCTTCTGCCACAACAACCCCTGGGTGATCATCGCCGAGACGATGATCGGCCGCGGCGATCGCGCCTTCGACTACTGGAAGAAGATCGCGCCCGCGTACCTCGAGGAGCAGAGCGAGGTCCACCGCCTCGAGCCCTACGTCTACGCCCAGATGATCGCCGGCAAGGACGCCGTCCGCCACGGCGAGGCCAAGAACTCCTGGCTCACCGGGACCGCGGCCTGGAACTTCGTGGCCGTCTCTCAATACCTCCTGGGGGTGCGCCCCGACTTCGACGGCCTGCGCGTGCACCCCTGCATGGGCGGCGAGGTCAGCAAGTTCACCGTCACCCGCAAGTGCCGCGGCGCGGAGTACCGCATCAACGTGAAGAACAGCGGTCAAGGCGGGGCGCCCAAGCTGACCGTCGACGGCAAGCCGATCGCCGGCGACCTGGTCCCCTACGCCAAGCCGGGCGCGACGGTCATCGTCGACTGCGAGGTCTGACCGCTCGCCGACGCAGACCGCGCTCCGGCGCGGCCGCTCTGGCGGCGCTCCGGACGCAAAAAAGCCACCTGCGGAACCAACCGCAGGTGGCTTTTCTTTCAGGAGCGCGCGACTGCTCGCGCGCGTTCGGTCGGGTTAGTCGGTCGTCAGCGCGAGGTTGGCGACGCAGAAGCTGTAGGGCGTCGTCGCGGTGGTGTTGGTGAACACCTGGAACTGGATCGCCGAGACCATCTTCGGGTTGAAGGGGTACTGCGTGGGGTCGATCGACGGCGATTGCGTCTTCAGGTAGGCCGGACCGCCGATGTCTGCCCACTTGATCACGACGTGCTGGGGATTCGCCGTCGTTCCGGTGAGCGGCGAGTACGACGTCGCCCCGTCGCCACCACCGCCCCAGTAGGGCGAGTCGGTCAGGTGCTGGCCCGTGAACGGGAAGTTGACCCGCATCGACTTGGGCGGAACGACGTCGCCGCTGAAGTCGAAGGAGACGCCGGTGTAGGCGCTCAGATCCTTGACCCCGGCCGCGCCCGCGTCGCCGCCCGGGTTGTTGAAGTCGAGGCCGATCCCGCCACCCCAAAGATCGGAGTAGTCGGGCGCGCTGCCCTTGTTCATGACCACCGCGGCGATGCCGGTGGTGCACTGCTGGCTCGTCGCGGGGTTGCTCGGGGGAAACGCCTGTCCAGGTGTGGGGGACGTGATCTGCGTGCAGTCGCTGGCCGAGAAGCCGCCCTTCTTCACACAGTCGCTGTCATTGATGTCGGCGCCCGCGTCGACGCTGGCCATTGACCCGACGCCGTCGCCGTAGGCGAACCAGGCGCCGACGACGCCCGAGATGGGCTCCTGTACGAAGCCCGAGGAAGTGGACGGAAGGTAAACGAGATCCGTGGCGCCGGCGCCGCCACCACCACCGGATCCGGTGCTGCCGCCGGTGCCGGGGCTGCTGGTCTTGCTGCTGCTGCTGCAGGCTCCGGTGAGCGCGACGGCGCCCGCCAAGGTGGTGATCAAAAGACTGGTCGTTTTTTTCATGATGCTAGGCCTCGCGTGGATCGTTTGAGTTCTGGGGGATTTGAAGAGCGCAGTGTCCCGAAAAACTCGGGGGACACCTGGCAAAGGGGTGTAGTATCTTCCCCAGCTTTTGTCCCGTCAAGACCGAGCCGGCGCCCCTCTTGCATGGCGGCCCGGCGGGGACGGGGCTCGCCTGAATCTCTTCGCTTCACCCTAGTTTAGGAGGCCCTTTTGATGTCGTCGCGCTGCAACGCTCTGGTGAGACTGCTGGTCGGAGTTTCCTTCCTGAGCTCCGCATTGGGTTGCGCGGCGGCCGGGGATTCCGGAACTGGGACGGGTGGTGGCGGCGGCAGCACCGGGACCGGCGGCAGCGGAACCGGCGGCTCGGGGATCGTGATGAACCCCTCCGCGAGCTACGCCCAGAACTCCGGCTCAACCGCGGCGTTCCCCTACCCGCAAGGGCATGCGCTGGCCAACTGCGCCTTTCCGACCTACAGCACCGACATCGTCGAGACCGCCTACCAGAACTGGAAAGCGGCGTTCTTCGATGGAACGAAGATCATCCGGCCCGAGAACGGGAACGACACGGTCTCGGAGGGGATCGGCTATGGGATGCTGATCGGCGTCTTCATGAACGACCAGCCGATGTTCGATACCCTCTGGAGCTACGCGAAGTCGCACTTTGATTCGAAGGGGCTGATGACCTGGTGTATCCCCGCCGGGACAGGCAGCTGCTCGGGAGGGAACTCCGCGACTGACGGTGACGAGGACATGGCCTACGCGCTCTTGATGGCCAGCAGGCAGTGGAGCGGCGGGACCTATTCGTCGGACGCCATGACGCTCATCAAGAACATCCTCGCGCACGACATCAGCGGCAACATCCTCGAGGGGGGCGACGGCTTCAACAACACGAACGAGATCGATCCCTCGTACTTCGCGCCGTCGTACTATCGCGCCTTCGCGGCGTTCGACACGGCCGACAGCGCCGCCTGGATGTCGGTCCTCAACGAGAGCTACACGATTCTGGCGGCGGCTCAGGGGAGCTACGGCCTGGTCCCGAACTGGGTCAACCAGAGCGGCGCCGGCGTCACCGTGAGCAACTCGATGGTCGATCCCTACTTCGGCTACGACGCCTGCCGCATCCCGTTCCGCATCGCTCTCGACTACTGCATCAACGGCAGCGTCGCGCCGGCGGAGGCGAAGACTTACGTCGGGCTGCTCTCGTCGTTCTATTCGTCGAAGTCGACCGCCACCTCCTTGGGCGGGATCACCGACGGCTACACGACGACGGGCGGGGATCCGACCGGGACGCTCGGCGACTACGCGGCCGGGATGGCCTTCACCGGCCCTGCGGGTGTAGGTGCGATGGCGGCCGGCGACGACCCGCTGCGGGACATCAGCTACATCACGGTCAAGGCCTACACCACCAGCAACGCGATGAAGGTCAGCGGGACCTTCACTTACTTTCACGCCTCCTGGGGCCTCCTGTCGCTGATGGCCATGAGCGGCAACTTCTGGGACATGACGCAGTAGCGGCAGCGGCCGGTCGCGTTTTTGGCCGGGCTACATCTGCGAGTAGTCGAGGAAGTTGCCCGACATCATCAGCATGCTGAGGACGCGCAGCGACTGCGGGAAGTAGGCGTTGTTGCCGCCCGGCGGGCTGACCGTCAGGGTGAACGCGCCGTCGAGCAGGGACTGCAGCCCTGAGATGTCCGAGAGGTTCGACATGCCCGCGACGCCGGCCGGGCCGATGAAGGCCAGATTGTGGTTGCAAGTGCTTCCCTGGGTGCCGTCGAGGTTGTAGCTGTCGCAGATGTTTCCCGGGCCGCCACTGACGCCGGCGAAGAAGGCGCCGACCTTCTCGAGGTACATCTTGGCGTTCGCCGAACCGTTCCAGCAGTAGTCCATCGTGATCCGCCACGGCATGCGGCAAGAGTCGTAGCCGTAGGTGGCGCTGCAGCCGGTCGTGCAGGTGGTGGAGTTGTGGATATCCGACTCGTTGGGGACCAGGCCGTGAGTCCCGGTCAGCGCCATCAGGTGGCTGTAGTTCGCCGCGAGGGCGAACTCGGTCCAGAACTTGTCGCCGGTGGCCTTGGTGAACGCCGGGAAATAGGCGGGCGAGAAGTAGTCGGGGAAATACTGGGGGCCCCCATTGAAGTTGTCGCCGCCCTGCAGTGTCCCGTCACTGAAGAGCGAGTTGTTCCGCATGGCCGTGATCATGGCCGCGGCGGGTGTCAGGTAGTCGGTTCCCGACCACTGGTCTGACGCCATCAAGAGCGCGAAGATCATGTCCTCGTCGCCGTCGGTCGCCGAGCCGGTTCCCGAGCAGCTGTTCCCGCCGTTCGGAATGCAGAAGGTCATCAGGCCCTTGCTGTCGAACTTCGACTGCGCATAGGCCCACAGACCGTCGAACGTCGTCTTGTCGCCGACGTAGACGGCGGCGAGCATGCCGTAGCCGATCCCCTCGGAGACGGTGTCGTTGCCGTTTTCGGGGCGCTGAACGCGCATCCCCGGGCTGGCCGACACGACGTAGGTCGACTTCCAGCTGTTGTAGGCGCTCATCGTCGACGCGGCGGCACCGGCGACCGTCGTCAGCGCGCAGGTGCCGGTCACCTTGTTCTGGGGAAACGCGAACCCCTTGCCGGTCCCGAGGCCGTTGCCCGCGCCGCCGGCGCCCGTCGCGCCGCCGGTCGCGGCGATGCCGCCCGTGCCGGGAGAGCCGCCCGTGGCGGGTGAGCCCCCCGTGGCGGAGGAGCCGCCGGTACCACCGCCGCTGCCGGAACTGCCGCAGGCGGCGAACGAGAGACAAGCGAATGCCAAAACGGAACGACGGAGGATCATCTTTCGGGGCTCCTTGGTCGAAATCTAGGCCGACCACGTTATCATGGATTTTCGCCCTCGACGCGCTACTTGGCCGGCTCTGTCGTGGTCTTTGGCGCTGTCTTTGGTGTTTCCTTGGGTGTTTCCTTGGGTGTTTCCTTGGGCGTTTCTTTGGGTGCGTCCTTGGGCGCGCTCGTCGCCGTGACCTTGGGCGCGCTCGTCGTCGCGACCTTGGGCGCGCTCGTCGTCGCGACCTTGGCCTTGGGGCGCGGCTTCGCTTTCACCTCAGCCTTCTCGTCGAGGAACGCCGTCACCCAGGCGAGCGGGGCGTTCCAGTTGATCGCCTCCTCGTTGGTCGACCAGGCCTCGATGTTGTCGGCGTAGCACTTCTCGGGCGCGCAGCCGGCCAGGCCCGCCGCCTGGACGTAGGGGTCCTGCAGGCCGGAGTTCGGCCCGCCCGACAGCACGCCGGGCGGCGGCGGCGGGAACGCGGCGTTCGCCTGATGCGCCCAGAATCGATGGTGCGGGTTCGTGAGCGGCCGCTCGCCGTAGCCAGTGACATACGACTTGTCGAGCGGGTTGCGCCCGAGGATGTAGTTCATGCTCTCGGCCGCGGCGGCCAGATACTTCGACTCCCCCGAAAAGTCGTTGGCCAGCCCGAGCAGGATCGCGTTGTTGAGGACGAACGAGTTCGAGCCCCAGGGAAACCCTTTGGCGTCCGGCTTGAACGGCAGCCGGTAGCCCTCCTGGGCGACGAGGGCCAGAAACGCGTCGGCGGCGGTCTCGACCGCGACCTTGCAGTCGTCGATCTCTTTCGGCGGCAACATGTTCGGGACCACCGCCAGCGAGATCGTCCCGAGAGCACCGACGTTCCCCCAGTCGAACGCCGACGGCAGCCCGTCAGCGCCCTGCATGATCGGGATCTTCTTGAAGGCAGGCGACTTGTCGAGGAACGCCTTGTAGGCGTCCTTCTTGGTGGTGATGAAGAGCTCGGCCGCCGCCCAATAAAATTCGTCGCTGACGTTGGTGTCGTCGTACGGGCCACCGCCGACCGCGGAGGTGCCGGCGTAGACGGCGGGGTTCGCCGCGGCGGCGTTCCAGGCCTTCTCCGCCGCCGCCAGGCACCTCGCCGAGAACGCCTTGTCCAGCTTCTCCCAGATGCGCGCGCACTGCGCGGCGGTGGCGGCCAGGTTCAGCGTCGCCGCCGTCGACGGCGGCCAGAGGAAGCGTGGCTGATCGTCCTTTTCGGGGCGCGTGCCGATCGCGGTCCAGTCCTTGTCGTGGACCTTGTGGTGGACCATCCCCGCCTTCGGCTGCCCGTCGGGGACCTGCATCTTCATCATGAACTCCAGCTCCCACCGCGCCTCGTCGAGCAGGTCGGGAATCTTGTTCTTGCGCTCGGGAATGTTCATCTTCCCGTCGCGGAACTCGCCGTCGGTGCCACGTGAGACGGCGCGCTCGTACTGGTTCATCAGCGTCCAGGCCGCGATGCCGCCGTTGACCACGTACTTCCCCTGATCGCCCGCGTCGTACCAGCCGCCGGTGACGTCCAGCTTGTAGTCGCACCCCGAATCCTTGAGGCAGGGGACGTTCTTGTCCCCCTGGTTCGGCGGCACGCTGACGTGTCCGGCCGGACGGGTCCACTGCTTGCCGCCGGCGTAGGGCATCTTGATCTCGATGCCGCTGCGGGTTTGATAGAAGTAGGCGAGCGCGTCGTACTTCAGCTTCTTGTAGACGTCCTTGCCGATGTCGAACGGGTGGCTCCCCTCGCCGGAGACCCAGAGCGTGTAGTCCTTCCCCGGCGTCTTCCAGGTGGAGAAGTCGGCGATCTGGACGTCGTCGCCCGAGGCGGCGTCCTTGCCGAAGGGCTTGGTGTCACCAGAGGCGACGATGGCGCCCCCCTTCTTGTGCAGCTCCCACTTGAGTGGGTTCTTGGAGGGCGTCTTGACGACCGCCAGCTTGGGGAGCTCGGCCAGGTAGCCCGTCTGGTTGACGAGCACGTTGGGGATCGGCGCCTCGTCGGCCGTCGGCGTCTTCGACTTCACGAACTGCGGATCGTCGAGGTGGATGTCGTCGAGGCAGACGGTGTAGGGCGCGGCGGTCTCGCCGGCCAGGCCGCCCCCGAAAAAGAACGCAAACTCGGCCGAGGCGTCGTCGGCGCTCTCCATGGTGAACGCGCCGACAAAGGACTGCGGGTGCGTGGTGAGCTCGCTGGTGTCGGTCCAGTACTCCTTGTAGGGCGGTCCCGACATCCCGATCTTGGCCTTCATCTGGATCGGCTTGGAGGCGTGCGCCATGTACGAGATCGAATAGGTGTGCCCCTTCTGGATCACCATCTCGCGGTGCCGCGCCTGGGCGTCCCAGGCGTTCACCCCTTTGTTGGTGACGACGGTGCAGAACTGACCGTCCTTCACCGAGGCGGTGCCGTTGGCCGGGGCGCTGAACGAGTTGTTCCAGGGGATGTACTTGCCCCCCTCGAAGCTGTTGTTCTTCAGCAGATCATTCCCCGACAGCTTCGGCACGTTGACGCCGGGTGAGCCGTTGGTCGGCGCGGCGTTCCAGTCCGAGACGGCCGCTGCGGCCGGGACCGCTGCCGGCGCCGGCGTGGCGGGCGGCGCGGATTGCACGGCGGGTGCCGCGGCTGCCGTGACCGGGGGCGGCGCGGCGGGCGCGGTGGGGGCGCAAGAAGCAGCCGTCCAGAAGACGGCGAGCGGAGCAGCCAAAAAAGCGATCGCGCGCGATGTGGCCGCGCGGCGGCGAGCGAGACTCTCGATCATTTCGGATCCTCGGGGGTGAAGAACCGGCACACCGCCGGCCGCGAGACGCTAACCTGAAAAGCGCATGCGCGGAAGGCGTCGCGGCCTGTTCGACAACGCGGCGCTCAGCCGCGCTTCGTCATCGTCGCCAATTGATCGCCGCCGGCTGATCGCCGCCGGCTGGCACTACTTGGGCTCGGTGCCCCAGGCGAGGACGCCGTTGATGTACCCGGTGATTTGCGTCGCGCTGGTGAAGCTGGTCGAGGCGTCTGCCCCACACGCCCGGTACGAATAGTCCATCGTCTGATCGAGATCGAACGAGTCGGCGTTGTTCGCCCCGAAGAACCGCAGCTGGATCTGGCCGCTGTCTTCGAACATCGTCAGTGTCGGCGCCCCGGTCGAAAAGCCGATCTCGAGATACTCGTTTGCGCCTGTCACCGCGGGCGAGACCGCGACGAACTTGGACGTGATGCCGGTGCCGCCTTGAAACATCTGCGCGTAGTCGATCGCGAGCTGAGGAGGATTGGTCGTCTCTCCGAGCACGAACCAGTAGCGGAAGGTGACGGCGGTCAGCGGGAGGGCCCCGAGCGATCCATCCGAGACGTCGATGGTGACATGAATCGTCTTGGTGTCCGCCCCGCTCTGGCACTCCGACGCGATGGCGACCTTGCAGCCGGTGCAGACCACGGCAGAGCCGCCTCCACCGGGGGCGCCCCCGGTGGCTTTCGTTCCCCCGCTGGCACCGTTGCCGATCGTGCCGCCGCGCGCTCCGACGCCGCCAGCGCCGGTGAGCCCGCCCGTGGCGCTCGCGCCGCCGGCACCGGTGATCCCGCCGATGGCGGTCGATCCGCCGGACCCACCTGACGCATTTCCCGACCCACCCGATCCGCTGGATCCCGAAGGGCCTCCGCCGCAGGCGAGCACGACCGATCCGAGCGCCGCCATCACAAACAGAACACGCCGGAGAATCTTAGGTATTGGCAAAGGACCCTCGCAACGGCGCGAGCGTATCCCGACTTTACGAAGGATCCCAGAGGCCGTCTTGCAACGGACGGTCAGCCGCCCGTCGAGGCTAGAACGTTACGAAGTATGCGTACGATTGGTTGCCGGGGCCCGCTTGCATGCAGTACCCGCCGTTCTTTGCGGCCGGAAGGCTGAACGTTCCGCCGCTCACGCAGTCTTCAGCGGTTCCGTTCACGCTGAATGTTCGAGGCGCGATGAAGTTTCCGCAAACCAAGCTCGTGATCGATCCCCCAGCGACCTCCTGACAGGTCGCTCCCAGTCCGAGGTCGCCAGAGTTCGTCTTCGGTGCGACGGTCGTCGGACCGCTGCAGAGGCCCGCGCAGGGTCCAGTTCCAGTCGCGCCGGCCGCACCGCCGGTCCCCGTCGTGCCGCCGGTGGCGGGCGTTCCGCCGGTGCCGGTGACGCCACCCGTGGCTGGCGTGCCGCCCGTTCCGATGATGCCGCCGGTGCCGGTGACGCCACCCGTGGCTGGCGTACCGCCGGTGCCGGTGACGCCACCCGTGGCCTTGCCGCCGGTGCCAGTCACGCCGCCCGTGGCTGGCGTGCCGCCGGTCCCAGTGACTCTGCCACCGGTGCCTGTCACGCCGCCTGTCGCTGGCGTGCCACCTGTGCCGGTGACGCCTCCGGTGGCCTTGCCACCTGTGCCAGTCACGCCTCCGGTGGCCGGCGCGCCGCCCGTACCGGTGACGACGACATTGCCGCCGGTGCCCGTTACGCCGCCGCTCCCGACGAGGCCGGCTCCGCCGGTGCCGAACGAGCCTCCTTCGCCACCTCCAGGCCTATAGAAGGCCTCGGGTCCTTGGCAAGCAACGATGGACAAACCAAGCGCCGCCATAACGAAGAGAGTCCGCAGAACGAAAGTCTTAGTCGTCGGCAAAGAGACCTCGCAACGACCAATTCTAGCCCGACTCGGACGGCGATCACAGAGCCGAGCCTCGGAATACCTGAAAAAATAGACGCGCTAGAACGTCGTGAAGGCGGAGAAGTCGGGGCTGCCGGCGGTAAATTCAAAACAGTAACCGCCGTCGATCTTCGCTGGTAGCGACGGCCAGTTTTGGCCACATGTCTCTACCTTTCCGTTCACCGAGAAGGTACGCGGCGCGGTCACGTTGCTGCAGTTTCCGCCCTGAATGCTGGCCGTCGTTTCAAAGCAGGCGGCGCCGGTGCCGACATTGCCCGAGCTGTAGCTCGCCGTGGTGAACTGCGTTGGGCTATCGCACAACCCGGCGCAGGGCCCGGTCCCGGTCGCACCGGCGGCTCCGGTCGTCCCGCCGGTGCCCCCGGTCCCAGCAGTTCCCGTGAGGCCGCCGGTGCCTCTCGAGCCGGCGGCTCCGGTGAGGCCACCGGTTCCCTTTGCGCCGGCGGCTCCGGTGAGGCCACCGGTTCCTCTTGCGCCGGCGGCTCCGGTGAGGCCACCCGTGCCTCTGATGCCGCCCGTGGCCGTGCCGCCCGTGCCTCTGATGCCGCCCGTGGCCGTGCCGCCCGTACCCGTGATGCCGCCCGTGGCCTTGCCACCAGTACCCGTGATGCCGCCCGTGGCCTTGCCACCAGTTCCTGTGATGCCGCCCGTGGCTCGGCCGCCCGCACCGGTGACACCACCGGTCGCTTGGATCCCGCCCGTGCCCGTGACGAAACCGCCGGTACCGGTGTTACCGCCGGTGCCGGGCGGCGATCCGCCAAAACCCGAGAGCCCAGCGTCCTCGTCGGCACGGAGGAACTCGTCCGGGCCCTGACAGCCGAACAGGAAGATGCCGGTCAGCAGCCCTAACCCAAGGCCGCGCGTCAAGGCATTTCCGAGCGTGACCATGGCCGCTTTATATCGCGGTCACGATCCCGACACCACCGGCCGCAAAGTCGACCACCGGCGCGGTGCGGCAATTCGCCATCGCGGATGAGGCAGATCCGGGGCGGCTCGTCTCTATTTACTCATAGAGCGCCACGCGCACGCAGCGGCGTGGTGGTCGTGGCGCTAGAGGCAGAGGTAGAGATACGACGGCAGATTTTGGCTGAACGTCGTCGCCGTCTTGCAGGTTCCCGACAGGCAGTCGGAGGGCACGACTTTGGCGGGGTCGCAGAGCTGGCGACGGCTGGTGGAGTACCCGCCCTGCCCCGGAGGTGGTGCGTCGACGCAGGCCGAGGCCGCCATGCAGGCGGTCGACGATCCAATGTACACGGACGTATAACAGCAGATCTGGCTGGACGGGCAGTCGCTCGCGCTGTCGCATGCGATCGTCGTCTTGATGTAGTACGTCCCAGCGGTGGTGGCGGGCACGGGATCACACGTCGCGCCGGCGGCCTGACAGGTGCTGCTCTGATCCATGTTGGAGTAGCAGCACTGTCCTCCGCTCGTGACCGGGCAGTTGGAGACTGAGCCGCAGACGACATATCCCGGAGTGAGCGAACCCGCACCGCCCACGCCACCAGCGGTTCCGGCCGCACCCGATCCACCGGTCGCGCCGCCCGCCCCCGCCGCCCCACCGTCGGTGCCAGCGGCGCCCGCGCCGCCGTGGCTGCCAGCCGCGCCGCCGGCGCTGCCGCTCGCCCCAGCGAGGCCGGATCCTCCTGCGCCGCTGTGCCCCGCAGTGCCACCGCCTGTCCCCGCCGCCCCACCTCCGGTTCCCGGTGCAGCTCCACCGGTTGCCCCGCCACCTCCCGCTCCGCCGCCGTCCCGGGTGGCAATCGTGGCGCTGCCGCAACCAAGCAGCAGAGCGAGCAATGGTACGAGGGACCTTCGATTAAGCAAAACGCGACGCGACATTGGTTGAGAGATTGGGCTCCCGGTGGCGTCCGGGAACGATGAGCTCCAAGTAGACGTTCAGCTTCCGTAGGTTAGAAGAAACTAATGTTCTTGACGGTGATCGTGCCCGAGCAGGCGGCGCCCGCGGCCCCGGCCATCTGCCACTGAACTCCCGTGAACTTCGCAGGATCGGCCAATGTCGCGGGCGATCCCAGATTTGTGGCTGTCTGGGCGAAAGAGACCATCGTCGTTGCGGAAGTGACCGAGTATTGTGAGGCGTAGCAGTTCGCTGCGACACAGCTCCCGCGATCGGGATCATCGCTCGCCTTGATGTGCTCGGAGTCGCCGAACGAGAAGATGAAGTTGCAAGTCCCCGTCGTGGTCATCGTGAAGGACACCCCCGTATAGGTACTTGCGTTCAGACAGCCGGGGCCGTTGACGTACACGACGAACCCGTTGTCAGGATACATGTCCGCCGTGCTCATGGCCGGGACACTTGCCGTGAACGTGATTCCGCCACCTGAGACCAGGCTCAAGGTTCCCTTCGTGGCGCTGCTGCTGGCGAAGAGGCTGGTTCCCCCCGTATCGCCCGCGGTCGACCCGAACGTGTAGGTTCCGCCGGTGGCGGCCACTGCGTCCGTGAAGTTGGTGATGAGCTTGTTCATTGGCGGATTGCTCTGGCCCATGATGCAATTTGAGGCACTCGAGCTACCGCCGGTGCCAGTCACGATGGTCCCGCCGGTGCCAGTCACGATGGTCCCGCCGGTGCCGGTGCCGGACACACCGCCGGTGTGCGTGCCGCCAGTGCCGGTCACGATGGTCCCGCCGGTGCCGGGCGAGCCACCCGTGTGTGTGCCACCTGTGCCGGTGCCGGACACGCCCCCCGTGTGCGTGCCGCCAGTGCCGGTCGAGCTAGAGCCGCCGGTGCCGGTCGAGGTGGAACCGCCGTTCCCCGTCCCGCTGCCGGTGGTGCCCGAGACGGTGTCGCCGTTGGCGCAGGAGTAGCTGAGGAGCCCGAGAGAGAGGAGACCCACAGTAACTAGTCCAGAGTGAAGCTTCATCGCCAAGGCCTTTCAGTAAGGGTGACGCGTCTCGAAAAGGGGCGCCGTCGCAGACGCTGCCGTCCCAGTTTTTAGCGCGGACCCGGGGTCAATACAATATGGACCGGGGAATACGACCTTGACGGGGCGCGGTGGAGACCAAGATTGAGTCGAAGACTGTTTTAGCGGCAGGAGGTTGCGATGCGGCGGGACGTGGCGTTGGCGGGACTCGGATTTTGGCTGCTGGTGTCGGCTCTCGTGGCGCTGATGGGCGGTCGCGCGCGCGCGGACGCCAAGGTTGCTGTGGCGGCGACTGCCGCGCCCGTTGCCCCGGTCGCGCCAGTCGGCCCGGTGGCGGCGATTGCTCCGGCAGCTCCGGCGTCCCCGGTCGCGCCTGTTGCGCCGGCTGCCCCGGCTGCGCCAGGCGCCCCGGTCGCGGCGATCGCCCCGGCGGCTCCGGCGCGCCCGGTCGCGGCGATCATCCCGGTGGCTTCGGCGCCTCCGGTGACGGCGGGCGCTCCGGTCGCGGCGGTGACCCGGGGTCAGTTCCATGGGCAGGTGGTCTTCAGTGACATCATGATCGCTTCGCCGGCTCAGTTTCCCTCGGACGCCGCAATGAGCGAGGCGCTCCGCCGTTTGAAGCGGACGACGGTCGAGGGGGCGGATGGATTCTGGCGCCTGCACATGGTCGCCTTTCTGGAGCCGGCGCCGCAGGTCACGTCGTTTCGATTGCGCGCGACCGACGTGACGGATCCCAAGGACCGTCGCGAGGTGAAGATGTTCGAGGTCGATGGCCAGCCCGGCCAGACCGAGCTGGAGATCAATGATCTGGTGGTCACGAGTGTGATGGGCTTCGAGCGTGGCCACCGCTACGAGATCGCCGTGATGCCGCGGGGGGACGACCTCCCTGCCGGAAAAGGAGACGTTTACGCCAAAGGGGTGATAACCCTGATGTGAGTGTTTCGTCCCCGAGCGTTCGTCCTTTTTGCCCTCCTTCCTCTTCTGCTCGTCGGCCCGCCGGCGGCGCGCGCGCGGTCGCGCCACGCCAATGAACGGACGGGCAAGCTCGTCCCGGCGTTCGCCGAGCTGGTGAAGGCCCGCAAGCGCGGCGACCGCAGCGCGCTCGGCCGCCTCGGCGACAGGATCGGTCCCGCGCGCCTGGCGCAGGCGATCGGCGGCACCGACGCGCGGGTGGCGGAGGCTGCGCTGGCGGCGGCACCGCTCGCGCGCGGCGGGATCTTGCTGGTGGGTGCGATCGCGGACCAGCTGGCGGCGTCGGACCCGGCGCGCGCGGTGGCCGCCGCGGCGGCGCTGGGCGCGCTGCTCGATGGCGCGCGACCGACGGCCCTCGAGGACTGGGACGTGCCGCCCGATCTCGTGGCGCGCGCCTGCGGTGGCCTGCATGCGCTGGCAGCGCGCAAGGAGGCGACTCCCCCGGCGCGGCTGGCGGCGCTCGACGCGATCCTGGAGGCGGCGCCGAGCTGCGGCTCGTACGGCGATCTCGCCTCGCTGGCGCGCGACCCGGCGGCCGAGATCCGGCGCGCGGCGGCGCTGGTGGCGGCGGCGGGGCCCGAGCGCACGTCCGTCCTGTCCGGCGCGATCGCCGACGGTGATCGGACTGTGAGCGGGGCGGCGGCGGCGGCCGAGTGCCGCGTCGAGGCGCGCGCCGCGCGCGGCGGCAAGGAGCGACCGCCTGCGGCGCCGGCCGTCGCAATAGCCCGGACGATGGCGGCGGCGCCGTCGACAGCGCCCGCCGACGCCGTGGAGATGCTCGACTGTCTCGCGGCCGCCGGAACGCCGGCCGACCGCACCCTGCTGGATGAGCTGAGGCGCGGGCCGCCTTCTCCCGTTCGTGATCGCGCGGTCGAGCTCGGTGATCTCGCCAAGGGCCACGAGTAGTGGCCGTCGACGCCGAAGCAGACGGCGAAGCCGACGGCAGCTTGGCCAACGTACCGACCGCTGAGCCCGTGAAGAGCGACCGGGGCGGCGAGCGGCTGGCCAGCGGTGCCCGCCGGGTCAGCGCGCTCACCATGCTGTCGCGGCTCCTGGGGCTGGCGCGCGAGCAGATCTTCGCGCTGACGCTGGGGGCCGGGATCTACAGCGACGCCTTTCTGGCAGCGTTTCGTATCCCCAACCTCCTGCGGGATCTGTTCGCCGAGGGGGCGCTGTCGACCGCGTTCGTGCCGACGTATGTGGCGACGCTGCGGCGGGACGGCCGGACGGCGGCGCAGGCGCTGGCGAACCGCGTGATGTCGACGTTGACGATCTATCTCGGCACGGTCGCGCTCCTGGCGATGATCTTTCCGGGGCCGGTCGTGCACCTGGTGGCGACCGGGTTTTCGCCGGAGAAGGCCGACCTCTGCGCGCGTCTGGTCCGGATCATGATGCCGTTCCTGCCGGCGATCTCGCTGGCGGTGGTGGCGATGGGCTCGCTCAACGCCGAGGAGAAGTACACCGCCCCGGCGCTCGCCTCGTCGATGTTCAACCTGGTCGCCATCGGCGGCGGCGTGGCCGTCTACCTGATCGCGCCGTCGTCGCGGACGGCGGTGACGGCCTGGGCCGCTTTCACGGTGGTCGGGGGCGTCGCGCAGCTGGCGATCCAGATCCCGCCGCTCTGGCGCTCGGGGTACCGGCCGCGGCTGCTTCCCGATCTGCGACTGCGCGATCCGGGAACCCGCCGGATCGCCATGCTGATGGCGCCGGCGACGCTGGGGGTGGCGGCGGTGCAGGTGAACGTCGTCGTCAATTCGTCGTTCGCCAGCCTCATCTCTGACGGCGCGCTGTCGTGGCTGTCGTACGCGTTTCGTCTGATGCAGCTGCCGATCGGCGTGTTCGGTGTGGCGGTCGGCATCACCGCGCTCACCCACCTGTCGCGCGACGCCGCCAGCGGGGACTGGGACGCATTGAGCGTGACGCTGCGGCGCGGGCTGCGGATGGTCCTTTTCCTCACCGTGCCGTCGACCGTCGGGCTGGCGCTGCTGGGCCTGCCGATCATCCGGCTCATCTACCAGCACGGGCGGTTCTCACCGCACGCGACGCTGGAGACGGCGCGCGCGCTCAGCGGCTACGCCGTCGGCCTCTGTGCCTACGCGGCGATCAAGGTGGTGGCGCCGGCGTTCTACGCCATCGGCCGGCCGCGCTTTCCGGTCATCGCCAGCGTCGCCGCGGTCGCCGCCAATCTGGTCTGGAACATCCTGACGTTCAGACGCTTCGGCCACGTCGGGCTGGCGCTCGGCACGTCGCTGGCGGCGCTGGTGAACTTCTCGATCCTGGCGGTCGCCTTTCACAGACGGATCCACCGCCTCTTCACCCGCGATCTGGTCGTGCCGGTCCTCAAGATCTCGGGGGCGTCTGCGATCATGGCGGCCGCGATCTGGGCGGTCTCGTCGCGCGTCGAGCTCTGGCCCGGCGGCGGCGTCACGATGTTCGCCATCAAAGCCTTCCTGCCGATCGCGATCGGCGCCGGCGTCTACTTCGCCGCCGCCCGCGCCTTCGGCCTCGAGGAGGCGCGCGCCCTGGTCTCCCGCCTCCGCCGCTGACCCGGCCCCCGGTCCGACTCTGCCGATCGGAGGCGGGCTTTGCCCGCCGGAGACTTATGGGCCGAGCAAGATCCGGGCTCGGCTCTCGTCGCGTTGGGGTGGGCCCGTGGGAGGGGCGCAGCCCCTCCCACGCTCCGACCCTCCCGCCTATCTTTCGTGCGGCATGCGGTCACGCGGTCCGCGGAAGTATTGCATCGGGGAGTAGAAGCGGAAGTTGGAGACGCGGCTCGTGTAGACGCAGGCGTAGGCTTCGACCTGCTCGCCGAACTTGCTCACCTCGTATCCTTCGCGGAACATCGGCCCCCAGTAGGGGTTGAACCCGTCGTCGATGGTGTCCTCGAGAACCCGGTGCTGGGCGGCGGTCGCGCGCAGCTCGCGGCGCAGCCGCTCGATCGCCTCCTTGATGACCCGCCTGCCGGACGCCGCGGTCGGGTCCGGCGTTTCGCCGCTGGTCTTTTGCAGCGCGCGCAACGCCGCCTGACGCTCGTTCAGCTCCGAGTCCAGATGGTTGAGCTCGCCATCGAGCCGGTCGAGCCGGCTGACCTCGGGACGCAGCCGACCGTGCGTCGTCACCTCGTGCTCGAGCTCTTGCAGAATCATCGCCGTGCGCCAGTTCGACGATTTGCGGGAGCGCAGCATGTCGCCGTAGATGTGGTCGCCGACGAAGAGGACGCGATCGCCGCTGGCCCGCGCCCGCTCCTGGAACTCCTTGATGTTGCCGCCGGAGTAGACGCGGCCGCGCTGGAACGGGCCACCTGGGCTCTTGAGCAGCGGGTTCCCCTGGGCGTCGAGCTCGGTGAAGGGGCGCGCCTCGGTGAAGAACTCGGGCTTGCCCGCGCTCACCACGATCACGTCGAAGTAGTGACGCCACGACGGGTACGACTGATCCGTGCTGTGCGCGCCGTCGAGCAGATAGCTCATCATCGCGGAGGTGTAGTCCCAGGCCGAGTTGGTGAGCAGAAAGAGGCGCTTCCCCGAGGAGCGGAACTTGTGCAGGGTCTCGGCCAGCGCCTCGTCGCGGTCGACGTAACTCGGGAAGTCGGCGCTGACGATGGTCTTGATCGAGCCGTCGCGGTGGGCGAGGTCGATGCATTCACGAATGTGATGCCAAAGGGCAGTGTAGTCGGGCTTTCCGGGGGGATTGTGGTGGTCGAAGTAGTCGACCAGCACCGCGTAGAGCACCGCCTCGGGGAGCGCAAACAGTGAGTCGATCCAGGCGTAGCGCTGGCTGGAGAGCCGGGTCCGCTCGCGCTGATAGAGCTCGGCGACCAGCACGCGATCGATGTTCTTGAGCCCGTGGCGCGCGCGCCCGGGAAAGCCGTAGCGGTCCGGCTTGAAGATGTTGCCGTTCTCGTGATCGACCACCAGGCCACGCACCGCCAGCATCGGATCGTAGGCCAGGGCCCGGATCGCCTCCGGGTAACCCTTGATGGTCACCAGCTTGTCGAGGGTGGCCCGCATCGACAGCTCCTCGATCCGCGCCTGATTGTAGAGCGCGAGCGTGTAGTCCATGTCGAAGCCGACCATTTCGATCTTGTCGAGCCGCAGGTTGCGGTTGACGTAGATCCGGCTCTGCGGGGGAACGTCCAGGGGGCGCGTCGTCGCAGCCACGGGTTCGGGGGCTGCGGGGGGACGCGCGATCACCTCGCTCGCGGTGGTCACACCTTTATTTTATCACGCCTGACGCCGGGCGCCCGCCCTGTAGAATCAGCGCGACGTGAAGATCGCGCTCGCGCAGATCAATCCCACCGTCGGCGACTTCGACGGGAACCGCCGTTTGGTGCTGGAGGCCCTGGCTGCGGCCGAGGTGCGCGGCGCCGCGCTGGCCATCTTCCCCGAGCTGGCGCTCTGCGGGTATCCGCCCAAGGACCTGCTCGAGCGTCCCGCGTTCGTCGAGGCGGCGCGCGCCTCGCTCGACGCGCTGGCGGCCGCGCGCGCCGGGGGGACGACCGCGGCGCTGGTCGGGTTCCCGGAGCGCGCCGAGACGGCCGAGGGGCGCGGTCTCTACAACAGCGCCGCGCTGATCGACGGCGGCCGGGTTGCGCACATCGTGCGCAAGTCGCTCCTGCCGACGTACGACGTGTTCGACGAGCGGCGCTACTTCGATCCGGCCACCGAGGTCGCGCCGATCTCGTTCCGCGGACGCAAGCTGGGGATCTCGATCTGCGAGGACATCTGGAACGACGCCGACTTCTGGCCGGCGCGGCTCTACCGCTCCGATCCGATCGAGGCGCTGGTCCGCGGGGGCGCCGAGATCATCCTCAACCTCTCGGCCTCTCCCTTCACCATCGAGAAGCGCCACCTGCGCCCGCGCATGCTGGCGGCGACCGCGCGCCGATGGCGGCGGCCGTTGCTGTTCGTCAACCAGGTGGGCGGGCAGGACGACCTGGTGTTCGACGGGGCCAGCCTGGCGCTCGACGCCAGCGGTCAGGTGGTCGCGCGGGGGGCCGAGCATCAGAGCGATCTGATCATCGTCGACCTCCTGAGCGACGCCTTGGTGGGCGTCGGCGGCGATCCGAAGATCGACGACGCTGCCGGTGAGCTCCGGCCGGTCGAACCCTCCGACGAGAAGTCGGCGCTGGAGGCGCTCGCGCTCGGCACGCGCGACTACGCGCGCCGCTGCGGCTTTTCGCGCGCGCTGCTCGGTCTTTCGGGCGGCATCGATTCGGCGCTGGTCGCCTGCCTCGCGGCGCGCGCCCTCGGGCCGGCGAACGTGCTCGGCGTCGCGATGCCGTCACGCTACTCGTCGCCGGGGTCGCTGGCCGACGCCGAGGCGCTGGCCAAGAACCTGGGGATCGACTTCACGGTCGTGCCGATCGAACCGATGTTCGCCGCTTACCTCGACACCCTGGCGCCGGCCCTCGATCGGTTCGCCGCGCCGAGCACGGCGCAGGTCGCGGAGGCCGCCGCCGACCTGACCGCCCAGAATCTGCAGGCGCGCGTGCGCGGCGCGATCCTGATGGCGCTCTCCAACCGGCAGGATCGGCTGCTCCTCAGTACGGGCAACAAGAGCGAGATCGCCACCGGCTACTGCACGCTCTACGGCGACATGGCCGGCGGCCTGGCGGTGATCAGCGACGTCCCGAAGACGCTGGTCTATCGTCTGGCGCGCGCGGTGAACGGCGAGCGGATCGTGATCCCGGAGGCGACGTTGACCAAGCCGCCGTCGGCCGAGCTGCGTCCGAATCAGACCGATCAAGACAGCCTGCCTCCGTATGATGTGCTGGACGCCATTCTCGACGCGCACCTGGTCCGTGGGCTCGACGTTCCGGCGCTGGTGGCGCAGGGATTCGATCCCGCGATCGCGCGCGACGTCGTCCGGCGGGTGCAGCAGAGTGAGTACAAGCGGCGCCAGATGGCGCCCGGTCTCAAGATCACCGGCAAGTCCTTCGGCCCAGGCCGCCGCTACCCGATCGCGCGCGGCTAGTTCCTCTTGCGGTCCGTGGTCCTTCTTGTATGTTGCGCCGGCTCGAAAAACCGGAGGAGTCGTAAAAATGCGCGCTGTGATTGCAGTTTTGCCCGGTGACGGAATCGGCCCGGAGGTCGTCGATCAGGCCCGCCGCGTGCTGTCGGCCGTGAGCGAGAAGTGGGGGCACACCTTCACGCTGAACGACGCCGCCATCGGCGGGATCGCCATCGACCAGACCGGCTCGGCGCTGCCGCCGGAGACGCTGGAGATCGCGCGCGCGGCGGATGCCGTGCTGCTGGGCGCCGTCGGCGGCCCCAAGTGGGACGATCCACGCGCCAAGGTGCGCCCCGAGCAGGGCCTGCTGGCGATTCGCAAGGCGCTCGGCCTTTACGCCAACCTGCGCCCCGTCTCCGTCAACCCCAACGTCGTGCACGCCTCGCCGCTGCGCCCCGAGCTCTTGGCCGGCGTCGACATGATCGTCGTGCGCGAGCTGACCGGCGGGATCTACTTTGGCGACAAGCTGCGCGACGGCGACCGCGCCTCCGATCTGTGTGTCTACACCGTCGCCGAGGTCGAGCGCATCGTCCGCACGGCGGCGCGCATCGCCCGCGGGCGGCGCAAGAAGCTCACCTCCGTCGACAAGGCGAACGTGCTCGAGACGTCGCGTCTGTGGCGCGAGGTCACCGTCCGGGTGATGGCCGAGGAGTTCCCCGACGTGGCGCTCTCGCACATGCTGGTCGACGCCTGCGCGATGCATCTCATTCGCCGCCCGGCCGACTTCGACGTGATCGTCACCGAGAACATGTTCGGCGACATCCTCACCGATGAGGCCTCGATGCTGGCCGGCTCGATGGGGCTGCTCCCCTCGGCCTCTCTCGGCGAGGGAAAACGCGGCCTCTACGAGCCGATCCACGGCTCCGCCCCCGACATCGCGGGCAAGGGGGTGGCCAACCCGTACGCCACGATCCTCAGCGTCGCGCTCCTGTTCCGCTACTCCCTGGGTCTCGAGGCCGAGGCGCGCGCGATCGAGGCGGCGGTGGCGGCAGCGATCGACAAGGGTATCCTGACGGGCGATCTCGCGCCCGCCGGCACCGCGCCGGCGACGACGGCGACCGCCGGCGACGCGGTCCTCGCAGCGCTGCAGCGCAGCTAAACGCAGGCGTTTTGGGGCCCCTTTTGGGCCGGGCAGGGCCCTCTCGGGTCCTTCTGGGGCCCTCGCCGGCCCGTTCGGGGGCCCTGCGCCCCCTCGACAGCCAAAGGCCAAGCTGTTAAATTTTAGGCAGTCAAGCCCGAGTCTTTCCGGTGCTACGTTCGTCGCCCCCCGTTTTCGCTCTCGGCCCGGCCGGTGCTGATCCCGACCGCGCGTCGTTGCAGCTGCGCCAATCGCCGCCGTCGACCTTCAGGTCCGGCGGACTCGACGGTGGTGGTCCGTCGCCCAGTTTTCCCCCTAGTTGGTGCCCGAGACGCGCCTAACCGCCGAATCCGTGCAACGAAGGAGAGAGAAGAGATGGGAACTAGGCTCTACGTGGGAAACTTGTCGTACAACGTGACGGAGCCCGAGCTGCGGGACGCCTTCGGAGAAGAAGGCCGCAACGTGGTGGAGGTGAAGATCGTGATGGACCGCGACACCGGTCGTCCGCGCGGATTCGCGTTCGTGGAGATGGGCAGCGACCAGGAGGCAGCGGCCGCGATCTCGTCGCTGACCGGCCGCGACATCCAGGGGCGCGCCATCAACGTGAGCGAGGCGCGTGAGCGTGCCCCGCGCGGCGGTGGTGGTGGCGGCGGCTACGGCGGTGGTGGCGGCTACGGCGGCGGCGGTGGTGGCGGTGGCTACGGTGGCGGCGGCGGTGGTCGAGGCCGGGGAGGCGAGGGCGGCGGTGGCGGTGGCGAGGGCCGCGGCCGCTCGCGTCGAGGCGGCTGGTAAGGCGAGGGCGCGTCGTCGAGCCGTCTCGACGGCGCGTACCTATGCCAGCGCGCGCAGGCCTTCTTGGTCGGCGAGAATGACCCGGCGGCCTTCGGTCTGAATCAGGCCCTTGCGCTTGAACTGCGAGAGCGTGAGCGAGACGGTCTCGCGGGTCGAGCCGATCAGGTTCGCCATCTCCTGATGCGTGATCTTGAGACCAACGACCACACCACGTGTGTCCAGAACACCGTGCTCTTGACCGAGGCTGAGCAGCAGCTCGGCCAGCTTGGCCCCGACGTCCTTGAAGATCAGCTGCTCGACGCGCGACTCGAGATCCTTGCGCCGGGCGATGAGCGCGCGCGCGAACTTGTAGGCCGCCCCGCCGTCATTCCTGAGCACCTCGTCGAGCGCCTCGCGCTGGATCTCGACCGTCGTCGACGCATCCATCGCCTCGGCCATCTCCTCGCGCGGCCCGCCATCCAGCAGGCAGGGCTCACCGAAGAAGTCGCCTTCATTCCGATAAGCGAGCGTCAGCTCCTTGCCGTCGCGCGTGACCTTCGAAATCTTGATCCTTCCGCTGGTCAGAAAGTGGACCGCCTGCGCGCGGTCTCCGGGAAGGTAGATGACCTGACGCGGGCGGTAATTCCCGATCGTCAATCCAGGTAGCACCGCCTGCAGGGTGTCGAGGGGGCTTTCGGCCAGCACCTCGCATTTGCGCAACAGCCCGATGATTTCCTTGTCGTCCGCCGGCATTCTGACGCGGTTGTAGCATGAGAAGCGGTTCGGATAGTGAAAAGTTAGTGAAGTAGGCTACATACCGCTTCGCGTCTTGGCACGTTGCTCGGCGGCGCGCTTCATCAGGCGAATCCCGAGCGACAAGACCAAAGCACCGAGCGTGCCGAGAAGGAGCTTCGTGCTCGTGGGCAGCGCTTCGGTGTCGTCGACGTGCAGGCGCGCAAGGAGGATGAGGCAGGCGTTGTTCACGAAGTGAGCCACCATCGCCGGAATGATCGAACCGCTGGCGAGCGCGATCCCCGAGAGGGCCACGCCGAGAATCGCGGTCGGCAGAAGGCGCCAGGGATCGAGGTGATAGATGCCGAACAGCAGGCCGGTCAGGATTGCCGTGCCGGCCGGCGGGAGGCGCGTCCGGAGGCCGCGCAGGATGGGACCCCGGAAGAGCGCCTCCTCGCAGATCGCCGGGGTCAGCGCCATCAGGAACAGCGTGAGGAGCGTGCCGCGGCCGCCGTCGGCCGGCGCGACCGCGCGGCGGAGCCCCTCGACGACCTCCTTGGGGGCCGGGAGGATCCACTCGGCGAGGAGGCCGACCACCAGCCAGGCGGACAGACCGATCAGCACGGCGCCGGCAGTTGCCGTCGGTGACGGGGTGACGGCGCGAATGACCCGCGACAGTTTCTGTCCGCGCCCCCGCGCGTAGAGCCAGGTCAGGCCGCCGAGCCCGGCCCATTCGGACAGCGCCAGCCCAGGTCCGAGCCGCCAGGTCTGCAGCGGAACGAACACAAAGAGAAGGAGGACGCAGGCGATCCCGTAAAGGGCGAGCGCGTGTCCGGCCGTCGGTGGTTCGTCCGGCGTGCCCTCGCTGCCGTCGGCCGCGCTGCCGTGGCCGCTCGCGACGTGCCTCAGCCAGGCCCCGAGACCGAGGCTAGCCTCGTCGGTGAAGAACAGCCGTTCGGAGTCGTAGAGTCGCGCGGCGAGCGCGAGCGCGGCCGCCCCGTAGAGCGCCGTGCTGCAGAGGACAGCCAGCGTCACGCCGAGGGATGCGTGTCCGAGAATGAGATCGCGCGCCAGCAGCGTCACGCCCACGCCGGGAATCCAGGCGGTCACGCCGCCCAGCCGGAAGTCGCCGAGGCCGGCGGTCAACGCGGGCGCCATGCAGAGGAAATAGACGGGCGTCAGCAGCGTCTGTGCCTCCTTGAAGCTGCGCGCGAGCGCGCCGATCGCCACCATCACCGAGGCGAAGAGAAACGCGGTCGGGGGGACCACCGCGAAGGCGGCCGCGGCGTGGAGCCAGGGGATCGGGGCTTTCGCGCCGCCCGCGATGAGGTGCGTCCCCTCGAGGACGGTCAGCGACATCGACGCGAGGTTGAGGACGCCGGTCAACGAGGCCAGCGTGGCGACGGCGAGCACCTTGCCTCCCATGAGAGACGCCCGATCGATCGGCGCCGACAGCGTCGTCTCGAGCGTGCTTCGCTCGCGCTCTCCCGCGGTGATGTCGATCGCCGGGTGAAAGGCGCCCAGCATCACCATCACCACCACCACCAGCGGCAAGATCTTCGAGAGCATGTAGCCGCTCACCTGCGCGCGCGCGGCGATGCCGGTCGTGGCGACGGCGAATGCGGGTTTGCAATTCGCGCCGCCCGCCGGCGCAGCCAGCGCCTGCTCGACGCGGTCACGCGCGGCGGCCGACTCCTCGCGCGTCTCGTCGTAGAGCAGGCGCACCTCCGGCGGCTTCCCGGCCGCCGCGGGCTTCACCTCGGCGACGGCGTCGACGCGGTTCGCGGCGAGATCCGCGCGAGCGGCCGCATCGGACTGTTCCACGAGGACCAGCTCGGCGCTGGCCAGGCGGCGCCGCAGCTCGCCGGTCAGGGCAGGCGGACCGCTCACCGCGACCCGCGCCACATGCGCCTCGATCCGGGCCGCCCGCGCGGCCAGCACCTGCGCCGTCACCAGCGACACGAGGGGATAGATCACCAGGGGGAACAGCACCATCACGGCCAACGTCCGCCGATCGCGCAGCGTCTCGCGCAGCTCCTTCCCGGCGACCAGCGTCACCTCGCGGAGCTTCACGGCGCCGTCCCCGCCGCGCCGGGCGCGTCGACGGCGGCTACCAGACGCAGGAAGGCCTCCTCGAGGCTGGGTGCGTCCCCGGCCGCTGCGCGCAGCGCCGCCGGAGTTCCCTCGGCCAGCAGGCGCCCGTGGTGCAGGAGCCCGATCCGATCGCAGAGCAACTCCGCCTCCGCCAAGTAGTGCGTGGAGAAGACCACCGCCTTGCCGCGGTCGCGCTCGGCGCGCACGAAGGCGCGCAGGAAGCGCGAGGCGAGGACGTCGAGGCCGGCGGTCGGCTCGTCGAGGACCATGACCGCCGGATCGTGGAGCATCGCGCGCGCGATGGAGAGTCGCTGGCGCTCGCCGGTCGAGAGCGCCTCGCAGCGGCGCCCGAAGAACGGAGCGAGATCGAGCGCGCGCGCCAGCACGGCGACGCGCGCGTCGGCCGCCGCCGCGCCGAGGCCATGAAGGCGCGCGAAGTAATCGAGCAGCTCGCGTCCGGTCAGCCGCGCGTAGAGCCCGGTGGTGTTGGTCAGAAAGCCGAGCCGCCGCCTCACCTCCTGCGGATCGGCGGCCACGTCGATCCCGGCGACGAGCGCGCGCCCCGTGGTCGGGGTGAGGATCCCCGCCAGGACGCGCAGGGTGGTGGTCTTGCCGGCCCCGTTCGGCCCGAGGAGGCCGTAGATCTCACCCGCGGCGACGGAGAACGAAAGGTCGGCGACGGCGGTCTTGGCGGCAAAGCGCTTGACCAGCGAATCGACGACGACGGCTGGGTCGCCCATGGGTCGTCGAGGATAGCGCGTCGACGCCGGGCCCGCGCGCTCGGGCGCCACGCTCTCCTAGGGCGCCTTCGGGCGCCACGTCGTCGAGCATGGTTCGCTTTGCTCACCGTCGCCGCTTTTGCGGCGACGCTCTCCTAGCATTCGCCGGGGGCGCAGTAGAGATCGGTACCGGTGAACTTGACCGTCTGGCAGGCGCCGACCGCGGCGGTCTTGCCGACGGGATCGTAGCTGCCGGTGCAAGGGGGAGGCGCGGGCGTGCCGGCGGGCGGCGTGGCGCAGAAGCCGCCGGCGTCGTTGTAGTTGACGAAGACGCGCATTGGCGTGGAGACGCTGTGGTTGCCCGCCAGGTCGGCGGTCCCGACCGCCATGCAGATCCAGTGACCGTCGAGAATGTTGTTGGCGCGGGTGTCGAGCTGGTTCCCCATGCACTGGTCGGCGTCGATCGGCTCGACCGACCAGATCGCAGGCGAGCGGTCGAGGTAGCCGATGGCGATGGTCGGTTGCTGGAAGCCGTCCAGCTGGCAGAGAACCTTGGGAGGGGCGGGGTCGATGCCCTGAACGCAGGTGCCCGCGATCGGCAGGCCCGGATCGACGGCCGCGCCCGGTGTCGGTGGCCCCCGGAAGTCGGCGGCTCCCGCCGGCGTGACGCCCCCCAGGCGAATCTTCAGGACCTGAGCGCTCTGGGTGAGTGGGCCGCTCGTCGGCGCCAGCAGGGGGTTGATGGTGTCGCAGTAGCCGTCACCGTCGGTGTCGACGACGAGGGGGAGCTGCTGAGCCGGGTCGTCGGGCTCTGGCAGGATGTAGACGGCGGTGTTGTCCGGGTCGATGCCCGCGATGGGCGTCACCTTGAGCCCGGTCGCGTCGTTCCCCTGATCCTCGATGCGCGCCCGCAGGTCGAACACCTGCGGCACCATGCAGCCGTCGTTGGGCATGTCGCCCAGGTAGCGGTTGAGGCTGAGCGGATCGAACAGGTACGAGCACTCGTACCCGAATGAGGCGAGCTTCATCTGCCGCATCTTCGGTGGATCGAGATCGGCCAGCGGCGGGATGTTGTCGACCGAGAAGTCATAGCCGACCGACGACTCGTTCCCGACGGAGTCCGAGGCGCGGAAGGAGATCGTCGGGTACACGATGCAGGGGAGGGTCGAGGGTGGCGGCCCGCATCGCGTGAGGTTGAGCGCGTCGAACGGGATGCCGTAGACGCCGCCCCCCTGCGGGATGAGCTGCAGCGTGAAGAGCGGGTTGCCCTGCTGATCGCCGATCACGGCGACGACCGACGAGTCGAGCACGCCTGATTCGTCGGCGATGGTGGCGGAGATGTTCACCACGCCTGCCACGATCTCACCCGGTGCCGGCACGGTCTTGGTGATGGTCGGCCCGCTCGTGTCGATGACGAAGGTGCGGAAGACCTCGGTGGTCGCGGTGCCGTCGCTCTCCTTGACGTCGAGCAGTTGCTTGCCCGAGAGCTGCTGGAACGTCTGCGAGCCCGCAGGCGTGGGTGGTGGCCCGAACCAGACGGTCGCGGTGTAGACGTCGTACGCCCCGCTGGTCGTCGGCGGCGATGACAGCGTCACGCTGTTCCCCGCCAGCGTCGCGGTCGGCGCGTTGGCGCCGTGATCGACGAAGATCTGGATCGAGAGGCTGTCGTTGTAGGACTGGCCCTCTGCGGGAGAGTTGACGATCAGGGTCGGTCCCCCCTGGACCATCAACGTGACGCCATCCTGCGCGGTCACGCCGGTCAAGCTCGTGGCCGAGACCGTGAGCGTGTAGCTCCCCGTCGGAAGACTGCCGAGGCTGATGGTCCCCGAGAAGGTGTCCGTACCGGTGGAGACGAGTTGACCGGTGGAGATGGCGGTCGTGCTGTTCGTCGCCGTCACCACCACCTTCACGCTGCTGGTGTCGACGTTGTCGGTCTGGGTGTCGTCGACGGTGGCGCTCACGTCGAGGTCGGTCGAGTCCGAGACGACCCTTCCATTGGAGGGCATGGCGATGTGGACGGAGAGGGTGTCGGTGGGCGTCACCATTGCCGTCCCGCCTCCGCCGCCGGCTCCGGTGGGCGGCAGGTAGGGATAGTTGCTGACGTTGGTGGTGCAGGCGAGCGGTACGAACAGCGCGATCGCCGCGAGGCCGCGCCGTGGGCTCACTGGAGCGCCACCGTCGGGGGACAGATGAGCGCGCCGTTGTCAGTGCAGCAGTCGACAGGAATATCCTGCGCGGGGTTGCAGCTGTTCCCGGTGTTGGCCGGCGCCGCCGTGAGGGGGCAGGAGGGGGGGACGTTGGCGACCAGGCAGCCGCTGCAGACCTGCACCGGAAAGTGGAAGGGGTCCGACTGCATGTGGGTCCCGCTGTTGGTGGTGCCGAGCGCCTGGATCGTGAGGTCGACCGTCAGCGAGGGGACGACGCCGAATCCGCCCACGGCGGCGAGCTGCTGCGCGAGCGCGACGGGGAACGCGGCCGTGACTGCAGAAAGGTGGCCTCCTCCCGACGCGATACCGCCAGACCAAGGAATCTGGTAGTGGACCAGCGGCCCGCCGTCGAATAGCGCCTTGATGAGATCCGCCTTGGTGGGATCTGGAGGGGGAGCGCCGATCGGCGCGATGTCGACCTGGAAGCCGCTGAGCTGGATCTCGTTGGGGTCGAGGGTGCTGTTCGACGACGAACTGGGCAGGTTGTTTTCGATCAACGGGAAGACGAAGTAGGCGCTCTGGAAATCGTCTCGCACGATGCTGATGTCCAGCGTTCCCGCGCCGTTGTAATGACCTGTGTCGACGGGAATGGTGCAGCTGGCGCCCGAGATCTGGGGCACCTGATCGTTCAGGATCTCGAACTGTCCCGGCACGCGCCCGCAGGCGGCGAAGACGAGCGGCCAGAGCACGGCGACCAGCGAGAGCGGCCGGCGAAGCGTCGGAGAGGCATTCATTTTCGTGGCTCCAAGGGGGCGATCGCGCGGGATGCGAACGCGTGAGGAACAGCATTTGACTTGCCGATCGGATCCGCGCTCAATGGAATCGGTGATGACGATTCCCCGACTGTTGCGGCTCGCGGACGATTCATCAGGAGCGACCGCCGTCGAGTATGCGCTCATCGTGAGTGCCATCGCCGGCCTCGTCGCAGGCGTAGTGTACTTTCTCGGCGCAAAGTCCAACAACCTTTACAACAACGTCTCCCTGGGTTGGTGAACGCCGGCGCGGCGTTGGCCGCGCCGCCCTGTAGGTGGATCGGCGACTCACGGCCTCTTGCTCCCACCGGGGCCGCTGGGGGCAAGATATCGCTAAAGGTCGTCTTGTTCCTGGTCGATACATTGTCATGGCACTCACACGAATTCTGGATGTAGTGCCAGAAGCGCCCGATGATGGTCGGTCTGATTCGGGCAACGAGACGACCTGACCAACCCCCCCGAAGGAGAGAATCCAATGCTCAAGAACGTAGTCAAGCTGTTCAAGGATGAAGAGGGTGCCACCGCCGTCGAGTACGGTCTCATCGTGGCCGCCATCGCCGGCCTCATCATCGCCGTCGTGTTCGTCCTCGGCGGCAAGGTGAAGAACAACTTCAACAACGTTCAAGCCGTGATGTAACGAGCCCAAAAAGGATCCGACGGCGGGGATCTCGGCCGCGTCCGTCAGAAGATTGATGCCGCTTCCGCTCCTCCACCTCGGGCCTTTGGCGCTCGGGTTAGCCGTCGCCATCCTGTATGACCTCGGATGGCGACGGATCCCGAATGCCATCTCGGGCTTCGTATTCCTCTCAGCAATTGTGTTGCGTGGGCACGACCAAGGTGGCTGGGCCGCGTGTTCGGGCCTGGGCGCGGCGGCGCTGGTCGTCGCCGCGCTCTATCGCCCCTGGCTGATGGGCGGCATCGGAGGCGGCGACGTGAAGTTGGCCGCCGCGACCGCCGCGTGGGTGCCTCTCGCGCGCCTGCCATGGTTCGTGCTCTCGGGCGCCTTGGCCGGTGGTTTCTTTGCAGCGATCTACTACGCCCGGGCACGCGCCGCGACCAAGGCGGAGATCCGCGCCAACCTGACGCTGGCGGCGCTTCAGAACGAGCTCCCCTCCGTCCCTTCGCACCGGGCCGGGCACCTGTCGCTTCCGTATTCCTTGGCGATCGCGGCTGGTGCCTCAGCGGTATTTCTTTTCATTCCCTGACGCCACAACCGCGGCGGCCCCCTCGAGCGGTGTTCTCGACCGCAGCGGCGCAGGCGGCTCGAGCGCAAGCAGACCAAGCGCAAGCAGACGAACCAAGCGGACGTCCGACGGTCTCGCAGACAACACACACTTGATGCTTTCCGTCAATCATGCGAACCTGCACAGTGAGGCGCGATCCGTTCGCACTGCTCGTGGCAGCATCTCATTTCACCATCTCAACTCTACGGCGCAGTTCGTCGATGATCCGTTTTATGCTCTGCGCGCGTCCAGACGCGGTAACCCTGGAAGCTTTCTTTTTCTAGGAGATGCCCTTGGCGATCAATGAATCAATGGGACCCGGTCGGCTGCGCGCAGCAGCTGGTGCCTCGCGTCGTTCGGGCACGCGCGCGGCGCTGTTCTGGGCCTTTGCTCTGGTCGCCGGATTGGCCACCGCGCTCTTCATCTCGCGCTATCTCAACGCCCGACAGGCCGGCGGCGCGGTGCCGATGGCCAAGATCGTCGTCGCCGCGATCGATATGCCGCTCGCGGGCAAGATTCGCCCCGAAGACCTGAAGCTCTCCGAATGGCCGGCCGAGCACCTCCCGATGGGGGCGGTGCGGGATCCCAAAGAGGTCGTCGATCGTATCCTGATTTCGCGCGTGCTCGCCGGCCAGCCGGTGCTGCCGGGGATGCTCGCCGCGAAGAACGCGGGGAACGGGCTGGCGGCGCTCATTCCGCCCAACATGCGGGCGATGGCCGTCCGGGTGGACGACGTCGTCGGCGTGGCCGGTTTCATTCATCCCGACGATCGCGTCGACGTGCTCGTGACCTTGCACCCCACTCGCCCCGGCGCAGAGACGACGACCAAGGTCTTCATGCAGAACGTCAAGGTGCTCGCCGTCGGTCAGGAGGTCGAGGCGAACAATCAGGCCCGCATGCATGCGAATCCGGCGACGGTTGCGACGCTGCTGGTCTCGCCGCAGGACTCCGAACGCCTGGCGCTCGCCTCGTCCGAGGGACGGCTGTTGCTGACTCTGCGGAGCTGGACCGACTCGCTTCCCGTCAACACCGGCGGCGCCGTCGCCGAGGAGCTGGTGGGAGATCCGGCTGCGGCGACCGGGCCCGCCCGCCCGGCCGACCCGGCAGCCCCGCATCCCGCGGGGTCGGTGGCGACCCGGCGCGGGCGGGGAAAGCAGGTCGCGGCCGCTCAGCCGTCGCCCGTCCTGCCGAGCGAGCAGCCGAAGCGGGACGTGGTGGAAATTCTTCGTGGTGACCGGTTCGAGCAGCGCAACTTCTCGAAGGGAGATAGCCGCTAGTGAAGACGAGGTCTGCAGTCGTCGCAGCGTCGTTGTCATTGATGATGTCGAGCGGAGTGAGCGGCGCCGCTGCCGCCGCGGAGTCCGGGCTGAGCGCGGTCCCCGCCATCCGGATCGAGCGCGAGGTCGGCGCGGTCAGAAACCTCGCGCTCGAGACCGGCCAGAACCGCCTCCTGATCCTGACCGAGCCGATCGGTCGCGTCTCCGTCGCCGATCCGCGCGTGGCCGATCTCAAGGTCATCACGCCGGTGCAGCTGCTGCTGACGTCGCGTGGCGTGGGGACGACCGACCTGACGCTCTGGAACAAGCGCGACGAGCCGCTGGTGCTGGCGCTGCAGGTGACGCGCAACCTGGATCGGCTGAAGACCCAGCTCGCGGAGCTGTTTCCCGACGAGAAAATCAACGTCTCGACGGCCGGAGATCTGGTCGTCCTTTCCGGCGAGGTCTCCGACGTCCGCGTTCCGGAGCGCGCGGCCGAGGTCGCCCAGCTCCACGCCGAGAAGGTGGCGAACCTGATCAAGGTGGTGGGCAACCAGCAGGTGCAGCTGGAGGTGAAGTTCGCCGAGGTCTCGCGCGCGGGTCTGCGCAACCTCGGCATCAACTTCTTCCACCAGGACGCGGGCGGCCGCTACATCGCGGGCATCAGCAACCCGGGGCAGGCCATCGACGGCTTCGCGAGCGTCCCGGGGACGGGCGGCGGTCTGACGCCTGGCATTCAGGGCTCGCCTGGCAGTGGATTTTCGCTCTTTTTTTCGGGCCTCCCGAGCTTCCCGTTCAGCGCGGTCTTGAACGTCCTCGAACAGAGCGGCCTGGCCAAGATGCTGGCCGAGCCGACGCTGGTGGCGCTCTCCGGACAGGAGGCCAAGTTCCTGGTGGGCGGTGAATTTCCCGTCCCGATCGCCAGCAACCTGGGCGCCATCTCGGTGCTGTGGAAGAAGTTCGGCATCATCTTGAACTTCACCCCCACGGTGATCTCCGACGGCGCGCTTCACCTCAAGCTCGCCACCGAGGTCAGCGACGTCGACCCCACGCGCTCGGTCACCATCAGCGGAGTCTCGATTCCGGGTCTCACCTCGCGGCAGAGCGAGACGACCGTCCGGCTGGCCGACGGACAGAGCTTCGCGATCGCCGGCCTGCTCTCCGATAAGATTCAGTCGACGGTCAGCAAGATCCCCCTGCTGGGCGACATCCCGATCCTGGGGATGTTGTTCCGCTCGGTCAGCTACCAACGCAACGAGACTGAGCTGCTGGTGGTGGTGACGGCGCACCTGGCCAAGCCGGTGGCGCCCCACGAGGCCCCCCACCTCCCGACCGAGAACGAGCTCAATGACCCGAACGACATTCAATTGTTCCTGTTTGGGAGCGTCGGGGGGGGGCATCCCGACGACGCCAGCGGTACAATGAAGCAGTCGGCACGAGATGACGCGCCGGTGCGGACGGCTTCGAAGGATCGGGGACCGTCAGGCGAGATCGGGTTCATTCGCTGAAACCCGAAGGCTGAGGGACGAAGGACGATGTCGAGACCAACGGTACTGCTGCTCGGAATGGACGACGCGGAGCAGGCCGACCTGCGCCTCGCGCTCAAGGACGTGGCCAACGTCGTCCGCTCCAAGACGCCCGCCGAGCTGATCGCGGACGAGTACCGGAGCATCAACCCCGGCGCCGCCATCGTCTCCGTCAAGTCGGACACCCCGCAGCGGTTCGGCCTCATTCACAACATCGCCGCGGCGGGCGGGATCGTCATCGTCGTCTCGGAGAGCAAGGATCCCGAGCTGATCCTCCGCTCGATGCGGGCCGGCGCGCGCGAGTTCGTGCTGGAGAGCGATCACGAGGAGCTGCGGCTGGCCGTCCGCACCCACGCCAAGGTCACCTTCGGCACCGGTGAGCTCGGTCAGGTGATCACCATCTTCGGCGCCAAGGGGGGCGTGGGGGCGACCGCGATCGCCACCAACCTGGCCGGGGCGATGCAGCGCCGGTCGTTGCGCGTCTGCCTGGTCGATCTCGATCTCTATCTGGGCGACGTGCTGGCGTTCCTCGACATCCCGGGGAGCTACTCGATCACCGACGTGCTCGCCAACATGAGCCGCCTCGACCGCGAGCTCCTGGCCACCTCGGTGACCAAGCACCGCTCGGGCGTCAGCGTGCTGGCCCAGAGCAGCAAGGTCGAAGAGGCCGAGCAGATCAAGGGGCCCGACGTGACGGCGCTGCTGGAGTTCCTGCGCCGCAACTACGACTTCGTGATCGTCGACGGCGTGCGCGGTTTCGACGAGCTGTCGCTGGCGGCGCTGGACGGCAGCCAGCACGTCTTCATGACGCTCACCCAGGACGTGCCGGCGGTGCGCAACGGCCAGCGCTGCCTGGAGCTGTTCGGGCGGCTGCAGTACGACCAGGGGCGCATCAAGCTCTTGCTGAACCGCTACGCCAAGGCCTCCAAGATCACCGTCGAGGTGGTGGGGGAGACGCTGGGGCAGCCGCTGACCCACACCATCAGCAACGATTTTCTTCTGCTGATCGACGCCATCAACCGGGGCGTCCTCCTCACCGAGGTGGCGCCCCGCGCGCGGATCACGCAGGACATCGAAGGGCTCATCCCGCATCTCCTGCCGGAGAAGGCGCCGCGGCTGCGTCGCCAGAGCCTGCTCGGAACGCTGTTCGGAAAGAAGGTCGCCGATGGGACTACGTGACCGCCTGATGAAGAACGAGCCGTCGACCGGCTCCTATTCGGCGACCGTGCCGCGCACGCCGAGGCCGGCCACGTCCACGCGTGGTGCCGAGCTTGCCGCTCCGGATGCCCACCACGAGCTCAAACACGAGCTTCATCAAAAACTGATAGAAAAGCTGGATCTGCAGACGATCGAGCGTCTCCCGCGCGATCAACTTCGCGACGAGCTGCGCACGATCCTGAACCAGCTGCTGGCCGCCAGCGACCTGCCGCTCAACCGCGTCGAGCGCGAGCAGATGGTGGAGGAGCTGCTCGACGAGGTGACCGGCCTCGGGCCGCTCGAGCCGCTCCTGGCAGACACGACCATCTCCGACATCATGGTCAACGGCTACAACACCGTCTACGTCGAGCGGTTCGGCAAGCTGGAGCTAACCAACGTGCGCTTCCGCGACAACGCGCACCTTCAGCAGATCATCGTGCGCATCGTCTCGCGGGTCGGCCGCCGCATCGACGAGTCGTCGCCCATGGCGGACGCCCGTCTTCCCGACGGCGCCCGCGTCAACGCCATCATCCCGCCGCTGGCCATCGACGGGCCGGTGCTCTCGATCCGCCGCTTCGGCGGCTCGCCGCTGCGGATCAAGGACATGGTGGCCATCAACAGCGCCACGCCGGAGATGCTGGCCTTCCTGGCGGCCTGCGTGAAGGCCAAGCTCAACTGCCTCATCTCGGGCGGCACCGGCACCGGCAAGACCACCATGTTGAACGCGCTCTCCTCGTTCATCCCCGAGGGGGAGCGCGTCGTCACCATCGAGGACGCCGCGGAGCTGCAGCTCCAGCAGCGGCACGTCGTGCGGCTCGAGACGCGGCCGCCCAACATCGAAGGGCGCGGCGAGGTGTTGGCGCGCGATCTGGTCAAGAACGCGCTTCGTATGCGCCCCGACCGCATCGTCATCGGCGAGTGCCGCGGCGGCGAGGTGCTCGATATGCTCCAGGCCATGAACACCGGTCACGAAGGGTCGATGACCACGGTGCACGCCAACACGCCGCGCGACGCGCTCTCACGCGTCGAGGCGATGGTCGGGATGGGCGGGATCAACATGTCGGAGGCCTTGATCCGGCAGACCATCGCCCGGTCGCTCAACACCATCATCCAGCTCACCCGTGGCACGGACGGCAAGCGTCGCATCACCAGCATCGCCGAGGTCACGGACATCCAGTCCGGCGTGATCACGATGCAGGAGATCTTCAAGTTCGAGCAGACCGGCACCGACCCCGCCGGAAAGATCATCGGCAACTTCCGCTTCACCGGCATCCGGCCGCGCGCGCTCGACCGCATCGAGCGCTACGGGATCGATCCCGCCGAGATCATCAAGCCCTACCTGTAGAAAGCCGCGAGCCATGCAGATCATCCTCATCGGCATCCTGGCGTTCACGGTGGTGGCGGTGATGGAAGCGCTCGTCTACACGCTGCGGTTCGTCACCGACAAGCGAAAGGACGAGCTCAAGCGCCGTCTCTCGTCGCTCGGAACGTCGGACGCCAAGGCGGTCCATGGGCTCCTGCGCAAGGGGAAGCTCTCGGCCATCCCCGCGGTCGACGCGCTCCTGCGCTCGATAAAGCTGACGGCCCGGATCGAAAGCATCCTCGAGCAGACGGAGCTCGAGATCACGGTGGCGCGACTCTTCGCCTACTGCGGCGCAGGCGCCTTCGTGGGGTTGATTCTGGGGCTCCTCAGCGACGGCGGCCCGCTGTCGATCATCCTGGTGTTTTTGTTTGGCCTGCTCCCGTTCATGTTCGTGCTGTTCATGCGCTCGCGCCGCAGCCGGAAGCTCTCCGAGCAGCTCCCCGAGGCGCTGGAGATGATGGCGCGCTCGCTGCGGGCCGGACACGCGCTGTCGAGCGCGTTCAAGATGGTGGCGACCGAGATGCCGACCCCCGTCTCGATCGAATTCGGACGGGCCTTCGAGGCGCAGGAGCTGGGGCTGCCGTTCGAGAAGGCGGTGGCCGACATGACCAGGCGCGCCCCCGACAACCAGGACCTCAAGATCTTCGCGCTCTCGGTCATCGTGCAGAAGGAGACGGGCGGTAATCTCGTCGAGATCATCGAGAAGATCGCCGACACGGTGCGGGCTCGCTACAAGTTCCAGGGCAAACTGGCCGGACTCACCGCCGAGGGGCGAATGTCCAGCTACATCGTGGGAGCCTTGCCGTTCGTGACGCTCCTGTTCCTGTTGTTTGCCAATCGCCCGTACGTGATGCCGCTCTTCACCACCGAAGCGGGGCACTACTTCCTCGTCGGTGCGCTGGTCATGTGGACGCTCGGGTTCGCCTGGATGAAGAGCATGACGAAGGTGACGATCTGATGAGCGATCTCTTCGCGGGGATCAGCTTCGAGCTGCTGGTCGCGGTGATCGGCGGGCTCGTCTGTGTGGTGGCGATCGCCGTCGGGCGCCCGCAGCATGCTGGGGAGCCGTCGCGACGAGGTGATCGAACGGCTGGAGCGGACCACCCACGGGATGGATCTGCACCCCATCGACCAGAAGACGCCCGAGAAGACCCTGGCGCGGATCGCCAGCATCCTGCGTCCGTTCGCCCGCCTCGCCACGCCGAGCCAGGGGGACGAGCTCTCGCGGATCCAGACCAACCTGATCCAGGCCGGCTACCGCAACGACAACGCGGTCGAGGTCTTCCTGGGGATCAAGCTGTTGCTGACCCCGATCGCCATCCTGCTGCTCTGGCAGATCAACGTTCACATGGACGAGCCGCTGGAGTTCCCGATGAGCTTCGCGGTGGCCATGATCGCCTGCGCGATCGCCTTCTTCCTGCCCAACATCTGGGTGAGCAACAAGGCCACCAATCGCAAGATGGGACTCGAGCAGCCGCTGCCCGACGCCATCGATCTGCTGGTCACCTGCGTCGAGGCGGGCCTGTCGCTCGACGCGGCGATGGCGCGGGTGTCGCAGGAGATGGAGCTGGTCGCGCCGCTGCTCGCCCAGGAGCTCAAGCAGACGATGCTGGAGATCCAGGCGGGGGTGAAGCGCTCAGACGCGTTCCATCGCCTCTCCGCCCGGACCGGGGTCGAAGATCTGAAGTCGCTCTCGGCGATGATCATCCAGACCGAGATGTTCGGCACCAGCGTGTCGCGCGCGCTGCGGGTGCACTCCGAAGGGATGCGGACGAAGCGCATGCAGCGCGCCGAGGAGAAGGCGGCGATGGTCTCGGTCAAGATGACCGTCCCTCTCATCTTCTTCATTCTGCCCGTCGCTGATGGTCGTCGTCATGGGCCCGGCGGCGCTGATGATCATCAATGGCGGGGGCGGGGGCCATAGTGTTCGGGCGATCGACGCCGGCGCTCGTCGTCGTCACCTTGGCCGCCGCGCTGGGCGGCGCCTGCGCGACCTCGGGGCACGAGACCAAGGAGGAGGCCCAGGTCGGGGTGGCGCGGATCAACATGGCGCACGAGCTCATCGAGCGCGGCGACTGGACGGGGGCGTTCGCGCTGCTCAACGAGATGCACCAGGCCCACCCCGACGATCCGGAGGTTCTCACCCTGCGCGGGATCGTGTATCGCGAGCGGGGTCTCTATTCCGACGCGGAGACGGATCTCCGGGCAGCCTTGAAGGTGACGCCGGGGTCACCGGAGGCGCACGCGGCGCTCGGCATCCTGTTCGATCTCCAGATGAGGCCGGGGGCGGAGGCCGAGCACAAGGAGGCCGTTCGGCTGGCGCCCAACAACGCCGCCTACCTCAACAACCTCGGCTTCTCGCTCTTCCTGCGCGAGCACTTCAAGCAGGCGATCGCCGAGTACGAGAAGGCAGCGCGGCTGGCGCCGCTCTCGCACCGGGTGCGGACCAACATGGGCTTCGCCTACGCGGCGCTCGGCGACCTCCCCAGCGCGGCGCGCGAGTTCCGCATGGGGGGCAGCGAGGTCGACGCCAGCAACAACCTCGGCTTCGCCTACGAGCGGCGCGGCGACCTGGCCAACGCCTACGACCTCTACCTGCAGGCGGTGAAGATCGATCCGACCGCGGTTCGGGCGCGCTCGAATCTGGTCCACGCCGCCGCCGTGCTGGGACGCCCCGTCCCGCCCGAGGTCGCGGCGGCACCGGCGGCCCCGGCGGCGTCGGCGGTTTCTCCCCCGATCTCAGTAAACAACCGGTAGCGACCCCCTGACGAGGACGACCACGATGACGACGAAGAACGGACCCAGTGAGGAACGTGCGCGCCGCTGGTTGGTGGCGGCCGCGCTGCTCGGCCTGGCGACCTTGGCGGGCGCCTGCGACCGCACGCACCTCGGCTCCGCCTACGGCCAGTCGTTCAACGCCTGGTTCGCCATGCAGCACGTGCGCAGCACACCGGCCGACTCGGAGCCGACCAAGCGCGCGCTCGGCAGCCTCGATGCGCAGGAGGCCGCCGCCATCTCCAAGAACTACCGGCGCACCGTCGGCGGCCAGACCGAAGGGCAGGGGCAGATGGTGATGATCGGGCAGGCCCACACCGGAGGCGCGGAGTCCTACACGCCGCCCCCCTCGGTTCCACAGGGCCAGTAGGTCGGATAGCGGAAACCACCGCGCGAAGGAGAGCACCATGCGCCTGACACACTGGGCGAACGAGAACGCGCTCTCGGCAACGCGGCGGCGCCGCGATTGAGTTCGCGCTGTGTCTGTTCGTTCTGGTGCCGCTCATGCTGGGGGTGGCCGACTACGGCTACTACTTCTACATCGCGCTCAACGTCGTCGAGGCGCAGCACGCGGGCATCATGGCTGCCTCCCAAACGACGGTGAACGACTGCACCTTGTCGGCGAACTCCGCCGCCAAGGCCAACGCGATCACGAACGCCGAGAACGCCGAGAGCGCCTACCTGACTGCCGCTGGGCTCAGCAGCACGGTGACCATCGTGGGGACCACGGGTGATCCTGTCTGCCAGTGCCCGGATGCGACCACGGTGACCTGCTGGCAGATCTCCCTGTCCGTGGACTTCAGGCCGATCATCGGGCGGGTGATGCCGTGGATGAAGTCCGTCACGCCCGGCAAGGCCCGCTTCACGGCGCACAAGATGGTCGTGAACGGACTATGACGTCGAGCGGCGCCTGCCGCCGCTACTGGAAAAGGTAGTAGCTGCCCCCGCCGCCGGAGTTCGAGTTGACGGTGATGCCACCGTGCACGTTCACGTCGTTTCCGATGAGCGATCCGTTGACCTGAATGTTGGTCCCCCCGATGCTGATGCATCCCTGCGGCGCGTAGACACTGCCGTTGAGCGTCCAGTCCGTGCTGCCGAAGGAGACCGCCTCGGGAAAACTGCAACATCCTGTCCCAGTATCCCCCAGGTTCGAATTGGAGAACGCGACCAGCCCATGAGCGCCCGGGGCGGCGGTCAGGTTGATGCCGGTTCCGCTCGCGTTGATTTTTCCGCCCGCGATGAAGCTGACGGTGCCGGTGATGTTGCTGCCGCTGAAATCGATGTCTGACTGGGAACAGACAATTCCCGTGTTCAGATCCGAAATTCCCGTCATCCCCTTCCAGAAGCCCACCAGCAACGAGGCGTTGACGGGGCCGCTGGAGAAATTCGTTCCAAAGCTGCAGTTGGCCACCGGAAAATCGGCCAATGTATAGCCAAGTGGATCGCCAGGGACGGTGCCCGGCGCAGGCGCTCCGCCGTTGTTGCCGTTGTTTTGAGTCAGCGTGCAGCTCGAGCCGTAAGTGATGGGGCTGTCGGTCGTGGAGTTCGGTCCGGTGGCGAAATCCATCGCGCCGTTACTTTCAACCGGCCCGAAGAGGTGGCAGGGCCGCCGTCGATCCTGATCCCAACCCCCGCACACGAGTTGTTGATGGCGTACATCGCAGGGAGAGAAGGATTGAGCTGGCCAGTCGCCGAAGTGGTCACCGCTTTGGAATGAAGTCCAAAGAAGCCGGCAAAAAATGTTGGTTGCGTCGCTTTGATGGAAACGAACATCGAGTTGGAGGTCGGCGTGACGGTCACGACCGTTCCGCCGACGCCGTTGGTGTAGCCGTTGTCCGTCGCGAATGCTGTCGCCAGTGTTCCTGCGTTCGTCTGGCCGGTCGACGTGTGATCTTGCGCGAGCTTTTGCAAACCAGCCATCATGGCGGCGTCGGTCGCCGCCTGGAGCCCGCGCTGACTTTGATAGAGGAACCCGATGTCGATCGCGAGCGCCGCAAACGCCATCAAGGTCGTTCCCAAGAGGGCGACGACGATGACGACAGAGCCACGCTCCTGGTTTCGGGTCGGTCGGCGAGTGGAGGTCATGGGATCGTTTGGATGCTCTGGGCGTTGAAGGTCTTGGTCGCCAGCCGCGCGAGAGAGCCCGAGAACGGCTTGAACGTGTACCCGCTGTAGGAGACCGTGATCTTGTCGCCGGACCCTCGCCCGGCCCAGGCCGTCGTGGTCGGCAGGGCGTTGTTCAGAAGAACCTGCACGGTGCCGGCGGTGAGACCCAACATCGGGGCGGCGGCGACCGTGGCGCTCTGGACCATGGCGGTGGTGGTGTTGAATTTCGCGACGCCGGCGCGGGCTCCGACAATGACCGCGTAGCTCAGCATCGTCCTGGCGATCATCATCCGAGCGGCGTCAATCATCCCGAGGAGCAAGACGCAGAGAACCGGGAACACCAGCGAGAATTCGACCGTGTACCCTCCGCGCTGGGGGCACCGTCGCAAGCGAAGACAGCCGCACCACTCGACGATTATATCCGCAACGCGGGTGAATGTGGCTCGCTTGCGAGGGGCGCGGCCGGCATCAATGGGCTCGAGTTTGGCGAGAGAGGGTGGAAAGACTTCCACCGACAAAGTGGCAGGTGTGCCCCAAGGTGGGCCCATCCGGCAGACTACGGAAAGAAGGTCGGAATCGGTTGTCCCGTGCGTGAAACGACCGGCAGGCCCAGGTCGCGGCGTGCCCAGACATGAAAGACGTCATCGGCGTAGACGCGCACGAAGTCGGCGGCGGGCGTGGACGCGAGCGCCGCATCCAGCGGGAACGACGGCTGCAGCACGATGCCCTCCGGGCGATAGCGCGTGAGGATGTCGCGCCAGCCCGGACGCGCGTGGAAGAGGGTCAGTTGCTCCTCGAGCACGCCGTCGGCGTAGGCGACCTCATAGCGGCCGTCGAGGCTGACGCGGACGTCTGGGTGCAACTTCCAGCTCACGTAGGCGCCGGTCGCGTATTCGGTGAAGAGCTTGCCGCGGAAGTGGACGCGCGCCAGGTAGTCGACGGCGCCCGTCGGATAGACGACGGGCCCGTCTTCTTTGACGTCCTCGGCCTGCGCCGGGATGACCAGCGTCAGCGGGTGGCAGCGCGCGGAGACGACGAGCAGAGCGGCCACGACGGGCAGCGCCGCGAGCGTGACCGCGCCGGCGACGCGGCGGCGCGCGACGGCGGATTCCAACATCTCGCCGAACAAGGTCGGCGTCAGATAAGCCGGGACGGCGCACACCCAGGCCAGGGCAAACAGCGGCAGGTGGCGTTGGTGGCGCCAGGTGGCGTACGCGGTCGCGGCGAGAAACAACAGGCCGGGCAGCGCGCGCGGCCCGCGGCGCACGGCCGCGTAGACGACGAGCAGGAGCGCCAGGAGGACCGCGACTGCGGCAGCGTGATTGGGCGTGTTCATCAGCGGCGCCCACTCGGCGACCCTGTCGCGCGGGTACGAGATGCTGCGCCACCAGCCGACCGGATAGTGGCGCCCGTACGGCGTGGCGAGCATGAGCACCGGCGTCGTCGCGAGCGCCGCGACGAGGTGGCGGATGGGACGGCGCCGCAGCGCCTGCTCGAGCGCGTGGCAGGCGACGGCGACGACCCCCACCACCCAGCCTCCGTGCAGGTTGATCCAGAGGGTCATCAGCGCGACGTAGCTCAGCAGGAAGCGTCCGGGCCGCGGCTCGGTCCGGTCGCCGTCGATCATCGTCAGGAAAATCGCGACGAGGAGCAGCGTGTACACACCCGCGCGGATCGTGGTGAACCCGATGTCGCCGAGCGTGATGGCGAGCGGCGCGCAGAACGCCACGACGACCGGGGACGCCCGGCGGAGCGCGAGCCGGGCGGCCACCACGAAGATCGCCGCCGCCAGGAGCCAACGCATCGCCATGACGCCGCCGGCGCCCAACCAGGTCACGTAGAGGTACATGAGCGCCCCCGAGCCCCACTCGTGGTGGACCACGGGGAACACCGTCGGCGTGAACGCGAAGACATCCCCGAGCGGGAAGACGCCCGTGCGCAGCCAGTGCCGGAACAGCGCCATCTCGTGATAGCTGTCCGGGTCGAAGACTGCGCCCCGGTCGCTCAGCCGCTCGACGAAGAACGCCCCGAGCATGCAGGTCGCCGCGACCTTCCAGTGGCGTGCGAGCCCACCGGTCGGTGCGCGGCGTCCGTCGCAAGGCGGATCCAAAGAAGGTAATCTATCACGAGAGGGTGATCTGGTTCCTGCCGGCGGGCCGAACATAGTCGAGAGGCCAAGCGGGCGGTCGACGCCGGGCGTTTCGTTCGATCGCATGGCGATCGGCCTGCTCTTCGTGACGATCACCGCCCTGGGGCTGCTCACGCCTGCGCAGTCGGACACCTACTGGAACCTGCGCGCCGGCCAGGAGATCTGGCGGACGCTGCACGTTTCACTGGTCGACCACTATTCGTACACCGTCGACGGACAGTATTGGCCCAACCATGAATGGCTCTGGCAGGCGCTCTCCTACGGGCTTTATCGGGTGGGCGGCATGCCGCTTCTGACGGTGGGCGGCGCGGCGTTCTTGCTGGGCGCGCTGGCGATCTTGTATCGCCTGATGATCGGTCCGGCCGGGCTGCGCCTGGTGATCATGTTCCTCGCGCTCCCGCTGTCGTCGGGCGTCTGGGCGCTGCGACCGCAGTTGGTCACCATCTTCATGCTGGCGCTGATGCTCTGGTGCTTGGTGAACGACCGCTATGCCTTGCTTCCGGTTCAATTCGTGGTCTGGGCCAATGCGCACGGCGCCGTAGCGGTGGGAGGGTTGGTGCTGGTGATGCTGGCGCTGGTGGCGATCGCCCGCGGGTGGGGCGGCGACGCGCGCGACCGAACCCGCGCCGCTCGGCTGGCGATCGTCACGCCGCTCTGCGGCCTGGCGACGGCGCTCACGCCGCTCGGCTTCGGCCTCTGGCGCTTTATCGGCACGTCGATGGCGCTCTCACGCAATAACGGTGTGGTCGAATGGCAGCCCACGCGGCCGGACGACTGGTTCGGCATCACGTTCTGGGTTCTCGCCGCGGCGTTCGTCGCGCTTCTGATCTGGCGGCGGCGTCGACTGGTCGGCACGACCTGGACCGATGCGGTTCTCTTTGCCGCGCCACTGGTGATCCTCCCGCTCGCCTTCCAGGCCATCCGCAACACGGCCCTCTTCCTGATGATGGCCATCCCGGCGACGAGCCGGCTTCTGGGCGCCGACTTTCGCTTCGGCCGCGCGCAGGCCGCTTCCGTCGACCACCCACGGCTACATCTCGCCCTGCTGGTCGGACTCTCTCTGTTCGAGGCGATCGGCGTCGTCTGGGCCTGGAGCATCCCCTTCGCGAGGCTCGGCTGGCATCCGCTCGGCGCTGGCGTCATCGCCGCCGTGCGCGGCTGCCCGGACCCGATCTACAATCGCTACTACGATGGCGGCTACCTGATCTGGTTCGTCCCTGAAAAGCGCGTCTTCGTCGACAACCGGCAGGATCCCTACTCCCTCTCGTTCGTGCGGGCCGCCGACGCAGTCGACCGGGGTGCGCCCTATCGCCCTCTGTTCGATCGCTGGGGAATCCGTTGTGCGTTCCTTCCGGCGGACTCGAAGACGATCGACAAACTGACCTTGGACCGTTGGCAGACGCGCTTTCGCGACGATTGATGGGCCGTGTTGACGGCGCCCGGGTCGGGCTGACGTGGGCGAGCAGGCATCGGCGTCCGGGCGGGCCCGGTGGCTCGAGCGGGGTCTCGCCTTCGACGAGATGGCGATCGGCCTGCTGTTCATCGCCGTCGCCGTGCTCGCGCTGTTCACGCCGGCCCAGCCGGACACCTTCTGGCACCTGCGCGCGGGCGCCGACATCTGGCGGACCGGTGAGATCCCTCGCGTCGATCTCTATTCGCACACCGCGTACGGGACGCCCTGGCCCGATCACGAGTGGCTCTCGCAGCTCTTGATGTACGCTGCCTACCGGGTGGGCGGCGGGATGCCCGGCCTGGAGATCGGCGCGGGCCTGCTGATTCTGGCCGCCGCGGTCACTGCTTACCGGTTGATGCTCGGGCCGAAACTGACGCGGTTCGCGCTCATGAGCGTGGGATTGGCCATTGCCGCCAGCGCGTGGCGGCTGCGGCCGCAGATCTTGACGCTGTTCCTGCTCGCCTTTCTGGTCTGGCTGCTCGTGCGGGACCGCCAGCTCGTCATCACGATCCCGCCCTACTTTCTGCTCTGGGCCAACGCGCACGGCGGCGTGGCGCTGGGGGGCGTCGTGCTGGCGGCCTGCTCCGCGGCGGCGGTGCTGCGCTGGATGCGCACGCGGGCGCCGGACGACCGGCGGCGCGCCCAGAAGTTGGCGGTCGCGCTGCCGCTCGCCGGTCTGGCTGTCGCTGGGACGCCGCTCGGGTTTCACATCTACCGATTCGTGGTCACCTCCGCGGCGCGCTCGTATGCCGTGCAGATCGCCGAGTGGTTCGTGCTGCGTCCCAATTCCCTCTTCGGGGTGCTGTTCTGGGCCGCGACGATCGCCTTCGTGGTCCTGATCGTCGCACGCCGGCGCGCGATCGCGGAGGGGGACTGGGCGGATTGGGCGGTGGTCGCCGCCGCGCTGGCGCTGTTGCCGCTGGGGATCCGCTCGGCGCGCAACATAGGACCGTTTCTGATCCTGGCGATGCCCGCCGCCAGCCACGCGCTCGGTCCCGCGTTTCGCTTTCGATTGAGCCGAAGCCAGCGCCCGCCCAGCCCCGACCATCCGCGCGCGAACCTGGCGCTCCTGCTCGGGCTCGGCGTCGTCGGGACGGCGGTGGTGGCGATCGGGTGGCGCGCGCAACCGGCGGCGCTCTACTGGAATCCGATCGGCCCCGGCGCGCTGCGGGCGCTCGATGCCTGCCCGGGGCCGCTCTTCAACTTTTACGGCGCCGGCGGCTCGCTGGTCTGGTTCGCGCCCGCGCGCCGGGACTTTGTCGACGGGCGGCAGGATCCGTTTCCGGTCTGGCTCTTGCGAGAGACCTTCGCGGTCGAGCAGGGCGCCCCCTACCAGCCGCTGTTCGCCAAGTTCGGCGTTCGCTGCGCGTTCATTCCCGCGAAGTCGAAGCTGGTCGACCGCCTGCGCGGCGACGGGTGGCGCGCGCAGTTCCTCGACGCCGACTGGGCCGTGCTGGCTGCGCCCGCGCTGGTGCTGCCGAAGCGCCTCGAAGATCGCTAGGGCTTCTTGCCGCCGAGCGTGGCGACGGCGTCGAGGACCTCTTTGGCGTTCACGACCGGATCGACCTTGGGCCAGACGCGCGCGATCTTCCCGTCGGGGCCGACCAGGAAGGTCACCCGGGCGGCGATGTCGACGCCCGGCATCACCGAGGGGACGCCGTAGGCGCGCTGCACCGCCCCCGAGGTGTCGGCCACCATGGGAAACGGAAGGTGGTAGTGCTCGCGGAAGCCCTTGTGGCTGGCCTCGTCCTGTCGCGAGACGGCGAAGATGGTGACGCCCGCCTTGACGAACTTGTCGGAGGCGTCGCGAAACGCGCAGGCCTCCTTGGTGCAGCCGGTCGTCTCATCCTTGGGATAGAAGTAGACGACCGCGAAGTGCCCTTTCAGGGCCGACAGCTTGACGGTGGTGCCGGCGGCGTCCTTCCCCACGACCTCGGGCGCCGCCGCGCCGACCGGGAGCAGCGAATCGTTGGCGCGGACGCGCGCCACGATGAACACCAACACGGCAACCAGGACGCCGAGGCCGATGAGCTTCTTCATGAAGCGGTTCATAGCACCTTGCGCAGGAACTGGCCCGTATAGCTGGCAGCCACGCGCGCCACGTCGTCCGGCGTCCCCGCCGCCACGACATGCCCGCCGCCGGGGCCTCCCTCAGGGCCGAGATCGATCACCCAGTCGGCGGTCTTGATGACGTCGAGGTTGTGCTCGATGACGATCACCGTGTTGCCGGCCTCGACGAGGCGATTGAGCACCGACAGGAGCTGCGCGATGTCCGCGAAGTGGAGGCCCGTCGTCGGCTCGTCGAGGATGTAGACCGTTCGTCCGGTCGACTTTTTGGCCAGCTCCTTCGACAGCTTGATCCGCTGGGCCTCGCCGCCCGAGAGCGTCGTCGCCGACTGACCGAGCTTGAGATAGCCGAGGCCGACCTCGCGCAGGGTCTCCAGCTTCTGGCGGACCTTGGGGATGTTCTCCAGGAACTCGCAGGCCTGGGTGACCGTCATGTCGAGCACGTCGGCGATGCTCGACTGCCGGTAGCGGACCTCCAGCGTCTCCCGGTTGTAGCGCCGCCCGCCGCAGGACTCGCACTCGATGTAGACGTCGGGCAGGAAGTGCATCTCGATCCGGATGATGCCGTCCCCCTGGCAGGCCTCGCAGCGGCCCCCTTTGACGTTGAACGAGTAGCGCCCCGGCTTGTAGCCGCGCGCCTTCGACTCGGGGAGGGCGGAGAAGAGATCGCGGATGTGGGTGAAGACGCCGGTGTACGTCGAAGGGTTCGAGCGCGGCGTCCGGCCGATGGGCGCCTGGTCGATGTCGATCACCTTGTCGACGTGCTGGAGCCCGTCGACGCCGTCGTGCGCCTCGGGCGGCAGCTTGGCGTGGTGGAGGCGCTGGGCCAGCGCGCGCAGCAGCGTGTCGATCACCAGCGTCGACTTGCCGGAGCCCGACACGCCGGTCACGCAGGTGAGCACGCCGATGGGGAACGAGACCGTCAGATCGCGCAGGTTGTGCCCGCGCGCGTGCTTGACGGTGAGCGTGCGGTTGCCCGACTGGCGGCGCTGGCGCGGCACCTCGATCCCCTTGCGCCCCGACAGATAGGCGCCGGTGATCGACTGCGTGTTGCCGGCGATGTCCTCGGGCGTGCCGGCGGCGACGATGCGCCCGCCGTGCACGCCGGCCCGCGGCCCCATGTCGATCACGTGGTCGGCCGCGCGGATGGTCTCCTCGTCGTGCTCGACGACGATGACGCTGTTGCCGAGGTCGCGCAGCTTGGTCAGCGCCTCGAGCAAGCGGGCGTTGTCGCGCTGGTGCAGGCCGATTGACGGCTCGTCGAGAATGTAGAGGACGCCCACCAGCGAGCTGCCGATCTGGGTGGCCAGCCGGATGCGCTGCGATTCGCCGCCCGACAGCGTGGCGGCGGTGCGATCGAGCGACAGGTAGTCGACGCCGACGTTGTTCAGGAAGGAGAGGCGATCGCCCCCCTCTCGCAAGATTCGCCCGGCGATCTCCTTCTGGCGGGCCGTCAGAGTCAGCGCCTTCAGAAAATCGTGCGCCTCCCGGATGGTCAGCGCGGTCATCTCGGTGATGCTCTTGCCGCCGACCTTGACCGCGCGCGCCTCCTTCCGCAGGCGCGCGCCGCCGCACTCCTCGCAGACGGTCTGCGACATGTAGCGGTGGAACTCCTCGTAGATCGCCTCGAAGTCCTCTTCGCTGGTGCGCCCCTGCTCGCGGCGCCGGCGCTCGTGCTCCTCGAAGCGGCGGCGCAGATTCGCCAGCACCCCCTCGAACTCGCGCTTGAAGCTGTGCTTGCGCCCGTTCTTCTCGAAGGTCAGCTCGACCTCTTCTCCCTCCACGCCGTCGAGCAGCAGCGCGCGCGACTTCTGCGGCAGCTTGTTCCAGGGCGTGTACTGGTCGATCTCGAACTTGGTGCAGACGGCGTCGAGGATCTGATGGAAGAAGACGTTGTTCCGGCGCTCCCACGGCTCGATGGCGCCCTCTTTGATCGACAGCTCCTCGTCGGGGACGATGAGGTCGGGATCGAAGAACATCTTGGCGCCGATGCCGTCGCATGAGGGACAGGCGCCGGCCGGGTTGTTGAACGAGAAGAGCCGCGGCCCGATCTCGGGATAGCTGATCCCACAGGTGGTGCAGGCGAATTTCTCCGAGAAGAGGAGATCCTCCCCCTCGAGCGGCGAGATCTTCACCACGCCCTCGGTCAGCTTGGCCGCCAGCTCGATCGAATCGGTCAACCGCTGGCGGATGCCGTCCTTCTTCACCAGCCGATCGACGAACACCTCGATGGTGTGCGCGGCGTTCTTGGCCAGCGTGGGCGGCTCCGCCAGCTCGTAGAGGTCGCCGTCGATGTTGGCGCGCACGAAGCCGTCTTGCCGCAGCTTGCCGAGCACGTCGGCGAAGTCCCCCTTCTTGTCGCGCACCACCGGCGCCAGCACCGAGAAGCGCTCCCCCTCCGGGAGCTCCAGCACGCGATCGACCATCTGCTGAATCGTCTGCGAGGCGATCACCTGACCGCAGCTCCAGCAGTGCACGGTCCCGATGCGCGCCCAGAGCAGCCGCAGGTAGTCGTAGATCTCCGTCGCCGTCCCCACGGTCGAGCGCGGGTTGCGTGAGCCGGTCTTCTGCTCGATCGAGATCGCCGGCGACAGCCCCTCGATCGAGTCGACGTCGGGCTTGTGCATCTGGTCGAGGAACTGGCGCGCGTAAGCCGAAAGCGACTCGACGTAGCGGCGCTGCCCCTCCGCGTAGAGCGTGTCGAACGCCAGCGACGACTTCCCCGACCCCGACAGCCCCGTGATCACGACCAGCTTGTCGCGCGGGATCTCGACGTCGATGTTCTTGAGGTTGTGCTCGCGCGCGCCCTTGATCTTGATGCCGTGGGTCTTCTTCATGCTGCCGGCGCGAATCCGAGAGGAGCGCGCCTTCGGAGGCAGGACACGCGGCCAGAGCGGATTTCGACCGCCTATACCCTATCACGGGTGGCAAGCCGCAAACGCGGTTAAGCTCGGCCGACGATGTTGTTCGGGTCAGGTCACGATGATGACGCGCGACGCTCCGCCGGTCCGCGCGGCCTGGGCGTCACGACCATGGCGGCGAAGGTCGCGCTGCTGGCGGCGCTGCTTTTGGGGGGGTGCGGCAGCACAGGCGAACGAATCGAGGGATTCCGGACGGGGCGCCTGCAGACGCGCGCCACCGGCGACCTCAAGCGGGGGATGAACTTCGGCGACGCGATGGACGCGCCCAACGAGGGGGAGTGGGGCTGGACGATCTCCTCGTCCGATTTCCAGGCGGTGCGTGCGGCCGGGTTCGATCACGTGCGGGTCCCCATGCGGATTTCGTCGCACGCCGACGTCAAGCCGCCCTACGCGATCGAAAAGCGCTTCCTGCACCGAATGGACTGGGCGGTCGATCAGGCGCTCTCCAACGATCTCGGGATCATCGTCGACATGCACCACTACATCCCGATGATGAAGGCACCCAAGGCGCACGCCGATCGCCTGGTCGGGCTCTGGCGGCAGATCGCCGCCCACTACCGGGGCATGCCGCGCGCGGTGGTGTACGAAGTCCTCAACGAGCCGACCGACAAGCTGACGGCCGAGGTCTGGAACCCGATCCTCGCCCGCGCGGTCGCCGCCATCCGGGAGATCGATCCCGATCGCCTCATCATCGTCGAAGGGGCGCACTGGGCGTCGGCCAAGGATCTGCGCGACACGCTGCAGGTCCCGGCCGGCGATCCGAACCTCATCGCCAGCTTTCACATGTACGCGCCGATGTACTTCACACACCAGGGATTCAGCTGGATGGAGCCCTGGTACCAGACCCGAGGCGTGACCTTCCCCGGTCCACCGCCGTCGCCCGTCGTGCCCGTGGCCGCGGCCGACGCGTTCCCCGAAGGGCACGACTTCTTTCAGCGCTACAACAGCGAGCCCGCCGACACCAACCCGGGCGGACCGGCCGCCATCATCGAGCAGATGGAGATGGCCGAGGCGTTCGCCAAGCGAACGGGGATGCACATCTACCTCGGCGAGTTCGGCGCCGGCGTCAACGGCGACGTCGTGTCGCGCGGCCACTGGGTCCGCACCGCGCGCACGGAGGCCGAAAAGCGCGGCTTCGGGTGGGGCTACTGGGATTTTTGCCGAAACTTCGCCGCCTACGCCGAGCTCGGTTTCACCGGGAAGTGGATCCCCGAGATCAAGGCGGCGTTGATCGAGTAGGGGGCACCCCCGGCGGCCGTCACCGTTTCGCCATCGCGCCGGTCGGTGGTTTCCCAGGCCGGTAACGAACACTTTCGTTGGACGCCCCGCGATCACAGAAGTCGCGGTTGGCCGGCATCTTGCCTAAGTGAAGAACGACGATGACGGTGCGGTGGGTGGTTCTGGGCGTGATGATCGGGGCGACGGCCGGCTATGCCTCAGCTGAGCCGGCGGCGACCGGTCTGGCGGGGCTGGATGACAAGTTGAGCTCAACCGGTCGAATCGGCGCCTACGCGCCGCAGTCGTCCAGTCAGATCGCGCCGGGCATCGCCCCGCCGACGTCGGAACGAGACAGCGCGTCACGCGGTCTCCAACCGGTCTCGACCGAGCGGCCCACCCTCAGCGTTCCGGCAGACCCCCGGGGAGGCCTCTCCGAGGAGGAGTTCACCCCGACCGACGGGCCCGTGATTGCCTGCCGGGTGGAGGTCGCACGCCGCCGTCAGATCGCGCCCAAGAAGGTGGCGGCGAAGGTGGTCGTTGTGCGGTTCAACGTCGAGGCGGACGGCCACGTTCGCAACGCCGAGGCCGTCTCGGCGCTCGACACCGATCTGGAGATCGCCGCCTGCGCCAAGCGCGTCCTCAGCGAATGGGTCTTCGCCAAGCACGCGGGTGAGGCCATCGCCGTCGAGCGCACCTACCGCTTCCGGTGAGCGTCACTCCGTATCGGTTCCTGGCGCCCGCGGGGCGACCTTGATCGTCGTTGCGCCATCCTCGGCGGACTGGGGCGTGGGCGGCGGGACCACCCCGCCTCGGGTCTTCGCTGGGCACGGGTGCTCGACGTAGACCTCGGCGGTTCGGTCGAAGACGGCGGGACGCCAGTGGTTGTGGACGTACGGGATGCTCCACGTCGGCTTCACCATGTAGAACCTCCCGGGGTAAGCCCTGAAGCAGACGGTGAGGTTCTGCGTCGAGCGCATCACCACGCTGATCGTCCCGACGCCAGGCAGCGGCGCATCCATGGCGACCTCGACCTCGTGCTCGCCCGGAAGGATCTCGATGTAGTTGTCGTCGACGGGATCGCCGTCTATCGCCTTGACGCGGGCCTGGTCGCCGCCGATCCGCGCCACTGGAGATCGGGGAAGGCGGGACCGTCGTACTGCACCGCCGTACAGCTTGCGGCGACGATCAACAAGCCGAGCGCGACGCGCATGGCCGCATCATACCGCGATCGTTCGGGCGGCCAGATCGAAGGCCGCCAGGAAGCTCTGCGGGCGTGCGCGGCCGGTCCCTGCGATGTCGTAGGCGGTGCCGTGATCGGGTGAGGTGCGTACGAACGGCAGGCCGAGCGTCAGGTTCACGCCGTCATCGAAGTGCAGCAGCTTGAGCGGAATCAACCCCTGGTCATGGTAGAGGGCGACGACCGCGTCGTAGGCGCCGCCGGCCGCCTGACGAAAGACCGAGTCGGGGACCAGCGGGCCCTCGACGGTCGCGCTGAGGCCGGCGGCGGCCAGGCGCGCGCGCGCCTTTTCGATCGCCGGCGTCACGAGTCGCGCCTCTTCGTCGCCGAACCGACCTGCCTCGCTGGCGTGTGGGTTGAGGCCCGCGACGGCCACCCGAGGCGCGGCGATGCCGAAGCGCCGCGCCAGCCCTTCGGCCGTCAGCCAGATCGTCGAGGCGATGCCGTCGACGGTCAGCAATCGGGGAACGTCCTTGAGCGGAACGTGCGTGGTCGCGACCGTCACGCGCAGCTGCGGGCCGGCCAACATCATGGCGAACTCCGACACGCCCGCGCGCGCTGCGAGATACTCGGTGTGGCCGGGGAACGCGAACCCGGCGCGCGCGATCCATTCCTTGGAAATCGGCGCGGTCACCAGCGCGGCGACGTCGCCGGCCAGCGCCGCGTCGACGGCTGCCGTGAGGTAAGCGAGCTGCGCCTGTCCGGAGGCGTCGTTCGGCTTTCCGGGCGTGATCTCATCCGGGCGCAAGCTGGTCACCGCGCGGACGCGCGCGCCGTGGGGCGCCGCGACACCGGCGATCTTCGCCGCCTGTTCGAGCACGCCGAAATCGCCGAACACCAGCACGTTTGCGTCGGGCCGCTCGGCCAACGCGCGCACCACGATCTCCGGACCAATCCCCGCGGGATCGCCGAGCGATATGGCGATCGGTTTCATGCGGAGGCGACCGGCGGGCTCATCCGGTCACAGCTTCAGCGCTTTGAGCCGCTCGACCGCCTCGGCGAGGCGCGCCTTGTCGGCGCAGATGGTGAGCCGCACGTAGCCCTCGCCCGAGGGGCCGAAGCCGGTCGCGGGGGTGGCCACGATCCCAGCCTCGGTCAGCAGGCGCGACGCAAAGTCGATCGACGACAGGCCCTTGGGGTTGGCGATCAGCGTGTAGAAGCTGGCCTTCGGCGTCAGCACGTCGAACCCCGCCTTGGCGAGCCCACCGCACAGGACGTCGCGCCGCTCGCGGTAGATCGCCCGCTGCCGCGCCACCGCCGCCTGATCGCCGCTGAGCGCCGCGATCGCCGCCCGCTGGACGGCGTCGAAGCAGCCTGAGTCGACGTTGGTCTTCACCTGGCCGAGCCCGCCGACCAACGTGGCGTTGCCGCAGGCCCAGCCGACGCGCCAGCCGGTCATGTTGTAGGTCTTCGACAGCGAGTGAAACTCGATGCCGACGTCGCGCGCACCGGGCGTCTCGAGGAACGAGGGCGGCGGCGCCTCGTAGTACATCTCGCTGTAGGCGAGATCGCTGGCGACGATGACGTCGTTCTTCTTGGCGAAGGCGACGACCTTCTCGTAGAAGCCGGGCGCCGCCAGCGCAGCCGTCGGATTGTTGGGGTAGTTGATCCAGAGGATCTTCGCGCGGCGCGCGACGTCGGCCGGGATGGCCTCGAGATCCGGCAGGAAGCCGTTTTCCCGTCGCAGCGGCACGAAGTAGGGCTCGCCGCCCGCGAAGCGGGTCAGCGTCGCGTAGACCGGGTAGCCGGGGTCGGGGCAGAGGACGACGTCGCCCGGGTTGACGAAGGCGAACGGGAAGTGCGCGATCGCCTCCTTCGAGCCGATGACGCAGATGACCTCCTTGCCGTGGTCGAAGGTGAGGCCGAAGCGCGACTTCATGAACTCGGCGGCCGCCTTGCGAAAATCCTCCATCCCCGCGTACGAGGGGTAGCGGTGCGTCCCGGGATCGCGGGCCGCCTCGGCCAGCGCCTCCACGATGTGCGGGTGCGTCGGCAGATCGGGATCCCCGATGCCGAGGTCGATCAGGTCCTTGCCCTTCTTCCGCTCCTCGTTCTTGAGCGCGTCGATGCGGGCAAAAAGGTAGGGCGGCAGCTCTCGGATCCGGTTGGCGAGCTCGATCTTCATGGCGATCTCTCTACCACGCAGCCGGCGGGCCGATCATCCCTCCACGCACCCCCTCCACGTACCCTGCGGGCACCCCGCCGTGGCCTGGACGAGGTTCGGATGTTGATCGCTCAGGCTTGACTCTCCTTCGCGACCGCCTATCCTCGGCCGCTGCCATGGCGCAAGAGAGCAAAGAAACCCCGAAGAGTGCAGCCGCCAAGAAGCCCAAGGCGGCAGACAAACCGGCCGCCAAAGCGGTCAAGGCCGCCGCCAACAAGGGCGACAAAGCGGCCAAGGCCAAAGGAAAGGCGACGCCGGCCGTGGCCGACGGGCCGACCTGTCGCGCCGACAAGTGCAAGCAGGCCGTGCGTGCGAAGGGCTACTGCCGCAAGCACTTCATGAACTGGCGTCGTGGCTCGGTGGGGGATCACCACCGCTACAAGATCTGCAGCAAGGAAGCCTGCCGGAAGCCGCGCACCAAGGGCGGTCTGTGCGACGAGCACGCCGGCGTCGCCGCGCCCGCGGACGCTGCAGCCGCAGCCGCTCCGCCCGCCTAAGAGCGGTCGCCGTTGCAGAAGATCGTCATCCGCGGCGGCGCGCGCCTCGCGGGCGAGGTCCGGGTCTCCGGATCGAAGAACGCCGCGTTGCCGATCCTGGCCTCGTCGCTGCTGGCGCGCGGGCGGTCCATCTACCGCAACGTCCCGGCCCTGGGCGACGTGCACACGATGGGGCGCCTCCTGGCGCGCCTCGGCGCCGGCTACGACGAGCCGCAGCGGGGGACGGCGCACGTCGATACGTCGACGATCAACGAGTACGAAGCGCCGTACGATCTCGTCAAGACGATGCGCGCGTCGGTGCTGGTGCTGGGCCCGCTCGTCGCTCGCTACGGCCAGGCGCGCGTCTCTCTCCCCGGAGGCTGCGCCATCGGCGCGCGGCCCATCGATCAGCACTTGAAGGGGCTGGCGGCGATGGGGGCGCGCATCGACCTCGAGCACGGCTACGTCAACGCGCGGGCCCGCCGGCTGCGGGGCGCCACCATCGTGTTCGACATGCTGACCGTCACCGGCACCGAGAACCTGATGATGGCGGCGGCGCTGGCCAAGGGGCGGACCACGCTGGAGAACGCCGCGCGCGAGCCGGAGGTCGAGGAGCTGGCGCGGGTCCTCAACAAGATGGGGGCCAAGATCCGCGGCGCCGGCTCGTCGCTCATCACCGTCGAGGGGGTCGAGGAGCTGCACCCCATCGAGCACGCCGTCGTCCCCGATCGCATCGAGGCGGGGACCCTGCTGGTGGCGGCCGCCATCACGCGCGGCGACGTCCTGGTCCGTGACTGCCTCCCCGAGCACATGGAGGCGGTCATCGCCAAGCTGCGCGCGGCGGGCGCCGAGGTGACCGCCGAGGGGGACGGGATCCGCGTGCGCGGCAAGAGCGAGTTCAAGCCGGCCGACATCTCGACCCAGCCGTTCCCCGGTTTCCCGACCGACATGCAGGCGCAGTTCATGGTGCTGATGACCCGCGCCCAGGGGCAGTCGGTGCTGTCGGAGACGATCTTCGAGAATCGTTACATGCACGTCCCCGAGCTGCAGCGCATGGGGGCCGACATCCTCGTCGAGGGGCGCACCGCGATCGTGCGCGGCCCGACCAAGCTGACCGGCGCGACGGTGATGGCCACCGATCTGCGCGCCTCGGCCTGCCTGGTGCTGGCCGGGCTCATCGCCGAGGGCAAGACCGAGATCCTCCGCATCTACCACCTCGACCGCGGCTATGATCGCCTCGACAAGAAGCTGCGGGCGCTCGGCGCCGACGTCCGTCGGGCGAGAGGATCGGCGTGAAAAAGACCACGAAGCCAGCCGAATCGACCATCCTCACCATCGCGCTGCCGCGGGGGCGGATCCTCGACGAGGCGCTGGTGCTGTTCGCGCGGGCCGGCGTCGATCTGGGGGCGGCCGACAAGTCGCGGGCCGGCCGGCGGCTGATCATCCCGATCCCGGAGCATCAGATGCGCGTCCTCATCGTGCGCGACACCGACGTGCCGGCCTATGTGGAGCACGGCGCCGCCCACCTGGGGATCGCCGGCCGCGACGTGCTCGAGGAGCAGGATCGGGACCTCTACGAGCCGCTCGACCTCGGCATCGGCCGCTGCCGCATGGTGGTCGCCGAGCCGGAGGATCAACCGGTCGACGAGAACGCCCACGTCCACCTCCGCTACGCCACGAAGTTCCCCGAGATCACCCGCCGCCACCTCCAGGCGCGCGGCACGGTCGCGGAGATCATCAAGCTCTACGGCTCGATCGAGATCGCTCCTTTGGTGGGCCTCGCCGATCGGATCGTCGACCTGGTGTCGTCCGGCGAGACGTTGCGCCAGCACCGGCTGCGCGAGGTCGAGACGATCCTCGAGATCAGCGCCCGGGTCTGCGTGGGGCGGGCGGCCGCCAAGCTCTACGGCGATCGCATCGACGATCTGTTGGCGCGCCTCCGGGCCGTCAGCCCGCGCTGACCCGGAAATCGTCCGGCGGGCTGCTTTCTTTCTTGGGCCGGCCGATGCACGGGTCCGCTCTCGCGAACGTAAGCTGCCGTTGTCATTAAGGAAATAACTGAAAATTGGCACTCTCGGTGTTCGCTTGACAGCGGGGCGCCGGTGCTTAAGCTCCGGGCGCATGCCGATCTACGAATACGCCTGCGCCGCCTGCGGACACCAGTTCGAGGAGTGGCAGAAGATGAGCGACAAGCCCATCAAGACCTGCCCGAAGTGCAAGGCGAAGAAGGTCGACAAGCTGATCAGCATGACCTCCTTCAAGCTCAAGGGTGGCGGCTGGTACTCCGACCTCTACGCCGGCCCGAAACCGAACGGCGCTAAGGATTCGGGTGCGTCGAAGGACTCGACCAGCAAAGAAGCGTCGACCGCTTCGACCTCGACCACCAAATCGACCAAAGAAACCAAGAAGTCCGAGGCTGCCGCCTAGTTTAGGCCGGTCTCGCACCCCTCACCACTCGACCCTCGACAAGGAGAACGCAGATGAAGATCCGACCGCTTTACGACCGCATTCTGGTGAAACGCATCGAAGAACAGAGCAAGACCGCCGGCGGCCTGTTCATCCCCGACACCGCCAAGGAGAAGCCGATGGAGGCGATGGTGGTCGCCGTCGGCAACGGCAAGATTCAGGAGGACGGATCGCTGCGCAAGCTCGAGGTGAAGGCGGGCGACAAGATCCTGTTTTCGAAGTACTCGGGCAACGAGATCAAGATCGACGGCACGGATCACCTGATCCTCCGCGAGGACGACATCCTCGCGGTGCTCGACTAGTTCGGGACCCCGATCGACTTTACAAGTTCAACAAACACGACACGAAAGAACGGAGATAGAGAGTCATGGCAGCCAAAGAAATCGTCTATTCGCAGAGCGCCCGGCAGAGCATCGCGACCGGGCTCAACATCCTGGCCAACACGGTCAAGGTGACCCTGGGGCCGCGCGGCCGCAACGTCATCATCGAGAAGTCCTGGGGGACTCCGACGGTGACCAAGGACGGCGTCACCGTCGCCAAGGAGATCGAGCTCGAAGACAAGCTCGCCAACATGGGCGCGCAGATGGTGAAGGAGGTCGCCTCCAAGACCTCCGACATCGCCGGTGACGGCACCACCACCGCGACCGTGCTCGCCCAGGCGATCTACACCGAGGGCTCCAAGCTGGTCGCCGCCGGGCACAACCCGATGGACATCAAGCGCGGCATCGACGCGGCCGTCATCAAGATCGTCGAGAACCTGAAGGATCAGGCCAAGCCCACCAAGGGCAAGACCGAGATCGCCCAGGTCGGCACCATCAGCGCCAACGGCGAGTCGGTCATCGGCGACATCCTGGCCGAGGCGATGGAGAAGGTCGGCAAGGAAGGGGTCATCACCGTCGAGGAAGCCAAGTCGATGGAGACGACGCTGGACGTGGTCGAGGGGATGCAGTTCGACCGCGGCTACCTGTCGCCCTACTTCGTGACCGACGCGGAGCGGATGGAGACGGTGCTGGAAGACGCGTTCATTCTCGTGAACGACAAGAAGCTCTCCAACATGAAGGACCTCCTGCCGCTGCTCGAGCAGGTGGCCAAGAGCGGCCGTCCGCTGATCATCATCGCCGAGGACGTCGACGGTGAGGCGCTGGCGACCCTGGTGGTCAACAAGCTGCGCGGGACCTTGCAGGTCTGCGCGGTCAAGGCGCCGGGCTTCGGCGATCGCCGCAAAGAGATGATGAAGGACATCGCGGTGCTCACCGGCGGTCAGGCCATCAGCGAGGATCTCGGCATCAAGCTGGAGAGCATCACGCTCAAGGACCTCGGCCGCGCCAAGCGCATCACGGTCGACAAGGACAACACCACGATCGTCGAGGGGGCCGGCAAGAAGGCCGACATCGAGGCTCGGGTGAAGCAGATTCGCGTCCAGATCGAGGACACCACCTCGGACTACGATCGCGAGAAGCTGCAGGAGCGTCTGGCCAAGCTGGTCGGCGGCGTCGCCGTCGTCAAGGTCGGCGCGGCCACCGAGTCGGAGATGAAGGAGAAGAAGGCCCGCGTCGAGGACGCGCTCCACGCCACGCGCGCGGCCGTCGAGGAGGGGATTGTTCCGGGCGGTGGCGTCGCGCTCATCCGCGCGCTGTCGTCGCTGGACAACCTCAAGTTCAGCGATGACCGCCAGTACGGCGTCAACATCATCCGCCGCGCGGCCGAGGAGCCCCTGCGCCAGATCGCGTCCAACGCGGGCGTCGACGGGTCGATCGTCGTCGACAAGGTCAAGAACGGCAAAGGCGCGTTCGGCTTCAACGCGGCGACCGAGGAGTACGAGGACCTGGTGAAGGCCGGCGTCATCGACCCGACCAAGGTCGTGCGCGCGGCGCTTCAGAACGCGGCGTCGGTGGCCTCGCTGATGCTGACGACCGAGGCGCTCATCGCCGAGCGGCCGAAGAAGAAGGCGGCCGGCGGCGGCGGTGGGCACGGCGGTGGCGGCGGCATGGGTGGCATGGGCGGCATGGGTGGTGGTGACGACGATTTCTAGGTCGAGCGCACACACCAATTGATCCCCAAAGGGGCTCGGGCAACCGGGCCCCTTTCCTTTTGGGCGTCTCGGCCCGCGCGACCCTATATCGCCAGCGAGCTGACGAAGGCGCGGAAGGCGGGGCTCGTCTTGTCGAGCTCGACGATGAACTCGCCCCCGGGGTTGATGCGCGTGATGGGGCCTTCGGCGGCGCAGGCGCCGCTCCCCTCCACCACGAACATGAACCTCGCGCGCTGCCCGAGCGCCACGTCGTTCGCCGGCGCGCGGAAGCGGACGCCGCCCGCCGCGATGTCGCTCAGCTCGACGGTGACTGGGTCCTGCCGGCCAGCGAGGTGCACCTCGACCGGCAGGCCGACCGGAACGCGCGGATGCCGCCGGCGGTTGGCGTGTCCGATATCACGCTTTGCTGTCGCTCGTGCTGTGGTCGGCACCTCGGCACCCCCTTCCTAGAGTAGTGACGTCAGTGCGGGCGAGCGGCTCAATCCCATCGAAGCTTTGCGCGCACGCTGGCGCGCCGCGTGAGGACTAGGCCGAAATATCCGCGGCCAGGTCGTATTCAGCGGTGTGCGTCACGTGCGCGCTGACGAAGGTCCCGGCGGCCGGAGGCGCCACATCGGGCGCCAGCGACAGGTAGACCTGGCCGTCGATCTCGGGCGCCTGGCCTTCGTGGCGGCCCATCAGGAGGTACTCCGACTCGTCGGACGGCCCCTCGACCAGCACGCGGAGGTTTTGGCCGCGCATCGCCCGCAGCTTCTTCTTGGAGATCTCGCGCTGAATCCGCAGCAGCTCGCGGCGGCGCGCATCGACCTCTTTCTGCGGGACGCGCTTGGGGAGCAGGGCCGCGACGGTGCCCTCCTCGCGCGAAAAATTGAAGACGCCGACGTGGTCGAGCTCGGCCTCGCGCACGAAGTCGCACAGGCTCTGAAAGGCCGCGTCGGTCTCGCCCGGGTGGCCGGCGATGAACGTGGTGCGGAACGTTCCGTTGGGCACGCGCGCCCGGAAGCGCGCCACCAGATCCCGCACCTGGCGCTCACCGTACCCTCGGCGCATCGCCTTGAGCACGCCGGTGTCGACGTGCTGGATCGGTACGTCGAGGTAGCTGGCGACGCGCGGCTCGCTGCCGATCGCGTCGAGCAGCTCGTCGGTGCAGGCGCTCGGGTAGGCGTAGTGGAGGCGAATCCAGCCGAGCCCGTCGATCGCCGCGAGCTGTCGCAGCAGCGACGCCAGCCGCGGCGCTTCGGGATCGCCAGCGCCCGGCAGGTCCGTCCCGTAGGTCGTGAGGTCTTGGGCGACCAGGCAGATCTCTTTGGTCCCCCCGCGACGAGATCGCGCGCCTCGCGCAGCACCGACTCGGGCGCGCGGCTGCGCTGCGGGCCGCGCAGCTTGGGGATGATGCAGAACGCGCAGGGGCGATCGCACCCCTCGGCGATCTTGACGTACGCGGTGTGCGCCGCCTGCGAGCGGCGCCGCGGCGCCGCGTCGTCGTAGAGATAGGCGGGCGTGTCGACCACGCTCAGGCGGTTGATCGTCCCGGAGATCGCCTTGGCGATGGCGCCGACCTCGTCGGTGCCGATGAACTGATCGACCTCGGGCATCTCCGACGACAGCTCTTTGGGGTAACGCTGCGACAGGCAACCGGCGACCACCAGCCGCTTGCAGCTCCCCGACTCCTTGTACTTGGCCATCTCGAGGATGGCGTCGATCGACTCCTGCTTGGCCTCGCCGATGAAGCCGCAGGTGTTGATGACGATGACCTCGGCAGCCTCGGGCGCCGCGACCAGCTGGTGTCCCGCATCGGCCGTGTGTCCGAGCATGACCTCGGTGTCGACGCGGTTTTTGGGGCAGCCAAGGGAGACGAAGTGGACGTTCATGGGGAAATGCTGTTTCGGCAAGTTCGGCAAGTTCGGAAAGTCGGCAAGACTAGCATGCCCGCCCGCGCGGCCGTGCGCGTCATGGCGCGACCGCACCCGACCACCGGGGGATGAGGGCTGCTTTTCAGGGTTACTCAGGGAAAGAACAGGACGTCGTGCGTGCCAAACTTGGCGATGAGCTCCCGGACGTGCTGCTGGATCATCTGGCGGCGGGCGACCACCGCCGCGATCTCGGCCGGGGTCAGAATGTCGTAGGCGGCGCCCGCCTCCTGGGCCAGCGCGCGCTGGAGCGTCGAGACGGTCACGCGGTCGAGCGACTCGTAGAGCTTTCGGGAAAAGCGCTGCGTCCGGAGCAGCACCTCGCGGTTCTTCTCGGTCCCGTTCGGGTCGACGAAGAACGACATCGTGTTGTCCATGTAGAAGAGCTCGCTCCCGTCGGGCGACATCTTCATGTTGCCCCCCGAGTAACGGTCGGGGTTCGAGGTCAGGAAGTCGAACAGGATGAGGTCGGAGATCTGCGCGGCGAAGGCCATCCGGTCGGGCGGGATCGGCTCGCCACCGACGGTCAGCCAGGCCGTGCTCAGCCTCTGGCCGTCGGGTGTGTCGAACCCCGAGTCCTTGATGACCGGAATCCAGTACGACGCCGTCCCGTAGCTGATCCCGCTCGGGTTGAAGATCGTCTCAGCCTTGATGCGGGGGAGAAACTCCAGGCTCTCCGGGTGGAGGTGCGAGAGAAGCTCCTCGCGCGACACGGCGCGCGGGGCCGCCGGCGGAACGGCGTTGAGCCCGAGCAGGCGGTTCAGGCGGTAGGCCGCAATCTCCTTGCGCGGGATGGTCTGGGTGTTGGTCTGCGTCGGCTTCCAGGCGGCGCGCGAACCGTCGGCGAATTCGACCCGGAACGGAATCGACGAGCCGCCGTGGTTGAACTTGAAGCGGACGATCGGCTGCGTCCGCACCCGCTCGAGCAGGAGCTCGTCGGACATCCCCAGAAACGTTCCCGACGTCTCGAGCGAGACGCGCAGGTCGCGCAGGTCGGAGAGATCGTCGCGCTCGGGGAGCGGCACCGCGGCGGGGGCCGTGTGCGCGCGCGCTGCCAGGGTCGCGCGCACCTGCCGGACGCCGTAACGGGCGCCGGCGCCGCCGCCGACCAGCAGGGCGACGGCGACGGTCAGCTCGGTGGCGACATAGCCTGGGAGGCGCACGTGGCGGCAATTTTATAGCAACCGCTCGGGAGGTTCCGGTACGTTAACGTCACATGTCGCCAGCTCCCACCTTCGTCTGTTCGATGTGTCGCAAGCCGATTCCCGTCGGCGCCAAGCTGATCAAGTGCTCGGTCAGCACCTGCAACTCGGGCCGGGTGAAGCTCGTGTTCTGCTCTGGCTCCTGTTGGGACAGCCACCTGCCCAACGCCCGCCACCGCAGCGCCTACTTCACCGAAGAAAAAGCCGGCCGCCCCGAGTCCTAGAATCTATCGCGTCGGGCGGAGGCGAGCTTCAAGCGCCCCCGCGGACGCGGACATCCGTGGGGGCCCGCGCTCTCGACGGAGCCCCTCGCGGGGGGCGCGGGACCCTCTCAGGGTCCCGAATCAGAGACAGCGTCGCGCAGCGCGCAATCGAGCGCGCCTTCGGCGGTGTAGCCGACGAAGCTCTTGCGAATGAGGCCGTCGCGGCCGATGACCACCAGGCTGGGGAGCGCCTCGACCTTGTAGAGCGCGCCGACGGTGCCGTCGTCGATCACGACCGGGTAGGGAATGGGGTGGGCGGCCAGGAACGATTTGATCTCGTCGAGCGTCGCGCCGCCACCGTCGGAGTTGACGCCCACGAAGGCGACACCCCGCGACGCCCAGTCGTGGTGGGCGGCGTCCAGCACCGGGAGCATCGCCACGCAGGGCGCGCACCAGGTGGCCCAAAAATCGAGCAGGACCACCTGGCCGCGCAGCTGGGCCAGCGTCACCGTCCCCGCATGATCGACGTCCGGCAGCGCGAACTCCGGCGCAGGCTCGCCCCGGTGCATCGGGCGGAGCGCCTCGTAGTGACGGGCGGCCCACACGGCGTTGGCCGCAAAGGCGAGGCCCGATAGCGCCAGGATCCCGAGGCCGGCGATGAACGCGCGCCGGTCGGGGCGGGGCGCGGGGGGTGGGGGCGACGCGGGGGGCGCCGATGTCCCCGTTTGCGGCTCGCGCGTTCGCGCGGCGTGAATCGCCGCCGCGAGCATGAACAGGGCCCCGACGCCGGAGACGACGTCGACCAGCGGCTCGCGGAGCAACCGCATCCCGGTCACGCCGTCCAAGAGGCGCGCGATCGCGCGCAGGCGCAAAGTAGGGCGCGTAGCAGGCGGCGCCCAGATCGAATCGCGCGTCGCGTCCCGTCGCCTGCCGGCCGCCGCGGTCACGATCACCGCGGCCGGAAGCACCACCCAGGCAGCCTCCCGCGTCTCGTCCAGGAAGAGGCCAGCGAGGCGCATCAAATCGCCCGTCGCCGGTCCGGCGATCGCCAGCAGGACCCGGCAGAGCTCGGGCAGCCGGAAGGTGAGAACGCCGAGCACGACCAGCCAGAGCGCATCGCGCAGGCTCCCCCCTCCGCCTCGATGCGCGCCGCGGCGGCCCGTGGCGCGACGACCGTCTGGCCGATCCGCGCCGGGAACCGGCCGCTGGACGGGACCGATGGCGACGCGCTCATCGCGCGTCCGGTCGGTTGCGATCGTACAGGATCGCCAAGCCCTGCAGCGTCAGCATGTCGTCGCACTCGTCGATGGTGCGCGCCTCGCGGGCGACGAGGGGCGCCAGGCCCCCGGTGCCGACCACGCGCGGCGAAAAATCGATCTCGCCCCGGATGCGCCCGACGATGGCGTCGACCAGGCCGGCGTAACCGAACACCAACCCCGACTGCATGCTGGCCACGGTGTTGCGGCCGATCACCGTGGCGGGGCGGACGATCTCGACCCGCGGCAGCTTGGCGGTCGCCTGGTAGAGCGCGTCGGCCGAGACGGAGAGCCCCGGCGCGATGACGCCGCCGGCGTACTCGCCGCGCGCAGTGATCACGTCGAAGGTGGTGGCGGTTCCGAAGTCGACGACAATCGCTCCCTGCGGCCAGCGCTCGTAGGCGGCCACCGCGTTGACGATTCGATCGGCGCCGACCTCGCGCGGGTTCTCGTACAGGATCGGCACGCCGGTTTTGATGCCGGGCCCGACGATCAGTGGCTCGAGTTTCAGGTGGCGGCGGCAGAGCTGCTCGAGGGGCGCCAGGACAGGGGGGACCACCGAGGAGATGGCGACCGCGGTCACGGCGTCGAGATCGAGCCCGGCGCGCCGGTGGAGCTCGGCCAGGAGCGCGACGTATTCGTCGGCCGTGCGCCCGCTGCGGGTCTCGAGCCGCCAGTCCGCCCGCAGCCTCCAGGGCGCATTGTTCGTGGGAACCCTCGAAGGGTCTCCGCTCCCCTCCGCGACGAGCTCCGCCGGGCGCTGCCCGGCTTCGCTCCCGCGTCTCTTCGGTCTTTCAAACAGCCCCAGCGTGACGTTGGTGTTCCCCACGTCGATGGCGAGCAGCAGCGCGGCCTCGGGCGGAGACGCAGGTCCGGCTGACATCGCTCTAGGGTAACATGCCGCTCCATGCCGCCCCGCGCGCCCCGCGTCCGCACCCGCTCGCTCGCCCTCCTGGGCGCGCTGGCGGCCTTCGCGCTGACGCTGTTCGCGGCCCTCTGGCTCATCGACTACTTCTTCATCGACGCGGCGACCGCCCACCGAAAGGAGGGCCCGTTCGGTCAGCTGTTCGACTTCGACGCGCTCACCATGCAGAACGCGCTCGGGAGCCTGTCGCAGGTGATCGCGGCCGTGCTCGGCATCGCCATCACGGTCGTCTCCATCGTGGTGCAGCTGGCGGCGACCCGCTACACCTCCCGCGTCGCCGATCTCTTCTTCCGCGACAAGATCAACCTCGGGGTGATGGGCTTCTTCGTCGTCGCCTGCGTCGAGTCGGTCTGGGTCAGCTTCATCGTCCGCACCGACTACGTCCCGCAGGCGACGATCACGGCGACCGTCATCATGTCGTCGGGGAGCCTGCTCATTCTGGTCCCCTACTTCGCCTATGTGTTCGACTTCCTCGACCCCGAGAAGGTCATCGCGCGCATCGGCGTGCAGACGCTGGACCGGGCGACCGCGCGCGACGCGCGGGCGCGCCGAGAGACCTTCACCGAGCGGCAGGCGCAGGCGGTGAGCGGCCTCGCGCACCTGGCCGACATCGCGGTGAACGCGCTCGGGCAGAAGGACAAGGTGATCGCCTCCGACGCCTCGGCCGCCTTGCGCCGGCTGCTGGTCGACTATCAGAGCCGCAAGGCGTCGCTCGAGCCCGAGTGGTTCGCCATCGGGGCGCCGCTGCGCGCCGATCCGGACTTCGTCGCGCTGGCCGACGAATCGCTGGAGGATCTGGCGCGCAACCGGACCTGGCTCGAATGGAAGGGGCTGCGGCAGATTCGCGAGGTGTTCGGCGCGGCGCTCGACAGCATGCCGGAGATGGCCCACGTGGTCGCCATCGACACCCGCTACGTCGGCGAGGCCGCGCTCGGGACCTCGAACCGCGAGGTCTTCGCGCTGACCGTGAAGTTCATGAACACCTACCTGCGCGCGGCGCTCAACGGCAAGGACGTGCGCACCGCCTACAACGTGCTCAACCAGTACCGCCAGCTGGCCGAGTCGCTGCTGTCGGCGTCGGCGGAGACGAACGACTGGGCGCTGGCGACGCTGGTCGAGATCGCCGGCCACTTCAAGTACTACGCGCGGCTGGCGCACGGCACCGGAATGGGCTTCGTCACCGAGACGGCGGCCTATGATCTCTGCGCGCTCTGCGAGATGGCGAGCGCGCGGCACGCCGCCGCCCACGATCGGCTGCTGGCGATCTTCCTGGAGATCGACGACCGGGCCGAGGATCGTTCGCTGCGCGGCGTGCGCAAGGCGCAGGCCAAGCTGGCGTCGTTCTACCTGGCGAGCGGCGAGACGGCGCGCGCGCAGACGATCTACGAGGACATGAAGAACGAGTCGCCCGAGCGCCTGCGCTCGATCCGCGACGAGATGCTGGCCGTCACCTCCAAGGACTTCTGGGAGGTGGTCGACCGCGGCACCAACTTCGACTACGTCTCCGAGGCGCGCAAAGAGAAGCTGCGCCAGTTCTTCGCGAAGTTCACCGCGCTGGCCCTCCCCGCGGCCGCCGAGTAGATCGCTTCGCGCTGGCTACTGGGGGTTGGGAGCCGGTTGGAGCGACAGCTCGGCGACCTCTTCGGGGACCAGTGCGCGCGCGTAGATTGTGATGTCGTCGAGAGCGCCACGTCAGCGGAAAGGTCGGCGACAGCTCTGCCGAGCGTGCGATATCGAGAACGGTGCTCCCGGGAAGGATGGTCGCGCCGCCGGTCGGCGATCGTCGATGGGGACGCCGCCCACGTACAAGCTCAGCGTCGGAGGGGTGGCGTCGGCGTCGACCACCCCGGTGAGGTGGGTCCAGACGCCCGGGACGACGCAGGTGCAAGAGGCGGACTCGAAGACCTGGGCCGCGCTGGTCGCGAAGCGGAAGACGTAACTCTGCTGGCCCCCCGCCCCGAGCGTCGTGAAGAGCGCCCAGCCGCCACCGAGCGCCTCCGTGCTCAGGATGTTCCCGACCGGCGCACCGAGCTCGCTGGCCTGGATCAACACCCAGGCCGAGACGCTATAGCTCGGCGTCGCGCGCGGGAGCCCGCCGACGGTCACGTAGTCGAGGCCGGAAAAATGCATCGCCGAGCCGAATTGCCCGGGGACCCAGGACCAGCCCGGCCCGGCGACGAACCCGGTCCGTCCGTTGCCCGAGCTGTCGTTGGCGACGTCGCCGACGTCCTCATCGAGCCTCCAGTGCCCCACCAGACCGTTGGTGAGGCTGACCGTCGGGAGCGTGGCGATCTCGATCGGTCCCGCCGTGCATCCGGTGGCGGCGGCGCCGGCGAGGCAGCAGGCCATCGCTGGCAGCAGAAGGTGGCGGCCCGCATGCATGTCAGATTCCCCCCAACAGTGTAACGCTGCCAATCAGCGACGGCCGCCCGGCGTGCGCCACCTCATTCCCCAGGAACTGCACCGTCGGGTAAGGCTGGGCGAACAGCGCGTGCGCTTCGATGCCCAGCTCGAATCTATGGCGGCCGAGGGGGATGCGCAGGCCGACGCCGACGTCGCCCGCGGCGGCCCAGCGGGCGCCGCTGACCGCCTCGAAGGGCGCCGTCTCGTGGCTGTCGGCGGCGAGTCGGAGGGCTCCCGCGCCGAGTGACAGCAAGGGCTCGAGCCGCCGCCCGCGCCGAAAGCGCGCGATGACCTCCGCGAGCAGGATTGTTTGCGACAGCCCGGCGTAGCCCTGCGGCGTGTCGACGCGCGCCGAGGTCCCGAGGCCCGCGAAGCTGACCCGCGCGCAAAAGCGCCGCCCCAGTGCCCGCTCGATCCGCGCGACCGAGAGGATCATGTTCCAGGGGCCGTCGACGGCATAGGCGGTGCCGCCCCCCGCCTCCACCGCCCAGGTCCAGTCGGCCTCCTCCAGCGTCGCGGTGGCGAAGCGCTCGACCACCGGTGCGGTCGGCGGCGCGTTGTTGGCGGGCGGTGCGCCAATCGCCAGCTCGAGGAAGCTCGCCCGCAGAAGCTCGACGGCCCGCACGGCGAGCACCTCCGCCATCCGGGGCGGATCGGTCGCGCCGGCGTTCACTCGCCGGACGACGGTCTTGCCCGTCACGCGATCGATGACCCACAGCTCGGCGCTCCCGGGCTCGGCGCTGGCCACCACGGCCACCAGGGCCGTGGCCGCTCCGTCCGAGGCGGGCGACAGCTTTTCCAGCGAGGCGCGCACGTCGAGCCCCAGCGCCTGCTCGACGACCTGGGCGTCGAATCCGGCTGCCACCAGCTCACCGCGCAGCCGCACCAGCGCCTCGCTGACCGCCGCCGGCGCGGCGGGCGGGCGAACCAGGATCACCTTCGGCGGCGGCTGGGGAGCGGGCGCGGCGGCCGCGGGCGCGCCGCCGGACAACCAAGCGGCGAGCGCGACCACCGGAGCGAGAGGGCGGCGGCCGCGCGCGATCACCGAGCTTGATCGCGCAGCGCTTGCGCGGCACCGGCGTAGCTGCCGTGCGGGAAGCGACGGACGTACTCCTCGGCCACCGTTCGTGCCTGGGCCACGCCGTACAGATCGCGCACCGCGACCATCTTGCGCCCCAGCGCCTCGGCGACGTACGAGCCGCTCGGGGCCTCGTTGAGGTACCGGTCGTACCAGCGCAGCGCGTGGACCAGGCCAGCGCCCTGTTTCTCGTCGAGGCGACCGAGGAAGAAGGCGGCGTCCGCGGCGCGGGGCGAGCCCTGGAATCGCCTCCGTTGCGTGTCGAGCGCCCGTCGCGCCAGATCGTCCTGACGCCGGTAGCGAGCGGCGTCGGCCAGCGCCGCCAGATCGTCGGAGGTCGACGACTCGAGCGTACGCGGCAGATCGCGCGTGGCCTCCTCGACGATGGAGCCAAAGTCTCCCGCGGCCAGGGCCGACGGCCAGCTCCGCGTGGGCCGCGGCTGGTGCATCGCGGTTCGGATCGGCGCGGGAGCCGGAGTGACGGCGGCTGTCGCCGGCGCCAGGAGGGGCGGCGCCGGCGTCGTCGCCAGCACGGGCGGCGGCGCCACCTCCGCGACGGGCGCCCCCCCGGTGGTCGTGTCGCTCTCGGCGACGTCGCCTTCGTGATCGTCGATCGCGCGCAGCAGCACGCGGGACTGGTGCATCGCCACGGTCAGCCGCTGGCCCGCGCGCATCGCGATCGGACCGCCGGTCACCGGACCCTCGACCGACACCGACCCACGTTCGAGCTTCACGTCGAGCCGCCCGGTCGCCTCGTTCCAGGCGGCGCTGAACACCGTCCCGTGGACGTTGATGACGAACGGACCGGCGTCGACGCGCCAGCGCGCGTGCGGCTTCGGCACGACGTTCACCGAGGCGGTCCCGTCGGTGATCGCCAGGTGCGCCCCGCGCCCGTCGACCGAGGCCAATCGGGCCTTGGTCGCGCGCGCGAGAGCGATGACGGTGCCGTCCGCGAAGCGCAGCGCCGGTTCGACGTCGGCCGACGCTTCGATGCGCCCATCCGCCGCCAGCGCGCCCCCTTCCACCCGGTAGGCGAGTGGCGGTGCGTTCTCGCTCCGGTGGAGCACCCGCGGGACGAGCAGCACGGCCGCGAAGGCAGCCGCGCCGACGCCCGCCAGCGACAAAGACCAGACGACGCGCCGACGCAGGGCCAGGCGGGCACGCAGGACCTCGCGGCCACGGACGTGCTCGGTCGGCGTGAGGTGACCCAGGCTCCTGCGGGCCAGCGCCGTCAGCGCTGCGGCGCGCGGCCCGAGCTCGGCGCTGTCGCGGTCGTCGCCGGTCACTTCGACGGCCTCCGTTTGCCGGCGGCCGGTCGCAGCTGTACGTCGGCGTCGACCAGCTCGGAGAGACGCATCGAGGCGTGCCGCAGCGTCCGCTTGACGGTCGCCAGCGAGATCTCCATCGCCTCGGCGATCTCCTCCAGCGTCATCCCCTCCACGTGCCGCAGCACCAGCACCAACCGCTCGCGCGTGGTCAGCAGATTGAGGAGGCTGTAGAGCCGCCGGAGCGCATAGCGGTTGTCCACGTTCATGAACAACAGCTGATCGTCGGGCACCTCTCCGGTCTCTGACAACGTGAGCCAGCGCCGGGCACGCCGGCGGCGCAGCTCCCACTTGACGATCCGGACGGCGAACGAAACGACGAAGCTGCGCAGCGCCTCGGGCTTGCGCAGCGAGCGGATGCGCGAGAACAGCCGGTAGAAGATCTCCTGCGTGACGTCCTCGACCTCGGCGTCGGGGCCGAGCGCGCGGCTGACGATTCCGTGCACCAGCGGCGCGTAGCGATCCCAGGCGAGCTCCGCGGCGCGGGCCTCCCCGTTGATGAGCGCGATCGCGAGCTTCGCGTCCTCCGCTTCCTGCGATTCGCCGGAAGGCGGGGTGACGAGGCGGAGGCGTCCCAGTCCCGAGGAGTGCATCATCTCGTTCGCCTCCGGCATCCTACTCCCACCTGCACCTGAAGGGGTATCAATCCGGGGCAGGGCCGTCACGCCGCGGCGCGGAAAATCAGGTTTTGCAGCAGGGTCGGCGACCAGATAGTCTTCGGCCATGCGTCCAGCACGTGGTTTGGTCCGGCTGGTTCCGCCGCTCGCGATCGCGCTGGGCGCGGTCGTCCTCTCGGTCGCTGTCCCTGGATGGCAGCGTGCCGCGCGGGCGAGCGCGCCCGCAACGCAAGGTTCTCCAGGCCCGGCGGGCGGAACCAGCACGCCGGCTGGTTCTGACGAGGGCGGCGCCAAGAAGAAGGCGCGCAAGCCGGGCGCCAAATCGAACAGCAAGAAGGCCTCCCCCAAGTCCAACGCCTCGCCGGGCACGAAGGTGACCCGGAGCAAGTCGTCGACGCACCTCACGCCACAGAGGCTGGCGCGCGCCCAGTCCGGCAAATCCGGCACCAAGGCCGGCGCCATCAACGAGGACGTGACCCTCACGCCGTTCCCCAGCCACGCCGGTGCCGCGAAGAAGGCGTTGGCCCAAAATCGGCGCGACCAGCTCGACGACGCCGAGAGGGCCGCACGCGCCCCCGAGCAGGCGGAGCGCTGGCAGACGGTGCTCTTTCACCTGCGCGACCTCGACGCACGCTCCGACTCTGAAGGCTGTTTCTGGCGGCTGGTCTCCTACTATCGCCTCGGGCAGATCGAGCGGGCGCGGTCGCTGCGCCCGGCTTGCGAGCTCGCGGCCAAGGACACCGGGATCATCGAGGCCGAGGACGAGCAAGCTGCGCGCCTGCAGGTTGCCGGCACGCTGGCCGACAAAGAGCCGGCGCCCGCGGGGAATCTCGCCCCCTACGCCGGCGACGGACCCTCGAAGATCGACCGCTAGGCGTGGGGTCGAGGGTCCCAATACTCGATGCGAAGCGAGGGAGACCGGCTTCGACGAAGCCGCGAACGGTGTCGAAGAACTTCTGCAGCGGGATCGGCTTGCGCAGGAAGGCAGCGGCGCCGGCCGGACGCTCGCGCGCGACGGCGCTCAGCACCACCACCGGGATCGGCGACAGCTTCGGATCGCTCTTCATCGAAGCCAGAACCTGCGAGCCGTCGACGAGCGGCATCATCATGTCGAGCACGACGAGCTGGGGAAGATCCTCGGCCGGCGCGGCGGCGAGAAATTCCAGCGCCTGCTTTCCATGGCTGGCCGGAATGACGTCGTAGCCCTCAGCCTCCAAGAGGTCCTGCAGGATGTCCCTGATTTCGAGATCGTCCTCGACCAGCAGAACCGTCTTTTGCGCCATCACCCTCTCCACGTGAAAAAGCAATCTCCAGCGTGCGCGATCGCGTTTTCGGAATCAAGACGAGTTGCGATCCGTATTCGCGCATACAGCACAAAAACCAGCCCAGTCGGATCGGATGAGCTCAATCGGGACGTATCCCAAATGCCTGGATCGCGTATGATTATCGGCTCCCCGAAGGCCGTAAAGGAGACGCAAATGCGCAGAACTTTTGTTTTCGTCGCTTTCTTGTTTGGTTCCTTGCTCGGCTTGGCCGGCGCGGCGAGCGTCGCACATGCGGAGGTCGTTCAGTACATGTCCCGACATCCGATTCCCAAGCGGATCGGGCACGGGTTCTGCGACATCGACGTCCCCCACTTCCACGATTACCAGCCGTCCGATCCGCGTCTGTACCGGCAGGTCGACGGGCAGTACTACTTCGTCGGCGACCCGACGCCGTTCGGCTACGACGGGCCGCGCTACTCTTTTTACGGACCGCACCCGATTGCCGACGCGAGCGTGCAACTGGGCGGACCGAGCTACTGCTACCTGCAGGGGCCGCACTCGCACTGGTACGCCCCGCCGCCGTCGGCGCACTTCGAGATGAAGGGCGGCGCGTACTGGTACACCGGCGCCTTCGAGCCCGCCTTCTACGCGGACCAACCTCGCTTCGTGGTCGTCAACGACGTCTACGCGCCGCTGGTCTACGACCGACCGATCATCGACGTCGCGATCGCGCCCCCGACCTTCCACGCCGAGTTCCTCGTCGGGGGCGGGCCGGGGTGGCGCTACGCGCCCGGCTGGCGCGAAAACCCCGGGTGGCGCGGACCGGGCCCTGGATGGCGCGGGCCGGGACCGGGCCCTGGGTGGCGCGGCCCCGAGCGGCGCGAGATGGTCATGCGCGAGCGCCACGAGGAGTTCCACCGCGAGGAGCACCGTGAGTGGGACCGCGGGCATGACCACGGGTGGCACGGTGGTCCTCCGGGACACGAACCGGGTGGCCCGCACGGCGGCTGGCGCGGAGGCCCTCCGGGACACGAGCCGGGCGGGCCACATGGCGGCTGGCACCCAGGCCCCGCTCCGGCGGCGCACGCCGGTCCGCCCGCGAACGGCGGCGGCTGGCACGGCGGCGGGGCCCGATCCGGGCGGAGGCGGCCCGCATCCGGGCGGCGGTGGCCACGGAAACCAGTTTCACCGCTAGGACAACCGAGGAGATTGACATGAGACGGACATCGTTCAATCTCGCCGGCGGTCTCGTCGCCGGCGTTCTGATGCTCGGCGCCGGTTGTCACAAGGATGCCACGTCGACCGCTGCCTCCGGCACCGCCGCCGCGCCCACCGCGCCTCTTGCGCTGCACGTCGACGGAACGCCGCACACCGACGCCGTCGAGGGCGCCTGGCGGAGCGCGGGGCTGGCGCCCGAGGGCTTCGCGCCGCTGCAGCCGGTCCCCTACGGCGCGTCGTACTGCGAGGAGGGGCGCGTGCAGAGCATCGACACGCTGGTCTGCGAGTACCGCGATCAGGACGCGCTGGCCAAGGGGCAGGCGGGCCTGATGGATCAGTGGGGGCGCGAAGGGGGACACACCGGCGTCGCTTATCACTCGAAGCTGACGATGATCGCCGTCGTCGATCGCGCGCGGCACGATCCGAACGGCAAGATCATCCATCAGGTGATCGACGCCTTCCGCAAGCTCTAGCCGGCGGGCGATGCCAAAATCGCCGCCGCCGCGCGACGACGACGAAGCCCGGGCCTTCGAGGAGGCGATGCGGGGCGCCCGACGCATCGAGGGCGGCGCGCGCCGCGTGACCGGGTCGCCCGCCACGGGCCGCGCGTCTGCCAAGTCACGGGCGGCGCCCGCACCGCGGGACAACCGCCCACCGTTCAACGTCGAGCGCGTGGGCGACGCGGTCGCGGGCCGCGCGGCCGACGTGAGCGCCGAGGTGCTGCGCGCGCTGCGCCGGGGAGACCACCGCCCCGAGGCGCGCCTCGATCTTCACGGGCAGACGCGCGAGGAGGCGCTGCGGGCCGTCGAGCGGTTCGTGCTCCGGTCGCGCACCGACGGGCGTCGCACGGTGCTGGTCATCCACGGTCGTGGCCAGAACTCCGAGGCCGGCGAGCCGGTGCTGCGCCCGGCGCTGCAAGAGTGGCTCGCCAGCGCAGCCGCGGCGCGGGCCGGCGTCATGGCCTTCGCGCCGGCTCCCGCCCGCGCCGGCGGCACCGGCGCGGCCGTCGTTCTTCTCCGCCGCTAGGGCCGGAATTGTTTCCGGACGGGTGACGCCACCTGCGGCAGAGACTGGCTTGGCCCGCTGCCTCGGGTCATATAGAGTCGAGCGTCCAAAATCACGGAATCACCCTCGAAAGAAACGGGAGAACGCAATGAGCACTCGTATCGCTATCAATGGTTTCGGTCGGATTGGTCGCCTCGTGTTCCGCGCCCTGCACGAGCAGGGGCTCTTCGGCAAAGAGGTCGAGGTGGTGGCGGTCGGTGACGTGGTCCCCGCCGACAACCTCGCCTACCTGCTGACCTACGATTCGGTCCAGCGGAAGTTCGGCGGCAAGGTCAGCTCGAAGAAGTCGGGCGCCGACAAGGAAGCCGACGACGTGCTCGTCGTCGACGGCAAGGAGATCCAGGTCGTCAGCGCCAAGTCGCCGGCGGAGCTCCCCTGGAAGAAGCTGGGCGTCGATTACGTGATTGAGTCGACCGGTCTTTTCACGGAGGCCGAGAAGGCCAAGGGGCACCTGGCCGCGGGCGCGAAGAAGGTCATCATCTCGGCGCCGGCCAAGGGCGAGGACATCACGGTCGTCATGGGCGTCAACCATGAGAAGTACGAGGCCGGCAAGCACAACATCGTCTCCAACGCGAGCTGCACCACCAACTGCCTCGCGCCGGTCGTCCACGTGTTGCTGAAGGACGGGTTCGGCCTCACCGAGGGGCTCATGACCACCGTGCACAGCTACACGGCGACCCAGAAGACGGTCGACGGCCCCTCGCGCAAGGACTGGAAAGGGGGGCGCAGCGCCGCCATCAACATCATCCCGTCGTCGACGGGCGCGGCCAAGGCGGTCGCCCTGGTCTGCCCCGAGGTGAAGGGGAAGCTCTCCGGCATGGCGTTCCGCGTTCCGACGCCGACCGTTTCGGTCGTCGACCTCACCTTCAAGACGGCCAAGGCGACCTCCATCAAGGAGATCAACGCCGCGATGAAGAGCGCCAGCGAGAGCTACCTCAAGAACATCCTCGGCTACACCGAGGACGAGGTCGTCTCGTCGGACTTCATCCACGACGAGCGCTCCAGCATCTACGACGCCGGCAGCTCGATCGAGTTGAACAGCAACTTCTTCAAGCTGGTCAGCTGGTACGACAACGAGTGGGGCTACAGCCACCGCTGCGTCGATCTCCTGACCTACATGATCAACAAGGGCTGAGCGCGCTGGCGCGAAGGCGCGTGGCCGACGTCGACTGCTGGGTCGCGTCTGGTCACGCGCCGGCTCGTTCGAAAGACGCAGCGTTGCTCGCTCAGAACGACCGGTGCGCGCCGACGATGAGGCCTGCGCCCGCTGCGATGACGGCCACGAACGCCGCGCCCGAGTAGGCGACGAAGGCCAGGCGGCCGAGGCCCGTCGCCGCATCATCCCGGCGGCGCGCGAGCGTGAGCGCGAGGAGACCGATCCAGGCCAGCACCAGTGCAGCCGCGCCGAGATGTTCCTTGCGTTCGAACAGCGCCCCGACCGCCGGCGTGGTCGCGAAGAGCAGCGGCTTCACGCCGGCGCGATAGCTCGGGTAGAGCAGAGCGCCGAGCGCCGCGGCCACCGTGACGAGCGCGGTCGCCGCGATCGCCACGCCGAGCACGTTCCGGCGCGGACGGCGCAGGAGCACCGCCGGGTGAGCCAGCGCCAGCGCCGAGAGCCATCCGACGTGGCCGTGCACGTGCTCGACGATCCGCAGGCGCGAGAGCGCTCATGAGAAGAGGGCGATGGTGAGGACGAAGACCCCCAGCGCGATCGCCAGGAGCCCGGGCAGGATCGAGAGGCACCGCGCTCGATCGCGCGACAGGAGTCCTCCCGCCAGGCCAACGGGAAGAGCGCAGATTGCGCTGGCGATGAAACGCGCGAAGAGCGGAATTGGGGCGAGAGCGGCAACGATCGCCGGATCGCGCCCGAGCGCGTGGAGGAGTTGCAGCGTGACGTAGGCCACGAAGAACGTCACGCCCGCGCAACCGATCTGAACGCCGATGCGCGCGCTGGTCGCGCGTTGGGCCACGATCGGCGAGAGACGCCGGTCGGCATGTCGATCGCGGCGTCGCGCAGTCGGCAACGTTCGAGCGGCGACGACTCTCATCGTCATCACGAGTAACATTGCCGACACCGTGTCGTTGTGACGTCTTCGCAACGGGCCAGTCGCGCCACGGAGAGGTAACGGAGTCGGCACCGCGCGCTTTGAACCGCGAGCGCACGATGCGCGTGCATCTCGTTCAGAGACCACGCAAGCGAGGAGACTTCGATGCTCATGACCTCACGGCGACATAGACAAACGATCGCGACCACCGCGATCGGTCTCATGACCTTCGCATCGGCCACGGGGTGCGACGCACCCATCGGGCTCGACACACAGCGCGGCGCGCTCGGCTCGGCCACGCTCGTGATCAGCCAGATCTACGGCGGTGGCGGGAACAGCGGCGCCAAGTACAAGAACGACTTCATCGAGATCTTCAACCGCGGCGCGACCGCCGTCAGCGTCGCCGGCTGGTCGGTGCAGTACGCCTCGGCGACGGGCTCGAGCTGGAGCGTCACCGCGCTCAGCGGAACGATTCAACCGGGCCACTACTACCTGGTGGAGGAAGCGGCCGGCACCGGCGGCACCACCGGCCTTCCGACGCCCGACGCGACCGGAACGATCAGCATGAGCCTCTCGTCCGGCAAGGTGGCGCTGGTGCGGAACACGACCGCGCTCAGCTGCGCCACCGGCTGCCTGCCGAACACCAACGTCGCCGACTTCGTCGGGTACGGCTCCTCGGCCGACAGCTTCGAGGGGAGCGGCCCGACGGCGACGCTCGCCAACACGACCTCCGCGTTGCGCGCGGGCGCCGGCTGCACCGATACCGACAACAACGCCGCTGACTTCGCGGCAGCGACCGTGGCGCCGCGCAACTCCGCGTCGCCCTCCACCTCTGCGGCGGCACCGGCACTGGCGGCACGACGGGTACGGGCGGCACGACGGGCACGGGCGGCATCGACGGCGGCACCGGCGGCACGACCGGCACGGGCGGTACGACGGGCACCGGCGGCACCGGCGGCACCATCGTTCTTCCGTCGCCGACCCTGGCGGCGGTTCACGTCGCGAACCTGAGCTTCGGGATCGTCGGCGACACGCGCCCCTCCTCGAGCACGACGGGCCACTATCCGGCGAGCGTCGACAACATCATCAACGGGATCTTCACCGGTCTGCAGGCGCCAGAACGTGTCGTTCGTGGTCGGGACCGGCGACTACGCCTTCTCGTCGACCGGCGCGGGCTCCGCGCTGCCCCAGTACAACGACTACATGGCGGCGCGCGCGAACTTCACCGGGAAGTTCCTGCCGACGATGGGGAACCACGAATGCAACGGCTTCACCGACAGCAACTGCCCGCCCGGCTCCTTCACGGGGATGACCCAGGACTACGTCAACACCATCGTCTCACCGTCGACGGGACAGACGAGCCCCTACTTCTCGGCGCTCTATCTGGCCAACGACGGCTCGTGGAGCGCCAAGTTCGTCTTCACGGCGGCCAACGCCTGGAACACGGCCCAGCAGACCTGGTTCCAGTCGACGCTGGCCGTGCACACGACCTACACCTTCATCGTCCGCCACGAGCCGGCCAACGATGCGCGCGCGCCCGGCGTCACCCCGACGGAGAGCATGATCGCGTCGGCGTTCAGCGCCGGCAACATCACGCTTGTCGCTCACCGGGCACACGCACCTCATCCAGCTTCCCGGCGGCACGCAGCCATACGGTGACTCGTTCGGATCGACCAAGGCGTACGAGATCATCATCGGCTGCGGCGGCGCGCCGCTCGACGCGGGCCCGGCCTACGGATATGGCGTCGCCACCCGCCGCGCCAGCGACGGCGCCATCATCACGCAGGTCTACCAGTCGGCGAACGCCTCGGCGAACGCGATCGTCCCCAACGTGGCCGACGCGAACTTCCGGTTCGCGGTCAACGCCAACGGCTCGTCGAACGGGAACACGACGCTGCCGTGAGGTCGCTCGACGGGCTCGCGATCCTGGTGATCTTGGGGCTCTCCGTGCTGCCGGGCGGTGCGTGCGGGCGGACGCCGTCCGCGCGCGCCGCGCCGGTCGCATCGTCGACCGCAGCGGCGCGCAGCGCGCCGGTTGCGGTGGCGTTGTCCTCGGCCGCGCCCGCCACGGCCGGTCCGGCGAAACTGGTCGTGCCCCGGGTCGCGGGCTCGGTCGTGATCGACGCCGAGCTCGAAGGGAAGAAGATGTGGGAGGGCGACAGCGGCACCACCCGGAATTTCAAGGACGTCGCCGGCCACGGAATGGTGCCGTATACGGAGGCCAAGGCGCGCTGGGGCGACGGCAAGCTGTACTTGATGCTGTACGCGGGCGATCTCGGATCTGGAGGGGAAGGTGCGCGCCCACGACGGACCCGTGGAGCGCGACGACGCCTTCCACCTGGAGTTTGGCCACGGCGACGAGGTGCGGGTCGTCTCTGTCTCGGTGTTGGGGACGGTGGCGGACGCGCTCTGCCGCCCGTCTGGTGCTGGCTCGGCCGGCCGCGTCTGCGATCGCCGCTGGGACAGCCAGGCCCGCGTCGCCGTCGATCGCGACGGGACCTTGAACAAGATCGGTGACAACGACGAAGAGTGGGTGGTGGAGATGGCCATCCCGCTGGCGGCCCTGGGGTTCGCCGACGCGCACGCCGGGACCAGCATTCCGTTCTCGATCGCACGCTGCGAGATCGGACATGGTTCGAGCCGTGGCTGCGGCGGGTGGGGCACCCAACCGCGCGGCGAGCTCACGCTGGGACCCTGAACGGCCTCGGCGGCGAGCTCGAGCCGCGCCTCAAACTGTCACCGATTCAGGGCCGAAAGCGAAGGCCGGGGCCGCGGCCGCGCGCTACCCTTCGGGCCGCAGCAACCACACCACAACGGGAGAACGACGATGCCAGAGATCACCAAAGCCGCGGCGGGAACATTCTGTTGGATCGAGCTCGGGACGACGGACGTGGCCGCTGCGAAGACGTTTTACGGCGGCCTGTTCGGCTGGTCCCTCACCGACGTGCCGATGGGCGCGATGCCGTACAGCCTGGCCGCGCTCGGCGGCAAGCAGGTCGCCGGTCTGACCGTGCTCAGCGACGCAGCCAAGAAGATGGGCGCGCCGCCCAACTGGCTCTCCTACGTCGCGGTGGATGACGCCGCCGCGAGCGCCAAGAAGATCGCCTCGCTCGGAGGCAAGGTGCTGCTCGGGCCGCTGGACATCGGGCAGGGGCACATGGTCGTGGCCGCCGATCCGACGGGCGCGGTGTTCGCCACCTGGCAGAGCGTGCAGTCGATGGGGACCTGGCTGATGGGCGAGCCCGGCTCGCTCGGCTGGAACGAGCTCATCAGCACCAACGAAGACAAGGCCGTCTCGTTCTACAAAGGCCTCTTCGGCTGGAACGCCGCCCCGACGGAGATGCCGGGGATGACGTACACGATCTTCAAGCAGGGGGAGACGATGCTCGCCGGGTCGATGGCGCAACCGAAGCAGATGGCAGGCGCGCCGTCGGTCTGGGGCGTCTACTTCTCCGTCGCTGACGCCGACAAGGCCGCCGAGAGGGTGACCGCCCTGGGTGGCAAGGTGCTGAACCCGCCCATGGACATCCCGGGCATCGGTCGGTTCGCGGTGGTGGCCGACCCGCAGGGCGCCGTCTTCTCCGTCATGAAGTTCTTGCCGCCGCAGAGGTAGGCGCGCAGTCAGGCGAGCTCTCGCCCCTTGGTCTCGATGACGATGGGCGAGAGCGCGAGCACGACGCCGATGAGCGGAACGACGCCGACCCAGAACAGCGCGCCCAGCGCCGTCTGCAGCGAGTTCGCGCCGCGCGCCGCGACGGTGCCGACCAGGAACGGACCGGCGGCAGCGATGAAGCGGCCGACGTTGTAGCAGAAGCCGGCGCCGGTGCCGCGCAGCCGCGTGGGGAAGAGCTCGGGCAGGTAGTAGGTGAAGCTGCCGAAGACGCCGAACACCGTGAGGCCGATGAAGAAGTACATGTAGAGGCGCTGCTGTGGCGGCAGATCGAGACCGAAGGTGGCCAGAATCGCCACGCCTGAGAGGAAATAGTAGAGGGCGAACATCTTGCGGCGCCCCATCACCTTGGCGGCCGGGATGGTCAGCAGCGTGCCGATGAGGCCGCCCAGGTTGAAGACGTTGGTGCCGAGCGCCTTCCAGTGCTCGACGAGGCCCAGCGTCGCGGCGCGATCGAAGGCGTTGGCCTTGGCGGTCGCCTGCGCGAGTCCCGACGAGACGATCGGGATGAAGGCGTTGACGCTCCACCAGGCGATGAGCGCGATCACCGCCATCGAGAACCCGGAGAGCGTGAGCGCGCGGTTCCCCGCCGTGAACAGCTCGGCGAAGCGTGGGCGGGGGGCCCCGGCGGCCGCCGCCTCGCGCCAGCGCTCGGGCTCGCGCACGAACATGCGTACGACGAAGGCCACGGCGGCGGGGATGAGGCCGCAGAGGAAGACGATGCGCCACGAGGTCTCGGGCGATCCCTTGAAGAAGACGCCGGCGATCTGAAAGTTGACGAAGGTGGCGAGAAACAGCCCGAAGGGGGCCGAGGTGTAGAGCAGCGCGCCGGCCTCGACGCGGCGGTGCTCCGGGACCACCTCGGCGACCATCGCGGCGCCGGCGGCCCATTCGCCGCCGATCCCCAGGCTGGCGACGATGCGGAAGGCGACCAGCGTCCAGATGTTCGGCGCGGCGGCGCAAGCGGCGGTGCCGAGGGCATAGACCAGCATCGTCAGCATCAGCGTGCGCGCACGACCGATGCGATCGGCGATCTGCCCGAAGAGGATCCCGCCCGTCGCCCATCCAATCAGCAGCAACGACGTCAGGATGCCGCCCCACTTGAGCGTTGCCGCCCGCGCCAGGGGCGAGCCGATCGGCAGCCCGAGCAGCGTGGGGACGCAGTTGGGCGCCACGTAGTTGAAGAGGAGGCCATCGAAGCAGTCGAACCCCCAGCCGAGCCAGGCGGCGAACAGCACGGTCCACTGGTAGCCGTTCATGTCGAGCAGCGTGCGCTGCGCTGCGGGTGCCGGCGCCTGGCTCACTGTTTCGTCCCCGCGTTCGTGTCGGGCAGCGCGGCGGCGCCACAGAAGTTGACCTTCCTGATCATGGGCGGCGGGTTGGCCCGCTCGTGCGCCGAGGCCGCGCGCCGCGCGTTGTAGGTGCGCCCCAGGTGATCGGCGCCGTGCTCGAGATCGGCGATGAGCTTCTTCCAGGCCGCGGTCGCCGCGGCGTCGGTCGCCGGCGGCTCCGGGACGAGCGCGATCAGGTCGACCAGATCCTCGATCGCCGCGCTCTCCGTCTTCGGGTGCGGCTTCGTCGGGTCGGGCGCCACCTGGTTGAACGCCGGCACGAGCACGCGATCGCGAAACTGGGCGACGGTGTCCGGGTCGATCTGGCACCAGAGAAATCGCGTGTGCAGGTGCGCAAACGCCGAGGCGGCCTCGGCGCGCGGCTGCGTCAGCAGGCGACGGAACGGTTCGTCGTAGTCGCCCTGCGCCTGAAGGTAGCCGCTCAGCATCGTGTTGACCAGCCTGCCGCGACAGTCACCCCCGCAGCTCCCACCGAGCAGATACGACGCCAGCCACTTCCGGTGGTCGGCGTGGAACTTCTCGATCTGTCCGGCCTCGGCGCTGCTCACCATCTCGCCGGTGCGGGCGGTTGCCAGCGCCAGCCCGGCCACCAGATGGGCGCCGGTCGAGAAGTCCTCGAACCGCTGGATCTCCTGCCAGACGCGGCGTTCATAGAGGTCCTGGAGATACGGCTCGAACAGCCAGGCGAGCTTGCCGGGAGAGGCTTGCACCTCGCGCTCTTCGTGCAAGAGCGCCATCGGCCCGCTGCCGGCTGTGCCGTGGACCGCCGCGGTGGCGTCCATCTCGTCCGAGACGACCTGCGCGATGGCGTCGGAGCGCTGCGCCAGCGCGTCGTCCTTGCAGAGGTCGGTCGCCTTCTGAACGCCGAACCGCTGCGCGCAGGTCAGCTTGAAGCCCTGCGCGAGCTGTTCGTAGTTCTTCTGTCCGGTCGCCTCCAGGACCGTCCGCATGTAGGTCGCGTTGTCCTTGCCGAGCTCCATGGCGTACGACACGGCCAGCTCGGGATCGATGATCGCGCCCCTCGTCAGCGAGAGCAGCACGCCGAACCGCTGATCGGCGCTGCCGGGGCCCTGCGCCGACAGGACGTTCAGGTTCTTGGAGAGGATCTCGGCGCGCGCGATCCGCCAGTCATTCTCGGCCTTGGTCTGGGCAATCGACTGCTCCGATCGCGCCTGCTGGGACGCGATCTGGGACTGCCGGTACTGCCAGATCGACGTGGCGACCAGACCCGCCACGCCGATGACGAAGCTGGAGAGGAAGCTGTGGTACGTCTGGATGAACTTCCCGAGCTTCGAGAGGCTTCCAGTCGACTTGGGATCGTCCGGCGATCCGCCGCCCTCTTCGTCTTCAGCGCTCACCGGCGGAATATATTGTAGTTTCGCGCGCAGGGAACATGCATTGGCTCGAACTGCCCGCGGTGAAGTGGGCCACCCCCATCCCGCTGCTGGCGATCATCGCGCCGGTGGTCTGGTGGTTCTTCCGCGGCACCTGGCGCGAGCTCGACACCGAGGCGCTGGCGATGCGCCGCGATCTGGCGGCGCGCAACGAGATCGACTACCGGCCGATGGTGGCGCTGACGATGGTGGCGCTGATCCTGACCATGCAGGAATACTACGGGCGCGGCGACTTCTTCGAGCAAGCCATCCGCCCCTGGATCGCGCGCCGGGCGCGCGCGCACCCGGACGGCTTCTTCGACCCGGGCGTCTACGACGAGCTCTACCTGCGCCTGTGGTGGGGGCTCACACGGATCGGCGGGTATCTGGTTCCGCTCATCTTCTGGAGGTTCTTCTTCCCACGCGACCACCTCGCCGACTTCGGCCTGCGCGGGAGCGGCTTTCGGTCGCATGCCTGGATTTACGCGATGTGCGTCGCGGTCATGGTCCCCGTGCTCAACCTGGTGAGCTATCAACCCGACTTCGCTAACTACTACCCGATGTACAAGCAGGCCGGTCGTTCGTGGCTCGACTTCGCCATCTGGGAGCTGCTCTACGTCGGCCAGTTCTTCGCGCTGGAGATCTTCTTCCGCGGCTTCTGGCTGCGCGCGATGCGCACGTTCGGCGCCGGCGCGATCTGGTCGATGGTGGTCCCCTACTGCATGATCCACTTCGGCAAGCCGTACCTCGAGGCCTGCGGCGCGATGGTCGCGGGCGTCGTCCTCGGATCGCTGGCGATGCGCACCCGGAGTATCTACGCCGGCTTTCTGGTGCACGGCACGGTGGCCATCTTGATGGACGTGCTGGCGCTTTATCGGCGTCACGGCCTTCCGACGGCGCTCACTCCGACGGGAACACGTCACCTGAGGTTTCTCTACTGGTCGAGCCTGCTCTGGATCGCCTGGATCCTGGCGCTCGCGGTGCTCGTGCTCAAAGTATGGCGAACAACCCGAGGCCGACGCGATTCCGCGCCAGCCCTCGGGTTCGTGAATCGGATCGTTCGAGAGCGTTACTTCGCCTCGGGCGCGGGGGCCTTCATTTCCTTGCCGCTGTCGCCCTTGGCCGCGTCGGTCTTGGTCGACTTCTTGGTGCTCTTCTTGGTCGACTTTTTGGCGGGCTTGTCGGCGGCCGGGGTCGCGCTGCCTTCCTGCGCGACCACGTGCGACTTGGCGACCTGATGTTTGGCGGCGGGCGCCGCGAAGGCAGAGCCGGCCGTGAGCGCGAGCATCGAAATTCCGAACAGCGTGGTGCGAATCATGTTCATTCTCCGGGTTGGGTCGGTCTTGATTGACCGACGGAGATTGAGATTGCAGCCGCGATGCCAAGGCCCGCGCGCTCCCAACTCCGCCCGCGCTGTGCCCTTCGCGCTCCCCGAGACCTCACCGTGAGGCGATCGCGCTGTGGCAGCGCCGCCATTGCGCCGCGCGGCGGTTTATTCCCGGTTCAGAGGCGGCGTCGCCGCTTCGCGGCTCGCCGGCGCCGCAGGCATATGTCGCGAGCGCGTTGCGGGTTCCGATGTAGGTGCGCGCCCGCCGCCATCGTACGCCTCCGCTCTCGTGCGCAGGTCCAACTGCGTTACGCGCGCATCGGCGCTCGCTGCCCGGGCTGCCGCTCTTTCCGCGCGTGGGCTTTTTCGGCGGCGCGGGATGCCCTTCAATACGCGAGACGCATCCCGCGCCGCCGAAAAAGCTTCGTGCGGAAGGTCGCGGTGGCTCGAGCGGCGGCGTTCTCCCGCACGAAGCGTGGTTCAGCTTCGACAGAGTGCGAGTCCGTCGCGAGTCGAGGACGAGTCTGTCGCGAGGTCGCGGACTCACTGGCGGACGGTCCCAGGGGACACGTTCGAGGAAGGGAACGGGTCCCTGGAGCGAATGCTGGAAGGAGGCCGGCTAGCCCAGCCAGTAAGCGAGCTTGAGCAGGACGACGTCATCCGACGCGCGCCCATGCCAGATTGGCGCGAGCTCGAACTGCGCGCTCCCGCCTGGCGCGACCGTGAGCGCCGGTGTCTGCGCACGCGTGTAAACCAAGAAGAGCGTGGAGCCGAGTCGGTACTCCCAGCGCAGCACAAGGTTGACGTTCAACGTCGCCTGCTCCGTGTCGGGGCTCGTGGTCGGTGCGCCCGCGGGCATGAGCGCCGTGAAGGGCACCTGTTCGCGGAACGTTGTCTTTGGATAGACGAAGAACGAGCTGTAGTGAACGGAGGCCAGAAAGAGCTGCGTATAGAACTGCAGCGAAAGCTCGGGGGTGAAGGTGTAGGCCGCTCGCACGGTCAATCCCACGCTGGTGGCGTTCTGGGTCGCGAACCGGTAGTCGGCCGGTGAGCCGATCTCCACCAGCGACGCGTCGGTCCCGATGTAGCGGCGCAACCCGAAGTCAGAAACGGCCGTTGGCAGCAGCGTCAACTCGAGCTCCGGTCGAAAGCGCAGGGTGATCTGGGCGTTGGTCTGGAGATAGGCGCCATACCCGGTCTCGCGCCGCGCGGCGATGCCCGACCAGGAGAAGGTGACCCTGCGGCGCGGGTCTGTCGATAGCGTGGCGGCGGCTCCGGCGCTGGCCGGGAACTGCAACGCCGAGCCGTCGCCCATCTCGCGATCGTCCGCGTACCGCGGGCGCGCGTCGAGCTCGAGGTAGAGCCACCAGAAATTGTGCAGCGTCCAGCTGGTGGTGAGCGCGACGGCCTCCAACAACCGGACGCCGTCCAGGGTCTCTCGCACGTTGTATTGAAACCCGGTGGTGGTCTCTCGCGTCACCCACCAGGGCTGTAGTGTCCGGTAGGCGAGGTTGAAATACCCCTGATAGTCGTTCTTGCGCTCGAGGTACCCGAGGTCGTTGAACTCGAGCTCGCGGCCGCTGAGGTGCTGCCAGGCGTTCCAGAGCCAGTGCGCGCCACCTTCTTTGCCGACGTACGCCGAGACCCCGCCTGCGGTGTCGCCGGGCACGATCGGTATCCCGTCGGGCTGACTGCGCGGCGGGCCGCGCGACAGCATGCTCCCGATCGCCTGCCAGGCCGCTGCGTAGTCGCCCGAGGCCGAGCGCCAGCGCCCGTCGAGGCTGAGGACGTAGGCGTCGTTGGTGCAGCGGCCGTCGGCGGCGGGCAGGGCCTGCGTCGTCGGGCAGCGCGCGCCGGCTGGCAGCTCGGGCTCGAAGCGATTGGTCGCCGTCGCCATCAAGCCGACGTCGGCGTTGGCGGCGATGAGGCGCTTGACGCGCAGGACGTTGAAGGCGGTCGGCGGGTCGACCAGTCGACTGACCCGCGTGCCGTCGGCCGTCTGCACCAGGGCGTCGTTCTCGCCGGTCACCGCCGACATCACACCCACGGTGGTCTTGCCGCCGATCGTGCCGGAGACCTTGGCTGCGCCGTAGATCGTGGAAGGGTCGGGGCGCGCATAGAGCAGCTCGCCGGCGTTCAGCGTCGGCAGCGGGGGCTGGCGACCGATGCGACGGGTGTAGAGGATGGGGCGGATGGTGGCGAAGACGTCGAGCCCCTCCAGGAAGAACGGCCGTTTTTCGGGGAAGAACGTCTCGAAGGTCGACAGGTTCAGGATGACGGTGTCGGCGTCGACCTGGCCGAAGTCGGGGTTCACCGTCAGGTCGAGCGTCAGCTCGTTGGTGAGGTGCGCCTTGGCGTCGAGGCCCGCAGACACGTGCGTGAAGGTGCCGTGCTCGATCGAGCTGGCGTCGGCGCCCGCGGCCCGGTGCTCCAACTTGCCGAGGGCGAAGGGGCGCAGCTCGAACCGGCCTGGCGGTGGTAGGCCGACGAGATCGTCGAGGCGGCCGAAGTACGAGACGAAACCGGCGCTCCGCCGCGGGAAGTAAGCCCAGTCGTCGGTCTCCTGGCGGGCGTCGATGGCGCGCCTGACCTGAAAGCCCCAGGACGCGACCGGGCGCGCGGTGAAACGGAGACTGGAGAGCGGGATGCGCATCTCCGCGCTGTAGCCGTGATCGGTGGTGGCGACCTTCGCTTCCCAGATGGCGTCCCAGTCGGCGGAGTAGCCGGTGTCGTTGTAGTGGATCGCGTCGACCAGGACGCCCGCAGCGTTGATCTGGAAATGGTAGGCGCTGACGCCGTCGCTGCGGCTGTCGATGTCGAGCCAGACGCCGTCTGAGGGGAGCGAACCGTCGCGCCGTTGCAGGCGCCGGACGATCGGCGAGTGGACCTGCGTGCAGTCGATGCCGACGTAGAGGTTCCTGTCGTCGTAGAGGACACGCACCTCGGTGTGCTCGCTGGGAGCGGCGCCTTCGTCGGGATAGTGCTGGGTGAAGGCGTCTGAAGGAATGGCGGCGCGCCAGGCCGCGTCGTTCAGGCGACCGTCAATCTTCGGCGCCGTCGGCGTCCGCACGGCGCGGAGGTGCGGGCGTGGCGGGAGCGCGATCGTCCCGCCTGGGACAGGCAGCGGCGCGATCGCTTGGGCGAGCACGAGCGCGAGAACGGGGGCGGAGGTCAACACAGGCGCCGGCCATTGTATAACCGCGGCGATGGCGCTCGTGGATCGGCTCGCTGAGTTGGTGTCGTTCGACACCCAGAACCCCGATGGGGAGGAACGGCCGCTCGTGCACCGGCTGGCGGGCGAGCTGGCGGCGCTCGGCGCGCGCACCGTCGACGAGGTGGCCGTCGGCGAGCACGCCTACGTCTACGCCCGATTCGGCGAAGAGGTGCCCCGGCTGTTGGTGAACGCCCACCTCGACACGGTCCCCGCCAACAGCGGCTACACGTCGCCGCCCCATCTGCTGGTTCAGCGGGGCGATCGCCTGTACGGGCTCGGCACCGCCGACACCAAGGGGGCCATCGCCGCGGTGCTGGAGGTGCTGGCGGAGCGGAAGTCGAGCCGCTCGGTGGGCATCCTGTTTTCGGGCGACGAGGAGCACGGGCAGACCTGCATGGAGGCCTTCTTGGCCAGCGAGGCGGCCGGGGGGCTGGAGCGCGCCGTCGTCTGTGAGCCGACCGGATGCCGGGTTGGCGTCCGCCATCGCGGGATCGGGGCGGCGACGGTGTCGCTGGGAGGCCCCGGGGGGCACTCATCGCTGGTCGACGGCCTGGTCAATCCGGTCGCCGTGCTGGCACGCGCGGCGGTGGCGCTCGACGAGATGGGGGTCGCGCATCGGGGCACGGGACCGGCCGGTTTTCCGGGGATCAACCTCAACGTGGCGGCGCTGGACGGCGGGATCGCCTTCAACGTCGTGCCGACGCGGGCGACGCTGTCGTTCTCGCTTCGTCCGGCGCCCGGGACGAACATCCACGAGCTCTTCACCGAGGCCGAAGAGCGGGTGCGCGCCGCCGTCGCTCCGCACGTGATCGAATGGACGCTGGTGAAGGCGAGCTTGCCGTTCGCGACCCGGGACCTCCCCGCGTTCGCCCCCCTCCTCGGCGAGCGATTGCAGACCGCCGTCGACCTCGGCTTCTGGACCGAAGCCGCGACCCTCTCCCAGCACGGGATCGACGCGGTGGTCTTCGGTCCCGGCGAGGTCGGGCAGGCTCACGCCGCCGACGAGTTCGTCACCCTCGCCGATCTCGAGGCCGCCCGGGCCACGTTCGCGACGGTGCTCGGCTGATGGAAGCAGAGATCGTCCAGCGCTTCCTGGAGAGCGTCGGCGCCAAGGCCGACATCGACCTCTATCTGAAGCTGTTTCGCTCGCAGCGCAAGGAGAGCTTCGCCATCCTCGCGCCCAACGCGCAGATCGTGAAGAACGCGCTCGATCCGGTGCACTTCGATCTGCGCATTCTCGCCGGGCTCGGCCTTCTGCCGGTGGTGCTGCTGGGCCTCTTCGAACCGAAGGACGCCGACGCGCAGGCGACGCGCGTCTCCGACTGGCTGCTGGAGGACGCGGTCCCCTGCGAGATCATCCGCGCCGACGCGGAGCTCGGCCCCGCGACCGTGGAGGCCATCCGCGCCGTCATCGCGCGCGGTGCGATCCCGCTCGTCTCCGTCGAGGCGGCGGCGTCGCTGACCATCGACGCGCGCTTCCGGCTGCTGGCCAGTCTGGCCACCGCGCTGGAGACGCGCAAGGTCGTGTTTCTCAGCCGCCGCCCGGGTCTGGTGGTGGGCGCCGGGAAACCGCCGTCGGTGGTGAGCCTGGCGACCGACACCGATCGGCTGCTGGCGCCCGGGGCGCTGTCGCGCGGTCAGGCGTTGTTGCTCCGCCAGATCAAGCGGCTCCTCGAGAACGTGCCGCATTCGATGGGCGTCACCGTCGTCAACCCGCTGCAGTTCCTGCGGGAGCTCTTCACCATCAACGGCGCCGGCACGCTGATCCGCCGCGGCTCGCGCATCGACGTGCGCGACGGGTGGGAGTCGGTCGATCCGGCTCGGCTGCGCGCCCTGTTCGCCTCGGCCTTCGGGCGCGACATCCGTGAAGATTTCTTCACCCGCCCAATCGCGCGCACTTTCGTCGAGGAGAACTACCGAGGCGCCGCCGTCGTCGCCGAGACCGCGGTGGCGCCCTATCTGACCAAATTCGCCGTCGAGCGCCAGGCCCAGGGCGATGGCCTCGGCAGCGAGATCTGGTCGCTGGTCACGCGCGACTACCCGGCGTTCTTTTGGCGCTCGCGCCCGGAGAACCCCATCACCGCCTGGTACGTCAAGCAGTGCGACGGCCTCCTGCGCTTCCCCAAGTGGCACGTCTTTTGGCGCGGCCTCCCGGTCGAGACGATCGAGCCGGCCGTCCGCCACGCGCTCACCGCCGACAGCGACTTCGGCTAGGAGGCGTCGCCGAAGCGGCGCGGTGAGCGAAGCGAACGAGCCGACACGTGGCCCGACGACGTGCCGCCCGAAAGGCGGGCTAGGGCAGCTATGCGGGCCGATGAGTTGACCGATCTTGCCCGCGACCGCGCCCAGCGTCGTCCCGAAGCTGGCGTCGCAGATCGATCCCTGCACGTTGTTGGCAAAGGCCTGGACGAACTGGGCGATGCGGACGCCTGGATCGCCGAAGCTGCCGTCTGTCGGGTTCATGGTCGCCAAGGGGTTGACGCTATCTCCGCCAGCCGCGCCGCAGGAGTGCTCGACCCGGGGCCAGAGCTGGCCGGCCGCCGTCCCGGTCGAGGCCACTGACGCTGGCACCCAAGCCACGGTGTACGGCGTCGCCGGCGCGGCGATGGCCCCGACGATGATCTGCTTGTCGGGATCGGGCTTGAGCGCCTTGATGTCGCTGACGAACTTCGCGACCGGCGTCAGCAGGCCCTTCGTGTCGTTCGAGGTGCAATTGGTGAGATTCAGCGTCGGGGCCGCCGTCGTTCCCTGCGCGTCGGAGGGAGGATTGAGGGGCGGCGCGCTGATCGTGCCCGAAGCTGGATCGGTGCAGAGGTGGCCAAACTGATTGCAGCGGTAGTTGGCGATCGGACCGAGCGGGTTGGAGAGGTCCGACATGCCGCCGTTGAGCGAGTAGAGCTCGGTGTTCGTCGGCGCGGAGCAGTCGTCCTCGTTGGTCAGCATCACGATGACGAGGTAGGCGTTCGGGCGAAGAAAGTTGGCGTTGGTGCTGGGGACCGGACCCAGACCGTCGGCGCCCAGCGCGCGATCGATCGACGCGAGCTGATGCTCGAACCCGCATCCCGTGTCCCCGAGCAGAGCGATGCACTGGAGCACGCTCGCGAGGGGATCGGTGAAGTTCGGCATGTTGTCTCCGTCGGAGATGAAGGTCGCTCCCGCCGCAAGCGTCGTGGCCGTGCAGGTCCCGCGCGGCATGCTCTGGAACTCACCCTGATCGCCGCTGGCCGTACACGCGATCGAGGTCGTCAAATCACCCGGGGCCCCCATGTCGGACGAGACGACGGCCAGGTGCAGATTGGGTGGCGTGGGGAGGCTCTGCAGGGACTGGATGAATAGCGGCAGCTGCGTGGACAGCTTCTGCTGCATCTCGAGCATCGACGACGAGTTGTCGATCATCACCAGGATGTCGACGTTGTTCCCGAAAGGTCCGGTGACCGTCGTTCCCGCGCTGCCGCCCGCCGACCCGCCATCGCGTCCGCCGGACGCACCGCCTCGACCTGCCGAGCCGGCCCCGCCGGTGCCCGAGGAGGTGAGCGTCTGGCTCCCGCCGCAACCAGCAACCCCAACGATCGCCGCAAAGATGCCGAGCAACCGACTCCACGCCCCCAATCCAGATCTGTAAGTCATCTAGTCCTCCCTCTCAACAATCCCACTTCGCTCAATTAGATCACGTTCAGAGGCGGCCGTCTACTCAAGGGGACGGCCGGCAAACGTTGGTTGTTGTGTCGAACAGCGGAGGGGCGGTCGCGGGGCGGCCGGGCGGCGGATTTATCTCGACGACCGTCGTCGACTTCGTCCACTGGTCCTCGCAGCCAAGGACGGCGTCCCAATCGGCAGCGCCGTCGCTGTTCATCCAGACGTCGATGTGCCACTTCTGCGACGAAGACCAGTCGGTGTCGCACTCGGCGCAGTCGTCTTCCATCACCACGTACTTCTCGATGACCGGAACGAACAGCAACGTCCCCACGGGCAGCTCCGCCTGATCGGTCGCGAAGGTGATCGGATCGGCGTAGCTCCCGCTGCCACCCGCGAGGTTGTGCACGGTGGGGAAGCCGCCGTTTTGGGGGTAGGCGATGGCGCCGCCCGGCGGGCTGTTGTCCGGCCAGCCGTAGAAGGTCATGTAAACGGACTGCATCCGGCCGGAGATGGCGTCGGTCGTCGAGCCGTCGTTTGGATGGGCGTCGATCTGGCCCGCTGCGCCACCACCTGGGCTGCCGCCGCTGCCCGCGTGCGCGCCGCCGCCGGCGCCCGAGGATCCCGCCGCTGCGTCCTTGGAGGATCCGGCGGAACCTCCGCCGCAGCCAAGGAGGAGAATGCAGCCGAGGAGAACGCTCCTGCAGTGAATCAGGCTCCGCATGGGGCCAATGATAACCCCGTGCGCGCCCAGATCTGTCTGGCGGTCAGATCCGTTCGTCGCACTCGGCGCGCATCACGTCGTCGATCGTCTCGCGGCGCGACACCAGGGTCGCGTGGCCGTCGTCCCAGAAGACTTGCGGGACACGGCCGATGGAGACGTAGTTCGAGCTCATCGACGCGCCGTAGGCGCCGGCGTCGTGCAGGACCAGCAGGTCGCCCACCTCCGGCTGCGGCAGCGGGCGCGGGTCGAGCAGCTCCTTGTCGTCGCGGGTGAAGACGTCGCCGCTCTCGCACAGCGGGCCGGCGACGACGAACGGCTCGGGGGTGCGGCCGGCGCCTCTTCCGACGATCGAGATGTGGTGGTACGAGCCGTACATCGCCGGGCGCACGAGATCGTTGAAGCCGGCGTCCACCATGATGAAGCGGTGGCCGGGCCCCTTGGAGTTCGACTCGGTCTTTTTGAGATCCTTCACGCGGCAGACGAGCAGCCCCGCCGCGGCGATGGGGTAGCGTCCCGGCTCGATCTCGACGCGGATCTGCCGCCCGGCCGCCTTCGCCAGCACGGCCGCCACCTCGACCAGCAGCTTTCGAAAGCCGATGAGGTCGTAGCTGGGCGCGCCCGGGCGATAGGGGTGCGGGATCCCGCCGCCTAGATTAATGGCCTCGATGTCGGGAAACTCGGCCAGGCGCGGCGTCATCATCTCGACGAAGCGGCGCAGGTTCTCGTCGAACTCCGAGATGCGCGGGCCGGTGCCGAGGTGTGCGTGCAGCTCGGTGACCGGCAGCTTCGCGGCGATCGCGCGGGCGCGCAGCGCGCCGAGCGCCTCGTGCCAGATGCCGTGCTTGGAAGAGGGGCCGCCGGTGTCGCAGGATTGGACGTGGCCGTGCCCGAAGCCGGGGTTCACGCGCACGGCGATGGGGCCCGTGTAGCCGGCGCCGTGCAGCTCGTCGATCATCCCCGGTGAGCCGACGTTGGGGAGCACGCCATGCTCGAGCACGGCGGTGAGCGCGTTGTCCCGGAGCACGTCGGCGGTCAGCATGACCACGGGCGGCTTGGCCCCCATCGGGAACCCGGCACGGCGCGCGCGCAGGACCTCGTTGCCGCTCACGGCGTCGATCCAGAGCCCCGCGGCGCGCACCGCCTCCAGCACCTTCCAGTTGGAGTTCGCCTTCATCGCGTAGCGCGCCTGCAGGGCCTCCCCCGCCGTCAGCGTGGCCAGCGCGTCGAGACGCCGGCGCAGCTCGGCGGCGTCGTAGAGGTAAAACGGCGTTCCGACCTGATCGGCGAGGCGTTCGAGCGGATAGGCGGCGAGATCGAGCGACGGCATGGACGCGAACTATCCCAGATGCTGCCCCCCGGTCAACGCTGCAACGTTGCACCTTGGCGACGTCGCGACGTCGTCAGGCGCGCGAGGGCTCGACGTCGGGCATCCGGGGCTTTTGCGATTCGAGCGCGGTCGGCGATCGACGCGGCAGCGTGATGGTGAACGCGGCGCCCGCCCCCACCGCGCTGGTGACCGAGATCTTCCCCCCCAGCGCCTTGCACAGCTCGCTGGTGATCCAGAGGCCCAGCCCGAGCCCGGGGTGCTGCCGCTGGCCGCTGGCCCGCTCGAAGCGCCGGAAGATCCGCTGCTGGTCCTCGGCCGAGATGCCGATGCCGTGGTCGCGCACGATGAGCTGGACGACGTCGGCGGTGCCGCGCCCTTCGATCTCGATCCCGCCGCCGGCGCCGTACTTCACGGCGTTGGCGATCAGGTTGGTGGCGATCTGGTCGAGGCGCGCCTCGTCCCACAGGCCGACGAGCGGCTCGGGGAGATCGATCTTCACCGCGCAGCGGGCGGCCGCGGCGTCGGGCGCAAAACGTTGCGCCACCTCGCGCGCCAGCGCCGCCAGATCGACCCTGTCGAAGTTCAGCTCGAGCCGGCCCGCGGTCAGGCGCGACATGTCGAGCATCCCGTCGATGAGGCCCGACAGCCGGCTCGCCTGGCGCGCGATGGAGCCGATGCGCTGCCGCTCGACGTCGCCGAGGACGCCGCCCGGCGTGAGGGAGACGGCGCGTTCGACCGCGTCGATCTGCAGCAGCAGCGAGGTGAGGGGGGTGCGCAGCTCGTGCGCGGCGATGGCCAGGAACTCGTCGCGGGCCGCGATCGCCGCCTCGGAGGCGCGCGCGCGGGTGTCGGCCTCGGCGCCCGCGCGACGGAGCGCGGCCTCCCGCGCGTGCAGCCGGCCGTAGATCCCGAGATGTAGGCGGCCAGCACCACCATGATCGCCGCCGTTCCCGCCCACTGCCAGCAGAGCGCCGGGTTGGTGCCGGCGGCGGTCAGGATGCCGAGCCCGCCGGCCAGCATCGCCAGCCCCGAGCCGACGATCGCCGCCGGGTGATCCTGGATCACGACGGCGATCGCCACCGGCAGCGCCAGCATCCAGTGAAAGAGAGGGCTGGCGACCCCGCCGGTCAGGGCCGCCAGCGCCGCGTAAAAAGCGGTCGAGAAGACGGCGAGCGCCAGCATGAGCTCGCGCGTGCGGGCCCGCCCGGCGCCGCGCAGGTTCAGCGCCGTCGCCACGATGAACAGCGCCCAGAGCAGCCGCACCAGCAGCGGGCGCCAGGCGAAGTAGCCGAGCGTCACCCGATCGGTCGCCGCGAACAGCACGATGATGCCGGCGCAGAGCAGGAGGACCCGCTGCCGCTCGCGCGTGCCGTCCGTCGACCTGCTGCGGTCCCCCTCGCCCATGCGCGGCATTCTAACGCCGGGGCGCGCCTGGCGGTGTAGGCCGCCTCCGGGCGGCACGTCGTCGGGCCACATTCTCAAGCATGGTTCGCTTCGCTCACCGCTGCCTCACGGCAACGCCCTCCTCGCAGGATCGTTGACTTCGGGGCCCCGCGGTCCCTAGGATCAGCCTCAGGATCTGAACTTGGTGCGAAGACCAACTGGAGCAGGTGTGGTGCTCGTTGCGCTCCTCCTGATGAGTGGCCGGCCCTCGCGCGCCGCCGATCCGCGGCTCGATTCGGCCCGCGCCCACTCGCAGGAGGGCGACTCGTACTACAAGCTCGAGAAGTACGCGAACGCGATCGCCGAGTACGAGCAGGCCTATCTGGCCAAGCCCGATCCGAGCTTTCTGTACAACATCGCGCAGTGCCACCGGTTGATGGGGCAAGGGCGCGGAGGCGATCAAGTTCTACCGGCGGTTTCTGAAGGACGCGCCGACCGCACCCAATCGCGCCGTCGCCGAGAAACACATCAGGGATCTCGAGGACGCGTCGCCTGGCGCGCCGTCGCCGGGTGCCTCGGCCGCGCCCGCCGTGACCTCTTCGCGCCCGCCGCCGGTCGCACCGCCGCCCGTTTCGGTCATCCCGCCGACGGAGCCGCCGTCCACCTCGTTGCCGTCATCCTCGACCTCGACCAGCCCCGCCTTCAACCCACTTCTACCCACTTCGACGCCGGTGTCGACGACGCCAACCGTCGAAAACGGCGCCACCTCAACACAATCCGAGGCCCATCCGATTTATTCTAGATGGTGGTTCTGGGCGGGCGTGGGGGCTGCGGTGGTGGTGGGCGGAATAATCTTAATCGCGGCGGAAAATCGGGATCCGTCGTGCCCTGGAGGAGTCCCATGTCACTGACACGTTGGCAGGCAATCTTTCTGGCGACGGCGCATCGTGATCATTCCGATCCTGTCGTGCAGCCAGCGATCGCTCGTGCTCGTCACGGTCAATGCGCCAAACGGGGTGACGCCGTACTCGGACGTCTCGCTGGTCATCACGGCGGTCGGACAGGAGACCACGACGTTCAATAAGGTTTCGTTCAAGAGTGGAGCTTATAAGGTCGGGGTTTACCTGCCGTCGGACAAGAGCGGCCCCGTACAGTTCACCGCCGCGGTCGACCAGGACGGCTGCGAGATCGCGACGGGCGGTCCCGTCGTGTCCCCGGACGTCTCGTCTGGCGCGACGGTCTCCATGGCGATCAACCTGACCGCCGCCTCTGGTCCTTGCGTACCCGTCGACGGCGGCGCGGGCTCGAGCGGCACGGGCGGCACCACGACGGGAAGCGGCGGCAGCGGCACCGGGGGCGCGCGCGGCACCGGCGGTCTGTTCGGCACCGGCGGCAACACGCCGGGCAGCGGCGGGGCGGTCGGCAGCGGCGGCGTGGTCGGCACGGGCGGCATGGTCGGCACCGGCGCGGGCGTGGTCGGCACGGGTGGCCTGATCGGCAGCGGTGGTCACGGCGGTTCCGCGACGGGCGGCGCGATCGGCAGTGGTGGTGTGATAAGCACGGGCGGCGTGATCGGCACCGGTGGGTTCATCGGCAGCGGCGGCGTCGTGGGGAGCGGCGGCAAGGGTGGTAGCGCGAGCGGCGGGACGCTCGGCACCGGCGGCGTGGTCGGCAGCGGCGGCGGCAGCGGCTGCACCTGCCCCGACCCGAACGAGATCTGCCAGCCGGGCACCACCACCTGCATCTGCTCGCAGGACGACACCACGGCCTGCGCCGGCGCCACCTGCGGTACGGCCACGAACCTCTGCAATCAGACGGTGTCGCGCCGCATCTGCCCCTCGGGCTACGTCTGCGACACCTCGCTCAACGCTTGTCGCAAGCTGGTGGTGACCGGCTGCGGTGGTTCAGTGTCGACCGGAACGGGCCTCGTCGCCGGGACAGCGGCGTGCCTCCGATCTGCCCGCTGAACTAGCCCAGAACAGCCATTGCCGAGTCCGAAGGCGATCCTGATCGCGCTCCTGGGCGCCGCCGGGATCGCGTTCGTGGTGTTCTGGATCCGGCAGGCGCGCGGCGCGACGGGCCGCCGCCGGCCGACGGTCCGCCAGCTGGGGATCGGGATCGTGACCGACTTCTTCGACATGCTGGGGATCGGTTCGTTCGCCCCGACGACCTCGCTCTACAAGCTGGGCGGCGTCGTCGCCGACGAGAACATCCCCGGCACTCTCAACGTCGGCCACATGATCCCGACCTTCGCCGAGGCGGTCATCTCCATCCTCATCATCGCCGTCGACGTCGAGGCGAAGACGCTGACCCTCATGATCGGCGCGGCGGCGGCGGGCGCCTGGCTGGGCGCCGGCGTCGTCTCCGGCTGGCCGCGGCGCCGGATCCAGCTGGGGATGGGCGTGCTGCTCCTCGGCGGCCGTGGGGATCATGGTCGCGCGCCTGACGGGGATCGTCCCGGCCGGCGGTGAAGCGCTCGGCCTCTCGGGCGCGCGGCTCGCCATCGGCATCGCCGGCAACTTCGTGCTGGGCGCCCTCATGACCCTCGGCATCGGGCTCTTCGCCCCCTGCATGATCCTGGTGGCGCTGCTCGGCATGCAGGAGACGGCCGCGTTTCCCATCATGATGGGCTCCTGCGCGTTCCTCATGCCGGCGGCGTCGGTTCGCTTCGTGCGGTCGGGACGCTATGACCTCCCCGCGGCGCTCGGTCTGACGCTCGGCGGGACGCCGGCCGTTCTCCTGGCGGCGTTCGTCGTCAAATCGCTCTCGCTCGTCACCGTGAAATGGCTCGTCGTCGTCGTGGTGGTCTACACTGCGGTGGCGATGCTGCGTTCCGCGGTTCGAGATGGCTAGCCGGCCTGTTCGCCACCAAGTCGATCGACGCCCTGCGCGCCGACGCCGCGGGGGAGCACGGGCTCAAGCGGGCGCTCGGCGCGATGGACCTCATGCTGCTCGGCGTCGGCGCCATCATCGGCACGGGAATCTTCGTGCTCACCGGCCAGGCCGCCGCCGACAACGCGGGGCCGGCGGTGGTGCTGTCGTTCGTCGCGGCCGGGATCGCCTCGGGTTTCGCCGGCCTCTGCTACTCCGAGATGGCGTCGATGATCCCGATCGCCGGCAGCGCGTACACCTACTCGTACGCGACGATGGGCGAGCTCGTCGCCTGGATCATCGGCTGGGATCTGATCCTCGAGTACATGGTCGCCTCGGCGGCGGTCAGCGTCGGCTGGTCGGGTTACGCCGTGGCGTTCGTCCATGACGTCCTGGGCATCACGTTGTCGCCGACCTGGACGCGCGCGCCGTTCGTCTACGACGAGGTGCTGGGACAGTTTCATTCCACCGGCGCGGTGTTGAACATCCCCGCCATGTTGATCACCGCGGTGGTGACGACGATTCTGGTCATCGGCATCAAGGAGTCGGCGCGCTTCAACGCGCGTCATCGTCACCATCAAGGTCGCGGTGGTGCTGATGTTCATCGCCTTCTGCGCGCGGTTCGTGAACACCGCCAACTGGCACCCGTTCATCCCGCCCGAAGCAGGCGCGCGGCCACTTCGGATTTTCGGGCGTCATGCGCGGCGCGGCCCGGGTCTTCTTCGCCTACATCGGGTTCGACGCCGTCTCGACCGCCGCGCAGGAGGCCAAGAACCCGCAGCGCGATCTGCCGATCGGGATCCTCGGATCGCTGGCCATCTGCACGGTCCTCTACGTGGCGGTCTCCCTGATCCTGACCGGCATCGTCCCCTACACGCAGCTCGGCGTGCCGCATCCGATCGCCGTCGGGGTCGAGGCGACGGGCCAGCTCTGGCTGGTGACGTTCGTCGAGATCGGCGCCATCGCCGGTCTGTCGTCGGTGATGCTGGTGATGATGCTGGGACAGCCGCGCATCTTCTTCTCGATGGCGATCGACGGCCTCTTGCCGCCGGGCGCGGCGCGCGTGCACCCGCGCTTCGGGACCCCCTGGGTCACGACGATCATCACCGGCGTGATGGTGGCCGTGCGCCGGCGGGCTCCTTCCGGTCGGTGTCCTCAGTCAGCTGACCTCGGTCGGGACGCTGTTCGCCTTCGTGCTGGTCAGCATCGGCGTCATGATCCTGCGCCTCAAGCGCCCCGACATCCCGCGCGGCTTCCGCGTGCCCGGCGGCACCTACCTGGTCCCGCTCTGCGGCGCCGCCACCTCGACGTACCTGATGCTCCAGGAGACGATCAGCACCCTCATCCGCCTGTTCGGCTGGATGGCGATCGGCCTCGTCATCTACGCCCTCTACGGCCGCAAGCACTCCAAGTTGAACTCCACCGCGCCGACCCCGCGCTGACGGCGGCTGGTCGTCGCCTCGCTCCTAGCGGCGGCGGTGGTGGGCGAGCGTGCGGCGCGAGGCTTCGGCGGTCGTGAAGTTGGGCGGGAATTCGTGAAGTTCGCGCGCACGACGTGGCCGGGGAGCCCGACCGACATCCGCCAGCCGCGGATCGTCTGCACGACGCAGTCGCCGGCGTCCTCGTCGATCGCGGCGGCCGTCGCCAGGCCGACCGAGCCGGGGACGCCGTTCGACTCGATGTAGATGCATGGCGTTGACCTGCTCGGAGGCGATCTGCCCGCAGGCCGCGAGCTGCGGCAGCAGCGTCGCCACGTCGTGATCGACCTTGGGACCGTCGACGTCGAGGATCTCCATCCCGCTCTCCGAGCGGAACTCGACCGGGTACTCGAACGTCGTCGCCTTGTTGCCGTTCGGCGCGTGGAAGCGAATCTTGCGCCCCACCTCGACCAGGCAGCGCTCGACGTCGTAGTTGCCGAGCGTCGACTCGAGCACCCAGACGTCCTGCGCGGCGCCGTCGCCGGCGACCATGAAGCGGAGCAGCACCTTGCCGCCCGCGTAGCGCTGCGCCTTGCCGGCGCGCTGTAGCAGGCGCGCACGTCGTCGAAGTGCTCCTGCAGCGTCGCCTCGACGTCGTCGGTGTCCATGACGCCGATCTCGTTGTCGAGCGTCATCGAGGCGCCGGGGTCGACCGGCTTTGCGGCGCCTTGCGCTGCGCCAGCGCGAACTCGGGACCACCTTCTGCGTCCTTGCGCGCCGCCTTGTCACCGCCGCAACCGATCCCCAAAACCGCGAACGCCGAAACGAACAGAGCTGCTGACTTCGCTACTTCGACTTCATGAACACCTTGGGCCGGGTGGTCGGAGACTGACTTTTGCGAGCGTCCTTCAGACAATTCCCATCGACCGAAGTTCCGGCAAGAGGAGACAAATTTCCGTTCCACCTGAATTCCGGGCACTTGTCCCCGGGATTCCGTGGTTGCGCCACAGGGTTGCGCAACCATTTCGCTGACTGTTCGCCGCCGTTGTCCAGGAACGGCTCACGGAAAAGGCTCACAGCCTGCCGCATTTTTTCGGTCACTTCTGGCACCCGCTCAAGCGGGCGCCTTGCTCGCCCGCCTTCACTGGCGCCTGTCTCGATGCCGCAGCGACCTCTCAGGCAAACGTGAACTGCATTACGTCACAATGCCGACAAACGTGAACCGCGTTACGCGCGTCGCTCCTCGCGTCTCAAGCCGCGGCGCCCCGTCCGCGCGTGGGCTTTCTCGGCAGCGCGAGTGCCCTTCAATACGCTCGGGCGACCGTGAACCGCGTTACGCGCGCGTCGCTGGTCGCGCCTCAGGCGCGGCGTCCCGTCCGCGCGTGGGCTTTTTCGGCGGCGCGGGATGCCCTTCAATACGCTCGGGCGACCGTGAACCGCGTTACGCGCGCGTCGCTGGTCGCGCCTCAGGCGCAGCGCACCGTCCGCGCGTGGGCTTTTTCGGCGAGCGCGGGATGCCCTTCAATACGCGAGACGCATCCCGCGCCGCCGAAAAAGCTTCGTGCGAAGGCCGCGGAGGAGCGAGCGGCAACGTGCTGATCCGCACGAAGCGCAGATCACGTTCTGAGGAGACACAGTCGGGCGATGTGCCCGCCACCCATTTAGATCAGTACGCCGGTTCGAACCGATACACGTACTGCATGGTCCCCGTCTGGGCGACCTGCGGGTACTCGAAGTCCTTCAGCTTCTCGACCAGGCAGTCGCTGACCTCTTTGTTGTTCAGCGTCCCGCCGGTGACCTTGGCGGTGGCCTTCGCCGGCCGGCGTCAGCTCGAGGAGCACGATGACCGTCCCCTTGAACGCGCGATCGTGCTTCTCGTCGAGCACGTCCTGATAGCAGCGCAGCGTCGACGGATCGCGCTGCTGCAGGAGCAGCTGCACCTCCGCCTCCTTGTCGGGCGAGATGCCGCCGGTCTGCGCGGCGACCTCGCTGGTTCTTCACGACGCGGACGCTCCGCTCGTTGCTGTCCGACGTCTCGGCGCACGCGGCGACGGTCAACGTCGACAGCAGCGCCAAAGCGGCGATTTCGCGAGCCAAACAACTTGCGTGTCACTGCGGCGATCGAACCCATGGGCGACCCTCCTCGACGGAGGCGACCTTAGCCCCAGGTTCACTCCTTGAGCAAGGCCGAAGCGATCACCAGCCGCTGGATCTCGCTGGTCCCCTCGTAGATCTCGGTGATCTTCGCGTCGCGGAAGTGCCGCTCCGCCGGGAAATCGCGCAGGTAGCCGTAGCCGCCGAAGATCTGCACCGCCTCCTTGGCGGCGCGGTTGGCGACCTCCGAGGCGAACAGCTTGGCCATCGAGGCGTCGGTCGAGTAGGCGCCGCCGCTGTCCTTCTTCACGGCCGCCCGCCAGAGCAGCATCCGCGCCGCCTCGATCTCCGTGCGCATGTCGGCCAGCTTGAACTGGATCGCCTGGTGCTCGGCGATCGGCTGGCCGAAGGTCTTGCGCTCGCGCGCGTAGCGGACGGCGTCCTCGAAGGCGGCGCGCGCGATCCCCAGCGCCTGCGCCGCGATCCCGATCCGCCCGCCGTCGAGCGCGCGCATGGCGATCTTGAACCCGTCGCCCTCCGGGCCGAGCCGCGCGTCGTCACCGACGGCGCAGTCGGCGAGGAAGACCTGCGCGCTCGGCGCGCCGCGGATCCCCAGCTTGTCGTCGGGCGGCCCGAGCGTCAGCCCCGGGCTGTCCATCGGGACGAGGAAGGCGGTGATGCCGCGCCCGCCCTTGGCCGGGTCGGTCGTCGCCAGCACGATCGCCAGATCGGCGACCGGCGCGTTGGTGATGAAGTTCTTGGTGCCGTTCAGTAGCCAGCGCGCGGCGCCGTCCCGGTTTTCGCGCGTGGCCCGCGTGCGCTGGGCCTTGGCGTCGGAGCCGGCCTCCGGCTCGGAGAGCGCGAAGCAGCCGATCTTTCGCCCGCCGCCAGGTCGGGCAGCCAGCGCTGGCGCTGCGCGTCGGTCCCTTCTTTGAGAATGGGTGCCGCCACCAGCGAGCTCTGCACCGACATGGCGACCGCCGTCGAGGCGCAGGCGCGCGCGATCTCCTCCAGCGCCACCGCGTAGGAGAGCGCGTCCATCCCGGCGCCGCCCCACTTCTCCGGGACCATGATCCCGAGCAGCCCCAGCTCGCCGAGGCGCGAGAAGATCTTGCGCGGGAATTCGTGGGTGCGATCGATCTCGGCGGCCTGCGGCGCGATCTCGCGCGTCGCCAGCTCGCGGGCGGTGTCGCGGATCATCTTCTGTTCGGGGGAGAGTTCGAAGTTCATCGTCCGGTCCAGTTGGGTAGGCGCTTGTCGAGGAAGGCGCGCATCCCCTCCTTTTGATCGGGGGTGGCGAAGAGGCCGCAGAAGAGCTGGCGTTCGAGCGCGATGCCGTCGGCGAGCGGCAGATCGGCGCCGCGGCGGAGCGCGCGCTTGGCGGCGGCGACGGCCAGCGGCGCGCGGGTGGCGATCTCCTCGGCGACGGCGCGCGCGCGCGGCAAGAGCTCCGCCGGCTCGAGGACCTCGTTCACCAGGCCGATGCGCGCGGCGGCGTCGGCATCGATGAGGCGCGCCCGTGTAGATGAGCTCGCGCGCGCGCGCCACGCCGATCCGCTGGACCAGCCGCTGCGTGCCGCCCATGCCGGGGATGACGCCCAGGCCGACCTCGGGCATGCCGACCTTGGCGCCGCGCGCGGCGAGGATGAAGTCGCAGGCCAGCGCCAGCTCGAACCCGCCGCCCAGCGCGAAGCCGTTCACCGCCGCGATCACCGGCATCCGCGACGCCTCCAAGAGGTCGCCCAGCCGGTGCGCGTGGGCGACCAGAACGTCGGCGGCGGCCGGATCGGCATCGGACATCGCCTTGATGTCGGCGCCGGCCGCGAACGCCTTGTCGCCCGCGCCGGTCAGGATGGCGCAGCGAATGCTGGCTGTCGCCCTCGAGCGCCGCGAACGCCTCGGCCAGCGCGTCCAGCGTCTCGCCGTCGAGCGCGTTGCGCGCCTCCGGGCGGTTGACGCTGACGACGGCGAGCGCGCCCTCGCGCGCGACCAGCGCACGTCCGCCGCGTTCGGAGGCGGCGCTCAACTCGCCGTCTCCACGCGAATCGCGCCCGAGAGCTGGGCGGGCGCCGGGTAGTGGTAAAAGCCGCGCCCGGTCTTGCGCCCGAGCCACCCCGCCGCGACGTACTGGCGCAGCAGCGGACACGGCCGGTACTTCGGGTCGCCGAGGTTGCGGTGCAGGACCTCGAGGATCGACAGCGTCGTGTCGAGGCCGATCAGATCCATCAGCGAGAACGGCCCCATCGGGTGGTTGAGGCCGAGCTGGATCGCGAGGTCCATGTCCTCGACCGAGCCGATCCCCTCGTAGAGCGCGAAGCAGGCCTCGTTGAGCATCGGCATGAGGACGCGGTTGACGATGAAGCCGGGGATGTCGCGCGAGAGCACGGTCTGCTTGCCGAGCCGCTCGGCCAGCGCGCGCGTCACCTCGTAGGTCGCGTCGCCGGTCGCCAGGCCGCGGATGATCTCCACCAGCTTCATGAGCGGCGGCGGATTCATGAAGTGCATCCCGATCACCCGCTCGGGTCGGGTCACGGCCGCGCCGATGGCGGTGATGCTGATCGACGAGGTGTTGGTCGCCAGCACGACGTCGCCACGGCAGGCGCGATCGAGCGTGGCGAAGATCTCCCGCTTGACCGACCACGTCCTCGGTCGCCGCCTCGACGACGAAGTCGACCGACTCCAGCTCCTTGCCGTAGAGGTCGCACGCCTCGATGCGCGCCAGGATCTGCGCGCGCTCGGGCGGCGCGAGCTTCTTCTTCTCCACCAGCTTGTCCAGCTGCTTGCCGACGGTGACGCGCCCGCGCTCGGCGATGTCGCGCCCCATGTCGGCCAGCGTGACCGCGAACCCCTGCGACGCCGCGAGCTGCGCGATGCCGCGTCCCATCTGGCCGGCGCCGATGACGCCGACGCGGTGGATGCCGTCCAGGACTGACATGGCTGGCGTCAAGGTAGCGTCAGAAGAGCTCGACCGCCAGCGCGATCCCCTCGCCGCCGCCGATGCAGAGCGAGGCGACCCCGCGCCGTTTCCCGGCGGCCTGCAGCGCCGAGAGCAGCGTCACGAGAACGCGCGCGCCCGAGGCGCCGATCGGGTGGCCGAGCGCCACCGCGCCCCCCCAGACGTTCACGCGGGCGGGATCGAGCCCCAGCATCCGGTTGTTGGCGATCGACACGACCGCGAAGGCTTCATTGATCTCCCAGAGATCGACGTCGTCCTTCTTCCAGCCGACCTTGCCGAGCAGCCGTTCGATCGCCCCCGCCGGCGCGGTGGTGAACCACTCGGGCGCCTGCGCGTGCCCCGCCGAGCCGACGATGCGCGCCACCGGCTTCCAGCCGCGCGCCTTGGCGACGTCCGCCGCCGCCAGCACCAGCGCCGCCGCGCCGTCGTTGATCGACGAGGCGTTTCCCGCGGTGACGGTGCCGTCCTTCTGGAAGGCGGGCCGCAGCGTCGCCAGCTTCTCGATGTCGCCGCGCCCCGGCTCCTCGTCGTCGGCGACGATCTTGGGCGGCCCCTTTCTTCTGCGCGATCTCCACCGGCACGATCTCGGCGCGGAACTTCCCCTCGGCCTGCGCCCGCAGCGCCCGCTTGTACGACTCGACGGCGAAGGCGTCCTGGTCGGCGCGCGTGATCCCCTTTTCCTTCGCGCAGAGCTCGGCGCAGTCGCCCATGTGGACGTTGCCGTACGCGTCCCACAGACCGTCGTGGATCAACGAGTCGATCACCTGCGCGTGCCCCAGCCGCTATCCCTCGCGCGCCTTGGGCAGCAGATAGGGCGCGTTGCTCATCGACTCCATGCCGCCCGCCACCACCACGTCGTGCTCGCCGGCGGCGATGGCGTTGGCGCCGAACACGACCGCCTTCAGCCCCGAGCCGCAGACCTTGTTGACGGTCACCGCGCCGACGGCGGGCGGAATCCCCGCCGCGATCGCCGCCTGCCGCGCCGGCGCCTGGCCGAGCCCGGCCGGCAGCACGCAGCCGAGGTAGACCTCCCCGACGGCGTCGGCGGGCACGCGCCCGCGTTCCAGCGCCGCCCGCACCGCCACCGCCCCGAGCCGCGGCGCCGGCACCGAGGCCAGGGAACCTTGAAACGACCCGACGGGCGTCCTCGCGCCCGCGACGACGACTACGTCTCTCATCGTCCCAATGATACCGCGTCAGCCATGGGTCCTCCGAATCGCGCAGCCCGTCCTCATCCATCGGCTGAATGCTCCCTGAGCTTGGGCAGCGCGATGCCGCGCGTCTCGGGCAGGACCCAGACCCAGCTCGCCGTGCAGAGCGCGAGCACGCAGGGAACGGCCAGGCCGCCGCCGAGGCCGTGGCGGGCGACCATCACTCCGACGAGGAGAGGCGTCAGCAGCTGGGCCGCGCGCGCCAGGTTGTACGTCGCGCCCATGGCGGCGCCGCGCACCTCGGCCGGGTAGAGCTCGGCGAGGAGCGCACCGAACCCGGCCGTACACCCCGACCCTATGCCGAGCGCCAGCATGACCGACCAGAACAGCGCGGGGTGAGGCAAGAGCGCGCTCCAGGCGAACGCCAGGGTGCCGACGGCCGCGGCGGTCAGCAGCGAGTAGAGCGCGAACGCCGGCCGCCGTCCGAGCCGATCGGAGAGCGCGCCGAAGCTCAGCATCCCGCCGAGCTGCCCGACCTGGGCCGTCACCATCCAGGTGAGCGAGCGCCCGACGCTCTGGTGCATCCCGTGGCTGAGGAAGGTCGGCAGCCAGGTGTAACAGCTCCAGTAGGTGCCGAGCTTGAACACCCCGAGCAGCCAGGCGGCCAAGAAGCGGCGGCGGAGCCCGGGAACACGGGCGGCGGCGCGCAGCTCGGCGAGATACGGCCGCGTGGGCGCGACGGACGGCCGATCTGGAAGGTGCACCGACGCGCGCGCGGCGAAGGCCAGCAGCGCCGTGACGCTCGAGCCGACCAGCACCGCCCGCCATCCGACCCGCGGCAAGACCAGGTAGCCAACGAGCGCGGCGATCGCGACGCCGAACGGCTCGCCGGCCTGCAGCGCCGCTGCCGCGCGGCCGCGCATCCGAGGCGCAACGGCTTCGGCCAACATTCCGTGGCCGATCGCCCACTCGCCGCCGATGCCGATCCCTTGCGTCAGCCGTCCCGCGAAGAAGACGGTCGCGTTCGGCGCCAGGCCGCAGATCAGCGAGCCGAGCGAATAGACGAGCACCGTGACCGAAAGGACCGTCCGCTTCCCCAGCTTGTCGGCCAGCGCCCCGGCGACGAGCCCACCGATCCCCGAGGCGCCGAGCCCGGCGCCCAGCAGCCAGGACTCGGCTGTACGCGACAGATGGAGATCGCGCGCCACGCCGTCCTTGAGAAAACCGAGCAGGACCAGGTCGTAGAAATCGAAGGTCCAGCCGAGGAACGCGAACACGAAGATGGCGGCCGTCGCCCGGCCCGCGGAGGTACGCACGGCGATCGGCACGTTAATCGGTCGCGGCAAAGGTCAAAATGTGGACAGATATCCTACATGTCATACGATGGGCGCATGTCCCTGCCGCTTCCCGGCGAGCGCCAATTTCGTTGGCTCGAGGTCTTCCTGGCGATGATCGTCGTCCTTGGCCTCTGCGCGCTCGGCTGCGCGACCCCCCGCGCCCACACCCGTGGCGCCGCGCCCTCGGTCTTCCAGGCGGCGCGCTTCGAGGCACGGCGTCCGGTCGCGTTGGTGTCTCGGGGCCGTGGGACGGCCGACGAGGGAGCCGCCTTCGTGGAACGGGCGCTCCATGACGCTGGTCTCCGCTTCGGCACCGACGGCAGCACCCGGGCGCTGTGGGGATACCTGCGGACGGCCCATCGCCTGGTCGGCGCGGCGGACGCCCGCCCGGGCGACGTCCTCCTCTTCGATACGCGGGGCGTGGCGTCCACGCCCGAGTGCGCCGACCGAGCCGGAATCGTGGAGAGCGTCGCCGCCGGCGGCCGCATCACCTTCGTCGAGGCGCAGGGCGGTCGCATCCGCAGGAGCTTCGTCGATCCGGCCCACCCCGCTTCGAGGCGGGACGCACGCGGCGAGATCCTGAACAGCTTCCTTCGCCCGATCCGGATCGACGACCCGCCGGGGGCGCGTTACTTCGCGGGCGAGATGCTCTGTGGGGTCGCCCGGACCCGATGAGCAACGCCCTGGTTGGCGGGGCCGCCAACTACATTGGCGCCTCCGGGCCGCCGGCCCCGGGTTTCCGCCCCCTTTGGCTGGCCCTGGCTGGCCCGGCGCTTGCTAATATCAGCACCGCATCGTCACGACAGCAGCATTGCAGTCCCCTGAGCCCATCCCTATAATCGCGCAGTTTTGCCCCCCGGGCATCGCAGCCCACTGTTCCTCGAGGAGGATTCCCATGATTGGTCGCGCCGGTTTTTCATCTAAATGTTGGCGGGTCCTTCGCTGGGCCGGCTTGGCCGCGGCCGCGCCTGCTCTGTGGGCCTGTACGTCGCGCACGCTGGAGGCGCCGATGATCACTCCGACGGCGAACCTGACGACGACCTTCACGCAGAAGATCAACAACGAGATCGACATCTTGTTCATGATCGACAACTCGTCGTCGATGACCGAGATGCAATCCAAGCTCTATGATCAGCTCCCGCTGTTCATGAACGTCCTCGAGATGCTGCCGACGAAGCCCAGCCTCCACGTCGCGGTCGTCTCGTCCGACATGGGCGCTCCGGGCGACTCGACCAGCTCGATCATGTGCACCCATTCGGGGGACGCGGGCCAGTTTCAGAGCGCGCCGCGTGGAATGTGCACGGCCACCACGATCACGACGGGAGACGATTACATCTCGGACGCCGACAACATGCCGAACTTCACCAACCCGATCGCCAGCGTGTTCCAGTGCATCGCGCTCCTCGGCGACAAGGGCTGCGGCTTCGAGAACCAGCTCGCGTCGATCGATCGCGCGCTCGGCGGCGACGGGCAGCAGCCGAGCGCGAACGCCGGCTTTCTGCGGTCCGAGGCCTACCTCGGCATCGTCATCCTGACCAACGAGGATGACTGCTCGGCTCCCGCCAACACCCCGCTCTACTCGCTGAACGGCATGTCGCAGAACGTGGCCAACCAGTACGGCCCCATCGCGAACTACCGCTGCAACCAGTTCGGCCACCTCTGCACCGATCCGAGCGGCGCTGTCGAGATGCCGCCGCTGCAGCCGCCGGGGAACGCCATGATGACGGGAACGACGCCGACGCTCGATATGACGAGCTGCATGTCGAACGACACGAACACCGGGCTCCTGATCCCGGTCAACCAGTTCATCAGCGACATCAAGGGGCTCAAGAAGGATGCGGACAACCAGATCCTGGTGGCCTCCATCTCGGCGCCGCCGTCTCCCTACACGGTGGCCTGGCTGCCCGCCTCGGGCGGCACGAACACCCAGGCAAACGAGGTGTGGCCGGTGATCGAGCACTCCTGCGGCGCGCAGGGTGGAGATGACGTCAACCCCAACGCGACGATGAACCCGACGGACGGCAGCTTCGGCGATCCGGGCGTCCGCATCGCCCAGTTCGTGAACGCCTTCCCGAACAGCTTTCTGGCGTCGATCTGCGACCCGAGCTACGCGGCATCGATGCAGAACATCGCCACCAAGCTGGGCCAGCTCATCACCCCGCCCTGCATCACCGGCACGATTCAGCTCGATGGGTCGGGCCAGCCGATGTGCTCGATCGTCGAGCACTTGACGGACATGCAGGGGACGAAGACGGACATCGCGCTCCCGAACTGCGGCGCGAGCGGCGCCAACCAGGCGCAGTGCTGGAAGCTCACCGGCAACGCAATGGGCTGCGCGGGTTCTCAGCTCACCGTGACCGACACGGTGAACGCCAATCCCCAGAGCGAGAACAGCTCCGTCGACTGCTCGATCTGCCTCCCGGGCGCCGCTGTCGCCGGTTGCCCCTGCGTCGACCCCGCCAATCCTACCCCCGGCTGCATCTGATTCCAGGCACGTCCCTGGCGAGCCACGATTCGAGCGTCGACGGGCGCTCGATCGTGGCTTTCGCTTTTGGGCGGCGGATCTCGCTCCGAGACCCTGATAGGGTCTCCCACATGTTCGAGCGTTTCCGGGCCGGAACCGCGGACAAGTCGCCGCTCACCATCGCGGGCGACGGACGCGGCGTCCTCTGTCTCCACGGCATCACCGGCACGCCGTTCGAGGTGCGTCCGCTGGCCGAGCACTTCGGGCGGCTCGGCTGTTCGGTCGAGGCGCCGATGCTGGCGGGCCACGGCGGAACGCTCGCCGACCTGGCGGCGACGCACTGGAATGACTGGTTTCGGTCGGCCGAGGAGGCGCTCGGGCGGCTGGAGGCGCGCACGGGCGGCGGCCCCACGGCCATCTGCGGCTTCTCGATGGGGGGCCTCCTGGCGCTGCGCCTGGCGCGCCTCTACCCGGCGCGCATCTCGGCGCTGGTCCTGATGTCGACGCCGCTGCGGCTCCGTCCGGCGGAGGTGCTGGGGATCCGAACGGTCGCGCGCCTGCCGGTCGACTTTCGCGCGCACCCGCGGGCGGCAGTCCCCAAGCTCAATGGCTCGGACGTCTCGGATCCTGCGATCCGCTACACGAACCCAGGGCTGCGCGCCTTTCCAATCGCCGCGCTCGAGGGGCTGCTCGACCTCATGGACGTGGTGCGCCCCGACCTTCCGGCGATCCGAACGCCCGCGCTGGTGGCGCACGGCCGGCAGGACCACACGGTGCCGATGGACGACTCGCTCGAGCTGACCGGGAGCCTCGGCAGCGAGGTCATCGAGCGCCTCTGGCTCGACCGTTCGTTCCACCTCGTCGCGCTCGACGTGGAGAAGTCGGTTCTCATCGCCGGAGCCACCCGCTTTCTCGCCGAGCATGCCGGCTGGTCGGTGGTAGCTTAGCGGCCGCCATGGCGCCCGATCTCGTCATCGCGATCGATCAAGGGACCACGGGGACGACCGTGCTGGTCGTCGACGGCGGCCGCACCGTGCGCGGGCGCGGCTACCGGGAGTTCGCGCAGATCTATCCGCGCCCCGGCGAGGTCGAGCACGATCCGGAGGCGATCTGGGCCTCGGTGACCGGCGCGCTCCAGGATGCGCTGGCGGGCGTCGACGTGAAGCGGATCGCGGCACTGGGGATCACCAACCAGCGCGAGACGACGCTGCTCTGGGAGCGCGACGGCGGGCGGCCGGTGGCCAACGCCATCGTCTGGCAGGACCGGCGGACGGCGCCGTTTTGCGCCGCGCTCAAGGCGGCCGGGCACGAGCGGATGGTCCGCGAGCGGACAGGGCTGGTGCTCGATCCCTATTTTTCGGCGACCAAGATGAGATGGCTGCTCGACGCCGTCCCCGGCCTCCGGACGCGGGCCGAGGCCGGCGAGATCGCCTTCGGCACCGTCGACAGCTTCCTCATCTGGCGGCTCACCGGCGGCAAGACGCACGCCACCGACGTCACCAACGCCTCGCGCACGCTGCTCTGCGATCTGCGCACGCGGCAGTTCTCCGACGAGCTCTGCGCGTTGTTCGGCGTGCCGGCCGCGCTCCTGCCCGAGGTGCGCCCGTCGGCGGGGCGGCTCGGCGAGACGCGCGGCGTGCCGGGCCTCCCCGACGGGATTCCGATCACCGGCGTGGCGGGCGACCAGCAGGCCGCGCTCTACGGCCAGGACTGCACCGAGGCAGGCGACGCGAAGTGCACCTTCGGGACGGGCGCCTTTCTGCTCATGAACGTCGGCGCCGAGCCGCGCCCCTCGACGCACGGCCTGCTGACCACGGTCGCCTGGACGCTGGACGCCGCCGGCTCCGGCGCCGGGGCGACGACCGCCTACGCGCTCGAGGGGAGCGCCTTCGTCGCCGGCGCGCTGGTGCAGTGGCTGCGCGACGGCCTCGGCATCATCGCCAGCGCGTCGGAGATCGAGCCGCTCGCGCGGTCGGTGCCCGACTCCGGCGGTGTCACGATCGTGCCGGCGCTGACGGGGCTCGGCGCGCCGCACTGGCGCGCCGAGGCGCGCGGCCTCATCGCCGGCGTGACGCGCGGGACGACGCGGGCGCACCTGGCGCGCGCCGCGCTGGAGGCGATCGCGCTCCAGAACGTGGATCTGGTAACGGCGATGCAGGCCGACGCCGGGCTGCCGATCAACAACCTGCGGGTCGACGGCGGCGCCGCGGCCAACGATCTCCTGATGCAGATCCAGGCCGATCTCCTGGGCGTGCAGATCTTCCGCCCCGAGATGGTCGAATCGACCGCCCTCGGCGCGGCCAAGCTGGCGGCGCTGGGCGTCGGACTGCCGCGGGTCGACGCAGGGGGGGAAACCGCCCGCATCCGCGTCTTCAACCCCTCCATGTCGGCGGACGCGCGCGCCGCCCACCTCACCCGCTGGGCCGACGCGGTCGCCCGCGCCTAGGTCGCGGGAGCCCGTCGCCGGACGATAGGGCTTGATCGAGGGGCGGGCTATTTGCGAACCTGATGGTTTCGATGTCTGCGCCGCCAATGACCGGAGATCCGCCGACGCTGCCGCTGGCAGCGGCCGCGCTGTCGCATCCGGGGCGGCAGCGGCCGGACAACGAAGACGCCTTCGGCAACTTCGTCGACGGGCGGCTGTTCGTGATCGCCGACGGGATGGGGGGACACAACGCGGGCGCCGTGGCCAGCGCGATGGCCGTCGAGGCGATCGAGATCTTCTTCCACTCGTACCACGCCGAGCCGCATCAGGTCTGGCCCTATCCCGTCGATCGCTCGCTGTCGCTGGCGGCGAACCTGTTGAGGGTCGGGATCAAGGTGGCGAACGACCGGATCCGCACCGCCGCCGCCGCCGACCGCGCGCGCGCCCGCATGGGGACCACGGCGGTGGCGATGGCGATCGGCGAGGAGCAGCTGGCGATCGCGCACGCCGGCGACAGCCGCGCCTACCGGTTCCGCGGCGGGAGCGTCACGCGTCTGACGCGCGATCACTCGGTCGCCGAGGAGATGCGCGCGGCGCGGCCGGAGATGACCGACGAGGAGCTGGCGACGTTCGCCCACCGCAACGTCGTCACGCGCAGCCTCGGAAGCAAGGAGGAGCTCGAGCCCGCCGTCTACGTCGGTCGGGTTCAGCCGGGCGACATTTTCCTGCTCTGCAGCGACGGCCTGTGGGGCGTGGTCCCCGACGGCAAGATGACGACGATCCTGCGTCAGGCGCCCGATCTCGAGTCGGCCTGCCAGCAGCTGGTCGACGCGGCGAACGCGGCGGGCGGCCCGGACAACGTCTCGGTGCTGCTGGTCCGCGCCGGCTGAGCGCGCACCCACTCCCGAGCCCACGGCCAACCCCCTCATGATCCGCGCGCTGATCGAGCAAAAAAGGATCGTCGTGTGCGTCGGGCCGGGCGGCGTCGGCAAGACGACCACGGCGGCCGCGCTGGGGGCGACGGCCGCGCGCGCTCGGACGCAAGACGCTGGTCTGCACGATCGATCCGGCGCCGCGGCTGGCGGACGCGCTGGGTGTCGGCGGGCTCGGCCCCGAGCCGCGTCCGGTCCCGGCCGAGGCCTGCCGCGCGCTGGGGATCCCGGAGGAGGGCGCGGGCCGCCTGTTCGCGGTCCGCCTCGACACCGCGCGCGCGTTCGCGCGGCTGGTCGACGAGCAGGTGGCCGATCCGGAGATGCGCCGGCGGATCTTCGACAACGCGATCTACCGTCAGGTCACCACCTCGCTCACCGGGTCGCAGGAGTACGCGGCGACGCTGGCGCTCTACGAGCTGGCGCGCGAGGGGGCCTACGACCTCATCGTGCTCGACACGCCGCCCACGGCCAACGCGCTCGACTTCCTCGACGCGCCCAAGCGGATCGCGGCGGCCGTCTCCAGCCCGGCGCTCAGCTGGTTCGCCCGTCCGTCGCAGGAGAGCGGCGATTGAAGCGGCTGTCGTTCCGGCGGCTGCGGGCCGGCGGCGCGCATCGTGCTGCGCCGTCTGGCCAAGCTGGTCGGCAGTCGGTTTCTCGACGACGTCGGGGCGTTCCTGACCGACTTTCAGCAGGTGCTGGGTGGATTCCTGGAGCGCGCCAAGGCGGTCGACCTCCTGCTGCGCGGCCCGGACACGGCGTTCTTGCTGGTGCTGGTTCCGGCGGTGGCCGCCGTCGACGAGGCGCTGTACTTCCACGGGCGGCTGCGCGACGCCGGCGTGCCGCTCGCGGCCTTCATCGCCAACCGCGTGCAGCCGGCCCCGGGGCTCACCGACGCCGGCGCGCTGGCGAAGGCGCTGCGCGCGGCCCCGGCGTTCGCCGATCTCCCTGACGCCGCGCTCACCGAGGCGGCGGCGCGGTTGGTTCCGCTCGCCGCCACCTTCGCGGCGCTGCACGAGGGGGAGCGGCGCGAGCTCGCGCGGCTGGCGGCGCAGGCGCCGGGGACGGCGATCACCCAGATCCCCCTGCTCGATCACGACGTGGACAACCTGGCTGAGCTCCGCGTCGTGGGCGAGGCGTTGCTCGCCGGCTAGCGCGCGGGCGCGCCGCTTCCAACATCGCGGCGAGCGCCGGCGCGACCGGCTCGGGCGCGGCGAGCAGCAGCGCGACGGCGTCCGCCTTCCGGGCGAGCGCGAACGCCCCACCGGGGGTCGAGAAGACGTCGCGATCGTCGGTGGCAGCCGCGGCCGTGGCTTCTGCCTCACCGCTCGCGCTGCTCATCGCCCCACTCATTTTGGCGAGCACCTGCCGGGCCGCCCGCGCAAAATCATCCGCCTCGGCGGCGTCGTCCCAGACGGTCAACCAGGCGAGCGGCGCGAGCGGCAGGGCGGCGCCAGCGTCGGGGACTGGCGCCGCAGGCGTCGTCGGCGCATAAAGTCCCGCGCGATCTCCGCCCCAACCGGCCGCAGCCCGGGCGGCGATCTCCGGGGGGAGCGCGGACTCGAGCCAGGTCCGCACCACCAGCTCGCCGAGCACGTCGCTGGCTGTCGGGCGGCCGAAGCCTGTCAGCGACGGAAGCGCACTCTCGTCGACGGTGATGGTCGGTTCGCAGGCGTCGTACTTCTCGGGATGAAGGATCTGCTCGCTGGAGGCGGGGGGATCGCTCCAGAGCGCGTCGACGGCGCTCCAGGGGCGATGGGCGCGGACCCGCGCGACGAAGAGCAGCCCGTCGACGTGCGTGAACTGCCCGAGCTGGGCGAACCAGGAAGGGGCATCCTCTTTGGACTGGTCTTGGGACGGTCCTGGCAATAGCTCTTGCGACGCCGCCCGCAGCTGAACGGCAAGCGCGCCGAGCGCATGCGCCCCCAGAAAGTTTTCGCGCGGGTCGCCGAGCTCGAGCCCGGTCAAAACGGCGTCTCCCTCGACGAGCGCCAGGCGCGCGCGCGTCGCGTCGCCGTCGAGACGCGGACCGCGGTCAGGGGCGATGCCGAGAAAGCGGCGGAGTCCAAAGTGCTGATCGGCGACGGCGTGGGCGATCTCGTGCGCCAGCGTCGCGCGTTGCGCTCCGAGCGGCAGGAAGTTGGGGACCAGCAGCGTGCCGGTCGCCGCGTCGTAGCGGGCGGCGGGTGGCGCCGCGAACGCGTAGGCCTCCGCGGCAAGGTCGCCGGTGCCGCGACCCACCGGGATGAGCCCGACCAGCCCGAGACGCTTCAGAATCTCTCCCTCCGTGCGGGTGGCGGCGCTCTCCATCCCTTCGCCGACCGCCAGCGCGGTCGCCCGCCGTGTCTCGTCGGGCCCGAGCGCGCGGGCCGGCACCGTGCCATGGAAGGGGAGGTGGCGGGCGGCCCCGACCGCCGCGACCAGCTTGTCGACCTCCGGACGCAGCGACGCGTCGGTGAGGGGGGCGGCCGCGAAGGCGAGCGTGAAGGCCGCCACCAGCTTGGTCCCGCCAGCCACGGGGCGGAGTTTGAGGTAAATAGGCGGACCGTTCAATGAGCGTTTCGGGCCCGGATCTCGGCATGTTGAGCGACCCGGCGCGGCGCGGTTTCGCGCAGGCGCTGCGAGAGATCCGCGGGAATTTGGGCGGCGCGCGCGCCGTCGAGCTCTACGGCGCCTCCGGCTCGCTGGGCGCGGCGCTGGCGGCGAACCTGGTGGACCACTCGACCCTGCTCTACGTCGTTCCGGACGAGGAGACGGCCGAGGCGCGCGCGCACGATCTCGGCTTCTTCCTGCCGCCGCCGCATGCCAGCGACGATCCGCTGGCGCCCCCCGCGGTGCTCGAGCTGCCGGCGCCCGATTCGTCGCCTTACGCCGAGATGCAGCCCGACCGACGGACGATGCTGCGGCGGATGGCGGCGCTGTTCCGGCTCTCGCACGGGTTCGCGCCGCGCGTGCTCGTCGCATCGGCGGCCTCGCTCTTCCGGCGGGTCGTGCCGCGCGCCCCCTTCGACGCGCTCTGCCAGGTGATCACCGCGAAGACGACGCTCGATCGCGAGTTGACGATCGCCGCGCTGGTGCGGGCCGGTTTTTCGCGCGCGCCGGTGGTCGAGGACGCGGGGACGTTCGCGGTCCGCGGCGCGGTCATCGACCTGTTCCCGCCGGTCTATCGCCACCCGGTGCGGATCGAGCTCTTCGGCGACGAGATCGAATCGATTCGTCTCTACGACGCGGCCACGCAGCGGACGTTGAGGCCGCTCGACGCGGTCCATCTGCATCCGGTGCGGGAGACGATCCAGACGGCGGGCGCCGACCCGCGGGCCAAGATCCTGGCCGCCGCCGACGCCGCGGTCTATCCGTCGTCGAAGACGCGCCGGTTGTTGGAGCAGGTCGACGATGGCGAGCTGTTCTTCGGCATCGAGGCGCTGGCGCCGGCGTTCCATGCGCAGATGGTGCCGCTCTTCGACTATTTGCCGCCGGACGCGCTCTGCGTGATCGAGGATCCGGAGGCGGTGGTCGAGGAGGCGCGGCGGCAGGAGAGCCGGCTGCGCGAGCTGGCCGCCTCCCGTCACGTCGAGCACCGCCTGGCGCTGCCGGCGCACGAGTTCGTGCTCGGTGAGGAGGAGGCGTGCGCTGGCGCTGGGGGCCCGCCACCGGCTGGAGATGCGGCCGGTGGAGATCGCGCGGTTCAACGAGACACCCGAGGCGCCGCCGCGCGTGCGCATCGAGTCGTCGCCGCACACCTCGCTGCGCGGCGAGCTGCGGGAAGCGCGCGCGCACGTCACGGAACAGAAGGACGAGATCGACGTCGGCAAGCCGCTGCGCGATCGCCTGCGCAGCTGGCTGGACCGGGGGCATCGCGTTCGCATCGTCGCGCCGAGCCGGATGCACGCCGACCGGCTGGCCGGCGCTCCTGCGCGCGCTCGGACTCGCGACCTCCGTCCTCGCGCACGGAGAGGCGGGCGATCTGTTCTCGGCGTCTTCGTCGCGTCCGTCGTCTTCGCCGGCGGGCGCCCCGCTGGCGGTGCTGGTCGGGCCGCTGCGGCGCGGGTTCGCGCTGCCGGCCGATCACCTGATCGTCGTCGCCGAGGAGGAGATCTTCGGCGCGCGGGCGTCGCGCGAGGTCCGGCCGGCGTCGAAGGCGTCGGGTCTCGGCGACCTCGGCGAGATCGCCGAGGGGGATCTCGTCGTCCACGACGAGCACGGCATCGGCCGCTACCGCGGGCTCAAGAAGCTCACCGTGCGCGGCGTGCCGCAGGACTTCCTGCAGCTCGAGTACGACGGCGGCGCGATCTATCTGCCCGTCTATCGCATCGGCCTCGTCAACCGCTACTCCGGTGGCGAGACCGAGGGCGTCCGGCTCGACAAGCTCGGGGCCCGGACCTGGCAGGAGAAGCGACGCCGGGTGTCGGCGGAGGCGCGCAAGATCGCCGAGGAGCTGATGCAGCTCTACGCGCAGCGGGCGGCGCTGGCCGGGCACGCCTTCCCGGCGCCGGACGCGGTCTTTCGCGCGTTCGAGGAGACCTTCCCCTTCGACGAGACGCCCGATCAGGAAAAGGCGATCGAGACGGTTCTCGCCGACATGCAGAACGGCGTCCCGATGGATCGCCTCATCTGCGGCGACGTCGGCTACGGCAAGACCGAGGTGGCGCTGCGGGCGACGCTGATGGCGGTGCTGGGGGGCAAGCAGGCGGCGGTGCTGGCGCCGACCACGGTGCTTGGCCGAGCAGCACTTCCTCACCTTCTCCGAGCGCTTCGGCGATTTCCCGGTGCGCGTCGCGGTGATGTCGCGCTTCCGGACCAAGGCCGAGCAGCAGGCGACGCTGGCGGCGCTGGCGGAAGGGAAGCTCGACGTCGTCGTGGGGACACATCGGCTCTTGTCGCGCGACGTTCGCTTCCACGATCTCGGCCTCCTGGTCGTCGACGAGGAGCAGCGGTTCGGCGTCACGCACAAGGAGCGCCTCAAGGAGCTGCGCACCCAGGTCGACGTGCTCACGCTGACCGCCACGCCGATCCCGCGGACGTTGCAGATGGCGATGGGGGGGCTGCGCGAGATCTCGATCATCGCCACGCCGCCCGCCGATCGGCTGGCGATCCGCACCATGGTCTGCCGGTTCGATCGCGATCTGCTGGGCGAGGCGATCCGGCGGGAGCGGGCGCGCGGCGGGCAGATCTTCTTCGTCCACAACCGGATCGAAGATCTCGCCAAGGAGGCCCAAAAGATCGGCGAGATCTCGCCGGAGGGGACGCGGATCGCCATCGCCCACGGCCAGATGCCAGAGGGGGAGCTGGAGAAGGTGATGGTCGACTTCGTCGACGGGCGCTACGACATCCTCGCCTGCACGACGATCATCGAATCGGGGCTCGACATCCCGCGGGCCAACACGATGATCGTCAACCACGCCGACCGCTTCGGGCTGGCGCAGCTCTACCAGCTGCGCGGTCGCATCGGGCGCTCGCGCGAGCGCGCCTTCTGTTACCTGGTCGTCCCCGAGGAGACCAAGATGACCCCCGAGGCCAAGCAGCGGCTGGCGGTCCTGCAGCGCTTCACCGAGCTCGGCGCCGGGTTCCAGGTCGCGACGCACGATCTCGAGATCCGCGGCGCCGGTGAGCTGCTCGGCGAGCGGCAGCACGGCGCGGTCGCCTCGGTCGGCTTCGAGACCTACGCCCGCATCCTGGAGGAGGCGGTCGCCGAGCTGCGGGGCGAGCCGATCGAACAGGAGCACGACCCGGAGATCTCCGTCGACGTGCCGGCCTTTCTCCCCGACGACTTCGTCCCCGACGCCGGCCAGCGGCTCGATTTTTACCGGCGCCTCGCCCGGGCCCGCAGCGAGGACGACGTGCGCGCCACGCTGGCCGAGCTGGAAGACCGCTACGGCGCGCTGCCCGAGGAGGCGCTGCTGCTGGGGGAGGTGATGATCGACAAGACGTGGGTGCGCAGGCTGGGCGCGCTCGGCTACGAGCTGGGGCCGGCCCGGCTGGTGCTGTCGCTGCGCAGCGACACCGCGCTCGATCCCGCCAAGGTGCTGAAGCTGGTGCAGGCCAAGGCCAGCCGCTTCAAGCTGACGCCCGACATGCGCCTGTCGTACACGTTCGACGAGGTCGAGAAGCGCGATCGGATGGCAGCGGCCCGAGCCCGGTTGACGCAGCTGGTGGCGCTGACGGCCGCTTGACCGCCGGCTTCGCGATTTTCGGGTAGGCTTTCCGCATGTACATCCTCCTGCACATGGCGGTGCTCACCGTGACGGTGTTGGCGCTGACGCGCATCGTGCCGTCGGTCAAGGTGAAGAGCGTGGGGACGGCCATCATGGTGGCGCTCGTCTTTTCTGTGCTCAACGTGTTTCTGGGATGGCTCATCCGCGCCTTCCTCATCATCCCGGCGATCCTCACGCTGGGGCTGCTGTTTCTCTTCGTCCCCTTCATCGTCAACGCAGTCTTGCTCTGGCTGACCGACAAGCTGATGCGCTCGTTCGAGATCGAGACGCTGGGCGGCCTCTTCGCCTCCGCCGCGATCATCACGCTGGCCAATTGGCTGTTTCACATGGCGATCAACGCCCATTTCGCGGCGATGCCCGGTCCGGGCCCGACCCGCTGGATCTAGCGCCCGGGGCGTGTAATCTCTCGCGGATGGCCACGATCCTCCGCCCCCTTTTCCTGACCTGCGCCCTCGGCGCGGTTGCCCTTACGCTTCCAACCTGCAAGCGCGGCGCGAGCCAGAGCGGTGAGGCCCGCAACGTCGACCCCTCGCAGGTCGTCGCCAAGGTCGACGACGCCGTCATCACGGTCACTGACGTGCAGGATCGGATCAACAAGCAGTCGCCCTTCGTGCGTGCCCGCTACACCAACGCCGACAAGAAGAAGGAGTTTCTCGATGGCCTGGTGAAGTTCGAGGTGATGGCCGCCGAGGCCGCCCGGCGCGGCTACGACAAGGACCCCGACGTGCAGCGGGTCATGAAGCAGCAGATGATCTCCAAGCTGATGCAGAAGGACTTCGAGTCCAAGCTGAAGGTCGAGGACGTCCCCGACGCCGACGTCGAGAAGTACTACAACGAGCACCCCACCGAATTTCATCAGAAGGATGAGGTGCGGGTGAGCGAGATCCTGGTCAAGGACAAGGGCAAGGCCGAGCGCGCCTATGCCGAGGCGCGCGCGCTCCCCAAGGGGGCGGTCAACGTCATGGACCAGAAGGGGTTCCGCGACCTCGTGGCCAAGTATTCCGAGGACGAAGAATCGAAGCCGCGCGGCGGCGACCTGTCGTTCTTCGCCAGCGACAGCGCGACCGTCCCCAAGCCGATCGTCGAAGCCGCGTTCAACCTCAAGGACGTCGGTGATCTCGCTCCGCTGGTCAAGACCGACAAGGGGTGGGCGATCATTCGTCTCACCCAGAAGCGCCCCGGCTTCAACCGGCCGCTGGCCGAAGCCAAGCGACAGATCCAGCAACGGCTGTTCCGGGATCTGCGCTCGAAGGCCATGGACACCTTCGTCGACGACCTGAAGAAGAAGAGCAGCATCAGCATCAGCGACGAGAACCTGGCCAAGGTCGTGGTCGAGGCGGGTGCGCCCACCTCGCCGGTCGGCGCCCCGCCGCCCGGAACGCCCGCGCCGCGCCCGGTCGGGATGCAACCTTCCGGCGCGCCCGCCGCTCCAACCCACCCGTGAAGCGAGCGGGGACTCAGTTGCGTCGCATAGCCTTTCGTCCACGCGCCTTCTCATTCGCACGCGCCTTCTCGCTCGCGCTCGCCCTCGGGGCGATTTGTTCACCCCCGTCGTCGCGCGGGGGCGGGTGGTCGAACGGGTCGCCGCCGTCGTCGGTGACGCGCTGGTGCTGGCCAGCGAGGTCGAGGATCGGGTCGGCCCGCTCATGGCCGACGTCAACCGGATCACCGACCCGGACAAGCGCTCGGCGCGGGCGACGGCGCTGCGGCGCGAGGTGCTGGAGCGGCTCATCGACGACGAGCTGATTCTATCAGCAGGCCGCGGAGCTCAAGCTCAGCATCTCGAGCGAGCAGGTCGACGCCTCGATCGAGGAGATCAAGAAGCAGAACAGCCTCACCGACGAGCAGCTGCGCGAGGCGCTGCGCGGGCAGGGGATGACGATGGCGTCTTACCGCGCCGACCTCAAGCGCCAGTTGCTGCGCTTCCGGGTGCTCAACATCGCGGTCGGCTCGCGCGTGAACATCTCGGACGACGAGGTGCGCGCCTACTACGAGCGCCACATGAAGGACGGCAGCAACGTGCAGGTCCGCGCCAGCCACGTCTACCTGGCGATCCCCGAGGGGGCCGACGCCGCCGCCGCCGCCGAGAAGCAGGCGCAGGCCCAGAAGATCCTGGAGCGGGCCCAGGCGGGCGAGGACTTCGCCAAGCTGGCGCGCGAGACGTCGGACGACGCGGCGACGCGCGCCGACGGCGGCGACCTCGGCTACTTCGGCAAGGACATGCTGCCGAAGGCGATCGAGGAGCTGGTCTTCTCGATGAAGGTCGGCGAGATCCGGGGTCCGATCCGCGTCGACCGCGGGTTCCACGTCATCAAGCTGGTCGACCGCAAGGTCAAGGACCCGAAGCCGTTCGACGAGGTCAAGGACGACATCCGGAACCAGCTCCGCGGCAAGGACATGGAGCGGCAGACGAAGATCTATCTCGGCGAGCTGCGCAAGAAGACGCTGGTCGACATCCGCTACTAGACGACGGCGCGCTGGCGCGCGCCGCCGTCACTCCAGCGAGAAGCTGTCGACGTGGAAGGTCGCCGGCGTGGCGTTGACGCCTGCGCTGCCGCTGTTGAGCTGGAGCCCGTAGAGCACGACCTGCTTCGGATTGAACCGACCGCTCGGGTCGGTCGTCATGGGATGGCTCAAATCGATCGCGATGTCCTGCCACTGCGCGCCCGGCGCGACGCTCACGCTGCTGTCGGCGGGCACGTAGCTGACGCCGGTGTCGACGTAGAGCTGGGCGACGCCGCGAAAGGTCGAGCCTTCATCCACCTTCAGCCGCACGTGCAGGGTGTGCCCCGACCAGTTCTGGGGAACGGCGAAGACGTAGGACTGGATGTCGACGTACTGATTGGGGCCGGAGAACGGCACCGTGACCTTCAAGGAGCCGGGGCTCGGGCTCCCCTCGGTGGAATCGAAGCCGAGCGTCGGGGGCACGCCGCCTTCGAGGGTGTCCGGGTTGCCGAGGTTCGTCTGGAGCGTGTCGTGGTACGGGTTGAAACCAAAATCTGACTCGGTGTCGAAGGTGTCGATTGCCGTTCCCGCGATTGGCGCTGCGGCATCGGCCAGTGCCCTCGACCCGCCGGCGCCGTCGGAGCCGGCGCGGCCAGCCCCATCGCTGAGGCTCGCGTCGCCGAGACCGGTCCCGCCGCCCGTCGCGCCCCCTCCGAAGCCTCCGCCGCCCGCCGAGCCGTCACGGTCGGCGCCGCTCTTGGAGCCGCAGCCCGCCGCCAACGCTGCGGCGAGAATCAACGCGCCTGTCGCGCATGGGGGCGGCCTCCGCACGAGGACCGCAAGGCTAACACGACCGGGACCGGGCAGTTCAGACGGCGCGGCGGCTTCCCTGCTCGGAAGGATCCGGGGACAGAATTGCCGTCAGCTCAGGGACAACCCGCGACCGCGGAGCCGGCGAGGCAGAGCGCGCAGTTGAGCGAGCTGTACGCGGACTGGGGGTTGGCGTTGACGGTGTCGGTCACCGTCAGCTGGGAGCCGTTCGCGCAGCCCATCTGGCCGGATTTGATTGTCCAGCACTGCGCCGGGTTGCTCCCGCTCGCCGCGCAGTTCTGGAGCGTGATGTCCTTCTTCACCCCTTGGCTGTCGGTCAGGTGCTCGACGACCGAGCAGATCGGCAGGGCCGCCGAGTCCCTCTGGATCGTACCCGCGATGCAGGGCGGGACGATGAGCTGGCCCAGCTTGGTGGCGATGGCCGTCATCGAGCTGGCGTAGCTCGCGTCGCAGACTGACGCCAAGAGGCTGTTCGGGAAGGCGTTCACGAACTGGGCGATGCGGACGCCGGGATCGCCGAAGCTGCCGTCCGTCGGGTGCATGGTCGCCTTGGGGTTGACGTCATCCCCGCCGGCCGCGCCGCAGGAGTGCTCGATCACAGGCCAGAGTTCGCCGGGCTGGGTGTTGGTGCCGCCCGAGGCGGGCAGCCAAGCCACCGTGTAGGGGCTCCCCGGCGCAGAGATGGCGGAGACCAGGATCTGGTTGTCGGGATCGGTCTTGAGCGCCTTGATGTCGCTGACGAACTGCGAGACTGGCGTCAAGAGTCCGCTGGCGGTGTCGTTCGACACGCAGTTCGTCAGGTCCAGCGTCGGCGTCGTTCCCGTCATCATGACGTCCGACGGGGGTTGCTTCGGCGGCGACCCGGTCACGCCGCTGATCGGATCGGTGCAGAGATGGCCGAACTGGTTGCAGCGGTAGTTCGCGATGGGGCCGTACTGGTTGGCGACGTTCTGCGACATGCCGTTCAGCGAGTAGAGCGGGGTGTTGGCGGGGGCCGAGCAGTCATCCTCGTTGGTCAGGATGACGATGCCGAGGTAGGCCTCGGGCCGCAGAAAGCCTGCGTTCGTGCTCGGCTGCTGTCCGTCGCCGCCGAGCGCGCGATCGATCGAAGCGAGCTGGTTCTCGAAGCCGCAACCCTTGTCGCCGAGAAGCGCGATGCACCGGAACACGTTGGCGATCGTGTCGGTGTAGTTCGGCATGTTGTCGGCGTCAGAGATGAAGGTGTCTCCCGCCGTGAGCGTCGTGGCCGTGCAGGTTCCGCGCGGCATGCTCTGAAACTGCCCCTGGTCCCCCGCCTTGGTGCACATGATCGAGCTGGTCGCGTCGCCCGGCGCGCCCATGTCCGACGAGACGACGGCGACGTGGAGGCTGGGCGGAGTCGGCAGACTCTGAAGGACGTTCATGAACGTCGGCAGCTGGTCGTAGAGCTTCTGCTGCATCTCCGTCATCGAGGAGGAGTCGTCGACCATGAACAAGATGTCGATCTCGTTTTCGAGCTTCTGCGACTGCGTGACACTGACGCAGGACTGAACCTGAGTGGCCAGCCCACTGCACGCACCTGCGCCACCGGCTCCAGCTGCACCAGTTCCATTTGTTCCGGCGGAGCCGGAGGCCCCTCCAGCCTTACCCGCTTCGGCTCCACCACCGGCACCAGTGGCGGACGCGTCGATCGGGTTTGGATTGACACACAGGTTGGAGAAGCAAGCGAGTCCCGCGTTGCAGGTCTGATTCCCGTAGCAATGACCACCTTCGGTACCCGTCGCCGGGGACAACGAACCGCCGCATCCGTTCGCCAGCGCGGCTCCAATTGCGACGATCGCCATGGTCCCGATCCGGGCAACGGTGATTCGACTATTTATCACTAACCGATTGTACAGCTCAGCCGGGCGGCCACGCCAGCGCCCGCCCGGCCAGCACGTGCAGGTGGACGTGATGGACCGACTGGCCCGCGTCGGCGCCGGCGTTCATGACGACCCGGAATCCGTTGGCGGCGAGGCCGCTCTCCTTGGCGCGCTGGGCGGCCACCACCATCAGATGGCCGAAGAGCTCGACGTCGGCGGGGGTGGCCTCAGCCAGCGAGGCGATGTGCTTCACCGGAATGACCAGCTCGTGCAGCGGCGCCTTGGGGCCGATGTCTTTGAAGGCGACCGTGCGGTCGTCGCGGTAGGTCTCGGCGGCCTTGATGTCGCCGCGGGCGATCTTGCAGAAGAGGCAGTCGGCGGTGGTCATGGTTTTCCTCTCGGAGCTTGCTTACCTCAAGAGACGAGCTTGAGCAGCCGGGCGCGCGTCTCGTCGAACGGCGCGGCCTCGTCGGTGCGCTGGCGCAGGAAGGTGGTGATGGCCTCCATCCGGGCCACCGCCTCGTCGGTCATCGGATCGGCGCCGCGCTGGTAGGCGCCGAGCAGGATGAGATCGCGCTGGCGCTCGTACGCCGCCATCAGCTCGCGCAGCCGGGCGGCGGCCGCGCGGTGGGCCGGATCGGCGACGGCGCTCATCAGCCGCGACAGCGACGGCAGCACGTCGACGGCCGGCCACTGGTTGCGGGCGGCGATCTCGCGCGAGAGGATCACGTGACCGTCGAGGATGCCGCGCACCTCGTCGGCGATCGGCTCTTCCATGTCGCCGCCGGCGACGAGCACGGTGTAAAGCGCGGTGATCGAGCCGCGCGCGTCGTTGCCGGTGCGTTCGAGCAGGCGCGGCAGGAGCGCGAAGACGCTGGGCGGGTAGCCCTGGCGCGCGGGCGGCTCGCCCGCGGCCAGGCCCACCTCGCGCTGGGCGCGCGCGACCCGGGTGACCGAGTCGAGCATGAAGAGCACGCGCTTCCCCTGCTCGCGGAAGTACTCGGCGATCGCCGTGGCGACGAAGGCCGATTTGAGGCGCACCAGGCTGGGCGTGTCGCTGGTGGCGCAGACGACGACGGAGCGCGCGCGCCCCGCCTCGCCCAGCGACTCCTCGAGGAAGTCGACCACCTCGCGGCCGCGCTCGCCGACGAGCGCGATCACGTTGACGTCGGCCTCGGTCTGGCGCGCGATCTGCCCCATCAGCGTCGACTTGCCGACGCCCGAGCCGGCGAAGAGGCCGACGCGCTGGCCCTCGCCGACGGTGAGGAGCGCGTCGAGCGCGCGGACGCCGAGCGCCAGCGGCCGGGTCACGCGCCGGCGCGACAGCGGATCGGGCGCCGGCCGTTCCACCGGCCAGGGCGACGGCGCCGGCAATCGGTCCGCCGCCGTCGATCGGGCGCCCGAGCCCGTCGAGCACGCGCCCGAGCAGACCGTCGGAGACGGAGATCGACAGGGGTCGTCCGGTGGCGGTGACCAGCGAGTCGGGTCCGATGCCCGCGGCCTCGCCGAGCGGCATCAGCACCGCCTCGTCGCCGCGAAAGCCGACCACCTCGGCCGCCAGGCCGGAGCCCTCCAGCGTCACGATCTCGCCGACGCGCACGCCGGGGACGCTGGCCCGGACGACGAGCCCGGTCACCTCCGTCACGCGCCCCGATTCGCGGCGCGGCGCCGCGCTCTCGAGCCGCGCCAGCGCCTGTCCCAGATCGAGCGTTTCAGCCACGGCGACCTCCGGTGAGCGCGCGTTCGAGCGCGGCGAGCTGGGTTTCGAGGCGCGCGTCGACCCGGCCCTGCGCCGTCTCGATCACGCAACCGTGTCGACCGACTGCCTCGTCGGCGATGAGCTCGAGCGCTGCAGCGGGAGCGCGGGCCTCCAGCGCCGCGCGGCGCGTCTCGACCGCCGGGAGATCGTCGGGGTGAATCGCGGACGCGAACCGTGCCGGCGCCTGGCCGGCAGGCGGCGAGCGCTTCGCCGGCGATCGCGGCCATGGTCTCGGGCGCCAGCGCCACCGCGCGACCGACGATCTTTTCGGCCATCTTCGTGGCGAGCGCGATCGCCGTCGGGCCCGCCGCCGCGACGAGGCGCGCCGCTTCGGTGTGCGCCGCGGCGAGCGCCACGGCGGCCTCGGCCACGCCGTCGGCCCGTCCGGTCTCGAACCCCTCGCGCCGCGCCGCCTCGCGCACGGCGCCTGCCCCCGCACGGAGCGCGTCGGCCTCGGTCTGGGCGCGGGCCAGCAGCGCCGCCGCCTCCTCGCGCGCGTCGAGCACCGGTTTGGGAACGACGTGGCCGAAGCTCTTCACGACGCGCCCCACGCTCTAGGCCTCGGTCTCGGGTTGGGCCTCGGCCGCGAAGGCGAGCAGGCGGCGTCCGAGCGCAGGCGGAAGTCTCTGCGCCACCGCCAAAAGGGCGTCGGCGTCGGCGACGAGCGCGACGGCCAGGGCCCGGGCGCCGAGGTGCGCCGCCAGGTCGACCGGCCTTTCGGTCGCGACGCGCGCCACCAGCCGGCGCGCCGCCTCGCGCGTGTCCGCGGGTCCGGCTTGCGCGGCCGCGTCGAGCAGGGTGCGCGCCAGTCGGCCGCCCAGGCCGGCGGCGGCGCGCGCCACCACGGGCGGGGGCGCCCCGCGCAGCGAAACGCCCAGCGTCTCGGCCCCCCGCGCCTCGATCGCCTCCGCAAGCGTCGCGAACGACAGTGCCATCAGCGGCGCCACCTCTGGGCCCGACCGGCGCGCCCGGCTCGGCCAGCGGAACCAGGCCGGCGAAGACCCGGCGGCGCAGCTCGGCGGTTCCTGCGGCTGAGATCGCGAGGCCCTGGGACGACGCTTCGCCGCGCTCGGTCAGGACCTCCTGGGCGACCCGGCGAACCTCGGCCGGGAGACGGTCCCCGTCGCCAGCGGCGCCCTGCACCACCGCACGAATGACCGCCGACGACTCGGGCAGCAGCCGCTCGCGCAGCCAGCCGGGATGGACCCGCTCGATCCCCGCCGGCACAGGCGCCCGCACCAGCGAGAGGAGGGCGGCCAGCGTCGACGCACGCGCGGCGCGGGGCCCCGCGCCCAGCGACTCGAGCGCGGCCTGCCCTTGCCGGCCGGCCGGGCCCGGAAAGCGCGCCGCGAAGGTCTCGGGCGGCATCCGGGCCAGCAGCGCCCCGAGGACGAGCCCCTTCTGCGCGAACGGAAGCGCCGCCACCGCTGGATGCACGGCGGCATCATCGGACGCCCCACGGCTGCGTTGCAACCCCCGACGGGCCCTCCGACTTGCGCCCGGAGCCCGGGCCGAGTACACCTGCGCCCCAAATGACTGCTTCTGCACCACCTGTCCCGACGACCGACGGCACCGCCACCTCAACGGAAAAGGCGGTTCGCCGCGACGTCCGCAACATCGCCATCATCGCGCACGTCGATCACGGCAAGACGACGCTCGTCGACGGCTTCCTGCGACAGGCCGGGCAGTTCCGCACCGGCGAGGTCGTCGCCGACTGCGCGATGGACTCGAACGATCTCGAGCGCGAGCGCGGCATCACCATCCTCTCCAAGTTCACCGCCATCACCTGGAAGGGGACGCGCATCAACATCGTCGATACGCCGGGCCACGCCGACTTCGGCGGCGAGGTCGAGCGCGTGCTGAAGATGGTCGACTGCGTCTGCCTGCTCGTCGACGCCTACGAGGGCCCGATGCCGCAGACCCGCTTCGTCACGCGCAAGGCGCTGGCGCTGGGCCTGCGGCCGATCCTCGTCGTCAACAAGGTCGATCGCGTCGGCTGCGATCCGGAAGGCGCCGTCGACGCCACCTTCGATCTGTTCTGTGCGCTGGGCGCCACCGACGCGCAGCTCGACTTCCCGATCGTCTACGCCTCCGGCCGCGAGGGCTGGGCGGTCAAGAGCCTCACCGACGCGCATGTCGATCTCGGGCCGCTGCTCGATCTGGTGGTCGACTACGTGCCGCCGCCCACCGGCGACGTGGACGGCCCCTTCTGCATGCAGGTGACGACGCTCGACTACGACGACTACCTCGGCTACGTCGCCATCGGGCGGGTCGACTCGGGCCGCATCAAGACAGGCGAGCGCGTCCTCTGCGCGCACCGCAACGGCAGCCGCGAGGAGTTCCGCGTCGCCAAGCTGCTCGGCTACCAGTCGCTCAAGCGCTTCGAGCTGGCCGAGGCCGCCGCCGGCGACATCTGCGCCATCACCGGCATGGCCGACCTCACCGTCGGCGAGACGATCACCGAGATCGCGCGCCCGACCATCCTGCCGCTGCTCGAGATCGAAGAGCCGACGGTGAAGATGCAGTTCATGTCGAACAACGGCCCGTTCGCCGGGCAAGAGGGGAAGTTCGTCACCTCGCGCAACCTGCGCGATCGGCTGTTCAAGGAGGTGAAGTCGAACGTCGCGCTGCGGGTCGAAGAGACCGCCTCGCCCGACACCTTCGACGTCCTCGGCCGCGGCGAGCTGCACCTCTCGGTGCTCATCGAGACGATGCGGCGCGAAGGCTACGAGCTGATGGTTTCGCAGCCGCAGGTGATCTTCAAGACCGGCGACGGCGGCGAGAAGCTGGAGCCGTACGAGGAGGTCGTCATCGACCTCGACGAGGCCTACTCGGGCGCGATCATCGAGGAGCTCGGGCGCCGCGGCGGCCGCATGCAGGAGATGGGACCGGCGGGCGAGGGGCGGATGCGCCTCGAGTACCTCTGCCCGGCGCGCGGCCTCATCGGCTACCGCTCGCAGTTCCTGACCGACACCCGCGGCACCGGGATCTTGAACCACAACTTCAAGAACTACGGCCCGTTCGCCGGGACGATCCGCTCGCGGCCGAACGGCGTGCTCATCTGCCAGGACAACGGCGAGACCAACACCTACGGGCTCTTCTATCTTCAGGAGCGCGGGCAGCTCTTCCTCGGACCGGGAAACAAGGTCTACGGCGGGACAGATCATCGGCCTGCACTCGCGCGACAACGACCTCGTCGTCAACCCGTCGAAGGCCAAGAAGCTGACCAACATCCGCACCACCGCCGCCGACGAGAAGCTGTTCCTCACCACCCCGCGCGCCTTCTCGCTCGAGGCGGCGCTCGAGTTCATCAACCCCGACGAGCTGGTCGAGGTCACCCCGGTCGCCCTGCGCCTGCGCAAGCGCTTCCTCGATCACAACGAGCGCAAGCGCCTGGAGAAGGCCCGCGACGCGGGCCTCCAGGGCGACGGCTAGTCCACCAAGAGTCGACTGAAAGCCGACCGTTCCTACTGCCCCACCCGGACGGGCTGCCTCGGCCCCAGCCGGGCTGGCGACCTCCTGTTCACCCAGTTGTTGCTGCGGTGTAACGGGTAAAGGTTTACCCTGAACGAGGATGCGTATCGCCGCGCTGGACGTGGGGTCCAACTCGTTCCACCTCATCGTCGCCGACGTCGAGACGGGGGGCCGGATCCACGTGCTCGACCGCGCCAAGGAGATGGTGCGGCTGGGCGACTCGACCTTGCACAAGGGGGTCATCGCGCCCGAGGTGTTCCGGCGCGGGCTGGATGCGCTGCGCGCGCTGCGCCGGATCGCCGACCGCCACAAGGTCGACGCGCTGGTGGCGGTGGCGACCAGCGCCGTGCGCGAGGCGCAGAACGGCGGCGAGTTCGTGCGCGCGGCCCGCGACGAGTCGGGGATCGACATCCGCGTCATCCGCGGCGACGAGGAGGCGCGCCTCATCTACCTCGGCGCGCGCGGCTCGCTCGACCTCGGCAAGCGGCGCGTGGCGCTGTTCGATCTGGGCGGCGGCTCGCTGGAGATCGTCCTCGCCGACGCGCAGGAGCTCTACTTCACCTCCTCGCTCAAGCTGGGCGTCATCCGCCTGTCCGAGAGCTGCCCCTGCTCCGATCCGCCGACCGCCCGCGAGCGCGCGCACCTTCAGGAGCGCGTGCGGACGATGCTCGACCCGGTGATCTCCCGCGTCTGCGCGATGGGGTTCGACGACGTCGCCTTCACCTCGGGGACGGCGCAGGCGCTGGGCGGCCTCTTGCGCTCGCAAGAGGGCAGCGGCAGCGGAAAGTCGACCATCGCGGTCGCCGATCTGGCGGCGCTCGAGCAGAAGCTGGGGACCATGACGGTGGCGGCGCGCGCCAAGCTCCCCGGGCTCGACGCGCGGCGGGCCGACACGATCTACGCGGGCGCCGTGGTGTTCCGCACCGCGCTCGAGCTGGCCGGGGCCGAGCGAGGCGGCGCTGTGCGAGACGGCGCTGCGAGAAGGGATCATCGCCGACTACGTCGCCTCCAACCGCCCGGGGATCCTGCTGGTCGAGGAGTTTCCCGACCTGCGGCGGCGGAGCGTGATGGAGCTGGCGCGTCGCTGCCAGTTCCGCGAGGACCACGGCACGCACGTGGCGCGCCTGGCGCTCTCGATCTTTCATCAGACGCGGCGGCTGCACAGGCTGGCCGACGCCGACGCCGAGCTGCTCGAGTTCGCGGCGCTCCTGCACGACATCGGCTTCTACATCTCGCCGCACCGCCACCACCGCCACACCGAGTACCTGATCAAGAGCCACGCCATGACCGGCTTTTCGCGCTCGGAGGTGGAGATCATCGCGCTCACGGCGCGCCACCACCGCAAGGCCGAGCCGCGCCGCGGGCACGGCGCCATCAAGAGCGATCTCCAAGGCCGACTCGCGCCGCGTGCGCTACCTGGCGGCCATCCTGCGGGTCGCCGACGCGCTCGACCGCACGCACGCCCGCCTCGTGCGGGCGGTGCGCTGCTCGATCTCCTCGCGCACCGTCGAGGTGCGCGTCGACGCCGACGGCGATCCCGAGCTCGAGCTTTGGGCCGCGCGCCGCAAAGGCGATCTCTTCGAGGCGCTCGCCGAGCGCAAGCTCCGCTTCGCGGTCGACGGCCTCAAGGAGCGCGAGGAGCGCCCGGCGGCCGTCACGCCGCGCCTGCCCCTCCGCGTGGCCTGCTCGACGCGTCGACCGAGCTAGCTAGCGCTGGGCGCGCGAGCTCGCTCGCCGGAGCCGACCCGGGAGCTGGACCTCAGGCTAGACGCCCAGCGCGCGCAGGCCGAAGTAGATGCGCGGCCGCGATGATCGCCGCCGACTGGATGGTGAAGAGCCAGGCCCAGACGATGCGCAGCGCCACGCCCCAGCGCACGCCGGCCGGCTTGTTCACCCAGCCCACGCCGACGATGCCGCCGGTGATGGTGTGCGTGGTCGAGACCGGGACGCCGAGCGCGCTGGCCAGGAAGAGCATGCCGGCCGCGCCGGTCTCGGCGCAGAAGCCGCCGGACGGCTTGAGCTTGGTGAGGCGCATCCCCATGGTGCGCACGATCCGCCAGCCGCCGGTCAGCGTCCCGAGGCCCATGGCCGACTGGCAGGAGAGGATCACCCAGAGCGGCAGCTCGGCGTGCGGCCCGATCTTGCCCTTGGCGATCAGCATCGCCATGATGATCCCCATCGTCTTCTGCGCGTCGTTCGCGCCGTGGCCCAGGCTGAACAGCGCCGACGACACCAGCTGAAGCCGTCTGAACCAGCGGTCGATCTGCCCCGGTCGCTTGCGGCGGAAGACCCAGGCCACCAGCACCATCATCCCGCCGCCCAGGATCATCCCCAGCACCGGCGAGATGACGATGAAGATGGCGGTCTTGAGCACGCCGCTCTGCTGCACGACCGCGAACCCCCCCTTGCTGATCCCGGCGCCGAGCAGGCCGCCGACCAGCGCGTGCGACGAGCTCGACGGCAGCCCGTACCACCAGGTGATGAGGTTCCAGGCGATCGCGCCGCCGAGCGCGCCCAGGAGCACGGCGTCGGTGATGATCTTCGGATCGATGATCCCCTTGCCGATCGTGTGCGCCACGTGCAGCGGGAAGACCGTGAAGGCGATGAAGTTGAAGAAGCCGGCCCAGACCACCGCCTGGCGCGGCGTCAGCACGCGCGTCGAGACGATGGTGGCGATCGAGTTCGCCGCGTCGTGGAAGCCGTTGATGTAGTCGAAGACGAGCGCGATCAGGACGATCGCGACGATGATCAGCATGGGTGTCGTTCAGCTGTTCTCGAGGAGCACGCCCTCGATGATGTTGGCGACGTCCTCGCAGCGGTCGGTGGCCGACTCCAGCGTCTCGTAGATCTCTTTCCACTTGATGACGGCGATGGGGTCCTTCTCCTCGCGGAAGAGCTGCGCCAGCGCGCCGCGCAGGATCGAGTCGGCCACGTTTTCGAGCCGATTGACCTCGATGCAGTGCTGGAGGATGGCTTCCGACTTGCTGAGATCGCGAATGCCGGAGACCGCGCCCAGGACGTGCTCGGCGCCGGAGACCAGGCAGCGCGCCAGATCGACCGCCTCCTTGGTCATCTCCTTGACGTCGTAGAGCGCCAGCCGGTCGGCCGCCGCCTCCACCATGTCCATGATGTCGTCCATCTTGGTGATGAGCCGGTAGATGTCGTTGCGATCGATCGGCGTGATGAAGGTCTTGTGCAGCCCCGCCACCACCGCGTGGGTGATCTCGTCGCACTCGTGCTCGATCTGCTTGACCCGCTCGGCGCGCTGCTCGAGATCGGTCGGGTTCTCCACCATCTCCAAAAAGGCCCGGCACCCCTCGACCGTCTTCTGTCCCTGTTGCTCGAAGTAGGAGAAGAAGGACGCGTCGTGCGGGAGGAGCCTCATGGCCGCCGCTATATATCCGAAGGAGGCGGGCGCGGCTAGCCCAGTCGGTCCCTCAGGCCGCCGACCGGCCGGCACGCCGTCGGGCATGTTCGTAGAGCGACATGGCGAAACGCAACAGGAACTCCTGCTCGAACTTCTGCCCGGCCGCCAGCTCCATGACGGTGATCGAGGTGCCGCTCCAGGCGTTGACGATGTAGTTGGCCGAGAGCCGGACGAAACGTCCGCGCCAGTAGTTGACGCCCAGCGTCCCCGACGGTCACGCGCGTGGTGGCGATGCCCGGATCTCCCAGCGTCTGGTTGTCGCTGGTCAGGTTCTCCTTGAGGACCTCCCCCCGCATGGCGAGCTGCAGCCCCTCGGTCAGGCGCGGATGCTCGGAAGCCGCCGATCCGCAGCGGCAGCTCCAAGCCCGGGCGCGGGGAGCAGCCGGTCGTCCCCCAGCAGCCAGAACCAGAGCTCGCCGTAGCCGCTGATCCCGTCGAGGGTCGCGGCACCGACCGGCGTGGCCAGGCCCTGCGAGGTGTCGTCTTCGGCGAGGTGCTGCCGCTTCCAGACCACCTCGCCGCGCAGGCCGAAGCGATGGCCGATCGGCAGGTTCAGCTCGCCGCCGAAGGCGGTGGCGGTCCCCTGCTCGTGCAGCTCGAATGACTGCGGCTCGTCTGGCCGCTGGTCCAGTGCGGCTCGAAGAAGACCATCCCGCCCGGCGTCGCCTGCACCGCCGCTTCGGGACCGAGGATGTGGTTGCCGTACCAGAACGAGCCGCCGATCGACCAGCCGCTCCACCAGCGGTCACTGAGGGCGAACGGGGTCGCCACCAGGCGCCCGATGGTGTCCGATTGATTGTCGATGTTGCGGAACTCCGGCCCTTCGCCGTTGAACAGGCCAACCGAATAGTAGAATCGTCCGTCGCCGAGGAGGCCGTGGGCCATCACGCCGACCTCCTTGTTCCGCGGCGCGCCGAGCGAGCGCGCCACCATCGCTCGCTCGATGAAGTCGGTGTAGGCGTCGGAGGTGCGGTTTCCAGCGTGAAGGGGACGTCGAACTGCCCCGCCTGGAAGATCAGCCGATCGCCGAACGGCGCGAAGGCGAGGTATTCGTCGGCGGCGGGGAGCGCGCTCGGCGCGACGTCGGTGCCGGCAGCGCGGCGCGGGCGCGAAGTCGCCCGAGACGTCGAAGTAGAAGAGTGGCGCCGAACCAGCCGCGGAGCTCGACGCGCGCACGGCGGACGAAGGCGCCGCTCTTGGGGGTCTGCTGCCGGAAGAAGGCGCTGTCGATCTGCAGCCGTCCGCCGGGGAAGAGGACGATGCCGCCGTCGCGGCTCCGCAGGAACACCCCGTCCGTGAAGTCGCCGATCGGGTCTGGCGACGCAGCGTCGTCGGCGTGCGCCTGGCAGGGGGCGAAGAGCAGCGCCGCGCAGAGACCGACGGTGGCGAGGCGGGCGGCGAACATCGCGGCTTGCGCATTGTAACCGGCCGGCGAGACTGAGGCGTGGTTCCCGATCGAAATGACCCGCCGGAGGCCGCCCTTCCAAGGGACCTTCCCGACATTCCCGACCTTCGTGCGTTGGCCCGCAAGTACGAGCGGCTGGCGGGATGGCGGGGCCAGCGCGACGGGGGCTCCACGGCGACGCGCGACGAGCTGCGGGCGCTGGCCGCCGAATTTCCCGGCTGTCTGCGCGAGCTCGACACGCTGGGCGCCCCGGAGCTGGCGCGCCGCGCCCTGGCCTGCGCCGGGGCGGTGGAGGGGACGGCCGCGGCGGAGCCGTGGATGGCCTGGATCGCCGGCTACCACGACTTGATGCGGCGGGCCTTCGCGGCCCGCGACCGCCGTGCCCGCGGCGAATCAGGGGAGACGGACGACGACTTCGAGCGGGCGGTCCTCTCGCCGCCCGGCGGGCGGATGGCGGTGGTGGTGCTGCGCGCGCTCGCCGCCCGCTTCGATGTCCCGCCGGCGACGATTGCCGCCGCGCTCTTCCCCGTGCGCCGCCCCTCGCCGTACGAGTTCTAGTGCGGCGAGGCGACCGACCGCACCTTCGACCTCATGGTGCCGAGATTCCACCTCCCGCGAGGTGAACTCCCACCAGACACCACCGGGAAAGAGGCGCGGGCGGCCTGGCGCGGGCACGGTTTTGCGTCGGTTGGCGCGACGCCTCCTGCGGCGCGCGTCCGAGCGACACGCGCGCTCGCGGTTGGAATGGCGCTTGCGTTGGTGGTCGGAGCATGACCAACGCGAAACGCACCGGCGATCCGATGACCGGCTCCGCCATCGACCTCACCGTCGTCATCCCCGCCTACAACGAAGAACATCGCCTCGGCTCCACGGTCGCAGAGCTGGTCACGTTCCTCGAGGCACGAGGCGGCCGCTTCGAGGTCCTCGTCGTCGACGACGGCTCGACCGACGGAACGGTCCCGCTCTGCCGGGCGCTCGCGGCGCGCTGCCCTGCGCTGCGGGTGATCCCGACCGCCCCCAACCGCGGCAAGGGGCACGCCGTTCGGATCGGCATGATGGCGGCGCGCGGCGCGCTGGTCATGATGTGCGACGCCGACGGCTCCACCCCGGCCGCCGAGATCCCGCGGCTGCTGCAGCCGATCCTCGACGGGCGCGCCGCGATCGCGATCGGCTCCCGCTACCTCCCGGGCGCCGCGCCACCCGACCAGCCGCTCTGGCGGCGCCTCTGGAGCCGGCTCGTGAACCTCTTCATCCAGAGCACCCTCGTTCCAGGCGTGCGCGACACCCAGTGCGGATTCAAGGCCTTCACCGCCGCCGTCGCGAAGGATCTCGTTTTCCCGCGCCACGATCGACGGCTGGGCCTTCGACCTCGAGGTGCTGGCCCTCGCGCGCCGGCTTGGCCATCGTGTGGTCGAAGTCGGTGTCGCCTGGAAGGACGACCGGCGCTCCCGCGTCCGCCCCTGGCGCGACCTCTGGAAGGTCATCGGCGAGGCGGCGGCCATCAGACGCAACCTCGAACGTGGCGCCTACGGGCTGGCGGTGGCCAGCCGGACTTAGGGAGCGCGCGGCGCATGGATCCGCCGGAAATAAATGAAGCGCTCAGCGCGTCGGGACGGGCCGGGTCCGCGCCAGCGACGCAGCGAGCGCCTCCGGCTCGTGGACCGGAAGATCGCAGCGGCCATGCACGCAGACGTAGGCGGTCGGTCGGCCGTCGAGCGCGGGCTTGTCCGCGATCCACGGCACCAGCGCGCCGAGCGCGGCGACCTCGGTCTCGCCAGCGGCCGCGATGGCGCGGTTGGGGACGAACGTGCGGCGCAGGAGGTCGAGGAGCGGCGCCGCGCTGGCCATCGCAGAGCCGCGTGGCCAGACGACGGCGATCTCGCGCGCCTCGTCGGTCGCGTAGTCGACGGCCAGCAGCGTCTCGGTGAGCGCGAGCGGATTTTCGGTCAACGACCCCGACAGGCTGGCCAGCGCGCGGTCGGCGACCTTGCGCCAGCGGTCGTCCGCGGTGAAGGTGTGGAGACGCAGGGCTGAAAGCAGCGCCACCGACGCGCCGGACGGCTCGGCGCCGTCATAGGCGGGCTTCTCGCGGGCGATGAGCTTCTCGTGATCGCCGGCCGTCATGAACCAGCCGCCGGCCGGATCGGCGAATCGACGCTCGGTCTCGTCGGCGAGCGCCAGCGCCGCCTCCAGCCAGCGGCGCTCGAAGGTCGCCTCGTAGAGATCGAGCAGCCCCGCCGTCAAGAAGGCCTGGTCGTCGAGGAACGCCGCGACGCCGGTCCGTCCCTCCTTCCAGCTGCGCACGAGCCGCCCATCCGGGCGCATCCGGTCGAAGACGAAGCTCGCCGCGCGCGCGGCCGCGGCGACGTAGCGCGGCTCATCGAGGACGCGGCCGGCGACGGCAAAGCCGGAGATCGCCAGGCCGTTCCAGGCGGCCAGGATCTTTTCGTCGCGCAGCGGCGGCGGACGTTTGGCGCGGACGGCGTAGAGCGCTGCCCGGGCGTCCGCCAGCGCGGCCCATTCGTCTTCGTCGGGGCGCGCGACGTGCAGAATATTCTCCCCCTCGAAGTTGCCGCCGGTGGTGACGCCGTAGTGCGCGACGAAGCGGGCGGCGTCGGCGCCGGGGCCGACGATCCTTTCGATCTCCTGCTTCGACCAGACGAAGAACTTCCCCTCCGCCGAGACGCCGTCCGCGCCTTCCGAGTCGGCGTCGGTCGCCGAGAAGAACCCGCCGTCGGGCGCGGTCATCTCGCGCGCCAGGTAGTCGAGGATCTCGCGGGTGACGCGCGCGAAGTCGCCGCGCCCGGTGGCCTGGAACGCCTCGGCGTATGCCACCGCGAGGAGGCCGTTGTCGTAGAGCATTTTCTCGAAGTGCGGCACCAGCCAGGCGGCGTCGGTCGAGTAGCGATGAAACCCGCCCGCCAGCTGATCGTACATGCCGCCGCCGGCCATCTTCTCCAGCGTCATCGTCGCCATCCGGAGCGCGTCGGCGTCACCCGTTCGTCGGTGCTCGCGGAGCAGGAGTCGAACCGGCAGGTTGGATGGGAACTTGGGCGCACGCCGGAGACCGCCGTTGGCCTCGTCGAAGACGCGCTTGTAGGCGGCGACCGTCTGGCCGATGAGGCCAGCGCCGGGTGCCTGTGCGTCGCTCGCCGCCGCGGCTGGCTCCATCTGCGCGCGCACGGCGCGGACCAGCGCTTCGGCGGCGCGCCCGACCCGCACCGCGTCCGAGAGGTAGGTCTGGGAGATGTCGCCCAGCAGCTCGAGGAACCCATGCCGGGCGCCGCGCGCCCCCTCGCGCGGCGGGAAGTAGGTCCCGCCGAAGAACGGCTCGCGATCGGGCGTCAGCCAGACGCTCATCGGCCAGCCGCCCGACTGGTTCAGCGCCTGCACGGCCGCCATGTAGATCGCGTCGACGTCGGGGCGCTCCTCGCGGTCGACCTTGATGCAGACGTAGTGGTGGTTCATGAAGGCGGCGATCTCTTCGTCCTCGAACGACTCCGCCTCCATCACGTGGCACCAGTGACAGGTGGCGTACCCGATCGACAGAAAGACCGGCCGCCCGAGCCGGCGCGCCTCTGCGAACGCCTCGTCGCCCCAGGGGCGCCAGTCGACGGGATTGTGCGCGTGCTGCAGGAGGTACGGGCTCGACTCGAGGATCAGCCGATTCGTGTACTTCGGCGCGTCGACGCCGAGCAGGTGGTGCGTGCGCGGGCGATAGCCGCCCGGCGCGGCCTGACGCCGGGCCAAGCCAGCGGCGAGCTCCGCCGACAGCTCGGACGAGTAGGGAGGCGCTTCAGGCGGCGCGTCGATGGTGGGCACGGCCCGAAGCTAGCACCGTCTCGGCCCAGAACAGGGGCCTGCTCGATCTCCTCCAGGACCGCTTTCTGCACGGGAGGGCCCACGGAGCTCCAAGTTCCCAGATGGTCCCCGCTGCTTCGTCGTCGGCGGTTCCCGGGGTCGCCGCTTCCGCGATCGTCTCGTACGATCAGCGCCCGGAGGTGACCCATGACGACGCAGGAGATTGGCAAGAAATACGTGGCGCTCTGTCAGGCAGGGAAGAACGACGTCTGTCTCGACGAGCTGTACGCGAAGGACGCGGTGAGCATCGAGGCGGCCGCGATGCCAGGCATGGAAAAGACGGTGAAGGGGCTAGAAGCCATTCGCGGCAAGAGCAAGAGCTGGAACGAGAGCAACGTCGTTCACAGCGCCGAGGTGTCCGGTCCTTTCCCCAACGACAACCGGTTCGCCGTCCGCTTTTTCTTCGACGTCACGAACAAGCCGAGCAGCCGGCGCATGAAGATGGACGAGGTCGGCCTCTTCACCGTCGAGAACGGCAAGATCACGCGCGAGGAGTTCTTCTACTCGACGGAGGGGTGAAAAGACGGCGAAGGTCCGGCGATCGGCCGGCTACCGCTCGAACATCTGGTCGACCGGCACCACGCGGACCGCGTCCTTGTTGAGCGGCACCGGGAACTTCTCGATGATCTTGTCCTCGGCGAGCACCTCGGGCGGGGTTCCGGCCGTGTCGTAGGTGATCGGCGTCGGCGTGTCGCTGAGCAGCTTGTCGGCCAGCGCCTGCCCATGATCGGCGACGATGGCGATGGCGAGCCCGCTCAGCGACAGGTGCTTGCGGACCGCCTTGTCGACGTCGGCCTTGGTCATCTTGGGGAGGCGCGCCTGCAGCTCCTTCACCAGATCCTTGCCGGTGAGGACGGCGTCGATGGCGAAGCCGAGCCGGCGCGAGACGTCCTGCGCCCAGAGGTTGGCGTAGTTGCCGAGGAAGGTCTTGGTCGCCTCGAAGCCCGACTGCGGGATGCCGTCGCGGATCAGCTTGTCGGTCTCGAATAGGGCGGCGCGCAGCGCGAACAGGCTGTTCTGCGGCGGGACCGGGCGCAGCCAGATCTCGAAGTGCTGCTCCCGGCGGGGAATGTTGGGGAGCGGGAAGGTGGTCCACCCGTCCTGCATGAAGTGCTCGATGTAGGCGTAGTCGCCGTAGTTGAGGCCGCGGTTCCCGCGCAGGTGATTCATCAGCACGCCGTTGAAGGTGCGGTGCTCTCCCAGGTACGACCGCGCCACGGTGAGCGGATAGAAGTCGGCGTCCTTGCGGGTCACGTCGAGGGTGTGCCCGATCGAGATGGCGTTGGCGCGCGCGTCCTTCTGCACGACGAGGAGCTGGTTCTCCTTGAGCACCGGCGCCGGCGGCAGCTTGGGGAGCGGCGGCGCCTTGGCCGGGAGGGCGGAGAACCGCTTGGCGAACGTCTCGGCGAAGCCGGCCGGGTATCCGCCGGCGACCCCGACCACCAGCCGGCTGCGCGCGTAGTGCGCGGCGTAGAACTTCTTCACGTCGTCGAGCGTGATGGCGGTGAGGCCGGCGACCGTCCCCGAGGTGGGGCGGCCGTACGGTTGCCCCTGGTAGAGCACCGTCGCCAGCGCCTGCTTGCCGAGCTCCTCGTCGGCGTTCCCGCGCAGCGTCTTGGTGAGATAATCGAGCGCGTCTTCCTTGTTGCGCGCGAAGTCGTCGTCGGCGAAGCGGGGGGTCAGCACCTGCCCGGCCAGGAGATCGGCGAACCTCGCCAGGTTGTCGCGGTGGACGGTCCCTTCGAACACCACCGATTCCTTGTCGCTGTAGACCTTGATCTCGGCGGCCAGCGGATAGAGCGCGTCGAGCAGCTCGGAGTAGGTGTGGGCCTTGCTGCCGCCGCGTCCGAGCATGTCGGCGGTGAGCGAGGCCACCCCCTCCTTGCCGGCCGGATCGTCGACGGAGCCGATCTGGAAGACGAGGCGAATCGCGCAGAGCGGGCTCTGCGGCGAGGGGATGAAGACGGTTCGGGTCCCGGCGACGCTGGTCGGCGTCTTGGCAGTTTTGGGCGCCGGTTTGTCGGAGCTGGCAGCGACGGCGCGCGCGGCGAAGAGCAACATGGAGAGCAGTATGACCGATCCAACCGACTTCATTTTCCGGCCTTGAGCGAGACGACCGTGCGGTTCGCCGGCTGGAAGTAGGCGGCGGCGACCCGCTTGACGTCGGCGCTCGTCACCTTGTCGTAGAGCGCGAAGTAGGCGTTGATCGAGGCGAGCTCGCCGGTCAGCGCGATGAACGTCGAGGCGGTGTACGCCGTCTTGTCGGCCGTCGAGAGCTGGCCGGCGAAAGCGTACTTGACGTGGGAGAGGACGTCGCGAAGCGTGGCGTCGTCGACCCCCTCTTTCGCGATGCGGGCCATCTCGTCGTGGATCGATTTCTCGACGTAGCCGATGTCGGCGGGCTTCTTGATGCGCGCGAGCACGGTGAAGAGGTTCGGATCGACGTGGGCGTCGTTCGAGCCCGACATCGACTCGACCTTCTGCTCCTTGATCACCAGCTTCTTGTAGAGCGGCGCTCGCTCGGCGAACAGCAGCTCGGCCAGCACGTCCAGCGTCGGCAGGTCGACGTTCGTCGTCGAGAAGCCGGGCGTGTGGTACCCCTCGACCAGCATCGGCAGGGTCGGGCCCGGCCAGATGAGCTCGGCGCGCTGTTCTTTCTTCTGGGGCGGCTCGACGGGGATAGCCGGGTGCGGGCTCCCCGCCTTCCAGCCGCCGTAGCTCGCCTCGACCAGCTTGAAGACCTCCTCGGGATCGGCGTCGCCGACGACCAGGAGGACGACGTTCTCGGGACGGTAGAAGCGGTCGAAGAACTGCCGCGAGTAGGCCATCTCGTTGGGCATGTTCTCGATGTCCTTGAGGAAGCCCATCGTCGTGTGCTTGTAGGTGTGCGTGGTGAAGGCGTGGTCGTAGAGCGTCTCGACCATCTTCTCCATCGGGTTGGAGGCGTTCTTGTTGTATTCGCCGAGGACGGCGCGCGCCTCCTTCTGGAAGTCGGCCTGCTGGTAGGTGAGGTGCTGGAAGCGATCGCTCTCGATCTCGACGATCTTGGGGAGCGCCTGCTTGCCCGCCAGGATGTGATAGACGGTGAGGTCGTCGGAGGTGAAGGCGTTCGAGTCGGCGCCCATCTGCTTGATGACGCCGTTGTAGGCGTCGAGCGTGTACTTCTCGGTGCCGTGAAACATCATGTGCTCGAAGAAGTGCGCGAACCCCGACTTGCCCGCCTCGACCTCGTTGCGGCTGCCGGTGCGCACCACCGAGTAGTAGGCGACGAGGCCCGGCGAATCGAAGCCGACGACGTAGACGCGCAGCCCGTTGGGGAGCGTCTTCTCCTTGACCGGAAACGGGAACGCCACGCCGGTACCAGAGGTCGCGCCGGGGGGCGGGGTGGCGGGTGCGGCCGAGGCCGCCGAGGAGGGGCGGGCGAGCGCCGCGAGGAGCGGTAGAGCGAGCGCGCCGGCCAAAAGCACGGACGTGAGCGCGGGTGTCAGGAGCATGCGCATGCGGTCTCCGAGTGGGTTGCGACGTAGGATAGTGCCGCCAGATGAAAACAGAATCGCCCCACGCCCACAACCGATACTCCGTGACGGGGCGACTGCTCCTCGACGGGCGCCTGGTGCTCGGCGCCCTCGTCGTCGAGGGAGAGCGGATCGTGGAAGTCCGAACCGACGGCGCCGGCGAGCTGCCGGGCCCGCGGCTCGACGCCGAGATCGTGTCGCCCGGGCTCATCGACCTGCAGTGCAACGGCGGGTTCGGGTTCGAGGTCGGGGGCGACGCCGAGGCGCTGCGCGCGCTCGCGGCTCGCCTGCCGTCGACGGGGGTGACGACCTTCCTGCCGACAGTGGTCAGCGCGCGCGCGGCGGACTACCGGGCCGTGGCGGCTGCGCTCGCGGCGATCGAATTCGGGGAAGCGAGCGCCCTGGGGGCCCAGGCAGCGGGGCTTCACCTCGAGGGGCCGCTGCTGTCGCCGGCCCGCGCAGGCGCGCACGATCGCGCGGCGATCGCGGCAGGCGACGAGACGCTCGACGAGGTGCTCGACGAGCTGACTGGCCCTGCGCGCCCTGCGCCTCATGACGCTGGCGCCGGAGCGCCCCGGCGCGCTCGCGCGGCTTCGGCGCCTCGTCGAGGCCGGCGTGGTGGTCAGCCTCGGTCACACCGACGCCACCTACGACGAGATGCTCGATGGGACCGACGCGGGCGCGACGCTGGCCACGCACCTGTTCAACGCCATGTCGCCGTTTCACCACCGCGCGCCCGGCGCGGTCGGCGCGGCGCTGATCGACGAGCGGCTGACCGTCGGATTGATCGCCGACGGGGTGCACGCCCACCCGGCGGCGTTGAACCTGGCGCTGCGCGCCAAAGGCGCCGAGCGGATCGTGCTGGTCACCGACGCGGTCGCGGCGGCCGGCGCGCCAGTCGGGACCTACAGCCTCGGCGGCGCACCGATCGTCTCCGACGGCGAGAGCGCGCCGGCGGGCCGATGGAACCCTGGCCGGCTCGACGCTGACCATGGATGGCGCGGTGCGGGGGATGGTCGCGCTCGGCGGTGCGCGCCCCGAAGAGGCGCTGACGATGGCGACCGCCGTCCCCGCCGCGCTCCTCGGCTTCGCCGATCGCGGTCGGCTGGCTGTCGGCCGCCGCGCCGACCTCGCGCTCTGGTCCGAAGACCTGAGGCTCGTCTCCACGCTGATCGGCGGCACGGTGGCGTCCGGCCCAGCTCCGCGCCCCATCCGATCCCCTCTCCCTGTGGGAGAGGGCTAGGGAGAGGGCCCCGCGCGTTTCAGTGAACGCGGCAGGTGTACGGCAGCGCGCCCAGGATCTCCGCCTCGCGCTGCCCGAGCACCTCCAGCCGCTCCTCGAACGACTCGGCGGTGACGAGCGGCCGCGCCAGCTCGAGGAAGATCTCGGCGTGGCGCTCTTCGGCGTCGCCGAGCGCCGCATAGAAATCGGCCAGCTCCGACTCGCCGGTGGCGGCGAATCCCCGCGCCAATAGTTCCAGCCGCTCGTGCGACCGCGCCTCGATGAACGCCGCGACCAGCAGCGCGTCGAGGAGGCGCTCCGGCTCGCGCCCGCGCACCTCTTCCATCAATCCGCGCGCGTACTGGTTAGGAAAATCGGCGCGCGGCGTCCACCCGCGACGCCCCAGCAGAGCCGCCACCTGAACGACGTGGCTGGTCTCCTCGTGCGCCAGCCGCGACAGCTGCGCCACCGAGCTGCCCCGGTGCGGGTAGCGCCGCACCAGCGACAGCGCGTTCTCCGCCGCCTTTCGCTCGCAGTGGAGGTGATCCGACAGCAGCGCCCGCAGATCGGCCGCGCTCGCCGCGAACCAGCGTGAAGGCGTGCAGGAACGGAGAATGTTCGCCATCGATCGAGGGCGTGAGCCTATCAGAGCAACGCAAGCAGCGCGGCGATGCCGGCGCCGAGGGTGTAGAGCGACTCGCCGGCGATGAGGCCGCCGCCGATGAGCGAGGCGGTGCTCATGTCCTCGGGGAGCGCGTCGCCACTCTCCTCCGGTGCCACGGTCTGCCGGCGGCGCGGTGACAGCACCGACGTCAGCAGGCTTCCGGCCGCGAACCAGGCCGCCGTCGGCAGCTCGACGAAGCCACCGAAGGATGAGGCATATGGGCTCGAGAGCAGCAGCGCGTCGACGGTCCACCCAACGGCGAATCCGAACCTTCCCGAGGCGATGAAGGTCCGATAGGCCGGAAGGCGCCCCAACAGCTTTCGCCCGATCTCGGTGCCGAGGCCGATGCCGAAGCCGATCCAGAGTGCCGTGACCTGGTGATGCGCCAGGTGCCCGAGACCGCGAATGGCGCCCACGAACTTGAACGTCATTGCCGACTGCCAGACGCCGACGGCAGCCTCCGGGTGAGCGAAGGTGTCGACGCGCAGGACGGGGTAGGCGCTCATGAAGAGCTGCGCCAGCACCACGCACAGCGCCGCTCCCCCCACGATTCCGACCGCCTGGTAACGAAACTGCATCGCGCGGTTGGATCCCAGCCTGAAGCCGGTCGAGCGATCCTGCTGCATGTCGACGCCTACGGTGCAGGCGACCAGCAGGACGCTGGCGGCCATCATGGCGACCACGGGCGAACGCAGGCCGAGCGCCGACATCAGGAGCACCGAGACGACGAAGGCGCTGGAGATCGGATTCGAGTCCGAGATGCCGGTCGAGATCCCGTTGATGAAGACGAACACGAACGCGAGGGCCAGGGCGAACAGCACGTAGCCGAGGGGTTGACCCAGCAGCAGCGTCGCCACCAGCACGAGCGCGACGCCCCACCCGATGACCCAGGCGCCGAGCCGCGCTCCGCCGAGCCCTCCGGCAGGCGCCGCCGTCCGCTCTGAACGACGGGCCCTCGGGGCCCGCAGGCGGCGCACCGCTTCGCCCCCGATGATCGTCAAATCGACGACGGCGGCGCCCATGATCATCGCCAGCGCCACCAGGAACCCTATCTTGCGGAACGGGTCGTGCGGCCCGAGCACGCCGCTCGCCCGCAACCGCGGGAGCAGCCACTCGCCCACGGCGCCCATCACCAGCGCCGGCACGCCGATGCGAGAGCCGACGATCATGCCGGCCCCGAGCGTCGAAGCCGACAGGCTCCCGAGGGTCGCTCCCGCCATCCGCGCGCTGACCAACCACTTTCGAGCCACCAGACGGGATACGACCGAGCGGGTCAGGCCCGGGAGCCCGAGGCCGACCGCGATGCCGGCGCCGGTGCCGCCCCCCAGCTTGGCGATCGATCGCCGCAGGAGGCGCTTGTCGGTCAACGCGCGCAAGATGTTGGCGACGGCGTGTCCCGAGGGGAATTCGAGCTGCAGCCGGTCGACCAGGATGGGCGTGTAAAGCATGCCGACGCCGATCCCGAACATGCCGATGCAGCCAAAGTAGAGACCCAGCTTCCAGGGCGCCGGCAGCGGCATCCCTAGCCAGACCATCGCCTGGATGAGCACACCCATCCCCGCCATCGACGCGACGGAAGCGGCCATGGTCTGGATGTAGTTGGCGCCGTGCTTACCGTCGGCCCCGTAGCCGTAGGTGACGCTGCTGCCGAGAATGCCGGCCAGCACCTGACCGCCCACGGAGAAACCGAGGCTGAAGGTCATGTAGGCGCTGGTGATCCCACCGAGCGGCCCGAGCACGAAGAGGGCCACGACGCCGAGCAATAGGTGGTAACGGCTGCTCCCCGGCGCGGGCAAGAACCGATGAGAGAAGCGACGCGCCCCAGGACTATCGTCAGTCTCGCTCATGGGGTCGCGGTGCGGCGCGCGCGGCCGATGGCGATGGCGCGCCTCACGTAGTCGACGAGCGCCACGATCCCCAGCGCGAAGGCCAGGCTGATGGGGAGGGTCGGGGGGAGCCCGACCACCAGCGCACCGATCGCCAGGAACTGCGCGATGGTGGCCGCCTTGCCGAGCACGCTGGCGCGGAAGTCGTAGCGCAGCCAGCGTCGCAAGGTGGGAACGGCCCGATAGACGATCGACATCGGGAGCTGGATGAGCTCGCGCGCGACGATCAGCGCCAGCATCCCGAGCGGCACGCCGCGCTCGAAGTGCAGCGCCGCCAGCACCGCGCTCACGAACAGCTTGTCGCAGATCGGATCGAGCCAGGAACCGGCCCCCGCCAGGGCCGTGCCGCGGCGGCGCGCCAGCGTCCCGTCGAGCACGTCGGTCGCCGCCGCCGCGCCCATCACGCCAAGCGCCGCGGCCGCGCGCGCCGGCGTCGGTCCGAGCGCGAGCCAGAACAGCCAGCCGAGCGGCAAGCGCGCCAGGCTCAGCAGGTTCGGCAGCGTGAAGAAGGGGATGGGGGCAGCCTCCGGCATCCGGTCCCTGGAAGCGTAACACCGCGACACGACCGGTGAGAGCACCCGGGCGCACGACGTTCGTCGATCAATGAAAGAGCTGGTCTGCCTGGTGGTGTTGCAGGTCGGCTTCGACGGCGCCGCCGGCCGGGATGACGACCTCATCGAAGACTTCGCCGTCGCCGCAGGCGATGTTTTCGTTGCCCATCGACCTGGGGCCGCAGATCGCCTCGATTCGCAGCTCCTTCGGGCGCACCGAAACCTTGACGAAGCCGTAGTGGATCGCGCGAACCGCGGTGAACGAGGGCGGCTTGCAGACGTCCCACAGGCAGGGGCCGGCCGCGTGCTCGAGCGCGCCGCCCCCCATACCCGCGGTGATGTGCACGACGTGCGCCTGCGGCTTCGTTCGCTCGTAAACGTGGCTGTGCCCGTTCAGGTTCAGCACGTACTTAGGAAACCGTTTGCCGAAGCCGTCGAGGATCGCCCGCAGCTGCAGATCGCTGCCGTGGTGGCCCGAGGAGTAGGCGGGGCGGTGTCCGGCGGTGATCACGAACTTGATGAGCGGGCTCGCCTCCGCCTCGACAAAGAGCGGCTCGGCCCGCTTGGCCCAGTCGACCCAGGTGTCGTGCGTGTAGGGCTCGGGGTAGATGATGAAGCGGACCGAGCCGAAGTCGAACCAGTACCAGTCCTCGCCGCAGCAGCCGAGGGCCGGGGCGCCGGGGGAGGCCGCGGCGTTTGGAAGCGCGAACCGCCCCTTGTAGTTGCGCAGGTCGTCGCGCTGAGGATCGCCCCACTCGTGGTTGCCCCAGGCCGGCATGTAGGCGGCCCGCTGCGACCAGACCATGACGTCATCGAAGTGACGATCGACGGCCCCCTGATCCTTGAGGTCCGCGTAGGAGAGATCGCCGAGCGCCAGCACGAACCACGGTCCGGTGAGGCTCATGTCGCGATGCACGCCTGCCGCTGCCGGCTGGCCGGCCGTGTCGCCCATGTCGCCCACCGCGGCGAAGCTGAAATTCGAGGCGCCCGGCGCCGGCGGGGCGTGGAACGCGTGCCCCTGTGGCTTCACCGGGTGGCCGACCTCGAACTCGTATTCCAGGCCCGGGACCAGCTGATCGGCGATCGCCTCCTGGAACGGGCCGGGCATGGAGGTCGGGGTCGGGCTGGCCGGGTGCGCGTTCACCGTCCGTGGCGGCAAACCCTTGGCCCAGTAGCGGACCGTCGTACCGTCGCCGCGCCAGTCGAAGGTGACGGCGTCCGGCGCCGTGTAGGTGAAGTGAACCTCGTGCGGCTCCTGCGGCGCCGGTCCCGAGGCTGGCATTGCCATCGGCATCGACGCGTCGAAGCGCCCGAGGAGCTCGGCCGCCCCCCCACGGCATCCGGTCACCGCCAGCGCGGTGAGCGCCAGCGCGGTGAGCGCCAGCGCGCGCGCTATCCGCACTGGCCTCGCTGACGCAGAAAATGATCGGCCAGGACCAGGGCGAGCATCGCCTCGACGATCGGGACCGCCCGCGGCAGCACACAGGGGTCGTGCCTGCCCCGGGCTTTGATCGTCGTGTCGCGGCCGCTCTCGTCGACGGTCTCCTGCTCACGCAGGATGGTGGCCGTCGGCTTGAACGCCACGCGGACGACGATCTCCTCGCCGTTCGAGATGCCGCCCTGGACGCCCCCCGAGCGATTCGTTCGCGTCCGCACCTTGCCGGCGCCGTCGTAGAACGGATCGTTGTGCTGACTGCCGGTGAGGTAGGTGCCGGCGAACCCGCTGCCGATCTCGAACCCCTTGGCGGCCGGGAGCGACAACATCGCCTTGGCCAGATCGGCGTCGAGCTTGTCGAACACCGGCTCGCCGAGCCCAGGCGGAACACCGCGCGCGACCGCCTCGACGACTCCCCCCAGCGAGTCGCCCGCTTTGCGCGCCTCATCTATCAGCGCGATCATCTTGGCCGCCGTCGGCCCGTCGGGGCAGCGGACGATGTTCGACTCGACCGCCTCCCGCGTGACCTTGGTCGTGTCGACGTCGACCTCCAGATCCTGCACGCGCTGCACCCAGGCGACGATGTCGATGGCGCCGGCGGCGGCGAGCGCCTTTCGGGCCAGCACGCCGGCCGCCACCCGCCCGATCGTCTCGCGCGCGCTGGCGCGGCCGCCCCCCTCCCAGGCGCGGACGCCGAACTTGGCCTGATAGGTGTAGTCGGCGTGCGAGGGGCGGAATTTGGTCCGCATCTCGTCATAGTCCCCGGAGCGCTGGTCGGAGTTGCGGACCAGCAGCGAAATCGGCGTCCCCAGCGTGACCCCCTCGCGCACGCCCGAGAGGATCTCGACCGTGTCGGATTCCCGCCGCTGCGTGGTGATGGCGCTCTGCCCGGGGCGGCGGCGGTCGAGCTCGACCTGGATCTCTTCGACGGTGATCGGCAGTCGGGGTGGGCAGCCGTCGATCACCACGCCGACGGCGGGGCCATGCGACTCCCCGAAGGTCGTCACGCGAAACATCGTTCCGAAGCTGTTGCCGCTCATCGCAGTCTTGGCAGGTGGGTGATCATGCCACGAGGGGTCGATTCACCCGCCATCATGAACAGACGGCCGTTGCCCTCTTCGATCTGCAGGTAGCGATCGCCCGCGGCGCGGTAACGCCAGACCTGCAGCGCGCCCGCGCTGTGATCGGGGACGAGCCCGTCGATCTCGACCACCGCCCGCGCCGCCAGCCGCTGCAAATAGCTGAGCTGGTGGTAGTCGATGCTCTCGGGCGGCGGCATCGCCAGGTCGAGATCGTGGACCTCGTGCAACACCAGCAAGCGCTCGGCAGGTGGGCCGACCTCGTCGTTGGGAAACTCGACCCAGACCGTCGTGGCGCCGTCGACGGCGCGCGCCATCACCGACCTCTTGCCCGTCAAGAGGTATCCGATCGTCCCTTCGACCAGGTAGTCTCGTCCAGAGAAGCTCAGCACGTCGCGGATATGGATGGGCACGGGGGCGGGGCTCCTTGACAGGTCGAAGGTCGGGCGATTATACGGGCCAGCGGCACACCGTGAAGCTGGAAGTCATCCGCGTCATCGACGACGACGGAAAGCTCGTCCACCCGGAGCGCGAGCCGGCGCTGACGGGCGACGACCTGCGCCGTCTTTTCAGGACGATGCTGCTGGTTCGCCTGCTCGACGAGCGGATGCTGCTCCTGCAGCGGCAGGGGAGAATGGGGTTTTACCTGACCTCGCTGGGAGAGGAAGCGACGCACATCGGGGCGGCCCACGCCCTGCGGATGGGCGACTGGCTCTACCCCGCTTACCGGGAAATTGGAGCGGCGCTCTACCGCGGCTATCCGCTCAACACCTTCATGTGCCAGCTCTACGGCAACGCCGACGATCCGGTGAAGGGGCGTCAGATGCCGGTGCACCACTCGGTGCGGCGGCTGAACTTCGTCTCGGTCAGCTCGCCGGTCGGCTCGCACATCCCGCACGCGGTGGGGACCGCCTGGGCTGCCAAGCTGCAGAAGACCGAGGACGTCGCGCTCGCCTTCTTCGGCGACGGCGCCACCTCGACGCCGACCTTCCACGTGAGCGCCACCTTCGCCGCGCTCTACAAGGTGCCGGCCATCCTGTTTTGCCGCAACAACGGCTGGGCCATCTCGGTGCCGGCCTCGACGCAGAGCGCGACCCCTTCGTTCGCCCAAAAGGCCATCGCCTATGGCATGCGGGGTGTTCTGGTCGACGGCAACGATCTGCTGGCGGTGATCCACGTGGTGGCCGAGGCGGCGGCGCGCGCCCGGCGGGGCGAGGGGCCGACGCTGATCGAGGCCCGGACCTACCGCAGGGGCGCGCACAGCACCTCCGACAATCCCGACGTCTACCGCGATCCCGCGGAGGTCAGGGCCTGGGAGCGGCGCGATCCCATTGATCGGATACGCAGCTATGCGACGGCGCGCGGGGAGCTGGACGCCGCGTTCGAGGCCAAGGCGCGGGACGAGATCAACGCCGAGATCCGGGCCGCGCTCGCCCACGCCGAGGGGCGCCCGGGCAAGCCGCCGCTCGCCAGCCTGGTCGAGGACGTCTACGCCGAGCCGACCCCTCGCCTGCGCGAGGAGCTCGCCGCGCTGGAGGCGGAGATCGCCAAGCACGGCCCCAAGCGCCCGCCGCACGGCTGACCCGACCGCTGGCGGACCCTGGAGGCGCGGCCGACGCCGGGGTCGCAAACAGAGAATTGACAAAAAGCGCGCGGGCGCTGGACAATCACGCTCGTCCGTCTGGGGGGAGACGGCATTAGCGAAAGGCTATCCTCCCTTGGCGCAAAGAAAGAAAACCGGGCGCTCCGACAGCGCCGGCAACAAAGGCAACGTTGGCGATGTCGGCGACGAGATCGGATCGATCGTTCACGATCTCCGCAACGTCTTCTCGGCCATCCGCGGCTTCGCCACGGTCGTCGCCGAGGAGCTCCGCCCGGGCGATCTGGCGCGCGACGACATCGAGCAGATCCTGAAGGCGGTGGATCGCGGCGTCACGATCTCGCACCGGCTCTCGGCGTTGCGTCCGCGCGACAGCGCGACGCCGAAACCGCTCGGGGCATTGCCGGCGCCGGTCGAGGTCAATCTCGAGTTCGAACAGTCGGACTCGTGGGCGCTGCAACAGCCGAAGCGCTCGGCGAGCGTTCTCGTCGTCGAGGACGACGACCTGTTGCGGCCGATGATCGTGCGCGTGCTGCGCAGGAACGGCTACACCACACTGGAGGCGGCCAACAGCACCGAGGCCGAGAAGCAGGCCCTCGCGCACGGCGAGGCGGTCGACCTCCTGCTGCTGGACGTCGGGTTGCCGGGGGCGAGCGGGCCCGAGGTCGCCGAGCGTCTCAAGCAGCACTGGCCCGCGGTGAAGGTGCTGTTCATCAGTGGCTTCGGGCGAGAGGCGCTCGCGGAACGCGGCGTCGAGCCAGGCCCCCGCCTCCTCGAAAAACCGTTCACGCCGCTCACTCTCCTCGAGCGCATCGAAGCGATCCTGGCTCCCGGAAGCTCGTGACATCAAGATCGGGACGCTGAGAGAGTCCCGCGCCCCGCGACGAGCTCAAGCCGGCCAAGCCGTCTCTCGCTCACGCGATCTAGCTTCGTCCGAGCGCCAGGCAGAGGGCGGCGCGCGCGGTGGCGAGGTCGTACTCGGCGCCGACCTCCTGCGCGCCGGCCAGCTCCGCGGCGAGCTCCGCGTCGCTGAGCTCGATGATGCTCCCGACGCCGGCCGCGTAGCGCCCATCGGCCATCCGCAGGCGGGCCTGGGCCCCCTTCAATGCCTCGCCCGACGCGACCAGCGCCTCCAGCGAGGCGCGCACCCCGAGCACCGCCTGCTCGACCGCCACCCAGACCTGTTGGACGAGCGCGTCGTGCTGCGCGTGCAGGCCGTCGAGCGTGGCGTTGGCCTCGTGCACGAGCCCGTGGGTGAGGAGGCCCTGAAACACCTCCCAGGTGAGCTGCACGCCGCCGAAGATGTTCCAGGCCATCCCGCCGTACGGCTGCACCTGCCCGAAGTTGTCGAGGATGTGCGACTTTTCGAATGACTGCCCCGCCGTCTCGGCGCCGGCCACCGCGCTGAGGGTCGGCCAGTAGCTGTCACGCGTGGCCTTCACGGTCAGCTCCTGGGCATGGATCTGCGCCACCATCGCGGCCAGGTCGGGGCGGGCCCGGATCGCCTCTTCGATGAGCGCGCCGACGCCGCTCGTCTCGCCCGGCTGCGGCGGCAAGGTCGCGTCGGCGACGTCGTAGTCGGTGTCGCCGGTGGTCCCCATCGCCTGGTTGAGCTCGGCGCGCGCGACCGCGTAGTTGTTCTCCGAGCGGATCACCTGGACGCGCGCGTTCGCTTCGTCGGCGATCGCCTGCGCCAGATCGATGTCCGGTCGCGTCCCGGCGTGGACGAAGCCGCGGATCTGCTCGAGGTGGCGCTGTCGGTTGCCGAGCGTCTGGCGGGCCACCGCCACCAGCGCCTTCTGCGCGTCGGCGCGGAAGTAGGCTGTCCGGACGTCGGCGATCGCCTGCAGCCGCGTCGCCCGCGCGGTGTCACCGAGCGCGACCGCCCGGGCCTTGGCCGCCCGCCAGCGGTTGGGCGCCTGGCCGAAGTCCCACAGCAGTTGATTGATGGAGGCCTGACCGTCGTACCAGTTGAACGAGTCGAAGGTGTTGCCGTAGTTGTTGGTGTGCCCCGGCTTCTGCGGGCGGTTGCCGGTCGTCCGCTCGTAGAGCCCCTCGATCTTCACCTGCGGCAGGAGCGGCGCCCGCGCCTCCTCGTTGCGCGCCAGGCCGGCCGCCACGTTGGCGTCGGCCTGCCGGATATCGGGGCGCTGGGCCGCGGCGGCGCGCTCGGCCTCGTCGAGCGTGACGGTGCGGGCGGTGAGCGCCAGCAGCAGGGTGGCAGCCTGGAGCATCACTCGTACCGCAGCGCCATGATCGGATCGAGGCGCGAGGCCTTGCGCGCCGGGTAGAGGCCGAAGCCGATGCCGACCGCGGCCGAGAAGCCGACCGCCAGCGCGATCACCTCGGGGCGGATCAACATCGGCCAGCCGAACCGAACCGCCAGCCGCTCGGCGGCCAGGAGTCCGAGCGCGACGCCGAGAAGCCCCCCCGCCAGCGACAGCGCCAGCGCCTCGGCCAGGAACTGCAAGAGGATGTGGCGCCGCTTGGCGCCCACCGCCACCCGCACGCCGATCTCGCGCGTCCGCTCGGTGACGCTGACGAGCATGATGTTCATGATCCCGATGCCGCCCACCAGCAGCGACACGGCCGCGATGCTGGCCAGCAGCATGGTGAGCGCCTGCGTGCTCTCCTCCTTGCGCGACGCGGTCTCGGTCAGGTTCTTGATCGAGAAGTCGTCCTCGCCGCCGATGGCGATCCCGTGGCGATCGCGCAGCAGCGCCGCCACCTTGTCGGCGATGGCGGTCGTCTCATCGTCCGAGTCGACCTCGATCATGATCGTGCCGGGGATGAACTTCTGCAGCCCGCCCTGGATCTTGGCCAGGAAGGTGGTGACGGGGACGAAGACCACGTCGTCGTAGTCGCCGCCGCCGGCCGACTGCCCCTTGCGCTCGGCGACGCCGGCCACCTGGAAGGGGACGTTCTGGATGCGCACGATCTGCCCGGTCGGATCGGAGTTGGCGCCGAACAGGCGCTCGGCGACGGTCTGACCGAGGACCACCACCTTGGCGCCCGAGTCGGCCTCTTCGGGCGTCAGCCCCGGCCCGAGCCGCATCGGCCAGTTGCGGATCTCGAAGAACTCAGGCGTCGTCCCGTCGATGACGGTCAGCCAGTTGCGATCCTCGCTGACGACCTGCCCGGTGGTGTGGACCCGCGGCGCGACGAACTTCACGTCGGCGACCTCGGTCTTGATGGCGCGCAGATCGTCCCAGGTCAGCGTCGGGAGCGTGCCGGCGCCGGCCTTGGCGCCGCCGGCGGTCTTGGCGCCCGAGGAGACGATGAGGACGTTGGTCCCCATCGAGGCGAACGCCTGCTCGACGCGCGCCCGCGCCCCCTCGCCGATCGCCACCATGGCGATGACGGCGGCGACGCCGATGATGATCCCGAGCGCGGTCAGGAACGAGCGCAGCTTGTTGCGCAGGAGCGCGCGCGCCGCGACGCGGACGACGTCCCCCGCGCGCATCCGGCTGACGGTCACGGCGACACCGCCCGGGGGCCAGGCGCGGCGCGGGCCGCCTGGGGCGCCTCGGTCCGTCGGGGGTTTTCATGAGGCTGTCGCGCTCGATGAGCCCGTCGCGCACGACGATGACCCGGCGCGCGTAGGCGGCGATGTCGGGCTCGTGGGTGACGAGGACGATGGTCATCCCCTCGTCGCCGAGCTGCTGGAGCAGCGCCATCATCTCGAGGCTGGCCTGCGAGTCGAGGTTGCCGGTCGGCTCGTCGGCCAGGATGAGGCGCGGCCGGTTGACCAGCGCGCGCGCGATCGCCACGCGCTGCTGCTGACCGCCCGACAGCTGGCTCGGGTGGTGGTGGAGCCGCTCGCCGAGGCCGACCCGCTCCAGCGCCTCCTTGGCGCGGGCGCGCCGCAGCGCCGGGCGCAGCCCGGTGTAGACCAGCGGCAGCTCGACGTTCTCGAGCGCCGTGGTGCGCGCCAGCAGGTTGAAGCTCTGGAAGACGAAGCCGAGCGTCTGGCTGCGCATCTCGGCGAGCGCGTCGGCGTCGAGGCGCGACACCTCCGCCGCCGTCGAGGAAATACTCGCCCGTCGAGGGGCGGTCGAGGCAGCCGAGGATGTTCATCAGCGTCGACTTGCCCGAGCCCGACGCCCCCATGATGGCGACGAACTCACCCTCGCCGATCTGCAGGCTCACGCCGCGCAGCGCGTGGACGTCGAAGTCCCCCATCCGGTAGGTCTTGGTCACGCCGGTGATCGCCACAAGCGCCGGCCTGGCGCTGGCAGAGAAAATGGGGCTTCGTCCGGTAGGGTCGTCCACCTCGGATTGCACTGCCGGGCCAGGGGCTCCGCTGCGGACGGCCCCCGCGTCCCACGGGGCCGCGTCGTCCATCAGAAAAGCCCGCCCTTGGTCTTGGCCTTGGCCTCGGCGCGCTCGTTCTTGTCGAGCGCGTCGGTGACGACGACGTCCCCTTCGGCGAGCTCGCCGCCTTTCACCTCGACGTTGCTCCCGTCGGCCACGCCCACCTCGATCGGCACGGCCACCAGCCGCTCGTTGCGCACCGCCCAGACCGTGCGGCGCGGACCGGGGCCGTCCGCCGCGTCGTCGCCCACCGGCGCCTTGCCGCTGCCCGGTCGCGCGCCCGCGGCGGCCAGCGGGTGATCCTTGGGTTTGTCCTTCTTGTGCTTCTTTTGCGGCACGGCCAGGCCCGACTCGGCCAGGAGCTCGGGCGGCGGCAGGAATCGGAGCGCGGCGCTCGGAATGCGCAGCACCCCCTTGTGCGCGGCGTAGACGAAGGTGACGTTGGCGGTCATCCCCGGCTTCAACCGGTGGTCGGGGTTGTCGACGTCGATGACCGCGTCGTAGGTCACCACGTTCTGCAGTGTCTGCGGCGCGTCGCGGATCTGCCGGATGACACCTTTGAATCGCTCGTCGGGGTAGGCGTCGACCACGAAGGTGGCCGGCATCCCGGGTGCCAGGCGCCCGACGTCAGCCTCGCTGACCGCCGCGTGCACCTGCATCTTCCCGAGATCCTCGGCGATCGTGTAGAGCGTCGGCGCCTGCAACGACGCCGCGACCGTCTGCCCGACGTCGACGTTGCGCGAGATGACCACGCCGTTGATCGGCGAGATCACCGTCGCGTAGCCGAGGTTCACGGTCGCCTGGTGGAGGTTGGCGCGCGCCTGCTCGAGATCGCCGCGCGCCGTGTCGACCGCCGCCGCCGTCGAAGCGGACTGCAAGTCGGCGGAGTCGTAAGTCGGCGGCCGCGATCAGGTTCTTGGACTTCAGCTCCTGCGCGCGCGCCAGCTGCTTCTTGGCGTTGTCGGCCTTGGTGATCGATTCGCGCAGCGTCCCGGCCGCCGCGTCGCGGTTGGCGCGCGCCTGCTCCAGGGCTGCTTGAAAGAGCTGGGGGTCGAGCCGGGCGACCACCTGCCCCTTCGTCACCCGCTGGCCGAAGTCGGCATAGAGGTTCGAGATGCGCCCGGAGACCTGGCTGCCCACCTGCACGGTGACCAGCGCCGACAGCGCGCCCGTCGCGGTGACGCGCCCGACGACGTCGCCCCGCTCGACGCGCGACTTCTCCAGGTGGAAAGCGGATTTGTGCGCGCCGAAGCGGGCGCCGAAGGCCACCCACCCGCCACCCACGCCGACCACCGCGAGGAGGCCCACCAACACTGCCACCCGACGACTCACGTGATAGCCACCACCTGGGTAAGCTAAAGCCGGACCGTCGTCGGTAAAGGGGCCTGCTGCCCCTGACGTCTGCGGCTCAGCTTGCGGTGGCGGCGGTGACGTCGGCGATGATCTGGCGCAGGCGCCCTTCCATGAGCGCCTTGATCTCGGCGAGGCGCTGGGGGCTGTCGGCCTCGAAGCGCATGACCAGCACCGGGCCGGTGTTCGAGGCGCGCACCAGGCCCCATCCGATGTTCTTTCCGATGTTCTTTCCGATGTTCTTTCCGGCGTCCTTGCCGGCGGGCTGATCTTTTCCCGCCCGCTTACAGGTTCCTGGAACATGACGCGCACGCCGTCTACATCGACGATCGCATAGCGCTCGCGGAACCAGGCCACGGCGCGCCGCACGACCTCGAACTTCACGTCGTCGGGGCAGGGCATGCGGATCTCGGGCGTGTTGTGAAAAACAGGGAGCGTGTCGTAGAGCTCCGCCAGCGTCTGCTTGGAATGACTGAGCAGCTCGATGAGCCGCATGGCGGCGTAGACCGCGTCATCGAACCCGAACCAGCGATCGGCGAAGAACATGTGCCCCGACATCTCGCCCGCCAGCGCGGCCTTCTCCTCTTTCATCTTCGCCTTGATGAGCGAGTGGCCGACCTTCCACATGATGGCCTTGCCGCCCAGGCGCCCGAGCTCGTCGAACAGCGCCTGGCTGCACTTCACCTCGCTGACGAAGGTGGCGCCCGGCTGCCTGGTCAGGATCTCGCGCCCGAACAGCATGACCAGCTGATCGCCCCAGAGGATTCGCCCCTGGCCGTCGACGGCACCGATCCGATCGGCGTCGCCGTCGAGCGCGAGCCCCACCTCCGCTCCCGTCGCCTTCACCCGCGCGATGAGATCGGCCAGGTTCTCGGGGACGGTCGGATCGGGGTGGTGGTTGGGGAATCGTCCGTCGGGATCGCAGTAGAGCTCGCCGGTCTCGACGCCCAGCTTCTCGAGGATGGGGAGCAGGGCCGGGCCGCCGGTGCCGTTGCCGCCGTCGACCACCACCTTGATCCGGCGCGGCCCCAGCTTGATGTTGTCGGCGATGTACGCCACGTAGTCGCTGATGATGTCGTGCTCGGTCGCGCGGCCCGGGGCGACGTTGGTTCGAAAGGCGCGCTTCTCGATCTTCTCGCGCAGCTTCTGGATCTCGGCGCCGTAGATGGTGCTCTTGCCACAGACGATCTTGAAGCCGTTGTCCTCGGAGGGGTTGTGGCTGGCGGTGATCATCACGCCGCCGTCGGCGCCCAGGTGAAAGACCGAGAAGTAGAGGCCGGGCGAGTGGACCACGCCGACGTCGACGACGTCGATCCCGGCGGCCAGCAGCTCGCGCTTGAAGGCGGCGTGGATGCGCGGCGACGAGATCCGGCAGTCGCGCCCCAGCGTCACGCGGCGGGCGCCCGCCTCGGCGAAGTAGGCGCCGGTGGCGCGGCCGAGGTCGGCCACGAAGTCGTCGGGAAAGTCGCTCTCGGCGACACCACGGATGTCGTATTCGCGAAAGACTCTGGGGTTCATCGGACGTTCCTATAACAGATCATGGCGGCCGGCCTGCTTGGCCGCCTCCACGATCTTTCGTACGTCCTGGGCCTTGTCCTTGGGAACCACCAGCAGCGCATCGCGGGTGGCGATCACCACCAGGTCGCGCACGCCGACGACGCCGACGAAGGGGGCGCCCTCCTCGGCGACGATGATGTTGCCGTCGCCGTCAATCAGCGTCGCGCCGCCGAGCACGACGTTGCCGCGCTCATCGACCGGGCGCAGCGCGGGGAGGGCGGCCCAGCTCCCCACGTCGTTCCATCCGAAGGCCCCCGGCACCACGCGCAGGCCGGTCGCCTTCTCCATGATGCCATTGTCGATGGAGATCGACGGCACGCCGCTGTAGCCGGCGGCGATCGTCGCGCCGGCCGCCTTCGAATCCTTGGCCGCGACGGCCGCGTCGAGCAGGGCCGCCAGACCGGGCAGGTGCCGGCGCGTCTCCTCGAACATGCGCCCCGCCGTCAGGAAGAACATCCCCGAGTTCCAGAGGTGCTCGCCCGAGGCGAGGTAGCGCTCCGCCGTCGGCAGATCCGGCTTCTCCACGAAGCCGGCGACGTCATGGACGGGATCGGCGCCGGCGCGCTCCAGCCTGGCGCCCGTGCGGATGTAGCCGAAGCCGGTCTCGGCGTGTGTGGGGCGAACCCCGATGGTGGTGATCGTCTCGCGCGCCTCCGTGAGCGCGACGCGCACCAGCCGATCGAAGGCGGGCTCGTCACCGATGAACGGATCGGCCGGGAAGACGGCGATCACCGCTTGCGGCCCCGCGCGCCGGGCAGCTTCCACGGCGCCGAGGCCGACGGCCGGCGCCGTGTTGCGCGCGACCGGCTCGGCGATGATGTTTTCGGCTGGCAGCTCCGGGACCGCCGTGCGCACCGCCGCCTCTTGGTCGGCCGCGGTGACGATCAATGTCCGCTCGAGCCCGACCAGCGCCTGCGCGCGCCGAACGGCAGCGCCGAGCAGCGACTCGGGGCCGCCCAGCGCCAACAGCTGCTTGGGGCGCGCGCGCCGGCTCGAGGGCCAGAGCCGCGTTCCCGATCCGCCGCCCAAGATGATCGCAAACGCCTCGTTCGACCTCGGCGCGGCGTCCGACGTTTGCGACGCTGATTGCGACGTCTTCGACGTCTGTTCCTTCGTCATGAGCGACGCACTCTAACAGACGGCGGTGGTCGGCACCTCCGTGATACGCTCGTCCTGTGCGGGCGGGCGAGGAAACGCTGAGGCACTCCATCGCGGCGGCCACCGACCCGCGGACGCGGGCCCGCCTGCGTGTCGATCTGGCCGAGCTCTTGCGAGCGCGGGACGCGGCAGCGGCACGCGCCGAGCTCGCTCACGCCCTGCGCGAAGGAGGCCCGAGCGGGGCGCTCACCGCCGCGGCGCTCAGCTTCGCGCGTTCGCTTCCGGCGGCCGATCGACTGGCCTGGCTGGCAAGCCTGGCGCAAGGCGTGGGCAAGACCGACGGGAAGACCGACGTTCGGACGCCCTCGCCGGTCCTGATCTCCGCGCTGGCCGAGGCGCAGCTCGGCGCCGACCTCCCGCGCGATGCCGCGCTCACCTGGCTGGGGTTGGCGCGCGACGAGCGCGTGGCGCTGCACCACCGGCGCGCGGCGGCCCGCAGGGCGGCACAGCTCGGCGACCGGTTGGCGCCGCCCGACGCCCGCGCGGCCGAGGCCGTATCGGCGGAGCTCTCGGTGGGGAAGGCGCGGCGCGGTCCTCGCCTGTCGCCGCGCGACCTCCCCGACGCGGCGGTCCCCGAGACAAAAATCAGCGCGGCGCCTTCCAAGCCGCACGGGCCGTCCCCCCGCGCCAGGCGCGCGCGCCCCGCACCGACGTCGATCTGGGACCGGGCGATGGCCGACGCACGGGCAGGGCAGGCCAGCCGGTCGCGACGCCTCGGAGAGGAGGCGTTGCGCGCCGCCGGTCCGGGACCGGAGCTCAATGCGCGTGTCGCCGCGCTCGACACGGCCCTGCGCGAAGGGGGATTCGTCAAGGACGCGCTCCGCTTGCGCCGGACGCACCTGGAGGCGCTCGACGGCGTGAAGGCACGCCCCGCGCTGCTGGCGCTGGCGAAAGAGGCCGAGGCAGCCGGACTCGGCGCCCTGGCGATCGAGTGGCGCACCGACGCCGGCGTGGTTCCCGTGGTGTCGGCCGCGGTTCCGGCGGAGCCCGCCTCCCCCGAGGCGCACTACCTCGCCGCCCAACGCCGCCTCGCGCGCGATGGCAAGCGCGATCCCAAGACCGACGGCAAGACCGACAGCAAGACCGACAGCAAGAAGGCCGACGTCCCGGCGGTGCTCGCGCACCTCGAAAAGGCGCTCGCCGGGCATCCGGGCGCCGACGCGGCGTTGGCGCTCGCCGAGACGCTGGCGGCACGGGTGGCGACCAGCGAGGCCGATTCTCGGAAACCGCAGGCTCGATCTCTTGCGGGCGGCGCACGCCGCGGAGTTCGCGCCCGCGCGGCGCGGCCGCCTCGGCCGGCGCCTGGCGGAGACGCTCGAGGCGCGCGGCGACGCTCTCGGCGCGGTGGCGGTGCTCGAAAGCGCGCTGGCCGAAGCGACTTCGGGCGCCTGGATGGAGCCCGGCTCGGCCCGGCGCAGCTCGTCGCCGGGGTCCTCGCGTCTCGATGACGGCGAGCGCGTGCGCGCGGAGCGGGTTCGGCTGCTGCGCTCGCTCGGCCGCAGCCGCGAGCTGTCGGCGGCGCTGGAGAAGGACGCCGGCGCGCTGCAAGGGGAAGCGCGGCTGGCGGTGCTGGCCGAGCACGCCACGCTGCTCGAAGGGGCGGGCGAGGCCGAGAAGGCGCTCGACGTTCGTCTGATGGCGCTGGCGGAGTTTCCCGGCGCGCCGATCGTCCTCGACGACGCCCGCCGCCGGCTGGACGCGACCGGGCGCGCGGCGGAATCCCTGGCGCTGGCGACGGCGGCGCTCGATCACACCACCGACCTGCCGCGCCGGCGTCAGTTGCTGCGCGACGTGGCCAGCCTGACCGAGAACGCCGCCGGCGTCGATCGGACCGGCGCCGCCGAGGCCTGGCTGGCGGTGCTGGAGGTCGATCCGGCCGACGCTCAAGCCGCGGCCGCCGCGGAGCGATTTCTGGTGGCGACCGGCGACTGGGAGCGCTGCGCCGAGCTGCTCGCCTGGTTGGCCGCGCGCGCCCCGACGCTGCCTCCGGAGCCCTCGGAGAGCGGCGCGCCCAGCCGGACGGCGCTGCTCTGGCGGCTGGCGGAGCTGCGGCGCGCGCGCCTCGGGCAGATTGACGAGGCGCTTCGTCTCTACGTCGAGCTCGGCGCCGCCTCGAAGTCGACGCTGCCGCCGCTGGCGGATCCGCCGGCGCTTGCGGCGTTCGTGCGGCGCGAGCCGTTGCTGGCGGTCGAGACGGCGCGGGCGGTGGCGGCGCCGACGGCGGCCGAGCGATCGCGCGCGCTGCTCGATCGCGCGCGCGCCTTCGCGGAGCGCGGCCGGCGTGACGACGCCGAGCGCGACGCGCTGGCGGCGATCGACTTCGATCCGCACAACATGGAGGCGCTGGGCGCGCTCGAGAAGTTCTTCGAGGAGCCGCCGCGCGCGCGCCTGCTGGTCGACGAGCTGGGGCGCAGAGCGGTCAAGGTCGATCCGTCGGCCGCGGCGTCGCTCTACTATGGCCGGGGCCGAGCCGCGGCGCGCGCGGGGGACAACGGCACCGCCCGCGAGTCCTACCGGCGCGCGATGTCGCTCGATTCCGACGCTGGCGGAGCCGATCGCGGCGCTCGGCGCGCTCGCTTCGAAGGAGGGGGACTGGTCGGAGGTCGCCAAGCTTCTCGAGAGCGAGGTGGGGCTGACGACGTCATCGGCGCGCAAAGGGGCCCTCTTGCTGGAGCTGGCGGTGGTGCAGGGCGATCGGCTCGGTTCGCCCGCCCGCGCGGTCGCGCTGCTCGACGACGCCGGCCGGCACCTGCGCGACGAGCCGCGGGTGCTGGATCTGCGGGGCCGCTTCAACCTCGCCGCCGGGAACTGGCAGGCCGCCGCGGAGGCGCTCGATCAGCTGGCCGCCCGCAGCGCCGCGATCCCCGACGCGGCCGAGCGCTACTTCGCGATCGGCGCCGCGGCCGAAGCGGCCGGCGAGGTCGATCGCGCGCTGACCCTCTACTCGCGTTCCTATTCGCGCGACGGCGCGTACCGCCCGACGTTGGAGCGGCTCTCGGCGATTCTGTTTTCAGCGCGGCCAGTGGGACAACGCCTGGAAGGCGACCGAGGCCCTGCTCGACCGTCACGGCGCCGCCATCGAGCCAGGGCCACGCGCGGCGTTGCTGGTGCGGTCGGCGCTCGCCGATCTGCACGTGGGGCAGCGGGTCTCGGCGGTCGCCAAGCTGGGCGAGATCGTGACGCGTGGACCTTCGTACGCACCGGAGGCCGGCATCCGGGACGTGGCGGAGAGCTGGGCGGGGATGCACCTCGAGCCGCGGCTGCTGATCACGCTGGAGGCGCGGCGCCACGAGCGGATCCTTCGCCGCGCGCGCGAGGCGTTCGCGCTGACGGACGGCGGCGCTGACGGCGCGCGCCGTCAGGCGCTGGAGATCCTCGGCGCGTTGGCGGTGGTGGACGGTCGGTGGGAGGAGGCCTTCAGCGCCCTCGAGGCGCTGGCGGCGGACACGACCTTCGAGCCGCAACGGCGGGCGGACTTCTTGGTCGCCGCTGGGGACGTCATGTCGCGTCATTACGGCGATCGCGACGTCGCAGAGCCCTTCTATGAGCGTGCCAGGGAGCTCTGGCCGGGCCACGCACGTTTCGGGAATCCCCCGGAACGTGTTTCCTAACGAGCACTTGGCCGATTGAAACGGTTGTGCTACAAACCGGCGTCGGGTCGGCAAAATTTAGTTTTCATCGAAAAAAGTCCCCCAGAAAGGACCGTTCGAAAATGCTCAAGAAGGTACGAAATCTCTTAGTGGTCGCTCTGCTCTCTGGAGGTCTGGCGTTGCTGACCACCAGCGGTTGCGGCAGCGACAGCAGCGGCGCAGGTGGTGCGGGCGGTAGCGCCGGCGCAGGTGGCAAGGCAGCGACTGGCGGCTCGGCCGGCGGCGCAGCTGGCGGTCATGTTGGTGCGACTGGCGGCGCAGCCGGTGGTGCGGCTGGTGCGACCGGTGGCGCAGCAGGCGGCGCGGCTGGTGCGACCGGTGGCGCAGCAGGCGGCGCGGCTGGTGCGACCGGTGGCGCGGCTGGTGGTCATGCCGGTTCGGCTGGTGGCGCAGCCGGCGGCACCGCTGGTGCAGCAGGCGGCACCGCTGGTGCAGCAGGCGGCGCGGCAGGCGGCACCGCTGGTGCAGCAGGCGGCACCGCTGGTGCAGCAGGCGGCACCGCTGGTGCAGCAGGCGGTACGGCTGGCGCAGCAGCCGGCGGCGCGGCTGGCAGCGCGTAGTCCCAGCGCCCTCCATTCGCTTCCGCCAACGCCCGCTTCGGATCCCCGAGGCGGGCGTTTCTATTTTCGGCCGGTGACGGCGGCGCCGATGATTGTCACCGCGAAGACGCGATCTTTGAAGTACGTGTCGATCGCCTCCTTGGTGAAGAAGAAGACGTCCTGCATCTGGTCGCCTCGGCCGGAGAGGCGCTTCCACTGCGCGAGCGGCCCGAGCTCGATGAGCGGCGCGAAGAAGAACTCGCGCGCGCTCCGAAACAGGATCTCCCAGCGCGCCGTGGTGACCTCGATCTGCTTGAGCCCCGCCTCGGCCAGCCAGCGGGTGAGACTCTCGCCGTCGGGCAGCGCCGCGACGTAGCGATTGACCGCGCCGAGGCTCTCCAGTTTGCCGTTCTCGCGCAGGACGTCCCGGAACAGATCGAGAAACTCGGACCAGGTGCCGCGCAGCGGGGCCGAGAGGGCGAGCTGCCCGCCCGGCCCCAGAAGCCGCGCCGCCTCCTTCACGGCGGCGCGCGGATCGGCAGCCGTCGCGACGGCCAGGTTCGAGACCACCAGATCGGCCGAGCGATCCGGAAGCGGGATCGACGCCGGCAGCTCAGGGTGCACGGCCAGCGCGACCTCCGCCTGGGGCGCAGCCTCGGCCTCGATCCGCGCGCGGGCCTCGGTGACGAAGGCCGGCGAGGCGTCGAACGCCGTCACACGGCCGCCGGGACCGTACCGCCGCGCCAGCTCCAACGTGAGGGCGCCCGTCGCACAGCCGATCTCGACCACCCGCGCGCTCGCACGCGCGTCGAGGGCGCGGACGAGCAGCGCCGCGAACCGCGCCGCGTAGGCGGGAAGAATCTCCGTGTCGTAGAGCCTGGCGAGCCGGACTTCCCGCTCGGCCGACGTCACCGGGGATCCTTTGGGGGTTCCGGCTTCGCCTCTCGCTTCGCGTCAGCCGGCTTCCACCCCCGGACGGGCCCGAGCGGCCGCCGGCCGCCTTCGTACTGGCCGGCGACATAACGGACCGCCAGCAGATAGAGCGCCGACGAGATTCGATTGAGCGCGTGCGTGAGATTGGGGCGCCCGGGCACCGCGGTGGAGAGCCCTCCCGCCGGTGGAAAGGCGAGGAGCGCCGCAACCTCGGCCTCACGCGCGATCGCCCGGGCCAGCGACAGCTTGGCGATGACGGGTCCCTGCCGGACGTCGGGATACATGAAAGGAACGCCGTAGAGCTCGCGGGTGTGATGGGTGGCGTCGCGAATCTGCTCGCCGGTCATCCCCCACAACGTCGGCGGCGAGACCGCACGATCGGTCACCTCGGCGCCGACCAACGCCCGGGCGAGCTCGAGGATCTCGCCAAGCTCGCCGACCAGGGCGCGTGCGCCGTCGGCGTCGGCGGCGACCTGCGCGTCGAGCAGCGCCGATTGCAGGAGGTCGAGCTTGCCGCGGGCGACGATGCGGGGATGGGTCTTGGGGACGAGCGAGGCGTCGTCGCGCAGGTGGGTCAGGTGGTCGGGCTTCTCGGCAAAACGCTCGCCTGTTTCGAGCGCCCGGAACTTTCCGTCGGCGACCGTTTCGAGCAGGCGCGCAAGATCGGGCTGGCCGGCGCGCATCGCGCCTGCCGTCGCCACGAGGCGCGGATCGCCGCGGAGAGGGGCGCCGCAGACGTCGACGATGGCGTCGGCGAAGGCCCGCGCGGCGGCCTCGCAGGCGGGGAGGTCGCCCGTCAGCAAGGCGCCGCCGAAGTTGGTCTCCGAGGGAGGGCCGAACCACTTGGCGACGCGGACGCGCCCCGCCTTGCAGGCGGCGTCGAGCCCGATCACCGACTCCAGCGGCGGCGCGATCAGATAGGCGAGCGCGCTGCCGACCCTCACGTTGGCCTGCGTCGCGAGATGACGGCCGACCGAGGCGACGACGTGCGGGTAGAACGCCACCGGCGACGCGGCGCCGGCCAGCGCGACGCCATAGAACCAGGCTTCGTTCTCGAGGTAGGCGAGACAGGCGGCGAGCGCGGCCTCGATCTCGGCCGGATCGCGCGCGGCGTAGATGCCGATGCACTCGCCCGACAGCGGCCCCGACGGGTGGGCGGCGCCGGCGTAGAACGACCTGGCGTAGACGACCTCGGCCGGCGAGGCCTTCGTCCCCTGATCGAGCGCGGTGAAGAGCGCGTCGTCGGAGGTCGCGGTGACGATGCCGAGCGCGCGGCGATCGGCCGGCAGCTCGAGCACCCGCGCCAGATCGGGGGCCGCGTCGGGGATCGCCCGCACGGCGAGCGCGCGGGGCTTGAGCGGCGGCAGATCGAATTTCAAGGCGTCGCCGCCGGGTTCATGACCCGCGACGCTAACATGGGAAGCGGCCGGTCGATCTCACCGGGTGCCGGCCGTGCTCAACCGGCGACTTGCGTGGGGGGGCGCGCGTCGCGGGTGCCGAGAACCAGCGCCACGACCGTCGCCAGCTCCTCGAGCTTGTAGGGTTTGGGGAGAATTCCGTCGAAGCCGGCTGCCGCGGGGTCGGAGAGCGTCTGGTCGCGCGAGTATCCGCTCGAAGCGATGGCGCGGATTCCGGGATTGACGGCCCGGAGCTTCGCCAACGTGTCGACGCCGCCCATGCCGCCCGCGACGGTTAGATCGAGAATGACCAGGTCGAAGGGACAGCCCGCCGCGCGGGCCCGCCCGTGCAGGGCGACCGCCTCGCTCCCCTCGGAGGAGACCTCCACCTCGTAGCCCTCCATTCCCAGGCCGACCTCGATCAGCTTCCGGATCGGGGCCTCGTCGTCCATCACCAGGATGCGCGCGCGACCCTGTGCGGGCTCGGTTGGACGGCCGCGCTCGAGCGTCGGCGGTGACGCGGCCGCGCTGTCGGCGACCCTCAGCAACAGCCGGAAGGTGGTCCCGCCCGTCGGCGGACACTCGAAGTCGACCGCGCCGCCGTGCTGCGCGACGATCGAGCGGACGGTGGCGAGGCCGAGCCCGGTGCCGGCGCTCTTGGTGGTGAAGAAGGCTTCGAAGACGCGATCGCGGATCGCTTCGGGGATGCCGGGGCCGTCGTCGCCGATCGCAACCTCGACGTAACGCCCTGGGGCGACGCCGGGCGAGGCCCCGGCGCCAAGCTCGGTGTTGCGCGCGGCGATCTTGACGTGCCCCCCGCGGGGCATCGCCTGCCGCGCGTTGAGCACCAGGTTGTCGACGACCTGACGAATCTGGAGCGGGTCGACCTCACAGCGCCAGAGCTCTTCGGGGACGGCGAGGTCGACCGAGACGCCCGAGCCGGAGAGGACGAAGCGCGCGCTGCGATCGAGCAGCTCTCGCAGCGAGTGCGACGCGGTGGCCGGCGCGCCCCCCGACGAATAGGTGAGCAGCTGGCCGGCCAAGCTGCGCGCGTTCTCCAGGGCCGCGAGCACCTCGTCGAGCCAGCGCAGGGCGGCAGCGCCGGCGGGCAGCGCCGCGCGCGCCAGATCGACGTGACCGAAGATCCCGGTCAAGAGGTTGTTGAAGTCGTGCGCGATGCCCGCGGCCAGGATGCCGACGGCCTCCAGCTTCTGCGTCTTCTGGATCTGCTCGTCGACGCGGATCCTCTCGGTGACGTCCCGGAACACCAGCACCGCGCCCACCACGCGCCCCTTGCCGTCGTGGATCGGGGCGGCCGAGACGTCGACGAGAATCTGTCGCTGCTCGCCTCTGGTCGCCAGCGCCCAGGCGATCTCGCTGCGGTTGATCGCACGGCCGGCGAGCACGCGCGAAACCGGATCTTGTCTGAGCGGGCTGCGGCTGAAGCGATCCGTCAGGGGAAACAGCTCGGCGAGCAAGCGGGACGAGGCGTCGGCCGAGGTCCAGCCGGTCAACCGCTCTGCGACTGGATTCATCATCAAGACGCGCCCCTCGACGTCGACCGTCACGACGCCTTCCGCGATGCTCCGGAGCGTGACGGAGAGCTTCTCCTTCTCGTCGGCGAGCGCCGCCTCCGTCCGCTGCCGCGCCGCCACGTCGGCGGCCAGCGCCAGGTTGGCGGTCTCGAGCTCGGCCGTCCTGTCTCTCACCCGCGCCCCGAGCTCGGCGTTGAGGCGCCGCACCTGCTCCTCCGCGTTGCGGCGCTCGGCCACCTCGGCGCGCAGCTCGACGGTCCGCTCGCCCACCTGCTTCTGCAGCGCCTCCTTCTGGAGCCGCATCCCGCGCACGCGGAATCGGTAGAGGGCGAGCAGCAGCAGCGCCGCGCCGCTGGCGTAGAGCGACCGGGCCAGGCCGGTCTCGTTCCAGCGTGGCGCGATCCGCATCGAGAGCTTCGCGGCGTCGGTGCCCCAGGCACCCCCCACGCGACGAACCTCGGCGCGAAAGGTGTAGTCGCCCGCCGGCAGGCCGGTGTAGTAGGCGATCCGGCGCGACCGCGCGTCCACCCAGTCCGCGTCGTAGCCGACGAGCCGATACCGAAACTCGAGCGCGGCGGCGTCGGTGATGCTGGGGGCGGTGTAGCGGATCTCGATCCGCTCGCGCCCAGCGCCGATCGAGATCGCCGGCCCGACCTCGGTGGCGCGCCCTCCCACGACCAGCTCCTCGATCTGGACTGCGGGCGGATCGGCCACCTTCGGCAGGGCGCGCGGGTCGACGACGGAGAGGCCGCGTGCGGTCGCGTACCAGAGCCGTCCGTCCGGTGTGCGGGCCGCGCCCCCGGCGCGCCAAGAGAACTCCAGGCTCTTGAGACCGTCGGCCAGCGTGAACCACCGGGCCGAGACCGACCGGGTCTGCCCCTCGGCGGCGGCCACCAGCTCGTCGAGGGGAATCCGGCGAATGCCGTCGGCGGCGGCCACCCAGAGCGCGCCCGCCTCGTCGAGCTGCACGTGCAAGGGGGCGCGGGTCGGCAGCCCGTCGATCGCGGACAAGTTGTCGACGCGATTGCCGCGAATGCGGGCCATCCCGCCCCGGGTTGCGACCCACACGTTGCCCGCCTCGTCCTCGGCCAGCCCGTAAACGACGTCGCGGGGGAGCCCATCGCGGACGCGAAACAGACGACTTCCGTCGGGTCCGATCCGCAGGAGGCCAGAGCCGCCGGTGCTGATCCAGAGGCGCCCCTGCCGATCGCGGACGAGGCGTTGAATGTGGACCAGCGGCTCGGGCGTCGGGACCGGCGTGAACCGGCCGTTGTCGAAGTGGGCCAGCGTGCTCGTGCCGTCGCCGGCCGTCTGGGCGACCAGCAGCCCACCCTTGTCGGCGATCATCATGGCGAACTCGCCGCCGGGGTGCTCGTAGGTCTCCCAGGTGCCGTCGTGGAAGTGGTGCAGCTTCTGACCGCCGACCCACAGGCTCCCGTCCTCGGGCTCGTAGAAGCCCAGCATTCCTCCGCCCACGATCGTCCCCGGCTTCGCCACCTGCCGGGCGCGTCCATCTTCGTAAACGAACAGCGCCCCGGCGCCGTCGAGCGCCCAGAGACCGCCGGCGCGTCGAGGCGCGATGTTCAGGATCTCCTCGTTGCCAAACCCGGCGGCCGTCCCGCAGGTCACGAACGCTCCCTCGCGGTACCGCTCGAGCCCCTGTCCGGTGCCGACCCACAGCGCGCCCTGCCGATCCTCGGTGAAGGCGAACACGCCGCCGTTGGCGGGCGCGCTGCCGGGGGCGGCCTGTTCGATCCGTCCGTTCGAGAGCCGGTCGAGCCCCCCTTCGTACGTCCCGATCCAGAGATTTCCGGCCCGATCTCCGTAGAGCGCGGAGACGTCGTCGTTCGAGAGGCCGTCCTTGGTCGTGTAGGCGCGGAAGCGGCCCTCGTGCCACTCGGCGAGGCCGCGTCGGGTCCCCGCCCAGAGGCCGCCGCGCCGATCGAAGGTCAGCACCCGCACCGCCGGCGACGGCAGGCCGTCCGCCGTCGTCAAGACGCGGACCTCCGTCCCGAGCTCGACCACCCCGTTGTCGGTCGCCACCCAGAGCGTGCCGTCGAAGCTGACGGCGAGATCGTTGACCTGGGACGGCAGCGCTGGATTCTTCAGGTAGGCCGGGTGGCGGGTGAACTTTCCGTCGCGCAGCTGCCAGACGCCGGTGCCGCCGGTTCCCAGCCAGACACCGCCTGCAGGCGCGGGCGCCAGGGCATAGACGAAGGGGTGATCGAGGCCGGCGTGCTCGTCATAAAAGTCGAAGCGGCCGTGATCGCCACGGGCGACACCGCCCGCCAGCGCGGCGTAGAGCGCCCCATTTTGGGTCTCGAGGAGATCGCGCGCGTGGCTGTAGTGCCCGAGGCCGAGGCGGTTCTCCTCGTAAGGGACGAAGCGCAGGCCGTCGAAGCGAACGATCGAGGAGAGCGTCCCCAGCCAGAGGAAGCCGTCGCGCGCCTCTTGAAGAGCGAACACCGGCCCCTCGGGGAGTCCGTCCTTGGCCCCCCAGGTCTCATGCGCGTATTGCGCGATCGACCGCGGCGGATCAGCCGCCGCGATCCTCGGGCTGACGAGCGCGAGCAGCAGCGGCAAAGCTCCGCGCCGCGGAAGCCCGCGCAGCATTCCCATCGACAGATCTTACTCGGCCGAACGTGGTCCGAGATGAACCCGGGCGGCAGGGCATTTGCTCCGCCCGGCAGAGGTCGGAACGTGCGCGCCCGGCCTACATCGGGACGAGCCCGGCTAGCCGCCCGCGAGCACGACGCCGGACTTCTTCTCGCGAAGGATGCGCTCGACGGCCGCGGAGACGTCACGCGCGGCGTCGGCCGGTGGGCGGCCACGCGGGTTGATGTTGGAGATCACCTCACGGTCGGCGTCGGTCGCGCCCGCCGCCGGCTGATAGATGTAGTAGGCGGAGAGCGAGTCGGCGAAACCGAGGCCCGGGCGCTCGCCGCAGACGAAGAGCGCGGCCTGCGCGCCAACGAGGCGAGCGATCTCGTCCATGATCTTGACGCGCGAACGGCGCACGAAGAAGGGGGGCGCATGGGCGATCCCGCGCGCGGCCAGCGCCGGAACCAGCGCCCCGTGGAAGGCCCGGAGGTGCTGGTTGATCGCGGCGGCCGACAGGCCGTCGCCGTAGATGATGACCAGCGTGGGCGATTTGCCGATCCGTTTGGGCAGCTCGGTGCGCGCCTCGTCGGAGAGAGCCCTGCCGAGATCGGGGCGTTGCAAGAAGGTCGGCTTGTCCGGCGCGCGCGAGGCGAGCTCGAACATCCCCAGCTCCGCGAGCAGCGTGGCGTCGACCTCGGAGACGACGGCGTCCTTGGCCGCCGCGTGGTCGGCGCGGAAGCGCAGCATCGTGGCGGTCTTGTAGCGCGGCCCGGTGCGACCGACGGCGACGCGCGCCGGGGTCGACCTCAGGATCTCGGGCATCACCCGCGGGTCGTAGGGCTCCCCGACGCCGACGCCCCGATCGGGGGAAACAACAGCGCGCCGGCGCTCTCGATCTCCTGCGTCGCCGCGCGCTCCTTTCCGACCTCGCGCGACAGCGCCTCGCGCACCAGCGCCTCGACGCGGCTCCGGTCAATTGTTTGCGGGGACCCTGAGAAGGGCCCCGCGCTCCCCCGCGATGGACTGCGCTCGGCGAAGCCTGGCTCCGTCCGCGCGATCGTGGGTTTCGGCTTGGGCGCGTCGTTCATGGGTTAACCGAACAGGCTGGGATCGCCGGCGCGGGCGGTCAGCTTGCCGTCGCGCATGATGTCCAGCTCCTCCAGCCAGGCCTCGAATTCGGGCGCCGGGCGAAAGCCGAACAGCTGGCGCAGCGTCGCGTTGTCATGGAACGAGGTCGACTGGTAGTTGAGCATGATGTCGTCGCCCATGGGGAGGCCCATGAAGAAGTTGCAGCCGGCGGTGGTCAGCAACATCTCCAGGTTCTCGACGTCATTCTGATCGGCGTCGGCGTGGTTGGTGTAGCAGGCGTCGCACCCCATCGAGATGCCGTGCAGCTTCCCCATGAAGTGATCTTCCAGCCCCGCGCGCGTGATCTGCCGGGCGTCGTAGAGGTACTCCGGGCCGATGAAACCGACGACGGTGTTGACGAGAAACGGCGCGTAGTGGCGCGCCAGGCCGTAGTTGCGCGCCTCCAGCGTCATCTGATCGGCCCCTTCGTGCGCGTCTGCTGACAGCGCCGAGCCCTGGCCGGTCTCGAAGTACATCACGTTCGGCCCCTGGCACTGCCCCAGCTTCAGCGTCATGTCGTACGCCTCGTCGAGCAGCGGCAGGGTCACGCCGAAGCTGCGGAGCGCCTTCTCCGTCCCGGCGATCGACTGGAACATCAGGCCGAGCTGCGCGCCCGACTCCAGCGCCTTCATCTGCGTCGTCACGTGCGCCAGGCAGCAGTTCTGGGTGGGGATGCGCCACTGGCGCATGAAGTCGCCGGTGGCGTTCAGGATCTTCGCCGTCGTCCCCGGATCGTCGGTGACCGGGTTGATGCCGATGACCGCGTCGCCAGCGCCGTAGGAGAGCCCTTCGCGGAGCGACGACATGATTCCTTCGATGGAGTCAGAGGGGTGGTTCGGCTGCAGCCGGACCGACAGCCGCTCCGGCAGACCGACGGTGTTGGTCGCGTGAACCACGACCCGGATCTTTCGCGCGGCGTAGACCAGATCCATGTTGGTCATCAGCTTGGCGCAGGCGGCGATCATCTCGCTGGTGAGGCCGCGGGAGAGCCGCAGGAGCTCGGCGCCCGACGTCGTATCGGCCAGCACGTGCTCGCGCAGCTCGGCCACCGTCCAGGATTTCACGCTGTCGTAGATGGGCCGCTGCAGATCGTCGAGGATCAGCCGCGTGACGGCGTCGACCTCTGGCGGGACCACGGGGTTCTCGTGCAGCTCGGCCAGCGTCACCGAGGCCAGGACGCGCTTGGCGGCGACCCGCTCCGACACGCTGGCTGCGGCGAGGCCCGCCAGCCGATCGCCCGACTTCTCCTCGTTGGCCTTGGCCAGGACCTCCTTCAGATCGCGAAAACGGTACGTCGTTCCGCGCAACGTCGCCGCCAGGTTCATGGCCCCGCGACGCTAACACGATGTCGTTCACTGCGGTGTTCGATGGGACGCTGGCCGATCAACGGTGAAATCCGTGGGATGGCGGCTCATCGCGATTTGTACCGTCCGTCTCGTTCTCCGAGGGCAGTGGAACGATCGGTTGTGGCGCGCCGGGAGCGGCTGGTGGAATGAGCCACTCGGGCGGACGTGCGTTTTCGAACGCCCGCGCTCGGGACTTGGACCTCTCCCAGACGGCGATATTGTAGAGGAAGACCGAGAGGCCGGTGATCGCCACGCCGATCCCCAAAAATCCCACGACCCTGTGGGTCCCCTTGTAGCCGTCGCCCGGATTCTCTGGGACAAGGAGGGTCAGCAGGGATAGCCCGCCCGCCCCCGCGTACCCGAGGCCGATCATCGCCCAGACGTTTCCCGGGTGGTCGATGTCCGAGACATGCTGCTGATCGAGCGGGACGAGCGCTCCCACCCGGCCCGCGCAGCTTGAGCGTCGAGGCATCCGAGCTGTCGATCTCGGCTGCAACCGGGGGTCCGTCCGGTCGGCTGATGATGGCTGTCGATTCGGCGCAGCCGACCGTCAGAGCGAGCGGGGCGGCCAGCAGCTGAATCCAACGAAGCATTTCCCAGCGGTCGGTGCAAGCTGCGGGCCCCGGCGATGTTGCCGATTGACCTGGCCCTCGGCCGCTTTCAACCACGACATCACTGTCAGAGTCTACGGGGCCGACGGCGACAGCATTCCCGCCCCGCGGCGGGTTGGCCGAAGGCTCAGGCGCGCGTTCGGATGGTGACGGCACGGCCGTGGGCGTCGAGCCCCTCGACGGCGGTCAGCGCCGTGATGTCGTCCGTCTGCGCCGCGAGCGCGGGGGCGTCGTACTCGATGATGGAGGTGCGCTTGATGAAGTCGGCCACGCAGAGCGGGCCCGAGAAGCGCGCGCTGCCGCCGGTCGGCAGCACGTGGCTCGGGCCCGCGATGTAGTCGCCGACCGGCTCCGGCGTGTGCGCCCCGAGGAAGAGCGCGCCGGCCGTCGTCACCAGCTCGGCCAGCGCGCGCGGATTGCGCACCGCCAGCTCGGCGTGCTCGGGGGCCAACCTGTTGATGGCGTCGGCCATCTGACGTTGGGTGCCCACGACGAAGATCGCGCCCTGATCGCGGAGCGCCTTCTCCGCAATCTCGCGCCGGGGCAGCAGCGCCACCTGCCGCTCCACCTCGGCGGCCACCTTGCGCGCGAAGTCGGCGCCGATGGCGATGAGGACGGGAACGGCCAGCGCGTCGTGCTCGGCCTGGGCCAGCAGATCGGCGGCGATCCAGGCGGGATCGACGCTGTCGTCGGCGCCGATGACCAGCTCGGTGGGGCCGGCGATCGAATCGATGCCGACGTCGCCGAACACCAGGCGCTTGGCCGCCGCGACGTAGGCGTTGCCGGGGCCGACGATCTTGTCGACCCGCGGGACGCTCTCGGTGCCGTAGGCCAGCGCGGCGATCGCCTGCGCGCCGCCGATGACGAACACGCGGGCCACGCCGGCGAGGCGCGCCGCCAGCAGCGTCTCGGCCGAGGGCCCCGGCGTGACCATCACGATCTCGCGCACCCCGGCGACCTGGGCGGGGATGGCGGTCATGATGACCGTCGACGGATAACGGGCCGTCCCGCCCGGGACGTAGATCCCGACGCGCGCCAGCGGATCGACGCGGCTGCCGGTGCGGATCGGCCCCTCGTCGATCTCGTACGAGGGGTGCCGCTCGCGCTCGTAAAAGGCGCGCACGCGGCGGGCGGCGTGCTCCAGGGCGGCGCGAACCTGCGGCGTGGCGCGGGCGGCCGTCTCGTCCCACTCGGAGGCAGAGAGCTCCAGCGCGCCGAGCTCGCGCTTCTCGAACCGCGCGGTCAGCTCGCGCACGGCGCGATCGCCGCCGGCGCGCACCTGGGCGATCACCTGGCGCGCGGCCGCGTCGATCTCGTCCGAGACCGAGGCCTGCCGGTGGCAGAGCGCCTCGAACCTGGAGACGTAGTCGGCGTCGTTGTTCTCGAAGATCTTCAGCATGGAAAGAGCCGGGCAGCATAGCAGCGGGCGCAGCGGGGGGCGAACGCGCGCTATTTCAGGACAGGCGGATGGAAGGACGCGTTCGGAAGCGCGAAGGCCGCGGTCAGGTCGCCCCCCAGCCGATCGTCCCGCAGCGGTCGCGCGACGGCCAGGAGAGGTGCGAGCCGGGCCGCATGGAAGCGGGCGAAATAGGGTTCTGCCCAGGCGAGGTCTGCCCCGCGCGCGGGGCGGCTGATCTGCTGGGCGACGCCGGCCGCCGCCGCGAAGGGTGACGGGTCGCCGAGCCCCGCAATCACGCGATCGGCCAACCGTAGGATGGCGCCGTCGCCTTCGTCATAGAGGTGGATGCCGTTGGCCTCCGCCAGCTCGGCCAGCATCACCAGCGGCGAGAGCGCGAAGATATGATAGTGGAGCGCGAGGGCCTTTCGGTCGAGCTCGAGCGGCAAGAACCCGTCCGGGCGGACCTGCGCGATGCCAATGCGCCCTTGCGCGAGCCCCCAATCAAAGAGCGCGTGGTTCTGGGTCGCCGCGCCGGTGGCGGCGACCGCCAGGCCAGCCCAGTAGGCGTGGTTGTTGGCGCTCGACGACCGCCCTGGTTGACCGTAATGCGGCTGCACCTGGTTGGCGATCTTGACCAGCCAGGCCTCGACTTCGGTGCGCGCGGCCGGATCGAGCCCGGGCGCGTCGCGGAGCTTGAGGTAGGCGAGCGCGAGGCTGCCGAGCGTCCACTCGCGCTCGTACTCCCCTTGCTGATTGGTGGTGCCGAGCAGCGCGCCGGCGCGGGACCAAACGGTGAGCAACTCTAGGGCTCGCACGGCATAGGCCGGTTGGGCCGGCCGGCTCATCATCCATCCGTCGGCCAGGTCCGTGACCTCCCTGACGAAGGCGCGCAGGGGCGCGAAGACCTGCTGGTTTTTTCCCTTCGATGCCGGATCGGCGACCGAGTGGTTCGTGTCGGTGTAGTACGAGACCCCGAGCAGATCGCGAATCGGCCGGGGGATGGGAGCGGCCATCGGCGGGGGCAGCGCGCGTCCCACGATGGCCCGGCGGGCGCCGACATCGATCGGTCCCCGCAGCGGCCCGCTCGGATTGAAGACGCCGGACAAGAAGGCAGGGATGACGGCAGTGACGACCGCCAGGAGCCGCGCCATGCCGCGAGGCTAGGAGGGCGTTGCCGTAAAGGCAACGGTGAGCGAAGCGAACCATGCCCGACAACGTGCCGCCCGAAGGCGGCCTAGGAGGGCGTTGCCGTAAAGGCAACGGTGAGCGAAGCGAACGACGGACATTGCCCGACGACGTGCCGCCCGAAGGCGGCCTGGTGCGGAAGGAGAAGTCCCGGCCGGCTAAAGCCCGTACTTCTTCAGCTTCTCGTACAGGGTCGAGGGGGCGATCCCCAGCGTGCGCGCTGCCTGGACCTTGTTTCCACGGGCGGCGATCAACGTCTGCCGGATGGCCGCTCGTTCCAGGTGGCCGAGCGCGTGGCCGCCCAGCGGCAGCCGATCGAGCACCGCCTCGTCCGACGGTGGATCGATGAAGCGCAGGTGGCGAGGCTCGAGCGCGCCGGCGCCCGGTTCGACGAAGGCGAGCGCGCAGGCAAGGACGTTCTTCAGCTCGCGAACATTGCCCGGCCAGCTGTGCGCGCGGAGCGAAGCGAAAGCCGTCTCCGTGATGACCACGTCGCCTCGCCCGAGATCGTGCAGGAGGCGCGGGGCCAGCAGGGGGAGGTCGTCGATCCGATCGCGCAGCGGCGGGAGGGTCACGACGGCCGCCGCCAACCGGAAATAGAGATCCTGACGAAACTGCCGCGCGGCGACCAGCGCGCCCAGGTCGCGGTTCGTGGCGGCGATGATCCGGACGTCGATCTTGCGATCCTTGGTGCCGCCGACCCGCCGCACGGAGCTGTTGTCGAGGACGCGCAGCAGGCGTGGCTGCAGCTCCAGCGGCAGCTCACCGATCTCGTCGAGGAACAGCGTTCCGCCCCCGGCGCGCTCGAACGCTCCCGGGTGCTCGGCGTGGGCGCCGGTGAAGGCGCCGCGCTCGTGCCCGAAGAGCTCGCTCTCGACCAGGTTCGGCGGGACCGCACCGCAGTCGAACACGACGAATGGTTCGTCGGCGCGCGGGCTGGTGTCATGGATGAGATGGGCAAAGACGTCCTTGCCGGTGCCCGTCTCGCCGGTCAGCGTGACGGTCACATCAGAGGGCGCCAGACGCGCCACCATGGCGTAGAGATCATGCATCGCGGCTGACGTAGCGAAGTTTTGGCCGAGACTCCTGATTGATGGCGCCGAGGGCGCCGACGGCCCTGGGATGGGTCGCAACGGTCGCAGCAGGGCCCTCATAGCGGTGCTGGCGAGTTCCATGGCGTTTGCCGCTCCCGTTGAAAGGTTTCTCTCTGCAAGTGAATCAACTTCAAGGCTTATACCGGAGCCGACTCAGGCTCGATGTGACGATTCGGGAGCTGTTCCGTTGCGAGACTGTTTCGTTTTCGGTCTCCGAAAGGCGGTCTCCGAAAATCGGAGACAGGTCACAAGAAATAGTGGATCTGGAGGAACAGCGTGTTGGCCGCGCTTCCGCCGGAAGGGAACTGCACGCGCTCCATCAGCTGCAGCTCGAAGTGCGCATAAGGAAACCAGTTGATGAGAAACGTCCCGGCCGAGTACCCGTCGTTCACCTGCAGGTCGACCTGATTGAGCTCGCCGAGCGCCGTGATCATCAGGCCGCGCACGGGGAACAGCGTGAAGCCGGCGGCGCCCACCAGCTGCGCGCGCGAGCTGTCGCCGAGATCCGTGAAGACGTTGTTGATGACGTCGATCTCGCCGAGCAGCAGCGTGTGCAGACTCTCGATATATCCCTTGCCGACGGCGCCGGCCATCAGCTTGGTCACGCCCGGCGCGACCGCCACCCGCATCTGACCGGCCACCGCGATCGTGTCCTCGTGGAAGCGCGACTCGAGGTAGGCGGCGAACCCTTTCTCGTCGCTGCCGATGTGCCGGACGAAGTCGGGCGCGAACGCCGTCAGGTGCAGCTCGGCGTTGGGATAGACGAAGCCGCCCGAGACGTTGTACGTCTCCTCCAGCTCGTCATACCCGAGGTCGCGGTTGATATAGAGGATGTGCTCCGCCAGGCGCAGGCCGTAGGGGGCGTAGAACCGTCCGACGCGGAGATAGGGCCCGACCGCTTCCGGTTCCCACATGAGGTAGTGCTCAGGAAAGATCAGCTGCGACGTGGAGACCGGCTGAAAGTTCTGGAACGGTGCCAGCACGTCGGGATCCCGCACCTGGCCGCGCAGGCCGACTGACGCAAGGACGGAGAGGCCCGCCGGCAGCGCCACCCGGGCCTGGGCCTCCACCTGCATCGGGAACGCCGCCACCGTCGGGCCGGCGGGATCCTGCACGTCCTGATCGACGACCGCGCCGCGGAAATCGCCCCCGAGCGCGAGCCAGGTCGGGAGGCTCACGGCGCCGTGAAGAAACGCGCCGTTGCCGCCGAACGAGGAGAGCTCATCACCAACGGCGTCGCGTCCGTAGCTGTTGATGAGGCCGCCGCCGGCGGGGGCGTAGTGGCACTGGTTGCAGCGGACCGCGCCGGTCGAGAGCTGCCACTGCGGGTAGGCGCGCGCCGGACGTTCGCCGAGCCAGAGCAGCGCCGCCGCCGCCACGAGCAGGGACGCCCAGTGCGTCGTTCGGAACCGCAGGAAACGGAGCATGCCGGGCCGGTGCCGCGCGTATATCCCGGAGGTGCCGGCGTGCGGGTGACGACCTTGCAACATGCTCGCGTCGGGACGCGAGGCGAGTCGTCAAACAGCCAGGCGGCGCCGGCCGGCCACGCGACGGAAGCGAAGCAGCGCGAAGGCCGCGCCGATCATCGCCACCAGCACGAAGGCCAGCATCCCGAGGCGCCGAAGAGTCATTGCCCGCGTCGCCCGCTGCATTCGGGCGAGGCCATCAGCGGTCATCCCGGCGCCGCGCGCGCGGTCGATGAGCGCCAGGGCTTCACCGCGGTCCTGCCTCTCGAGCGCCAGCGCCCACTGAAAGGAGATGGTCTTCGGATCCTTCGGCGCCTTGATGGCGAGCTCGCTGGTGCAGGTCTCCAGGGCCGCGAAGTCACGCAAACGAAGCATGACCTCGCAGCGGAGCATGGTGGGAACGGCGCCGAGCTGAGCCTCGCTGCCGAGGTGCTTGAGCACGGCGTCCAGCTCTTCGCGCTCCCCCGCGGGCAGCGGGCCCTTCGTCGCCAGGACCAGATTGACGAAGCGAAGGGAGTCGTTCACGTTCGTCCCCGGGCGCGACAGCACGGTCCTGCAGGCCAGGATGGCGCTTGGAATGTCGCCCTTCGCCAGGTACGCATCACACAGCTTGCGTGGCGCGTAGCTCTCACCAGGGGCCAGCTTCGTCAGCGCGCGGTAGTAGCGCGCCTCTGCGGCGTGGTCTCCTGTCTTCGCCGCGTGATCGGCCTTGTCGAGGAGATCCTGAATGAGATAGCCCAGCTGAAGAGGGTTCTTGTAGAGGACGTCGTCCTTGGGGAGGCTGCCCAGGGGATCCGCGTCGTCGATCTTGTACTCGCTGAGGTCCCCTTTGGGCGGCGTGTTCGGGTTGGGGGCGGTCTCGCTGAGGTCGGCTTGCGGCGGCGTCTCTGCCCGGGCCACTCCAGCGTGAACCGCGACCAACACGAGCATCCCAAGAGCCACGCCGAAAAGATGTCCCCCGGGCGTTGGCAGAGCGGATTGCACCTTCTTGCGCCGCTCCACGATCGCGTGCAGCAGCGTCCCCAAGAGACCGAGCGACAAGAGGATGCGGAGGATCCAAACAGTCACAGGCGCGCTCTCCTTCGTGTAGGCCAATGCAAGCGTGGTGGCCAAGTCGGTGGGCGCTATGCGCTTGAGGTCGGCGAGGCAAGCCTCCATGAGATCGGCGTTTCCCAGCCGGCGCGCGATGTCGCAACGGGCGAGATAACCCCATGCCTTGTCTTGACCTTTGTGGACCCCGGCGTCGGCGTTGAGCGCGCTCAGCACCAGATCGTCCAGCGAGGGCTTGGCGCGCGGTGACATGAGGGAGGCGACCTTGTTCCGAAAGTCTTCGGGCAAGGTGCCGAGGTCTTTCGACATGTAGCAAGCACCCCGACTGGAGGCCGCGTCCGGCCCCTTTTCTTCGGCATCGAGGGCGGACTCGCACGCCTTGCGGGCGGCCTGCTCGACCGGACCCTCGGCCCTGGCGGGACGCGCGAGCAGCTGGGCGACCGACACTCCGGCGACGAAAGCGATCAGCGTTCCTCTCGATCGGGCTTTCATGGCAGACGCGGTTTATAGGGCGGGTGCCTCTCCCGAAGATGTGACGATTGTGAAAAAGCAGGGGCCGAACCCGGGTCGCAAATGTCACCGGAGGCTCGAGAAGGGCCGTGTTAAGAGAGCGCCGGACCGTGCGTTCAAACGCGCCTTCGTCTGTCGCGCCTTCGTCCGCTTTCTGAATCCTCTCGCTCGGGCCGGTGGGTCGTTTGATTAACTTGGGAAGAATGTGGCCAAGGTGGAACAAGGATTCCGGGTTTCAGTCTCGCTGAGGCGCGCCCTCGTGCTGCCCTGGGCGGCGCTGGCCATCGCCTCCTGTGGCGGCTCCTCGGACACGTTCTCGCCGCCGGTCCGTGGCGGCTCGGGCACGGTCGTGTCGCTTCCCGAAGACGCCGGCGCGCACGGCAACGTCGATGGTGGTCGGGACATGCACCTCTCCACGACCAGCGGCACCGGCGGCTCCAAGGTCGGAACTGGCGGCGCCGGCGGCGGGGCCCTCGGCGGTCACGGCGCCACCGGTGGCAACGGCGGCGCGCCCAGCGCCGGCGGCGGGGCCGGGAGCGCCGTCCAGGACGACCCCTGTACGGCCTGTGAGAAAAAGAGGTGCAGCCATCCCGTCGGGCTCGACAGCGACACGAGCAGCGACTACGCCAAGCTGGTGGCGGCGTATGAGGTTTGCTTCCTGGGGACCGGATGGCCCACTTCCACTTCGGACCCTACGGTCTTTTGCAACGGTCCGGGCGAAACGGGCACCACGGCTACGGCTGGACCGGCGCACGGCACCGCGAAGACGACGCTCTGCCAGGCCCTCTTGCAGTGCGTTCATCAAACCAACTGCACCGGCGGCATAGTCGAGGACAACAAGTATCAGTGTTATTGCGGCGCGGGCGTCGATCTTCAAACTTGCGAAGGATTCAACTACGTACCGACTGGTGCTTGCGTCAGCCAGGTGGCCAATGCGCTCGAGCTGACCCAGCTCACCACGAGCTCCGGGAACTTCAGCGACCTTTGCTACGCGAACGGCTCCGCTTTTGTCGTGTACGACTGGTGTGACGTCAACTGCTGCCCCCAGGATTGCCTCGGCACGCCGCCGAACGGTGGCGAAGACCTGACCTTCTGCAATGCGCCCGGTGCCGGCGGCTCATCTGGCTCCGGCGGAAGCGCCAGCACCGGCGGCTCCCCCGGGACGGGCGGCCTGAGCGGAACCGGGGGCAGCGTCGGATTGGGCACGGGGGGCGTCAAAGCGACGGGCGGAGTGGTAGGCACGGGCGGCGTGGTGGGCACGGGCGGCGTGGCAGGGACGGGCGGCGTCAAAGGGACGGGTGGCGTGGCGGGATCCAGCGGCGCGGGAGGGACGGTGAGCTCGGGAGGAACGACGGGGACCGGCGGAAGCTCCACGCTGCTGAACGGAAACTTCGACAGCAACACCGCAGGGTGGACGCCGAGCTTCGGTGTCACCGTCAGTCGATTGACCCACGACGCGGCCGGCAGCGCCCAGTCGGGTTCGCTCGACGTGGTCTTGACCGACGGCGACGCGACGCGCGTCACGCAGGCCGGCGCCTCGCAGTGCCTGGCCGCGACGCCGGGCGCGAACGTCCAGCTTCAGGCATCGATTTTGATCCCCACCACGTCGGCGGGCGCGGGTCTGCTGGACCTGCTGTTCTACGCTTCGACCGATTGCTCGGGGGCCACTGCGGGGACCTTTGCCGCGCCCGCGTCGGCGAACAACTCCTGGCAGACGATCAAGGCCTCGACCGCGGTCCCCGCCGGCGTCCATTCGATGGCCGTTCAGCTCGAAGTGTTGAAGCCATACGGCCAGCAGTCCTCCGAGGCCCTGTTCGACGCGGTGACGGTGACCTCACCATGACCTCGCGGTCGCAGGTCTGGTGGGTGATCGGGCTTTTGGGCCTGGCGGGCGGCGGTTGCGGCCGTCCTGGTGGGCCCTATGCCTTCTCGCAGAGTGAGTTCCCCATACCCGACGCCGGCGTTCCGATCAGTATGGTCACGTCGCCACCGCCCCAGTGCGAGCCGGTCAAGTCGTCGGATCAGCTGCCGCCGCGCTCGACGCTCCTTGACCAATCCGGCGCCCAGGCTGGCCCGCAGACGAACATCGAGCTGACCTCGGATCTCTACGGCCTGTTCAAGTCGGTCTGCGGAGGGTGCCACGTCGAGCAGCCCCTGGGTGGCTTCTCGGTGACACAGACGACCTTCCCGATGCTGATGACGGAGGCTGTCTACGACAACCAGATCCACACCGACGATCCGGCCCAGTTCATGCCACCGTTGGCCGGCGGCGGAATCCCGTTCAGCCAGCGCCCACCCTCGGACGCCGTCGTTCAGCTGGCGGCGCAACTCAGGTTGTGGCTGGATCAGGGGAGCTCGCCCAGCTCTTTTACCCTCCCGACGCCCGCCGGAGCGGCCACCATGGGCTACGCGATGTCGCCGGCTCTCGGCGCGCAGATGACCAACCTCGGGAGCTGCGTGGCGGACAAGGCGATGGTCGGCACCAACGCGACCGCGATGAGTCAGCTCGACGCCATGTTCGCGCAGGCGACGCAGACGACGCTTCCCGCCACGCTGGATCAGACAGACCTCAACTCGCTCGACAGCGCGACGCTGGCGCAGAACGGCGTCATCTCCTTTGCGCCCGCCTATCCGCTCTGGAGCGACAACGCCCAGAAGATGCGCTACGTCCGGGTGCCGCAGGGGCAGTCGATCGTGTTCGACAAGGCCGCGCAGGAATTTCGAATCCCTGCCAACACGCGTTTTTACAAGACGTTTCTCAAGGAGGTGATCGACGCGAACGGGAACTCCACCTACCGAAAGATCGAGACCCGTCTCATCGTCTCCCGCCCCGACACGACGCTCCCCGACGGCACCGCTCAGCAAAACGCCATCTTCGGAACCTACGCCTGGAATGACGATGAGTCCCAGGCCACGCTGGTCACCAATCCGTTGCGGAACGGCAAGCCCTTCGCCGATCGAATCTTCACCTACGTGACCGACGAGCAGAAGGCCCAGCCGATCATCGCCTCCAATCCGTCCGATCTCGAGACGGCGCTCGGCAATGCGCACATCTCGCGTCACTACGCGATCCCGGGTTCCGAACGGTGCATCCAGTGCCACGAGGGGAGCCCGAGCGCGAGCTTCGTGCTGGGATTCCGCCCGGTGCAGATCGCGCGGCGGGCGACCGGCACCGGGGGCGTCTATGAAGCGGCGGTCGGCGACGAGCTCACGCAGCTGCAGCGCTTCATCGACTACGGAATCATCACGGGGATCACGTCGCCCGCCGAGGTGTTGCCGCTCGAGCGCTCCGAGGGGACCCGTCCCCCGCGCAACGTCCAGGAGCTCAACGCGCAGGCCTACATGGTCGGCAACTGCGCGCACTGCCACAACCCGCGCGGCTATCCATCGATCCGGCAGCCGGCGGTCGGGGCGGTGCTCGACTTCTTGCCCGGTCCGGGCGCCAACCAGGGGATCTTTCAGTTTCCGCTCGAGACGGTCAGTCCGATCCGCCATCACGGGAGCAACCAGGACGTCCCGATCGCCTACGTCACACCGTCGATCTACGACATCTCCAGCCCCGACGTGATCCTCAAGGCGTTCTGCCCCGATCAGGATCAGGGGACCTGCCTGGGAACCACCAGTACGCCTCAGTGGATCCTTGCCCCTTGGCGCAGCCTGATCTACCGCAACGTTGATACGCCGTATGACTACTTCGACGACTACACGCTCTATCCCCACATGCCGCTCGACACCTCTGGCTACGACTGTCGGGTCAAGCAGATCATGGGCGACTGGATGGTGAGCATTCCTTCGAAGCAGAAGGACCCCGGTCATCCGCAGTACCTGCTTCCCGATGACAATCAGACGTTTCCGGCGAACGCCAACACCGATCCCCAGCCCTATGTCGAGGTTCATCCCGGCGACCCCGACTACGCTGGCGCCGTGGGAGCGGCCGGCGCCCGGCTCGACCAGTACCACAGCAGCTTTCGCTACGACTTTTGCCCTGCGGAGTACACGACTGACATCATCGACCCGGTGATTCAATCAGAGATCGATGCCAATCTCACCGTGCAGTCCGACGTCGGCTTCGTCCACAGCCCGACCAATCCGAACCAGGTCATCATGCCGTCGCTGACGCCGCTCCGGCCGGACTACGTGACCTTCGACGACACCGATCCCGCGGGGGGCTGGTACCCCCGGCGTCCCGACTGGGAGACGGCTCTCGTCCACCCCGACGTGACCTCGTTCGTCAACCAAGAGCTCATGACCAGCATCGTCACCGCGGACGGGGCGATCGATCTGACCAACGTGCTCAATGCGCTGGGGTCGGTCAGCTTGGACGCCAACACGCGAGCGGCGTTGCTGCAAAAGGTGCCGTTCGGTCTGTGGGACACGACGGATCCGAGTTGCAAGTTCAGTGGCGTTCCGACCGCGGGCAGCTTCCTCGGGCCGAACCAGCCGCAGTGGATGAGCGTGAAGCCGCCATCGCCCACCGCGCCGGTCGTCGTCGAGTCGGCCGGTGCTGCGGTGTTCACCACAGTCTGCTTCAACTGCCACGGCCTGCAGGCCGACTCGCAGGGTCTACTGGCCGACGAGATCACGACCCTGACCGGCGGCGCCGCCCGGGTGGCGAACCTGCGCGACGGTCTGCTCGGCCCCCTCAGCCAGCCCGGGTCTGCCCGGGAGATGGTCTTCGGCGCCGACGCGGCGGCGCTCGGCCTCACCGCCGATGATCTGGCCGGGCGCTACGTCGGCTGGATGACGCTTGGTGGGACCGCGAAGCACCTGCCGGAAGACGTCCTCACCGCGGTGGCGCAGTCGCCCGTGATCGGCGTCGTTCGGTCGAACCTCGCGCTCGCAGGAACGCCCGACATGCTCAAGCTGGGCCTGTCGCTCTGCGAGCAGATCGCCAGCTCGGGTCCGAGCCAGGAGCCCTTCTCGCTGTCGACGCTGATCTCGAACGGCCGAATGGCTTGGAGTGACACCACGGGCCTCGTCGACCAAAACGGTGACGCCGAGATGTGGCTGAAGCTGTGCAACTTGAACAACCGGCCGATTGTCCGCGTTCCAACCGTCAGCTGGACTGCGACGACCAGTCCAAGGGATTTGACCATTGGTGGCACCCAGCTCTACTGGGGGACCGGGCCGACCGGCCAGGACAACTACGGCCAAAACCCGGTGATGGACGAACACGGCAACCTTCACCAGGGGCTCACCGCCGACAACATGTTTCCGATGTGCGTCCGGAAACCGAACGATCCGACACAGCTGCAGTACGCGACGGCCGCGCTTCAGGCGAGCCCGGTGCAAAGCGCGGCAGGAAAGAACGTGATCCCATTTTGCCCGGACACCTTCGTCCAAGACGCCAACAAGCTGCAGGTGAACATCTCCGGCGCACAGATTGACTACCAGGACGCACGGAAGTGGGCCGCCCGAGGCGCGATCAATGCGGCGCTCGCGGTGTTTCTATATCTCGACCAGATCGAGCGCGATCCGACGCAACGGCAACCGCTTTACACCCAATGCAGCCTGATCAACGGGTCGAAGTGAGCCAGGCGTGAACCAGCCCCAGCCTGCGGTCGGCGTCTGGCCCTCACCGGAAAAGGGACGACGGGGGCGCTTCTCGGCGCCGCGCTTCCTCGTCGGCGCGGTGTCGTTGGCCGTGCCGGCGGTGATCTCCGTGCTGGCCGTGCGCTACTTGATCCCCTCCCGCCTCGAAGGGGCGCGTGGCGGTCTGACCGGGCTCTGGGCCTGGCTCGGTTATCACCAACCGTTGTTGCTGGGCATCGCCCTCTTCCTGGCGATCTCCGAGGCCGGCCGTTACTGGCTCAAGCGGCTTCTTCCGTCGATGGCGTCGCCCGGGGCGGCACCGCGCCTCTCCGGCTTTCGCTCGATGCGCCGGATGGTCGCTGGTCTGGCCTTCGTGGCGCTGGCGGCTTATGGGCTTCGCGCATCCGTGGTGGCGACCTTCGAGGTGGTCGGTCCGTCGATGCTTCCGACCCTCGAGCTCGGCGACCGCGTGCTGGTCAACCGGCTCGCCTACGGGTTCCATCTTCCGTTCTCGAAGCCGCAGCCGGAGAGCCGTACGCCCCGGCGCGGCGATCTGGTCGTGTTTCGCGCGAACGGCCTCACCGGCGCCCACGGACCGCAGTCGGTGGTGAAACGGGTCGTTGGCCTCCCAGGCGACAAGATCACCACCAGCGGGGGGCTCCTCAGCATCAACGGATGGCGCATCCCTGCGTGCGACGCGGGCCCGTATGTGGACCTCCCGGGGCAGCTCACCGTCCGCGGCCGGCTCACCGTCGAGTTCCTGGCCGACAAGAGCTACCTGACCGTGCGCAACATGTTCGAGCCGCCGTTCAGCGGGTACACCGTGAAGCCCGGTGAGGTCTTCGTGGTGGGCGACGATCGCGGCCTGAGCAGCGACTCGCGTCTCTGGAATGACCGGCGCGGCGCCGGCGTCCCCGTCAGCGCCCTCGAGGGGCGCGTGGCCCGTGTCCTGGTGGGGGCCCGCCCCGACGGGAGGCTCGATTTTGGCCGTATCCTGCAGCCTCCTTTCGAGCCCAAGGTGCGGATCCCGGGCTTCGATCTGCGGAGCACCGAAGAGCGCATCAAGGACTGCCTCGCCCGCCGGCCGGCCGATACCTGGCCGCCGCCGCCACAACAGGCGGTCGCGCAGCGGCTCGCGGCCCACTGATCTCGGAAGTCCGAATCGACCGGGAGGGGGCTCTGACCTTCGGGAGCAACTTCACCTGAATGACACAAAAACTTCACGGGGTTGTTATGGATGTCGGTGAATGTCCTCCGGTACGGTCCGCCACGCGGAAACCCATCCAGAGGAGACACAGAAAAATGAGATCAGCCCCCGTTCGAAATAGCGTGGTCGCGCTCGCGATCTCCTGCATCGGCAGGCTCGCGGTCGCCCAGACGCCGGCCGCGCCCGCGCCGGCTCCCGAAGCGGCGCCGCCTGCGCCAATGCCGCCGCCCGCGCCGACGCCGCCGCCCGAGGCGCCACCGCCGCCGCCACCGTCAGTCCTGATCGCTCCCGAGCCGCCGCCACCGCCACCGCCGGCGACGCCTTCGGCTCCGATCACGCTCACGCCGCTCGCGCACGCCACTCCGTCCGCTTCGAACCCGCTGGTGAACGTGATGAGCAAGTTCTCCGCGACGGTCTACGGATTCGTCGAGGCCGACGGGATCTACGACTCGACCCAGACCTTCAACGATCTCGCCGGCAACGCCGCCATCTTGCACACGCCGGCTCCGACCATGACCACGCCGACGCCGACGCCACTCTACGGCGCCCAGAACGGACGCACGACCTTCAGCGCGCGCAACTCGCGCTTCGGGGTCAAGCTCAAGGGACCGGAGACCGACACGGTCAAGACCTCCGGCATCTTCGAGTGCGACTTCCTCGGCAATCAGCCGCTCGGGTCCCCGAACCCCGTCGGGACGCCCGCCGTCTCCGAGGCGTCGTTCTACACCAGCCCGACCTTCCGCATGCGCCACTACGCGCTCAAGCTGGAGACGCCCTACATCGACCTGCTCGCCGGCCAGTACTGGCAGCTGTTCGGGTTCCAGTCGCTGTTCCACCCCAACACCGTCGAGATGCAGGGCGTGCCGGGGCAGATCTACTCGCGCTCGCCGCAGTTCCGCCTCTCGCACGTCTTCAAGACCGACGCCGTGAACGTCGAGCTCGCCGGCGCCGCGTCCCGCCCGCCGCAGCGTGACTCCGAGGTGCCCGACGGCCAGGCCGGAATCCGGCTGGCGATCAACAACTGGAAGGGTATGCACACCGCCGGCGCCGCCGGCAGCGCGATCGACGCGCTCTCGATCGGCTTCTCGACGGTGGGCCGCTATTTCAAGGTGCCGAACCTGGCCGCCGCGCCCACCAAGGCGATCACCATCAATGGCTACGGCTACTCGATCGATGCGCTCATCCCGATCATCCCGGCCTCCGACGTCGCTCACCCGGACAACGCGCTGACGCTGACCGGCTCGTTCGTCTACGGTCAGGCGACCGCCGATCTCTACACCGGCCTCAATGGCGGAGCCAGCTCCGCGACCCTGCCGGCGCCCGCCATGGGCGCGACGCCGATCTATCCGCAGAACTTCGACAACGGCCTGGTGGCCTTCACCTCCGACGGCGTGCTGCACGCCATCCGCTGGGAGTCGGTGATCGCCGGCCTGCAGTACTACCTGCCGACGCCGAACCGCATGTGGATCTCGGCCAACTACTCGCACATGTACTCGAGCGACATCAAGGCGCTCGAGACCACGGGGAGCGGCAGCAACGCCAGCAAGTTGTTCAACAAGTCCGACTGGGCCGACGGCAACCTGTTCGTCGAGGCGAACGCCGCCGTTCGCTTCGGCCTCGAGTACGCCTACTTCCACCAGAACTTCCTGGACGGCTCGACGGGGAAGAACAGCCGCGTGCAGTTCTCCGCGTTCTACATCTTCTAGGCTGTGCTCTCATGAATACGTTCAGCTACGGAGTTCGTCACAGAAAAGGACCGCCAATGCCAAGGATCATCCGAACCGTTCTCGCCGGCGCTTTTCTGGCTGGGTCGATCACACTCTCGCTGGGCTCCGCCGGATGCAGCAGCGACGTCAACTCGTCCGGCAAGATCGCCGCGGGCGGAGCCGGAGGGGCTGGCACGGGAGCGGCCGGCGCCGGAGGTGGCAGCACGGGAGCAGCCGGAGCCCAAGGTGGCCATGCCGGTGGTGGAGCGGGTGCCGGTGGCGGTTCGGCCGGGGCCGCCGGGGGCGCGGCCGGCCAGAGTGGCGGCGCGGGAGCGGGTGGCGGCGCGGCCGGTAACGGCGGCGCTGCAGGCGCCTAGCCTGGTCTGAATGAAGTGGGTCCGCCGCGGCCAACCGGCCGCGGCGGACTTCGCCTTGCTGCTTCTGCTTAGAGTTGGTCGCTTACGCGTCGCTGGCCTAGAAGGACTCGGGAACCGCGTTCCCCAATGAATCCTGTGGGGCGGTCGCTCCCTGGCAGGCGTCGCTATTCGCGGGGCCCGAATTGCAGCCGGGGAGCACGACGCCGCCCGGACCCTGGACGTTCGGTACCGGCGATGCGGTGATTGTTCCGCTCCCGATGCACGCGACGCCGGCGCCGAGGCCGTTGTTGGCGGGGACCGGCACGAATCCCGCGAGCGCAATGGCCGGGGTCACGAGGCCGTTCGTCGCGCAGCATCGGGCAAGCTCTGTTTCGCCGCCGGCCATATTGCTGCTTGAACCCGTACCGCGGGCGACGTACAGGCGGCGAGCCAACGGGTAGACCGTCTGTCCTGTGGTCAGGAGGTTCTCGAGGAACAGATCCGCATGACCATCGCCCTGTTGATTCCGCCCACCCGCGCCGGAGTCCAGCCCCACGCTCGGCGCCGAGTAGGCGGCAAAAAAAAGCCCCCCCCGCCGTGGTGGCGGGAGGGGCCGATTCAGTCTCTGTGCTTCTTCGCGGATCAGACGCTTACGCGTCTCTGACTAGAGCGACTCCGGAACCGCGTTCCCGAAGGAGTCGATCGGCGCCGTCGCGCCCTGGCATGCGTCGTTGTTGGTGGCGATGCCCAGGTTGCAGCCGGGGAACGCCACGGCGCCGGGGCCCTGGACGTTCGGGGCCGGCGAGGTGGTGCTCGTTCCGCTCTCGATGTAGTCGATGCACTCGACGCCCGCGCTGTGGCCGTTGTTCGCGGGAACCGCCACGAAGCCGTTGCCCGTGATGGCCGGAGTCACGATACCGTTCGTCGCGTAGCACTGGGCGAGCTCCTTTTCGCCACCGGCCATGTTGCTGCCGAATCCGTACTGCGTCGAGACGTACAGGCGGCGAGCCAGCGGGTAGACCGTCTGACCGACCGTCAGCAGGTTCTCGAGGTAGAGATCCTGATCCGCCGACACCGTGGAGGGCGTGAACGGCGGCACGAAGCCGAGGCCCCCGTTCAGCGACAGAGCCTTGAGCGGCGCCGACGTGGAGGCTCCCGTGTCCGGGAAGCTCTGGGCGGACTCGCGGCCCGCGAACCCGATGCTGCAGGGGTCGGAGTCGGTGAGGCAGCCGATCTGCGAGGTGTCGTCGTTCTGCTGGCAGATGCCCGTTCCGGTGTTGGTCGAGTCCGCGGCCGTCGTCGAGCGAACCCGGTAGAACGAGCCGGTCATGAAGCGGTTGTTCGCGTCGAACGCGAACTGGTAGGTACCGCCCGCCGACTTGCCCCCGGCGTTCGCGCTCTCCGCGATCGTGACCTGGTTGTAGGTCCGGCCGTCACGCTGGCCGACCGTGTCGATGCAGGTCTGCGACTGGCTGGCAGTGCAGCGCGGATCCGGCGGCGACGAGCTGGCGACCACCGGCATGTAGCAGTTGCCGGCGAACGGCTTGCCACCGCTCGGGCACCTGAACGTCGCCGGAATGGCGGCGCTCTTCGCGACCGGAATGAGGGCGCACGCGGCGCCGCACTTCACGGCCGGGTACAGGTCCCCGGGAACCGTGGCGGTCGCGTCGGGGAGCAGGATCGGGACGACGACGCCCAAGTCGCCGGCAAAACGGCCGGCCGGGGTCTTGAAGGCCTCGCAGACGCCGTCCTTCGTGACGCAGGCGGTGCGAATGGGATCGAGGTCCGAGAAGTCGCCCGAGCCGCCAAAGCTGAGCGAAGCCGAAACCGGCGGAACCGCCGTCGGGTTCGCCGAGTTCGCGTCAGCCGAGTTGCAGAACGGATTCGACTTCTTGGCCTTGCCGGCCGGAACGTTCGAGAGCGTTCCGATGCCCGATCGTCTCCTTGCACTGGGCCAGGGTCACGTTGTCGCTCCCGGCGCAGTTGATGTCGGTGAGCGCGGCGCCCGTGGCGTCCGTCTCGGTCGCGCCCTTGCCGTTGGTGGCAGAGCCGTTGGTGAAGGTCCCGCTCGGCAAGAGAACGCTGACGAAGGCGTCCGTCGTGCCGGAGAGATCGCTGCGGCGCCAGGCGTGCGTCAGGCCGTTGGGGCAGTTCCCCGTGCCGGCGCAGCTGGCGTTGAAGAGGGCTCCCCAGTTCTTGATGAGCGACTTCCGGACGTTGCCGTTGCAATCGTAGAAGTTGTCGTGGCTGAGACCGAAGTAGATGATCGCCAGCGCGTCGAACGAGGCCTGATTCGCATAGATGGCTCCCGTGCGTCGGCACCGAGCGTATAGTTTCCGCTCGCGTCGCAGCCGGCGCAGGTGCCGGTCACCGCGAACGACGCCGCACCGAGACCGGTGGCCACACCCGTGCTGGCGGCGCAGCTGTTGGTCTGGTTCGCGGTGATGGCAACACCGTCGATCCCGACGAGCAGAGCTTCACTGTTGGCGGCCGCGGCTCCCTCGCCTGCCGCGGTGGCGCCGGGGGTGCAGTACTCGGAGTTCTTCATCGCGCGCGACATCGGGCTGAGCTCCTGGAGACCCAGGCCCATCTGACCGGCGCCGACCCCCGACCCGCCACCGAGGTAGCTGATATGGTCGCCAATGAAGTCGACGAATCCCATCCCGTTCGCGGGCCCGCCGTCGGCAGGTTTCAGAACGCCACAGGACGCGATGACCGCCTTGGTGACGTCAAACAGAGTGTCTGACCCGTTGAGAGCAAGATTATTGCCGCCCCCTGGTTCAACTGCTGCAAGCGCGGCTGCACCCGCGCCCACTAGCAGGAATGCTGCGCTGACTGTCGAAGTTCTCATATCGAGCCTCCCTATCCTTGTTCAGTTCCGTGTTGCCCTCGACCGTCGTTGGCCGAGCCGTCCGCCTTCGCTAACAAAGATCGGGCCAACTCTCAGGATGTTTTGGTGAGGCCGATAACCATTCAGACTGCATTGGTTTTCCCAAACGGGCCGACTTGTAGTCCGTTGGAGCATCAATGGCTGTCTTCGATTATCGAACAGCGCAGCCCGATTTTCGGAGCGGGGCGAGGGCTACGTTGTTCTCGTCGCTTAGGACGGAAAACGTCCGAGATTCGTAGGCAGTTTTCCGGTTTTCGAACACTCGGCCTGATGTGACAGCACGGCGACGGTGGCCTGGACGCTCGGGACCCCTGGAAATAACGACTGATTCCGGCGTGGCGCGGCGGTGAGCGAGGGCGGCTCGATAGTTGCTAAAGGCGGGGTTGGAACTTGCTTCGTCATTGAGGCGAGTCGCCATCCACAAACAGTCGGAGATTTTGGGAGGATATGTGATGAGAAATTCGGTAAAGCTGTCTGCTTTCGCGGCGGTTGCCCTGCATGGGCGGCGCGATTGGCCTGAACTGTTCCAAGGGTAGCAACCCCACCAGCGGCGACGTCAAGCTCGCCGTCGTGCTTCCGAGCGGAACCACGATCACCACCGTGAACTACCAGATTCTGTCGTCCACCAGCGCTCAGCTGGCGGCCGGTTCCTTCAACGTCAGCGATCCGCACGCGACCGTTTCGCTGGACATCGTCGTCCCCGTGACGGCGACTGGCGACGCCGGCGACACCGTCAAGCTGACGGCGACGACGGACGGAACGCCGAGCGAGAGCTGCACCGGCACCAGCGCGCCGTTCCCGGTCGTCGCTGGCCTCAACAGCCCGGTCTCGATGACCCTGACCTGCGGCACCGGCAGCCAGCCCAAGACGACCGGCACCATCGGCGTCACCGCGACGCTGGTCGAGGGCGACAACTGCCCGAGCATCACCTCTGCGGTCGTCGGTCCCGATGAGACCTCGGTCGGCGGCCAGGCGATGGTTGACGCGACGGCGTTCGACGCCGACGTCAGCGAGACGGTCAGCTTCGCCTGGGCGCCGGCGGCGAACTTCGCCTCCCCGACCGCTGCCAAGACGACGTACACCTGCCTCGCTTCGGGCACCCAGACGTTCACGCTGACGGTGGCGGACAGCCACGTGCCGTCCTGCACGACGACCGCGACGATGACCATCAAGTGCGACTCGGTCTCGGTCTGCGGCAACAACGTCGTCGAGCTGGGCGAACAGTGTGATCCGCCGAACGGCACGACCTGCAGCGCGACCTGCCAGACCATCGGCGGCACGGGTGGCGCTCCGGCGACCGGCGGAACGACGGGCACCGGCGGCGCGGCTGGCGCGGCTGGCGCTCCGGCGACGGGCGGCGTGACGGGCACCGGCGGCATCGCGGCGACGGCGGCGTGACGGGCACCGGCGGCTCGCGGCACGGGTGGCGTGACGGGCACCGGCGGCACGATGACCAACATTGGCGACAGCGTGGCCTGCAACACCTGCGTGTTCAACCAGACGCAGGCGCAGACCTGCTTCAACACCGCTCCGGACGGTCACGGAAACTCGGTTGCGGACACCGGCTGCGACGTGTTGACCGGCACGGAGAAGACGAACTGCCTCGCGCTGCTCTTCTGCATCCAGGGCGCCGCTTGCCAGGCCGCCATCCACAACGCCACCGCGGACTTCTCGGAGGCCGGCCTGGGCTTCGACCAACCGCTCCCCTGCCTCTGCGGCACCGTCGGTCACGACGCCTGCATCGGCTCCAACTCCGGCCCGCTCACCGGGAACGGCGTCTGCCTCCAGCAGTTCCTCGCGGCGTCGGACGGCGACGTGACGGGTAACTTCACGAACTTCAACATCGCTGAGGGCCTCGCCGTCAACCTGTCCGAGTGCGATGTCGACGGCGCCTGCCAGTCGGCTTGCGGCCTCGGCACCAATCCGTAGTCAGCGAGCAAGTCAGCTGACAACCGCCGCGCCGGCGGGCATAACAGCCGGCTAGAACGGGGCGCATCCGGAAATCGGATGCGCCCTTTTCTTATTGTCGCGCCGCATTCTTCGCGGTTCTTGTGGGGCCGGCGGGGCCGTGCCAGTCTTCTCGTTGTCACGATGACAGGTGGTTTTCCAACGAGGATCGTGTTTGTGAGCGCGGTCTTGATTGCGGTTACGGGCTGCGGCAATACCGAGGCTCCGGCCACCATCACCACCCAGATCGCACTGGTGCTTCACGGGGGCTCGACGTTGCGGTCGATCAGTTACACCGTGTTTTCGTCAGACAACGTTGCGCTCGTGGCGGGCGTCGCGAGCGTGACCGATCCGAACGTTGCGTTGTCGGTCGACCTCATGGTCCCGCCGGGCCGAGGCGACGTCGTGACGATGTCGGCGATCACCGAGACCGGCGCGCCCTGTGGCGGGACCAGCGCGCCGTTTGACGTCGTCGCCGGACGGGCCGCCGAGGTGAGCATGACCCTGGTCTGCACCTCGGAGAACGTCGGGGCCGACCACTGTCCGACCGTTCAATCCTGGACCGCAACGCCGGATGGGCCGTCGACGACGCCCACGAAGGTTGGTTTGTCGGCGACGGCGACCGACTCGGATCCGGGCGACATCCTGTCGTTCGGCTGGTCGGCCGCCGCCGGCACGTTCAGCGAGGCAGCGGCGTCGGCGACCGTCTACTCCTGCGGGGCCGAAGCCGCTCCGACCGTCACGCTCACCATCGACGACAACCACGCGCCCTCGAGCTGCAGCACGATCGTGCTGTTGCCGATCGATTGCGCCGCGTCGTCAGCGCCGAAGCCCTGAGTCAGTGCTTGATCTGCACCGGGTCCAGAGGGTAGCTGGCGGGCGCCCAACCGTCGCAGAGCACCGCCGTCACCGACGTGGACTGAGCGGGCCAGGTGGACGAATCGAAGCTCACCTGGAAGGATCCGGGGCGGTTCATCAAGAAAGCGAGGCCGTTCGCTTCGATCACGCCGATCACGGAGTCGCCGTCGGGATCGTCGATGACCACCGTGAAGGAAAGCTGTCCATTCGCCGTCACCGGATAATTGGAAGCGACAATGCTCGGAGGACGGTTGCCGGGAGGCGCCACTCCTCTGAGCGGTTGCGTGGCCCACCTCTCGATGGTGTCACGCTCCCAGCTCGGGAGCGCGGGCCCCGGCTGCGGCGGCATCCGCGGCCACATGAGGCCTGCCTGAGTGACGACGTCGCTCTTGATGTAGGGCGTCGCCAGCGGCGAACCGGCGAGGAGCGGCCCGGTGCCGAGAGCGAGCGCCGCATCGCCGCAGTTCGTCTGGTTGACTTCGAAGAAGTCGAAACGAAATCCGCCCCCGGTCTGCCCGGCGTTCCAGCCGTGGCACCCGTTGCACTCGCCCCGGAAGATCGGCGCCACGTCGGCCCAGGCCGGCATCTCCGGCTCGACCGGTGTCGACGAACATCCGAGGGCGGTCCCGAAACCGAGGACCAGGAGCCGCCAGAGTGTGGGTCGGCCAACCATCGATTCAGTCTCCCCCCGGTCACCGGCGGCGTCCGAATGGAGCGTGTGGTCCGCCGCCGCGTCGGCCCGCTTCGCGTCCGAGCTGGCCGCGGCATCGGAGGGTCTGGCGTCTCTCGCCGCGCCAGAATCGCGGACCTCGTTCGGGTACTCGAACGCCCCGTTCAGGATCCAGCGCTCGACCAGCTCGATGTCGGCCTCGGGCAGCGGGCGATCGGGCGGCATGCGGGGCGCGTCGCGCGCGCGCAGCATGTTGACGACGCGCGATCCGGCCGGATCGTAGGGGGTCACCAGCGGACGCTCCTGCACGTAGCAGCCCTTCGTTCCGCCCACCGTCATGCACAGCGAACCGGGCGCTGGCGAGGGCGTACCCGCGTCGGGCGGGAACACCACCCAGACGTAGAGTCCGGTCAGGCTGGTGTAGCCGTTCTGGGGCGTCGAGAAGTCGAGGCCCGAGACCGACGCCGCCGGGCTGTGGCAGCTGGTGGTGGCGCAGTTCGGCTGAAAGATCGCGGGCGAGATGTAGCCCCACTCGGCCGGCCGAGTGTCGACCTGGTTGCACCCGCCGGCGGCCAGAGGGGCCGCGAGCAGCGCGGCGGCGAGCATGAGCCGATGCGTGGTGTTCACGGGAGGACCCAGCCCAAGCCCGCGCATATATCAGGCGAGCCACGGCGCCAGTGTGACGACTGTGAAAATGTCCCGCGGCGAATGGCGCACGCGGCCGCCTCGCTGGCAGCGCGGGCTAGGTTTGCGCCGGGGCCGATCGGGGCCGCTTCTGCGGCGGGGCGAGGCGCGCCGTCCGCGCGGGCATGAGCCGGGTCGGCAGCAGCTCGGCCAGGTTCGACACCAGCGGCTGGTTCACCGAGATGTAGCGGTGCTTGCCCTGGCATCGCACCGACAACACCCCGGCGAGGCACAAAACCTTGAGGTGGTGGGAGATCGTCGGCTGCGTGACGTCGAACCTGGCTTTCACCTCTCCGCAGCAGAGCTCCCCGCCCGCGGCAATTTCCTGAACCATCCGGAACCGCGTCGTATCGCCGAGCGCCCGAAGCGCCCGCACGACCGCATGATCGTCCAGCTCATGGACGTATTCCGCGAGCATCGCCGGTTAAATCTGGCGACGGGGAGGGGCGCCGCCAAACTGAGGCGACGCGAAAAAACTGGCGGCGCTGGCACGCCGGCTCGACCATCGTTCGAAGCCGAATGGCCCCACGTTCCAAACGGGCGCTCCTCTGGACGTCGACGACCTACTTCGGCGAGGGGCTCCCCTGGAGCTTCCTTCATCAGATGGGGACGGAGTTCCTGACCGCCATCGGGGCCTCGAAGACGCAGATTGGCTCGACCTCGCTGCTTCACCTGGCGGTCACCTTCAAGTTCGCCTGGAGCCCCGCGCTCGACCTGTTCGGCAAGCGGCGGACCTGGCTCTGGGTGCTCCAGCTGGTGCTCGGCCTGGGGATGTTCGCCGTGGCGGCCGTCGCGCCCAGCCGGAACCTGACCGCGTTCTGGCTGGTGGTCTCCGGGCTGGCGGTCGTGCACGCCACCCACGACATCGCCTGTGACGGCTTCTATCTGCAGGCGCTCGACAAGCGCGGTCAGGCCCTCTATTCGGGCACGCGCCTCGGCGCCTACCGGCTGGCGATGATCGTCGGCTCGTCGGTGTTGGTGGTCCTGGCCGGCAAGACCAGCTGGCTCTGGGGATTCGGCGCGGCCGGCGTCCTCATGATCCTGATCGCCCTGGTGAACGCGGCGATCATGCCGCACCCGCCGGAGCACGCCCCGGCCGGGCCGCACGATGAAGCCGCGCCGGACGGGGCGCATCCCCCCCGGGCGATCGCCTTCATCGACGCATTTCGATCCTTCATCACCCAGCCGCAGGCGGCGCTCGTGCTGTCGTTCATGCTGTTCTACCGGCTGGGCGACATCATGATGTTCGCGATGTCGAAGCCGCTCCTGCGCGATCTCGGCGTCGACACCGCCCACCGGGGCCTCCTCAACGGCTTCGGAACCGGCGCCTCGATTCTGGGCGTCGTCCTCGGCGGCGCCTTCGTCGCCCGGCGGGGGCTGGAGCGCGCGCTCGTGCCGCTCATCTATGTTCAGAACCTGGGCATCCCTCTCTACATCGGCATGGCGGTCTGGAAGCCGCACCTGCCGGGAATCACGGCCATCGTCCTCGTCGAGCAGCTGGTGGGCGGGTTCGGGATGGCGGGCGCCACGGTGTTCCTGATGCAACGTTGCCGGCGGGCTTTCTCCGCGTCCCATTTTGCGATGGCGACCTCGGTGGTTTCGCTGGCGAGCACGTTTTCCGGATACGCCTCCGGTCCGCTCAACGAGCGGCTGGGACACCCGCTCTTCTTCACGGTGGCATTTTTGGCCAGCGTTCCCAGCCTGGTGCTGGTCCTCTTGGTGCCAAAGGCGCCGATCGAGCTGGATCCGGAAGACGCGCGCTGACCGCCGCGTGGCGGGTGGCGACGCTATCGCACATCTGACCACGTGCGAGACGGCCACGCTGGAGCTCTCTGCCGGGCGTACAATGATCCGACTAGCGAGGGACCCATGACTAAGACCCTATCGATTGCCGTCGCCGTCGCCGTGGCCGGCGCTGTCACCGGATTTGGCTGCGCCTTCAACCCGTCGAACCTCCAACCCACCACCGGTACGACCGGTCCAGGGAGCGGACACACGATCTCCGGGTTGACCTCTCTCAGCATCAGCCCGACCAGCGCGACGCTGTCGGTGTCGTCCGCCGGTCCCACCCAGAGCCAGCAATACAAGGTCACCGGGATCGTCAACGGCCACGCGCAGGACGTGACCGGACAGGTCGGCTACTCGCTGAGCACGAGCGGCATCGTCAACGTCAACACCAGCGGCCTGGCCACCACCACCAACACCAGCGGCGGCGTCGTGGTCATCACCGCCGCCGCCGGCAGCGTCACCGCCACCGCGGTCCTGACCGTCCAGTACGGGTTCACCGGCCCCGATCCGGGGGCGCCGGGGCAGGGGGTCCCCGCGAATGCAGGGACGTTCTTCACCACCACGCAGAACGACGCCAGCCGCGCGCCGCAGCTCATCTATCCCAACGACCACGTGCTGTTTCCGCCCAACGTCACCGGGATCGAGATCCACTTCATGCCCGGCAGCAGCAGCAACACGCTCTACGAGGTCAGCTTCAAGGGGCCTGTCTCGACGATCAACACCTTCATCCGCTGCCAGTCACCGCAAGGGATCAACGGCTGCATCTACCTCCCCGATGCGAAGCTCTGGTCGGGCGTGGCCGTCTCCAACGCCGGCCAGGGAGAGGTGGCGCTGACCGTCCGGGGGACCGACGACACCGGCAGCTCGGTCGGCAACAGCGCCACCTTTCACATGTCGTTCTCGAAGTCCCCGATCGAGGGGGCGCTCTACTACTGGACCACCAGCGGCAAGACCGCGATCATGCGCTGGGACTTCGGCGGCAGCACCACCACCTCGGTGTCGTACCTGACGCCCACCAACACCGACGGTTCGACCTGCGTCGGCTGCCACGCGCTGGCGCCCAACGGCGACAAGCTGGTAGCGAGCGCGGGCGGCCAGAGTGACGGGCGGCTGCTCCTGTGGGACATCGTCAACAACCAGGCGCTGCAACCGTTCCCGCTCGCGCAGAAGAGCCAGTTCGAGTCCTGGAACTCCGACGGCAGCCAGTTCGTCGGCGTCTATGGCGACGCCACCAAGAAGGGGCCCTCGAACCTGATGATCTTCGACGGGACGATGGGGACGGTGGTCTCGACGATCGATCTCGGTGGGCTGCGGGCCGATCACCCCGACTGGTCGAAGAACACGGACGGAGCGAACACCATCGCCTTCACATCGGTCGACCCGGCCGCCAGCACCACCGATCAACGGCCCGCCACCGGCGGAATCGACTTCGTCCAGTACAACAACGGCAGCTGGGGCGCGCCGCAGACGCTGGTCCCCTCGGCGCTGGGGAAGAACCGCTACTACCCGGCCATCGCGCCCGATGGGAATTTGTTGGTCTACGACGAGTCGACCTGCACCAACGGGACGCCGACCGCGGGCCAGCCGGCCGACAAGTCGTGCGACGCCGACACCGACGCCACCGCGACGATCATGTTCACCTCGCTCCAGGGGGACGCGCCGATTCCGCTCACCAACGCGAACATGCCGGGCGTCGCCGACAACGGAGCGACCGCGCTCACCAACTCGTTCCCCAAGTGGGCGCCGTTCGTCGAACAGCTCGACGAGCAGAGCCAGCTCGTCTGGCTGACCTTCTCATCGACGCGCCAGTACGGGCTGCGCACGCCGCCCACCCCGGCGAGCATGGACGAGACCAACAAAGGGACGCTCATCTGGATGGTCGGGATCAGGCCCTCCATCGGCGGCGGCGACCCCAGCTTCACCGCGTTCTGCCTGCCGTTTCAGGACATCACGACGTCCAACCACATCGCCCAGTGGACGAAGGTCTTCATCAAGGGTCCAGGCTAGTCTCACGGGGCCGGGCGACGGGAACGTCTACGGCAACCCGGGCACCGGGACGCGCACCTCGTACACGGCGTGCAACGTCGTGACGTAGAGGGTCCGGCGATCGGCGCCGCCGAAGGTGCAGTTCGACGGCGCGGCAGGGAAGGGGATTCGCCCCAGGAGCTCGCCCGCGGTGTCGAACACCTCGATCGCTTTGATCTCGTCGCTGTTGTTGGCGACGTAGAGGTTTCCCATGTCGTCGACGCAGATGCCGTCGGGGACCTTGAAGCCGCCGGGGACGCGCGCGCCGTCGATGAGGACGGTCGGCGCGGCGACGCCGCCGCCGGCGCCGGCGGCGGCGCCCACGGCGCCGCTGGCATCGAGCGGGAGCTTCCAGACCTTCGCCTGGGTGTCGCTGCCGACATAGAGCGTCCCACCGTCGGGTGACAGCGCGATTCCGTTTGGCTTCTGCATCGCGAGGACCAGACTGAGAACGCCGGCCGGCGAGACCCGGTAGACGGCCATCGGCGCGTGCGGTATCCCGGGGCGCGCGCCCCAGTCGGTGTCGGTGAAGTAGATGTTGCCGTCGGCGCGCAGCACGAGATCATTGGGCGCATTCAGCGCCACGCCAGCGTGGCCCGCGGCAGATGGCGGCCAGGCGTCGGCGAGCACGGTGCGCTTCCCCTCGGGCGACACCCGAACCAGTCGGCCGTTGTAGCGCTCGCAGGCCACCAGGTCACCAGCGGCGTCGACGGCGAGACCGTTGGTGCTGGTCGGTCCGGACGACTCGGCGGTGGGGTAGGGGAAGATCGAGAAGCGCCGGTAGACCGGGTCGAAACGGTAGATGACGGCGCCGGCGGCGTTCTTCTCCACCACGTCGGAGAACAGCAGGTAGGGGCCCGCGGCGACCCAGAGCGGACCCTCCAGCGAGACGAACGGGACGGGACTGGGGAGCGCGCGCGGCGTGCCGGCGCCCGGGAGCAGAACGGGCGGCGCCGCGGCGGCCGCGACGGCAGGCGGCGGCGCGGTCGCTTCGGTGGGCGCGCAGGCGGCGGCCGCCAGCGCGGCGGCCGCGAACAGGAGCGAAGCAAAGGGGGTTCGCCGGGCGAGCATGGCGCATCAAATCACGGGCCGGCCTTTCTTGCGACGGTCCCGGGGGCACGCACGGGTGTCTGTTGCGGCCCGCGCGCTCGCCTCTGCGGCGCGGGTCGTTACGCCCGTCCCGGCTCCCCCTCGACCTCGGCTCCGGCCTCGACTCCGACGTCGACTCCGGCCTCGACTCCGACCTCTCTTGGGCGCCGGCGCGGGAGCACCACCGTGAACGTCGTTCCGGTCGCTTCATCTGAACAGACGTCGATCGATCCACCGTGGACGCAAACCAATTCACGGGTGATGAAGAGGCCGAGGCCGAGACCGCGTGACTTCTGCATTCTTCGCGCAGCCAGGGGCTCGAACAGCGTGGGGAGCTGGTCGACCGGAATGACGCCCTGGTTTTGCACGGCCACCCGGACGCTGTCGGCGGCGCGTCCATCGATGGTGACCGTCACGCCCCCCTCCGCGACACCGTGCTGAACGGCGTTGGCCACCAGGTTCGAGAACAGCTGCGACAGCCTGTCCTGGTCCCAGCTCCCGAGCGTATCGCCCTGGCTGGTCGAGCTGAGCGCGCAGGCGGGGTTTGCCTCATCGAGCTCGTCGATGACCTGGCGGATCACGGGGAGGAGATCGAGCTCGCTCCGCACGAGCGGGATTCCGCCGCCGAGGCGCACGCGCGTGAAGTCGAGCAGCTGATCGATCATGCGCGTCATGCGATCGCTGCTGGAGAGGATCCGTGACAGCGGCTTTTGCAGCCGGTCGGTCTCGGCGCGGTTCATCGCCAGGCGCGCCGAGGTGATGATGGCGGCCAGCGGATTGCGCAGATCGTGGCCGAGGATGCCGGCGAACGTCTCGTTGAAGTGAACGGTCTGCTGCAGCTGGGCGAGGGAGCGAAATCGGAGCACGGCGGCGGCGACATGGTTGGCGATGGCGCGCGCCAGCTCCAGTTCCTGCGCCGTGAGGTCGCGCGGGCGCGTGTAGTACACCATGAACTTCCCGATCAGGCGCCCGCCGCCGATGAGCGGGATGAAGGCGAGCGCGCCGATCTGCTCGGTCTTGAACAGCGGCAGGTAAGAGGCCATCGCGGGGTCGGTCTCGACGTCGCCGCTCACGATTGGTTGCGGGTCCGGCGCGCCCGCCGCCCACGGTGAATGCCCCTCCACGGCCGCCCGGTAGGGGTCGGAGAGGTTGCGCCAGGCGCGAAAGCGCATGACGCCCTCGGCGTCGAACAGCAGCACCGAGGCGCGGTCGGTCCCGAGCGCCCGGGCGATCGCGTCCAGCGCGGCGTCGAAGATCTCCTCCACCCTGCCGGCGCTGATGACGGCCGCGGCCAGCTTGTAGAGGAGCTCCGCGCGCACCCGGTTCTGTTGTTCGACCTCCAGCAGGCGCAGCCGCTCCAGCGCCTGACCGCTGTAGCGGGCGATGAGAAGCAGGAAGTGCGCCTCTTCGTCGTCGAGGGCGCGCGCGTCCTCGAACGTCAACCCGATCGCCCCCAGCGTCCGTCCGGGGGTCATCACCGGGAGGCAGACCACGCCGTAATGGCGGGAAGGCGTCGCGCTCCCCGCCAAGCTGGGATAGCGCGCGATGAGCTCGTCGCGCGAGGCGATCCAGATCAGCTCGCCGCCGCGGATGGCGTCGACGATCGGTGTCGCGGAGGGGACGCCTTCGAGCGGGATCGTCGCGAACGCCTGCGCGGCCTCGTCGCTGTACCCGTCTGTGCGGACGAGCCGAGCCGTCGCCTCGCGCCAACCTGTCAGCCAGAGGGCGGCGCTGGAGGCCCCCAGCGCGGCGCGTGTCTGGTCGACGACGGCTTCGAAGACCTGCTCGGCCGTGACCGCACCGGCGATCGCCGAGGTGATCTTCGCCAGCCGCTCGGTCCGGCGCGTGCGGCCGTCACGCTCGATCGCGGCCCGCTTCAGCTCGGCGAGGTGCGCGCTCAGCTCCTGTTCCCGGAGCCGGAGCTCGCGCACGGAAGTTCTCAGCTCTCGTTCCAGCTCCTTGCGGTGCCCGATCTCGGCGGCCAGCGCCCGGACGTTGTCGGCCGATTGGTCGGGGCGCTGGCGATCGATCAGCGGCCGCACGTGCGTGTGCGTCCGGCAGACGTCCTGCAGGCCGCTGCTCTCCTTGTAAAAGCTCGAGACCACGTAGCTGCAGAGCAGCGAGAACGAGCGGAGGTTTCGCAGCTCGTTCCACATCTCCTCGAGGGCGACCGCCGCGCTCCGATTTCCGCTCCGCCAGAGCAGATCGACCATCTCGCCATAGGCCCGGATCTCTTGCCCGCCGCCCTGCGCGCGGGCCCGCTCGATGACCGGACTGACCGTTCGCGTGAACCGCTGCCAGTCAGGGGCCGCGCCGACCATGAACTGGTCGAGCGCCTCTTGAGCGTCGAGCATGATGAGGCGGCCGGTCGCGATCCGCAGCCCCGGATCGAAACCCCGGGTGATCAGCTGCGCGATGAAGGACCGCCGGTGCGTCTCCGTGGCGATGACCACGGTCGGCGCGTCCGCCGCCAGGCCATCCGCCAGAAAGTCGACCACGGCGGTCTCGAGTAGATCTTCGCTCTCGTAGAACTGCACGATGTGCGGCAGCTCGTCGTCGTGGCTGTTGGCGCTTGTGGCAGGTTCCGACGTCATAAGTTCTTTCAGATCGGCGATTTGCTCGAGGCACAGCCCCGAGCGTCAACAAACTGCGTACGAGAAATCCGTAGGCCAGCCCCCTGTGCGATTTCGGCCGCGATTTCCGCGGAGCCCTCCGTCGAACCCAGCCGCCGAGCTTGGAGGTCGAGGAGGGCGTAGTCAGGTTGCTGGAAGTACGGCGTGTCATTGGAGGAGGTTGGGGGATGGAAAGAGCGAGGGGCGCGGGTGGTGTGGGGATGGTGGCGGTCTGGGCGCTCTTGGTGGGGCCGGTCGCGATCGTGCGCGCGCAGCCGCTTCCGGGCGGGGGCCCAGTCCGGTCGCAGGTGTCGCAGATCCAAACGCGTCTGCAGCAGGACCCCGGTCTCAAGGACAACCAGATCGAGGTCAGCGTCGCCAACGGCGTCGCCACGTTGAAGGGGAAGGTCGACACGCAGGCCGAGAAGGCGGAGGCGTCACGCCTCGCCTCGGTGAGCGGCATCGTCGGCATCGACAACCGGCTGGAGGTCGGCAGCTCCGGCCTCGATCAGGCTGTCTCGGACAGCGCGCTCACGGCCAGCATCAAGGAGAAGCTGGAGGCCAGCGAGATGAACCGGTTCGACGGCGTCGCGGTGAGGACCACCAACGGGGTCGTCACCCTGACCGGGACGGTGCAGAGCGAACAGGCCATGAAGAAGGTCCTCGACATCGCCCACGACGCCGACGGCGTCACGCGCGTCGAAAACAACCTGACGGTCAAAGCACCGACGCAATATTGAGCGCCCCGCGCGTCCGGCCGCGCTAGCTTGGAGAGATGAAGACGGTTGTCACCCTGTTGCGCGGCGACGGCATCGGGCCCGAGGTGGTCGACGCCGCCGTGCGCGCGATCGAGGCGACGGGCGCCGAGATTGACTGGGAGCCGCGCGACGCGGGCGCGGGCGCCATCCCCCAGCATGGCGCGCCGCTGCCCGAGGCGACGCTGGAGTCGATCCGGCGGACGCGGCTCTGTCTCAAGGGCCCCCTGGCCACGCCGATCGGCGGCGGGTACGCCAGCGTCAACGTGGCGCTGCGGCGGGAGTTCGATCTCTACGCCAACGTCCGGCCGGCCCGCACCTTCGCGGGGCTGGCAGGGCGCTACGACAACGTGGACCTCGTGGTCGTCCGGGAGAACACGGAGGGCGAATACTCCGGCATCGAGCACTACATCGATCCCGCCCGAAACGCCGCCGAGGCGATCTCGATCATCACGCGGCACGGTTGTGACCGCATCGTCCGCTTCGCCTTCGAGTACGCGCGCGCCAACCGGCGCAAGCAGATCACGCTGGTGCACAAGGCCAACATTCTCAAGATGACCTCCGGTCTCTTCCTGCAGATCGGGCGGGAGATCGCGGCCTCCTATCCCGACATCGCTTTTGGCGACCTCATCGTCGACAACACGGCGATGCAGCTGGTGCGGGACCCGACGCGGTTCGACGTCATCGTGACGACCAACCTGTTCGGCGACATCCTCTCCGACCTCACCGCCGGGCTGGTCGGGGGGCTCGGCCTCGTGCCGGGCGCGAACATCGGCGAAGGCGCCGCCATCTTCGAGGCGGTCCACGGCACCGCCCCCGACATCGCGGGCAAGGGGATGGCCAACCCCACCGCGGTGATGCTGGCCGGAGCGATGATGCTCGATCGCCTCGGGCAGCGCGAGCGCGCCCAGCGGCTGGAGCGGGCAGTCCGTCAGGTCATCCAGGGCGGGCGCGAGCTCACCCCCGATCTCGGGGGCAAAGGCTCGACCACCTCCTTCACCGATCGCGTCGTCGCGGAGCTGGGCGCCTAGGAGGGCGTTGCCGTAAGGCAACGGTGAGCGCAGCGAACCATGCCCGACGACGTGCCGCCCTGAGGCGGCCTAGAGCGTCGAGGTCGGGTCAGTTCGCACACCGATCCGACGCAGGCATCGCCGCGGCCAGATCGCCGTCGGTGAGCGTGAGCAAGAAGCAGATGAGGTCGCCCACCTGCTGCTCGGTCATGGGGGTCTTGGCGCCCGCCGCGCGGCCGTCGAGAGGGAGCTGCTTGTCGAGGTTCTTGCGGTCGCTCGCCGGCAGATCGTCGTACTTCTGGACGGCGCCGCCCACGTACTCGGTGGTGACGAGGCCGTAGCGCGGGAAGTCGGGGTCGGGCTTCGCCTTGGCGCGGCCGCCGACCGTCGGGTACCAGAGCTCCGGGCGGGTGTCGCGCGTGTTGTAGAAGCGGACCGCCTGCTCCAGCGAGTGGATGACGCCGTTGTGGAAGAGGGCGCCCCGGATGGCGACGTTGCGAAGGGTGGGCGTCTTGAACAGGCCGCAGTACTCGGGGAACCTGGTGTGGTCGTCGCGGAGCGGACCGCAGACGCCGAGATCGCGGTACTTGTGGTCGCGGTTGGCGGGGATCTCGGGGTTGCGCGGGACGCCGATCGCCTCGAAAGAGAAGTCGGTGAACTGGGCCGGCGCGCCGTCGTCGAAGCTGGCGTCGGCCAGGTGGCAGCCCTGGCAGTTGCCGGTCTGCTTGTCCTTGAAGACCTTCAGCCCACGTTCCTCGGCGGGCGTCAGCTCGGAGCCCGGTTTCTTGTAGAGGTAGAGGTCGTACTTGCTGTTGTAAGGGTGAAAGCTGGGGGCCTCGATCTGAAAGGACTGCAGGGCCAGCTGCACCTTGCTGAAGGCGAGATTGGCGTCGGCCAGCGCTGGCGCGCCGAAGGCGTGAACGAACGCCGGCGCCGACGCCGAGGCGCGGAGCCTCGCCACCAGCTCGGCGGGGTTGGCGTTGGCCATCTCGAACGGCGAGAGCAGCGGCGCCTCGGCCTGCTCGGACAGTGAGTTGGCGCGGCCGTCCCAGGCGAGCCCGCCGCCGGGCGCCGGGAGGCTGAAGCCGTCGGGGTTGTCGAGGAGATCCTGATAGCCGGGGGTGAATTCCTTGTAGCGGATGGACGGCGTCGCGCGGAGGCCAGGCGAGCTCCCCCTGGGGCCGCCGAGCTGCACCGCCAGGCCGTTCGGCGGACCGTAGCCGTGCGCCGGATCGTGGCAGGTCGCGCAGGACATCTGGCCGGAGGCGGAGAGGCTCTTGTCGAAAAAGAGCAGCTTGCCGACCTGCGCGGCCGGCGTCAGGAGGTGTGGGGGCGGGGCCGCCGGCCCGGGCGCCAGCTCGGCGGCGGGTTTCGCCGAGGGGAGCTGCCCGACCGAACCGTCGGCGCGCGAGCAGGCGTCGACAGGAAATGTCAGGCAGGCGAGCGCGAAAACGGTGCCTGCGTTGAGCTTCCGAAGGTCTCGCGAATCGATCATGCGTCTCCCCAAGGGTCCTGGCAAAAACGTAAAACGACCGGCGCCCCCCACTCCGTCGAGCGGGGGGCGCCGGTCGGAATGAGAACGGCTTACTGGTTGAAGTCGAACGCGTCCCAGAGGTCCGTGAGGGCCGGGGAGTTCGTCGGAGCGTACGGGTTGTCCGCGGTGGTCTGCGGGTTGGGCATGTTGTCGCGGCTGCGGCCGGTGATCGGCGCCAGCTGCCAGTTCTTCTCGATGAACTTCAGGATCGAGACGTGGTCCGCGTACCCGTGGTTCACCTTACCGCCCGTCGTGTAGGGCGAGACGATGATGAGCGGAATGCGCGTGCCGTCGCCGAAGAAGTCGAGCGGCTGGATGTAACCCGAGTCGTAGTAGCCGCCGCCCTCGTCGACCGTGACCATCACGGCCGTGCTCGCCGCCATGGCCGTGTTGGCCTGCAGCTTGACCAGGATGTTCTTCACGTACGACTCGTAGAGGTCGAACTTCGACGACGACGGGTGACCGTCCATCACGCCGTCCGGGTGGGCGTAGGAGACCGACGGCAGCGTGCCGTTGGCGATGTCGGTGAACATGTCGGTGGTGTCCTTCATGTGCTCCGCCACCGAGGCGGGGTCCCCCATGACCTGCGCCTGGTACTCGAAGGGGTTGCAGATCTGGCAGTAGCCGAGGTTGCTGTTGAACCCGCCGCCGTAGAAGCGCCAGGAGATCCCCTTCTCGTTGAGCGAGTCGGCGATCGAGCGCTGCGTGACGGGCGGCACCACGTTCCCGGACTGCACCTTGCCGTGCGGATCGAACGTCGGGTTGGTGTTGTTCAGGTAGTAGTAGGTGTTGGCGGCGCAGTTCGGGTTCGGATGGTTCGGCAGCGACGCGAGATAGTTGAGGATCGGCGCGACGCCCGGCTGGGTGGGATCGGAGCAGTTGCTGAAGTTCCCGTCCACCGTGTAGTTGTTGTTGGTGCCCGACTTGGGGTTCGGGTTGGCGATCAGGCTGGCCGGCGGCACCGCCGGGTTGCCGTGGCCGTCGGTCCAGCTGACCGCGTCGCCGAAACCGGCCATCGAGTGGTCGGCGCCGGTGCCGCCCATGAACGACTGGTGCATGTTGTCCGACAGCGTGTAGCTGTTGGCCAGCATGGTGAAGAACGGCATGTCACCCTGCTGCACGTTGGTGAACGCCATGCTGCTCCCCACGCCGTTGTCCGAGGTGGAGAAGGAGATGCCGACGAACGGGAAGAGATCGTTCACGCAGCCGCTCGGGTTGCCCGCCGTGACGTTCGCGACCGAGCAGTCGGCCTGCTGCCACATCTGGTAGAAGCGGTGAATGATGTCGCCCGTGTACGAGTCGTAGGGCATCGTCGGGCCGGTCAGCTGGAACGCCCCGTTTGGCAGGTTGGTGGCGTTGGTGATGCGCGTGTCGACGGTCTTGGCCGGAAGACCGGTGGCGCCGGTCGTCACCAGGTTGATGTCGGCCGGGAAGATGTCGGTCTCGAACGCGGCCTGGGCGGTCGTCTGGAACGGCGGCGCGGTGGGCCGCTGCGCGCTCGGCGCGCCCGAGGTGCTGGGCGGCGGCAGGATCGCGTAGGGCGTCTTGCTGTCGGGCGCAATCCAGAACGCGGTCTGGGCGGCGGCCTGGGCCTGCGCGGAGGCCGCGAAGTTCGGACCCGGCGTGCCGTCGGCGTTGACGATCCCCTTCGACAGAAGGTTGGAGATCGTCTGCCCCGACTTCGGGACGTAGGTGCCGAACGCATGATCGAACGAGCGGTTCTCGCCGATGAGCACGATGACGTGCTTGATCGGCGATTGCGCCTGCGGCTCCGTGCAGACGACGTCGATCGACTGCTGCGAGGCGCAGGCCGGATCACCGTCGGAGGCGGCCAGGGTGATCGTCACCATGCCGACCTTCGTGCAGGTGAGGTTGGCGCTGGCGCTGGCCGGGTTGTCGATGGTGCCGGAGCTGGCCGACCAGCTGAAGCTGACCGGGGAGGGGCCGTGGTCGACGTCGACCGCGGTGGTGGTGAGCGAAATGGTCCCGCCGACGGCGGCGTTGGCCGGGCTGGCGCCGACCGCGTCGATGCGGGGACAGGCGTTGATCACGCCATCGACCACGATGCTGCCGGTCTGTGGCTGCAGGTTGCAGGTGATGCTGACCGGAACCGTGACGGTCGTGGAGCTGGTCACGTCGAACGACGCGGAGCCCATGCAGATGCCCATGCCATCGATGGTCGTCCCCTTGATGGCGATCTGATAGCCGGTCCCGAACGGGATCCCGCTGATGATCGCGTTGATGGCCGAACTGTTGGTGACGTCGATGGTTCCCGTGCGGCTGTAGCCGGCGGGACCGGTGATCGTGTAGGTGACGGTGTTCAGCGTGACGTCGACGCCGACCACCAGGCCGATGCTGACGTTGCCGAGATTTTGCGAGGGCGGTCCCGACTCGACCGGATCGGTCGAACAGCCGGCGATCCAGCCGCCGGCGGAGAGCCCTCCCGCGAGGAGCGCGCTGAGGATGGTGACTTTCGTTGTTCTCTTCGTCATTTCTGTCGTCCTTTTTCCGAAACGTCCGACAACGCTCGCGGCGTCCGCCATTTCTGCGCGGGCGTCGCACTGAGCGACGGCACTCTATGAAGTGCCGAGAGGGACGACGGCGACAGTTGGGCTCCGGTTTCGAGCGCGCCCGTCACGGCTCGATGTCGCGCGCGTGAAGGCCGCCGCGAAACCGGAGAGAGCCGTTCGAAAGTCGGTGGAACGCGAACGATCGCCTCCGAAGTCCGGAGACCCGTCGACGATGTCAAATCGTCAGGTCGCGATGGCGCGACGAATGCGCCGTTGCCTGACAGGTCTCAGGCGCGGACTGCGGGGTTCCATGATCTTCCGCTTGCTGGAGCAAGGACCACGTTCATTGGTGAGCCAGAAAACGGCAACGAAGGAGAAGCAGTCATGACAACCAGACTGAGCCACAGACTTTCGCGCGCGGTGCCTCTGGCGCTCGCGCTGGGGATTGCAGCGATGGGCTGCGCGTCGACCGAGATGACCAGCACCTGGACCGATCCGTCCGCCAAGGGGGCGTCGCTCTCCAAGGTGGCGGTCATCTGCCTGGCCAAGGATCCGGGCCTCCGCCGAATGGCCGAGAACGCCGCCGCCGCCAACCTCAAGGGCGCGGACGCGGTGCCGAGCTATCAGGTGCTCGGCGACGCCGACCTCAAGAACCGCGAGCTGGTGAAGACGAAGCTGGCCTCGCTGGGGTTCCAGGGCGCGCTCGTCATGCGCGTGGCCAGCGTCAACGAACAGGTGACCCCGGTCGGCGGCCCTTACGGGACCTTCGACGGCTACTACGACTGGGCTGGTGCGGCCGTGTACTCGCCCGGCTATCTGGAGACGGACACCGTCGTCCACGTCGTCAGCAACCTCTACTCCCTGAACGACCAGAAACTCATCTGGTCGGGCGTGAGCGAGACCTTCGATCCGGCCTCCGCGCAGTCGTTCATGAACGACGTCTCGAAGGCGGTCGCCAAGTCGATCCAGAAGGATCACCTCGTTCTCTGAGGTTCCTGCGTCCTGCCGACAGGACGTTCACGGCGGCAGATCAGCCCGTGCCCTCCGATCGTCCTCGGTGACGGTCGGAGGTTCGTGCTGTCGGCGGCATCGAACCAGCGCCGCTACTTTGTCTTCGCGCTCCCCTTCGACTCGATGGTCTTGGCCGACATCGTGTACTCGATGGTGACCTTGTCGCCGACCTTCACCTCGCCCGGCGCCTTGGTCTCCTTGTCGCGCGCGAGCTGCCACTTCTCTTTCCCCTTCTGGACGGTGATCGTCGAGTCGGTCACCTCGAGGACCGGTCCCGTCACCTGGTACGTCTTGGTCGCCTCCGCCCGGGCCGCCTCGGGAACTGCCACCGCGGCGGCCAGCGCCAAAAGGCCGCCGCCAATCAGACTCGAGAGCTTCATCGGATCCTCCTCGTGGACGACAAGCCTGGGTCGCGGGCGCGGCGCAACCAGATCAGCCTTCGCCCGATCCGTCCCCGGACGCGCTTGGCTTGACAATCGATCCGGGCGGGCTCCCCATTAAACAGAGAGCGGTCGTCGAAGCACTGCGAGCAGAGCTCGAGCGCCAGCGGCCGTCGGGCCTCATGCGCAGCGAGCACGACCATTTCCCCTTTCTGGACGGCGGTGGAATCTCGGGGACGTTGGCGCGATCGCTCGACTGGTCGCGCACCCCGCTGGGCGTGCCGGGCGGGTGGCCGCAGAGCCTCAAGACCATCGTCGGCGTCATCCTGCAATCGCGCCACCCGATGTTCCTCTGGTGGGGACCCGAGCTGATCCAGGTCTACAACGACGCCTACCTGCCCAGCTTCGGCGGGGGCAAGCACCCGGCCGCCATGGGGCAGCGCGGCCGGGACTGCTGGCAGGAGATCTGGCCGATCATCTGGCCCCAGATCGACGACGTGATGAGCCGCGGGCGGTCGAGCTGGAACGAGGACCAGCTGGTGCCGGTGTTCCGCAACGGGCGTCTCGAGGAGGTCTACTGGACGTACGGCTACTCGCCGGTCCTCGACGACCAGGGTGGCATCGGCGGCGTGCTGGTGGTTGTCACCGAGACGACCTCCCAGGTGGTCGTCGCCCGACGGAATCGCACGATGCGTTCGCTCGCGGAGCGGACGGCGCTGACCACCGATCCCACCGTGATGCTGGACGCCGCGGTCGATGCGCTGCAGGGCGCGCGTCAGGACGTTCCGTTCGCGCTCGTCTACCGCTACGACATCAGGTCGCGCGCGCTCCGGCTCGTGCGTGCGGCGGGGCTCACCGATCCGGCGGCGGCCGACGCGATCGTGCGGGCGCGAATGGGCCCTTCCCCGTTCGGCGACCGTGAGCCGCGCGCGGAGGTGGTCCCCTGCGACGGCGCCTGCGGGCTCCCCGGTGGCGTCTGGCCGGAGCCCGCCCCGGCGCTGTTCGTCGTTCCCGTTTCGCCGTCGGGGCGACAGCGCTCCACCGACGTCATCGTGTTCGGGTTGAGCCCGCGCCTGCCGTTTGACGACGGCTATCGCAATCACCTGAACCAGATCGCGAACCATCTCGCGTTCGCCCAGGCCCAGATCAACGCGTTCCGCATCCAGGCGGCGGCGGACAGCGAGCGAAACAATCTGCTTCTGCAGGCACCGGTCGGGACCGCGCTGCTGTCCGGTCCCGAGCACGTCTTTCGACTCGCCAACCCGCGCTTCCGCCGGATGGTCAGACGAGACGACATCGTGGGAAAGACCTACCGACAGGCGTTTCCCAGGCCCGAAGAGAGGCAGCTGGACGAGATCCTCGACCGCGTCTATGAGACCGGCGAGCCGTTCAGCACGGACGAATATCTGGTCCCCGACGATCTGCAGGACGACGGCACGCGCGTCGACCGTTACTTCAGGTTCAACGTGGAGCCGCTCCGCGACGCCGAGGACCAAGTCTACGGGATGATGGCGGTCGCGATCGAGATCTCCGAGCAGGTGCGGGCGCGGCAGGTGCTGGAGAGATCGCAGGCGGAGAACCAGAAGCTCCTCGCCGACCTGGAGGCCGCCAGCCGCGCCAAGGACGAGTTCCTGGCCATGCTGGGCCACGAGCTGCGCAACCCACTGTCACCGATCGCCACCGCGCTGCAGATGATGAAGCTGCGGGGCGACTCGCGAACCACCCGGGAGCAGCAGGTCATCGAACGACAGGTCAATCACCTGACCCGGCTGGTCGACGATCTCCTCGACGTCTCCAAGATCACGCGCGGGAAGGTGGAGCTGCGCAAAGAGAAGGTCGAGATCGCCGACGTGATCGCCAAGGCGGTCGAGATGGCGAGCGATCTCTTCGAGCAACGCAATCACGATCTCTCCGTCGACCTTCCGGACGAGCGCCTGTGGGTCTGCGGCGATCCGGTGCGGCTCGCCCAGGTCGTGGCGAACCTGCTCACCAACGCCGCCCGCTACACGGAGCGGGGCGGAAAGATCATCGTCAGCGCGCGGAGAGAAGGCCCTGAAGGGGCCGGCGCCGAGCGCGGCGGCGACGAGATCGTCATCCGGGTCAAGGACAACGGCTCGGGCATCTCGCCCGACCTGCTCCCGCGAATCTTCGATCTCTTCATTCAGGGGCACCGCAGCTCCGATCGGGCGCAGGGCGGTCTCGGCCTCGGCCTGGCGCTGGTCAAGAACCTGGTGGCGCTTCATGGCGGCAGCGTCGTGGCCCTGAGCGACGGCCCCGGCAAGGGGAGCGAGTTCGTGATCCGCTTGCCGCCGGCCGCCGCGGCGCAGGCTTCAGCCTCGACCCGATCGGAGCACGACCACTCGCCGTCGCAGCGGAAGGTCCAAGGCAAGCGCGTCCTCATCGTCGACGACAACAACGACGCGGCGGACTCCCTCGCCGACCTCCTCCGCGACGTCGGCCACGAAGTCGCGGTCGCTTACAGCCCGGTCGCCGCCCTGAAGGTCGCCGAGGCGTTTCGACCCGAGGTCGCGGTGCTCGACATCGGTCTGCCCGTGATGGACGGCTACGAGCTCGCGGCACGCCTCCGCTCGAACCCCGTGACCGCGAGCTGCCTGCTGATCGCGCTCACGGGATACGGACAGAGCCACGACCGGCTCCGCAGCGAAGAGGGCGGATTCCAGCACCACCTCGTCAAGCCCGTGGACATCGCCCAACTGTTCGGGATCGTCGCCGGCGAAGGCTCGTCCGCCGCCGGTGAATCGCTCGGCGCCTAGTGAAGGGCCGGCGGGCGGCGGAAAAAACGCCGCGACCCGCCGCCCCGAGGGGGTTACTTGGCGGCTGCGCCCTGGCCGGCCTTCTCGCCAGTCTTCTTGGACTTGACGCCGGCCTTCTCGGCCTCGTTGCCGGACTTCTCCATCTGCTTGGCCTCGTCGCCACGCGCCTCGCCGGCCTTCTCGACCGCCTCGCCCTTCTTCTTCTTGTGCTTCCCCGCCGCCTCTTCGGTCTTGTTGCCGGACTTCTTCCCCATCGACTCCTCGTCCTTGCCCTCTTTCTCCATCTTGGCGCCCTTGGCCTTGTCAGCGTTGGCGGCCTTCTCTTCGGCGTTTCCCTTCTTTTCCATGGCGTTCCCCGACTTTTCGCCGGCGGTCTCGGCACGGGCCGGACCGGCCAGGAAGGAGACAGCGAAGAGCGTGAGTGTGAGACGAAGTAGCGATCGGACCATGCGTGAACCTCCGGACAGGGTAAAGGAACGGGTGGAGAGACGAACGCGAACGCGCTCGCTCCCGAAATGTAAGTCGCTTCCTGATTGGGGCTAGGGGCGTGGACTACACGACCGCCGCAGGCGAACACCGCCCCGGCAACGAATCGTCCGCCCGACCGGGTGAGGTCAGCGGCCGGCCACCCAGCGCAGCGCGCCCACCAGCAGGTGGCGGAAGAGCGGATCGCAGTAGCTCTCGTCGGTGTGGCCCATCGCCGTGTAGAACGCGCGCCCGCCGCCGCCCGTCGGATGCGACCAGGTGATGGGGTGATCGGCGCCCATCGTCCCGCCGGTGTACGTGGACTCGTCGACGGTCGCCAGCACCGTCACGTTGGGCCGCGGGTTGGTCTGAAAGTTGTACCACTCGTCGGTGCGGGGCCACGGCGACGGCAGCCCGACGGTCGCAGGGTGATCCGCGATCTCGATGTCGACGCTGGCCTGCTGGATGTCGGGGTGGCTGAGGAAGTAGGCGCCCATCAGCGTGCCGTAGAACGGCCAGTCGTACTCCGTGTCGGCCGCCGAATGGACGCCGACGTAACCACCGCCCGCGCCGATCCAGGCCTCGAACGCGGCCTGCTGGTCGTCGTCGAGCACATCGCCCGTCGTCAGCAGAAACACCACCACCTGGAAGCGCGCCAGGTTCTCGGGCGAAAACTGCGTCGGATCCTCGGTCGCCTCGGCGACGTATCCGCCGGCCGCTTGCAGGTTCATCAGCTGTGCGATCGCGGTCGGGATCGATTCGTGGCGGAACCCCGCGGTGCGGCTGAAGAGCAGTACATTGAACGGGGCGCTCGCGCCGCCGTCCGTCGTGACGGCGCCGGCGTCGATCGCCGCGTCGGCCGCGGCATCGGCGGCGCCTGGGCACGCAAACACGGAGACCGGCGTCTGCGTCGTGCTTTTGCACGCCGCGAGCGCGACCGCGACCGCGAGCAGGCGGAACGATGCCACGCGCGGATACTACGCCCGACCCGCCCCGACGACGGAGGGAAGCTGCCGCGACTGCCACCCCAGCCGGCCGAAAACCTCAGGTAATTCCCGCGGATGAGCGAGATCGCCCCGTCGCTTCCCTGCCGTTGATCCTCCGCGCCCTGGCTTGGCCCCTACAGCGACCCCGGGCGGCTCCCGATGACAGAGCCATGGTCGGGGCGAACCGGGCGGCGATCCTTGCGCTCGCTCTCGGCTTGGGTTGCGCCACGACGACGCACCAAGCGGCAAGGTCTCCGCCGGCCCCTGTCAGCCCGCCGCCGCGCGTGCGCCTCGCCTGGTTGCCGTTCGACGCGCCTGCGTCTTCTGGGCTGACCACGGCGGTCAACGCGCGTCTCGAGCAAGCCAAGATCGCGGGCGTCACGGAGTCCTTCCAGGCCCCGGTCAGCATGGAGATGGCCCAGCTCGCCATCGAGTGCATCGAGAAGACGGCCCGCTGCTACGCCGCCGTCGGACGCTCCGTGGGGGCCGATCGATTGTTGTGGGCCGATCTCGACCGCCGCGCGCATGGAAACCTGACGCTGCGCGTGGCGCTGTTCGACGTCGAGCGCGGCGCGGTCGTGCGTGAAGCCGCGCAGAGCTACCCGAGCGCCAGGGCCGCCCAAGCGGACGTCGAGACCCTCGTCGCGCGCGCGCAGTCGGGCGAGCGGCAGACGATCGCGCGAAAGGCGCCGTGAGCATTCAGACCTGCGCCCGGTGCGGACAGCTCTTGCTGCCCGAGATCGTGCGCGAGCTGGGAGACGGCCGCCGCTGCCCGTTCTGTAACGCCGACTTGAAGGTGGGCGCCAAGCCAGTCGCCGGGGCAGACACCAAGCGGGACCCCAAAGTGTCTGCGAGCTCGCCGTCGCCTCAACCGACGAGACCTATCGGCGGAGGCCTGCCTCGGGCGAGGGCTCCGAGCGTGGTCCCGCCAACCGCTGTGCCCGCGCCGCGCGCCGAGGCCCAGGTGTCGGTTCGGCCCCAGCCGCCCGCCAGTCGCCCACCGCCCGCTGCGCCGCGTGCGCGCCCGCCGGCGTCTCCGGCTGCGCGCACTCTGCCCGGGATGTCCGCGGCGCGGACGCAAACCGCAGCAGCAGCCGTCGCGCTCGCGCCGTCTCCTCCGGAACCTGACACGGCTCCGAATGTAGCGCTCGCCCCCGCCTGCGCGCCCGAGCCCGACACCGCCCTCAACCCGCCGCGCGCTCCTGCGCCGCTCTTTGCGTTGCCGTCGAGCTCGCCTCCCTGGCTGGCCAGGGTTCGGAGGCGGCGCTGGCTCGCCGCGCCGGCGGTGCTCCTGGCGCTCGTGGCGATCGGCCTCGGGGTCGGACACCGGTCGACCGCCCCGAGGGGGGGATCGGCCGCGCCGCTGCCGACGGCGCCGCCCGCCAAGATCGCCCCGGACTCGCCCAACCGGATCGCGGCGGGCGAACGCCCCGTCGCGGCGAACGAGGCCGCGCCCTCGACGGGCGGCGCAGCCGAGGCGACCGGACCCGCCCAGACCGGCGCGCGGGCGCACGCGGTCCACCGGACTCACCCTCAAAAGAGACGGACCGCGCGTCCGGGCCGCAGCAAACACGCGCGCAGCAAGCAGACCCGCGTGGTCGCCCTCGAGCGCGCGGCTGGTCCGAAGGCCGCGGCGGACGAGCGCTCCGCACGAGCGTCGTACGAAAGAGGGAACCAGCGGCTTCTGACCGGCGACACAGCCGCAGCAGTCTCGGCCTATGAGGAGGCGGTGCGGTCGGCGCCGTCCTCCCCGTCTGGCTACCGCGGACTCGGGCTCGCTTACGAGAAGGAGGGCAAGAGCGCCGAGGCGATACGGGCCTTCCGGCACTACCTCAAGCTGGCGCCGAGCTCCGGCGATCGCGATCTCGTCGCCCGGCGGCTGCGACATCTCCTGCGGCCCGGAACCGACCCGGGCAAGTAGCCCGCGACCGCGCGCGCCCGCCGCGTACCGCCACCCAACTGAGCAGTCGGGAAAAGAGCCGGGCAGTTACCGTCCGGTTCCACCTCGGTCTGCTAAGGCAGCGGATTACGCGGCCGCTCGGTTGGCATGATTGTGGCTCTCCCTATGGCGCATGAGTTCTCTACAGAAGAAATCAGGGATTTCGACCAGGTCAGTCAAGAAGGTGGCCCACAAGGCGGTCAAGGGGGCTAGCTCGGCGCTGGTGGTCGCCGCGCGGCGAGTCCAGCCGAGCCGCCGCGTCGTGAAGCATGCGAAGGCGACGTTGAGAACGTTGCCGGGTCGAACGAGAAGCTTTGTGAAGCGCAATCCCGTTCGAGTGCTCTTCGGTGCCTGGGCGATTGGCTTTGTTCTGGCGAAGCTGAGACACCTCGTTTGAGCTGGCCGATGCGACGAGTCCGGACGCGAGAACCGTCCGCAAAGGTGGTCCCGTCCGACCGCTTGGCGATTTGCGGTGCCACGGATATTGGCGCTTCCCGCGCCAACAATCAGGACACGTTCGTGATCGCCGATCTGCGAACGGGCGATCTGACCAACCCGTGTAGCCGCACCGAGATCCCGCTCTCGCGGCAGGGGATCTTGTTGCTGGTCTGCGACGGGATGGGCGGGGCCGCCGCCGGCGATATCGCGGCGCGAATCGCGGCAGAGGCCATCAAGCAGCGGCTGGTGGGCGCCGGTCCGGCGACGACTGAACGTCCAGACGAATCCCTGAAGAGTGCCGTCTCGGGTGCCAATCGAGCCGTGTTGGCCGAGGCCAAGGCGCACCCCGAGACGCGCGGGATGGGGACCACTTGCACGGCAGCCATCGTGCTACCGGACCGACTGTTCATCGCGCAGGTCGGTGACTCGCGGGCCTATCTTCTGCGCAACGGCCACCTGCACCTCTTGACGCGTGATCAGACCATCGCCGAGCAGCTGGTGGATTCCGGCGCTCTTCGGCCCGAGGACGTCGGCACCTTCATTTACAGCCACGTCCTGATCCAGGCGGTGGGAACGCGATCGACGATTGAACCCGTCACCACGGACGTGATCCTGCAGCGCGGAGATCGGATCTTGCTCTGCTCGGATGGACTGCACGGCCCAGTTCCTGATCACGAGATTGCCCACCTCCTGGGTGGCGCCCGGGACATCAACAGCGCCGCCCACGCGTTGATCCGGGCAGCGCTGGCGGCGGGAGGGCCCGACAACGTGACGGTGGTCGTGGCCGACTGCGAATAGGTCTCCAGGGACAGCGGCGGCGCGAAATAAGTTCCCGCACGCCGAACAGCGCAGCCCGGCGCACACAAAGTCGCGCGGCGTTGACGGGTTGCGGTGCCGGGACCTACCCTGGAGTTGATGGCGCCGAGTCCTCGAGTCGACGGCTCATACCGTCTCTCTGGGGCAACCCCAGGGATACTTGAGAAGATAGCCACATCACCGCACGGTGCCCGGGCCAGTACCTGGCCGTCCCACCGCGCAAGACGAGAACAGTCGGGGACTCGGCGTCCATCGCATTGATGGTCGATCATCTCGCAAAAGGATTGGCGTTCGCGTTTCTGGCAGGAACGTGGACGGAGGGCGAGCTGGTCACGCGCGGCCGGGCCGCGCTGGGATATGGCCCACGCGGGCGGACGCGATGGTTGCGGCAGCTCGTACGCCGGATGCTGGTGGCTTTCCCCATAGCTCCCGTCGACCGCGACGAGGAGCTGGCCCGAACATTGGTCGGTGACCGTGGCCTGCGGGGCGCCACTTGGTTTGGGCGTGCAAGTCCGGCTCGCGCCCGGCGCTGGCTGATTCCCACGGCGACGATGTTGGAGGTCAGCGGTCCTCCAGCCGGCTTTCGCATTCCTTCGATGTCATCGCCTGCCGACTTGGCTGCTGCACTCGGACTCGGCCACGGGGAGCTCGCGTGGCTCGCGGACGAGCGGCGGATGAATGCACGTGCCCCCGAGGCGAAGCTCAGCCACTACCATCACCGGTGGGTCCCCAAGACCGGCGGTGGCTGGAGGCTGCTGGAGGCGCCTAAGCCCCGTCTCAAACGGATCCAGCGCTGGCTGCTCGATGAAGTGCTCTCGGGAATTCCCGTGTCAGAAGTTGCCCACGGTTTCGTTCCCGGGCGCAGCGTGCGGACGTTCGTCGCTCCGCACGTCGGGCGGAGTGTCGTCGTTCGCATGGACCTAGAGAACTTCTTCGCCAGCGTCAGCCGCGCGCGCGTGGTCGCCCTCTTCCGGCGCGTTGGCTACCCACGACGTGTGGCCGTGATACTGGCGGGGCTGTGCACCGCGCCGACACCCGAGCGCGTCTTGACCGAGCACCCCCGCGCGACAGCCGATCTTGGCCAGAGGTTCTTGGCGAACGCCCGCCTGCGCGACGCCCATCTTCCGCAAGGGGCGCCGACCTCTCCTGCCATCTCCAATCTGGCGGCGTGGCGGCTCGACCGTCGGCTCTCGGCGTTGGCCTCGGGTTTCGGTGCCACGATGACCCGCTACGCCGATGATCTGGCGTTCTCGGGCGACAAGACGTTCGAGACAAGCGTGCGCTTCTTCGTCGCCCGCGTGGGTGCGATCGCGATCGATGAGGGCTTCGGCGTCAACCACCGCAAGACGCGCGTAATGCGCCAAGGACAGCGGCAGACCTTGTGCGGTGTCGTCGTCAATGACACAGCGAACTTGCCGAGGCGGGAGCGCGATAGGATGCGTGCAATCCTCTTTAACGTCGCGCGTTTCGGCCTCGAGAGTCAGAACCGAGACGGGCTGCCCGACTTTCGTCGGCACCTCGAAGGCCGGGTGGCGTGGGCGGTAGCTCTAAATCCGAGCATCGGAAGGCGATTGCGCGATCTCTTGGGGAGACGCTCCTTTTGAGTGCCCGATGGATGCACCGGCCGCGACGCGGTCTGGGACGCGGGGGCGTCGGGTTTGGGCTAGGAACAGATTCCCGCGAGCGGGTCGGGGCAGGTCCCGTTGCTGCCGCAGTAGCCGGCGAGACAATTAGAGGGAGACGTGGCCGCAGAGCAAGCCGTGCCGGCGCCGTCGAGCACCTTGCAGACGGAGGTGGTCGGGTCGCAATTCGAGCCGTCGACGCAGGCGCCGTACGCGTTCGTGCAGGTGGCGCCGGCCGGCAAGCGCGCCTGGCAGGAGCCGCTGCCGAACTCGCAGTAGGTCTTGATCCCGTCGCACTGATCGAAGCTGTCACAGGGATCGCCGAGCCCGCCGATCGGCACGCAGACATGGCTCGACGAGCACATCAGTCCCTGGTCTCGGTCGCAGAAGGCGTACCCGGCCGGACCGCCCGGCGCGCCCCCGAAGCTCTGTTCAGATGGCGACGCTGTTCCGATGCAGGGATCGGAGAGCTTGGTGGTGATGACAACGCAGATATTGCCGTCGGCGCTGGACCCGACCGGCAAGAAGAGATCGGGCTCGCAGGCGGAGGGGCCGGATGGACCCGGCGCGCAGTCGCCGTCGACGCTGCAGGGCTGTCCCGCAGCCACGGTCCCGGTGCTTGAGGGACCGAAGACACTCACGCACTCCGGAATCACGGCGAATCTGTTGGCGCTGCTGGAGAGCGGGACGAGCCCGGCGCAGAACCCGGCCCCGGACGGTCGCGCCTGCAGGGCGGCGAGGCAACCGGTCGCCGCGGTCTGGTCGAAGGTCTGGGTGCCCGCCGCGCCCAGGATCAGATCTTCACACGCTGACGATGACTGACCGGCCGCGCAGCAGGGTTCGATGAGGGCGCAATACGACTGGGCGAACGACTGCGCGGCGGCGGACGCCCCCGAGCACTTCTGTTGCAGGGTCTGGCAGGCGGCCGGCTGCGAGGTCGCGGAGCTGGCGGTGCCACCGTCGTTCGCCGTCAAGCTGGCGCGGGTGATCGAGCCGCAGTCGGGGAGCCGGGCGGCGAGCGCTCGCGTGGCGGCCGCTTCGTCGTCGAGGCAGGTCGCGAGAATCGCTGACGGTGGCCGTGCAGTTCGCGGGCGGGGCCGTGCAGCTCTGGGTGGCGCCGGCTCCCCCGTCGGGATGAAGACACGACGTGTAGGCCGCCGTGCAGGCCGACTGCAGATCCGCGTCGGTCATGTCCGGCGAAAAACTGGCCGCGAGCGCCGCCGTAAGGAAGGCTGCCTCGCGGCAGGCGTCCATCTCGAGCGACGACTGTTGTGCAAACCTCGTCTCGGCGTTGCACAGCTCGGTGGCCTGCGCGCCGCTCAGAGCTCCGAGCGGTGTGTTCCCGGGAATCGAGGTCTGGAACAACTCGCCCGAGCCAGCGCCACACGCCGCGGGGAGAGCCCCGAGCAAAGTCAGGCCCAACACAGTCGCTCGTCTGTTCATGGCCCGGGCCTATCAGCAAGTACTGTGCCCGATTTCGAATCCCCTGGCGGCCCCAACGCGAGCAGCCGGCGCAGCCTCCCTGACGTGCGCCCGTGAAAGATTGGATCACGGTGAGAACGATCTTGCACACCGAAGCGAGAGTTTGTCGCGAATCGGTAGCCTTGGGAGAAACGTCTTGCCTCGCGGTCCGTACCAAGGATGGCATGCGCCCCTTTGCACCCATTTTTGTCCTCGCCGTCACCCTTGGTCCGCTCGCTCCCGTTGCTGCACGTGCCGACGAGCCGCCCAGCCAACCCGTCGCCATCCCTCCGCCCTCGGCCCCGCCTGAGGAGACCGCGCCCGTCGTTCCGGCGCCGCCGCCTTCGCCTGCCGTGTCGTCTGCCGTCCCGCTGCCGATCGCGGCGACCGCGGCCCCGGCTGTAGTGCTCCCCGAGCGGCCCGAGCCGCGTTTCGGTAACGCCGGCGTCGTGGTCATCAATGGAGCGATAGGAGGTACGATCTACCGTCCCGATTACCCCGCCGGCGACGCCTACACATTCACGCTTGCGCCAGCAATCGATTGTTTCTTGGCTCCCAATTTCTCGGTCGGTGCGGCCCTGCTCCTCGGCTACAACCACGTCGAGCCGTCTTCGGCCGCCATCGGCAACGAGAGTTGGACGTACGGGTTCACCGCACAGCTCGGATTCGACGTCTGGCTGACCGAGCGACTTTCTCTCTGGCCGAGGGCCTTCGTCACCTTCGAGCAAGAAAGAGCCACGATCCTGGCCACCGTGCCGTCCTTGCCCATGGTCTACGGCCCGTCGGGCTCCAGCACGGGCACAGCGGTCACCGCCGTAGGCTCATCGGAGGTCTTCAACAGCGTCTCGGCAGGCGCGTCCGCGCCGCTGCTCTTTCATCTGGCTCCACACTTCTTCATTGGATTCGGTCCCAACGTCACCACCGACCTCTACAAGACGAACGCCTTCGGGGGCGCCCCGAACCGCACCACGCGCGTCGGCGCTTCCACCACGATCGGCGGCTGGCTCTAGTCGGCGAGTCCGAGGGCGTTACCGTTGGGCGCTCTGTGTCGGTGGCTTCCCCGCCGTCTGGGCGGTCGCGCCGCTCGGCCCGACACTGGCGGCGAGCGCCACCGGCGCCGGTGAGGTTGCAGGCGCCACGAAGAGATCGGCGAAGTGAGCCACGTTGGCGGCGGACGAGGGAGCCAGCTTTTCGGTAACCTCTTCGATGGACTGGATCGTGTCGCCACGGGACGCCGTGGTTCGCGCGAAAGCCTTGCCCAAACGAGCGATGTGGTCGGACGACTGTCTCGACTGCAGCCCAGTCTCGCGTGCTCGTTTCAGTTCCGAATAGGCCACTGCGTCGATCGCCATCTGATCGAGAGCCTGAGTGAGCCGCGCTTGGACATCGGGGAGCAGCGCGGGCCACGGGTAGTCCTTCAGGCCGCGGGGCGATCCTATCCATACTCGCCCCGGCACCCCGAGATCGGAGGGACGGCCGGTCGCGCCGCTTTCGATGGCGAGCAGAGGATCGGAGGTGAGAGGAAAAGATTTGAGAACAGCGCGAAGAGAAGCGTTCCATCCGGTCTCGCCCGGATGTTCGCGACGAGACCTCCGAACGGGAAAAAGAGCTCCCCCAGTGTTCCCAGCGCTGCGTGAATCTTCTCCCGCAGCCCGTTGAGGGCAACGAGGTCCTGGACCGCCTCGCGCGGCGATCGTTTGAGGGTGGTCATCAGGTCGCGCACCTGGTCGATGCCGATGACGACGTTCAAGGCGCTCCCCTGGCTGTAGCCCGCGTGGAAGACTCCAACCAGCTCGTATTCGCCGGTAGCTCGAGACACCGCCAGCACCGGCGAGCCAGAGTTTCCGGCGGAGAGCAGGGCGTCGATCACGAAGTCGTCGTGGTCCCAGTCGCCGTAGTCATCGTGATCGTGCGCGGAGATGACCTTGCCAATGTTCGTCGCGCGGAACGCCCCCAGGGGAAATCCCCGAACCTCGACCACGTTTCGTTCCCGCAGATCGGCGCTGCGGCCAATCTTCCAGGGCATGATCTGAAGCGGCGCATGCGCGCGCAAAATCGCGACGTCCAGTTGCGGGTCCGTGACCACCTCGACCGCCTGCACATCGTCGCGCGGGTAGTCGTCATGCTCATTGTCGACCAACGCCAGCGTCTGGGAGACCAGCTTGCAACCGGCCGGGACACCGTCGACCGAATGTCCCGCGTCGGTCACGCTCGGCCAAGCTGCAACGTGATCGTTGGTGAGCAGCAAGGTGTCGTTCGCCTGGCGCTGGTAGGCGAACGCCGTTCCGTGCAAAATGGACCGCTGCCTGCTCCGACGTATGGTGCCGTCAGCGGCATATGACAGACATTCGTAGACGGCGGTGTTTCGGGCGCAGTACGAAAAAACCGACTCGGGGTGGTCGTCGTAGGCTCGCGCCCGAGCCGACAACGACGAGAAGTCGTCGGCGTAGGCTCCAGGATACGGTCCAGGCGGGCCGGCCTGCGCGAGGACGACCGGCGCGGCTGACATGAGGACCGAGAAAGCGGCCAAGCAGGCCAGAGACGTCGTTACCCGACGCGCGATCATGCCCCCAGTTGCTGCATCGGTCGTGCCCCGGCATCGGGTCGCCAAGTGCCGGGCGGGGACGGACGACTGTCAACGAACTGTACGCTCTGTCCCGGTGCCGTCCGATCTCTCAGCAATGACGAAACGATCACGCGCGTAGGCCGGCATGACAAATCACTTATCCTGCCGCTGGTTCGTTCGAGGGCTGAGAGGTCGGGCGCGAGGCCTCCGGGAGGAGGACCGCTAGGGCGAGGGAGGGGGCCCGCTCGCGTACCCGTAGCAGGAGGACATGGCGAACGCGGTGGAACCGGTCGCGTAGCCCAGCGAGACCGAACGCGTGCCGTGGACCAGGATCCGCTCGACCTGGCAGCTCGTCGTTCCAAAGGCGCCGCCTTCCTGGGCTTGCTGGACCAGATCGCGCTCGTATGACTGGCTGGCATCGCTCGCCAGCTGGACAAAGAGGGCCTGGTAGTCGGCGCTGGATGAAGTCGCCATTGTTTCAACGGTGAGCAGGTCGGCTCCCGGCGAGACGGTGCCGACGGACGCGCAGGAGGTCGGGCCGGCGGCCGTCATCAGACAGCGTTGCACGACCACGTCTTCCTGGAGCAGGTTGGTCACCGTGAACTCGTCCGTCGCCGGGTCCGCGTCCTGCGTCGAGGGGTCGATGGTCCACGAGCCGACCTGGTCACCGTAATGGGCGAAAATCACGGCCGGAGCCTGGGGCGAGGGGTTCATCAGGTCGTTGGACGGGGGAACGGGCAGCGGCGCCGACTTGCCCCAGCTCTGGCCGGAGTCGTCGAGGAGCTCGACGACGTAGGTGCCGCCCGGGACCCCGCGAAGCCACTGATCCCAACCCCCCGTCCAGCCCGACAGGTAGATCTCGGAATAGTCGTAGAAACCCTCATCGGAGGTGACGATCACCGTGCCCTGGCTGTTGAGCCGGGGCTGGAATATCTGTTGTTCCGGGGGCAGGTCGAAGATCGGCCAGAAGACGAGCGTGCTCCCGGCGCCGGTGTTGCTGAGGAGGATCCCCGGCGGCGGAGTGTCGTACCCGGTGAGCGGCTTCCTCTGGGTCTGGCAGGCGGCGATGGCCAGCAACGGCAGCAACAGCAAAGGGCGAAGGCGGGTCATGGTGGCTCCGATGGCGAAATGCTCCCCCCTGTGAGACGACGGTGGCCCCGATTGGGGAAAAGATCGAGGTCGGTTTTCCCTCCGCGCCTGTGCGATCGTCCAAGGCATTGAGCGACCCACCATGGTGAAAGCGTCGATTCGCAACATCGTTCTCGGAGGCGTCCTCGCTGGCCTGACGGCGGCGATCTCGGTTGCCAGGGCAGCCGAGCCGGCCGAGCCGGTCGACGTCCATCAAGCCCCGGGCGTGGACCTGCCGCCGCAGCTGGCCGCCAACGTTCGCGCCGCCATCGAGGACGTCCTCGCGGGGCGGGCGCAGCCAGCCGTCCCGATCGACGTCACCCTGGAGGCGGGTGGAGCGGTCGTTCGGGTCGGTTCGCTGTCACGCCGGATCGCGATTGTCGGCTGGGACTACCCAGCCGTGAGGACGGTCGCCCTCCACGTGCTCGATCTCCTGCAGCCGGGGCCGGAGGTGCCGGAGGTATCGGGGGCGGCGGAGAGTACGATGCCGGATGCGGCCCCGGCGGCGGGGGTGGTGGAGTCGGTACGCGTCCCGGCGCGTCCCTCCGCGCAGACAGCGGAGCTCGAGGGCCCGCTGAGCGTTTACGGCGCGGTCGCCGGGGCCCGTGGCGCCCAGGGCTCAGATCCCTGGATGGTCTCCGGCACCGTTGGCGCCGCCTGGACTCGCAATTGGCTGCGGGTCGGCCTGGAGGTCGGCTGGGATCACGGGCTGGTGCGCAACCCGCACACGACGCCGGGCGTCCCCACGCCGGTCAACTACGATGCCACGCCGCTGCGGCTGGTGCTGGCGGCCCAGAACAACGTCGTGATGGCCGGCGTCCGCGCCGGCGTCGCCGTGTATCGCGTCGCCACCCAGCAGACCTACACGGAAGTGACGCCCCTGGTGGGCCCCTTCCTGGCCGCCAAGTTTCCGATCGCTGGCCGCTTTCGTGGCTTGCTGGTGGGGGGCTTCGATTACTTCGCCCGGCGCACGGAGCTGTCGACGGGCAGTTTCGACAAAGCCTATTCGAGTCCGCAGCTGGCGCCCTACGTCGCCGTCGTCGCCGAGGCGGTGTTGGCGCCGTGAGGATCCGTGGCCGCCTGGCTCCGACGAGGGCCGTGAGCCCGCACCGCGGCTCGGAAGCCGACGACGCCATGCTGATATGCCGCGGCCCGCCTCGGCGACGGCGCCGCGTTCGCTCGCCTCTTCCGCCGCCACGCGGACGCGGTGAGAACGCGCATCACGCGCCTGGTGGGCCCGGTCGCCGAGCGCGACGACCTGGTCCAGAAGGTCTTCATCGCGTTCCACCGCGCGTTGCCCGCCTATCGCAGCGAGGCGAAGCTCTCGACCTACCTTCATCGGATCGCGGTCAACGCCGCTTACGATCACCTGCGCGGGCGCCACCGCGCGGCCGAAAACGAGGGCCCGCTCGACGCCGCGGCGCTGGTCGAGCAGCTCGGCCCCGCGCTGGAGGATCAGGTCGCCGCGCGCGCGGATCTGGCCCGGCTGCTCGCGCTCTTGGACCAGCTGTCGCCGAAGAAGCGGATCGCCTTCGTCCTGGTCGCCGTCGAGGGCTGCTCACTGGCCGAAGCCGCGGAGCTGATCGGCGACCGGGAAGGCGCGGTCAAGCAACGGGCGCTGCACGCTCGTCGCGATCTGCTGGCCCGCCTGGCCGCGGAGGCGCGAGAGGTGCCGCCGGTGGAGGGGACCTCGTGACCCGACGGCGAGATCCCGAGGCCGGCGCCGCCGAGGGCGAGGAGCTGGACAGGCTCTGCGACCGGCTCGCGCGCATCGAGGCGCCTTTCGACGAGATCACGCGGTCGCGGGCCGAGGCGCGTCTCAGCGCCGAGCTCGAGCGCCAGCCCGGGCGGGGCAACCGGCGCGCGCTCGGGCGAGTGGCCGCGCTGCTGGCGGTGGGGGCCGCCGCGGGCGCGGCGCTGACCGCGCGCACCGTCGTGACGGCCCGCCGGTCGCGCGTCGCGGGCGGCCTGGAGCAGGCGGTCCGGTTCGAACCCTACGTCGTGGCGCCGACAGCCGGCGCGGGAGCCGCCATCGTGCCGGAGTCCCTGGAGCAACCGGCCTCGCGCCTCGACGTCCCGGCGGGGTGGCTGGTGCGCGCGTCGCTGGGCGACGCCATCGCGATCACGCTGACGGGGCCAGCGCGCGCGTGGTCCGCGCGCCCGGCCGGCGGCGGGCAAACGGTGGTCCACCTGGATCGAGGGCGGCTGCTGGCGTCCCTCGAAGGCGGCACCGGCCAGCGGCTGCAGATCGTGTCGCCGGGCGCCATCACCGACGTCGTCGGAACGCTGTTCTCCGTCGAGGTGGTCGGCGGCGCGAGCCGCGTGGCCGTCGCGCACGGACGGGTGCGGGTGGGCACCGCCCCAGGCCCCTCGGGCCCCCCCGCACGCGCGCCCCGCGAAATCGCCGCCGGCCAGAGCTGGCTGATGACGCTGCCGGAGCCGGACGAGATCGAGCCCCCGCTCGCCGAGGCGCTGTTTGAGCACGAGAGAACACCGCCGCCGCGTGGGGCCACGGTCCCCCTGTCTGTCGTCGAGGCGCCGGCCGGGGCCGGCGTCTGGGTCGGGAAGCGGCGAATCGCGTCGGCGCCGGCGTGGATGCTCGTCGAGTCGCACGTCGCCGTCCGGCTGTCGGCGCCGGCACGGGCTGCGGCGCCGCCGGCGGATCCATTCCCGCCCCCGTCGACGGAGCCGGCGCAGGAGCCGGCGCAGGAGCGATCTCGGCCGGGGTCTGAGCCGCCGGCACGCGCCACAACTCCGGCCGGTCCCCGCCCGCTGCTCACCCGATCAGCCGCCGAGGCGACCGCGTCGACCGAGCCACCCGCGTTCGCCCCGGCCGAGGAAATGACCGCGCAAACCCTCTTCCGTGAGGCGGATGCAGCACGGGCGGCGGGCGACACGGGGCTCGCGCTCCGTACGCTGCGGACCCTGGTGGAGCGGTTCCCGCGCGAGTCTGCGACGGCGGCCGCGCGTTACGAGCTGGCGCTCATGGAAGAGACAGCCGGCTACGGGGACGCGGCTCTGCGCGACCTTGCCGCGGTCGACACGCCCTCCCTGGAGGAGCCCACGGATTATTTGCGCTGCCGGGTTCTGGCCAAGCGGGCCGCCGCGGAGGCGGAGCGGTGTCTGACCGATTTCCGGCTTCGGTTCCCGGCCTCGGCGCACGACGCCGACGCGCTGGGCGCCGAGACCGCGCTGGCGATGGTGCGCGGCGGGTGCCCGGCGGCGCAGGCCCTTTTGGCGGAGCTCGAGCGGCGCTACCCGAAGCACGGCTCGGCGGTCCGGTTGCGCGCCGCGTGCGGCAGCAAGCCCTGACGCGTACCAGAGGACGTCGTATTCGCCCCAGACCTGGGGCTCGACGAAGAATTGGGTCAGCACCACCGCGATGGTCGCGGCGTCTCGACCGGGGGGAGCGGCGTCCGTTGCCCGGACTACTCCGTCCCTTTGGGGCGGCGGGGGCGAAAGCGAGTGTGGCCCCCCTCCTGATATTTTTCGAGGCCCATGCTCCAGGGAGATTTCGCGTCCTCCGGCCGCGCCGAAAAATTACTCAGCGCCTGCAATCCCCGCGGCGAGGCACACTGCCCGACCTGGTTGAAGATCCCCGTGGTGTCCGCGTGCAACGTTTTTCCCGCGTCCCACAGGCGGCTCAGGTGAACCAGGTTTTCGTGGGCATCGAGCCGAAAATCCTCGAGACAATAGGCCGTCAGCCCGTCGTCGAGGTGCTTCGGATCCTTGTCGACCAAAGCCCATTCAGCGCACCGGTCGCCCAGCTGCAACAGCGGCAGCCAGTACTCCATGGGTATCTGCTCGCGCACCTGCTGTCGCAACGCAGGGTCGGCCTTGCGATAGGCACGGGCAATATCGCTGAATCGGTCGTCCATTGGCGAAGGGACCTCTTGCGGCAGGCCTGCCTTCGCGGCCTCCAAGAGATCCACCAGGACGAAAAAACCGTCACCCGCGAGATCCACCTTCCCTGCTGTCGTCATCGACGAGTCTCCTTTCGACGTCGGCCCGGCCCCGTAGGCGAGATCCTGCCCCAAAAGCGGGAACGATATTGCTTTGTTTTCCACCATCGCGGTCCAGACCGAGGGGCGAGCGGCGGCCGAAAGCAATCGACGGTTGTCTGGCTCCTGCACTTGGAGTGAAATGCGCGTCATGGAGGATTCCCCCATGCCCGACGATTCCCCCTCTCCCTCTCCTTCCGCGGCTTCGTCTCCTGGAAACGGCCGATCGCCGTCGCGGCGGCCGGTGTGGATTGCCTTTGCCGCCGTGGCCGTGGTGGTGCTCGCGTTTTGGGGTTGGCGCGGGCACCGGGAGGGCATCGCCGCCTCGATCACCCTGGTCACCACGGATCGCGACGACTTGGCCTGTGCCAGCGAGCAGCGCTTTGGCCGCTACCGATGCGAGTTCCGCGCGCCAGGCGTCGTCTGGCCCGATCCCCCGGCCCCCGCCGATCGCCTGGTCGGCTACTTCACCGTCGATCAGCAGCTCTACGTGATCCCGGGGCTGTTCGAGCAGCCGGCACTCGCCGCGCGCTACGCCTCGGACGAGTCGCGCAAGCTCTCCCGCGATCAGCGCCAGCGCTTCGCCGCTGCCTGCCAGCTCAACGTGACCGGTCACCTGCGCAATTTTCAGACCCGCTGGCTAAAGACCGGCGACTGGGGGCACCAGGACGAGGCCCCTGTGGCGACCGCTTCGGATTGCCGCATCCCGTAGCGGCCACGGGCCGAGGGCACTCAGTTGAAGTGATCGCGGGCGAGGCCGGCGCGAGCGATGAGCGCGGCAGCTAGAAGGGGATACCGTGCGTCTGGACTCTCAGCCGTCCTTCGTTGATGGCGCGGGTCAGTGCGAGAGCGATCTCCTGGCGATCGGACGTGGCCATCCGGCCGCGCAAAGGTCGAAGCGCTGCCTTGTCGTCTTCGGTCCAGGTTTCAGCGCTGACGGCGCGCTCGAGGATCGCGTCCGCTTCTTTGCCTGAGGGGCGGTGCCGTCGAGCTCAGCGGACGCCGAGCAGGGCGTTCTCGTCGGTGATGAGCATCTCCCCGTCCGCCGCGAACGCAACGCCGATCGGCATGTTGAGCACGGCGGGGAGCGGTCCCAGCACGACGCCGGCGCGATCGGGCCTGCCGACAACCGTCGTGACCTGCCCCGTCGCCACGACGACCTTCCGGATGGTGTGGTTGCCGTAGTCGGCCACGTACAGGCTTCCGTCCCGATAGGCGAGCCCCAGCGGCTGGTTGAACTCGGCCGCGGCGCCGGTGCCGTCCGCGCTGCCCGGAACCTGTGTCATCCCTGCCAGGGTCGTGGTCGCGCCGGTCGCGATCTGGATCTCGCGGATGTTGTGCGCCTCGGAGTCCGAGACGAAGACGTGTCCCGCGCCGTCGCAGGCGAGGTATTCCGGGACCAGGAAGCGGGCGACGCTTCCGGTGCCGTCGGTCGTGCCGCCCTGGCCCGCCACCCCGGCCAACGTCGTCACGACGCCGGTGGCGGTCACCACCTGACGGACCGTGTGCGCGCTCCTGTCGACCACGAAGACCTGACCCGCGCCGTCGCTCGCGACGCCCTGCGGTTCGAAGAAGGTCGCCGTGGCGCCGGTCCCGTCCACGCCGCCGAAGGCGGTGGGCGATCCAGCCACGGTGCTCACCGCGCCGCTGGCGATGACGACCTTGCGGAGCAGGTTGTTGCTGGTATCGGTGACGAAGAGGTTCCCGGCGCCGTCGCTGGTCACGCCCCGCGGGTAATAGAAGGAGGCGGCGGGGCCAATCCCGTCGTCGTGGCCGAACTGACCGGGCGTGCCCGCGAGCGTGGTGACGGCGCCGGTCTCCAGCGCCACCCGCCGGATCGTGTTTTTGTCGAGGTCGGCGATGAACGCGTTCCCGGCTCCATCGGTTGTGACCGCCACCGGGACATCGAACCGCGCGGCCGCGCCGGTGCCGTCGGTGCTGCCGGTGACGGACTCCCGGCCGGCGAACGTGACCACCGCCCCCGAAGCCGGGTCGAACGTGCGCACCATGTTCCCGTCGGCGAAGAACAGCTCGCCGCCCGGGCCCAGCGCCAGCGCCGCGACGAAGCCCAACCCGGCGGCGGGGCCGATCCCGTCGACGGTGCCGAACGACCCCAGAGTTCCCGCCACGGTGATGATCGCGTCCGTCGCCACCACCACCTCCTTGATGACGAAGTTGTTGGTGTCCGCGACGTAGACGTTCCCGGCGCCGTCGGCCACCGCGCCGAGCGGGAACTCGAACGCGCCTCCGGTGTCCGGCACCGAGGAGACCTCGGCCGTCGCCAGGACAATCGTGCGAAGGGTGCCGGTCCCGCGCTCGATGACGAACAGGGTCCCCGCGCCGTCGAAGGTGATGCCCACCGGCTCGAACAAGACGGCCGCGGTGCCGATCCCGTTCACGTATCCGGAGGTACCGGCAGTCCCGGCGAAGGTGCTGACGGTGCCGCTTGCCAGCACGATCTTGCGGACCGTGTCGTTCTCCTCGTCGGCCACGAACAGGTCCCCCGCGCCGTCGAGGGCCAGGCCGTAGGGGCCGTTGAAGCGTGCGGCGGCGCCGACGCCGTCCTTGGTGCCCGACGTGCCGGCGGTTCCGGCCACCGTCGTGACGGCGCCGGTGGCGACGGCCACCCGCCGGATCGTGTTGTTGCCCGGGTCCGCGACGTAGAGGTTGCCCGCCCCGTCGTAGGCCAGGCCGGCCGGCTGAGAGAACCGCGCCGCGGTCCCCGTCCCGTCGGCGCTTCCCGTCTGGCCGGAGGCGCCGGCCAGCGTCGTGACCGTCGCGGTCGCGATCGCGACCTTCCGGATGGTCCCGTTGCCAGAGTCGGCGACGAACAGGTTCCCCGCGCCATCCCACGCCAACCCGAGTGGCGTGTCGAAACGCGCGGTAGCCCCGATCCCGTCGAGGTTTCCGGGGCCGCCCAGCGCGCCGGCCACCAGAACCAGCCCGGTGCCGGTGCTTCCACCGTCGGTCCCGGCGCCGTCATGGGGGCCGCCGGCGTCTCCTCCGGCGTCGGTCGGAACGCCACGGTCGTTCGGGACGTCGCGGCCCGCGCCATCCTGGTGGCCGCCGTCCGCGTGCGGTCCCACCGGCCCATCGCGGCCGGCTCCCGCGTCACGCGCGGCGCCGCCTCCGGATCCGCACCCCGCCAACCCCAGCACGGCCCAGACAATCACTGAGACCCAAAGCCGCCGCGCCCCGCCCATGGGGAGCCATCATCGCACGGAACATCCGGGCGAAGTCAGGGGCTCGGATACGCGTGCCAGAGAGGGCCGGCGGCGACCTGCTTCGTGCTCGAGTTGGGCGCCGCCTGATAGCTGATGTGCGGGTTGCCCGCGGCGTCGACGGCGATGCTCGGGTAGCCGCCCTGCATGATGTCGGGGTCGACCGTCTGGGTCGTCCAGGTGCAACCGTCGTAGTAGGCATAGACGACGCCCAAGGCGAAGCCGGCGAGCACCATGTGGATCTCGCCGCCGCTGCCGAACGCGATGGCCGGCGTCGAGGGAACGTACGAAAGAACGCCTGGGTCCGGCAGCGGACCGTCGACGTTCCACGCGCTGGGCGGTCCGATTGCCCGCCGCACCAGGATGCGGTCGACGTAGAGCAATTCGACCTGACCAAATCCGTCGCGCGCTGCCCAGCTCCCCGCGCCCTGGCTGTTTTGCGGATCGAGGAGCGCGGCCGTCGACCAGCCGGACGGACTCCGGCTGGTAAAGTAGAGGTCGACGTCGCCCAGGCTGGTGTCGCGTTCGATGAACGCGACCGGATTTGCCGAACCGTCGAGGGCCATCGACACCGCGCCCGGCGCCATCGAGGCGATCGACGAGGCTTGCCATCCGGAGCCGGCGTTGCTCGCGAAGCGGAGCACACCGTCGAGCGTGAAGTAGGCGACGGCCGGATGATCCTGGGCGTCGAGATCGAACCCGAGCTGGAACGTGAGATTGGGCATGTCGCTGCCGACGACGGTGTCGGTCGGGGCTTGGTTGAAGTCGCCGTTCCACGAGAGGTAGCGAACGACGTAGCTCGTTCCCTGGTTCAGGTAGGCGATGCGGATGCCGCCGTCGGTGGCCCGGCGGACGATCGCTCGCTGGAACAGAATTCCCCCCCCACGCGACAGCTGCGTCGAGACGCTCACCGTGATGCCCGCGTCCGACGTCTCGGGGCGCCCGGCCGCCCAGATCTGCTGCTGCATGGGCGAGACGTTCGAGTCCTGATAGAGGAAGACCGGCGTTCCGTCGGTCCGGAGCACGATCCCGTCCGAGATGGCGCCGGCGTTGAGGCTGGTGATCTTTTCCCGGACGAAGGTGTAGCTGCGCGCGGGACGCCCGCATCCGCCGTCCTGGGCGGGAGTGCCGCCGGTTCCGGTCTGGGCTCCAGCACCAGCCTGTCCGCCGCTGCCCGCGGAGGCGCCCCCGTTGCCGCCCCGCCCCCCGCCGGCGTTCCCTCCACCACCGCCGCTGGCGTTCCCTCCGGCATTACCGCCAAGCCCCGCGCCGGTGCTCCCTCCGCCATTGCCGCCGGTGCTCGCTCCGGCATTACCGCCATGCCCCGCGCCGGCGTTCCCGCCCGCATTGGCGCCGCCGTTCCCTCCGGTGTTGCCGCCACGCCCCGCGCCCCCACTCATGCTGCCGCTGCCACTACATCCCGCAAGGGCCGACAGGATCGCCAACGAGACGACGCCGCGTCCGAGGTTCGATCTCCCCACGCCCGTGCTCACATTCCCGATATTACCCGGCAAAGGCCAGAAGTAGCGAAAACTCCTCGCGCGCCACCTCAAGGCGCGATCCGGTTGATCGTGTTACTCGCATCGCACGTGAACCACAGTCCCCCGTCCGGTCCCGAGAACAGGGAGAATAAGGCCCGAAATCTGATGGCGTGCGTTCCGTCCACTCCCCGCGAGTCTCGCTCTCCTCGCCAATGCTCATGCTGCGCGAGGCGCAGGTCCTGGTGCTCGACGAGCCGACCAACGATCTCGATCTCAACCCGCCTCCGTCGCGTTGCCTGTGGCAACATCGTGTGGTGCGTTTTGCCCTGATGGTGGGCCGGGCGATCTGCCTGACGGTGCTCGCCTGCGGATGGCCCTCCCGCGCCTTCGCGCGCAAGATATCGACCGGCTTCTACCTGGAGATCCGCGGCGACGAGAGCATCAAGCGGAAGCTGCTTGCGAAGCTCGAGTCCCTCCCCTGCTTCGAAGAGGCGGATCTCCACTCGACGGACATTTACGAAACGACCAGCGAGCCCGGCGGTGAGTGCCACGCATTCCGGAGGTTTCGCGCGTCCGCGCAGCACGAGTTTCCGTATCTGTTGAGAATCGCGCTCAAGGACCCCGGCCGTGGCCGCCGGAGCTTTACGCTCGTTTTCTACGAGCTGCGCGGGAAAAAGTTCGAGCTGCACTTCGATGCCGGAACGTACCAATACCCCGACGCCCGCTTCGTCGAGGAAGCGGCCAACGAGATCGCCATCCGCACCTTCATGCTGCCGCCGCCGGAGAGCCGTGGTCACCGCGAATCGGAGGACACCCCGATCCCGCTCGACGATCCCACCCCGTGATTCGCTCAACGAACGGCAGGTAGAGCTGCTCGAGTTTTGCTGGGAGCGGGTCGCGCGTGTGCTCGCTGCGATCGTCGATGGGATCTTCGCATGCGAGCGGGACGTCGATTGGCAGCCGAGATACTGAGAGGCTTCAGGCCAGACGGCGCGGCGTGTACGGAAGCGGCCGGTAACCGCTGCGATAATGTTCATCGACGCTGGCGAAATCAGAGACGCGCAAGCCGTCGGTGTCGGACCCGAACACGAGATGGTGGACTCGCGACGGCGTGAAGAACAGATCCAGCTCCAGCTTGTTCTGGTTGAGCATTGTGATCAGGAAGAAACCAAATCGGTTGGCGACAGAGGAGGTCGTGTAGCCCGATGTTTGACTGAGCGAGACGTGCAGCACGTGGCGACCATTCGCCAAGCTGGCGGTCACAGCGATCGCCAGTTGCGCCGACGTCACGAAGCTGTCGCCAGCTACCGTTGCGTCGGCTTCGTTCACCCCCCGGCGCCGAACCTCGGTCACGGTTTGGACGGCGGCCGCGAACCGCTCGTGGAACTCCCGGAAGTGACCCTCCGAGAACATCCGGCGGTAGAGGCTCATTCGGCGGGAGACCGGAATCGCCAGTGCCAACCCGAACGCCGCCGCGAGAGCCGCCCGGATCACGCGAGCCAGGGAGGGAGGGGAATCGGCGCGCCGTGCTGGCCTGCCGGGTAGATTTCGGCCATCCGGGACCGCACATTTTGAAGGTTACCCGGTCTGGAGCATCGTGAAAAGCAACAGCGGAGCGTAGACGCCCGCAACCTCATGCGGCCAGATTTTCCCACGCGACAGCCCCGGGCTGGGTGGGCCAGCTTCGCCGGCTTGGATCTAGCTCTTCGGGATCCGGCGCATTCGGTTGGCGGCAAACAGGGCGAAGAGAAGAGACAGCCCCAGAAATATCAGGTTGACCTTCAGGACTGGATCGCCGTTCCAGCTGTCGGGCTCCAAGACAGCTGCGTCCGGTCTGTGGGGGTCGTACCAGACGCAGGCCTCGGCGCCGACGGGGTAGCGTGCCACCAGCGTTCTTGCCCAGGCCATGCCGCAGCCCTCTACGAACGATGCACGGCAAGAGGTGCGCGCGACTCCTTCGACCGTGTAGGCGAAGCAGACTTCGGGCGTATCACAGAGACGGTGTCCTTTGGCCGTTCTCCCGTGGTGGACCGCGGACGATGAGATGTGCCCCGTCGTCATTGGCCAGGCGGCGCTTGCCTTCGACTCCCCCCGCTCGCGGACGTTGAGCACGGTGAACCACGCCGCCATCGCCACCAACGACCAGCCGACCGCGGTGAGCGATCGCCACCGATTCACCTGCCGCTCGCGCGGCGACGAGCTCCAGCCTGCCCGGGCGCCCATACCCATGACGAGACGATACACGATGCCGGCTCGGGGACTTCGCCGCGCGAGCCCCCACCAGCGCATCCACGCTCAGTCCGGAACGCGACGTCGTCATCGACCTGTGAAGCCGCCGACGTCGCCACGGCAGTCGTCGCTACACGCCCCAGATGTCACCCCGGCCGTCATGGCGTGAACAATGTGATACAGCACTCCGGGCCGGAGGACCGAGACGTGACATCGCACGAAGACACAAAAGAAACGATTTCTTTACGAGACCAAACGGGTGGTCGACGCATCTCGAACACGATGCGAATCGTCGTAGCCGCCGGAATTTCACTCGTCGTGATCGGCCTGCTCGCAGGCACGAAGGTCGCTCAGATCTCGTCCTTGATCCGCTTCGGAAAGGCCGCCCAGGCGGCCGGGCCTCCGCCCGAAGCGGTGGGAACCGCGGTGGCGAAGGGGGCCGAGTGGGAGTCGCTGCTGGAGTCCGTGGGCAGCGTCGCGGCTGGCCGCGGGGTCACGATCAGCAACGAGGTCCCCGGCCTGGTGCGCACCATCCGCTTCGACTCGGGAGCTAAGGTGCGCCCCGGCCAGGTCCTGGTCGAGCTGGACGCCAGCGTCGAACGGGCGCAGCTGTCGTCGTTGCAGGCGCGGCGGGACCTCGCCACGGTCTCGGCGACGCGGACGCGCAAGCTGGCAGCGGGCGGCGCCTCCACCAAGGCCCAGCTCGACGCCGATGAGGCTCAGCTCAAGACGGTGAGCGCCGACGCGCGGGCGCTCGAGGCGGAGATCGAGAAGAAGACGATCCGCGCGCCCTTCGGCGGCAAGCTGGGCATCCGCTCGGTCAACCTGGGTCAGTATCTGAACCCGGGGACGCCCATCACCGTCCTGGAGTCGCTGGACGCGGTCTACATCGACTTCACGGTTCCCCAGCAGCAAGTCGCGCGAGTGCCGGTCGGCACCGCCGTCCGTATCGCGCTGCCTGGCACGCAGCCCCCACGAACGCTGACCGGCAAGGTCGCCGCCGTCGATCCGAACGTCGACCCCAACACGCGTGCCGTCAACCTGCGCGCGTCAGTCGATGAAAAGCAGGGGCAAGAGCAGGGGCAAGAGCAGGGGAGACCAGGGGGACAAGACCGCCCCGGGCGAGCTGCGCCCCGGCATGTTCGTCAACGTCTCGGTCGTGCTGCCCGACCGCGCCAGCGTCGTCTTCGTGCCGGCGACGGCGATCATGCGGGCGCCGTACGGCAACTCCGTCTACATCGTCGAGGACCGCAAGGACGAAGCGGGTCATCCCCTGAGCGGCCCCGACGGCAGGCCGGCCAAGGTCGCGCGTCAGCAGTTCGTGCGCGTCGGCGTCACCCGGGGTGACTTCGTGGCCATCGACGAAGGGGTGACCGCCGGGCAGGAGGTGGTCGTGCTGGGCGCCTTCAAGCTGCGCAACGGGGCGCCTCTCATGGTGAACAACGAGATCCAGCTCCCGAGCTCGCAGACGCCGAACCCGGAGAATCGCTGAGGATGCGCCTCACGGACATCTTCGTACGGCGGCCGGTCCTCTCCATCGTCGTCAACCTGATCATCGTCATCGCCGGCGTGCAGGCCATCCGCACGCTCAATGTCCGGCAGTACCCGCGCCTCGAGAGCGCGACCATCGTCGTTCGCACCCCCTACGTGGGCGCCAGCGCCGATCTGGTGCGTGGGTTCATCACGACGCCCATCGAGCGGTCCGTCGCCGCCGGCAACGGCATCGACTACATCGAATCGCAGAGCGAACAGGGGCTCTCCACCATCAACGTTCGCCTCCAGCTGAACGTCGACACGGCGCGCGCGCTGGCCGACATCAGCGCGCGCGTGAATCAGGTGCGTGGCGATCTGCCCCCCGAGGCCGAGGTGCCGGCCATCAGCCTCGAGCCGTCGGACGCCGCGTTCGCGTCGATGTACCTGAGCTTCGACTCGAAGATCCTCCAGGACAACCAGGTGACCGACTACCTCATCCGCGTCGTGCAGCCGCGGTTGTCGGCGGTCGAGGGCGTGCAGAAGGCGGATATCCTCGGCGGTCGCACCTTCGCGCTGCGCGCCTGGCTGAAGCCCGATCGCATGGCGGCGTTGAACGTCAGCCCGTCGCAGGTGCGCCAGGCGCTGGCCGCCAACAACTACCTCTCGGCCATCGGTCAGACGAAGGGCACGTACGTCCAGCTCAACCTGTCGGCCACCACCGGCATCGAATCGGTCGAGGACTTTCGCCGGCTGGTCATCCGCCAGGAAAAGGGCACGCTGGTGCGCCTGGGCGACATCGCCGACGTGGTGCTGGGGGCCGACAACTACGAGATGGACGTGCGCATGTCGGGCGCCCGCGCCACCTTCATGGGCGTCTGGGTGCTCCCCAACGCCAACGCGCTGGACGTCATCAAACGGGTGCGCGAGGAGATGGCCAAGATCCAGAGCGAGCTTCCGACGGGGCTCTCCGCCACCATCGCCTTCGACGCCACCAAGTACATCGACAGCGCCATCCACGAGGTGCGCGGGACGCTGATCGAGACCATTTGCATCGTGATCGTGGTGATCTTCCTTTTCCTTGGATCGCTGCGCACGGTGATCGTGCCGGTCGTCGCCATCCCGGTGTCGCTCATCGGCGCGGTCTTCCTGATGCAGGTGTTCGGCTTCTCGCTGAACCTGTTGACGCTGCTGGCGATCGTCCTCTCGGTGGGCCTGGTGGTCGACGACGCCATCGTCGTCGTCGAGAACGTCGATCGACACATGCGCGAGGGGCACTCGCCGTTCGAGGCGTCGATGCTCGGCGCGCGCGAGCTCGTAGGGCCGATCATCGCCATGACGATCACGCTGGCCGCGGTGTACGCGCCGATCGGCTTTCAGGGTGGTCTCACGGGCGCGCTCTTCCGCGAATTCGTCTTCACGCTGGCGGGCGCCGTCCTCATCTCGGGCGTCGTGGCGTTGACGCTTTCACCCATGATGTCCTCGAGGCTGTTGCAGTCGCAGCAACACGAGCAGCGGATGACCGCCTTCGTCGACCGGGTGTTTCAGCGCATCAAGGCGCGCTACTCCCGCATGCTGGCCGCGACGCTGGCCAACCGTCCGGCGGTCTACATCGTCTGGGGCGTCCTCTCGCTGCTGGTCGTCCCGCATGTACCTGTTCTCCGCCAAGGAGCTGGCGCCCACCGAGGACCAGGGGGTGGTGTTCGGCAAGGTCGACACGCCCGCCAACGCGACCATGGAGCAGGTCACCCCCTTCACCGAGAAGATCTTTCGCAACTTCCAATCGATCCCCGAGTTCAACAGCAGCTTCCAGATCACCTTTCCGAGCGGCGGCTTCGGCGGCATGATCGTGAAGCCCTGGGAGGAGCGCAAGCGCAACATCTTCCAGATCCAGCAGGAGCTGTTCGGCAAGCAGATGATGCTCACGGGCGTGCAGGCGCCGGTGTTCCTGCCGCCGGCGCTCCCCAGCTCGGGCATCTTCCCGGTCGAATTCGTCATCGCCTCGACGGGGACCCACGAAGAGCTGGTGCGCGCCGCCGACAAGATCGTCGTCGAGGCGATCAAGAGCGGCCAGTTCGCGTTCCCGCCGGTGACCGACGTGAAGATCGATCAGGCCAAGGCGGAGATCGTCTTCGACCGCGAAAAGATGGCGTCGATGGGCCTCAGCATGCAGCAGGTCGGCGCCGATCTCGGGACGATGCTGGGCGGCAACTACGTCAACCGCTTCAACATGGAGGGGCGCAGCTACAAGGTGATCGCCCAGGTCGAGCGCGCCGGGCGACTGACCCCCACCGATCTCGGGGAAATCCACGTCACCGGCCCGGGCGGCACGCTCATTCCGCTGTCGTCGATCGCGACCTTCCGCACCGGCGTCGAGCCGCGCTCGCTGAACCGCTTCCAGCAGCTCAACGCCGTCAAGATCTCCGGCGTGGCGCCGCGTGGGCTCGAACAGGGGCTGGCCGTGCTGGAGGCGGCCGCCGACAAGGCGCTTCCGGCAGGCTCCCGGGTCGACTACACGGGCGAGTCGCGGCAGCTCCGTCAGGAGGCGGGCAAATTCCTGCCCGCGATGGGCCTGGCGATCGTGCTGATCTTCCTGGTGCTGGCCGCGCAGTTCAACTCGTTCCGGGACCCGATCGTCGTCCTGGCCGGGTCGGTGCCGCTGGCGATGTTCGGCGCCATGATCTTCACCTTCCTGAAGTTCTCGGGCCCGCCGGGGATGAAATTTGCCCTCACAGAAGGCTGGACCACGACGCTGAATATTTACTCCCAGGTCGGCCTGGTCACGCTCGTCGGCCTCATCGCCAAGAACGGGATCCTGGTGGTCGAGTTCGCCAACCACCAGCAGGAGAGCGGGCTGTCGAAGGTCGCCGCCGTTCAAGCCGCTGCGGAAACCCGACTGCGTCCCATCCTGATGACGACGATCGCGACCGTCGCGGGACACTTCCCCCTGACGCTGGTGAACGGCCCTGGCGCCGCGGCCCGCAACTCGATCGGCGTGGTGCTGGTGGGCGGCATGGCCATCGGGACGATCTTCACCCTCTTCGTCGTGCCGTCCGTCTATGTCCTCGTCGCGAGGGACCACCGGACGACCGCCGCACGGAAGCCGGAGCTCGCGCTCCTGAAGGCCAACGGAGACGTGCTGCCACCACAGCGAGTCTCCGCCGAGGCTCTCCCGAGCAGCAGCGCCTGAGACTGCGGCCCAGGGCAGGGCCGGTCCCGAACGGTGGCCTTGGCGGGAATGCGGCGGGTGGCGCGTCCGGTGGGTCGAGTGGCGCCGGCGGCAAGGCGGTGGGCGGCACGTCGGGTGGTGGGGGTGGCTCCGCGGGCAAGGGTGCCGGTGGTGGCTCGGGCGGCGCTGGTGGCGAGCAGACGTACAGCTGCGGTTCGGATACGTGCACCGTTGGACAGTCCTTTTGCTACAGCTACACCCCGGGTACCGCGGGATCGACCGGGCGCTCATGTCACGCGACGCCGTCTGCGTGCGCGTCGGCCCCCACGTCTTGCGCTTGCCTTTGTCCCCCCTCGGCGAACGCGGCGTTCGGTTGCGTGCCGGTTGGAATGAGCTCGGGCAATTTCTGCTCTTGCAGCGACACGAACGGCGTCGTCAACGTGAGCTGTGCCGGATCCTGATGCGGGCAGGCGATCAGGGGAGGGGGTTTCCTTCCGTGCCGGTCAGCTGATCCCCGAGGCGGCTAAGCCCTCCAGCCGCCACACCCTCATGGTGCAGCCGCTCTGCTTCAAGAACGAGGCTCTCGGCTGGTGCCTGTTCGAAATGGATCCCCCGCGGGCCATCGTGTGCGAGGAGATCCCTGAGCAGGTCAGTGCCGCCCTCAAGGCGACGGCGTTGCAGGAACGCCTGGTGGCGGAGGTGACCAAACGGGAACGGGCAGAGCGGGCCCGGTTGCAGCACGAGATCGAGTTGGCCGCCGGCATTCAGATGGGCATCCTGCCGAAGAGCCGGCGGATCTCGCGGCTGGAGATTTCGGCGTCGATGATACCGGCGACGGAGTCCGGCGGTGACTACTTCGACATTCTTCCGTTCGAAGGGGGCGGCTGGATCGGGATCGGCGACGTGGCTGGCCACGGCCTGCACGCTGGTTTGGTGATGATGATGATTCAGAGCATCGTCTCGGCGACAACCCGGGACGACCCCCGAGCCTCACCCTCCAAGGTCTGGGCGGTGCTCAACGCCGTCCTGTACGAGAACGTGCGGACGCGCCTTGGGCGTGAGGAGCACGCGACGCTTACGCTCATCCGCTACGAGGATCGTGGGCGCCTGGTGTTCGCCGGCGCGCACGAGGACATCCTCGTCTACCGGGCCCGCCGCCGGAGCTGCGAACAGATCAAGACCCAGGGCATCTGGGCCGGGATCCTCCCCGACGTTCCGCCGGGGACGATCAGCGATCAGGAGTGCTTGCTCGAGCCGGGGGACACGATCTTGCTTCACAGCGATGGCGTCACGGAGGCCTGGAACAGGGCCCGTGAGATGTTCGGGCTTGCGCGCCTCCGCGCCGCGTTCGAAAGGGGCGCCGGCCTGGCCCTCGACGACCTCCGCGACCACATCATGGACGAGGTACGGGGCTTCATGGCCGAGCAGATCGACGACATGACGTTGGTCGCGCTTCGCTACCGCTGAAAGCTCCTTTACGGCCTCCGCCAGTGCTAGCCCTCGTTTGTCGTGAATGCGGTGGAGCAAAGTCAGCCCTCCGAACGAGATGCCGAACTGCCCGACGATCGTGTCCGCATACTCGTCGGCGCCCGAGTGACGCGACGCCGAGCCGGAGCTGATCGAGTCGCTCCGGATCGCCGACGATGTAGTGGCCAGCTGCCCTCATGTCATCGTTGCACCGCGCTCACCGCTCCGTCACATCAATCAATGGTGATGGGGGGAATCTGGACGTCGTCCCAGGCCGGTGTGTGGTTGGCTTCCGCGGCGGGCTGGTTCCAGAGATAGAGGGCCGGGTACGTCGACAGGTTGCCGGCAGCGTCGACCACGAGCGCCGTGACGTAGAGCTGCGCCACGCCGGTTCGTTTGGACGAGAAGGTGATCCAGGAGTAGCGTTTTCCGTTCGCCTGACTCACGTCCGGTGACCACTTTGGCCAGTCGTTGGTCAGCCCGGGGCTCTGGAGGCCTGTCTGGCAGCCAACCGGGTGGCGACGCCTCCGGCGGACGGCACGACGAACACCTCGGCTTCGGGAACGCTGTACACGTTTCCGGATCCGGCGATGCGCGTGAACGCGATGAACGCGTCGTCCGGCGAGAAGGCAGGGTAGTACTCGGTGTAGTTGGGATCGGCGGCACCTGTGACCGGTGTGGCCGGGCCGCCCGCGCCGCCGGAGTAGGGAACCAGGTAGAGATCGCTCGGACCGGCCGCCTGCCGTCCGACCGTGATGGAGTTCGTCGACACGTAGGCGATCCCCGTGCCGTCGTGCCGAAAAGCGGGCGCGGTCGCCGAGTTGGGGTCTCCGTCGCGAGAGAGGATGCCTTTTCCATCGCCGTCGAGCTCGACGAAGGTCAGGTCGCCGGTGTCGCCAAAAATCGCGATGCGGTCGCCCGCGCTCCAGTGAGCCGGTGAGTAGGTCGGTATCCCCTCCAGCTTCCGGAGGGTCGCGAGCGCGGTGGGCGTCACGTAAGACGGAACCATTCCGAGCGAGTCCGCGCTGACGTCAGCGATGCTGTCGAAGTAGAACCCTTCCCCGAGCGCGAAGCCCACGGCGTTTCCATCGGGGGTCGCCGCATGGCACCCGATGCAGGTCTCGGTGGTTGGATCGCGCGCGACGACCTGCGAGGGCACGAGCACGCTCTCGACCGCCTCCTCGCCGATGCCGCGAGGCGGACCAGCCCCTCTGTGGCGGGCAGCTCTGCCGGATAGGGCAGTTCTGCTGTGGCCCGCCCGCGTGCGGCCGCTGCGCGTACCCGATGGCCGGACCGCACTGCCCCGGCACCTGTCCAGGTCAGAAGAGCAACTAACCCGCAACGAATCAATGATCGCAATTGGTAGGAGGGCGAGATGTCGAACCAGTTGAGGTTACGCACTTTACGAAGACTAGGCATGGTTGGAACCGTGACGATCCTCGGCGCATCGCCGTTGGCGGCGTGGGGGCAAGCGTCGACATACCAGACGGTCCGCGTGGTCGACGCGATAGTCAGCAACACGGATGCGAGCCTCAACGCGTCGGATACCTTCACGGATCACGAGAGCTCCATCGCCATCAACCCTCAGAATCCCAGCGAGCTCGTCGTGCTCGGGTTCTCCGACGGGTTCCAGACGATCCCAAACCACCCGCTGTTCCATTCGAACGACAGCGGCGTGACCTGGACGAAGGCCTTCAGCGTGCCGCAGACGCCAGGTATCTCCGGCATGTTCATCAACGACTGGACGCCGGACTGGGGACGCAACAACGAGCTCGCGATCGCGATCCTGGCCCCTACCGACATCGTCACGGTCGTCACGAACAATGCGATCGCGCCGAGCGCGTTCGCATATCGGATTGTCGGCGGCGCGGCCCAGCTGACCAACTACCTTGTGCCCGACAGCCTCGGCAATGGTAACGCCGATCAGCCATGGACGCTCACCAACCGGGACACCGGGCTGACCAGCCAGGACAACGTCTACACGGCCTGGAACGACTTCGGAAATGGCGACGGCATCGACGGGCCCGACATGCACGTGACGGTGTCGTACGGGGTCACGCCCCTCGACTTTACCGTCGACCAGCAGGTCGGCAACTCCACGGACGGCATGAACCCGGGGCTGCGCATGGCCAAGGACCCGAGCGGCGGCGCGATGTACGCGCTCTGGCAGCGCTGCGTCTCGAACTGCGACCTGACCGCCCTCACTCCCAAGACGATGAACTACATGATGAACCGTTCGACCGACGGAGGGCACACCTGGTCGCTCAACGGCAACTCGCTGGGCACCATCATCGCGACCGCCAACACGACGCAGCCGTGGCCGAAGTTCGGAGGCGTGAACGCGCTGCTGGGAGGGGTGGATCACGCCGCGGTCGACCCGCGCAACGGCGCCGTCTATTACGTGTACGGCAACGCGAGCGCCAGCGGGGTCGATCGGATCGCGATCCGCCGCGTCACCTTCTCCGCCGGCAATGCGGTCATCGGTCCCGAGACCATCGTGAGCACCGTCGAGTCGGCGCTCCCGCAGGTGGCCGTCGACAGCAACGGAACGGTCGGCGTCTACTATTACAGCTTCGACGGCATGAGCGCCGCGGGGCGGCCGGACTTCACTGCGCATCTGGCGCTCAGTACCGACCAGGCCGGGACGTTCGCGACGCGCACGCTGCTCGCCTTCGAGTCGCCGGAGGCCCCCGATGGCGCCACTCTCGACTCACAGAGGGTGCTTGGCGATTACGATCAGATGAAGGCGATGGGTTCGTGCTTTTACGGCGCCTTCACGGCCAATGGCGCGCCGCTCGGGCGGCCAATCGATAACACCGACCCGATCTACTACCAGGTTTGCCAGCAGGCGCAGGTGAACCCGTGCCTGCTCGCCACACAGACGGTGAACGTCGCGCTGAACACCAGTGATCGAACGCAGATCACCGCCTCGGTCGATGCCGGGGGCCTCATTCAAATCGGATCCTTCGCGACCATCACCGGAAACGTGATCGGGCGGGCGAACGCGTTCATGCAGGACCACGCGACCGTCACAGGGAACCTGACGCTGGGCGGTGTGCTGCAACATCAGAACATCTTCACCATCAACGGCACCTTGACCCAGAACGCAACCGTCACGATCCCGGCGCTGGCGACCCGAACCGTGACCGCGGGAACCGGCACACAGTCCGTCGCGAACAACGCGGTGGTCACGCTGACGCCCGGCCAGTACGGCAACATGACGATCAACGCTGGCGCCAAGGTGACGTTGCAGGCCGGCACCTACAACTTCCTGTCGCTCAACATTCAGCCCGACGTCGTCATCACCGACAACGCGGTCACGAACGTGAACGTGGCGGGAGCCTTCACCTGGTCCGATCGCGTGAAGGTCCAGACCACCATCACGCACCCGCTGACCGTCTACACGAACGCGACGAGCGCGCGCGTCGGCACCGATGGCGTCTTCAACGGGTTCCTGCTGGCGCCAAATGCCAACCTGAGCATCGCGGGGCGCACGAACTTCCTGGGTTGCGTGGGCGCGCACGACGTGTCGTTCGAGCCGGACGTCATCCTGAACAGCGGAGGCGCAACGCTGCCGAGCTCGGCCACGATGTAGCTCAACGTTGCAACGGGCGGCCGGCTTCCTCCAACCGAGTGAGCCGGTCGTCCGGGTGCGCGTGCAGGGCTGCGCATGTTGGTGCACAGTGATGGTGACGGTCATGAGGCTGTTGCGGGGGGCGATCGTCGCGGTTTGCGCGCTTGCGATTTCGGGGTGCGGTTCCAGCTCCCCGCCGGCGACCACCGACGGTGCCGGCACCGGCGGCGAGACCACGGGCTCCGGCGGCGGAGCGGGCACGTCCACCGCGGGAACGGCAGGCGGCGCTGGCGGCGTGGCTGGAATGGCTGATACTGGAGGCGCCACGGGTCAAGGCGCGAGCGGCGGTGCCGGCGGGCACGGCGGGACCGCTGGCGGCGGCGTCGGTGGCGCCTTCGTGGGGAAGGTCGACAGCCTCTCGGGCGGCACGAAGGGGTCGACGCTACGGCGTTTGGGTCAGCCGTTCTGGGAGCACTGCAGCCCGATCCCGACCGTGAATCCTGAGCAATGTCCGCCGTACTGGGTGCACAGCGGCTCTCCACAAGTGCAGTCGGAACACTGGCCCGCGCTCGGAACGGGTAGGCACGCGCACTGGGTGGCGCCCAGCGCGGGGTTCCGTACGTTTACGATCTGCTGATTCGACCCGCAGATCAAACCGGTGCAATCTTGCAGCTGCGATCCGGCGGTTCCAGCAGCACCACCGACGCCACCGCCGGACCCTCCCGGGCCGGCGCTACCGCCTGCTCCACCATGACCGCCGCCGGCGGTTCCCCCTGCGCCCGTTCCCGTTCCGCCGGTTCCAGATCCTCCCTTGCCCCCAGATCCTCCGTGACCGGCCGCTCCCGAGCCGCCCACTCCTGATCCGCCCATGCCCGCGATGCCGGAGCCGCCGTGGCCGCCGAGCCCCGTGCCACCGATCCCCTCCGGTACCACCAAGCCCAGTTGAGCCACCGTCTCCGGTTCCACTGCGGCCTCCCACCCCCGCCGCGCCGCCGCTTCCAGTAGCGCCGCCGGACCCGCCTTTGCCTCCACTACCCGTCGCCCCGCCAGCCGCTCCGTCGACGCCGCCGCCGTTGCCGCCGCCGCACGCGCAGAAGGCGACCAAGACGAGGCTGGCGAGCTGAAACCGAATAGTCGATGCCTTCATTAGTTAGTCCCCCAATAGGCTCATCAGATTACACCATAACCCGCCGTCTCCGAGTCCCTGTCAGCTCTGCGCCGCCGAGGCACTCACTTCGTGTCGCACGCGACGCCACTTGCTGTGCAGAACATGCCCGACGTGTTGCCGGAGGAGCCGAACTGGCACATCGGCAGCGTGGGATCCGTGCAGTCGCTACCGACGGTGCACATCGTCGTGCAGGCCGCGAAGATCGCGCTGTGGTTCGAGCAACTGAAGCAGGTGGTTCCAGTTCCGCACGGCTTCCCGCAATCGGCGGCGTAGGTGGTGCAGACTCCCTGCACGCACGCGATTCCCGGCGTGGCGCTGAACTGAATCTTCGAACCGTCGTCGGTCGTCGGCTGTCCCTCCGCGCAGCCGCAGGCCGGATATGCCGCCTCACACTTAGACTCCAGGGTCGGATACAGAGCCTGCGCTGAGGTGTTCATCCCTACGAACTCGCGCTGCCCGCAGCAGTCCGTCTGATGTTCGGCTGCGAAGCAGTCGGTGGCGGTCGCACATGGTCGATCCAGCGCGAGGACTACCTGGCACGGCGACGCGCCACCGGCGCCGCCGCCTCCCACGGCCCCCGCGGCACCACCGGTTCCAGCACCGCCGGTTCCACCGTGGCCAAGCGCGCCGCCAGTGCCCCCGCCGTCGCTCGAGCCTGTCGCGGACCCGCAGCCGTTGACGAGCCCGAGGAGGAGTCCCATCAAGAGCGCACTCTTGTGTCGCATAGACAGATTCAAGAGCAACTCACGGACCAGCCGCTTGATCGTCGGCTTTTCCTCCAGCGCTGTAAAGCACCGCGCGACACGGCGATCGCCAGTCGGGGACCTGCATTCAGATGAAGGGTTCCTCCGACGGTGGCTCCGTCGGCGGTGGCTGCGGCTGCGCTTGCGCGGCGTGCCCCGCAGGCCAGACATGCCCTCCGTGCACTTGCAACTGCTGCCCGACCGTCACTCCCGGCACGACGTGCAAGACGGACTCCGATTGTCCCGGGATCGGCGCTCCGTGCCAGCTCTGCTCGGATGGCAGCGCCGCTTGTCCGAGCGACAACTGCGTGAACGGTACGTGCGTCGCCAGCTTCTCGACTTGCCCCTAACCGTCCATCACGATCCGGCGCAGATGACGTTGACGACACCGTTGGTGTCGTAGCAGGTGCAGAAATTGCCCTGGCTCATACCGACCGGCACGCAAACGGACGATCCGCTCAACGCGGGGGGCACAGGCACGCGCAAGAGGTCGACGCCGACGCGCAGGCAGCCGGCGTCGTCTGGCAGGACTGGCCGGTCGACCCGGCGGCACCGGGCGTATAGCTGTAGCAGAACGCCTGACCGACGATACAGGTATCCGAACCACAGCTGTAAGTCTGAGCGATTGGGTGACTCCGCCCGGCGGATCAATCGCGTTGACGGGAGACGAGGTTCGCTCGGCAATGAAGACCACCAAGGTCTGGGAGCTTTCAGTGCCGCTCAGCTGGAGCGCCTACCAGGCTCACCTTCGACAGTCGGCTTGGGACGGATACCACGAGTGGGAGACGGGGACGCGCGGGAGGCGTTCTCTCGCATCGTCGGGGGAGACATGTTCATGCTCGAAATAGACCCTTTGCCGTCCGGTCGGCCCCTTCGCGTGCGCGTGAATCTGACGGCCATGCCCGACTGATGGAAACGGCGGCAACTGCCGTCTGTCTCTCGACGCGATGGACGACTGTGCAGAGGCCGGCGGTGCCTAGCAGCCGTACCGGCGCCTGCGCAGTCAAGGAGTGCCAGCCACCAAGACGGTGACCGGCGCGATGAGCAATCGAGAGCTCAGGCTCCCCTTTGGAGGAGGAGCCCATAGCCTTCGACTCGCGCAGAGCCTACTGCAACGCGAACGCCTCGCCGTCGTCCTCGAACAGCATTGTGCCGTTCTTGCTCGACTTCAGCACCAGCACTGCGGTGGTGCCGGAGGCGGGGGCGGTCACCGTGGCGGTGACGGTCGCGTGGCCGCCCAGGGGTATGTCGAGGTGCATGGTTCCCTGACCGGACATCGCGCCGGTCGCTGTGTCCTGGTGCATCTCCCAGGCGACGTCCACCCCTGTGCCGGACAGGGTGTCGTTGAACACCATCAGCTGCCGGCTGACCTGCGCGCCTTTGCTGATGGCCGGCTTCGAGATGGGCCACGCCCCGGACTTGTCGGACGCGTGATTGGCGTCCCAGTAGGCCGTGTCGATGACGGCGACCGGATTGAACGCCTGCTGAACGCGCGTGATGATCGGGTTCGACCAGGGCATGGTCAGGTTGTCCTCGGTGTACAGCGGCGGCCCACCCTGTTCGATGGTCATCATGTTCGACTTCACGCCGGGGACGAAGCTGGCCCATGATGACAGCAGCGTGTAGGGGCGAATATCCGACGGGTCCTTCTGGCGCAGCGTCACCGTCGACGTCGCGAACCACATCAAACCTTGCGCGCTATTGTCCGCCGGCCAGATGAACTCACCGTCGCCGTAGGGGTGCGTGGTGCTGACCGCGACGTCGTGGGTGTAGGCGCCGAACCCGCTCGGGTAGTGTTCGAAAACCGTGAAGTTCGCGGCTGTGACGCCGTAGGCGTTCAGAATGTTCGGCCCCGACCCGCTGGCGTCGGCGCTGACCGGCCGGGTGTCGTCGGCCGCGACCACCGTCTGATAGAGCTGCTGCTGGAAAGCGCTCGAATTCGTGCTGTCGCCCTCGGGCTCGTTGCACTGGCTCCAGCGGATGACGCAAGGATGGTTCCGGTCGCGGTGCACCAGAGCATTCAGGTGAGCGTTCATGTTCGCGGAACCCGCCATGAAGTCCTGGTCGTTGTTGCTGCCGCGGATGGCGCTCTCGTCGATGACCATCATCCCCATCTCGTCCATGACGTCGAGCATGTAGGGGCTGACTGGCTCCTGGTGCAGGCGGGCCACGTTGAAGTTGAGGCGCTGCCAGTTATCCACGGCCTGCGGCCACCCCGGACTGTTGGCCGACGGCGGCAAGAACCCTGGGAACAGGTCGTAGGCGTCCGAGTTGTCCTTGGCGCCGGCGGTCTTGATGCTGTCGTAGTCCGCGCCCTGGACGTTGTCGCCGCGGAACTTGATGGGGACACCGTTCAGCTCGTAGTGTGCGGTGACCTGACGGCTCTGGCGGAACCCGAAGCGAACCGGGATCGAGTGCGCGGCAGCCGCGCCGCCTCCGGCTGCGTCCGGAGTCACGGTCACGCGCGCCACATGCAGCTTGGCCCGGTAGCCCTGCACGTAGGGGACGTTCGGCCACCAGTACGAGGTTGCGCCGAGCCCCCACGTGATCGGGCCCAGAGTCACCTTGACCGTCTGTCCCGCTGGGACGGAGACCGACTTCGAGGGAACCGACGGATAGGTCGTACCGTCGCAGGTCCAGCTCGACAGCCCGACGTCGACGGTCCCGGTGGTGGTCGAGGCGCCGTCGTTCTTCACCCACACGTCGATGCTGAATTGGTCGGCTGCGACGTCGGTGCGCACCAGCGTCTCGAAGACGTGCAGCGCCGGGACGACGTGCAGGACGGCGGACCGGAAGATCCCCTGCGCCACGTTGCCCGACCACCCTGCCGCGTCGGGCACCAACTTCTTGCCGCTCGACCCCTTGAGCGCGTTGCGCCCTTTGACGTCGACGGTGAAGGAGTGGCTCATCCCCGGCTTCACCACGCTCGTGACGTCCCAGACCGACGGCGTGAACGAGGTTGTCTGGGTCCCCACCATCGTGCTGTCGACGGTCAGGGTGGCCTGATGGTTGATGGCCCCGAACTCGAGGTAGGTGGCCTGGGCGCGCCCCAGGTCGGGGACGGTCGCCATGCGTTGATACGTCGCTTCATTGGTGCTCCGGAAGCCCTGGGCAACCCAGCCGCCGCCGGGGACCGCAATGGTGGTGGCCGCCGCGCCCGAGGGCGTGAAGGTCCAGGTCCCCGCGAGCGAGGTCACCATTTCCCCGGTGGCGGACGCCGCGGGGCAACCGCCGCCCGCTCCGCCCGCCACGCCCCCGGAGCCTCGTCCCGCTCCGCCCGCCACGCCCCCGGAGCCTCGTCCCGCTCCGCCCGCCGCGCCCGCACTCCCGCCGGCCGCGCCACCACTGGCTGCGAGGCCGCCGCTCCCCAGACTTCCGCCGCTGGCCGCGCCGCCCGTGCCCGAGCCGCCAGTTCCCCGCCCGCCCGCACCACCCCCACTGCCAGTCGCGCCGCCGCTGCCCGTCGAGCCGCCGGACCCGATCGCGCCGCCGCTCGAGGCGCCCCCCGCGCCGGTGCCCCCGGGCGAGCCATTCGATGAGCAGCCCATGCCTGAGGGGCCGAGGGCGGCGATGGTTGCCGCGACGAGGATCGCGTGCCGGCGATATCTGGTCATTTCCCTCTACTGTCCGTGACCGGCCGGTTGTTCATAGAAGGCGAAGGGCGACGCGCGCATCGACTACCGACAGCCTGTAGAAACATCCGCGCGACGTAGCACAACTGCTCATTCCGCGCGATCGGCGTCTACCTTGATGCTCGCTGCAGCGACCGGCATGAGGCTCGCGCCGCGGCGTGGGCCGGGTCATCAGATCCTTCAGCAGACGCGGCGCTTGGGAGTAACTTCAGTTTGTAAAGGTTGCGCTTGCATTAACGAGTTGTCGGCAGCCTGCGGCGCGAGGCCCTTGACCACGTGCTCCTCCTCGACGACTGGCACCTTGAAAATGTCGCCCGGCAATATGTCCGCTACTTCAACACACGGCGAGACCTCATCAGGGTATTGGACAGCGGATCCCGGATGGCCCGGTGAACGACAACCACGCGGGCAGGGTCATCGCGATCCCGGTGCTCGGCGGTCTCCATCACGACTCCCGAAGGGCCGCGTGATCCGTTGCGATTCCGGCGGATGGACGTAGTAGCCAGGACGGCGACTGCCTGTAGCGATGCTGCAAGCATCTACCGCAATCGACAAACGCACCGGCGCAAACAACCGCCGCGCTGAGCTCGGCGATGTGGGCGGTGTTGGAGGCATGGTTCCCGTCGCCGAACAGCCGGCGGACTTCTGTCGGGCACAGGAACCACAGCTTTCACTACCGGCTGCTAAGACTGAGAGGCCTCCGTGCGAGTGCGGCCGCGGCGGGTCCGCCGGCGGACCAACTGAACGCCCAACGCGCCAAGAAGGAGGGTGGGCAGGATCATTTCGTCGCGGGTGTCCGAGCCCACCGTGCAGCTGCAACCGGAGGAGCTGCTTTCACCCGGGGTGGCCGTCGAGCCACCGTTGCCAGTCGTCCCGCCCGACGAGCTGCCGCCACTGCCTGACGCGGCGCCACCCGATCCTCCGCCGGTTGACCCAGGGTTTCCGCCGTGACCGACCGAGCTCCCGCCACTCCCGCTACTGCCGCCTTGACCAACGCCGCCGGCTCCAACGGCATCGCCGGTGCCAGCGCTCATGCCGCCGCTGCCGCTCACGCCGCCGCCACCGCCGCCCGCCTTGCCTCCGGCGCCGGAGTTACCCCCCGTCGCGGCACCGCCACCGCTGCCCGCCTTGCCCCCCGCCCCCGACGTGCCAGCAGAGCCGCCAGTACCTCCCATGCCTCCGCCGGTGCCTGTCGTGCCGCCGCCGGCTCCCCCTGTACTGCCGTTGCCGAAGTCTGAGTCGAACGCGACGCCGTCGAATGGAACGACGACGACCTTGGTGCCGTGATTGGAGCCGGCGGGAATCGAGTTGTCCTTGTCCACATCGGCCACGGCCCAGGTGATGTACATCGGGTGGCCATTCTCCAGCACCACGCCCGGTCGCTCCATCTTGTACCAGGCGGTGCAGGTGGTGGTTCCCTCGTAACAGAAGATCTTCTGGTAGTCCCGCGGAGACCACGCGTATCCGTTGTCCTTCCAGCCGGTGATGCCGTCGGGGGAATAGACGTGCCATCCGACACGATCTCCGGAGCCCGAGTAGATGATGTGGTAGGTCCCTCCGCTGCGCCAGATGTGGGGATCCTCTTCATAAGCGTAGGTTGGATTGGGTACGCCCGGTATCGAGGTCCGCGTCGGATAGACGGTGTTGCTGTTTCGCGCCGTGTAGGTCGTCTTGGGCTGCTGCCTCACGTAATGTCCACAAAGGGTGTCCGAGATCGCGAGGCCACCGTTACGCTCGGTGATCTCGAATCTGCCGTCGTCGCGCTCGACGAAGCTGATGTTGGACGCACCGACGTCGCTCTGGGGTGAACAACCCGTCCAGGGGCCATCGAGAGAGCTCGATTTGTAGATCGTGAAGGGAACGATCTCGCTGACGACGACCACGTAGCTGCCGTCCGACAACTGGGCTGCGGAGACGTTGTGCCCCTTGTGCGAGCCGTTGTTGTTGTACACGTAGTCCTGTCGCACGTAGGGCCCGAGCACGTTGGTCTGGCTGATGGCATGGTAGGCGTCAGAGTTCGTCCACCCCGGGTTGAAGGACTGATTGCCCGAGAAGGTGCTCATGAACATGTGGAACTTGCCGTCCACCGCCTTGATGATCTCGCCGTCCCAATAGTAGTAGTCCGGGTGAACGCCTGCGCCATTGGCGCTCTCGATGCCGTTAGAGATGTCTCGCGGAAGCACGCCCGCCACCCCCCAGGTGGCCGAGGTGAGCGGCGCGACCGTGGGCGTCGCCTGGATGTACTGCTCAAACGGCTTGGCTTGCGCTGCAGGCGCGATGCCCAGACCCAAGCCTGCCACCACGCTCGCCGCGACCGCGCGGTGCCCAAGTCGGGCTGCCCACGAAGTCGCGCTCGTGGCGTGGTGCGCGGCCGTGGAGAGAGACAAAAAGTGGCGTCGAGTAGAGCGCATACCCATGCTTGTCGACGCCCTGCGGATGTTGTCAAGGAAGCCCGCGGTTGTGTAAAGGAGCGGTCAGCCGATTGGCGCACCAGGTGGCAGGCCGGTCAAGTCGTCCGGCTTCGCAGCAGGCGGGCTCTTTTCCTGACAAAGCGAGCGACGTACCGCCAATTGCTCTCGATGCGATCGTCGTTTCTTAGCGTCTGCGCCGTCCTGTTGGCCGTGTCGGCGGCGTGCAGCTCCTCGGGGACGATGGGATCGACGACCGGAGCGGGCGGGAGCAATCCAACAGGCGGGGCGACGGCGTCGGGTGGCGCTGGGGCCAAGGGCGGGAGCTCGGGGGGCGCCGGCGGAACCCCGGCCTCGGGCGGCGCGACAGGCAGCGGAGGCGCGTCGAGCAGCGGCGCGGGCGGAACCGGCGGAACCATCGGCTCGACGGGCGGCACCGGTGCGCGGCGGGCGGGAAAGGTGGCGCGACCGGAGCAGGCGGCACCGGCGGCGCGGCCGGCACGGGCGGAACGACGGGCTCGGGCGGCAGGCCCCGCTCCCCGAGCGCGACTGGGGGCACGGCAGGTGCGCAAGCGGGAAGCGGCGGTGGTGGTGGAGGTGCGGCGGGCTCAGCGGGATCCAGTGGAACCCTGGCGGGCACGCCGCCGATGGGTTGGAACTCGTGGAACGCGTTCGACTGCAACATCAACGAGGCGAAGATCAAGTCGGCGGCCGACGCGCTGGTCTCGAGCGGAATGAAGGATGCCGGCTATCAATACGTGGATGTCGATGACTGCTGGATGAACGGCCGGGATGCCTCCGGCAACATCCAGTGGGACACGACCAAGTTTCCGTCGGGGATCGCCTCGCTCGCGAGCTACGTGCACGGCAAGGGGCTCAAGTTCGGCATCTACTCGGCACCGAACACCGGAACCTGCCAGGGCCTGTATGGAAGCCCGGCTATGCCCTCGGTGTACGTGGGGAGTCTCGGCCACGAGCAGCAGGACGCGAAGTCGTACGCCGCCTGGGGCGTGGATTATCTCAAGTACGACGATTGCGGCGGTCCGCTGAGCGGGTTCGCGCCCATGCGCGACGCCCTGCGCGCGACGGGCCGACCGATTGTCTACAGCATCAACCCATACAACGGAAACACGTGCGACCCGACCGGCGCGCACACCTCGACCTGCGGGCTCGACCTGCTGTCAATCGCCAACATCTGGCGCATTGGAGCGGACATCAAAGCGACCTGGGGCGACATCACGCGCCTCATCGACATCGACGCTTCGCTGTCCGCTTACGCGGGAGCTGGCCACTGGAATGACCCCGACATGTTGGAGGTCGGCAACAGCGGCCTGTCGGACACGGAGGGACGCACGCACTTCAGTATGTGGGCGATGCTCGCCGCGCCGCTCATCGCCGGAAACGACCTGGGCAGCATGAGTGCGACCACCAAGGCGACGCTCACCAACACTGAGGTCATCGCCGTCGACCAGGATCCACTGGACGAGCAAGGGCACCTCGCGGCGTCTCCTGGCACGAACCTGCAAGTGTGGTCGAAGACGCTGTCCGGCACGAACGTCCGCGCGGTCGCGCTCCTCAATCGAGGAACGGCAACCGCCTCGATCACCGTGCAGTGGAGCGCGCTCGGAATCCCGACCGGCGCCGCCACCGTTCGGGACCTCTGGAGCCGTACCGATCTGGGCAGTTTCAGCGGTTCCTACACGGCGTCGTCGATCCCGAGCCACGGCGTCGTCATGCTCAAGGTGAGCCTTACACTGGTTTCTTCGATACGGACCTCCTCAGGTGTGGGGCGTTCTCCTCGATCTTTCGCTCGCGCGCCGTTTTCGCGTTCTCGCCCTCGTCCGAGGTCGTTTCTGTCGATGGACTCGTCTTCCACCTTTCATTGTCGGCGTAGCCCCCGTGGGCCGAGTGACCGTTCATCCTGGGTGCCTTGCTCTTGCTCGACGACATGATGTCTCCTTTCCTTTGCGACCCCGAGGGTCGCTCGCGGTCCGATATCAAATTAGTAAGCCGTCGTCGGTCGGCCAGTCCTTCGGTCGGGGCACCGACTCAGCATGGTCATCTGTCCGACGGCGACCGAAGCCTCCGCCGCGGGGCCGACCGATCGTCTATTGCGAGTTCTCCGGCACCCAGGTGAGCCTCGCTTCCGAGCAAAGAATTCTCGAGCGGCACCCGCGAAGTGGAGCGGAAGGCATGCCGGCACCCCGAACAACGGAGCCTAGGCGAGGCATTCACGCCCGTCCGACAAGCCGATGCCGCTCAGACATCTGGTCAGCACGGGCCTCTTGTCGTTGACGCGTGCGTCCCTATACCAACCACCATGAAGCTCTTCGTTTGCTCGTCCTGTGAACTGATCGTCCATTTCGAAAACTCGCAGTGCACGCGCTGCGGCCACACGCTAGCCTATCTGGCCGACCACGCGCTCCTCACTGCTCTTGAGCCGGTGAAAGACAGCGGCGGTCTGTGGGAGGCTCTGGCGCCCGGTGCCAAAGGTCAACGTTATCGACTTTGCGGCAACCAGATCGACCACGCCGCCTGCAACTGGGCCATTCCAGAGAGCGACCCGGACCGGTTTTGCCGGTCCTGCCGGTTGAACGAGATCATCCCGAATCTCTCCGATCCGAAGGCGAGGGACGCTTGGATCAAACTCGAACAGCGCAAGCGTCGCATGCTGTACACCCTCCTGGAGCTCGGCCTACCGGTAGAATCGCGCACGGAGCGGCCGAACGGCCTCGCCTTCGTATTCAAGCAGGACCAGCCGGGTGACGAGAAGGTGATGATTGGTCACGATCTCGGCCGAATCACGATCAACATCGCGGAGGCCGACTCGCCGTTCCGTGAGAAGACCCGCATCGGGCTCGGCGAAAGCTATCGGACGGTGCTCGGCCACTTTCGGCACGAAATCGGCCACTATTACTGGGATCGGCCCTACCGACGCCCAACTGGGCGTCGAGCGGCCTGGGCGCGGCGATTCCTTCAAGCGCCACGCCTTTCGCGAGCGATCGGCTTGAAGGCATCGATGGTTTCGGCGCACGATCTTGCCTGCCTCAGCCCGTTAGAGGGTGAGCGACAACCGTCCCGTCGAGCGCCCGCTTAGCCTCCTTGCGATCGGCGACGTGGGCTGGAGGTTCGAAGCACGCTGCGAGCTGGCGATTGTTAGAGGCTAGGACTCGGGTGCCGAGACCCAGCGCGACCATCTCGCCGCAGACCCGCACTGCTTCTTCAATTCCCGTAGGTGATAGGTCGAAAGGCTCCGAGGGAGACGCGGCGATAGAACTCGTCCGAAGCGCCCTGAAATATCTGGAACGGGCCGGCTACATCGGGGGCGCTGGCCATGTTCCGAAGCTTTTCATGCAACGCCGCCTTGTCCCGAACCCGGAGCGTGGCGGCGAGCTCATCGACGCTGTAGAACCGGCCCGGCCGAACGTCAGACATCGCAGCCATAATCGAGTGGACGGAGATCATGGGATCTCAGATCCTGCATACGCGGTCGATACTATTTCTTCTTCGACGCCACCTGCTTGGCGGTCGTCGCAGCCTGCTTCAGGCGGGTCTCCTGGTCGACCTTGATCTGTTTTTGACCGGCCTGCTTCCGCGCCGACTTCGGAGATTTGTCGCCCATGGTCACACCACCATGCGCGCGCGGAGCTGCAACGGCAACCTGCATTAGCATCCGGAAGCCGAAGCTCGGGTCGTACGCGATCTCGACGATGAGGGGAGGCTGCTCTGGATTCCCGACTCGAAGACTCTGGCTGGCCGGCGAAAGTTGCAGGTGCCTGATTTCCTGCAGCCGTACCTGGTCCGCCTGGCGAAGGGACGGGAGCCGAGGGCGGCGCTCTTCGGGGAGCACTGGCGGGACTGGCCACGGAAATGGGTGCAGAGGATCTGCAGGGCAGCGGGCGTTCCGAAGGTGACCGCCCATGCCATGGGGGGCCTGCACAGCACCCTTGCCGTAGACAGCGGGATCACCTCACACGCGGTGGCGGCAGCGCTCGGACACGGGTCGTTCAAGACCACGGCCGAGAGCTACGCCCAGCGGGATGCGGTGGCGGGCGTCCAGCAGCGACGGGCGCTCGAGGTGATAACAGGAGGAAAACGTGCCTCCTGAGCACCTCCTGAACGGGGGCAATCATTCCCCAATCGTTCCCTAACCCTTCCCTGAGACCGAGTCCGACCGAAAAAACCTAATGAAAATCGTGGAGATGAACGGGATCGAACCGTCGGCCTCCTGAGTGCGATTCAGGCGCTCTCCCAGCTGAGCTACATCCCCAACGCGTCCGACCAAGCTCGAACGCGGCGACATTCTACGCAGGGGCGCTCGCTTTGCAACCGGCGTCTGCGCGGGCGCTGCGGCGGGTCAGCCAGCCGCAGGTCAGCCGCGGCAGGTCGGCCGCAGGCGGGCCCGGTCAGGGGACGATCGAGCCGCAGCTACCCGCGCAGTTGAACGTGGCCGAGACGCAGGACTTGTCGCCGATGCAGGAGTCGCAGGCGTCGGCGGCGGCCTTGACGTTGGGGTCGTTCGCCGCGTTCGTCCGGCAGCGGCTCTCGCAGGCGTCGACGTCGTACGAGCTGTCGTAGCAGTCGCGGTAGCGACCGCAGACCTGCGAGCAGTCGAAGGCTTCGTCGATCGAGTCGCAGCTGATCGAGCTGCCGAGCGCGAAGGCCCCAAGAAAGAGAAAAGCAAACAACGGCAGAGTTCGTTTCATTTCACAGAACATGGGGACGGTCGTCACGAAGGCTAGGTGTTTCCCTTACGGCGCCACGCTGACCCGGCGCTATCATGCCGCCATGAATCCGCCCGGCGCGCGCAGCCCGGCCCCCAAGCGGCAGCGTGCGGACCTGGCGCTGGTCGAGCAGGGATTGGCGCCTTCGCGCGAGAAGGCACGCGCGCTGATCCTGGCCGGCGAGGTGCTGGCGGGCGATCGCCCGATCGACAAGGCGGGTGATCTCGTCGACGCGGACGCCGAGCTGCGGCTGCGCTCGGGGCCGATGCCGTTCGTGTCGCGCGGCGGGCTCAAGCTGGCGCACGCGCTCGACGCGTTCGGAGTCGATCCCCGCGGGCTGACGGCCCTCGATGTGGGGGCGTCGACGGGGGGCTTCACCGACTGCCTGCTTCAGCGCGGGGCGGCGCACGTCACCTGCGTCGACGTGGGGCACGGCCAGCTCGACTGGAAGGTGGCGTCGGATCCGCGCGTCCGCGTCATCGACCGGACGAACATCCGGACCGCGCCGCCCGATCTGCTCCCCGCGCCCGTCGATCTGGTCGTCATCGATGTGTCGTTCATCTCGCTGCGTCTGGTGCTTCCCGCACTGCCGCCGTTCGCCAAGCCGCGGGCGCCGGTGATCGCTCTCGTCAAACCGCAGTTCGAGGTCGGGCGCGCCGACGTTGGAAAAGGGGGGATCGTGCGCGATGAGGCGGCGCGGGCGCGCGCTCTGGCCGAGGTGCGCTCCGCCGCGGATGCGCTCGGGTTCGAGGTCGGCGCCGACACGGTCTCGCCGATCACGGGCGGGAAGGGGAACGTCGAATTTTTGCTCGCGCTCCGGCTACCGGCCGGCGCGGAGCGTGTACGATAGCGGCCCCATGCGAGTCCTCGTCACCGGCGCTGCGGGGTTCATCGGCTCGCACCTCTGCGAGCGCCTCTGCGCGCGCGGCGACGAGGTGGTCGGCGTCGACAACTTCGATCCCTTTTATCCGCGGGCGACGAAGGATCAGAACCTGGCGCGGCTCCGGACCGTCGCGGCGTTCGCCTTCGTCGAGGCGGATGTCCGTGACGCGGCGTCGCTGGCGGGTGCGTTCGGACGCGGGCGCCCCGACGTGGTGGTGCATCTGGCGGCGCTGGCAGGCGTGCAGCCGTCGCTGGCCGAGCCGGCGCGCTACGCCGACGTGAACCTGGTCGGCACGCAGCGGATGATCGACGCCGCGCGCGCGGCCGGCGTCCCCAGGTTCGTCTTCGCCTCGTCGTCGTCGGTCTATGGGCTCGACAGCCAGCCGCCGTTCAAGGAGTCCGATCCCTGCCTCAAGCCGGTGTCGCCCTATGCGTCGACCAAGCGCTCAGGCGAGCTCTTGCTGTTCGCCGCGCATCATCTGTATGCGCTCGACGTCACCTGTCTGCGCTTCTTCACCGTCTACGGCCCGCGCCAGCGGCCCGACCTCGCCATCCACAAGTTCGGGCGGTTGATCGCCGCCGGCCAGCCGATTCCGCTGTTCGGGGACGGCAGCAGCAGCCGCGATTACACCTTCATCGACGACATCATCGACGGCGTGGTGGCGTCGATCGACGAGGCGGTGGCTGCACCCGGCTACCGCATCTACAACCTCGGCGGCTCGCGCACGACGACCCTGCTCGAGCTGGTCGAGCTGCTCGCTCAGGCGCTGGGCCGAAAACCGATTGTCGCGTGGCGACCGGAGCAGCCAGGTGACATGAAGCGCACGCTGGCCGACCTGACGCTGTCGGGACGCGCGCTCGGCTACGCCCCGAAGATCTCGATGGAAGAGGGCATCGCCCGCTTCGTCGCCTGGCTCCGCGCGTAGGGGGAGCACGAGCTTTGCTCGTGCGAGCCCATCGCGGGAGGGCTTGGGAGGGGGAGGGTGGGGGCCCCCACCCTCTCCTCCCAGTCAAATAGACCCTAGTCCCCGCCGGGGTTGTAAAAGCCCGGAAGCCGAGGGCCGCGGTCGCGGTGTCGAGCGTGATCGTTTCGCGGGCGGTCGCGATCGCGATCGCGTCCTCGACGACGACGTCCATTTCCACCGCCGCCGCCGGCGCCACCACCACCGCCGCCCGGTCGCGGTCCCGGGCCGTTGTAGCCCGGCCGTCCGCCGTGGCGCGGGGGCCCAGCGTGGTGCTGCTGCGGCTGCGGGCCGCGCGGCGCGTGTTGCCCTGGGCGGACGACCAGCGGCGGCAGCGGCACCGCCACGGCGGGGCGCCAGTCGAGGTAGGGGCGAATGTTGGCGTCGCGGATGGCGATCCAGCGCGCGTCGAGGGCGTCCGCTTCCGGCGGCGGCGCCACGTCGCTGCTGGGCGCCGCGTCCGTCTCGGCCATCGCTTCGAGCGCAGCGGGCGCGGTCCAGTCGTCGGCCGGATCGATCACCACCTCGCCTGAGAGCGCCGTGGCGCCGAGCTCCGCGGCGTCGGCCCAGATCGCCTCGTCGAAGCTGTTCTCCCGTTCGGAGGGGAGCGGGATCTCGAACGGCGCCAGCGGCGGAAGCAGATCGGTCGGAATCGCCGTCTCGTAGCGCGGGACGATCGGGGCTTGCGGCGCCTGCGGCGCTGTTGATGGCAGCGGCGCCGGCTGATCGTAACCGGCGCGTCCCCGCCTGCGGCGCCGTGGGCGCGCGTGGAAATCGGTCGCCGCGTGCAGCCCGTGCCGCTCGTCGGACGACGCCGTATCGAACACCTCGCTGTCGAGGCCGGCGTCCGAGTCGCAGAGACCGCACTTTTCGCCCTCGGGCTCGCCGAAGTAGGCGCGCAGCATCTGCACGCGGCAGCGCTGCGTGTTCATGTACTTGAGCAGCGATTCGAGCCGCCGGCGATCGGAGATGCGCCGCGCCTCGAACACCATCGCCGCCTTGTCGATCTGCTCGCGGGTGGGGCGCGGCTCCACGCCCATCCAGCGGGCGGCCTTGACCTCTTGGGCCACGCCCATCGCCTCGAGCACCGAGAGGATGACGCGGACGCGCCGCTCCGGCAGCGCCATCGACATCGCCAGATCGCGGACGGAGACCTCTTTGCCCTCGTCGCTCCAGGCGTAGAGCCCCTCGGCGACCATGCGCGCCTGCGACTTGGTCGGGTGCGCCTCCTTGAGGAAGTGCTCTTGAATCGAGATGTCGTCGGGCTGAAACAGCAGCACGCAGCGCGACGGCTTGCCGTCACGCCCGGCGCGCCCCGCTTCCTGGACGTAGGCCTCGGGCGAGCCCGGCATCTGGTAGTGGATGATGTAGCGGATGTCCGGCTTGTCGATGCCGAGGCCGAAGGCGTTGGTCGCCAGCATGACGACCTTGCGCCCCGACTGCATGAACGACGCTTGCGACTTTTCGCGCTCGTCCTGGGTCATCTTGCCGTTGTAGCGCTCGACGGGGATCTTCCCGTGGCGCAGCGCCACGTAGAGCTCGTCGACCGCGCGCACCGTCGCGCAATAAACGATCCCGGGGCGGCGCAGGCGCGAGATCAGCTTGCCGAGCTGGCGCAGCTTGTCGGCCTCACCGGCCACCTTGCGCACGTCGAACGCCAGGTTCGGGCGATGGAAGGAGACGCGGCAGACCTTCGAATCCTTCATCCCCAGCTGGACGAGGACGTCGTCGCCGATCTCCGGCGTGGCCGTCGCGGTCAGGCCGAGGATGGGCGGGCGCCCGAGCACGTTCGCCGCGCGGCGCAGGCCGAGGTACGCCGGGCGAAAGTCGTGTCCCCACTGGGAGACGCAGTGCGCCTCGTCGACGCAGAAGAGCGAGAACTTCACCCCCGCCAGCGCCTCTTGCACGGTCGGCGAGTTCACCGACTCGGGCGTGATCATCACCAGCCGGACCGTCCCCTCGCGGACCGCGGCCAGATCGGCGGCGCGCTCCTTGGCGGTGCGGGTCGAATCGATGCGGACCACCGCCACGCCGGCCGCCTTCAGCTTGCTGTACTGATCCTCGATGAGGGCCAGCAGCGGCGAGACGACCAGTGTGGGGCCTTCCAGCACCAGCGCGGGCAGCTGATAGGTCAGCGACTTGCCGCTGCCGGTCGGCATGATCGCCAGCGTGTCGCGACCGGCCAGCACCGATTCGATGATCTCCGCCTGCCCGGGCCGAAGGTCCCGGATGTGGAAGACGGAGCGCATCTTCTCGAGCGCGCGCAGCAGCCCCGGCGATGGGGGCGGAGGCGGCTCGTCGACCGGCGTCGCGGCCACGATCGACGGCGGCGGCGCCAGATGGCCGTTGCCGCCGTCATGGTCAAACTGCTCCGCGGCGTCGGAGGTGCGGATCACGATGGTCGGAACACCGTCATCCAGCTCGGCCGCCTTGGGAGATTCTGTATCGTGCTCGGAGCCCGCGGCGCTCGTTGCGCCTGCGGCGTCCCGCACATCATCGTCGGAACTCAGTCTCAAACTCCTGGGAAAATGGGGCGCTTACCCTCGCCGTTCAGCCCAACTACCTCATGCACCCTGTGGAAAACCTCTGCGGGGGCCGTCACAAACCACCGCGGCCCTCCAACGCCGGCGCGGCCAAGAATGCCGCGAACCACGAGCGTTGCAGAGAAGCTAGCACGCCTGGCCGCGAAGTCCAAAGCAATAGTTCGGCACGTGCGTGCGACCCAAAGCTTTGCGCGGCTGTGGCACGACCGTTGCCGTGGCACGACGGTTGCGAACATTGCGACGCATGACCCTGATCGCGGCCATGGAACCGGACGCTCGTCCGCGCGAGCGGCTGGCAGCGCGCGGCGCGGAGCAGCTCACTGACGGCGAGCTTCTGGCCGTCGTGCTCGGCACCGGGAGGCGCGGGGCGAGCGCGCTGGAGGTGGCGGCGGCGGTTCTGCGCGGCGTCGAGGGGCCGGCCGGGCTCCTGCGCGCGTCGCCCGTCGAGCTGTCCGGATTTGCCGGCATCGGCCCGGTGCGCGCCACCCTGATCGCGGCGGCGCTGGAGCTCGGGCGGCGCGCCGTCGCCGGCCGTCCTGCGCGCGGCCAGCGGGTGGCCGGCGCGTCCGAAGTCTGGACGTATCTCCGCAGCCGGCTGGCGCCGCTGTCGGTCGAGGAATTCTGGGCGCTCGGCCTCGACGTGCGCCACCGCGTGCAGAGCGAGCACTGCCTGGCGCGCGGCTCGCTCACCGGCGTGGAGATCCATCCGCGCGACGTCTTCCGCCCTCTGATCCGGCAGGCGACCGCCGCCGTCATCTTCTGCCACAACCATCCGTCGGGCGATCCGGCCCCTTCGCGCGCCGACATCGAGCTGACGGCGCGGCTGCGGGAGGTGGGCGATCTGTGCGGCATCCCGGTGCTCGATCACGTCGTCGTCGGGTGGGACGGGTACGCCAGCCTCGCGGAGCGCAATTGGAGGTAGCGCCCGACGGCCTTAGACTCCGTCCGTGCTTTCCGCCCGCCCGAGAATTTGCGTCGCCCTCCTCGCGATCGCGCTGACCTCGGCGGTCGGATCGACCGCGCGCGCCTTCGAGGAGTTCACGCCGACGGAGGCGCTGGGGATGGGGGGGGCTTCGCGGGCCTGGGCGGTCGGCGACGAGGGCCCCCTGCTCAACCCGTCGGGGATGTCGCTCACGAAGGCGTACACCATCGACGGGACGTACGGGTACGCGAGCCGGCTCTCCGATCAGTTCCTGCACGCCTCGATCGTCGACAGCACGTCGCCGTTCAACCTGGCGGGCGGCCTCTACTACACGTACCACTCCGGCAATCCGAGCGGCGGCCCTCTAAATCCGACCGGCGGCCCTGTCGGCCATGGCCACGAGGGGGGGCTGGCGCTGTCGTTCCCCTTCGGGCCGTTCGTGTCGATCGGTGCGACGCTCAAGTACTTCAAGCTCGAGGACGGCGACGTCTTCAATGGCAACGACGGCGGGTTGACGTTCGACGTCGGCGCCACCATTCGGCCGACCGAGATCGTCTCCCTGGGCCTCGTGGGGACCAACCTGCGCGACCTCGGGACCAGCCAGGCGACGCAGGCGGTAGGCTACGGGGTGGCGCTGATTCCTCTCACCAACATGCTGGTGGTGGCCGATGGGTTGACGCGCTTTACCGCCGACAACCAGACCGGACGCAAGGGGACCTCGCTGATGGGCGGCGCCGGCTACACCTTCCTCGGCAAGCTCGCCGTGCGCGCCGGGGGTGGCTACGACGCGACGACCGGCAACGGCTACCTGACCTTCGGGCTGTCGGGCATCTCCGAGATCGGCGCCTTCGACGGCGGCGTGCGACAGGACCTCTCCCGCAGCATGCTCGCCTCGGGGACCGAGGTGCGCGAGACGGTGCTGCAGGTCTCCCTGCGCCTCTTCATCCCGGCCTCGCAGACGCAGGATCCGTCGCTGGATATGCAAGATCCCCGCGCGCCCGTGAACAATCCGTGACCCGCGGGAACCTTTCCATTCGCCCGTTGTCCGTATTGACGTGGAAGCGACGCTCCGTTTTGCGCGGGCGCGTTCGCGGAACCGGGTTCCCTACACGATGAGCCTGGCCGAGCGGCTGCTCATGGCGCGTCTGAAGGAGCGCGACCCGTCGGCGTTCGACGAGATTGTTCGCCGCTACGGCGACAAGGTCTTCAGCCTGATCTACCGGATGCTGGGGAACCGCCACGAGGCGGAGGACGTCGCGCAGGAGGTCTTCATCACCGTGTTCAAGACGGTCGACAGCTTCCGCGGGGAGGCCAAGTTCTCGACCTGGCTGCTGCGCATCGCCGCCAACCAGAGCAAGAACCGGATCAAGTATCTGGCGCGGCGGCCGACCGACGGCGGCGAGCTCGACGACGCGGCGCAGGCGAACGTGGGCGCGCCGGGGGGACGCCCGGGCCGATCGCGCACGCGCAGATCGACGCGCCGGACAAGCTGCTCGAGGCGGCCGAGATGGAGCGGCTCATGCAGACGGCCATCGCCGCGCTGGACGAGGAGCACCGCCTGCTGGTGATTTTGCGCGACGTCGAAGAGATGTCATATCAAGAGATAGGGGAGATCACCGGGCTGCCCGAGGGGACGATCAAATCGCGCCTTCATCGGGCCCGCATGGCGATCAAAGAAGAGCTCGACAAGCACACCAAGTAGTCATGGACCACGCCGAGGCGCAGAACGAATTCTCCGACTTCGTCGACGGGACGCTCCCGGAGATCAAGCGCGCGGAGGTCGAGCAGCACCTGGCGATCTGCATCCAGTGCCGCACGGAGCTGGTGGCGTTCAAGCGCACGCTCGGGCTCGCTCGGGCGCCTCAAGCAGACGGCGCCCCCCAGCCTCCTGTCGGACGTCAAACAGCAGATCTACAAGCGCTCGCACGGGCGGTTCTTCGCGCCGCGCTGGAAGCTGTTCGGGCGCATCCCCTTCGAGTGGATCTCGCTCGGCACGATCATCGCGATGCTCGTCTACTACCTGGCCGTTTTGCACGGCTCGCCAGGCAGCGTCCACGGCGCGCCTTAGTACTCGGAACCCTCAAAGGGTTCCGAACCTCCCGCGATGAGGTCGGTCGAGCAAAGCTCGCCCGACCTCGACGCGATCGCGGGGCTGCTCGGGGCCCTGTGATGACACGGGGGACGCGATCCGCGACAATTGGCACATGGCGGACGAGACGGTTGCGTGGGCGCCGGGGAGCACCGATCCCAAGATCGCTTTCGCCGAGTTCAAGCTTCACCTCCGCGAGATCACGCCACGTCTCTACGTCGTCCCGGTGGTGGTTGCGCTCAACGTCCTCGTGTTCGCGATCATGGTCGCGAAGGGGGTGAGCGCCTCCAATCCGACCATCCCGGACGTCCTTCGCTGGGGCGCTGACTACGGTCCGCTCACGCTCGGGGCCAGCCCTGGCGCCTGGGACCAACGTCTTCGTCCACTTCGGTGTCATTCACCTCCTCGCCAACATGGCCGCGCTCTCAGCTCCGGCCCGATCGTCGAACGGCTGTTCGGGCCGCTGGCGTTCGCCGCCCTGTACCTCGCCGCGGGAATCACGGGCAGCCTCGCGAGCACCGCGATCCATCCGCTGGTCGTCTCGGCGGGAGCGTCGGGTGCGATCTTCGGCGTCTACGGCGCGCTAGGGGCGCTCGTCTTGTTGCAGCGGGGGACGATCCCCGGCGTCGTCTTCTCCAAGCTGGGGGGCGTGGCGGGGAGCTTCATCGTCTACAACATCGTCTTCGGTGCCGCGCACGCGGGCATCGACAACATCGCGCACCTGGGTGGCCTGGTCGGAGGCGCCGCGGCGGGCGCGCTCCTGCTTCGCCCGCTGACGCCGGGGCGCTCCCGGGAGCTGCGCCGCCCCCTGCTGATTGCGACTGCGGCCTGCGCGCTCGGGCTCATCGTCTCACACGCGCTCCCCCGACCGCTGGCCTTCGACGAGATTCGTGAAGGTCTTTGGAACCGGTGAGCACACGGCGATCGTCGGCTACAACGACCTGATCAGGAAGGTGAACGCCGCCCAGATCAGTTCGCAAGAGGCGGCCGATCAGCTCGAACGCACGATCCTGCCCGGGTGGAGGGCGACGCGCGCCACGCTCGAGAGCCAGGATCGGGACTGGCGACGGAGGCAGCCGGTGACCTCCGCGCAGGATCAGCTGCTGGTGCTCCTCGAACGGACGGTGAGCGCTCGAGACGACGGATGGACACGAATGGTCGCCGCCCTTCGCGCCGACGATTGCCATGCCTTCGCGGAGGCCTCGCGCGAGATGGAGGCCACCATGAAGGAGATCTATGCAGCAGCTCGATGCGGTGAAGCCGGAGTGAGTCGCGGCCACGGCGCGCGCTCAGACGACGTAGCAGAGGAGGACCTTGAGGTACTGGCCTTCGGTGAAGCCGGGGGGCAGGAGGTGGTCGGCGGCGGGGCCGCGGCGCTCGAAGACGCGCACCTCGCGGCCGGCCTGCTTGGCGCCGGCGGCGACGATCCGTTCGAACGACTCGGCGTCGACGTTCTGCGAGCAGGAGCAGGTCACCAGGATCGCCCCCGGCGCGGCCGCCTGCATGCGCCAGCGAGTTCAGCCGCTCGTAGCCCTTGCGCGCGGCCTCCAGATCCTTGCGCGCGCGCGCGAACTTGGGCGGGTCGACGACCAGCAGATCGAAGGAGCGTGGCGTGGCCGTCTCGAGGAAGCGAAACGCGTCGGCCTCGACGGCCTCGATCTTGACGCCGTTCTTGTCGGCGTGGGCCAGCGTGCGGGCGACGGCGCGGGCCGAGCTGTCGACGGCGGTGACCGCCTTGGCGCCGCCGCGCGCGGCGGCCAGCGAGAAGCCGCCGGCGTAGGCGTAGAGATCGAGCACGCGCGCGCCCTTGGCCAGCGCGCCGACGCGGGCGCGGGTCTCGCGCTGGTCGATGAACATCCCCGTCTTCTGTCCGGAGAGCGGCTCGACCTCCAGCGCGATGCCGTCCTCGACGACCGTCACGCTGCGTGCGCTGCTCGCCGCGCGCGACGCGCGAGCCGGCGGCGAACCCCTCCAGCTCGGCGTAAGAGGCGGGCGAGATCTCGAAGATCGTCTTGCTCCCGAGCTCCGCCTCCAGCGCGTCGAAGATCTCGTTGCGCCGGGCGGAGATCCCGAGCGTGGTGATCTGCACGACCGCGGCGTCGCCGTAGACGTCGACCACCAGCCCCGGCAGATCGTCCCCCTCGCTGTTGACGAGGCGGTAGACGTTCGTCCGCTCCGACGGCAGGCCGAGACGGGCGCGCGCGGCGCGGGCGCGGGCGATCCGGGCGCGGAAGAAGGCGGCGTCGACCGGCCCGTCGGCCCGGGTGCAGAGCCGGACGGGGATCTGCGAGCGCGGGTTGTAGAAGCCGCTGGCCGATGAACCGGCCGTCGTGATCGCAGAGCGCCACCACGTCGCCCGGGGCCGGGTCCCCCTCGACGCGCGCCACGCCGTTCGCGTAGACCCAGGGATGTCCGAACCAAAGCGGGCGCGCACGCCCTTGCCGCAACACGACCTTCGCAGTCCCCATCAGATGCTCCCGTTCTTTCGTGTGGACGGAGCCGGGCTTGACCCGGCGGAGTCCGTCGCGGAGGGTTGCAGGGACCCTTTGAGGGGCCCTGCTTCTGTCGGTATGAGCCCGCGTCGATCCCGTAGCGTTGAATGATCCGCCAGACCACCGCGTACTGGCGCTCGAGGCGGCGCGCCACCTGGGCGACGCTTCCGTTGCACTCGCCGAGCGCGCTGACCAGCTCCTCGCGCGTCGGCGCCGGCCGCCGCACGCGCGTGGTGGCGGCGGCGGCGATGACTTCGCGCACCACGCCGGTCGACGGTGCCTCGCCGTCCGAGGACCGCGGCTCGGGATCGACCATCGTGTCCTCGCGCTCGTCCTGGCCCTCGTACTGGATCCGGGCGGCGATCGCGGCTCGGCAGATGCTCGAATCCGATGGTCGGGGTGCTGCGGCTCAGCACCTCGGCCTGGGTCACCACCTTCAGCAGCTCCCGAACGTTGAGCGGCCAGTCGTGCAGCATGAGCGCCTTGAAGGCGTCGGGCTCGAACGCTGCGCCCGTCCGTCATGTCGCGGAGAAAATAGGCGCACAGTCGCCGGCAGGTCCTCGATCCGTTCGCGCAGCGGCGGCAGCAAGATCGGCTGCGCGCCGAGGCGCCCCAGCATCGCCTCCTGAAGTGCTTCCCCGTGTCGAGCGCCACCCGGCTGGTGGCGGCGATGATGCGGACGTCCGCCTCCACGACCCGGGTCGAGCCGAGCGGAGAGAACCGTCGGTCCTGCAGGAAGCGGAGCAGCTTCGACTGCAGCTCGATCGGCATCTCGCCGATCTCGTCGAGGAACAGGGTTCCGCCGTCCGCCGCCTCGACGAGACCGATCTTGCGCGTCTGGGCGGTCGAGTGCGCCCCCTTCTCGTAGCCGATAGAGCTCGCTTTCGACGAGCTCCCGCGGGATCGCGGCGCAGTTCACGGCGATGAGCTTGCCCGGTGCGCCCCGACAGCGCGTGCACGGCGCCCGCGAACACCTCCTTGCCGACGCCGGTCTCGCCCAGCAGCAGGATCTCGGAGTCGGAGCGCGCCAGGCGGCGAAGCTTGGAGATCGTGAGCGCCAGCGCGCGGCGAGAGCGTGGCGACCGGCGTCAGCGGCGCGGCCGCGTCCTCGCTGACCGCGGCCAGCTCGGCCGCCGTGTAGAGGCGGAAGACCAGCACCTGCGAGCCGAGGAAGAGCACGCCGCCGTCGTCGAGCGGCGTCGGACCATGGATGCGGCGTCCGTTGACGAAGGTGCCGTTGGTGCTGCCGAGATCGTGAAGCACGAACAGCTCCGACCGGTCCTCCGCGCGCTGAATGCGGGCGTGCAGCTCCGGAGACGGTGCTGTCGGTGCAGGGTCAGCGCCGTCGGACCCGGCGTCGGCGGGGGCGCGCCGCCCGATATCGAGGGTCACGCTCGGCCATCGGCACGAGCCGCGGCGCGCGCAGCTGTTCGATCGAAGCGCCGTCGCCAATCACGATGAGCGCGCCTTGCCTGGCTCCTTCGCGGTTGGGGCCACCGCGGGTCGGCATGGTCTGCGTGATCTCGTGCTTATCGATGGACATGGGACATGGCGCTCAGGCAGCGGGCAGTTTGGGAAAACGTCATCATATACAACGGCTCAGCCGGCGGATGGGGCACGGCGTGCCGAACCGCCATCGAGCTGGCCCCCTATGTGACGCGCCGGCCGGTCGCGCGCAACACTTCTTGGGCCGTGGGCCTTGGGCCGACGACCTCGGCGACTCAGCGCGGCGGCTGGGTCTTCGCCGCGCGGGACGGGCTGGCCGCCGCCGGGGCGACCCACGATTCGACCGTCCTCGAACACCACCTCGCCCCGGCGGATGGTCGTCTTCGGCCAGGCCGTGATCTCCCGGCCGGCGTAGACGCGTGTGCCCGGCGCGCGAGAACAATTGCTCATCGCGAATGGTTCGTCGGCCGCGCGTCTCCCAGATCACCAGATCGGCGTCCGAGCCGACCGCGATCGTCCCCTTGCGTGGGTAGAGGCCGAAGAGCCGGGCGGCGTTGCTGGCCGTGAGGGCGACGAACCGCTCGAGCGTGATCCGTTCCTTGGCGACCGCCTCGGTGAAGAAGAGCGGCAACATGGTGTCGAGCTCGGCCACGCCCGGGCGCGGGTGGGCGACGTCCAGCTTGGGGTCGAGCTTGAGCGCGCGCGTCCAGGGGGCGTGATCGCTGCCGAGCGTGTCGACCGTGCCGTCGGCGATGCCGCGCCAGAGCGCCTCGCGATCGGCCTCCGCGCGCAGCGGTGGCTGCGCCACGTAGATGCCGCCGTCGGGGTCGCCGTAACGCTCCTCCGTCAGGTAGAGGTAGAGGGGGCGCGTCTCGACGAAGAGGGGGAGCCCTTCGGCGCGGGCGGCCCGCGCGGCCGCCAGCGCCGCCGGCCGACGACAGATGGACGATGTAGGTCGGCGCGCCGGTGGCGCGGCACATGGCGATGGCCCGCTCGACCGCGATGACCTCCGAGGCGACCGGGCGGCTCTCGGCGAAGTGCGCGGTGGCGGTCTGCGCGCGCGCCGACAACATGGCGGTGCAGCATTCGATGGTGGGGAGATCTTCGCAGTGGATGAGCACGATTCCACCTGCGTCGCCGGTGGCCTTCATCAGCCGGCTGAACTCCGCGGCGCAGGCGTCGAACGAGGGCATGCACATGAAGATCTTCATGCTCGACTGGCCCGCCGCCACCGCCGGGCGAACCTCGGCCACGAGCTCGGGGCCGGGCGTCAGCACGACGGCGTGGAAGAAGACGTCGGCGATCGCTTGCCGCGCCACCAGCGCTGACTCGGCGGCCACGCGCTCGGCGATCGTCTCCCAGGGCAGGACGTAGGACATGTTCCCGACGGTCGTGACGCCGCCGGCCAGCGCGGCCTCCGAGCCGCTCGTGTAGTCGTCGACCCAATCCGGCTCGCTGGAGTCGACCTCTGCGACGTTGAGGTGGACGTGCGGATCGACGCCGCCCGGCAGGACGAAGCGGCCGCCAGCGTCGAGCTCGCGGGCGCCGGTCATCGCGCCGCCGATCTGAACCACGCGCCCGCCGGCCACGCCCAGGTCGGCCCGCTGTCGCCCGTCGGCGTTCACGATCGTTCCCCCGCGCAGAACCAGGTCGAGCACGGGCTCCGCCATCAGTGACTGGTCATCGGCGGGTGACGCCGGTTGGCTTGAGCCGTGCCGCAGCCACCGCGCGCAGGTTGTCGCGCGCCAGGACGGTATGTGGGTGCCGCGGCCCGAGCGTACGCTCGAGGCTGTCGGTCGCGCGCCGGAACGATGCCTCCGCGCGCGCGAGGCGACCTTCGTTTCGTTCCAGCACGGCGAGATTGTTGACCGTCAGGGCGACGTCGGGGTGGTGGCGCCCGAGGAGGCGCCCCAGGATCGGCAGCGCCCGCGCGTACAACGACCGCGGCGCGCGCCACGTTCCCGCGCTGCTGCTCGACCGCCGCCAGGCCGGCCAGCCCCAGCCCGAACTCCAGGCTGCGCTCGCCGAGCCTCCGCCGGAAGACCGCCTGGGACCGCCGGTAGAGGACCGCCGCCTCGTCGAGGCGCCCGCGCGACTCCACGACCGCCGCCAGCGCTGCGACGTCGGCCGCCCAGGCCGGGTGCGACGCTCCCACGGCCGCCGCCCGCAGCTTGACCGCGCGCCGCGCGTGCGGCTCGGCCTCGGCGTAGCGGCCACGCGCGTGGGCGATCCCGCCGAGGTTGTGCTCCAGCGTGGCGCGCGCCTGGCGATCGCGGCCGAGCAGACGCTTCGTCTGCCGATAAAAGACGACGGCCTCGCGCGTAGCGCCCCTCGGCCTTGCGGAGGACGCCGAGGTTGTTGAGCACGGCCACCGTCAGTGGATCGCGCCGCGGGAGCCGCCGCCGCGCCTCCGCGAGCACGGCCCGGAAGCCGCGGTCAGCGGCGGTGTAGGCGCCGCGCGCACGGTCGAGGCCGGCAAGGGCGATCCGCGCCTGCAGCCGCAGGCGCAGCAGATCGGGATCGGTCGAGGGCGAGCGCAGGATCGACAGCGCGCGGCGCAGGGCTCGGGAAGCCTCGCTCGGGCGGTCGCGCGCCTCCAGCGTCGTGGCGAGCTCGCAGAGCGCGTTGGCGACGTCGGGGTGGCGAGCCCCCTCGGCGGCGATGTAGCCCGCCAGCGCCCGACGGCAGGCCTTCTCGGCCGGGGCGAAGCGGCCGGCGACCCGCAGCGCGATGGCGCGCTCGTGGGCGGCGACCGCGACGGTCAGGTGGCGTTCGGCGCGGTCAGCGTCGAGAGCGCGAGGGATGGATGCCACCGGGCCGACATTGTAGCGTGGGCGGCGAAAATGTCGTCGCCGTCGCCGCCGCGCGCTTCACGGCGATTCTTCGCGCCGGAGGTCATTCAGACCTCGGCGATGGACTGCGGGCCCGCGGCGCTGAAGTGCCTGCTCGAGGGCTTCGGCGTCGGCGTCAGCTATGGCCGCCTGCGCGAGGCCTGCCAGACCTCCGTCGACGGAACGTCGATCGACACGCTGGAGACGCTGGGCGCCAGCCTGGGCCTCGACGCCGAGCAGGTGATGATGCCGGTCGACCACCTGCTGCTCCCCGAGGCGGACGCGCTGCCCGCCATCGTCGTGACGCGGTTGCCGTCGGGGTTGGTTCACTTCGTCGTCGTCTGGCGCGCGCACGGCGCCTTCGTCCAGATCATGGACCCCGCGCGGGGGCGGCGCTGGGTGAGGCGCGAGACGTTCTTGCGTGACGTCTACGTGCACCGGATGTCGGTTCCCGCTGACGCCTTCCGCGCGTTCGCCGTCAGCGACGCCTTCACCCGCCCGCTCGCGCATCGGTTGCGCGCGCTCGGCGCGTCGGACGGGGAGGCGCTGATCGCGCGCGCGCGCGAAGCTCCGGGCTGGTCGGCGATCGCCGCGCTCGATGGCGCGGCGCGGACCGTCGCGGCGCTGGTGGCGTCGGCCGCGGTCTCAGGCGGCGCCGAGGCTGGCCGCCTGGTCGCTTCGCTGGCGACCGCTCCAGCGAGAGAAGACGGATCTCCTCCGGTTCCGCCCATCTACGCCACCGCTGCGGCGGCGCCTGCCGCCGAGGACGGCACCGCGCAGGTCGCCATCCGCGGCGCCGTCCTGCTGCGCGCGTCGGCGGCCGCGCCGCTCGACGCCGCGCAGAAGGCGGCGTTGCCGCTCGAGCTGCGCGCCGCCGTCGAGGAGCCGCGGCCGCGCGCGGCGGCCGAGCTCGGGCGTCTCCTGGCCCGCGACGGGCGCGGGCGCTGGGCCGCGCTCGCGGTCGGGGTGGTGCTGGCGGCGCTGGGCGCCGTCGCCGAAGCGCTGCTGTTGAGGGCGCTCATCGATCTCGCCGTGGGGCGCGGCGGCGGCACCGGCAGCGTCGGATTCCTGACGCGCCTCGCTGGCCACGCCTTCGGTGGGGCGCCGCTCGGCCCCGGGGGGCTCGCCGGGGCGATCGTGGTGCTGCTGGCGGCGCTGCTGGCGCTCGAGCTCCCGCTGGCGGGGAGCCTGCGCCGCGCCGGGGCGCGGCTCGAGGAGCAGCTGCGCGCGCTCTACCTGCGCAAGATCCCGCGGCTGCCCGATCGCTACTTCCAGAGCCGACCGGTCTCGGACATGGCCGAGCGCGCGCACCTGCTGCACCGGCTGCGCGCGCTCCCGACGCTGGGCGGAGAGATCGCCCGCACCGCGATCGAGATCGTGGTCGTCACCGGGGGGCTCGCCTGGCTCGATTCGGGCGGCGCGGGGCTGGCGATCGCGCTCGGGTCGGTCGCGCTGCTGGTCCCGTTCGTCGCCGAGCCGGCCGTGGCGGAGCGCGATCTGCGGATGCGCAACCACGCCGGAGCGCTCGGGCGATTCTATCTCGATGGGCTGCTCGGGCTGGTGGCGATGCGGACGCACGGCGCCGAGCCTGCGCTGGCGCGCGAGCATCGCGATCGCCTGCGCGAATGGGTGGCCGCCGCGCGTCGTGCGCTCGGCGCGGCGTTGACGGCGGAGGCCGTGCAGACGTTGCTCGGGCTCGCGCTGGCGGTGCGTCTGCTGTTCGGGTTCTTCGCGCGCGGGGCGGCGACGACCACAACCACAGATCCCGGGACGGCGCTGTTGCTCGTCTACTGGGCGCTGTCGCTGCCGGCGCTCGGCCAGGAGCTGACGGGGCTGGTCCAGCAGATCCCGGCGCAGCGCAACCTCACGCTGCGGTTGCTCGAACCCCTGGGCGCTCCCGAGGACGACGCGGCCGGCGCGGCGGCAGCGACGGTTGTGACGCAAACGGCGGGTGCCGGCGCGTCGGCCGACGAGGTCGCGGCGGGCGTGCGCGTCCAGCTCGACGACGTGCGCGTGGTGGCCGGTGGTCACCAGATCCTCGAGGTCGGCGCGCTGGCGATCGCGCCCGGCGAAGCGGTGGCCATCGTCGGCCCGTCGGGCGCCGGAAAGTCGAGCCTGGTGGGGCTGCTGCTGGGATGGCACCGTCCCGCGACCGGCACCGTTCGCATCGACGGCGCCCTGCTCGACGGCCCCGGGATCGAGTCCCTGCGCCGCCGAACCGTCTGGATCGATCCCTCCGTCTATCTCTGGAACCGCTCGCTCGCCGACAACCTGGCGTTCGGCCTGGCGGCCACCCCGGATGCGTTCGGCGCGGTGCTCGACGAGGCGGAGCTCGGCGAGGTGGTGCGCCGGCTGCCCGAGGGGCTCGCGACGCCGCTCGGCGAGGCGGGCGGCCTCGTGTCGGGAGGCGAGGGACAGCGCGTGCGCTTCGGGCGCGGGCTCTTGCGCGCGCGGCCGCGGCTGGTGATTCTCGACGAGCCGTTCCGGGGTCTCTCGCGCGATCAGCGCCAGGCGCTCCTGGCGCGCGCGCGCCGCCGCTGGTCGTCGGCGACGCTGCTTTGCGTGACTCACGACATCGCCGAGACGGCGGCGTTCCCGCGCGTCCTGGTGATCGCGGACGGCCACGTCGCGGAGGACGGCGCCCCCGCGGCGCTGCTCGCGCAGCCCGGCGCGCGTTACGCGGCGCTGGCCGCGGCCGAGCAGCGCGTCCGCGCGGCCGCCTGGTCGGGCGATCGCTGGCGTCGGTTGTGGCTCGAAGATCGCCGGATCGTGGAGCGGCCGCGATGAGCGCCGGCCTGGAGGCGGGTCTGGGCGCCGGCCTGGACGACTGTCTGTGGCCGCTCGACCGGCGCGACGCGCTGACCGCGGCGCTCGCCTCGGCGGCCGGGATGGCGCAGCTCGGTCCGGCCGACCGCTTCGAGCTCGGCTACGCCGACGTGGCGCCGGTGCTCACGTCGCGGGCACGTGCCGAAGCGCCGGCGGTTCTGCGCGTGGGGGGCGGCGCGGGCGCGCTCTTGGGGATCCTCGGATACGCGGGCGCCGACGTGCGCCTGCTGGCTCCCGGCGGAGCCGTCGTCGTTCGCGCGGGCGCGGCGCTGTCGGCGCTGTTGCGCGCGCCGGTCGAAGCGTCGTCGCCGACGGGTGTCGAGGCGGCGGTGGCGCAGGCGGGCTTCGCGGAGACACGCGGTGAGTCGGTGCGCGCCGCGCTGCTGGCCGCGGCGCTGGGAGGCGAGCGGGTGGCCGAAGGGGCGCGGCTCCGCCCCGCGCAGCGTTCGATCGGCACGGCCCTGCGCGCCGCCGGCGTGGGACGCCGCCTGGGCGCGGCACTGGTCGGCTACGTCGGTCAGCTCGCGCTGCTCGTCGCACTCTGGGCGACGATCGGCACGCGCGCGGTATCGGCGAGCCGTCCCCGGGGCGGTGGTTGGGGCTGGATCGCCCTCATTGCGCTGCTGGCGCTGGTCCGTCTCGCCTCGTCGCGCGCCGCCGGCCGGCTGGCAATCGATGCGGGTGCGGTGCTGCGCGATCGGATCCTGCATGGCCTCTTGCGCCTCGACACGGAGCCGCTCCGCGCGGCCGGGATTGGGCGGCTCATGGGGCGTGTCGCCGACGTCGAGGCGGTCGAATCGCTGGCGCTCGGCGGCGGGCTCTCTGCGGCCGTCGGGATCTTCGAGCTCGTCACCGGCCTCTGCGTCCTCGCGGTCGGTCTGGCGCCGGTCGGCGACCTGGCCCTTGCCGAGCTGGGCTTCGCGGCAGCTTGGGGGCTCCTCGCCGCCGCGCTCGCGGTGCGCGTGCAACGGTCGCTCCGGGCCTGGTCGACCGAGCGGCTGGCGCTCACGCACGATCTCGTCGAGCGCATGGTGGGGCAGCGGACGCTGGTCGCGCAGCAGCCGAGTGAGCTGTGGCACCGGGACGAGGACCGCGCGCTCGCCCTCTATTCGTCGCGAGGCCGCGCGCTCGATCGCGCGGTCTCCGCGCTGACCGTGGTCGTGCCGCGCGGCTTCTTGATCGGCGCCCTCCTCATCCTGACGCCGCGGTTCGGCGAGGCGGCGCTGCGCCCGGGCGCATTCGCCGCCAGCCTGGGTGGCCTCCTCTTCGTCACCAGCGCTCTTCGCAAGTTGGCGCAGGCGTTTCCCGCGCTCGGCGCCGCGGTGATCGCCTGGCGGAACATCGGCGAGCTGCTGGCGGGCGACGAGACGCTCGCGGCGGCGGCAGGCGCGACGTCGGCCGTCGCTTCGTCGGCCGCCTCACAATCGGCGTCGGCCACCGCGCAGGTCCCGCCCGCCGCCGGGCGGGGCGCGCTCATCGAAGCCCGCGCTCTCGGCTTCCGCTACCCCGGACGCCGCGAGCCGGTGCTCGACGACTGCGCGCTCGAGATTCGGCGCGGCGATCGGGTGCTGCTCGAAGGCCCCTCGGGCGGCGGCAAGTCGACGCTGGCGGCGCTGCTCTGCGGGCTGCGCGCCCCCTCCTCGGGCAGCCTCCGGCTCGACGGGGTCGAACGGAGCGCGCTCGGCGACGAGCGCTGGCGGGCGCGCGTCGGCGCGGCGCCGCAGTTCCACGAGAACCACGTCTTCTCCGCCAGCCTCCTCTTCAACCTGCTGCTCGGCCGCGCCTGGCCGCCCCGTCGCGAGGACATTGCCGAGGCCGAGGCGATCTGCCGCGAGCTCGACCTCGGGCCGCTCCTCGCGCGCATGCCGTCCGGCCTCGAGCAGCTCGTCGGTGAGAGCGGCTGGCAGCTGTCGCACGGCGAGCGGGGGCGGCTCTACATTGCGCGTTCGCTCCTGCAGCCGCTCGACGCCCGGATTCTCGACGAGAGCTTCGCCGCCCTCGATCCCGAGACGCTCGAGCGTGCGCTCGCCTGCGTGCTCAGCCGCGCCGAGACTCTGGTCGTCATCGCGCACCCATAGTTCGCATGGCGCGCGCTTGGCGGTAAAGTGCCTCTCGTCGTTGGCCGACGAGGTGTAGGGTGATGTCGGACGGTAGCCCTCAGTTTCGATTCCGGATTCGCCGATGTGGGGGGGCCCTGCTGTAGATGTCCAAGTCGAACCCGACCCCCTCGCACATTCCGATCGATTCGGCCGCCAAGCCGCTCGGCCGCGGCGCGATCATCGGCCGCTACGTCGTGCTGGGGCTGGTGGGGCGCGGCGGGATGGGCGAGGTTTACGCCGCCTACGATCCGGAGCTCGATCGCAAGGTCGCGGTCAAGTTGCTGCGGGTCAAGGCGGGCAACGGCGTCTCACTGACCGAGGGGCGCCAGCGGACGCTGCGCGAGGCGCAGGCGATCGCGCGCCTGTCGGATCCGAACGTCGTCGTCGTCTACGACGTCGGCACATTCGAAGACAAGGTCTTCATCGCCATGGAGTTCGTCGACGGGAACACCGTCACCTTCTGGCTGGAGCAGAAGCCGCGCACCTGGCAGGAGGTGCTGCGGGTCTTCATCGCCGCCGGGCGCGGCCTCACGGCGGCGCACCAGAAGGGGCTCGTCCACCGCGACTTCAAGCCCGACAACGTGATGGTCGGCCGCGACGGCCAGGTGCGCGTCATGGACTTCGGCCTCGCGCGCCAGATGGACAAGCCGGGCATCAAGGAGCACCGGCCCCGTAGCACCCCGCCAGGGCAGAAGCGCGGAGACATAGAGGTCGGCACCGGAACGCTGCCGCTCGAGCACCGGGCGGTTCCGATCGACGAGGGGACGCTGGTGCTCAACCCAGGGCTGGCCGAGTCGGGCGAGAGCATGCAGTCGTCGGTCTCCGGTCTGTTCGACGCCCGCCTCACCCGAACCGGCGCGATGATGGGAACGCCCGCGTACATGGCGCCCGAGCAGTTCTTCGGCAAGGAGACCGACGCGCGCACCGATCAGTTCAGCTTCTGCGTGGCGCTCTATGAAGTCGCTCTACGGCGAGCGGCCGTTCCCGGGAAAGAAGCTGACCGAGCTCACCGCGAACGTCGTTCAAGGGACGATCCGCGCCGCGCCGCCCGGAACGAAGGTGCCCTTCTGGGTGCGCCGGATCCTGTTACGCGGCTTGCGCTCGGCGCCCGCCGAACGGTATCCGTCGATGGCGGAGCTGCTCGCCGCGCTCGGCAAAGATCCGCGCGCGGAACGGCGAAGGTGGGCGGTCGGCGCGGCGGTGGCGCTGTTGCCGGTGATCGTCGGCCTCGGCGTTCGCCAGAGCTTGATCGACCGACGGGCCCTTTGCGACGGCGCGGCGGAAAAGCTGACGGGCATTTGGGACCTGCACCCGCCCGACCAACCTGAAGGCCCGCGGCAGTCGCAAATTCACGCCGCATTCATGCGCACGGGAAAGAGCTACGCCGCCGACGTCTACGAAACCGTTACCCGCGCCCTGACAGGCTACGCGCAGAGCTGGGCGAACATGTACAAGCAGACCTGCGAGGCGACGCAGATCCACCACGAACAGTCCGCCGAAGTGCTCGACCTACGGATGTCGTGCCTGAACGAACGCCTCAACGGATTCCGCGCGCTAACCGACGTGTTCGCCGACGCGACAGGGGAGGTCGTCGAGAACGCCGTCTCCGCGTCGAGCGCCCTTGCGACTCTCGATCGCTGCACCGACGTCCCGACCTTGCGCGCAGTCGTGCGTCCTCCCGACGATCCAGCAAACGGTTGCGCGTGTCGCCGACATGCGGAAGCGGCTGGCCGAAACGAAGGCTCGCTTCGATGCCGGACGCTGGAAGGAGACACTCAAAGAGGCTCCGCTTTTGGTTTCAGCCGCTCGTTCCATCGGCTATCAACCGCTGATCGCCGAGACGCTGGCATTCACCGGAGACGTCTATCAATTGTCGAACGACGCGCAGGCCGCAGAGAAAGCGCTGGTCGAAGCCTATCGGCTCGCAGATGCGTCCCGACACGACGAAATTCGGGCCGAAGTAGCGACTATTCTTGTATTCGTCGTCGGTGATCAGGAAGGGCACCTAAACGACGCACTTAGATGGTCCGAAGCGGCCACTGCGGTTCTTCAGCGGCTCGGCGGTCACGATCTCCTCCATGCATGGCTGCTCAACAATCTCGGGTGCGCGCTGTCGGTGCACCGGAACGACGATTCGGCGGTCGCCGCACTTGAGCAAGGTTCGGCACTCAAACGAAGGCTTTTTGGACCTGACAACACAGACGTCGCCATGTCGGAAGGGAATCTGGGAAACGTTCTTCACGGTATGGGACGGAACGACGAGGCGCTTTCTCACACAGATCGGGCAATAGCAATCCTAGAGAAGAAGCTCGGTTCCGGACACCCCGCACTCGCGCGTCTGCTGTACAACCGCGGGGAAATGCTAAACGCCAATCACAAATTTCAAGAGGCACGGGCTACCTACCAACGAGCCATCACCATTTGGGAGCGAGAACTCGGAATGGATGCCGAGATTCTCGCTTACCCGTGGACTGGAGTAGGTGTCAGTTTCCTTGGCGAGCATAACCCCTCGGGCGCCCTCGCTCCGCTCGAACGTGCTCTCAAGATTCGCACCGGGCAGACCGTGGATGCTACCGATCGCGCAGAAACCCTTTTCGCTTTGGCTCGCGCCTTGTGGGACTCGGGCCGCGAACAGACGGGTGCCCGCCGCCTCGCCGAGGAAGCCCGAACGATCTATTCCCGTTCGACAATGGAAAAGGAGCGGTCGGACGTGGAGGGCTGGTTACTCGGTCACGGGTCCAGCTGAACCCAAGACATTCGCCCGAGCGACGCTACCGGAGGACGCATCGATTGTGATTCGCGACGAGCGATCCCGGGCGACCGCCGCCTGCCTTGATCGCCGACTTAACTTTGAGGCCTGCGCGGTTGTGGTTAGCAGTGTTGAACCCGCCTGCCTTGATCGCCGACTTAATTTTGAGGCCTGCGCGGTTGTGGTTAGCAGTGTTGAACCCGCCCGCCTTGATCGCCGACTTAATTTTGAGGCCTGCGCGGTTGTGGTTAGCAGTGTTGAACCCGCCTGCCTTGATCGCCGACTTAATTTTGAGGCCTGCGCGGCTGTGGTTGGCAGTGTTGAACCCGCCTGCCTTGATCGCCGACTTAATTTTGAGGCCTGCGCGGCTGTGGTTAGCGGTATTGAACCCACCCGCCTTGATCGCGCTCTTCACCTTGATGCCAGCCGTCGTCGTCGTCGTCATGGTCGTTTTCCTCTGTTTCGCTGCTTGTTTTTTCTCGTGAACGATTCACGAAATTGCAGCGACCGTGCCATAGCGACGGCGAGGAGATCGAGACAGTTTTTCAACGATCTAGGAGCGCGGGTGTCGCGCACGGCCTGGGATCGGTGCTCCTAGATCTATGACTAGCGACCGCTAGTCATGATCAGCGGTCCTGGGAAGAGACTAGTTTCAGGAAAAAAGATCAGTCATCTAGGGCCTGCGAGGCCGCGGGGAATCAGCTCCCCTCCTCGGCCTCAGATATTTTTATCCGATGACTTCGTGAGGGCGACTACGAAGTTCAAGCGGCACAGCTCACGCGGTTGACCTTCGTTCCTGAGAGGGCCCGCTTTCGCGAGCATGTGGATGGGGCACGAAAACGTAAGCCACCATGCTTGAGGATCATCGATGAAATGCTCCGCTTCCGTCAGCTCGGCTTGAGAAGATCTCCTTCACCGCAGCGCGTCTGCAAAGCAATTGGCCGCCATCCACCCCTCGATCTCCTCGACCCTCTTCTCCTGCCCGGGTAGCTTTCGGTAGGCGCCCCTCGCCGCGATGGCGAGGGCCAGCGCGCCTGGCCGATCTCGGTTGAGCGCCCAGCGCGCGCGTGCGAGGGCGAAGCGGGTTTCGGCGACGAGGTCGGCGCCCACCGTGCCGTGTTCGCGAACACGCTGTGCCCTCTCGAGAACGGGGGCGGCCTCGCGATATTTGCCCTCGGCCAGGAGTGTCTTGCCGAGCGCGGTCAGAGGGTATCCGGTCCACACATGGTCGGTACCGACGAACGCGACCACCAAATCAACCGAGGAACGAAGAGCTTCTTCGGCCTCTCGATACCGATGAAGGTACTCGAACACCTCCCCCAGATCGTCCAGCGATCCCCACAGCAGCGGACTGCCACTTCCGTAGGCGGCCCGATCGATATCGACTGCCTTCTGCGCCGCGGCCAAGGCCTGACCACCTTCTCCTATCTCCAGCTGGACGTTTGACAGCGCGCGCAGCGAGATGGCGATGTCGGGGTGATTCGGCGGCAGGACTCTCTCTTTGAGGGCCCGTGCGAGCTCGAACTCAGTGGCGGCACGGCGGTAGTCACCTTGCCCCTGGCGGGCGAGTCCCAAAGCCTGATGAAACCAGGCTGCAATGCGCTCGTGACCGGGCCCTAACCGCCCCTGCAGGGCCTCCGCCAGGAGCTCCCACCGTCGCGAGTCCTCGGGACGGGCCAGGTAGTAGGCGGTCATGGCCAGCAACTCCGTTGCAGACTCCGCCGCGACGTCGTCCTGATGGGTCGCCAGCGCCACCCAGAGGGCCTCTTCCTGGGTCTTTGCGGAAGCAGCTGGATCGCCCAGCTGCCCCTCGAGCCAGGCACGGGCGTCGAGGGCGTCTGCCAGCAGTGGTTCGTAGCCGGCGGTGCGTGCGTCCTCGACGATGGGAACGATCCGCCGCCGCGCCGCCGCCCATTGACCGGTGTCCGCCAACGCCTTGGCCTCTGCGAGGCGAGTCCCGAGCGCCGCGACGCGCGCTCGGGCAGCGGTATTTGTCGGCAAAGGAACGACCGCCCGCAGCGCCGTGACGTCGGCGCAGCGTTCAATCGACGGGAGCGCGTGCGCGGCGTCGACGGCCCCGACGACGACGGAGTCATCGGCGTGCGAGAGCAGGTCGGTGAGCGCGCGGAGCGCGCCGCGCGATCCGTCGAGGCAGCTCATGCGCAGATCGAGGACCTCGGCGGACTGGTCACCCCGGACGTGCGTCGCCTCGCAGGCGTCCGTATACGCCCCGGTCCAATCTCGGCTGTAGCCGTCAAGGAGAGCCGCGACGCGGGTCCAGGTCTCCCCCGCGAACGGGCGCCCTCTGCCCAGGACCGAATCGCGGAGGGTGGTTCGCCGGGTGGTGTTCGGGTCGAGCTCCCAGATTCCGGCCAGTTTGTCGGCGGCGCCCTGGCACATTCGCTGACCTCGGGTTGCCAAGCGGCCGGCGCCCACCACGGTCAGGCCGATGGCCACCGCCAGCGACGCGCCCACGGTCACCGCCCGGCGCCGGCGCAGCGGATCGGCGCGAAGGGCGGCGATCAGCTCCCGCATCGAAGGGTACCGCGACGTCGCAATGGGCTGGAGGCCCCGCAGGACGATCCGGCGGACGAACGCCGGGACGCCCGTCTTTTGCGAGGGCTGCCGGACCCTCCCGGCCACGACTGCTTCGACCAACGTCTGGAGCGAATCGGAGGGGAAGGGGCGCTCACCGTAGAGTGCTTTGTAGAGCGCCACGCAGAAGCTGAACTGGTCGGTGCGGGCGTCGGTCGGGTGCGCCAGGAATTGCTCGGGCGCCATGTAGAGCGGCGTTCCGAGCAGGACCCCCATTGGCGTCAGCGCCATCGTGTCGGTCGTGGGTTGCGCCGCGGAGCTGGCGAGGTCGGGAATTGTCATGTCGCTCGCCGCGACGTCGGACGCGTCGCTGGCCAGCCCGAAGTCGGTGACGCGCACCGTGCCGTCTCGCCCAACCATCACGTTCTGGGGCTTGAAGTCACGATGCACGAGGCCCGCCTGGTGGGCGGCCAGCAATCCCTCGCCGGCGGCGGCGAACACTTCGCAGACGGCCCGCCACGATCGCGGTTCCGCGGCCAGCCAGTCCGCCAAGGTCTGACCTTCGATGAACTCCATCGCCAGGTAGACCCGACCGCCCAGGGCCTCGTCCTCTATCGCACCCGCGTCGTGCACGACGACCACGTTGGGATGAGAAAGACGCGCGATCGACTGCGCCTCCCGGAGCAAACGCTCTTGGGCAGCCTGCACCTTCTCCTCCCGCCCGGTCGTTTCGTTGAGCAGCTTCAGCGCGATCTTCCGATCGAGGCGTGGATCGTAGGCAGCGTAGACTTCACCCATCCCGCCCCGGCCGATCAGGGCCAGGATGGTGTAACGACCCACCGTGGCCCCGGGGACCAGCCCCCCCGCATTCGCAAGGGCCTGTCGCAAGGACCGAGGGGTGAGCTCTTCCGGGGCTCCGCCCGCGCTGGCAGCGATCAGGTCGGCACAGTCGGGGCAGTCGGCCAAATGACCTTCGACGCTGGACCGTTCTTCGTCGGTGAGACTGCCGTCGACGAACGCCAGGACGGAGTCTTCGTCCAGACACGTCAGACGATCGTGAGGGCTTCCGCTGCTCACGGCTTGGCCTCGGCTTTCGGAGTCGAAGTGTTCGCGAGCCACGCGTCGACCTCGTCGGCCCGCCTCTTGAATCCCGGCAGCGGTCGGTAGGCGTCGCGGGCGGCTAGCGCAAGCGCTCGGGCTTTGGATCGCTCCTGATTGCACGCCCAGCGTGCCCGCGCCAGCGCGAACCGGGTGTCGGCGAGGTCCGGCGATGACGGGTCGCCGCGTTCGCGAATCTGAAGCGCCCTCTCAAGGAGTGCCGTCGCTTCTTGGCACTTTCCCTCGGCCACGAGGGTCTTTCCGAGCTCAGTCAAGGGGTCCGCCGTCCAAAGATGGTCGGTACCAACCAGCGTCTCGACCGCGGCTAAGGCACTTCGAAGATCGCCCTCCGACTCTGCGTATCGATCGAGGATTCTTAAGGCGACCCCGCGGTCGTCCAAGACCTGCCACAAAAGCGGGCTCTGGCTCCCATAAGCGGCTCGGTAGATGTCGACCGCCGCCTGGGCAGCAACCAACGCTGATTCGCCCTCCCCCATCTCCGCATGGAAGTACCCGAGTGAGCACAACGTGATCGCGATGTCGGGGTGATTGGGAGGGAGAGCCTTTCGTTTGAGAGAAAGGGCCAGATCGAAATCTCGGGCGACACTCCGGAAGTCACCGCGCCTGAACATCGCAATTGCTCGATTCTGATAGAACCAAGCGGTGATGCGGTCGTGGCCGAGGCCGAGGCGCCGCAACAATGCGTTGGCCAGCGCTTCCCATCGGTCGCGCTCCTCCGAAGGCGCCGAGAGCGGAAGGGACGCAACCATAAGCTGCGCCGCAGATTCCGCGGCGATGTCATCTCGGTGTGCGGCGAGGGCTATCCAGACGTCTTCCTCGAGCGTCTTCGCGGATTGGGCGAAGTCTCCCAGCTCGCTCTCCAGCCATGAGCGAGTCTCCAACGTCTCGGCCAGCAGGGGCTTGTAGCCGGCGGTGCGTGCGGCGTCGACGAGAGGGGCCACGCGTCGTCGAGCCTCGGTCCACTTTCCGGTGTCCGTGAGGGCTTTCACCTCGGCGAGGCGGGTCCTCAGCTCGGCGACGCGTGTCCGGGCCGCGGCGTCCGCTGGGAGGGGGACGGCGGCGCGTAGGGTCGCGACGTCGTCGCATCGCTCGATCGGCGGCAACGCGTGCGCCGCGTTCACGGCTTCGACGACCGTGCGGCCGTCAGCGTGAGACAGGACGTCCGTGAGCGCGCGAAACCCGCCCCGCGATCCGTCGAGGCAGCTCATGCGGAGGTCGAGCACCTCCGCCGACTGGTCGCCGCGGACGTGCGTCGCTTCGCAGGTGTCGGTATAGGCCGAGGTCCAATTCTGGGCGTAGTGGTCGAGCAGAGAGGAGACGCGGGTCCAGGTCTCTTCGGCGAGGGCGCTGCCCGACTGGACGAAGGAATCGTGGACCGCGCCCCGTCGGGCGCCTCTCGGATCGAGCTCCCAGATGCCGGCCAGCTTGTCGGCCGCGCCTCGACACATCCGCTCGCCCCGCGTCGCCACGCGCTCGGCGCCCACGAGCGCAATCGCGGCGCCGATTGCCACCGCCGTTCCGAGCGCCACCCTTCGACGACGGCGTACAGGATCGGCGCGAAGCGCCAGGAGCAGCTCTCTCATCGACGCATGGCGCGCCTCCTGCCGGGGCTCGAGACCTCGCAGGAGGATCTTGCGCAGGAACGCCGGGACGCGCGTCTTCGGGGGTGGCTGGCGGACGCGACCGGACACGACCGCGGCGACGAGGGTCTGGAGCGAGTCCGCGTCGAAGGGTCTCTCGCCGTAGAGCGCCTCGTACAGCGCCACGCAGAAGCTGAACTGATCGGTGCGGGCGTCGGCCGGTCGCCCCAGGAATTGCTCGGGTGCCATGTAGAGCGGCGTTCCCAGCAAGGCGCCGGCGCCGGTCAGGGCAAGGGTCTCCGTCGAGGGTCGCGTCCCGAATCGAGCCAGGTCGAGCGTCGTTGTTTCAGCCTCGGCAACGCCGGAGGTGTCGCGCGCCAGCCCGAAGTCGGTGACTCGAACCGCGCCGTCCCGCCCGACCATCACGTTTTGGGGCTTGAAGTCGCGATGGACCAAGCCGGCCTCGTGGGCGGCCAGCAATCCCTTGCCCGCATCGGCGAACACCTTGCAGATCTCTCGCCACGAGCGTGGCGCGACGGCCAGCCACGCGGCCAGCGTCTGACCGTCGATGAACTCCATCGCCAGGTAGACGCGAGCGCCACGTACCTCGTCGTCGATCGTGCCTGCGTCGTGCACGACCACGACGTTCGGATGGGAGAGGCGAGCGATCGCCTGCGCCTCGCGCAGCAGTCGTTCCTGGGCGGCGCGCGCAGGCGTCCCGCGTCCCGTCACCTCACGGAGGAGCTTGAGAGCGACCTTCCGATCGAGCCGGGGATCGAAGGCCGCATAGACCTCGCCCATCCCGCCCCGGCCAACCAGGCCAAGGATGAGGTAGCGGCCGACGTTGCCGCCGCGGACGAGCGTGCCTTCGTTCCTGAGGGCGTCACTCAACGATCGCGCCCCCAGCGACTCCGGGGCACCACCGGCGCTGGCAGCAATCAGGTCCGTACAAGCAGGGCAATCCGCCAGATGCCGTTCGACAACGGTTTGTTCGCCTTCGTCGAGGCTCCCGTCAACGAATGCCAGGACCAGATCTTCGTCGAGGCACGACACCGAAAGCTCACACTAGCTGAAACGAGACAGTGGCTGTTCGACAACGAGGAAGCACGCTGCTCGACGACATCAAGGAGACGCTTCGGAACCGCCTCGGGACCTCTGCAGACGAGCTGGCGTCGTTGGCGAGGATGGTCGCGAGCCGCTTGGAGGACACCCTGCCGAGCGTTCTCGAGATGCCGTAACTGGGATCGATTCGCCGTCCAACGATCCTGCGGCGCGGATTAGCTCGCCCACCAATACGAGAGCTTGAGTCAAAATCACATCGGTCGCCGCGCCGTGGCCGAACTCGCGCGGGGCCAGCGTTGCCGGGCCGACGAGGCTTTGCACCTCTGGGATTTGTGAGCGCGTGTACACGAGATAGAGCGTTGAACCGAGGCGGTACTCCCAGCGGAAGACGACGCTGGCGTTGATCGCTGCTTCTTCGAAGTCTGGGTTGGTGCCGGGGATACTGCCGCAGAGCTCGCCAGCGTGGACAGGTGAACCGTCCCGCCTGGCTGGCGGGGTGGCGCGCCGGTCTCGCTCGGCAGGGTGCCGACCGCGCGGATGTCGGAGAAGTGCCCGGAGGCGAGGAACGCCTGCGCGTAGGCCTGCAGCGTGAGGCGCGGCGTGAAGGTGTAGCTGGCGCGCAGGGTGGCGCTCACGTTTTTAGCTGCCAGCTTGCCGAAGAGATAGGGGTCGTAGGGGCCGACCGACTGCCAGGCGTAGCGGTACTCGCCGGCCGCCCAGGTGAGCGTGCGGAATGAGCTCGATGTCGAGCTGCGGGAGCGCGTGGAAGACGGCGCTCGCCTGCACGCTGGTCGCGTAGATCGCCGGCGCCCATCACCTGCGTCTGGTTGGCGATCGTCGCGTAGACGGCCCGGCGCGGGTCGCTGTCGTACTCCAGCTTGCCGCCGATGTAGCCGGCGCGCTCGAGCGCGGTGCCGTCGCCGACCTCGCGGTCGTCGAAGCGCGCGGGGGCGTAGTCGGCCGCCAGGAACACCGACGAGAAGTCGAGCAGGTGGAGCCGCGTGTTCAGCTCGTAGCCCTGCCCGAGATCGAGCCAGGACATGTTGCGGCTGTCCGAGACGACCAGGCGTGCTGGTGGTGTCGACCGTGTGCTTGCCCGGCTCCAGCGTCCGCCAGCCGACGGTCGCCTGGACGGTCTCGATGTTTTGCCGCTGCATGTAGCCGAGGTCGTTGTAGTCGAGCTGGCGCCCGGCGCCGGTGTACTCCGCGCTCCAGGTGAGGTGCTTGCCCCCCTCCTTCGCCACCCGCAGCCAGCCGCCCGGCGCCGCCGCGCCCGAGCCGATCAGCGTCCCGTCGGGCTGCATGACGATCGGTCCGCCGCGGATGTACGACTCGATGAACGCGCCGTTGACGACGTAGGAGCCCGACGGCGAGCGCCAGAGGCCGTCGAGGCCGCCGACGTAGGCGTCGTGGAAGCAGTTGCTCGGGACGATGGGCGTCGCCCCCGAGGGGCAGAGCTCGCGGGAGCTGTCGGTGGTCAGCGGCGGGTAGCCGCCGTCGCTCTCGAATGTCGCTCGAGCCGGTCCCGATGAGGCCGACGTGACCGCCGCTGCCGAGCTCGCGCTTGAGGCGCAGAACGTTGAAGGCGGTGATTGGCGCCGCCAGCCGCTGCGTCTCGCCGCGTTTGACGTTGTCGTAGATGGTGACGTTGTTGGCGGCGGTCAGGGCGCTGAGCGCCCCGATTGTCCAGTTGGGGCTGAGACGACCAACCAGCTTTCCCGCGCCGTAGATCGTCGCCGGCGCCGGGACGTTGACCAGCTCCTCGTTGCTGGAGGCGTCGCTGCGCAGCGACGGCGCCACCGGCGCGCTGCCGATGCGGCGCGAATAGAAGACCTGCATCGGGAACGAGAAGGCGTCGATCCCCTCCAGAAAGAACGGGCGCTTCTCCGGCAGGAACGTCTCGTAGGTGCCGAGGTTGAGGATGATCTGGTCGAGCTCGACCTGAGAGAAGTCCGGGTTGAGGGCGGCGTCGAAGGTGAGGTCCTGGGCGATGTGCCACTTGAGATCGAGGCCCGCCGAGGCGCTGCCGGTGGTGCCGCTGCCGATCGCAACCTGGCTGGCGTCGCGCCGCTGTCCGGAGGCGAGGACGAACGGCTGCAGCTCCAGCGCGCCAGCCCCCCTGAGGTCGCCGAGGCCGTCGAGGCGTCCGTAGAAGGCGATCGGCGCCGCGACGTCGCGCGGGACGTAGGTCCACAGGTCGGTCTCCTGCCGCTGGGCGATGAAGCGCGAGGCTTGAAAGCCCCAGCTCTGGACCGGCAGCTTGCCGTCGAAGCGCAACACCCGCAGCGGGATCCGGATCTCCGCCGACCAGCCCTTCTTGGTGCGCGCGGTCTTTGCCTCCCAGTTTTCGTCCCACTCCCACGAGTAGGTGGTCTGGTCGATGATCTGCGCGTCCGCGAGCACGCCGGCGATGTTCACGGCGAACATGTAGGCGCTCTTGCCGTCGTTGCGCGAATCGATGTGGACGTAGACCCACTCGCTCTCCGAGTCGCGGTCGCGGCGGGTGAGGCGCTCCACGATCGGCGTGCGGACCTGCTCGCATTCGAACCCGATGTAGATTGCCGACTCGTCGTAAAGCACGCGCAGCACGGTCTTTTCGGACGGCCGAGCCGCCGTCGAATGGGAAGGATTGCGTGAACGCCGAGGTGCCCGGGGCGAGCTTCCAGACCGGATCTTGGAGGCGGCCGTCGATGAGCGGCGGGGCCGGCGTCTTCACGGCGACCAGGTGGGGCGGTCCGGTGCCCTCGTTCGGCGCTAAAGCGAGCAGGGCGGCCAGGAGGGGAAGAGCAGGCAAAGTCGTCGCTGTGAGCCACGATACCGGTCGCCGCACGACCCCGCAAATCGCATTTCGTCGTCGGAAACCTGACGCGGGGCTACTGAGTCGTTGGCCTGGTCCTGGCCTTCGGCCAGCCTCGCCGCCAGCGTGACGATGCCGGCCGGGCCGAGGTCGACGGTGGGCAGACGGGGGAGCGAGAGGATCGGCAGGCCGAGATCGCGCCGCAGCCCGGCAATCGTCTGCTCGGCGATCCGGCGATGCGCCCGCGCGGCGATCGTCAACCGCAGCGTGGCGCCCAGCGCCCCCAGCGCCGGGTCTCCGGCTGCCGCCGCCCGTTCGAGCATGCGGGGTGAGCGCGGGGGCGGTCGCGTCCTCCGAGGGGACGGCGTTCACCACCAGCGGCCCGAGCGGCAGCCGGAGCTCACGCAGCGCCGCGGCCAGCTCGCCAGCCTCCCGCGCCGGCAGCTCCTCCGGCAGCGTCACGATCACCAGCGCCGCGCGCACCGGGTCGCGCAGCAGCTCGTCGATGGCGCGGGCGTCGGGGGCCAGCGGCCCCTTGGGCATCGCGGCGAGGATCGCGCCCGGGATTCGCAGCATGAGCGCCGCGTGGCCGCTGGCCGGGCCGTCGAGGATCGGTGAGGTCGTAGCGCGGGCGGCCGTTCGCGCGCTCGGTGGTGTGCCACCAGGCCTTGCCGAGCACCGCATAGGCGTCGAGGCCCGGCACCGCGCTCAAGAAGGAGCGGGCGGCGCGGTTCTCGAGCAGCGCGCGGGCGACCAGCTCGGAGCGGAGGGTGAGGACGCCGTACTCGCTGCAGCGCGCTCTCGGGCGTCATGTTGACCGCGTCGATCCCGGGCGCCAGCGTGGTCACCGTCGGGCCGAGGGGCGCCCGCCCGAAGAGGTGCCCGAGCCGATCGGTCGGCGCGCGAGGCGGCGATCAGCACCCGCTTGCCGGCGTCGGCGGCCGCGCGCGCCAGCGCCGCCGCCACCGTGGTGCGACCGACGCCCCCCTTGCCGGAGATGACGACCAGCGTGCGATCGAGGAGTGGGTTCACGCGGGCACCTGTCTCATTCGAGCCCTGTCTAGCACGATCGCCGCCAGCAGCCCCAGCTCGGCGCCCGAGGCGATCGTCAGCGCGGGATCGTAGCTGAGGAGCGGCATGGTCACGCCGATGATCGGCAGCCACCCACGGCAGACGGCGATGTGCAGCGCGACCGGGGCCCCGAGCGCGGTGCCGACGCCGGCCACCGCCGCGCGCGCGGACGGATCGTGGCGGGCCGCCGGCGAGCGCGCCGCCAGCACCACACCCGCGCCGATCGCCAGCCAGGCGGCGACGACGCCGAGCGCGCCGGCACGCCCCAGCTCCTCGCCGACCACCGCGAAGGCGTAGTCGCTGGCGGGGGACGACAGCCGATGGCGCGAGCTGCCGTGGCCGATCCCGGCCCCGTGCGACGCGCCGGCCGCGTTGGCGTGCGCGAGAGCCAGCACCTCGAACCCCTTCCCGCGGCGATCGCTCTCGGGGGAGAGAAAGCCGCGGATCCGGTTGTCGACGTACCCGAAGCGGGTCGCGCCGATCGCGAGCGCGATCAGCAAGAGGCCCGCCGCCGGCAGCAGGCGCCGGCCCGCCACGCCGCCCCCCGGCCAGCGCGGCGAACGCCACCGCGAGGGCGATCGCCGCGGCCGAGAAGTCCGGCTCGATGACCAGCGCCAGCACCGCCAGCAGCGCGCCGGCGATCGCCAGACGGCGCGCCCGGGGGTCACGGGCGGCCGCGACCAGCAGCGCCACCGCGCCGAGAAGAAAAGGCGCGGGGCCGCCCGAGAGGAAGCCGAGGTGAACCCAGCGCCGCGCACCCGCCGCCCGCACGCCGATGCCGGGGGCGAACACCGCCAGCGTGAGCGCCAGGGCCGCCAGAAAAACGAGCGGCGCGGCGGCGAAGAGCCGCCGCGTTCCGAGGCGCGCCAGGGCGGCACCCAGCGCGGCGCCGCAGCCGAGGCCGACGAGCTGGCGCACGGCGTAGTGGGCGGGCGCGCCGACCCCCGCGGCGCCGGGCCGCGCGGGCGCCGCCGCGACCATCAACAGGCCGAGCGCGCCGAGGCCGACGGCCGGCACGAGGAGAAGACAGAGGGTGAGCGTGCGGCGGCCCATCGATCGGTCAGAACGGGAGGACCACGCCGAGATCGACGTCGAGGGAGTCGCCCAGGAACGAGTAGCTCGTGGCTCCGGGCGTGTAGGCGGGATGCGTGAAGACCAGGGTGTAACCGGCGCGCGCGGAGATGGCGATGGCCTGCGTGATGCCGACCTCGAGGCCGACGGTGCCGCGGCCGAGCGGCTGCACGGCGTCGAACGTTCCGGGTCGGAACGTGAGCTCGGGGGTCGAGAAGTAGCTGACCGCGAACCCGACGCCCGCCTGCGCGAAAGGGCGGACGCGCCCCTGCCGCCAGGCCACGGTCTGCGTGAGCGCGAAGCTGGCCTGCGAGATCACCCGCTGGGAAGGAAAGGTCTGTTCTTGCCCGGGCGCGACCGTCATCGATCCGGTCACGTCGGTCACGTACTTGTCGTAGAAGAAGTCGAGCCCGGCGCCGAGCTCGAGATTGCCGAGGAGCGTGAGATAGCGGCGCTGGTAGCTGCCGCCGACGGAGATGCCGTTCGCCGGGCCGACGGTCTCGGCCTCGCGTCCGAGGCGGTGTCCCCAGCCGGCATAGACGCCGACGGCGTTGTCGGGCGCGGGTGGCGGCGGGGGCGTCGGCGCGAGCACGATCGGAGCGGCCTCGGCGGGCGCCGTCGAGGAGGTCGTCGGCGTCGTCTCCGTGGGCGCCGGTTCGGCTTGTGCCAACCAGGAAGCCAGAACGGCGGCCGCGAGCATCGGGTGGAGATTACACGATCAGCGTTGCCCGGCTCCGTCTACGCGATCGTGACGAGATCCTGGCCCGCTTCCACCGCCGCGCCCTCCGCGCACCGCACGACGGAGACGCGGCCGGCGCGCGGCGCGCGCAGCTCGTTCTCCATCTTCATCGCCTCGAGGACGACGATGGTCTGACCGGCCTTCACCGGGTCGTCTACCTTCACCAGCAGCTTGACCACCCGCCCCGGGATCGGCGAGCGCATCGTCACCGGGCGCGGCGTCGTTGCCGGCGCGGGTCGGGACGGCGATCTTCGGCCGCCGCGCGTCCGTCACCTCGGCGGCCAGCACCAGCGGGTCGCCGCCCGGCCGGCGGATCTCGACGACCGTCTTCGTTCCCGCCCCGTCGACGATCGCCACGGTCTGCTGGCCGTCGTGGCGCAACAGCCAGACGCCGCGCTCCGCCTCGACGATCTCGACGTCCCACCTCGACGCCGTCCACGCGCGGCTTCGCCGGCCTCGTCCAGCTCGACGATCCGCTCCTTCCCCTCGATCTTGACGGCGAACCGTCCGGGCAGGGCTTACCCCTCCATGAAGGACTTGAGGCGCTTGCGAACGCGACGGGTGGCGCAGCTTGCGGAGCGCCTTGGCCTCGATCTGACGGATGCGCTCGCGCGTGACCTCGAAGTCCTGCCCCACCTCTTCGAGCGTGTGGTCGGACTTCTCGCCGATGCCGAACCGCATGCGCAGCACCTTCTCCTCGCGCGGCGTGAGCGTCGCCAGCACCTTGCGGGTCTGCTCGGCCAGGTTCATGGAGATGACCGCGTCGGCCGGCGAGATGACGCTCTTGTCCTCGATGAAGTCACCGAGGTGCGAGTCCTCTTCCTCGCCGATCGGCGTCTCCAGCGAGATCGGCTCCTTGGCGATCTTGAGGACCTTGCGGACCTTGTCGAGCGGCAGCTCCATCTTCTCGGCGATCTCTTCGGGCGTCGGCTCGCGCCCCAGCTCCTGCACCAGGTAGCGGCTGGTGCGAATGAGCTTGTTGATCGTCTCGATCATGTGGACCGGGATGCGAATCGTCCGCGCCTGATCGGCGATGGCGCGGGTGATCGCCTGCCGGATCCACCAGGTGGCGTAGGTCGAGAACTTGTAGCCGCGCTTGTACTCGAACTTGTCGACCGCCTTCATGAGGCCGATGTTCCCCTCCTGAATCAGGTCGAGGAACTGCAGCCCGCGGTTGGTGTACTTCTTGGCGATGGAGACCACCAGCCGGAGATTGGCCTCGACCAGCTCCGCCTTGGCCTTCTCGGCCGTCCGCTCGCCGTCCTGGATCTCGTTGACGGTGTCGCGCAGGACGTGCTCGGTCAGCTTGGCCTCTTCCTCGACGCGCTTCACCTTCTTGCGCGCGTTGGCGATGACCAGCGCCATCTCCTCGATCTCGTCGGGGCGGATGCCGAGCTTCTTGGCGATGGCCCTCTGCCGCAGCGGAGATGACCGGATCTCCCGCAGCGTCTTCTGCAGCTCCTTGATCGAGAGCCCCGACTTGTGCTCGCAGCCGATGATCTCGCGGTTGGCCTGCTCGATCCGCTCGACCAGCTCCTTCAACTTCAGCACGATCTTGTCGATCTGCTTCTTGTTGAAGCGCATCTCCTGAAGCGCGTCGAGGATCTCCTGCTTGAGATCGGTGATCTGCTTCTTGTACTTCTTGCGCGTCGGCTCCGAGACGGCCTTGGCGTCCAGCTTCTCGGCGACCTTCTCCTGCTCCTTCCAGAGCCGGCGAATCTTGTCGATCACCTTGCAGACGCGCTCGATGTGCCACTGCTCGTCGAACTCGGCGTCCTCTTCGTCCGCGTCCTTGACGACCTCCTTGACGCGAATCTTCTGCTTCCGCAGCTTGTCGCCGAGGTTCGAGGATCTCCTCGATGGCGACCGACGAGTTGAGCACGACCTGCAGCACGCGCCGCTCGCCGTCCTCGATCCGCTTGGCGATCTCGACCTCGCCCTCGCGGGTGAGCAGCGACACCGACCCCATCTTGCGCAGGTACATGCGCACCGGGTCGTTGGTCTTCGAGTAGCCGTCGGCGTCTTCCTCCTCCTCGGCCTCTTCCTTCTTGGCGGCCGCCGCGGCTTCCTCTTCGTCTTCCTCTTCGCTCTCGGCCTCGGCGTTGCTCTCGCCCTTCTGAATCTTGACCTTCGACGACGAGTCGACGATCTCAATCCCCTCGCCCGAGAAGGCCGACAGCCAGTCGTCCATCTGGTCGGACGACACGATGTTCTCCGGCATGTGCTCGTTGACCTCGTCGTAGGTCAAAAAGCCCTTGGCCTTCCCCATCGTGATGAGCTCGCGCTTCTTGCGCTCGCTCTCCTTGTTCGCCGACGCCTTCTTCGAGGCGGCGCGCCGGCGCGCCATTTTTGGCCGGCTTGGGGGCCCGCGGCGTGCGCGGTACCTCCTCCTCGTCCACGTCGTCGTTGTCGGATTCGTTGTCGAAGGTCTCGTGTTCCATTTCCCTAAGGCCTCTGCAGGGCTGCCTGCAGCCCTTCTTTGGTTTTACGAAGCTCCATTCCGCGGATTGACAGCGCGCGCTGCGCCGCCTCGTCCCCCCGCGCGTGGGCCTCCCGCGACAGCCGCGCGCTCATGTCGATCTCGGCGTCCAGCCGCAGAAGCTCAAGTCGGGTGACCAGCTTGCGGAGCAGGCCGGTCGGGTCGGCGACCTCGGCCAGGCTGCCGTCCATGAGCGCCGGCGGCGACCGTCTTGCGCTGCTCGGCCGGCGCGGCGTCCAGCCAGGCCGGCACGTCGAGCTTGCCGGTCTCGGCGACCATCGCGGCGGCCATCCGGTACAGCTGGCGGAGCGTCGGGTGCAGCAGCAGCTCGCCGGCGCGGGACGGCCTCGGGTGTGCGCAGCAGCTCCGGGTAGCGGGCGAGCAGCACGATCACGTGCAGCTCTTCCGGCGGCAGGCGCACCGGGCGCGGCAACGGCGGCGGCTCGGCAGGAGCCGCCGCCTCGGCGCCCGGCGCCGCGTGGCTGCCGCGGTGGGCGCGCGTCGCGGCCTCCTGCAGCGCGCGCTTCACCTGCAGGGTCGTCAGGCCGAGCACGCCGGCCAGCTGTCCGGCGTAGAGCTCGCGCTTGGTCTGGTTCCTCACCCGGACCAGGAGCTCGGCGACCCGTCTCGAGCGTCGCCATCTTCCCTTCGATGCTGCTCTCCTCGACGCTGTCCTGGATGAACTGGTCGAGCATCGGCCGCGCGCCCTCGACCATGCGGCGGAACGTGGCGGCGCCGTCGTCGCTGCGGCGCACGAAGTCGTCGGGATCGAACCCGGCCGGCAGGCGCGCCACGCGGCCGTCGACGTCGGCCGTCCACGAACAGCGGCACCGCCTTCTGCGCCGCGCGCTGGCCGGCGGCTGTCGCCGTCGAACACCACGGTGACCGTCTTGGCGATGCCGCCCGAGCGCCGCCACCTGCTCGACGGTGAGCGCGGTCCCCATCGGCGCGACCGCCTCCTCGATGCCGGCCTCGTGCAGCGCGAGCACGTCGAAGTTTCCTTCGACGACGACGGCGCTGCCGCTCTTGCGGATCGCCTCCAGCGCCGCGTGCAGGCCATAGAGCTGCTCCTTCTTGTGGAAGAGCGGCGACTCCGGCGAGTTGACGTACTTGCGATCCTTGGCGTCCGGATCGAGCAGGCGGCTGCCGAAGCCGACCACGCGCTTTTGGCGATCGATCACCGGCAGCATCACCCGGTCGCGGAAGAAGTCGTAGCGCCCGCGCTCGTTGACCGCGCAGAGGCCGAGCCGCTCCAGGTCGGAGACGGGGATCTTCTTGCTGGCCAGGTGCGACGAGAGGCCGTCCCAGCGCGCCGGCGCGTAGCCGACGCGGAACTTCTCGCGCACGGCCGTGCCGATGCCGCGCCCCTCGACGTAGGCGCGGGCAGCCGCGCCGGCCGGCGAGAGGTACTGGTCTTCGAAAAAGGAGGCCGCCAGATCGAGCGCGCGGAACATCCGGTCGCGCTCGGACTCGGCGTCCTTGCGCGCCTTGACGCTCGGCCGGCGTGAGCGGCCGGACCTCCAGATCGACGCCCGCCGCCTGGGCCAAGTCGGTCAAGACGTCCATGAAAGGACGCTGCTCGATCTTGACGAGGAAGCTTATGGCATCACCCTTTTCGTCGCAGCCGAAGCAGTGGAAGAACTGCCGTGGCTCATGGACGGTGAACGAGGGTGTTTTCTCGCTGTGAAAGGGGCAAAGCCCTTTCCAGCTCCCCGTTCCCGCCCTCTTGAGCTCCACATGGCGCTTGACGACATCGACGATGTTGGTGCGGTCCCGAACGTCGTCGATCTTCTCCCTGGGTACTAAAGGCACAAGAATATCCGCCGCACCGGAAGGCGGGAATCTTTTAGCGTAAGGTGCCTCTAAGTCAAGCCGGCGCGCTATTTTTCTGCGCTCCGGCCTGACCGCCTGATTTGGCGCTGGTTTGCGACGACCGCGCCGGGAGAAACGACGCGGTCAGTCGAGCGGGGTTGGCGCTCCCGATCAGCGGGCGCCGGCGGCGCCCGACGTCTCGGCCGAGCCGCTGTTCCCGGCCGCGCCGGTTCCCGCTGCCGCCAGCGGCCCTCCTAGGTGCAGCTCACCGTGAACATGTGCGTAGTGGCGCCGGCGTTCCGGCCGAGCTGGTCGTCACCGTCACCGTTCCGCCCCCCTTGAGGGTCCCGAGGTTCGCGACCGTGAGCGTCACCATGTGCATGTGGGCATCGGTGACGCCCGTATCGATGGTTTGCTCCGTCGTGGCGTCGAGGTCCGAGGCCGGGATCATCAGCGTGTGCGAGTGCATCGTTGGAGTCGGCGACCATCGTCTCCGGGCAGCGGATTGGTGCAGCTGCTGCCGCCACTCGTTCCGGCGGTGCCGGTTGCGCCGCTGGTCCCGCCGGCGCTGGTTGCTCCGCCGGCCCCACCGGTGCCGTTGGCTCCGCCGGTACCGTGAACTCCGCCGGTGCCGGTGGTTCCGCCGGTGCCGTTGCTGCCGCCGGTCCCGCCGTCGTTCGAGCTCGACGACGAGCGAGCAAGCGGCCGCCGCGCCGCCGAGCAACGTGAATGTCAGCGTGACGAATTCCTTACGGGTCATCGATTTCGTATCCATTTGGTCACCTCTCCGGTGAGCTGACCGTGTGCATCCGGCGCCTTCGCAGCAAGGTGCTGCTTATGCGGAAATCCGCCGCCTGTTCCTGGATCCAACGACCTGGCTTCGGCCTTGGCGCGCCCGGGGGCGAACGGCAGAATGGGGCGATGGACGCCCGGCCGTCGCGAAGACTGCTGGTGCGGTTGCTGGCGGGGACGGTCGTCCCGACGGTGGGCGCGCTGGTGGTGTTCGGTCTCTTCGCGCACCAGCTGGCGCGGCGTGCGCTCGAGGAGGAGCTGTCGCGGCGGCTGGAGACGGCGGCGGCGGGCGCGGCGGCGACGATTCTTCCCGAGCAGCTGCGCGCGATCGGTCCGGGCGACGAGGGGTCGCTCACCTACGCGAACGTGCGCCGGCGGCTCGAGCCGCGCGCGAGCGGCTCGGCGTGCGGCGCGTGCTGGCGGTGACGCCCGAGCTCGGCGCGCGCGGCGACAGCGCGGGCGCGCTGCAGCTCGGCGCGCGGGCGTACGATCTCGAGGCCGATCGCGCCGAGATCGCGCGCGCCCTCGCCGGGACGCCGGCCGCCTCGCCGCTCTTCGTCGGTCACGACGGCGTGCCGTACAAGCGCGCCTACGCCGCCGTCGGCGAGCCCGGAGAGGTCGCCGGCCTGGTCGCCGTCGAGGGGAACGCCGACTACCCGGCGATCCTGGCGGCGTTTCGGCGGTCGATGATCCTGGCCGGGATCGCCGCCGCGATCGGCGTGCTGGCGCTGACCGTCTGGATCGCGCGGCGGATCTCGGGGCCGATCACGCGCCTCGCCGCAGGCGGCGGCGCGCCTCGGACGTGGCGATCTCGACGCGCCCGTGCCGATCGAAACCCGCGACGAGATCGGTCTTCTGGCGCAGACTTTCGAGGAGACGCGCGCCGCGCTCAAGGCGCGCGACGAAAGGATGCAGATGATGTTGGCCGGCATCGCGCACGAGGTGCGAAATCCACTGGGGGGGCTCGAGCTCTACGCGGGCCTGTTGCGCGACGCGCTCGGCGCGCAGCCGGAGAGGCTGGAGGAGGTCCACCGCATCGAGCGCGAGGTCGGTCACCTGAAGACGGTGGTCAACGAGTTCCTGGACTTCGCCCGTCGTCCGCCGCCGAACCTCGAGGCGGTGGCGCTGGGTCCGCTCTTCGACGAGGTGCGCGAGCTGACCCGCGCGGCGAGCGGCGCGGCGATCACCGTCGACGTGCCGCCCGCGCTGCGCGTGCGCGCCGACGCGGGCCAGCTCCGGCGGGTGCTGCTGAACCTGGCGAGCAATGCGGCCACGGCCGCGCGCAACGGGCAGGTCCAGCTGGCGGCCCGCGCCGGCAGAGGGGCGAGTCCGGATCGAGGTGCGCGACGACGGCCCCGGCGTCCCGGCGGCGCTGCGCGAGCAGATCTTCACGCCGTTCTTCACCACCCGCGAGAAGGGGACCGGGCTCGGGCTGGCGTTCGTCCGCGAGATCGTGCGCGATCATGGCGGCGACGTGGCGGTGCGCGACGCGCCCGGCGGCGGCAGCGTCTTCAGCTTCGACCTGCCGGCGGCGGCGCCATGAACCCGTTGGGTACGCTCGTCCTCACCGATCCGAAGCTCCTCGATCACGATCCGGGCCCGGGCCACGTCGAGTCGCCGGCACGGCTCGACGCGATCATGGGCGAGCTCGCGCGGTCGCCGATCGACGGCGTCCGCATCGAGACGCCGCGCGCCGCGACCGACGCCGAGATCGAGGCGGTTCACAGCCCCGCCTACCGCGCGCGGCTGGCCCGGCTGGCGGGCGAATACGTGGAGCTCGATCCCGACACGGCGGTCTCGCCCGGCAGCTGGGAGGCGGCGACGCTGGCGGCCGGCGCGGCGGTCGGTGCCGTCGAGGCCGTGATGCAGGGGCGCGCGGCCAACGCCTTCGCGCTGGTACGCCCGCCCGGGCACCACGCGCGTCCCGCCACGGCGATGGGGTTCTGCCTCCTCAACAACGCAGCGGTGGCGGCGGAGGCGGCCCGGCGCGCGGGCGCCGCGCGGGTGCTGATCGTCGACTGGGACGTCCACCACGGCAACGGGACGCAGGAAATCTTCGCGGCGCGCGACGACGTCCTCTACATGTCGGTGCACCAGTTTCCGTTCTATCCAGGCACCGGCGCGGCCGAGGAGATTGGCGTCGGCGCGGGAAAAGGCGCGACGGTCAACTGTCCGCTGCCGGCCGGGCAGGACGACGCCGACTACGGCGCCGTGTTTCACGATCTGTTTCTCCCCGTCGGGCGCGCCTTCGCGCCGGAGCTGATCATCGTCTCGGCCGGCTTCGACGCGCACGCGCGCGATCCGCTGGCCGAGATGAACGTCACCGAGCGTGGCTTCGCGGCGATGACCTCGGCGCTGGCCGAGCTGGCGGAACAGACCTGCGGCGGCAAGCTGGCGCTGCTTGCTGGAGGGGGGCTACGACCTCGCCGCGCTGGCGGCGTCGGTGCGCGCGTCGCTGGAGGTGCTCACCGGCCGTCGCGAAGACTTCCCCCTCGGCGCCGGGACCGACCCGGCGCTGGCGGTGGCGGCGGCGCGCGACGCGCTCAAGGCCGGCGGGCGGGTCGTTCCCAAGACGTGACGATGAAGGCCCTTCGCTGGCCGCCGTGGACCTTCGGCACCATCGGATTCGGGGGCGTCGGTCGGGGCGCTCGCCAGCCGACTCCTCGCGCTCATCGCCCTCGCGGCCTGGGTGTCGCTCGGCAGCCAGGTGCGCGTCCTCCTCGGCAGCCGCGGCCTCTTGCCGGTCGGCGAGCTGATGGACGCCGTGCGCGCCGACGGCCGGGTCAGCCTCTTCGACCTGCCGACGCTGCTCTGGCGCTTTCATTCGGACGGCGTGCTCGTCGGCGGGACGGTGGTCGGCGCGGCGCTGGCGGTGGTGGCGCTCTTCGGGCTGGCGGCCGCGGCTCTGCTTCGCGCTCTCGACCGCGCTCTACCTCTCGTACGCGACGGTGGGGCGCGACTTCCTGTCGTTCCAGTGGGACAACCTGCTGCTCGAGTGCGGGTTGCTCGCTGCGTTTCTTCCGACGGAGCCGCCCCGCGCCGCTCGTTCACCTCCTGTTCCGGCTGGTGCTGTTCAAGCTCTACTTCGAGTCGGGCGTCGCCAAGTGGCAGTCGGATCTCGGCGACTGGCAGGACGGCAGCGCGATGACCTACTACTACGAGACTGCGCCGCTGCCGACCTGGCTGGCGTTCACCGCGCACCACCTTCCGGTCTGGTGGCACCACTTCGAGAGCCGCGCCACGCTGGCGCTCGAGCTGGGCGTTCCGTTCCTGATCTTCGGGCCGCGGCGCGCGCGTCTGCTGGCCGCGTTCGTCTTTTCCTTCTTCCAGATCTGCAACGCCGCCACCGCCAACTACGGCTTCTTCTGCTACCTCGCCGCCGCGCTGAACGTCTTCCTGCTCGACGACGTCGACGTCGATCGTGCCGGGGCGCGCGCGGCGCAGTATCTGCCGGCCAAGATTCGGCGGCGCCGTCGACGCGGCTGCTCTCCTTCGCGGCTCGTCCGTGCGCCGCCGACGGACGAGAGGTCAGGTTCGGCGCCGTGACGACCGTGCGCTGGCTCGGGCGCGCCGGCGCGGCGTTGTTCGTCCTCGTGTCGCTCACCGACGCGCTCTACGCGTTCACCGAACCGGGCCGCGGGCTGACGCTCGTGCCGCGCCGCTCTTCGAGCTCAATCAGCGGTTTCGGCTGGTGAACAGCTACCACCTCTTCGCCTCGATCACCCGCGAGCGGATCGAGCCCGAGCTGCAGACGCTGGCCCAGGTCGAGCCGCCAGGCTCGACGGACAACGACGTCGAGCCGCTCGGCTCGCCGGAGGGCGACGCCGCGGCCGATTCGGCCGCTGACGCCCGCTGGACGCCGCACGATTTGTGGCACAAGCCGGGCGATCCGCGGCGCGCGCCCGACTTCGTGGCGCCGCACCAGCCGCGGGTCGACTTTCAGCTCTGGTTCTACGGCCTGGCGTTTCGTCGGCGCGAGCCGACGTACGTCTCCACGCTCGTCGAGAGAATGTGCGAGGATCCGGCCGCCGTGCAGCCGCTCTTTCGCGAACCGCTCCCGCCGCACCCTGCCGCCGTGCGCATCGTCTACTGGCACTACGTCTTCGCCAGCCGCGCCGAGCGGCGCGCCACCGGCGCCTGGTGGTCGCGCGCGCGCGTGGCCATGAGCCGCGCCGTCACCTGTTCGGGTGCGGTCCAATGACCGCCGCCGCGCCCGCCCGCGGTCGAGGGGAAGACCCTCCGCAACCGCCTCGCTCAGCACGCTGTTCCTCACCGATCTTCCTCGACCTGCTCGGCTTCGGGCTGGTGATCCCGTTTCTCCCCGGCATCGCGCGGCGCCTCGGCGCCGGCGACTTCATGGCCACGATGCCGGGCGCGGTCTTCTCCATCATGCAGTTCCTCTTCATCCCGATCTGGGGACGGCTCTCGGATCGCGTGGGGCGGCGGCCGGTGCTGCTCTGGAGCATCGCCGCCTCGGCGATCGGGATGGCGATGCTCGGCTTCGCGCCGACCTTGATCTGGCTGTTCGTGGCGCGCATCTGGAGCGGCATCGCCACCGCGAACATCGCCGTCGCGCAGGCCTACATCGCCGACGTGACGACGCCCGAGCGCCGCGCGCGCGGGATGGCGATCGTCGGGATCTCCTTCGGCCTCGGCTTCATCTTCGGCCCCTTCATCGGCGGCGAGCTGTCGCGCTTCCACCCCTTCGGACGCGAGGGGATGCTCCCACCGCTGGTGGCGGCCGGGCTCTCCACCATCAACCTGCTGATGGCGTTCCGGACCTTGCCCGAATCGCTGCCGCCCGAGCGGCGCGGGCAGTCGGTGCGACGCGCCTCGCCGATCGATCTGGCCGGGTTCCGTGCGGCGATCTCCGTCCCCGGCATCGGCGCCGCGGTGGCCATCAACTTCATGCTCTTTCTCTGGTTCTCCGGCATGGAGCAGACGTTTCGCCTCTTCACCGCCGACGGGTTCGGGATGTCGGACGCCGGGACGGGGCGCGTGTTCGGCCTGGTGGGGATCGTGAGCGCGCTGGTGCAGGGGGGCCTGGTGGCGCGCATGGTCCCGCGGTTCGGCGAGGCACGCCTGATCCAGGGCGGGCTCGGCATCCAGGCGGTCGCCTTCGCGCTCCTCGGCCTCTCGCCGCTGTTCGGCCCCTCGGGCAAGCTGGCGCTGCTGGTGGCCGCCGGGCTCATCGCGCTCGGCAGCGGCCTCTGCTCCCCGACGCTGCCGGCGTTCGCCTCGCGGCGCGCCAGCGCGACGACGCAAGGGGTGACGCTGGGGACGCTGCAGTCGGCCTCGGCGCTGTCGCGCGCTCTCGGGCCGATCGTGGGCGGCGCGCTCTACGCGGGCATCGATCCCCGCGCGCCCTATCTGGTCGGCGCGGTCGGGCTGGCGCTCGCCGCGGTCCTCGCCGTCGCGCGGCTACGGTAAAGCGAGACGACGCCCGAGACGGCGGGAAGGGGGCGAGGTCGGAGCCGCCCCGTGTCGCGTTTGCCGTCCGGTTCGTTCGTGGCGCTCAGTTGAAACCGGCCAGGAGCTGGCCCTGCTCTGAGATAAAGACCGGGGCGCTGATGAAGACGGCGGCGGGCGCTGAACCAGGACCAGCCGCTGAACCAGGACCAGCCGCACCCCACAGCCCGACGTAGAGCCCGAGCACAGGTGGATTCGGAAGGGAGGCTGACGGGACCAACCGGAAACCGACGCCCGAGCCGTCGGACCTCAGTGAAGCGAAGGCATCGTCCGACACGACTGCCGTGACTTCGGCGTCAAAGAGGTCGCCCATGGCCAGCGCAGGGGAGATCGGCGTGCAGGTCGTGGCGTCCATGCAGCTCACGACCTCGATTGCCTGACCGCTGCGCATCAGGTTGATCACCGTGACGTGCTCGTTGCCAGCCGACGGCGTCGCCGGGATGACGACGAAGCGGCCCTGCAGCGCATCGAGGGGGCCGAACAGGAACAGTCGCAGCTGGCTGCCGACGACCACATCGCCGTCGCCCTGGAAGATTGGCTCGCCATCAGGCGCCACGATCGTGAAGTGGTGCATCCCAGCATCCAGGGAGTCCACCCCGGCCAGCCCGTTCTCACCGACGCTGATGGGCAAAAGCTGGGGTACGGGCGATCCGGCCGTGCCCTCGTATTGGGCCAGCACCTGGCCATCGACGAGGACGTGGTACAGCGGCTGGTTCCAGGTTGTCGCGTATTGCGCCTGGTCCGCTTGGTAGGTGTCGGCCGTGGACGCAAACGCCACCTCGAACGCGCCCTGTTCCGGCCCGGGTTCAGCGTTGGCGACCAGGGCGTTGGTCGGACCGATGTCCTCGGTCCGGCAGGCCGACATGGCCAGCAGCATGAAGCTGAGTGGGAGGGCTGCGCGTCGCAGGCGGTCTTTCATGGGTTCCTTTCACCATGGTTAGTCGGCGGCCGCCGAAAAAAGAAAATTTTCCCGGAGCGACCCTGGACCAGACTAAGCAGGAGAAGTGTATCGAACCGGCCGACAGATACTTGTCGCGGGGGTGATGATAGGAGCGCTCGCGCTGTGCGTCCGCACGGTGCGTGCCCAGGGTGCCACCGACGCGGCGCCGGCCCCTCAGTTCCCGAACGACCCGGACGCGCTGCCGTTTTCGGACACCGAGCTGCGGCAGGCGCTTCTGGCGCGGCTGCTGCCGTCGGCGGGAGAGCCCGGACCGGCGGCGGCGCGCGTTGCGGCGGCGGGACCGGGCACCGTATCGGTGCGGGTGGGGGACCAGACGCGGGTGGTGGTCGTCGGTGATTGGACGGGGACCGCCGCCGCGCGCGTGGTCGCGCTGGTGATTGCCGAGTTGATGAGCGCGCGGACCACCAGCCCTGTCATCGCACCGGTCGGTGCGCCGGCTCTTCCCGACGAGCAGTGGCCGACGACAGTGACGGCGGTCCGCACCAGTTCAGAAGCCGCCCCTCGAGGCCGACCCTGGCGCCTCTCGGTCACGGGAGGAGCGTCGAAGGGCCTCGGAGGCGACGAGCTGGCGGCCGCCACGCTGGACAGCGATCTGGTGATTCCCCAGCGCGACGGCCGCTGGAGGTTGTCCCCTTCGGTCGGCCTGAAGTACACGCCCACCCGCGACGCTGGCACGTTCGATGAGGTCTCGTTCATGAGCGTCGTCGCGCGGCTGCTGGGCGGCGCGGCCTGGGGACCGGTCGACCTGTTCGCCGGGCCGTTCGTCTCCAGTTACACGATCGGCGGCGCCACGACCCACCGCGGCTTCCTGTTCGGAGGCGAAGCCATGGCCCGGGTGGCGGCGCCGCTGACCCGGTCCTTGCGTCTCGCGGTGGAAGGTCGCCTGGACGGCTACGCCAATCGGGTGCGCGCTCTCTGGCTCGGCGGCGGCGCCTACGCGACGCCCCGGGTGGGCATCGGCCATCGGCCTGGGGCTGGCCTGGGATTGGACGTCGTGACGCGCCGGCTGGCGGTCTCCTCCGCTCACGCGCCCGGCGATGCCGCCGAGACGCGACCCTCGCGCGCGCCGCGGGAGCGGGCGACCGGCGCGCGTTTGCCGATCTCTACCGCCGGCATCTCGATTCGGTTTTTGCGCGCCTGACCCGCCTCGTGGGCCCGACGCCGGAACGCGACGATCTGGTCCAGCAGATCTTCCTGGACCTTTACCGTGCGCTGCCCAGGTTTCGCGGCGACGCGGCCCTCACGACCTTCCTGCACCGGATCGCTGTGAACGTCGCCTGCGAACATCTGGAGCGGCGGCAGCGCGGCCGCGCGCTCAGCGAACCGCTGGACGAGCGGCAGCTCGAGAGCCTGATCGCGCCGGGCGCCTCACCGGAGCAGCGCGTGCGCCAGCGCGAGGAGCTGCGCCGGCTGTTCGAATGTCTGGCCGGACTTTCGCCGAAGCGGCGCGCCGCCTTCGTGCTGGTCGCCGTCGAGGGGTTGCCGCTGGAAGATGCGGCGGTGCTGCTGAACGCCAACGCCCCCGCCATCAAGCAACGTGTGCTGGAGGCGCGCCGCGAGCTGGCGAAGGAGCTGGGGCGCGACCGCGCGGAGGATTCCAGATGAGCGCCGCCGATCGAGACCGACGCGTCGAGACCGACGTGGTCGCGCCGTTGCGTGAGGCGCGCCCCACGCTGGACGAGCTGCACCGCGCGCGGCTGATCGGAGCGATCGAGACGGCGCTGGATCTCGAGGCGCGTGCCCCCCGGCCCCGCCGCGGAGCAAATCGTACAGCGCTGGTCGGCGGCCTCCTCGCCTCGGCGGCCATCGCCGTGCTGGCCGGCCTGATCTGGCGAAGCCCGCAGCGACGGACGTCGGCGCCGGCGCCTGAGCCCACGCTGGCGCACGCGATGCCCCGGACGCCCCCCTTGCTGGTCCCGTACCCCCGGGAAGGCGCCGGGATGCCGAACTCTGGCGCTTCGACCAGCTTGGTGGCCTTGCGTGGTGACAAGGCGCGCGCGACGATCGGAACCCGCGTGCGCCTGACGCTGATCGGGCCGGGGCGCCTGTCCGTGCTGCCGGCGGTTCGCGCCGACGAGATCGATCTGGTGTTGGACGGTGGGCGGCTGCTGATCGATTACGACGGGCACGCTGGCGGCACGCTGCGCATCCGATCGCCTGGTGCCGTCACGACGGTCGTCGGCACGTCATTTGCCGTGGACGTCACGCCGTTCGGGACCCGCGTTGGCGTGGCGCATGGGCGCGTGCGTACCGAAGACGCGGCCGGCCAGGTCTGGCAGGTCGCCACCGGCACCAGCTGGACCAGCGCCGGTGGGCAGGTGAGGCGTTTGCCCGACGAGCTGTCGGCGGCGTTGGCGGAGCACGAGGAGGCGTGGGCCGGCGGTCCCGCTGCGCCCCAGGCGCTGGTGCGGACGGCCCAGACGGCGCGCGGGCCACACCGGGTGCCCCGCGGCGAGAGCGTCGACGTCGCGGTGGATGCCATCTACGCGCAGGCCGAGGAGGCCATGCGCCGGCACGACCTGGCCCAGGCGCGTTACGCGCTGGAGACCGTCTTGGCGCGGGATCCGACCGGACCGCTGGGTGAGATTGCCCTCCTCGACCTGGCGCGTCTGGCCCTGGCCCAGGGAGAGCGGGTCGAGGCACGCCGTTTTCTATCGCGTCTGCCTGCGCCGCTCCACGACCCCGCCTTGCTCGAGACGGCCAATCACCTTCGCTGTCGGGCAAACCGGCCATCCGGCGCGGACGGCGGCGATCCCTGCCGTTGACCCGCCGGCGCTAGGCGCCGGTCGGGCCGCTTCGGTCGCGGCTATTGCGCGGCTCGACTGGCTTGGGGGTTTTCTCGCTGCCGTGCAGGCAGACGCGGTTGCGCCCGCTTCGCTTCGCCTCGTAGAGCGCCTTGTCGGCGGCCGCCAGGAACGCCGAATGATCGGTGACGTTGCTCTCGGGCACGGCGGCGATGCCGAGGCTGATGGTCACCGGGATCTCCTTGCCGCCGAAAGTGAACTTGCGCTCCTCGACGGCGCGGCGCAGCCGCTCGGCGACGATCCTGGCGCCGTTCTGGTCGGAGCCGCGGCAGAGGATGGTGAACTCCTCGCCGCCGAAGCGGGCCAGGACGTCCTCTGTCCGCAGCAGCTCCGCCATCATCTGCGAGAGCTCGGCCAGCACGAAGTCGCCCGCCGGGTGGCCGTGCGTGTCGTTGATCTTCTTGAAGTGATCGATGTCGAGGAAGATGAGCGCCAGCGGCCCCTTGTGACGGGCGGCGAAGGCGAACTCCTTCTCCAGATAATCGGTGAAGTACTTCTTGTTGAAGACCTTGGTGAGCCCGTCGCGCAGCGCCGATTCGTACATCTGGCGCTGGAACACCTCGTCCAGATAGTCGTGGTAGGTGAACTTCAGGATCGTCGTCGAGCCGACCATGATCTTGTCGCCGTCGGCCAGCTCCTTGCGATCGACCTTGATCCCGTTGACGAAGGTCCCGTTGGTCGAGCCGAGGTCGACGACGATGATCTTCTCCCCCTCGCGCATGAACTGGCAGTGCTCGCGCGAGACCCCTTCGTCGTTCAACCGGACGCCGACCGTCGGGCCGCGCCCGACCACGGTCTTGTCCTCCTGCAGCTTGAACATCTCTCCCGCGCTCACGCCGGCCAGGACGACCAGGTAGGCGAGGTTCCGCTTCTGCTCGCGATCGGACTCGGGCGGGACCGCGGGCTTGGTCTCCGTCGTGTCCTTGAACGTCGAGACGGCCGGGCCATTCGACGTCGCGCTTTTCTTGCCAGCCATCGGCGCCGTTATTTTAGGCGAAGCGGGCGATTTCTCATAGCTGCTCCCGACGGCCCCGGGCGTCGACCCGCCAGCGCAGAATCCCCTTTCCATCGGGGCCGCCGCCGAGCCGGATGCGCAAGGCTTCAGTCTTGCGCAGCGCAGGGTGGCGCACCTTGCCGATCAACGCGGCCGCCAGGGCCGAAAGGATCGGCTCATGCGCGACGAGCGCGATCGACGGCGTCCCCTCCAGCTGGCGCCCGGTCGAGCGGAGAAAGGCGACCACCTGCGACGCCGTCCCCTCGGGGACCAGCAGATCGGTCACCGCGACCCGCTCGCGGTAACCGATCTCAGCCGCGACGATCTCGGCGGTCTGAACCGCACGCACGAGCGGGCTCGTCACCATCAAATCGAATTCGACGCCCCGTCGGGCCAGCGCCTGCCCCAGCCGGCGGGCATCCTCGCGGCCGCGCGCGGTGAGCGCTCGGGCCTCGTCCCGGGGCGCGTCGTCGCCGGCCTCCGCGTGCCGGATCAGCGTCACACGCATGGCGCGGCGAGGTGGCGGCTAGGTCGTTTCGGCGGCACGTCGTCGGGCCAATGTCCGTAGTTCGCTTTCGCTCACCGTTGCCTCAGGGCAACGCCCTCCTAGGACTGCCCGTCGCTGTCGCTGTCGCTGTCTCGGTCTTGGTCGTGGCCGCCGGCATCGCCAGGGCCCGACGGGGCCGACTCCGACGCAGGCGAGGGGACAGCGATTGCTTCGGGACCGGGCGCGCTGCCCGACGGGGTGCTGTCGAGCGCGCTCACCGCGGGCGCGGTTTCGGCCGCCGGCGCCGCTGGAACGGGCGCCGGGCCGGGATCGATCCCGTGTTTCTTGAGCGCCGCCAGGTAGTGATCGCGCTCCGCGATCGCGGTCAGCAGCCGGTGCCTCATGATGTCGTTGTTCTGCTTGAGGCGCGTGATGTCAGAGAGGTCACGTTGCCGGGTCGAATCGACGCGCGAGGCGCGCGCGAACGCCTTCAAGAACTCGGCCTGTCCGAGGTCCGCCATTCCCGTCGCCCGGTACTTGCCGGTTTCGACCTTCTCCAGGTAGCCCTCGGCGGCCAGGCCGAGCAGCGCCTTCGAGACCTGCGGCTCGCCGGCCCCGATCGACAGCGCGACGTCGACGGGAGTAAACGCTTCATTGTTCGCGGCCATCCGCTTGAGCTCGTCGAAGAGCTCCTGGCGATCGACCTTGGCCCCGGCATCACCGCCGAAAGAGCTTCTGCTGCTCGTGTGGCTCCGCTTGAGGCTCATCCCCGTCTCCTGTCCAAAATTCGATCGCCTTATAGCACTAGGAGGGCGTTGCCGTAAGGCAACGGTGAGCGAAGCGAACCATGACCCACGACGTGCCCGCCCGGACGGGGCCTAGAACCCAACCTGTACCGCCGCCTGGATGCGGTTTGCGCTGGGGGCCGTCTGCCCGTCGCTGGTCAGGTGGCTGTATTCGACCTGCGCCTTGACCCGGTGCCCGCGCAGATAGCTGGAGACCACGGCGCTCTGCTCGTTCTGGAAGCTGCCCGCCAGCAGGTGCTGCTCCGCGGTCGCGCCGTAGAGCGGCAGGTCGGTGTGCCCCACGCGGGCCGCCACCTGCAGCCTGTGGGGTAAGAGGAAGTAGCTCCCCTGGACGTAAGCGCCCCAGGAGCTGCGCGAAGGGCCCGCCGACCCCGGATCCTCGAGCCGGCCGTAGAGCTCGGCCTGGAGCGCGGCGCCTCGCCAGAGCGCGCGCAGCTCGAACCCTCCCTGCCAGATCGCGACGTTGTCGATCCGTCCGTCGCCGTCGCTGTCGGCCAGCGGCCTCGGAATGCTTGGGCAGGCGTTCGGAATGTCACAGCGGGCGACGACATCGGTCGGCGCCAGATTGTAGTAACCGGCCGCGCCGACAGAGAGCAGCGGGCGCACGTGCCCTTCGAGGTCCCCTTCGGACGATGGCAGGAGGCCGAACGGTGTGGCCGACGACGCGCAGGGCGTAGGCCAGATCGAAGTTGGTGTTGGGGACGTTGGCGCCGGAGCCGTTGAGGAGACCGGCCTGCACGGTCAGGCGGCCGGGGACCAGCCGCGCGATCAGCATCAGGCCGAGATCGCGCTCCAGCGAGAACGCCGCCATCGGCGCGGAGATGTCGACGAACTCCAGCTCGGCCTTCCAGTACTGGCGCTGCAGCCCGTAGGGGACCTTGAACTGCCCGGCCCAGATGCTCAGCATGCGGATGGGGTGCCAGGCGACGTAGGCGTCCTTCAGCGACGGCGACTCGGCGGCGTCGACCTGCAACCGGTACTGGAAGAAAGGCCCGCCGACGTGCCCCTCCAGGATCATCTCGGCGCGACCGAGCGAGAATCCCGAGGCGTCCGGCGGGGCCAGGTCCTGCGCCCCCTGGCTGGCGAGCACCCCCGTGTAGATCGCCTGCACGCGCACCATCGGGTGCAGATAGAAGCCGTTGTCGGGCGAGCGGAGGTCGACGCCGTCATCGCGGAACCGCACCACCGAGGTCTCGGGCGGGTTGGCCTGGCCGGCGGAGGCCGCCTGGCGGTCGCTCTCGCGCAGACGCGCGTCGATCTGGTCGAGGCGGCGGCGCACGTCGTCGTAGCTGGCGCGCTGGCGCTCGAGCGCCTCGAGCTGGCGGCGCAGCTCGAGCACCTGCGCCTCCGCCTGCTGGGCCGCGCGCTGGGCCGCGGCGGCCTGCGCCTCGGCGGGAGTGGTCGCGGCGTCGGACGGTGTCGGGAGCACGGGCGCGCTCACGGTCGCCGGCGCGTCCGCCGCGCGCGCCGCCGATGTGCAAAACCCGGTCAGAAGGAGGGCGATCGCAGCGGTCCGCCCCCGCATGCTCAACGCCGCTTGCGCCGCTTGTTGGCGGGGCGATCGCCGGCGCTCGCGCCCGGTCCGCCGCCCGGACCGCTTGCGGGGGCGAGGCTCGGCGTGAGCCAGAGGCGCAGGCTGTCCGGATCGCGTCGGTAGCGGCGCACGAGCGAGACGAGGAGCACGAGCCCCAGGATGACCGAGATCCCCCCGATGTACTGCGACGTCGAGAACGAGAGGTTCGTGAATGGCAGCGGGTAGATTCCACGGTCCTGGTCGTCGCGGAACACCTCGATGAGGGGGCGCAGAATCCCGTAGCCGAGGACCCACCCCAGGAAGACCTGCCCCGAGAACTTCCGGCGGCGGCGGATGAGCATCAGGAGACCGAAGAGGAGGATGCTCGACAGCGACTCGTAGAGCTGCGTCGGATGCACCGGGAGCGACTGCGTGGCCGTCCTCGCCAGGGCGTCGATCTCGAGGTGGTGCTGCCAGGCCGGGCTTCCGTGCGGCGCCAGCGGATTCGGCCCGGGAAAGCGCACAGCCCACGGAAGCGTCGTGACCTTGCCGTAGTCGCACCCGAACAGGAAGCAGCCGATGCGCGTGATGCCTGTCCCGAGGACCACGGAGGGGGCCGAGACGTCCGCCCACTTGAGCAGCGGGATCTTGCGCTTGTGGCAGCCGTACCAGCTGGCCAGAAATCCGCCGATCATCCCGCCGTAGGCGACGAGGCCCCCTTGCCAAATCTTGAAGAGATCCAGCATCGAGACGCTCGACTGGCTGGTGGGATCGGTGAGGACGTTGATGAACCAGAGGACGCGCGACCCGATGATCGCCCAGACCGCGGTCCACATGTAGATCGTGCCGGCCTCCTGCGGATCGATCTGATCCTCGGCGGCGAACCGCATGGCGAGGAACCATCCGACGACCAGCGACGTCCCCAGCATCACGCCGTACGAATAGATCGGCACCGGCGCCCAGGGGTGCCCGAAGCTCCAGTCGCCGACCTTGGCGTAAAGGACGACCGCGCCGGCCACGAAATAGAGCGGCGTCGAGGAGAACGGGACGGCCTTGTTGGTGCGCCGCTGGACGAGCTCGCGCACGAACATGACCAGTGCGCCCGCCAACGCCACGACGAAAAGGAGCTTGGAGGGGATGTTGACCAGGATGGGGCGCATGGGGGCGGAACCGAAGTCTGGCCTCTAGATATTCCGCTGGCCGAACAAGGTCAATCCAACCGAGGCCTGTCGGGGCGATTCACGACGATTAGCGCCGATTCCTGGGGCGCTTGGGGTGGCCGGCGAACCAGTTGCTGACGAGCAGAAGTCCCGCCAAGCCCGAGGCGATGGCGGCGAGCCAGGTCGCGCGGTGCTGACCTCGACCGTCGAAGACCGTGGCCAGCACGGCCGCGGTGGCCCCCAGCATCCCCCACAGGAGCTGCTGCCCGCCGTGATAGATGAGGCGCGCGTTCTCCTCGAGGTTGCGGATGCCGACCTCGATCTCGCCGCGCGCCGCGCGGTCCATGAAGCGCTGGAGCTCGCCCGGCAGCGACAGCGCCGAGAGCGCCATCTCGCGCGACGCCTCGAGCACGATCTCCGACCACTGCTTTTTCTCGCCCAGCAAGAAGCGCTCGAGGTACGGCTCGATGATCGCCGATGGATTCATCTCCGGGTCGAGCGTGGTGCAGACGCCCAGCAGCAGGAGCAGCGTCCGCTCGAGCAGGATCCACTCCTTGGGGATGTGAAAGGCGTCGCGCAGGTCGGCCAGGCTGACGTTGAGGTCGCGCAGGTCGAGCAGGCTCCCCAGGCTCTTTTCGGGCTCGAACTTCAGGTCCTTCAGCGAGAAGCCGTCCGCCGACATCTGCACGCGCATCTTGTCGTGGAAGTACTGCACGATCCTGTCGAACGCCTCCGGGTCGGCCCGCCGCGAGATGAGGCCCATCTCCTTCATGGCGGTGACGATCTTGACCGTGTCGCGCGTGATGGCGCCCTGGATGAACGACATCATCCCGCGCCGCATCCCCTCGCTGACGGTGGCGACCGCGCCGAAGTCGAGGAAGACGATGGTGGGCGGCCCGCCGGGCGCCTCCGGCGTCAGCACCAGCAGGTTCCCGGGGTGCGGATCGGCGTGATAGAGGCCGTCGATGAAGATCTGCTGGCAGTAGGCCTCGACGCAGACGCGCGCAGCGGCGCGGCGGTCGACCTTCAGGTTCTCGAGCCGCTCGAGATCGGCGACCTTGATCCCCTCCATCCACTCGGTGGTCAGCACGCGCGACGTCGAGAACTCGCCCATGACGCGCGGGAACCGCACCTGCGGCGAGGGCGGCTGCCGGGCGGCGAAGTTGGCGGCGATCTTCTGGATGGCGGCGGCCTCGCGCCGGTAGTCGAGCTCGGCCAGCACCATCTCGCGGATCTCGGTGTAGATGGTGTCGAAGCCGTAGTCGGGCATGAACCAGCGGAGCACGGCGAAGATCCGCTGCAGCGCCCGCAGATCGATGCGGACGATCTCCTCGATGTCGGGGTACTGGACCTTGACCGCCACCTCCTCGCCCGACGGCAGCCGCGCGCGGTGCACCTGTCCGATCGACGCCGAGGCGACCGGCTCGGGCGAGAACTCCGCGAACACGTCGTTCGGCGCGCGACCGCCGAACTCCTCGCGCAGCCGCGCCTCGATGTCCTTGTACGGGCGCGGCGGGACCTGATCCTGCAGCCGCTGCAGCTCCTCCCGAAAGGCGTCGGGCAGGACGTTGGCCATGATGCTGATCAGCTGGCCCACCTTGATGAAGAGGCCGCGCAGCTTGATGATCGCGGCCTCGATCCGGCGGGCGTTCTTGCGGTGTTTCTCCAGGGTCAGGCGCGCGATCGCCGGCGGCCGGCGAAACCGGCGCGAGATCGCCAGGCCGAAATACGAGAGCGCGACCTGGGTGGTCACGAAGTAGGCGGTGAAGAGACGTGCGCGGCCCGACACGTCCGCATCATACCCCCCAAGCCCCCGAGGACCCTCCCGTCACACGATTCGACCTCTTTCGCGCTAACCTTGCCGAAATGACCGAGGACGGGAACAAGAAGAGCGACGGCGGGGCCAAGGAAGAAGAGGGCGCGCCCGAGGCGCTCGGCGAGGACGATGCCAGCGGCCGCGCCGCCGAGGATCGCACCGGCATCACCGACTTCGTGCGCCGCGCCGTCTCGGCCGGCGTCGGCGCGGCCAGCCGGTCGAAGGACGACATCATGCGCGTCGCGGCCGGCGAGATGCGCGGCTGGCTGGAGCACCTCAATCTTCACGAGGAGCTGGCCAAGGCGCTGGCCAAGCTGGTGATCGAGGTGAAGACCGAGATCCGGTTTCGCCCCAGCGAGGACGGCAAGCTGGTCCCCGAGACGACGAACGACATCAAGGTGAAGTCGCCGGTCAAGTAGCTCGGAACCCTGGAAGGGTTCCGAACCTCCCGCGATGAGCTCCGGCCGGCAAAGCCGGCCTGCGCTCGACGCGCAAGTAGCTACCTCCCGCTCGACGCGGCGAGATTTTCCTCTTCTCTCTGAAACGCGGGCATGGCGCCCTGCATCTTGAATCCCAAGATTCATACGAAAGTGGAGGGGCCAATGTCGAAGTTCGTGGTTGCTGGGGTGACGGGGCACGTCGGTTCGGTCGTCGCGCGGGATCTGCTCGCCGCGGGAGATTCGGTCACGGTGATCGTGCGGGAGGCGGAAAAAGGGACCGAGTGGTCGGCCCGCGGCGCCAAGGTCGCGATCGGCTCGCTCGACGACGCGGGATTCGTGGCCGCGACGGTGAAGGGCGCCGACGGATTCTTCACGCTCATCCCCCCCCACTACGCGACCGGCGACATCTACAGCGCTCAGCGCAAGAGCGCCGACGCCCTGACGGCCGGCATCAAGCAGAGCGGCGTGCCGCTGGTGGTGATGCTCTCCTCGGTCGGCGCCGATCGCGCCGACCAGAACGGCCCGATCAAGAGCCTGAACTACGCCGAGAACAAGTTCCGCGAGACCGGCACGAAGCTGGTCGCGGTGCGCGCCTGCACCTTCCAGGAGAACCTCGCTGGCGCGGTCGCTGCGGCGAAGAACGCGGGGATCTTCCCCAACTTCATGCCGACGGCCGACATCCCGGCGCCCCAAATCGCCACGCAGGACGTCGGCCATGCCATCGCCAGCGTGTTGAAGTCGCCACCTCGCGCGCAGCGAGGTCGTCGATCTGGTCGGACCGGCCTACTCGTCGCGCCAGATCGCCGACAAGCTGGGCAAGCTCCTCGGCAAGGCGTTGCCGATCGTCGACATCCCGGCCGCCGGCCACGTCGCAGCGCTGAAACAGGCCGGAGTGCCGTCCGACGTCGCCGAGGCCTTCGCCGAGATGTACGCCGGCTTCTCCGCCGGTCTGATCGTGCCGAAGGGAGACCGCGCCATCCACGTCAGCACGCCGATCGACGAGATCCTTCCCGCGCTGGTCGGCTGAAACCGGGGGCCGCGCTCGCTCAGAAGGACCGTCGCCTTCGTCGTGCGGCGAGCGCGAGCGCTGCGGCGGCGATGAGGCCGCCGCCAGCGCCCGGACCGGCGCCGATCTCGACAGCCGCAGCCGCCGCCGGAGCTGGGCGCGGTGGTGCCGCCCGCACCGGTCGTCGGACCGCCGCTGCCGATCGCGCCGGCGTTGCCAGGCGCGCCGCCGGCGCCGCCCGCCGATCCGCCGGGGCTGGCCCCGGCCGTGCCACCTGCTCCTCTTCCGGCCAGGCCGGGGCCCGAGCCGCCCAGGCCGCTCGAACCTGCCCCGCCGCCAGGTCCGCCGATTGTGGCGCCCCCCTCTGGCCCCACACCGCCGCCCACGGTGGTCGATTCGAACGCTCCGAGATCGTGCGCGGACGCCCGGGGGCGGTACATGCGACTGACCGTCTCGTCTCGGAAGTACTCGTGGTCTGGCGCGCCTGTCGGCAGCGCCGTCGCCGCGCCGACGGCAGAGGAGCCGGTCGCCAGCGTGAAGTCGTCCTGGGCGGCGTTGGTGAACCCGGGGCTGGCGCCGAACAGGGTGGCGGCGAGCCCGGTGGCGTCGGCGCCGGTGGGCAGCCAGTTGTGCGTGCCGGTCACCTTGCCGACCGAGGTCATCTCGACGTGCGTGGCGGCGGTGGTGCCGACGATGATGTTGTCGTCCAGCTCGGCGTTCATCGTGGTGCCGTCGGCGTTCGACAGATGGACCAGCGCCGCCCTTCCACCCGCCGGGCCGATGAAGGTGTTGTAGAGCAACGTCACGTTCAGCGTCAGGCCGGCCGCCCGGGCGTCGTTGTAGACGGCGACGATCTGCGAGTCGTTCGACTGCGTGGTCCCCTGGACGATCACGTTCCCGCGCAACGTCATGCTCTGCGTGAAGGTGCTGGACCCGTCGTAGTCATCGTCCGTCATCAGATCGCCGGCGTACGAGGCGGCGCGCGCGAACCAGTTGTATTCGATCACCGCCTCTTGGGCGCGGATGTGGAAGTTCTGCGCCTGCACCGGATCGTGGACGAACGAGTAGCGCAGCGTGAAGTTTCCGCCGTAGACGTAGATGTTGTGCGAGGGCGAGCTCGACGAGGCTTGCAGCGTGCCGTTGGCGTCGAACTCGCAGAACTCGACGGTGATCTGGCTCGCCTGCGAGCCGCCCGTCAGCCCGTTGTCGTTGCCGCGGAAGACGATGTTCGAAAGCACGATGCCGCTGGTCCCCTCGTAGTAGCGCAACCCCGCCGAGTCGGCGTCGGCGCTGTGGCAGCCGGTGATCACCAGCCCCGAGATCTGGATGTTGGTCGCGCCGGAGAGCTGCCAGCAGCCGCGCCCGCGATCGCTGGCCGTGTAGCTCCCGGGCGCGTTCTCGACGTAGCCGGCGCCGAGATCCCAGACGGGCGGGTCGGTCGGATCGGCGGCGCGGATGACGATCGGTTTATCGGCCGGCGCCTTCTGCGTCAGATAGACGCGAAACCCGTACGTGCCCGGCGCGATCACCACCTCGTCGCCCGGCTTGGCCGCTTCGATCTTGGCGTAAGAATCGCCGGGGGCGACGTTGATCGTCGCGGCGCGCGCCGAGGCCGCGGTCAAAACCACCAACGTTGCCACCACCCGGACGAGACGACGCATTCCGATGATTTTCGCCCGCGGCGCGGGAGCCGGACAATGTACGAAGGTGACGACCTTCCCGCACCTTCCGCGTCGAACCGTCCCGTCGTCCCGTCGTCCCACGGTGGGACGGACGCGATCAGGTGAGCGGAAGGCGAACGGTGAAACAGGCGCCGCCGTCGGGGAGCGTGCGTGCAGCGATCACGCCACCGTGGGCTTGCACGAGCTCGCGCGCGACGTAGAGGCCGAGCCCGAGGCCGGCTTGGCTCTGGAACGCCGTGCCGCGTTCGAACCGTTCGAAGATCCGCTCGAGATCCCCCGGGGAGATTCCCGGACCGTGGTCCCGGACCTCGACGATCGCCTGGTCTCCGTCGCGCGCGATGCAGAGCGTGACCGGCCGGCCTGCGCCGTACTTGAAGGCGTTGGACAGGAGGTTCATCACGACCTGCTCGATCCGCAGACGATCCCAGTCTCCGACGAGGAGCCCGGCGTCCGGTGACGGATCGAACGAGAGGTCACAGCTCGCCTGGGCCGCGGTCGCCTGCATCGTGTCGACGACTTGCTGCATCGCCTCTCGGAGATCGAACGGCTGCCGCGTGAGCGTCAGGTGACCGCTGGCGATCCGCGAGACGTCCAGCAGCATCTCGATCAGCCGCGTCAGGCGATCGCCGCTGCGCGCGGCGCGCGCCAACTTTCGCCCGAGTCGCGCGTCGCCGGTCTTCTCGATCGGCGCCCGCATGCCATGAAGCTCGAGTTGCAGGGCGGTGAGAGGTGTCTTGAGCTCGTGCGAGGCGATGGAGAGAAACTCGTCCCGGATGCGGAGCGCCTCCTCCGCGCGGATGCGCTCCTCGTCCAGCCGCCGCCGTTCCTCTTCGGCCTGTTGGCGCTGGGTCAGATCGCGCGTCACCTTGGCGAACCCGATCAAGGTGCCGGTTTCGTCGCGCAGCGCGGTGATGACCACGTCCGCCCAGAATCGCGTTCCGTCCTTGCGGACGCGCCACCCTTCGTCCTCGATCCGCCCCTCGTTCGCCGCCTGGGCCAGCAGCCTGGCCGGCCGCCCGCCTTGCCGGTCCTCCCGCGTGTAGAAGAGGTCGATCGACTTGCCGACGATCTCCTCCCGCTGATACCCCTTGATCAGGGCCGCCCCGGTGTTCCAGGTCGCTACCCGGCCGTTGCGGTCGAGCATGAAGACCGCGTAGTCGCGGATGCTCTCGACCAGAACGCGAAAACGCTCGTCGCTCTCCTTCAGCGAAGAGACCTGCTCTACGTGTTCGCGGCGGGCGGGTCGCTCTCGGGTGATCAAGGTATAGCCTCGGGGAATGACTGAAAAAGTGGTCCTGAAACCGTAGGCACGTGAAAGAACGAAGCAACCGGGCAGTCGTGAGATTCTAGGTTCTTGGATGCGGGACGTTACTTCGCGGCAGCCAGTTTCGGCTTGGCGCGTTCGATATCGGAGAAGCAGACGGTGCGGTTGCGGCCGCCGTGCTTGGCGGCATAGAGCGACTGATCGGCGCGGGCGATGATGTCGGCCTTCTCGCGGGCGTCGTCGGGGTAGCTGGCCACGCCGATCGACAGCGTCGCCTGGAAGGCCCCCTTCTGGGAGGCGAAGCTCTGTTGCTCGACCTCCTGGCGAATCCGTTCGGCCAGCTGAAACCCACCCTGCCGATCGGTCTCCTCGAGGACGATGGCGAACTCTTCGCCCCCGTAGCGGGCCACGATGTCGATCTTGCGCGCGCTGGCCTTGAGAATCGCCGCCACCCGCCGCAGCACCTCGTCGCCCGTCGGGTGCCCGTAGGTGTCGTTGACCTTCTTGAAGTGGTCGATGTCGGTCAGCAGCAGCGAGACGGCGAAGCCGCGGCGCTCGGCGCGCCCCAGCATGTTCGAGAACCGCTCCTGGAATGTCCGATGGTTGACGAGGCCGGTGAGCCCATCGGTGGTGGCCTGCTCCTCGACCACCTCGTACATGCGGGCGTTGGCCATGGAGATGGCGACCTGGTTGGCGATCACCCCCAGCATCTCGCGCTTGTCGGTGGGGAAGGCCGCCGGCCGCGCCGCGGCGACGGTGAAGGTGCCGATCACCTCGTCCTTCACCAGGAGCGGGAGCACCAGCAGCGATTCGTAGTCCTTGATCCGCATCGGGTGCGAGAAGACCGGGACGTCGCGCTCGCGCCACTCGCCGCCCGCCGGCAGCGCCAGCTTGTTCTTGGCCGCCATCGAGGCGATCGACGAGGGATCCTTGTGCGTGGTGCCGAGCAGATGTTCGGCCGCCTCGCCGACGACGCAGCGGATGGTGTGGCTGCCGCGGCGGGCGTCGAAGGTGGCGACCGCCGCGAAGTCGAACTCGCAGACGCCGCGCGCGCCGGCGATGGCCGCGGCGTAGACCTCGTCCATCGTGAGCGCGCGGTTCAGCTCGGCCGAGGCGCGGTAGAAGCGCTCGTGCTCGTGCTTCGAGCGCTCGACCGCCTGGAAGACCCGCTCGGATTGCACGACCCGCACCACCTGCTCGGCCGCGCTGGCCATGAGCGCGATGGCCGCGTCGTCGAACTTGTGCTCCCCGGCCCGATCGCCGACCAGGATCCCGCGCGGCGCGCGCCCTTCGACCACCGGCACGCCGACGAACGCGCCGACGGTCGCCGGCCCGCCGTAGTAGGGGAGCAGCGAGAGGCGTGGCGCCTCCAGCGCGAAGGGGTGCAGCTCCTTCAAGATGGCGCCCAGCACGCCGCCGCCCGCGGCGATCCCCCCCTCCGCGATGTGGGGTGAGTCGCTGGCCAGCTCCTTGACCTTCAGCCGCTCGCCCGATTCGTCGAGCCACAAGAGGGCGCAGGTCTGCAGCTGCAGCGCCGAGCGCAGCAGCGCCAGGTTGTAGTAGAGCTGCTGGTGGATCGTCTGGATCGAGCCTTGCGAGAGCTTTTCCTGCTCCTCGGCGCGGCTGCGCACGCGGTTCTCGGAGGACAGCGCCGTCGTGATGAGACGAAAGTCGCGCGCCTCCTCGCGCATCGCCTCCACCTCTCCTTCGAGGCGGCGCCGGCGCTCGCGGCGCTGGCGCGCCACCTCGGCGTGCAGGAACACGACGTTCAACAGCGCGAACACGGCGATGAAGACGACGTGCCCCGGGAAGGCGGCCGCCGCCTCGGGCGAGGCGCTGGGACCGAACGAGAGCACCGCCTCGAAGCCGACCGCCGCCGCCGCGAGCGGCAGCCCGACCCACAGCCGGTGGAAGGTGACGAGGAAGCTGACCACCGCGTAGACGAGCGGATAGATCGCCGAGGTGACGCCGCCCGAGAACGCCAGCAGCAAGTAGACCGTCGTCAGGAGCAGCAGCCCCAGCTCCGCATCGGAGATCGCCTCGCGGCGGGGGGTGCGGCGCCGCTCGGAGGTGCGCACGCGCGCCAGGATCTTGAACGCCAGGAGGGCGGTCAGCACCGCGGCCGCGCCCACCCGGCGCAGATCGGCGCCCGGCAGGTGCAGATCGGGAAACCAGCCGCGCCAGAACAGCGCCAGGAACGCGCCGCAGACGGCGAAGGCCAGCACCGCGCGGACGAACCGTCCGGTCTGGTAGCCGATCCGTTCGGAGAGGCGCGCCCTCATGGCGAGGCCTTTGGGGACGGCTTCCCCAGGTCGACGACGATCTCGCCCGGGCGCACCCAGCCGAGATCGGCGCGCGCGACCCGCTCGATCGCCGCCGGATCGTCGCGCAGCGCCCGCGCCTCTCGTTCGAGCCGGTCGTTTTCAGCCGCCAGCTCGTGGTTGCGGACGCGCATCGCCGCCAGGTCGCGACCGAGCGTGATGGTCTTGGCCAGCCCCGACCGCGCGTACAGATGGTACGGCACGTAGGCGAGCACGAACGACACCACCGCGGCGGCGGTCAATCGGCCCGCCCAAGTCTTGGTCTCCCGGCGCATCGGAGCTCCCGCCGGACCAGTATCAGACCCCCGAGGGGGCCCGTCCATTTTCACGCCGCCCCCCGGAAAACGGAGGCGGCGGGGCACCCCTCAGCTCAGTAGGTCTTGCCGATTCCGCCCAGGGTCTCGTTCTGCCCCAGCGCGGAAGGAATCGACTCGTCGGCCGTGCGGCGAAGCTTGTCGCGAATGTCCTCGCGCAGCTCGCTGCCCGGCTTCGGCGCCAGGAGCAGCGCGATCCCCGCGCCGACCAGCAGCCCGACCCCGAAGGTCCCCAGCGTCGACGCCAGATAACCGGCGGTGGAGTGCTTGGTCTCGAGGCCCATGATTCCGAGCAGGTCGTCCTTGTCGAGATTGCGTAGATCTTTGAAATTCATCGGTTTCCTCCTGAGGTTAACGCTCGCCGCTCGTCGGCTTGCCGGCCTTGCCGCCACGCCGCCCCTTGCTTTCGCCGCCCTCGCCGCCGAGCGCGTCGGCGAGCACAGAGATTTCGTCCTTCAACATGGGAAGCACCGCCAGCCGGATGCCGATCCGCAGACCCAGGGCGACGATTCGCGAGGTGAGCGGCGTGAAGATCCCGCCCCCGAGCACGTACCCGATCCCCAGCGCCGCCGCGATCGACCCGTAGGGATTTCGGTTCACGCGCTCCTCGATGGCGGCCGCGCGCTTCAGCTCGGAGACCGCCCCGCGGGTGCGATCCCAGGCCTTGTGGGCCGAATCGTTCACCCAGCTGCTGTCGTTGCGGTGACCGTTGCTTGGGGTCTGTTCTGCGCTTTCCATGACGACCATCCTTCTTTGACTCATCCTCGACTCATCCTCGACCGATCTTCGACTCAGGCCCGACTCAGGCCCGGCGTGCGATCTTGCCGACCAGGAACCCGATCGCGATGGCGCCGAGCAGACATCGTCCCGGGTTCGCCTTGATGTAATCGGTGACGTCGCCGTTCAGGGACGTGAGCCGGCGCTTGGCGTCGTCGAGCTGCGGCTTCACCCGGGCGCCGACGTCCCGGACGGTCGATTCGATCTGTTCCGCGATTTCCATGGTTGTCCTCCGCGTTCAGTTTTGGGCGCGCCTTCGCTAGCGCCGATATCCCAGCCAGAACCCCAGCGCGACAGCAGCGCCCAGAAAAGCGGCCGGCTGGCGCCGGACCCACCTTCGCCAGTCCGTCTTGCGAACCACCTCGTCGCGCAGGGCCAGCATCGACGAGGTCACCCGCTCGCGTGCCCGCTCCACATCGGATTCTGCACGCGCCAGGGCGTCGTCCTTTCCGTTGGAGGTCCCACCGGCGCCGACGCCGGCGACACCCCCGTGGGCCAGCTCGCGGCCGTTCACGACGCACGCCCTTGCAGGGGCCTCGCCAGCGCGGTGATGCTACCTTTGGCTTCGGCCACCGTGTCGTGCATCAACTGTGTGCGCCGCATCTTTCCCACCGACCAAGCCACGGCGATGCCGCCGCCGACGAGGTGCAGCGCCGCCACCGCAGCGAACGCCAGCGGCGCCCCCCAGAGCCGCGTCAGCCCCAGCGCCGCCGCGATCAGGCCGAAGACATAACCGATCGCCAGCACGAGACCGGCGACCGCCAGCACCGCGATGCTGCGCCCATAGGTCTTCGCGTCCGCCACCATCTCGACGCGCGCCAGCTTGATGTGGTCGGCGATGAGGTCGCGGAGACCGTCGACCGTCTCACGGATCAGCCCGACGATCCCCTCCCGCTCCTCGTTCTCCACCCGCTGCGATGCCACGGATCCGAAACTAAGCACGCCGATCTCGGCCGCAAGACTACAAGGCTACGGGTTATCGCTTAGAGCGCGGCCGGAGTTTGAGGGGCGTCGCGGGGCCGCCGTCGAGCGGTGCGGGGCAGACTTCGCGCAGTTTGCAGCCGCGGCAGGCTGCGCCGCGCCAGATGCCGTCGAGCATCTCTTGCGCCCGGTCGAGGAGGCCGTCGTCCGAGCCGGCGAAGCCGAGCTCGAAGTTGCGGCGTCCCGCTCCCTTGGCGCCGAGGCCCGCCCCGGTCCAGTTGGCGCTGCCGACGTAGACGAAGGCGCCGTCGACGATCACCGTTTTGAAGTGGACGCGCGGGCAGGCGCGCAGCGCCAGGGTGCGGCCGAGGCGCGGGCTGCGTGCCAGCGCTTCGCGAAACGCGCGGGACGGCGGGCCGGCGTGAAGGATCCGCAGCTCGACGCCGCGGCCGGCCAGCTCGTCGAAGACGTCGAGGATCGAGCGATAGGTCGAGCGGGACGCGGCCCCTCCGGTCCGCAGCGTGCGCCTGCGCCCGGGGGCGGCGCGGTGATCCTCGACCATCAGCTCTTTGAGGTTGGCGGTGGCGATCCAGACGCTGCGCTTCGCCTCCATCGCCGCGCGCACCACGCGCTCGTAGTGTCCGCGCCCGCCGACCAGCTCGAGCGTGAAGGCGCGCGCCGGCTCGACGAAGTCCATGTCGGTGCCGCTACGTTCCGTCGTTGCTCGGCGCGAGCGCCAGGGCCAACGACGTCTGCGGCAGCGCGTGCGCCCGCTCGGCGCGCTCTCCCGTTCGCTCCGCGGTTCGTTCGGGCGTTCGCTCCAGCGGCTTGGCGGACGCGGCGCGGACGTCGATCTGGTCGATCTCCACCAGCTCTTTTCTGCCGCGCGCGTCGAGCTCCTCGAGCCGTCGGGCCGACACGGTCACGCGGCCGTTGAAGGAGACGAGCGCCTGATTGAAGTGCTTGACCGATTGATTGAGCGAGCTGCCGAGGTTGGCGAAGTATTCGAGCACCGTCGCGATCCGGTGGTGCAGCGCGCGCCCCTCGTCGCTGATCCGCTGCGCGTTCTCGGCGAGGCGCTCTTCCCGCCACCCGCAGCTGGTGGTGAGCAGCAGACCGAGCAGCGTCGTCGGCGTCGCCAGCAGCACCTTCTGCGCGACGCCCTCCTCGATGAGCCCCGGCATCTGCTCCAGCGCGACGCTGTAGAACGAGTCGCCCGGCAGGAACATCACCACGAACTCCGTCGAGCCGACGAACCCTTCCCAGTAGCTCTTCGCCGCCAGCTTGCGGATGTGGGCCTGGACCTGCGCCGCGTGCTGTCGCAGCTTCGCGGCCCGCGTCTCCTCGTCCTTCGCCTCGAGCGCCTCGAGATACGCACCGAGCGGCGCCTTGGCGTCGACCACGATGTTGCGGCCGCCCGGGAGGCGCACGACCATGTCGGGGCGCACGCGCCCCTCCTCGCCGACGGCGGTCACCTGCTCCTCGAAGTCGCAGTGCTCCAGCATGCCGGCCAGCTCGACGACCCGGCGCAGCTGGATCTCCCCCCAGCGTCCGCGCACCGCCGGCGCACGCAGCGCCGTCACCAGGCTCCCGGTCGCGTCGCGCAGCTTCTCTTGCGTCGCCGAGATCGTCTGCATCTGCTCGCGGATGGCGCCGTAGGCCGTGCCGCGCTCCAGCTCCATCGCCCGCACCTGCGCGTCCATCTTCTCCAGCGATTCCCGGACGGGCCCGACCATTCCTTCGATCGCCTTTTGCTGCGCGAGCTGGCGCGTCTCCAGCTCGGCGGAGGTCTCCTTGCGGACGGCGCCAAATTTCTCGCTGGCGAGCGCCAGGAAATCCTTCTGGCTCGCGCGCAGAGCCTCCCCGGCCATCGCTTGAAACGTGTCGCCGAGCTGCGTCTTCGCCGCGTCGAGCAGCGCGCGCTGGTCCTCGAGGCTGCGCGCCAGCGCTTCCGCGCGTGCCGCCTCCATCGCGCGCTGGCTCTCCACCCCTCGCAACGCCGCCTCGAGGCCGTTGGCGCGCCCCTCCGACTGGCGCGCCTGATCGGCGAGCGTCTCGGCGCGCGCCGCGGACGCGCTCGCCCGCGTCTCGGCCTCGCGCAGCGCCCGTTCCGCCCGTGTTTGGGCCCGCGCGCTCGCCAGCATCCAGGCCAGTCCCGCCAGCGCCCCGCCACCCAGCATCGTGACGATCGCAACCGCCGTCAGCGACAGGTCCATGGGCCCGATACTATCCACCCGTTCAGGTCAGGGCAAGAAATCGCGCGCGCCCGCCGCGGGGGTCAGGCGAGCTCGACCGGCAGAGGGCGCGTCGGGGGCAGTAACTGGTTCGAGAGGCGGTGGCCGATCCGAATCATCTTGGACTCGAAGTAGCGCCACGAGAGCTGAGCCAGGCCCAGCGACACGACGAGCGCGGCGGCGACAACCGACCAATCGAGCTGGTTTCTCGGGTGAGCGTTGCCGCGGAGCCAGTAGCTGCAGACATTGAAGGCAGTTTCATGCACCAGATAGACGCAGTAGGCGATGCGGCCCAGGGCGCGCAACGGCCCGAGCCGCGCGATCGATGCCCACCAGCCAGAGGTGTGAACCACCCCGAGGAGGATCAGCGACAGGTAGAAGAGCGCCAGGCAGGTGTAGCCGAAGGTGCACATGGGGCGTGTCCCCAAGGTCCAGCCCTCGAGCAGCATGATCGCAGCGGCCGTTCCGAGCACCAGGGCCGCGCCTCGCAGGATCGACGGTCGGTTCTCGAGCCAGGTTCGAACCCGTGGTTCTCTGAGGGCCCACGCACCGAGAGCTCCGAACATGAGCGCGTCCGCCCGGCAGAAGACCAGGGTGTGCGCGGCGGGACCAGAGTCCCTGCCGAAGTGAAGGTACAGCGCCGTTCGCAGGCCGGCGCTCGCCAACGCCAAGCCGGCGATGAGGGCTGGCAGCCAGCTCTTTCGGGCGAAGCGAATCACCAGAGGGAAGAAGAGATAAAACTGCTCTTCGACGGCGAGCGACCAGCTGACGCCGAGATAGACGTCCCAAGAATTGAGCGCGAGCCAGATGTTCTGCAGAAAGACCGCGTAGACGGGGAGCGGCATGGGATTCCCGACGATCGCCGCCCAGCCCGGACGCAGCGTCAGGAGCAGAGCGCCTGCGCCGCACACCAGCAGGTAGAGCGGCAGAATTCGAAAAATCCTCCGAACGTAGAAATTCTGAAAATAGAGCGGCTCGTCGCGGGTGTCGAACAGGATCCCCCCGATCAGGAATCCCGACAAAACGAAGAAGAGATCGACCCCGCTCCAGGTGAGCAACCCGATTCGGTGCAGGATCCCTCCAAGGGTCCTTGGTCCTGCCAGGGCATTCGGGCAGGCCAGGTAGTGCCAGTAGATGACCGACAGGATCGCGAGGCCGCGGATTCCGTCGAGCTCGGGGAGCCGGCGCGCCGACAGCCGGGGGGGCATGTCGAGCACCTAGCCCGCCCCGCAGGTCAAAAGTGGGAGGGCCAGGTCGCGGGCGCTCAGCTCCACCCTGGCAGTCTAGCCCCGATCCACCGGGTGGAGGAGCGAAGCCCGAACCGCTTGAAGTACGAGGTTTCGGTTGAACGAATTCTCTCGCTGCGGCGACATGGGGGCATGAATGCAGATTTGCGATCGGCGAATTGACGCCTCTGAGCGGACGTGGGATGTCCGTTGGGCAGATGCGGGGCCAGGCACGGGTCCGAAAGGCGCTGGTCGTCGCAGGCCTGGTGGCCGGGGGTTCGGCCGGCTGTCTCGACCCGGGTGGCCCGCCGGCCGGACAGCACTGGCTCTCGGGCCGGACGCTGGGGCTCGTCGAGTTCGCGCCGGATCTGCCGGGTGTACCGCTGTCGCTTCTGGTGACGAACGGGAGCCCGGGGACGAAGATGGATCTCTACGTCATCGCCGATCCGGGTCCCTCCGCCCCACCGTCGGCGGCGCCGACGGCGGCCGGAGGCGCGAAGCTACTGCTCTCGAACTTTGCAATCCCCGCCATCTACCCGCCCCCTCGGACCTCAACCCTGCCCGAGGACGCCACGGGGCGCCTGCTCGTGGCGCAGGTCCAACCCACCGCCGGCTACTCCTACCTCTCCGACCTCGTCCGCATCGACCTGACGACGGACACGGCAGACGATCTCGGGCCTGACGGCTCGTTCACGCTGTCCCCTTCCGGAGGACGCTTCGTCCTCGCCGACCTGAGCAACAGCAACGCCACCGTGTATGAGGCGGATGGTCGCCAGACGGCGTTGACCAATGTCAGCGGACTCACCTTCGTGGGCGAGGATCTCTATGGCCTCGCGTACGACAATCCGGCTGACTTCACCATGGCCTCGTTGCAGAAGCTCTCTCCGGACGGGGCGCTCCAAACGATCGCCGAGCCCGTCAGCGGGTTCACGGTCGTCACGGCGACGAACGGACCATTCATGGTCCTTTCGCTGGATGACGGCCAAAATTTCTCGCAATCGCTGCTCGATCTCACGACGCTGGCCCGGACACCGCTACCCGACGACTTTCAAACGGCGTCGCCCGACGGACGCTGGCTCCAGCTCTTCGACCCTTCGGGCGAGACCGAGGTCTTCGACAGGTCGACGGGCTCCGTCCAAGTCATCGACGGGGCCTTTTCCATCGGTATCTGGAGGCCGGGACACGACGAGTATTGGACGGCGCAGAATCTCGGCGGTTCGCCGGATGGCAGCGGTGCCCCCGCGGCCCCCATTCAAATCTGGCAGCCCGGAACCGGCTTCTCTAAGGTCGATGTCGCGAACGAACCGACGGACTATTATCGGCTCAGCGACGGCAGTTGGACGCCGTTCACGTCCGACGGCCAGCACTGGTTCTCCTTCCTGGCCGACAACGGCAACCGTGGCCAAATCCTCGTCGGGTCGGCGGACGATCCGGGCGGCCCCACGTTTCCGGTGAATCCACTGGGGACGGGACCTGGGGACTACTGGCAGCTCGGCGACGGTCGCCTGCTGATCGAGGCGTCCGTCGGCGCTTATGGCAACGACATCTATCTGCTCGATCCGAACAGCGGTCAGGAGCTCGAGCTGGCGACGGGCGCGAATGTCCTGACCATCGGCCTCACCCGAGCGCTGGCGTTGCTCAATGAAGTTTCGGCCGGCACCGGGGATCTCACGTTGATCGACTACGCCACCGGCGCCACGACGCTGATCGGCCAGAACGTCACCAGCGCCATCCTGCAGCACCCGTTCGACCCTTCCAATCCGACGGTGGATGCGCTGGCCTCCGGCGCGGAGGTGGCCTTCCTGGTGCGCGACGCGCTCGACTCTCCTTACGACGGGGTCTGGGTCGCCGCGCTGCCATGAGCGGCCTGGTCCTGCTCCTCGCCGCCGGCCTGACCCTCCCGCTCGATGCGGCCACCATGCCCGACGGGGGCGCCCCATCCGACGACGGAGGCGCCGCCGATAGGGCAGACGCGCACGTGGCGGCGTCGCCACCGAACGATTCGAGCGTTCCCGCGCTGCCGGTACCGTCGGAGAACGCCGTGGCGCCGGCCCCTCTCCCTCGCGGGCGTCTCGACGGCCAGGTGCTGGAGAAGGGGACGCGCAGTCCTGTGGCGGATGCGCTGGTCACGATCGATCTGGCCGACGGAGCGGAGACCGACGCCAACGGCCAGTTCGCCGCGGTCGCGCCCTGCGGGCCACGCCGGATCGCGGTACAGGCGCAGGGGTTCGAGCCGCTCCTCGCGGAGCACGATCCCTGCGCCGACCCGTCGCCCCTCGTGATCCGGCTGGTCCGACGGCAGGGCGCGCCCCTATTCAAGACGACCGTCCGCGGGCCGACCAGCCTGCCGAGCATCAACGTGCAAGGACCCGAGCTGGTCAAGACGCCAGGCTCGCTCGGCGATCCGTTCCGCGTCATCGAGTCGTTGCCCGGCGTGACCTCCGTGGTCTTGCCGGCGCCGATCTTCGTCGTGCGCGGAGCCAACCCTGGCAACACCGGGTTCTTCCTGGACGACCTCCAGGTCCCCTCCCTGTTTCACCTGGCGATCGGCCCCTCGGTCATCCACCCGTATTTCTTCGACAGCATCGACTTCTATCCAGGCGGATACCCGGCCCGCTACGGCCGCTACGTTGCCGGGATCGTCTCGGCGCAGACGCGCGAAGCCCCGGCGGACATGGTCCATGCCAGCGTCGACGTCCGCCTGTTCGACGCCGGCGGGCTGGTGACGGCGCCGCTGCCGGGCGGTCAGGGCTCGGTGGAGGTCGCCGCCCGCTATTCGTACACGGGCGAGGCGATCTCGCTGTTGAGCAACGCCGTTCAACTCCAGTATTGGGATTATCAGCTGCGCGCCGATCGGAACGTCGGGCCCTTCCATCTGACGCTGCTGGCCTTCGGCTCCAGCGATTTTCTCTCCTCGACGAGCGCCACCGCCTCCCAGACCCAGCTGGCGTTGCGTTTCAATCGGGTGAGCCTGCGGGCCAAGGCGCCCGTCGGCGGCGGCGTGGTCACCGCCAGCGTCGCGCTCGGCACCGACCACACGCAAGCGCCCCTCCAAGAGGAGTACCCGGTGACCATCGATTCGGTCGGGGTGTACCCGCGCCTCGCCTTCCGGCGCCCGTTGCCGCACGCCACGCTGGAGATTGGCTTCGACGGCCAACTCCAGCACTTCGACGCGTTGACCGCGTTGCAGAGCCCGATGGTCTCGGATCTGGCGCGCGCGCGCGACGCCCGGCTGCTGGCGGGATATGCGTCGCTGGCCGTCAACGCCGGGGAGCGTCTGGTGTTGACCCCCGAGCTGCGGCTCGACACGTACGAGGTCAGTGGCGTCGAGAAGGGGGACCTCGGCCCGCGGCTCAGCGCCCGGCTGGCGGTGAGCGACCGAAGCTGGATCACCGCGGCGGGCGGACGCTTCACGCAGACACCCAGCCTGCCGCTGCAGCTGCCTGGCGCCGAGAGCTTCGGCCTGGCGCTCTATGGCCTGCAGAGCTCGTGGCAGGGCTCGCTCGGCGTCGGCACCAAGCGCGGCCACGGCCTCGAGATGAACGTGACCGGCTACGCGCAACGGTACGTGCTGACCGATCTGCGCGATCCTTCGGTCACCAGGAATGTCGACCCCCTGGCCGAGGATTTTCTGGTCCGGCGCGACGCGCTGTCGTACGGCCTCGAGGTGCTCGTCCGGCGCGCGCAGACCGAACGGCTCTACGGCTGGCTCTCCTACACGCTCTCCGAGAACGTGCGCGCGTTCGGCGGTGGCGTCATCGGCCCCTCCACTTGGGACCAGCGCCACATCCTCAATCTCGTCGTCGGATACCGCCTCGGCCCGTACACCGTCGGCGGGCGCGCTCACTTCAACACCGGCCGCCCGGTGTTGGTCGAGGGGACGTTCGAGCGCCTCCCGGCCTACTCCCAGATCGATCTGCGCGCCGATCGCCGCTTCGTGTTCAAGACGTTCGCGCTGGAGGTCTACGCCGAGCTCCTGAACGCCACGCTCAGCAGCGAGGCTTTGAGCCTCAGCGAAAACATGAACGGGCAGCTCACCGTGAACAGCTACCGGATCGTCCTGCCGTCCATCGGCCTCCACGGCGAGCTGTGATCCCGCCCGGTGGCCGCGCCGGCGGGTAACCCGCTGTTACGGACGGTCACGGCCCATGAAATAGCCGATCTCGAGGGTCCCCGGCCCGCGGGTTTCGAGCCCCCGGCTGCGCCGCATGGCCATCGTCGCACAGCTCGCGAGCTCCTCATCAGTCCCGGCGTCCGCCGTCACCTCGGTGATCCGTGCCGCCTTGTCGACGGAGACCGAAAGCACGAGGTATCCCGACGAGAGACCGGCGCATTGCTCAGCTGCCTCGTTCATTCGTGTGAGCAGCGACTCTTCGTAGAAGAGGACCTCGGTTCGGTGAATCGGGCCGATGTGAAGTGGGGGATCGGGGAAGCAGGAGCCGTCCGCGAGGTTGAGGAACGGATGCACCTGAATCACAGCGATCGGCGGCTTCATCGCCACTGCGACTGCGGGCCGCGACGTCGCGAAAGCCGCGATCGACGGCCCGAAGAGGGCGGCGGCCACCAGCAAAGGCAACGTCATTCGACCCCACAACGCGAACCTCGACGGCGTGATTGGCATGGGGATAGGACAGCGACTCGGCCTCGAGGTTCCCGGTCCTTCGCGCGCTGCGTTCAAAATGTTTTGAAATAGGTTAACGAGCCCTTGCCGGCCCCACCGGTGGCGCTCTATACCGGGCAGGCATGGCGGACGGCGGTATCAGTCAGCGCAAGGCCGAGCATCTGACCATCGCGGCGTCGGGGGCGGCGGATTTCCACCGGCCGACGCTGTTCGAGGACGTGCGGCTCCTGCACTGCGCGCTGCCGGAGCGGGCGACGGCCGACATCGATCTCGGAACGACGTTGCTGGGACGGGCGATCCGGGCGCCGTTGATGGTGACCGGGATGACCGGCGGGACGCCGGAGGCCGGCGAGATCAACCGGGCGCTGGCCGCCGCAGCCGCCGCGCTGGGGATCCCGTTCGGCCTCGGCAGCCAGCGCGCGATGCTGCTGCATCCGGAGCTGGCGTCGACCTACGAGGTGCGCCGCGCGGCGCCCGACGTCTATCTGTTCGCCAACTTCGGGGCCGTGCAGCTGGCGGCGTTGCCGACCGCGGCGGTGCGCGAAGTCGTCGCGCGCGTGGAGGCCGACGCGCTCTGCATTCATCTGAACCCGGCGCAGGAGATGGCGCAGCCAGGGGGCGATCGCGACTTCCGCGGCGCGCTCGACGCCATCGCGCGTGTCGTCGCCGAGCTGGGGCGGCCGGTGATGGTGAAGGAGACCGGCTGCGGGATCTCGCCCGCCGTGGCGCGACGCCTCGTGGCGGCCGGCGTGCGCGCCATCGATGTGTCGGGCGGCGGCGGGACATCGTGGACCGCCGTCGAGTCTCATCGCGCGGTGGGCGCGGAGAAGGCGCGCGGGCAGGAGCTGTGGGACTGGGGAATTCCGACGGCGGCGGCGGTCGCCTGGCTCAAGGACGAGGGGCTGCCGGCGGCGGGCGTCGACATCGTGGCCTCGGGGGGAATTCGAAACGGGCTCGACCTGGCGCGGGCGCTGGCGCTCGGCGCGCGCGTCGGCGGTTTGGCGCAGCCGGCGCTGCGCGCGGTTCAGGAGGGGGGCCGCGCCGGCGGCGAGGCGTATCTGCAGCAGGTGATCGAGGGGCTGCGCGCGGCGGTGCTGCTCACGGGCGTGGCGAAGGCGAGCGAGCTCGCCTCGGCGCCGCGTGTGATCACGGGCGAGCTCGCCGCCTGGTTGGCGCAGAGGCCTGTCGATGGCGGGTGAGACGGACCGCGCGGCCGGCGCGGCAATCGACGCCGGGGCAGAGCCGCCGCTTGGCCGCGGCTTCGGTCACGGCAAGGTGATCCTGGTCGGTGAGCACGCGGTCGTGCATGGCCACGCGGCGCTGGCGGCGGGGATCTCGACCGGGATCGCCGTCGAGGCGCGCGCCGGTCAGACACCCGGTGAATCCCGCTTGCACGTGCCGGCCTGGAGCTTGGAGGCGTCGGCCGGCGACGGGACGCCGGTGGGTCGCGCGCTCGAAGCGATCGTCCGGCGGATCGAAGCACCTGCGCTCGACTTCGTGGCCGACGCCCGCATCCCGTCGCGCGCAGGCCTCGGGAGCTCGGCGGCGCTGTCGGTGGCGATCGCGCGCGCGGCGGCGGCGGCCGTCGGACGCGCCGACGCGACGGACGCCATCGACGCCGCGGTCATGGCCGCGGAGGAGGTCTTCCACGGCAGCCCGTCGGGGATCGACGCGGCGGCGGCCAAGAGCGGCGTCACCGGCAGGTTCACCCGCGGCGCGGGCTGGCAGCCGGTGCCGGTGCTGCAAAAAATCACGATCTGCGTCGGCCTCTCCGGGCGCCCGCGCGACACCGCCGCGCAGGTCGCGGCCGTGGGCCGGCTGCGCGAGCGGCTGCCGGTGGCGGGCGAGGTGCTGGCGCTGCTGGGGCGGCTGGCCGACGACGCCGGCGCGGCGCTGGCGAAGGGCGACGTCGATGGCCTCGGGCGGATCATGGACGCCGCGCACGGCCTGCTGGCGGCGCTGCGGCTGTCGTCGCCCGAGCTCGAGACGCTGGTGCACGGCGCGCGCGCGGCCGGCGCGGTGGGCGCCAAGCTGACGGGCGCGGGGGGCGGCGGCGCGGTGATCGCGCTCGCGCCGGGGCACGCGCGCGACGTGCTCGCCCGCTGGCGCGCGGCCGGCTACGAGGGATTTCTGGCCGACATCGTCGCGACTCCCGCCGGCCGTCCCGCGGCAGCGGGCGGCGGAGCTCCCCGATGACCTCCGCCACCGCCGTCGCCGGCACCAACATCGCGCTCGTCAAATACTGGGGCAAGCGCGACGAGGCGCTCAACCTGCCGGCCACCGGCAGCCTGTCGCTGACGCTCGATCGCCTCGGCACGCGCACGCGCGTCGCCTTCGACGGCGGCGACGGCGCGCATGATCGGGTCACGCTCGACGGCGCGCCGGCCTCCGAAAAGGTCGCCGCGCGCGTGACGACGTTTCTCGATCGCGTGCGCGCGCGCGCGGGAATCGCCGCGCGCGCGACGGTCGTGACCGACAACAGCGTGCCGACGGCTTCGGGCCTGGCGTCGTCGGCGTCGGGCTTCGCCGCGCTGGCCCTGGCGGCGACGCGGCGCCGCGGGGCTCGCGCTGGCGCCGACCGAGCTGTCGGTGCTGGCGCGGCTCGGCTCGGGCTCGGCGGCGCGCTCGATCTTCGGCGGCTTCGTCGAGATGGCGCGCGGCGACGCGCGCCGACGGCAGCGACGCGGCGGCGCGTCCGCTGGATGCCGGCGCCGGCTGGAGATGTCCGGCTCGTCGTGGCGATCACCGCGGCGGGGGAGAAGGCGCTCGGGTCGACGGCCGCCATGCGCCGCACCGCCGAGACCTCGCCCTACTACGAGGCCTGGGTGCGCGGCGTCGACGGTGATCTGGCCGCCGCGCGCGCCGCGATCGCCGGCGCGCGACCTGACGGCGCTGGGCGACGTCGCCGAGCGGAGCGCGATGCGCATGCACGCCAGCGCCATGGCCGCCGATCCGCCGATCCTCTACTGGAACCCCGCGACCATCGCGGCGATGGCGCGCGTCCGCGCGCTGCGCGCCGAGGGGGCGTCCGCCTTCTTCACCATCGACGCCGGCCCGCACGTCAAGGTGCTGTGCGACGCGCGCGAGGCCGAGCGCGATCGCGGCGGCGCTGGCGGAGACGCCGGGCGTGCTGCGGACGCTGATCGCCGCGCCGGGGCCGGGCGCGCACCTCGAGGAGGCCGCGTGAGCGCGCGGAGGGAGCCGGGCTCTGCCCGGCAGAGTCCATCGAGCCCCACGATCACGGCCCCGGGCAAGCTGTTCTTCGCCGGCGAGTACGCCGTGCTCGCACGGCGGGACGGCGGTCGTGGCGGCGGTCGAATCGCCGCGCCGTCGCGCGCTTCGTTCCGGACGCCGCGCCGTCGACGCCGCTGGTCGCCGAAGCGATCGCCGCCGTGCGGGCCGCATTGCGCGACGACGGGCGCGTCGCTGCCGGACGGAGCTCCCGAGATCGACAGCGCGTCGCTGTCCGACGGCGGGACGAAGCTGGGGCTTGGCTCGAGCGCGGCCGTGGCCGCGGCGGCGGTGGGCGCGTTGCTGGAGGCGGCCGGACTCGACGTCGAGGCGGAGCGATCGCTCACCTTCCTGCTGGCCGAGCGCGCCCACCGCGCCGCGCAGGGCGGGCGCGGCTCGGGCGCCGACGTGGCCGCCGCGATCTATGGCGGCGTCCTCGCCTACACCCGGCCGGAGGTCGGCGCCCCGAGCATGCGCCCGCTGGTTCCACCGGCCCAGCTCATACCGGTGGTCGTGTCGACGCGGCACCCCAAGCGCCACCGTCGGTCATGTCGCCGCCGTCGAGCGGCTGGCCGCGCGCGATCCCGGGGCGCACGCGCGCCGCTTGCGCGAGATCCGCCGACGCCGCCGACGCATTTCATCGCTGGCTACGAAGCGGGCGACGCCCGGCGGCTGCTGCAGGCGGTCGGCGAGGCCCACGAAGCGCTCCGGGCGCTCGGCCGCGACGCCGATCTCCCGATCGTGACGCCGCCGCTGCGCGCTGCGGCCGCGCTGGCCGCGCGAGCTGGGCGGCGCGGCCAAGCCCTCGGGCGCGGGCGGCGGCGACGTCGGCATCGCGTTCTTTGCCGATCCAGACTCGGCGGCGGCCTTCCGGACCCGGGCGGCGCCGCTCAGTCTGCGGATTCTGAGTATCATCACCGGCGCGCGCGGCCTCGGGCGCCAAAATTAGAAACATCGGAAAACTTAGAAAGACTGGAACGACCAGAAAGACCCAATGCAGAACAACGGATCGACCAATGGTTCCGGTACGGGTTCGGACAACGGTTCGGGCAATGGTCTGAGAACCGGTTCCCGCCTTCCGGGCTTCTACAAGCTCTCGGTCGAGGAGCGGCGCGAGCTGCTGCGCCACCGCGCCGATCTGTCGGAGCAGGACCTGGAGACGCTGGACAGCGGCGGCCTCGACACCGCGGCCGCCGACCGGATCGTCGAGAACGTCGTCGGCGTCTACGCGCTGCCGCTGGGGCTGGGGCTCAACTTCCGCGTCAACGGGCGCGACGTGCTGGTGCCGATGGCGGTCGAAGAGCCGTCGGTGATCGCCGCCGCCTCGAACGCGGCCCGCATGGTGCGCGAGGGGGGCGGCTTCGTCGCCGAGGCGGACGATCCGGTCATGACCGCGCAGATCGAGATCGTCGACATCGCCGATCCGGAGGCCTCGGTGGCGCGCCTCGAGGCGGCGGCCGACGAGCTGATCGACCTGGCGCACGCCACGCTGCCGCGGCTGGTCGATCGCGGCGGCGGCGCGCGCGAGATCGAGGTGCGCGCCGCATCCGCGCCGCGTGGTGGTCCACGTCCACGTCGACTGCCGCAACGCCATGGGCGCCAACATGGTGAACACCGTCGCCGAGGCGCTGGCCGCGCGGGTGGCCGAGCTGGCCGGCGGGCGCTCCGGGCTGCGCATCCTCACCAACCTCTGCGATCGCCGCTGCGTGCGGGTGAAGGCGCGCGTCCCGGCAGCGCGCGCTCGGCGACGGCCGAGCTCGACGGCGCCGCCGTGCGCGACGGCATCGTCGCCGCCTCGCTCTTCGCCGAGGACGATCCCTACCGCGCCGCCACCCACAACAAGGGGATCATGAACGGCGTCGACGCCGTGGTGATCGCCACCGGCAACGACTGGCGCGGCGTCGAGGCGGGGGCGCACGCCTTCGCGGCCGCGAGCGGCCGCTACCGGCCGCTCGCCACCTGGCGCGCCGAAGAGGGCGATCTCGTCGGGGCGCTGGAGATGCCGATGGCGCTCGGCACCGTGGGCGGCACGCTGCAGGCGCACGCCGGCGCGCGCCTGGCGCAGAAGCTGCTCGGCGCGCGCGGACGCCTCGACGCTGGGCATGATCGTCGCCTGCGCGGGCCTCGCCTCGAACCTGGCCGCGCTGCGCGCGCTCGCCACCGAAGGGATCCAGCGCGGGCACATGGCGCTGCATCGCCGGGCCACCAGCCCTTCCGGCCACCGCGTGTTAGGAGATCAGAACATGATCCGACAGATCCTGCGGGGCGGGCGTGAGGCACAAGCGGAGACCGCCAGGCGGGGCGCCGCCACTGGCGCCGGTGACGAAGCCGCCGATCCGCTGGCTCGATCCGCCGCCCGGCCCCTGGACCGTCGAGCGCTCGTACGCCTACTGCGAGGAGTTCGTCCGCGCGCACACCGAGAGCTACCCGGTGGCGTCGCGCTTCGTGCCGACGGAGCTGCGCCCGCACCTGACCGCGCTCTACGCCTTCGCGCGCAGCGCCGACGACTTCGCCGACGAGCCCGAGTACGAGGGGCGGCGGACCGAGGCGCTCGATCGCTGGGAGGAGGCGCTGCACCGCTGCTCGCACGGCGAGGCCGACCACCCGGTGTTCATCGCGCTCGCCGACACGATCGAGAAGCGCGATCTGTCCGATCCCGCCGCTCGACGACATGCTGACGGCGTTCCGGATGGACATGGAGGTGCGCCGCTACGCCACCTTCCAGTCGCTGCGCGGCTACACCGTCCGCTCCGCCGATCCGGTCGGGCGCCTGCTGCTGGCGCTCTTCGGCTACCGCGATCCGGCGCTGGTCCGTTACGCCGACGAGATGTCGACGGCGCTGCAGCTGACGAACTTCTGGCAGGACGTCGCCGCCGACGCCGCGCGCGACCACATCTACATTCCCGCCGAGGACCTGCACCACTTCGGCGTCACCGAGGCCGAGCTCAAGGCGCTCAAGATGACGCCGGCGCTGCGCGATCTGCTGCGCTTCCAGGTGACGCGCACGCGCGGGCTCTACGAGCGCGGCCGCCCGCTGCTCGAGAAGCTGGGCAAGGACCTGCGGATGGAGCTGACGCTCATCTGGCTGGTCGGCACGACCATCCTCGACAAGATCGAGGCGGCCGACTACGACGTCTTCGCGCACCGCCCGTCGATCAGGCGCCGCGATCAGGCGGTGATCATGGCGCGCGCGGCGAAGGAGTGGGCCAGCCACTTCGACCTCGGCGCGCTCAGGGCGCTCTGGCCGTAGCGCAGAAGCTGCGGATCGCCTCCAGCACGCGGGCATCTGAGTCGGCCTGGGTTTCGCCGCGCGCCTTGCGCTCCGTCGCCGAGATCGCCAGCGAATGATCGCCTCCGTCGACGATCAACAGCGTGTTCGGAGCCTTCATGCGCGGGCGCACCTCCGCGAGGAGATCGAGCGGACATAGGGGATCGCGCGTCCCCTGCACGAACAGAACGGGCGTCTCGAGCGCCAGCAACACCTGATCTCGGAGCGCACCCGTGGCCCCCGACTTGAGGGGGTAGCCGAGGCAGATGAGACCAGCCACGGATTCCTCGAGCGCGACGTGGCAGCCGATCCGGCCGCCCATCGACTTACCGATCAGGAAGATGGGGCCGGCGTCCGTCGCGCGGAGCTCGGCCAACTCGGCCCGATGCGCCTCGATCAATACCGGGAGGCGATCCGGCGCGCGCCGCTTGGCGGCACGCATGTACGGGTAGTCGAACGTCCGGACTTCGACATGGCCGATCGACGACAGACGCTCGCGCCAGGCGCGCATCCAGTCGGAGGAGGCTGGCGCTCCGGCGCCCGGAGCGAATAGAAATGACGGCCGCGTCGAACCCGGGGTCACGCGCTTCGATGATCTGGGGCCGGCCGGCAATGCGCAACCCCTCCTCCGGCTGCGCCAGCCCCGTTCCCGGAGGTACCGAGTCGTTTCTCCAGTCCCGCCTGATGTTTTGAGGTCCTCCCAAAAAACGGCCTGCCACCACAAATGAGAACTCGTACGTGTGTTCTCGGAGGTTATTCCAGGCCACACTGGCCGCGGACCCCAAGGTCACGCAGTACGTCAGGGGTTCGGCCTGCACCGGTGACGACGACCGCTAGCGGAAGGATTCACATGGCAGCCTCCCGATCCATCGTCTCCATCGTTCCTTGGGCGTGCGTGTTCCTCGCGTTGGGCGGGTGTGCCGGGGTCGGTGCGAAGCCGAGCTCGGGCTCCGGCGGGCGCGGCGGCTCGGTGGGTACGGGAGGCGCGCCGCTGGGTGGCTCCGGCGGCCACAATCGCGTCGACGCGGGCCGGGCGCCGGATGCGACCTGCGATGGCGCGCCCGGAGCGTGCCTCGTCACGTCGTGCGGAAACGGCCTGCTCGACTCTTCGGCGGAGACCTGCGACGACGGCAACCAGGTGGGGGGTGACGGATGCTCGCCCGACTGCCATACCGAGACCGACTGGATCTGCCCCACGCCTGGCAGTCCCTGCACGTACACCGTGGCCTGTGGTGACGGTGTCGTCGGGGGGGCCGAGACCTGCGACGATCGCAACACGACGCCCGGCGACGGCTGTGACGGGAGCTGTCAGCTCGAGGCCGGCTGGGTCTGCCCTCAGGCGGGCGCGCGGTGTCTCCCGCGCTGCGGCGACGGAATGATGCTCGGCGCCGAGCAGTGCGACGACGGTAACGCCGTTGCCGGCGACGGTTGCAGCGATACTTGTCGACTCGAAGCAGGCTTCGCCTGCCCGACGCCCGGCCAGGCCTGTCATCAAACGACCTGCGGCGACGGCGTCAAGGAAGGCGGTGAATCCTGCGATGACGGCAACACCTACGGTGGGGACGGCTGCGGCGCCGACTGCAAGTCCGAGCCGACGTGTGTCGGCACGAGCGGCTGCACGTCCCCCTGCGGGGACGGCCTCAAGCTGCCCAGCGAGGAGTGCGACGACGGCAACGTCCGCTCCGGCGACGGCTGCTCGGCGGACTGCAAGCTCGAGGCCGGCTGGGATTGCGTCGACGTGGGGGACGCCGCGGACGGCAACCTGGTGGTGCCGGCTGTCTTTCGCGATTTCTTGAGCCAGGATCACCCGAACGGGCATCCCGACTTCGGGGCGCAGGTCTCCGGCGTCGTGCCGGGGATGGTCCAGCCGACGCTCGCCAGCGACCGGAAGCCGCAGATGGTGACCCCACCGCCAGCGAACGCGAGCCTCACCACCAGCGCCAACTTCGACGAGTGGTACCACGACTCCACGTACGGCAAGCTGGTCCACGGCACGCTGACGTTGGTCCAGCAGGCGAACGGCACGTTCGTCTACGACCACTCCGAGATCTGGAGCAACACGCCTCCGGCGAGCTGGACCACGCCCCCCTACTTTCCGCTCGACGATCTGGGGTGGGCGGAGCCGCCGAACGGTCCGGAGATCCCGTATCTCGGCGACTGCGACAAGGATCAATTGCCGCACAACTACAGCTTCACCAGCGAGGTTCGCTACTGGTTCGCGTACAGCGGCGGCGAGGTTCTGCAGTTCATCGGGGACGACGACGTCTGGGTCTTCGTCAACGGACAGCTGGCGGTCGATCTCGGCGGCATCCACAGCGCGGCGTCCGGCTCCGTCACGCTCGACGCCACGGCGGCGGCGAAGTTCGGGCTTACGGCGGGCCAGATCTACGAGATCGCCGTGTTTCAGGCGGAGCGACGAGTTTGCGGCTCGTCGTACAAGCTGACGCTCGGCGCGTTCGTCCGAAAGACGACCGCCTGCAAGCCTCGCTGCGGCGACGGCATCGTCAACGGCAATGAAGTCTGCGACGACGGCGTCAACGATGGCCGTTACGGCGGCTGCAAGCCCGGGTGCGACGGGCTCGGCCCCTCCTGCGGCGACGGGGCGGTCGAGCCGGGGATCGAGCAGTGCGACGATGGACGCAACCTCTCGACCTACAACCAGGCGGGCTGCGGGCCGGGCTGCAAGACAGTGCCGCGTTGCGGGGACGGTCGCGTCGATGGGCTCTGGGGCGAGGCGTGCGACGACGGCAACACCGTTTCGGGCGACGGCTGCAGCGCCAATTGCCTGATCGAGATCAGGTGAGCGCGTCGAAATAACATCGATCGGGAATCGTCTTCAGAGGTGACATACTCGATCTCGCGTTCGTAGTTCCGCGTCGGGGGGCGAGACGCGGCCGCAAGAATGACGAAACGATCTAATCTTTGGGCCCGGTGGGGTTCCTTTCTTCGATGACGAACACGCGTCGCCTGCTCGCGACGTCCCTCGCGGCGCTGGTTGTGCTTTTGACGGCCGGCCTCGGCGTCGCGCGCTGGCGCGCGGCGCACAAGAAGCCGCCGGTCGAGTTCGACACCGCGGCGGTCGACCGCGGACGGATCGTCGCGCGGGTGACCGCGACCGGGACGCTGTCGGCGCTGGTGACGGTCCAGGTCGGCACGCAGGTCTCGGGGACGGTGCAGAAGCTCTTCGTCGACTGGAACTCGCCGGTGAAGAAGGGGCAGCTGATCGCCAAGATCGATCCGCAGCTGTTCGAGGCGTCGCTCGAGCAGGCGCAGGCCAACTACGCAGGCGGCCGAAGGGAACCTGGTCAAGGCCGAGGCGCAGGAGCGCGACGCCGGACGGCAGTTCGAACGGTCGAAGAGCCTGCTCGAGCGGAAGCTCATCGCGCAGGCCGACTACGACACCTCGCAGGCGAACCAGGAGGTGATGAAGGGGCAGACGGCGGCGGCGCGGGGATCGCTGGCGCAGGCCAAGGCGGCGCTCTACCAGGCGAAGGTCAACCTGGACATGACGCGCGATCGTCTCGCCCACCGACGGGACGGTCATCTCGCGCAGCGTCGACGTCGGGCAGACGGTGGCGGCGTCGCTCTCGGCGCCGACGCTGTTCGTGATCGCCCAGGACCTGCGCGAGATGCAGGTCGACACCTCGGTCGCCGAGGCCGACGTCGGCAAGCTCGTCGACGGGAATGCCGGCGACCTTCACGGTCGACGCTTTCACCGGGGAGCATTTTCGCGGCAAGGTCCGCCAGATTCGCAACGCGCCGACGACGCTGCAGAACGTGGTCACCTACGACGCGGTCATCGACGTCGCCAACCCCGACCTGAAGCTCGCGTCCGGGGATGACCGCCAACGTCACCTTCATCGCGGCGGAGAAGGACGACGTGTTGCGGGTGCCGAACGCGGCGATGCGCTTCCGGCCGACGCCGGAGATCTTCACGGCGCTGGGGATTCCCGTTCCGGCGACCGTGCGCGACGCGGCCGATCACCCGCGAGGCGGGCGCCAGCCCGGCCGGGGCGCCGGCGCTGGTCCCACGCTGGCGGAGCAGCTGGCGCGCGGCCGGGTGGGCCCGGCACCGGCGGCGGTCGGGGACGCCCGGGCGGACGCGGCGACGCCCCCACGGATCGGCGACCGTCTGGGTGTTGCGCGACGGCAAGCCGCAGACGGTCGCGCGTGCGTGTCGGCCTCTCCGACGGCAACCTCACCGAGCTCATCGAGGGCGATCTGCACGAGGGCGACGCGCTCATCGTCGACGCCGCGGCCACCGACGGCCAGCCTGCGGCCGCCGCGCCGGCGGGCCCCGGAGGGATGCGGCGGCTGTTCTGACGATGGCCCTCATCGAGCTCGATAAGGTCTCGAAGGTCTACCAGATGGGCGACGTCGAGGTGCACGCGCTGCGCGAGGTCTCGCTCGCCGTCGAGGAGCGGCGACTTCGTCGCGGTCATGGGCTCGTCGGGCTCGGGCAAGTCGACGCTCATGAACATCATCGGCTGCCTCGACCGGCCGACGAGCGGCGCCTACCGGCTCGACGGGCGACGAAGTGTCGCGCCTCGATCGGCGGGCGCTGGCGGGCGTCCGCAACAAGACGCTCGGCTTCGTCTTCCAGAGCTTCAACCTGCTGTCGCGCACGAGCGCGCTCGAGAACGTCGAGCTGCCGCTGCTCTACGGCGGCGTCCCCGCGCGCGAGCGGCACCAGCGGGCGCTGGAGGCGCTCGGCCGGGTCGGCCTGGCGGCGCGGATCCACCACCGCTCCAACGAGCTGTCGGGCGGCCAGCAGCAGCGCGTCGCGATCGCGCGGGCGCTCGTCACCCGGCCCACGCCTCATCCTGGCCGACGAGCCGACGGGCAACCTCGACTCCGCGCACCAGCGTCGAGATCATGGCGCTGTTCCAGGAGCTGGCCGCCGCCGGGATCACCGTCGTGCTCGTCACCCACGAGCCGGACGTCGCCGCCTACGCGTCGCGGGTGGTGGTGATGCGCGACGGCCGCGTCCGCACCGACACGCGGCAGAAGCCGCGGCAAGCGGCGGCGGATCTGGCGGCCGCGCGCGAAGAGGACCCGCACGAGGTGGCGTCGTGATCCCGCTCGAGACCTTCCGCGTCGCGCTGCGCGCGCTCTTGCGCAACAAGATGCGCTCGTTCCTGACCGCGCTCGGCATCATCATCGGCGTCGGCGCGGTGATCGCCATGGTCGCCATCGGCGAAGGCGCCAAGGCGCAGGTCGAGGCGTCGTTCGCCTCGATGGGCTCGAACCTGCTCATCGTCCTGCCCGGCAGCACGCAGTCGGGCGGCGCGCGCGGCGGCTTCGGCTCGCTGCCGACGCTCACCTGGGACGACCTCGCGCGCCATCCGGCGCGAGGTGCCGGCGGTGCGCTACGCGGCCGCCCAGCTGCGCTCGCAGCGCGCAGCTCATGAGCGACGATCAGAACTGGGCGACGTCGGTCAACGGCACCTCGCCCGACTACTTCTCGATCCGCAGCTGGAAGGTCGCGCGCGGGCGGGCGCTGCTCGACTGCCGACGTCGAGTCGGCGGCGAAGGTCGTGGTGCTGGGCGCAGACCGTCGTCGACAAGCTCTACGGCGGCGGTCGATCCGATCGGCCAGACGGTGCGCATCAAGAACATCCCGTTCCAGGTCGTCGGCGTGATGGAGAAGAAGGGGCAGTCGCCGACGGGCCAGGACTACGACGACGGCGCCTTCGTCCCCCAGACGACCTTCCAGACCAAGATCCAGGGCGGCCTGCAGAAGTTCATCTCCGGGACGATCTTCGTCGGCGCCACCTCGACCGACGCCACGGCCCGCGCGGAGACGCAGGTGACGAACCTCCTGCGCGATCGCCACCACCTCGACAACGGCGCCGACGACGACTTCTCGATCCGCAACCTCACCGAGATGGCCAACGCGCAGGCGGAGGGGACGCGCACGCTGACCACGCTGCTCGCCAGCATCGCCGGCGTGTCGCTGCTGGTCGGCGGCATCGGGATCATGAACATCATGCTGGTCAGCGTGACCGAGCGGACGCGCGAGATCGGCGTGCGCATGGCGGTCGGCGCCACGCCGCTCAACATCCTGCTGCAGTTCCTGGTCGAGGCGCTCACGCTGGCGGTCGCCGGCGGGATGATCGGCGTGGCGCTGGGCGTGTTCGCCGCCGGACGGCTGGCGGCCAAGTTCGGCTGGCCGACGCTGGTGCGCCCGGACATCGTGGTCATCTCCGTCTGCTTCAGCGGCCTCGTCGGCGTGGTCTTCGGGCTCTATCCGGCGCGCAAGGCCTCGCAGCTCGATCCGATCGACGCCCTTCGCTACGAGTGAAGACCATGATGACGATCCGCCGCTGCTCTCGCACTGACCTTCTTTGCCGCCGGCGGTCTCCTCGCCTCGGGCGGCGCGGCGCGCGCCGCCGATGCGGACGGGGCTGCTCCCGACACGGTCGCCAACGCCCCCGTGGTCACGCTGGCCGAGGCGCTGCGGGCTGCGCGCGCGCACCAGCCGGCGCTCGACCTCGCGCGCGGCAACGCCACGAATGCGCACGGCCTCGCCGATCAGGCGCGCGGCGCGCTGTTGCCGCAGCTGAGCGGAACGGTCTCGTACAAGCGCGGCACCAGCAACTTCGTTCCGCAGCCAGGCGGGACGACGCTGGGCACGGTGCCGGCGGTGACGTCGTCGCTGACGACCTTTCCGCAGTGGTTCGCGGGACTCAACGCCAGCCAGCTCGTCTACGACTTCGGCGAGACGATCAACCGCTGGAAGGCGGCGCGGGTGGCCGCCGACGCCGCCGACGAGAGCACGCACACGACGGAGGCTCAGGTCGCCTACAACGCGCGGTCGGCTTTCTTCACCGCGCGCGCCGCCAAAGATCTGGTCGGCGTCGCGCGCGACACGCTGGCCAATCAGGAGAAGCACCTCGCTCAGGTTGCAGGGTTCGTCGAGGTCGGGACGCATCCGGAGATCGATCTGTCGCAGGCCAAGGCCGATCGCGCGACGGCCCAGCTGCAGCTGATCAACGCCGAGAACAGCTACGACGTCGCCAAGGCGATGCTCAACATGGCGATGGGGGTCGAGCGCTCCGTCGACTACGATCTCTCGGACGAGGAGCTGCCGCCGGTCGAGGGTGAGGACGCGCAGGTGGAGGCGCTGATCGACTTCGCGAAGCAGAGCCGTCCGGAGATGGCGAATCTACGCCTCAACCTGCAGAGCCAGGAGCTGGGGCTGCGCTCGGCGCGCGACATGTACTGGCCCAATCTGGGCGTCGCCGGCAGCGCCAACGACAGCGGTCCATACCTCGATCGCACGAACTGGAATTTCAGCGGCATCGTCACCTTGAGCGTGCCGCTCCTGCAGGGCGGGGCCATCGACGCGCAGATCCATCAGGCCCAGGGGCAGGTGGTGCAGGCCCAGGCGCAGCTCGAGACCGAGCGGCAGCAGGTGCGGCTGGACGTCGAGCAGGCGCGGCTCGGCATCCGCTCCGCCAAGGGGGCGATCGCCGCCGCGAACGACGCGTTGGCCAACACGCGCGATCGCCTGCGTCTCGCCGAGGGGCGCTACGCGACCGGCGTCGGCAGCATCATCGAGCTCGGCGACGCGCAGGTGGCGCTCACGACCGCCGCCGCGCAGAAGGTCTCCGCGCAGTACCAGCTCTACACGGCGCGCGCCCAGCTCCTGAAGGCGCTGGGCCGCAACGACTAGAGCCCGTCGCCGTTTGCCAGTAACGCAGGCAAAGATCACGAACGCCCGTCGCCCGGCGTCGAAGTGCCGGGGACGGGTCGCTGTTCCTCTGTGCGCTGATTCCGTCAGCGGCTGTTGCTGCCCGGGGCGCCGAACCCCGGACGGGTCACGTCGCCGTCGCTGTTGCGCAGCGTGCGACCGCGCGTGTCGTCGATCTCCACCTCTTCGTGTCGGAGGCTGGCGGACGCCTCCTTCTCCGCCGCCTGGATGACGGGGTGGACGACGATCTGCTCGCGTACGCGGGTTCGTTTGCGTGACCAGCACGTCCTCCTCGTGCAGCGGCAGGTCCAGCGTCTGTTCCCTGAACGCCAGCTCCGGTGAGAGCCGGGCGTCCTCTTCGGAAGCGCTCACGCGCTCGATGACGACGTCCTCACGTGAGACGGGAACGCTGAAGTGCTTCTCCTCGGTCTTGACGGTCTTGTGGATCCGGACGTGCCCGGTCTCGCGCGAGACCTTCTCGATTCCGATCTCCTCTTCCATGAGCGGGATCCGGACGTCCTCCTTCCGGCCCGTCCCGATCGCCGCGGCCGCGGTTGTCCGCGTCGGGGCAGGGGGCACCGTTGCGGCCGCGCGCGCCGCTGTCGCCGCAGCCGTGGCGGCCGTGCCAGCTCGAGCCGTCTCCGCCAGGCTGCCGAACCGCGAGTCGGTGTCGGAGAGCGAGTACCCAATCTGTTCACCGTCGAGCGAGGTGATGTGATCGTAGCGAAGCTCGTAGTCCTTGGGGAAGAACACCCCCTTTTCGACCACGAAAGTGTCCGAGCCGACGCGTACGACGTTGCCGAGCCGTTCACCCTTGGTGCTGGTGACGGCCATTCCCGCGCGTACCTCGTTTCGAGTCCATCTCATCGGGCACCTCCTTGTTCACCCGAATCAGGTGCAACCTGTAGACCGCTGCTCCCGGTCGCGCTCGGGCGGCCCGATGGATGCACGGACCAGAGCTCAGAAAGCGAGGTCCCATGAACGGATCAACGTCGACGCCCGATATCCTCGGGCTGGTGAATCGTGAAATCACCCCGGAGGTCATCCATCGCGCGGCTCTGCAGCTCGGGGAGGATGACGACCACTTGCGGTCGGCGCTGTCGACCACGGTCCCCTCGGTGCTGACGGCGCTGTCGGACGTGGCCTCCTCGGAGACTGGAGCGAGCCACCTCACCCGCATGATCCGAGGGATCGACGCCAACCGCCCGGGGGCCGACAGCGTCGCCTCGATCCTCGGCTCGACCGCGGGCCGCGCGCAGGGGACGACGCTGTTCGATGGCGAGACGGGCGCGCGGGGGTCGCAGATCGCCGACGCCGTGGCGCGCGCCAGCGGCATCAAGGCCGACTCGGCGCACCAGCTGCTCGGCGGGGCGACCGGGGCGACCCTGCTGACGATCGGGCGCAGCTGGGAGCGGATCGAACCTGAGGGGCTGCGGACGATGCTGGGCGAGCAGCGCGGCGACTTCGTGCGGCGGCTGCCTGGACCGGTCGCGTCTCTCTTCGCTGCCGGCTCGGACGGCGGCCGGCAAGCCGGGGTCGGCGCCAAGGTCGACGGTCGGAGGGCGGCCGCGGTTGTCGACAGACCAGTCGTCGATCGTGCGCGTGAGCTCGGCTCTCCGGCCATTCGGCGCGTGGCGGGACCGGAGCGCAAAGGTTGGTTGGCGCCCCTGGTCCTGCTCGGGGCGCTCATGCTGATCGCGATCCCCCTCCTGCGCGCCATGCGGCGCCCGGTGATCCACACGCAGATGCTGCACAATCTTCCGGCGGAGGCGGTCTCCCGCGCGACCATCGCGCTGGCGCTGCCCAACGGTCAGTCGATGACGGTGGAGCGGGGGTCGGCGGCCTACCGGCTGGCGAGCTTCCTGGGCGGCAACGACGCCACGCCAGCCCGGTTCACGCTCTCCCCGATGAACTTCGAGTTCGCTTCCACCCAGCTGACGCCCGACTCACTGGCGACCGTGGACGAGATGGCCACCATCTTGCGCGCCTACCCGACCACGACCATCCGGGTGGAGAGCTACACCGACAGCATCGGGACCGCGGCCGCCAACCTCGACCTGTCGCGTGACCGATCGGAGACAGTAAAGGGATTACTCGGCGGCAAGGGAATCGATCCCACGCGCGTGACCACGGCTGGCTTGGGTCAGGAAAACCCCATTGCTTCCAACGAAACCGAGAGCGGTCGAGCCCAGAACCGGCGCACGGACATCGTGGTTACCGGAAGGTGATAGCGCGATCCCATCTCGCCCTTCTCTTGCGCTGGCCCCTGGCTCAGGGGAGGGGGCAAACTGACGCGCGCCCACTGTTCAGGTTGGCGAAACGTGCGCAGCTTGCCTCGCCATGAACGCCGAGGTTACGCGTCGCGAGCTCTTGGTGCTGGCGCAGGGGGGAGTGACCTGCGCCGCGTTGGCTGGCTGCGCCGTCATTCGGGGCGGCGCCCAGCATCCGGTGGTGGCATCGGCCGACCAGCAGCTGGAGGGGAATCGCCTGCGCATCCCGCTCGCGACGCTGGCGGGCGTCGCTGCCGGTGAGGTGCGCGAGGTGAAGCCGGGGGGCGGCTATCCCGATCTCTTGTTGCTCGCTCCCATTCCCGGCGGCAACTGGCGGGCGGTCACGGCGCACTGCCCGCACAAGGGCTGCGTCGTCGGCTGGAACGCCACCGCCGTCGAGTGGCAATGCCCTTGCCATGGCTCCCGCTTCGGCGCCGACGGGCAGCTGTTCCAGGGGCCGGCCACGCGGCCGCTGTCGGCGGCGCCCGTGCATGTCGACGGTGGCGTGCTGGTCATCGATCTCGGCGGCCTCGCGGCATGAGACATTCGCGGGTGTCTTGCCCGCCTTGCCTCTGCTGCCTTCGATCGTCGTCGCGACACACAATCTCATGCACGGGCGCCGGCTGGACGCGCTCGTCGCCCAGTACCTCGAGCTCCGCGACGGGGAGGGGCTCGACCTTCTCTGCCTGCAGGAGGATCGCTACATCGGTGGCGGCCCTGACGAGCGCCCCAGCGTGCGCGTCGCGCAGGCGCTGGGCGACAGCTATCGCGTCGTTCGTGACGACGGCTGCCTGGGGCTCGCGCTCGTCGTCGATGCCCGCACGCTCTCGATCGCCCGCAGCGGGATCATCCCGCTGCCGCGCCTCGCGTCGCTCTCCTGGTTCGAGCGACGCTACATCGTGGGCGGGAAGGCGAAGCAGAAGCACGCGCTGTGGGCCGAGCTCTCCGCGCACGGCGGGCCGTCGTTCACCGCCCTCTCGTTCCACCTCGACACGGCCGGCGGCCATCGCCAGCGCGCCGCGCAGGTCGCAGCGCTCGTCGACGCGCTCGCCGAGCGCGGTCTCGAGCGGCGGTTGGTCGGCTGCGGTGACACCAACGCGTTCTCCTGGCGGCGCGGCCGGCGCGCGCTCGACGACCTCCTGGCCCCGTTGGCGGCCTTCGGCGCCAGCGATCCGGAGACCCGCGCCACCCACCACTTCGCGCGCCAGAACGAGCCGATGATTCCGCACCGGATCGGCGTCGCTCTCGGCAAGCTGGGGCTCGACATCCCGCTTCGCTACGACGTCGTCTGCACCAATCTCCCCGCCCTGGCCCGTGGGCAGGTGGTCACGCCCGGCTCCGATCACGACTTGGTCTGGGCCCGCCTTCGTGGTAGCTAAAAAGGCGATGAGCACCGCAGAAACGTCGAAGGGGCCGCCGCTGTTTGGGCTGCCGTTTGGGGGCGTCGCCTTCGGCGCGCTCTGGATCGCGGGCGCGTTCGCCTCGCTCTTCTACTGCTTCGCTTCGAACTACATCAACAAGGCGAGCGTCCCGGCCGAAGAGCTGGCCATCGCCAACGCCGCGCTCTCTCCCGCCGGCGACCATCACGCCACGCCGTAGCCGCCGCGGTTGCAACGCCGCGGTTGCAATGTAGGCTGGCAGGCCGGCAGGCCGTTAGTCCCGGCACGCGCCGGCCCAGCCGGGCGAACCCGGCGACCTTCGAGGCCTTACTCGGGCAGCTTGACGCCGGCAGCGCCGAAGATCTTGGTGGCCAGCCAGCGGGGGCTGACCTGGTACTGACCGGCGGCGACCAGCTTGCGCAGGGTCTCGACCCGCGCCGGCGAGTTCACCGTGGCAGCCTGGAGCGAGGCGCCGGGGGCGTGAACAGCCGGCCGACGGTGCGTGATGTGTCTGTTGGTGTCGCTCATACCCACACCATCGGACGGTGTAGCCAAAGGCTTTAGAAAAAAAAGATCGAAGCCGGCGCGCCATCGCACTTGCCTCGAAAAGCCTCAGGATTGCGCGCGGTTAGGCGGCGGCTTCGGCAGCGAGCTCGCCCAACGAGTCCCGCAGACGGCGCGTCGCCTCTCCGTGAATCTGGCAGACGCGCGACTCGGTGACGCCCAGGACCGAGCCGATCTCCTTGAGGTTCAGGTTGTCGCAGTAGTAGAGCGACAGCACCTGCTGCATCTTCTCGGGCAGGCCGCCGATGCCAGAGACCAGACGGTCCAGCATCTCGCGGCGCGAGGCGAGCTCGAACGGATCGTCGGCGGAGGTGTCGCCGGTGCGCTCCAGGAGGTCGGGGCCCGCGTCGTCGATGCCGACCACCGACGAGCCGGAGAGCTTCTGCTGGCGCGCGTAGAGCTCCTCGACGCCGACGCCCAGGCGCTTGGCGATCTCCTCGTGGTCCGGCGTGCGCCCCAGCTGCGCCTCGAGGCGGCGGGTGGCGTCGCGCAGCTCGTTGGAGAGCCGGCGCATGTCGCGCGAGAGCGTGTCGCGCGAGCGGAGATCGTCGAGCATCGCGCCCCGGATCCGGAACTCGGCGAACGCCTCGAAGCGATCGACGCGGCTCGGATCGAACCGCTCGGCCGCCTCCATCAGGCCGATGACGCCCGAGGAGATGAGGTCGTCGATCTCGACGTGGGCGGGGAGGCGCCGCGCCAGCCGGCGGGCGACCTTCTCGATGTAGGGAAAAAACTTCGCTGCGTACTCGTTCCTGCGCGCGACCAGCTCCTTCTTGGCGGACTTCTTCGGGGAGCTCTTGGTCGTCACTTTGCGCTTCGTCGACGTGGGCATGCCTCACCGCTTGAGCACACCGCGTGCCACGTTCGTGGCATCTCGTCCGCCGCATTCCGCGCCGACTTCGCAGCGACCGTCAGCGACGACCGTCAACGGATTGGCGGTTCCAGGTTATTGGCGCCGTCAACCGGGTGACGGTCTCCAGGATCCCGACGTGAAGGCATCCGGAGCGGGTGAGCGCGCGCGGCGCTCACCGACGGAGATGTGTGTTTTTTGCTTCGTTTAGGCGACGAATCGACGACGAAGTTTTTCGACCAGCGTGGTCCGGTTCAATCCGAGCAGATCGGCGGCGCGGTTCCGGTTCCCGCCGGTCCGCGCCAGCGCCTCGGCGATGAAGCGCTCCTCGAGCTCGGTCAGGAGCTCGCGCAGATCGACGCCCGTCACCGGAAGCCGGCGCGTGGCCCGCTCGAAGTCGATCACCTGAATCCGCAGGTGTGAGGGGAGGTCCTTCATCACCACCATTCGAGTCCCCGCCATGACCACCAGCCGCTCGCAGAGGTATTCGAGCTCGCGGACGTTGCCCGGCCAGCCGTGCTGGGAGAACCGGTGCATCACGTCCAGCGCGAACCCGGGGACCCGGCGCCCCTCGCGGGCGTTGACCTGGCGCCGGAAGTGCTCCGCCAGCGCCGGGATGTCCTCGCGCCGCTCGCGCAGGGACGGCAGCTCGATCGCCGCCGTCGCCAGCAGGGCGTGCAGCTCCGCGTCGAACCGGCCCGCGGCGACGAGCTCGCCGAGGTCGCGGGAGGTGGCGGCGACGATGCGCGCCTCGAGCGGAACCGGGACGCCGTCGTCTGAGGTCACCGTCCCGTCACGCAGCGCGCGCAGCAGCTTCCGTTGGACCTCGGCCGGGAGCTCGTCGATCGCCTCGAGAAAGATTGTCCCTCGCCGCGCGGCCACCATCCAGCCCGAGCGCGGCCGCTCCTGCTCACCCGGGCGACAGGAGAGAGTTTCGGGGATCGCCGCCAGATTGAGGGCCAGGTTGATAGCAACGAACGGTCCGTCACGGCGGGCGCTCGCGCCGTGAATGAGCCGCGCCATCGTTTCCTTGCCGGTCCCCGGCTCGCCCCGCAGCAGGACGGGGAGATCGGTGCCGGCAATCTGGTCGACGCGTTCGAGCGCCTCGCGAATGCGAGGGTGGTCGCCGATCACCGCCGCGACGCCGGAAGAGCGTCGCGTGACGCCGTCGTCGGTGTGGCGCCGCACGAGCGCGGTGAGGCGCGTGGGCGAGAACGGCTTGGCGACGATCTCGGCTGCCCCGGCGCGCAACGCCTCGACGGCGCCCGCGCCGCGCGCCGTGAGGGCCAGGGCCGCGATCGGCGGGCGGCAGGCCCGCGCTTTGAGGACGACGGCGGTCCCTTCGTCGGCCGGCAGATCGAGATCCACGAGGCAGAGGTCGATCTCCCCCTCGCCGAGCCGGGCGATCGCCTCGGCCGCGCCGGCGCAGGTGACCGGCTCGCCGTCGAGCGACCTCACCAGCCGGGCGAGCTCCGCGCCGAGCGCGGGATCGTCGTCGACGATGAGGATTCGTTTCGGCATCTGCACGGTTCATCGGCCGCGCAGAAATTCCCCTTGAGCGAATCAGCTGTTGTGAGATCCACAACAGCGTTCAGCGAATCTCGCGATTCGTTCCTAAGCGGCGCGCGCGCGCGGACTTCGCCTGTTGCGACGCGACGCGCCCCCAATGCTCTTCGGTCCGCGCGAGCGCGGATCGAGCTGCGCGCGTCGGCGCGTGGGTAGGAACCGAGCACCTTGACGGTCTCGGAGGCCTTGCGGACGTCGGCGATGGCCGTGGCGACCGGTTCATCGCTCTCGTGGCCGTCGATGTCGACGAAGAAGACGTACTCCCAGGGGCGGCGGCGCGAGGGGCGGCTCTCGATCTTCGTCATGTTGAGGCCGCGCTCGGCGAACGCCCCCAGCACGCGGTAGAGGATCCCCGGCTCGTCGCGCGTCACCAGCAGCAGCGACGTCTTGTCACGCCCGGTCGGCTCGGCCTGGTCGCGGCCCAGCACCAGGAAGCGCGTCATGTTGTGGGCGAGGTCTTCGATCTTGCGGCGCAGCACCACCAGCTCGTTGAGCTTGGCGGCCAGCTCCGAGCCGACCGCGGCGCCGCGGGCGTCGTCGCGCGCCAGGCGCGCGGCCTCGGCCGTCGAGCGGGACTCGACCAGCGTGGCGTTCGGGAGGTTGGCGCCCAGCCAGCGCCGCACCTGCGCCAGCGCGACGGGGATGGAATAGACCCGCTCGATCTGCGCCACCGTCACGTCCGGGCGGGTGAGGAGGCACATGTTCACCTCCAGCGCGATCTCGGCGCAGACCTTGAGGTCGCTGTCGAGGAAGGTGTCGAGGGTGTGGGTGATCATCCCTTCGGTCGTGTTCTCGACGGGGACGACGCCGTAGTCGGCGTTGCCGCGCTCGACCTCCTCGAACACCGAGGGGATCGTCCCCATGGGGACCGAGCGCGCGGAGAGGCCGAACTGCTTTTTGACCGCGATGTCCGAGAAGGTCCCCTCGGGGCCGAGGTAGGCGACGCGGACGCGCTTCTCCAACGTCAGGCAGGCGCTGAAGATCTCCTGAAACACCGAGCGGATCGACTCTGAAGGAAAAGGGCCGGGGTTGGCGGCGGCCAGCCGCTCGGCGATCTGACGCTCGCGCGAGGGGACGTAGAAGGGGACCGAAATCGCGGTCTTGAGGTCGGCCACGCGCCGGACGTGCTCGGCACGTTGGTTGAGCAACGCCAGGATCGCGTCGTCGGCGCCGTCGATCTTGGTGCGCAGCTCGGCCAGCTCCTGTTTCAGCTTTTCGGGATCGACAGGGGGGTCCTTGGCCATCGCGCGGGAGCTTACTACACTCGATGCGTGAGGCTGGCGACGCTGCGCGATGGGACGCGAGACGGCGCGCTGCTGGTGGTCGGGCATGACGGCCGGAGCTGCGCGCGGGCCGCGGAGATCGCTCCCACGCTCCAGGCCGCTCTCGACGACTGGCCGCGCGCAGCGCCCGCGCTGGCGGCGCTGGCGGTCCGGCTCGACGCCGGTGCCGTGGCGGCCCAGCCCCTCGACGAGACGCGGCTCGGCCCACCCTTGCCGCGCGCCTACGAGTGGATTGACGGCTCGGCGTTCCTGAACCACGTCCGGCTGGTCCGCCGCGCGCGCGGCGCCACCCCGCCGCCGACGCTGGAGATCGATCCGCTCGTCTACCAGGGCGGCTCGGGCGTGCTGCTCGGCCCACGCGACGACCTGACGCTCGCCGATGCCGAGTGGGGGCTCGACTTCGAGAGCGAGGTGGCGGTGATCCTGGGCGACGTGCCGCGCGGAACGACCGCCACCCAGGCGGCCGCCCAGGTGCGTCTGGTGCTGCTCGCCAACGACGTCACGCTGCGGAACCTGGTCCCCGGCGAGCTGGCCAAGGGGTTCGGGTTCTTTCAGTCCAAGCCGGCGACGGCGTTCTCGCCGTTCGCCGTGACGCCCGACGAGCTGGGGGGCGCCTGGCGCGACGGGCGCGTCCACCTGCCGCTCCGCACGACGCTCAAGCGCGCGGGCGGCGCCGCGCACCTCGTCGGCGATCCCGACGCCGGCGCCGAGATGCACTTTTCGTTCTTCGATCTCGATCGCGCACGCCGCGCACACGCGCAGCCTCTGCACCGGGACCATCCTGGGGAGCGGCACCGTCTCCAACGCCGATCCTGCCCGCGGCGTCTCCTGCCTCGTCGAGCTGCGCGCCCGAGAGACAATCTCCGGCGGCGCGCCGGTCACGCCGTACCTGGCCGCGGGCGACGCCGTCGCCATCGAGATGTCCGACGCCGGCGGGCGCGATCTCTTCGGGCGGATCGCCGAGCGGGTGGTGAGCGGTTGATCTTCTACGACTACTGGCGCTCGAGCTCCGCCTGGCGGGTGAGGATCGCCCTCAACCTCAAGCAGATCTCCGTCGAGCGGCGGACGGTCAATCTGGCTCCCGACGGCGGCGGCGCGCAGCACGGCGCGGACTTCCGCGCGCTCAATCCGATGTCCCAGGTGCCGGTGCTGGTGATCGACGAGCCGCCCGGTCCGCCGCGCACGCTCACCCAGTCGATGGCGATTCTCGAGTACCTCGAAGAGCGGTTTCCCTCGCCGCCGTTGCTCCCGGCCGATCCCTGGCTGCGCGCGCGGGCCCGCCAGCTCGGCGAGATGGTGAACGCGGGGATCCAGCCGATGCAGAACCTTTCGTTCTTGCAGCGCCTTGCCGAAAGCGGCCTGGCCGAGCCGAAGGAGCTCGCGCGCCACCACATCGCGCGCGGCCTCGGCGCCATCGAGGCGCTCGCTGGCGAGACGGCCGGGATCTTCCTGGTCGGCGATGCACCGACGATCGCCGACCTCACCCTCGTCCCGCAGCTCTACGCGGGGCGCAGGTTCAACGTCGAGCTCTCCTCGTTCCCGAAACTGCTGGAGGTCGAGGCGGCCTGCGCCGCGCTGCCGGCCTTCGCTGCGGCCCACCCCGACGCTCAACCGGACGCGCCCGCCACCTCGAAACCGTGACCCTCGGGCCGTTCCGCCCGCGCCGCCAGCTGAGCCGTGCGGCGGCGCCGTCGCCTGGGGACGGCAATGCTTAGGTTGGCGACGAGGAGGGCGGGCATGAGGTTGTTGATGGGGACTCTGGCGTTCGGGATTTTGGTTGGGACAGGTGCCGCCCGCGCGGAGGAGACGACGGCGCCCGCGGCGGTGACCGCGCCGCCCGCGGCGGTGACCGCGCCGGCCACGCCCGCGACGGCGCCCGGCACAGCGCCGGCCCCCGCGGGGTCAACGGCGCCCGTGGCCGCGACGGCGCCCGTGGTCGCGCCGACGGTCGCGCCGGCGCCGGCGGTCGGGACGGCGCCCGGGGCGCTGAAGGCCCCCGAGAACGTCCATGCCGAGCCGTCGACGCCCGCCTCGGCTGAGCTGTCCAGCCGGGCCGCGACGGCCGAGATGAAGGGCGATCCGCAGGACTCGCTGAAGCTGGCCGATCAGGGGATCCGCGCGGACGCCAAGGATCCCTGGCCGTACTACGAAAAGGGGATGGCGCTGGCACGGGTGGGCGAGATCAACGGCGCGCTGGCGGCGCTGCTCGCGGCCGAGCAGCACTTCGCCCCCAGCGACCGCTGGGGCCGCTCGGTGGCCGTCTTCGGGCGCGCTCACACGCTGGCCGAGGCTGGCCGGTGCGACGAGGCCCGGGCGGCGTTCCAGGAGTACATGTCGCTCGTTCGGGGCGACGCCGACGCGGTCGCCCTGGCATCGCGCTACAGCAGGGACTGCCGTCCCCCCGCGCCTGCCGCCAAGTGATCTGAGGGAGACGGCCGCCGGCTAGGGGAACCGCGGGCGCGGGATCTCGGGCGCCGACAGCTGCGCGGGCGCGGACGATGTCGGCACCGATCCGACGCGCCAGGCGCTCGCTTGAGGCAGGTGCGCGAGGTGATAGCGCCAGGCTGCCCAGGTCGCGAGCCCCATCCCGCCGAGGAGCGCGGCCGCCGTGCCGAACGCCCAGGGGATGAGGGCGGCCGGGGCGAGGCCTCGCGACGGCAGACGCACCGTCGCCTCGTAGAGCGCCAGCGAGCCGCTCGGTGCGCGGAACGGGCCAGCGCCATACGCGAGGTCCTGCAACAGCCCCTCGGCGTTGACCGTGTCGCCGGCCCGGATGATCACCTCCTCGACGGTGACCGCGCCGCGAAAGCCGAAGGCGCGCGCCACCGCCTCCGCGCCCGGCGTCCCCGCGCGGTGGAGCGTCGGCGTCGCCTCGATGCGCGCCGTTTCGGGATCGAGGCGGATGCGGACCGGCGTTCGTCCCCGTGCCGCGCCGGGCGCTCCTCCCCAGGCCAGCTCGAAAATCTCAGGAGAGGCGAGATCGTGGACCAGCTCGGTTCGCGCCGTCAGGTGCTCGACGACGCGCAGCCGCCAGTGAACGCAGGGGTGGCCGGAGGCCGGCGCGCGCAGCAACTCCTCTGCCGGCTCCGCTTGTGCCTCGAGGCTGACCGAGGGATACGCCGTGGTCGCTCATTTTGCTGCCCCGCTCTCCGGTTCGCCGGGCGGCGTCGTGCCGGCCGCGTACTCCTCCAGCTTGCGGTAGAGCGTCTTGCGATCGAGGCCCAGCCGCTGCGCCGCGCGCGTCTTGTTGCCGCTCTCGGCCGCCAGCACGCGCTTGATGTACTCGCGCTCCAGCTCGTCGAGCGTCAGCCCCCTCGCCACCGCCGCGCCGAGCTCGTCCTCGCTGGTGGCGCGGCGCTCGCGCACGATGGCCGGGAGGTCCTCCGACTGGACCAGCGAGCTTTCCGTCAAGCGCGACGGCGCGCTCGACGACGTTCTCCAGCTCGCGCACGTTGCCCGGCCAGCCGTAGGCGAGCAACGCCTTGCGCGCCGTTTCATGAAAACCGCGCACCTCCTTGCCGGCCTTGGCCGCGATGCGGGCCAGAAAATGCTCCGCCAGATCGAGAATGTCCTCCGGTCGATCGCGCAGCGCGGGCAGGTGAATCTGCACGCCGTTCAGACGGTAGTAGAGATCCTCGCGGAAGGTGCCGTTGCCGAGGCGCGCCTCCAGATCCTTGTTGGTGGCCGCCACCACGCGCACGTCGATCTTCTCGCTGCGCGCCGCGCCGAGCGGCCGGATCTCCCCCTCCTGCAGCACGCGCAGGAGCTTGGCCTGCAGCGCCGGCGCCAGCTCGGCGATCTCGTCGAGGAAGATTGTCCCGCCGTCGGCCTCGACGAAGATGCCGGAGCGATCGCCGCGGGCGTCGGTGAAGGCGCCACGCTTGTGGCCGAAGAGCTCGCTCTCCAGCAGCGTGTCGGGGATGGCGGCGCAGTTGAGCGCCACGAACGGTCGTTCGCGCCGTGGGCTGTTGAAGTGGATCGCCTTGGCCACCAGCTCTTTCCCGGTCCCGGAGGCGCCGGTGATGAGCACCGAGATCGACGAGCCCGAGAGCCGCCGGATGACCCCGAACATCTCCTGCATCGGCGCCGAGCGTCCGACGATGTTCCCCCAGCGGTAGCTCTTCTGCACCTCGTCGCGCAGCCGAGCGACCTCCGAGCGCAGCGCCCGCTCGGCCAGCGCCTTTTGCACCGAGAGGGTCAGCTGGTCGACGTCGAACGGCTTCGTGATGTAGTCGAAGGCGCCCAGCTTGACGGCGCGGATGGCCGTGTCGATCGACCCGAACGCGGTGATGGTGATGACGTGGGGCGAGGGGGTGACCGCCTTGATCTCGCGCAGCATGTCGAGCCCGTCGAGGTCGGGCATCTTCACGTCGGAGACGACGAGGTCGATCCCCCCCTGGCGCACCCGCTCGACGCCGCCGCGGCCGCCCGAGGCGACCTCGACCGTGTAGCCGTCCTCCTCCAGCACCTCGCGCAGGAAGGTCCGCATGGCCGTGTCGTCCTCGACGACCAGGATCGTCGCCCGTCCGCCGCCGTTCGCCGCGAGCGGCTCGGCTTTGTCAGAGACGGCGGTGGTCGCGGGTTCAGCCATGCGATGGGCGATCGTGCCCTTCAATCCTTGCCGATCGATCTCATTTCGGCAAGGTCGGATCCTGGTCTGATCCTGGGAAGGAGGCGTCTGTGGTGGAGGTCGCACACGGTAGGTAGACCCGGAATTCGGCGCCGCCCGTGGCCGGGCTGTCGACCTCGATCCAGCCGTCGTGGTCCTTGACGATTCCGTGGCTGACCGCCAGGCCGAGGCCGGTCCCCTGGCCCTCATCCTTGGTGGTGAAGAACGGCTCGAAGATCTTCTCGCGATCGGCGGCCGGGATCCCGGGCCCGCTGTCGGCGACGATCAGCGCCGCGTACTCGGCCGGGGGGGCCAGATCGAGGCCCCCTTTCCGACGCACCATCCGCTCGGTCGCCACCCGCAGCTTGCCACCGTCCGGCATGGCGTGGATCGCGTTCATGATCAGGTTGAGGCAGACCTGCTGGATCTGATCGGGATCGCCGGGGACCTCGGGCGGCGCCGGCATCGTCTGCACGTCGACCTCGATCCCCTGGCGGCTGGATCGTCTCGCGCAGGAACTCCAGCGCCTCGGCCACCACCGCGCCGAGGTGCACCCGGGTGACCGTCGGTCCGCGCGGGCGCGAGAAGTCGAGCACCTGGCGGATGATCTTGGTGATGCGCGCGACCTCGTCGCCGATGATGCCGGCGTTCTTGACCACGTCGGCCGCGTCGGCCCCCTTCGGAGGGGGCTGAAGCTCGACGGCCCCACTCTCGGTCGCCTGGCCGGCCGCCCTCAGCGCTGCCTTCTCCGCCCGTTTGGCCATCGCCCGCGCGCGGCCGCCGATCACGTTGAGAGGCGTCCCGAGCTCGTGCGCGATCTCGGCCGCCATCTGGCCGATCGTCGCCAGCTTCTCCGACTGGCGCAGCCGCGCCTCCAGACCGAGGCGCGCGCCCGCCACCCGCTCGGTCTCCTCGCGCGCCTCGCGCAGCGAGCCGGTCATGGCGTTGAACCGGCCGGCGATCGTCCCGATCTCGTCGTCACGCTCGGCCAGGATGACGCGCGACAGATCGCCCTTGCCGACGGCGTCGATCCCCTCCAGCAGGCGGCGCAGCGGCCGCACCACGATCTGCTCGATCGCGAAGCGCACGCCGATCGCCACGCCGATCACCACCAGCAGGAAGAGCGGGTAGATCCGGCGCGCGGTGGCCGCCACCTCGGCGTCGATGTAGCCGGCGTCGCGCCGCATCCCCATGATCGCCGTCGGGTGGCGCGCCGGGTGGCGCGGGCGGCAGCTCCAGCGCGGCGGCGTCGAACAGCGGCACCGCCATCGCGTACGAGCGCGGGCCCGACGACGAATCGAACAGGCGGCCGACGGGCGCGTCCTGGATGTCGGCCGCGCGCATGAGCAAGAGCCAGGCGTCGTCATCGGTGCGCTGCTCGCTGCCGATCGACAGCACCTCCAGCCCGAACAGCTCGTCGTGCTGGCGGGCCGCCCGGGCGCGCGCCAGCAGCATCTCTTCGGCCGTGCCGCGATCGAGCGGCTCGATACCGGCGCGCAGCGCGGTGGCGATCTCGTGCGCCTCGCGATCGAGATCGGCCTCCAGGTTCGCGCGTCGCACCTTGAGCGCGGCGTAGCCGGAGCCGGCGAGCACCGCTGCCACCAGCAGCGTCACCACGACCGTTACGCGCGTCCCCAACGTCATCGCGCCGCCATTATAGCGCTGCGTGCTATATAGGCCGGGCAACTCACCATGACGCCAGAGGACATCACCGCGCGTATCCGGACCGCGCTCCCCGACGCAGAGGTGCGTGTCGTCGACACGACCGGGGGCGGCGACCATTTTTCGGCCACCGTCGTCTCGTCGGCCTTCGCCGACAAGGGGCTCGTCGACCGGCACCGCCTGGTCTACGCGGCGCTCGCCGAGGTCATCCAGGGCCCGCGCGCGCCGATTCACGCCCTGGCGCTCACCACCGAAACCCCCGAAGAATATCGGCGCAAGTAGCCACGCCGCCACCCGCCGAGAAGGAGTCACCCGTGACCGAGCCGCTCAAGCAACGCATCACCGACACCATCGCCAAGGGGCGCGTGATGCTGTTCATGAAGGGCAACCCCGCCATGCCTCAGTGTGGCTTCTCCGCCGCCGTCGTCGGCGTGCTCAAGGAGATCGGCGCCCCGTTCGAGTCGTTCAACATCCTCGCCGACCAGGAGCTTCGCGAGGGGCTGAAGGAATACTCGAGCTGGCCGACCTTCCCGCAGCTCTACGTCGACGGCAAGCTCATCGGCGGCGCCGACATCGTGCGCGACCTGCACGCGCGCGGCGAGCTCAAGAAGCTCGTCGCCGGCTGACGCTCATCTCCTGATGCCGCTTCTGGGCATCAGCCTCACGCTCAACGGGGAAGAGCGCCTCGCCGCCCGTCCGCCCCAGCTCGCGCTCTCCGACCTCCAATCGCGCGAGCTCGAGCCGGGCCGTCCGGTGCGCCTCCTCGACGCCCGGGGAGCGATGCGCGCCATCGGCGTCGCCGATCCCGAAAACGAGGTGGTGCGCGTCTGGTCCCACGGTGACGACAGCCGCGCCCCCGACGCGTCCTTCCTGCGCGGCAAGCTGGCGACCGCGTTCGCGCATCGCCGGACGCTGGGCCTCTGCGACGGCGAGTCTTCCTACCGCCTGGTCAATGGGGAGGGCGACGGCTTGTCGGGCCTGACCGTCGACGTCTACGGCCCGTTCGCCGTGGTGAACGCGCTGTCGCGCGGTCTGCTTGGCCACGGCCGCCTTTTGGCCCAGTGCGCGCTCGAGATGTTCCCCGCCGCCGGCCTGCCGTTGCGCGGCGCCGTCCTGAAGGCGCGGCTCAAGGGGAGCGGCAACAGCCCCGAGCGCGCCAAGGACGACGTCGTCGGCGAGACCCCGCCCGACAAATTGGTCGTCCGCGAATCGGGTGTTCCCTACGAAGTCCACCTGCGGGGCGGCATCAACGTCGGCCTCTTCACCGACATGCGCGAGCACCGCGCGGGCCTGGCCCGCTTCGTCCGCGGCAAACGCGTCCTCAACACCTTCGCCTACACGGGCGCGCTCTCCGTCGCCGCCGCGCGCGCCGGCGCCGCCGAGATCACCAGCGTCGACCTGGCCGCCGGGCCGCTCGCCTGGGCCCGCGCCAACTTCGTGCTCTCCGGATTGGACGCCGCCGTTCACCGGTGGGAGGTCTCCGACGTCTTCCGCTTTCTGGAGGCCGAGCAGGACCGCCGCGCCAACTACGACGTCGTCATCCTCGACCCACCGACGGTGTCGGGCGCGCGCGCCTCGCTCTGGGCGCAAAAGCGCGACTACCCCGACCTCATCGCCGCCGCCTGCGGGCTCTTCCCCGAGGAGGGGGGCCACCTCTGGATCTCGTCCAACACCCGCCGGGGGCCCAGCGTCCTCAAACATGTCGACGCCGGGCTCGCCCTCGCCAAGCGCGACGCCCAAATCCTCGAGCTCGGGGGCCTGCCGCCCGATTACCCGACGCCGGTCAACTGGCCCGCGGCGCGGTATCTGGAGGTCTGCCAGAATCCGCGTGGGGACCAAGGCCTGACGGGCGCGCTGCCGCCGCTCAGACCTTGGGGCCGAGCGCCTCGGCGAGCGCGTTCACCAGCCGCCGCATGACGAACCCCTTTTCGGGGACGACGTCGATGCGCACGCCGCGCTTGCCGAGCGCTTCGACGACGATCGGTCCGATGGCCGCCACGCAGGCGCGGGCCAGCGCCGCGCGCAGCCGCGTTTCCGCGCCGGCGTCCACCGCGACCTGGAACAGACGATCGACCTGCGAGGCGCTGGTGATGGCGACCGCGTCGACCTGCCCGCCGTCGAGCGCGTCGATGAGCGCCACGACCGCCGCCGCATCCGCGGCCGAGGCGTAGACGTAGGGCGCCACGGTTCGCACCGTCGCTCCCGCGCCCTCCAGCGCCTCGATCAGGGGACGATTGGGCTCCTCGCCGTACAGCTGCACGCCAACCCGACGCCCGCGTAGATCGAGCGGCGCCAGCGCGTCGATCACGCCGGCCGAGGTCGGCACCGGCGCCGCCAGGTCGGACGCGAGGCCAACCTCGTGCAGCGCGCGCGCCGGCTTCGGCCCGCGCGTCACCTTGCGCACGCGGCCGAGCGCGGCGACGACCGCGTCGCGCAGGCCGATGCGCGCGGCTGTCGCCAGCAGGCGCCGCAGCCCCTCCCCGGTCAGGAAGATGACGTCGTCCAGCTCGCCGGCCACCAGCGCGCGCAGCCAGGCCTCGGACGGCCCCTGATCGGGGGCGTCGTGGATCGAGACCAGCGGGCATCGCAGCGCCTTGCCGCCGTCGTGCTCGACCAGCTCAGCCAGACGATCCAGCTCACGCGCCTCGGGGAGCGCGATCGTTCGTCCCTCGAGCGGCAGCATGATGATCTCCAAGGATATTTTTAGGGTATGGTCCCGTCCCCAGCAAGCACGGAAGCGTCAGCAATAACGGAAGCGTCAGCAAACGGAAGACCGACAAATGACCAAGCCCGCCCCCGCCGCCAGCAAGAAGAAGGACGAATCCACCAAGGCCGATCACCCGAAGGCCGAGCAGACGACTGCCGATCCGGAGCAGGCGCGCGCGCGCCTCGCGGCCACCGGGCGCAACGACGCCTGCCTTTGCGGCTCGGGGAAGAAGTACAAGAAGTGTCACCTCGCCGCGGACGAGCAGGCCACCCTGCCGCCGGCCGCAGCGCCGGACGCGCCGGAGCATGTGGCCGAGGGCTGGCGCCTGTTCGAGCAGCGCCGCCCGGGCGCCGCCGAGAAGGAATTCCGCGCGGCCTTGGCGATCGACGCCGACCTGGCCGACGCGCACGTCGGCATCGGGATGGCGCGCCTGGCGGCCGGAAACGCGGAGGGGGCCAAAGAAGAGCTGGGCGTGGTGCTGGCCGGTGGCGAAGCGCAGGCCGAGAAGCTGCGCGCCGACGGCGTCAAGGACGCCTTCAGCAAGCCCGAGGCGCAGCCGTTCATCCGCGCCGCGCACGCGCTCGGCTGCCTCGCCTACGACGAGGAGCGGTACGAGGATTCGGTGAAGGATCTGGCGCGCGTCCATTCGATCGACGAAGGCAACGTCGGCATCGAGGCCCGTCTCATCGCCGCCAAGGCGCTCATGAAGCTGGAACGGCCGGCCGACGCGGTGGCGCTGCTGGAGCCGGCCACCAAGACCGACGAAGGCAAGGGTCGCGCCTGGCTGGGGACGGCGCTGGCGCAGTTCGCAGCCGGCGACGAGGCCAAGGCGCGGGCGGCGCTCGGCGCGGCGCTCGACGCCAACGCCCACTACGGCAAGGCGCTGCTCGGTCGGGTTCGGCGGCGCGTGGAGAACGTGGCCGGCGCGCGCCCCGGTTCCATCGAAGAGGCGTTGCTCTACACGCAGACCTACGGCGATGTCTGGACCGACGCCGCCAAGGAGTTCCTGGAGAAGGTCCTCGACGAGAGGGCCGAAGAGAAGGCCAAGAAGGCCGCCGCCTCCGCCCCGGACGAAGACGAAGCGGCCGCTCCAGTCTAACAATCCAGATGGCGAACCCTGGAGGGTTCCCAAACCCTCCCGCGGGGCTCCGCGAGGCAGAGCCTCGCTCCGCCCACGCAATCCAATGGGAACCCTGGAGGGTTCCCAAACCCTCCCGCGACGGGCTCCGCGAGGCAGAGCCTCGCTCCGCCCACGCGAGACGCTACTTCTTCGCTGACTTCAGCTCGGCCAGCCAGTCCTCGATCTTCTTGGACCGCTTGTCGAGCTCGGTGGTCTGCTCCTCGAGTGGCTTCTTGTCGCCCGCGAACGACAGCTCGAGCGCGTCGGGGTAGTCGTTGGCGATGGCGTTCAGCATGACGTCGTAGTCGGTGACGACGTTCGAATTCCCCCCCTTGGGGTCGATCGTCGCCATCTTCTTGCCGGTCGCCTCCAGCGCCTTCTGCTGCTTGACGCGGATCTTCTCCACGTCCTCCTTGGTCTTCGCGTGATCGTAGGCGGCGCGGTACTTCTGGATCGCCGCGAACACCTCTTTGTGTAGCGGAAGCTTCCCCTTGTCGTAGGCGAGGAGGCGCTTGTTCTCTTCTCCCGCCAGCTCGGTGGCCAGCTTCTTCTCCGCGGCTTGACGCTTGGCGATTCGATCGGCCAGCGACAGGCCGTCGGGGTTGGCGACCATCTTCGGGGCCGGCGGCGGGGCAGGGGGCGGCGGCGGCGCGGGCGGGGCGGGCGCAGCCGGTGGTGCCGGCGGCTTCTCGTTCGAGCAGGCGATCCCGACGCCCATCATCAAGACCAACGCCGAGACCAAGCTCGCTGCTCGCATCGAAGCCTCCCGCGCCCAAGCGGCGCCGTCGGCAGTATCGGCAAGCACGCTCGCGGACGCAACCTCCGGACGTCCGGAGCGCCCGTTCCGGACGTCCGCGGCGCGTCCGACGCGAGGTCGAGCGCCCCTGAAGGGCGGAAGATCCGGGTGGCCTCGACCTTGCTGAGTGCAGCGTCGTGACCTCAATGAGATCGCTCTCGAGCATCGGCCTCCTGCTCGTCGTCTGCGCCGCGCTTGCCCAAGGTTGCAGCAGCGACGTCGCGCGGGCGGCCGGGTCGGTGGGGGCCTCATGCGCGACCGATGCGGTCTGCAACAGCGGGCTCGTCTGTCTCTCGCAAATCTGTGTGCAACCCGCCGCTGCCGACGCTGGGGGCGGCGCCGGCAGCGGCGGCATCCGTGACGGTGCCGCCGGCGGTGCGGCGGGTGGCGGAGTGGGGATGGCTTGCACGGCGGCCACGACGATGCTGGCGCCGGCGGGTGGCCGCATCGCCGACTTCACCGACCCGGACGGCGGGCTCGACGTCGCCGGCGGCTTCTTCGCCTATCCCGCCGGCGGCCGCGCCGCACCGACGGTCAGCGTCGCGGGCGGCGCCCTCCACATCGTGGAGTCCGCGGCCTTTGGGGCGGCCACACAGTACGTGGGGGGCGGTATCTACTTCGACGGCTGCCTAGACGCGACGGCGTGGAGCGGCGTCTCGTTCACGATCAGCGGGTCGCTCTCCGGATGTTCGATGCAGTACGCCACCGGCGACGTCGAGCATCAGGACGCCACGATCGACTCCCACTTCGCCACCGGGCCGGCCGGGGCCTACCCGCCTCAGTCGACGATCGCCTCCAGTGAGGTCACCGCCACGCCCCAGACGCTGAGCATGCCCTTCACGGGCAGCACGCTGTCCGGCAATCCGCAGACGCCGCTCGACAAGTCCGAGCTGATCTTGGTGCTCTGGCAGTTCACCGTGCCGGCGGGAGCGCCGGCGACGACCGACGCCGCGCCCAGCGGGTGCGTCGGCGACATCACGATCGACAACATCACTTTTTATTAAGGAGATCCATGTCCAGGCAGATCACCATCGTTGGGGCCTCCGTCATCCTGGCGGCGCTCGTACACGGTTGCGGCGGGAGCACACCGGCCGCCGGTTCCGAACGGGGAGCCTGCCTGCAAGGGGGAGCGTGCAACGCCGGCCTCGTCTGCCTCTCCGACTTCTGCGTCCGACCAGCCGGGCTCGCGGATGGTGGCGCCGCCCAGGCGAGCCCGCTCGTCGTCTCGACGGCGACGAGGACGCCTCGGACGACGGCCACGGGGGTCAACTACTGGCTCTGGATGCCGGCCTTCGGAGATGACGTCACCGCCACCGACACGCTGACGGCGGCGCTCAAGCCGACGCTGATGCGCGTCGGTGGCTACAACAACGACGCCAACACCCAGGACCCGTTCGACGACGCCGCCTTCGACACCGCGGTGGCCTACGCGCGCGCCATCGGGGCCGAGCCGATCATTCAAGTGCCGCTTCTGGCGGACACCAGCGGCAAGCCACCGACGGCCGCCACCGCCGCCGCGATGGTCACCTACGCCAACGTCACCAAGAGCTACGGCCTCAAGTACTTCTCGATCGGCAACGAGCCCGACCTCTACGCGTCCCAGGGGCTGGTGGCCGATCCGACGCAGCCGGCGATCCCGGGCTACTCGCCGGGCGCCTACTGCGCGACCGCCCGCGACTACGTCACCGCGATGAAGGCCGTCGATCCCACCATCAAGATTGTCGGCCCCGATCTCTCCTGGAAGTACATCGCCGGCAGCAGCGCCACCGACTGGTTGACGCCGATCCTCACCAGCTGCGGTGACCTCTTCGATATCGTGGCGATCCATCGCTACCCGTTCGAGGCGGCGCAAGCGACGCTCGCGGCCGCCGCGGCCGACGCCGCCAGCTTCCGCAACGTGATGACCTCGGTCCGCGGGATCCTCCAGGCGACCGGCCAGGGGGCGAAGCCGCTCGCGCTCACCGAGATGAACGTCGTGTACGACGCGACCTTTTGCGTGCTCGACGCCTCGCCGGGGACGGTCGGGGCGGCGCTCTGGCTGGCCGACGGTCTCGGCACCGCCAACGAGCTCGGGCTCTGGACCTCGGCCGTCTGGGACATCAGCGACGATGATGGCTACGCGCTGGGGCTGCTCGGACCGGCCCCGGGCCACACGCCGCGGCCGGCGTATTACGCTTACGCGCTCTTCGCCGATTACTTCGGTCCCACGCTGGTGGAGGTCACCTCGGCGCCCTCCGGCGTGAACGCCTACGCCAGCCGCAATCAGGCCGACGACGCGACGGAGATCATGCTCGTCAACTGGAACCGCTCGGCCGCGCCGCTGGCGTTCTCCGTCGCCGGGCTGACCACCGCGCCGTCGCCGGTCACGTTCGTCTTGCCGCCGGTGTCGATCGCGGCGGTTGTGATCCCCGACCACGGCGCGGCCACCGCCTGGACCTACGGCGATGCCCAGCGCGAGACCGCCAGCGGTCCGCAGAGCCTGCCGGCTGGCATGACCGGTCCGCCCGTCGTCACCGACGGCGGGAGCCAAGGCGGTGCCGGCGCAGCGGGGAAAACTCCCGGAGCTTCCTGCGCCACCGACGGAGCCGTCGTCTGTCCCGCAGATCGTCCTGTCGAGCCCCACGATCACGACCATGGGCGCTTCCGGGACGGCGGGCGTGACCTTCGGTTCGGGCGCCACCGGGTGGCAGTCGTACACCTACGCGGCGCCCGGGCAGGCGCTTCCCACCGTGGCGTTGGCCCCCGATGGCGCCGGGATTCAGATTGCTGGCGGTTTCAACCCTCCGGTCTCAGGAAACTGGGAGGGCGCGGGGCTGTTCCTCAACGGCGAGAGCTGCATCGACGGGTCGACGTACACCGGCGTCCAGTTCGACTTCGCCGGCGATCTGGGTGGCTGCGCGCTCGCCTTCGGCGCCTCGTTCAGCGGCGACACGAGCACCACCGACGCTCCGGGACAGGGCTCCTGCCCCGGCACCGACTCCATGTGCTACGGGCCGCTCGCGCCAGTCACCCCAGGCGCCGCGACGACCACGACGATCAAGGTCCCCTTCTCGGCGCTGACCGGCGGCTCTCCTATCGCCAAGCTCGATCCTGCGACCATCGTCGACGTGGAATGGCAGCTGAGCGCGCCGACCGGCGCCGGCGGCGGCTCCTGCTCCGCCAACTTCACCATCGAGAACGTGAAGTTCTACTAGATCGGGACGATCCAGCGCCGTTCGATTGCAGCGCGGGGCGGGCAGGGCGCTGTACTCTCTTTCCGCGCAATGCCCGCCGTCCCGTCCAGAAGGAGCTCGAGCTCTGGCCGCCGCTGGCGCACCAATGCGGGCGTTCTGGGGGGATTGCTGGGCGTGGTGTTCGCGCTCGCCGGAAATTTGGCGCTGGCTGAGGATGCGCCCTCGCCTGACGGCGCGCCGCCACCGGCGTTGAGCCTGCCGCCGCCCGCGTTGAGCCTCTCTCCACCGGCGTCGGGTCTATCGCCGCCGCCCACGCCTCCGACCGCCGGTCCGCCCGCGGCGCCACCCGCGCCGCCCGCCAGGCCGCGCTACTTCTACTTCGGCCGCGACTACGGCAGCGAGGCGCTCTACGGGCCGCTGTGGGTGTTCGTGAACCGCGGCTACGACGTCCTTCAGGATCACGTCGCCGGCCGCAACATCTTCACCTTCGACTACCGGACCAACCTGGGGAACGTCGCCCGGAACATCGCCAATCCGTTCCCCGCCATCTCCGCCGATGGCTGGAAGACGTTTCTGACCGAGGAGATCTTCCCGCTCAGCTTCACGCAGAGCACCGCGCGCTGGACGCCCAACTACAGCCTGCACCTCATCGGGGGCGGCATGACCTACACCTCCCTGCGCGAGTGGTTCGAGGACTACGGCGTGCCTGCCCCGCGCGTCTTCTCGGCGGTGACGCTGATGGCGTCGGCCTTCGTCAACGAGTCGCTGGAGAACAAGGGCTTCGTCGGGTTCAACACCGACTGCATCGCCGACATCTGGGTCTTCGACATCGGCGGCATCATCCTTTTCAGCTTCGACTGGCCGAACCGGTTCTTCAGCCACACGATCGTCATCGCCGACTGGTCGCTGCAGCCGTCGTTCACCCTGCCGAACGGCGAGCTGCACAACGTGGGGAACTACTTTGCGGCCAAGTGGGCGCTCCCGTTTTATCGACGGCTCTCGCTCTTCGCCTGGTACGGCGAGGCGACCACCGGCGGGCTCTCCTTCGCCCTCAACGACGAATATTCCCTGTCGGCCTCGGCGGGCGGCGCCGTCATTCACATCACCAACACCGCCACCCACAGCGTGGAGAACGTGGTCAACTTCGTCCCGACCGGCGCGATCTTCCTCGACCGGCACAACTCCCTGCTCGCCTCGCTGCAGATCACGAACGTCGACGACTACTTCATCCACTTCAACATCTACCCGCACGCCTTCACCGACCGCGGCCCGGCGGTCGGCGTGTGGGGTGTCGTCGACAAGCGCGCCCGCGTCGCGGCCGGCTTCGCGATCGGGCGCCCGTTCGGGATCGGGGGAGGCTGGAGCAGCCTGTGAGCGCGATGGCCGGTTTGGCGGGGCGAAAGGGCCGGCCGAGATAAACTGGCGGCGAATGCGCCCTGGCTCGAGACGCAGGCTCGTCGTGCTCGCGCTGTTGGCGTTGGTCTGGCAGCGTTCGCCCGGATTCGGGCTCGGCGCCGGCGTCGCGCTCGCCGCTCCGTGCAACGCCGGTGTCGCCTGGGTTCGTCAGATGGCCAGCTCGCAGCAGCTCGCGCTGGCCGGTATGGCCGCGACACCGGACGGTGGCGTGGCGGTGGCGGTCACTTTCAAGGGCGAGCTCTCGTTCACCGGGCTCCGGCCCGAGCTGCCGCTGGTCGCGTCCGGTGGCGGTTCGGCCAGCCTGCTGTTGAAGCTCACCTCCACGGGAGAGCTGGCCTGGATGCGCCACCTGACCGGCGTGGACGTGGTCAGCGCGCTCACCGTTCGCCACGACGGCACCATCGTGATCGCCGGGTCGTTTCGCCGTCAGGCCTCGCTCGAGGCCGGGGCCGGCAGGGCCCCGCTGCCGATTCCCGGCGACCTGCCCGATGTCCGCTTCTACCTCGGGTTCTACGGGCCCGACGGGACGCCCCGCGCGGCGAAGGCCGTCGCCGACACCGGTAGCAGCTCGGTCGGGACGGCGCGGATCGCGCGGCTCGCCGAGGCGAAAGAGGGCGGCGTGGCGATCGAGGGGGTCTTCTCTGGCAACATGCTGGTCGGCGAAGGGCGTAATCAGATGCGACTCACCTCGCGCGGGTCGGACAATCTCTTCCTCGCGCTGGTGCGCGACGATGGGACAATCGCCTGGGCGCTCCGCGCCGGTGGTGAGGGGGCCGAGCTCGAGGGGCCGCTGGCGGTCGCCGACGACGGTTCGATCCTATTGAGCGGAACGTTCGCCGAGACAGGACCCGGAAAACCCTCGGGGGGAGCGAGCGCGGGGGCTGCAGTGGGCGACGGGCGTGGGGCCGCGGTGCACGCGACCGGTGCCCGGGACGTGCTCTTGACCCGCGTCGGCGGCGACGGCCGGCCGATATGGGCACAGGCGATCGGCGGGGACGAGCGGAACAAAGAGAAACCAATCCCGGGAGTCATCATGTTCCCCTCGCCGGAGTTCCTGGCCGGGTTGTCGCCACAGCCTGACGGCGGGACGCTGGTCGCGATCTCCGCGCCCCCGGCGCTTCGTTTCGGGCGGGGCGGGGTGCACGCGGCGGCGCCGGGCCGGACCGGGAGCTCGTTTCTGGTGCGCCTGTCGGCGGACGGGAAGGTGCGTTCGGCGGTGCCGCTCGGCCCGGACATCGACGCGATGACCCTGCTTCCCGGGGGCGACGTCGTGGTCGTGGGCGACTTCGCCGACACCATTCGTTACCCCGTCGCCGGAGCGAAGCGGGTCACGCTCACGTCCGCTGGCCGAGCGGACGTGCTCATCGCCCGACACGCCCCGGACGGCACCCTTCGCTGGGCGAGTCGCCTCGGCGGTCTCGGCTCCGAGTTCCCGAAGATCGTGACCGCCGACGCGACAGGCGCCGTGACGCTGGCGGGGCTGTTCGACGAGGACTTCGAGCCTGGTGAAGGGGGCTGTTCACCCGTCCGCTTCGATCCGCGCGGCCGGCAACAGATCTTTCTGGTCCGCGTCGCCCCCGGCGCCGCGCTCAGCGACGAGCCGCGCACGCGCCGTCTCTCCGAGGTGGCGGCGAAGGTGAAGACCCTCAAGGCCGAGGCCACGCGTGCCTATCGGGCAAAGCACTATGCCGTCGCCTGTCCTCTCTATCGACGGCTGGTCGATTTACAGCCCGACGATCCGCCGGCGATGGCCGATGTCGCGGTTTGCCTCCAGCGGCTCGGTCGCTCTTCCGACGCGATCGCAGCGAACCGCAAGGCGATCGCGCTCGGCGCGCGAACCGAGCGGTCCGACTTCGGCGACGAGCAGACGCGCCGCCACGCCTACTACAACCTGGCCAAGCTGGGCGAGGTGGTGAAGCTCCCGCCGGACCGGTGCGGGAAACTGGCGCCGGCGCCCGGGTGCGAGCGGTCGCTCTGGGCCTGCGTGGCCGAGGGCAGGGCGGACGGTCGGGCGGGCGGCTCCGGCTGGTCGACGGTGCGGGTGGGCGTGTCGCGGGACGACGCCGAGATCGACGAGGACGAGCACCCCGGGGCGATCATGCCGTCGCTGGGGATGTGGGGCGTGGGGAACGCCGACAGCTGGGCGCTGGCCCAGAACTTTTCCCGGCGCTCTACCTCCGTGGACGTCCTCAGCGAGCAGAAGGACGAGATGAGTTGTCCAAGTGACGCGTCGGATGACTGTACGCCCTGGGAATCGTCGACCAGCTGCGACATCGTGTTCGCCGACGCCTGCCTCGGCCTCGTCGCCACGGCCTGCACCACCGACGACGGGACCGACGACAAGACGCCGGCCAAGCCGAGCATCGACGAGTTCTATCTCGAGCTGCGATAGACTTCCCCGACGACGATGCCGCTTTCCGGTGACAGAGCCCGCGCGCTCGAGGAGCGCCTCGCGCGGCTCGGCGTGCGCGCCGAGGATCTCGAGGAGAGCTTCGTCCACTCCGGCGGCAAGGGCGGGCAGAACGTCAACAAGGTCGCGACCTGCGTGGTGCTGGTGCACCGGCCGACGGGGATCGCGGTGAAGTGCCAGCGCGAGCGGACGCAGGGGGCGAACCGGCTCATCGCCCGGCAGATGCTGGCCGACAAGATTGAAGAGCGAAAGCTGGGCGCCGCCAGCAAGCGGCAGCAGGAGGCCGAGAAGGTCCGCCGCCAGAAGCGGCGCCGGTCGCGGCGGGCCAAGGCGCGGATGCTGGACGACAAGCGGGCGCACTCGGACAAGAAGGCGGGGCGTGGCTCGGTCGGACGACACGACGACTGAGGGCGCGAGCGAGGCGGTCGCGGACGTCTACGACGCGCTGGCCCCGATCTACGACGCGATGGGCGGCGGGCGCCCGTTCGCGACGTTGGTCGCCGAACGGCTGGAGGAGCTGTTCGCCAGCCGCCCGGTCTCCGACGCCGTCTCCTTCCTCGACCTTGGCTGTGGAACTGGGACGCTGCTGCTCGCGCTGCGCGCGCTTCACCCCGGGTGGCGGCTCTGCGGCGTCGACGTGAGCCCCGGCATGCTGGCGGTCGCCAGCGGCAAGCCCGGGCATGAAAGCGTGCTCTGGACCCGCGCGCGGTTGCCGGGCCCGCTCCCCTTCACCGAGCGCTTCGACGTGGTCGGCGCGTTCTACGACACGCTCAACCACCTTCCCGATCACGAGGCCTTGGCGGCGACCTTTCGCACCGTCGCCTCGGTGCTGCGACCAGGGGGCCTGTTGGTGTTCGATCTGAACAACGCGTTCGGGTTCGAGACCTGGTGGCAGTACCGGGTCGAGCTCGATCTCGAGGGGCGCCACCTCGACACCGAGCTCGACTACGACGCCCGGGCTCGGACGGCACGCGCGGCGATCGACCTCGAGAGCGGCGGGCAGGAACGGCGCTTCGTGCTGCGCGAACGCTGTTTCTCGGAACCCGAGGTCGAGGGGGCGCTGCGCGCCGCCGGGCTGGTTCCGGAGATCACGGTCCCCTGGTGCCCGGTCAACCCCAATAGCCCCAGCAAGACGTGGTTCGTGGCGGCAAACAGACAGTGAATCTCATGCGGTGTCTGCGAGCAATGCGTCAATCAGATCAAATCGACACGAAAAAATGAAACATCGCCTCAAAGTAGCTGGACGGTAGGTCGAAGTCGACGTACCTTTGGGCCTCGCATCTCTGAAAGCGAGGTTTCCTGTGCCTGCATCTCCCGCGAACCGAGCCACCCCTGCCACCGCTGACGACTCCACCACCACTCTCGCCGCCGCACCGGTCACGAAGTTCCAGACCGGCGCCGAGGCGCTCATTCGCTGCCTCGAGCGCGAAGGGGTCGAGTACGTCTTCGGCCTGTCGGGCGGCGCCGCGATGCCGATCTTCGACGCGCTCGTCGACTCGAAGATCAAGCTGATCCTGGTCCGCCACGAGCAGGGCGCCACGCACATGGCCGACGGCTATGCGCGCGCGACCGGCAAGCCGGGCGTGGTGCTGGTGACCTCCGGTCCCGGCGCGACCAACACGGTGACCGGCCTGCTGACGGCGCTGATGGACTCGGTGCCGATGATCGTGCTCACCGGCCAGACCATCTCGCCGATGCTGGGCAAGGACGCCTTCCAGGAGGCCGACGTCACCGGCATCACCTACCCGGTGGTGAAGCACTCCTACCTGGTGAAGAACCCCAACGACATCCCGCGCATCACGCGCGAGGCGTTCTATCTCGCCGGCACGGGGCGCCCCGGGCCGGTGCTGATCGATCTGCCCAAGGACATCACCAGCGCCCCTTGCACCGCGCCGCTCACCGACAAGGTGGACCTGGCGGGCTACTCGGTCCCGGGGCATCCGGACAAGGAGGCGCTGCACAAGGCGGCCGCTTTGATCGCGCGCAGCCGCAAGCCGGTGCTCTACGTCGGGCATGGCGCGGTGATCTCCGGCGCGGGCCCGGCCATCATGCAGCTGGCGGAGAAGCTCAACGCGCCGATCGTGAACACGCTGCTCGGCAAGGGCGCCTGCCCCGAGGACCATCCGCTCCACCAGGGGATGCTCGGCATGCACGGCACCGCCTACGCCAACAAGGCGGTCATGAACTGCGACATGATCATGGCGATCGGCGCCCGCTGGGACGACCGCATCACCGGCAAGCTGTCGGAGTTCTGCGTGGGGGCGACCAAGATCCACGTCGACATCGACGTGGCCGAGTTCAACAAGATCGTGCGCCCGGACGTCTCCCTGGCCGGCGACGCCAAGCTGACGATCGAAGATCTCCTGCCGCTCGTCGGCGAGCTCGACACCAAGGACTGGCTCAAGGAGATCACCGAGTGGCGGAAGCAGTTCCCGCTCAAGTACGCCAAGCGCGGCGGGCTGCGCGCGCAGCACGTGCTCGACCGGCTGGACGCGCTCGGCGGGCGCGACTGCATCCTCACCACCGACGTGGGCCAGCATCAGATGTGGGCGGCGCAGTTCTGCCGCACCACCAAGAACCGCCACTGGCTGTCGTCCGGGGGCGCCGGCACGATGGGCTACGGCTTCCCGGCCGCCATCGGCGCGCAGTTCGCCAAGCCGAACGAGAAGGTCTGGTGCATCGTCGGCGACGGCGGCTTCCAGATGACGATGTGCGAGCTGGCGACGGCTGCGCTGCACAAGCTGCCGGTGAAGATCCTCATCATCAACAACAGCTACCTGGGGATGGTGCGCCAGTGGCAGGAGCTGTTCTTCGACAACCGGCTGTCGGGCGTCGATCTCGAGGGGAACCCCGACTTCGTCAAGCTGGCGGGCGCCTACGGGATCAAGGGCTTCCACATCCGGCGCCCCGCCGAGGTCGACCGCGTCCTCAAGGCGGCGATGGCCTGGAACGACGGGCCCTGCCTGGTCGAGGCCGAGGTGATCAAGGAGGACAACGTCTTCCCGATGATCCCCGCCGGCGCCGGGTCTGAAAGACATGCTCATCGAACGTCCGAAGCAGAAGATGGCCAAACCCGAAGGGAGCACCTAGAGATGTCCGCCGCAGCCACTGCCCACATTTCGCCGATCTTGCAGACGGCGCCGCTGCACACGCTTTCCATCCTCGTGCGCAACAAGCCGGGCGTCCTGGTGCGGGTCGCGCTGGTCTTCTCGCGGCGCGGGTACAACATCGAGAGCCTGGTGGTGAGCGCCGACGTCACCAACGGCGACTTCTCGCGCATGACCATCACCTGCAGCGGCGATCCCGAGACGCTGGAGCAGATCATCAAGCAGGTGACCAAGCTGATCGACGTCGTGACGGCGCTCGATCACACCGGGCAGTCGGTCTACGAGACCGAGGTCGCGCTGGTGAAGCTGAAGTGCAAGGTCGCCGACCGGACCGAGCTCCTGCAGATCACCGAGCTCTACAGCGCCAAGGTGGTCGACTACGGCGTCGACTCGCTGATCGTCCGGATCGTGGGCGCCGCGGAGAAGCTGGACGTCTTCCTCAGCTTGCTGCGGAACTACCACATCACCGAGCTGGTCCGGTCAGGCAAGATCGCCATGACCCGCGGGCTGGCGACGACCTAGTTCGGCGTCGGTACCTCCGCAGGGTGTTCCGCGGAGGTATAAAGACCGGATGTACGTTCAGGCATCGTTTGCCGAGACGGATCCGGAGAAGCTCCTCGGGCTGGCCGCGCGGTATCCGTTCGCCACCGTCATCACGCCGGGGGCGGACGAGCTCTGGGTGTCGCACGTCCCTTTGCTGGTCCGGCGGCGGGACGGCGCGGCCGTGTTGGTGGGGCACCTGGCGCGGGCGAACGGCCACTGGGAAGCCATGGAAAGGGGCGGCGCCCCGACGACGGCGATCTTCCACGGGCCGCACGCCTACATCTCGCCGACCTGGTACGCGACCTCTCCGGCGGTGCCCACCTGGAACTACGTGGTCATTCACGCGGCCGGCAAGACGCGCGTCCATCACGACGGCCCCGAGTTGGCCGAGCTGCTGCGTGAGCTGACGGAGCAGTACGAAGGCCGGCAAGCTGGCGCCTGGAGCCCGGACCGGCTCCCCGACGATTTTGCCCAGCCCATGCGCGGCGCCATCGTGGGGTTCGAGATCGCGGTCGACCGGCTGGAGGGGAAGGTCAAGCTGAGTCAGAACCGAAGCCCCGAGGATCGGCGGGGTGTGGTCGCTGCCCTGGAGGCGCAGATGTCCGACGACTCCCGGGCTGTCGCGGCGCTGATGCGGCAGGTCGAATCGTCCGAGTCGTGAAGCTCGACCGCGAATCGTGACCTCGGACGACCGCCTTTAGCTGGGGCGAGCATTGGTCGATGAGCGTGAGGTGGTGCGCTCGATGCCGAGCGGAGGATCGGGGGGCGGGGCGGGGGGATCACGTGGCGGGCCAGGCGCCGCTCGCGGTCCGCTCATCCACGTCAACACCCGGTGCGAGTCGCTCGAAGAGTTTGTGGAGAAGTTCGCCGGCCTCGCGTCGGAGGGGGCGCTGGTGCTTCCCGCCTCGGGCGAGCTGCCGATCGGCACGGAGGGGCGATTCGCGATCCGCCTCAAGGACCAATCGGTGGCGATGCGCGGCCGCTGCCGGGTCACGGGGGCCAGGCCGGCGCCCTCTGTTCCCCCCGGAGGCGGCGCGCGTCCGACGCTGCTGCGGGTCCTGCTGCTGGAGATGGAAGAGGGGAGCGCCAGCGTGCATCGTCGGTTGCTCGCGCGCCGGCGGGCGGCCGTTCCGGTCGCGATCCCGGCGGCGCCGTCTGAGCCGACCGTCGTCTCGGAGCCCCGGCCCGAGGTCACGGCGCCGCCGCCGTTCCGCGCGCCCCCCCCGCCCCCGGTCTCCGGACACGCCGCCACGATGATCGGGATGAGCCCGCTCGGGCGGGCGGCCGTGAGCCCGGCTGCCGAGCCGCGCGCGAGCGCGCTGGGCGGGACGCGCCCGGGCCCGCCCGCGGAGACACGCACCCCGGGGGCGCCGTACACCCTGCCGGCCAACCCGCTCAGCGAGCTGGACGCGACCGACCTGGCGTCCTTCATCGACAGCACGCTGCTGGAGTCGGACGATGAGGACGCGACGCTGGAACGGCCTTCGGAGGCCGCCGGTGACGACGGCGAGAGGCTCGAACATCTGGCTCCCGCGCGGCCGGCGGAGCTCGCGGTCGAGCCGACCGCGCCCACGATGATCGACTCGACACCCGTGCGAGCCCCGCGCCGCGCGGCGGGGGAAACGCCGTTCGCGATGCGCGAGCGGGCGGATCGTGTTCGGGCGATCGTCGCGCGTGTCGCGCCGTACCTGCTCTGCACGATCGCCGGCATCGGCATCGGTCGCCTGGTGACTCACCCGACGCCCAAGAACGTTGCGACGGTCGCGACGGTCGTTCCGACAGCACAGGTCGCGCCGGTCGCCGAGGTGCGGGCGATGCCGGCGCCGAAGCCCGACGCGCCGACTCCACGAGCGGCAGAGGAGCGGGTGGCTCCGCCGCCGCAGGAGCCTCCTCCGTTGTCCCCGACCGAGTCGCCGCCGCGGGCGGTGGTCGCGGCGAAGCGCGCGGCGCCGGTCGCGCGCCCCTCCGGCGGGTCGGACGGCTGCAGCGCGCGCGTCGTCACCGAGCCGAGCGACGCCAAGATTTCATGGCGCGGGCAGACGCTGGGCAAGAGCCCCCTCGCCAACGCGAAGATCCCCTGCGGCGCCGGCCGCCTGACCATCGAGCACGAGCGGTACCAGACCCTCACGCGCGAGCTCACCGCGGAGGCGGGCCCGCCGGTCGCCATCACCGAGCGGTTGCACCGGCCACCGGCGACGCTGCTCGTCGCTTCGTCACCGCCCGGGGCGGCGATCTCGGTCAACGGGCAGGCGCTCGGTGCGGCGCCGCGCCGCGTGCCGACCTCCCGCTACGAGCAGGTCTCGATCCGCGCGACGATGGCTGGCTACACGCCCTGGACCAAGAAGGTCTACCTCAGCGAGGCGACCACCAAGGTCACCGCGCAGCTCGGCTCGACCGGTCGCGGACGCTGAGCGCCCTGACGGCGACGCCCTCCTAGCGATGTGGCGAGATTCCTTGACGTTTGTGGGGGTCCGCGATACTTGCGTTGCAAGGTGCCCGTTCGAAGTTCGGTGACTGGTTCTGGCTCTGTCGGACGGCTCCGCGGCGCGCGGATCCTGCCGACGGTCGCCTTCCTGATCGCAAGCTGCGGTCACCCGCCCGAGGCCGGCAAGGGGCTCGATGCCGCTGCCGTGGTGGTGGCGGCCCCCGCGCCCCCGCCGGCGCCAGCGACGGCCGACACCGCCGGCACCCGCACCGCCTTCGACTTCGTCGCCAATCGGGTGCACGCGGTCTCGCACCGTGACGGCCGCCTGGTCGTCGACGCCGGGGCGCTCGACTTTCTCAAGTACGTCGACGGCGGCTGGAAGACCTCGTGGCTGCTCGGCGAGAAGGACGAGGGGAAGCCGGCGTCGCTCATCAACGGCGTCTCGGCGATGGCGTTTCTTCCCGTCGACGCCGACGGTGACGGGGCCGGGGGTGCGGCGCCCGGCGCCAGTACGCTGTCGATCACCATGCGGGCGCTGGCGCCGGCGCAGAAGGTCTCGATCTTCGTCAACGAGAAGCCGGTGGGGACGATCGACGTCCTCGGCACCAAGAAGCGCTACGACGTGGTCGTCCCGGCGGAGGTGCTTCATGCCGGGGACAACCGGGTGCGCTTCACTTTCAAGACCGCGACCAACCTCCCCGGCGGCAAGCGGTCAGCGGCGGCGATCCAGCAGCTCGCGCTCGGCCCCGTGGCCCTCGGCGCGGCTCCGGCCGATCTCGCGATTGCCGAGGCGCGTGACGTCACCGTCGGCGGCGTGGCCCGGCGGGCGCTGTTCGCGGGCGGCCACGGGTCGCGGATCTCGTACTACGTTCAGCTTCCCCCCGGCGCGCACCTGGCGGTCGCGTACGGGAGCGAGGGCAACGCAGATGGGACAAAGGGGGCAGGTGGAACGGCGCTGGTGCGGGTCGCCGTCGATGGGCAGCCGGCCCGGACGCTGCACGAAGGCCCGATCACGGCGCGCTGGAACGATCTGCTGCTCGACTGCGGCGCGGCGGCCGGGCACGCGGCGCGCATCGATCTCGTCACACGCGGCGGCGCGGCCGCCTGGGCGGAGCCGCGCGTCGTGGTGAAGGCACCTGCGCACGTCTCGCCGCCGACGCCGCAGCCGCGGTTCGATCACATCTACGTCTGGATGGTCGACACGTTCCGCGCCGACAAGATGCACGGTTACAACGGCAAGACGCGCGTGCTGACGCCGAACTACGACGCCTTCGCCGCCGACGCCACCCGGTTCGCCTGGGCGACGGTGCAGGGGACCTGGTCGCTGCCGTCGCACGCGTCGCTGCTGACGGGCGTCTACCCGACGGTGCACAAGGCGACCGCGCACGAGTCGAAGCTCTCGCCCACCGTCCCCTTCGTCGCCGAGGAGCTGAAGCACGACGGCTACAAGACGGGGATGTTCTCCTCGAACGGCTACATCTCGTCGAAGTGGGGCTTCGATCGCGGCTGGGACATCGACCGCAACTTCATCCGCGAGTCGCTCCCCAACAGCGCCGACTACCTCTGGAAGACGGCCAAGGCCTGGATCACGCCTCTCCTCACCAAGAAGCAGTTCGTCTACCTCGCCACCATCGAGCCCCACGTCGCCTACACGCCGAAGAAGGAGTTCCTGGTCAAGTACTGGAACAAGCCCTACACCGGGCCGCTCAAGCCGGTGCAGACCGGCGTGCAGCTCGGCCTCATCAAGGTCGGTAAGCTCAAGATCAACGACAACGACAAGGCGTACCTGGAGGCGCTGCACGACGCCGAGATCACCGGCAGCGACGCGCTCTTCGCCGGCTTCATCGCCGATCTCAAGAAGATGGGGATCTACGACACCTCCGTGGTGGTGGTGGTCTCCGACCACGGCGATCAGTTCTACGAGCATGGCAGCGTCGGCCACGGCGACACCGTGTACCAGGAGCTGACGCACGTCCCCATGATCATCCGCGCGCCGGGTCTCCTGCCGAAGGGCGGCGTCGTCAACGCCGACGTCGAGATGATGGACATGGCGCCGACGTTGTTGGACCTGGCGGGGGCCAAGCCCGATCCCAAGATGCAGGGGTCGACGCTGGTGCCGCTGGTTTTCGACGAGGTCGGTGTCTCGCCGCGCGCCGCGCTGACCGTCGACGGTCAGGTCGCGCGGGGGCTCAAGGTCGATCGCTACCGCCTCGTGCACAAGGGGCCGGGGCGGATGGAGCTCTACGACGAATTCGACGATCCGCGCGAGCAGAAGGACGTCGCCGCCGATCACCCGATCGCGCTGCGCGGAATGCGCAGCGTCCTCGGATTGCTTCACGCCTACGAGACCACCTGGTCGAAGGCCAAGTGGGGCACCGCCGCCAACGTCGCCGAGCCCTTCTACACGGCCGCCGGCCTTCCCGGTCACCTCGGCGCCGAGGTGAAGTCCGGCGGGCCCAAGTAACCCCGCGAAGCGCCGCGGCGACCCCGCTCGGTCGATCGCTTTCGGGCGAGCGCCCTCATGTTAGAAGTTGGCGAGGGTGGTGGAGCGTCGCTCGTATGGATTGGTGTCAGTGTCGACCGTCGGTGGGCTGGTGCTCACGGTCATTGGGGGCCTCGGCTGCGGCGGCGGGTCTGCGCGGGTCCTCGATGCCCGCGCTCCGAGCGATGATGGCGGGAACGGCGGGCGGTCGGACGCTGCCATGCGCGTCGACGCCGCGGCGGCGGACGGATTTGGGCCGGCACCTGACGGCAGCGTCCGCGATGCCTCCGGCGAGGCGGCGGAGGACGCGGAGGCTGACGCCTGCGCGAACGGCGCGATCCGCCTCGGCTGTCCTTGCACGACGAGCGGACAGCCGGCCTGCAACGGCCCGCTTCAGAAGCTGCAGCTCGTCTGCGGCGCTGGTCCCGGCGGGTCGGGGCTGACCTGGCAGATCCTGGGGACCTGCTCGAGCGGCCAGAACTGTGATCAGGCCGTGGGCGCCTGCGAGCCGATCATCCCGGCGTGCATCGGCCAATCTCCAGGGTTTGCGTTCTGCGCCTCGGGGGCGATCGACGTGGCTTCGACCTGCGGACCCGATCTGGTGTCGGCGACCGCGCAGAGATGTGCTGGCGTCTGCGCGAAGGGTGTCTGCCAAAGCCCGCGCTGCGGCGACGGCAAGGTGGAGGCGAGCGAGGAGTGCGACGACGGAAACACCACCCCGCTGGACGGCTGCGAGCCGTCCGTCTGCTTGCGGTCGGGGGTGTTGAAGATCGCCGCGGGCGACGGCAACACCTGCGCGTTGTGCAGGGGCGGGTACGTCCGTTGTTGGGGTGAGAACACCGACGGAGAGCTCGGCCTCGGTCACACGCTGTTCGAGGGCGATCGGCACCCGTACCAGATCACCGACGCCGCAGGGAATCCCGGGGTGGTCAATCTGGACGGCGAGCCGGCCACCGATGTGGGGGTGGGCGAAGGCTTCGCCTGCGCGCTCCTGGCCGGTGGCACTGTCCGCTGCTGGGGGAAGAACGACCTTGGCCAGCTCGGTCTCGACGACACGATCGCGAGGCCGACCGAGGTCGGCCCGGCCATCCACCTCGGGACGGGCGTGACCGCCGCGTCCCTCTCCGTCGGTGCAACCTTCGCCTGCGCCGTGCTTTCGGACGGCAGTGTTCGATGCTGGGGAGAAAATGGGGATGGGGACTTCGGCCTCGGGAACGCGGACCGAGTTCTGTCGGGAACCGCCTCGCTCGGTGCGGGCGTGACCGTGTCGGCGGTCGCGGCGGGCTTCGACAACGTGTGCGTGATCGAGACGGGCGGCGGGGTCCGCTGCTGGGGCGACAACACCTTCGGCGAGTTCGGCCTCGGTTCCCAGACCATCGTGGACTCCACCACCCAGGCGCCGTCGACCTACGGCGACGTGGTTCTCGCGGCGGGCCGCACGGTGACGGCCCTCGTGACGGGAGGCGTGTTCAACTGCGTGCGGTTCGACGACGGCGGGGCCGAGTGCTGGGGCTACAACCTCTTGGGAGAGCTCGGGATCGGAAGCACACAAAATATCGGAGACGACGAGGTGCCAGGCACGGCGGGGATCGTGGCCATGGGCTCGGCCTCCGTCGCCGGCCTCGTGGCCGGCGACAGCCACACCTGCGCGCTCCTCGCCGACGGGGGCGGGCTGAAGTGCTGGGGGGCCAACGAGAGCGGCGAGCTCGGGCAAAGTGACACCCTCAGGCGAGGAAATACCGCCGCCACCGAGCCGGCGCAGATCCCGGCCATTCTGTTTCCGACCGGGTTGACGCCGATCGCAGCGGCGGCGGGAAATTCCTACACCTGCGCGCTCCTCAGCGATGGATCGGTCAAGTGCTGGGGATGGAACGACGTCGGGCAGCTCGGCCTCGGCATGGTGTCGGGGACCCAGCCGGGTACGCCAGACCACGTCGGTGGCGCGCCGACGGAGACGCCCGATCAGCTCCCCTCGGTTCAGATCATCGCGCCCCACTGATGACCCCCATGCGCGCGCCGACCACCTGTGAAAAACGTCGCCGCCGCGGCGAGAGAGCGGCCTGCCTCCTCGTCCTCCTGTCGTTGGAGCTCGCCTGCGGTGGATCGAACGCCACGACGCAAGGACGAGACGGATCGTCGGGAGAGCGCGGTGCGGGCGGAAGCGGGGCCAGCGGAGGAGCCGGAGATCACGATGGCGGTCCGGAAGCCGGCGCCGGTGGAGAGAGCGGCAGCGGCGGAACGGCCGGCGCGACCGTCGTGGGTCCGGACGCTGGACCGGACGCGGGCAGTCCCGTCTATTCTTGTCTACCGCCGAGCGGTCCCGACGCAGGCTCGGGCGACGCAGGTTCGGGCGACGTCTACGCGACGGCGGGCGAGCCGTGTCACGCTCTGGGCGCCCTGGCCTGCGCGGGTCCCAACCAGCAACAGACGCTGGTTTGCGACCAGGAGATCTGGCGGGCGCTCACCACCTGTCCGGCCAATCAGAGGTGTGATCCGAACGGCGGCATCTGCGGGGACGTGGTCGAAAGCTGCGTGGGGCACGCTCCAGGCTATTCCATCTGCGATCAGGACCAGCTGGTGACCTGCGGCCCAAACTTGGTGACGGTCACCAGCGTTTCGTGTTGCGGTGTTTGCGTGGCGGGCGCGTGCGTCGCTCCCCGCTGCGGCGACGGCAAGATCGAAGGGACCGAGAGCTGTGACGACGGCAACCTGACACCGGGCGACGGCTGCGAGCCCGATTGCCAGCCCACGAAGGTTTTGCAGCTCGCGGCCGGACGGGCTCACACTTGCGCGCTCCTGACCGGCGGGCGGGTGCGCTGTTGGGGTGCCAATGCGGAGGGGCAGCTCGGTCTGGGGACGACAGCCGATCTCGGCGGGCAGCAACCCTACCAGAACGGTCTGGTGAGCCTGGGAGGACCGGCGGCCTTCATCGCCGCCGGCGCGGATCACACCTGCGCCCTGATGGCCGGCGGCTCGCTGCGCTGCTGGGGAGCGAACGGGCATGGACAGCTCGGGCTCGGGAGCACCAACGCCCTCGGCGACGATGAGCTGCCGAGCGCCAGCCCTCCGATCAATCTGGGACTGGGCGTGACTACAGTCGCCGCAGGCGGCAACTGCACGTGCGCCATCCTGACCGACAGCACGTTGCGCTGCTGGGGCCAGAACAACTACGGTCAGCTCGGTCTGGGGAACACCGACGACGTCGGCGACGACGAGCTTCCGAGCCGCGCGGCCGCCGAGGTGTCGTTGGGGACCTCGGCGGCTCTGGTGACCACCGGAGGCAACTTCTCCTGCGCGATCCTCGGCGACGGGCACCGGGGCCGCTGCTGGGGACAGAACGGCCTCGGCCAGCTCGGCCTGGGGATCACCCAGAACATCGGAGACGACGAGCTCCCGAACGCCGTGGCTCCCTTCGTTTTTCCCAGCGACTCGGCCGACCCCCCAGCTGGGTTGTCACCAGCATTGTATCGGGTGAGTCGCGCACCTGCGCGCTGCTGGGAGGGCAAGGGATCAACTACTGCTGGGGCGACAACACCGATGGTGGTCTGGGGGTCGGGGTGCCGGGAGCCGATCCGCTGCTCAAGGCGGTGGGCACCGTGGGGCCGTTCGCGTGGGACGAGCCAGCCCGGCGGATCGCCGCTGGCGGGTTTCACATGTGCATCGAGCTGTCGAACTCCGAGCTCCGTTGCTGGGGCGAAAACGAAGAAGGGCAGCTCGGGCTCCCGAACACCCTCACGCTGGGCGACAACGAGTCCGTCGTCCAGGTGGCCGCGATCGATCTCGGAGTCGGCGCCGACGGATTCTCGAGCTACGCCGTGTCGATGACCGGAGGCGCCGCCCACACCTGCGTGATCCTCGCGGATGGCCGGGTGCTCTGCTGGGGCGCCAATGAGAGCGGGCAGCTCGGGCTCGGGTATTGGTCCCTGCCTCCGACCGATTACGTGGGCGGAACGCCCGACACCGTTCCGGCAAGGCTCGACGCCGTCAAAGTGTTCTCTCCCTGAAAGACGGCGCTCGGCTAGGCCGAGAGACCGGCGGCGCGGATGACTTCGGCGAGCGCCGGGATGCCGCCGGTGCCGCCGAGGTGGCGGCAGTTGAGCGCGGCGGCGGCGTTGGCGAACGGCAGGCAGCGATCGAGCGGCCAACCCTGCAGCGTTCCGTAGATGAACGCGCCCCGGAAGACCTCGCTGGCGCCGGTGGTGTCGTAGACCTCGATCGGCAGCGCGGGCTGGCGCACCAGCGTCTCGTTTTCGAGGCCGATGGCCCCCTCTTCACCAAGCGTGATGACCGCGATCTTCGGCCCCATCTGGGTCAGCTCGAGGAGGCTCCGCTTCATGTCGGACGAGTGGGAGAACTCGGCGGCGAAGCGCTCGTTGCCGATGACGATGTCCGACAGATCGAGCAGCTCGCCCATCCCGGCGCCGAGGCGGCGCGCGTCCAGCAGCACGGTGATCCCCAGCGCCCGGGCCTTTTCGGCGGCGGCGACCTCGGTGCTCGGCGTGCGGCCGTCGACCAGCAAGATGCGCGCGTCGTCGAACAGGTTGCGGGGGAGCTCGCCCGGATCGATCGGCGCGGTGCTGCCGCGCGTGAAGCGGGTCAGTCTCCGCCCCGTCCGTTCGTCGACCAGGATGAACGAGGCCGGCGAGACCTTGCCCGGCTCGATCAGCACCTGAGAGACGTCGACGCCGAACTCCTTCATCCCGCGCAGGATGATCGAGCCGAACTCGTCGTCGGAGAGCCGCCCGAAGTAGCGGGCGCGCCCCCCGAGGGCGGCGACCGTCGCCAGCGTGGTCCCCACCGCGCCGCCGGTCTGGATGCTGAAGGTCGCGAGCTCCACGACCGGCTCGGGCGTCCGTGGCCCCACGCCGAGCATCTCGACCGTGACTTGGCCGAGCCCGACGACCAGATCGGACGCGCTGGGCACGGACTCGAAAATATCACGGCTGAGGCGTTTCGGGGACCCCGGGAGATCCCTGAAAACGCCCCGGTGGCTCGGCGGGGCTACGGGGTTGGCCTTCGGGCTACCGGCCTTGGGGCTACTGGCCTTGGGGCTACTGGCCTTGGGGCTACTGGCCTTCGCCGCCCTGGAGCTTCGCTTCGTCGGAGCGCTTCAGGATGATGAACTCGACGCGGCGGTTCTGGCTCCAGCAGTCTTCGTTGTGCTGCATGCAGATCGGCTTGGTCTCGCCGTAGCCGTGGCTCTTGAGGCGGCTCGGCAAGACGTTGCGCTGCTCGAGCGCCACCCTCACCGAGTGCGCGCGCCGCTCGGTCAGGTCGAGGTTGTGCGCGTCGTCGCCGCGCTCGTCGGCGTGACCCTGGATTTCGATCAGGTCAATCTGCGGGTTGCCGTTGATCGTCGCGGCGATGGCGTCGAGCAGCGGGAACGACACCGACTTGATCTCGTCCTTGTCGGTCTCGAAGTAGATCTTGTCGAGGATCTCCAGCTTCCCCTTGTGGATGATGACCTTCCCCTTGTCGGGGCAGCCGTCGGCGTCCTGGTAGCCGTTGTAGGTCTCCGGCTCGTTCGGACACTTGTCATCCTTGTCGAGGATGCGGTCGTGATCGTTGTCGGGATCGGGGCAGCCGTCCTGGTCCTCGAAGCCGTCCTTGTCCTCCGGATCATTCGGACAAAGATCGTTCTTGTCGGGGATGCCGTCCTTGTCGTTGTCGGGATCGGGGCAGCCGTCGGCGTCCTCGAAGTTGTCCTTGTCCTCGGGATCGTCGGGGCACTTGTCGATGTCGTCGGGGATGCCGTCGCCGTCGCGATCGAACGTCGTGTTGTCGGGGCAGCCGTCCTGATCCTGGTAGCCGTTCTTGGTCTCCGGATCGTTCGGGCACTTGTCGTCGACGTCGGGGATGCCGTCCTTGTCGTTGTCGGGATCGGGGCAGCCGTCGGCGTCCTCGAAGTCGTCGAAGTCCTCCGGATCGTCCGGGCACTGGTCGACGTCGTCCTTGTAGCCGTCACCGTCGCGGTCGCCGATCGACGGCTCGAAGATGAAGCCGACGAAGGCCCGCGGCGCGCCGCCGCCGTAGCCGTCGGCGACCTTGTAGCCGCCGCCGACCTCGAAGAACGAGTTGCGCGCCAGATAGAGCTTGATGCCGGCGATCGCCTCGGCCGACGGACCCATCTTGCTGGTCGTATTGTCGGGGTTGAGTCTTGTTCGAGTTGGTGCCGTAGTTGCCGTACACCTCGCCGACGACGTCGAACTTCTGCGGCACGATGCCGTAGGAGAGGCCGAGGCCGCCGATGAACTCGTTGCCGATGCTGATCCCGGCGTGCGTCGTGATGTCGGCCCCCAGGAGCGTGGGGGACATGGAGCTGGCCGGGTCGCCGGTGTCGAAGGCGGCCGGGTTATCGGTGAACAGCGCGCTGTGCTGCCGGATCCGCATCCCGCCGTTGATCGCCGCGCGGAAGCGGCCGAGGTAGCCGAGCTCCGTGTCGATGACGGCGGTCGGCTGGAAGATCGTCTGCCCTTCGCCGAAGAACGACTTCTTGTCGCCCGTCGGGAGGATGACCGACGGGATGATGGCCAGGCCCACCCCGTTGCGGGTGGCGTTCATCAGCCGGATCTTGGGATGGACCTGGAGGTCGCCGATCCCCTGCGCGGTGAAGGTCCAATCCTTCGTCCCCATCGCGGTCTGATCGCTCGGCGTGCTCTGTCCCGACACGATGGCCAACGGCAGGATGACCCCGAGCTCGAACCCGAGGTGCGGCAGGTGCGTGAAGCCGACCGCCGCCTGCAGCGACGGCACCACCAGGGTGTTTACGGCGAACTGGGTCGGCTGGGTGCCGGTCATCCCGTTCAGCACCAGCGGCTTGCGCGCGTACGACGTGACCAGGCCGAAGGAGAGATCCCCTTGCCCGAGCACTCCCGAGGAGTTGATGGTGATGAACCCCTTCGAGTCCATCGCCGGGCGGAAGATCTCGAGATCGACCGGCGCAACCTGCAACTGGGCGTGGGCGGACGCGACGAAGCCGGTCACGGCCGCTGCGATGACGGCCGCCTGGATCAGACCCCGGCGTGGGCGAGCGAGCATGAACACCTCCGGTAGAACAGGAGCCCGAACGTCCGGCTCCACCGAGCTTGTCATCGAAAAAAGAGAAGGACCTTTATAACAGCGTCGAGATCCGAATCAAAGCGCTATCCTGCGTCGGCGCATGGCCTTTTTGGCGACAGACCTTCGCCCGCCGCGCGCCGACGGCGGAGAGCGGATCACGCGGCTCGCCGCCGAGACGGGGGCCGCGGGGATCCACCTCGGTGGGGGATGCGATTCGGAAATCCTGACCGGGGCACCGTTGGTCGCCTCGGCGCTCCGCCTCGGCCTGGAGCTCCCGTCCGTCGCGCTGCCTCTCGCCGAGCGGGTTCTCCCCACCGGGCGCCGGCTTCCGCGCCTCGCCGCGCCTGCCCGCGACGAGCGTGAGGCGGCGATCTCCCTCGCGGCGCGCGGCCTCGCGGCGGCCGGCTCGTTCGGCGCCAGGATTGCCGTCGTCGACTTCGGCCCCGTGGCGCTCACCGCCGATGCCGCGGTGTTCGCGCGGGCGTTCGCTCGCCGCGCGTTCGGGCCGGACGATCCGGGCGGCGAGCTGCTGGCGAATGCGCTCGGCGAACGCCGCGCGCGGGCACCCGAGATTCTGGATGCCTGCCAGTGGGCGGTCGAGCGGCTGCTGCGCGCCTCCGACCGCGCCGGCCTGCGCCTGGCGGTTCAAGTCGGCGTCACCCCCTGGCAGTCGGTCAGCCCACGCGAGGCCGACATTTTGCGTGAGACCTTCGGCGGGTCCTTGGGCGTCGCCTGGGACCCGGGGCGGCTGTCGCTGCTGGCGACGCTGGAGCTACCGGTCGCCGACGACCGTCTGAAGTCGCTCGCCGCCGCTGCCGTTGTCGTGCTCGAAAACGACGCCGTCGGTGTGGAGGCCGGTTACCTGCCGGGCCTCGGCGAGCGCAGCGAACGGCTCGCCGCCTTCGCGCCTCCGGCCTCGGCTCCGTGCGTGGTGACCGGCCATCCGGGGTCCACCGACGCCGAGGTCGCCGCTGCGCTCGCCGGGGCGACGGCAGACGCCGCCGCCACTGTCACCACCGGACCGGCAGCACCAGGTGCCGGCTGAACATCCGCGCGCGATGTTCGAGCAGCGCGGGTGACACCGCCTCCTTCACCTCCCGATCGAGCGTCTCGAAGGCGTGGCGAACGGGCGGCGGCATGGGGCACTCGGCCTCCGGCAGCGGCCAGATCGTGCCCAGGGCGACGGCGGCGTGCAGATCGAGCGCCGTCGCGGTCGGTCCAAGAAAGTAACCGTGGCCGCGGCCGCGGCTCTCGGCGAGCACGGCGTCGAGGAGGCGCAGCGTGCCGATGGCGCGCGCGCGTGCCCCCGGCACGCGGTCGGGCGCGTAGCCGTAGCGGGGCGCCAGGTACTCCGCCACCGGCTTCGGCCACCCGGCGCGCCCGTCTGTCGTGAGGCTGGCGTGCGTGAGCAAGAGCCGCACGTTCCAGCCGAGGCCGCCCTCGCCCAGGATCTCGTGAGAGAGCCCGAACATTTTCACGCGGCGCTCATCGTCCTCGGGCACGAGTGACACGCGCCCGCCGAGCCGTTCGCCGAGGGCGACGATCTCCGCCCACCCGGTGCGCGGCGGTTCGTCGTCGAACAACACCGCCGGCGCGTTGCGGGCTCCGGTCCAGCGCTTGATCTCCTCGTCGGTGCGCCTGAACCGCACCACCAGGTAGTCGAGCCCCTTCATGTCGAAGACGCCCATCGCGGCCTGTGACCAGGGGCTGGGGACGTTGGTCGCGATCACGACGCGCAGGCCCGACGCCTGGCGTGCCTCTTCGAGCTCCACGAAACGCATGCCCGGCACGTCAGCAAGGCATGTGCCGCGTCGGTCCGCTACGAAGAACCGCGCCGACACGGGTGCAACAGGGCGTTCGCCCGCCCAAAACCGCGCAGAGCTCTTCTCGCGCCGTCACCGGCGCTGCGCAGGAGCGCTAATTTCCCGGGGCGGCGGCGAGGATGCCGGAGAGCTGCTTGGCGATGCCGGTCTTGATCTTCTCGGCGAAGGGCGTGAGCAGAAAGCCGAGGTTCAGGTCGATGTGCACCTTTTCCGGTTCGACGGTGACGATGGCATCGAGGCCCTTGCGGGAGACCGACAGCTCGTTGTCTCCCTTCCAGGTGCAGGCCGCGCCGTAGTCGCGCGTCAGCTTGTCGGTGGCGCCGGCGATACGCTGCTTGGCGTCGGCGACGGCCAGCGTGTGCGGAATGTCGACCTGGTACTTGGGCATGGTCGAATGCTTATCACGCCACGCCGGTGGCGGTGGCGGGATCGTAAACGAGACGGGCGACCTCCACCTGATTCATCGCCAGGCGGATGAGCGTCCCCTGCCCGTGCAAGAGCGGGTCGCGCTGAAAGAGGTGATACGTGCGCATCCCCTCGCGCGTCGGTGGCTCGCCGTGCGACTTCTTCCCGGGGACGCCGGAGACGACCAGGATCTTCTCGCCGGGCTGGAGCATGAAGCCGGGGTCGATCACTCCCAGGACCGAGCCGCGCTTGCCTTTCTTGGAGGCGATGACCTGCAGGCCGCCGGTGTTGATCGAGGTCGCGCCGGCGTTCTCCAGGATGAAGTACTCCAGGTTGATCTGTTTTTTGTCGGGCGCCGCGTGCGCCTCGCGAAAGAGCAATGCCACGATCAGACCTCCAGGATCTCAGCTTCTTTTTTGGCGACGATCTTGTCGACTTCGAGCACCGATTTGTCGGTGGTCTCTTGGACCGTCTTCAAGCCCTTGCGCTCGTCGTCCTCGGTGACGGAGCCTTCCTTGAGCGCCTCCTTGATCATTTCGTTGGCGTCGCGGCGCGCGCCGCGCAGGGCGACCCGGGCCTCCTCGGCCATCTTCTTGACCACCTTGACCAGGTCCTGGCGGCGCTCCTGGGTCAGCGCCGGCATCGGCAGCCGCACCAGCTCGCCGTCGGACTGGGGGTTCAGCCCCAGCTGCGCCGCGCGGATCGACTTTTCGATCTCCGGGATCAGCGACCGCTCCCAAGGCTTGATGGTGATGAGGCGCGCGTCGGCGACGTTGCACGACGCGACCTGGTTCAGTGGTGTCGGCGTCCCGTAGTAATCGACCCGGACGCCGTCGAGGATGGAAAGGTTGGCGCGCCCGGTGCGGACCTTGCTCAGCTCGCGGTGGAAAGCTTCGATCCCCTTTTCGAGATCGCCCTGCAGGCTCTTCACGATGTCGTTAATCATCGGTGTCCCCTCCGATTTGCTCTCGGTTGCCTTCTCGGTTGCGTTCTCAGGTTGCCACGTTCGTGCCGGGGCGGGGCTCGCGGCGCTCGTCGAGCACCATCGTTCCGAGCGGTTCGCCCAGCAGCACCCGCCGGATGTTGCCCGGCTTGGTCATGTTGAAGACGAGAATCGGCAGGCTGTTGTCGCGGCAGAGCGAGATCGCCGTCGAGTCCATCACGCCGAGGTTGCGGTTGAGGACGTCGAGATACGACAGGCGCCGGAACATCCGCGCGTCCTTGTGCTTGTTGGGATCCTTGTCGTAGACGCCGTCGACCTTGGTCGCCTTCATGACGATCTCGGCGCCGATCTCCATCGCGCGCAGCGAGGCCGCCGTGTCGGTGGTGAAGTACGGGTTGCCGGTCCCCGCCGCGAAGATCACCAGGCGCCCCTTTTCCAGGTGGCGGATCGACCGGCGCCGGATGTACGGCTCGGCGACCCGCTCCATCTCCAGCGCCGTCATCACCCGGGTGTGCGCGCCGCGCGCCTCCAGCGCGTCCTGCAGCGCCAGCGAGTTGATCACCGTCGCCAGCATCCCCATGTAGTCGGCGTGGGCGCGGTCCATACCGGTCGAGCTGGCGGCGATGCCGCGGAAGATGTTCCCACCGCCGAGCACCATGGCGATCTCGACGCCGAGGCCGTGCACGTCGACCAGCTCGTCGGCGATCTGGGAGAGGGTGGCGGAGTCGATCGCATTTTGCGTCGACCCCATCAGCGCCTCGCCGGAGAGCTTGAGCAGGATGCGGCGGTACTTCACCCCGGGCGCGAGCGGGAGCTTGGTGTCGCTCTCGCTGGCGCCCGAGGCGCTGAGCCGCGGACGTGGCGTCGCCGTCGCCGATTTCGCCGGCGCGCCGTTGACGTCTCCGCTGTGCCCGGGCGGGCTCTTCCCCTTCCCCTTGGCCATCGCTTCTCTGGCTAGGCCTGTCCGGCTTGCTTCTGGACCTCGGCCACGAAATCGTCGGAGCGCTTCTCCAGCCCCTCGCCGACCTCATAGCGGACGAACCGGCGCACCTTGACGTTCTCGCCGGTCTTGGCGACGAGATCGGTGAGGAGCGCGCGGATGTCCTTCTTCCCTTCGGGATCCTTCACCCAGACCTGATCGAGGAGGCAGACCTCCTTGGACCACTTGGCGATCTGTCCGTCGACGATCTTTCCCCAGACCGCCTCGGGCTTGCCCGACGTCTTGGCCTGCTCGATCCGGATCGCCTTCTCCTTCTCGAGCACCGCGGCCGGGATCTCGTCCTGCGAGACGTACTGCGGGTTGAGCGCGGCGACCTGCATGGCGATCTCCTTGGCGAACGCCACGAAGTCGGGGTTGCGCGCCACGAAGTCGGTCTCGCAGTTCACCTCCACCATCACGCCGATGCGCGAACCGTGCAGGTAGCTGGCGATGGTCCCCTCGGCGGCGATGCGGGTCGCCTTCTTGGCGGCGGAGGCGATCCCCTTCTTGCGAAGGTACTCGATCGCCTTCTCCATGTCGGTGGCGCACTCGGTGAGCGCCTTCTTGCAGTCGGCCATGCCGGCGCCGGTGCGCTCGCGCAGGTCCTTGATCATCTGTGCGGTGACTTCTGAAGCCATGACGTGGATATCCTCTTTGGTTCGCGTCGGGAAGGAACGATGGGTGCGGGAAGGCGAGCGCTTAGCTGCGCTCTTCCTTGTCTTCCGGCGTGGCGGCGGCTTCCGGCGTGGGGAGCTCGCCGCGGTGGCGGGAGACGACCTCCACGCGCGGACCTTCGCCGCCCGAGGAGACGCGGATGGTCTGCGGCTGCTCGCCGCCGCCTTCGTCGCGCGCGCTGCGCTGCTGGTTGGCGCGCTCGCGGCCGACCTTCTGGCCGAGCACGCAGGCCTCGGCGATCTTGCCGGCGAACAGCTTCAGCGAGCGGATGGCGTCGTCGTTGCCGGGGATCGGGTAGTCGATGACGTCGGGATCGCAGTTGGTGTCGACGAGGGCGACGATCGGGATCTCCAGCTTGCGCGCCTCGGTGACGGCGATGTGCTCCTTGACGACGTCGATGATGAACACGGCGCCGGGGAGCTCGGACATCGACTTGATGCCGCCGAGCGCCTTCTCCAGCTTCTCGCGCTCGCGCGTGATGCCGAGGACCTCCTTCTTGGTCATCCGCTCGAAGGTGCCGTCGGTCGACATCTTCTCGATGGCGTGCAGGCGATCGATCGAGCCCTTGACGCTGTTGAAGTTGGTGAGGGTGCCGCCCAGCCAGCGGTTGGTCACGTAGTACTGGCCGGCGCGCAGCGCCTCCTCGCGGATCACCTCCTGGGCCTGCTTCTTGGTGCCGACGAACAGCACCGAGCGCCCCTGGGCGACGTTGGAGACGAGGAAGTTGTAGGCGCGCTTGAAGGCGCGGACCGTCTGCTGGAGATCGATGATGTGGATGCCGTTGCGCGCGCCGAAGATGTAGCTCTTCATCTTCGGGTTCCAGCGCTTCGTCTGGTGGCCGAAGTGAACGCCCGCTTCCATCATCTCGCGGATGGTGATCGGCGCGTCGCTCGGGTTCGCTTGCATGGCGTCCGGGGCGCCTGTCATTCCGGTCTGTCCCTGCGTGGTCTCGGTCGTGGTTTCCATGTCCATTCCTTTGCGTTGTCGTCCGCCGCCCGCGTCACCGATGGCCGTAACCCGTTCGCGCGATGATTCGCGTTCTGGGCACGCACGGCCACCTCAGCAGGCGTGTGGTGTCGAGGTGTTAAAAGAGCGGGGGGTTTCTACCACAAATTCGCCCCAAGCAAGCGTGAACCCCAGGCGGGTCGCGGGGCAACTCCTGCTACCGCTATAGATAAGGGGCGGCACCGAGGTTGCATTCGCACGTGCATTCGTGGTTGCAGGACCCCCATTTCGCCGTTAAAAGGAGCCGCAATGTCTCTCACGAAGTCCACAGGTAAACCTATCGACATCCGCCCGGCAACGGGCAAGCTCGGCATTCTGACGCCCGGAATGGGCGCGGTCGCCACCACGTTCATGGCCGGGGTCGAGGCCATCCGGAAGGGGATTTCGAAGCCCATCGGCTCGCTGACCCAGATGGGGACGATCCGGCTCGGCAAGCGGACCGACGCCCGCACCCCGCTCATCCACGAGTTCGTCCCGCTCTCCAAGCTCGAGGACATCGTGTTCGGCGGCTGGGACCTCTTCCCCGACGACGCCTACCAGGCCGCGTCCAAGGCGGGCGTGCTCTCGAAGGAGCACCTCGGCCAGCTCAAGGACTTCCTCTCGACCATCAAGCCGATGAAGGCGGTGTTCGAGCAGGCCTACGTGAAGAAGCTGACCGCCACCCACTTCAAGACCGGCAAGAACAAGGCGGACCTGGCGGCGCAGGTGATGGACGACATCAAGGAGTTCAAGAAGAAGAACAACTGCGACCGGCTGGTGATGGTCTGGTGCGGATCGACCGAGGTCTTCCGCAACCTGGCCCCCGTCCACGCCTCGCTGGCGACCTTCGAGAAGGGCCTGCTGGAGAGCGATCCCGAGATCTCGCCCTCGCAGATCTACGCCTACGCGGCGCTCAAGCTGGGCGTCCCCTACGCCAACGGCGCGCCCAACCTGACCGTCGACACGCCGGCGCTCATGGAGCTGGCCAAGCAGAACAACGTGCCGGTCTGCGGCAAGGACTTCAAGACCGGCCAGACGCTGATGAAGACGATCCTCGCGCCCGGCTTCAAGGCGCGCCTCCTCGGCCTCGAGGGCTGGTACTCGACCAACATCCTCGGCAACCGCGACGGCGAGGTGCTCGACGATCCGGAGTCGTTCAAGTCGAAGGAGGTCTCCAAGCTCGGCTCGCTGGAGCACATCCTGCAGCCGCACCTCTACCCCGACCTCTACGGCGACATGCACCACGTGGTGCGCATCAACTACTACCCTCCGCGCGGCGACAACAAAGAGGGCTGGGACAACATCGACATCTTCGGGTGGATGGGCTACCCGATGCAGATCAAGGTCAACTTCCTCTGCCGCGACTCGATCCTGGCGGCGCCGATCGTCCTCGACCTCGCGCTCTTCATGGACCTCGCGCAGCGCTGCTCGATGGGCGGCATCCAGGAGTGGCTGTCGTTCTACTGGAAGAGCCCGCAGAGCGCGCCTGGGTTGTATCCCGAGCACGATCTGTTCATTCAGCTGATGAAGCTGAAGAACACGCTCCGGCATCTGCGGGGCGAGGACCTCATCACGCACCTCGGCGCCGAGTACTACGACTGAGACGCCCTCGCGCGAGGCGCCCGCACGTGAGGCGCCCGCGCCAAAGCCCTCTCCCGCAAGCGGCGGCCCCTGATCTCGGGGCCTGCGCTCCGGGCCTAATCTCCGCGTTCCCGTCGTTCTAGACCCGCGCCCTGGACCCGCGCCCCTTCTATCCTTGGGGCGCGGCCGTGGCTGCGACTTGGGTCCGGCGCCGCTCGCCGCGCCAAAGGCGATCCCAGGTTACGTGCGGGTCGAAGGCAACCTCCAGGCAAGCTCACCGCCGCACGTGGGCTTTTTTCCGGCGGCGCGGAGCGCCGCCTATGTCGACACGCGTGCTCCGCGCCGCCGGAAAAAAGCTTCGTGCGGCGGTTTCGCGGGTTCGAGCGGCAACCTTCGATCCGCACGACGCTGACGGACTTTCGATCGGTTCGCGTTTCTGGTTCGCGTTTCTGGTTCGCGTTTGGTCGCGTCGGTTCGGGCCCTTCCCGATTGAACGGGCGTGTTCAGTGAACCAACCGGGTCTCGTTTGCAGGAGCGGGCGTGGGCTGCATCCCGAGCGGTTCGAGGTGGGGCAGGATCCAGCGCGGGAGCGTACAGTCAGAGCTGGCGGGGAGCAGGCCGAGCGCCTCGGCCTCGTGGTCGTGGTTTGCGTCGGCGGCGTTCGCTGAAGACGTGAGCGCGTCGACCCACAGAGCACGGCGCTTGCTGATCGACCAGCGGCGAATCACCCAGGCTGCCGTCTTGGCGCCGAAGGTGGCGTGACGGGCCTCGTCGCGCAGCAGCTCGCTGTAGGCCCAGGCGAACAGCGGCTCGCGACTGACGGCGCGCGCGGCGGCGAACGCGGCCGCGGAGGCTGGCTTGCCGAGCGCGTAGTCGGCCACCAACGTGCAGGCGAGCGCGCGCTCGCCCACCGGCGCGCGCGGCGTCAGATTCGAGGCGGCGGGACGTCGCGCTGCGGACGGCGCTCCGGGGACCTGACGGCTCGAGCTCGTCGAGCACGCAGGCGCACACGTCCAGGTGATGGACCTCGTCGGCGATGACGCGCGCCGCGGCGGAGAGAATGGCGGGCGGCGCGTTGAGGGCGGCGAGATCGGCGGCGATGTGCGCAGCGGCCGCGACCCCGCGACGTTCGTTCTCGGCGATCCGCTGCCATCCGGCCGATACGCGGGCGAGGAGGTTGGTCGAATAGCGCGCGCGGGCGAGCGTGTGACTGGACATGTGACGGAGAACAGCAAGCCTCGTGCCCTGCGCGCTCGGGGTCTCGGACTCGTTTTTCCGGTTTTCGGCTCGCTTTTCGGTCCGCCTCTCCCCCGCCCGCGGTGCTGGCGTCGTGAAAACTCCTCGCGACCCTGACAACAATGTCGCGGACTGGGCCCATCCCCGGGTGCGCGAGGAGCTTCGCCGGCGCGGTCGTCGTGGCCGCCGAGCGGCAAACCGACGGCGCCCATCGCCGCAGGCGACGACCCGCGCGGGGATCGCCGAACGCGCTGGTTGCAGCGTGCCGCGTGTTTGGAGCGTGTCGGTTGGCGATCCCGCCAACCGACTTGCCACTCCTGAGGTTGTGCGGCCGGAGACACGACCCCTTCCACTGGCCCAGGTGTTGCTGGTCACAGTCAGCTATCTGAAGCGACTTTTCGTTTTGCTGAACGCGATCTTCGCCGCCCGCTGACGACGGAACGTCGAGCGGAGGCGTCGGCGGGCGGAGCTCTGTCCACGTCGGGCAGGGGCTCGCCATCGTCGGTGCGTTCGGCGCGAGGAGCGGGTCTGCCATGGCGAGAAAACTATCGGTCGAGAGATTCTGCGCGCGCATACGGACGCTCGGTCCGCCAGCGCGCCCTTTGGTGGTCTTCGCGCTGTCGTTTGCGCTGGTGGAGATCGTGGAGTCCATCTTTCGCCGCCACGCGCAGAGCGGCGTGTATTTCCAGGGGATGACGTCGGAGACCCTGATGCAGTCGGTCTCCCTGCGCGAGCTCCGCGCGGCGCCCTTCGAGTCGCTCTGGTACCTGCATGTTCAGCCGCCTGTCACAAACTTGATCCGTGCGCTGCTGCTGGTCTTCCACCGAGGAGCGAGCTGGGACGAGGTGATGCGCGGCGTGGACCGCGACCTGAATCATGTGTGGGCGCTGGCGGCGGCCGCGCTGGCCACGCTGATCGATGCCTGGCTCCGGCGGCTCCGGGTTCCGGCTGCGCTGGCGGCGCTCTTCACCCTGGGCTGGCTGTTGCACCCGGCGGCCTTCGCCTACGCGACCTTGCTGGACGGAACGCTGCTCTCCGCGCTGTTCACGACCTGGGTTCTGTACGAGACCTGGAGGTTCGGCGGCAACGACGGCGGCTCCGTCGGCCGGTTGAGCGCCGCGGTGCTGCTCGCCTATTTCACCCGCTCGCTGTTCCAGTGGCCGTTCGTGCTGGTGATGCTCGGCTCCCTCCTGTTGCTGCGGGTGCCACGTCGCCGGCTGGTCATCTTTGGCGCGGTGGTTGGTTTGACGGTGGGCCTGTACTCGATCAAGCAGGCCACCCTGTTCGGCACGGTCTCGACGTCGACGCTGCAGGGGACCAACCTCACCCGCTCGATCGGCGCCGACTGCGGGCCGATCGCGCCAGCAGCGGCCGCGCACCGCGCCCGGCTGACCGCGCCGGTGCTCACGGAGCCGCGCAAGCTCGACGGCTCCGTGAACTTCAACCACCTCGATCGACTGAGCATCGAGCGCCAGCTGATGGCCTGCTTCCGGCGCACCCTGGCCCAGCGCACGCCGGCCGAGCTCTGGGCGGGCTATCGGTCGAACTTCGACATCTTCGTCGCACCGTCGAGCGCCTACTCGCCGAACGCGATCGTGGATCGGCTGCCGTGGCGCAAACGGGTCGACTGGCTCTTCTCCGGCCAGCGCCTGATCTGGTTGGCGCTCGGCGCTTCGTTGCTGAGCGTCTGGCAGTCGCGGCGGCGTCTGCGCCACGTGCTGGCGCTGCTGCTGCCGGTGGCCTACGTCCTCGGCGTCAGCGTCCTCGGGGAGCGTGGCGAGAACATTCGTTTCAAGTTCTTTCTCGAACCGGCGTTCTGCGTGCTGGTCCTGGCGCAACTCCACCGCGTGGCGCGCCAGGCCTTCGTGCTCGCGGCCGCGTTCGCCGGCGTTCGCCGGCGGCGCCAGGCGGCTAT
>CAWFVU010000008.1:0-32722 GCA_963819375.1 uncultured Pseudomonadota bacterium | reverse complement strand
TGGGGGACCGTGGTCGATGGCCTGTCGTCAGTCGCGCTGCATCTTTCCCATCAGCCGATGCGGCGCGACCAGCTCACCCATCTTGTGCGGAGGGGTTGGCGCAAAGCGCTGGACGGGAAGCGCGCCCATCATTGTCGGCCTCGGCAGCAGGGGAATGTCGGTCAGCGCGATCGGTGACGGCGCCGGCGCCGCATCGCCCATCAGCGCCTTCAGCCTCGCGAGGCCGACGCCGATCGCGATCAGCTCGGTGAACCCGACCAGCACCATCATCCCCAGGAACGGCAGGAATCCGCGGCGCCGCGCCGCGCGAAGCCGGGCCCAGCAGTCGGCCGTCACGACAGTGCCGTCGGGACGGCGCAGGATGCGCACGCAGACGCGCCCTTCGCGCGCCGTGATCAGCCGGCGCGCTTCGACGCGGCTCATCGCCTCGACGTTGTAGACGTTTTGCCGACACTGTCCGCAAAACCGCACCCGACCGTCCCCCCCGCGACCCGCATCCCGTCCCAGGAGACGGTGCAGGGTGAGCTGATCTCGATCTGGTCAATCGTGTCGCGCGAGGTGCAATCGGGCTGGCTCATGAGTCCTCAGACGCACGAGCCACGGAAAAGTTCTTGGGAACCCGCCGCTAATCTTTGTGCCGCTATTTCTTGTGCTTCGCGTGCCCCTTGTCGGCCGCGGCGGGGGCCGCAGCGAGCGCCCTCGCGACGATCTCGACCTCGAAGTCGGCGTTGACGAAACCTTGCCCCCACTTGGCGTCGAGATCGGCGAGCGGCTTGGCGGCCTTGATCTCGTCGATGGACTTCTTGGCGGCGAGCAGCTTGCCGATCCGGTCGCGGACCTCGATCAGCATCTGGCGATAAGCGACGAGGTCGGCCTTGGTCATCAGCGGGCCGTGGCCGGGGATGATCTTGGTGTTGTCGTCGGCGAGCGCCAGGATGCGATCGGCGGCGGCGATGAACCCCGCGAACTGCCCGCCGCTGTCGACGTCGACGATCGGGTAGCCGCCGGTCACGGTGTCGCCGGTGTGGATCACGTTGGCGGTCTTGAAGTGGACGATGGAGTCTCCGTCTGTGTGCGCCGGCGCGACGTGGATGACGTGAACGTCGTCGCCGTTCACGTGCAACGTCACGTCGTCGGCGAAGGTCACCACCGGCAGCGCGGCAGGCGGCTGGGCCTTGATGCTCATCTCATGCCCAGCCATATGAATGACGTTGTCGACGCTGAGGCGCTTGCGGACGTTCTCCTGGGCGATGATCACCGCGCCGGCGGCGGCCATGGCTGGGTTATTGCCGGTGTGGTCCATGTGCCAGTGGGTGTTGACCACGAACCGGACCGGCTTCTTCGACAGCGCGGCGAGCGCGGTCTTCAACTTGGCGGTCATCGGCTCGATCTCGTCGTCGATGATGAAGAGGCCATCGGCGCCGACCGAGACGGCGACGTTGCCCCCGGCAAAGCCGTTGGCCCCCTCGATCATCGAGATGCTGCCGGCGACGGGCGTGGTCTTCAGCGTGACCTTGGCGGGGTCTCCCATCTGCGCGCGCGCCGAGGCGGCGACCAGCGAAAGACCGAGGAGAGCGACCGTGCGGCAGAGCGTCTTCTTCATGCGCCGGAGCTTGCCCAACGGACGCGCGCACCGCAAGTCCCCGGCGACGCCGTCAGCGCCGCTGCGCAGACGCTGGCCCGCCACCCAACGTCTACGTCAGGACGCGCACCCCACCAGCTTCAAGTCGGCTGGTGCAGCCCGCCCGTGGGAAGCTCGTCGCTCCTGTGCGCGTGCAGGTAGCCGCGCAGGCGGAACCCGAGCACCGTGATCACGATGCCGTAGACCATCGCGTAGGCGCCCAGCCACCAGACGACGGCCACCGCGCCGACCAGCGGGCGAAAGAGCAGCAGCGCACCAAACGCGATCGAGACCGCGCCGGCCAGCGCGAGCGTCCATTCGTGCGCGATGATCTTGCGCAAGCGGATCGCGCTGGCGATCTCCATCCCACCCGAGATGATCGCCCAGAAGGCGAGCACCCAGAGAAACGCGAGCGCAAACGACGCCGGCCAGAACACCGCCGCCATACCGGCCGCGACGTAGAGCAACCCTTCCAGGAGCAGCATCCCCCAGCGCGAATCACCCTCGCGACCGCCGCGCGCCGCGCTCACCAGCGCGGCAATCCCGCTGACGAACGAATAGGCGGCGAACATCAAGACGACGGTCAATCCGATCGTCCCCGGTTGCGCGATGGCGAGCACTCCGAAGAGAATCGCGACCACGCCGCGCAGCACCACCCATCCCCAGCGCGACGCCAAACCCAGCTCGGCCTTTTCTGCCAACATGGTCCTACCTCCCGCTTACCTAGAAGCTAGGTTCGGGGGCGGCGGGATGACAGAGGGCGAGTCCGACGCTCGAGTTGGCTCACGGCTCAGACGCGCCGGCTACCGGCTGACCGACTGTTGCCAGGAGACGACCTCGCCGTCGCGGTTGGCGACGAAGGAGACGCCGCCGTCGTGCGAGATGACGATGGCCAGGCCCCTCGGATGCTGGCGGACGAAGCGGTAGGCGGCGCGGTGGCGGGTGCCGACGTCCTCGACGGCGTTGACCTCACGCCTCTGCCCTTCGGGATCGAGCGCGCGCCAGATCTGCGGCGGCGCCGCGATCTCGCTCGACACCTCGGCGCCGAAGCCGAGCAGCGCGAACCCCTTGTCCAGGACCACCGCGCCGTCGATGGCGGCCAGGCCGGCGATCACCCGGCTCATCTCGAAGATCGACTGCTCCAGCTTGTCGAGATCCATGCTGGTGTCGCCCGCGAAGTCGGACCAGTCGACCGACGCGTTCGTCGTCCCCGCCGCCAGGCGATCGAGCATCTGCAGGAGCAGCGTTCGATAGCGGCGCGACGGCTCGCTCTGGTCGAAGCGGTATTTGAGATTGAGCCCCTGCAGCCCGGCGAAGGGTGCGCCCGGTTGCACGTCGGCGACCAGGATCAGCCCGCCGTGGCGAGCGCCGAGGACCAGCTGGATCGCGCGCCGGAGCAGATCCTGCCCGATGCGGCCGACCAGCGACGGCTCGGCCGCCGTCGGGATCGGCGCCTGGGCTTGCAGCGCGGCGTGCTCGCGCTGCACCTCCTCGCGCTCGTGGTCGAACATCGCCGGGAGCCACTCGGAGTCGAACACGTCCAGGAGCGCGTCGACGAGCACCCCCTGGTCGAGCGCGCCAATGAGCTTGCCCGCGCAGCGCACGGCGATGTGCCCCGGGCCGGTCACGTGAACGATCGGATCGAACGTCCAGTTCGGCACCACGACGCGACCGCCCCAGGTCGGGGCCAGCCAGGCCGGCCCCGAGTGCGCGAGACCCCAGATGCGGAGCTTTCCGTCGAAGGGGTAGACGCCGATCAGCGTGGTCTCGAAAGGCGCCGACGGACTGAGCTGGCGCAGCTCGTCGGCGGTCGCGGCGCGCGTGTGATCGAAGGCGAGGCGAAGGACCCCCTGGTTCGGCGCGCCGTTCGCCGGGAGCGCGTCGGGCGACATGATCAGCAGACGAAACCGCGTCGGGCGCGTCTCCTCGGAGGTCATCGAGGCATGAAAGGCGATCGACAGCGCCTCACAGAGGAGATCGTGGGGGATCGTGAGCGTCCGACCATCCGGCCAGTGCTGCCGGACGTAGCCTGCGAGGTCGGGCGGGTAGCGATATCCCGGCGTCATTCCTAGAGCATGCCTCGATTCTCGGATGTGGGCCGCCCCGAAGCGGCGAGCGTCAGATTTCGCCCTAGATCTGGGCCAGGCCGCCGTCGACGGCGAGCTCGGCGCCGGTCACGTAGGCCGCGTCGTCCGAGGCCAGGAACAGCACCGCGCGCGCCACATCCGTCGGCGTTCCCCAGCGGCCGAGCGGGACCAGCCCCTCGACGTGGGCGCGCACCTCGGCCGAGCCGTGCGCGTGCGCCGTCAGCGGCGTCTCGATCGCGCCCGGGCTGACGACGTTGACCCGGATCCGCCGGCGCAGGACCTCCTCGTCCGCGGCGAGCGAGCGGGCCAGGCTCCGCACGGCGGCCTTGCTGGCCAGGTAGAGCGGATCCCCTGGGCGCCCCCGCGCATGGGTCGCCGTCGCGGTGAACACGACCGAGGCCCCCGGACGGAAGAGCGGCAGCGCCCGCGCGAAAGAGAAGAACGCCCCCTTGAGGTTCACGGCCATGATCCGATCGAAGAACGCGCTGTCGGTCTCGGCGAGCGGCGGACAGTCCGACATCCCGGCGTTGGCGAAGAGAACGTCGATCCCGCCGTGGCTCCGCTCGACCTCGCTCATCACGCGCTCGATCTCCGAGACCTCCCCCACGTCGACCGCGATGGTGAGCGCGTTCGGGAGCTCCGCGCGGACGGCGGCCAGCGCGTCGGCGCCCCGCCCCACGATCGCGAGCTTGGCTCCCTCGCGGGCGAACTCGCGCGCGGCCGCCAGGCCGATTCCGCTGCTGCCGCCGGTGATGACGACGACCTTGTCCTGGAATCTCACGGGATGCTTCCTTCCTGCAGCGCGAAGGCGGCGCCCTGGGGGTCGTCGCAGACGGCGACGCGCGCCCCGCTCGGCAGCGTCACCGGGTCGAGCACCAGGCCGCCCGCCGCACGGACCGTGGCCAGGGCTGGCGCGAGCGCGGCCACGCGAAAGTGAAACAGCCAGTGCGGGTGAACGCCTGGACGTCCCGCGATGTCGGCCATTGATCCAACGCTGCCAACGCTGCCAACGCTGCCGACGCTCCCCGCGCCCGCCACACCGGGGGACCAGGCGAACATGTGGTGGCGTCCCAGCGGCCCGAGATTGACGGCGCCGGTGACCTGCCAGCCCATGAGCGCGCAGTAACTCGCCAGCGCGCGCGAGAGATCGGCGCTGTTCAACGAGTGCCACACGACGTCGGCGCGCACCGGTGTCGAGGGCGGCGTCGCCAGCGCGACGACGGCGCCGCCCGGATCGCGGAGGATGGCGACCGCGCCGCCGGTGGCGGTCGGTCGGCTCGGGCCCAGGCCCGTCGCTCCCTCGGCGACGAAGGCGCGAGCCATCCCCTCGACGTCGGCGACGCCCAGATGGCCGAGCCAGTGCGGGCGCGCCCCGCGCGCGATCGCGTCGGCGGGGAGCGGCACGACGTCGGCCCCGTCGCCGCCCAGCAGCGTTCGGTAGAAGAGCCGCGCGGCGGGAACATCCGTCGTGCGCAGCTCGATCCGACAGAATCGCGTCGTCACGGCGCTAGATCTCGGCGGCGCCGGCTTCCGTCGCAGGAGGGCGCCGAAGAACGCGCCGGTCGTCAAGACCGCGATGGACGCCAGCAAGGTTCCGTACGCGGCCACCACGACGGCGGTCCGGAACGGCTCCCGATAGGGCTCCGGCGGCGCCTGTTGGACCGCGGGGACGCCACTTCGTACCGTCGAGCGCTCGCGCAGATCGTCGAGCTGCGCCTGCAACCTGTGCTCCCGCTCCTTTTGCGCCGAGAGATCGGCGAGGAGCGCCAGTGAGCCGACATACTCGCCGTTCCCGTCGAACACCGGGTTGGCCGACCCGAGCACCCAGACGGTCGAACCGTCCTTGCGCAACAGTTTGACCTCCTGGCGATCTTCGATCCCGAGCGCGCGCCGCCGCAGGTTGCGTTGAGCGGCAGGCCATCGCGCCCGATCGATGAAGGAAAAGATCGAAGACCCCAGCATTTCCCCCTCCGAATAGCCGAGCAGATCGGCCAGGCGGCGGTTCACGAACGTCGTTCGCGCCTCGGTGTCGATCACCCAGATCCCATCGGCGGTTGTCTCCAGCACGAGATCGGCCACGATGCGGCGCAACGTCTCCGAGGCGGCCGGCTGTTCCCCCGTCGCGTCGAGCGAATGCAACTTCGGCACCGGAGTCCTGTCGTCTACGTCCATGCGAGACCTGATAATGGCACATTGGGCGAGCGCGAAAACTTCTCTCGAGCTCAGACCTTCAACTGGATCTGGGTGACGAAGATGGTGGCGCTCTGGGTGAACACGCCTGGCGGGGTATCCGCTGGGGAGGTGCCGGAGCCGAGCTGGTCGCGCGACAGATCGAGCAGAAGGCGAACGTGCGCGGTGAAGTCGAGGTTGAGGGCGCCCGAGATGAGGTAGCGCTGCCCTCCCGATTGCTGGCGATCGACGTCGAGCCATTCGAAGCGAGCGGCGGGCATGGCGAGGACGTGGGCGACTGGAAATCGCACCGCGAAGATCCCCCAGGCCGCCATGAACGTCCGGGCATCACCCCGATAGGCGATGTCGGTGCGATCGCCCCACAGCCATTCTCCGCGCAGCTCGAGGAACTGGTTGGAGTAGGTCGCGTCGGCGCTGGTGGCCTTGCCTGACGTCACCTGGCTCTGGGGCGGAAGGCTGACCGCCGGGGTGCCGTTGGGGCGCCAGGCGCCGTCGACGCCGAGCGAAAGATGCTTGAGCGGCCGCGACATCAGGCGCGCGGTCAGCAGCAGCGACGGCGCGGCCAGATCGGGGCCCGTGTTGACGTTGCCGGTGGTGCCGGGAATCCCTTCGGCCCCCTCGCCTGCGCCGCCGAACGCGCCCAGGTAGATGTGCAGCCAACGTCGCTTGGGGAGCGGATCGCCGCGCAGCATCGCGCCGGCGTCGCGGCCACCGAACTGCGTGTCCTTGATCAGATTGTCGGTCGGCCCGGTGTCGGCCAGCTCGTACTCGGCGATCGGGAGCAGCTCGAGCAGCGAGTAGGTCCGCTTGAAGAGGCCGAAGGTGAGCTCGATGCGCTTGATCGGCTTGATCTCGCCGTACGCCAGCTTCAGGGCCTGCTGCGGGTTCGAGTAGGCGAACTCCGCGAAGTCGACCAGCAGCTTGGCCGAGAGCCACTTGTACGGATGCACCACACCGCGAAAGAAGGCGCGGTTCAGCGCGAAGCCGTCGTTGCTCTCGGCGTCCTTGACGCTGGCGTCGTCGAAGACGCGGGTGTAGCGCGTCTGCAGCAGGAACCGAAAGGCGAAGCCCTTCGTCTTTGGAGCGTTCTCAGGCTCGTCGCCGAACGCGTCCCCCTTGGCGTTCGGTCGGGGTGCCAGCTCCTGAAATTCCTCTTCTTCTTCGTCGGCGGCGGCAGCGTGCTTCTTTTTTCCCTCCTTCGAGATCTCCTTGGCGCTCTCCTCGGGCTTCTCCGGAGGGGTCGCCTCCGAGGTCTCGCTGGCGGCGGGCGGTGGTGGCGGAAGCAGAACGGCCGGCGGGCTCACCGGCGGCCCGGCATCTGGCGGCGGCGCCAGGCCGGCGTCTGGCTCCGGGGAGACGCCGGCGTCGGGCGACCCGGCGTCCTCGGCGGCAGCGCGGCCACCGAAGGCCGCCACGAAAGTGAGCAAGAACACAGCGTAAATCGCGAGGCGCACGCATCCGAACTAAGGACGAGGCGAAGCAGAGCAAGAGGCCGACGCGGGCGTCCCGACCAGAATCGGACTCAGAATCGGACGAGGAACTGGGCGGGAACGAGGAGGCCGGTCTGACCCGAGCTGTAGATGTAGAGCGCGCTCGTGTAGGGGCAGTTCTTGATCCCGATTGCTTCGAGACTGAGCCAGACCTGGCGCGTGTGGAAGGGATACCAGTGGGCGCCGACGGCGCCTTCGACGGCGGTCGCGAACGGGCCCGACACCAGAGAGCTGCGGAGGTACGTCTCCACCCGCTTCGGAGCCACGAAGTATCCCAGCGAGGAATCGAAGCCCCAGTCGAACATGCTGGAGATGGGCAACGGCCCGTCGGCGACGAACTTGTCCAGCCAGCGAAAGGCGAACTCGACGTTGAAAGCGAAGCCCCGGAACTTGATGCCGGCGTCGACGGCGTAGAGGTAGAAGCTCGCCAGCGAGACGGTGACGTTGGGCGCCAGCGTGCCCGCTCCGAACAAGAGCGTGCCGTCCGACATATAGGTCGAGTTGTTCTCGGGATTTGACTCCGACAGATCGGAGAGACGATCCTCCCGCGCGTAGGTGAAGGCCGTGCCGAGGCGCAAGGACGGCGATTGGTGGCGCTCGTAGTCGTTCCAGGCCTTCCCGAAGTCGTTGAGGTCGTACCAGAGCGAGAGCGCGTAGGCGAACCGGTAATCGATCCGCGAAGCGGCGATGTTGAGCGTGTTGAGGGAGTTGCCGACCATCGCGATGTAGTTGAGCCCGGGGAGCGGCTCGCCGGTGGCCCAGACCCCCTGGGTGAATCCGGGCCGCATGTAATTGACCTCCATGCTGCGATCCGTGCCGGCGAAGTAGGGGTAGGTGCCGGTCATGGCGCGAAGGCTGGGCAACGAGAAGAATCCGGCGCGGATCGCGAACGCCTTGTGGAACACGTAGCCGACGTACCCGGCCGCCGCCGCCGTCAAATCGGCCGACGACGTGTAGAGGATGATGTTGTAGTCGAGCCGTTTGTCGAAGACGTAACCGGAGAAGTAGAAGACGTCCCGGGTGAGCTGAAAGTCGTTTCGCTTGTTGACGTCCTTCACCTCGCCGAGGTGGGTGACGTAGGTCGGGTGCACCGCCAGCGAGTTGGTGTACTTGAACTGCGAGACGTGATTGAGCTTCAACAGATACGGCAGAGGAGCCGAGTCCGGCGTTGCGACCAGGACGAAGCCCTCGTCGTAGTGCGGAGCCTGCCAGATCCCGACCGGCTTGTTGACGTCGGCGGGTCTCTGCTCCGGTTCGACGGGCGCCGGCGCCGCAGGGAGGGCCTGCGTCGAGATGCCCGACGTCGCGGGCAAGCCGGGCGCCGCGGGCAAGGCCCCCGGCACCGGCGCGACCGCCGCGGACGGTTTCTCGGCCGGCGCACCGCCGTCCGGCGTACCGACCAGTGGGGTTGGCGCGGGCGTACCGGCGTCGAGCTCGCTGGGCGCCCTCGCTTGCGCGAGCAGAGCCGAGAGCACGAGCGCGCCCCCAAGCGCCGCCGTCACGACGGTCGACCCGATCCCATCGCCGGGGGCTCCTCCGCCACCTCGTCCGCGAACGGGCGATCGGGCGGGAGCCGGTCGCCGTCCATCTCCGAGAGGAACGCGGTGGCCTGGGTCTCTCCGTCGGCGATCAACCGGTCGATGTGCGCGGGGAGGCGCGACATCTTGCTCGGATAGTCGAGCGTCTCCTGCAGATCCTGCGACATGCGGATGAAGCGCACGGTGATTCGCTCCGTCGTGTCGAGTCCGAAGCGCGCGCGGAAGCCGGGCGTGAGCGCCCCTTCCTGCAGGAGCATGTTCACCATGTCGATCAGCTGCAGCTCGTGCTGGAGGCTCAGGTTCCCGGCCAGATCGTTGCGGCGATCGGAGATCTCGCTCGCTGCCTCCGGGATGCCCACCCGCTTCGTCCGATTGACCTGAATGATCCAGATCTCGTCGGGGATCTTTCCCTTGCCCATCAGCGGCCCGCGCAAGAAGGAGATGACCGGAGGGTTCGAGGCGAAGATGCCGTCCCAGTAGGCGTGCCCTTCGATCTGCACGGCCGGGAACAGGTTGGGGATCGCCGCGGAGGCAAGCACGGCGTCGATCGAGATTTCGCCCAGCGCCGAGCTGAAGATCTTGAAGCTCCCTTCGAGGATGTCCCCCGCCCCGAGCAGCAGTGTCGGGCTCTCCGAACCGACGAGCGTGGGGAGCGCCGCGAAGTCGATGTGCTTGACCAGCAGCGCGCGCAGATCGGTGAACTCCGGGCGGCCGATCATGAGCGAGGTCGCTCCCGCCCAGAGCTGGAACTGCATCGACGACGGACTGCTGGCGATGGTCGGCAAGAGGCCGTGCTCCGCAAGTCGGACCATCTGGGTACAGACCCCGTCGAGGAGCACTTCGCGCGGCGTCTGCGCCGAGAGATCTCTCCAGCAGGCGATGATCCGGTCTTCGATGGGCGTCCGATCTCCCCGCGCCCGCTCCAGAAGTCCCATCCAGGCCAAGGCGGCGGTGAGAGCGCCGCCCGACGTTCCGCTCAGCCCCACGATCTTGAATCGATCCTGGACGCCCCGCGCGAAGAGAGTTTTCAGCGCGCCGGCGACGAAGGCGCACTGACTGCCCCCTCCCTGACAAGCGATGGCAATGCGTTTACTGGCCACGGGTCTCCTCTGTAAGCCGTCGGATGGCCCGTTTTCTTGTGGGGTCGCCACCCGATCTGTCAACGCGGGCCGGTGACATTGCGCCGAAGGATGACGTTAGCGGTGGTTGCCCTACTGGTCGTTGGTCAGGTCCGACGCCATTGTTTGGCGGCCAGCTGATCCACGGAAGTCAGTAGTTCCAATGAACGGAGGGGTGTGATGAGCGACCAAATGTTCGACACGTTTCGCAAGGCGTCCGAGTCGTGGGTGAAGATGCAGCAAGACCTTTTTCAAACCGGCGGGCCGTCATCGCTTTTCGCCGTGCCCCAGGGGGCGGGCGCCGCGCCCGAGTGGGCACGCAACGCCCAGAAGAAGTGCGTCGATCTCGCCACCGAGGTCCTGGAGCGGCAACGTGAATCGGTCGACGCGCTCTTCAAGTCGACCATCAACCTCCTCCAGCAGACATCGCAGATCTCCGATGCGAAGTCATCGGAGGACTATCGCCGCGCGGCGGAGGATCTCTGGCGCAAGTGGTTCGAGAGCGTGAAGAGCCACTCGGAAACCCAGTTCCGGGACGTTCAGACGTTTGCGGGAAAGTCGCTGGAGATCGTTCAGAACGCGCAGAACGCGCAGGCGTAGGAAATCGGTAGTTCTCCCTAATTGCGGTCCCACTTCCTGCCCTTACCATCCGAGCCGCCAACGACGATCAACGAACACGAACGGGAGAGTCCATGGACGATCAAATTTTCGACACCTTCCGCAAGGCCTCGGAGTCCTCGCTGCAGATGCAGCAAGAGATCCTGAAGCACTGGACGGAGCGCCTGGCGGGGAGCGCTTCGCAGGCCCCGAACGCCTCCAACGAGGCGAGCCGACAGGTTCAGAAACGCTGGCTGGCGCTGGGGGTCGAGCTGCTCAACAAGCACCGAGCCTCGCTCGACGAGACCTACGGCGCAGGGATCCAGCTCATCGAGCAGTCCTTTGGCGCGGCGGAGGCCAAGTCGCCCGAGGAGTACCGGCGCTTGACCGAAGAGCTCTGGCGCAAGTTGTTCGACACCTACAAGAACCAGGCCGAAGCGCAATTCGACGCCTTCAAGAGCTGGTCCACCAAGTCGGCCGAAGTCGTTCAAGATGCCCGAGCCTAGTCACCCGGCCGCCTACGTCGAACAGTGGTTCGACTCGTGGCGCAACGCCAGCGCGCTCGGGTGGGACTACCTCGAGACGCTGTGCGGTCTTCGCCCGCCGCAGCGCCTGCGAAGCCGCCTCCTGGACGAGGCCAGGCAGACAGCCGCCGAATACCTGAGGTCGCCCGCATTCCTCGAATTGATGCGCATGAACCTGAGCGCAATGACCATACCCAGCCGTTTGATCTCACCATTCCGAATCCACTAGGAGAAGTTCCATGACCGTCGCAATCCGAGAAGCCGCCTCGAACCTGCTCCCAATCTTCAGTGTGCTGGGGAAGAAGGCCTTCGTCACCGGAGGCTCGCGCGGCATCGGCCGGGCCTGCGCCTTGACCCTGGCCGCCGCCGGCGCCGACGTGGCGATCGGCTCGAGCGCCGCCGGCGTCGAATCGGCCGAGGCCGTCTGCCGCGAGATCCGCGAGCTCGGGCGGCGCGCCGAGGCCTACGCCTGCGACGTGGGGACGCGCGGCGCGGTGAAGACGATGTGCGCCCGCGTGACCGAGGAGTTCGAGACGATCGACATCCTGGTGAACAACGCCGGCGTCACCAGAGACGGCCTCTTTCGCAAGATGGACCGCGAGGCGTGGGACACGGTGATCAACACCAACCTCAACAGCGTCTTCGAGATCACGCAGAACTTCATCGAGCCGATGGCCGCGCGTGGATGGGGTCGGGTCATCAACATCTCCAGCATCGTCGGCCAGATCGGCAACTTCGGTCAGGCCAACTACGCCGCCGCCAAGGCCGGGCTCATCGGGCTGACCAAGACGCTGGCCCGCGAATATGCCCGCAAGGGCGTCACGGTGAATGCCATCGCGCCCGGGTTCGTCAAGACGCGCATGCTCGACGGCGTCCCCGACAAGGCGCTGCAATCGGTCCTCGACATCACGCCGGTCGGCCGGTTGGGCGAGCCGATGGAGATCGGGGCGAGCGTCCTCTACCTCGCCTCCCCGTCGGCCAGCTTCGTCACCGGTCACGTGCTCGACGTCAACGGCGGCATGGCGATGTAGCGGCGGAACCATCGGGACGCACTCGGGCGAGGGGGAGGCCAGCTGGCGACGACGATGGCGACGATGGCGACGACAGAGCCGACAGCGAAGGGCGACGAAGGTCCGCCTTCGCTGTTTGCCGAACAGAAGAAGATGTGGAGCCGCCTGTGGAGCGTCCCCGGCCTGTTCCGGCAGGCGCGCGAGACGCGGGTCGGCACCAGCCCGGCGGAGGTCGTGGTCCGGGAGGGGACGCACAAGCTGCTGCACTACCGGCGAGAGACGCCCGCGACCTACGCCGAGCCGATCCTGTTCTGTTACGCGCTGGTCAACCGCCCCTACATCCTCGACCTGCAGCCGGACAAGAGCGTCGTCCAGCAGTACTTGAAGCAGGGCTTCGAGGTCTACCTGATTGACTGGGGCGTCCCCACCGACGCCGACCGCACCCTCGGCCTCGAGCACTATGTCTGCGGATTTCTTCAGCGCGCGGTCGAGTGGATCCGCGAGCGACAGGCGACCGAGCGCGTGCATCTGCTCGGCTACTGCATGGGAGGGACCATGGCCGCGCTCTTCACGGCGCTGCGGCCCGAGCTGGTCCGCTCCCTCACCCTGCTGGCGGCGCCCATCGACTTCGTGGGGCAGGACGCGCTGCTCAATCTATGGACCGACCCGCGCCACTTCGACGTCGACGGGGTGGTCGAGGCCTACGGCAACTGCCCGGCCTGGTTTCTCCAGACCTGTTTTCTCCTCATGAACCCCGTCGCCAACCTGATCGAAAAGAACATCTCGTTCTACGAGCAGATGGACGACGCGCGCAGCATGACGAACCACTTCGCGCTCGAGAACTGGGTCAACGACGGCATCCCGGTGGCCGGCGAGGCCTTTCGCGAGTTCGTCAAGAGTCTCTACCAGCGGAACCTGCTGGTGAAAGGAGAGCTCTCGCTGGGCGGTCGCCGCGTCGATCTCGCGCGGATCACCTGCCCGCTCCTGCTCTTGACCGCCAAGAACGATCACCTCGTCACCCCGGCGTCGACGGAAGGAATTCGCCCCCACGTCGCGACGCCCGACATCGAATCGATGGAAATCGGCGCTGGCCACGTCGGCCTGGTTGTCAGCAGTCGTGCACACAAATCCTTCTGGCCTGCGGCTACGCGCTGGCTGGGCGACCGCTCGACACTGCTCCGTGGCGGCCGCGAACGCCAAGCGAGCGCTAGTCAGACAACACTTTAGGAGCATCAGCCATGAGCATTCGGATTTCGGGCATCGGGGGGTATGTGCCGCAGAGGACGGTGACGAACCACGAGCTGGCGATGCGAATCGACACCTCCCACGAGTGGATCGCCGCCAAGACCGGGATTATCGAGCGCCGCGTGTCGGACGAAAAGGAGGCGCCCAGCGACATGGGGTGTGAGGCGGCCCGGCGCTGCCTCGCCCATGCAGGAATAGAAAAGTCGGAGGTCGACCTCATCGTCGTCGCCTGCGCCACCCCCGACCAGTCGCAGCCGGCCGTCGCCTGCATGGTCCAGGAGAAGCTCGGCGTGGCCGACCGGCAGTGCCCTGCCTTCGACGTGAACTCCGTCTGCGCCGGCTTCGTCTTCGCCCTCAACGTCGCGCAGAGCATGATGCTCACCGCCCCCACGAAGTACCGCCACGCGCTGGTGATCGGCACCGACGCCTTCTCCAAGATCATGAACTGGAATGACCGACGAACCTGCGTCTTCTTTGGCGACGGTGCCGGCGCGGTGCTGCTGTCACAGGGCGACGCGGGGAACGGCCGCATTCGCTTCCACCTGGGGAGCGACGGCCGCGGCAGCCGCCACATCGAGGTCCCGGGCGGCGGCACCCGGATGCCGATCAGCCCCGAGGTGCTGGAGAAGCGCCTCAACACCTTCGTCATGAACGGGCCCAAGGTCTGGGACTTCGCCGTCGACACCGTCCCGCGCGTCGTTCGTTCGTTGCTGGCCGAACACGACATGACCCCGTCCGACCTCGACCTCATCGTCCTGCACCAGAGCAACCTCCGCATGCTGGAGGCGATCATGCGCTCGCTCGAGATCCCGATGGAGCGGACGGTCACCACCGTGGAGACCTACGGAAACACCGCTGCGGCCAGCATCCCGCTGACGCTGCAGAAGGCCTCGGAGGCCGGGAAGCTCGTGCCCGGATCGCGGGTCATGCTGTGCGGTTTCGGCGGCGGTCTCTCCTGGGGCGCTGCGCTCCTCGACTGGTGACGGGAGGCGATCAATCATGCACAGCGTTCTCATCACCGGCGCCGGCAGCGGGATCGGTGCCGGACTGGCCACGGAGTTTGCCCGCGCCGGCGACCACGTCCTGGTGAGCGATCTGAACCTCGACGGCGCCGAGGCGGTGGCCGCGCGCATCCGTGCCGCGGGCGGCTCGGCCGAAGTGGTGCCGCTCGACGTGACCTCCGAGAAGAGCGTCACCAGCGCGGTGGCCTCGTTTTCGCGGCCGGTGGACGTCCTCATCAACAACGCCGGCCTGCAGTTCGTGGCCCCGCTGGAAGAATTTCCGCTTCCCCAGTGGGAACACCTGATCCACGTGATGCTGACGGGCGCCGTGGCGCTCACCCGTGCGGTGCTTCCGGGCATGCGCGCGCGCGGCTTCGGCCGCATCATCAACATGGGGAGCATTCACTCCATCGTCGCCAGCCCCTTCAAGAGCGCCTACGTCGCCGCCAAGCACGCGCTGGTCGGGTTCTCCAAGGTCATCGCGCTCGAAACGGCCAACACCGACATCACGGTCAACACGCTCTGCCCGAGCTACGTGAAGACGCCGCTCGTCGACAAGCAGATCGCCGATCAGGCGCGCATCCGCGGGATGCCGGAGTCGGAGGTCATCTCGCAGATCATGCTCAAGCCGATGCCGAAGGGGGTCTTCATCGGCATCGACGAGTTGGCGGGCGTCAGCAGCTTTCTCGTCTCACCGGCCGCGCGGAACATCACCGGACAGACGATCGTCATCGACGGCGGATGGACCGTCCAATAGACGTCAGAGCTCGACCATCGTCGCCAAAACCGCGATCTGAGCCGCAGTTCTTGGAAGTCCTTCGGGGAAATCGCCTATAATCCGTCTGTCGCATTTGCGCGGCAGAACGGATTTACTCGAGTGCTGTACCGACTCCACGAGTACAACCGCGCGCTGTTCGCGCCCGCGGTCGAGCTGGCTGAGGCCGGCGCCCGCATGTTCTCAGAGCCAGGAAGCTGGTTGGCGCAGCTCCCCGGGGCCAGCAACGTCGCCGCCGGCTACGAGCTGCTGTATCGGCTCGGCAAGAGTTACGAAAAGCCGGAGTTCGGCATTCACGACGTGACCGTCGGCGGCTCCCGCGTGGCGGTCATGGAACAGACGGCGTTGACGAAGCCTTTCTGCCGGCTGGTCCGCTTCAAGCGCTACAGCGATCAGGGGGAGGTCGTGGCCGAGCTCAAGCGCGATCCGGCGGTCCTGGTCGTCGCCCCACTCTCCGGTCACCACGCCACGCTCCTCCGCGACACGGTCCGCAGCCTGCTCGTCGATCACAAGGTCTACGTCACCGACTGGACGGACGCACGCGACATCCCGGCCGACCGGGGTCCGTTCACGCTCGACGACTACGTCGGCTACATCCGCGAGTTCATCCGCCACATCGGCGCCGATCGCCTGCACGTCGTCGCGGTCTGTCAGCCGGCGGTGCCGGTGCTGGCGGCCACGGCGCTGATGGCGGCGGCCGGCGAACCCCAGCCGCGGAGCCTCATCATGATGGGCGGGTCGATCGACGCCCGCCGCAGCCCGACGCGCGTCAACGAGTTCGCCACCGGCCACCCGATGCGCTGGTTCGAGAGCAACCTCATACACCCGGTGCCGGATCCCTATCCGGGGCGCGGCCGCCGCGTCTATCCGGGCTTCCTGCAGCATGCGGGCTTCATGGCGATGAATCCCACGCGCCACATCGGCTCGCACTGGGACTTCTACCAGCACCTGGTCGAGGGGGACCTCGCCAGCGCCGAGGAGCATCGCCGTTTCTACGACGAGTACAACGCCGTGCTCGACATGCCGGCCGAGTACTACCTCGACTGCATCCGCATCGTCTTCCAGCAGCACCTGCTCCCGCGCGGGCTCTGGCAGGTCTCCGGCGAACGGGTGGCGCCCGAGGCGATCACCGGCTCCGCGCTTTTGACGATCGAAGGGGAGCTGGACGACATCTCAGGCATCGGTCAGACGCGGGCCGCTCACGATCTCTGTCTCGGCATCCCCCAAGATCGCAAGCATCATCTGACGATCATGGGGGCCGGCCACTACGGCATCTTCAGCGGACGGCGCTGGCGCGAGACCATCTATCCGCAGGTGCGCGACTTCATCGCCACGGCCGACCTCGGCGTCTGACGCCCGGAGATCGTCAGCCGGCGGCCGATCTACCAGCCGAGCTTGGCCTTGAGCTCCGCCGCCAGTTGATTGCCCATCACGGTCTGTTCGGCGGCGTTCGGGTGATACTGGCAAGCGGCCGCGGTGGTCGGCTGCGGCGCGACCTGATCGAAGAACTCGACGCGCGCGTCGCCCGCCGCGTTGGCCGCGTCGACGGCTCCCTGGACGTACCCTTCGATTGTCTGCAAATCGGTGCCCGAGAGGAGCGGCCCGATGATGCACACGATGTACGCGTGGGGATAGTTCCCGCGCACCGTCTGAATCAGCCCGAGGTAGGCGTCCTGAAACGCCTGGCCTGGATCGCCTTTGCTGTTGCTGATGTCGTTGGTGCCGAGGTTGATGACCACCGCCTGCGGCTCGACGTGAAAGTCCCACAGCGTGCCATGGTTGGCCAGCGTCAGCGGGTAGAGCATCGGCATCGTGCCGGTCGTGTCGCCGCCGTAGTTGCGAACGACACCGCGGCCCGAGGCGGCGATGGTGCTGACCTCGGCGCCGAGCGCCCGCGCGGCGACCGACCCGTAGGCGTCCCAGCTGCTCTCCGTCGGGTAGCAATCGGAGTCGTTCAGCGTCCCCAGGGCGCCGTAGCCGCAGGTGATGGAGTCGCCGATCACCTCGATGAGCCGCGCCGGCCCCGCCGGTGGCTCCAGCAGCGTCCCCCCCTCGACGGTGAGCCCGGTGAGCGTCGCGTCGCCCTCCGGCCCTTCGGTCTGACGATAGAGCTCGACGGTGTGCGTCCCGGCCGGCAGGCCGGTGGCGAGCTGGTACGTCGCCGGCGCCGCACCCGGAGCGACCGTGAAGGCCGGCTGGGGCGCGCCGTCGACCACCGCCTTGAAAAGGTACGGCTCGGTGGAGGTGGTGAGCGACAGATCCGCCGAGAGGCCGGTCCCCGAGAGCCGCGCGATGAAACCGGTCCCCGACCAGGAGAAGCGCGGCCCCGCGGCGTTGGCGGTGTCGACCCGGCCAAACCAGCGGACGCCGCCGGCCACCACGCCGGCGGGCGGAACGGCGCCGCCCGCGTCAGGGCCGGCGTCTCCCGCGGCGCCACCGGTGCCAGGGGTCCCGGACCCGCCCCCGGAACAGCCGACGGCGGCGAGCCCACCGAGACCGAGCACTGCCAGCCTCATGACCTTCGCGCGCAGCATGTCGACCTCCCGAGCTCGCGAGCCCTGCGGGCTCAATTGACCGTCAAATCGAAGGCGACGCAGTAGTTCGGCTGTGGCGCTCCGGTGAACGTTCCGACGAACGGATCCGAGTCGCGCAGCTGACCCCAGTAGGCCGGTTGGGCCGCCGGCGGCGTCACCCCCTCGGCGGTCGCGGCATAGCCGACCACCACCTGAAGGCCGGTCATGTCCTCTTGGCAGGTGATCTGCACCGTGTCGTCGCCGACGATGTCGACGCTGGTGATCGTCTGGCGCGCGCTGGCCGCGGTCACCTCGAAGCCACGCCCGAGGGCCCACTCCGGGATCATCGTTCCGTGCGGCGGCGGCAAGGTGTCGTCCCAGACGAGCGGCGGCACCGGCACGTGAAACTGCACGGTGACGGTGTTGCCGCTGGTGGTCGCGGACGCGGGCTGCAACGGCTGCCAGTCGTGCCCCAGCACCACCCGCTCGAAGTAGACCTGCCCGTACTTCTCGCCGAGCTTGTCGTACCCCGTGGGGTCGAGGTGGACGTGCGCGCTGTCGCTGGCGTACGAGTACTGGTACTTCGGGCCGGTGCAGACGATCTCCCCCGGATGGTCGACGCCCGCCTGCCAGACCTGCAGCGCGGAGACCGAAGCGTACCCGGAGCCAGACGGCTCGGAGTTCTGCTGCGACACCAGCATCGGGATCTTCGCCGTCTGGCCGGTGATCGCCGACAGGTCCTGGTTGTAGTCGGTGAGGAACTGGTAGAGCTGGTCGGCGTAGGACAGGTTGCCAGCGTCAGCCTCTCCGTGGGTCATGACGATGGCGCCGACTCCGTAAGTCTTTCCCGCCGCCGCGGCCAGCCGGGTGATGGCCGCCACCTCGAAGAGGGATGCGTCGTACGCCCGGCCCGAAGTCCCCGTCGTGGGCAAGTTGGTGGGATTCTTCTCGATGACGGTCAGCGGCTGGCCGGACTCCCCCACCACGGTGTGGACCGTCAGGTAGTCCTGCGACGCCGCCTGCATGGTCATCGCCGTGATCTGGCTGGCCATCGTCGTGTGCGGCGTCTCGCCGTAAATATTGTCCGGGTACGCGCTGGGATAGCTGGTGGCCAGCGGACGGATCGGCTCGAAGAGCGGGACCACCGCCAGCGAGGCGATGGTCGGATCGAACGGAGGCGCCACGGTGGCGCCTCCGAGCGAGAGCTTCAGGTTGTTGTAGGGCTGCTGCGTGGCGGTCACGGCCCCCGCGTTGCCGCCGACGGAGAGGCTCTGTCCGGTGCCGACGATCCCCACCCAGTCCCAGGCGACGTTGAACGTGGAGGCGTCCGTGCCGCCGTCGGGGCTGGCTTTCGACCCGCTCGACGAGCAGGCAGCGACGCCGAGGACGAAGGTGAGCGCGAGCGCCCGGGTCGCGGAGCTGTCGAGTCGCATGGCGCGCATTCTAGGAACCACTGCTTTCCGAACAAGAACAAACGCGCTTCTGGCGGGCGTCGGCGTCACGAGACCGGTTCGGAGCATCTCATTTCTGGCAGCGCGCGCCCGATCATTTTTCGGGAACCTCGGCCGCGCCGGCACTGTCTCTCCCTGGAGCGGACGAAGCGCCCTTTCGGCGATCTCGACCCGCGGGAGGTCAACATGCGGCCATCGCCGAGTGCGGTGCTGCTGGCCCTGATTGGGCTCGCGCTTGCGCCCAGTCTGGCGGCAGCACCACGACGCCAGAGATTTGCCCCAGGCCAAGGACGCTCACCAACTGTCCCGCGTTCCGTCAGTCGCGGGTCGGGAACGAAGGGTTGCGGTTCGAGCTGCACAACACCTGCGCGCTTCCCGTCGTCTGTTCGCTCTCCTGGTCGGTCCACTGCCGGGGCTCCGCCGAGAGCCCCGGCGAGCGGTCGAGCAGCCTCGAGCTGACGGTCGGCGCCACCGACGGCGTGGTCGCCTCCGGCAGCGCCTGCGGGCGCGACGGCTGGGACATCGACGGAATCCGCTGGAGCTGCCAGCCGCAACCCGCCGGCCACGACGACGCGGGGGGCGCCAAGGAGGGCGACCTTTGAGACGTCAATCTTCCTGGGGAAGAGTCCAGGGTTTGCTGGCCGGGGCGGAATGGGTGGTCGGCCTTTCGTCGTCTCTCCGTTGCGGCGCGGGCGTCTGCTGGGGCGTGACGATGGGCGCGACGTCAGGCGCCGGCGCGGCGCCCGCCGGGGCCGCATCCGGCGGCGGGCCGGCAAACGGCAGCGCGCCAGGCGGCAGCGGTCGATAGGCCCGGTGCTGGACGCCCAGATGGTGAGAATAAGATTCGCCGGCGTCGTTCCGCGCGTCGCTGCAGGCGCTGATCCTCCGATAGCCGTATATCGCCGACGATCCCCACATGATGAGGCCACCCAGATTGGTCGCGATCAGACTGTTGACCTGGTCTTTGTTTTGCTCGTTGCTCTTGCTGGCAAGGTAGGCGACGCCCGCGACGTGGAGGGCCACGAAGATCGTGTCGATGGCCGGAGGGGTCGGGTCGACGGTGCAGTCGAGGTCGTCGCCGCTCTGATAGTTGGGCGACAACGGCTTCACAAGAAGCCAAGAGCAGCCACCCGTCCCGGTCGCCGCTGCCACCGACAGTGCAATCAGCCGGGCACGCCATGAGCGAGTCACCGTCGAGATGCCCCAGTGTACAGCTCACGGCGCCCCGCCGGAACTCTCAACGTCGAGAGGCGTGCCTCGGGCCGGCGATCTCGGCGGCGACCGCCTCGGCGCGGATGGCGATCTCGCGCAGGTGGCCGGTCGGCACGATCTCGTAGCCGACGAAGAAGAGGTTCGGGCAGGCGCCGCCGGCGCGCCAGTCGCGCGGAGAGCCGCTGTCGTCGAGGACGCCGGGGACGGCGACGAACTCTGCCAGGGCGGCGCGAAAGCCGGTGGCCAGGACGACGGCGTCGAGCTCGGCCACGCTGTCGTCGGCGAATACGGCGCCGGTCTCGGTGAGGCGCACGACGCCGGGCTTGACCGCGATCGCCCCACGCTTGATCGCAGCGATGGTGCCCACGTCGATGAGCGGGATGCGCTGCCTTTGTTTGATGGCCGAGATCGGCCCCATCGCCGGCCTCGGAAAACCGAACCGCGTCAGGTTCCCGAACGCCAGCCGTGACGCCAGCCGCCCGATCCCGTCGGCCAGCCGGAGCGGAGCCTTGCGCATCCGGATGCTGGTGAGCTGGATCGGCATGCCGAGGAGATCGCGCGGAACGACGTTCACCGGGGCGCGCACCGCCAGGGTCGGCCTGGCGCCGCGCTCGGCGAGATCGAGCGCGATCTCCGCCCCGGTGTTGCCCGCGCCGACCACCAGCACGCGCTGTCCGGCAAACGCGTCACCGTTGCGGTAGCTGGACGAGTGCAGGACCGGGCCGGCAAACCGCTCCTGCGCGGGGAGCCGCTCCGGATTCGGGACGCGGCTGTATCCGGTGGCGATGACCACGGCGCTCGCGCGATAGAGGGCCCGGCCGGTCTCGACGACGAAACCGCCGTCCGCCGCGGCGACCCGGCGCACCGCCTCGCCCGTGCGCGGGACGAGCGAAAAGTGGGCCGCGTAGGCTTCGAGATAGGCGACGAAGTCGCCGCGCGACACGTAGCGTGGCAGCTCCTTGGCGAACGGGAGCCCGGGGAGTTGCGACTGCTGCTTGACCGTGTGCAGGTGCAACCGGTCGTAGTGGTTCCGCCAGGAGTTGGCCAGCGACGGCCCACCCTCCAGCACCAGCGCCTCGACGTTCCGCTGTTTGAGACAGCCCGCGGTGGCGAGGCCAGCCGGACCGGCACCGACGATCACCACCGGAAGCGGCGCGGTCGGGTCTTGCGCGGGAACACCGGCGGTGGAGGACATCGCCGGCGCATCATAGCGTCCTCGGCCGGCATGGAGGGCGGAGGCGACGGCCGACTTCGCCGAGTGATACATTCGTATCATCGATCTGATACGATCGTGTCTTCCCATGGCGCCCGCCCATCCCGCCCCGCGCTGGCTCCTGCTGATCCATCAGCTTCCGCCCTCCCCTGCCTACTTGCGGGTGAAGACGATGCGACAGCTCCAGAAGATCGGCGCCGTGGCGGTGAAGAATTCGGTCTACGTGCTCCCCAGTGGCGACGAGGCGATGGAGAGCTTCACCTGGCTCGCGCGCGAGATCGCGGCCGGCGGCGGGGAATCATCACTGTGCGAGTCGAGCTTCGTGGGCGGGTCTTCCAACGAGGCGATCGAGGCGCTTTTCAACGAGGCGCGCGGCAAGGACTACCAGGTCCTGACCGCGGAGATCGGCATCGCCCAAAAGGGGCTCGGCAAGGGCCGCCGTGTCGAGGAAGGAAAGCGTCCGGCCGGCGAGGCTGCCCTGGCGCGCTTCCGTCGGCGGCAGTCGGAGATCGCCAGGCTCGACTTCTTCCACGCCGCCGACGGCGAGAAGTCGGAGTCAGCGCTTGCGGCGTTCGAACGACGGCTGCAGGAGCCGTCGTCGCAGCCGGCGGACTCCGTCGCGCCGCCACCGAGGGTGCGGGGGGCCGTCTGGGTCACCCGCAAAGGTGTACACGTCGATCGGATCGCCAGCGCCTGGCTCATCAAGCGGTTCATCGACCCTGAAGCGAAGCTGAAGTTCGTCCCGCCGAAGGGGTACGCCCCGCGCGAAGGGGAGATCCGTTTCGACATGTTCGAGGCGGAGCACACGCATGAGGGGGATCGCTGTACGTTCGAGGTGCTGGCGCGGCGTTTCGGCGTCTCCGATCCGGCGGTCACCGCGATCGGCGAGGTCGTTCACGACATCGACGTCCGCGACGGGAAATTCGCTCGTCTGGAGACACCCGGAGTCGAGCGTCTCATCTCCGGGGTCGCGCTCACCACCGCCGACGATCCCGCGCGCATCGCCCTCGGCTCCAAACTGTTTGATGCGCTCTATGAGGCGTGGAGGAGAAAGCAGACATGACCCAGCTGAAGCAACGACTGATCTTGGGGGTATTCGCAGTTCTCGTCGGTGCCGGCGGCGGCCGCGCCCAAGGCAAGACAGCCGATAAGCCCGCCGGTAAGCCCGCCGACCCCGGGCTCGACACCGCGGCCATCGAGCAGCTCACCGGCGCCAAGGGGGCCCTCGACGCCAAGGAGGGGGTCTTCAAGGTCTCGCTCCCACGCGGCGACATCGCGGCCACTGCCGCCGGCGTCCGCATGACGCCACCGCTCGGGCTCACCGCCTGGGCGGCCTTCACCCGGGCGGGCAAGCACACGATGGTCATGGGCGACATCGTCCTCGTCGAAGATCAGGTGAACCCGGTGATGAGCGCCGCGCTCGACGCCGGCCTGGAGGTGACGGCGCTGCACAACCACTTCTTCTGGGACACGCCCAAGGTGATGTTCATGCACGTCGGCGGGATGGGCGACGAGAAGGAGCTGGCGGGCGCCATCGGCAAGGTGTTCGCCCGTCTCAAGGAGACGAGCGGCGGCAAAGGCGAAGTCTTGAAGGCCGCGCTCGACCCGGCGAAGACCACCCTCGCGCCGGCGAAGATCGAAGCGGTGCTCAAGTACAAGGGCGATCTCGAAGGACGGCGTCTACAAGGTCGTCATCGGGCGCTCCACCAAGATGGGCGGTCACACCGTCGGAAAGGCCATGGGCGTCAACACCTGGGCCGCCTTCGTGGGCAGCGACGACAAGGCGGTCGTCGACGGGGACTTCGCGATGCTGGAGTCCGAGCTGCAGCCGGTCCTGAAGGCGCTCCGCGGCGGCGGGATCGACGTCGTCGCCATCCACAACCACATGACCGGCGAGAGCCCGCGCATCATATTCCTGCACTACTGGGGGGTCGGCGCGACGGAGGCGCTCGCCAAGACCCTCCGCGCGGCGCTCGACCAGACGAAGCACGATCCGCCGCCCGCGCCATGACCCCCACAGCGACCACGACGGGCGATGCCGCTGCGCCGCCGGAGGCGCAAACCTCGGGCACCCTCGGCGATCTCCTGAAGTATCTTCTCTATCTCGGGACGCTGGGATTCGGCGGGCCGATCGCGCTCGCCGGCTACATGCAGCGCGATCTGGTCGAGCGGCGCGGCTGGATCAGCAAGAAGGACTACGTCGACGGGTTGGCCCTGGCGCAGCTGGCGCCGGGGCCGCTGGCCGCCCAGCTCGCCATCTATCTCGGCTGGTCGAAGGGCGGCCTGTCCGGCGCCACCGGCGCGGCGGCGGCCTTCATCCTCCCGTCGTTCGTCATGGTGCTCGGGCTCTCGGCGCTTTACGTCCGGTTCGGCGGCCTCCCCTGGATGCAGAGCGTCTTCTACGGCGTCGGCGCGGCGGTCATCTCCATCGTCGCGCGCAGCGCCCTCAAGCTGGTCAAGATGACGCTCGGCAAGGACCGCCTGCTGTGGGTGCTGTTCGCAGCGAGCGCGCTGGCCACAGCCTGGACCGAATCGGAGATCATCTGGCTCTTCCTCGGCTCTGGCGTCGTCGCGCTGGTCGTGCGCTCCCGGCGCCTGCCGCGCGTCCCGGTCGCCGCCCTGCTGCCCCCCGGAATGCTCGGCGCGCTGGGCCTCGCCACGACCGCCGGCGCCGCTGTCAGCTGGCCGCTGCTCGGGCGGATCGCCCTTTACTTCGCGGAGGCGGGCGCGTTCGTGTTCGGCAGCGGCCTCGCCATCGTCCCCTTTCTCCACGGCGGCGTCGTCAACCAGCACCACTGGCTCACCGAAAGACAGTTCCTTGACGCCGTCGCGGTCGCGATGATCACGCCCGGCCCGGTCGTCATCACCGTCGCGTTCATCGGCTACCTCGTCGCTGGCCCGCTCGGCGGCGTGTTCGCGGCGGGCGGCGTCTTCCTGCCCTGCTACCTGTTCGTCGTCATCCCCGCCCCCTACTTCCGCCGCTTCGCCGACAACCCGCGGGTCCGCGCGTTCGTCGACGGCGTCACCGCCGCCGCCACCGGCGCGATTGCCGGGGCGGCGTTCGTCCTCGGACGCCGCGCGCTCATCGACTGGAAGACGGTCGCGATCGCCGTGGCGACCTGGTTCGCCTTCACGCGGGTGAAGAAGCTGCCCGAGCCGTTGGTCATCATCGCTGCCGGGCTGGCCGGGCTGATGCTGCGGCGCCCCTGACGGGCCGGCTCGTCCGCGGCCCTCCACCTCGAGCGATAAAGACCGAGGCTTCGCGGGCACCGTCTGCTACTCTCCCGCCTCCCATCGACGATTGTCGACGATGGGAGAAGCACTGGAGCAATGCCCGCCACGCGACATTATCTACACGGTGACTACCTAGAGGCGGGCGATCGACGCCCGGGAAGCGTCGTCTACTGCGCCTTTTGCGACGGCTTCTGTCTCCCCGAGCACCTCTACGACGAGCACGAGCTGGAACAGAACCTCGCTCGGCTCAACGCCAGCAAGAGGTCGCTCGATCGATCACGCCAGAAGATCGAGCGCCCCGTCGATGCGCCCAACTACCTCGACGGCACGCCGGATCCTCTCTAAAGCGTCTTCATTTACACGGCCGAGAGTCGATACTTCTCGCGGATCGTCCAGTTGAGAGTAGCCTGGCAGGCATGTCGCTCGCCCACCTCCGCGCTCTGAAGACGGCGCGCACCCGCCCAGCGGCCGGCGCCCCGGCCACCGAGAGAACCGCCACCCCCGCCGCCTCTCTGTGCGGCGCGAGCCGCGAGCCCATCTACCGGACCATGGACGAGGCCAACGAATCGGGCCTCGAGCTGTGCGGCAGCTGCCTCGCCGATTTCCGCCGCCAGCAGAAGGCTCACTGACCCGGCCGACAGGTCGTGCAAATTACAGCCGACGCTGCTTTCCGGGACGACGCATCAGCGTAACCCCCTGTAGTTACTGCGTTCACGTGCGGCTGGAAACAGTTGCGAAATGCACTGCGGGCAGGATGTCCGTCGAGGACAGTGCTGCGAGCCATGCGCGGAACGACGCCCAAGGCGGCTGCTGACCAGAGCAGCGCGAACAGCCGCCAGATCTCCGAGGCGCCCGCGCCGGGCGTCGCGACGTTGCTCGTCGGTGTCATCGCGTGTGAGGTCACCGCGAGTCTCCTGGTGGGCCTCCTGGGAAGGCCGATGCTGGGGCTCTTCTTCGTCGCTGTCGGTCTCGCCATCGCCTTCGGATGGGTGCGAAGGTACCGACGGTACGCCGACGCCAGCGCGGGCGATCAGATTGAGGCGGCGACGAGGCTGCTCGCCGAGGGGAGCCACGGCGAGGCCTGGGACGCAGCCGACTCGGCGGCCCGGGCGGCCGCTGGAACGCGGCTGCGCGACGCCGCGCTGACGGTCATGGTCGAGGTGGCGATCGCGGAGAAGCGCTGCGAGACGGCGCGCGAGATTCTTGGAACGGATGCGCCATCGCGGGCTCGTCGATCCCTGCCTCGAGGCTGCGATCGAGCGAGCGGACGGTCGCGCCGACCGCGCCACGGAGGCCCTCGAGCGCGCCCGGGGTCTGCCGACCTTCGGGGCGGCCGCGGCCCGTCTGCTGGTCGAGCTGTACGCGGAGACGGAGCACCTCGACAGGGCGGTTCAGATCGCGCTCGAGCACCTCGACCTGCTCGAGGTGCGCGACGTCCGCAACATGATTGCTTCGCTCGAGGCCTGGGACCAGCCCCAGCACGCCGCCGCGCTGGTCATGGCGTTGACGATCCGGAGCTCCCGCACCGGGCGGCAGATTCGTATTTCGTAGCCGGTCGGTGATTGCCAGTCGCCCCCGCTGCGTGCGACGGTGGCCCAGGAGAAAAACCGACGATGACGCTGAAAGTGATCGGGGCGGGCTACGGCCGCACCGGAACCCTGTCCACCTACACGGCCCTCAACGAGCTGGGATTCCCCTGCTACCACATGTTCGAGGTGATCGAGAACAAGGCCAACAAGACCCACCTCGACTTCTGGCGCGGCGTGGCCAACACGCCGGCCGGGACCCGTCATGACTGGGACAGCGTCCTCTCCAACTACACGGCGGCGGTCGACAACCCCACCTGCTGCGTCTGGCGCGAGCTGAAAACGGCGAATCCCGAAGCCAAGGTGCTGCTGACCTTGCATCCGCGGGGGCCCGAGGCCTGGTACGAGAGCACCATCGATACGATCTACTTCACCGAGAACCGCTGGCAGTTCAAGGTGCTCAAGCTGGTGGCGCCCTTCGCCCGGAAGATGGGCGACATGTCGCGCAAGCTGATCTGGCAACGCAATCACAAGGGGACGATGAACGATCGTGCCCGCGCGATCGCCCAGTACAACCAGCACGTCGAGGACGTCAAGGCCACCGTCCCGCCGGACCAGCTCTTGATCTTCACCGTCGATCAGGGGTGGGAGCCGCTCTGTAAATTTCTCGGAGTGCCGGTCCCCGTCGGCCCGTTCCCCAACGTCAACGACCGCGAGCAGATCAAGAAGGTGATCGCCGGGATGACGGTCGGCGCCTACGTGGTGTTGGCCGTGGGCGCCCTGCTCGCCGCCGGGTTGATCTACGGAGCCACGCGCCTCTTCGGGTGAGCTCGCTGCGAAGCGGCGCTGATCTCCAGGGGTCGGGCCGCGCGCTGGAAAGGCGAGGCGCTCAGAAAATGGTCGCCGGGACCGCGAGCGCCTTCAGAGAGTAGTTCGACCGTGCGGGCGCCGGCGTCCCGGTGCAGCCTGGCGCTGAGGCCGTCATGGCCGGCGCGGGCTTGTCGGGACAGCCGCAGCCGCCGGGCGCAGGGTTGGTGCATCCTTCGACGACCTGCTGTCCGAAGATGGTCAGATCGGCACTCGATGAGTCGGACCCCGCGTACGAGAGCGCGAACCAGGTGTTGTCCGCCGCCATGTTGCTCAAGTCGGTGTCGTCCCAGGCCCAGGCCATCCAGCCGATGCCGTACTGCTCTGCCGTCTTGATCACGTCGGAGGGCGCCAGGTTGGTGGGCGACGGTCCGATGTTCCGTCCAGCGCCGAACTCGCCGAAGATGATCGGCAACCCGAGCGCCGCGAGGGCGGCGGCGTCCGTATTCAGCGCAGCGGCGTCGGCATCGCCGCCATAGACGTGCCGATCGAAGATGACGTTCTTCTCGGGATCGCTGTCGAAGACCGCCTGCGCATACTTGACGAGATCTGCGTTGTCCTGCCCGCAGGCGCCGGAGTCGATCGAGAGCGTCGCGTGATAACCGGCCGCTCTCATCTGGCTGACGGCGGAGATGTAGCTGTCTCTCCAGACCGTGCTGTTTCCCGGTCCCCACTCGTTCGCGATGTTGATGATCGCGTACTTCTCGATCTGCGTCCAAGACGCGACCTGGGCCACCCAGACCGAAACCGCTGAGCTCAGAAGGGCGGGGTCAGTCGAGCAGGTCACATCGCCCGCGGGCGCCGACCAGGCGCCCGGCATGACGACCATGTGGTTGTAGATCGTCCCTGCGGTCTGTCCTGCGCCACCCTGCAGAAGGGCGATGTTGGTGGCCGCCGCGCGGGTGAAATCGATGTTCCATCGCACGGAGTTGGCGTTGGAGGTCACGATCCCCAAGTTGCCGGGGTCCCAGTCCCAGTGAACCTTGTCGACCCCTCGGATCCGGAACTCTTTTCCGTTGGCGTCGTAGAGCTTCCCGTTCAATACGAAGAAGCCAGTGCCCTTGTTGTAGCTGGGACGGGAAACCGTTCCCGAGGCGCCCGCGCCGCCCGTCGCGCTCGACCCGCCCGTCGCGCTCGACCCGCCCGTCGCGCTCGACCCGCCCGTCGCGCTCGATCCACCCGTCGCGCGCGACCCGCCGGTCGCGCTCGACCCGCCCGTGGCGCTCGACCCACCCGTGGCGCGCGACCCGCCGGTGGCGCTCGACCCACCTGTGGCGATCGACCCGCCGGTGGCGATCGACCCGCCGGTAGCGCGCGACCCGCCGGTGGCGCTCGACCCGCCTGTCGCGCGCGATCCGCCAGTGGCGCTCGCTCCACCCGAGCCCTCGGTCGCTCCGCTCACGCCACCGGTGCCGCCTCCGCCGGTCTCGGAGATGAAACTTCCCTCGCAAGCGGGCACGGCGGCAACGACCAGCGGCAACACGATCGCAAAGAGACGGCAGGTGTCCTTGTACATCTAGACCTTTCTACCGGCGGTGACTTGCACCGCTCTACCGGGCGTGAATTGCACCGCGGTGGAGAGAAACGGCCTTCCAGAATGATCGAAAGCGGCCCATCCCACAAGAGAGACTGCGATCCGCCGTCTGATATTGGCGGATGAGCCTGAGCTGCACCTACATGGGACGACCTCCAGATTGGGCGCGCAAGCGCTGCGCGAATCCGCGTCGGGCAATGCAATCGCAACTGCCGACCTCCGTGCTGGCCAGCGAGGGTCTGCCGGCCAGCACGTCGGAGAGTGACCTCGGTCAGCGGGCGAACAGATCGGACATGACCGCCACGTGGCCGTCGCAGGCATGGTTCAGGCACGGCAGATCGAGCCCGGCCTCCATCGACTTGAGCAGCGAGAAGTGCGTGTAGCGCTGGCCGCTGGTGACGCCGTGACGACCGTAGTTGGTGTCGACGATGGCGATCACCTGGTTGATGTTCGGAGAGAGGCTGTAGTCGTTCTCGTCCCACACCGTGATGATCGCGGTGTTGCCCTCATGCCAGATCTTCGAGGCGTGAATGGCCGACACCAGCTTCTGCACCGTCACGTCGCCCAGGAAGATGAGCGCCGGGTTCAGCCCCGCCTGCGAGCCGTCGTCGCTGGGGTCGAAGTTGCAGAAGGGGCCGGCGTTTCCACGACCATGCTGATCGTTGCACTGATTCGGGGAGATGAACGAGAACGTCGGAACGTTGCCCGAGCCAAGGTCGGCGAAGAGGCCGCCCGGTCCATCGAAGGGGACCATGTTGCTGAGGCCGTTGTTGGGGTCACGCCCCTCCTGGACGCTCTTGAAGTAGGCGAAGGGGTTGTGCTTGACGGCGTAGAGAGCGACCATCCCGTCCGCGGTGAGCGGTGGGTTGAGGACCGGCGTGATGGCGCTGAAGTCGGTGTTGTTCGTGAAGAAGCCGTCGCTGTTGTTGACCAGGTCCGCGCCGCCGAGCGGGAGGTCTTCCTGGTAGCTCTTCCAGCTGCGGTGCTGGGCTGCGAGCTGATTGGCGATCGTCTTGCCGAGCGTGCCCCGGGCGGCGGGGATGACCGTGACCCCGTCGATGTTGACCTCGCCCGGCGCACCGGTCGTCTCGTTGGTGAAGTCGAAGGCGGGCGTCTCCGCGTCGATTCCGACCCCATGAATCGGGCAGATGTTCGGGCTCGCCGGAACGTCGGTCGCCGTGGTCCCCGAGGCGAGGTTGGTCGTACAGGCGGCGTTGTGCCAGTCGGGCGCGTTGTCGGTCAAGACGCCGAAGTTCGAGCCGCCGACGGTCTCGAGATAATTGGTCAGGCTCGGGTGCGCGATCGCGAAGTAGTTCGTCGCCAGGTTGGCGCTCTTTGCATATTTGTTGATGAAGGGTGCGTTCGGATTGTTGATGATCTGACTGTAGCCGTGGTTCTCCATCATGATGACGATGACGTGGTCGAGATGAGGAACGCCCCTTGGCACGGGGCCCTCCGCGGCCGACGCCTGGTAGGTGAGAGTCGAGGCCAGCAGGCCCAAAGCAACGGTTGTCTTCTTCATGGAAGGGTTCCTTTCGTGTGATCGGTGGAGCGCCAGCCTGACCGATCGGCCTCGGCCGCCCGGTTATGATTCCGTCACGTCTGGGTGACCACGCGGTGCCGGGCGGGCCGCGCAGCCCAAGCCGGGCGGTCGCCTGTTGCGCCGCCCCTCTCGTTTTCGGTCAGTCCGGTTTTCGTTCGCTCGAAGCGAGTAAGCGCTGAAACCGATAAATCAACGTCGTCCGTTCGACAACGAACGGTTGCGCTGCTGCAACGAGAACGTCGGCCGGTCGGAACTATCTCGCGCGATCGTTCGTGCTACTCGGAGGGTCCTTCAACCCGTTCATCCGCGGAGGCACATCATGGCGACGGACCGTCGAAAATTTCTGCAGCGTGTGGGCATCGGAGCGTTGGCTGCCAGCTTTCCCGCCAGCATCAAGAAGGCGCTGGCCGATTCCCGCTCATCACCGCACCGGGACCATCGACGACGTCGAGCACATCGTCATCCTCATGCAGGAGAACCGATCGTTCGATCACTACTTCGGCACGCTGCGCGGCGTGCGCGGGTTCGGCGATCCGCGCGCGGTCAAGCTGCCCTCGGGAGACCCGGTCTGGAAGCAGCCGAACGGCACCGGCCCCGTGACTGCCGTTTCATCCGGACGCGCCGGACCTCGGGCTGCAATTTCTCGAGGACCTGCCGCACGACTGGGCCGACAGCCACGCCGCCTGGAATCGGCGGCAAGTACGACCAATGGGTGCCGAGCAAGGGCACCACCACCATGGCGTATCTGACCCGCAACGACATCCCTATCCACTTCGCGCTCGCCGACGCCTTCACGGTCTGCGACGCCTACCACTGCTCACTCCTCGGCCCCACCGATCCCAATCGCTATCACATGTGGACCGGCTGGGTCGGGCAACGACGGTCAGGGACGGCGGCCCGGTGCTCGACAACGCCGAGGCCGGCTACGACTGGTCGACCTATCCCGGAGCGCCTGCAGAAGGCGGGCGTCTCGCTGGAAGATCTATCAGGATGCCGGCGCAGGACTGGACGCCGCGCACTTCTGGGGCTGGGGCGACGACGCGTACATCGGCAACTACGGCGACAACTCGCTCCTCTACTTCCACCAGTACCAGAATGCGCAGCCGGGGAGCCCGCTCTTCGAGGGGGCGCGCATCGGCACCAACATCTCGCAGGGAGGAACGCTGTTCGACCTGTTCCGCCAGGACGTGCTCGCCAACAAGCTCCCGCAGGTGTCGTGGATCGTGGCGCCGGAGGCGTACACGGAGCACCCGAACTGGCCGGCGAACTACGGCGCCTGGTACGTCTCGCAGATTCTTCGACGCGCTCACGGCGAACCCGGAGGTCTGGAGCAAGACGGCGTTCTTCCTGATGTACGACGAAAACGACGGCTTCTTCGACCACATGGTGCCGCCCACGCCGCCCGCAGTCGCGCGGCGAGGGCATCTCGACGGTCGACACGACGAACGAGGTCTTCGCCGGCAACGCGAGCTTCGGCGCCGGTCCCTACGGCCTCGGCGTGCGCGTGCCGATGATCGTCATCTCGCCCTGGAGCAAGGGCGGCTGGGTGAGCTCGGAGGTGTTCGATCACACCTCGCTCATCCAGTTCATCGAGCAGCGTTTCGGCGCAGGCCACCCGGGCCTCGTCGAGTCGAACATCACGAAGTGGCGCCGCGCGGTGACCGGAGACCTGACCTCGGCGTTCAACTTCAAGTCGCCCAACGACGCCCGGGTCGCCGCTGCCGAGCACGGCGGCCTACGTCCCGCCCGACGACGTCCGGCATCCCGACTACGCGCCGACGCCGCCGACGGGGCAGGCGCTCCCGAAGCAGGAGCCGGGTGTGCGGCCCGCGCGCGCCGTGCCCTACGAGCTGCGACGTTCGTCGGCGAGGCCAACTTCGTCGGATGGAACCGTGAACATCCACTTCGGCAACACCGGGAAGGCGGCGGCGGTGTTCCAGGTGCGCTCCGGCGACGGACAGCACGGGCCCTGGACGTACACGGTCGGCCCTCAGCTGAGTGTCTCCGACAGCTTCAAGGCGAACAAGCAGTCCGGGTACGATCTCTCGGTCTACGGTCCGAACGGGTTCTTCCGCGGGTTCAAGGGCAGCCTGGCGGGCAAGGAGAAGGCCAACCTCGCGGTGGCCAGCCTCTACGATTGCGATCGGACCAGCATCACCCTCGACGTCCAGAACCGCGGCAAGACGACCGCCAAGGTGCGCATCTCGACTCACTACACGAAAAAGACGCTGGTGGAGTCTCTGCACCCTGGCGCCTCCTCGAGTCCGTCCTGGGAGCTGGAGGCTTCTTTCGGTTGGTACGACTTCACGATCGAGGTCGAGTCAGATTCCTCCTTCCAGCAGCGCGTCGCCGGTCACGTCGAGACCGGAAACGACAGCGTGAGCGATCCCGCAATCGGAAGCTAAGGGGGCTCGAGGCGTAGGCGAGGAAGAT
>CAWFVU010000007.1:0-1098580 GCA_963819375.1 uncultured Pseudomonadota bacterium | reverse complement strand
CCCGTCCTGGCTACTTGATCCATCCGTTGAAATCGCCACGGATCACGCGGCCCTTCGGTAGTCGTGGTGGAGACCGCCGAGCACTGGAATCGCGATGACCTTGCCGGCGTGGGTGGCGTTCACTGGCCCATCCGGGATCCGCTGCCCGATACCTTGATGAGGGCGGGCTTGGTTGAAATAGCCGACATATTGCCGGGCGACGCTTTCGAGGTGCCGGTCGTCGAAGAGGAGCACGTGATCCAGCGCCTCGCGCCGCAGGCTGCCGACAAATCTTTCACCAATGGGATTCATGTTCGGGGTTCGCACCGCCGTCTTGATCACGCGCGTTCCCGCACCCTCGGCAACGCGGTCGAATGTGGTTCCGAACTTCTCGTCGCGGTCTCGAATCAGAAACCTCGGCGTCAAGCCCTCCATCGTCGCGTTCCGCAACTGCTGCGCCGTCCACCTCTGGGTCGGATTCCGCGTGGCTGCTATGTGGACCACCTGGCGCGACCCCTGGTTCAGCAGGAAGAAAAGAAACACCGGCCGGAAGAGCAGATCGTAGGTTTGCACGAAGTCGCAGCACCAGATCTCCGCGGCGTGGTTCTTGACGAAGGTCGCCCACCTCTGGCCGCCACCGCGACGCTCGCGGACGGATCGCATGTACTTCTGCACAGTCCGTTTGCTGATCTTGATCCCTAGCTTCAAGAGCTCGCCCCGGATCCGTTCGGCCCCCCAAAGTCGGTTCTTCGCCGCCATCTCTCTGATCAAGCTGATGGTCTCGGCGCTGACCCCGCGTTCGACGTTCCCGGGTCGGGATCGCCGACGCCAGAACATGCGGAAGCCCTCGCGGTGCCACCGCAGGAGCGTCTCCGGCTGCACAATGGCCACGGTGCGTCGCCATGTCGGCAACACTGCGGCCGCGACGAGAAGCCGAAGGCGGTCGAACGCCGTAAGCTTCGGGTGTGGAGACTTCCTCCGCAGAATGACGATCTGATGCCTCAGCACGGCGTTCTCGATGACGAGTTCTCGGCGACGCCGCACCATGTCGACCGCCGCTCCGCCCGCGACGCCGGGTCCGGCGCGGGGGGCGAACGCTTTCCAGAGGGCGTCGGCTCTCGACCGGACCCAGTCGACCACCCGCTGCAGGAAGTTCATCTGCAACTTCGACCACGTTCCGGGGAGCCGATCAACGCGGCCCTCCGAAGAAGTTCCCGCGTCGTTTCGCGCGGATGACTATGGTAGCCAGCACGGGGTGCACAATCGGACATGCCCGACCATTTCTCCCGCGCCTCCACCCAATGATTACGCCACCGCTCCCGAGATGTCCATCACCGCGGCCCGTCGTCACCAGTCTGGAATCGTGACCTCCACGCCCAAGCGAGGAGCATGCAGGTCACCCATCCAATCCAGGGGTTACTTGGCGGCATGGTGCTTTCGCGGTTGGCTCATCGACCCCGGAGCCAGCGTCGCTTTGGCCGCATCTACCTCAGCGGCAAGCATGTGCCATTCCGCACTCCACCATCCAGCTACGGCGCTAAGCGGGGGATCTTGACCGTCACCCAGCCATTCGGGTCGTTGACAGTCAGGTAGAGGGCGTCCGGCGAAACTGCGCCTGCCCCCCAAATTCGTGACGTCGTTTGACGGATGGCAAGCGAGGCGCGTCGCGCTCCCCGCGGCGCCGACGAGAGACACGCGTTAGGCACAGCTAGAAGGGTCCAGTGCAGCGGGCCTCCACGAGAACATCGGGTCAAGCCGTCACGATCCCGCGAGGTGGACGTGACCAAGCGCCTCGTCCACAAAAGGTAACCTTAGGTTACGGTCTGTGCAGGATGGCGGAATTGCACGAAACGTAACTATGGGTTACTTTTTGTGCATGCCAGTCGCGACGACCCGACCAAGCTGGGATCGCCTCTACCAAACGGCGAGCGCTCAAGCCGGCCACTTCACGACCAAGCAAGCGGCCGACGCTGGGTTCTCGACCCATCTGCTGTTCAAGCACATCCGGGCAGGCCGCGTCGTCAGGGTCCGTCATGGGGTGTATCGCCTGGTCCACTTTCCAGCTGCTGAGAACGAGGAGCTGGCGGTCGTCTGGCTCTGGTCTGAGCGCAAGGGGGTGTTCTCTCATCAGACGGCCCTTGCCCTCCATGGCCTGTCGGACGTCCTACCGAACCGCATCCACCTGACACTGCCCGCCCAGTGGAGTGAACGGCGGCTCCGCGTGCCCGCGGGCGTGGCGCTCCATTACGCGAGCGTACCGAATCGCGATCGCGCCTGGTCTGGTCCCGTCCCGATCACGTCCCCGCGCCGCACGCTGGTCGACTGCGCGAAGGACCAGGTCTCGCCAGATCTTCTGCGTCAGGCAGCGCAGCAGGCGCTGCGGCGTGGACTTGTGACCAAGCCTGACCTGCAGGACGTCGAGGTGGCTCTTGAACCCTTCGGGGGACTGGCCGCTTGACCACCCGGAGGTACGCATCGCCCGAAGCATTCAAGCAGGCGCTCGAGCAACGCCTTCGTGCGGTGACGAAGACGGGCGCCGACTTCGCCCGGAAACGGCAGCTCCTGGTCTTCGACCGGCTTCTTGCACGGATCGTTCAGGTACTGGGCACCGCAGTGACACTGAAGGGCGGGCTGGTCTTGGAGCTTCGTCTCGACCGCGCTCGAACCACGAAGGACATCGACCTGCGGATGACGGGAACGACTGACGGGGCTCTCGCGCGTCTCCAAGAAGCGGCGCGCCTCGATCTCGGTGACTTCTTCACGTTCGAGATCGAGCCCGACCAAGATCGGCCGGACATTCAGGGAGATGGAATGATTTACGACGGTCTCCGCTTTCAGGCGACGTGCACGATGGCCGGAAAACCGTACGGGCAACCCTTCGGCGTCGACGTCGGGTTCAGCGATCCAATCCTGGGCGCACCAGACGTCGTGACCACCGAGGACACGCTTGGCTTCGCAGGCATCGCGCCACCGACGCTGCGGCTCTATCCAATCGAAACCCACATCGCCGAGAAGCTGCACGCCTACACCCTGCCGCGGGCCCGACCAAACTCCCGGCTCAAGGACCTGCCCGACCTGGCCCTGCTCGCCGGGGTGAAACCGCTCGATTCCAAGCGCGTGCGCGCGGCGCTCGAACAAACCTTCGGCTTCCGCAAGACTCACGACCTGCCCACGGCTCTGCCGGAACCGCCTGCCACCTGGGCGGCGCCCTATGCCGCGATGGCAGCGGAAGACCAGCTCGCGTGGTCCACGCTGACAGACGTGATTGCGGCTGCGCGCGCTTTTCTGGATCCCGTACTCGGCGGCAGCCTCGACCTTATCTGGGACCCCGCTCGGCGGGCTTGGGGACGTCATTGAGTCTCGGCTCCGCGTCCGCCCCGCCGCGCTCATCATTGACGAAGAGGTCGCCGCGCATCCTCGGATAACTTCGTCATCATCTTCGGGCGCGGTCGGGGCCTGGGTCTATCGCCGCTACCCGCACGAGAGCCGCAATCTCGACGACGACGATCTTTGATCGCCGTTCAACCGGCGGTCGCCGAACGCTGCCGCGAAAGGACCATCGTCTTCTTCGGTCGAGGTGGGGGCCGGTGCGTGGCGAGCGCGATGCGTACCAGCGCCGCCATCGCCTCGTGCCGCAGCAACGCGTCCGCGGGATAGTAGCGATCGTCGGTGAAGTTCACGAGCGTCCACAGCGCCTCGCTCGAGCGCGGGTCACCAACCATACCCGCCAGGCGCGCCGCGAAGAGACGCTCCTTCGGGTCGGGCGCACGCAGCGCCAGGTCCAGTGTCGGCATTCCCTCGGGCGCTCCGCGCACCAGCTGAACCAAGAGCCGCACCCGGCCATCAGTGCCTGTAACGATGTGGTCGAGCGCGCCCTGGCTGGATGGCCGGCGCTCGAGCAACCGCAGCGCGATCGAAGAGCGCCGGGCCGGATACTCGTCGAACCAACCCAGGAGCCGTGCCTCGGCTTCGGGGCCCGGCACCGTACCAGCTGCTTCGACGAGGAATGCGGCCTCCGGCCCGTCGGTGCCAGCGAATCGCGGCATGAGTCCGGTCAACATCGGAAGATCAGCCGCGGTGGCCACCTGGGCCAAGCGGGCCAGCAAGGGGCGGTAGTCCGGAGATGCAGCCCCGAGGCGCGCCAGCACCTCCGCCCGAGCGAGCCCGGTGTCCCGCGAGATCGCTTCCAACGCCACCCGCGACAGCTCCTCGTGTCGGTCGTGCGAGTTGACGAACAGCGCCGCCCGCGATCGCGCGCTGAGCGGATGCTCGAGGCTCATGCGCTGGAGCATGGCGACCGCGAACAGGTGCATGTCCCAGATCTTGCCGGGATCTTCTGCCAGCGCGGCGGGTACATCCTCGGGCACGTCCGCGAGAAGGTCACGCGGCAACCACTCGAGGAGCGAGGCGGCCTGAAGGCACACCTCGCGGGTACAGTGATCGAGGGCGGTCACCAGCGTGCGAACACGCTCGCGGCGTCCGTGACGAGCGAGCGAGTACGCGACAGCCAAGCGGACCAGCGGGTGGCGCTCGGTATTCCACATGCGTTCGAGGGCCGGGAGCTGGTCGGGCGAAGGGTTCATTCCGAGGACGATCGCCGCCGCTGCGCGGGTACCGTCGTTCGGGTCGGTGAGCATCGCTGTGACCGCTGCCCGATGCGCGCCCAGCTGGTCGGCGATGAGCCCGCAAAATCGAGGCGAGACCGGCAGCCACGCGAACCGCAACGCCTCCGTCTGAAAGGCCGGCAGCGGCGTGGCGGCCATCATCCAGACCGCGCCGTAGAGCGTGAGCTTGCTGCCCGTGTCGGCACGCAGGCGGGTGAGGAACGCACGGGCCAGCGTCGCGCCTTGAGGTGTCTCGGGGCTGGCGTCGCCCGCCGTCGGCAGCCGCTCGCGCACCGCCTCGCGGAAGGTCTCCTCGTCCGTGGCCCGCCCACGAAGGAGCTCGCCGAGGCGCCGCACCAGCTCGGCATCGAGCTCCAGGGCGTCCTCGCCGCGCAACCAAGCGGAAAGGACGCGCAACTCGGCACCGAATCCGAGATGCTCGTAGACCTCTTCCTCGGCGCGCACCAGCCGGAAATAGACGCTGTTGTTGGTTTTGCTCCAGAGCTCCTGCGGCGTCTGGGACTCGGCTTCCCGAACATGCCGCGCTTGCTGCTGGTACCGATAGGAGGCAATCGAGAGCAGCACCGCGGCGTCGGCGCGGTGCCCGGCCTCTAGGCTCTGCGTGGCCGCGAGCGCGATCTGCTCTGCGGGCATCTGAAAGTCGACGAACTGCGGAGACTGGAGCTCGCGAGCGAGGGCCGCCGCGGTCTGTTCGAACGCCGCGTGGGGATCGACCGGCGCGGTCTTGACGTACTTTGCCCAGGCAGGGATGCCGGTCTCAGCGCCGTGAGGAGTGGTCGCTCCATCAGGCCCCGTCGGAGGCGGCATGCACCCCAGCGTCCACATCGCCGCCGCTAAGAGGGCCCCGCTCAGCCGCACGTACGGACGCATGCCTCATGCTATCCGGCCCTGTCCCGATCGTGAACCCGCTCGCGTCTCTGGCAACTGCACGCCGCCGCAGCCAACGACCTCGAAGGAGCTCCATGGGGCGCGGCGAGATTCGAACTCAGTATCCCCGCCTTCGGAGTTATGGAAAACCGGTAAGCAGGCGGTAGCAGATGCTAGCAAGGGCGCGAAGATATTACATTTATTCGCGGCGTCAGCGTCTGACCAGTTGCAGCAAAAAGCAGGGTTTAGCCGTCCGTTTGCTACATCTGTGCTACAGGCGGCTGAAGCAAAACGAGCCGGGGGTAGTGGGTCTGTGGGGCCGTTGCTGACCGTGCGGGAGGTGGCCGAGCGCCTGCGCGTCTGCGCCGCCACCGTGTACCGAATGTGCGAGTCGGGAAGGCTCTGGCACCTCCGGGTCTCGAACGCCGTGCGGGTGCCGGAGATGGCGTTGCAGGCGTTCATGGAGTCGGCTACGGGTGGTGCATATTCGAGAAGCCTTGCAGGAGGAGCTGCGGGGGATCACGCACCCTCTCTTATCGCCGGCCAATGACACCAGTTGCCCTACCCTCCCGGCGATGACGACCGCCGAGGCGGCTCGGTACTGCGGCTTCAAGAGCACGGCAGCGATCCGCAAGGCGCTCCGTGACGGCCGCCTCATCCCCATCGGCCGCCGCGGCGGCACGGGCACCTATATGTGGTCGCGCCCGGCGCTCGACGCATTCTTGGCCGGTGCGCGCAGTGGTATCGTTCCGCCCGGACGTCCAGGTGCGAATCCGGCGCAGGTCGGAGGCACACATGGAAACGAAATGGGTCAAGCGATGGGACAGTTGGATAGCACCGGCGCCGGTCAAACCCGGCGTCTTCCGCAGGAAGGAGGGGGGATTTCTGGTCCGGGTCGCGTCACCGATCCACGGACGGGAAAGCAGAGAGAGATCAGGCTGAACTTATTGAGGGTCGACGCTCTCGGCGCCTACAACCGGCTGCAGGACGAGCTCGCGATGGTGCGAGACGGTCTCAAGCAGAAGGTTCGACCGCGGAGGATCCGCTTCACCGAATTCGCCGCCTCGCTCTTCGAACACAAGCTCAAGACCGGGCGGGTGAAGTCAGCCAAGTCGCGACAGAAGTGGGAGTCGGTGATCCGCCTCCACTTGGCACCGGTGTTCGGTGATCTCTTCGTCGATGCGATCCGCCGGACGGACATCAAGGCCTGGAAAGAATCGATGGGAGAAATGATCGAGGCCGGCGAGCTTCACCCGAACACCGCGAACGACAGGCTCGCGTTGCTCGGGCGCATCCTCGGGGCGGCGGCGGTGGATTTCGAGTGGGAAAGAAATCCGATGACCGGCATCGATCGCTTCGATACCTCCGAGCACCGTACCTATACCGAGGAGGAGCCCAACTCACTCACGGTGGAGGAGGTCCGGAGGTTCCTGGCGGCCCTGAAGGGTGCGTTCCCGCAACACTTCGCGATGACGGCGCTCGGTTTCGCGACCGGGCTCCGCCCCTCGAGCCTCCGCCCGCTTCGACGGTGCGGGTTGCTCGCGGACGTGAAATGGGACGAGAGCGTGCTCCTGGTCCGGCGCTCTCAGACCGTGGGCGATGAGGTGATGGAAACGACCAAGACCAAGAAACGCCAGAAGCTCTTCCTTCCTACCGAGCTCTTCCTACCGAGCTCCTGGACGTCTTGCGCTGGCACGTCGATCACCAGATCCCTGAGACCATCAAGGCCAAGACCGACCTCCTCTTCCCGTCCGAGACGGGAGGATTCCGGGCGGCCTCGGCCCTAAAGGCGCCGTTCGAGAAGACGGCCGAGGCGATCGGCCTCGGGAAGCGCGTCACGCCGCGGGCGATGCGGCGGACTTATCAGGACCTGGCGCGGGCGGCGGAGATGAAGGACCTGGTGATCCGGGCTATTTCGGGACATGCGACCGAGCAGATGCAGCAGCACTACAGCACGGTCGCGCAAACCGAGATGCGCCAGGGGATCGCCAAGATCATCTCCCCGGCGGGCGTACGGGAGGCGATGACCTCGGGTGGTATGGAAGTGGTCTGTATCGACCCCAAGAACGAAAACGGCCAGCTGGGCTCTGACACCCAACTGGCCGATTCCGCTTAGCTTTTCTGTGGGCGTTGTAGGGATTGAACCTACGGCTTCCACCGTGTGAAAGAGAACGTGATCGATGCAGCATTGACGTATCGTCCCGATCACGCGCTCGCAGAACGCATTCGCCTGCGGGAGCGCGGCGGCGTGATGAGGGGACGCGGAGACCGCGAGCGCGCTTTCAAAAAGCGGCTCCGAAAATGGAATCCCGGTCATGGAGCAAGAAGCGGGGGACTTGGTCGCTGTCGGCCACGGCTTCGACCAGCCGTTGAGCGGACCAAGCAGCCGTCGGGTGCTCTGTGACGCCGACATGGACCAACCGCCGCCGACGGAGGGAGAGTACGACGAAGACGTAGAGCACACGGAACCTGGCGGTTACGTGAAGTAGTCGCATGCCCAAGTCTCTTGAAGATGGTTCCTGATGAACGTTGACCGCCGGACGGCTTTATTGCGGCGGTCAGGCGACACACAGCTGCGCCTTCACATCTCGTACTGGACTCGTCCGCGAGGCTTGCGTCGGTGATTCTGCATGTCACAAATTATCATCGGAGGTTAGAACCGCCTGGGCGCAGCCTAGGTTTGTTCCACGGAAGGAGGCGCCGCGTGAGGAAGCAATTCGGAACAGTTCTGCCCTCCCCGGGGCTCGGCTACGCGGCCGAGCGCCTCGTCCGCACGGCCTTCCCTAAGGTGTCTGTCACCGCGCCGGCGCCGGGCATCCAGGTCGAGCGCGACGTCCCGGTCGCAGTGCGTGACGGAACCCGGCTGCGGGTGAACGTCTTCCGACCCGACGCGACCGGCCGCTTTCCGGTAATGATGAGCGCCCACCCGTACGGCAAGGACGTATTGCCGGCGCGCACGCCTTTCGGGTATCTGCCGCTCAAGCGCTACCGCTTCATCCGCCAGCCCGATCCGCTGACTCACTCGGCGTACACCGCCTGGGAGGCCCCCGATCCCAGCTTCTGGGTGCCGCGCGGCTACGCAGTCGTCAACGTCGCCCTCCGGGGCTTCGGGACCTCCGACGGTGTGGGGGCGCTCTTCTCGGAGCAGGAGGCGAACGACTATGCCGACGTGATCGAGTGGGCCGCGGCCCAGCCGTGGGCGAACGGCCGGGTCGGCTTGAACGGCGTCTCTTACCTGGCCATCAGCCAGTGGAGGGTCGCGGCGCTTCGCCCGAAGTCCCTGGTCGCCATCTGCCCGTGGGAGGGATTGAGCGACATCTACCACGACGTCGCCTATCCGGGCGGCGTGCGCGAGGACGGTTTCATCGACTTCTGGGCCACCATGACCGAGCGGGACGGGCGGGTCTCGGAGTCACTGCGGGCAGGGCAGCTTGCCCACCCCGAGTGGGATGACTTTTGGGTCGCGCGCACGCCGGTGCTCGAGCGGATCGAGGTGCCGGCGCTAATCTGCGGCAGCTTCTCGGACCAGGGGCTGCACAGCCGGGGAACCTTCGAAGCCTTCCGCCGCATCGGCTCGCGCCACCGGTTCCTGTATACCCACCGGGGCGGCAAGTGGTCGACCTACTACGGGGCGGAGGCGCTGGCGCTGCAGGCGCGGTTCTTCGACTGCTTTCTCAAGGGCGAGGAGAACGGAATGCGGGAGGCCGCTCCGGTCCGCCTCGACGTCCGCGCGCGCGCGCACGAGGTGCACGCGATCCGCGAAGAGTCGGGCTGGCCGCCTCCTGGCGTGCGCTGGACGCCACTCTTTCTAAAGCCCGGCGGGCTGAATTTGGCGCCCGTCGCGGTGGCGCCGAGCGTGCGGTTCGCCGTGCCGGACGGCGGCGCGACCTTTGTCTTCCGCTTTCCGGAGGAGCTGGAGATCGTCGGACCGATGAAGCTTCGCCTGCACGTCGAGCTGCAAGGGACGACCGACGCGCACCTCTTCGTCGGAGTGTCGAAGATTGAGGGTGGAGCGAACGGGGCGGCCGGGCGGAGGCGGGCGCTCCCCTTCGAAGGCCCGTTCGGGTTCGGCCGCGACGTGGTCGCGCGCGGATGGCTTCGGATCGCGCATCGTCGGGTCGACCCGTCGCGCAGCGAGATCCACCGTTCGTATCTTCTCGGCGACCGGGCCGAACCCTTGCGCGGGGGCGAGATCGCGCCTGTCGAGATCGAGATCCTGCCGTCCGCGATCTATTTCGCGCGCGACGATCTCTTGCGGCTCGACGTCCAGGGGCGCTGGTTCTGGCGGCGGAATATGTTCTTCGGCATGTTCCCCTGCGCCTACGCGCCGAGCCCGAACGGCACGGCCATCTTGCACCTAGGCGGCGTCCACGACGCGCACCTCCTGGTGCCGCTGGTCACGTAGCGCGACGTGGTGGCCTGATCGCGGGTCCACTCAGTCCGAGCAGTTACAGCGATTGCCCAGGTCGACGACCATCTCGCCGTTGAACGTGAGCCGGCCGGTCGCCGCATCCCTGGAGGGTGACATGTCGACCATCGAGACGGCAAAGGTGGCGATGGTTCCCGCGACCGATTTTCAGGACTTCGACAGCATCTACGTCGTGACCCTTCGTCGGTCCCACGGCAAGCTGGTCGCGTCATTTACCCTTGATCACGAGGGTCTCGATGGACGATCGACGCGCGCCCCAGCTGACGGTGCGGTCATGCAGCTGACGGTCGAATTGACGTAAGTTCGAAGGGGCTGCTACCTAGCTCGGCCGGTACAGTCGAGCAGCCTCCTTTGACGCCAATTTCGAAGGGCTCGTGCTACCTTCCTCGGTTGATGGGTGTGGTGTTGGTGGTGGACGACGATTCTCGATTTCCTTACTGCGCTCAGCGACACGCTAACGGACGAGGGGTGGAAGGTTCTCGTGGCTGGTTCGGCGGCGGCCGCGATCCGGGCAGCTCGGTCGGGCCGAGTGGACGTCGTATTGACTGACGTCGTGATGCCATTCGGGGACGGGCAGACTCTTGAGAGCGCTTTTAAGGACGATCCTCTCCTCAAGGATGTTCCGTTCGTGTTCATGTCGGGAGCGACCAGGTATGTTCGAGAGCTGCGAGACGCCCGCGTGCTCGTGAAGCCTTTCAAAGCGGAGGAGGTCGTCGCGATGCTCAAAAGCTGTCTTCCGAACAATCGGGACGACGGCAACCGCGCTCAGACCCTCTAAAGGTGTCTGAATGGCCCTGTCGAGCTTCCGGCGAAGCTCTATCTGTCCGTCGGGGTGCCTACGAGCCGGATTGGTAATTGTTCTTGGTCGCTGAGTTCGTCCCACAACCTCCGTTCCAGCACCGCACATCGATTCGGGACCTCCCGGCGCTCGGAGTTCCTGTCACGTCCGGATGCGATCGCGACCTTCGGACAGATAGATCATGTTGCCTCCGGCATCCCGTCAGGTTTCTGAGAGGGGCGGCCTTGTTGCCCGTGAGATCTGGGTCAAATTCGAGCTGGCCCCAAAGTTGCTGGCTCAGACGGAATGCGAACAGCTCTCGTCCTCGCGGTCGCGGCCTTTGGGTTCGGAATGGGCACGGGCTGCGGATCGGTATCCAGTGGAAGCGACGGAGGTGGTGGCCACGGCGGCAGCGCCAGCGGAGGTGCGGGCGGGAACACAGGAGGCCACGGCGGTGGTGGGGCTATTGGTGAGGGCGGGAATCCGGGCGGGCACGGCGGCGGTGGCGCTGGAGGCACCGGCGGAAGCGCGGGCGGTCATGGCGGCGGCGGCGCTGGCGGCGGGAACGTCTGCGGCGCCTGCGAGCTCCAGACCATAAATACATTTTGCCCAGCCGATGTCGCGACGGTCGACATGTGCCCGTCCGAGGGCGCGACCTGCTGCACCGCCGCTGGCCTTCAAGAGTGGCGCTGTGGAAACTGTGCCGCCGAGACCTGCCATTGGATCCATTCCTGCAGCAGCTCGGGCACGGCCGGCGCGGGTGGCAGCGGTGGGGGCGGCGCGGGTGGCGGCAACGGCCACGCAGACGCGGGCGTTGCCTGCAACAACAGCATCCCATGTCCCCCGGGCCAAGCCTGTATCACGGGCGGCAGTTGCGCGGAGACGTGCGCGCACGACGGCGGAGCCGCCTGTACGTCTGGAAGCACCTGCCAACAGACGTCGGTCTACTGCACCGCAGGTGCCTGCGCGGCGATTCAAGTTTTCGTCTGCCGTTAGCCGTCCGTTAGCCGGCAGTCGGACTTGGCGGCCGACGTGAGTGGCCGTTCTCGATCAGGCACAGACAACGATTTGGTTAATACGTTTTAATACAGAGTGGGATGCGCTCTCGTCGGTTCATGGCTGTCACGATTGACCTCGTCCCACCAGTGAAAGGAGGCCGTTCGATGTTCGCGAGCGGATCCGAGAGTCGTCCGGGAGCGCTCCCGCGTGTCGGAGTTACGCTGTCCTTCGCGATGCGGTTCTTTTGCTGCAGCTGCTTGATCTCCTAGTCCGCTGAGTTGTTCTCGACCGCGAAGGTCACCTCGGCTTCAGACGGTCCGAAGAACGCCAGGCAGGTCAGAGGCGTGGCCGAATCTGTCGGGGCAAGGCCGAAGCGATTCGAAAGGGGCGGAAGCCGGCTGGCCCGACACCGTTCGGGTATCTATCCGAGATTCGGATCGCCCCCCCTAAAACCTTGACGGCTCCGTCGCCTTCTTCGATGGTCTGGTGCAGAAACTCGAGCGAGGCGCATTCACGGTCGGCTGCTCAAGTTCTATGCGCGAGCGGGGCGTGAATGACCTCGGCGCCGTTTCGGCACACGACGCGGATGATATCGTTCGAGTTCTGGAGGGGGCGAGATGGCAAGCGAACTTCTGGGCACGGCCTTTGGAACGGGAGCGCTCGTCGGAGTTGCGGGATGGTTCATCACCCACCGCTTGGCCCTCTCGCGAGAGGAGAAAGCCCGCCGGAACAACGCGGCGAGGAGCCACCTCGAGGCGCAAATAGAGCAGCTCTATGGACCGCTGCTGGGGCTCATTCAGCATTCGCGTGCTGTTTTTGAGGTGGCAAAACAAAAGCTTCCGACGACGAAGGATGGAGCCATCGCCCATCACCAGTTCAGTCAAGGCGACGGTGAGGTGTGGCACTTTTTCATCGAGACCTATTTCCACCCGATCAACGGCAAGATACGCGAGCTCATCGAATCGAAGATGCACCTGCTGGATGAGGGCGTCCTGCCGAGCTCCTTCCGGGCGTTCTTCGGTCATGAGGTTCAGCTCGAGGTCCTCCACCGCCTGTGGACCGACAAGGGCGTCGACTCGACGTCGATCAAGGGTGAAGGATGGCCCAAAGCGTTCGATGAAGACGTCGCCCGAGCACTCAGCAAGCTGCGGGCGAGGCACCAACAATTTCTCAAGGACCTGGGCGCACGCACGGACGACCGTTCGGAACCGTTCGGCTGCCCACCCAACGGCGGTCAGTCGTTGGGGCAATGATTGATGGCGCCGACTAGGCCGAGACCTCCAGCTTCGGGCTGTCCCGAAATGCAGTCTCCTTAAAACAGGCCCAGCGAAATCGTGAATCGCCACTTCACATCGTTGAAGATGAGCGTGCCGCCGGGCGTGACGTCGCTACCTGACTTCCTAACTTCAGCAGGTCCCTTCGAATCCGTCCGCGCCGAGAGGGTGCTTCCTCCCAGCATCTCATTTCTGACGGATGACGATGGTAGCCAATACAGTGGGCGGCGGGAGGACCTCGCACGAGCTGGCGTCCGTCCCGCGCAGCAGGGTGTGCACAACGCCTTGCACGTCGGCAAGGTATTGCACAGCGCGAACTGGACACGTGCGCGATCACTTGCCGCCGTGTGCTGAATCCTCGCCCAAAGGCACTGGCACGACGATTGCTCACGCCTCTGTCCCAAGGAGACGCCGCGCGAGGAAGAAAGCAGGACCCGTATCCCGAGCCTCGTCGCTGCTGTCGGGCAGGTAGCAATACCACAATCTGTTGAGGCTTAGGATCGCGGCCGCGGGACGTTCGTTGAAGGCTGATGTCGTGGCAAAGGGAGAGACATGAGACAGGTTAGCTTGACTGCGCTGCTGCTCTTAGCGTGTACAGCAGATCCGAATGCTCTCAAAGGCGTTCACTATTTCTGCGACATCGCAGCCACGAGCGGGACACTTCAGAAGGTCGGTGGCGGCATTTCGCTCACGGACAAAACCGGTAGGGAGGAGTGGTGCGCCCTCATTCCGGCCAACGTGACTATGCTGTGCCAACAAGCCTGCCAGAATGGCGTGCTCACTATGAGTGGCACTGCCTGCAATCGCGTGGTCGGCGAGGCTTCCGGGACTTCCGAATTCGTTGTCTGGGACAGCGATCTCAGGGCCGGTAAAAACCTTTGCGCCGGGGGCCTCGTCCAGGGCCCGGGCACGCCGGGTTGCAAGCCGTCACCTGGACAGTGCGCAAACCCCAACGATACTCAGTACACCTGCCTGTATACCAACAGCCCGGCTCCGTGCGATCCGTTCACCGCAGCGCAATCCCCGGCGCTGGGTACCCAAGCGGCCGATGTGGTGAGCTATCGCGCCACGCTCTCGCCAAGCGCCTCGGTGCACATCACCTCCGACGAGGACGTGAGCAAAAATGGCAACATCCAGGCGAGCCCGGGTGCACGCTCATTATCGTTCGATCTCGATTCGACGGGCAGTAACCTCTATGTAACGACGCTGGTTCTCCCATTCAAGAGCTTCACATTCAACAACACGATCTACGACAAGGGCATTGTCTATTTGGTCGCACCTGTCGCCGCAGGTCTGGTCGGCCCTTCGACCTACGCGATCCCAGTCGGCCGGGGGCAGTTCGAGATTATCGCCTCCGACCAAAATAGCACCGGCTACTCAACCAAAGCAACCAATAGCGCGGCGCTCACGATCTCACTTGCCGCGAACGATGACGGCCCGCAGTTGAGTGGAACCGTAAAGGGAACCTTCGATGGGCATTCGGTGCACGGCGATCTCGCCAACGCACCGTTAGTGTGGCTAAACCGCCCGCCGGTGGCAATTGCTAAGGTTACCAATGTCGTCTTCAATTCGTCCAAATGGATCAAGGCAAAGGACAATGTGTTCAGTTGTTTCGCCAATGGTAAGCTGAGGCGATTCGTCTGGCACGGCGTTGAGGGTGCAAAGGTGTACGTCACGCTCGACGGCTCAGACTCATTCGATCCCGACGCCGGCGACGAGATCCAGTTCAGTTGGAACTCGGTCCCGCTCGGTACACAGGACACGGCGTACGCGTTGTTGGGTGCGGGTAAGCATCATGCGCTGCTGACCGTGCAGGACCAGTACAACGTAGCTACTGTTGCTGACGTACAGTTCAACGTCGTTGACACGGCGTTCAACAAGCCGTCCGATTGTGGACCACCAGTGATTGGGCTAATCGATCCTAGGGCGATCCATGGCCGCGTGGATCTGCGTGATCCACTTCCGTTCTTTAATCGCGTCGTGGCCGGTGTCGAGCGTAGTGCCGGGCCCGGGCTGGTCTTCAACTCACGCACCGTCAGCGAGGTGAAAAGCCTCGCTGCGGTCGGTGGCAAGGAATTCAGTGAGCGCTTCATGGGTCAGTTACAGACCCGGCGGTTGGGCTCGGGAAAACTAAGGTCGGCGCCCGGCGATCGCTTGCATTTCTCTCCCATGGTCCGTGGCGTCGTCGCCAAAACGCTAGGGAAGGAATAGCTGTCCGGGTGAAGTTGACTGACCGCCGCAGGAGATCCGTGCGGGTTGTCGTTTGCCAAAACTCGATCGAGGCCCATGGGGGATAGCGAATCGGTGCAAGGCGACCTTGGCCTCGGCGCGTCCTCCGAAGCCGGGATGGCGTTCGGCTCCGGGGAACGGGTTTCACCGGGCGGGGCGGGCACGGGTGAATGCGCGGTCGGGATGGCCCCCGGCGGACGGAAACGTCCCTGCTGGAGCGAGGTCAGGCAGCGAGGCGTTCGTACCGGTGGTGCAAACCGCCGACCTCTGGCAGGCCGAGCTGTGGGGTGCAGAAACTCTATCCGAGGCTCAACCGGCTTGCGGTTCCAGCGGCGGTGAGGCGCGCGGAGCGAACGCGAAGCCGTAGCGTGATGGAAACCGCCGAGGATTCGGGATTCCAGCGATTCGGGTACCCTTTGGCGGTCGAGTAGGGGGAAGGTGTCGAGCGCCGTCGGGCGCTCGCCGAACGCATTGGCCGTTGGTGCGCGAGGTGGTGTGGCGAGGAGCCGGGTGCCGAGTCCGCGGACGCGGCGATGGAAGTCGGGGCCATAGATCGAGTCTCGGTCGTAGACGAGGAATCGCGGGATTTGCTGAGCATCGCTGGTCGCCTCGGCGATGCGCTGAGCGGCCCAGCGAGCGGTTGGATGCTCGGTGATGCCAGCGTGGACGAGCGTGCGCCGACCCAGGGAGAGAACGACGAAGACGTAGAGGACGCGGAATCTCGCGGTTACGAGGACGAAGAAGTCGCAGGCCCAGGTCTCGTCCAGGTGGTTGCGGATGAACGTGGTCCAGCGTTGGCCGCGTTGTCGGTCGATGTCGGACGGGCGGTACTTCGCGACGGTGCGCGGGGAGATCTGGTAGCCGAGCTTCGCCAATTCGGCGGCGATGATCTGCTGACCCCATGTGGGGTTCTCGCGCCACATCCGCCGGATGAGTTCGCGGAGATCTGCATCGACGGGGGGCTGGCCCGGAGGACGGTCGGAGCGCGAACGCCAGATGAGGCGCCAGGCGGCACGGTGCCAGCGGATGACGGTCTCGGGTTTCACGAGCAGCACGACGTCCATGAGACGGTAGAAGCGGCCGGCCAACGTCCCGATGAGCCAGCGATCGAACCGGCGCGCGCGAGGGCGTTTGATCTGCCGGCGGAGGACGATGAGCTGCTGGCGAAGGAGCAAGTTCTCGGCGACCAGGGCTGCCCGGGGTGCGACGAAGGCCAGGACGAGGTCGAATAGGAGGCGAAGGAACGGGACCACGGTTCCGAGCGCGTACCACGACGGCTTGTTCCTGGCACGGCCGGCAACCGTGCGGGGCAGAGTGGTCGCAGGTTCTGAGAGGTAGCGGACCTGGCGCCGCGAGTCCCGCGTCACCGTCGGCGAACAGATAAGATCCCAGCTTACGGACGGAGTATTTGCGACCAACAGCCGGCGGGAACGGCAGTTGGTCGGGTTGTGGGGCGGTCTCGTCGCGACGTGGGTCGTGGCCTTGGCCATCGTTCGATTTCTCGAACCTTCGGGGCATCGGCTCGGGGGGTAAATCCTCCCCTCGCTGCGTCAGGGGGGGCATGGGGCCGCGGCAGCAGGGCTGCGCCCAGGGTTAGGGCACCGTTCGACGAAGACGCTCTGCACCGCGCGCACGTCCTCCAGGGTATCTCCGCCTGTGATGTGTGTGGCGCTCGTATCGGATGCGCCTCGACCGGTATCCGGACCACCCAGACAGGTAAGAGGCGAGTTTTCTATTACATCTGTTCGGGCGGACCCTGGATGACGATGTCCACGGGTAGGTACTAAGGATGTTCCCGGTTGCTCAAAGGTCGGAATCCACTGCCACGAACCGACCCCCATCGGAGCGCTCGAATTGAGCCCCGAGGGGGGCGTCGAGCAGCGGGACGATGTCGGGATCGTAGTTGGCGATGGTGTTCACGTCGTAAACCTCGTGGTTGCTGGGCTCGTCCATGTACTCCTCCGACTCGTCCCCGGCCATCATCCGCCACCCGCTATCGAGATCATTTGCCGGTTGGTCGCGATACATGAACCCGACCCGCTCGCCGTCGACCGTGATTCGATCGCTGGCGATGCATCCACCGCGGTTAGGCGCCAGCTGCCGAATCTGCTCCGTGGGGATCTTGAAGACTTTGGCCATGAGCTCCTTTGCCCAGCCCTGTGCTCAGCTGGTTCAGGTCAACGACCTGCAGTTCAGAAGCGAACGCCAGGTCACGCAAGGTCGTACCACGGCCGACCGGAAGCCAGCCAGCCCTCTGCAGTCGGCTCAGTCGGCGGCCGGCCCGCCGTCCGATAGCCGAACGGATCCGATAACCTTGCCGCCCGTGCTCCTAGCCTCCGGGCTATCGCAATACGCCGAGATCATGACGAGACCAGATGTTGCGATCGCGTACCCGCTGATCGATACATAGTCTTGCGGGTCTCGGTCGGGATCCCGTTCCCGCAACCGATAGCTGAGTCGAAGGATCCCGCTAGAGCGATCGATCTTTTCATCCGTACGGTCGCGAGAAGCGTCTTCAAGTATCCACGCGAGTGTTCGTTCCGGGGTCACCTCAGGCAAAGGCTCCCAAACTGACATCCGGAGCGTTAGACCCGGCCGCCAGATCACCATGTTGCCATCTTCGATCCGGCGATTGAACTTCTCAGGTAGATTCAGTTCCCACTCGCTAGTGAGGCGATACCGTCCTTCGATGATCGGATAGTCGGGATGAAGGCTCATCAGAATTCCGTGTTGTCCGCCGAACGTCGTGATGTAGGGGTTCAACGTCGGTATGGCTTAACTGTTCCATTTTGGACACCCCGAGGCAACTCGGGATGATCGAGCGGGACGACCGCATTCCCCGTGGTCGTTACTCTCGCGATCGGCGCGCCGGTCGTCACACTGCACGAACGAATATCTGGCCACCACAGGGACGCCTGTCGTGTAGCGGAGTGGCGGACATACTCGACCGGCTACGGAGGACCGAGGTATTGCCTCAACTCCCATCTCAGGCCCCTATAGGCCTGCCATGCTCGGACCCGAACCGATTCTGGTGTCGTGCCGAGCACTTCCGCAATTTGCTCGCAGGTCAACTCTCCGGGGCGATGGAGGTCAAGGACGACACACCGTGAAGACCACCTTGAGAAGGCCGTCGCGGAGTGCGTCAGAGAATCAGAAACAGGGCCGGACCCAAAAGAGCTTCCTCGCCTTGAGGCAAAGCAGAAGCAACTGGTCCGCGCAGAAGAAATCATCCTCGAACGCTTCGGACGCGGGCTGATCACGGACTCGGTCCTCGACAAGGAACTCCTTCGTCTGTCTCAGGATCGGACGGCGGTGAAGCAGTCGATCGATACTGCCAGGGGCGCGCTCGGTGACCGCTTCTCCCGAGACACGACCGCCAAAGCCCTTCGGGATGCGCTAGAGGAACTCCGACAAAAGCTGAGATTTGCGACACTTGAGGATCGCCGTGATATCGTCCGAGCCGTCTTGGCCAATGACGAAAACGCTGTGAAAATGGGGCCTGCGCGCATCGAAGCTCGAATTTTGCTCGCACCAGAGGGCAGATCCGGCGTTGCTCAGGTGTACAGAGCTGGTTGCAATCGCTCCGCCGCCTGATTGTCGTGTAGACGCGCCTCATGGAGACGGAAGGGGTAGTGAGCTCACGGTTCCGGCGGTCGGCAGTCGGCCTCGGGCCCACTGCAAATGCTAGCTTGACCGTGTATACTAGCAGCCGCCAAATATGAAAAATCCCCATGCCGTCGCTTTGGGCCGCTTGGGTGGTGCTCTCGGTGGCCGAGCGCGTGCCCAAGCGTTGACTGCGGAGCAGCGACAGGCGATTGCGAGGAGGGCAGGAATCGCCCGATCTCAAATGCTCTCCAGGCAAGGGAGGCGTGATTTGGCTCGCCGAGCGGCGCTGGCTCGATGGCGAACGCGGGATCAGCAGCGGACAGCGGCGGACGCCCCCTTGGCCGTCAGGCGCCTCCTAAAAAGCTACGACCCGGCTGCGCTTCGTTGGGAGAATCGGAGTGACCGCTACGCGATCGTGAGGGAGATACTGGTTCGCGGCGATTCAGTCGCCAGGCGCTGGCTGAGCCGTCGCCTTTCTCGCGACGAAGTGAGGAAGCTGGTTCGTGCTAACCGCGGTGCTGGGTGCGCCGAGCCTGATCGGCAGCTGCTCAGGAGGAAGTTGGAGCTGACCACGACCGACATCCCGGTTCGTCCATACATCGGCTTTCGGCGCCGAGAAGACAACGCGGTCGGCTCACGCACTCGAGCCGCGCTCAAATTCTACGGCGCTCACCTCTTGCACTCGGAGTATCCCCCCAGGAAGCCTCCCCCTCTGGAAGAAGTCCTTGCCGCCGGTCTTTCGTGCGCGCACTCGGACGCGTCGCTTGCCGGGAACTTGCCGATCGTGCTTCACCGGAATCCGACCGTGAACCTCGACGAACTCTGTAGGCTGGCCCGGCTCAGAGCGGAATCGCAGACTCTTGGATTCTTTCTGGATCTCACGGACGAACTGACTGGTAAGCAGCAATTTTCAGCAAAGGCGAAGACGCTTCGCGATCGCCGACTACGCCGAATGCGAAATGTCTTCTCGCACGACGGCCGCTTCAGCCCCTTCGACCGGGAATTGGCGGAAATCAACAGTCCCGAGGTGGCGAGGCGCTGGCACTTCCTGATGAACATGTCCCTGGAGAGCTTTCGATCGTACTTTCGGAAAGGCACGGAGCGGTTGGTGTCATTGTCGAGCTCCCCGGACCGGTGACCTGGGCCAACTGATCATAGATGCCGCATCGGACCGCCGAGCCGTCGGAGCAAGGCGTGCTCGTCCTCTCGGCCTTCGAGGCGGACAGTTTCTGCTCTTGGCGCGCCAGTCGTTCACGCATCTCCCTACCGGGCGGGCTGAAGGCGAATTCGGCCGCACGGCGGGCGTAAGTGTCCCAATCCGACCTTCGTCGGGTCGACGCGCGCGCGCACCGTCCCTGATCACATTCACGATCTGCTCTCGCGAGTGGCCGGTGACGGCCAGGCGTGCGGCGATCTCTGCGTCGAGGCGCGACGCATCCGCCTGCCGCCCCGACTGCTCCCGGACGACGGCCGCCAGGTGGCGACTGTAGATCGCTGCGGGTGTCATTGACTCCGCCCGGCGGGTCGGGGCGTCGGGTTCCCTCATGGTTCGGAGTCGCTCGCGCTCGGCGGGGATGGCATGCTGAAGTTCCGGATTTGTGATCTTGAATCCGTGCTCTGCGGCCAGCTCGACGCAGATCCTCTTGAACTGCGCGTCGCCGCGGATCCAAAACTCACCCCACTTCTGCGCGCTCAGTTGCAGCGCCGCCAGGACCGCTTCGCGGTTGCGGCCCTGGTGGATGTCGATGGTCTTGCCGCGATCGGTGAAGGCAGGCGACCTGCTGGACCTGGCCAGGTGGTAGTGGACTCTGCCGCCGTCCAGCACGGCGGTCACCGCGCGGATGTCGCGCGGGGTCGGTTGGTCGAACCGCGAGCCCTCGATCGTGGCAGGGCGGCGGGGCCGATGGCGCCATTCGTCTGCCGCCTGGCGGTCGGAGCGCGCGAGCCAGTCTTCGTATGACGGGAACCGCTCTCGGTCTCGCGCCGTCGCCGCCCGTTCGCGCTTGTGGCGATCACGGAGGTCGGCCTTCTCCTGCGCCTGCTGCGTAGCGGTGAGGCTGCGAAGGGTGTTGAGGAGGTCGCCTTTCCCCTTCCACGAGCGGCTAAGGATGCGAGCGCGGTCCTGCCGCTGTCGATTGAGAAGCCGGCGCCACTCGGCGTGCTGGCGATCCAGATACGCGGCTGGCTTAACGCGGTCTTCCCAGAACCTCCGGCGCTGCTCCAAGTAGGTCGCCAGCAGGGGCGCCGCAGGAACGAGGGGCCGAGCGGCGGGTTTCTGGAGGGGCGGGCTGGGGAGGGGAGCGAGAGTGGGCTCGAACTCGCCAAGCGTCTTCCGGAGGGCCGACATCGAACAGTCGCGGCCTGCTGCGCTGGCCTTGACCGGTTGGTCGCCGATCCAAAGAAGCGCGCCCGAGCCCTTCTTCTCGAACCGCATCCCCGCTGCGCCGAGCGTCTCGTGTAACTGCCGCCAGCTCCCGGCTCGGCGGATGATGGGTGCCGCTTCCTCGATGGCGATGCGCTCCGCGCTGCGCGCCCCGGCGTGCTCCTCGAACGCCAGGGCCCGCGCCGAGGGCTGACGCTCGTCTCCCAGGCGCTTGGCGAGCTTGATTTCGCCCTGTGCGTCGGGAGCGTAGAGGGCCCGCGCCTCGGGCTGCCAGCGCTGGCGCAGCTCGATCTTCGCAACGGCACGGTGGGCGACCTTGTGGTCATAGCTCTTGTTGACGGTGACGAGCTTCTCGGTTTCGGGATGCACCCGGTTGATGGCGAGGTGCAGGTGCCAGTTGTGGGTGTCGCTATGAAGCGCGTAGATGGCCTGGTGGTCGGCCAGGCCCATCTCGTCGAGAAACATCTTCGCCGCTTCGTCGGCCTGCGCCGGCGTGGGCTGCTCGCCTTCGCGCCAGCTCAGGATCCAGTGCTGGACGGGCTTGGCGTCCCGGCGGGCCACCTCGGCGAGATCGATCATCTCCTGGACTTGGCTATCGTGGTCGAGGGCGAGGAAATTGAGCCCGCCGCGGTGCTCGACCTTCTCACCGTCTCCACCGGCGCGGGGCCCGGCGATGTAGTCGGCCAGGTCGCGGACGTTCGCGGCCAGACTCTTAGGCGCGGCCATCTTCGAGGACGGGATCTTCTTGACGATCACGTCTCGCCTCTGTCGCCGGCGGCGATACGGGCGATGGCGGCGTGCAGGGCCGCAAGCGCCGCGGCCGTCTCGGCCCGGTAGGCGCCGTGGCTGTCGAGGTGGATTTTCTTGAGGAGGCCACCGAGGCGGCGGAGCTCACGGACGGTCGTGCGATCGGTACGCGGGACGACCGGTCGGCCGAGCGCCCGCGCCCGAACCAGCTCCGCGACGGGGATGCCGGCAACGGCGGCCAGGTCGCGAAGCCGCACCTTCTCGGCGGGCGCCACGCGCACGTCGAGGCGCTCGCTGAGCCCGGCGGCCCCCTTCCTAGCGAACGGCATCGACGGCGCCTCCGGTCTTGTGGCTGCGAGAAGCGATAGCGCCGAGCAGCTCCGGCTCCGGCTCTGGGGACGCCTCGGACGAGAGAAGCGGAGCGCCGAGCGGGCGGGGCGTCGGCGGGGCTTGGGAGGGCACATGCGGCGTCAGCCGCATGTGTCCGGACAAGCCCCCATCCTGCTATCCGCCTCCCCCCACTACTTGATGGCAACGGTGAACGCAGACTCGTCACCATCTTCTAATCGGTCGCAGGCACCGCGATGTTTCGCGCCGCCGGCGGCCCTTGGGCCGGCGGTGGCAGGAGTGGAAGCAGCTCGCGGACGGACGGTAGGAATGGGAAGGGCGGCACCGCGGATCCGATCCCGCTCTCTCGAACGGCCACGACGACACCGGGCAGGAAACATCGGCGGGGCTCTGACCGATAGATCTTCGAGAGCCGAAACCCAGGTTCCTGTCCTGCGGATTGGCGGACCACTGGAGACGCGCATGACATACACGCTCGAAGAGACGGAACGGATGGTGAGCGCGCTCCGCGCGTTGCCGACGATGGACCGTTCGAAACGCCGCCTGACGAAGCAGGCGGTCGTGAAACAGATGGCACGGGAGATAGCGTCCCTGCAGGCCCGCGGATACACGATCGAGCAAGTCGTCGAGAGCCTGCATGGCGTGGGGTTCGAGATCACCACGCCGACGCTCAAGAGCTACCTCCAGCGCAACAAGAAGCGAAACGGCAAGAAGGCGGCGCGACGGCAACGACCGTCGAACTCGCCGGTCGCGGCGTCAAGCCGCGAGCGGCCCGCACCACCTCCCGCCGTGACCGAGCCGAAGGCGCCGGCGGTGACGGAGCCGAAGCCCGACGCCGCGGTGAAGCGGACCGGCAAGGGTGCATTCCTGGTGGAAGACAAGGACAGCTACTAACAGACGGAGGCACGGAACATGTCGAAGGCAATATTCCTGATCGGCGGTGGCAAGGGTGGCGTCGGCAAGTCGCTCTTTTCGATGACGATCTTGGACTACCTGGACGGCACCGAGGCGAAACCATTCTTGGTCGAGACGGACACGTCGGTCCCCGACGTCTACAAGACCTACAAGGAGTCGGTCGGAGGCGAGCTCGTCAATCTCGACGAACGCGAGGGGTGGATCGAGCTCGTCAACCTCATCGAAGGCATGCCGGAGAGCACGATCGTGATCAACACGGGGGCGCGTAACCAGACCGGTATCAGCGCCTTCGGCAAGATGCTCGGGAAGGCACTGCCGCAATTGAAAAGGAAGCTGGTCGCGTTCTGGCTGATAGACCGGAAGCGGGAAAGCTTGGAGCTTCTGTCGGATTTTACGAAGGCGCTGCCGGAGGCGGAGATGCACGTGGTCCGGAACATGTATCTGGGGTCGGAGAGCAAGTTCGAGCTCTACAACGGTTCGAAAATGAAGGCGTCGCTCGAACAGGCGGGAGGCAGGTCCCTCAACCTTCCGGAGCTGGCCGATCGGGTCACCGACGCGATGAACCGGGGACGCCTGACCATCGCGAAGGCATCGTCCGAGCTCTCCCTCGGAGACCGGATGGAGCTGGAGCGATGGCGAGACGAGTGCCGTGAGATGCTCGGGGAGGCGATCCGTGAGTGAGCTGGAGACCAGCTTCGCGATGCTCGTTGGTCGCCAACCGAGCGACAAGGACCGTCAAGACCTATACAGGGTTCGCGACACCCTGAAGCTAAAGGCCAACGACGCCATGTGGTCCGTGCTGATGATGCTTCAGCACTACGAGTGGCTCTACAGTCAGCATCCGGCGGCCATCGCGGAGTCGGTGAAAGAGGTCACGAAGACCGTGCGAGAGACGGCTCTGACACAGGCTCGAGCCGCCGCGGCTGAAACGACGAAGGCTCTCGCGCATGCGGTGGCGGAAGCAGCGACGGCATCCGCGAAGAGAGCAGCCGGGGCGCAGAGGTTGAAGTGGATGATGGGCTGCGTGATAGCAGTGAGCGTATGCCTCACCACCATCGGCTGGTGGGCGCACAGTCGGGGTGAGCGCGCGGGATATGCGCTCGGGTACGAGGCGGCGCGGGACAGGTACGAGAGCGCTTCAGCGATGGCGTCCTGGGCGAACACTCCCGAGGGGCAGGTCGCCTACCAACTCGCTAAGGTGGGCAGCCTTCGGGAGCTCGCCACCTGCTCCGGCCACGGATGGTTCGAACGAGATGGAGCCTGCTATGCGGGGGCCAGGACGCACGGGTGGCGGTTGCCGACCGACGTCGCGCGCTGAAGCGTCCAGATACTTAAAGCGCTTCAAGCATGTGCTGGGGTGCCTGCGTGAAGAACCCGCACGCCGTGGCCCTCGGAAGGCTCGGAGGCCTTCGAGGGGGACCGATCGGGGGGCGCGCACGCGCCGCGGCCCTTTCGCCCTCTCGACGCCGTGAAATTGCCCGCCAGGCAGCGCGAGCGCGCTGGAAAGTTCTCCCCGAGTCGCTCCGTTCGCTTTTCCCCGGCTACGCCCTCGAAAAAATCAGGCTCCCCGAGCAGCGCGACCTCGTGATGTTGCACGTTCTGACCCGTGGCGGACTCGAACACCGTCGCTGGCTCCTTCAACGATTTGGTGACGGCGGCATTCGTAGATGGATAGTCGCGAGGAAGGGCAGGGGCCTGACGGCGGAGCCAATGAGCCCATGGGTGCCTCGGCGGACTGTCCGAGCCTGGCAGGGGATGGATCCGTATGCGCGGCTCTGGGAGAATCGTTGACAGTCCGGCGCGCGGCTCGTCGGTGCGGTGTGATCCTTTCACATCCTTTTGCGGGGGCCGTGTGGCCCCGAACCTAATCTTGGTCTCGTGAAGAAGCCTCATCCAACCACGAAGACTCTGCCGGCCCCTCCCAATCCGTGGAGGATCCACTTCTTCCGGCGCCACCCCGGCGACGACCCGTCGCAGGCCGTTCCGGGCCGAGCGTTTCTGCTCGCATGTCCAGACAAGGTCCGTATGACGATGCTCGCCGTTCTCAAGGCCGTCGCCGATGCGCCGCCGCCTCAGTTCTCCGGGGGAGGGAAGTGGAAGGCCATGTACGGCAGCATGGCCGGCTACCACGAGGTCACCGTGAACGGACCGAATCGACACCACTACCGTCTGTTCTGCCTGCTCGAGCGAGACGGCGCGGAGTTGGGTCTCGGCGGCCCGAGCCTGGTCGTGCTCACCGGCCTCGACAAGCAATTCATGACCACCCTCTCCGAGAGCGCTTACGCGAAGGTGAGGGCGCTCGGCAACGAGTACCGGAGCCGGAACCCGAGAAGCATCGAGCCGCCGAAGGGGCCGGCCTCGAGGTCCTAGCCCGCCGCTGCGCGCGTGTGCCGTCGCGCGGAGGTCCGTTTCCGAGCCGGGGCGGCTTGTGGGGTCGGCCGGCGGCGTGCGGGGCGATCCTTGAGCGGCACGACCTGGAGCCCGAACCCCATCGTCGAGAGCATCTTGAAGACCGTCGCGATCGTTGGATTGGCTTTTCGGTCGGTGAGCACCTTGCGGACTGACTGCGCCGGTAGGCCGCTCATGCTCGCGAGCTTCGCCTTCGAAACGCCACGGCTCTGCCGTAGCGCGTTCATCGCTCGCATGAAGTGGTCGTAGGTGTCGATCTCCCCACGTGCCTCGCGGTAGGCCTCCGCGCGCGCCGGATCCGCCATCTGCTCATCGAAGAAGTCGTCGAAGGCCGTCCAATCCATGTCCCAAGTGTAGCATAAAATCTACGCCCGGGAACAAGGTCCAAATCAAACCCCAGCCGGCGACATCCGCCGGAGGCCACGTCCTGGGTTCCCCGGCGGACTTGACCCAATTCGTCAAACACCGCTGGGTTTCTGCTCCTACCGCCACGGCCGAGCCGGCATGACGACTAGCGGTGCCGGTCCGACAACTCCTCTGTGGAGGTCAAAAATTTCGCGGTTGGCCGAGAACCCTGGTGAGGAGCGGAAAAAAGATCCGGCGCGCTGACGAAAGTAGGTCCCTTTTTGGGGCCTCGTCTCGACAACTCCGGCGTCCGGCCAAGAAACGAAGCGGCCAGAAGAAACCCAGTTCCAGTTCCAGTCGGATTGCCGAGAAGGGTGGCGCAAGGATCTGAAAGCGTCACCGCGTCAGAAAAGAGTTGGTCGCATTTCCGAGGCGATTGCCGAGAACACCTTCCGAAAGGAAACATCACCATGAAGACCAAGCACCGAACCGATGTTCGCGACCTACCCGGCGGAGTCCGCGAGACTCCCCGGATCACCGGCGGCCGTACTGCGTGGCGAGAGCTCCCTCCGGGCGTTCGAGTCCCCCACCCCGGCAACGCTGCGAGCCCTCGAAGCGAGAACCGATTCGTGGTGGTTAAGGCCGGCAGGACGAAGTGCGTATTCCGGCCATCGTGATCACCGAGATCGGTCCATCGTGATCGCCGGGATCGGCGCATCATGATCGGAGCGAAGCGACGCTGGCTGTCCTCCGGGTTATCTGTCGGTGTCCTTCTTCTCCTTGGCCTCTGGGTTCGTCGAGTCGGACCCTTTAGCACGAGACGGTGGGCGTTGTGGAGGATGCGGTCGAGGATGGCGTCGGCGATGGTCGGGTCGGCGAGGTGCTCGTGCCACTGCTTCGTCGGCAGCTGGCTGGTCATGATGGTGGATCGCTGGCCGTAGCGGTCTTCGAGGATCTCGAGCAGGTCGCGGCGCTCCTGGTCGCGTGGTGGGCTGCAGGCCCCAGTCGTCGATCACCAGCACGTCGACGCGGGCGAGCTTGCGAGCAGGCGGACGTAGGTGCCGTCGGCGCGCGCGAGGGCCAGCTCGTCGAAAAGGCGCGAGGCGCGGCGGTAGATCGCGCTGAATCCGCGCCGGCAGGCCTGCTGCGCGAGCGCGCACGCGACGTAGGTCTTGCCGACGCCGGTCGCGCCGGTGATGATCACGTTCTGGTGCTCGTGCACCCAGCGGCAGGTCGCGAGCTGGCGCACGACGGCCTTGTCGAGCTCGCGCTTCGGCGAGTAGTCGATGTCCTCGACGCACGCCTGGCCGAGCCGGAGCTTGGCCTCCTTGAGCAGCCGGCCGAGCCGCTTGTTCTCGCGGGCGAGATACTCGGCGTCGACGAGCAGGCCGAGGCGCTCGTCGAAGGACAGCTGGCCGATCTCGGGATTCTTCTGTTGTTCGGCCCAGGCCGCGCAGAGCGCGTCCAGGCGCAGGGCCTTCAGTTTCTCGATCGTCGGTTCGTTCAGCACGGTGCGTTTCTCCTCAGTTGTAGTAGTTCGGTCCTCGGACGTTCTCGTGGGGCTCGGTCGAAAGCGGTCGCGCCGGCTCGTCGGCGGGCGCCGGCAGCGGCGCGCGGTCGAGCCCGCACTTCAGGATCGAGTCGACGTGGCGATACGAGCGCGCGCCCGCCGCCACCGCCCGCGCGCACGCCGCCTCGAGCCGCTCGTCGCCGTACCGCTTGCCGAGCCGCAGGATCCCGAGGCACGAGCGGTAGCCCTGCTCGGGGTGCGGCCGCTCGGCCAGGATCGCCGCCGCCAGCGCGCGCGTCTGCGGACCGATCGTGCCGGCCCAGTTGATGATGCGCGACGGGCTCCACTCCAGGTGCGCGCGGTGAGCCGCCGGCATGTGCTCCGCCGTCGTCGTGTGCCGCCCGCGCTGGAAGCTGCGCGCGTGCGAGGCGACGCGCCGCCCGTCGAGCAGGATCTCGACGGTCCCCGCCGATACGCGCACGTCGACGTGCGCGTGCAGGTGCGTGTGCGGGACCGAGTAGTAGTGGCCGTCGATCTCGACGTGGTAGTCGATGTTCACCTTGGCCCGGGCCCACTCGCCGTACACGAAGCGCGTCGAGGGCAGCGGCTTGAGCGCCGACCGCTCGAGCTTCTCGAAGAGCTGGCGGCGGCTCGCCTGGTAGACGCGCATCCGCCGGTCGTTCAGCTCCTCGAGCAGCTCCGCGATGCGCTCGTTGAGCGAGCCGAGCGAAAAGTGCGTCTCGTTGCGCAGCCGCGCGAGGATCCACCGCTGCACGATCTGCACGGCGACCTCGACCTTGGCCTTGTCGCGCGGGTGCCACGGCCGCGCCGGCAGCACCGTCGTGCCGTAGTGCGCGGCCATCTCCTCGTACGTGCGCTGGATGCCGGGCTCGTACCGGCACGACAGCGTCACGCCCGGCTTGAGCTGGTCGCACACCGTCGCCGCGGTGACGCCGCCAAAGTACGCGAAGGCCCGCACGTGGCTGCCGATCCAGTCAGGCCCGCGCTGCGTGCGCGTCGCCTCCGCATACGTGAAGTTCGAAGCGCCGAGCACGGCGACGAACAGCTCCACCTCGATCCGTTCGCCCGTCTTCTCGTCCCAGATGCACGGCTTCTTGCCCGAGTAGTCGACGAAGATCTTCTCGCCGGCGTGGTGCACCTGGCGCATCGTCGCGCCCCGCTGGCGCAGCCACCGCCGGTAGTGCTCGCAGAATTGCGAGTAGCGGTACCCGTCGGGCTGCTGCTCCACGTACTCGAGGTGCAGCAGCTGCAACGTCACCCCGACGCGTCGTCGCTCGCGGTGGATCCACGCGCAGTCCGGCGTCGGCTTCGCCGCCGCCGCCACCGACGGGTACAAGCGCGCCTCCAATTCGCTCGGCGCCAGCCCCTCCACCGTCGCCCAGCTCGTCACCCCGGCCGCCTTCGCCCGCCGCATCGTCTCGCCCACGGCGCCGGCGCTCGCGCCGACGCTCTCCGCCACCTGCCGGTGGCTCCGCCCCAGCTGCCACTTCTGCCGCAGTATTTCCCTGACGTCTCGCATGGATAGTCGCTCCGTGGGCATCGCGTCTCCTTCGAGACGCACCCTCAGGTGGACGATCCAGCGCCGCTATCCTTTTCGCCGCCCGGGCACCCGGGCGGAGGTGATCACGATGACCGATCTCGGTGATCACGAGGCCGATCCAGGTGATCACGATGGACCGATCCGAGTGATCACGATGCTCCGATCTCGGTGATCACGATGGTCCGGCGCACGCAGAAGCACGAGCGGGACGCAGATGACGGTCGCCAAGTGGCCCCGCAACCGAGCGCTAGGGGGGGCTATGCGGCGCGCGACAATCTGATCATCACCCATCTCCACCTCGTCCGAAAGGTCGCTCGCCAGGTCCGCAGGTCACCTCAGGGCACGGGCGCCCGTCTCGAGGATCTCGAGGCTGACGGCAAGGAAGGTCTTGTCGAAGCGGCCACTCGATTCGATCCAACCAGGGGGACACGGTTCAGCGCGTTCGCAAAGCCTCGGATTCGCGGCGCGATGATCGATGGTATTCGTGCCCAGAGCCCGGTTGGTCGCCGTCCTTATGAGCGCCTGCGCGCGCTTGCAGTTCACTCGCCGGCGAACACCAACGGAAGCGAATGGTTCGCGTCGGATCTGTTCTCCGACGCGGGCACCAGCGATGGCCTCCCGGAGATCACGGAGGGCGGGCAGACCGACGCGCGCTGGAATGGGCGTCGCATGGCTCAGCTTCCTGTTGCCGAGGATGACAGGCTGGAAATCGTCATCGGCGCAGAGGTCCGCGGGCTGCCTGACCTCGAGCGAAAGCTGGTCGGTCTTTGCTACCACCAGGACAAGAGACTGACCGCGGCGGCTCGCGCGATGGGTGTCGGTCGCTCTTGGACGTCGCGTCTTCACGCCCGCACTCTCCGGATGCTGGGAGAAGGGCTCGGCGAGAAGGCGTTCGAGTTGTTGAGGGAGCGCGGGCTCGTTGGGCGGCGCCGGGTCCTCGCGGCTCCCGAAACAGATGCGGTCAGCAGGCCGACTGGTGGAGGCGAGTCGCCGGCACCGTCCGCCTCGCCCGGCTCGGGGAGAGAGCAGAGGACGAATGCGGGAGAGGCCTCCGAGGAACGCAAGGCCATCGAAGCAGACAACGCCGGAGGGGAACGCCATGAGCCGACAAGAGGCGACTAAAATCGTGGGTCGAACCAACCATCAAGGGGCGTCGCCGGACTCGGCAAGGGTGGGGCCTCGACGGAGCGCCGAGGAGCATGAGGACAAGATGAGTCGCACGGGGGAGCTTGTCGTGATCCTCCAAGATCAGGTGGAGCAGCTCACGGTCGCTATCCGCTCGCTGGAGCGCCACCTTCCGGCCCCCCTGGTGTCGGTCCAGGAAGCCGCCGAGAGGCTCGGGGTGAGCGTCAACACGGTGAGGCGCCGGGTGAAGTCGGGCCACATTCCGAGCACCCGGATTGGCAAGGCCGTTCGAATCGATCTCACCAAGGTCCGGCCGCTGGACAAGGTTGAGGTAAGCGAGCTCGCGGAGCGGGCGCTCCGACGGGCCAGTCGCGCGAAGTAATGGCACTGGGCCGGCCGCGATTGTAGGTGAGATCGGCTAGTAGGGGTTCGGGCGAACTCGAACCTATCATCCGTCTGCGGGATGCCCGGTGGCGGCGGCGTCAGGACACACCCACCGAGTCGAGCCCCAGAAGTGAAGGGCGACAAGGGCCACGAGGATCGCAGCTGCGATTACGCCCCCCACGGCGAACCGGCCGACGGCATCTACGCGCAGCTTGCGGCGACCGCCCGGCGTCCATCCGAGACGCAGGGAAAGTCGGGTCGAGGTGCCGTGTTCGGTGATCCGCATGGCTCGTAGATACCGAACAGCACGGCGTCCCGGGAGCCGGGACAAAAACAGGGTCGCCTGCACAGCTATTTTGTCCCTGTCCTCCGACGTCGCGTCTTGGCCGCTTGGCGGGCTGCCTCCGCAGGGGTGTATCCGTCGAGCTTTAGTCCGTGCCGGTCGAGGACCATCGCCATCTGGGCCGGCTTGAGCCCATTCGCCAGGAGCGCGAAGGCGGCATCAACACTTGGTTTTCTCGGGCGGCCGCGTCCGCGGATAAGAGCCTCCGCCCAGGTCCTCGCTTCGCCGGCGATCACTTGCACCGACCTTGCCGCCACCAGCGCGCGAACGGGGGTACCGCCTTCGGCGATCTCGTTCACCAGTTCGTCCGTCGCGGAGGCGGCCTCGTACCATTGATACGGGCTTCCCTTTGCGCTCGGGTGTCCCTTCTGCACGATTCCGAAGACGGTAGGCGAGTTGGGGAGTGCGGCGGAGATTGCCGCAATCAGCTTGCCCATCATGCCGTCCCGCAACCGTGCCGCCGCGCGGTCCGGAGATGTCCGAACGGCGAGCGCCGCCAACGCCATCGCAACGGCATCCGCGTGCCTCGCGATGCTGGGGCACTTCTTCCGGAGAGCAGCCTCGACTGCCCGTCTGTCCGCGAGCAACTTGGCCGGCAGGGCCGCGTCGCTCGCGGCAAGCCACTTCCGGTTACGGCGCCACTCCGCGTTGAGAGCGTCCGCCCCCTCGGGCGACATGCCCGACTTGATCAAATCGTCTCGCATGACCTCGTCCAGATCACGGCCCATCTCTTGGGACAACTCAGCGTAGAACCGTCCCAGATCATGCGCCCCCTGCGCGGCTGCGGCGGCGCTCTCTGCAGGGACGCCGGCCGTCATCAGCTTGTTGGTCCACTGCCCGACGGTGCGGCCGGGCTCGTCGAGGCGTGTCAGGTCTTCCGCCGCCGCGCGCCCCAGCTCCTCGGGCCATCCGCCCTGGACGAGCAACGACGCCAGGTGCGAGGCATGAATGGCCCGCCACTCCTCGGCTGTCCGTGACGGGAGCCCAGTGGGTCCTGGGTCCGGTAACGAGTCCACCTGCGCGTTCAGTGCTTCGCGCAGCTCTTGTAGCAGCGGCGCGCCGGGGCCCGCCGGGCCATCGCTGGAGAGCCAATAGGCATGCTCCACGACCATTCGATGAACTTGTGCCTGCTCGTCCCGCGACAGTTTCACCATCCGCGCGACCACTTGCGCTCGCTCCCGTTGGGTCAGCGCCTCGAGGAACCCACAGAGCTCTTCCGCCCGTGAGGTCGGCGGACGTTCGCCCTGGCTAGTGGACATCGCCGCTGCCAGAGCCTGCAACTGATCGAACGGATCGCGCCTGCGCGCGCGCCCGGAACTTTGTACCGTCATGGTGGGTGCCTCCCACTCGCCTCAGAAAATGTCTGAGCCCAGATCCAGTCTGATAGTGGAAGCAGTCGATCGCAAAGCATCAGCAAGGCGGATGCTAGGAGGGCAGCGAACGCTCACGATGCAAGCCAGGCGTTCAAAGAGATCGCTCGCAAGGGGAAGAAGAAGTGTTCTCCGATAAAATCGATCTTTTTGATCATTGCCGAATCGTTCGTGATCATCGTCGAACAATAGGCGCTGGCCGCAGCGACCCTGGCATCGACCCAATTACCCCAACGGGGCCTCCTCAGTATTGCCGCCACCGCGCCGAACCTGTCCTTGGCGGACGCCCCAAGAGCGTTCAAAAACCAGTAGGTGGCAAGGGTGACGGCCGAACGGTAACGCCTTGGAAAGCGTCTCATCTGGGCCACATATCTTCCTTCCTTACTGACCATTCGTACGAAGACGCTCGACCAAAAGTGATCCCGAATGTGGGCAACCATAGCGGCCAAGATCTCAGGCGTCAGTTCGTCGACGGGGCGTGCCTGAACGGTCCTGTCCAACTCAAGAGATCTCCCCTTATAGAGGTACCGCTCTGTGCTCCTGCGGACCGCCTCCCAGTCGTGCGTGACCGACGGGTCTCTCAGGAAGGCCAGCATGACGGACGACCCCGATATTGTGGGCGTGCTGCTGAGTGCTTGTTTCCGCTCTCGTCGATGAATCGAGCCTAGTTCATCCGCCAATACAAGCCGGGTTCCAAGTGCGTCCGCGAGGCGGAGTACGACTTGTAGTCGTTGGCGAGCGCCGTCTTCGGCCGAGTTGAGACACTCGGCCAGAACCTCCCCAGAGATAATGAGACGGACACGGCGGCGCTCGACCGAACGGATAAGACCGTCGATCAATCCATCTTCGATGGCGGTAGACAGCGAGCTGGTATCAATTGCGACGTCCATGGGCTGGTCGCATCAGCCGGCCAGCCAGGCTTCCGCCATCGCGACGCCGTGATCCAAGTCGACGACACGGGGATCCTCGCAGCGGCCCTGCTTCAGGGCTTCCTTCAAGCGTGCATCCTGCGTCACCAATGTATAGCCAGCTGCGGGATAGGCGCAGAGCCACATGTCGGAGTAATCCGTCGGATGTTTTGCGGGGTTGTAGCCTGTGCGGCCCCCGACCTTGAAGATCTGCGCTGCCTCGAATGCGATCCGCTCGCGCTGAGCGATCGCTTGATCCTCCTCCGAACGCAGGGGACCTCATGCAGGTGCTTCCTCGAGAGCCCGCATACGACTGACGTGCAGGACCGACCTCTTGGCCAATGCGATTGCGTCGAGTCGGGAGCGTTTCACGCGCACCTGGATCTCGCGAAGGCTGACCTTGACGTAGCGAGCCCGGTCTTCGATCTGTTCGAGATACCGGGTCCGTCTCGCCGCGATGTCGGTGAGGAGAATAGGCGGGAGATCTTCGAATCGCCTGGCCTTGAGGACCTGCCGGCGGAGCTGATTGAACGTCGCGGAGTATCGGCCATCGTGGGGACTCATGGTCGCCACTGCTCCGTGACGCAGGATCCATGGCAGCGTCTCCGCCATCCCCGCGTTTCCGCAGAGTCTCTCCATCCACTCGAGGGCTTTCCGGAAGTGGGCGAAATCCGCTGCCTCCTCGGGACGAACGTGGTTCAGAAGCTCCTCGACCGTGATCTCACAGGCCCAGAGCAGCGGCGGCGTTCGGTTCTTTGCGATATCGAGCAGACGCTGTGCGTGGAACTGCAGATGACCGTCTGCGAGAGAGCGAAAGATATTGGTGTCCAGCAGCAGGGGCGGCGCCTCGCTCTGCTTCTCCTGCGCCAAGTGTGCGATTCCCATTTCCCGATACCTTGGATGCATCTGTACCATACAAATGTTCAGGTATAGACTCTAGCCCATTGGGCGCTGGGCCCGCGGTGAAGTCGGTCGCGGATCGGGTAGATGAACGGTGCATCCACGGAAAAGCACGATGAAGTGGAAGCCGAGGTCTTCGGCTTCCGAATCAAGTCAGACAACCTTCGCAAGCTCCGTCCGCTTGTCGACTGGGCTGCGGACCAGCTGGGAGGTGTCGAGCGGCTGCCGCGCCTCTATCTCATCATCGACGCGAACACGATCCGGCGGGAACTTGGGTTCCGGCTGCGACGAAGGAAATCCGACGCACGGACGGATCTGGACGAGATCCTCGATAGCGGGATCGCAACTGTGTTCGCCCCGCCGTTTCTCGTGGAGGAGGTCGAGAAATACCTCGAGACGTGGGCACGGCAGATGAAGCTACCGGCCGCTCAACTCCGGACCGAGTGGGAGCGATACCGGGCGGGCGTCGTCTTCTCCCGAGAAGTGCCGGTTCGAAGCGAGCCGGCTCGTCGAATCGGCGAACGCGATCCAAAGGATCTGCCGTACGTCTACCTCCAGGCCAACCTGTCGGCCGAGGCGGTGTTGACTCTCGACAAAGCGATCAAGGAGACCGGCACACCGACCATGGATACCGCGATCGTGGCCGACCTCCGCGAATACGCCCGGCACCAAAGTGTGTTCGTGACGATCGCGACGGGCGGCGTCGCCGGTATCCTCGTAGTTCTGAACGTGCTCCTTGCCCTCGGACGGCTGCTGGTTCGGTCGGCCATCGGGATCATCCTCTCCCTCGCAGCGGGGACCTTGCTCTGGCTGCTGCACCGGAACGAGAAGGCGAGGGCAGGCTCCAGTACGTTCACGCGGGCTTGGAACCTTTTCAAGGAGTGGATGAGGAAACTGCTGGGCATGATGGAGCGCTCACGCTCTCGGGCGCAGGTACGGTGGAAACGAATCACCACGGTTTCGCCGGGGTGAAGCGCAGGACTCTGCGCCAGTTCATCTTCGGCGTCTGCCTCATGGCGCGGAAAGCCCTCAGCGTCGTGGAGATCATTCGGAGGGTGCTTTCCGAGGGCCATCGAACGCGGGCTCGGCATTTCCGTTCCCAGGTTCGCCGCTGCCTCAAGGGCGACCGTCGCTTCCTAGAGACGCCGGCGGGTTGGGTCCTGCAGACCTGGGCCGCGGCGGCGTGAGCGGCGTGAGTGGCCCGTCGTCCGGCCATCACGGCCGGCGGGCGAGCCACTTCTCCGCGATGGCGATCCCCTCTTCCAGGCTCACCATACGGGGATCACGCACCCGCCTTGGTTGAGCGCCTCGGGGAGGCGTTTCTCTCTCGTGACGATCGTGTAGCCGGCCGCCGGGTACGCGCAGAGCCAATAGTCGTTGTAGTCGCTCCTCCGCTTCGCGTGGTTGTAGCCGTCCCGATTCTGCGCCTTGCGAAGGAGCGCGACCTCGAAGGCGATCTGTTCCCGTTGCTCGTGCCTCTGATCTGCTTCGTCGCGCTGGGGGCCCCACGTCGGGATGTCCTTTTCCATCACGTCGCGGGAGACAGCGAGGACTGCGTTCGCGGCGAGGACGGTGTCCTCGATGCCAGGGTCGCCCGGCATGACCTTCTTCCGCGCCTCCTCGTTCAGCTTGGTCCGCTTCTCGACCCACGCGTCGATTCTTTCGGCGTAGTGGGAACGGAGACGGTTCTCGATGGTGGATCGGATTTTGAAAGGGAGCAGGTCGTAGGTGTCAGCGCGGATGATCGCCCGTCGAACGTCCACGAGCGTCCGGCCGAGTTCGCCGAGGTCATCATCTTTCGGGCCGAGGGACGCGAAAACACCGCGGCGGACAACCCACCAAAGCGGCTCGGTCATCCCGAACAACGAACAGAGCCTGTCCATCCACCAGAGCGCCTCCCGGTAGCGACGAAAGGTCTCGGGCCCCTCACACGTGCGCGACACCAGCTCGTCGGACGTGATTTGGCAGCTCCAAAGGAGCGGCGGATACCTGTGACCCGCGATGGCTTCGAGGCGCTCGCCCTCGGAGGGAAGCAGGCCGTCGGCCAGGTCCAAGTAGACATTCGTGTCCAGGAGCAGCTTCGGCGCCTGGTCCTTTCCGTCGACCACGGGGCCGTTCGGGTCGGCAGTCATGTGGTTCTTCCGGCGTGCCTTAGCCGATGGAGGCCAGAGCCGAGATCCAGCTTCCGGGTGAACAGCCGATCGTTGAAGAACCGGTCCTGTTGGGGCGGCAGGGAGTCGTGCTCCGCGTGGAGCTGGTCGTAGTAGGCGTCTCGCTCCTGGCCCTCTCGAACGCGCGCGATCTGGTCGGAGGTCCCCAATAGCAGAGAATCGACGATGTCCGGCGCGACATCCTCTGCCTTCGGGGAGTTCATGTCCTCGTGGTGAAGCGACGACCCTTCGCTCACCATCCGCAGGTCTTGCACGAACCGGTCGCCGTAGTCGACGAGGGCGCGCAGCTCGGAGACGTCGAGCATCTTCGCCGCGCCTGGCCCCTTAACCTCGTACAGGTGAGCGCGGTCGTGGCGGGCGTCGATTGCCGGCTTCATGCGGATCGCGAAGGCATCGGTCAGGCCCTCGAACGCCGGCCGATCAGGATGGGCCCCGGTCGCGTTGGGGAACAGCCTCCCGAAGCTCTCGCCGTGCTCCCTGTCGCGTCGTTCCCGCCAGCCGGGCCATTCGCCATCGCGCGGTTCGGGGGGACGCGTCCGCGGGAAGCTCCGGAGGTGGTCTGCCCGTAGCTGGCCGATCAAGCCTCCGGGCTGATAGACCCCCCTCGCCCAGCTCGCGAGGTGGATCACCAGGACGTTTACGGAGTCGAGCATCATCAGCCACGTCACGCCGTTCGCGATCCTGAACGTCCGCCCACGCGTCACCCGATTGAGTTCCTTCGTGAGTGCCTCCATGACGTACTGGCGGCGCGCCACGTCGATCAGCTGGTAGTGGTGGCGGTCCAGCAGAGTTCGCAACGGAGACCTCAACAGCGTGCCTTCGCAGCGCATCTTTCGGCAGGGCGCCGGCTTCGACCGGCCCGCCTGGACGGAAACCGCGCTTTGCTATGAATGGGCTCTACCTCCATCCCCTGGAGCCAACGATACCTGGAGCCCAGGGTCACGTGTTGACGCCCCTCGGGCCCCGGCCGTCTGTACCGTATCTGTACCATATCGCCGGTTATTAGGGGTTACCGGGCGTACCCAGGAGTACCCACCCCACGCGGCCGACCCTTAAAAACCAGCGGAAATTGCAGGGATCTGCTGTGCCCAGGGACAGAGTCGAACTGTCTACACACGGATTTTCAGTGTTAGGAAGCCGCTATCACCCGTCGCAGGCCGCGCATTCATCGCGCTTTCGGTCTCACCAGTCGCACCCCGCGCGTAGAATGTGACCCCGTAGGGGACCAGATGAGGACCAGCAGACGGAAGCCAAGGGGACGCCCGCCCAACCTCCGGTTCAAGACGCTGCCCGAACTGAAGGCGGCGGTCCTCACGAAGGCTCGGGAACTGATCGAGGGGTCGATCGGGCGAACATGGGTTGACGTCGCAAAGGTCATCGATGGGGATCTCGATCGTTTTCGGCAGGAGCTCGCGGAGCCCGATTCCGATCGTCAAGCTGCGACGGAGCTCGTCGTTGCGATGCGGAAGGCCGTCGCGGTCACCGCCAAGAGCAAGAGTCAGGCTGCCCTCTGGATACGCGAGAGAATCGCTCCCCTGCTTGAGGACCAGGACGCGGCGGGCGGGCGCAATCTCGATCTCCTCCGGCTGCCGATGGCCTCTCTATCGTTGTCGCCTCAGATCCGGAAGGACTGGGGCGGCAAGATCGTCAAACAATACGGCGGCATCGCGTTGTTCATTGAGGCCCTCGATCGAACGAACTTTCTCGGAATCCTAGACCGCGAAGCTTCCGACGAGGAGTTTGCGTGCGTCGTTCTCCTGAAGAACGCCTGGCTAGGGTGGCCACCTCCCCAGAGGCTGGCGAAGGGACCACTCTCTGCGGAGCAAATCATCGCGGAGGCAGCGAAGACCGTTCGCAAGTCTCGAATCCAACATGGTCGCCCCCACTACATTCGGAAGCTGCAGGCCAGTGCCCGGTACCCCGATATGTACCCCGAGATCGAGATGACCGTCAGGAGGCACTGACGAATTTAAAGGGCGGTCGCCACACCCGTCGTCGCCGCCCCACTTAATAGGCGTTCCATTGCCGTACAACGGTTACTGCAATGGAAACGAAACGAACGTGTCCGGCCTCGATCGAGGATCGCAAGCGACTCCGAGAGATCGTCGAGCAACACGGCGAGGCTCAGGCCGTAGCCCTCACGGGCATCCCGCGCACGACGCTCGATAGGGTGCTGGCGGCACTGCCCGTGAGGGCAGGAACCCAAATCGTCCTGCGGCAAGCCCTGCAGGAGATTGACGAGGCCAACCGTGGCTGAGCGGCCAGTCCGTATCCCTCCGGACCCGGTGGCGTTGGTGCGGAGAGATCTCCGCCGGCTCGGCGAGCTCGTCGGCGCTCGCCGCTGGGGGCTGACCCCACGGCTGGCGCTCCGGGTCGCCGCCAGGCTGCCGGTCCCGCGCGCCGTCGTCGCTGCGGTGTACCGCCTCGCGCTCGCCAAGCTGGAGGCTCGCCGTGGCTGACCTCGCAATGGCTCCTACCGACGGCGGGCCGCTCCTCACTCCGGACGACGTAGCGAAGCGGCTCTCCGTGTCGCGCTCGATGGCCTACACGTTGATCAAGCGGGGCGAGCTCCGGGCGCTCTACGTCGGCAGGCTGCCGCGGATCACGGAAGCGGCCTTCGCCGAGTATCTCGCGGCTGCGGGCCGGCCCGTGACGCCGGAGACACGGAGATGAGCGCCATTGCCGCCGTGAAACGGCTAGCGAAGGCCTCCCGAGATCGGGAGCGAAGCGGCCTCGCCGCCCACGCACTCGAACAGCTACATGCCGTCGAGTGCCCAGTGTGCACGACCGAGGCTCTGACGGTAGACCTCGATGCCCCTCGGTTTGCCTGCGCGGGCGGCTGCACAGAACGCGCCGTTCGAGACGGCCTCTATCAGCGCGCCCAGCGTCTGTCCGGTGAGACGCTTCGCGACTGCCGGGACGCGCTGTGTGAGGTCATCGCAGCCGCCGAGCAGGCCGAGCAGGCGAGGGCGGCCGACCTTAGTTCGCAAAGTTCGCTTAGTTCGCGGCCGGTCCCTCCGTCTCCGCCTGACTCTGATGCCTTCTATGGGCTGGCGGGCGAGATCGTTGCCGCTATCGATCCGCACACCGAAGCGGATCGGGTTGCAATCCTGATCCAGACCCTCGTGTCATTCGGAAATGCCGTCGGGCGTGGCCCTCACTTCGAAGTGGAGGCGTCCAGGCACTACCCAAACCTATTCGCAACGCTCGTCGGCGAGACCAGCAAGGGCCGGAAGGGAACATCCTGGGGGCGGGTCGCTGCCCTAATGGGTGGCGCCGACCAGCAGTGGAGCGATACCCGCGTGCTTTCCGGCCTGGCCAGTGGCGAAGGTCTGATTTGGGCGGTACGCGATTCCATCCTCGGAAAAGACGGGGACGAAGGCGTCGTCGACAAGCGCCTGATGGCCCTGGAACCCGAGTTTGCTCGCGTCTTGAAGGTGGCGAGCCGTGACGGCAACACGCTCTCCACCACGATCAGGGAAGCATTCGACTCGGGAAAGCTCCGGACGTTGACCAAGAACTCCCCGGCGATAGCGACTGGAGCTCACATCTCGATCGTTGGTCACGTCACGAAGGACGAGTTGCTCCGATCGCTCGGCGAGACGGAGGCTGCCAACGGATTCGCCAACAGATTCCTTTGGTGCTGCGTTCGACGATCGAAGTTGTTGCCCGAAGGCGGCGGCACACTGGATGCGTCTGCGCTGGTCAATGGCCTGTCATCAGCCTTGGCCTTCTCTCGGCGGCTCGGAGATCGACGCCTTGAACGCGACGAGGAAGCGCGCGCGATCTGGCGGAACGTTTACCCGGAGTTGTCGCGAGACCGAGCGGGTCTCGCTGGCGCGATCTTGTCGCGCGCAGAGGTCCAGACCATGCGCCTCGCGCTGGTGTACGCGCTCCTCGATCAGTCGACCAGCATCGGCGTGCCACACATGCGGGCCGCGCTCGCTCTCTGGGAGTTCTGCGAGAGGTCGGTCGCTTACATCTTTGGATCGTCGACTGGCGATCGGGTAGCAGACGAGATCCTCGGCCTACTCCGCGCATCGCCGTCAGGCCTGACCAGAACCGACATCAGCGCCAACTTCGGCCGACACATGGCCGCCGGCCGATTGGCGATCGCGCTGGAGACGCTCAAGGCGAACGGTCAGGTCAGCATGACCAGGGAAATCACCACGGGTCGACCAGCCGAGCGGTGGAGCTACTGCGAAAGAAGCGAGCAAAGCGAAAAAAGGTCCGACGAAGGGAAGGCGGCCTGATGGGGCGATATCTCGACATGGCCGAACAGGCGCTTGCGAAACAAGCGAACGAAGCGAAAAAAGGTAAGCCGACGCCAAAGGCGGCACCGGAAGCGCCGGACCCCTGTAGCGAATGCGGCTCGACGTCATGGGCCATCGCCCTGGTCGACGACGCGCTGAACCGCGTCTGTTACGACTGCCTGACCGGCGCGACGGCGATGCGGCGCCGCGGGGTGCCGTTTTGAGTCTCCGGCGTGGCACACCGGGCGGACCCCGCGACCTCCGCAGCCTGGGCGAGCGCGTGGCGTCGCTGGAAGCACCGCAGAGCGACCCGGCCGAGCGTGACCCGGCCAGCATGACCCGAACCGAGATGTGGGACGAGCTCGCCCGCCTTGACGCCGAGAACGCAGCAGAGGGCGGCTCCCCCGTTACCGCCGACGACCTCCCCGCGCTGGAGGCAGAAGCACGCCGGCGGGGGCTCGAGGGCCGCCCGCGGCCTCTTTCCGAGGATCTCGCCATGACCCCCGACGAGACCCTAAGCCCAACGGAGGTGCGGCTCATCGCCGCGATCGTCGAGGCGCCCGCGGCATCGCAAGCGGACATCGCCAAGGCGATCGACCTCAGCGCGCGCCACGTTCGGCGCCTGTTGGCCCGAGAGCGCGTCAGGAAGGCCCTGGACGACGCCGCACGCGCCGGGCTGGCCGCTGGGGCCTCCGTGCTTGGCCGCGGCGCTCAGCGGGCCGCGGAGGCGCTCCTGGCGATGGCCATGGGAACGGCTCGCGCGACCGCGCCGCGCGTCCAGGCATGTCGGGCGGTTTTGGATGGCGCCGGCCGGCTGATTGACCTGGTCGATTTGGAACGCCGGATCGCGGGCCTCGAGAACGGTCCGGCCGCACGTTCGCGCTTTGGGGGTGTCCAGTGAGCCGCCGGGGCGTGGAAGGATTGCTCAGGCGCGTCGCTGGCGTCGAGAACCGGAAGGACCCTGCGGAGTGGTTGGAGCGCCATCTCCAACTTCAAGAGTCGAGCCTCGAAAAGCTGCGGACCCTCGAACTGGAGCCGCTCACCGACGAGCGCATCGAAGCCCTGATCGCCGAGGCAAGGAGCAGGTTCGAAGCCCGGAAACAGAATCTTCGGGATCGCGCCGGCCCGGAGGCGCACGGGATGAACGTGTATGAGGAGCTGCTCAAGATCGCCCAAGCGCCGGATCCGCGAGCGTTCGACTCAGCCGAGGCTTACGCGGAAGCCGAAGGCGCCTGGCTACGCGGTGCCCGATTCAAGAAGGGGAAGATCCCTGTCGCTGCCGAGCCGGCCACGTCAGCCGGAAGAACCGCCGACGACCCACCCGACGGACGGCAGCCGTGACAACGGGCGCCCAACGAGCCGACCGGGTGTTCCGACGGAATTGGGGCGACGACAACCAATCACCGAGAGTTAGAAAATGATTTCCAACGAACCCCCCGTTCTTCTTGGCCGCGACACCGCCGAGCCGCTGATCGTTCCGCGTGCGCTTCTCCGCAAGGCCGCGGCCGAGGCCGATCTCGCGGAGGCCACTTGCTTGCGGATCTTCGCGGGGTTTCCAAGCCGCGCCGGCACCCGCGATCGGTTGGTCGCTGCCCTGACGCGGATCGGGGCGCCCGGCGCGGCGAACCTGCTCGCGTCGGCTGAAACCGTCGCGACCGGCAAGCGCGCGCCCGCCGAAATGACGATGAAGCACACCCCTGGCGACGACGCGACGCCCGAGAACGCGGACGACGACACCAGCCCCACCGACTGAACGACGAAAGGATCACCGATGGACACCGAAATCTCGAACGCCGCAGCCGAACTCGGCCAACTCCGCAAACTGGATCAGCGCGCGTACTTCCGTTTCATCACGGGGATCTCCTCGCAGCTCGCTGCGGCGCAACGGCGGGAGCTCTTCCCTTCGGGAACGGACGACACCGATCCGGCGAAGATCGGCGAGCCGTTCCCGCACGGGACCGACGCCGCAACGATGGCGGCCAAGCTCGGGCTATCGCGGGAGGACGTCGCGACGATGACGCGAGGGCGAGAGCAACAGAAGACCCTCGACGAGGGTCTCGCGGCCCTCACGCCAGACGAGCGCAAGTGTATCGCCAGCATGGTCGGCTCCAACCCGGACGACGTGGCCGCGTTCCTCGCGCAGCGGCGTGGCGCCTGATGATCCCCCTCGCGAAACTCGCGGCCTCGGAGCGTCGCTCCGGCGTCGAGGCGATCAACCTCGAGGCCGCAGCGCTCGCCGAGAAGTCACCCGAGGCGAGGCGCGACCTCGAGGTCCTGGCGACCGTGGCGGCCAACCAATTGGCCCTTCGTGCGGACGGCTCCTGGGTCATCGGCATCGAGCATCCGCGCCACGCGAGGCGCGACCTCATCCCGACGACGCGCCCAACAGTGGGTGGTGGCGGCTTCGCTCTCGTATCGATCGACATCGACGATGAGTTTTGCGCCGGCGACGTGCGCTGGCTTCCGCTGCGCGACGGTTTCGCGCTGTTGGCGGGTCCCGCATCCCCCGAAGCCGAGCTCGAACGGCGCCGGGCGGAGCTGGCCGAACGGCGCAAGCTCGAGGCGCAGTCGGCGGCCGACCGGGAGCGCCGGGCGCAGGAAGCGCGCGACAAGGCCGAGCGCTTTCAGCAGGAGAACGCCGCACGGATCGAGGAATGGGATCGCCTCCCAGCGCTCGCGCAGGCGTTCTTCGTCGCGGGCGATCGGCTGCCCGAGTTCCGCCCGCTCTGCGCGCTCATGGCCGAGATGATCCCGCCGGCACGGCTTGACCAGCGGGGCGTGACGCTCGAATTGCCCGCCAGCTTCAAGCCCGAGCTGGCGCGATGATTTATCCCCTCGTCCGAATTGGTGGCGAGTTCGGCGACTGATCGACCAGTTCCCCGGCCGGTGAGCCCGGGGTGTCCTCTGGTCGAACGGCGCAGGCGCGAGTTCGAATCTCGCACGAGGGGAACTTTTCCGCGGCACGCGAACCATGACCCCGGCTGGCTAGGCCGGAGCAACACGAAGCGAATCAAACCGAACGCAGCAACGACCACACGAGAGGACAGAGACCATGTCACTGACGTACGCGGGCGTACCGACGGCGGCGCAAGCGCCAGGCGGAGTACCCGGCCCCGCTGGAGTACCAAAGGCCCTCGTCGTAACCGACGGAGATCCCGTCAACGCGGCGTCATTCGCGCAGGCGCTCAAGTGGCCCGCCGACTGGATCGCTTGGTTGACCGCGCCGTTCGCGATCGTCTCAGCCTGGATCCAGTCGATCGTGACGTGGCGGAACGCCCGGCTGCAGACACGCGCACTTGTGAGCCACGCTGGCTTCATCGAGGGGAAGATCCTCGGCTGGCGAGAGACGTGGCAGGACCTGAACACGGTCAACGCGAAGACGGCGGTCGGCAACGGTCCATGGTTCGGGAAGTGGTGGTACTCGATCAGCGGCGACGCAGCCGGCGGGGCGATCTATGCCGACGCCGCGAACATCGGACCACCGACGTTCGGTGGCGGCCCGACGGGGACAGACGCCGACGTCAGGACGCGCAGTCTCTGGCTTGCGACTAACCCGACGGGGACCATCGGCAGCGCACAGGAAGTCGAGTCGCCCGGGCAGATCATCCTCGACGCGGACACGTCCGTCACCATGCAGTGGGACGCGAAGATCCACACCGTCAGCGGCAATTCCGACGACGCGATGGGCTTCGTCACCACCAGCTTGCTCGGCGCCACGGGAACCACGTTGTCGAACGCTCCTTTCGGTGCGTGGTTCGAGAGAGGGCCGGGGGATACGACGTGGCTCTGCTTCTGGCAGGGAGCCGCCGGGAGTGGCGTCGCCAGCATCAACAGCGGCGTAACGCCGGCCGGGCGCCAGCGCTTCCGGATCGAGGTCTACGGCTCGAATAGCTCAGACGACACGGCCCACCGCGTGCTCTTCTATATCAACGGCGCGCTCATCACTGACCAGATCGTCGACTTCACGAACGCGGCGCCGGGCGCTGGCGTGGCCACGGCGACGCCGTTCTTCCGCCACTTCGCGACCGCCGAGTTGACCTGGCTCAACGTCCAGGTGACCGACTTCAACGCGAATACCTGGGCGGGCGATGTCGCTTACTAACCGAGGAGACCTGACGTGAGCGCGCCTTTTGGACTTCTGAACAATCAGCCTGTCTTCGGGCCACTCAGCCCTACGCCGGACATCGCGTATTGGGATCAGCCGACCTACGGGATCGCGCTCAATGGCGAAATCTGGTTCAACGGCACGGGTCCCACCTATTCGAAGAACCCGTGGGACATTGTTGTTATCGGCGGGATGAAGGTTCCCGGGATCTGCAAGGTCCGCGCGTGTCCGGCGCTCGCCTTCGATCAAAAGCATCCGGCTGGCGCCGACGGGGATGTCATTACGGTCCATGGCCGAAGGTCAGCGACGGTCGACATCGACGTGGTGATCTGGACGCAGGACCAGTGGTCGAAGTTGCAGGTGCTCGTCCCGAATATCTGGAGGAAGCCCGGCAAGAAGGACAAGACCAAGGATCTCGCGCTCACGATCAGCCACTCCGCGATCGACCTTTTGGGCATCAACGCGGTGGTCATCGTGAGCGTCTCCGTCCCCGACGCCGGCCCGATCCCGCAGAGCAAGGTGATCAAGATCAAATGCGTCGAATTCATCCCGGTAACGAACGCCAACCAGACGAAGACGGCAAAGCTGGCGGTGCCCGTTCCCGAAGATCCGCGCACGGTCGCGTCATCTGCGCTCGGCGAAGACCCGCCATCCGTGACGGACCTCGGCCCCGACGGCCCTGGCAAGTCGACGATCCCGGGGGGCTGATACGATGCTGCGAGCCAAAGGAGCGCCAACGGATGAAAGCCGACCTTGCAAGCGTTGTGGAACTGGCCGTGGAGTACTCGGGCTTCGACGCCGCATGGTGGACGAAGACGATTGAGGATGCCCAGGGGATGCCGAATCTCGACCTCGACGATCCCGCGTGGCTTCCGGCCCAAGTATCTGGCCTGGTCGCCAACATGATGTTGGCGAAGCTCGGAGAGACACCGCACTTGGCGCTCGTGAGCGAACTCGAACGACGCATCACAACGATTCGGACGGTCCGCTGCGAGGCCGACGCCAAGTGGCTGGACACGGACGAGAAGATCGAACGCTGTTGGCAGACGCTGCGGACTGTCCAGCAGCTGGCCGCTGCGTTCGAGCCGCCCAGAAACTAGACAGCCGCGCGGAGGTATCTCCGTCGGGGCGGGCCGGATGAAGCCCGGCGCTTCCGGCGCTCTTACGCCTGACGGTATCCCAGGGCGCGGATCGATCACGACGGTGCGGCCTCCGCGCGTCGTCCGCCTGAAGGTGATCAACGCGGCGCCGGTTCGACGGAAGCGGAGCCTAGAGAATCTTATCGCGCGGCCGTCGGTTGCCCGGAAGGGTCGCGCCGGTCCCAGGACGCGGTCACTCGGAAGCACGCCCATCACACGCGCGGAACGCGAGGAGCTCGTCGAGATCGAGGCGGCGCTCGCAGCAGATGGCGTGACCCTCGGTCCGCCGAGGACATTCGGTTTGTGCCCGCCCGGTCCGTGTGCTCGCGCGAGCTGCCGTCATAACCTGCGCCTCGACGTGGTACCGAACCGCCTTGGGCACCCGGGCGACCGCCGGCGCACTCCGCTCCTCGTCAAGCTCGCTCATCCAGATCGCGACGTCGACCAGATGATCGCGACGTGCAGCCTGCGCGTTGCGACACTGGCGGCAATCAGGCGGGACCCTCCGCCCGCAACCCATGGCAAGCGGAGAGGGGAACCCGGGACCCAGCCGGTCATGTCCCTCGACGAGATAGGAGAAATTCTCGGGGTCTCGATCGAGCTCGTCCGCCAGATCGAGGACTCGGCCCTTGCCAAGCTCCGGGCTGCAGGCGCTCCGGCGTTGGGAGCCGGATGACCGTCAAATCAGACCTTCGCCACCAAGCGCCCTTCGCAGACGTCCAGTGCGATCATTCGGAGCCACCCAGACACGCCCAAGCCTCTGCGGCGCGCGGCCTCTTCAAAGAGCGCTTTGTCCTCGGGCGTGAGCCGAATCTTGATCTCGGCGTCCTTGGTGATCGGCTTGGTTTTCTTGCGGGGCATGACCGGGGAACAGTAGCCCCCGGAATGGGCCAACCCAACTTCCGCTTGACGTGCTGCCCGTTTGTGGGAACAATGGTGTAGCAAGAAGGCACAAAACGGCCCCGCGCTGCGCAAACAGCCGGGGCCACGGCTCGAACCACTCTAGGAGGTCCGAACAATGTCCACCGTACACGCAACCGCCACCGTCTCCACGTCCCGCACCACCACCGTCCGGAGTCGCCGGAAGAAGTCCCCGGCTCGGCCCCTGTTCCGCTGCGCCGAGTGCAAGCTGATCAACGACTGCGACTGCCTCGACACAACCCGTATCCTCGACCACCTCGCGCCGCTCCTGCGGCAAGTGATCGACCACCTCCAGACGGACGGTTCGTTCCTCGACAACGAGGTGTGCGAGCGCCTCGAGCTGCTGTGCGACCGGAAGGAACAGCGCGAGCGCGAGTGGATCGCGATGCCGGAGCTCGGTGACGCCGAGGACGCGAAATGCGACAGCGCCATCCTCGAGTGCCTGATCGGGCCCTGGGGATACGGGCAGTCCTATCTCCGCACTCCGGATGGAGTCGCCGCGCTCCGAAAGGTGCCGGTCGAGCGGGTGCGGGCCCTGCTCGCTCGCTTCCTGCGCGACTCGCAGCCGGCGCCGGCAAGCACCCCTGAGCCGATTCCGGCCCCGGCGGTTTCCAGGGACTGGCCGACCTGGGCGCGAGCGGTTGACGCGGCCGTCGAGCGGAGGGCGGCGTAATGTCGGCCGAGACGGAAGGTCTCGCCGCGATGGTCGGCAACCTGGCCGAACTCGTGCGATCGCAAGCGGCGGCGCTCGAGCGCCTCGCCGGCCGGGATTCGGTCGCTTCCCGCGATCACGATCGCGGAGCTGTTCGCGAGGTACTCGATCGTGCGACAGCAGGCGTCCAACTGGCCGGCGATCCGCGTGCAGCTCCGCGGCCTCGTAAGACGCCTCGGGCACCTTCCCTCTTCGGAGCTCTCGCCGATCGTCTGGGCAGAGCATCGAGCGGCGAGAGCTACCGAGCCGGATCATCGCAGGAAGCTCCCGGCGCCGTTCTGGCTCAACGTCGAGCTGAGCCGCGCGAAAGAGCTGCTCAAGTGGGGGGTCGCGAATAGGCTCCTCGAAAAGAACCCGCTGGCCGAGGCCAAGGCGGAGCGCGCCATCAGCGCCCGCGAGACGTGGCTCGAAGCCGAGGACGTCGAGAAACTACTGACCGCCGCCGACCGCGTGCGCGATCGCCGCGTCGTCATCACGAGGGGCGGCGAGTGGCGGGGCAAGTCGCTCCGCGCCTTCATCCTCTGTTGCGTGGATACCGGCATGCGCAAGGGCGAGGCCATCAAACTCCGCTGGGATCGCATTGGCGACGACGGGATTGTTGAGCTCCTCGCCCGACAGACGAAGAGTCGCCGCCGCCGAATTGTAGCTCTGACGCCGCGGGCGCTGGAGGCGATGAGGGCGATCCCGCGGGGGGGCCGGCATGTTCCGACCGGCTCCGTGAATCCAACACTGCGGGCGAGCGACGCGCCGTGGGTTTTCCTGAACGTCGAGACGGGCGATCGGCTCTCCGACAAGACCATGTGGGCGTGGTTCCGCCAGGCTGTCGCGTGGGCGGGCCTCGACGCGAAGTGCGCGGAGGGCGACGGGCGCCTCCGCCTTCACGACCTGAGGCACACGCACGCCTCTCTGGCCGACGCGCGAGGTGCCAGCCCCACGTCGATTCGCGACGCTCTCGGGCACACCAATCTGGCGATCACCGAGCGCTACCTGCACAAGGCCAGGACGACGAGCGCGCTCGACATCGCAAGGATCATGACGATCTCAGACGGGAAGGTGGCGTGATGGCTCGCCTCGCCGAGATCATCCCGATCGCGTCGCGTCGGCGGCCGCTTACCGAGGAGGAACGGCTGTGGGCCGATCTCGACGCGGCCCGCAGCCAGATCGACCAGCTCACGATGACGGTGGCGGACCAGGCAAAGACGCTCGCCGCGGTGACCTCCGAGTGCCCGCCGGACGCGCCTTCGCTGGCGATCTGTTATTCGTTCTGGGCGCAGGCGCGCAACGGCGAGCGGTGCTGGCGTCGGATGATCTGGAGCCGGATCACGCCGCTCATCAGCGACCTCGGCGATCTGCCGGCGCCGCTCATGACGCCCCTGGCTTGGGACGAACACCGGGCCCGGCGCAGGCGGCAGAAGACGAAAACGGGCGCGCCGCCCTGCGAGGCCGTGCTCAATATCGAGCTCCTCTACGCCAAGCAGCTCTTGAGCTGGTCCGTCGAGCGGGGGCTGATCAAGCGGAACCCTCTCGCGGCCGCTCGGCGGGTCCGGACGCTCTCGCAGCGGGAGACGTACCTGACCGCGGATGACGTGGAGAAGCTGCTCACGGCAGCCGACGACATCGTCGACGGGCGCCGGGCAGACGGAGACGACGACGGCAACCGGGCGGCGATGCTCAAGGGATTCATGCTCGCGTGCTTCGACTCGATGCTCCGGTTCGAGGAGGCGCGGCATCTGAGAGTCGACCGAATCAGCGAAGACGGCAGCGTTGAGCTGCTCGCCTCCGAGACCAAGTCGAAGAGGAACAGGTTCGTCCAGCTCACGCCACGAACGATGGAGGCGATCGCGCGGATCAAGCGGGCACGGGGCACGGCATACATCTTTGCCCGCGCGACGGGCCGGCTGGTCGGAGGCACGGCAATCCGGGGCTGGTTCCGTCGGGCTTGCGAGAATCTCGGGCGTCGATGAGCGGGCCACGTTGCGCGACAAGCGAGCTCGAATCCACGATCTCCGCGCTGGCGGCGCGACGACGGCCGACATGCTCGGCGCGCGGCCGACGGCGATCCAGGCGGCTCTCGGGCACGCCTCGATCCAAATGACCGAGCGCTATCTCCGCGCCGACAAGCAACAGGCGGCGCGCACGGTGGCGGGCGTGCTCTCGCAGCTGTCGGGGCGGCGAGCGCCGCGCCCTGGAAGGAAGGTGCGGTGATGGCCTCCGTCTTTTTCCGAGGCCCGAAGTCCGCGCCGCGTTGGTACGCGCGCTACCGCGATCCCGCCGGCGTCTGGCGATCGAAGCGGGTCGCCCAGGAGACCCGCCGAGACGCTCTCAGGGTCGCCCAGACCTTCGAGGCGAAGGCGGAGCGCCAACGGCTCGGGATGGAGGCGCCCGAGTCGGCCGGACTGCTCGTCGGCGCCCTCATGAAGCAGTGGGAGAACAGCTTGATCAACCGGAGCGCGTACGACGACCGATCCCGTATCCGCCTGCACGTCCTCCCGCGCTTCGGGTCGATGCGCCTGGTCGACCTGACGCTCCCCGTGCTCATGGGCTGGCTCGACGATCTCCGCAAGGCGCGGAAGCTCGAGCCGGGGACCCAGCGCCACCTGCTCAACCTGGTCTCGCGGTTCTTCGGCTGGGCGATCGAACGCGGCTTCGCGACGGTCAACCCGGTCCGCCAGATCCCCGCCGGGCGCCGGCCGCAACACGCGCCGAAGCGAGACGTCCCTTGGCTGGCCGACGACGACCAGGTGCGCGCCATCATGCGCGAGCTGCCCGACCCGTTCCGGCTGATGTTCTACGTCGGCAACCGGGCCGGGATGCGCCTGGGGGAGATCTGCGGCCTCCGGCTGTCGGACGTCGCGGGCCTGGCCGAGGGCGCGTTCCGGGTGCGCTACAGCTACAACGGGCCGCTGAAGGAGGACAAGGCCGGCGCGGGCAAGGTGAAGTGGACGCCTGCCCCGGCAGACGCCGGGGCGGTGCTGGGGCCCTGGATCGAGCGTCGGCGGGCCGAGGGGGCAACCGGCGAGGCGTTCCTGTTCATGCGGGAGCACGAGCGGCACTTCCGGAAGGAGCACGTTGAGTACCGCTGGGAGCTCGCCGCCGAGGCGCTGGGGCTCGGCCTGACCTGGTATCAGGCGACCCGCCACAGCTTCGCCTCGCGCAACCTGTCGCGCGGCGTGGCGCTCGATGAGGTGGCGGCCGCCCTGGGGCACTCGACGCCGGCGGTGACAGCGCGGCACTACGCCCACTTCGTTCGGAAGACGTTCTCGCCGCTCATGACGTCGCCCCTCGGAACCGGCGGCGGGGCGGCGGTGATCCCGATCGGCGGCGCGCGGGCGCCGGCGGCGGTTGTCGTCCGGCCCGCAGAGACGGAGGGCAAGGAAGATGCCGCGTAAGAGGCAAGGTCGCCGTGACTTCGGGAGCATCAAGACCGACGGGACGCCATCGGAACCGCGCTTTTCGGCGGTCTGGTGGGAGGCCGGCCGCCAGAGGAAGAAACGCGGTTTCACCACGCGCGGCGACGCCGAGGCGTTCCTGGCGCGCGTCCGCACGGCACTGGCCGACGGGGTGCTCGAGGCGCACCGCCGGGCCGACGTGACGCTGGCCGTGGTCGCCAGCGAGTGGCTGCGCCATCACTCGGCCGTAAGGCTCCGCGCCCACCGCGACAACGTCCAGCGCTGGAAGACGACGGGGGAGTTCTTCGGCCAGTCGGCCGCCCTGTCCGACGTCACGCCGTCGCGGATCATGGAGCTCCGCGGCCGCCTAGTCGGGGACGGGCTCGCCTCGGCCACCGTCAACCGCCACCTGGCACTGCTGCGAACGGTGCTCAGCTACGCCGTCACGGCGGGCTACCTGCAGACGTCGCCCGTCCGCCGGTTCGCGAGGGGCGCGTACCTGTTGCAGGAGATGCGGGGCAAGCGCTCGCCACCGCTGGCGTCGAACGCCGAGGCCGCGCGTCTGCTGGCGGCGCTCCCGCCCGAGTGGTACCCGCTGTTCGCGTTCCTGGTCCTGACGGGCGCGCGCAGGGGCGAGGCGGCCGGCTTGCGATGGGAGGACCTCGACCTGACGAGCCGCCTGGTCACGATCCGTCGGAGCTACCTGGCGCCCCCGAAGTCGGGCCGGGCTCGCACCGTACCGATCTCGGCCGAGCTCGCGGCCGTCCTCTCCCGCCACCGGATGCGCAGCGCGACGCCCAGCTCGCTGGTGTTCCCGCACCCCGCGACGGGCGACATGCTCCCGGCGACCGGTGACGCGCTGGGGGTGATCCTCGACGGTGCCTGCAGCGCCGCCGAGGTGCCCAGGATGCGCGTCCACGACCTCCGCCACGCGCACGCGTCGTTGTGGCTGATGGGCGGCGGGACGATCGCCGACGTCCAGCGCAACCTAGGGCACTCGACGCCGGTCCTCACCACGGAGACCTACGGTCACATCGGCGACGACCACCGCGTGCGTGAGTCCGACGCGCGGCTCACGCTCGGTCTCGCGTCCCCTGGTCCAAGGCTGGTCGCAGGCGGCGCCGAGGCCGCCGTGGGGGAGAGGACCACTTGAGGACCACCCGCCTCGTTGTCGGGGGCGGTCGACCAGACCGAATCCCGAATGGTTTCAGTGGTGCCCAGGGACAGAGTCGAACTGTCTACACACGGATTTTCAGTCCGTTGCTCTACCAGTTGAGCTACCTGGGCGTTTCTTAAGTGCTGCCGGTACTTACGCTATCGGGCGGCGGGTCGTCAACGGCTTCCGTGGTGCGCGGTTCCCCGGTCGCTGACTCGCTCCGCGGCGCGGGATGCCTTCTCGAAGTCCTCGCAAGCTCACCGCGGGGCGGTCACCTGAAATCGGAGGGATTCTCCGAAACCCGGAGAGTCCCGTCCCTCGCCGCGGCGCGGCCCGCGTCATCTTTCGTGTGATATCGCCCACTTAACCATCGCCCTGCGGAAGCGTGCGATGGCGCACCAATTGCTAAGCGGGCCCTCATGTTTACACGTCTGTCCCGCGCCTTCCTTGTCGTTGCCCTCGGCACTTTTGCGACGCTGAACTCTGGCTGTTCGACCGACAGCAAATCCGTTTCGAAGTCGGACGTCGGTTCGATCGGGCTGGTGCTCGCGTCGGGTGCGACGCTGAATTCCGTCTCCTACACGATCACCGGGCCGAGCGGCTTTTCCCGCGCCGGCACGCTCGACACGAGCCAGAGCACGACGGTCTCGGCCGTCATCGGCGGCATCCCCGCGGACAGCGGCCTTTCGATCGCGCTCGACGGGACGGCGGCGGACGGCAGCACGCACTGCGCGGGCGCGGCGACCTTCGACGTGATCGCGGGCGCGACGACGGCGGTCTCGGTGCACCTCACCTGTCACGAGCCGCCCCACACGGGCTCGGTGCTCGTGAACGGCACGATCAACGTCTGCCCGACGGTCGGCGGCATCACCGCCTCGCCGGCGGAGGTCTTCGTCGGCTCGTCGCTCGCGCTCTCCGCGGCGGCGCATGACAGCGACGTCGGACCCGCCGCGCTCGCCTATCACTGGACGACGACGGGCGGCACGCTCAGCGCGCCCGATGCCCAGAACACCTCCCTGACCTGCACCGCAGCGGGCGCCGTCACGGTGTCCGTCGCGGTCACGGACGGCGACTGCGGCGACACGCTCTCGGTGACGGTGACCTGCACGGCGGTCAGCAGCGGCAGCGCCGGCAACAGTGGCAACGCCGGCAACGGTGGCAGCGCCGGCAGCGCCGGCAGCGCCGGCAGCGCCGGCAGCGCCGGCAGCGCCGCCTTCCGAACGATGGACCTCTCGAAGTATGTCCGGGTCGCGCGCTACAACCTGCCCGAGCCAACCCGCACCACGCCGCCCGACAGCGTCAGCCTGCTGGCGCAGGAAGCCTCCGCGGTGACCTACGACTGGGACACCGACACGCTGTTCGTGGTCGGCGACGGCGGCACGTCGGTCGTCCAGGTCTCCAAGACCGGCGCCTTGATCAACTCGATGACGCTCGCCCCCGGCGGCAGCCCGCAGGGCACGGAGTTCTACGACACCGAGGGCGTCTCCTACGTCGGCGGCGGCAAGTTCGTGATGATCGAGGAGCGGTACCGCCAGGTCGAATCTCTTCACCTACGTCGCGGGCACGACGCTGCACCGCGCCGACGTCCAGACGGTCAAGCTCGGCACCACCATCGGCAACATCGGGCTCGAGGGCGTCACGTTCGACCCGAAGACCGGCAACTACATCTTCGTGAAGGAGAAGGAGCCGCGGGGCATCTTCGAGACGGGCATCGACTTCGCCGCCGGCACGGCGACCAACGGTTCGCCGACCACGGACGAGTCCGTCAATCTCTTCGACCCGTCGCTGGTGAGCACGCTCGACTTCTCCGACGTCTACGCCCTGTCGAACCTGCCCTCGCTGGCCGGCGATCCCACGTATCGACCAGCTGCTGATCATCAGCCAGGAGTCCGGCCAGGTCGTGCAGGTCGACCGCTCCGGCAACGTCAAGCACACCCTGACCTCGTCGCCGACCCGGGCGACGCCCTCTCCGTGCCCGACATGACGATGGAAGGCATCACGATGGACCGCAACGGCATCCTGTACGTGGCCAGCGAGGACGGCGGCGGCGACGTCGAACCACCCGCAGCTCTGGGTCTACGCGCCCTCCACGGCGGCGAACCTCGCGCCCACGGCCGTCTCGCTCACGGGCGCCGTCACGTCGCTCCCCGAGAACACGAACACCACCGGCCCGGTCAAGCTGGCGGACATCCTCGTCACCGACGACGGGCTCGGCGACAACAACCTGTCCCTGTCCGGACCGGACGCCGGCTCGTTCCAGATCATCGGCACCGCGCTGTTCCTCAAGGCGGGCACCGTGCTGAACGCGGCGACCCAATCCAGCTACCACGTCACCGTCAACGTCGACGACACGACGGTCGGCGCGACGCCCGACGCCAGCACGCTCGTACACCCTGACCATCACGCCGGCCGCAAGCGGCGCGATCAACCTCGCGATCACCGAGGCGGCGCCCTGGTCCAGCGGAAACAGCCCGGCGGCTCTCGCGGCCGACTGGTTCGAGGTGACGAACTTCGGCACTTCGTCGGTCAGCCTCGTCGGCTGGACGATGGACGACAACTCGAACTCGTTCGCCGTCTCCGTGCCCTTGAACGGCGTCACCAGCATCAACCCCGGCGAGTCGGTGATCTTCATCGAGACGGCCAGCTCGTCGGAGCTCGCCGCCAAGGCGCAGGCGTTCATCAACCTCTGGTTCGGCGGAACGGCGCCGGCGGGCCTCCAGATCGGCAGCTACTCCGGGTCCGGCGTCGGCCTCTCCACCGGTGGTGACGCCGTCAACCTCTTCGACAACGGGGGCACGCTGCACGCGGCCATCTCCTTCCCCGCGTCTCCGAGCGGCACGCCCCTGCCCACGTTCGACAACTCGGCGGGGCTCAACAACGTCGTGATCTCGAGCCTGAGCGTCGTCGGACAGATTGGTGCCTTCGTGGCGCCGAGCGACGCCAACGAAATCGGTTCTCCCGGCACCGTCGGCTCGGGCGCGGCGCCCATCGTCGGCATCACCGCCGTCGACGCCCTGGCCTCGGAGACCGGCAGCGATCCCGGCGTGTTCCGATTCACCCGCAGCGGCAGCACCACCTCGCCGCTGACGGTCATCTACGCCATCGCCACGGGCGCCGGGCAGGCGACCGCCGCCGACTACACGCCGGCGCTCACCGGCTCGCAGATCATTCCGGCGGGCGCCGCGTTCGTCGACGTGACCATCACCCCGGTGGACGACGCCATCGCCGAAGGGACCGAGACGCTGACGCTGACGCTGTCCGACACGGGCAGCTACGACGTCGGCGCCAACGCCAGCGCGACCGTGACCATCCAGGACAACGACGCCGCCAACCTGGCGCCGACCGCCGTCACGCTGCAGCAACACGGTGCCGTCGATCTCCGAGGCGGACCGACGTGTCGAGCCACGTGCGCCTGGCGGACATCGCCGTCACCGACGACGGCCAGGGCACGAACAACCTGAGCGTGAGCGGGACCGACGCCGCGTCCTTCGAGATTGTCGGCTCTTCGCTCTACCTCAAGGCTGGCACCGCGCTTGAGCCACGCCTCGAAGCCCACGCTGAGCGTCACCGTCGCGGTCGACGACCCGACCGTCGGCGGCTCGCCCGACGCCACCGTGGGCTTCACCCTCACCGTCACGCAGGCCGTGGCCCCCGGCAGCATCGTGATCTCGGAGGTCGCCCCCTGGTCCAGCTCGAACAGCCCGCTCGCTGCCGACTGGTTCGAGGTGACCAACACGGGCAGCTCCGCCGTCGACCTCACCGGCTGGAAGATGGACGACAACTCGCACTCCATCGCCAACGCCGTCGCCCTGAACGGCGTCACCTCCATCGCCCCCGGCGAGGCGGTCATCTTCATCGAGACGCGCGGACCTGGCCACCGCGGCCGCCGCGTTCCGGAGCCTCTGGTTCGGGGCGAACCCCCCGCGCGTGACGCAGATCGGGAGCTACTCGGGCTCGGGCGTGGGCCTGAGCAGCAGCGGCGACGAGGTCACGCTCTTCGACGGCGCCGGCAATCTGGTGGCGGGCGTGGGCTTCGGCGCCGCGCCGACCGCTGACGCCGTTCGCGACCTTCGACAACCACGCGGGCGTCGGCAGCAACGCGCTTCCGTTGCCGGTGATCTCGACGCTCAGCGCGGTCGGCGTCAACGGCGCCTTCGTCGCGGCCGGGGACGCGCAACGAGATCGGCTCGCCGGGCATCGGCAACGTCGGCAAGCTGATCATCACCGAGGTCGCGCCCTGGGGCAGCAGCACCAGCGCCGTACGCCGCCGATTGGTTCGAGGTCACCAACGTCGGCGGCGCAGCCGTCGACATGACCGGCTGGAAGATGGACGACAACTCGAACGCCTTCGCATCGTCCGTCCCGATCGTCGGTGTCGGCAGCATCGCGCCAGGTCAGTCGGTGATTCTCATCGAGGGCACCGCCGCGACCGCGACCAGCTTCGTCACGACCTGGTTCGGCGGCCTTGCCGCCCGCGGGCTTCCTGATCGGCAGCTACACCGGTTCGGGGGTGGGCCTCAGCGCCAGCGGCGACGCGGTCAACCTGTTCAACCCGTCGGGCAAGCCGATCACCGGCGTGACGTTCGGCGCCGCCACCACCGGCCTCTCGTTCGACAACACGGCCGGCCTCGCCACCGTCACGACGTTGAGCGTCGGCGGGGTCAACGGCGCGTTCCTCGCTCCCGACGGCATCGAGACCGGCTCGCCGGGCAGGACCCACTAGCCGCCAGACGGCCGCTTTCCAGGGCGGCATGGCATCGAGTCCCGCATCGCTGCGTGGCCGCGTCCCACGGTGCGCCCGGGAGGCAAGCAAATTCTCGTCGACGAATCGGTGTCCCGCGGGGGTCGCCGCGGCGAATTCATCGCGCCGAAACCTGTTCGAAACCTGGAATGGGCAAGATTGCGGTTGGGCTGGGTGCCCGAGGGGGATCTCGCTTCGCGAATGCAAATCGTTCATCATCCCGCTCCGGCGGCCGAGGCCGCTGAACTCATGCCCGAGCAAGCCGTCGCGTCCGCTTCCCATCATCACCCCCAGGCACACGGCGCGGGCCTGGCCAAGCTGGCGCTGGGCGCCATCGGTGTCGTCTACGGCGACATCGGGACCTCCCCGCTTTACGCCTTGAAGGAGTGCGTCACGCTTCCCCACGGGGTGGCGCCGCTGGCGGCCAACATCTACGGCGTGCTGTCGCTGATCTTCTGGTCGATCACGCTGGTCGTCTCGGTCAAGTACCTGCTCTTCGTCATGCGCGCCGACAACGACGGCGAGGGCGGGGTGCTCGCGCTGATGGCGCTGGTGGCGCGGCCGAGCGCGGCGGCGGTCACCGCGGACGAGTCGGGGGCTCACCGGGCATCGACGCGGACGACCTGGACGGGCCTGCGCAAGACCAAGATGCTGCTCATCGTCCTTGGGCTCTTCGGGGCGGCGCTGCTCTACGGTGACGGCGTCATCACGCCCGCGATCTCCGTGCTCTCCGCGGTGGAGGGGCTGGAGGTCGCCACCAGCGCCTTCTCCCCGTTCGTCGTGCCGATCACCTGCATCATCTTGGTGATCCTGTTCGCCGTGCAGAAGCGGGGCACCGGCGGCATCGGCGCCGTCTTCGGCCCGGTGACGGTGGCCTGGTTCATCTTCATCGCCGCCGCCGGGCTCCCCTGGATCGTGCGCCACCCGGAGATCCTGCGCGCGATGAATCCCCTCTACGGCGCGCGTTTCTTCATGATCCACCGCGTGCACGGGTTCCTGGTGCTCGGCTCGGTCGTCCTCTGCGTGACCGGCGGCGAGGCGCTCTACGCCGACATGGGGCACTTCGGGACGCGCGCCATCCGGCTCGCCTGGTACAGCTGTGTCTTTCCGGCGCTGCTCATCAACTATTTCGGGCAGGGGGCGCTGCTGCTCGAGCGCCCCGAGGCGGCGGCCAATCCGTTCTACGGGCTGGTGTCGGGCGCCTGGCTCTACCCGATGGTGATCCTGGCGACCCTGGCCACGGTGGTGGCGTCGCAGGCGCTCATCTCGGGCGCCTACTCGCTCACGCGCCAGGCGGTTCAGCTCGGCTACCTGCCGCGCGTCACCATCGTCCACACCTCCGGCCAGACCGAGGGGCAGATCTACGTCCCCGAGGTGAACTGGCTGCTGATGGTGGCCTGCGTGGCGCTGGTGCTCGGCTTCCGCGAGTCGAGCGCGCTGGCCGACGCCTACGGCATCGCGGTGACCGGCACCATGGCCATCACGTCGATGCTCTTCTTCTACGTGGCCCGCGATCTCTGGAAGTGGGGGACGCTGCGCGCCGGCGCGTTGCTGGCGGTGTTCCTCTGCTTCGACCTGTCGTTCTTCGCGGCCTGCTCGACCAAGATCGCGCACGGTGGCTGGTTCCCCCTGGCGGTGGCGGTGGGGGTCTTCACCATCATGCTGACCTGGAAGCGCGGCCGGACGCTGCTGGCGGAGCGGATCGCCGCCGACTCGCTGCCGCTCGGGATCTTCCTGGCCGACATCGAGGCGACCAAGCCGCACCGCGTGCCGGGCGTGGCGGTGTTCCTGTCGTCGACGCGGCGGGGGACGCCCAACGTCCTCTTGCACCACTTCAAGCACAACAAGGTGCTGCACAAGGAGGTGGTCATCCTGTCGATCACCACCGACGCGGTGCCGGAGGTGCCGGACGCCGACAAGGTGCGGGTCAAGAGCTTCGGCCAGGGTTTCTGGGGAGTCACGGCCCACTACGGGTTCAAGGAGAGCCCGGCGGTGCTCGACGTCCTGCGCCGGTGCAAGGCCCAGGGGCTGCCGCTCGACGAGGCCGACACCAGCTACTACCTCGGCCGGGAGACGCTGCGGTCTGTCCCCGGCAAAGGGATGGCCGAGTGGCGCAAGGTTCTGTTTCGTTTTCTGTCGCGCAACGCGCGGTCGGCATCCGACTTCTTCTCTCTGCCGCCCAACCGGGTGGTCGAGATCGGCGCGCAGATCGAGCTCTAGGAGCACGCAGGCGGACGGGCGCGGCGGCTCCGCGCGGCGAGCGAGCTGCTAACCTGATCCCGCATGCAGGGTGAGCGAGCGGCGGTGACGTCGATGGCCGAGCGGCAGGGCGCGACGCCGCCCCCGTGGCGCGGGCGCTCGCGGGTGCGCCTCCTGGCCGACGTGCTCGGGGGCGCCCGCCAGAACTGGGACAAGCTCCGCCAGCTGGCGTCGCTGGTGGCCGCCTACTTTCGGCCGCGCCTCGTCCGGCGGCGCCTCGAGCGCCTGCGGGCGCTCGGCCACATCGACGCCGTGCCGACGATCGGCCAGCTGCTCGTGGCCGGGCGCGATCAGATGATGGTCGGCGCGGCCGAGGAGACGAAGATCTTCTACCGCGCGCAGGGGATCCCCTGGATCTTTCACAACACGCGCCGTTTTCTCTCTGGTCCGGCGACGATGCTCGATCCGATTGGCCTCTTCGCGCCGCGCGAGGCGATCGTCCACCACGTCCTGCAGACGTTCCACCGGCACCCGGTCTACGATCTGGTGCTCCTGCGCGCGCACGACGGCGGCCCCGAGGAGCTGGCGCGCCAGGCCCGCCAGATCGTCGAGGGGACCCACCCGCACCAGCGCGCGCTCACTTCGCTGGTGGAGGACGGCGCCTACCACGCGCGGCTGCCGGCCGACATCGCCGCCTTCGAGCAGGCGACGCGCGCCCCGGCGCGCCCGATCCCGACGGGGCTGGTCGACGATCCCGAGCTGATGCTGGCGATGGATCAGTTCAAGGACGTGGCCGGGTTCGTCCGCTACGCCTCCCGACTGCGGGTCGGGTTCGTCGACGCGCTCCGGGCCTGGCTGGCGGCCGGCTTCGACGAGAGCATTGGGAGCCTCGTTCACGTGAAGCTCGGGCGCCGACAGGTCGAGCATGCGGCGTGCGACCCCGAGCTCGTCACGCGCCACCTGGGCGCGCTCGGTGAGGCCCCCGGCGCCGCGTCGACGAAGGCGCTCGTCTAGGGGCGTATGATGTCTCGATGAGGGCGACGCCAGCCAACCGCCTTCTGATGTTGATGCTGCTGTCCGCACCAATGTGTGGCTGCGGGGGCTCGACGAGAGTTCGCGTCGCCGCCCCCGATGGGGCGATCGCCGATGGGCCGTTGTTGCCCGCCACGGCTTCCCTGCGACTCATCGCGCCGCTTTCGACGGCCACAGTCACCTCGCAACGGCCGACGCTCCACTGGACGCTCGACCCGACGTGCGACGGCGCCCACGTCCAGATCTGCCGGGATCGCGCCTGCACCTACGAAGTGGCCGCGTTCGACGCGACGGGTGACAGCGGCGCACCGCCGAGCGCGCTCCCGAGCGGTGTCCTCTTCTGGCACGCCTACGGCCGGAGTGGGGACGCGGGCGTCCAGGGGTGGACGCCGACCTGGCAGTTCACGGTCAGGGCGCGGAGCGCGCCAGTCGACACCTCGTGGGGAACGACGCTGGACGTGAATGGTGACGGTTTCGCCGACGTGGTGATCGGCGCGCCTGGCGCTAGCGCCGACGCCGGACAGGTCGACGTCTACCTCGGTGGTCAGTCGGGGTTGCCGGCCTCCTCCAGTCTCGTTTTGACCGCCCCGTCCAGCACGGCTGAACTCGGTCTTTTCGTCGCCAGTGCCGGTGACGTCAACGGCGACGGCTACGCCGATCTCATCGTCGGTGCGGCAACCGCCGCCTACCTTTACCTCGGCGGGCCTTCGGGCCTTGCGACCTCGCCCGCAGCCACCCTCAGCCCGAAACCTTCGACCCAAATTGGGGTGCGGGTGGCGAGCGCCGGAGACGCCAACGGTGACGGCTACGCCGACGTCGTCATCGCTTACTACGACCTGGGTGTAGCCTACGTCTATCTCGGCGGCGCGGCGGGCTTGGGCTCCGCGCCCGCCGTCACCTTCACTGCGCCCCCCGTCGTTCCCCAGCAAAGTCTGCCGACTGGCGGTTTCGGTCATTCGCTGGCCGCCGCCGGCGACGTCAACGGCGACGGTTACGGCGACATCGTTGTGGGCGCAGGGGCCAGCGAGCTTGCCTACGTCTATCTCGGAAGCTCGTCGGGACCTGCGGCCACGCCGTCTCTCACGTTCACGGCACCAGATGGCCCAAGCAACTTCGGCGACAACGTTTCAGACGACGCCGACGTCAACGGCGACGGCTACGCCGACCTGGTCGTGGGAGCCGACGGCGCGTCGGGCCAGACGCCCGGCGATTTCGCCGGGCGCGCCTACGTCTATCTCGGCAGCGCCGCCGGACCCTCCACCTTGCCCTCGGTCACGCTCATGGGATCCCAACCCCACGGGCTTTTCGGACGCTGGGTTTCGACGGCCGGCGACGTGAACGGCGACGGCTACGCCGACGTCGTCGTCGGGGCCGACGCCGAGTACGGCGGCGACTACTCGGCCCCGGGCTGGGCCTACGTCTATCTCGGCGGTGCGAGCGGCCTCTCGACGACACCGGCGGTCACGCTGACGGGCCCGGACGGCATCGGCAGCTGGTTCGGCCGGTGCGTCGCGGGCGCCGGCGACGTGAACGGCGACGGTTACGCCGACGTCGTCGTCGGGGCGGACGCGGGAGGCGTCGCCGTCACCGTCGATGCGGGCGCCTCCAGCGCCGCCGGCTGGGCGTACGTCTACCTCGGAAGCGCCTCCGGTCTACCCACCTCGCCGGACGTGCGCTGGGTCGGCCCCAACGGGAGCGCCTTCGGCCGCGCCGTCGCCAGCGTGTTGCGCCTCGGGCCGCCCCTCCGCCCGGGTTAGGGGGCGGGCGTCGCCTTGTCGGCGGCCGCGAGCAGCTCGTCGGCACGCTGGCAGCTCAACGTCCGGGCGGCGCGCGGGCGCGTGCAGTCGACGCAGCCGTCCAGCGCCGTCACGGCCGACTGGACCAGGTTCCACTGGCTATCGAGGTCGCTGTCGCGGGCCACGCAACCGCTGGCGTCCTTCGAGAAGACGTCGGCGAAGCCGGACCATTTGCGGTTTTCCGCGTCGCCGCGGCAGGCGACCGGCGCGCCGTCTTCGCTCTGCTTCTTGAGCGTCGGCGCGAGGTTCTTTTCCACCTGCCGGATGGCGGCGACCAGATCGTGCAGGTCACGCGCGCGGCAGGGGGCGACCGCCGGCTTCGTCACCTGCGGCGAGGGGATGAACGGGTGGACGAACTCCTTGGGCGTGGCCGTGGTCGGGTGGCCCGGCGCGGTGGGCGCGTGCGCGTGCGGCGTCCGACCAATGAGCCGCATCACCAGGGTGAGCGAGAGAACGCCGGCCAACACCACCACGGTCAAGGGCCCCCGTTTGTTTCGGCGCATGGGGGCATATTGCCCCATACTGTCGCGCCATGGCAGCGGCCAAGCTCTTCGCCTCGATCTTCGCGGTCATCTTCGTCGCGGAGCTGCCCGACAAGACCGCGCTGGCGTCGCTGGTGCTGGCGACGCGGCACCGCGCGCTGCCGGTGCTGGCCGGAGCGGCGGCGGCGCTGGCGATCCAGAGCCTGGTGGCCGTCGTCGCCGGCAGCCTGCTGGCGATGCTGCCGCCGCGCGCGGTGCACATCGGATCGGGGGTGCTGTTTCTCATCTCGGCGATCGTGATGTGGCGCAGGAAGGAAGAAGAGGCCGACGCCGGCAAGGACGGCGGCGAGGTCGGGTTCGCCAAGGCGTTCACGATGTCCTTCATGGTCGTCTTCGTGGCCGAGTGGGGCGATCTCACGCAGATCGCCACCGCCGGGTTCGCGGCGCGCACGAAGCAGCCGGTGCTGGTCTTCTGCGCGGCGACCGCGGCGCTCTGGGCGGTGGCCACGGTGGCGGTCATCGCCGGCAACCGGGCCGGGCACCTGTTGAACCCGAAGGTCACCCAGAAGGTGGCCGCCGTGCTGTTCGCGCTGGTCGGCGTCGCGCTCATCGCCGGCGTCTTCTAGCTCGCTCGCCCGAGGGATCGCGACGGGTTGGCGCCGCGTTTGCTTCGTCTGGCCTGCGGAGGTCAGACATGGCGATCAACTACCGATCTCAGACTGTCAGAAAAGAGACACTTCACACCGTCTCGCTGGTGGCGCCGCATGTGGCCGCGGGCGCGTCGGTGCTGGACGTCGGCTGCGGCGAAGGGTACGTGATGGAGGAGCTGGCGGCGCGCGGCGCCGGGGAGCTCTTCGGCGCCGACGTGGTCGACGTCCGCCGGGAGAGGAGCCGGCCGTTCCGGCTGTTCGACGGGGTCGACCTGCCGTTCATCGATCGGCGGTTCGACGTCGTCGTGCTCAGCTTCGTGCTGCACCACGTCCCGAACGAGCGCAAACGCGCGCTCCTGCGCGAGGCGCTCCGGGTCTGCCGCGGGACCGTCGTCATCGTCGAGGACACGCCGGTGACGCTGCTCGATCGGCTCATGAACCGCCACCACGGCGAGACGTACCGGCGGCAGATCAAGAGCACCGCCGCCTACGGCTTCCTGACGGAGGGGGAGTGGCGCTGGCTGTTTCGCGGCATGGGCCTCGAGCCCGAGACGCGCCCGCTGTCGCGCTTTTGCCGCTCGATCTTGCAGCCGTTCGCCCGCACGGCGTTCCTGCTGCGAATTCCGCCGCTGGCGTCGGTCGCTGTCTAAAGCTCACCGCGATCGTGCGGGGTTCGACACCCGCTCCGCGTCAGCGCAGCAGCTTGGTCGGGTAGATCCCGGGCTCCGACCCGTCGATCACGACGGCGCCGACCGTGCGTCGGTAGAAGTCGGTCGACGACGCCCACCCGATGATGGCGTAGGCGTACCCCTCGGCGCGCATCGCGTGCAGCGTCGCCAGGAGGAGCGCGCGGCCGACGCCGCGTCCGCGCCGATCGGAGCGCACCAGCTCGGGCCCGAAGAAGCCGCGGCAGGTCACCTCGTAGCAGGCGAAGCCGACCAGCGCGTCGTCCTCGACGGCGACGAAGCAGGCGAGCGGCAGGCGCGCGAACGCCGTCTCGCACTCGTCCGCCCAGCCGGGCGAGCCGTGCGCGCGGGCCCATTCGACGACCACGCTGCGTTCGGCCGCGGCCGCGCGCCGGACGACGATGCCCGCCGCGGAGAGGGCCTCGAGCGCCGGCCCGGCCAGCGGGAGGTCGTAGAGGCGGACCAGCAGATCGGCCAGGCTCAGACCTCGGTCATCCAGCCGTGCTTGTCGGGCTCGCGGGCGTACTGGATGGCGGTGATCGCCTCCAGCAGGCGGCGCGCGATCTCGCCGGGCTGGCCGCCGTTGACGACCACCTCCTCGCCCTTCCAGCCGAGCGTCCCCACCGGCGTGATGACCGCGGCGGTGCCGCAGCCGAAGATCTCGCGCAGCGTGCCGCCGCGGTGCGCGCGCAAGAGCTCCTCCATCCCCAGCGGCCGCTCGTTGACGGTGAGTCCCCACTCCCGCAAGAGCGTGATGACGGAGTCGCGCGTGACGCCGGCCAGGATGCTGCCGCCGAGGGGCGGCGTGACGATCTCGTCGCCGATGCGCGCCACCATGTTCATGGTGCCGACCTCTTCCAGGTAGCGATGCTCGTGCGCGTCCGTCCAGAGCACCTGATCGAAGCCGCGCGCCTTGGCGTCCTCGGCCGCGCGCAGGCTGGCGATGTAGTTCGCGCCCGCCTTCACGCCGCCGAGGCCTCCCACGGCGGCGCGCACGAACTTGTCCTCCACCAGGATCTTGGCCGGCGCGAAGGCCTCGCCATGGTACGCGCCGACCGGCGAGGCGATCACGAAGAAGATGAAGCGCTTGGCCGGACGCACGCCGAGGAACGGCTCGCTGGCGATCACCGTCGGCCGGATGTAGAGCGACGTCCCGGGCGACGACGGCACCCAGTCCTCGTCGGCCTTCACGAACGCGGTGATGGCGGCGCGCGACAGCTCCGGGTCGACAGGCGGGATGCACAACCGGTCGGCGCCGTCGTGCAGGCGCTGGCAGTGGCGGTCGATGCGGAAGAAGCGCACCTTGCCGTCGACGCCGCGGAAGGCCTTCAGGCCGTCGAACATCTCCTGCGCGTAGTGCAGCACCGCCGCTGCCGGGTCGAGCGCCAGGGGGCCGTAGGGGACGACGCGCGGATCGAACCAGCCACGCCCGGCCTCGTAGTCGACGATCGCCATGTGGTCGGTGAAGGTCCGTCCGAAGACCAGCTCGCTGTCCTTGGGACGCGGCTTCGGTTTTTCCACCCGATGCAAAGAAAACGGCGGCGACGACATCCGGTGAGGATATCGCGCCGCCGTCGCTCGCGCTAATGGGACTATCGGTCCTGTTTATACGGGCCGAGGACCCTCCTTACAGCGACAGAACGCCGGTGCGGATCAGATAGGCGAGGCGCTCGCGCTGGTCGTTGTCGAGCAGCGCGTGCAGCCGCCCGAGCGCCGCCGTCACGGCGTCGCGCAGCCGCTCCGCCGTGGCGACGCGCAGCGCGGCCGACTCCTTGGCCCGCGTCGCGTCGAACGTCGGGCCGGCCACCGCGTCGGCGAAACCCGAGAGCGAGCGCCGGCGATTGACCTCGCCCTGCGCGCGTTCGGTCTTGAGGTCGTCGAGCACCCGCGCCAGCTCCGCCACCTGCTTTTCGTCCAGCTCCAGCTTGTAGGCCAGGAACCGCAGCGGCCGGCGGACGCCGAACGGGCCTCCGCCGAACCCCTCGGCCTCGTCTTCACCGCCGCCGCCGCCGCCGCCGCCGCCGTAGCCGTGGCCGTGTCGGCCGCCGTGCCGCGATTCACCGGGGCCGCAGCTCCACCCTCCACAGCCACTTCCGTTGTCACCTTCGTGGCGCGCGCGCCACCACGACATCACGTGTCCGTGCATGTTGCTTCTCCTTGTTCCTTTCGCCGAGGCCTTCAGCTCCCGGCGGGTTTGACCGTGGGCGATATGCCTCACGGATGTGTCAAAAGCATAACCGCCGAAGGGCGACGGTCAATGGTAAACAAGCCGCCATGCCTCGCTACTGGCTGATGAAGTCGGAACCCGAAGCTTTCTCGATCGACGATCTCGCGCGCGCGAAAAATGGGACCACCCGCTGGGACGGCGTCAGGAACTACCAGGCGCGCAACTTCCTGCGCGACGACATCTCGCTCGGCGACGGCGTGCTCTTCTATCACTCCAGCGTCGACCCGCCGGCTGTGGTCGGCACCGCGCGCGTGGCCCGCGCCGGCTATCCCGACCCGACCCAGTTCGACCCCCAGGACAGCCACTGCGATCCCGACAGCCCGCGCGACGCCCCGCGCTGGTTCGCCGTCGACATCGCGTTCGACGAGAAGTTCGTCCGGCCGGTCACGCTCGCCGAGCTGCGCGCGGAGGAGGCGCTCGCGGAGATGGTCCTCTTGCGCAAGGGGAGCCGGCTTTCGGTGCAGCCGGTGGCGGCGGGCGAGTGGAAGCGGATCGTCAAGCTCGGCGCGCGCAAGTGACCCAAGGGAGGGGAGAAGAGGGCTCAGCGAAGCCGAGCGCCGTTGAGGCCGCGCCCGGCGGCGTGCACCACGTCGCCATCGCCGTTCGCGATCTCGCCCTCGTGGAGGCCTTCTACACGGGGGTGCTGGGGTTGCCGATCTTGCGACGGTGGCCCATGACGGACGAAAGGACGGGCGACCAGAAGCGTGACAGGTCAGTCTGGTGCGACCTGGGCGGCGGCGCGTTTCTGGCCCTCGAGCAGGCAGCGGACCTCGAGGCGGCGCGCGCGGGCGCTCCCGCCGACCGCGGGCACGGCTACCTCATGATCGCCCTGCGCATCACGCCCGCGGCCCGTCCCACGTGGGAGGCGCGACTGGCCGCGGCGGGCGTCGCCGTCGTGCATCGGACCGATTACACACTCTACGTCGCCGACCCGGAGGGGAACCGGATCGGTCTTTCGCACTGGCCGGACGCGGCGGGCGGGCCTGGCTGAGCTTGCCGTCGATCACCTACCTCCCCGCCGGGACGCGGGTCGATTGCGCCGCCGGCGAATCGGTCTTCGAGGTCGCGCGGCGTGCGGGGATCAACGTCACCACCGCCTGCGTCGGCAAGGCGACCTGCGGCCTGTGCCGGGTGAAGGTGATCGCCGGGGAGCAGCACCTGTCGCCGTTCAACAGCGCGGAGCGCAAGCACCTCGGCAACGTCTACTTCATCAACAAGCTGCGCCTCTCCTGCCAGGCGCGGCTCGCGGCGGGCGACGTCGACGTCGTGGTCGAGCTTCCCGCCGCGCCGTCCGTCTGATCGCCTGCTGAGCCTTCCCCCCTGGGGATCCGACGCCACCTTCAATCGGTGGTCGCGGCGGTGGCGAGGCGTCAGTGGGCAAGTTGGGCGCTGGGGGCGCTGCTCGCCTTGCTGGCCCGCCCGGCGCGCGCGGATGGCGCCTTTCCCGACGGCCAGAGCATCCTCGTGCCTGCCGATCGTCCGGACGAGATCCTGCTTGCCACCAACTTTGGCGTGCTGAGGTCGGAGGACGCCGGCGCCACCTGGATCTGGTCCTGCGAGCAGCCGGTGAACAGCTACGGGCGCCTCTATCAGATGGGCCCGGCGCCGGCGCACCGGCTCTACGCCATCGCGAACGGCAAGCTGGTCTTCTCCGACGACGACGCCTGCGGGTGGCAGGTCGGAGGCGGCGCGCTCGGCGCCGAGCTCTGCGAGGACGCGTTCGTCGATCCGAGCGACGGCACGCGGGTGCTGGCCGCCGGCCTCGCCTCCGGCACGGCGGGCGCCGTCTACACGGTGTTCGAATCGACCGACGGCGGCGCGACGTTCGGGCGGACGCTCTACACGGGCGCGCCCGGCGACCTCGTCACCGGTCTCGAGATCGCCGCCTCCGACCCGATGACGATTGATCTCGCGCTCTCCAGAGGAACCGCCGCGTCGCCGACGTTGGCCCGGTCGAGCGACGGCGGCGCGACCTGGCAGCTCGCCGATCTGACGGCCGCGCTCGGCGGTGGACAAGTCCGGATCGTGGCGATCGATCCGGTCGACAGCGACCGGGTGTGGCTGCGCTGGCTGGGCGCGGCCGGCGACGCGCTGGCGCTCGCCACCCACGGGGGCGCGACGATCGCCGTCCCGCTTTCGTTCGACAGCGGCGCGCTGGTGGCGTTCGCACGCACCGCCACCGGGACGCTGCTCGTGGCCGGGACGCTGGCGGGCGCGCCCGCGCTGTTTCGGTCGACCGACGGCGGCGCGACGTTCGCGGCGCTGGCCGCCCCCCCGCATATCCTGGCGCTGGCCGAGCGTGCCGGAACCGTCTACGCCGCCGTCGACACCGCGTACGAGCCGTTCGCCGAGGCCACCTCGACCGACGAGGGGACGACCTGGCAACCCGGGTTGGCGTTCGTCGACGTGGCGGCGATCGCCCCCTGTCTGAAGGGCGTCTGTCAGACCGATTGCGCGGCGCGCGCCCAGCAGAAGCAGTGGCCGGCGGCGGTCTGCGCGGCCGAGGTGCTGGTGAGCGCGCCGACCGACGCGGCGGTGCCGGACGGCGGTCCCCCCGACGCGCACGTCGTCGGGCCCCTCAGCGACGCCGGTGTCGTCGTCCCGATCGACGCCGGCGACACGCCGCGGACGCCGCCGGCCGGCTGCTCTTGCGCGACGATGCCGGGCTGGGGCGAAGGCCGCTGGCCGGGGGCGCTGATCCTGCTGATCCTGCCGATCCTGGGCGCGGCGCTGCTCTCGCGCCGCCGCCGCGGTTAGGTCCGGCGGGCGCCGAGCGGCGTCCGGGACTCGCTGTCGTCCGTCTCACCTGCTTCGGATTTGGCCTTGGCGCCGAGCTGCTTGGTCTGCTGGTTGCTCGCCAGCGCCAGCGCGCTCGCCATCATGGCCTGCGTCTGCGCGGCCGTCGGCGCTGCCGTCGCCATCCCCAGATCGATGGGGACCGGGAAGACGATGGTCGACGACGCCTCACCCGCCACCTCGACCAGCGTCTGGTAGAGCCGCAGCTGCAGCGCGCCTGGGTTGCCGGCGATCATCTGCGCCGCCTGCGAGAGCTTGGCGGCCGCCTGCACCTCGCCCTCGGCGGCGATCACCTTGGCGCGCCGCTCGCGCTCGGCCTCGGCCTGGCGCGCCATCGCCCGCTGCATCTCCTTGGGGAGCTGGATGTCCTTGATCTCGACCGCCGAGATCTCGACGCCCCACTGTTCGGTGCGCGTGTCGAGGATGTTTCGGATCTCGACGTTGATCTTGTCCCGGTGGGCCAGGATGTCGTCGAGGTCCATCTTGCCGAGGACTGCCCGCAGCGTGGTCGAGGCGAGCTGCAGCGTCGCCGGCATGAAGTCCTCGACCTCCAGGATGGCGTGCGACGGCGAGTTGACCGAAGCGTAGACGACCGCGTCGACGCTGATGGTGATGTTGTCGTGCGAGATGATGTCCTGCGGGGTGATCTGGATGGCGCGCGTGCGCGTGTCGACCACCCGGATCCGATCGATCCCGAACGGGAGCAAGAGGTTGAACCCGGGCGAGGCGAGCGCCTTGCGCGCCCGGCCGAACCGGAAGACCACGCCGCGCTCGTACTCCTGCAGGATCTTGGTCCCCGTGAGGAGCAACATCATCCCAGCCGCCACAGCCGCCCCGAGCGCGATGGTGAGCATGCCGGAACTTTACCACCGGAAACCGACCGGGGCCGGCGCTCGTCAGCGCTGGTCCGGGCGGGGCGAATCGAGACCGTAGAGCGCGCGGCCCCGCCGGCCGCCGAAGTAGTACAGCAGCACCAGGCAGGCGAGGGCGCCGAGGACGCCGGCCAGGATCGCCGGCACCACCATCAGGTGGGGGAGCTGGGCCGACGTGAAGCCGGGCGGCTCGCGTCCGCTGTCGATCACCACCTGCGAGAGGAGCGCGGCCCCCTCGGTGGCTGCCTGCCGGGCCATCACCACCCCGAGCGGCAGGCCGCCGAGCTGGTACGCGATCCCGACGACGGCCGTGGCCATCGCCAGCCTCCGCCCGTGGGGGTCGCGCGAGAGCAGCGCCGCCACGGTGTAGAGGGTCAAGAGCGCCACGCCCAGTGAGATCAACGCGCCGGCCCGCACCTCTGCCTTGTGGCGCTCGACGATGGCGCTGCTCAGCGCTTCCAGCTTCTGGATCGTCTCGGTCGAGCCGGCCGTCGTCTCGGCCGGGCGGGCCATGTTCTCGATGGCCATCACGGCCATGGCCCGCGGCTCGCGCAGCATGAGGAGCGCGCTGACCAGCGTGACCCCGCCGTAGACCAGCATCGAGGAGGTGAGAACCGTCAGCCACGCCGGCCGGTACGTGGGCGCCTTGGGGGCTTTGGCCTCAGTCATCTTGGGCCTCGGTCATCTTGGGGCCGAACCATATGCCGAGACCATCGGCGTGACAAAGTCCGACACTTGGCTCAAAGTCGTGCGCCAAATGCACCACCTGCTCGATCTCTTCCATAAAATTTACGACGTTCAGGGGCTGGTCCGTGTCGGCGGGTTGGCCGCGCTCACGGCGGTGATCTTCGCGGAGACCGGCCTCTTGGTGGGATTCTTTCTCCCCGGCGATTCGCTGCTGGTGACCGCCGGCCTCTTCTGCACCAGCGCCAACGGCGAGGCGCCGCTCTTGAACATCGTCACCCTGATCCTGGCGGCGACCGTGGCGGCGATCGTCGGCGACACCGTCGGCTACTGGATCGGCGCCAAGTCGGGCCCCACGATCTTCAGCCGCGAACAGTCGCTGCTCTTTTCGCGCAAGCACCTCCTGCGTACGAAGGAGTTCTACGAACGCCACGGCGGCAAGACGATCATCATGGCGCGCTTCATGCCGTTCCTGCGGACCTTCGCGCCGGTCGTCGCCGGCGTCGGGCAGATGAGCTACCGCAGGTTTGTCAGCTTCAACATCTTCGGCGGCATCGCCTGGGTGGTGAGCATGACCATGCTGGGGTTCTCGCTGGGCAGCGTCTATCCGGGGATCACCAAGCAGATCGACAAGGTGGTCATCGTCATCATCGCCGTCTCGCTGATTCCAGGGCGCCATCAGCTACCTCATGAACCGCAAGAAGACGCCGCCCTCGGCGTCGCTGGTCGCTTGAAGGCCGTCAAGAGGCCCAAGGGGACGACGGCCGCGGCGGCGGCCCCGCCGACCCGGCCTGCGCCCAAGGTCGCCTTTCCCAAGAAGGCGCAGCCGCCGACGCACGCGGAGTTCGCGGCGCGGCTGCCGGCGCCGGTCGGCAAGCGCTTCGAGGCGGTGCGGGCCTATCTCAAGAAACAGGAGATCGCCGAGGACTTTTACTATTACGGTCCGCGCACCGGCTGGGCGTACCGCTACCTGCAGGGCGAGAGCTCTCTCTGTTCGATCATGCTCTTGAAGGGGAAGCTGGTCGGGATCGTCGCCCTCGACGCCGCGGCGCAGGCGAAGGTCTCCTGGGCCACGCTCTCCGACGTCGCCAAGCGGGCGCGCAAGGTCGCTCACGGCACGCCGTCGCTCCTCTGGCTCGACGTCCCGCTCGACGGAACCGGGGCCGTGGACTTCAAGAGCTTGCTCAAAGCCAAGATTAGCGACTGAAGCTCAGCGACTGAAGACTAGCGACTGAAGATCAGCGACTGAAGCTCACCGGTTGACGATCGCCGGGTGAGCTTCGCGGGCCCGCGCTCTGTGAGGGCGTGTGCGCGATTCGGCGATGGTGCGCCGCGGAAAGCGCGCCGCCCGGATGTTTTTCTGCCTGCTGGCGGTCGAATCGTTCGACCTCCTCATGTCCCCACACCTCGGGGGCGAGCCACAGAGGAGGTTCGTGATGACACGACAGATGCGATGGGTGAGTCTCGTGTCGCTGGGCGCGGCCGTTGCCGTCGGCGCGGTCGGTTGCCTGGGCGACGAATCGAGCGACAGCACGTCGATCTCGATCGGCGCGCTGTCGCTGGGCGACGCCCTGCCGGGAACGAACGCCACCACCTTCGCGGCGGCGAAGGCGAACTTCGAGGGCACCGAGACGCAGGCCGACGGGCTCGGCCCGATCTTCAACGAGCGGAGCTGCTCCGCCTGCCACTCCGTCGGAGCGACGGGCGGCGCGGGGCAGAACATCGAGCGGCGCTACGGCACGCTCATCAACGGCGTCTTCAACGGGCTCGCCAACACGGGCGGCTCGCTGCGCCAGCTGTTCGGGATCGGCGGGTTCAACCCCAGCCCGGGGCTCAACTGCCAGTCAGGCGTCGACGCGAATCCCGCGCCGGGCGCGACGATCTTCGCGGGCCGCGTGACGACGCCGACCTTCGGCGCCGGCCTCGTCGAGCTCATCCCCGACTCGACCATCCTGGCGATCGCCGCCGCGCAGCCGGCCGCGATCCGCGGCGTCGCCGACTTCGACACCATCCACCTCACCGACGGGCCGTTCGTGCGGGGCCAGAGCCACGTGGCGCGCTTCGGCTGGAAGGCCGTGCACGCCAGCGTGACCGACTTCGCCGCCGACGCCTATCTCAACGAGATGGGCATCACCACCACCAGCTGCGCGGCCGGCGCGGTCGTCAGCGACTTCGCCACCGAGAACCGCGCCAACCGGGCGCCCACCAACGCCATCATCAACGGCTGCCCCGACGACGACAAACCCGGCATCGACGACAACTTCGCGGCGGAGAACAACAACTGCGCGGGCGGCCTCACCGCGGTGCAGGACGACGTGGCCAACTTCGCCTTCTTCATGCGCAACAGCGCCGCCCCGCCGCGGGGGCTCGACAACAGCAACGGCCGGGGGCTGACGGAGTTCAACCGCGAAGGCTGCAACGGCTGCCATGTCACCACCACGTTCACCGTCACCATCAACGGCCGCAGCGCCAGCTTCCAGCCGTTCTCCGACTTCCTCACCCACGACATGGGGACGCTGGGCGACGGGATCGGCAACGACGGCGACTCCGTGGCGACGACGCGGCGGATGCGAACCGCGCCGCTGTGGGGCGTGCGCTTCCGCAACGGCCTCCTCCACGACGCGCGGACCAGCGACAAGGCGACCGCCATCGCCGATCACGCCGGCGGCGGCAACGGCCAGGGCTCGGCCGCGGCGGCCGCGTTCGCTTCGGCCACCTCGGCGCAGCGGAACGATCTGCTGCTGTTCCTCTCGTCGCTCTGACAGCGCCGGGTTAGGGGGGCGCCTCCGGGCTGTCGTGGCCCGGAGGCGCAGGCGGTCTTGTTCGACCGCGGCAGAAAAAAGATCGCCCGTACGCTTTTTGTCTGCCTGCTTTCGGCGGGACGTTCGACCTCTTCTTGTCCCCGCACCTTTGGGGGGCGACCCACAGAGGAGGATCGTAAATGACACGACAGATGCGCTGGGTAAGTCTCCTGTCCCTCGGTGCCGCCATGGCCGTCGGGGCGGTTGGATGTTTGGGCCAGGAAAGACGATTCCGCCACGTCGACCGAGGTCGGCGCGCTCCTGGGCGACGCGATCCCGGGGACCAACGCCACGACCTTCGCCGCGGCGCGGGCCAACTTCATCGCCACGGAGAGCGCGGTCGACGGTCTCGGCCCGATCTTCAACGAGCACGCCTGCGGGAACTGCCACCAGAACGGCTCCGTCGGCGGCGCCGGCCAGCAGATCGAGCAGCGCTACGGGACGATCACCAACGGGACGTTCAATTCGCTGGCGTCGACCGGCGGCTCGCTGCGACAGCTGTTCGGGATCGGCGGCTTCAACGTCGGCGGCCTGAACTGCAACTCGGGCGTCGATTCGAATCCGGCGCCCGGCGCGACGCTGTTCGCGGGCCGCCTGACCACGCCGACCTTCGGGCTGGGCCTGGTCGACTCGCTGCCCGACTCGGCGTTCTCGACGCTGGCCAGCCGGGAGCCGGCCGCCGTCCGCGGCACGCCGCGCATGGTGACCATCGTGCTGCCGAACCCGCTCGACAGCTCGCAGACCCTCGGCGGCACGCGCGTGGGGCGCTTCGGCTGGAAGGCGAACGTCCCCAGCCTCGCGCAGTTCTCGGCCGACGCCTATCTCAACGAGATGGGCATCACCACCACCCACTGCACGCGGGGCGCGCGCAACGGCGCGTTCGCCACCGAGAACCGCGCCAACCGCGCGGGGACGAACGCCCTCATCAACGGCTGCCCGGACGACCAGAAGCCGGGCGTCGACGACGACTTCGCCGCCGAGAACAACAACTGCTCGGGCGGCCTCAACGAGCTGCAGGACGACGTGGCGAACTTCACGTTCTTCATGGCCCACCTGGCGCCGCCGCCGCAGGTGGCGATCACCGCCGGCACGGCGCAGGACCGCGGCCGGACGCTGTTCAACTCGTCCACCCTCATGTGCTCGGGCTGCCACCGTTCGGACTCCGACGTCTTCGTGTCGACCTCGGCCGGCGGCATCCAGGCGGGGATCAGGTTCCAGCCCTTCTCCGACTTCCTGGTGCACGACATGGGGACGGCCGCCGATCAGATTGGCCTCAACGACGGCGACTCGGTCGCCTCCACCCGCCTCATGCGGACGGCCCCGCTGTGGGGATTGCGCTCGCGCAACCTGAAGTTCCACGACGGGCGGACCAGCGACATCGCCACGGCGATTCGGGACCACAACGGAGGGTCGCTCGGCCAGGGGACGGCCGCCGCGGCGGCGTTCGGCGCGCTCAGCACGTCGCAGCAAAGCGACCTCGTGAGCTACCTGAACACGCTCTAGAGCGCGCGCCAGTCCGCGACCAAGATCACACAAACGCGGGACCTGCCCCGCGGTGCCGGATTCTGCGGCGCCGCGGGGCATTTTTTTGCGCGGCGTTCCACAAAGCGTTGTGGCAATGATGGAAGTGAGGCTGTCGTTCGATCTTGTACGTAACGTCGTCGAGAGTCGCGACGTACTCGATCAAGAGCGCGTGCCCGGAGAGCTTCCATTTCGACGTTCATGAGTGACCACGTAGCCGACCAAGCGGGGTTCCTCGCCGCACTTTCCAAGGCCGATCCGGAGCGGAAGCGCGCGGACGCGCACGCACGCTCCTGCGCTCCCTGCCGGCAGGCGCTCGACGAAGGGGTGCGTTTGATGGCGCTCCTTCGCCGCACGGTCCCAGGGACGGAGCGAGAATCACCGCGGCGGCCGCTGCCGGTGGCGCGTGAGGTGGCGAGCGCGGCGGAGATCGCGCGGCGGCTGGCCTGGGCGACGACAGGTGCCGTCGTGCTGGCCTGGCTGTTTCAGCTGACGGTGGGCGGCGGGTTCCGGCTCGATCTCGACTGCGCGCTGGTGTCGCTCGCCGTGCTGGGGGTCGCCGTCGGCTGCGTGACCCTGCTGCGCGGGAACGAACGCCTGGCCGTGGCGACGGTCGTCGTCACCTCGGGGCTCTTCGCCTATCTCTCGGGCTCCGTCGCCGGTCTCGCGGCGGGGATCGGAATCCGCTGCACCTTCCGCGAGCTGTGGGCCGCGGGCCTGACCTGGGTCGTCGTCTGGGCGGTCGGACGCGGCGTCGGCGTCACCTTCGACCGCTCGAAGACCACGGCCATCGTCGCGGCGGGCGCGCTGGCGGCGCACGCTGGCCAGCACCTCGCCTGCGCCGTTCCCCACTCGGACGCGCACCTGCTGATCTTCCACTTCGGCGGCGTCCTTCTGGCCACGGTGCTCGCCGCGCTGGGCGCGCGCCGCTCCCCGGTGCCCCTCGCCTCCGCTTGAGGCCTCAGCCCCGCTGGGCGAGGAGGCTTCGCAGCGATTTTCGCAGCCGTTCATAGGCCCGCGAGGCGCGCACGCGCACGGCCCCCGGCGACGTCCCGAGCACCTCGGCGATCTCCTCGAAGGTCAGGTCCTCGTGAAGATGGAGGTGCAGGACGGCCCGCTGCGACTCGGGCAGGCCGTCGATCGCATGGCGCACCGCCTCGATCTCGTTCTTCGCGTTCGACTCGAGCGGCGGGGTCCGGTCGTCGGGCCGTCGCGACTCGGCCTGCTCGAGCTCGATCTCGCCGACGTGGGGCGGGAGCCGGTAGCGGCGGCGCAGCTCGTCGCGCCGCACGCCGGCGGCGATCGTGAACAGCCAGGGCTTGAGCGGCCGATCGGCGTTGTAGGATTCCCGCGCGCGGTGCAGCTTGAGGAAGGTCGTCTGCATCAGATCTTCGGCCAGGGCCGGATCGATGAACGAGCGCAGGAAGAAGGCCCGGAGCTTGGGCGCGAGCAGCACGAACAACTGCCGGAAGGCGACCTCGTCGCCTCCGACATATTGGGCCATGAGCCTCTCTTCTGTCGTTGTTGCCGCTTGCGACATGCCCGCCGGCATGAGCCACCTCGACCAGCGTTCGTTGGAGTTTCTCGTCGGCCTCCTCCGATTCGACGCTCGTGCTGAGCGCCCCCCCTCAATAGCAACAGGTTCGACGCGGGCGTTACAGCCCACCCGTAAGACCAGCGAGTCTAGGCTCGGCAGATAGATCTGGCTCGCGCACGAGTTCGCCCGCGACGGCCGGAATGTTACAGGAAATCGGCGGATAAATTTTCAGCCGGTCCAAAAATACGTCCGATGCCAACAGCTGTCGCGTAACACCTGGCAGCGCTCCGCGTACTTCCATGAGCCTACGGCGAGCGCTGGCGTCCTTCGAGGCGTGTCGTTCGGAGGCCATGGAATCGAAACGTGGGTGGTTGAGGGCGGTCGATTTCATCGATTCAATCCACCTGTCGCCGTCCGTGAGTCGCGCAATGAATCGATCCAATCGCGGAGCCACAGTCGACGAGATTCAAAACGTCCACTCGGCCGTGCGGGGTGTGCTGCGCCGGTTGGTCGGCGCCGAGGACCCGGAATACGAGGACCTGGTGCAGAGCTCGATCGAAAACGTTCTGGTCAGCTTCGAGCGCGGAAAGTTTCGGGGCGACTGCCCTCAGGGGGGCTGGGCTGCGGTCATCGCGCGCAACGTCGCCATCGACGCCATTCGCGCCCGGCGCCGCGAGAGGCAGCTGTTCGCGCGCGACGCGGCCGACCTCGTCGCGGCGGACAGCGTGCGGGGGGCGGATGCGAAGATGGGTCCCGAGCATCTGACCGGCGTGCAGGAGCGGCTCCACCGCGTGAAGAGCGCACTGCTCGGGCTCGGGGCGCAGAAGGCGAACGTCATCTTCCTGCACGACGTCCTCGGCCATGAGCTCCCTGACGTGGCCGGGATCCTGAAGATCAGCGTCTCCGCAGCGCAGTCGCGCCTGGTTCGCGGACGGCGCGAGATCATCGACCGGATCGACGCCCCGCGAGGTATGGACGCGCCGCGAGGTACGGACGCCCCGCGACGTATGGATGGGATGAAAAAAACCTCCACGACGGTTGTCACGGGGACGGGCCGCGCGCATCCCCCGTCCGGGGGAAAACAGCTCCGGAAACGTCCTTTCCCTATGCTAAGTTAGGCGCCGTCTCCGGGCGCCAAGGCTTCACGCTTTCGCCCGCAGGAGGTCCCTCATGTCGGCATTCGGAACGTTCACGCTCCTCATCGCGCTGGTCGTCGCGACCTATTCGGGCGTGGCCTCCGTGGTCGGCGCGCGGCGCAGCAACCGCCGCCTCATCGAATCGGGGCGGGCGGGCGTCTACGCGCTGGCGGCCATCCTCGGCCTGTCGTCGGTGGCGCTGCTCTACGCCTTCCTGACCCACGACTACTCGATCAAGTACGTCCACCACTACTCGGACGCCTCGTCGCCGCTCTTCTATCAAATCACCGCCTACTGGGGCGGGCTCGACGGGTCGATCCTCTGGTGGGTCTTCCTGCTGTCGGTCTTCTCTGCTGTCGCGGTGTACTCCAACCGCGACCGCCACCGCGAGCTCCTGCCCTACGTCGTGGCGGTCCTGATGGCGATCGCCGATTTCTTCCTCTACGTCATCGTCTTCCACAAGAACCCGTTCGACAGCTACCTCACCGACATCCCGACCGTCGGCAAGGGGCTGAACCCGCTCCTGCAGAACGCCTACATGGTCACCCACCCGCCGGCGCTCTATACCGGGTTCGTGGGGATGAGCATCCCGTTCGCGTTCGGGATGGCGGCGCTCATCTCGGGGCAGCTCGACGACGCCTGGATCGCCTCGGTCCGCAAGTGGACGCTGGGCGCCTGGTTCTTCCTCTCGATGGGGCTGACGCTGGGGATGCTCTGGGCCTACGAGGAGCTCGGCTGGGGCGGCTTTTGGGGCTGGGACCCGGTCGAGAACGCCGGCTTTCTCCCCTGGCTGACCGCCACCGCCTTCCTGCACTCGATCATGATCCAAGAGCGCCGCGGGATGATGAAGATCTGGAACGTCACGCTCATCATCCTGACGTTCTTCCTGACCATCTTCGGGACGTTCATGACCCGCTCGGGGATCGTGCAGTCGGTGCACGCCTTCGGTCAGGACGATACGCTGAAGTGGATCTTCATCATCTTCATGGCGATCACGCTGATCGTCAGCTTCGGGTTCGTCATCAAGCGGATGCCGGAGCTGCGCTCCCGTGCCACGCTCGACTCGTGGATCTCGCGCGAGGCGGCCTTCACCGTCAACAACTGGATCCTGCTGTTCGCGGCCTTCTTCATCCTGTTCGCCACCATGTTCCCGACCCTGTCGGAGATGGTGACGGGCGAGCGGATCACGGTGGGGCCGCCGTTCTTCAACAAGTGGATGGTGCCGATCGGGCTCGTGCTGCTGTTCTTGACCGGCGTCGGCCCGCTCATCGCGTGGCGCAAGGCGACCGTCTCTCACCTGCGCTATCAGTTCTTCTGGCCCAGTTTGGCGGCGCTGGCGACGATCGCCGTCTGTCTGGCCGCTGGTCTCGGTGAGGCGCCGGCCGGTGTGATCTGCTTCGGTTTCTGCGCCTTCACGGCGGCCACCATCACGCAGGAGTTCGTCCGCGGCGTTTCGGTGCGGAAGCGCAACACGGGCCAGGACGCGGTCTCTTCGCTCATGGGGATGGTCATCCGGGGCAAGCGGCGCTACGGCGGCTACATCGTTCACGTCGGCATCGTGCTGATGTTCATCGGCTTCGCCGGCACGGCGTACAAGAAGGAGATGGACGTCAAGCTGGTGCCCAACGCCGGCGCCAAGTCCGAGGCGAAGATTGGCAAGTACACCATCCACTTCAACCGGCTCGCGCACGAGGAAGATCGCCAGAAGGAGATGGTCACCGGCGAGGTGACCGCCTTCAAGGACGGCAAGATGATCGACCAGATGCGTCCGGCGAAGTGGTTCTTCCACCACCACGAGAGCGAGCCGACCACCGAGGTGGCGATCCGCCGCGGCCCGACCGAGGACCTCTACATCACGCTCGGCAACTACGACCTCGCCGAGGGGACCGTCACGCTCAAGGTGGTGGTCAACCCGGTGGTCGACTGGATCTGGTTCGGGTTCATGCTGCTGGCGATCGGGACCGGGATCGCGCTCCTGCCCGACGCCGTTCTCGAGCGGCTGACGGCCGGTGTGACTTCCCCGGCGACGCGCGAGGCGGGCGCGGCGGGGATGGTGTTGCTGCTGGCCGTGGGGGCGGGCGCAGCGGTGATTTTGCCCGGGCGAACGGCGCTGGGGCAGGCGACTGCCGCGCCCGAGATGGCGCAAGCGACCGTGGAGGCGCCCGAACCGGTTGGCCTCGATGAGAATTGGCTGGTCCGGAACATCATGTGCCAGTGCGGCACCTGCCGGCACAACTTGCTCGAATGCGAATCAGACGGCTGCGGGCACGCGGTTCAGGACCGGATCGAGATCCGGCAGCTGCTCGACCAGGGGCGGACCCGTGATCAGGTGATTGGGTACTTCATGAAGAAGTACGGTGGCCAGGTGGCGCTGGCGGCGCCGATTGATTGGGGCTTCAACCGGCTGGCCTGGCTCTTCCCCTACACCCTGGCGGGCGTGGCCGCCGTCGGGCTCGGCTATGGGGCCTACCGATTGACGAAGCGTTCGTCGGGGCATGGCACCCTCGCCAGCGAACCGCCGATCGCCGAGGGTGAGCTCTCCGACAAGCTCGACGACGAGCTCCGCAACCTTGATTAGGACCGAGACCCTGGGAGACGTCGGGTCCCCGAACCCTTCCGCGAAGAGAGCCGGCGGCCAGGGTGCGCCGGACGCCCAGGCGATCTCGGCAGCATCATGGCCCCGTCGACGGGTCCCGATCTGGCTCCTTGGCCTGGGCGGGGCGGCCGTGGCGGCTGGATATGCGTTCCTCATCGAGAAGATGCATTTCGGCCCGCCGCTGGTGATGTTCACGCTCGGCGGCATGACGCTGGCGCTCACCGGCGCCGCGCTCATCAGGGTGATCGATCCCTTGGCGGGGAATTCGCTGGCGGCGATCTCCCCGGCGCGCGGCGGTCGGCGCCCGCGTGAGCTCGAGCGCGAAAAGCAGCTCGTGCTGAAGGCGATCAAGGAGATCGAGCTCGACTACCAGATGCGCAAGATCGCCGAGCGCGACTATCGTGAGATGGTCGAGCGCTACCGGACGCGCGCCATGCGGCTCATGAGCGAGATCGAGGCCGGCGACGACTTCCGCGTGCTCATCGAGCGCGAGCTGACCATGCGCCTCAAGCTCGAGGCGGCGAAGCCGGCTTCCGCCCCCGGAACCACCTCCGCTCCTGGAACCCCGGCGGAGCCGCCGGCCAAGGCAACGACAACCGCGACCGTCGCTCCGACGACCTGCGCTGCCTGCGCAGCCATCAACGACGACGACGCCAGCTTCTGTAAGAAATGCGGAGCCAAGCTCGTTCAAGCCTGAGCGCGCTGGCGGCGATCCTCGCCGCCGCGTCGATCGCGCAGGCCCAACCGATGATGGGCGGCAGCGGCATGCCCAATCTCGCGGAGATCGTCGGACGGCCGCTCCCCGACAGCGGGATGCCGACCGGGACGGTCAGCGTGCGCGTGGCGCGGAAGATGCCGTCCGACGGCGTCGCCGGGGCGGAGGTCAGCGCGGTGATCAAGAACGCGGGCGGCGATCTGCGCCGGCGCAGCGAGAAGACCGACGCCGACGGGCGCGCGCTGTTCGAGGGGATGACCCCCGGCGACGAATTCACCGCCCAGGTCACCGTCGACGGCGAGCTGCTGAAGACGGAGGCGTTCACCCTCCCGCAGGTGGGCGGGCTCCGCACGATGCTCATCGCTGCCCTCGGCAAGGGCGGCGGCAATGCGGCGCCCGCCGCGGCGGGTGCCAGGACCGGTGAAGGTGCCGGCGCGGGCGGTCCGAGCGGGCAGTTCACGCTGGGCGCCACCGCCGGCGTCGCGACGAACGACCCCGGCCTGCCGGCGGGGCGCCTCGAGATCAGCCTCCTCGACGAGAGCGGCGCGCCGATCCCCAACCAGCCGGTGCTGCTGGGGATGGTCGACAAGACCAACAAGATCGACGTCCGCCACGGGAAGAGCGACAGGTCCGGTGTGGCGCACTTTGCCGACCTTCCGCGCGGGGACGGGACCGGCTACGCCGCGGTCCTGGAATGGCACGGCATGCGCCTCGGCACCGCGCCCTTCCCGATGCCGGAGAGCGGCGGCGCGCGCGCCGAGATCCGCGCGCTCGGCCACACCTCCGATCCGTCGGTGATGACGATCGGCTCCGGCGGCCGCGTCATCGTCCAGATGCACGAGGGCAACCTGCAATTCCTCGAGATGTTCCCGCTCGAGAATCGCTCCGACAAGATGTTCGACCCCAGCCCGGGCGCCATCGAGATCCCGCTGCCTCGGGGGTTCGTGAGCGCCGAGGCGCAGGAGAGCGACCGCAAGGTCGACGTGCGCCAGAACCACGGGATGGCGGTCCATGGCGTTTTCGCTCCCCAGCGCTCCATCCTGGGGACGACCGCCAAGAACGCGGGCCAGGAAGTGGTGTTCGGTTTCGTGCTCCCCTACCATGGCGAGACGCGCGCGTTCTCCCAGCCGATGCCGAACGGGATAGGGACCTTCACCCTGATCACCGAGCAGATTCCGGGGCTCACCGTCACCGGTCCCGGGATCGGCGAGCGCCAGGACCGCGAGCTCGGCGGCCGCAAGTACTGGGTCATGCCTGGCGAGCCGATCGCCCCGGGGGGCATCCTGGAGTTCACGCTGAGCGGGCTGCCCTCGACCAATTCGACAGGCCGCACCGTGGCCGGCATCCTGGCGCTTGATGCTGATCGTCAGCGCCTTCGTCTTCGGCCGGAGCCCGAAGGGGGGCGCGCGGGGCGCCGACGTCGCCAGCGCGCGCGAGCGGCTGGTCGACAGGCGTGAGTCGACGTTCGCCGAGCTGATCGCGCTCGAACGCGCCGCGCGCGACAAGGGGCGACGGCGACGGCGCCCGCCGACCGGCGCAAGCAGCTGGTCGGGAAGCTCGAGCAGATCTACCGCGACATCGCGGCGCTGGACGAACGCCAGCCGGCATGAGCAACGTCGGTGGGGCGGCGCTGCGGTTGTCGAAGGTCGGCAAGATCTACGACGGCCGGCGGGCGCTGGCCGACGTGAGCGCCACCTTCGAGCCGGGGCGCATCGCCGCCGTGCTCGGCCCCAACGGCGCCGGCAAGAGCACGCTGCTCGGCATCCTCTCGACGCTCATCGCGCCGAGCGCGGGCGAGGTCCGCTGGGGCGACGAGCGGCTCGGGCGTGGCTCGTCGCTGCGGGCGCGCATCGGTTACGTCGGGCACGAGCCGGGCCTCTACGGCGATCTCACGGCCACCGAGAACCTCACCCTGTTCGCCTCGCTCTACGGCGTCGACGATCCGGCGGCGCGCGCGGCGGCGCTCCTCGGGCGGGTGGGTCTCGGCGATGCGCCGGCCGGGGCGCCGGCGCGGACCTTCTCGCGCGGGATGACGCAGCGGCTGGCGCTGGCGCGGGCGCTGGTCCACGACCCGGCGCTGCTGCTGTTCGACGAGCCGGCCTCGGCGCTCGACCCGGCCGGCGCCGACTGGCTGGCGACCGAGCTTGCCGCCGAACGGGCCGCGGGACGGGTGGTGGTGCTGGTGACGCACGATCTCGCCGCCGCGTCGGTGGCCGATCAGGTGGTCATCCTGCGGCGGGGGCGGGTGGCGTTCGACGAGACGCGCGCCGGGGGCTTCGGCGTCGAGGCGGTGCGCGCTGCCTACGAGGCCAAGACGCGCGACAAGACGCGCGAGGCACGCGACACCACGCGAGACGACTCGCGAGAGCCGGTCCGTGGCTGACGGACCCTCGCCGGCGCCCATGGCCACCCTCCGCCCGGCCGGCTTCCTCAGGCAGGCGCTGCGGATCGCCGCCAAGGATCTGGCCATCGAATGGCGCAGCCGCGAGGTGCTGGCGACGATGACCTTCCTGGCGGTCGTGGTGGTGCTGATCTTCAGCTTCGCCTTCGTCCTCGAGGGCTCGCGCACGCCGGCGCCGGTCGTCGCCGGCATCATCTGGATCGCGCTGGTGGTGTCGGGGACGGTCGGCCTCGGCCGCGCCTTCGATCGCGAGCGGGAGGGCGAGGCGATCCGCTCGCTGCTGCTGACCCCCGCGCCGCGCGCGGCGATCTACCTCGGCAAGCTGGTGGCGACCGTGGCGCTGATGGCGATCACCGAGACGGCGCTGACCGCGCTGTCGGGTCTGCTCTTCTCCGCCACGATCGGACCGGTGCTCGGCCGGGTGGCGCTGCTGCTGGTGCTCGGCACGATCGGCTTCGCCGCCGCGGGCTGCATCTTCTCGGCGGCGCTCCTGCGCGCGCGCGGCCGCGACGCGCTCCTCGCCACGCTGCTCTACCCGATCATCGTCCCCATCGTGATCGCCGGCGCGCGCGGCACCACGCAGCTCATCGATCCCATCGCCCCCGACTTCGACGGCGCCCGCTTCTGGACCCAGTTCCTCTTCGCCCTCGACATCCTCTTCGTGACCGCCGGCCTCTGGGCCTTCGAGCCGATCGTCAGCGGCGATTGACGAATCGCTTTCCGGATTCGGCCCGCTCGCGTGTTACTAGCCAGTGCCGATGACCGACGCTGAGGTGGCGCAGGCGTACAGGGACTACGCGGGTCCTGTTTACGCGCGCGCGGTCCGCGTCCTTCGCGATCGAGAGGCTGCACGCGACGTGACGCAGGAGGTGTTCGTCCGCTGCTTTGGCCATCGCCCCCAGCTGGCCGTCGGCCGTGAGCTTCTGGCCTGGCTCTATCGGGTCACGACCAACCTCTGCCTGAACGCGCTGCGCGACGGCAGGCTGCGCGGGCGCGCCGACCGCGACGCAGCCCGCCAGTCGCCGACCGCGACCGCGCCGGAAGGGCCGTCGCGGCGCGGGCTGTGGGATCTCCTGGCCGGGCTCGGCGAGCGGACCCAGGCGATCGTCGTCTACGTGCACCTCGACGGGATGACCCACGCCGAGGCGGCCGAGGTCGCGGGGGTGTCGGATCGAACCGTGCGCAACTGCCTGGCTCGCTTCCAGGAGCACGCCCGCGCGCGACTGGGGGCGGATTGGGCGCCGGCCCTCGCAAAGGAGACCACATGAACGGGTGTCTTTCGGACTTTGCGCTCGACGATTCGGAGCTCCACCGCCGAGGCGAGCGCTCGGCCGACCCGCACCTCGAGAGCTGTCCGGCGTGCCGGGCGCGGCTCGCCGAACGGGGGGCGCGCATCGCCGAGTTCGAGGCGACGCTGGCGGCGCCGACCTGGACGCGGATTCAGACGGAAGCAGGCGCGCGACGCCGCCGCTGGCGGCGCGCGTTCCCGCTGGCTCTGCTGGGGACGGCGGCCGCGGCGTTGGCGCTGTTCGTCGCCCCGCGGCGGCCACCGACGGCGTCGGGGCCCACGCCCAAAGGGAGCGCACCGGCCGAGATCATCTGCCGGCGAGGGGACCGAACGTTCGTGGTGGGGTCGGGCGATGAGGTCGCGGCGGGCGACGCGCTCCGGTTCCTGCCACTGCCGATCTGGCCCGAGGCGAGGTTCATCCAGGTGGGAAGCGTCGACGGGACCGGCAGCTACGCGCCCTTCTATCCGGCCAGTGACGACGGCGTGAGCGTCGCGTTGCCGGCGCGCGGGGCGCCGCTCGGGGGCAGCATCCGTCTCGATGGCGCGCCCGGTCCGGAACGTCTGTTCGTCGTGCTCTCGGCGACGCCGCTCGCCACCCGGGAGGTCGGGCACGCCGCGCTGGAGCACGCGGCGGGCGGCGAGCCCGTCGATCGGATCGGCGGGACGCCCGTGGTGAGCGCCTGGATCGTTCTCCCCAAGCGCGGAGGCACGCCCGGAGCGCCCTGACCATGCTTCTCTTCTCCCTCGCCTTGGCCGCTCAATTGGCCGCTCAACTGGGCGCGGCGCCGCCGAGCTCGCGGGTGGCGATCGTCGCCTCGGCCGGCTCGGCCGACGGGCAGCCTTCGCTCCGTTACGCCGAGCGCGACGCCGATCGGATGGAGGCGGTGCTGCGCGATCTGGGCGGCTTCGACCGGATCGAACGGCTGCGCGATCCGGGGCCACAGGCGCTGCGGGCGGCGCTCGGTCGGATGGAGCAAGCGGCGGCGCGGGATCCCGCGCTGCAGCTGGTCTTCTACTATTCGGGCCACGCGGACGAGCACGGGCTGCTGGTCGGGTCGGAGCGCTTCCCGTTCGACGAGCTGCGGGCGCGCCTCGAAGGCTCGCACGCCGCCGTCCGCGTCGCGCTCATCGACGCCTGTTTCGCCGGGGCGATGGTCCAGGCCAAGGGGGGAAAGCCGGCGCCGGGCTACGCGCTCGATCTGGTGGCGCCCACCGGCGTGCGCGGCGCCGCGATCATCGCCGCCGGGAGCGCCGGCGAGCTGGCGCAGGAGTCGAGCGACATCGAGGGTTCGTACTTCACGCATCACCTGCTGTCGGCGCTGCGAGGCGCGGCCGACCGCAACGGCGACGGTGTGGTCACCCTGGCCGAGACGTACCAGTACGCCTACAGCCACACGCTGGCCGCCACGCTGCCGAGCGTGTTCGGCCCCCAGCACCCCTCGTACGAGTATCGCCTGGCCGGCACGGGCGAGCTGCCGCTCACCCGGCCAGGGAACGGGCGGCAGGCGCTCACCTTCCCGGCAGGCGACGGGCGCACCTACCTGGTCAGCACCGCCGGTGACGAGGTGGTGGCCGAGGTGACGTCGCAGCCACAGGGGCGGATCCGGCTGGCCCTGCCAGGCGGGCGCTACCGGGTGGCGATGCGCCAGGAGCGCCGGGCCTGGCTGGCGGAGGTCAATCTCCCTGAAGGGCGCGGCGATCTGGGGCTGGAGTCGGTCACCCTTCGCGAGGTCGCGCCGGAGGTGGCCTTCGCCAAGGGGGGGCGGCCGTTCCCACGCAACGAGGCGGCGCTCGACCTGGCGGTGACCGGCCTCGGATCGGGCGCCATCAACGGGACGCTGGAGCTCGGCGTCGGTTACTTCCGCCGGTGGCCGCGACTCACGCTTGGACCGCACCTCAGCTTCGGCGAGCACGACGGGGCGATCGCCGGCGTCCCCTATTCGCTCGCACGCTGGACGGCGAGCCTGTTTGCCTTGCGGCGGCTCTCGATCGGGCAGTCGGAGGTGGCCCTCGGAGCGGCGGCGGGGATGGGGCTCATTCACGAGCAGATCGCCAGCGACACGACGCGCGCGGGCTGGGCGCCGACCGTCTCGGCGTTGCTGGCGATCGATCTGCCGATCGCGCGCTGGCTGGCCCTCCGCCTGCTGTGGAGCGCGGGCGGTGAGCTCCTGCGCGTGGACGATCAGCTCCAGTTCGAACCGGAGATCAGCGCCAGTCTGGGGGCGGTGTTTCGCCGATGAGGGGTCCTCTTTCCGGATCCGCGGTGGTCGCGGGTTCAATCAAGCGGAGGTCGACGAGATCATGACCAACAAGCTTTTGCGATGCGCGGGCCTGGCCGTTCTCTTGGGAGCGGCGTTCGGCTGCGGGAACTTGAAGAGCCACGACGACGACATGCCGCTCCGCGTTCACTACCTGCCCGACGGGACCTTGCTGGTGGTCGCGCGGAACACAATCGAATTGTTCGCCGGGGATTTCTCGGCCCAGAAGTCGAGCTTTCCGGTTCCCCCCACGGATTCAACGATCAATCTCGGCTCGGACAACTTCAGCCTGTCGGAGGATGGGACCACCGCGGCGATTTCTGTCGCCGATCAGCAGGGCTCTCGTATCGAGCTCTACGACATCCCCAGCGGCACACGACGTTCTTCCTTCCCGATCCCACCGTCGACCTCCCCCTACGCGGATTACCCCCACGCGATCGCGCTCTCGCCGGCGGGTGACCTCGTTTTCGTCATGGGTCCCGACGGCGCCTTGATGACCTCCATCATGTTCGACACTGGCAGCGGGCAGGCGCTCTGGTCGACCGATGTCATGGGGTACGGGCCGACATTCTCGCCCGACGGGAGCGTGCTCTACCGAATGGACGGCTATCCTGGGACTAACCTCCTGGGGGTCGATGCCAGGAGCGGGGCCGTGTCGTTGAACGCGGCACCGGCCATGCCGCCGCCGTTGGAGTTCGCGGCGATGCCTGACGCGCACACGTTGATCGCGGTTGCCGGCGTGGATCAGGCCTGCATCGCCGCGAACGCCGCGGGGATGCTGTCGATCTGCCCCGGCTGGATCGAGCTCGTCTCCGCCGACGACGGAAGCGTGATCAATCGGGCTTCGTTCGGTCCGGGAGAGGAGCTTCCCGGGACGGTGATCTTTGGGTGCTCGGTCGCCGCGGGCCTCTGCGCCGTGGAGGTGACGGAGCCTTTGGGGCCGGGGGGCGTCCTGACGGACGGGGGCCCAGGGGACGCGGTCCAGGCGGATGCCGGCCCAGCTGACGCGGGCCAGGCAGATGCAGGTCCAGTTGACGCCACGAGCGAAGTTGCCCAGACGGTGCTCCAGATCTGGAGCGTACAGGGGACGGTCAAGCTGGTGCAGACCGTGCCAACGGGAACCGCGCCTGGATTCCAGGCTGCGCGGAGCGTCGCGATCTCTCCCGACGGCCAGTTCCTGGCCTCGGCACAGGGCAACGGCGACGTCGCGGTGTATCGGATCAGCGACGGCTCGCTGGTGCACAACCACCCCTTCGGCGGCTCGATCTTCTAGACACCGCACGAGGTGGCGCTCGTTTGAGCGTCGGTCGCGCCGCCGTCGGGGCAGGGGACGCACGCGCTGCAGCTCTGTGACGGATCGGAGGGGTGCGTTCCGGGCCGGCACGGTGAGCAGTTCGAGCTCCCGCATCCCTGCGCGGCGAGCGCGAAGGCGAGCAGGAGGAGCGACATCCGCATCAGCGCGCCGTTGCGATCATGGACCCCAGCCGGTCGAGCGCGGCGTCGAGGTTGGCTTGCGCGGGGCCGAAGGAGAAGCGGACGTGGCGGCGGAAGCGGGATTCGCGCTGGTGGCGGCGCTTGCCGGGGTTGACGTCGAAGAACTCGCCGGGGACGACGATCACCTGGTGGTCGAGCGCCGCGCGGAAGAAGCCCATGCCGTCGTTGAGCGGCGGCGGCAGCTTGTCGACGCGGCCCCACACGTAGAAGGTCCCGTCGGGGGCGCGGTCGGTCTCGATGCCGAGGCGCGCCAGGCCGGCCAGCATCCGCTCGCGCTTGGCGCCGAAGACGTTGTGGATGGCCTCGGTCTCGGCGACGACGTGGGCGTCGTCGAGCAGCGGGATGGCGGCGCGCTGCAGCGGCTTCGAGCCGCCGCCGTCGAGGAACGACCCGGCGCTGGCGACGGCCTCGATGACCTGGCGCGGGCCGATCGTCCAGGTGGTCCGCCAGCCGGGGTAGCGCCAGTTCTTGGTCAGGCCGTCGAACAGGATCACCGGATCGCGGTTGACGTCCTCGACGTAGCGGGCGGCGCTCTCGATCGGCAGCCGGCCCGCCGGCGCGGTCCAGACGTAGTGCGAATAGAACTCGTCGAGCAAGAGCGCGCAGTCGAGCTCGCGCGCCAGCGCCACCCAGGCGGCGAGCTCGTCCCCCTGCACCAGCTTGCCGGTGGGGTTGCAGGGGTTCGACAGCAGCAGCGCCGCGAGGCCGCGCCCCTGCACCTCGCGCCGCAGATCCTCGACGGTGAAGGCGTACCCGCGCTCCCCCTCGAGCAGGATCGGGATCGCCGTGAAGGCCTTGAAGATGTCGAGCAGCTCCTCGTAGGCGGTGTAGTCGGGGAGAAAATGCCCCAGGTTCACCTGCCCGAGGCTGGCCGCCGCGCGGGTGAGCGCCGCGCGCCCGCCGCCCGAGACGCTGACGTTCTCGGCGCTGTACTGCGACGGCATCCCGCGCCGGTAGAGGCGGTTGTAGAGGCCGGCGATCGCCTCGCGCAGCTCCCAGATGCCGGGGATCGGCGCGTACTCCTGATCGTCGACGTCGATGGTGACGCGACCGACCCGCGGAGGCGCGCCAGCGATCGGCCCCGTCTCCGGCTGTCCCTGCCCCAGGTTCGACCAGGCCGGATCGCTGGGGCTGAAGCCGCGCTTGGCCGCCTCGGTGGTCACGTAGATGACCCCCGTGCGTGGAACGGCCCGGAAGGCCGAGAGCGTGCCGTCGTCGGACATCGCTAGCGTCTGCGCACCCACCGCGGCTCGGGCGCGCGGCGGAGGAGAAAGAGAACCGACAAGAGCAGGAGGCCCGCTGTCGTCGAGGGAAGGCTGTTCGCGCCGACGTCGCAGCTGCACCCGCCGTTGGCGTCCTTGGCCTGGGTACCACCAGTGCCGGTCGATCCACCGCTGGCCGTGCCGCTGCCACCCGTGCCGGCTCCGGTCGCGCCGCCGGTCGAGGCGCCGCCTGCGCCGGTCGTGCCGCTGCCGCCGGTGCCTGTCTTGCCGCCTGTGCCGCTACCGCCGGTACCTGTTTGGCCGCCCGCGCCGCCGATGCCCGTCGCGCCGCCCGTCCCGGTCGTACCCCCGGTGCTCGTCCCACTGCCGCCCGTCCCTCCGACGGCGCCCGCGCAGGACGCCGTCGGCGCCGTCGCCAGGTAGTCGGAGCTGCAGGTGCTGCTGCCGACCGTCAGGGTGATCGCGCCGGTGGTCGGGTAGGTCAGCGCCGTTCCGGAGGCGTCGCGCGCCAAGATGTAATAGTTGTGACAGCCAGCGGCCAGCGTCGCCGTCCCCTTGTAGGTAGCGTTCAACTTGTCGGTGCCGAGCTCCCGGCTCAGGGCGCTGCAGTTCCCGTCAACGACGACGTCGATCGAGGCGGGTGCTCCCAGCGACGGGTCAGCCCACGTCGAATAGAAGGTGAAAGTTCCTTCGGCGCCGCTGGTCGGCGTGACGGCGGCCGTCGGGATCTTGGGAATGCTCGCACCGCTGATGTTTCCCGAGTCGGAAATGTCGAAAGGCGAGTAGCACTCCTTTGTTCCGGTGGCGTGCCCGTAGCCCATCGTGTTCGAGGTGATCCCCTGATCGGTTAGGTTCATCCGATGACCGTCGGAGCCGGCCGCCTCGTCCATCCAGCCGTCGACAACGGCAATCGGGTCGCTATAGCCGGCGGCGGCGACCTCGCCCGTCGCTGAGACGGTGGTCCCGTTGGTGAAATATCCGATCCTCATCGCGAACGGCGTCCCGCAGCTATTGATCGCGTCGACCTTCGCGCACATCGCGCAACTCGAGGGGATGGGCGTTGCGCAGGCGCAGCTCGGATCACCGGTGCAGCCGCTGGTCGCTACGTCGGTGTTCAGGGTGCAGGGCGATGTGTGCATCAGCGTTACGTCGCCGAGCTCCAGGTTAGTGGCGTGGAACCGCGACGACTGATTCAACGCCAGGGACCAGATGACCGGTGGTCGCGCCGGATAGCTCATCGAGTTGGGCCCCTTCACCGTCTCCGGATCGGAGCGGGCTCGGTTGATGGCCATCAGGCCGAGCCGTTCGGCGGCCGAGGGGAACCCGCTCGACGGCTCGCCGACAGCGCCCCGTTCCTGGGTGAGGGGCTGATCGACGGGGCCGAGGCAGCTGGCCGCGATGAGCATCACAGCGACGACGAAGCCGCGCATCCGGAGGAGTGTATCACTTCACGGAATCGACGCCCGAACTGGGCCGCTAGTTGGAGCGCATGACGTCGACAACGATATTGTCGACATAGCCGCTCCATCCGGAGGTGGCGCCGCTGGTTTCGGGACCGACGGTGACGTCGACGGCAGTGTCGGGATCGAACCGTCCCGTGATGGACGCATTCGTGGTGCCCGGAATCGTGATCTGAATCAGTTCGCTCGATGCGGTGATCTGCATCTGGACGCGCGTCCAGATGTTTGCCGGCAGGGCGCCGTAGATCTGGTACTCGTTGAAGCTCACACCGCCGCCATCGTACTCCATCCTCAGGTAGTAGCCGGTGTAGGCCGTTGCGAAGCTGGTGTCGACGCCCAGGGTGTAAGCGAGGCAGGCGTGACCGGAGCCGAGATCGACACATAGAAGCGAGACGGAGCCAGTCCAGGGAGTGACCAACCCTTGCCCCGCAGGGCTGACGTCGGCGGCGATGGTGACGGAAGCGATCGGTTGCGCGCCGACGTCGTGCCAGACGAGCGCCGCCTTCGATCCATCACCGATCGCTACGCTCGCCTGCAACGAATACGGTAGGCTCGAAGCGCGCTGCATGGTCGGCGCCGTCGTCCCTTGGTTTGCGGTCATGACCGTCCACCCGCCACCGCTCGGAAGCTGGCCGTCGTCGAAGTCGACGCAGGTGGAGTCGGCGGCAGCCACTCCGGGCGGGGATGATTGCTGGGTGCACCATGTCGGTATCGTCGAACCGTCTATGTGGTTCGAGACATCGGTCGCTGCGTCCACGCCGTGCCCCCCACTTCCGCCGGACCGGTTTCCACCGACCCCAGCACCTCCCTCGCCGGTGCCCGCACTGCCCCTTTGTCCTCCGCCACCGGCCCCGCCCCCGCCTACACCACCATCGTTGCTACGCAACGTTGCCGACCCGCATCCGACAGGCATTAGGATCAAGATCCAGGCGATCCGTCGCATGGCCTCACTTTACCTCGAAAGGGATGGATGGCCTGAACTGGCTCGCGGAGTGCATTATTTCGCGAATCGACACCCGAAGTGGGACCCCGCTCGTTCTCCTATCGGGTCGTTGGAAGTTCGACAAGCGTCGGCTGGGATTGCCCGTTTGTGATGATCGCCAGGCTATTCCCACAGATTGAAGCGGTCTCGATCTGTCGGCCGATCGAGCGATGCCATTGGCGGCGAAGCCCGGGCAGGCCCGCGATCCAGATCTCCGTCTTCCCGACGATCAAGACGCGCCCCGGATCCAGACAACCCGAGCCGTGACGGGCAGCGCCGTTCATGTGCCCGAGCGACGCGCCGGTCACCAGATCGCGCGTCTGGGTCGCGCCACGGCGCACTGAGACCACAACACCGCTGCAAACGAAGGGAGCCGCAAAAGCGCTGGCCTGTAAAGCGGTCACCGGATCTCCGAAATCGACCGGGTAGTGATACCTCTTCGGCGAAGAGGCCTGACACTCCCCTTCGCGGTCGTCATCTTCTCGGACAGAGGTCCCGAAGCAAACGACGAGGTGCTCCTGATCGCCGATGAGATGAGGCGCCTGGACCCTTCGAGTTCCCTCTGCGTCGAGGGGCGTCGGACCGATGTCGAGCATTTGACCCGCGGCCTCGAGGCGGTACATGCGTTCTGGCGTCACAGCCACGACGCGGTTCAGAAACGCGCACCGCGGAAGAGCAACGCCATCCGGAAATGTCCAACGTGCGGATGTCCTCGTCGCATGGGGGATTTCGGCCATGAGCGGTCCCGCGCTGACTGCAAACATCCGGTCGTCCGGACTGCGCCACAAAAAGTCCCCTTCCAGCGCGGGCAAGACTGGCGACCAGCTCGACCCGCGGCGAACGACGATCCGGTGCCTGTCGGTGAGTCCGACGATCGTCTGATCGGCGAAACAGGAAATGCTGTTAACCCTTACCCCAGGCGCGGTCTGGCCGATGACGGCCGCGAGGAGCGCTGCGGCGATCTGCTGGGTGGCGATCACTTGGCCAGTAGCTCCGGCACCACCTCATTGGGCCCATGAACGAAGATCAGAGTGCCGGGCTTGAACGCGCCAAGCCTCGAGAATCGTCGCAGATCCGCCGGTCTTATGTGAATACAGCCATGACTGGATTCCAGCGGTACCGCGGGCAGGTGTCGATCCGTCGCTGCCTCCGTGGCGGGAGTCGTGTGGATCATTTCACCCATGATCTTCTCGCCACGGTCGACTTTCCGGTTGCGGTTGGGGTCCCGGAAATAGTTGATCGCAACAGGTCCAAAGTCATTGAACACCCAGACGTCGGGTACTCCGTCTCCGTCACGATCGTACGTTCGATCGGGACCATATCGACGGTGGAAATCGTCGAGGAGCTCTGCGGTGGTGACCTCCGGTATGAGATGGTCGACTCGTCGCCAGCCATTGGCGAGGAGTCCCGTTTGGTAGAGCAAATGCTTACCGGTCAAATCGAGACGGATCGGCGTGCCCCAGGCGATCCTGGACAAGGGCCATCGAGGCGTGTGGTATGGACCAGCCCCTGAGACGACATAGGCTCCCGGCGTCGTAGGTCGAGGTTTCATCCGCGGATAGTGCACGCCAGGCCTTGGATTAACGCCGCCCCAAGCCTCGGTCTGGCAGACTATCTTCCGTCCGATGGTCCAGAGAAGCTGCTTGGGGAACGGGAAAAAGTGCAACTGGCTGTCGCCTTCTGCGTACCAGTCACTTTCCGACCACCCCCCGGGAGACGCCATACGGCGGATTTTCGGCGCGGGGATTCGGAAGTCAAACAGAGGCGGTCTGAGATCCAGCCGAATGAAGGCGCCTCAGAGATCAAAGGATGAGAACCTCGGGGACTCCGGTACCCGACGGCGCCCGCGCGGCCCGCTTTCGGGGTAGTATCGGCCGATGCGATCCTTGGGGGTCGGGTTCGTCGCCGCAGCGACGGCCGCCGCCGTCGGGTTCTTGATCGTCCCGGCGCTGATTTTGGGCGCGCCGCTCGAGCCGGTGATGGGATTCGTCCAGAAGATTTTTTACTTCCATGTCCCGTGCGCGACGATGCTGTTCCTCTCCACGTTCGTCTGCGCGGGCGGAAGCATCGCCTATCTGTTCAAGGGGTCGGAGGCGGGCGACCGGGTGGCGGCCTCGGCCGGTGAGCTGGCGGTGCTGTTCGGTCTCTGCACGCTGGTGACCGGGCCGCTCTGGGGGCGCAAGGCCTGGGGCGTCTGGTGGCAGTGGGACGCGCGGCTGACCAGCGCCCTCTTGTTGGAGCTGATCATGATCGCTTACCTGCTGGCGCGCCGCTACGGCGGGCCGGCCGGACGCAAGCTCTCGGCGGCGCTGGCGCTGTTCGCGGCGATCGACGTCCCGCTGGTCTACAAGAGCGTCGACATCTGGCGGACGGTGCATCCGCAGACGACGGTCGTTCCCTCGCTGGACCCGCGCATGCGACCGGCCTTCTGGAGCGCCTTCGCCCTCATCCTGCTGGTCTGGGCGGTGCTGTTCATCGTGCGGCTGCGGCTGGAGCGGGCGCGCGCCGAGCTGGTGTCGCTGCGCCTCGACGTCGAAGACATGCTGGAGACTGGCTGATGAAAAACAGGAATCGCTCGAAGCGCGGCTGGCTGCTGACGGTCGGCGTGCTGGCCTTGTTGGCTCTGGTGCCGGCGCTGGCCGTCGCGCAGGAGTTCCAGAAGGTGACCGGGCCGCTGCGCGAGGAGCTTCCGGCGACCCCCTTCGTCGCCGCCGCCTACGGCTTCATCTGGATCGCGCTCCTGGCCTACGTCGTGTGGCTCGCGCGCGGTCTCGGAGGCGTGCGAAAGGATCTGGCCGAGCTGCGCGCCAAAATCGTCGAGCAGGCCGACCGTGGAGGCCCCCGCCCGTGATCCAGGCGCTCTGCATCGGGGTACCGCCCTCGTCCCACTTCATCTATATCCCCGTCATCTTCATCCTGGGGATCGTCATCGGCTTCCTGCTGGGGTCGAAGGCGACGCGCGATGCGATCGCGTTCGAGCAGCGCAAGGCCGCCGAGCGCGAAGAGCGCAAGGCGCGGCGTCAGGCGTCGGCTTCCGCGCCGTCGGCAGCGGAATCGCCCAAATAGCGATATCCTTCCGCCATGCCCAATTTCGAGCTCTCCGACGAGGAAAAGCAGCTCAGCGAAACGGCGCGCGACTTCGCGCGCAAGGAGATCATCCCGGTCGCCAGCGCGCTGGACGAGCACGGGACGTTCCCGCTCGAGATCTGCAAGAAGGGGTGGGAGACGGGGCTCATGAACTGCGAGCTCCCCGAGGCCTACGGCGGCCTCGGCCTCTCCTGCCTGGCGCACTGCCTCGTGCTGGAGGAGATCTCCTACGGCTGCACCGGCGTCAACACCACGATGGCCGCCAACATGCTGGGGACGATGCCGCTCATCATCGCCGGCACCGACGCGCAGAAGAAGGAGTACTTCGGGCGCCTCCTGGCCGAGCCGATCTTCGCCGCCTATTGCTGTTCGGAGCCCGACGCGGGCTCGGACGTGGCCGGCATGAAGACGCGCTTCAAGAAGGTCGGCGACGACTACGTCATCACCGGGCAGAAGCGCTGGATCACCAACGGCGGCGTGGCCAGCTTCTATTCGGTCTTCGCCCGAGAGGAAGGCACCACGCGCCACAAGGGGATCACCTGCTTCGTGGTCGACCGTGACACGCCGGGCGTTTCGGTCGGCAAGAAAGAGAACAAGATGGGGCAGCGCTGCTCCAACACCACCGACGTGATCTTCGAGGACGTGAAGGTCGGCAAGGACGCGATCGTGGGCGGGGAGGGGGAGGGGTTCAAGGTGGCGATGCGCTCGTTCGATCGCACGCGCCCCTGGATCGCGGCCGGCGCGGCGGGGATCATCCGGCGCGCGCTCGACGAGTCGAAGAAGTACGCGCTCGAGCGGAAGACCTTCGGCGTGCCGATCGCCCAGCATCAGGCGGTGCAGTTCATGCTGGCGGAGATGGCGATCGCCTACGAGGCGACGCGCCTCCTCTGTCACAAGGCCGCCGCCGGGATCGACGCCGGCAAGCCCGACAGCATCGTGTCGAGTTACGCCAAGGCCTACGGCGCCGACGCCGCGATGAACGCCTCCACCGACGCGGTTCAGATCTTCGGCGGCTACGGCTACACCAAGGACTACCCCGTCGAGAAGCTGATGCGCGACGCGAAGCTGCTCCAGATCTACGAAGGGACCAGCCAGATCCAGCGCATGGTGATCGCCCGCAACGTCCTCGGCGGGTAGGCGTGGGTCCGGCGGACAGTCTCAGCTTCCGAGACATAGGGGCCGCTGACGTCGAAGCTGCGGCGTCGGTTTTCGTCGAGTGCTTTTCGGCTCCGCCCTGGAACGAGTCGTGGACGCTGGCTGCCGCCGCCCGCCGAATTGGGCTCTTCGCCTCGGCTCCGACCTTCAGAGGCGTCCTGGCGATCGAGGGGGAACGCGTGGTCGCGATGGCGATCGGCCAGCTCGAGGGCTGGTTGCAGGGAAGCCTCTTCCTCATCCAGGAGATGTGCGTCGTGCCCCGCCGGCAGCACGCCGGGATCGGCACGCGCTTGCTCGCGCAACTCTTGTCGGATCTGCAGAAGAACGACGACGTCAACGGCGTCTATCTGCTGACCGACGCCTCCGGGAACGCCGAATCGTTCTACGTTGCCCGCGGTTTTCGCCGCAGCGAGCGCAAGATCGTGCTCAGTCTCGGCCTGGGGACGGCGCCGCTACCATTGACCATCTATCCGGGCGCGTGATAGTGGCCCAAACCGTGAAGCTCTCGCTGGTCATTCCGGTCTACAACGAGGTCGCGACGCTGCGAGAGATCGTCCAGCGCGTCGTGGCGGTCGACTTCGACAAGGAGCTGGTCCTGGTCGATGACGGCTCGACCGACGGCAGCCGCGAGCTGCTCGGCGAGCTGCGCGACCAGGGGCTCGCGCGCTGGCTGCCGAACCCCGCTGCTCAGCGCGCCGCGAACGAGGTGCGCGTCCTCCTGCAGCCGCAGAACATGGGCAAGGGGGCGGCGCTGCGGACCGGGTTCGCCGCGGCCACCGGCGACATCGTCATCGTCCAGGACGCCGATCTGGAGTACGACCCGCGCGACATCCCCGGGCTCATCCAGCCGATCCTCGACGGCAACGCCGACGTGGTGTTCGGCTCGCGCTTCATCGGCGGCTCGCACCGGGTGCTCTACTTCTGGCACATGGTCGTCAACCGCGGCCTGACGCTGCTGTCGAACATGTTCAACGATCTGAACCTCACCGACATCGAGATCTGCTACAAGGCGTTCCGCGCCGAGGTCGCGCGGGCGCTGGTCATCGAGGAGAACCGCTTCGGCGTCGAGCCCGAGCTCACCGCCAAGGTCGCCAAGATGCGGCTGCGCATCTACGAGGTCCCCGTCAGCTACCGCGGGCGCACCTACGAAGAGGGGAAGAAGATCGGCTGGAAGGACGGCGTCCGCGCCGTCTACGCCATCGTCAAGTACGGCGTGCGCCGCCCGAAGTAGCTGGCGGCGTCAGCGCGGACGGCAGCTACGGCGTCCGCTGCGCGTGCGTCCGCGCCTTGCGTTTCCCGGACGCGCGCGCTCTCGCAGCCCGTGGCACGGGCGGCCGGTCGATCGGCCCCTCGGCGATCCGAAGGTCACCGCTCGACGGCTGGACCACCGCGAAGCGCCCGGTCTCGTACATCGACGGACCGTTCTTCATCTCGGCGGGGGAATAGCGATCGGCGGGCGCTCTCGCCGGCGCGGTCGCGCATCCAGCGAGCACGAAGAGAAGCGCCCACCGTCCTGGGCTCGCGCGCATGGTCACGACAGGGAAATGGTGCTGCCCCCCTCGGAACTTCACATTCTCCAGAAGACGCCGGTCCGCGGGGACGGGACGCTAGAGCTTGCCGAGGGAGCCGCCCCAGATCGCCGAGCCGCCCAGCTCCTCTTCGATGCGGAGCAGGCGGTTGTACTTGGAGACGCGCTCCGAGCGGGCCAGCGAGCCGGTCTTGATCTGACCGGAGCGGACGGCGACCGCCAGGTCGGCGATGAAGGTGTCCTCGGTCTCGCCCGAGCGGTGCGAGATGATGGTGGTCCAGCCGTTGCGGTGGGCCATCTCGACCGACTCCAGCGTCTCGGTCAGCGTCCCGATCTGGTTCACCTTCACGAGCACGCTGTTGGCGGCGCCCTTGGCGATCCCCATCTTGATCCGCTCGGTGTTGGTGACGAAGAGATTGTCGCCCACCAGCTGCACCCGCTTGCCGAGCGCCTGCGTCAGCGCCACCCAGCCGTCCCAGTCGTCCTCGGCCATGCCGTCCTCGATCGAGACGATCGGGAACTGCTCGGAGAGCTTCTTGTAGAACTCGACCATCCCCTTGCCGTCGAGCTCCTTCTTCTCCCCCTCCAGCTTGTAGGTCTTGCTGCTCTTGTCCCACAGCTCGCTCGAGGCGACGTCGAGCGCCAGCGCCACGTCCTTGCCGGGCTTGTAGCCGGCCTTCTCGATCGCTTCGATGATCGTCGCGCAGGCGGCCTCGGCGCCCGGCAGGTCGGGCGCGAAGCCCCCCTCGTCGCCGACGCCGGTCGACGCCTTCTTGTCGTGCAGGATCTTCTTCAGCGTGTGGAACACCTCGGCCCCGGCGCGCAGCGCCTCGGAGAAGCGCGGCAGCCCCTTGGGGACGATCATGAACTCCTGGAAGTCGAGCGAGTTGTCGGCGTGGGCGCCGCCGTTGATGATGTTCATCAAGGGGACGGGCAGGACGCGCGCGCCCGGCCCACCGAGGTACTTGTAGAGCGGCACGTCCAGCTCCGCGGCCGCCGCGCGCGCCGCCGCCATCGAGACGCCGAGGATGGCGTTGGCGCCGGCCTTCCCCTTGTTGGGGGTGCCGTCGGCCTCCATCATGGCGTGATTGAGGCCGGCCTGGTCGAAGGCGTCGAGGCCAATCACCACCGGGCCCAGGATCTTGTCGACGTTCTCGACCGCCTTCAGCACGCCCTTGCCGAGGTAGCGCTTCTTGTCGCCGTCGCGCAGCTCCAAGGCCTCGTGCTCGCCGGTCGAAGCGCCCGAGGGGACGGCCGCGGTGCCGACCGCGCCCGAATCCAGCATGACGTCCACTTCGATCGTGGGGTTGCCGCGGGAGTCGAGGATTTCGCGGGCGAGAACGCTTTCGATGACGGCCTTGGTCGTGAAGCTCATAAGTAGTTTTCTAGCGCACATGCGGGCAACCGCGCTAGAGATAAAAGGCCGGTCAGGAACCTCGCAAAGTGGCGCGCAGCGTCCGTGACGGACGACGCCCGCCCTGGCGAGGTGCCATCGCCGGTGTGATACTGCGGAGCCGGTTCCATGAAGGCCAATCCCCGACCCGAGCGCCAACAGCGGCTTTTGACCCCGCGCCAGATCTTCACCTATCTGGATCGCTACGTGGTCGGGCAGGAGCGCGCCAAGCGCACCATCGCCATCGCCGCCTACAACCACTTGAAGCGCTGCGCCCAGCCGACGCCGGCCGGCAAGCGCCTGATCAAGAAGTCGAACGTCCTTCTGCTGGGGCCGACGGGCTCGGGCAAGACCCACCTCGCGCGGACGCTGGCGCAGTGTCTCGACGTGCCGTTTACAGTCGCCGACGCCACCGAGTACACCGAGGCCGGTTACTACGGGAAGGACGTCGAGGTGATGGTGGGGGAGCTCCTGCACAAGGCCGACCAGGACGTGGAGCTGGCGCAGCGCGGGATCGTCTTCATCGACGAGATCGACAAGATCGCCCGCCGCAGCCAGGGCGCGCGCACCGGCGCCGGCACGCGCGACATCGGCGGCGAGGGGGTCCAGCAGGCGCTGCTGAAGGTGCTCGAGGGGCGCGAGATCTTCGCGCCGCTCAACGTGACCCAGCACTGGAACAAGCACGACTTCGTGGTGCTCGACACCCAGGACGTCCTGTTCATCGCGGCGGGGACGTTCTCGGACCTCCGGCTCACCGATCTGAGCAAGCCGGTGGGCTTCGGCGCCGGTGGCGCCGCCGGCGCGGCGGCGCCGAAGAGCCGCCGGGTGACGGAGAAGGAGCTGGTCGACTACGGCCTCATGGCGGAGTTCCTGGGACGCATCCCGGTGCGCGTCGAGCTCGACCCGCTCTCCGAGGACGATCTCTTCCTGGTGATGACCGGGCCGCCCGACGCCGTGGTGCGCGAGTACCAGGCGCTGCTGAAGATCGACGGCGTCGACCTGCAGTTCACCGACGGCGCCCTGCGCCTCGATCGCCCAGCACTGCATCCAGCGCCACACGGGGGCCCGCAGCCTGCGGACGATCGTGGAGGGGATCTGCCACGACATCATGTTCGACGCCCCCGAGCGCAAGGGCGAGACGATCACGCTCGACGCCGACTTCGTCGCCGAACGACTGGAACAAGACGGCGCCCTATGAAGATCTCCAAACTCTTCGCCGACCCCGGCCGCAAGCTCTTCTCGTTCGAGCTCTTCCCGCCCAAGACCGACGCCGGCCAGCTGACGCTGGAGCGGACCATCCGCGACCTGGCCGAGCTGTCGCCGGCCTTCGTTTCAGTCACGTACGGTGCGGGCGGCTCGACGCGCGCCAAGACGCTGGAGCTGGTGCAGTGGATCGAGCGCGAGGCGCGCCTCTGCGCGATGGCTCACCTCACCTGCGTCGGCGCCACCGAACAGGAGATCGCCGGCGTGCTCGACACGCTGGTCGAGGCCGGCATCGAGAACGTGATGGCGTTGCGGGGCGATCCGCCCGCCGGGCAGGCCAAGTTCGAGCGGACCGCCGGCGGCTTCGGCTTCGCCGCCGATCTGGTCGCCTTCATCCGCAAGCGCTATGGCACGAAGCTCTGTCTCGGCGGCGCCGGCAACCCCGAGGGGCACCTCGAGTGCCGCGACATCGATCAAGACATCCGCCACCTCCGGGCCAAGGTCGACGCCGGGCTCGACTTCGTGGTGACCCAGCTCTTCTTCGACAACCGGTTCTACTTCGACTTCGTGGCCCGCGCGCGCGCCGCGGGCATCAAGGTGCCGATCGTCCCCGGCCTGATGCCGATCCGGACGCTGGCGGGGATCGAACGGATGACGAAGCTGTCGGGCGCCAGCCTCCCGACGGCGCTGCAGGCGGAGCTCGAACGCTGCCGCAACGACGAGGCGGCGACCCTCTCGCTCGGCATCGCGCAGACGACCGCCCAGGCGGTCGAGCTGCTCCACGGCGGCGCGCCCGGGATCCACTTCTACACGCTGAACCAGTCGCCCGCGACGCGGGTGATCCTGACCGCGCTCAAGACGGCGCGCCTGGCGTAGCGCGCAGCCGGTCACGGTCAGGCTGCCCTCAGTCGTGGGCCAGCAGGACGACCCAGGCGATCAAGAAGATCATCGGCACGAAGAGCGGCGCGGCCAGCCCCGCGACGCGCGCGAACGGCCCCGGGTCGAGCGCGCGTATCTTTGGCTCGGCGCACGAGAGAAACAGGCTCCGGAGGCGGACCAGGGCAATGAGCCCGCCCACGATCGTGACCACCAGCAGGAGCAGCGACAGCAAGCTGAGCCAGGGAATGACGTTCACCAGCAGCTGCGGCCGCGTGCCGCCCCTGGGCGCCGTCGGGTCGGCGTGCGCGTTCACGGCGATGGCGTAGGCGGAGAAAAGAAAAGCCTGCGAGGCCATCACCCAGGCGGTGCGCTGCCCGAGCAGGTCGGTCTCGCGATCGATCTGTAGCCGGAGCTGCAGCTGAAAGGCCGGGTCGCTCTGCAGGTCCTCGGCAGCCGGGGGGCCGGTGAATGAAGTCGTCGACAAGAATGGCTTCGAGCTAGCGCTCGACCTCGACCCGATCGGGGAGCTCGTTGTCGCCGGCCGGATCGGGCGGAAAATGCGCGGCGAGCCTTTCGCCGATGGTGTCGATGGCGTGCAGGAGCCCGGCGGTCAGATCGCCGCCGCGGAAGTCGGCCTGGAGGGCATCCGAGATCTGGCCCCAGAAGGCGTCGCTGACACGCTCGTGGATCCCGGCGTCGCCGATCACCGCGAACCGGCGGAGCCGCGGCGCGACGAACAGCAGCACGGCATTGTGCCGGCGGGTCTGGTTCATGCGAAGGCGCACGAACGCCGCGTCGGCCGCGCGGCGCACGTTCCCCCAGAAATAGAACCGAGCCACGGCGACCCGGACCTGGCCCGACGTGCGCCGCTCGGCCCCCCGGATCGCCGCCTCGATGCGGTCGAGGTCGATGCCCTGGACGACCCGTGGCCGCGCCTCCGTCACCACGACCCGGAGGCGCCCCCGCCGCCGGAGCTGCCGCCGCCGCCCGAGAACCCACCACCGCCGCCGGAGAATCCGCCACCGCCGCCCGAGAACCCGCCGCCTCCCCAGCCGCCGCCGCGCCTCCCGGAGCTCGCCAGGATCAGCGCCGCCAGCGCCGGGTGCGTGAAGATGAATCCGCCCGCCATCAGGACCAGGATGATGACCGCCACCGAGACCCAGGCCGGCGTCTTGTGGGCCGCCGGCTGCGCGCCGCCCGCTCCGCCGATCGTCTGGATCAACCGGTCGACGCCGGTCCGAACGGCGCCGTCGGCGTCGCCGGCGCGGATCCGGGGGACCATGTCGTCGTTGATGATCCGGGAAGCGAGGAGATCGGGGACGCGATCCTCGAGGCCGTAGCCCACCTCCATCCGCAGGCGGTGGTCATCCTTGAAAATAAAGAGCACGAGGCCGTCGTCGATCCCCTTTCGGCCGACCTTCCAGCGCTCGAACGCCTTGACGGCCCAGTCCTCGATCGGGACGCCGCCGGTCGTGTGATCGATGTAGACGACGATCTGGTGCCCGCTCTCCTGGGCGAAACCGGCCAGACGATCGTCGAGCTCCGAGACCGCCGCGGGGGAGAGAAAAGCCGCCCGATCGGTCACCCACTCGGTGGGAGCTGCCGGGATCGGCGTCTCGGCGCGCGCGGCGGCGCAGGTGAGAAGCGCGGTCAGCGCGACGGCCGGCGCGGCCCACCGGACGAAGCGACCGCTGGCGGACCCGCGCATGGAACGCCTCAGAACTGAACGTGCGGCGCCGTCGCCGCGCCGGCCTGCGCCTGGAAGTAGGCCTTCTGCGGGAACTTGCCGCCGAACATGCTGGCGATCAGCACCGTCGGAAACCGGTTGCGGGCCGTGTTGTAGGCCTGCGCCGCCTCGTTGAACCGCATGCGCTCGACCGCGATCCGGTTCTCAGTCCCTTCCAGCTGCACCTGAAGATCTCGGAAGCCCTGGGTCGCCTTGAGGTCGGGATACTTCTCGGAGACCACCAGCAACCGGGAAAGCGCCGACGACAAGCCGTCCTGCGCCTGCTGAAACCGTTTCAGCGCCTCCGGGTCGTTCGCGATCTTCTGGGTGGCCTGCGCGGAGACCTGGCCGACCTGCGCCCGGGCCTGCGTCACCGCCGTGAACGTGTCCTTCTCGAACTTGGCGGCGCCCTTCACCGTCTCGACGAGGTTCGGGACCAGGTCGGCGCGTCGCTGATAGGCGTTCTCGACCTGGGCCCACTGCGCGTCGACCGCCTGATCGAGGCCGACCAGCTTGTTGTAGCCGCCCACGCACGACAGCCCGAGGAGCGCCAGCAGTCCGAGGCCGGCGATGACGCCGATTTTTCCCATGGTGCCACCATGGTAGGCACCAGACCCCGGCGGACAACCGGGAAGCGGCTACTTTTCGGCGATTCCGCCGCTAGGAGGGCGTCGCCTTAAGGTGACGGTGAGCGCAGCGGACGACAACGTGGCCCGAGGAGGCAGCGCCCGGAGGCGCCCTAATTCAGGCGTTGGTCGCGGCGGCGCAGGGGCTCGTCGCCGAGCTCGAAGCCGCGGTCGCCGAACAGCTCGCCGACCAGATCGGCATCCATGGCCCGGCGCTGGTGCCAGGAGCCGACCATGTAGCCGGCCACGGCGCAGGCCCCACCTGCCACGACAAAGAGTGCGCTTACCAGGCCGTTCAACATGTGTCCCCCTGTTGAATGAAATCGGAGGGGCGGGGCGATTACTTGAATGGGGCGCGTCAGTTTGCCGCCGGCTGAGGAGGTTTTGTGCAGCTTATGCACGGTTCGCGTTCGTATTTCCACAGTGGCCCCCCAGATCGGTCCAACTTCGGACGCCTCGGACACCTCGGGCGCCCCCGTGGTGCGCGGGAATTGCCCCCCGCTCAGCCGTGGCACGTCGGCTGCAATGGGGCATCGCATGCGTCGCTTCTTGATGAATCTGCTTCCCTCGCTGGTCACGTTCGCCCCGTCGCTGTTCGTCGTGGCGCTCACGATCCTGGCGATCGCCAACAACCTCTCGGGCCTGGCCCGCGTGCGGATCCCCCATGCGGTTTGAGGCGCAGGGAGCGCGGAGCCCGAAGGTCGCGCTGGGGCTGCGCTGGGCGCGGTGGACCACCCGCCGGCGCTGGGCGATCCTGGCCACGGCGACGATCGTGGGGGCCGTCGCGGCGCCGATCGCCGCCAAATTGCCGCTGTTTGGCGACCTGTCGTACCTGCTGCCACCGGCGACGCCATCGGTCCGCGACCTCCACGCGCTCGAGTCCCGGGCGCAGGTGTTCGGGACGATCATCGTCGCGGTCGAGTCGGACGACGCCGGCCGGCGCCTGGCCGCGGCCGAGCTGGTGCGCGAGCGCCTGCGGGCGCTGCCGTCCAGCATGCTCCTCGGCGTCGACTACGACAGCGGCACGCGGGACCGGTACGCCTGGGCGCACCGCTACCTGCTGGCGCCGACCGACGAGCTCACCGGCGTGCGCGACGAGCTGGCGGCGCGAAAGGCGCGTCTCAACCCGCTCTACGTCTCGCTCGACGACGACGCGGGCGACCAGGCGAAGTCGGGCGCGCGGCCGATCGGCGATCGTCTGCGGGCGCTCAAGCAGCAGATGGACGCGGCCAAGGCGGGGGCCGAAGACCCGGCGCCGATCCTCTCGAAGGACGGCCGCCTCCAGCTGGTGGTGGCGCGGACCCGCTTCCCGGCCGACGAGGTCTCCCGCAACATCGCGGCCTTCGAGGCGGCCGAGCGCGCCGTCGCCGAGGCGCGCCTGGTCGGGGGCCCGGCGGTCCGGATCGGGATCACCGGTGACGTGGCCAACGCCGCGCAGGAGCACCAGGCGCTGCTGGGCGGGATGGTGCGCGCGACCATCTTCACCACCGCGATCGTGGCGCTGGGGCTGCTGCTGTTCTTCGGCGCGGCGGCCCCGGTGGTCGCGCTCTTGGGCGTGCTGACCGTCGGCGCGCTGGTGACCTTCGCCTTCGCGTTCCTCAGCATCGGCCACCTCAACCTGGCGACGGCGTTCCTGGCGCCGATCGTCGTCGGCAACGGGATCAACTTCGGCATCATCCTGCTGGCGCGGTACTTCGAAGAGCGCAAGCGTCAGGGCGACGGAGCTGGCGATCCGACGGCCGCGCTGGGTGCCGCCGTCCAGGGGAGCTTCGGCGGGACCCTGGCGGCCGCGCTGACGGCGTCGGTCTCCTACGCCTCGCTCCTCTGCACGCAGTTCCGCGGCTTCCGCCACTTCGGCGTGATTGGCGGCGTGGGGATCCTCTGCTGCTGGGCGGCGACGTTTCTGATTCTTCCGGCCGCGCTGGCGGTCCTGTCGCGGCACGGGCTCGGCAACGGGCGGTCGCCGGCGCGGTTGGGGCGTTACTTGGCGGCGGCGGTTCCGGGCCGGCGGCCCATCGTCGTCGGGATGACGGCGCTGGTGCTGGTCGGCTCCGCCGCCGGCGCCGCGCGCTACCTGGCGAGCCGGCCGTTCGAGGGGGACTTCAAGAACCTCCGCTCGAGCGGCGCGACGATGCGCGAGACGCTGCGCTGGAACGACGAGATCGATCGCGCCTTCGGTCGCGGGATCTCCGGCGGCACGGTGATCGCGCTGCCGACCCGCGAGCGGGCGCGCGAGGTGGCCGAGCGGCTGCGCGCCGCCGACGCCGGCAAGCCCGACAAGCAACGTCTCTTCTCGCACGTGACCACGCTCGACGACCTGGTCCCGCCCGATCAGGACGACAAGCTGGCGGTGCTGGCTGACATTCATCGGCTGCTCACCACGGCGACGCTGGCCTCGATGAGCGACGCCGATCAGCAGATCGCTCGCGAGCTCGATCCCCCGGCGAAGATCGCGCGCATCGCCGACGCCGACGTCCCGGTGGCGCTCGGCTGGCCCTTCACCGAGCAGGACGGCACGCGCGGCCGGCTGCTGGTGGCCAAGACCGGGGCGGGCTTCGATCTGTGGCGCAGCGACGATCTCGAGCGCTTCGTCTCCACCTTCCGGGCGCTTGGGCTGGGCTCCGACCTGGTCGTCGGCGGGAACGCCTTCGTCCAGCACGACATCGTCCGCTCGGTCGATCACGACGGCCCGCGGGCAACGATCGTGGCGGCGGTGGGCGCGGTGCTGGTGGTGCTGGCGATCCTGGGATTGACCCGCCAGGCGGCGGTGACCATCGGCTGCGGGGCCGTCGGCGTCTTTCTTCTCCTCACGGCCGCCGGGCTCTTCGGGATCCGGATCAACTTCCTCGACTTCGTGGCGCTGCCGATCACCATCGGCATCGGGATCGACTACGCGGTCAACGTCGCCGCCCGCCACCGCGCCGAAGGGACCGGCTCCGCGGCGCGCATCCTGACCGCCACGGGGCCGGCGGTGGCCTTGTGCTCTTTCACCACGGTGGTGGGCTACGCTTCGCTGCTCTTCTCCGAAAACCAGGGGATCCGCTCATTCGGCCTGTCGGCCCTCATCGGCGAGCTCACCTGCGTCTTCGCCGCGCTCATCCTCGCCCCGGCGCTGCTCGACCTCCGCTTCTCCCGATTCCGCGCCACACGCCCCGCGCCGCTGCCGAGTCTTCACGACGTGGCGACCGAATCGTCTTTGGAAACGCTACGCGCGTAAGCGACCATCGGGACGTGTTCGCGGGCGGCGGCGTTGGCGCCGTCACGGATCCTCTTCGGACGTTAGACAGCAAAAGTAACGCTCACCCGCCGCGTTACGATCCGCTGTTGGCGCTCGCCCCAGAAGCTCTCACCTAGTTGCTTGCCGGAAAGTTTAGGCAGCGAGACACTGCGGGTTAATACAAAGTTAGGCGGCTGAACCACCATGTCGATGCGAAAGCGCAAGACCGTCATCGTCTTGTCGGCGGGGCTCGTGCTGACGTGCTCGGCGGTGATCTACGGCTACAGCCTCGCGACTGAACCTCTTACATCGCCAATCTTCCTAGAGCCCGCCGGATCTCCGCATCACGACGATTCAGAACGCGACGTCTGCGCGAAGTGGTTTGGGAGTCCGGACAAATGGTGGATCGCGGTCGAAAAGGATAGCTCGGTGTACTCGGAGATTCGCTCAGCCAAAGAACTCGAGTTCGAGACCGATATCGGGAGCGGTCTCTCTAATGTTTCCGTTTCCGAAGAATTCGACTTCAAGACGCGACCTGACCTGGTGAAGGAGGTCCTGAGGTCATGCGATCGCGGAGGGTGGCACGCTAGGCCCAAGTATGAGCGACAGGTCGTCCTCCATTTAGAGACGTTTCCTGGTCACGCCTTCGCCTCTCCGGGTGGCGAGGCGGCAGGCGGAACCCCGGGTGTGCGCGCAACACCGCCTAACTAGCCGTTGAAGGCGGACGGGGCGCTTGCGCGCCCCGCCGCTTAACGGCACGATCGTTGGACAGACCAACATGCTGCCCTTGGCACTCGCTCCTATTGTCTTGTCGCTGGCCGCCGGCCCAAGTTTCTCGACCAGCCCCGATCAGGGCAAGGCAGGTGCCCTTTCAAAGGCCGAAGTATACGGGGTGGTGAAAGCACATATGATGAACGTCAAGGCATGTTACGAGCGCGCTCGCGCCAAGTACCCGACGCTCAACGGGGCCGTGGTGCTTGCGTGGAACGTCGAACCTGACGGACGCGTTTCCGGGGCAAAAGTGGTAGACACCACGATGAACAGCATCGAGGTCGAGAGCTGCCTCGTCGGTGAGATCGCGCACTGGACGTTCCCGAAGTCTTCCGGAAAGACCCCGGTCGCGAAGTTTCCGTTCGTGTTCAAGGATTGACCGTCGGAGGAGGCCCCAGTTGATGCAGGCCGGTCATCGCTGTCCAACATGGCGTTGCAGCGGCCGATTGGCCTTCCTCTCTTCGCTCGGGCGGCTGCCTGCCGCTGAACACCAAAACGTTAGCGGGACTGGACTGAATGTTTGGACTCTCGAACACGACACGTGTCGTTCGATCCGTTCCCGCGATCGACAAGTCGCGAGAGAAGCTATGGGACTCTGTCTTCGCCGTGGTGGAGGGTGGCAGGAAGTTCGTCGTACCCAAGAGTCCCAGCGGCTGCCTACGACGCGAGGAGACGAGACCGCGGACGCTCGAAAGTTCCTACTTCTCTGCCGTTGCTACTGTGGTGAACAGCCCTCACCGGATCCGACGCTCGTCAGCAGAGGCACCTTCGCTTTCCGGTGGCCGACTGCTGGTCTACTTTCCGGACGATGATCTGGCTGATGGCGCCGCTGAAGCCGAATCGGATGGGTTCTTCGATGTTCACAACGCGCCGCCGTGGGATACGTGGGTCGCGATGGTCGAGGATGAGACTCGTGATCGCGCGAGGCCCTACCTGGTCTCGTGGGTGCCTCCAGAGTTTCTGAAGTTGGCCGGGGCCGGCATCCATGTGAATCCGGAGGAATGCATTCGGTGGCTCGATGATACTGACGTGGCGATGCGACGGATCTGCGCCGAGTTGCGTGCCGGCTAACCACGCGTTGCAGCGGACGGCGCTTGCGCGCCGCCGCTGAACGCGAGATCGATAGCCTGCCGAGGCCGTGATGAGCGCTGCTCACCCCGCGCCCGAGGTGCATGTCCCGCTTCGAGTCCGGGGACATCGTTGACACTCGTCCAAGTGGAACGAAGCCCCGCTGATCCATCACTGCATGGACTCGCTGCTAGAGTTCCCCGAGGAGGGTTCCCATGTCCAAAGTCTGGCTCGTCACGGGGTGCTCGCGCGGCCTCGGCCGTGAGCTCGCGCAGGCCGTGCTGGCCGCCGGGCACCGCCTGGTCGCCACGGCGCGCGATCCGCACCAGCTTGGCTTTCTAACGCCGAGCGAGCGCCTGCGCACCGTCGCGCTGGACGTCGTCGACGCGGCGGCGGCCCGCGCCGCGGTCGCCGCCGCCACTTCTTCGTTTGGCCGCCTCGACGTCGTCGTCAACAACGCCGGCTACATCAAGGCCAACTCCGTCGAGGACCTGCCCGAGGACGAATTCCGCCGGCAGATCGAGATCAACTTGTTTGGCGTCTACAACGTCACGCGCGCCGCCTTGCCCGTGATGCACGCCCAGCGCGGCGGGCACCTCATCCAGATTTCGTCCATCGGTGGGCGGCGCGGCACGCCCGGCCTCGGCGGTTATCAGGCGGCGAAGTGGGCGGTGGGCGGGTTCAGCGAGGTGCTGGCGCGCGAGGTCGCGCCGCTCGGCATTCGCGTCACCTGCGTCGAGCCCGGCGGAATGCGCACCGACATGTTCGGCCTCTCGATGCTCGCCGAGCCCCTCGCGCCGGACTACGAACCGACGGTCGGCGCCGTCATCCGCGGCACCTTCGGCCGCCCCGAGGGTGGGCGCAGCGACCCGGCCAGGGTGGCGCGCGCGATTCTTGCGCTTGGCCGACGAGGAGCAGCCGCCGGTGCACCTGTTGCTTGGCAGCGACGCCGTGTCCGTCGCCGCTGCCGCCCTCGCCGCGCGCGCCGAGGAGGACGCGCGCTGGCGGACGCTCAGCTTGTCGACGGATCACGACGGCCTCGGTGATGCTCCCGGGGGCGGCGCTGCCGAGCGCTCCTAGCCATGCAGAAGGTCGTTCTGGTCACCGGCGGGGGACGAGGTATAGGCGCGGCGACCGCGCGCCTGGCCGCGCAACGCGGCTACGCCGTGTGCGTGAACTACAAACGTCGCGAGGACGACGCGAAGCGCGTCGTGGCGGAGATAGAGGCGGGCGGAGGGCTGGCGATCGCCGTCCAGGCCGACATCTCCCTGGACGAAGACGTGGCCAGAATGTTCGAGGCGTGTGATTGGCGGCTCGGCCTGCTGTCGGGGTTGGTCAACAACGCTGGAGTTGTCGAGCTTCAGTCACGGTTGGAAGCGATCGACACAGCCAGGCTCCAACGGGTATTCGCGACCAACGTGTTCGGGGCGTTCGCGTGCGCGCGCGAAGCGGTGCGGCGAATGTCGACCAAACGTGGCGGCGCGGGCGGGGCCATCGTGAATGTCTCATCAGCGGCGGCGCGCCTCGGGTCCGCAGGGGAGTACGTGGACTACGCGGCCTCGAAGGGGGCGATCGAGACCTTCACGGTCGGGCTCGCGCGCGAGGTGGCCGAGGAAGGCATCCGGGTCAACGCGGTTCGGCCGGGCTTCATTTACACGGAGATGCACGCGAGCGGTGGAGAGCCCCGCCGCGTCGACCGCGTGAAGGAGTTTGTCCCCATGAGGCGCGGCGGGGATGCGGGCGAGGTTGCCCGGGCAATTCTCTGGCTGCTGTCAGATGAGGCGTCCTTCACGACGGGATCCTTCGTGGATGTCACGGGGGGACGGTAGGCGGGAAGAGGCCTCGCAACCGCTGGATAGCTCCCGTTGGCGGACGGCGTCGGTTCAAGATCGAGGTTCGACAATCGCGGAGGTTGGCCTCGGCTCCCGACGGTGGCACGACGGTCAGGCCGCGACCTTGCGTCCTGATCGACAGGCCTTACGTTTTCCCGTTCTCGGCATCGCCAATGAGGAGCGCACGCGGCAGGTTGCTGGGCGCCGTCGGGCTCTGGTTCGGCCTGGCCGTGAGCGGCGAGGTCCACGCGCAGCAGTTCAACAGTGACAGCTGGGTCTCGAAGCCGCACGGCACCGCGACCGTCATCCTCACCGCCGGCCAGCGGGCGTCCATGATGATGACGACGCTGTCGCTCCTCCCCCGCTGGGAATTCACGGTCGCCACTTACATCTACAATCGGGACGCTGACCCTCTGACGAGCGAGGGCTACTCGACCTCGGCATACGCCAAGTTCATGTTCTGGCAGAACGACAAGGAGACCGGCGGCGGCGCCGTCAAGGCCGGCGTCGGCATGAACCCGAGCTACGTCCTCGAAGGCATCGCCTACGAGGCCGGCTCCCAGACGTTCTGGATGAACACGCCGATCACGCTCCCCTTCCTCGACAACCGGCTGTCGTGGGACCTCATGCCGGGCGCGAGCGCGACCCTGAACTACCCGCGCGATGGCCAGGTCGCTTGGGCGTTCACCTACTCCACGCGCCTCGCCTGGAACCCGTTCAGCCCAAAGCTCGCGCTCGTGGGCGAGGTCTTCGGCTCGACGGGCCAGGCGGTCGTCGCCCCAGACTACAGGGTCGGCGTCCGCTGGGAGCCCGATGTGCGCACGAACATCGCCCTCACCTACCAGGGAAGGTTCGACGGCGACCAGGGAACGGGCATCGAATTCGGGGTGATGCTCTTCAGCCCGCCCTTCTTCTGCATCGGGACCTGTCAGAAGTAGGAACCCCTCGAGCGCTGCGCCGTCGATTTGCTACCTCGCGACGAGGCGCGCGACGAACAGGGCGCCGCCGCCGATGGCGATGGCGATGCTCAGGGTCCTGACGCCGCGGTCGCCGAACCAGGGGGCGTTGCGGGCGGCGAGCACGAGCGGCAGCGCGAGCGAGAGGACGGCGAGCTGGCCGACCTCGACGCCCAGGTTGAACGAGACCAGGGCGATCGGCACCTGCGCGCGGGGGAGCGCGATCTCGCGCAGCGCGCCGGCGAAGCCGAAGCCGTGGATGAGGCCGAAGGGGAAGGTGATGCGCCAGCGCTTGCTGGCGTCGGTGACGAAGAGGTTTTCGATGCCCACGTAGGCGATGGAGAGGGCGATTGCCGGCTCGACGAGGCGCGGGCTCGGCGCGAAGATCGAGAACGCGGCGAGCGCCAGGGTGATCGAGTGCGCGAGGGTGAAGGCGCTCACCACGCCGATGAGCGCGCGCAGGCTGCCGCCCACGAGGATGAGGCCCAGCAGGAAGACCAGGTGATCCGCGCCGGTGAGGATGTGCTCGATGCCGAGCTTCAACATCGACCAGGCCATGGCGACGCCGCTCGACGTCGAGCTCGCCCCGTCGAGATCCCAGGTGGCGTGCGCGCGATCGAGGACCTTGACCTGCGCCTTGCCCGCGCGGAAGAGGCGCGCCATGTGGCGGTGCCCGGGCCCAAGCGCGTCGAGCATCGGCATGGCCAGCGTGAGCCGACCGGGGGCCTCCGGGCAGACGTAGCGGACCTGGAAGACCACGCCCCCTTCGCCCTCGAGCGCCCACGCGCGGTCGAGCGTTCCGGGGCAGGCCTTGCCGTCAGTCTTCACGCTCAGCCCTTCGGCGAACGCGCGCGCGACGGCGCCGTGGCCGGCGGTCAGCTCGTCGGTGCTGATGGCCCCGTCGTGATCGGTGTCGAGCGCGGGGAGCAACCGGGCCAGCTCCCGACCGGCCATCCCGAGATCGCCGTAGATGGTCTTTCCGTCGAGGCGGTACTCGCCGCTGGAGACGCCGACCGCGTGGGCGAAGGCGTCGCGCCCGGGCGCGAAGACGGCGAGGCCGAGCGCGGCCGCCAGCAGGACTGCGGCGCCGCGGAGCGCTCTTCCTCTTCCTCTGTTTCCAGTGCGGCTCGTCATCGGGCCACCGCCATCTCAGCGCGGCGGCAATTGCGCGACCGGAGCGCCGGCGGCCGTCGACACGTACGGCGCGTCGGTGAGCGTCCCCAGGAAGGCCACCACCGCGTCGATCTCGGCGTCCGTCATCGGCGGCGGTGCGCCCACCGCCCGGTTGTAGACCGGGGCGTAGATGTTGACGTTGCGGCGGTACTTCGGCGGCACGTCGTCGAACTTCTTGCCGGGCGGGTAGACGCGCTCAGGCGCGACCGCGCGGTGGGCGTAGAACGCCACGACCTCTCGCAGGCTCTTGTAGACGCCGTTGTGCCCGAAGCTCTCCTGAACGGCGACGTTGCGCAGCGAGGGCGTACGGAAGTTCGAGCAGAACCTCTCGTCGCTGGCCGGCGTCTTCGCCTCCTTCCGCTCGCAGAGCCCGAGATCGAAGGCGGCGGCGTCGCGATTGCCGGGCAGCTCGCCGTTGCGCGGGAGGGCGACCGCGTCGTAGCCGTAGTCGGTGAACATCGATTCCGATGGGTCGGTCGAGGTCTCGGCCATGCGGTGGCAGCCGGAGCAGGCGCCGCGGCGCCGGTCCTTGAAGATCTCCAGCCCCAGCCGCTCCTGCTCCGTCAGCGTGGCCTGACCGCGCACGTAGTCGTCGTACTTCGACCGGGCCGGCGTCATCTCGTCGCTCTTCAGATAGGCCTCCAGCGCCACCCCGACGCCGTGCAGGACCGCCTCCGGGTTGGTCGACGGCCCGAGGGCGGCCCGGAACTCCTTGGCGTAGGGCGCGCGCGCGATCTTGTCGGCGACCCGGCGGGGGGTGCCGGCGTTCATCTCGTCGGGGTTGAAGAGAGGCTGGCGCGCCAGCTCCACCAGGCTGTCGGAGCGCCCGTCCCAGAAGTAGCCGCCGCGCGGCTCCGGCGCCGGGGCCTCGTCGTCCTCGAAATAATGAAAGGCGGGCACGTAGCGCATGTAGAGGACCGACGGCGTCGAGCGCCGCGCGAAGTGCCCGGGGCGGCTCCCCAGCGGCACGCCGATGCGCGAGCCGTGGCGCCCCGAGAAGGCGCGCGCCGGATCGTGGCAGCTCGCGCAGCTCGTCCCGGGCGGCTCGGACAGACGCTCGTCGGCGAAGATCTTCTTGCCGAGCGCCACCAGGACCGGGTTGTCCGGGGGGCCCTGGCGAGGCGGGACCGGAAGCACGTTCGTGCGGCGCGCCGGGATCACCGGCGTGCGCGGAAGGTTCGGGATCTTCGCCGCGGCCCAGGCCTCCGCGATGGTCGGCTTGGGTGCAGGCGGAGGCTCACTCTTCCTGCACGCAGAGAGAGCGCACGCAGAGAGAGCCAAAACGAGCGCGGCGCCTGTGACCAGGCGCCGCGCGGAGACTGCTTCGTTTTTCAGGTTGCGCCTCTGCCGTTAACTCCAGAGATCGCTCGCTTGTAACACCACCAGCCGGCTACGGGATGTTGTCGTAGGTCCCGACCACGTTGCCGCCGTCGTCCGTGCAGGTGATCTGCGTGCCCGGGGTGGTGTCGCAGGTGCCGCTGCAGGCGATCGGAGGCGCCATGCTGCAGACCGCGATGATGGTGCCGTTCGTCCGGTACGAGGTGAACTTCCAGTTCTTCTGGCCGACGGCCCCGACGCGGTCCATCACCATGAACCCGAACTCCTGCGAGAACGCGAAGGCGTTGACCACCGTGTTCGGCGCCGGCAGGTCGGCGTTGGGGTTGAACCCCGTCCCGTTGGCCGGGAGAGCGGAGTCCAGGTTGTCGCCGCCGTTGCCGGCCACGAAGGTCGCCGGGTGGTTGCTCGAGAAGTTGAGCGCCTGGAAGTCGTGCACGTGGCCGTGCATGGCGATTCCGATGTTGGGCGGGTAGTAGTTGCCCGGGTAGGCCGCGTTCATGACCGACTGCAGACCGGCGCTGCCGATGGTGGGCGGGTTGGCCGCCGAGTAGCCGAGGACCGGGTGGTGAACGGCCCAGATGTTCAGCAGGCTGGCCGGCGCCAGCGCCGCGGCCTCGGCCAGCTCGCTGGTGTACGGCTGAAACGCCGCCGGCGAGTAGGCGGTCTTGGAGGCGTTCGACGAGTCGAAGACGACGAAGTTCGTGTCGCCGAAGGAGACGGCCCACGGGTCGTTGAAGTTGCCGGCGTTGTCGTTCGCCGGATCGTTGCAGGTCTTCACGCCCGTCGCGTCGTAGGGGTTCGGGTCGAGATACCGGTACCAGCCCTGGCCGGCGCGGTTGCAGGTCTCGTGGTTACCGCGGACCATGACCCAGGGAGCCGCCGCCAGCAGCGGCGCCGCCGGCACGAAGAGGTCCGCCGCCCAGGTGTCCGAGCCGTAGCCCCAGGGCGTGCCCGTGCAGGCGGTGTTGCCGGGAGGGCAGGGATTGTCGCGGTACTGGTAGTCACCGACGTGCAGGACGAGATCGGGCTGCATCGCGGCGGCGGCCGACGAGATCACCGAGAAGGGCCAGATGGTCGGATCGCCGCAGGCCTGGTAGACGTTGCCGATCGAGATCCGGCAGCCGGTGTCGCCGACGATCACCACCCGGTTCACGACCGGCTTCGGCAGCGGCAGCTTGATGCCGGCCGCCGTGGCCATGGTCGCGCTCGCCGGGAGGAGGAACTCGCAGGTCGTGTTGGTGAAGACCGACGGCTTGGAGTTGCCCGAGGTCATCGCCGCCGCGAGGGTCGTATCGGTGCTGGTCGGCCGGATCGGCAGCGTGGCCGGCAGCGCACGGACCGTCATCGCGCTGGTGGCCCCGTCGACGGTGATGAGGGGGCAGGTCGTGTAGGGGGTGATGAGGCGGGCGATGGCCTGGTTGTTCGCCCCGATCTCGACCCACGCGCTCTGGGCGACGGCCGAATCGGGCGGGCAGGCGACCTGCAGGTTGAAGGTGGCGTTGCATCCTGGATCCCCGTCGGAGACCGTCAGGGTCAGCGACGCCGTGCCGGCGTGCGTGCAGCTCAGCGTCGGGTTCTGCGCGGTGGCGCTGCTCAGCGTGCCGGAGCTGGTCGTCCAGCTGTAGGTGAGCGGCTGCGGGCCGCTGTCCTGATCGTCGGCGGTGCTGGAGATCGCGATGACGTTCCCCACGGGCGGGTTCGCGCTGACGGAGTCGACCCGCGGGCAGACGTTGATCGTTCCGTTCACGAGGACGCTCCCGGTCGTCGGGGCGGCGTGGCAGTCGATCGCCACCGACACGGAGGTCGTGGCGGCCGCGGCGACGGTGAACGGCGCCGAGGTGCCTGCGCAGCTGGTCTTTCCGTCGACCGACGTCCCGGTCAGCGTCAGCGCGTACCCCGCGCCCGCGGCGATGTTGCCGATGACCGCGGAGACCGTCGAGGAGCTGGCGACGCTGATCGACCCCGAGTAGGAGCTCGGTCCGGTGATCGAATAGGCGAACGTGTTCACGCTGGTTCCGGGCGAGAGGACCAGCGCCACGGACCCCGCGGCGTCCGTCGACCCGCCGCTGTAGCTGCCCGCCGTCGGGGTGCCCGTGCAGCCCAGCAACGTCGAGAGCCCGACGGTCACCACGAGATTCAACGCAAGGTTCGTTCGATCGAATTTCAGCACGCGCGCCTCCGAGTAGAAAGTTCAGCTATCAGGGAACGCCCGGCTGCCATTCAGGAGTCGTGCCACGCGCCTGGAGCACGGAGTGCCCACTAATCTTCGGGGTTTTTCGTTTTTGCCCTGACGTTTCGGCGGCCGAACTCTCCGAAAATCGAACACGTGTCTCCGGTTTTCGGTCACCGCGATCGAACCGCCGGACGTACGGGATCCGGAGGCGAATCGTCATGCAAACGACACACGAATCTGGCCTATGGTGCGTCGAGGTCATGAACCGTTCGTCGCGGGAGCTCCGTCGGGCCCGGCTTCGATTCGCGGCCGCCTTCGTGACGGTCGGCGGCGCGCTGCTGGCCCTCTATTCCTTTCCTTATGCCGAGCACGGAGTGGGAGAGGGGGGATTCGCCTGGTACCTGGGCGCGTACGCGCGGGCGGCCGGCTCGCTGATTCACCTGGCCGATCCGACGGTGCGCGTTTCCGGCGCCGATCTCGTCGGTCGCACGTCGTTGACCGTCGCCAAGAACTGCGACGCGATGGACGTGAACCTCCTTCTGGTCGCGGCGATGATCGCGTTTCCGGCGCCCTGGACGCGTCGCCTCGTCGGGATCGTCGCCGGTGTCGGGTTGCTCTCGGTCGTGAACCTGCTGCGGATCGTGAGCCTCTACCAGATCAACATCCACGCACCGCGCGCCTTCGAGTTCATTCACGCCGAGGTGTTCCCGCTGGTCATGGTGGTGCTGGCGGTGGCTGCCTTCGGGGTCTGGTCGCGCTGGTCGCGCCAGGCTGACCTAGCGCCCGTCGAGGCGCCGGCGAATGCCGAAGCCTGAGCGCCGCGCCCGCGCCCGTGGCGGCAGCTGGCGGCAGCGCCGCAGCGTCGACGCCACCGTCAAGGCCAACTTCGAGGCCGCGTTGGCGTCCGGACGCGCGCCCGACCTCATGTTGCCGCGCTGGCGCGGCCGTTCGCTCGCGCTGTTCTTCGGGCTCGCCATCCTGTTGTTGGCGCCGTGGCCTCGCTACGGGCGTCTGTTCGCGCCGCTCTTCTGCGCCTTCGGCGACGCGGTCATCGTCGTCGCCGGGGCGGGAGGCGAGTCGGAGCCACGGTTCTCGACGCAGCCCCGGGGTCCCGTCATGGCGGACGCCGAAGCCACGGACTGGACCGTCTGGCTCGCAGCGACCGGAGGCGACGGTCTGTCGCGGCCGCCGCTCCCTCTGGAGACGAGGATCTTGGGCTACACGCCGCTCGCGCTGTCGCTCGCGCTCACGCTGGCGTTTGCGGCCTCCTGTCGGCGCAAGCTGCGAATGCTCGGGATCGGGCTGGCGCTGCTGCTCGTCCGGCTGGCGATCGCGATCGCGCTCCCGGTCGGCCGCGCGTTCACCCCGCACGCGACCCCGCCCGGACCGATCAGCGAGCTCGTCTGGTACGTCCTGATTGATCTGCCCGCGATGTCGTACGTCGCGCCGCTGTTCGCCTGGTGGATCGCCTTCACCGCCACCCGTGACTGAGCCCGCCGAACGTGAACCCTCCTTTATTCGAACAGCGGTTTTCGAATTTCGGGGATATGCCCGATGGGCAGCGGACGGAAACGCCGTGTCCTCGTGGCAACCGTGAGGGTACGAGGTTTGCTTACGCGGGAGGGCTGACATGTCAGCCTCCAAACAGAATTCCCGGATTGTGTTTTTCTCGCTCTGCGCGCTGGGCGTTGCGATGACGTCGTGTGCCGAGCCGAAAACCGACGGCGCGAGCATCGCGTTTCAGATCTCGCCAGGCCTCACGATCACGGCCGCGAGCTACTGGATCATCGCGCCAGACGGCAAGGTGACGACGGGAAGCGTCGCGGTCGGGACCAGCTTGACCGTTCTGGTCCCCGTGTTGCCACTGCACCTGCCCACTGCAACGGGCTATCAACTGATCGTGAGCGGACTCGCGAGTGACGCGATCACCGGCTGCTCGGGTTCAGCGACGTTCAACATTCCGACAGCGACGTCCACCGGTATCGTCTCTGTTCCACTGACGTGCGCCGCGCCGCCCGCGCCCGGACAGGCGCTGGTCACCGCGACGGTCAACATCTGTCCCGTCATCGACGGCGTTGCGGCGAGCCCCTCGTCCGTGGCCGTGGGCAGCTCGATGGCTCTCCAGGTCACGGCGCACGATCCCGATTCCGCGCCGGCGGCTCTCAGGTACGCCTGGTCGGCCCCCGGGGGCACGCTGTCGGGCGGGACCGCCGCCACGGCGACCTTCACCTGCGCTCAGGCCGGCAGCTTCAATGTCTCGGTCGCGGCCTCGGACGGCGACGCGACCTGTGGTGAGGCCCAAACCTTCACGGTCACCTGCACGGAGCTGTAAGAAAAATGATCTCTTCGAAAATCGAGACGAGCATGTCGACACGCTGCTGGTGGCTGGGAACGTCGGGAATCGTCGGGCTCGCGCTGGCCGCGGTTCTCGCGAGCGGCTGCCAGACGCCACCGGCCGCCGTGGCCGACCCCGGCAACGGCGCAGGCGCGGCGAACGCCGGCCAGGGCGCCCCCGGGGCGCTCAGCGTCGCGCTGGTGGTCCCACCCAACTCTCAGATCGACACGATCAGCTACCAGCTCTTCAACAGCGCCGGCTTCAGCCAGGCCGGCAGCTTGAACGTCGCGCAGAGCGGGACGGTTTCGGGCGTGATCGGCGGCATTCCGGCCGGCACCGGCTACACGCTGGCGCTGACGGCGAGTGATGTCGCCAAGAAGTTCACCAGCTGCGCTGGGCGCTCGATGGTCGCCGTGACAGGCGGAACGACCACGCCGGTCAGCGTGAACATCGAATGTCATCTGCCATCGCTGGTGACGACCCCGCCGGCGGTTCCGGTGCCGATGTCCGCGGTCGTGTTGCTGGCGGTCGCGCTGCTGGCCACCGGAGCGACGGCCACCCGCCACGACCGCCGCCGCGCTCGAAACCGGCCGTCCGACGCGCCCTCCTCCGAAAAGAGCTCCTGAGGGCGCGCCGTACGGCTCACATCAACGGGGGCGGTGGCCCTGGTTGCGGTTGCCCTTCGGATTCAGCAGCGGGCGCATCGCCCTGGCGAACGCCCTCGCGGACTTGAGGCTTGTCTTCGGTACCCATGTTTTGGCCATCTGACGAGGGTGCGCGTTCTCGACCGATAACGCCACCTTTGCTGTTGCCAAACGACACCCGGGAGGCGTTCTTCGCGTCAATGCCCTGTAGGTGCACCTCGTCCCTGTGCCGGGGGGCGTGTCCGGGGGGCGACGTGAAGGAAACATCGACGTCTGGCGTCCGGGACCTCTCCGCGACGGCCGGGCGTTCGTGGTATGGGTTTTCGCCATGAGCCGCATTCATCGCAAGGTGCCGCCGGCCGGCAGCAAGATCGGGATCGCCTTCTCGGGGGGGCTCGACACGCGCTGCGCGGTGGCCTGGCTGGCCCGCCAGGATCTGAACGTCTACGCCTACACGGCTGACCTGGCGCAGCCCGACGAGGAGACGCCGTCGGACATCCCGCCGGTCGCCCTCCAACATGGTGCCAAAGCTGCGCGTTTGATCGACTGCCGTGACGCCCTGGTGCGCGAGGGGCTGATCGCCATCCAGTGCGGCGCGTTCCACCTCGGCGTCGCCGGGCGCAAGTACTACAACACCACGCCGCTCGGCCGCGCGGTGACCACCACGGCGATCGTGCGCGCGATGAAAGAAGACGGCGTCGACATCTTCAGCGACGGCAGCACGCACAAGGGGAACGACATCCAGCGGTTCTACCGCTACGGCGTGCTGACCAACCCGGCGCTCACCATCTACAAGCCCTGGCTCGATCAGGCGTTCGTGACCGCGTTCGGCGGCCGGACCGAGATGAGCGAGTACCTGGCGGGGATCAAGCTGCCGTACCACATGGGCGTCGAGAAGGCCTACAGCACCGACGCCAACTGCCTGGGCGCCACGCACGAGGCGAAGGACCTGGAGTTCCTCGACAAGGGGATCCGGATCGTGAACCCGATCATGGGCGTCGCCTTCTGGAAGCCGGAGGTGAACGTCCAGCCGGAGGAGGTCACCGTCGCCTTCGAGCAGGGGCTGCCGGTCAGCCTGAACGGCAAGCGCTTCGGGTCGCGGTTCGAGCTTTTTCACGCATGCAACGTCGCCGGCGGCCGGCACGGCCTTGGCATGAGCGATCAGATCGAGAACCGGGTGATCGACGCCAAGAGCCGCGGCATCTACGAGGCGCCGGGGCTGGCGCTGCTGCACATCTGCTACGAGCGGCTCCTGTCGGCCATCCACAACGAGAACGCCACCGATCAGTACGTGACGATGGGCCGCCGCCTCGGGCGTCTCCTCTATGAAGGCAAGTGGTTCGACCCCGAGGCGATGATGCTGAAGGAGGCGCTGGCCCACTGGATCGCGCCGTCGATCACCGGCCAGGTCACGCTGGAGCTGCGGCGGGGCGACGACTACACCATCGTCTCCACCTCCGCGCCCCACATGGCCTACGACCCCCACAAGCTGTCGATGGAGAAGGTGGAGAGCCTGTTCTCCCCCGAGGACCGCATGGGCGCCCTCGAGATGCAGAACCTCTCCGTGCTCGACACGCGCGAGTTCCTCATCAGCCACCTCGACGCCACCCGCGCTCTCGCGTCCGGCGCGCCGCCGCGAGAGCTGACCGAGATCCTCGGCGAGTCCGACGAGAGCAAGCGCCGGTAGAGTCGGGACCTCTGACGGCTACCCACCACCGATACCCGCGTCGGCGAGCGTGAACTCTCCTCCGTTCGCCATGAAGCCGTTGGCTCCTCGGCCTGCAACGGACGGACCGCGGAATCCCCAATCTCGCGGCCACATCTAGCCCACGCGGGTGAATCGACGTCGATTCACGACAGAAATGTCAGGCCGCCATGTCGGAGAGCATATCGCGGGGGCGCTGTCCTTCAGGCCGCCAGATGGATGGGCGTCTGGGATGCCTGGGCCGTCTTCTGCGGCAGCGGCGTCCGGAGGTGAAGCATCGCCGCGAAGGCGCTCCGGTAGGTCCAGGCGAGGTACAGCTCGGCGGCCAGGACGACGAGCGGCAGCGGGAGTCCCGACGGCTCGAGGAACAGGTGGAAGCCGATGATGTTGATGATGATCGGCGCCAGGACCGCGAGCGTCAGTGGGACGAAGAGGCCGGCGAGGAGCAGCAGGCCGGCGACGACCTCGGTCGCCTTCAGCAGCGGGAACAGGTAACCGCTGGCGAACAGCGCGCCGGCGAAGGCGGCGGCGCGCGGCGGTGCCGGCGGCATCGGCAGGAAGTGCAGGAAGAAGTTCAGGCCGAAGACGGTGAAGACGAGGCCCAGAAGGAGACGAGCGGCGGTCGGGAGGTGCTTGCTGATGGTGTGCATGGCGATGTTCCTTTCGCCGCTCAGTCTGGTCGTTTCCCGCCAGACAACTAGCCCTCCGTGTGACAACATGTCGTTGCTATGACAGCAACGGATGGCCTCGATTTGAACCAGGTGACGGCGTTCGTGCGGGTGATGGAGAGCGGCAGCTTCACCGCCGCGGCCCGCGAGCTGGGGCTGCCGAAGTCCTCGGTCAGCCGCCGGGTGAGCGCGCTCGAGACGGCGCTGCGCGTGCGGCTGCTCCAGCGCAGCACGCGCCAGCTCGTGCTGACGGAGGCCGGGCGCCTCTACTTCGAGCGCGCGCGGGCGGCGCTGCGCGGCCTGTCCGACGCCAACGTCGCGGTGACCGATCTGAGCCACGAGATCGCCGGCCCGATCCGCTTCACCGCCGGCGGCGACAACACCGGCCTCACCGCCAATCTGCTCGCCGAGTTCCTCACCCGCTACCCGAAGATCCAGATCGACGTGGTGCTGACCCCGCGTCGGGTCGACCTGGTCGCGGAGGGCTTCGATCTGGCGCTGCGCGCCGGGCCGCTGGTCGATTCGGCCTTGATCGCGCGGCGCCTCGGGCGGACCGAGCTGGGCCTCTTCGCTTCGCCGGCCTACCTCCGCAAGGCGGGCCGGCCCAAGACCGTCGCCGATCTGGCCAAGCATCGCTTCGTGCTGTTCGGGGCGCCGCACGAGCGCGAGCAGCTTCGCCTCACCGGCCCCGACGGCGAGGAGACCGTGAAGATCCAGGGGCCGCTGGTGGTCCACGACATGTCGTTCGCCGTCGACGCCATCAGCACCGGCATCGGCATCGGCCTCGTCCCCGACATGTACCTCGGGTGGATGGTCAAGGGCGGCATGCGCTCGGGCGGGCGCGAGCTCGTGCGCGTGCTTCCCAGATCACGGCGTGGTCGGATCGGAGCTGAGCCTCGTGTCGCCGAGCACCGCGTACGAGCCGACGCGCGTCGGCCTGCTGCGCGACTTTCTCACCGAGCGTCTGCGGCCAATGATGCAGGCCTGCACGCTGGCGCTGGAGGCCGAGAAGGCCGCCCGGCGAGAGGCGGAAGAACGGGCGAGCAAACAGGCGAGGAGACGCGGGGAGCGAAAGGCTTCGCGCGCCGCCTGACGTCGCGCGAAGCCGCGCCGAGCGGTCAGGCCTTGGCGACCACCTGCAGCGTCCGGCGGACGACGCCTTCGAAGACCTCCAGCTGCGCGCCGCGCGGTGGCTCGCCCGCCTGGGGGACGCGGCGGGTGTAGACGCCCTCCGCATTCATGTCGAAGGCGAAGGCGTTGTCGGCCGTCGCCGGCGCCACGACCTCCTGGCGGATCTGCTCGCGCAGCGCCGGGGACTCGACCGGGAACATGATCTCGACGCGGCGGTGCAGGTTGCGCGGCATCCAGTCGGCCGACGAGAGGAAGAACTCCTCTTCGCCGGGAGGCCCGAACACCAGCACCCGCTCGTGCTCGAGGAAGCGCCCCAGGATGGACATCACCCGGACGTTGTCCGAAACGCCGGAGATGCCCGGTCGAAGGCAGCAGACGCCGCGCACGCAAAGCGTGATCTGCACGCCGGCCTGCGAGGCGCGGTAGAGCCCCTGGATGACCGGCACGTCGACCAGCGAGTTCAGCTTGGCGAAGATGGCGGCCGGCTTGCCGGCGTTCGCCCGTTCGGTCTGGGCCTCGATCTTGGAGAGGATCGCCTCCGACAGCGCGGTCGGCGCGACGGCCAGCTTGCGGTGGCGCGCCTTCTTCGAGAAACCCGGAGAGCCCGTTGAAGAACTCCGACAGGTCCTCGCCGAACTCGGGATCGCAGGTGAAGAGGCCGAGATCGGTGTAGAGACGCGAGGTCGACTCGTTGTAGTTGCCGGTCCCCAGATGGACGTAGCGGCGCAGCCCTTCGCCCTCGCGCCGCACCACCAGCGCCGCCTTGGCGTGCGTCTTCAGCTCCGCGTGGCCGAACCAGACGTGCGCGCCCGCCCGCTCCAGCGCGCGGGCCCAGGCGATGTTGTTCTCCTCGTCGAAGCGCGCCTTGATCTCCACCGAGACGGCGACCTGCTTGTGGTTCTCGGCGGCGCGGATGAGGAGGCGCACCACCTCGGCGTGGGAGCCGGTCCGGTAGAGCGTCATCTTGATCGCCAGGACGTCGGGATCCTCGGCCGCCTGGCGCAGGAACGACAGCACCGGCCCGAACGAGTCGTAGGGGTGGTGGAGGAGGAGGTCGCCCTTGCGGATGAGCGCGAACATGTCGGCCTTCTCGCCGAGCTCACCGGGCAGACGCGCCACGAACGGCGGATCGCGGAGATCGGCCCGGGCGAGGCCGGTGATCGCCATGAGCGCCCGCAGCCCGAGCGGGCCCGTCGCCGTGTAGACGTCCTCCTCGTCGATCGAGAGCTTCTCCATCAGCAGCTTGCGCACCCGATCGGGGATCCCGGCGGCGACCTCCAGCCGCACGCAGGCGCCGAAGCGGCGGCGCCGGATCTCGCGGTCGACGATCGACAGCAGATCGTGCGCCTCGTCCTCGAGGATGTCGTAGTCCATGTCGCGGGTGACGCGAAACGGATAGGTCCCCAGGATCTCCATCCCCGGGAAGAGCTCGTCGAGGTTGGCGGCCAGGAGCTGCTCGAGCGGCAGGAAGTCGTGCGCGCCGTCGGCGGCCGCGGCGGCCGAGCGGCCGGCGTCGAAGTTCTCGAAGGGGACGAAGCGCGGAAGGATCTCGGGGACCTTGATGCGCGCGAACTTCCGTTCCTTCGTCTCCGGATCGCGCGCCTCGACCGCCAGCGACAGCGAGAGGTTGGAGAGGAAGGGGAAGGGGTGCCCCGGGTCGACCGCCAGCGGCGTCACCACCGGAAACACCGAACGGCGGAAGTACTTGCGCGCCTGCTTCTTGGTCTCGGCGTCGAGCGCGCTCCAGTCGTGGATCCGGATCCCACGCCCGGCCAGCGCCGGGAGGAGATCGTCGGCCAGCAGCGTCGCCGCGATCTCGAGCTGACCGCGGATGATCTGGCCGATGCGGGCGAGCTGCTCGCGGGCCGAGAGGCCGTCGGGGCTGGCCTCGACCAGCGCCGCCGCCTCCAGCTGCTCGTGCAGCCCGGAGACGCGGATCATGAAGAACTCGTCCAGGTTCGACGAGTAGATGGCCAGGAACTTCAGCCGCTCGAGCAGCGGCCAGCGGACGTCGAGCGCCTGGTCGAGGACGCGGGCGTTGAACGCCAGCCAGGAGGTCTCGCGGTTGATGTAGAGCGCCGGGCTCGCCAGATCGGCGGCGGCGGCCTCCGCGAGCGCGACCACCGCCCCCGCGTCGTCCGTCACCCTGCCTTTGTCTTCGAGCTTGGCCTCGGCCTTGGCGTCGATCTTCGCGTCGATGACCGCGTCTTCCCTGGCGTCGTCTCTGGTCTTGGCTTGAGCTGGTTGCATGATCGCCTCGCGGCTGGCGAGCCTACGTGGGGTGGACCGTTTTCGTGTCTCAATCACGTGACATTTGAAGGGGCTTCGGGACCTGCACGGCGTCTGCGCCGCTTGCCGGATCGCGCCCGATCGCCTACCGTTGAGAACCCCGAGGTGGACCGACCGATGTCGCTGCACGATCTTACCGCCGAGACCATCGACCACAAACCTCAGCCGCTGCGCGACTACAAAGGGCAGGTGCTGCTGGTGGTGAACACGGCCTCGGAGTGTGGCGCGACGCCTCAGTACGCTGGTCTCGAGGAGCTCTGGCGTGAGTACAAAGGACGCGGCCTGGCGGTCCTCGGGTTCCCCTCCAATGACTTCGGCGCGCAGGAGCCGGGCACGGAGGCGGAGATCAAGAGCTTCTGCAGCGCCAACTACCAGGTGACCTTCCCGCTCTATGCCAAGGTCGGAACCAAGGGGGCCGGGCAGTCGCCCGTCTACAAGTTCCTCACCGCCAAGCACGGCGAGCCGAAGTGGAACTTTCACAAGTATCTGGTCGGCAAGAACGGCGAAGTGATCCGCGCCTTCGCCACCAGCGTCGAGCCGAACGACGCTGAGTCTGCGCGCGGCGATCGAAGCGGCGCTGGCCCCGCTTAACCCGGCCCCTCAACCTAATCGGGTGCAACATATGCAGGCAGTACGTAGGAGCCGGCGGCCGCCCGGTTGCGGGCTGGCCCTGGTTGGTCGCGATCGTTTCGCTCGGATGCAACGACGGCGGCACCATACCCCCCGACCCTCAAGGGCAGCGGTGGAAACGCTGGAGGCGCGGGCAATGGTGGCAACGGTGGCAACGGTGCGATCGCCCGGCGCGCCGGTGACGGTCACCCCAGTCACCATCCAGGCCGCGACCGCCCCGCGCACCCCGCGCACGACCACCTGGTCGGTCAACTACTGGACTGGACGCCGAGCTTCGGCAACGACCTGCCGGGAACCGAGGCGCTGGTCGCCGCCATCACGCCGACGTACCTGCGCGTCGGCGGGTACAACAACGACGCCAACACGCCCGACACCTTCGACGACGCGCAGCTCGACGCGATGGTCGCCTACGCGCGCGCCATCGGCGCCGAGCCGATCCTCCAGGTGCCGCACCTGGCCGCCGATTCGACCGGCGCGCCGGCGACCGCCGCCAACGCCGCCGCGATGGTGACGTACGCCAACGTCACCAAGAGCTACGGCATCAAGTACTTCTCGATCGGCAACGAGCCCGACCTCTATGACTCGGCCGGGTTGCCGGCCGACTCGACGAAGCCCGCGATCCCCAACTACACCCCCGACCAGTACTGCGCGTCGGTGACCGCCTACGTCGCGGCGATGAAGGCGGTCGATCCCGACCATCAAGATCGTCGGGCCGGACCTGGCCTATAAGTACCAGGTCGGCAACGCCGGCTATGACTGGCTGACGCCGATCCTCCAGACCTGCGGCGCCGCGTTCGACGTCATCTCGATCCACCGTTATCCCTTCGAGGCGAAGATGGCGACGCTGCCGCCGCCGAGAACGACGCGCGGGTCAGCTTCCCCCAGGTCATGAACTCCGTGCTGGGATCCTGCAGGCGACCGGGCAGGGGGCGAAGCCCCTCGCGCTCACCGAGATGAACGTCGCCTACGACAACACCGGCTGCGTCCTCGAGGCGTCGCCCGGGACGGTCGGCTCGGCGCTCTGGATGGCCGACGTCCTCGGCGCGGCCAGCGAGCTCAACCTCTGGACCTCCGCGGTCTGGGACATCAGCGACGACGACGGCTGGTCGCTGGGGCTCATCGGCCTGCCGCCCAACCACGTGCCGCGTCCCGAGTACTACGCCTACGCGCTCTACGCGAGCCACTTTGGCCCGACGCTGCTGCCGGCGCCGACGGGGTTGCCGGCGGGCGTCTCCGCTTACGCCAGCCGCGACCTGGCCGACGACGCGACCGAGGTCATCGTCGTCAACTGGAACGAGACGCCGGTGGGGTTGAAGCTCCAGGTCACGGGGCTCGCCACCGCGCCTGCCGCGCCGACCTATCTGGCTGCCGGCTGTCGCAATGGCCGCGGTCGAGATCAAGGACAGCGGCGGCGCGACCGCCTGGCTCTATGGCGACGCCGAGCGGCGCGCGGCCGTCGGTCCCCAGGTGATCGCCGAGGGGACCGCCCCCGCTTCGGGCGTCGACGGCGGCGCGGGGAGCGCCCCCGCGGGACGGACCGTCGGGACGAACTGCCCCACCACGACCGACGGCGGCGCGGTCTGCCCGGCGTTCGCCGCCGGCAGCCCGATCATCACCAGCAACGGGGTGAACCACACGACGGCGCCGCTCTTCACCTTCGGCTCCGGCCAGGACGCCTGGGGTTCTTACAGCTACGCGGCGACCGGGCAGACGGCGCCGGCGGCGATGGCCACCAGCGACGGCAACGGCATCCAGATCACCGGCGGCTTCGTCCCGCCGGTCACCTCGAGCAACAACTACATGGGGGTCGGGCTCTACTACAACAGCGCGAGCTGCCTCGACGCCACGGCCTACACCGGCGTGCAGTTCGACTTCTCGGGCACGCTCGGGGGATGCGCGATCCAGCTCGGCGCCTCGTTCAGCGGCGACGCCTCCAGCCAGGGCAATCCCGGGCGCGGCACCTGCACGGGGACCAGCTCCACCTGCTACGGCTCCTCCTACGACGTGACGACGGCGGCGCTGGCCGCCACGGCGGCGTCGCCCACCATCAAGGTGCCGTTCAAAGTCGCTGAGCGGCGGGATGCCGATTCTCATCGCTCGATCCGCACACGCTGCTCACGGTCCAGTGGCAGCTCTCGTCGCGGCGCCGGCGCGACCGACGGCGGCGCCTGCTCCGCGAGCTTCACCGTCGAGAACGTGAAGTTCTACTAGGCGCCTGCGGGCGTCGCTGTGATCATTACCCCCGCCGTCGGGAATTGTGCCGGAGATGGGTGACCGAGATGTCCGGGGTCCAGGGCTATCCGGAGGCTGGTCCGAGCTCGGACATCGCCGACGGCCTCGTCTGGGCTGACTGGATCTACGACGCCATCGTCGTCGGCAACGCCAGCGCCTGGCACGCCTGGTGGATGACCTCGCTGAACAACGACAACGAGGGCCTCTTGCTCATGGGCGGCGGCACGACCAAGCGCCTCTACACCGTCGGCAACTACAGCAAGTTCATTCGCCCCGGCTACCGCCGCGTGACCCTCTCCGGCACGCCCCCGACCGGCGTGGAGCTGACGGCCTACGTGAGCCCCACCGACGGAACGGTGGTGATCGTGGCCCTCAACAGCGGCTCGTCGGCGGTTGCCCTCCCGCTTTACCTGTCGGGGAAGGCGCCTTGCGCGATGACGCCCTGGGTGACCTCCGCCAGCGACAACCTCGCGTCGAAGGCGGCCGTCAGCGTCAGCGGCTCGCGCCTCACGCCGATGCTGGCGGCGCTGAGCGTGACGACGTTCGTCGGGAAACCGTAGTCATCCGCGCCTCACCCCAGTAATCCTGGCGGGCGCGGGGGGATCGCCTCGGCCAGCGCCCGGTCGACCGTCGCGGTGAGCTTCTCGAGCGGGAAGGGCTTGGTGAGGTAGTAGGGGGTGCCGAGCGCCTTGGCGATCTGGCCGAGGTCGGGCGCGCCGCTGGCCACGATGATGGGGATGTTCTCGCGTCCCAGGTTCTCCACGAACATCCGGTAGACCATCGCGCACCCGTCGAGGACCGGCATCTCCGACATCGGTCAGGACCAGCTGCGGGAGGCGATCGTCGAGCGCCTGCAGCCCCTCGACGCCGTTGCGCGCGGTGCGAACCTCGTGCCCCTCGATCGAGAGCAGGTCCGCCATCGTGTCGCGCATGTCGTCGTCGTCGTCGATGAGGACGATGCTTGCCATGGGACCCGCTACGCCGACGACCACCGCTCGTCGGAGGCGGAGTGTACGGCTGGCTCCGGCTCCTCGGCCTCGGCCCCGCGGCAGCCCGCGGGGCAGCGTCGCCTGGAAGGTCGCTCCTCGACCGTCGGAGGACGAGACCTCGATCGATCCTCCGTGGGCTTCGAGGATCCGCTTGGAGACGTAGAGGCCGAGCCCGATCCCCTCGACCTCTTCGTGCTCGCTCGGCCCGCGCGAGAACGGGCGGAAGATTTGGCGCTGGAGCGACGGCGAGATGCCGGGCCCCTCGTCGCTGACGGCGATGGAGACCCATTCGTCCTCACCGGTGACGGTGACCTGCACCTGGCTGCCGTGCGGCGAGTACTTGACGGCGTTGCCGATCAGATTGTTGAGCACCTGCTCGAGGCGCGTCGCATCGGCCCGCAGCCTGGTCGATCCCGTGCACGAAAGCTCGAGCCGGTGGTAGGGGGACATCGATTGAAACAACGACACAGACGCCTCCGCAGCTGTCCGAGATCGCAGATCGTCTTGCGGAGCACGATCTCGCCCGCCTCGATCTGAACCGCGTTCAGCACGTCGCCGACGAGCGAGTTGAGACGGCGGAGCTGACGGCCGATCATCGCGAAGATCTCGCGGATCCGCCCCTCGGACGGCAGGGGGCGCTTGGGGGTCACGTAGCCGACCGCCAGCTGCACGGCGGCCAGCGGATTGCGCAGGTCGTGGACCACGGTCGCGACGTAGCGCAGCTGGTCCTCTCGGGTCCGGGCCAGGGCGTCGGCCATGGTGTTCTGCACGCGCGCGATGCGTTGGATCTCCTCGGCGCCGCCGACCGGGGCCCGCGCTTTCATGTCGCCCGCCGCGAACCGATCGACGCTGCTCGCCAGCTGCTTCACCGGACGGAACACGAACTGGTTGATGGCCCAAAGGAAGAAGAAGCACCCCCGACGCCAGCAGCACGGCGATCCCCACGCCGAGCACGTTCGACACCATGTCGATCGTGCGCGTGCGCCGGCTCTGGACGTCTGCCTTGTCCGCGAACAGGTCATCCACGCGGATGAGGGCGCTCACCAACCCGGGAGGCAGGCGCGCATCTCCGTTCGCCGCCGAAGCCCAGTGACTCTCCAGCCTCGGGCCCAGATCTTCCAGCACCCGCCGTTCGTCCGGAGAGCGGGCCAGGTCCATCGCCCGGTCGAGAAGGACCCGCCCCTGGGCCTCCGAGAGGGAGCGGCCCATGGACGTCGTCTCGAGCTCGAACCGGATCGACTGGTGCGCGAGGCTCGAGGCGAGCCGGGAGACCGCGTGCGCGCGGTCGAGGTCGTCGACAGACCGTCGCATCAGCGTCGTGGAGAGCACCAGGGCGCAACAGGCGGTCAGCGTGAGTAGGCCGAGCGCGACCGCGGTCCAGCTCAGGGTCCGCCGAAGCTGCATTACTCCTAGATGCGACCGGAACTCTTCCCCGCAAGTACGCGCGACCGGCGCTCCCGCGGCAAGCGCCAATCACCTAGGTCGAAGCTCAGGCGGGCGCGTGCGCCCCGGCACCGCCGCTCGGCAGGTGGTCGCGGTCAGGCGCCATCGGCAAGGTGAGGTGGAAGCTGGTCGATTCCCCCGGCACGCTCTCTGCCCAGATCCGGCCGCCGTGCGCCTCGACCAGCCCGCGCGAGATGTAGAGACCGAGGCCGATCCCCGGCGTCCGGTGGGCGCAGGCGCCGCGCGTTCGACCGAAACGGCTGAAGAGGTGAGGCATCTCCTCCGCCGGGATGCCGGCCCCCTGGTTGGTGACCACGACCTCCAGGCGATCGCCCCGGTCCACCCACTCGATCCGGATCTCGGCGTTGGGGCGCCCGTATTTGACGGCGTTCGAGATCAGGTTGTCGAGCACCTGGTGGACGCGGTCGGGATCGACCGAGACGCGGAGGTCCGGTTCGCCCACCAGGCGAATCGCGTTGGTCTCACGATGGCTCTCGACGACGGCGTCGATGATCGCGCTGAAGTCGACGTCGCGCGGTCGAACGGACAGCCGCTTGGCCTCGATGCGCGAAAAATCGAGCAGATCCTCGATCATCCTGGCCAGCCGCTTGGAGGCGGAGCGAACCCGCTCGATGGCCCGCCGTTCGTGGACGGAGAGCCTTTCGTTGCGCGGGCCGAGCAGCGACTCGGCCGTCAGGCTGATCGCGCCGACCGGCTGGCGCAGATCGTGCGCGATGACGGAGGCCCACTCTTCGCGCAGGCGCTCGAGCTCCTTGAGCGCGGTGATGTCCCGAATGACCGCGACCGCGCCCGTGATGCGCCCCTCGTCGTCGCGCACCGGGGCGGCGCTCCCCATGATGGGGACCAGTCGTCCATCCTTGAGCCGGACCTGCATCTCCTGGTCGGTCGTGGTCTCGCCCCGGGTGAGCGCCCGCGTGACCAGATACTCGCCAGGGGAGATGGGCCCGCCGTCGGGCTTGCGCACCTCGAACATGGCCGGAAGTGCCGCGATATCGACGGCGCTCGCGTCGGTGGACGCGAGAGAGAGGACGGCCTGGTTCATCGCTTCGATTCCACCCCGGTCGTTCAGCAGGATGACGCCTTCGGGCATCTGGTCGATGATGCTCATCAGCCAGACGCGGCGAGCCGCCTCCTCGGCGTAGCCGCGTCGGTCGGCCTCCTGGGCACGCGCGAGCTCCGTCTGGTTGAGTCGGCGCTCGGTGACGTCCCTGACGAAGCCCTCCCAGCGACCGTCGGGGAGGATCTTGGTGTTCACCTCGACGACGATCCAGCTCCCGTCGCCACGCCGCATCGTCCACTCGCCAATCTGGGGACGCCCCGCCAGCAGCTCCTCCCCCGCCCGACAGAGGCGCTCGAGCTCGTCCGGCTCGACGAAGCTCCCGATCATCTGCCCGACGATCCGCTGGCGCGGCAGGCGCAGCAGCCGACACGCGGCTCCGTTGACGTCGGTGAAGCGGCCCTCGTCGTCGGCGATCATGATCCCCTCGGCGGCCTGCTCGAACAGCTCGCGGCTGTGCGCTTCGCTGGCGCGCAGTCTCTCCTCGGCGTGCACCCGCTTCCTGTCGTCCTGATCGAGGCGGGCGCAGGTGAGAAAGATGACGGCGACCCCCTCGAGCAGCGCAAAAAACGCGAACAGCGCTGAAACGGCCGCCTCGTCGTAAAAACCGAGGCGTTGACCGAGGACGATCAGGAACGCCACCGGCAAGAAGGAGAGCAGACCAAGCATCAGGCGCCGCGCGGTGATCCCCCCGGCTCGGCTCGATGTGAGGAGCGCCATCGGGCCAACGTCGGGGCGGGCGGCGAGGATCCCCGCGCTCAAGACCAGGAGGGCGATCGCGATCATGACCGCCACCGTGTTCGACGGCTGCGGCGGGGCCCGATAGAGCTCGGGGATGTCGAAGGCGAAGCCAAGCAGGCCGACCGTCGGGATCGAGCCCGCGACCAGCGCCAGGACCTGAGCCGGGCTCGCGTTGCCATCGGCTCTCCGTTCGAGGACCAGCAACGCCGCGGCGGACAGAAGCACCGAGGTGGCGACCTGGGGAGGCGGGCTTCCCCTGATGGCGACGTACTCCACCAGAGCACGCTCCGCCCAGGATCAGGGCCGACGTCGCACAGAGCCGCGACCCCCAGACCGCCCAGACGGGAGGCGTCTCCCGCGCCGAGAGAACGAGCGAGACCCCGCACAGCAGCAGGAGCGAGCCCGTTCGGGGCTCGAATGGCTCGATCTCCTGCCACCAGCCGAAAAGGGCGGTGAGGCCGACGACGACAACCAGGCCGCCGGCAAGCGGAGCCATGGTGTGAATGGTCGCGCGAACCACGGTCGCGTCAGGGCGTGAGCGCGCAGAGCCCATCGGTCGTGGAGTAAGGCCCGAATTCCCCTTCCGCCAGGGCAGCGCCCCGGCAGGGGGCATTTTGCGGTGAACGGCCTGCCGATCCTCCTGCCGCGGACACTCTGCCGATCACTGCGCCCGTCACGGGCCGTAAATCGACCTGCGATGCAGCGGGCGCGACACGGCGGTCGCCGTCGCGGTGGCGATGAAGAGCGGCAGCACGATCGCGTAGTCGCCCGAGAGCTCGAAGCCGAGGACGCTGGCCATGATCGGCGCGCGCGTCGTCGCCGCGATCGCGCCGGCCATCCCGCAGAGGACGTAGCCGCCGGGGAAGCCGGGACCGTGCCAGACGGCGCGCGCGGCCGCGCCGACGATGCCCGCCCATCGCGGCTCCCAGAAACAGCGACGGGGTGAAGACACCGCCCGGGCTGCCCGACGAGACGGTGGCGGTCGTCCCCAGGGCCTTCACCGCCAGCAGCAGCGCCATCATGCGCCAGGCCGACGCGCGCGTCGAGCATGAGCTGGATCGTCTCGTAGCCGTTGCCGGTCACCTCGGGGAAGCGGAGCGCGCAGAGGCCGACCAGCAGGCCGCCGAGCGCGCCGCGCGCCGCAGGGGGCGCGGCGAGCCGCGCGAACCCGCGGCGGCCGAGGTCGAGCAGCGCCATGAACCCCGCGCCACCGAGTCCCGGTGACGATCCCGAGGACGGCGTACCCCGCGAGCTCGCTGCGGGCCTGCAGCGAGAACGTACGCAGCCCGTAGAGGGGCCCGGCGCCGAGCGCCCAGCGGGTGAGGAGGGTGGCGATCGTCGTCGACGTCAGCGCGGGCAGCGTGAGCCCGAGCGCCGGCGTCTCGGCGACGATCTCGACGACGAACAGCACGGCGGCGATCGGCGTGTTGTAGGCGGCGGCGAACCCGGCGGCGGTGCCGGCGGCGATCAGGGCGCGGGTGCGGCGGGGGTCGAGGCGCGCGAGCCGACCGACCGCCGAGGCGATCGCCGCCCCGAAGTGCAGGAGCGGCCCCTCGCGTCCCGAGCGAGCCGCCGGTCGAGATGGCGGCGAACGAGGCGCCCGCCTTCACCACCGCCGCGGGCACCGAGATCCGGCGCCCGGCGACGGCGACCGCTTCCATGATCTCGGTCATGCTGCGCCCGCCGCCGCCCCAGGCCGCCACGGCCGCCGCCACCGCGCCGCCCGCCGCGGGGATCAACAGCCGCAGCGGTGCCGGCAGCGCCTCGAACGCCAGGAGGACGTTGGGCGCCCGGTAGAGATGGACGAAGACCGCCGTCTGCGCGGCGCGAAAACCGATCGGCGAACCCGCCCGCCAGCACGCCGACGAGCACCGCCGCCGCCCCGACGTGGAGCGGAACCCGCAGATGGTGAAGAACGGTTCGGGTCCGCGCGCGCGTCCCGGAAATCTGCGCCTGCCTGGGCGCCGGTCAATCGTCGGCGGCGCGCCGCTTTCGCGCTCCGGTCAGCGGGCGGCGACGCTCTTGCCGCCCCAGCTGGCGAGCGCCTTGCGGATCTCCGCCTCGGGGAACAGCGGATCGCCCGCCTTGAGACCCAGCTCCAGCGCGTGCTCGGCGGCCGTGCCGGCATCCTTGTAGTTGGCCTTCGCCGCCAGCAGCAGCGCCTTGATCCAGACGTTGTACCAGTCCTCTTTCAGCGCCAGCGACTGGTCGACGTAGCGCAGGCCGAGGTCGTAGTTCTTCTTGGTCTCCAGCATGTAGCGCGCGGCGTTCGCGTAGGCGCGCCAGGTGTTGTCGAGCGAGCTGATGTTGGTCAACACCTCCTCGGTGGTGTTGACCCTGATGGGCACGGAGACCTTCAGCTTGTCCCAGGCGATCTCCAGCGTCGCGCCGTCGTCGGTGAAGTCCGGGATGGCGAACGCCAGCCGCTCGCGGTACGGCGCCGCCTTGGGGTGAACCTCGACGCGCGCGACGTCGAGCTCGCTGCGGTAGTCGTGCCCGCTGCCGAGCTGATCGGCGTTCTTGTTGAGGATCAGCGTCCAGCTCGTCTTGCTCGGGATGGCGAAGAGGGCGTAGCTGCCGGCGGGGACCTTGGCGTCGCCGAAGCTGACGTCGCGGCTGAAACGGATCTTCGTCGCCTGGTAGGCGCCCAGCGACCAGAGCTTGTCGAAGGGGACGAGCGCGCCCCAGATCTTGCGACCGGCGACCGCCGGGCTGCCGTACTCGACGGCGATCTCGGTCAGGCCGACCTGCTGCGAGATCTTGCCGACCGGGCTCTCGCGCGGCAGCTCCAGATTTGCGACGGCGAGCCCGGTGGCGGCGCGCGCCGGCGCGACCGGCGAGAGCGAGCGCGAAGATCGCCGCGGAGAACGTGAGGGCGGGTGGCAGTGCGCATGACGGGCGAGCCTACGGCGCACCTGGTGAGCGACACGTTTCAGTTGCGTGACGAACTGATGACAGCCGCCGGAAATACCGCGAATTCAGCGGACGCAGCGGACCAGCGCGGCGGTCTGGTTGTACTCGGTGAAGCCGTCTTCGTAGTTGATGACCCAGGGATCGTGGGCCGTCGCGCTCATCCCGCCGTAGAGCGACGACGACCAGTAGGGCGTCGTCGCGGCGGTGCCGGCGAACGTCGTCGTGTCGATCGCCGGCGAGACCTTGCTGATCGGCGGGACCTCGTCGACCAGCGTCGAGAGCTCTTTGATGCTCGGCGTGCGCCAGGTGTGGCCGTTGAGGCCGAGGCCGCTGCAGGTGGTCTGCGCGGTCGCGAAGTCGGTCGTGGCGGTGGTGGCCGTCGTCGCCCAGACGAGCTTGGTGTCGACGTCCTGCACCTCGCCGGTAGCGACCGAGACGTAGCGCGGGCTCGGCAGCGCCCCTTCGTCGGGCGCGGACACGCAGCGCGCGTACTCGGCGGCGGTGCGGTCGCCCGCGTTGCTGGTCAGCCCCTCGGAGAAGTTCACGATCCACGAATCCTGCGGCTTGGTCGCGATCTGCGAGACGACCCAGGGGGACGACGTCCAGTGGTACTTGCCGCCGGGGACGCTGGGGAAAGCGGTCGTGTTGATCGCCGGGCCGGTGCGCGTGAAGTCGACCAGCGACAGGAGCTCGATGCGCGTCGGGAGGCGCCAGGTCCGCCCGGCCAGCGTCAGCGTCGCGCAGTAGGTGATCGCGTCGCACCAGCTGTACGCCTGCGACGAGGTGACCGCCTTCTGCCAGACCAGCTTGGTGACGTTGTCGGTGACGGTGCCGTCGCCGTTGTCGGTGTAGCTGGCGGGGTTGGGGAGCCCGGAGCTGGCCGGGTTCGGCATCGGCCAGCGCGCGTAGATGTATTCGCTCGGCGGCTGGTAGCTGCAGGCGGCGCCGCCGTCGCGGTCGTCGCGCCGCCGGTGCCCGGCCGCGCCGCCGGTGTCGCTCGTGCCGCCTGTGCCAGTCGCTCCGCCCTTGCCGGTCGCTCCTGCGGCGCCGCCGGTGCCGGTCGCGCCGCCGCGTCCCGCGGCGCCACCCGTTCCCGTCGCTCCACCGGAGCCTTTTGCGCCCGCCGTTCCCGCCGGCGCCTCCAGAGCCGGTCGCGCCGCCAGTGCGACGTCGCGCCGCCTGTGGCCGTCGCGCCGCCTGTGCCGGTCACGCCGCCAGTGGACGTCGCGCCGCCCGTGCCGGTCGCGCCGCCGCTGCCGGTCGCGCCGCCGGTGCCCGGCATGGGCGATCCGCCGGTGGCGACGCTCCCGCCCGAGCCAGAGCCGCCCCGAGCGCCACCACAGGCGCCGAGCACGAGCAGAGACGCGAGCGCGACGAAACGAAAGCGGGGCGTTGCCATCGGAGCCTCCAGCGGCGCACGGCCCGAGAGCCGCCCGCGGAGGCGAGTATATATCCGGAGCACCGAATATTAGGGAGGATCGGCTCCCGCGATTTTCCCGGCGACCGCGGATGCCGGATCGACGCGGACGCGGGGGCGGCCGGGGGCTTCTCGGCCGCAGTCGGCGCGCGTTCGTTGCAGACGCAGGCTGGGCAGGCCGGCGCGGGTCGGGCGGCGAGCTCCCTGACCGACCCGACCAAGGTCGCCAACGCGGCGCTGGTCTCGGCCAGCTTGTCGTTGGCGGCGGCGAGCTTCTCGTTCGCCGCCGCGGCTCGCCCGTTCACGTCACCCAGCATGCCGGCGAGGGCGCGCACGTCGCCGGGAAGGCTCTTCAGGCTCCCGACGTCGGTCGCGAGCCCGCCGAGGCCGCGCGCGATCGACTGCGCTTCGGTGCTGAGCGCCAGCGTCGTCTCCTCGGAGCGCTGGAGACGCCCCGAGATCACCCGCCGCTCGCGCCCGACGGCGTCGTCCATGTGGTTGATGATCTCCGACGGCCTTGGCCTGCTCGGCCGGCGGCAGCTTGTCGATGAGCTGCCGGATGGCGCCGGCGGTCTCGTGGATCGACGACAGGTTCTGGCGCTGATCGTCGAGGGCGCTGCTTCTCGTCGGCCGTCCGCAGCGCCAGGTGGCAGAACTGCAGCGCGCCGAGCGCCCGCTCGCTCGAGCGCTTGTCGGCGTCGCAGTAGATGTAGAAGCTGCCGGCGGCGATCAACATCCCGACGCTCCCTGCGAGAAGCGCGAAGTAGCGCACCGGATGCGAGCGGTAGCGATCGACGACCGCCTGCAGCCGCTCGCCCATCCCGCGCGCGTCGCGCCGCGCGGAGAACAGCATGACAGCCGCTCGACGTAGCCGATCCCGGCCAGCGAGACGATGGCCACGGTGATCGCCACCAGCCAGGGCTGGAGGCGCGCGATGCGGTGCTGAACCGCCGCCTCCCGCGCCTCGACGCGCGGCAGATCGGCGGCCTCGTCCGTCGATCGTGCACCCGTCCCGGTTGAACCGGACCTCCCCGGGCCCGCCGCAGCCCGCCGTGATGGCCATCAACATGCCGGCGAGGAGAAATGCGCGCGCGGCGTTCGTTCCGGATCTGCGTCAGGGGGCCGGTCATGGAATCTTCCGGAGACCCCTGTCTTGCAGGGAACGTTCCGCGCGGGAGCAGTCGGAATGCGCCGCTGGCCTCGCGCCCGCCGTTCGCAAAACCACCGGCGGGCCGGCGCACGGTCATATTTTGTGCGGGCGCCCGGCTTGCGGTGCGCGCCCCATCGGCCGGTCGGCCCGGCACGCCGATTGCGTTGTGCGGCCCGCCATGTCGACTACGCCGATCGATCCGCGGGCTGCTGCTTCGTCTGCGGGGCGCTTCTCGCTGCGGGCTGCGCGCCCGAGGTGCTGGCGATGAGCGTCGGCGAACCCGGCGCGCGGCGGGAACGCGGCGGGCGCGATGCAGTCGTACGAGCTCCCACCCTACCGGCAGGACCACCGCTACGAGGCGACGCTCGGGACCTGGTCGCCGTCGTCGCTGGCGTTCCGGATCCACCTGGTCAACGCCGACCGCTGCGGCCTGCCGTCGAGCTACTCGTTCGAGCTGGTCGACGATCGCGGGCGCCGCTACCCGTTCCAGCCCGCCGGCGGGGTCGAGGAGACCACCACGCAGGGGCACCTGGGCGCCATGCTGCACGACGACTCGGTCGACGGGGCCTTCGCCGTTCCGGTCGGCGCCGACACCCGGTTCGTGGTGCTGCAGATCCGTCCGGTCACCGATCGCGGCTGCACCGCCGTCGACTTCCGCTGGGACTTTCAGGCCTAGAAGGGCGTTGCCGGAAGGCAACGGTGAGCGCAGCGAACTGCGGACCTTGGCCCGACGACGTGCCGCCCGGAGGCGGCCTAGCGGGAAAACGCGAGCCCGCGCTCGGTCCGCGTCGGAGCCTCGGGAAAATGCGCGCGCGGCTCCGGCGTAGAGCTCGAGCATGGCGGGGGTGAAGAGCACGAAGCGCACCGCCAGCGGGGCAGCGTGCGCGCGAAGCTCCGCCACCACGGTCCCGACCGCGATCTTGGCGGCCAGCGCCGGCGGATAGCGATGGATCCCGGTCGCGATGGCCGGAAACGAAATGGAGGCAAGGCCCTGCGCCCGCGCCAGCCGGAGCGCCTCGGCGTGCGCCGACGCCAGGTTCGTGGCCGCGGCAGCCGCATCGTCCGCATAGACGGGTGGGTCGACGTGGATCACCTGGCCAGCCGCCAGATCGAAGCCCGGTGTCGAGATCGCGTGTCCCGGTGAGAGCCTCCCGGTGGGAAGCTTCCAGGCGCTCTGATGGAAGGCCTCCAAGAGCTCGGGCCCGGCCCCGCGCCGGATGGCGAGATCGACCATCCCCGCACCCGCCGGGTTGAGGATCGCGTCCGACGCTTCGTGGGTCAGGTCTCCGACGACGAATTCGAGGACCGGAGCGCGCGCCGCGCCGGTGCGGGGCTCTCGCTGAAGGTGCCCGGTCGGGCGCTCGCCTGGAAGGGGGGAAGAAAATCAGAGCTGAAGGCTGCTGCGCTCACGGTAGGCCTCCTGGGTAATAGTCTACTATGATAGACACGCCGACGCAATGGCGAATACGCCGGGGCCCGTCGTTTTGTCGCGGGATGGCCGTTTGCCTGAGAAAATAAGGAGTATTGGAGGTGAATGGGTCGGGTCCTCACGTTCTGTCTGCAACCGGACCGATGTCCTGAGTGAAAGACACACCGGAGGGCAGGTGGCTTTCGGCGCGTCTGGCCGCCGCGCTGGCGTCCCGCCGGAACAGTTCGCGCCTTCACACTTCTTCACAGAGGCGCATGAACGCCCTTAACGGGCGGTGCGTACGGTTGTCTCCGCTGGGCACGAAGCCCCGCACCAACAAGGAGACGACAGATGATTGGATGTTTGATTTTCGGGAGTCTGGCCGCCATGGGCATCGCCAGGGCGATTCACCACCGGCACTTCTACGGCGGTTGCCACGGCGGGGGCTGGCACGGACACCGGCACTGGCACGGCTGGCACGGCGGCGGCGGTCCTGATCCACGTGACGGATGGGGGGGATTCGACCACGAGGAGCGCGGCGAGTTCCGTTCGCCCTTCGCCGACGCCGACTTTCGCGGCCTGGGCGGCTTCGGAGCGGGACGCTCGGGGGGCGGCAAGCGGTTCGTCGTTCGGCGGATTCTGGAACACGTGCGGGCCACCCCCGCCCAGGAGCGGGTCATCAGCGCGGCGGTCGAAGAGTTCCGCGACGAGATGAAGAAGAACGTGGGGGGGAGGGGCGCCGCACCCGCAACGAGATCGTGGAGGCGCTTCGCCGGAGCACCTTCGACGGCGTCCTGCTCGGGGAGCAGTTCGCGCGCCACGACACCATCTTGGAGAACGGGCGCAAGTCGTTCGTCGGTCTGGTCGCCAAGATTCACGACGCGCTCGAGACGGAGCAGCGGGAGCGGCTGGCCGATCTCGTCGAGAGGGGCCCGCGCTTCGGCTGGATGCGCGGCGGCTGGTAATCCCGCAACGCTGGTAAGATCCAGTCGTGGCGCTGCGGGTTCTATGCATCGACGACGACGTCCGCCTGTACGAGCTGCTGGCGGCCTACCTCGAGCCCAACGGCGTGACGCTGGTGCACGCCGCCGACGGAGCGAAGGGGCTGGCGGCGCTCGGGGCGGACGTCTTCGATGCGGTGCTGCTCGACGTGATGATGCCGGGGATGGACGGCCTGGCCGTCTGCCGGCGCATCCGCGAGACGAGCCGGGTGCCGATCATCATGCTGACCGCGCGCGGCGACGAGGCGGATCGGGTGGTCGGGCTCGAGCTCGGGGCCGACGATTACGTCCCCAAGCCGTTTTCGCCGCGCGAGCTGCTGGCGCGGTTGCGGGCGGTGATGCGGCGGGCGCAGCCGGCGGCCAGCGGCGCCGAGATTGTCGTCGGTCGCGTGGCGATCGACGTCGCCGCGCGGCAGGTGCGCGTCGGCGCCGAGCTGGCCGATCTGACCGGGTTGGAGTTCGACATCCTGGTGGCGCTGGCGCGGCGGCCGGGCCGGGTGGTTCCGCGGGAGACGCTGCTCGGTGAGGCGGGGCGCCAGGATGTCTCGGTGAGCGACCGGACCGTCGACGTCCATGTCTCGCACCTGCGACGAAAGCTGGGCGACGATCCCAAGACGCCACGCCTCATCAAGACCGTCCGGGGCGTCGGCTACGTGCTGTCGCTCGAGGCGGCGCGCGACGCCGGCGGAGCCGCGTGAGGCACGGCAGGCCTCCGCGCGGCGGCCCCGGCTGGCCGCCTTGGAGACGCCCCTGGGGCTTCTGGGCCGGGCTCGATCCGGCGACGCGCGAGCGGATCGTGGGCGAGATCCGGAACGCCTACGGCCAGCGGTTCGGACGCCGCCACCCGTGGGACCGTGTCTTTCACGAGGCGATCGGGCGCCGCCCGGGCTGGCACCACCGCATCCGCTGGGAGCTGCGGCTGCACTACGGCGCGCACCTGCACCGCCGGCTCTTCCTCTGGTTCGGGGCCACGATCTTCCTGGCCGTCGTGGCGACCGCGGTGGCGGCGCACTTCGGACACGGCTGGCTGGCGGCCCATCCGCTGCGCGCGGTCCTGCTGTTCGGGGTGCCGGCGGTGACGCTCTGGACCGCCACCGGGCGGGTGGCGCGGCGGATCGCGCAACCGCTCTATGAGCTGACGCGCGCGGCGCAGGAGCTGGGGGCGGGCAATCTCAAGGCGCGCGTCTCGGCGGCGGGATTCGGGTTCGACGAGACGGCGGTCCTGTCGTCCGCCTTCAACGAGATGGCGGCGCGGCTCGAGCGCCAGCTGGCCGAAGAGCGCGAGCTCCTGGCGTCGGTCTCGCACGAGCTCCGCACGCCGCTGGCGCGGATCCGGCTCTTGGTGGAGATCGGCCGGCAGGCGGGCATCGGTCAGGGGCAGGGGGCAGGGAACGATCCGCGCACGCTCGACGAGATCGAGCGCGAGGCGATCGAGATCGACGCGCTCGTGGGCGAGCTCCTGGCCAGCGCGCGGATCGAGTTCCAGGCCGTGGCGCCGAAGCCGCTCGACGCGGTCGAGGTCGCCCGACGGGCGCTGGAGCGCGCCGGCGAGGACGCCGCCAAGCTGGTCTCGGCGCCGCCGCCGCTCCCGTTCGCCGCCGATCCGACGCTGATCGGGCGCGCGCTCGCCAACCTGATCGACAACGCGCGCAAGCACGGCAGCGGCCTCGCGCGGCTGGCGGTGCACGCCGACGGCGCAGGCGTCACGTTCGAGATCGTCGATCGCGGGCGCGGCTTCGCCCCCGGAGACGAGAGCCGTGTGTTCGAGCGATTCTACCGAGGGGCCGATCCCGACGCCGGCTCGCACGGGTCGCTCGGTCTCGGGCTGGCGCTGGTCAAGCGCATCGCCGACGCACACGGCGGCCGCGTGCACGCCGCCAACGAGCCGGGGGGGGGCGCCCGCGTCGTCCTCGAGCTTCCCCTCGCGCCGCCCGCCCGTGTTTAAATCGGGTGGATGACGTCCCCCTGCCTCCGGGCGCTCACAGTCTGCGGCAGCCTTGCACTCCTGCTCGCCAGTTGCGGCTCGGGAGCGACCGGCAACACGACCGGCAACACGACAGGAACGGGAGGAAGCGCCGGCGCCTCTGGCGGCGCGATTGGGACGGGGGGCGCGCTCGGGACAGGCGGTTCGGCCGGAACGGGGGGCGCGCTCGGGACGGGGGGCGCGCTCGGGACAGGCGGTTCGGTCGGAACGGGGGGCGCGATCGGGACAGGCGGCAGCCCAGGGACCGGTGGAAGCAGCGGGACGAGTGCCTGCAGCGGCTCCACGGACAATCCGGCGGCGGCGACGACGATTCTCGGGATACCTCGACACGCTCCCCTACAGCGACCCGACCGGCACCGAGCGGTCGCAGGTGATCGACGCGATCATCAAGGCGTGTGTCGAGTTCGGCCCGCCGGCGACCGACGCCGGCTGGCAGCCGCAGTACTGCTGGGCGCACCTCGTCGCCGCGATTGAAAAAGAGTCGAGCTACGGCCAGACCGAGAATGTCCTCGACAGCTACGGCAAGCGGACGGTGACCGTCAGCGGCGCGAGCGAGACGGCCGACGATCCGACGATTGGCCTCCTGCAGATCCGGTTCAGCTCGACGGTGCACGACTTTGCGGCGCAGGGACCGCAGGACCGGCTGTCGTGCGTCGGTTGCACGTTCCCGTCGACGTTCGCCAGCCACGCCAGCGAGAGCGGCGACTCGGACTTCTGGGCGGTGAGCGGCCCGACCCAGAACCTTGCGTTGATGGAGAGCGTCGCCTGCAACGTGGGGATGGGCGCCTGGTACTACTACACGTACGCCACCGGGAACGGGAACCCGAGCAAGGTCACCTACCTCTCTCAGTACTGCCAGGGGCAGGGGACGGGGGCGAACCTCATCACCGGGCTGCGTTCGCACCTCGAGGGGCCGGCCGCCGCGAACGGCGTGGTGGCCGACATGTCGGCGCTGACCGCACTCATGACCAGCGATTCGAACGCCTACAGCTACGTGACCACAATCAAGGGCTGGTTCGACAAGATGGTCGGGACGGTGAGCGGCACGCACCCGTTCTTCATCCCGCTCGCGCCGAGCACCGTTCAGTACTGCGCCAACTGACGCCGCTCGGCTGACGGCCGCCTCTCAAGCCGGGGGACGATTCTGGCGAACCGAGAGGTGGACTGATCTGTTTTTCGACGGTTTCTGAGCTGTTGGCCGGGGCTCGCAGCACTTTCCCTTTGGCGGTCCCTTTGAAAGGTGAGCGTATGCGTAGGGCAGCAATGACGTCCGTGGCGGGATTCGCCTGTACTGGGTTCTTGGCGCTCCTGATGGCGGCAGGATGTGGGTTCAAACCCGCTGAGCCGACCGGCTTCGGCTCCGGCGGCGCGCCGGTCGACGGCGGCGGGCTCGGCGGCAGCAGCGCGACCGGCGGGCGGCGCGCGACCGGCGGCAGCCCCGACGGCGGCGGCGGGACGGGACCGACGCAGTGCAACCCCTGCACCGACTTCCCACCGACCCCCATCCTCGACATGCCGCCCGGCGGCTCGGCACCCCCGTCGGACGTGAGCACGACGTTCGGCCCGGCCGGCAGCGGCAGCGCGACCGGTGGCCCCTGCATCCTCGATCCCGAGGCCGACTCGCTGTTCCCACGCAACTGGTTGCGGCCGCGCTTCTCGGTCAGCCCGGGCGCGGGCGAGGACGTGTTCGAGATCCGCCTGCACGCCGACATCGAGACCAACGATTTGGTCGTCTACACGACCGCCACGGTATGGACCATGCCGCCGGCGATGTGGCAGGCGCTCTCGACCAACGTGGTCGACAAGCCAATCACGGTGTCGGTGCGGGGGCTCGCCTCCAGCACGGGGACGGTGGCGCTCGGGCCGACGGAGACGATCACCATCGCGCCGGTGGAGGCCCAGGGGACGATTGTCTACTGGACGACGTCGGGCGGCTCCGCGCTCAAGGGCTTCTCCGTCGGTCAGGAGAGCGTCGTCACCGTCCTCACCCCCGCCAACACGCCGGGCAAGTGCGTCGGTTGCCACAGCTCGACGCCGGGCGGGGAGTTCATCGGGTTTTCGAACAGCACCAGCACCACCAACGGCGACCCGTCGCACCTCGAGATCCGGTCGGGGACCAACCCAGCGACGCAGCCGTCCTTCCTGACCGCGACGGCCACGACGCTGCTCCAGCGCGTCTCGCAGGAGCTGCCGGTGTTCTCGCCCGCCCACTGGTCCCCGGGGGACTACGTGACGGTCTTCATGCACGCCGACAGCACGTCGGCCTCGGGACAGAACACGCACCTCGACTGGATCGATCTCGAGGCGACGTCGCAGACGCAGGGGGTCGGGTGGGGCGAGTTCGCGCGCAACGGCGATCCGAACCCGGCCGTGGCCTATCCGTTCGTCAGCCACGACGGAACCAAGATCGTCTATGCCTCGGCGCCGTCGGCGAATCCGAGCGGCATCCTGCAGCACGGCGATCTCTACACGGTCGCGTACGGCAACCGCGCCGGCGGAGCGGCGGCGCCCGTCTCGGGTGCCGACACCGCGACCTACAGTGAATTTTATCCCGCCTACTCGCCCGACGACCGGCTCATCGCCTACACGCGGCTCCCCGACGGTCAGAGCAGCTACGACAATCCCAACTCCGAGTTCCTCGTCATCGGCGCGGACGGCGGGACGCCGATCCGCCACGTGGCGAACGATCCGGGGATGTGTCTCGGCAAGACCAGCCCCGGGATCACCAACAGCTGGCCCAAGTGGTCGCCGGTCGTCGGCGCCGCCAGCGGGCGGTCCTACTACTGGATCATCTTCTCCTCGACGCGCAGCGGGAACCCGCAGCTCTACGTGGCGGCCGTCATCAAGGACGAGACGGGCCTGGTCTCCACGACGCCCGCCCTCTACCTCTGGAACCAGCCGGCCGCCGAGAACAACCACACGCCCGCCTGGGACACCTTCTCGATTCCGCTCAACTGAGATCCGGGTCGTCGTTTCGCGCCTATCTAGGGCGAGGGGATCTCGTCGTTGGAAGTCGCACCGTCGCTGTCACGTCGCGCGCGCCCACGGCGTTTCGACCGTGCTAGCGTCCAGCGGTTGGCGGAGGGCGGCAAAGAGGTGGACGATGTGGAATGCATGGCGGCGATCGCCACCCGCGGTGATCGCGCCGCCTTCGCGCAGCTGTTCCGCCGCTATGCGCCGAAGGTCAAGGCGCACCTCTTGGCGCGCGGCGCTGCGACGGGCTCCGCCGACGAGCTGACCCAGGAGGTGATGCTGATCGTCTGGCGAAAGGCGGCGCTCTACGACGCCTCGCGCGGGAGCGTCGCGGCCTGGCTCTACACGATCAGTCGCAATTCTCTTTTTCACACCACCCGCGGCGAGCGGCGGCGCCAGGGGGAATCGGCGGTGGAGACGGCGTTTCCGGAGGCGGCGCCGCCCCCGACCAGCGAGCAGGCGCTGCTGGCGGCCGAGCAGGGGCACGCGCTCTCCGCCTCGCTGGCGCAGCTGCCGCCGGAGCAGCGGGAGATCCTCGAGGGGGCGTACTGGCGCGGACAGACGCTGCAGGAGTGCGCCGACGAGCGCCAGCTTCCACTCGGCACGGTGAAGACACGCGTGCGGCTGGCGCTCGAACGGCTGCGCGGCCTCATGAAAATCAGGAGCACAGAATGACGCCTCCCCCCACCGGTCAGTCCTCGCCTCCGACACACCACGTGCCCGGGCCTGGTCTCGTCGAGTACGTGGCCGGCGCCGCCACCGACGGCGCGGCGCTCGCCTTCGCCTGCCACGTGTCGCTCTGCGGAGCGTGCGCGGCGGAGGTCGCGGCGCTGGAGAACGTCGGCGGCACCCTCTTGGAGGCGAGCCCCGGGCAGCAGCTCGATCCCGGCGCGCTCGAATCGATCCTGGTCCGTCTGGAGACGACGCCGCAGCTCGCGGCGCCGCCAGCCGAGACCTTCACCGTCCCGGCTTTTCTCGCTGGTTGCGAGCTTCCGGCGCCGCTCTTGCGCGTGTTGCCGACCACGGAGGGCTGGCGCACGGTCGTCCCGGGGATGCGCGTGGTCGATCTTCCGTTCGCCGTCCCGGGCGGCGCCGTGCGGCTGGTTCGCTTCAAGGGCGGGGTGACGATCCCGTTCCACGATCACGGAGGCCCCGAATACATCGTGGTGTTCACCGGCGCTCTCGAGGAGAAGAGCGACGGCCAGCGGTTCGGGCGGGGCGACGTTTCGATCCGACTGCCGGGGGAGCGCCACGAACAGCGCGCGACCCCCGGCGAGCCCTGCGTCGCTCTGGTGGTGAACGAAGGCGCCCTGCGACCGTTGACGTTGCGGGGGCGCCTGCTGCTGGCGATCGCGCGCGACTGAGAGATCCAAAATCGTCCGGCTGCCCTACCTCCAGCAGCACGGTTTCGAAAACAAAGCTGGAGGTTCCTGATGAAGCGATCGATGGGTAGCGGTGCCGGCGTGCTCGCCGGAGCGGTGGCGCTGGCCGTGGTGATGTCGGGCGGCGCGTGCGGTTCCAGCTCGAATGGAACGACCGGCGCCGGCGGCGCGGGCGGCACGGCGGGGGAGGGGGCGCTCTACGTGAAGTACGGCGCCGCGATCCCGCAGGTGGTCGACGACGCGGTGGCGGGGCTCACCGCCGACTGCGAGCTGGCACCCTACTTCGCCGTCGTCGGGACGACCGGTCACGACTCGGTGGCGCGTCTCAAGAGCTGCTTGCGGCTCCAGTTCACCGCTCTCTTCGGCGGTCCGGCGACCTACCCCGGCGTGAACGACGAAGGCGACACCTGCGTCTCCATGACCGCCATCCACACGGGGCTCGAGATCCCCGCCGACAAGTTCGATCGCTTCGTGACCGACTTCGGCGCCGTGCTCAAGGCCGACGGAGTCGCCGACGCCGACATCACGACCATCGCCACCGCGGTCATGGGGCTGCAATCCCAGATTGTCTCGAGCGCACCGGTCGAGAAGAGTTCCTGCAGCGACGCCGCGGCGGGGCAATGAGGTCACGCATCCTGGCTCTGCTGGGGGGCACCTTCGCGGGCTTGGTCGGCCTGATTGGGCTTCTCCACACCCCCTACGGACGTCCGCTGATGCGGCGCCTCGGCGCGACCTGCCCGGCGGCAAAGGTGGCGCCGGGCGAGGTCGAGGCGGTGCGCCTGCGCGCCGTCGCAGCGCTGCGGACCGAGCTGCCGTCGCCAGCGCGTCCGGCGGTGGGGCAGATCCTCGACGTCAGTCGGGCGGCCGACGTCGCCACCTGGGCCCGTGCGCGCCGCCTGGCCTGCGTCGAGTCCACGCGCCCGTCGCACACGATCAAGTGCGAAGGCTCGGATGGAGAGCGGGGGCGGGATCCCGGGATGCCGCCGGTCGATCAGATTGTGTTCGCCTTTGCCCCCGACGGACGGCTCGTCAGCGTCGACCGACTGCGGAGCCGGCTGACCGCGGGGGAGGCGTCACGTCTGTTCGGCCAGACGGCCGACGATCTGGCCGTCGTGCTGGGGCCGGGACGGGTGGTCGGCGACGCCACGCCAGCGTACCTGGCGTCCGGAGCGATGCACCTCGCGCGGCTCGCCTATCGCTTCTCCGACTACCTGGCGACGGTCACGGCCATGAACATCTCCGGCCGCGTCGTGATGCACGAGCAGTACGAATCAGCCCGCGGAAGTTAGCGGATTGCGTGGACGGAGTCGGGCTTCGCCCGGCGTAGTCCTTCGCAGGAGGGCCAGGGAACCCTCCCAGGGTTCCCTACCTAAACGACTTTTGGAGCTCGTCGAGGGCGGCGCTGCCGGGGCAGAGCTTCTCGAACGGCAGCTGCGACAGCGGGACGTCGGTGGTGCCGCTGATGTCGTGCATGTCGCGCGACTTGGTGTCGACGAAGAAGAGGCCCGTCGGGACCTCGCCCTTGGCGCGGTGACGCTCGACCTCGTCGGCGGCGGACTGGCGGCTGCCGGTGTCGTAGTCCTCGGCCAGCTTGCGCAGCCGGACGGTGCTGCCGTCGTGCAGCTGCACGCTGACGGCCGAGCCGGGCGCGTACTCGGTGGTGATCTCGGCGGCCGGCGGAACGAAGTCGGCGGCCACGAAGTCGGTCGAGATGACCGGCAGCATTCGCTTGCGCGTGTTGAGGTAGCTCTTGGTCGACCCCTCGTGATCGTTGAAGGTCACGCAGGGGGAGATGACGTCGATGATGGCGAACCCCTTGTGCGAGAGGCCCGCCTTGAGGATCGGGACCAGCTGCCCCTTGTCGCCCGAGAAGGCGCGCGCCACGAAGCTCGCCCCCAGCTCCAGCGCCAGCGACACGGGATCGATGGGGCTGTACTGGTTGGCCTCGCCGCGCTTGCTCTTGGTGCCGATGTCGGCCGAGGCGGAGAACTGCCCCTTGGTGAGGCCGTAGACGCCGTTGTTCTCGATCACGTAGAGCATGTCGAGGTTGCGGCGGATGGCGTGAACCAGCTGGCCGACGCCGATGGAGAGCGAGTCGCCGTCGCCCGAGATGCCGAGGTAGGTCAGCCCGCGGTTGGCGGCGTTGGCGCCTGTGGCGATGGAGGGCATGCGGCCATGGGCCGAGTTGAAGCCGTGCGCGCCCCCCACGAAGTAGGTCGGCGTCTTCGAGGAGCAGCCGATGCCGGAGAGCTTGGCGATCATGTGGGGCGGCGTCTCGAGCTCGTAGAACGCGCGCACGATCGCGGCGGTGACCGAGTCGTGGCCGCAGCCGGCGCAGAGGGTCGAGGGCGCCCCCTCGTAGTCGCGGATGGTCAGCCCCAGCTTGTTGGGGCGCAGGTGCGGGTGGATGACGGCTGGCTTGAGCGAGGGCATGGCTACACCTTCTCCTGCTGGGCCCGTTCGAGCTGACCGGTGATTCCGTCGATCACGTGGCGGGCCGACAGCGGAAAGCCGCCGTAGACCAGCACCGACCGCAGCTTCTCCTTGGGCGCGCTGGTCTCCATGGTCAGCAGCGTGCGCAGCTGCGCGTCGCGGTTCTGCTCGATGACGAAGACGCGCTCGTGGGCTGCGAGAAAAGCCTTCGACCTCGGCGCCGAACGGGAACCCCCGCACGCGCAGGTAGTCGGCGATGATGCCCCGCTCCGCCAGCGCGGCGACCGCCTCGCGCACCGCCGGATCGCAGCCGCCGAGCGAGATGATCCCGAACGCGGCGTCGACCTGCTTGTGAAGGATCGGCGCCGGAACGGCCGACGCGGCCGCCTTGTGCTTCTTGGCCAGGCGGTCCATCACCTCCTGGTACTCGTCGGGGACCTCGGTGTAGCCGCCCAGCTTGTTGTGGCCCGAGCCGCGCGTGAAGAACGCCCCCTTGCTGTGCACGCCCGGCAGCGTGCGCGCGGCGACGTGGTCGTCGTTCTCCGGCGAGTAGCGGAAGAACTTGGTCATCTTCTCGAGCTCGCTGGCGCCGAGGACGCGCCCGCGGTTCGGGCGGTAGCTGTCGTCCCACTTGAGCCGCGGGCAGACCCAGTCGTTCATCCCGATGTCGAGGTCGGAGAGGAGAAACACCGGCGTCTGGAACCGCTCGGCCAGATCGAAGGCCTCGACCGCCATGCTGAAGCACTCGGCCGGGTTGGAAGGAAAAAGCAGGATGTGCTTGGTGTCGCCGTGGCTGGCGTAGGCGCAGGCGAGGATGTCCCCCTGCTGCGTGCGGGTCGGCATCCCGGTCGAAGGCCCGGTCCGCTGCACGTCGACGATCACCGCCGGGATCTCGGCGTAGTAGGCGAGGCCGATGAGCTCGCTCATGAGCGAGATGCCGGGGCCGGCCGTCGAGGTGAAGGCGCGCGCGCCGTTCCACGAGGCGCCGATCACCATCCCGATCGCCGCCAGCTCGTCCTCGGCCTGCACGATGCAGTAGTTGTTCTTGCCCGTCTCGGGATCCTTGCGGTACTCCGCGCAGAGCTCCTTGAACGAATCCATCACGCTGGTGGCCGGCGTGATCGGGTACCAGGCCGCCACGGTGGCGCCGGCGTAGACGCAGCCGAGCGCCGTCGCCGTGTTGCCGTCGATCAGGATCCGATCGTCGGTGGCGTGCATCTTCTCCAGGCGAATCGGCAGCGGGCAGTCGAAGTTCTCGATCGCGAAGTCGTAGCCGGCGCGCAGCGCCTTGTGGTTCGAGTCGCGCAGCGCCTTCTTCTTGGAGAACTTCTCCTCGAGCAGCTCGTCGATGACGCCCATGTCGATGTCGAGCAGCGCCACCAGCGTGCCGAGGTAGGCGATGTTCTTCATCAGGATCCGCTCGCGCGAATCGTTGAAGATTTCGTTGCACATCCGGGCCAGCGGCACGCCCAGGAAGGTGACGTCGGGGCGCGCCAGCAGCGTCGCATCGAACGGCCAGCTCGAATCGTAGAGCAGGGCCCCGCCCGAGCGGACCTCCTTGACGTCGCGCGCGTAGGTCTCGACGTTCATCGCGATGACGAGGTCGTAGTCGAGCGCGCGCGCCGTGTGCCCGGCCTTGCTGACCCGCACCTCGTACCAGGTCGGCAGCCCCTGGATGTTGGAGGGGAACAGGTTCTTCCCCGAGACGGGGATCCCCATCCGGAAGATCGCCTGCATCAGCAACCCGTTTGCGCTCGCCGACCCGGTCCCGTTGACGTTGGCCAGCTTGAGCGCGAAGTCGTTGGTTCTGATCACCTGCCGCTGATGCACGTGTTTTGTCCCTGTTGTGCCTATTGTCCGGAGGCGGGGACGCGGGGCGGGTGTTCGCCCCCCTTGACGAGAGAAGCAGCCGAGATGACCCCGGTTCCGTTCGGACGTTGCCCCGCCTTGGGAAGAATGAGCTCGACCCGCGCCATGTCCCAGGCCGCCGTCGGGCAGCGCTCGGCGCAGAGGCCGCAGTGGACGCAGACGTCCTCGTCCTTGACCATCACCCGGCCGGTCTGCGGCAGCCCGCCCGACACGAAGAGCGCCTGGGTCGTGTTGGTCGCCGGCACCGTCAGCCGCTGGCGCAGCTCCGGCTCCTCGCCGTTGCCGGTGATCGTCAGGCAGCTGGTCGGGCAGACGTCGACGCAGGCGTCGCACTCGATGCAGCGCTTGTCGGTGAACGCCGTCTGCACGTCGCAGTTGAGGCAGCGCTCGACCTCGCGCACCGTCTGCTCGTGGTCGAAGCCCATCTCCACCTCGATCGAGAGCTGCTTGAAGCGCTCCTTGAGGTCGACGTGCTTCATCTTCGCCCGGTGGGCGGTGTTGTAGTCGTTGCTGTAGCTCCACTCCGTGAGCCCCATCTTCTGCGTGACGAGGCTCATGTGCGCCGCCGGCCGCTCGGCGAGCGCGATCCCCTGGCAGTGGTTGTGGATCGAGATCGCCGCCTCGTGCCCGTGCGCGACGGCCCAGATGATGTTCTTGGGGCCCCAGGCCGCGTCGCCGCCGAAGAAGACCCCTGGCCGCGTCGACGCCATCGTCTTCTCGTCGACCTTCGGCATGTCCCACTTGCCGAACTCGATCCCGATGTCGCGCTCGATGTAGGGGAAGGCGTTCTCCTGACCGATGGCGACGATGACGTCGTCGGCGGGGAGAATGATCTTCTCGGTTCCCGTACCGCTCTTGGCCGGGCGCTCGAACTCCATGCCGACCAGCTTGCCGGCCTCGAGAACGAAGCGCGTGGGGACGTGGTTGACCAGGATGTCGACCTGCTCTTCTTCCGCGTCCTCCAGCTCCCAGGGCGAGGCCTTGAAGTGCTGGCGGTCGCGGCGGGCCATCACCTTGACGTCCTTGCCGCCGAGACGCCGCGCCGTGCGGCAGCAGTCCATCGCGGTGTTGCCGACGCCGATGATGAGGACGTGCTCGCCGATCGTGCCGATGTGATCGAAGGCGACGCTCTCCAGCCAGTCGATGCCGATGTGGATCCGCTCGGCCGCTTCCTTGCGCCCCGGCAGATCCGAGATCCTTGCCCCGCGGCGCGCCCGAGCCGACGAACACCGCGTCGAAACCCTTGCCCGAGCAGCGCCTTCAGGCTCTGCACCGGCGTGCCGTAGCGGACCTCCACGCCCATGTCGACGATCATGGCTATTTCTTCGTCGAGCACGGCGGCCGGCAACCGGAAGCTGGGGACGTTCGTCCGCATCAGGCCGCCCGGTCGCGCGTTCTTCTCGAAGACGACGACCTCGTAGCCGAGCGGCATCAGATCGTTGGCCACCGTCAGCGAGGCCGGACCGGCGCCGATGCAGGCGACGCGCTTGCCGTTCTTCGTCGCAGGCGCCTTGGGGAGCCGCGCGCTGATGTCACCTTTGAGATCGGCGGCCACGCGCTTGATGCGGCAGATGGCGACCGGCTTCTCCTCGACGCGCACGCGGCGGCAGGCTGGCTCGCACGGGCGATCGCAGGTGCGCCCGAGAATCCCCGGGAAGACGTTGGAGTCGCGGTTGAGCAGATAGGCGTCGTCGTAACGCCCCTGCGCGACCATGCGGATGTACTCCGGCACGTTGGTGTGCGCGGGACAGGCCCACTGGCAGTCGACGACCTTGTGAAAGTAGTCGGGGTTGCGAACGTCTGTAGGCTTCACTCGGACGAACTCACGAGCAGAAAACAAAGAAGAAATGACGAGACATGCGACCAGCGTTCATGAGGGAGCGGGGCCGGATCTACGCCTATGGAGGCGCGAACGCAAGCGGGGGACAATTCGCGGCAAATGGTACCACGACAGCCGCCCGGAGCCATTCTTGGAGGTCCGAACCCTGCTCCCCGGCGGCTCGACCGTACTCCCTGGCGCGCGGGGCGATTCCCGAGCAGACTTCGCCCGGAAAACGAGACGCTCAACGTAGGGAAAAGGAGAACGTCATGGGTCTTCACATTGGCAGCTTGGCCCCCGACTTCGAGCAAGACTCGACCGAGGGGAAGATCAATTTCCATCAGTACCTGGGCGACAAGTGGGGGGTGCTCTTTTCGCATCCGGCCGACTTCACGCCGGTCTGCACCACGGAGCTCGGCCGCGTCGCCAAGCTCAAGGGTGAGTTCGACAAGCGCAACGTGAAGGTGATCGCGCTCTCGGTCGACCCGCTCGCCTCGCACAAGGGCTGGGTGGGGGACATCGAGGAGACGCAGGGCACCAAGGTCAACTTCCCGATCCTGGCCGACGCCGACAAGAAGGTCGCCAAGCTCTACGACATGATCCACCCGGAGGCGAGTGACACCGCCACCGTCCGCTCGGTCTTCGTGATCGACCCCAAGAAGAAGATCCGCCTCATCATCACCTACCCGGCGAGCGCGGGGCGCAACTTCGACGAGATCCTGCGGGTCATCGACTCCCTCCAGCTGACCGACAACCACTCGGTCGCCACGCCGGTCGACTGGAAGGACGGCCAGGACGTGGTGATCGTCCCGTCGCTGAAGGACCCGGAGGTCATGAAGCAGAAGTTCCCCAAGGGCTGGAAGGAGATCAAGCCCTACCTCCGGATGACGCCCCAGCCCAACAAGTAGGACGCGCCTATCCCCGCGGCGGCCGTTGCTACGCGCAATCGGCCGCCCGGATACCCGTCCTCGGTGGGTCCCGTCCCGGTGCCCGTACAAGGTTTGTAGAGCGGGTGCCTCCGCCCGCCCTACGACGGGCGAGCTTCGAGGCTCGATGACGGTTCGAATCGAGCTTACTTGCAGACGAACGACGTGACGGTCGCGCTGGGGAGCACAGCGGAGAAGCTCCCGCCGCTCACCGCCACCGCGGTCCCGGAGGTGAGGTTGGCGCTGGCCGACGTCACCCAGGGCGTGCACGACGCCGGCGCCGTCCCGCCGGCGATCGAGATCGGCACGGTCACCGACCCCGTGCTCTTGTTGATGGCCACGACGACCACGGTGCCCGAGCCTGTGTAGGCCGAGAGAAGGACGCCCGAAGGAACGGTGCCCGTGATGTCCACCCGCATGTACCCGGGACGGATGAACTTGCTGAAGTTGCCGAGCGTGTAGTGGCGCTTGGTGTCGGTCCCGCTCTTGAGGAGCAGCCCCTCGTTGTCGTCGGTGCCGGACGCCTGGTACCACCACCAGAGCCAGGCCGAGGCCTGGCCGTCCACGAGCGCGGAGTGAATCCACCCGGCGACCGCGACGCCATTGTTGATGTCGCTGGTCGGCCCCTGTTCCGGCCACCACTTCACGCCGGACATCTCGGTCTGCCAGACCTCTTTGTTGGGCTTTCCGCCGTTGACGTCAGCCGGCCAAGGCACCGCGACCTGGGAGTCGTACTGGTGCACGCCGAGGATGTCGAAATCGCCCCAGGCTGTCGAGTCGGCGGCCAGGGCGTGGCCGTAGTCGTATCCACCGTATCCAGAGGTGCAGGTGCTGGCGCAGCTGTTGGTCTTCATGTCCGGGAAGCAGCCGCACTTCAAGGGATCCGAGCTCTCCTTGCCGTTGGAGTCCGGCCCGGCCGAGACGTTGGACCAGGTGTGGAGCCACTCCGACGCTTCCGGGGCGATGATCAACACGCTCGGGGCCTTTGACTTGAAAGCCGTCTTGGCCGTCTTGACCCAGGACACCATCTCGGTCGCCGTCATGAGGGTCGTCGGATACTCGCCATTGCACGGATCGCTCGAGCCGCACGAGTTGAAGTCAGGCTCGTTCCCGATCGACATGGCGTAGAAGCCGTTCGAGGCGGCGAAGCCGGCGATCGTGTTTGCCCAATCGGTGGCGCAGCTCGCGGTCACCTTCAGGTGGCCGCCATCGAGGGCGTTCGGGTCTGACGGGTTGATCGTGTTCGCGGTCTTGCAGCCGGTGGGCGGGCTCCAGACCGACCCGATGAGCTTGGCGTCCGAACCGGCGCCCTTCATGAGCGTCGCGACGTCGCCCGAGGTTTCGCCGGTGTTGTAGAACTGGCCGCCGTCGCTCATGCCGGTGCGCAGGATGGTGAGGCCGATGCCGCTGCCGGTGGTGGTGAAGAGCGAGGCCGGCGTCGAGCCCGCGGCCCAGTTGTCGTTGATGCCGAACCCCTCGATCTTCTGCTCCGTCTGAGTCGTCTGCACCGTCACGCTGGACGACGAGCTCCCGCCGACGCCGCCGGTCGCGCTGCCGCCCGTCCCGGGCGTGCCGCCCGTGGCGGAGGTGCCGCCGGTGCCGTGTCCCCCTGCGCCGCCGGTGCTGGTCGTGCCGCCGGTGCCGGGGGAGCCGCCCGTCGCCGAGGTCCCACCCGTGCCGTTCGAGCCGCCGGTGCTGATCGCGCCGCCGGTGCCGGGGGAGCCGCCCGTCGCCGAGGTCCCCCCCGTGCCGTGGGAGCCGCCCGTGCCGTTCGAGCCGCCGGTGGCGTTCCCACCCGTGCCGGTGGTGCCGCCCGAGTTCGTCGTGCCGCCAGAGCCCGTGGAGCCGCCGGTTCCTGTCCCGCCGCTGCTTGCGCCGCAGCCGCAGGCAAAGATTGCGCTCGCGAAAATTACACTGCCAAGTTTGGTCTTGCCCACGTCGGCCTCCGGTCGGTGCCTGGTTTGGTTTCTCTCTAGCGACCTAATCAATTCCCTCAATCACGCCCGCGGATCACCGCGATCCCGGCGCCGAAATGCGGCGCCGCGATCGCGGTCTCGGTCCCTCTCAGGGGACGACGACGGTCGCCCAGCCGGTGGCCGGCATCGGGAACGACAGCATCTGTCCCTTGATCTTGACGATGTACGTCGAGGCGCCGCCGGAGTTGTACATGGCGACCACGACGCTTCCGTCGGTGTTCTTGAAGGCAATCGCGTCGCCGCCGGTCGTGCTGACCACGTTCGCGCCCGGCTGCACGTACTGCGAGCAGTGGCGGAAGACATAGTAGGCCGGGGTCGGCGTGACCGTGCCGGAACCAGCCACCAAGAGGGCGTCCTGCTTCCAGTCGCGGGTGGTGTCGATCCCCAGGCCCGACTTGTCGAGGACCATGTTCCAGGCGTTGTAGGCCGTGACCCCGCCCATCCGGATCGCATTTCGGATGTAGGCCCAGCTCTCCACGCCGTACGCCTGATCGTTGGGAGCCTGCGAGCTGTTGTATCCCGCGATCGCCGGCACCGTCGACGTCGCCGCCGTCGTGCTCGTCATCCACGGGTAGTTGCCGCACTTGTGCTCGGTGGCCCAGATCGGCAGGCTGCCGAACTTCGTTCCGTTGTTCACCGCGTCGAGCACGCCCCACTGCGCGCCCGCGACCGTGAGGTAACCGGCCGCGGTTGAATCGGCCAGCACCGCGCTCGCGATGTCTGTGTCCTTCCGGGCGACGCCTTCGACCGTGTCGCCGTTGTTCGACATGGTCCCCAGCATGATCTTGACGTTGAGGGGCTGCATGGCCGCCCCGAGCGTCTTGACCCAGCTCACGTAGGTGGTCTTGTCCCACAGGGAAGACGGGTAGTTCTGTTCGTAGCCCGGCTCGTTCTGGGGAGAGACGACCTCGATGTTGATCCCCTTGGCCTTGTACCCTTTGACGAAGTTCGCGTAGTAGGTCGCGTACGCGGACAGGTACGTGGAATTGCCGGTCACGATGCTGCCGCCATCGAAGTACGACGGCTTCTTGGTTCCGCTGGCCGAGTCGTATCCGGTCTTCATCCAGACCGGCGGCGTCCAGGGGCTCGACCAGAAGCGGAGGTTGGGGTTCACCCCCTGCGCCGCCTGGATGTAGGGGATCAGGTTGGTGCTGTCTCGCGTGAGCGAGAAGTTCGCCATGGATGTGTCGGCCGCGGGACGCGTGGACCCGGTGCTGTTCGGGGTCGGGTCGGCGCCCGTGTCGTCGTCGGTGTAGCGGCTGGTGGCGTAGTCGCTGGCGCCCATGGGGATGCGTCCCCAGGCGAAATTGGCGCCCGCCGTGCTGCTGAAGAGATAGGTCACGGCCTGCGTCTGCATCGCCGAAGAGGTCAGGACGGTCCAGCCGAGCTCATTGAAAGCTCCGCCAAAGCCGTCCCACTTCTGCAGCGTCGACGTGTCGTTGACCGTCACGTTCACGGTCCCGCTGGTCACCGTCGCCGCCGTCGCGGTCGTCCAGTACGCGTTCGGCGCGGAGGTGATCACCTTCATGGTGACCGCCGTGCCGCCCGTGCCCGGCGAGCCACCCGTGGCTGCGCCGCCCGTACCCGTCGCACCGCCGGTGTTACCGGCCTTTCCGGCCATGCCGCCGGTGCCGGGTGAGCCGCCGGTGCCGGGGCTCCCCCCGGTCCCGACGACGACATTGTCGACGCAGGCGCTGCTCGCGCAGTGCTGGGTCGATCCGCAAGCGTGTGCGCAAGCGCCGCAGTTGGCGGCGTCGCTGGTCAGGTCGACGCAGGCCGTGCCGCACAGCATCTGGCTGCCCGAGCAGCTCGAGCTGCAGCTGTTGTTGCTGCAGACCTGAGGGCTCGTGCAGGTCGTCGCGCAGGTTCCGCAGTGGGTCGCATCGGACGCCACGCAGGTGCCTCCGCAGTAAAGCTGTCCGGAGGCGCACTTGCACTGACTGCTCTGACAGGTCTGGCCGCCTGAGCAGGCGTTGCCACAGACGCCGCAGTTGTTCGAGTCGGAGTTCGTGTCCACACACGTCGAGCCGCAGACCGTCTGTGCGGAGCTGCAGGTGACGGGGGTGCCTCCGGTGCCGGGGGAGCCGCCGGTGCTACTCCCTCCGGTGCCGGGGTTGCCTCCCGTTTGCGCGCTGGTGCACGCCGCGGTGAGGATCGCCAAGCCAAGTCCCAAGAGCCATACGCGTGCTGTAGTCATCACCACCTATATTCCCGGTCAGACCGAATTGGCCTTTCCGTGTGGCGAACTTTAGTGCGATCAGGCTCGGCGCGAACAGCACGAACTCGTCTCGAAAGTGGCGCATCCTCTCATTATTGGCTGACGCGACCATCGCACCTGATCGCGTTGCAAATCAATTATCGACGCTTCCATTAATTCCAAACGAGCGTCTCGCGCGGCGCTCAATGACGCGACCTCATCGCCCGGGGGGATCGACGGCGCCAGCACCGGCCGGGCGACAGAGAAATGACGGAGCACGCCGGCGGCATCGACCGAATCCGGCGACGCGGGGAGTGATCCGCGCCACGATCCGGCGCTCGCGCGGCAGAGCCGCGACCAGCGCGGCACAGACAAAAAGGACAGCGACCCGAGCGGGTCTTAGCCCGGCGTCATATCGCTGGGCGACGAATCCTTCTGCGTCGACCCGTCGTTGGTGATGTTGTCGCTGCTGCTGCAGGCGATCGGAACGATCACGACCGCCAGACCTAGAAGAACCCAGAACGCGAAACCAGAGATTTTCCTCATGTTTTCCTCGCTTGCTTTCTATCGGGGAGTATAGCGGCGAGAAAATGACCGTCTAGGGCAATTGTTTGCCTGATCTTGCGCCCTGAGTCTGCGCGCTCAGAGCCCGTGGAAAGAGACGGGCCTGACCGGCGAGCCAGATCGGCAGCTCGGCGAGCCCGCCGAGCGCGGCGAGCCGCGCGCCCATCCCCGTCCGACCGTCGGTGAGCGGCGCGGCGGCCATCTCCCGCAGCGCCCGCAGCGCGCGCCGCGTCCGGAACTCGGCGTGCACCGTGCGCGAGAGCGTCCGGTAAAAGTCGCGCGAGAAGGGGCCGGGGAAGAGCGGATCCAGGTCGTCGCTCTCACGCCAATTGCGCTTTTCTCCTAGCCGCGCCCGCACGCGTTCGTGGAAACGCGTTCCGGGCAGCGGATAGCTGACGGAGATCCCGATTTCGTCGGGGGCGAGCTCGCGGACGAGCTGCCGGGTCATCTCGATCTCGCGCCAGCCCTCCTCCGGATAGCCAAACTGCAGGAAGAAGCCGACGCGAATGCCGGCGGCGCGCAGGCGCGTCACGGCGCCGCGCACGTGGGCGATGGTGATTCCCTTGTCCATCGCGTCGAGCACCGCCTGGGAGCCCGACTCGACGCCCATCCAGGCCTCGGCGCAGCCCGCGCGGCGGAGGGCGGCGACGTTCTCCTCCGTCATCAGGTCGGCGCGCGTCTGGCAGAGAAACGGCGTCGTCAGGCCGGCCGCGGAGATCTGGTCGGCGAACGGGAGCAGCCAGCGGGCCTTGAGGCCGAAGATGTCGTCGCAGAACCAGAGGTGATCGGGCGCGTAGCGCTCGCGCAGAAGGCGGATCTCGGCCACGACGCTCTCGGGGGTCCGCGTGTGGTAGGTGTTTCCGTAGACCGGCTTCGCGCACCAGTTGCAGAGATAGGGGCAGCCGCGCGTGGTGACGACGTTGAGCGAGAAGTAGCCGTGGCGGTGCTTCCAGAACGCGCGGTAGCGCTCGACGTCGACCAGATCCCAGGCGGGGAGCGGCAGCTCGTCCAGGTTCTTGAGCAGCGCGCGCGGGCCGCTCTTGCGCTGCATCCCGAGCTGCTTCCAGACGAGGCCCGGGATGTCGTCGACCTTGGCGGGCGCAGCTTGAGGAGCTGCGCCGGGCGTGGCGTCGAGGCGCGCGGCCAGCTCGCCCAGGGTCAGCTCCCCTTCTCCGACGATGACGTAGTCGGCGCCGGCGGCCAAATAAACGTCCGGCGCGTCGGCAGCATCATGCCCGTTGATGACCACGCGGGCACCCGCCGCGCGCGCCTGGCGGGTCATCGCCAGCGCCGCCTCGCGCATGCGGCCGAGGCACATCTTGGTGAACCAGTTGAAGACGTCGTCGTAGATCACCACCAGCGTCGGGGCGACACGCCTCAAGGCGGCTTCAAAACCGGTGATGTCGTCGTCGAGCATCGGATCGAAGAGCGCCACCTCGTGGCCGCGCGCGCGCAAGTGCGCCGCGGCGGTGATGGTCCCGAGCGGCGGATAGGGCTTGCCGATCGCCTGCTGCTTGCGATCGAATCGCAAAAGGTGACCGTGCGTGAAGAGGACGCGCGCCATGACGGTTTATCTGCCCGCCTCGGCAGGCGGACTCCGCGATGAGTATACTCGCGACGTGACCGTCCCTGCCGGCGGCGCGGACGCGTTCGACGCGCTCGCCTCTCGTTACGACGCTCTGTTCTCTCCGGCCGCGAACCCGCTGATCGCGCTCGCGCGTGCACGGGTGTACGCGGCGCTGGCGCGACACTTCGCTCCCGGGAGCACGCTCCTGGAAGTGGGCTGCGGCACCGGCGAGGACACCCTGGCGCTGGCCGAGCGCGGTCACACGTTGGTCGCGTGCGATCCAGCGCCCCAAATGCTCTCCCGGGCCGAGGCCAAGCTGACGGCGGCTGGCCGCGGCGCTGCGGTGCGCTTCGTGCGTGGGAGCGCCGCCACACTGGCCGCCGATTGGCCGGCGCTCGGCGTGCGCGTCGACAACGTCTTTTCGAACTTCGCGCCGCTCAACTGCGAGCTCTCGCTCGATCCGGTCCGGCGGCTCCTGCAGCAGGCGCTGGCGCCGGGGGGGCGTTTCGTCGGCGTCGTGCTGCCGCGGATCTGCCCGCTGGAGATCGCGCTTTTCCTCATGCGCGGGGAGCCGCGCACGGCGTTCCGGCGCTTCCGCTCGGCGCCGGTGGCCGACGTCGATGGACGGACCTTTCCGATGCGCTACTACGGCCCGCGCGACTTCGACCGGGCGCTGGGGACGGGGTTTCGCCGGGTCGAGACCAGGAGCCTGGGGCTCTGCTTGCCGCCGCTCAGCTTCGGTCCACAGATGGCGCGCACGCCGAGGTTGCTCGACGCGCTGGCGGTCTTCGAGGATCGGCTGGCCGGGCTGCCGGGCCTGCGTCACCTCGGCGATCACGTGATCGTCGCCTACGAGCGGGTCTGATGCCGGGGGCGCGCGGCGTCGAGCGGCTGCGGGCGTTGGGGCGCGCAGCGCTGCTGGTTCTGGCCGCGCTGCTCCCCTTCGAGAAGCTCGAGCCGCTGGCGCACCTCGGACCGCTGCAGCTCTCCAGCGTCGAGCTGTTTCTTTATCTGGCGCTGGCAGCGTGGGGCGTCACGCTCGTCGCAGGCTGGTGGGCAGGCGAGCGCGATCTGCTCGCGCGGCTCGAGCGGGCGCCGTTCGCGCACCGCGCGGTCGCGGTGTTCGGCCTGGCGCTGCTGCTTTCGGCGGCGCTGGCGCCGGCGGCGCGTGGGACGGCGCTCAAGTTCGCGCTCCGGAGCCTGGGCGGAATGTTGCTCTATGCGGCGGTCGCCGATTTGCTGCGCGCGCCCGGAGCGACGGCGCGGGTGGCGAAGGCGTTGGTGGCAGGGGCGCTGGTCGCCGCGCTCCTGGCCGTCGCAGAGACCCGTTCGCCGCGGGTCGCGGCGCTGCTCCATTCGTTCCATCTGCTAGACCTTCGAGGCGTTTGGCCGTCCGCGCGCCAGCGGGCCGTTTCAATATCCGAACATCGCGGCCATGTACCTGGAGGCGGTGGCCCCCCTCGCGGCCGCGCTCGGCGCGGCGGCGGTCGCGGTCGCGGTTGCGGTCGAACGCCCGCGCCTGCGGCTGGTCGTCGGCGTCATGCTGGGTCTGTTCGTCTTGCTCGACGGTGTCCTGGCCACCGCATCGCGCGCGGGGCTGGTCGGTGGCCTCGCCGCGGTCACCGCGCTCGCCGTCCTCTACGGCCGTCGGCGTGAGACCCGGCGCTGGCGCCTGCGTTGCTGGCGACCGTGCTCGTGCTGGCGGCGCTCGCCTCGGGCTCGGCGCTGGGCGGACGGTTTCGCTTCTGGCAGGACGGCGACTGGTACCGCGCGGTCGTGACGCCGTCGGGCGGGCCGCCGGGGCGCTTGCCGGCGGCGCTCGCCCCCGGAAGCACAGCCACGGAGAGCCTGGAGATCCAGAACCTGGGGGCGCTCCCCTGGCTGCGCGTTCCCCCCTGCCCGGTGGCGCTGTCGTACCACTGGCTCGATGCCGGCACGGGCGCGGTGGTGGTGCGCGACGGGCTGCGCACGCCTTTTTCGGGCGATCTCTACACCGGCGATCGGGCTCAGATTCGCGCACGGGTGCGCGCGCCGTCCCGTCCGGGGCGCTACATCCTCTGGTGGGATCTGGTGCACGAGCACACCACCTGGTTCAGCGAGCGGGGTGACCCAGGCCTGCGCGAGCCGGTCGTCGTCGAGGCAGGGGGCGTCGCCCGTTCGGACGCGTCAGCCATGGCCGCGCAGTTTCCGCTGGTCGTTCCGCGCGGCACGCCCGACGCGAGCTCGCGGAGGACCTTGTGGCGGGGGGCCATCGCCGCCTGGCGCGCGCATCCCTTGCTGGGGATCGGCCCCGACAACTTCCGGCACCTCTCACGACAGTTTCTGAAGACCGACCGCACCGACGAGCGGATGCACGCCAACAGCCTCTACTTCGAGACGCTGGCCGACCTGGGGATGGTGGGCATGCTCGCATTCCTGGTGCTGATCGCTGCGCTCGGAGGCGCCGCGCGGCGGGCGATCGCCGCGCCGGCAAGTCGAATCCTGGCGCTCGGGGTCGCGGCCGGGCTCGCCACCTTTCTGCTGCACGGCCTGCTCGACTATTTCCTGGAGTTCACCCCGACCTACGCTCTTTTCTGGCTGTTGGCGGGGATGCTGGTGGCGATGGACAGGTCGCCGGAGAGCGCCGCATGACGCGCGACGAAGCGCTGGAGGCGCTGCTGCTCGTGCAGTACGTGGCGCTGGTCATCGGGGCGCTCCTGCTGGCGCGGCTGGCCCACGTCGGCGCGGCGCACCTCCTGCGGTCGCTGAAGCCGCCGCTGGCGCCGGGGGAATACCTCCACCTGCTGGTGGTCTTCCTGCCGATCTGGGTGTTCGCCGCCGAGCGGCTGGGGATCCACCGCATCCACGTCGTCACCGGGCCGCGCACCGAGCTGGCGCGCCGGCTGATCCTCACCCAGGCCTGGGGGTTGGCCGCCGTCGCGTTGATCCTGGTCGCCGCTCAAACCTCGCTCAATCGGTCGCTGATCGGAATCTTCTTTCTTCTCTCGACGGCGCTGCTGCTCGCCGCCAGCTCGCTCCAGCGCCGTTTCGTGGCCCGCCGCCGCGGCGAGTCGTTGGTGATGGTGATCGGTGAGGTCGCCGACGAGGCGCTCGGCGAGATCGAGCGGGCGCGCGGCCGCCGCGTGGCCCGCCGCCCGTTCTCGGGTCCCGCGGAGCTCGGCGAGCGGCTGCGCGAAGATCCGGTCGACGAGGTCGTGCTGTCGGAGTCGCTGTCGGCGGAGGACACGCGCTGTCTGGTCGAGCTGATGTCCGAGCACGGCATCGCCACGCTGGTGCCGCTCAGCCGCGGCGTCGACGGATTTCCGCCGCCGCAGGTGGAGCCGGTCGGCCGCGCGCAGTATCTCCTCTATCAACGGCGCCGGCCGAGCGTGCCGTCGCTCGTCATCAAGGCGATCTGCGATTGGCTGCTCGCCGCGCTGTTGCTGGTGGTCCTGTCGCCGTTTCTCCTGCTTCTCGCCCTCGTGGTGCGGGTCGTCGTGGGGAGCCCGCTGCTCTACGTCCAGCGCCGCGGCGGCCTCTACGGGCGTCCGTTTTCGATGCTGAAGTTCCGGACCATGCGGGTCGGCGCCGAAGCGGAGCGGGCGGCGCTGCTGGCGCAGAACGAGATGGACGGCCCGGTCTTCAAGCTGACCCACGATCCGCGCGTCACCCCCTTTGGGCGTCTTCTTGCGGCGATTCAGCCTCGACGAGCTGCCGCAGCTCTTCAACGTGCTCCGCGGCCAGATGAGCCTGGTCGGCCCGCGTCCGCTGCCGGTCGAGGAGACCGCGGCGCTGACGGGGGGACACCGGCGGCGGCTCTCGATGCGCCCGGGGCTGACCTGCTCCTGGCAGGTGGGGGGGCGGAACGAGCTGCCGTTCAAGGAATGGATGGCGCTCGATCTCGCTTATGTCGACCGCTGGAGCCTGGGTCTCGATCTGGCCATCCTGCTCCGGACGCTCCCGGCCATTGTCAGGGGGCGCGGGGCGCGCTGAGGCGCGATTCCAGGAACGTCTCCAGCGACGCGTCGACAAAGGCGCCGAAGCGTCGCTCGAAGGTGGCGCGATCGAAACGCTGGGCCGCGGCGCGCAGCCGCGCCGGCTCGAACACCAGGCGTTCGAGCCGGTCGACGGCCGCGGCGAGCGCTTCCGGCGTCGGCTCGGCGAAGAGCACGCCGGTCTCGCCGTCACGCACGGAGTCGAGCGAGCCGCCCGCGGCGAAGGCGACCACCGGCCGCCCGGCCGCCAGGGCCTCGACGGGGACGATGCCGAAGTCGTCGAGCGCCGGATGGACGACCGCCCGGCAGGCGGCGTAGAGGCCGAGGAGGACGTCGTCGTCGACGCGGCCGCGCAGCTCGACATTCGGGCCGGCGAGGCGGGCGAGCCGCGCGCGCTCGGGTCCGTCGCCCACCACGACGAGCCGCCTCCGCTCTCCCGGTCGGGAAAAGGCGCGCACCGCCAGCTCGACCCGCTTGTAGGGGACCAGGGCGGAGACGCAGAGGTAGCTCCCTTGCCCGTCCGGCGAAGGGACCGGCGGTCGGGACGCGCGCGAACCGCGCGGCGTCGACCGGCGGCTCGATCACCTCGGAGTCTCTGCCGTAGACCCGGCGGATGCGCGCCTGTGTGTAGACGCTGTTGGCGGCCATCGCATGCACCCGCTCCGTCGAGGCGACGTCCCAGCGGCGGAGGCGTCGCGCCAGTGCCGCGAACGCCGCGCGGCCGATCGGGCCACCAGGGACGGCCGGCGCGTAGTCGTCGGCCGCCTCCCAGATGTAACGCATCGGCGAGTGGACGTAGGAGAGGTGCAGGGCGCGGGGCGCGGCGATTGCCCCCTTGGCGACAGCGTGGCTGCTGGAGATGACCAGGTCGAAACCGGCCAGCGGCAGCGATTCAATTGCCCACGGAAAAAGCGGCAGCAACATCCGGAAGCCGGCCGGCGCCGAGCGGGAGGTGCCGGGCGAGCAGATCGGTGAAGGCCGTTCGGACGTCCTGGGCGGCGATCGTGGCCGAGACGGCGTGCCGCTCGTAGCGCAGCGTGAACACGGGCGCGCGCGGGTAGAGGCGGCAGAGCGATTCGAGGACGCGCTCGCCCCCCCGCATGGAGACGATCCAGTCGTGAACGATCGCGATCCGCGGCGCCATGACGGAGGTAGGTTACCGCGCGGGAGCGCCGAGCGTGGTCAGGAGACGGCGGGCGTCGTCGTCGGTGACCGCCAGCGCGCTCAACCGGGCGCGGGCGCCGTCCGCCGTCGCCGCGTCGCCGAGCCGTCCCGCCGCCAGCGCCCGGGTGGCGAGCGCGCCGGGATAATCGTGCAAGATCTCGAGGGCACGCTCGGCGGCCGCGGCGGCGCCGCGGGGATCGCCGGCGGCGAGACGCGCCCGCGCGAGCGCCTCCCAGGCGTTCGCCGAATAGGGCTCGACCGCAAGCGCGCGCCGGGCGGCAGCGCCGGCCTCGGGGGCGTGGCCGGCCTGGAGCTCGGCCGCCGAAGCGCGGAGCGCCACCTGAAAGTCTCCGGGCGTGGCGCGATCGGCGCGCGCCGAGAACGGCAACGCGCGCGCGGCGTCGGCCGGGGCGTCACCGGCACGGAGGGCGGCGTCGAAACGCGCGAGGAAGTACGACGCCTCCAGATGGCGGGCCGACCACCAGGTGACGAAGATCGTCAGACCGACGGCGATCGGGGAGAGCACCAGCCGGCGTGCGCGGGCGTGCGCACCGACGGCGGTCGTCGTCGCGACCGCGGAGACGGGCGCGGCCGGCGCCTCGGCGGCGAGGAGCCCGACAGCGACGCCGAACAGGTAGACGGTCGCCGGCATCGCGAAGGGAAATCCGGTCAGGCCGCAGCCCACGAACGCCGCCAAGCTGCCGGCCGCAGGCAGCGGCCCTGTCGCCGTCGCCCGGGCGGCCTGCGCGCCGCGCCTCTCGCACCCGGCGAATCGCGGCGGCGCCCAACGCGGCGTAGAGCGCCAGCAGGGCCGCCAGACCGAGGGGCCCTGTTTCGGCCAGCCGCTCCAGCAGATCGTTGTGGGCGCGCCGCGGGACGGCCGTCGGCGACAGCACGCCGTCCTCGGTGGCGTTCGGCTCGGCGTAGAGAGGAAAAAGCACGGGGAAGTTGCCCACGCCGATCCCCGCCAGCGGCTGCGAACGGTAGAGCGCCAGCGTCCGCCGCCAGAGCGCCAGGCGGGTGCGCGCGACCGGCGAGCTCGGATCGACGGCGTCCCGGACCACGCGCGTGGCCGGCTGGAACCGTTTGACGTCGAGCGAGTCGTGGGCGGTCCAGCGGCCGGGAATCGCCGCCCCGGCCACGGCCACGATCGCGACCGCGGCCAGGGCGCCGACCGCCGCGCGCGACAGACGAGGGCGGCGGAGCGCGAAGAAGACTCGCGATCCCGAGCGCCCCGCCCAGCCAGGCGCCGCGCGCGCGGGCCGCCGCCAGGTAGCTGATCTCCAGCAGCAGAAAGAGCGCCATCATCCGGCGACGCGACGTCGCGGGGGCTGTCGTTTCGCCGAAGCCGAGCAGACCGAACCCGAACGGGATCGCCATCGTCACCGCTTCCGCGGCGACGTTCCGGTTGCCGAACGTCGAGCCGGGGACGCTGATCGACGGGATCGGCAGCGGCGAAAGATGAAGGTGCTGGCCAAGGCCGATCAGCGCCACCAGCCCGGCGCTGGCGTGAATCGCCTCGCAGAGCCGCTGCGCGTTGCGGGCGTCGGCGCGTGCCGCGCAGGCCGCGCCGACGGCCACCCCGAACATCGCCCCCATGCGGATGAGCTCGACCGGGGCGTACGGCGCGCCGGGGGTGCCTCGGGCGGCGGCCAGCGTCGCCGAGATGACGGCCAGAAGCGCGAACGCCGTGGAGGCGACAACGATTGCTCGGTCGATCGCGCCCCCGGTCGCTCGCGCCGGTCGCTGGGCGCCGGGCGCGCCTGCCACGATCCTGCGGCCCATCCCAAGAAGCCACAGGCGCCGGCGACCAGCAGAACGGCCAGCTTCGGCGCGACGAACGGCGAGCTGAGCGCCGGGAGGTAGCCCAGCATGATCGCCACCGCCGCGGCGGCCAGCGCATATCCGACGGCGGTGGCGGAGCGATCGCTGTCGCGGGCCGCCTTCATCTCAGCTACGCCGAGATGACTTCCGCCGTCGACCGGGGGCTCTGCGCCAGCCACCTCGTGCGCAGCTCGTCGAGCCGCGTCTCGAACCGTCCCAACACGCGCCGGCGGTGGTCAGAGAGGTGCAGCTTCAGGATCCCGCCCGAGACCACCAGGTCGGCGCGCGGCGCCCGGGCGGCGCGCCGCCCGAGATGAAACCGCCAGGCGGTCCCGAGCAGCTGCTCGACGGCCGCACCGCCGAGATCGATCGCGCGCTCGGCGAGGCGCTGGACGCCCGAGGTGGCGATGGTGGTGGTCGCTGGGCGCGGCTCGTAGGCGGGATAGAAATCCCGCACCCAATCGCGGTTGGCCTCGACGAAGCGCCCGAAGGTGTCGAGTCCGGCGATGGGGACCAGCGACAGCGCCTGGTGCGCGGTGAAGAGGTCGTGGTGATAGGCGATCTGCAGGTTGTTCTCGTCGACGAGATAGTTCGGGCAGACCACGCCACGCGTGCGGGTGAGGCGGCTGGCGAGAAAGAGCAGCGTGTAGGTGGTGAAGACCCTCCCCGGCGCGGTCACCACGAAGAGATCGATGTCGTCGCCTCCGCGCGCGTTTCGGTGGGCGGTCCCGCCCGACAGCGCCAGCGACCGAACGAACGGCAGCGCGGCCAGGGCGGCAATGACCCGCCGGTGACGTTCCAAGAGCTCGGCGGTCCGACGGATGCCGTCGAGGCGTCGGGTCACCAGCGCCTCCCGCCCGCGCAAGGTGAGATGTCCATCGGGATCGAGCGCCAGCAGGTCGCGGAGCGGGAACGCGGCGGCACGGCGCGCCACCTCGGCGGCATCGAGGCGCTCCCCCAGGCAAGAACGCGCCAGATCGTCGACGGTGACGGCCGCGTCGAACAGATCGGCGTAGGCGACGGTGGCGGCGATGGCCCAGTCGCGCGCGTCGGCGCCGGCCGGCGCCTCCACCACCGCTGGCGCGGCGGCGGTGCGCCGAGGGATCGTGCGGCGGGCCCGCGTCTCGTGGGCCAGCGCCCACAAACGTTCGGCCGCCGTCGACCAGGAGAACGTCGCGGCCCGGGCGAGTCCGCGGTCTCGCGCCGCCGCGCGGGCGCTCGGGTTCTCCGCCAGCTCCGTCAGCTCCGCCGCCAGCGCCGCGTCGTCGCCAGGCGGAACCAGAGATCGCCGCGCCGCCGCTCACCTCGTGCAGCGCCGCCACGTCGGTCGCCACCACCGGCGTCCCGCAGGCCATCGCCTCCACCACCGGCAGCCCGAACCCCTCGAAGTGCGAGGGGTAGGCCATCGCCACCGCGCCGCCGTAGAGCGCCACCAGATCGTCCTCCGGGACGTAGCCGAGCAGATGCACGCGCCCCGAGCCGATGCGCAGCGCCAGCTCGGCGCGCAGCTCGCGATCGCGCCAGCCCTTGGCGCCGACGGTCACCAGATCGAGCTCCGCGGCCGGCGAGCCAGCTGTCGCGCACATCCGGTCGAACGCCCTCAGCAGGAGCGGCAGATTCTTGCGCGGCTCCAGCGTGCCGACGGTCAAGATGTAGGGGCGCGCGATCCCGTAGCGGGCGCGCACGCGCGCGATCGCCACGTCGTCGGGCGGCCGACAGGCCGGGTGAGGCGCGCCCGGCAACATCAAGATTCGCTCCTCGGGGACGCCCAGCAGCGCGATCACGTCGCGCCGAGAAGCCTCCGACACGGTGCCGACCGCCACCGCGCCGCGCGCGACGATCGGAAGCAGCGGGCGCATGAGCGCACGTTTGCGGGCGTTGAAGAACTGCGGCGTCCGGATCAGCGCCAGATCGTGCACGACGTTGACGTAGGGGCAGGGCGGGGCGAGCGGCGCCAGGTAGTTGGGGAAGAGCGCGAAGTCGGCGCCCGCCTCCTCGAGCATCCGGCCGGCGTCCCGTTGCATCCAGAGGTAGCGGAGCTGAACGCCGCCGGTGCGCAACCGACCGGCCCACTTGCGGGCGGCCGTCGGCGCCAGTTCGCGGTTGCCGATCAGCGTGACCTCGTCGCCGGGCGGCGCGGTGGCGATCAGCGCGTCGACCAGGTGCTCGGTGTAATAGCCGACGCCGGTCCGTTCGGCGGTGCAGGTGGTGACCTCGACGGCGAGCTTCATGATGAAAGAGGCCTTGGTTGTCGCGTCGGATCGAGCATGTCAAAGTGCCTTGGCGGCCGTGTTGCCGACGGGATTCGAAAAGAATGCTCCGCGCCCGGCCCTCTTTCCACGCGCTTTTTTCCCGGGCACGTTTTTGCCCGTTCGGCGGGCGTTCGCGACGGGCCGCCGCATGACCGTCTCGCTCGGACATCTGGGGAAGGATGGGCGAACGGCGCTTGGCAATGTGCTCGTCAAGGCGCTCTCCGTCCCCGTCGAGAAGGCCTGCCGGCTGCTGCTCGTGTGGGTGGCGGCGCCGATCCTCGGCCCGGCGGCCTTCGGCAGTTACCAATTCGCGTTTGCCACCACCACGATGCTGGCGCTCTGCACCGATCTGGGAATGGGTGTCTGGACCACGCGCGCGTTGGCCCGCGATCGGACGCGCGCCCCGGTCATCGTGGCCACCGCGCTTCGGCTGAGGTTGCTGGCGTCACTCCCCTACCTGGTGGTCGTGGCGCTCGCCGCCGCGCTGGCCGGGCCGGGCGACAGCCGGCGCGCGCTGGTGCTGCTGGGGCTGGCGGCGCTGGTCAACGCCTTCATCGACTACCTGCTGGCGATCTTCCGCGGGTTCGAGCGGCTCGTCGACGAAGCGCACCTGAACGTGGCGCGCGCAGGGCTGATCGCGGCGGGCGGCCTCGGCGCGCTGGCGGTTCACCGCACCGTCGGCGCGCTCGCGGCCGGGCTGCTCGGCGGTATGGTGGCGAGCGGCCTTTACGGGCTGCGCCTGCTGAGACGCGGTTATGGGCTCGACGCCGGGACCAGCAAGTTCGACGGCGCGCTTTGGCGCGCCGCCGCGGGCGAGGCGCTGCCGCTCTGGCTGGCCACGCTCTTCTCGCTGCTGTATTTCAAAGGAGACGTCGTCATCCTCAAGGCCTTCGCCGGCGACGCGGAGGTCGGCGCCTACAGCGCGGCTTACAAGATCTTCGAGGGCTTGATGATTGTTCCGTCGGTGGTGCTGGCGGCGACGTTCCCGCCGTTGGCGCGGGCCAAGGGCGATCCCCAGCGTCAGCGCCGCTGGGAGGTGGCGCTGGCCGCGCTGCTCCTGGGGCTGGGCACGGCCGTCGCGCTCGGCATCTATCTTGGAAGCGATCGGGTCGTCGCGCTGGTCTTCGGCGCGGGGTTCGCGCGGGCCGCGCCGTCATTGCGGGTGCTGGCGGTCGCCCTGCCCATCCTCTTCTTGAACTACGGTCTCACGCACTTCCTGATCGCGCGCGATCTGGAACGGCGCAACCTCCTGTTCGCGGCGCTCATGTTGGTCGTCAACGTCAGCGCCAACTTCATGTTGATTCCGCGGTTCGCGGGCCCGGGCGCCGCCTGCGCGACCCTGGTCACCGAGGTGGCGCTGACGATCTGCTGCGCGATCGCGCTGCGGCTGCGGAACGCCTAGAACCAGCCCCCCCAGCGTGCCCGACGCGCCGAGGAACCCCCTATCGACGCTCTGTCGTCGGGGTGGCCCGGAGGAGCGCCGCGATCTCGGCGATGCCCAGCCGGCTGCCGGCGACGGTGAGCGGCGCGAGCGTGCGCACCAGGAAACCGAGCTGCCCGGCGTCGTCGAGGTCCGCGAACAGGATGGCGGGGAGGGCGACGCCGGCGGCGCGCAGCCGCCGCAAGATCAGGATCCCCTGCGTCTCGGCCAGCCGCGCGCGCGTGCCGGCGTCGAGCGGGGCTGGCGCCGGCCCCCGCTCGTCGACCAGCCGGTCGGCCGGCGTGCGGCGAAAATCGAGGTCGAGCAGGATCCCGTGGGCGCCTGCCACGGTGGTGCGCGCTTCCTCGAAGTCGTGCGCCGGGACGAAATCGAACGACTCGCCGAGGAAACGCCGGAAGCGCTCGAGGTACTCGGCGCCGTCCTCGCAAACGACGAAGCGGAGGCGGGCGTCGGCCGGCGAGGTCACAGCGGAAACGACGCCCCCACGAGCTTGGCGAGCGGCGCCGCCTCGGGGCGCACGACCAGGTGGCCGCGCCAGGCGCGCACCAGATCGCGCACGATCGCCAGGCCCCGTCCGCTCTCGCGCGCCTCGATCGACTCCAGCGTCAGCGCCGCGGGGGCAGAGTCGCCGACCAGCAGGGTGACCCACTGACGCCCGGTCACGTCGCGCTCGCGATCGGCGCGGACGACGACGCGCGCCTCGGGCGTGCCATCGACGGCGGCCTGCGCGTTGCGCAAGAGGTTGCTGAAGACGGCCGACAGCGCGTCGAGCTCGACCGGAAAGTCGAGATCGAGATCGGCCAGCGAGAGGCCAGGCGCGGCCCACCCGTGCCCCGTCTGCCGCCGCTCGGCCTCGACGGCGGCGATCCACCGTGACAGCGCTCCCGCGTCGAGGCGCGTGCGCGGGCTCATTTTTAGCAGCGCGTCGAGCGCGTCGGCGTGCTGGCCGCGCAGGCGGCGGTCGATCGCGCCGAGCTCGTCGCGGCCGTCGCGCGGTGAGCGCGTGGCCAAGAGCTCGGCGCGGGCCAGCTCCCGGGTCAGCGCGCCGAAGACCGGCTCGCGCGCGAGCGGCCGCAAGGGCGCCCCCGCGCCGCGCGCCGCGCGCCCCAGGCGATCGTAGATTCCGGCCACCACCACGGAGGTCGGGCGCGGCTCGGTCAGCGCGCGGGCGATCTCCTCGGCGGCCACCTGCGGATCGAGCGCGGCGCCGATCACTCCGGCGCGGTGCTTGAGGACGTCGTGGCGCAGCTCGGCGACCGCGCCTGCCACCTCGGGGAAGAGGACGGGGCGTTTTCGCAGCGCCGCCTCGACGGTCCGGCCGCCCCAGCGACGTCGGACCAGCAGCGCGACGGCCGACAACCCCAGCGCCAGGGCGGCAAACTCGGCGCGCCGCCGCCGCGCGCGCCGCGTCTCCTCGGCGGCGCGCCAGGACCGGGAGAGCTCTCGCTCGGCTGCCTCGGCCGCGGCGGTCCAGCTGTCGGCCGCCGCCGGGCTCTTCGCCGCGAGGGCCAGGGCGAGGGCGGCGTGGGTCCGGGCGGCGCCGGCATCTCCCGCAGCGCCCGCCGAGATCTCCAGCCGGGCCAGCGCCCACCAGGCCGCGGCGACGTCGAGCCTGGCCGCCTGCTCGAGCAGCCGCCGATCGGCCAAACGCAGCTCGCTGTCAGGGAGCCTCGCATCGAGGCGGGCCAGCCGGGCGAGCGCGCCACGCTCTCCGGCGGCGCCGGCCATCTCGTAGCAACCGCGCGCGGCGGTCCGCTGGTCCGCGTATTCATAGACCATCCCGATCGCCACCAGGCGGCCGGTCGGTAGCTCTCGCGTGCAGGTCCCGCCGAGGGCGCGCAGCGCCGCGTCCGGCCGATCTTCAATCAATCGAATGCGGGCCAGCAGGCGGGGCGACAGGTGCGCGTCGTCGTTGCGCCCGTCGCGCTCCCCCGGATCGGCCTTCTGGCCGAGCCCGGCGCGGAGCGCGCGCGCTTCGGCCAGGTGCTCCGGGTTGGGCTCGCGCGCGACGTAGGCGACGAGATCGGCGAGCGCACCTACCCGGTCGCCCGCCACGGCGCGCGTGGCCGCCCGCGCGAACCGTGCCTCCTGGACATCGAGCTCGACGGCGCGATCGATCCAGGGGCCGACCAGCGCGTCGCTTTCGGCCGCCGGCCCGCCGCCCTTCTCGGTCTTGTCGACCTTGCCCAGCTTGCGCACGCCGTCGGCCAGCGCCCACAGGCCAGGACCGTCGTCGTGGAGCGCGTCGATCGTCGCCTGCGGCACCGTGCCGCCGAGCGCGTAGAGCGACACGGCAGCGGCCACGAAGCCGGGGGAGTCGCCGAGGGCCTCCTCGACGAGGTCGCGCCCCATGCCGATCGGATCGCCGACGTCGATCCACTCCTCGGCCTGCTGGTAGAGAGCGCGCGCGTGCTCGGAGGGCGCGGCGCTCCGCGGCGCGGGCGCGCTGACGACGGCGCGGCGGCGGGCGATCTGGGCGCGCAGCTCGCGCAGATCCGACCAGGCCGGCTCGAGGGTGAGCGCCTGGCGCAGGGCCTCGTCGGCGCGGTCGAGCTCCAGCGCGCCGCCGTGGGCGGCCAGCAGCCGCCCGAGCGCGCGCCAGGCCTCGGCGTTCGACGGCGCCAGGTTGACGGCGATCTCCAGCGCTCGAATCGCGTCGTCGACGCGCTCGGCCGCCTCGAAGCGCTCCGCCTCCGCCGCCAGCCGCCGCGCCGTCGCCGGCGCGGGGGCGGGCCAGTCCTCGAGCGCGCGGGCCCGCTCGTCGAGGGCGATCGTGTCCAGCAGATCGAGCACGCGCTTGCGCTGCGCGCGCGACAAAGGCGGCGCTTCGGGCGCCAGCAGCGGTTGCAGCCGGCCCCGCGCCGCGGCCGTCCGGCCGACCGCGCGCTCGAACCCGGCCAGGCCGAGCAGCAGGTTGAAGCGCCCCTTGCGGTCGTCCTTCAGCGCATCCAGCCCCTTGTCGAGGAAGGCGACCACCGCGTCGCGCCGCTCCCAGCGCGCCGGATCCTCCGCCAGGAGATCCGCCAGGTTCACGTAGGCGTAGTAGCGGTGCGCGTCTTTCTCGATCGCGCCGCGCAGGACCGCCTCGGCCTCCGCGCGGCGCCCCGCCCGCCCGAGCGCAAACCCCAGATCGGTCGCCAGCGCAGCGTTCCCCGGATCGCGCGCGGCGGCCTTGGCGAAGAGCTCCGCCGCCTCGCTGTAGCTCCCGGCGCGCAGCAGCGCCATCGCCTGCGCGTGCTCGCTGCGCGCCGCCGCGCGGCTGTTGGCCGTCGCCAAGGACGGGGGGGCGGTCTTGGAGGGAAGGAGAGGGACGGGGGTCGCCTCGGTCGCGGGCTGCGCCGGGCCGCCGTCGAGCGCCCCGAGCGCGAGCAGGACGGCGGCCGTCAGGGCGCCGAGCGTCCCGATCACCCGCGCGCTCCGCGCAGATCGCGCAGCCGCAGACCGAGCTGGTTGAGGCGCAGGTGGACCTGGCGGGCGGCGCCGCGCGGGCCGAGCAGCTCGCGCGCCATCCGCTCGAGATCGCCGTCGCAGGCATCGAACACGGCGCGCAGGTACTGCCGCTCCACCTCGGACGACAGGCGCGCGAAGCTCGCCGCCGGCGCGATCGCCACGTCGACCCGTCGAGCGCCGCCATCCAGAAGCGCCGCCTGGGTCCGCGCCTTGGTGGTCGTCACCGCGCCGAGCAGGCGGGCGATGAGGGGGTCGGGGACGTCGAGCACGGCCGGGGCGCGCGCGGCCGTGGCCGCCTGCGTGGCGTCGAGGTGCTGGGTGAGGGCGAAGACCAGCGCGTTGGCGGCGAAGAGCCGCAGCTCCCGGTGGTTGCCGGGCCAGTCGTGCGCGCTCAGGCGCTCCAACGCCTCGCGGCTGATGAAGACCGAGAAGGCGTCGCGCCGGGCGGCGACCGCGCGCGGGCGGCCGAACACCACGACGTTCTCGCCGTCGGCGAAGTCTTCGGGCGTCGGGAACCGCGCCAGGTAGGCGCGCGCCAGCGGCCGGAGCGGCTCTGACCGCAGCGCCTCGAGAAACGCGAAGCGGACCAGCTCGGGGAGATCCTCGCGCCGCTCGCGCAGCGCCGGCAGGCGCAGGCGGGTGGCCGGGTTGAGCCGCATGTAGAGATCGGCCCGGAAGCGCCCGGCGCGCACCAGCGCCTCGACGTCCTCGTGCGTGGCGGCCACCAGCTTGGGGGCGGCCGGCCGCGCGCGCGTGTCGCCGAGCCGCGTGACCGTGCCGCGCTCCAGCACCAGCAGGAGCTGTCGTTGCAGATCGAGATCCAGGTTGGCGATCTCGTCGAGGAACAGCGTCCCGCCGTGCGCCTGCTCGAACACGCCGGCGTGATCCTCGACGGCGCCGGTGTAGGCGCCGCGCCGCGCGCCGAAGAGGTGCGCCGCCAGCAGGGCGGGCGGCACCGTCGACAGATCGGTCACCACGAGCGGCCCCTTGGCGCCCGAGCGCGGGTGGATCACGTGCTCGGCGAGGAAGCTCTTGCCGGTCCCGGTCTCCCCCTCCACCAGCAGCGGCAGCGGCGAGCGGACCAGCGTCTCGATCTGGCGCCGCAGCTCGGTCATCGCGGGCGCGCGCCCCCAGAAGATCGGCCCCTCCTGCGCGCTGTGGGACAGCGCCAGCGCGCGGGAGATCTCGGCGGCCAGGCTGCGGCTGTCGACCACCTCGTTCTCGCACAGGTAGACGAGCGGATCGGCGGGCCGCTCGGCGCCGAGGTCCGACCCGGTCGTCGTCAGCATCACCACCGGCAGCGTCGGGTAGCTGGCCCGCAGCTTCTGGAGAATCAGGAGGCCCTGCCGCCGCCGCAGCAGCTCCAGCGCCGCGCGCCGTGCCTTGGCTTCGACCGGGAGCGCGGACTTGTCCTCGGGGAGCAGCCGCTCCTCCGGCAAGGCGAAGTGAAGATCGAGCACGACCAGGTCGGGCAGGGCCGGCTGCCGCCCCAGCGCCTCGGCTGCCTCGGCGTAATCGTGGGCGCAACGGAGCGGACAGCCGCGCGTCCGCTCCTCGCAGACCTGGCAGGGGATGCGGCGGTCGCAGCGGGTGACGGTCTCGAACTGAGGCATCTGCCGGTGGACCATCTCCACCGTCTGGTCGCGATCGTCGATCACCAGGAGACGCGGCATCGTTATTTCCCTCCTCCGAATTCCTCTTCCAAGGACCGCGCCAACGCGTCGAACGCCGGCTCCAGCGCCAACACGCCGTCGACGTCGCCCGCTGCGCCCGCCGAGACGGCGCGGGCCAGCGCCTCTTCGAAGCGCCTGAGCGCGACGTCGTCCGCCTCGCCCCACGGCCCCTCCGCGGCGAGCGCGCTCCACAGAGCGTGCGGGGTCGTGGGGGCGCCTTCGTCGTCGACGAGATTGGCACAGAGCTCACCAGGGGCGGGCGCTCCCCCCAGATCTCGGCGATCGCGCGCCGGCCAGACCAGCCGCTTGACGAGATCGTGCCGGACGCGGGCCACCCAGCGCTCCCTCTCCACGCTATCAACTATATAGAATTAAATATTCAAAAGATAGACTCAAGCCCCCTGTCAGGCGCGGGCTCCCTGGAGGGGTGCGCCCGGAACGCCGGCACGGCGGCTGCAATTCGGCCAGGCGTCGCCCGCTGACGTCTCGTCGAAAAGGAGCCCGCCATGGAACCGTTCAAGCATCGCCTCAAACAGCTCGCCTTCAAGAGCTACGTCTTCACGCGCGCCGCTGGCGCCGCCGTCGTGCTCGGCTGCATCGAGGTCTTCGGCAGCCCGCGCGGCCGCCGCTATCTTGGTGGCGCCGCGCTGGTCGGCTGCGCGCTCTTGCTGGTGCTGCGCCCGCCGGTGCAGGTGGTCGCGCCCGGCGAGGTCGGCGTGCGCATCAACCGCCTCAGCGGCGGCGTGAGCGTGGTCCCCGAAGGGCCGACCCTGATGCTGCCGCTCGTCCACGAGCTGCGGCGCTACTCCTTGCGCGACCAGGTCTACCGCCCGCAGGAGAGCGCCACGGCGGAGGGCGCCGCGCCCTTCCAGTCTCTCGAGGGGCTGTCGGTCGGCGTGGCGGTGACCGTGCGCTACGCGCTCGATCCGGCCCGCGTCGGTGAGGTGGCCAAGCGCCTGCCGGCCAACGTGGGCGCCGATCTGATCGAGCCGGTCGTCGACGGCGTTCTCCACCACGCGCTGTCGCGGCACACCGTGCGTGAGATCTTCAGCGACAAGCGGGTCGAGATTCAGGACGACATTCAAGCCGAGCTGCGCGAGTTGCTCGGCAAGGACGGGATCACCGTGCGGTCGCTCTATCTCGGTCACATCGATCTGCCGGCGCAGTACCGGGCGGGCCTGGAAGGGATGCTCGCCGAGGAGCTGGCGAGCGAGAAGATGCGCTACACGCTGCAGCTCAAGGAGAAGAAGGTGAAGGAGTCGGAGCTGGAGGGCGACGCCGCCAAGGTGACGCGCGAGCGGGCTGCCGAGGCCGCCGCCTCCGAGGAGATCATCGCCGCCAAGGCGCGCGAGGAGGCGATGAAGCACGTCCTGCCGCTCAAGGAGAAGGAGATCGAGCAGCGGCGTCTCGAGGCGGAGGCGCGCAAGGTGCAGCGGATGAAGGACGCCGAGGGCGAGGCCGAAGCGCGCAAGATCGAGACCGTCGCCGAGGTCGATTCGCGCCGGAAGCTCTCCGAGGCCGACGCCTACCGCATCGAGGTGACCGGCAAGGCCCAGAACGCGCAGATGGCGCGCGACTCGGCGCTCATCGCCAAGAACCCGCTGCTGATTCAGAAGACGCTGGCCGACAAGCTCTCCGACAAGATCCAGGTCATCGTGGCGCCCCCGTCGGCGGGCGGCTTCTTCGCGGGTGGCCTGCTCGGGATGCAGAGCCACACGGCCAGCGCGGCCACGTCGCCCCCGGTCGCTGCCAACGTCACCCCGGCCAACGACAACGCCGCGGAGGGTGAGTAACCATGACCCCCGCGGTCGTCTTGCTGGTCGCCCTGGTGGCCGAGGATCCGGCCGTCCTTCGCAACGCTCCCCGCGACAACGCCCCCGCGCAGGCCACCTTGTGGCGCGGGGACTGGCTGGAGGTGCGCGGCGAGAGCGCCGGGTTCCTCAAGGTCTACGACCACCGGCACGAGCGTCCGGGTTATGTACGGCCGTCGCAGGTGCGGGAGTACCGCGTGGACGAAAGTGCGGCGCCCGAGCTGGCCGCGGTCGTGCGCTTTCTGCGCGAGGCCGGCGGCTACGAGTCGCTGGGGATCGGCGCCGCGGCGCTGGCGCTGCGGGCCGCGCCGGCCGGGGCCGACACCAGCGAGCTCCTCGCCTCGATCGGCGCCATGGCCGACCGGTTGGCGCGGCGGGCCTCCGCGCGGCGGGCCGACGCGAAGGACGCCACGCTGGCCGCGCACGTGGCCGTCGCGGAGAGCTACGGCGTGAAGTTCCAGGTGGTCGAGCCGGAGGAGGTCGGCGGGCGGGCGCGGATCTGTTACGACGGCGAGGCCTGGGCCGCGGTGCTGGCGGCGCCGGCCGCCGCCCCGGCCGAACGGGCGCGGGCGGCGCTGTTCCTGTCGGTCGATCCCTGCCACGATTCGGTGCAGCCGCCGGCCGAGGCGCGGCTCTGGAACGATCGCCGTCTGCGGGCGCTCGAGACGATCGACTTCGCCGCGGCGGGCGCGCTTCCCGCGGCGCTCGGCGGGCGGGTGCGGTTGCGCCACGCCGAGGCGCTGGCCTGGCGGGCGTTCGACGAGGCGAGGCAGACCCACGCCGACGCGGCCTCGCGCGCCGAGGCGGCGGCGGTGCGGGAGCTGGCGCTCTGCGATCGTGGGGTGCTGGCGCCCGAGGATCTCGATCTCTACGACGAGACCGCCGTACGCGTGGCCGCCTCGCGCTGGGCGGCCGAGACGCCGCCCAAGGAGAAGGAGAGCCGTGCGCAGAAGACGGTCGTCTCGTTCGCGACGCGCGCGCCCGGCGAGACCTGCGTCCGCCTGCGCGACGGCGCCGGCGACAGGGCGCCGCTCCTCGGCGAGCGCTGCACCTTCGGCGTCGTCTGGCCGAGCGCGCTCCGCTGGGCGCCGTCGGGCGACGTCGCCACGCTGGCCGTCCAGCCGCTCGCTGCCTGGACCGAGCTCTGGGTCCTCCGCCGCGCCGCTGACGGCAGCTGGGGCTTCGACACCCTCACCGCCGCCACGACCGATCCCGACGTCGGCTACGTCGAGTCGGCCGGGTTTTCGCCCGATGGCGGCCGCCTGCTGGTCGTCCGTGAGGTTCGCGCGGCCGGCCACGTCTCGCGCCGGTTTCAGGTCCTGCTCACCGGAGCGCTGTCGGTCGAGAAGTGGGCCAGCAGCGCCGACAAGCTGGTCGCCTTCAAGCGCTGGAGCGCCCCCTCCTGGCGGGCCGGCACGCTGGCGTTGAGGTGACGCCCTGCCGGCGTCTTCCGCGCATCGCGGAAGATCTCGCGGACGGCGTCGTTGAATCGAGTGCCCGCCATGCCGTCTTCCTACGGATCGTTTCTGATGTGCGTGAAGCGCTCCTGGTTACACACCTGTTTTTTCTGCGCCGAAAAACGAGACGAACGGCGAGGCGGTCTTACAATGATTAGGTTCGAACGTGACTCAAGCGTGGTGAGGGACCGACGATGCAATCATCTATGAGCGACGTCGAAGCCTTGTTGAGCGTCGACGCCGGGCGCGTCCCGCCCGGGACAGTGGCATTTTTCGCGCGCGATCCGGAGAGGACCAAGCGGCGCGTCCTGGCCGTCTTTGCGGTGCTGATGGGCAGCGCGGTGGTCGCCAGCCTGATCGGAGGGCTGAGCCGGCCGCCGATCGCGCTCCTGGCGCTGGCGACGATCGGCCTGTTCGTGATGGCGCTGCCGCCCGAGCGCGATCCCGAGACGGCGGGGCACAAGCGCGCGACGTTGGTGCTGACCCCGAACGGGATGATCGTGCGCGACAACTCGGGCCTGCGGAGCTGGAGCTTCGACGACCTGGTCGACGTCCGGCCGTTTCTTCACCAGCAGCGGATCGGCCTGCTCATCGCCCGGCGCGACGGCGGACGGGAGTTCGTCGACACGCTGCTGTTCAAGCGCGGCGAGAAGGTCAACGAGCTGATCGGCCGCCGCCTCAAGCCGCGCGAGGTCTGACCCGCGCGGCGGGTCTCCGCCTCAGAACGGGATCGCCAGGCCGAAGTAAACGCCGACGTCGGTGTTCTTGATGCTGTTGGTGCCGGCGTTGCCGGTGAGACCGAGGTCGAGGGTCGGTCCGAACGTGATCACCAGGTGGGGCGCGACGACGATGGCCAGGAGACCCTCGACCGTCAGGGCCAGGTACTTGGCGCTCGCGCCGTTCCCGGAGGCGTAGACATAGGTGACGCCCAGCCGCGGCCAGACGCCGAGCCAGGGGCCGACCATCATCCCGTAGCCAAGCCTGGGCGCGACCTGGAAGCCCGTGAGGCTGTTGTCGCCCGCCGACGTCCGGAAGAACGACAGGGATCCCCCCAGGCTGATCGACTTCGTGACGAACGCGTCAAATCCGATGCGGGGCTCTCCGTACGCGTAGGTGCCGGTGCCCAGAGGTTGCGCCAGCAACGTGAACGAGTTCGTGTTCGTGAATCCGGTCCTGTGGCTGAACGTGTAGCCGAACAGCCGCTCGGCCGAGAGGATGAACTGGCCGCTGTCGCCGAAACCGGTCGGGCCGGAGGATGACGTCGTGGGGGCGGCTTCCGCCGCGGGCGAGCCTGGGGTCTCGAGCTTCTGTGCGCGCACCTCCGTCGCCGACAGTACGACCGCCAAACTCAACGCGCCGTGCAACATCCATTTCTGGTTGCTGATCATTCGTGGGTCCTTTCTTGTTCCGGGTTTGGTCGGGTTAGAGCCGGACGCCAGAGCAAACCATCGCCGAAAGGGGAGGTAAGTCAACAGTTTGTCGACGGAGACGGGCCGGCGCGTCGGAGGCGGCGGGATTGCTGTCGGCCAGCTTCGCGGTCAAGATCCCGCCCGCGACGTGGCCGCCCGAGACGAACAGACAGAGGCGAACGGTGGCGCGACTGCGGGCGCCGCAGCAACTGCCGAGGACCGGCGGCTCGAAGAGGACCGGACCCGCGCCCGCGACTGGAAGCGGTTCGGCCCGTATCTGTCGGAGCGGCAGTGGGGGACGGTGCGGGAGGATTACTCGGCCGACGGCGACGCCTGGCGCTACTTGCCGCACGATCAGGCGCGCAGCCATGCCTACCGCTGGGGTGAGGACGGCCTGCTGGGACTCTGCGACCGGCAGGGCCGCCTCTGCTTCGCGCTGGCGCTCTGGAACGGCGTCGATCCGATCCTCAAGGAGCGCCTGTTCGGCCTGACCGGCCCCGAAGGGAACCACGGCGAGGACGTCAAGGAGCTCTACTTCTACCTCGACGCCACGCCGACGCATTCGTACGGCAGGGCGCTCTACAAGTACCCGCAGCGGCTATTTCCCTACGTCCGCCTCTGCGAGGAGAACCACAAGCGCGGGCGCTCGGACCGCGAGTTCGAGATCACCGACGCCGGCGTCTTCGATGAGGGGCGCTACTTCGACGTCACGCTGGAGCACGCCAAGGCGGCCCCCGGCGATCTCTGCCTGGCGATCACCGTCGCGAACCGCGGACCTGCGGACGCGCCCCTGGTGCTGCTGCCGACGCTCTGGTTCGCCAACAGCTGGGCGTGGGGACGCGAGGGGGAGGGGTACTTGCGGCCGGAGGACAAGCCGTCGCTGGTGGCGGCCGGGCAGGACGCGATTGACGTGGCGCACCCGTCGCTGGGGAAGTTTCGTTTTTCCGTCGAGGCCGTGGGTGGCTGCCGTTCCCGAGCTGATCTTCACGGAGAACGAGACCAACACCGAACGCCTCTACGGCAAGCCGAACGCTGGGCCGTACTGCAAGGACGCGTTTCACGACTACGTCGTGGGCAAGCGCGCCGACGCCGTGAATCCGGCGCGGCGGGGGACCAAGGCGGCGGCGCTCTACCGCCTCGATGTTCCGGCGGGGGGCGAGCTGCGCCTGCGGCTGCGGCTGGCGGAGGTGACTCCAGCCGGGGGAGGCGGGGAGGGCGTCGCGCCCCCCTTCGCCGATTTCGAGGCCGTGCTGGAGGCCCGGCGGGCCGAGGCCGATGCCTTCTACGCCAAGAAGACCTGCGCGCTCGCGCCCGACGAGCGGCTGGTGGTGCGACAGGCCTACGCCGGGCTGCTCTGGACGCAGCAGTTCTATCACTACGAGGTCCGCGCCTGGCTCGACGGCGATCCGACGATGCCCCCGCCGCCGGCGAGCCGGCTGGCCGGACGCAACGCCGAGTGGCGCCACCTCTACAACCGCGACGTCATCTCGATGCCCGACAAGTGGGAGTACCCCTGGTACGCCGCCTGGGACCTGGCGTTCCACATGATCCCCTTCGCGCGCATCGATCCGAGCTTCGCCAAGGAGCAGCTCATTCTCCTGACGCGCGAGTGGTACATGCACCCGAACGGCCAGCTCCCGGCGTACGAGTACGCCTTCGGCGACGTGAACCCGCCGGTGCACGCCTGGGCCGCCTGGCGCGTCTACAAGATCGCCGTGCGGCGCCGACGGCCAGCGCGATCGCGCCTTTCTCGCGCGGATGTTTCACAAGCTGCTCCTCAACTTCACCTGGTGGGTCAACCGCAAGGACGCGGCGGGGCGCAACCTGTTCTCGGGCGGTTTTCTCGGACTCGACAACATCGGCATCTTCGATCGCTCGAAGCCGCTGCGAACGGGCGACTACCTCGAGCAGGCCGACGGCACCGCCTGGATGGCCTTCTTCTGCCTGACGATGCTGTCGATGGCGCTGGAGCTGGCCAAGACCGATCCGGTGTACGAGGACATGGCCTCGAAGTTCTTCGAGCACTTCATCCACATCGCCGACGCGATGAACACGCTTCGGCGGGACCGGCCTCTGGGACGACGCCGACGGCTTCTACTACGACCGGCTGCACGTCGAAGGGAACGAGACGGCGCTGCGCGTTCGCTCGATGGTGGGGCTCCTGCCGCTCATCGCCGTCGAGGTGCTGGACGAGGAGGTGATCGATCGGCTGCCGGCGTTCAACAAACGGCTGCGCTGGTTCCTCGACAACCGGCGCGACCTCGCCGACCGCGTCACGCTGGGCGAGGGGGGCGGCGGCCGCATGTTGCTGGCGATCCCCTCGCGCGAGCGCCTCGTGCGCGTGCTCGGACGCATGCTCGACGAGAGCGAGTTCCTCTCGCCGCACGGCATCCGCTCGATGTCGAAGGCCTACGAAAAGAATCCCTACCGCTTCGATTTCGGCGGGCAGACGCTGGAGGTCGACTACGAGCCGGGCGAATCGACGATCGGCCTCTTCGGCGGCAACTCCAACTGGCGCGGCCCCGTCTGGATGCCGCCCAACTATCTGCTGATCGAGGCGCTCGAGCGCTACCACCACTTCTACGGCGACGACCTGCGCGTCGAGTGCCCCGTCGGTGGAGGGCGCGGCCTCACCCTCGGTGAGGTGGCGCGCGAGCTGTCAGCCCGCGTGGCCGGGATCTTCCTGCCCGGGCCCCGATGGTCGCCGTCCCTGCCACAGCGACGACGCGCAGTTCGCCGAGGATCCCCACTCGCGCGATCTGCTCCTCTTTTACGAGTACTTCCACGGCGAGACGGGGCGGGGCCTCGGCGCCTGCCACCAGGGCTGGACCACGCTGGTGCTCCGCTTCATCGAGGATTCTGGCGCGCGCCCGGGCGGGCAAGCTCGGGCGCTAGATGCGCGCGACGAGCGCCTCGGACTCCTGCCAGAGCCGCGCCGCCAGCGTCATGTCGCGCGCGATCGGCGTCGTCTCCGACGGGTTGCAGTCGGCGTAGTAGGCGCCGGTGACCTTGGCGACCGCCGGGCTGGCGGCGAGGTAGCACTGGGTGGCGGCGCCCTGCGCGGGCGTCTTGAGGATGAGCGGCGCGGCCATCTTCATCGCCATCTGCGCCGAGGGCCGGGATGGTGCGCGTGATGCCGGTGGAGATGACGCCCGGGTGGAGCGTGTTGGCGGTCTGCGTCCCGTTGCCGAGGCGCCGCGCCAGCTCGCGGGTGAACAGGATGTTGGCCAGCTTCGAGGCGCCGTAGGCCCTCATCGGTTGCGTAGCCGCGCTCGCCTGAAAGGTTGTCGAACTCGATCCCGGCGGCCGGCGCGCGCCGGTGCGCGTTGCTGGCGGTGACGACCACGCGGCCGGCCGGGGCCAGCCGGTCGAGGAGGCCGGTCATCAAGATGAAGTGCCCGATGTGGTTGGTGAAGAGGTGCAGCTCCCAGCCGAACTTCTGCTGCGGCTTCGGGATCGCCATGACCCCCGCGTTGCAGACGATCGCGTCGAGCGGCGCCGCGCCGGACTTCACGGCGGCGACGCAGGCGCGCACCGACGCCGGCTCGGAGAGCTCGCAGGCGAGCGGCAGGAAATCGCCCTTGAGCCCGGCGCAGGCGTCGCGCGCCTTTTCCACCGTGCGGGCGGTGGCGAGCACGCGCGCGCCGCGCAGCGCGAGCGCGCGGATCGTCTCCAGGCCGAGCCCCGAGTTGCAGCCGGTGACCAGCACCGTCTTGCCGCCGAGGTCGCAGCCCGGCGGTCGCCTCTTCGGCGGTCGTGCCGTACCCGAGCCCGTTGGCCCCTTTACCCTTCAGCGCCGCGACGATCGACATGCGCCGTCAGTCAATATCAGAAGAACGTCCGGCGGCCGAACGGACCGCCGGGCCGCCAGCGGCCGCCGCGGCGGGTGGTTGGCGACCAGGTTCCCCTCGACCATCACGCGGGCCCGAGTTGCCGAACAGCACGAGGCCGCCCGTGTTGTCGCCGCCGGTCCCCTCGACCACCACGCCGAACTGGCTGTCGTGGCCGTCGTTGAAGATGACGAGTCGTGCGGCGCGCGCCCGGCGAGACGCGCCGGCTCGCCGCAGCAGACGTTGGAGACGAGCACGCCGTCGCCTGTCGCGTCGGCGGTGGGGTTGTCGGGGATGCTCACGTCGGTTGCGCTCGACCGCGGTGTCGTCGGCGGCGAACACGAAGATGCCGGCCATCGAGAAGTCGTCGAACCCGTCGGGGATCGCGCCGGTCACCTGATTGCCGACGACGACGTTGTGCTCGGGGCGGTTGACCGCCGCGCCGGGACCGCCCGCCGCCGCGATCGTGTCGCGCGCCAGCTGGATGACGATGCCGTCGCCGCCCGGCGCAGAGCGCCCCCGTGCAGTCGAACAGCGTCAGCCCCTCGATCCGGTTGTGCGCGATGAGCCACCCGTCACCGGCGGTGTTGGTGATCGCCTGGACGGTCCCCAGAAAGACGTTGTCCTCCACGTGCACGCCGTTGGCGAAGCGCGCGAAGACACCCAGCGCCAACGGATCGAGGTTGTCCTCGGCGATCCCGCGGCCGTCGAAGGTGAACCCTTCGATCCGCGTCCCGCTGGCGGCGCTGGCGCCGTCGGCCCCCGGCAGGTAGAAGCCGGCGCGCAGCTCGTCGGAGATCGTCGGGCTCTCCGGGCATCCGACGATGGTGGCGCGGCCCATGCCCGAGCAGGGTCACCGCCGTCGTCACCGTGGCGCCGCAATAGCTGCCCGGCGCGACGTCGACCACGTCGCCGGCGCTCGCGGCGTCGACCGCCGCCTGGATCGTCCGGTAGCGCTCCGGGACACGCCGCACGCGCGTGCTGCGCGGCCGCCGACGCCGCCGAGGTCAACAGGCCACACACCACCGCGATTCCGATCCTGTCACCCGCGCTTTGACCATCTCACCCTCCAGATCCACTTGCAGAGCTCGGTACCCGACCGAGCGCCAATATAACCCCGTCCGCGGGGGCCAGCAGCTGTTTCAGCGGATGAATGCGGGGCGCCGGGGAGCCGGCGAGCCCACCAGTACGAAAATCGGTGACCTTCGGGGTCACCCGGCGCGGCGTTTGAGCGTGTTGCCGGTGAAGGTGGCGGCCAGATCCCAGATGGCGCTGGGGAAGCGGTGGGCGTCGGCGAGGACGTCGTCGACGGCGCGGACGATCCAGTCCTCGTCGTCCTGGCTGAGGCAGAGCGGCGGCAGCAGCTTGATGACGTACATGTCGTGGCCGGCGACCTGGCTCAGGATGCGGTGGCGGCTGTAGAGCGGCAGCACCACCATCTGGCAGTAGAGGCCCTTGGTGGCCTTGTCGACCAGCGCCCAGGCGGCGCGCAGCTTGAGCGACTTCGGCGGGCCGAGCTCGAGCGCGATCATCATGCCGCGCCCGCGCACCTCGGCGAGCAGCTCGTAGCGCGGGCACCAGCGCCTGCAGGCGGCGAATCAGGCTCTCGCCGCGGCGGGCGGCGTTCTCGATCAGCTTCTCGTCGTCGAGCACCTGCAGCGTGGCCAGGCCGGCGGCCATGGCCAGGTTGTTCTTGCCGAACGTCGAGCCGTGCACGACGGCGCGGTCCATCCGGTCGAACGTCTTGTCGAAGATCCACTTCTTGCCGGCGACGGCGCCGACCGGCACGTAGCCGCCCGAGAGCGCCTTGGCGATGAGCACCAGATCGGGATCGACGTTCTCGGCCTGCGTCGCCAGGAAGGTCCCGGTGCGCCCGAGGCCCGCCTGCACCTCGTCGGCGACGAACAGCGTCCCGTGCCGGCGGCAGAGGCGCGCCGCCTCGGCGAGGTAGCCGGGCGCCGGGAGGTTGACCCCCTTGCCCTGGATCGGCTCGACGATGAAGGCGGCCACGTCGCCGCGGCGAGCGCCGCTTCGAGCGCCGGCAGATCGTTCCAGGGGACGCGCACGGCGTCGGCCAGCAGCGGGCCGAACCCTTCGCGGAAGATGGCGTCGCCGTTGAGCGACAGCGCGCCCATCGTCAGGCCGTGGAAGGCGTGGTCGCAGAAGACCAGCTTGGCGCGGCGGGTCGCCTGGCGTGCCAGCTTGATCGCCGCCTCGACCGCCTCGGTCCCCGAGTTGCAGAAGAAGACCCGCTCCTGCCCCGGCATGCGCGCGATGCAGCTTCTCGGCCAGCATCCCGGCCAGCGGCGAGACGTCCATCTGCACGAGGTCGGCGAGATCGCCGGCCAGCACGTCGGCGAGCGCGCGCTTCACCGTCGGGTGGTTGCGCCCGATGGCGAACACGCCGAACCCGGAGAGCAGATCGAGATAGCGCTGCCCCTCCTTGTCGTAGAGGTAGGCCCCCTCGGCGCGCACGTAGTGGCGATCGAAGCCGATCGTCTTCAGCACCTGGACCATCTTCGGGTTCAGGTACTGCTCGTGCAGCGTGAACTTCTCGCCCGCGCGCGCCGCGAGCGCGTCGAGGATCCCGCCGTCGTCGGTCATGCGGCGCCTCCGCGCGGCCAGCGCAGGCCGGCAGCGCCGCCTCGGCCGCGCGCGCCAGCACCTGGGCGCACTCGGCCGACCCGCTTGCGCAGCGCCAGCAGCGCGGGCAGCGCGCCGGGATCGCCGAGCAGGCCGCGCAGCACGCGCCCGCGGCTGACCGCGCCGCCCGCGTCGAGGCTGCGGTTGAGCAGCGCCGGCAGCGCCTCGTCGGCGCGTGTCGCTCACCGCGCGCAGGACGATCCAGGGGATCCCCGCCGCCTCGGCCGCGGCGACGTAGCTGGCCGATTCGAGATCGACCACCGCCAGCCCGCCGCCCGACCTGCTGCGCCAGGCGGCGCTTCTCGTCGACGCTGTCGGCGATCCGCCGCGCGCTCACGATCACCGCCGGCGCGCCCGCCGGTGGCGCGCGTCGCCGCCGCCACCGAGTCGGCGTCGGCCTCGCGGGCGCACGCCCTCCTCGTCGGTCACGCGGCTGGCGACGACCAGATCCGCGGTGGCCAGCTCGGGGCTGAGCGCGCCCGAGACGCCGATGACGACCAGCGCCCGCGCGCCCGAGGCCGCCGAGCAGCGCGGCGACCCCCGCGCGCGCGTTGCGGGCGCCGTCGCCGGTGGCCGCCAGCGCCACGTCGTGGCCGCCGAGCCGCCCGCGCTCGACGACCAGGGAGCGGAGCGCCGTCTGCTGGTGTGCGCGTCGGCCCCGACAGCCGCGCGCGCAGCGGCGCGAGCTCCTCGGGCATCGCCGCGACGATGGCGATTGTCATCGTCTGCGTCTCACCCCAGGAAGTTCCAGGCCGCCATGCGCAGCATGTCCTTGGGGCTCTTGCGCAGGCCCCGCACGGCCGACGCCTCGAACCCGCGGTGCATCGCGCAGTTCTGGCACTTCTCGTCCTTGCGCGACTCCCAGTAGGCCCAGTCGGTCTTGGTCCAGAACTCGGTCCAGTCCTGGACGTACTCGTCGCCGATGAGGTAGCAGGGCTTCTTCCACCCCTTCGGCGTGAAGGTCACCGTGCTCCAGGGCGAGCAGTCGTACTCGCGCATCCCGGCCGCGAACTCCAGGTACATCGGCGTCGACTGCATCCGGTACTCCTTGGAGAGCTCCAGCACGCGCCGGAACTTGCGGTGGATCTCCTGCTTGGTCAGGAAGATGTTCTGCCTTCACCGACTCGTAGTGGTAGCCCGGCGAGACGAGCAGCCCGTCGACGCCCAGGCTCTTGACCAGCTTGCAGAGCTCCTCGATCTCCTCGACCGACGTCTCCTTGAAGACGGTGGTGTTGGTGGTGACGTGGTAGCCGCGCCGCTTGGCCTCCTTGATCATCTCGATCGCCTTGTCGAACACGCCCTCGCGCGTCGCAGACCTTGTCGTGCGTCTCCCGCATCCCGTCGAGGTGGACGTTGATGGTGAGCCGCTTGTGCGGCGCGATCTTGCCGAACACCTTGGTGTCCAGCACCAGGCCGTTGGTGCAGAGATAGATGTGCTTCTTGCGTTCGATGATCGCGGCGAGCAGCTCGGCCAGCTCGGGGTAGAGCGTCGGCTCGCCGCCGCAGATCGACACCGTCGGGGCGCCGCACTCGTCGAGCGCCCGCAGGCAGGTCTCGAGCGGCAGGCGATCCGACAGCTTGCCGGTGTGCCGCTCGGTCGAGCAGCCCACGCAGGCGAGGTTGCAGGTATAAAGCGGCTCCAGCATCAGGACCAGCGGGTAGCGGGTCTCACCCGCCGCCGCCTTCCGGATCTGGTAGCCGACCTGGTCTGTCGTTATATGAATCGGAAACCGCATGGTCTCTCCTTAGATGACTGACACGACCGTTACAACTGGACCAACCGGACCCGGACGAAGCCTGCTGGTGCCCGCGCCTGCGCGCGCGCGCCTCGACGCCGCCGTCGCCGCCGCGCGCGACTGGCTGGTGGCGCGGCAGACGCCACGAGGGGTTCTGGCAAGGGGAGCTGGAGGGGGACACCACCCTGGAAAGCTACCTCATCTTGATCGAAGCGTTCTTCAATCGACGCGAGAGCGACAAGGTGCGCGATCTGGCCCGCGTCATCCGCGCCGAGGCGCTGCCCGGCGGCGGCTGGAGCCAGTACTCAGGGAGGTCCGCCCGAGCTGTCGGTGTCGTGCCTCAGCTACTTCGCGCTCAAGGTGGCGGGCGAGTCGGCAGAGGCGCCGCACATGCGCGCCGCGCGCGCCGCCATTGCCACGCTGGGCGGCGTCGGGCGCGCCAACACGTACACGCGCCATCACCTGGCGATGTTCGGGCAGGTGTCGTGGGAGAGCGTCCCGGCGATCCCGCCCGAGATGCTCTTCTTCCCGCGACAGGCGCCGTTCTCCGTCTACGACCTGTCGGCCTGGTCGCGCACGATCTTCGTCCCGCTGTCGATCATCTGGGCCGAAAAGCCGGTCATCGCGCTCCCCGCCGCCTGCGGCGTCCGCGGAGCTCCTCGACGACGCGCGGGAGCTCGGCCCGGTCGATGCCCCGCCCGGCCGCCGACTGGAAGACGGTCTTCCACGGCATCGACAAGCTGCTCAAGGTCGGCGAGCGGGTCCCCGGCGCCGGAGTCTTGCGCCGGCGGGCGGTCAAGCGCGCGGGCGCCTGGATGATCGAGCGGCTCGCCGAGTCCGAGGGCCTCTCCGCCATCCTGCCGGCGATGGCCAACAGCGCGCTGGCGCTCAGCCTGCTCGGCTACAGCGAGAAGCACCCGCTGCTCGCCGAGGCGCTCGGCCACCTCGACGGCCTGCTGCTGCGAGACGAGGACGGCCTGCGCATGCAGCCCTGCCTCTCGCCCGTCTGGGACACCGTGCTGGCGACGCACGCGCTCCTGCAGGGGTCGCTCGCGCCCGACGATCCCGCGGTCGCCCGCGCCGTGGCCTGGCTGCTCGGCAAGCAAACCCAACGACCCGGCGACTGGGCCGTGCGCAACCCGGCGCCGCCCGGCGGCTGGTACTTCGAAGGGAAGAACGAGTTCTACCCCGACGTCGACGACACCTGCATGGCGCTCATGGTGCTGGCGCAGGCGCGCGCCGGCGGCACGCCCGAGGCGCGCGGCGAGGCGATGCGGCGCGGCCTCGCCTGGATGATGGGGATGCAGAACGAAGACGGCGGCTGGGCCAGCTTCGACCGCGGCAACGACAAGCACTGGCTGACCGCCGTCCCCTTCGCCGACCACAACGCCATGATCGACCCCAGCACCGCCGACATCACGGCGCGCGTGCTCGAGAGCTCTGAGCCACCTCCCCGGTACTCATCGGCGTCGCCCACCCGGCCGTCGTGCGCGCGCTCGGTTTCTCCGCCGCGATCAGACCACCGAGGGGTGCTGGTACGGCCGCTGGGGGGTCAACTACCTCTACGGCACCTGGCAGGTGCTGCGCGGGCTCGCGCGCCATCGGCGAGGACCTGCGAGGCGCCCTACGTGCGGCGCGCCGTCCGCTGGCTGCTCGGCACGGCAGAACGACGACGGCGGCTGGGGCGAGAGCATCGCCAGCTACGACCACCCGGCGCAAAAGGGGATCGGCCCCTCGACGCCCAGCCAGACGGCCTGGGCGATCATGGGGCTCGTCGCTGCGGGCGAGCCGCACAGCGCGGCCGTCAGGCGCGGCGTCCTCCACCTCCTCGAGCGGCAGACAGCCCGACGGGACCTGGGAGCAGCTCCCCTGGACCGGGACCGGCTTCCCGAAGGTTTTTTATCTCAACTATCATTACTACCGGCACTACTTCCCGCTCATGGCGCTGTCGCAGTACCGCGCGCCGCAGGAGCGACGGCGACGGCGCCGGCGACGCCGTAGCGGCTCACGCCTCCACGGGGATCGGGCGGGCATTGGCCAACCCGCTGGCGATCTCGGCGGCGATCTTCACGACCGTCGTGCGCGTCAGCTTGGCGCCGAGCCCCTGGTCACGAAGGATCTGCAGGTTGGCCGACGCCAGCTTGCAGATGAAGGCGTTGAAGGCGACCAGCCCCGACTCCGCGCCCCCCTCGCGCAGGAGCTCGACGTAGCGTGGCCGCCGCGGCGAGATCCTTGCGCGCCAGCGCGAACACCTCGGCCAGCGGCGCCTGCCGCGGAAGGAAGGTGCGCCCCTCGGCCGCGTCGGGGCGCGCGTCCTTGAGGATGTTCACCAGCTGCAGCCCCTCGCCGAACTCGGCCGCGCGGCCCGCAGCTCGGCGGCCACGCGGGCGAGCGACGGACGCCCGAGCAGAAACAGCTCGGTCAGCATCTCGCCGACGATGCCGGCCACGGCGTAGCAGTAGGCTCGCAGATCCTCGATGGTGTCGAGCTGCAGCTTGCCGCCCGGCTCGATCCGGGCGACGAAGGCCGCCATCCCCTCGGCGCTGCGCGCGACGTGCGTGCGCAGGATGGCCTGCGCCTCGGGGCGCAGCGACCGGTACTGCTCGAGCACGTACGGCGTCCGGGCGAGCAGCTCCTGGTAGCCGGCGTGCTCGAGCGGCGGCTCGCGCGTCCAGCTCGCCGCCAGCGCCTGCGACTCTGCCGCGGGGCGGTCGAGGAGGCCGACGAACTCCTGCAGCGCCTGCTTGCGCAGCGCGGGAGCCCAGAGGACCGCATCCTCGAAGGTGTCGATGATGCGGAAAAGAAGGTAGGCGATCCCGACCTCGTCGCGGGTCGGCTGCGGCAGGCATGGGATCGTGAGCGCGAACGTCCGGCTCGTCTTCTGTAAGAGACTCTTCGATGTCGCGTCAAACCCTCATCCTCGCGAATCCCAAAGGAATAAGGCCACGCGGAGATAAAAGCAATGCGAACGCAAAACTCATGCATCGCGTGGGCGGATGTCGAAGACGTTGGTGCCCCAGGCTGGGAGATCGAGGTAGAGCCCCTCACGCGCCAGGGTCCGGCCCTCTCGCTCGTAGCGCGCGTGCCGAGGAGGTCCGTGAGAACAAGCACACCCTGCTCGAGGTTGCCGAGGGCGAGCTCCGCGTAGCACTGGGCGCGCGTCGGGCCGTAGTTGATCGCGGCCAGCAACTTTCCGGCGCTCCCGTCAGTCCGGTGCCCCTCCCAGGTGAAGGCGATGAAGTTGTCCCAGGTCGGGTTGCCGCTCCAGGCGGCCCGGCAGGCGCAGAGGCGCCACACGCCTTCGTGGGTCTCCGGGCGGCGCAGACAGGCCAACAGCTTCTCGTAGAATGCCGCCAGCGCTTCATCCGGTTTCTCCGCCATGCGGCGCCCGAGGTGGATCGCCGCGTGCGCCTGGCGTCCCTCGAATTCCCCTTCGTGAAAAAAGCGCAGCCCGGGGACGAGAAATGATACGACGGCGGCGGCGCGGTGGATCTCCGAGGGGAAGACGGCGGCCGCCCGCGGCTCGTCGTGATTCTCCAGAAAGTGCAGCGTTCGATCGCGGAACGCCGGCGCTGCCGCGAGGTGCTCGCGCACGGGTCGCGCCTTCGCCGCCCGCAGGCGGTCGTAGAGCCGCTTGTCGTAGGTGAAGTCGAAGCCCTCCTCCTGCAGCGCCCACTCGAGGTCCCAGTAGGCTTCGGCGACGAAGAGGAACTGCGGGTGCCGCTCCCGAATGCGCGCGATGGCCCCGGGCCAGAACGAGCGGTCGACGGGGGAGTGCCGTCCCGCGGCTGCGCGCGCTCGCCCCAGGTGCGGGCGATGACCTCTGGCTCGAGCAACATCGCCATGTCGCAGCGGACGCCGTCGGCGCGCTCGGCGATCCGCTCCAGCTCGCCGAGCATCGCTTCCCGCAGGCCGCCGTGCCGGTAGTTGAGCTGCAGCGTGTCGTTCCAGCCAGAGAAGTTCGGATCGCGGCCGTGCGCGAAGATCCTTCGTCCCCGCGCCGTCTGCAGCGCGACGTAGTTCTTCGGTTCGCGGCGGAGATCGTCCTCGTCCCCTGCGATGAGGAACTCCGGATGCGCGTCGACCCAGGGGTGATCGAGCGCGACGTGATTGGGGATGAAGTCGACCAGCAGGCGCAGCTCGCGGCGGTGCATGCGCTCGCGCAGCCGGGCCAGCGCCGGCTCGCCACCGAAGTCGCGATGCACGTCGTAGCCGACGATCGCGAACGGCGATCCGACGATGTCGGCCTCGCGCAGGTCGGGCAGAGACGTGTTGCAGGTCGGCGCGGCTCGCCGGCGCGCGCGCGCCCTGCTGGCCGGCCAGGCCCGTCTGCCAGACGCCCAGCATCCAGATCCAGCTGAACCCACGCGCGGCGGCGCGGTCGAACAGGCTCATCCGGCAGATCGTCGAGCGTGCCCGGGCGCGCGCGCGCGGCCGCCGTCTCGCCGAGGAGGACCCGCGGTGTTGACCTGATAGAGCAGCGGGAACCTGGAGCGCGCCGCGCGCGTCATGGCGAACGCCGCTCACCGGAAGCACTACTTGCTGGCGGCGTGCGCGGGCGGATTGGCCAGCCAGGCGCCGAGCGCGTCGATCAACGACCTCCGGCGGCAGCCGATCGAACGAGCCGACCAGCCAGTCCATCGCCTCGGCGTGGCGCTGTGCGCGCAGCAAGCGCCTTGAATCCTTGAAGACCGAGGGCCGGGTCCTTCATCAAGGGGACCAGCTCCTTGACGTCGGCGCTGGCATAGACGATCCGGCGCGACTCGGGCGAAGCGTAGGGATCCTTCTTCACCGCCGCGGCCAGCGGCTGATAGACGGCGCGGCCCGCCGCGTCGGTGCGCTCGGACAGCGCGGCCAGCACCGGCACGCGCAGCGTGGGATCGTTGCGCTTCTGCATCTTCAGCAGCAGGTCGAGCGTGGCGGCCGACGTCTGCTTGCCGAGCTCGGGCGCCATCGCCACCAGCGGCTCCGGCTCCCGCGACTTCATCAACGGCATCACGTAGTCGATGGCCAGATCGCCGCAGGCGCGGATGAGGCCGGCGGCCACCGTCGTCCGCACCTCGAGCGCGGGATCCTTGACCAGCGGCTGCAGCCGATAGAGCGTCGGCCGCCCGCCGCCTGGTCGGGCGAAGACCGTCGCGGCGGTCGCGCGCATCTGGGCGTCGCTGTCGCCGAGCGCGTTGAGAGCGGGCCGGCGCGCGCTCGCCGGGCTGACGATCGCCAGCGTCTTCAGCACCTCGGCCCGCAACGCGGCCGGGAGCGCGTCCATCTTCAGCAGGTCGCCGAGCGTCGCCACGCAGGGCGAGCCCGCGGGCAGCTCGGCGCCGGCCACCTGCAGCACGCGGGTGGCGAACAGGATCGCCGTCCGGATCGGTCGGCTTGAGGCGGGGGCGGACCTGCGCGCAGAGATCGACCTTCAGCGCCGCCAGCGCCGGCGCCGCGATCGGCAGCGTCTCGGGGCGATTGAGCGCGGGGCGCAGGCGGTCGGCCTGGCGCGCGTCGCCGGCGTGGGCCAGCGCCGCGGCGGCGCGCGCATCGAGCGCGGGGTCGGGCTGCGGCCGCGCCAGCCAGGCGCGCGCGAAGGTCGACATCGCGTTGCGCGTCGCCGTTGCGCGTGTAGCGGGCCACGCGCAGGAGCGCCTCCTTGATCCGCCCTTGATAGAAGAGGCGCGGCAGCGCCTCGGCCAGCGGCGCCTCGACCCGGCGCACCTCGCCGCCCGAGCAGAGGCGGGCGTCGCGGGCGAAGATCCAGCGGAAGTGGGCCACGCCGTCGTCGCCGTAGACGTCGATCGGCGGGACGGGGAACGGGCGATCGCCCTTCACGGCGGCGATCGCGGCCTGATCGAAGGCGGCGAGGCCCGAGCTGTGGGCCACGGTCACCTCGGCGGGGCTGCCGTCCCAGCGAACGGTGAACAGGATCTCGGTCTCCAGCGACATCTTGTTGAGCGGATCGCTCGGCGGGCGCTTGGCCGCCACGTCCTCGATGAACAGATTCGCCCAGCGAAAATGGATCGCCCGGTGCATCGCCCGCAGGTAATCCCCTTCGGCCCCCGTCGCCGTGATGGGCGGCTCCGGCGACGGCGCGGCGGCCCGGGCAGCGCCGGCGAGGGCGCACACCGCCAGGAGACCGAGCGCGAAAGGACGAAAACGGAGCATATTGACGTCGCTGTGACGGGACATCGAACGCGAACGCCAAGAGGTTACTCCTTATCGACGCGCGCCGTCCACGCGATCTGCCTCGGCGCGACCGTCGTGGTCACCTTGGCAGTCGGGGTCGGCGCGGCGGCCGCTCTACCAGCCCCCGCCCCCGCACCGTCCCCCCCGCCGCCGGGTCCATTTTTCGACTACCGCCTCGAGCGGCCGGGCGCCTCACACAAGATCACAGTCGCGGATCTTCCGCCGCCCCGCGAGGCTGAGTCGGTGGACAACGGGCCGTCTCTGGTCCCACGCCCGAAGAATGCCTTCCCGGTGGCGCCCGCCGGGATTCAAGGTCGATCTCTACGCCGACGGGCTCTCCAACCCGCGCCTCATCCGCACGGCGCCGAACGGCGATCTCGTTCCTCGCCGAGAGCGCGCTCCGGCGAGATCAAGGTCGTTCGCGGCGTCCGGGCCGGACGGCCGCGCCGCGCAGGTGGAACGATTCGCCTCCGGCCTGAACAAACCGTTCGGGATCGCGTTCTACCCGCCGGGGAACGCTCCGCAGTGGGTCTACGTCGCGCAACACCGACTCCGTCGTCCGCTTCCCCTACAAGAGCGGCGATCTTCGGGCGCGCGGCCCGGCCGAGACGGTGGTCTCCGCTCCCCGGCGGCGGCCGCCTCCGCGGCGGCGGGCACTGGACGCGCGACATCGCCTTCTCGGGCGACGGCAAGACCATGTTCGTGTCGGTCGGGTCGCGCTCGAACGTCGACGACACCGACGGCAACGCCGCCGAGTTTCACCGCGCCGACATCCTGGCCTTCGATCTCAACTTGCCCGACGGGAAGACTGCCCGACGGCAAGAACCTGCGCGTCTACGCCTGGGGGATCCGCAACGCGGTCGGGATCGCCGTTCATCCGCAGAGCGGCGAGCTCTGGGCCTCGGTCAACGAGCGCGATCTGCTGGGCGACAACCTGGTCCCCGACTACATCACCCACGTCGAGCCGGGCGGCTTCTACGGCTGGCCCTGGTACTACATCGGCGGCCACCAGGACCCGCGGCACGCCGGCAAGCACCCCGAGCTCGCGGCCAAGGTCATCGTCCCCGACGTGCTGCTGCAGCCGCACGACGCCTCGCTGGAGATGACCTTCTACGACGGCGCGCAGTTTCCCGCCGCATACCGCGGCGACATCTTCGCCGCCCAGCACGGGTCGTGGAACCGCAAGGTGCGCAGCGGGTACGAGGTGGTCCGCGTGCCGATGCACGGCCGCGCCCGCGCGACCGGCGAGTACGAGGACTTCCTGACCGGCTTCGTGACGCCCGCAGGGCGACGTCTGGGGCCGTCCCGTCGGCGTCGCGGTCGCGCAAGGACGGCGCGCTTGATGGTGACCGACGACGGCTCGAACGCGATCTGGCGCGTCAGCTACGTCGGTAAGAAGTAGTCAGGGCGCCGCCGGCGTCCGCGCGTCATTCCGGAAGCGCGCCACGGTCGTGGCGGGCGGGTTGATCCGGACGACGCCCGCGTCGGCGTCGACCACCAGGAGATCTTCGGGGCGCAGCCAGGCGTAGAGGCCGCGGACCGACGCCAGGAGCGGCAGGCCGGCCGCCCGCACCAGCGCCGCGGGGCCGCTGTCGGCGGGGACGTCGCCGTCGACGACGAACGCCGAAGCACCGGCGGCGATGGCGTAGGCGGTCGAGAAGAGCCCCAGCCGCTCGCTGGCCAGGATGGCGCCCGCCCGGATGAGGGGACGCCCGTTCGCGCCGGTCATGACGCTGGCGCCCGCGTGGACCAGCACGCAGAGATCTTCGATCTCGGCGGCGCGCGCGCCCAGCCACTCCGCGGTCGCCGTCGTCGCCGGCCGGCGCCGCTGAACGGGACGCGGGCGTAAGCGCGCGCCAGCTCGGAGAGCGCCTTGAGCGGTGCGGCGGCGGCGCAGGCCTCGGCCAGCCGGCCGCGGAAGCGCTCGTCCTCGAGGATCACCGCCAGCGAGGCGATCTCGCGCGCCGCGGCCCCGGTCACCACGCCGCGCCGCGAGCCCGCCGCGCAGCCGGTTCCAGATCGCTTCCAGATTCGCGGGCTCGGCGGGCTTGGCCGGAGTGCCGCTTCTCGCCAGCGCGGCCAGCGTCGGCAGCGCCTCGGCGCGCCCCATCGCCGCGCCCGCCGACGATCGCCACGCCGGTCAGGCGCACCGTTCGCCGGTCGGCGTCGGCCGCGCGCTGCCGCTCGCGCCCCTCGCCGCGCTCGAGCGCGTGGTTGAGCACGGCGGCCAGCGCGGTCGCCAGCACCACCTCCTCCGGCGGTGAACGCGGTCGAGGCCCGACGCTGCAGCACCAGCACGCCCGCCGCCGCGCCGGCCCGGAGCACCGGGACCGCCAGCAGCGCCGGGAACTGCTCCTCGCCGAGGCCGGGGATGTACTTGAAGCGCGCGTCGCGATCGGCGTCGGCCACCGAGACCGGCCGCAGCCGATCGGCGGCGAAGCCGGTGATCCCCTCGCCACGCCCGAGGTGGACCCGGCCGAGCGCCTCGGGCGGGAAGCCGACGTTGCCGCGCATCGTGAAGCGCTCGCCGTCCGGACCCTCCTCGCGCACGTAGACGCTCGCCACGTCGGCGCTGGCGATCGTGGCGATGTCGCCGCACATCGCGGTCAGCACGTCCTCGAGCGGCTCTTCCCGCTCGCCGAGGGAGATCAGACGGAAGATTCCGTCCAGCGTCGTGTGGTCACCGCTGTCGTGAACCTGATAGCCAGGATTCTTAGCGCGTGCCATTTGTCGCCTCGACTTCCAAGATAAGCGCCGACTGTTTCCGGCAGCTTTCCAAACGGAAAATTCGCGGTAAGGAACGTACGCCGGACGACGCTTCCGGGGCCTCGGCCTCAGTTGGCCGGAACCGCGATCTTGCCGGTGCCGGCGCACCTGGTCACCAGGTCGAGAACCCTGTCGGCCGAGCTGCGGGCCTGCGCGTAGGAGTAGGGGAAGAGCGCTCCTGGGACAGCTTGCGTCGTCGTGAGGAGGTCGTTTCCGGACGGGACGTTCGGGTCGTTCAGGTTGTCCACCAGGTCGACGTAGCCAGCCGTGGCCGATTCCAGGATCGTCGTCACGCGGCCAAAGTCGGGATCGGTCGTCGCCGTCGCCACGCCGCGGAAGTAGTTGCCCTCGATCAGCACGTTCGCGCCATCGGTGGAGGCGATCCCGTAGTTGGTCACCTGCTCGAAGAAGCCGTTGAGGACGTGCACCGTTCCAACGCGGACCCGCGGTCCGGTCGCCAGGTAGCTGAACCAGTCGTGGTCGTAGGTCACGTGCTCCGTTCCGGCGTCCTCCGCCGCCGCGGCGCTGCTGTCGGAGCGCCCAACGAGGCCGCTGTCCTTGTGGTCGTGGTAGTGCGTCCAGGAGACCGTGACGAAGTCGCTGTGATCCGAGATGTCGACCAGACCGTCGTAGGTCCCGGTCGCCGCCGGTGCTCGACAGATCGCAGTGATCGATCCAGATCTGGTGGGACTTTTCGATGTGAATGGCGTCGATGGCTCCGTCGGTGTTCGGCCTGGCGATCGTCAGGTTCCTGAACGATCACGTTCCAGACTCTGGTCATCCCCAAGCCGCCGCCGAGGAGCCCGGAGTTGGCGTCGGCGCCGAGGATGGTCTTGTTCGGCGACACCCGGATCTGTTCGCCGCCGGTGTCGCCGCCGTCGGGCGTGGGCGGAATCGAAATCATCCCCTTGACCAGGATCGTCAGCGGCCCCGGCGTCTTGTCGCTGGCGTACAAGGTGAACTGGGCCAAGGCGTCGCTGCTCTGCGCGTCGACGACGACCAGGGTCCCGGCGTCGGGAGCGCCACCGCCGGTGACCCCGCCGTCGAGCAACAGCGTCGGCGCAGCGTCGATTCCGCCGTCCCATTCCCCCCCGAGATCGCTCATCGTTGCGAAGCCGATGAGCTGGCTCGGGCAGTCGCGACGGAACCGCCGAATCGACCCCGATTGCCGAATCGACCCCCGATCGCCGCGTCGTTGCCTGTCGGCCGCGCGCGGAGAGGGTAGAGGTGGACGTCGCAGCTCGTGGCGATCAGCGCGAGCACCAGCACTGCTCCGAAATCCGGAACGGGGGGGCGTCGCACCTCTCCATACTACAGAGACGCCGGCCGGATGGCAGGTGAACCGCGCCGGGTCGCCCGGGACACTCACGGGACGGACGGGAACAATGTCGTTTCAAACTGGAAGCGGTCGGTCGGAACGGGTTTCACGTGATCCCGCGGCCGTGCGTACGACGCAGCGCGCCCTACGGCGTCCCGTCGATCCGGCGGGGACAAGAATTGGCGGGCCAGGTAAACTGCTGAATGTGCCGTCCCCCACCGGCCTTCGCGCGGACGGCCGCGAGCGGCCGCCTGCTCCGGTCGCGCCCCAGACGCCGAAGCCCCCGCTTCCCGTCGCGGCGCCGCCTCTACGCGGACGACGCCGAGCTGGTCGCCGCGCTCCGGCGGGGTGAAGCGCGGGCCCAGAGCATCCTGGTCGAGCGGTACGAACCGATGGTCGAGCGGTTGGTCGCCGGCGCGCTCGGGATCGACGCCGAGATCGCGGACGTCGTTCAGGACGTGTTCGTGGCCGTCCTGGAAGGGGTCCACAATCTGAAGGACGCCTCCGCGCTGCGGAGCTGGATTGCCACGCTGACGGTGTTCACCGCGCGCGGCCGCATCCGCCGGCGGCGGCGCTGGCGCTGGATCCGGTTCGTGGCGCCCGAGGAGGTCCCCGAGGTTCCGGTGGCCGCCCCGCAGGGGGAGACGCACGAGGCGGTGCGCGCGACCTACGCGATCCTCTCCGACTTTCCCGCCGACGAACGACTGGCCTTCACGCTCCGATTCGTGTCGGAGATGCAGCTCACCGAGGTGGCCGCGGCCTGCCGGGTGTCGCTGGCGACGGTCAAGCGGCGGCTGGCACGCGCCGAGAAGCGGTTCGTGGAGGCGGCTCGCTCGAACCCGGCGCTGACGGAACGCATGGGACGCGGGGGGCGGTGGGGAGAATCATGAACCGGGAGCTGAAGAAGATGAACGGGGAGCTGGAATCGTTGATGCGCGACGTGGGTCGCGTCGTCGAGGGCGAGGCCCAGCGGCAAAATATGCTGCCGCAGATCCAGGCGCGACTCGCCGCGCGGCAGAGCCTGCGTGCGCGTCCTGCCCCCGGTCGGTGGACCGTTGCGCTTCGCGTTCGGGAGCCTGGCCGCCTGCGCGGCGACCGCCATCATCGTTCTGCACCCGCGTGCGATCTCGTACGCCGTCGCGGGTGTGGGCGAAGGGGAGGTCGGCGCTGCGCTGGTGGCGCCGGCGGCGGCGCCGCTCGAGCTGCAGTTCTCCGACGGGTCGGCGGTCACGCTGCCGCCGCGCGCGGCGGCCCACGTGGACGCGCTCGATTGCAACGGCGCGACGGTGGCGATCGAAGAGGGGACGCTCGAGGTCTCGGTCATCCATCGCACGCACACGCGCTGGCAGGTGCAGGCGGGCGGCTACCGCATTCCAGGTGACGGGCACGCGCTTCGCCGCCGGCTGGGATCGGCAGAGTCGGGCGCTCACCGTGACGATGCACGAGGGCTCGGTGTTGGTCAGCGGCCCGGGGCTCAAAGAGCCGGTTCGCGTGGTGACGGGCCAGCGTCTGCGCGCCAGCGCCAGCGGCGCCGATCTGGGTCTCGAGAACGCACCGGCGCCGAGCGCCGAGGCTGAAGCGCCTCCGGCCGCGCCAACGCCGTCCGCGACGGCCGCGCGGGGCCCTGAGCCTGCGCTGGCGCCGCCGCCGACCGAGATCGCGCCCCCCACGGAGCGCGCGTCGGCGCCCGCGTGCCCGGCGCGTCGAGGCGGTGACGGCCCGTGCCGGGACGCCGAGCAACGGCCGACTGGCGCGTCCAGGCGGCGCGCGCGGAGTACCACGAAGCTCTGGCAGCCGCTGTGCTCGAAGGGTGGCGCGCCGAGTGCGCGCGGCTCGGCGCCGATGATTTGGTGTTGCTCGGCGACGTGGCCCGGCTGGCGGGCGATCTCGATCGCGCGGAAGAGGCCTATCGGTCGGCGCGCCGGCGCTTCCCCGACGCTGACCGGCCGATCTACGCGCTCGGCCTCATCGCCTTCGAGGGGCGGCACAACTACAAGCTGGCGGGCGATCTGTTCGCCAGCTATCTGCGCTCGTTCCCGCGCGGCCCGCTGGCGCGCGAGGCGGCGGGTCGCCTGATCGAATCTCGGCTGAAGGCCGGCGATGACGCGGAGGCGCGGCGGGCGGCGACCGCGTACCTGCACGACTTCCCCGGCGGACCGCACGCCAAGCTGGCCAGACGCACGGTCGGTCCGTGATCCGAGGCCGCGGCGGCATTCAGGCCGCCGTCGCCTTTGCCCTGCTCGCTGCGGCTGCTGTGGCCCGCGCCGGCCCGAGCGTGCCCGGCGTGTCCGATCTGCCCGAGGCGCGCCGACCGTCACGCCGCGGGTGGCGCTGCTCTCCGCCGTCGCCGACGATCCGCTGGCCGGGCGGATCGATGCCGAGCTGCGCACGGTCGGCGTCGACGTCTCGCGGGCGGCCATCTCGCCCGCGATGGGGATCGAGGAGCAGGTGCGCGGCGCGCTCGGCGCGCGGCGCGCGCGCCGTGGTGGTCGCCGACGGTCACCGCACCGATGTCTGGATCGCCCAGGATGGCTCGGATCGGGTCGGGCTCCGGCAGGAGCTGGAGGTCGACGAGACCTCCGGGCTGCAGGCGGTGCTGGCGCTGCGCACCGTCGAGTTCCTGCGGATCAGCTTGGGCCTGGTGAGCGGTCCGACGGTGGTCCCGCTGGCAGCGCCGCCGATCGCGCGCGCGACGGTTCCGGTGGCGCCGGCGCCCCAGCGGTGGATGGCGGTCGACGTGTCGTCGCGGCGTGCTGGCCAGCGTCGGCGGCCTCGGGGCCATGGCCGTCGCCGGGATCAGCGTGCGTGCGCAGCTGGCGGGCCTGGTTGGTGCCGAGCTCCTCGGCTATGCGCCGCTCAGTGAGTCGCAGCTCTCGGATCCGGAAGCGCAGGCCCGCACCTCGGTCTGGCTGGCGGGTGGGGGGCTGGTGCTGGCGCCGCGGGCGGATCGCCGGGTGTCGTTCGATGCCGCGCTGGGGACGCTGGCGATCTTCGTTCGCTCGACCGGAACGTCCAGCGCGCTGCTGATCGGCAGCACCGGGGAGGTGACGGGCGCGGCGTTGTACGCGCGAAGCGCAGCGCGTTTTCGGTTGGCGCAGCGCCTGGCGCTGAGGATCGATCTGCTGGCCGGGGCGACGATCGTGCCGTCCCGTCATCGCCGTCAGGAACGGCCCTGACCTCGCCGCCTTCGGGGCCGCGTTCGCGGCCGGCCTCGGCGGCGCCGAGCTGCGCTTCTAGCGCGCCGGACTCCTGACGCCGTCGCGGCCCTGAGCCGCCCCACACCGACGGGAACACTGATTCGACGCAATGTCGGGTGTTCGTTTCCTGGTTCGAATGGGCGCGCTGCTTCTGCTTTGCCACGGGGTGGCGGCGGCCTCGCCGCGGCGCCTCGCCGAGGCGCAGGATCCGGCCGCGCGGGTGACGCAGCTGAACCGCGACGCGCTGGCGGCGATCGACAAGCGCGAGTTCGAGAAGGCGCGCGAGATCCTGAAGAAGGCGCTCGAGCTGTGCGGGACCTCGGGGCTCGAGCGTCACCCGGTCGCGGCGCGCACCCACGTGCACATGGGCGTGGTGATCATCGAGGGGTTCAAGAACCGGGAGCTCGGCGAGAAGCAGTTCGCCCAGGCGCTGGCCATCGAGCCGTCGATCGCGATGACCCCGGCGCTGGTGACGCCCGAGATCAGCGAGGCGTTCGACGAGGCGAAGGAGCAGAGCAAGAACGTCGCTGCAGTCGTCGGCGACCTCGTCCGGCGGGGATGAGGCCGCTGCGCCGGCGCCCGCGGCGCGCGATTTGGGCCGGCGCGTCCGGCGCCTTCGTCGTCGTCCGGCGGCTTCACCTACCACACCGTCAGCGAGGTCAAGCAGGGGAACGCCATCCGCGTGACCGTCAACGTCGACGAGACCCTCAAGTTCCGCAAGGTCGTGCTCGCCTACCGTCCGCAGGGGATCTCCGAGTTCCTGGGGCGCGAGATGGATCCGGTCGGTCCGGGCGCCTACAGCGCCGAGATCCCCGACCACGCGACCACCGGATCGTCGGTGGCCTACTACATCGAGGCGCAGGACGACGACGGGCAACCGGTCGCCACCCGCGGCACGGAGTCGCGGCCGCTGGTCATTCAGCTCGCCGGCGAGGCGCGCCCGAGCGAGCGGGCGCACGCGGCCGAGGCGACGAAGCGGAGCGAGAACGACGACAGCACCACGGTTCGCGAGGAGGCGGAGACCGAGGATGAAAACGGCGGGCACTGGTTCGCCAGCGTGCTGGTGGGGAGCGGCGTCGGCTACGCGACCGGCACCGGGGAGACCAACGCCAACCTGCCGGTCTCCGGATCGTTCGCCAGCACTTCGCTCGGTCATGTCTCGCCCGAGGTCGGCTACTGGGTCGCGCCCGATCTCCTGATCTCGGCGCAGGGGCGGATCCAGCTGGTGAACGGCCCGACCGAGCTGGTCGACAGCACCGGCCGCGTCTACCCGCCCGCCGACGTGGCGCTGGCGCTCTTTCTCAAGGCGTCGCTCTTCTTCGGCTCGGAGAGCTTTCGCCCGTTCATCTCAGGGCGGGCTCGGCGGCGGGCAGATCCGCCACGTCGTCACCTTCGGCGCTTACCACGACTGCGGCGCGACCCGCAGCCAGACCTGCGTCGACTCGGTCGTGGCGGGGCCCGCGCTCGCCGAGGTGGGCGGCGGCCTCCTTTACAAGCTGAGCTCGTCGTTCGGGATCGAGGCCTCCAGCAACATCCAGCTCGCCGAGCCCAAGTTCACGTTCAACGTCGACCTCAACGCCGGCGTCGCCTTCAACTTCTGAACATGAAGCCGTTGCGAACTGCTCTTGTGGTGTTCCCTGGCGACGCTCGTCGCTGGCTGTCTCACGCCCGCCGGCTTCGACCGGAGCCTGGACGGCGGCGCGGCCGCGACCGGCGGCGCTTCGGCTCAAAGTGGCCAAGCTGGGTCGCGCCGGATCGTCGGGGACGGGCGGAACGCCGGCGGCCACCGGCGGTGTCCCCGGCGTCGGCGGCGCGACGGGGCGGCGGCGGGACCGGAGGCACCGTGGTGTCGACCGGCGCCGGCGGGAAGACGGCCGGCACCGGGGGGACATCGTCGAGCGGCACCGGCGGCGCGCCGCCTCCGCCACCCGGGACCGTTCTTTACAGCGACGACTTCTCGGCCGACACAGTCGGCGCGATGGCCAACGGGCTGGATCGCCGACACCATCGACTCCGATCCCACCAAGGGCACCTGGAGCGTGGTCAGCGACAACGGAAACCTCGCGCTGCAGGGGGCGGCGACCGGCAGCGACTTCATCATGGACATCGGCGGCGACCAGAGCTGGACCGACTACACGTTCCAGGTCGACATCAAGATGATCTCCGGATCGAGCTTCGAGTTCGGCGTGTTCGGACGGTTCGCGCTCGGCACCGACAAGGGGAACTACTACGAGGCCTACATGGACGACAGCGGCGCCGTGCAGCTGCGCGTGAAGCTCAACGGCAGCACGACGACGCTCGGCACCAAGAGCAAGTCGACCACCGGCGACGCCCAGCTCAACACCGTCTACACCTTCAAGCTCGACCTGCACGGCTCGACCATCACCGTGTCGGTCAACGGCGTGGCCCGCGTCAGCATGGTGACGGACACGACGCTCTCCGCGGGCGGCATCGGTCTCATCGTAAACAACGGGACGGCGGAGTTCGACAACGTCTACGTCACCGAATAACGATCGTGCCTTCGTGAAACCTGTCATAAAGCCGTTCCTGGACGAAGACTTCCTGCTCGACTCGCCGACCGCGGTCGACCTCTATCACGGGGTCGCCGCCCAGCAGCCGATCCTCGACTACCACTGCCACCTGTCGCCGCAGCAGGTGGCCGACGATCACCGGTTCCGGTCGATGACCGAGATCTGGCTCGACGGCGACCACTACAAGTGGCGGGCGATGCGCGCCGACGGCGTCCCCGAGCGGGCGATCACCGGCGAGGCGACCGACTGGGAGAAGTTCGAGGCCTGGGCCAAGACCGTCCCGCACACGCTGCGCAATCCGCTCTACCACTGGACGCACCTCGAGCTGCGATTTCCGTTCGGCCTCCCCGGCAAGCTGCTGGGGCCCGAGACGGCGCGCGAGATCTTCGACCACTGCAACGCGCAAGCTCGGCGAGGACGGCTTCACCACGCAGGGGCTCCTGCGGCAGTTCAACGTCCGCGTCGTCTGCAGCACCGACGATCCGATCGACGATCTCGAGCCGCACCGCCGCCACGCGCGGCGCGCCGGCGCGTTCACCAAGCTCTATCCGACCTGGCGCCCCGACCGCGCGCTGGCGCTCCACGATCTCGGCGGCTGGAACGGCTGGCTCGACGCGCTCGGCGCCGCCGTGCACGGCGCCGGTCGGGACGCTCGACGAGCTGCGCGACGCGCTCGCCAAGCGGCACGACGCCTTTCACGCGGCCGGCTGCCGCGCCTCGGACCATGGCCTCGAGCGGCTCTACGTCGCCGACTACACCGAGCGCGAGGTCGCCGCCATCTTCGCCAAGGCACGCGGCGGGCAGGCGCCGACGCCCGAGGAGGTCGAGAAGCTGCGCGCGGCGCTGCTCTTCGACCTGGCGGTGCTCGATCACCGGCGCGGCTGGGCGCAGCAGTTCCACCTCGGCGCGCTGCGCGACACCAGCACCCGCGGGATGGCGGCGCTCGGCCCCAACACCGGCTACGACGCCATCGCCGACTTCCCGCAGGCGGTCGCGCTGGCGCGTTTCCTCGACCGGCTCGACGCGGCCGGAAAGCTGGCCAAGACGATCGTCTACAACCTCAACCCGGCCGACAACGAGGCGTTCGCCACCGTGATCGGCAGCTTCCAGGACGGGTCAGAGCCCGGGAAGATGCAGCTCGGCAGCGCCTGGTGGTTCCTCGATCAGCTCGACGGGATGCGCAAGCAGCTCGACGCGCTCTCCAGCCTGGGCCTTCTCTCTCGCTTCGTCGGCATGCTCACCGACTCGCGCAGCTTCCTGTCGTTCTCGCGCCACGAATACTTCCGGCGCCTGCTCTGCAACATGCTCGGGCAGGACGTCGAGCGCGGCCTGCTGCCGAACGATCGCCCGCTCCTCGGCGCGCTGGTCGAGGACGTCTGCTTCCGCAACGCCCGCGACTACTTCCGCTTCGAGCTGTAGGGCGCCGACGACTACGGGACGTTGATGTTCGGGCAGCCGAAGATGATCTGCACCGCGCCGGCGCCGGCCGTCTGAATCATGTCGCAGGAGTCGCCGAAGACCTCGATGGCGCTGTCGTTCGCGTCGGTGTAGGCCCAGCCGTTGCTCTTCGACGCGTCGTAGGGGATCTTGTTCGTCGTGCTGCCGAGGTAGACGCCCACCTTGGTCGGATCGTTCAGCACCGGCGGCGGCGGCGAGAGCGGAAAGAGACAGGTCGAGATCTGGCCCGTGATCGCCTCCATCGCCGAGACCAGGGTGGTGGCGTCGTTGGCGAGGTAGTAGTTGTGGGCGAGCGGATTGCTGACGGGAACCGGCTCGCCGCCGGCCTTCGACATCGCCGTCAGCTCGGTGTTGGCGGTGGTCTTGGTGGTGGCGATGCCGACCACGAAGGTGGGAAACCCGGCCTTGAGCGCGTTGGCGATGGCGGTGACCGCCGCCGGCCCGGAGTTGGTCGAGTCCTTGCTGGTCCCGACGCAGGTCGGCTCACCGTCGGTGGCCAGCAGCAGGTACTTCGGGTTCGTGTCGGTGAGCGTCCCCATGTAGGTGACGGCCGAGTTGATGGCGTCGGCGGTGGGCGTCCCTTTCCCTGCCGGCGTGAGCGCGGTGATCGCGCTGTTCATCTGCGTTCCGTCCATCGCCGCGACCTTCACGTCGATGATGCCGGTGACGCCGCCGGCGCAGTCGTCCAACGAATCGGTGTAGGTCTCGGGGAACGACTTCATCCCCCAGGAGATCGAGCTCTCCGTGGCGCTGACCACCGCCTCCAGCGAGGGGACGACGATCTGCCACTTGGTGGTCGTGCTGCCCGAGGGCGCGCCGTCGGGGATGTCGATCATCGAGCCCGACCGGTCGAGCACCATCAAGATGTCCGCCGCCTTGGGGGTCGGCTTGAACTGTAAGAGGCCGCAGTTCGGGTCTCCGGCGTCGCTGATCCCGACGTCACCGCCGCTGCCGGTGGTGCCGATGCCGCCGCCGCCGGTTCCCGTCACGCCGCTGCCGCCGGATCCGAAGCTGCCGCCCGTGTTGCCGACGCTCGCCCCGCTTCCCCCTTCGCCCGCGACGCTCTGGACCGGTTTGGTTCCTGCGCATCCCGCGAAGGTGAGGGCGAAGGCGGGGAGGGCGGCGAGCAACGGGATCAGCGCGCAAAACTTCTTCATCGAGACCTCCCACGGGGCCGCGCCAGCACCCCCAGGCAACCAGCGCGGCCCCGCAGATTCGTGAGGCTCTTTGCAGAGCCAAAATTGGGCCCTCAGAGCGAGAGCATCCGAGCGCCGAAATCCTTTGGTGCTTGAGTGTCCGCATCTCTCCGGCGCAGCTCAGGCCGCGCTGGCGCAGCTGATCCGGGAGGGGATGAGCCGCCCGCCGCCCTCGCGGACACGTCTGTCTGGGGGATGTCCATGGCGATGACGATCCGGAGCGCCCTCTGCGCGGGCGCTTTGCTGGCGACCGCGGGCTGCATCACCCCGGACGGCTACGACCGCCCTCTCGATGGCGGCGGGAGCGGGCGGGGGGGAACCGGCGCCGGGACCGGCGGCGCCACGGGAAGCGGGGGCGTGACCAGCAGCGGAGGCGCCACCGGAACCGGAGGGAGTCCTGTCACCGGGACCGGCGGCGCGACCGGCAAGGGGGGCGCGCTCGGCACTGGCGGCACGACGGGCACAGGAGGCGTCGTCGCCACGGGTGGCGTGACCGGCACGGGCGGTGCGGTTGCCACGGGCGGCGCGACGGGCACCGGCGGCGCGTCGGGTACGATCTTCTCCGACAACTTCGAGAGCGGAGCCGGCAAGTGGATCAGCAGCGGCCCTGGCACCGCGGCCATCGCGACCGACGGGAGCAGCGTCTACGATCTCTCCTGCCTGATGAGCAAGGTCTTCCTGGCCGCCGCCGGCGACATCAGCTGGACCAACGTCATCGTCCAGGCGCGCATCAAGGTCGTCTCATTCAACGGCTCGAGCTCCTCGTACTACGCGGGGCTCTGCGCGCGGGTCCAGGACGCCAACAACTACTACTGCGTCACCCTGCGCAGCGACGCCAAGGTGGCGATCCGCGGCGACATCGCCGGCAGCAGCAACTCGATCGGCAGCTCGAACAGCTACGGCGTGGCGACCGGGACCTGGTACACGGTGCAGCTGGAGATCGTCGGCAGCACCATCACGGCCTCCATCAACGGTGCGCCGGTGCTCCCCAAGACCGGCGATCCCGCCATCACCGATTCGTCGCTGCACGAGCGGCGGGATCGCGCTCATCGTCGACAACACCGAGGCGGAGTTCGACGACGTCAGCGTCTCGCTGCCGTAGCCTTGGCCGTGTCCTAGCCGGGCCAGGCGGCGCGGGCCGCCTGCACGACGGCGCGGAGCTCGCGCGCGCGTTCGGTGATCGTGGCGTCGCGCCCCTCGGCGAGCGGCGACGGTGTCGACGAGCTCCCCGCCGATGCCGAGCGCGACGGCGCCGGCCGCCAGGAACTCGGCGGCGTTGGCCGCGGTGATCCCGCCCGTCGGCAGCATCTTCACCTGGGGCAGCGGCCCCTTCAGCGCGCGCAGGTACTTGGCGCCACCCACCGCCGAGATGGGGAAGATCTTCACCACGTCGGCGCCGAGGTTCCAGGCGGCGATCACCTCGGTCGGCGTGAGCGCGCCCGGCATGGCGGGGACGCCGCGCCCGTGGGCCTCGATGACGGTGTCGGGATCGAGGCCGGGGCTGACCACGAACGCCGCGCCCGCGTCGATGCACTGGTGCGCCGCCGCCGCGTTCAGCACGGTGCCGGCGCCGACCAGCGCCCGCTCGCCGAGCTCGCGCACCAGCGCGCGGATGACCTCGGGGGCGTCGGGGACGGTCATGGTGATCTCGAAGACCGAGATGCCGCCGGCCATCACCGCGCGCGCCGCCCGCAGCGCCAGGTCGGGCGTGGCGGCGCGGATCACCGGGACGATCCCCTCCTCCGCGATACGCCGGATGATCTCGGCGCGCGGCGCGTGCTCGACGTGCGACGTGAATTCGGGGGGCGTCATCGATCGATCCGCGCGTTCGGGCCCGCCATGGCGCGCAGCACCTCGGGGAGCGAGGCCATCGTCGTGTCGCCGGGGGTCGACATGGCCAGCGCGCCGTGCGCCACGCCGCAGTCGAGCGCCCACTGCGGGTCCTTGCCTGCGAGGAGCCCGTAGATGAACCCCGAGGCGAACGAGTCGCCGCCACCGACGCGGTCGAGGATCTCGACGTCGCGCTGGGGCACCTCGAAGAACGGTCGTCGCGGTAGCGGCAGAGCGCGCCCCAGCCGTTCGTGCTCGCCGAGTGCGCCGTGCGCAGCGTCGTGGCCACGGCGGTCAGGTTGGGGTAGGCGCTTCATCACGGCGTCGATCATCGGTGCGAAAGCCGGCCGTCGGCAGCGCCGCGTACTGCGCGTCGACGCCGGGGATCTCGAACCCCAGCGCCGCCACGAAGTCCTCCTCGTTGCCGAACAGCACGTCGACGAACGGCATCAGCGCGCGGTTTACCTCGCGCGCGCGTGCCTGCCCGCCGACCGCGCGCCAGAGCGAGTCGCGGTAGTTGAGATCGTAGGAGACGCGGGTCCCGTGGCGGCGCGCCTCCTCCATCGCGGCGCGCGCGACGGCGGGCGTCCCCTCGGACAGGCCGCAGAAGATGCCGCCGGTGTGGAACCAGCGGACCCCCTCGACGCCGAACAGCGCGCGCCAGTCGACGTCGCCGGGACGCATCTGCGAGATGGCGGTCTGGCCGCGGTCGGAGCAGCCGACGCCGCCGCGCGGGCCCGAACCCGCGCTCGGTGAAGTTGAGGCCGTTGCGGACGGCGCGCCCCACGCCGTCGTAGGGGACCCAGCGCAAGAACGACAGGTCGACCCCTCCCTGCAGCATCAGGTCCTCGACCAGGCGCCCGACGGGGTTGTCGGCCAGCGCGGTGACGATGGCCGTCCGCAGGCCGAAGCAGCGCCGCAGGCCGCGGGCGACGTTGTATTCGCCGCCCCCTTCCCAGGCCTGGAACGTGCGCGTGGTGTGCACGCGCCCCTCGCCCGGATCGAGGCGCAGCATCACCTCGCCCAGGCTCACCTCGTCGAAGCGGCACCCGGCCGCCGGTCTGATCACGAGCTCGCTCATGCGTCTCGCCGGAGAATGCAACGCCCCGGCACGTCGCACAAGACGCCCGTCGCGCGGCGGCTAGAAGACGTAGACGGCCTGACCCATGCCGCGGATGTTGTGCGGCTGGTTGCCGTCGAGGGTGGGCGAGATAGTGGACCTGCGTGTACTGGCCCGAGATGCCGAAGCGGATCGCCGGCGTGGCGTCGAAGAAGAGGTTGCCGTCGGCGTACTTCGAGGTGTCGGCGACCCGGTCGAGAGCTCGATCTCGGCGCCGCCAGCATCGGGAAGAGCTTGCTCATGTTGTTCGAGTGCGACTGGGTGTAGTTCGCCGCGAAGATCAACCGGCCGTCGAGAACCGGCAGGTAGTACTGCAGGCCGGCCTTGAACGCCCACCAGTTGATCGTGTGCAGAATGCCGGTTCGCATGTCGAACGTCACCAGGCCCGTTGTCGATGTCGGGCGCGTATAGGGGCGGCGGCGACGGCCTGCGCGGGGTTGGACAGCGTGGGGAATGCAGCGCCTCCGCCGGTGGTCAGAAGATCGGCGATGCCGGTGCCGATGACGAACGAGCCGGTCAGCGTCAACCGATTGCGGCGATCGTTGGCGTCGGCCGCCGGGATGACGGGGAGGAGCGCGTCGACCGAGAGGCCCCAGCCTGAGACGCTGTTCGAGCTCTGCGTCGGCGGCGGCGCGAAGGCGTCGACCTTGAACTGGCGGGCGATCCCCGAGACGCCGATCGACAGCGGCGCGGCGACCGTTCGCACGTTGCCCGGAGTGGTGATCCCCTTCCATCCGTTGACGCTGAGGCGCAGGCCGGCCTCGAAGTCGGGGATCTGCGAGTCGCGCTGCGCCGGACGCCCGGCCGACACCGCGATGTCGACGCTGATCGGGCCGTCGGCGCCGAAGGTGCGCGACAGCCGGAGCTGCGTGTTGCGCGAGAAGACCTGATTCGGCAGACCCAGGAACTCGGCGGAGCAGGGGAAGAAGTAGTTCTGCCAGCCGAACACGTCGTAGGTCTGTCCGGCCAGAAGGTCGAGGAAGCCGCCGTCGAGCTTGAGGTAGGCGTGGCGGATGCGGAACGTCGGGCTGTCGAAGTAGGTGTTCTCCGAGACGCCGGTCGGCGGGCTCGGCTGGTTGCCGAAGAAGTCCCCTTCGATCAACGCCGACGGCCGCAGGTTGCCGATCTGCGGGGACTGAAAGGCGAGGCCGATGCGCGTGTTCCGCATCGAGAACTGCGAGCGGCCGACGGTCCCCTCGTAGGTGTCGCGAGCGCGCCACCAGCGTGCTGCCGATCGCGTCGTTGTAGCTGCGCGTGCTGTCGCCGATGTAGTCCGCCTCGACGAATCCGTAGAACGTCACCGACCATTTCTGGCTCCCCTGCGGGATCGTGAGCGTCAGGGCGGGGCGATCGAACCAGGAGCCGTTCGGCGGGTTGGCGCCGGGCGCGGGCGCCGTTTCCGACGGAACGTTCGGGAGAACGGGGGGCTGCGCCTCGGCGGAGGGTGGCGGCGGTGGCGGCGCGGGCGGCGGCGGAGCCGGAGCCTCGGCGGGCGCTCCCGCCGGCACGCCGGGTACGGCGGGCGGCGGGGCCGGCTCGTCGGCGCGTGCGGGGCCAACGGTCGCCAGGCAGGTGAAGACGAAGGCGACTGTGAGCGCGAGGGCGGCGGCCGACTTCGCGGCCGTCGTCATTTCCACGTTCCGCGCTTGGCGCTGTCTTGGGGCCTGTCGATTGTCGTCCGGGGTGATTCGTTCGATCATTGGTGAGGACCTCATGCGGGTGTCTGGATGGGCGCGAAGGTGGGCGCGAGCAGGTGATTGAGGACGAAAGCGACGAGGTAGGCCGAGCCGCAGATCCCGAACAGGATCGCGTAGCCCGAGGTGACGTTGCCGGCGGCGGCGAAGCGGTCGAGCAGCTTCCCCGAGAAGATCGGGAACAGGATCCCGCCCAGCGAGCCGGCCATGCTGCCGATGCCGACCACCGACGCCACCGCGCGCTTGGGGAACATGTCGGACGCGCTGGTGAAGAGGTTCGCCGACCAGGCCTGGTGCGAGGCGCCGGCGATCCCGATCAGGATGACCGCCGCCCAGTTGCCGACGTGGGTGACGGCCAGGATCGGCAGCACCGTGCAGGCGAAGGTGAAGAGCGCGATCTTGCGGGCGCGGGTCACGCGTCATGCCCGCGGGCGGTGAGGAAGCCGGAGAGCCAGCCGCCGAAGATGCTGAGCACCGTGACGATCGAATAGATCGTCACCAGGTAGACCCAGCTGTCCTTGATGGCGAGCCCGCGCGTCTTCTTGAAGTAGTCGGGCAGCCAGATGAGAAAAAACCACCAGACGGGATCGGTGAGGAACTTGGCGACGATGAACGCCCAGGCCTGACGGTGGCGCAGGATCTCCGCCCAGGAGATGCGCGCCTCGCCGCCGGCGGCGGGCGCGGCCCCGTCCTGGCTGCGGATGTGGGCCAGCTCGGCGGCGCTCAGCCTGGCAGATCCGCTCGGGCACGTCGTACCAGGGGATCCAGAACGCCAGCCAGATGAGCCCCGCGATCCCGGCGGCCACGAACGCCGAGCGCCAGCCGAATGACGTGGCCATCCAGGGGACGACCGCCGGCGCGATGATGGCGCCCACGTTGCTGCCGCTGTTGAAGAGCGCCGTCGCGTAGGCCCGCTCGCGCGGCGGGAACCAGATGGCGACCGCCTTGATGGCCGAGGGGAAGTTACCCCCCTCGCCGAGGCCGAGCGCGATGCGCGCGGCGAAGAAGCCGTTCACGCTCCCCACGAGCGCGTGCGCCATGGCGGCCAGGCTCCAGGCCGAGATGGAGACGGCGTAGCCGATCTTGGTGCCGACGCGATCGATGAGCGCGCCGAAGGAGAGCAGGCCCACGGCGTAGGCCGCCTGAAAGGCGGCGTTGACCATCCCGAACTGGGCGTTGGTCCACTTGAGCTCGTTGTCGAGGATCGGCTTCAGCAGCGAGAGGATCTGACGGTCCATATAGTTGACCGTCGTCGCGAAGAAGAGCAGCGCGCAGACCAGCCAGCGATAGCGGCCGACGACACCGGCGGCGCCGCCGGCGGCCGCGCCGCCGCTCGCGTCCTGCGTCAGGCCCGAGGCGCGACCTTCCCCGGAAGCGAGCACGGGGACGGAGGATGGCAATGGTTCTCGACGCACAGGGAGACGCCGTCATGGGTTGCCTGATGTCGGCCAAACGGCTCGGCCGCTCTCGAGCGGAGGGATCGCGTGGACGGAGCCGCGCTCAGCCCGGCGGGGTCCGTGAGCCATCCGTCGGAGGTGCGGACACCCAGCTCTTCGAAGCTCCGGATTTCAAATGCACCAACTAGCGAGGGGATCGATGACGACGATGACGAAACGAATGGCGCCGTTCTGCGGGACCGTCGCGCTCTTGGCGCAGGTCTTCGTTTTCCAGGGCTGCGGCAGCAGCAGCAACAACGGGATCACCGGCACGGGCGGCACCCCGGGAACGGGCGGCACGACGACCTCCACCGGCGGCACCCCCGGCACGGGCGGCACTGCGACCTCCACCGGCGGCACCCCCGGCGCGGCTGGCACGAGCGGCTTCGGTCAGCCGGCCTGCGGCAACACCGCCGCTGGAACGGCGATCGCCAAGGGCGTCACCTGCACCGCGACCGACACGGCGCTCTGCTACAAGACCTGCGGTCCGGAGAAGGCCGGCGTCAAGTCGGAGACCTGCCCGTCGGGTGGGGGCGCCTACGCCGAGATGACCGGCTGCAGCTTCGACCCGACCAAGGACTTCAGCTGCTACAAGATCCTGACCCCGCAGGATGCGACCTGTCCGACGACGGTGATCGCGGCGGGCTCGGCCTGCATGATCGCGGACTGCGTCGTCTGCGGCGGGACGACCGGCTACACCGATTCGACCGGCGCGATGAAGACCGGCTACTGCGTCTGTCAGGCCGGCGCGACAGCACCGACCTGGAGCTGCGCCAGCTCGACCGCGTGGCCCTGCCCGCACGGCATTGGCTGCTCCTGATCGACGGGCGGCAGATAGACAACTCGCCGCGCGTCGCCGGGCTTTCCGGCGTCGCGCGGCAAAACGATGAGACCACGTTGACGTCCCCCAACTTGCATCCACAGTCACCCGCCGCGCGGCGGCCCGTCATGCTCTGGGCCGCCCCGCTGCTGACCTGGCTGGTCGCCTGCCTCGTCGCCTGCCTCGCGGTCGGCTGCAAAAACAGCGGCGACCTCGCGTCGATCGCCTACACCTGCGGCGCGAGCGATCCCTCGGACGGGGTGGCCGGCGACCCGATGAACGGCTGCTCGGACCTCGACGCCCTGTACCTGCCGCCGATGCCGAAGTTGCCGGACCCCCCGACCGATCCGACCTGCGTCCTCAAAGCGACGCATCAGACCACCGACAGCAACTGGCTGCCAGACGAGTCGACCCTCGACACGGGTGCGATCAACACGGCGCTCGTCAAATGCTCGGTGGTCCAGTTGGTGACCGACGGCGCCAACAACGCCTTCGTCTCGGGCCCAATCAATATGAGCGGCGTGACGCTCTGGATCGACGCCGGCGTCACGCTCTACGCCTCGCGCGATCCGAGCCAGTATTCGACCGCGGTCGCCGGAGCGCCGAGCGATTGCGGTCAAGCCCGGCGTCAACGACTCGGCGGCCTGCAAGAACTTCATCACCGTGAACATGGGCGCCAACCCGGCCATCGTCGGCGACGGGATCATCGACGGTCAGGGTGGCGAGCCGCTCATCGGGCACGACTACTCCTGGTGGCAGCTCTCGTCGGCGCTGTCGATGATCGACGGCAGCATCGGCAACCCGACGCTCATCAACCTGTCGTCGGGTGTGACCGGGTTCCTGATGTTCAAGATCACGCTGCACAACTCGCCCAAGTTCCACGTCAAGATCACCTCCACGCCGGCCGGCGGGACCGGCCGCCGCGTGCACGCCGGGCGCCGGCTTCATCGTCTGGGGGGTGACCATCCTGACGCCGTCGCGCTGGCTCAACAGCCAGGGGCTGCTGATGTCGCCACACCTGTCGCGCAACACCGACGGTATCGATCCGGGGAGACCAGCTTCGCCACCTGCGGCGTGCTCGCCCACAACACCATCAGCACCGGCGACGACCACATCGCCATCAAAGGCGGCCACGGGGTGTCGAACATCTATCGTCGCGCACAACCACTTCGGCACCGGCCACGGGATGTCGATCGGCAGCGAGACCTACGGCGGCGTGAACGGCCTGACGGTCTGCGATCTCACCATCGACGCCGACTCGCGGCCGGTGGGCGACGGCGCCAGCCCCGGCGACTTCAACGGCATCCGCGTGAAGTCCGACTCGAGCCGCGGCGGCTCGGTCGACAACGTCCTCTTCCGCAACGTCTGCATGCGCGACGTCAACAACGCGATCCTGATCTGCACCGCGTACAACCCGCTCTTCTCCGGGACGCTGATCCCCAATTCAAGTCGCTCACCTTCCAGAACATCCACGACGTCACCTGCCTCGGCCCGCAGCCGGGGGTGGTGACCTTGAACGGATACTCGGTGCTCTACCCGGCTGGGCCGATCACGCTCGACAACGTCATCGTCGACAACATCGGGCCAAGCGCCGTGGAGGCCGAGTTTTCCCACATCGTCTACGGCCCCGGCCCGGTGAACTTCCTGGGCTACATCTCTGGGCAGGACGTCACGGTGTCCCCGAGCTCGGACCCAGCCGACAACAGCGTGGCGCCCATCAACTGCGTCTTCCCCACCTTGCCGGCACCACAGCCGCCGCCAGGATGGTTGCGATGAAGACCTCGATGAAGGCTTCGATGAACGCCCGACGAATCACTCTGCTCGTCTCCTGCTTGCTGCTCGCCGCCTGCACGGGAAACAATGAGTCACCGTACGGGACCTGCACCGTCGAGCAGAAGCTGACGGTCAGCTGCAACGTGACGGACGGCGGGGCGCCGCAGAACCTGGGCCTCACCGGTTATTCCTGCACCGGCGTCGCGCGCCCGGACCAGGCTTCGCCGTACGGCAATGCATCGAACGGGACGATCTGCGCCAATCAGATCCTGCCGCCCGACGGTGGCGCGCCCATCGGCTCGCAGGCCTACTGCTGCACCAACCCCGGCACGACGACCAACGACAAACCGAGCGGGACCTGCGCCGTCGATCAGACACTGACCGCTGGGTGCAACGGAACCACGGACGGCGGAGCGCCGCAGACCCTGGGCCTCACCGGCTATTCCTGCACCGGCACAGCGCGCCCCGACCAGACTGCGTCGTACGCCGGCGGCGTTCCACAGGGGATGATCTGCGCCAACCAGATCCCGCCTGCAGACGGCGGAGTACCCGCGAGCCCGCAGAATTATTGCTGCACCAACGCCGACACCACCTGCGCCTACGATCCGGTCGCCGTGTGCGATCCGGGGACTTACGCGTACCAGTGCCAGGACATCAACCGGCCCGAGAGCTACAACCCGCTGATCAAATGCGGCCAGGGCGTGCGCGGCACCGAGCTCGTCGATTATTGCTGCTCCGGAACCGGGCTGGCGCAGCCCTGCGGCGAGCAGGACGGCCTGCCGGGCTGCTCGGCGGGCCTCGTCGGCTGGCAATGCCCCATCAGGGGGACCGTGCACACGCTCCCTAAAGGCCAGGACCTTATGTCCAACAAGAGCCGGGCCGACCAGTACTATCTCCTCTGCTCGATCCCGAAGGTAGCCCCCTCGGGCTCGGTCGACACCTTCTGCTGCTACCCGCCCGCGCAGATTCCCCCCGGCGGCTCCTGCACCGAGGACGTCTACGTGTCCAACTGCAACCCGCTGACCCAGTTCGGCTTCGCCTGCACCGGCATCGACACGCCGGCGGACGACTACCCGCCCATCGTCTGCCCGAACCCCGGCACCCCCGGTACCAGCATGGAGGGCTACCAGGCGACGCTCTACTGCTGCAACTTCGTCAACGGCGACTGAGACAACCGCTTCCGAGGCAGCGGCGCGCCGCCAGGCACCTCAGATGACGCCCATGATTCGGGCGTCGTCCCTTCAGTGTCGCTCCAGGTACTCCTCGGGCGCGTCGACGAAGCCCCAGGCGCGCAGCTGGCGGACCCAGGCGCCGAGGTTGTCGCGCGTGACCCGCACCAGCTCCATCGGGATCCGCTCGGGCACCGCGGTCTTGCGGAGCAGCTTGTCGACGATCGTGTCGACGCCGACCTCGCCCCAAAGATAGGTCGGCTGCGCGAGCAGCACCGGCGCCAGCCCCTTTTCGACGTAGAGCAGCTGCGGCGGGATGGCGTTGATCGAGACGATGGTGGGGACCATCAGCTTCGGCGTCCCCGACTCGATCTCGTGCAGCAGCGTCTGCGTGTAGAGCGGCCAGCCGCCGACCATCGCCCAGCCCGCGATGTCCGGGTGCGCGGCCTCGGCGCGCATGACCGCGGCCGTCGCGTCTTGCGGCGTCTCGACGTGGAAGAACGGTCCCAGCATCGTGAGGCCCGGATGGTGCGCGGCCTCGCTCATCACCCCCTCGACGCGGCGGCGCAGGTTGGGGGCGTTCGGGTTCCCCGCCAGCACGGCCACCTTGCCCCGGCGCGGGATCAGCTGGGCCAGCTCTTTCATCACCGCCTGGCCGGCCTTGAAGTCGTCGACGCCGCAGGTGGCGAAGCGGCGCGAGTCGGGCGCGTCGCTGTCGAAGGTCATGACCGGGACGCCGTGCGCGACGGCGTCGTCGATCGCGGGGGTCACCGTCTTGACGTCCGAGCAGGAGAGCAGCACGGCGCCGACCTTCTCGGCCACCGCCTGCTGGATGCGCTGGACCTGCAGCGCGGCGTCCTCGCGCGGCGGCGTCAGCCATTCGATCTCGATCGGACGCCCCAGCTCGGCGCTCAGCGCCCGGGCGCGGTTCTCGGCGCCGAGGCGCGAGGCGAGAAACGACGGGTTGCTCGCGCTCTTGGCGATCATCGCGATCCGCAAAGGGGCGACAGCGACGGGCGCCGGCGGTTCGCCGACGCCGGCGTCGGGGCGGGAGCGGCAGGCGGTCGCCAGCGCCGCGCTCGCCCAGCGCCGCGGCGATCAGGAAGGCGCGGGCGGGGCGCGAGGGTCGCCGACCGCCGCTTTCGGGCTCACTGAGGGTGAGTTGACCCACGCCGTCACAGGACGGCTCACAGCACCGGGCCTCTGGCGCGCGAGGAACAGTTCGTGTCACCGTGGAAGCCGTGACCCTCGGCCGGCATCGGGCTTTGGGCGCTGGTCGCGCTCGCGCAGACCGGCGTCGCGGTCTCGGTGCCCGTTCGCGTCGAGTTCGACGCGCCGTCTGGCTGTTCGGACGGCGAGGCCTTCTTTGCCGGCGTGCTCGCGCGCACGCGCCACGTCCACCGGGCGCGCCCCGGCGAGACGGCCGTGCGCCTCACCGTCCGCGTGACCCGCGCCGGCGGGAGGGTTCGCGGCGAGCTGCGGGTCAACGAGGCCGGCGGCGAAGCGGAGACCCGGCGGGTCGACGGCGCGACCTGCGCCGAGGTGGTCCAGGTTCTCTCGCTGACGGCCGCGCTGGCGATCGATCCCACCGCCGACCTTCTGGCGCCGGCTCCGCCCGAGAAGCCGGGCGCGACACCGGCTCCGGTCCGCGCCCCGCCGTCGGCCACGGCCGCGCCGCCGTCGGGGCGCGCCCCTGCCGCAGCCGCAGCCGCGCCGGTGGCGGCGTCCCCCTCCCGCGCAACCACCGGCCGCGCCGCCTCCGGCCACTTCATCCGCGGCGGCCGCGGCGCAGGTGTGGCCGCCGCCTCCGGCGCCAGCTCCTCCAGAGGGGCCGCCCGCCGCCGCGCCCGGCTTCCGTGCCGCCGCCCGCGGTCGCGCCCGCGCCGGCGCCGCCGCCGACGATCGTCGGCTCAGCCGTCCGCACGAACCGCCGCGCGCCGAGCGGCCCGCGGTTCGGCGCCTCGATGGTCGGCGGCTCGCGTTCTCACGTCATCGGTGGGCCTCGGCGCCTCGCTCTGGGGCCGCCTCGGAACCACGACCCGCGGCGGCCTGACGCCATCGGTCACGCTGGCCGCTCTCTATTTGCCCGGTGACTTCTTCGGGTCGGGAGACAATCTCGGGATCGGCTGGATGGCGCTCGGCCGCCACCGGCTGTCCGGGCTGGGCGCCCGGCGGCCGCGTCCGGGTCGAGCCCTGCGCCCGGATCACCGTCGGGCGTCCTCTCGGCGACCGATCATTCCGTCAACACCCCGCGCTCGGTCGTCCGCTGGTGGGGCAGCGCCGGCGCCGTGGTTCGCCTGACGGCGCCCCTCGGCGGGGGCCTCATGCTCGAACTCGACGCCGGGGTCGACTTTCCGTTCGTCACGCGCCGCTTCATCACCACCACCTCCACCGTGACAAATCAACCAGTTGGCGAGACGGCCTCGGTTTCCCCGACGCTGTCGGTCGGTCTCTCCCACGGCCTATAAAAACGGCGCTGGTCGCTGTATGATCAGCTTTCGCGGGAGCGGGAATTGAGACCCCGGACGATCATGACCACCGCAGCGGTCTTCGACACGCGCGATCTCGATCGCGCGATACCGGTCGTTCATGTCCCGGCGCCGAGTCGCGAGCGGCAAGCTCCGGTGGACGTTCCGCCGCTCGGTTTGCCCGAGGCTTCGAACGACCTCCCCGGGACGCGCGCTCTTCGTGACGCCCGGCTGCGCGGCCTCGTCGATCTGCACATCGACTTCGTCGCCCGCGTGCTCCGGAATTCCGGGACGCCGCACGCCGAGATCGACGACGAGGTGCAGCGCACGTTCATCGTCGCGGCCCGCCGCCTCGACGACATTCGCCCCGGCGCCGAGAAGAGCTTCCTGTTCCGGATCGCCTTCAACCTGGCGGCCCACGCCCGTCGGACGGCGGCGCGCCGGCGCGAGGTCTCCGCCGATCAAGCGCCTGAACAAGTTGAAAGATTTGCCACGCCCGAGGCACTCACAGACCAGAAGCGGATGCGGGAGCTGCTCGACAGCGTGCTCGAGAAGATGGAGGAGCCGCTGCGCGCGGCCTTCGTCCTTCACGAGTTCGAAGAGATGAGCACGGCGGAGATCGCCGACGCGCTGGGGATCCCGCGCGGCACCGTCGCCTCGCGGCTGCGCCGGGCGCGCGCCGAGTTTCGAGAGCGCGTGGCTGCCATCGGCGGCTTTGCCGGATACGTCAATCGGGAAGGTCAGGGGTAAGCGATGTGCGAGAGATGAGGAGGAGCCGTTGCGTCTGCGCGACGAGAGCGCCAGCGCTCTCGAACGCGCGCTGTTGGAGGCGGGGCGGTCCTATCGAAGCAGCGGGACGGCCCGGGCGAAGACGATGGCCGCGCTCGGTGTGGCCGGGTCGGCGACGCTGCTGGCGGGGACCGCGCAGGCGGTGCCGCTCGGCGACGCTGGCCAAAGCGGCGGCGATGACCTGGGGCAAGCTGCTGGCGGCCATCTCGATCGTCGGGGCGGCCGCCGCGGTGCCGGTCGGCTACTTTGCCTGGCAGCGCCATCATTCGGTGAAGCACGTCGGGTCGGCGCCGGCCGTCATCGCCGCGAAGCCGATCGAGCCCGAGCCGACGCAGGCTCCGCCGGCGCTGTCGGCGCGCGGCGCTCGAAGGGCCGCTGGCGGACGAACGTCCGCGGCAGGCCCGGCAGGCGCTCGGCCCACATCGGCGCGACCGGCGGTGACGCTGGCGCACGAGCTGTCGTCGCTCGACGCCGCGCGCGGGCTGCTCGCCCGGGGCGACGCCACCGGCGCGCTGGCGCGGCTCGACGCCTACGGGCGCGCCTATCCCCACGGCCGGCTGGGGCTCGAGGCGGAGGTGTTGCGCATCGACGCGCTCGACGAGAGCGGACGCGAGCGACGCCGCGCGCGCACGCGCCGAGGCGTTCCTGCAGCGCCACCCGCACAGCGTGCTCGCGGCGCGCGTCCGCACGCGGCTCGGCGACTAGGCGGCGAGATGCGCGTCTCAGGAGCCCGCTCGGTCCGGGGGCTTGCTTGCGTGGCCGTGGCCGCGCTGGCTGTCACGGCCGGGGCCTGCGGCGCGACCACCGACTCGCTCGGCTACAACGACACCGAGAGCAAGACGCTCTTGCCGCTCACGCCGCCGGCTTCGTACCCGAACCCGTTTCGCGATCTGCTGGGCCAGACCGACGCCGCGATCAGCGCGAAGCTCAACAACGCGTTCAACACGATCTTCCACGGCTCGCCCTCGTACGCGATCTACATTCCGGTCGGGACGCGATCAGGCGTACATCGAGGACACGTTCCACGACAACGAGATCCGCACCGAGGGGATCGGCCTCGGGATGATGATCTGCGTGGAGTTCAACAAGCAGGACGAGTTCGACAAGCTCTGGACGGTACGCCAGGGAGGTGGTCCAGAACCACAGCGGCCCCGACGCCGGATACTTCCCCTCCTTCTGCGACGCGCGCCGCCGGGACCGCGACCAGCTGCCTCGATCCGTACGGCTTCGAGCAGTTCGTCACCGCGCTCATCTTCGCCAACGATCGCTGGGGGAGCACCGGGGCGATCGACTACGCGACCGATGCGCTTGGCGCTGTTCCACACGCTCGCGCCACAAGGAGGACGACAACGGCGGCGTCGTCGGCGGCGTCACCAACATGTTCGACGCGGCCACCAACCTGCCGCTCGACGTCCCCAACGTCGCGGCGGCGGGCGTGACACGTCCGTCGATCGTCATGCCGGGGTACTACGCGCTCTGGGCCGAGGCCGACGCCGATCCGCTCTGGACCGCGGCGGCCGAGCGCGGCCGAGCGTTCTGGCAGAGCGCCGCCAACCCCACCACCGGCTTCGTGCCGGTGCGCGCTGGCCTCGACGGGACGCCGCTCGCCGGCTGGGCCAGCTTCCAGTCCGAATGCTATCGCGCCCAGATCAACGTGGTGATCGATCAGATCTGGTCGGGCGGCGCGGCCTGGAACGTCACGGAGAGCAATCAGCTCCTGGCGTTCTTCAGCGGGCAGGGGATCAACACCTACGGCAGGACGTTCAGCCTGGATGGGACGATGGTCCTCGACACCCTCCACGATCCGTCGCTGGTGGCCGCGAACGGTATCGCGGCCCTGGCGTCGACCAACACCGACCGCTCGAGCTACGTGAACGCCGTCTGGAACCTGGACCCTCCCTCGGGCGACGGACGGTATTACTCCGGGATCCTGCAGATGGTCGCGCTGTTGATCTTGAGCGGCCAGTTCCAGGTCTATTGAGCGCCGGAGACTGCTGACACCGCAGACCGCTCACCCGGGGGCGATCCCCGGCGCCAGCATCCGGGCGAGCGATCGGGGCGCCCTGGCGCCGCTGTCGCGCATCCAGGTCTCGCCGGCCGCGGCGGTCGCCGGGTCCCCGCCCATCGTGCCGGCCGCCATCTGCGCCGCGGCTTTGAAGAGAGCCAGCTCGTGCGCGCCGGTCTCGTCGATCGCGCGCCGGAGCCAGGCCGCCCCTTCGGCGTCGTGTCCCTCGGCCTGCTCGATCCCCGCGTACAGCAGCGATGCCATCGCGCCACCCCAGCCGGTGCCCCGGCGCAGTTGATTGGCGCACTCCCGGGCCAGGCGGAGCCGCGCGGCGCGCTCGCTCCCCGTCACGGAGAGGCCGCCGGCCAGCGCGGCGCGCCCGCGCAGGTGGACCGCCACGATCCGCGTGTGCTGCATCTGGAGCAGCAGCGACCGGCGGAGCGCCGGCCATCCGGCGACGAAGCGCTGGTAGGCCCTCGCACCATCGCCCTGGTAGAGATCGATCTGCGTCTCCGCGATCAGCTGGTACCAGTGCTGGATGTGATAGCCCTGCGCCGACCAGGCGGCCATCGCCTCGCTCGTCTCGTGCTGCGCGCGCGCGGGATCGTCGCCCAGCAGCCACACGGTGTTGGCCAGGCCGATCCGCAGCGTGGTGGCGGCGTAGACCGAGCCGCGGTCGTGCGCCTCCTTCAGACCCTCGGCCGCCTCGGTGCGGAACCGCTCGAGCGCGCCCAGGTAATAGAAACACTCGAGGGTGAAGTGCCGAACGGCGTTCAGCTCCCAGGCAGCGCCGACGCAGCGGTCGCGAAAGATCCGCTCCGCCGTGGCCAGGTGATCGACCGCGGAGGCGAATCGGCCCCCGAGGTGCGCGGCCAGGCCGCTCATCAGTGAGACGATCCCGGAGGCGTGCGGGTGATCGAGCTGGGCGGCGATGGCCGACGCCTCGCCGAGGAGCTTCTGCGCCCGCGGGCCGTTCCCCTGCGCGGCGGCGTAGGCCGCTTCGCCGGCGATGCCGCGGGAGACGCGGTAGGGCTCGCCGGCCGACAGCGCCAGCCGCAAGCTGCGCGCCTGGAAGTGCGCCCCCTGCACCGGATCCATCAGCGCCAGACCCGAGGAGATCGACCAGCAGAGATCGGCGCGCGCCAGCTCGCGGGGAGCGATCTCCTCGGCGCCGCGACGCCTGAAGCGGCGCCCGCGCAGGAAGAGCGCCGCCCGCTCGGCGATGAGCGCCCGCACCGGCGACCTGGCAAAGCTCATTCCGGCGTCGGCCAGCGCCTCGTCGGCCACGGCGCGCCCTTCGTCGAGGTGTCCGCTGCGCATCAGCTCTTCGGCCCCGCGCCGCCGCAGGTCCATGGCCTGCGCCGGGCCGGCGCTGCGCGCGGCGGTGAGGTAGTTCGCGGCGGCCTCCGCGCCGCGCCCGACGTTGGAGAGCGCGTCGCCGAGACCGACCAGCATCTCCCGCCGCTGCTCCTCCGACCAGTTGCCGAGCGCCAGCGCGTCGGTATAGCTGGCGATGGCGCGATCGAAGGCCAGCGCCTCGGCCGCGCGCCGCGCCGCCGACGAAAAGTGGACGGCCGCCCGATCGGGGTGTCCGGCCTCGCGCCAGTGTCCGCCGGCGCGCAGCGAGTTGCTGGCGTCCTCGAACGCCTCGGCCAGCTTCTCGTGCAGGTCGCGCGCGACGGCGCTGGAGGTCGACTGGCGCGCCACCTGTCGGATGCGATCGTGCGAAAAATCGAGCAGCTCGTCGCCCCGCTCGGTGACCGAGTAGACGAGCCGCGCCGACCGCAGCTCGTCGAAGAGGCGCACCGCGGTCGGGCCGTCGAGGTCGCAGAGGCGCCGCAACATGCGCACCGGCGTCGGCGCGCCCGAGATCGCCAGGGTGCGCAGCACCCGCACCGTCGCCTCGGGAAACGACTCGATCTGCGCGCGCAGCACACTGTCGAGGGTCAGATGAGCGCCGTTGCCGCGCCGCAGGTGCGCCGTGCGCGCCAGCTCGAGGAGAAAGAGCGGATGCCCGGACGACTCGCGCGCCAGCACGTCGGCGCCGCGATCGGGATCGCTGGCGCCGCCCGAGAGCAAGAGCTCGCGCGCCAGCATCCGGGCGGCGTCACCCGAAAGGTTCGAGAGCGCCAGCTCCTCTTCGGGGACGTCGGCCGCCAGAAACCGCCCGGCGGGATCTCCGGCGGCCTGCGTCCGCAGCGTCCCGAGCAAGCAGGAGGCGCGGCGCGTCCGGCGGGCGCAGCACCTCCGACAGCAGCGCCACCGAGTCGGCGTCGGCCCACTGCAGATCGTCGACGTAGGCGACGATCGGCGCCCGCTCCCCGAGCGCGCGCAAAAGCTGACGAAAGACGACGAACATCGAGGCCCTGACCTCGCGCGGGTCGGGCCCCACGTGCTGGTGCGGCGCGTGGGCGATGAGCGGGACCCGCCCGAGGACCGGGAAGGCCTGCAAGAGGACCGCCGCCCGATCGGGGACGATGCGCGCGATCGTGTCGGGGTCGAGCTGCCGCAGAAGGCCGGTGAGGACGTCGACCAGGCCGTCGAGCGCCTTGAACGGCACCAGCTCTCGTTCGTAGCAGCGGGCGGTGAGCAGGATCGGCGGTGCCCTCTCGTTCGTCTCCAGGCGGGTCTCGAGGAAGGCCCGCACCAGCGCCGATTTCCCCACGCCCGACTCGCCGCGCACGATGAGGACGCGCGCTCCGTCCCCCTTCCGGACGGCGTCGAGCGTCGCCTCCATCGCGTCGAGCTCGTGCTCGCGGCCGACGAAACGGACGGCGTCGTCGCGCGGGGCGGGGGGGGATCGATGGCGCGCCCGACCGGGGCCGGCGCGAGCGCCGCCAGCACCTCGGGCCCCGAGGCGCGCATCTCGGGATCGGCCTCCAGCAGGCGGTCGCACAGCGCCGCCAGATCGGCCGGGACGCCGGGGGCCAGCGCGGCGACGCGGGGCGCCCGCCCGTGCTGCTTGCGGTAGAGGATCTCGTGCGGCAGCCCCTCGAAGGGGAGCCGCCCCGAGAGCAGCTCGAACAGGATGACGCCGAAGGCGTACCAGTCGGCGGCGCCGCTGACCGGCTGCATCGCCACCTGCTCGGGCGCCATGTACTCGGGCGTCCCTGCGCCAGATTGTGTCGTCTCGATTGAAGCAGCGCTGACCAGCCCGAAGTCGAGCAGCACCGCGCGCCCCTCGGCCGTCACCAGCACGTTCGACGGCTTGACGTCGCGGTGGACGGCGCCGGCGGCGTGCAGCGCGGCCAGCGCGCGCGCCAGCTGCGCCAGCGCCGGCCGCAGCCGCTCCTCGCGGTAGTTGCCGCCCGGCGGGGCGCCGAGCGGGAGGCCGGACGACGGATCGTACCGACGGACCGCCTCGCCGGGCATCACGATCGGCGTCGGCGCGTCGGAGGGCAGCACCGGGGCCATCGAGGTCCGGGCCGGTGGCTCGACGCCCCGCACGTAGCTCATCAGATCGATCCCCTGCACCAGCTCCATGCTGAAGAACCACTGCGAGCCCTCGGAGACCAGCTCGCCGAGGCGCACCAGGTTGGGGTGGCGGACGTCGGCGACGGCCCGGAACTCGCGCTTGAAGCGCAGCAGCATGTCGGGGCTGACGACCGGCAGGAGCTTCAGCGCGACCGGGACGGCGTTGGTCTCGTCGAACGCCTCGTAGACGACCCCCATTCCGCCCCGCCCCAGGAAGCGAACGAGGCGGAAACGCGTCGTCCCTCGAAACGCGACAGCGCCTAGGTCCATCGTTACCTTCCAGGCGCAAACACGCTCTATTTCTATCGCGGAATACGCCGACAGGTCCAGCTGGTGTACCCTGCCGGCCGTCCTGAAAGGCCGCTGGAAGAAGCAGTCCAATTCACGTTCTCCTCTCGGGAGGATTCATGAAGCTGGTGACCAAGTTGGCATCGTTCGACGATCTGCTGGCCGGCCGCTGCGGCCAGGTGGCGCCCGGCGACGTGTTCGCGTTCAACGGGATCTCGAAGGTCGACGAATTCATCCAGAACGCGACAGGCTCGGCGATCTCGCACGTCGGGATCGTCATCCTCGACAAAGAGAAGGCGTCGCTGTCCCTTCTCGAAGCGACGGGGAAGGGGGTCACCGCCACGCCGCTCGCCGAGGCGCTCGCGGGCTACAAGGTCGACCACACCTGCTTCTATCTGCCGCTCGCGCCGGCCAGCCGTGCCCTCATCGTCCCGGGGATGCTGGCCGCCTACTACGCCTCCAATGCGCTCGACAAGTACAACTACGACGGCGTCATCGAGGCAGGCGTCTACGACCTCGACCATCCCTTCTTCGACCGACTGCTCGCCCACTTTCATGAGAACTCGCCGGTCGCCCGGGTGGCCCGGTGGTGGGAAAAGCTGATGAACGAGGCGCACAGGATCTGGGCGGAGGTCTTCGGCGAGGCGCCGGCCTACCGCCGCCTCTTCTGCTCCCAGCTGGTCTGCGAGCTGCTTCAGGCGATGAAGGTCGTTTATGTCCCGCCGCCGGCCCGGCTGGTGGTCCCGGTCGAAGTCTGCTGGTTCGACATCTATGCCGGCGCCTATCAGCTCAACGGCGGCAGGCTGATGGCGGACCCCTTTCGCTGGGCTGATGGGCCAGCCGCGCTGTCTCGAGACCGGCCAGCCGGACTGCCCCAGGCGGTGTCCGCGGCGCTGCCCCGACCGTAAGCCGTAAGCCGTAACCCGTAACCACTGACCGCGGCGATCGTAGACTTCCCAAGGAGGTCGTCATGAAGTCGCCCGAGCCCGAGCTGAAATCCAGGCTGTTGCCGTCAGTCCCCATCGCCCTCGCGGCGATGGTCGCCATCGCGCTGGTCGGCGCCGCGCGCTGGAGTCAGTCCGCGCCGAGGGCGAGCGACCCCACAGGAGGGCGAGTGATGTCTCAGAAGAAGTACACCAAACCGTCGACCGCGGAGCTCAAGAAGACGCTCACGGGCGTCCAGTACGAGGTGACCCAGAACGCCGGCACGGAGCCGCCGTTCGACAACGCCTACTGGAACAACCACGAGGCGGGCCTCTACGTCGACATTGCCACCGGCGAGCCGCTCTTCAGCTCGACCGACAAGTTCGAATCGGGGACCGGCTGGCCCAGCTTCACCCGGCCGGTCGAGCAGGGGCGGGTGGTCGACGCCAGCGACAGCTCCCACGGGATGGAGCGACAGGAGGTCCGTTCGGTGGGCGGCGGCTCGCACCTCGGGCACGTCTTCGACGACGGTCCGGCGCCGACGCACCTGCGCTACTGCATCAACTCGGCGTCGCTGCGGTTCATCCCCGTCGCGAAGCTCGAGGCCGAGGGCTACGGCGCCTACGCGCCGCTCTTCGGGGGCGCGGCCAAGGGCACGACCGCCGCGGCCCCGCCGGCAGCGCCGGAACCCAACACCTGCACGCGGCCGCCGGCCGGCGGGAAGCCGGGCTGCTCGCCGACGCTGGAGACGGCGATCCTGGCGGGCGGCTGCTTCTGGGGGATGGAGGACATCCTCCGGCAGATCCCGGGCGTCGTCGAGACGGAGGTCGGCTACACGGGCGGCACGACGTCGCACCCGAAGTACGAGGACGTCCACACCGGCCGGACCGGCCACGCCGAATCGGTGCGGATCGTGTTCGACCCGAAGAAGCTGTCGTACGACGACCTGCTCGAGAAGTGGTTCTTCCGGATGCACGATCCGACCACGCGCGATCGGCAGGGGAACGACGTCGGGACGCAGTACCGCTCGGCGATCTTCGTGACCTCGGCCGAGCAGCGCAAGGTCGCCGAGATGGCCCGCGACCACGCGCAGAAGTCGGGGCGCTGGAAGAGCCCGATCGTGACGCAGATCGTGGAGGCCGGCCCCTTCACTCCCGCCGAGGCCTACCACCAGAAGTACCTGGAGAAGAACCCCGGCGGCTACACCTGCCACTACGTCCGCAACTGACCTCCGCCATTCACCGGCCTTCTCTCCACTCAGGGGGGAGGGCCGGTTTCGTTTGTGGTTCGCGTGAGCGCGTGCAGCTCGCACGGTCGTTTGCACGCGCGGCTTGGCAATTTGCGGGAGCGCGGCCAGCAAAGGTGCGGTGAAGGCAGGGCATCCCGGCCTTGGAACCCTGGCCCAAAATCTGCATTTTCCCGGGGCGAAGTCTGGACATGGATCGCGCCGCGGACATCATTCCGATCTCGTCGCGCTCGGGCCGCCGGCCCCAGATGCTGGCCGCCGAGCCCATCCGAAGCGCCCCCGCGCCCAGCAAGCGCAACTGGTGGGCGCTGGTGCTGGTCATCCCTGGCCTCATTCTGGTCGCCGTCGTCGCGATCTCGCGCGCCGAGCTCGTGAAGAGCGTCCGCAACCTTCCCGCGGCCGATCGGACCGCCCTCTACCACCGGACGCTGACCGACGTCGAGACGACCTGCACGGCCCCCGAGGCCCGCGACGGCGCGCTGCGCGACCACTGCCTTCGCCAGGCCGAGTTCCTGACCTTGTTTCCAGACTGCGACGCCCACTGCCAGCAGCTGGCCGCGTCGGTCCTCCCGCACGCCCGCCGCTAACGCGGTCTCACCGCAGTCTACGGATCCGCCAACCCGAGGTGGATGGCGAGCGCTCGGTCGATCCTGGCGAGCGCGTCGCTCGTCACGCGGCCCGCGCGGCCCACGATTCGAAGTCGATCGTAGGTCAGGATCGTCGACGCGTTGGCGACCCGCGGCTTGTCCATCGTGGAGCGGGGCTGGCGAAGGTCGACGTTGTACGGCCGACTCGCCCGCTCGGCAGAAAAGGCCAGCGTCGGAATCACGGTCACCGTCTGGCCAAACTGATTGGCGACGTCGTGCTGGACAACCACGCACGAGCGGATCTTTTTGGGCTCCGCGCCGACCGAGGGATCGCAGTCGATCCAGAGGATGTCCCCTCTCCTGGGCTCTATCGGCTCACGCGTCTTCATCGCCAAGCAGCTCAAACGTCGCGGGCTCGAGATCGGCGACCAGCTTGCCCGCGTCGCCCCGATCCGCTTGATAGGCCTCCGCCCAGACGCGACGCCTCTGCAGCAGCTGATGGCGGGCGACGGCCTCGGCCAACAGCTGCCGCGCATGCGTGGCGACCTTCACGCCAGCCCGCCGAGCTTCGCGGTTCAACGCCGCCAGCGTAGCGTCGTCAAGTGTCAAATTGAGCCTCGCCATGACACATAGGTTAACACGCGCAAGGGGCGTTTTCGACACGCCAGCAGGAGATCCCATCGCGACGGACGTCATCGCCTGGCCCGGGAAACGAGTTGCGTGCCGGACGCACCTCGACCGGAGGGCGGTTCGATAACGAATCGTGACCGCTCGAGCCGTTGCTGCCATTCTGGTTCTCGTTGTCGAAGGCCAGCTCATTCGCGCGCCGGCTGTTGCTGGCGGGTGCCCTGGTAGGTGCGGCGCTGGTGCGCTCGACGCCCGGTCTGGCGGCCGGGACGCTGCGGGTCGACTTCATCGACGTGGGGCAGGGGGACTCGGCGCTGGTGACCTCCCCGACCGGGAAGACGGTGCTCATCGACGGGGGGCCCCACAGCTCGGCGCGGGCGCTGACCGAGTTCTTGCGGGCGCACGTCCACGCGCCGCTCGACCTCGTCCTTCTGACCCACCGGCACGAGGACCATCTGGGCGGGCTGCCGGAGGTGGTCGAGGAGATTGGCGCTCGCAAGTTCGTCGACGCGCCGGTGCCGCACGCGCAGAAGGGATACACCGCGCTGATGCGGGCGCTGGAGGCGCGCGGGGCGATCGTTCAGGAGGCGACGCGCGGCCGGGTGATCGATCTCGGCGACGGCGCGATGCTGACGCTGCTCGGGCCGCCCGAGCCCCTCATCACCGGCTCGCACTCGGACGTGAACGCCAACAGCGTCGTCGCGCGCCTGACCTACGGCGGATTCTCGGTGCTGTTCGCGGGCGACGCCGAGGCGCCCACCGAGACCTGGCTGCTCGCGGCGGGCGCGACGCTGAGGTCGGTCGTTCTCAAGGTCGCGCACCACGGCAGCCGGTACGCCTCGGGCACCCCGTTCCTTCAGGCGGTGGGGGCGCGGATCGCCGTCGTCAGCGTCGGGGCGGGGAACAGGTACCGCCACCCGGCGTCCGCCACCCTGGTCCGGCTCGCCCGCGCGGGGGCGAAGATCTATCGTACCGACATGGACGGCGACGTGACGATCGAAAGCGACGGCTCGTCGGTTCGCGTCCAGACCGCCCGCGGCCGCCAGGAGCCGGTGTCGGCGCGATGAGCGGACCACCCACCGGAGCGGTCGACGCGGCCGACACGCTGCTGTTCGTCGACCAGATCGAGAACGGCTGGGCGCACCTCCTGCTCGGGGAGGACGCGTTCGACGTGCCGGCGCGCCTGCTCCCCGCCGGCACCAAGGAGGGGACGTGGCTCCGCTGGTCCCTCGCCACCGCGCCGGCACCGCCCGACGTCGGCGCCGCGATTCGCCGCAAGCTGCAACAGGGCGACGACGGCGGCGACATCAAGCTCTAGGAGGGCGTTGCCGTGGGCAACGGTGAGCGCAGCGAACCATGCCCGACGACGTGCCGCCCGGAGGCGGCCTGAGAGGGTGCGCTCCTACTGCGCTTGGCTCTGCGTCGCGGCGACGGGCGCGGGCTCTTCGCCCTCGAGGCCGCCCTGCAGCTCGCCGCAGGCGGCGCCGGTTTCGTCGACCACGCGGGTGAGCAGGGCATGCTCGGAGGAGGGGACGCCGGCCTTCTCCTGATTGTCGAGCCAGTGGTCGAGCGCGTCGAGGCGCTTGCGGGCGTCGGCGATGCCGCGGTTCCCCGTCGAGGGGAGCCGCTTGACCAGGCCCAGCGCAGACCGGAGGCAATAACGCAGCGAGCGCGGGAAGCGGTTCTCGAACAGCAGGAACGCGATCACGCTCTCCCCGCTGACGCGCCCCTGCTGCTTGCGCATGTAGGCCTCGAAGCCGGAGCAGGCGCGCAGCAGCGACAGCCAGAGCGCCGACTGCAGGAGCGGCTGTTGCTGCGCCTCGGCGGCGCCGCGGATGTGGTGGTGCATGTCCAGCGTGCGCGCCGACTGGCCGAGGCGCTCGATCATCACGCCCAGCCAGAGAAAATCCATCGCCTCGTCGTGCATCATCGTGCTGCGCATGAGGCCGAGCGCCAGCTGGGTCGACCGGCGGACGTTCCGGTAGACCTCGTCGCGATCGTTGAGGTACTGCGCGGCGGCCCCCTCGCTCATGAACCAGAGGTAGAGCTCGTTGGTCGCTTCCCAGATGTCGTGGCCGATGACCTCGCGGATCGAGCGCGCCCCTTCGCGCGCGGCGCGGATCGAGCTGCGGATCGAGACCGGGTTGTCGGGCGACCAGGTCATGTAGCGCTGGACCGCCTCGCCGTCGCCGGCGGCCTCGGCGCCGAGGTCCTCGGCCAGATCGGGGTACTGCCCCGACACGATGACCAGCGGCCGCCAGCAGTAGAGCGGCGGCAGCTCGGCGTCGAACGCCAGGATGCGCGTCACCTGCAGGAGGCGCGCGGTGCTCTCGGCCCGTTCGATGTAGCGGCCGAGCCAGAAGCAGTGGTCGGCGACCCGGGAGATCACGATGCGGCGTCCACCTGCGCCTGCACCCAGGTGTCCTTCGAGCCGCCCCCCTGGCTGGAGTTGACGACGTACGAGCCCGCGCGCAGCGCGACGCGGGTCAGCCCGCCGGGCAACACCCAGCTCCCCTGTTTGCCGGTCAGGATGAACGGACGCAGATCGATCCGGCGCGGCTCGATGCGGCGCTCCTCCGCGACCCAGGTCGGGCAGGTCGAGAGCTCGATGCGGTGCTGCGCGATGTAGCGGCGCGGGTCGGCGATGATGCGGTCCCGGAACATCTCGATCTCGGCGGCGCTGGCGGTCGGGCCCATCAGCATGCCGTAGCCCCCCGCCTCGTCGACCGCCTTGACGACCAGCTGATCGAGGTGCTCGAGGACGTATTTGCAGTCGTCCGGGCGGGCGCAGACCTTGGTGTCGACCTGCTCGATGATCGGCTCCTCGCTGAGGAAGTAGCGGATGAGGTCGGGGACGAAGGGGTAGATCGCCTTGTCGTCGCAGACGCCGTTGCCGGGCGCGTTGGCCAGCGTGACCTTGCCGGCCGCCCAGGCGCGCATCAACCCCGGCACGCCGAGCATGCTGTCGGGGCGGAAGAACTCCGGGTCGATGTAGGCGTCGTCGGTGCGGCGGTAGATGACGTGCACGCGGCGCGGGCCGAGCGTCGTGCGGACGAAGACCTCGTCGCCGCTGACGAAGAGGTCGGAGGCCTCGACCAGCTCGATCCCCATCGAGCGCGCCAGGAAGCTGTGCTCGAAGTAGGCCGAGTTGAAGGGGCCCGGCGTCAGCACGACGATCGTCGACGTCTCCGGATCCTCGGGCGACACCGAGCGCAGCCGCTCCACCAGCTGCGTCGGGTAGTCATCGACGCGGCGGACGCCGATGCGATCCATCGCGGCCGGAAAGACCCGCTTGGTGATGAGGCGGTTCTCGATCACATAGGAGACGCCCGAGGGCGTCCGCAGGTTGTCCTCCAGCACGCGGAGCACGCCGTCGGGGCTGCGGATGAGATCGATCCCCGCGATGTGGATCCGCACGCCGCCCGGCGGCTTCATCCCGCGCAGCTGCGGCAGGTAGTGCTTCGAGCCGAGCAGGAGGTCGGTCGGGATCACCTTGTCGCGCAGCGCCTTTTGCTCGCCGTAGAGATCGTCGAGGAACAGCTGCAGCGTGGTGAGGCGCTGGATCAACCCCTTTTCGAGACGCGCCCACTCCGCCGCGCCGATGACCCGCGGGACCAGGCAGACCGGCATGACCTTCTCGGTCCCGCGGTCGTCGGAATAGACGGAGAACGTCACGCCGCGCTGCGCGAGCGACAGCTCGGCCAGCGCCTGGCAGCGCGCGAACGACTCGGCGCTCATGTTGGCCAGCAGGCTGCCCACCATGCGTGCGTGTTGCCGCGTCGTCCCGCCGGCCTCGACGAGCTCGTCGTAGGTTCCGGGAAGGGCGCGGTAGCCGTCGAGGATCGTAGGGGTCGCCGTGCGGACGGCTTGCGTGTTGTTGATGTGCACCACCCCTGATTCTAAAAAATGCCCGAGACGCAATCTATCTCAGTAACATCGGTTTACGGTATTCGATCCTTCCCGAAACCTGACATTAACCTCGGACGCTCTAAGTTGCCCCCTATTCACGGAATGCCGCACGATGCGCCGGGCTCGGCGCTGGGGAATGAGTCCGGGCCGCCGCCGTCGGTGGTCCCCTGGGACGAGATGCGTGCGCCCGACGGAGCGGTGCGCGAGCACTGGCGGGTGCTCGACGGCGCGCTCAAGGCGTTCGGTCCAGGCGAGATGTGGCGGCGCTGGGAGCAGGCGCGCCAGCTGATCCGCCAGCACGGCGTCACCTTCAACGTCTACGGGGATCCGCGGGGCCTCGAGCGCCCCTGGCCGCTCGATCCGGTGCCGGTGCTGCTGGCGGCCGACGAGTTCGCCTCGTTGACCGTGGGGCTGGCGCAGCGGGCCTCGCTGCTCGACCGGCTGCTGGCGGATCTCTATGGCCCACGGCGGACGATCGCCGAGGGGGTGATCCCGCCCGAGGTCTTCCTCGCCCACCCGAACCTCCTGCGCGCCTGCGCCGGGCTGGTGCCGCCGGGGGGGCGCTTCCTGCATTTTTATGCCGCCGACCTGGCGCGCACGCCCGACGGGTCGCTGCGCGTGATGGCCGATCGCACGCAGGCCCCTGCGGGAGCCGGCTACGCGCTCGAGAACCGGATCGTGCTCGGGCGCGTGCTGCCGGAGGCGTTCCGCGATTCGAACGCGCAGCGGCTGGCGCTGTTTTTTCGCACGCTGCGCGAGACGCTGGCTGGCCTCGCCCCGCAGGGTGTCCTCAACCCGCGCATCGTGCTCCTCACCGCCGGGCCGCACAACGCGACCTACTTCGAGCAGGCCTTCCTGGCGCAGTACCTCGGCTATCCGCTGGTCGAGGGGGGCGATCTGACGGTGCGCGACGGGCGTGTCTTTCTGAAGACGCTGGGCGGCCTGCACCCGGTCGACGTGATTCTGCGCCGCCTGCGCGACGACTACTGCGATCCGCTGGAGCTGCGCGCCGACTCGCTGCTGGGGGTGCCGGGGCTCCTGCAGGCGGCCCGCGACGGGACGGTCGCCGTCGCCAACGCCATCGGGACCGGCGTTCTGCAGACGCCGGCGCTGATCCCGTTCCTGCCAGGGCTCTGTCGCATGCTGCTGGGCGAGGAGCTGAAGCTGACGTCGGTCGAGACCTGGTGGTGCGGTCAGTCCGAGATCCTGCAGCACGTCCTCGTGAACCTGCGCGAGATGGTCATCAAGCCGACCTATCCGCTGGGCCCGACCGATCCGATCTTCGTGGCGCGCATGGACGATGCGGCGGTCGAGACGCTGGCGGCGACCATCCGGGCGAACCCCGGGCGCTTCGTGGCGCAGCGCCACATTCCGCCGTCGACGGTGCCGGTGATCGAAGGGGACGAGCTGCGACCGCGGCCGGTGGTGCTGCGCACCTTCGTCGTCGCCGACGGCACCGAAGGCTATCAAGCGATGCCGGGCGCCCTGGGGCTCGTGGGGGGGGTCGGCGAGGCGGACATCTCGATCGCGCGCGGCGCGCGCAGCAAAGACACCTGGGTCATCAGCGGCGGCGCGGTCAGCGAGTTCACGCTGCTTCGCCCGACGGTGGAGCCGGTCGAGCTGACCCGCGGCGGCGGCGATCTGCCGAGCCGCGTGGCCGACAACTTCTTCTGGCTCGGCCGCTACGCCGAGCGGGCCGAGGCGATCGCGCGCCTCGGGCGCATCATCTGCCTGCGGCTCGCGGAGCCGCGCGATGCGCAGTCGCTGGCCGGCGATCTGGCGCCGCTCGTCGCCTCGCTGCGCGCGCTGACCATGGTCGCGTCGGGGACCGAGCTGGCGGCGTTGCCGCCGCTGGCGGAGGTGGCCGAGTCCAACCGGATCATGCGCGAGGCGCTGTTCAACGAATCGCTCTCGGGATCGCTGATGGCATCGGGTCACGCGATTGACAGGGTCGCCCGGGCCATCCGCGATCGGCTCTCGATGGACACCTGGACCGTGGTGTCGGCGCTCGCGCACGAGCTGGACGACGCGGAGCGCGGCGGGGCCGACGAGCGCCCTATTGTTCTGGGCGCGCGGCTCGATCGGGTGGTCACGATCCTGGCCGGGCTGTCGGGCTTGACGTCCGAGAGCATGACCCGCGAGGCGCCCTGGCGGTTCCTCGACATGGGGCGCCGCCTCGAGCGCGCCCTCAACACCGCGCTGATGATCGAGCGGACGCTCCCCGGCGCCACCACGACCGATGAGATGCCGCTCTTGGAGGCGCTGTTGAACGCGGCCGACAGCGCGATGACCTACCGGCGCCGTTACCGCGCCACGCTGCAGGTGGCGCCGGTGGTCGACCTGCTGGTCGCCGACGAACGGAACCCACGCGCGATCGTGTTTCAGCTGGCGGCGCTGGCCGATCACGTCGCTTCGCTGCCGCGCGACCCCGCCAGCGCCCGCCGCAGCATGGAGGAGCGGATCGCGTTCGAGGCGCTCTCGGAGATTCGCCTGGTCGACGTCGAGGCGGTCTGCGCGCTGGCAGGAGAGGCAGGGGAAGCAGGGGGGCGCCCGGTCCTGGGGGCGCTGCTCGTCGACCTGGTGCACAAGCTGCAGGGGCTCTCGGACGCGCTGTTCACGGCCTACCTGACCCCGGCCACGATTTCGCGCGCGCTGGCGTCGGCGGAGATCAGCCGATGATCTACCGGGTCAAGCACATCACCGAGTACCGCTACAGCGTGCCGGTCTCGACCTCGCACCATGAGCTGCACGTCCTCATGCGTGGGTCGAGCCGTCAGCGGATCCGCGCCGAATCGCTGACCGTCGACCCGTGGCCTTCGGTGCGCCGCGATCGCTTCGATTGGTTCGGCAACCGCGCGACCCACCTGGCGATCCACGAGCGCCACAGCGACCTGACCGTCACCTCGGAGACGGAGCTGGAGGTGACCGCGCCGCCCCCCCTGGCGAGCGACGGAGGGCCCTGGGAGGCGACGCGCGACTGGGTGCGCGCGGCGGCCGATCCCGAAGCGCGGGCGGCCTTCGAATGGATCCTGCGTTCGCCGCACGTCGAGCTGTCGGCGGCGGCGCGTGATTTCGCCGAGCCCTCTTTTCCACGGGGGCGTCCGCTGGCCGAGGCGGCGCGCGATCTGATGACCCGGATCCACGAGGAGCTGGTCTACGATTCGACCGCCACCGACGTGTCGACCTCTGTCGACGAGGTGCTGCGCGGCGGGCGCGGCGTCTGCCAGGACTTCGCGCACGTCCAGATCGCCGGCATGCGCGCGCTGGGGCTGCCGGCCCGCTACGTGAGCGGCTACCTGGTGACCGCGCCGGAGCCGGGCAAGCCCCGCCTCATCGGTGCCGACGCGTCGCACGCCTGGGTCTCGGTGCGCTCGCCGGCCTTCGGATGGCTCGATCTCGATCCGACCAACGACGTCGTCCCGACCGATCGCCACGTCGTCGTCGCCTACGGGCGCGACTTCGACGACGTGACCCCGATGCGCGGCGTTCTGCTCGGCGGCGGCCACCACCAGCTCCACGTGTCGGTGGATGTGGAGCCCGTGGATTCGGCGCCTTGACCACGCATTAATCAGATTTATCTGTTCAAGAAGAACTATTAATTAGTGTAATGGCCGGCTTGTCGCCACTCTGACCGAATGATGACCAAGACGCCTGGGCGGAAGTACGTGGCAGCTGCGCCGGTCCCGCTGGCAGATCGTTGCTGGCCGAATCGAGTCATCACCCAACCGCCGCTCTGGTGCAGCACCGATCTACGCGACGGGAACCAGGCGCTGATCGAGCCGATGAACCAGCCGCGCAAGCTGCGCATGTTCGAGACGCTGATCCGCATCGGGTTCAAGGAGATCGAAATCGGGTTCCCGGCCGCCTCGCAGGTCGAATTCGAGTTCGTGCGCCGGTTGATCGACGAGGACCGGATCCCCCCCGACGTGATTGTCCAGGTGCTGACGCAGGCCCGCCCAGAGCAGATCGAGCGAGCGTTCGCTTCGCTGCGCGGCGCTCGGCACGCCGTCATCCACGTCTACAACGCCACGGCGCCAGTGTTCCGCCGCGTGGTTTTTCAGAAGGACCGCGCCGGCGTGCTGGAGATCGCGACTCGCGCCACCGCTCAGATCCGCGACCTGGCCGCAGCCGACGCCCGCACCGACTGGGGCTTCGAGTACTCGCCCGAGACGTTCAGCGCTACCGAGCTGGAGTTCTCCAAAGAGATCTGCGACGCCGTCGTCGAGACCTGGGGGGCGACCCCGCAGCGCAAGGCGATCGTCAACCTGCCCGCGACGGTCGAGCGCTCGACAGCCAACGTCTACGCCGACCAGATCGAGTGGATGCACCGCAACCTGGCGCGGCGCGACTCCATCGTGTTGAGCGTGCACCCGCACAACGACCGGGGCACCGCCGTGGCGGCCGCCGAGCTGGCGGTCATGGCAGGTGCCGACCGCGTCGAGGGCTGCCTGTTCGGCAGCGGTGAGCGGACGGGCAACGTCGATCTGGTCACCCTGGCCCTGAACTTGTACTCGCAGGGGGTCGATCCGGGGTTGGACTTCTCCGACATCGACGGCGTCCGATCGGTGGCCGAGCACTGCACGCAGTTGCCGGTGCACCCACGGCATCCGTACGCCGGCGATCTGGTCTACACGTCATTTTCGGGATCGCATCAGGACGCGATCAAGAAGGGATTCGCGTCGCGTGTGGCCGACCCCGAGGGCACCCTCTGGGATATGCCATACCTGCCGCTCGATCCCGCGGATGTCGGCCGCGGTTACGACGCCGTCGTCCGCGTCAATGGGCAGTCGGGCAAAGGGGGGATCGCGTTCCTGTTGGGGGCAGGGTACGGCCTGGAACTGCCTCGCCGCCTGCAGATCGAATTTGCGCGGGTCGTCCAGGAAAGGGCCGATACGGCCGGTGGCGAGCTGAGCGCGCGCGACCTGTTCGCGCTGTTCGAGGGCGCCTACCGGCGTGACCAGCCGCTCCGGCTGAAGGCACATGAGGTGATGCCTGCCCGGCCGTCGCAGGGGGTGATCCTGGACGTTCACCTGGCAGCCGGCGGGGTGCCGCACGCGCTGCGGGCGGAGGGTGCCGACGTCCTGTCGGCGCTCTTCGCCGCGGTGGCCGCCGACGCCGATGTCGTCACGGTCGCCGTCCAACCGGTGCGCGGTCTAGGCCACACGCACGCCGCGATCGTTGAGGTGCGCCTGGCCGGCGCGCCCGCCCTGTTCGGACTGGGCCTGGCCGACGGCGAGGACGCCGCGCTCCTCGCGGCCGGCGTCAGCGCCCTGAACCGCGCGGGCCTGGGCCTGAACGCCGTAGCGCCCCCGGCGCGGGCCGCGCAAGGTTAGCCGCCTCGGTTGGCGGCCTCTTCGGCACCCGGAGCACCCGTGGGCGTCACCCGAGTCGGTAAGCGAACACCTCGGCTTCTCGGCCACGGAAGGGAATGGTCTTCTCGAAGGAGCCACCGAGCCGGAGAGCCACGGCTTTCGACCGGGTATTCTCGGGCCGAATTACGCTGATGAGACGGGTGCGCCGAAGTACAGCGGCGGCCATGTCCCGTACCGCCGAGGCAGCTTCTGTGGCGAATCCGGAGCCCCAGAAGCGCCGTGTCAGAGACCATTTGATCTCGGGCTCTGGCCATTCGATCGGAAACCAGAGCCCCACCGGGCCCACCATGGAGCCCGTCGCCTTCTCTACGACCGCGTATGGACCGTACCCGCGCAACTGCCAGTGGCCCACGTACGCTGCCAGGCTGCGCCAAGTCTGCCAATACGCGAGCGGCTGCTCGAGTGTGTACTTCACGCAAAGCTCGTCGCTGAACATCTCGTGCAAAGCGTCGCAGTCGCTCTCCTCGAAGCCTCTGAGCGTGAGGCGTGGCGTCTCGAGCTTCAGCGGGACCATCGGCTGCATGATGTACGGCAGGCTAGGGGGCGGGTGAGCGGCGGGTCATCTCTCCGGGGAATTAACCGGCGTTGCGCAGGCCGGCGGCGATGCCGATGATCGACATCATGAGCGCGCGCTCGAGGCGCGGCCGGTCGGGCGCGTCGGCGCTCGCGGCGCGGTAGCGGGCCAGCAGCTCGATCTGCAGCTGGCTGATCGGATCGATGTAGGGGTCGCGCAGCTCGATCTGGCGCGCCAGCACCGGGTGCCGCGCCAGGAGCGGCGACTCGAAGGTCTCCTCCAGCGTCGCGCGCGCGCGCGCGTAGGCGTCGGCCAGCATCGGGAAGAAGCGCTCGCCGAGCTCGGGAGCGCAGAGCCGCAGGTAGCCGCGCGTCACCTCCGGATCCCCCTTGCCGAGCGCCGTGGCGGCGCTGTCGAGGGTGGAGGCGAAGAAGGGCCAGGCGCGAAAAAGCTGCCGCCGCAACGCCAGGGGGATCGTCGCCAATCCTTCCGCGACCCCGTAGAAGGCCGGGAGCGGCAGCCGGACCTGCGACCAGGACATCACCCAGGGGATGGCGCGCAGATCGGTGATCTCGCGGACGCGCCCCGAGCGGTAGACCGGGCGGCTGGCGATCTGCAGGACGCCGATCTCGCGGATCGGCGTGAGCTGCTCGTAGAACTCGAAGAAGCCCGGCTGCGCGAACAGCGCGCGGTAGGCGGTGGCCGAGGCGCGTGAGGCCTGCTCCAGCGCCTCGCGCCAGGCGGGATCGAGCGCCGTGCCGTCGTCGCGCGCGTCGCGCGCCGCCGCCTGCCCGAGGTGAAACAGGAGCTGCTCCAGGTTGCGGTGCGCCAGATCGGCCTGGCTGTAGCGGTCGGCCAGCGCCTCCCCCTGCTCGGTGAGGCGCAGCCGCGCGCCGACGGTGCCGGGCGGCAAGCTGGCGATGGCGCGCCCGGCGCTGCCGCCGCCGCGCGCGGTGGAGGTGCCGCGTCCGTGGAAGAACCAGACCTTCACGTCGAAGGGGCGCGCCGCCGCGGTGATCGACTCCTGGGCCTTGAAGAGCGCCCAGTTGGCGGCCAGGAACCCGGCGTCCTTGTTCGAGTCGGAGTAGCCGATCATCACCTCGAGGCCGCGGCGCCCGCGCACGTGCGCGAGAAACAGCGGGTTGTCGAGCAGGCGGGTGACCGTCGCGGGCCCGTTTTCCAGATCGGCCAGCGTCTCGAACAGCGGCACGATGTCGAATGGCAGCGCGGCCTCGGGCCGATAGAGGCCGACCTCGCGCGCCAGCACCATCACCTCCAGCAGATCCGACGGCGCGTGGGTCATGCTGACGACGTACGCGCCACGCGCGCGCCAGACGCGCAGCGCCCCCAGCGCCACCTCCAGGGCGCGGGTGGTCGGCACGTGGCCGATCGGCGCCAGCGGTCGGGCGGAGGCGAGCTCGCGGGTGAGCAGCGCCTCGCGCGCGTCGCGATCGAGCGCCTCGTAGTCGTCGCAGACGCCGCCCACCCGCATCAGCTCGGCGACGGCGGCGCCGTGCGCGCGCGACTCCTCGCGCAGATCGAGCGTGACCAGATCCAGCCCGAAGACCTGCGCCCGCAGCGCCAGCGGTCGGACCTCGGTGGTCGCCGCGCCCTGCGAGGCCGATGCGGCCGAGCCCGCTGGTGATCGTCTTCAGATCGCCGAGCAGATCGCGCGCCTCGTGGTACTTCGGCCGCTCGTCGTCGGCCAGGAGCGCGCGCAGCTTCTGGGCCATCCCGAGGCAGAGGCAGCGAAACGGCTCGTTCTGAAGCGTGGGCGGAACCTCCAGCCCCGACAGCGCGTCGGCGATCTCGAGGCGCAGCGTCTCGGGGAGCTTCACGCGCTGATCGGAGAGCGAGAGGACGCGCGCCAGGCGCTCGAGCTCGCTCACGTAGAGCGGCAAGACCTCGGACGCGGGCGAACTGCTGCGCCCAGGCGGTCACGGGGGGCAGCACCTTGGGGTTGCCGTCGCGATCGCCGCCGATCCAGCTGCGGAAGACCACGGGCGGCGGCAGCGTCGGCCGCTGGCCGTAGTGCGCCTCGACCGCCCGCTCCATCTCGTCGACCAGCCGCGGGACCACCGACCAGAGGACCGTCGGCAGGTAGACCAGGCCGCCCCGCGCCTCGTCCTCGACGCTGGGGCGCGCGTTGTGCAGCTCGGAGGTCCCCCAGAGGAGCGCCACGCGCGCCTGCAGGCTCTCGCGCGCGCCGCGGGCGCCGTCTCGAAGGTTGTCGAGCGCCAGCGCGATGTCGGCCAGGTGGCCGCGCACGGTCCAGCGGCGCGTCTCCGTCGGGTGGGCGGTGAACGTCAGGTGCAGCCGCAGCGATCCGAGGAGGCTGACCGCCTCCTGATAGCTCCAGCCCTGCTCCTTGAGCGAGCCGACCAGCGCCAGCAGCGACTCCCGCCGGGGCGTCCCGGCGACGCTGGCGGCGTCGCGCGCGCGCGTTCACCCGCATGCGGTGGCGCTCCTCGGCGGTGTTCGCCAGGTGCAGATAGACGGAGAAGGCGCGCACCAGCCCCTCGGCGTCCTCGAGCGACAGCGCCCCCACGAGGTCGCGCCAGCGGTCGCCCGAACGCCGACGTTCGCCGCCGCGCGCCGGCCGCGGCGCGCCTCCTTGGTCAGCGCCCGCACCGCCTCCTCGTGCGCGAAGAGCGCGTCGCCCGAGAGCGTGCGGATCGCCTCGCCGAGCGCGTTCCCGAGCTCGTTCACCTCGCCCCGCAGGATGGCGAACCACTCCTCGGGGGTCCGCGCGACGGGCTCGCTCATGGCTCTGACATTGCAACGAACCGGCCGCCGAAACCAGCAGCCGGATTGTTAATTCAGTGTCAGCCTGGCGTCGGGAGCCGGCACCAGATCGTCCCCTCGTGCCGGGGCGGAAACTGGTCGGGGTGCAGCATCTCGGCGAGGATCTCGGGCGTGTCGAACAGCATCGGCCCCGAGCGGTTGAAGTAGAAGTTGCCGTCGGCGGCGAAGGCGCGCCCCGCGCGGACCGCGGACAGGCCGCGCCACCCGGGCCGGTCCGTCAGCGCCGGCAGCTCGGCCAGCGTGCGCGCCAGATCGAACCCGCAGGGCGCGACGACGATGATCTCCGGGTCGGCCTTCTCGAGCGCCTCGAACGGCAACGTCGTCGAGTGCGCGCCAGGCGCGCTGAGCAGGCTCTGACCGCCGGCGATCTCGACGATCTCCGGCCCCCAGTTCCCCATCTCGAACAGCGGTTCGATCCACTCGAGGCAGGCGACCCGCGGGCGCCGCAGCGGGCGGGTGCGGGCGGCGACCGCCGCCAGTCGCGCGCGAATGCCGGCCACCAGCGCGCGCCCTGCCTCCGCCGCGCCGAGCACCTCGGCGACGCGCGCGAACCCGTCGAGGATCCCGTCGACCGTGCCGGTGGCGAGCGCGACGACCTGATGGCGTTCCAGCTTGGCGGCGACGCCGTGGGCGAGGTCGGCGGGGCTGACGGCGCAGACCTCGCAGTGGGTCTGGGTGATGATGATGTCGGGCGCGAGCGCGGCGAGTCTGAGCCTCGTCGACCTCGTAGAGCGGCAGCCCGGCGTGCAGCCGCTCGCGCACGCGCGCGTCGATCTCGGCGCTGGTGCCGTGGAAGTCGAACGCCGGTCGACTGAGCGCCGGCAGCCGCTTCACCCAGGCGGGGTGATCGCACTCGTGCGACCGCCCGACGAGGCGCTCGCCGAGCCCGAGCGCCGCCACCAGCTCGGTGCCGCTCGCCAGCAGGGAGACGATCCGGCGGGCCGGCCTGACCATCGGGCTGGTGGCCGTCACGCGACGCCCTCCGACGGCAGCAGATCCGCGAACACGAAGCCGTCGCGCGTGACCACCTCGCCGGCACGGATCGGCACCGGGCGGCGGAACATCGGGCCGTCGTAGGCGAAGGTGTGGAACTCGCCGCGCTCGCCGCAGGGATCGACCGACGGCGGCAGCTCGGCGAGCAGCGCGGCGTCGAACTCGCGCCCGGCGAAGCGGGCGTCGAGGCTCTTCGGATCGACGCAGGTCAGGCGCGCGCGCAGCCCGCCCTCGACCATCCGCTGCGCCAGCGCGTCGGTCGGCGTCCCCCAGATGGGAAAGAGCGGCGCGATGCCGGTCGGCGCCAGGCGCTCCTCGCGGTAGCGGCGGATGTCCTCCAGGAAGAGATCGCCGAACGCGACGTGCGTGATCCCGTCGGCCCGCGCGCGCGCCATCGCCGCCGCCATCGCCGCCTCGTACTCGGCGTTGCTGCAGGGCCAGGGGATCGGCACCGGCCAGAGCGGCAGGTCGGCGGCGTCGGCCTGCGCGCGCAGAAGCTCGGTCCGGACCGCGTGCATCGCCACCCGATCGAACGCCTCGATTGATCGTCGTCAGCAGCCCGACGACCTCGACCTCGGCCTGCTCGCGCAGGACGTGCAGCGACCAGGCGCTGTCCTTGCCACTGCTCCAGGCCAGGAGGGCCTTCGGTTTCACGGTCACGCGGCGCATCCTAGACCAAGCGGCGCCGTCGCCTGGCCGTTCCAGATCGCGGCGCTATATTGCCCGCGATGTCCGACGCCGCCCCCGCCTGCAAGGCCAACATCTCTCCGTCGGGTCGCCGCCGGCGGATGCGCTTCGGCAACCAGTGGCTGGTCGTCTCGGTCGCGCTGCTGGTCGTGCTGGTGGTCCTGCGCGTCCCCTGGTACGGCGGGCTGGCGCTGTTCATTCCGGTGGCGCTGTCGGCGGTCGGGTTCCTGCAGGCGCGCCGCAACACCTGCGTCATGCGCGCGAAGGAAGGGACCTTCGAGCACGAGGACTTCTCGGCGACCAAGGCGCCCGACGACGAGGTCGCCGCCAGCCGCGCGGTCGCCGCCACGATCAACCGCGACGTCATCCTGATCGGCCTCGCCGGCGCCGCGATCGGCGTCGTCGGTCGCCCGGCTCTTCCACCCGGTGTGATCAAAACTCGAGGTGGCCGCGCAGCGAGATGACCCAGACGGGGCCGCGCGTCGCTGTTGTAGCCGGGGTTGGCGACGAACTGCACGTCCTCGGCCGCGAAGGCGCCGCGCCAGATGTGGAAGTTGTAGTACTGCTCGACGATCGTCTCGCGCGCGTAGCTGAGGTAGCTCGCGCGCGGTCGGCCGCGGGCAGAGACCGGCGGCGTCGCGTTGCCGGTTGCAGCCGGGACCGTCGCCGAGGAGAAACCCGATGCCGCCGCGCCGCAGGTAGTCGGCGTGCAGGTCGGAGATGCCGTTGCTGACGAACGCCAGGCCGAGCGCGATCGTCGGGGCGCCGCCAGCGGATGCCGCGCACGTCGCCGCCGATCTCGAAGGTGTTGTCGACCTCGGTGTAGGCGAAGCTCTCGTTCTTGCCGTCGTTCCAGCCGATGCGCCCGAAGGCGCGAAACAGCGGCCCCAGCTCCTGGTACTCGTTGATGCCGAACCCGTACTTGGTTCGGCCGTTCTGGCGTGAGGCGGTGATGTCGGGGACCTAGCCCGGTCGCCTCCGACTCGGCGATGGCCGTCGGCGTAGCTCCCCATCGCGGCGTGGTTCAGATAGCCGAGCAGGCGCGTGGTTCCGGCCCAGTCGGGCCGGCGGCTGTACTTGATCTCCAGCTCCAGGTTCTCGCCGCGGTTCTGCCGATGTCCCAGTCGAGGTCTCGCCGTTCGCCACCGTCGGCATCAGCATGAGGCCGTAGCGCGCCTCGACGAAGCGGCCCCTGGTACTCGATGACGACGCCGTAGGTGTAGCCGCGCGTGTCGGCGGCGTAGTCCCAGGCGCCGTTGTTGTCGACCGTCCAGTTCATGAACTGCATGTGGCTGTCGGAGCCGGCGGGGTTGATGTCGAAGAGATCGGCGGTCGACATCTTGCCGACGCGGATCTCCAGCCGGTGGCGCGGCACGTAGGCGAACGAGGAGATCGGCCCGCGGTCCTCGTTGACCTCCCAGTCGTCGGAGAGCGGGATGAGCTGGTGGATCTGGAAGCGCGCCACGTACGGGTCGTGGGGGAGCGACGGGTTGCGGACGACGTCCAGGTTGGTGAACCCGGCGATGCCGAGCGCGTTCGAGAGCCCGCCGCCGACCGCCATCTCACCGTCGAGGATGATCTCCGTCGTGCGGGTCGCCCGGTGACCGGTGAAGACCGTAGCAGCCCGGAGATCGCGGCCCTCGCCGTCGGGGCCGAAGCTGTTCGTCCCCGAGTAGGGGCAGTGAAACGGCGGGTTGAACTGGGCGATGCTGTTGGCCTCGATGCCGAACCAGTAGGCGAGATCGGGGTCGTGATTGAGGAAGGTGATGTCGCTGCCGGCCCGCGGCGCGTCCTCCGGCTCCTCGGGGTTCTTGGCCAGCGCACGCGCGCGAGCCAGCAGAGATCGCGCAGCGTCGCAAGAACGAATGAGCCGCGACGGTCGGCCGAGCCGCGGCGCGGCATTTCGCATGGCGTTCAACCGACGACCTTGCGGGCGATCGCGCGGTAGACGCGGGCGAGGCGGCGGGTCAGCGCGCGATCGCCGAGCCGCAGCGACTCCGTCATCCGGTGGCCGACCGAGTAGAGCGCCGCCACCCGCCGCCGGCGTTGAAAACGCGCCAGCGACGCCGCGTCCAGCTGCTCCAGCGTCGGCAAGGGGCGCGACGGCGTGTGCGGGAACGAGATGGCGCGGCCGACGACCGCCGCGCGCGGGCAGGTGGCGAAGGTCGACTTCGGGGCGTCTCCCTGGTGAATGACGTAGCGCTTGTCGCCCTTGGAGAAGAGGTGGACCACCCGGTGGAGCAGCAGATCTTGTCCGTCGTCGGTCAGCACGAGCACGATGTCGCCCGGGTGGAGCTCGTCGGGCGCGGGCTCGACCTTCACCTTCGCCCCCAGCTCGATGGCGGGGCTCATGCTCTCGGCCACGACCTCGATCACCACGGGCAGACCGTGGGCAAGCACCATCCGGACCGCCTGGGGACGGAGGTTCACCGGTTCACCGACCGCAGTATATCGACGTTCGCCGGCCCGTCGACGGAGATGCGGCCGCGTCGGGTCTCGCGAAATCGGTCAGGGCGGGCATGGCCGCAGGCCGTCCGCTATGCTGAGCCCATGGCGGTGACGGTCGCGGACTTCGACGCGCCGGGGTCGCGTGCCGGGACCGGCGAGCGGACCGCCGTGTGGCCGCTCTGGTGCGCGCTCGGCTCGTCGCTGGCGGCGGCCTTCGGCGTGCACTGGGACATCGCCTGGCACCGGTCGATCGGACGCGACGCCTTCCTGACGCCGCCGCACGTGGCGATCTACACGGCGGCGGTGCTGGCGGCCGTGGCGGCCCTCGCCCAGATCATGCCGGCGACGTTCGGACGGCGTGACGCTCAGCAGGCGGCCGTGCGCGTGCTCGGTTTTCGGGGACCGCTCGGCGCCTTCATCTCGGCCTGGGGCGGCGTCACCATGCTCGCCTCGGCGCCGTTCGACGACTGGTGGCACCGCAGCTACGGGCTCGACGTGAAGATCCTGAGCCCGCCGCACATCGTGCTGGCGATCGGCCTCCTGGCCTTGCACCTCGGCGCGCTGGTGATGCTGGCGAGCGCGATGAACCGCAGCGAAGGCGCGCGCCGCCCGCTGCTGGAGGCGCTGGTGCTGATCGTGGGCGGGAACATGGTCGTCGCGCTGACGACGCTGTTCATGGAGAAGACGGTCCGCCCCTACATGCACCTCGGCTCGTTCTATTTGATCCTCGGGCTCTGCGTGCCGGTGGTGCTCTCGGCCGTGCAGGGGGCGACCCGTCGGCGCTGGGCCGGGGCGCTGTCGATCGGCGTCTATTCGGTCTTCTTGCTGGCGCTGCTCTGGACCTTCCCGCTGGTCCCGGCGCAGCCGAAGCTGGGACCGGTGCTGGTGCCGGTCACCAACCTGATCCCGCCCGAGTTCCCGCTCCTCCTGCTGCCCGCCGCGCTGGCGCTCGACGCCTGGTTCTGGCGGCGACGCGCGCGCCCCGGGATCGCGACGGTGGGGGGAGGCGCGCTGCTGTTCAACGCGCTCTTCCTGGCCTGCCAGTGGCCGTTCGCCACCTTCCTGATGTCGCCCCCCGCGCGCAACTTCTTCTGGGGGGCGCGCTACTTCGACTTCTGGATGCCGCCGTTCACCTTCTATCGCCGTTACCTCTTCCTGTCGGAGCCCGGCCTGTCGACCGTCGGTTGGCTGATCGCAGCGGTCGTCGGCACGGCGCTGTCGATCGCGGCCGGCCGCGCCGCGGGCCGCTGGCTGGCCCGTCTGCGGCGATGAGGCGCGCGGTCGCGATCGCCGCCGCGGCGGCGCTGCTGGCGCTGGCCCCCGCGGTGGAGGCCCACGTGGGAAGCCCGGACGCCGTGCAAGACGGTCAGGCCGGTCCCTACCACCTGCTGGTGACCATCCGTCCGCCCGAGGTGATCCCTGGGATCGCCCAGATCGAGATCCGCGCGCTCGGACGACGACGTGGCGCGGGTCTCGGTCGTGCCGTTGCCGCTGCGCGGACCGGGGGCGAGCTCGCCGCCGGTGGCCGACCTGGCGCGCCCGAGGCCTGACGAGCCGCGCGTCTACGACAGCGCAATCTGGCTGATGCAGACGGGCGCCTGGCAGATCCGCGTGACGGCCGACGGCGCACGCGGCGCCGGCGTGATGGCAGTGCCGATTCCGGCGCTGGCGCGCATGGTGCGCCCGATGCCCGCCTTCCTGGCCCTCCTGCTGCTCGCGCTGATGGCGCTGCTGGTGGCGGGAGCGATCGCCATCATGGGCGCCGGCCTGCGCGAGTCGGATCTGGTCCCGGGCGCCGCTCCCGACGACCGCCGCATCGCGCGCGGCCGGACGGCGATGGCCGTGACCGCGGCGGTCCTGGCGCTGGCGCTCGTGGGCGGGCGGCGCTGGTGGAACGGCGAGGCGGGATTGTACCGGCGCCTCGTTTACAAGCCGATGCAGGTCTCGGTCGCGCAGCCGACCTCCGGGAGGCTCGACCTGACGCTGTCCGATCCCGGCTGGTTGCGCTGGCGCCACACCGACGATCTGATCCCCGATCACGGGCACCTGATGCATCTGTTCTTGGTGCGGGCCCCGGGGCTCGACGCCATTGCCCACCTGCATCCGCGGCGCACGGGCGAGGCGACGTTCGCGCAAGCGACGCCACCGTTGCCGGCAGGAGCCTACCGGCTGTTCGGGGACATCGTTCATCAGACCGGCCTCGACGAGACGGTGACCGCCGCGCTCGACCTGGCGGATGCGCCCGGCGCCACCGCCGGCCCGCCCGTCGATCCCGACGACGCGACCGCGCGCATCCCGCGCGCGGCGAGCGTCGACGCGCCGTCGTTCACCTTCGGCGACGGCCGCGGCCGCCTGCGCTGGCTCGACGCGCGCGCCCCCCGGGCCGGCCAGACCGTCTCGCTCGCCTTCGAGGTCGAGGAGCCCGATGGCCGCCCGGCGTCCGGCCTTCAGCCGTACATGGGGATGGCGGGCCACGCGATGATCGTGGCGCGCGACTTCACGGTGTTCGCGCACGTTCACCCCACCGGGTCGGTGCCGATGGCGGCGATGGCGCTGGTCGAGGGGGCGGGCCTGATCGACCACGCCCACCACCTCGGGATGACGTTCGCGCCGCGCGTCCAGTTCCCGGTCGTCTTCCCGCGCGCCGGCGACTACCGGCTGTTCGTTCAGATCAAGCGGAACGACCGCGTCGAGACGGCGGCCTTCGATTTGACGGTGCGCTGAAGCGCGCGGTCAGTGCGCCCAGGCGCGCTGACGGTCGCTGACCGGGCGTACGCTCAGCCGGCCACCTGTTTGAGGTCGGATTTGAGCGCGGCCAGGTTGAACCCCGACGGCGCAGGCTTCGTGCCGGCCCACAGCTCGGAGAGGCAGGCGTAGGCCTCGTCGCAGTAGGCGTCCCAGAACGACCAGGTCATCTTCTTCTTCTGACCCCAGGTGATGACGGTGAGACCGTGGGCGTCGTAGGCCTCCACGACGACGGCGTGGCCGCCCCACGAGCCCGGCGCGCCGGTGCCAGTCGGACCGCCTGGCGGGACCGACCAGACCTTCTGCTGCTGCGCCGACACCGGCAGCGCGAGGCCGATGTAGGAACCACCGAACAGATCGACCGCCGCCTGAACGTGCAGGTGGTTCTTCGGCTCGAGCGCGACGAAGGCGTCGATCTTGTAACCGCCCACGCCGGTCTTGCGCCAGTAGCGGAGCACGTCGAGCTCGACGGCGCCGCGGTCGCTGCTGGGATCTTTGGGGTTGTAGCCGGTCACGGCCTCGTAGGTCTTCAGGATCGTCTGGTCGGGAAGGACGATCTCCTTCGGGCCGGCGTTCGCCGTCCAGGCCTGGATGAAGTGTCCGACGGCCGCGCAGGTGCAGTCGCCCAGCTTGTCGTTCAACATCATCCCCCAGCTGGACGCCGCCTTCGCCGTCCAGTCCTGGGCCGGCGGGATCGCCGGCAGCTCGAGGTAGTTGGCCATCTGCAGCGTGCGCGGATCGTGGTGCGCCGGCTTCTTTCCGAGCTTGTAGCTTGAGTGGTCGACGGTCATCGGTCTCCTCCCTGTGGTTGATCTCCCGGTAGCACCCCCCTAACGCACGACCGGACGATGAATTCTGCGCCGATCCAATCGGCGCTTGCGATCGAATCTTGATTGACCGTGCCGGATGTCACCCGACAGGGAAAAATTAGTTTCCGACGTTACGAATAACCAGCCGACTTGAGCTTTGCCTTCGCCATCGCGGCGACCTTGCTGCGGCCCGAGGCGGCGAGCTCCGACAGGATCTCCTCGCCGGCGGCGTTGCGGCGCTCGATGAGCGCGAAGCCGATCTGGTAGCGCTGGTCCGGTTCGAGCTGGCGATCCTTGCGCACGGCGGCCGCGAGATCGAAGCCGCGCTCCAGCAGCTGGGCGAAGATCACCAGCGCCTCGTCGCGCCGGCCGGCGGCGAGCTCGGCGGAGGCGAGCGCGTAGCCGTCGTCGGCGGTCGCGTCGGCCGACTGTCCGATGAGGCGCAGGATGGCCAGCGCCCCGTCGGCGTTCTTGCGCCTGTGCTGCTTCGCCGCCTCCGCGCGCAGGCCGGCGGCGGTCGACGCGCGATCGAGCTCGCGGGCCAGCGGCACCAGCGCGTCTGCAGTCGCGCCGCCCCGTCCGACCCGCGCCACCGCCAGGCTCACCAGCGCGCGCGCCAGCTTCTTCCCGGCGGCGCCGGCCCCTTTTTCCAGCAACGCGCGCGCCTGCGGCCGCAACAGGCGCGCCAGCAGAGCGCCCCGCCCATCGTCGTCGCGGTCGGATTCGGTGGCGGCCAGCGCGCGGCCGAGCGCCAGCGCACCGTCGGAGCGCGCGCCGAGCGCCGCGGCGGCTGCCTCGGCCCGCCCGCGATCGGAGGTCGACGACAGCACGGCGCCGAGGCCGTTGCCGCCCGCGGGGCCGGCGATCTGCGCCAGGCGCTCGATCGCCAGAAGCGCCCGCTCCGGCTCGCGGCCGAGCGCGATCTTTTGCAGCCTGGGCGCGATCGCGGGCGGCAGCTCGAGGCTGGCGAGCGAGAAGAGCGCGGCGCGCGCCAGCTCCGGCGTCGCGCGCTCGGCGAGGTCCGCGAGCGCCGTGGCCACCGGCGTCGCCCGGCCCCGGGCCATGAAGCGCAGCGCGACGATCGCCTCCTCCCGCACCGCGGGCGGCTGCTTTCCATCGCGGGCGAACGCCAGCACCGTCGGCACGGCCGCCGGATCCTCGAGATACCCCAGAATCTTCAGGCCGCCGCTCACGAGCCCGAGCGAGCCCCCCTTGCGCGAGGCGGTGGCGCGCGCCTTCAGCAGCTTGGTGACCTCCGCGAGGTAAGCGGCCTTCTCGCGGGCGCTCGCCTCCTTCACGCGCTGCCGCACCGCCAGCGCCGCCGCGCGCGCCGCCTCGACGTCGGGCGTGTCGAGCGAGGCCAGCAGCGCCTTGAACGCGTCCTTGCCCCCCACGCGTCCGAGCACCTCTTCCAGCGCGCGCCGCTCCAGCGGATCGGTCGCCGCCGTCAGCCGCGCCCGCACCGCGCCGATGCTCTCTTCGCCCATGGCGATCGCGGCGTCGAGGGCCGCGCGCCGCACGGCCTCGTCGCGCGCGGCGAGCCCGGTCAGCACGGCGGGCATCGCCCGCCGCACGCCGGTCCCGGCGGCCAGGCGTCCGAGCGCGTCCAGCGCGTGGCGCTGCACCGGAGGGATCCCGCGCGCCACCGCGGCCCCGAGCGCGTCGAGCACCGCCGCGTCGCGCGCGCCGAGCTCGCCCAGGACGATCGCCGCAGCGATCTGCCGCTCGTGCGCCGCGCTCTCGAGCAGCGCCAGGATCTTGCGGAGCGGCGGATCGGCCACGACGTCGATGGTAGCCGCCGCCCCTGCCCTTTGGCAAAAGGCGGGGGGCGCTAGCGGCGCGCGCGGCGGCGGCGCACGGTCGCACCGAGGGCGAGGGCCAGCAGCGCCAACCCCACGATCGGTCCACCGCGCCCCGGCCCGGCGGAGTCGCAGGAGCAGCTGACGACGCCGCCCTCCTGGTGTGGCCCGGTGCCGCCGTTTCCCGAGATGGCCGGGGTGCCGCCCGCGCCCACGGTGCTGCCGCCAGCTCCGGCGGTGCCGCTGCCACCGGTGCCCTTGCCGCCCGTTCCGGTGGTTCCGACGAGGCCGCCGGCACCGGTCGTTCCGATGATGCCGCCGGTTCCGGTCGTTCCGCCGCTTCCCGTCGTCCCGGGCGGCAGCGGCGGGTCGCACTGGCCGTTGTGGCAGGCGGCGCCGCCGGGGCAGACGGCGCCGGCGCAGCCGTCGACGCAAGCTCCGCCGCTGCAGACCTGTCCCGTGTCGCAGGTGATCGCGTCGCAGCCGCTGTCGACGCAGGCGCCGCTCGGGGTGCAGACCTGGCCGGCGCCGCAGGGCTGGCACATGCAGCTCTGGACGCAGACGCCCTGGACGCAGACCGCTCCCTTGCAGGTGATGCCGGCGCAGGGGTCGACGCAGACGCCCAGCTGGCACTGCTGGTTGGCGGGACACCTGACGCCGTCGCAGCCGCCGACGCAGGTGCCGGACTGGCAGACCTGTCCGGGCTTGCAGGGGACGCCGATGCAAGAGGGATCGACGCAGAGGCCGTTCACGCACATGAGCGGCGGCCCACACGGGAACTCGCTGTCACTGCAGGGGCCAGTGCACTTCCCTTGCACGCAGACCTGGCCGGTGGGGCAAAGCCCATCGCCGTCGTCGACCATGCCGTTGCAGTCGTTGTCGAGGTTGTCGCACTTCTCGGCGCTGGGCTTGATCGTCGCGTTGCAGGTCGGCGGGCCGCTGACCACGCACTGGGTGACGCCGTTGGCGCAGACGCCGAGCAGACCGGTCTCGCAGGGGACGCCGCCGCCGTTGCAGGTGACGCCGCTGATGGCGAAGACCTTGTCGTTGAAGTCGCCGTCGTTCCCAAACCAGGTCGTCGTGTTGGCCCCCTCCCAGTCCTCCCAGGCCATGTAGTACTCGTTCGACGTCAACGTCGACTGGTACGAGAGCATCATCTTCCAGTAGCCGGGCGTCATGCCTGCTCCTGTGCAGCCGGTGCAGTCGGCGTTCCGCGTGTCCTCGGAGTAGTAGACGGGGACCGGGCCGTTGCCGAGGTTCTTCATCAGCGCGAAGCCGACGAGGCCGCCGGCGTAGTTGGCGCTGCTGCGGATGTCGGAGCTGGCGACGGCGGTGCCGACCGTCATCGGAAACGTGCCGATCGGGTAGACGGTCGGCGTCTGCGTGTGATTCGGATCGGTCGTCGGCGTCGGGCACGTTGTACCAGCCGAGGCCACCTGCGGCGCTCGACTCGCTGAGCACGAGCGTCGCCTGGAAGTTGCAGAGCGGCATGAAAGTCGCCGGCGTGATCGACGCCTTGGCGACGGCGTTGATGTTCTCGTTGATCGAGGTGAAGTACGCCTGGAGCGTTTGAGCGTCCATGGTGGTCGTGGCCGGAACGGGAGTGCCGTTCGGCTCGATGACCTGGGCGGTCGCGCTTCGGCAGACGACGGCCAGCGCCAGCGCCACGAGCGCAAAGCTAATATCAGGACTTCCGGAGCGACGGGCGGGGTGTTTCATGGGGGCGGCCCTGTCCCTTTTCCGGAACTACGCTCTCACTCGGTGCCCCCCGCGTCAAGTGAGCCGCACCGTCCCCAGAGGCCCGCGAGCGTGGTGACGTCCGCGGCCGTGGGCTGCACGGTGAGGTTGGCCGGGTTCATCAGCGAGGGCCGCACATCGATTGGAATGTGGACGAGCCCGAACGAATGGCCGATCTCGTGGGCGATGGTGATGGCCAGCTCATCACCGGTGAGATCGTCATTGATATAGATCTGCCCGGAAGGGGCGTCATAAAGGCCGTGGAAGGGCGCGCCCGCGACCTGAAAGTGAACCGGCAACGGGGGGGCGGCGCCTCCCCCTGCGGAGCCGCCTGACAGCAGCTCGCTCGCCGCGCTGGCGTTCCAGAGCGCGGCGCCGGCGGCCACTCCTTGAAGCTGGACCGCGGTCGCGGTGGCGTCGGCGACCAGGGTCACCGGCGTGCAGGGATCGAACGCGACCGCCGGGCCGCTGGCAGCGGGATCTTGCGCGCAACCGAGCGCAGAGACGACGGCCACGACGATCGCGGCGACGCGCGCGAGGGGAACGAGGGGGGCGGGGCTCAAACTTCGGGCCACGGGAAGGGCGCAATCCTAACGGGCTCGCAAGCGCGCGTAGCGAAAAATCAAAAGCTCAACCAACGAAAAGGAGCGATTCGTTTGCGGTTGAGCCGTAATCCGGCCCCCGAGGCCCGTCCTTGTCGACGGCGCGACGATGGACATATCTAGGACAGAGAAACGGGTGGGACCAAGTAGGAGACAGGGGAGGAGGGGACGATGAAGCTGCTTTCTTTGTTCGTTGTGCCAGGTGTCCTGGCTCTCGCCATCTCGGCGGCCAAGGCGGATCCGAGTCCGAGTCCCGAAATGGGCGGGGCGCAGACGATGCCGAGCGGCGCCGAGGCGCAGACGCCGCCGCCGGCGACATATGATCCAGGGACTCCGGGCGTAGCGCCCGCGACCACACCGCCGGCGGCGCCGAGCGCCACCGACACAGCGGCGACACCGAGCGCCACCGACACGTCGGCTGCGCCGGCGACGCCGAGCGCCACCGACACGCCGGCTGCGACGATCACGCCGCCGGCGACGACGCCGGAGGAGACCAATCCTGCGCTGCCGCCGCCGGGCACCCCGGCCGCGCCGACGCCGCCCGCGGGGGCGACGAACATGGCGATCCCGCCGCCGCCGAACGGCCAGGTTGTCGAGGACGTTCCGGTGGCACCGCTGCCACCGGTGCCAGGTGCGCCGGAAGGCGCCTACCCAGGCGCGAATGTCTACTCGCACGTCGGCGTCGGCCTCCTGGTCGGCGGCGGCTTCAACGACTACACCAATGGCCGCCTCCAGAACGTCACCGGCGACGGTGGGTACTGGACGGCCCGCATCGTGGCCGGCACGCGCGAGTACGTCGGGATGGAGGCTGCCTACGTCGGTGACGCCCGCAGCATCACCGGGCTCGGGCTCAGCAACGACTCACGGCTGATCTCGAACGGCGTGTCGGGGAACCTGCGCATCAACATCCCGATCGCGCGCGGGGCGTCGTTGATCGAGCCGTTCGGGTTCGTGGGCGTCGGCTGGTCGCACTACACCGTCACCAACAACAACGTCCAGCTGTCGGACGTGATCTCGTCGGACAACGTGCTCACGCTGCCGTATGGCGGCGGGCTCGAGCTCGCCTACAAGGGCTTCATGGCCGACGCGCGGTTCACGTACACGCAGACGTATTACAACAACCTCACCGAGACGATCGGCGGAAACCTCAACAACTGGGGTGTCGGCGGCCAGATCGGCTTCGAGTACTGACGACCGGCGCTCCGGCGCCAACGTCAGAAGACAGCGCGATACGCCCTTCCCGCCGCCGGCGGGAGGGGCGTTTTTTCGTGGGGGCGTGCTATCTATCGTTGTTCGAGAAGAGCCGACCCTTGCAGCCTGGCGCACCCGGACCCACTGGCCCCGCACACCGTCGACTGTCCGTGGTCGCGGCAAAGACCGAACGGGATCCCGTCTGCGGCATGTCGGTCTCGGCGACGGCGCCGGAGCGGGCCACCGTCGACGGGAGAACCTACTTCTTCTGCTGCGCCGGCTGCCGCGTGAAGTTCGAGGCGGAGCCCCGCGCCTACCCAGACGTCGACGTCGACCCCGGCCGAGGCGCGCCACGGCCGGCGCACGACACCGCCCCGGTGAGCGCGGAGCGCGGCTGGACCTGCCCGATGCACCCGGAGGTCCGGCGCGATCGTCCGGGCGACTGCCCGCTCTGTGGCATGGCGCTGGAGCCGCTGGCGCCGTCGGGGGCGGGGGACGTCAACCCGGAGCTCGCCGACATGAGGCGGCGGTTCTGGGTGAGCGCGGCGCTCACGCTGCCGGTGGTGGCGCTGGCGATGGCGATGGTGGAAGGGCCCTGGGTGCCGTGGGTGGAGGCCATCCTCGCGGGGATCGTCGTCCTGTGGGGCGGCGAGGTCTTCTTCGCGCGCGCGCTCGCTTCGCTCGGAAACCGGCGCTGGAACATGTTCACGCTGATCGGGCTCGGCGTGGCGGTCTCGTACGGCTACAGCCTGACGATGCTGGCGTTCCCCGAGCTGATCCAGCCGCTCCTGCGCGACAGCAAGGCGGCCGCGCCCGTCTACTTCGAGGCCGCGGCGACGATCGTCACCCTGGTGCTGCTCGGCCAGGTGCTCGAGCTCGGCGCGCGCCACCGGACGGGTGCGGCGATCCGCGCGCTGCTCGACCTTTCGCCCAAGCGCGCGCTCCGGATCCGCCCCGACGGCGGCGACGAGGAGGTTCCGCTCGGCGAGGTGGCTGTCGGCGATCGCCTGCGGGTGCGCGCCGGTGAGAAGATTCCGGTCGACGGTCGCGTGCTGGAAGGGGAGAGCGCCGTCGACGAGTCGATGCTCACGGGCGAGCCGATCCCGGTGGCCAAAGCGCCGGGAGACCGCCTGGTGGGCGCCGCCCTGAACGGCACGGGCGCGCTGGTGATGCGCGCCGAACGGGTGGGGGGCGAGACGCTGCTCGCCCAGATCGTCCGGTTGGTCGGTGAGGCGCAGCGGAGCCGCGCGCCGATCCAGCGGATGGCCGACGTGGTCTCGGGCGTGTTCGTGCCGGTCGTCGTCGGCGCGGCCGTGGTCGCCTTCTTTGCCTGGGCGCTGGTCGGCCCGGCCCCGCGGCTCCCGCACGCGCTGCTGGCCGCGGTCTCGGTGCTGATCATCGCCTGCCCGTGCGCGCTCGGCCTGGCGACGCCGATGTCGATCCTGGTGGCGACCGGCAAGGCCGCGACGGCCGGGGTGCTGTTCAAGAGCGCCGAGGCGCTGGAGGTCCTGCACGAGGTCGACACCATCGTGATCGACAAGACCGGGACACTGACCGAGGGCAAGCCGGAGCTGATCTCCGTCGCCGTCGTCGTGCCGGGCGCCGACCGCGAGGCGACGCTGCTGCGGCTGGCGGCCTCGCTCGAGCGCGCCAGCGAGCACCCGCTGGCGGCGGCGATCGTTCGCGGCGCCGCCGGTCGTGGCATCGCGCCGGGCGAAGCGACCGACGTCCAGACGCTGGCGGGCCGGGGTGTCCGCGGGCGGGTGGAAGGGCGGGCGGTCGCGCTGGGGAACGCGCGCCTCCTCGCCGAGCTGGGCGTCGACGGCGGCGCCGCGGCGGCGCGCGCCGACGAGCTGCGCGCCGCCGGTCAGACGGTCGCGTTCGTCGTCGTCGACGGGCGGCTGGCGGGCACGCTGGGGCTGGCCGACCCGATCAAGGCGGGAGCGGCGGAGGTGATCGCGGCGCTTCATGCCGACGGGCTGCGCACGGTGATGCTCACCGGCGACGGCCGCGTGACTGCGGAGGCGGTCGGGCGCGCGGTGGGGATCGGCGAAGTCGTGGCGGAGGTGCTGCCGGCCGAGAAGGCGGCCGTCGTCGAGAAGCTGCAGGCGGAGGGGCGAATCGTGGCGATGGCCGGCGACGGTATCAACGACGCGCCGGCGCTGGCCCGCGCCCAGGTCGGCATCGCGATGGGGACCGGCACCGACGTCGCGATGGAGAGCGCCGGCGTCACGCTGCTGAAGGGCGATCTCGGCGGCATCCTGCGCGCGCGCCGCCTGTCACGGCTGACGATCGCCAACATCAAGCAGAACCTCGCCTTCGCCTTTCTCTACAACGCGCTCGGCGTCCCGATCGCGGCCGGGGTCCTCTATCCGCTCTTTCGACTGCAGCTCACCCCCGAGATCGCGGCGGCCGCGATGGCGCTCTCCTCGGTCTCCGTGGTGGGCAACGCGCTCCGGCTGCGCGGCAAGCGAATCTGAGCTACGGGACTTCGTAGGTGACGGTGAACGTCCACTCCGTGGCGGTCACCTTGCCGTTCACCTCGGCCGGCTTGAAGCGGAAGTGGCGCAGCGCGCTCTTCACCGCCGCCGCGCCCAGCCCATAGCCGGGGTCCTTGAGGAACTTGGCGCTGCGAATGCGTCCGTTGGCGTCGATGACGATCTTGAGCGTGACGCTCCCCTCGAACCCCGCGTCGAGCGCCTCCTTCGGGTATTCGTTCTTGGGGATCTCGACGTCGATCGGCTCGGGCTGCACGGTCAGGGCCGCCGCGTGCGCGACCGGGCCGACGTCGTCGGCGGCCGGCGCGGCCGCGCGCGCGCCCGGCTTTCCGGCCAGGCTGTTGCCGACGGGCGCGGAGAACCCGCCGCTCGTGCTGGTCGACGACATCGAGATGCCGAGGTGCACCGGTCCCGGCGTCGCCGCGGGCGCGTTCGTCGGCGGCGGTGTCTCGGGTGGCGGCGTCTCCGGCGGCGGCGCGTTCGTCGGCGGCGGCGGCCTGTTGAGCGCGACCCGACGCGCCGGGCGCAGCTTGAGCGGCTCCGGCGCCTTGGGCGGCTCGGGGGGCGGCGGCGCCTTCGGCTGCACCGGCTTCACGGTCTCGACGATCTCGACGTCGAGCTTCTCGCTGTGGTGCGGGTGCGCCGGCAGCGACCAGGCCCAGCCGAAGACGCCGAGGTGCGCGGCTGCCGAGAGCGCGTAGGCCGCCGTCGGATTGAGCCGCCTCATTGCTCCTTTTCGATGTTGATCGCGAACTTCGAGATCCCCTCGCCCTTGATGAGGTCGAGGAGGTGGACCACCGAGCCGTGCATCGCCATCTTGTCGGCGCTGATGATCACGCGCGTGTCCTGATCCTTGGCCACGGCGGCGCGGGCGGCGTCGCGCAGGCCCGCCTCGTCGCGCTTCCTGCCGTCGAGGTAGATGTCGCCCTCCTTGGTCAGCATCACCGCCAGCGTGGTGCCGGTCGACTCGCCCGCGTTCGCCGCGCGCGGCAGATCGATGTGGATCGACTGCCGGACGATGTAGGTCGCCGTCACCATGAAGATGATCAGCAGCACCAGCGTGATGTCGACCAGCGGGGTGACGTTGATGCCGGAGATCATCCCGCCTTCGTCACCGTCCTGATCGCCGTCGGAGACGGAGGCCATCTACGCCGCCTCGCTCTTGGCGGCGCCGGTGCCGCGCAGGCGCGCCTCCAGCAGATCGCCGTAGTAGGCGGCGCGCTGGGAGGCCCGTCGGAGCGCGCGCTGGAAGACGTTGTAGGCGACCACCGCCGGCAGCGCGACCAGGAGGCCCACCGCGGTGGCGATCAGCGCCTCCGAGATCCCGGACATGACCGAGCTCGCGCCCGTGGCGCTGGGGTTCTTGGCCAGATCGCCGAAGGCGCGGATGATCCCCAGCACCGTGCCGAAGAGGCCGATGAACGGCGCGTTGTTCCCCAGCGTGGCCAGAAAGGCCAGCCGCGATTCGTACTCGAGCCGCGACTTCTTGATCGCGGCGTCGACGACCTTGGCGACGCTGTCGGCGCCATTGTCGGCCTGTCCCAGCGCGGCGCTCACCACCTCCGCCTCGATGCCGTCGCGCCCGTCGACGGCCGCGCGCGCCTTGGCGAGGTCGCCGTGGAGCAGCCAGCCGGCCAGCGCCTCACGGCCCGGCAGCTTCCGGGCCAGATAGAACGTGGCGCGCTCGATCATGATGCCGACCGAGATCACCGACAGGGCAATGAGCAGCCAGAGGACCCAGGCTGCACCCTGGTTCACGATGGCGAGCAGCTTCTGGACGATCATTCGGTTCGTTCCTTTCTCGTGTTCTTACCGATCTCTGTTCCTTCGGGCGGATCACTGCGGGTCATTTCGGGTCACTGGAAAGCTTGCGCGATCCAGTTCTCCCCGTCCCGTCCGTCGCGCACGACGCCGTAGAGCGTGAACGGCCCCGGCGGGCGGGTGTAGAGCTCGAAGGTGCGGCTGGCCAGATCGGGGGTGCCCGCGGTGTTGGAGTTGGAGATGTCGGCTTGCCCTCCGCCGGTCGCGTACCAGGTGATGGTCGGATACTCCATCTCGCTGCCATCGATCCCGTCGAGGCCACAATAGTAATAGGTCTGGATGTCGGCGTCGGGGATCTGGCCGCAGATCGTCTGGTTGCCGGCCGGAAACGCCAGGGGCGGACACCAGTGATCGATCGAGCAGGTGGCCCCGCCGCAGTCGGCGTCGGTCTGGCAGCTCGCCACCAGCGTCTGCCCGACGCAGGCGCTCTTGTCGTTGGGGATGTTCAGCGCCGTGATGCTGGGGTTGGCGTTGCGGACGTAGCCCTGCAGCGCCGGGTTGGACTTGTCGGTGGGGCCGATCTGGCTCCAGGGCGACAGGCGCAGGTTCTTGACCGCGGTGACCGTCGAGCCGCCCCCCTGGGCGATGATGATCATCGGCGCCTCGATGAAGAGCGCGCACTGGGCGTTCAGGTTCTGGTCGGCCCGGGTGATCAGCTGGTCGAGCAGGTACCCGACCTCCGGGGGGACGGTGTACTTGATCGTGTCTCCGACGCCGAGCTTGAGGACGCCGCTGTTCGGGATGTCGGCCATGGGGATGAGGTCGGCCGGCTGGCGCAGCACCGTCATGTCGGTGCAGGGGGTGACCGTGTTCATCAGCGACGGCAGGCAGGTCACCCAGGTCACCGTCACGTTCGGGATCGCCGTCGGGTTCCCGACGAGCGCGCTCAGCGTCACCGTGTCGCCCACCTCGGCGTCCGCCCAGTCGACGCCGTCGCCGTTGTCGATGTGGGCGGCCGCGCCCAGGATGCGCAGGCCCGTCACCTGCTGGTCATTGCGATCGAACCCGGAGACGCACGACGCCAGGCCGAGCGCGACGAGCGGGCCGAGGAGCGACGCGAGGGATGGCGTGGGGCGCTTCAAAATTCCGCTCGCAGGCCGAGGGTTGGGAAGATGGGCAGCCCCGTCAAAGTCGAATACCCCTGGCAATTGTAGTTCGGGAACAGCGCCTCGGGGTTGGCGCGGTTGGTGACGTTTTGGATGTCGAGGTACGGCGTGAAGCTCCAGTTGTTGTAGACGAACCGGCGGTCGATCCGGAGGTCCGCCTGGAAGAACCCCGGCGCCCGCGCCGTGTCCGGGGTCCCGGCGATGCACTCGTAGCTGGCGTTGTTGGCGTTGAAGATCCCGTTCACGAACGGCGTGTAGGGATCGCCGCTCGTGTAGCGCAGCCGCGTTCCGATGGTCCAGTTGTGCTCGGTCTGATACGACGCGATCACGGTCAGGATGTGGGTCTGGTCGAAGTCGTAGAGGTGGTAGCCGTCATTGCCCAGCGACGGGTCGTCGAGCCGGGTGCTCTTCGACAGCGTGTAGGCGACCCAGCCGTAGAAGCCGCGCATGAGCTGCCGGCGCAGCAGGACCTCCAGGCCGTAGGAGCGGCCCTTGCCGGCGTTGGTCAGATTCAGGGGTGCGCCGGTCGAGGTCGTCAAGTCCGTCTCCGTCACCAGCTGGTCCATGTACTTGTCATAGAGGGTCAGCCCGAGGTCGACGTCGAAGGGGAGCTTCTGATCGACGCCCACGCTGTACTGGAACGACCGCTGGTAGGTGAGATTCGGGTTCCCGAAGGTCGCCGTGAACTGCTGAGGCTGCGGCGCCTGGGAGTAGAGACCGACCGAGGCCTTGAGGACGGTCTTGGGTCCCACCGTGAAGAACGCCGACAGGCGGGGATCGAACCACCAGGCGTGGCCGCTCTCGATGCGCGAGTTGCCGTCGATGCGGAGGCCGGGCTGCACGCGCAGGCGCGAGCTGAGCGCAACGTCAGCAAAGGCGAACAGCCCCGGCTGCGCCCAAGGGCCGTTGGCCTTCACGTTCTGAGGCGGGTTGGCGGCGAGGCCGCCCATGCCGAAAGCGGCGCCCGGCTGTCCAAACAACGGGAGCGTGACGTTGTACGAGTAGTAGCGCAGCGACGAGTCGATCCCCATCTGCAGGCTGAGACGCTCCGAGGGGTGATAGCTGAGCGTGTCGCGCAGGTTGGCCAACCAGGTGGTGGCGTCGATCTTGATCGCGTTCACCGCCTCGGCGCCGGTGTCGTCGTAGCCGAAGGACAGGACGGCGTCGTTGCGCCAGCCGTGCGAAAAGCCGCGCTGCCAGCGGGCGGCCAGGCGCTGGAACTGGATCGTGCTGGCGAAGGAGATCGGGCGCGCGGTGTTGCTGTCGAGGACGTCGAGCGCGTCGCTCGAGCCGAAGGCGAAGAGCGAGCCCTGCCCGCCCCAGAGCGCGTGCACGTACTTGACCTGGTAGTCGTAGAAGACGGGCGCCACGGTGAGGCCGCTCGGCACGACCGCCTTCAGCACCTCGTCGACCCAGCTGCGGCGCACCGAGGCGAAGAAGCTGCCGCTGCCCACCGGCCCCTCGACCATCGCCGCGCCGTCGTAGAGATCGACGTGGCCGGCGCCGTGCCACTCGTGCTTGGGGTCGCGCGTGTGGATCTCCACCGCGCCGCCCATCGCGTTGCCGTAATAGGGGGAGAAGTTTCCGGGAAAGAAATCGAGGCCCGAGATGACGTCGGAGTTGACGACGGCGGTGAGCGCCAGGAAGTGAAAGAGGAGCGGGATCTGGACGCCGTCCATGTAGACGACGGTGTCCTGCGGGTTCGAGCCGCGCACGATGAGCAGGCCCAGGCCGAAGGGCGCGCGCGCCACGCCCGGGAAGTCCTGAATCACCTTCAACACGTCCCCCTGCGTCCCGGGGACGGTGGTCAGCTCCTGGACGCTGACCTCGTGGACGGCGACCTCCTTGCGTTCGCGCGCTCCGCGCACCACCGACTCGAACGCGCCGTAGCGCTTCCGATTCATCCGGTACTCCACCTCCTTCACCTTGCCCGGCTCGATGATCTCGTCGATGACCAGGTTGTGGTGGGCGGACGAGACGATGCGCACCTTCACCGGCCCGACCGGCAGGCCGCGCAGCGCGAACCGGCCGTCGGCGTCGGTCTCCGCCGTCGCGTCAGCCGCCTCCACGCTGGCGGCCTCCACCGGCGAGCGGGTGCCGCGCTCGATAACGCGGCCGATGAGCGAGACCTGCTTCTCCTGCGGCGGCGGGGGGGGCGGCGGCGCGCGTTTGAGCACGAAATCGTAGCGATATTCAATCTCCACGGCGGTCGGTTTTCCGCCGATCACCGCCGGGGAGAACTGGAACTGCTTGACCGCCGCCTCGGCGGCTGGCGCGAACCCCGGATGCGGCCCGGGATCGATCACCCTGACCGCGCCGACCGCCCCCTTCTCGTCGATCACGATCGAGAACGTGACCGATCCGGCGATCCCCGCCGCGTCGGCGTCGGGGGGATAGACGGCCGGGACGAAGTGCGTCAAAACGGGCGGTTTTACTGCCGATTCGGCGCCCTCCGGCGCCGTGGTCGGGGCGGGAGCCGCCGGTGGGGACGCCGCCTGGGCGGGCGCCGCATCGACCCCAGCGTCAACAGTTGACGGCACCGACGGCGCGACGACCTGTGCATGTACGAGGGTCAGGATCAGGGCGGCGGGAAGGGAACCCATCGAAGACAGGACAATGGACTACCGCGCGGGGCGTCGCGATGCCAAGGACCTTCCGCACGAGGGCTCACGATCCGCCCAGGCGACTTTCCTTTTCCGGAGCCGGGCCCTTGGGGTATAAGGCCCGAACTGCGTTCATCCCCCTACCTCCCCCCGCAGCAAAGGAGTAGCCGCATGACTCGGCAAGCTTATCTCGGTTCCGGCCCGCGATTCCCCTCCCTGGCCGTCCTTTCGGCCGTTGGCCTTCTCGCCTGCGCCAGCCCGTCCACCACCACCGGCAACACGGGTGGCACCACGGGCGGCGGCACCGGCGGCACCCACACCGGCGGCACGACCGGAAACACCGGCGGCACGACCGGCAACACGGGCGGCACGACCGGCGGCGGCACCGGCGGTAACGTCTCCACGGGCGGCACGGGCGGAAGCCACACCGGCGGCACGACGGGAAACACCGGCGGCACGACGGGAAACACCGGGGGCACGACCGGGAACACCGGCGGCACGACCGGGAACACCGGCGGCACGACTGGCAACACCGGCGGCACGACCGGGAACACGGGCGGCACGACCGGCACCGGCGGCACCCACACGGGCGGTACGACCGGCACCGGCGGCTCGGCCGGCGGCAGCAGCGGCTGCGCGAATACCAGCACGAGCACGATCAACGAGGATGCGTCGGGCTACATCTGCGGCAACCAGTGGGGCATCAAGGGAGCCTGGTATTGCTACAGCTCCGATACGAGCAACGCCTGCAACAAGACGGGCGCCATCCCGTGGACCGCGTCGTCGAGCGGAATGTGCTTGAACGGGACGATCGACTCAGGCGGCACAGCCCTCCTCGGCTTCAAGGTCAACTCGGGACCGCCCGGTGGCGGCGATACGCCCGGCTCGTGGAACGCGAGCCAAATCGTCGGCTTCGCGATTACGCTGGCGTCCGGGTCCAGCGGAAAGGGCAGCGGCGGCTGGGGTCGTTTATATCGAGTACCCGACAACGAAGAACGTGATCCCTACGGGCCAGCAAGGTGCCGGGGACGCCCCCGGCGTGACGGTCCCCGGCGTCGCGGGCAGCTCGGTAACCTATAACGCCCTCTTCACGGATTCGGTGCTCGCGAATAACGCGCTGACGCGATACTCCCCGGCTGTCGATCCCACGGTGCTGACCGACGTAAAGCTAACGATCCCCAAGGACAACAGTCCCGTGCCTACGACATCTGCATCACGAAGGTCGTGCCACTGATGGCAGCGCCAAGTCCCGTTGTGCCCACGGGCTCGTACGGACCCGCGTGGTCGAACAGCTTGCCTCAAGCCGTGAACGGCATCAACGGCTATACCGTTCAAAGTGCCCCATTCGACATGAACAACGGGCTTTCTCCCGATGTCGATGCAGGTCATGGCGACGAGCGGCGGTGTTGGATTCACTTACAAGGCAAAGCAAGGCGCCTCGGGCAACAGTCCCGCCTCCTACCCCGCCGTCATCAGCGGCTGGGGGCCCGGCTCGGGCGGTATCCAGCTCTACGGCCCCTATCAGGCGGACAAGACCATCGGCGCACCACAGACCGTGATAGAGCAGCTGGTCCTTCACTCCGGGAAGTAGCGGAGATTCGGTCTACGATATCTGGCTTGGCACGAGCAAGGCGCCGACCACGGCTCCGGCCGTCGAATTGATGGTCTGGCTCAACAACGGCGGCAAGTCGCCCCTTGGCACCAGGAAGGCTGCTACCGCTGTCACCGGGTCGGACGGGGTCGCCCGCTACGCGCACGATATGCAGGCGAATTCAACGGGGCAACAGGTGGTCAGCTATGTGCCAGATTCGGCATCGTCGAATAGCGTGACGAATCTCGACTTGTTGCAATACCTCAAGGACGCTGTCACGAATGGCTATGCCGGGCTGAATAAGGACGCCACGAAGGTCTACCTCCTAGGCGTTCAGGCCGGCTTCGAGGTCTACAGCGCGGATACTTGGAAGACGACCGACTACAACATCACCATTCAGTAACGAAGAGCCGTCCTCCCTGGCGCCACGGGCCGCCGGGGAGGACGGGTAGCCTCCGACGATTGTCGCCCGGCCGGACTTCTTGATAGGCTCGCTTTTGCAGCGGAATAGGGGTGTAGCGATGCGTAAGCAGCTTCTTTGCTCGGGTTGTTCGATCTTCGGGTTGGTCCTCCTCATGGGATTGGCAGCCTGCTCAAGCAGCCCGGGAGAGTCGGGTAGCAAGGGGGGGAGCCAGTCGGGTGGTTCGACTGGCAAGGGTGGCGGTGCCGGTGGCAGCAGCACCGGCAGCGGGGGCTCGACGATGCTGCCCGACGCAGGCTGCAACACCAGTGGCGCGAGCTCCAGCTACGTCCTGATCGATGACATGGAGACCACGAACCACGGGCCCATCGAGCTCACCACGGGCATCACCTCGCCCCTGACGCCGGGCTACTGGTACAACAGCGGCGCGAACTACTTCCCCGACGCGGGAATCGACATGTCGAACCCGCCGTACATGTCGTTCGCTTTCAGCGCGCTTCCGACGCCGACGACCACGTTGTGCGGCAAGACGAGCGCACACGCGGCCCGTCAGAGTTGTGTGCTCAACGGCCTCTACGACACGTGCGGCGTCGGCTTCGAGTTCGCTCAGCAGCCCGACGACGCGGGGGTTCCCGCCGCCGCGCCGGCCGCCGACGCGGGCGATGCCGGACCGCCCATTCCCAGAACCACCATCCCCTTCGACATCAGCCGTTATAAGGCCTTCACATTCTGGGGGAAGACGACCACGCCAGACTCGACGACGGGCTGGCTGGCAGGTCAAGGTGCAATTGCCCGATACGGATACCGACCCGCGCGGCGAGGTCTGTAACGGCGGCGGTGGCAACACGTCGAAGTGCTACAACAGCTACGCTCAGAATCTGCACTTCACGACAAGCTGGCAACAGTTCACGGTGGTGCTGGATGCCGGCGCCGATGGCGGCGTAGCCCCGGCCGACGGCATCGCCATCGACCCGTCGTGGGGCTACCAACAGGCGCAGTGGATCCCCACCCAGGTTTACGGGATCAACTGGCAGGCCCAGCGGAACATCGTGCCGGACGCCGGCCCGCCCCTGATGACGGACATCTGGATCGACGACGTCTACTTCGTCGAGTGAACTAGATTTTCTTCCGGTGTTCGCAGGCTGTCCGGCATCGAACCGCTTACTACAGCGATGGCGGCGCCGATGGATCGGAACCCCTCGCCGCAGCCCATCGTGACGTGAGCCCAATGACGGGCAGCTGGAAGTTACGCCGCTGCCTCGAAGTCGGTGGCAGAAGGACATTGCCCGGTGCTGGCTGATCAGCGGGGTGTGCCGGACGGCCGAGCGATCTTCGAAGTCCCGTGGGTTCGTGCTCGGCGCGACGAGCTTCTGACCCTGTATCCAGGACGAACCACTCCGCACGATGCTCGGCCGTGCCGACCTCATTCACAAACGAAAAAGGCCTGTCCGCCGCCGAAATTGGTCATGCAGGACTTGCCCGCTGCACAGTTCTTGGTCGGGTTGAGTGGGTCGCACAAAGTCGGCAACTGATTCCCAGGCCCGAGGCTGACGCACCCCGACCCAATCACGCCAGGCTGCGACTGCGAAACGCACGCCGAGCCGCTGGGAGTACTGCAGCAGTCGCTGCCCGAAGCGCAATCGCTCGGCCCGTCGCAAGTCAAACCGCCCACTCCACCATTCCCGTCGCCGCAGACGGCGAATGGCGGGATCCTTCCTCCTTTGTTGGCAACACAGCCCTGCGATGTGGGGCAGACCACATACCAACCGGTATTGTCGGAGCAACTGACTTGCCCCGCCACATCGACTGTTCCGAGACAGTAACCGCCGGGTCCAGTGCAGCCTCCCGGGACGCAATCAGCCGCGCTGTTACAACCTGGGAAGTATGCGGGAAGGACGCACGCCCCTTTCCAGCAGGTCCCCGACGTTTGTCCCGGCAGATCGCAAAATACACCGTTCGGTGTGCTTGAGCCGCAAACGCACTGGCCGGCGGAGCACGCAAGCCCGTTCTGGCAGCTTGAGCCGCAGCTCCCGCAGTTATTCGCATTCGATTGAAGGTCCACGCAGGACCCGCCGCAGTTGACCTGATTCGTGGGGCAGCAGATCCCCGTTCCCCCGCTCATGGCGCAGTTTCCGTTCTGGCAGAGCTGGCTATCCGTACACGAGCCCCCGTCGGCCGTTTTGTTGACGCAGTTGCCGCTGCCGTCGCAGACGTGACTCGAGCCGCACGACGTCCCCAGAGATGCGTTCGACTGGTTACAGACCGGTGTCCCCGTCGTGCAGCTGTTTGTCCCCGGCGCGCAGGTCGTCCCGCAGGAGGCGTTCGGCGTGCAGGCAGAACCCCCTGTGCCTCCGGTGCCGGCTCCAGCCGTGCCGCCGGCGCCGGTGCCTCCCGTGCCGCTGGCTCCGCCGCCGCCGGCGCCGGCCTTGCCGCCGGTGCCGGCCAAGCCACCCGTGCCGCTGGTGCCGGCCGTCCCGCCCGCGCTTCCGCCCGTCCCGACCTTGCCGCCGCCGCCGGCAGTGCCTCCCGTGCCGGTCGGCGCGAGGCCCGCCGTTCCGCCCTGACCACCGTGCCCGCCGGTCCCGCCGCCGCCGGCGTCCGTTCCGCCGTCACGCACAAGCGTAGCCGAACCGCAGCCCGTCGCACAAACGGTCGCGACCCCCATACTCAGCAACAATTTTAGGACCTTATTCACGTTCTCAACCCTATCCCTCCTCGCTTTGGCAGGCAACGCTTGCGCGAAGTCCGCTCGTTCCCAACCGAGTGGCAGGCCCCAGCCGAGCGCCGCCGCCCTCGGTAGAGCCGCCAGGGCTGTCGTGTCCTTCCAAAAACGGCGGCGACCATCGCCGAGCGAGGCCCGCCGGATCCTGTATTGCGGGGCCGCGCGGCGGCAAGACGCGAAAGCGGCCTTCAAGTATGCTGAATGTCGTGGGCGAGATACCAATGGACGACTTCGTCGCGGCTTTGAAGGCCGGGCCTCCGCTCGAACTGGCGATGCTGTTCGGGTCGGCCGCGACGGGGCGGATGCACCCGGGCAGCGACGTCGACGTCGCGATCATTCCGCGGCAGCGGGATCTCGCGCTTCCGGACGAGCTCTCGCTGCAGACGGAGCTGGCGCGCGTTTGCGGCCGCGTGGTCGACCTGGTTCGGCTCGATTCTGGCGTCCACCTTCGTTCGCTGGCAGGTCGCGCGATTGGGACGTCCGCTGGTCGAGGCTCACCCATTCGCCGCCAAGCGGTTCGTGGCCGAGGCCGCCGCCGAATATCTCGATTTCGCCCCGGCGTTCGAGCGCGCGATGGAGCGCTTCCGTGGTCGTCTCGCGCTCGCCGGGAATAGGTGACGCCGTGACGGACCGAGCCGTCGTGCTCCGCAAGCTCTCCTCGTTGCAGGATCACGTCGCGCGAATTCGGCGGCGGTGCCCGGCGGACGTCGAGGCGTTTCGTGCGGATATGGATCGGCAGGACGCGATCGGGATGAGCCTGCTCGTGGCGGTGCAAGACGCCTTGGACATCGCGCTGCACATCGCTTCGGACGAGGGCTGGGGGATCCCGGCGTCGTATGCGGAGTGTTTCGGAGCCCTTTCCGTGCATCGTGTCATCGACGAAGATTTGGCCAAGTCGCTGGCGAACATGGCGACGCTGCGAAATCGGCTCGCGCACGGCTACGGCACCGTCGATATGGACCGCATCTGGACCGAGCTCCCCGCCGGCCTCGTGGCGCTCGAGAAGTTCGCGTCAGCCATCGCGGCAGCGATCGGTCCGAGCTGACCCGGCCGCGCGCGGGGTCGTTCTGGCGAGCACCATGGTTCTCACTCAGTTCAGCGAGATCTTGCTCCCCTTGACGACCACGTCGCTCGTGCCCTGGATGGTGATCTTCCCGCCGCCCTTGACGGTGATGTCGCCGTTGCTGTTGATGGTGATGCTGGCGCCGCCCGAGGTGACGGTGATCTGGTCGCCGGCCGAGATGGCCAGCTTCTTGCCGATGTCGCGGGTCTCTCCCTTGCTGACGCTCACCGTGAGGTTGCCGCCCACCGTCACGCTCTCGTCCTTCGTCACGCTCAACGTCACCCCGCCGCCGACACTGACCGTCTGATCCTTGCCGATGTCCACGCTCTGATTCTTCCCGACGCTGAGGCTCTGGCCGCCGCCCACGGTGATCGACTCGTCCTTGTCCACCGAGTCGGTCCGCTTGCCGCCGACCTGGGTCGTCTCGTCGGTTCCCACTGTCAGCGCGCGCGTCGTCCCGATCGACACCGTCTCCGACTTGCCGACGCTCTCCTGCCGGTCGCCGCCGATGGTGATCGCCTCCTGCTGGGAGACCGTCTCCGTGCGGTTGTTCGCCACGGTGATCGTCTCGTCGTGCCCGATCTCGGTGGTCCGGTCGTTCCCGACGTTGCGATCTTCGTCGTGCTTCACCAGCGAGGTCAGATCCTTCTCCGCCTGCAGGTTGACCAGCTCCGACCCCTTCTTGTCCTCGAACCGCAGCTCGTTGAAGTTGCTCGGCGCCCCGCTGAGCGTGCTCCGGCTCTTGATCCCGCTCTGCGTCTTGTTGTCGGGGAGCGCGTAGGGCGGCATGTTGTCCGCGTTGTAGACCCGCCCCGTGATGATCGGCCGGTCCGGATCGCCCTCCAGAAAGTCGACGATCACCTCCTGCCCGATGCGCGGGATGTGGACGCCGCCCCACCCCGACCCCGCCCAGAGCTGCGCCACCCGCACCCAGCACGAGCTGTTCTCGTCGTTCTTCCCCGCGCGGTCCCAGTGGAACTGCACCTTCACGCGTCCGTACTGGTCGGTCGTGATCTCGTCGCCGGATTCGCCGACCACTATCGCGGTCTGAACGCCTTCGACACGGGGCATGGGCGTCGACAAAGGCGGGCGGAAGGGCACCTGGCTGTCCGTGGCCGTGAACGAGAGGTTGAAATGACCGTCGCTGGCGTCCCCCGTGTCATGGGCGTTGTTCTTCGCGTCGTACGAGGATGAAACGATCAAGTACTGCTTATTCTGGTTCGCGCTTGGAAAATCGATGAGCCCGAAAAGATCTCCGGCGCCGATTCCCCGAACGTCGCCCCCACCGTTCGCGATCTCGACGTCGCTCTGCAGAGCTTCCAGCCGTCCACGGACATAGCCCTGAATGTCGCCTTGATCGGTGTGTCCGGCGGGATAGTCGAAGATCTCCAGGTCACCCTTTTTGTGCTGGGCGTTCGCCTGAAGCTGGGAGGTGAGGTCCGCACGCGGACGCTCGAAGTCGTAGTCATCGCTCGCGTACGCCCCGGGACGCCACTGATGGACCAACTCCCAGCTGCTGATGAACTCGTCGGCTTCCGCGTTGGGGGTACCCTGCGGATGAAACGGGACGGCCTCGTATCCGGGATTCGTGCTGTGAGCCGAAGAGGCGTCCGCGAGGACCATGACGTGCCGATCCTTTTCGTGCCGGAAGTAGTAGTAAATGCCTGCGTGCTCGAACAGCCGGCTCACGAACGCGAAGTCCGACTCACGGTACTGAACGACGAACTCACGCGGATCGTAGCTGTCCGACAGGGCGTCCTCCACATCGCTGAATCCGTGCTCACCAAACAAGGCCTTCGCGATGTCGACGACGCTTTGGTTTTGAAAGATTCGGCTGTTGACCCGAGACGACATCAGGAAAAACCAAGGGCGGAGTGTGACGCCGTACTGAGCGTGTGTGTCGAAGATCCCCGTGAGGGCCATCCGCGTCACATAGCCGTGGAAATAGCGCGTGTTCGATTCTTCCCCTTCGACGCCCACAGTCATCGTGTCACCAACGAGCGACGAGAGGTCGATGTCGGGGGAATCGCTCAAGAGCGTGAGACCAAACTGGAAGGGCGCGCCCAGCCACTCCGTTCCGCGTAGGCCATCGAGTAGGAACTGCCCGTCAGGGAACGAGCCGCTGACTGAAAGCATTCGATTTGGCGTCGTCATGGTTCTCGCCGGTCCTCGACCGTCGGCCTGAAACTGTACTATCGGGGGTAGGTCAGCGATTCACCAAGCGACAAGCGGAACGACGAAGGCGAACAGCGCAACGACCGGAGCCAGCGCTCTGGGCAAGGCGTCCCGCATCGACGGTACTACCAACGCGCCACGGGCATCCACGAGCGGTACAAACGGCAAGAGGTCCCACGCGACCGTGCGTAGCGCCGGATCCACGAGGAGATTTTGCCGGTCTCCGCGCACGAGGGGAGCAGGTGTGATCACCAACATCTGTTTTTCGTCCACCTCGGCGGAGGTCACGGCGGCCGGCGGACTACCGGGCAGGGAGACGTTTTCGCGATGCGCCGACACCAGACGGCCTTTCCGTAACAACTGTACTGCGAGGAAACCCTCCCGGACACGCAGAAAGCCAAAACGCACGAGCACCAGGGCGAGGAGCGGCATTCCCACTATCAGCAGTCCGCCCTCTTCAGCGTCGGACACGTCCGTCACGGTGGGATCACGACGAGCGTATTTGAGGGACTCGCGAGGAACAGCGGGACATCCGTACCAGAGGGGCGAGCGCAGCTCGATTCTTCGTCCATCGGCAACAAAACCATACTGAACGACCGACCATTGGTCTCCTAGCCGCCGGTAGCGGAGCCAATCGACGATCGAAAACACCGCTGGTTTGCAGGTCCAGTCGGCTATGGCCGCTGTCGCCACCTTCCCGTGAAGCTTCACCTGCTGAATGGCGTCGAGACGAAGCCAGCCTGCCAACACCAGTGCGCCGAGGGCGAGCCCCATCCAGCCGCTCGTCATCCGCCGCCCGCAGAGCGTAAGGGCCGTGAGCGAGGGGGCCACCCGGCGTGAGGGCTCTGCGATCGATATCTCGCGCCACTCGGACGGCCGCACCGTCCCGCGTTGTGACCAGCGCCAACTCGCCGCCGGTCGGTTGGCGACGGCGGTTTCCAGGGCCATAGCGGGCTCCTTTAAGAAGGACACCGTTCCACAAAGGCTGTTGAACGACCCCCGGGTCGAGGCAGGATCGACGAGTCGTCTCAGGACCGGAATCCGCCATAGGCACTGGATAGCTACAAAGTAGCCAAGGAGCATGATGGCCCCCCAGCCCAGAGTGGCGCCCGGCACGTAGCCGAGGAGCAACTCCGACAGAGCGGCCAGCCCGCCGGCTCCGGATGCGGCGGCTGAAAACGAGCTCAATCGGCCAGCAATCCTTTGGACAACGCTTGCTACGAGTGACGCAGCAAGCGCCACGACGAATCCGAAGAAGGCGAGCCCAGCAATAAGGACCCAGGGGCTTCCATCTGCCAATTTGCCATATACGGCGCCCATGACCACCAGTTCGAGAAAGGCGGCGAGAAAGTAAAATAGAAAAAGGCGACCCATCATGCCGCTCGAAGGTGGTCGACGAGAGCGATGCCCAATTCGATCCGATGGTCGAGGCTGCCAAAATTGAAGGGGCGAACGTCCGGGAAAAGCTTGCCGAGGACTTCCCTGACCCAGTCATTCGTGGCAAAGGACACGAAGGTTCGACTGAGACGATTGAGGGCCCCTACCTTTTCGGAGGGCGTTGTCCAGCCGTACGAGTCGATGAATGTCTGCACCAGGGTTTGCTCCAAGACAACGAGCGCCCTGTCCAACTCACGCCCCCAAAACTGCGGAAACCCGGGCACAGACTGGTGCGTGCGAAGCGTATAGAAATTGCAGAGATTGAATGGAAATAGGAAGTTGTTTCCCTGGATGATGAATGTCAGGTCCGACGGACCGACGGGAACCACGGGCGTGCGTGAAGCCACGCCGGACATCCAGCTCTCCATCGACTTGACGCCGCCGCGGCCGGTGACCATCGCCGCGGCTTGGAACCAAAAGCGACCGTTGTTCGGCTCGAGCTGATGCCACAATGTCGAGTAGACGGTGTTTCTCTCGCGGGCATCAGCGCCGTATTTCAGCGTTCCGGCCCACGAATCGGGCGCGCCGTTCCCAGAGCTCCAAGCCTGGATGCGCGTCCGGACCACGGGAATCGCGCTGGCGGCTTTCACCTTCAGCGTCGCAGTCGGCACCTCCGCCGATCCCGCAGGACCGTTGCCCGCGAGGCGACCCAGCCCGCCCGTCGACCCGAATGGCCCGCCGAGGACGCTCGGCCCTCTATGTGTTCCCAGCCAGCCGTGCCCCTCGACCGGTCCGTCGTTCGCCTCGCCCTCGCGCTGGTAGATCGGCCGTCTCGCCCCCATGGTCCTGATTCTAGCTCCTACGCGCTTCGTGAAGATCGACGCCTGCTGGGCGTTGAGCCAGAAACCGTGCGATGTCTAGACGCTGGCGCCGAGGCTGAGAGCCATCTCGGCCGTCACGGAGGTACGGTCGCTGACGAACGGCTCATTTCCCGATGAGCGTTCATGAAGGTTCCCCTCGCGATGATAGTCGACGACGTCGACGTCTTGCGGACCATTGCTCTACTCCCAGCTGAACTCGTAGCGCAAGTACAGCTCGTCGCCCACGCGCTCCATAGACGCAAGCGTTGGGTCGGGGATCTCATCGGGCGTGAAGCCGGGGCCGTCGGCGAGGGTGGGGGCGTGAGCGCCGCCGAGGATCCGGGGGACCAGGGTCAGGTAGAGGGCGTCGACGGCGCGGGCGGCGAAGAGCTGGGCGACCAGGGCGCCGCCGCCCTCGCAGAGCAGGGTTCGAAGTCCGCGTCCGTGAAGCCAGGTCAGGACGTCGCTCATTGCCACGCGGTCGCCCGTGAACTGGACCAGCTCGGCGACGGGCGTCAGGCGCGCGCGGGTTTCCACCGGCATCGCGGGGGCGTGGAGGACGATCGACGGGCCGCCGAGCGCCGGGTCGAACATGCGCTGGTCGGGTGTGATGCCGTCTCCGGTCGTCGTGACGACGATCCGCGCCGGCTCGGGGGCGCCGCGCGCTCGTCGAGAGGCGCGTTCGTCGGCGGGGATCGCGAGGTCCGGGTTGTCGGCCCGCAGATTCGTCGCGCCGATCAGGATCGCGTCGGCCTCGGCGCGCAGCGCCAGCATTCGCCGGAAGTCCTCGCGGTGGCGCGACATCATGAACTTCCCCTGCCGCAGCCCGGGCGCCGGGTTGATCTTGCCATCCACGGACGACGCGAAGTTGATCAGCACGCGCGGGCGGCCTTGCGGGTGCGGCGCGGTCATCGGAACGCCACCACGACCGCGGCCAGGATCAGCCCGAACGAGACCAGGTAGCGCGGCTGCACCCCTTCGCCCAGCCAGAGCGCCGCGAAGATCATGAAGACCACCAGCGTGATCGCCTCCTGCATCACCTTCAGCTGATACGCCGACAGCGCGCGGTAGCCGATCCGGTTCGCCGGCACCTGCAGCGTGTACTCGAAGAAGGCGATCCCCCAGCTGGCAAGAATCGCCACGATGAGCGGCGCCTTGCGGAAGCGCAGGTGCCCGTACCAGGCGATGGTCATGAAGGTGTTCGACAGCAGCAGCAGGCCGGCGGCCTTGGCTCGATCGTCGATCGTCATGCGCGCAGTCTAGCGATGACCCGCCGCCCGCGCGATCAGGTTCCTCGGCGGCGGAGGGTCTCTTCCAGGATCGCCAGCGTCAGCCTGTCCTTGGGCGACGTGGCCCCCCGTTTCAGCTCCGTCAGCGTGGCGAGATCGAGGATGCGAAGGGTGTGGCCGTCCAACTCGACGAGGACCGCGGACGGGGCGAGCTCGTCGTAACCACGCCGCCGCGAGGCCCCCGACGAGCACGAACTCAGCGCCGCTGGTGGTCAGCTTCGCGAGCAGCGTTGTCAGCTCGACGGGTGGCGAAGGCATCGCGTAGCTCTCTGATGGTTCTCAACATTCGATCATTTTGTCGCAGCCGCTCTTGAGGCGTCAGGCGGAGCATCGCATCGACGAGCGAAGTGTCGACGACCACGGCGTCAGCGCCCCCTCCGGTCTCCTTTCGCCCTGCGCCCATGCTGACACTCTAGCGCGACCGGACCGGCCGTGCGACCGAGCGGTCGTGCTCGAGCGGGATGTCCGGTGTCTGACGCCACCGGATCCCATCGTCCCTGGACGGCCGATCCTCGTGCTTCCGGCTCCTCGGCGCGGTAGACACCCTGCACGGAGATTCACACCATGAAGTTCAGACAGATCGTTTTGCTGGCCGGCACGCAGGGAAATGCCACTCAGGGCATCGGGCTGACCGAGGACGGGGAGGCGGTTTGGTTGTCGGTGCGTGAAGAGAACCAACTGCCCGCCGGGGTGCTGCGGAACCTGGAGGTGCGCGCTTTGAAGATCGTCGACAAGCGCGAGCCGGCGCCGACGACCACGGGTGCATGACCGAATCGCGGGCCGGCTGTGCAATTGCCGCACGCCTGGTCGCGGGTCGCGTAGAGTCTCGGGACCATGAACCATCCGGGCTGTAAGGCGAAGGCGACCGCGCACTGGGAGCAGGCACTCGACGCGTTGAAGGACGGTCCGGAAGAGCTCCGGAAGGCGGTCAGCAATGCCTTCAGGTTCATCACGGACACCGTCGAATTGCACCCGAACCTCACCTGTCCTTACTGCTCTGACCCGCTCGCCGTCGCCGCTGCGGCCGTCTCGGCCGGGGTGGCCGCGGCCACCGATCGCACCGACCGCAAGTGAGGCGGAGCCGAGGCGGCGCTTCGCCTCGCGCCGAGGCGGTGGGCCAGCCGCGTCAGCGGCACCAGAGCGCGAGCGCCGATCCGAGTCGCGTGAGGATTCGATTGCCGCCGGCGAACGTCAGCACAGGCTCCCCGTCGGAGGCGGTCGCGCGGAACATTCGTCTCTCGGTGGCGCCGGGGAGATCGTAGACGAACAGCGCGTACCAGTTGGTGGCCAGCGTGTGGGTCACGAATGCGTCGGCGACGACGATCGTCCCGGTGTCGTCGACCCGGGCCGGCGAGTCGATCTCCAGCGGGTCAATCCGGGCGAGCTCGGTCGCCGTTGCTGGCGAGCTCCTCGCTGCTCCTGAGTTGTCCGCGCAGGCGCTCGACCAGCGCGGGTGGGGTGTGGGCGTCGTTCGCGGGCGACCCGGTCCCGTCGCTTCGAATCATTTTTCGGCCGGCAGTCGGACTCTCTCCCGTCGCCATCTAAAGATGATCGGTTCCTTGCGGACCGATCTTGACCCGGGTGCTCCAGTGCCGGTTGATCAACGTCCGCACATTCAGGTGCTCGCAATCTCCGACGATAGAGGGGCGCATGCGCAGCGCCGTGAGATCCGTCCCCTTCGTCCTGCTCGTCGCCTTTGTCGTTGGAGGTTCCCCCGGGCGCGCCCGGGCGGCCGAAAGCGCAATTCCCCCGGTGACGGGCGCCGGCGTCGAACGCTCGGTGGTGAAGGTCTTCTCCACCGTCCGCCGGCCCGATCCGCTCAAACCCTGGAACAAGCAAGCGCCGGACGAGCAGTCAGGCAGTGGCGTGATCATCGAAGGCCACCGCATCCTCACCAACGCCCACGTCGTCATGTACGCCAGCCAGGTTCAGATCCAGGCGTTTCAGGCGGGCGACAAGATCTCGGCCACCGTGGAGGCCATCGCGCCCGGGATCGATCTCGCCGTGCTGAAGCTGGACGACGACAAGCTCTTCGCCACGCACCCGGCGCTCGGCCGCGCGCCCGGGCTCCCCGACGTCAAGGACGCCGTGATGGCCTATGGCTACCCGGCCGGCGGCTCGAACCTCTCCATCACCAAAGGGATCGTCTCGCGCATCGAGTTCACCAGCTACAACTTTCCGGTCCGGGGGCTTCGCGTTCAGATCGACGCCGCCATCAACCCGGGGAACAGCGGCGGCCCCGCCGTCGTCGGCGACAAGATGATCGGCCTCGCTTTCAGCACCCTGGGGGGCGCGCAGAACATCGGCTACATCATCCCCAACGAGGAGATCGAGCTCTTTCTCAAGGACATCGCCGACGGGAAATACGACGGCAAGCCGGCGCTGTTCGACGCTCTCCAGACGCTGGAGAACCCGGCCCTTCGTTCCTTTTTGAAGCTGGGACCGGAGACTCAAGGGATCGTCGTGCTGGAGCCCTTCGACCGGATGGGGCCGAGCCCACTCAAGACCTGGGACGTCATCACCCGCATCGGCGAGTCGGCGGTCGACGACCAGGGGATGGTCCAGGTCGGACCGGCCCTGCGCATCCATTTCTTCTACCTGGTCCAGCACGTCGTCAAGAACGGCAAGGTGCCGCTGACGATCTTCCGCGCCGGGAAGACGATGACGGTGCAGATGCCCGTCTCGCCCCAATATCCGCTGTTGGTCCCGGAGAGAGAAGGGAAGTACCCGTCGTACTTCATCTACGGGCCGCTGGTCTTCTCCGGCGGGTCGAGTGAGCTGGCCCGGGCGTTGTCGCGCTACGCCGGCTCGGCCGCCGGCCTCTTCACGAGCCCGCTTTTCATCCGCATGCTCGACCCACCGGCCTTCGCAGGCGAGGAGCTGGTCGTCCTGCCGTCGCCATTCTTCCCTCACAAGCTGGCCAAGGGGTACAGCAGCCCGGCCGGCGGCGTCATCAAGGCCGTCAACGGCATCTCGATCAAGAACCTGCACCAGCTGGTCGAGGTCCTGCGCGACGCCAAGGGTGAGTTCATGACCTTCTCGTTCATGCAGGAGGGGTACGAGACGGTGGTCTTCTCCCGCAAGGAGCTCGAAGCGTCGATGGAGGAGATCCTGAATGACAACGGGATCCGCGCGCAGGGCTCCGCCGACCTGATGGCGGTCTGGCACGCCAAGCCGCGCAAGTAGCGCGCTCGGGATGCCGGGCGCTACTGAACGCGCATGACGTACATCTCGACGATCTTGTCGCCCTCGACGCGGATGTAGTTCGTCAGGATCAGGTCTCCCGGCGGTAGCTTCGACTTGTCGTAGGTCCCATCGTAGCGACCCCGCACGATCGTCGTGCCGTGGTGCTCGCGGACCTCGGTCACCTCGATCGTGACGCGGTCGCCGACGATCTCCTTGGCGATCCACGCGCGGATCGCGTCGATGCCCCAGAACTCGCGGTTGAAGTCGTAGACGAGGGCGTCGGGCGCGTACGTCGCGACGATGGCCTCGGTGTCGGACCTGTTGTAGGCGGCGAAGTGGTCTTCGATGATCTTGTGCATGCCACCAGCATGGGAGCTGCCGCTGGGCGATGGTCAAGTGGGCATCTACAGCTTGACTCTCCCGCTGCGGTAGACTCCACGCTGGCGTCATGCTCGCCATCGGTGAGTTTTCCAGGATTACCCACCTCAGCATCCGTACGCTGCGCCACTACCATCAGGTCGGTTTGCTCGAACCGGCCGAGATCGATCCCAGCTCCGGCTACCGGCACTACACGCTCGGCCAGGTTCCGATCGCGCAGGCCATCCGGAGATTTCGCGACCTCGACATGCCCGTCGACCGCGTGCGAGAGGTCCTCACCGCACCCGACCTCGCGAAGCGCAACGAGCTGATCGCCGAGCACCTTGGCGCGCTCGAGGCCAAGCTCGCGCAGACCCAGGCTGCCGTCGCCACCCTGCGTGGCTTGCTCCAGTCCGAGCCGGCGCCGATCGCCGTTGAGTTCCGCAAGGTGCCGCGCGGCCCGCGCGCTCGCGATCCGCGCCCTGGTCACGCGAGACGAGCTGGTCGCTTGGTGGCGCGGCGCGCTCGGCGAGCTCGAGGCGACCTGCGACGCGCACCACCTCGTGCGCACGGGCGCGCCCGGCGGCACGTTCGCGATGGAGATCTTCGAGCTCGAGCGCGGCGACGTCACGGTGTTCGTTCCGATCGCCGGCGAGACGCGCCCCGTCGGCCGCACCGCGATGGCGACCATCCCCGCGGCCGAGCTCGCGGTCACCCAACACCGCGGCCCGCACGACGACATCGACCTGACCTATGGCGCGCTCGGAGCGTACGTCAGCGCCACGCGATCGGCGTCGAGGGTCCCGTGCGCGAGTCCTACCTCGTCGATCCGCGCACGCCGCCCGCAGGCTGGCACACCGAGATCGGCTGGCCCGTGTTCGGCGTGCGCTAGGCAGCGGTATCGGCGCGTGCTCGCTTGACCGCGTTCTACGGGCCCGGCGGGGGACGCTTCCGCCCTGCGCCTTCGTTGCTGTAGGTCTGGAGCGACGCCTGCACGAGCATGCCGGGCGGGCTCGGCGTTCCTTGCCAGTCCATGATGAGCGACGGGAAGCTGCACACGCTGGCGTACCAGGCGTAGGCCGTCCAGTTGATCTTGTGCTGATCGGCGTAGGAGAGGAGCAACGAGACGTAGGTATTGACCGCGGGCCTGTAGGTCTGCCCGGAGCAGTCAGCGCTGTCGCCGAACTCGGTCATGATGATCGGATCGGTGGCCGCCAGGAAGCCGAAGGCGCCTTCCCAGCTGCGGCACCGCTTCGTGGTCTTCCGCCGTATGGGTTGGTCACGTACAGAATGTTGTAACCGCTGATCCGATTCGCCGGGACCCCCGAGAGATCGTACGCGAAGTTCAGCCCGCCGATCACCGCCAGGTTGTCGGCGCCGGCGGCGCGGACGGCGTCGTAGAGCTGCTGCATTCCGGCCGCGATCCAGCCGCCGCTGGTCATGCCGCCGGACTTCCAGACGGTCCAAGGAATATCGTGCGGCTCGTTGTAGAGCTCGAAGAGCACGCGCCCGTCGTTCTTGTAGATGGAGGCGACCTGCGACCAGAAGGTGATCGAGTTCGTGTCGGCCATGAGCTGCTGGCAGCTCGAACTGAAGGCCGTCGCAGCTTCCCAGCGTCCCCTTGTCGGACCAGTGCAGATCGAGGATCACGTCCATCCCGGCCTCCTCGGCCCACTTGACGGCGCCGTCGACGGTCGCGGGATAGTTGGGGTCGGCGTTCGGTGAATCGGACAGCCAGAAGTCCTGGTTGAGCGAGATCCGCACGACATTGGCATCCCAGCTCGCCTGGAGCTGGAAGTCGGACGCGGAGAGCTGCTCGCCGGTCGGCGACCACTCGAGCGAGGGGCGAGCGACGCCGTGGAACATGTGCGGGTTTCCCGCGGCGGTGCAGACTGTGTTGCCGTTGACGTAGTAGCCGTCCGGCGCGATGTGCGGAGTCGCGGTGGTCGTGCAACCGCTGGAGGTCACGCCGCTGCTGCCTGCGGTCGCGCCGCTGCTGCCTGCGGTCGCGCCGTCGCTGGCGGCGCCAGCGGCCCGACGCACCCCCCTTTCCGCCAGTGCCGCCCGTTCCGGCGGCGGACAGGCCGCCGGCATCCGAGCTCGTCGAGCTCCCGCTGCCACAGCCTGCGCAAGCGACGGCTCCGAACAACGTCGCGAACAGGCCTGCAAGGCGGACAAGAGATTGATCGCGCATAGCCAAAAAGCGTACAGCAGATCGGTCCCTCGAGAGACGACCGGCTCGTTTCGACGATGAGGAAGTACGTCGAAGCGCTGGGCGGCAAGCTCCACCTGCAGGCAGTGTTCGAGGGCGGCAAGGTCCTCAAGATCTCTGAGTAGCTGCCCGAGCACGCCCGGCCCCGGCGCCTGCTTGAAACTCTGGGGTGAGTGACGGGGATTGAACCCAAGAAACTAAGAACCAAAAAACCGAAGATGGTGCGCGACTTCACAACGTTTCCCCAAGCTTCGGTGCTTTGGACACGAGTCCGTAGAGGTTGCTTGAGAGCGGGTGAAGTTGCTCAAATCCGGGTCATCGTGGTGAGAGCGTGGCGAGAGGGCTGAGCGCGCTAAGCACGCTGGCGTGAGCACGCCCGTTGTCCTCACCCGGTTGCCGGTCGGCGTTTCTCGTCCGCGAGCCCGACCCACCGTGGAGCGTGCATTCGTAGCATTGCCGTGTGGAACCGCGGTGGTCACGTGGGCTCGCGCGCAGGCTAGAGACTAGTATGGAGAGGTGGCTCGGTATGGGGTCGTGATCGCGGCGTGGCTGGCCGTGTCGGCCTGCGCGCGGAGCAAGCCGGCACCTCCCGCCGCCGAAACGCCTCCAGCGACGACGAGCCCAGCGCCAAAGTCGGAGCCCCGCGCTCGACCACCTGCGCCCTGCGACGAGGCGCTCGTAGAAGAGGTCGCGCATGGCGCCGCGCCGCTCGGCGCGCTCTGGACGCACGCGTGCAGCGACGGTGACAAGGTCCGCGCCGTCATGAAGGCGCGGACACCGCCGCGGCTGACGGGCTTCGTGACTGCGCGCCGCCGGGATCGACGGTGGTCGAGTCCTTCGAGCTCGGCCGGAGGCGCGTCTCTTGGCAGGGGACCTGCATCGAACGGATTCGAGGAGGCGTTCCCGAGGCCCGACCAGGAGACTCCCCGGAGTGCCTGCAGGACGCGGAGGTCGCCGAGGAGATGCTCCCGTCCGAGCTCGAGGTCGAAGACGTGCGCGCCGACCATCTCTTCGGGGACCCGGCGGCGCTGGCGATCCTGCCGCCAGCGGACGCCCGCCGAGACCTGCCTCGATTGGCTGCTGCCGCTCGCGGGGGGCGGCGCTGGCGGCGACGCCGGCATGTACGCTGGATTAAGGCGCGCGCCTGGGCACTGAAGGGCTCGGGCGTCGTCCGGCGAAAGACCTGCCGCCTGGCCCTGGCCGACCCCGACAGCGGCTGGCTGGCATTTCGTTATCGCGGCACGCTCGTCGATTCCGCCTGTTCCAGCAAAGAGTCGAGCAAAGAGTCCGCCTGGTGTTCCGGTCACGAGATGGTGGAGATCGCGCGGGTCGACGCGGCCCCGTCGGAGGCCTGCCTCACGGCAGCCCGGACCGCCCTGCGCGCGCCGGCCGATCGCTTCGCCGCCGCCCGCTCGGCCGCGCTGGCGGCCTGCGCCGGTTCCAGCCCCGAGCGCTTCAACGACGGGGATCTCGTCCCCGGGTACCGGCTTCTGGTCTTCCGCGTGCTCGCGCGGCAGGAGGCGCTGTTCGGTCCCGTGAAGTTGCCGACACCGTGCGCAGAAAGAAACGCGTGCGCGTCGACCGAGGGCCGCACCGCCTACGATCAGGCGCAGGTCATCGCGCAAGGCTGCGGCAACCAGATTGGGCCCTCGAGATGTCGAACCACAACCTCGAACGATCGGCAACGGAGGGTGGGGAGGCTACGACGACGATCGCCTGCTGGTCCGTCTCCCATCGGCGCCAAACCGCGCGAGTCCAGAGATCACGCCTACATCGTCGATACCTCGGCCTTTGGAAACGAGTTCAACAACTACCAGCTCGATCGCGACGACAGCCACAGCGAGGCGGAGCTCATCGAGGAGTGCGTCGCCAACCAGGCGACCAGAAGCTGTGTGGTCTTACGCCTGGCCACCCCAGCGAGCAAGGGGCCGCCCCCGCCGATCGGAGGCTGGTCGAGGCGCTGCTCGCGCGACTGGCCGCGCGCCTGGTCCGCCTCCAACGCTGGCAGCGCGACCTCGCCAGCGGGCCCGGCTCCGCCTCTGACGGCGAGGAGTACGACGAGACCTGCGCGCGCTTGCTTCGCCTGCACGGCGATTTAGAGTCTGCACCCGCCACGCTCCACCACACGCTGCAGCAGCTCTCCCACTCGCTCCCCATACCGCTCACCCCTCCCTCCCCCTACCCCCTCACAACGCGACCTCGAGGGCAGTAGGGCAGTGGGGAGACAAAAACTACTTGCACAAGATATAACTCTAAAGTAGTATTAGTTTGTGGTCGAGGTCATCGCGACGGACGAATGGCTCGCCTGGTACGACGGTCTGGACGAGCAGGCGGACGACGCGATGACGGCGGCTGTGGATACGTTGAGAGTCATGGGAGTTGGCCTGCGCGCCCCGCTGAGCTCGGCTATCAACGGCAGCAGGTACGCGCTACGTGAGCTTCGGACTCAGGCGGGCGGCCGCCCGCTTCGGACCTTCTATATCTTCGACTTCGAACGAGCCGCCGTCCTGCTGATCGGTGGAGACAAGACCGGCGACGAACGCTTTTACGACCGGATGATCCCGATTGCCGAGCGAATCTGGGAGCAGTACAAACGCGAAAGGGGAAGCAAATGAAGACTCACCGCTGGGAAGACATTCGGCACAAGAGGACGCCCGAGCGCGAGGCGGCGGTTGAGCGGCTGCGTGACGAGATGGTCGAGCAGGTCACGCTCCGGCAGCTTCGGGACCTCCTCGGGCTCACCCAGGTCGAGCTAGCCGCTCGGATGGAAGCATCGCAGGCGCAGCTCTCGGCCATCGAGAAACGAGACGACCGGCTCGTTTCGACAATGCGGAAGTACGTCGAAGCGCTGGGCGGCAAGCTCCGCCTGCAGGCGGTGTTCGAAGGCGGCAAGGTCCTTGAGATCTCCGAGTAGCCGCCCTTAACCCGCATGCGTGGATTGAATTCGAGGGGTCACCGGTCTCCGCCACCGTCGGAGACGGCAACACGCGAGCATCCGCCGTGATGCGGGGGCCTGTCCATCTGCTCCCGTTTCTGGGAACAGCCTCAAACGGTACAATTGACCGAAATGACCACCGTCGGAACTCCCCACAGCTTCCGTCAAGCACGACGCGGCCCCCGCTCGAAGCTGCCTGAGCCACAAGTCGACCAACGAGGACCTTTTCCGGGACTTCAGCAGACCCCCGAAGTAGCGGCCTGCTGCCGTGGCTGACGAAGAGGACATGCCGGCCGGGACTGTGCTTCACCGAGAACTTCAGAACGGCATGAAGGGGTCGTGCGCCGCGGTCTTCTTCATCACCCCCGACTTCAAGGACGAGAAGTACCTCCGAGCTGAATCGACCACGCCCTCGAAGAGAAGACGCAGCGGGGGGAGGCCTTCTCAATCATTACCCTACAGATCGCGGGTCCCAGTGGTGAGATCGCCAAGCACCGGTCTCCGAGCCCCTCGCGGTTCCTCTGCGACCGTGGACCCCACTCCATGTCTTCGAGAGATCATCCTGGCACTACCGGCACCGTTCCCGGAGGAGGCGGACCGGTTCGAGCATTTCCGCCGAAGCGCAAGTCCGTGTCACGGAATGCGGGTCATCTCTTCAAACCGGTCCCGGGATGGCTGAGGATCTGCTCCTGGGTGCTGAACCGAGCAGTTTTCGAGCGCGCCGTTCTACGCGGCCGTCGACGTCATTCGTTCGACCGCGCTGCAAGGTCAACACGCGCTCGTCACAAGAGACGCCAACGGCGCTTGGCCGACCGCTAGGGCGCTGGCGCCGGGCGATGGGTTCACGATCCCGGTCGCCATGAGCATCCTCGTCGACCACGCACCGCACGTCACCCGGTTCTTCTTTCAGAGATCAGTTGGGGCGACACTTCTCGACTGCGAAGGGAGGCGCACGCGGCGCTCGTTGATGCCATGGAGGATGAGTCGTGAGCGGTGCGAGCGGTCGGACGACGTCGTTGCTGGCGCCTGTCCCCGAGGCTACTGGCTAGCTCGGAGCGGACGGTAGGCCGCTCCGGCGGCGATTGTCACCCTAAACCAGCACGTTGCGCCTTCCCGGCGCTCGAAGTAGTCCGACTAGGCGCTGGTAGCGTTCGTCGACTGCGGCCAGCCGCGGGACATTCTGCTTCTCTCGCGCCGTGATCGAACTCGGCGCCCTCGGTCCGCGGGAGTACGCGCTTCAGTGGCTAGGTGGCTCGACGGGTCGAGCAGGCTTGGGTCCAGGTCACAACGCCGAGGAGGAGGAGCTGTCCCACGCGGTGCGCGCGGCACTCGGCCTGACGACCGAGAAGCCTCGCCTCCCGGTCCACTCCGTCATCACCGCGGCTATGCGGGTCATCTGCGGAGCCAGCGGGTGTTCTGTCAGGACGACGGTGCTCCGTGGACAGTGACGATGATGCGAACGGGGCTCCTACGACAGGAGAAGAGGGCAGGGCTCACGGGGAGGGGGAAGTGGCACCGACTGAGACACACGTTCTGCAGCCACCTGGCGATGCGTGGAGCGACGGCGATCGAGATCAAAGACCTGGCCGGACACCAGTCGATCGCGACCACGAACCGCTACATGCATCTGGCGCCGGAGCGACGCCGGACGGCGATGGCCCTGCTGGAGACGGGGCGTGGTGAGAGCGTGGCGAGAAGCAGCTAGTTAGAAGCTAACTGCTTGAAATTCTGGGGTGAGTGACGGGGATTGAACCCGCAACCCTCGGTGCCACAGTCCGATGCTCTACCAATTGAGCTACACCCACCAGGTGTATCGATATTCAGTTTTCACGCCGCGGATTTTGCGGCGGCGCGCCCGGCAGGAGTCGAACCTGCGACCCTCGGCTTAGAAGGCCGATGCTCTATCCAGTTGAGCTACGGGCGCATGCTTATGCCTGGGGAGTTTACCCGTCAAGCCAGATTCCTTCGACGGCCTATTCGGACTTCCTATTCGATCTCTTGGAGCTCGCGCGCCGAGAGGCCCAAAAGATAGAGGATGGCGTCCAGGCCGGCGCCCGAAATGCTGGTGTCGGCCCGCTCCCGGAGCTTGGCCTTGGCGTGAAAGGCGATCCCCAGGCCGGCGCGCTCCAGCATGAGGGCGTCGTTGGCGCCGTCGCCGACGGCGATCACCTGGTCGAGGAGCACCCCCTCGGCCTGGGCGATGGTCTCGAGGAGCTCCGCCTTGCGCTGCGCGTTGACGATCGGCCCGACCACCCGGCCGGTCAGCTTGCCCCCCACGACCTCCAGGTTGTTCGAGTAGGCGTAGTCGAGCTCGAGGCGGCGCTTCAAGGCCTCGGCGGCGCGCGAGAAGCCGCCGCTGATGACGGCGATCTTGTAGCCGAGGCGCTTGAGGACGCGGACCATTCGTCTCGGCGCCCTCGGTGAGCGGGAGATCGGAGGCGATCTGATCGAGCACCTTGACGTCGAGGCCCGCCAGCAGCGCGACGCGCTGGCGCAGCGACTCGTCGTAGTCCATCTCCCCCTGCATGGCGCGCTCGGTGATGTGCGAGACCTCGGGGCCGACGCCGGCGGCGCGCGCCAGCTCGTCGATCACCTCGATCCGGATCAGCGTCGAGTCCATGTCGAGGACGATGAGGCGCTTCGAGCGGCGGAAGAGGCTCTCCGGCTGCAGCGAGACGTCGAAGCCGGTGGTGGTCGCGACATGAAGCAGCGCGCGCTTCAGCGGCTCGCTGTCCCTGTCGGGCGGCAACAGCGCGTGGATCTCGACCGAGGCCAGCGTGTTCTCCGACAGGCGCCCGATCTTTTCGATGTTCGCCCCCTCGGCGGCGAGCGTCGTGGCGATCGCGTGCAGGTGCGGCGCCCCCAGCGTCGGTCCGATCGCGGTGATGACGTAGCGGCGCCCCTCGAGCGGAGGTTCGGGCGCCGCCTTGTCGGCGGGGACGGGCTTGAAGTCGAGCTCCATCTCCAGCTGCTTGGCGGCGAAGAGCAGCTCCTTCAGCACGTCGCGCGTCTCCGGGACGCCGATCAGCAGACAGAGAGTGAGCTGGCCCTGCACCACGACCTGCTCGATGTCGTGCAAGGTTGCGCCTTGCTGCGACAGGATGCCGGTCAGGGTGGCGGTGACGCCGGTGCGATCGGGGCCGGTGACGGTGACGAGGACGCGGTCGGATGCCAAAGCGGCGGCAGCATAGCAGGATATACTTGCCGGCATGGCACCTGCCGACGACGGTGAAAAAGTGGAAAAGACCGACGACGAGTGGCGGGCCGCGCTGACCCGCGAGGAGTACGAGGTGCTCCGGCGCAAGGGGACCGAGCGGGCCTTCACCGGCGCCTACTGGAACGCCCACGGCGACGCCGAGTATCTGTGCGCGGGTTGTGGCGCCGAGCTCTTCTCCTCGGAGGCCAAGTTCGACTCGGGGACGGGCTGGCCCAGCTTCACCGCGCCGGCCGACCCCGCGGCCGTCGCCACCGAGACCGACAGCTCGCACGGGATGCGGCGCACCGAGGTCACCTGCCGCCGCTGCGGCGGACATCTCGGCCACCTCTTCGACGACGGGCCCGCCCCGACCGGCCAGCGCTACTGCATCAACTCGATCTCACTCAAGGCGAAACCCAGCCAGGCAGAGAGCAAGACCGACAAGTAGCCGCGAGCCGCTAGATGCCGGCGGCGGCCGCGGCGTCGACGAACAGCGTCGGGTCGGCGACGAACTGCTCGTGGCAGGCCTCCGAGCAGAAGAAGTAGACGGTCCCGTGGTGGTCGACCGCCGCCGCGGCGTCGGCGCGCTTCAGCTCCCGCCCGCAGACCGGGTCGACTGCGGAAGCCATCTCGATCTCCTCCCGGTCACCGAAGGCGATCCGGCCATTGTCCAACGAGTCCGTCACGCGGGTCATGGCCGCCAAACTGATCACCCGACGGACAATGTCCACTGGTCGTGGGCGCTCCCCCGGCTATATTCCCACGCATGAGCCACGAGGGTTACCACGAGTCGGCCGACCTCCTGCCCGAGGCGACCAAAGACTTTCACCGCGCCATCGAATCTCTGATCGAGGAGCTTGAGGCCGTCGACTGGTACCAGCAGCGCGCCGACGCCACCAAGGAAGAGACGCTGCGGGCGGTGCTGCTCCACAACCGGAACGAAGAGGTCGAACACGCCATGATGACGCTGGAATGGTTGCGCCGCCGCGACGCCAAGATTGACGAGACCGCACGGATGTTCCTGTTCGCCGAGGGGGAGATCACCCAGATCGAGGCGGCCAAAAAGGCGGCCGCCGCCGCTTCCGGCGGGGCGCCTTCGTCGCCGGCTGGGGCGCCCGTTTCGCCTTCGTCGCTCGGCATCGGAAGCCTGAGGAGCCGATAGTGTCGCGCGATCTTCTGAAACGCGACCTCGCGCCGATCACCCCGGATGCGCTGGCGGCCGTCGACGCCGAGGCGGCGCGCGTCCTCAAGCTCAATCTGGCGGGCCGCCGGCTGGTCGACTTCAAGGGGCCGCACGGCTGGCTGCTGGCGGCGGTCAACACCGGGCGGCTCGACCCCTGCGCGGGCGGCGGACCCGACGTGCAGCTCGGCATTCGCCGGGCGCAGCCGCTCGTCGAGATGCGCGTGCCGATGAAGATCTCCCTGACCGAGCTCGACGCCGTGGCGCGCGGCGCGACCGATCCCGATCTGAACCCCGTGGTGGAGGCCGCCGAGAAGGCGGCGCAGGCCGAGGACTCGGCCATCTTCAACGGGCTCGCGGCGGCGGGGATCAAGGGGATCATCCCCGCCAGCCCCCACGCGCCGCACAAGCTGCCGGCCGACGTGCGGGAGCTGCCGGGCGCGATCCTCGCCGCGCGCGAGACGCTGCGCCAGGCCGGGGTGAGCGGCCCCTACGCGCTGGCGCTGGCGGCGCCGATCTACGCGCAGGTGCTGGCCGCCGCCGAGGACGGCTATCCGCTGGCCAAGCGGCTCACCCAGCAGGTGCTCGACGGACCGCTCGTGCGCGCGCCGGCCATCGACGGGGGCGTCTTGCTCTCGCTGCGCGGCGGCGACTACGAGCTGCACGTCGGTCAGGATCTGTCGGTCGGCTACGCGGCCCACGATCGTCAGATCATCGAGCTCTATCTGACGGAGTCGTTCACGTTCCGGACCCTGGAGCCGGCGGCGGCAGTGGCGCTCCTGCGCTAACGCGTGAGCGTCGACGGGCTTTGCCCGGCGACGCTCTTCGCGGGGGATCTAAAGGGCCCTCGAGGGTCCTTTACTTAATAGCTCCCGCAGCGCCTTCGGAAGGCGTGCGGCCTTCCCGCGCGCGTCGATGCAGGCGTGCACCGTGTGCCCCGACGCGAGCTCCTCGCCGTCGGGCAGGCGGCGGATCTCGTAGACGAAGCGCGCCGTCGCGCCGGTCACCACCGGCACGGCGGCGAAGATCCCCAGCTCGTCGTCGTACTTCGCCGGCCGCCGGTAGTTGACCGTCGCCTCGATGACCGGCAGCCGCAGCCCGTGCGTCTCCTCGAACGCGCGGTAGGGGGCGCCCGCCCGGCGCAGGAACTCGTTGCGCGCGATCTCGAAGTAGCGGAGGTAGTTGCCGTAGTAGACCATCCCCATCTGATCGGTGTCGCCGTAGATGACGCGCACCCGGGCAACCTCTGACAGCTCGGCCGTAATCGACATCGCCCGAGCTTAGTCCAATCTCGGACCAAGCCTCGACGCCAGCGCGACCGTGGCGCGCCATTGTTGGATTTGGCTTTTTTTCCCCTCCGTTCTGGCCCTCCGTTTAGGATGCGCCCATGCCCCCCACCATCCCTCTGACCGGTGACGCCGCCGCGACGGTCGAAGTCGAGACCGCCACGCCGACCTACAAGAACCCGTTCCTCTGGGTCCCCTCGAGCTACCTGGTGATGGGGCTCATCTACATCGCGGTCGGCACCCTCGCGAACATCATGTTCCGCAACATGGGGATGGAGAACGACAAGGCGGCGTTCTGGTCGTCGATCCTCGGCTTCCCGTACACCTTCAAGTTCCTCTGGGCGCCCGCCCTGGAGCTCTACAAGACGAAGAAGTTCTTCGTCGTCGTCATGCAGTTCGCCATCTCGCTGGCGCTGGTGGGCGTGGCGGTCGGGTTGCGCGTGCCGGGCGGCGGTTGGGCCGGGCCGGTGCTGATGCTGATGGCGATCACCGCCGTCCTGGGGGCGACCCAGGACATCGGGACCGACGGTGTCTACGTGACGACGCTGTCGCCCAAGGAGCAAGCCAAGTACCTCGGCTTCCAGAGCATGTGCTGGAACGGCGGCGCGCTCTTGGCCAAGGGACCCTTCCTCAGCATCAGCGGGATCCTCGAAAAGAGCACCGGGAGCTACGCGAGCGCCTGGATGATTGTCATGCTGGCGATGGGCGGGTTCGTGTTCCTCGGCGGGCTCTGGCACAGCCGGATCCTGCCGCCCGGCGCCAAGGCGCTCGACGCCCCCAAGAGCTTCGGCGACGCGATGGGGACGTTCAAGCACGCGCTGGTCACGTTCTTCCAAAAGAAGGACATCGTGCGCCTCATCGCCTTCGCCTTTCTCTATCGCTTCGCCTACGGCCTGCTCGACAAGATGGGGCCACTGTTCCTGATCGACAGCCGCGCCAGCCACGGGCTCGGGCTCTCGAATCAGGCGGTGGCCACCGCCTACGGGACCTTCGGCACCGGCGCCTTCATCGTCGGATCGCTGGTCGGCGGCTGGATCGTGTCGAAGGCGGGGCTGAAGAAGACGCTGCTCTTGCTCTGCATCTGCATCAACGTTCCCAACACGACGTTTCTCTTCCTGTCGCAGACGATGCCGACCAACATGGCGCTCATCACCGTGATCATCACCATCGAGCAGCTCGGCTGGGGGATCGGCGCCGTCGGTCACATGATCTACATGATGCAGCAGATCGCGCCGGGGCCTTACAAGACCGCGCACTACACCTTCGCCACCGCGCTCATGGGCGCCTGCATGATGACGACCGGCGCGGTCAGCGGCTACGTCCAGAAGGCGGTCGGCTACCAGTGGTTCTTCATCATCGTGCTTTTGGCGGCGGCCCCGTCGCTGCTGGCGACGATCCTGGCCCCGTTCCACAACCCCGACGTCACCAAGCAGAAGACCGCCGAAGCGACCGCCTGAGTCCTTGCCAGCGCGGCCAGCCGCGGCGCGTTCAGGCCCGGAACGTTCCGGTGATGACCAGGCGGCAGGCGCCGCCGAGGCGGACGCGCTCGCCGTCGAGCGCGCAGGAGAGCTCGCCCACCCGGCGGCTCACCTGGCGCGCGCGCAGCCGCTGCTTGTCGAGTCGCGCGGCCCAGTAAGGGGTCAGCGTGCAGTGCGCCGAGCCGGTGACCGAGTCCTCGGGGATGCCGTGCGCCGGCGCGAAGAATCGCGAGACGAAGTCGACGGGTGCCGTCTCGTCGGCGCCGGTCGCGGTGACGCAGACGCTGGTCCCGAACGCGGCCACGGCGGCGAAATCAGGCGTCACAGCGCGCACCGCGGCCGCGCTCTCCAGCTCGGCGAAGTAGGCCGACTTGCCGAGCACGACCGCGCGCGGCTCGAGGCCGATTGCCCGGGCGACGCGCTCTTTGGTCGCGGCGTCGACCACCTGCGGGGGCGAGGAAGGGAGATCGAGCAACATCTCGCCTCCTTGGCCCCGCTCGACGGAGAGCAGCCCGCTGCGGGTCCGGAACGTCACCCTGGCGCGCGCCGGAGTGAGCTCGGTCAGAATCACGAAGCCGGAGGCGAGCGTGGCGTGCCCACACAATTCGACCTCCACCGTCGGCGTGAACCAGCGCAGGCCGAGAACCTCCTCACCGCTGCCCCGCCCGATGTCGATGAAGGCGGTCTCGGCGAGGTTGTTCTCCGCCGCGATCGCCTGCATCACGTCGTCGGGGAGCGGCGCCTCGACGAGGCAGACGGCGGCGGGGTTTCCGGCGAACGGCCGGTCGGCAAAGGCGTCGACCTGATAGAGCGGGAGGTTCGGCACGCCCCGAGGATAGCTCAGGCGCGGCGCTCGCGTGGACGCCCGGCGTGGCGGTCGACTACCAGAGATCCAGGTCGCGGAAGCCGCGGCCGAGACCGCCGGTCGTACCCGAAGGGGGAAGCGGGCCCATGGGGGCGCCCATGGTGCCGCCGGTCCCGGAGCTGCCACCGGTTCCCATGCTGCCGCTCGTGCCGCCAGTCGATGACGTGGTGCCGCTCTGGCGCCAAACCGTGACCGGGTTGTTCCAGCCGGCGCAGGCCTTGAAGCCATCGGTCGAGTACGGGTTGTCGGCCTTCGTGCAGTTGGTGGTGGCGCTGCAGAGGGCATACTGGCTGCCGAACGGGTTCACGTAGGGCGGGCTCGACTGCGCCGAACCGAGGCGTCCCGCCGGCGGGCTGGTCTTCACCTGCGGCCCCGCGCAGTAGTACATCGGGTAGGTGCCCTGCGTCGCGCCGTGGGCGCCGGTCGTGAAGATGTTGCCGAAGAACGTCGCCTCCTCGTTCGGGTAGGCGGGATCGAGGCCCCAGCCGACGGCGCTGTTGGGCGAGACCAGCCAGAGCGGAATGTGGGCGCCCGCCGTGTTGACGTGGGCCAACATGCAGGCCGAGACATTTTCCTGGCAGGTCGAGTCGCAGGAGCCGTTCTGCCACTGCGGGGCCATCCCGAGGAGGCCGGTGAACGTATAGGTCGCCCCGGTCGAATCCGTCTTCACGATCGAAGCACCCTCAGGGAGGGCGCAGCGAACGAGGTACGCGATCTGGGTGCGACCCGCCGCGGTCGTCATCAAGCCGTTGACGGTGCTGAGGCCGTTGACGGTGCTGAGGCCGTTGACGGTGCTGAGGCCGTTGACGGTGCTGAGGCCGTTGACGGTGCTGAGGCCGTTCGTCGACGCGAGGTCGGCGGTGACCGCAGTCGTCCCCGAATCGTCCTCACCCGGCACGCCGCACCCCATCAGGGGGATGACCAGGGAGGCGCCGACGTAAAGCGGGACCCACTTCCACTCTGAACGCTTGCTCTCAGCTCGCATCGCTTAGACACGACTGCAATAGGTATGCTAGTTCACGAAATTAATTCGTCTTAAGGATTTCGCTCAGTTGCCTGGAAAGCCAAGAAAGGCTCACGTGTAGGCTGTTGACGCGGGGGCTTCACTGTCGTTGTACGGGCCGCAACAAACCGGGGGGTCTGGACCGCGGAACGTCAGCGAAACCGCCCGTTCCGCCGGTGGAAAACTGGTTGGGGTTTTTAAGGCGCCTGTGTACGATAGCCACCGCATTTCGGCCCCCTGCGACCGATCCCGTTTCCGAGTTCACTGGAACCCAACGAGATCCCGTCGCGGGTCGCCCTCCCAGCCCTTGGTTGTCGCTCCGAATCCCCCATAAGGAGTCTGAAAAATGCTTGCACGCACTGCTTCTCTATTGGCCTTAGTCGCTCTCCTCGGTTCCGGTCTGTTCGTCGCGGGCTGCGCCAAGCCCGCCACGGGAACGACGAGCTGCAGCTCCGATCAGCTGGAGTGCGGCGGGACCTGCGCGAGCGTGCAGACCGACAACAAGAACTGCGGCGCCTGCGGGACGGTCTGCCAGTCGGGACAGAGCTGCCAGGCGGGGAAGTGCACCTGCTCGTCGGGACTGCTGTGTGGCTCGTCGTGCGTGACGTCGGATGCCAACAACTGCGGGAGCTGCGGGAAGGTCTGCACGTCCGGTCAGGTCTGCAACAACAACCAGTGCAGCTCGAGCTGCAGCTCCAACCAGACCCAGTGCGGAACGGCCTGCACGACCACCGCGACCGACGCGAACAACTGCGGCACCTGCGGCAACGTCTGCCCGGCAGGCGCCACGTGCAGCGGTGGCAGCTGCGGCTGCTCCGGCGGTCAGAAGCTGTGCGGCTCGACCTGCGTCAACACGTCGTCCGACAACAGCAACTGCGGGACCTGCGGCATGGTCTGCAGCGGGGGTAAGAGCTGCAGCAACGGCAACTGCGTCGGCGGCGGCAGCACGGGCGGCACGACTGGAACCGGCGGGACGGGGACGGGCGGCACCGGCCCCGGCACCGGCGGCACCGGCCCGGGAACGCGGCGGCACCGGCCCCGGAACGGGCGGCACCGGCCCCGGAACGGGTGGTAGCGGTCCGGGCACGGGCGGCAGCGGCACCGGTGGTGGCAGTGGCACCCGCCCCCCGGGTTGCCCTGCGGCCGCCACCACCATCTCCGACTTCGAAGAGGGGACGACCGGCATCGTCACGCCGCAGAGCGGCCGCACCGGCTGGTGGTACGTGTTCTCGGACGCCACCAGCAACGGCGGCATGTCACCGGCCGCCAGCTCGACCGGCCCGATCACCTCCACGATGCTTCCGTCGAGCGATCCCAACTCCGCCACCTGCGACAAGTGGGACATGGAGGTCAAGACGACCGCCGCCCACACGACGTGGGGCGCCGGCTTCGGCACGTCGCTCAACCAGATCATGCCGCCCCCGACCAGCACGACGGCCAAGACGAAGAACCCCTACGACGTGAGCGCGTACAACGGGATCAGCTTCAACATCAAGTCGGCCTCCGGCACGGCGCCGCCGGTCTGGTTCGAGCTGGCCACGCTCAACAACCAGCCGCAGCCCGACGGCAGCATCAAGACCTCCGACGGGACCTCGGGCGGGACGGCCTCGGCGCCCAGCAGCAACGGGACCGACGAGTACAACACGCGCGGCCAGTTGATCAAGAACATCGGCACCAGCTGGACGAAGGTCTACGTTCCGTTCGGGACCCTGGGGCCGCGCTATCTTCCCGCTGCCACCGCGTCGTCCTGCTCGAACACCGCCGTCAAGTGCGAGGCACCTCCGTTCAAGGCGACCGACGTGCTGGGCCTGCAGTTCGCTGGCTACACCCAATTCGCGACGACCGCCGGAACCTTCGACCTGGTCGTCGACGACGTCGCCTTCTACACGGGGACCAACGGCACGGCCGACGTTCACGGCCGGCATGCTCGCCAAGGACGGCGCGTCGCTCGGCTCGTGCAAGAAGCCGACGGGCGCCACCATGGACCAGCTCACCAACATGTACGCCAACTGGAAGGCGACCTTCGTGACCGGCTCGCGGAGCGCAACTCGCGTGCATGCGCCCGAGAACGCCAACGACACCGTCTCCGAGGGGATCGGCTACGGCATGCTGATCGCGGTCAACATGAACGACAAGACGCTGTTCGATGACCTGTGGGCGTACGCGCAGGGGGCCACAAGGCAGCGGGCAACCTGATGACCTGGTGCATCGGTGAGCGGCGGTCGGCGGCATGGGCTCGCCGTGCACGCCGGTCGGGCGGCTCTCGGCGACCGACGCCGACGAGGACATGGCCTTCGCCCTCCTCGTGGCCGGCAAGCAGTGGGGCGGGAGCCTAGCGGGGCAGCTCGACGTCGCTACGCTCGCCTCGATCATGGTCGGCCAATCTGGTCGCACGACATCGATACCTCGTGCGCATGCTGCCGACCGGAGGCAGCAACTTCGGCAACAGCCAGCAGCCAACCGACCAATCCCTCGTACTTCGCCCCTGCCTACTACCGGCGATCTTCGCGACCGTCGACTCGGCGCACGCCTGGGGCACAGTGGCGACCAACTGTCTACACCGCGATCAACGAAGGTGGCGATGAGCTCGGCGCTGGCGCTGGTCTCATCCCGGCCTGGTGCAACACAAGCTGCTCGGCAGGGTGGCGGCAGGTGACACCGACGACGGCATCTACCAGTACGACGCGCACCGCGTGCCCTGGCGGATCGGCCTCGACGCTTGCTGGAACGGCACCACCTCGGGAAACACGTTCCTGACGAACAACGCCAAGTTCTTCCAGAACATCGCCGCGCCCGCGAGCGGTGGTGGCGGCGTCGGCCGCATCTACGACATCTACACGCTGACCGGAGCCGTGAACGGCGATGCGGCGCTGAACTCCATGTCGATCGATCGGCACCGCCGGCGTCGGTGCGATGGCCGCGGGCAACGCCTTCGCGAGCACGGCGTATCAGTTCATCCTCGACGCGTCGTACTCGCCCGCCTCGACCATCCCGGACACGAGCGGACATGTCGCCTACTCCTACTTCAACGCGACGGTCGGCCTCATGACCGCCCTCACGATGAGCGGCAACTTCAACCACCCGTAGTTGCTGTTGGCGGGCTGGTGAGCTCGTCGAAACCGTCGGCATTTTACACACTCGAAGATTCTTGCGGCGAGGCGGAGCCGAATTCGATGTCGATAATCGGTACGGCCGGATCGTTTGCGCTGATTTGGATTGCGACCGTGGATTGCTAGCTGTGTTCACCCTGAGCGGCAACTTCTGCCCGATGTAGTCCGGAGACAAATTCCGCCTGGACCCGCGGAAGGGGCCGGGCGGAGTTTCTTGGTTCGCGGCCGGGTTTAAATAGACGAGGCAACAAGTTATGGTGCCGACCGAAGACTTCGCCATGACCTTCCCGAGATTCGTGTGGGCGCTCCCATTACCTTTCCTGCTCGTCGCCTGCCCGACCCGCACTATCTCGTACGATGGGGGCGCCGCGGGGATGGGGGGGGAGGCTGGAAGGATGGGAACGGCAGGGACGGGAGCGGGGTCGGGCGGCCATTCGGGTGCAGCCGGAGGTACAGGGGACCATCCCAGCGGAGGCACTGGAGGATCCAGTGGGGGTGCGGGAGGAGTTGGAGCCGGAGGAGTTGGAACCGGAGGAGTCATGGGGACAGGGGGAACGGTTAACACGGGGGGAACACCTGGAAATGGCGGCACGGTCGGAACCGGAGGCAATCTCGCCATGGGCGGTGCCGTCGGGACGGGTGGCATTGTCGCAACAGGGGGCGTGCTGGGGACGGGCGGAACCGCGGGGAAACCACTCGGCAGCAGTTGTGGTAGCGGGACCGACTGTACGAGCGGTCATTGCGACACCGGCGTCTGCTGCGACCAGTCGTGCAGCGGGATGTGTCAGCAGTGCTCAGCCGCCGGGCACTGCCAAATGCCTCCAGATGATCCCGCGTGCGGGATCGTCGCCTGCCCGGCCGACACGGTCTGTCGTGATTATGCGACGGCTATCACGACAAACCGTTGCAAGCAGCTAGGCCAATGTAAGACAGAATCCGATTGCTCCTTCGTTGCCGCCTCGACCATGAAGGCGTGCGGATCTTACGATAACGATTCAAATTTCACTCAATATTGTGATTCCAATGGCAACTGTTCGAATCACACCGTTAAGTGCGGCGGAGATGGCGACTGTGCGGTCGGCGACATGCTCTGTTGTGGAGTGGGCATAGGGTACAGTTGTATCGCCGCAGGCAGCGGCTGCCCGATTCAGTCCGGCGGTGCCCCGCCGCTGGGTCCTTACGATTGCGATGAAACGGGCGATTGCATTGGTGGCGCGGTTTGTTGCGCGTTCTCGACGCCGGGAGGCGTATATACGACCTGCACCACTTCCTGCACTCCGGCGATGTTTCAACAGGCCTTCCAAGTCTGCAATCCAAATTCGAACCCATCCGAGTGCCAATCCGGAACTTGCAACCCGACGCCGTCAAATTGGAACGTTCCCCAAAGTTTCTATTTCTGCCAATAGATTCGTTAAGTATCACGCATTGCGGCTGAGTCCTTCGAACTCGGCGACGCCGGCCGCACTGTGGCCCGCGCGCCGCAAATTACGGGATGTTCCTGGCCGACCGTAACAGCCTCTTCGATGTAGCTCCTGCTGGTTCGACTCGAACGGCGCTTCCGTCTCGCCGTTTGAGGGGCCTCCGAGGAGGCGTATACTGGTCGAGCACGCCGGACCTCAACAACGAGGTCGGAGGGCTCCATGGCCAAGCTCGTTCCTCTCGGTCGGCTGGCGCGATTGGTTTTGCTGTCGGCCATCGCTGCCGGCTGCTCAGGCGGATCCTCGACAGGCACCGGCGGTGAAACCGGGGCCGCTGGCGTTTCGGCCACCGGTGGCGTGACAGCGACGGGCGGGGCGACGGCGGCTGGTGGCGCAACGGCAACCGGTGGTGCGACGGCAACCGGTGGTGCGACGGCAACCGGTGGCGCAACGGCAACTGGTGGTGCGACTGGCGCCGGAGGTGTCACCGCGACCGGTGGCACTGGCGGCGCGGAAGGCGACCGGCGGTGCAGGCGGCGTGAAGGCGACCGGCGGTGCAGGGGGCGCGAAGGCGGCTGGCGGCAGTGGCGGCGCGAAAGCCACCGGCGGCAGTGGGGGGCACCCCGGCACCGGTGGTGGCGCGTCGGGAGGTGTTGCCGGCGGAAGTGCGATGGCCGGACCGTACCGGTTTCCCGCCAGCTCGACGATCTACCAGGACATCTCGGGCGCGGCGGTCGATGCCGAGTCGACGCCCATCATGATCGCGCTCGATGCGTCGGGGTGGGGGAGCGGGCTCGGGATCGACGTCTCGTTCACGGTCCTCACCGCCGACGGCAGCGTCGCGCGGCGCTCGTTCGCCTCGAGCGGCGACGAGCCCGACTGCGACACGGCGCCGATCCCGCTGCCGTCCGGCGGCAACATCGAAGGGAACCCGGACTATCACTGCGCCGACGGTGGCGACTGCCATCTGCTCGTCTACCAGGGGACGCGCCTCTACGAGCTCTATCAGGCCGACGTCAGCAACGGGTCGGCGGGGGGCGGCACGTTCACTGGCAGCTGCGAGGTGGTCTGGGACCTCACGCACGACTACTGGCAACCGATGGCCCCGCCGACGTTTGGCCGCGGCGATCACTGCAACGGCGCCGACGCAGCCGATCTTCCGATGGCGGCGCTGATCCTGACCAGCAGCGACGTGACGTCCGGCCAGATCACCCACGCGCTCCGTTTCACCATGCCGAACGGGCTCATTCAAAAGAGCGTCTACGTTCACCCGGCCACGCACATCGGCGGGCCGAGCGGCGTCGGCCCGACGTTTCTCCCTTACGGCGCGCGGCTGCGGCTGCGCGGCGACTACGATCTCAGCAAGCTGCCGAGCGACGCAGCCCGCACGGTGGCGCGCGCACTGCAAAAGTACGGGATGTTCCTGGCCGACGGCGGCAGCCTCTTCGTCAGCGCCACCGTCGGGGTGGAGAACGTGGTCGCCACGTCCTCACTGCGCTCGATCAAGGCGACCGACTTCGAGATGGTCGACGGCGGCAGCCGCTACACCTGGAGCGACTACAAGTGCCAGCGCACGGCAGTCACGAACTGACGGGCGTTTCAGTAGGGCATTCCTGGGATCGGCATCGCGAGCTTGAAAACGCCCTTGGCCGGCGTGTTCCCCTGCACGGTGACGTAAAGAGTCTTGTGATCGGTGCCGCCGAAGGCGGCGTTTGTGACCTGACCGCTCCCCGGGAGACCACTGATGAGAGCGAGATGAGATCCCGTCGCGGTGGGGCTTGGGTGTGTGCTCCCGAAGCTGACGACGTCGATGTCGTGGGTATTCACACGCACAACGTAGAGATCGCCGGCGCAGTCGATCGCCATTCCGTCAGTGTTGTTGTTGTTCAAGTTGGCCCCATCGATCGCGGTAGGCGTGGTGATGATCGTGCCGTCGGTGTTGACCGCGTAGCCGTTGACGCCGCTGCCTGAGCCGACGTAGAGCGTCTTCTCGTCAAGCGACAGCGTGATTCCGTTGGGGTTGCTTATGGTGCTGAGAAGTTCAGTCGCTGTGGAGGATCCCGGCGGTACCATGTACACACCAGTGTTCGGCTGTGGATATTTCCCGTTGGTGCTCAAAGCCTGAAAGTTTGGATCGGTGAAATAGATCGTTCCATCGCTGCGGATAGTAAGATCGTTCGGCGAATCGAACCGGCTTGCCGCTGTACGAGCTGATGATCGTCGTCTTGGTCGCTCCCGGAATGGTGAAGCGGACGATTCCGCCTACACCGTGGTTGGCCGTGACGAGGTTTCCGTTCTGGTCGACTGCCATGCCGTTGGAGCCCGAGTCGCCGCCCGTACCGGACGGATAGAACTGGGTGACCTTGTCGGCGGAATCGATCTTGAGGATTCGCGCAGGGGGCGGATTTGGCGATCCCAACATTTCGGAGAAATAGAGCGCGTCGCCAATCCACACTGGACCTTCGACGTTGGTGAATCCGTTCCCTGGCTACCATCGAAGTTGTCGACGGGGGGCGCACCAGAAATTCGTGTGGCTGTGCTTCCGGCCGGGATGGCGCTGGCGCTCGGGCTGGTCAGCCCTGAAGGGCAGACATAGGGTGTGAAGCCGCTGCCACCGGCCCCGCCGCCCGCCTGACCGCCCGTCCCCGTCGCGCCTCCCGTCGCAGCGCCACCTGTGCCGTTGCCGCCGGTTCCGGTCGTGCCGCCACTGGAGGCGCCGCCAGTACCAGTGCTGCCGCCGGTTCCGGTCCCGTTGCCGCCGGAGCCGCCGCCCAATCCCTTGGTCCCACCGGTTCCGACCGCCCCACCAGTCCCGGTCGTTCCGCCGGTGCCGCTGCCACCCGTTCCAAGGCTACCGCCCGAGCCGTTGCCGCCGGTTCCGGTTGCTCCCTGGCCGCCGGTGCCGGTGCCGCCGGTGCCGGTGCCGCTGGTGCCGCTTCCGGCGCAGGCCGCAACGATGAGTGTCGAGCAGACGGAAAGGACCGCCAGACCGCGCAAAGCGAAGGTGTTTCTCATGGCGCGGATCCTATCACGTAGCGGGCGTTCCTCATGGCGTGACGAACTGCCCGATCTTCCCGACATCGGGCTCGGTGAACCAGATGTTGCCGTCGGGGCCGGTGGCGATACCGTGCGGGGACGAGGTCAAGGAATACTCGGTGATCTCCCCTGCGGGTGTGATACGAGCGAGGTTGCCAGGAGCCTGATAAACCGCTTCAGTAAACCAGACGTTGCCGTCGGGCCCTTTGCAGATATCCATTGGCAGATCGGTGGTTGGAAACTCGGCGAACGATCCCGTCGGTGTGATGCGACCAATCTTACCGGCGCTGCTTTCGGTGAACCAGAGATTGCCGTCCGATCCGGTGGCGATGTTCAAGGGATAGCTTGAAGGCGTGGGGATGGTGAACTCGGTGACGATCCCGCTGGGCGTCACTTTCGCCACCTTGTTCCCATCGTTTTCCACCACCCACATGTTGCCGTCGGGGCCGGCGACGATCCCGAAAGGATTCGCGATGTTGTTCGGGATGGTATACGTGGTGAAGGTTCCGCCGACCGTGCTGACGATAACCGTGGTGCCAGATGCCGGTTGCGACGGCGACTCCTCCGCCAGCCAGAGGTTTCCGTCCGGTCCGGACGCGATCTCGCCAAACTCAGGATAACCGGTGGTGGAGAGCGGGTAGTTCGCGATAACGCCGGTGGGGGTGATCGATCCCAGATACGCGTAGCCGTTGCCGACGACGAGCGGGAACCAGACATTTCCGTCCGGGCCCTTCGTGATACCGGCTATCGCTTGTGCGGTCGCTCCTGGGTAAAGGCCGGTCACCACCAGCGGGTTGAACAGCGTCACCGCGCCCGCCACCGTGATGCGACCGATCTGGCCGGCGGTGAACCAGAGGTTGCCGTCGGCACCGGCGGCGATGTACGCCACCGGGTTCGTCGTCGCGGGGACCGTGAACTCCGTCGTTCGGCTCTTGCACGAGCCATTGGCACAGTAGGCGGTCGCCGCGCAAAGGATCGCGCAGGCTGCCGAGCCTCCGGCACCGCCCGTTCCGGAACTGCCGCCCGGTCCGGACGCGCCCGCCTTTCCCTCTGTCCCCGCTCCCGCCTGGCCCGCGACGCCACCGTCGACGTTCGACCCGGTCCCCCCGAGCCGCCTCGCGCCGTCGCTCCTGCGCCACCCGCGGTACCGGCGCCAGCTTGTCCGTTGCCTCCTCCGCTGGAACCCGTACGATCGCCACCGGCGCCCGCTCCACCCGTCCCGGCGTCGCGCGAAAGCGTCGCGGAACCACAACCGGTCGCGCAGATCAGGAACGCGAGGCCACAATAAGCAAGAGAAGCGCGCATAGACAGAATCCTCCGACCAGACACGATAGCCGTCGGTGAGATCGGCGGTCAAGCGACCCAGCACCGTCGAGCTGGCTTTGGCGGTTCGACACACGCAGTTCAGCGCGCATCCTTCGGACGATAGGCGCGGATCATCCCCGCGCCGTGACCGGCACCATGGGGTGATCTGGCCGCGGCTCATGGCGTCGGATGAGCTTTCCATCGATTTTGTACGCTCCTCGCAGAGCCGGATCGTTAGCACGGCGGTGATACAAGACCGCAGCCACGCGCCCTGCAATCCCGTCTTCATATTGATACAGTAGGTGCGATGGGTGAGGGGGCTGGTAAATGGTCTGCCGAGGAGCGCATCCGGCCCTGGGAGGCATCGCTCCCGGATGGGACCGAACGCTTCCAATGAGGCAGCGGGAAAGATTGTCCGGCAAATCACATTGCTCCCTTCCCCGAGTGCATCCACGTCGCCCCCAAGGATCGGGACCGCTTTCGAAATGCCGGAGCGCTCGATCGTGGCACGCCCTTCATCGTCCATCCGTATGGCGAAGAGGTACCCGGCGTTCTCTATTGGTCCCTCCACCTGAATCATGAACTCGTCGGTCTGGTCCGCGGGGCTCGTGGTCTTGTTGATCAGCGCCCAGGCGAGCGGGCGGCCTGGGCCCGCCGATCGATGTGTGAGCCGCGAAGCGATCGGAGCCGGTCCCGAGTTGGCAGCTACGCCAACCGGCGAGCTGCTGGCTTGGAGCCAGGACGGGCGCGGCCAGATCCGTGACAAGACCGGCCATTGGACTCCAATGCTGCAACTCGCGGCACCCCAGGTCGGCGACGTGGTGGGGGATCCCGAAGGCTTCCTTGTGCTGCGGAGGGCGCGCGGGGGCGAGATCCTTCTCGTCGATCTGACAGGCACCAAGAGAGCTGCTTGGACGATCGACGCAGGCGACGACGAGGTCGCGTTGGCCAGTCAATCCGGGCGGCGCTGGTTCCTGACCAACAGGGCGCTCGTCCCGTTGCTTCCGCGATCGGCCCTGGGTACCCGTGAGCCGCTCCCTCGGGCAATCGCGTCGCGCGTGAACCCCGCAGTCCCGTTTCCCCCCGTCCGGACGCCGCAACTTCTCGATGACTCGAACGGCGCGCGGCTCCTCTGTCTTCCCAAGTCGCTGTTCAAGGAAGGGTACGGCGTCGGTATCTGTGAGCGGACCGGGCCTGGCGGCTGGCGTGTCGACGACAACCTCGAGGGGCCGGTGGTTCTGTGCGGCGACTGGATCGTGCAAACGGGCGAGAATATAGTCACCGTCCGTTCGGCACAGACGGGTGCGGTGCGCGCGTCCAAGCTGGTGGACGTTGCCGGACAGGTAACCTGTGCTGGCCCCGATCGAGTGGGAGTCGGTGGGAAGACGGTGAACATCCTGGCTCTCCCCTCGCTCGAGACGGTGTATCGAAAGAAGCCGGAGGGGGGCATGGTCGAGTCGATGGCCTACGTCCGCGAGGGCGTGGCCTTCACGACCGAGCGGCGTTCGGACATTGGTTTGGTTTCTCTGCCTTGTGCGACAGGGACACATCGGGCCGAGCGCGCTCAGCCGTGAAGTCGCAATAGTTGACGCCGAGCTTCTTAGCCGTGCCGGCATATGCATCATGCTGATAGATGCGTTCGTCGGTGCGCCAAGTCTTGCACCAGAGCATCGACGCGGCGGAGGTCGGATTGCCGGGCACCCGAACGTACTCTTCGTAGCGGTGAGTGGCTAAGGTCCGACCGCGCACCATGATCCCTTCGTTCAACGTGCGTTGCATCGACGATAGACGGCTCGCTTGGTCGCCGCCAGCAGACAACCGTTTCGGGCGTGCAACATCGTGACGTCTTCGATTCCCGGAACGGCCGACCAGCGGTCCGTCCCGACGCGAAGCTGCCACACCCGGCCCTGTTCGCCACAAGCGGCGAATAGGTTGCCCGCGACGCGGACGATAGATGCCAGGTCTCTGCGACACTCCCCTGGCATGCGTCCTAGGGGAGCCACTGTCCTCACCGTCCCACCGTACAGGAAGCCTCCTCCGTCTTGGCACTTGAGAATGCCATCGGTGCGATCCAGCCAGGTCCAACTCGCCGCTCGGCAACCTTTGGGAGGGTCGACGCCAGGTCCTTCGACTCCCCGTCGCGCGGCACGGTCGTGGTCGGCGACTCTCCAGGTACCGTCGGATCCGCGCCACAACGCAAACGAGAGGGAGGCGAGCGCAAATAGCCGATCCGGATGTTCGGTGTCAAAGAAGCCGATTCCGTCAAGAACGTCATGATGCGCGGCTCGTCCCTTTGGCTCCGGCCCAGGACGCTCGTGGACGCGTTCGAACCCATGGGAGTTCTCCTCCCACATCCCCTGACGCGATCCCACGGCGATGACCTTGTCGGAGGCGTCTTCGCCAAATGCGTACACGTCGTAGTCTCCGAGATCGGTCGTACGGACACCGTGCGCGTCTCCCGTAAGAATCACATTGTTACTCGCCGCTCGCCAGGATCCGTCTCTTGCAAGCCAGACTGCAAAAATCCACCGATTCCGACCGGGGGTTTCGTAGAGTTTTTCCCAACTTCCATCCGCAGGACCCGTCGTCGCTGTCAGAGTCAAGAGGAAGAGGACGATCAGCTTCGTCGTCTCGACCATCTAATAGAGCTCCGAGGGCGGCAGCAGTTCTCGCGTGACCGTCAACATCCGTTCCAAGTAGAGAGTCTCTGCAGCCCTGACCCTCGCACTGCGGATTGCCTCCACATGGGTGAAATCTGGGATGTCGAGAATTCCGTTCAGGTCGATTCGGCCGCTGGATGACTCTCCGCCGCGGTGGGCAAGGAAGAGCAATGCCGTCCTGCACCCAAAATGCTGACCGCTTTGCGCAGCAACCGAACTGCGGGGGCGGTAGTCCGCGCCGCCCGGGAGAAGAAAAGCGTACGCGCGCCACACGAGACGGGCGACGCGCGACATCTGGACCAGAGCAGCGCCGGCACCTCGACCCAAGATCTTCGTCACATTCGCTTGGAAGGTATGATCGTAGCTGAATCGGAGCTGAGCGGCGTAGGCCAGCAACTGATCGCGGCCCGGAATGTATGCGGGATGAACCTTATTCCCGGTCTCATGGCTGATAAATTTCTTGCGCTCTTGCCACGCGTCTGTGATCGAGCGCGGTAATCCAAAGCGATTCTTGTCGTCAAACAAGAAGTCGAGCCCTCCGTCATGCCAGGTTTCGATTCTATCCATGCTCAGGTCGTATACGGTCTTGGCGCTGTGCTCCCGAGCGGCCGTGACTACGGCAAGCCAAAGGTCACCAGGAACGAATTGACCGACCGACCGAGGTTGGCCGCCACTCGTTCGGCGACCGACTTCTGCGCGAAACGGCGCAGGAGCCATACGAGACGAATGTCTCCGTCCTCCCACAGCCGGGCCTGGCCGTGCTTCCATCCTCCCGGCGGGATTCCGACGAGACGGCCGACCTCATTCATCAGCGTGCCGCGAGCTAAGACGTCGGCGAGAGCTCCGTGGGCCCCCAATGCTTGAATCTCTAGGGCCGTAGGAACTACGGCTCCCTCGGGGGGCTGATTGAAGGAGGGGAACACGATGGGAACCATTGTACGGCGCCATTCGGGCGTTGGAGTCGTGAGATCGACTATGAGGCGGCAGGAGCGACCGGCGACGCCCACTCCTGAGTCCCGGTAAGGGCAGGCCGCGCTCCTTGTTCCGCCACCCCATCACCCTGCGGCGGTCGACGTCGGGGCCCACGCGAAGGGATGCGCGCGCTGTCCGCTTCTTGATAGAGTAGCCGTCGATGGGAGGCGACGGCGGCGACGGCGATCTCAGCACGACCCGCGACGTTTGGGTGACGACGCCCTTTGCCGATGGGCTGATGGCGCTCGAGCGGATGGACGGTCACGAAGCCCTAGGACAGCCGTTTTCGTACAACCTGGTGCTGCTCAGCACCAACTGGAACATCGATCTCTCCACGCTGCTCGGCCAGTCGCTGACTGTCCATGTCAAGCTGCCAGCGGGGGGAACGCGCCACTTCAACGGGATCGTGACCCAAGCAACCCACCTTGACGTGGAGGAGGGTCACGCGAGGTACGCACTGACGCTACAGCCGTGGCTCGCGTTACTCGACTACCAGTCCGACTGTCGGATTTTCCAGAACCAGGCGATTCCGGACATCGTGAAGGAGGTCTTCCGGCGCGCCGATTTCTCCGATTTCGAGGACGCGCTCGACGACGGCGCCTACGGCGAGCTCGAGTATGTCGTCCAATACCGCGAGTCGGATTTCAACTTCGTCAGCCGGCTCATGGAGCACGCCGGCATCTATTATTTCTTCAAGCACGACGAGAGCAAGCACACGCTGGTCCTCGCCGATTCGCAGAGCGCCCACGACACCGTCGACGAGTACGACGAGGTTGTGTTCTTACCGCAAAAGGAGACGAGTCGTGGGGAGAAGGAGCATCTGTCGTCCTGGGTGGTGGTCCAGCAGATTCGCTCGGGAGGCTACGCTGCGACCGACTTCGACTTCAAGGCGCCGCGCACCGCGCTGCTGAGCAAGCTCAGCCAGCCCCAGGACTACGCGCACGCCGACACGGAGGTTTTCGACTACCCTGGCGACTTCCTGAAGAAGCCCGACGGAGACACACGCGTCAAGATCCGGCTCGAGGAGCGACAGCACGAGCACGAGTTGGTGCAGACCTCCGGCGATGTACGCGGGCTCGGCTTGGGCGATCTGTTCACCCTCACCGGCTACCAGCGCGACGACCAGAACAAGGAATATCTGGTCATCGGTGCTACATACAGTATCAACGTCGGCGACTACGAGTCCGGAGGTAGTGGTGGCGACGAGTTTCGGTCCGGCCTTACCCTCCTCGACAGCAAGATCCCATTTCGCCCGGCCGTCCGCGCGCGCAAGCACCGCGTCGAGGGCCCGCAGACGGCCATCGTGGTGGGTCCGAGCGGCGACGAGATCCACACTGACAACTACGGCCGCGTGATGGTGCAGTTCCACTGGGACCGCTACGGGATGTCGGACGAGAGAAGCTCATGCTGGGTCCGGGTGTCGCAGGCCTGGGCGGGGGCGAAGTGGGGGGCGATGCATATCCCGCGCATCGGGCAGGAGGTGATCGTCGACTTTCTGGAAGGCGATCCGGACCGCCCGATCATCACCGGGCGGGTCTACAACGCCGACAATATGCCTCCCTACGATCTGCCGGCCAACAAGACCCAGAGTGGAATCAAGAGCCGCAGCTCGAAGGGGGGCGCGCCTTCCAACTTCAACGAGATCAGGTTCGAGGACAAGAAGGGGAGCGAGGAGCTCCACATTCAGGCGGAGAAGGACGAGACGAAGCTGGTCAAGAACAACCAGTCTTCCAGCATCGGCGCCGATCGCAGCCTGAGCGTGGGTGGCAATGAGACGGTCGGCATCGGGAAGAACCGGACCGAGACCGTCGGCACGGACGAGTCGGTGACCATCGGCTCGAACCAGACGTTCAAGGTGGGAGCCAACCGGACCAAGACGGTTGGTGCCAACGAGACCGTGAGCATCGGCGCCAACGAGACGGTGACGGTCGGGGCGGCCGCGGCCGAAACGGTCGGAGCGACCAAGACGGTGACCGTCGCGACCGCTTATCAGATCACCGTCGGTGCAGCGATGAATGAGACGGTGGGTGCGGCCAAGGCGGAGGAGATTGGCGGCGCGAAGTCGGTGAACGTCGGCGCGATCAGCTCGGAGATTGTCGGCGGGAACAAGTCGGTCAACGCGGGGGGAAGCATCAGCGAGTCGGCGGGAGGTGGAATGACCCTCTCGGCGGGCAAGGATGTTTCTGTGACGGCCGGTGCAAGTCTCAGTGCCAAGGCTGCCACGAATGCCGTCATCGACGCGGGGGACGAGCTGACACTCTCCTGCGGAGACGCCACGATCGTCCTGAAGAAGAGTGGTGACATCACGATCAACGGGAAGAAGATCTCGGTCGACGCCAGCGGCGATCTCGTCTTGAAGGGCTCGAAGATCGCCGAGAACTGAGGAACGCGATGTGGGCGCTCGTCAATCGGACCCCCTACGGGCAGAACGCAACTGGATTCGAGATCCGAAGGGAACCCACCACTGGCTGGTCGCCGTGAAAGCGACGTTCGGCATCGCACCTGACGGCAGGCTGAAGCTCGCGGACGAGCAACCGCCGCCCCTGCTCGCCCCTCGGTATCGTGGAGAACCGGGCAAGTCGAGCTTGCTCCTTGATTCAGATTTCGAGGCAAACCCAGGCACGGACGTCTTGTCGTAAGCCTCCGCGCCCTCGCCCAAGGGAAAGGCCGTAACCACGCTGCAGGTCGGATCGAGAGAACGCATCCGCTGGAAAAGACGCTTCTTGTGCACGGTGTCCGCGTCTACTATCGCGGTGCCCTGGGATTGACCACCTCGGCGCCTCGACCCTTCACCACGCGACCCATCCAATATGAATGGGCTTTTGGCGGAGCGGATATTTCACATGCCGACTCGGACAGACATCGGATAGACGCACGCAATCCCGTCGGTAAGGGGTTTGCAGTCAGTCCGAAGAGCCTCGACAATCAGAATGCCCACGCGATCGAGTACGCCAACCGCGACGCGGCCAAGGCCGGGCCGGCGGGCTTCGGTCCCATCGACCGTTCTTGGTCCCCCCGACGGGAGCTCGCAGGCACCTATGGCGAGCGCTGGGAAAGGACAAAAAAGCCGCTGCTGCCAGATGACTATGACGATCGGTTTGCGCTCGGCGCTCCGGCTGACCAGCGCCCGCCGAATCCGTTGCGCGGAGGCGAGACGGTCGTGCTCTTCAATATGACGCCGGAAGGGACCCTGGCGTTCGACTTGCCAAAGGTTCTGCTGACGTTCTCGACACGGTTCGGCCGCCGCTCGGAGGAGCATCGCGGCCGCCTGGCGGCGGTGCACGTTTTCGCCGAAGAAAAAAAGATGAGCGTGCTCTGGCAGGCGACGCTTCCGGTGCGCCCGGCGGACGTGGAGTATCTGGACAACACGACAATCGCCGAAAAGGAATATCTCCGCTGATGGCGGCGGCCCATATCATCGACATAGAGGCGCGCACGCCGGTCGGATGCGGGCCGGGACGGCGGCTGCCGCGGTGCGGGCGGGCATCTGCCGTGTCGCGGAGCATCCGTTCATGTTGGATCCGATGGGCGAGCCTCTGAGAGGAGCCAGGGATCCCTTCTTGGACCCCGTCCTGTTCGGACAGGGCCACCTGTTCGCCCTGGCAGCCGATCCTCTGGAAAGAATTTGCGTCCGTCTTTCGGGCGCCCTGCCACCCGACCTGACGGTGATTCTGGCGCTCCCGGAGCGTCGGCCCGGTTGGACCGAACGCGATGAGGCTGCGCTCGTCGATGCACTCACGCAAGTCCTACGGACGCGGTTTCGGAGGGCACGCCTGGTCGCGACCGCGAGCGGGCATGCCGGCTCTCTACAAGCAATCCAAGCCGCCTCGGCGTTGATCGGGCGCGGCGAGGCGGAGATCTGCCTGGTCGGCGGCGTCGACAGCTATTTTCACCCCGAGACGCTCGACTGGTTGTTTGAACAGCGTCGCGTCGTCACCTCGGAGACCCGTTCGGCCTTTTTTCCGGGCGAGGCGGCCGGGTTCGTGGCGCTGGCGAGCGCCGCCTCGCTGCGCCAGCTTCGCCTCGCTTCTCTGGCGCGCGTGGGTAGTGTTGGCGTCGCGGTCGAGCACTGTCTGCCTTCCCACGACAAAGAGTGCTTGGGGCTAGGGCTTGCGCAGGCGTTGCTGGCAGCCGGCGAAGGGACATCCGGCGCAGATCCGGTCGACCGGATCCTTTGCGACATCAACGGCGAAAGGTACCGCGCGCAAGAGTGGGGCATGGCGGTCCTCAAGACACCGCACCTCTTCCGTGACGCCACGGCGTATGAGGCACCGGCTATTTCGTGGGGCGACGTGGGGGCTGCCTCGGGGGCTCTCTTCGCAATTCTTGCCGCGCAGGGTTGGGCGCGAGGCTACGCGCGCGGGCGACGGGCGTTGTTGTTCGCCGGATCGGGTGGGGGAACGCGGGCCGCCGTCTTGTTGGAGCGGATTCAGAGAGGCAGGCGTCGTGAGCGTCGGCGTCAACCCGCCCGAGACACCTGTCACCAAGGGCAGCAGCGGCGTTGCCGCCGCGACCATTCCGAACATCTGCAAGATGCCGGGTCCGCCGGCTCCCTTCATCCCGACGCCGCTCCGAACATCGGTCGGAGCGAGCTGTCGCCCGACGGCTACACGACGACCGTTCAGGTCGAGGGCGCAGCAGTCGCCATCAAGGGCGCCAGCTTCAAGAGTCAGGGTGACGTCGCCTCGCAGGGGACCGGCGGCGGGATCGTGTCGAGCAACGTCGAGGGCCCGACGAAGTTCGTGGGGCCGGGCTCGATGGACGTAAGTTCGAGGGGGGCAACGTCCAGTTGCTGGGCAATCCGATGCTCAACAACTGTGGTCCGAGTGGGAGCCCGGCGAACGCGGCCACCATGGGCGGCGTCGTGCAGGCGCCCGCGCCGGGCTCTCCGCCCGAGGACCCGAAGTGCGCCAAGATCGCGAAGGCGATCGATGACCTCATCAACACGGTGCGCCCGCCGACACCTCCTGGTGGGATGCCCCAGGGCTATCAGGGGCTCGCCACGCGTTGGGCCAGTTCGCGGAGAACAAGGGAAAGTGGGGGCCGGGAGAGAAGTTTAACAATCACTTAAACGAATACAGGAAACATCAAAAGAGACTCCAAAAACAAATCCAAGATTATGAGGACAATGATTGCGGAAACAAGGGACCCCCTCTCCCCCGCTCGCCAAAGAATACTACACAGGAGCCCGTTCCCGGAGGCCCGCTTTCGCCGACGCCCGCGCCCGTCACCCAAGGTGGTCCCCTCTCTATCGAGGCACTGGCAAAGTCGATCGGGGTTTCGACGACCCTCGTCGTTGCGGGTCTGGTGATCAGCCGCATCATTCGCCTTTTTCCACCTCTTTGGCCCCTGGAGGCGAGTCCGCTATGAGTTCAGACTCTCGATCGTCGTCACGGAGGCCGAGCTCGAAGAAATCCACGTCCAAATCGTGTGGCCGGAGACACTAATGATCATCAGCCTCGATCGGGTGCGTCGTTTCTGAGCGAGCTGGGGCTCGACGGCGACACGATCGCCGAATGCTACTCCGCGCTCAGGGGATTTGTCCGAGCTTGGGAGACTTGGCGTCATCAGGATGAGGACGACGCGCCTGTTGCGCCGCGTCTCGCGGTCGAGCTGACGAACCTCCTCGATGCGGTGAGAGCCGCTGCCGGGACCGACGCTGTCGCTACGTTGCGCGCGACCCTCGATCTGAGCATGACCTTCGATCGCGTCGCGCCCTGGCGAGACGCCTGGAGCTCGCTTCTTCGCTATCGTCTGGCGCGCCATTGGACGGTCGAGAAGATCGCGGACGTATCAGATCTCACCCGACGCGCTGTCTCGCTTGTTCGTGCTGGCGGGCGAGCTCTCCGTCAGAGCAAAATCTGTAGAAGCTCGGATCGAGAAAGCCGAGAACGAGCCCCTGGGAGGGTGGGACGCGGAAGCCTATGGGTTCTACGGTGGGAAGACCCCGACGTGTCGCCTCTTCTGAGCTTGGAGCTGCTTCTTTGCAAGCTCATCTTCGACGAAGTCTGGTGGAGATCGTCGACGCGCTGACGCCGGCGGAGCTGGAGAACTGGTCCGTTGGGGGGTGACGGAGGCCGTTGTAAATATGCGAACTGTCTCCCGACATCCGTCCAACTTCCTCCGTCCGCCCGAGAACAGTCGAACAACCCAACATGACCATCGAACCTCAATTCGTCGTCACTCCGGCAGAGCTCGAGGATGTTCCGCTGGGATTCTTTGGCCCCAGACGTTGATGATCGTCAGTCTGGATCGGGCACGTCCGTTCCTGGACGCATTGGGGCTCGAAGCCGACTTGGTGGCAAGGTGTTACCCCGCGATTCGGGGATTCGTCCGCGCCTGGGAGGCGTGGCGCCATCAGGATGAGGAGGATGACGCGCCTGTCGCGCCGCATCTCGCGCGGGAGCTGACGAAGCTCTTGAATTCCGTGAACGCGGTCGCGGGGGGCGACGCGTTCTCGTCGCTGCGCGCGGCCTTCGATCAGAGCTTCGCGTTCGATCGGACGGAGCCCTGGCGAGACGCCTGGAGCTCGCTGCTCCTCTATCGCCTGACGCGGCACTGGACGGCGGAGAAAGTCGCGGACGTTTACAGGATCTCCGCCGAGGCTTTGTCTCGCCTGTTCGCCCTGGTTCGCGAGCTTTCTGCTCGGTCCGCCGCCATCGATGCTGGGATCAAGAAAGCTGACGAGGAGCCCTTGCGCGACTGGGACGCCGAAGCCTACGCGTTCTACCGATGGGAAGATCCAGACGTGTCGCCGCTCTTGAGTCTGAAGCTTCTCCTCCGCGAGATCGCCTTCGATGAGATCTGGTGGAAAGTTGTCGATGCGCTGACGCCGGCGGAGCTCGACGAGCTCGTGCGCTGGGGGCAGACCGAAGCCGTCGTGAACATGCCGAGTCTCACCCCGGCGCGGGTCCAGCTTCCGCCGTCCGCCAGGAAGCATCCATGACCGAGTCATGCTTCGGTTCAGCCCCGATCACGGAACTCCGTTGAAGCCGTTAGTGTTCGCGATCCAGCCGGATCTTCCGCCCGCGCTGGCTGTTTTGCCGAGCCTGGAGGTCATGATCGCGGTCAAGCCAGGAGACAGCCATCGCGCTCTGACCGATCTGTGGATTCGCCTGACGGAGCCCTGGGAACGCCACCTTCGGTTCGGACACGACAGCGTCAGGTGGCGAGGCGAGGTTGGCAAGACAGGGGTGGCACGCGACCGCTCGATCGCCACCGCGTTCGCTGCCATGACGGAGAGGCCGTCCCCATCCCCACCTCCCGTCGATTGGTCTTTTTGCACGTTCGGCGATGCCGCCGCGCCTGATGACCTTTCGACTGTCAGCGCCACCTGCAGCATCGGTTGGGCGTCGGCTGCTGGGGAACGAGGGCTCTCCCTACGGCTGACCGGTTCGTCTGTGCCTGAAACCTGGAGCCTGCTCGAGCGAACCGCGCACGACATCGCGAGCTCGGCGGCACCGATCTGGCGCTGGATGACGATTGGTCACCGCTTTGTGCCGGTCTCCTATCTGAGTCCACATTTTCTGGACGCGGTGACGCTCATTCACCGACGGAGCAAGCGGTTCCTCGGCGTCGACGTTGGTGACCTTTTTGGCTTTTACCTGTCGAAAATGACGGGCCAGTTGCGAACAGTTGGCTTCGTGACGGTGCTGGCGCCGGCTTTGCTGGAGAGCATAGAGTTGGTGCGACCCGACGCATCTGTCGATCTCTGAGCACGACGTCTGTGGCCGGCTCGTTGTTCGTTCAGGCCGGAGGTGAGCCGTCCGTCCTGGACGTCAATCGGTCTGAGCCGAGGGATGCCTACCGAGCCGCGGACACTCTCTGTGCGCCATTGCGGATAACCGGTGGAATAAACTTCTTTGCACCGTGGGACGAGAAAGCTACTGCCCGATGGCTCGATCGACTTCAGTCTAGGCCTGGGTTGCCGAGAGGCCGGCACCTGCGGCAGGATGAGAGGACCTAGATGGGGGATCGGATGCTCAAACGACAATCGCGCAAGACGATCGCGGCGCGCGAGGCGAAGGTTGCTCCGGTCCGGCAGCGCCGGCCTCAGCGCGCCGTCGGGTGTCAGGTCTGCCTCGGCGTTTTGATCGGGTGGGACGAAAAGGGCCCGCTGGTCGCGTTCGACGGCAGCGAGCGCGGTGCGGTGCGCGCGCGTCTCGCGGGATCTGCGCTGATGGGCCGGCCGGAGGCGTCGTTGGCCGGCCGCGAAGTCGTGCTCCTGCTCGATTCCCGTCCCAACCACCCACCAGTTCTGCTCGGTTTTCTGCAGCCAGCCGGAGCCGAAACCGCCGCCGAACCCGACCTCGAGGCGCACATCGATGGTCGCCGCGTGGAGTTGGAAGGTCGCGACGAGATTGTCCTTCGGTGCGGAGAGGCGAGCATCACCCTGCGCCGCAACGGCCGGGTGGTGATCAACGGGGTTCAGGTCGAGACGCACGCCTCAGGACTGAACCGCATCCGGGGCGGCTCGGTCTCCATCAACTGACGCTCAGACCCATCCGGGCTCGCGCTGAAAGGCGAGCGCCGGGGGAAGCGCCGGTTTCGGGCGCGCGAGACGCAGCGCCGGTAGCTGTACGGCCCCGCCGGTGCGGATGGCGATCTCGGTGGCCAGTGCGCTCGCCCGCCTCAGTGGCCCGTCGGCGAGGGCCATCTGAGCGGAAGCCGGTGACAGCAGCAGCCCGCGCAGGTACCGTTGGCCGGCGGCGAACTTCGAGTGGCGCTCCGACCACCACTTGGCAATCTCGGTCGCGTTCGGCTTGGGCAGCTGGTCGAGCGGCTTCGGGTGAAGGTCGATCGCCAGGTCTTCTTCCAGAGGCGGAGGATCGCCGCCTTTCTTGTCGCCCGCAATGGCGAAAGGGTGGTCGTAGATGGGGAGGCCCGTGATGGCAGCGATCGCCTCGACCGCCAGCTTGGCGACGTGGGGATCCGCGTCTTCGAGGTGGGGCAGACAGGCGTCGACCGCCTCGATCCGACCGGAGAAGCCGAGCGCGGAGAGCGCCCCCTTGCGGTGCTCAGGCGACCGGAGCGCGTCGAACAGCGTCATCAGATCGCGCGCATCGCCGAGCATCGCCAGGAACAACATCGCTTCGGAGAGGCCGCTCCGCGCGGCGGTCAGACAGGTCTGACGAGCGGCGGCCAGGTTCCAGACCAGACCCGTGCGCAGGGCCGCCCCGCGAATGCCCGGATGCGCGTGGGAGAGGAGAGGTTCGATCAGGTTTCGGTACCGGGTCCGATCGGGGAAGCCGCCGCCGCGCGAAGCGCCGCACGGAGGAGATTCGGATCGGGCCTGGTGAGCAGAGCTGCGAGGATGGGACCGGGGTCGACGCGGCGGGCGGCCAAAACCTCGAGCAGAGCGATTCTGCGTGGCCGGCAGGTCGCTCGCGTAGAGTGCCATTTTCAACGGTTCGTCGACGTCGGCGCGAGAGGTCACTTCGAAAGCCTGCCCGAGCCCGTCGCGGACCTTGGGGGCCTCCGCGGCGCGAAAGGCTTCAACGAGACGATCGCGCGTCGAGGTGTCGCCTTCGACGAGGAGCGCCAATGCGCTGGCAGCGACGAACGAGGTCTTGGCCTTCGACTTCTTCTCGAGCGCGGGCCAGAGCAACCGCTCCGCGGCCGTTGCGCCGCTCACCGCCAGGCCGTCGAGGTGCGCTTCGAGGCGCGGCTCGATTGTCTTTTGGAGTCCCGAAAGGGCGACCCGGGGGGAGCGGACGGCCATCTGCCAGCTCTGCAGCAGGAACGCTGCCTCGTCGAGGTGTTCCTCGACGACGCCCCAGAGAACCCCCGCCTCAACCGTCATCGCGCGGGCCGCAGTATATCCGACGTCACGTCCGGGCCGTTCCGATTGTCCCTCCTGCAAGGGCGAGAGGTTTGTGATATCAATCGCCCGATAGCTCGGTGCCGTGGCCAAGTGGTAAGGCAAGGGTCTGCAAAACCCTCATTCCCCGGTTCAAATCCGGGCGGCACCTCCAAAAACTAAAACGATAATTTGCCGAGCACGCGCGGCCCGGCGGCGCCGGTGACGGCGGGGATGTTGCCGGCGGCGCCGAACAGCGTCTGGTTGGCCAGCACGGCGAAGGCGATCGCCTCCTTCGCCTCGGGGTCGACGCCCAGCGCGGCCAGGCTCTGCACCGGGATCGGCGCCAGCAGCTCGACCAGGTGGCGCATCAGGGTCGGGTTGAGCGCCCCGCCGCCCGAGATGTAGACCTCGTCGGGCATGGCGGGGAGGGCCTCGCGGTAGCTGCGGGCGATCGCCTCGGCCGAAAAGCGTGTCAGCGTCGCCAGCAGGTCGTCCTTGCGGTCGCCGAAGCGGGCCAGGAGCGGATAGACGAACTCCTTGCCGAAGTCCTCGCGGCCGGTGCTCTTGGGTGGTGGCTGGGAGAGAAAGGGATGGCGGTGCAGCTCGGCCAGCAGCGAGTCGTCGATCGTTCCGCGCGCCGCGCGCATGCCGTCGCGATCGAACGCCTCGACGCCGTGGGAGGCGGCGCGGGCGACCGTGTCGAGCGGCATGTTGCCGGGGGCGTTGTCGAAGGCGACCAGATCGGCGAGCCGCTCGCTCACCAGCGTGACGTTGGCGATGCCGCCGATGTTCTGCATGGCGCGCCGGCGGCCGGGCGCGCGAAAGAGGAGATGGTCGGCCAGCGGCACGAGAGGCGCCCCTTCACCGCCGGCGGCGACGTCGCGGACGCGGAAGTCGCTCACCACCGGGCAGCCGGTCCGCTCGGCGATGACCGCCGCCTCGCCGATCTGCAGGGTGGCGCCGACGTGTCCGGCGGAGCGTGGGTGGTGCACCGCCGTCTGGCCGTGCGAGCCGATGAGGTCGACGTCGGCGAGCGGCACCCTGGCCGCCGCCGCCACGGCGATGGCCGCGTCGGCGAACGACTGGCCGAGCAGCACGTCGAGGTCGCACAGCTCGGTGGCGTTGGCCTCGGCCACGCGAAAGATCCGTTCGCGCAGCGGGCGGGCGAACGGCGTGCTGACGAAGCCCCGCACGGTGCAGCGGGTGGTGTCGTCGACCCCTTCGATGGCGCAGAGCGCGGCGTCGGTTCCGTCGGCGCTGGTCCCCGACAGAAGGCCGATCACCAGGCGTTCGCGGCGCGCGCGGGCGGCCTGGAGGCGCGCCAGCGGCGCGCGCTCGACGGTTGTCACGATCCCTCGGTCGGCGCGCGGACCGGCAGATCGCCGACGATCGCCCGCAGCGACCCCTTGTGCGTCACCAGCAGGTCGCGCGCGCGCGCGGCCGAGACGCCGGCGTGGTGCATGACCAGCGCGACCTTGGCGCGCCCGCCGCCCTTTTCGATCAGCTTGCGCGCCGCGACCTCGTCCAGCCCCGACAATGATCGAACGATCCGGATGGCGCGCGCCCAGAGCTTGGCGTTGGTCGGCCGCACGTCGACCATCAGCCCGGCGTAGGTCTTCCCCAGCAACACGAACGCCGTCGTGGAGATGGCGTTGAGCGCCACCTTGGTGGCGGTCCCCGCCTTGAGGCGCGTCGAGCCAGAGATCACCTCGGGACCGGTGTCGAGCGCGACGACCACGTCGGCCGGCATGTCGCCGCCGCTCGCCGCGCAGGTCACGAAGATCGTGGCCGCCCGGCGGAAGCGGGCGTACTCGAGGGCGGCGCGCACGAACGGCGTCACGCCCGAGGCCGCCACGCCGCACACGACGTCGGCCGGGCCCACGGCCACCCGGCGCATGCGCTGCTCGGCGTCGCGGGTGTTGTCCTCGGCGCCTTCGACCGAGCGGGTGAGCGCGGACGGGCCGCCGGCGATGATGGCGACCAGGCGCGACGGCGGCACGCCGAAGGTGGGGACGCACTCGACCGCGTCGAGCGTGCCGAGCCGCCCGGAGGTCCCGGCGCCCACGTAAACCAGCCGCCCGCCGGCCCCCAGCTTGTCCGCCGCCAGCCGCGCCGCCCGCCCGATCGCGTCGGCCTGCGTGCGTGCCGAGGCGATCGCCTTGGCCTCCTCGGCCAGCATCAGGGCGGCGATTGCTTCGGGCGCCAGCGTGTCGAGGCGGGTGGCGCGCGGGTGCACCGCCTCGGTGGCAAGCCGCGCGAAGTCCGACGCCGTTCGCCGAGGTCCGGGCACGGTCTCTATCTTACCGCGTGGACGGCGCCGGGCTAAGCCCGGTGCTGTCCTTCGCGGGAGGGGGCGGGAACCCTCTCAGGGTGCCTGCAGTTGAAACCGTCCGCCCGGCGACAATCAGGCCAAGCCCAATACGGCGCGCATGTCGTGGAGCCCCGGCTCGCGGCCGGCGAGCCAGAGCGCGGCGCGAACGGCGCCGACCGCGAAGGTGTCGCGCGTGGTGGCGCGGTGGGTGATCTCCAGCCGGTCGCCGTGGCCCAGGAAGAAGACGGTGTGGTCGCCGACCACGTCGCCGCCACGGATCGTCTGCACGCCGATCTCGGTCGCCCCGCGCGGACCGATGTCGCCGTGGCGGGCGTAGCGGCCGGCGCTGGCCAGCTTGCGCCCTGTTGCGACGGCCAGCGTCTCGGCCAGGGTGAGCGCCGTTCCCGACGGCGCGTCCTGCTTGGCGCGGTGGTGGGCCTCGACGATCTCCAGGTCGTAGCCGGGGCCGAGCGCGCGGGCCGCGTCGGCGATCAGCTTGAGCATGACGTTGATGCCGACGGAGTAGTTGGAGGCGAAGACGATCGGGATCTTCAGCGCGGCGAAGTCGATGGCCGCGCGCGCGTGCGTGCCGAGCCCGGTCGTGCCGATCACCAGGGCGACCCCGGCGGCGGTGGCGGCCACGGTGACCGACTCGGTGGCGCTGGCCGAGGTGAAGTCGATCCAGACGTCGGCAGCGCCCCGGGCCGGCAGCGCCGAGTCGATGGTGACCCCGGCGGCCTCGATCCCTGCGCGCAGGCCCGCGTCCGTTCCGATCGCAACAGCGCCGGCGCGCTCGGAGGCGGCCGTCAACACCGCGTCGGGCCCCGCGGCCTTGACGGCGCGCGTGAGCGCCCGCCCCATCCGCCCGTCGGCGCCGAGGACGGCGATCCGGATCGGCTTGGCTTCCACCAGCTTCGCCTCCGCCATCGCTAAAGGATGCCGAGCTCTTGCAGCTGTGCCCGGAGCTTGTCGCGGTGTTGAGGCGCCAGCGGATAGAGCGGCGGGCGGATCTCGTCGGCGATTCGCCCCATCATCGCCATCGCCGTCTTCACCGGGATCGGGTTGGCCTCGACGAACAGCCCCTCGCCGAGCGGCAGCAGGCGATAGTGCAGCTCCCGCGCCTTCTTCCAGTCGCCGGCGGCGGCGGCGTCCCACATCGCGCTCATCTGCTTCGGCGCGACGTTGCTGACGACCGAGATGACCCCGCGCGCGCCCAGCGCGAACAGCGGGAACGCCGTGGCGTCATCGCCCGAGAGCAGCGCCACCTGGTCGTTCTTCGACCCGAGTTGCGCCAGGACCTGCGACGCGCGCAGCGCCGAGCCGGTCGCTTCCTTGACGCCGACGACCTGGGGAAGCTCGGCGAGCCGCACGATCGTCTCGGGGAGGAGATCGCACGCCGTCCGGCCGGGAACGTTGTAAAGGACGCTCGGCAGCGGCACCGCCTCGACGACCGCCTTGAAGTGGCGGTAGAGGTGCTCCTGTCCGGGGCGGTTGTAGTAGGGGGTGACCAGCAGCAGGCCGTCGGCGCCGACCTTGCGCGCGGCGGCCGACATCTCGATCGTCTCGCGCGTCGAGTTCGAGCCCGTCCCGGCGATCACCGGAACGCGCTTCTTGGTCGCCTCGACCACGAGCTGGATCACCCGCAGGTGCTCCTCGTTGGTGAGGGTGGGGGACTCGCCGGTGGTGCCGACGGGGACGAGCCCGTCGACGCCGCTGGCGATCTGCTCGTCGACCAGGCGGCGCAGCGCCTCCTCGTCGACGGCGTCGCCCCGCAGGGGCGTCACGAGCGCGGTGATGACTCCAGTGAACATGATTCACCTTCTATAACATGCGTGTTCGTCAACGTGACGCCTTCAGCGCCCGGATCGCGCGCCTCAGGCGATTCGCCCGTCAGGCGATTCGCCCGTCAGGCGATTCGATCGGGAAACCGGACCAGCGGGACGAAGGCATCGCCGACCAGGCGACCGGCCGCCGCGCGCACGCCGCAGAGATTGGGCATCGAGAAGACGGTTCGACCGTGGGGCGCCGCGAGCGTCAGCGAGCGAGGGTCGGTCTCGATCCCGTCGGGTCCGCGCCGCATGAGCAGCACCTGAAGGGTCGGCGTCGGCGTCTCGGGCGCCAGGCGCCATTCGATCTCGACGGTGTCGTCCTTCTCCGTCACGCGCAGTCCCGGGACCTCGATCGGCGCGAGGGAGGCGTCTTGCGCCAGGTCGGAGATTCGCGTCTCGTACCGAAGTCGAATCCGGGCGTCGTCGGCCACCTCGGCCAGCCGCCGGAAGATCCCGATCGCTTGATCGATCAGTCCCTGCCGAACACAAAGCTCGGCCATCGTCTCCGTATCGAACACGTCAGGACTCTATCCCGCGGACGGCGGCGACGTCTGCATGGATCTGCGCGATCAGCGCATCGATCGACTCGAAGCGTTGCTCGTCACGCAGGCGATCGAGGAGCTCGAGGCGCACGCGGCGATCGTAGAGATCGCCGTCGAAGTCGAGCAGGTGAGCTTCGACGGTCACCGGTGTCCCGGTGCCAGGACCGGTGAACGTCGGATTTCGGCCGATGCTGAGCGCGGTCTGATGCACGGCGCCAGCCCCCGCACCGTCGAGAAGCCTGGTCCGGGCCGCGTAGATCCCCAGCTTCGGCACCAGCTCGCCGTCGGGGACGACGTTGGCGGTCGGGAAGCCCAGCGTCCGGCCGCGCGCCGCGCCACGCACGACGCGCCCCTCGATCTCCACCGGTCGGGAGAGCAGCGCGGCGGCCCGCCGGACGTCCCCCTCCGCACAGAGCTGGCGCACCCGTGTCGACGAACAGGGGATTCCCTCGATGGAGACGGGCGGAATCACCGCCACCCCCAGGCCGAGCTCGGCACCGAGCGCGGCCAGCCGAGCGACGTTCCCGGCGCGGCCGCGCCCGAAGCTGAAGTCGTAGCCGACCACCAGATCGCCGGCGGCGAGATCTTGCGCGAGCACCCGGCGAACGAATTCGTCGGCCTCGATGGCCGCGAAGGCGGGCGTGAACGCCTCGACGATCGCGACGTCGATCCCCGCCTCGGCGAAGAGCTCCAGCCGGCGCTCGAGCGACATGATGAGCGGCGGTGCCTTCGCAGGCGCGAACAGACGCGCCGGATGAGGCGCGAAGGTCAGCACCGCCGACGGGCCACCGCGGCGCCGGGCGCGCGCCCGCGCCTCCTCCAGCAGCGCCTGGTGCCCGCGGTGCACGCCGTCGAAGTTGCCGATGGCGACCGCGAGCTGGGGCGTCGTCGAGCCGTCCCCCGATCGGGTGGCCTCGGCGGCGCGCGCCACGGCGAAGGCGGCCGCGCCGGGGAGAATCTTCACTGCCCCTCGCCGGTGCGCGGGGGCAACATGGTGCGCACCAGGTCGATGAGCATCTCCAGCTCGAACGGCTTCTCCAGGATCCTCGCGTGCGTCACCCCCAGCGCGGCGCGGCGGTTGCGCGGGACGCCCGTCATCAGCGCCACCGGCGCGCCGGGAAAGATCGCCGCCAGCTCGGCGGGGAGCCGATCGGGACCGGCCGAGCCCGCCACCATCAGGTCGCTGAGCACGGCCGCCGGGCGATTTCCTTCCGCCACCCAGGTCTGAGCGGCGCGCACGTCGCGGACCAGCGCGGGCGCATGGCCGGCCTCGCGCAGCACCTGGGCCACGAGGCCTCCGATGTGAGCATCGTCTTCGATGATGAGGATGACTGCGCCGGACATCGCGTTCGCGTTCAGTTCCGATTGACTTCTGACTTCGCGACAGAAAGAATAACGGCCCGAGTTGAAGACGACATTCTCCTCGGCGTCAAGACGCGCGGACCTTGCCTGGCCTCGCCCGGCGAAGTCTTTCGCGGGAGGTAGCAGCAACGCTCTTGGGATTGCTGCGTCAGGTACACAGAAGGAGGCCTCCCGATGACCGCGCCCGCTCGACAGACCGCAAAACAGACCAAGTTCATTTTCGTCACCGGAGGGGTCGTCTCGTCATTGGGGAAGGGGTTGGCGTCGGCCTCGATCGGCAGCCTGCTGGAGACCCGCGGGCTCAAGCTGACGATCCAGAAGCTGGATCCATACCTCAACGTCGACCCGGGGACGATGAATCCGATGCAGCACGGCGAGGTCTTCGTCACCGACGACGGCGCCGAGACCGATCTCGACCTCGGTCACTACGAGCGGTTCATCTCGCAGCGGATGACCCGGCTCAACAACGCGACCAGCGGCCAGATCTACCAGACCGTCATCCAGAAGGAGCGGCGCGGCGAGTACCTGGGCGGCACCGTACAGGTGATTCCGCACGTCACCGACGAGATCAAGAGCCGCATCATCGAGTGCGCCAAGGGGCAGGACGTCTTGATCGTCGAGGTGGGCGGTACGGTCGGCGACATCGAGTCGCTGCCGTTTCTGGAGGCGATTCGCCAGCTCCGCTTCGACGTGGGCCCCACCAACGCGATCTCCGTCCACGTCACGCTGGTGCCGTACATCGGCGCCGCGGGCGAGATGAAGACCAAGCCGACGCAGCACTCGGTGATGAAGCTGCGCGAGATCGGGATCCAGCCCGAGATTCTTCTCTGTCGCGCGGAGCGGCCGATCGAGGCGGCGATGAAGAAGAAGATCGCGATGTTCACCAACGTGGCCGCCGACGCGGTTTTTTCGGCCGAAGATGTCAGCTGCATCTACGAGGTGCCGATCCGCTTCCACGAGGAGGGGGTCGACGACAAGATCGGCGAGCTGCTCAACATCTGGTCGCGCGCCCCCGAGCTGACCGGCTGGGAGCGCGTCGTCCACCGGCTGAAGAGCCCGCAGGCCGAGGTCGACATCGGCCTCGTCGGCAAGTACGTCGATCTCGTCGAGTCCTACAAGAGCCTCAACGAGGCGCTGATCCACGGCGGGATCGGCAACGAGTGCCGGGTCAACCTGCACCACATCGACTCGGAGGAGATCGAGAAGCGCGGGGCGCAGGCGCTGCTCGGTGAGATGGACGGCATCCTGGTGGCCCCCGGCTTCGGCAGCCGCGGCATCGAGGGGAAGATCGAGGCGGTTCGCTATGCGCGCACGGAGGGGGTGCCGTTCTTCGGCATCTGCCTCGGCATGCAGGTGGCGGTGATCGAGTTCGCGCGCAACGTGACCGGGCTCAAAGGGGCGAACTCGACCGAGTTCGAGCCGCAGGCCGCCTTCCCGGTGGTCGATTTTCTCCCCGAGCAGCGGAACGTGACGATGAAGGGGGCGAGCATGCGCCTCGGCGCCTATCCCTGCCTCCTCACGCCCGGCTCGAAGGCAGCGACGGCCTACGGCGCCTCCGAGATCACCGAGCGGCACCGCCATCGCTACGAGGTGAACAACGAGTTTCGCGAGGCGCTCACCAGTCACGGCATGCTGATCTCGGGCGTTTCACCTGACAAGCGGCTGGTCGAGATGGTCGAGCTGCCCGAGCATCCGTACTTCGTCGGGTGCCAGTTTCACCCTGAATTCAAGTCCCGGCCCCAGTCGCCGCATCCCCTGTTCCAATCGTTCGTGGCAGCCGCGCTGCGCGCACGTTTGGGGGAGCGCCGGCGCCGGTCGGCCGAGGTCGGCGCGACCGCCGCTCCGTAGAAAGTCTGTGGAGTTTAAGGTGGTTGCGTCTTAGACGCACCGCCGGGCGTGGTTGTGTGTCCGGGTATGTGCAATTCGTGTACCACAATGCCCATTGACGCTTGTCGCTGACGACCTATAGGTGTAAAAACGATCGGGAGCGGAATGGCCATCGAGATTAAGCAGCACCTCAAGCTTCAGCAGCAGCTGGTGATGACCCCCCAGCTGCAGCAGGCGATCAAGCTGTTGCAGCTTTCGCGGATGGAGCTGGCCGACACCATCCGGGACGAGATCCTCGAGAACCCGATCCTCGAGGACGCCGTCGACACCGCCAGCGAAGAGCCCAAGACGGCGGAGGCCGCCGACGGCGCCGACGTCGAGCACGTGGGCGAGACCGAGACGCCGGTGATCGAGATCCGCGAGGACAAGATCGACACCACCGCCGAGGTGAAGGCGGACAGCAACTCCAACGACGCGGTCAACGACTTCGACTGGGAGGGCTACCTCGACAACCAGGCGGCGGCCGCGCCGATGCCCTCGTACAAGTCGAACAACGAGGACCTCCCGTCGCTCGAGTCGACGCTCACCCGCGGGACGTCGCTGTTCGATCACCTCGAGTGGCAGCTCAAGCTCAGCCCCTTCTCGCGTGAGGAGGACGGCATCGGGATGCTGATCATCGGCAACCTGACGCCCGACGGGTATCTCGAGGAGCCGCTCGGCGATCTGGCCGAAGAGGCGTCCGTCAGCCTCGAGGTCGCCGAGTCGGTGCTGAAGCGGATCCAGGAGTTCGATCCGATCGGCGTCGGCGCGCGATCGCTGGGGGAGTGCCTCCTCATCCAGGCGCGCCACATCGGCGCCGACGACGAGGTGGTGGTCGGGATCATCGAGAAGCACCTCTCGAACCTGGAGAAGAAGAACTACCAGGCCATCGCCAAGGATCTGGGCCAGCCGGTCGACGAGATCTACGAGGCGGCCAAGGTGGTCAAGGGGTTCGACCCCAAGCCGGGGCGGCAGTACACCTCCGAGGAGCCGACCTACATCACCCCGGACGTCTACGTCCACAAGATCGGCGACAAGTACTTCGTGGTCGCCAACGACGACGGGCTCCCCAAGCTGAAGATCTCCGACTTCTACCGGACGGCGCTGGCGGGTGGGCCCAAGGCGCGCGAGTACATTCAGGAGAAGCTGCGCAGCGCCCAGTGGTTGATCCGCTCCATTCAACAACGGCAGCGGACCATCGGCCGCGTCACCGAGTCGATCCTCAAGTTCCAGCGCGAGTTCTTCGACAAGGGGACGGCGCACTTGAAGCCGCTCATCCTGCGCGACGTGGCCGAGGACATCGGCATGCACGAGTCGACGGTCTCGCGGGTGACCACCAACAAGTACGTCCACACGCCCCAGGGCATCTATGAACTTAAGTACTTTTTCAACTCGGGGATCTCGCGAACCGACGGTGACGACCTGGCCTCCGAAGCGGTCAAGCTGAAGATCAAGCAGATCATCGGCTCAGAAAGTCCGAAAAACCCGCATTCGGACCAGCGCATCGTCGAGCTGCTCAAGGATCAGAACATCGAAATCGCCCGCCGAACCGTGGCGAAGTACCGCGAGCAACTTCGCATCTTGTCGAGCTCGAAACGGCGCCAAGTTTTCTAAGTAGCGACCTGCGCTCAATTCCTTACACCCGACGGGGAAATGGGGTAGAACGCGCGTCGCAGACAGGAGCGCCAGATGCAGCTGTCGACGACGTTTCGGCATATGGATGGTTCGCAGGCCGTGCGGGAGTACACGTCCGAGCGACTGGAGAAGATCAAGAAATACTTCCACAAGGGGCCGATCTCGGCGCACGCCGTCTTCTCGGTGGAGCGAGGGTTCCACCACGTTGCCGATCTGAGCATCACGCTCCCGAACGGCATCGCCATCAACGCCAAGGAGACGACCGAGGACATGTACTCCTCGATCGACCTCGCTGCCGCTCGCATCGAGCGGCAGGTGCGCAAATGGAAGGAGAAGATTCGCGACCACAAACCGCACGGCGGTCCCGCCGGGACGGTGCGCGAGTTGGTCATCCCCGCGGAGGAGATCGAGCCCCGTCCGACGACGGAGCCGGCCGAACCGGCCTCGGTCATCGCGCCGGGGGGCTACAAAATCATTAAAGATGAGCGCGTAACCGCCCGATCCATGACGGTCGAGGACGCGGTCATGCAGATGAACCTGCTCGGCGACGAGCACCTGATCTTCACCGACGCCGGGACGGGCTCCACCTCCGTCCTGTACCGCCGGCGGGACGGCAACTACGGCCTCATCGAGACAGCCCAGGACGGGGCGCCGGCCGGGGGCAAAGCGCCGCGCTGATCGGGCGTCGCCAGGAGCCATGCGAGTCATCGACTTTCTCCAGCCGGACTGCATCGTCGCCCGCCTGGGGGCGACCACCAAGCTGGCCGTGCTGGCGGAGTTGTCGGAGCAGCTGGCCAAGGTGGTCCCCGGCGTCGAGGCCGGGGCGCTGCGGCGGGTGCTGGAGGAGCGCGAGATGCTCGCCTCCACGGCGATCGGAGACGGGATCGCCATCCCGCACGGCAAGCTGGACTCGGTCGGGCACCTGGTCGGCGCGCTCGGCCGCGCGGTGGAAGGGATCGAGTTCGAGTCGATCGACGGCAAGCCGACCAACCTGATCTTCATGCTGGTGGCCCCGGCCAGCTCGACGGGCGTTCACCTCAAGGCGCTGGCGCGCCTCTCGCGCCTGTTTCGGGACGCCGACTTTCGCCAGCGCCTCCTGGCCGCCCCCTCGAGCGAGGCGATGTACCAGGTCATCGCCGAAGAAGACGCCAAGTACTAACGCTTGATCCCCTCTCCCGCTTGCGGAGAGGGCCAGGGTGAGGGCAAGCCTTGCGACGGGCGGCCCCCGTCGGCGTATGATGTGCCCGTGACGCCGGCGCTGACCGTCCGTTCGCTGCTCGAGGAGGGGGCGAGCCTCCACTTGACGCTGGTCGCGGGGGAGGCGGGCCTCGGCCGGCAGATCACCATCCACCGCATCCAGAAGCCGGGGCTGGCGCTGGCCGGTTACGTGCTGCAGGTCCACCCGGAGCGGGTCCAGGTCCTGGGCGCCACGGAGATCTCGTATCTCGAGACGCTGGGCGACGAGGCGGCGCGGAAGTCGGTCCAGGCGTTCTTCAGCCTCAATCCCGCCTGCGTGGTGGTGACCAAGGGGCTGGAGGCGAACCAGCTGCTGCGCGAGTCCGCCGATCGGCTGGGCGTCCCGCTGCTGCGGACGCCGCTCGTCTCCTCGGTGGCGATCGATCAGATTCAGAAGTACCTCGAGCTGCAGCTGGCGCCGACCGCCAGCATCCACGCAGTCCTGATGGACGTGCTCGGCATCGGTGTCCTCCTGCTGGGCAAGAGCGGCATCGGCAAGTCGGAGGCGGCGCTCGATCTCATCATGCGTGGCCACCGGCTGGTGGCGGACGATCTGGTGGAGGTGCGCCGCACCTCCGGGAACCTGCTGGTCGGGTGGGCCTCGGAGCTCATCAAGCACCACATGGAGGTGCGCGGCCTCGGCATCATCAACATCAAGGACATGTTCGGCGTGGCGGCCGTGCGCGACGAGAAGCGGATCGAGCTGGTGCTGGAGCTGATTCGCTGGGACCAGAGCGAGACCCACGACCGTCTCGGGCTCGACGAGATGGTCTATCCCATCCTCGAGGTGCAGGTGCCGCTCCTGCGCATCCCGGTCAGCCCCGGGCGCAACGTGAGCTCGCTGATCGAGGTCGCCGCTCGGAACCGCCTCCTGCAGGTGCGCGGGCACCACTCGGCGCGCGAGTTTCAAGAGCGGCTCGATCGCGCGCTGGCCGACGCGCGCGAGCGACGCTGGCGGGACGACGTCGAATGAGGCTGGTGGTCGTCACCGGGGTCTCGGGGGCCGGGAAGTCGACGGCCCTGCGGGCGCTCGAGGATCTGGGCTTTTACGCCGTCGACAACCTGCCGTTGCCGCTGGTGCCGCAGTTCATCGAGCTCTTCGGCAGCCGGACCGACATCGACCGGGCGGCGCTGGGGCTGGACGCGCGCGGCGGCAGCTTCCTGGTGGGCGTCTCGTCGGTGTTCGCCCACCTGCGCCAGGCGGGGCACACCGTGGAGGTGCTTTTTCTCGAGGCCTCCGACGAGATCCTGATCCGGCGCTTTTCAGAGACCCGCCGCCGGCACCCGCTGTCCGACACCGACATCCGGGCCGGCATCGCGGCCGAGCGCAAGGCGCTGGCCGATCTGCGCCGCGAGACCGACGCCCTGGTCGACACCGGCGGGCTGACGGTGCATGTGCTGCGGGCGCTGATTCAGGAGCGCTACGGCCGCGGGGAGGGGGAGCTCTCGGTCACGCTGCTGTCGTTCGGGTTCAAGCACGGCATCCCGGCCGAGGCTGACATCGTCCTCGACGTTCGCTTCCTGCCCAACCCGTTCTTCGTGCCCGACCTCTCGGCGCTGTCGGGCGAGGACGAGTCGGTGGCCCGGTTCGTTCTCGAAGACCCCGCCGCCAAGAGCTACGTCGAGGAGGCGGAGAAGTTCCTCCGTCTGTCGGTCCAGGGGTTCCTGCGCGAGGGAAAGTCTTACGCCACGGTGGCCATCGGGTGCACCGGCGGCCGGCACCGCTCGGTCACCATCGCCAAGGACCTGGCCCGGCGCATGGGCGGGTCGTTCTCGATCTCGGTTCGCCACCGCGACATCCAGCGCGGCAGCTCGGCCTGACTCGGCAGCCGAGCTGACGCGGCAGCCGATTGAAATGACGGCCCAAGCGGCGCCGGCCGAATGACCAGCGTTAGATGGTACACTGGAAGGCTCTATGGCCGCCGCGCTCGACAATGGCTCCCTGGTGGGGCTCGTCATCGTCACCCATGGTGGCAGCGGCGAATGTCTGCTCGCGGCCGCCGAGGGGCTGGTGGGACCGCTGGCGGCGTCGGCGGCCGTCTCGGTCTCGCTCTCCGATCCTTTCGACGAGATCGTCCGGCGGGTCGGGCAGGCCTGCGACATGGTCGACGCAGGCGCCGGGCTCGTCATCCTGACCGACGTGCACGGCTCCTCGCCGTTTCGCGCCTGCCTCTCGATGCTCGACGGCACCCGGCCGGTCGAGATCGTGTGCGGTATAAATCTCCCCATGCTGATCAAAGTGGCTACAGTCGATCGGCGCGGCCAACGTCCAGTTGAGGTCGCGGAGATCATCAAAGAAGTCGGCAAACGATCGATCCGCCTCGGCTCCGAGCTGGCGGGCAAGATCGGGCAGCCGCGGGAAGAGCGTCACTAAACGATGTCGCGCGCCGAACGGGACGTGCAGGTGAGAAACCGGCTGGGCATGCACGCCCGCGCCGCCGTGCGCTTCGTGCAGAGCGCGAACGGATTCAAGAGCGAGGTCAAGGTCATCAAGGACGGGACCGAGGCCAACGGCAAGAGCATCATGGGCCTCCTCACCCTGGTGGCCGCGCACGGGGTGACGATGAAGGTGGTGTGTGAGGGGGACGACGCCGAGGTCGCCGTGGCCGCTCTCGCCGATCTCGTCGCCAGCGGTTTTGGCGAAGGGATCGATCCTTGAGGGATTTGCCTTGAGGGAGCGCCTTGAGAGAGTTGCCGTGAGGGAGTTGCCTTGATGGGGCTGCCCTGATGGAGCGCCTGGTCGGCGTCGGCGCGTCGCCCGGCATCGCCATCGGCGTCGCCCACGTCCTCGCCAGCCGCGTCGACATCCACGAACGCCGGATCGCCGCCGATCAGGTCGAGGTCGAGATCGCAGCGCTTCGAGCAGGCGCTGCTCGACACCGACGCGCAGCTGGCCCGCATCCAGACTCAGCTGGCGGCGACCGAGGGGGACGATCACCAGTACCGCATCCTGGAGGCGCACCGGCTGATGCTGTCGGACGTCCACCTGGTCGAGCGGGCCCGGCGCATGATCCGCGAGGAGAAGACGGCGGCCGAGTGGGCCGTGCGCAAGTCGCTCGATCAGATCCAGGCGGTGTTCGAGAAGATCGAGGACCCCTACTTCCGCGACCGCAAGAGCGACGTCGCGCTCGTCGGCGAGCGCCTGCTGCGCACGCTGGTGGGGCGCCGGGAGTCGGTCTCGGCGGAGCACGCCCCCAAGGGGAGCATCGCCGTGGCGCACGAGCTGTCGCCGGCCGACGCCGCGCAGCTCGGCCGCGCCGAGGCCGCCGGCTTCTGCACCGAAGGGGGCGGGCGCACCTCTCACACCGCCATCGTGGCCCGCGCGCTGGGGCTCCCCTACGTCGTCGGCGTCGAGGGGCTCGGGCACAAGGTCTGGTCGGGGATGACGATCGTCATCGACGGCCTCCGCGGCGAGGTGATCCTGGATCCCGACGCCGAGGCGCTCCGGCGGTACGAGGCGCGCGCCGACGTTCACCGCGCCCGGGCGCAGCGGCTGGCGGCGATCCGCGACGTCCCCTCCAACACCAGCGACGGCACGGTCGTCCACCTGCACGCCAACGTCGAGATGCTGGAGGAGATCCCCATCGCCGTCGAGCTGGGGGCCGAATCGGTGGGCCTCTTCCGCACCGAGTTTCTCTACCTCGAACGCAGCGAGCTGCCGTCGGAGGACGAGCAGTACGCGCACGCCGTAGCGGCGCTGCGCAGCGTGGGCGGCCGACCGATCACCTTCCGCACCCTGGATCTCGGCGGGGACAAGCTGCCCCCTTCGGTGCGCATGCCGGTGGGGACCAACCCGGCGATGGGGCTGCGGTCGATCCGCTACTCGCTCCGCCGCACCGACGTCTTCACGACCCAGCTCCGGGCGCTCCACCGCGCCGCCGCCGTGGGACCGATGCAGATCCTGCTGCCGCTGATTTCGGGCGTGGCGGAGCTGCGCGCCACCAAGCAGCTCTGTCTGCAGGTGGTCGAGGATCTGAAGCGCGAGGGGATCCCCCACGTCGCCAAGGTCCCGCTCGGCGTCATGATCGAGACGCCGAGCGCCGCATTGATCGCCGATCTCCTGGCCGCCGAGTGCGACTTCCTCAGCATCGGCACCAACGATCTCATTCAGTACACGCTGGCCGCTGATCGCGAGGACGAGCACGTCGGCTACCTCTACCACCCGCTCCACCCGGCCATCCTGCGCGCCGTCCGCCAGACCGTGGTCGGCGCCGAGCGCATGGGCAAGCCGGTGGCGATGTGCGGCGACATGGCGGGCGATCCGATCCTGGCCTGGGTGCTCATGGGGCTGGGCCTGCGCAACCTCTCGATGGCCCCACGCCAGATTCCGGTCGTCAAGTCGATCATCCGCGCGACTCAGATTGCGGATGCCGAGCGGCTCCTGGCGCAGGCGCTCACCATGTCGACCGAGACGGAGATCGAAGAGCTGGTCTACGGCGCGATGAACCGGCGCTTCCCGCTCGAGCTCACCGACGGCGAAGAGGACCGACCGGCAGGGTGAGCCCGCGCGGGCAGGTCGCGGTGCGCCCGGCGCGCCCCGAGGACTGGCTCGCCGTCCAGTCGTTGCTGCGCGAGCTCGACGAGCTGCATGCCGAGCTCGTTCCAGCGTACTTCCGGCCGGCCACGCGCACCGAGCCCGAATGGCGCCGCCTGCTCGGCGATCCGGCGGCGCTGGTGCTGGTGGCCCTCGATGAAGGGGAGGGGACCGCGCCGGTCGGTTTCCTGTCGCTGCGGGTCTACGACACGCCGGCCGATCCGACGATGGTGCAGCGTCGCCGCGGCCACCTCGAGACGCTGATCGTCAACGCCCGCCAGCGCCGGCGCGGGATCGGGCGGAGCCTCCTCGCCACGGCGGCCGACTGGGCGCGCGCGCGCGGCGCGACCGAGATGGTGCTGACCACCTGGATCGGCAACAGAGAAGCCGACGCGTTCTATGAACGGCTCGGCTACCGGGTCCTGTCGCGCGTGCTGCACGCGAGGCTCTGACCGGGGCGGGTCAGGCGGCGCGTCAACCAGCTGGGGACGGGCGACGGGCGGCGGCGGCGCGGCGGGCCCAGACGAGATAGAGCAGCGGCGCGCCGAGCAGCGAGTACGAGAGCGCGTGACCGATGCGGCCGTCGGGCCCGAACAGCTCGGTCGCGTCGTGAAACGCCTGCGTCCCCTTGATGACGCCGCTCTCGGCCAGCTCGTGGACGCCGTAGATGACCAGCTGCAGAAGAAAAAGACCGAGGAACAGCGCCGTGACCTTGAGGATCACGCCGAGGTTCAAACGCCGCCCATAGCGCGTCCACCCCCAGGCGACGATCGCCGCGCAGATGAGGCCGAGGACGGCGCCGGCCACGACGAGGACGGCCTGTGACCGCACCTCGGCGGCCCGCAGCGCCAGCGCCTGCACGCCGAGGAAGAACACGGCCTCGAGCCCCTCCCGGGTGACGAGCAACGCGGTCACCAGGGCCACGCCGGCGATCGCCCGGAGCGACGGCGCGGCGCCGGCCTCTCCTTGCCCGGTCATCCGGTCGACGCGCGCCTCGATCTCCGCGCGCATGTGGCGGCCGGCGCGCAGCATCTGCACCAGCAAGAGGCCCACGATGACGGCCGCGGTCAGCGCGGCGATCCCCTCGTAGAGCGGCTGGTTGGGGACCTGCAGCCAGAGCCAGGCGCCGGCCGTGCAGCTCACCAGCGAGATCGCGAGGCCGATCTTCACCCCGCGCACGAGGCCGGGGCGGCCGCTCTTCTTGAGGTAGGCGGTCACGACGCCCACGATCAAGAATGATTCGATCCCTTCTCGGAAGGTGACGAGCAGCGCCTGCAGCATTCTCGGGCCGGACTATAGCACCTGATTTTGCGGGTCATTCTCATTTCGCGGCCCGGTGGGGGGCGTCCGGTGCGTGGTACTGTGCCGTGAGGAGGACGCATGCGACGACTGACAGCGCTCGCGGCGCTCGGGCTGGCGCTTCTCGGGTCGGTGACGGCGCAGGCCGACGAGGCGGCTGGGCACTACAACCTTGCGCTCCAGTACAAGCGGGAGGGGAACACCACGGCCGCGATCGGCGAGTGCGAAACCGCCGTCAATCTGCGCCCGGACTACGCCGCCGCCCACTTCACGCTCGGCAACCTCTACCGCGCCCAGGGCGACTATGCGCGGGCGGCCGGCGAATACGAAAAGACGGTCAAGCTGCAGCCCAAGGACGCGGACGCGCACGCCAACCTGGGCGCGGCCTACGCGCGGCTCAAGCGCTCCGATGAAGCGATCCGCGAGCTCGAGACGGCGCTCGACCTCAAGCCCGACAACTACGAGGCGCAGCTGTCGCTCGGATACGCCTACAAGCAGCAGGGGGACTACAAGCACGCCATCGAACATCTACAGAAGGCGACCGAGCTCCAGCCCGACAATCCGCAGGGGTGGGCCAACCTCGGCGTCGCGAAGTCGAAGACCGACGACAAGGAGGGGGCGATCGTCGCGCTCAAGAAGGCGATCGCGCTCAAGCCGGACGACGCCGACCTCCACTTCGATCTCGGCGTGGTCTACCGCCGGCAGCGGAACACGGACGCGGCGATCGCTGAGTACCAGATCGCGGTGCAGAAGAACCCCAAGTACGCCAAGGCCTATTACGACCTCGGGATCATGTACTCACTGGAGCGGAAGAATCCCGAGGCGCGCGCGGCGTTCGAGAAGTACCTCGAGTACGGCTCGAACGAGGCCGCCGGGCCGCGCAAGGACGCCGAGGAGCGCCTCAAGAGCATCAAGAACGCCTCCTCCTCCTCCGACGGCCACGCCGCGCAGGTGAAGTAACGGCCCCTCGATCGGCCCCTCGATCGGCCCCTCGATTGGCCCTTCGCACTAGTTACGTGCGGAATCGAGGGCGACGCCTCGAACCAACGCTCGCCTCCGCACGTGGCTTTTTCCGGCGCGTGGTCTGCAACAACTTCAACGGCAGACCACGCGCCGGAAAAAGCTCCGAGCGGAGGGTCGCGGGGATTCGAGCCGCAGCCGTGGATTCCGCGAGGCCCTGACGCGAGGGGCCGATCGAGGGGGCCGATCGAAGGGCCGATCGAGGGCGGTGGGCCCGACGGAGCCGAGCAGGGGCCAATCGAGGCCCGATCCCGGGAGGTCGTGGGAACGGAGAGCGCGAAGCGCCGATTAGAACTTCACGCCCATCGTGACCCGAAGGATCTGGGCGGCGCTGGCGCTGGCGGCGTCCTGACCCCAGGTGGTCAGCGGGCGGTCGAGCGCGGCGAGGGGCCAGAAGACGCCCCAGGTGAGGCCGGCGTAGAATCCCTCGGCGGTGTTGCGGTAGCCGGCGCTCAGGTCCGTCTCGAGGCCGTAGAGGAGCGAGTCGCCTGGTGTCGAGACCTGGACCTGGGACATGCTGAAGATGGCGCCGCCGTTGATGCCGATCGCGCGGGTCCGCCCGAGGTCGAACCAGTAGGCCGCCTGCGGCTTTATGTAAGTGGCGTTGGTGACGGTCCCGAGGATGTGCCGGAAGAGGATCTCGTCGACGTGGTAGTCGGGCGAGAAGTGGAAGTCGTTGATGGAGTTGTCGCCGTGCGGCTGCTGAACGAACCGCCAGCGATAGTTGAGGTACTGGCCCGGATTGTTCGCCTGATCGCCGGTGGCGCCACCGACCTCGAAGCCGACGAAGAACGAGTCGTGAAACAGCCGCAGCTCGCTGGCCACCACCCAGCCCGCTTCCGCCAGCTTCAGCTCCTGATTGTCCTCGGACAGCGCGTAAGGATGCTGAATGCGCCCAAGGATGGCGATTCCCTCGGCTTCGATGGTGAGCGCCTTGTAGTACAGCTTGAACCAGACGTCCGGGGTGAACGAGATGGCTCCGTAGGGAAGTGACATCGGGAGCTGGTCGGGCATGAGCGGCTGCGGCCCGAAGCCCATGGCGGTGTTCGCCGCGTTCGTGGCCGGGACCGCGTCGACGTTCCCTTGATTCCGATAGACGAACTGCAGGCCGTAGTTGACGACCACGTCGCCGCGATCGATCCGCTCGCGAAGATCGACCGGGTTCTCGATCCGCGCCACCGACGCCATCAGCTCGAGGACGTCGTCATTCTGTGACAGGTCGTAGGGGTAGCCGCTGGGATCGAGGCGCCCCAGTGAGAGCTGCTGCGTGGTGTCTCCCTGCGCGCCCAGGTCCCAGGCGAACTTCAGCTGGTGCCCGTAGATCGTGGTCATCGCCATGACCCGATCGACCGTCGTGCCGACGTCGCAGTCGGCGCAGCTGCCATCGTTGTAGAAGAGGCCGCGTCCCCAGTTCCAGGGCATCCGGCCGAAGTAGATCGACCCGAACTCGGTGTCGATCTCGGCCCAGGCGCGTTTGGCCACGATGCTGGAGGCGAAGCCGTTCTGGCCGATCGTGGGTGGGTCCTGCGTCTGCGACAGGAATCCCGAGGTGGCGGCCGGCGAGAGCTGGCCGCTCGCCGTCGTGGCGGGCGGCGTGTTGAAGCCCTGGAGACCGGCCAGCGAGTCGGGGGTCGATCCCAAGATGGTGTTGTCGAGGACGTCGATCTGGGCGTGGATGCGCACCTGATCGGTCACGTTCAGCGTTGGTTCGAGGCGGAAGCGCAGATTCGCGCCGCCCATGTTCTTGGTCCCGCAGTTCGACGCCGGGGCGCCTGCGGTTCCAGGCAAGCCGACGGTGCCGCCGGTGTTCGCCGGCGATGGGCAGTCGAGGGGGACGGGAAACGGCGGCAGGCCGTAGTTGTTGGCACCGGCCACGGTCGATCCGTTCGGCACGTGCGAGTAGCCGAGGCCGAGGAAGAAGTCGTGTATGTAGTCGTCGCGCAGACGCAGATAGCCATTGAGCTCGAAGATCTGCATCTTCTTCTTGTTCTGATCGGCGTAGCCGCTGAGCGGCTCGAGGTCCGCGGGGCGATTCTCCTCGGGCGCCGCTTCGGCGGGCCCCTCTTCCTTCTCCGAGTTCGAGGGGGGTGGCTGCATGCCACCGCCGCCAGGCGCGCCGAATCCACCGGGGCTCATCTGCGCGGCGGCCGGGCGGGCCAGGAGCAACAGGGTGGCGCCTGTCAGCGCCAACCGGAAACGGCCGTTGGAATCTTTCACGCGTCGGACCCCGCGCAGAGCTCGAACAGCACACCGCCCGTCGAGTCGGGGTGCAGGAAGGCGACGTCGTGCCCGCGCGCGCCGGGACGCGGTGTCTCGTCGATGAGGCGAACGCCGGCCGCCTTCAGCTCGGCGAGCGCGGCCGGAAGATCCTCCACCGCGAAGCAGACGTGGTGAAGGCCGGGCCCGCGGCGCGCCAGGAAGCGCTCGAGCGTTGCGTTCCCGCGCGGGGCGCAGAGCTCCAGCGCTGCGTCTTGCATCCCACCACTTGGCCCGACTGCCGTGCGGATGCAGAAAGGTGACGTCCGTGGCCTGCGACGCGACGTGCTCCCGCGCGCCGGTCTCGAGGCCGAACAGCGCGCTCAGGCTGGCGGCGGCGGCGTCACGCTCCGCAACCGCGATGGCGACGTGATCGATGCGCTTGACCTTGATCATCTGTTTGGCGAGGGCGAGGTTGCGGCAGTGGGGTGGCGAAAGGGCCCGCACCATATATCAGGGCGGCGCAAGATGGAAAGTGGATTGCGGGAACGGTGTCGATAAGATCCGGCGGATGCTTACGACCGCCGGCGCGAGTCCGAGGTTGCCCGGGTCGAGAACCGCCCCCGGGTTTCCCGCCTGCCCCCGGCGGCCCGAAAGCCCGTCGTGACGGCGTCGCGTTTGCGGCAGCTCGCCGGGCAGCTCCTGTCGGTCGGGTTCGACGGGACGGCGGCGCCGGCGGCGTTGCGGGCGCGTATCGCCGCGTCGGAGGTCGGTGGCGTGATGCTGTTCCGCCCCAACATCGCGGATCCGGGGCAGGTGGCGGCGCTCGTGGCGTCCCTCCGGGGCGCCGCGCCGTCCGAGGCGCCGCTGTTGGTTTCGATCGATCAGGAGGGCGGGGTCGTCCAGCGGGTGCGCGCGCCCGCCACGGTCTGGCCGCCGATGCTGGCGGTCGGCGGGGCCGGGGACAGCGCGCGAACGACGGCGGTCGGTCGGGCGCTCGGCGAGGAGCTGGCGGCGCTCGGCATCGGATGGGACTTCGCGCCGGTCCTCGACGTGCACACCAATCCAGCGAACCCGGTGATCGGCAACCGCGCGTTCGGCACCACCCCGCAGGCGGTCTCGGCGCAGGCGCTGGCGTTTTGGCGCGGCCTCGGCGGCGCGGGGCTGGTCGGCTGTGGCAAGCACTTCCCCGGTCACGGCGACACCCGCACCGATTCACACCACGAGCTGCCGGTGGTGCCGCACGATCTCGAGCGGTTGCGCCGGGTGGAGCTGGCGCCGTTCGCCGCCGCGGCCGCCGCCGGGATGGAGGCGTTCATGACGGCGCACGTCCTCTATCCGGCGCTCGATCCCGATCGACCGGCCACGCTGTCGCGCCGGATCGCGACCGAGCTTTTGCGCGGTGAGCTCGGCTTTGGCGGCGTGCTGGTCTCCGACGATCTCGGGATGAAGGCCGTCGCCGATCGCTATTCGATCGAGGAGCTGGCGGTGGGCGCCATCGAGGCCGGGTGCGATCACCTCCTCATCCGCGAGCCCGAGGCGCGCCAGCAGGCCGCCTTCGAGGCGATCGTCCGCGCCGCCGAGGCGCGCGCCGACTTTCGGCTGCGCGTCGAGGAGAGCGCCGCGCGCGTCGCGGCGCTCAAGGCCGCCTGCCGGGTCGCGCTCCCCGCGCCCGCCGCGATGCTCCCGTCGCTGCTCGGCACGCCGGCCCACCGGGCCTTGGCGGGATCGTTCGGCGCGGCGCCGCCTTCGGCTGCCGGCAGCTCGCCCGTCGCGGACGGCTGACCCTTAGATCTTCACGCCCATGGCCAGCCCCTCGCCGGTCGGCAGCGGGGTGGCCCGAAAACGCCCGCTGCGGGCCAATTTCTCGTGCACGGCCTGCATCGCCCTGATCGAGGCGGCCCGCTCGCCGGCGGGAGTCTCGTGCAGGTGGCCGAACAGGAAGGCGTTGTCGAGCAGGACGAGGCCGCCGGGGCGCAGGTTGTCGGCCGCCCAGTCGAGGTAGCGCGGATAGCCCTCCTTGTCGGCGTCGATGAAGACCAGATCGTACGGCCCGCCCGCCACCAGGCGCGGCAAGAGCTCCAGCGCGGGGCCGACGTGAACCCGGGCGCGCGCCCCGAAGCCGGCGCGTCGAAAGCTCTCGCGCGCCACCTCGGCGTGGCGCGGCTCGCTGTCGATTGTATCCAGCTCGCCGGCCGGTCCGAGGCCCCGCAGGATCGCCACGCCCGAGTAGCCGCCCAGCGTGCCGATCTCGACGGCGCGTCGCGCGCCGGCGGCGCGGGTCAACACCTCCAGGTGGCGCGCGTCGAGCGCCGCGACCTGGATGTCGGGCAGTCCGGCTGCGGCGCTGCGGGCGCGGATCTCGGTGAGGACCTCGTCCTCGGGCGCGTAGATCCGCTGGAGCCATTCCGCGACGTGGGCGTCGTCGTTCCCGAAGCTCTTGTTCATGCCTTGACCCTGCCGCGTCGAAACCGCAGGGTCAACAGCGACTCGAGCAGCACCAGCGCGATGGCGGCGGCGCCGAGCGCGTGCCACAGCTCGAGCCGGCGGCGCGGGGCCACGCCGGCCGTGGTGGACGCCGCGGCGCGATCGGGGCGCTTGTCGTCGGGCAGACGCGTCGGGTCGGACTCGCGCGGGTCGAGGTTGACGACGAAGGCGGCGTCCGGGCGATCGCTGATGGTGCCGTCGCCGCGCGCGGCGCGAACGCGATAGAAGCCGGGCTCGTCGGTCTCCGCGAAGGTGAGCGTGCGGCGGGCGCGCGCGTCGCTGCTGCGCCCCTGCGGCGTCAACCAGCGCGACTCACCGGCCGGGGGCACGATCTCCACCCGGCGATCGTCGGGCTCGAGCGCGATCTCCCGCTTCTGTCCGACGGCGATGGCGGTCGCCGCCTCGCCCGACGGGGCGCCCGCCAGATAGCGGGCGATCTCCTGAATCAGCGGCAGAAACCCCGGGCGGATCGGCAGGTCGGTCCACTCGCGGTCGACCGTGGTGGTGAGCAGCAGGACCCGGCCGCGGCCGACCTCCGCCTCGACCAGCGCCGGCGCGCCGCTCTCGTAGCGGAGCACGATCTGCCGGCCGGGCGCGTCCGGCAGCGGCGAGAGGAGCATGTACTGGAAGAACCGGGCCGACGACAGCCCGTCGCCATGGGCGGGGAACGCCGAGAGGAGCGGGTGGCGGCGATCGATCGGCGCCAGGCGCTCGGCCGGGCGGAGGTCGACCGTCTCCCCCTCGGCGTGCGCCCCCGGCAGCGCGGCGGCGCTCCGCTTGAGGCCGAGCGGCTGCGGCAGGATCGCCTTCGCGGCCTGGTTCCAGGCGTCGGTGTCGACGCGATCGCCGACCGAGATGAAGAGGCCGCCGCCCGCCTCGACGTAGTGGATCAGCGCCGCGGCGACCGTCGGGGCGGGGCGGTTCACGTTGGCCACGAAGATGGCGCCGAAGGCGGAGAGATCGCGGCCGGCGAGATCGTCGGGGAGCGTGCTCGTGACCGAAAAGCCGCTGCCCCCCGCCCGCAGCGCCGCCTCCAGGAAGAAGGTCTCGTCCTCGGTCCGGACGGTGCGCGGATCTCCGTCGACGATCAGCACGCGCAGGCCGCGCGAGGCCTCGACCAGGCAAGCGCGCCGATCGTCGAGCGGGAAGGCGTCCTTGTCGATCGCCACCTCGGCCTCGTGCGCGCTGCCGCCGGCGGTGGTGAGGACGAACCGTTTGCGGGCGCGACCGGCGGCGGGGACGTCGACGAAGCCGCGCGCCACCTCGGCGCCGTCGAGCGCCAGCGTCACGCCTAGGTTCCGCACCGGCTCGGGAGAGAAGTTGGCGATCTCGGCGATGACCGCGATCCCCTGGGCCCCCTCCTCGGGCGCCGGCTCGGCGGCGAGCGCCAGCACCGCGCGGTTGGTCCAGGCCGCGCCCCCGCTGGCGTCGAGCAGGACGATCTGGGGGGCGCCCGCGCCGACGGCCGGCTTCACGTCGTCCCACCCCGCGGCCTGCAGATCGGTGGCGACGTAGATCAGGCGATCGGCCCGGGTAGAACCGGCCAGGATCTGCGTCGCGCGTCGCAGCGCCGCGGCGAAGTCGGCGCGGCGGGCAGAGCTGGGGACCGCCTCGAGCGCGGCCACCACGCGCGCCCGATCGCTGGCCAGCTCGGCGATCGGCGCCGCCGACCCCTCCGAGGCGAGCACGAGCGCGACCTCCGAGTCGGCCGACAGATGCTCGATCACCGCCCGGGCCTTGGCGCGCGCCGCCTCGAACGGCGTTCCCCCCTCGGCGGCCCGCCGGCGCATGCTGGCCGAGTCGTCGAGGACCACCACCGCGCTCTGCGAGCGGCCGGTCACCGCCGGCAGATCCGACCGGACCTCGGCGAACGGACGCGCGAACGCCAGCGGCAGCGCCATGGCGAGGCCAGTCCGCGCGAACAGCAAGAGAGCGTCGCGCAGCCTCCGCCGCGCGGAGACCTCGTGCTCGGCGCGCAGCAGGAGCTCCATCGCCGCGAACCGGACCGGCCGCGCATGCCGCCGCCCGATCCGGTGGATGATCGCGGGCAGGGCGGCGGCGAGGAGGCCGAGCAGCAGCGAGGGTGCGAGAAAATGCACGTCGCTACCTCCGCGTCCGCTGCCGCGCGAAGAGAAAGGCGCGCAGGACCTCGGCCGGCGGCTGGGCGGTCGTCGCGAACTGGTACTCCACGCGCGCCTCGACGCAGGTGCGCCGCCAGCGCTCGCGCAGCGCCGCCGACTCGCGCTCGAACGACGCCGCCAGATCGCGCGGATCGACCAGCAGCCGGCGCGTGTCGCCGGGCTCGATCGCCTCGAAGTCGGTCACCTCGTCGAACGGCAACGACACCTCGTCGGGGTCGAGGATCTGGAACAGCGCCACGTCGTGGCCGCGCGAGCGGAGCTGCCGCAGCCGGTCGGCCAGATCCGCCGGCGCGTCGAGCAGGTCGGAGAAGAGCACCACCAGGCTCTTGCGATCGGCGAGCTCGGCGACGTAGGCGAGCGCTCGTCCCGGCTCGGTCCGTCCGGCCGGAGTGACGGCGTCGAGCGCCACCAGCAGATCGCGAATGTGCCCTCCGCGCGTGCGCGGCGGCAGGTACTGGCGCGTCTGGGCGTCGAACACCAGGAGGCCCGCCGGATCCCCCTGCTGCGCCAGCAGGTAGGCCAGCGCCGCCGCCAGGTAGCTGGCGTAGGCGAGCTTGGTCACCCCCTTGCGCCCGTAGCCCATCGACGCCGACGAATCGAGCAAAAGGAAGCTGCGCATCTCCGTCTCGTCTTCGAACCGCTTCAGGTAATAGCGGTCGATGCGCCCGACCGCCTTCCAGTCGATGCGCCGGATGTCGTCGCCGGGCGCGTACTCCTTGTGCTCGGAGAACTCGATGGAGGCGCCGGTGTGCGGGATTGCCGTGCAGCCCGGCGAAGGCCCCCTCGACGATCACGCGCGCCCGCACGCTCATCGATTCGAGCAGCGCAATGTCCAGCGGATCGAGCGCCAGCGTCGGCATCGCCCGGCGGTGTCCCTTAAGCCGGCGTGACCGATTCGATGAGGCGCTCGACCAGCTTGTGCGCCGTCAGGCCGTCGGCCTCGGCGTGGAAGTTCGGCAGCACGCGGTGGACCAGCACCGGCCCCGCCAGCGCGCGAACGTCCTCGATCGACGCCGCGTAGCGGCCGTTCAGGATGGCGCGCGCCTTGGCCGCCAGCACCAGGTACTGCGAGGCGCGCGGACCTGCCCCCCAGGCCACGTACTTCTTGATCAGCTCGGGCGCGCCCGGCTCGGTCGGGCGGCTGGCGCGGCAGAGCGCCACGGCGTGCGCGACGACGTGCGGCGCCGCCGGCACGCGGAGCACCACCTCCTGCAGCTCGATGATCCGCTCCGGCGACAGCACCTTGCGCAGCTGCGGCCGGTAGGCGGTCGTCCCCTGGTTGACGATCTGGATCTCCTCGGCCGCCGACGGGTAGCCGACGTCGATCTGGAACATGAAGCGATCGAGCTGCGCCTCGGGCAGGGGGTAGGTCCCCTCCTGCTCGATCGGATTTTGCGTGGCGAAGACCAGAAACGGCAGCGGCAGCGCGTAGGTCTGCCCGCCCGCCGAGACGCGGTACTCCTGCATCGACTGCAGCAGCGCCGCCTGCGTCTTGGGCGGCGTGCGGTTCACCTCGTCGGCCAGCACGACGTGCGCGAAGATCGGCCCGCGCACGAACCGGAAGACCCGCCGGCCGCTGGCGCGGTCCTCTTCCAGCACGTCGGTGCCGGTGATGTCGGCCGGCATCAGATCGGGGGTGAACTGAATCCGCCCGAACGACAGCGCCAGCGCGTCGGACAGCGTCTGGATGAGCAGCGTCTTGGCCAGGCCCGGCACGCCGACGAACAGGCAGTGCCCGCGCGCGAACAGCGCCACCAGCAGGTGCTCGATGACCTGCTCCTGCCCCACGATTCGCTTGCCGATCTCGGTCACCAGCGCCCGGCGCGCGGCCGCCACCTCGCGGACGGCGTCCAGATCGCGGGCGGCGTCCGAGGCGGGCAGGGGAGTGGCAGCCGGATCCAGCGACATGCGCGGCCAGAATGCCATGCGCGGCGGGCGGTTGCCACGGCGTCACCCAAATGAACGCCCGGAGGCTCGACCGCTGGATTTCTTACCCCGCGGTGCGGCGGTGGGGCCGGAAAGGCCTGGCCGTCGGGCGGCACCGGCATTGCTAGGTCCGAGGTGAACCTCGCGCACGCGAGAAGGAGGCTGAAACGTGAAGCTGCTGCTGGTGGACCCTTCGTCGATTTTCCGGATGGGAATGAAGGCCGCGCTGGAGATCGCGCCAAATGTGGGTGACACGGGCGATCTGGAGGTTGTCGGCGAGTGTGAAGACGGTGCGACCGCCTGTGCCCTGGCGGTCGCGCTCGGTCCCGACGTGGTCGTCTCGGACCTCCACCTCGGCGACCGCAACGGCATCGCCCTGGCGCGCCATCTGGCCCGCGCGACACCGGCCGTCCGGGTGCTGATCCTGACGTCGCACGGTCCCGAGGCGATCGTGCACCAGGCGCTGGGCGCCGGCGCCGGCGGCTACGCGTTGAAGGCGCAGTCCCCGGCGGAGATCATCGCGGCGATCCGGAGCGTCGGGCTCGGCGAGCTGGTGCTGCCGCCGGGCGTGGCCGCGCCGCCGCCGCGTCTGGTCGGTGCCGGCGCGCGCGCCGAAAAAAACGCCAGCACCCACGCCATCGAGCGGCTGTCGCAGCGGGAGCGGCAGATCTTCGATCTGGTGATCTGGGGGAGCTCGAACAAGCAGATCGCCGGGCGGCTCGGCATCAGCATCAAGACGGTCGAGACCCACCGCGGCCACATCAACGGCAAGCTGCGCGTCCACACCAGCGCCGACATCGTCCGCCTGGCGTCGCTGTGGGGCCTCTTTCTGGGGGCACCGAGCCAAGCGCCCGGCCACGCAGCGACGACCGGCAGCAACGGAACGCTGCCGCAGTAGTCGCTCATCCGCGGGCTACTCGTCGCTGCTGCCGCCCACCGTGCCGCCGATCTTTTTTGCCAGCGTCTGGCGGGTGATGCCGAGGTGCTGGGCGGCCAGCGTGCGGTTGCCGCCGCAGATCTCCAGCACGCGGCGGATGTGGCCGAGCTCCACCTCCTCGAGCGTCGGGATCGCGGCGGCCGATTCGCCGGCGGCCTCTGCGACGGCCGGAGCTGCCAGCGCGGCCGCCAGCAACTCGGCCGGGAGGTGCGCCGGGCGCAGCGCGGTGTCGTCGTGGAGGAGCGTGGCGCGCGCGATCACGGCGCGCAGCTCGCGCACGTTGCCGGGCCAGCGGTAACGTTCGAGGAGGCCCGCGGTCTCGGGCGCGATCTCCTGGAAGCGACGGCCGAACTCGCGCGCCGACTCGCCGAGGAAGTGCTCCGCCAGCGCGCGCACGTCGGCGAGCCGCTCGCGCAGCGGCGGCAGGTGCACGGTGATGGCGTTCACCCGATAGAAGAGATCCTCCCGGAAGGTGTGCGCAGTGACGGCGGCCGGCAGGTCCCGGTTGGTGGCGGCGACGACGCGCGCGTCCACCCGGCGCACGGCCGTCGCGCCGACGCGGCGAAAGGTCCGCTGCTCGAGGAACGTCAGCAGCTTGGCCTGCGCGCCGGTGCCGAGGTCGCCGATCTCGTCGAGGAACAGCGTCCCGCCGTCGGCGATCTCCACCAGGCCCAGCTTCCGCTCGCGCGCGTCGGAGAAGGCGCCGCGCTCGTGGCCGAAGAGCTCGCTCTCCACCAGGTTTTCGGGGATCGCCGAGCAGTTGAGCTCGACGAACGGGCCGCTCGCGCGCGGCGACCCCTCGTGCAGCATGCGGGCGATGGCCTGCTTGCCGGTGCCGCTCTCGCCGGTCACCAGCACCAGCGGCACGGGGCTCTTGGCGATCACCTCCACCTCGGCGAGCAGCCGGGTCATCTTGGGCGCCGCGTGGACGAACGCCGCGCCGCCGCTGCGCCGCCGCTCCTGGGCCGCCAGGTAGGCGACCCGCTGCTCGAGGCGGCTGGTGCGGACGGCGTTGCGGACGGCGGCGACGATCTCCTCCAGCTCGAACGGCTTCTTGATGAAGTCGTAGCCGCCCAGCTTCATGGCGGTCACCGCGCTCTCGATCGAGCCGTGCGCGGAGATGAGGATGACCTTGGTGTCGGGGGTCTCCTGCTTCATCTTGCGCAGGACGTCCAGCCCGTCGGCGTCGCCCAGCACCAGGTCCAGCAGCACGACGTCGGGGCGTGTCTCCTGGAACCGGGTCCAGGCCTCGGCGCCCGACGCGGCGACGTGGACGTCGAACCCCTCCTCGGCCAGCAGCGACCGAACCGATTGGCGGATCAACGCTTCATCGTCGGCGATGAGGACAGTCGCACTCATCGGACCACCGGGATCTGGAGCTCGAAGAGGGCGCCGGGGGCGTCGGGGCGGTTGGCGGCGACGATGCGGCCGCCGTGCTCCAGCAAGATGTTCTGGCTGACCGCCAGGCCCAACCCGTGCCCCTCGGGCTTGGTGGTGAAGAACGGCTTGAACAGCTCGCGCGCCTGCTCGGCGCCGATGCCGGTGCCGCGGTCGCGCACCCGGACCGCGACCTCGTCGCGCCCCAGGCTGGTCGCGCGCGCCGTCTCGACCTCGATGGCGCCGCCCCCCGAGGGCGTCGCCTCGGCGGCGTTGACGATCAGATTCACCAGCGCCTGCGTGATGAGCTGCGGATCGACCTCCAGCGGCGGCAGGTTGGGCTCCTCGCGCCGCGCCACCTCCGTGTGGTGGCGCGCCAGGGCAGGGGAGGCGGCCTCCAGCGCGGCGTCGACCAGGCTGCCGACGGTGCAGAGCTCGAAGCGCGGCGCCAGCGGGCGCGCGTAGTTCATGAGCCGGCGGACGAGCCCCTCGACGCGCGAGATCTCGCGGTCGAGCGCACGCGCCGTTTCGACCACCGGCTGACCGCCCGGCGCCGCCGTGCCCTGACGCTCGAGCAGCTGCGTCGCCGCCTTCATGCCGGCCAGTGGGTTCAGCACCTCGTGCGCCAGCTTGGCCGCCAGCTCCCCGACCGCCGACAGCTTCTCGCTCTGGACCAGGCGCCGCCGGTGCTCGAACAGCGCCGCGTCGGTCTGCTCGAGCTTCTCGACGATGGCGCTCACCTGATCCCCCAGCGTCTCGAGCCCGGCGCGCCCCGGCAGCAGATGAATGCGCGTTCGCTCGGCCGCCGACTCGACCTGCACCTCGAGCTCGGTGATCGGCTTGGTGATCCGGCGCGCCCAGAGGAAGCCGACCAGCAGGCTGGCCACCGCCCCCGCCACGCTGGTGGCGACGAGCACGTCGGCCAGCCGGCGCACCGAGCGCTCGGCGCCGGAGAGCGTCGTCTCGGCGTCGGCACGGGCGGCGCGGCCGAACTCGGCGAACAGATCGCGCAGCCGCTGCGCCTGGGTGTGGTTTTGCAAGAGCGCCGTCTTCGCTTCGGCGGGATGGCCCGCGTCGTAGAGGGCGACCGCCTCACGCCGCGCGTGATCGTAGGCGGCGTACTCGGACTGAATCTCGTCCAGCAGGCGCTCCGAGTCGGCGCTCCCGATCTTGCCGTGCATGTGGCGGAGCCACGACTCGAAGGCCGGGCGGTTGCTCTCCAGCTCGGCCAGCCAGGCCCGGTTGCCGGTCAGCAGATACTCGGCGACGAACCCCTTCTGATAGAGGAAGGCGCTCATCGCCGCCGCGTCGTCGATGAGCGCGAGCTGCCGGGTGACCGCCACCCGCGACACGGCCGACGCGTTCCCCAGCGAAAACAGACCGACGGCGCAGACGACGCCGACGGCGACGGCCGTCCCCAGCGAGGCCAACGCCAGCCGGGCCGACAGCGCCGCCGACCGCGATCTGCGCATCCGGGCAGTCTAGCGCACGATCAGATCGTCGCGGCGGTTCTTGGCGTGCGCGTCGTCGTCGTGGCCCTGGTACTTCGGCCGCTCGGAGCCGTAGCTGACCGTCCTGACCTTGGCGTTCGGAACGCCGAGGTGCTCGAGGTAGGTCTTGGCCGCCTTCGCCCGCTCCTCGCCCAGCGCCAGGTTGTACTCGGTGGTGCCGAGCTCGTCGCAGTTGCCGTCGATCTCCAGGGCGGCGTTCCGCGCCTTCAACGTGCTGGCGACCTTCTGGAGCACCGAGTGGGCGTCGGAGCGCAAGGTGTACGAGTCGAAGTCGAAGTAGATGGCCGGCTCGTCCTTGGCCTGCGGCGCTTCGCTCGGCGCCTCCGGCGGCGGCTCGGGCGGCGACGGTGGCGCGACCCGGGCGGCCATGGGCGCCGGGGCAGGGCGGGCCGGCGGCGCCTTCTGCTCGTGCGAGCAGCCGTAAGCGCACGAGCAAGAGAAGTCCCGAAGCGGGGGCGAACAGACTCAACCAAGACCGTGACGAGTTCATGCTGAACCTCCTGAGGGTGAGACGAGTTGGCACTTCCACGAACGACCAGAACTGGCTGCGCAGCACCTGCAACCGTTCGAACGACGCGGCGCCGTTGAGGGAGACCAGGTACTGCAGCTTGGAGAGCAACGTCGCCGGCTCGGCGCGCGACAGGAGCGTGCTCGACGGCTGGACCACGGCGCGTCCGTCCTCCGTCTCCCACACCACGTGCCCGACGACGATGAAGTCGCCTCCGGTCTTCTGTCGAGGGTGGAACCGCGCCTCCAGACACGCAAAGTGACCCGCGAGATGTGCAAGGGGTATGCCCCGGGAGCAGGCGGCGCGTCGGGGCGGACCGGGCGCGCCGCCGGTTAAGGAGTGTGCGGCGGCTCGTTCAACCGACGGATTCGTTGACGCTGCGGGCGCCCGGCGGTCTCGTGTTATTGATGCCCCAAGGAGGACGGTCCATGCAGCGTGTGCGTCAATTCTTCCTGGCAGGACTCCTGGCGACGACGGTGTTTGGAGCGCTGATGCTGGCGCCACGGGCGGCCGTCGCCGGCGGGCGGATCGTGGTGAGCGACGCCGAGTTCGGCTCCTTCGCCTCGGAGAAGGAGATGAACGCCGCCCTCAAGAAGCAGGGAAAGACGACCTTCAACGGGGGCGGTTCCTGGACGCTGAACATGATGATCTTCCTGGGCGCGGGCGCGGGCGGCAACAAGATCAACGTCGTCTACTACGACGTCTCCAAGCATCCGCCCGACCAGGTCAACTTCACCGAGGTCAGCGTGAAGCCCGATCAGAAGATCGTGCAGCTCAACGGCCAGGCGATCTCGTCGGACATGGGGTTCGTCAAGGGGCACAAGTACGAGGTGCGGGCGACCCGGGTGGTCGGCGGTAAGGAAAAGGTCTACGCCAAGACCACGATCACCTTGAAGTGATCGCGCCTTGTTCGTGACGGCGCCCCCGCGCGCGCTCGCGGTTGCGCTGCTGGCCGTCGCGGCGTCGTCGTCGTTGACGGGGTGTGTCCGGGCACCGCGCCCGGGGACTCCCGACAAGAACGCGCCCTACCTCGATCCACGGCGGCCAGCCGCCGCGCGCGCCGCCGATCTGGTGCGGCGCCTGACCGTCGACGAGAAGATCGGGCAATTGATGACGGCGGCGCCCGAGATCCCGCGCCTCGGCGTTCCGGCCTACGACTGGTGGAGCGAGGCGCTGCACGGCGTCGCGCGCGCCGGCCGCGCCACGGTCTTCCCGCAGGCGATCGCGCTGGCGGCGACGTTCGACGCGCCGCTGGTGGAGCGGGTGGCGACGGCGATCTCCGACGAGGCGCGCGCGAAGTTCAACCTGGCCGAGAAGCGCGGCGAGCGCGGCCGCTACCACGGGCTGACGTTCTTCTCGCCCAACATCAACATCTTCCGCGATCCGCGCTGGGGGCGCGGTCAGGAGACCTACGGCGAGGACCCGCTGCTGACGTCGCGGATGGGCGTGGCGTTCATCGCGGGGATGCAGGGGCAAGCGCAAGCCGGCGACGCGGGGCTGTTGAAGACCGTCGCCACGGCCAAGCACTTCGCGGTGCACAGCGGGCCGGAGGCCGACCGGCATTCGTTCGACGCCCGCCCGAGCGAGCACGATCTGGCCGACACCTACCTGCCGCAGTTCGAGGCGGCGGTGCGCGAGGCGCGCGTCGGGTCGGTGATGGCCGCCTACAACCGCGTCGACGGTGCGCCGTCTGCCGCCAGCGCGCGGTTGCTCGAGGAGACGCTGCGCAAGGCTTGGGGGTTCGCGGGCTACGTGGTCGGCGACTGCGGCGCGGTGGACGACATCTTCGCCAGCCATCACGCGGCGCCCTCGCCCGAGGCGGCCGCGGCGATGGCGCTGCGGGCGGGGACCGATCTCGACTGCGGGCGGGCGTACGCGGCGCTCCGGCCGGCGCTGGCGCAGGGGCTCGTCACCGAGGCCGATCTCGATCGGGCGCTGGTGCGTCTCTTCACCGCGCGCTTCCGCCTGGGGCTGTTCGAGCCGGGCGCGTCGACCCCCTGGTCGGCGCTCGGGGAGGCGGCGATCGACTCGCCCGCGCACCGGCAGCTGGCGCGCGAGGCGGCGGCCCGCGCGGTGGTCCTGCTGGAGAATCGAAACGGGGCGCTGCCGCTCGGGCGGTCCGTGAAGCGGATCGCCGTGGTCGGACCGACGGCCGACGACGAGGAGGTGTTGCTCGCCAACTACCACGGCACGCCGTCTCACGCCGTGACGCTGCTGGAAGGCATCCGCGCCGCTGCCCGCGCCCGGGGCGCGACGGTCCGTTACGCGCGCGGCGCGACGCTGGCGGGATCCGGCGGCTCGAGCGCGCAGCTGCGCGAGGCGGTCACCGCCGCGCGCAAGAGCGACGTGGTCGTCGCCGTGCTCGGGCTCGATCCGCGGCTCGAGGGGGAAGAGAACGACAGCGCGCTCAACCCGGCCGGCGATCGCCGCGCGCTCGGGCTGCCGGCGTCACAGGAGAAGCTGCTCGAGGCGCTGGTGGCCACCGGCAAGCCGGTGATCGTCGTCCTCACCGGCGGCAGCGCGCTCGCGGTCCCCTTCGCGGCGGCGCACGCGGCCGCGCTCCTCGAGGCCTGGTACCCGGGCGAGGAAGGGGGCAACGCCGTCGCGGACGTCCTCTTCGGCGAGGTGAATCCGGCCGGTCGCCTGCCCATCACCTTCTATCGCTCGGCCGCCGATCTGCCGCCGTTCGCCGACTACGGGATGCGCGGGCGCACCTACCGCTACCTCACGCAGCCGCCGCTCTATCGGTTCGGCGATGGCCTCTCGTACACGACGTTCGGATACGCAAATCTGCGCGTCGCGCCGGACTGGAAGACGATCTCCGTCGAGGTCGAGAACCGGGGCGCCCGGGCCGGGGACGAGGTGGTGGAGGTCTACGTCGTCCCTCACGACCCGCCCGCCTATGCGCCGCGCCTCTGGCTGGCGGCCTTTGCGCGCGTGGCGCTCGCGCCAGGTGAGCGCCGGAGCGTCGCGCTGACGTTGCCTCCGGAGGCGCTGACGCTGGTCGACGAGCAGGGACAGCGGCGGCCGATCACGGGGACGGTCGACATCGCGGTCGGCGGCGCCCAGCCCGATCGCGACGGTCGCTACGCCGACGGCGCCCGAGGCCTCACGGCCTCGGCGCGCCTCGGAAACTGAGGCTACCGGAAGAAGTAGGTGAACCCGAGACCGCTGCGGTTTCCTGGCCGCCAATCGAGAGCGTCGTCGGAAGACCGCTGTCGCCGGACGTGATGGCGATTCCGACCCGGCGTTGAGAGCGCGAAGTTCGACGCCAGGAAAATCCGCGCCTCTGCGCCCGGCTCGAGCGTGAACGTCGTGGAGGAATTGCCAACGAGCGGCGAGTTGTAGAAGAGGCCGGCGCCGCCGCCGATGGAGAAGTCGGCGTTGGCGCCGCGCGCCAGGTGATACCAGCCGGCCGACCCCGAACGTGAAGTCCGAGGACGAGCCGCCGTTGTTGGCGTTGGAGAGGTGGTCGTAGCCGACAATCGCTTCGATGTGGAACGTCGACATGTCGTAGACGAACTCGGCGCCGGTCAGACCCGGAGAGAAACACCTCGGCGCCGATGCCGATGCCGCCGCCACCCACCGAGGTGTACGGTGCCGAATTCGCCGGCGGTGCGGTGGCGGGCGGTGGGGGCGGCTCGGTCTGCGCGAGGGCGGGAGTGGCCGCGCAGAGCGCGAGACCACCGAGGAGAGAGAGGAGTAGGGGCTTTTTCATCGAAACGACCTCCGTTGGTTTTTACGGACGTCCGGCATCTCGCCGACGCCAGCTCGGCCAGTATCGCCCCCTCTGTCGAGGCCGTCAAATTCGCGCAACCGCGCGATTATTCGGCGCCCAGCTCTTTGCAGAGCTGCTGCTCGCGCGCGACGTCGGCGGCGGTTGCCCGCGCGTCGGCCGGCAGCCTGCCGTAGGCCGCGGCGAGCGCGCAGTGGACGCGCGGATCGAACGGGTTGGTCGCCAGCGACGCGCGCAGCGCGGTGACGGCGCCGGGCGCGTCGCCCAGCGCCAGCCGCGCCTCCCCGGCGATGAGGTTCGGCCAGGGGAGATCGGGGTAGAGCGCCTGCACGGGCGCCAGCGCCTTGAGCGCGCGATCGGGCTCGCCGAGCGACAGATAGGTTCGCCCCAGCTTCACCGGGAAGATCCAGGTCGCCGACGGATCGTTGCGCGCGGTGGAGGTGACCGCCTTCTGCCCCTTTTCGTACTCGGCGGCCGCCGCGCGCGGGTGATCGCGCCCGAGCAGCATGTTGCCGAGCCGCAGGTAGCGAAACGGCGCGCTCGCCTTCAGGGCCGGCGACAGCGCGTCCTCCTCGGCGGGCTTGCGCCCGGAGGCGATGGCGTTCTGCTTGCGGATGTGGGTGGTGGCGATGTCGATGGCCGGGAAGGTCTTGTAGTGCTGCGCGACCATGAAGGCGCGCCAGCCGCGCTCGAACTCGGGCCATCCGCCGCCGGCCGCGGCCGCCACGGCCTGCCGCGCGTCCTCACCGTCGCCGACGCGCTTGATCGCCTCGCGCAACGCCGCCATGCCGCCCTTTTCGTAGAGGTAGGCGATGGCGTTTTCGACCTCGGCGAAGGCGAGCGTGGCGTCCTCGGCCGACGGCAGCTTGGCCATCGAGGGGTGCATCGCCTCGAAGCTGATGAGGTGGCCCGAACGCAGCGCCTTGGCCAGGAGGTGCTCCATCGGCGGCGGGATGCGCCCTCCGGGCGGCTCGCGCCAGCGGCGCTCGAGGAACTTGGCCAGCCCCTCCTGGAACCAGACCGGCGCGCGGTCTTTCGACAAGGTGGAGACGGCGTAGTGGACCAGCTCGTGGTTCATGCTGTCGAGCCAGGGGTAGCCGTAGGCCAGCGCGCGCGGCGTGGTGACCATCAGGCGCGCCCACTTGCAGAGCGCGATCGTGCCGGTGCGCGCCACCTCGGCCACCGACAGCGACGAGACCGCCGCCAGATCGGACGGGGCGCGATAGAACTCGACCCGGATCGGCTGGGCGATCTCGAAGCCGAGATCGGCGTGCAGCGCCGCGTACGCCGCCTCGACGGTGTCGCGCGCGTAGGGGACGAGCGCGGCGTCCTCGGGCGCGTAGTGGATGACGGCGTGAGGCGAGCGCTCCTCGCGGAAGTCCTTGATCGCGTCGCGCGCGGCGGCGGCCAGCTCCTTGAGCGACTTGATCTCCGCCGTTGGCGGGCTGGGCGTCGGAGGCCGCCGAGAGCGCATGAACGGCGCCGTCGTAGTCGCCGGCGAGGAACTTCTGGTAGCCGTCGAGGAAGTTCGTCTCGGGCGCCCCGGGGGCGGCGCTCTTCAGCGTCGCGAGCGCGGCGGCGGCCTCCTTGAATTGCCAGGCGTCGAGGAGCACGTCGACCTGCTTGGCGGCGGCGCCGAGATCGGACGGAGCCGCGGGCGCGGGCGCGCCGTTGGCCGCGTGCGCGACAGAGGGGCCGGCCAGCGAGAGCGCAGCCACGGCGAGCGCGGTCAGGCCGGCGCGCTTCATTTGACCAGCTCCTCGTAGTAGCGGCGGACCTCGTCGCGGTAGCGCTCGGGCGCCCGTTCCTTCATCGCGTCGAGCAGCTCCTGCCGCCAGGCGCGCGGCGCGCTCGATTCGTCGGCGCCCGGGATGCGCACCGGATCGTGGTGCTGCTCGCTGCCGCCCATCGACCGCTCCTGCATCGAGTCGCGCAGCTTGCCGAGCCGGTCGGCGGCGTCGCGCTCGGCCGTGGCGGCCGGCTTCGATTCGTCCCGCTTGAGCGACTCGCCCGCCTCCTTCATCCGCGCGCCGGCGCCCTTGAGCTCCCCCTCGGCCTTCTCCATCCCCGGCATCTTGCCGAGGCGCCGGGCCGCCTCCCCGGCGAGGTCCTCGGTGCGCTTTCCGATGGCGGCCTGCTTCTCGGCCTGCCCGCGCGCCGCCTCGCGGTCGCCCGGCGTCAGCGTCTCCGACGGCTTCGGCATCACCTTCGACAGATCGTCGGCGATCTCCTGCGCCAGCCCGCGCGCCTCGCCGACCGCGTCCGCCCGCTTGTCGCGCTCCCCCTCGACGCCGCCGCGGCGGGCGCGGCGCGCCTCCGCCAGCTCGTCCAGGTGCTCGCCGGCGCGCTCCAGGCTGGTCTCGGCCCGCTCGGCCTCCCCCTTGGCCTCGGCCAGATCGCGCTCGCCGAGCAGGCGCCGCATCTGCTTGGCGCTCTCGCGCGCGCGGCCGATCTCCTCGCTGAGCGCGCTCTCCGGATCGCCGGTGGGGACGCTGGCCAGCTTCTGCTTGAGCCGATCGATCTTCTCGCCCTCGCGCTTGAGCAGCTCGTCCATCTGCCCCTTGAGCCGCTGCTCGACCTCCGCCTCCTGCTTCTCGGAGATCGCCTGCGTCTCCTTCTGCAGCGCGCGCTCGTCCCCTTCGATGTCGCCGATCTTCTTCATCAGCTCGGCGACCACCCGGTTCTCCTGGGGAAACCGCTCGGCGCCGAACCCCTCCAGGTTCTGATCGAGCATCTTGCGCATGCCGCGCAGATCGTCGCCCAGCTGGGCCAACGCCTTCTCCATGTCGGCGTCGTTCCCCTTCTCGATCATGTCGTCCAGCTTGCGCGCCTGCTCCTGCAGCCCCTTCATGTCCGGAAGGTTTCGCCACTCCTCGGGGACGTCGTTGCGCGCCTGCACGGCGGCGATCTTCTGCGCGAGATCGGCGAGGCGCGCGCGCAGGTCGCGCGCCTCGCGCGCCAGCTGGCGCCGCAGCCCCTCGTCCTTGGTCTTCTTGTAGCGCTCCAGGAGATCCTGAAGCCGCTGATGCGCCTCGGTCAGCTCCTTGCCGAGGCTGGCCAGATCCTCCAGCCGCTGCCGGCCGATCAGATCGTCGAGCCGCAGCACGTCGCTCTCCAGCTCGGCGACCTGCTTGGCCGAGGCGGCCTCGAGGCGCGCGCGCCCGGCGCCGGGCCTGCGTCTTCAGCGCCGACAGCGCCTGCGCCTCCTCGCGCAGGAGGTGCTCCAGCCGATCGGCGATTCCAGCCAGCGCCGCCCGCAGCGTCTTGCCCAGAACCGCCTCGCGTCGATCCTCGTCGAGCAGCCGGCCGAGGAGCGCCAGGTGCGCCTCCTCCGCCTCGTGCTCCGCGGCCAGCGCCGCCACCCGTTCGTTCGCGGCCGCCGCCGCGCTGGCGCCCAACGTGGGCGACGGCGACGGCGACGGCGGCGCCGCGATCGCGGGTCACGCTCGAGACGCGCCGCCAGATCGCCCATCAGCTTTTCCAGCACGTCGCGCTGGCGCTCGAGGCGATCCTCCAGATTCTCGTGCGGGTTCTGGATCACCACGTACAGCGTCCGCGACGAGCCGACCTTCGGTCCGGCGATCTGATCGCGATCGTGCGCCTCGATCCGGTAGGCGATCCGCTCGGCGCCCGACGAGGCCGGTGGTGGCTGGATCCCAGACCGTCCGCCCCTGAACGCGCCCGCCCGCCGGCCCCGTCGCGCAAGGGGACGCGCTGCTCGGGCCGATCGCCGATGCGATAGACCAGCTCGATCGCGCCCAGCCCGAAGTCGTCGCTGGCCGAGTAGCCGATCTCGATCGGCCGCGGCGTCGCCAGCTCCAGCCGATCGGCAGGCCCCAGGATCTCGACGCGCGGCGGGGCGTCGGGCTCGGCGGTCAGGCGATGGCTGCGCTCCTCGCGGATCGGCCGTCCGAACGGCGGCTCCAGCCAAAAACGATAGCTCCCGTCCTGCGTCAGCGTCAGATCGGCGGTCAGCGTGTCCCCCGACAGCGCCACGGCGAGCTCGCCCGCCTCGCCGCGCTCGCCGAGCAACAACAGCGCGCGGTGCGCCGGGCGCAGCGGGTGGGTCTCGATCCGAACGTGCGTCCCCTTGACCGCCGCGATGTCGCCGGTCGACCCCTCGACCGTGCGGGCGGCGAAGGCCGGTGTAGGCCGGATACTCGTAGGTGACCCGCACGTCGCCGACCAGCGGCACCGCGGAGACGGCGGCCCCTTCGAAGCGCGAGGGGCGGTGCACCAGCGTGTGGAGTCCGCGGGCCACCATGGGCCAGGTCGCCATCGCGGCGATCAACGCCGCCGCGATCAGCCCCGACACGGCGAGGGCGCGCGCCGCCGGAGCGAAGGAGACGAGACCGCCCGGCGCGACCGGCGCCAGCGCCCGGGCCACCTGCTCGCGGAACGCCTGCACCAGCGTCGGCGAGGCGGCGCCGCGCACGTCGGTCGCCGGTGCCTCCGGCGAGCTCGACCGCGGACAGCAGATCGCTGGCCATCGCCGGCAGCAGCGCGCCGGTGCGGCGAGCGGCGGCGCGATCGTCGTGCAGCGCGCGCGCAGGGATGAGGACACCCCGCGCCAGCACCACCAGGCCGAGCGCGCCGGCGAAGCAGGCGGTCACCGTGGGCCAGAAGTCCGCGGGACCGACGGCCGCCGCAGACAGCCCGAGCGCGAAGAGGCCAACGCCCAGCGCCGCCGCGCCGTAGCCCGCCGCCTGGAGGCCGGCGCGCAGCAGGAGCCGCCGCCGCACCGCCGCGAGGAAGCTCTGAATTCCGTCCCGCTCGCTCATCGCTGCGCCGAATCGTATCAACTTCGGGGCGGCGCGGCCCGCGCGGGTCGCTTCGACGCTTGAGCTTTCCATAATCGTCGGCGCACCCCCGCCGGCTGCGCAGCCCTGGTAGTATTCGCGGGCCTTGCAGCCGCCGCCTCTCCCGCCCGGTCTGGGCGGTCCGCCGCGCCTCGAGCCCTCGGGGCCGGCCGAGCGCGCGCGCGCGCCTTCGTGGCGGCGCACCGCCGGGCCAGCATCGCGGCGGCCGTGGCGCTGGTTCTGCTGATCCTTTATCCGTTTGCCGTCGGCGGGCTGGCGGCCCACCTGTGCGAGCAGCCGTCTCTCGGCGAAGCTCGGCCGCCCGGTCACGGTCGGGCCACGGCCGCGGCGGTTTCGGGCGGATCGTCCTCGAGGACGTCACCATCGCCGGGGCGCCCGGCGGGGCCGCCGCTGGCGACGATCGCGCGCCTCTCGATTCCGTTCGGCGCCGCGCTCGGTCTGCACAGCACGGTCGAGGTGGCCGGCCTGCGGGTGCAGGCCGTGCGCGGCGGCGACGAGGACAACCTCGACGCGATCCTGGCCAATCTCCGCGGCCACGGGCATCACGGCGCTGAAGCCGCCAAGCCCGAGGCCGCCAAGTCGGAAGCCCCCAAGTCCCGAGGGCGCCGTGCGCGAGCCTCCCCGACATCATGCTGACCGGACGCCTCGATCGAGGCGCGCGACGAGGGGAGCCACCTGCACGTCGCCATCGCCAGCCTCGACGGCGAGATTCATCCTGGCGCGCGGATGGCGTTTCGAATGCACGCCGTGAAGGGCGGGCTCGCGCTTCGGCGGCGAGGGCGCCGGGCCGCGCTTCGGCGCCGAGGAGCTCGACGTCGAGACGCCGCTCGCCGGGATGCGCCCCACGGGAATCCCGTCGCTGCGGGTGGCGGGGGGCGAGGCCTCGCCGCTGCCGCAGCTGGCGCTCACCGGGATCGCGGGCGTGATCGGGCCGCCGCCGGCGGGCGTCTCGGGCGCGGCCGGCGGCCTGGTGATCGATCTGCGCGGCAGCTACGGCGGCGCGCACGAGGCCCTCTGGACGGCGAAGGGGCACGCCGATCCGGCGCACGGCACCGGCAAGCTCTCGCTGCGCGCCGAGCAGTTCTCGCTCGGGCGCATCGCCGACGTGCTCCCGAAGTCGGTGCTGGCGCCGGAGAACACCACGCTCGACGCGGCGCTGGACCTCGACTGGCTGGGCGACGCGGTCAAGTTCGGCGGCGAGCTGGCGGTGGTCGGCCTGTCGCTGCAGAGCGACGCCCTGGCGGCCGACCCGGTCCAGAACGTCTCCCTCGGGATCACCATGCGCGGCACGGTCTATCCGGTGGCGCGCCGGCTGGAGCTGGAGCGGGCCGAGGCGCGCGTGCGCGACGTGACCGCGCGCGTGGCGGGGCACATCGCCCTGCCGTCGGGGACGTTCCGCTTCACCAACGGCAAGTCGCTGAGCGTGGTCCCCGACATCGATCTGCACTTCTCGGTGCCGCGCGTGGCCTGCTCCAAGCTGCTCTCCAGCATCCCGAGCGCGCTGGTGCCGCGCCTGCAGGGGTTCGTGCTGCAGGGTTTCTTCGCCGCCGACGTGGGCGCGAAGATCGACTTCGCTCACCTCGACGACCTCGATCTAACCGGAAAGGTCGGCATCGACGGCTGCAAGGTGGTGAAGGCGCCGGATGACGTCAAGGCGCTGGCCGAACCAGAGACGCTGGTGATCAACGTCGACGTCCCCAAGCTGCCCGGGAGCCCGCCCGGCGAGACCGACACCGTCCCGGTGGTCGTCGGCCCCGACAACCCGGACTTCGCCCCCTACGATCAGATCTCCCCGTACCTCGTCGGATCGATCATGACCACCGAGGACAACGGCTTCTTCAAGCACCACGGCTGGGTCAGCTCGGAGTTCAAGAGCGCGCTGCGCCGCAACCTCCAGGGGGGCGGCTTCCGGCTGGGGGCGTCGTCGATCACCATGCAGATGACGAAGAACGTCCTTTTGACCAAGGACAAGACGCTCTCCCGCAAGCTGCAGGAGCTGTTTTTGGTCTGGTACCTCGAGCAGGAGCTGCCCAAGGAGCGGATCCTCGAGCTCTACTTCAACGCCATCGAGTTCGGCCCGCGCATCTACGGCATCGGCGCCGCCGACCCGGCATTACTTCGGCAAGAAGCCGGCCGATCTCAATCCGCTGGAGGCGGCGTTCTTCTCGTCGATCCTGCCGTCGCCGAAGCGCCGCTACGTCCAGTACTGCCACGGCGCGCTGTCGCCGCAGTGGGATCGCTACATCCGGCGGATCCTGGCCAAGGTGCACGAGCGCGGGCGGATCACCGACGACGAGTACGCCGCGTATTCGGCGCAGCCGTTGGTGTTCGACCGGAGCGAGGCCAGCTTCACCGAGAAGCAGTGCCTCGAGTGGGTCAAGAACATGGCGCCGCCCAAGACAGAGCCCGAGACGCCCCCCGATCTCGACGAGGGTGACGCCGAGCACGACGGCAACGGCTGGTCGCAAAAGAAGCTGGGACGGCTGTTTTCGCACGCCGTCGCGCACCGCACGGCTTCGGCGCCCGCGTCGAAATCGATCATCGCGCACACGCACTGATCGTCACCGGCTCGTGGCCGGCGCCGCGCGCTCCCGGTGCTAAGCTCGCCCGCATGAGCCCGTCATCGGCACGGACAGCCCTGGTGGTCGGCGCCAACCGCGGCATCGGCCTCGCCCTCTGCAAGCGCTTCAAGACCCTCGGGCGTGAGGTGATCGCGGCCGCTCGCCAGTCGTCGCCGGCGCTCGACGCGCTCGGCGCGCAGGTGGTGCTCGGCGTCGACGTCACCACCGACGACGGGGTCGAGGCGCTGGCCCAGCGCCTCGAGGGAATCGTGCTCGACGAGCTGGTCTGCAACGCCGGCATCTTGCGCGAGGACGATCTGGACGGCGTCGACCTCGACGATGTCCGGGCGCAGCTCGAGGTCAACGCGCTCGGCCCCTTGCGCGTGGTCAAGGCGCTGCGCAAGAACATCCGCCGCGGCGGCAAGCTCGCGCTCATCACCAGCCGCATGGGCTCGATCGCCGACAACGGCTCGGGCGGCTACTACGGCTATCGGATGTCGAAGGCCGCCCTCAACGCCGCCGGAATGTCGCTGGCGCGCGACCTGCGTGGCGCCGGGATCGCCGTGGCGATCCTGCACCCCGGCTTCGTGCGGACCGACATGACCGAGGGGAGCGGCAACATCGACCCCGACGCCGCCGCCAAGCAGCTGGTCGACCGCATCGACGCCCTCAACCTCGAGACCACCGGCACCTTCTGGCACGCCAGCGGCCAGGTCCTCCCCTGGTGACCGCTCGGATTGCGCCGCGCTCCTTCAACGCGCGGTGAGCCGGTCGATGAGCCAGAGCGTGCCGAAGGCGCCGATGAGGCTCGACCCGAGCTGCAGGCCCCAGCGCTCGAAGGCGCGCGGGGCGCGGCGCGCGCAGGTGACCACGATGGGCAGCACCAGGGCGACGACCAGGAGTTGCCCCAGCTCGACGCCGAGGTTGAAAGAGAGCAGCGACAGCAGGAGCCCGCGGCGTGGCAGGCCGATCTCGCGCAGCACCGACGCGAACCCGAGGCCGTGCACCAGCCCGAAGCTGAACACCAGCAGCCATCGTCCGTTCCGTGCGCGCGGGACGAGGTTCTCGAAGCCGACGTAAGCGACCGAAAACGCGATCGCCGGCTCGACCCAGCGGGTGGAGAGCCATCCTGGGTGAAGGACCTGCGTGATGAGCGTGAGCGAGTGCGCGACGGTGAAGGCGCTGACGATCGTCACCGTACTGCGCAGGGCCTGCCGCGGCGTCGCGGCTTCCGCGACGCTGTTCCTGCGTGCCGACGTCGGGGTAGAGAGTCCGGCGGCCAGCAGCAGCGCCATCAGGAACGACAGGTGGTCGTAGCCGGTCAGGATGTGGGCGACGCCGAGGCGGAGATAGAGCAGCGCGCTCCGCCAGAGCGGCTCGGGGATGCGCACGTCGACCGCGATCTCGTGCGCCAGGTTGTGGAACACGATCGACGACGCCGACGGATCGTCGCCGGTGGGCGCCTCTCCCAGCAGGAGCCGCGTGTAGCTGGCGTGGTAGGGGTCGCGGTCGAAGAACAGGTCGTAGCGAAGGTGCAGCGTCCGCGCCGAGGGCCCGCAGGCGAACCGCGCGACGAAGATCGAGGTCGGCTCGGGCGCGGCCCCTCCGGGGGGCGAGGGCGATGTGGACTCCATCGTCGTCGCGCCGGGCGTGCAGAGGTGCGTCTCCCCCCGGCGCTGGTGGCCGCCACGCGCAGCCCGCCGCGCAGGCTCTCGGCTCCCCGCGGCAGCCGATCGCCGAGCAGCCGGGCGAGGTCGATCGTTCGCATGCGCAGCCGCCAGGTCAGATCGGCGCCGTCTCGGCCCGGGTTCGGATAGACGATCTCGCCGAAGGTCGTGGTCTGCTGGTGGGCGAGGGCGCGGGCGCCGCCGCCGACGACCAGCCACAGCGCCGCTGCGATCGCCGACGGCGCGCGTTTCATCGCGGCCATAGTAGCCGACCCGCGGCGGCTGAGGCCGCCGCTTGCTGCGCGGTCTGCTCAGCCCGCGCGGGCGACTGGCGTGGCCCGGCGATGGCGCCGCGGCAGCTGCATCACCAGGACGGTGGCGTCCTCGGTGGCGCGCGCGTCCGAGCCGAGCAGCGCGCTGCAGATGCTCTCCGAACCGTGCCGGGCCCGGGCGAGGCGCCCGAGGAGCGCGCTCTGCCCCAGCTGATCGCCGGCGGTGGCCAGCCGATCGGTGATCCCGTCGGTGACCAGCACCAATGCGTCTTCCGGCGCCAGCTCGATCGACGTCTCCTGGTAGACCTGCGCTGACAGGATCCCCAGCGCGAGGCCTGCGACGTGCGGCAGCTCTTCCGCGCCGCCGGCCGCGCGCTTGACGAAGGGACCGAGGTGCCCGGCGCTGGCGATCTCCGCACGGCCGGTCACCGCGTCGATGCGCAGGCAAAGGGCGGTCACGAAGCGATCGTCGATCCGCTGCGCGACGATCCAGTCGTTGAGTGCAGCCAGCACCGCGCCCGGAGCCTCGCCGCGCGCGATCGTCTGACGCAAGATCCAACGCAGGCTGCTGACCGGCGCGGCGGCGCTCGGTCCGTTGCCGCAGACGTCCGCCATCACCACGGTGACGCGTCCGTCGCGCTGCTGGATCACCTCGAAGAAGTCACCGCCGTTGCCCGCGGGCGCCGACTGCTTGGCCGCGATGTTCAGCCGACTCCAGGTCGGCAGGTGAATCGGCGCAGCTGCGCGCGCACCCCGGCGAACCCCCTTCGACGCCGTCGCCACGTTCCCCCTCCCCCGATCGTCCATCTCAGCCATACAACGGCTACCCCCCGCCCGAATTTCCCGTCCACGCCATCGTCACGTTGCATACAACGTTAGCTCAGCCATTTACGTATTTAAATTACAAAAAACTGTATTTTACGTTAACATTTAAACAAGGCAAATTCTGGCTCTGACCGCGGGCCCGAAAGCGCAAGGGAATCCGAGGCTTCGGCCAGGAGGGCGGCGCCGCGAGGCGACGGTGAGCGGAGCGAACCATGCCCGACGACGTGGCGCCCGAAGGCGGCCTATTTGAGGACGAGCTTGCCGTGGAGCTCGATCTTCTGGGAGGAGGCCCCGACCAGCAGCTCGAACGCTCCCGGCTCCGCGCGCCAGTTCCTGGTCGCCACGTCGAAGTACGACAGCGCGCGCCGGTCGAGCAGCAGCTGGACCCGCTTCGTCTCGCCCGGCGCGAGCTCGACTTTGGCGAACCCTTTCAGCTCCTTTGGTGGTCGCGGCACGGACGCGTGGCGATCGCCGACGTAGAGCTGCGCGATCTCCGCGCCCCTGCGTTTGCCGACGTTGGTGACGTCGAACGAGACGGTGACGGGCGCATCCCCGGTCATCGCCTCGGGCGTGACCGTGAGGGCGCCGTACTTGAAGCGCGTGTACGAGAGGCCGTGGCCGAACGGGAAGAGCGGCTTTAGGCCCGTCTTGTCGAAGTGCCGGTAGCCGAGAAAGACGCCTTCCTTGTAGGCGATCTTCTTGTTGGCGTCCGGGTAATAGCTGGCGGCGACGGCGCTGTCCTCGAACCGGCGCTCGAAGGTCACCGGCAATTTTCCCGAGGGGTTGACGTCGCCCAGCAGCACCTCGGCGAGCGCCGTGCCCCCTTCTTGGCCGGGGTACCAGCTCTCGATGACGGCCGGGATCTGGTCGATGAAGCGGGTCATGTCGACGCCGCCGCCGGAGGTCAGCGCGACGACCACGCGCTTGTTGGCGGCGCGAACGGCGGCGATGAGCTCGTCCTGGCCCGCCGGAAGCTGGAAGGTCCGATCGTACCCTTCGCTCTCGGTCATCGGCTCGAACCCGGCGGCGACCACCACCACGTCGGCGCGCGCGGCGAGCTCCTTGACGGCGGGATCGACGAAGGCGTCGGCGCGGCGCACGCCGAGGCCGACGCGCGCGTGGTGATCGCCGTGAAGGTACTCGAAGCGAATGGCGTAGGCCCGCCCCGCCTGGAGCGGCAGCGACGCGAAGTTGATGGGCTGCGGCCCGCGCGCGCGATCGAGCAGCAGCTTGCCGTCGACGTAGAGGCGGTACTCGTCGAGCCCGTAGCTGAAGGCGGCGAAGCGATACTCGCCCGAGGTCGGGGCGATGAACGCGCCGGTCCAGCGCGCGGACGATTGCTTGCGGTCGCCCGTCGGCCAGACGTTGGGCCTGTCCCAGGCGAAGTTGACGTGCGGATCGACGCGGGTGAGCAGGGGCGCGCCGGCCAGCGCCGGATCGTCGAAGTACTCGCCCTTGAGCCCCGGCTGTCCCGGGCTTCCGTGGTTGGGGGGAGCGGTGACGAAGTCCGTCGTGTCGAAGATCTCCGCCAGCGTCGGGACACCGTGGTGGACGAGCACGGTGGCGCTGCCGCGCAGCGCGTCCGCCAGCCCTTGCAGGAAGCTGGTCGCCGCGAGCGGCCGCACCTGGGCGCTGCCGCCCCCCACCGGGATCGCCGGGTAGGCGTTGGGGCCGATGAGCGCCACGGTCTTCAGCCTCTTCCTGTCGAGCGGCAACAGATCGCCGTCGTTCTTCAGCAGCACCAGGCCGGCGCGGGCGGCCTCGAGCGCCACCTGGCGCCCCTCCTCGTTGTAGAGCGACAGGCTGGTGTCGACGGCCGGGCGATCGAGCCAGCCGAAGCGGATGGCGGTGCGCAGGATCCGCCGGACCTTGTCGTCGATGGTCGCCTGCGAGACCTTGCCCGCCTTGACGGCGGGCAGCAGTGTCTCGCGGTTCATGAACTTCGCCGACGGCATCTCGACGTCGAGGCCCGCGTTGGCGGCGGCGACGCCGTCGTAGGTCGCATCCCAGTCGGACATGACGACGCCGTCGAATCCCCACTCCTTCTTGACCAGCCCCTCCACCAGCGCCGCGTTCTCCGTCATGTGCAGGCCGTTCACCAGGTTGTACGAGGTCATGAGCGCGCCGACGTGCGCCTCCTTGACCGCGGCCTCGAACGCCGGCAGATAAATTTCGCGCATCGTGCGCTCGTCGATGTCGGAGCTGGTGTGGTGGCGATCGACCTCCGAGTTGTTGCCCAGGAAGTGCTTGATCGTGGCGCTGACACCCTCGCCCTGCACCCCCTCGACGTACCCGACGGCCATCCGCGCGGCGAGGAACGGGTCTTCGCCGAGGTATTCGAAGTTCCGGCCGCACATCGGGGCGCGGTAGATGTTCACGCCCGGCGCCAGCATGATCTGGACGCCGCGCGCCCGCGCGTCGCGTCCGATCATCGCCCCGACCCGGTTGGCCAGCGCGACGTCCCAGCTCGCGGCCAGGCCGATCCCGGCCGGGTAGGCGGTGGAGAGGCCGACGTTGCGAACGCCGAACGGCCCGTCGGCCATCCGGAAGGCCGGCAACCCGAGTCGTTTCACCGCCCGGATGTAGAAGCCGTCGGCGCCGCCGAGATAGTCGATCTTCTCTTCCGCCGTCATGCGGGCGACCAACCCGTCGGCGCGCTTTTCGACCTCGGCGGCGGTGGGGCTCGGCTTGGCGGTCACGGCAGCGGCTTTCGTCAGGAGGGGGCACACAAAAGCGGCAACGATGGCTGCGCCGCCGAGGACGATGGAGAAAGCCCGTCGGGGAATCATCGCCGCGACCGTAGCATGCAGGTCGCCTGGGATTTGCCCGTCAAATTCGCGCTCGTTGATCAAATCGAACGGCAGCGCCAGAACGCAGGAAGCTCATTTTACCTGTCGCTCTGGACGCGCCTCCGGCGGACCCGCCCCCCCGAACGGGTTTGAAAGAATGCGCGGCGGAGTGGCGGAGAAGAAGACCGCTTTAGGCGGCTTTCTTCTGCTTCTTTGCGCGGCGAGCTTCGCGATACTTCTTGATTTGGGCCTTGGGAATGTCTTTGTGCTTCGCACAAACCATCCCGAAGACGGGCGCAGCAGGGTTCTTGCATCCGGGAACCGGGCAGAGCTGCTTCGGTCCCTTCCGCCGGGGCTTCCTCCCCAGATCCAGGCCAGCGGACAGCATCTTGGGCGGCCGGCCGGGCGAGCGTTTGCCGCCGAGCGCGTTCTCGACGGCGACGCGTGCGCGGTCCAGCGCCTGACGTTCCATCAGGGAACTGAGTTGATTGGCGAAATCTTCGATCAGAGTACGGATTGTCATCGGCGCGGATAATAGGCCCATAATTTGGCAGCAAACAAGTGTTGTAAAACGCGGGGAGCGTTTTTTTAACTTCGGGCTGCTTCGTCATCGCGCAGCGATCGGCGCTTTTCGTATTGTCGGCCGCATCGATTCGACGGAGATGCTGCGGTCTGCAGCGCCGAAAATACGCTGTTTGCGCAGGTCCAGTGGTGTTGCGGGCACGGAAGCGTGGACGTGTGCAAATGCGCAAAAGTTTGCTGCGACCGTTCAGAATCAGGTTGCGCCTCAAATGGTCTCGAATCGTACGAAACGACAACCTCACGCAATCAGCCATGGCTGCTCGGGAGCGGGCACACGCGGTCGCAATTCGGTATGCATAAATGACCTGCATCAGATTTCTGATATTCAACGGCGCCACCGCCCGTCTTGATCGGTATCGGAGTCACGTCGACGTGGCGCGCAGGCGGCGAAGCGCTCGACGCTCCGGGCGCAGCGGGTGCCGAGCGGATCGCCCTGCGAAATGCAGTTGAAAATGAATATCAATAGGGGTGTCGACCAGGCGGCGGGTCCGGGGATGGCCCAGGCGGCCGGCGGCAGCGCGGCGCGCGCGCTAGGCTGAGCGTCGATGTCGGTCCCGCCCCCCTCCACACCGCCGACGCCACCGCAGGTCCCGCTCGCCGAGCGGCTGAAGGCGAGCGCCACCCATTCGGCGCGCGCACTGGGGTTGGTCTGGCGGTCGGCGCCCGGCGGCGTGCTGGTGCTCGCCGCGTTCACGCTGGTGGCGGCGGCGCTGCCGCCGTTCGTCGCCTACGTCGGCAAGCTGATCATCGACTCCGTGATCGCGGCGCGCGCGGCGCTGCCGGGCCTCGCGCGTCAGGCGGCGCTCTCGCACGCCGTCCGGCTGGTCGGTGTCGAGCTGGCGGCGGTGGTGGTGATGGCGGGGGCCGAGCGGGTGCTCGGCCTCGTTCGCCAGCTGGTCGGGTTGCGGCTGGGCATCGATCTCAACGTGCAGATCCTGGAGAAGGCGCAGCGGCTGGAGCTGCGGCAGTTCGAGGATCCTGACTTCTACGACAAGCTGACGCGCGCGCGGCGCGAGGCCTCGACGCGGCCGCTGTCGCTGATTCAGAGCAACTTCCAGGTCGTCCGCAACGCGCTGACGCTGGCGGGCTACGCGGCGCTGCTGATTCGCTTCTCCCCCTGGATGGCGCTGGCGGTGCTGGTGGCGACGGTGCCGGCGTTCCTCGCCGAGGCGCGCTTCTCGGGCGCGGCGTTCCGGCTGCGCAACTGGCGCTCGCCCGACTCGCGCCGGCTCACCTACCTCGAGTACGTGCTGGCCAACGACGAGCACGCCAAGGAGGTGAAGCTGTTCGGCCTCGGGCCGCTCTTGCTCGAGCGCTATCGCCGGCTGGCGGAGTCGTTCTTCGCCGACGATCGGCGGCTGGCGATCGGCCGCGCGGGCTGGGGCTACGCGCTCTCGCTGCTGAGCACCGCCGTGTTCTATGGCTCGTACGCGCTCATCGTCGCCGAGACGGTGCGCGGCCGGCTGTCGCTCGGTGACATGACGCTGGCGCTGGTGGCGTTCCGTCAGGGGCAGCAGAGCTTCCAGGCGGTGCTCTCGGCGCTGGGCGGGATGTACGAGGACACGCTCTACATGTCGAACCTGTTCGACTACTTCGCGATCCCGACCGACACGCCGAAGGCGGTGGGGCCGCTGGCGGTGGTGCGCGCGGAGGAGGGGATTCGCTTCGAGGGGGTCGGCTTTCGCTATCCCGGCGGGGAGACCGAACGCTGGGCGCTGCGGGACGTGAACCTCTTCATCCCGAAGGGGCAGAGCCTGGCGCTGGTCGGAGAGAACGGCGCCGGCAAGACGACGTTCATCAAGCTGCTGGCGAACCTCTATCAGCCGACCGAGGGGAGCGTGCTGCTCGACGGGCGCGATCTGCGCACCTGGGACGAGGTCGCGCTGCGCCGCCGCATCGGCGTCATCTTTCAAGACTTCAACGAGTACCAGCTGGCATTGCGGGAGAACGTCGCCTTCGGCAGCGTCGAGCACGCGGGCGACGAGCTGCGCGTGGGACGCGCGGTCGAGCGCGGCGGCGCGAAGGAGCTGGCGGCGGGCCTCGCCGCGGGCCTCGACACGCAGCTCGGACGCTGGTTCTCGGGCGGCGTGGAGCTGTCGGGGGGGCAGTGGCAGAAGGTGGCGCTGGCGCGCGCATTCATGCGCGACGAGGCCGACATCTTGATCCTCGACGAGCCGACCGCCGCGCTCGACGCCGAGGCCGAGCACGCCGTGTTCCAGCGCTTCCGCGCGCTCGCCGCCGGACGGACGACGATCTTGATCTCGCATCGCTTCCCGACGGTGCGGATGGCGGACCGGATCCTGGTGCTGGAAGCGGGTCGTGTGGTCGAAGATGGCACGCACGCGGCGCTCGTCGCTGCCGGCCGTCGTTACGCGCGGATGTTCCAGCTGCAGGCTGCCGGGTATCTGTAGCGCGTCGTCCGTCGAGCTCCCCGTCGTCAGCTCATCTAATGAGGCAACGCCGCAGGGCATGCCGTGGCTCCCCAAGGTGGAGGCAACCCCTCGAATCCACTCGAACCTACATCTCCGTCAATGTGTGAAAGCCGCGTATAATTAGCTAGTTGCGTGATTCTCCTGCGTGATAATCCATTGCGCGGTCCTGCTTCGAAACGTACTGTTCAGCTCTCGCTTATGGTGGGCCGCTTCAAGATCCCTGCCGCCGCGCTGCTGTTCGTCGGCGCAGCCGCGTTCGGTTGCGCCGGGCGTGGCTACGCGAACTCCGGCTCGGGCGGCAACGGAGACGGAAGCGGTGGAAGCGGGAACGGCACCGGCGGGAACGGCAGCGGAACCGGAACCGGCAGCAGCACCGGCACAGGCGGAAGCGGCACCGGCGGAAGCGGAAGCGGCACCGGTGGAGGGAGCGGCGGTGGCGGAGGCATCGACACCGCCTCGTTGCTTCAGGCCGACGTCCGCCGGCTGACGAACGCTGAGTACGACGCCTCGGTGCAGGCGCTGCTGGGCACGAAGCTGACGCCGGCCGCGTCGGCCTTCTCCGCCGATTCCAAGCAGAGCGGCTATACGCTGAACGAGGGACAGGTCGTCGCCTCGCAGATGGCCAAGGATCTCGACACCGCCGCCATCGCGCTGGTCACGGAGGCGCGCGGGAACGGCAAGCTGGCGGCGCTCTCCGCCTGTTCGGACCCCGTCAAGCAGGGTGCCGCCTGCGCCGCGACGTTCGTGAGCACGTTCGGCGCGCAGGTCTATCGCCGTCCCGTCACCACGGCCGAAGCGGCCAACCTGGCCACGGTGTATCAGGCCGCGGTGACTGGCGACACCGGGGCCTCGCCGTACAACGACGGCATCGATCTGGTCGCCCGAACGATGCTGCAGTCGCCCGGGTTTCTCTACGTGACCGAGCTCGGTCCCGACGCCCCCTCGGCCGATCCGAGCCTGACGCTGACCCCCTATGAGCTCGCCAGCACGATGTCCTATCTGCTGACCGCCGGGCCTCCCGATCAGACGCTGCTGCAGGCGGCCGCCTCGGGCGGGCTCGCCTCGCCCGACGATCTCGAGACGCAGGCCCGGCGCCTGCTCGCCGCGGCCGGCGCGCCGGCGCGGCTGGTGCGCCTGGTGCGGGAGTGGTTCGGTCTCGATGCCATCGGGCAGATCGCCAAGGACGCGAACTGGTATCCCGACTACACCTCGCTGAACGCGGCGGCGGTGATGGACGACGAGACCACCAGCTTCATCAACGAGGTGCTGCAGAAGAAGACCGGCACCGTCAACGAGCTGCTGAGCGCCCCCTGGACGATCATCAATCCCACCTCGACGCTCACGGCGAGCACGATCTCCAGCTACTACTCGAAGTTCTACGGCGTGACCAGCGCCTCCGGCGAGACGTCGCTGGCCGGCGCCAAGGGCGGGGCCCGCGTCGGCATCCTGAACCAGGGCGCCTTCTCGTCGGTCTACGCCCACGCCAGCACCTCGGCGCCGGTGCTGCGTGGCGTGGCGGTCATGCGGCGGATCGCCTGCATCCCGGTCCCCGATCCCTCGACGCTCAACATCACCGTCCCGCCGCCGCCGGCGCCCGATTCGACCAACCCCGAGACCACCCGCGCGCTGTTCAACGTGCACGGGACGACCTCGGGCTGCGCCAAGTGCCACGACAGCATCGACGCCTTCGGGTTCACCTTCGAGGGCTACGACGGCATGGGCGAGTACCGGACGATCGACGCCGACTCGAAGGGCGCCGTGCACCTCGGCACGGAGAAGGTGACGTCGACCCGCTCGCAGGCGATCGGCGGCTACGAGTACCTGCCGATCGATACCACCACGACGGTCGCGAACACCAACACCGACCTCGATCAGGCCTACGCCAGCAGCAACGCGCTGGCGACGGTGCTGGCCAGCAGCCCCACCGTGGCGAGCTGCGCGCCGATGCAGCTGTTTCGCGGATCGACCGGCCGCAGCGACGCGACGGGCGCTCTCACCCCCAGCGAGATGGCGTTCCAGTCGCTCTGGAGTCAGCTCAGCGCCGACAAGCAGGGGAACATCGCGGAGATCCTGATCGCCTACATCCGGAGCCCGCTGTTCGCGCAACGGAGGACGATGTGAAGAAGCGGAGTGCCAGCCGACGCTCGTTCTTGCGCGCCGTCGGCGCCGGCGCGGTGGCGCTGCCGTTTTATCGGCTGCTCGAGGATCACTTCGCCAAGGCTTACGGCGAGACGCTTCCCCTGCGGTTCATCGGCGTCTACCACCCGCACGGCATTGCCGCCGAGTACTTCGCGATGCAGTACTCGGGCAACTTCCCCAGCGGCGTCCCCTGGGGCGTGACCGACACCGTCACCACCTCCGGGGGGGTGACCAGCTCGACGAACTTCAACATCACCTATCCCAACTGCTCGCTCCAGCCCTTCGACGACGCGACGACCTACGGCAAGAGCTACAAGAACAAGGTCACCATCATCGAGGGGATCGATCACCTCTCGAACGCCAACGGTCACAATTCGGCCGGGACGATCTTCACCGGCAGCACCATCGACGAATCGGCGCTCAAGCCGGCCAACTCGTCGATCGATCAGTTCCTGGCCGTCGAAAACAACCTCGGGGCGTCGACGCCGATCACCAGCATTCAGCTGGGCGTCGGGGACAACAACACGCAATCCGGGACGACGCTCTCCTACAGCAAGGGGGGGATTGCGCTCCCCAAGATCCCCGACCCGGTCCAGGCCTACACGGCGCTGTTCGGGAACTTCGCCGCACCCAACAACGCCGCGGCGCAGGCGGCGCTCCTGCGGCAGCAACAGCTCGGCACTGCTGTGGCGACCTCTGCTTACAGCGACGTGCAGAGCCTGTACGGAAAGCTCGCCGCACCGGAGCAGCAGAAGCTGCAGGCCCACCTGGACGCGCTCAGCGATCTGAAGAAGGGGTTCGCGGCCACCAGCATCATGGGCTCGAACTGCACGGTGCCGGCCAAGCCGAGCTCGAGCAACTTCCCCAGCTTGCTCCGTTATCAGGGCGGTGAGCCCTATTTCGACGCCATCACCAAGGCGCACATCGGGCTTTTGGCGCAGGCCTTTGCCTGCGACATCACCCGGTTCGCCACGCTCTTCCTGGCCGATCTCTCCTACATGGGGAACCCGCTCAGCTTGCCGGTCGACAACCACGGCTCGGTCGCCCACCCTTACGACGCCTCCCCGGTCGGGGGGGACGGCCAGCCGCTCGTCCCACAGACGACAGGGCCCGCCACCTGGGCGCTGCTCGCCAAGTTCAACAAGTACTGCTACGGCAACATCGCCACGCTGATGCAGCAGCTCGACGCGATGGGCGTCCTCGACAACACGCTCATCTACGCCTCGAGCGACATGGGCAATCCGGCGCGGCACAGCACGCGCAACGCGCCGACGGTCCTGGCCGGCGGCGCCAACGGCCTCATCACGATGGGCCGTCGTCTGAAGATGACGCCCGACTGTCCGAGCACCAACCTCTGGTGCGGCCCCACCGACGGCGTCTCCCCGACCGACTACACGCCGATCACCAACAACCACCTGCTGGTGTCGATCGCGAACATGTTCGGCGTCGAGGTGAACACCTTCGGAACGCAGCCGAACAAGTCGGACTTCACCGGCCCGCTGCCCGGCCTCTAGTCCAAGAGGATTCGCGGCGCCGGTCGGCGCGGGGCAAGACCCGGTTCGGCGGAGAGGGCTCGCCTCAGGGTGCAGGCTGTTCGATCTGCCGGTCGTCTTTTAGATCAGGACCCTCAGATGGCGCCGCCTTTTAACGCCGGGTCGAGGCGGTGAAGAGGCTGTGCCGCTCGATCAGCTTGCGGATGAAGATCTCGGCGTAGTCGTCGGGGACCGTTTGGACGATCGAAGGCCGCTCTGCCAGGCGGTGCACCAGCTTGTCGAACCGGGGCGCCGCCGGCAACACCCGCACCCCCAGCTCTTTCTCGACGACGGCGAAGCGCAGCGCCGAGGACGCGAGCGCCAGGTGCGCCAGGCCGAACCCATCGGCGGCGATCACGCCGTCGGTGAGCGCCTCCTCGTAACGGCCGGTGATCGCCGCCAGCGCCTCGGCCGCTGGCTGCTGCTCCTCCAGCGACGGCGCGATGAAGAGCCGGTACTGTGCGTTCGAGAGATCGTTGGCCACCTCGACCCAGGCCCGCTGGCGCGCCCGTGCGAAGGGATCCGTCCCCAGGAGCGACGGCGGGTGCGTCTCGTCGAGGAACTCGATGATCGCCTGGGACTCGAACAGCGCCTGGCCGTCGACCAGCAGCACCGGCACCTTTCCCCGCGGCGAGATCGCCAGGAACCAATCGGGCTTGGCCCGCAGGTCGATGTACCGCCGCTCGAAGGGAGCGCCTTTTTCGTGCATCATCGCTGCCGCGCGGTGCACGTAGGGGCAGAGCGTGTGGCTCACCAGCTCCAGCTTCATGACGGCCAGTATGACTCAGGCGGTGGCTCAGGCCCGACGGCTCGTCGCCGCGCTGATCGCGCTCGGGTTCGCGGCCTGCGCCCGGCAAGGCGCGCTCGCAAGCGCCGCAGACGTCCTGACCCACCACAACGACGGCGCGCGCTCGGGCGCGACGCTGGTCGAGACCGCGCTCAAGCCGCCGCTGGTCGCGGGCGGCGCCTTCGGGCGCCGCTTCGAACGCGACGTCGACGGGGGCATCGTCGCGCAGCCGCTGGTCCTGCACGGGGTGCCGACCTCCAGCCACGGCCGTCGCGATCTTCTGCTCGTGGCGACGGAGACCAACTGGGTCTACGCCTTCGATCTCGACGACGCCAGCCCGGATCCGGCGACCCCGCCCCTCGCAAAGCGGCAGCTGCAACCGAGCGGCCGGGTGGTCCCGGCGATCTGCGGCGAGACGCCCTCGCAGCGGGTCGGCATCACCGGCACCCCCGTCGTCGACGCCGCCACGCGGACACTCTACGCGGTGGCCCGCAACGCCGCCGACCACCAGTACTATCTGCACGCGCTCGATCTGACCGCCGAGCTGCGCGACCGCCGCCCGCCGGTCCGGATCGCGCCGGTCGACCGAAGCTCGCCGCAACGCCGCGACGTCAGGTTCAGCGCCGACTGCCAGCGCAACCGCCCGGCGCTCCTGCTCTTGAACGGCGTCGTCTACGTCGCCTTCGGCAGCCTGGCCTGTGACCGTGACTGTCCCGACGGGTCCCCCTACCGCGGCTGGATCGCCGGCTACCGCGCGGCGGATCTGGCCGAGGTGGCGGTCTTCTCGACCGGCGCCGATCGCGGGCGCGCCGGGATCTGGCAAGGGGGCAGCGGTCCGGCCGGCGTGGGCGATCGGCTCTACGTCATGACCGGCAACGGCCCCGGCGCGCTCGGCGACGCGTTCGTCGCGCTGCAGACCGCTGATGCGCCGCCGGGGCTGACGCTGGCGGCCGCGCACCAGCCGCTCAATCACAACACGCTCGATCGCACCGACAGCGATCTCGGCTCGGGCGGCCCGCTCTGGCTGCCCCCCGGCCTCATCGTCGGCGGCGGCAAGGAGGGGCGCTACGAGGTGCTCGACGCGCGCACGCTCGCGCTCTCGCAAAATCAGTCGGAAGGCCCGCCGGCGCCCAGCCAGGCCGAAGGCTTCCAGGCGTTCGTGAACTCGTATCACGCCGATCCGCGCGCGCCCGCCTGCGCGACGCAGCCCCGCTCGACCTTCCCCACGAACTGCGACACCGCCGCCGTCCCCGGCTGCTACGTGGCCCCCGCGCGCTACCAGGACGGCGAGGACTGCGGCCCCAACGCCAACGGCGGCCCTGTCTTCTGGTCCGCGGCCGGTCGCGGTTACGGGCTCCTCTACCAGATGGCGGGGCGCGACTATCTCAAGGCGTTTCGCTACGACACCACGACGCACCACCTCGACGAGCGGCCGTTCCTCACCTCGTCCGTCCGGGCGGTGGAAGGAATGTCGGGCGGGTTCAGCTCACTGTCCGCCGACGGCGACCACGACGGAATCCTCTGGGTCTCGTATCCGCTCGGCGACGGGCAGTGGCAGAACGTGCCGGGGCGGCTGGCGGCGTTCGACGCCACGACGCTGGGCGAGCTCTGGCACGACGACGGCGGCTACCTGTTCGCCAAGTTCACGCCGCCGACGATTGCCAGCGGGCGCGTCATCCGGGCGACGCTCTCGGGCAAGGTCGTGGTCTACGGTCTGCGCGCGGAGGCCGCGCCTCGGTCGCGCGTCAGGCGGGCGCTCGATTGGCTGGCGGCGCTGTTCCGACCACGCCCCTTCACGCCCCCCGCGCCGGCCGGGCGCGCCGCCGTCGACGAGAAATACCGGCTGTCGGGCGGCGAGAGCGGGTTTTTGGGAAGAGCGGTGTTCGACGCGCGTCCGGTCCAGGACGCCGCGGGCGGATGGTACCGGGACTTTCAGGGCGTCATCATCGGCGACGTGCCGTCGACCGTCGCCGTGCGCCACTACGTGCGCGCGCCGTCACCCGCGCCGACCCACCCGTGGCTGGGGCTGGGGACGCCGTTCGCTTCCTCGATCTACTGGTCGCAACCTACAGGAGCGCACATCGTGACCGGCGATATCCGCGACCGCTGGCTCGGCCAGGGCGGCCCGACCGGCCCGCTCGGCTATCCGATTGGCGATGAAGAGCCGGCCCCGGGCGGCGGGCGCAGCTGCCGCTTCACGGGCGGGACGATCACCTGGTCGGTCGCATCGGGCGCCATCGTGCAGGCCGGCGCAAGTCGGCGGTAGTCCGCCTCCGGGCGGGCGAGCCGCCGCGGACCCCGCCGGACACCCATTTTCACGATGGGTAAGTCGCGCGCCCCCCGAACCCCGTTTTTGTTGACTGTCTTTGCCGTGTTGCTGGCCGCCTGTGCAGGGGTCAAGCAGAAGGCGACCGGCACCGACGCCGCAGTGACGGGCACCGGAGGCTCCGGTCCGGGAACCGCGGGGAGTGGTGGTTCGAGGACGACGGGCTCGGGCGGGTCCAGCGCGACGGGCGGAGGGATTGGAACCGACGCCGGCGCCTCCGACGCCGCGTGCGTCCCGACCGTCACCACCTGCACGCAGCCCGGCGGAACCTACTGCGGAAAGATCGGCAACGGTTGCCCGGGCGGCTCGGTCGATTGCGGCGCTTGCCAGACCGGCTACACCTGCACCAACGGGATCTGCATCGGCGGCGCGAGCTGCCCGGCGATCGCCTGCGGCAGCTACTGCGGCAGCATCGGCGACGGCTGCGGACGCACGCTGACCTGCGGCAGCTGCTCGTCGAGCATGCAGTGCAGCTCGGGGATCTGCGCCTCGCCGGGCTGCGTCCCGCTGACGTGCAACCCGGCCACGGGCACTCTGTACTGTGGAAAGATCGGTGACGGCTGCGGCGGGACGCTCGATTGCGGCAGCTGCCCCGGCGGCATGGCCTGCGGGTCGGGCGGCGTCGCCAGCCTCTGCGTCGACCCCAACTGCACGCCGGTCACCTGCACGCCGATGGGCGGGCAGTACTGCGGCAGCATCGGCGACGGGTGCGGCGGCGTGCTCAACTGTGGCTCTTGCAGCAACGGCATGACCTGCGGCGCCGGGGGAACGGCCAACGTCTGCCCCGGCTCCTCGACCGGCGGCGGCTGCACCGGGCTCCAGTGCCAGGTCGCGACCTGCACGGGGACGGCGACGACGTCGCTCTCCGGCAAGGTGTACGACCCGGCCGGCAAGGTCCCGCTCTACAACGTCACCGTCTACATTCCGAACACGGCGCTCGACGCCATTCCCGAGGGCGTCTCCTGCGACAAGTGCAGCGCGCAGGTCTCGGGTCATCCCGTCGCCGCCGGGCTGACCGACGCGACGGGCGCGTTCCACCTGACCGGCGTCCCCTCGGGAACCAACATCCCGCTGGTCATGCAGGTCGGCAAGTGGCGCCGCCAGGTGACCATCCCCACCGTCACCTCCTGCGTCGACAACCCGATCACCGACGTCAACCTGACGCGCCTGCCGCGCACGCAGTCGGAGGGGCACATGCCCAAGATCGCGGTCACCACCGGCGGCTCCGACGCCATCGAGTGCTTCCTGCGCGAGATTGGGATCGCCGACAGCGAGTTCACCACCGACGCGGGGAACGGGCGCGTGAACCTGTACGTGGGCGGCGACGGCCCGGGGAACGGGCAGGGGACGGCGACCTTCGGGGCCGCGCTCGGTGGCGCGACCTTCCCGGACGCGCAAACGCTCTGGTCGAACACCACCAAGCTGCTCGGCTACGACATCCTCATGCACTCCTGCGAGGGGGGGCAGTACCCCGACGCCAAGAAGCCCTACATCGCCAACATCAAGAAATACGCCGATTCGGGCGGGCGCCTCTTCAATTCACACCTGCACTTCTATTGGCTCCGCAACGGGCCGACGCCCTGGCCGCAGACGGCGGTCTATCTCGGCGCCCAGAATGATTTCCCGAAGCCGCCGGCGAGCGTGACCGCGACGATCGACACCACCTTCCCCAAGGGCGCGGCGCTCGGACAGTGGATGACCAGCACCGGCGCGACGACCACGCCGGGCTCGATCGCGCTTTACGGCAGCCAGCACTCCGTGCAGTCGACCATGCCCCCGACCTCGCAGCAGTGGCTCTACATCCCGGCCAACACGGTCTCCGGCGTGGCCGCCCCGTCGGTTCAGTACCTGACGATCAACACGCCGGTCGAGGCGACGCCCGACAATCAATGCGGGCGCGTCGTGCTCACGGACATCCACGTCAAGAACGCGCCGCCGCCCGGCGGCGGCAGCAGCGATGACTCCGATCCCAAGTATCAGTTCCCGAACGGGTGCAAGGCGACCGGCCTCTCCGGGCAGGCCAAGGCGATGGAGTTCCTGTTCTTCGATCTGTCGGCCTGTATCCAGCCGGATTCGACCACGCCGGAGCCGCCGGTGGTGCCGCCGCCCGGCGCACCGAGCTCGCCGCCAACGCCGACGACGACGCCGCCGCCCGTGCCGCCGCCACCGCCGCCGCCGCCGCCGATCATCATCGACACGCCCTGATGATGTTATAGGGGGGCATGCGCGAGGCGCGTCCCCCGCTCGTTCGGTGTCGGCCGGCTCATCTCATTGTTGCGACTGTTTGCTGCGCGGCCGCTCTTTGCGGCGCCGCGGGGGGTGTTCGAGCCGCTGACTTGCCGGCGCCCAAGCCGCCGGCGGCGCCCGCGACGGCGAATGCGCCGGCAACGGTGGGCGCGGCCGCGACGGCGGCACCGGGTTCCGCCACCGCGAAGGCGTTGCAACGTTACAGCCTCACCGTGCGCGGCGGCGTCAGTCTGGGTGCCTACGAGGGCGGCATCAACTGGGCGTTGCTGCGCGTGCTCGAGGGCGACCCGAGCGCGTCGCTGACCACCGTCACCGGCGCCTCGGCCGGCAACATCAACGCCTTCCTGAGCGCCGTCGAGTGGTGCCAGAACCCGGCGCGGTCGGCCGCGGAGTCGCCGCGCGACAACCTGTTCTGGAAGGCGTGGATCCCGGTGGGGATCCATGGCCTCTTTCCCCGGGGTCAGCCCAAGGGGTACGCGCCCGGCGACGGGCTGTTCGCGCGCGGGGCCTTCGCCCCGGCCGAGGCGACGCTCCGGCAGGCGCTCGACGACGGGACGCGGTTTCCGGCCGGCTGTCCGCTCACGGTGGGGGTGACCGTGACGCGCATTCGTCCCGCGGACATCGTCATCAAGTCAGCCGACGCGCAGTCGGGCAGCGATGGGATTCATATCCCGACGCAGCGGTTCGTCTCGACGTTCGGACTCCAGACGGGGCCTGGCGGCCTCCGATTCCGCCAGCTCGCCGAGCACGACCACGAGATCGGCGAATACCTGACGCTGCCCACGAAGGGTGACACGAAGGGTGACACGAAGGGTGAAACGAAGGGTGACACGCAGGATGGCGCCGGCCTCGTGACCGACGATCAGGTTCTCGACATCATCCGTGCCTCCAGCGCCTTCCCGGTCGCCTTCGGGCCCCAGGTGATCCGCCACTGCCCCGAAGATGGCCACAGTGACGGTCACGGCCGTGGGCGCGCCGGCTGCGCCGCGGTGGCCGACCAGTTCATCGACGGCGGCGTGTTCGACAACGTTCCGCTCGGACTGGCGGTCAGCCTGACGGGACAGCTCCTGCCGCCCGACGACGCCGAGCAGGTGCACTACGTCTACGTCGATCCCGACCACGCGCGGTCGTACAGCAAGGCGCCGCCGCCGCCGCCCGAGCGCCCGGAGACCAAGCGCGTGGGCCTGTCGACCACCTTCGACTTCATCTCCACCTTCGTCGCCGTCTCGGAGCAGTACGAGCTGCAGACGGTCGCGCGCTACCTCTACAAACCGACCGACGGGCGGCTGCCGAACGGCGAGAAGCTGCCGCCCGCGACGCCGCTCCCCCGGCTGAGCTCGCGGTTTCATCCGCTGATGGGCTCGTACCTGGCCCACTTCGGCGCGTTCTTCGCCGAGCCGTTCCGCGAGCACGACTTCTACGTCGGCGTCTACGACGGCCTCGTCAACGCCGCGCGCGAAGAGTGGAAGATCAACGCCGCCGATCGCCAGCTGACCGAGGACGAGGCGAGCCACCTGGTCGGCAGCGTCCGCGCCTTTCACGACCGGCTGGGGCTGTCGGCGCCGCGCTCCGCCGCCGCGTCGTACATGGTTCGCCGCCTGTTCGACGCCGAGCTCGCGCAGGCCGTCTCGCCCGACGTGGGCGCGCGCCTACGGCAACAGACCGACGCCGGGGGCGTCACGCTCGACGCCTGGCTGAAGGCGCGCGATCAAATGCCCGAAGAGGATTCACCGCCGCGCATTCCGTTCCTGCGCGTGCTGGTCGACGTCCTCTCCTGCGAGAGCCAGGCGGGGACCAAGCCGCCCGGCTGCGGCCCGCACGACAAGCCGGTCGACGATCAGAGCCTGACCGACGTCGTCGATCATCTGCGCGAGACGCTCGCCGCCGACAAGGTGAAGTCCGATCTCTACTTCACCGACGCCGACGAGCGCGGCTTCCTGCGGCGGCCGGACAAGTGGCTGCAGAACGCCGAGATCGACGCGGCGGAGCGGCTCGATCAGATCGAGCACATCGACGGCTATCCGCTCGGCGAGCACCTCACGGCCGGGGCGCAGATGGTGCTCGAGACGGAGCCGCTGCGGCCGCTGACGCCGCTCGATCTCGATCCCTCCAGCATCCCCGATCGCCGCCTCACGCCGGTCCGCCTGCTGTTTCACCTGCTGCCCTACGAGGTCTCGGGCGACTTCGTGCACTCCGGCTGGCGGGTCTCCTATCGGCCAACCTTCGGCCCGGAGAGCGGACAGCTCGCGCTCATCACCCCATTTTCCCCCTGGATCTGGCAGCGCAGCACGCACCAGACGTTTCAATCGATCGGCGTCGGTCTTTTCTATGCGATCGACAGCTTCCTGCTGACGGGCGTCGAGGCCTTTCCCAAGGTGCAGTGCCTCTGGTTCGCCCAGAGCTGCACCGTTGGCGGTGAGGTCGGCGCTTACTTCCTGGCGGGGAAGCTCCGCCTCGGCGCCGGGGTCGACCGGTTCGCGGGCGCCGGCCAGCTCGACAGCTGGATCGCGCAGGTCGGCATCGCCGACATCAACGGCCTCATCTACTGGGGCGTGAGGCACGCCGCGCAGTGAGCGCGCGCCGCGTCGGCTTCAGTCGCGCGGGTGGATCTTGACGTCGTAGGGGTGCGGGCGCCCCTCTTCGCGCTCGATCCAGTTCTTGAGGCTCATCAGGAAGACCGCCCACTTGGTGCTGCAGTGGTGCATGAACTCGACCGGGTCCTTCCATCCGGCGTGCGTGAAGAGCACGTAGGTCTCGGGTCCTTTTTCCAGGAGGCGGAACGTCAGCTGCGTTCCGATCCACTCGGGCGGGCCCCCCTCGCACTGCCAGCGCACGACCTCGCCTGGCTTCGATTCGATGACCCTCATGTCGAAGCCGCTGTCCCCCTTCTCGGGCCGCACCTTCACCACCCCCCCACGCTCGTCTCGCCGGTGGTCCCCGTGATCCACCAGTGCGACAACCCCTTGGTCGTCGCGATGGCGTCGTAGACCTTGGCGGGCGAGCCTTGCATCCCCACCCTGTGCAAAATGTCGGGCATCTGATCTCCTCAGCTCACTATAACGTCGGCGGTCGCGGTCAATTCCTGTTGTGGCGCCGTGTCACAGAGGTGGCGCGGGGCGTTTTGTCATCGTCGCCAACTTGTGGAGGCGGGCGGTCGCCGGCAATCGTCGGGCGGCTGATTCCGTCTTATGTTCGACAGCCATGGCGCCGCGGATCGAGGAGCTGAACGACACCAACTGCAAGACCTACTTGTTGACCGTGGGCGACGAGGCGGCGCTGGTCGATCCGGTGCGCGAGCGGCTCGACACCTATCGGTCGCTGCTCGGGCGGCGCGGGCTCAAGCTGCGGATGGTGCTGGAGACGCACATGCACGCCGATCACCTCATGTTCAATCGCGCGGCCAAGGAGCTCCTCGGCGCGGCGATCGTCATGCACCGCGAGAGCCCGAGCCCGCTCGTCGATCGGCACGTCGACGACGGCGACGTGCTGACGCTGGGGGGCGAGCGGATCGAGGTGCTGCACACGCCCGGGCACACGCCCGACTCGGTCTGTTACCGGGTGGCGGGGGCGGTGCTGACCGGGGACACGCTGATGGTCGGCGGCTCGGGGCGCACCGACTTCCCGGGCGCGGATGCCGGGCAGCAGTACGACGCCGTGCACGGCCGCCTGTTCACGCTCCCCGACGAAACGGTCGTCTGGCCGGGGCACGACTACCACGGCAAGAGGTCGACCACGATCGGCGAGGAGAAGCGGACCAACCCGCGCTACGCGGGGCGCAGCCGCGCCGAGTACGTGGCGCTGATGGGGAGCCTCGGGCTCCCCTTTCCCGAAAAGATTCAGCAGTCGCTGCAGGTGAATCAGTCGGGCTTCGAGGCCGAGGAGGTTCACTTCCCGATGGTCGCCGACATCGCCGCGATGCCGGTCGTCTCGCCGGAGGAGGTCGCGGCGGAGCAGCAGGGGGCGCTCCCACCGCTGCTGCTCGACGTCCGCGAGCCGGAGGAGTTCGTCGGCGAGCTCGGCCACGTCAAGGGCGCGCTGCATGTCCCGCTGGACGTTTTGCAGAGGCGCCTCCCCAAGCTGGCCGGCTATGTCGGACGCGAGGTGGTCGTCATCTGCCGCGCGGGCGCGCGCTCGGCGACGGCGGCGGCGATCCTGCGCCAGGCCGGCTTCGGTCACGTCCGCAACCTGGCCGGCGGCATGCTGGAGTGGAACGCCCGCCGCCTGCCGGTCGAGCACTAGTTGCACAATCGACACATGAACGACCCGTGGATCAACGGAGACTCCCGCGCATGCGGAGGACGATCCTGGCGCTCGTTGGGGCGCTGGCGCTCGCCAGCGGGTGCGGCCAAGGCTCGTCCGCCAAGGTCTCCGTGACGTTGATCGAGACCGAGGCCGGGGCAGGGGTCGACGCCTCCGATGCCTCGGACGGTGCGAGTCCCCCCAACGACATGGCGCGCTGTTGCGCCCTGGCGGTCGCGACCCCGGGCGGGGGCGATGCGGGGGACGCGGCGATCTCGGAGCCGACCGACAACTGCTCGGTCCTGGCGCGCCACACGCTCGGCGTGGTCGAGCCCTGCTTGAGCGGCGATGGAGGCGCGGGCTTCGGCGCCTGGACCTGCGGAACGGCCTCGCCCCAGACGCTGTGTGGAGACAACGGGTTCTCCTGCAACCTCGGCGATCCCTGCACGCTGCTCGACGTCGGCTGCCCGGGCGTCGTCCAGGCCTGCGCCTTCACGCCCTAGCGAAGCGGCTTCAGAGGAGCGTCGCCGGCCACGCCGGCAGTTGCTGGGCTTCCGCGAGCGACAGCGGCGGTGCCGGCGTCGCGGGTCTCTCCTGCAGTGGGAGGTGCCACCAGCCGACGTCGCGCCAGGCGCCGAACTTCCAGCCGACGGCCGGGTAGACGCCGACCGGGCGAAAGCCGAAGGACTCGTGGAGTCCGACGCTCCCGGCGTTGGGCAACGTGATTCCAGCGTGCGCGACGTAGAACCCCTGCAGGCAGAGCAGCGGGAAGAGCGCCGCGTAAAGCGCGCGGCCGACCCCGCGTCGGTGGTGTCCGTCGCGCACGTAGACCGTCGTGTCGACGGACCACTGGTACGCCGCGCGCTCGGCGTGTCCCGAGGCATAGGCGTACCCGATGGGGTCGCCCGCGCCGTCGACCGCGACCAGCCAGGGTGCCAGCGCGAGCACGGCCTCGATGCGTCTCGCCATCTCGGCGGCGCTTGGCGGCGTGACTTCGAACGAGGTCACCGCGTCGGTGACGTACGGGCGGTAGATGTCCGCGACCGCGGGCGCATCGCCCACCCCGGCCATCCGGATTGCCACCCAGGCCGTCATTTCGTCGGGGCCCAGTATCGCGCGATTTCGCGAGCCGCCCAACCCCCAGGTAGCGCATCATTTTCACCCGAGCGCGCGCATCCTTCTGCCCGCCTCGCACGTCGTCTGCATGGAGGGAACGAAGCATGACCAAGCAACCAGGCTCAGCGATTGTCGTCGGCGGTGGATTGGGGATTGGTCGGGCGACCGTGCTCGCGCTGGCGGCGGCCGGGACGCGCGTCTGGGCGGTCGGGCGCGACCGCGCGCGGCTCGACCAGGTGCGCAACGAAGCGGCGGGCCTCGGCGAGGTGACCGTGCGCGCTTTTGATGCGACCGATGCAGCGGCGATGGACCGGCTCATCGAGGAGGCCGACCCCGATCTGCTGGTGCTGAGCGCGGGCGCGCGGGCGCGCCTCGCCCTCATCCACGAGCAGACCTGGGAGAGCTTCTCGGCCCCCTGGAACACCGACCTCAAGATCGCGTTCCAGGTCGGACAGACCGCGCTCCGCCGGCCGCTGCGGCCCGGCAGCCTGGTGATCATCGTGTCGAGCGGCGCCGGGCTGATGGGCTCGCCTCTCTCGGGCGGCTACGCTGGGGCCAAGCGGATGCAGATGTTTCTGGCCGGCTACCTGCAGCGCTCGGCCGATCTGGCCAAGCTGGGGATCAGATTCCTGGCGCTGGTCCCGAAGCAGGTCGTCGCCGAGACGGAGCTGGGTGCCATCGTGGCGGACGCCTATGGAGCGCTGGGAGGGATCACCCCGCAGAAGTTCATGGAGAGGTTCGACAAACCGCTGACGGCGAACGATCTCGCGCGGACCATTGTCGACGTGGCGCGCGGCGAGCTCGCGCGCGAGGGGAACATCGTCGGCGTGAGCGGCAAGGGGATCGAGCCTCTGTGAGCGCCGACGGCCAGAGCCCGCCACCGGAGCTGGGGCAGGCGCGCGCGCGGTTCCTGGACCTGGTCGGGGAGATCCGGCCCGAGCTCCACCGCTATTGCGCCCGGCTCACCGGCTCGGTCATCGAAGGGGAAGACGTCGTGCAGGACACGCTGGCCAAGGCGTACTACGCGATCAGCATGGCGGCCGAGATGCCGCCGCTGCGTCCTTTTCTCTTCCGCATCGCGCACAACACGGCGATGGATTTCCTGCGCCGCTACGAGCGCAAGCACGTCGAGCTGGTGGCGGAGATCCCCGACGACGTCACGGTCGACGAGCGGCCGGAGCCCGAGGTGATGCGGGCGGCGCTGGCGACGTTTCTCGCTCTGCCGATCGCTCAGCGGAGCGCGGTGATCCTCAAGGACGTGCTCGGCTGCACGCTGGAGGAGATCGTCGAGAGCACCGGGGCCAGCCTGCCGGCGGTCAAGGCGGCGCTCCACCGCGGCCGGGCGGCGCTGCGCGCGCGGGCCGAGCTGGTGGCGTCGCCAAGCCCCGAGGCGCCTCGCAAGGATCCTGCGGCGCTGGCTGAGGAGCGCGCGCTCCTCCACCGCTACGCGACGCTCTTCAACGCGCGCGACTGGGAGGCGCTCCGCCGGTTCATCGCCGAGGACTGCCGGCTCGATCTGGTGTCGCGCACCGAGCGCCGCGGCCCGGCGGTGGGCGAGTACTTCACGCGCTACGCGGAGCTGCGCGACTTTCGCGTGGTCCCCGGCGTCCTCGACGGCGCAGCGGGTGGACGTCCGGCGCTGGCCATCTTCTCGCCGCGCGCCAGCGAGCACCCCAGCACCTTCGTGCTCCTCGACTGGCGCGGCGGGCGCGTCGCGCTCATTCGCGACTTTCGCTACGTGTCGTACATCGCCGACGAGGTGCTGCACGGCCGCGCGGCGTTTCGAGCCGACGCGAACGAAGAGGAGAGCGCATGAGCAAGGTCAAAGGCACCGGGACCGCCGACAAACCGTGGGAGCTGAAGACGCCGCCGGGGACCTCCGACTACCTGGCGTACCGCGACGAAGCGGCCGACCCGCCGGCGCTGGTCGTGCAGGTCGGCAAGACGCAGCTGCGCTATCACCTGCGCTGCCTCGACGATCTCCACGCCATGTTGAAGAAGAGCGGCGACTGGGTGCTGCTGGGGAGCGCCGACGAGCAGAAGCCCGCCGCGCCGGACACCGTCGAGGCCTGGGGACGCGCCGGCAGCAATCCGGTCAAGGGGTGGTACGGCCTCAAGAAAGGGCTGCGCGGCCGGTTCGGGATGTACGTCCCGCCCGTGCTGGAGGCGCTCGGCCTCGCCGAGGTCGAGCACAATCCCAAGAACAATCGGATGCGCGCCGCCGTCACGAAGTAGCTCCGACCTACGCGGCCTGGCGTCGCCGCAGCGTGAAGCAGCCAGACGACGATCGCTCCCGATTGTGTGCGCTGGAGCACGTCTGACCGACAATCTCGACGACCGCGGTACGCTCTCGGCGCGCACAGCGAGCCCTGTTTCCGAATGCTGGGCGCCGTCGGTGAGCGTGCTACTGTCCGGCCGTGACGTCGACCACATCCAGGCTCCTTTGTCATGAGGTCCGCGCATTCGTCGGTGCGGGGCGTGCCTTTCGGATCTGAATCGCGACTTACCAGAATGGACGCTGACCAAAAGAAGCTGGCCAACGCCCTTCCGCAGATCATCTGGACCTGTGACGCCGAGGGGCGCCTCGAGTGGGTGAACGACCGGTGGGTGGAGCTGACCGGCCTCACGGAGGAGGAGTCCCTTCGCGAAAAGGGGGCGCTGCTCGCCGTGCATCCCGACGACCGGGCCGAGATGCAGCGGCAGTTTGAACGCGCGCTCGCCACCTCCAGCCCGGGCGAGATGGAGTATCGGATCCGGACCCGGGAGGGCGCCTATCGGTTCCACCTCTGTCGCGTGGCGCCTGTCCGCGACGAGGCCGGTGCCATCACGCAGTGGGTGGCGGCCGCCTTCGACATGCACGATCGCCGTCGGGCGGAGGAGGCGCTGCGCGCGTCGGAGGGGAGGTTCGAGACGGTCTTTCACCTCAATCCGCAGCCGACGGTGATCACCAGCCTCACCGACGGGACCTATCTGAACGTCAACGACGCGTTCCTCAAGATGACCGGTTTTTTCCGGGAGGAGGTGCTGGGAAAGAGCACCGTCGAGCTCGGCGTCTGGACGCCCGAGGAGCGCGAAGCGATCGTCGCCCCGATGCGGCGGGAGGGGCGGGGCGAGGGCGACATCCCTTTTCGAACCAAGGACGGGCGTCCGCTCACGGCCGCGATCGTCAGCGCCCGCATCGATCTCGGCGGTCAGCCCTGTCTGGTGACCGTCGCGACCGACGTGACGGAGCGCCGCGCGGCCGAGGCCGCTTTGCGACAGAGCGAGGCGCGGGCTCGGGCGCGCGCCGACGAGCTGACCGTCCTCATGGATGCGGTGCCCGCTGTCGTCTGGATCGCGCAGGATCCGCAATGCCTCGAGGTGCACGGCAACCGCACGGGGCGGGAGCTCCTGCGCTTTGTAGAAGGGACGAACATGTCGAAGACGGCGGTCGATCCGTCTCCGACGCAACACTTCAAGGTCTTTGCGGACGGGGTGGAGCTCCCTCCCGAGGAGCTCCCGCTGCAACGCGCGGCGCGCGGTATCGAGGTGAGAAACCACGAGGAGGAGATCCGCTTCGACGATGGCGAGGTGGTTCACCTGTACGGCAACGCGGTTCCGCTGCGCGATCCGACCGGCGCGCCCCGCGGTTCGATGGGGGCGTTCGTCGACGTGACGCGCCTCAAGCAGGCAGAGGCGGCGTTGGTGGAGGCCGATCGTCGGAAGGACGAGTTCCTGGCGCTGCTGTCGCACGAGCTGCGCAACCCGCTGGCCCCCATCCTGACCGCCGCCCAGATCATGCAGCTGCGCGGCGACGTGGCCACGCCGTACGAACGCGAGGTCATCGTGCGGCAGGCCCAGCATCTGGTGCGTCTGGTCGACGATCTGCTCGACGTGTCGCGCCTCGCGCGCGGCAAGGTCACCCTGAGCAAGAGCCGGATGGAGCTCGCCACCGCCGTGGGCAAGGCCGTCGAGGCCACCGCGCCTCTGCTCGAGCAGCGGCGGCACCGGCTGAATCTGTCGGTGCCCTCGCAGGGCCTCTCCGTCGACGCCGACGAGGTGCGCCTCGCGCAGGTGATCGGCCATCTGCTGACCAACGCCGCGCTCTACACCGATGCCAACGGACGCATCGACGTCAGGGGCGTGCGGGAGGGTGAGGAGGTCGTCCTGCGGGTTCGCGACAACGGCGCCGGCATCGCCCCGACACTGCTGCCGCGCCTGTTCGAGATGTTCGTGCAGGACGCACGCGGCTCTGACCGCACCCAAGGGGGGCTCGGGTTGGGGCTCTCCCTGGTGCGGACGCTGACCACCCTTCACGGCGGCACCGTCAGCGCCCACAGCGCCGGCGTAGGCCAGGGGAGCGAGTTCACGTTGCGGCTGCCGGTGTCGGCGCCGCCTGACGGGCTGGCGGATGTCCCCGTGCGGCGCAAGCGGGAGATCTCCGCCGGCTGCGGACATCGGATCCTCGTCGTCGACGACAATCGCGACGCGGCGTCGACGATGGGGAGGTTCTTGTCGGAGGTCGGGTACGAGGTGCAGCTCGCCGGCGACGCGTCGCAGGCGCTGTCGGCGGCGCTGGTGGTGCGTCCTCACGTCGCCGTCATCGACATCGGACTGCCGGTGATGGACGGCTACACGCTCGGACGTGAGCTGCGCGCCCGGATGGGGGGCGCCGCCCCCGAGCTCATCGCCCTCACCGGCTACGGCCAGGAGCAGGACCAGCGCCGCAGCGCGGAGGCGGGGTTCGCGGCACACCTGGTGAAGCCGGTCGACGCCGAAAGGCTCACCCGGCTGGTCGACGCGCTGCTCGGCAAGACCAGCTGAGACGCTCGAGCAGCTACGACGGGACAACCTCGTGGGAGATCACACCTAGCCGCTCGTGAAGGTCTGGACGGGACCGACCCAGGTCGCGTCGTCGCAGTGGGCCTCCTCATAGCTGCCGTCGGTGTAGCGGGCGATGACCCGCCGCCAGAACGCGGTCGCTGCCACGTTCTCGTCGCGCTGTCGGATCTCCCACCGACCGGTGAATCGATCGAACGCCGCGGACGCCGCGGCGAACCCGACCCCGCGGCGCCGGTACTTCCTCATGACGAAGAACTCCGCCATGTCGAACACGCCGGCCGCTCCCGTGAGGCGGCTCTGCGCGGCGACGAGCACGAAGCCGGCGAGCCGACCGTCGACCCGGATCAGGAAGGGGTGGCGATCGTCGTCGTGCCAGTACGCCTCGAGCGAAGGGGCGGCGAAGCGCCCGTCGCGGCCGAGATCCAACCGGCCGAGCTCGCTCCAGTCATAGGCGTAGAGCTGGAAGAGGTTCTCCAGCACGGTCCGCTCGGCTGCCCCCGCCGCGTCGAGAGAGATCATCGCGTTCGCGTCAAGGACCGAGGACCCGAACGTCGGAGATGAAGTAGTTGGTGTCGCCGAAACAGGAGCTCGGGATGCCACGCTTCTCCTTGTAGTGCAGGGCGATGCGCTTCCCCTCGGCGTCTTTGATTCGCTTCACGGTGTCGTCGTCCCGCACGGTGAACGAAAAGATCGTCGGCGTGGCTCCCGGCACCGGCGTCATCGCCAGCTCCCCTTCCCAGGTCCGGCAGAGCCAGCCGCGGTGCGAAAACTTCTGGACGTAGCCGACCCGATCACCGTCCGAGTAGCTGAAGGTGAGCGTGACGAGGGTCCAGAGCGAGCCCGCCGCCACCGCCACGGTGAGCAAGCCGAACAGGATGATCTTCCAGCGGTGCCGCCGGAAAAACGTCGTGGGCGGCGGCAGCGGCGCGGCGATTTCTGTGGTCACGGAGCTGAGGCTACGGCGGATTCCGCCGGCTGCCAACGTGGGTCGCCCTCCGTTTTTCGGTCACTCGGATGCAGGTGTCCACCGCCTCCCGAGCCGCCGGGCGGGTTGAAGGATGCGCGCGTGGTTCTGATATCCTCGCGGCGTGAGCGTGCTCGGTCCCATCTTGGCGCAGACGCCGGTCGGCAGCATCGAGGACGTCGTGGCCAGGATGACCGCGATCGACGAGGCGCTGCTGCCCACGGACGGGATCTCCTGCTTCAACAAGCTGTACCTCGAGGTCACGAAGAGCGTGCAGGTGGCCGTGGGCCAGACGACCTTCGCCGATCCGGGCTTCCTGACCAGGCTGGACGTCGCCTTCGCCAACCTCTTCTTTGCCGCGCTGAGCGCGTTCGAGGCGGGCTCGCCCGAGACGCCGCACGCCTGGTCGCCTCTCTTCGAGGCCCGGGCGAGCACTGCGATCGCACCGATCCAATTTGCGCTCGCCGGCATGAACGCGCACATCAACCGCGATCTGCCGGTGGCGCTGGTCGACATCTTCGCGGCAGCCGGTGGCGCCCCCAACGAACAGAGCGCCCAGTACGCCGACTTCGAACGGGTCAACGGCCTCCTCGCCGCGACGGAGAAGCAGGTCAAGGACCTCTATCTCGACGGTCTCGCGCGCAAGCTCGACGCCGAGTTCCATGGCGTCGACGACGTGGTGGCGACCTGGAGCGTCGCGGCCGCGCGTCAGGCGGCCTGGACCAACGGCGAGGTCCTGTGGCACCTGCGCAGCGTCGGTCCGATCGAGCGCACCTACCTGACGACGCTGGATCGCAGCGTCGGGTTCGCCTCGCGCGGCCTCCTCATTTCGACCGGGAAGCTCTAGCGAGGCTCCCCGCGGAACGGAGCGACGCAGTGGGCGACGAAGGAAGCTACTTCCAGTTCTTGCGGCCGAAACCGGCCATTCCCGAGCCCGTCGGCCAACCAGAGCGCGGGAACACGGGACGGTCGACCGGCGACCTGCCGAAACGCACCGGGGCCGGCGCGACGGACTGAACGCTGGCGGCGCTGCAGACGGCGGCCGCGTCGTTGGCCGGTCCGGGAACCTCGCTGCTGGTCGGGATCGCGCCGGCGGCGGCGCGATGATGCGGGTGGCGCTCGAGGACGTCGCCGAGGTTCTGGGCGTTGGCGTCGCGCGCGGTGAGCGGCTGCAGCCCGAAGGTCGACTCGATCAGCTTCAACGACGAGGTGTGGTCGAACGGCCCTTGATGGATGACGCGGGCCGGAGCGAGGTTGGACACGACGATGGCCGGCACCCGCATCCCGAGTTGCTTGTAGTCGGGCGTCAGCCGGCCGTCGGTCGGCGTCGTGTCGTCACCGGTGTGGTCGACGCTGGCCGGATCGGTGTCGTCGATGACCTGTGGCGGCGGCACGTGGTCGAAGAAGCCGCCCCACTCGTCGAAGGTCACGATGAAGACCGTCTTGTCGAGGTATCCGGCGCTGGCCAGCGCGTGGTAGGCGTCGGCGATGAATCGCTCGCCGAGGCGGATGTCCGCCAGCGGGTGGTCGTCGGCCGAGGTCCCGTTCCCCTCGGTGTCGAAGGCGGGGTCGATGAAGCTGACGTTGGGGAGATTGCCCGCCGCCACGGTGTCGATGAACGACGGCGTCGTCACCGGAATGCCGAGCGCGTCGGTGTCGCCGGCAGCGAACGGATGCCAGAACGGAAAGTACTTCGTCCCCCAGAGCGCCTGAAACGGCAGGTCGCGGAAGAAGTAGCCCCCCGTCGGGATCCCCAGCGTGTTGGGGATCGGCGACAGCTGGTCCCAGATCGTCGGCAGCGTGGAGATCGTCTCGGTGTTGTGGTCGCGGTCGGTGCGCGCGGCGTGCTGGTAGAAGCGGTTGGGGAAGGTCTCGCCGGCGAACGAGCAGAAGTACCGATCGAGCACGGTGTAGTTCTCGGCCAGGGCGCCGATGACCGGCAGATCGGGGATTGGCTTGCGCGTGCCGTCGTGGTGGCGGTTCGTGTAGTAGCCGATGGGGAAGGTGTTGGCCTTTGCCAGCGTCACGCCGGGGTTGTCGGCCGGGGCCGTCGGTCGCTGCAGGAATCCGTCCATCTTTCCGACGCCGCCGAAATTGTTTTGGACCAGAAACCCCTCCCAGCTATGGTCGGGATCGCTGTAGCCGCAGCCCTGGAAGTCGGGCGCCAACGGATAGTTGGGATAGAAGTGGCCGTCGGTCGCCTGGTAGATCATGTCGCGACGGCCGTCGGCGCCCGGCAGCCAGCTGAGGAGATGGTCGAACGACCTGTTCTCCATCATCAGGATGACGACGTGCTCGATGCCGTTCGAGCCATGCGGAAAGGTCGCTGGCGCGGCGCGCGCCGCCGTTCGTGCCAGAAACTCCGCTCCGGTGATCGCGAGACCCGAGGCGCCAGTCAACCGAAGGAATGTCCGCCGTGTCAGCATGCCGCGCAGTATGCAAGTCGGGCGCGGGGCGCGCGGCGACGGAGTCGCAACAACTCCGCGTACCAAAGGTTACGGCCGTGCGAGCGCGATCACGCGGGCCTTGTTTCCTGGGGAGCCCTTCGGGATGGTTCAGCTTCGCGGCGAGTCGTCGCCAGTCCGCCCTGGATCATCAGCACAACGATGAATAGGGATCAGCCAAGGAGGGGACCATGAACGAGGATCTCACCGCCAAGGCCAACGTCACGATTCACGCGCCGATCGCAAAGGTGTGGGACGCCCTGGTCAATCCGCAGGTCATCAAGCGCTACATGTTCGGCGCGACCGCGGTGTCCGACTGGAAGGAAGGGAGCCCCATCGTCTGGAAGGGCGAATGGAAGGGCAAACCGTTCGAGGACAAAGGCCGCATTCTCGAGCTTCGACCGGAGGAGCGGCTGCGGTACAGCCACTTCAGTCCTCTCTCCGGAGCGCCCGACAAGCCCGAGAACTACCACCAGGTCACCATCGAGCTTTCGAAGCAAGAGGACCAGGAGGACCAAGTCCGCCTCGATCTGTCTCAGAACAACAACAAGACCAAGGAAGCCCGCGACGAGTCGCAGCGAAACTGGGCGATGATGCTCGAGGGCGTCAAGAAGGCGGTCGAGCACTCATAGCCGCCGGAGCAGCCAGCGCGAGCAGCTCGGAAGCGCGTGTTCGTTGCCAAGGACAGCACTGTCGCGTACTGTCTTTCCACCGGAAGGGCCGTCACGGAGTGGCCGTCCGGGTGATGGGCCAGCATAGCGACCTGGTGGACCCCGTTGAGAGGACACCTTGGAAGATCTGGCCACACCGACTGTCGAGACTGAAATCCCCGCACCTGCCCGTCAGGTCGCGCCGCGGGCCAACTGTCAGATTGCCTTCGTGGGCACGACCGCGAGCGAGCCTCCGCGGGCAGAGGTTCATGCCTGGCTCGCCAAGCTCGGCGTCTTGACCGCGTCCATGACCGAGGGGCGCGTGGTGATCGAGGCGGTCGACCAAGACCACAAGGAGCGGCGCTATCGGGTTCGGATGGACCTCACGATGCCGCACGGGGTTGTCACGGTCGGCCACGATCATCCGAACAACGGCGCGCACGAGGACATCTACGTGGCCATTCGCAACGCGTTTCGGGCGGGGCGCCGGGAGCTCGAGGCCTATTCACTGTCCCGCGGGGCGCCTGCGCCGGTCGAGCTTCCCAGCTCGCTTTGACGGCGCCGTCGTCGGGGAAAAGCGCGGCGTCCGCCGGTCGCGGCTGAGCTCTGGCCGCTGGACCGGCGCGCCGGCCTTCGCGTAGCTTGATGGCGGTGCTGACGGCCCCTGGACGCGGCTTCGCTTGCCTTTGCACGTTCGCTGTCCTGGCGGTCGTCGAGCTGCCGGCGGCCTCGTCCTGCCAAGCGGCTGGCGCCGACCCGGCCGCCTCACCTGGACCGTCCGCTGCCGCGGAGAGCAAGCCGAAGCCCTCCTGGCTCGGCGTTCGCCTGGTGGGCGAGGTCGGGGCCGGGGAGGTCACGATGGCGGCCGTTCCCTCTTTGGGGGAGGCGGGAGATTGCCAGGCGGCGCTCGCCGTGGCGTACGGCTTCGAAGGGGAAGGTTGGGTCCACCCCCAGATTGGGGTCGGCCTCCGTGTGACGCGCGGTTTCTACATGCCGTTCGCCGTCTCTCTCCTCGAGAACTCGTACGCCTTGATCGAGCCCCAGCTTCTCTGGCGGACGGCGCCGTTGCTGTTCGGTCCGCGTGGGCTCATCGCTGCATCCTGGCGCGCCAGCGCCGGCCTGGGCCTTTCATCCGTCTACACCGAGCATCCCTGCGGCAAGCATTGCGGCGCCGAGATCTTCGCGCACGCGGACCGGCTCAGCGGCTCTGCATCGACGGGCGGTCTCCTGAGCATCGGCCCCGTGGGACTCTATGTCGGCCTCCGCTTTGCGTTCGACACCTCGGTCGATTGGGCGACATCCTTCAACGTCGGGCTCGGGATCGAGCTTTGATGCCGCATGGACAAGATCCGCCCGCCCACCGGCGCCGGCTGCTAACATCCAACGAGAAGCGTCCCCGCGAGCGAGCATGGCCCAGCTGACCAGCATCCTGCCGAAACATTCCGGCGAAGCGACGCCGAGCGTCCCCGCGGCGGTTCGTGGCCGCCCACGCCCTGCACCGACCTCGCTGGCAGGGTGGGGCAACAACCTGCGCGCCGACTGTCTGCTGGCAGAGCCCGAGCTTCCGGGCGAGGCGAGGGCCTGCCTCGATCGCGCCGGGACGGTGGCGCGCGGCCTCGGGCGCAGCTACGGCGACGCCGCGCTCAACGGCGGCGGCCAGGTGCTGGGGCTGCGCAAGCTCGATCGCTTCCTCGCCTTCGACGAGGCGACCGGCACCTTGACCTGCGAGGCCGGGGTGAGCCTCGACGAGATCATCCGCAGCTTCGCGCCGCGCGGCTGGTTCCCGATGATCACGCCCGGGACCAAATTCGTCACCGTCGGTGGCTGCATCGCCAACGACGTGCACGGCAAGGCGCACCACGTCCAGGGGTGCTTCAGCGCCTCGGTCGACGCGCTGACGGTGTTGCTGGCCAGCGGCGCGGTCGTCACCGCCACGCGCGAGACCAACAGCGATCTTTTCTGGGGGACGTTCGGCGGGATGGGGCTTCTCGGCGTCGTGCTGACCGCGACCCTCCGCCTGCGCCGGATCGAGACCACCTACTTTCGACAGCGTTCCATCAAGGTCGGCGATCTCGGCCGAGATGTTGGCGGCGCTCGACGAGCAGGACAAGACCTTCCCTTACTCGGTGGCGACCATCGACGTCCTGGCGACTGGGGCGCGGCTCGGGCGCGGGGTGATCACGGTCGGCGATCACGCGCGGCGGGACGAGCTGCCGCCCGGCCCTGCCGCCGACCCGTTGCGCGTCTCCGGGCCGCCCAAGGTGACGGTCCCCTTCGTGCTCCCCGAGCTGACACTGAACCGGCTCAGCATCCGCGCGGCGAACGCCTTCATCCAGCGCACGCAGGCGGGTGCGCCGGCCCGTCGGCCACTACGAGGGGTTCTTCTATCCACTCGACATGTTCGCCCAATGGAACCGCGGCTTTATGGCCGGCGCGGCTTCGCGCAGTACCAGTTCGTCATCCCCTTCGACGACGGCCTGCCGCGCATGCGCGAGATCCTGGGCGCGATCCTCTCGGCCGGTGAGTTACCGTTTCTCAACGTGCTCAAGCGGTTCGGCAAGGAGAGCGGCGGCGTGCTGTCATTCCCCCGCGAGGGCTACACGCTGGCCATCGACTTCCCGATCCGCGCCAGCACGGTGGCGCTCCTGCGGCGGCTCGACGCGATGGTGCTCGCCGCCGGCGGCCGCATCTATTTGGGCAAGGACTCGTATCTCGAGGCGGCGACCTTTCGCGCCATGTACCCGGCCCTCGACCGCTGGCTGGCGATCAAGGCCAAGTACGACCCGGACGGCGTCTTCACCTCCGACCTCGGACGCCGGGTGGGCCTCGTCCCCGCGGCCCCGGGCGGCGCGCGCCCATGATCGTGCCGGTCGTCTGCTGGACCGTCGCGCTGCTCGCGGCGGTCTCGGTAGAACCGACCGCCGGAGCTCCACCGTCGGTTGCGTCGCTCGAGTCCACGGCGCCCGCGAAGTCGCAACGGTCCGCCTCTCCGCCGCAAATGTGCGTGCATCGGTTGGGCGGGAGCCGGGCGGCGAAGGTCCTCCCGACGTACGTCACCGTCACTCAGGGCGGCGGACCGCCGCAGGAGCTCGGATCGGTGATGTCCAAGGAGCTCAAGTGCTTCCCGGTCCCGGGCGGCTCCTTCTCCGTCCAGCTGAACAACCACAGCCTGGCGAGCGGAGCCCCGGACGCGCCGCCACCAGACGTGTGCGCCAACCGGATCCAGGTCTCCGGACTGCGGGCTGGATGGATCCAGATCTCGCTGCATGCCCAGGGGGGAAAGCCCGGGTGTCCGTGGACCATCAGGTCGAAGGTCGGATCCGGACCGTTGCCGACCATCGCTCCCCGCAACGCGGAGATGGTCGAGAAGGACTTCGTCGTCTTGCCGGCCATCGCCTCGTACACGGAGGCACACCTGGTTGCGCGCACGGCCGCGCGTCGCCTGGGGCTCAAGCTCGATCTGCGGCGCGCCCGTCCGGATGGTTACGGACGCCTCACGTTTTCCCCGGCCGACTGCAAGGCCAATGCGCGGGCGTATCCCTGTTTCGTGTCGCGCGGCCGGCAGGACGACGGCAGCTACGTCAGCGTCGACGTGGCCGACCGGTTCTTCGACGCCGAGGCCCGGGGCTATCTGGTCATCCTCGGCAGCGGGCCCAAGGACGATCCGTCCACGCGCGCGCTGGCGGAAAAGGCCCGCTCGCTGTTCCCGTTGGCCGAGCTCCGGACCGACGACGTCTGGCAGGGCCGCGTTCACTGAGAGGTGGTGCGTCGGACGATCCGCTCCATGCGCGCCGCGCGGAGCGGCGTGTCGATGAACCGCAGTCCGAGGCCGACTGGCCGGTCGTCGAGCTCCTGAAGCGGGCGACACCAACGAACCTCCGCCAGGGCCTCGACCGGCTCCGCGTCGCCCGGAATTGTGAGTCGGATGGCGACGCGCTCTCCGACGGAGAATGACCGAAGCGTCGCCACGAAGACGCCGCCGGCACAAATGTTCTTCGTCACCCCGGCCCATGATCCGACGCCGCCGTGAAGTCGGACGGGGACCTCGAGAACGATGCGCCCCGCTCGTCGGTCGTCGCTGGCCCGGTCGTGGTCGCTCGGCGTCCGCTCGCCTGTGAGGACACTCATGAGGCTCCCTCCTGGAACCTTTGTGGCCTCCTCTCACGCGCCGGTTAGCTCCGAGTCGACCGGACGTGTCAGATCGCGCCTGCGAATTTTTCCTAACCTTCTCCCGCGGCGCCGCCACTGTACCCGATGGAGGACCAGCAATGTCCAGCGTGCGCCCGGATAGACCTGCCTGCGTCGATGTTCGGCGTCCAACCTTTCCGCTTGGCCTCGCCGCCGTCGTGCTGGCGGTCGGTTGCGGCGGTCAAGGGTCCTCGGCGTCGGCGACCGGGGGCCACAGCGGGATGACGATGGCGACGGGTGGCGGACCGGGAGGAGGGCCTCACGGTCCAGGGGCGGGCGGAATGGGGATGATGGGACCCGGGTCGAGCGGCGCGGCCGGCGCGGCCGGCGCCGGCACGACCTGCTCCTCTGGCGTCCAGCAGACGATCATCGTCGATTGCGGTTACCCGTACACGAGCAGCAATGCGCTCACCAGCGTCACGTTCAATGAAAGTGACGTGCTGCGCGCCATTCAGCCGTCAGGCTCGACCTCCTCCGGTGTGGTGAGGTTGTTTTACAACGACGAGCACGCGCTCACGCTCGGCGTGCGGAGTGTCGTCGTGAAGACGACGTCGGGGAGCACGACCAGCGACTACACGGTTTCCCAGCTCCCCGCCGACCCGGGGGGCGTGACCAGCCCACAGACCGGCTCGAACATGCTGGCGGGAGCGGACAACGGGCTCGATCCTTCGCTGCGGCCGATGTGGCCCTCGCTCTTCATCACGGACGTCTCGGTTGCTCCGACCAGCCGCGTGGGTGACTGGCAGCAGGGAGGGGTTCCGAGGGCGCCGAACGCCGTCTATGGAACCTGGAAGGCGGCGGTGCGGACCGTCGACGAGACGGCGTCGCCGGCCACGGTCTCGATCACGCCCGACGCCGATCCGAGCAAGAACGACTGGAACCTCGGCGGGCCCGACACGGCGCCCCAGGGGCTGTCGGACGAGGGTTACGGAGCCGAGGTGATCTGGAACGTTCCGTTCAGCTCCGGCCACTCGTATCGGGTCCAGGTCCTCGTCCATGACGGCGATCAAAACAAGGCAGGGGGCGACTCTGGAGAGGCCTGCGTGCTGTTCTGCGCGGGCGGCGGCACAGACTGCGCGTCGACAGGCACGTGCGGCGGAACGGGCGGCACGGGGGGCGGGCCGAGCTGCCCGTCGGGGACCAGCGCCTGCGGAGGTGGTGGCCCGGACGGCTTCACCTGTCCTTCGGGCGAGGTTTGCGCGAACGGCTGCTGTCTCCCCACCATCCCGATCAGCTGAGAACAGAGAGATGACGGGTCAGACCCGGTGGTCGAGCGCGCGCCGCTATTTCTGAGGAGCCACCCGGGCGACGGCTCCGCGGTAGAGTTCTTGCCGCCATGGAGCACACGTACAAGCGGATCTTCGCTGCCGACCTGCCGGTCTTGAAGGCCCTCCTGGCACTCTTCGGAGAGGCGTTCGGAGAGCCCGACACCTACCAAGCCGCAGTGCCGACGGATGCGTATCTCGCCGCGCTGCTCGGCAAGCCCCACTTCATCGCGCTCGCGGCCCTGCGCGGCGAGGAGGTGGTTGGTGGGCTCGCCGCGTATGAGCTGGAGAAGTTCGAGCAAGCCCGGAGCGAAATCTACATCTACGACCTGGCGGTTCGGCAAGCCGATCGCCGAAAGGGCGTGGCGACCGGTCTCATTCGCGCGCTGGGGCGCATCGCGGAAGAACGCGGCGCGTACGTCATGTTCGTCCAAGCCGATCGGGGAGACGATGCCGCCATCCGGCTCTACGAATCGCTCGGGACGCGCGAAGACGTCCACCACTTCGACATCGCCCCGTCGGCGTCACGCGCCGCGCGCTGACGGCGCCTTCTGCTTTACGAACGTCCGCGATCGTGGCGCAGCGGCCCCACGGCGTGGTGGCGATTGGCGCAGATGTAGATGATCGCTCCGCGCGAATCGCCGTCGAGGCGAGCGTGGGGCCGACCGAGCTGGCCGCAGACCGTGCAGCGGAGCCGACCGGCGCCGTCCCCCGGCAGAAGTGGGAGGTGGGCGGCGCGCGGTTCGGGGCAGAGGGTGCAGGCGGGTGGGGAGACGCTCACCTCACCAGCGTAGATCAGCCGCGCGGCCGGCGGCTGGATTTCGGCTTCCGGCCGGCTCAGTCACTTTCTGGTTCTGGCGCGCCTCGCCTCTCGGCGGTGGCATGGTCCGGGACGCCGTGGTCGCGCACGCCGGGGTCTTGCACACCTTCGGGCGCCGCGGTGCTCGAATTGATGGTCTCTCCCACGCTTCGCGCCTCGGCCTCGGCATGGTCGGGCAAGCCGGCCGGCGATTGAGGGCTCGCCCCGGTCGTGTCTCCCACGCTCCGCGCCTCGGCGGCCGCGTGATCCGGCACGGTCGCCTCCGCGCCGCTGCTTCCGCTGTCGGCGAAAGCGATGCTGGGCAGCAGCCCCACCGCCCCGCTGAGGATCGCCGCCCGTAGCTTCGCGCTGATCGTCGTCATTGCTCAGCTCCTCGCTGGACCGGCCCTCCGAGGGCCAGGGTCTCACCTGAGATTTAAGGGCGGGCGTCCGCGAGGCAAGCACGGCCGAGGCGCTGCGCTCGCGGACGGGCGTGTCTTCACTGTCTCTCGATCACGACCTCCAGGTACTCGCTCGGAAGCGCGAGCACGCGATCGGTCGACCGGTTGCCTTTCGCCAGAAGGGCGAGCACGTCGCTGGTGAACGCCCCCTGCTTTTCGGTGTCGAGCGCGGCGAAGGTCCGGTTGAGAGGCCCGTAGTACGTGCGGAACACCTCGACCCAGTGGAGCGGTGAGCGGTAGCGAAACACGAACTCGCGCTTCGTCACCCGGATCCGCTCCGCCGCCCCGGCGAAGAGCTCCTCGAGCCGCTCGCGCGTCCCCCACAGCGCCGGCGATCGGACGCCGGTCGGAGGCGGCAGGTACTGCCCGATCAACTTGAACAGCTGGCCGACGAAGCTCTCCGGCGTCCAGTTGGCGAGGCCGATCTGGCCGCCCGGTTTGCAGACGCGGGCCAGCTCCCGCGCCGCCTGTTGCTGATCGGGCGTGAACATGACGCCGAAGGTGGAGACCACGGCGTCGAACGAGCCGTCCGCGAACGGCAGCTTCTCGGCGTCGGCCTGCTGGAAGGTCACGACGTGCCCCTCGGCCTGCGCGCGTCGGCGCCCCGACTCCAGCAGCGCCGGGACGTAGTCGGTCGACGTCACGTCGCACCAGCGGCGGGCCGCCGCCAGCGTGGCGTTGCCGTTGCCGGCGGCGACGTCGAGCACGCTCGACCCGGCCCGCAGGTCGAGCGCCTCGCACAGGCTCTCGCCGACGATCTGCAGCGTCGTCCCCACGACCCCGTAGTCGGCCGATGACCAGGCGCCCTGCTGCCGGGCCTTGACCGCCCCCAGATCGAATGTCGGTGTCCATGGTCGGCCTTCAGCGGGGGAGGCCGACGGCGTTGGCGTCCGCGACGACCATGTATTCGTTCGAGGCGACCCCGCTCGTGACCGGCTCGAGGAACTGCTTCATGGCGCCGAGCGATTCGGCCTGCCAGAGGCACATCCCCTTGGCCCCGTCGGTGCTCGGGAAGACGGTGTGGAGCTTGATGTGCGCCGGGACGGAGAGGCTCTTGGCGGCGGTCCAGAACTTTTCGGGATTCGAGATGGTGTGGATGGCGACGATGTACATGACGGCTCCTTTGCGTGGGGGCCGCGCCCGAGGGCGCGACCGTTTTCTACCTATTCATGTAGACCCGATCGCCGGGCCGGCCCATGAGGCTGCGGTCCCGATCGCGCGCACGAATGGCGAAAGATCCCGAGAAAACCGGGACACTGGTCCCGGTTGCGCGCTCTGCCCGGAGCCTGCGCGGAAAAACCTAGCGGCGCGGCTCGTCGGCGAGGCCCGCCTCGCGGGCCTGGACGATCGCCTGGCCCCGGTTCTCGGCCCCGATCTTGGCGAAGACGGCGGTGATGTGATTGCGGACGGTCTTCTCGGAGAGCGCGAGATGCGCCGCGATCTGCGCGTTGTCGAGGCCGCGCGCGATGTGCGCGAGGATCTGGCGCTCGCGGCGCGTGAGCTCGGAGAACGCCTCGTCCCCCTCGGTCGCCGGCGCGGCGAACGCGCCGATCTCCTCGAGCACGCGATCGAACGACGGCTCTCCCGGCGTCGGGACATGGCTGCGCGTCTCGAGAGGGATGAGGCGCGCCCCCGGGATCGACGAGGTCATGAAGAGCCCCTCGTCGAACGGCGCGCACATGTCGCCGCGCGTGTGCAGCACCAGCGTCGGGCAGGCGACCTGCGGAAGGTACGCCGAGGCGTCGATGTCGCTGAAGCTGGAGACGATCCGCGCCGCCTGTTGCGGCGAGCACGACATGCGCTGCAGATCGTTGAACGAACGGGCCTGTTCCGGCGTCGCGTTGGGGAACATCAGGTTCGTGAACAGCTGCAGGTAGGCGGGGTTGTCCTGTCCCCACCCGAGCTCGATCATCTTGATCTCCGCCTCGAAGGCGGCGCGCCCCTCGGCGGTGGGGTTGCGCCGCAAGGGGCCGCGCGCAAACGCCCCCAGCAACACCAGGTGGGTGACGCGCTCCGGGTGCCGAACGGCATAGGCGATCGAGATCGCGCCCCCCTGCGAGGTGCCGAGCAGGGCGAACTTGTCGAGCTTGGCGGCGTCGACCACCGCCTCGAGATCGCCGACCAGGACGTCGAGCGAGGCGTCGGTCGCGTCGTGATCCGACAGGCCGCACCCGCGCGAATCGTATCGATAGAAACGAAAGCGCTCGCCGACCGCGTCGAACCAGGGGCGCCACATCGGCGTCTGCCAGTCGACGTCGATGTTCGTGAGCCAGTGCGCGGCGCGCACCAGCGGCGGACCCTGTCCGTGCGCCGCGAACGCCAGCCGCGTCCCGTCCCCCGCCCGCGCGAAGCGCAGATCCTGGACGAAACGCCCGTTCGTGCCGGTTGGCGGCATGACCGCGCGAGCATAGGCCGGCGGCAGGTATTTAGGGAGCCCGGAGCCCGTCTCCGGCCATCGCGGACCCGAACATGTCGTGTCACGCACGGTGTCCCGGTCATCAAACTGTTTTCGGAAGGTCGTAACGGTGGAACGCGATTGGCTTTTTCGGACGAGAACCAGGACTTCCCGAAACAGTCGGCTGCGTCAGGGAAACCCGCGATTCTCCTCGATTTCCTCGCGTTCAGTTTTGGGGCAAGATACTGGCCGACTCCGCCGGAGAGTCGGGTCGGACGGCGACCTCGAAGCCTAACCTTAGCCCCCCAGGAGTACGCATGCCCCGATTGAGACTGATCCTCGCCAGCAGCTGTCTGGCTGCGCTGTTTTCGTTCGCCGGGTGTGCCGCGCCTGGTTCGGGTGGCGGGGGGATGGGCGGTTCGTCTTCTTCCACGGGCGGCTCGACGGGCGGAGGTGGTTCGTCCTCCACGGGAGGTACGACCGGCGCCGGCGGTTCCTCCTCGACGGGCGGCTCGACGGGGACGGGCGGTACGCAGACGACCGGCACCGGCGGCTCGCACACTGGCGGCACGACCGGCACGGGCGGTTCGTCCTCGACGGGCGGCTCGACGGGTACGGGTGGTTCGTCCTCCACGGGCGGCACGACCGGGACCGGCGGTTCGTCGTCGACGGGCGGCAACCCCGGGACGGGCGGCACGATTGTCGATCAGGGGGGCATGGCCCTCGCGAAGCCCGGCGCGACGACCGCCACCTCGAAGGCGTATTTGAACCTGGGCGACATGCGTCTCATCAACAATCGCTGGGGCTCCGACCAGTTGATCGCCATGGGGAACTCGTGCAGCTCGAATCAGAGCGTGTTCATCAACAGCGACAAGACGATCGGCTGGAGCTTCGACCGCGGGGACTGCAAAGAGGTGAGCCACGGCAATCCGGACTTTCCCGAGGTGGAGTTCGGCGTCGCGCCGTTCGGAAAGACGAGCTCGCTGCTGACGTCGCCGGCGTACTCGTCGACGACGCTGCTGCCGATCCAGCTCTCGAAGCTGACCAGCGCCAGCGTCACGATGGATAACTTCTCCACGACTTTCTCGAAGCCGACCTACTGGGACGCCAACTTCGAGTTCTGGATCAGCAAGAACGACCCGACGACGAACGCCGACGGCGGTGTCTACGCGGAGATCATCACCTTCACGGGCTGGAACGACACCCGGCAGACCGGCAGCAGCACCAGCTGGGCCTGCCAGTTCACCAACAAAACCGTCCCCAGCACCAACTTCTCGCTCTGCCACCAGAGCGACACCTGGGCGAGCGGGTGGCGCTTCTTCAACTTCCTCGCCGGCAGCGCGTCGTCGGCCGACTATTCCGGCAAGGTCGACATCAAGGCCATTCTCGACTACGTCAGGAGCCAGTACAGCGGGTTCACGGACAGCATGTACTTGACCCGCATCGAGGTCGGCACTGAGATCGACGACAGCACCCAGGGCTCGTCCAAGACCAACAACCTGACCTTCGAGATCAACGGCACCTCCAAGTCGATCCAGCTGGGCAATTGATCTCATTCAGCTTCAGTTCGGGACCCTAAAAGGGGCCCGTGCCCGCGCGACCGGGAACCTGTCGGCTGCTGGGTGGTCTATTTGTCGTGGGGTGTCGGATGCGCGCGGCGTCGACCGTCGTCTTGCTCGTCGCCGGGATCTCGTTCGCATGCCGGGCTCCCCCGCCGCCGGAGCGCAAGGAGAGCGGCAGCCCAGAGCCGGACTCCGTGCCGCGGCCGGCGGGGCGCGCGCCGCCCCCGGCGAACGCCTTTCTGTTCGATGCCAGTCTGTTCGCGGTCAAGGCACCTCCCCATCCGGGCGACTGGGTGCAGTCGCACCGCGAATCACAACAGAGCTTCGACCAGTACGTCCGGAGTGCGCCCGCCCGGCCGACCGGCGAGCGCCGCGCGATCGTGCTGCAGCCGCTCGGGACGTTCTCGCGCCGGGAGACGGCGCTCCTCTACGTCGTGCGCGACTACCTCACCGCGTTTTTTCAGATGGAAACGCGGGTCGCCTCACCGCTCCCGTTGCCGGAGTTCGGAATGCGCCAGGTCGACGAAGGCTCGGTCCAGTATCGCACCGACGTCATCAACGAGCAGGTGCTCGCGCCGAGGCTTCCCGCGGACGCCGTCTGCTACCTCGGCATCACGATGGCGGATCTCTACCCCGACCCGGCGTGGAATTACGTCTTTGGGATGGCCAGCCTCGAACAACGGGTCGGTGTCTATTCGCTGGCGCGCTACGGTCCCGCGTTCAATCACGAACCGGACGCTCCCCGCGCCGAGGCCCTTTTGCTGCGGCGGGCGCTGCTCGTCGTGGCCCACGAGACCGGGCACATGTTCTCGTTGCCACACTGCCGCCGCTACGAATGCCTGATGAACGGCGTGAATTCGCTCGCCGAGCTCGATCGCGGCACGCCGTGGATCTGCCCCGATTGTCTGCGCAAGCTTCAGTGGAACGTTGGCTTGGACGTGATCGCGCACTACCGCGCACTGCGGACCTTCTACCTGGACCACCTGATGCCCGAACAGGTCGACTGGCTCGACCGACGCCTGTCCGAGCTACACCTGGAGCGTCACCCCGCGCCTCAGCCTTGAGCGCCGAGCCTCAGGCCGACGATCTTCCTTCACGCGCGCTGCGCAGTCACCATGCGATCGATCGAGCGCAACATGACGACCACGACGAGCATCGCCGCCACCACCACGTAGCCGAGGAGATCGTAGTGCGCCAGGGAGCCGCTCGGGGTCTGCACGACGATGAGGCCCGCGACGGCCGCGCCGACGCCGCCCGCGGCCTGTTGCACTGACGCGTTGACCGACATGAACGAGCCGCGGTGCGCCGGATTGGGCACGCCCGAAATCAGTGAGGACGAGCCACAAGCTGTACCGGACCACCGACGACAAGGAGCCCCGCGCCGCCCGTCACGCACGTCGATCCACCGTCCTCGAGGTTGCCAATCTCGATGCGAGAGGCACGGTGGAGAGTGAAAGGCGGTGTCGCGATGGGTGTGATCTGGACCTTGATTGTGGGGTTGGTGGCGGGCGCGCTCGCAAAGCTGGCCATGCCTGGCCGCGACCCGGGCGGCATCGGAACGACAATGGCACTCGGCGTCGCCGGCTCATTGCTGGCGAGTCTCTTCGGCCGAGCCACCCATCTGTACGCGCCTGGTGGCCATGCAGGAATCCTCACGTCGGCAATCGGCGCCTTCGTGCTGCTGGGGATCTATCGCCTGGTCCTTCGCCGGCGAACGGACACGACCCACGGGACGCACGGCCCCTCACTCCGCGCGTGAACCGGGCGCCTGACTCCGAAGACCTCCGCGGGCGTCGTCAACGTGAAGCGGACAGCGCCGGCGGCGGAGGTCGGTCCGTAGCTCGACCACGGGCAGAGTGTTAATCCTTCGCCGACGATCCGGAAACACGGACGAAACGCGCGCCGGAGTAGGGTGAAGTGTGAGAAGGAGCTGTGGGCCGACGCTCGTCGGCCATTGAACTCGGATGGACTACGGGGTCGCGTGCTTCCAATCCGGCGCCATCGTCTGGGCGTCGAAGCGTGACCTCGTCGTCCAGAAGATTGACGAGCTGGCCAAGTTCGGGTTCGAGCCGCACCAGCCCATCTTCCAGACGGGCATGTACTGGTACGCGCGACTGGCGGCCCCTCGGGGCAAGGACGCGCGAGCGATTCGCGTCTCCTCCGGCTGATTCGAGCGCGTCGGCAGGTGCGTCTGCTCGTGCGCGGCGATGGCGTCGGTGAACCGGGCCGAGTACCGTGAGGCGTGACGCCGGCCCTGGTGGTCTTCGATCTCGACGGGACGTTGGTCGACACGGCGCCGGACATCGCCCGGGCGCTCGGGGTCGCGCTGGCGGAGCTCGGCGTTCCGCCCCTGCCGCTCGACACCGTCAAGCGGATGGTGGGCGACGGCGCGCGTGAGTTGATCCGGCGCGCGCTCGGTGCGACGCCCTCGGACGACGGGCGCGAGGAGGCGGCGTTCGGACGGTTTCTGGCCAGCTACCGGGAGAATGTCTGTGTCGCCTCGCAGCTCTATCCGGGCGTGGTCGAGGGGCTGGCCGGGCTGCGCAGCGACGGCGCGGCGCTGGCGGTCGTGACCAACAAGCCGGGCGATCTCGCGCGGACGCTGCTGGGGACGCTGGGGATCGCCACGTCATTCGACGCGATCATCGGCGACGGCGACGGTTTCCCGCGCAAGCCCGATCCGACCGCCGCGCTGTCGGTCGTCGCGAAGATCGGGGCCCCGCCTGCGCGCACGGTCGTGGTGGGCGATGGCCTCCCCGACATGCGCCTGGCCCGCGCGCTCGGCGTCGCCGCCGTCGCCGCGACCTGGGGCTACGTCCCCGCGGCCGCGCTCGCCGGCGAAAGGCCGACGTCTCTTGCCGGGTCGTTTCAGGAGGCGATGTCCATCATCCGCGGTGGGCCGCGCGGCTGACGTCGTCGCGGCGGGCGCGCTGTGCCCATCCGGCGCGCCACCGACGGTGCGGTCCCGGATGGCGCCAAAATGAGGGTCGTCCGCGCGCGCGGCCCGTCGACGCCGAAAGGTCTGGCGTTACAATGTCGGCATGCGGATGCCGCCGACGGCTCTTCTGCTGGGCGTCGCGCTGGGGGTGGGCGCGAGCTGCGCCTCTTCGCCGAAGCCGAAGGAGATCGTCGCGCTGGAAGATCTTCGCGCCAACCCGACGTTGTCCGATCCCGATCGTCAGGCGTTCGATCTGCTGGCGGCCGCCGACGGGCTGCTGGTGCTGGCGTCGCGGGAGTGGGAGGGGCGAAATCCCGTCGCTGCCCGACGGGACGCGCTGATGGGGCAGATCAAGATGAAGACCGCGTTGGCGCTCCTCGAGGCGGAGCGCACGCGCGCCAAGGTGGCCCAGCTCGATGAGGAGCTGGCCATCTCGCGCGAGGAAGAGGAGCGGCTCGACGCCCAGCTGGCGACCGCGCAGGAAGAGACGGCGCTGCTGGAGCGGCTGCGGGCGATGAAGCTGGCGTCGGCGGCTCAGAAGAAGGCGTTCTCGGAGGCGGTCGACAGCGCCAAGAAGCAGGCGGCCACCGAGCGGCAGCGTCTGACGGAGCAGCTCGCCGCCGACAAGAGAAAGGCCGAAGCGCTGGATGGACTCCGGGTCGTCGAGCTGACGCTCAAGATCGCCGAGACGGTCGACGCGCCTCATTACGCCAAGGCGAAATATGTCGCGGCGACCGGCATGCTGGAGGACGCCCACAAGGAGTTCGACGCCGGACACTGGGACGAGTCCGCCGCCCGCTCGACCCTGGCCAAGGCGGAGGCGGAAGGCGGGATCGCGCTGGCCCGGCCGCAGTACGAAAAGGCGGCGCAGGTGATGAGCACCCGCGCGCGCGATCGCGAGCTCGAGGCTGACGCGACCTCGATCGCGGGCGTGCAGACCAGGCTGGAGCGCGAACAGGATCTCGAGCGGCTGGTCCTGGTCTTTCACGGCCTCTTCGGCGACCGGCAGACGGCGCTGCGTCCCGAGGGGGCCAAGATCATTGGCGCGGTGAAAGAGCTCCTCGTGAAATACCCGACCTATCCGTTGCAACTCACCGGCTTCACCGAGGGGCAGGGAAAACCGGAGGAGCTGGCCGCGCGCTCCCTCGCGCGCGCCAACGCGGTCTTCTGGGCGCTGGTGGGGCAGGGGATCGAGCCCAAGCGGATGAGCGTCGACGGCAAGAGCTCGCCGAGGCCGGTCGCCGAGATTCCCGTGGCCGCCCCCGCGACCGAAGACGCCCGCGTCGAGCTATCGATCCTGTACCACAGCACCGAATGATCGCGCGGGCGGCTTCCACCCGAGATCGAGCTGATTAGCCCGGGCAGCCCTTCTTGTTGGGGGTCTTGCAGCAGGCGAGGGCCTTCTTCGCGTCCGTGACCTTGTCCTTGGCGGCCTTGCCGTCGTCCTTGGCCTTGTCCTTCAGGGGCTTTTCGCAGCTGGTCTTGTCTTTCCCCTTTTTGTCGGCGCACGAGGAGAGATCGGGCTTGGCCGCGGCCTTGGCGGCCGTGTTGGCGTCGTCGACCGCCTTTTGCTGCGCGGTGCAGTCGGGCTTGGCCGCCGCATCCGCCGCAAACGCGGCGGAGCCGAAGCCGAGGAGCAGGGCTGGAACCAGAGTCATGAGCGTGCGCTTCATCGTGTCGTCTCCTTTGGTCTGTTCGTTGTCGCCCACGGTGGGCCTGGGTCAGTAGTCGAGGCTGAAATCGTTGTCCGGGTCGGTCTTGAAGGTGTCCGACAGCGGCGAGTAGGTCTGCACGGTCACGCGGCGCTCCGCCGGGCTGAACCGCATCAGCCGGAGGTACCCACCGCCTCCGAGCGGCTCCATCTGAAAGTTCGCCAGCAGCTGATGAACCTGCGAGCCGTCCGGACGCGTGCTCGTCAGACGGCCGATCCCGTCTTCCAGATCGTGGCCGCAGAGCACGAACAGGATGTTGTCGTTGTCGCGGATCAACTTGCGCCAGATCTCCTCGCCATCGTTCACGCTGCCTGGCGCGCGATCGTCGAGGTAGACGTGCGGGTTCCAGAGCTGGTCGGGACGCGTCAGGTGGTCATACCGGGAGTCGTCTGAATAGAGATAGGCGTGCGTCACCACGATGGTCGGCGTCCCGGCGTGCTGCTTCACGATTCCGTTCGCCCACCGCAGGACGGCGTCGCGCGGCCCGAATTCCAGCGAGAGAACGAGCCAGGGGCCGCCCGGCGTATCGATGAGCTGGAAGCTGTTCTCCACGTGGTCGGGTTCGAACATCCCGCCGAACGAGGGCATCGCGGTGAAGGTCGCCACGGGAAAGTATCGACTGATGAGGCTGCTCCGCGTGACCAGAGCCCCGTTGCGCGCATAGTCGTGATTTCCGGAGGTGACCATGTAGGGGACGACGCCGTCGAGGAGGTGGAGGCTCCGCGCCGCCGCCGCCCACTGCCGGGGCTCGTCCTTGTCGACGATGTCTCCCTCGTGAACGACCAGCGCCACGTCGGAGGCGGCCCCCTGGGCGACCAGCCACGCCGACTGAGCCTGAAGAATCTCCGGATGATCGGCGGCGTAGTACTGCGTGTCGGGCAGCGCGACGATCGTGAAGTCGTTCGGACGGCGCGCCTCACACGCCCCGAGGAGGACCATCCAGGTGACGGCCAACGCATGTACGCCTCGGCCGGCGATCATCGAACCCGGGGAGAGCTCGCGCGGCCGTCAGCGGTGGCCCTGATGCCGGCGACAGGGGCCGGCGGCAAGAAAACGAACGGCACCCGTTCAATCCGTTGCATGTCGCCACGCTGATTCGAGCCGGCGCAACCTCGAAAGCCGCGGAACGCCGCGAGCGTTCATCTGAGGGGGCCGTGACATCGCCGCAGGCATCAGCAAGGGACGATCCAAACGCGCGCGCGGTCATCCGGAGAGGCGCCGGCCGTCGAACCCGTAAAGCGGGACAGGGGTCGACCTGACCTTGCGCGTCTCGATGATTCGCCAGAACTTGCCCGACGGCTCGACGGTGAGCCCGATGGAGTCGAGCGCGTCGAGGAACAGTCCAAAGGCCTCCTTGGGCCTCATCGGCAGCGGCGCCACGATCGTCACCTTCTTGTTGCGGGCGGCGATCGCCTCGGACCAGACGAACTGCCGGCAGGTGATCGACGAGATCCAGACGACGAGATCGTCGACGCTGGTGTCGGGCTTGAGCGTCAGCTTCACCGACCCCTTTCGGGTCGCCGGCTTTCGGCAGCTGTTGAAATCCTCGTCGACGAAGGCGTCCGGCGTCCGCGCCGGGTGCGGTTCGCCGTGCGGCCGCGGCGTGTTCTTCGGGCGAGCCTGGGGGCCGAGCGCGTACGGCGCGACAGCTCGCGCGCGGCGTGGGGTCGAGCCGGACTGAGGTCCGTCGGCGCTTCTGACGGCCACCCCCTCGGCCCCGATGGCGCCGAACAGCAACGCGGCGGCCAGAGCTGCGGGCGTCATTGAACCTGAAACGGGATGGTGATCTCCGCCAGCTGGTCGCCGTGTTGTTCCTCTTCGAAGTCGGCGCGGAAGGTCAGTCGGCGCTCTCGTCTGGTCGCGTCTTCGAAGTAGATGAAGCCGGAGATCTCGCCGCCGTCCGCGAGGACGCCCTCGGGCAATCCCATCCGTCGCATCGGGCCCGTCGGCAGGCCGCGCTCCCATCGCTGGCGCGGCTGGTCGGCGGAGGCGTCGTCGCGTGCGAGCGGGTGCGGCCACGGAGGGAGCGTCGGGTAGACGTCGTGGTCTCGCGGCGCCACGAAGAAGTTCGAGGCGGCGTAGATCGGCGTGATCGTGCCGGCCCCGCTCATGGGCGGCTCGTGGTCGAGCGGGACGACCGGAATGGCCCGGTAGACGTGCCCGTGACCGCCCACCAGGGTAAACGGCTGGTACTCGATTCGAGTGGGCAGACCGCTGTGGTTGACGATTCGGACCTTCACCGGCGTCAAGCGGGTGGAGAGATCGGCGGGAGCTGCGTCCCAGTCGTTCGCCTCGGCGGCGACCCGGATCCCCTGGATCTCGGCGGCCGCGGCATCCGGAGCACCGGGGACGGTGTGGGCGGACGCCGCCGGCAACATCCGTCCCTGGCCACAGGAAAAGACGGTCAGGGAGAGACCCGACAAGAAGACGAACAGGGCGCGCCCGAGCGTCGCGTTTCTACACACCGATTCGAACGAGAGCGAACGGCAAGCGCCCGGGATGCCGCGCGCTTCCGTCGTCGACGGTCTGCTCATGGCTGGGGTCGGAGCAAGCGTTGATCCAACCGCTCTTGTCGCAAGGGGAGAGGGCCGTCCTGCGGTAAGGTGCGGGCCATGACCTCGATGCGAAGCGACCTGCAGCGTATCGCTCACCACGCGATGCTCGCTCGGGGGCTGGTGCCCGAGTTTTCGGCCGCCGAGATGGCGGAGGCGCGCGGCCTCGATCCGGGCGTCGGACCCGCCGATCCGAAGATCCGCGATCTGCGCGGTCTCCTGTGGGCGTCGATCGACAACGACGACTCGCGCGATCTCGACCAGCTCACCGTCGCGCAGGCGATCTCCCCGAAGGCGACCCGGATCCTGATCGCCATCGCGGACGTCGACGCGAAGGTGAAGCAGGGCTCCGCGCTCGATCACCACGCCCGGACCAACACGACGTCGGTCTACACCGACGCGCGCATCTTCCCGATGTTGCCGGAGCTGCTCTCCACCGATCTCACCTCGCTCAACGAGGGGCAGGAGCGTCTCGCCCTGGTCGTCGACATGATCGTCGATGACGACGGGCAGGTGACCGAGGGGGTGCTCACCCGCGCTGTCGTCGTCAACCGGGCCAAGCTCGCCTACAACGCCGTGGCTGCCTGGCTGGAGGGGAAGGCGGAGCCGCCCGCCAAGGTGGCCGCCGTCGCGGGACTGGCCGAGAACCTGCGGCTTCAGGATCGCGTCGCCCAGGCGCTCCGGCTGCGGCGCCACCAGCACGGCGCGCTGGAGCTGGAGACGCTCGAGCCGCGCGCCGTGTTTCAGGGAGACGCCGTCTCGGAGCTCCGGCTCGAACAGCAGAACCGCGCCAAGCAACTGATCGAGGACTTCATGGTGGCCGCCAACGTCACCACGGCGCGCTTCCTGGAGAAGAAGGGGTTCCCCTCGGTGCGACGGGTGCTGCGCTCCCCCGAGCGCTGGGAGCGGATCGTCGAGCTGGCGCAGACCCACGGCACGCAGCTGCCGGGCGCGCCTGACGCGCGGGCGCTGGAGGACTTCCTGGCCGAGCGGCGCCGGGCCGACCCCGATCACTTTCCGGATCTGTCGCTCGCGGTGGTGAAGCTGCTCGGCCGCGGCGAGTACGCGCTCGAGACGCCGGGAGAGCGCGCGACCGAGCACTTCGGATTGGCGGTGCGGGACTACACCCACTCGACCGCGCCGAACCGGCGGTTCCCGGACCTCCTCACGCAGCGGCTGGTCAAGGCGGCGCTCGCCGACCAGCCGCCGCCTTACCCGCTCGGCGAGCTGGCGGCGCTGGCGCAGCACTGCACCGTCGCGGAGGACGCCGCGGCCAAGGTCGAGCGGCAGGTGCGAAAATCGGCCGCCGCGCTGCTCTTGCGCGCGCGGATCGGCGAGACGTTCGAGGGCTTCGTGACGGGCGCCTCCGCGAAGGGGACCTGGGTCCGGGTGCTGCGTCCGCCTGTCGAGGGGCGGATCGTGCGCGGGTTCGAGGGGCTCGACGTCGGCGACCGCGTGGTGGTCAAGCTCGAACGCACCGACGTCGAGCGCGGGTTCATCGACTTTTCACGGGTGAAACAGTGACCGCCAAGCTCTCCGACGGCGCTCCCTCCGATCCCGTGGTCGCCTATCGCGACCAGGACTTCCTCGACAGCGACGACGCGCGGCCGCTGCGCATCCTCGCCGAGTACCTGGCGCCGATGCGGGCGCTGCGCGAGCAGCAGGTCCGGGACACCATCGTCTTCTTCGGCTCGGCGCGCATCGCCCCCGACGGGCCGCTCGGCCGCTACTACGCCGAAGCCCGCGCGCTGGCCCATGCGATCACGACCTGGTCGATGACGCTCGAGGGGCAGACGCATCCACGCATCGTCTGCTCGGGCGGCGGTCCGGGGATCATGGAGGCGGCCAATCGCGGCGCGCGGGAGGCCGGCGGCCGGACCATCGGGCTCAACATCGGTCTGCCGCACGAGCAGCGGCCGAACCCCTACATCACCCCGGGCCTCTCCTTCGAGTTTCACTACTTCTTCATGCGCAAGCTCTGGTTCGCCCACACCGCCTGCGCGCTGGTGGCGTTCCCCGGTGGCTTCGGCACGCTGGACGAGATGTTCGAGATCCTCACCCTGCAGCAGACGGCCAAGCTGGATCGAAAGATCGTCATGCTGCTCTACGGGTCGGACTACTGGCGCGAGATCGTCGACTTCGACGCGCTGGTCCGGCACGGCATGGTGAGCCCGGAGGATCTGAAGCTCTTCACCTTCGTCGACGATCCCGCCGCCGCGCTCCGCGCGCTGCAGGCGGGGCTGGCGCCCTCGGCCCCCCCCACGCTCTCGGGAGAGCCCGCGCCGACCGGCACGCCCGCCTTCGCCCCTTCGCGCTGCTCCGGCGACGACTGCGAGGGATGAACCGACCACGGCGGCGATGCCGCCGTTGCCTGATTCGCATCCCGGCCCGCTAGCCCCCGATTCCGAGATTGGCGCCGACGGGTTGCGAACCAGCAGGCGCCCCTCAGCTTCAATCACCCGTGGGAGTCGATCGACGCAGCTCGCTGAGAGATCGCCGGTGGATCTCCGGCTTCCTCGCGGCGCTCGCGATTTCCCTGGCGAGCGTCTCCAGCGCCGCCTTCGAGCTCAGCGGGCACGAGCTCATCGAAGCGACGGCGTACAAGCGGCTGCTCGCGCTCCCCGCCGTTCCAGGAACCGGACCGCCCCCGATCTCGGGGCGGGCCCTGCTCGCGGCGCTCATCACGACCGGTGTCCTCCTCGAACCCCCCTGCTTCGATCGCGCGCGGCCGGACGGCGACTGCGGAGCCGCCCAGCGCCTCGATCTGCCGCTGCGGTACTGGCCCACGCTCGGTTCGGGCGGCCCCGACCTGGTGATCAACCGCCAGGTCGGCCAACGCGGGCAATGCCAGCACTTCATGGCTGACACCGCGGACAGCCGCACCCCCGTCGATCCGCATTACGGGGTGCCGGGCGGGCTGGTGACGGAGGCCTACATTCGTTGCGTCCACGAGGCCGGTCTGGTCTTCGACGGGATCCTGCGCGATCCTCGCCTCGCCGAGTGGCGACTCATCGGGACCTACGTGCTCATGCACGCGCTCGAGGACTCGTACTCCGCCGCGCACGTCGACCGACGGCCGCAGCTCGAGATCGTGCACCTTCTCTCCTGGACGCTGATCGACTGGCCGATCTATGCGCTGCACGGCGAGTGGGGCTTTCCGGCCAGCACGCATCACGCGATCAGCGATCGCCGCGACTACGATTACGTGCGCTGGGACGCCCACACCCGCGACGGGCGCGCCTGTCGCGACCTGCACCACCCGTACGCCTTCCCGGAGGAGTGCCTCACCGAACGCGCGAAGGCAGCGGCGGCCACGGTCGTCGACTTCCTGGTCCTGACCTACCGCCTCCGCGCCCGCGCCCTCGCCGAGGGGCGGGCGGCCTCGCTGTTCGCGCCGGCGCCGAGCAGCGACGCCGCGCTCTGGATGGCCTTCGTACGGCAGGACCTTCCGAGCGTGGCGGTGGCCCCGGACCTGCCGAGCGCGCCGTACAGCGCTCTGCCACGTCCGGACGTGTTCATCGGCGTGCAGGGTGTGGCCGGGGCGCACCTGTGGGGGGCGGGGCTCTGGGGCGCGCGGCTCTTCGTGGGACCAGCGACGCCGTTCGTTCTGGGGCTCGGGGGCGCCGCCGGGATCGACCGCCGCGACGGCGCCAGCGAGCTGGTGGGGGCTGCGCAGCTGAGCCTGCTCTTGCCGCTCGTCCGTCGCTTCACCATCGGCGCCGCGCCGGCGGGCCTGCAGCTCGTCTGCGGGACCCACTTCGAAGCGTGTCAGGCCGACGTCGTGGCGACCCTCGGTGAGCTGCTGGTTCCGCTCCCCTCGTCGGCGTGGCTCGGCGTCGAGGGGCCACGCTGGTCGTGGACCGAGCGGACGATCGGCTCGACCTGGGTCGGCCTCACCCTCGGGTGGTCCCACGAGGATCTGCCCCGCCTCCAGCCTCCGAGCCCCGCGGCCGGCGCGAGCTGGGAACCGCCCAGCCCCGACGAGGTCAGGTCGTTTCGCCTCACCCGCTCGTCCCGCGCGGTCTTCCTGGCCACGACCGTCGCGTCGCGCCCGGACGACGCGTTCGTCGGCGCTGGGCTCGAGTGGCGCTGGGATCGCGATCGCTGGAATCGGCGCGGGGGCTTCGACCCCGAGCTGCAGGTCGAGATCGACGGCGGGCGGATCGACAGCGACGCGTCGGGCGCCAGCCTGGCCGTCGCTCCCTCGCTGCGGGCCTATCTGATTCTCAATCGCGTCGCCTTCACCGCGACGCCGGCGCTGATTCGGGTCGGCGCCTTTTCAGACCGCGCGATGGCCGTGGACGTCGCCGCCCGCGCCGGCCTCGCGCTGGAGCTCGGCCGAATCGAGCTGGAGCTCGATTCGCCTCCGCTGTCGTACGTTTCGCAGGCGCGGTGGCACGCGCTTCCGATCACCATGCGGCTCGGCCTGCGCTTCGATTGAACATTCGATCTTGTACCGCCCCCCGGCATGATCAGCTTCAAGGAATGAGGCTGAGCATGAGCACGATGTTCAAGGTGGCGATCCTGGGAGTGGGTGCCTGTCTGTACGTGGGCGGGGCGCGAGCCGCCGATGCGCCCTCCACGGCCGAGGTGCTCGACAAGCTCCACAACTCGAACCTGACGGAGATCGAGGCCGGCAAGCTGGCGCAGGACAACGGGCACTCGAAGGCCACCAAGGACTACGGGAAGATGCTGGTGACCGATCACACCAGCGCGGACAAGAAGGTCGTGGCGCTCGCCAAGGAAGAAAGGGTCGATCTGGCGGCCAGCACGCCCGTCGTCGGTTCGAAGAGCCTGGCCGATCTCAGCGCCGGCCCCGCGTTCGATCGCCGGTTCGCGCGGTCGATGGTCGACGATCACAAGAAGGACATCGCCGAGGTGACCGCGGCCCGCGACAGCACGACCGACGCCAAGCTCAAGGCGCTCTTGACGTCCATTCTGCCGACGCTCGAGAAGCACGAGGACATGGCCGAGAGCCTCGAGCACGGCAGCAAGTAGCGTCGCGTTCGGCCGCGCTCAGGCGGAGCTGGCCAGGAGCGCCCGCTGGCGCTCCGCGACGAAGCTCTCGACCTCGGTGGCGGAGCCGAGCGCGAGGGCTCGTTCCGCGAACGCGCGCGCCTCGGCGAGCGTCGTCTTGCGGATTCGATTCTTCACCGCGAGGATCTCTCCGGGGGCGACGCTGAGCCCGCGCAGGCCGAGCCCCAGCAGGAGCTCGGTGTAGAGCGGATCGCCGGCGATGTCGCCGCAGATGGTGAGCGGCCGCCCGGTCTCGCGGGCCACGTCGGCGACCGAGCCGACGAGGCGCAGCACCGCCGGATGCAGCGGCTGGTAGTAGGGGGCGACGGTTTCATCCTCGCGATCGGCGGCCAGCACGTACTGGACGAGATCGTTCGTCCCCAGGCTGAAGAAGTCGACCTCCTCGGCGAGCTGGCGCGCGATGAGCGCCGCCGCGGGGATCTCGATCATCGCCCCGAGGGGGATCTTCGGATCGAACGCCTGGCCGGTGGCGGCGAGCTCGCGCTCCACCTCCCCGATGATCTGGCGCGTGCGGCGGACCTCCTCGAGGCCCCCCACGACGGGAAGCAGGATGGAGATCGGATGATTGGCGCTGACCCGCAGGAAGGCCCGGAGCTGGCGCTTCAGCACGTCGGGGTGCTTGAGCAAGAGACGGATGCCCCGCTCGGCCAGCGACGGATTGCGGGAGGCGGGGAGCGGCAGGGACGACAGCTGCTTGTCACCCCCGATGTCGAGCAGGCGAAACGTGATCCGCCGCGGGTGGAGACGCTGCGCCGCGCGCTCGAGAAACTCGAACTGCTCCTCCTCGGTCGGAAGCGCGCTGCGGATCGCGTAACCGAACTCGGTGCGATAAAGACCGATGCCGTCCGCCTTGTAGAGCATCGCCGCCTCGGTGTCCGCCAGCTTGCTGGCGTTGGCGAAGAGGCCGATCGCCGTCCCGTCCGCGGTGACCGCAGGCAGGTCGACCAGCTCGTGCAGCTTGTCCTTCCCCGTCCGGATGTCGGTCTCGAGGCGCTCGTATTCGCGCTCGACCGCGCGCGGCGGGTTGACGAAGACGACGCCGGCGATCCCGTCGACGATCACCCGATCGCCGGTCTTGATCGCCGCGCGCGGCCCCGGCGACTCCGACGACCGCCGGCGTCCCCTGCGAGCGGGCGAGGATCGACGCGTGCGCGAACCGGCCGCCGTGCTCGCTGACCAGGGCGCGCACGCCGCCGAGATCGAGCCGCGCGGTCATCGAGGGAAGCAGCTCGTCCGCGACCACGACCGACCCTTCGGGGACCTCGAGCTGCTCCTGTTCGTCGACGAGCGCCGAGAGCACCCGGCGGCCCACGTCGCGGATGTCCGCCGCCCGCTCGCGCAGATACGGGTCGGAGATGTCATCGAAGGTGCGGGTGAACCGCTGGACGATCTCGGCCACCGCGCTCTCCACGTTGACCCTCTGGTCGCGCACCAGCGCGGTGACCTGATTGCGGAGGAGCGGATCCCGCACCACCATCGCCTGTGCTGCGAAGATTTCCCCCTCGCTGGGGCCGATGCTGTCGTCGACCGTCTTCTTGAGCGCCAGGAGGTCCTGCTCGGCCTGGCCCAGCGCCGCGTCGAACCGGGCCAGCTCGCTGCCCACCTCGTCGGCGGCGATCTCCCGCCGGAGGGCCGGCGCCCCGACGCCATAGGCGAGCACGTAGGCCGTGCCGCGACCAATTCCCGGGGAGACGGCCGTTCCCCTCATCAGCCCCTCCGCGGCGGGGGGCTTGCCGTTGCCCTCGTCTCGGGTCAAGCGTCGCTCCTTGGGGTCGAGGTTTACCGAACCGAGCTCCGTTGTCGATGGTGTTCGATTCGCGACCTGGAGGCGAGGATGTGGCACCCTCCGGGACGAGTGATGTCGTCGCGCGCGGCGCAACTGTGGGGCGGGCTGAACGTGGCCCGCGTGTCGGACATGACCGAAGACGAGCGCGGGGGCAGCGCCGTGGTCGTCCTGCACGGGTGGGGCGCGCCGGGGGACGATCTGGTGCCGCTCGCGGAGGCGCTCCAGCGTCCGGGCGTACGGTTCTTCGTCCCGGCGGCGCCGCTGCCCGAGATGGGCGGCGGCCGCGCCTGGTGGCACCTCGATCCGAACGCCCGACCACCGCACGCTTCCAGCGAGCAACTGCCCCGCGGCTTTCAGCCCACGCCGGCGGTGGTCGCCGCGCGCGCGGCCGTGCAGGCTTTGCTCGCGACGGTGATCGACCGCTATGCGCCGACGACCGTGGCGCTCGTCGGTTTCTCGCAGGGTGCGATGCTCTCGATCGACGTCGCCCTCGCAGGAGCACCGGGCATCGATCGTGTGGTGGCCATGTCCGGCGTCTTGTTGATGGATTCGGTGCCGGCGTTGACGGCGCGACACCCGAGCCATCCGCAGTTTCTGCTCTCTCATGGCCGCCGCGATCCCGTGGTGCCCTTCTCGAACGGCGAACGCGCCAGGGAGTTGCTGGAGAAACACGGCTTCTCCGTGACCTGGCGACCGTTCGACGGCGGCCACGAGATCCCGCCGCCCGTGCTGGCCGAGGTGAACCGCTTTCTTTTTCCGTCGTCCTGAGGGCCGTGATCGCGTGAGGGAGAGACGGCTTTGCCGGCTCGAGCTCATCGCGGGGGGCGCGGGACCCTTCGAGGGTCCCGAACTCATCGCGTGAGGGAGAGACGGCTTTGCCGGCTCGAGCTCATCGCGGGGGGCGCGGGACCCTTCGAGGGTCCCGAACTCAGTTGGTGAGGCCCCTCAGCAGATGTCTGAGGAGCTGGTCCCCGCACTCGCGATAGTTCCGGTGGTCCGGCCGGCGGAAGAGGGCGCTCAGCTCCCCCTTCGACACCTCGAGGCCCACTCTCCCCAGGAGCGCGATGAGCTCGTCGTCCTTGAGCTCGAACGCCACCCGGATCTTCTTCAGCACCGTGTTGTTGGTGACCGGAAGCTCGAGGGGCTGGGGCGGCCGGCTGTCGTCCTTGCCGCGCTTGTAGGTGACGAGGCCGTTGAGGAAGTGCGCCATCGCCTTGTCGCTGCACGGCTGGTAGCCGTCCTCGTCTTCCTTCTTCAGGAAAGCGACGATCTCGTCTCTGCTGATCTCGCGCTGACCGAGCCGGAAGATGTCGGCCAGCCCCGCATCGCTGACGTTGAGCAGATAGCGGAGGCTTCGCAGGACGTCGTTGTGGGTCATGTGGCTAGCGCGCCAGCCCCACCTTGAACTTCTTGCCCTTGATGCGGCCGGCGCCGAGTTGCTGGATCGCGCGGTTCGCGCTCCCCTTGGCGATCGCCACGTAGGAGAAGCGGTCGTGAATCTCGATCTTGCCCACGTCGCTCCCCTCGAATCCTCCCGCCTCGCCCGTCAGCGCGCCCAGGATGTCGCCCGGGCGCAGCTTGTCCTTGCGACCGCCGGAGATGTAGAGCGTCTCCATCGTCGCGCCGGCGTGCAGGGCCGGCGACGACGCAGGGACGTCGTCGACCTTCGCCGCCTTCGAGCCCGCCGAGGGCGTTCCCTGACGTTCCAGCGGCGCTCCGATCGCCGCCTCGATCGCCTTCACCTTTGCGCGATCCTGGGACCCGACCAGCGACACCGCCGTTCCCGGCTTGCCGGCGCGGCCCGTGCGTCCGATGCGATGGACGTAGATCTCCGGCTGAAAGGGGAGCTCGAAGTTCACCACCAGATCCAGCCCCTCGATGTCGAGGCCGCGCGCGGCGACGTCCGTCGCCACCAGGACGCGAATGCTGTGGTTGCGAAACTTCGCCATCACGAAGTCGCGCTCTTTCTGTTCGAGGCCCCCGTGCAAGCTGGCGCTGCTGACCCCCGCCGCGGCGAGCGCCTCCTCGACGCGGGCGACGGTCGCCTTGAAATTACAGAAGATGATGGCCGATTCGGGCGGGGTCGCCCGCAGGAGCGCCAGGAGCGTGTCGAGGCGGCCATGGTCCTTCTGGTCGTCCACGACGTAGGCGAGCTGGCGCAACAGATTCTGGGGCCCGTCCGATTCGCCGACGGTCAGTCGCTCGGGATTCTGTTGATGCGCCTTGGTCATCGCGTCGATCGATCGCGGATAGGTGGCCGAGAAGAAGACGGTCTGCCGCGGCTTCGGTGCGCCGCTCAGGATCTTCTCCATCTCCTCGCCGAAGCCCATGTCCAGCATGCGGTCGGCCTCGTCGACGACGACGGTGGCGACCCTGCTCAGATCCAGCGAGCCGCGCACGATGTGATCGAGCGCCCGGCCCGGCGTCCCGACGACCACGTGGACGCCCAGCTGCAACGCCGCCAGCTGTGGCTTCATCGGTTGCCCGCCCGAGACGATCAAAACTTGCAGGTCCGCCTCGCGCCGACCGAGCTTGCGGAAGTCGCGCGCCACCTGCGTGCAGAGCTCGCGCGTCGGGCAGAGAACCAGGGCTTGCGGGTGGCGTTTGCCCCGCTTCAGCTTTTGCAAGATCGCCAGGGCGAAGGCCGCCGTCTTCCCGCTGCCGGTGGTCGACTGTCCGATCAGATCGCGGCCAGCCAGCAGGAGAGGGATGGCGCGCGCCTGGACGGGCGTCGGTGCGGCGAAGCCCAGCTCGGCCACCACCTGGCAGAGGGTGGGGGAGAGGCCGAGCGCGGCGAACCCGCCGTCAGATGCGGGTGGAGGCGCCGAGTGCTTCATCGTGATGGACGGCTGATAGCAATTACGCAGGGAAAGTCCACGTATTTGGGTGCCGCGCCTAGCCTTTCTTGGATCGGGGGACCTGGGTATCGTCCGAGACCTCACCCCCAGCCTCGGAGGTTTCGATGGACCCCAAGTCGACAGACCGGAAGTTGCTCAGCCGCAAAGAGTTCTTCGTCTTGACGGTGACCTTGGTCGGTGCGGCCGCCCTCGAGGCGAACTGCACGTCGAGCGACGGCACCGGCACCGGCGGAAGCGGAGGAACGGGGACCGGGGGAGCGGGCACGGGCGGAACGGGCACCGGCGGAACGGGCACCGGCGGAACGGGCACGGGCGGTAACGGCACCGGCGGCACGGGCTCCGGTGGGACGATCGGCACCGGCGGAACGGGCACCGGTGGAACGACGGGCACCGGTGGAACGACGGGCACCGGTGGAACAGGCACGGGTGGAACGACCGGCACGGGTGGGAGCGGGACCGGCGGCGCCGGGGGCAAAGGTGGAAACGGGAGCGCGGGAACGACCGGCGGCGCGGGGCACACCGGCGGAACCGGCGGGAAGGCCGGAGCGTCCGGCGGCGGCGGCGCGGGCGGACCCGGCGGCACCAGTGGTGGCGGTGGAAGCAGCGGGTCGTCCTGCACGAACCCGCTCCCCGAGACGCAGATCAAAGTCACGAATTCGGACTCGACTCTTCACACTCACACCGTGACGGTCAACGCGGCCACGCTCAACGCCACGACCACGCAGACGCTGACCACGAGCAGCGCCGGTTCCCCGGCGCACACGCACATGATCATGCTGGCGCCGGCCGACCTCGCCACCCTGCGCGGCGGTGGGACGGTGAAGATCGAGTCGACCAGCGACAGCGGCCACACCCACACGTATCAGATCAGCTGCACCTAGGCCGCAGCAGGCCACGCGCGAAGCCGCGTCGAGCTCGTGACTGGAGCTCGACGCGGAACACAGAGAGAGCTTCTCTGCGGGGTTGTGCGGCGCTGACTACTTGCCCATGGGACCGGAGGTCCCGTGCAGCGTCGCCGTTCCGAGTGGCGTGACCAGCTTCAGCGCCGCGAGCACCTTCGCAACCCCCGCAGAGTTGGAAGTGCCGCTCCCCGAGGCCCCGGTGACGCTCAGCGTGGGCGATGACAGCGCGTAGAGCGTGTACTCGTAGGTGTCATTTCCGCTGGGGCAGGGTGCCAGATACTTGTTCGATTGCATGGCCCCCGCAAGAGCGCCGGTCAACGTGGTCGTGCCCTTGGGGAACTCGGTCACGGTGGCCGGGATATCCCAAATGGCCCAATGCTGCCCCATCGCCATGTCTGCACCAATCTTGGTGTCGATGAAGGTGATTGCGAAGGACATGGTGCCTGCCGGGACCCCGGTCCAATCGAGCTCGGGGTTCACGCCAGAGCCGAAGGTTCCGTTGTTCGCGGCGCAGGTATACATCGATCCGAACTTGGCGCCCTCCGCCTGATCCGGGCTGGTCAGCGCCAAGGTGCCGCCAGAGGTCCCCGCGGCGCCTCCAGTGCCCTTCGCTCCGCCACCCGCGTGACCGCCCCCGCCAGCCGCGCCGCCGGTGCCCGCGGTGCCGGTGAGGCCGCCGGTGGCCGTGCCGCCGGTGCCGGTGAGGCCGCCGGTGGCTGTACCCCCCGTGCCGGTGATGCCGCCGGTCGCGGTGCCGCCGGTGCCAATGATGCCGCCGGTGGCTGTACCGCCCGTGCCGGGCACGCCGCCCGTGGCGGGCGTACCACCCGTTCCCGATCCGCCAGTGCCGGTGCCTTGGCCCCCCGTCCCAGGCGAGCCGCCGGTGCCGCCGCCTCCGCCGTCGCTGGAAGTGCAGCCGACGCCGCCGAGCGCGACCGCGAGACCGAGAACCGTCACTGCAGACCTAGAGAGCTTGAGGGGGCGCATCATCTAACATGGGTGATGGAAGGCCAAACCTTCAGCCGGCGGCTGAAAATTCAACGTCCAATGCCCGCGTTTTGGCGCCGCGACAGACAGGCCCGAAGCTCGGCGCGAAATCGCCCGAAATCAGGCCCGAGCCTCACGGCCCGAGACCCGCGAGGCCGCTCTTCTTCGGGTGCTTCTCCAGCCATTTCTTCAGGGCCCGGAAGGCCTTCGCGCCGCCGGTGAGGAAGATGTCGCCGAACCGATCGAGATCGACGCGCAGGTGACGAAACCCGGCGGCCGGATCGTCGGAGAAGCCTGGATATTCGGCCTCAGCCGAGATTCGTTCGAGCGCCCGGACTCCTCGAACGAGGTCTTCGTGGGACAGTGACTCCTCCCCGAAGTGGTACCTGACGAGGCCGAGCGAGCGACGAACGTGGAGCTCCAGGCGCCGGTCGCCGCGTCGAAACTCGCCGATCGCCGACCCGCCCCCGCTGCCGTCATCGTCGTCGTCGACCGCGCTGAACACGAAGCCGGCAGGCCCAAGGACGTCTGCCAGTTCCGCCACGCCTCGGTCGAGCACTTCGCGGGGCTTCATCGTCATCGCCCCAGTATGGCGCGACAGCGAGGCGCGATGTTCGCTCTCGCGCGGCCAATCGTTAGTCGGTGGCTGCGCCGATCACGGAGTCCCAGTGCGGCTCCGGTGACTTGACCGGCCCACCCTCGGTGCCGGATCGGGAGGGCGGCATCCCTCCGTCGACGTCGTCGTTGTCCTTCTCCTGCTCTTGCGCCTTGGATGCGATGGGGGCGACCGGCGTCGTCGCGCCGGACGGATCGGGGAACATGGAACAGTCTCCTTTCGAGTGACGGCGATTGGAGCAAACCCCGCGCCACCCGTCTGCCTGCGATTTCCTGCGGCGTTCACTCCCGAGAGGCGCGAAGACGGGGTGGCATCGCGCAGCCGAGCACGCACCTCGCCGGCGGTTTGCGCGCCTTCATCTGATTCGAAGCTCCAGGCCTACGGCATCGCGACCGGTGCCCGCAGATTCGACAGCGGGCACCAAGGGATCATGAAGCTGAAGGATCGGATGACCTTGATGGCGACCGCGATCGCCATCGTCGTTGGCGGTGGGACGTCGGCCACGGCCGCGACGGCCGATGCCGGCGGTGAATCGGACACCGGGCAGAAACGGGCGGCGCCGGGGACTCCCGACAGCAAGATCGGCCTGGCGATCATGGCCGGGGGCGGGGTCACCGACTTCACCGAGGGAACCACCCGCAACGAAACGACCGTGGGCGGCTCCTGGGATGTTCGGGCCTTGGTGGCCACGCGCACCTGGATCGGTTTCGAAGTGTCGTACATCGGCGGCGCGAACCCGATCAAGGCGCTCGGGGTGTCGGGCAACAGCAAGCTGGTGCGCAACGGGGTGGAGGCGGCGCTGCGGGCGCAGCTGCCGCTCTACCACGGCGGCACGCTGCTCGAGCCGTACGCCGTCGCCGGCGTCGGCTGGAACTCCTACCGGGTCACCTACGTCAACACGTACAGCGCGAGCGTCACGACGGGCGGCGACGACACGGTGGCGGTGCCGCTCGGCCTCGGCTTCATGGTCGGCTACAAAGGCGTGCTGGTCGACCTGCGCTCCACGCTCCGCCCGACCTTCCGGCAGACGATCCTCGGCAACCAAGGGGCGGCCGGTCTCACCAACTGGGACGCGGGCGCGATGATCGGCTTCGAATTCTAGAAGACCAGCTAGAAGACCAGGAGGATCGAGCCGAGCACCCTGCGTTCGTCCGACCTGACGTGATAGCCCGGAAGGCGGCTGTCCCGCACGACGTCGTCGAACTCGGCGGCGAGCCGGACCGGTCCGCCGAAGGGCTGCCACGACGCCACCGCGGAGAGGAAAAGGCGCGTGTCGTGAAGAGAGAAGTTGTTCTGGATCCCGCTCTGCAAGTCGTCGCGGAAGTTGATGGACCAGAGGGCCTGGCCGCGGCCGTCGAGCGTGAGGCGCACGTCGCCCAGCTCCGCTTCGAGCGCGGCGAGCGTGAGCAGACCCTGCGCGTAGTAGTACCCCTGGTTCATCAACTCGGTCTTGACGGTCACGTTCGCGAACGCGGGAGCCGCCACCGCCCAGGCCAAGGAGGTGACCTGGGCAAATCCGTAGCTGGCGGCCAGCGTGGCGCGCAGCGCGAAGCGGCCGCGTCGGGCCGCGAATTCCACCACGGGACCGAGCAGGCCGACGGTGAGGGTCCGGTCCCACAGGCTGGGGAGGCTCCGCGCGTCGTAGTCGAACGAGCTGCCCATGCCGAGGAGGAGTCCGTGACCATCTGGCTCACCCGACGGCCCGATGACGTCACCATAGGAGCGGGAGTAGCGCCCGAAGACGAGCGAGTCGGCGTGGACGAACGCGCCGGTGATCGATCTGCCGTCCAGGAACCAGCGCGCAGCGAGGTCAGTCCACTGTCCCGGCAGCGCCGTGGCAGTGCCGGAGCCCGGCTGCCGATAGAGCGGGTGGCTGGTGATCCGAGCGGCCAATCCAAAGATGGTCTCGTCGCGCTCTTCGTGGGGGTCTTCGTCGAAGGAGGTCCGCGCGCCGCCGATCTCGAGAAAGACGCGATGCCAGATTCGCCTCGAGAACCCTCGCGCGTCGAACGCGTCGCCGCGCCGCTTGCCGTGGCAGACGGGGGCGTCGTTGAGCGCCGCCACCGGTGAGAAGAGGGCGGCGCCGAGACAGTTCGCGAAGTTGGGCTCTCCGTCCGCAAACAGGCGGCCGAGGCGATAGGTGGCCTCGCCGATCACCCAGCCGGCCGCGGGCGTCACGATGAGATCGTTGATTGAGAGCTTTTGATTGGGCTCGCCGGCGTACTTCCAGAGGGTGGAGGCCGCGACGGTCGTCAAGAACGACGCGCCGACCCCGAACCCGTTGCCGCGCGCGATCTGATAGTAGATGGTTCCAGCGAGCGGATGGCCAATGGCGTTCGTATTGAAACGATCGTGGTCAAACGTGAAGTAACGATCGGAGAACAGCTTCGTTTGCCACGTCGAGTAGGTGAAGGGGATCTCCGACTCGGAAGGCGCCTGGTGCCCCCAGTACCACGCGGCCTGGAGCCCGAGGAACGCGAACTCCCCGAGGAGGAGCCTGAGGTAAGGATGCTCGGGGCGCGTGGCGTCGGGATCGACGTTGGCGTTGGCGTCCTCCGGGACCTCCGGGTCACCGGCGACGGGAGCGGCAACAGCAGCAACGGCAGGATGAACGGACATGAACGTCGCAAGCCAACACGACAGAATGACCGCCCTGCTACGCACCCTTCCCGCTGGGCCCCCCAGCCAACGGTTGTCATGAATCTCGCGCCCGCAATGGATTGAGACTGCTCGGCGCAACGTGCCCGCGAGAGGGTAGGGAGGTTCCTTATTCGATCCCAGATCTCCCCAAGCGACCACACGTTAGTTCCAAAGGGGGACCAATCATGCGGATGAGGTCACTGGGGTGGTTTGTGGGGTCGCTGGGCTTGCTGTATGGGGCCGGCTCGGCGTGGGCGGAAGATCAGCCGATGTCGGGGAACGACATCGCGAATCAGGGGGAGGCAAAGCCCGAATGCCGTGACGCGGGAGTCACCGTGAGCTTCTCGACGGGATCGACCGTGCTCGACACGAACGGACAGGGTGCGCTCAATGGCGTCGCGACCTGGATGAAGGCCGACAGCAAACGCACGCTTCACCTTCACGGCTACGCCGACACCACGGGTAACAGCGAAGCGAACCTCGTGCTGAGCGAGAAGCGGGCCGACGCGGTCAAGACCTACCTCGTCAGCCAGGGGGTCGACGCCAGCCAGGTTACGACGGTTGGGCGGGGCGAGGACGTCGCGGATCAGCTGCCCGCGAACGGCCGTACGGTGACCTTCCTGGCGTGCAAGCCGTCCGCGACGACGGCAGAGGCCGAAGCACCCGCGGCGCCTGCGGCCGAGCCGGCCGCAGCGCCAGAGGCGCCTCCGCCCGTGGTCGCCGTGGTGCCGCCCGCGGTGGTCGAGCCGGCGCCGGTGCCGGTGCCGATGGAAACGCCGCCTGCATCCGCGCCATCCAAGTACGAGCCGCCCTCGAGGTTCGGCCTCGGCTTCATGGCCGGCGGCGGTTACGAGGACTTCTCCAACAGCAGCATGAGAGATCGGACCAACGCCGGCGGCGCCTGGGGGCTCAGGTTCATCGCCGGGACGCGGTCGATCATCGGTGTCGAGGGCGCGTACGTCGGCTCGGCGCGCGGCTTCCAGTCGCTGGGCGCGACAGCCAACAACCCGACGCTGATCTCCAACGGCGTCGAGGGGAACCTGCGCCTCAATGCCCCCATCACCAAGGGCAACTCGCTCTTCGAGCCGTACGCCATCGCCGGCGTCGGGTGGGCGCAGTACCACATCAGCAACTACAACTCGAACACCCAGGCCTTGTCGGACTTCAGCGCCACGAACGACAACGTGCTGACGGTCCCCTTGGGGGCGGGATTCACCTACGGGTACAAGGCCCTGCTGTTGGACGTGCGCGGCACCTACTCGCCGACCTACTACAACAACCTGCTCGAGGGGACCAACGGTTCCGGCACCCTGAACACCTGGGGCGTCGGCGGCTCGGTCGGGTTCGGGTTCTGAGCAACGTCTGACCGACACAAGGTCACGGTATCGGGCCGCGGCTCGCCCTTCGGGCGGGCCGCGGTCGCATGTTCACTGAACGATCGGGCGTTCCGGGGCTCGCAGACCAAGGTCCGATTCTGTATCGTCGGTGCGTGCTGCTCCCCGGACGGACGCTCGGAGTCCTGTGTCTCGCCGCCGCGTTGACGACGTCGGGAGCCGCGTGCGGAGGGGGCAGCCCGTACACTGGTCTCATCTCCTGCACGCGGTCGGAAAACGTCGAGAGCTTCGGACTCCTCGAGGCGTGCGAGGAGGTCGAGGCCAGCGCGCGTGTGCAATTGCAGCAGGGCTGCACCGCGTCGACGTCCACGGCCGACGGGGGGAGCCCGACGGTCGTGAATGCGTCCTGCTCACGGGTGGACACGCTTGGCGGTTGCCAGATCACCAGCGGCGGGTTCAAGGAGACCTTCTGGTACTCCGCGTCCGGTGCCGACGCGGACGTCGGGGCCACGCCGAGCGACATCCAGAGGCTCTGCTCGGCATCGGGCGGAACCTATTTCGCGCCCTGAGCGAAGCCGCCCTCTCGCAGCCGTTCCCCGTTCGCAGCCGTTCAAGGGAAGGGCCAGCCGCACGCGTGTTACTCTGGAGAGGGCGCGGGGCCGACATGCACAAATGCAAGGCGTTGGCGATCCTGGGCTTGTTGGTATGGCTGGCCGCCGTCGGCTGCAACAGTGACCAGGCGACGTCGCCAGGCGGCGGAACATCCGGGGCCGCCGGTGACGCGGGTGCAGGCGGAACGCTCGACGGCGGGTCCGGAAGCGCGGGTCGCGGCGGTACGGGCGGGATGTCCGCAGCCGGTGGCACCGGTGGCGTGGTGATGACGCCTTGCAAGCGCGGCATCGCGACCAACACCGCGCCCGGCGCGGCCTTTTCCCCGGCGATCACCTGGTGGTACGACTGGAGCCTCACCGGCGGCGGCAGCAACACCGGCATCCAGTTCGTTCCGATGATCTGGGGAAGCTCCACCGTCAACGGAGCCATCCCCGCCGGCTCGAAGTTCGTGCTCGGCTTCAACGAGCCGAACTTTCACGCCCAATCGAACCTGACGCCGCAGGCGGCGGCCGCGGCCTGGCCGGCGCTGCAGGCCAATGCGCGCGCCGCCGGCGCCGCGATCGTCTCCCCGGCCATGAACTTCTGCGGCCCGGCCGCCAGCTGCAACGGCACCGATCCCTATCAATACCTGAAAGACTTCTTTGCCGCCTGCACCAACTGCCAGATCGATTACGTTGCGGTGCATTGGTACAACTGCGACCTGCCGTCGTTGAAGGACTACCTCGAGCCGGGCGGGAGCCTGGAAGGATTCGAGCAGTTCGGCAAGCCGATCTGGTTGACGGAGTTCTCCTGCGACGGCACCGCCAGCGCCGCCGAGCAGGAGACCTTCATGCGCGCCGCCGTCCCCTACCTGGAAGGCAACCCGCAAGTCTTCCGCTACTCCTGGTTCAGCGCCTCCCCCATCCCCAACGCCGTGCTCATGAACAGCGACGGCTCGCCGAACGCGCTCGGGAAGGTTTACGCCGGGTTGGCCCAGAGCTGTCCGTGAAAGTCTTGCCCAGCGGGTATATTGGCCCCCGGTGAACCGGCTTCCCCCTGGCCCGCGCAACACCGTCCTCGCGACCGCGCGGTACTTGCGTGATCCGTTCGGGAGCCTGCTGCACGCGGCTGAAAGATTTGGCGACCCGTACACCTGGCCGACCTTCCTCGGCAAGGTGGTGATCACCGGAGCTCCGGAGGGGATCAAGACACTGCTGTCGGCCGATCCCGAGATCTACGAGGCCCTGGGGGCCGATCTTCTCGGTCCGGTGATAGGGCGGAACAACCTCATTCTCCTCAGCGGCGAACGCCATCGGGCCATGCGAAAGATGCAGAACCCGCAGTTTCACGGGGCGCGCCTGCGCACCTACGGCCGGATCATCACCCGCGTCGCCGAGGCGCACATCGGTCAGTGGCCGAAGGAGCGGCCGTTCCCGATTCAGGAAACGATGCAAGCCATCTCGCTCGAGGTGATCCTCCAGGCCGTGCTGGGTCTCGGCGACCCCGACGAGCCGGGCCGCCTTCAAGGCCGCCGTGCTGTCGGCGATCGCGGCGCTGAAGCCATCGTTCATGTTCTTTCCGGCTCTGCGCCGGCCGATGCTGGGGTGGAGCGCCTGGGCGCGGTTCGGCCGGCAGAAGGCGGTGACCACGGCGCTCTTCAACAAAGAGCTGGCGGCGCGGCGCGCCCGGTCTGACGTCGGCGAGGACATCCTCAGCCTCATGATCGCCTCGCGCAAGGAAGACGGGAGCGTCTTCGACGACGATGAGCTGCTCGAACAGATGATGTCTCTGATCGGCGCCGGGCACGAGACGACCGCCAGCGCGCTGACCTGGGCGCTCTACCACATCCACCGGGACCCGCGCGTGAAGGCGCGCTTGCTGGAGGAGCTGGCGGGCAATGCCGCGGCAGACGACCCCGAGGCGGTCACGCGGCTGCCCTATCTGGACGCGGTCTGCTCGGAGACGCTGCGCCTCAACCCGGTCGCTCCCCTGGTCGGTCGCACGCTGCGCCAGGGCCTGACGCTCGAGGGGTACGCCCTGCCTGCGGGGGTTTCGGTGGGGATCGGGATCGTCAATGTTCACCGGCGCCCCGAGCTCTATCCGGATCCTGAACAGTTTCGGCCCGAGCGCTTCCTCGAACGCGAATACAGCGCGTTCGAGTACCTCCCCTTCGGGGGCGGCTCGCGCCGCTGCCTGGGCGCCGCGTTCGCCGTCTACGAGATGAAGCTGGTGCTGGCGACCGTGCTGGGCACCGACGGCCTGCGGCTGGTCAGCGACGCCCCGGTGCGCGCGGCGCTCCGCAACACCACGGTGGGTCCGGCGGCGGCCATCGAGATGACGCGCGGCTGAAAAGCCTCCGGGGGAGTCGCCCGCGCCAGCGCCACCCGTTTTCCGACGGGATACGTTACGCTCACCGGTGGGATGGCCTCCTCTGCGGGCAGCGCGCTCTCGCTGATCAAGGCGGTGCTCGGGCTCGTCGCCGACCGCAGGACCGGTGTCCTCGACGTGAGGTCCGAGGGCCTTCGCACGCAGATCTACTTCGATTACGGCAAGCCGCTTTTCGCGGAAGACGAGGCGCCGGGGGAGACCTTCGGCCGCCTGCTGACGCGCCAGGGTGTGATCAGCAACGAGCAGTTCGTGCAAGTGATCGACGAGATGACCCGGGCAGCGGCGGGGAACAGCCAGTTGCGCTTCGGTGAGATCGCGGTCGGTCTCGGCGTCCTGACGCCCGAGCAGGTCGAACGGGGGCTGGCCGAACAGGTTTGCGGGATCATCGCCCGGTCGCTTCAGCGCGGCGATTCGCAATGGACCTTCGTGCCATCGCCCATGGCCGCCAAGCCTCCGCGCTCATTTTCCCTGGAGATCAACCCGGTCGTTCTGGCGTCGCTGCGAGAGGCCCCCGACACGTCGGTGGTCGCGGAGGTCGTCGCCGCCCGCCCGGAGGAGCTCGTGGTGGTCGCCGGTCCCCGCGCGGCCCCAGGTCGGGAGGAGGGGCGCACCGCCGGCGCCGCCACGCACGCGACGCGCATGGCCGCCGAGCAGGCCTTCCAGAAGGGGATGGCGCTGCTGCGCGAGGCGAAGACGGCGTCGGCGGCGATCGAGCTGCGTCGCGCCTCCGAGCTGCAACCGGACTCTCTCGAGTACTTGCTCTACGCGACCTGGGCGAGGGCGCGCAGCTATCGCGAGATCCCCAGCGAATCCGAGCAACGCACGTTGCTCGAGATCGCGGAGAGAGCGAAGAGACGCGACCCGATGTTCGCCTTCGGCTCGTACGTCATCGGGCAAATGTCGATGTGGGCGGGTGACGACGCAACCGCCAAGAAATGGTTCTACGAGGCGTTGAGGCTCGACCCCACCTCGGAGGCCGGGAAACAGGTGCGGATCCTCGCCCGCCGTGGACCGGGGACCGCGACACCGCCCGGCGCGGAGGAGCCGGCAGAGCTCGCAAAGCCTTCGGAGCCCGCTGCCGTTTCTGCGGGTGAGCCGCCGGCAGGCGCCACCGCGGGCCCCGAGCCTTCCGAGGCGCCTTCGAGCCGGCCGACGAATCGGCTGCTGGCCGGCGCAGCGCTCCTCGCCACGGGGGCGCTCGTGGTTCTTGCCGTGGCGAGAAGCTCGCTGCCCGGCGCGAAGCCGGCACCGGGCGCTTCTCCTCAGCCCGCGCTCTCGGTCGACGCGGCTCCGTCCGTCGATGCGGACCACAGGGACGCGTCGGTGCCGCCAGATGGGACGGCGGAGAAGCCACCCGAGGCGACGCGCCAGAAGGACTCGGACGAAGCGCAGTACGAAGCGCAGTGGGGGACGGTGCTGCTTCCTTCGCGCGCCTCCGGGCATCGGATCTTCGTGGATGGCCACCGCTTCAAGGTTGATGGGGGCAACGACCCTCTGCATCTTCGCTGCGGCCCGCACGTGGTCCAGATCGGAAGCAGCGGGACGCCCGACCCCATCGAGCTCCCCTGCGGCGGAGAGGTTCAGTTACAATGAACAGCCCCGAGGATGCCTCCTTCGAGCAAGCCGTACGGAATCGATCGCGCGATTGAGCTCATGCGCTCGCTGCAGGCAGAGCGCGACCCCGATCTCGTCGCGACGGTGATCACGACCACCCTCGAATCGGTGGACACGAAGGTCACGGACATCATCGACGAGGCCAAGGCGCGACAGGCTGATTTGGAAGCTCGGATCGCCGTCATCAAGGCCCGAAACAGCGCGCTCGAGAGGGAGATCGAGCTCGGCGTGGACGAGATCGTCGCGCTGGAGGCCTCGCTGGCGGAGATCATGAGCGTCACCGAGCGCCTCGAACAGGCGCACCGGGCTCATCCCCGCTGAGTCAGGGCGCGGGCGGTAGCGGGAGGCGCCTGGTCCCATCCCAGACCAATGCCCGCCGCCGTTTTCGGCGGACCGCCGGCCCCTCGAGCAAGCCGTCGCAAGCCTGGCCGTTGCTGCCGTCGAACAGCTGGTAGCGCTTCTCGAAGAAGCCGGAGGTCGCGAAGTCCGAGGGGCTGGTGGAGGCGTCGTTGGCCGACATGTTGACGTCGAGGACGTCGCCCGAGGCGCTGCGGTAGCAGCGAGAGACGAACTCGGAGCAGAACAGGCTGTCCGGGGTGGCGTGCGCGTCCTTCGGGTTGAGGGTCCGGCCGAGCATGATCCGGACGCCGAGCTCGAAGAGCCTCCAGTACCCGTACTTGATTCCGAGCAGCGTGAGCGCGCTGTTGAAGAGCGCGTCCTCTCTGAATGTCCCAGCGCGCAGCTCCGGCTTGAGCGCCCACCAGTCCACCTTGCCGCTGTACTTGCAGACCATGGTGCTCGCCGGGAGCACCTCGACGCCGCGCAGGTCGGCCTGGAAGGCGACGACGCGGTCGTGCCAGCGCGCCACGATCGCCACGTGCGAGTAGGGGGAGTCGGAGAGCCGCTCGATCACGCCCGACAGCAGGCGGTTCCCGCGGAAGAGGAGCAGGTCACCGGTCTTCATCTGCGCGCGCAGATCCTGATAGCTCTTGCCCTCGTGCGGCTTGGGCGCGAGCGACACCTTCCAGCGCGGGTGGTGCTCGCGCGGCGCGTGCCCATCGGTGCCCGAGGCGTTGGCGCTCACGGACTGCGACGTTATCTCAACTCGAACGTGTCCGGGTGGATGAAGAGAGAGCTCACAGCCGCAATGGCGGGCCGTAGAGCGTCGGTCGCCAGTTCGAATAGCCGAAGCGCCCGGAGAAGGTCTGCACCTCGTTCCAGCTCGAGTCGAGCTCGACGATCGTTCCATCGGTCGAGTAGGTGACGAGGGTGTTGCCCCCCGGCAAGCGCTGCACGTCTCCCATGGTGGTGCTGGCGCCTCCGCCCGCGTAGTCCTCCACCACCGTGGCCGCGAACGAGGTCGGGCCCGCGTTCAGCTGGAACTCGAAGACGTTGGAGATCGTCGTGTAGGTGTTGTTGAACGCCAGGAAGGTCCCGTCTTCGAGCAGGTGGTGCCCGTGAACGACCTGCCAATCCTGCGGAAAGCAGAGGTTGCCGGCGGGCGCCTGGTCGCACACCCCGCCAAGCTGCCACTGCAGGGTTCCGGTCGCGCTCACCTTCACGAACACGTTCGGATTGCGATCCGCGATCGTGAAGCTGTCGTCGAACGGGAGGTAGTGGATCGCGTTCGCGTGATAGGTGTCAGAGAGGTACAGGTTGCTGCCGATCGAAAAGGGGCTGGTGACCGTGCCGTCCGGCGAGCGAATCACGAGGTCGCTGGGAGGATCGACCCCCGGAACGCTCCAGACCATCGCCGCGACCTTGCCCCCGGGCATCACGGTGAAGTCATGGTGCGCGTTTTCGAGGCCGACGACGTTCTGCTGCGCTTGCGCCCCGTCCATCGACACGTAGCGCATCTCCCCGCCGTCGTTGTCGAGGTTGAGGGCGACCATCCACATGTTGTCCCCCTCGTAGTCCATCTGCGCGCGCGTGGTGTTGAGCGGGCCATCGGCGAACCAGACGATCTCCCCGTCGGCGTCGATGATGAAGGCGCTGTCCGGCACGCTGGTTCCCGAGCTCGTGACGATGAACCCCGGCTCTCGTTGGTCGGGTTGAGCCACCTCGACGGTGACGGGTCGCGCAGCGGCGAAGCTGCCCGTCGTGGGGAGGGCATACTCGGCGCTGGCGCAGGTGGCACCGTCGCGCGTCGCCTCGATGTGGAAGGTGTAGTCGCTCTGCTGCTTGAGGCCGAGCAGCAGGGTTCGATAGTTGCGTTTGCCGAGGTCGACCGGGGCCTCGCCGCCCTGGTTCAGGAGTGAGCGCGCGGCGTCCTTCAGCTGGAAGACGATCTTGGCGCTGGAAGGCGCGGCCCCCGCCACGGACCACTCGACGACGCCGACGGTCGGGATCTGCGCGCTCACCTCGTTCTTGCTGACGGTGAGCTCCGCTGCGCCGCAGACGCTTCCGCCCTGACCGCCATCGCAGGCGGGCGACGCGACCAGAACGAAAGAGGCGAGAAGTAGAAGTCTGCGTGCCATCGGACGAAGTCGCGGTCGCTGCAGGCTCTGGCCCCCGAAGCATCTTGCCAGCTGCACCCGACGCCCTTCATCTCATTTGTGGCGGTGAAAACGCTAACGACGATCGCCCTTCCGCGGCGGAGGAGCCCGAGATCAGTTGAGATGTTGGCGGAAATGATTGCGGAGCCGACCGGAAGCGCTATCGGAATTCCGGTCTCGCCGGTGCATTGGGCTGTTTCGGAAACGGTGCTCCAGCTCTCTCGGGTGATCCCTTTGACCGGATGAGGGAATAGCCATTGGAACCGTTGTCCATGCTTCGCGCCCGACATGCCCGCTCGCTGCCATCAGTGGCTTCCGCCCTCGTCGCGGGCGCCTGGCTGGGACTCGTCTTCAGCGGTTGCCAGGGACCGGACGAGTTCTTGCGCGGCGAGCTCGGGACAGGGCAGGACGGTCCCGTCCTCAGCGGCGCAGGGGGAGACCTCGTGAGCGGCACCGGGGGGAGCCTCGTGAGCGGCACCGGGGGGAGCCTCGTGAGCGGCACCGGGGGGAGCCTCGTGAGCGGCGCGGGGGGAAATTCCGGGGGGAGCACGGGGAGCGGCGGCACCCCCGGCTCGGGAGGGCGCGGCGGCTCGGCGGGGACCACGGGACGCGGTGGGACCGGCGGAACGGTCGGCCGTGGCGGGGGCGGGGGCGCAACCGGCGCCGCGGGGAACAGGGGGACCGGCGGCAGGGGCGGCGCTGGCGGGAATTCCTGTCCGCTCGGGGGCAGGCTCGACTGCACGAGCGCTGGCTCCCTGAAGTTGGCTGACGGGCAGGTCGCCGATTTCTCGGCGGCCGAGTGGAACAGCACGGCCGCCAAATGGTGCGACGCGGACGGCCTCGACGGCGGCTTGAGCTCGTACGCGGGCACGCCATCGACGGCGGCGGCGGCCGTCGACGCGACCGCGCAGAACCTGAAGCTGAACTTGATGGTGGTGGCAGGGGGGTACGCCGGCGGCCGCGTCAACTTCGACTCCTGCGTCGACGCGCGGGCTTTCAACTCCGTCCAGTTCACGGCGTCGGTGACGGCGGGCAGCCTCACGGGCTGCACCTGGCAGGTGCAGCTGCAGACCCAAGATCAGCGCCCGAGCACGCTCACGAACCCGACGGGCGGAACGTGCAGCTCCACGACCACGACGTGCGAACGTTACCCGGCGGCCACCCTCGCCGCCGCGACCGCGACCGCGACCACCTTCACCGTCCGGTTCTCGTCATTCAACAATCCCTCGACCTCCGCGATCGCGACGCCGAGCCAGAGCGTCGGGCTGCAGTGGCAGGTCGACTCGGGCGGCGGCGCATGCACCGTCGAGCTGCGCATCGACAGCATCAGATTCGTCACGCAGTAGTGCGCCTCCGCCGGCTGCGCACACTCCGGCTGTAGGGGAGCGCGGTCCATGTAGAATGGCCGCCGCCCGAGCTTCATGTCCCTCTCCAGCATCGCCGCGGTCGCCTTCATCGGAACGGTCTTTTGGGTCGCCAGCCCGGAGGCCGCCACGGCGCTCGCCGGCGCCCAGCACCGCTGGTCACCGCTGGCGATCGGCCTCGCCGCCGCCGGCGGTCAGTCCGTCGCGCTGGTGGGCCTCTATTTTTTCGGCAGGCAGCTTCGCCGTCATTGGCGCTGGTTCGACCGCCAGTGCGAGCGCGCCCGCTCCCGCTCCCGCTCCCCCGTCGACAACACGCAGCGCTACGCGACCGGCGCGGTCGTGACGGCGGGCCTCCTCGGCTTCCCCCCCGTCTCCGTCACCGCCACGCTGCTCTCGGGCGTGGCGCCACGCCCGCTCCAGCTGCTGCCCCTCATGCTGGTCCTGCGCCTCGTGCGGTTCATCGCCCTCGGCTGGGCCGGGGCGCACTTCGGGTGGCGGCTCCCCTGGTAGCTCTCGGCGGGCCGCCCGTCGTCGGATCTCTGGGCGGGCCACGGCGCGGTCGGGGTAGAAGCGTCAGATGAGCACAAAGGAGCCCGAGCCTCCCGTCGCACGCGCCGGCCGGCTGCAACGGTCGGTCGGCTTCTACGGGCTGATGATGGTCTCGCTGGGATCGATCATCGGCTCGGGCTGGCTCCTGGGCGCGCTCAACGCGGCGGAGCGGGCCGGCCCGGCGTCGGTCCTGTCGTGGATCCTCGCGGCGGGGATGCTGTCGCTGCTCGCCCTGGTGTACGCGGAGCTCGGCGCGACCTATCCGGTGGCCGGCGGCGCGGCGAGGTTCCCGTATTACTCGCACGGCTCGGTCGCCGGGTTCACCGCGGGATGGGCGTCGTGGCTGCAGGCCGTGTTCATTGCGCCGCTCGAAGTCCTGGCGGCGATCACGTACGTCAACAGCGTCGGCTGGGTCAATCAGCACTTCAACATGATCTTCAAGGGCGGCGAGAACGCCGGCCTCCTGAACGGCACCGGACTTTGTGTCGCGATCGTCCTGATGGTGCTGTTCACCGCGATCAATCTGGCGGGCGCCAAGTTCCTCTCCGACAGCAACGTCATCGTCGTCATCTGGAAGACGGCCGTCCCTGTCCTCGCGGTCGGCGTGGTGGCCGTTCTGCAGTTCAAGCCGTCGAACTTCCACGCCGGAGGCGGGTTCATGCCGTTCGGCTTTCACGGCGTCTTCGCGGCGTTGACCGGGGGCGTCGTGTTCGGGCTGCAAGGCTTCGAACAGGCGGTCCATCTCGCCGGCGAGGCGCGTGATCCCAAGCGAGATCTGTCTCGCGCGATTCTCGCCGCCATGGCGATCGGCGCCGTGCTCTATGCGCTGTTGCAGGTCGTGATGATCGGCGCGCTCGACCCCGCGCACCTCGTCAAGGGCTGGTCGATGCCCCTCGGCGGCGATCCGTCCGACTACGGCGTCTGGTACACGCTCGCGCTCGCGCTGGGAGCGGGGTGGCTCGCCAAGGTGCTCCTCATCGACGCCGTCATCTCGCCGGCGGGGACGGGCGTCGTCTACCTGGGGACCACGGCCCGACTGTCGTACGCCCTCGGCGAAGAGCCCGAGATGCCGACCGCGCTGGCGACGACCCGGAAGGGCGTCCCGGTCGTCTCCATCCTCACCGCGGCGCTCGTCGGCCTGGCGGCGTTCGGGCCGTTCAAGAGCTGGAACGCCCTCGTCAGCGTCGTGACCGCCGCGACGGCCATCATGTACGCCTTCGCTCCGATCGCGCTGGCGGCGCTGCACAAGGTCGACGGCGGCCGGCAGCGGTCGTACCGGGTGCCGATGCCAAAGCTGGCGCTGCCCGCGGCCTTCTGCTCGGCCAACCTCATCATGTACTGGGGCGGGTTCGAGACGAACTGGAAGCTCGCGCTCGCCATGCTGGCCGGTCTGGCGCTGTTCGCGATCGGCGCCCGGCGAATGCGCACCGGCGCCTGGCGCACGATCGGAAACGCCATCTGGTTGGGACCCTGGCTGGGCGGCCACGTCGTGCTCGGGTGGCTCGGGCGCTACGGCGGCGGCCGAAACATCCTGCCGAACTGGGTCGACGTCGGCGTCGTGATTGTCTTCGCGCTCGGCATCTTCTATTGGGCCACCGCGCTCAGGTTGAGCGGGGAAGACTCGGCCGTCGAGGTCGCCAAGGACGCCCGGCAGATCGATTACGAGGCCCCGGGCCCGACGTATCTCGACCCGCCTCCTTCGAGGTCATAGAAGTCCGCCCCCCGCTCACTGGCTGAGGCGACGTATGTCCTCAGTCCGAGATCCTAGAGATCCGAAGCTCCAACGGGCGCGCAGCGGGAACGCAAATCCCTCGCCAGAATGCGGCCTTTCCGAAGTCGTTCGAGTGCCACCTGGGCCGTTGACATGCGCCCTGGCCAGACACAGAGGAAGGGAAATACTGAAAATCTTCCATCCGGAGGGAGGCATCCCATGGCGTCGAACGAGATCACGCGCAAGGAATTCATCACGCTGACGTTCACCTTGATCAGCGGCGCGGCTGTCGGCGGCGCCGTCCTCACCGCCGCGTGCTCGAGCTCCAATGCCAGCAACGATGGAGGAGGTGGCGGGGGAGGCTGCACCGATCAGCAGGTCGTCTCGGCGAACACCGACACGAACAGCCACGTTCACACCGTGACGGTCGCAGCCTCTTTGCTCGACGCCACCACCGATCAGATGGTCGACACAAGCGACGTCCTCTCCCACACGCACACGGTGACGCTGACGGCCGTGAACCTCTCAACGCTCAAGGGGGGTGGGTCCGTCACCGTGACCGCGAGCTCGGCGAGCACAGCAACGGTCCCGGCCCACACGCACTCCTACGCCGTGACTTGCACAGGGTAGGTCGACGCCTCGGACGCCGGCAGCGGACGCTGATCGGCTGGCGCCGCTGTCACGCCTGCTGCGGCGGAGCGCGGTCCAGGTGACGGTGCTCGTCTCGGCCTGACAGGTCGAGGCGTCCGATCCCGCGGCGCCTCCGTAGATCGGTCGATGACCCGCCGAGACCTGGCCCGCGCACGGCCTCCGATCCTTCGCGGCTGCGCCGCCGGATGAGGCCGCGCCTACGGCCGAGCCGGAGCGCAGCCGTCAGCTTGGCGACCGTCCTGTTCGTCCTCGCGATCGGCGGCGTGGGATGCGCGCCGGCCTCTCAGGGAGACGCCGGGCCCGACGCTGCGGCCGTCGGTGCGCAGGGCGACACTGGAGGCGGAAACGGCCGAGCGGCAACCGACGGCGCCGCGGATGAGACAGTCGGAGCGCTGGCTTCTCCGGCCGTCGTCGACGCGATGACGCTCGAGCACAAGATGCTGTTCGGATATCAGGGCTGGTTCCTTGGTCCCGGCGACGGCTCGCCGGTCAACGGGTGGACGCACTGGTTTCGCAACGACACGCCGACCGCCGCCAACCTCACGGTCGACCTGTGGCCCGACACCTCCGAGCTCGGCGCGGACGAGCTCTTCGCGACCGATCTCGCGTATGCGGACGGTTCCAATGCGCGGCTCTACTCGGCGTACAACGCGAAGACCGTCGCACGCCACTTTGCATGGATGAAGCAGGCCGGCGTCGACGGCGTGTCTCTCCAGCGCTTCCTCTCGGAGGTCCAGGACCCGCGCTTCTTCGCGGCGCGCAATCAGATCACGCGCAACGTCCAGGCGGGCGCCGAGGCGGAGGGGCGCGTGTTCGCGCTCGAGTACGACGTCTCGGGCGTCGACGACGCGCACCTCGTGGAGTGGCTCGAGGCCGACTGGAAGTACCTCGTCGACACGCTGAAGGTCACCGCGAGCCCGCGCTACCTCAACGACGGCGGCAAGCCCGTGCTGTATCTCTGGGGCCTCGGCTTCTCCGACCGCCCCGGGACACCCGCAGCCGCCGCCAAGCTCATCGACTGGCTGACGAAGAGCGCGGACCCGCAGTACCGCGTGACGTTGGTCGGCGGCGTCCCGGCGCACTGGCGCACGCTCGACGGCGACGCGAGCGCTGACGCCGGCTGGGCGCCCGTCTACCGGTCGTTCGACGTGCTGTCGCCCTGGACGGTCGGGCGCTTCGCTGACGACGCGGGGGCCGACGCCTACCGCGCGACGCTCGCCGCCGATCTGGCGGCAGCGACGGCCGCCGGGAAGCGCTACATGCCGGTCGTGTTCCCCGGCTTCTCCTGGCACAACCTCAACGGCGGCGCCTCGAACCAGATCCCGCGCCGCGGCGGTGTGTTCTACTGGCGCCAGGTCTGGAATGCCGTCGGCGCCGGCGCGACCATGCTCAAGACGGCCATGTTCGACGAGGTCGACGAGGGGACGGCCATGTTCAAGCTCGCGCCGACCGCCGCCCAGCTCCCGACCGGCGCCTCGTTCGTGCCGCTCGACGCCGACGGGCGCGCGCTCCCGTCCGACTTCTATTTGCGCGTCGGCGGCGCTGCGACGGCGCTGCTGCGAGGCGATCTGCCTCTGTCTCCCACGCTGCCGGTCGCGCCTCCTGAAAGGTGATGCCGGAGACGAACTGGGTTGATGTCCCAGGTGGCGTCCGCGTCCGTCTGGCTGGTGATGGCCTTCCCCTGGACTCTGGTCCGTCCTTAAAAGCGCAGCTCGAGCCCCAGCGCGCCGCGGACAGCGGCGGCCGGGACCTTGTAAACAGTGTCTCCGGGCGGATTGACAAAGGTCCTCCGCCCGGTCGGGATGACGACCTCCGGTCGCACGAAGACGGCGACCGCCGGAGAAATACTCCATGCGGCCACGGCCGAGGCCGACAACGAAAACCACTGCTGCGTGCTGTCCTGAAGCTCCGTGCCCGACCCGTGCATGACGGCCAGCTCAGCGCCGACACAGGGGCCGATCTCGAACCGATTGCTGACGACCGTCAGGCATCCGCGGGCCGAAAAATCGAGCAGCAGGAAATCGGCCTGCTCGACGATACCCGTGAGCGGAGTCCGCCGGTTCGGAAAGAAGCTGAGACCGGCGAGCGCGCGCAGGCGCCACCCCGGGAACGTCCAGACCGGTCCGCCCGCCGCCTCCATGCCACCTGCCGGTGGATCGGGCATCGTGCCCCAGTCGAGGAGCCCGTTCAGCATCAGGACAAATCGCGTGCGGGCGGGTTCGATGGTGGGCGCAATCGGAGGTTTCTCGGGGTCCTCGGCCGCCGCGGGGGGCGGCGGTGTGTCGGGTCCCCCCTCCACCCAGAGCGTGATGATGAGCGCGGCCGCCGAGGCGATCGCCTCGCAGCTCTCGGCCTCGAACCGGCGCTCCGCGCGGGTGTAACCCGCCTGGAACACCAAGCTTGCCTGCCAGCGCCCGGCCGTCGGCCCGCGAACGCTCACCATCGCCACGACGGGGACCATCACGGCACCCGATCGCGCCAGGTTTGCCTCCACTTCGGTCTGGACACGCTCCGCAGTCGGACAGCCGGGGGGCGCTTGCCAGATCACCATGATCGGCTTCGTCTGCGCCGCCGCGAAGCGCGCGCCGCCGATCGCCATCACCGCCGCCAGCAGCGCCACGGTCCGCGATGCGCTGGCAGGTCTGCTCACGGCTCCGCACCATAACGCAACTCGTTGCGGGTCGTGGCTCAATTGGGTGATCGCGCGTTTCTTGCTGACGGAAGCTGCCCATGTTCGACACCAGGGAGGCGAATGGACCAACGGTTGCCTCGGCGCAGGCAGACGGCGTTGACGTTGGGAATCGCCGCGCTCACCGCCGCGATGGCCGCTTGCCTTCCTCGCGGGGCGCCCCCGGAGGGCAGACAGGTCGTCGCCGATCGCCAGGCCACGCTCGAGGCCATCGTCCCTCCGAACGGCGACGGGGTGCTCCGGATTCTGATCTTGAAACCCGGCACGGCGGCCGGCACGCAAGATCTCTATCTCGTCTCGGTGGGCGCCGGCGGCGGGCCTCCGTCCGAACAGCTCCTGGTCGCGGACGCCAACCCGCAGGACGACTTCGGGTGCGTCGACATGGTGGCGCCCTGCAGCCTCATCGCGCCGAGCGGGATGCTCTGGGTCTACACGAACGACAACGGGCTGGTGCGGATCAATCCCTTCACCGGAGCTCAGCTCGCGTTCTCGTCGCTGCCTCAAGGCTCCGCGAGCGGTCAGCGGTCCTTCAGCGGCAACGCGAGTGGGGGGACTCTGTACGAGCCCGACGGGAGCACGGTGGCGATCGATCTCGCCCCTCCCAGCAATGGAATTGGCTTCGGTTACGGCAGCCCGACGGCCTTTTTCGGCGAGGATTTCTACTACATCACGCTCGAGGCCGAGCTGGTCCGCCTCCCTCCCTCCGGTGTTCCGGAGCCACTGGCAGCTGGCGTCGCTGGGTTCTTCGGTTCTCCGACGCCGGATGGAACCTTGCTGATCTTGGTCAGGGCGACGCCCGATCCGAGCGTCCAGGCGCTCTCCGTTCGCGATCCGCTGACCGGCGCGGAGACGGTCTTGCCGTTCAGCTCTGCTCCGCAGGTCTCGCCAGACGGACAATGGTTGCTCTCCACCGACACCTCCTCCGGAAGCCTGACGTTCTTCAATGTCCACTCCGGCGCCCAGCAGGTCGTCGCGGTTCCGGGCCTGGCCCCCAATTCGTTCTTCTCCCCGACGTGGCGACCGGGGAGCTCCCAGGTCTGGTTCACGGCCGGTTGGGACCCGACGCCAACTGTCTGGATCGTGAGCCCCGACGGGTCCTCGACCTCCGTGCCCGGGGTCCGTCTCGTCGAGGTGGGCAATTTCGGCGGCTGGCAGCAAAATCCATTCACCGCCGACGGCGCTCACTGGTTCTTCACGTCGTCCTCGTTCTACACGAACACGCCTTTGATAGAGGTCGGTGCGACCAACGATCCGACGGGGCCCAGCTTCGCGGTCAACCCGGAGGGGACGTCAATCGGCGGAGCCTGGATGCTCGCCGACGGCCGGCTGTTGACCTCCGTCTACACGGATACCCAGCCACGCAGCGACGTGTTTGCGGTCGATCTCGACACCGGTGAGAGCGTCCAGCTGGCGGCGCGCGGGCGGATCGCCGCGGTCGGCCAGACGCGCTTCGTCGGCATGTTTCACTTCGACCCCACCTATCGCGGCGATCTGACAGCGGTCGAGGTCGACAGCGGGCGGCAGACGATCTTGGCGCCCGAGTTCGCGGTGACGGCCTTCGTCGAGCCGCAGGGGGCCGACCTGGTCCCGCCGGGCGCGCGCATCGTCTATCAGTTCCAGGCCCGGACCGATTCGCCCTACGACGGCATCTGGGTCGTGAGCTCCCCGTGACCGTCTGGCCGCTCTCTTCGCGGCCTGCTTTATTGGTGACGGAAATCGCTCACTCTCGACACCAGGGGTCTACGAATGGGCCAACGTTGGCGACGGCGCAGGGACCGAGCACTGACGTTGGGTCTCGTCGCGCTCGCCGCCGCGACCGCGGCCTGTCTACCCCGCGGTGCGCCTCCCGGGGGAAGACAGATCATCGCCGATCGCCAAGCCGCGCTGGCGGCCATCGTCCCCCCGCAGGGCGACGGGGTGCTGCGGATTCTGGTCATGAAACCCGGCCCGGTTGCCGGCTCCCAGGATCTCTACACCGTCTCGGTGGACGCCGCCGGGGGGCCTCCGTCCGAAAGGCTCCTGGTGCCGGACATCGACCGCCTCTACGGCACCGGCGTGATTCTCTACACCTCGCTCGTGATCTCCACGAAGAGCAACGGGCAGGTGCTGGTCAACACCGTCACCGGAGCTCAGCTCCCGGTCCCCGGGGACGTCTTGGTCCCGGGCTTTTCCGACAGCGGCGAGCGGTGGTTCTTCAGTGGCTCGCAGGGGACGACTCTGTACGAACCCGACGGGAGCATGATGGCGCTGGACGTCGAATCCTATCCCAGCGCTGTGGGCGGCGGCACGACCGTGCGCTTCCTGGGCGAGGATCTCTACTACGTGACGCCCCAGGGGGCGTTGATCGACATTCCGCCATCCGGCGTTCCGGAGCAGGTCGCAACGGGCATAGGGAGCTTTCTCAGCTATCCAACGCCCGATGGAATCCTGCTGCTCTTGATCAGGGTGACGTCCGACCCCGGCGTCCAGACGTACTCCGTTCGCGATCCGCTCACCGGCCTGGAGACGGTCTTGCCTTTCAGCAGCGCCTTAATCCAGGTCTCGCCGGACGGAAATTGGTTGGTCGACAGAGAAGACGTCGACAGCACAGGCAGGTTCACGCTTTTCAACTACCGCACCGGCGCACAACAGGTCGTCGACCTCCCGGACAGCCAAGGCTCACTCTCCTGGACGCCCTGGCGACCGGGAAACAGCCCCCAGGTCTGGCTCACGACCGGCTTGGATCTTCTGCCGCCACCTCCGACACCACCGCCACCAACTGTCTGGGTCGTGACCCCCGGTGGGTCCTCCGTCTCCGTGCCCGGCGTCAGCACGGCGGACGTGAGCAGTTCCGACCTACCAGCCCAGCCCTTCACCCCCGACGGAGCTCACTGGTTCTTCACGGCGTCCCCGCCCGACACGGACACGCCCCTGATTCAGGTCGGTGCGGCCGACGATCCGACGGGGCCCGGCATCGTCGTGAACCCGGGGTCGACGTCAATCCTCGGGGTGTGGCCGCTCGCCGACGGTCGGTTGCTGACTGCGCTCTACACCGATTTCGCGCCACGCAGCGACGTCTTCGCGCTCGATCTTCACACCGGCGAGAGCGTCCAGCTGGCGGAGCGCGGGCGAATCGCCGCGGTCGGCCAGACGCGCTTCGTCGGCATGTTTCACTTCGACCCTGACTATCGCGGCGATCTGACGACCGTCGAGCTCGACAGCGGGCGCCAGACGATTTTGGCGCCCGAGTTCGCGGTGACGGCGATTGTCGAGCCGCAGGGGGACGATCTCGGTCGCGCCGGGCGCCCGGGTCGTCTATCAGTTCCAGGCCCGGACCGATTCGCCGTACGACGGAATTTGGGTCGTGAACTCCCCATGACCGTCCTGGCCGCCCTTTTTGCCGCGACCCTGCTCTTCGACGGCAACACCGCCGCCGACGGCGGCCTGGCTGCGCGAGACGCGGCCGTCAACGCGGGAAATCCCGACGCCGCCGTTCCCGACGCCGCCGTTCCCGAAAGCGCCGTTGCCGATGGCGGCCCCGGGGATGGCAAGCCGCCCGCGCTCCCGGCCGCGGTGGCCGTCGGACGGATCGCCGGACGCGTGCTCGCGAAGGGTGGCCCCATGGTCGTGCCGGGCGCCTCCCTGATCGCGGGCACCGCGGAAGTCGGTGCGACGGACGATCGTGGCAACTTCTCGATCGATCTCCCCTGCGGCCCGACGAACCTCTCGATCCTGGCGGCTGGCTTCGAACGTCTCACGACGACGATCGATGCCTGCGCGGAGACGCCCGCGCTCACCTTCCGGCTGGTTCCGGCGGAGGGCGTCGCCGGTCACCAGACGGTCGTCCGGGCGAACTCTCCGCAGCCCGTGGTGCGTATCAGCGGCGAAGAGCTGGTCAAGACGCCTGGCACCCTCGGCGATCCGCTGCGCGTGATCGAGTCGCTCCCCGGGGTCGCCAACGTCGTCTGGCCGGCGCCGCTCTACGCGATCCGTGGATCGAACCCCGGCAACACCGGCTTCTTCCTGGACAGCGTCGAGATCCCCGCGCTGTTTCACCTGGCGCTCGGCCCCTCCGTCATTCACCCCTATTTCTTCGGCGGCCTCGATTTCTTTCCGGGCGGCTACCCGGCGCGCTTCGGACGTTACGTGGGGGGGATCGTCGCTGCCGAGACGCGCCCCCCGCCGGCCGACGTCATGCATGCGTCGGTCGACGTGCGGCTGTTCGACGCGGGAGCGATGGTCTCTGCGCCCATCGCCGGAGGGGCCGTGGCCGTGGCGGCCCGCTACTCCTACACGGGCGAGCTCGTCACGCTGCTGGGGGAGGATCTGCGGGTCCAGTACTGGGACTACCAGGTGCGCGCCGACCGGCGCTTCGGCCCGTTTCAGCTGAGCGTGCTCGCGTTCGGCTCGAGTGACGTCTTCTCGCCGAGTCGGCGCGACGACACGAAGGAGCTGGAGCTCGGTTTCCATCGCGTCAGCCTGCGGGCCGCCGCTCCGCTGGCGGGCGGCGTGCTGCAAGGCTCGCTCACCTTCGGGACCGATCACAGCCGCGCGCCGGTGCTGGACACGTTCCCGGTCATCGTCGACGCGGTCAGCGCGGCGCCTCGCCTGTCGTATGGGCGCGCCTTCGGCCCCGTGAGCACGGCGATCGGTTTCGACGGCAAGTTTGCCCACTACGACCCGACCGTCACGGGTCCGATGCAACCGACGGGAGTCTGGGACCTGTTCGAGCGCCGTGACGCGCGGGTTCTCGCGGCCTACGCCTCGGCGACCGTGTCGGTCGACCGGTGGTTGACGGTGACGCCGGAGCTGCGGCTCGACAGCTACGACGAAAACGGTGCTTTTGCGCGCGATCTCGGCCCGCGGTTGAGCGCCTGGCTCGCGCTCACCGACGACACCGCGCTGCGGGCGAGCGGCGGCCGGTTCACCCAGCTGCCCAGCCTGCCGCTGCAGATCCCGGGCATGCAGGACTTCGGCCTGCGTCTGCTCGGCCTGCAAAGCTCCTGGAAGGGGTCGCTGGGGGTCGAAACGAAGCGCTTTGCGGCGATCGAGCTGTCGGTCACCGGGTTCATCCAGAGCCTCGTGCTCACCGAGCTGCGCAATCCAACGACCACCAACCCCGACCCACTCGCTGACGACTTCCTGGCCAGGCGTGACGCGCTCGCCTACGGCGTCGAGGTGCTCGCGCGGCGGCCGCTCACGCGCCGGTTGCACGGCTGGCTCTCGTACACGCTGTCCCAGAGCCTTCGCGCGTACGGGGGCGGCGCGGTCGGCCCGGGAGACTGGGACCAACGGCACGTCCTCAACCTGGTCCTCGGCTACGAGCTCGGCAGATATACCCTCGGCGGGCGCGCGCACCTCAACACCGGCCGTCCTTACTTCCTTTTCGATACCGGCGGCGACCAATACCAGCGGCTGCCGACCTACTACCAGCTCGACCTGCGCGTCGACCGCCGCGTCGTTTACAACAGGTTCACCTTGGACCTCTATGGCGAGCTCGAGAACGCGACGTTCAACAATCAGGTGTACGGCATCACCGAGACCTACCCCGGCCAGCTGGCCCAGAAGAGCTACCGGATCGTGCTCCCCTCGATCGGCGTGCGCGCGGAGTTCTGACGAGGCGCCTGGCCGCGTTCGGCCGTTTCGATGATCCGTGGCTCGTTTGCGGATCTCAGTTGTTGCCTGCTTCGTGCGCTGCTTGTTTGCCTGCTTCGTGTCCTGGTTTTTGCCGGCCTTTGATTGGACCTTGTATTGCGCGTGGCCTCCCGTCAGTTTTGAAGCTGTTGGGAGAGGTCGTCGTGGACAATGAAGTGATTCACATTGTATTTGCCAGTGACGCCGAGGGCGTGGAGGGGATGGCCGTTGCGGGTTTCTCGGCGCTGGAGCTGTGCAGCCGGCCCGTGCAGGTGTGGGTGATCGAGGACGGTATCCCGCGCCCCGCCCAGCAACTGCTCGAGGAAACCTGGCGCCGCTGCTCGGCCTATGCCGGGTCGACGTTCATCCCGATGGCGAGCCTCCCGATCTCCATGCCATCTCAATGGGCGAGAAAGGGTTGGCCCCTGACTTCGGCCGCCCGTTTCCAGATCGCCGACGTGCTGCCGAAACAGGTCAACCGGTGCGTCTATCTCGACATCGATATCCTGGCGGGCGCCGACGTGGCCGAACTGTTCGACCTCGATCTCGCCGGCAATCCGCTGGGGATGGTGCGGGCCAGATATCTCCCCGACCATGACAAGGCCTACCTCAGAACCATCAACCTGGATCCGGACGTCTATTGCAACGCCGGGGTGCTGCTGATCGATCTGGAAGCCTGGCGGCGTGAAGGTGCCGGTCAGGGGCTCATCAGCACCGGACGTGCGATGCCACCGAACATCTGGTTCTTCGACCAGGACATGCTCAACACCTACTTCAAAGGTCGCTGCCTGCTGCTCGAAAGCCGGTGGAACTGTCAGGATGCGGGCGTTCCCCCCCAGGGAAAGCTCCAGCATTTCGCCGGTTCGACCAAACCCTGGAAAGTGACTTCAACCGCGGCCACGCTGGTGGGACATATCGCCTGGCACGGCGTCAAGCAACGGAGCGGGTTCGAACCCCTGCAGGTCCCAACGTACCTCAAACTGAGAAAGCAATTCCGCGTTCTCGCGGCCAAGGTCCAGCGGCGCCTCACCAGGCCCGAGAGACCCTTGAGCTAGCACGCGAGAGGGTCGCGGCGCCGTCAGGATCGTGAGGGCGGAAGCATCCGGATCGCGGTGGCCGAGCCGCCGACCGGGCGGTGAAGCTCCACCCGCCCGCCGGCGGCGCGCCCCTGCTCGTAGGCGGCGGTCCGCAGGATCGCGCTGGCGCTGCGGGTCGTGCGGCGCGGATACCTGCGCCGGAGGTAGGCCTCGCGTTGCGCGTCGGCGTGGCGGACCAATCCCTGGCTCTGGCTGACCCGCTCGCCCGCCCGCAGCTTCTCGTCGAAGCCGCTCATCACGCCCGCGCAGAAGCGCCGCCGCTCCATGTCGGAGGGGATACCGAGCGCGCGCTTGTGCTCGCGCCAGAGCCGCTGCGCCGTGTCGGTCAGGAAGGCATGCACGTAGGCGGCGACCTCCAGGTTGGCTGGGGTTCCGCAGAGCTCCAGCACGTAGCCGCGCCGACCCGCCTCGGCGAGGTAGGACGGGGTCCAGATGACGCTCACGAAGAAGTGTCGGCCGAGGATGCCGGCCAAGATGCGCTCGCTGGTCTCGGTGCGCGCCTTCACCGGGCCCACGTGGCGGTACCCGTAGCCGTCGGCGCTGGCCGTGGCGGCAGCGTCGACGTTGTGCAGGAGCATGAGCCGGCGCGCTTCGTTCATGGCGGCTTCCGCCTCGTGCAGGTTGGGGCTCTCGGCCAGCGCGAGGAGCCGCGTGATCCGGCGCAGCACGGGGTGCGGTCCGCCGTCCGGGCCCCCGGCGGGCATCCCGGCGGCGCTGGCGTCGATGCCGTGCTCGCGACAGACGCGCGCGAACGCCGGGCCGTGCGCCGTCTCGTCGTGGATCTGCAGCGCCTCGTCGACGTACTGATGCGCGATCTCGTGCTTGAGCACCTCGCGGACGATCCCCCAGGGGCGGTCGAAGACCAGCCCTCTCGCGAGTGAGATGGTCCGCTGCAGGCGGTGCCAGCTCCCAAGGCGATGTGGCCCGTCCGACAGAGTCAGGACGGGGGCGCGCAGGGCGTCCCCGAAGTGGGTCTCGGAGATTTCGCGCCAGGTCAGGGCCAGCTCGCGGAGCAAGGCGGCCTCCAGAAAGATCCGATCGCGGGGCGAGTTGGTGGGCCGCACGTCCTTCCGTATACCCGATCCGGTTACCCCACCGCAGCGGGTCGATGGCCTAGTGGACGGCGGCGACTTGCTCGAGCGATTGCGGCGCTGCTTCGCGCAGCTCGGCGAGCGAGATCCGCAGGATGATCGCGTCGCCCGCCGCCTGAATCTGGCCGGTGGCGACGTCGATCGTGCGCGGCCGCCAGAGCGACTGCCAGAACGACCACGGAACGTCGAGGTCGCCCGACGCGTGGCGCGCGATGGCGATCCGCATCGTGTCGACCAGCCAGGTCTCCATGTCGATCAGCGCGGCGTGGACCCGGCCGACGGCCCGCCCGTTGGCGTCGAACACGTTCTTCCCCCGAAGCTCGTCCAGTCTGACGTGCATCATCCCCTCCTCACCCTTGCTCCCAGAAGCTAAGGCTTCCACCTGAGCGGGCAATGCGCGAGGCGTCAGGCGATCTCGACCGTGTCATTGCCGACAGCCGCGACGTTCACGCTGCCCGACGATGAAACGGCTGCCTGACCGTCGCAGGCGTCGACAGTCGTCGCGCCCAGATCGGTGCGCCGCGACAGCTGGTCATGGTCGTGCTAGCACCCTCGAGAGAGAAGCCTTCGCCCAAGGAGTGACGACAATGCCAATCCTCAACGTCAAGGTCAGTGCCAAGAAGTCGCCCGAGATGACCAGGGCCATCGCGGACCGACTCCTCGATCTGACGGCGCGCATTCTCCACAAGAAGCGCGAGGTGACTTCAATCGCCATCGACTACGTCGATCCCGCCGACTGGATCGTCGGCGGCCGCTCGCTCGCCGAGCAGGGGCGGAGCAGCATCTACTTCGACATCAAGATCACGGACGAGACCAACACCAAGGAAGAGAAGGCGGAATACATTCGCCAGGCATTCGACGCCTTCTCGCGCCTGCTCGGCGATCTGCACGAAGAGAGCTACGTCTACGTGCAGGACGTCCGCGCGACCGCGTACGGCTACGGCGGCAAGACGCAAGAGTTCCGCTACCAGCGCGGGTCGTGAGCGCTGTCGGGGCAGCTTGAGTAGGGTCGAACAGAGCGAGAAGAGGACGGAGACGCGATGAGAGTGCTTGGCGCCATACTTTTGAGCCTCCTCGCCCCGGTGGCGAGCGCCGCTGGACGAGCGGCGTTGAAGGCCGACCTGCCGAAGGAATGCGAGTCGTGTGCAAGCTGGAATGCAGCCCACGAACCCTTCCGCATCTTTGGCAACACTTACTACGTCGGCGTCGCGGGGCTGAGCTCGGTGCTGGTCGCGTCTGACAGCGGCCTCATCCTGCTCGACGGCGGTCTGCCACAGTCGGCGCTCCTCATCGACGCGAACATCCGCAAGCTCGGGTTCCGAACCGAGGACGTCCGTCTGATCGTCAACTCTCATGCTCACTTCGATCACGCGGGAGGCATTGCCGCGCTCCAGCGGGTGAGCGGCGCGATCGTGGCGGCCAGCGCGTCGGGTGCGCGCGCGCTCGAGAGCGGCGGGCCGCCCGCCGACGATCCCCAGTCTGCCTTCGGCAAGGAAGCGAATCGCTTCCCGCCCGTGAAGCGGGTGAAGGTCGTGGCCGACGGTGAGGCCCTGCACGTGGGAAAGCTCACCGTGACCGCGCACCTGACCCCAGGCCACACGCCCGGCAGCACGACCTGGACGTGGCGCTCCTGCGAGGGGGCGCGATGTCTGGAGATCGTCTATGCCGACAGCCTGAACCCGGTCTCCGCCCCGGGGTTCCGGTTCACGGGCGATGCGGCCCATTTCAGCATCACCGACACCTTTCGCCGGAGCATCTCGACGGTCGGAGGCTTGCCCTGCGACATCCTTCTGGCGGTTCACCCGAGCTTCGCCGGCATGGAGGAAAAGCTGAAGCGCCGTCGGGAGCAGCCGGGCAGCGAACCCTTCGTGGATCCGACGGCGTGTCGGGCCTATGCCGCCGACGCCGCGAAGCGACTCGACCAGCGCATCGCGGAGGAGGCGAGGCCACGACCTCCAAGGGATTCGAAACCCCACGCAAACGGCGCGGGACTTCGTTAGTGTGGGCGCATGGTCCACGACAGCGAGCGGGTCATCGACGTTCACGCCAAGGCGCTGCGAATCAACCTCGACAAGCGACGCTACGGCACCTTCGCCGAGATCGGCGCGGGGCAAGAGGTCGTCCGCTGGTTCTTCCGCGTCGGCGGCGCGGCCGGGACCGTCGCCAAGAGCATGTCCGCCTACGACATGACGGTGAGCGACGCGATCTACGGCAAGGCGGAGCGCTACGTCTGCCGGCCGCGCCTCGAGGCGATGCTGGAGCACGAGCATCGGTTGAACCTGGATCGCCTGGCGCAGAGTCGCGGCGAGACCACCGCGTTCTTCGCCTTCGCCGACACGGTGTCGGCGCGCAACTACCGCGGCACCAATGAATGTCACGGATGGATGGGGGTCCGCTTCCAGTCGCGCCCGCACGATCCCGACAGCCAGATCGTCATTCACGTCCGTATGCTCGACGGTGAGAACGCCCTTCAGCAGGAGGCGCTGGGGATCGTGGGGGTCAACCTCCTCTACGGCGCGTTCTATTTCGACGAAGATCCCGAGCTCCTCATCGAATCGCTGCTGGACGGTCTCACGACCCAGCGAATCGCCATCGACATGATCGAGCTCTCCGGGATCGCGTTTCGCGACGTCGACAACCGGCTCATGAGCATGAAGCTGGTCCAGCTGGGGCTCTCCGGCGCGGCGATGTTCGATCCGAGCGGCGCGGTGCTGCAGCCGTCGGAGGTGCTCTACAAGAAGAACGTGCTGGTCGAACGGGGGAGCTTCCGCCCCGTCTGTCACGTGAACATGGACATGCTCCGCAGCGCCCGCGAGAACTTCGAGCGCGATCTGGGGCTGCCGGCATCAAACGGCGACGTCGTCGAGCTGATGGAGCTGACCATGCGCAACCTCCGCGAAGAGGGGGGCGAGGTCGATCGCGCGGACTTTCTCGCGCGCGCCGACATGCTGGCCGCCTCGGGCAAGACGGTGCTCATCTCCGATTACTTCGAGTACTACCGCCTGGCGGCCTATCTGGCGCAATACACCCACCAGCGCATCGCCATCACCATGGGCGCGTCGAGCCTTCGCGACCTCTTCGACGAGAAGTACTACGCCGCGCTCGAGGGTGGAATTCTCGAGTCGTTCGGCCGCCTCTTCAAGAACGAGCTGCGCCTCTACATCTACCCCCTGCTCGATCAGGCGACAGGCAAGCTCGTCACCGTCGACAACCTCGAGGTGGCGCCGCACCTGCACAAACTCTACGGCTACCTGGTCGACAACGGCTCGATCAAACAGCTCGAGAACGTGAACCGGGACTACTTGCACATCTTTTCTCGCGACGCTCTGCGGAAGATCCGCGCCGGGGACGCCAGCTGGGAATCGATGGTCCCGCCCCAGGTCGCCGAGGTCATCAAGACCCGCCGTTTTCTGGGATATCTGCCGCCCAAGGCACCGCTGCACGAGTAGTCACCGAGAGTTCACTCTCTCGCGATTGCGTTCCGTCAGGCTGCGACCGAAGATCCCGCCTGCCCATGAAGCTTGCCGTGCTCGTCTGGGGACTCGTCGCGACGGCGACCGTGTCTTGCGGCAGCAGCGGCTCTGGCGGCACGCCGGATTCGGAGATCTCGACGATGGGGACCCTGGGCAAACCATCGACCGCGCTCATCGCCAGCAACCTGATCTTCGTCAATGCGTCGATGAACGCGATGGACGAGAGCTCCGGGGCCTTCGGGATGCTGATTGACAGCGGATCACCAGTCGTCCTGATTGACCCCTCGCTGTTCGGCACGACGCCACCCACCACGGTCGCGGAGATCCCGACCACCATCGATCTCGGGCTGCTCGACGCCACCGGACAGCCGGTCGTCGTCATCGACGACGCCCCGGTGCTGCAGGTCTCGAACGTGATGATGGACGCGCTCGGATTCGGCGGAGTCCTGGGGGGCAACGTGATGCGCCACTTCTCCGTCCAGCTCGACTATTCGGCGCTCCTGGGGGAGGGATTCTGCCTCGGCTGCACGGCGAGCACCGCGCGCACCGATGTCCAGCTGCCGGGCGGGACCATCCCGTTCACCCTGAAGGGCGGTGGCCACTCAGAGGTGACTCTTGGCGCCATCGACAGCCCGGCCATCGACATTCCGCCGACGCGCATCCCGGTGACTGTCGCGCTCGAAGGGATCAATCACCCCTTCATCGTCGACACCGGAGCGACCGAGGTGTCGTTGCGCTCGACGGTCTACGGCCAGCTGGTCTCCGACGGACGTGCCCAGCTGGTGGACGGCATCACGATCATGACCGTCGGCGGCGCCTCGAACGCCTCGCTGACCCGCGCCAGGACGATCACCGTGGGCGATGTGACCGTCACCGACCCGCCGGTGATGACCATCGTGAGCGCCCCAGGAGCTTCCCCGGACGAGCTGCTCGACAGCCTCAGCAAGGACGTAGGCACGCAGATCGACGGCCTCCTCGGGGGCAGCTTCTTGCGTAATTTTCTGGTCTCGATCGACTACCCGAACGGGCAGCTGCACCTGCAGCCCTACCTGACACCGCCGATCCCCGACGAGTTCCGGCGCGTCGGAATCACCATCGGTCTCGCGGCGATCGGGCCCCGCTTTCTCGTCGCCTCGGTCTACCCCGGTACGGACGCGGCCGCCCAGGGGATCATGGTCAACGACGAGATCGTCTCCGTGGACGGGGCCAGCCTCTCGTCGTTCGGTTACCTCGCGGCGGCCGACCAGCTGCTCGACGGAACGCGCGGGACCTCGAAGCTGCTCAAGTTCGGAACGACCTCGAATCCCGCCAACACGAACCAGACCCTCACGGTCCAGGTCGACGACCTGATCCCGAACCCCTGAAGACGCAGAAGGAGGGAGCCATGGCCAGCAAAGTCAATCCAGTACCCGCCGGATACCACACCGTCACCCCGTACATCAGCGTGAAGGGCGCCGCCAAGGCGTTGGACTTTTACCAGCGCGCATTCGGCGCCGAGGTGGTCGTCCGCATGGACATGCCCGACGGCCGCGTCGGTCACGCCGAGATCAAGATTGGCGACTCGCACGTCATGCTGGCCGATGAGATGCCGGACATGGCCGAAGCGGTCGCCAGGAGTCCGCAGACGCTCGGTGGGACGACGTTCGGGTTGATGATCTACCTGGACGGGGTCGACGCGCGCTTCAAGCAGGCGCTCGAGGCCGGCGCCAAGGTCAAGCGCCCGCTGCAGGACCAATTCTACGGCGACCGAACAGGTACGCTGGAGGACCCGTTCGGTCACGTCTGGACCATCGGGACCCACATCGAGGACGTCTCGCCCGAGGAGATGAAGAAGCGCATGGCGGCCTTCACGCAGTCAGGCGGAGCCTGAACGAGCGGAACCTGCAGGCGACGACGCGCGCGCGACCCAACTGCAGGTTCCCGGCGTTCGGTCTTCATCGCCAGGCCGCCGCGTTACCCGGGACTGCGCGCGCGTTACCGCCCGACCTCGATCTCGCCGCGCGGTCCCATGTACGTCCGTAGGCTGCTCGGTATCGGCCTTGCTTTGCGCCTGGTTGGTTGCGAGCGAGGAGGGCCCGATGAAGGTGCGCCGCGGAGATGCAATCACGACGAGCGGCGCGACAGCCGCGGCGGTGACCCTGTTGCTCGCGTCGATGACGGGATGCGGCCCGAGCCGGCCCGCGGCCCCGGCCACCAGCGCCGCCGGCTCGGCGGGGACCCCCGGCGCGGCCGGACGACCCAGCACAGGCGTGGGGGGAGCACCCTTCGGGACCGGCGGCGCGGCCGCCGGCGGCGGAGCCACGTCGGGAGGCCCAGCCGGAGCCGGGCCGGCTGGAACAGGAGGAGCCGCGCCGGGAGGGGCTGGTGGCGCCGGCAGCAGCGTCCCGAGCGCGACGGGCTGCTCCGATCTGTTCCAGCAGGACGTCGTGCGGACCTACGCGATCGATGTCTCCCCGTCCGAATGGAGCAGCCTCCAGGCTGAGTTCGACGACCTGGCGTCGCTGGCGGCCAGCGGCAACGCCTTCGCCACGCGCCACCCCGTCGTCTTTCACCTGGACGGAGAGACCGTCAGCGACGCAACGATTCGCCTGCACGGGCAGTCCTCCTGGCAGCAGACGGTCATGCTCGACGGCAGCCGCGCCAAGATGCAGTTCGATATCTCCTTCCACCAGAGCAATCCGGACGGGAAGTTCCACGGCGTCGAGAAGCTCGTGTTCGACATGCCCCGCGACGACTGGACGTTCCTGCACGATCGGCTCGCCCACGCCTGGTTCCGGCAGATCGGAATCACCGCCGGCTGCGTGGCCAGCGCGCGCGTGGAGTTCAACGGCAGCTACTATGGGCTCTACGCCGTCGAGGAGAACACCGGCAAGCGCGTCATCACGGAGTTCTTCCCCAACAATCCTGCCGGGAACCTCTGGAAGGGGGGCGAGCAGCTCGAAACCAATCAGAAGACGCCGAGCTGGGATCGCCAGGAGGCCTACTGGAACGCGACGAGCATCGCGAGCCTCGCCGCCATCGTCGACCTCTCCTCCTCGGTCAACGAGTGGGCGGTCGAGGCGTTGCTCAACGACGCCGACGGGTACTACAGCGGCGATCACAACTTCTACCTCTACGACCAGGGGGCGAAGGGGTTCGTGTTTCTCCCCGACGACACCGACTCGACGTTCGACTGGTTCGTGTTCAACGACAAGACGCCCGCGGACGCCCATCCGATCTTCTGGTGGGAGGGGCGATACGTGCCGGCGCCGAAACCGGGGCATGCCTGGCTGCTGGCGATGAACGATCCGGCCACGCGCAAGCTCTACGTGGACGCGATCGCCGCCGCGCTGGCCAGCTGGGACGTGGCGGAGGTGCAAGGGTGGATCGACACCTGGTCGCAGCAGATCGCCGACGATGTCGCCACGGACCCGCACGCCTGGGCGACCCCGACCGACTTCCAGAAGGCCGTGGCCGCGGCGCGCGACGTCGTCGAGGACCGGCCGGAGTACCTTCAGAGCTTCGTCGACTGCGAACGCTCCGGCGTCGGCGCCGATCAGGACGGCGATGGGGTTCGCTGGTGCGAAGACTGCCGCGACGACGATCCGGCGGTCCACCCTGGCGCGACCGAGGTGTGTGGCAACGGGATCGATGACGACTGCAACGGCGTCGTCGACGACGGCTGCGCCGCACCCTGACGGCCCGTCGCGCCTCAGCGTTTCGCCAGGCGGTGGCGACATCGTCGGCACCTCTAAGGTGACCCCGTGACATCGTCCTCGGCAAGCAGTAGGAAGGTGCAATGGCTGCGGCCGGCCGACATCCGCATTTCGTCTCGCCACTGGTCTGGCATGCCAGCCTCGCCGAGGGGCTGGTCGCCGCCCGCGAATCCAAGCGGGCGGTGCTGCTGATCGTCGGCCGACAGTCCTGCGGTGGCTCCCGTGCCCTCGTGGAGAAGACGATCGCCAAGGAAGAGATCCTCGAATACCTCGACTCTCACTACGTGTGCGTGACCGGCGACGCCGACTCGCCCGAGCCCGCCGTCGCCGCGCTGGTGGCGCGGATGCCGCAGCACGATCGAACACCGCTCTGCCTCTACCTCTCCGCTGAAGGCGTGCTGACGCATTCGACCTCCGGCGGACGTCCACCCGCGGTGTTCTTGTCCGACTTACTCGAGGCGCCCCACCGGAACCGTTAGGCGGTTGCCAGGCTCTCCGCGGCCACCCACCTCGTTGCCGAGGATTCGCTCAGGGGACGCAAAGGGCGCCGCAGCCACAGGTTGGGTTCAGACACCGACCGGTCACGGAGGTCATGCACGGCGCTTGGCACTGGCAGGTGCCGTCGGGGAGGCAGACGCCTCGATTCGTCACGGCCGTCGGATTGTCGTTGCAGGTCTGGTCTTGGCCCGGTGTACAGCCGACGTTGGCGTCGTGCGAACCGGCGTCGTCGGCTGACACGGAGTCACGAGGCCGGGCGTCGGTGGACGTAAGCGAGCTGATCCCACACCCAACCAGAATGGCTGCGGCGACCAGCGTTGCGAGGACGCTCTTGCTCTCTCTCATGATGCCCCCACGAATCGGTGTCTCGAGCGACCGCGAGCAGCTCACAACCGCCACGGCGAGGGGCTGTCGAGGCGGGTGTTCGGTTTTCACCGCCGGCCGATAGCAATTCGCTGTTCCTCCGGTGATCGCGGCGCGTTCCCGCGGTCGCTGGAGCTGGAACGGGGTTTGCGAATGCGAGCAGGCGATGACAAGCCGCCGCGCCCGCCTCCTCCCCCTGCTCGTTGCCGTCGCCATGCTGGGACGCTCGGCGCGCTCCCTCGCCGCCGATCCGTACCCGGCCCCGGTGGCCCGGGCGACGGCGCCGAGCACCGGGATCGGCCTCGACGTCGGGATTGGCTCCGCCGTCGGCTTCGCCGGTTTCACGGTGACCGAGGCGTTTGGTCGATTCGTGCGCGTCGAGATCGGCGCCGGCTCCGGCTACTCCGGCTACCAGCTCTCCTTCATGCCCAAGATTGTGCTCGGCGCGCCGCACGATCACTTCGTGGCCGGGGTCGGCGTCTCCCTGGCGTACCCCGGCGATTCTCCGAAGGCGGCGGGACATCCGGTCTGGCTGAACATCGACGCCATCGGCTACGAGCATCGGTTCAACACCGGGATCGCGCTCTCCGCCGCGCTCGGCGTAGCGGGTGGGCTCGGCGGCGGCGAGATCTGCTTCCCGCCCGACGGGTGCGAGCCCCAGTTTTTGGAGCCGGTGACGGACTACTGGTTCCCGCAGGGGCGGGTGGGCATGGCCTACTGGTTCTAGAAGTCGCGTCCGGCGACTTTCTACGCGACGGCGATCAAGGAGCAGCGCGGGTCGGGACCGGCACGTCCGTCAGATCCCGTCCTCGCCAGAGCATGTAGAGCGCCGGATAGACGACCAGCTCGAGCAAAGCTGACGTGACGACGCCCCCCACCATGGGCGCGGCGATTCGCTTCATGACGTCGGCGCCCGCTCCGTGGGACCAGAGGACCGGCAGGAGTCCCGCCAGGATGGTGGTCACCGTCATCATCTTTGGGCGGATGCGTCTGACGGCGCCGTTGAAGATCGCCTCGCGGGCCTCGGCCCGGGTGGCCGGAGCGCGCTCCTTCCAGGCCAGATCGAGGTAGAGCAGCATGACGATGCCGGTCTCGGCGTCGAGCCCGGCGAGCGCGATGATGCCGACCCAGACGGCGACCGAGAGGTTGTAGCCGAGGAGCGCGAGCAGCCAGAAGGCACCGACCAGAGAGAAGGGGACCGCGAGCATCACGATCGCCGCCTGGACTGCGCTGCCGCTGTTGACGAGCAGGAGCAAGAAGATCAGGGCGAGCGTCATCGGAACCACGAAGGCGAGGCGCGCCTTGGCCCGTTCGAGGTAGCGATACTGGCCCGCCCATTCCAGCCGGTAGCCGCTGGGGAGGGCCACGCGCTCCGCCACCAGCTTGCGCGCCTCCTGGACGTAGTCGGCGATCGGCCGATCGGTGTCGGCGAAGACGTAGGAATAGAGGCGGCCGCCTTCGTCGCGGATCATCGCCGGACCGTCGCGCGAGACCAGCCGGGCGACCTGCGCGAGAGGGATCTGCGCGCCGTCGGGCGCAGAGACGAGCACGCGTTCGAGCTCGGGAATGCTGGAACGAAAGTCCCGGGCATACCGAACGGTCACCGGGTAGCGCTCGCGGCCTTCGATGGTGGTCGTCACCGTCTTGCCGCCGATCGCCGTCTCGATGGCGTCCTCGACGTCCTCGACGTTGAGGCCGTAGCGCGCGGCCGCGTCGCGATCGATGTCGAAGTCGAGGTAGTGGCCGCCGCCCGCGCGCTCGGCGAAGGCGCTGCGGGTTCCGGGCAGGTCGAGGAGCGCCGTTTCGATCTGGTGGGCCACGCGATCGATCCCCTCCAGATCCGGTCCCAGGACCTGGATGCCGAGCGGGCTCCTGACGCCGGTCGCCAGCATCTCCGTCCGGGTCTGGATCGGCATCCACCAGACGTTCGGCATGCCGGTGAACCGCATCGCGGCGTCGAGCTTGTTGACCAGGTCCTCCCAGGTTTCGCCGGCCGGCCAGCTGCCGGGCGGTCGGAGCTCGACGACCGTCTCGAACATCTCGAGCGGCGCCGGGTCGGTCGGCGTCGAGAAACGGCCAGCCTTGCCGAAGACCCGCTCGACCTCCGGGAAGGTCTTGAGCAATCGATCCATCCGCTGGAGGACGTCGCCGGCGCTGGCCTCACTCATTCCCGGCACGGCGGTCGGCATGTAGAGCAGGGTCCCTTCGTTGAGCGGCGGCATGAACTCGCTCGAGAGGCGACGCGCGACCGGCACCGTCGCGGCGACGACGAGCAGCGCGCCGAGCACGACCGGCCAGCGAAACCGCAGCGAGAACCGGCAGACCGGCCCGTAGATGGCCGCCAGCAGCCGGGCCACCGGGTTCTCCTCCTCGGGGCGGATCCGGCCGCGGATGAACAGCGCGGCCACGGCGGGGACGAGGGTGACCGAAAGCAGCGCCGCGAACGCCATCGAGAAGGTCTTCGTGTACGCCAGCGGCTTGAAGAGACGGCCTTCGGTCCCTTCCAGCGTGAACACCGGGAGGAAGGCGACGGTGATGACCAGCAGGGAGAAGAAGATCGGGCGGCCGACCTCCGTCAGCCCTTCGACGACCACCTCGTTCCGCGGAGTCGGCCGCCCTTCCGCCTCCCAGCGCTCGAGCCGCTTGTGGACGTTCTCGACCACGATGATCGCCGCGTCGACCATCGCGCCGATCGCGATCGCGATGCCGCCGAGGCTCATGATGTTGGCGCCGAGGCGCATGGCGGCCATCGGGACGAACGCCAGCAGCACGGCGATCGGCAGCATCAGGACCGGGACCAGCGTGGAGCGGACATGCAGCAGAAAAAGCAGGATGACGAGCGCGACGACAATCATCTCCTCGATGAGCGTCCGCCGCAGCGTTCCGATGCTGTCGCGAATGAGCCGCGAACGGTCGTACGTGGGGACGATCTCGACGCCGGCCGGCAAGGTGGGCTTGAGCTCCGCCAGGCGCGCCTTCACGCCGTCGATGACGTCGAGCGCGTTCTCCCCCTGGCGCATGATCACGACGGCGCCGACGGTCGCGCCCTCGCCGTCCAGCTCGGTGATTCCGCGAGTCTGCGCGGGCCCGAGGCGGACACTTCCGACGTCGCGGATCGTGACAGGCGTGCCGCTGTCGCTGCGGAGGACCACCTTCTCGAGGTCCGCCGTGCTCTTGAGGTAGCCACGCCCGCGGATGAAGTGCTCCGTGCCGGAGATCTCGAGGACGCGTCCGCCGGCGTCGTTGTTCGAGCGCCGCACCGCTTCGATGACCTGTCCGAGGGAGACGCCGAAGCTCTGCAGGCGCACCGGATCGAGGCTCACCTGGTACTCCTTGGTGAACGCCGCCGTGCTGGCCACCTCCGCGACGCCCGGGACGCTCTGCAGCGCGTAGCGCAGCGTCCAGTCCTGGAGTGACTGCAGCTCGTCGAGACCGTGGCGGCCGGACCTGTCGGCGAGCGCGTATTCGTAGACCCAGCCGACGCCGGTGGCGTCCGGTCCCAGCACCGGCGTCACGCGGTCGGGGAGCTTCGCGGCGAGGCTGGAGAGGTATTCGAGCACGCGGCTGCGCGCCCAGTAGGGGTCGGTGCCGTCCTCGAAGATCACGTTCACGAACGACATGCCGAACATCGATTGCCCGCGCACGGCCGTCACGCGCGGCGCGCCCAAGAGCGCCGTGATGATCGGGTAGGTGATCTGGTCCTCGACGAGATCGGGTGACCGCCCCATCCACTCGGTGAAGAGGGTGACCTGGACGTCGGAGAGGTCCGGGACCGCGTCGAGCGGCGTGCGGCGGAGCGACCAGGCGCCGGCCCCTGCGGCGAGGGCCACCAGGAGGATCACGACCAGCCGGTGGCGGGCGGAGAGCGCGATGAGGCGCGCGATCACTGCGCTCTCCAGCGAGGCAACGCGTCTCGCAGCTTCGCCTCGGAGGACAAGAGAAACGTCGCGCCGGTGGCGACGCGATCACCGGCTGAGAGCCCTTCGCGCACCTCGACGTAGTCCCCGGCCAGCGCGCCAACCTGGACCTCGACGGGTTGGAAGGTGCCGCCGCCGCGATCGACGAAGACGTAGTGGTGCTCGCCGGACAGCAGGACCGCCGAATCGGGCACCGCCAGGCGGGGCCCGAGCGGCGCGTCGATCGCGACCTCCGCGAACATCCCAGGCTTGAGCGCGAGGCGCGGGTTCGCCAGCTCGAGGCGCGCGCCGATGGTGTGGGTCTTCTCGTCGACCGTCGGCGCCACGAACGTCACCCGCGCCGCGAGCGGATCGGAGATGGCTCCCACCCGGACCTGCGCGGGCTGCCCGACCGAGACCAACCCCGCGTCCCGTTCGGCGATGGCGGCCTGGATCCAGACGCGACCCAGATTTCCGATCCGGTAGAGCGTGGTCCCCGCCTCGACCCGCGCCCCCTCGACGATGTTCTTCTCGAGCACGACGCCCGAGGCCGGGGCGGGGATCGTCAGGCGCCCGTCGGCCTTGCCGGCGTTCTCGACGGCCTGAATCTGCGAGGGCGACGAGATCCCAGGAGGCGAGGCGGCGCTCGAGGCCACCCGCGAGCGGGCCCGACGCGCCCGACCGGCGAGCCGCCAGCAGCTCCTCCTCTGCGGAGAGCAGGTCCGGGCTGTAGACGAGGCAGAGCGGCTGACCCCTTCGGACGGTCTTGCCCGTCTCGCCGACGTAGACCTTCTGGACGAAGGCCTCGTATTTGAGCGTCACGTCGGCGACGTTGCGCTCGTCGACGGCGACCCGGCCTGCGGCCCGCATCGTGACCGCCAGCGGGCGTTGCTCGGCCGTCGCCAGCTTGACGCCGATGAGCTGGCGTCGCTCCGCCGAGATCGAGATTCCGCTCGCGGCTCCGGCGGGGGCCGACGGCTCGATCGCGATGCCGGAACGGCCGGTCGCCACCTTCATCTTCAGCTCCTGGTGCGCGTGCCCGGGAGCGTCGATCCCGAGCGTGAGGTACCAGTCGCCCGCCATCGACAGCGGGTAGGTGACGACGTACCGTCCGGCCCCACCCACGCTGGTCTTGCCGGTCCCCTTCATCTCGGGCATCGCGCCCATCGCCGGCATGTCCCAGACGAAGGCCAACCGGGCGCCCTCGACGGAACGGCCTGAAGTGTCCTGCAACGCGACGGTCAGCTGGTTGTCGCCCGTGCGCGGCGGATCGGGGTCGTTCGCCAGCCTCACGGTCAAGTCGCCCAGCTGTGCGGAGGCCTCCGCCGCGGCTGCCGCGGGGCGGCTCGACGCCAGCAAGGGAAACGTCAGCAGCGCCGACGCGATCGCCATCCCCTTTCTCATTGGGCCCCCTCCTCATGACCGACGTGGGTTCCAGCGTCCGAGGCCCGCACGAGACCGACGTCCCCCCCGACGGCGCGCTCGAGGTCCGCCAGCCGCTGGGAGTAGGCCGCCAGGTGCTCGGCCAGATCGAGCTCGTGCATCTGGAGGTCACGTTCGGCGTCCAGCACCATCGCGAAGCTGCCGCGCCCCGCCGCGTAGGAGGCGAGCGCGCTCGACAGCGCCTGGCGCGCGAGCGGAATCAGCTTGTGGTGAAGCTGCGCCTGCCGGGTCTCGGCCTGGACCTCGGCGAGGGCGTCGGCCACCTCGGCGAGGATCCGATTCTCGAGCGCGCGCGCCTCGGCGTGCGCGACCGCGACCCGCGCCTCCGCCTCCCCGACGCGCGCGCGGTTCTTGCCCGAAAAAATGGGGAGGTTCGCCTGCACGCCGAGGAAGAGGAAATCCGCCGGCCGGCTGCTGCTCCCGAACATGTGCATCTCCCCGGCGGAGGCCGAGATGTCGGGCACCGCTTCGGCGTGCGCGAGCCGTCGGCGGGCCTCCGCGGCGCGCGTGGCCGCCCCGGCCATCGAACGCTCGGGCCTGTCCTGGAGCGCCCGGGCGCGAAGCTCCTCGGCCGCGGGCAACTGCGGAAGGACGCCCGGCTCGGCGGTCCGCCCGAGCTCGCTGCCGGGCGGCCTGTCGAGGAGCGCAACCAGCCTGGCGGTCGCCGCCGCCCGCCGGCCGATCGCGGCCTCCCGGTCCGACTGCACCTTGAGGGCCTCGCTCTCGGCCCGCAGCGCCTCCGCTTCTTCGCCCCGCCCGGCCCCCACCCGCGACGAGGCCGCCGTCACCAGCGTCTCCAGGGTCCGCCCGATCTCGGCGTCGACCTCCATCGTCCGGTCGGCGAGGAAGAGGTCGAAGTACGCCTTGGCGATCTCGAGTCTCGACGTCCCTGGCGCGCGCCGCGCCGGCCGCGCGGGACATGTCGGTCGCGGCTCTCGCTTCGTCCCGCCTGGCTTCTCGCTTGCCACCAAGGGGGATCGGCTGAGTCACGTTCACCATCAGCGGGACGGTCGAGAGGTCGATCGGCATGTTCCAGAACTGGACCATGAGCATCGGGTCATCGAGGGCCCCGGCGCCGGAGGCGGCCGCTTCATCCGCTCGCGTCTGCTCCCGTCCCGCGACGATCTCCGGGTTCTTGCGTCTCGCTTCTTCGAGGAGATCCTGGAGACGGATCGGGGGCGAGGGGGAGAGCGACGGATTGATCAGAGCGGGTGGAGTCACAGCAAGCAGCAAGACGAGCGGGCACAACATGGAACGGACCTCACGCGGAGAGGTTGAACGGATCAGAGCCGGGATTTGCGGCGCGCGTGGGAACACGCCCACCGTGTCGTACGGACGTCGCCAGCGAGCTATCTGACGACGAGAGCCGTGCGCGCGATTGACCCTGGCGCCGCCCACGTGGCAGCGAGACGGCGAGGGCCCGCGCGCCGGGCGCTTGCCCCGCTCAGATCAGGAAGGCGTGGGTGAGCAGGTAGGGCGGCGGCGACGAGCGCGCCGGCCCGAGGCTGGTCCGACCCTTCGGCGCGACGAACGCGGGGATCGCCTCGGCGACCAGCGACGGAACGAGCCGCCCGAGCGGCAGGGGCGCCTTCTTCAGCGCCGACGCGGGGCCCGTCGCAGGCAGCTTGTCCGTCGCGACGATCGTTCGATCGCAGCAATCGCGCTCGCCGATCGAAGCGTGCTGCGGCCGTTGGGCCAGCGTCGGCGCGGCTTCGGGGCAACACGCGGGCATCACCAGACCGGTGAGCGCACAGCGAATCTCGAGATGGCTCGACGCCGACAGCACGAAGACCAGCACCGGCACCACAAACAGTGCCCGCAGCCAGCGCGTCCATCGAGCCCTTCCCACACAACCAGGTTGAAGGGGATCGGCGATCACGTCAAGGCTGGGGCGTCTGATTGGGCTTGCGCCCTTACTTCGAATAATTTAGAAATAGAGGCGTGAGCGGGAAGCTGGGTCATCACGCGGAGCAACTCGGGGCGCTCGGGCACCCGGTTCGCCTGGCGATCCTGCGTTACGTCGTGCAAGCGGGCCCGGAAGGGGCCGCCGCCGGCGCCATCCAGGCCCACGTGGACATGCCGGCCTCGACGCTCAGCCATCACCTCAAGCGCCTCGTCGATGCGGGCGTGATGCGGTCCCGCGGGGATGGGACCTTCCACTACTACTCCGTCGACTACGACGCCCTCCGCAAGCTGACGGACTACCTGTGGGAAGACTGCTGCAAGGACGGTGGCGGGAAATGCTGCTGAGTTTTTTTACGTCCAATTGTTCGAGTTAATTCGAAGAAAGGAGCGCCTGGCCATGAACGTCCTCAAGCCACACGTGTCACTGAACGTCACCGACATCGACGCGTCCGTCGCCTTCTACGAGAAGGTGTTCGACGTGCCGGCAACGAAGCGGCGCCCCGGATACGCGAAGTTCGACCTGCAGGCGCCGTCGCTGAACCTTTCGATGGTGGAGGCGCCTCGCTCGGGGGTGAATGCGAGCCACTTCGGAATCCAGGTCGCGAGCACCGAGGATGTCTCGCTCGCGGCCGCGCGCTTCAAGCGACAGGGCCTCCAGACGCGCAGCGAAGAGGACACCGCGTGTTGCTACGCCGTCCAGGACAAGGTCTGGGTCGAGGACCCGGACGGGAACATGTGGGAGGTGTTCGTGGTCAAGGGCGACAGCCAGAGCATGCGCGAGGCCCAACCGGCGGCCTGCTGTACCCCCGTCACGACAGAGAGCAAAGAGAGCGTCGTTCAGCTGGGCGCGAAGCGCGGATGCTGCTGAAAAAGGCGGCAGCCGAGGCGCTCGGAACGGCGCTGCTTCTGGCCGCGGTGGTCGGCTCGGGGATCATGGGCGAGGAGCTGGCGCGCCCGAACGTCGCCCTCGCGCTCCTGGCCAACACCGTGGCGACGGGCGCCGCGCTGGTCGCGCTGATCATCACGTTCGGACCGATCTCGGGCGCGCACTTCAACCCGGTCGTGACCCTCGCCGACGCCAGCCAAGGCGGTCTCCCCTGGCGCGAGGTGCCCATCTACATTGCGGCGCAGGTTGCGGGTGCCTTCATCGGCGTGGCCGTGGCCCACGTCATGTTCAAGCAGCCGGCGCTCTTCTTCGCCTCGCAGCACCGGCGCGACGGGTTCGCGCAGCTGGTGAGTGAATTCGTGGCGACGTTCGGCCTGCTGTCCGTCATCTGGGGATCGGCCAGGCGCAGACCCGGGCTGGTCCCCTTCGCGGTCGGCGCGTACATCACCGCCGCCTACTGGTTCACGTCGTCGACCTCGTTCGCCAACCCGGCCGTGACCTTGGCGCGCGCGGCGAGCGACACCTTCGCGGGTATTCGGCCCGTCGACGCGCCGGGATTCATCGTTGCCCAGCTCGCCGGCGGCGCCGCCGCGACGGCTCTCTTTCGATGGCTGGTCCCTTCTCTCCCCAAAGTCGCCGATCGCGTCGTCGATCGGCTCCCACCCGACGAGGAGCTCTCATGAACACGGTGATCTTTGCCTGCATCCACAACGCCGGGCGCTCGCAGATGGCGGCCGCGTGGTTCAACGAGCTGGCGGATTCGAAGAAGGCGCACGCCATCTCGGCGGGCACCGATCCCGGCACGCGCGTCCATCCGGAGGTGATGGAGGCCATGCGCGAGGTCGGCGTCGATCTCGGCGCTCGAACGCCGCAGAAGCTGACGGACGATCTCGCCCGCGGCGCCCAGATGCTGATCACGATGGGGTGCGGCGAGCAGTGCCCCGTCGTGCCAGGGCTGCGTCGTGAGGACTGGCCGCTCGAAGATCCCAAGGGCAAGCCCATCGCCCGCGTGCGCGAGATTCGAGAAGACGTGCGCACACGCGTCGTTTCCCTGCTCCGGCGAGAGGGATGGGCGGGGGAATGATCTGCGCGTCGACCCGCAAGATCTCCCGGCGGGGCTCCTCCTGAGGTTCGCGCGAAGCGGCGTCAGGGCGCGCTCAGGACCCTCTGGACGCGGCGCAGGTACTTGACCTCCGAGCCCTCGCCCCAACCGTGGTTGATGTATCGGACCCGGCCGGCATGATCGACGAGGAACAGCGTCGGCTCGAGCTCGCAGCAGCCCCAGCGCTGCCGGTCGCTTCCGGAGCTGTCGAGGACGACGCCGGCGCCGCCGGGGGTGCGATTGCGGGCCAGGAACCTCCGCACGAGCGCCGGAGCCTCACCGGCGTCGACGAGGACGAAGCGCAGCCGTGGTCCCGTCGTCCGCTGGATGGCCTCGAGCTCCCTGAGCGCCCGGTGGCAGGGCTGACAGTAGGTCGCAAAGAACATGACGACCGTCGCGTCGCCCTCGGACCATCGGCCGTCAAAGGGCCGCCCCTCCAGCGTGTCGCCCTCGATCACCGGCGCCGGAACGCCAACCACCAGCGCAGACGCCAGGACGCTCCCGGCACCAGCCACGATCCCGACAACGACGGCGAATGCTCTCAAGAACGACTTCCGCACGGGTAAAGGAGAGTAGCAAAGGGTGCGAGGTCGGTCGTCTGGTAGAGCTGCCCAGCGCCGGCCTGGGCCTCCGCGGGGGCGGCGGGTCGAAACCGGAATCGCCCGCCAGCATCTGATATGGAACGCCGCGAAGGCAGCGCTCGAGGTGGCCACGACGGCCGCCCGCTGTCGCCTCCGGCTGCTGGAGCATGAACCCAATGAGCACGTCCAGGGTCGTCGTCTATTCCACCACGTATTGTGGATTCTGCCGCCGCGCCGAGGATCTCCTCCGGCACGCGGGCATCAGCTTCGAGACCATCGACGTCACCGGTGATGTGCACGCGCGCGCGGAATTGATCGAGCGTGCGGGCGGGCGTCGGACCGTCCCCGTCGTCTTCGTCGACGGCGAGGCGATCGGCGGGTACCAGGAACTGGCCGCCATGGTCCGCGCGGGTGGGCTGAAGCACCTCTCTTCTGCGGCGTGAGCTCTTCGCGGGGCGATCCACCAGGTTGGCCGTCGCTCTGGCGCAGGAAAATGTAGAGGGCCGCTCTACGTTCCGCATCTTCTGGAGGTGCCGGGTTGCGCTGGCGCGCGGAAAGGGCCGGGCGCGCGCGACGAGCGCCGTTGGCACGGCCGCTGCTATTTCGGTTTCCCGAAAGGAGACCGTTCCCAATGTCCAACACACTCCGTATCACGAGACTCTCAGTGGCCCTGCTCGTCGCCGCCGGCCTCGCCGGCTGCAACGACCTGACTCCGGCACCCCACGAGGTGGCAACGCCGATCGCCGCCGCGCCCCCGTCGCCGTCGGAGTCGCCACCGCCGCCGGTGGCGACGACGACGCCCACGCCTCGGTCGGCGCCCGACGATCAGGTCAAGCCGCAGCCGACCGCGGCCAAGGGCGATGACGAGGACGACGAGCAAGAGATCGATCCCTCGACGGCGCTCGCCGGCGCGCGCAAGCGGCTCGCTTCCGGTGACGGCGAGGGCGCGCTCCGGATGGCGAAGATCGCCGTGCTGCGCTCGCCCAAGCGCTCCAGCGCCTGGAACGTGCTCGGCCGCGCCCAGCTCGTTCTCGGCAAGCGCAAGGACGCCATCGCCTCGTTCGCGAAGGCGTGCGAGCTCAACCCGCAGAGCTCCCACGCGCGCAACAACCTCGGGCTCGCGCTCATCTACGACAGGCGTTACGAGGAGGCCGTCGACTCGCTCGAGCAGGCGGTCGAGCTCGAGCCCGTCGAGGGATACATGTGGAACAACCTCGGGATGGCCTACGAGCAGCTCGATCGTCTGGGCGACGCTCGCGATGCCTACGAAAAGGCGGTCGCCATGGACAGCGAGCGGGCCGGCGCCAGCTTGAGCCGGCTCGAGGGGGTGAAGTCGGTCGTCCGGACCGCCAGGGTCGACGCCCCGCTGCCGATGGAGACGCCGGCTCCGACCGACAACGAGAGCAAGGACGGCGTCGGCGGCAAGACCGAGGAGGTCGGCAAGGGAAAGCCATCGCTCATTCCGTGAGGAGGAGGAGGCAGGGCAGGGCTGACGGCCGGCGCGGCGAGACCGCGCCGGCCGGTCAGCCGTCGCCCGTTCTTCACCGCGCCGGTGAGACCGCGGGCGGGGGGGTGAGGATCTCGCAGCCTTTGCGGGTGACGAGGACGGTGTGCTCGAACTGGGCGGAGAGCGAGCCGTCGGCGGTGACGATCGTCCAACCGTCGTCGAGCTGCCGTACGTCGGGGCCGCCGAGGTTGATCATCGGCTCGATGGTGATGGCCATGCCCTCGCGCAGGCGCAGGCCCAACCCGCGGGGCCCGACGTGCATGATCGTCGGCGGTGCGTGCATATGGCGGCCGATTCCGTGTCCGCCGAGCTCGCGCACCACGCTGCAGCCCGCGCGCGCGGCCACGCCCTCGATCGCTGCGCCGATGTCGCCCAGGCGAGCGCCGTCGCGGACCTCGGCGATCCCCGCCTCGCGGCAGCGGCGGGCGGTCTCCACGACGTGTCTCGCCTCGGCACTCGGCGCGCCCACGAACAGCGTCGCCGAGGTGTCGCCGTGAAAACCTCCGAGCTCGGTCGTGACGTCGACGTTGATGATGTCGCCCGCCGCGAGCCGTTCTCGCGGGCTGGGGATTCCGTGGCAGACGACGGCGTTGCGGCTGGTGCACACCGCCGCCGGGAACCCGTGGAACCCGAGCTGGCTGGGCCGTCCGCCACGCCGCGAGGTGTCCGCGCGCACCCAGGCGTCGATGTCGGCGGTCGATACGCCTGGGGCGATTCGCGCCGCGACCATCGCCAGCGTGGCGGCAGCGGCTCGCCCAGCCCGCCGCATCGCCGCAATCTCGGCAGCCCCGAGGATCTCGATCGACATCGCTCGACTCTGGAGGCGCGCGTCTCCCGCGATCCAATACCTTTTCGATCTGGCCGAGTGGGGATGCCTGCGTGCTAAACTGGCCGCCGTGAGTCTGGCGCAGCTGGAGTATTTCGTCGCCGTCGCGGAGGAGGGGAACGTGGGTCGAGCGGCCGCTCGCCTGCACCTGTCACAGCCGCCGCTCAGTCGCCAGATGCGCTCGCTCGAGGACGAGCTCGGCGTGAAGCTGTTCGAGCGAACCTCGCGTGGTGTCCGCCTTCTGCCGCCCGGCGCCACCTTGCTTCCGCGGGCGCGCGCCATCCTGGCCGACATCGCCGACGCCGCCCGCGCCGCGCACCGAGCGGGCTGCGCGCCACCCGACCGCGGTCGGTGACCGGCGGCCCGACGTTGCTCGGGCGCGGCTTCGGGTGCCCTACGGCGGGGTCCAGGGCGCTCCGGTCTCGCATTCCACGTGAGCGAGCCGCATTCCTGCCGGAGTCACGTCGATCGTGCCGAAGACGATGGGCAGGTGAAACCGGCGCGGCCCGATCGATCCGGGGTTGAAGACCGTGAGCCCACGGTCGCGCCCGAGAAATGGGACGTGCGAGTGCCCGCACACCACGGCCTGCGCTCCCTGCGCACGTGCCATTGCCGCCACCTCCGCGCGGAGCTTGGGGCCATGAACACCGATGTGAACCAGGAGCATCCGCAGCAGCGGTTGTGGGTCCTCGTCGCTGCGCACGAGGTCGAGCGTGAGCACGTCCGGCAAGTCGGGCGCGTGGACGTCGATGTTGCCGCGAATGGCAACTACGGGCGCGATGCCCGAAAGCTGGTGGAGCACCCCGAGATCTCCGATGTCGCCTGCGTGCAGGATGGCGTCGGGCGCGCGCGCCGCCAGGTGCTCGGCTGCCCGCGGGTGGGGCCGCGAGTGGGTGTCCGCCACCACCACGAGCCGCAACGTCCCGTCGGGCTTCAGGGTGAGTCGCCGCGCCATCCTCGCGAGTCGTCGCGCCGCCATCGCGCAACCCTAGCAGCTGCGTAGCCCCGCCCGGTGAGCGTGAGACTCTACGTCGGCGTCGACCGTGACGGTTGCCACTCCCCCGCGTCGACGCAGGCGGCTAGGCTCGAGGCCTGACTGTTGGCTGGAGGGTCGCGTGAAGGGTCGGGAGGTCCAATTCCTGTGCGTCGTGGTGGCAGTGGTCGCGCTCGCGTCGTGCGGCGGTGCATCGCACGGAGACGCCGGCGCCGGCTCGTTTCAATGCGGGTCGGACGCGGGCGGCGAGGCGACGCTCTCTCAGGTCACGACCGACGGTGGCGTCGGGATCGAACAGTACGTGCGCGCCATGGCGATCGCGCGCTGCGACTATTGGAGCCGCTGCTCCGGGCTGGCGTCCTACGTCGCGAACGAGTGCGTCGATGCGTTGGTTGCCTTCGGGACCTGGTCGTATTCGACGTGCGCGGGAAACGGGTCGGATGCCGGTTGCCAGGGATCTGAGGTCTTCTACCCCTCCACCGAGTTGCTGCAGGCGGTTGATGCGGGCACCGTCCAGTACGATTCCCGGCAGAGCGGGCAGTGCGTCGCCGCGCTGCTGGCCGAAGGATGCGCGGATGACCAGCTGATCGAACCGATCCCTGCCTGCTCCGGCGTCTTCACGTGCGCGACGGACGCCGGCAGCGTCGGCGCGGCTGACGGCGGCGCGGATGCCGGGGTCTCATGTGCGGGGCTGCTGTTCCGCTACTCCGGGGCGCTCCGGTTCTTCGGCACACCGCCCCCGACCTGTTCGACCGCGGCCGACTGCGCGGGTGCCGTCGGCATGGAGGGCGCGGAGTCGTACTGCGCGGCGGGTTTTTGCAGCATTTCGCCCTGCGCGGTCATGTCCGCCGTTTGTACCGCCTATGCCCAGGTCGGACAGCCCTGCCTCGGCAACGCGCTCAGCATCGTCCACGACCACGACCCGCAGACCGCCACCGAGACCTGCGCGCCGGGGCTCGCCTGCTCAGGCGCGGTGGACGGCGGGGCAGGCACCTGCGTCACGCCGCAAGAGGTGGGCGGCTCGTGCGCACGCCTGGCCGACTGCAAGCCGGGGCTCGCCTGCGGCTGTGGCATCTGCCAGATCCCGCCCAGCGCCGGACCCTGCGCCGATGGTCTCTGCAAGGTCGGCGTCGCTTACTGCGACCTCGGCAGCAACCGCTGCCAGCCCGTGCACGCGCTCGGCGACAGCTGCCCGCTGGACGCGCCGCCCAATTACTGCGGGCCCGGGCTCGCCTGCGACACCTTCTTCACCCACACCTGCCAGCCGCCAGGCTGAGAGACGGCGTGAGCGAAGCCGCTCAGAGCTTCTTGTGCGCGACGGTGTTCCCGACGGCGTAGACGTCATTGGGTCCGGAGCCCCAGATCGCCAAGGGCTGATTGTGCAGCTCGGGATCGATCGTCCAGACTCCGTCGCCGGAGGAATGGGCCACGCCCGTTTGATCCCCGACGACGTAGATGTCGTTGGGTCCGCTTCCCCAGACGCCCGCGAAGAGCCCACCGGGCGCCGCCCCTTGGGGACTGGTTTGCAGCGTCCAGACACCCGCACCCACGGAGTGCAGGATCTGGTTCGAGTAGCCGACCGCGTAGATGTCGTTTGGGCCGCTGCCCCAGAGCTGGAAAATGGTCCGTATCTCCATGTCGGGAGGCAGCGGAGTCGTTTCCACCGTGGGGGCGCCAGGGCCGTGCAAGACGTAGGGGATGTCGTCGCCGGTTCCGTCGCCTCCCGCGAAGTAGACGTTGGTTGCGCTCGTCCCCCAAACCGCAGAGATCGTGGATGAGGCGCTGCCAATATTCTGCGCGGACCAGGTTCCATTCCCGGTCGAGTGATAGACGTTCCCCATCGCGTCGAGACCCGCCAAGTACACGTCGCTCGCCGAGCTGCCCCATATGCTGACGGGGCCAAGTTGAGGAATCGTCTGCAACGCCCAGGAGCCATCACCAGTCGAATGAAGCAGGGTGTTGCCGGAGCCCCCGACGTAGATGTCGTCCGCGCCGCTTCCCCACACAGAGAAGAAAGCGTCGCCGACGCCCGTCGCGTGGGTGAGCCATTTTCCATCGCCGACGGAGTGAAGGATTATCCCCTCAGTGCCATTGTCACCGACGGCGTAGATGTCGTTGGGACCGCTGCCCCAGATCGCCCGCAGCGTCGTAACGCCGTCGCCAAACTCGACTTGCCACGGCGAAGCCGGCACGTCGGCGGCCGGTCGATCGGCGCTGCCGTCCGTGGTGGTCGAGACCTGCGCCGACGAGCACCCAGCAACCAACAGCAACAGCGCAATGGAGCGGGGCTGGAACGGTCGGCTCACCGAAGCATTGTACCTGACGTCCGATTGAAGCCGGTCGTCAGGTCGGTGCGCCGCCGCGGGCGGGCTGTACGGCCGCCAGGAATCGCAGGTGCGGGTGATCCTCCGGCGCCGCCCGGAGGGCCCAGTCGCTCTCGAACAGGACGATCGGTCTCCCCTCGGCGTCGGCGACGCAGGTCGTTCCTCGGCCCTGGTCGAACGTCGCCGGCGAGAAGGGCTCTCCCTCCACCCACCGCGCGTACTTGTAGGGGAGCGTTCGGAGCTGGACCGCGACCTTGTACTCGGACTCCAGCCGGTGCTCGATCACCTCGAACTGCAGCACGCCGACGGCGCCCAGGATCGGGTCTCGTTCCAGCCGGTGGCGATCGAAGAAGAGCTGGACGGCCCCCTCTTCCGACAGCTGCTGCAGCCCTTTCTTGAGCTGCTTTCGTTTCATCGGATCCTTCAACGTGACCTGCACGAAATGCTCGGGCGAAAACCGGGGCACACCCTCGAACTCGAACGCTCGTCCTTGGGCGAGGGTGTCACCAATCCGCAAGCTCCCGCCGTCCCACACACCCAGGATGTCTCCGGCGTAGGCCTCGTCGATCGGGATCCTCTCCTGCGCGAGGAACTGCATCGTGCGGCTCATCGTGAGCGGGCGGCCCGTGCGCACGTGGTTGACCTCCATTCCGCGGGAGAACCGACCGGACGAGACGCGGACGAAGGCGACGCGGTCGCGGTGGTTCGCGTCCATGTTCGCCTGGATCTTGAACACGAAGCCCGAGAAGGCGGGACTCCCTGGCTCGATCATCCCCTCCGAGCTCTGTTTTGGCTGCGGCGGCGGCGCGAGCTCGACGAACCGGTCGAGGAACGGCTCGATCCCGAAGTTCGTCATCGCGCTTCCGAAGAACACGGGCGAGAGCTGACCGGCCAGGAACCTCTCCACGTCGAACGGGGCGCCGGCCGTGTCGAGGAGGGCGATCTCCTCCTGCAACTCTCGGTAGCGCTCCTCGCCGAGGCTGGCCCGCAGATCCGGCTCGTCGAGGCCGGAGGTCCAGAGCGACGCCCGGCGCTCACCGCCCGTGGCGCGCTCGAACCGCAGCACCTCGCGCCGCTCCAGATCGTAGACGCCCAGGAATCCCGGCCCGGCGCCCACCGGCCAGTTGATGGGGGTGCAGGGGATCCCGAGCACCTTCTCGATCTCGTCGAGCAGCTCGAGCGGTGGTCGGCCGAGGCGGTCCAGCTTGTTGATGAACGTCGTGATCGGCACGCCCCGCATCCGACAGACCTGAAACAGCTTGATCGTCTGCGGTTCGACGCCCTTGACGCTGTCGATCAGCATGACGGCCGAATCTGCTGCGGCGAGGGTCCGATAGGTGTCCTCGCTGAAGTCGTTGTGGCCGGGGGTGTCGAGCAGGTTCATGCGGCGGCCCGCGTACTCGAACTGGAGCACGCTGGTGGAGATCGAGATCCCGCGCTCGCGCTCGATCTCCATCCAGTCGCTGGCGGTCTGGCGACGACCCTGGGACTTCTTGACCGACCCCGCGAGGTGGATCGCCCCTCCATAGAGGAGCAGCTTCTCGGTCATCGTCGTCTTCCCCGCGTCGGGGTGCGAGATGATCGCGAACGTCCGTCGCTTCGAAACCTCTCTTTTTAGCTCGTCGTCCAGGTCAAATCCCAGGTGTGGATATCGTGGTACACGAGTCGGTGCCGACGGGCAAGCTGGTGCTGCTCGTCGGGTCAGTTCCTGGGCATGAGCTACGAAACGCGGGGAGGTCGATCGCGCAGGCCAAGTTGGTTAGCGTGGCCAGGCCCGGCGATGCGCCGCACGTGGCATACTGGTGATCGAGGCCTCGAGCTGTGAAGGACCCCCAGCAAGAAGAGCGTGCGATTCACGAGCGGAGGGCGAACGCGCGGGCCGCCGCGGAAGGCACCCCACTTCCGTTCCCCAATATCTGGGACGCGCTCGATCCGAGCAAGGTTCCGAGGGATGCCACGGCCGCGGAGGTCCAGGCCTCATACCTGCGGTTCGCACAGCTATGCCAGCCGAGACCCCGAAAGCTTCATCGTCTATAGACGACTACGTCGACCTCTTCGGCGCTTTGGCCGGACTCGGGGTCGAGTTCGTCGTCATCGGTGGGTGCGCAGTCGGGGCGTACGCTCGCCTCCTGGGTGAGCAAGTGCTGTCCGCCGATCTCGACCTCCTCGTGACCTGGCGGTCGCTGGAGACCGTCGTCGCGGACGCGGGGACCATCGGCGCGCAGGTCCAAAAGATGCCCCAACCACGCAGTGTGCCCGTCGCACTCCTGGAGTGGCGAGGACGAGAAGTAAATCTCCTCACCGGTAGCTCCGGCCTGCCCACACCGGACGTGGCGGCGCGAGCAGCGCGCGAGTTCCGACTGGGACGGGGGACGGACCTCGCGGTCCTGATCGCTGACCCGTTCGATTTGCTTCGAAACAAACTGTCCGTGAACCGCCCGAAGGATCAGCCCCATATTGCGATCCTCCGTCGCTTCCTCGACGAGGAGGCTGTGAGTGGAATGACTCAAGAAGGCGATCCGCGAGCCCGCATCGGCGCCGCGGAGCGGCTGCTCGAGGTGCTCGGCACGCAGACGCTGGAGGAGGACCTGGCGAAACGTCTCGTCCCCCTTGCCGCCGCGGCTGCTGATTTCCGATTCCTCGCCCATCGCGCCCCGAGCAGTCTGTTGCGCGCGCTGCGGGATCGTGCCCCGGCGGGCGACATTCGAGATGCGGTCGGACGCATCGCTGCGCTCCGAGGCCAGGCCCTCTAATGCGGCCACGGAGCGGCCGATCGGCCCGGTTCGCGCTCAGCAGGGGCGGCGCTACACGAGTCCCGTTCGCGCTGATGCTCGTGCTGTCGTCCTGCGGCTCTTCCGGCGGCAACGCGCCGACCGGCGGCGGCGGGAGCGGGGGCGCCGCAGGTGGGAGCGGCGGGGGGACCGGCGGGGGCGCCGCCACCACCGACGGCGGGACGGCCACCGCCCTCTGTCCATCCAACGCCCTTTTCTGCGAGGACTTCGAGGCCGGGAACCTCGACGGCTGGACGGAGGTGGTGACGGACGGGACGCTGGCGATCGATTCGACGCACGCGTCGAGCGGGAAGAACGCGCTCACCGTCAACATCCCCGCGAATGAGCGCGGCGGCTTCATCGAGCGCACGGGCGCGCCGCTGTTCCCGCTGCCGGCCAAGGCGATGTGGGGACGGGTGATGGTCTACTTCGACAGCACCTCCGACGGTCACACCGACTTCGTGCGGGGCGCGGCCGCCGGCGGGGGCACCCCCTGGTACAACGTCGGCGAGCAGCACGGAGAGATCCTGCTCAACTACTACGACGACTCGGCCGCCGACTGCTGGGCCCGCCCGAGCCCGGGAAAGCCCGTCGCCCTCAACGCCTGGACCTGCTGGGAGTGGAGCTTCGACGGCAACACCAACGAGATGCAGTTCTGGATCGACGGCCAGCTCTCCCGCCAGGTCAGCGGCACCGGCGACGGTTGCACCTCGGGTCAGAACACGACCTGGACCGCGCCAGACTTCGCCTCCCTCCGCATCGGGGCCTACATCGCGGAGACCCGAGACACCGTCGCGCAGGTCTGGCTCGACGACGTCGCGGTGGGCACCGCGGGGCGCATCGGCTGCCCGGCGCCGTGATTGCGGGGCGGCTTCACGCCGGGCTCGACGTTCTCGGCAGAATCATACAGCCCGAAACGACGCGAGAATTCGGCGTCTCTGTCGGAGACGCGCGGAACGAAAACAGCGAAAAAGCGCGTCGTCACGTTAGCGGTAGCAACGTACCAAAGATGGCCGCCGTGGCCGCGAATGCGGTGCGGAATTTCGACTTGAGCCGGGCGATCGAGGCTGGAGGAGCTGCGCGGGTTGGGTCAGGGACGTGAAGAGGGAGCCCCTGAGCGCGGACCTCGCTGAGCCGGCTCGCCGCGTCGGGACGGGATCGGAAGGGTTCACCAATCCTTTCCATTGGTGAAATCCGTGAGAGCAGTTCGAGTGTCAACATTGGTGACGATCCTTTGGTCGGCGAGGTGCTCGTGCCACTGCTTCGTCGGCAGCTGGCTGGTCATGACGGTGGATCGCTGGCCGTAGCGGTCCTCGAGGATCTCGAGCAGGTCACGGCGTTCCTGGTCGCGTGGTGGGCTCGCCAAGAGTACTGAACCCTAGCCTCCAGTACTCTTCGACCGGTTTCGACGACTTCCTTTCGATGAATCTCACCCTTTGCGTCCGAAAGGGCCTCCGCGCAGTGAGTAAGGACATCCGCCAGATCTTGCCTAAGAACTTCTTGTGCGAGGCGGCCGTGTGCACCGGAATCGATGGCGCCGAAAAGAGATCCGGCCGCCGGCACCTGCTCCAGGAGTTCGTGGACCTCCGCGGAATTCGACTGCGCTTCGAGGACAAGCCCAGTCAAGGGGCGGCCGCGGGCCGTCGCCAGTTGGTCCGCGCGCGTTCGCCCGTCACTTCCGATACGGAGCAGGTGTTCGGCTTCGAAAAACGACATAACCAGTTCGTGGGAGAAGAGGCATCTCCCTCGTTCGACCCGGAGTAGAGGACCGCGCAGAAGGAGCTGAAGGTTCCGACCCTCCCCCGATGTGGCGTCGGGCCAAAGTCGATATACCTCTGGCAAGTCCAAAGAGTACGAGAGGCACGAGGACATTCGCTCCGCGAGGTCGCAAAGGAACGTGATTGTGGTTTGATCCAATCCAGCAGACTCGAGGCTCTTTCGGGCGAACGCATGAATGAGGTGGTATCGCGTCGGCTGCGCCGGCAGCTCGGACCAACATCGGGCTGCAAGGGCAGCCCTGCGCTTCTCGAAGTTGTCGGACCCTCCTTCCGAGAGGCGGAAGACTTGATATGGGACGCTTGCTCACGAGCGAATGATGGCACGACTCCCTCGAAGAACGACAACGAAATCAGATACTTGCGGGTTAGCTTCGGGTCCTTTGCTGGTCTGATTCGTATTCGCGCGAAGATTTGGTGGCCGCCGCATCCGCATACGGCAAGCGGATCACCGCCACGCCGCTCGCCGACGCAAGACGGCTCCAGCGAAGCTCTGCCGGTCTGGAGCGTCCGCGATCAGAGTCCGGCCGCCAGCATTTCGTTGACTTGATCGAGATGGTGCCTCAGCGCCATCCGGGCCGCGTCGAAGAAGTTGGCGAGGGCCTCCATCTGCTCTTCAAGCGTCCCGAGATTGATGTACTTGGGGGCGTTCGGCAGGCTGCCGCCCTGGAACCCTCGGTCGACGGGGTACCGGAATCCCACGCCGGCCGGATCAATTGTCTCGAACTCGGCGATCGTCGTCTCGACGATTGGCAGCTCCGAAGAGTCGCCATGTCCAGTGAGTTCGAAATACTTCCTCACTTCGCGCCACAGGTACATCAGACGATGGCTCGTAGGGAACTCCGACGGGTCACCCTGAATCTCGCGACCCATCGCGATGAGGTCCTTCATCGACAGCTCAAGAAAGTGTCGCCAGAGATTCGCGAGAGGCCAGATGAAATACTCTGGGCTCTTCCGGTCGCGTATCGCCGCTTCGAAGACCGCCTGCGCCGCCAGGCGATAGCCTTCAATGTAGCCAAACATCGCCAGGTCTTGGGAACCCTGTGCCCAGCCAACGGCCGCGTTCAGGTAGTGTGGGGAGCCAGGGCCAAATGCAACACGCGCGCGGTCCGGCCACAATCGCTCTCGGTCGATCTCTTCTTCCTCAGACATCGGGGGAAGTTTAGATGGGGACGCCCGGTCTGCAAGTGACCTCAGCTTACGCTGCGAGTCCGACCGTTGATAAAATACTGCGTGGGCGTCAGGTCACTGATCCGTTGCGCTGGCCCCTCATGCCGTCGGGCCCCACGGGCACCGATGCTTCGAGCGACGACGACCGTCGCTCGTGTGCGGAACGCCGGCCGTCAAGGGAAGACCCTCCGCTGTTGCGGTACGTAGCGACAAATGCCGACCTCTCGACCGAGGCGTCAATCCGGCCTGAAACCCATGTCTTGCATAAAAGACAAACCTGCACTATACGAGAACACGAGCCAGCCCCCATGACCATCGAACCCTGTCGTTAGCGCCCGACTCTCGCCGCCTGGCGAGCGAGGGCGCTTCCCAACGAAAGGGACAGTTCGATGAAGAATGGCCACGGAAGACAAGGGCTCGTCGCGAGACTGGGCAAGGTTCCACTCATTTGGCTGGCGCTCGCCGCGAGCGGGCCGCTCGGGGGGTGCGCCAGACCACCGAGTAGCGCAGCGGCGACGTCGAGACCACGGGGTCGATCGGCATCGCGCTGGCCGCGGCTTCGGGGGTGACGCTGAACGCGGTCAGCTACACCATCAGCGGCAACGGCTTCACCAAGACCGGCACCATCGACACCAGCGGTTCGCCCACCGTCAACGGCACCATCGGCGGGATCCCCGCCGGCAAGGGCTACACCATCACCCTGACGGCGACGTCGGTCGAGGGCGGCACGACGTTCACCGGATCGGCCACCTTCGACGTGACCGTCGGCGCGACGACCTCGGTGACGGTCCATCTGAACGGCTCCGACAAGACCGGCAACGGCTCTGTGGCGGTGACCGGCACCATCAACGTGAACCCGCGCATCGACGAGGTGACGGTGACTCCGCAGACCGTCTTCGTCGGCAGCGCCGTCAAGCTGTCGGCGGTCGGGACCGATCCCGACTCCTCTCCGCAACCCCTCAGCTATTACTGGGCGACCACCGGCGGCGTCATCGACGCCCCGACCGCCCCGAGCGCGACGCTGACCAGCGCGACGCCCGGGACCTTCACGGTCACCCTGACCCTGTCGGACGGGGACGCGACCGACACCGCGACCACGACGGTCACGTTCGTGAGGCCGTCGGCCACGGGCGTTGCGGGCCAGAGCGGTGCCGCGGACGGTGGCGTCGGCGGTGCTGGCGGCGGCGTCGCGACCGGGCCGAGCAAGCCCAACATCTTGTTGATCATCGCCGACGACTATGGCGCCGAGGCCTCCAGCCTCTATCCCAGCATCGCGGGCACGAAGGGGCAGGTGTCGGTCCCGAACATCGAGGCGCTCGCACAGAACGGCTTGGTGTTCGACAACGCCTGGGCCAGCCCCGTCTGCTCGCCGACCCGCGGCACCATCATAAGCGGTCAGTACGGCTTCCGCACCGGCGTGACGACCGTGGGCAACGTGTTGCCGACCTCGACCGTCACCCTCTTCGATCGCCTCAACGCCGAGACGCCCTACACGCACGCCTTCTTCGGGAAGTACCACGTCGGCGGGGGAACCATCGATGTTCGCCCGCCGGCCGTGGAGGCGGACGCCGCCACCATTCTCCAGCACGTCCGCGATCTCGGCATCACGAACTACCGCGGGGTCCTGGGGGGCGCGCTCTCCGACTACTTCAGCTGGTGGACGTTCGACATCAACGGGCCAGCCATCGCCAACACGACCTACTCGACGACGGCGCTGGCGGACTACGCGATCGACTTCATTCACCAGCAGAACACGACGAGCCCCACCCAGCCGTGGTTCCTGTATCAGGCGTTCAACGCGCCTCACGCGGCGAACGGGGGCAACAACCCGTACCAGGTGCCCCCAGCCGAGCTGCACCACGTCGATTTGAGCTCGGTGGGCAACCCCGCGCCCGGCGTCTACCAGACCAACATCCCGGTCTACCAGGCCGAGATCCAGGCCCTGGACACGGAGCTCGGTCGCCTCTTGGCCGAGGTCGACTTCAGCAAGACGCTGGTCATCTTCGTCGGCGACAACGGCGTCCCGCCGCCCGTGAAGGACACGGCGACCGGGCTGCGCGACGCCAAGGGGAGCGCCTACGAGGGCGGGGTCAGGGTGCCGCTCATCGTCGCGGGTGCGGGCGTGACGCGCAGAGGACGCGAGGACAACCTGTTCGAGACGGCCGATCTCTACGCGACCATCCTGGACGTCGCGGGCGTGCCGGTGAGCCACGTCAACGACAGCTGGAGCCTGAAGCCGCTCTTCGCCGACGAAGCCGCGTCGACGGGACGCACGTTCAACTTCTCGGAGATCTCGACGGGCACGACCCAGCGCCAGTACGGGCTCCGCGACACGCGCTTCAAGCTGGTCAACAACCTCGGTAACTGGGAGCTGTACGACCTCGTCACCGACGCGCACGAGACGACCAACCTGTACCAGAGCGCGCCGTACGCGGCGGTGCGCGCCGCCCTCCAGGCCGACATCGCGACCCTGAAGGCCGGCGCGAAGCCCGGTTACTTCCAGTGACCGGGAGGCGCTAGCTAGTCGTCGTCGAGCGCCGTTCCCGCCCCCTGTGGCGGGCGCGGCGCTCGGCTTCGTTCCGGGCCAGGGTTGCCGTATCGGGTCGGTCCCACTGCGGATGCGTGTCGTGCGTTCGCGGTCCAGATGACGTCATCGACGACCGTCCGGTTGTTTGCCGGTAGAGCGGCGTCGACGGCGACCTCCCGCAGGACGGCCAGTCCCCGGTCGCCGCGCGCCGCGAAGACGGAAGCGGCGGTGCGGGTCACGACGGGATCGTCGTGATAGAGCAGCGCGCGCAATTCGGAATCGTCAGTCGGATCGAGTGCCTTCGCCAGAGTCTCCACGGTGAAGGTGTTCACCCCGCGGGTGAAGCGCGCGTTGGTCGCGTTGGTGTTGATGACGTCGACCAGGGCCCGCTGCCGCGCAGTCGGCGCGGGGCGCCCCTTGGAAGCGACCTGTTTCTGACCGATCACGACATATTGAAACGGTAGGTTTTCAGCGACCGTCCGGGCGCTGAATCCTCCCGCCTGCAGCTCGGCGATCACGGTCGCGGGCGCCAGACGGGCGTGCGCGGGCGGCCCCTCGGGAGACTCCGCCGTGAAGTCGACGACCACGACGAAGCCGCCGGGGCGCAGCGCGCGGTTCACCGCGGCGGCGAGCTGCGCCCGCTGGGGCAGGTGATGCCAGGTGTTGACCACCAGCAGACGATCCACGCTGCCATCGGCGAGGCCGGGATCATTGGCCGCCACCTGTCGAACGGTCACGTTCCCCAGCCCCTCCTTCTTCACCCGCCGTTTGAGGGACGTGACCACGTGCGGCTCGACGTCGAGCGCCAGCACGCGACCGGTCGCGCCGACCGCCTTCGCCAAGAGCGGCTCGAAGTACCCCGTCCCGGCGCCGAGGTCCGCCACGACGTTCCCCGGCCAAAGCTGCAACAGGCTCATCACGTCATCGGGCTTTTGCCAGACGTCGCGTGCGGGGCTCTCGAAGACCCTCGCGGACTTCGCGACGTCGGAGAAGTCGGGATCGTGGTGATCGGCCCCTGGCGGGTGAGCGGCGGACTTGGCGTCCGCGGCGGTTGCGGGCGACGGCACGAGCAAAGCAGCGACGGCGATGGCCGCGCGGGCAGGAGCAGCAAGGTCAGCAAGAGCGTGGAACAGGGCTCCGAGTGTTCAAGCGTCACAATCCTCTCGTCGTCGGTGGTCGATCATCGTCACGGGCAGCGGCGATCGCGCGGCGGGCCGCCCCGCTCGGCGCAGAGCGCCCGCAGGGCCGCCGCAATGGGCGCGTTGTCGGGAAAGCGCCCGCGGGCGTCGCTCAGCGCGGCCAGCGCACGCCCGTCCTGCGTGCGTGGAGTGGAGCCCCACGGCGTACGCGTAGGCGTACTGGCTGTTGTTCGGCGCCAGCGCGTTGGCCCGTCCGAGCTCGCCCACGCCGGCCGCGATCTCCTGGCGTCGCACCAGCAGCATCCCGAGCGCGAAGTGCGCGTCGGCCGAATCGGGGTAGAGGGCGCAAGCCTTGCGCAGCTGCGTCTCCGCCGCGGCGTCGTCTCCGCTGCCGCGCAGAGAGTCGGCGAAGTTCAGGTAGGCCACGAGCGAGGTGTCGTCCCGGCGCAGCGCGCGCTCGAACGCCGCCCGCGCGCCGGCCGGATCGCCGGAGGCCCGCCGGAAGCCGGCCAGCTCGACCAGGGCGCCGGCGCGATCGGCGTTCGCGGTCAACCAGGCCTGGTAGTCGGTCAGCAGGGCGCCGACGCCGTCACGCGCGCCCGCGGGCAAAGCGCCCGCGGGGACGGTCCCGAGCAACGGCGCGACAGCCCAGCGCACCGCGCGCGAGGCGTCCGACGCCGCATCCGCCAGCAGCGGCGCGCGCTCTGCGGCGGGCGCGGCGCGCAGCGCCTCGACCGCGCCGAGCCGCAACCAAGGATCGGCGATCGCGCAGCAAGCGGCGCGGCGAAGGCGGTGGCCTCTGCGGGCGCGCCGGCACCCAGCGCCGCCAGCGCGGTGGCCTTGGAGAGGCCCGCCACCGCCGGGTTGGCGAGCAGCGCGCTGCACCGAAGCTGCGGCGTCGGGCTGCTCGTGCCGCGCGGTCCAGAGCGCCGGGCCGAGCAGCTCCGCGCCCGAAGGTCCTTGGCGCCGCCCGCTGCGGTGAAGGGCGATCGCGGCGGCGGCCCAGGCGTTGCCGCGGTCCGCGTGGCAGCCGGCGCAAGCGTTCGGCGTCCCGAGCGCGTCGCTGAGATCGGGGCGAGGGACCGCGATGCGGTGATCGCGGCGCTCGTGAACCACCATGTACGTGCGCGTCGGCATGTGGCAGCTCACGCAATGCGCGCCCTCGCTGCCCTCGGCGTGGAAATGGTGCTGCGGGCCGTCGAAGACCTGACGGTCGTGGCACTGCGTGCAGAGCGCGTTCCCCTCCTTGCGCAACCGCGCCGCGTGGGGCTCGTGGCAGTGGCTGCAGGTGACTCCGCGCGCCGCCATCTTGCTCTGCAGGAAGGAGCCGATCTCGAACACCTCGTCCTTGATCTGCCCGTCGACGAAGTAGAGGCCCTCCTGCAGCAGCTCCGGGCGCCAGGTGTCGTGCATCCGCTCGTTGGAGGCGTCCTCCCGCAGCCGCACGCGGCGCGCGTGGCAGACGCCGCAGCGATCGAGCTGCTCGGCCTGCGTGTGCATCCCGGTCACCAGATCCCGCGCGGCCGCGCCGTTGGCGCCGTGCTGAGCCGCCTCGACGTGCGCCGAGCCGGCGCCGTGGCAGCTCTCGCAGCCGTCGCCGAGCTCGCTCCATTGGCTGTCGAACCGCCCCGTCGCGTCCGAGAAGCGCTTGCTGAAGCTGGTGGTGTGGCAGTCGCCGCACATGTGATTCCAGTTCTGCCGCGGGCGCATCCAGAAGAGCGGATCCCCGGGCGTCACGTCGGCGTTCGGATACAGGTGAAACCAGCGCTGGCCGCCTCGCTCTCGCGCGCGCGCGTCCCAGGCGAACGGCAGCGCCTGGATGCGCCCGTCGTCGAGCTGCACCAGGTATTGCTGTAGCGGCGCGTACCCCAGCGTATAAGCGACCTCGAACGTCTCGGCCTTTCCCTGCTGGTTCTCGGTCGTGACGAGGAACGCCGAGCCGCGGCGCGAAAAGCGCGACTCGCGCCCGAAGTAGCGGAAGGTGACGTCGCTGAAGTCGCCGAGGACGCTGGTCGCATCGGCCCGCTCCATGGCGTGGCGATGATGTGACGACGACCAGGCCGCCTGCTCGGCGGCATGGCACGCCGCACAGGCTTGCGAACCGACGAAGTGCGCGGCCGGCGCCGCGGCGCCACCCGGCGCGCCCGCCGTCTCTCGTCGCCGCAGACGCGGCAGGAGCGCGAGCCCTCCGCCGATGGCGATCGCCACTGCCACCAGCGCGACGCCGCGCCTTCGTGCGAGGGAGGACATCGGCCGTGCTGACAAGAGACGTCCTTATAACGGACGAGTGTCTGTTTAGCAAGACAGAGATCCGTCTGTCTCACGTTGCTGCGGCGAAGGCTCAGCCCGGTTGGCAGGTGCTGCTGCTGATTCTCGCAGCTGAGCCCTGGCGCGCAGGAGAGGAGCGCGCCCAAGCAGCTGTCGCCGGCGTGGCGAACGGGCCGACAGACGTCAGCGCCCAGGTCGCAGTACGAGACGCCGACCTCGCAGAGGCCGTCGATACAGGCGCCCGTGCGGGGCGGGATTTGACAGAGCCCGCAGGCGCAGACCAGCCCCACCTCACAGTCGGAGCGCGCAGTGCAGGGGCCGCCGACGTCCAAGGGCACGATGCAGGTGCCGTTGCCACCGCCTCCGTCGCCGTTCGCCCGCTGACAGGCGAGGCCGGGGGCGCAGGTGGTGGCGGTCTCGACCGGTGCGCCATCGGTGAACTCGGTCGTGGCCGTGCCGTCGCAAGGCTGGCCGATCCAGGCCACCCCATCGCAACGGTCGGAGCGCGTCGAGCATGGCTGCGAACCGCACACCCCGCCCAGGCAGAACGCTCCGCCGAGATAGTTGGCGGCCGCGCAGTCCTGGTCCGTCGAGCAGGTCGCGGTGGGTGCGCCCCAGCCCCACGGGGGCACAAGCGCGGCGCATGACGGTCCACCGTCATTCCCGCCGCCGCCGTTCGTGTTGCCGGAAAGACCGCCGTCCGGCGCGGCGCAGGCCAAGACGCCGTCGCAGCTCGGAATCTGCTCGGCCAACCGGTCCATGTTGCATCCCTGTGCCAGCAGCGCCTCGATGCAAAGAGCGGCACGTTGCGCGTCGTAACGGACGGCCCCCGCCGCGGCCGCTTGTTGGAGCTCAGGGCTCGGCTGATCGTAAGCGAAGGTGCTGATCCAGCAACTCGTCAGCGTCGAGTCTCGGGTGCACTCCCCGTACCTCCAGACCCCGCCCCGCCCCAGCGTGTCGGCGCACTCATTTGCAAGGTAGGTCGCCACCCCGAAGCAGCGACTCCAGTAACCGCAACGCGCGATGGCCAGCGCGGCCGGGAACTCCGCGAGGGGGACACCGCCGTCGACCATGACCTGCAGCGACGAAGGCTCGGCCGGCAGGCTCCCGGGAGGCGCGCACTGGCCGTCCCCGCCGTCGGTGTGCGGGGCGGCATCCCTCCGACCGTCCGCCGAGAGGCGTGCGCCGCTGCAAGAAACCCACACCAGCCCCGCTGCCGCGCAGACGAGTATTCGGATGACGTCCTCCACCGCCGGGCCGCTCTCGCCTATCGACCGCACGCGCGCCAAGCGATCAGCGCCCGAGCTGGACGATCCGGTAGTCGAACAGACCGCCGGCGTTCGAGCCGACTGCAGCGTAGACGGCGGTCGGGGTGGCCAGCGCCGCGCTCACGATCCCGGCGCCGTAACCGACGTTGGGATCGCACCCGATGCGGCTGCCATTGCCGTCGGCATCGACCAGCCAGAGGCTGGCGTGAGTGGCGCCGTCGTCGAACGGCTCGGAGCCGCTGATCAGCCAGGATCCGTCGTCGCCCCCGGACCAGCTGTAGATGCCGTAGGGGGTGAAGTTGGCCGGATGGTCGGGCCAGAACTCGCGTACGGTCGGTCCCCCGGGGCCGGCGACGTCGGTCAGCCGCAGCGTGATGAGGTTGCCGCCGGTCACCGGGTCGACGCCGTCCGATTCCCAGAGAACCTCCGTCGGGCTGGTCCCCAGCAGCTCGTTGTCGGCATCACTGCCAGCGAGCGGCGGGCTCGGAAGGACCTGGGGCGTTCCCCCGCCCGGCGGGACGAGGTAGGCGCCCACCTGCGGGAAGTTGTCGTAGGCGACGAGCAGACCGTACGCACTGGTCCCGAGCATCGTCCAGTTGACGTTCGGCCCGGGCGGGATCGGGAGATCCGCCAGCTTCTGGGCCACACCACCCGCGACCGAGATCTGCCAGACGTTCCAGAACGGCGTCCCGTTTTGCGGACGGAGGTCCCAGTAGAAGTTGGTCCCGTCGAACGCCTGCGCCGTCGCCACGTTGTAGTTGGGCGGCCCCGTGGTGTTGCCGTCGGCGATCAACGTGGCGTCACCGCCGCCGAGCGGCACTTGCCAGAGCCTGTCGTCCACCGCGGCCGTGTCGACCGCCTGACCGTCGAGCCATAGCTGGTAACCCTCGGCCATGGCGAGGGTCACCGGCGGGCCGCCCGAGAGCGGCAGGGCCATGATTGCCTCGGTCGAGGAGTTGCCGTTGCCCAGGGCGTAGTAGAGGTTCCCGTTGGCGGTCACCATGTTGAACGGAGCTCCTTCTTGGACGCCGAGCTCCAGCAACGTGCTGCCGGCGGCGGCCTGACAGAGCGCGAACGACGCAGCCGGGACCTGGGGTGCTGGCTGAACGGGCGCGAGCGATCCGCCGCAGCCCGCCGCGAGCCACGCGCCCGCGAACGCCATTGCCGCGAGAATGCCTGACCGGTCGCCCCGCCGCCGCCTCACGCTGTCCACGGATTGGTTATAGACGGATCGGGTGCCTCGGACAATGAGATGCGCTCGAGGTCGACCGGGCGCAGCCCGTCAGGGGCTCGCGGTCGCCGCCTTGCGGACGAAGACCGGACCGGCGTTGGTCAGCCAGGTGGTGGTGGCGTCGCCAACGACCACCGCCTCGTCGAAGATCGTTGCGCTGGTGTTGTCGCGCACGGAGGCGGGCGCGTCGGCGACCTGCGACCAGCTGGTTCCGTCGAAGTGCGCGATGTCCTTTCCGGCCGCCCAAATGTCGTTCGGCGCGCGGCCCCAGAGCGGGTTGAGAGCGCCGGCAATGAGCCCTGCGCGTTTTAAAAAGACAGAGGACGGGTTGCGATACTTCTGCATCCTAGGAACTGGCCCTGATTGCAGATCCCGGTGCGCTCCCTTAGCAGCTCGTCCTCTTGACGAAAACGATAAGGCTCCGCCGCACAAATGGCGTCCGCGCAAGCCGCAATTGGGCCAGGTTCAAGGGAATCAGAAAATCCCTTACATCGGGTCTTTGTCGGGTCGCGCGCCTCGAGCCAGTTTCTGCACACGACCGGTGCAGGAATGCGTCACGCCTGGGTCGCGTGCTTCGCGAAAGCAGCCAGCGCCGTCGCGAGGTCCTCGACCGCCGGCGACGGAGCGATGCCATGGCGCGCCGCGATCCAGCGCGGATCGTTGTACGACAGCCACGCGACGCCGTCGGCGTCCTGCCACACCAGCGCCTTCATCGGCAGGTCGATGCCCGCGGTCGGTGCAGCCTGCATCAGCGGCGTTCCGGCGGCGGGCTTGCCGAAGATCACGAGGTCGCTGTAGGCGAGCACCAGGCCGGCCTGAGCGGCGCCCTTGGCGTGCGGGATGTCGGTGAACACCGTGACGCCCTTGTCCTTCAGCACCGCGAGCAGTCGCGCCTTGGTCTCGGCGGGATCGAACGCGCTGCGAACCGTGACGAGACCGTCGGGCATGCAGCTATCGTAGCTCCGATGCGTAAGCGACCCCATGGGGTCACTATCCAATTTGAGACTGGCGGTGCCCGTGGAGGTCGGTCATTGCCGCGAGCAAGCCTGACCGGTCGCCCCGCCGCCCTGGCGACGGGCAAGCGGAACAGCCAGGTCGCCAAGCTGCGCGCGCAGACCGTCGCGCGCCTGCAAGTCGAACGCAGTTGACCACTGCGAGAACGGCATCGCCGTCGGCGACTGACCGTCACTGCGTCAGCTCGTCGATGTTCACCCGGGCGATCCAGATTCCATCCTGCGCGGAAGCGTTGCGTCCGCGAACCAGATAGGCGACGTCATAGACGGAAGTGGGCGTCGCGGTCGCGTATCCCCCGTCGGGGGCGCCGGCGTCGCCGGGGGGCGCTTCGGCGCTCTCCCTGAAGTCCTGGACCGCGGTGGAGATCGGATGCGTCGTGCCGGTGTCCCGGTTGATGAGCCCCAGCGTGCCGGTGCCGTCCTGATCGTTGTAGTCGTAGCCGGCCAAGATCCAGGAGTTGCCGAGGTCGGCGAAGGCGCCGAACGCCTGCGGGATGATGTCGTGAAAGACGATTGGGTCGTCGTGCAGGTCGACCCAGCCGACGTCGGTGTCGAGGTAGAACTCGAGTCGCTCCGACCCGGAGCCGCGGTCAAAGTCGACCCCCGAGATCGCGCCGCTCCCGATCAGCCGCGGGTTGCTTCCGTCGGCGGCAGCCGCCCATAGCTGCGCTTGCGTCGATCCGTCGCCGACCGTCCAGTAGAGCGCTTGGCCGTCGGGCGAGAAATCGGCGTCGGTGCCGCCGGTGGTGGTCAGCGCGACGCAGCTGTCGCTCCCCCCCTGGGCGGCGCCGAGCGAGAGCAACGTGACCGCGCCCGGCGGGGGGTCGAACTGCTTCGGGGGAGTGAACAGCACCCGCGAGCCGTCGGGCGACAGCCCTCCCGTCGGGACGGCGCCGAACGACGAGGGGCAGGCCACGACCAGGCGCGCGGCGTCGTCCCAGACCACCAAGGTGGAGAAGCCGGTCGCCGAGGCGGTGGCGATACTGGCAGGCGCCCACCCGACGAGCGGCGCTCGGGTCACCGGGAGACCGTCGTCGTCGGACGTGAGGACCATGACGTTGGAGGTCGACACGGTGAGTGGTTCCGCCTGGAACAGCGCCAGCTCGCTGGCCGGGCCCGTGGTGAGGGGACCGACGAACATCGTGGTCCCACCGTCGCTCATGGTGCGCGCATAGACGAAGTGATCGCCGACGGCGCGAAGCGCTTGCGCCGCGCCCGTGGCCAAGGTAGTCGACCCCAGCGTCCCCGCGGGCGTGGCGCCGGCGGCCCAGGCGGTGCTGCCGGCAATCGCGGGGACGTCCTCGGTGAAGCCGTACGACCCGAGATCGAGCGTGTAGAGCCCGAACGCGTCGGGCGCCGCGGCCGAGGCGGCGGCCACCAGCACGCCGGACGGCTCTCCCGAGGCGTCGTACAGCCAGTCCCCGACCGTCTCGACGTCCATCGACAGCGCGACTGTCTGCATCGCCAGATAAGGGCCAGTCGAGAGGACCGGGCCGCCGGTCGTGGGGTCGGCGAGGAACGCCGTCAGCACGCCGTCGTTCCCCGGACAGGCGGCGACCGCGAGCACGCCGTCGATCTCCGTCTGCGTGTCCGTCCTCAGGTCGAAGACCTCGAGCGTTTCGGTCCCCGCCGTCTGACCCACCTGGAGGTAGCAGCTGTAGCGGCCGTATGTCGCCGTGATCGACGCCGGCTGAACGTCCCCCAGGCTCTGGGCCGTTCCGGTCGCCGCGTCGAGCGACCAGTAGGTCGGCGACTGGGACCCGGCCGGCCGGGTCGAATAGACCAAGGAGAAATCTCCGCCGTCGTTGGTCACTGACCAGAGCAGGGTCGTCGGGTCGCGCAGGTGGAGCACCTCGCGCGAGTCGAAGCCGCGCGCGACCGGGGCGTTCCCGCTGCAGGCGGCGAGCGCCACGCTCCCGAGCAGCGCGGCGGCGAACGGCGGGTGCGCTCCAGGCTTCACCCGGGGAATTCTAAGCCAGATTGGCGGGACTCCTTCGTCCCGGCCCTCGTTCGACTCCGGCGCGTCTCCGCCCCAAAGGGAAAGGCCGCCGGCGTTTCAAGACGGGGCGGCTTCTGGCCTGGAGGCGGATGCGGTACGCTCTCGCTCTTAGCCTGACGAGGGATTCATGCGTGCATCGCTGTCGTTCATGCGGGTGGTCGTGTTCGGGGCGTTGGTCAGCGTCGCCTGCAACGGCGGAAGCGGCGCGAGCTCTGGTGGCGCCGGGGGCAGCGGTGGCAAGGCGGGGTCTGGAGGGCGCGGGGGCTCTGGCGGAGCAAGCGGTGGAACCGGCGGCGGTGGCGCGAGCGGCATCGCTGGTACAGGCATCGGCGGCGGCGCGGGCGGTGGCGGCGCGGCGGGCGCGTCGGGCGGCGGCCCCGCGGGCGGTGGCGGCGCGGCGGGCGCGACGGGTGGGGGGGGCCTTGCGGGCGGTGGCGGTGCGGCGGGCACTACGGGTGGCGGCGGCCTTGCGGGCGGTGGCGGCGCGGCGGGCGCCGGCGGAAGCGCGGCGCCTTGCACCGCCTGCACGGATTTTCCGACGTCGCCAATCCTCGCGACCGGCGTTTCACCCGACGCGCCGTCCATGTTCGGCGCGCCGACCGGCGCGGGACCGTGCGTGACCGAGCCCGAGGACGGGACGTTGTTCCCCGGCAACTGGCTGCGACCGCGCGTCCGTGTCCCGGGCGCGAGTGGGCTCCTCAAGATCACCTTTCACGCCGACCGCGAGGCCAACGATCTGGTCGCGTACGCGCTCGGCGAGACGTGGTCGCTTTCGAAGTCGATCTGGTCGGCGCTCGCCAGTCACGTGGTCGACGAGGACGTCACGGTCTCGGTGCAGACCCTCGGGGGTGGCGCGACTTTCGTGAAGTTCCGGATCGCGCCCGCCGCCGCAACAGGCAGCATCGTGTTCTTCGCGATGGATCCCACGCAGGCAGACAAGCCCAGCATCGAGATCATGTCGCAAACGGCGATCGTCAACGACGCCTTGCTGAAGGGGTTCGGGCCGGGCGACGAGTCCACCGTCGACGTCCTCAAGATCACCGACGTCCAGCAGCAGGTCACCACCCAGAGCGGAAACACGCAGGGCTCGCACTGCATCGGCTGTCACGTGGGAACCCCGGACGGAAACTACGTGGGGTTCGTCGACGCCTGGCCGTGGGGCGCCGCCTTCGCCGGCATCCAGACGGCCAACCTGGGGCAGGCCCTCACCACCATGTCGGGATCGAGCTATCTGGGGGCCAGTTGTACGAACTGGAGCAACTGCACCGGCCCGCGCACCTACGTGCAGTATCCCTGGATGGGTGCCATGGCCTTCTCCAAGGCGCACTGGTCGTCGGGTGACCGAGATCGCGATCATCGCCGCACAGCTGCCGACCTCGGATCTGGGTTCGCCCTGGAACACCGACGACTTCGCGCCGGGCAATCTCGTCTGGATGAACACCGAATCGACTGCCGACACGTCGATCAACGGCCTGCCGTTCCCCACCCGGGGCACCGCCTTCGATTACATGCAGCACACGGGAGACCTCGGGGGCGTGGCGTTCCCCACCTGGAGCAACGACGGCAACACGATCGTCTACGCCTCGACGGCGGGAGGCTGCACCGGAGGAGAGGGCTGCACGCCGGGTGATCAGGACGGGCGGCTCAACGTTGGGCGCACCGACCTCTACGCGGTCCCCTACAACAACAGGGCCGGGGGTGCGGCGACGCCGGTTCCGGGGGCGTCGTCGTCGACGCTCGAGGAGTACTACCCTTCGTTCTCGCCCGACGACAGGCTCATCGCCTATACCGCAGTGCCGGCCGGCCAGCCGATGTACGCCAACCGGAACGCCGAGATCTTCGTGGTTCCGCGCTCGGCGGGGACGACCGCGATCCGGCTGCGTGCCAACGACCCGCCCGCCTGCTCGGGCCAGACCAGTCCCGGAATCAACAACCACTGGCCGCGTTTCGCGCCGGTCGCGCCCGCGATAGGCGGTCGCACGTACTACTGGCTCGTCTTCTCGACCAACCACTACGGCTTGCCGACGGTCGCGAACACGTTCAACACGACCACGACGGCCGTTGCAGTCCCGCAGCTCTACGTCACCGCGATCGTCGTGGACGAGCTATCGGTGGTGACCAGCTACCCCGCCGTCTACCTCTGGAACCAGCCGCAGAACCGCCTGAACACGACGCCGGAGTGGGAAAACTTCCACATCCCGGCGATCGTGAACTGAGTCGAGAGGTTCGTTGGGTCATCGCTCGGATTGTCCGTCGAGATCGCGCGCGACGGCGTGCTGTTCACGGCCGAGCTTGAGCCACGCAGCGTCCGGATTGCGGCGCCCCTAAGGCGACGTCGCAATCTTCGCCCTGCTCGGGGTCCGAGGTTGATGGTCCGCGCCGCGACCCGAGCATTTCGGTCATGCGAAACGTCCCGCGATTGCTCCTGTGGTGCGTGGCGATCGCCGCTCTGGGAACATCCTGCCAAAGAGCGACGGCACCTTGAGGATCTGCCCGGAGCGCGCATGAGGTGGCCGAGGCCCGGTCGATGGAGGTGGCGCCCGGTCAGCGCGGCAGGCGGAGCTCGACGCTCCAGCCGCCGGGGAGAAACACGGCGCCCGCCGCCCGCCGTAGCCAGCAATCGGGGATCCAAGTCGCCGACGGCGACGGCGGCTGCCGCCAAGCGCCTGCGATCCAGAGCCATCGGGCGCCGTCCCACTGCCAGTAGCCGGGCGTCCAGGCGAGGGCGGGCCTCGGCGGCGGCGTGGCCTCCGCGCGCGGCGCGGGCGGTGGCGCCGGCGCGTGTACAGTGAAATCGCGCGCCACGTCTTCTTCTGGGACCCGCCAGCGTCCGTCGAGCCAGAGCCACTCCGGGTCGATCCAGTGCCAGTAGCCCGCGATCCAGGTGGCGTGCGCGCTCGGCTGCGGCGGCGGCGTCTCCGCCCGCGCCGGTGGGGGCGGCCGGTCAGGCTCCTTGGGCGGCGGCGGGGGCCGGTGCGCATAGGCCTCCGCCTTCCGCCGGGACTCCTCCTCGAGCTGGCGCCGCGCCTCCGCGCTCTTGGCCATCGCCTGCTCATAGCCCTCCGGCCAGCAGCCGCGGTCGTCGTGGTGCTTCTCGCAGAACGTGCGTCGGGTCTGCTGGGCGGCGACGCTCGTCTCCAGGTCACGCTCGTCCTGCTCGCGCTTCGCGTTGAGCTCCTGATCGCGCGCCGCGACCCGTGCCGGGTACTCGGCCCCGCTGATGGTCAACCCCGCCGTCGCGTGCTCGACGGCGAAGACGACGCCCTCGAGGTCGTTGGGCTCGTCGAACCAGATTCGGATCACCACCTCCGCGCCATCGGGGACCTTGGCGCCGTGGCTTCCGCCGTTCGCGAACGTCCCACCGCCGAGGTCGTAGCGCCGGGCGCGCGGCGGATCGCGCGGCGGCGGGATCTCGCGCAACGCGAGCGCGCCCAGCGGCGCCGCGGCGCCGGCAGCAGGCGCGGGCGTCGGCACCGCGGCGGCCGGCCGCGCCGCGGGACCGCGCGCAGCGTCGCGCTCCGCGGCCGAGCGCTCTGCGGCGGTGAGCACGCAGCGGGCGTTGTCGGGAGGTCCATCCGAGTGGGGCCCGTCGCCGAAAAAACTGGAACCGCCGAAGCGCGGGCTCTGCTCCGCGTCCCGCCCCTTGAGCGCGCGGGGCGAAAGGAGGTAGCTCCGCCACAATTCGATCCAGGGGGTCGACGAGACGGGGATGTGGACCTCGAACGGCCCCTGGCCGCAGCGCGTGGGCACGACGAAGTAACGGACCGTCGGCGTCGCCAGCACGTAGAGCGGGTGCGCCCCCATCCAGGCCAGATCTTCGTTGCGCTCGGCGAGGTCCTTCGAGATGTCGGTGAAGGGGACATACTCGCCTGCGGGCGGCGTCGCGGGACTGCGCGCCGGCGGCGTGGCCGCCGGGCCGCACGCGACCGCGACCGCGCCGGCCGCCAGCGCCACCCACGCTCGCCAAGCCTCTGCCGGCCGCCGCATCGGTGGCCATTGTACCCTTGTCAGCGTTCCGCCACGGCGTGGCAGAGGATTGGTTTTGCTTAGCAGCGCGAGACTCGGGGCCGTCGGGCGTGGTGTTCCTCCTGTCCTCCGGGGCGAACCCGACCACCGTCTGCATCGACAACGTCGCGCTGGGAACGCCGAACTGATCGCGCCCGCCCCTGGCGCTGAGGGAAACGTCGAGCCGGGCATTCGCGCCCGGCCATGCGTGAAGGGCGGTCAGCGCAGCCCGCGGCACTGCGCGCACACGCCTCCGACCACGCAGCCCGCGGTGGTGTCGGGGACGAAGTCGCACACCTGATCCGCCGGACAGAGGGCGAGCTGGTCCCAGCCACTGTCTCGGCAGGTCCACAACCAGCCGAAGCCCACCTGGCAGGCGGTCGCTCCCTTGGGCGAGCATGGCACGCCGAAGGCGAGATCCTGCCAATCGGGCGGCGGTGACACGAGGAAGACAGGGAAGCTCAGCGTGCTGACGACCGGCGCCCCCGGCATCGACGCTCCGACGGTGCAGATGCCCTCGGCGTGCGCCGTCACCGAGACGCCGTACGTGTCCCCGTCCAAGACCGTCTCGCCCGCGGGGCCGGAGCAGATTTCTGGCGTCATGGCGTGGAGCTCCGCGGGCAGCGGGCGGCACACGGGCTGCCCGCTGACGACGACGCTGGTCTGCACGCTGAAGTCGCCCGACGGCGCGGTGAAGGTGTTGCGATACATGTCGTTGGAGGTTACGAGCCCGATCTCCGTCACCTGCTCGGGCCCGAACGCGGTCAGCGTTCCCGTGACGCTGGGGACAGCGGTCGACTGGAGCTGCAGCACCATGGGCGACAACGGCGACCGCCAGACGTAGGGATTCAGCCCCTCGTCGTAGACCTGTGTGACGCCGTCGGCCGTGACCGCGTTCGGCATCCAGCCCGAGAGCGCCTCGCTGCCTGCGAAGAGCGAGATCGTGAATTGGTCCTGACTGCCCACGGGCACCAGCAGATTGCTCACGGTGGTTGCGTTGTCGCAGGCGAGCGACATCGCGGCGCTGTCGGCGACGGCCGTGTAAACGATGGTGGAGGCCTCGCGCACCGACCCGTCCTCGAAGCGCCCCTTGAAATGCAGGGTCGTCTGGCCGGCGCTCTTCCCCAGCAGGTAATGATCGAACATGGCGGCGGCTCCGCCCGGGTGGTCCTTGCGGTCGATGACCTCCGACACCGACGGATCAGACGAGGTCAGCTCGAGCACCTCGGTGACCATCTGGACGAACAAGTCGCCGGTCAACGTGTTGCCTGTCTTGTCGCCGTAGGAGATCGGCAGGTAGGCGCCGACCGCCAGCCTCCCGCCCAACACGTCCACCCTCGCTTCCTTGTCGCACGAGGCGGTCGTGGCCAGGGCCGCCAGGAGCAGGATACGCCGGCGAGCGCGGGAGCTGGTCAGCGCAGAGGACGTTGACATGTGATTCCTCGCGGAGTCAGGGAGGGCATTGAGCCCAAGGGCCAAAATCCCGCTGGTGGAACGTCCGGTAGACCGGGATCCCAAAACCCGCTGAGGCATCTTCGCAGAAAAAGCTCATGAGCGCGCGCGTGTGCTCTGGCGACCCCAGCGGGTCATATCCAATGTGAGACTGGAGATCCCCTTGAGTGTCGTGGCGCTGCGGGCGCCGTAAGCAAGCCCCTCGGTGGTTACGCGTCGCCCCTCGCCCGCTTTCGGCTCAGCTCAATGGGGTAGGGTCTGCATCGCGCGCAAGGCCCTCGCGAGGCGCTGCCTGATCCTGGCGTCGGTCGTGGAGCGGATCGCCCCGTCGAGGATCAATGTCGCCCGCGGTATGCCCAGCACGTCGCGCAACACCGCCCCGCCCGTCCGCTCGAGCTCCTGATCGTCCTCGTGCGAGAGGCGGTCGAGCACGGGATCCAGCGCAGGGGCGCCAATGTCGGCGAGCGCCTGAACCGCAGGGTAGAGATCCTCGATGGTCTGGGGACGCTTCGTACTACGGTAGAAGACCTTGAAGGTCAGCCAACGCACGAGCAGCGGGACGTGCTCGGCGGCATGTAACTTTCCGAGCAGCAGCATCATGTCCTTCGCGGTCGCGTTGCGCTCGGGTGCCGCCAGGTACTTGGCGAGCAAATCGGCGATCTGCTGATTGCTCGCCTGGCGCTCGGCGACGATCTTCGCGATCGCGGTGCGCCGGTCGTCGGCGGACTCTGACTCCAGCAGCTGCAGCGCGACGTTCTCGGAGGGGGCCTGGCTCCGTGCCGGCGACCCTTGCGCACGCCCCACCGGGAGCAGAACGAGCAGCACCGCACAGACGATTCTATTTGAGATGCTGCGTGACATTCGTTGTTCCCGTGCCTGGCTTGGTTTGTCCAGCGGGTCACGATTCAAGTTGCAAGGCCGGGGGATATGGCGCCACTCATATCAGCGACGGGGGTGGTCTTTCGTCTTTCCATTCAAAGACCCATCTTCCGCTGCGATCGACGTAGCCGACCCGAACCGGCCTGAACCCCGATTCGTTGCGACCGTCCTTCCATACCTCGACCCGGGCCAGCCCGTACCGCATCGGTTCCGCGAGGTGGAATGACGGCCGGATCACCCAGCGCCCCGACCGGTCGACGAAGCCCCAGCGGCCTTCGGGCTCTCTCGCTGCCGCCAGCCCCTCGGAGAAATCGCTCGCGTCCCCGAACTGAGGGCCGAGGACGACCGCACCGGCGGTGTCGATGAAGCCGACCCGCGGATGTTCGGCGCGCCAGTCCTGGTATCGCGCCAACCCTTCGGCGAAGTCCTCGTAGCGGACCTGGTTGTCATCTGCGTTCGAGATCACCCGCTTCCCGGTCTTATCGATGAAGCCGCCCCTTACGCGTGCGCGCTCGCACGAGAACGGGCGCGCGCCGTCGAACCCGGGTTGAATGACCCATTGACCCCGAGGATCGATGTAGCCGTCCTGCTCGGTGCGAGGACTCGGGAGGCTGACTGCGGCCAGCCCCTCGGCGAAACGCCCGACGCTTGCGTAGCGAGCCGCAATGATCACCTGGCCGGCGAGGTCGACGTAGCCGTGAAGGTGATGTTCCTGATCCGTGAACATCACGCGGCCCTCACCGGCTGGCTCGGGATATCCGTTGCAGATCCGAAACCGCTCCTTGCCCGTGCGATCGAGGTAGGCACAGAAGGGGTTGGAGACGCGCACGCCGAGCAGGCCGTCCGCGAAGCACGACTCGAGCGAACATTCGCCTTGGATCCGGAACAGCAGCTCTCCCCGCCCGTCGATGACCGCCATTTCGCCCGAAACCAGCCGGACCACCGCCCGGTCTTCGGCGAACGATCCGGCCGCGGCAAACCTGGCATCGATGCGCACGTTGCCGGTCTGATCGATGAAACCGTGCAATGCAGTCTTCGAATCGCGGAATGGGAACAAAGCGCCGTCGAAGCGCTGCGGTTGCAGCGGCGCGCGTCCCAGTCTCATGCAACTCCAGAGTCCCATCGTCGTGATCCCTCCCGCGCTGCGCAGAAGCTCACGTCGGTCAAACCGCACGCTGCAAGGTTACCCCATGATCTACTCGTTTGGCACTGAGCCTGCGACCCAGTAGGTCACGATTACTCGATGAAGGCCCGCGCGCCGCGCGCACGGACAAAGGCGCCCACCGTCACCGCAACATCCGCGTCAACGACGCCGGCCAGTTCGAGTACCACCGAATGAAGTAACATCGGACGACCGTTGCTTAACGCCGGTCTGATTCCCGTTCCCGGCCCTTGAGGCCGGACTTCTCCGTCAGGGGTACCCGCACCACTCATGCATGCTCTTGCCGTTGATGGGCATGTAGCCGATGGTTGACCCTGTACGCCCGCCGGGGCTCTTCCTGATCACGCACCAAGAGCGCTCGCTTACAAGGCGGTACCGCCGTTGCTCTGCAGCCGGCGGCGGACGTTGCCGACGTGGTCGCGCAGCACGTAGACCTGATCGGCGAACGACAGCGGCGTGCGCAACTCCCTCACGGCGACGGCGATCTCGTCGAGGCGCCCGAGCACCGCGGCGCGCTGCTCGGGCGTTTGCTGGTCCTGCATGTCGTGCTCGATCGCCATGAGCGCGCCGTACCAGCGGTAGATGCGTGAGCGAACGCGCCAGCGGTAAAGCGCGGGCGCGACGCGCGTGGCCGGGATGATCACGACGAGCAATGGCAGCAGCACGACAAGCAGCCGATCGACGAGGCTGGCCAGCCAGAACGGCAACCGCTTGTAGAGGAACTGTTCGCCGGACTTGTAGTAGCGCTCGGCGTCGGGGCTGATCGGAAAGTCGCGCGCCAGGGGCGCTGGGTAGTCGCCCGCGTTGCGGAAGAGGCCCGGGCCCCCGTGGACCTCACGGGCAGCGCTGATCAGCAGGTCCGAGAGCGCCGGGTGTAGATCCCGGCGCGCCACGAGCTCGACGGTGGGCCCGATGAGCTCCAGCGTGCGCGGCGGGTAGTTCTTCCCGAGATCCATGGCCCCTTCAGGCAGCGTCAGCTTGGAGAGAAAGCGAAACTTGCGCAGGTAGCCGTCTGCCTGCCGGAAGGTCAAGAGCTCAATCCCTGGCAGCTCGCGCAGGCTGCGCATCACCTCGGGCGTCGCCGCGTCCCCCATCAAGAATGCGGCGTCGATGTGCCCGGCGATGAGCGCGCGCGCCGCCTCGACGCCCGACAGATCGAGCAGCACGGTCGGTGCGCCGTCCATCTCGTTGGCCTTGAGGATCTTGAGCGCCAGCGCGCGCCCTCCGGTCCCCTCGGGCCCGATGGCCAGCCGCTTGCCCTTCAGCTCGGAGAGCAGATCGATTGGCCTGTTGCTGCGGCAATAGATCATGAGCGGCTGCGCGAACAGGCTGCCCAGCGACATCAAGCGCGAGGTGTCGGTGCCGTCGGCGAGGCCGCCCTGCACGAACCCGACGTCCACCTTGAACGACGGCGTGGAGAGTTTCTCCAGATTGTCGAGCGCGCCGCGCGACGGCAGCACCTCGACCTTCACGCCGTAGCGCTCGATGATCTTCTGGTACCTGTCGGCGGTGGCCCGATAGCCGCTGCCGTCGGGGCCGCTCAGAATGCGGATCGTTCCTGGCGGCGCGAAGTGGATGGCCTTGCCAGCGACCCAAACCGCCACCAAGAGCACCAGCACCACGGGCAGGCCCACGAGCGCCAGGTCGCGCCAGGCCACCGACCGGAGTCGCTCCAGCCGGTCGGCCGGCCGGATCTCTGAAGGGCTCATTCGGCCGAGTGTACCCTGCGCGGTGGAGGCGCCACCCGTTCGTGCCCAAGTTATCGATCTACGCCACCGCCGCTTGCCGGGCCTCGGGCGGGTGCCGAACGCGTTGACAGGCCCGATCGGTCCTCGTATCGTCGCGGGCCCATTCGACGGCACGCCCTCAGAAGTTTGCTCGAGGCGGCGCGCGCTCTGCCCGTGGCGTCGATCCCCGGGGAGATCGTCCCCACCAGCTCCGGCGTCCCCTCCTGGGCCGCGGCGCTGGCGCGGGCCGCGACGCGTCCGCCGGCTGAGCTGGTCACGGCGCCGGCGCCGGCGGTCACCGCGCGCGCGGCCGAGCTGCGGCCCGACGTGGCGTCGCTGCTCGCGCGGCTCGCCCGCCGTGTCGACGAGGTCCTGGCCACCGCGCTGGCGCGTGCCGGCAAGGCGTGGGAGCAGGTCGATGCGTTGTCGATGCTCGATCATGAGACGGAGGTCGACGTCGATGTGACGCGGCGGCGGCTCGCGGCGGCGGCTGACGTCGCGGCGCCAACGGCCCAGCGGGCCGTCGCCCTCGAAGGGCTGCTGGCCGTCGACGCAGCGGTCGCGCTCGCGCGCCTCTTCGAGCGGCGGATGGCCTCGCTGCTTCGATTGCGGCTGCGCTCGTCGTCTCGCGAGCTCCTCCCGCTGGGTCGTCCCTTCCTCGATCTCGGCGCCGCGCTCCATGAGGCGGCGGAGGCGTGGCGATGACCCGCGCGCGCTGGATCATCGGCGGTCTGGTTGGCGTTTCCGCGCTGGTCGTCGCGGGCGAATCTCTGGCCGCGTACATCGCCGGCGGTTCGGTCGTGGGGGTCGCGGCCGTGGTCGTGCTGGCGGGCCTCCTGATCGTCGGGTTCGTGAGCCTCGCGCACGCCCGACGCGACGTGGGGCGGGAGCTCGCCGCGCTCGCCGCAACGCCGCCGGGCGGCGCGCTCTGGGCGGCACGGCGCGCGCAGGCCCTCGAGCTGCGCGCCCGCGACGTCGTCCTCGATCTCGACGTTCTCGCGGAGGCGACGGCGGCCGAAGAGGTCGAGCGCGGGTTCGCGGGCAAGTACCTGGTCGCGACGACGATCTTGGTGGGCCTCGTCGGCACGTTCGGCGGGCTGATGGAGACGCTCGCGCACCTGTCGCCGCTCCTCAAGGGCGAGGGGGCAACCAACGGGCCGGCGGGGGTGCTGGCCCTGCTCGGGGGACCGCTTGCGGGCTTGCACGTGACGTTCGGGACCAGCGTCGTCGCGATCCTCATCACGCTCGCGCTCGCGCTGGTTCAGGGTGACGTGGCCCTGCAGCAGGAGCGCCTCCTCGCGCGGCTGCAAGAGCGCACGCGGCACGTGCTCGTGCCCGAGCTGTGGCCGGCAGGCGAGGGTGCGGCGGAACGCACGGCGCGCGCGGTCGAGGAGCTCAAGGCGCTCGTCGCCGGGGCGGCCACGAAGACTGCCGAGGCAACTGCCGAAGCGACGGCCGCCAAAATGGCCGATGTTGCGCGCGTCGAGCTCGGCCGTCTCGCTGAGACCGTCGGTGCCGCGATGACGGGTGCCGCGACCGCGACCAGAGAGGCGATGGCTGGCGCTGAGGCCGCGATGCGAGCGGCGCTGACGGACGCTGCGACCGCGACGCGCGAGGCGCTGACGGGCGCTGCGACCGCGACGCGCGAGGCGCTGACGGGCGCTGCGACCGCGACGCGCGAGGCGATGTCTGGGGCGGGCACGGCGCTCACCGCGACGGCGGCGGCCAGCGCGGCGGCGCTCCGCGAAGACGGCGAGCGGACGCGCGAGGCAGGCGCGGCCTCGGTCGCGAAGCTGCTCGCCGAGACGCGGCACCAACAGGACGAGGTCGCGGCCGGGCTCGCGCGCGCAGCGACGGCGCTGGGCGAGGCCGCCGCGTCGCTCACCGCGAGCTCCGAAGGCGCGATCACGGCTCTGGCGGCGACGGCGGAGCGCTCGACGGCGGCGTTCACCGCCGCGGTGGGGACCGCCGTGAGCGGCCTTTCCGACCTGCGCGCGGGCGTGGGCGGCGAGCTGGGCGCGGCGGCCCAGTCGCTCAACGCGGCCTCGGGAGAGCTGCGCGGCACGGCCGCAGAGCTCTCTCCCTTGCTGGCCGCGCTCGCCCCACAGCTCGCGGCACTCGCGCGCGAGGTGGCGCTGCTCGCGGCTCGCGCCGAGAATCCCGAGCCTGTGAACGCAGTCCTCGACGAGCTCATTCGCCTCGGCGAGGACGTCGAGCGCCTGGTGGCCCTCGCGCAGCCGGCCCCGGCCGCAGCGGCTTCCGTCGAGATCGATCGCGACAGCGAAGGCGCGGGCGCATGAGACGCGCGCGGCCGTCGGCGGCGCTGTTCCCGGTCAACGTCTGGCCGCCGTTCGTCGACGCGCTCGTGCTCGTCCTCGCGGTGTTCGTTCTGCTGTCGATGCTGGCCTTCGTCGCCCAGCGGGCGCTGGTCAAGCGCGTCAACGACAGCGCCCGTGAGCTCGAGGTCGTTCGCGCCGAGAAGGCGCGCATCGAGCGCCGGCTGCGCGCGCTCGCGCCCGGCGGCGCCATCGAGGTGGAGGAGGGGAAGGTGATCCTCCAGGGCGAGGTGCTCTTCGACTCAGGCGCGGACCAGCTGCGGCCCGAAGGGCGCGCGTTCCTCGAGCGCCTGGCGCCTTCGCTGGCGTTGTTGCTCGCGGAGGAGCCCGATCAGATGGTGCTCGTTGGCGGACACACCGACGATCGCACTCTGCGCGGCGACGGCCGCTTCGGCTCGAACTGGGAGCTCTCCGCTGCCCGCGCGCTCGCCGTGACGCGCGTCCTCACCGGCGCGGGCCTCCCGTCGACGCGCGTCGTCGCCGCCGGCTTCGGCGCTGAACACCCGCGTGTCCCCAACGCGGACGATCTCGCCCGCCGCAAGAATCGGCGCATCGAGGTGCTGCTCGTGCCCATTCACGCCGTGGCGTCGCGATGACGGCGGCTCTTGCGTTCGACGGGGACTCTGCGCTCGCGGCGCCGCTCCTCCGACTCGCTGAGCGCGCGCTCTCGACCCTCGCCCGCGGCGAGCTGCCCGAGGTGCTCGCGGCGCTCCGCGCGTTCACGGATGGACCCACTCCCGCGCATTATCTGGCCGCGACGCGCGCGTTGCGTGCGGGTGAGCGGCGGCGGAAGCTGGCGCTGCTCGGGCGCGCCCGCGGCGTGCGCTCCGAAGACCTGGGCATGGACGGCCTCGCCCGCGCCGGGGTGGCCGCTGATCTGGTCGAGGCCCTGCGCGCGCTGCCGCCGGACGCGCGCAACGGCCGGCGCCTGGCGATCGTCGGCGATCTGCTCGAGACCTATCGCTTGATCCACACCCGGGCTGCCGAGGCCGAGCACGCGTTGCGCCTCGCGCTCGGCCCCATCCGCCCACATCGCCACCCCGACCGCCGCCACCGTCCGCGCTGAAGCTTCGCGTTCGATCGGGGCCGCGATATGCTGGAACCATGAGACGACGCTGGCGAGCGGCTATGCCTCGCTTTACCGTCGTGATGTTTGCCTGTCTGTTGGTCGCGTGCGGTTCGTCCGCGCCGGGCGGCACGGGAGCCGGCGGCGGTTCGAATGGACCAGGCGCTGCCGGCGCGGGAGGTTCAGGCGGGCGAGCTGGCGCCTCGGCTCTCGGCGGCAGCGGCGGCGTCTCGGGGCGAGCAGGGTCGGGAACGGCTGGAAACGGCGGCGCTGCTGGCAATTTTGCCCAGGGCGGGGCCCCCGGCGGCGCCGCGGGGCAAGGGACGAGCGGAAGCCTGGGCGGTGGCGGTGGCGGTGGCCGTGCTGGTGGTGCTGGCGGCGCATTGGGCGGTGCTGGCGGCGCATTGGGTGGTGGCGGTGCTGGCGGCTCCGGCGCTGGTGGCGGCGGTGGCGGCGCCGGCTGCCCGCCTTGCCCCGACAGCCCGCGCTCACTGCCGCTGGCGGGGGCCAAACACCTGCTCGTCGATTCCTCTCGCCGGCGACTCTACGTCACCGTGGGCGGGAGCGACCCGACGTATCCAAATTCGCTGCTGATCGTCGATCCCGACACCATCGCCGTGACGGCGGCCATCCCCCTCGGCACTGAACCGAACGTCATGGGCTTGTCTCCAGATGGCTCACGGCTGTGGGTCGGCGTCGACGGCGCCTTTGCCATCGGTTCGGTCGACCTCTCGTCGGGAAGTCCGGTCCCGGGCGCGCAATATGTCCTACCGCACGCGACGAACAGCTATGTCGACCAGACCGTGGGCGCGATGACCTTTGTCGGTGGCAGCTCGACGTCAGTGATGGTGACCCTGTTCTCGAATCGTGAATTCGACGGCGTCGTCGTGCTGGACGAGGGCGTCCCGCGCGGGACCCCGTCGCATGTTCCCGCGTCCCGGATCGCCGCCGGTCCCGGCAACCTGGTGTTCGGATTCGATGACCAGAGCACCGGGTTCGAGTTCTACGTGTTCACGCCGAGCCCAAGCGGCTTCACCTATACGACGTTCAACAACCTGGTCTCGGATTTCAATAACGACCTCGTCTATTCCGACGCCGATCAACGCGTGTACGCGAACAGCGGCGACGTCGTGAACGTCAGCGACCCCGTGAATCCGATTCGTACCCCTGGCTTCGGCACGTTTGGCTCGCTCGCGCTGTTGCCGGGAGCCCCGCGCGCATTGATGCTGCAGGGCCCACCGGCCGGGGGCAGCGTGTCGCTTCTGCTGCTGGACACGACCCTCTTCGTCGCGCGATCGTCGGCCACGTGGCCAAGCGTGACAGAACAGACCACCTGGGATCTGCGCCTGGTCGGATCCGACACGATCGCCTTTCTCGCATCGGATACCTTTCGGAACCTTCCCACCAGGTTGGTTGTGGTGAAGACGGCATTGCTGCAATGAAGGCCTTTGCGCTCGCTTGTTTGACAGTCTGGGTGGCCAGCTGCGGCTCAAAGCCGCTGTCGGCGGACGGAGGAACCAACACCCGCCGAGATGGGTCCGCGGAGACCGTCGTGGATGCGGGGCGGGACCATGGAGCTGTTTTCGACGCGCCGGTGGATCGCGCGTCAGGGGTGGGCGGCGGGGGTGGCGCCGGCGGAAGCGCCGGAACGCACGGCGCAAGCTCACCGGACGGCAGCAGCGATCGGCCCGTTGGCAGCGCCGGCTCGGACGGCGGCGCCCATTCGGTAAATCGGGATGCCGCGAGCGACGCCGGTGGGACCGACCGAACACCCGGCGATGCAGCCACGACCGACGGCGGTCGGCCATCGAACGGGTGTGTGTCCGCCGGGCTGCTCGATACCGGGACTTCCCCGCTGGTGAATGCCTTCGTGACGCCCGATGGGATCATCGTCGTGCGGGTCAACTCGATCGCTCTGCTGGGGCGCGATCGGTCGGTCAAGCAGATGGTGACGACCCTTGCCCCCATCTCGACCGCCGCCTTCGACGGTCAGACGCTCGCGACCGCTGACACTGCCAACCTGAACGTGTACACCTCCGCGCTGGTTCCGCAGGGGACAGTTCCGTTGCGGGATGCCTGTTTCGATTCCTTCATCGCCCCGGGCGGCGTGTTCGTTTGTCAGAACAACCGACCGGCCGCGCTGACGTTCACGACCTTCGACGTGCTGGGCCGCCAGTTCTTGAAGCAGGCCAGCGACAATTTCACCTCGGCCGGCCAGGTCATGGAGCAGGCGCCCGGGACCCCCTATTTCGCACTTCAACTTCAAAGCTCACCATCGATCTTTGTGCTGTACGCCGCGGATCCCGATGGAACCGTGCGGCAGCTGGGCGGCGTGCAGGCCGGCGACGTGCTGAACAAGGCGTTCGGCTTTGGGGGCGCGCCGCCAAGCCATCTCATCCTGCCGACGGGAACGCTCCTGCGGATGCTCGGCCCGATGTGCGATGGGATGGCCACGACCGGACAGTCCGGCTGCCTGCAGCCCGACGGCGCCATCGGAACTCTTCAGACCGGCGACCGTTTCATCGCCCTCGATAGCGACGGCAACGGAGACCTGATCGGCCTCGTCTCTCACACCGGCAGCTCCGACGCATTCGACGACGCCCCCTGCCAGGCCGGATGCACGCTGCAGAAGATCGACTTCCCGGCGCGCAGCGTGGCCGCCCAGCAGGAACATGTCCTGACCGTCCGGACCATGCTGTTCCTGCGCGACGATCCAACGTGCAAGATGGCCGTGGTCGGCTACCAGCAACCGGCCACCTCCGCGACCCCCCCGACATTCCCGTATCGCGTCGACCTACTGGACTACTGACTCGGAACAGAGAGGAGGCGGGCCGGGCTTCGACGAATCAAGTGGGCCGGGAAGGGCGCCTCACGGATTGTAATAGAAGGTGTTGTAGATCATGAAGCTCGAGGCGTCGACTGTTCCGCCGCCGGCTGCTTCGGACGCGGTGTACGTCAGCTTCGTATAGCGGAACGTCAGCGAATACGCGCCGTGTTGCTCCGGCGTGGGGAGATCCGGGTTGAGCTTGAAGATGTCGAACGTGTAGTAGAAGCCCGCTTCGCCGAACCAGCCCAGGTTGGCGGTCGCATCAGGGTTCGTGCACGAAATGACGCCGCTGCACGAGACCGAAACGTCGGCCTCCTTGTCGACTCCGCCGCGTGCCAGGAGGAGCCAGTTGTGGGCGACCCGCGGGAGCAGGTGGACGCCCGCCGTAAACGGGAACCTCCCGATCGAGATGCCGCCGTTCGAGCCTCCCACCGACCACCCCTTGTACCCAAGCGTCCCGCTGACCCCGATACCCAGCGCATCGCCCACCCAGACCGGGGTCAACATCAGCCCGAGCGAGGCATCGACCCCGTCGCCCGCGCTCAAGGTCTGCGTGCTGCCGTCGCTCAGCGAGACCTTCACCAGATCGTCGCCGCCACCGCCGAGACCGAACACCAGCATCAGCCCCCAGACCGGGTTCCGGGGCGGCCGATTGTACTCGTCGTCGCCGTTGCGCCGGATGGCGTGGCTCCCCGGCGGCACCACGCCCGCCCGCGCGCGCGGCCGCCGAGGCTCCTCGCTGTCGTCCGCGGCCGGCGGCGTCCGAGGCGTGGTGGCGTTGGCCGGCGGGGACGCCGTCTGCGGCTGCCCCTGTTCCTGGTCCGCCGTCGTGTCCTGAGCTGACGCCCCGCGACCTCCTAAGAGGCCGAGCAACAGCGCCGCCACACTCACCCCGCGATTGGCCCAAAAGTTTGCCATGGAAGAATTGAACCGCGACATCGGCGGCAACGGAAGCGGACTTTAAAGAGCGGACATCAGATGCTGGGGCCAATGACGTCGTGAATTGCGTTGGCGTCGAGAAGAATTGGCCCCTGATTGGCCCCAACATGATCGAGACAGCCTAAGCGCCCGAAATCACTGCGACCCCAGCGGGATTCGAATCGCGGCGAAACGGCCTGAAACCGCGCGAGAATTCGTTGTCTCCGTCGGGGACGCGCGGAGCGAGATCAGCGAAGAAGCGCGTCGTTACCTTGAGCGGTAGCAAGGTAGCAAGGATGGCGGCGGTGGGCAACCGTTTTCGGGCTAGCAAAAGCCGCAGTGATACCGAAAAAATGGCGCGCACACGCCCACTTAAGACCCCCGATGTATCACCGCGGTTTCGGAAGTATCACCTTTCCCTTTTTGAAATGGCCCAGATACGCGGAACGTGTATCTGGCCTTTTATCTTGCCTTCGTCCCTCAGGCCGCAGAAGCGGACCATCCGATCGATGACGTGATCCTCAATGACGATCTCATTGCGGCTCTCGGAGCGACGATGGGGACAGGGTCGACCCATGGATGATCGCGATTGGGGTGACGCCAACGGCGAGATTCGATGAGCGTGCTCTGCAGACGCTGCAAGAGCAGTGGAGGCGCTGCCACCATCAACCATCGAAACGACGTCGCAGGCGATCGGCCACGCGCTCAGGAGAGTTGACGTCCGGAGTCGGGCAACGGCGCGATCAGCGCTGTTGCGCAAGCCGCTCCCGCGGCGGCGTCGAAGGCGGATGTTGTCGGTGTGGCAACGATGGCGACGGCCCAGGGCGTGGTAACGGCGCCGCCGATGCGAGCGGCGTGCGACGAATGTTGGTCGAAGACGACGCGCAAGACGTGTAGCCGTCAATCGAGGGTCCCATGGGTGGCTGTGGGGGGGCCTAGGATGGACGGTAGGAGAAGAAGCTAGTCGATCACCGGCGGGTCTCATCGCAGCACGCGGTGTGGTGTTTGTCCCAAAGACCGCCGAGCGGGCACGAATGTCGCATCCGCATTAGAGGCGCGGCGTTCGGCGTCGAGCTTGACGACATGGGGAGGACGTACTCGGCGACGCCAGTGATATCGACGGCAACTGCTAGGAGGCGCGGCGGCGGCCAAGCCCCGGCAACCTGGTGGGCAATGGACCGTAGAGGACGGCGACGGCCACGGACGCTGGGCCCCGCCGCCCGATCGCGAGCGCAAAAAACCTGGTTCGTTTGAGGGGCCTCTTGCCGAGAAGGGCGATGAGGGATTGCATCGCATGCTCGCCAAAGATCACTGGCCAATCGCTCGCGAGAGGCGGTCCGTGTGCAAACGTCCGTGGGGAGGGACCCCAGGCGTGTGGCGATGAGCCTGTTCGACGAACGGGTCCTCCGGGAGATCGTCGCTGAGGAGGTCCGGCGCGTGCTCCGCGAGGAGCTGTCGGAGCGAGGCAGACCGGCCAGCGACGCCGAGTTCTTGCCGGTCGCCGAAGCAGCGGCGAGGGTGGCGGTAGCACCGGCGACGATCCGCGTGTGGATGGCGCAGGGGCGCCTGCGTCGCTACCACGCCGGCCGTGAGCTTCGGGTCCGCACCACCGAGCTGGCCGAGCTGATGGGGACTCCTGCCAACTCCAACGGGGGAAACCCGAGTGAGGCGACGCCCGAAAAGGAGGCGGAGCTGTACCTCGACCGTCGGCGGCACTCGGGACGAAAACGCAGTTGACTTAATATCAACATAAGGCTTAAAGTCTAAATGTCGACCTTCGAGGGGCCGCTACGTCCCGCTGATGCCCGAGTGCTTCTCCGGACAATTCTGGCGACCGGGGAGGTCATCTTCACGAACCATGCGCTGGACGAAATGGCACAGGACGGAATCAGCCAGGTCGAGGCGATTGGCGTTCTTCGGAGCGGGGTAGTGGAGCCTGCCGAGTTCGAACGCGGTTCGTGGCGCTACCGCGTGCGGGCGCGCCGCACTTATGTGGTCGCGAGCTTTCGGTCCGAGGCGGCCGCCGTGGTCGTGACCGCCTGGAGGGTCATTCGATGAAGTGCCCCGACTGCGGCGCCGGGCTGCGGGTCTCGCGCGAGCCGCACAAGTACACCCTTCATCCGAAGTGGGCGATCACCATCGCGGACGCGGAGATTCGCCGCTGTCCCCAGTGCGGCTATTTCGAGGTCGTGATTCCCCGGCCCGATGCCCTTCACCGCACGATCGCCGCCGAGGTCATCCGAAAGCCGGCGCGACTGTCAGGGCCGGAATTCGTGTTTCTCCGCTCCCAGCTGGGGATGTCGGCTCGGGGGCTGGCCAAGACCATCGGCGTGGTCCACGAGTCGATCTCCGCGCTGGGAGAACGGTGTGCTGCCGGTCTCTTCGCCGGTCGACCGGTTGATGCGTACGATGGTCGCCCTCACCATCTCTGGCGAGAAGTTCCCGGTGGAAACCCTGTCGCACATCGAAGGAGACGCCGGCCCGCTCAAGCTGGTGGTCACGGTCGATTCGAAGGGTTCTTGGAGAAGGGCGGCCTAGAGATGGCGTGGCTCACGTGCGTCCGCGCGCTTCCGGGTCTTCGGCTCTATATCGAGACAGCGGATGGACAGGCGGCGGAGCTCGACGTGCACGCGTTCATCGACGGCCTCGATGAGCTTCGGGATCCCGTTCTGTTCGCACGGGTGTCGATCAGCGACGTGGGCGAGCTGATTCTGGCCGAACCGGGACATGATTGGCCCCGACTCCGTGAGGGCGATGCTGGTCGCGGGCGAGCCATACGCGCTGATTCTGCCCGAGCTCAAGATCACTTAACAGACGAGGGAGACGCGAAGGATGGGAAGCCTCTACGTCAAAGGCTCGAAGCTGTGGGCGCGCTACAAAGACGAGCACGGAGCCTGGAAAGGCGCTCCCACTCCCTACCGTCCTGGTGACGAGGCCAACGCCCGCCGGTTCGTGAAAACCCTGGAAGCGGCCAGCGAGGCGAAGAGCTCATTCAACAAAAGGACGACCGGCGAGCGAAAGGGACCGATCACGGTCGCCGGCTATGCCGAGCGGTGGGTCGCCGACCGAATCCAGCTCGGGCTCGTCAGCGCGTGCGATGACGATGCCCGGCTGAAGTTGCACGCTTTCCGGTTCATCGGCGAAATGCCGCTTGAAGACGTCCGGCCGAGGCACCTCAGAGACATGGTGCTCGCCATGCGCAAGGAGGCCGTCATGGCCCCGCGCTCGATTAGGAAGGTCTATGCCACGGTCGTGACGATGTTCCGCACCGCCGTCGCGGACGAGCTGATCCCGTTCACGCCCTGCGTGCTCGCGAAGGGCATCCTTCCGAAGAATATCGATCGGGATCCGTCATTCCGGGCGAATGCCATCTTCACGCGTGAGGAAGTCCAGACGCTGATTTCCGAAGTCCGGATCTTGGAGGACCGGCGCGTGGTCTATGCACTGAAGGCGCTTGCCGCGCTCAGACACAGCGAAGCTTCCGGCCTTCTCTGGAGGCAGTACGACACGGAATCGGACCCGCTCGGCGCGCTGAACCTCGAGAGGACAAAGACGCAGGTCCCGCGCCGCGTCCCCGTCCACCAGACGCTGGCGCGAATCCTTCGCGACTGGCGAGAGGGCGGCTGGGAGCGAATCTACGGGCGCCCACCCACGGACGACGACTTCATCGTGCCGACGCGCAACATGACCGAGCGCCTCAGTCCGGAGTCGCAGAACGCATTCACCTTCGACCTGAAGATGCTCGGCCTCCGCCACCGGCGCGGCCATGATCTCCGGCGCACGTTCATCACGCTCGCCCAGGTCGACGGCGCTCGGCGCGACCTTCTTGAGACCATCACGCACGGGCCCCGCGGGAACATCATCAACGTCTACACGACGTTTCCCTGGCCGGCGCTCTGCGCGGAAGTCGCCAAGCTCCGCATCACCAAAGTAAGAACTGGGGTCGCGAAAATCGGCTCGAAATCGGAGTCCGCACGACCCGTTCTCGACGGAGAGCCGCGATCGCTTGCTACCGGTCTTGCTACCGCTCAGCGAAACTGGCGGAATCGCTGGCGAAAGAGTGCGACCCCAGCGGGATTCGAACCTGTCCGGTGCGCTTCGACGACCACCGTGGCACGACGCGGACTTTGATCGAATGTCGAGGCGTTCCGGGAGGTTCGAACTCCAACGTCGTTCCGGCGGGAGCCGACGCAGCGCCGGTGACCCTCACGATCTCACAAGCGACTGGCTGCCGGTCGCCGTCGATTCGAGGCGACCTTCCCGGTTCCCCCGGTGATCGCCGCGGAGAGCTCGTCGACATAGCGCTGGAAGGGGAGCTTCAGTGCATCCTTCGCGCCCTCGAGCTCTCCCGCCATCGTCGCGAAGCCAATCGCCGCAAGGTGAACGGCCACGGCGAGCGTGCGTGCATCTAGGTGATCGGGGAAGACAGGATCGGCGAGAAGCTTCTCTTCCAGAGCCTTGTACATGCGCGCCGTCACCGGGTAGACGCGGGCCTCGCGCTCCGCTTTGGAGAGTGTGTCCTTTGCTCCCGGCACCACCTGTGCGCGCACATAGATGAGGCGAAAGCGCTCGAGGTCGGCCAGGTGGAAGGCGAGGCTCGCGCTCAGGAAGCGGTGGATGACGTCGGCCGCTGAGCCTGCAAGCGCCACGGCGGCGACCATCGCGTGGGCTTCTTCGGCAAGCCCTTGCAGCGAAAGCTCGACGAGCAGTCGGTCCTTCGAGGGGAAGTGGTAGAGCACCGCCTGCTTGGTCAGGGCGAGCTTGGCTGCGATGTGATCGAGGGTGAGGTCCTGGCCTCGCTTCCCGAGCTCTGCGCGGGTCGCGGCGAGAATGCGCTCGCGGGTCTCGGCTCCGCGAGCAGAGAGCGCAGCGGTCCTCGATCGACGGGGCTTCATGGTTGACAGCAATTTTTACCGGAGGTAAGTAACTTACCGCAAGTAAGTAACCGCCCGGCGTGCGCCGGCCTGGAGGGACACCATGACGACCACCGCCGAGGGCATCCGCATCTACACGTTTCCACCCGGCTTTGGGCTTCCGACGACGGGACCATTCTCGCTCAAGCTCGCGATGGCGCTGCGCATGGCAGACGTTCCGTATGAGCTGTGCACCGGCGACCTGCACAAGAGTCCGAAGCGCAAGATCCCGTGGATCGAGGTCGGGACCGTGGCCATGGCCGACAGCGCGCTCGTTTTGCATTGGCTCGCCGAAACCCGCAGCGTCGATCTCGAGCGCGGCCTCACCTCACTCCAGCGCGCTCATGGGCTCGCGCTGCGCGTCCTTCTCGAGGAGCATTGGCACCAGATCTTCGAGTACGAGCTGATCCTGCACCCCGACGGGGCGGGCGCCAGACTGGGCCCCGCTATGCAAGAGCACTTCCAGCGCCACCTCTACGAGCGCGGGATGCTCCGCCACACGCCCGACGAGATCGCTGCGTTCGGCAAGGCGGACCTCGACGCCGTCGCCACCTGGCTAGAAGGGCGCGACTGGGCAGTGGCCGATCACCCCACGCTCACGGACTGTAGCGTCTGGGGCTTGCTCGCACCGTCGATCTTTTCACCGTTCCCGACACCGTGCATGTCACATGCCCGAGGGCTCCCCCCCATCGTAGCTTTCGTCGAGCGTGTACGCGCCCGATTCTTTCCGGAGATCGCGCCGGCCGGCGGCCTCGCGCGCTGACGACTCGCACGCCTCTGGCTCTCCTGCTCCGAGGACCTGCCGCGGGCGGAGCGCCCGATAGGAGCGACCCCAGTGGGTCACGATTCAATTTGAGACTGGCGGTGCCGGTGAAGGTCGTGGCGCTGCGGGCGGCTTAGGCGGCAACTTGTAGCAGCCGATTGCCGGGGTTGCCTTGTCAGGCTCGCCTACGCCGACAGTCCGCCCACCGACCGACAGCTGATGCGGACCGAGCAACTGGACGGCGAGACAGACGCGCCCGTGGTCCGTGAGCACGGCCTCGGGATTGACATCATTCGGGACGCGAATCTGCCAGCCCCGTGCGGGGCCGTGGACCGCCACGATCGTCCGGTCCGGAACGCCTGCGCCGTTCGATGGCGTTCGTGACAGGCCGCCGAACGCGACGAAGACGCCGCCGGTTGGTGCGCGGAGGAACCGGAGTTGGATGGTCTCGGGCTTCCGATCTTGGGTCAAGGGCTGGATCGCTGGCGACGTGCCAGAGGGCTCGCTGGCGATGACCAAGATGCGCGAAGCACCGGGGTCGGCCAAGGGCGTGGCCGACGTCGAGTCGGTGAGCAGCTCGGCGTCGTCCTTGCGTCTCCTGCGGTCGACCTGCGCCATCAGCAGCAGCGTTCCGTCGGCGTCGAAGATGCCGCCCCGGATCACGGCGTTCGCCGGGCCGACGATCGCGCGACCATCGACGTAGCGCATGCCTGCGCGCGAATCGAAGAGAGACCAGAAGGCCTGCGTCGGCCCCGAGCCGGGTTTCTTGGCGTTCGGGGCGGCCGCGGTTCTGGTCAGTCGGGGATCGGGATCGAGGTCCAGACGGCCCGTAAACTCGCCGGCCCAGGCCATTCGCCCCTCGGCGCCCGCGAAGAGCGTCGCCGGGTAGCCGGCCGGGGCGAACACCGTCTTGAGCTCGCCGTGCGGGTTGAACGTGGCCACGAAAGGTTGGCTCTCGCAATCACCTTCGCAGTCGAAGTACTTGGGGAGCGCCTTGTCGTCGGCACAGATTCGCTTCGCCGTGGGCGCGAAGCGAACGCAGCCCGAGAATTTGCCTGCGAGGAGGATGTCGCCGTCGGCGCCGACGAATAGCCCGTCCAGCGCCGCGAGCGTCGCGTCGTCGCCCCCGAGCTTGCGTGTCCAGGTGCTCTCGCCGCGGCGATCGTATGCGGCGAGGAAAAGGCCGTACTTCGACTCCTCGATCAGGCGCGCCGCTACGACGAATCCTTGCGGCCCACGGGCCGTGAATTCGATGCCCTCGGTCAGCTCGGGTGGAAGACTCAGCGCCACGTCGCGGCTGCCGTCCACCCGGACGTGCTCGCCTCGCGTCGTCCAGAAGCCGGTCTCGTCAGCGTTGGTGAAGTTGAATGCGTCAGGTCGTACCAGATACCAGGTACCCGAGGCGAGGTCGTGCGCCACACCGACTCGCGCCGGAAGAGCGAGGGCGGCGGCCAACGCCAGCGGCAATGTCCCGATGGCTCCTCCTCTGACGGCACGCCCCATTCGGTCATCATACCTGCCGGTTCGCTCGATCGAGCGCGTCGGAAGAATGTGGGTGCTGGTGGAGGCGGTGATCGGATAGCGCGTGGGACGTCAACTCCTGTTTCGGGCCCGCGCGTGTTGGGCGCTGGCTACTGGATGGCGAGCGCGAATATCATGGCTCGCATGTCTTGGAGAAGGGCGGCCTAGAGGAGGTGCCCGTGGACGCGCTGCCATTCCTCAAAAAATACCGCGGCGAGACGGTGGAAGAGCTCATCGCGATGGAGGGTCGGTATCGGACTGATTCGATCGTGCTGACGATTCACGACCTTCTGCTGGACAAGCGGCGACTCTCGAAAGCTGAGAGTACGGTGCTCATTGTTGAGGCTGTGGAACGTGAGGTGAACAACGGCGGATTCCACCAATTCTTCCTGAACGCGCCCCAGCACGTCGCCGACGTCGTGGACGCTCTGCACAGAATTGGATGTGTCGAGACCGCCGCTCTGGCCCAGGAGGCGATCGTGGCGCTTCGATTCGAGGGCCAACCTTCGGAGGAAGCGATTCAAGCGACCATCCACGAGGACGACGAGAAGCGAGATGCCGCCCTCAATCGTTGTGACGAGGCGTACTACAAGAGTCCCGATGGGCAGATAGAGGACAAACTCTTCGCGTACATCAAAGCGAACCGGAGTGACATCCATCTGGACTCGGCCATGAGGCGATAAGAAATGGGAAGTCTTTACATCAAAGGGGCCAAGCTCTGGGCTCGTTACAAGAACGATCACGGGGTCTGGAAGGGCGCTCCCACTCCTACCGCCCTGGTGACGAGGGTCCGGAATCGCAGAACGCCTTCACCCTGGACCTCAAGATTTCACGACAAAGGCGTGCTCCATCTGTCCGCGGAGACCCATCTGGAAGTACGCGCGGGGACTGCAGCCAAGCGTGTCCCGGAATGCGCGATGGCACTGCGAGTAGCTGCCAAAGCCGGCGTCCAAGGCAGCGGAAAGAAGGTTCCTCTTCGCCGCATCGGCGAGCTGGATGAACCGGAGCAGCCGCAACCGGGTCCGATACTCGGTGAGGGTGAGACCCACGTCCTTGTGAAAGTGCCGGCTGACGTCGGTGGGGTGCCCTCGGGCGGCGAGAGCCACGTCATCGCGCCCGAGCTCGGGTCGTTCCATCAGCGACACAATGGCCCGGCTGGTCAGCGCATGTTTGTCGAGGGTCGTCAGACGCGAGGTGTGGGCGTCCCGCCAGAGGTCGCCGATGTGGCGTTCGACCGCGCTCGGGTCGGTGCCGAGGGGAGCGGCGCAGAGCGAGCGAAGCTCGAGCAGGGCCTGCTCGCCGAGGCGGATTCGGGTCGCGCTCGCGTGCGCCGGCAGGTTGTCATGTCCCAGCACGCGGGCGGAGAGCTCCGGAGTGAGGCCGATGACGTAGAGGTCGAAGTCCGAGGAGGCGTCGAGCAGGACGTGGTCCTGCCCCGGCGACCACCAGAGAAGGTCGCCAGCCGTCACGGAGATCGTGCTGTCGCCGACCCCGAACAGGCCGCTCCCGGCTGCGATCAAGTTGAGCTCGGGCTCGACGTGAAAGTGCCGAGGCCGACGGGTCTCGGGGACGTGGTGCCAGACGTGGGCCCGCGCCGCGTTCGGCAGGGGGAAAGGCTGGTAGAGCGCCTCCGGCACGCCTTTTAGGTTACCAAACGGCCCTCCCGCCGACACTCCCACAAAATGCGAAGTCGTCAGCCGCCGCCGGCTCCGGTGTTCCCCTGCCAGCTGTAGACCTTGATCCAGTCGACGTCGGCGCTGGTCGGCGCGGAGCCCGAGGTCAGAGGTCCAGCCCACGACGCGGCGTTCGAGGCCCAGATCGTGAGCAGGATGGTCTCAGGTAGGTTCAGAAGGTCGGCGTGGGCAGTCCAGGTCCGCAACAGTGTTCCATCGATGTAGGTCTTCACGCCGGCCGGCGTCCACTCGATGTCGTACTGATGGAAGTCGGTCTCGGCGTTGACGCCCAGGTTGACGATCTGAGGGTCCTGTGTCGGGGACACTGAGGTGGTGCAGCTCGGCACCGGCGTGCCGAGATAGACCTGGCAGTTGAGTTGCGACGTGTCGCTGGAGCCGCCGAGGTGCTCGATGTCGATCTCGTTCCAGTTGCAGTTCGGATAGGGCGTGTAGAAGAGGACCAGTCCCGACACCACGCCGGATCCGGTCGCGAAGCGCATCCGCGCCGAGACCTTTCCATATGTGAGCGTCTTGGACGATCGCATCTCGACGCCCCAGTAGGGCTCCGTGGTGCTGTTCGGATTCGGCGTCAGGCTGATGGTGAGGACGCCGTTTGCAACCGCGGCGTTCTGGGGGGTGAACTGGGCTTCGTTCCCCCCGAACGTGAAGGTCTGCAGCTGCCACGCCGTGGTGTCGAGCGTATCGAAGTCGTCCTGCCAGGAAAGCACGAAGGGATCCGCGGCACCGTCGGCGCCGGAGTCGAGGTTGCCGGACGATCCGCCCGACCCCGTCGAGCCACCAGTACCGCTCGGTTGCTGGCCCGCCGAAGACCCGCAGCCGGCCGCGCCCGCAAGGAGAACCGGAAAGACAACGCCCAGGAGAATCCAAAGTCGCTGGTCATGCATGGGTGCTCAATAGATTGAGCCACCGCGCAGGTCTTCGCATCTCGTGGAGCTTGTGCGACGCCGCGATCCTCGGTCGGGTGTCGTCGGGTCCGGGGGTGCACCCCAGACGAGTCGATTGGCCAGTCGCAAGCGCCGGCGGATCGCTACAGCGCGGGCATCTCGTCGCGTGTCACGACGTAGCTGCTCGTGTAGACGGACTGGAGGTGTGAAACCGCGTTCGACGGGGACTGGTAGTACGGCGCCGTCCAGACATTGAAGAAGAGCCACTTGGTCCCCGTCGTCATCAGGTGGGTGGGATCGGGAATTTATGCCCCGGTACTGCCCGTGACGCGGACCGTCAGTCCGCGCCATCGCGCTTAGTTAGGAGCCCTTGGCGCTTTCGGGGAAGGTTGCCTCCCCTCCTTGCCCTTGTGCGGGCATGAAGAAAGCTCTCGCCCTGTCGATCCTTGTCGCTCTCGGCTCCTACGGCTGCGCAGGGTCGGAATCGAGTGACGACACCGGTGGGACCGGCGGCGCTGTCGCGACGGGTGGCACGGGGGGGCCATCGGGAACCGGGGGATCGTCCAACACCGGCGGGACGACCGGCAGCGGTGGCGCGACGGCGACCGGCGGAACGACCGGCAGCGGCGGCGCGACGGCGACCGGCGGGACGACCGGCAGCGGCGGCGCGACGGCGACCGGCGGAACCACTGGCAGCGGTGGCGTGACGGGCAGCGGCGGCAAGATCGCCACGGGCGGCACGACCGGCAGCGGCGGCGTCAAGGGTACCGGCGGCGTTCCGGCGAGCGGTGGTACGACCGGCACGGGCGGAACCACCGGCAGCGGCGGCGTCACCGGCACGGCGGGCAATCGAGGCTCCGGCGGCGCGACGGCGACCGGCGGAGTGACGGGCACAGGAGGAGTTCCTGGAACGGGCGGGACGACGGGAACGGGCGGGACGACATCTCCCTGCAGCGTCATGCCGGTCACCCCAGGCGCATCGCCCCAGGCGCAGAAGCTGCTTTGCTACCTCTATAGCCAGTACGGCAATCACGTCCTGTCGGGCCAGCAGGAAGCCAACTGGAACGCCAGCCCCACCGACATCAGCTGGTACAACACCAATATCGGAAAGTACCCGGCGATCGATGGAAGCGATTTCCTCTACACCAATGGTGCGTCTTGCTCATCGGTTACTGCTTCCACGACGCGCGCCATTGCGTACTGGAATGCGGGCGGGTTGACCATGTTCCGCTATCACGTCGGCGAACCCGTGTCCGGTTCCACATGCGCGCAGGATTGCTACATGGGCGCAAATTGTGCGGAACCGACCACGACAGCATCAAGTAGCTTGTTGACCAACGCGATCACGGCGGGAACAGCGGAGAACACCGCCTGGAAAAACAGACTTGACTACGTGGCGGTTCAAATCGGCGCCATGAAGACCGCCAATGTGCCGATAATCCTGGCGCTCTTTCACGAAACGCAATCTAACGGATGGTTCTGGTGGGCCCAAGGCTCAGCCGCGCAATTTGTCGCCTTGTACAAATATACGTTCAACTATCTCACCGTTACCAAGGGCCTCAATAACATCATTTGGTTGATGCCCTATAGCGGCTCTCCAACTAGCTCGTTTTATCCAGGCGCGAGCGTGGTCGATATCGCAGGGGGCGACACCTACGGGACCAATCAGCCATTTACCTCTCTCTACAGCAGTATGAAGGGCATTGCTGGCAGCGCGATGCCTCTCGCGTTGCACGAGACTGGGCTCATTCCCACTCCCAGCGCGATGTTCCCCACCGCGGCGCCGTGGATACTCTTCAATATCTGGGCGGGATATGAGACCTCGAACAACACCGTGGCCAATATCAAGAGCGTGTATTCTGACTCCCACCTCATCACGCGCGACCTAATCCCGAATCTGAAATAGTCACTCGGTCCCGCTGCTTGTGGATGGCTGACCATCCACGTGACACATTTTCATCCTTCGGGATGTCCATGTCCAAGCCTGCTAAGCCCGCAATCATCGTTCTAGCCGCTGGCCTGATCGCCCTTTCGGTTCTTCTTGTCGTGTTCGTCTTACGCGAGAAGCGATCGGTGCCTGCGCCGATAGAGACACAAGATCCAATCGTGGCAGCGACTCCGCCTGCACCCAGTGGGCCTACCGCGAAGCCCCTGCCACCATTGCCTGCCGCGTTGGCGACGGCACTTCGATTGCACGTCGCGACGAAGCCAGATGCCGACAAGCCCCTCGACGAGACATCGCTGATGACCAAGCTGCATGATCTGGCAGCGTCGGATCCGTCCCTGTCGCTCCGAGTGGCGAAAGAAGCACTCGATCGTTTTCCAGATAGCCCCAACGCCCCCGAGTTCAACTGGAATCTCGTCAAAGCTCTTTTCAATATGGGCCGCGTGGAAGAGGCGCAGGAGGAAGCTCGGGTGATGATCGCGAAGTATCCGGGCAACTACTTCGCCGCTGACGTCGACCATCACCTGCTGAACCATCCGCCGAACCCGACGGACATTCCTAACCCATAACTGTCTCTCGATGAAGTGCCCCGACTGCGGCGCCGGCCTGCAGGTCTCGCGAGAGCCGCACAAGTACACCCTTCATCCGAAGTGGACCCCAGCGGGTCACTATCCAATTTGAGACTCGCGGTGTTGGTGGACGTGGTGGCGCTGCGAGCGGCGTAGACGCGGGTGAGCTAGGCGAAGAGGATCGGTTCCATCCTCTGGACGGCAGAGCGCTCGCCACCAACGGGGTACGACGCCTTCGGCTGCGTCGTGCCGACGATGACGAAGTCGAGCCACAGGTACCCGGCGGCATCGAAGCGTGCCCACATCTCGACGCTCTCCCCGTCGGCGACGTATCCACGACCCTCGACGACCGCGTAGGCGACGCGGTGTCGCTCGCCAGCACGGTCCGGGTTCGCGATTCTCTCCCGCTCCATGGCGGAGTGGATACTAGCCGACGGCCGGGACCCTGTGAACTCCAAGGAGCGCAGCCGCCAGCCTGGGTGACCTTGTACGACCGTAATTCTCAAGGCAAGCTCCTCGGTCCCGTGGCAGACCAAAACACGCCCAAAGCACCCGATGTCGCCGGCAAGAACCCGCATGTCCCCGTCGACGTGCCTTCGGTTTTGAAGACCGTCCAGCGTCCGCGACGTGCTCTCGTCACCGCGGGGATGCCTTACGCCAACGGGCCGCTTCACCTGGGCCACCTGGCCGGGGCGCATCTGCCGGCCGACATCTACAGTCGCTGGATGGGCATGCTCATCGGCCGCGAGAACGTCCTGTTCGTCAACGGCACCGACGATCATGGCTCGACCAGCGAGGTGTCGGCCGCGGCGGCCGGGATCCCGATTCGTCAGTTCATCGACGGCATCCACGCCCGGCAGCAGGTGACGCTCGCGCGCTACGCCATCGGCGTCGATGTCTACACCGGCACCTCACAGCCCGAGACGTTTCCGATCCAAAAGCAGCTGTGCGACTTCTTCCTGACCCGCCTGCACGGAAACGGCATGTTGGAAAAGCGCACCAGCCGGCAGTGGTACGACCCCCAGCTGAGTCGCTTCCTGCCCGACCGCCTGGTGCGGGGGACTTGCCCCAACCCGAAGTGCAACTACGACAGCGCCTACAGCGACGAATGCGATCGCTGCGGCCACCAGCACGAGCCGACCGCGCTCATCAACCCGAAGAGCGTGCTGTCCAACACCACGCCCGAGATGCGCGACACCGTCCACTGGTATCTGGACATGTGGAAGGTGTCGGAGGTGCTGCGCGCCTGGATTGAAAGCAAGGCCAAGAAGAAGGCGTGGCGCCCCTCGGTCATCGCCGACACGCTGGAGAAGGTGCTGCCGTCGCTGCGCTTCGACGGCGAGCACGAGGAGGCCTACAAGGCCCTCAAGGCCACGCTCGCTCTGCCCGCGCACAAGAGCAAGTACGCCCCGGGCAAGAAGGTGGTGCGTGCAGTTTGGCGACAAGGCGGCGCTGGAAAAGGGGCGCACGGCGTTGGCGGCGGCCGGAATCCCGTCGACCGTCGCCAACGAGTGGGCGCACCGGTCGATCACCCGCGACATCGACTGGGGTGTGCCGGTGCCGGCCATCGATCCGGATCTGGCGGGCAAGACCCTCTACGTCTGGCCCGACTCGCTGATTGCCCCCATCGCGTTCTCGAAGGTGGCGCTGGCGAAGAAGGGCCTGGACCCGGAGACCTACGCCCAGTACTGGCGCGATCCCGAAGCGCGGGTCACGCAGTTCCTGGGCCAGGACAACGTTTTCTTCTACGTGCTCATGCAGGGGGCGATGTGGCTGGGGACGCAGGATGATCCGCAGCGTATGCCGCTGCCCGGCGAGCTGCAGCTGACCGACATCGTGAGCGCCTTCCACCTCATGGTGTCGGGCGAAAAGATGAGCAAGAGCCGCGGCAACTTCTACAGCGGCGATCAGCTGCTGGACGAGAAAGGCTACGCGGCGGACCAGATTCGCTATTACCTGGCGCTGCTGGGGCTGTCGGAGAAGTCGTCGGACTTCGAGTTCGGCAAGCTGGACGAGCGCAACCGTTTCCTGGCCGGTCCGCTCAACGCTGCCTTCGAACGCCCTATCTCGGCGGCGCACTCGAAGTTCGACGGGCGGGTCCCCGACGGTGTGCTGGTGGACGGCGTGCTCAGCGACACCGTGCGGATGGTCCAGCGCTATGTGAAGTCGATGGACCGCGCCGACTACCCGAACATGCTCTTCGAGGTGGAAAACTACGCGCGCATCATCAACAGCCTGTTCGCGCAGTACAAACCGCACGATGATCGACACCCGGAAGAAGGGCGGCGCAACGCCCTCTTCAGCGCGTTCTACGTGCTGAAGAACCTGATGATCATGCTTTACCCCTTCGTGCCCGGGACCATGGACCGGCTGCGCGAATCGCTGCGGTTGCCGCCCACCTCCTTCAGCATCGACGAGCTGGGGATCCCCATCCCGGCCGGCCACGCCATCGGACCGAAGGGTGACTATTTCCCGGTTCCCGCCGGGATGGAACGCAGCGAGCCCGCCTAAAGGGGCTGGTGACGCATCACCAGAGTAAGAACTGGGGTCGCGAAAATCGGCTCGAAATCGGAGTCCGTACGACGCGTTCTCGACGGAGAGCCGCGATCGCTTGCGACCGGTCTTGCGACCGCTCAGCGAAACTGGCGGAATCGCTGGCGAAAGAGTGCGACCCCAGCGGGATTCGAACTGGCCGACAGGCACTTACGAAAACATCAGGCGTGGCGCGGCCTTGCGCAGATTCGTGAGTGATGTCGGCCGGTTCGGATGTTCCGCGGCGGGTAGCGAAGAGGCAGCTCGTACCGTGGCGTTCCCTGTCGTCGTGGCAAACCGGTGGCAAAGCCGGAGAGAGCCTTGAAACCGACACACAGTTCCATCTTCGTCGATTTTCTGCACGACCGGCGCCAAAGCGCTATAAGCGCGCTAAGCGGGCAGGTGGGGCAATGATGCGGCGAGGTTCTTCGTTCGGCTGGCGCTCAACCGCCATTTGTGTCGTGTGCGCTGCGGGTTGTGGTGGCGGAGGCGGTAGCCCCAGGAGCGTCGGTGACCGTCTCCAGGCGAACATCGGCGGCCAGGGCTGGGTCGCTGACGCTTCGACGATTGACGTCAGGACGAGCAGCGACTCGGCCTCGACCCTAGTCATCAGTGGCTCTAACGTCGGATCGCTTCCTGAGTACGACGCGCTCACGATTGCGATCGGTTTCGTCAATGGGCCGAGAACGTACGCGCTCGGCGTGAACGAGAGCACTAATGCGGGCGGGCCCGCGGGAGTCACCCGGTATCTCGGGGGCACGACCACGAGCTGGAGTGCGACCTACCCGGGGCCGGGCAACACGTTCACCATCAGCAGCATGTCTGCAAGCCGTTTTGCGGGCACCTTTCAGTTCACCGGTGTGAATGTGCCGCCAGAGGACTCGAGCAACAGCGCGTTGAGCGACTTGGTCGTCACCGGGGGCGAATTCGATTTGCCGCTGCCGAGCGCGTTTGCTCCGCCGGCCGCGAACGACTACGGCAGTAGCATGAGCGCGACGGTCGACGGTCAGCCATGGGAGGCCTGGCAGGTCATTCCGGTCGGCGTCCCAACAAGCAACGTCGATGGCTCCGGGAGCACCCTCAACCTGGGCTTAGACCTGGGCCTCCTGGTAGTTGGCGCCGAGGGTATCGACGGAAGCTGGGGTGGCGGATCGGGCGACGCCAATTCCGTGGTCATCACTGCGTCCGGGAACAGCCGCGTCGCGGGGACGTTCACGGCGACGCTTCAGCCAGCGGGCGGTTCGTCGTTGGCGCCGCTCACGATTACCGCCGGCAAGTTCGACGTCCTCGTGATGGCTGGGCCATGAGGGCATGCGCCGGCGGCGCCGCCGCTGTGAAAACGGAACGGGTGCGACCGCGCGAATTCGGCCACAGGTCGGGATCGACCGATTGCGCTCGACGTGGAACTGGCTGATTGAGCGATTCGCTCGTGGAGACTGGACCGAGCGGACGACCCCAGCGGGCCGCTTTGTCACGCGAGGACCTAAGGCGACCCAAGACCGCGAAATCGCGCGCCCGCGCCGGACAAACGGATGGCAAGCCGGACGGCGTCGCCGAAAAAATGCAGGCGCCACGGATAGATAGCTGGCGACCCAGCGGGATTCGAACTGGCCGACAGGCTCACGAAAACATCAGGCGTGGCGCGGCCTTGCGCGAGTTTGTGAGTGATGTCGGCCGGTTCGGATGTTCCGCGCCGAGGTGCTGCGAGTCATGGCGTGCCGTCGTGTTCCGTACGGTCGTGGCAAATGGGTGGCAAAGGCCGTGGTAACCTAGGTAAGAACGGAGGTCGCTCGATGTCCATGGTCAAGACTCTCAAGCAGATCGGCAACAGCTACGGCGTCATCATCGAGAAGCCGATCTTGGAGATTCTCCACATCACCCCAGAGACGCCGCTCGAGATCACCACGGATGGACGGAGCCTCCAAATTCGCCCCGTGCGCCATCGCAAAAAGCCGGCGCTGAAGGAGAGCCTTGCCTGGGTGAATGGGCGCCACGGCGCGACCTTGAAGAAGCTCGCGAAGTGATCGACGACGTCTACTTCCTGACCGTCGAGGAAGTCGTCGAGATTCACGCGGACCAGATCGAGCGGTACGGCGGTGATGCAGGCGTGCGCGATCCCGGGCTCCTCGAGTCGGCCGTGCATGCGGCTCGGAACGTCGCCGCCTACGGCGAGACGTGCGACCTCTGCGACATGGCGGCTGCGTATCTTTTCCACATCGCCGAGAATCAGCCCTTCGTCGACGGGAATAAGCGCGCCGCCCTGGCGAGTGCCCTCGTGTTCCTTCATCAGAACGGCGTCGCCGTCGAGGATCCGGCAGGGACGCTGTACGACATCATGATCGGGGTCGCGACGAAGGAGATCGCGAAGCCTCAGATTGCGTCGGCACTGCGTTCTTTGCTTGCTCCTTCTGTTTGACCCGGTGGTGCTCGCTACGTCGACGCCCTGCGAGTCGTTGAGATCGCGAAGTCAGTGTCCTGGGTGCCCTTCGAGCCACTCGAGCTCACGCCGGACGTAGTCGGCGAAGCGCAGGAAGTCGATGTCGTAAAAGGGTACGCCCTCGAGAGCGCGCGCGAGCGCCCGTCGCGCCTCGGCAGGCTTGCTTCCGGCAACCTCCATATCGGCGATCCGCAGCGAAGACCAACGACGCACCCACGCGGGACCTGCCAGCGAGTCGGCGAGCGACCGGAACAACGGTGTCGCAGCGTCGCGGTTGCCATCGAGCTCGAGAGCGACGGCCAACCAGTAGACGGCGAGCGGCTCGTCGGGGTGGCGGTGGAGCTCCGCCATGGCCGTCCCGCGCGTGGCTGGGTCGAAGATCTTTCCCGCCGCGCTCTCGAGCATGTAGCGCTGCGGCGACGTGGATCCTATCCGCGGCGGTCGGGGCAGGGCGACGTTGTCCGAGACGTAGGCAATCGAAGGCGCGGGTCCGCCGTCTGCGGTCGCTTCATTGCAACGCATGGACAGGCTGTCCACGAGGCGACCGCCTCGCACGCGCAGGCGGCGCATGGGCAGCGACGGCGTCGGTGCCAGACGGGACGCGTCCCCGGCGTGCAGGCTGAAGTGAATGTGCTTCGAACCAGCCGCCCCCGAGTTCCCTTCGACGCCGATGGGATCTCCTCGTTTCACGGACTGACCCGGTTCGATCAAGATCGCCGAGAGGTGCGCGTACTGGGTGTACAGCCCTTTGGCGTGCTGCACGCGCACGACGTTGCCGAGCCCGAGGTTGCAGGTGGCGTCGGGTGGATCGTGATTGAGGTCGGTCGAGCGGCAATCGCCCCAGCCGTATGCGATCCCGTCCGCGCTGGCCAGCACCAGGAGCGGCGGCTCGAAGGCCGATGACGCGAGGTCGAGGGCGAACCGGCGATCGTCACTACAGGAGGCGTGCGTGCTTCCGTTGGGCTGCAGTACGCCCTGGGTGCAGAACACGCGCGCACCGGATGGCACCGGTAGGGCAAGCGTCACGTCGCGGCCTTCCGACGGAACCGGCCGGCATTTCCCAGCTACCGGACAGGTGGCGTCGGCCATGTTGAAATCAGCGCCGCAGTACTGGCCGGTCGGACAAACGTCAGGACTGCCAACCAGGCAATGGTCGGCCGGGGGCACGGCCGACGCCGCCGCCGTGAGTGCGAGCAAGAGCGATGCAGCTCCGAGTCGCGGAAACACCACCACGTTCGTCCGCCAGTGTACCGCGATGTGAGCCCCGCCCATGGCCGCCCCAGCGGGGCGTTTGCCACGCGAAGGTCGTAGCCTCGCCAAACTGCGGACCCGCCGTGGCAAGAGCGTGGCAAAGGCTCGCGCTCACCCAGCAAAAGTCGGCCGCGATCAGTAGGTTACGAGCGACCCCAGCGGGATTCGAACCTGTATTTGGACCGAACCGTTTCGCCGATTTGTAGAACAGGATCGAGAGGTTGAGAGTTTCGCTGGGGTCCGTTGGGATCGCTTGGAGACATCGAAAGGCGGTTCAAATGGGCCCGGAGTGGGCCCCAGGAGCGTGAGCGACCCGGCCGGGTTGGCAACCCGTTGGGGTCGTGGGAACGGCCTCGGTATTTGAGAGCGCGAGCGGCGTCGCGCCTGCGACCGGCCCGGCTGATCGCCACCGTTTTCCGATCAAACGTCACACAGAGCCTGCTTCAGCCAGCCGTATCCGATGCGTTCCTGTTCCAAGCGGACGCCGTGTCCGAAGCGATTGGACTTGAGCTCGTCATAAAGTCCGCGCTCGGCGGGCGTTAGGCGCTCGACGACACCATCGTGCATGGAGTCTTCCCTTGCCCACATGTCCCGATGGGCCATCCAGGTCTCACGGTCCATCAAGAACGAGCGGGCATGGGGCACGCCAACCCGCAAGCGATCGAGGATCGCGAAGCCGTGAGTATCGATGTCGCCCCAATAGTAGACGGTCCTCGAACGTAGCCAGGGAATCTCGCCAAGTCGCTCGAGTCCATAGCCGAGCCCGAAGATGACGATGCTCTCGGGGACGAACGGGAACGACAGGCCGTTCACCTCATTCTCGGTGATGAACACGCGCCTCGCCGGAAGCTCTAGGCGTGCGAATTGCGCGGTGGGCGTCGCGATGTCGGACAAGGGTCCAATTTGCTGGAAAGGATTCGAGCACGCGAAAGCGAATGAGCGTGGGCTTGGCGAGGAGGCCGTACCGCGCTTCGAACTGACGCATGCCGGACGCGCCGGCGTCGACGGCCCCTGCGGGGAGGATCTGGTCGAGGAGCTCGGAGAGCAGGCCCTTGCGGGACTCAATGAACTTGGTGTCGACGCCTGGTATCTCGAGCTGGCGCAGATAGGTCCCTGGGCGCGGGTGCTCACGAAGCCAGGCGAGCACGGCCAGGACGCGATCCCAGTCGTCCCCCTGCTCGAGCGCCACGAAGGGGCGCTTAGCCAACCAACCGCGCAGCGCGGGGAACGACGCCCTCGTGACGGTTGCCAGGCGTGAGAAGCGGTCGGCCGCGCGTTGCTTCCCGAGGAGCGCGAGGGCGTCCTTCTTCTCGGACACCATAACGGCCTCTGGCACCGCTTGCCGCCCGAGCTGTCGATGATCGACCTCTCTCCACACGATGTCGTAGCCGAATCCGCGCGCCTCCCGACTGCCGCCCTGGAGCTCTCCGACCCAGCGTCGCACGTCCTCGAATCGATCGACCAACAGACGACCTTCGGGGCGCACGAGCGGGAAACGAATCGGGAACACCGCAGGACGATCGGAGCCAACGTCGAAGTCGTCGGTCAGAAACTGACCGCGCGCCCACAGCCGTTCGAGCTTTGCCTCGATGTCGGCCGGAGTGGTCCAACGCCGCGCCTCGGTCATGCGGTCCGCGCCGCAGCCTCGGCGCGGTACTCCTCGATGGTGAGATTACGCAGGAGCGAGCGCTGCCCGTCGTCGCTGTGCACGAACCCCACGCTCGCGACGAACGGCTCGATGACATGGATCTTCTGGAGGGGCGTTACGATCAGGAGCTGCAGCCTCAGCCGGCGGAACAGCTCGAGGCCGTAGCGGGCCGACTCGTCGGAGCCTCGCCCGAAGGCCTCATCGATGACGACGAACCGGAAGCTGCGCGAGCGCGTGGCCGTGGGGTCGAGGCCGAACTGATAAGCCAGGCTCGCCGCGAGCACCGTGTAGGCGAGCTTCTCCTTCTGCCCCCCGGACTTCCCGCCCGAGTCCGTATAGTGCTCGTGCTCCTGGTCGCCCTCTCTCCATCTCTCGGAGGCCGAGAAGGCGAACCAGTTGCGCACGTCGGTGACCTTGCGGGTCCAGCGTCGGTCGCCCTCCGTTGACCCCTCTCGGCCCCGAAAACGCTCGATGATCGCCTTCACCTGTATGAACTTGGCTTCCGAATAGGCCTCGTCGCCCGAGCCAGTGAGCGCGCCCTCCGTGCAGGCGCGCAGCTCTTGCTGGAAGTCGCGGATCTCGGCGTCGGCCGCGGGATCCGGCTCGAGCTTGATATAGCGGCCGTCGTTGTAGTCGATCTCGTGCAACGAGCGATTTATGAGGCCGATCCTCTCGAGGATGGTCTGCCGTTCGCGGCCCAGCTGTGATTGGAAGTTCGCGATCTCACGGATGGTATTCTCGTTGAGCAGCTCCTTGAATCGGCGCTCGAATCGCGGCAGGTCGTCCGAGCGGAGCCCTTCGAGCATGCGGCGATACTCGCCCGCCGCGTCGACGCTGACGTCCGCGTCGCGCGCGTCGAGGGGGTAGTCCTTTCGGTACGCCTCCATCGCCTTGACGATGCGTTCGGCCAGCCTGGCGATCACCTTGTCCTCCGCTTCGATACGAGCCTGCAGCCATTCCCGCACGTCCTTTTCGCGGTTGTCGCAGGACTCGACCGTGAGACTGTGCTCGCCGAGCGCCTGGGCCCGCGTCGCCTCGAGCTGGGCGAAGGCAGCCGACTTCGTCTCATCGGGCGTCGCCGCCAGGAGCTCGCGGCATTCGGCCGCGTGGTCGCGCGCGTGGCCCTGCTTCAGGCGGGTCTCGGCCTGCCGCGCCTTGTGGCCGTCGAGGCCCTTCTCGGTCGCGGTCAGCTCTTCTTCGACGACCGCCAGCTGCGCGCGAAGGGTCCTCAGGAAATCGGAGGCGGCCTCGAGCGCTCGCCGCTCTTCCTCGAGGCGGTTGATATCGACCACGACCGGCCGCCAATCGAGGTCACGGAAGGTCTCGAACACCAAGAGCTGCTGATAGCGACCGAGCCGATCCTCGAGAGCCCTCTCTTCGGCGAGGAAGCGAGCGAGATCGCCCGCGAGGAGCCCCATGCGGGACTCCAGATCGTTCTTTTCTTTCTCGAACGCAGACACCTTCGCCTCGTTGGACCATCCGAGCACGTACCGCGACCGGTCGTCGATGCGGAAGCGATCGTCCTTCTCGTGCCGTTCCCCACGCCCCTTGGTTTGGCCGGCGCGGGTGACGGCGACCATTTCACGCCGGAATTCCTCCAGCGTGTCGCAGCACGCGTAGTTGAACCGGTGGGCCAGCTCGACGTCGAGCCATTCGTAGAAGGCGGAGTCCGTCTTCACGGCCAGCTTGTGGACGAGCGAGCGCGGGTGCAGCCCGGACGCCGCGCCCGCCGGACGCCCACGCACGCGGAAGTAGAGGAGGCGCTCGCCGAGGTGCGTCCGCTCGACCCACCGGGCGACGTCGGGGTAGCGCTCGTCGCTCACGAGCAGCGCCAGGCCGAAGCTGTGCAGCAACCGCTCGGCCGCGCCCTCCCAGTCGCGCTCGTCCTCGCGCACCTGGACGAGCTCGCCCGCAAAGGGAATGTCGTCCTCTGCGAGTTCCAGCTCGCGGCAGAGGGCGGCGCGGAGCGACAGCATGCGGCCGGGAATGTTCGAGCGCCGCCCCCGGAGAGAGGTCAGCTCGGCTTCGACCTCCGCATGTTCCTTCCTCAGATTCCGGAACGAGAAGTCGGTCTCGTTGCGCGCGTTCTGGGTCTCGTCACGCTGGGCGCGGGTCGCGTCCCGATTGGCCGACGAGCGCTCGCGTTTGGTGGCGAAAGAGTCCGCGTCGGCGGCGGACGGGAGCCCCACGGCTCCCGCCAGCGCGTCGTACTGCTCGGCGCGCTTGGCGCGCGCGCCGCGCTCGCTTTCCAAGCTCCGCAGCTCTGCAGCGATCCGCTCGATGCGATCGCCCCCGTTCTCGAAGATGGCGTGCTTGAGATCGTCGCGCTTGGCGCGCGCGCGATCTCGCAGCTCCACGTCCGCTGCGATCCGTTGCGCGAGCCGTTCGAGGTCGGTGTCGAGGAGGGCGAGGCGCTTGTCGAGGAGCTCGAGCTTCAGTTGGGCGAAGTAGGGCCGCAGCGCCTCGCGGCAGGTCCGTAGTCTGGCAACCTCAGCACGGAGGCCGTCGTGTCGATCGCAGTCGGCGACGAGAGGCGTCAGCGCCGCGACCTGCGCCTTCGCCTTGAGCACCGCCTCGTGAGCGCGGTTCAAGTCCTCGAAGTGGCCAACGAGCGCTTCGATGCGCGACTCCGTCGGGAACGCTTCCAGCATGTGCTGCCGGACGAAGTCCGTGAGGTTGCCGACGGACTTCATCGATACGGTCTGGTGAAAGAGCTCGAGAGCTTGCTCGTTGTCGATGCCGAAACGGCGCCGGAAGGCGGCGGCGTACGGTGGAAACGTGTCCTGGACGTCGACGCCCGGGGTCTTTCGCAGGCGCTTTCGTAGATCGGCGACGTCGGTTCCGAACTGGGCGAAGTGCTGGGCGATCCCGAGCGGACCGTCAGCGACGATGTAAAGGCGGGCTGGCTGACCTGCGGGATCGCGCAGCCAGAAGACCTGTGCCAGCGTCACGGTCTCGGAGAAGCCCTCGTTGTGGAAGACGGCGAGGACGACGGAGTAGCTGTCCGGCCCGCGCAGCGCGACGGGGCGCGCAGAGAGCCCGGCCTCGCCTCGCTCCGACTTGTAATAGCCGAGGACGTAGGACCGCGGGTTGCGCTCACGCGCTTCGGCGCCGGCGGCCTTGTTGTAGAGGATCCGCTGGGGCGGGACGAGGAGCGTCGTGATGGCGTCGACCAGCGTCGACTTGCCCGAGCCGATGTCGCCCGTGACGAGGATGTTGTCCCCGCTCGGTACGAGGGGCCAGACGTGATGGTGGAAGGTGCCCCAGTTGTAGAGCTCCAGACGGTGGAGCCGGAATCCGGCGCGCTCGTCGGACGAGACGAAGTCGAGGGGAGCCTGGGTCATGACGCGCGATCGTCGTCGGCGCGGGTGGAGGTCCCGTGGGTTCGGTACTCGTTGAGACGGCGATCCAGCTCGCCGAGCCACTGTGCGTCGACGAAGGTCTTGAGGATGCGACGGACCTCGAAGGTGTCTCCTCGGCCGCGCAGGCGGCGAAGGAACCCCATCTCGACGATGCGATTCACGTGCTGATCGATACGGTCCCGAAGCCGGGCCTCGTTGGTCCCGTCGGCGAAGAAGATCCGAACCATGTCGGCGATCTCCTCGCTGCTCACGATGAGACGCGCATCTCCGCCGCGCGCGTCGAACTCGGCGAGCTTCTTGCGAAGGAGCGCGAGCAACAGGCTTACCGGGTACCCGAGCTGCCGGCGGGGGACGAGGCGCGGGAGCTCCGGGTCGCCCTCGGCGAGCGGGCGCTGGCGCAGGTAGGCGTAGCCCTCGGCCTCGTCCAGGACCAGATCGAGCCCGATGTGCTCGACGTAGTCGCGGACCCGCGCCTGTAGGGTGAGCAGCGTCTGCCAGAGCGGCGGATCGGTCTCGTGGTAGGTGACGCCCTTGAGGAGCGAGATCATTACCTGTGAGAACCCGGACACGGGCTCTGCGGCTCTCACGGTCGCACCTCGGTCGGTCGGCGGCGCGTGAACACCACGAGGGGGACAGTGGCCTGCCGCGCGACGCCCTCTCGATCCGTCCAAGAAATGTTCTGACGTGCGGTGTCCTCGATGACGGCGCTCGGATCGTCCGCAGCCAGCGAAAGATAGGCGACCAACTCGGCGAGTCCCAGAGTCAGAGGGCGGGCCACAACGAGCTCCTCGAGTGAGATCTGCACCCGCGTCTGGAGCATCCGGCGCACGTGTGCCGCGAGCTCTACTTTGTCCACGTAAACCTGGTTGAAGAGGGCGTCCGAGGGAACGTCGGAAGGACCTTGCGCGAGGGCGTCCGTCGACAGGCGCGGCTTGAACGGCAGCGAGAACAGCGGACGATCCATCGACAGATCGATGGCGGGCATCGGCTCGTCGAGCTCCGTGAACGGACCGTCGGGTGGATCGGCCCGCACGGCCAGAGCACTCTGCTCGACCTCGCGAATGAGCTGCATGATCCGTCGGTTTTCGAGGAAAGCGCGGTCGTCGAGATAGCGCCGTAGCTGCTCCGACAAGCGCGCGACCGTTCGCTGCGCCACCTCGCCCGCTTCGAGCCAGTCGTAGTGGACGCGCAGCAGGCGGCGGTCGGGCCCCAGTTCCTGCACGGCTGGGTTGGCCAGCACGGCGGCCAGACGGATCGTCAGCTCGTCTTGGCGGGCGGGCGACATGAGGAAGTCCCAGAAGGCGCGGAAGCTGCGCCCCTGGTCAGAGTCGCTGATGTGGTCGCGCGCTCCGAAGACGTCCTCGAGCAGCGTCCCCTTGCCACCCTCCCACGTCGCGATGCGTTCTCGGACGTCGCGGTCGAGGTCGCGGAAGCTTTGGTCCACGGCGCGGAAGTCGGAGAGCAGCCCGCGTGCCGTCGCGGCCAGTTGCAAAAGCGATCTTTGATCTGGGCAGCGTCCATCAGGTCGACGTGCCCTTCGCGTAGACGACGGATGTTGGCGTCGATCGCGGCGCGTCGCCGCTTGAGCTCGGCGACGCGCGTTTCCGCATTGGTTTCCGTCCCCTCGGTCAATTGGCGTAGGAGCTCGAAGACCGTCAACAGGCGCGACTCGGTGCTGACGGGCCGCGACTCGAACAGCGTCGCGACGAAGTCCAAGGCCTTCTCGGTAGCAGGGGTGAGATCGTAGTGCGGCTCGTCGCTGTTCGGCGGGTAGTACCGTCGAAGCCAGCCGCGCTCATCGGCCGACCAGTCTCCGAGGTAGTCTCCAGCCTGGCGCTTCGGCGCGTCGTCTTCCGAGATACGGCGGAGGTCGTAGAGAAAGTCGTCGAGCCGAGAAAGAAGGTCCGGCTGCGATAGCGCGCGCACGTTGGGAATGATGAACGTGCGGTGCAGAAAACTCACGACGAGCGGTGCCGTGTCCGCGGCGAGCAGCCTCCAAGCTGGATGCGTGCGGCGCAGACCTTCGATTGCGGCGTAATCCATGGAATCCGTGCCTCGCTCGTCCCGCTGCCCGGTGACTATACGTCACGGTGCAAGGCCGGTGGGCTTCCCTGTAGACGCGCGGCCTCTACTCTGGCAGGAAGGCAAGATGTCGGAATCGGCACAACCGGCGGGTCCGCCCAGGAGCGTGGACGAAGCCCTCGCGGCGCTGACGCAGATCGCCGGGCGGCGGACCCTTCCCATTCCCACCGACCTCATCTCCCGTCACGCCCTCGGGCTCCCCGGAAAGTGGGATTGGCCGGTACGGCGCGCAGCGCTCGATGCTCTCCTGCGGCGCCTCGCATCGGCGCGGTCGCAGCGGATTGCGGTGGTTCGCGTCCCCCGTAGCGGCCCATGGGGCCGTTATGGCCTCGGACGACCTGGCGGCGAGGTTCTGCCATACGAGCTGGAGCTCTCGTCCGTGCGGCCGCCGCGCGGGGCCTGTGGCTGTGCCGATTTCTTGCGCGCCTCTCTTGGCCTCTGCAAGCACCTCCTCGCCGTCCTGGACCACCTCGCGAAAAAGCACGTGGCGTTCGCGCGCCTCGTTGCCGACGGAGCGAAGACCAGAGCGCGCTCCACGCTCGCCTGGCAACCCGCCGCGCCAGTGCCCGGCCTCATGGATCCGCTGGCGGCTCTCACGCTGAGCCCAGACCATGCGGCGCGCAAAGGTGGCAGCCGTGCCGCGTCCACCGCCGTCGCGCGCATGTTTCGTGCGTCTGATGACGGGCAGCGCCGGCTGGCGTCCACGTTCGCCAAGGACCCGAGGGCTCGCCTTCGGCTCGTCGCCAAGCTGCAAGATGGCATCGGTCGCGGGCGCACCGCGGCGGATCCGGCGGCGCGCGCGGTTCTACGCGAGGAGCGCGCCCGTCTCGAGCGCATCCTGGCCTTACGGGGCGCGGCACCGCGTCTCGCGCGGGCGCTTGGCCGCGGCAAGCGCCCTCTTTATGAGTATCAAGCGGCGGGGGTGAAACGGTTCCTTGCCGAGGGCCGTCTGGTTCTGGCTGATGACATGGGGCTCGGAAAGACCACCCAGGCCATCGCGGCGGCGAGCGCGCTCTTCGAGGCAGGCTTGGCCCAACGCGGGTTGTTCGTCGTGCCGGCGTCGCTCAAGCCCCAGTGGGAGCGCGAGTGGCAGGCCGTGTCAGACGTTTCGCTCAGGATAGTTGACGGAGGCGCGGAGAGCAGGCGCGAGATCTACGCGTCCACCCGCCGAGGTCTCCTGGTGACCAACTACGAGCAGGTCGTTCGTGATCTCGACGTGATCGAGGCCTGGGCACCGGATCTGGTCGTGCTCGACGAGGCCCAACGGATCAAGAACTGGGCGAGCAAGACCGCGCTCACGGTAAAGCGCCTCAAGCCGACTTACCGGCTGGTGCTCACGGGAACGCCAATGGAGAACCGCCTCGACGAGCTTGCTTCGATCGTGGAATGGGTCGACGATCGCGCCCTCGAGCCGAAGTGGCGCCTCGCGCCGTGGCACAGCGTTTTTGCGGACGGCACCCGCGAGGTCGTAGGCGCGCGAAACCTGGACACGCTGCGTGAACGTCTCGCTCCGGTGCTCCTCCGGCGCGTTCGGGCCGAGGTTCTCGCGCAGTTGCCGGGCCGGCAGGACACCGTCATTCCCGTCGACCTCACGGACGAACAGCGAGCGGCCCACGGCGAGCTGTCACAGCCGATCGCGAAGCTGGCCCGGACGGCGCAGCGGCGGCCCCTCACGCAGGCGGAGTTCCTGCGCTTGATGTCGCTCCTGCTCACGCAGCGCGTGATCTCGAACGGCATGGCGCAGCTCGATTTCCAGTCGATCTGGCCGGCGATCCGCGATCGCCCGCCCACGCCCGAGCTCATCCAATCGCTCGCGACGCCGAAGCTTTGGGAGTTTCGGGAGCTCGTCTCGAGCCTGGTGCTCACGCAGGGCCGCAAGGTCGTGGTCTTCAGCCAATGGCGCCGCATGCTCGACCTCGCGTGCTGGGCCATTTCGGACCTGCTCGCCACCGATGGGCGGCGTGCCCTCTTCTTCACCGGCCGAGAAGGCAGCCGGCGCCGCACCCACAACTTGGTGGACTTCCACGACGATCCGCGGGCGGCGATTCTCTTTCTCACGGACGCCGGGGGCGTGGGGTTGAATCTTCAGAAGGCCGCCAATGCCTGCATCAACCTAGAGCTGCCTTGGAATCCCGCGGTCCTCGAGCAGCGGATCGGCCGCATCCACCGCCACGGCCAGAAACGGCCCGTCGACGTCTACAATCTCGTCAGCCGCAACTGTATCGAGGAGCGGATCGCCGCTCTCGTAGCGGACAAGCACGCATTGTTCAAGGGGGTCTTCGAAGGGACCAGCACGGATCTCAAGTTCGATCGTTCCGGCACCTTTCTCCAGATCCTCGACCGCGTGATGCCCGACGCGTCCGAGGAGGTCGCGGCAGGCAGCGTCGAGGCGATGGACGGAGGAGACGATCCGCTCACGTCTGCGCCGGTCGCTGAACCAGCCACGCCCGATTGGTCGCGCGAGGCCAAGGAATTGGTGGCTGCCGCGAATCTGCGGGGAGAAGGCGAGGCCCCAGCCGTTCGCCGTCCTCCGTCCGAAGGAGATGTGAGCGGTCTATTTGCCGCCCTGCGTGTGGAGCGCACCGCCAATGGGACGATCCGTATCGAGGCGCCGCCGCCCACGGCGCGGGCTCTGATGGCGTTGTTCGAGGGCATGGCTCGATTGATGGACGCCTCAGCGGCATCTGCGATCGACAGCACGCCGCCGTGATCTCGATAGAACGGAGTCACGAACCGACCGAAAGGCGAATGCTTCCAATCGCGCGGCCACGACGGTTCGAGGCCTATGCTCCGAGGATTCGGACGCTTGGAAATACGCGGCGAAGTCGCTCGAGGTCGTGCACGTCGCTCGAGTAGATGATGTCACCGCGGGAGGCCGCCGAGGCGACAACGATTGCGTCGACGAGGGTCGCTCCGGGAACCGCACCGAGGGCCTGACCAGCAATCTTGGCCAGGTCGAGGGTCAGGGGTTCGACATCGACCGAGTCGAGGATCGCTTTCCGGATGTCAGTGGGTCCGCGCCACCACTCGGCAACGACGTCTGCGGGAACCGTGATGATCTGGTCGCGCGCCCGCGCGCGTTCGAAGACCTGGCGCATACGGAGCTTGCGCCGCTCAAGGGCTATCAGGGCGCCCGTGTCGAAGGTCAACCCCGTCACGCCGCGCGCGCTCGCCGTGCCTTCTTCGACTCGCCGGGATGCCCCGCCTGTTCGGCGTCCAGCGACTCCGCCGCGCCGACCGTCAACGTCGGACCGCCCAACATATCTATCAGCCGCGTGCGGGCCGCGCGCTGTCGTATCAATCGCGCGGCCTCCGAAAACGCGGCGGAGAGATTGCCGCGATATGACTCACGGGCTCGACGCCGAAGAATGGCCAGATCGGCTCTATCGATGGAGATGCTGACCTTCACGGTCTTGCCAGGTCGTGTTGTCGCCATGGTTCTTACCAAGGTAGTACACTCTGCAGAGCGGGGCCACCCCAGCCGTCGATCAGCTCATCCAAACTTAGACCCCATGGAGCGACGGGCGACCAGCGCCGGGCACCATGTGCACGCCGGCAGAGTCACGGGCACTCTCGAACTTGCCCGCCGTCTGCGAAACGCAGTGATTGTACCCGTCGTGATCGAGAAGGCACCACCCGAGATTGCGAGGAGCAGAACCGGATGTCCGCATCCGATTCCCAACCCGATGGGGTCGCCAGCGAGAGGCCTGAGGCGCAGGGTCGAGACCCGCCGAGGGCGATGAATCACCGCGGAATTGCAGGTCTCCTGCGAGAGCTTCGACCGGGCCCGGGTCGACGGCGCCGCGGCGCTTCTCGCGAGAACGGGAAGGTGCGCCCTCCAAATGGGCCCCCCATGGGCCCAGGAAATCATCGGCATACCTTAACTCGTTGAAATATAACGTATAAGGAGCGACCCCAGCGGGATTCGAACCCGCGTTCATGCCTTGAAAGGGCATTGTCCTGGGCCGGGCTAGACGATGGGGTCCCGACGAGGGACGCGTAGTCTAAGGAAGGGACGGCAAAGCGCAAGCGCTGTCGGCAGCGCCTCGCACTAAGGCGCCGAGGTCGCCTTCCTGTGCCGCTGAGCGAGCGCGCCGGGGAGGACCAGCATGGCGTCGCCGAGCTCGTGGGTGAGGAAGCCGGCGCGCTCGGCTTGCGCGGCTGCCGTCGCCAGCAGGTCGGCCCCCGCGAACGCGGCCAGGAGCTGAAAGTGGCTTTCGTGCGCGGCGTGGGCGCCCGACAGGATGCCGTCGACGACGCGCGGGCGGAAGGCGGGCGTGATGCGCAGGTCGGTCTCGCCGCGGCCGGCCCGGACGATTCCGCCGTGTTGCTGGGCCGCTCCCTCGAGCGCGCGCACGACGGTGGTCCCGACCGCCACGATTCGCCCGCCGCGCGCGCGGGTCTCGGCGACGGCCCGCGCGGTCGTGGGCGGAATGTCGAACGCCTCGGGGAGCGGCAGCGCGGCGTCGATCGCTGGATCGCCGGTCGCGCTCAGCCCGGCCGCGTGGGTGAGCGCCGCCCAGCGGACGCCGCGGCGTCGCAGCGCGAGCAGGATCTCCCACGACAGCGGCCGCCCGGCCGACGGCATCTCGAACGCCCAGGGGCGCGTCGCGTAGACGGTCTGCACCGCCCAGAGCGGAAGATCGTGCGCGAGGTGGGCGTACTGGACCGGGCGCCCCTCCTTGTAGAGCGCGGCCCACAGCTCGTCGCCGTCACCCTCGAAGCGCAGCTCCACCAATCGTGGCGACAGCGTCGCGTGGCGTCCCACCGTCGCGCGCAGCGCACCGAAGCGGAGGCGCGCGCCCTCGGCGAGCTCCGGCGGGGGCGGACGGTCTTCGGTGCGGGTGTGCCAGTCGCCGGCGCCGAACAGAACCGCCGCAAAACGTAGAGAAGACGAGCGCAAAGGCGAGGAGCGGGGCGGAGACGTCGCGGCCCCATCCGCGCGCCAGCCCCCGCGCGCGGCGATCAGGCGCACCTCCACCGGACGCCCGGCCTCGTCGGTCCCGTGCAGCGAAGCGGGGAGGGTGGCGGCGTCGTTGACGACCAGCAGATCGCCGGGCGCCAGCAGTTCGGGCAGCGCGGGCGTGCGCGTCTCGCGCAGCCCCGCACCCTCGGGGGCCGCGGGGTCGATCACCAGCAGGCGGACGTCGTCGCGCTGCTCGGGGTAAGTGCGCGCGGGCCTCATCGAATCGCCGCCTGGGCGGCGCTCGCTCCCGCGGGTCCGACGCGGATCGCGACCCGCGCGCCGCTCGCGGTGTCGCTGCCCGCGACGAGCGCGACGATCTGTTCGGCGACGCGCGCAGGGTCGGAGAGCTCGGCGCGGTTGGCGTCGGGGAGCGCGTCGGCGTGCATGCGCGTGTCCATCTCGCCGGGGTCGACGGTGAAGAGGCGCACGCCGGTGCCGGCGAGCTCCGCCGCCCAGACGCGCCCGAGCTGCTCCAGCGCCGCCTTCGACGCGCCGTAGGCGCCCCAGCGCTCGTAGGGTTCGGTCGCCGCGTCGGAGGTCACGTTGACGATCGTGCCGGCGCCGCGCAGGACCATCGGGCCGGCCAGCGCCTTGGTCAGCCGGAAGGCGCCGACCAGGTTGACCGCCAGCGCGCGTTCGAGATCCTCGCAGTCGGTGTCGAGCAGCAGCCGCAGCGGGACGCGGGCCGAGCGTGCTGGCGTTGTTGATCAGCAGGTCGATCGGCCCGACCAGCGCCGCGGCCTGACCCGCGATGGCGGCGGCCGCGTCCTTGTCGGCGACGTCGGCGACGACGGCGTGCGCCTCGCCGCCCGCCGCGCGAATCTCCGCGACCGCCGCCGCGAGCGGCTCGAAGTGGCGCGCGACCAGCACCACGCGCGCTCCAGCGGAGGCGAGCGCGCCGCCCAGCGCCCGGCCGAGCCCCTGGCTGCCGCCGGTGACGAGCGCCGCCGGTCCCTCCAGAGCCCTGCCGCTGACTCTCTCGTTGTTCTTGCCCATGCCTGGAGGATGCGCGCCCCTGACAACATATCAACCGGGTTGCCAATATATTGGCAGAGGGTCATCTTGTTGGCCATGGCACCCGATTCACGCGCAGGCGCGGCGGCGCACCTCGGCCGCAACATCCAGACGTTGCGAGAGGCGCGCGGCCAGACCCAGCAGCAGATCGCGCGGCTGGCAGGCATTCCGCGGGCCACCTGGGCCAACCTCGAGTCGGGCGGCTCGCAATCCGACGCTGGCCGTGCTGGTCCGCGTGGCGCAGGCGCTGTCGGTCCGGCTCGAGGAGCTGATCGAGCCGCCGCGCGGAATGGGCCGCCTCTACAAGGCCGGCTCGCTCCCCAGCCGGACGCGCGGGCCGGTCATCGTGCGCAAGCTGCTCCCCGAGACCATCCCCGGCCTGGAGATCGAACGGATGGAGCTGCCGCCGGGGAGCAGCATGGCCGGCATCCCCCACACCGCCGGCACGCGCGAGTACCTGACCTGCGAGCGCGGGCGAATCGAGCTGTCGGCCGGGGGGGAGACGTTCGCGCTCGATCCGGGCGACGTGGTCCTGTTTCGCGGCGACCAGCGGCACGGCTATCGGAATCCCGGGCCCCGGCCTGGCGGTCGCCTACAGCGTCGTGGCGTTCGCCCCGGTCGGGCCTTGAGCCGTCAGGCCCTGAGCTATCAGGCCTTGACCGAGCTGATCCGGTGGCTATACTGAACAAAGGTATAGGTACAGGACCCCGATCGTCATGGGACGGAACCTCTCGCTGCTCGCGCACCTGCCTCGGTTCGAGGCGGACGGGGTCACGCACCGGCGGGACTGCGAGTGCGTCCGCTGCGACGCCGGCTATCGCCCCAGCGAGACCGACCGGACGGTCGCGGGGCAGCGGTGGGAGGAGCGACGAATCCGCGAGGCGGCGGCGCGGGCCCTGGCGCGTCGGCAGGAGCGAGCCCGCGTACGGGCGGTGGCGACGGAGTTGGCGCTGGGGTTGGAGATTCGGGCGGCGAACGAGGAGGTGCGCGCCCTGCGGGCGGCGCACGCTCGCGCCGACGGCGATCCGAGGCTCGCGCTCCTGCAGGCGCTGCGGCGAACGGGGATGCCGCTCGCCGCGGCGCTGGTGGAGGTGGAGCGCCGGTGGGCCCAGCAGGGTTCGAACCTGCGGCCAACGGATTAAAAGTCCGCAGCTCTACCAGCTGAGCTATGGGCCCGGGTGCGTTGTCGAATCTGACGCGGCGGCCGAGAATACAGGACGAGCTTTGCCGGTCAAGGCCGACCATGCTGACGCAGTCGGCGACCGGCGACCTGCGCGACCCGGGGCGCATCACACAGTCGGGATCGCCGGCGGCGGCGGCGGCGGGTCCAGTAGGTCGGTGTCTTCCGAGGAGGCGCGCGGTGCGATCGCGATTCCGTGCGCGGCCGCGAAGCGGATCAGGCTGGCGGTGGTTCGCACGCCGAGCTTGCGGTTGATGTTCGTGCGGTGCGTGTCGACCGTCTTCACGCTGATGAACAGGCGGGTGGCGATCTCCTTGCTTCCGCTGCCGGCCACCACCAGCCGAAAAATTTCCCGTTCGCGGCGCGACAATCGCGCCAGCAGCCGATCCTCCGAGCCGTGCGAGGTGTCGGTCCGCATGCGGGAGGCCATGAGAGGGGAGATGTACCTGCCGCCGCGGGCGACCGTATCGATCGCCACCAGCAGATCGGCGGTCGGCTGCTCTTTCAGGATGTAGCCGTGGACGCCGACGGAGAGCGCCTCGGCGGCCGCGAACTCGTCCCGAAACCCGGTGATGATGAGGACGCGCGTCTTCGTCCTCGAGCGGCGGAGTGCCCGCGCCAGCTCGATCCCGCTCCCGTCTTCCAGTGAGAGATCGACCAGCAGCAGGTCCGGCATCGTGCGCTCCACGAGCGGGAGCGTCTCCCGGATGCTCGCCGTGACGCCGACGATCTGCAGATCGGGACTCTCCCCGAGGAGGCAGGCAAGCGCGTCACGCACGATGGGGTGATCGTCGACGATGACAACGCGGGTTGCAGGGGAGCTCACGCGGAACCAATCTCGCTCCGGGTCACGAAATGTAAAGGCCGCGGCACAAAATTTTATTGCCCACGTAACCAAAACTGTGCTCCTAGACCGTCGCCGGTTTCGTGCTTTGAGGGAGATACTGAGTTTCGGGTCGAGCCGAGCTTGCTGCTTGACCGTCCGAGTTCCAAAACGTTATCTCTCGCGGCACATGGAGTCGGGGCGAGAGGGACGATGAGATCTGTGAGAGAACGCCGCTCCGATCTCTTCGATGCTCCGGGATCCGCGCGCGAGGAGAAGCTTCGGCTGCTGGCGACCGCCAGCCAGCTGCTGGCCTCGTCGTTCGAGCTCGCCGAGCCGCTGCGCCATGTTGCGCAACTGGCGGTGGCGCGACTGGCCGACGTCGTGCTGATCGATCTCCTCGGGGAAAAGGGGGATCTGAGCCGGGTCGCGACGGCCTCCGCCGAGGCCGCCCTCGCAGAGGCGCCGTCGACACCCGCGATCGCGCCCGACGATCTCGCGCTCTTGAGACGCGTGTTGAGCTCGGGGCGCCCCATCCTCGTCGGCAAGAATGCCGCCGGCGGATCAGTGCAAGGGAGTGTCGGCAACGTGGCCCTGGGCGCCAAGTCGCTGATGCTGCTGCCGCTGATGTCGACGAAGGGCCCGGTCGGCGTGCTGACGCTCGTCTCGACGAAATCGGCGCGGCGCTTCGCGGGCGCCGACCTGGCGGTGGCGGAGGACCTGGCGCTGCGGATCGGAACCGCCATCGAGCGGGCTCAGCTTTACAACGAGGCGCGCGAGGCGGTGCGGGCGCGCCAGGACATCCTGGCCTTCGTTTCACACGATCTGAAAAACTCGCTGATGAGTCTCTTCTTGAACGTCGAGATGTTGACCCGGAGCGCGCCGCGCGACGAGCGGCGCCGTGGCTGGAAGCAGCTCGAACGCATCCGGCGCGGCGTCACCCAGATGCAGCGCATGATCGAGGATCTGCTCGACGTCGGCAGCATCGAGTCCGGTCGGCTGGCCGTCGAAACACGCGAGCACGAGATCGGCGACCTGTTCCAAGACGCGGTCGAGCTGAGCGCGCCCCTCATTCACGACAAGCGCATCGAGATCAAGATCGAGACGCCACCGCCGCCCTTCAAGGTCCGCTGCGATCGTGAACGGATGATGCAGGTGTTTTCCAACCTGATTGGAAATGCCGTGAAGTTCGTCCCCGAACGGGGGACGATCGTTCTGTCGGCGGCGGCCTCCGGCGCGAGCGCGCTGGTCGCCGTCCGGGACACCGGTCCCGGGATTCCGCCCGCCCGACTTCCCCACCTTTTTCAGCGCTACTGGCAGGCCGACGAGACCGCCCGCAAGGGACGGGGCCTCGGCCTCTTCATCACCAAGGGGATCGTCGAGGCCCAGGGGGGCGTCATCTGGGCGGAGAGCCAGGTCGGAACGGGGTCCACGTTCTTCATTACGCTGCCGCTGATCACGCCCATTACCCGCCACGAGCTCGTTGTCGAGGGTGGCAAACGCCCCGCCAAAAGGGCACCGGCACGAATCAGTAGCGCGAGAAACCGTATTCGCGCGAACGATTGATAGCGGTGTCGTCGTTTTGCCTCAGGTGAATTGCGCAAGAGCCGCGTCCAGACGCGGCAAAATCAGCCATCGCCTGAAATTTTTACGTTCGCTTCTCGGGGTGGGAGGCACTCACCAAGCAACGTACTGCCGGTAGCTTGCACGTCCCATTGCTTGAGTGGTCGGCCCTCCGGCCCGAATCTGGTCTCGACCGAGATGTCCGCTGCGGACGACAAGAAACTAGGGGAGATGCTCGTCGGTTGCATGCCGACGTTGTTTGCCTTCGTACGTCGTCGGGTCGGAGACCGCGAGACGGCCAACGAGATCTTGCAGGAAGTGAGCCTCCGGGCGCTCGCTGGCGAGGGGCCGAGGGATCCCGAGAACTTCCTCTCGTGGAGCTGCGGGATCGCCCGCCACGTGATCGGAATGGAATGGCGCAGGCGGCGGCGGGTACGGGCCGAGCAGCCGCTCGACGACCCGACCATCGACCAGCTCCGCGACCCCGTCGCTTCTCCCGATCAGCGCTTTGACGCCCGGGCGTCACTGGAGCGGGCGATCGGTGACGACGCCGAGAGCTTGACGCTTCTCTTTCGCCGCTATCTCGACAACGTGACCGGGAAAGAGCTGGCGAGTGAGATGGGGCTCACACCTGCGGCCCTTCGAATGCGCCTGATGCGGATCCGTTCATCCGCCCGCGCGCGCCGCGACGACGTGTGAACGGCGGGTGACGACTTACTTAGATGTTGGAAACGACAGAGTCTTCGTTGATCGTCCCGTTACGTTCGCCCTAGTCCGACGACTTACTACGCAGGCGGCGCGACCAGCAGCTCCGGAAACCGGTTTGCCGCCGGGGAGGTCACGATGACGAAGATGAGACGTATTGTGTTAGGGCCGTCGCTTGCGGCATTCGCCTTGATGGCGGGCTGCACTGGGACAGGCACGCAGACGGACCCGGTCAGTACGACGACAGAGGCCCTCGGGCTGCCTCCTCCCAATGAGGTGCCCCTCGACCCCAACCTGATCAAGAAGTTCGCCAATGACCTTCCGATCTTGCCGGTGTGGCAGCCGACGGTGATCAGGAATGGCTCGGGGCAGGTGATTCGTAACGAATACACGATCAACGACTCGGAAGCCCCCGTGCAGATGCTGCCGGCTGGGTTCCCGAGCACGACCGTCTTCGTGCAGAACGGAACCGTCACGGGCGGTGTAAGTTTCAGCGGCTCCCCGGGAGCGACCTTCGAAAATACGCGTGGCATTCCGACGGTCGTCCACTGGCGGACGAACGTCCAGCAACCGTATTTCCTTCCCGTGGACCCGACGATTGCCTGGGCCAACCCACAGGCCATCGAGGAACCGCTGCCGCCCTTCAATCTGTTCCCGCCGGGCTATCAGAACGCCCAGTTTCCCGTCGCTCGCGTGACGCACACCCACGGCTTGGTGGTGCTGCCGCAGATGGACGGGACGGCCAACGAGTGGTTCACGAACGTCCAGTATCGCGGTCCGAGCTTCACGACCAACGACTACACGATGCCGAACGATCAGCCATCCACGCAGCTCTTCTATCACGATCACGTCCTCGGCGTGACCCGCCTCGGCGTCTACGGCGGCGAGGTCGGCGCGGGGTACATGATTCGGGATCCCAACGCACCGCTCGATCAGGCGAGCTCACCGCTGCCCAAGGGTCAGTTCGAGGTGCTCCTCGCCTTTGCGACGCGTGCCTTCTTCACCGACGGCCAACTTCACTTTCCGCCCGACCCGGGTGAGCTGAATGCGGGAGCCGATGCCCCGCCCGAAATCGCCTACTGGTCGTACAACGAGGGAGCGGACACCGTGGTCGTCAACGGCAAGACGTGGCCAAACCTCAACGTCCAGCGCCGGCAGTATCGCTTCCGCATGCTGGGCGCCGCGAACACGCAGCTCTGGGACATGCAGTTGGTCAATCAGAGCAACGGCGCCATCGTGCCGATGACCATCATCGGCTCGGACGGCGGTTACTTGCCGGCGCCGCAGGCCTCGAACGACGTCCAGTTCGGCATCACCGAGCGCGCCGACGTTCTGGTGGACTTCTCTCAGTTCGCCGCGGGAACGAAGATCCAGATGAACAACCTGTACGTCGGCGAGGGCTCGGACCCGGGGTTGGGGACGGTGATGCAGTTCACCGTCCAGTCCGGCACGGCGGTCCCTCCGCCTACGCTAAATCCCGCTCTGTTCCCGCACCGGGCCGCCTTGGCGACCAACGCGCCGACGCGTTTCAAGGTCCTCCGGGTCTTCGACGACGAGCGGCCTGACGGCGACAGCTGCCCCGACCCTGCGCTTGCCGAACTGCAATCAGCGCTCGATCGACGGTCTGGAATTCAGTGCGCCCGCCACCGAGCTGCCGCTGGTCAACTCGACCGAAGAGTGGGACCTCATCCACATGATGGAGCCGCGCGCGGATGATCAAGACAAGAACTTCCACCAGATTCACATCCATCTGATCGAGTTCCAGGTCTTGAACCGGCAACCGTTCGACTCCGTGCGCTATCGGCAGGATTGGCACCTGCTCAACGGCCACATGCCGGTCACCCGGCCCGTCGTTCTCGATCCGACGCCGTACTTCACGGGTCCGCCGGTGCCGCCTGCGCCGTACGAAACCGGCTGGAAGGACACCGTTCAGGCGATGCCGGCGATGGTCAATCGCATCATCGTGCGCTGGGGGCCGCAGGAGAGCACCAACAACACCCCGGGCGTGAACCAGTTCGCCACGATCGATCCGACGTCATTCCCGGACAACGTCAAAGGTCCCGGCTACGTCTGGCACTGCCACATCGTGGGTCACGAGGACCACGACATGCTCCGCCAGCTCGCGCTCGTGAACTCCTGGAAGGCCGGCACGGCGTACGTGGCTGAAAACGTCGTGGAGTTCAACCAGGTCGACTACCGCGCGCGTGTGAACAACACGGCAGTGGCCGGCCAGACACCGCCCACCCGGTTCGACCTCTGGGATCGGGTCAACAACAACGATGGCTCGTGGCAGCCGCAGATCCGCTACGCCCTGGACGACAGGGTTACGTTCAACGGCGGGCTCTTCCGAGCGCGCTCCGTGTTCCAGTCGCAGACCGGGCAAACGCCCCCCAACAATCCATCGTTGTGGGCGTCGCTGCCGCAGACCTTCTGCGGCCAGTTCGCCCAGTTCTGCCAAGGGAACTCCAATCCCAACGCGGTCCAGTGCCTCCACGACGGTCAGGCTGGCAACGAGACCGTGTGCAGGGCCGAGGTTGAGCCGTGCTTGGGCTATTGCAACCCGCAAGTCCTCCGGCCCTGCGGCGGGCTCTGCAATAATCCGGTGGTGTTCAGCGTGGCAGACGGCAGCAACTTCCAGTCTGGAAATCTCGGAACTGGCGCTACCTGCTTCGAGACCAGATCACGCCTGTTCCAGGGCACGAACAGCAGCTTCGTGGCTGGGAAGCAACTCACCGTCAACGGCCGCGTCGAACCGCTCAACGGCAACTGGAACTATCCATTGCCACCGCTCCGGAACGACGGATACTGCATCCAGGTCAGCGCCGGAAACAACTCGTTCGCGGCGTTCTCGGCCTGGTGAGCGAAGGACGGTGGGCGCGACCGTGGTGAAACGAGATTAGGTCGCGCGCACCGAAGGACGGAAGGCCCCTGGGGACGATAGTCCCCGGGGGCCGTACGCGCATTGGTGGAGGGGGCAGGTGCGGGCCACATGTGCAGCGCGGAGGAACAATGGCCAGGATGAGTCGTGCAAGTGAATGGTCGACAGCGGTCATCATCGGCCGGCTGTTGTTGCTGCTGTGTGCGGCAGCGGCGCTCGTCGTGGGCGTCGTTCTTTCGCACAGGCACGACCGCGCCTCGAGCAGCGCCTCCTCTGCACGTTACGTATGCCCGATGCACCCGCAGGTCGTATCCGCCACGCCGGGGGATTGCCCCATTTGCAACATGGCGCTCGAGCGTGTGCGCGACGGGAAGCCAAAAGAGACAATCGTCGCCATGCATGGGGCCGTCGACGAGGTCAAGCGACGGGTCATCGCCCAAGTCGTGCGAGCTCCCGCTTGGCTCGGTCCCGAGGGCGTGGTGACCGCAGTCGTCCACAAGGAAGCCCTGGAAGGGGTCCAGCCCGGGGACAAGGCGGTCTTCTTCTCCAACGCCGAGCCGGCGAGGGGAATGTCGGTGCGCCTGACGTCCGAACCGACAACGTCATGGGATTCGGCGACCGTCCAGGCGCGCTTTGTCGGCGAAAGGGCGCTTGCGCTGGACGGGGGGACGGGGTGGCTTCAACTCGAGGCCAAGCCGCGTGAGCTAATCGTCGTGCCTGAGAGTTCGGTGCTGTACTCGAGCGAGGGTGCCTACGTCTTGGCCGCCCCGGCCGGCGGACACGCCTTCAAACGACGATCCATCGAGGTCGGCAGGATCCTCGATTCTGGCTCTGTCGCCGACCAAGCTGCGGAGCAACTCGGCGGCATCGTCGTGCTTTCCGGCTTGAGCGAGGGCGAGCGGGTGGTGACCAGTGACACTTTCGTTCTGGACGCCGAGCGGCGCCTGCGGGCGGCTCAAGGCAAAGCGGAGGAGGTTCTCGAATGATCCAGCGCTGCGTTGCCTGGTGTAGCCGCCATAGCCTGGCTGTCATCATCCTGGCGGTGGCGCTGGGGATATGGGGCGAGCATGCGCGACGCCGATTGGCGGCGGACGCCGTGCCTGATCTGTCGGATCCCCAGGTCGGTCTCGTCGTCGAATGGATGGGCCATCCCGCAAGCGAGGTCGCGACACGGGTGACGCGCGTCCTGACCGATTCGCTCAAGTCGGTACCAGGCGCTAGCTCCGTCCGTGGCGCCTCGATGTCGGGAATGGCGTACGTGGATGTTCTGTTCGGCTCGTCGAAGAGCTTGGAGTCGGGGAGGCGCGAGATCCTTCGCCGCGTCGAAGACATCAAGACGTTCATGCCGTCGACGATCCGCGTAGAAGTCGGTCCACCGGCTTCTTCCACCGGTTGGATCTACGAGTACGCGCTGGTGGGCTCGTCTCGGTTGCCGCTGGCGGTGGGGCACCGGGTGCAGGACGAGACGTTGCGCAACGAGCTCATGAAGATCCCCGGAGTCGCGGAGGTGGCGTCCGTGGGTGGAACGACCGAACAGATCCTCATTGAAAGTGACGCGGAACGGCTCCGGGCGCGGAATCTCGCTTTCAGTGACGTCGTCGAAGCCGTGAAGTCGAATATCAAGGGCAACCCCGATCCTTGGAAGATCGAGACCGAACCTCTGCTCCTCGGCAACCACACGAAGCGGTTGCTCGGCGATGTCGCCCACACCGCGCTCACCCCGGACATGCCGATCGGCATCACCGACCTGAGCGGTGACCCGCAAGTGGCCGGGGGAATCGTCATCGCCAAGCGCGACGCAGATCCGAGGGCGGTCATCGAGGCCGTCGAACGCAAGCTAAAAGAGGCGCAGAAGCACCTCCCTCGCAACATCAAGATCGTCACGATCTACAGCAGACTGGATCTGGCCAATCGCGTCGAGCACACGTTGTTGCGGGCGCTGGCCGAGGAAGTGGCCGTCGTCGTGCTCGTGATTCTGATGTTCCTGCTGCACGGGCGCAGCGCGCTGGCGCCGGCGCTGACGCTGCCGCTCGTGCTGCTGATTACGTTCGCGGGAATGTACCTGTTCGGCGTCCCGGCCACGATCATGAGCCTGGGAGGCATCGGCATCGCTCTCGGTATGGCAGTCGACGCAGACGTGGTGGCGCTGGAGGCGTGTCACCGCCGCCTCGAGACAATCGGCACGAACGCGTCTCAAGCTGACCGGCGGGCGGCGCTGATTGGCGCGGCTGGCAACCTCGCGCCGGCGATTCTCATCTCGCTGGTCATCACGGCGCTCAGCTTCCTGCCGGTCTTCGCGTTCACCGGCGAGACGGGCCGGCTGCTGCGCCCGCTCGCGTTCACCAAGACGCTGGTCATCATCGCCGCGGCCATCGTCGCCGTCACCGTCGCTCCGGCCCTGCGCGATCGACTGCTGCACGGCCGCATCGTGCCCGAGTTCGACAACCCGCTCACCAAGAGGTTGGTCCGGATCTATCGACCGTTCGTGACGTTCGCCTTGGCTCGACCGACGCTGACGCTCGCCACGGCGGCGTTGGCCGCGGCCTCGTGTTTCCCGATCGTCACGCGGCTCGGAGGTGAATTTCTGCCTCGTATCGACGAGGGCGATCTGCTGTTCATGCCCACCACGTTGCCGGGCGTCACCGGTGGGGATGCCGGGGTCCAGCTCGCCAGGATGGACACGACGCTGGCGCAATTCCCGGAGGTGGCCGAAGCGTTCGGCAAGGTGGGACGCGCCAACACGGCCACGGATCCGGCGCCGTTCTCCATGGCCGAGACGACGATCCGGCTCAAGCCACGCGCGGAATGGCCCAAGGTGTTTCACACGCGTTGGTATTCGAGGTGGGCGCCGGGTGGGCTCAAGAGTGTGCTTCGGCTCGTTTGGCCGGAAGAGAAACCGGAGACGACGGCGGAGCTCGTCGACAAGCTCGATCAGGCGACGCGCACGCCAGGCTGGGCGAGTGCCTGGAGCGCGCCGGCACGCGCACGAATGGACATGATGTCGACCGCGGGTGTGCGAACCCCGGTAGGAATTCGAATCGTCGCTGCAAGCCCGGAGCGCCTGGAAGTAGTAGGGAGGCAGGTGCAAAAGTGGGTGGCGCAAGTGCCCCACGCCAGAAGCGCGGTGTTCGAGTCGCTGGGTGGCGAGCCGTGGCTGAAGCTGGAGCTCGATGCTTCGGCGGTGGAGCAGCATCATGTCGACCCGGCGCTTGCTCTCTCCACGGCCGATTTCGTCATCAGCGGCGGGCAAGTGAACGAGCTGATCTGGCACGGGAAGGGCGGTACCGCATTCCGCCCCAAGCGATTCATCATCGAGCACGGACACCACCCCGGAGACAGCGGCATCGCTCCCGACAGGCTGTCGACCTATAGGCTCCGGCTCCTCCCGGACATGAACATGAAGCCCGCCGACGCCGATCTGCTGCGGGAGATCACGGTACGCTCGAAAACGGGCCAGGTGGTGCCCTTGGGGCTGATAGGCCATCCCGTTCATGTGACGGTGCCCGCCATGGTCCGGACCGAAAACGGCGAGATGGTCGCTTACGTCTACGTCGATCTGGATTCGGGGACCGACGTGGCGAGCTACGTGAAGTCGGCGCGCGAGAATCTCAGCGGCGCAATCGCTCGCGGAGAGATCGGCCTCGCGCCCGGAGAGCGCATCGAATGGACGGGGCAGTACGAGCTCATGGCCGCGGGGCAGCAGCGCTTGAAGTGGATCGCGCCCTTGGTGGCCCTCCTGATGTTTGCTCTTCTTTTCCTGCAATTCAAGAACGTGACCGAAGCGCTCATCGTGCTGATTTCGGTGCCATTCGCCCTGGTGGGGAGCCTCTGGACGCTCTTTCTGCTTCACTACCCGATGTCCGCGCCCGTCTGGGTCGGCCTGCTGTCGACGGTCGGCCTCGCGATGCAAACCGGTGTCGTGATGGTGGTCTACATCGACGAGGCTTTCAAACGCCGCGTGCGCGAGGGCAGGCTCCGAAGTCGCGAAGACATCATCGAGGCCCACGCTGAAGGCACCGTTCAGCGACTGCGTCCCAAGATCATGACGATCACCACGATGGCGGTCGGCCTGTTGCCGCTGCTCTGGAGCGACGGCGCGGGCGCCGAAATCATGAAGCGCGTTGCCGCTCCGATGCTCGGCGGACTGATCACGAGCGCATTCCTCACGCTCGAGGTCATCCCGGTCCTTTACACAATCTGGCGCGCGCGTCAGCTTCGGATGGCGCAGACGGCAGAAACACCCATCGAAGCCGCCATCGGCCGAGCCCCGGTTCAGGTCGTGATTGACCGCGACGCGTATCCTGGCATTACGCCGCCCTGACCACGCCTGGGGGCGGTCGGGGACTGCGTCGACTACGGCTTGGGCGGAGTCCAGGCCGTGTCGGCCATATCCCCCTCGGCGAACCCGAAGTAGACCTCCATCTGCTTTCGCATGAAGGCCTGCGCGTCCTTCGTGGTGAGGTCGAGGCGGTAGGTGTTCACGAACTTGACCGAGTCCTGGAGCCACATCTTCCAGGCGTCGAGCGAGATCTCGGCATAGATCTTCTCGCCGAGCTCGCCCTGGACCGGCTTGAACGGCAGTCCGGGGAGCTCCTTGCCGAGCTTTCGACACATCACCATGCGTGGCATCGCCGTCCCCTATACCTCAACGTCCGCGCTCGTCAAGCGGACGGCCGCCGCTGCCGGCGCCAAGCGCAGCGGGCGGGATAGAAATGGCGGCAGCCGGCGCCCGCCGTGCCATGCTGCCCCCAGCTCCCCCCAGACGTCTCCCAGATGCCTGACTCCCAGCGCGACCCCGACCAGGACCACGAAAAGCACCAGGACGTCGCGCATGCGGCCCGGAGCGGCGGAATGCAGGTGCTCACCGTCGCGGCGGGGGCGCTGCTGTCGGTCACCCACGTGCTCCTGGCGCGCCTCTTCGGACGCGCGGTGTTCGGCAGCTATCAGGCCTCCCTGGCCATCCTGGATCTGGTGACGCGCGGGGGGACCGGCGGCGCCGGGGGCGGGATGCTGCGCTACGTGGCGGCGCACCGCGCGCGCGGCGAAGAGGACCAGGTCCGCAGCGCGATCGGCACCGGGCTACGGCTCTGCCTGCTCATGTCAGGTGCCGCGGCGGCGCTCCTGGTCGCCACGGCGGGACCGCTCGCGCACGTCATGCGCGAGCCCACCCTGGAGACGGCGCTGCGGATCATGGCCCCGGCCGCGATCGCGACCGGGTGCATGCTGGTGCTGGTCCAGGCCAGCCTGTCGGCGAAGGTGACGCGCGCGAACTTCTACGTGCGGGGCCTGGGCGAGCCGATCTCCCTGCTGCTGGCGGGGCTGTCGGCCGCGCTGGTCGGCCGCTCGCTGGCCACGCTGGCCGTCGCGCACGTCGTCGCCGCGACGGCGACGCTGCTGCTGGCGATCGTCGCCGTCGGCCGGGTGTTCGGCCGCGGGGAGCTCGGGCGGGCGATGCGGGCCCCTCGGATGCCGGGGTTCATCTCCTTCTCGCTGCCGCTGGCCGCGGGCGACGTGCTGAACGGCGTGCTCCAGCGGGCGGACATCCTTCTGCTCACGATGTTCGTGGGGACCAGCGCGGCGGGCGTCTACGGGGCCTCCGAGTTCATCACCCGGATCATCGCCAGCGCCCGCTCGGTCTTCGACAGCGTGGCGGCGCCGGTATTCGCAGAGGCGGTGAGCCTCGGCCAACGCGACCGGCTCAGGCAGAACCTGGTGATGATGAACCGCTGGGTCGTCACCGTCTCCGCGCCGATCGCCTTGACGGTGCTGGTGCTGCGGCGGGATCTGCTGGCGCTCTACGGCTCGGACTTTCAGGAGGGGGCGACCACGGTCGCCATCTTGGCGATGAGCCACTGGGTCAACGTCTCGTTTGGCCTGATGGGCTGGATCCTGGTCGGCGGCGGTCGCTCCCGGCTGCTGTTGCAGAACAACATCGTCGTCGCCGTGGTCAACGTCGTGCTCGGCGTGACGCTCATTCCCCGCTTCGGTCTGATCGGGGCTGCGTTGGCGGCGCTGGGGAGCGTGGTGTTGCTCCACACGCAGGTCTTGATCGAGGTGCGGCTCTGGTTCGGCATCTACCCGTTCGACCGGACGATCCTCAAGCCGCTGGCTGCCGCCGCTGCCACCGTGGCGGTGGAGCTGGCGCTCGACGGCCACGTGTCGCCGGCGGGCCTGCGAATCCCGCTGGTCATTGTCGCAGGCCTCGTCTCGTACGTGGCGACCTTGGGGGTGCTGGGCCTGGCCCCTGAAGAGGCGCGGCTGGTGGCGGGGGCGCGCGCGAAGCTCCTCGGCGCCCAGGCAAAAGGGGGCCGGTAGCGATGCTGTCGATTCCGCTGCTCAACCAGATCCGGTCCGCCGAGATCGACGCGATCGCGAAGCGCTTTCGTCCGGGCGCGCGCGTCCTGGAGATCGGCGCCGGGACGGGCCAGCAGGCGCTGGAGCTGCGCAAGCGTGGGTTCGACGTCGAGGCGATCGATGTTCCCAGCTCGAACTACAAGGGGGATCAGCTGTTCCCCATCACCGAGTACGACGGCCGGAACATCCCGTTCCCGGACGCCAGCTTCGACGTGGTGTTCTCCTCCAACGTGCTCGAGCACGTTCGCGATCTCCCCGGGCTCCACGCCGAGATTCGGCGGGTCATGCGCCCCGGCGCGACCTGCGTGCACGTGCTCCCCACCCACGCCTGGCGTCTCTGGACGATGCTGGCGGCGTTTCCGGACGGCGTGCAGAAGGCAGCGCTGGTGGTGCGGGAACGAAAGCGCGGGGGCGCGCTGCTCGCCCGGGCAGGGCGGGCGTTCGGCCTGACGCTGGCCGTTCTACGAACCCTCTTTTACCCGTTCGTGCAGGGGCGCCATGGTGAGCGGGGCCTCATCTTCAGCGAGCTCTGGCTGTTCCGCCCGCCCGTCTGGCGGCGCAACTTCCAGAAGAACGGGTTCGACGTCGTCCATGAAGAGCCGATGGGCCTCCACTACAGCGGTTACTTCGTTTGTGGAGCCCACTGGTCGATCGAGAAGCGTGCGCGGCTGGCCGAGCGGCTCGGAAGCGCCTGCCATCTGTTCGAGCTGCGGGCCAGCAAGGCCGGCTGACGCGGAGCTGGGGGCGCGGGGGACCCAAGGGCGCGCAGCGCCCGACGTCCCCCGAACTCAATGCCCGCCGGCCGGCGCGCCGCCGGGGCGCGGCCTTCGCGTGAGGAACAGCAGCGGGATCATCAGGCCGGTGGCGACGGCCAGCATCTTGATCGCGTCGAGAAAGGCGAGCGTCGCCGCCTGCTGCTGCAGCTGGAGGTAGATCACCGCCATCGCCCGGTGGGTGGCGTCGATGGCCGAGGCGCCCGCGCGCTGGAAGTTGCTGGCCAGCCCCTCGAGGCGCGCGGTGAAGCTGGGATCGAAGCTGTTCGTTCGGCTCACCAGCAGGCTCTGGTGGAACTGCGAGCGGCGCGCGATGAGCGTGGTGACCGCGGCGATGCCGATGTCGCCCCCCATGTTGCGCGAGAGGTTGACGATCCCAGACACCGCGTTGTTCTTCTCGGGCGGCACGCCCGCGTAGACCAGCGTGTTGATCGGGATGAAGAGGAAGGGCAGGCCGATCGACTGAATGACCCGCAGCTCGACGGCCGTCTTGAAGTCGATGCCGCCGTAGATGCGCTTCGTCATGAAGAACAGCGCCGACGACAGCGCCAGGAAGCCGAAGCCGATCATGTAACGCGTGTCGACCCGCGACACCATGAAGCCGACGAACGGCAGCAGCAGGATGACCACGAACCCGCCTGGCGAGAGCGCCATCCCCGACTGCTGCGCCGTGTAGCCCATGAAGACCTGCAGGTACTGCGGCAAGAGCACGGTCGAGCCGAACAGGGCGACGCCCAGGGTCAACATCATCACGTTGGAGACCGCGAAGGTCGGGTTCTTGAACAGCTTCACGTCGACGATCGGGTTCTTGTGCCTGAGCTCCCAGAGGACGAAGGAGACCAGGCAGACCGCCGCGACGATGGTGCTGCCGAGGATGAACGACGAGGCGAACCACTCGTCCTCTTGCCCCTTGTCGAGGACGATCTCCAGCGCGCCCAGGCCCACGGCGATGAGGACGAGGCCGATGTAGTCGATGCCCCCGGCCTTGGCCTTGCCGGCCACGATGTGGGGCGGATCGCTGACCACCCGCTGGCTCAGCGTGAGCGAGAGCAGACCGACCGGCACGTTGATGAAGAAGATCCAGCGCCAGTTGAAGTGATCGGTGATGAAGCCGCCCAGCGTCGGTCCGATGGCCGGCGCCAGCACGACCGCCATGCCGTAGACGGCGAAGGCCATGCCGCGCTTGGCGGGGGGAAAGGTGTCGGCCAGGATCGCCTGCTCGCTCGGCCCGAGGCCGCCGCCGCCCAGCCCCTGCAGGATGCGGAAGAAGACCAGCCACCCCAGCGACGGCGCGATGCCGCAGAGGAACGAGCTGGCGGTGAACAACATGACGCACGTCATGTAGAAGCGCTTGCGCCCGACCTTGGAGGCAATCCAGCCGCTGATCGGCAGCACCACCGCGTTCGAGACCAGGTACGAGGTGAGGACCCAGGTCCCCTCGTCCTGGCTGACCGACAGGTTGCCGGCGATGTGCGGCAGCGAGACGTTGGCGATGCTGGTGTCGAGCACCTCCATGAAGGTCGCCATGGTGACGACCAGCGCGATCACCCAGGGGTTGTGGCCGTTGGTCCAGCCGGTGGCGAAGTAGGCGGGGCGTTCGGAGGCGGCCGCCGCCGGGCCGGCCGCGCTCACGGCGTCACGCGCACCTTTGGTTCGACCGACATCCCGGGCCGCAGGCGATCGAGCCCCTCCTGCGTGTCCAGCTTGATGCGCACGGGGATCCGCTGCACGACCTTCACGTAGTTGCCCGAGGCGTTCTCGGGCGGCAGCACGCTGAGCCGCGAGCCGGTGGCGCCGCCCAGGCTCTCGACCTTGCCGGTCATGTTCGTCCCCAGCGCGTCGACGTGGAGATCGACCGACATGCCCGGGTGCATCCGCTCGATCTGCGTCTCGCGGAAGTTGGCGGTCACCCAGAGCGCGTCGGTCTGCGCCACCGCGACCAGCTGCTGCCCGGGGCTCACGTGATCGCCGACGTTGACCGCCTTCTTGGCCACCACGCCCGGGATGGGCGTGCGGATCTTGGCGTAGCCGAGGTTCAGCTCGGCCTGGGCCAGCTGCGCCTTGGCCAGCTCTAAATTGGCCTGGCGGTACTGCACCGAGGCGCGCCGCGTCTCGACCTGCTTGGGCGCGTTCTGTTTGACCTCCGTCAGCCGGCTCTTGGTGGCGCCGAGCTGCGCCTTCTGCTGCGACACGCGCTCGCGCGCCGCCGACAGCGCGTGCTGCGCGGCCTGCACCTCGGCCGCCGTCGTCTCGGCCGTGGTGATCCGGCGGTCGAAATCGGCGCGCGGGATCGCCTGCGCCTTCCAGAGATCCTCGCCGCGCTTCTTCTCGATCTCCGCCAGCCGCGCGTTCCCCTCCGCCTGGACCAGGCGCGAGCTCAGCTGCTCGACGTCCTTCTCCGCGCCGGTGAGGCCGGCGGTGGCCGACAGCAGCTCCGACGAGGCGCCCGCCACCAGCGCGGTGTTGGAGGTCTGGGTGATCGACACCGACGGATCCTCGGCCTGCAGCTGCGCCTCGGCCTGCGCGACCGACGCCTTGGCCTGCGCGACGGCCACCGACAGATCGGTGGGGTCGATCTCCAGGAGCGCGTCGTTGGCCTTCACGAACTGGTTCTCGACCACATAGACGGCGGTCACCGTGCCGGTGACGCGCGGCCCGATGTTGCTGATGTTGCCGTCGACCTGCGCGTCGTCGGTCTCCTCGAAGTTGCGCTCGTGCAGATAGTAGAGCCCCCCGACCACGACGACGACGGCGAGCGCCGCCAGCACGAGGGGTCGCCGGCTCCGCTTGGCCGCCGGCGCGTCCGCCGCGGCGGTCGCCCCTCCGGAGGGCGATCCTGCAATCCATGGCCGGCGCGGCCCCGGATTTCGGGCTCTTACCGTCGGCCGTCAGGATCTCTCCGGATGAGCTCATGGCTCTTTGTCTAGTTGGCGAGGGACCCCCGCGCAAGCGGAAGTGACTGGAATCTGGACGCGCCGGGCGCGCGTCCTTCATCTATATAGAGGAGCGATGCAGGGAGACGAACAGGTCGCGGTCGCCTGGTGGCTGCGCGGGGCGACCGCCCAGACCCTCTGGGCGCGGCTGGCCCGCTCGCGGCGCCTGGTCAGGTTCGAGCGCGAGGTGTTGACCACCGACGACGATGACGATCTCGTCCTCGACCACGCGGCGGGCCCGGCCGATTCGCCGCGCCTGCTCCTCTTGCACGGCCTCGAGGGGAGCGCCCACTCGCTGCACACGCAGGGGCTGGCGGTCCAGGCGGGGCGGGTCGGCTGGCGCTGCACGGTGCTCAACTTTCGATCGTGCGCGCGCGATCCGCAGCAGATCTCCCGCCGGCTCAAGAACCGCCGCGCGCGCCTCTATCACTCGGGCGACACCGCGGACCTCGGCTTCGCGCTGCGCGTGCTGGCCGCGCGGGAGCCGGACGTCCCGATCTATGCCGTCGGTTTTTCGCTGGGGGGAAACGTCCTGCTCAAGTGGTTGGGCGAGTCCGGCGCCGCCAGCACGATCCGCGGCGCCGCCACGATCTCCGTCCCCTACGATCTGGCCGCCGCCTCGCGCTACCTCGAACGGCCCACGGCGCGCTTTTACACCTATCACTTCCTGCGGCGGCTCAAGCCGAAGGCGCTCGACGTGCTGGCGCGGTTTCCGCGAGAGACGGCCCACCTCGACGCCGCGCGCATCGGCGCGGCGCGGACCGTCGCCGAATTCGACGAGCGGCTCACGGCGCCGATGCACGGGTTCACCAGCGCCGACGACTATTACCAACGTTCGAGCTCGCTCGGATACCTGCCGCGCATCGCCGTGCCGACCCTCTGCATCAGCAGCGAAGACGATCCGTTCTACCCACGCGAGGCGGTGGAGCGGGCGCGCGCGGCCGGCTCGCAGGCCGTCACCTTCGAGGTCACCCCCTGGGGCGGCCACACCGGATTCGTCTCGGGGCCCTGGCCCTGGCGGCCGCGTTACTGGGCGGAAGAGCGGGTCGTCGACTGGCTGGGCGAGCTCCACGCTGGCGCCGAGCCGAGCAGTCAGCCACTGAGTGTTGCAGAACTGTAACTGGACTGTCACCGGGTTGGTGCGCAATGGTGATGGTGCCGTGGCGAACACCCTCCTGAGCAACGGGGATCGATGATGGCGGCCGGGTCGCCGGGGATCTCCGCCTGGATCTGGTTTCTGTGGGCGATCACCCTCTTCAACGTGGCGATCTGGCTGCGGACCGCGGTTGCGCTGCAGCGGGAGCGCGCTCTGCAGGGGCCCGATCGCCGCGACTACCGCAGGCGTCAGCTGATGCTCTCGGCGCTGTTTGTGGCCGGATGCGCCTTCCGGTCGATCTTCCCCCGCGCGGATGTGCAGCGCATCTGCCTCTACGACAACTGGCTCTCGGTCGTGCTGATCGGACGCGCGGTGGCGACGGTGGCCGAGCTGGCGTTCATGACCCAGTGGGCGTTTCTCCTCGGTGAGTCGGCCGGTCCGGGACAGCGAGACGCGGCGAGGATTGTCTCGCGCGTCTTGGTGCCCATCATCGCGGTCGCCGAGATCTGCTCCTGGTACGCGGTCCTGTCGACCAACTACCTCGGCAACGCGATCGAGCAGTCCCTCTGGACGTTCGCTTCGGCGCTGGTGATCATCGGCCTCTTCGCGCGCGAGCGCGGGGCCCGCCAGCGGTTCGTGGGGATCGCGACGGCCCTCATCGGCGCGTACATCGTCTTCATGTCGACGGTCGACGTTCCCATGTACCTCCGCCGCTGGCGGGCCGACGAGCAGAGCAAGCGCCCGTATCTCTCCTTCGTCGAAGGGGTGCGCGACGCCGGGCTCCATCGCGTGGTGACGCGCGACTGGGAGCCGTGGCGCGAGGAAGTGCCCTGGATGTCGCTCTACTTCAGCACCGGCGTCTGGGTCAGCTTGTGGTTGATTCGTGCCGCGCCCGGCCGCAGACTCTCCGTGACACTCGGTGACCAGAACGTCACCCAAAGTTCGCTTTCCAAAGCGCGCGGTTAGCGGCTAATTGAGCCAACATTGTTTGGCTGGCCGTTCGGCCCGCCAACGTTTGGCTCGCCGACGCGAGCGGAGGAGAGCACATGAACGGCTTTTTCGAGGAATTGAAAGAGCAGCGCTGGGATGACCACCGCTTCTACCACCACAGTCGCATCAACCAGTCCCTGCACCTGATCAGCGCAATCAGCTTCTGCGTCACCTACGTCATGCTGTTTACGCACCCGGTGGCGGCGGCGCTGTTCGGCTGGACGTTCGCCATGTGCATCCGACAGGTTGGCCACTTCTTCTTCGAGCCGAAGGGCTACGACGAGGAGAACCAGGCCACGCATGAATACAAAGAGAAGGTGAAGGTCGGCTTCAATCTGCGCCGCAAGGTGATCCTGCACAGCATCTGGGCCCTGGTTCCGCTGGCGCTCTACTTCGCGCCGACGGCGTTCGGGATCTTCGGGCAGCCCTGGACCAACCTTTCCACGTACCTCGAGCACCTGGCGCGTCTCTGGATTGGTCTGGCGGCGGGGGCTCTCCTGTTCCGGACCGTTCACCTGTTCTTCCTGCGCAGCGTGAAGACGGGGCTGGTCTGGTTCACGAAGATCCTCACGGATCCGTTCCACGACATCTACCTCTATCATCGGGCGCCGCTGTACTTGATGCGCGGTGAGATGGTCGAGCCTGCGAAGCACGCCGCCTAGCACCTCGGGGGCTCGTGGCAGCCTGCGGCTGCCCCGAGCCCTGGACTAGTTTCCGGCCCGCCCATTTGCTCCACGCGCTCGCAATGAGCTCGGCGCGAGTGAACTCGACGCCGGTGAACTCGGCACCGGTGAGCTCAGCCCAGGTAAAGGCGACACACGTGAACCCCGGGCATTCGCGGAATCCAGGTCGCCCGCTTGAGCGGTCGTCCGCCTCCGCGAATGAACTTTTTTCCGGCGGCGGGGAGCGCCGTCCCAATTCGACAACTGCGCTCCCCGCCGCCGGAAAAAGGTCCCGTGCGGAGGTTGCGGGCGAATCGAGCGGGCGGCCCTCGATTCCGCGCGGCCCGCGGTTCTACTTCGACCTCCGGTCTGGAGGGCCGAGCGGCCTATCGATGGGTCAGCATCTCGCGGAGGATCTGACGCTTGATGGACTTGTCGGTGAGAGCTGGGTGGCAGGACCACCAAAACCCGTCCGCCTGCATCGCCCGGGCGGCCGCCAGGAACTTGTCGGCCACGGCGTCGAAGTTGGCGTCGCTGTAGTTGAGACTGAAGATGAAGCGCCCGGTCCCCACCCAAGAGAGCGCCAGGCCCTGCGCACGCAGATAGAATTGAAGCATCCAGTTGTAGCGGCCGGGCTGCGTGTAAAGGACGGTCCAGATCGTCTGCAGGTTCGCCACGCGCACCGGCAGACCCTCGTCGCTGAGACGCTCATTGAGCCGCTGGGCGCGCCTGTTCCAGGTCTCGTCGAGGGTCTTGTAGAGGGTGCGGATCTCGGGGGTCTCCAGCCGGTGGAGAAACTCGTTCATCGCCGTCATCACGTAGGGGTGCGCGTTGAACGTCCCGCGGGCGAAGCAGATGTCCGCTGGCCGATCATCGCGGAAGCGCTTCATGAGCTCCTTGCGGCCGCACAGGACGCCGATCGGCAGTCCGCCGCCCAGCGTCTTGCCGTAGGTCACCATGTCGGCCTTGACGCCGAAGTACTCCTGCGCGCCGCGCGGCGCCAGGCGGAACCCCACGAACACCTCGTCGAAGATGAGGACGATGCCGCGCTCGCGGCAGACCGCGCGAAGCTTCTTCAGCCACTCGGTGTAGCTGGCGCGATCGAACTTCGCGGCGCGGTCGCTGGCCAGCAGCGTCGAATCGCTGGGGGCGTTGGCGTTGGGGTGCAGCGCCTGCAGCGGGTTGACCAGGACGCAGGCGATGTCGTTCCGCTTGCGCAGCACGCGCAGCGAGTCGTCGTCCATGTCCTTCAGCGTGTAGGTCTCGTGCGCGGGGGTGGGGTTCCCCACCCCGGGCTGCACGTCGCCCCACCATCCGTGGTAGGCGCCGCAGAAGCGGACCAGGTGCGAGCGGCGGGTGTGGTAACGCGCCAGGCGCACCGCCTGCATGACCGCCTCGGTCCCCGACATGTGGAAGGAGACCTCGTCGAGCCCGGAGATCTCGCGCAGCCGCTGGACGTTGTCGGCCACGACCGGGTGGTAGGGGCCAAGGACCGGGCCGAGCGCCCTGGCGCGCTCGAACGCGCGGTCGAGGCACTGCTTGTAGAAGTCGTAGCCGAAGACGTTCACCCCGTAGGCGCCGGTCAAATCGTAGGCCTCGTTTCCGTCGAGGTCGGTCACCTGGACGCCGGCCGAGGAGGCGACGAAGGCACCGGCGGAGAGGTTCTTGCGCACGAAGCGGCTGTACTGAAAGGGAACGCGGTAGGAGGCGGTGAACTGCAGGTCCGAGATGCCGGACTCCACCTCGCGGGTCAGCTTCACCGTTTCGGCGTAGCGCGTCTTGTAGAGCTCGGCGAGCGCCATGAACCCGGCGCGGCGCCGCTCGGCGATGTCGTCGGGGGCGCCGTCGGTGCGAAAGAAGCGCGCCTCGTCGTACTCATAGAAGGGCACCAGCTTGGCGAAGAAGCGCGACATCTTCGCGTGGCCACGCAGCGAAGGATGCTTCGCCTTGGACAACGTCAGTCGTGTCGCAATCCGGTGCACCGAGACCGTCAACCCGATGGTGCCGACGGTTCCGGCCGCACTCAACGCATAGAGGGCCAATGTCATCAACGTCTCCTTCTGGTTCCGTGACCGCTCGATCCATATTGGCCCGCTTCGGCCAGCAGGAAGAGCTGAACTTCTTGCTGACGAATCGCATCCCGCGCCGCCTGGCGACGCAGTTCGTCGGCTGGGTGAGCAAGCTTCGCCAACCGCTGGTGCGCGATCTCTCGATCGGCCTTTGGCGCCTGTTCGCCGATCCCGATCTCGACGAGGCGGCCAAGCCGGCGTTCGACAGCCTGCACGACTGCTTCATCCGTGAGCTCAAGCCCGGCGTCCGCCCGATCGACCCCGACCCGAACGTGCTCGTCAGCCCCTGTGACGCCATCGTGGGCGCCTCCGGACGCGTCGACGGGGACGTCGTGATTCAGGCCAAGGGGCTCTCCTACACGCTGCACGATCTCCTCGACGATCCGGTGCTCGAACGCCTCTACCGCAACGGGCGCTACGTGACCCTGCGGCTGACGTCGAGCATGTATCACCGGTTCCACGCCCCGCACGATTGCCGCGTCGTCCACCTCAACTACTTTTCGGGTGACACCTGGAACACCAACCCGATCGCCGTCAACCGCGTCGAGAAGCTCTACTGCAAGAACGAGCACGCCGTCATCCAGACCCGCCTTGGCGTGGGAGATCACGTCGTTACCCTGGTGCCGGTGGCTTCGATCCTGGTCGCCAGCATCCGGCTCCGATTCCTCGACGTGCCGTTGCACCTGGCGTACGAGGGGCCACGCGCCGTGCACTGCGACGCGTCCTTCCACAAGGGCGAGGAGATGGGTTGGTTCGAGCTTGGATCGACGATCATCGTGTTCGCGCCCGACGGGTTCTCTCTCTCCGACGGGATCAGCCAGGGGGCCGTCCTCAAGATGGGACAGCCGCTCTTGCGACTGCCCGCGCAACAGTTGTCGACTCAGGCCGCCTCGGCCGGGCGCGGGAGCGGGTAGGCGATCTCGGGCCGCAGCGGCACGAGGTGCGCGCGGAAGAGGTCGTGGCCGGCCCGCAGCGTTCGCCGGACGACGCTGGCCCGCGCGCGTTCGCGCGAGCAGGGGAGGGCGCGCAGACAGGCGGCGTGGAGATCGTCGTCGATCGCGCCGTTGACGCCTTCGGCGACCAGATCGACGGGACCGGGCGCAGGCACCGAGGCGACGGGCAGTCCCGAGGCCAGCGCCTCGAGGATGACGTTGCCGAAGGTCTCGGTGCGCGATGGGAAGACGAAGCAGTCGGCGCTGGCGAAGTGCGCCGACAGCTCGGCCCCGAACTGGTAGCCGCGCCAAAGCACGTCGGGATAGCTGCGCTGGAGCTCTTCGCGCGAGGGACCGTCGCCCACCACCACCTTGGTCCCCGGCAGCGGCAGCTTCAGGAAGTCCTCCAGGCTCTTCTCGACGGCCACTCGCCCGACGTAGAGCCAGATCGGCCCCGGCAGCCCGGCGTAGACGTCGTCGCGCCGGTGCGTCGGGTTGAAGACGTCGGCGTCGACGCCGCGGGGCCAGTGAACCAGCCGCCCGCCGACCCGCTTGGCTTCGAGCTCGTGCAGGAGCGACATCGAGCTCACCAGCGTGTGCTCCGCGCGCCCGTGGAACCAACGCACGAGATCGTAGCCCCAGGAGACCGGGACGACGGGGACGCGCGCGCTGAGGTATTCCGGGTAGCGGGTGTGGAAGCTGGTGGTGAAGCGCAGCTTCTTGTAGCGCAGCCAGGCCACCGTCGAGAAGCCGAGCGGGCCCTCGGTCGCCACGTGAATGGCATCGGGGGCGAAGCCGCGGATGCGGCCAATCGCCTTCCAGGGATCGCAGGCCACCCGGATCTCGGGATACGAGGGGAGCGGCAAGGTGAAGTGCGCGTCGGGCGCGACGACCATCACCTCCATCCCTCCGAGCTCGAGGTGCTTCACCAACCGCACCAGCGTGTTGACCACGCCGTTGGTCTGCGGGCGCCAGGCGTCCGTGACCAACGCCAGACGGTTGATGCGCGGACCGAACGGCTCCGCAGCGGGAAATCCCTGTCGCGCTCGCCCCAGCAGCTGTATGGACGCCATGCTGAGATTCGTTGTTACCCCTGTTCGTTGGGGCGTGCGCCAACGACACCGCGACGAGTTCGTTAAGTCATGTTTCACACACGATCGAAATGGCCACGATTGTGACGAACAGGCAACGACAGCGGCAAATCAGCGCCCCTGACCGACGTCAACGCCTGCGACGGGCCTCCAGATAGGGGCGGACGACGCCGCTCCCGGCGAGCGCCGCGCAGAGCCAGGTCAGCGCGACCGTCGCCGCGTCACCCCGCGCCGGGCCGGCCACCACCTGCCCGACGATCCCCAGGAGCGGCCCCACGCAGTACCCGACGCCGATCAACGCCTCGAAGTTGCCGCCGGCGTCGACGGCGCCGTGCCCGATCGCCATCGAATAGTAGAGAGAGGCGTAGTAGGTGAGGCCCATCCCGGCGCCGTAGACCAGGAGACCGGCGATCAGGATCGGCAGCGAGGTGGCCAGGAGGACGAGCGCCAGGCCGCCCACCAGGGCGGCGCTCGCGGCGCCGACCGTCTCCCACCGTCCGTGCCAGAAGCTGCTTCGCCACATGACCAGAAGCGCGCCAAACCGGGTGGCCATCCAGATCGCGGCGACGAAGCTGGCCGAGGCGCCGACGCCGACGGCGGCCAGCCGGTGCGGCAACACGGGCGCCAAGGTGGCCGAGATGACGTAGCTGAACGGCAGCAGCCAGGAGGCCGCCCGCAGCAGCGCGGGGTACTCCGCTCCCACCGCCGCCTGCGCGGCCTCCTGCCCGTGGGGCGCCGGGTGCAGCGGCAGGGCGCGCGCCGCCAGCAAGGCGAGGGCGCTGGCGGCGGCCGAGACCGCGAAGCTCCCCAACATCCTGTTGGGCCCGAACAGCGGCAGCAGCAAGAGCGGCAGCGCGGTGGCGGGGGTCCAGGTCAGGTTGAACTTGCCGATCGCCGACCGCATCTCGGCGCCGTGCCGTCCGGCCGTCAGGTAGCTCTCCACCACCGGGAAGGTGGTCGCGGAGGCGGCCGAGCCGATCAGCGCGGCGATCCACAGCGCGCTCACCGCTCCCGGGAGCAGCAGCGGCAACAGCGCCGCCGCGGTCCAGGTTCCGAGCGCCAGCGACATCACCCGCCGGGGGACGCGCCCGTGGGCGAGCCGCCCGGCCACGCGGGCGGCCACCGTGTAGACGGCGCCCATGACGGTGGCGAGAACCAGGTTGGCGAACACCGAGAAGCCGTACTTCTGGGCCGTGACGAAGAAGAGGCCGGCCCAGAACGTCCCGCTGCTGACAGAGCCGAGAACGGTGACGCCAAGCACCGCGGAAAGCGGAGCAGCTTGCAGCCGCGGCGCGTCGGGGGGGCTGGACGGCTCGGTAAAGTTTGGAATCGTCGTCATCGGGGGGGCCATGTGTGATCAAAGATCCGGGTCTCCCCTTGCGGGAGCCGTATGAGTGACTACTTAGGAAATTCACTGATTTTCGGCGACTTCTTGGAACGAGGGGGTGGTTTGGCTGGACCTCGCCGGTCAAAAATCCGCCAGTCGGCAAGAGGGGACAACGCATGGAAGATACCCATAGCCAGCCCAATGGTCGCGTGCGCCCTTCGACCAGCGCCCCAAGGAAGTCCAAATCAGGCGGTGATGGCCCGCGGGGCAAGCGGAATGGGCGGGGCAAGGCGCCCCCCCTCGACGAGCAGCTTCGGTCGCTCCTCGAGGCGCTGAGCGCCGTTCGGCAGGGTGACTTTTCGGCCCGGCTCTCCTTCGACTTCGCCCCGCGAGACGCGACGAACGCGGCCGGCGCCGAGCAGGCCATCGCTCAGTTGATGGCGGCGATCGCGCGCGAGTTCAACGCGGTGGTGGCGCTCAACGAAGCGTTCGCCAGCCAGATGGTCCGCGTCGAGCGGGTCGTCGGCCGCGAAGGGCGGATGACCGAGCGGGCGTCGCTGCGCGAGCAGAGCGGCGGCTGGGCGGCCAGCATCGGGTCGATCAACGCGCTCATCGGCGATCTGGTGCAGCCGACGACGGAGGTCGCGCGTGTCATCAGCGCGGTCGCCGCCGGTGACTTCACGCAGAAGATGGCGCTGGAGATCGAGGGGCAGCCGGTCAAAGGGGAGTTCCTGCGCATCGGGACCACCGTCAACGGGATGGTCGATCAGCTGTCGTCGTTCGCCGCGGAGGTCACGCGCGTCGCCAAGGAGGTCGGCACCGACGGGAAGCTGGGCGGTCAGGCCGAGGTGCCCGAGGCGGCCGGCATCTGGCGCGATCTCACCGACAACGTGAACCAGCTGGCCAACAACCTCACCGCGCAGGTGCGCAACATCGCCGAGGTGACGACCGCCGTCGCCCGCGGAAATCTATCGAAGAAGATCACCGTCGACGCCAAGGGGGAGGTGCTGGAGCTCAAGAGCACCATCAACACCATGGTCGATCAGCTGAACAGCTTCTCGGCCGAGGTGGCCCGCGTCGCGCGCGAGGTCGGGACCGAGGGGAAGCTGGGCGGTCAGGCCGACGTCAAAGGGGTGAGCGGCGTCTGGAAGGACCTCACCGACAACGTCAACTTCATGGCCACCAACCTGACGGCGCAGGTGCGCGGCATCGTCAAGGTCGTCACCGCGGTCGCGAACGGCGACCTGTCCCAGAAGCTGGTCGGCGTCGAGGCCAAGGGGGAGATCGCCGCCCTGGCCGACACGCTCAACAGCATGACCAAGACGCTGGGGATCTTCGCCGAACAGGTGACCAGCGTGGCCCGCACCGTCGGCGTCGAAGGGAAGCTGGGCGTTCAGGCGCAGGTCCCCGGGGTGGCCGGAACGTGGAAGGATCTCACCGACAACGTCAACCTCCTGGCCAACAACCTGACCACCCAGGTGCGGAACATCGCCGAGGTGACGACGGCGGTGGCCACCGGCGATCTCTCCAAGAAGATCACGGTCGACGCCAAGGGCGAGGTGCTGGAGCTCAAGAGCACCGTCAACACCATGGTCGATCAGCTGCGCGCCTTCGCCTCGGAGGTGACGCGCGTCGCGCGCGAGGTCGGCACCGAGGGGAAGCTGGGCGGCCAGGCCGACGTGCGGGGCGTGTCGGGCACCTGGAAGGACCTGACCGACAACGTCAACCTCCTGGCCGGCAACCTGACCGATCAGGTGCGCAACATCGCCAAGGTGACGACGGCGGTCGCCAACGGAGACCTGTCGCAGAAGATCACGGTCAGTGTCAAAGGCGAGATCTCCGAGCTGAAGAACACGATCAACGCCATGGTCGATCAGCTCAACAGCTTCGCTGCCGAGGTCACGCGCGTCGCGCGCGAGGTCGGCACCGCCGGCAAGCTGGGCGGGCAGGCGCAGGTGCCGGGTGTCAGCGGCACCTGGAAGGATCTGACCGACAACGTGAACCTGTTGGCCGGCAACCTGACCGATCAGGTGCGCAACATCGCCAAGGTGACGACGGCGGTCGCCAACGGTGACCTCTCGCAGAAGATCACCGTCGACGTCAAAGGGGAGATCCTCGAGCTGAAAAACACCATCAACACGATGGTCGATCAGCTCCGCTCGTTCGCGGGCGAGGTCACGCGCGTCGCCAAGGAGGTCGGCACCGACGGCAAGCTGGGCGGCCAGGCCGAGGTGAAGGGGGTGTCGGGCGGCGTCTGGAAGGATCTCACCGACAACGTCAACTCGATGGCCTCCAACCTGACCGCACAGGTCCGCAACATCGCGCTGGTGACGACGGCGGTCGCCAACGGCGATCTGTCGAAGAAGATCACCGTCGACGTCAAAGGGGAGATCCTCGAGCTGAAGAACACCATCAACACGATGGTCGATCAGCTGAACAGCTTCGCCAGCGAGGTCACGCGCGTCGCCAAGGAGGTCGGCACCGAGGGGAAGCTGGGCGGCCAGGCCGACGTCGGCGGGGTCGCCGGTGTCTGGAAGAACCTCACCGAGAGCGTCAACTTCATGGCCCGCAACCTGACCGCGCAGGTGCGCGGCATCGTCAAGGTCGTCACCGCGGTCGCCGACGGCGATCTGAAGCAGAAGATGGTCGTCGAGGCGAAGGGGGAGATCGCCGCGCTGGCCGACACCATCAACAGCATGACCGACACGCTGTCGACGTTCGCCGACCAGGTCACCAGCGTGGCGCGCGAGGTCGGCATCGAGGGGAAGCTGGGCGGCCAGGCGCGCGTCCCGGGCGTCAGCGGCACCTGGAAGGATCTCACCGAGAACGTCAACTTCATGGCCTCCAACCTGACGACGCAGGTGCGCGGCATCGTCAAGGTCGTCACGGCCGTCGCCAACGGCGACCTCACCCAGAAGCTGGTGGGCGTCGAGGCGAAGGGCGAGATCGCCGCCCTGGCCGACACCATCAATGACATGTGCGACACGCTGGGGACGTTCGCCGATCAGGTCTCGACGGTGGCGCGCGAGGTCGGCATCGAGGGGAAGCTGGGCGGCCAGGCCAAGGTCCCCGGCGCCGTCGGCACCTGGCGGCAGCTGACCGACAACGTCAACCAGCTGGCCGGCAACTTGACCTCGCAGGTGCGCGCCATCTCCGACGTGACCACCGCGGTGACCAAGGGCGATCTGACGCGGTCGATCGAGGTCGAGGCGCAGGGCGAGGTGGCCGCGCTCAAAGACAAGATCAACCAGATGATCATCAACCTGCGCGAGACGACGCAGAAGAACGCCGAGCAGGACTGGCTGAAGACCAACCTGGCCAAGTTCAGCTCGATGATGCAGGGGCAGAAGAATCTGGAGACGGTGTCGCGCCTCATCATGAGCGAGCTGACGCCGCTGGTCTCCGCGCACTACGGCGCGTTCTTCATGATGGACGCCGACGCCGCATCGGAGCAGCCGCTCCTCAAGCTGACGTCGACCTACGCCTACCGGGAGCGCAAAGGGGTCGGCAACCGGTTCAAGACCGGCGAGGGGCTGGTGGGGCAGTGCGCGCTCGAGAAGAAGACGATCCTGCTGACCCGCGTGCCGGCCGACTACATCCAGATCAGCTCGGGCCTCGGCGAGGCGGCGCCGCTCAACATCATCGTGCTGCCGGTGCTGTTCGAAGGGGAGATCAAGGCAGTCATCGAGCTGGCGTCGTTCCACGCCTTCAGCGCGATCCACCAGCTGTTCCTCGACCAGCTCACGCAGTCGATCGGCGTTGTGCTCAACATGATCGGCGCCAACATGCGGACGGAGGAGCTGCTGCAGCAGTCGCAGTCGCTGACCCAGGAGCTCCAGTCGCAGTCGAACGAGCTGACCACGCAGCAAGGGGAGCTGCGGCGCACCAACACCGCGCTCGAGAAGCAGGCGCTGGAGCTGGAGGAGAAGGCACGGTTGCTCGCCGAGCAGAACACGAAGGTCGAGGTCAAGAACCGGGAGGTCGAGCAGGCCCGGCTGTCGCTCGAGGAGAAAGCCGAGCAGCTCTCGACGACCTCCAAGTACAAGTCCGAGTTCCTGGCCAACATGTCGCACGAGCTGCGCACGCCGCTCAACAGCCTGCTGATCCTGGCCAAGCTCCTCTCCGACAACCCGGAGAAGCACCTCACGCCCAAGGAGGTGGAGTACGCCAAGACGATCTACGCCTCGGGCGGCGACCTGCTGACGCTGATCAACGAGATCCTCGACCTCTCCAAGGTGGAGGCGGGGAAGATGCCGATCGACCCGCGCGACATCCACCCGACGGAGATCGCCGACTTCGTCGATCGCTCGTTCCGTGCCCTGGCCGAGCAGAAGGGGCTCAACTTTGCGGTCGACGTGGAGATCGGCGTGGCGCGCACGCTCTACACCGATCCGCAGCGGCTGCAGCAGGTGCTGAAGAACCTGCTGGCGAACGCCTTCAAGTTCACCGCCGAAGGCGCGGTCACGCTCCGCATCCACCGGCCCCAGCCCGGGACGCGCTTCTCGAACCCGATGCTGGCCTTCGAGCGGGTGGTGGCCTTCTCGGTCGTCGACACCGGCATCGGGATCCCCGAGAGCAAGCAGGAGCTGATCTTCGAGGCGTTCCAGCAGGCCGACGGGACGACCAGCCGCCGGTATGGCGGGACGGGCCTTGGCCTCTCGATCTCGCGCGAGATCGCGCGTCACCTGGGCGGCGAGATCCAGGTCGAGAGCGAGCCTGCCAAAGGGAGCGTCTTCACGCTCTACCTGCCCGAGCGCTACATCGGCTTCCCCAGCTCCGACGAGGAGCGGGGCACCGGCGCCTGGCGCTCGCCCGAGCGGATCTCGCCGCGGGCGCCCAGCCTTCCGGTCCCCACCGCCTCCCCGCCGTTCGACCTGGCCGAGATCGCCGGCCGCAAGGTGCTGGTGGTCGACGACGACGTACGGAACGTGTTCGCCATGACCAGCGTGCTCGAGGCGGCCGGGCTGGAGGTGGTCTACGCCGACAACGGTCAGGCCGGGATCGACGCGCTGGAGGCCGATCCGGCGATCGATCTCGTGCTGATGGACGTCATGATGCCAGGCAAAGACGGCTACGAGACCATTCGCGCGATCCGCGCCAACGCCACCTGCTGCGACAAGCCGATCGTCGCCGTGACCGCCAAGGCGCTGGAGGACGATCGTGAAAAGTGCCTCGAGGCAGGCGCCTCGGACTATCTCCCCAAGCCGGTCGACGTCAATCGGCTGCTCGAGCTCATCCGACGTCTGAGCGGCAAGTCAGAAGGAACCCCAGGACCAAACGAACAGCTGTCGCCCGCGTGAGGTGAACGTGCCAGAAGCGCCCCCGTCCTCGTCCCAAAGCGCCAGCATCCTGCTGGTGGATGACCACCCCGCGAACGTGGTGGCGCTGGAGGCGATCCTCGCCCCGCTCGGGCACGAGCTGGTCACCGCCTCCTCGGGCGAGGAGGCGCTCCGACAGCTCCTGCGGCGCGACTTCGCGCTCATCCTGCTGGACGTCCAGATGGCGGGCCTGGACGGGTTTCAGACCGCCAGCCTGATCAAGCAGCGGCCGCGCAGCCGCTACATTCCGATCATCTTCATCACGGCGGTGGGACGCGACGCCGCCCACGTCTTTCGCGGCTACACCGAGGGGGCGGTCGACTATCTGGTGAAGCCCTTCGATCCGGACATTCTCCGCTCGAAGACGCAGGTGTTCGTCGATCTCTATCTCAAGGAGGAACAGCTCAAGGCGCAGGCGAAGCTGCTGCGCGAGCACGAGCGCGACGCGCTGCTGCGGGCCGGCGAGGAGCGCTACCGTCACCTCCTGGACGTGATGCCACAGAGCATCTGGGCGTCCGATGCGCACGGGCACATCACCTTCTGGAATCGCGCCGGCCTCGACTACCTGGGGCATCAGCCGGGGGCCGTGACGGGCGAATCGCTCTGGAGCGCGCTTCATCCCGACGATCGCGCCAGCGTCCGCGAGGCCTTCGAGGAGGGCTTCGCGCGCAAGGAGCCGTTCGAGCGACAGATCCGGCTCCGGCGGGCCTCCGACGGAACGTACCGCTGGCACCTGGCGCGCGTGGTGCCAGATGGGGGGAGCGACGGCGACGGCGCAATTGCGGGCTGGATCGCCACCGCGACCGACATCGATGATCAGAAGAAGGCCGAACAGGTGCTGCGCGAGGCGATTGGTCTGCGCGAGGACTTCCTCTCGGTCGCCTCGCACGAGCTCCGCACGCCGCTCACCTCGTTGCGGCTGGAGGTGGAGAACCTGCTGCGGTTCGCCCGCCGCAACGCCGGCCAGGCGGCCGGGGACGTCATCACGCGCACGGAGCGGATCGACACCCAGGCGGCGCGCCTCAACCACCTCATCGACGAGCTGCTCGACGTGTCGCGCATCGCGGCCGGCCGGCTGGAGCTGAAGATCGAGGAGGTCGATCTGGTCGCGGTGGTCGGCGAGGTCCGGACGCGTCTCGGCGACGAGGCGCGGCGACGCGGCTGCGTGCTCGACGTCCGTGGCCTCGAACGGGCGGTGGGCGCCTGGGACGCAAGCCGCCTCGACCAGGTGATCACCAACCTGCTCTCGAACGCCATCAAGTACGGGGCCGGCAAGCCGGTCGAGATCACCGTCGACGTCACGGGCGACCGCGCCGTGCTGGCGATCCATGACCACGGGCTCGGCATCCCGGCCGAGGATCAAGATCGGATCTTCCGGCGCTTCGAGCGGGCGGCGTCGAGCCGCAACTACGCCGGGATCGGGCTCGGCCTCTGGATCGTCAAGCAGATCGTCGAGGCGCTGGGCGGGACCGTGAGCGTCGACAGCCGCCCCGAGCTGGGGGCGACCTTCACGGTCGAGCTGCCCAGGACCCGCCCGCCGACCATCGCCGCACGCGCGGGCGGCGCCCCGGCGCGGTCGGAGGCGCGGCGGGGCGCGAACTGAGCGGCAGATGCCGCTGCGAATCGAAGACTACGCCGTCATCGGCGACACGCAGACCGCGGCGCTGGTCGGCAACGACGGCTCGATCGACTGGCTCTGCCTGCCCCGGTTCGACTCCGATGCCTGCTTCGCGGCGCTCTTGGGGGACGAGCGGCACGGCCGCTGGTTGCTGGCGCCCGACGCGCCGGTCACCGCGGTCCGCCGCCGCTACCGTCCCGACACGCTGATCCTCGAGACCGAGCTGGCGACCGACGGCGGCCTCGTGCGGGTCACCGACTGCATGCCGCCGCGCGATCGCGTGCCCGACATCGTCCGCATCGTCGAGTGCCTGCGCGGCGAGGTCCCCATGCGCAGCGAGCTCGCGCTCCGTTTCGGGTATGGCGCCTACCGGCCCTGGATCCACGAAGAGCGCGGCGTCCGCTGGGCGGTGAGCGGTCCCGACGCGGTGGCGCTCGACGCGGACGTTCCGGTGACCGTCGAGCCGGAGGCGCTGTCGTCGCGCTTCCTGCTGCACGCCGGGGAGCGCGCGCGTTTCGTGATGGCCTGGAGCCCGGCCCATGACCGGCACTGGCGCAAGATCGATCCCGACGCCGCGGTCGCAGAGACCGAGAAGTGGTGGCGCCGCTGGTCGGCCGTCTGCACCTTCCGCGGCCCCTGGCGCGACGACGTGTTGCGCTCGCTGATCACGCTCAAGAGCCTCACCTATGGTCCCACGGGCGGGATCGTGGCGGCGGCGACCACTTCGCTCCCCGAGCAGATCGGCGGCGTGCGGAACTGGGACTATCGCTTCTGCTGGCTGCGCGACGCCACCTTCACGCTCTATGCGCTCATGATCGCCGGCTACAAGCGCGAGGCGCAGGCCTGGCGGGACTGGTTGCTGCGCGCCGTCGCCGGCGAGCCGCAGCACGCGCAGATCCTCTACGGCGCGGCCGGTGAACGCCGGCTCACCGAACAGACGCTCGACTGGCTCCCCGGCTACGAGGGCTCCCGGCCGGTGCGCATCGGCAACGCCGCCAGCAATCAGTTTCAGCTCGACGTCTACGGCGAGGTGATCGACTGTCTCTATCAGGCCGAGCGCGCCGAGCTCCCCGGCCACGACGACGCCTGGACGCTCCAGCGCGGACTGGTCGACTTCGTCGAGTCGGTCTGGCAGACCCCGGACGAAGGGATCTGGGAGGTGCGCGGCCCCCGGCGCGACTTCACGCACAGCAAGGTGATGGCCTGGGTGGCGGTCGATCGCTCGGTCAAGCTGGTCGAGCGGCTCGGTTTCCAGGGACCGGTCGATCGCTGGCGCGCGTTGCGCGACGAGATTCACGCCGACGTCTGCGCGCGCGGGTTCGATGCCGCGCGCAACACGTTCACCCAGTTTTACGGTTCGCGGGAGCTGGACGCGAGCGCGCTGATGTTCCCGCTCGTCGGCTTTCTCCCGCCCGACGACCCGCGCGTGCGCGGCACGCTCGAGGCGATCGAGCGGGAGCTCTTGCACGACGGGTTCGTCCATCGTTACTTGTCGCCGAGCTCGTCGAGCGTGGACGGCCTGCCGCCCGGCGAAGGGATCTTTCTCCCCTGCTCGTTCTGGCTGGCCGACAACCTCGCCTTCGTGGGACGGAACGACGAGGCGCGCGCTCTTTACGAGCGGCTGCTGGCCCTTCGCAACGACGTCGGCCTCCTCTCCGAGGAGTACGACCCGGTGGGCAAGAGGCTCACCGGCAACTTTCCGCAGGCCTTCTCCCACGTCGCGCTGGTGAACACGGCCAGAAATCTGTCAAACGGAGGTGGCCCGGCCCGCCATCGGGCTGCCGGGGGACCGGCCCAAAAGCCGTAAATCTGTACGAAATTTCGGGGGCTGCGCTTCCACTTCGCCCTGTGTTACCGTTTGAGCTTCGGACCAACGATGAGAGTCGTCAGGGCCATTGCCGTACGGGAACCTTGGGCGTCGCAAATCGCCGCCGGCGCGACGACCACGGCCTACAAGAGCTTCCGGACGCCGTACCGGGGCGAGATCCTGATCGTCTCCGATGAGGAGCCCTGGTACGGCCTCGCGCTGGCCGAGCTGTGCGACGTCCAGCCGATCACCCGCGAGATGAACGCGCCGCTGCAGCGCGGGTACGCCTGGGTGTTTCAGAACGTCATGCAGGTGACGCGCTTTCTGGCGATGCACCGCTCAGGTCTCTACACGGTTGAGGTCCCCGAGGGGGCGCTGCCAAGCGCGCTGCAGACGCCGGTCTTCTTCGGGACCCCCACGCCGCCCGCCGTCAATGAAGAGGCGCTCAAGCTGGCGGTGGCCGGTGAGCTGCGCATGGCCCGGGCGGGCCTCCGCCGCGCTCACGGTTGCTTCCGTGAGTTGACCGGGGCGCGCGGCGCCGCCGCCGACGGTCCCGAAGGCTCGAACGAGACGCTCAATCGGTTCGCGTCCGCGGTGCAGGAGATCCTCGGCAAGACAGAGGATCTGGTCACCGACATGGTGCGGCTGGATCCGCTGTGGCGGCGCGAGCTGGCGCCGCCGACCACCACCGCCGATGTGACCGCCGAGCTGGGGAGCTCCAACCCTCCGACCAGCGGGCGGCGCTCGCGGCTCGACATCCTGGTCGTGGAGGACGAGCCGAAGATGGCGCGCGGCCTCCAGCGGTCTCTCTCGGTCGATCACAACGTGCGCATCGCCTCGTCGAAACGCGACGCGCTCGCGCAGCTCCGCGAGCGGGCGCCTCACGTCCTGCTCTGCGATCACCGGCTCGAGTGGCAAAAGACCGACGATCTCTTCGAGCACGTCCGCGACAACTACCCGCGTGTCCGTCGCGTCCTCTACTCCTTCTCGCACCTCGAGGTCTGGAACGACCTGCTGCAACGCAAGCTCATCGACGCCGTCGTCCCCAAGTCGGCCCCGCGCAACGCGCTGCTTGCCGCCCTGTTTTAGAGCCATCAGCGCCGGCTGTACCAGTCCGGCCACCATCGGCCCTTCTATGGAAGGGTCGTTCGGTGAAGCTCCTCGCCATGTTGTCCATCGCTGCGCTCGCATGGGGTTGTGGCGCGTCCAGCGGAGGTTCCCCGACGAGCGGCTCCGGCGGGTCTACCGGGGGACAGACCGGCTCCGGCGGCACTGGGGCGACGGGCGGTGCTGCGCAGGGCGCGGGAGGTGCGACCGGCACCGGTGGCAGTGCGGGCTCGTCCTCCGCGACCGGAACCGGTGGCCTGCCTGGAGGAGGGGGCGCAGGCAGTGGCGAGGGTGGTCGCGGCGGCGGGGTAGGGACGGGGGGGATGACCGGAGGCACGACCGGAGGCACGACGGGCGCCGCCGGCGCGGGCCCGGGTGGAAGCCACGGAACGGGCACCGGCGGCTCGGGAGCGGCGGGCGCGGGTTCCGGCGAGGTCGCCTTCGGCGCTGACCGGGTCATCGTGACGGGCGTCAGGGCAACGACCTCGCCCGCCGCGACGTCCTCGATCAGCCTGCACAATGGCGGCGCGACCTCCGTTCAGGTGACGGGCCTCGCCATCGCGGGCACCGCTCAGCTCACGCTCGGACCCGGTGGAACGGCCGTACAGGCCACGAGCGCTCCCATCGCCGGAGCGCCGCTGTTTCAGGTCGTCAATCCTCCGACGTTTCCAGCGACGCTCGGGCCGGGCATGGATCTGCCCGTCACGGTGCAGCTGATGACGACCGGCGCGAATCTTCCGGCCGCGCCAACCAACAAGGACACGGGCTGCACTCTGTTGACGGCCAGCCTGACGGCCACGTTGAGCTCCGGCGCGGCGCAGGCCGCCGTCTACGGATTGGTCCTCATCCAGGCGAACTACGAGGCCACGCTGGGGCAGATCTTGATCGCGCTCGGCTACAAGCTCAACGTCGGTCAGGCGCAGAACAGCTGGAATCCAAACAGCTCGATGATGGCCGTGAACCTCCCGGGCGTCGAGGCGAGCACCGACGAGGTCGCCGCTCCGCGCTTCGTCAAGGCCGGCACCGGCAGCGTGACGATGACGCTGGTCGCCCGCTTCTCGCCGCCGGGGGTGCTTCCTTACGGATGGTATCCGTCGGCCAGCGCGACGACGTTGAACACCGTCGGAACGATGTCGATGACCACCGACGCGCAGACCTCGGACAAGGCCAGGATGATCGATCCGCCGCTCGCGGCCGGGAGCGCGACGACGTTCGACCCGGGCAGCGGCGCGTTCGGCCTCTGGATCTTCTCGGATCAGAAGACCGAGAAATACAACGAGGGTGGAAACGTCATCAACGGCGACTACGACTACTCCGAGGACGCGCTGAACGCGCCCGCCAACGTCCATCGCTTCAAGAGCTACCCGCTGAAAGACGCGAGCGGCGCCACCTTGGCCCAGAAGTATCTGGTGGCGGTCGAAGAGGCGGGAAACGGCGACTACCAGGACTACGTCTTCGTGTTGAGCAACGTCACCCCTGCGCCCTGACATGCACGCTCAGCGGTACGTTCTGGTCGGGGCTCTGGGGGTCGTCGTCGCGGCCCTGGCCGGCTGCGGCGCCTCCGCGGCTTCGGGCGATCATCCGGACGGCGGCGCCGGTGGCGTGGCCGGCGGTTCCGGCGGCGCGTCCGGAGGGGGTGGGGCCCTGCCCGGCGCGGCCGGAGGCGCGGTTTCGACCGGTGGCGCGACGGGCGGCGGGGCCGGAGGTGGTGTTGGCGTCGGCGGCAGCAGCAGCGCTGGCTCGACCGGTGGCGCGGCAGGCACGGCAGGGGCGGCGGGCAGCACGGGCGCGCTCGGCGGCGCTGCGGGCTCGACGGCCGGCGGCGGGGGCGCGGCAGGCGGCAAGGGTGGGGCGTCGTCCGGAACGGGGGGATCGGGCCTGGCTGGCGCAGGTGGCGGCGGCGTCGGCGGCGGTTGCAAGCTTCCCGCGACGGTCAGCTTTCAGAAGGACGTCCTGCCGTTCCTGAGCGCGACCTGCGGCGGAGGCAACGGCTGTCACGTCATCGATTCGGCGTCGACGACGGCCAACGGCGGCTACGACCACGGCTACGACTGGATCACCGCGGGTGCCCATCCGTCGTCCTGCCCGGAGACCCCCACGCCCAAGCGCTTCCAGGTCGTCATGGCGGTCATCGCCGGCGCCGATCCGGCGACCTGCTCGAAGGCGCGTGTGATGCCGCCGCAGAACGAGACGGGCGCAAACTTGCGCGCGCCGCTGACGTCGTGTGAGGTCGCGACGCTCCAGGCCTGGCTCGACGAGCCGCTCGTCACGCAGGCGCACCGTGTGGACGACACCGACCCGTCCGGAACGGCACCGTTCCCGATGCCGCCGTTCAACTGATGACGCGGCCCGCTCTTTCGGCCGGCCTCGCCGGTCCGCTCCTGCTCGCCCTCCTGTCATTCGCCGGTGGGTGTCAGGGAGGTCATCGGGAACCGGCAGCTGCGCCGCCAATCGGCGCGGCTGCCCGGACCGCCGACGGTTCATCGGCGACGACGACCACCCCGCCGCCGCCCGCTTCGCGGCCGCGCGCTGCGGCCGAGAAGTGGGCGCGCTGGCCGATGCCGAACGTTCGTCTTGCCGGCCTGCCCAATCCCCACAGCTACGACACGCAGACGCCGGGCGTGGTGGTCGATCGGGTCACGGGCCTCATCTGGCAGCGCAACCTGCCCGAGAAGTTCTACACGTTCCCGGAGGCCGAGCGGCAGTGCGCTCGGCTGGAGCTCGCCGGCCATCGCGACTGGAGACTTCCCTCGCGCATCGAGCTGGTCTCGCTCCTCGACACGACACGCATCCAGCCTTCGATCGACATGGCGGCGTTCCCCGGCACGCCGATCGATTGGTTCTGGACGGCTTCGCTGGCCGCCGACAATCCCACTGCCGCCTGGTACGTCTATTTCTATTTTGGATACCCGAAGACGGACGACATGACGAACAGCTTCTCCGTTCGTTGCGTGCGCTCGGAACGACCGCCGGCCCCGCCCGGCGCGCACTACGAGGTTCACGCTCGCGACGTTCTGGATCTCGCCACGGGGCTCCGCTGGCAACGGAGCCTCGCGCCCAAGCCGCTTCCGTTTCGCGCGGCCGACGCCTATTGCGCTCACCTGAAGCTGGCGGCCAAGCAGGAAGCCAAGCAGGAAGCGAAGAAGAGCTGGCGCGTCCCAACGCTGGTCGAGCTCCTCACGCTCATCGACGAAGGCGCCGCCGCGCCGATGATCGACCGGACCGCGTTCCCGGGCACTGCCGCGGAGCCATTTTGGACCTCGTCGACGTTCGCCAACGGTGCCGAGCTGGCCTGGTACGTGCGCTTCGATCAGGGCGCCGGGCTCTACGGCCGGCTGACAGAAGCGTTTCGCGTTCGCTGCGTCCAGTAACGGCGAGCGACGCGCCGACTAAGGACTCCTCGCGCAGCGGAATCCGTAGAAGGCGTTGCGGCTCCCCGGGACGTCGCCATCCCGGGCTTGGGGGAACACATCTTCCGTGTTGGTGCCGAAGGAGCCCCCTCGCACGACCCGGTACGAAAAGTCGGTCAGGTAGACGCAGTCGACGCAAGGGTCGACGTACGGCGCGTACCAGTCCAACGTCCACTCCGCGAGCTCTCCGGCCAGATCGAGCTGACCCCAGCGCCCCGTCCCCAGCGTGGCCGTGCCGACGGGCGCGATGTTGGCGGCGCTCGCACAGGCCGTGGACCCGGGCGGGTAGTTGCAGTCCGAGATCAGGTAACGGCTGCTGGTGGCGGGATCCGCGTTCGGATCGGTCGCCCCCCACGGATATTCGCGCAGCTCGTCGCCGCCCGCCGCCGCGTATTCCCACTCCGCTTCGCTCGGCAGGAACCCCCCATCCCAGATGCAGAACGCGTAGGCCTCGTACCAGTCGACGCAATTGAGCGGCAGCGTCTCGTGGGGGCCCGCCGCGTCGGTCCAGGTTTGAAAGGATGGCTCGCAGCTCAATCTGGCCATCCACTCGGCGGCGGTCGTCGCGAGCTCGCTCGTGTCCGCGGGATCCCAGCCGGGTTCGTAGCCCGCGCCTTCGCTGTTCGCGAGACCCTGCCCGTCATTCAAGTGCGCGTGTTTGCCCGAGCCGGCCGCGGGGCTCCACCCGGCCACGCTGGCCGCCACGAATTGCCGGAACCGTCCGACGGTGACCAGGTCTTCGTCGAGGCGGAATCCGCTCACCGACGCAGGATCGCTCTGGCCCGTCGGTCCGCCGCCGTCGTTGGCGTACGTGCGATCGTACGTCCCGGCAGGGACCTCGAGGCCCATCGTGCCCGTGGTGCTCGGCGCTCTGTTGCAGGCAAGCAGGCCGACCGCGACGAGCGCGCAGCGTCGGGTCCCCGCCATGACGCTCGACATCGCGGGCCCGAGCTTGGCATCGCGCCCACGCGACAGTCCAGCGACGGACGTCTCGGCTGGCGTGTGAAGCCCTGACGATCGCCGGAGCTGCGCTGTGTAGGCCGAAGTGGGACAGCTATTTTTCGTCAAAAAAACAGCAATTGCGGGCGGGGCGCCCCTTTTGTTACCGAACCCATCCGACAGTCCGCCGGCCGATGTTCGCACCCGCTGCCCCCGAGGACGAAATGATGAAGCGTGATCTCCGATTTTCGCGTCGCCGCTTTCTCAAGTCCATCGGGGCTGGCGCAGCGCTGCTGCCGATGCTCCACGCCGACCGCACCGACGCCGCCTGCTACGTCGGCGGCATCAAGCGCCTCTACATCCTGGCCTGGTCGAACGGCATGCTCAGCAGCATCAACAACTGGGCCACCGCGGGGAACACTCCGACCAGCTGGTCTTTGGGCTCGATGAACTTTCAGGATTCGCTGCAGCCCTACATGAGCGATCTCCTGCTGCTGAAGGGGATCGACTACAAGTTCATCAAGGACATGCCCGGCTCGGGCGAGCGGACGGGGCACGCCTGCTTCCCCGGCATGCTGACCGGCGCGTTTTATCAGCTGCTCTCCTCGGGGACGAGCTCCGACCTCGGCGGCGGGATCTCCGTCGATCAGTACATCGGCAATCAGCTGCAAAAGGGCGGCTACAAGGGCCTCGTCAGCCTCAATCAGGGGACGTTCGTGGTCAGCACCGGTCACCTCTCCTGGTCGGCGCCCGGGCAGGTCGTCCTGCCCAATCCCGATCCCAACAGCGTCTTCAACCTCTACTTCAAGGGCTCGCTGCCGACCACGCCCACGATGGGCACCGGCGGCGCCGGTGGACGCGGCGCCGGCGGCGCGGGCGGCGCGCCGGTCGACAACACCAACGCCATCCAGCGGAGCATCCTCGACTCCGTCGTCGCCGACCTCAATCGGTTCTCGAACATCGTCGGCAGCGAGGACAAGCAGAGCATCGACCAGCACCTGACGTCGATCCGCGCGATCGAGAACCGGCTGCAGACGACGATGACGACGCCGCCCACCGCCGTCGACGGCGGCGCGCCGATCTCCACGACGACCGGCGACCCCGCGGCCTGCAGCTTCCCCAGCACCTCCGGAGAGCCCAAACCAACGCTCACGGCCAGCGTCCCGGTCATCACGAAGCTTCAGATGGACCTGGCGGTGGCGGCGTTCGCGGCGGATCTGACGCGTGTCTGCGTCATGCAGATCTCCGATCAGGGCGCGGCCAACCTGATCATGAACTGGTTGGGATTCACCAGCGGTGGACCGCTGGCCTCCGATCCCAACACCGGCGACGCCAACGGGTTTCATGCCATCGCGCACGAGAACACGATGCGCAAGGTCACCTGCGACACCTGGTTTCAGTCGCAGCTCGCCTACCTCATCGGCCAGATGAAGAGCATCAGCGACGGAACCGGGAAGTCGATGCTCGACAGCAGCGTCGTCGTCGGCATGAACAGCATGCGCAGCGGCACCCACGAGACGACCGGCGTCCCGGTGGTCATGGCGGGGAGCTGCGGCGGCTACTTCAAGACGGGTCGAAGCCTCGCGCTGCCCGCCGGCACGCCGAACAACGGGTTATTGGTCGCGCTTTGCAACGCCATGGGTGCGCCGGTCACGACGTTCGGCGAGACCAGCTACGGCGGCGAGCTCACGGTCCTCAAGGGCTGACGGGAGAACATGATGAAAGCTCAAGAGCTGCGGCGTTCGTCTCTCTTTCTCCGCATGGCCGGGGCGTTCTCGGCGCTCACCCTCGTCGCCTGCGTCGGCCACATCGGCGGCTCCGCCGAGACGGGCGCCGGAGGGAGCGGCAGCGTGGTTGGCCCGACGTCCGGCGCCGGCGGCCTCAGCGGAGGCGGCGGCGCGAGCGCCAGCGTCGATGGAGGCGGCGCCAGCCCGACGGGAGCGGGCGGGACGTCGCCATCGGGCGTCGCGATCGTGACCAGCGGGACGGCGCCGGCCGAGAGCGCCGGAACGCTGGTCATGCGACGCCTGACCTACCGCGAGTACGACCACATGCTCGCCGACCTTCTCGGCGACACGACGGCGCCGGCCGAGGGGGGCAACGCCTGGTCCCCGGATGCGCCGAACGCCGTCGGCTACGTGGCGCCCGCCAGCGTCGCCGATCTCCAGGTCGATCTCTACAACCAGACCGCCAACACCGTGGTCGAGACCGCGCTGCAGGCGCTGGCCGCCGGCAAGACGGCCGGGAAGCTCTCGATCCCGTGCAAGACGCCCACGACCAGCGCGGCGGAGACCACCTGCGCCACGCAGCTCATCACCGCGTTTGGATTGGAGGCCTACCGGCGCCCCGTGGCGTCCGCCGAGCAGACCGATCTCCTGACGCTCTTCACGAAGGTGCGGGGGCTCGGCCTCAGCTTCAACGAGTCGATCGGCGCCATCGTCAAGTCGATGATCCAGTCACCGAACTTCCTCTATCACTGGGAGATCGGGCCGACCCCGCCGGTGGTCGGCTCCGACGGCCTCGTGCCGCTCACGCCCTGGCAGCTCGCCGCGCGGCTGGCCTCCACCATCTGGGAGTCGACGCCCGACGACACGCTCCTGCAGGCGGCGCAGGCCGGGCAGCTGTCGACGCCCGCGCAGGTCGCCAGCCAGGTGACGCGGATGCTGGCGGATCCGCGCGCCGCCAACGGGCTCTTCTATTTCAACGAGCAGTGGTTGTTCAACTTCGGAAGTCAGGGGCGCGATCTGACCCAGCCGCTCACCAAATCGAGCCCGCTCTTCACCACGGCGGTCGCGCAGGGGATCGCCACGGAGTTCTCCGACTTCGTGTCCTCGGTCTACACGGGCGACGGTACGTTGAAGTCGCTGTTCACGGCGCCCTACACCTACGTGAACCACGATCTCGGGGCGATCTACGGCGTGACCGGGCCGGCGACCGGGTTCGCCAAGGTGTCGCTCGATGCGACGAAGCGCGGCGGCATCTTCACCCAGACCGCCTTCCTGGCGACGCTGGCCAGCGACGGCGCCGACAACCCCATCTACCGCGGCCTCTCCATCTATCTCAAGGTGCTCTGCGGAACGATGGGCTCGCCGCCCGCCAACGTCCCCGCCGTCACCTTCATCGCGAACGGGACGACCCGCCAGTCGTACGACGCCCACGGCATGTCCGGCTGCGCGGCCGGCTGCCACAATCTCTTCGACCCGCCCGGGTTCTCGTTCGAAAACTTCGACGGCAACGGCTCCTATCGGACGACCGACGCCAACCAGCCGGTCGACGCCACCGGAAGCTTCGTGACGCCGGCCAACGCCACCATCACCTTCCAGAACGCGCTCGATCTCTCGACGCAGCTCGCGCAGAGCGCCGAGGCCCAGACCTGCGTGGATCGGCAGTGGACGCGCTTCATCCTGGGGCGGCCCGAGACGGCGGCCGAATCGGGCTCGATGTCGCTGGCCTTCCAGAAGGCCGCCGCGACGGCAGGCTTCTCGCTGCGCGATCTGATGGCGACCCTCCTTCAGTCGAAGGCCTTCATGTATCGACTGCCCTCCCCGGGCGAGGCGATCTGATTTGCGCGGGTGCTTTGACGCGAAGGGCGCGGCGACCGGTCGTTGGTTGCGGGCGTCGTTGCTGTCATTGACGCTGGCCCTCGGCTGCAGCAGCTCAGGCTCTGGCGATCAGATGTCGGGCACCGGCGGTCAAACCGCCCCGGGCAGCGGCGGGAACGGCACCGGGGGCGGGGCGGGGAATGGGAGCGGCGGTCAAACCGCGTCGGGCACCGGTGGAAATGGAACAGCGGGCACCCAGGGAAGTGGCAGCGGCGGACAAACGGCGTCGGGCGCCGGCGGAAATGGCGCCGCGGGAGCCAAGGGGGATGGCAGTGGCGGTAGCCCCGCCTCGGGCACCGGTGGCAATGCCGGCGCAGGCGTGGGCGGTCGGGGCGGGACGGCTGCGGGCACCGGTGGCGTCGCCGGCAGCAAGGGCGCGGGCGGGGCGGGGGCAACGGCGGGGACGACCGGGACGGCCGGAGCTGGGCCCGCCGGCACCGGCGGCTCCGTCACGCCGCCCGTGTCCGATCCGACCTCGACGCTCGGGATCTCGGCGCCCGGGTCCGGGTACCACGTCGAGGGGAACATTCCCTACGGCCCATACACCATGCAGCGCCTGGACGTCATTTACCCGAACGCCGCGGGGCCCAAGGGAACGACGACGCTTCCGGGCGTCATCATGTTTCACGGGGGCGGGTGGATCGACAACAAACCGGCGGCGTTGAAGGCGAGCATGTCGAGCTTCTTCAGCAGGTTCCTCAAACACGGCTTCATCGTTTGCAATGTGGAGTACCGGTTGGCCGACGGCACGGCCGACGGCGCCATCGCACCGGCCGCCGACCAGGATGCGCTCCTCGCCGCGAAGTGGTTCTGGGATCACATGGACTACTATCACGTCGACAAGACCCGCTACGTCACCACGGGCGCGTCGGCGGGCGGACAGCTGGCGCTGATGGTCGGGATGGCCACCCCCGCGGCCCAGCTCGGACCGACCAGCCCCACCGACTACACCATCGCCGCGATCGTCAACGGCTACGGGCCGGCGGACGTGACCGATCTGCTCGCGAAGAAGGTCTCGTTCGCCGTGCAGTGGCTGCCCGCCAACACCCCGAACCGGGCCGCCATCGCCACGCAGGTCAGCGCCGTCACGTACGTTCGCCAGGACGTCCCGCCACTCATCACCGTTCAGGGCGACATGGACACCACGGTCCCCATGAGCGAGAGCCAGGAGCTCTACGATCTCCTGACCGCCGCCGGTGCCGACACCGCGCTTCACTTCGTCGCCGGCGCCGGCCACGGGTTCACGACGCCCGCCACCGCCTGGCCCGACGCCGAGGCGGCCATGTTCAACTTCCTGGTCGCGCACGGAATCGGCAAGTGACCACGGAGCGCAAATCCGTCCGCAGATCATTCCGTCTCGCAGGCGTCGGTCTCTTCGGCGTCGTCGCCCTTGCCGCCTGCACGTCCGGAGGGGCTGACTCCACCGTCGGGGATGACGGAGGCGTCGACACCGGCATCACGGGGCGCGGCTCCGGCGGATTCGAGCTCGGGAGGGCAGCCCGGGACTGGTGGTGTCGTCGCCACCGGCGGAAACGGCACCGGCGGCCCGGCGACCGGCGGAGTCGGCGGTCAGGCTCGCGGGGGTCAGGGCGGCTTGTCCAGCGGCGGCGCTGGCGGGCGCGCGAGTGGCGGTGCGGGCGGCCTTGGAACAGGCGGAGCCGGCGGCGTGCGGACGGGCGGCGCGTCCGGCGCGGGCGCGGGCGGGGTCGGTGGCGGCGCGGCCGGGAGGACTGGGAGCGGCGGAGCGGGCGGACGCGCGGGAGGCTCGGGAACCGGCGGCGGCCCGGCGACCGGCGGTGCCGGCGGCGCGGCGGCGGGCAACATCACGATCTGGATCGCGGGGGACTCCACCGTCGCCAACGGCAGCACGCCCTGTCCGATCGGGTGGGGCGGCCAGTTCATCTCCCACTTCAACAGCAAGGTGACCGTCAGCAACCGGGCCATCGGCGGCCGCAGCGTGCAGACCTGGTTGTACGACGTCAGCTCGACGCTGGGCACGGACGGCGAGTGCGTCCTCAATTCGACGACCTATCAGGCCGCCTGGACGGCGATGCTGAACGGCATGAAGGCCGGCGACTACCTCTTCATCCAGTTCGGCATCAACGACACCGACAGCACCTGCCCGCGCCACGTCGGGACGGCGCTCTTCAAGACCGACTACGGAATGATGGCCCAGGCGGCCAAGGATCGCGGCGCCAACCCCATCTTCCTGACGCCAGTCAGCTCCATCGCCTGCAGCGGCAGCAAGGCCACGCCGACCCGCGGGACCTTCGCCACCGCGACGATCCAGGCCGGCACAGCGTACAACGTCCCGGTGATCGATCTCGAGCAGCTGAGCGTGTCCCTCTACACCTCGCTGGGCTTCTGCCCCTTACCCGGCCCGGACACGGCGACGACCTTCGAGTCGGGCGCGATCGGCGACTTCTTCTGCGAAGACCACACCCACTTCGAGCAAGCCGGCGCCGTTCAGATCGCCGACCTCATCGCCAAGGCGCTCGTCGACCAAGGTATCGGCCTCGCCGCCTACTTGAAGTGAACGGAGCCGGCGACCGGCGAGGCGAGGGCCGCGCGCACTAACCCGCCCGCGGCAGCTCGACGTAGAAGCGGGTGCCGCGGCTGGCGCGATCGAGCTCGATGGTGCCGCCGAGACGCTGCACGATCTCGTGGACGATCGGCAGGCCGAGGCCGGTGTTCGTGCCGCCCTTCTTGGTCGAGAAGAACGGCTCGAAGATGCGCGCAGCCACCTCGTCGGAGATGCCGGGACCGGTGTCCTCGACGACGAAGCCGCAGCGATCGGCCTTGGCCAGCGTCGTCACCGTGATCTGGTTCTTCTCCGGCGCGCCCGGCTCGATCGCCTCGTAGGCGTTGAGGAGCAGGTTGACGATGACCTGGGTCAGCTGGGTCGGCTCGCCGCGGACGAACGCCTTGTGCGAGGTGTCGAGGATGAGGCGCGCGCGCTCGCTGATTCGTGGGCGGACGATCCCCGCCGCGGTCTGGATGGCGCGATCGAGGCTGGTCCCGCCGTCGTTCGAGGCCAACGGAGCCTCTCCCTGGCGGAACTGCTCGATCCGTCCGACGAGATCGATCGCCGAGTCGTGCGCGTCGGTGAGCGCCGGGACCAGATCGCTGGCCACGCGTGGGACGTCCGGGTCGGAGGCGGCCGCCATGCGCGCCAGCTGGGTGACGCCGTCGACGACGAAGCCGAGGTTGTCGCGGATTCCAATGGCCGGTGAGACCACCTCGTGCAGGATTCGTCCCAAGAGGTAGGTGGTGGTCGACTGCTGCTCCTGCTGCAGGAGCCGGATCTGCAGGTCGCGGGTCACGGTCACCAGCTGGAAGGCGTCGATGCCGGCCCGGATCGCGTCGGCCAGCTCCTCTTCGCGCCAGGGCTTGATGAAGTAGCGGCTGACCTGACCGCCGTTGATCGCCTCGACCACCGAGCCGATGTCCGAGTAGGCGGTGAGGATCATGCGAATGACGTCGGGGAACCGCTGCTTGACGGTGGCGCAGAGCTCGGAGCCGGTCATCTCGGGCATCCGTTGATCGGACAGCAGCACCGCGACCGGCTCGCGCGCCAGGACCTCCAGCGCCTCGCGCCCCGAGCTGGCGGTGACGACGCGGAATCGGTTCTTGAACCCGAGACGGAAGGCGTGCAGGTTGCGCGCGTCGTCGTCGACGTAGAGGACCGCGGAGTGCGGAAGGTTGAGGTTGGGAGGCGGCAGGGGAACGGTCACGAGCGCATCATCTCCGGGCGGTTGTTCGGGCGGTGGCTCGGGAGCCACAGTTTGAAACAGGCTCCCCATCCAGGTGCAGGGATCAGGTCCAAGGAACCGCCGTGATCGTACGCGACTTGGCGGCTGAAATGCAGCCCGAGGCCGGTCCCCTCACCGATTTCACGCGTGGTGAAGAAGGGATCGAAGATGCGCTGGGCCAGATCGGGCGGAATTCCCGGGCCGCTGTCGGCCACGATGATCTCGACCCCTTCCCGGTCGGGCCGCGAGGCAACGCGAACCCGCCCCCCTTCACCCGCCGCGCGCAAGGCGTTGTCGAACAGATTCAGGAAGATCTGGTTCAGCGCCGGCGGCCGCCCCAGAATCAGGCCCCGAAACTTGAAATCCCGATCGAACGAGACGTGCTGCGTCCGGTGGGAGAGCAGTCGGATGGCGGCCTCGATCCCCTGGTGCGGGTCCCATGGCTCGATCCCGCGGTCGGTCCGCCCGACGTCCAGCAGGTCGCCGACCAGACGAGCAATCTGATCGCCCGCGTCGATGGCAATTTGCACCGACGTCGTGTAGTCGGGATCGCCGTCGGTCTCTTTCAGGTAGCGGTGCACCGGACGCAGGCCGTTGACGATCGCGTTGGCCGGATTCCGCACCTCGTGCGCCAGGCCCGCAGCCAGCGTTCCCAGCACCGCCAACTTCTCGGTGTGGACGCGCTTCTCGGTCGCGGTGCGCAGCTCCGCTGTCCGCTGCTCGACGCGCGCGTCGACCTCCGCTTTCGCCTTCTGCAGCTCGACGAAGCGTCGCTCGGTGGTGTCGAGCGCGGCGGTCAGCGCCAGGGTGTGCTCCCCGACGAAGATCTGCAGCTCGCGTCCGTGGGCGCGCAGGTCCACGATTCGCCCCAACGCGCCGCCGGCGACCAGCGCCACCAGGGCCGTCCACAACCCGTGCACCGGCGCGACCGCGAGCGCGCCGCCCGCGAGCAGGCCGATCAGCAGCCCGCGCATCGACGCCCGCTCGACCCACCGGACTTGGTAGCGGCAACACTCTCCCCCGCGCGACTGACACTCGGTCTCCTCGACACGCGCCGGCGGCAACTGCCAGAGCGTGGGGCCGGCAGCGATCTGCGCCTTGCGCAGGAGGCAGATGAGCGAGGAGCGTGCCTGATGCTCGGGGAGGGACGGGCGGTAGACGATCTCGGCCGCCCCACGCCGTACCCCACTCACGGTGACCGCGCTGACTTTGGTCATCCGCGCAACCAGCTGGGGAAGCGCGGCGTATCCGACGCGCGGCGAACCAAATGCCCTCATCACCGGATACAGAACCCCCAGCGCCCGCGGCGAAAAGGTGGCGCGCGTGACCTTCTCTGCCAGGAGCTCAGGGCCGATCTCGCCGCCGAGCCAGTCGACCAACTCCTCGCAGAACCGCAGGGAAATCCAGTTCGATTCGTCGCGGAGGTCCGCCCGCGCCAGGCTCCATCGCGACAGAATCTCGCCAAGCCCGCTGGTGAGACCGGCCGCTTCGGCGATGTCGAGGAGCGGCCTCAGGAACCGGCAGCTCACCTCGTGGGCGAGCGCTGGTGGCCGAGGTGTGGACGTCGCCCCGACGCTCATCTCTCGGAGCCTATCTCAAACCGCGCCCCAAAGGCCGCCCTGGTGGAGCATTTGGGGGCCGGCTAAGCGGCCTCCGGCAACCGTGCCGCTCGGCTTCGCAGGCGCCCCTGCAGGAGTCCGTACTTGTCGGCCACGTAACGCTGATACTCGAGGACTCCCAGGCGGTGGAGCGCAAAGAAGGTGCATTCGCCGATCGGCGCGAACCCGGCCATTCGCAGCGGTCCGTCGTCTGCGCCGAGCGGAAGAAAGAGAAAGCGCTTGGGGGGATCGCCCGGGACGCGCGCGCCGCGTGCCAGCTGGCAGAGCGCCGCTCGCCTCGATCCGTCCTGGTCGGCCTCGGGGAGCACTGGCAACAGATACGAAGCCGACAGAAGGCCGCTCAGGCAGAGCCCAGGCGAAGCTGTCTCCCGCAGCAAGACCCCCACGCATCGATCGCCCGAAAATGCGCCGAATGCATCTCGCGTCCGCTCGATGCCCAGCTTCGCGTATGCGGCGCGGGTGCTCGGCAGCTCGATCTCGCCCGCCCGCAGGCCGAGGGCCCGGGCGCAGACCGGATCGAGCTGTCGCGCGCCGACATTCTCGACCAGCGCCTCGTCGCGCCCGCGCAGCCGCCTCACCTCTGGATGTGTGGGTGGCGCGACGGAGGCGGGCGCTGCGTAGAGCACGAGGCGCGTCGCGCCCCGATGGGCGGGCGTCGATTGCGCGAAGAAGTTGGTGACCAACGCGTGCATCGCCTTGGCGCTGGAATCGATGGCCCCGGCGATGTACTCACCATCGCGTCGATGGGCCGCCAGTCGCATCAGGATTCCGTGGAGTTGGCCCGCCCCGGCGGGCACCTGACCCGAGGCGACCGCATTGTGCTGAAACATCCACGTTCGCTCGTAGGCACGCACGGAGGTGAGGGTGGCGCCGATGCCGCCGCGCCAGGGGACGATCGCGGTCCGCATCAATCCGGCCGATCGATTGTGCGCGACCGCCCACGTTCGCCGGGCCTCATCTTGTGACGCCAAGAGGTTCGCCTCCATGTCCGGTTCGAGCAGGTTCATCGAGCGATGGAAGCTGACCAGGTCCTCGAGGCCGCGGCCGTCATGAAAATGGATCGGCTCGGGGCCGTGCTCGATGACCTGCTCGCGCAACAGATCGGCCTGGCGATCGGGCAGATCGCGCATCTCGGCGCTGATCCGGCTCGGCGACACGGAGCGAATGGTCACTTCGGGTGGCTTGAAGGCGAGCCCGCCCAGGTGAATCCGCACGTCCTTCAGCGGCAGGCCGGGCCACAGCTCCTCGTCGCTGGCACCCGGTGGAAACGAAAAACCGTGCGAGGAGAGATCGACCAGAGGATGCGCACGTCGCGCGCCAGTCAACGAATGGCGGTAGCTGACGATGGCGTCGCTGTGTGGGCCAAAGGGGGTTCGCTCCTCCCTCCTGCGTTGCCACTCCCGCAATTTGGGCGATGGTGACAACGTCAAGACATCACCCCGTCGATCGGTCAGCCGTGCGTAGAAGCAATATCCGCTACCGAAGAGCGAGCACTCGACGGTCACGGCGCCCGATCGAAGGGGGAGGCGATCGGCATCGCTCACTCGGCACCGCAGCTCGGGCACCCGTCCCCGATCGATGGCCTTCTGCTGCAGCATGCGCCCTTTTACGATGCCGGTCGGTCCCGACAGCGTGACCTCATACTCCAGATCGCAGAGGGCCCAGAGGATCGCGCGCACGCGGGCGATGTCGTCAATCTCGACGCGCTCGCTCGTCGACGTCTCGATCCGACGCCCGGTGGCGCTTCGGAAGCGGACCCCACATTCGTAGACCAGCCGACCGTCAGGGTAGAGCGCGGGCGAACAGCTTGTGACCATTCCCTCGCCGCTGCGGAGGACCTCGCGCCGGAAGAGCACGATGAGGTCGCCGAGCATTGTCCCGAGCCCGAGCGGCACGCTGGTTTCTATCCGAAGCCCGCGCACGCCGATATCGAGGATCGGGCAGCACTTCCGCCCGCCGCCCTCGACCTCATTGAGGAAGATCGCGAAGGCAACATCGGAAGGTGGCGTCAACCTCACCGATCGAGAGGGGCGTTTGGCGGGCCCCGACTCCACCATCAGCTCCGCGCCGCCGTCGGCGGTCGGCGTGAGCAGACCTGCCACCCACAGCTCGCGTCCACCGTCGGAGAAATCGACCACCGCGCGCGTGGGTGCCGGCGGACAGCTCGGCACCGGCCCGAGGGCGAGCACGAGATTTCCGCTATTGCGAGTCATGCCAACCATGAACGTGTGGCGCCGGGCCTCCTTGCTTCCGACCCGCAACGAGGCCGGGGTCACCCTCCGGCACAAGCTTCGAAGAAATCGAACGTCCACGGCACCCATATTTTATCGCAGGTTCGCGTAATGGGGGGCACTGTTGTGCGTGGCAGTGCTGCAACGATATTTGTGAGGCGTTGTTGAGGCGCTCTGTTCAGGTCAGGATCGGCGCTCATTTCGAGCAGGGAGGACGCCATGAAGATCGGGATCATTGGTTCGGGTGTGGTCGCGCAAACCCTGGGATCCAAGCTGATCGAGTTGGGGCACGACCTGATCCTGGGGACGCGCGATCCAGGCAAGCTGGACGACAAGAAGATGCTCGGCGCCACGTTGCGGGAATGGAAATCGCAAACTGGAGCTCGGGGGAAAATCGGCACCTTCCAGGAGGCGGCCGCTCACGGTGAGCTGCTGATCAACGCCACCTCGGGCGTCGTTTCACTGGAGGCGCTCAAGCTGGCGGCCGCCGAGAAGGTGGGGAGCAAGGTCCTGCTCGACGTGGCGAACGAGCTCGACTCCAGCAAGGGGATGCCGCCGCATGTGCTGGCCAGCCAGGAGCGCTGTCTGGCCGAGAAGCTCGCCGCGGCGTTCCCCAATCTCAAGGTGGTCAAGTCGCTGAACACGATCAGCGCGCCGGTGATGGTCGATCCGCAGGCGCTGGGCGGCGGCGACCACACCGTGTTCGTCAGCGGCAACGACGCCGGCGCCAAGGCGACGGTGGTCGGGCTCTTGAAGTCGTTCGGGTGGACCGACGTCCTCGACCTCGGCGATCTCGCCACGGCGCGCGGGCCCGAGATGTACCTGGCGATGTGGGTCCGGCTCTGGGGCGCGACGCAGACCGGTCAGCTCAACATCAAAGTCGTGCGCTGACCTCGCAGGCGCCGCCGAGCGTCTCCGCGGGGGACGCTCGGGCGCCTACTGGCACTTGGGGAACTGTTTTCCGGTGTCCTGGTTCTGGTCGACGGAGGTGCTCGAGACGGTGACCATCAGCGTTCGTCCCGCGCTGTCGGTGAGCGTGAGCTGGGCGCCGCTGCTGATGTTGCTGTTGAAGTGCCAGCTTCCGTAGGAGGTGCGCGAGGCGTTGCCGCCCGGCCCGCTCACCGACTTGATGGGGAGGATCACTCCCTCGAGATAGAGCTCGTTTGACTGCTTCACACGAACGATCACGTTGCCCGCGTAAGGGCAGGGAACAACCTTCCAGCTGGTGCCCGTTGGGTTGCCGGTGGGGAACCCGAGCTGATTGAAGGCGTCGACGCTGAGGTCCAGCTCGCCAGACGCGTTTTGGGAGCAGACCGGATTGCTGGACTCCGGGCACTCGTCGATGATGGTGGCGATGATGGTCTTGCCGTTGTTGGTGATCTGGACGCAGGCGCCGCAGTTTCCGGAGGTGTTGAAGCTGCCATCGCCCGGAATCGCCGCGAAGTAGGTGTTCTTGGCCGGAGAGGTGTTGGCAATGTTCATCACCGTATCGATCGACGACCCACCTTCGGTGCCGAGGTAGCCGCAAGCCGTCTGGTAGTCGCCGAGCTCGCCCTTCGCCGTCCCCTGACCGAAGTTGTAGTGCGTGAACTCGCCGTTGCCGTTGGCCGACGGCGAGAGCGTTCCGCAGCTCGTCGAGGCAGTGCCCCCCGTGCCGGTCGTGCCGCCGGTGGCCGGCGTTCCTCCGGTGCCTGGCGTGCCACCAGTGGCCGGCGTTCCACCGGTGCCTTTCGTGCCGCCGGTGGCGGTCGAGCCGCCGGTGCCCGGCGTGCCCCCGGTACCCTTGGTGCCGCCAGTGGCAGTGGTGCCGCCGGTTCCCGTGGTGCCGCCGCGCCCGCCGGCGGCGGCCGAGCCGCCGGTGCCCGGCGTGCCCCCGGTGCCCTTGGTGCCGCCAGTCGCGATGGTACCGCCGGTTCCGTCGCCGCCTGAGCCGGTCGTCCCATTGCCGCCAGTGCCCGTGCCGGCCAGGCGGACGCATCGATTCAGATTCGTGGCACAGGTCAGCCCGTCATCGCAGCCGTTGTTCGAGAGACAGGCGCAGGACTCCCCACCGGCCTGGCAACTGGCGTCCGACGACTCCGACTTGCTGCCACAGGCGCCCGTGGTCAGAACGGAGATCGCGAAAAGCAGACCTAACGCCTTCGAATAGTTTGAATAAGTCAGCATTGGGGGTGCGTCAGTCTCTCAAAGAGGACCCCTTAGCGCAACGCCAGAGCAGCCAAGTGGGGCATCCGGGCCCCACCTGTATGCAGTGGGTATCTATTCAGTGACCCACTGTATTTAGTTGATTGTCACCGTACACTACAATATATTGCTTCTCGTGCTGGTGCCGGGGCGACGCCCCGGCTCAAAGGGAACTCGGTGAGAATCCGAGGCTGCCCCGCAGCGGTAAGCGAGAACGAACCTCACCACGCGCGCTGGCCTTCGGGCCGGGAAGCGGTGGGGCTAGGAACGCCCGGCCACCGGGACGTGCTCGCAGAGCCCGAAGACCTGCCAGCATCCGGCGCCGGGAGAAATCCGTCGCCGGTTCGACCCGAAAGCCTCGCGGGAGGCGGTGGTCCGACTGGCACCCATCTTTCTTCATGTAGATGAAGGGGCGCCCGCCGGCTCCCTCCCACCCCGCGGTGCTTTCACCGCCCGCGGGGGCTGAAGGTCGGTTCGAGGGCTCGCCGGGCTTGCGCCTGCGCGTGCGCTCGGCCGGCTCGTCTTCTCTCGCGCGACGGCAACCGCAGAGCGCGAGGAGAAGCCCATGTCGACGATGCCGATCGAGATCGATGTTCGCGGAGAGGACGCCCCGCAGACGACCATGCGGGTGCGCAAGCGCAGCGGCTCGTTCGAGCCGGTCGACGTCAACAAGATCGTCCGGGCGGTCAGCCGCTGCTGCGTCGGGTTGACGGACGTCGACTCGTTGCGGATCGCCACCAAGACCATCAGCGGGCTTTACGACGGGGCGACCACGCGCGAGCTCGATCAGCTCTCGATCCAGACGGCCGCCGGCCTCATCGTCGACGAGCCGCAGTACGCCAGGCTGGCGGCACGACTCCTGGCGACCTACGTCGACAAGGAGGTGCGGGGGCAGGAGATCCACGCCTTCTCGCAGTCGGTGGCGGCGTCCCGGCGGCTCGGCCTGGTCAACGATCGGCTGGCGGACTTCGTCGCCCAGAACGCCCGCAAGCTGAACGACGCCCTGAGCCCCGAGCGCGATCGCGAGTTCGAGTACTTCGGGCTCCGCACGCTCTACGATCGTTATCTGCTGAAGCATCCGCAGTCGCGGTTGGTGCTGGAGACAGCGCAGCAGTTCTTCCTGCGGGTTTCCTGCGCGCTGTCGGAGTCGGTGGGGGAGGCGCTCGAGCTCTATCAGCTCTTCTCGGCGCTGGAGTACCTGCCGAGCTCTCCGACGATGTTCAACGCGGGGACGCGCCACGAACAGCTCTCGAGCTGCTTCTTGCTCGACTCGCCCGCCGATCACCTGGAGGCGATCTACGACCGCTACACCGACGTGGCGCTGCTCTCCAAGTTCTCCGGCGGCATCGGCCTCGCGTACCACCGGGTTCGCTCGCGCGGCTCTTTGATCGAGGGGACCAACGGAAAGTCGAACGGGATCGTCCCCTGGCTGAAGACGCTCGACGCCTCGGTGGCGGCGGTCAATCAGGGGGGCAAGCGCAAGGGGGCCTGCTGCGTCTACCTCGAGCCCTGGCACGCCGACATCGAGGAGTTTCTCGCGCTGCGTGACAACACCGGCGACGAGGCGAGCCGCACCCACAACCTGAACCTGGCCAACTGGATCCCCGATCTGTTCATGCGGCGGGTGGAAACCGACGGCGACTGGAGCCTGTTCGATCCCAAGGTCGTCCCGGCGCTGCCGGATCTTTTCGGCGAGGCGTTCGAGCTGGCTTACACAACGGCGGAAGAGGGCGGGCTGGCGGCGAGGACGCTCAAGGCGCGCGAGCTCTACGCGCGGATGATGCGGACGCTGGCCCAGACCGGCAACGGGTGGATGACCTTCAAGGATTGCTCGAACCGGGCCTGCAACCAGACCGGCGACGCCGGGGCTCCGGGGCGGACCGTCCACCTCTCGAACCTCTGCACCGAGATCCTCGAGGTGACCTCCGACGACGAGACCGCGGTTTGCAACCTCGGCTCCATCAACCTGGGGCGACACACCGCGGTTGTCGACGGGAAGGTGACCTTCGACTTCGCGAAGCTGGCGCGCACCGTGCGGGCGGCGGTTCGCCAGCTCGATCGGGTCATCGACCTCAACTACTACCCGATCGCCACCACCGCGTCGTCGAACCGCCGCTGGCGGCCGGTGGGGCTGGGGGTGATGGGGTTGGCGGATGTTTTCTTCCAGATGCGGCTGCCGTTCGACGCCGAGGCGTCGCGGGCGCTGTCGAAGAAGATCGCGGAGGCGATTTACTTTCACGCGCTCGGCACCTCCGCCGACCTGGCGGTCGAGCGCGGGCCTCATCCGGCGTTCGCCGAGACCCGGGCGGCGCGCGGAGAGCTGCAGTTCGAGGCCTGGGGCGTGTCGCCCGAGGATGCGGGGAGCTGGGCGGCGCTGCGCGCGCGGATCGTCGAGCACGGCCTGCGGAACTCGCTGCTGGTGGCGATCGCGCCGACGGCGACGATCGCCTCGATCGCCGGCTGCACCGAGTGCATCGAGCCGCAGATCTCCAATCTGTTCAAACGCGAGACGCTTTCGGGCGACTTCCTGCAGGTGAACCGCTACCTGGTGGCCGAGCTGAAGGCGTTGGGGAGCTGGAACGAGGGGCGGCGGACGCGCCTGAAAATGGCCGAAGGATCGGTCCAGGGCGAGAGCGATCTGCCGGAGGAGCTGCGGGCGATCTACCGGACCGCCTGGGAGATCCCGATGCGGTCGCTCATCGACATGGCGGCCGACCGCGGCGCGTTCATCGACCAGAGCCAGTCGCTGAACCTGTTCGTGGAGAGCCCCAACATCGGCCAGCTCTCCAGCATGTACTTCCACGCCTGGAAGCGCGGCCTCAAGACCACCTACTACCTGCGGTCGCGCCCGGCGACCCGCATCGCCAAGGCCACCGTCGAGACGGCGCCGGCCGCCAAGGATGCGGAAGCGATCTCCTGCTCGCTCGAAAACCCCGAAAGCTGTGAGGCCTGCCAATGAGCCACGTCAGTCGATTAGACGAGGGCACCCTGGAAGGGTTCCCTCACCCTCCCGCGATGGACTCCGCTCGGCGTAGCCGAGCTACGTCCACGCGACCCGCCAAGATTCTCGACCCCGGTTTGTGTCTGACCCTGCGTCCGATGGCCTATCCGGTCTTCTTCGAGATGTACCGGGACGGCATCAGGAACGGGTGGACCGTCGAGGAGGTCGACTTCGCGACCGACGTCGGCGATCTCGCGACCAAGATGACCGAGGCCGAGCGCCACCTCATCAAGCGACTGGTGGCCTTCTTCGCCACCGGTGACTCGATTGTCGCCAACAACGTGGTGCTGAGCCTCTACAAACATCTGAACGCGCCCGAGGCCCGGATGTACCTGTCACGACAGCTCTACGAAGAGGCGCTGCACGTGCAGTTCTATCTGACGCTCCTCGACACCTACGTGCCCGATCAGCGCGAGCGGCACGAGGCGTTCGCGGCCGTGGAGAACATCCCGTCCATAAAGCGAAAGGCCGACTTCTGCATGCGCTGGCTCGACAGCGTGCAGGCGCTGTCCCGGCTGGAGACGCGGGAGCACCGGCGCCGCTTTCTGTTGAACCTGATCTGCTTCGCGGCCTGCGTCGAGGGGCTGTTCTTCTTCGGCGCGTTCGCCTACGTCTACTTCCTGCGCTCGCGCGGGCTCCTGCACGGCCTGGCCGGCGGGACCAACTGGGTCTTCCGCGACGAGAGCGCGCACATGGCATTCGCCTTCGAGGTGGTGCGGACGATCCGCGCCGAGGAGCCGGAGCTGTTCGACGCCGCGCTCGAGGGCGAGGTCGCGGAGATGATCGACGAGGCGGTCGGTTGTGAGACGCAGTTCGCGGAGGACCTCCTGGGCGGCGGCGTGGCCGGGCTTTCGCCGACCGACGTCCGCCGCTACCTGGAGTTCTGCGCCGACCAGCGCCTGGCGACGCTGGGGCTCGGGAAGCGGTACGGCGCCAAGAACCCGTTCGACTTCCTCGACCTGCAGGATGTCCAGGAGGTGACCAACTTCTTCGAGCGCCGCGTCTCCGCCTACCAGGTCGGCGTCACGGGCGACGTGGCGTTCGATGTGGCGTTTTAGGGACTCGGTCGCTTAGCTTCCAATCAGGGCGCGCGCTGCCTCGGGGTGGGCCTTGCACTCGAGCAGCGCGCGCATCATGAGCGGCACCACGATGGTGGCGTCGGACTCGACGACGAACATCGGCGTCTCGGCGGTCAGCTTGTCCCAGGTGATCTTCTCGTTGGGCGTGGCGCCCGAGTACGACCCGTAGGACGTCGTCGAGTCGGAGATCTGGCAGAAGTAGGCCCAGGGCTTCACCGGCTTTTCGAGGTCGTACTTGATCGACGGGACGACGCAGATCGGGAAGTCGCCGGCGATGCCGCCGCCGATCTGGAAGAAGCCGACGCCCGCGCCGGACGAGAGCTCCTGGTACTCATCGTAAAGCGCGCCCATGTACTCGATCCCCGACTTGGCGATCGCGGCGCTGCACTCGCCCAGCTTGACGTGCGAGGCGAAGATGTTACCGAAGGTGGAGTCCTCGTAGCCGGGGACGACCATCGGGAGCTTGGCCTGCGCCGCCGCCAGCAGCCAGCACTGGTCGGCGCGTCCTTGATGCAGCTTGGGGTCGACCGCCTGCACCAGCTCGAAGAAGTACTCGTGCCAGAACCGGCGCTCGCCCTTCTCGCTGGCGCGCTTCCACATCGGAACGACGTACTTCTCCACGGCGCGGAAGGCTTCGTCCTCGGGGATGCTCGTGTCGGTCACCCGGCGCATCCGATCGTTCAAGATCTTCGTGTCGTCGGCCTTGGTGAGGTAGCGGTAGTCGGGGAAGTCCTTGTAGTGGTCGTGGGCGACCAGCCGGAACAGCGACTCCTCGATGTTGGCCCCGGTCACCGACAGACCGTGAATGAGCCCGGCGCGGATGGCCGGGGCCATGGTGATGCCGAGCTGCGCCGACGACATCGCGCCAGCCACCGCCCAGAACATCTTCCCGCCGCGCTCGATGTGGCGCCAGTAGGCGAGGGTGGCCTCGCGCGTGGCGCGCGCGTTGAAGTTCTTGTAGTTCTCGAGGATCAGCTCGAGGACGGGGAGCTGCGGGGACTTCTCGGTCGACATGCGGTGACTCCTGCGGGTTTTGTTGCGGGGTTGCGGGGAATGTATAGCGCTTCCGGCGCGCGCGTTGAAACAGTTCTTGCGGTACCGTTGCCGGCCATGAAAGACCCGCTGGTCCGGTTTGGCGTCGCCGTGGAAGGGTCGCTGCTGCGCGAGCTCGATGCGCTGGCGCGCAAGCGCGGCTGCACCCGCTCGGAGCTGCTGCGGGATCTCGGCCGCGCCGAGGTGGGGCGCGCCAAGGTCCCCGCCGGCGTCGACGCGGTCGGGGCGCTGACGCTGGTCTACGACCACCACACACGCGATCTGAGCGAGAAGCTGACCGCGCTCCAGCACGACCTCGGCGACGACGTGCGCGCCGCGATGCACGTCCATCTGTCGAACGATCTCTGCCTGGAGGTGATCGTGCTGCGCGGCCGCTCCGATCGGTTGGCGGCGCTGGCCGATCAGATCCTGGCCATTCGCGGCGTGAAGCACGGCGGGATCGAGATCGTGTCATCGATCGAGGTTGCCGGGCACACGCACGACGATGGGCACGTGCATCTGCACGACCACGACCACGACCACCCGCATCCCCATCCGTCTCCGAATCCCCGGAGAGCACCCGCCCGGCGTCGCGCCCGCGACCGTCGAAAATAGCTGCGCGATTTGTCACGACAAAGTGGGTGGCACGATTTTTAAAGGTCGTGTTATGAGGCCGCTACCTTTCCATGGGTTCGTGCTACCGTTTCGCCGTCGTGACGATGGGGCTGGTCGCCGGCTGGCAATCACCGGTGCGGGCGGAGGAGATCGCCGCGCCCCAGCCGGTTACGCCGATTCCTTCCCCGGCACCGTCGCCGCCGACCGAGATGCCCGAGGTGGTGGTGCGCGGACGCGCCGAGGAGCTCCTGGGAGCGGCCCACAGCGCCTCGCAGGGCTCCGTCGGCCAGGCTGACCTCGCCGATCTGCCGCTGCTCCGCCGCGGCGAGCTGCTCGAAGAGGCCGTTCCTGGCATGGTCGTCACGCAGCACTCGGGCGACGGCAAGGCGAACCAGTACTTCCTGCGCGGGTTCAACCTCGATCACGGCACCGACTTCGCGTTCTCCATCGACGGCATCCCGGTCAACCTCCCCAGCCACGCGCACGGACAGGGCTACTCCGATCTCAACTTCCTGATCCCCGAGCTGGTCGACGCCATCGACTTCGAAAAGGGGCCCTTCTACGCGGAGGTCGGCGACTTTTCGGGCGCCGGCGCGGCCAACATCCGTCAGGTGAGCACGCTCCCCGAGGGGATCGCCAACGTGCAGCTCGGGCAGTTCGGCTACGCGCGCGCCCTCCTGGCTGACAGCCCCACGGTCGGTCCGGGCTCGCTGCTCTACGCCTTCGAGTACAACCACTACGACGGGCCGTGGGATCTGCCCGAGGGCTCCAACCGCTACAACGCGCTCCTGCGCTACCACTGGGATCACGGGCGCGACACCTTCGACCTGACCGGGAGCGCTTACTGGGCACCGTTTTGGCACGCCACCGATCAGGTGCCGGAGCGCGCCGTCGACGAGGCGCTCGTCGGCCGCTTCGGCACCATCGATCCGACCGACGGCGGGAAGACCGGACGCGCGGCGCTCTCCTTCGACTGGACCCGGCGCGGCGACGGCGCGACCACCACGTTGCTGCTCTACGGCTTCTATTATCGGTTGAATCTCTGGTCGAACTTCACCTACGCGCTCGACGACCCCGCCAACGGCGATCAGTTCGAGCAGATCGATCGTCGTTTCGTCCAGGGGGGAGAGCTGAAGCGGACCTGGCAGCGCCTCTGGTGGGGGAAGCGCGTCGAGAACACGGTGGGGCTGCAGGTCCGCAACGACGACATCCCCGACTCCGGTCGCAACGACACGGCGACGCGCCAGATCCTGCGGGTGCGAATCTACGATCAGATCGAGGAGGCCAACGCCGGTCTCTTCGGCAACAGCCAGATCGTCTGGACGCCTTGGTTCCGGAGCCAGCTCGGCTTGCGCGGCGACCTCTTCGCCGTCGACGTCGACAGCAACACCGCGGCGAATTCAGGGACCTCGGCCGCCGCGATCGTCAGCCCCAAGGCGACGCTGGTGTTCGGCCCCTGGAAGAGGACGGAGATCTATGTCGACGTCGGCTCGGGTTTTCACAGCAACGACGCGCGCGGCGTGACCATCACGGTCGATCCCGTGACGGGCGTGCCGCAAGAGAAGGTCCCGCTGCTGGTCCGCACCACAGGCGCGGAGGTCGGGGCGCGGACCTCGATCGTTCGGGGCCTGGTGAGCACGCTGTCGCTCTGGTACCTGCAGTCGAATTCGGAGCTGACCTTCTCCGGCGACTCGGGCGACACCGAAGCGAACGGCCCATCGCGCAAGTACGGCCTCGAGTGGGCGAACTTCTACAAGCCGACCGGCTGGCTGACGCTCTCCGCCGACTTCGCCTTCAGCCACGCCCGCTACACCGAACCGCAGGAGAGCATCGACGGCCAGTCGGGGACCTACATCGCCAACTCGATCCCGGTCGTCATTTCGGCTGCTGCCGTCGTCGAGACGCCGCGGGGGATCTTCGGCGGGGTGCGGTTGCGCTATTTCAGCTCGCAGCCGCTCATCGAGGACGACAGCAAGCGCCAGCCAGGGTCGACCATCGTGAACGCGCTCGTCGGTTATCGCTTCGGCCGCTACGAGCTCAGCATCGGGATCCTGAACCTGTTCGACTCAAAGGCCGACGACATCGCCTACTACTACGCGTCGCGCTTGCCGACGTCGCTCACGGGGGCGGCGGGCTCCCCGTACTACGAGCCCACGGGCCTCCCCGGGTTTCACGTTCATCCCGTCGAGCCCTTCCAGCTGCGCGGCAGCTTGACGGTTCACTTCTGATGCGGGGTCGCGGCAAATGCGTTTGACGTTGAGCCTCCTGACCGCGGTGGCGGTGCATGGCGCATTGGTCGGTGTCGCAGCGATCGTTCTTTCGCACGGGACCGCGCAAGACGTCGTCCCCCAGCCCGTCGCGCTCGAGGTCGAGGTGGTCGCCCCGCGGCCGGATCCGGTCGCCGACACGTCGGCCGCGTCACTGTCGGCCGCGCCCCCTCGGAGTCCCGAGCCTGTTCCCGACAGGTCGCGCGTCCTCCGTCGTTCTCGAACGGTGGCGTCGGTCCGCAATCCGGAGTCGACGCGGACGCTGGTCGATCCATCTGCCACCTCTGATGTGCCCACCGTCTCCACGGCCGTGCCGCCACTCAGGGCAGTGACTGCTGCCGTTGCCTCGATACGCGCGTCGGCCGCGGCTGAGCAGGGTGGGGGCGGTGCGGTCTCCGCGAAGCCCCGCTACCGCACCAACCCGACGCCCGACTACCCGCTCCCCAGCAAGCGCCGCCGCGAAGAGGGGATCGTTCTGCTCAACGTCCAGGTTGCGGCTGATGGAACGCCGGCGGCAGTCTCGCTCAACCGCAGCTGCGGCCACCCGCTGCTCGATCGCGCGGCGCTCGACGCCGTTCGCCGCTGGACGTTCGAGCCAGCCCGCGCCGCGGGCGTTCCGGTCTCGAGCCTGGTCGTGATCCCGGTGCGGTTCTCGCTCGACGACCGGTGACGGTCCTGGCGATCAGTCGCGCAGCTGCTCGGAGAGATAGCGCTCGCGACCGATGTCGCTGACCAACTTGAGCTGCGCCTCCAGCCAGTCGACGGAGTCTTCCTCTTCCTTCAAGAGATCTTCGAGCAGCTCGCGGGTGCCGGCCTCCTGCTTGCTCAGGCAGAGCGCGATCGCCTTGTTGAGCCGGGCCACCGCCTCCCGCTCGAGCTCGAGGTCGAGCTTGTGCATCTCGATCGGCTCCTCGCCCACTTTCACCGGCCCGAGACGCTGCAGGTTGGGGACGCCGTCCAGGAAGAGAATGCGCGCGATGAGCTTGTCGGCGTGCTTCATCTCTTCGATCGACTCCTCGCGCTTCTTCTTGGAGAGCCGCGCGTAGTGCCAGTTCTCCAGCATCTTGTGGTGGATGAAGTACTGATTGATGGCGGTCAGCTCGCTGGTGAGGATGTCGTTCAGCGCGGTGAGAATTTCCTGATCTCCCTGCATGTCGTCGTCTCCTTGGGCGGGCCGGCGGGTCTATCCGATCCGCTGGCGCGCCGGATTCTGCTGGCGCGAAGCGGAGTTGTCGAACGAGGCCGAATCTAGTTGATTTTGATAATGAGTATCAATATCCTTGGTCGGTCTTCAGGGAGGTTTCTGTGCTCGTCTGCCACTGCCATCGAATTTGTGACCGAACCATTCGCGAGTCCATCCGTGAGGGTGCCCGTTCGATTGACGATGTCGGCGCCGCCTGCCGCGCCGGCACAGGCTGCGGTGGCTGCCGTCCGGCCATCGGCGGCCTGCTGCGCGAGCAACACGCCAAAGACGAACCGGCGCGGTGCGCGCTGACGGTCCTGCAGCCGATGGCGTTTCGCCTGGCCAGCTGAGCTGGGTCCGGGCGATGGTGGGAATCAGCTCCTGATCCGCGCGGCCGGTCAGAGGCCGGGGCGTTTGAGCAGGCCGATCTCGGGGCTGTCGTAGACGGTGACCCAGCCCGCGGCCTGGGCCTTGGCGACCTCGGCCCGATCGGGCGGGATCGGATCGATCTTGGTGTAGAGGGCGTAGTCGGCCCCCTCGGTGCCGACCGCGAGGTTCCAGCACTCGATCCGGTTCGAGACGTGGGAGAGCTCGCGATCGCTGGCGGCCAGGATCGCCTTCTTCGGGACGAGGCGCATCGCTTCGTCGAGCGCCTTGCCGCGGCGGCGCTCCTGCGCGGTGGGGGGCGCGAAGCTGATCACGCCGTAGCTCGAATGGAAAACGCGGCGGGGTGGGAAGGCCCCCCAGGCCGCGGTGGCAATGAGCGAGGCGAGCACCATGGTCGCCGCGGCAGCCCGGCGCCGGGCGAGCGCCGCCTCCCTCCCCTGGTGGGTGCCGAGCGCCGCCAACGCCAGCGCCACCGCCGGAAAGATGTAGGGGACGAAGTCGGCGCCGTACTGATACCCGATGTCGAGCGTCGGCCCGTAGCCGGTCGTCAGCACGGTGAGGATCGCGGGGGGGAGCAACCAGACCGCCAGCCACCGCCGCCGCAGCGGCAGAAATGCCACCGGGGCGACGATCTGCAGCGCGTACCTCAGCTTCTCGGGGGTCAGCAGGGTGCGGAGCGTGTAGAGGGGGTTGGTCGCCAGCGTCTTCACGACCGCGCCGAATCCCCCCTCACCCGCAGGAATCAGGTCCTTGTAGATGTCGGAGAAGCCCCAGGCGCCGACCGCCGGCATGATGAAGAAGCGCATCGCCACGAAGTAGACGGCCGACAGCGCAGCGACGATCGCGCCTTCCCGCGCGCGGTGGCCGGCGAGGAGGAGAAAGATGCCGAGGATGGCGAACCCGATCGACACGTCCTCACGGCACCCCAGCGCGATGACGAAGAACAGCCAGAAGAGCCGCATGCGCCTGGCGTCGAAGGCATCGATCGCCGCCAGGATGAAGGCGGCGGCGACCGGCTGAAAGTGAAAATCGAAGAACTGCGCGCCGTGCATCGGCGGATAGACGAGGTACGAGAGCGTCACCAGCACCGCGAGCTGGGGCGAGAGCCGCCGTGCCGCGAATCGGTAGAGGGGAACGGCGCCCAGCCCGAGCAGCAGGCACTGCAGCACGAGCAGGGTGCTCGCGGCCGGGTGGAGCGCGTAGAAGGGCAGCAGCGCATAGACCGAGAACGTCGCGTGATCGCGCAGCTCGGCCCAGTTGTTCGGTTCGCGGAAGAGCGGCGTGCAGCGGAACGGCCGTCCGTGAAGCGCGTTGTAGAACTCGTTGTCGAGCTGACCGAGGTCCCAGTTGTAGGTGTTGAACCTGGCGTGTTCGCGCAGGGTGAAGAAGATCATGTAGGCGACGTAGCCGGCCACCGCGACGCCGACGAGCACCGCACACCAGCGCCGGCGTCTGGCCTCAGCGACGGCGGCGCCGTCGCCATCGAGGATCACCGCGGGGCGGTAGACGCCGAAGTGCAGCCGCCAGAGCGGCTCGATCGCCAGGACGAAGGCGCCCAGGCTGGTCGCGAGCACGAGGGTTTCGGACCAGGGATTCAAGGCGAACAGGCCGGGAACGACCGCCGCCAGCGCCAGCGGCGCAGCGAGACGCGCCAGGCGATCGAGCCGCGCCGTCGCCAGGCCGGGCGGCGAGCGCCGCCAGATCCAGGCCGTGATCGCGGCCATCAGCAGGAAGCTTCCGGGCAGGAGGCCCAGCAGCAGCTTCCGCCGCGGGCCGGGGAGGAGATTCTGCGTGACGAATCCGCCGAGGTCGGGGACCGCGAGCTGGCCGAGCGCCAGCGCCACCGAGGCGCCGATGATGGCGAGCCCGAGGAGCGTCCGCGTCCGAGCGCCGGGTCGGTCGCCGTCCAGCTTTTCGTCGTCTACCTTGCCGTCGTCCAGTTTGCGGAGGGGGGCCTCTGCGGTCATCGCGCCATACCGTATCGCAGATCGGCGATCGTTCTTGGGCTATAGATCTCGACGAGGAGGACGGAGCGATGCAGCTGGGAATGATCGGGCTCGGACGAATGGGCGCAAACATGGTGCGACGGCTCATGCGCGGAGGCCACAGCTGCGTGGTCCACGACGTCTCTGCCGACGCGACGCGGGCGCTGGCCAAGGAGGGCGCCGTGCCGGGGATGTCGCTCGTGGAGCTCGTCGCCAAGCTGACCCCGCCGCGCGCGATCTGGCTGATGGTGCCGGCCGGGGTGGTCGACGCGACGCTCGCCGAGCTGACGCCTCTGCTCGGGAAGGACGACGTGGTGATCGACGGCGGCAACTCGTTCTATCGGGACGACGTCGACCGGGCCAAGCGGCTCGCCGGCGGCGGGATTCACTATGTCGACTGCGGCACCAGCGGCGGCGTCTTTGGTCTCGAGCGCGGCTACTGCCTGATGATCGGCGGCGAGCCCGAGGTGGTGCGCCGGCTCGATCCGCTGTTCGCCACGCTGGCGCCGGGACGGGGAGCGGTGCCAGCGACGCCGGGGCGGCAGGGAGCTTCTGGCGTCCGCGCCGGCACGGCGGAGGAGGGGTACCTGCACTGCGGCCCCTCCGGCGCGGGCCACTTCGTGAAGATGGTCCACAACGGGATCGAGTACGGCCTGATGGCCGCCTACGCCGAGGGGCTGAACATCCTCAAGCACGCCGACGTCGGCCGTCGCAGCGAGAAGGCCGACGCCGAGACCACGCCGCTGCGGGGGGCCGAGTACTACCAGTACGAATTCCCGCTGGACGACGTGACGGAGGTCTGGCGTCGCGGGAGTGTGATCTCCTCCTGGCTGCTCGATCTGACCGCCGCGGCGTTCGCGGGCGATCCGCAGCTGGCGAGCTTCGCCGGCCGCGTCTCGGACTCGGGTGAAGGGCGCTGGACGATCGACGCGGCCATCGACGAGGGCGTGCCGGCGCACGTGCTTGCGGCGTCGTTGTTCGAGCGGTTCAGCTCGCGCGGCGAGGCCGAGTTTCAGAACCGGATCCTCTCGGCGATGCGCTACGGGTTCGGCGGGCACCTGGAAAAGAGCGGCGGCTAGCCGCTCGGTCACCAGGTCAGACGGACGCCGGTGATGTAGCCGTCGGCCGTTCCGTGGCCGATCCAGCTGTGCGTGTAGCCGACCCTGACGAGCCAACGCGGCAGCGGGTTGCGACCGGCGGGCGAAAGAGGGAACGGCGTGGCGGCGTTCCGCAACGCACCGACGTCGAGCTCGAGACCAACCTCCGGCCCCCCTTGGCCATAGATGGGGGGCGCCGCGGGCATCGACTGCTTGGGCGTCGGCTCGATCGCGATCAACGTCTGGATTTGCCCGCCGAGATAGGGGCCGAGGCGAATCGGCTGCTGCGGGTCTCCCCAGGAGAAGAGGGGCAGGGCGAGATGTGCGTCGAGCCCGCTGCCCATGAACGACGAGCTCGATGAGCGGAGCGACCCCTGCACCTGGACGAAGAGCGTCGACACCAGCCCCGCGTCCCAGAGAAAGCGCCCCGCGCGCGCCAGGCGCGAGAGGCGGGTCGAGATGGTTGAGGCCTGGGCATAGCCGCCGTAGAGCGAGCTGTCTTGCACGCCGAGGTACCAGGCGCTGCGCGTCGGCGCCACCTCCCAGCGCAGAGCGCCGCGCGCCGGATCCGCCAGCACCAGCTCCAGCGCCTGTCCTTCTCCGTCGGGCATGGTCAGCGTGATCCGGCGCGGCAGCTCGCTGCCGGCGAACTGGTAGCCGCGGAACAGGAACCAGAATGACCGCGTCTGCCCCGGCGCGACGTCGATCTGATTCAGGTCAGCCCCTTCGGGCGGCGCGCCGGGAAACGCGCCGTCGCCGTTCGCCGAAGGTGGCAGGAGGCGCGTCTCGGTCGGTCTCCGTGCGTCGAGCTGCATCAGGCACCAGAGGGCCGTCGGTTTCAGGCTGTAGGGGTGCGGGCCGCCGTTGGCGACGGCCAGCTCGACGACCAGCGCCGTTCCGTCGGCCACGCCGTTCTCGATCGTGTCGTCGGTGAGAAAGACACGCTGGACGTCGACGCGCAGGTTTCCGGCGGCCGCCCCGATGGGCTCGCTCGGCCGCACCTCACGGTAGGTGGCGCCGCATCCGACGACGACGAGCGTCAGCGCCAGCCAGAAGGTTCTACGCCAATCCCGCAGGGACCCCGTTGCGGCTGGGGCACGGCGTGACCAAGTTTCCACCCGGGATGGCGGGTGCGGGATGTGGCTGATCATCGCTTTGATGTCGTCGCTTTGTGCGGTCGCCGCGCGACCCATGGCACCGCCGGCGCCCGATCCGCGGATCGATGCGCGCGGACAAGTAAGGAAGTTAGTGGCTGGCATTCAACAGATCGAGCGGATCCGGTCGAAGACGCCGGCGATCGCCCTCGACGGAAGTTGTGTCGACGAGAAGCTAGCCGAAGCGCGCGCCGGACTGCAAATCGCTGCGGCTGAGCTGGCGCGGATGGATGAAGGCCAGGCGCGGGGCGATGCGGGCGAGAACGCCTATGCCGCGCGGCGGCTGGGGCTCCTGGTCGAGCGCTCCGGAGAGCTGGCGCGCGCGGCGCGCGTCTGCGCGACGGAAGAGCTGAGCACCATCGACACGACCAAGGTCGAGGTGGAGATTTCGCCCTCGGTCCCGGCAGGCGATCCGACCCGACCGGCGGGTGACTGGGAGGCTCTGCAGCGCCCGCCGCAGCAGTGAGGGCGCTCAGCCGCGGCGGCTGCCGGCGCGGCCGGAGAGGTCGATGCGTTCGACCAGCTCGAGACCGATGCTCCGCTCGATGGCAGGGGCGGCCAGCAGCGTCGGACAGTCGGTCAGCACCTCCGTGTCGATCTGCTTGGCCGAGAACCCGTACTGCTCGAAAAGGTTGGCGGCCGCGCGGGCGGCCACCCTGTTGGAGAACGAGATTCGCATTTTCCCTCCGCATAACGCCCGTCGAGGTCAGATTCTTCCCGCGCGCTCGAGGTTGCCTGTCGACGGGTGTCGTTCCCTGCAGCCGATCTCGCCCGCGCTGATAGATTGGGCGCCACGCAATGACGGCGATCGAAAACGAGGCGGCAGTTTCCCCCCTGGCCGCTGGGGCCGCGGCGCTGCGGCGGTTCTGGCGGCCTTTCCTGCTCATCCAGACGGGCGCGGCCCTGCTGGCGATCGCCTTCCGAGTCAGCGTCCCGTTTCGAGAGGCGTGCGCGGCGGCCGCCGCCTGGAAGACGGCGGGAGGGCTGCCGCTCTCCGCGGCGATCAGCGCCCTCGCTGGTGGCCTTCTCCCCGAGATGGCCAAGCTGGTGGCCGATCGCGGTCGCAGCGTGCTGCGGGGGCGCGGTGGTGAGGTTCTTTTCAACACCGCCTTCTTCGCCTTCGACGGCGTGGTGATCGACCTGCTCTACCGCGGCGAGGCGCGCCTCTTCGGCAGCACCGCCCAGCTCAGCACGGTGGTGGAGAAGGTCGCCTTCGACCAGTTCGTCTTCTCGCCGCTCTGGTCGATCCTGATCGTGCTGCTGTTCCTCTGGCGCCAGCGCGGCTACTCGCTGGCCGCGACGCTCCCGGCGGTCGGACGGGGGTTCTATCAGACGCGCGTCGTGCCGCTGATCGTCCCCAACTGGCTCTTCTGGATCCCGATGGTGTCGATCATCTACGCGCTGCCGGTCGCGCTTCAGTTTCTGCTGTTCGTTCCGGCGCTCGGCGCCTGGAGCCTCATCATGGTGTTCATCGCCGAGGGTTGATCTGCCTCCGCGCTCTGGTGGCCTTGCGCCAGCGCCTTACGTTGAACCACGAAACTTTCTTCGGTGGTTTGGAGGTCGGAAATGCGCGTGGCCTGCCTGCTCTTCGGTATCTTCGTGGCGGGGGTGGGATGTGATGACCGGAGTCTTGTCGAACAGCTCTTGCGTGGGCGTGGAGGCGGAGACCAGGGCGGGCCAATCGCGGCGCCACCCCCGGACGCAGTGGTTGATGCCGGAGTCGCGGCAGATGGTGCCACCGGTGGCGGTGGCCAGGGGGGCTCGCCCGGTGTCGCCTGCGGGCCGTTGAGCCTGAGCTCGACGATCGTCCTGGCGCCGGCCGCGGCCGGGCAGAGCTATGTCCGTTGCCAGACGCTCGGCCCCGAGACGAGCTGGCAGGTGGTGCTTGTCGCCGACGGGCGACCGGCTCGCGGCGCGGACCGGCGCGGGGACCTTGCGCCTCCTCGCCACCGACACCTGGACCGAGCTCGCGCAGCTCGGAGCGCCGCTGGGGGCGATCGACGCGGCCGCCTTCTCGCCCGACGGCGCGACGCTGGCGACGCTCTCGGCGGAGATGGGCGAGGTCGCGCTCTGGAGCGCGCACGACGGGACGCTCCAGCGCAGCTTCACCAGACCCCACCTCGGGCATCGATCCCCACGCCTCGGCGCTGGCGTTCTCCTCCGACGGTGGTCGCCTGGCGACGTCGCTGGGGCTGGTCATCGATCTCCCCGGCGGGACCACGACCAGCTGGCGACGCCCCCCAGACGCACCTGCGCTCAATCCCGAAAATCTCGGCTTCAGCGCCGGGCGGCAACCGCATCCCGCTGATCCGCTTCGTCGCGGCTGACAAGCGGCTCTTGTCGAGACCGACTATCAGACCGGAAATTCTCCGACCAGCACGCGGCTCGCGCTGCGCGATCCCGCGACCGGGGCCAGGTCGTCCTCTACGACTTCTACAGTCGTGGTCTCCTCGGGCTACGCGGTCTCGCCGGACGGGCGCACAGTGGCGCGGGCGACGACGGCCGAAGCGGGCGGCCAAGGATTCGCCGCCGGCCTTACCCTCTTCGACGCGACCAGCGGCGACTCGAGCTCGCGTCCGATCCCGACTTCGCAGGCTCGGTGCTCGGCTTCTCGCGCGACAGCGCGCAGCTCTTCATCGAGACCGGCACCGCCGTCCCGGCGGTCGAGCCTCCGACCTGCATCCGATTCAGTCAATTCGCCGCGCCGCGGGTATCACCTTCCTGGGCGTTTCGCCCGGCCGACGAGCTGGTCGGCTCGGTGTCGGGGACGACCTCCTGGTGGAGCCCGGCCACGGGCGCGATCGTCGAGAGCTCGAGCTATTCGCTCGCCGCCGCGACCTGGTCGGCGGACGGACGCTTCGGCGCCGGCACCGGCGATCCGTCCGCGCTGTTTCACTTCTGGCGGGAGTCCGATGACGCGCAGCTCTGCGGCCCGCCCGCCGACCCCACAGTGCGCCGGCGCTGGCGTCGCTGGGGACGCCGGGACCGGTCCGGCGAGAACCAGAGCGCGACGTCGAGCGACGGCCGCTGACGTCTCCTCGACCTTCGTTAGTCCATACCCACGCCGCCAACTACGACGCGCTCGGCGTGAACGACGACCGCGACGGGCGCGCTGCTGCGCCAGTTCGGCGCCACGGTCGGGACGCAGTCGAGCGCGATCTCGAACCCCGTCGGGCGATCGCCTTTTCACCCCCCAGGGCGCGACGTCGCGGTCTGGTGCCGGTAGCTGGTGCGAGCTAAGGCGTCGAGGCGACCGTGGCCGTCACCGTCTCGATGGCGATGGCGATCAACGCCGCGGCGTAGTCGAGGTCGATGTTCTTCATCGTGTCGGCGGTGTCGTGGTAGCCGGTCCGGCTGATGTCGTAGTTCTCCATGAAGAGCACCACCGGGATCCCGACGTCCGAGAAGATCTGCCCGTCGGTGTTGTAGAGGGCCGAGCGCGGATCCCACTCCGGTCGAACCTCTCCGCGCAAGGGCAGGTGCGCGAAGAGCGGCGGGACCTTGGCCCCGTGCTCCATCCGTTGGGCGCGCTTCTTCCCGCGGCGCTCGGGCGTCTGGTTCCATCCCTCTGACAGGCGGTTCCAGCGCTCGTTGGCCAGGTGCGCCTGCAGCGCCAGGCGCGCCGAGGCCGCCCCTTCGCCCGGCGCGATCTGGAAGACGTCGCGGTCGTGCTCGCTGTTGTGCGCGATCATGTCGAGCACGAAGGCGCCCGTCACGCGGACGCGCGAGACGTCGACGATCGCTCCCGACTCGGCGGCGAAGCGGAGGCGCCGTTCGCAGAGCGCCTGGGCCAGCGCGCGGGCGCCCAGGCAGTCGGAGGGGAACTCCTCGCCGGTGAGGTGCACCAGCCAGACGTCGCGCGCCAGCTTCCCTTCGCGCGCCAGCGGCAAGAGCGTCTCGGCGGCCAGCAGGAGGGCCGTCGTCGCCGAGTGGTTGTCGTCGGCGCCGGCCGCCGCCGCGCGCAGCCCGTCGCCGCCGCGGTCGCTCTCGTACACGTCCTCCATGTACGCGGTGTCGTAGTGGTCGGCCATGATCACCGCCTCGCCGCGGTTCCGGCCCGGGATCATGAGGACGATGTTGCGCTCGTGCGCCTCGTGCGACTGGTTCCGGCTCCACCCCTCCGACCAGCGAAACGGGAAGGCGGTCTCCCAGCGAAACGACTGATCGACCACCTGGGCCCGACCGGTCATCTGATGCGCCTCGATGAGTTCCCGGTAGCGCTCGTGCAGGTGATCGCCCAGGCGCTCGAGATCGCGGCGCTGCGCCAGCTCGAGCCGCGCGGCCTTGGCGGCGGGCCCACCGGTTTTTCCCTTGTTGACGGTGACGCTGTCGGCGGTGTCCTTCATCCGGAAGTCGCCCTCGGCGAGCCCAGCGATCGTCTTCCAGAGCTTCTCCTCGAACGCCCGGGTGTGCGTGCCGTCGAAAGTAAGACCGGCGTCGAGCTCGACGTCCGCCTGGGCGCCGGCGCCATCGGTTCCGACGACGCGCGCGAGGAGCGCGGCGCAGCTGGCCCCCGGTTTCCCTTTGCCATCGCCGCCGCCGCCGCCCACCTTGGCCACGGCGTCCAGCCAGGCGTCCAGCGATTCGTGCTTGGGGGCGTGAACCAGCGCGCGCGCGAACGAAGGGGGGAGCGCGTCGCCGAGCAGCTCGCGAAACGCGAGCAGGTTCTGAACGTTGTGGGTGGTGGCGAAGCGCGCGCGCCCCGGCTCGGTGCCGACCATCTCGGCCGCCTCCAGGTAGCCAGGCCGGCGGAGGAGCCTCGGAACGAGGGGGATCGGCGGGCGATCGGGGTAGGCGGCCGGCGCCTCGGCCTGGGCGTAGCCGAGAAGCTGCGGACCGTCCCAGGTCTCGGCGGCGGTGCTTCCCGTCCCCAACCGCGCCACCAGCGGCAGGTGCCAGAAGATCTCCCGCTCGCCCGCCCGCATCGGCGGGTAATAGAACCGGTAGCCGGAGCGCCCGCCGCCCCGCACGGTGGCCGAGGCGCGCGCGATCTCCAGCGGCGTGGCGCGCGGCCCGTCGAGGATCAGCGCGTAGTCCTCGTTCCAGATCTGCGCGTTGCGCGCCATCGGCTTGCCGTAGAGGCCCAGATCGTCGGGATCGGTGGAGAAGAGCGCGATCGAGACCTGGTCCTCGAACTTCGTCGCCTCCTTGGGGCTCTGATCGCGGGCGATCCGCTGCCAGCGATGCGAGCGGGTGACCTTGCGGACCATGGTGTGGTGCGTGTGCTTCGCCTTCAGGTCGTCGAGCTCGTCGAGCCACCCCGACTGAGGGATCCGGAGCTGGGCGCTGTCGGCGAGGTGCGAGAAGAGATGCAGCAGCGGAATCTGCGTCGCGCGCGGCAGCGCCTGCGAGAGCTTGCGGTAGCCGGCGTGCTCGAAGAAGACCAGGCCGGCGGGGTGCGGCACGAGCCGCAGATCTCCGGCGAGATACTTCTCCCGAACCGGCGCCGGCAGCGTCGCGAACGGACGAAACGTCACCACGGTGTCGATGCCGTCGAGCGGGCCGGTCTCCTCGAGGCGGAGCGCACGCGCGAACGCCGGAAGCTCGGCGGCGTCGGCGACGATCCGCACGCCATCGAGAGGCGCGTCGGCTCCCGGCGTCCCCTGATGGGTCCAGGCGACGAAGCGGGCGAAGCGCGCCCGATCGTCGTCGGCGAAGCTGCGCCAGAACGCCGCGCCCGGACCGTCGTGGCTGACGCCGAACAGCGTCCAGCGGGTGTTCCCCTTGTCGTCCTCCGTGCGCGACAGACAGAGCGCGAGCGCGATGACGATGGGCTCGCCCGCCGCGCGGCGCGCCGGCGCAGAGTCCCCCAGCGCGCTCGGCCAGGCGGGGTTGTCGTCCAGCAATGTCCGCGAGAATTCATGCGGCGTTCCACGCACCAACCGATCGAGCTCGGTCAGGAGGTGCCCGGCGATCTTGGCCAGACCGGGCGTGAGCTGGTGGGCCTGCTCGTGCTCGGTGACGTCCATTGCGGCGTCATCGCTGGCGCTGATCGTGCAAGCGCCGGCCGCGCGCCGCGCGGCGTACGGCTTCAACACCACGTAGGGCGAGGGCATGTAGTCCGAGTAGGCGGGCAGCGGAAACCGCCCCTCGCCGGCGAATGCGTCCCGCGCCTCCGCCTCCAACTGCTCCCAGGGAGTCACGGTGGAAGGATATCCCGCCTTCGATCGAATACTCTAGGTCCCCATGGACAAGGCGCGCCTCTGGGCGGTGGAGTGGGAACAGGGGAGCGAGACGCTGACGGCGTTCGAACCGACCGGCGACGAGCTCCGGCGCGCGGCACCCGAGCTGGCCGCCTCCTACAACGACAGCCACAACCGCGTGATGATGGGGCACGACAGCGAACCGCACACCGCGGCCGACGTGGTCGCCTACTACGACGAGCTGCGGATCGAAGGGGGGCGCCCCTTCCTCCTTTATATGGATGGCGCGCTCATGGGAGACGCCGACTTCCGCAACATCGCGGGATCCACCGGCGAGTTCGCCATCATGATCGGCGGGCGGGCCAGCCAGGGGCGCGGCCTCGGCACCCGCTTCGCGCTGATGCTGCACCGGTTCGGTTACGACGTGCTCGGCCTCGAGCGGATCTACATCTCGGTGATCCCGGCCAACGCCGCGTCGCGCCGGCTGTTCGAGAAGCTCGGCTATCAACCCGACGACAGCCCCGAGGCGCGCGAGCTCATCGACGAAGAGACCGACCTGACGATGTCCCTGGCGCGGTCGGCCTTCGACAGGACCCGCCCCGACGACCAGGCCGCGATCCGGCTCTTCGAACGGCCCCCGCCGGCGTGACCCGCTGCGTCCGTCAAAGGTGACCGGCCGAGGGCCGAACGGCTCAAAAAAATCAGCCCGAGGTCGTGGCTTGCCGCCCGCCTCCCGTTCGCCTGCCGCGGGCCGATCTGGCGAGCCGTGCGCGCGAGATGGCGTCACTTCACCCCCGCATGGCCAATCATTCGAAAAAGAGTGCACCGACGCGTGCGACGAGGAACCTGCCCGCCGCCGTCGTGGCGGCGTCGCTGCTGGCGTTCGCGACCGGGGCGGAAGCGCAGACGCTCTCGAACAGCTACTTCAAGGCGCAGATCGGGACCAACGGCGAGATCTCGTCGCTGCAGCTGACCGGCGACGCCTTCCCGACCAACTACGTCCTGAACGCGACCAACGCCCCCGGGCAGAACACCACCGACCACGAATGGGTCGGCGAGCTGATGTTCAACTACCGCCTCGGGACGGGGGCCTGGACGCAGGCGCTCACCAACCAGTCGGCCGACGTCCGCGCCATCACCAGCGGCACCAACTCGGTCACGGTCACCTATCAGAGCTCGGCCAACGCAAAAGGGGTCAAGAACTTCAAGCTCGTCGAGACCTACGCGCTGGTGAACGACTACCTCTCCTGGCAGATCACGGTCACCAACACCAGCACGCAGACGATGGAGATGGGCGACTTCGGGCTGCCGCTGCCGTTCAACGAGTACTGGAACCAGGCCAACGACGTCATCTACGAGACGCGCACCATCTACCACTCGTTCACCGGCAACAACGACTCCTACATCACCGTCGAGCGTCCGAGCGGCGTCGGCCCCTTCATCCTGATGACGCCCGATCAATCGACCGGCGCCGGCTTCGAGTATATGGACAACTGGGTGTCCAAGGAGCACGCGGGCAGCGCCTGGGTGGCGAACGGCGGGACGCCCAAGTGGACCAACGGGCTCGACGTCTTCTACATCCACTCCAACGTCATCAAGAGCACCAACCGCGGCTATCTGCCCAACACCAGCCTCACGCTGGCGCCGGGCGCCAGCCAGACCTACGGCTTCAAGTTCTTCAACGTCGCCAGCCACACCGACGTGCAGAACCGCCTCTACAGCGAGGGGATGATCGACGTCAGCGTCGTCCCCAGCATGATCGTCCCCACCAACCAGGCGGCGAAGATCGACCTGCACACCTCGCAGACGATCACCTCGCTGACCCCGCAGTTCGCCTCGAAGACGACCATCACCTCGCTCGGCACCGTGGCGACCGACCACAAGATCTATCAACTGAGCTTCAGCCAGCTCGGGCAGAACAACGTCACGGTCAGCTACGGCACGGGCCTGACGACGACGCTGCAGTTCTACGTCATCGAGCCGATCGATACGGCGCTGCAGCGCCACGCCACGTTCATGGTCGCCAATCAGCAGTGGACGAGCGGCGACATGAAGGGGCTCTTCGACGACTGGATGATGGACAGCAAGGCCAAGCGGGGCGCCGAGGGGGGCAGCGGCTGGGGGGACGACTGGGGCTGGACCCACGGCCAGTTCCTGGCCGAGAAGAACGCGCAGACGCCGGTCGCCTCCGAGGTGACCGCGCTCGACACCTACCTCGCCGCGGTCTGGGGGCGGGCGATCGATCCCAGCTCGTACATCGTGCAGGACTGGTGGTGCCCCGTCGGGACCAGCGCCAGCAACATCATGGGCTGCTACTACGACCGCGCCTACGCCTACCCGCATGCGTTCAACACGTTCTTCTCGATGTACAAGATCGCCAGCCAGTACCCCAAGCTGGTCACCTATCAGCAGTCGGCCGACACCTACCTCTTGCGCGCCTACAACATCATCCACACCCTCTACTCGGGGCACGGGAGCACCGGCACCGGATACATGGGTGAGCAGACGCTCCCCGACATCGCGGCGGCGTTGACCGCCGGCGGTCACACCACCGAGGCGGCGTTCGTGACCAGCTCGATCAACTCGCTCTACAGCGCCTTCTCGGCCAGCAAGTATCCCTACGGCTCGGAGTACACCTACGACAACACCGGCGAGGAGGCCGTCTACATGGCGGCCAAGCAGAACAACAACAGCTCGGTGCTCTCCAAGGTCAACGCCAAGACGCGCGCCTGCCGCGGGCAGGAGCCGGTCTGGTACTACTATTCCGACCCCGTCACCAACAACGGCGAGAACTGGTGGCAGTTCCAGTACACCGCCGCGCTGGCCGGCTCGTGCATGGACGACTTCGTCCGCACGCAGTCGACCACGCCCGAGCTCGACGAGCGGCTGTCGTACGCCGCCAAGATCGCCAACATCAACGCCATCAACTCCGGTCAGATCGACAGCGATCCCGCCAATCTGGGGACGGTGAGCTGGACGTACCAGGGAATGAAGGGGAGCGTCTACGTCAACAGCTTCGATCCCGCGAACAGCAACCTGCACAACGACTGGCGGCAGATGAGCGGCGAGGCGGATCTTGGCCTCTTCGGTGCGCTGCGGATCCTGAGCGCCGACGTGTCCAACGACCCCGTCTTCGGGTTGACCGGCTACGGCTGCAACGTCTCCAGCGCCAGCAGCTGCACGTCGGTCACCCCGACCGACGGCGTGTTCAAGCGGCTCAACATGATCTCGCAAAAGCTGTCGTTCAGCCTGAACCGGGATCGCTACACGGGGGCCACGGTCAGCGCGGCGAACAACTACCTCGGGTTCACCCTGCAGAATCAGACCGGTGACGCGCACACGACGACGCTGACCGTGGTCGGCCTCGCGGCCGGGAGCTACGCGGTCTCTGTCGGCGGCACCAGCGCGGCCTCGGTGACCGCGACCAGCGGCAAACCGACCGTCATCTCCCTCTCCGTCGGGACGGCCGCCACCAGCGCGGTCCTGATCGGAACCGGATGCGGCAGCTCGGTCGGCGGCGCCAGCGGCGCCGGTGGCACGACCGGCACCGGCGGCACGACCGGCACCGGCGGCACGACCGGCACCGGCGGTACGACGACGGGCGTGGGCGGAACGAAGGGCACCGGCGGTTCGACCGGCGGCACCGGCACCGGCGGCAGCGTCACCGGGACGGGCGGCACCACTCCCGGCACCGGCGGCAGCACCACCGGGACGGGCGGTACCACCACCACGGGGACCGGCGGCGCCACGACGGGCGCAGGCGGGGCGAGCGCGAGCGGGGGAGCAACGGGGACCGGCACGGGTGGAGCGAACGGCACCGGTGGCACCACCGCAACCGGCGCCGGAGGGAGCGCAACAGGCGGCAGCGGCGAGACCGGAGCGAGCGGCTGCGCCTGCGCCACCGCGGCCGATGCCACGGGCGGGTCTTGGGCGACGCTGTTCGGCCTCGCGCTGGGCCTGGCCGCGATGCGGGGCCGAGGCCGCCGGGGCTCAGCCCGCGGCTAGCACCGCGCAGCCACAGACGGATTTCATGGATTTCCCCGGACCGAGGTGTCGAAATATGACCTGAAATGACGGGGGGCCCCGAACTAACGGGCATGAGATCACGACGCAGAGGCGTCCTTGCTCGCGCGAAGTCCCCCGCCTTCGCCCTGAGCCTCGGCCTGGCGATGGCGGCATCATGTGCCTCGCCCGAGCGCGACGCGACCGGTGAGACGAGGGCCCTCCAGATCGCCGCTGCCACCGCCAGCGCGAGCCCGGGCGACCTCGATGTGCTGTTCATGATCGACGACTCGTCGGGGATGACGTCGATGCAGGCGAAGCTGGCGACGCAGATCCCGTCTTTTGTCGGGGCGCTCGAGAACCTTCCCCACGGGCTCCCCAACATTCACATCGCGGTGGTCTCGTCGGATCTGGGAGCGCCGGGAGACTCGACCTCCGTCACCTGCACGACCTCCGGCGACCAGGGGCTCTTTCGGCTTTCGCCCAGCTGCACGAGCTCGACGCTCGCCGCCGGCGAAACGTACGTCTCCAACGTCGGCGGGATCGCCAACTACACGGGCAATCTGGCGGATGTTCTCGCTTGCATCACACCGCTCGGCGACACGGGCTGCGGCTTCGGACACCAGCTCGGCTCCATCGCGCGCGCTCTCGGCGCCGACGGCGCCCCGGCCCCGGCGCGGAACGCGGGCTTTCTCCGTCCGGGCGCCGCTCTGGCCATCATCATCCTCAGCAACGCGGACGATTGTTCGGCCCCCGCGACCACCTACCTCTATTCGATCAACAACGGGCAGAACAACCTGACCAACGCGTACGGCCCATTGACCAGGTATCGGTGCAACGAGTTCGGCCACTTTTGTATCGACCCGTCCGGTGATCCACAGAGGATGATCCAACCGCCGGAGACGGCGCCGACCGACGCGCAGGGGACGCCGACCGCGCCGACCCTGACCTTGACCGACTGCGAATCGCTCGACACGGACGGGCTCTTGACGCCGGTGAGCGCTCTTGTGAGCGGCATCAAGGCGCTCAAGACCGATCCCGACGACCAGATCTTCGTCGGCGCGATCGTCGCGCCGGCATCCCCCTACACGATCGACTGGGTCCCCCCGGTGGGCGGGCAGAACCTGAGGCAGGGTGAGCTCTGGCCGCAGATCGAGCACTCGTGCGGAGCGGGGGACGGCAGCTATGGCGATCCGGCCGTCCGTATCACCCAGCTGGTGAAGGCGTTCGGCGACAACGGCGTCTTCACGTCGATCTGCGATCCCAGCCCCAACTACGCGAGCGTGCTCGTCGGCCTGGCCGCGAGGCTCGGCGATCACCTCCACATAGGAAGCGGCTCTCCGAGCACCTCCGGTGGGGGCGGTTCCGGTGGGGGTGGCGCGGGCGCGACGCTCGCGGACGCGGGCGCGACCGGCGCAGGAGGCACATCAGGGAGCCCCGAAGGGGACGGCTCCACGCAAACTGGCGTCGGCGGCCAGAGGCGCACGAGCGGGCTCAGGGACGGGGGGTGCGATGTCGGCGCCTCCAGCTCGGGCGCCTCGGGCCTGCTGCCGGCCGTGCTGTTTCTGCTCGGGGCCTGGCGGCGCCGCGCCTCGACGCGCGGCGCCAGCACCCGGCGCCGAAAGTTGACCGGAAAGCCGAGCGACCAGGGACTAACTGGCTGAGCGACCCGAGATCGGGCTCGCCCCCAAGGAGACCTCATGCCCTTCTCATCGAGATCTGCTCCGACGTCGTCGAGCACGTACACCAGGCTCGCAGCTGTTCTCGGGTTGGTCGCCGCGTCGTGTGGCCAGGCGAAGGTCGATTCGCCTGTCGAGTCGACGACCGCCGCCGTGACCGCCGCAGCCACGGGGACGAGCCCGGGTAATCTCGACGTCCTGTTCATGATCGACAACTCCTCGTCGATGACCGTCATGCAGCAGAAGCTGGCCTCTCAGATCCCGGGGTTCATCACCGCGCTCCAGAACCTCCCGTCAGGGCTGCCCAACATTCACATGGCGGTCGTTTCGTCGGACATGGGGGCGCCGGGCGACTCGACGACGTCCATCCTGTGTTCGAGCGTCGGCGATGACGGGCAGTTTCGGATCGGAACGACGATCGCCCTCTCTCCCGCCCAGCAACTCGGTCCGGATGGTGGCGCCGCAGGTGGGGCCCCGGGTGGGAACGACGCTGGTGCTCCCGGTTGCGCCGGCGCCAGCCTGAACAGCGGCGCGACGTACATCTCCAACGTCGACGGCGTCGCCAACTACACTGGCGACCTCTCCACGCTGCTGTATTGCATGACCGCCCTCGGCGACACGGGCTGCGGCTTCGAGCATCAGCTGGCCTCCATCTCGCGGGCGCTCGGCGCGGACGGCTCTCCGGCACCCGCGTCGAACGCCGGCTTCCTGCGCCCCGACGCTCAGCTGGCCATCATCGTCCTGAGCAACGAGGACGATTGTTCGGGGCCGGTGACCACACCGCTCTATTCCCTCAATGGCTACCTGCAGAACATCAGCAACCCGCTGGGGCCGATCGCCAACTACCGCTGCAACGAGTACGGTCACCTCTGCGTCAACCCCGCTGCGGCCGGTCAGACCTGTGTCACCGCGCCCCCGCTCAAACCACCGGCCGACGCGCAGAGTACCCCCGCGGGACCGACGCTCGACCTGACGGACTGCGAATCCGACGACAGCGACACCAATGTGATCAGCTCCGTCCACGAGTTCGTGAACGGCATCAAGGCGCTCAAGGCCGATCCGGACAATCAGATCGTCGTCGGGGCCATCGTCGCGCCTCCGACGCCCTACACCGTCGCCTGGGTTCCGGCGGCGGGAGGCGAGGACACCCTGCCAGGCGAGCTGTGGCCCGAGGTCGAGCACTCCTGCGGTCCGGCGGGCACCGACGACGTCAACCCGACGGGGCAGACGACGATGGACGGCAGCTTCGGAGATCCGGCCGTCCGGATCTCCCAGTGGGTCGGGGCGTTCGGCGCCAACGGCGTCACGGCCTCGATTTGCGACGGCAGCTATGCGAACGCATTCACGGCGATCGTGAACAGGATCGGCGCCCAGCTCCAAGGCGCCGGCAGCGCGGGCGGCTCAGGCTCCGGTGGGTCCACCGGAACGGGCGCGGCGCCCCCGATCTGCCCGAACGGAATCCCCGGCGCCGTCGGCGGGCAGACCAACGGCGGCAACTCGAACAGCGGCCTGCACAACGGCGGCTGCGATGTGGCCGCCGCGCGCCCGACCGCGATGAGCCTCGGCGCGCTGCTGCTGGTCCTGTTCGTCTCCTTGGCGGTCGTCCGACGGCGGCGCGTCTCAGCGCGCCGCTCGTCCGGGCGCTGAGCCTGGCGCTGGGTCTTCGTTCCGTCGTCGCCTCTCAGGCGTGCGACGGAACGAAGCTGACGGCGCCGATCCGCACGGGCTCCGCGCCCTTCGTGATGCCGGCCGAGGCCTCGAGCTGCATCGCCTTCGTGCAGGAGAGACCGCCGCGGCTCTGGAACCGAAGCGTGAACGTCCCTTCCTGGCCCGCCTCGATCGACAGCGGATCGCTGGCCTTCCAGGTCGTGGTGGGAATCGCTCTTCCATCGGCGCCGCGCAGGCGGAAGGCGTCGCGGTGGACGACCAGCGGAGGCGGGGCGGCGTTGCGCACCTGCACCTCGACCATGGCGTCGACGAGGTTGACGCCCGGGAGCTCCGTCTCGACGGTCTCGGTGCAGCTCTGGCCGATGACGGAGACCTCGACGCCGCTCGAATCCACCGCTGCGCCGCTGTTTTGAACGGGCGGATGGAGCGCGCAGGCGGGTGCGAGCGCGGCGAGCGCGACAGAAGAGAAGAAGAAGATCCGGGTGCGGTCGATGTTCATGACGGTGCCTCCGCGCGCAACAAAAGCAGCCGCCGTGCCACCAGAGAAAGTTAGTAACATCAGTGGGTTATCTTCGGTGGCGGTTTCCGGCCGGGGGAGATTCTCCCGCAGGAAGAGGAATTTCTCCCTTGACGACACCTCAACCGGTTTGATAGTCGATACACCAGATAGGATGACTAATCTGTCCCGCAAAGCTCGCTACGCGTTGAGGGCGCTCTATGCGCTTTCGGCCGAAGAGGCGCGCGGACCCGTTCTGATCGCGGACCTCGCCGAGCGCGAGAAGATTCCGCACAAGTTCCTGGAGACGATCCTCCTCGAGCTGAAGAACGCCGGCATCCTCAAGAGCAAGAAGGGGAAGGGGGGCGGCTATTCGCTGGCCCGTCCGCCCGAACAGATCACGATGGGCCAAGTGATTCGCGTCATCGACGGCCCACTGGCGCCGATCCCCTGCGTCAGCGAGCGCGCCTTCGTGCGCTGCGAAGAGTGCGTCGACGAGACGACCTGCGGGACCCGCCAGGTCATGAAGAAGGTCCGCGACGCGATCGCGGCGATTCTCGACGGCACCACGCTCGCCGACGTTCAGACGCAGATTGCGCGCGCAAGACTTTCACCCGGCACCCCGCTGACCTACAGCATCTGAGCTGACCCCCCACCAACCGAGAGGACAGAATGAGCCCCTTCGCACGAGCATCAGTCTATAAAATCGGTAGAGTAGCTATGGTAATTGCGGCGGGACTGGTATCGGGGCGGGCGCAGGCGCAGAACGCGCCGGAGGCGCCACCGCCTCCCCCGCCGTCGCCACCCCGGCCGACGCCGTCCCGGTTCCGGCAGCCCCCGCACCGACGCCCGCGCCGGATCCAGCGGTCCAGGGTCGGATCGATGCGCTCGAGCAGCGCACCAAGCTGCTGGAGATCAACCTGGCGGCGGCCAAAGCGGCAGCGACCTCACCGCGATCGACCACGACCATCCAGACCGACGAGGGTGGGTTCGCCATCACCAGTGCGGATCGCCAGTACCAGATCCGGTTCAAGGGGCTCTTGCAGGTCGACGGCCGGCGCGCGTTCGACGACGCCGCGCTGCAGACCACCGAGGACACCTTCATCAACCGGCGGGTCCGTCCCATCATCGCGGGCACGGTCCTCGGGCTGACCGACTTCTACATTGCGCCCGACTTCGGGAACAACACGATCGTCCTCATCGACGGCTACCTCGACACCCACCCGTTCCCCTGGCTGCGGCTGCGCGTCGGGAAGTTCAAGGGTCCGGTCGGGCTCGAGCGTCTGCAGGCGGACCAGGACGTCACCTTCGTCGAGCGTGGGCTCACGCAGAACCTGTCATCGCAGCGCGAGGTGGGCCTCGAATTTTGGGGCGACATCGCCGGCGGGATCGTCCGTTACGAGGCCGGTTACGTCAACGGCAACCCCGACAACGGGATCAACGACATCGACAGCAACAAGTCGAAGACGTTCGTGGGACGTCTCTTCTTCCAGCCGTTCAACACCCCCGTCGCTGCATCCCTTCGGGAGGCTGGGCGTCGGCGTGGCCGCCAGCACCGGCATCGAGCAGGGGTCGGCGACCAACACCTGGGTGGGCGCCTTCAAGTCGTTCGGCCAGAACACCATCTTCAGCTACCTGACGACGACGACCGCGACGACGGTGTTCGCCTCGGGGCGTCACACCCGGGTCAACCCGCAGCTCTATTACTACTTCGGGCCGTTCGGCCTGCTCGCCGAGTGGGTGCACGAGTACCAGCAGCTGGCGAACGCGGCCGGCTCCGGTGCGGTCAACAACTCGGCGGGCAACATCGTGGCGGCGTTCGTGATCGGCGGCGACGAGACCTACGAAGGGGTGAAGCCGCACAGGTCGCTCGATCTCGCCAACGGCGGCTACGGCGCGCTGGAAATCGGCCTGACCTACAACTGGCTCGACGTCGATCACGCGGCCTTCCCGGTCGCCGCCGATCCGGCCAAGTCGGTCAATCGCGCGCGCGCCGGGGGCATCGCGCTCAACTGGCAGTTGAGCCGCAACCTCAGGCTCAGCGGCGATTTCACGGAGACGCGGTTCCAGGGCGGCGCCAAGTCCAGCGGCAACCGGACCACCGAGAAGGTCGGGATCGCGCGTTTTCAGCTGGCGTTCTAACGAAGCAACTTCAATGGAGGCGATGCAAATGAAACGGGCAATTGCGATTGGTCTGGTGGGTCTTGGGGTGACGGCGGCGGTGCTGGCGACGCGAACGGCGCCGGCGCGCGCGGCAGGGGCGGATGGCACGGTGAAGCTGCTCAACGTCTCGTACGATCCGACGCGCGAGCTCTACCAGGACGTCAACGCGGCGTTCGGGAAGCAGTGGCAGCAGAAGACCGGCCAGGCGGTGAACATCAGCCAGTCGCACGGCGGCTCCGGCAAGCAGGCCCGCTCGGTGATCGACGGCCTCGACGCCGACGTGGTGACCCTGGGGCTGGCCTACGACGTCGACGCCATCGCCTCGCAGTCGGGGCGCATCGCCAAGGACTGGCAGAAGCGGCTGCCCGACAACAGCGCGCCCTACACCTCGACGATCGTGTTCGTCGTGCGCAAGGGGAACCCCAAGGCGATCCGCGACTGGGACGATCTGACCAAGCCGGGCACCGTGGTGGTGGCGCCGAACCCGAAGACCTCGGGCGGCGCGCGCTGGGCCTACCTCGCGGCCTGGGGCTACGCGCTGCAAAAGCCGGGCGGCGGAGAGGCGTCGGCGCGCGAGTTCGTGCGCAAGCTCTACAAGAACATCCCGGTGCTCGACTCGGGCGCGCGCGGCTCGACGACCACCTTCGGCCAGCGCGGCATCGGTGACGTGCTGGTCTCCTGGGAGAACGAGGCCTACCTGCTGGTCAACGAGCTCGGCAAGGACAAGTTCCAGATCGTGAACCCGACCGTGAGCATCCTCGCCGAGCCGTCGGTCGCCGTCGTCGACAAGAACGTCGACAAGCACGGCACGCGCGCGGTCGCCGAGGCCTACCTCAAGTTCCTCTACAGCGACGAGGGGCAGGAGCTGGCGGTCAAGAATCACTACCGGCCGCGCAGCGCCGCGGTCGCCGCCAAGCACGCCGGCGCGTTCCCGAAGATCAAGCTCTTCACCATCGACCAGCTGTTCGGCGGGTGGCAGAAGGCGCAGGCCACCCACTTCGCCGACGGCGGCACGTTCGACCAGATCTACCAGCCGGGGTCATGATGACCGGCCTCGTCCTGGGGGCGCCCGAGAGCGTCCCCACCCCCCCGCAAAACGGCCTCGGTCCGGTCCGCTCTCGCTCCGTCGGCGCGGACCGCAGAGCGCCGTCGCGGGGGAGCCTGCCGGGCTTCGGGCTGTCACTGGGCGTGACGCTCACGTTCCTGTCGCTGGTGGTGCTGATTCCGCTGTCGGGGCTGGTCTGGAAGACCGCCTCGCTCGACGGGGCGTCGCTGGCGCGCGCGGTGCTGTCGCCGCGAGCTCTGGCGGCGTATCGCCTCAGCTTCGGCGCGGCGCTGGTGGCGGGCCTGGTGAACGTGGTGTTCGGGGTGCTCCTCGCCTGGGTGCTGACCCGCTATGAATTTCCGGGGCGGGCCCTCGTCGACGCGGCGATCGATCTGCCGTTCGCGTTGCCGACGGCGGTGGCGGGCATCGCGCTCACCACGCTGTACGTCGAGCAGGGGTGGCTGGGGCGTTTTCTCGAGCCCCACGGGATCAAGGTCGCGTTCGCGCCGGCCGGAGTCGCCGTGGCGATGGTGTTCGTCGGGCTGCCGTTCGTGGTGCGGACCGTGCAACCGGTGCTGATGGATCTCGACCTCCACATGGAAGAGGTCGCGGCGACGCTGGGGGCCTCGCGCCTCTACACGCTGCGCAAGGTGATCGTCCCGGCGGTGCTGCCGGCGGCGCTGACCGGGTTCGCGCTGGCGTTCGCGCGCGCCGTCGGCGAGTACGGCTCCGTCGTCTTCATCTCCGGGAACATGCCGGGGAGGACGGAGATCGCGCCGCTCCTGATCGTCACCAAGCTGGAGCAGTTCGACTACGCCGGAGCGACGGCGATCGCGCTGGTGATGCTGCTGGCGTCGTTCGTCGCGCTCTTCGCCATCAACGTCCTGCAGGCCCGCATCGGACGGGTGGGGCGGATCGGAAGGGGCTCGCGATGAAGGACCCACGCTGGCTCCGCTGGTCGCTGCTGGCGATCGCGCTCGGCTTCCTCGTCCTCTTCGTCGGGCTCCCCATCGCCACGGTGTTCGTCGAGGCGTTTCGCAAGGGGTCGGCGGCCTATCTGGAGGCGATCCGCGATCCCGAGACGCTGTCGGCGGTCAAGCTGACGCTGCTCACCGCCGCCATCTCGGTGCCGGTCAACCTGGTGTTCGGCATCGCGGCCTCGTGGCTCATCGCCAAGTATCGCTTTCCCTTCAAGGGCACGTTGCTCACGTTGATCGATCTGCCGTTCAGCGTGTCGCCAGTCATCGCGGGTTTGATCTTCGTGCTGCTGATGGGCGCGCGCGGCGCGCTCGGACCGTTCTTCGAACGGCACGACCTGCACATCATCTTCGCGGTGCCGGGGATCGTCCTGGCGACGACGTTCATCACCTTCCCGTTCGTGGCCCGGGAGATCCTCCCCATCATGCAGGACCTCGGCAACGACGAGGAGGAGCAGGCGCTCACGCTGGGGGCCAGCGGCTGGCAGATCCTGCTGCGGGTCACCCTGCCCAAGGTCCGCTGGGGGATCCTCTACGGGGTCATCCTCTGCAACGCCCGCGCGATGGGGGAGTTCGGCGCGGTGTCGGTCGTCTCGGGGCACATCCGCGGTCAGACCAACACCGTCCCGCTGCAGGTCGAGATTCTCTACAACGAATACAACCTCTCGGGCGCGTTCGCCGTCGCGTCGATCCTGACCATCCTGGCGCTCGGCACCCTGGCCGGGAAGAAGCTGATCGAAGCGCGCATTCGTGTGCGCGCCTGATGCCATGAACCCAACGAGGAGACCCATGAAACGGACAGCAGCAGCGGCAATCTTGGCTTTGACCTTGGCGGCGACCGGCGCGGCGAGCTGCGGGAGCTCGCAGAGCCTCCCGGCGGCCGACGGTGGTGCGGGTTCGAGCGGAAAAGCTGGTGGCGGCGGCGGGGCGGCCGGTGGCAAGGCCGGCTCGGGCGTGGGCGGCGGTGCTGGAAGCGGTGCGAGCGGCGGAGCGGCTGGAGGGGCGGGGGGCGGCGCGGCCGGCGTCGGAGGGGGCGCCGGTCACGCCGGCGGTGGCGCCGGCGGCCACGCCGACGCCGGCATCGACGCCTGACCGCCGACGGCTCGTCGGTCGCGTCGATGTGGCGCGACGATGAGCGGCTCGGCTACCCCACGGCGGGCGGCGCGACGACCGGGCTCGGGTCTCCGTCGGTCACGCGGACGACCTTGGTCCCCGCGATCATGTCGTGGATGCAGCTTTTCCGAGCGCCGAAGATGAACAGCATATCGGCGAGCAGATAGGGGTACCCGAGCCAGGGACCAGCGAGCAAGACGAGCGTCAGGTAGACGCCCCCGTTGAGGAATCCGCGCCACAGCACGGCGCGGACGAAGCCTGCGGGGGTGCCGTCGAGCCGAACGATCCGGATCTTCATCCAGCGCTTCCCGAGCGTCTGGCCCCGAGTCGCCAGCCAGTACATCTGGACGACCATGAGCGTCGTCAGACAGACTGCGCTGAGCGCGAGGGCGAAGAGGAGCGAGGGAGCGATCGGGAGCTGGCGCGCTTGGGCGAACCCCAGCCGATACCCGAGCACGCCGCTCACCAGGCCGAACGGCAGTGCCAGCGCGACCTCGATCAGGTAGGCCGCCAGCCGTTCACCCCGCGACGCCAGCTCTTGGTCGTTCATGAAGAGAGTTTACCAATATTCAACTTTTGGGGGACAGGCGCCGGCGTGAGCCTTCGCGAGGGCGTGCGGCCACTTCCAAGGTGCAGGTAGGTCGAGGGATCACCTCTTGACCGACGCGTGACCGTACTTGGCGCAGCGGCGCCGCTCGCTCTATGATCCAACAGTTATCGATGACCCGCGCGGGGGCGCGCTGACCATGCTGTACGACTTCACCGGTCGGACGGCCGTTCTCACCGGAGGGACCGGCGTCTTGGGGGCCGAGATGGCACGGGCGCTGGCCAGTTGCGGGGCAGACGTCGTGCTGCTGGGGCGGAACGTGGCGCGCGCCGAGCAGGTGATCGCCAGTTTCTCAAAATCGCCTTCCAAGTCGCCGGGCAAGCACCTGGCGCTGGCCGCGGACGTGCTCGATCGGCCGGCGCTCGACGAGGCCTGCCGGCGCGTGCTGGGTGAGCGCGGGAAGATCGACTTCCTCATCAACGGCGCGGGCGGCAACGACCCGCGGGCCACCACCACGCCCGACGCGCGCTTCTTCGACGTCCCCCTCGCCGCCTGGCAGGCCGTCACCAATTTGAACCTGCTGGGGACCATCCTGCCTTCGCAGGTCTTTGCGCGGCCGATGGCGGAGCGCAAGGAGGGGGTGATCCTCAACGTGTCGTCGGTGAACGCCTCGCGGCCGCTCACGCGCATCGCCGCCTACTCGGCCAGCAAGGCAGGGATCAGCAACTTCACGCAGTGGCTGGCGATCCACCTGGCGCAGGAGTATTCGCCGACCATCCGGGTCAACGCGCTCATGCCGGGCTTCTTTTTGACCGAACAAAATCGGTTCCTGCTGACCGACAAGGAGTCGGGCGCGCTCACCGCGCGCGGCAAGAAGATCCTGGAGCACACGCCGATGGCGCGCTTCGGGACGCCCGAGGATCTGACGGGCGCGCTGCTCTGGCTGCTGTCGCCGGCGGCCAGCTTCGTCACCGGTGTGGTGCTCCCGGTCGACGGTGGCTTCACCGCCTACGCCGGGGTCTGACCACATGACCGGAAGGGGCGCGAAGGGGACCAAGCTCGACGAAGCGGCCGTGCGCGCGCTCTGCGGCGAGGAGATCGCCAGGTGGGGCCTCGCAGGCAAGCGGGTGCTGGCGATCGTCCCCGACCACACGCGAACCGCGCCCATCGATCTGATGTTCCGCGTGCTGGAGGAGCTGACGACCGAGGCCGGCGCCACGGCGTTCGACGTCCTGATCGCGCTCGGGACCCACCCGCCGATGAGCGAGGAGGCGATCAACCAGCGTCTCGGCCTGACGCCGGCCGAGCGGGCGGGGAAGTACGCGCGCACGAAGATCTTCAACCACGCCTGGAGCGATCGGAACGCGCTCGCTTCGATCGGGACGATCAGCGAGGCCGAGGTCGCCGAGATCTCGGGGGGGCTGATGCGCGAGCGCGTCGACGTCACCATCAACAAGCTGGCGCTCGGCTACGACCTCCTGCTGATCATCGGGCCGACCTTCCCGCACGAGGTGGTCGGTTTCTCGGGCGGCAACAAGTACCTCTTCCCTGGGATCGGCGGACCCGAGCTCCTGAACATGTTCCACTGGCTGGGCGCGCTCATCACCAACCCGTCGATCATCGGGACCAAGTACACGCCCGTGCGCGCGGTCGTCGATCGGGCGGCGGCGCTGGTCCCGGTCGAGCGCAAGTGCGCCAGCCTGGTCGTCGAGGGGAGCGCGCTGGCGGGGCTTTATCTCGGCGTGCCTGAGGAGACCTGGGCAGCGGCCGCCGAGCTCTCGAGCCAGATTCACGTCATCTACAAAGACCGCGCCTACGACAGCGTCTTGTCGTGCGCGCCCGCGATGTACGACGAGCTCTGGGTGGGCGGAAAGTGTGCCTACAAGCTCGAACCAGTGGTCGCCGACGGCGGCGAAATCGTCATCTACGCGCCCCACATCCACGAGATCTCGGTCGTGCACGGCGCGCTGATTCGCCAGATCGGCTACCACGTCCGCGACTATTTCCTGAAGCAGCCGGGGCGCTTTCCCGGCGTGCCGCGCGGCGTGCTGGCGCACGCAACGCACGTCAAGGGGATCGGGCGCTACGAAGACGGCGTCGAAACGCCGCGCATCACCGTCACGCTGGCGACCGGGATCGGTCCCGACGAGTGCCGCGCGGTGAACCTCGGCTACCGAGATCACCGGACCATCGACGTGGCGGCCTGGAGAGACCGCGAGGACGAGGGGATGCTCTACGTCCCCAAGGCCGGGGAGACGCTTTACCGTTTGAAAAACGATCCGTTCACGACGAGGGTTCAGACATGAGCGAAAGAAGTCACGGGAAGCTGGCGATCCGGCCCGACGGGGCGCTCGATTTTCTCAGCCTCGGGGCGCTGGTGCACCGCCTCGATCCCGGCATCATCCCCTTTCGCAAGGCCAGTCACTGCGACATCCACGTCAGCGGCGGCGAGTTCAACGTGGCCGCCAACCTGGCCGACTGCTTCGGGATGAAGGCCGGCCTCGCCAGCGCGATGGTCGACTACCCGATCGGCGATCTCATCGGCGAGCGGGTCCGGGCCATGGGCGTGAAGCCGTTCTACAAGCGCTTCGCGCACAACGGCGTCAACGGCCCCAACATGGCGACGGTCTACAGCGATCGCGGGGCCGGCATGCGCGCGCCAGTCGTCTTTTACAACCGCGCCAACGAGGCGGCGGCCGAGCTCAAGCCGGGCGACTTCGACTGGGCGACGATCTTCGGCGGCGGCGTCCGCTGGTTCCACAGCGGCGGCATCTTCGCGGCGCTCTCCAAGACGACGGGCGCCCTCATCGCCGAGGGGATGAAGGCGGCCAAGGCGGCCGGGGCGGTCACCAGCTTCGATCTCAACTTCCGCGAGAAGCTCTGGAACCTCTGGGGCGGCCAGAAGGTGGCCGTCGAGGTCGTCGAGCAGATCGTCCAGAACGTCGACGTGCTGGTCGGCAACGAGGAGGATCTGCAGAAGGGGCTGGGGATCGCGGGCCCCGAGGTGGCGGCCAAGTCCAAGCTCGATCCCTCCGCTTTTTGGGGAATGATCGACAAGGTCCTGGCCAAGCACCCCCACGTCAAAGCGGTGGCCACCACGTTGCGCGAGGTCCATTCGACCAACCGCCACAGCTGGAGCGCCGTCGCCTGGCTCGACGGCAAGACCCACCAGGCCCCCACCGCGGAGCTGGACGTGGTCGATCGCGTCGGCGGCGGCGACGGTTTCGCGGCCGGTTTCATCTATGGGCTGCTCTCGGGCGCCGCCCCCCAGGAGGCGGTTTCTTTGGGTTGGGCACATGGCGCCTTGCTCACGACCTTCCCAGGCGATACGACCATGGCCACGCTGGACCAGGTCCGGGCCTTCGCCAAGGGGGGCTCGGCGCGAATTCAGCGCTGAACAGCTCCAGGAACTTCCACGGATCGAAAAAGGACAAACACGAAAATGGAAAAGGCGGACATCGGGCTCGTCGGGTTGGCGGTGATGGGCGAGAACCTCATCCTCAACATGGAGAGCCGCGGCTATACCGTGGCGGTCTTCAACCGGACCGTCGACAAGGTCGACAAGTTCATGGCCGGGCGGGCCAAGGGGAAGAAGATCATCGGCGCTCACACGCTGCAGGAGCTGGTCGCCTCGCTGAAGGCGCCGCGCAAGGTGATGTTGATGGTGAAGGCCGGCGCGGCCGTCGACGAGTTCATCGAGCACCTGACGCCGCTCCTGTCGAAGGGCGACATCATCATCGACGGCGGCAACTCGCACTTCCCCGACACCATCCGGCGCACCAAGGCGCTGGAGGCCAAGGGCCTGCTCTACATCGGCACCGGCGTCTCGGGCGGTGAAGAGGGGGCGCTCAAGGGGCCGTCGATCATGCCGGGCGGCTCACCCGCGGCCTGGCCGGCGGTGAAGCCGATCTTCCAGGCCATCGCGGCCAAGGTCGAGGACGGGACCCCCTGCTGCGACTGGGTCGGCAACGACGGGGCGGGCCACTTCGTGAAGATGGTCCACAACGGGATCGAGTACGGCGACATGCAGCTCATCTGCGAGTCGTACCAGATCATGAAGGACCTCCTCGGCATGTCGGCCGACGAGATGCACGAGGTGTTCGCCGAGTGGAACCGCGGCGACCTCGACAGCTACCTCATCGAGATCACGCGCGACATCCTGGCGTTCAAGGACAAGGACGGCACGCCGCTGGTCGACAAGATCCTCGACTCCGCCGGACAGAAGGGGACCGGGAAGTGGACCAGCGTGACCGCGCTGGATCTGGGGATCCCGCTGACGCTGATCAGCGAGGCGGTCTACGCGCGGACGCTCTCGGCGGGCAAGGACGCGCGGGTGGCGGCCTCCAAGCTCCTCCGCGGGCCGACGCCCAAGTTCACCGGCGATCGCAAGGCGTTCGTCACCGACATCGGCCACGCGCTCTACGCCTCGAAGATCATCTCCTACGCGCAGGGCTACGAGATGATGCAAGCGGCGGCCGCCGAGTATAAATGGGACCTCTCCTACGGCGGGATCGCGCTGATGTGGCGGGGCGGCTGCATCATCCGGTCGAAGTTCCTCGGCAAGATCAAGGAGGCGTACGACCAGGATCCGAAGCTGTCAAACCTGCTGCTGGCCCCGTTCTTCACCCAGAAGATCGAGGCGGTGCAGGAGAGCTGGCGGCGGGTGGTGGCGACGGCGGCGCAGAACGGGATCTGGATCCCGGCCACGGCGACCGCGCTCACCTACTTCGACGGGTTCCGCAACGGGCGGCTGCCGGCGAACCTGCTGCAGGCGCAGCGCGACTACTTCGGCGCGCACCAGTACGAGCGGCTCGATCAGCCGCGGGGACAGTTCTTCCACACCAACTGGACGGGACGCGGGGGCGACACCGCGTCGTCTGCCTACATCGTCTGAAAAGAGAGGCTTGATGCAGATCGAGAAGTTCTCGCTGGGGATCGGCGACCGGTTCGGCCGCGAGGGGCTGGCTCAGCTCCGCGCGGTCCAGCAGGCGGAGAAGGCGGGCGTCGTGGTGGTGCCGGTCTGGAACAAATCTTTTCGCGAGCACTCTCTCATCGGCACCACGCCTGACGACGTCCGCGCCGAGGCCGACGATGCGGTCCGGCGCGGCGGCTGGAAACACCCGTACCACGTCGACGCCGATCACATCGGCGTCAAGACGGTCGACGGCTTCCTGGCCGCCAGCGACTTCTACACGCTGGACGTCGCCGACTTCATCGGCCAGCCGCCCGACCCCACGGCGCTGGCCGCGTTCGTGCGCGACCTGGCGTCGTTCAAGGGGACGCTGCGCATACCGGGCGTCGACGCCTCGTTCGAGGTGACCGACGCCGTCCTCGAGAAGATTGGGCGCAGCTATCTGGCGGCGGTGCTGGAGGCGGGGAAGATCTACCGCCGCGTGCTGGCGGCGAAGGGCGAAGGGAACTTCATCGCCGAGGTCTCCACCGACGAGGCGACCGAGCCCCAGCTGCCGTTCGAGCTCTTCTTCATCCTGGGGGCGCTGGCGCGCGAGAAGATCCCCGTCCAGACGATCGCGCCCAAGTTCTCCGGCAAGTTCCTGAAGGGGATCGACTACGTCGGCGACAAGCAGGCCTTCGCGCGCGAGATCGACGCCGATCTGGCGGTCGTCAAGCACGCCGTCTCGGTGTTCGGCCTGCCGGCGTCGCTGAAGATCAGCGTCCACACCGGCAGCGACAAGTTCTCGCTCTACCCCATCATCAACCGCGCGCTCGCCAAGCACGGCGCCGGTCTCCACCTCAAGACGGCGGGGACCAACTGGCTGGAGGAGGTGATCGGCGTGGCGCTCTCCGGCCCCGGTGGCCTGGCCGTCGCCAAGAAGATCTATCTCACCGCGCTCCCGCGCTTCGACGAGCTCGTGAAGCCGTACGCCACCGTCGTGGAGATCGACCGCGCCAAGCTCCCGACCCCCGCGACCGTCGACCGCTGGACCGCCGACGACTTCGTGGGACGCCTGCGCCACGACCAGTCGAACCCCGCCTACGACCTCCACCTGCGCCAGTTCGTGCACGTCGCCTTCCGGGTGGCCGCCGAGATGGGCGCCGAGTGGACGGGCGCCCTGGCGGCCGCCGGCGAGGTGGCCGGACGCTGCGTGACCGAGAATCTCTTCGATCGTCACATTCGTCCGCTGTTTCTTTCGTCCGCCCTCGGCGCCTAGTCCTCTCTATACTGCCTCCGCATGAAGGCAGCCCACTCGGACGCGTTCGTTTTCTTCGGTGCCAGCGGAGATCTCGCCTACAAGAAGATCTTCCCCGCGCTCTACCACATGACCCGGCGCGGGCATCTCGAGATGCCGGTGATCGGGGTGGCGAACTCTGACTGGACGCTGGAGCAGTTCCAGTCACGCGCCCACGACAGCCTGAAGGAGCACGTCAAGCCGCTCGACGAGGCGGTGGTCGGCAAGCTGCTCGGCCGCCTCCGTTACGTGCGCGGCGACTATAGCGAAGCGGCCACCTTCGAGACCTTGCGGCGCGAGCTGGGCGAGGCCGCTCACCCCACGCACTACCTGGCGATCCCCCCCAGCGTCTTCGGCACCGTGGTGACCGGGCTGGCCAAGTCCGGCAGCGCCAACGGGGCACGGCTGGTGGTCGAGAAGCCGTTCGGCCGCGATCTGGCCTCCGCGCGCGCCCTCAACAAGACGCTGCACGAAGGCTTCGACGAATCGGCGATCTTCCGGATCGATCACTACCTCGGCAAGGAGTCGGTGCAGAACCTGCTGCTGTTCCGTTTCGCCAACACCTTCCTCGAGCCGATCTGGAACCAGCACTACGTGGAGAGCGTGCAGATCACCATGGCCGAGAGCTTCGGTGTCCAGGGGCGCGGGCGTTTCTACGAAGAGGCGGGCGCCATCCGCGACGTCATCCAGAACCACCTCCTGCAGGTGGTCGGCTTTCTGGCGATGGAGCCGCCGCTCGGGACCTACGCGGAATCGATCCGCGACGAGCAGGTCAAGGTCTTCCGCGCCATTCGGCCGCTCAGCCCCGAGGATCTGGTGCGCGGCCAGTTCATCGGCTATCGGGACGAGGAGGGGGTCGCCACCGATTCCACCGTGGAGACCTACGCGGCGGTCCGCCTGCACGTCGACTCCTGGCGCTGGGACGGCGTGCCGTTCTTCATCCGCGCCGGCAAGAAGATGCCAGTCTCGACGACGGAGGTGTTGGTCACGCTCAAGCGCCCGCCGCTGCGGCGGGTCGGCCCCGAGGAGACCAACCACTTCCGTTTCCGCCTCTCCCCCGAGGTGATCATCGCGGTCGGCGCGCGGATCAAGAAGGCGGGCGAGCAGATGGTGTCCGAGCCGACGGAGCTGAAGGTGATGCACCAGACCGACGCCGACGAGATGGACGCCTACGAGCGCCTGCTGGGCGACGCGATGGCCGGCGACGCCACGCTGTTCTCACGCCAGGACGGCGTGGAGGCGGCCTGGGCCATCGTCGATCCGATTCTGACCGGCGTGACGCCGGTCCATCAGTACGAGCCCGGCACCTGGGGCCCCCCCGACGCCGCGCGCCTCACCGCCGATGTGGGCGGCTGGCATGCTCCCGCACCCTAGTTAAGATACGGAGCGATGAACCCAAAAGGGACCGCCAAGGGGACACCGGGCGCGGCGACCGATCCGGGCGTCCTGGCTGCCGCCACCCGCGCCGCAGAGCTGGTTACCGACGGCGCCCGGGTCGGGCTCGGCTCGGGGCGCGCCTCCTCGGCGTTCATCGCGGCGATCGGCGCGCGGGCGCGGCGCGGACTGAAGGTGTCGGGCGTGCCGACGTCGGAGGCGTCCGAGCGGCTGGCCCGCTCGCTGGAGATCCCGCTCATCGAGATCACCGAGGAGACGCTGCTCGACCTCACCGTCGACGGTGCCGACGAGGTGTCGCCCAACCTGGATCTCGTCAAGGGGCGGGGCGCCGCCTTCGTGCGCGAGCGGATCGTGGCCGCGGCCTCGCGCCGTCAGATCATCCTGGTGACCCCCGAGAAGCTGGTGCCGGTGCTCTGCGCGAAAGACGGGTTCCCGGTGGAGGTCATCCCGATGGCCGCCGGTCTGGCCATCCGCCGCCTGAAGGCGCTCGGCCTCAACCCCGTCGCGCGCGTCGACCCCACGGCCGGGGGCTCGCTCCTCTCGGTCAACGGCAACCTGATCTTCGACTGCGCGTGCTCGCGGCCGCTCGCCGAGCCGGCGCTGGCGCGCACGCTGGAGACCGCCGTCTGTCGGATCCCCGGCGTCGTCGACACGGGGCTCTTCCTCGGCACCGCCGAGCGCGTGCTGGTCGGCTACCCCGACGGCCGGGTCGACGTCCTCAAGCGCTCGGAGCTGCCGTGAGCGTCCCGGGCAAAGTCGTCTTCCTGTTCGACGTCGACAACACGCTGCTCGACAACGATCGCGTGAGCGTCGATCTCCGCCGCTACCTGCTGAACGAGGTCGGCGCCGCCAGGGCCGAGCAGTACTTCGAGATCTTCGAGACGCTCCGGAAGGAGCTCGGCTACTCCGACTACCTGGGCGCCTTGCAGCAGTACCGGCTGGTGCATCCGCGCGATCCGCATCTGCTGGCCGTCTCCTCGTTCTTGGTGAATTACCCGTTCGCCAACCGGCTGTTTCCCGGATCGCTCGACGCCGTCGAGCACGCGGCGAAGCTCGGCCAGACGGTCATTCTCTCCGACGGTGATGTCGTGTTCCAGCCGCGCAAGGTGGAGCGGTCGGGGCTGTTCGACGCGGTCGACAAGCGCGTTCTCATCTACATCCACAAGGAGCACGAGCTCGACGACGTCGAGCGCCGCTACCCGGCCGATCACTACGTGCTGGTCGACGACAAGATCAGGATCCTCACCGCCGTGAAGAAGATCTGGGGCGAGCGGCTGACCACCGTCTTTCCGCGCCAGGGGCACTACGCGCTGGCGCCCGAGGTGACGACCTTCCCCCCTCCCGACATCACGCTGGCTCGGATCGGCGACTTCTGCGACTGCGATCTGCCGCGCCTGCTGGCGGCGGCGCGGAAGAAATAGAACCCCAGCACGGCCCCCGATGAATGGGGGGACAGAGTGCAGCTCGCTATGAAAGATCGGCCTCGATCTCCGTTGAGTGATCGGCCGGCCCGTGATGCGCGCTGCCGAGGCGAGGCGTATCCTCGCGTCGGCGGGAAGGAGGAGGTGTCTTGGAGATCCTGATTCATTTTCAGTCGAGCGTTCCCCGTCGCAGCGTGGTGCTGCACGCTTGGGAGCCTCAGGGGGAGACCTGGGACCTGACCGCGAGAGATGCGGGCGGAGGGGTCTTCTCGTTCACGGTGAAGGGTCCGGTCGCGGACCAGCGATCGATTCGGTTCAAGTTCCGCTTCCCGGATGAGCGCCGCTGGGAAGGGGACGATCTCGTCCGGATCGTCCCGACCCGGAGATGCCGCGTGTTCTGGACCTTCGATCACTCGGCGCGCGTCATGACCCGAGACCCGATGGCCGGAGCCGCGCCTCGCCACGTGGCCATCAGGCTCCTGACCCGCTCGCGTTTTTCTGGCGGCGCCCTCTACGCTTGGCAGCCCGGGACCGACAAGAGTGCGCGTTTCCCCGAAACCTCGCGCGACGCCGGCCAGGCGGTCTCCCGGTTTGACGTCCGGTTCGACCAGGCCGACCGCCATCTCGACTGGATGAGAGGGGGCTTCCACTTCAAGTTCATCGACCGCGACGGCGGCTTCGAGGCGGACACCTGCAACAGGGTCTGGCGCCCTTCGGACGGCGACACCGTGTCCGTCAAGAGCGGTCAGGCGTCCGTCTCGGCCGGGGACGTCGCGGCGAAGCAGGTGACGATCGGACTGCTTTATCCGAAGGCGCTGGGGGCCGCGCCGGCGCTCAAGCTCGTGGATCTCAGCGGGGAGCCCCACCAGGAGATCGTCTCGCCGGGGTCGGCGCCACCGTCCGCCGCCAAGGATCCACGGTTCGTGAAGGCCGACTACGTGGTCTCCGTCTACCCCGAGGCCCCCTACGCCTTGGAGCTGGCAGAGCGCGCGATCGAGGGCCCCCTGTCGCGTCCGCTGCGCGTGGCTCCCGGCGATCAGGGAAGTGGGCTGGCCAAGCTGGCGATTGTCGGCGAGGCGCGCTGGCTCGATGCCGAGCCGGCCATGGCGGCAGTTCGGATCGTGTTCCACCCCCGCGGCTGGACAGCCCCGCTCGGACGCTTGGCCTTCGACCTCGCCGTGGGCAACGCGCCGCCGTTCGATTGGGTGCCCGCCTCCAGGGCGTCCGACGGGAGCTGGCAGGCCGACACCCAGGCCCCCGTGGGGCTCGTCTTGCAGGCACTCCCCATCGCCGACAAACCGATCGACCGTCGCCCCGACGGCCCGGTCTCGGCGCGGCGCCGCTTCGAGCTACAGGATGCGTCGTCTGTCGAGCTGCACACGGTCGACGCCCAGCCGGGCTTCGTGGTCCGGCCCCAGATGTCGGCGGCGAAGGTGGCAGGATGAGCCCCGCGGCGGTTGCTCCTGTCCCCGTGCCGGCAGATCCGCCGGTCTCCGCACCCGATCTGATGAGCGCGGCCTTCGGTGCCGACATCGTCCGCGCGGGCGTGTTCGATCCCCACGAGCTTCCCCACGGCGCCACTGCGCTCGGTCCCGACGTCTTCTTCGTCGTGGTCGCGCCCCACGCGGTGACGCTGTCGCTGGTCGTATTGACCGCGGCCGGTCGGGTGACGCACCCGATGCAACCCACCTTGGACAATCGCTACTGGTGGTGCTCCCGGCCGGCGGCGGAGTTCCCGCATGGCCAGCCCTACCGCTTCCTTCAGAACGACGACGTCGAGGTTCTGGACCCCGCCTCGCGCTGGGTCGATGATCCCGCTTCGGAGCTCTGGGCCAACGTTGGAGAAGGTGCCGGCCGCGCCTGGTCGCGCTTCGTCGACCAGAGGGTGCTCTCGCCGATCATCGCTCCCGGGTTCGGCGCGCTTCCCTGGGACGACCTCCTGATCTACGAGCTGCACGCGCAGCGTTTCACCGTGCGCAACGTCGGTGTCTCGGACGGTCTCGACCAGGTGGCGGCGGAGCTCCGCCCTGGCGGTTACTTGACGAAGCTCGGGGTGAGCGCGTTGGAGTTCTTGCCGTTGCACGAGTTTTCCAAGGGATCGTGGGGCTACAACCCCAGCCTCTTCTTCGCGGTGGACTCGACCTTCGGGGGCCCGGAGGCACTGGCCCGCGTGGTCCAGGCCGCTCATGGCGTGGGCAAGGGGATCATGATGGACGTCGTGTTCAACCACCTCCAGGAGTCGCCGCTGCAGGCCCTGGCCAAGGACGTGTACGTCGACGGTGAGACCGCCTGGGGCGACGAGATCAACTACGACCATCCGGCCTGCATGGAGCACCTGCGGCAAGCGCTCGTCTATCTGTGGCGCACGTTTCAGGTCGACGGATTCCGGTTCGATTCGACGCCGGCCATCATCAAAGGAAACGAGACGATGGAGGGGATCATCAAGGTCCCGGGCAGCGGCGGCGGCTGGGAGCTGCTGGGCTATCTGCGCGCGGCGGTCCGAAAGGCCGCCGACGCGACTGGGCGCGGCTGGCCGTATTTCGTGGGCGAAAACGACCCCAACGACTGGACGATCACCAACAACTCGAACGGCGGCGTGCTCGACGGGCAGTGGCACTTCGGCTTTCACTATCCGCTCGACGACGCCTCGTCGGAGGGCGCCGACGACACGTCGCAGATCACCACGCAGCTGTCGATCCCGCACCTGTGGCTCCGCCCGTTCAGCGAGGCCGTCCGTTACGCCGAGAGCCACGACAGCTGTGGCCATCGCGACGACTGGAGGTTGCGCGTGACCCGTCGTGCTCCCTACGGTCGTGGCTTTCAGACCTCCAAGGCCGTGGGGACGGTGGCGCTGCTCGCGCACGGCATCCCGATGTTGTTCATGGGCCAGGAGGGAGGCGAGGACGAAGACTTCTACTTCGACTACGACCCCGTCGCCGATCGCGCGGACCTTCGTTACTTTGCCCGATTGTCGAGCTACGACGATCTCGGCGACCAGCGCAACCACGTCCTGGCCTGGTACCGCGATCTCATGGGGCTTCGCAGAAATCGCGGCAACGGCCTGCTCGGCAACGACAACCAACCTACCGGCTCCGGCTACCGCACCGTCGCGTTCTCGCGCGCGGGCGGCCGCTTCTTCGTCATCGCGACGGTGGGAACCACCGACACGCGCCAGGATCTTGGCTGGCTCCAACTGCCGGGCGGCGCCAGCTACAAGGAGATCTTCAATTCGTCCTGGCCGGCCTACAGCGTGGAGGGAGAACAAAACTTCAGCAACGGCAGCTACGACGCCGTGCTGACCAACGGCAGCATCATCAACCTCCCGCCCGTGGGGGGGGTGGTGCTCGAGAGGCGATAGGTGACGTCCGGAGGCGAGCGCGTCACTCGGTGAGCTGCCCCGAGGGGCCGACGCGCGAGCGGCTGATCGCGCAGTCGTCGATGTAGAGGGTCGCCGTCGATGGTGTCAGGTTTTCGCCGACGCTGCAGGCGTCCCACTCGACCCACGAGGTCGGGCTGGTCGGCGCGCCGGAGATGTCGACGACCTGCCGGCCATTGAGCCAATAGGTGAGGTGGCCGGTGTTGTCGTTGGCAGCCCGATAGAACGACTCCAGCTGGAACCACTGTTCCACGGGGACGATCGGATTCGGTACGTCGAGCGGCAGATCGGCCGACGTCCGGTGATCGTAGAGCTCCAGGGTCATCTCGCCGCTCGGCAGCGTGGCGAGATCCATGTCGTAGAGCTCGGCGGCCGTGTTCGCGTCGTTGGCATTGCTGCGCATCCGGAACTTGAAGATCACCCAGAACGTCCCGACCGACACGCTGTGCGGCAGGTAGTACCAGGCGCTGTAGTACGCCTCGGCGGGCAGGCCGCCGCTGCGAGAGAGGCCGGCGTTCTCCTGCGCCCCGTCGCTGCCGGCGGTGATGGTGAGCGCGGCGGCGTAGCTGCCGGTGTGCGCTTGCCCGTTCGAGACGGCGATCATGTTGGGTGGCATGGGGAACGCCTGCGCGTCGCCCTCCCCGCCGCCGTTCCACTCGCTGAAGTCGCCGGTCTCGAACCGCGCCGTCCAGAGAAGGTCGGACCCGACGTCGAGCGAGCTGCATCCGGCGGCAAGCGCCCCCAGCAGCAGGACCATCGGTAAAATTGGGCGCGCGCGCATCAGAGGAAGCCTAGCGAGGCGCCGGCCGTGGCGCCGATCCAAAAGATGGGTGTGTGCCCCACGGTTCCCGCCGGCAGCGCGAAGATCGCCGGGGGAGCGGGGACCAGCTCGCCGGAGAGCGCGGCGAACGGCGCGAAACGCGCGCGGGAGGCGTGCACGCCGACCGCGAGGCGCAGGCCGAGCTCGAACCCCGTCTGCGATCGCGAGGTGGCGAGATCGAGCGCCCGTTCGGAGAGCAGCGCGGCCGAGAGGCCGAGCTCGCCGTAGCGTTCGAAGCGCGGGCCAGCGATCCGCGCGCGCACGCCGGCGTCGATCGGCAACCGCCACTGCCGCAGCCGCACACCCCCGACGGTGTTGTCGACGGGCAGCAGCGCCGTCACGCCCGCCTCGGGACCGAGCCGGTGGCGTCCCGCCGACCAGCGCAGCTCGGCTCCGACCTGACCGACGCGATCGTCCGGTCCGAGACCGCCCACCACCGTCGCGCCCAGATCGAGGCGGGCGCGCGGCGACGGCAGGTCATCGACCGGGGACGGCGCCACCTGCGGGAGGGGCGGCGGTGCCGCCAGTGGGGCCGGGGCCGTCAGTTGCGCCGGCAACTCGGCCGGATCAATCGCCAGCGCCACGAACACCGCCGCGATGCGGGCGCGGTAGGCGCAGTCCCGGCTCTCGTCCCGGTACTCGCGGACCTGGCCCGCCGCCAGGATCCGGTACGGCACCCCGAGATCGATGATCTCGACGAGCGGCGTCTTGCCGCGCGTCACGGCGCGGAGGCGGGCCTCGAGGCGCTCGGGGGGCACCAGGGTCACGAGCTCGCTCCAGACGGCGTCGGGACGGGGGCAGTTGCTGGGCCCTCCGATCATGGACGACGCGTCGAACGGCGGGGACAGGGTCGGCGGCGGCGGTGGCGACGGCGCAGTCGGCGGCGTCTGATTGTCGGGCGGTGCCGCGCGGGCAGGCGAGCCAGCCGCGGCGAGGCCGAGCAGCGCCGCGGCGGCCAGGCCCGCGCGGCGAAGGACCCCTTCACGCACCACGCCACGATATCCGAATCACGACCGGTTATGCGAGACGTTGCCAACGCCCCTCGGCTACAATCGCCACTGCCATGAAGGTCCTGGCACGAGCGCGCCCTCTGAGCGGTGCGCATGAAGCACTCCGGGTACCGGGTGGTCCCCAAGACTTTCGCGCCTTCTACGACGTCTGGTTCGAGGAGGTCGCGCGCTGGATTCGCGCGCTCGGCGGCGCCGAGGCCGACCGCGACGACATCGTGCAAGAGGTCTTCCTGGTCGTGCGCCGGCGACTCGATGCCTTCGACGGTGCGAACCCTGCCGGGTGGCTCTATCGGATCACCCGTCGCCAGGTGCGCGATTTTCGCCGCCGCAGCTGGGTCAAGCACATCTTCACCAAGCGCCGGGTCGAGGATCCCGACGCCCTCCAGAGCGGCGCCGGAGGTCCGGCCGCGGCGCTCGAACGCCAGGAGGACCAGCGGATCCTGCTCGCCATCCTGGGCAAGATCCGCGAGGAGCGCCGCATGACCTTCGTGCTGTTCGAGATCGAGGGGCTCTCGGGCGAGGAGATCGCCCGCATTCAGAGTGTTCCGCTCAACACGGTCTGGACCCGCCTCTTTCACGCACGCAGGGATTTCGCGACGCTGGCCGCGCGGTTCCGCGAGACGCAGCGACGCATGAGGGGCGACGCATGAGGGGCGACGACCATTCCGGTTCGGGAAAGGCGTTCGAGACGGGCAATCCACCGCGCCTGACCGAGGAGTCCGGGGTCGATCCCTGGCTGGTCGGCCTGGTGCGGTCGACGGGGCCCTACAAGTCGCCGCCCGGGCGGAAGCAGCGCGTGCTGCTGAGCCTCGGGCGATCGCGCGCGCCGCGCCGCGCGCCGCTCATCCTTCGGCCGGCGATCGTGGCCGGCGTCTTGATCGGCTGCGGCGCGTTCGCCAGCGCGGCGCTCGGGCCGTGGCGCGGCTGGATCGGGCGCGCGTACGAGCGGCTCGTTCCCTCGGCGGAGCGTGTCGCTTCAGCGCCTGAGCAGGCGGGCACGCGCCGATCGGGCGCGGCGCACCGGCTGGCGCTCGCCGCTCCGCCGGCCGAGAGCGCCCCTGCGCCCGTCGCCGTGGCGCCTTCGGCAGCGCCCGCCTCGGGAGCCGCTGTCGCGAGCCGTGAGCCGGTCGTTCCGCTGCACGTGCATCGCTCCGCGCTGTCTTCGGCTCAGCACGAGGAGACACGTCAGCAGACGATGCAAGAGCGCGAGACCCAGGCCGTCCTGGCGGGCATGCGCGCGCTCCGACTCGACCACGATCCGGTGCGCGCACGTGGGCTGTTCGCCCAGTATCTCGAGCGCCGCCCGAACGGTGCCCTGGCCGAGGAGGCGCTGGCGCTGACGATTGAGGCCGCGGTGGCGCATCACGACGGCGACGCCGCAGCGCTCGGGGCCCGCTATCTGCGCCGTTATCCCGCTGGACCCTTCAGGGCGTTGGCCCTGCAAGCGCAGCACTGAGTCGGCCGCAATCGCAGCGCCTCGCGTCGGACGTTCCGCGTCGGACGATTTCGTGAAGGTTGACGATAGGCGGTGCCCTTGCGCCGGTGACCGGTAGTACGCCCCTTAGCCCCCCAGTCGCCCTGCCTTAACGGAGGAACCATGAAGTCAGCCCGGGTGCTCCCGCTGTTGTTTTTGTCGTGGACCTTGGCCGTCGCCGCCTGCGCGACGCCCGAGAGCATTGACGAGGACGCGGGAGGGACGGGCGGCGCCTCCACAGGGGGGAGCAACGGCGCGAAGGGGGGCAACAACGGCACCGGCGGATCGACCGCCACAGGTGGCAGCCCCGGCACCGGCGGCGGCATCGCCACGGGTGGCACCCCCGGCACCGGCGGCGCCAAGGCAACCGGCGGCGCGACCGGCACGGGCGGCAATTCGGCCACCGGCGGAACCACGGGCACCGGTGGAGCGAAGGCGACCGGCGGGACGACCGGAACGGGCGGCGGCTCGGCCACCGGCGGAACGACGGGGACGGGCGGCACGCCGGCGACAGGCGGCACGACCGGCACCGGCGGAATGAAGGCCACCGGCGGGACCACGGGCACCGGTGGAACGAAGGCGACCGGCGGCACGACGGGGACGGGCGGCACGCCGGCGACGGGCGGCACGACGGGCACCGGCGGCACGCCGGGGACGGGCGGCACGACGGGGACGGGCGGTACCGGCAGCAACGCGGTCTGCAAGTTCGCGAGCGGCCTGAACGTCGCCTGGGTGAACTTCGCCAGCGACATCCCCAACCCGAATCTCATGACCTTCAAGACGATCTTCACCAACAGCGCTGCGGTGGGCGGGCGCGTGATCCGCTGGTGGTTTCACACCAACGGGACGGTGACGCCCGGCTACGGCTCGGACGGGAAGGCGATGGCGCTCACCACGGGCGCGATCAACGACGTCGTCGCCCTCGCCAACACCGCGCACACCGCGGGCGTGGCGCTCAACATCAGCCTCTGGTCGTTCGACATGCTGCAGGGGGGCGAGAACATCTCGACCACGCTGCGCACCAACAACCAAAACCTGCTCACCGTCGATGACAACCGTAACGCCTACGTGAGCAAGGTGCTCGTCCCCCTGGTCACCGCGCTCAAGGGGAACCCCGGCGTCTACTCGTACGAGATCTTCAACGAGCCTGAAGGGATGACCATGCAGCACGGCTGGACCGGCGCCCAGGGCGGGACGGAGATTGACCAAAAGTACATCCAGAAGACGGTCAACGTGTTCGCGGCGGCGATCCATTCCACCGGATCCCAACGCGCGGGTGACCAGCGGCGCCCAGACCTTCGGGACCTGCGCGAACGGGGTCAGCGGCATGACCAACCTCTACTCGAACAGTGCCCTCATTGCCGCGGGCGGTATGGCCAACGGGACGCTCGACTTCTACGAGGTTCACTACTACGAGTCGAACAATCCGATGGGGAAGACGACGTACTCCTGCTTCGCCAACCCGGCGTCGCACTGGGGGCTGGACAAGAACGTCGTGATGGGCGAGTTCTGGGCCGTCACTACCGACGGCGTGAACGGCTCAGACCTGTACACCTCGCTCTACAACAACGGCTACAACGGGGCCTGGGCCTGGAACTACGAGACCAACGACGACAACGGCGGCAACCCGATGACCGCCTGGCCGACGATGAAGACGCCGATGCAGAACCTCTACACGGCTCAGATGGCGACGCTGAACGCTTGCCCTTGACCGCGTAGACTATGGGGGTGAAGGCGACGACGCGGAATCGACTCTGGGCCAGCCTCGTCGTGGTGGCCGGCGTCGGCCTCGGCGCAGCGGCGTTCCTGCGCGCCAAGCCCGCGCCGCCGCCGGCAGCTTCCGTCGCGCCCGCCGCGGTCGAGCCGCCGCCGGCCCCATCCGCTCCCGCGCGGCATCCGCCGGGCCCGGATCGATCGCCGTCGAATACCGCGCCGCTGCCACGGGCCGGTGCGGAGGCGGCCGCGCCGCTCAACGAGGCGGTCCTGATGGCGCGTCTGCGGAGCGTTGCCGGCAGCAATTTCCCGCTGGCCGTCGAGCTGGCGCGCGCCGGGAACCGCCGCTTCCCCGACAGCCCAGACGCCCCCGAGCGCGCATCGATCCTGATCCATGCGCTGGCGGCCGAGGGGATGGCGAGGGAGGCGCGGGGCGAGGCCGAGTACGCCGTGAACCACTATCCCGATTCTGCCTGGGTCGAGCAGATCGAGAGATTTACCGGTGCCCATCGCCACCGAAACCTGATCTTGACCGACGGCGGAGTGATTCAGGCGCGATAGTCGGGGTAGAGTGGCGCGTGATGCACGAGCGTCGCACCAAGATCATCGCCACCGTCGGACCGGCCCAGGATCCGCCTGGCGCGCTCGAGCGCCTGCTCGACACGGGCGTCGACCTCCTGCGGGTGAACCTGTCGCACGCCGGGCCGCGCGATCAGGCTGGTCGCGTCCGCCGCGCCCGCGCCCATCGCCCCGACATCGCGGTGCTGGTCGACCTGGCGGGGCCGAAGCTGCGCCTCGCCGACCTTCCGGCCGAGCTGGTCGTCAAGGAGGGGGAGGCGCTGACGCTGGGAGCGGGCGGCGTGCCCGTTGGCGACCCGTCGCTCTACGAACGGGTGCACGTCGGGGATCCGATCTACATCGCGGACGGAACGATCGATCTCGTCGCCACCAACGTGGGAGCGGATCGCGTGGTCTGCCAGGTTCGGGTCGGTGGGACGCTGCGCTCGCGCAAGGGGATCAACCTCCCGCGCGACAACTCGTCGCTCCCCGCGCTGACCGACAAGGACCGGGCGGATCTGGCCAACCTCGACGTCCTCGCGCCCGACTTCGTCGCCATCTCTTACGTTCGCCACGAGCGTGACATCGCGGAGGCGCGGACGCTCACCAGGCTGCCGCTGGTGGCCAAGATCGAGAAGCAGCAGGCCCTGGAGCGGCTCGACGCCATCGTCGCGGCCACCGACGCGATCATGGTGGCGCGGGGCGATCTCGGGGTGGAGATCCCGATCGAGCGCGTGCCGGCCACGCAGAAGCGGATCATCCGCGCCGCCAACCGCGCCGGGCGGCTCGGTCATCACCGCCACGCAGATGCTGATGTCGATGGTCTCGAGCCCGCTGCCGACGCGCGCCGAGGTGACCGACGTCGCCAACGCGGTGCTCGACGGCACCGACGCGGTGATGCTGTCTGAGGAGACCGCCGTCGGTCACGATCCCGTCGGCGCGGTGAACATGATGATCCGTCTCCTGGTCGAGACCGAGCCGCTGCTGCCGGTCCACGACGGGCCTGCCCGCTCGGAGATGACCAACGCGCTGGCGCACGCCGCCGCCGATCTGGCAGACGATCTCGACGCGGCCGCCATCATCGTCCCCACGCAGCACAGGTGTCAGCGCGCAGCGATTGGCCGCCTTCCGTCCGCGCCGTCCGATCCTGGCCTACAGCCGCGTTCCCGAGACGACCCGCCGCCTGCACCTGGCCTGGGGCGTGCGGGCGATCGACCTCTTGGTGCCGGACGGGAAAGACCCGCTGCAGGCGACGCTGGAGGCGGCGCGCCGCGACCTGCCGCCCGGCGCGCGGGCGGTCGTGCTGGACATCGCGCCGGCCGGCGCCGTCGGCGTCCCATCGCTGGTCAACGCCATCACGTTCTGATGAACCGCGACCGCGAACTGCAGTAACGTCGCGCCGTGCACCGCGCCAACGAGGTCAAACGGATCCGCGAGCCGGGCGCCGACTACGAGATCCGGATCGTCGGCGATCGCCACGCGCCGCTGAGCGATTTTTACCACGCCCTCCTGGAGCTCCCCTGGTGGGCCACCGTCGCCGCCATCGGCGGCGCGTTTCTGTTCGCGAACGCCATCTTCGGCATGCTCTACCTGATCGTCGGCGGCGTGGCGCACGCAGGGTCGGGATCGTTCCGCGACGCCTTCTTCTTCAGCGTGCAGACGATGGGGACGGTCGGCTACGGCGCGATGTTCCCCGAGTCGACGGCCGCCAACCTGGTGGTCACCGCCGAATCGATCACCGGGCTGACGCTGACGGCGCTGGCGACGGGGCTGGTGTTCGCCAAGTTCTCGCGCTCGACGGCGCGGCTCATCTTCACCGAGAAGGCGACCATTTCGCTCATCAACGGCGTTCCCACGCTGTCGTTCCGCCTGGGAAACCAGCGCCGCAACTCGATCGTCGACACGCAGATCAAGGTGCTGCTGGTGCGGACCGAGCGGACCACCGAGGGGAAGACCTTCTACCGGATGCTCGACCTGACGCTCACCCGGCAACGCGCGCTCTCGCTGTCGCGCTCCTGGAACGCGCTGCACGTCATCGATCGCGACAGCCCGCTCTACGGCGAGACGCCCGCCTCCCTGGCGGCCAAGGAGATCGAGCTGCAGGTTCAGGTGATCGGGCTCGACGACGCCACGATGCAGATGGTGCACGGCGGGCACCGCTACTTCGCGCGCGACATCCTCTGGGGCCACCGAATGTCGGACGTGCTCAGCGAGACGCCCGACGGTCACCTGCTGCTCGACCTGCGCAAGTTCCACGACGTCGAGCCGACCGAGCCGACGGCTGAGTTCCCCTACCCGTAGCTGTTCGACCCGATCCTGTTTGACAACGACGGCTTGCTCGCCGACACCTGCGCCTCCACGCGGCTACGACCCACCGTGATGACCGCGAGAGCGGGGGATAAATCGCTCGAACCTACGTTCTCACTGGGGGCGATTCGCGATGCGGCAGGTTCGATCGCAACGCGCGGCGTAGAAATTGCCGGAACCCCCAATCTCTCTTGTAAGCGTCGACGTCAAAATGCCAGTATGCCGGCGTTGAACCGGGGCGGACTCGGGGAAGGCTTAAGTTGCGATCGATTCGGAACTGCTCCGTACTCTTACTTGTCTCGTTGCTGGGCTGGCAACCTGGCGTTCGGGCCGAGGATGCCGACACCCTGTTGCGCCAGGGCATAGCGCTTCGCAAGGAGAGGAAGGACCGCGAGGCGTTCGAGCTGTTCCAGCGCGCCGTCGGCATCCAGAAGACGCCCCGGGCTCTGGGTCAGCTGGGTCTGTGCGAGCAGGCCCTGGGGCTGTGGCCGAAGGCCGAGTCGCACATCAAGGAGGCGCTCGACGCCGCCGGAGATCCGTGGACAAAGAAGAATCGCTCGACCCTCGAGGAGGCGATGCGCGCGATCGGCGCGCACCTCGGGAGCCTGGAGATCTGGGGCGAGCCCGCCGACGCCGAAGTCCTGTTCAACGGCCGCCCCGTCGGAGCGCTGCCCGCAACCGGGCCGGTCCGCATCGAGATCGGGCAGGTCACCGTCACCGTGCGCGCCAAAGGTTACGCCGACACGATTCGCGCGATCGACGTCAAGGCCGGTGACAGCCTGCGTGAGAACGTGACCCTGGTCGCCGCCGCGCCCGCGCCGATCACCCCCCCCGTGGCGCTCGTCGCGCCGGCGCCCACCGCCAGCGAACAGACGCCCTCTCTCGTCGCGCAGCCGGGCGCAACCGAAGGCGAGGCGAGCGATCGTCCGGTCTACGCGCGCTGGTGGTTCTGGACCGGCATTGGCGCGGTGGCTGCGGGCGGGATCGCCGCTGCGATCCTGCTCAGCCGCGGCCACAGCTCGCCCTGCGACGCCAACGTCACTTGCACCACCTGGGGGTCGTTATGAAAGGGTTCGCTGGGCTGTCGGGAAAAATCGCCATGTTGGGGACCGTCTGTGCCGCCCTGGCGGCGGCGGGCTGCAAGTCGAGCGTCGACACGACCCGCCTCGACGTCGTCGTCAACGTCGATCCGGCGCTGAAGCTCGACTCGGTCGAGATCGACGTCGAGGCCGACGGTGTCGCAGCCGACGCCCGCCCGAAGCTGAGCCAGCCATTCACCGTCCCCGCGAGCTCCGGAACACCCCCGACGATCGCGCCCATCGTCTGGGAGATCCCAATCTCGAATGTTTCCGGCGCGCCGTTGATAGCGACCGTGACCGCCAAGGGGATCGGATCGATGGCGGTGACACAGGAGACGTTCGCCAAAATCGAGCCCGGACAGCGCACGACGGCGATTTTGACGTTGAAGAGCGCCTGCGTGGGCCAGCCTTGTCCGTCGGACCAGACCTGCAGCGACGGCACCTGCGGCCAGATCCAGACGGTCGGACCGAGCGTAGACGCTGGCGCGGGGGGCGGGGGCGGCGCGCGCACAAACACCGGTGGGTCGGCGGGCGGAACGGCGGCCGGCGGACACGCGGGCGCCGCGGGAGCCGGCGTTGGGGCCGCGGGCGGTGCGGGGGGAGCTGGTGTTGGCGGAGCTGCCGGCGCCGGACCGATCAACGGCGGCCCCTGCTCGACGGGAAGCGACTGCGCCTCCACGTTCTGTGCGCAAGGCGTCTGCTGCAACAGCGCCTGCACGGACAGTTGCTACGCCTGCACCAATGCGCTCACCGGCTCCTCGCCCAACGGGACCTGCGCGGCGGTTTCGTCCTCGCTCCCCGATCCCGCCGGCGTGTGCGTCGCCGGGGCGTCGACCTCGTGCGGAAACACGGGATACTGCGACGGCAAGGGTGCCTGCGAGAAGTTCGGCGGTAGCGCGATCTGCAAATCGGCGAGCTGCGGAGCCTCCGGCTACACGTCGGTTTCGACCTGCGACGGCAAGGGGACCTGCGTCACCGGTGCCACGACCAGCTGCGGGCAATTCACCTGCTCGGTCACCACGGGCTGCGCCAGCACCTGCGCCGCCGACACCGACTGCCCCGGCGGGTACTGCACTGCCGGGAAGACCTGCGCGGCGACCCTCTCCGACGGGTCAACCTGCTCGGCGAACGACCAGTGCACCCACGCCAACTGCATCTCCGGCGTCTGCTGCGCGACCACCTGCGCCGGCACCTGCATGACCTGCGCGACCGGCGCCTGCAAGCCCGTCGCGGCCGGCGGATCGTCGAACGGCGCCTGCGCGGTCGGAACGACGACCTGCGGCCACGACGGATTCTGCGACGGCAACGGCGGCTGCCGGAACGCGATCTCGACCGTCGCTTGCGGCAGCGCCTCCTGCAGCGGCGGCCAGCTCACCCCCGTTGGGACCTGCAACGGCGCGGGTGCCTGCTCGACGCCGGCCGCCAGCGGCTGCCCGGGCGGCGTGGCCTGCGGGTCCGCGACCACGTGCAAGGCGTCGACCTGCGCCGCCGACGCCGACTGTGTGAGCGGGCTATGCCAGAGCGGCGCCTGCGCGGGGAAGCGTCCGAATGGGCAGGCCTGCACCGCGACCGACCAGTGCACGAGCGGCTTCTGCGCGGACGGCGTTTGCTGTACCAGTGCCTGCAACGGCACTTGCCAGGCGTGCACCAACGCGCTCACCGGCTCGTCGCCCGATGGGACCTGCTCCGCGGTCTCGTCGGGGCTGGCCGATCCGGCCGGCGGGTGCACCGCGGGCACGCCCGCCGCCTGCGGGAACACCGGCCACTGCGACGGCAAAGGGGCGTGTGAGAAGTTCGGCAGCAGCACGGTCTGCCAGGCAGCCAGCTGCGGCAGCGCGGGGTTCACCGCGGCCAGCACCTGCGACGGCAAGGGGACGTGCACGCAGGGGATCACCACGGGATGCAAGGGCTTCACCTGTTCGGCGACGACCGGCTGCGCGACGAGCTGCTCGGCCGACACCGACTGCCCCGGTGGCTACTGCACGTCCGCGATGACGTGCGCGGCGACGATGTCCGACGGGTCGAGCTGCAGCAAGAGCAGCCAGTGCGCGCACGCCAACTGCGTCTCCGGGATCTGCTGCGCGACCGCCTGCGCGGGGACTTGCATGACCTGCGCGACGGGGCTCTGCAAGCCGGTCATGGCCGGCGGCTCTTCGGCGAGCGCCTGTCCGATCGACCCCACCCCCTGTGGGCATGACGGAACCTGCGACGGGAACGGCGGCTGTCGGTACGCGATCTCCAGCGTCAGCTGCGGGAGCCCCTCCTGCAGCGGCGGCCAACTCGCCCCCATCGGCTCCTGCAATGGAGCGGGCGCCTGCGCGACGCCGGCGGCCGCCCCTTGTCTCGGCGCGGTGGTCTGTGCGTCGACGACCGCGTGCAAGTCGTCGACCTGCGCCGCCGACGCCGACTGTGTCAGCGGGCTCTGCCTCAGCGGTGCCTGCATGGCGAAGCGTGGGATCGGGCAGGCCTGCACCGGCAACGATCAGTGTACGGGCGGCTCCTGTGTGGACGGCGTCTGCTGCAACAGCGCCTGCAACGGCACCTGCCAGGGGTGCGACGAGAGCACCGGTGGCCATACGCCGGGGACCTGCGCCACGATCTCGGGGGCGCCGCGCAGCGGACACGGCACCTGCATGGGCACCGGGGTCTGCGTCAGCGCCTGCAACGGGTCGTCCGCCTCCTGCGTCTTCCCCACCGCCTCGATGAGTTGCCGGTCGCCGAGCTGCTCCGGCGGATCGCAGACGCTGGCGGCGGGCTGCGACGGTGCGGGGAACTGCCCGACGGTTGTCACGCAGCCCTGCGGCCAGTTCATCTGCGGGACCACCTCCTGCCTCAACAACTGCAGCAGCAACAGCCAATGCCTCTCGGGCGACGCCTGCGCGAGCGGTGTTTGCACCGCCTGCACCTCCGGCCAGACCGTCTGCCCGAACGCCTGCGCGAATCTCTCGAGCGACGGCGCCAACTGCGGCGCCTGCGGACACAGCTGTCTCGGTGGCACCTGCTCGGGCGGGCACTGTCAGGCGGTCGCGGTGGCGGCGGGGGATTACAACACCTGCGCGCTGCTGGCCAACGGCGCAGTCGCCTGCTGGGGGGACAACACCTACGGACAGCTCGGCAACAGCTCTGGCGCGAACTCGGGGAAGCCAGTCCTGGTTCCCGGCGTCAGCAACGCGGTCGCCATCGCGGCTGGCGCAACCACTTGCGCAGTCCTGTCGACGGGCGCGCTCGAGTGCTGGGGCAACAACGCCTATGGCCAGCTCGCCAATGGCAAAACCTCCAATTCGTCAGTGCCGGTCACCATCGGCAGCCTCAAGGTGGCGTCGGTCGCGGTGGGCGGCAACTTCATCTGTGCCGCGCTCCAAGATGGAACCGTCGATTGCTGGGGCAGCAACGACAGCGGTGAGCTGGGCAACAACACCACCACGAGCTCGCCGACGCCGGTGAAGGTTTCCGGCGTCACCGGCGCCGTCGCGGTGACCGCAGGCGATGGCCACGCCTGCGCGCTCTTTTCGGGCGGTGGAATCAGCTGTTGGGGGTTCGACTTGGACGGTGAGCTCGGCAACGGGAGCACGTTCCTCGATTCGCCGGTTCCGGTGGCGGTCAGCGGCCTGTTCGCCGCCGCGACGACTGTTCAGGCCGGCAGTGAGCACACCTGCGCGCTCGAGCCGACCGTGGAGGGAATGGGACGGCAACCGATCCCGCTGGTCTCGTGCTGGGGGGTCAACTCATTCGGCCAGCTCGGTGACGGAACCACCGACGATTCGGCATCGCCCGGGCCCACCAACCCCGCCATCTACGACACCACCGGGCAGACGAGCGGGATCGGTCTCGCCCTCGGCTATGAACATTCCTGCGCGATGGTGGCCGGCGAGGTCGAGTGCTGGGGGTACAACGAGGACGGCGAGCTCGGCAATGGAACAGCCGTCAATGCCCCGCTGGCCGGCCCGCAAGCGGTGCTCGGGATGACCACAGCGGTGGGGATCTCCGCCGGCGATGATCATACCTGCGCGCTGTTGGCGAACGGCACAATGGCCTGCTGGGGCCTCAACGATCATGGCCAGCTGGGCAATGGGACGACCACGAGCGCGCTTTCGCCGGCGGCCGTCATCTGGTAGCGCTCGCGCGAGCTTTCAGCGAGACGCCCGACGGCCACCTGCTGCTCGACCTGCGCAAGTTCAACGACCTCGAGCCGACCTAACCAACGGCGGAGTTCCCCACCCATGACGTTCGACGCGATCCTTTTCGACAACGACGGGGTGCTCGTCGACACCGAGGAGCTCTATTTCCGCGCCAACCGCGAGGCGCTGGCCACGGTGGGAGTGACGCTGGACGAGGCGACCTACGTCGACTGCTTGCTGCGCGACGGGATTGGGGTCTGGCACCTGGCCGAGGCGCGCGGGGTCTCGCCGGCCGGGATCGAGGCGCTGCGCGCCGCGCGCGATCGCCACTACTTCGCGCTGGTCGACGAGGCCGAGATCGCCATCCCGGGCGTCGCCGAGCTGCTCCCCGGGCTGGCGGCGCGCTTCAGGCTGGCGATCGTCACCAGCTCGGAGCCGGAGCCGTTTGCGCGGACCCACGCTCGCACCGGCCTTCTGCGACACTTCGAGCTGACCCTCACGCGACACGACTACGTCGAGTCCAAGCCGCACCCCGAGCCCTACCTCACGGCCGTCGCGCGCCTGGGCGTTGCCCCCGCGCGCTGCCTGGTGATCGAGGACTCCGAGCGCGGCCTGCGTGCGGCAAAGGCGGCCGGCCTCTGCTGCTGGGTCGTCCCGTCGGGCCTCACCGCCTCGGGGAACTTCTCCGCCGCCGATGCCGTCCTCCCCGACCTGACGGCAGCGGCCGCTCGGCTGCTCGAGACGGGCTGACGTTCAGCTCGTCTTGCCGGGATCGGCTTGTTTGGGGTTTGCCACGTCATCGGCGGGGACAGCGGCGCCGTAGATCGCGACCACCGAGCGGTCTTCCCCCGCGTCGCGCGTGGTCGTTCCACCCGAACCGCCGGCGCCAGTCACGCCGCCGGTGCCGTTCGTCCCTCCGGTGGCGCTCGCCCCGCCTGTGCCGGGGAATGGGGCGCCGTAAAAGGCGACGAATCCGCGGTCTTCGCTCGCGTCTTTCGTGACAGCCGGACGGTCGGTCGCCGCGTCGTTGCTGCCGATCGCATCGTTGCTGCTGCAAGCGGCGGCGCCCATCAGCGTCGCGCCGGCTGCCATCAATGCTGCGCGGCTAAGACGCCCACGCAGCGGGATGAGCGGTGGCTGGGCGCGGAACGCAACGGGGAGCGCGATCGCACAGAACGGACAGGCGGTCTCGGCGACGTCGACGTGGCGGTTGCAGGCGGGGCAGGGTGCCAGATGGCTCATGGGGCGATCTCCTCGACGATGATTTCGAACTTGCCGTGATCGAACGGCGCGCCGGGCGGCGCTTCGACCTGAACCAGGCGTTCGCGCTTTCCCTGCCGCCGCATCTCCAGGGCGCGGTGATGACAGAGGGGATTGTTGCCCGGCTTGCCGAACAGGCTGAAGCCCGTCCAGGTGCAGCCCGCGCGGCAAACGTCCGCGTAATAGCAGGTCCGGCAGTAGCCCCACAGATCGTCGACGGTGCGGTCGCGCATGTAGCGGAGCGGCGCCGACCGTTCCCAGATGTCCTGCAGGCTCGCGTCGCGGATGTTGCCGCCCGTCCAGGGGACGGTGTGCAGGGAGGGGCAGCCCTTGATGGCGCCGTTCGCTTCGATGCCGAGCGTGGTGCAGCCGGCCCCGCACGAGGCCATGTGGCCGCGCTGGAGGCCCGCCCGCAGGACCGATTCGTAGGGGCCGAAGTAGCCGATGTTGTTTCCCGGCCATAGCGCAACGCCCGCCTCGTCGCAGCGGGCCTTCAGCTTCGCCAGCAGGGGAAATAGCTCCAGCAGATCTTCGGGCTGCAGCAAAAGGTCGGGCTCGTCACCCGCGCGCCCCATCGCGACGGTGAGCTGGATCTGCCAGGCGCGGGCCCCGAGGGCGATGATCGTCTCCAGCACGTCGGGGAGCTCGCGCATCGACAGCCGGTTGATCTGCGTGTTGACCGAGAGGATGACGCCAGCCGCCTTCAGGTGACCGGCGGCCGCCAGGGCCGAGCGATAAGCGCCTGTCACGCCGCGCAGCCGATCGTGTGTCGCCTCGTTGCCGTCGATGGAGACGCTGGCGTTCCGGAGGCCCGCCTCGGCGCCCGCGCGTGCGAGCTCCGCGGTGACGCCGCGCCCGCCGGTCGTCATCGAGCAGTGCATGCCGGCGTCGCGAATGGCGCGCACGATCGTCAGCCAGTCGGCGTGCAGGTAGGCCTCGCCGCCGATCACCGTCACCTCGAGGACGCCGAGCGCCGCCATCTGCGCGACCAGATCGAGGCACGCGGCGGTGTCGAGCTCGTCCGGGCGCGTCCGGCCGGCGCGCGAGCCGCAGTGCCCGCAGGCGAGGTCGCACTTGAGCGTGAGCTCCCAGACCGCGTAGATGGGCCGCCAGGCGCGGTCGACGTCACGCGCTTCGGCTGCCAGCGGGAGGTGGCGGAGGGCCGGCAGGGCGCGCGGCGCCCGGGGCAAAACTGGCAGCGAGCGGGGACGCCCGTCGATCACTGGAGGCATCGTTCGACACCTTACAGCAATCGTCGCGCCAACCGCGGTCCCGGCGTCGGCGACCTCGGATCGTTTCCTACTCCAAGCATTCCGCCAGCTTCCATCGTCCATCATGCTCCTTCCGGCGGCACCGCCTCTCAGAAATCTGAGCGGGTCCGGGCGGCTCGGGTCGTCGCGAAATCGTAACCGGACATTCGCGCAGGCGGCACGGACGGATGGGTATTGTGCGCGCCCCATGACGACAAACGCCGCCGCGCTGGAACAGCCCAACCCTCCCGCTTCCGCCATCCACGCCAAGCTGGCTGGTGGCCCTGGCAAGCTCGGCATGGCGATCTTCGGGATCGCGCTCACCGTGGGCCTCGGGTATGCGGGCTCGCAGCTGCTGAGCGACCTCGCGGACGTGCACCCGACCTCGGCGATGCCGTTCATCTTGCTCGGCATCGCGCTGCTGGTGGCGCTGGGATTCGAGTTCGTGAATGGGTTTCACGATACGGCCAACGCCGTCGCCACCGTCATCTACACGCACACGCTGGCGCCGCAGATCGCGGTGGTCTGGTCGGGGATGTGGAACTTCATCGGCGTCCTCGTCTCGACCGGCACCGTGGCCTTCGGGATCATCTCGCTGCTCCCGGTCGAGCTGATCCTGCAGGTTGGCGGCGGCACCGGATTCGCCATGGTGTTCGCCCTCCTGACCGCGGCGATCATCTGGAACCTCGGCACCTGGTACTTCGGGCTGCCGTCGTCGAGCTCGCACACGTTGATCGGCTCTGTCATCGGCGTCGGGCTCGCCAACCAGCTCATGGCTGTCCACACCGCGACGAGCGGCGTCGACTGGCACCAGGCCCAGAACATCGGCAAGTCGCTGCTTGATCTCGCCCCTGGTCGGCTTCGTCTCGGCCGGGCTGCTGCTCCTCACCATGCGTAAGGTCATCAAGAACAAGGCGCTCTACGAGGCGCCGGTGGGCGAGGCGCCGCCGCCGTTCTGGATCCGGGGGCTCCTGCTCCTCACCTGCACCGGCGTCAGCTTCGCGCACGGATCGAACGATGGGCAGAAGGGAATGGGGCTCATCATGCTCATCTTGATCGGCACCGTTCCCACCGCCTACGCGCTCAACCACGCCGTCTCGGCCAAGGAGTCGCAGGACTTCATCGCCGTCTCCGCCATGGCGGCCGGGACGATCGGGCACTATGCGGATGCGGGCGTCACCGTCGCCGGCGACGGGCGGGAGGAAGTCACCACCTACGTCCGCACCCGCGCGCTCGCGCCGACCACGCTCCCCGGGCTGAAGCAGCTGGTGACCGCGGTCGGCCACGACATGGCGATCTACAAGGAGCTCCGCAACGTCCCGGCGGCCAAGACGCGCAACTTCCGCAACGACATGTATCTCATCAGCGAAGCGCTGCGCATGATGGACAAGTCGCACCTGCCGGCGATCGCTCCCGCGGACGCCGACGTGCTGAAGAACTACAAGAAGCACATCGACAAGGCGACCAAGTTCATCCCGACCTGGGTCAAGGTGGCCGTCGCCATCGCGCTCGGCCTGGGGACGATGATCGGCTGGAAGCGGATCGTCGTCACCGTCGGAGAGAAGATCGGCAAGGACCACCTGACCTACGCGCAGGGCGCCGCCGCCGAGCTCACCGCCATGGTGACCATCGGCGCCGCCGACGCCTTCGGCCTTCCGGTCAGCACGACCCACGTGCTCTCCTCCGGTGTCGCAGGCACCATGGCCGCGAACAAGACCGGGCTGCAGTGGGGCACGGTACGCAACCTCTTGATGGCGTGGGTGCTGACGCTTCCGGTTTCGATCCTGCTCTCGGGGACGCTCTTCTGGGCGTTCACCCGGATGAGCGCCAACTAGCGCAAGAACCGACCGCCACGGGCCGGCAGGCGCGGTATCCTCCCTGTTCGTCCGTGGCAGCCACCGCACCCGAACGGCCGGCCGGGGTTCCGGAGGGAAGCTTCTGGAACCCCGAGATCGGCAGCTGGGAAGTCTCCCGGCTGAGCGCGCAAGGCCTGCGCGAGGGCGAATGTCTGTTCTATCGGAGCGACGGCAGCCTGCAGTCGCGCTGTGGATTCGTGGCGGGTGTGCGCGAGGGGCCGTTCGCGATGTTCCATCCCGACGGGACGGTGTCGCGCCAGGGGACCTTCGTCGCGGGACGCGCGGAAGGGATCGTGCAGGCGTATCCCGGGGCCGGGGCCGGGGCCGAGCCGTTGCGCTCGTGTTGCGTGCCCCCGGGGGCCGCGCGGCTCGACCTTCTTTACGAGAAGGGCGACATCGTCCAGGAGATCTTCTTCGACGCCGACGCTCGCCCGATTCTCGCGGACGGCCGACCGTGGCCCCCGCGCCCCTCAGGCGTCCCCGACGACGCCGAGTACGACGAGGCGGGCACGCAATGGGCGCGCCGGCGGCCCGAGCTGCACCGCTTCTGGACCGACGCGGGGGTGCTCACCTCGGAGATTGAATACGCGAACGGGGTCCGGCGCGCCGCGCGGCTCTTCGACGCCGCCGGGCGGCTCGCGGAGGCGTGCGAGTTTTCCCCCGACGGAACCCGTCACGGCGCGTTCGTTCGGCGCTTTGCCGCCGGGACCGAGAGCCCCTACGCCGACCCACGCATCCGCGAGGAGCGCGGCACGTTTGACCACGGGCAGGCCGTGGGGACCTGGTCCTTCTTCGACGCGGCGGGCGTCGAGCTGAGGACGGCGGTGCGTGGTCTGCCTTTCGCTGAAGGAGGCGAGGCGGGCTCTCCGGCGTTCGCGCCGGGCCACGGCCGGACGCCGCAAGGGACGGCGCAAGGGACGGTTGACGGCTGGTGGGCGCTGGCCGGCGCCCTGCGTGCGGAGGGACGCGTGCGTGAGGGGCTCTGCGCGGCGGCTCGCGCGGCGGTGTGCGACGGGGATCGCGCCGCGCTCGAGCGTGCGATTGCCGCCGAGGTCGTGGCGCTCGCGCCGGCGCTCGCCGCGCAACGCGGGGAAGCGCTCGAACAGTCGGTCGAGCTGAAGGTCTGGACGATCCTCGAAGCGCTCCTGGGCGGTGCCGACGCAGCATCGGGGTTCCGCGCGCTGGCCGCCGTGCTGCCGGGGCCGAGCCTCGCTGCGGCGGACTTCGTGGCGGCGTCGCTCCTCCTGGCGCCCGAGCGGCGGGCCACCCATCTGACCCGGGCGCTCGTCCGGCTCCAGCGGGGCGATGAGCTGGGGGCGCGGGCCGATCTCTGCCATCGTCGCCGACGAATCACCCGACGCCGCGGCCTTGCTGGTCGGCCAGCTTCAGGCGGTGCTGCGTTCGTTCGACGACTGGCCCGCGCGCGAGCAGCTCGAGGCCGATCCCTCGCTCGCCGATCTCGGTGCCGGCCTTGTCCGCGAGCTCGACGAGGTGCGCGCGGTGGTCGGCGTCTACGCCACGCGGATCCAGCGCGTGCGCGCGGCCGTCCAGGCGCTGATCGGCACGGACGCGACGCCCGTCTGGTTGCCGCCGGATCTCTCCCCGCTGCTCCCCGGTGGGCCGGTCGCGTTGCGCCGAGAGAAGGTCACCGTCGATCTCGGTGAAGGAGAGATGGCCGAGGCGGAGATCATCGAGGAGATCGTGACCGACGGACTCGGCGTGCCAGCTCTGCTGAGCGAGGCGCAGGCCGACTGGGGGGCGCTCTGCTGGCTCTCCTGGTCGGTGGGACTCGAGCGGGTCGCGCTCCCCGAATCTCTCGCCGAGCCACCGCTCTTCGCGGTCGCGATGAAGACGATCGTCACCCGCTGCTGGCGCGCGCAAGATCGGCTCAAGACCGGCGGCCTCTTGGCGCGGGCCAACGGCGTTCCAGGGTTCGCCTGGCAGGGGATCGACGTCGACGCGCTGCCGCAGCACCTCGCGCAGGCCGCCGCCGAGGACTATCTGCGGGCGCGCTCGGTCTTTCTGTGGTTGGCGGATCCGGAGGCGGTCTCGCCGTTCCAAACCGATCTGCGGGACGACTGATCCGCCTCAGCGCCCAGAGGCGGGTCGCGAGGTCGTGGCGGGCGTCTGGGCAGAAGCCGCTTCCTCGGAGGCGGCCAGGCGCTGGCGCCAGCGGGCGGCGTCGCCGTTGTTGGGATCGCGTCGCAGAAGATCGCGGTAGGCGCGAGCGGCGGCCGCCCACTGTCCCTGCGCGAACAGACGATCGGCGCGCGCAACCGGCGACTCGGCGACCGGCTTGGCCTCGGCCCTGGTTTCGGACCTGACGTCGGCCTTGTCCGCCACCGAGGCGGCGGCCGCGGCAGGAGGGGCCTGCGGGCGTGCGGGTGCAGGCGCCGATGCGGCCGCAGGGCCGCGAGCGAGGTTGTCCAGATCCGCGGGCGCCGCCACCTTCTTCGCCTTGGCCGCGACGTGAGCCGGCGGGGTTGCTGCAGCGGCGCCCGCGGCGGGAGCCGACGGTGGTGCTGCGCCGGCGCCCGCCGCGTGAACCGGCGGGGCCGCTGCACCGGCGCCCGCGGCGACGTGGCCCACGCTTCCACGGAGAGGGGCATCGGTCTCCTCGAGCGCTTCGCCCTCGGTGTCGCGCTCTCTCATCTGATTCGCGGCCGGCCCGGACGGGCGCGCGGGCTCGGCGAGCGGCGGAGGTGGCGGCGCGAACTCTCGCTTGCCCGGCTTGAGGGCGGCGGATGGCGCGACCGCCTTGTCATCTTCGAAAGAAAACCCGACGGAGGCCGGAGCCTTGGCTCGCCCGGAGCTGGCGGCACCGCTCCCCTTCGTCAGGCCGCCGAGCGCTCCGAAACTGTTGGCCGGCGCCGCGCGCCGCCGCTCGGTCGCGCTCGGTGTGACGATCGACCGGGCCGGCGCGTCCTTCGCGACCGACGGCCGCGGCTGTTCCGGCGCCTCGTCCTCGCGCTTCTTTTCGGCCGGGGCCGGTTGCGCCTGTTTTGCCTGCTCGTCCTCTGCTTGTCTCGGCGTTGCTTGCGGTTCTGCCGCCACCGGCGGTGCGGCGGGCACCTCCGCGGGTGCCGACTGGAGCGCCTGCCGTCCGAGCTCGACCGTCTTGTCCGGCTCGAGAAAGACCTTGCTCGCCAGCACCACGACGGCGACCGCGCCGAGCGTGGCGAACGTCGGCAGCGTCCAGCGCGCGCGCCAGCGCTCCCAGAATGACGGCCGCGGGGCGGTAGCGCGCGCCTCGACGGGCTTCGGTTGCTTTGCCGCGACTGCGGCCGCTGCCGCGCGGAGGATCGCCTGACGCGCGCGGGCTGGCGGCTCGTCGGCGTCGAGGGCGCGGCGGGCGGCGGCGCGCGTGCTCTGGAGCGCCGCCAGCTCTGCGGCGCAGCTCGCGCACCCGGCAAGGTGCGCCTCGAGCGCGGCGCGGTCGTCGCCCGACAGCTCCCCGTAGAGGAGCTCCATCATGCGCGGCGACACGTCTTGGCAGCTGATCGCCATCCCTTATCCTGACCCCGTTGATTCGGCTGTGCCCGCTCTGGTGTCGCCGAGATCGGCCAGCGCCGCGCGCAGCTTCTCGAGCGCGTAGCGCATCCGGCTTTTGACCGTCGGCTCCGAGACGCCCACCATGGACGCGATCTCGGCGAACGGCAGCTCCATCACCTCGCGCATCACGAAGACCTCCCGCTGGTCATCGGGCAACTCGGCGACCGCACGATCGATCCGAAGCGCCGCCTCGCGTCCCGCCACCACCGCGTCGGTCGAAGGGCCGGGCGCCGCGATTCGCTCGTGCAGCGTCGCCGTCTCGGCGTCGGCGTCGCCGTTGGCCGCACCGTCAATCGAAGGCGCGGAACCCCTGACGGCGGTGCGGCGCGCGCGGTCGATGCAGAGGTTGCGCGCGACGGTGTAGAGCCAGGTCGAGAACTTCGCCTCGCCTTTCCAGGCCGGACCCGACTCCTGCGCGTCGCGCACCACGCGCAGGAACACCTCCTGCAACAAATCCTCCGCCGCTTCGGCGTCACGCACGAAGCGGCGGAGGAAGCTCCAGATCGGTTTTTCGTAACGGGCGAGGAGCTTCTCGAACGCGCGCACGTCACCGCCTCGGTAAGCCGCCAGCAGCTGTTCGTCCGAGGAGTCGCCGTCCACCGAGACGGCATCCTCGCCGCCCCTAGCGCCAGCCGCAAGAGCGCCGCCATCCGGGCGGGGGCGCCGCGTAACGGCCGTCGCTGGCGGGGAAGGGGTCGGCGCTGTTGCGCAGGTCGGCGTCGTCCTCGCAGGTCTGCGGGCTGTCGACCGGGATCCCCATGGCCAGGAGCCCCGCGTGATCGTTGTAGTACGCGCCGAGGAACGCGGCCGGGCGGCCGGCGTTGGCGCGGACGAACTCGACCTCGTAAATGGGCGAGCTCACCGCTTCACCGTATTCGGTGCCGAGACCGGGGCGCGACTTCTTGGCTGGCGCAGCCTGCACCTCGGCGTCCATCGGCGCGCCATTCGCGCGCCTTCCAAGCGCGCCGCTTCCGTCGGGCTCGGCCGACGCGCGGGGCGAGGCGGGCGGCGGCGCGGCCTTGTCGTAAGAGTCGCCGCCGCGCGAGCTCTCGTCGCGCGAGCGCGATGAATAGGGCAGCTCGTAAGGCCGGCGCGGGTAGTAGACGGGCGGCGGCGGCGCGACATACCGCTCGGGGAAGACGGCGACACCGATGACCCCCACCTCGCGCGCGTTGCCCATGCGTGCGGCATACGATTCGGGGACCGACGAGAAGCGGAACGCGGCCGCCTCGCTGTGCGAGAATCCGCCAGCCGTCGATGTCGACCGAGCCCCAGGCGGGGATCAAGTAGCCACGCTTGCCGCGAAAGTCGGCCGGTCGGCCGTCGATGGCGTCGCGCCCGTCGACCGACACGACGGCCTCGACGCGGCGGCCGGAATGATTGGCGACGCGGAGCGTGTAGCGCGCCCCGAGCTGGCCGAGCACGTAGGTCCCGCCGCCGTAGGCGTACGTCGCCGCCGGCACGCCGTCGATCAGCACCGTCATCTCGTAGCCGGCAGCGCGGTCGCGCAGCGGCTGACCGACGGGGAGCGGTGACGCCGCGCATGAGTCCGCCGCCAGCAACAGAGAGCCGATTCCGAACAGCGTGGTGAGCCAGGTCCGTCTGCAAGTCCGCGTGGTCATTTGAAGCCTCCTGGTTGTTCGGACGCACAGCCGGGCCAAAAGATCTCGGCGCTAACCTTTTCCTGCCGGATTGGGTCAATCCAGCGAACACGAAGCCCAAGAGAACGAAGTCAAAATCATCGAAAGGAGACAGCTCATGCGCACCGACATCGAGACCCCCGAGACCGACATTGCCACCGCTCGCCCCCGAAGGCGGTCGTGGCTCCTGCTCATTCCGGCCCTGGCGGTCCTGGGGATCGCCGGTGGCGCCTACACCTCCGCCCAGGCCCAGACGGTCGAGACCATGGACGCTGGACCGGGGGGCGGCGTCGGCGCGCGTCACCTCGAGCGGCTGCTCGACAAGGTCAACGCCACCGCCGGCCAGCGCGGCCAGATCCAGGCGATCTGGAAGGGCCTGCACCCGCAGCTGAAGTCGCTGCGCCAACAGCATCAGGCGGTGCACCAGCAGATCGCGGCCGCGCTCTCCGCGTCGACGGTCAACCCGGCGACCGTCGAGCAGCTGCGCAAGCAGGCGATGGGGATCGCCGACCAGCTGTCCTCGACGTTCACCCAGGGCCTCGTCCAGACGGCGCAGGTCCTGACGCCCGATCAGCGTACGCAAGCGGCGGCCGCGATCGCCTCGGCGCGCGGGCGCTTCCAGCACCACCGCGGAATGATGATGGGGCAGTAACGCCGCTCGCTCGTTCGGGCGATCCGAAGAACGGCTCCGACGTCTGGGACGTCGGGGCCGTTTTTCGTTTTGCCCGCTAACGCGTTCGCACTGAGGTCGCGTCGCAGCCCGGGTCCGTCTAGCCCTCGACGGTCGCGGTCTGGTGCTCGACGGCGCGGTCGCGGCGGAGGCGATCGAGGTAGAGGTAGATGACCGGCGTCGAGAACAGGTTCATGAGCTGCGAGACGCAGAGGCCGCCAACGATGGTGATGCCGAGCGGCTGCCGCAGCTCGGAGCCGGCGCCGAAGCCGATGGCCAGCGGCACGGCGCCGAAGAGAGCGGCCAGGGTGGTCATCAAGATCGGACGAAAGCGCAAGAGGCAGGCGCGGCGGATCGCCTCGGCCGGCTCCAGCCCCTCGCGTCGCTCGGCCTCGAGCGCGAAGTCGATCATCATGATGGCGTTCTTCTTCACGATGCCGAGCAGCAGCACGACGCCGATGAGCGCGATGATGCTGAAGTCCGTGCGGAAGACGAACAGCGCCACCAGCGCACCGAGAGCCGCCGAGGGCAGCGTGGAGAGGATGGTGATCGGATGGACGAGGCTCTCGTAGAGCATGCCGAGGACCACGTAGACGACGAACAGCGCCGCCGCGATCAGCCACGGCTCGCTCGACAGCGAGGCGCCGAAGGCCTGCGCCGTCCCCTGGAAGCTGGCGTGAACGCCCGATGGCAGTCCGATCTGGCGCGTCGCCGCGTCGACGGCCTTGACGGCGTCTCCCAGCGCGGCGTTGGGCGCCAGATTGAAAGAAAGCGTCGTGGCGGGAAACTGCCCCTGGTGCGTGACCGCCAGCGGCGTCGGCGTCGGCGTGACCGTGGCGATGCTCGGCAGCGGCACCAGGGCGCCGTTCGCGCCCCGGACGTAGACGTGCACCAGCTGATCGGGGCTCGCCTGTTGCTCGGGCGACGCCTCCAGCACGACGCGGTAGTAGTTCATCGCGGTGAACGACGTCGCCACCTGCCGCTGGCCGAAGGCGTCGTAGAGGGTGTCGTCGACGGCCTGCAGGCTGATGCCGAGGCGGCTGGCGCTGTCGCGATCGACGTCGACCGAGAGCATCAGGCCCGCGGTCTGCTGATCGGTCGCCACGTCGCGCAGCTGGGGGAGGCTCTTGAGCTTGGCCAGCACCTTGGGGCTCCACGCCTGGAGCTCGGCGAGGTCGGCGTCCTCCAGCGCGTACTGATACTGCGTGCGCGACGGAGCGACCGCCCATGCGCACGTCCTGCACCGACTGCAAGAACAGCGATACGCCGGGGATCTTCGACAGCTTGGGACGCAGACGGGCGATGACCTGATCGGCGGTGCTCTTGCGCTTGTCGTAGTCCTTAAGGCTGATGAACATCGTCCCGGTGTTGCCGGCGCCGCTCGCGCCGCCCACGAAGGCGATGGTGTGATCGACGTCGGGATCGTCCTTGATGATCTGGTTGAGCTTCTCTTGGGCCCGGCGCATCGCCCCCGAGGAGATGTCCTGGGACGCCTCGGAGAATCCGGAGAGCATGCCGGTGTCCTGCTGCGGGAAGAGGCCCTTTGGTACCCTGATCGCCAGCAGCACCGTCAACCCCAGCGTGGAGATGGTGAGCAGCAACATCAGCAGCGCGTGGCGGAGCACCCAGCGGAGCGCCCGGTCGTACCCGCGCACCAACGCCGCGAAGCCACGCTCGGAGGTGCGGGCGAACCACCCGAGCTTATCTTCGTTCACGGGGCGCAGGAGGCGCCCGGCCATCGTGGGCGTCACCGTCAGCGAGACGATCGCCGACAGCGCCACGGCGATGCTCAGCGTGACGGCGAACTCGCGGAACAGCCGCCCGACGATGCCGCCCATGAGCAAGATGGGGATGAACACCGCGATGAGGGAGACGGTGATTGACACGATGGTGAAGCCGATCTGGCGCGCCCCCTCCAGCGCCGCTTCGAGCGGCTTCTTCCCCTCCTCGATGAGGCGGGCGATGTTTTCGGTGACGACGATGGCGTCGTCGACGACGAAGCCGGTCGAGATCGTCAGCGCCATCAGCGACAGGTTGTCGATGCTGTAGTCCGAGCAGGTACATGACGCCGAACGTCCCGACCAATGACAGTGGCACGGCGATGGAGGGAATCGCCGTGGCGCGCGCGCTGCGCAAGAAGATGAAGACGACGCCCGTCACCAGGAGGACGCTCAGGATCAGCGTCCGCTCCACGTCGTGGACCGAGGCGCGGATGGTGGTGGTGCGATCGACGGCGACCTGCACGTCGATGGCCGGTGAGATCGACTCGCGGAGGAAGGGGAGGGCCTTCTTGACGCCTTCGATGGTGGAGAGAATGTTGGCGCCCGGCTGGCGGCGGATGATCATGAGGACGCAGCGCTGGCCGTCGATCCAGCCCGCCAGCCGGTTGTTCTCGACGTCGTCGAACACGTTCGCCACGTCGCCCAGGCGAATGGTCACGCCGTTCTGGGTCGACACGATCAGCTGGCGATAGGCGTCGGCCCCCAGCAGCTGGTCGGTCGCCGCGATGTTGTAGGTGACGTTGGCGCCGGTGAGCGTCCCCTTCGGTTGATTCGCCGTCGAGGAGGCGAGCGCGGCGCGCACGTCCTCCAGAGACATCCCGTGGCCGGCCAGCGCCTCCTGGTCGATCTGAACACGGACGGCAGGCTGCTGCCCGCCGCCGACGAACACCTGTCCGACGCCGTCGATCTGCGAGATCTTCTGGGCCAGAACGCTGTTGGCGGCGTCGAACACCTGGGCCAGCTGCAGGGTCTTCGAGGTGAGCGAGAGGATCAGGATCGGCGAGTCGGCGGGGTTGACCTTGCGGTAGTTGGGGAGGCTGGGCAGGTTGGGCGGCAGCTCGGAGAGCGAAGCGTTGATGGCGGCCTGGACGTCGCGCGCGGCGCCGGTGATGTCGCGATCGAGGTCGAACTGCAGCGTGATCGAGGTGGAGCCGAGCGTGTTGACCGAGGTCATCTCGGTCAGGCCGGCGATGCGGCCGAAGCGGCGCTCGAGCGGCGTCGCCACCGAGGAGGCCATCGTGTCGGGGCTGGCGCCGGGCAACGCGCCCGAGACCTGGATGGTGGGGAAGTCGACCCGGGGGAGCGGCGCGACGGGCAGTCCGCGGTAGGCGACGAGTCCGGCCAGGATGACCGCCGCCGCCAGCAACGAGGTGGCGATCGGCCGGCGGACGAACGGCGCCGAGATGTTCATGGCGTCTCGGGTGCGGGTGCCCTGCGGACCGGCGCGGGGAGGGGCGGGGCGCCCTCGGGCTCGGGGGATGGTTTCTTCCCCCGCCGAAAGCGCGCCGCGAGCCGCTCCATGTAAAGGTAGATGACCGGCGTGGTGAAGAGCGTCAGCACCTGAGAGACCAACAGGCCGCCGACGATGGTGATGCCGAGCGGCCGGCGCAGCTCGGCGCCCGTCCCGGTGCCGAGCGCCAGCGGCACGCCGCCGAGGAGCGCCGCCACGGTGGTCATCATGATCGGCCGGAAGCGCAGCAGGCAGGCCTGGTGGATCGCCTCGCGCGGCGACTTTCCCTGCTCGCGCTCCGCCTCGAGCGCGAAGTCGATCATCATGATGGCGTTCTTCTTGACGATGCCGATGAGCAACACGATCCCGATGAGCGCGATGATGGAGAACTCGGAGCGACAGATGAGGAGCGCCAGGAAGGCCCCCACGCCCGCCGATGGCAGGGTGGAGAGGATGGTGATGGGGTGGATGTAGCTCTCATAGAGCACGCCGAGCACGATGTAGACGGTGACGATCGCGGCGAGGATGAGGAGCGGCTCCGTCGACAGCGAGTCGCCGAAAGCGGCCGCCGCCCCCTGGAAGTCGGCGTGGAGACCGAGCGGTGCGCCCATCCCCGCCACGGCGTCCTTGATGGCCCGGACGGCGTCTCCGAGCGCGGCGCCCGGCGCCAGGTTGAATGAGAGCGTGACCGCGGGGAATTGCCCTTCGTGCGCGATGGAGATCGCCGCCTGGGTCCGCTGGAAGTGTACGAACGCGCTGAGCGGCACCGCGTCGCCGGTCGCCGCGCGCATGTAGATCTGGTTGAGACCGTCGGGGTTCGACTGGTACTCGGGCGAGACCTCGAGGATCACGCGATAGAGGTTGAGCTGGGTGAAGATGGTCGAGACCGGACGCTGCCCGAAGGCGTCGTAGAGCGTGTCGTCGATAGCCTGGGCGGTGATCCCCAACCGGGAGGCGGTGTCGCGATCGATCACCAGCGTCATCTGCAGCGCGCCGTCCTGCTGGTCGCTGGCGACGTCGGTCAGCTCCGGAAGCTGCTTGAGGCGGGCGAGGACCTGGGGCGCCCAGGTGGCGAGCTCGCTCGGGTCGGCGTCCTCGATGGTGTACTGGTACTGCGTGCGGCTCACCTGGCTCGAGAGCTGCAGATCCTGCACCGCCTGCAGGTAGACGGTGATGCCGGTGAGCTGGGCCAGCCTGGTGCCCAGCCGATCGATGATCTCTTGCGCGCCGGTCTTTCGCTGCTCGCGGTTCTTGAGGGTGATGGAGAGCCGCCCGCTGGAGAGGGTGGGGTTGGTTCCGTCGGCGCCGATGAAGGAGGCGACGTTGGCGACGTCGGGATCGACGCGGATGACGTCCACCACTTTCTGCTGCAGGTCCATCATGGCGGTGAACGAGGTGTCGATCGGCGCCTCGGTGATCCCCAGCAGCATGCCGGTGTCCTGCTGCGGGAAGAGGCCCTTGGGAATGACGACCGCCAGGAAGAACGTCAGCGCCACGGTCGCCACGGTCGCCGCCAGCGTCAGCGCTTGATGGTTGAGCACCCATCCGAGACCGCGATCGTAGATCTTCACCATCCAGTCGAAGGCGGCCTCGGAGGCGCGGGCGATCCGACCCTCGTCCTCCTTGCGGATGGGGCGGAGGATGTGGCCGCACATCATGGCGGTCAGGGTCAGCGAGATGATCGCCGAGGCGACGATGGCGGTGCTGAGGGTGACGGCGAACTCCCGAAAGAGCCGCCCGATGATCCCCCCCATGAACAACAGCGGGATGAGCACCGCGACGAGCGAGACTGTCAGCGACACGATCGTGAAGCCGATCTGCTTCGACCCCTTCAGCGCCGCGGTGAACGGCGCGTCCCCCTCCTCGATGTGCCGGGCGATGTTCTCGATCATCACGATGGCGTCGTCGACGACGAAGCCGGTCGAGATCGTCAGCGCCATCAGCGTCAGGTTGTTGAGGCTGTAGCCGAGGAACAGCATCACGCCGAAGGTGGCGATCAGCGAGAGCGGCACCGCGACGCCGGGGATGATCGTGGCGCGCAAGGTGCGCAAGAAGAGGTAGATGACAGCCACGACCAGGATCATGGTCAGGAGCAGCGTGAACTCGACGTCGTGCACGGAGGCGCGCACGGTCTCGGTCCGGTCGGAGAGGATGTCGACTGTGATCCCCTGCGGCAGCGAAGCTTCGAGGCGCGGCAGGAGCGCCTTGACCCGCTCGGCGACCTCGATCAGGTTGGCGCCCGGCTGGCGCTGGACGTTCAGGATCACCGCCGGATGCTCGTTCGACCAGCCGGCCAGCTGCGCGTTCTCGACCCCGTCGAGCACCTTGGCCACGTCGGAGAGGCGCACCACCGCGCCGTTCTGGTAGGCGAGCACCAGCGGCTTGTAGCCGTCGGCCGAGGGGAGCTGATCGTTGGCCGACACCAGGTAGTTCTGGCGTGGGCCGTCGAGGTTCCCCTTCGGTTGGTTGACGTTGGCCAGCGCCAGCACCGAGCGGACATCCTCGAGCCCGAGCCCGCGCCCGGCCAGCGCCACGGGATCGACCTGCACGCGCACCGCCGGCCGCTGGCCGCCGTTGAGGGTCACGAGGCCCACGCCCGAGACCTGGGCCAGCTTCTGGGCGAGGATCGAGTCGGCGTAGTCGTCGACGACCGACAGCGGCGTGGTGTCCGACCGGACGGCAAGTGAGATGACCGGCACGTCAGCCGGGTTGCTCTTGCTGTAGGTGGGCGGCGTGGGCAGGGTGCGCGGCAGCAGGTTCGAGGCCGCGTTGATCGCCGCCTGCACGTCCTGCTCGGCGGAGTCGATGTCGCGATCGAGGGTGAACTGCAGCGTGATCTGCGAGCTGGCGGCGCTCGAGACCGACGTGAGGTGGGCCAGCGACGGGATCTGGCCGAGCTGCCGCTCGAGCGGCGTCGTCACCGCCGAGACCATCGTGTCGGCGCTGGCGCCCGGCAGGATCGTCGAGACGACGATGGTCGGGTAGTCGACCTGCGGCAGCGCCGAGACGGGCAGCTGCTGGTAGGCGGCGACGCCCGCGACCGCCACGCCGATCATCAAGAGCGCGGTTCCGACGGGGCGCCGGATGAACAGCTCGGAGACGTTCAAAGCGGCTTGTGTCCCTTGTGCTTGCCGCCCGGGGATCCGCCCGGTCCGCCCGATTCTGGGGCGGAGCCGGGGGTGGTCGGCGTGCCGGCGGCGCCCTTTCCGCCTGCGCCGGCCTCTCGAAGGGCCAGCTTGGAACCGGGCCGCAGCTGACTCTGCCCCTCGCGCACCACCTTGTCGCCCGCCGCGAGCCCCTGGGAGATGAGCGCGTCTTCCCCTTCGATGCGCTCGACGCCGATCGTGCGCAACTCGGCCTGCTCGCCCTTGGCGACGTAGACGAATGCCCCCTGCGGCCCACGCTGCACCGCCACCGCCGGGATCACCAGCGCCCCCTTGCGCACCGTCAGCCGCAGCCGCGCCTTGACGAATTGGTTGGGCCAGAGCGCGCGATCCGGGTTGGGGAAGATCGCCTTCAAGCGCATCGTCGCCGTCCCCTGGTTGATCTGGTTGTCGATGAGCTCCAGCGTTCCCGTGCCGAGCAGCTGCGCCCCGTCGCGGCTGCGTGCCTCGACCGGCAGTGCCCCCATCGCCTGCTGCTTGGCCACCTCGGGCAGATCATCTTGCGGTAGCGTGAACAGCACGGCGATCGGATCCATCTGCGTCACCACCACGATGCCGGTGGCGTCGGCCGCATGGACGATGTTGCCCTGATCGACCAGACGGACGCCGGTGATGCCGTCGATGGGCGACTTGATGCGCGCGTAGTCGAGCTGCAGCTTGGCGTTCTCGATCGTGGCGTGATCGTTCTGCACCGTGCCGGTGAGCTGGTCGACCAACGCGCGCTGATCGTCGATCTGCTGCTGCGGCAACAGATGCTGCCCGCCGACCGCCTCGTACCGATCGAGATCGCGCTTGGCGCCGTCGAGCTGCGCTTGGTCCCGGGTGGCCGCCGCCTGACCCTGGTGCAGCAAGATCTCGAACGGTCGCGGGTCGACCTCGGCGATGACCTCGTTGTGCTTGACCGGCTGCCCCTCGCGGAAGACGACCTTGTCGAGCCGCCCGTCGACCTGACTGCGGACGTTGACCGTCTTGTAGGCGGTGACGCTGCCGAGCCCTTCCAGGAAGATCGGCACGTCGCGGGTGACCGCCTCGGTGACCAGCACCGGGATGGGGCGATCGGCGCCGCCCCCCGCGCCCTTCGCCCCAGGCGTCGTGGCCGCCGCTCCGTCCTGGTTCTTTCCGCAACCGGCCAGCGCCAGGGCCACGACGACGAAGGCAAACGTCGGAGACAACTTCAACGCCCGCGAGAACATATTTTCCGTCCCTCTCATTGGTCTCCCAGCGCCGCCAGCAGCTGTGCACGCGCCGCGGCCAGGTTGAACTTCGACTGCACCACCTGCCCCTCGGCCGTGGTGTACGCCACCTGGGCGTCGCTGAGCTCGACCGCGTTGCCGAGCCCGTGCTCGTACCGCTTTTCCGCCAACGTCAGCTGGCTGCGCGCGTTCACCAGGGCTTCGTCGGCCGCGGCGATGGTCGACTTGGCTGCCTGCACGCCCAGGCGCCCCTGCTCGATGTCGACCTGGACCTGCAGGCGCAGCGCCTGCTCCTGGCCGACGAGGTTCTGGAGTGTCCCTTTGGCTTCGCGGACCTGCCCGCGCGTCAGCCCCCCCTGGAGAATGTTCCAGGTGAGGCCGAGGCCGACGTACCAGTTCGGCGCCAGAGACTCGGCCGCCACGCCGGCCGCCGAAACGTTGGCGAGCGCGCTCAGGCTGGGTCCGTAGGCGCCTTTCACCGAGCTGATCGTCAGCTCCTGCGCGCGCCGCTGGGCCGCGAGGTTGGCGATCTCGGGGCGATTCTTTTCGGCGCGCGCGACGAGCGACACGGCATCGCCGTCCTCGCCCGCGATCGGCGGCATCTGGTCGTCGGACAGCGTGTAGCTCTCGCTGACGGTGACGCCCATCGCCTGGGAGAGCTGCGCCTCGGCCACCGCGAGGTTGTTCCGCGCGGTAACCAGCTGCACCTTGGCGTTGGCGAGCGCGGTCATGACCGTGGCGAGGTTGATGTCCGGCTGGATGCCGGTGCGGACGAACGCCTGCGTCTGCTCCACGTGCTTTTCTTGATTGCGCACCGTCTCGTCTGCGACAGCCACCAGATCGCGGTTGGCACGCGCGGCGAAGTAGGCGCGCCGGACGTTGACCAGCGTTTGCAGCGTCGCCGTGCGCGTGTTGTCGGTGGCAGCGTCCCGGCTGGCGCCAGCCGCCGCCCATCGGTTGCTGGTCTGACCGAAGTCGTAGAGCAGCTGGCTGGCGCCCGCATTGAGCTGGAAGAAGTTGTACTTCGGATCCCAGCTGATGGGCGTGGCGGCGGCCATCACCATGGTCCCCGAGCTACCGCCCATTCCGGGGGTCGTCAGGCTCTGGGGCAGGACGCCTGGGCGCGTGGCGAAGTTGCCGGTCGTGCGCTCGTAGCTTCCGGTCACCGTCACCTGCGGCAGGTATCCCGAGCGCGCTTCCTCGACCCGCCCCTCGGCCGCTTCCTGGAGTCCACGCGCCGCGAGCACGTTCGGCTGATTCCGCAGGGCGGTCTGCTCAGCTTGCTGGAGGCTCAATGGCGTCGCTGCCGCCGGTCCGTTGGTGGCCGCCTCGTCGTGGTCATCGGCCGCCTGCGCACCGACAAAGATCCCGAACATCACGAGGGGGATCATCAAGACGGCGAGCGGTCGGGACGGCATGAGCGGCGAGATTAGCTTCAAGGTCGGGGGAGCGGTACAGCTCGGCTGCGCCAACCTCGCAACTTCCGGGCCAGTGGCAAGGTGTCTCGAGACGCCCGAGCGCGCGCCTGGCACGGCCGAGGGGGCGGCAGTAACCTGTACCGATTCTGGACACCTGTAGGGGGTTGAGGCAGTGCGTGCGCGTGTGGGACGCGGCGTTTCGGCGACAAGCGGACGGTATCGCGCTTGCTTGACGATGACCGCGTGCGGATCGGCCAAGGAATCCGCCATCGTCTGATGGCGGTGGCGCTGCTCGGTTTATTGACCGCCGCTCTCTCCGCCGACGCGCTTTACCGCGCCATCTCAGTGACCCGGGCCCAGCGTCTCGAGCGCGGGCGCGAAGCGGTGCGCGACGAGATCGATCGGCTCGCGGCGCTCGGGCCGGCCGGGATCGCCTCGACCTTCTCGACGGTGGTCGGGCTGCGCGGAGGCCTGGCGACCGGCGCGACAGCGCCCGCGCAGATCGCGGCGGCGGTTCCCGCGACCTGGCGCGAGGCGATGCGCACGACCGCGACCCGCGCCGCGGGGGACGCCCAGTCAGCCGAGAATGAATCCGAGATCGACGGCGGGCAGCTGGTCGCGCGCGTCGCCCCGAGCGCCGCTGGCGGGCTGCTCTGGGCCGCGGTTCCGGTGCGGCCGTCGCCCACGTTGCAGAGCTGGCGGCTTTTGGTGGTCGCGCTCGGCTTTTCGGCGCTGTTGCTGGTCGCCAGCGCCGCGTATTCGCTCGTCTCGGTGAGGCGCGCCGCCTCCGGGCTGCAGGGGGCGCTGGCCGCGCTGGCGGACGATCTGACAGCTCCGGTTCCCCGGTCGGAGATCCGGGAGCTGGACGACATCGCCGTCGGGATCGGGACGCTGGCCCGTCGGCTCGAGGAGGCGCGGCGGATCCAGGACCAGATGGGGCGCGAGCTGGCACGGCAAGAACGGCTGGCCGCGCTCGGGCGGGTGGTGGCCGGCGTCGCCCACGAGGTGCGGAACCCGCTGGCCTCGATCAAGCTGCGGCTCGATCTGGCGGCCGGGGGAGGCGTCGCGCTGCCGCCCGAGGCGCGCGCGGCCATCGATCACGCCTCCTCCGAGATCACGCGGCTCGATCGATTGGTGGCGGACCTTCTCATCGTCGCGGGGCGGGCGCTCGGGCCCCGCGCGCCGCTCGACGTCGCGCGTCTCCTGCGCGCGCGCGCCGAAGCGCTGGCCCCCTGGGCGGCGCTGCGCCGGGTCGCGATCACCGCCCGCGGGGCGGGGGAGGCGATTGGCGACAGCGATGCGCTGGCGCGCGCGCTCGACAACGTCCTGCGCAACGCGGTCGAGGCTTCCCCCGACGGCGCGACGGTCGACGCCACCGTCGAGGTTGAGGATGAACGGGTGCGGGTCCGGGTCGCCGATCTCGGCGCCGGCGTTCCCGCCGGACGCGCCGGCGAGATCTTCGAGCCCTTTTTCACCACCAAGCCCGACGGCACGGGCCTCGGGCTGGCGATCTCGCGCGCCATTGCGCGCGCTCATGGTGGCGATTTGACGTACTGGCGCGACAGCGAGGTCACCCGGCTCGAGTTGACGCTGCCCGGGGCGAAGGGCGACGCGCGCGCGCTGGTCGAGCAGGATGCGCGCGCATGAGGGGGGCGGTGTTGATTGTCGAGGATGAGGTGGGGCTGCGGCAGGGGCTCTGCGACGTGGTGAAGGCGATGGGGTGCGAGGCCCACGCCGCGGCCGGGATCGGCGAGGCGCGCGCCGTGGTGGCCGCTCGGGCGCTCGACTGCGTGCTGCTGGACATTCGTCTGCGCGACGGCGACGGTCTCGACTACCTGGTCGAGCTGCGGGCCACGGCGCGCGGCGTACCGGTCATCGTCGCGACCGCTTACGGCGACAGCGAGCGGACGATCCGCGCCATGCGCGACGGGGCGTTCGACTACCTGACGAAACCGTTCGACCTCGAGATCCTGCGGGCGACGATCGAGCGGGCGCTCAACCAGCGGGTGCTGGCGCGGGAGGCGGGCCCCACCCTCGATCCGCCCGAGGCGCGTCAGGATCTGGTGGGGACCAGCGCGGCCATGCTGGCGACCTGGAAGCTCATCGGTCGCGCCTCCGCGTCGACGGCGCCGGTCCTCATCACCGGGGAGACCGGGACCGGCAAGGAGCTGGTGGCGCGCGCGATTCATACCTACTCGCCGCGCGCCCGCAAGCCGTTCGTCGCCGTCAACCAGGCGGCGTTGCCGCCGACGCTGATCGAGAGCGAGCTCTTCGGTCACGAGCGGGGCGCCTTCACCGGGGCGGTCGCGCGCCGGAGTGGCCGCTTCGAGGCCGCGGCCGGCGGCACGCTGTTCCTGGACGAGATCGGCGATCTCGATCCTTCGCTCCAGTCCAAGCTCTTGCGCGTCGTCCAGGAAGGGACCTACGAGCGCGTAGGGGGCAACGACCCGATCACCGGAGACGTACGCATCATCGCCGCGACCAACCGCCCCGTCCGCCCCGGAGCGGCGGGGGTGACGCTCCGTGAAGAGCTGTACTACCGGCTGGCGGTCATCGAGATTGAGCTGCCGCCGCTGCGCGCGCGTCGCAGCGACATCCCGCTCCTGGTCGCGCACGCGCTGCGGGGCAAGGGCGCGCGGGCGGTGTCGGAAGCGGCGATGCAACGGCTGGTCGCCAATCCGTGGCCCGGCAACGTGCGCGAGCTCTTCCATGTTCTCGAGCGCGCGGCCGTGCTCTGCGCGGGCGAGGTGATCGACGTCGGCGATCTTCCCGACAACCTGCGCGCCGAAGCCGCTCCGGCGGCGGCCCAGATGGACGACGATGATCTTTCATTGCACGCCGCCGTGGCCCGGGTTGAAAAGCAGCTCATCGTGCGCGCGCTCGAACGCGCCAAGGGAAATCGTTCGGCGGCGGCGCGTCTGCTCGGCATCGGCCGGCCGCAGCTCTACGCCAAGCTGGAAGAGCACGGCCTCAGCGGCTCTCGCACCGACGGTACCGACTGATCCCTAAGTCTCGAGCTGCACGGGGAACTGTCCCCGGCTCGAAACGCACGGAACGGTAGCTGCGCGCGTCCAGATCCGTGCATGACAGCGTGGCACGTCTCCTGCTGTCTTCCGCTTCGCAGATCTCGGTTCGTGCCCGAGGGGGAGTGTGGAGATGAAGTGGCGGGTTTCGTGGGTGGTCGTCGGATTGTCGTGGGCCGCGCTTGGCTGCAACTCCCCGGATGAAGGCGAGCCGCTGATGGCGTCCGGACGAATTCCGAAGGTGCCGGCCGCCGCCGCGCCCGTCATCATCAGGCCGCTGGCCGCGGCCAAGATCAACGCGTCGCCCGACACCGGTGCCGCGCCGATCCCCGGCGCCACCGTCGACGCGCGCGTCCTCGTCATCACCGCCAGTGGGAGCAGCTCCGCATTCGGGGCGATTCAGTCGACGCTGCAGTACCTGGGGACGCCCTTCGACGTGCTGAACGCTTCGACGGGGCCGGCGCTCACCGCCGACGCCCTGGCCGCGGGGACGCACGGGAAATACAACGCCGTCTTCCTCGACGTGGGGGACCTGTCGGTCGGTGGCAGCAGCGCCTTCACCGACGCGGCGTGGACCGTCCTCACGACCTACGAGGTCGAGTTCGGGGTCCGTCGCGTCTCGCTCTACACCTCGCCGAGCGCCTCGTACGGGTTCGTCGACGACGACGTGGGTGTCGATCCGACGACCTCGCCGATCTCGGCGACCTGCACGGCGGCCGGGAAGGCGCTCTTCATCGGGGCCAACTGCGCAAACCCCATCGTGCTCAGCCAGGGCTTCGCTTATCCAACGGCGGCCCTCGACGGCGCGACGACCCCCCTGCTCGTCGACGCGAGCGGAAAGATCTACGCCGCGACGCGCAGCTATCCCGACGGGCGGGAGGCTCTGGCGCTCACCTTCGGTCAGGCGCCGACCTACATCTCGTATCTCGAGGTCGCGTATGGCCTGGTGAGCTGGGCGACGCGCGGGCTCTTCGTCGGCGAGCGCCATGTCTACGCCGTGCCCCAGATCGACGATCTGTTTCTCTCCAGCGCCATCTATACGGGCGGCGTCTACCGGATCACCGACGCCGATATGCAGGCCTTCGCCGACTGGCAGACCGCGACGCGGGCCAATCCGCTCACCGCCGGCTTCCGCATCGCCTGGGCGGCCAACGGGGCGGGGTCCTCGTCCCGGCCCGGGGATCCGTTGACGGCGAAGGCGGTCGCGCTGGGGCCGACGTTCGAGTGGATCAACCACAGCTGGGATCACCCTGTGCTCGACACGCTCAGCTATGCCGACGTCCTTACGGAGTTCATGCGCAATGACCAGTACCTGCGCGGCCTCGGTCTCACGCCGTACCAGACGATCAACGCGGTGACGCCCAACGTCTCGGGGCTCACCAGCGCCGATGCCATGCGGGCGCTGTATGACAGCGGCATCCAGCAGATCGTGAGTGATACCTCCGTGCAAGGCGAGAACAGCCCATCGCCGAACATCGGGATCTGGAACGCTTTCCAGCCCTCGATCCTCGAGATCCCCAGGAAACCGACCAATCTTTACTTCAACGTTTCGCAGCCCGCGGAGTGGATCCCGGAGTACGAGGTGTTGCAGTCGATCGCCTCGATCGACTACCCGACCATCCAGGGAGCGCAGAGCGACGAGCTCTTCCGGTTGATGCTGAACGGCAGCAACGATCCCTGGATGTTTCATCAGGCCAACACGCGCAACTACGACGGCGCCGGGCACAGCCTGCTCAGCGATCTGCTCGATGACACGTTCGCGAAGTACGCGGCCGTGATGACCTTCCCGGTCGTGAGCCCGACCATGGAGGACCTCGCAACCCGGGTGCGGAATCGGATGGCGCTCGACGCGTCGGGCGTGGTCGCCACGATCGGCGCGGACGGACTCACCATCACTGTCGCCCACGCGGCCACGGTCCCCGTCACCGGCCTCTGCACGCCTGGAGCGGAGAGCTACGCCGGGCAGACCATCTCGTACCTGGTGCTGGCCGACGGACAGACGGCGAGCTACGCACTGACCGCCTGCTCGGGCGCGACGGGCGGCCCGCCGGGTCAAGGCTCACCGGACCCGGGCGGTGTGGGTGCCGGCGCGGGCGGCGCCGTAGGCGAAAGCGGCGCCGTCGACGGGGGGAACGCCGGATGGAGCCGCCGTCAACGGTGGCAGCTCCACGCACGTCGGCCCCGCGAGCAGCCCGCCCATGACGGCGGGGTGCGCGTGCGCGCTCACCGACGGTGATCCCCACGTCTTGGTGACGGTTCTGTGCCTCGTTGGTTGCGCGACTTTGCTGCGGCGACGTCGCGCGCTTAGGGCCTGACACCGACGGGTTTTGGGCGCGCGGAACCGCGCGGCAACGTGCGGGTACCAAACGGTAGCGACGGTCCCGAAGAGATCAGGGGTTCGCGTGGCACACGTTCTGCTCGGTCCCTGCTCGCCGAAACGGACGCGGCGGGCTCGGAGGAGGCACGGTCATGACGAATGCTCTCGATCGAACATGGGCGATGTGGGCGGCGGTTGCCGCCATGGGGATGGGATTCGGGTGCAACGGCGGACGCGAGAGCGCTCCGCTGATCGCGCACGAACGGATCACCCACGCACCCCAGGCGCCTCGAATGGCGGTCGTGCCTCTGGTCGCGGCGCGAGGAGCCCACGCCGCGCCGCCGACGTACGCGGCGCCGATCGCCAACGCGTCCGTCGACGCCCGCATCCTCCTCATCACCGCCAACGGGACCGACGCCGCTTTCGCGGCGATCCAGAGCACGCTGCAATACCTGGGGACGCCGTTCGACGTGCTCAACGCGACGACCGGGGCCACGCTGACGGCCGACACGCTCGGCTCGGCGACGCATGGGAAATACCAGGCCATCTTCCTGGACCTCGGCGACCTGTCGGTCAACGGCACGAGTGCCTTCACCGCCGCCGAATGGACCACTCTGTCGACGTACGAGGCCTCGTTTGGTGTGCGCCGCGTGTCCCTCTACACGTCGCCCACCGTCGACTACGGCCTCGCAGGCAACGGCAGCGTCGATCCTTCCGTCGCACCGATCAACGCGACCTGTACCGCAGCCGGGCGGTCGGTCTTCGTCGGCGCCAACTGCAACAACCCGGTGAACATCAACGCCGGGTTCGCCTATCCCGCGTTGCCGATCGACGCCGCCACGATTCCGCTGCTCGTCGACGCCGCCGGCAACGCCTACGCCGTGACGCGCACCTACTCCGACGGCCGCGAGGCGCTGGCGCTCACCTTCGCGCAGGCCTCGTACTTCGTCTCGTACCTCGAGCTGGCCTACGGTCTGGTCGACTGGGCGACGCACGGCCTGTTCGTCGGCGAGCGGCACACCTATGCCGTTCCGCAGGTCGACGACCTCTTCCTCAGCAGCGACATCTTCACGGGTGGCGTCTACCGGATCACCAGCGCCGATCTGCAGGCGTTCGCGAACTGGGAGACCACGACGCAAGCCCAGCCGCTCACCGCCGGTTTTCGATTCGCCTGGGCGTGCAATGGGGAGGGCTCGTCGTCGATGCCGGGCGATCCGCTCACGGCCAAGGCGGTCGCGCTGGGGTCGACCTTCTCCTGGCTCAACCACACCTGGGACCACATGGATCTCATGAGCGCCGACTACGCCACCACCCTCTTCGAGTTCACGCAGAACGACACCTACCTGCGGGGGCTGGGCCTCATGCCGTACGCGACCGCCAACGCCGTCACGCCGGACATCTCTGGGCTCGCCAACGCAAGCGCCATGCTGGCCATTCAGGCCGCGGGGATCACGCAGATCGTCAGCGACACGTCCCAACCGGGGCAGAACAACCCGTCGCCGAACGTCGGAATCCCGAACGCGTTGCAGCCGGCCGTTCTCGAGATCCCGCGCATCCCAAGCGAGCTCTACTACAACGTCTCGCAGCCATCTGAGTGGATCCCCGAGTATGAATCGCTGCGATCGCCGACAGCCGCCGTCGACTACGGGACGATCATCGGCACCCAGAGCGACGCCTTCCTCCAGTACATGCTGAACGGCAACAACGATCCCTGGATGTTTCATCAGGCGAACACGCGCGACTATGACGGCGCCGGGCACAGCCTCCTCACCGATCTGATGGACGCGTCCTTTCAGAAGTACAGCGCGGTGGCGACCTTCCCCATCGTCAGCCCGGTCATGGACGATCTCGCCACCCGGGTGAGGAACCGGATGGCGCTCAAGGCCTCCGGCGTGGTCGCGACCGTTCAGGCGGGCACCTCGATGACGGTCTCGGTCAACAGCGCCGCGACGGTCCCGGTCACGGGGCTCTGCACGGCGGGCGCCGAGATGTACGCCGGCCAGACGATCTCCTATCTGACGCTTGCCGGGGGACAATCGGTGACGCTGTCGCTCACCGACTGCAATCCGGGCACCGGCGGAACGGGCGGCGCCGGCGGCGCTGCGGGGGCAGCCGGGATGGCCGGCGGCGGAATGATCACCGGCGCCGGGGGCGGCACCGGCGCTGGTGGAATGGCCGGCGCCTCGGGCTTCGCCGGCGCCTCGGGCTTCGCGGGATCGACCGGTGCAACGGGCCTGGCGGGAAACAGCGGCTCGGCTGGTACCGGCGCGCTCGGCACCGGCGGCGCTACAGGCGCGACTGGTGAGACCGGCGCGGGCGGCGAAGGCCAGGCGGGCGCGGGTGAAGGGGAGGGCGAAACGGGCGCCGGGGGTGGTGTTGCGACTGGCGGCATGCACGGTGGTTCTGGCGGTGCCGGTCCGGGTGCGGCCGGCGGCGTCGGCGGCAGCCCGAGCGACGCCGGGGTGACTTCACCGCAGTCGCCCGCCGGGTGCAGCTGCGACTTCGGCTCCGAAGCGCCAGGTCCGGGAGCGTTCCTGTTCAGCCTCCTTGGCGGGGGGCTGGCCATTCGGTCGCGGCGCGGGCGGAAGGCGGCGTCCGCGCAAGCCCCCCCGCGGCGTGCCCCGGTCGTGCTAGTCACAAGGGAATGACGATCCACAGCGGGCCGCCAGATGATTCTGGCGGCCCGGGACCTGGCCGCCTTCTGGCACCCCTGTGGCCAGATGCGCGACTACCGGGACTTCCCTCCTCTGGAGGTGGTCGGCGCCCGCGGGGCGCGCCTGCGCCTCGCCGACGGGCGCGAGATCCTCGACGCCATCTCCAGCTGGTGGTGCAAGGCGCTCGGTCACGGCCATCCGCGCCTGTCGGCGGCGCTGCGCGAGCAGCAGGAGATGTTCGAGCACGTCATCACCGCCAACACCACCAGTAGGCCCCTGGTGCGGCTCTGCGAACGTCTGCTGGCGGCCGCCAACGGTCACCCGCGGCAGGCCTGGGGAGCTGCGGCGCCGGCAGGTCGCCTGACCGGCCACTTCGGCAAGGTGTTCCTGGCCGACAACGGATCGACCGCGGTCGAGATCGCGCTGAAGATGGCGCTGCAGGCGCAGGCGCAACGCGGGATGCCGGGGCGGACGCGGTTCGTGGCGCTGGAGAACGGCTACCACGGCGAGACCGTCGGCGCGCTCTCCGTCGGCGATCTCGAGCTCTACGCGGCGCCCTACCGCTCGCTCTGCTTTCCGGTGCAGCGGCTCCGCGCGCTCCCTTACCGGAGCGGCCCGCACGATCCGCTCTGGCTCGACGCCGGCGAGGCCTGGCCGGCGATCGAACGGGCGCTCACCGCCGGGGCCGACACGCTGGCGGCGATCGTCTACGAGCCGATCCTGCAGGCGGCCGGCGGCATGCTGCTCTTCAGCCCCGATCTGCTGCGCCGCCTGCGTGCCTGGGCCGATGCCCACGGCGTTTATCTGATCGCCGACGAGATCGCTTCCGGGATGGGGCGCCTCGGGGCGCTCCTGGCCTCGCACCTCGCCGACGGGGCGGGGCGCGTCTCGACCGCAGCGCTCCCCGATTTCGTGACGCTCTCCAAGGGGCTGACCGGGGGCGTGCTGCCGCTGTCGGCCGTGCTGACCACCGACGCCGTCTACGATCTCTTCGACGCCGACTACGCGGAGGGGCGCGCCTTTCTCCACTCCAACACGTACACAGGAAATGCGCTGGGGGTGGCGGTCGCCAACGCCGTGCTCGACGTCTTCGCCACCGACGATCTGCTGGGACGCGTGGCGACTCTCGGGCCACGGCTCCGCGCGGCGCTGGAGTCGGTCGCGGCCGGGCGACCCTATCTCCGCAACCTGCGCGCCTGCGGCATGGTGGCCGCCGTCGACGTCCGCGCCGCGGACGGCAGCGCGCGCGATCCCGCCCGTCGCACCGGCTACGCGATCTACCGAGAGGCGGTTCGGCGCGGGGCGCTGCTGCGGCCGCTCGGCGACACCATGTACCTCTTCCCGCCGCTCACCGTGACGCCCGACGAGATCGACGAGATGGCGGCGATCCTGGCTGACAGCCTCGACGCCGTCGCGTGACGTCGGACGAAGCCGCGCGCCTCGAAGCTACTGGCAGCCGATCTGGACGTCGTTGATCGCCAGATCGTCGAGCCACAGGACGAATGGGGAGGGGGGCGTCTGGTAAAAAATCGACCCCAGCACGATGGCCGTGTAGCTCGACATCTTGGCGTTGGCGTTGTTGGTGAACGCCAGCGAGGTCACCTCGGTCGAGTCGGTGAAGAAGCGATAGCTCTTCAGCGTGACGTCGACGTACCACTCGGCGCAGTGCCAGTTGGCGTCGAAGGTCCAGTCATACGTCGAGCCGGTGCAGCACGAGTCGTCCGGCACGTTGTAGATCCACTGATGGGTGCCGTCGGGGCTCTGGACGGAGTCGACCACCCGGTTCTCCGTCGTCCCCTCGAGCGCGACCATCGTGGTGTGAAAGTAGACGCCGGCGGAGGTCTTCGGCGCCGGGGACTGCACCTTGTAGAAGATCCGCCCCCAGTGTTTGGACGCCGTGGCGCCGAGCGCCGCCAGGCTCTTTTGAATCCGCTCCTCGCCCGGGACCATCGAGCTGCTCTTCAGCGACATGGTCCCCGAATGAGCCTGATCGCTCGTCAGCGCGACCCCCTTCATGGCGTCATTGCCGTAACCGTTATAGGCGGTCCAGCCGGTCGGAAGCGCGCCGACCGAGCCGGTCTCGAAGTTCTCGCAGAGCTTGTAGGCGCAGCTCGACGTCGCTCCCCCGGCCGCTCCACCGGTGCCAGGCGCGGCTCCTCCGCTACCGGCTGCTCCGCCACCGTGGCCGCCCGTCGAAGAACCGCCGGAGCCACCGGAGCCCGTGAGACCCGTGGTCCCACCCGGACCCGAGCCGCCCGTCGCATTGCCGCCAGTCCCGGTCGAGCCGCCAGTTCCGGTCGAGCCGCCGGTCCCGGTCGAGCCGCCAGTTCCGGTCGAGCCACCAGTCCCGGTCGAGCCACCAGTCCCGGTCGAGCTACCCGTTGCGTTGCCGCCAGTTCCGGGGGATCCACCCGTCGCGTTGCCGCCTGTCGCGTGGCCGCCGGTCCCGGTCGAGCCGCCGGTCGTATCGCCCTTGCAGCCGCCCACGACGAGTCCAAGACCGAGCGAGAGGGCGAACAGGAACGGCGAGTGCTTCATGGCAGGAGGGGGGCGCCCCTGGTGAGGACATCGTCGCTCGGCTGTTCGCCGAGGGCAAGCCAGGATCACCGAAGAAATCAGAAGCTGACCGCCGTGACGAAGTAGAGCTGGTCGCCACCGCCCGCCTGGAACCCGCGGGCGTAGCCGAGCTGGATCTGGGTGTCGAGGTAGTAGAAGAGCGTGAGCTCGAGGTGCGCCTCGACCCCTGCGTCGACCTTCAGGTTGTGCGGGGAAAATGGGCCTTGAAACGCGTCGCCGGCGTCGACGAACCCAGTCCCCCAGATCCGGCGCAGGTAGACGGGGAACGTCTGGTAGCCGCGCTCGATCCAGAGCAGCGGCGCCCGGTACTCGCCGGAGGCGACCAGATAACTGTCGCCCGAGACGACGTTGACGGGATAGCCGCGCAGGAAGGCGAACTGCTGCTGGTTGAGCAGCACGCCGCGCAGCACGTCTTGCGACGCATAGCCGCCCAGCCCGAAAAACTGGCGCTTGTCACCGATCCCGAACCCACCCTGGGTGATGAGCGCCAGCGCGTGGAGGCGCGCCCACGGCGGGGTGAAGTACTCGGTCCAGGACCAGGAGATCTCGGTCGACCGAAACCGACCCCCGAGCGTTGGATCGGAGAGCCGGAGGTTGAGCGAGATGCCGCGCCCCTCCTGGTTGCTGATCGAGTACTGCCACCGGTGGGCATTGGAAAACGACCAGGACATTCGCACGTCGGCGAACGGGCCGATCTCGGGTTTGATGGTGATGGCCCCGGTCGGCTCGCCGACCGGCGTCGGGCTGATCGGTCCGTAGGCCGAGTAGTCGTAGGCGAAGGTCAGATCGCTCGAGGCGTCCGGGGTCCGCAGCACCGGCAGACCCATCGCGGCGGAGAAGGAGAGCGTGCGCTGCACATAGTTGAGATTGTGGTTGTCGACGATGAGCCCGTTGGTGATGAGATCGGTCTTCGACAGCGAGAGGCTGAACGCGGGCCAGAGGCGCAGATAGGTGTAGCTGACCTGTCCCGAAGGGCTGCCGGTGGTCGGGAAGAGAAGATTGAAGGCGAAGTTGTGAATGCCGGCCGGATCGTTGACGTTGGTCAGCACCTGGAACGTCTGCCCCAGGCCGAACACGTCTCCCAGGCTGCCGAACGTCCACTGGTGGGGGTACATGTATTTCCAGGGGACGTAAGGGGTGATTCGCTGCGGGAACGGCAGCGCGGCGGCGTCCTCGGGGACCGCGTCGGGCGAGTCGGTCTCGGCGTCCGGGTCGACCGGGCTGTCGAGGCGCGCGTTGGCGTAGGGCTTGGCGGGGACGAACGTCGTCGGATCGTACGGCGTCGTCCAGAGGTCGAACCCGTCGGCGGTGAAACCCGTGAACACCAGCCGGCGGCCGTCGGGGGAGACCGCCGGCTGGAACGCCCCCGACAGCAGGTTGGTGACCTGCCAGAGTTGCTTGGTGGCGAGCTCGTAGGCGTAGATGTCGTTGATGCCGCTGCGATCGGACGAGAACAGGACGTAGCGTCCGTCAGGCGAGAAGCGTGGGTCGATGTCCATCGCCCGATCGACGGAGATGGCCCGATCGGTCGCGGCGGCGAGATCGTAAATGTGGATGTCGCGGTAGCCGCCTGGCTTCCACCGCGAGTAGGCGATGAGGCGGCCATCGGGTGAGAAGGCAGGGGTGAAGGCGAGACCCGGCGCGTCCGGCATGAGGACCCGCGCCGTGGCCCCCTCGATCGGCACCAGCGCCAGCTGCCGGGTGCCGGTCCCCACCAGCACGCAAGCGATCTGCTTTCCGTCGGGCGACACGTCCGGCTCGTGCGCGCGGAGCCCACTGGTGAGCTGCCGGATCGTCCCGCTCGCCAAATCGAGGCGATAGAGGTCGTTCCAGGCCAACTCGGCGTTGGCGACGAGTCGCAGGGGCAGCGAAATGAAGTTCACGCGTTGGAATATCAGCGCCTGGCCGTCGGGCGTGGGGGCCGCCGGTCCGCCCCCCTGCATGTCGGTGACGAGGCGGCGCGCGCCGGTCGCGGGATCGAGGCGGACGTAGGCCGGGGACTGATCGTTGTTGCTGCGGTGGAAGACCAGCGTGCCGTCGGGCAGGAAGCGCGCCCCCGGACCCTCGCTTCGCGGTGAGGGGGCGTCCCAGGTGAGGCGCGTGGCGCTGGTGAGCGGCCGCAGCCTGGCGTCCTCGGCCTGCAGCGTGTAGCGGTGGGCGAGCGCCCGGCGCCAGTCGTCCCAGAGGCCGGGGCCGAAGATCCCGACGTAGCCGCTCCCGACCGCCTTGTCCGCGGTCCGATTGAGACCGCCCGGGACGCAGGTGTCGGCGTAGCGCTGGGAGATCTCGCGGATCTTGTGCGGGCCGTAACGATCCTCGAGGTAGCGGAGCAGGCTCGAGCCGTAGAGGTAGGCGGCCGTCCCCTGCGGGTAGGCGCTGGGGATCGAGGAGATCTGATCGAAGCGGAACATCCGGTCTTCGAGAAAGGCGACCCGCAGGTGCATGTCGTAGAAGCTGCTGCGCAGACGGCCGGCGGTGGTCTGGCGCGACTCCAGGAGGACCGCCATCCCCTCGATGAACCAGGTCGGCTCCGCCAGGTTGGGGGCGTAGGTTCGGCCGAGGACCGTGTTGATCGCCAGCGGACAGACGCTCAGCATCGTGTCGAGGTGAACGACGTGCGTGAACTCGTGCGTGATGAGCAACTTCATGTAGTCGTCGAAGTCGTTCAGCTCGTCGAGCGAGTCGGGCGGGACGCCGTAGGCGTTGATGAAGGTGTAGGGGATCGAGCTGGCCGAGCCGTTGGCCTCGTCGGAGACGTCGCTGAGGACGACGGTCACCCGGCCGCTCGGCCGCCAGTTGAGGTAGCGGGTGTTGAGCCGGTAGGCGCGCTCGGCGAAGTGGGCGACCCGCTCGGCGAAGGCGGCTTCGTCCCGATAGAAGTGAATGTTGAAGTGGGGCGTTTGCAGCGTGAACCAGCTCGCCTGCGGCACGGGCGGGTTGGGGAGCGGCTCACCCGGCTCCTCGACGGCGTCGGCGCGCGCGGCGCCCGCCCACAACATGAATGCCGTCCAAAGCGCCACCAGGAGGTGGCTGGCCCTGGTGCGCGTTGGCATCGCGCGGGATTGTAGCCGCGCAGGGCGGGGCAGCGAAACCGTCGCTGGCGACGGGGCCGGTTCATGGGTAAGTTTCGGCGCTCACAACAGAGGAGAGACGCCATGAAGAGATCCGCGACCGCGAACTGGAAGGGGGGCCTCAAGGCCGGCAAGGGGACATTTTCTGCCGCCAGCGGGACATTTTCGAATGTCCCGTATGACTTCGCGCAGAGGTTCGAGACCGGCACCGGCACCAGCCCCGAGGAGCTGATCGCCGCCGCGCACGCCAGCTGCTTCGCGATGGCGCTGTCGGCGGAGCTGGAGAAGGTGGGCCTGACGCCGGAGAACATCGACTCGAAGGCCACCGTCTCGCTCGACAAGGTCGAGACCGGCTTCGCGGTCACGACCTCACACCTCGAGGTCACGGTGAAGCTCACCAACCCGGACAAGTCCAAGTTCGAGCGCGCCGCCGAAGGCGCCCGCGCCGGCTGCCCGATCTCCAAGCTCATCTCGAGCGCGAAGATCACGCTCGACGCGAAGCTCGCCTGAGACCGTGCGCCGAACACCTCGCCTAGCGGGGTGTTCGGGTGAGGTCCCGGCAGATTCGGAGGTGGCGCAGCGCCGCGCTGTAGTCGCCCGCCAGATCGTAGAGGCGGGCGGCGTTGTAATGCGCGTCGGCGTTGCGCCCATCCGCCTCGATGGCGCGGGCGTAGGCCTCGAGCGCGGCGCTGTTGCGCCCCTGGTCCTCGAGCGCCACGCCCAGGTTGAAAAGCGCCGTGGCGTCTCCGGGGCGGATGATCAGCGCGCGTCGATAATGGGCCTCGGCCGCCGCCATGTCGCCTCGCTCGTGCAGCAGGCGCCCCAGGTTGATGTGCGCGTCGGCGTGCTCGGGCGCCTGCATCAGGACCTGCCGGTAGCTCGCCTCCGCCTGCGCCGGATCAGCCTCGTCGATGTCGCACCCGATCTCGTAGATCTCTTCGGCGCTGGCGGGGACGAGGTCTCCTTCGAGGTCTCCTCCGGCGACGACGGCCGGCCGCACGCGCAACATCGACAGCGGCGCCTCCTCGGCGTCGACCGGCGGCCGATCGAAGGACATCAACACCTGTCCGGACTCGACCTGCCAGCGGGTGTTCCCCTCCTGCACCACCACGGACGAGCCCTCCGAGCCGAGATTCACGCCGGTGAGCGGGCTCGTCTCGGGGAGCTGCGCGCGCAGCTTCTGCAACGCCCGCCGCACGCGGTGCGGCGGGATGCGTGAGCTCACCAGCCCCTCCGCCTTGCGCAGCAACAACAGATCTTGAAACGAGAAGCGCAGCTCGCCGCGCTCGCCCTTCTCGGGTGAGAGCACGCCGGCCCGCAGGTAGGCGCGCAGCCGTCCCGACGAAACGCCGATCATCCGGGCGACGTCCTGGGTCGTGTAGCCGCTCAAGGCCGCCACAATATACAGCGCGTGATTTTTTGCGCGCACGAATCGCGCGCGCCGCTCCCGCTCCTTCCGGGGCCTGGCTAGCGTTTCTTGGCGCGCTTGGGCTCGGCGGCGGCGGCCTCCTCCGAGCGGCGGGCGCCGCGTCGGGGATGGTGTGCTTCAGCTTCCTCGGCCGCTTCGCCCCGCGCTTGGTGAGCCGGCTCGGTCTTGGCGGCCGCCGCGCCCTTGCCGAGGCTGGCCTTGAGCGCCGCCATCAGATCGATGATCCGGGCTGGCTCGGGGGCGGGCGCGCTCTCCGAGATGTCGTGCCCCTGCACCTTCCGGTCGATGTCGGCCTGGATCCGCTCGCGCACCTCGTCGTGGTACTTCGACGGCTCGAAGGTCTCCGTCGCGATCTGGTCGATGAGCTGCTTGGCGAGCTTCACCTCCGCCTCGCGCGCCTGTCCGTCGGGGAGCGGCACCTCGGACAGCGAACGGACCTCGTCGGCATAGAGCAGCTCTTGCAGGATGAGCGCCCGTCCGTCGGGCGACGGGCGCAGCATCACCAGGTACTGCTTGCCGCGCGCGGCGTAGCGGGCGAGGGCGGCGCGCCCGGTCTCGCGCATCGCTTCGGCCAGCAGGAGATAGGCCTTGTCGCCCCCCTTTTCGGGGCCGAGGTAGTAAGGGCGCTCGAAGTAGATCGGATCGATTGCCGAAAGCGGCACGAACGAATCGATGTCGATGCTCTGGGTCGCCTTCTCCTCCAGCGCCTTCAACTCCTCGGGCGTGAAGGTGACGTACTGGTCCTTGGCGAACTCGTAACCCTTGATCATCTCGTCGCGGCTGACGATCTCGCCGTCGCGCGGGCAGATGTACTGCTGCTTGAGGCGAGATCCGTCCTTCTTGTGCAGCAGGTTGAACGAGATAGCGGCCGACGACTGCGTCGCGGGGTAGAGCCGCACCGGGATCGACACCAGACCGAAGGAGATCGTCGCGCCAGCGATGGGTCGTGCCATGATGTGCTCCAGTGTATCCTAATGTAGGATACCGTCCATTTTATCCAGTTCAGGCGCCCAGGTCACGCGGCCATGAGCTCGTGCAGTCGGGCCGCGGCGACCGGTCCTTTGCCGGTGTCCTCGTGCTTGAAGAACACGTAGGCCGTCGACCAGCCCTGGGTCTTGATGCGGGCGCCCCAGCTGGCGACCTGGGTGTCGTCGTAGTTCTCACGTCGCAGGCGAAGGTATCCCCAGTCGACCGTCGCCTCGAGCGGCGTCACGAAGTCGTCGGTCTCGGCGATGCAGAGCGCCGCCCGCCGTGTTCGCAGGCAGCCGTAGACGTCGTCGGAGAACCAGGATTCGTGGCGGAACTCGACCGTCGCCCGCAGCCCGGCCGGCAGTGCCGCCAGAAAGTCGTCCAGTCGGGGGAGGTCCTTCTTCATGTTGGGCGGCAGCTGAAACAGGACGGGGCCCAGCTTGTCACCGAGCGCGCGCGACGCCTCGCTCAGCCGCTCGACCGCCGACGCGGTGTCCGCCAGCCGCTTGTCGTGCGTGATGCGCCGCGGGCTCTTGAGCGCAAATCGGAACTCGGGCGGCGTCTCGCCGGCCCAGCGCCCCAGCACCTCGGCGGTCGGCATGCGATAGAAGCTATTGTTGATCTCGACCGCGCGGAAGTGCCCGGCGTAGTACCCCAGCATCTTCGTTTCCGGCAGCTTTTCCGGGTAAAAGCCCCCCCGCCAGGCGGGGTAGCTGAAGCCGCTCGTGCCGATCAAGACCTCCATGGTCCCTCCCGCTCCCTGATCTATATCGTGACGGGAGTTTGCGTAACGCCCGTCCCCGTCGGTAAACTATCAGAATGACGCGCGACCGCGTCGCCAATCCGCTCGACGACACGACGCGGATGGCGCCAGCCCAGGAGGCCGGACCGACGGACGCCCAGCCGGCGGCAGCCTGTCTGGTCGTGCTGTCCGGCTCGAACGTCGGTGAGATGTACCGGATCGAAAAGGATCAGGTGGTGATCGGCCGTGGCGACAAGGTCGACCTGCGGCTGGTCGACGACGGGATCTCGCGCGAGCACGTCCGACTTTCGAAGGAGGAGGGGCGGATCGTGCTCGAGGATCTGGGGTCGACCAACGGCACCTACTGCAACGGCCAGCGCGTGGCGAGGCAGCCGCTCTCCGAGGGGGACAAGATCCTCATCGGCTCGACGACCATCCTGAAGTTCAGCTACCAGGACAAGCTGGACGAGATGTTCCAGCGCCAGATGTCCGAGTCGGCGCTGCGCGACGGCCTCACGCGCGCGTTCAACAAGCGCTACTTCACCGATCGGATCGACAGCGAGTTCCAGTACGCCATCCGCCACAGCACGCCGCTGTCGCTGATCTTCCTGGATATCGACCACTTCAAGAAGATCAACGACCAGCATGGACACCTGGCGGGCGACCACGTGCTGGCGCAGCTCTCCACGCTGGTGATGAGCATGCTGGGCGAGGAGGAGACCTTCGCGCGCTATGGCGGCGAGGAGTTCGCGGTGGTCGCGCGCGGCGTGGAGCTGGCGGAGGCCGCTCAGCTGTCGGAGCGGCTGCGGGCCGCCGTCGCGGCACACCCGTTCAAGTCCGCGTCGACGACCTTGGCGGTCACCATCAGCGTCGGCGTGGCGCGCGCGCCCGGGCCTGGGATGGCCTCGTCCGGCGACCTGGTGGCGCGCGCCGACGAGGCGATGTACGCCGCCAAGCGCAGCGGCCGAAACCGCGTCTGCAGCGCCGAAGGTGGGCAGACGGACGGCGGAGCGCAAACAGACGGCGGCGGGCAGCCGGAAGAATAGAGCTCGCTAAGTCATTTTGGCCGGCTGGCGGAGCGCGCGCTTGAGACGCGCCAGATAGTCGGCCCGGGGAATGGCCACCGCGCCCAGGCGCTCGAGGTGCGGGGTCGGCACCTGCGCGTCCAGCAGCGAAAATCCCCCCTCGCGCAGCCGCGCGATGAGGTGGCCAACGGCCGCCTTCGAGGCGTCGGTGCGGCGATGAAACATCGATTCGCCGCCGAAGAAACCGCCCAGCGCAACGCCATAGAGCCCCCCGACAAGCGCCTCCCCCTCCCAGACCTCCACGCTGTGGGCGAGCCCGCGCCGGTGCAGCTCGCCGTACGCGCGCACGAAGTCACCGGTGATCCAGGTGGCCGGGCGATCGCCGCCGGTCTCGGCGCAGGCGCGCATCACCTCCTCGAACGCGGCGTCGACGGTGAACCGCCACCCCGCCCGCCGCGCGGCGCGCCCGACGCTGCGGTGAGGCCGCCAGGCGTCGAGGTCGAAGATCGCGCGTGGATCGGGCGACCACCAGGTGAGCACCGGGTCGGACGACCACGGGAAGATCCCGGCCCGGTATGCGGTCACCAGGGTCTCGAAATCGAGCCGACCTCCGAGTGCCACGAGACCGTTCGGCGCCTCGCCGTCGGCATCCGCGGGCGCCACTTCCTCGGGCACCGGAGTCGGCCTTCCAACTGGCCTCGGACGATCGTTGGCGTCCACTCCGGCCAGTCTACCAGCGTCTTCGACGCTTCCCTCTTTACGCGTTTTTACGCGCCGTGACCGGCCGGGGCGTTCGATCCCTCGCCCCCGGTCAGCGATCGCGATTCGCGGTCGTTCTCGCTCTCGGTCTCGGTCTCCTGCTCGGTGACCACCGGATTGGGCGTGCCTGCCTCGCGGGCGCGCCGCCGACCGCCGCTCACCATCCCCCCCTTGCGCCCCGCCTCCCGAGCCTCCTCGGAGTCGAACTCGTGCGCGGTCCCCTTCTGATGGGCCGCCTTGCCCCCCTGCGACGAGATCTGGCGCTGACGCTCTCTATCCATCCCCGCGAAGCCACGCCCGCGGCTCTCCCCTTTTTCATTGCTCGCCATGACGATTTCCTTCCCCGCGGAACCTCGCCCGCGCGTCGCTGACCTGAACGTTTCCTAACGACAAAGCTGTGCACGGTCCGGCCCGCGCGACAGGGGGAGGGGGACAATCTCAACCGGACCGGGGAATGCCCGGAGGGGCTGTTCTCAGCTCTCGTTCAACTCGTCAGGGTCGAGCTCGACAATGCCCGGAATGGGAGGAGGGCCGCTCGCCGTATTGGGATCTCGCACCGCCAGGACGGTGACCTGGTACTCGATGTCGCGCCCCACCAGCGGGTGCATCAGGCGAACGCTGGCGGTCGTCTCGTTGGCGGAGAGGATCTTGAACTGCACCGGGGCGCCGGACACCGGATCCTTGGCCTCGAAAACAGCGCCGGGCTCGACCTTGAGACCCTTCGGAAAGACGCTGCGCGCCATCTCTCGCACGGGCAGGGAGGCCTCGGTCCCGAACGCCTCGGCCGCCGGAATCTCCCCCTTCCGTTCGTCGCCTGGCGCAAGCCCCTCCAGCCGTTTCTCCAGCCCTGGCAACATCTTGCCGTCGCCGTGGACGTAACGCAGCGGTCCGCTGCGGGTCGACGACTCGATCACCGACCCTCCTTTGACTTTGAGCTCGTAGGAGAGCTCGACGCTGCGTCCGCGCGCGATCTTCATGCCCCCGAGCGTAATGCTCCGGAGGGCGCTTTTAAAGGTGATCGTAGATTCGATCTGCGAGCGCGCGTAAGATGATTTCCGGATCTGGGTGATGAAGTCGCCCCTTTCCTGACACCTACTCACGCCGACTTTTTCCGCGGTTCTTCTTAGTCAGAAAGGCACGCTCAATGACCATAGGTTTCCCCCAGCCTAGGGTGCGCGCGCTCCACTCTCCCCGTGTCGCCGCGCCGATCGCGACATCGATCGTGGCAGCGCTCATCGCTCTGTCGGTCGTAGGCTGCAGTGGCGGCGGCACCGGAAACCAGATGCGCCCGGACGGCGGCGGGAACAACAAGAAGGACATGGGCGTGGTCCAGCCAGGGACCGACGCGGGGGGGACGGTCGATCGTCCGACGACGCCGACCGCGCAGATCGGACAGGCCTGTCAGGCGGGAGCCGACTGCGCGTCGGGGTTCTGCGCCGACGGCGTCTGCTGCAAGAGCGCCTGCACCGGAATCTGCCAGACCTGCGCCGCGGCGGGAAATGTCGGCACCTGCATCCCCGCCGACGTCGCGACGGACCCCCGCAACGACTGCGCCGATCAGGGAGCCCCGTCCTGCGGCACCGACGGCTTCTGTGACGGCACGGGCGCGTGCGAAAAATATGTGGCGGGGGTCGCCTGCCAGAATGCCGGCTGCACCGGCTCGATGCTCACCTTCGCCGGGCGCTGCGATGGCCTCGGGACCTGCAACGTGAAGCCGAGTCAATCCTGCGCGCCCTACGTCTGCAACACGACCGGCGCCAACGTCGGCTCTTGCAAGACCGTCTGCACGGCCGACGCCGATTGCTCGGTCGGTAACAGCTGCAACAATGGCAGCTGCGGGCTCAAGCCGCCCGGCGCGAGCTGCGCCGCCGACGCTGACTGCATGTCGACCCACTGTGCGCAGGGGGTCTGCTGCTCGACGGTCTGCACCGGAACCTGCATGTCGTGCGCGGTCGCCAAGAACGAGGGGACCTGCATCGCGGTGCCCGTCGGTTCGGATCCGCTCGGTCAGTGCGCCGACCAGAGCGCGGCCAGCTGCCTGACCAATGGGTTCTGCGACGGCGCCGGCGCGTGCCAGAACTACCCCTCGGGCACCTCCTGCGGCGCCGACGTGTGCACCGCCGGCACCGAGACGGCGGGGGGACGCTGCGACGGCAAAGGGACCTGCGTCGCGGGCGCGTTGTCGGCCTGCTCTCCCTACATCTGCGGCACGACCGGTGATTGCAAGACCAGCTGCGGAACGACGGCGGACTGTGCGGCGGGATTCGTCTGCAACGGGACGATCTGCGGCAAGAAGGTCAACGGCACCACCTGCACCGCGGCGACGGAGTGCGGGTCGGGCTATTGCGAGCAGGGCGTCTGTTGCAACACGGGCTGCGAGGCGACCTGCCAGTCATGCAACCTGAGCACCGCGACCGCCGGGACCTGCACGAACGTGCCGGTGGGGACCGACCCGCTCAACCAGTGCACGGATGCGGGCGCCGCGAGCTGCGGCACCAACGGCTCCTGTGACGGCGCGGGGAAGTGCCAGCTCTACTCGAGCGGGACCGTCTGCCTTGCTCAGAGCTGTGCGGTGTCGACGCTGACGGCCTCCAGCCGCTGCGACGGGGCCGGAAAGTGCGTGGCGGGCAGCACGTCGTCCTGCGCACCTTACATCTGTGGCGGGACGGCCTGCCTCACCACCTGCGGCGGCAACACCGATTGCAGCTCGCCCAACGTCTGTACGGCGATGAGCTGCGGAAAGTATCCGATCGGCTCCGCCTGCGCGGCCAACACCGACTGCAACTCCAACTTCTGCGCGCAGGGCTACTGCTGCAACACCGCCTGCGGGGGGGCCTGCCAGTCGTGCGCGCTGACGAACAGCATCGGGACCTGCACCAACGTTCCGTCGGGCCAGGACCCGCTCGCCCAGTGCACGGACGCGGGCTCCACCAGCTGCGGCAACAACGGGTTCTGCAACGGCGCCGGCGCCTGTCAGAAATATGCGGCGGGCACGCAGTGCGCGGCCGCGACCTGCACCGGCTCGACCTACGCACCGGCAGCGGTCTGCAACGGCACCGGGGCGTGCACGCCGGCGACCAGCACCTCGTGCGGCGCGTACGCCTGCGACGCGACCAACAAGATCTGCAAGATCACCTGCACGGTCGACGGCGACTGCACGTCGCCCAACATCTGCAACGCGGGCACCTGCACGCTGGCGCCGCTCGGCCACACCTGCACTGCGGCCGGAGCCTGCGCTTCCGGCCTCTGCCAGCAGAGCGTCTGCTGCGCATCGACTTGCTCGGGGACCTGCGCCTCGTGCGCGCTTCCTCTAACCCTCGGGACCTGCACCAACATCACCGCTGGAACGGATCCGCTCGGCGCCTGCACCGATGCCGGCGCCCCAAGTTGCAAGAACGACGGGACCTGCGACGGCAGCGGCAAGTGCCGCCTCTACGCTTCGGGGACGATCTGCGCCCCACAGAGCTGCGCGAGCTCGACGTTCACGCCGGCGCGCACCTGCGACGGGACCGGCGTCTGCCAGACCGTCAGTTCGTCGCTCTGCACGCCCTATGCGTGCGACACGACGCAGAACGTCTGCAAGACGACGTGCAGCGCGACCACCGACTGCGCATCGCCAAACACCTGCAACACCACGTCGAATAGCTGCGGCCTCCTGCCGACCGGCGCGACCTGCTCGGCGGACGCCATGTGCAACTCTGGCCACTGCGCGCAGAGCGTCTGCTGCGCCACCACCTGCACCGCCAACTGTACCTCATGCGCGATCCCGACTTCGCTCGGCACGTGCATCTCCGTCGCCGGTGGCCAAGATCCGCTCAATCAGTGCGCCGATGCCGGCCTCGCGACCTGTGGCACGAACGGCTTCTGCGACGGCGGCGGGAAATGCCAGATTACCGCCAGCGGCACACAGTGCATCGCCCCGACCTGTTCGACCTCCACCCTCCACCCGGCGTCGACCTGCACCGGCACCGGCACCGGTAGCTGCGTGACCCCCGCGACCAGCTCCTGCACCCCGTTCATCTGCGGTACGAACGCGTGCAAGACCACCTGCACCACCAACGCCGACTGCATCTCGGCGGCGTACATGTGCTCGGCCGGAAGCTGCATCCAGGCCGTCAACTTGACCGTGAAACTCTACCCAAAAGAATCTCGGAACGGCCTGGGTTGCTCCTCAACTCAGCATCACCAACACCGGGACGTCCGCGTTGCCTCTGGCCGGCCTCAGTCTTCGCTACTGGTACGACGAGGAGGCCAGCAACGGGACGACCGTCGTTGCGACCTGCAACACGCCGGCTCAGACGGCATTCTGCGATTCGACGTCCATGGCCGGGGGGTGCGCGTCCACGACCGGGGCCCCGAACTTCTCGTGGGCATTCGTCAACGCGGGCAAGACGAACGCCGACTGCTATTACCAGGTGACGTTCTCCGCGACGGCTGGATCGTCGGCTCCCGGCGCGAGTGTCGCCGACATCGAGCTTCGCTTCTCCAAGAACGACTTCTCCGTGTACACGCAGGCGAACGATTACTCGTACAACGGGGCAACGGCGTACACGGCCACCACCAAGGTCACGGCTTACATCAACAGCACCACCACCCCCGTGCTCGTCTACGGCACCGAGCCGATGTAACGGCCCCTGCGACGCGGGTGCGGCCTCCCGCCGGAAGCGCCGAGCGGAGCGTCCGGGCGGCTCTGTCGCGTCGGGGTGGGCCGGGGGAGGGCCACCCTCCCGCGCTACGACTTCGCGATTTCGATCGTGACGAGGTTCGGGGCGAAGGCGCGCAGCGCCTGCAGGCTGCGCGACTGCCACTGCGCGGCCGGGTCGCTGAGGAAGCGGATGCGGTAGTGGTCGTCCGTGCGCTCGTCGACCTGGGCAATCCAGCGGACGAACTCCTTGAGACAGGACGAGTTCATGAAGACCAGGTCGCGGAAGTCGGCGACCACCTCGCCCATGTGCCCGCGACGGGCCTCGTCATCGATGGAGTCCAGGAAGGGGCCGAGCGGGGCGTTGACCCTCAGGTCCGCGTTTCCCGAGAGGCGCATCACCAGCGCCTGGCCGTCAGCGGCCGCCGTGGCTTCGAACTCCGTATCCTTGATCCCGTTAATCTGCACCGCCGCCATTTAAGAGTTTAAGTCTACACGGCCGGAAATCGACCGGTCAAATGACTCACTCGAAAGGGTCGGCCTTCTTGTCGGTCGAATCGGCCGCCGCGCGGGGAGGCGTCTTGTCGTCAGGGTCCTTGGAGGCCGCGGCGGCCGCCCCGTCGTCGTGTCGCACGCGGCGCCGCTTGGGGTGTGGGTGCGCGGCGCCCTTTCCCAGTTGAGCCTGGGCACCCGCCCGGGCGGCCGCGACCCCCTTGGAGGCGGCGGTGTCTGGGGTGCCTGCAGCCGCCGGCGGCGGGCTGGGGGGGCCCCCGGCCGGGGCGGTGGTCTGCGGGCTCGGTCCGGTCGTACCTGGGCCCTGGGGCGCCGGGGCCTCGGTCGTCGCTGGCGCGGTCGACGCCGCCGGGGCGGGCGGCGTCGACGGCGAGGAGAGCGCTGTGGGGGCCGCCAGCGCCGGCGGGCGATCGTGCGGGACGCCCGTGCCCTGCGAGCGCGTCAACATCCAGGCGCCGTAGCCGGTGATCGCCACCAGCACGATGAGGCCGCCGTAGACCCAGAGGCGATCCCGCTTGCTGCTGGGCGCGTCGACCGTCGAGGGCGAAGTCGCGGAAGACGGCGAGGACGGCAACGTCTGGGGCGCCTGGCTGGCGGTCCCCCGGCTCCGGGCGGTCTGGCTCTTCACCTCACTGCCGGCGCGCACGCCCGACGTCGACAGGCCGGGGCGCAGCGCCATCGTCGGCCCCTGCGTCGGCGGCTCGGCCCCGGGCGTCTCGATCCGGGGACGCCGCTCGCCGCGATCGACCTCCATGTCGAGGGCGGCCGTGGCGGTCTTCCGCCATTGCAGAAACTCCGCCGCGAACAGCCCCTTCATGTAGCTGGCGACCTGCAGCGGGCTGAACCCCTCGTGGCTGAAGGCGAAGCGCTCCAGGGCCTGCGCCATCTCGTGGGCGCTGGCGAAGCGGGCGTCGCGCCGCTTGCGCAGGGCGCGCATCACCACGGCGTCCAGCTCCGGGGGGACGTCGGCCACCTCCGAGGGGCGCGGGATCGGATCGTCGAGGATCGCGCGCATCGTGGCCAGCTCGGTCTCGCGGCGATACAGCCGCCGGCCGGTCAACACCTCCCAGAGCACGACCCCCAGCGCGAACACGTCGGCCCGGTGATCGACCTCCTCGGCCGACGCCTGCTCGGGCGACATGTATTCGATCTTCCCCTTGAGACCTCCAGGGCTGGTGTGGGCGACGCGGCCGAACGCCCGGGCGACGCCGAAGTCGATCAGCTTCACGGCGCCCTCGAAGGAGAGGAGCACGTTCTGCGGCGAGACGTCGCGGTGCACGACGCCGAGCGGCCGGCCGTCACCGTCGGTGAGCGCGTGCGCGTAGCCGAGCCCGCTGGCCGCCTGGGCGATGATGTACGCCGCCAGCGCGGGGCTCGGCGGGCGGCGCTCGCGGGTCGCCTTGCGCAGGACGGCCGAGAGCGGCTTGCCCTGCACCAGCTCCATCGCCAGGAAGTACTCCTCGCCGTCGTGGCCGACCTCGATGATGCGCACCACGTTCGGGTGATCGAGCAGCGCCGCCAGCCGCGCCTCGTCGAGGAACATCCCGATGAACTGCCGGTTCGAGGCGAGGTGCGGAAGGATCCGCTTCACCACCAGCAGCGTGCGATAGCCGGGCAGCTCGCCCGACAGCGCCAGATAGACTTCCGCCATCCCGCCTGTCGCGAGGCGTCCGATGATTTGAAAGCGCCCCAGGCGCCTGACCGCGTCGTCCATCCGAGATTGGGAGAGCCGCCCGCCCTGGCGGTGATCGGAGGGCGTACCAACGGTCATCTTCGCATTCAAGTCCACCAGCTTCGCCAGGTGGGGTCAAGTTGGCGTAGGGTCAGGAGATCATTCTTGGCGGATAGTGGCGGCTCCTCACGCACATTAGGTGACACCTGGCCGACGTTTCGAGGCACCTTGAAATATCCAGGGAGGATCCCTGGGGGATGGCAGCTTTGGATAATCCAGATATAATCGAGGCTTTTCGGGGAGATAGATCGTGAGCACACGAGCTTATGCAAGGATCATCGAGGTCGCGGCGTTGGTTGGCCTTCTCGCGGGCGCCGGTTGCGCCGGGGTAAAGCCGATTGCCTCCGGCGGCAGCGGCGGAAGCTCCGCCAAGGGCGGCTCCATCGGGACCGGCAGCGGCGGCTCCACCGGCGGTGGCGGCAGCAGCGTCATCACGCCGACCGGCTGCAACGGCCCCTGCACCGACTTCGAGCCGACACCCAGCAACCCGAACCCGATCTTTCAGGTGAACGTCCCCACCGACGTGGGCGACATGTTCGGAACGCCGAGCGGCTCCGGTCCCTGCGTCACCGAGCCCGAGGACGGCTCCCTGTTCCCCAACAACTGGCTTCCGCCGCGCGTGCACGTTCCGGGCAACAGCGGCTACTTGAAGATCACCTTTCACGCCGACATGGAGTCGACGGATCTCGTGGCCTACGCGCAGGGGGACAGCTGGGCGCTGCCGAATCCAGTCTGGCAGAGTCTGGCGCAGCACATCGTCGAGCAAAACATCACGGTCACGGTGCAGACGCCCAACGGGGGCGCGACCAGCGTCAACTTCCAGGTCGCACCGGTGGGCGCGGGCGGGAGCATGGTCTTCTGGTCGGCGGCGCCCGCGCAGGCGAACAAGGTGGGCGTCGAGACGATGGCCCAGAGCGCCGTCGTCAACGACTCGTACCTCTCTGGTTTCGCGGTCGGCGACATCTCGACGGCCAAGACGTTGACGATCGATCAGGTGGACCAGGAGGTGCTGACCAACGATCAGCACAACACCCGCACCTCGCGCTGCATCGGATGCCACGTCGGCACGCCGGACGGCAACTATGTTTCGTACGTCGACGCCTGGCCGTGGCCGTCCGTGTTCGCGAACGTCGAGGCCGATCCGACGCTGCATGGTCAGGCGCTCCCTGGATTCGGCGGCTGCACCGCGGCGGCCGGGACGTCGTGCGACAACGCCACGCCGTCACCCACCGTCATCCAGTACGCCTGGGGCGGCCCGATGACGTTCTCGGCGGCGCACTGGAACGATCCCTCTCAGGCGGGCGAACGCATCGCCATCACCTCCAGCCAGATGGTCGACTTCACGAACCCCTACAGCACGGACAACTACGCGGCCGGCCAGTTGATGTGGATCGATGTGACCCAGATGGCGTCGATGAAGGCCAACAACGGCCTGATGATTCCCGTCCCGGGGACCTCTTACGGCTACCTCGCCCGGACCGGCGATTCGCGCCCGGCGGCCGGATTCCCGAACTGGAGCCCGGACGGCAACACTGTCGTTTACGTCTCGGCTGTCTGCCCGAACCCGTCGCCTGGGGGAGCTTGTGGGACGCAGGACGGGCGTCTCGCCATGGGGCCAGCCGACATTTATCAGGTTCCCTACAACAACAAGGCGGGCGGGACGGCCACGCCCGTTCCCGGCGCGTCGAGCTCGTCGCTGGACGAGTACTATCCGGCCCTCTCTCCCGACGGAGAAATGCTGGCGTTCACCGCGGTTCCGAGCCCAGGTCTGATGTACGCCAACCCGCAGGCGGAGCTCTACACGGTGCCCTTCGGTGCCAGCGACGCGACCGCGGTGAGGATGAAAGCCAATGATCCGCCGAGCTGCACCAACCTTCACAGCCCGGGCGTCAACAATCACTGGCCGAAGTGGGCGCCGGACGTCGAGACCGCCAACGGCAAGACGTACTACTGGATGATCTTCTCGTCGAACCGATACGGCACGGCGCCGGTGACGAGCGCCAACGGATCGCAGGTCCAGGTGTCACAGCTCTATGTCACGGCGGTCGTGAAGAACGAGCTGACCACGTCGACCTATCCGGCGATCTACCTCTACAATCAGGACTCGACCCGCCTCAACACCACCCCCGCTTGGCAAGACTTCCACATCCCGATCGTCATCGACAAGCCGTAGCGCTCGCGCTCTTCGCGGCGGTCGCCCTGCCGGTCGCCGCCACGTCGGCGCCGCGCCCCCCCGAGGCCGCGCCGGCCCCAGGCCGGAAGGCCCTGCCGCAGCGGGAGGCTCCGCCGCAGATTGACCTCGGGCGAACGATCGCCTTTGGTCCCTGGTCGCTGCGGGCGGCGAACGGCCCGCCCGGGTTCGGCGTATGGATCCCGGCCGAGGTTCCGGGGTGTGTGCACACGGATCTCCTGCGGGCGGGGAAGATTCCCGAGCCGTTCACCGGCACCAACGAAAAGGCGCTGCAGTGGATCGAGCGGACCGACTGGGAGTACCGGTCGACGTTCGTCGCGGACGCGGCGCTTCTCGGGCGTGACCGGATCGAGATCGCCTTCCAGGGCCTCGACACCTTCGCGGAGGTGTCGGTCAACGGGGCGCGCGTGCTGTCGGCCGACAACATGTTTCGCTCCTGGCGCGCCGACATCAAGCCCCGGGTCGTCGCCGGGACCAACACGGTCGTCGTGCAGTTTCGCTCGCCGATCGCGGTGGCCAAGCCGGCCTACGATCGGCTCGGCTATACGCTGCCGGCGGCGAACGATCAGGCGCCCGAGATGGTCTCGATGTTCGCCCGCAAGGCGCCCTACCACTACGGGTGGGACTGGGGGCCGCGCTTCGTCACCAGCGGCATCTGGCGGCCGGCGGCGATCGAGGCCTGGGACGTGGCGCGGCTCGACGACGTGCAGGTCTACCAGCGCGCGCTCGACGACGCCCGCGCGCAGCTGGAGGTGGCGGCGGTGGTGACGGCCGCGCGCGCCGGGCGCGCGCGGGTGACGGTGGCGCTCCCCGGCGGCGCGGTGCTGGGTGCGGTCGACAGGGTGCTGGCGCGCGGGCGCAACGAGCTCCGGCTCGAGGTCGTCATCGACAAGCCGGAGCGCTGGTGGCCGAACGGCCTCGGCGCGCAGAAGCTCTACACGCTCGAGACGTCGCTGGTGGTGGAGGGCGTGGCGCGCGGGCGCCGCGCAGACGCGCATCGGGTTGCGCACGCTGGAGGTGGTGAACCGGCACGACGCCGGCGGGAAGAGCTTCACGGTCGGTGATCAACGGCGCGCCCGTCTTCATGAAGGGGGCGAACTGGATCCCCGCCGACAGCTTCGTCACCCGCGTGACCGAGGAGAAGTACCGCTCCCTGCTGCAGGCGGCGGCCAGCGCCAACATGAACATGCTCCGCGTCTGGGGCGGCGGGATCTACGAGGACGATCGCTTCTACGCGCTCTGCGACGAGCTGGGCCTGCTGGTCTGGCAGGACTTCATGTTCGCCTGCAGCATGTACCCGGGCGACGCGCCCTTCATCGAAAATGTGCGTCAGGAGGCGACGGAGAACGTGCGCCGCCTGCGCAATCATCCGTCGCTGGCGCTGTGGGCCGGCAACAACGAGGTCGAGGCCGCCTGGCAGCAGTGGGGCTGGACCTTCAAGTTTCACCTCGGCAAGGCGGCGCAGACGACGATCTGGAACGACTACAAGCGCCTCTTTCACGAGGTGCTGCCGCGCGTGGTGGCCGCCGAGGATCCGGGGCGCTTCTACACGCGCTCGACGCCCAGCGCGAACGAGGACGGCGTGCCGCCCGGCAAGATGGGCTGGGGCGACATGCACTACTGGGGCGTCTGGCACGCCGAGGCGCCCTACGAGGCCTACGCCGCCAACGTCTCGCGCTTCATGAGCGAGTACGGCTTCCAGTCGTTCCCCACGCTCCCCAGCGTCGCGCGCTACGCGCCGCCCTCGGAGTGGCGCATCGATTCGCCGGTGATGCTGTCGCACCAGCGCCACCCGCGCGGCAACGCGCTGGTGCGGACCTACATGGATCGCGACTTCCGCGTCCCCAAGGACTTCGGCGCGTTTCTCTATCTGTCGCAGGTGCTGCAGGCGAACGTCATCCAGTTCGGCGCCGAGGCCCACCGCCGCCGCATGCCCTACAACATGGGGAGCCTCTACTGGCAGCTCGACGACTGCTGGCCCGTGGCCTCCTGGTCGAGCATCGATTATTACGGGACCTGGAAGGCGCTGCAGTACGCCGCGCGGCGCTTCTTCGCGCCGGTGCTGGTCTCGCCGGTCGACGACAACGGGACGTTGCGCGTCTACCTGGTGTCGGACCGGCGGAGCGATCTGCCGGCGCACCTGACCTTGCGCCTCGTCGACCTCGACGGGGGCGGCGAGCGCTGGCGCTTCGAGCGCGACGTCACCGTGAAGGCGCTCACCAGCGAGCCGCAGTTCTCGGCCTGGAAGCGCGACATCCTCAAGGGGGTCGACCCGAGCCACGTCGTGCTCGTCGCCGAGCTGACCGCGGGCGGTCAGTCGGTCAGCCGCAATCTCTTCTACTTCCTGAAGACCCGCGAGCTGGCGCTGCCGCCGCCGGAGCTCGCGATCGCCGTCACGCCGCATCGGATCGGCGCCACGGTCAAGGTCACCGCGCGGCGGTTCGCGCGGGCGGTCTGGCTGTCGACCCCCGACGGTGAGGGGGCGTTCTCCGACAACTTCTTCGATCTGTTGCCCGGCGAGTCGGCGACCGTCGAGTGGACGCCGGCCCCGGGCGCGCGTCCGGGCGGCGCCGAGCGGCTGTCATCGATGCTGCACGCGACGACCGTCCGCGATACATATTGAGGCGTGGGTTACCGGATCAAGAAAAAGGAAGAGGTCGTCAAGGCGGTGCGCCGGATCGTCCGCGAGCAGCTCCGCAGCGCCATCCGGGTGGCGCGCGATCGGAAGCGCGACCAAGAGGAACGGGTGCACGAGGTGCGGACCCGGCTCAAGCGCTCGCGCGCGGCGCTGGGGTTGATCCGCAAGGGCGCAGGGGCAAAGGCCAAGCGCGACGATCGCCGGCTGCGCGACGCGGGCCGCCTCTTGGCGCGGCCGCGCGACCTGGCCGTGCAGGCGCACACCTTCCGCGTGCTCGGGACGCGGCTGCAGTCGGAGCTGCCGCCGCGCCTGCTCATCAGGCTGTCGGCGGCCGAGCGGCAGATCCGCCGCGCGCTCGAGCCCGACGACGTCGAGCGCGATCTGAAGCGGGCGGCCCGCGCGCTGCGCCGTTTGCGTCGCGATCTGTCGGACTGGGGCGTCGGCAGCGGGAGCCGCGCGATCGGCAAGGGCGTCACCCGCACCTACCGCACCGGCCTCGCGAAGCTGGTGGCGGCGCGTGAGCGGCCGACGCCCGATCGATTTCACGACTGGCGCAAGAAGGTCAAGGCGCTCTCCTATGAGCTGCGGATCATCGCCGCTGCGGTCCCGGAGCTGACCACCACCTTGATGCCGAAGATCGAGCGGCTGGGGGAGATCCTGGGGCAGGTGCACGACCTCGACTGCGTCAAGGCGACAGCCGGGTTGCACCCGCGCTGGTTCGGCCGCGCGGCCGACGGCGAGGCGGTGCTGGCCGCCGTCGACCAGCGGCGGGCCGAGCTGGAGAACGAGGCCCTGGTCCTGGCCGAGACCGTGTTCGCGGGACGGGTGCGCGACGTGCGCGCGCTGGTCGAGACCGGCTGGAAGATCTGGCGCAAGGGGCCGCTGCGCGACACGGCGGTCGAAGAAGCGCACCGCGCGTAGCTCTTCATGCCGCCGCGCGGGAAACGGGCCGGACTCATCGCGTCGCTCGTCGCCTGCGCGCTGGTCGCCTCTGCGCTCGTCGCCTGCTCGCGTGTCGCCGGCGTGTCGAGGCCCGCGCGGAATGTGAAGGAGGCGGAGCCCTCCCCGCAGCCGAGCGGTTATCGTGACGGTCACGCCCGCCCGCGAGCGCTGGCGTTCAACTGGGACGACGGCCTGCTCTACGTGGCGCTCTCGACCGCCGATCAGGTGGCCGTGGTCGACCCTTCGTCAACGCCGCCTCGCCTGCTGACCAAGATAGACGCCTGCCGATTCCCCGAGGCGATCGCGGCCTTACCCAAAGGGGGCGCGCTGGTCGGCTGCCGGTTCGATCCGGGGCTCGTGCGGATCACTGGCGATGCCGCCCGTGGCTTTCGCGCCTCGCGGCTGGCGGACGGGTTGCCGGCGGGCGCGCGCGGTCTGGTGGTGCCTCGGGACGGGAAGATGGCCTACGTCGCGTCGCCGCCCCTGCGCGGCGTCGCGGTCGTGGCGCTCGACGACGGTCGGGTGCTGCAGACGGTCCCGACGGGAATCTCGCCGCGGGCGCTGCGCCTCGTGCCGAAGTACTCCTGGCCGGGTCGTCAGGGGCCGCTCCTGGTGGTGAGCAACTTCATCGACCACACGGTCACCCTTCACCCGATTGGCGAGGACGGCCGGGTCGGGGCCGCCGTCCAGACCATCCGGACGGCGGCGCCGGTGCTCGATCTCGTGATCACCGCCTTCGACCTCCCCATGCTCTGGTTGTTCACCCACGAGGATCGGGCGGTGTCGCGCGCGCGGGGGCCGGTCGAGGGTCTCGACAGCGGCGTCATCCGGCTCGCGGCGCGGGGCGATCTCTCGGGCGGGCGTCTCGTCGACGATCCCGGGCCCGGGCGGCGTCCCTTCGTGAACCTGAGCGACCGGGTCGAGCCGGTCCTCGAGCCCGATGCTGCGTCTGTCGACCGGAGCGGCACCCTGGCGATCGTGGGCGCCGGGAGCGACAACCTGGCCATGACCGACGCCAAATTGCGCCATACGAGCGTCGTTCCGGTCGGCGCGAACCCGTCCGCCGTGGTCCTCGTCTCGGGGAACCGGTTGGTCACCGCCGATTGATTGAGCGACACGCTGACCTTCGTCTCGCTCGACGGACCCGGGAAGGTCGAGGCAACGTTGGTGGTCGGGACGCCCGCGCGCCCGTCGCCCGCGGAGCAAGGCGAACTCCTGTTCTACAGCCGGGCGCTGGTCCCCCACAACGTCGCGACTGGGCCGCTGTCGCTCTACACCTGCGCCGCTTGCCACGACGACGGACACATCGACGGGCGGCTGCACCCGGCAAAGCAAAATCGGTTCTTCTCGACGACGCTGACTTGCCGCGGGTTGGCGACGACCGCGCCGTTCCTGCGCCTGGGGAACCAGGCGACGCTTGACGTCTTCGCCGACAACATCGTCTCGACACACGCCCAGGGGGCGGAACGAGATCCGGCGCATTTCGCCGACTATCCGGTCACGTTCAAGGTGTGGGGGGAAAAGGGCGCCGCCGACGTGACGTTGTCTCCGGCGGAGCTGCGCGCGGCGCTGGCGCGCTACATGGAGCGGATTCCGGCCGAGCCGTCCCCCTTCGTGGCGCCGGGCGCGCGCTCACTCTCCGATGAGGCGCGGCGCGGGTTGACGATCTTCCGTGACCGCTGCGCGGGCTGCCACCAGCTGGTCGGGTCGAGCGCGCTCGGCGACCATATTGATGGGGAGGCGATTGAAGAGCGGCTGCTCGCCGGTCAGGTCGCGCTCACGTCGCCGGGGCGCTACGCGGTCGGGACGCCGATCCTCGGCGAAGGGGGCAACAACCCGCCGTCGCTGCGCGGCGTGTGGGACGCGGCGCCGTACTTCAGCGACGGCAGCGCGCGGACGCTCGAGGAGACGCTCCGCCGAACCGACCCCGGCGCGACCGCCGTCCACGCGCCGGCGAACGCCGCCCGGCCGCCGGCGTTTTCGGCCGACGAGCAGGCGGCGCTGCTGACGTTTCTGCGCGCGCTCTGAGCGCGGGCGGTCGCTGTCTACCAGCCGCCGCCGGCGGGAGCGGCGCCCTTGTCGCCCTTGTCCGCCTTCTTGTCGGTCTTCTTGTCCTTCTTGGCCGACTTGTCGGACTTGCTGTCACCGGCCGGCGGCTTGTCGTCGGCCTTGACCGGGAGGGACAGCAGGAACGAACCGGCCAGAATCGTCGCGAAGATCAACTTCATGGAAGTCTCCTTGTTGAGGTTGACGTGCAGGCCCTTGTAAACCATTTCGCCGCCCCGTGCGAGGCGACGATTGATCGAGCGCAGGTGTGAGTGGCTCGGCGTGAAACAGGCGCCGCCCGGGTTAGCGTTTCACTCTCTGCAGAGCCTTCACGTCGGCGCGGTCCTGATCTCGACCGGCGGCAATCTTGTTCTTGAGCAACGCTTCAAGTCCGATGATGGGGATGGCGCGGCCGTCCAATTGGAAGCTCGCGTGCGCAGCCACCGCCTCCTCGAAAGTGATTCCGGTTGCGCGGTTCAAGATGTCGATCCGGCGCGGCGGGAGCCCGATCTGTAGAACACCGTCATAGGTCGCGAAGTCGGATTCGGCGACCTCGATGGCGTCGAGCGGAGCGCCGAAGGCGGCGAGCGCCCGATAGACATGCGCCGCGTTTGCAGCGTCCGCGCGTACGAGCAGGTCCAGATCTTTGGTGGCGCGGGGATGGCCGTGAAACGCCACGGCGTGACCTCCCACCACCACGAAGTCGGCACCCGCGTCATGGAGCTCGACGAGGAGATCTCGAAAGTCCTGCGGGAGCTCGATCACGTGGGGCGGCCGGGGACGGAACGACAGGGGATCTGACGGCGCGAGTAGGTAGGCTCCTCGAGCCCGGCCAGGCTCCAGCTCTCACGCGTCAGACGTGTCACCAGCGACAAGGCCTCCTCGCCACGAACCGGTTCCGGGTCTGTGTCATCGGAAAGACGGGTCCGGCGGAGCACCATCTTTCCCCGGCGACTTTCGGCCCGTGCGCGGCGGCCGGCGTCTTCCATATTGCAAGTCTATCCCACCGGGCGATCTCCGGCCAGAGCACCGGGCGACGCGGGTGATCCCTCGCTAGTAGCTGTCGGCGATCGTCGACGCGTGGAGGGCCGCCTTCAGCGCGGCGAGCGTGGTCGCCGCGTGCGGGCGGAAGGTCACGGTCGTCGCTTCGCCGGGCAGGAGATCGAAGTAGTTGTCGTCGAAGGATCCGTCGATCGCGCCGGCGTCGAGACGGACGGCCCGCGCCAGGGTGTCCGCGCGGACCGAGACGGAGAACGTCCCGTCTGTCCCGGGTTGGCCCGGCGCGACGTCGAGCGTGACCCGGGATTTCGGCAGCTCGAGCTCCTTGGTCTTCTCGAACCAGAAGAGGTTGCGCGCCAGCGGGCGTGCGTCAGTGCGCCCTGGCTCGCTGAGCTCGGCGACCAGAACGACGCGACGCGGGTCGGTCGAACCGAGGAGCTCCTTCTTTCGAAACGAGACCAGGCGCTGGCTGGAATTGGCGGCGAGGGTCAGGTCCTGATCGCGGCGGCCGAGCTCCTTCCCCGAGAAGTCGAGCACGCGAATGGTGAGCCGCGCCGGCGTGTCGGCACGGCGATCGGAGACGCCCCAGATCTCGATCGCCCCCTTGTTGTCGACCGGCGAGACGAGGATGGGCGCGAAGAAGCGCCGCGCGGCGTACTGCAGCGCCTTCCAGCGCCCGTAGTAGTCGATGCTGGACCAGGAGGCGACCGGCCAGCAGTCGTCGAGCTGCCAGTAGAGGGTCCCCCAGTTCCGTCCCATCGCGCGCCGGTGGGCCTCGGCGGCGTACTTGATGACGGTCGCCTGCAGCACCTGCCCGACGTAGAGGAACGATGCGAAGTCCTTCGGCGCGCGGAAGTCGCGCTCCATGTACTTGGTGATGAGGGCGTTGCCGCGCGGGTGCCGCTGGTGCGACAGCATCACGGGGCTGGCGATGTCCCAGTCGGTCTTGGCGTCGGTGTAGCGGGCGACCGAGCCGAGCTCGGGGAACGACTGGAAGCCGTACTCGCTCATGAAGCGGGAGATGTTGTCGCCGTAGGCCTCGTAGGGGTTCTCGGCGTGCCAGACGCCCCAGTAGTGCATGTCGCCCCACCCGAGCTTGTTGGCGGGGATGCGGTCCTCGTTCGCGCTCGGTGAGCTGCGCGTGTAGAAGCGGCCGGGATCCTCGGCGGCCACCACCGCGGGCAGGACCTGGTGGAACATCTGTTTGTAGTCCCGCCAGATGCGATCTTGTGCGGTCTTCGACAGGCCGAACTTCAGCGGCCAGCCCCAGCCCTTCCAGGCCGCCTCGTTCTCGTTGTTGCCCGCCCAGAGCGCCAGCGACGGGTGGTTGCGCAGGCGGCGGACGTTCTCGATCGCCTCGTGACGCACATTCTCGACGAAGGGAGGATCGCCCGGGTACATCGAGCAGGCGAACATGAAGTCCTGCCAGACCAGCAGCCCCAGCTCGTCGCAGAGCTCGTAGAAGCGGTCGTCTTCGTAAATCCCGCCGCCCCAGACCCGGAGCATGTTCATGTGCGTGTCGGCGGCCGACTGCAGCAGCTGGCGATAGCGGGCGTCGGTCATCCGGGTGACGAAGCTGTCGGCGGGGATCCAGTTGGCCCCCTTCATGAAGACGGGCGCGCCGTTCACCTTGATGGTGAAGCTCTTTCCCAGCTTGTCGCGCTCGTGCACGACCTCGACGGTCCGCAGGCCGATCCGCGTGGTGCGGTCTCCGCGCAGGACGCCGTCCGCGATCAGCGTCGTCGCCAGCGCGTAGCGCCGCTGTGCGCCGAGGCCGTTCGGCCACCAGAGCTCCGGGTGGTCGATGCGCGCGCGGAGCGCGATCTCGTTGGGCCCGACCTCCAGATTCACGTCGGCCTGGGCGATCGTCGCCTTGCCGTCGGCGGTCACGCTGACCCGCGCCTCGCCCGGGCGCGCCGCGACGACGCGCACCTTGATGGTGAGGTCGGCGGCGCTGGCGTCGAGCTTGTCCTGGAAGACCTGGACGTCGTCGAGGCGCGCGCCGCTCCAGCTCTCCAGCGCGATCGGGCGCCAGATCCCGCTGGTCACGAAGCGCGGCCCCCAGTCCCAGCCGTAGTGATAGGGCGCCTTGCGGGCCCACATGCTGACCATCTCCTTGCCCTGGTCGTTGGCGGCGGGCAGACGATAGCCGAGGTGGTTGTAGGAGGCCTGCACCGCCTCGATCGGCGAACGAAACCGGATCACCAGCTCGTTGTCGCCCACCAAGAGCAGCGGCTTCACGTCGACGCGCCAGCCGCGGAACATGTTGTCGGTCCCGAGGACGGAGACGCCGTTGACGAACAGCTCGGCGAAGGTGTCGAGGCCCGCCAGCGCCAGCTCGATCCGATCGCGCGCCAGCGTCGCGGCGTCAACCTTGAAGGACGTCCGGTAGTCCCAGGAGGCGTTCTCGATCCACTGCTGGTCTTTCTCGTTCAGGCGGAAGAACGGATCCCCGATCTTTCCGGTCGCGAAGAGATCCGTATGCACGCAGCCGGGCACAGTCGCCGGGAGCCAGGCTTCGGCCGGCGTGTTCTCGGCGGTCACGCGCCGGAAGGTCCAGGGCCCGCCGAGCTCGCGACGAATCAACTCGCCCGACCCCCCTGTCTTGCCCGACGGCGACGGCTCGGCGACCACCAGCGCGGCGGCGGCCGCTGCCAGATGCGCGACCGGCGGACCGCTCATCACCAGCTCAGGCCGAAGCCGTACTCGAAGAGCGGCGCGTAGCTCGGGTCGCCGACGTTGATCGGGATCTGCGCCATCTCGCGCGGCCAGCTGCAGGGGAGCTTGCCGGTCGGCTTGACGCCGCCCCCGAGCACGTCGGCGATTCCTGCGCCTTCGGTCCCCGGCAGCCAGGCTGCCACCAGCGCGCTGGCGCTGGCGACGACGTCGCCCAGGATCAATGGCCGTCCGGAGAGCAGCACGATCACGACCGGTTTGCCGCTCCGCTTGGCGGCGTCGATCAGCGCGCGATCTTCGGCGCCGAGCTCCAGCTTGGCCCGGTCGCCGCTCCCTTCGGCGTAGGGATCCTCGCCGACGACGACCACCACCACGTCCGCTTTTTCGGCGCCGGCGGCGTCCTTGGAGAAGTCGACGCGCCCCGCGCCCAGCACCTGCTCGAACCCTTGCCGGATCGTCGTCCCGGGCGTGATCGCGCCGCGGTGGCCGCGCCAGCCGACCGACCAGCCGCCGCACTGGACGCCCATGTCGTCGGCGCGGAAGCCGCACAGATGCACCCGGGCGCTGCTCGGCAGCGGCAGCACGCGCTTGTCGTTCTTGAGGACCACCAGGCTCTGCTGGACGGCCTGGCGGGCCACGGCGCGGTGCTCGGCCGAGCCGATCTGCGCGGTGAGCGCCGGGTCGGTGAATGGCCGCTCCCACAGCTTGAAGCGGACCTTCTGCTTCAGGATCCGGCGAACGGCGTCGTCGATGCGCGCCATCGGGATGCGGCCGGCGGCCACCAGCTCTTTCATATCGGCCACGAACTCGCGGTAGCGGATCGGCACCATCACCATGTCGATGCCGGCGTTGATCGCCACCTCGACGTCCTGCTTGTAGTCCTTCGACATCTTGTCGATGGCGGCCCAGTCGGTGACCACGAAGCCGGTGAACCCCAGCTCCCCCTTGAGGACGTCGGTGATGAGCGCCTTGTTGCCGTGCATGGGCGTCCCGTTCCAGCTCGAGTAGGAGACCATCACGTTGCCGACGCCCGCCTTGATGCAGGCGAGGTAGCCGGGGAGATGGACCTTGCGCAGCTCCTCCTCCGTGACGCGCGTGTCCCCCTGGTCCTTCCCGCCGAAGGTGCCGCCGTCGCCGACGAAGTGCTTGGCCGAGGCGAGGATCGCGCTGCCGTCGTCGACGTCGGCGTCCTGAAAGCCCGCGGACCGCGGCCGGACCCAGCAGCTCGGCCAGCTCGGGCGACTCCCCGAAGCTCTCGTAGGTGCGACCCCAGCGCTCGTCGCGGGCGACCGCAATGCAGGGGGCGAAGGTCCAGCGCGCGCCGGTGCCGGCGACCTCGCGCGCCGTCACGCGCGCCGCCTTCTGGACGATGTCGGGGTTGCGGGTGGCGCCCATCCCGATGTTGTGCGGGAAGAGCACCGAGCCTTTGACGTCGCCGTCGCCGTGGACAGCGTCGACGCCGTAGAAGATCGGGATGCCGAGGCGGGTCGACAGCGCCTGGCTCTGAAAGCGGTCGGTCATCGCGGCCCAGGTGGCCGGATCGTTCGGCTTGGGGAGCGAGTCCGCCCCCGACAGCACCGAGCCCATCAGGAGCTGGTGGATCTCGCGGCCGTCCTTGAGCGCGTTCTTGTCGGCCTGGGTCATCTGGCCGATCTTCTCGTCGAGCGTCATCTGGGCGAGCAGCGCCTCGACGTCGGGCGCCGGCATGCCGGCCTTGCGGGCGGCGGGAACGTCGGCGGCGGTCGGCTGGGGCGTCGCGCCCGGACGCGGCCCCACGCAGGCGGCGGGCGCCAAGACGGTCGCCGCGGCGGCCCCCAGAAATGCGCGGCGCGTGGGCACGAGGGAGGGCTCGAGGGGGTCAGACTTGGGGTCAGACACGGGAGCTGTGTAACACAAGTCCCGGCGCCCCGGAATCGGTGAAGGGTCCGCCCCGCCCGCGGCGGCGGAGCTCTGGGTATCGTTCCCATCCCGGCTGAAACGTTGACATCGCCGGCGACATGCGGCTCTAATCCGCAGCTGGCCAATCACGCGTCGGGAAACGCTCGTGAGCGGAACACTCGGTTAAGGGAGATTCGGATCATGAAAAACTTGGGAGCTCGGTCTTCGATCATCGTGGGGCTCGGCGCCGCAGCGCTCATGCTCACGTCCATCGCCTGCGGAAGCAGCAGCGCCACCACCGGAACCGGCGGGAGCGGCGGCGAGAGCGCGACCGGCGGCACCGCGGGCAGCTCCGCGAAGGGTGGCGCCGGCGGGGCCGCCAAGCCGATCGTCGTCCAGTACACCTTCGATACGGCCGGCTCGGCCCAGGGCTTCACGATCCAGAACTACATCGACACCAGCCAGTACAAGAACCTCGGCGCGCTGGCGGTGGACGCGGGCGTGCCCGACGGCGGCACCTACCCGGCTGCCGTGCAGATGGCCGACGTGGGTCAGGGGACGCCGCCCACGGGCGCGCTCAAGGTGACGGCCAACTTCACCGACTTCCAGCAGTACGTCGAGGTGAAGGTCGGCCTGTCGCCGCCGAAGGACCTGAGCGGCACCAAGCTCCACGCCTCGATCCAGGTCACCAGCTCCTTCTACGGCGGCGCCTTCATCTACGCGAAGTCGGGCAGCACCTACGTCTCCTCGGCCGCGACCGGAACGGGGCTGACCACGGTGGGGACCTACACGCCCCTGTTGCTCGACCTCAACACCGCGACGGCGGCCGACTCCAGCCAGACCTTCGATCCCACGACGATCGAGGAGATCGACCTTCACATCTACTCGAACGGCGCGACCGACGGCGGGACGTTCCCCATGCCGGGCGAGTACACGTTCTACATCGACAACGTGTACGCCCAGTAGGCGCAACGCGTTTCGCAAAAGGCCCGGCCCGCGGAGACGCGGCCGGGCTTTTTCATTTGTGGAGCGCGGCCTTGATCGCGGCGACAGCCTCCGGGTTGGCGTAGCTCGGCTTTTCCCAGCCGAAGATGTCGTAGTGGCGGCCGGTGATCCAGAGGATGGCGCTGCCGGCGGTGCGGCCGTCCTGGCGCCCCAGGTAGGCGAGCAGCCCGGCGTGGCCGAGGGCGATCTCGTGCGCCAGCGCGGCCTCCTGCGCCGGCGTGGCGTCGCCCGACCAGAGGTTGGGGTGCTTGAGGCCGCCGCGGCCGACGCCGAACTCGCCGATGTGCAGCGGCGGGATCTCCTTGGCCCGAAGACCGAGCGCGCCCTCGAGGATGTCGTGGCGGAAGTTCCGCTCGGCCAGCAGGAGCGCATCGGAGATCTCGCTGACCGTGGGCAGGCGCCGGCCGCGCTCCGCGCCCGGCACCGTGGCGGTGAGATCCATGTACTGCGACAGCGAGAGCGCGTCGAGACCGCGGATATAGCGGCGGAGCGCGGCGCGGCCGGCGGCGGTCATTCGCCCGATGAAGTCATCGGCGATCTCGAGGTGGTGCGTGAAGTTGTGCGAGAGGAGCACCTTGCCGTCGAGGCCGAGGCGGTGGCGTTCCTTCTTCGCGGCGGCGAGGAGCTGCTCCCATCTCTCGGCCCCGTAGACGACCGAGTTCATCAGCTCGACCCCCAGCTCGAGGCGCACCGGCTTGGCCGACGCGGCGACTGGCTTGCCGAGCACCTCCTTCAGCATCCGGAGCGCACCGAACACGACGCCTTCGCGGTAGCCGTCCGTCATCGGATCGAGGTCGAAGAAGCCGCGCCAGGGGCAGGCCACCCGCCAGCTCGCGTTCTCGGACTGGAACGGGTCGAAGCCGGGCTGATAGGCGGGCGGATCGAGGTGCGGCTTGATGACGACCTGGAAGCCGTCGCCGAGCGCCGCTTCGACGGCGGCGCCCAGCTCGGCGGCGTCGGGTCCGGCGGCGAGATCGATCTCGTTGAGGCCGACGTAGGCGTAGGTCGGGACGAAGGCGACGATCTGAAATCCGATCGCCTTCTCGGCGTCGAGTCTGCGGGGTGCGTCCTTGAGCTCGCCGCGCCAACCGCCATAGCTGACGCCGAGAGGCGCGGCGCTGACGCTCGTCGCCGTGCCCGCGGGCGGCGTGACGAGCCCCGCCGCGGGCGCGAGCGGCGCCAGCGCGAAAACCAATGGGAACGCAACCAGTCCGAGGATTCTTGGAGATCGGCTCATGGTCCGCGAGCGTGCCGCGCGCCGTCCGCGGGCGCAAGCGGCGCTTGAATGGCGCCCGGCCCCGTGCGACAAAGCCCGCGGAGGTTGCGCATGCCGAGGTCCCCGCGTGTATCAGGTCTGGCCAGTCGCCGAGAGATTCTTCAGGGGGCTGCCGTCGCTGCCGGCGCTCTTTTGATTGACGGCTGCCACGGTGGGCCGGGCCCGGTTTCGGCCGCCACGCTGGCGCATCAAGCGCTCCCCGGCGGGCTCGAGGTGAGCGGGACGCGCTTCACCAAGGACGGCAAGCCGTTCTTTGTGAGCGGTATCAACTACTGGGCCGGCACGACGCTGGCGCGCACCGGAAACGCCGCCGGCTGGGATCAAGTCCGCCGCGATCTCGACGGGATCCAGGGCGCCGGAATCAACATGATCCGCACGATGGGCGCGACCGAGGGGCCCGACACCGAGCCCCAGCGGATCGTGCCGACGATCCAGCCGGCGCCCGGCCAGTACGATCCGGCCGGCGTCGAAGGCGTGCTCCGGTTCGCCGAGGAGCTCCAGAAGCGCGGGCTCTACGCCATCTACATGCTGAACAACTTTTGGCAGTGGTCGGGCGGCTTCGCGCAGTACATCGCCTGGGCCGGCGGCGGGCCGATCCCGTACCCGCCGCCGATGCCGAACGGCAGCTGGGATCGCTTCCAGAAGTCGAACGGCACCTTCTACAAGAACGCCAAGGCCATGGAGCTGTACGACAACTACATCAAGTTCCTGGTCCCGCAGCTGAAGACGAACCCGACGGTGATCTGGGAGCTGGCCAACGAGCCGCGCGGGATGACCAACATCCCGGCGTTTCACGCCTGGGTCGACACGACGGCGCGGCTCATCAAGTCGCTGTCGCCGTCGCAGCTCGTCACCACCGGCAGCGAGGGGCTGACCGGCACGCCGCAGTACGCGGGCGTCGATCCGGTCAAGGACCACGAGAGCCCGGCGATCGACTTCATCTGCTTTCACATGTGGGCCGAGAACTGGAACTGGGTCCACGGCGACTCGATTCCGACCGGTTACCCCAAGGCGCTCGACCTGGCGAAGAAGTACGTGAACAAACACGCCGAGCTGGCGGCCAAGCTCGGCAAGCCGCTCCTGTTGGAGGAGTTTGGCTTTCCGCGCGACGGCGGCAGCTTCGATCCGGCGTCGCCGACGACCTTTCGCGACCAGTACTTTCAGGAGGTCTACGCGCTGGTCTACGCGCTGCTGCCGACGACGCCGATGGCGGGGATCATGCCCTGGGCCTGGGGCGGCGACACGCGCCCGCCGCGGCCGGGCGACTTCTGGAAGCCGGGCGATCCGTTCATCGGCGATCCGCCCCACGAGAAGCAGGGGTGGTACAGCATCTACGACAAGGACACGACGCTGAAGCTGATCGCCGACTGGTCGCCCAAAATTACGGGGACGGTGACCTCGGCGCCGAAGACCGCGTAAACACGGCCGCCAGTCCTCCCCCGGCGGCGAGCGTGAACCTGACCGGCGTCCCGCCGGTCAACGTTCCGGCCGTCCGATAGTGCTCGCTCCCCACTCCCGGGTGGTCGGGGGGATCGGCATGGGCGACGAAGTTCCACGCGCCGCCGCCGAGGAAGCTGGTGTCGATCTGCAGCTCGCGCGACGTCCAGTCGGTCATCGCGCCCAGGTACCAGGTCGCGCCGCTCCGGCGCGCGACGACGACGTAGTCGCCGAGCTTGCCGTCGAGCACGCGTGTCTCGTCCCAGACCGACGGCACCGGGCCGAGGAACTCCATCGCCTCCGGCTCCGCGAGGTAGTTGGAGGGCGAGTCGGCCAGCATCTGCAGCGGGCTCTCGTAGACGACGTACATGGCCAGCTGGTGGCTGCGCGTGCCGAGGCTCATGGGCGCGTTGAAGATCGACTTGAAGTGCGCGCGATCGGCGTTGTGCATCGCGCCCGGCGTGAAGTCCATCGGGCCGAGGAACATGCGCGTGAACGGCAGCGTGACGTCGTGCTCGGGCTCGGTGGCGTCGCTCCACTTGTCGTGCTCGAGCCCTTGCACCCCTTCGACCGTGAGCAGGTTCGGCCAGGTGCGCGTGAGCAGGACCGCGCGGATCGCGCCGTGGAAGTCGACCAGCATCTTGCGCGCGGCGAGCTCGCGGCAGAGGCGCCAGTAGAACTGGATCACCGGCTGGTCGTCGCGCTGCATGAAGTCGACCTTCAGGCCGGCGATCCCCCACTTTTCGAACTGGGCCAGCGCGGGCGCGAGCTGGTCGGCCAGGGTCTTCCAGACCGCCCAGAGGATGACGCCGACATTCCTTTCGCGCGCATAAGCCAGCAGCTTCGGCATGTCGATCGTCGGTGTCACCGACAGGAGATCGCCTGTCTTGTACCAACCCTCGTCGAGGATGATGTACTGCAGACCGTACGCGGCGGCGAAGTCGATGTACGCCTGGTAGGTCTCGGTGTTGACGCCCGGTTTGAAGCTCACCCCGCGCAGGTTGAGCGCGTTCCACCAGTCCCAGGCGACCTTGCCCGGCCGGATCCACGACGTGTCCGCGATCTGCGACGGCCGCGCCAGCAGGTAGACGAGCGGGTTGCCGACGAGATCGCTGTCGTGCGCGGCGATGCCCAGGACGCGCCAGGGAAAGGTCCGCGTGCCGCGGGTGACGGCGATGTAGTCGGCCGCCCGCACCACGCGCAGATCGCGATCGTGGGTCAGTCTCTCTTCGAGCGGGTAGGGGGGAAAGGTCGCGGTCAGCGCCGGGCCACCCGTGCCGCGAAGCCAGAGCCCAGGGTAGTCCTCCAGATCCGCCTCGGCGATCGCCACCTTGGGGCCAACGGCCGTGTCGACGACGGCGGGAATGCTGCCGAGCGCGTCCGGTCGCAGCGTCCCCAGCGGCACCCGTTTGAACTGCCGTTCGTTGTGCGAGAAGAAGCTCTCCTCCTTCGGGAAGTAGACGCCGGCGTCGGCGACGAAGCGGAAGGTCGCCTCCTCGCCGATGACCTTCACCTGGGCGCGCGGCAGCGCCGTCTCGAACCGATAGGCGACGCCGAGATCGTAGGCGCGAAAGGTGATCGCGTAGCCGCCGGCGCAGGCGAGGCGCAGGTCGTTGTGTTTGTCGACGAGGGTGGCGGCGGTCTGCCGCACGGGCGGTGCGACGGTGGCGTCGGTGTGGGTCCGCTCGACGCCCGTGAGCTTCGGCGTCGCTCCCAACCGGACGCCGTCGACGTCCAGCGAGAGCGTCGCCGCTTGCAGCAAAGGATGGCCGTCGAAGAGGACGTCGTAGGCAAGGCGCGGCGTGGTGTGGACCGCCACCATGATCCGGCCATTCGGAGAGACGAGGCGCTCGACGCCCGGCTGCGCTGCCGGCGTCGCGGGCGCTGTCGTCGTTGCAAGCCCGGCCGCCAGCCCGAGAAGGATCGTGGCGCCCGCCAGCATTCGCGCGCCCGCCGGTTACTTCGCGCTGGCGCAGACCAGCTGGGGGTTGCCCCAGCTCGCGCGATCCCAGGCCGCGCCGTCGAGGCCGTTGGTCACCATCAGCTTGAGGCGCCGCCTCCCGGTCACGTCGACAGAGACCGGCATGGTCATCGGCGTCGCGCCGTTGAGCCCGGTGAGCGTCCCGCTGTCGAACAGCTTCTCGCCGTCGGCCCAGACCTGAAAGACCACCGAGCCCTGTCCGCTGGCCGAGTCGTCGACGCCGACGGTGGCGGTGAAGCTGGTGCACTTCTTGTTCAGCCGGTAGATGACGGCCGCCGGCGCCGCCATCCCCAGGCCCTTGGCGTAGGGCGTCTTCATCAGCGAGATGGGCGCCCCGTCCCCCGCCTGGGAGAAGCCGTTGCTCATGTCCTTCTCGACGGGCCCGAGGCCGTTGGCCTGGTAGGTCCAGGTGAGATCGGAGAGATCCTGCGTCCCCGACGGGCTCGGCGGCTCGGTGCCGGTGACCTTCAACGTCGCCGTGCCGTGCGACGGGATCGCCGCGACCGTGTAGCTGTCGGTGAACGTCCCGAGATCCGCTTGCGCCACCAGATCGCGCACCGTGGCGCTGCCGCCGCCAAGGCCGATCTCGGGGAGCGTGAAGCCGATGTCGGCTGGAGCGACCCCGGCGTTCAGCAACACGACGGCGCGCACACCTTCGGCGTCGAGCGGCTTGGCCCAGACCGAAAGGTTGCCGTCGGCGCTCTGCCAGACCTCGGTCCCCTGCAGACCGAGCGCGTCCTGATCGAGCGCGATCACCTCTTTGTTGGTGAGGATCGACAGAATCGCGGGGTTGTATCCAAGCGACGTCGGGTTGTTGCCCATGATCAGCGGCGCTGCCGAGATCGCCCACAGGCTGAAATGCGACTGGTACTCCGTGTGGCTCACGGAAGGGGCGAAGGGGGGCTCGACGTCGTCGGAGACGCCGACCTCCAGCATGTCGGGGTCGTTCCAGCCGTTCGGCCCCGCGTAGGCCGCGTAGGTCCGATTGTTCATCAGGTTCGCGTAGATCGAGGCCCAGCTGTTGTTGATGTCGCTGGTCGTTCGCCAGAGATTCCCGGTGCTGACGCCCCACTCGTAGAATTGCCAGGCGCACAGGCTGAACACGAACGGCCGTCCGGAGGCCAGCAGCGCCGCCTGCATCGTCTGGTACTGCTTCTTGACGTCCAGCGTGGCGCTGCAGTTGTCGTACTTCAGGTAGTCGACGCCCCACCCGGCGAAGGTCGTCGCGTCTTGCGTCTCGTGATCCTGCGAGCCCGGATAGCCGCCGCAGGTGGCGGTGCCGCGATCGCCGTAGATGCCGAGCTTCAGCCCAGCGCCGTGGACATGGTCGGCGACGGCGGAGATCCCGCCGGGGAACTTGGCGCTGTCGGCCTGCAGCGAGCCGTCGGCGGCCCGCCCGGCCTTGTTCGACCAGGTGTCGTCGATGTTGACGTACGTGTAGCCGGCGTCCTTGAGCCCGTTGGCGACGAGCGCGTCCGCGACGCTGTCGATCAGCGTCTCGGTGATGCTCCCCTGGAACTCGTTCCAGCTGTTCCATCCCATCGGGGGCGTCGGGGCCAGGCCGGTGGCGAGCGGCAGCGGGAAGTCGTCGTCGACGTCCGCCGGTGGGCTGGCGGCGCTGGAGCCGCCGCAGCCGGCGAGCGCGGCCAGCAGGAGCGACGCCGACGCAAACAGGCCGACCGTCTCGAAGCGTGGAGCGCGCATCATTGGTACCCGATGGTGTCGACGTGGAAAACGGCCGGGGTCGGAAGACCCGTCGCACCGCTGCCACCGCCGGTGTTGATCTGGACGCCGACCGCCTTCACGTAGCCGGGATCGAAGCTCGCCGAGGAGCCCTGCGCGAGGGCGCTCATCGGGAAGGTGTACTGGATCCATTGCCCGGCCGACGCCGGCGCGATGCGGACCAGGGCGGTCTGCCCCCAATCCCAGTTGTCGCCGCTCTTGGCGTAGAGGAGGACATAGCCGGGCGCCGCCGGGTCGGGCGAAAAGCCGCTGTCGAGGCGGAGCATGAGCGAGAGCGTCTTGCTCCCCATGTCGGTGATGATCGGCAGGATGAACTGATAGTCGACGAACTGACCGTAGGCGTCGCACGGCAGCTGGATCTCCAGCGACCCGACATCCGGCGAGCCGACCTGTCCGTCCCACTTGACCGTCGCGAGGCCGCCACCGTCGACCCCGCTGGCATGCACACCGAGGTCGGCCGCGTTGCTGTCCGCCGAGTTGGCGACCTGCGCGGCGGAGATCCCCGCCAGTGTGCTGAAGGTGAAGAGGGGGACGAACGGGGAGACCGCCGCCTCGCCGGAGGCGTCGCTCGGGCCCGCACCGGTCGACCCACTTTCGCCACTTTCGCCACTTTCGCCACTTTCGCCACTTTCGCCACTTTCGCCGCCTTGGCCGACGCTTCCGCCGGTCGCAGTGTGGCCCGCACTTCCGCCACTGCCGCCCGTGCTCGCGGCGCCGCCTCCGCACCCGGTCAGCAGCGCCAGGGTGATCGCCCCTGTTATCGCAACAAACGCCCGAAATCCGGGAATCATGGGCGCATGATGCGTCGTTCACCCAGCCAATACAAGCGGATCAGCGGGCCCCAGTCAGGGTGCGCCGAGCGCCGCGGCGATGGCCGCCTCGGCGAGCGGCGCCATGAGCGCGTACCCGGTCTTGTTCGGGTGCAGCCCGTCGGCGGCCAGCTCACGCCTGAGGAATCCGCGCCCGTCGGCCATCGCGGTCGCGTAGTCGAGATAGACCGAGCTGGTCTGGGCGGCGTAGCCCTTGAGCCACTGGTTGAGCGCGGCGATCTTCTCGGGCGGACGGAGCGGGAACGCCAGCTCCGCCTCCCGCGTGTAGTTGTGCACCGGCAGCACCGACGAAAGGACGACCCGGACGCCATGCGCGCGGGCCAGCTCGACCATGGACGCCAGATTCGCTTCGATCTCCTCCAGCGAGATCGGCCCCGTGTTGCCGGCGATGTCGTTCGTTCCGGCCAGGATGACGACCACCTTGGGCTCGAGCGCGAGGACGTCTTGCCGGAAGCGAACCAGCATCTGCGGCGTGGTCTGTCCGCTGAGCCCGCGGTTGACGTACGCCTTGCCGGGAAACGAGAGCGCCATCGGCCAGTGCTCGGTGATCGAGTCGCCGAAGAAGACGATCCGGCTCTCGTCGGCGGCCGGTGGCTTCAGCCGGGCGTTTTCGGCGCGGTAGCGCGCGAGCTCACCAAAGTCGTCCATGTAGATCCGCGCGCGGCCACGCCGCCATTCGTCCCGCTTCTGAGCCGCCGGCGACGAGGCGTCGACGGGCGGCAGCGCGCTCGCGGGGGGCTCTCGCGTCTTGGCGGCGGGGCCGCCGGGCGTCGCGCAACCGCCGAGGGCGCCAATCACCAGCGCGGCCAGGCGCCACGCCCGCGCGCACGTCACTGTCCCTCGTCGACGGGACGTCCCCCGTCGACGGGCCGGTGCGAGGTCGGCGAAGTCGTCTTGATCGGCGAGAGCGGCACGAGGGGCGCGCTCGGTGCGATCGGCTCGACGGGTTGAACCGGGCCGCCACTCAACCCTTCCGGCTGCTCGAGCTCGCCCGCGCCGCCGTCCCCTTGGTCGTTGTCCTTGCCCGCGTCGTCGGGCCGTTCCTTCGAATGCGCCACGTGGCCGGCGTAGACCATCCCCTGGTCGGTCGGGCGCAGCGGTTTCTTCGGGACATCGTAGAGGATGTCGCCACCCATCCGGCAGGCCTCCATGCGCAGCTTCTTCAGGCACTGGACGGCGCCGACGTCGAGATAGCAGTCGACATGCGCGACACCGAGATCGTCCCACTCCTTGACCTCGGGGAAGGGCGTATGGAAGACGCGCACCTTGCATCCGCCCGGACGCGGCGGGTACTTCGCCGCGTTGGGGTTGGGCGACGTGGTCGCGCAGTTCAGCGAGATCGCCAGCGAGATCGCCAGCGGCAGCGCCAGCGGGAGGGCGAAAAGCAACAGTGGCCGATAGGGGATCGACATCGTCGAGCGGCCCCGACGCATATCAGAGTGGGCCCGCCGGCGCCAGACGCCGGGCCACGTCCACGTCCGGAAACCAGTTGCGTGCGGTCCGCGGGCGAGGTTAGGGATCGTTACCATGACGGTCTTTGACGGTCCCCTCGGGCTGGCGCGTCGTCCCTCGCGTTTTCTTCCGATGGTGGGCCTCCTCGCGTTCGGGCTCACGGGTTGCAAGCACGCGCCGCCGAAGGGGCCGATCAGCGGACCTGGCGCGGGTGCGCCCGTCGATCCCGCCGCCGCGCCGCCGCCGCTCGAGGGGCACAACCTCCTCTACAACGAGGGCTTCTCGCAGGGCGCGCGGGCGCTCCCCTGGAACGGCCAGTTCGGCAATGGGGCGGAGGGGCGGACCGCCATCACGAACGGCGAGCTCTGCATGGAAGTGAAGAACAAGGGCAAGGACCGCTGGGACGCCCAGCTGCGCCAGCAGCACATTCGCCTGCAAAAGGGGCACAGCTACGCGGTGCAGTTCAAGATGCACGCCTCGGCCCCGACGCGCGTCTACCTCAAGCTCGGTCAGGCGGGGCCTCCGTACCGCGAGTTCTACAAGCTGTTCTTCACGCCGGGACCGAAGCCGCAGGTCTATTCGGGCACCTTCACGATGACCGGGCCCGACGACGCGGGGGTCGAGCTGGCGTTTCATCTGGGGGGCCAGCTGGCCAAGGCGCCGCTGCCGTTCACCGTCTGCCTCGACGACGCGCACCTCGACGACCCGCAGTACACGCCCGTGCCGGAGCCGGCGCCGCCGGTCATTCCGAATGTGCTCGTGAACCAGGTCGGCTACCTGCCGGCGCTGGCGAAGATCGCCATCGTGAAGAACCCGGCCGCCACGCCCTGGGCGCTCCTCAACGCCAAGGGGGAGTCGGTCGCTTCCGGCGTGACGATCCCGTTCGGCGACGATCACGACTCGGGCGAGAAGGTCTCGGCGGCCGACTTCACAGGAACCACGCAGGTGGGGACCGGCTACACGCTCAAGGTGGGAAACGACGTCAGCCACCCGTTCGACATCCGCCCCGATCTCTACAGGAAGCTGAAGTACGACGCGCTCGCCTACTACTACCAGACCCGCAGCGGCATCGAGATCAAGATGCCCTACGCGGGCGAGCCGAAGTGGGCGCACCCGGCGGGGCACCTCGGCGTCAAACCCAATCACGGCGACGGGGACGTCCCCTGTGCGCCCGGCAGCGGCTGCACCTACAAGCTGGACGTCACGGGCGGCTGGTACGACGCCGGCGATCACGGCAAGTACATCATCAGCGCCGGAATCTCTGTCTGGACGCTGCTCAACTGGTGGGAGCGGACCAAGGTCTTCGGCACGTCGGCGGGCGACTTCGCCGACGGGAAGATGAACATCCCGGAGAACGCCAACGGCGTCCCCGATCTGCTCGACGAGGCCCGCTGGGAGCTGGAGTTCGAGCTCAAGATGCAGGTCCCCGAGGGGCAACCGCTGGCTGGGATGGTCCACGCCAAGATCCACGACGGCAACTGGACGCAGCTGGGCCTCGCGCCGCAAGAGGATCCGATGGTGCGTTATCTCCAGCCGGCGACGACGGCGGCGTCGCTGAACCTGGCCGCCAACGGCGCGCAGGCGGCCCGCGTCTGGAAGAAGCTCGATCCCGTGTTCTCGGCGAAGTGCCTGGCGGCGGCGGGGCGCGCCTGGGCCGCGGCAGTCGCTCACCCGGAGGTTTACCAGTCCAAGGGCGGCGTCGGCGGCGGCCCCTATGACGACGACCACGTCGACGACGAGTTCTACTGGGCGGCCGCCGAGCTCTACGTGACGACCGGCAAGGACGCCTACAAGGAGTCGCTCACCAAGTCGCCCCACTTCAAGGTGATCAAGGCGCAGGGGACAGGCGAAGATGGGATGTACACGCCCGTGACCTGGGCGAACACGCAGTTCATGGGCTCGGTCTCGCTGGCCATCGTCCCGAGCGGAATCGGCAAGGCGACCGTCGAGGCGATCCGCAAGAACCTCATCGCGGCCGCCGACGAGTACCTGGAGATCGCGCGCAAGCAGGGCTACCGCGTGCCCTTCGCGGTGCCGCCGCAGAAGGGCTATCCCTGGGGTTCCAGCTCCTTCGTGCTCAACAACGCGCTGCTGCTCGGCCTCGCGCACGACTTCACGCACGACGGCCGCTATCTGAACGGCGTCGCCGCGGCGATGGACTACATCCTCGGTCGCAATCCGCTCGATCAGAGCTACGTGACCGGGTGGGGCGATCGGCCGCTCGAGAACCCCTACCATCGGTTCTGGTGCCACCAGTCGATCCCGGCCTATCCGTCGCCGCCGCCGGGCATCCTCTCGGGTGGGCCCAACTCGGGCTTCGAAGATCCCTACATGCAGGGCGCCGGGCTCGACGGCTGCGCGCCGCAGAAGTGCTTCATCGACAACGGGGAGGCCTGGTCGGCGAATGAAGTGACGATCAACTGGAACGCCCCGCTGGCGTGGGTGGCGGCCTATTTGGACGAAGCGGCGACCGCGACGGCCGCGCACGCCCCCAAGACCACGGCCACAGCCGCACCCGCGAAGAAGTAGCTCCCCCCTCGCGGGCTCCTCGGACTTAGCCTACTCGGACGCAGCCTACTCAGACGCAGGTCCGTCAGCTCGGTGCGGGATCGGGCGCCGCCGCCCGAGTCCTCGCTGCCTTCCGCACCGGACTTTTTTTCGGCGGCGCGGAGCGCTTCCTGTCGACTTAGGTTGCGCTCCGCGCCGCCGAAAAAAAGTTACGTGCGGAAGCTAGCGGTTATCGAGCGGCAGTGTTCGACCCGCACGTAAGATGGGGCGGCGTTGGCTAAAGGGCGGTGGCGTCGTCGCGATCGTCGCGACCGTGAACCGCAGGGGAGATGGGAGCAGGGGAGACGGGAGCAGGGGAGACGGAAGCAGTGGCGGTGGAAGCCGGAACGCGGGATCTCAGTCGACAGCCGCGTCTGCATGGCCGCCGGCACCCGCTGCGGCGCCGCCACCCGCGCCGGCCGCTCCGCCGCCATCGCTCGCGCTCCCGCCACCCGCGCCGCCGTTGCCGGTGGCGGGCGGCGCGATGCCCGCGATGGAGAAGCTGTCGATCAAGAATGTCACCGGCTTGGCGCTCGTCCCGGCGCTGCCGGTGTTGAGCTGCATGCCGTAGGTGATGACCTGTTTCGGATCGTAAGTCGTCTGGTCCCCGAACGACATCGGGCTGTTGATGTTGAGCGTGAACTCCTGCCAGTCGCTGCCCTTGCCCCAGTTGGTGTACGTCCCGCCGAAGCTATAGGTGGTGCCGGTGTCGACGTACATCTGGACGCCGCCGCCGAAGGTTCCGGAGATGACCTTGATTCGGACGTGCAGCGTCCCGCCGGACCAGTTCTGCAGGCCCGTCTTGGGAAAGTCGGGCGAGCGGAGGTCGACGTACTGGCTGGCGCCGGAATACGGCGCCACGATCTGTAGAGATCCCGCGCTGGGGCTGCCGTCGGTTCCGTCCCAGCTGATCGTCGGCATCTCCATCAGCGAGGCGATCTTCGCCGGGTCGTTGAGGTCGACCTGATTCATGTCGGCGTAAGCGTTCAGCACGAACCCGCTGCTGTTCTTGTCGAACGTCGCCAGCGGATTCCCGAGGATCGGTCCCGTGGGGTTCCCCGACGCGCCACCGTTTCCGGTCGCGGTCGAGCCGTCGGGGAGGGGGGCCAGCATGGAATTCTGGTTCGGGTCCGACCCGAAGCAGCCGGCGCCGGCCAGCGCCGGCAAGATCGAAAGCGCGAGTAATTTCTTCATGACAGTGCTCCTACCACCACATCGTCGCGTAGATCGCGATCAGGTTGGCGTCCGCCTGCTGGACGAACTCGTAAGGATACGAGGGATAGGCGGCGGAACCGAGGAAGTATCGCTGGTACTCCAGCGTCACCGACTCGTGCGTGACGAACGCCGTTCGGATGATGGCGCGCGTGGTGAGCACGCCGAAGTCGAGCGAGCTGCCACCCGGGTTCCCCGGCGTGCGCGAATAGGCATCGTCGAGATCCGGCAGGACGGCGTCGAAGCGGCCCCCGAAGCCCAGCCAGTAGAGCGGCGTGTAGACGGCGTCCAGGCCGAACTTCAGCTTCTTGGTGCTCATGTCCCACTGGCTCGGCGTCACTTTGCCGGTGGTGGGATCGGTCGTCGCCTGCGGCCCGGCCGGCGGCGGCGGGCTGTTCACGATGGAGAGAAGCCCGAACGCGGTCACGACCAGGTCCGGGCCGTCGCCCCACCAATCCTCCGGCGCGCGGGCCAGCGCACCGAAGCTGAAGGAGTACTGGAGGCTGAGGTTGTCGACCGTTCCGGTCTCGTTCTGCGGACCGTTGTAGACGCCGGTGTGGTTGTTGAACGTGACGCCGAAGAAGTTCTGCTTGAACTGGTACCCGCCGTAGGAGTGCAGCACCTCGATGATGTCGGACAGCGCGTTGATGTTGCGCGCGTCGATGTGCGAGTAGCCGAAGTAACCGTCGCCGTACGCGCCGCCGTTGAGGCGCGCCTCGGCGCCCGCGATGGCCATGCTCCCATGGATCGGCCCCTTGGCGCGGGGGGTCAGGTCGTCGACGGAGGGCTGCACGGAGTTGATGCGGATCCCAGTTGTCGTCGGGGGTCCAGGCGAAGAGGTAGTGCAGCGCCGAACGTCCAGAGCTTCTGGTACTTCGCGCCGACGTGCACGTGGTGCGAGGAAGGTCGAGCCCATGGGCACCGGGCCGGCGTACGGGAGGTACTCGGCGTCGCGCTGCGAGAGGTACGGCTTGCCGTTGTTGCTGCCGGAGGGGACGTTGGTGAAGACCTTGTAGTAGGGATTGTTGAAGAACGGCATGATGTCCATCTTGGCGCCGAGACCCTGTTCAATCGTGAAGGCCCAGTCGCCGTGGGCGTCGAGGTTGGAGATCGTCGCCGGTCAGCGTCTCACCGGTCTGGTGCGTGCGACCGAAGAGGTACGTCTCGTACATGCCGCCGTCGTACTTGCCGGCGGTGCCGTAGCGGTTCTGGAAGGTTCCGACGTTCCAGACCAGCCCGCCGTATTCGCCGAACACGTCGGGGAAGCTCAGCGTGATGAACGCCTGATCGATCCCCTGCTGATCCTGGAGCGTGCGGTAGCTGCCGTCGGTCTGGTTGTAGGCGTCGACGATGACGGTCGCCGAGACCTTCGAGTTGCCGTAGATGAAGTTGAGCTGGCACCAGGGACCGGAGACCGTGTTGGTATAGTCCCAGGTCGTGTAGAGGCGCCAGGGACGCGCGGGACGCCGTGCAGCTGGCAGCCCCGACGGGCGGCGGCGGCCAGGCGCCCCGGGGGATACGGAATCGGGCTTAGAAGCTGCCCGGCGGTGCAGATCGTCGCAGCTGTTGTAGAGCTGGCGTGGCGGGGCCGATGCTGGCGCGCAGCGGGGCGCGCAGATAGCCGTGGAAGTCGAACTTCCATTCGTCGGCGGCGCCGCTGGTGCTGGGGGTCAGCGTCTCGGCTTCCTTGGTGGAGAGCATCGTGCCGCCGCCGAGATCCGGGGTGCTCGGGGAGAGACCGACGGCGGTGTCTGGACCAGTGCCGCTCTTGCGCCGGGCGCCGGGGCAGCGGGCGGCGGCGTCGGGGTCAGGTTGATCGGCGCGACGGGGGCCGGGGCGGGCGCGGACGGGAGTCGGAGCAGGCGCGCGGGTGCAGCAGGTGCGGCCGGCGGCCGTCTGCGGCGTCGCAGGCGCGGGCGGTGTGCTGGTAGCGTTACCAGTTCCAGGCGCCGGCGCGCTCGACGGGGGCGTCGGCGTCGCCGCTGTTTGCGCCCAGGCGCCATGCGCCGAGAGCAGACCGAAAACCACCGAGATCCGCAAGATTGGCTTCATCGATAATGGTCCTTGGATGCTGTGAGGCCGCGAGTGTCCGGACTCTGCTCCCCAGTGTCAACTCTTCTTTATCTGGGATTCCCGCGCGCTCGCGGCTTGACGAGCTCCTGTCAGGCCGGCTATCAACGCGAGCGGCGGTGCCGCCTCGCGGCCGTCCAACCGGGGGTCCTCGAATGAACCGAAAGCTCGATCCGTTCTTGCTCGCGATGCTCACCGTCGGGGGCGCGGCCTCACTTGGTTGCGTTACCCCAGGCTCCCGTCCCGGCAACGCCGCGGCGGAGGCGCTCAAGATGTGCGGCCCCGACGGAACGATCGAGGACTTCGAGGACGGCAACAACCAGATCAACGTCGTCGGTGATCGCGGCGGCTACTGGTACACGTACGTCGACGCCAAGGGCTCGACCGTCGAGCCGGCGCCGGGCGATCAGGGCGGCACCTTCGCCCCCGTCGAAGGCGGCCACGAATCGAAGTACGCCGCCGAGGTGAAGGGGAAGCTGGCCGGCAGCTCGATCGTTTACGCCGCGATGGGGCTCAACTTCGAAGATCCCAAGGGCGCCTTCGACGCCTCGAAGTACGCCGGCATCACCTTTTGGGCCAAGCGGACCGCTGGGTCGACCAGCCGCCTGACGGTGAAGCTCCCCGACGGCAACACCGATCCCGACGGCCAGATCTGCAGCGCCTGCTACAACGACTACGGCTACACGATCAACGTCGGTGAGCAGTGGGCGCGCTACGTGCTGCCGTTCCACGATCTGAAGCAGGAGCCCGACTGGGGCGCGCCGCGCAAACCGCACCTCGACGCCAGCAAGCTCTTCGCCATTCACTGGGAAGCGAAAGCGCCGGGCGCCGAGTTCGACTTCCTCGTCGACGACATCGCGTTCATTTGCCAAGGCCAGTAGCGGTCCAGGGCCGTGCGGTCGCCGCGCAGCGCTGAGCGGCCGGTATCACAGCCGCCGCGGGCACGTCGTGATATTCATCGAGCGCGTGCCCCGGTTCATGTCGCCTGTCCGTGTTTTCGGTTTGGCTTCGGTCGTCGCCGTCGCGACACTGCTGGGCGCCGCCGGCTGTTCGAGCTCACCGACGATCCTCGTGGTCACGGTCGACGTCGAGGACTACTCCGTTCCGCTGGTCACCGAGCTCAGATCCAGCATTTCCAGCCTGTCCGACCCCAGCCACGCCATCCCCCAGATGTTCCTCTCGACGACCCCCGGTTTCACGCCGACGGCAGCCTGCCGCCCGTCATCTGCCCGACCGGCAGCCCTTCACGATCGATCCCAACTATCTGACGGGCCCCGTGACCGTCGAGGTGAACGGCGTCGACAACAACCCGGGCGCGGTTCTCGCGCATGGTCAAGCCGACGGCGAGATGGTCGCGCATCAACAAATGGCAGTCACCGTCACGCTGCACGGCCCTCGGGCGATCGGCTCGCCCCTCCGACGGCGGCGCCGCGCGTGTGGCGAGCACCTCCTGCGACGGTGGCCTCGACGCCCGGCCGGGCGGGGTGAGCCCCGCTTACCGATGCCCGGTGATGCCGGTGACGTGCAGGTAGAACGTGTTGGCGTAGTCGCTGTTGGGGGCGCCGTGTTGTAGCTGGAGGTCAGCGACCAGGGATTGCCGCCCGTGGTCTTGGTCGCCGGGACACAGGCGCCGAACGCGTTCCATGACCAGGCGAGGTACCCGATGCTCTGGCTGTCGAGCCAGGTCATCACCTGGGTGATGAAGCCGCCCATGCAGTCGCTCTCGCCGATCTCGGTCGCCACCAGCGGGACGGTCGCCGCGACCATCTCGGGCGCCATGTCCCAGCAGGTGTTAGCCACGCAGGCGTTGTTGCTGTAGATGTGCCAGGCGGCGCCCAGGTTGCCCGTCGGATCGACGGGGGCGTAGGCGAGCCACTCTGTGAGGGCGTTCGAGTACTCGAGCCCACCGAGGAGGATCACGTTGGTGGCTGTTGTGCCGGTTCGGATCGCGGTGACCAACGCCTGCATGCCGACGGCCTGATAGGTCTGGCGGCGTGCCACCGGAGCCGACGTTTTCGTTCGCCGTGCAGCCGTCGCGCCAGCAGGTCCAGCCGGCCACCGAGTCCTTGTTCCCGTCCGGGTAGGGCTCGTTATAGAGCTCGAAGATGACGCCGCTGTCGGCGGCGAACGTGCTCGCGACGCTGGTCCAGAAGTCGGCCGCGTGATCGGCGTCGGGCATCGGCTGCTGGCGGACCGCCAGCTCCGTCCCCGGCGCGACCCAGTGCAGCTCGACGATTGGAATCAGGCCGTATTTGTGGAGCAGGGCCACGTAGGCGGTGATGGCGCTGGTATAGGCCGCGCCTGACGACGCTGCCGGGCCGCCGTTGATCCCCAGCCAGCACGACTCGTTGAGCGGCACGCGGACGGCGTTGAAGTGCCAGGAAGCCATCGCCGCCACGGAGATCTCGTCGGACGGACCATCGAAAATGGAGGCCGACTGGACGCATTTGTATTCCGTCCCCGAGCGGTTGGCGCCATGCAGGATCACCACCTTGCCGCCGCCGTCGAGGATCTGGTTTCCGACGACGTGCAGCCCGGTCGGGTAGCTGGCCGCCGGTCCGACGGCCACAGGCGTCGGATAGGGGGCGACCGCGACCATGCTGTTCGCGTTGGGATCGCCGCCGCAGCCGACGCGATCAGCGCCGGTGCCCACACCCCGATGGTCCAAAGCCGAGGCCCACAACCTGATGGACGACATCTTGAGGGGCGAATCTTAGTGATAGAGCGGCTGCATCGCCGTCGCCCAGAGCGCGTTCATGGCCACGAATCCGGGATCGTTGGGGTGAATTCCGTCGGTCATGAACTGGTCCTTGTGCTGAATGAAATAGCCGTAGAGGTCGGCGCCCGTCAGCAGGTTGTTGCTGGCGGTGAGCTGGTCGATGGCCGTGTTGTAGGCAGGGAGATCGGCGAACGGCGTCCCGGGCGAAGCTGGAATGTGCGGGATGATCGGGATCCGCCCGGCCGCCAGAACGGCGCTCACCATCGTCTGCATGTTGGCGCTGAAGGTCTCGACCGGGATCTGGCCGTTGTTGGCGTCGTTGGTCCCGTAGCCGAGCACGAAGAAGCGGTAGTCGGGGTTCCAGTCGAGCGCGTCCTGGATCCGCACGGTGCCGTCGCCCGCCTTCTCGCTGCCGATGCCGCCGTTGATCATCGCCGGGAAATAGTTGGGGAGCGCCGTGTTGATGTTGGCGGCGAAGCTCGGCTGGTGCGGGAGCGCGCGGTCATAGGCGAACGCCGTGATGCTGTCGCCCATGAAGAACCAGGTGTCCTCGGGCAGGCAGCTCCCGGTCGCCGAAAGATCATGCACGTCGATCTGGCCGATCACGACGCCGCCCGGCTCCGACACGCCCGCGTCGGGCATCCCGCTCGGGGAGTTGGTGATCACCATCTTCACCCAGGACATCCCGCTGAAGTCGAACGAGTGCGCCCGCGTGCGGACCTGGTTCTCGACGGTCGGCACCACGGTGGTCCAGGTCCCGTCGCTGCCGTTGGTCGAGTCGGCGGAGACGTCGATGTGGTACTCGGTCGGCATCCCGTAGACCGTCTGCGGCGGCGGCGTGAACTTGCTGTAGTAGTCGTAGTCGTAGGTGCCGCCGTCGTCCCAGCTGAGGAGGACGCGCGTCGGCCCGGCGGTCAGCTTGATGGCGACCCAGGCCGGGGAAGCCGGCGTCGGCATCCCGGCGTTCCAGCCGCCCTGATGATAGATCCCGTTGGTCACCGCGGCCGCGCCCGGCGCCGGGCTGCCGAACACCGTCGCGCCGGCCGAGATGAGCGGGTTCGGGTGGTTGATGGCGATCGTCGCGGCCCCGTCGACGGTCGGGCAGCTCGGGCCGGCGTCCTTGCCGCCGACCCCGCCCGTGCCGCCATCGCTGCTGGCGCTCTTGCCGCCGCAGGCAGCACCGGCCAACGTCACGGCGATCGCGAGCGAAGCGAGGTTGCGCATGCGCGGGAGCAAACCAGAAACCCCGCGTGCCCGCAACCGTTCCGGAGATCTTGGTAACGCAAAACCCTCGGCGAATCGGGGCCCGAGAAGCCGGAGGGCGTCTACCCGGCCGTGTCGGGTTCGATACCGCCAAGCAAGCGGTGCCCTTCGAACACTGTCAGCACCACGATGCCTTTGAGCGTCACCCGGTAGACGATGCGATACGATTGCAAGAACACTTCCCGCACATCTTCTCGGCCGATTTCGGGCACGATTCGGCCGGAGCGTGGATTTTCTCCGGCCCGGGCGCCGCACGCCCGCAGTCGTTCGACCCAGGCCCGCGCGGCGCCCGGCCTATCGGCCCCGAGGTAGTCGCCAATTGCGAGAAGGTCTGCTGCAGCCTTCTCGGTCCAACGAACCGCGCTCACCTCGCTTTGGTCCGCGCTCCGAACCTGGCATCAAGCCTCTTTCCCAGCTCGTCGTGACTGATCACGCGTTTCGCCTCGAGGTCTTCGAGTCCTTCTTCCACGGCGCTGACGAACCGCGCCTGACTCGTCAAACGGTCGAATGCCTCGGGGGCAAGGAGCACCGCCGCCGCTTTTCCGTTTTGCGTGACGACCAACGGCCGACCACGGCCGCGGAGATCCCGAATTCTCTCGGACAGGTGTGCCTTGAGCTCACCGATGGGGACGATGTCCTCGGCGATTTGCAGGGAGGAAGCAGAGCTGTTATTGGTCCTGTCCACAGGTCACAATTTAGACCTAATCTCGCCGGGTCGCAAGGGGCGGCTCATGCGGACGCCCGGCTGGTTCCGGCGGTCGCCGACGCCGCAGCGGGGACGAACCGAGGAGCCCGAGGCGATGCGAGCCGACCTCGTCGCCTTCGGCCAGAGGCGCCTCCGCCGGTGCACGACCTTCACCGCGCTTTCAAGACTTGCTCCGGAGGAGGGTTTCGAACCCCCGACCCGGCGGTTAACAGCCGCCTGCTCTGCCACTGAGCTACTCCGGAATGTGAGAGGCGCTCATTATGGGGAGCGGCCCTCGTCAGTCAAGCGCCGGTTGGTCGCCAGCGCAGGACCCGGACCGCATTGTCGAAATAGATCTTGCGCAGGACCGACTCTGGCAGACCGACTCCGTCAATCTTCCAGCGCCCCTGGATGGGGGTAGGGCTGTCGATCTGGCGGTCCAGGGTCTGGAAATAGCGCCAGGTCTCCGTGAAGAAGCGGACCTCGTCCGCGCGGGTGGGGGGCTCGGCGCCGTTCGAGCCGTACATCATCTGGTCCTGGTCGGCGCCGATGCCGGTGTCGGTGCCGAACAGGATGCGATCCTGATATTTGATGAAGAACCGCCGCATCTTCTCCTGCGGCTGGCGGCCGATCTCCGGGACGCGCGCCGCCGTGTCGAGGAAGAAGTTGGGGTAGCGATCGAGCATGCGCGCGACGTTGTCGGGGTCCTCGGGATCGTCGCCGAAGTGGACGGCGATGAAGGTGGTCTTGGGGTGGCGGGCCACGCGGCGCTCGAACGCGTCGTAGAGCTCCTGCCAGGAGGGGGCGCCGCTGTTGTAGAACGACCACTCGGGGTGGGCCTGCAGCTCGTCCCAGCGCTCGTTGTCGGGGGTGGCCGGCTTCCAGAAGGCCTTCGGATCGCCGCAGTGGATCGCCACCGGCATGCCGAGCTCGCCGGCCCGCTCGAACATCGGGTCGAGGCCGGGATCGTCGACGGCCAGCAGGTGAATCCCGTCGGCGGCCGGGTAGCCGAGGCCCAGCCCCTTGGTGATCTTGAGGCCGATGGCGCCGAGGCGGTGCGCCTCGGTCAGCTGGTCGGCCATGGCGACGCCGTAGTCGGTCGGACGGCGGCGCACCAGCTTGAAATCGGGTGTGGTGAAGACGGCGATGCGCCCGCCGCTCTGGGCGGCCGCCGCCAGCTGCGTCTCGAGCGGGTTGCGCGGCGGCCCCGGGTACATCCCCGACAGGTTCACCATGCCGTCGATCCCCCACTCGTTCATCAGGCGCACGGCGTGCTCGACGCCGTCGGGCGCGATGTGGGTGTGGACGTCGATGCGGTGAAAGCGGAGCCCGGGGGGCGGCGGACCATCGTTCGCGCGGCGGTGGCAGCCGGTCGCCAAGATCGGGAAGACAGCCAGCGTGGCGAGACGAGCGCAGAACCGCGCCGACGATGGCGATCCCTTGGGCCGCCGCGGCGCCATCAGGGCGAGTCCGGCTTGATTTCCTTGATGTACGGACCGCCGGTGTCTTCCGGTTCGGCGTTCTCTTTTGGCGGGGCGGGTGCGGGCGTGGCACCTGGCGCGGCGGCTGAGCGGCGCAGCTTGGCGTTCACCTTCAGCGTCTGAGGGCTGCTGCCGTGCGGACGTGACCAGTCGAGGCCGCTCACCATCCGCTCGTTCGGTTCGAAGCCGTCTTTCTTGATCGTGATCGTGTGCGGCGCAGAAGGATCGACCTCCTTGCTCACGAACGGCGTCATCCCGAGCTCCCTGCCGTCGATCAGCACCTGGGCACCCGACGGCGAAGAGGTGACCTTCAGGATCGGCGCAGCCGGCGCGGGCGCCGCGGCCGCCGATTTCTCCGCGGGCGCGCCCTCCGCGGCTTTCTCCGGTGCGGGCTGTTCGGCGGCGGGCTTTTCGGGGCGGGCTTTTCGGCCGCAGGCTTTTCGGCGGCGGGCTTCTCGGCGCCGGCGCTCGCGGCTGCCGGCGCAGCCGCCGCGACCTCAGCCTTGTGGTGGAGGGGATGGTGCTTGGCGGCGTGCTCTTCGTTCTCTGCGGCCGCCGGCTTCTTCTCGTCGGTGGCCGCCTTTTCGGCGGCTGCCTTCCCGGGCGCGGCTTTCTCCGGTGCGGCTTTCTCGGGAGCCTTTTCGGGGGCTGCTTTTTCCTCGGGCGCGGCTTGCTGCGGCGGTGCCGCGGCGACGGCGGCTGCGGGTCCTGCGCCCTCCTGCGCGGCCGGCGCCGAGGGGGCTGCCGATGGTGCGGTCGCGGCCGGCGCCTGGGCGGCCGGCGCCGCAGGTGCGGCGATCGGCGCCTGGGGCGGCACGCCAGCCGTCGGAAAGAAGCGATCTTTGAGGTGCAGCTTGACCGCCGCGCCGGCCGCCGCCCCGAGGACGACCAGCACGACGAGGAAGGTCGTCAGGCCACTCCGCCGGCGGTTCAGCGTGGGGTAAGCGCGCGAGGCGGCCCGGAACCGCTTGCTCGGCTCCGGCGCCACCGGCGCCGCGACAGCGGCCTGCGCCTCGGGGACGGCCGGCTCCACGTCGACGTCCGCGATCTCGAGTGGCTCGTCGAGCGTCGCAGCCGGTGGGGAACCCGCCGGGTCCTGGCCCACGCCGTCGGGTTCGCCGGTGGCGTCTGCGGTTCCGTCTCCGGTTCCGTCTCCGGTTCCTGGGGCCGACAGGGTCATCGGTACCGCGCGCGGGCCGGAACCGCCGCCCACCAGCTCGTCGACGATGTCGGCGACGCGCGTCGGCTCGTTGGAGGCGTCATCGGCGACGTAGCGCGGAGCCGACGGGGTTGGACGCACGGCGGGCGCCGGTCCGGGCGCCTCCTGCAAGACCTCGAGCGCCTTGTCGATGTCGGCGGCGGTGGGCGGCTCGAACAGCGCCGACGGAACCGGCACCGGCCGCGTCGTGGTGCTTCGCGCCCGGGTAAACGGCCCCGACTGTGCCGGCGAGGCCGGCGCGACAGGCGCCCCGGAGCGCGACGAGAGAAAGCTCGTCTTGGGGATCGCCGGGGTCGTCGCCGGGGGCGGGGGCGCGGAGATCGGCGTCGATTCTGGACCGGAGGCGCTGGGCTCCGCGGGGGCCTGCGGCAACCCTGCTCCCAGGACCGCGCGCGCGTTGGCGTCGAGGCTGGCGAAGACGCCGGACGGGCGGCGCACCGCCATCCCGCCCCCCTTGGGCTGCCCGACCGCCGCGATGCCGGCCTGCTCGAGCCGGGTCTTCTCCGCGAGGATCTTCTCCAGCGTCGGCTGGGTCTCCGGCGTCAGCTTGTCGAACCGCACGCCCATGCCCGGCGTGACGTTCTCGCGCGTCGGATCATGCTCGCGGATCCAGACGACGGTCCCTTCCCCGGCCAGAAGCGGCGCCGCGTCCTGAAGCTGAAACTCCAGCCGCAGGCGCGTGTCGACCGGCAGCGGCTCGCGCGTGCGGATGAAGATTCCGCCGCGGCTCACGTCGACCGCGTAGCGCTCGATGAATTGCTCGAGGCTGGCGCTGCGAAACTTGATGCGGAGGTTGGTGGGTCCGCGCGGGTCTTTCGGGGTGGGCTCGCTCATGGTCTCCGGGGTCCGGCGCCGACGAGACTATAAGTCTGTTCGGCCTTTGCAAAGCGGTGATTATCCCTGATATTCATCGGAAATCACGCGCCCCTCACTTCGCCCGCCGCGCCTCGTCCTCCGTCTCGACCTTCGTGGGTGCGGGCGCGGCCTGGCGTGGCTGCGCGCCGCAGGCGCCGTCTTCGCTGTATTGGCGCTTGGCGCCGCAGAGGTTGCCGGCGCGGCGACGCCGCCCCCGTTCCGCGCGGCGCACGCCGCCGTGGCGTCGGACAACGCGCTGGCCTCGGCGGCCGGTGTGGCCGCGCTGAGAGGCGGCGGCAACGCGGTCGACGCCGCCTGCGCGACGGCGCTGGCGCTGGGGGTCGTGCACCCCGACTCGTCCGGGATCGGCGGCGGCGGCTTCGCGATCGTCTATCTGGCCAAAGACAGGAAAAGCTACGCGCTCGACTTCCGCGAGCGGGCCCCGGCGGCGATCACGCCGGCCTCCTTTTTCAACGCCGGGAAGGTCCAGCCCGAGCTGTCGAAGCGCGGCGGTCTGGCGGTGGCGGTGCCGGGCGAGGTGCGCGGCCTCAGCGAGATGGTGAAGCGCTGGGGCAAGCTGCCCTTCAGCCGCTGCGTCGACGGCGCGCAGAAGCTGGCGTCGCGCGGGTTCCCCGTCTCCTGGCGCCTGGCACAGAGCCTGAGCGCGATCGATCGCAAGGAAGCCGGCGACAAGAAGTTCCTGGAGCTCTTCGCCGGCAAGCCGCTGCCCGAGGGGACGATCTGGCGCCGGCCCGAGCTCGCCTGGACGCTCGGCAGGCTGCGGGCGGGCGGCGCGGACGCCTTCTACAAGGGCGAGGTGGCCAAGGAGATCGTCAAGGCGGTGGTCGGCGCAGGCGGCGTCCTCAGCGCCGAGGATCTCGCCGGCTACACGGCGACCGACCGGACGCCGCTCGCCACCGACTACCGGGGGCTCCGCGTCTATTCGATGCCGCCGTCGTCGTCGGGCGGCATCGTCCTCGTCGAGGCGCTGGGGATCCTGGCCGCGCACTACCCGACCGACGCCGACCTGCAGCGCGACGGGCGCGGCTCGTCCGCCTACCTCCACGTCCTCTCCGAGGCGCTCAAGCACGGCTTCGCCGATTGCGCGCGCTTCCTGGGCGACACGGACTTCGTCGCCGTCGATCTGCCGCACCTGACGAGCGCGGCCTATCACGCCGAGCTGGCGCGCCGGATCAAACCGAACGCCGTGCTCCCGCGCGACGCGTACGGGACGCTCGGCGCGCCGCCGGCCGAGCGCAAGGACGGCGGGACGACGCACCTGTCGGTCATCGACGCCGACGGCAACGCGGTGGCGCTGACGTCGACGGTGAACCTCGGGTTCGGCGCGCACCTGGTGGCCGGCAAGACCGGCATCGTGCTCAACGATCAGATGGACGACTTCTCGCTCACCCCCGGCGTCCCCAACGCCTTCGGCCTGATCGGCAACGAGCAGAACGCGGTGGCGCCGAAAAAACGTCCGCTGTCGTCGATGACGCCGACCATCGCGGTCGATGCGAACGGGCAGGTGAAGGTGGTGGTCGGCGCGGCCGGCGGCCCGACGATCATCTCGGCGACGGCGGAGGTGCTGCTCAACGTCGTCGACTGGAAGCTGGACGCCCAGGCGGCGGTGGCGGCCGCACGCATCCACGACCAGTGGTTTCCCGATCTGCTGATGCTCGAGGGCGACATCCCGCGCGACGTGACGGCCGGCCTCGAGCAGCGCGGCCACAAGCTCAAGGAGATGCCGCACATCGGGACGGTCAACGTGCTGGTGCGAACCGACAAGGGGATCGAAGCGGGGGCCGAGCCGCGCAGCCCGAGCACGCCGGCGGGTTACTGATGCCGGCGCGCAAGATCACCAAGGTTTTGATCGCCAACCGGGGCGAGATCGCCTGCCGGGTGATCCGCGGCTGCCGCGAGCTCGGCCTGCGCACGGTCGCCGTCTATTCCGAGGCCGACGCGCTGGCGCCGCACGTGCGCCTCGCCGACGAGGCGCTCGCCATCGGCCCGCCGCCCGCCCGCGAGAGCTACCTGGTCATCGACAAGCTGATCGACGCCATCCGCAAGAGCGGCGCCGACGGCGTCCACCCCGGGTACGGTTTTCTCTCGGAGAACGCCGACTTCGCCGAGGCGGTGCACGCGGCCGGCGCCACCTTCATCGGCCCGCCGCCGTCGGCGATGCGCGCGATGGGGATCAAGACGGCGGCGCGCGCGCGCATGCAGGCGGCCGGCGTGCCGGTGGTCCCCGGCGACGGCGGCGTCGACGGGCGCGGCTTTCCGAATGCGACCGAGGCCAAGGCGGCCGCGGCGCGCATCGGCTACCCGGTGATGCTGAAGGCGGCGGCCGGCGGCGGCGGGCGCGGGATGCGCCTCGTCGACAGCGAGGACAAGCTGGAGGCGGCGCTGGCCGGCGCCCAGCGCGAGGCCAAGGCGGCCTTCGGTGACGACACCGTCTATTTGGAGAAGGCGATCGTCCGCCCGCGCCACATCGAGATCCAGGTGTTCGGCGACGAGCACGGCGGCGCGGTTCACCTGTACGAACGCGACTGTTCGATCCAGCGCCGCAACCAGAAGGTGATCGAGGAGTCGCCGTCGCCGGTGCTCGACGACGAGACGCGCGCAAAAATGGGCGAGGTGGCCGTGCGCGCGGCGCGCTCGGTCGGCTATGTCGGCGCGGGCACCATCGAGATGCTCTACGACTCGGCCGCGCGCAGCTTCTACTTTCTGGAGATGAACACGCGCCTCCAGGTCGAGCACCCCATCACGGAGCTCGTGACGGGCGTCGATCTGGTGCGCTGGCAGCTGGCGGTCGCGCAGGGCGAGAAGATTCCGCTCGCCCAGGAGGCGATCCCGCGGCGGGGGGCGGCCATCGAGTGCCGCGTCTACGCGGAGGATTCGGTGAAGTTCCTGCCCTCGCCGGGGACGATCACCTCGCTGCGCGTGCCGGCGGGGCCGGGGATCCGCGACGACGCCGGCGTGGTGGCGGGCAGCGTCGTGTCGGTCCACTACGACCCGATGATCTCCAAGCTCTGCGCCTGGGCCGACACGCGGAGCGCCGCCATCGATTGCATGCGGCGCGCGCTCGGCGAGTACCACGTCGGCGGCATCAAGACGAACCTGGCCTTTCACCGCCGGGTGATGCGCCACCCGGCCTTCATCGCGGGCGATTACGACACCGGTTTCATCGAGCGCCACAAGGCCGAGCTGACCCAGCCGCCGTCCGACGAGGAGACGGCGGCCCTGGCGGCGATCGCCGCGGCGGCCGAGGCGGCGCGCGCGGGCGGGGGCGGGACTTCGAGCGATCTCGATCTGTCGCAGACGCAGCCGTCGCAATGGCGACGCCGGCGGGACGATTGACCGCGCCGCCGGCATCTCCCCCGCCGACCCCTCCCCGATCCGCGCTGCTGTTGGCCTTCGCCACGCTCTATCTGGTGTGGGGCTCGACCTACCTGGCGATCCGGATTGCCGTGGCGGTCCTGCCGCCGTTCGTGATGGGCGCGCTCCGCTTCGGGGGCGCGGGCGCCGTCCTCTATGTCTTTCTGCGCCTGCGCGGACTGCCCCGGCCGTCGCCGCGAAACTGGGGCGCGGCGTTTCTGGTCGGCGGCCTCTTGCTGGGCGTCGGCAACGGGCTCGTCTGCTGGTCCGAGCAATGGGTCCCGTCGGGGCAGGCCGCGCTCATCGTCGCCACCGTGCCGCTCTGGATGACCGCGCTGCCCTGGCTGGCCGGCCGCGCGCGCCGGCCGCATCCCGCCGCGCTCGCCGGCGTGGCGCTGGGCCTCGCCGGAGTGGCGACGCTGGTCGGCGGCCTGTCGGGCGCGCGCGGGACGGCGGCGGGCGCGGCGCTCTTCGGCGGGCGCGTTGGCCTCTTGCTCGCCAGCCTCTCCTGGGCCGTCGGATCGCTCTGGTCACGCCGCCTTCCGCTGCCGAAAGAGGCGGCGATGGCGACCGCGATGGAGATGCTGGCCGCGAGCCCCCTGATGGCCGTCACCGCGCTGGCCCGCGGCGAATGGGGACATTTTCACCCCGCCACGGTGACGCCCGGTCCCTGGCTCGCGCTCGCTTATCTGGGCGTCGTCGGCAGCCTGGCCGGGTTCGGGTCGTATGTGTTTCTGCTCAAACACACCACGCCCGCGCGCGCGTCGACCTACGCCTTCGTCAATCCGCTGGTGGCGGTCGTTCTGGGAACCGCCGTCGCCGGCGAGGCGATTGGGGCGCGCACCGGCGTCTCGGCGCTGTTGATCGTGAGCGCGGTGGCGGCCGTCATCTGGGGAAGTGGCACGCGCCGAACCTCCGCCTGAGGCTTATGTTGTGCAGGTGCAGACCTCGCCCACCGGCCTGCGGCTCATCACCATCTACAAGTTCACCAAGGCGGTGCTGCAGGTGGCCGCCGCGGTGCTGCTCTTCTACGGCGCCGCGCACGGGCTCAACGCGCGCCTGGCCGAGTTCGCCGAGAAGCTGCGCGAGCACGCGGTCCACGCCTGGAGCAACGTGTTCGCCGCCGCGCTGCTCCGGTTCACGCACTCGCGCCACAGCCTGACGTTCACGGCCTACGCCCTGCTCGCCGACGCGGGGTTGAGCAGCGTCGAGGGCTGGGCGCTGTCGCGCGGCTACACCTGGGGCGAATGGCTGGTGGTAGGAACGACGGCCTGCCTGATCCCGTTCGAGATCCGCGCGCTCTTTCACCACCTGCGCGCCGGCCGCGTCATCCTCCTCATCTTGAACGTCGCGATCGTGGCGTACCTGATCATGAACATTCGCTTCCGTCGGCGCGCCCACCTGCCGTGAGCGACGCGCGCTCGCGCCTGACCGGTCAGTTCTTGGCGAACATGAGGACTGCGGGCGCCGGGCGCTGTGTGCCACTGGCGGAGGCGTAATCCTCGGAGAGCCAGGTCATGCTGATCGCGGGCGAATCGAACGCCGCACAGATGCGCTTGCCGCCTGGAACCGGCAGGTCGCTGACGTGGCTGTCGCCGTCGAGGACGCGAACCACCGTCGCTTGCTCGGCCGTCGCGCTCGGGCAGACGGTGCTGCCGTCCCTGGCGTCGTCGGCGAGATAGAGCGTCGCGGAGCCCTCGCCGCCGGTGCTGACGTGAACGAGGGCCGGGCCGCTCGCGAGCGCCGCCCCGCGAACATCGAGCAGGCCGGGCTGCGCGACCTCCGGCCGTGGAAGCGTGCTGCAGGCAGCGGCGCCGAGAAAGAGTGAAATCGCGAGGGTGATCATTTTGCGGTTCATGGCCGAAGCTCCTTTTTCGTTCCGTTCGTTGCTTTCGAATCGGAGCTAACAGCAAGGCGCGGACCAACCCGCGAGGGGGCGGCCGAGGCGGAGAAAGCAGGCGAAATGCCCGGAGAATGGGCGCAGGCCACAGAGACGCGGATGAGTGGCGGGGGCTCGGACGTCCGACGGACGTCCGTCCGGTTGGGGGCTTCGGGCCTAACCGAAGAGGCGTCCCTGCCGCGGGTCCGCCTTCTCGGGCAGAGCCTGCGACTTGGGCGCCCCGGCCGGGCGCGGCGCGCCGATGAGCCCGCGCAGCCGCGCGAGGTTGCGGGCGAACGAGGACTGTCCATCGGGCCCCGACGGTGTCTCGAGGACCGCCGGCGTCGCCGCGAAGCGCGCGTCGTTCACCAGCCGCCAGAACGGCAGCAACCCCAGGTAGCCGTCGCCGATCTCGGCGTGGCGGTCGACGTGGCTGCCGGTCGGCGTCTTCGAGTCGTTGAGGTGAAACGCCCGCAGCTTGTCGAGCCCGATGACGCGCGCGAAGGCGTCGAAGGTCCGCTCGTAGCCCTGCTCGGTGCTGAGGTCGTAGCCGGAGGCGTGGGCGTGGCAGGTGTCGAAGCAGATCCCGATCCGGTCGCCGCCGCGCGCGCGCGACAGCATCGCCTCCATCTCCTCGAAGCGGCAGCCGAGGCAGCTCCCCTGGCCCGCGGTGATCTCCAGCAAGAGGCGCACCCGCATCCCGCGCGTGCGCGCGTCGAGATCCGACAGCGAGTCCGCCGCTGCCTCCACGCCGTCGGCGACGCCGGCGCCGACGTGGGCGCCTGGGTGCAGGACCACGAAGTCGAGGCCCAGCTCCTCCGCGCGGAACATCTCGTCCGCCAGGGCGTCGCGGCTCTTATCCAGGATGGTCGGGTCGCCGGCTGCCAGGTTGATGAGGTACGAGGCGTGCGACAGCGTCGGCCACCCGACGGTGGCGTGCTCGCTGCGAAACAGCGAGATCTCCTCGGGCAGGAACGGTTTGGCGCGCCACTGGGCGGAGGGGCGGGCGAAAATCTGTATGGCTTCGCAGCCATCGGCCCTGCCGCGCGCGATGGCGGTGTGGGGTCCGCCGGCGACTGATTCGTGGGCTCCCAGCAACATCCTCGCCAGCATACGAGTTTCTACTGACGTTTCCATTGACGAACCCCCCCCGATTCGGTAAACGAGCCGCGGCTTAGCCGCATGAATTCCTCCCTGATTTTCCTGCTTTCCGCCGCGCCGACCTCGCATGAGCCCCAGCTCATCGACATCGACCAGACGGTCTTCGTGCAGCTGGGGATCTTTTTGCTCCTGGCGATCGTCCTTTGGCGCCTCCTCTGGCGACCCTATCTGCGCATTCGCGGCGAGCGGGTGACGCGCGTCGAGGGCTACCGGCAGGACGCCGTGAAGATGGACGCCGACGCGGCCGAGCGGCTGGCGAAGGCCGAGCTGGCGCTGGCGGCCGCACGGAGGCAGGGCTCGGGCGAGCGCGCCACGGCGCGGGCCGAGGCGCAGATGCGCGAGCAGGCGGTGCTGGCCGCGGCGAACGCCGAGGCGCAGAAGACGCTGGCGGCCGCGCGCGTGCGGCTCGAGGCGACGCTGCAGACCGAGCGGGCCAAGCTGGACGCACAGACGCGCGACGTGGCCAAGACCGCGGCGCAGCGGATCCTGGGGCGGGAGGTGTCGCTGTGATGACCAACAGGACGATTGGCCTGGTTCGACGGTGGGCGCTCATCGGCGCGCTGGCATTCGCCGGCCTCAGCCTCTGCGGCGCGGCCCGGGCGCAGGCCGACGAGGCCGCCGAGCGGAGGGCTGACGAGGCGGGGGTCCACCCGGGCGGAGAGCTGCCGGAGCACGAGACGCCCGAGATTCACGGCAAGAGCCTGGCGTTGCAGCTGCTCAACTTCGCCGTCCTCATCTTCGTGCTGGTCAAGTTCGGCGGGCCGGCGATCGGCAAGGCGCTGGCCGCCCGGCACCAGCAGCTGAAGGCCGATCTGGCGGCGGCCTCCGCGGCGCGCGCCGAGGCCGAGGCGCGGCTTGCCCAGCAGGAAGCGCGGCTCTCCGCGCTGGAGCAGGAGATTGAGGGCATTCGCACCGGCGTCAAGGCGGAGGCCGAGGCGGAGAAGGCGCGCCTCATCGCCATGGCCGAGGAGCGCGCCAAGCGGATCCGCGAGGAGACCACCTTCGTCCTCGAGCAGCAGGTCAAGGAGGCCGAGGAGCGGCTGCGCCGTGAGGTGGCGGTGGCCGCCGTCGATCTGGCCGAGCAGATGGTGAGGAAGGCGCTCGGCGCGGCCGATCAGCAGCGCATGGTCGACACGTTCGTGGCGGACGTCGCTGCTCCGGCCAAGTCGCCGGCGCCGCGGGGGCAGGCCTGATGGCCGTCTCGGGCGGCTCCGTCGCGCGCCGCTACGCGCGCGCCCTCTTCGGGATTGGCGTCGACAGCGGCACGTTCGAGGCGCTGGGGCAGGAGATCGGCGAGCTCGCCACGCTCTGGACCTCGTCGGCCGAGCTGCGGATGGCGCTGGAGAACCCGGTGTTTCGTCCGTCGGAGAAGCGCGCCGTGCTGGAGCAGCTCCTGCCGCGCGTCGCCCCCACGGCCGAGGTGCGCCGGCTCGCGCTGCTGCTGCTGGAGCGCCGCCGCATCCTGCTCCTGCCGGCCATCGCCCGCGCCTATCGCGACCTGGCGGACGCGCACACCGGGCAGGTCCGCGCCAAGGTGACCTCCGCAGAGCAGCTGGCGCCCGCCGCGCTCGAGCGGGTGCGCCGTTCGCTGGAGGAGCGGACCGGCAAGAAGGTGATCGTGGAAGCCGCCGTCGACGCCGCCCTCATCGGCGGCGTGGTCGCGCAGGTAGGTGATCTGGTGCTGGACGGCAGCGTCCGCACCCAGCTGGCCGACCTGCGGCAGAAGCTCGTCAACTAGGCAAACCAAGAGCAACAGAAGAGAAAGACCCAGCCATGCAAATTCGCGCCGAAGAGATCAGCCAGATCATCCGCAAGGAGATCGAGAGCTTCGACCAGAAGGTCTCCGTCATGGAGACCGGCACCGTCCTCGAGGCGGGCGACGGCATCGCGCGCGTCTACGGTCTCGAGGCCGCGATGGCGGGCGAGCTGCTCGACTTCGGCCACGGCGGCGTCGTCGGGCTGGTGTTGAACCTGGAAGAGGACAACGTCGGCGTCGCGCTGCTCGGCAACTACGAAGAGGTCCGCGAGGGCGACACCGTCAAGCGGACCGGCAAGATCGCCCAGGTCCCCGTCGGCGACGCGCTCACCGGCCGGGTGGTGAACGCGCTCGGCATCCCGATCGACGGCAAGGGGCCGATCACGGTCGGCCCCAACGAGACGCGCAAGATCGAGGTGAAGGCCCCCGGCATCATCGCCCGCAAGTCGGTCCATCAGCCGATGCAGACTGGCATCAAGGCGATCGACTCGATGATCCCCATCGGCCGCGGCCAGCGCGAGCTCATCATCGGCGACCGCCAGACCGGCAAGACCGCGGTGGCCATCGACGCCATCATCAACCAGAAGGGGCAGGACATGCACTGCTTCTACGTGGCCATCGGCCAGAAGCAGTCGACGGTGGCGGCGGTGGTCGAGAAGCTGCGCGAGACCGGCGCGCTCGCCTACACGACGATCGTCGCGGCGACCGCGTCGGAGCCGGCGCCGCTGCAGTTCCTGGCGCCCTACACCGGCGTCACCATGGCCGAGTACTACCGCGACAGCGGCAAGCACGCGCTCATCGTCTATGACGATCTGTCGAAGCAGGCGGTCGCCTACCGGCAGCTGTCGCTGCTGCTCCGCCGCCCGCCGGGACGCGAGGCGTACCCGGGCGACGTCTTCTATCTCCACTCGCGCCTGCTCGAGCGGGCCGCCAAGCTCTCCGACAAGGAGGGCGCCGGCTCGCTGACCGCGCTCCCCATCATCGAGACGCAGGCCGGCGACGTGTCGGCCTACATCCCGACCAACGTCATCTCCATCACCGACGGGCAGATCTTCCTGGAGAGCGATCTCTTCTACTCGGGGCAGCGCCCGGCGGTGAACGCCGGCATCTCGGTCAGCCGCGTCGGCGGCGCCGCGCAGACGGTGGCGATGAAGAAGGTCGCCGGCAAGCTGCGCCTCGAGCTCGCGCAGTACCGCGAGCTGGCGGCGTTCGCGCAGTTCGGGTCGGACCTCGACAAGTCGACGCAGCAGCAGCTGGCGCGCGGCGCGCGCATGACCGAGCTCCTCAAGCAGGGGCAGTACCAGCCGCTGGCGGTCGAGAGCCAGGTGCTGATCCTCTTCGCGGTGACCAGCGGCTTCGCCGACGCGCTGCCGATCGACGCGCTCGGCCGCTACGAGCGGGAGCTCTACGCCTTCGTGACCGCGCGCCACCCGGAGCTCTGGACGGAGATGCAGACCAAGGGGAACGACGGCAAGTCCTGGGACGCGCTGCAGACCCGCATGAAGGCGGCGCTCGCCGAGTTCGCCAAGGAGTTCTCCGCGGAGGCCTCGGCCTAAGCAGACCACCCATGCCCTCCCTCAAGAACATCCGCACGCAGATCGCGTCGAAGAAATCGACGCAGAAGATCACGCGCGCCATGAAGCTGGTGGCGGCGTCGCGGCTGCGGCGCGCGCAGGACGCCATCGTGGCGGCGCGCCCCTACGCCAACGCGCTCGGCGAGGCGATCGCCGAGGTGGCGCTGCGCGCCGGGGCCGAGTCGCATCCGCTCCTCGACCGCCGGTCGCCGGAGCGCATCACGCTGGTGCTGCTCACGTCCGACCGCGGGTTGGCGGGCGGGTTCAACGCCAACGTCTTCCGCGTCACCCAGCGCTTCATCAACGAGCGCAAGCAGGCGACGCCGCCGGCGCGCGAGATCGGGCTGGAGATCGTCGGCAAGAAGGGGCGCGACTACTACCGCCGCCGCAAGCAGTCGATCATCCGCGAGACGCCCGCCCCGACGGCCGAGACCGCCTCGCAGATCGCGCGCGAGATGGCGCAGATCGTGTCGCACGAGTTTCGAGAAGGGCGCACCGACGCCGTCTTTCTCGTCTACAACGAGTTCAAGTCGGCGGTGCAGCAGCGCGTGGTGGTCGAGCCGCTCCTGCCGGTGAGCTCCGAGCTGGCGGGCGGCGAGAAGGCCGTGGCCGCCGGCGCGCTCGACTTCCTCTACGAGCCGTCGAAGGCGAAGCTGCTCGACGCGCTCTTGCCGCTCTACCTCGAGTCGCAGATCTACCGCGGCCTCCTCGAGTCGATCGCCTCCGAGCTGGGCGCGCGCATGACCGCCATGGACAGCGCGACCAACAACGCCAAGGAGATGATCGCCAACCTCACGCTTCAGTACAACCGCGCCCGCCAGGCCGCCATCACCAAGGAGCTGATGGAGATCGTCAGCGGCGCCGAGGCCCTCAAGGGCTAGGTTTGTCGACAGAGTCGTCAAGAAGTCAGTCGAAAGGACACAGAGAGTCATGAGCAGCGTGCAAGCAACCAGCCAGGGCAAGGTCGTCCAGGTCATCGGCCCGGTCGTCGACGTGGAGTTCGCCGGCGGCGATCTGCCGGAGATCAACACCGCGCTGCGGATCTCGAACCCGTCGATCAACGACAAGCCCGGCAACCTGGTCGTCGAGGTGGCGCAACACCTGGGCGAGCACAGCGTCCGCTGCATCGCCATGGACACCACCGACGGCCTGGTCCGCGGCATGGCGGTCGTGAACACCGGCGCGCCGATTCAGGTCCCGGTCGGCCGCGAGGTCCTCGGGCGCATCATGAACGTCATCGGCGAGCCGGTCGACGAGCGCGGGGCCATCACCGCCAAGAAGATGCTCCCCATCCACCGCGCGGCGCCCAAGTTCGTCGACCAGTCGGTGCGCGTCGAGATGTTCGAGACCGGCATCAAGGTCATCGATCTGCTGGCCCCCTACCGCCGCGGCGGCAAGATCGGCCTCTTCGGCGGCGCCGGCGTCGGCAAGACGGTCACGATGCTCGAGCTCATCAACAACGTCGCCAAGAAGCACGGCGGCTTCTCGGTGTTCGGCGGCGTCGGCGAGCGCACCCGCGAGGGACGCGATCTCTACAACGAGATGGCGGAGTCGAAGCTCTCCGACGGCTCGTCGGTGCTCTCCAAGACCGCGCTCGTCTACGGCCAGATGAACGAGCCGCCGGGCGCCCGCGCCCGCGTGGCGCTCTCGGCGCTCACCGTGGCCGAGTTCTTCCGCGACGACGAGGGGCAGGACGTGCTGCTCTTCATCGACAACATCTTCCGCTTCACGCAGGCCGGCTCGGAGGTCTCCGCGCTCCTCGGCCGCATCCCCAGCGCCGTCGGTTACCAGCCGACGCTGGCCACCGACATGGGCGAGCTGCAGGAGCGCATCACCTCGACCAGCAAGGGGTCGATCACCTCGGTGCAGGCGATCTACGTGCCGGCCGACGACTTGACCGACCCGGCGCCGGCCACGGCCTTCGCCCACCTCGACGCCACGACCGTGCTGTCGCGCGCCATCTCCGAGCTGGGGATCTACCCGGCGGTCGATCCGCTCGACTCGACGTCGACCATGCTGTCGGCCGAGATCGTCGGCGCCGAGCACTACGCGGTCGCCCGCTCGGTGCAGAAGATCCTCCAGAAGTACAAGGAGCTCGTCGACATCATCGCCATCCTCGGGATGGACGAGCTCTCCGAGGACGACAAGCTGACGGTGTCGCGCGCCCGCAAGATCCAGAAGTTCCTCTCGCAGCCGTTCTTCGTGGCCGAGACGTTCACCGGCACGCCCGGCAAGTACGTCGAGGTCAAGGACACCGTGCGCAGCTTCAAGGAGATCGTCGACGGCAAGTGCGACGACCTCCCCGAGCAGGCGTTCTACATGCAGGGCGGCCTCGACGACGTCCGCGCCAAGGCCGAGCAGCTCAAGAAAGAAGCTGCGTAGCCTCCAATGAAGCTCTCGCTCACCACGCCCAAGGGCGCGCTGGTCGACGCCGACGTCGAAGAGGTGACGGCGCCCGGCGAGCTCGGCGAGCTCGGCATCCTGCCGGGCCACGTGCCGCTGATGACGGCGCTGCGCCCCGGCGTGCTCTCCTACAAGGCCAAGGACCACGACGGCGTGGTGGCGGTCGGGCAGGGCTTCCTGCAGGTGGCGCCGCAGCCGCGCGCCGACGACGCCCCCGGCCGCGACCGCGTGCTGGTCCTCGTCGACCAGGCGATGACCGCCGCCGACGTCGACCGCGAGGCCGCCGCGCGCGACCTCGGCGAGGCCGACAAGCAGCTCGCGGCGTGGAAGGGCGAGCTCGACGGCGCCTACTTCGCGCTGGTCTTGAAGCGCGGCTGGGCCCAGGCCCGCCTCGACGTCGCGGCACGGGCGCCGGGCGCCGCGCACTAGACGCCAGCGGCAGTCCTCGCCGGATCGCGGATCGCGCTGTAGATTGCGCGTCGTGTTTCGATTCTTCGTCACCTGTGCGCGTGGAACCGAGGGTGCCTTGCGCCGTGAGATCGCGGGGATGCGGATCGCGGGCGCCAAGGGGGACTTCGGCGGCGTCTGGTTCGAGGGGCCCCTGGAGATGGGGATGCGGGTCTGCCTGCATTCGCGCGTCGGCGTGCGGGTGCTGGCGCAGCTGGGGACGTTCGAGGCGACCGAGCCGAAGAGCCTCTACGCGGGGGCGCGCGCGATCCCCTGGCGCGACTGGCTGACGGCGACCAGCACGTTCGCGGTCCACGCCAGCGTCCGCGACACGAAGGAGCTGACGCACTCGGGATACGTGGCGCTGAAGGTGAAGGACGCCGTCGCCGATTCGCTCCGCGACGCGTTCGGCGAGCGGCCCAACGTCGATCCCAAGTCGCCCGACGTCGGCATCGTGCTGCACCTCGCCGCGGGGAAGGCGGGCATCTTTCTCGACCTGGCGGGCGAGTCGCTGCACCGGCGCGGCTACCGCGTCGCGATGGTCGATGCGCCGCTCAAAGAAGCGCTGGCGGCAGCGGTGCTCATCCTGGGCGGCGCGCACGCCGACCAGCCGTTCATCGATCCGATGTGCGGGTCGGGGACGCTGGCGATCGAGCACGCGCTGGCCATGCGCGGGATCGCGCCCGGGCTGCGCCGCCCGTTCGGGTTCGAGCGCTGGCCGACGCTGGCGTCGGAGTCTCTGGCCGCCTGGGCGCGCCTGCGCGCCGACGCCGAGACGGCCGCGCAGGCGGCCCTGCGTGAGACCTGGCCGCCGATTGTCTGCGCCGACGTCGACGGCAAGGCGCTGGCCGCCGCGCGCCAGAACGCCGCCGCAGCCTCCGTCGACGACGGGATGGTGTTCGAGCAGGCCGACGTGGCGACGCTCGAGAAGCGCTGGCCGGCCGCCACGCTGGCCACCAACCCGCCCTACGGCGAGCGGCTGAAACCGGCCGAGCTGGAGGAGACCTACAGGGCGATGGGGCGCGCCTTCGAGCGGCTCGGCGGCTGGCGGGTGATCGTGCTGAGCGGCAACCCGGCGATCGAGCGCGCCATCCGGCGCAAGCCCAATGTCTCGCACCGCCTCTGGAACGGCGCCCTCGAGGCGCGGCTCCTGCGCTACGACTTCTAGAGCGAGCGCCGGCCAGCCGTCTAGATGGACGGCGGCGTCAGCCGCTAGTGGACGCCGGCGTCAGCTGGCGGCGGCGGATAGGGCTGGCAGCCCCAGTACTGGGCGTCGGTCAACGTGGCGTCGTAGGTGTGCGCGCGTGGCGGAGAGCGCGGTGCAGCTCGGGTAGGGGGTGGTTCCCGCGCCGGTCTTGTCGCCGGTGTACTTGGTGTAGTCGATGCAAAATCCCATCGTGTTGCTGAGGGCGTCTGGGAACGAAGCCGAGGTGGTGTTTTGCAGCCACCACCAGTAGCGGCACTCGTGCGGCGCCGCCGCGCCGGCGGCGGGGCAGGTGTACGGAGTCACGCCGGCGGCCTGCGCGGTGGCTCCGACCGACGTCGGACCGGGCTGGCAGAGCGCGACGCAGATGGTCTGGGTGCTGCCGGTCATTGCGGTGAGCACCGGCAGGTAGCCGGGCGCGCAGCCGTTGAGAAAGAAGCCGCCGCTGGTGGGGCCGGCCGCGGGCGCGTCGGACTTGTTGTTGGGGTAGACGACCTTCGCGCAGGTGAAGACGCTCTTTCCGAAACAGCCGAGCGCCGGTGAGGCGGAGGTGGGGGACGTGGGACCGCCGCACGCCGCGGCGCCGTCGTAGTCGCGCGCCTGCGTGAGCGGATTGCAGGTCGGGGCGCAGACGCCGGCCACGCTGGTGCCGTTCGAATAGAAGACGCTCGAGTAGTTGGTGCAGGCGAAGTGCGCCCCGCAGCTGTCGGGCGAGGTCTTGCAGATCGGCTGACACTGGCCGTTCGCGCAGGCGAGCCCGCGCTGGCAGTTGTCGAACCCGGTCGTCTCGCCGTAAGCGCCGGCGGCGCAAGCGCCCCCCTGGCGCGACGGTGCCGTCGGCGAGGCAGACCGCGTGACCCGCGGTCGCGCTGGTGGCGACCCAGCTGCACCGCTCGTTCGAGCAGGCAGCTCGTCTGCGCGAGCGGGTCGCAAGGGGTCGGGAAGGCGGCGTCGGTGCCGGCGTCGTTCCCTCTGGTGCCCGCCGTCCCGCTGCCGGCTCCGCCCGCGCTGCCTCCGGTCGCGCCCGCATGGCCGCCCGCGCCGCTGCTGCCCGTCGTGCCCGCGCCGCCGCCAGCACCCGCGCCGCCACCTCCGGTTCCCGTCGCACCGCCGCCGGCGTTCGTGCCGCCCGCGCCGCCGCCGGTTCCCGCCGCGCCGCCCGCCATGCCCAGCCGCCGCGCCACCGGCGCTCCCGCCCGAGCCGTTCGGCGGCGGCACGACGCCCGAGCCGCCGCAGCCCGCCGCCGACATCACGACCAGGCCCCAGCAGCGACATCCGCGTCCGCGCCCGCATCCGTCGCGATGCTAACACGACGGCAGAGGTGCGCAGAGCGGCCCTCTCGCGCTATGACAGTGGGCCTCGGATGCGCGTCGTCGGCCTACGGATCGGACTGTCATTGCTGGCGGGCGCCCTCCTGTTTCTCGCCGTTCCGACCTACGGCCTCTGGCCGCTCATGTGGATCGCCGCGGTGCCGGAGATCTACGTGGCGCGCGTCGGCGGCGACACCCAAGCGCGCGTTTCTCTACGGCTGGCTGACGGGGGCCGTCGCGCACACCGGCGGCTTCTACTGGATGGATGGCCTCCTCGAGCGGTTCGGCCACATGGCGTCGATCGAGGCGCTGCCGATCATGGCGCTGCTCATCGCCTACCAGGGGCTGGCGTTCGCGTTCTTCTCCTGGGGCGTGCGGCGGGCCTGGGACCGGACCGGCGCGCCGCTCGTGCTGCTGGCGCCGCTGGTCATGGTCGCCGTCGAGCTCCTGATGCCGCAGATCTTCCCCTACTACCTGGCGATCTCGCAGGCGTTCGTGCCGGCGGTCATCCAGATCGCCGACGTGACCGGGCCGCTCGGCGTCACCGCGCTCATGCTGGCCTTCGCCGGCGCGGTCGCGGACGCGCTCTTGGCCGCCTCTCGCCGCCGCTGGCCGGCCTGGCGCGCGCTGGTGGCGGTGGCGGTGCTGATCGCGGTCGACCTCGGCTATGGCGCGCTGCGGATTCACCAGGCCGACGGGCGCCGTGCCGCCGCGCCGAAGGTGCGCACCGGCCTCGTGCAGGCCAACGTCGGCATCATCGAGAAGTGGGATCCGGCGGAGTTCGCGCGTCTCCTGGTCCTGCACCAGCGCGCCTCGGCCGACCTGCAGCGCGCCGGCGCCGAGCTGGTCGTCTGGCCGGAGTCGTCGTATCCGTACGCGCTGCCGCGCACGTTCGCGCACGACTTCGCGCCCGACGACGGCCGGATGGTGCGGCGCGGGTTCGACACCTCGCTCATGTTCGGCGCCGTCACCCGCGTCGAGGGGGCGCCCGACGGAGCGCCGATAAGAGGGCCCGATCGCTACCCCTACAACACCGCGATCATGATGGACGCCGCCGGCAACGCCACCGGCAGCTACGACAAGGTCTTCCTGATGATGTTCGGCGAGTACGTGCCCTTTTACGACCAGATCCCCTGGTTCACGGAGATCTTCCCCGAGGCCTCGAACTTCAGCCGGGGCAGCGAGCCGGCGTCGTTCCCGCTGCGCACCGCCGCGGGCGACTTCAAGCTCGGCCCGCTCATCTGCTACGAGGACATCTTGCCGTCGTTCGCGCGGCGCGTGGCCAAGCTCGGACCGAACGCGTTCGTGAACATCACCAACGACGCCTGGTTCGGCCGCACCGCCGAGCCGTACCAGCACCTGGCGCTGGCGGTCTTCCGCGCCGTCGAGCACCGGCTGGAGATGGTCCGGGCGGTCAACACCGGCGTCAGCGCGCACATCGACGCCGCGGGGCGCGTTCTCCAGGCGACCGAATCGGTCGATCCCGACGAGCAACCGCCGGCGCCGCCGAAGACGCTGCTGGTCGACCTGGCCATGCTGCCGGGCGGAGGCCTCTACCGGACGGTGGGCGATCTGTTCGGGTTCCTCTGCCTGCTGTCGCTGGTCGCGCTCCTCGCGTGGAGGGGCGGCCGACCGCCGGCCGCCCGCTCAGCCGCCGATGTCCGGGCGGCTACGAGCGACGTAGAAAGAACAGATACTTGAAGTCTTGCCGCTCGTGCTTGAAGGCGGGGAAGCGCATCTCCTTCGCCACCTCCATCGCGCAGCTGCCGGTCGGTGTCCCGGCGAAGGTCGACCCGACCTGGACCGACTGCACGGTTCCGTTGCCGCCCACGACGTAGCTCAGCACCAGCGCGCCGGGGACGTGGAACTTCTGGTAGCAGTCGTAAAACTTGGGGCGAATCTTCTCCATCACCTCGTTGATGGCGGCCTTGGTGAGCTCTTCGGGGCGGCGATCGGCGGCCAGCTCCTCGTCGGTCATCGGCTGCGGCTGCCCGGCGCGGCTGCAGGCGGGATCCTCGTGGCCGGGCGGCGGGCGATCGGCGAATCCCGTCGACGGCGGCTTCGAAACGAGGATCTCGCCGGTGCAGCGGTTGTAGACGCGCGCGCCCACCAGCTTGAGCGCGATCCCCGGCGCCATCCCGACGGTGAAGTCCGCCCCTTCGGCCTGCGGCTGGAACAGGAACTCGGCGCGCAGGAAGGGCTTCTCCATCTCGGCCCAGTGCTTGGCCTGCGCGAAGTCGTCGAAGGCGACCGTGCTCTTCGAGACCGGCACGCCGGCGGCCAGCGACGCCGCCGACTTGTCGGGCGTCGCCAGCGTGACGAAGCGCGGCTCGTGGTGGCTGCCGATCGGCATCGGCTCGCTGCAGGCGATGCAGCCGGCCAGCGACAGGTGGTAGCCCTTGGCGGCGCCGTCGTAGCCGGAGACCTCGATCGCCGCCGGATCGTTGGACTCGGCGATGAACGTCTGCTGGGGGAGCTTCTTGCGCAGATAGGTCGTCGTCGAGCGGCAGCGGGCGCGATCGAGCTCGCGCATGTCGCCCCCGCACGCGTTGATGAACGGCGCCAGCAGCGTCCCCACGTCCTGCGTCTTCACCGCGCCGTGCGCGCGCGCCTCGAACGAGTCGTTGGAGTCGCCGTTTCCCGCAGCCTGCGGCGTGCTCTCGGCGCGCACCGCCGCCGGCCCCAGCGCGACCAAAGCGAGCGCGAACGCCAGCAACCTGCCTCTGGGCCTTCGTCGGGGGTCCTTGCGGCGCATCGGCCGGACTATAGATGAGGCCGGCGCTTTTCTGCCAGCCCCCTGGCCAGATAAGCACGGACCAGGGTCGCCACCCCCGGATCGTCGGGGATGTTTCGATCGAGCGGGAGGATGTGGTTCTCGAACCAGCTCCCGGTGATCTCGGCGGGCAGCCGGGCGTAAAGCGCCGTTTCGCGGGCGATCGCCGCCCCGAGATCCCGCCGCCGCTGCTGGTAGTAGGCCTCTGCCGTCGCCGGATCGAGCTCGCCGAGCGTGTGGTCGTCGTCGCGGAGCTGCCGCCGATGGTCGGCCAGGATCGCCGCGATGTCGGCGCGCTCGCCGCGGTCGACGAACGTCCGGGCGCCATCGACGACGTGAAGATCCAGGCGCCCCAGGTTCTTCCCCTCGGACTGCGCCTCCAGGAGCCGCGCGCCGCCGGTCGGCTCGGGCGACTCGAGGTTCAGCGCGCTGTGGCCCAGCACGGCCCAGTCGACCCCCGTGAGGGCGGCGACCAGCCGACGGTTTTCGGCGGGCAGGCCGGCGTGGACCAGCGCCACCACGATCTGCGCCCCGCGGGCACGCAACGCCGCTGCCGCTTCGCGCGCGGCGTCGGCCGGATCGCGCACCACGATGCCGTCAGCGCGCCAGCGGTTGGCGTCGGCGGCGGTCGGTGGCGCGGTCACGCCGAAGATGCCGACGCGTGTCCCGGCGGCGTCGAGCAGGCGATCGGCGGCGAACAGACGTCGGCCATCCCGTCCATAGAGGTTGGCCGAAACGACGGGGAGCTTGAACGCCGCGGTCACCTTCTTCAGCAGCGGGACGCCGAGCGCCAGATCGCCTTCGCCCGGCGTGAAGGCGTCGATTCCGCCGCCCGCGATCCCGGCGGCCAGCAGGTCGGCCTGCCGTTCGGTCTCGGCCGTGGTCCCCTCGGGCTGGAAGAGGTCGCCGGCGTCGACGACCAGCGTCGCGTCCGCCTCGGCGCGCACCCGCGCCGTCACGGTGGCCCGCCGCGCGAGGCCCCCGAGCGGCTGCACCGCACAGTTGCAGGGGGCGTACCTCCCCTGCAGGTTGGACGAGTAAAGGAGGGCGATCTCCCGGCCGCGCGCCGCCTTGGGCAGGGCGGCATCCGCGGCCGGAAGCGCCGGGGGAGCCGACCCAGCCGTCGGTGACACCGCCTGTTCTTTGCGGCATCCAACCAGGGCGACGACCAACGCGGCAGAGGCGAGGCGCGCTCGAGCTTTCGATGCTAGACCCACAAAAACACTTCGCAGGAACGATATTATCTCCATCCCGGCCCGTCCGCCGGAGACCACGCATGTCAGCAAAGCACGACCAAGACCAGGCTGCAGATCAGCCGGAGACAGATCTCCCAGACGAGGAGGGGGTCCTCGTCGATGCTGTCGAGGCTGGCCCGACTGAGCCGGCTGACGCCGACACGCTCGACGCGGACGAGGTGGTGCCGCCCGCTTCGGCTGGCGCGCTGGCGCCGCTGCGCGATCCGGTGGGGCGCTTCCTGGCCGAGGCGCGGCGCTTCCCGCGCCTCACCGACGAGGAGGAGCGGAAGCTGGGCAAGGCCGTTCGCGAAGAGGGGGACATGGACGCCGCGCGCCGGCTGGTCGTCCACAACCTGCGGCTGGTCATCTCGATCGCCTACCAGTACCGCCGCGCCTGGGCGAGCATCCTTGACCTCTTCCAGGAGGGGAGCGTCGGGCTCATGGAGGCGGTCAAGCGCTGGGAGCCGTCGCTGGGGCCGCGCTTCGGCACCTACGCCGCCTACTGGATCCGCGCCTACGTGCTGAAGTTCCTGATGACGAACTCGCGCCTCATCCACGTCGGCAACACGCGCGCGGGGCGGAAGCTGTTTTTCCGTCTCGAGAAGGAGAGGCAGAAGCTGCTGGCGGCGGGCTTCGAGCCGACGCCCAAGCTGCTGGCCGCCAAGCTGGACGTCGACGAGCGGGATCTCGACGAGGTGCGCCAGCACCTCGAGTCGCGCGAGGTCTCGATCGATCCCGGCGGCGCCAAGGACGGCGGCGAAGAGACGTTCGCGCTGGCGGAGCGCATCGCTGCCGGGGGCCGCTCGCCGGAGTCCGAGGCGGCCCACGCCGAGCTGGCGGACGCCGTGCGCGACTTCGTGGGCGGGTTCCGCGACGGTCTCAAGGACGATTGGGAGCGCGCGGTCTGGCACGAGCACCTGGCCACCGAGGAGCCGATTCCGCTCGGCGAGCTCGGCTCCCGGTTCGGGGTCTCCAAGCAGCGGATGGGGCAGATCGCCGACCAGCTGAAGAAGCGCTTCCGCAGCGAGATCGTCGACAAGCTCGGCCCCGACGTCCGCACCGACTGGCTCCGCGCCGACGACTGACCTCGGGGCTCGCTCGCTTCGCTTCGCTTCGCTCGGACCTTCCGGCGCGGGGCGGGGGCGGACTGGGTATCTCCCCGCCGTCCGCGAGAAGGAATCCTCGGCCGCGAACGATCAGAGCGGCCTGCGGGCTCCCGGCGGGAAGATACCCAGTCCGCCCCCGCTCCGCGGGACGGTCCTCGGCTCCGCTGCGCTGACCTCCGGATCCCACGGAGGCAGCGCGGGCGGTGTCTCGGGCGCTAGTGAGGGCCGGCGCCGGATTGCACTTCGGATTGAACTGAGCTGGCGGCGTCGAGGGTGTAGGGGTAGGGCGGGGTGAAGACGGCGGAGCCCTTGTTGGCGGTCTGGCCGCTGGTGCCGCTGTAGAGGTTGCCCTTCGACACCACGATGGTCGCGGAGTTCGAGTAGTCGGTGCTGTCGATCGGGTCGCTCACGCCGATGAAGGCGTTGTTCTCGTCGAGGATGTTGGCGCTGACGGCGGCCCCGATGCAGTAGTTGTCGCCGCTCGAGGTGTAGAGGCTGTTGAAGATGTGCACGTCGCCGAAGCGAATGCGCGGCTGGCGCTCGACGACGTGGTCGGCCCACCAGTCGTGGTGCCAGGTGACGCGCAGGTGCCCGGCGTCGCTGGTCTTCGAGTCGGAGCCGCCGACCAGGTTCGAGAAGTGGTGCACCTCGCCCGTGTAGCCGGAGACGCGGCTGGACGAGTAGTGGAACTTGGTCCAGGAGACGGTCACGCAGTCGGCGCCTTCGGTGATGTCGAGGTTGCCGTCCGAGCCGTCGGAGACGTCGAGGTGGTCGATCCAGATGTGATGCGCGCTGTTCTCGACGGTGATGCCGTCGGCGCCGTCCTGGCAGTCGCCGTTCGACGGCACGTCGGAGCAGTTGAGGCCGACGATGGTCAGGTTCTGCAAGATGTCGTTCGAGCTGCCGTCGAAGGTCAGGTTGCCGGTGATCTTCGCGCCCGACATGCCCACGATCGTTTTGTTCGAACCGATCTTGAACGTGCCGCTGAACGAGCCGGAGACGTGAATCACCGCGGCCGACGAGCCGCTGACCGCGGAGCTGAAGGCGCTGGCCGAGCTGACGGTCGTCGCCGAGGCGCTGCCGCCGCCGGTGGTGGTGCTGAGGCCGCCCATCGAGCAGCCGCTCGCCGCCCAGCCGACGAGCGGATCGGAGCTCGTCGAGCCACCGGTGCCGGTGGTGCCGCCCGTGGCCTTGGTCCCGCCGGTGCCGGTCGTCCCGCCTGTCGCTGGGGTGCCGCCGGTGCCGGTGGTGCCGCCGGTGGCCTTGGTCCCGCCAGTGCCGGTGGTGCCGCCCGTGGCCTTGGTGCCGCCGGTGCCGGTCGTCCCGCCTGTCGCCGGGGTGCCGCCGGTGCCGGTGGTGCCGCCGGTGGCCTTGGTGCCGCCGGTGCCGGGGGTCCCGCCCGTGCCGGTGGCGCCGCCGGTTCCGGTGGTGCCGCCGGTGGCCTTGGCGCCGCCGGTGCCCGTGGTCCCGCCCGTCGCGAGGACGCCGCCGGTGCCCGTGTTGCCGCCCGTCGCGGTGACGCCGCCGGTGCCGACCACGCCGCCAGTTCCGACCACGCCGCCGGTGGCGGTGGCGCCGCCGGAGCCCGTGTCGCCCGTGCCACCCGTCCCCTCCGTCCCGCTTTCGGGCTGGGCACACGACGCGAAGGCGACGGTGAGCCCGAGGATCATCGAGCAGAAGACGGACCTAGAAGATGCAGTCAGAGCGGGCAAGGGACGCAGAGCCATCGGACGCCTCCTTGGGGGGGTTCTCAGACCAGTGTCCGGTACCCCGAATTACGGCTCGGTCGGCTCGAGTGGCGCGCCCTAGTTCCCCTTCTTCTGCGCGATGACGAAGCGGGCCATGTCTTCGATCTCCGCCGGTGTCAGCTTGCCGGCGAACTTCGGCATCTTGTTCTTTTCGCCGTAGAGCCGCCCCTGCCCGGCGTCGGAGATGACCGCCTCGACCCAGGCGAGCGTTCCGCGCCCCTTGAGGTTGGGGCCGGCGTTCTCCCCCTCCCCGTCGAGCTCGTGGCAGGTGTCGCAGTCCTTCTGGGGGACGAGCTCGCGTCCGCGCGCGGCGAGGACGGCATCGGCGTCCGGCGCGCCGGTCTGCGCGTAAACCATCTCCACCAGCGGCTCGAGCTCCTCGGGCGGCCCTTGCACCGCCTTCATCCCCTTGTCGATCTTGGCGTTCCCCATATGAACAGGGCTCTCGGGATTCTCGAGGAAACCGCGGATCCAGGCCCGTGAGTCGTAGTCCTTGAAGTCGGGGCCCTTCTCGCCGCCGGCGCCGACGAGGCCATGGCAGCGTGAACAACGCTCCTCCCAGATGGCGTGCGCGCGATTCACCACGACCGGCCTCTGCGCCGTGACGTCATGTCCGGCGCCCCGGCCGATCGCGCGCCGCACCGGGGCTGCCAGCAGCGCCAGACAGGGGACGATCGCCATCGCGACCGCCAGCGCGCCGAGGCCCTTGGTCACACGCGTGAAGAACGCGCGTCGCGTGTCGGTGGGACGCTCTGGCATCGTCGAGAGGCGGAAAGCTTGCCCGCCGGCGCGCGAAGGGGTCAAGACGCCTTAACCGCCGAGCGCGCATGCTAATTATCGGCCATGCCCGACGAAACATATGTTGAGGAGCGTGACTTCACGCTGCGCATCACGGCGCGCTGCGCGTTTCCAGCCGACTACGACGGCGAGTCCGACGGCTACGCCTGGTGGTCGGAGGTCGAGCCGGCGATCGCCGAGATCGTCCGGGCCGCTGTCGCGATCCTGGCGCGTCAGCCCGGCGCCCGCGTCCGCCCCGCGAACCGCGGGCGGCCCGCGACGGAGGAGGTCACGCTCCTCGTCGAGCGGGCCCCATAAAAAAACGGCCGGGTAATCTACCCGGCCGTTCACGTCGATCGAAAGTGTCTTACGCTGACTTGCGAACGTTCGCAGCCTGCAGGCCTTTCGGACCCTCCGTGATGTCGAATTCGACCTCCTGGCCCTCACTCAACGAGCGGAAGCCCTCCGACATGATCGCTGTGTGATGGACGAAAACATCCGGTCCGTCCTCACGGGCGATGAACCCGTACCCCTTCGCGTCGTTGAACCATTTCACCTTGCCGGTTGCCATTTACTACCCTCCTACGAACGTTGACTTGTCCCTCTTTCCCCGGCTCTGCCGTGGAAATTGGGGCCTGAGAGTACGAGTGTTACAAATAGTGTCAAGTCCGATACGGCGGCCTGACAGAAGATGTTGCGAGGGGTCTTCAGAGGCGTCTTGAGATGGGTCTTGAGATGGGTCTTGCGAGGGCCTGACAGAGGGCCCGGACAGCGGCTCCCGGGTCGGTGGCCGCCATGACCGGGCGGATGCAGGCGACACCGTGCGCGCCGGCGGCGAGGACGTCCGTGACGTCGCGCGCGTCGAGGCCGCCCAGCCCCAATAAAGGGAAATCGAGCCGCGCGGCCTCAGCCAGCGCGTCAAAGCCGAGCGGTGGACCGTAGGCGCGCTTCGACGGCGTGTCGCGAATCGGGCCGAAGACCGCGAAGGTCGCGTTGGCTGCGGCGGCGCGGACCTCGTCGATGCTGTGCGCCGAGACGCCGATTCCCATGGCCGGTGCCATCGCGCGGGCCTCGGCGGGCGACAGCGACGTTCCGCTCAAGTGGACGCCGTCCGCATCGACGGCGATCGCCACGTCGATCCGGTCGTTGATGTAGAGGCGCACGCCGGCCTTCGCGGTGATTCTGCGAAGTTGCTGGGCGGCGTGCGTGAGGAACACGGTCGCCAGAGCCTTCTCGCGCAGCTGCACGGCCACTTCGTCACCCCCAAGACCGCTGTCGGTGATCCCCTCCAGGGCCTGCTCGATCAGGGTGAGAACGGACCGGCCGCCCGTGACCGACTGGTCGGTGATGATGTAGAGCCGAGGCGGCGCGGGGACGTTGACGCTATTCAATCAAACCGTCGACGGGCGACGAGGCCGTCGCGTAGAGCTTGCGCGGGATGCGGCCGGCGCGGAAGGCGCGGCGTCCGGCGATGACGGCGTCGCGCATCGCCTCGGCCATCATCAGGGGATCGCGCGCGCCGGCGATGGCGGTGTTCATGAGGACGCCGGCGCAGCCGAGCTCCATCGCCACGGCGGCGTCGGAGGCGGTGCCGACGCCCGCGTCGACGATGATCGGCACCTTGGCGTGCTCGAGGATGATGCGGAGGTTGTAGGGGTTCCGGATGCCGAGCCCCGAGCCGATCGGCGCCGCCAGCGGCATCACGGCCGCGCAGCCGGCGTCCTCCAGCCTGCGGGCCAGGATCGGATCGTCCATGCAGTACGGCAGAACGGTGAAGCCTTCCTTGACCAGCACGCGCGCCGCCTCCAGCGTCGCCGCGCCGTCGGGGAACAGGGTCCGCTCGTCGCCGATGACCTCCAGCTTCACCATGTCGGCGATCCCCAGCTCGCGCGCCAGACGGCAGGTGCGGATCGCCTCCTCGGCGGTGTAGCAGCCGGCGGTGTTGGGGAGGATCGTCTGCCGCTTGCGATCGATGGTGTCGAGGACGTTCGGCTTGCCGGGCGTCAGGTCGACGCGGCGGAGCGCGACGGTGACGATCTCTGCGCCCGACAGGCGGATCGCCTCACGTCCTTCCTCGAGCGTCCGGTACTTGCCGGTGCCGACCAGCAGCCGGGAGCTGAACTTGCGGCCGCCGAGGATGAGGACGTCGTCGCCGCTGCTCGCAGCCGCGTCTGAACCGCCGCCTACAAACGCCACGATCTCGATCTTGTCGCCGTCGGCCAGCGCCGCCTCGGTCCAGGTCTTGCGGGGGACGACGTCCTCGTTGCGCTCGACCGCCACGCGGGCCGGGTCGACCCCCATGGCCGTCAGCAGGCCCGAAACCGTGGTCCCGGGCGCCGCCGCCCGCTTCTCGCCGTTGACCGTCAAGCGCAGCTCGTTCATCTGTGGTAGCGAATCATAACCCGAAGCCACCCATGCGTTGCCCCTTCTGCGCCACCATCGAAGACAAGGTCGTCGACACCCGTCCGTCCGACGGTGACCAGGTCATCCGCCGCCGCCGCGAGTGCATCTCCTGCGGCCGCCGCTTCACCACCTACGAGCGCATCGACGAGATCCTGCCGCTGGTGATCAAGAAGGACGGCCGGCGTGAGCCGTTCGACCGCGCCAAGATCCTGAGCGGCCTCAAGAAGGCCTGCTCGAAGCGGCCGGTCCCGGTCGAGGTGATGGAGAGCGCGGCCGACAAGATCGAGCGCTCGCTGGAGGCGGGCGAAAAGGAGATCCCGTCGTCGAAGATCGGCGACGCGGTGATGGACGCGCTGCGCGACATCGACGAGGTCGCCTACGTCCGGTTCGCCTCCGTCTACCGGTCGTTTCGAGATGTGAACGAGCTCATGAACGAGCTCAAGAGCCTGGTCGACAACAAAGGTAGAAGGTGACGCGCCGGACGACACGGCCCCAGGCGTTCTCGGCGGCCGATGTGCGCTTCATGGGGCGGGCGCTGGCGCTGGCGGAGCGTGGCCGCGGGACGACGCAGCCAAACCCAGTCGTTGGCGCGGTGATCGTGCGCGACGGGCAGATCGCCGCCGAGGGTTTCCACCGCAAGGCCGGCGAGGCGCACGCCGAGGTGAACGCGCTGGCGGAGCTTCAGGGGAGCCCTCGCGGCACCACGATTTATGTGACGCTGGAGCCCTGCAATCACACCGGGCGGACGGGACCCTGCACCGAGGTGCTCGTCGCCGCGCGGCCGGCCCGGGTGGTGGTCGGTTGCCGCGACCCGAACCCGCTCGTCGACGGGCGCGGCATCGCGCGGCTGCGGCGCGCAGGAATTCGCGTCGACGTCGGCTGTCTGGAGGGGGAGAGCAAGGCTGCGATTCGCGCCTATGGCGTCTCGGTGCGCGAAAAACGCCCGCTGGTGACGTTGAAGGCGGCCGCGACCCTCGACGGGTTCATCGCCCGGAAGACGACGGCGACCAGAGCGGGGCGGGGCAAGCGGGCGCCGATCTGGATCACCAGCCCGCAGGCGCGGGCGGCGGCGCACGAGCTGCGCGCGGCGCACGACGCGATCCTGGTGGGCGCCGGGACGATCCGCGCCGACGATCCGCGCCTGACGGTTCGGGGCACGAAGCGTCGTCCGGTCCGGCAGCCGTTGCGGGTGGTGCTGGCGGGGCGGCGGCCGCTGCCGGCGCGGGCCCACGTCTTCGACGACACCGCGCCGACGCTGACGATCGACGATCCGCGCGGCCGCGTGGCGCCGGCGCGCGCGCTCAAGCTGCTGGCCGCCCGCGGCGTCCAGTCGGTGCTGGTCGAGGGGGGCGCGGCGATCGCCGGCGCCTTCATCAAGGCCGGGCTGGTCGATCGGATCGCGCTGTTCGTCGCCCCCAAGCTCCTCGGCGGCGGGGTGGGCGTCTCGGCCGGGGCCGATCTGGCGGTGGCGCGCGCGCTGCGTCTCGGCCCGATTTCAGTGCGGCCGGTCGGGCCCGATCTGCTGCTCACCGCTGATGTCGAGCGGGGCTGATCACCCGAGGCTGATCGTTGTCGCGGATGCTATAGTGTCCGACGGTTTCATGTTCACCGGCATCGTCGAATCCATGGGCACGGTCGAGTCGATCGCGCGGGCGGAGCCCGAGCGCCCGGCCGCGCGTCTGACCGTCGCCACCAAGCTGGATCTCTCGGCGCTCACCCTGGGCGCCAGCATCGCCGTCGACGGTGTCTGCCTGACCGTGGTCGAGCTCGATCTTCCGCGCGGGCGGTTCGCGGCCGATCTCGGTCCGGAGACGCTGATGCTCACCACGCTCGGCAACCTGGATCCCGGTACGGGTGTCCACCTCGAGCGCCCGCTGCGCCTCGGCGATCCGCTGGGCGGCCACCTGGTCGCCGGCCACGTCGACGCGGTCGGCCTCATCGTGGCGCGGCGCGAGAACGGCTCGGCGCTCGATCTGGAGATCTCCGTCCCCTCGAACGTCGCCCGCGCCATCGCCCCCAAGGGCTCGATCGCCGTCGACGGCGTCAGCTTGACGATCAACGCGCTGGCCGACATGGCGGGGGCGGCGATCTTCAGCGTCACGCTGATCCCCCACACGCTCGCCGTCACCAAGCTGGGCGGCAAGGCGATCGGCGCCGCGGTCAACATCGAGACCGATCTCATCGCCAAGCACGTCGAACGGCTGGTCGGACCCTATGCGGCACGAGACGGCCTCGCGGCGCAGACGCCGGCCCGCCCGCTGTCGATCGACGCCTTGAAGAGGTACGGCGTTGTCCGCTGAAGCCCAGGGCGCCCGCGCGCGCCACGCGGCGGTCGAGCGGGCGATCGAGGCGGTTCGCGCCGGCCGCATGGTCATCCTCGTCGACGACGAGGACCGTGAGAACGAGGGCGATCTGACCATGGCGGCCGATCTGGTCACCCCCGAGGCGATCAACTTCATGGCCCGCGAGGGGCGCGGCCTCATCTGCCTGTCGATCACCGAAGAGCGCGTGGCCCAGCTGGGGCTGCCGATGATGACGGCCGACAACCAGGCGCGCCACCACACGGCGTTCACGGTCAGCGTCGACGCGCGCCACGGGACGACCACCGGCATCTCGGCGCGCGAGCGCTCGGAGACCATCCGCGTCGCCGTCTCGCGCGGCGCCGGGCCCGACGATCTGGTGATCCCGGGGCACGTCTTTCCGCTGCGCGCGCGGCGGGGCGGCGTCCTCGTCCGCTCGGGGCAGACCGAGGGGTCGGTCGATCTGGCGCGCCTCGCCGGGCGCGAGCCGGCCGGCGTCATCTGCGAGATCATGCGCGACGACGGTGAGATGGCGCGCATGCCGGAGCTGCTCGAGTTCTCGCGCAAGCACGACCTGGTCATTATCAATGTGGCCGACCTCATCGAGTACCGGCTGGCGCAAGAGATGCTGGTTCGCCCGGTCTCCGAGGCGAAGATCCGGCCGCGGCTCGGGGGCGTCACCAGCGAGTTCCGGGCCGTCGTCTACGCCACCGACGTCGAGGACACCGAGTACCTGGCCCTCGTGCTGGGCGAGGTCTCGCCCGAGAGGCCCATCCTCGTGCGCGTCCAGACGGCCAGCGTGCTGCGCGACGTGCTCGGCGCGTCGCCGTTCGAGGACGATCATCCCGCGACGGTGCCGCTGCGCATGATTGAAGAGGCGGGCGCCGGGATCCTCCTCTATGTCTTCCCGCGCGGGCGCGCCAGCCTGGTCACCGACTTCAAGGCATTTGAAAACGGGGACCCTGGGAGGTCCCCGTTCCCCCCGCGACGGACCTCGCTCGGCGGAGCCGAGCTCCGTCCACGCGAATATGCCGCTCACCGACATCGGCCTCGGCGCGCAGGTGCTGGCGCACCTCGGGGCGCGCACGGTCCGCCTTCTCACCAACCACCCGCGCCGCATCGTCGGCCTCGGTGGCTACGGTCTCGAGGTCACCGAGTGCGTGCCGATCCGGCCGCCGCAGACGGTGATGGCGCTGCGCGACACCGACGGCGGCAAGAGGTCCAAGAGCTCGACATGAGCCAGACGGAGTCCAAGGCGTCGTCCTACGGGACAGCGCCGTCCGGCGTCTCCCACGAGGGGGCGCTCCAGGCGAACGGCCGGCGGTTCGCGCTGGTGGCGGCGCGGTTCAACGACACGATCGTCGGCCGGCTGCTCGCCGGGGCGCGCCAGGCGCTGCGCGAGGCGGGCGCCGCCGACGGCGACGTCGAGCTGTTTCGCTGCCCGGGGGCCATGGAGCTGGCAGGCCTTGCCCGCCGCGTGGCCGAGGGCGGTCGCTTCGACGGCATCGTCTGCCTGGGCGCCGTGATCCGGGGCGGCACGCCGCACTTCGATCTGGTCGCCGGCGAGGCTGCGCGCGCGATCGGCGCGCTGGCGGCAGAGGGGCGGCTCCCGGTCGCCTTCGGCGTGCTCGCCTGCGACACGATGGAGCAGGCGCTCGAGCGCTCGGGCGCCGACAAGAAGGACAACCGGGGTTACGACGCCGCGATGGTCGTGGTGGAGATGGCCGATCTCTACGCGCGGCTCGAGGTCGGAGTCCCGCTCGGCACCCAACCGGACATCCCGATCCCGCCGATCCCGCCGATCCCGGCGCTCCCGCCGCTTCCGCCGCCGATCCCTTCCCAAATGAAAGCCCAGAAGTAAATGGTTGGTCCCCGTCGTAGATCGCGCGAGGTCGCGCTGCAGATCCTTCACCAGATCGACGTGGGGGAGATCCCCACCTGGAACCGGGCCAGATGATCGCCCGCTACTTCGCGCACCTGGCGTCGGAGAACGCCCCGGTCTCGGACGACGACCAGCACGGCGACGTGGCCACGCTGGTCGACCGCAAGCTGGTCGACGAGCTGGTGCGCGGCGTCTCCGATCACCGCGCCGAGATCGACGCGCGCCTCACCGTCCTGTCGCGCAACTGGCGGCTCGAGCGGATGGGGATCGTCGAACGCAACGTCATCCGCATCGCGCTCTTCGAGCTCAGCCACGCGCCCAACGTCCCGACGCCGGTCATCCTCAACGAGGCGGTCGAGCTGACCAAGCGCTACGGGACCGCCGAGGGGGTCGCCTTCGTCAACGGCCTGCTCGACCGCGCCGCCACGGAGCTCGGCCGCTAGCAGGGCGCGGCCGGCCCGTCGAGGCTGGCCTCAGATTGTCGCGTCGGGTTGTGGCTGCCCGGCCACGCTGATAAATTTCGCCTTCCTAGATGAACGAACTTAGACGCCTCGGAGATCTGGCCGATCTCGAGCCCCACGGCCAGTTCTCGAAGTGGATCGAGGGGCACGACATCCTCGTCTATCGTCTCGACGGCGAGATCAAGGCGATCAGCAACATCTGCCGTCACTTTGGCGGGCCGATCGGCTACCACAAGATGAAGAACGGCGTCTTCACCTGCCTTTGGCACTGCTATCAGTTCTCCGCGAAGGACGGCGCCTGCCTGACGAACCCCAAGCTCGCCAGCCGTCCGTACAAGGTGGAGGTCCGCGACGGCGGGATCTGGGTGCAACTGGTCGAGAACCCCGGAGGGACCTAACCATGGCCGTTCTGTTTTCGCGTTGTGAGAAGGAGATGGACTGCTCGAAGGAGGTGGTGATCTGGAACTACTTCGATCACGAGCACGTCGTCGGCACCCACTACAAGTACTACGACAAGTTCAACATCGTCGCCGAGAAGGACGACTGGACGCTGGTCGAGCGCTTCTACAAGCTGCCGATCATCGGCCTCAAGACCTCGTCGTACGGGTTCATGTACCTCGAGAACCCCAACCTGATTCGCTCGATCCAGTTCGGGAAGATTGGCCTGGTCCTCGATCAGACGATCCACCTGACCGACCTCGGCCCCGACCGCTGCCTGGTGGCGACGGAGTACCGGCTGAAGGCGCCGTTCTTCTTCAAGCTGGCGGCGCCGCTCTGGAAGAAGATCACCGACCGCTGGTTCATCAACACCTGGGACGAGGACGCGCCGATGCGCCTGCGCCGTCAGAAGGTCTGGAACCTCGGCTTCCGCGACTTCGTCGGCATCGACTACGTCAACCAGAAGAAGCCGCAGCCGGAGGGGATCCCCTCGAAGCGGCCCTATCCCGTGCAGCTGCCGGTGCCGAAGACCAAGGGCCGCAAGGAAGGCGAGTACGAACGCCCGTTCGCGACCAGCGTCGAGGTCGGCTACCCGAAGCCCGATCAGGCCTAGCCGGCCACGATGACGACCGGCGCCTGTCCGCTCTGCGAGGCGACGGCCTTCGATCCGCTGCACGCGGGCGTGCGCGACTTCGAGCACGGGCTGCCACACGAGACCGACTTCGCCGTCTGCCGCGGCTGCGGCCTGGTGGTGCAGGCGCCGCAGCCGGCGCTGGCCGCGCTGCTGTCGTTCTACCCCGACGACTACCGGCCGCACGTCTCGGGGACGGCGTCGGCCGGCGGCGGTGGCGCGCTCGGCTGGCTGAAGGGGATCCAGTCGCGCCTCCTCGTCTCGCGCTACGCGCGCTGGTTGCCGGCCGATCGCGCGGCCAGCATCGCCGACGTCGGCTGCGGAAGCGGGCAGTTCCTGCGCGCGCTGGCCGCCGCCGGTTACACGAACCTGACCGGCGTCGACCGCAACCCCCGCCTGGCAGCGGGGTTCGAGGGGACGCCGATCCGTTTCGTCGCGCGCGAGCTCGAGCCCGACTTCGCGCTCGGCGGGCGCCACCACACGATCGTCATGAACTACGTGCTCGAGCACTTTCTCGATCCGCTGCGGGTGCTCGCCGGTTGCCGCGCGGCGCTCGAGCCGGGCGGACGCCTCGTGGTCATGACCCCCAACGTCGACGCCTGGGCGCACCGGTTTTTCGGGCGGAGCTGGTCGGGGTTGCACGCCCCCCGCCACACGCATCTTTTCAACCCGCGCACGCTGGCGCGCGCCGCCGAGAAGGCAGGCTTCGCGAAGGACAAGATCGAGACGGCGTTCGTGACCGATCCGGCGAGCTGGGCGTTCTCGTTTCAGAACCGCGTGCGTGCGCGCGCGACGGCCGGGGTGGCGCGTGGGACCGCCTGGTACGCGCTCGCTTCGCTGCCGCTGTGGGCGCCGCTCGCGCTCGGCGAGCGGCTGGCGGGGCACGGCGGCTCGATCGTCATGGTCGCGTCGATCTGAGCTCGCCTGACGTCCAGCTTGCTACCCGCCGCCACGTCGCCAGCTTCAGTGTGGGGGTGTGACATGAAAGGTCTCAAGCAACTGGGTTTGGCAGGAGCTCTGGCGAGCACGCTCGCGTTCGGCGGTGGTTGCTCCACCACGAACGAGATGCTCGGCCGGAATCAACAGACTTGGACGATGCGCGCGTCCACCGAGGCACAGGCTGCGCAAGGCAAGGTCCAGGTCGCGACCGACGACAAGGGGAACCGCGATCTGAAGGTCGAGGTGAAGAATATCGCGCCTGCGGAGAGGGTATTCTCGGGGACGACTCAATACGTCGTCTGGCTCAAGCCCGAAAATGGCCACCCGCAGAACATCGGCGTGCTTTCGCCCGACAAGAAGCTGAACGCGAAGCTCGAAACGACGACCGCGTTCACCTCATTCGTCGTGTTGGTGACGGCGGAGTCGAACACGCAGCCGGTCAAGCCGAGCGAGAACGAGGTCTTGAGCGCCAACGTCATCGTCGCGAGCTAGCTCGCGAACAGACGTACGATCAGCCGGGGCCGATGCCCGTCTCAATCGGACGGAGCGTCGGCGCCTGCGTCGTTCGCGCAGGAGACGACGCCGGTGATCGGATTGCAAAAGCAACCGGACGGCTGCGGACCGACGCACCTGCCGACCATGGGCGGGCAGACGGTGGGGCCGCCCGATCCCGTGGGACAGCTCCAGGCGCCATCGAGGCAAGCGGGCCGAGGGGTCGAGTCGGAGTCGCATATGCCGCAAGTGAAGTAGCCTCCCGCATCGATCACCGGCCAGGCGCAGCCGGCGGCGGCGTCCCGGGCGACGCCAGCGGCGGCGTCTGGGGTCCGGCGTCGCGGGCTGGCTGGCTGCCGTCGATGGCGGCGTCGACGGGCGGGCAGATGAGGGGGAAGACTGGGCAGGTCCAGCCGCCGTTGAGGCAGACCGGCGCGACGATGATGTCCGGGCCGGTGCAGCCGCGGTACGGGGCACAGGTCATTTTCCCCTCCGGCGGACAGCCGGCGTCATCGAGGACTCTCCCGCTGGCGTCAATCACCGGTCGACTGAGGTCGCGACCCGCGTCGTGCGCTCCCCCCGTCAGCTCCTGCGCGCCGCACCCGCACAGCCCCACCATCACCATGACCCGGGCTAAGTAAGTTCTCATAAGGATCAGATTCTACGCCCGAAAGCCGGTGAAAACTTGCGCTGCCGATCGGAGGGGCGGAGCATGAAGGCGTGGCGCCCAGCCTGGACGTCGGGATCCAGCAGTTCCTCGATCACCTGCGGGTCGAACGGGAGCTGACGCCCGCGACGGTGGAGGCCTACGGGCGCGACCTCTCCCGCTTCGCTCACTTCGCCTGCGGGCGGACAATCACCCGCGCGGACAACATCAACGCGATCGACATCCTCGATTTTCTGGTGCACCTCAACGAGCGCAAGCTGTCGGCGCGCTCGCAGGCGCGGCGGCTGGTGGCGCTGCGCCAGCTGTTCAGGTTCCTCAAGGGCGAGCGGATCATCACCGCCGATCCGACGGAGGACGTCGACCTGCCGCGCTTCGGGCGCAAGCTCCCCGACTACCTGACCATCGCCGAGGTCGACAGCCTGCTGGCGGCGCCCGACCGGCGCACGCCGCGCGGCGGTCGTGACGGCGCGATGATCGAGACGCTGTACGCCACGGGCCTGCGCGTCTCGGAGCTCTGCAAGCTGCGGCTGCGCGATATCAACTTCGACGCCGGTTACCTGATGGCGGTCGGCAAGGGGCGCAAGGAGCGGCTGGTCCCCGTCGGCGAGGTGGCGCTCGAATCGATCCGCACCTACGTCGCAGACGATCCGCGCGACCTTCCTCGGCGCGCGCGCGACCGACACGCTCTTCCTCACCCACCACGGGCGGGCGATGACGCGGCAGGGGTTCTGGAAGCTGCTGGGGCGCTACGCGGTCGTGGCCGGCATCCGCAAGCGGATCTCGCCCCACAAGCTGCGCCACTCGTTCGCCACCCACCTCGTCGAGCGCGGCGCCGACCTGCGCTCGGTGCAGGCGATGCTCGGTCACGCCGACATCGGCACGACCGAGATCTACACCCACGTCTCGCGCGGTCACCTGCGCTCGGTCTACGACCGCTTCCACCCGCGCGCCTGATTGGCCGCGGCGCGCTGGCGGCCCCCCAATCCTGACGCGCCGGCCGGTACCTCTCAGATTTCTGAGGAGCGCGGCGGCGATCTCCGCGCGGGGATACGGGCTTGCGCGCTGGTCCGGGGCTTGCTGCTCCCGGCGGCATGCGAATCCTCTCTTTGTCATTCATTGCGTTCCTCGCCATCGGCCTCGGTCCCGGATGTAGCTCGACTTCGGGCTCGAGTGATGGCGGCACCGGCGGCAGCGGGACCGGCACCGGCGGCAGCGGGCCAGGCACCGGCGGCAGCGGGCCAGGCACCGGCGGCTCGGGCGGCAGTGGGACCGGCACGGGCGGGCAGGGCGGCAGCGGCGCCATGACCTGCAGCCCCGCGTGCGCCAGCGGCTCCGTCTGCGTCGCGACCGGTACCGAGGGTGGCGCCGTGATCATGCCCAACGACGCCGGCGTCTGCCCGACCGGTCGCCACCTGAGCGGGAACTTCTGCGCCAGCGATCTCGCCTATGCCTGCATGGCCATCCCCGCCGGTTGCGGCGGGACCGTCACCTGCGCCTGCGCCTCGTCGCTCTGTCCCACACTCCACAATTGCCAGGAGCCGTCGGGCGGCACCCTGAGCTGCGTCGAAGCGGTTCCCTAGGCCGTCTCCTCGCACCGTCGGCCGCGCGCTCTGCTACGTTGCAGCGCATGACGGCTCTTCGCCCTGACCGCAACCGCGGCGCGCGTCGCTCGTGCGGCGCTGTTTGGGTTCGTGCTCGTTGGCTGCGGCGGTGGACGAGCGGCCGCGCCGCCGGCGGTCGTGGTTCCGCCGGAAGCTCCGTCGCCGGCTGCGCCGGTAGCCCCTGCGCCGGCGGCCTTCCGTCTCCGACTTTGCAGCGAGGCCCCGGTTCACCTGCAGGGGCCGCCTGGCGCCGCGCAGTCGCGCGGCTGCGTGGCCACGTTCACGCAGACGCTGACCGATCCGGCCACGATCCGTTTGCTCGGGGCGGACAAGGTCGCGCGGCGTTACCTCGTCTACGCGCCCGCCAACCTGCCGCCTCGCCCCGCGCCGGTGGTGTTCGTCTTCCCCGGCTACTCCTCGAGCGCCGAGGCGATCGCGTTTTACACCACGCACACCCGCTTCGAGACCCTGGCCGATCGGGACGGGTTCATCGTCGTTTACGGCAACGGTCTGCCGAACCCGCCCAACGCGCGCGAGCGCGTCTCGACGCCGAAGGGCGGTTTTCTCCAGGGCTGTCTGGCCGACCACGCGGGCGAGGGGATCGACGTGCAGTACGTCCGCCAGATCCTCGCGCAGCTCGCGACGGAGCTGCCGATCGACCGCGCGCGCGTCTACGCCACCGGCTTGTCCGCGGGCGGCGGCATGTCCTTTCAGCTGGCGCTCGAGGCGCCCGATCTGGTGGCCGCCATCGCGCCGGTGGCCGGGCTGCCGTTTCAGCCGCGGGGGCCCTGGCTGCTCGCCTGCCACCCGCAGCCGGGCCACGACGCGATCTCCATCGCGATGCTCGGCGCCACCGACGATCCGTTCATCAGCTACGCGCCGGGCGGCTCGCGCGAGTACCCCTTCGCGCGCTACCCCGGCATGGAACAGACGCGCGACGCCTGGCTGGCCGCGATGGGGCTGTCGGGGCCGCCCGAGATCGACGAGTTTCCCGACGTCGTAAAGGACGACTCGTACACGCCGCAAACCGGCCGCGCGACCAGCACGCTCGAACGGCAGCGTTACCGGCCGGGGCCCGACGGTCGCGAGCTCTGGTACTACCGGGCCGAAGGAATGGGGCACGCCTGGCCGAACCCGACGCAGACGTGGCGCCCGCTCTGGGAGAAGTTCGGCAAGACGAACCAGGACATCGACTTCGCCGACGAGATCTGGGCGTTCTTCCAGCGTCACGCGAGACGGTGATCATCGAACGTCGTTTGACAGGCGGGGGGCCTCTGCTCAGACTCTCCGCCTCGGAGGCGAAATGGACGAACGTGTCACGCGGGTGCGGGAGATTCTTGGGCTTCGCCGGCTGCCGATCAAGATCGGGTTTCTCGACAAGCTGCCGGCGGCGCTGCCGCGCTGGGTGGGCGGGCCGGTCGCGGCGGGCTGTGTCTTCTGGGACGCCGCGATGGACGGCAAGAGCTTCTACACGATCGCCGCCGACCACTGGAGCTGCGCCGTCGGCAGCCAGGTTCACCGGATCCGCCTGCCGTCGGACCGCGTTGGCGAGCTGGACGACACCATCGGTTTCATGATCGAGACGCGCTACCTGGACGCGGCCGAAGCGGCGGCGCTCCCCACGCTGGAACGCGAGCCCGGCGCGGTGGCGTACGCGCCCGCCTCGAGCGACGCCTTCGAGGCCGACGTCATCTTGCTGGCGGCGACCCCCGGCGCGCTGGTCTTGGTCGAGGACGCCGCCCGGCGCGCCGGAATCGCCGGCGAGGGGCTCGCCCCGGTGACGCGTCCGAGCTGCGCGACGCTCCCCACGGCGGTGAAGAGCCAGGCGCTCTCGCTCGCCTTCGGCTGCAAGAGCAACCGCATCTTCACCCAGATTGGCGCCGACGAAGCCTACGCCGTCATCCCCGCCCGTAAGTGGGACGCCTTCGTCGACAAGCTCTACGAAGTGCAGCGCGCGACGCTGACGATGGGGACCTACTTTCAGGCCCACGCGGCGAAGTTCGCCGGCCGGAAATAAAACGCGCCGATCTGTCACTTGTCCCGGCCGGTTCGCGGACCATATTGACGCCGCGGTCACGAGGCCGCGGAGGGAACGATGGCGAGCGCGGCACCCGGGGCGAATGGCAACGCGGCAGCGACGATCACCGAGCACGAGGCGGCAGAGGTCGCGCTGGCGAACAGCACGGGGAAGACGCCGGTGGTCTTCGTCCATGGGCTGTGGCTCTTGCCGAGCAGCTGGGATCGCTGGGCCACCCTGTTCGAGGAAGCGGGCTTCACGGCGCTGACGCCGGGGTGGCCCGACGATCCGGAGACGGTCGCCGAGGCCAACGCGCATCCGGAGGTGATGGCGAAGAAGACGGTCGGGCAGGTGGCCGACCACTTCTCGGAGATCGTCGGCAAGCTCACGCAGCGGCCGGTGGTCATCGGGCACTCGTTCGGCGGCCTGCTGGCGCAGATCCTGGCCGGGCGGGGTCAGTCGGCGGCGACGGTGGCGATCGATCCGGCGCCGTTTCGCGGCGTGCTGCCGCTGCCGTTCTCGGCGCTCAAGTCGGCCTGGCCGGTGCTCGGCAACCCGGCCAACCGGAAGCGCGCCATCCCGCTCACCTACGAACAGTTCCGCTTCGGCTTCGCGAACGCCGTGACCGAAGAAGAGGCGCAGGAGCTCTACAAGACCTTCGCCGTCCCGGCCGCGGGCGCGCCGCTCTTCCAGGCGGCCGCGGCCAACCTGAACCCCTGGACCGAGGTCAAGGTCGACACGGAGAACCCGGAGCGCGGTCCGCTGCTGATCATCTCGGGCGAGAAGGACCACACGGTCCCCTGGGCGATCGCCAACGCCTCCTTCAAGCAGCAGCAGAAGAACACCAGCGTCACGGAGATCACCGAGCTCCCCAACCGCGGCCACGCGCTGACCATCGACAGCGGCTGGCGCGAGGTGGCCGACACCGCGCTGAAGTTCATCCGCCGGTTCATCCCCGCGTAGCGGGCCGCCCGCTAAGGGAGGCGCGGAGCGGACGCGGGCGTGCGGCGTTCCTGGGGTTCGCCCGACAGCTCGGGCGTCGGCGGCAGCGTCGCGTCTTCATCGGGCAACGGCTCGTGGCGGTGTCGCCGCGCGCGCGACGGCTGCGTGTCGCGCGCGCTGGCCCCTTCGCCGAGCGCCACCGACGGAGCGCGCGTGCGCCGCGGCCTTCGCTGGCGGCGCCTGCGGGGTCGCGGCGGCGGGCGGGGAGGCGGGCGGCGCGACGGGCTGGGCGACCGCGGCCGGCGCCGCCACGTGCCCGATGAAGACGAGTCGCTTCGCTCCGCCATCGAACCGCACCAGCACCGCCGCGATCGCCATCAACCCGGCGACCACCACCGTCCGGCGCAGCCAGACGCGACGTCCGCGCGAAGGCCCGCGCGACGACACGTGGCGGCCCGTGGGCGCCTCGGGCATGGGCGTGGGCGCGGCCAGGTCGACCGACGGCATCACCTCCGCCGGCACCGCCTGCGACTCTTGCGCCTCGATCGCCTGCGCGGGCGTGGATCGCGCCACGATCGCCTCCGCCGGCGTGGTCGCTGCCGGCGTCTGCGAACGCTGGGTCCCCGACGGTGTCGCCTCGCTCTCGGCGTCGCGCGGCGGCGGCGCCATCGGGATGTCCGCGCCCACCTCCAGCCGCGAGCTCGCCTCGATCAGCCCCTGGCGCTCGGCGCGCTCGGCGGCGAACGCCAGCGACACGACCCTCCCCAGATTGCGCGCGTGGGAATCCTCCGACCCGATCAGCACGCGCTCGAGATCCTCCTCCATCTCGGCCGCCGTCTGGTACCGGTACTGGGGATTGGGATGCAGCGCCTGCTCGCAGATCGAGTCCAGCCCCGGCGGCAGCCCCGCGTCCATCGGCAGCGGCGGAAACGGCAGGCCGGCGGCGAGCTGGGAGACGATCTGCACCTCGTTCATCCCCTGCCACAACCGCCTGCCGGCCAGCATCTCCCACAGCATCACGCCGACGGCGAACAGGTCGGCGCGGCGATCGACCTCCACCGGCTGCAGCTGCTCGGGCGCCATGTACGCCAGCTTGCCCTTGAGCGCGCCGGGTCGGGTGTGGTGCGAGGCGGCCAGGGTCTTGGCCACGCCGAAGTCGACCAGCTTCACCTGTCCGTCGTACGTCACGAACACGTTGTGGGGGCTGACGTCGCGGTGCACGACCTCCAGCGATTTGCCGTCGAGATCGGTCAGGGTGTGCGCGTGCTCGAGGCCGGCCAGCACGCTCATCAAAATCCGCAGCCGCAGCGGCACGCTCAGCTCCGCGGTCCCGCGCAGGCGGTTCATCACGCGGGTCAGCGGCTGGCCGTCCAGATACTCCATGGCGATCGTCGCCTCGGCGCCGTGGGCCAGCACCTCGTACGTCCGCACCACGTTCGGATGATTCATGCGCACGGAGAGGCGCGCCTCATCCAGGAACATCGTCATGAACTCGGGATCGGTCGCGAGCTCCGGCCAGATCCGCTTCAACACCACGAGGCGGCGCGCGCCGCAGCCGGCGTCCATCATCGCCAGCAACACCTCCGCCATTCCGCCGCGCCCGATCTGCGCAATCGGTTGATAGCGGGGACCGCTGGGCCTCATCAGCGGCTCGATGGTGTCGACGGTCAACACAACCTTCGCTGTGTACCACCATCCTGGTTAAGGGGGGTTACGAAATGGGACGGAACGTCAACAAAACGCCGAAGGATTTCCGGAGGTTCGGTGACAGTTGTGCCGCGGTCGCGGCGCGCGGGGCCGTCAGTTTGGAGAGCGCAAAATGGCCTGCAGGGCGGCCGTCAGCGCCAGCGGACTGAGGTCCGGTTTGTCATCGCTCTTCGCCGCCGACCGGATGAGGGCCCGCGTGAGCGTGGCGACCATGTCCTGCGCCTCCGCCTTCGTCAGCCAGATCGAGACGCGGTCGATCGTGGCCACGAATCCGACCTCCTCATCGGCGCAGATGTCGACCTGCACACTCTTCCCCGCCTCCCACATCCTCTTCCCCTTCGCCCGCTTCATCGCTGCTCCTCCCCCTCGCCCATAAGAATGCTTTCTCCGTCGAGAATTCGCAGAGTGAAGTGAGTTTGTCGAGCGCTTTCCATCACTACGCAGTAACCGGAGAGGGGATGAGCGGCTCAAAATATCGTCGGTGAGCGTACGCGCGGGGCGCGAGGAGACGACGCGCACGGTTTGTTTCCCGTCGGAGAAGACCACGCGGCGGCGGCGTTAGGCCGAACGGCCTATGTCGAGCAGAGAAAGCTGGCTGGCGTCGTCGGGCGCGGTGGGCGCGAGCTGTCGGTGCCGGCAGCTCGTCTGAAGCAGGGACCGCGGAAGGCACGTTCCCGGGTTGGTGGGCTGCCGCCAGATTAGGTTAGGTCAATTCAAGGCGAGCAAACGAAACTTGCCGTGATGCTCGTATAAGTGCCGCTCTGGGCGCTTGCGCAGGCTGTTCCGTCGAGCGCGACGCTCTTCATGTCGGCCGCATAGGCCCACCCGTTGGCGGGGTCCTTGGGAATCGTGACCCTGCCGCCGCTGGTGGCGGCGGAGATCGCCAGCGTGCTGCCGGCGGGTGGCGGAGGGAGCGCGAACGAGCAGGGGGTCGCGCTGGCGGCGATGGTCGTCAGCTCCGCCTCCAGGGTCGCGGTGTCGATGGCGAGGTAGTACTGGGTGTCGGAGCTGGGCGGCTGGGGCAGTCCGCCCGCGACGGACAGGGCGTTGAGGGTGACGTTGGCCGTGCCCAGGCTCGTGGCGATACCGACGACGAAGGTGTCGAACCCGGCGGTCCTGGCCGCCTCCACCGCGGCCACCGCGCCGGGCGAGTCGTCGGTGGTGATATTCGTAGAGCCGGGCGTGCAGTTCGGCAGACCGTCGGTCGCCAGCAGGATGTACTTCGAGTTGGGATCCGTCCGGCCTTGCAGGTAGGCCACGGCGCTGTCCATGGCCAGCTCGGTGGGCGTGTCGCCGATGGGGTACACCAGGGCCAGCGCGGTCGAGATCGCGCTGTACCCGCCGGGGCCGACATCCACGGCCACGCCCGTGGTCACGCCGCACGTGGCATCGGCGTCCATGAACTTGAGCCCCCAGTTGACCGTCGCCTGGGTCGTCATCACGACGTCCTCGATCGCGGTGAGGACCTGGCTCCATTTCGAGCAGCCGGCTACGGCTGCGGCGCATTTGTTGCCGGAGGGGTCGTCGTTCATCGACAGCGAGTTGTCGAGCAGGATGAGGATGTCGGGCGCGATCGGCTGCAGGGGGACGTTGGTCTGCCCGCAGACGATCGTGCCGCCGACGCCAGCGGTGCCGGTGCCGGAGCCTCCGGCTTTTCCGCCGGCGCCCGCGGACAGCCGACGCCGGCTCCCGCGACACCGGCAACGCCGCCGGTTCCATTGGCGCCAGCCTGCGCGCCAGCGGCAGCTCCCCGGTCCCGACGCCTCCCGCGCCCGCGGCCGACGTACCGCCGGTGCTTCCGGCGTCGGTCATAGTCGTTCCTTTGGACGAGCCGCAGCCCGCGTCGGCAACGAGGGTCAGCGCAAGGAACAACGGTCGAAGCACAGCGGGTCGCATGCCGGTGATTGTCACACGGGATAGGGGCGGAAGGCTTTGGGGAGATTCTCGAATCGTTAAAATTCGGCCGCCGTCCGACGTTCTCGGCGGCGCGCCGCCGCTCTCTGGGACTCGTCTATTGCCCCTGGGAGGGCCCATGAAGGATGACGCGACCGAGAAATCGGTTGTCCTTCTGCCCTGACCCGTTGCTAACCCAACGTCGACTCGAACACCACGTCCCGCACCCACCTCTGGTACTCCGCGTGCGCCTCGTGCCGCACCGTCCGCCAGCGCTTCCCCTGTTCCTCCTCCATGTAGCGCCGGTACTTCGGCGCGCCCGGGAACCTCACGTTGTCGGCGACGACGACGCTGCCCGGGTGCAGCCAGCCCGCGTCGAGGATGCGCAGCAGGTCGGGCAGGTACGCCTCCTTGGCGTGGTCCAGGAACACGAAGTCCACGCTGCCCGGGGAGAATCCGTGCCTCTCGCGCAAGGTCGCGAGCGTCCGGCCGCCGTCGCCCAGGCTCCCCACGATGAAGGTGATCCGGTTGGCCACGCCGGCGTGCGCGACGATCCGGCGCGCGATCTCGGCGTTGGCCGGGTTCAGCTCGATGGAGAAGAGGTGGCCGCCGGAGGGGAGGGCGCGTGCGATGCGCAGGGCGCTGTAGCCGACGTAGGCGCCGAGCTCGAGGACGCGCCGGGGGGCCGCGCGGCGGATGGCCGCGTCGAGGATGGCGCCTTTTTCGTCGCCGATGTTGATCAGCAGCTTTTCGCGCGAGGCGAACGCGTCGAGCGTGGCGATCGTCGCGCTCAGATCGCCGCGGGGGGCGCGGGCGAGGACGGCGCGGGCTGCCGCTTCCTCGCGGCCGTCGCCGACCTGCCAGTTGCGCAGCAGTCCCCGCGCGCCGAGGAACATCCGCGCCACCGACCAGTACCAGCTTGCCCGCCGGCGCATGCTGCAAGTCTACGCGAGGCGTTCTGCGCCACGGCTCGCTGACGAGGATCTGACAGTCCGGACGTCGCGGCGGCTGTTCGCTCCCTGATTTGTGGCACGTTTGCCCTGGAGCGGCGCTTGCTACGGTGAGGGGCACATGCGAGGCGGGATGTTTTTCATGGTTGCGACGGCGGTTGGTGGGCTGCTGGTCGGGGGGCCGGCGCCGGCGTTCGGGCAGACGGCGGACCCCGCGGCCGGTGCGGCGCCTGCGACGACCGTTGCCCCGCTGGGGCCCGGCACGCCCCGTCTTTTCGAACCGCTGCCAGCCGCGGCGCCCCCGAGCCCCGCGAACGCGCCGACGCTCGTGACGTACACGGACCACCGCAAGTACTCGCCGGCGCTCGCGACGGCAGGGGCTGCCGTGTTCATGTCGAGTTACATGCTGGCGGTGTTTGTCGGCCTCCTCTCTGCGGCCGTCGACGGCGGAATCGATGGACCCCCGTGCCACTGCAACTCCCAGATCGCGTTGTGGGCCATTCCCGTGGCGGGACCGATGCTGGGCAATGCGTTCGCGCCCGGGGGCAACCGCGTCACGATGTGGCCGCTCGCCATCTGGAGTGGGGTGGAGGCAGCGGGCCTGGCGATGTGGATCGGCGGGAGCATCTCCGAGGATGTGGAGGTGCCAGTCCCTGCGCCGTCGCGCGCCCCGGTCACCGTCGTCCCCACCGTGACGCGGGAGCTGAGCGCGCTGTCGTTGACCTTCAACTGGTAGCGGCCGCCGCCTGCGGCCGAAGCGAGGACCAGCGCCCGGCAGGCGGGGGGTGTTGCCAACGCGAGCTGAAGCGGTAAGGTTTTCGGATGGACGAGCAAGGAATCTATTGCCCGCAGTGCCGCGCCTACGTGCACTTCTGGACCCTTGTCGCCGGCCGCCGTCCGCCCGAGGCGGGCGCGGTGCAGCCCGGTGTCCCCATCGACATGCCCGCGGCCTGCAAGCAGTGCGGCTACAAGAACACGTACAAGAGCTCCGACCTCCGCACGCGCCGGGTCCCGACCGAGCCCCTCATGGCCGCCATGCTGGCCCCGGAGCCCCGGCGGGCCACGACGATCGACGTGCAGAAGCCGGACGACGAGAAGCCTCCGGGATCGACGTAGGCAATTCCGAGGCGGCGTGCCTTCGGCTGGCGCGACCGTTGCACAATCGGGGATCCGCCATGGATCCGGACAATTTTTGCGCACGAAGTGCACGCCGTGGCACGGCCGCCCGCGGATCTTGCGCAGCTTGTGCAGCCCGAGCGGTCAACCCTGTTGACGAAAGGACCGAGACGAACTATTTAAGGGGGACGCCTTTGAGAACGGTTCTCAAAATCATGTTCAGGACCGCCCCCGCCCTGGCCCTCTTCGGCCTGCTGGCGGGGACGCCTGCGCCGGCGCGCGCCGAGCCGTCCGAGGTCGTTTACTCCACGCCGAAGACCGTGCTGGCGTCGTTCTTTCCGAAGAGCGAGCGCGTGACCTATCGAACGTTGCCGCTCGACGCGCGCGGCAAGGCGCGCCTCGCGCATCGCCTTGGCTACACGCCGGCGCGCGACAGCTACACGGTCTTCGTGGCGCTGACGCAAGGAAAGGTGGACGGCTACGCGGTGATCGATGACGAGCTGGGGCTGCACCAGCCGATCACGTTCGCCACGCGCCTCACCAGCCGGGGCGTCGTCGACCGCGTCGAGATCATGGTCTACCGCGAGCCGCGCGGCGACGAGGTGCGCGACCCGCGCTTCAGGAAGCAGTTCGAAGGGAAGACCGCCGCCGATCCGCTGCGCATCGACCGCGACATCGACGCCGTCAGCGGCGCGACCGTGTCGTCGGCGTCGCTGGCGACGGGCGTCCGGCGGGCCGCGATCCTGGTCGAGGAGCTGGCCCTCGCGTCGGCGGCCCCCTCGACGGTCGCCGCCGTGCAGGCGCCGGCCCCGGCGCACGTCGCCTCGGGCGCGCAGATGGCGCTGCGGTCGACGACTGCGTCGACGACCGCCCGACCCTGAAGCCCGGCGCGGCGACGATCGCATGAGGCAGTTCGGCTCGTCGGGCTTTCGCCTCTGGAACCTCGGCGCCGACGCCAAGACGCTCTACACCGCGTTCTGCCTGCTGACGTTCCTGGGGGTGGTGTCGTCGGCGCTCTATTATCGCGAGCTGGTCGGGGTGGGGACGAGCGGCATCCGGCGTTACTACGCGGGCGAGGACCACGAGCCCGAGCGGGCGCCGCCGCCAGCGACGGCCCCACAGCCGAGCGTCGGGCCCGCCATCGAGGTTCCGCCCGAGGCCGAAGAGGCGCGCCGGCCGATCGTGGTGGCGGTCAGCTACCGCAAGCTGCTGGAGGTGACGCACTTTCACCTCTTCACCATGCCGGTGGTGCTGCTGATCGTCGGCCACCTGTTCCTCGCCACGGGGTTGAGCGAGCGCGCCAAGCGCGCCTGGTTGATCGCGGGCGTGGTCAGCGTGAGCCTGCACCTCGCCACGCCCTGGTTGGTGCGGGCGGCGGCGGGCCTGGCGCCGCTGCACGCGCTGAGCGGGATCGCGCTGACGGTGACGATGTCGGTGCTGACGCTGTATCCGGTGGCGGCGATGTGGCGGCGGCCGGCCGGGATGGCCGAGCGCCGCGTGGGCCCCGACGGCAACGCCCCGGGCCCGCGCTCCGCCGGCTGACCGCCGCGCGCGTTCACGATCTCCGTTGACGCTCTTCCGGCAGCTCTGCTACAAGGGCGCTCATGATAATGAGAATGGTTTTCACAATCAATTTGGCCGCTGGCGGCCTTGTCCTTCGCTCCGGGCGCTGCCGTCGCGCAGGTCCAGGCGCTCCCTCCGGCCACGGCGCCCGCGCCCGGCGCCTCCACTGTCGCGCCGCCGGCCGCGGCCGCCGTGCTCCTGCCGCCGCCCGCGGCGCCGGCGCCAGTCGCGCTGCCGCCCGATGCGACGCCCGAGCCGCAGGGCCCGGCCATCGAGCTTCCGTCCGAGCGGGACATGCCGCAGATGACGCTGCCGCGTGAGACCGCCATCGAGAACCCGCTGCGGCAAGAGGCGTCGACAGCCAGCGCGACCGCCATCGGCGGCTACGGCGAGCTGACGCTGAACGCGCCGGCCATCGGGCCGTCGGTCATCGATCTGCGCCGTCTGGTCCTCTTCGTCGGCCACAACTTCAACGAGCGGATCCGTTTCTATTCGGAGCTGGAGGTCGAGCACGCCGTCGCCTCGTCGACCGACCAGGGGGAGTTCGAGGTCGAGCAGGCCTACCTCGACGGCCTCTTCTCGCGGCACTTCAACCTGCGCGCCGGCCTCATCATCATGCCGGTCGGGATCATCAACGTCTATCACGAGCCGCCGACCTTCAACGGCGTCGACCGCCCCGACGTCGACACGCTGGTGATCCCGTCGACCTGGCGCGAGGCCGGGTTCGGCGCCTTCGGCGAGATCAGGCAGGGGCTCTCGTACCAGGTCTATTTGACGAGCGGCTTCGACGCGAACGGCTTCACCGCCGCGGGCGGCATCGCCGACGGGCATCAGGAGGCGCAGCTGGCCTCGGCGAGCACCTTCGGCGCGGTGGCGCGCCTCACCTACGAGCCGGTGCTGGCGACGATCTTCGGCCTCTCGGCCTACGGCGGGACGTCGGGTTCAACGCGCCCTACTTCACCGGGGGGGCCCAGCTTGCACGACACCGTCGGCAACGTGCCGCTCGGCCTGTTCGAGGCGGACGCGCGGACCCGTTACCGCGGCTTCACCGCCCGCGCCGAGATCGCGTTCCTGTTCATCGGCGACACCGGCGCGCTCAACACGGCGTTCACCGCCGGCCCGCAAGAGCAGATGGACGCCATCGCCGTGGCCTCGCAGCTTCGCGGCGGCTACGTGGAGGCGGGCTACAACGTCCTGCGGCTGCTGGCGCCGGGGACGATGCAGGACGTGACGGCCTTCTTCCGTTACGACTACGCCAACACCCAGGCGTCCGTCGCCGCGGGCTTCACCGCCAACCCCGCGCTCATCCGCTACACGGAGACCGTGGGCCTCGTCTACCGGCCGATTCCCGAGGTCGGCATCAAGGCCGACTACCGCCGCCACGAGTTCGGCGCCGGCCCCAGCTACAACGAGTTCGCCACCGCGCTGACCTGGATGTTCTAGGAGTCGGTCTGGGCCTCGGGCACACCCAGCGTCGGACTACCCAATCTCGGCCCGGATCTCGCCGCGCGCCTTGTAGAGGTCCCAGAACTTCGCGGCCACGGCGGCGGGGTCGACGGTGGCCTGGCCGTTGTCGAAGGCCGTCCCTTTGACCGACCCGAGGACCATGACCTGGCCGACGTAGATCTCGTCCGGCGCGAGCTTCTGCGACAGCAGGCCGATCATCTTGTTCTTGGCGGCGTTCACCACGGAGAGGCCCATGGCGTTCCACTGGACGCCGACGGCGTCGACCTTGGGATCGACATAGCCGAGGCCGCCGTTGGTGACCAGCACGGCGGCGTCCTTCTCCTGGCGCAGGTCGGGCAGCGCCTCTTGGACCGTGGCGAGAAAACCGGTGATCCCGACGTCGAGCGCGCCCCGGATCGACGCCGCGTCGGCGGTCGTCAGATCGCCGGCACCGCCGTCGTAGGCGCTCCACTGCAGCGCCGTGATCGGCCCCAGCGCCGCCCGGACCTTCTTGACGGCGTCACGCGCGCCGGCCGGATCGCCGAAGTTGGCCGTGACGGCGGCCGCCTTGACCCCTTTGGCCTCGAGCGCCTTGACGCCCGCGGCGAGCTTGTCCGCGCTGCGTCCCACCAGCGCGATGGAGAAACCCTCTGCCCCGAACTTCTCGGCCACGGCCTTGGAGATCCCCGGGCCGTACCCACAGATCATGATCGTTTTCGACATGCGCGGGGTTTAGCTGGCGGGTGACCGATCGGCAAGCCTGAGGTGGCTTCGGCGTCACCCGCTCTGGTCAAGCGCAGGGGGGGGCGAGGCAGATGGAGATCTTGCAGTCCGCCGTGCAGGATGAGCCCGCCGCGCCATTGGCGCTGCCGAAGTCGCACTCTTCCCCCTCGTCGGCGTCCACGAGGCCGTCGCCGCAGCAGCGCGGGAGCGCGCAGGCTGCGGTGCAGCCGCCGCTGTTGCACATCTTGGTGTAGGCGACGCCGTTGTTCGCGGCGTCGTCGCACTTCTCGGATCCGCTGACCGTGCCGTCGCCGCAGAAGGGGCCGTGGGTGCACGACGTCGTGCAGCCGTTGTAGGTGGCGTCGTTGTTGGGGCCGGGGCAGCCGGCCGGTGGAGCAATCGTCCCGTCGCCGCAATCGCAGGCCTCGCGACCGGTCGTGAGGCCGTCGCCGCAGCGTGCAGTGCACCGCGACTCGTTGCTCGTCAGGCCGCTCAGCGTCAGCTGGTAGCTCGACTCCTTCGGGTGGCGGTTGGCGCCGAAGATGGCGATCTCGTACGTGCTCCCGACCGAGAGACCAAGGTTGGCGGTCCGGGTGCGGCAGTCGCAGGCGCTGTTCGTGCAGTTGCCGTGGCCGTTCCCGTCGGTGCTGGTCAGCGTGTCGAACGGCTGCTGGGTGTACGGGTCAATCGTCGAGGTGGCGCAGGGGAGGATCGCCGTCCCCGCCGCGTTGAGCGAGCCGCCCTCGGTGATGGTCGCGAAGCCGTTGGTGTCCACGGAAACCTGCGCCGGAATGGCCTGATGAACGCCGCCCAGATCGCTGACGAGGATGCCGTTGATGTAGATGAACGTGTCGTCGGCCCCGTAGAAGCTCAGGGTGAACGGGCCGCTGAAGGTGAACAGGGTGCGCGCCTCGTCGGAGAACCAGTTGTCGTGGTACCAGCCCTGGACGTTCGGGTACCAGTTCCCGTTGGGGTACAGCGCGTTGACCGTCGTGTTCCAGTTGGCCGCGACGTACGGCGCGCTCGTGGTGCTCATCAGGCCGGGCGGCCAGAGGTACTGGTCGCCCTTGCACCCGTTGCCCGCGCCGAAGCTCGTGCCCGAGTACCAGTAGGGCCACAGGTTGCAGAGCATCGCCTCTGTCCCGACGGTGTGGACGGCGCCCGGTCCGGTCGGCGCAGCCGTGTAGAGCGGAAACTGCCCCGCCGGGTCGAGCGGGAAGAATCCACCGAGGACCAGGCTCGGCTTGCTGGAGAACTGGTACTGGCCGGTCCCGATCGCCGACAGCTCGAGGTTGCCGAGGGTGTGGCTGTTGCCGTTGTACGTGTTGTCGGTCCACCACCCCTTGGCGGTCGCGCTCCCGTCGCCGAACGAGGCCGCGCTGCTGACGATCGGCGCCGGCCCGCGGTACATCGGATGGTCGAAGGCGCCGTTGATGTAGGTGAGCCCGTTGAGCGGGCTGTTGGTCATGGTGTAGCCGAAGACGTGGCCGCCGTTGCCGTCGTGGTCAAAGTCGATGAACTGGCAGTTGCAGAGCAGCGCGTTCGCGGCGCCGCCGTTGCGGGCGGCGTTGAACTGCGGTTTGCCATTTCCGTCCAGGCTGGCGGCCGCGATGTCCCAGCAACGATCGACGGCGTCGACCTGCCTGGCCGGCCCGGAGGAGTCCGGAACGCAGTAGCGCTTGTTGAACGTGACGGCGCCGGTCTGTCCGTCGACGCCGGTGATGCTGAGGGGATTCGCGACGGGCGCGCCCAGGTAGAAGAAGTCCGGGTGGCCGCCGCTGACGCTCTCGTTCTTGTAGTCGCGGTACTTGACCGGCAGCTCGAGGCACTTGCCGCTCTGTCCATTCTGCAGGCAGTCGACGGCGTCGTCCTTGTGCACCGTCGTGCAGCTGAACCCCGCCTCGAGCTTGCACGCGGACGAGCAGCCGTCGCCGTTGATCTCGTTGCCGTCGTCGCAGTCCTCGCCGGTCTCGATGCTGCCGTTTCCGCAGCTCGTCGAGCAGACCTGCGTCTTGCCCGAGGCGTTGCGGCAGGTCGGCTCCTTGGTGCAGGTCTTCGAGCAGCCGGTGCCATCGCCGTTGAAGAGTCCGTTGGGGCCGGAGCAACCCGCGGGGAAAGTCGTCGGGCTGGTGCCGCAGTCGCAGGCTTCACCCGCCTCCTTCACGCCGTTCCCGCAGCTCGCCACGCTGCACGCTCCCGGGCCCGTTGCCGGACAGGTCGCCCCCGGCTCGACCTGGCAGGTGCTGGAGCAGCCGTCGCCGTTGCTCGTGTTGCTGTCGTCGCACCTCTCGCTGCCTTCGATGACGCCGTCGCCGCAGATCGGAAGGCACGGCTTCCCCGGAACGGGACAGCGCCAGCCAATCTCGACCGCCGAACAGTCGGCGGCGCAGCCGTCGCCCGAGCCGGTGTTGCTGTCGTCGCAGCCCTCGGTCGGCGCGAGCAGGCCGTCGCCGCAAACGGCGGTGCGCAGGCAGGCCTTGCCGACGTTCGGACAGGTCCAGCCGTTCTCGATCTGGCAGAGCGGCGTGCAACCGTCGCCGCCCATGATGTTGTGGTCGTCGCACTTCTCGCCGAGATCGAGCACGCCATTCCCGCAGTTCGCCATGAGGGTGGGCGCCATGTCGGCCGCACCGGCATCGACCACCTGGCCACCCGCGCCGCCGCCGCCGACACCGGCAGAGCTGCCCCCAACGCCGCCCGTGCCCGGCTGTCCGGCCGCGCCCGTGGCTCCGGCGGCGCCCCCGCCCGCTCCGCCGGTCCCCACCGTACCGCCACGCCCGCTCGTCCCTCCGCTGCCACCGGCTCCTGCGCCACCCGTTCCGGTGGGTGTCGTCCCCCCCGAGCCGCAGCCCGACAGCGCGAGCCCGGTCACGAAGCCAACGACAAGAAGAAAGAAACGGTAATCAAGGTTGAGGCGCATTGCTGGAGACGATACCCCGCTTGGGGGCGCGAGATGATCTCAGTCACACGTCATGGCCATCCGCGCCCGGGTGATCCAGCACACCGAAGGCTGGCGAGCTGGTTACCCTGTCGGAACGCGCGTTTCGATTCGCCGCCACTCGCCGTCGCGACGACCGCAGGCCGCCGAGCGTGCACGCCCGCGGGTTCGGTCCCACTCTTGCTTTTGTCCTGCCAGGACAGGGGAGGGCGCGATGAAGTTGATCGTTGGTGGGGTGGGGGCTCTGGTCGTTCTTTCACTTTGCAATGCCGGTTGTAGCGGCGGGGCATCGCAGAAGTCGGGTGTGGTCGATGGTCAGCCCAACAGTATGGGGTCGGCCTCGGGAGGCGGGCAGGGCGGCGCTGGCGGCGCGACGGCGACGGTCGGCGACGCCAGCGGGAGCCCGCGGCTGTGCTCGGATCTCTTCGATCAGACGGTCTTGCCGTCCTACTCGATCGAGATCACGGCCGACGACTGGGCCAAGCTCGACGCCGATTTTCACGATCTGAAGGACGTGCTGGCGGGCACCCCGCCGCAGACCTACTACCCGATCGTCTTTCACTACGGCTCGGAGACGGTGTCGGACGCCGGGATCCGGCTGCGCGGAAAATCGTCCTGGGTCAGCACCGTCATGTTCGACGCCAATCCCAAGATGCAGTTCGACGTGTCCTTCGATCAGATCGACGCGAAGGGGAAGTTCCACGGCGTCTCGTCCATTCACTTCACGATGCCGCGCGACGACTGGACCTTCATCAACGATCGCATCGGCGACAACTGGTTGCGCGAGATCGGCCAGACCGCCCCCTGCGCCAACAACGCGAAGCTCACCATCAACGGTGACTACTACGGTCTCTACATCTCCGAGGGGAGCGACGGCACGGCGCTGCTGAAGCAGTTCTTCCCCGGCAACTCCAGCGGAGACCTCTTCAAGGGGGGGACGGAGGCCCAGACCAACACCGCGTCCCCAAACTGGCCCAAGCTGCAGCAGCTCAACGCCGCCACCGACATCGCGGCCCTGCAACCGCTGGTCGACCTGCCGAACAGCGTGCTCGAATGGGCGGCCGAGGCCGTCGTCAACGACGCCGACGGGTACTACGGCGGGTCGCACAACTACTTCATTTACGACCAGGGGCAGGCCGGTTACGTCTGGATCTCCGACCACACCGACTCGGCGCTCGAGTGGCTGGACCTGTTCGACCCCTCGGTGTCGTACAGGGAGCATCCCATCTACTGGTGGGCCGGGCGCACCGCGCCCGATCGGCCGGGCGCCGACTACCTGATCGTCATGAACGATCCGACCTGGCGCGGAAACTACGTCAACGCCATCGCGACCCAGGTCGCCAAGTGGGACCCGAGCCAGATCATCGGCTGGGCGAACAGCTGGTCGGCGCAGATCGCCGACGCGATGGCCGCCGACCCGCACAAGTGGGCGACGGCCGCAGAGGCCGCGTCGGCGCTGAGCGCGCTTCAGAACTTCGCCCAGAACCGCCCGCAGTACCTGCAGAGCTTCGTCCGCTGCGAAGCAGGGAGCGCCGCCGACAGCGCCGACGCGGACGGGGACGGCGTCCCCTGGTGCAATGATTGCGACGACACCAATGCGTCGGCGCACCCGGGCGCGCCGGAGATCTGCGGCAATCACATCGACGACAACTGCAACGGCGTGGTCGACGAGAACTGCCCCGGCGAGCAGCCTGGCTATCCCGGCCAGCCCGACGGCGGCGCGCCGGTCGGGGTGAGCGGGGGCGTCACCCCGCCGAACGTCGACGGCGGCACCAAGGGGTAGGGCGGGCAGGGCGCCCGCGCGGCCCGACGCGCCGGCTGGGGACGGGCCGGGTCGAGCGCTGGGTCAGTGACTCCCGGCGGCGGGCATCTCGTAGAGCTGGTGCAGCTCGCAGGTGCCGTTGCCGCCGACGACCTTGAGGAAGTTCTTCGACAGGGCGACGGCCTCCTCCTTGGACTTGGCGCGCAGGATGGCGTAGCCGCCGATGATCTCCTTGGACTCCGTGAAGGGTCCATCGACCACCGAGATCTCGCCGTCCTTCGCCTGGACGCGCGTCCCCTGCGAGCCCGACTGGACCCCCTCGGTGACGATGAGCCACCCGGCCTTCATCCCCTCTTCGATGAGCTTCCCCATCGTGGTCATCTCTTCCTGGGTCGGTGGGGCGCTCGGTCCTTCGTGTGTGAACAGGCTGATGTAGCGCATCGGAATCCTCCTTGTGTTTGGGCTTCTACCTCCACGACGAACGAGGGCCCTCCAGATCGACAGGCCGGCTCACTTTTTTCGCCAGGTTTGACGGCGCCGCGCTCCCCGCCCAAACTCCCGCCCGAAATGGAGGCGCCCGTGCTGTCCGCCGCCGACGTCAAGGCGGCCGCGCGCGTCTGCCAGTTCACGCTGGTCGGGCTGGCCCCGGCCGAGCCGCTCGATGCGGCGCCGCTGAAGGAGTGGCTTGCCGCCGGCTACGCCGCCGACATGGAGTGGATGTCGCGGCGGCTCCCGGAACGGCTGGACCCGACCACGGTCCTCCCCGGCGCCCGCACGGTCATCGCGCTCGCCATCCCGTATCACCGGCCCACCGCCGAGGGGCCTTCTGCCGTCGCCCGCTACGCCCGCGGGCGCGACTACCACTACGCGCACCGCGACCGGATGAAGGCGCTGCGCAAGCGGCTCCTGGCGCTCGACCCGACGCTCGAGACCTACGCCGCCGTCGACACCGGCCTGGCGATGGAGAAGGTCTGGGCCGAGCGGGCGGGGCTCGGCTGGATCGGCAAGAACGGCTGCCTCATCAACACGAAGCTCGGGTCGTGGATCACGCTGTCGGTGATGTTCATCGACCGCGCGGTCGACGCCTACGACCGGCCGCACGATCGCCGGTGCGGCGCCTGCACGCTCTGCCTCGGCGCCTGCCCGACGGGAGCCTTCCCCGCCCCGGGGGTGGTCGACGCGCGCCGGTGCATCGCCTACCAGTCGATCGAGAACCGCGACGCCGTCCCGCCCGAGCTCCGCCCCGCCTTCCGCGAGCGCATCTTCGGGTGCGACGTCTGCCAGGAGGTCTGCCCCTGGAACCACCGCGAGCTGCCCGCGGGCGACCCGCGCTTCAATCCCGCGCCCGCTGGCGGCCCTGACGCCCGCCGAGATCGCCGCGTTGACCGCGGACGACTTCGAGCGCCTGGCGGCCGGAATGGCCGTCGCCCGGGCCGAGTACGACGGCCTGCGCCGCAACGCCCTCTACGCCATCGGCGCCGCCCCGGAGCGCGCCGACGACGCCACCCGCACCGTCGTCGACCGCCTCGCCGACGATCCGGCGCCGGTGGTCGCCGACGCCGCCCGCTGGGCGCGGTCTCGACTGCGCGACTGTTGACAGACAGCTCGACGATGCCCGGAACGCTTGACGAGCGTCTCGGGGTGCACAGGTAGACCCCGGGCCCTTGTGGCACGGCGAGAGTGCGCTACGATCGGGTCGAACGTATGCCCAAGCGGCGGGACGACAACGACAAAAGCGGCGAGCTCGGGACGATTGTCCGCCCCGAGCTCGACCGCGAGACCGACACCAAGAAGAAGGTCGAGCGGCCACCTCTGTATGAGGTGCTGCTGCACAACGACGACTACACGACGCAAGAGTTCGTCATCTACGTCCTCATGAAGTACTTCCAGCACGACGCGACCGCGGCCCGAAAGATCATGCTGCACGTCCACACCAAGGGGATCGGCGTCGCCGGAATCTTCCCCTTCGAGATCGCCGAGACCAAGGCGCATCAGGTGGTCGCCTTCGCGCGTGAAAACGAAATGCCGCTTCAGGCATCTTTAAGAAAGAGCCAAGAGACATGAGCATGCTCAGCCCAGAGCTGGAGACCGCGATCCGGCACGCGCTCGACGACGCGACCAACCGCGGGCACGAGTTCTCCGGGCTCGAGCACCTGCTGCTCGCGCTGATGGTCGATGACAAGACCAGCGACGTCATCAAGCACTGCGGCGGCTCGATCGCGCGCCTCATCGGCAAGCTGGAGAACTTCCTGGACAAGGAGATCAAGCCCTTGCCCGAGGAGGATCGCGAGCGGGCGCAGCCGACGCTGGCGTTCGCGCGCGTGGTCCAGCGCGCGGTCAACCACGTGCTCGGGGCCGGGAAGTCCCAGGCCAACGGCGCCAACGTGCTGGTGGCGCTCTTCGCCGAGCCGGAGTCGAACGCGGTCGCCTTCCTGAAGGAGGAGGGGATCAGCCGCCTCGACGTGGTCAGCTACATCTCGCACGGGATCTCCAAGTTGCTGCCGGCCAAGACCGGCGTGCCGGGGGACGGGGACGACGACGGCGACGACCACTCCGACGAGCCGCCGGCGGATCCGCTGGCGCAGTTCGCGGTCAACCTGAACGAGCGCGCCCGCGCCGGGGAGATCGATCCGCTCATCGGGCGGCAGGCGCAGATCGAGCGCGCGCTGCACGTGCTGGCGCGGCGGCGCAAGAACAACCCGCTGTTCGTCGGGGACGCGGGCGTCGGCAAGACCGCCATCGTCGAGGGGCTGGCGCGCAAGATCGAGCTCGGCGAGGCGCCGCGCGGCGCTGAAGGGCGCGGTCATCTACGCGCTCGACATGGGGGCGATGGTGGCGGGGACCCGCTACCGCGGCGACTTCGAGGAGCGGTTCAAGGCGGTCATCAAGGCGCTCGGCGAGAAGGAGAACGCCATCGTCTTCATCGACGAGCTGCACACCATCGTCGGCGCGGGCGCCGCGTCGGGCGGGGCGATGGACGCCTCGAACCTGATCAAGCCGGCGCTGGCCAACGGCAAGCTCCGCTGCATCGGGACGACGACGCACAAGGAGTACCGCAGCTACATCGAGAAGGACCGGGCGCTGGCGCGGCGGTTCCAGGCGATCGAGGTCGAGGAGCCGACGATCGACGAGACGATCAAGGTGCTCAACGGGCTGCGCGAGCGCTACGAGGAGTTCCACGGCGTCTCCTACACCGACAAGTCGTTGCGCGCGGCGGCCGAGCTGTCGTCGCGCTACCTGAACGACCGGCGGCTGCCCGACAAGGCGATCGATCTCATCGACGAGGCGGGCGCGGCGGCCAAGCTGAAGAAGGGCAAAGGGACGGTCAAGGGCGTCCGGCGGCGCGTTCGCAGCAAGGACATCGAGGTCGTGCTCGCCACCATGGCGCGCATCCCGGCCCGGACCGTGGAAGCCGACGATCGGCAGCGGCTGGCGAGCCTCGAGAGCGATCTCAAGGCGAAGATCTACGGCCAGGACTCGGCGGTCGAGCGGGTCGCCCAGGCGATCAAGATGAACCGCGCGGGGCTCGGGCTGCCGCAGCGGCCGATCGGCGCCTTCGTCTTCGCCGGGCCGACCGGCGTCGGCAAGACCGAGCTGGCCAAGCAGCTGGCCGAGACGCTGGGCGTGCAGTTCCTGCGCTTCGACATGTCGGAGTACATGGAGCGGCACACGGTGTCGCGCCTCATCGGCGCGCCTCCCGGCTACGTCGGGTTCGACCAGGGGGGACTGCTGACCGACGCCATCCACCAGAACCCGCACGCGGTGCTGCTGCTCGACGAGATCGAGAAGGCGCACCCGGATCTGTTCAACCTGCTCTTGCAGGTGATGGACCACGGGGCGCTCACCGACAACAACGGGCGCAAGTCCGACTTCCGCCACGTCGTCCTGATCATGACCAGCAACGTCGGCGCGCGGGAGCTGTCGCGCCGGATGCCGGGGTTCGGCGCCGCCGGCGACGAGCGGTTCGGCGACACCGACGAGGCGTTCAAGCGGATGTTCTCGCCGGAGTTCCGCAACCGCCTCGACGCCAAGGTCGACTTCGCGCCGCTCGATCCCAAGGTCATGGGGCAGATCGTCGACAAGTTCATCGCCGAGCTCGGCACGCAGCTCGCCGAGCGCAAGGTGAAGATCGAGCTGACGGAGGCTGCGCGCGCTTACCTCGCCAAGAAGGGCTACGACCCGATGAACGGCGCCCGTCCGCTCGGCCGCGTCATCCAGGACGAGATCAAGCGCCCGCTCACCGACGAGATGCTGTTCGGCAAGCTCGCCTCGGGCGGCGCGGTCCGCGTCGACGTCGCCGACGACAAGGTGACGTTCGACTTCGGCGCGGCAGCCTGAGGGGCCGCCTATTGTGGTTCAGGCCGTCGTGCGGGCGAAGTGCGTGATGCCGCGGCGTCGCGCGTAGAGCACGACCGCCAGCGGCAAGAGCTCGCCAACCGCGGCGAGCGCGAACAGCGTGCTGGGCCCGGCGCTGTCGTAGAGGCGCCCGACGGCCAGGTTGCCGACGGCGCCGCCCAGGTTGATCGCCATGACCAGGAGCGCCTGGCCGGTGGCGCGCAGCTTGGCGGGAACGGTGGCGGCCACCAGCGCGATCGCGGCGCTCCAGAACATTCCGAACGTCATCCCGTGCAGCGCCTGCAGGGCGATGAGCGCGGCCGGCGCGCGCAGCACCGCGTTTCCCACCCAGCGGAGCCCGCTGGCGATGAAGGCGGCGGCCAGCAGCGCGTCGAGGCTGAATCGGGCGTGCATGCGATGGAAATGGAGCAGCACGAGCATCTCGGCGGTCACGCCGATCGCGTAGGCGACGCCCCACCAGAGGGGCTCGAGCCCGAGATCGCGCAGGTAGACGCCGAAGAAGACGTTGTAGGGGGACATGCAGGCCCAGTGCAGGGCGCCCGCCAGCAGGAGCAGGCGCAGCCCCGGCTCGGCCAGCAGCGTGCGAATGTCGGCGACCCGCGGGCGGGTGGTCGGCTCGCCGGTCCCGCCGAGGCTGAGCGAGGCAACGAAGGCGGCCGCCAGTGCCGCCCAGATCGCGCACGGCACCAGCGGGCCGCGCAACCGCAGCAGGTAAGGGCCGAGGAGCGCACCGACGGTGACCACCGCGAGGACGTAGCCGACGGAGCCCCAGAGGCGGATCCGGCCGTAGATCGCCCCGGCGCGCACGCGCGCGACCGCCAGCGCGTCGGCCATGCCGCCCATCCCGACGTAGAAGGTCGCGTAGGCGAGGTAGCCGAGCAGGATCAGCGCGAAGCTCTGCGCCGCCCGACCGTGCGCCCAGGCGAGCGGCGTGAACCCCACGAACGCGCCGAAGGAGATGAGCTGCAGGACGCGATCGTGCCGCTGCGTTCGGTCGGCCAGCCAGGCCCATCCGAGCGGCACCGTCAGCGCGAGCAGCGGGGAGACCGCCATCGCCGTCGAGATCTGCGCGCCGGTGAGGCCCAGCGCCCGCAGGTGCGCCGGCATGAACGCCATCCCGATCGCCGCCACCTGGAAGAGGAAAAAATAGAAGACCTCGATCATTCAGGCTCGGGCTCGCCGTCGCTGGCGCGGAACGGGGAGTGCGCCGCGTACTCCACCACCTCGGCCGCCACCCCCTCCGCCTCCCGCACGACAAACGAGCCGATGGCCTCGGAGAGCCCCGGGTGGCGGATCCAGTGGGCGCTGTGGGTGAACGCCGGGGCCAGGCCCCGTTTGAGCTTGTGCTCCCCCTGCGCGCCCGCCTCGAACAGCGTCTGGCGTTTGGCGATGGCGCGCTCGATCAGCTGGTAGTAGCAGAGCTCGAAGTGGAGCATCTGGAAGTCGGCCAGGCAGCCCCAGTAGCGGCCGTAGAGGTGCGCCCCCTTCTCGAAGTTGATCGTCCCGGCGACCGGCTTTTTCCCCTGATAGGCCAGCGTGGCGACCAATCGATCCCCCAGCGTCTCGCGCGCGATCTCGAAGAACGCGGCGCTCAGATAGGCGTGGCCGCCGTGGCGGTCGACGTTCTCGACGTAAAACGCGCGCAGCGCCGCCCAGTCGCGCGTCTCGAGCTCCGCGCCCGTGGCGGTCCGAAAGGTGAGCCCGTGCTCCGCCGCCACCCGGCGCTCCTTGCGCACCTGCTTGCGGTTCTGCGAGCGAAAGGTCGACAGGTAATCCTCGAAGCTCTCGAACGGGCGCCCCGGGCGGTTGTGCCAGTGGAACTGCATGCTGAGGCGCGGGAAGTAGCCGCGCGCGGCCAGCACCTCTTTCTCGGCGTCGGTGCAGAAGAGAAAGTGGATCGACGAGGCCTGCTCCTCCTCGGCGACCTCGCGCACGCCCCGGAGCAGCGCCGCGACGACCGCCGGCGCGTCGACGTCCGGCGCGTCGCAGAGCGGCAGGCGCCGGCCGGTGGCCGGCGTGAAGGGGATGGCCGCCACCAGCTTGGGGTAGTAGCGGACCCCCGAGCGATGCGCGGCGTTCGCCCAGGCCCAGTCGAAGATGAACTCGCCGTAGCTGTTGGTCTTCAGATAGAGCGGCACCGCGCCGAGCAATCGACCGCCGTCGCGGGCGAGCACGATCCGCGGCACGCAGCCGGCGGCCTCGCCGACGCTGCCCGAGGCCTCCAGGGCCGACAGGAACGCATGCTCGAGAAACGGATCGTCGTCGCCCGCCAGGCAATCCCACTCGCTGGCCGCGACGGCGGTGACGCTCTCGACGATCTCAAGCTCGATGATGCTCGAGCCTAGCAAAAAAAAAGCGACGGCCGGGTCCCGAACCGGACGTCCGGGTTGTTTCGCCGCGTCCTCTAGCTGCGCTCAGAAGTAGGTTGCCGTGAAGAGCACGTTGAACGCTCCGGCGGACCAGCTGATGCTGGGGTCGTCGTGGTCTTTCATCGCCGTGGCCGCGACGAACTCCAGGGCTCCGCCGAGTCCCCAGTGCTCGGAGACCCAAAATTCCTTCCCGACCATCCCTTCGAATCCGACTCCGTAGTCCGACGTGTACGTGGTCTTGCCGTTCGAGTCGCTGGCCTGGAAGCTCATCGTCGCCACCGCCGCGGAGACGTAGACGTTGGCGGGCATGAAGTAATACACGACACCCGCTCCGAACCCCGCGACCACCAGGTCCCCGGTGGCCTGGACGCTGATGCCGCCGCTCGAGACCGTCGGCTGCGAGACGCCGGTGAAGAAGAGGCTGCCGAAGATCGCGAGGTTCGGCACCGGCGCGCCGCCCACCGCGACGGAGAACGCAGGGCCGCCGCCGGAGAGCTTGATCGTGCCGCCGTATCCGTCGGAGCGGGAGATCGAGGTGAAGCCGCCGCCGAGATGGAGATGCACGTAGGTGCCGGTGTGGGCCGGCTCCACCGGGACGGGCGGCGCGTAGCGCGGGGGCGGGTAACCCGGCGCATAACCGGGTGGCGCATAGCCCGGAGGGGGCGCGTATCCCGGGGGATAGGCTTGGCCGGGCGGCGGGGAGGCCGGCTGCGCGGGCGGCGCGTCGTTGCCGGCGGCTGACCCGGCCGCGACGGAGGGGGCGTCGTTGCCGGCCGGTGGGGGCGTCTCCTGCGCGCGCGCGACGCGGGACGGCGCCGACAGAACGACCGACAGGGCGGCCAGCGTGAATGCTCCGAGACGAACCTTGCCAAGCACGATCATGAGAGGCTCCTTGGGTTAAGCAAACTTTTCCCCCGGCTCGATTTTCGCCGCCCCCGGCGGTCGCGTCAACGGACGAACCTCACGAGCGCTGGCACCTGCGCGCCCGTCGTGGAAAAGTGACAGCTCGGCCGTAGTGGAAACCGCGAAGCATCTGTTCGACCGGGTGGTGCACTTCCTGAAGCGGGGAGGGCTCTGGTGGGGCCTGGCGATCTCCGTCGGCGCCGCCGTGCTCACGCTCGCGCTGGCGACGGCGGTCGTCGTCGCCTGGCCCGCGGATCGGTTCAAGGGGGAAGGTCCGACCGAGGTCGGCCGACACCGGCACGTCGTCATCCGGGCGCTCGCCATCGTGGGGAAGAACCTGGCGGGCGCCGTGCTGGTGGTGCTCGGCCTCATCATGGCGCTCCCGGGCGTGCCGGGGCAGGGGCTGCTCACCGCGCTCATCGGCCTCACGCTGCTCAGCTTCCCGGGCAAGCGCCGGCTCGAGCGCCGCTTCGTCCGGATCCCGGCGCTGCTCCGCGGCATCAACCGCCTGCGCACGCGTTTCGCGCGCCCACCGCTGGAGCTCGACTGATGGGCGTGGTCGGCATCGTCGTGCTGCTGGGGATCGCCTTCGCGCTGTCGACCGATCGGCGCCGCGCGGTCAACGGGCGGATCCTCGGCTGGGGGCTGGGGCTGCAGTTCGCGATGGCGCTGTTCGCGCTGCGGACGCGCGCCGGCGTCCGCCTGTTCACCTTCCTCAACGATCTGGCCGACGCCTTCGTGGGCTTCGCCGACGCCGGGATCCGCTTCGTGTTCGGCGACTGGCCGGCGGCGACCGTCGTTCAGACGCCCATGCCCGGTGGGAGCGCCGGCTTCCGGCCCGCGATGGTGGGCTTCGTGCTGGCGATCAAGGTCCTGCCGATCATCATCTTCGTCGCCAGCCTGATGGCGGTCGGCTACCACCTCGGGATCATGCAGCGGATCGTGGCGCTCTTGGCCCGGGGCCTCTCGAAGTCGATGCACATCTCGGGCGCCGAGGCGCTCTCGACGGTGGGCGACATCTTCCTGGGGATGACCGAGGCGCCGCTCTTGGTCCGCCCCTACGTCGCGCGCATGACCGAGAGCGAGCTCTTCGCGGTGATGTGCGCCGGCATGGCGACCATCTCGGGGAGCGTGCTGCTCGCCTACGTGGCGATGGGCGTCGACGCCGGCTACCTCATCACGGCGTCGTTCATGAGCGCGCCGGCGGCCGTGATGTTCGCGAAGATCATGATCCCCGAGACGGGCGTTCCCGAGACCTCGGACGCCGCGCGCGTCTCGGTCCCGCGGCTCGACGTCAACATCGTCGACGCGGCGGCGCGCGGGGCGGGCGAGGGGCTGCAGCTGGCGCTCAACGTCGGCGGCATGCTGATCGCCTTCGTGGCGCTGGTCAGCATGTGCGATCACGGTGTGAGCTGGCTGGGCGGCCTCGTCGGTCACCCCGGCTGGTCGCTGGGGCGCCTCCTCGGCGCGCCGCTGACGCCGCTCGCCTGGGTGATGGGCGTCCCCTGGAGCGAGGCGCCGTTCGTCGGCCAGCTCCTCGGTACGAAGACGGTGCTGAACGAGTTCATCGCCTACCAGATGATGACCAGCCACCCGGCGCTGCTGTCGGCGAAGAGCCTGCGCATCGCCAGCTTCGCGCTCTGCGGCTTCGCCAACTTCGGCTCGCTGGCGATCGTTCTCGGCGGCCTCGGCGGCATGGTGCCCGAGCGGCGCAAGGATCTGGCGCGCCTCGGGATCCGATCGATCGTCGCCGGCTCGCTGGCGACGTTCCTCACCGGCACGATCGCCGGGCTGCTCTCGCCGTAGGGCGGCCTACGGCCCGCTTCGCACCCCGTCCGCGACCAGGTCCGAGCGCAGCCCACGCGTTACAGCCGACAGATCTGGACACTGAGACCGGTGCTGTCGTTCTCGTTCGAGTTGTTGCCGTCCCCCACGGTAAAGTCAACGGTGTCTCCGACGGAGAATGGGAAGCCGGTGGCCCCGAGAGTCGACGTGTTTCCATAACCCTCGACGTTTATCCAGCCATTGCTCTCACCCTGACTGAATGCGCTGTTTATCAGAAGGTGAACATCGGTGGTTGTCACCGGCGAACCGCCGTAGCCCGAGAGGCCCGTGAAGGTCACCGCGACGTCGTAATGACCCGACTGGGCTGCAGTCCAGCGGACCACCGACACTTGGCCCGCCGATCCCGGACGAAGCACGACTTGACCCGACTCGAAGGTGACGGTGCCGCCGTAGTGATTTTCAGATGTGGTTGGGTTGTACCCCACCAGCGCAGCCTCGGCGGTCGGGCTAGACAAGGTGGAGTACCAGAACAGCAAACCCGCGGATCCCGACAGGTCCGAGAAGCCGTTACTTGAGTAAAGCGTGTACGGCGTGAACGGCGTCGTGATCCCGTTGGGAATCATCCAGCCGTAAGTCCAGACGCCGTTGGGATTGGTGCCCGCTGGCAGGAACTGAGCCGCGACGTCGTCGCAGGCCCCGGCCCCTCCGATCCCGGCGGCTCCCACGCTCCCCGCCGCGCCGCCAGCACCGCCCTTGCCGCCCGCACCACCGGGTCCTCCCGCACCGGCCAAGCCGCCAGAGCCTGCCGCACCTCCAGCTCCCGCGCCGGAGCCCGCCGCTCCCCCACCCGCGGTGGCTCCAGCCGCGCCAGCGTTGCCGCCGGTTGCCCCGGCACCTGCGGCGCCCACCCCTCCACTGCCGCCCGAAGGCGAGCTACCTCCGCATGCCCCGACCACCACCAAGCAGACACCCACAGACAACGTCTTCACGAATCTCATCCGGTCTCACCGTAGCGTGGGCGCGTTTTCGTCGTCAAACCAGTACATCTTGGAGTCGTACCAAAGCGGGTGACGCCTTTGTCTCGACGCGAGATCGAACCCTCGTGCGGCGGCCCTGTCCGACTGCAAGGGCTGGTTCGGCAGCCACCCCTCCAACCTACAGACGACAGTCTGCGAGCTTTCGCTCCGGCGCTTTCTTCGCGCTCGCTCGGACTACCCCATCCCTGACCTCCTCGACGCAAACCATCTGCATCGAGCCCGCTTTCTCGTGACTGAGAGGGCAGACGGTGAAGGTGCCGATCACATCACGTTCGAATGTCACCTCGCTCTTAAGGCACCTCGGCGCGATCTCGTCTTCAGCCGGCAGAAGGCCGAGAACCCTATTCGTGCCATTCCACCGGATCCGGAGGCTCGGAGTACCGTTCGACGCGAACGCGCGTCGCTGAACCTCGAAGCATGGTCCGACCACGGCGGCGTTTGAACGACACCCACCTTTCGGGTCAATGCGTTCCGCTCGGGTGCAAGACTCCGATTCAACCAACTGACCTCGAAGCCCTGATCACGGACGAAGTGTCGCAGGATAACGACCCCAACGTTCCCTGCGATCATGAAAACCGCGAGTAGGACAACTACACTCGAGGGCATGCGCCTTGTCCGTCCAACGACATTGCCGTTAAGCGGCGGGGCGCGCAAGCGCCCCGTCCGTCTTCAACCTCTGGTTATCCGGCTTCGTTCGCGCTCTTGTCGTTCCCAAGCCAGGTCGATCAGCGTCCCGCAGACTTGATCGAACTCCGCGCATTCAAATCAGGGCCGCGGCGAGCTCGCCGGCCATGCGCGCCGCATCGTCCTCGCCGGGCAGCCCGGCCTGCACGCGGTCGGCGCGCGACAATCGAGCCAGCGGTAAATTCGTGAGTCCTTCGATCGCCTCGCGCCGCGCTTCGCGGACGCGGCGACGGGCTGCGGGAGCGAGCAACGTCTGCGACCAGCCGTCGACCGCCCAAGCGAGCGCGGCATGTCGGGTCTCGTCGCGCGCGATGCCGGCCATCGCGGACCGGATCGCGGGATCGGTCGCCGCGCGCGCTTGGCGACACGCGAGGAGCGCCGCGTAGGTCTCGCGCACACAGCCCTCGACCGCGTTCTCTCTCGCGACCGCCTCGATGTCGCGGACCGGACCCCGCTTCACGCACACGGCCGGCGGCACCGCTCCCCGGGTGACCGCGAGGCAGCCAATCGCGTCGGCATGGCGACGTTCGTCAGCGGTCGCAGCGCGGGCGTACTGAATCAATGCGGGAGGCGCGCGATGCACGCCGAGCTCGGCGGCGAGAATCTCGAACGCATCAATGGACGCGGCTTCCAGGTGCGCGTTTGCCGCCAGCCAATCGCCGAGTGTTTCCCCTGAGACGCCCGACGCCGGAGGGGCCAATCCTTCGGGGCATCTCCCGCCTCCGCAGACGTAGTTGTAGACGCCACGGACCGCGAGCCCGCCATCGACCGTGATGAGGTCGCACGACTTGAACGGCTCTCCATAAGAAGCCGTATAAGCCGCGAGGACCTGTGCGCAGAGCGGCGTGCAGTCAGATGAAGACGCCTGGCAGCGCGCGATGAGATCGTCAATGCTGCCGTCACCCGAGCCCGCGTCCATTTGGTTGATAGCGACCGTTTTCGCCACGTCCGCAGGGTGATTTGGGCACGGGTTGAATTCCGTACATCCGACGTTGAACCCGACACCCAGCAGAAGCGGCGGTCCCGCGAGGACGATGCGACGAAAAAGCGCGACGAGCGAGGAGTGGTCCACGGCGGCCTCCTAAGGGCGAGACAAGCAAGTCGTATGCCCGCTCAGTCGCGGCAAGCTCGCACCATTCGTCCGGCGGCTGCGAACGGCAACCAAGAAACGCGACATCGCTGTCAGACTCAAGTTCTCGGGCAAAGTCCCTCTTGGACGAGCAGTGTTCGATTCGCGCCCCGAAAATCGGAGCGGTTTCTGACGTCGCCTCTCGTGCTGGTAGGGACTTCCATCGTAGGGAGCACTTCCGGACATCACGTTCGCACCCTGTCGTGTCCGGATGCGGTCCCCTTTGTCCGGATAACGATCTCGCGTTCAGCGGCGGCGCGCAGCCCCGTCCGCTGCAACGCGCAGTTGGACGGCGGCGCTTGTCAAAGGACCCATCCCTCGAGCGCGCCATCGAGCCAAGTCGATAGAATCTGACGCGAGGGTGAACTGAGAACGGCGACGTCCCCCGCATGAGGCAGGTCGAAGTGGCCGACGAGCCCGTTTGCTCTGAGGACTCGATATCGCGCTTCGCCGCCCACGTTATCGAGCGTCAGCGTGTCAGGGACCGGCCGGTCCAGCAGGTAGAGATCCAGTCCGTTCCCTTCGAGGCTGGGAAGCGCTGTCGGGAAACTCTCAACTGAGAATTGGAGGTCGAATGCCAGGTCGCGAGCATCGACTCGCAGCAGCCCACTCTTTGGCGAAAGCGGAAGATCGACCTTCCACCAGCGAATTACCGGCTCAGGCCGATAACCTCGAATCCAGACGGTCAGCCCGCTTGCGGGCAAGAAAGTCGACAGGACCCGCGCGGTGCACGGCCGTAGGGCCACCGTGTACTGCCCCCAGCTACCCTCCTTGATCACGCGCTACGCTCCACCAGTCCGTCCAACTTTGTATTAACCCGCAGTTTCTCGCTGCCTAAACTTTTCGGCAAGCAGGGGAGAGGCGCAACGGGCAGTTCGTACTCCAGCGTAGGCGCTTCGGTATTGTCTCTGGTGTGCGCCGGGCCGCTCTTTGGCGGTCTGTCTAATACAGGAGAAACGCAGCGTGAGCAGGTACGGCGAGCCAGGGGTGCAGGCAGGCCTAACGGCCCGTGGCGGAGCCCGCGGTCCGGGCCTGCACGCATGTCTCGCACGGGCAGTTCGCGCGCAGCTCGCGGAAGTTGTAGATGCCGGTCGAGTGGCCGTCGCTCCACTGGATGAGGATCGCGTACTGGCCGATCATCTCGATCTGCTTGGCCTGGACCTGGGGCGGGACCGTCGCCGGCTCGAGCAGCGCGCGTCCCGAGGTCTCCTCGATGCAGCCGGCGCAGCGGCAGGCGAGGCGCAGATCGCGCGCGCGGTAGCGCGTCTCGTGGCCGTCGTCCCACTTGAACGTGATCGTCGAGCGCAGGAGACCCACTATTTCATCGGGCATCGGCATGTCAGCCCGCCTTCTTGTCGCGCTGCGCGCGCGCGGCGCAAGAGCAGCTGGAGCAGCGGCGCCGCGTGCAAGGCCTGCACGAACCCGCCCCCTTCGATCAGCGCCTCGACTTTGTCGAGCGGGGTCAGGTGCACGGTGATCTCCTCGCTCTCCTCGGGCGCCGCGGCGCCCGCCGTCACCCCCTCGGCGAGAAACGTGTAGGTGAGGTTGTTCTGCAGCGCGGGGTTCGCCGACAGCGTCGTCAGCAGCGACCAGCGCCCGCCGCTGTAACCGGTCTCCTCGCGCAGCTCGCGGCGCGCGGCCTCCTCGAGCGACTTGTCCTCGGGATCGGTGGTGCCGGCGGGGAGCTCGTAGTGGACGGCGCCGATGCCGTGGCGGTACTGCCGGATCAGCACCACCTCGTCGCGGTCGGTCAGCGCGACGACGTTCACCCAGGGGGGATACTCGTTGATCCAGTACTCGGGGATGATGGTGCCGTTCGGCATCTCGACCCGATCGACGCGCACCGTGTACCAGAGCTTCTTCGCCAGGTACTCGCGGGAGAGGACCTTCCAGGGGCCGGGATCGTCGGGGAAGTGCTCAGGCGTCTTGGTCGACATCTTGGGCCCCGATGATGCCACGCGCGCGCTCGAAAACCGCCCGCATCATCGGCGCGGTCAGTTTGCCGGTGTTGGTGTTCTGGCGGCTCGGGTGGTAGCAGCCGAGCAGCAGAGGGAGCCCGTCGCCGAGATTCGCCTCGCTGCCGTGCCCGAAGGCGGGGCGCGGGCGCGGGCGCACGCCGTGGGCTGCCGCCAGGTAGGCGAGGTATGCGTCGTGGCCAATCTTGCCGAGCGCGATCACCACGCGCAGGCGGGGCAGGGCGGCGATCTCGGCCGTCAGGTGCCGGCGGCACTGCACGATCTCGCCGGGGGTCGGCTTGTTGTCGGGCGGCGCGCAGCGGACCGCCGACAGGACGTAGGCGTCGCGCAGCGCGAGCCCGTCGTCGGCGCGCTGCGAGGTGGCGATGTTGGCGAACCCCGTCGCGGCCAGGGCCGCCGCCAGAAAGTCGCCCGAGCCGTCGCCGGTGAAGACGCGCCCGGTTCGGTTCGCGCCGTGCGCGGCCGGCGCCAGCCCGACGAGCAAGAGGCGCGCGTCCGGATCGCCGAACCCCGGCACGGGGCGCCCCCAGTAAATGTCGTCGCGGTGCGCGGCCTTCTTTTCGCGCGCGACCTTCTCGCAGTACCGGCGCAGCCGCGGGCAGTCCTCACAGTCGACGATCGCCTGGCGGACGACCGCCAGCGATGGAGGGCGTGCCTCAGCCCTTGGTGTGCTCTTGACCGGACTCAAGCGGGTATCCGGCTTCGCGCCAGGCGCGCATGCCGCCGTCCATGGAGATGACGTTGGTGTAGCCCATCTTCTGCAGGTTGTCGGCGGCCAGTGCCGAGCGGAAGCCGCCGCCACAGTAGAGGACGATCGGCGCGGCGTGGTCGGGGATCGACGTCTCGACGTCGCGCTCGAGCACGCCGCGGCCGAGGTGCCGGGCGCCGCGCGCCCGGTCGACCGCGAACTCGCCGTCCTCCCGGACGTCGATGAAGTGGAACCGCTCCCCGCGGTCGAGCCGGGCCTTCACCGCCCCGATGTCGCACTCCTTTACGCGTGTCTTCGCGTCGTTCACCAGCGCGAGGAATCCCGGGCTATGCTTCATGGCCTTCAAGATAACACCGCGACACCACCGAGCGGCCCGGGCGGATTGACACCGCCGGTGTCGCTCTCTTACAACATCTTTTCAAAGGTCATTCGTGTCCGAGAAACGGGATTACTACGAAGTGCTGAGCGTCGAACGAAACGTCGACGCCGCTGAGCTCAAGCGCGCCTATCGCCGCATGGCGATGGAGCTGCACCCCGACCGCAACCCCGGCAACGCCGAGGCTGAGCACGGCTTCAAGGAGGCGTCGGAGGCCTACCAGGTCCTCTCCGATCCGAACAAGCGCGCGCAGTATGACCGGTTCGGCCACGCCGGCCCCGGGATGAACTTCGGCGGCGGCGCCGGGTTCCGCGACGTGGGCGACATCTTCTCGGCCTTCTCGGACATCTTCGGCGACATCTTCGGCGGCGCCGCGGGCGCCGGCCGCCGCGGGCCGGCGCGCGGTGGCGACATCGAGACGCGCGTCTCCATCACGCTGCTCGAGGCGGCGGCGGGCGTGACCAAGGAGATCGCCATCCTGCGCAACACGACCTGCGCCACCTGCGGCGGCAGCGGCGCCGCGCCGGGGACGCAGCCCGAGGCCTGCCAGCACTGCGGCGGCCGCGGCCAGGTGATGCACTCGCAAGGGTTCCTGATGATCTCCTCGACCTGCCCGGTCTGCCGCGGCGAGGGGCGCGTCGTCCGCAAGCCCTGCGCGCAGTGCGAAGGCAGCGGCGTCGATCAGCAGGAGGACGCGCTGCAAATCACGATCCCGGCGGGCGTCGAGAACGGCTCGACCTTACGCCTCATGGGGCGGGGCGAGGCGGCGCCGCGGGGGGGCCAGGCGGGGAACCTCTATGTCGTTCTGCGCGTCGAGGACGACGAGCGCTTCGAGCGCGACGGCGCTGACCTGCACACCGAGGTCGAGGTCACCTTCCCGCAGCTGGCGCTCGGCGACGTCATCATGGTGCCGACGCTGGAGGGCGACGCGGAGGTCGAGATCGCGCCGGGGACGCAGCCGGGCGAGACCCTCCCGCTCACGGGGCACGGCATGCCTCGCCTCGGCGCCCGCGGCAAAGGGGACGTCATCGTCCACCTCAAGCTGGTGGTCCCGAGCGCGCTCAGCGCCGAGGAGGACACCCACCTGCGCGCCTACGCGGCGGCCGGCGGCCAGCGCGTCAGCCCCGAAAAGGGCGGCTTCTTCCGGCGCAAAAAGAAGAAGTAGCCGATCGCGTGGACGGAGCTCGGCTTCGCCGAGCGGAGTCCGTCGCGGGAGGGTGCGGGAACCCTCTTAGGGTTCCCGAGTAAAATGTCCCGCGTGCGACGCTTCGGCGCGGGCGTGCTCGACGTGGTCGCGGTCGCCGTGCTTGGTCTCGGCCCGGGCCCGCAGCGGGACCGTGGGGACCGGCTTCGATCCGTAGAGCCACGAGTAGGCGAAGTACGAGGCGAGCACCCGCTTGGTGTAGTTGCGGGTCTCGTCGTAGGGGATCGTCTCCATGAACTCGTCCATGTCGAGCTCGCCGCGCTCGGCGAGCCAGTGGTCGACCGCCGCCTCGCCCGCGTTGTAACCGGAGATCGTCAGCGGCGCCGTGCCGTCGAAGTGCTTCCAGAGAAAGCCGAGAAAACGCGCCCCCAGCTCGACGTTCTTGGCCGGGTCGAGCAGCACCTCGCGCGTGACGGGCGCGCCGTCGGAGAAGCGCTTGGCCGTCTTCACCAGCATCTGCGTGAGGCCGATGGCGTTGGCGAACGACTCGGTCTTCGGTGAAAAGGCGCTCTCCTCGCGCATGATCGCCAGCTCCAGCGCCTCGGGGAGGTTGTTGGCCTTGGTGTTCTTGGCGACCAGCGCCGGGAAGGCCCGCGGGTAGGCGAGCTTCCACTTCGCGACGCCGAGCCCCTGCGGGTAGGCGAGGCGGTACGACGTGACGCCGTAGCGCGGGAGCGAGTGCGAGGCGCTCCAGAGGCCGCCGCGATCGAGCAGCGTGGCGGTGATCCAGAGGAGGTCCTCCCCCTCGGCCCGGGCGGCCGCGGCGACCGCCGCCGGCGCGTGCTTGTCGGCCGACGTCGCCAGCCCCAGCCTGGAGAGCTCGCGCCGGGCGTCCGAGCCCTGGCCCATGCGCCCGAGCTCGACCGCGCGCAGGAAGCCGGGATCGCCGTAGAGCGCGCGGGGCGGGAACGACCAGGCCGGCACCTCGTGGAGGCCCTTGCGCAGCGACGTGACCAGCGCCTCCTCGGCGTGGTGGTCCGACGACTTGAGCCGCGCCAGCGCCAAGAGCGCGTAGACCGACAGCGGATACTCGCGCACCGCCCGCTCGTAGGAGGCGCGCGCCTCGTCGTCGTGCCCCTGCTTCTCGAGCACGCGCCCCTTCCAGTACTGGACGCGCCCTTCGGCGTACCAGAATCTCCTCGTGCGGGACGAGGCGCAGGTTCTCGTCCAGCCAGTGCGCCGCCTCGTCGAGGCGGCCGCCGCGCCAGGCCGCAAACGCCAGCCGCCAGAGCGCCTCGTTCAGGAGATCGCCCTGCGGGTAGCGGGTCGGCACCTCGGCCAAGATCTTGGCGGCGCCCGCCTCGTCCCCGTTGTCGCTGGCCAGCTCCGCCATCCGCACGCGCGCGTCGTCGGCGTAGCTGTGGTCGGCGTGCTCGGCTTCGATCCGCGTGTAACGCGCCATCGCCGCGTCGCGGTTCCCGGCCGAGGCGTACGCCCGCGCCCCCTGATAGAGCGCCTTGGCGTGCAGATCCCGGTTGCCGGCCTTGGCGCAGCTGCCGTCCGCCTCGTCGAAGAGCGGCGCCGCGCGCGGGCGCTGCCGCGCCTTCCAGACCGACTGCGCGCGGTAGAAGCGCGCCTTGCACCCGAGGTCGCCATTCAAGCCGGGCGCCGCGAGGGCCGCCGCGAAGGCCGCCTCCGACTCCTGGTTGCGGTTGTGGTCGAAGTAGATCATCCCGCGCGTGACCAGCTCGGCCGCGCTGCGCGTGCGGACCACCGCCGCCTCGGGCGCGGGGAGACCGCCCGCCAGCTGCTCGAGCCGATCGCCGGCGCGCTCGCCCCAGGCTTCGAGCGGCGCTTCCGCCCAGACGCGCCGGTAGAGATTGATGACCTCTTGCCCGTCCTTGCCGGCGTGCGCCCGCTCGGTCGCCTCGGCCTTCTTGTAGAGGACCTCGGCGTGGCGCAGCCCACCGGGGAACCGCCCGAGGTGGCTCTCGAGCGCGGCCAGCGCCTCGTCCCAGCGGTTGAGCGAGCGGAGCGCGTCGATGCGAATCGAGATCGGCCTCGGCCTCGGGGACGCTCCCCTTCGCCACCTTGCCGGCCCACTCGATCGCCCCCGCGTAGTCGCTGCGCCGCAGCCGGCAGCGGGCGGCGTTGTAGGCGTGGTAGGGCGCCAGCTTCGGATAGCTGTCGTAGAGCTGCTCGAACAGCCTCCCGGCGTCTGCCCAGTTCGACTGGTTGGCGCGCGCCAGCGCCAGGAGGTAGGTCGCCGCCGAGTGTTCGTCGCCGCCGCGCGGGAGCGACTTCAGCGCGCGGGTGAACCCCGCCTCGGCGGCGCTCCAGTCGTCGCCACGGAAGCTCTCGGCGGCCGCCTTGGCCGCGCCATGTTGGAAGAACGGCTCCAGCCATTCGCGGTCGAACGGGACCGGCTGGCCGGCGTGCGCGGTGGGCGCGCCCGCGGGAGCGTCATCGTCGTCGCCGACCGGCTGCGCGAACGGCGCGTGCACGAAGGTCAGGTGAACGAAGGCGACGATGAGGACGAGCGAGAGCGTCGCCGCGATCGGCGAGCGGCGAGCGTTGGGCACACCAACAGACTACGAACCACCTGCGCCACCTGCAAAAAAGAAGGTCAGGTTTCTCGCGCCGCGCGCGCCGTTCGGCGCTTGCGCGGCGCCGGGGCGGCGATTGGCGCAGGGCAGACGAACCTCATGAGCGCGTGGTCGTCGTCGACCTCCTCGCAGCTCATCTGGACGCCGCGGCCGATCGCGACCATCGGCAGGCTCCCCCGGCCGGGCCGCGGCGCGGCAGACTTTCTCGCTCGAGCCGGGAAGACCACCGGCCTCAAGCCTGGTGGATGGTGACGCGGTTGCGGCCGCCGTGCTTCGACTGATAGAGGGCCTTGTCGGCGCGGGAGACCAGGTCGGTGGCGTCCTTGACCGCCGGGTCGGGCAGGGCGGCGATGCCGACGCTGATGGTGACCGGGATGTGCGTCCCCTCGAACGTGAAGCGGTGCTTCTCCACCGCCTTGCGCATCCGCTCGCCGACGATCTGCGCCTGCGTGAGGTCGGTGCCGCGGCAGATGACCGCGAACTCCTCGCCGCCGTAGCGGGCAAAGACGTCCTCGGCGCGCAGCGCGCCGGTGAGCAGCGTGGAGAGCTCCGAGAGCACCAGGTCGCCCGCCTGGTGGCCGTGGGTGTCGTTCACCTTCTTGAAGTGGTCGATGTCGAACATCACCAGCACCAGCGGCGACTGGTGGCGCAGCGCGAAGGTCAGCTCGCTCTCCAGCCGGTCGGTGAAGTACTTCTTGTTGAACGCCTTGGTCAGCCCGTCGCGCAGGGCCGATTCGTACATCTGCTTCTGGAAGATCTCGTCCAGGTTGTCGTGGTAGGTGAACTTGAGGATCGTCGTCGAGCCGACCAGGATCTTGTCGCCGTCGCAGAGCTCCCGCCGATCGACCTTGAGGCCGTTGCAGAAGGTGCCGTTGGTCGACCCGAGATCCTCGAGGAAGATCCTGTTCGCCTCGACCACCACCTGCGCGTGCTCGCGCGAGATCCCGTCGTCGAGCAGCCGCACCTGCGCCTTTTGGCCGCGGCCAATGATGGTCTTGTCGCCGTCGACCTTGTACATCTCCCCGACGCTGGCCCCGGCCAGGACCACCAAATAGGCGCGGTCCCGCTTAACGCCGCCCGTCGGAGATGCCTGCGGCTCGAAGATCTGCGTGCGCTCGTCGGACGCCATCCCCCTACAACGATGGTATCACAACCGCGGCGAAGTCCAGGGGGCGCTCTCCTGCCGATCGGGATGCGCGCGGGATGCGCGCGGGATGCGCGCAAAGCGGCCGCCGGCGCAAAGGCGCCCGCGCCTAGCGCAAAAGCGCGCGTGCAAATTCGGCGAGGCGCGCGCCGCCGGGGCCGAACGGTGCGACCGCGGCGCAGGCCTCGTCGATCAGCACCTGCAGCCGTGCGCGGGCCGCGGCGGCGTGCTGGCCGTGCTCGGCGTCGTCGCAATCGTCGGCGTGCTGAAAGGCGATGCCGTAGGCGGTGCCGTAGCGGGCGAGGGCGGCCACCGCTTCCGGCGTCGCGCCGGCGGCGAGCGCGCCGACCTTCAGCGCGGCCTCGAACAGCGCGGCGGTCTTCTCGCCGTGCAGCACCTCCAGCGCGTCGAGCGTCGTGGGGGGCGACTCGCCGAGATCCCGCGCTTGTCCCCGCACCATCCCGCGCACGCCGGCCCCGTGGGCGAGCGCGCGCGCGGCGCGGAGGTAGCGACCGGCCTCGGCCGCGTGCTCACCCGCCTCGGCGATCCAGTCGAACGCCAGGGTCAGGAGCGCGTCGCCGGCCAGGATGGCGGTCGACTCGCCGAAGGCCTTGTGGTTGCTCGGACGGCCGCGCCGGAAGTCGTCGTCGTCCATCGCCGGCAGGTCGTCGTGGATGAGCGAGTAGCAGTGAATCAGCTCGACGGAGGCGCAGGCGAGGCGCACGTCGTCGTCGAGTGTCCCGACCGTCTCGGCGGCCGCCATCGCCAGCAGCGGGCGGATCCGCTTGCCGGGGGCCAGCAGGGAGTAGCCCATGGCCTCGACCAGGCGGCCCGGATCGCCGTCGCCGGGCGGGCGCATCCGCGCCTCGAGCAGCGCCGACAGCTCGGCGCGCCGCGCCTCGACCCAGGAGGCCGATGGTTCAATCGGGTTGGCCGCCATCAGGTCTGATCGAACGAGGTGATCCGGGGTGCGCCGGCGCCGCCGAGCAGCATCTCGACCTTCTTCTCCGCACCGTCGAGGATCGCGGTGCCGCGCCGGCAGAGCTCCATTCCGTCCTCGAACGCGCGGAGGCTCTCCTCGAGCGGAAGGTTTCCCCCCTCGAGCCGGTCGACCAGCGCGCGCAGTCGGGTGAGGATCTCCTCGAAGCGCTCGGGGACCGCGTCGGGTTTCACGTCTGACGCCATGGCGCTCTCTTCTAACCGGAAAGCCCCGGAGGTTCCAGGCGGTCGGGCCTCGTTTTGGGTCGTCGATCTGGGACGTGGGAGGTGTATCCTTCCCTCATCATGGCCGTCGAGACGCCGCCGCCCGAGCTGGGCGCCCCCTGCCCGAGCTTCCGGCTGCCCGCCGTCGACGGGAAGAGCTACGCGCGCGACGACTTCGCCGCCTCGCCTGCGCTCTGCGTGATGTTCATCTGCAACCACTGCCCGTACGTCAAGGCGGTCGAGGACCGGATCATCCGCCTCGCGCGCGCGTTCGAAGGTCGGGGTGTGCAGATGGTCGCCGTCTGCTCCAACGACGCCGAAAGCTATCCGGACGACGCCTTCGACAAGCTCCGCGCTCGCTGGCGCGACAAGGAGTACGGCTTCCCCTACCTCTACGACGAGGGGCAGGACGTGGCGCGCGCGTTCGGCGCGGTGTGCACGCCCGACATCTTCGTGTATGACCATGGGAAAGACGGTTTGCGACGGCTCGCCTACCGGGGGCGCATCGACGACTCCTGGAAGGACGAGAGCAAGGTGACGCGCCACGAGCTCGCCGAGGCGCTCGAGGCGCTGGTGAGCGGCCGGGCGCCGTCCGCCCAGCAACGACCGTCGATGGGGTGCTCGATCAAATGGCGACAGCACGAAGCGTGATGAGTGGAAGCGTGAGCAAGACACCGACGGCGGTGCGCACGGGCGCGCACCCAGACCCCAAGGGGCACTGGCGCGCCTACCTGGAACGCAAGGGGCTCAAGACCACCCAACAGCGCGAGGCGATCGTCGACGCGTTCCTGCGGTCGTCGGGGCACGTGGCGCTGGAGGATCTCCTCTCCTCAGCGCGCCGCAAGCACCCGAGCGTCGGTCTGGCGACGGTCTACCGCACCGTCAAGCTGCTGGAAGAGGCAGGGATCGCCGAGGCGCGCCACTTCGGCCCGGGCCAGACGCTCTACGAGGTGGCGGAGGGACGCGCCCACCACGACCATCTGATCTGCGACGCCTGCGGGTTCATCATCGAGTTCGAGAACGACGAGATCGAGCAGCTGCAGGACAACCTGGCCAAGCGGAACGGCTTCAACGTGCTCCGCCACCGCCACGAGCTGTTCGGCCTGTGCGAGAAGGCCCGGGGGATCTCCGGCGGCGCTTGCCCCGCCGAGGCCGCCGGCCGGCGCGGGCGCTCGTAGCGCTTCGATCAGTTTCACGACGGCCGGCGCGCGTCGGGGTATTCTAGTCGCGTGCAGCGCGGGTCGACGCGAACGGTGCTCGCGGTCGCGCTTGCGGTAGGCATGCTGCTCCGCGTGGCCGGCGCCCACGCCGCGCCGGTCGAGGATCTCGACGATCCTCCGATCCCCGCACCGGCGGCGCCGCGGGCACCCAACCCGGCAGCGGCGCCCGCGCCCGCTGCGGCACCCACGCCGTCCGCCGCGCCCACGCCCGCCCCCACGCCATTCGCCGCGCCCGCCGCGCCCACGCCCGCACCGGCGGCGCCCGCGCCGCCCGCGACCGGTCCGTTCCCCTGGCCGACAGCCGCGTCGGCCGCCGGCAGCCACGAGACGCCACTGTCCGCCGCGCCGGCGGCCGCGCCGCTCGGCCCCTCACCTCCCCAGCTCGATGCGTTCACCCGTCGCACCAAGATCGGCGCGTACGGGCAGGTCCAGCTGTTCGTCGACGGCGGGTCGAACGTCACCGCCCAGCTCCCGCTGGCCGCCTTCCTGGTCGAGCACCGGCCGAGCGACTGGGTCCGGATCGCCGCCTCCGTGCAGGTCGAGGACGGCACCGTGGCCGGGATGCAGCAGGCGCTGGTCGAGACGTCGCCCTACGCCGCGCTCGGTCTGCGGGCCGGTCTCCTCATCATGCCGATCGGGCTCGGGAACCTCTCGCCCGAGCCGACCAGCTACCTGACCGTCGATCGCCCGCTCACCGACCAGCTGATCGTGCCGTCGGTCTGGCGGGAGCTGGGGGTCGGGCTCTTCGGTCAGGTCGTCCCCGGGCTCCGCTACGAAGGGGCCGTGGTCAGCGGCCTCGACGGCACGGGCCTGTCGGCGGAGGCGCCGCTCTGGGGGACGCGCGGCGACGGCAGCCGGATCGCCATCCACGACGCCGCGCTGGTCGGCCGGGTGGAGCTCTACGATCTGCCGCCCGGGTTGGTTCTGGGCGGCGGCGGCTACACGGGCGGGGCCAGCCATGGCGTCGACGCGCTCTCCGGCCTGCGGGTGGCGATCGCCGAGGGCGATCTCCGCTATCACAACCACGGGTTCGACCTGCGCGCCGAGTACGCCCGCCTCTGGATCATCGACTCGTACCTGGCGAACGACTACTTCGGGCTGCTCGGGCAGAGCGCGATCCCCTCGCGTGGCCGGGGGTTCTATGTCGAGGCGGGCTACGATCTCATCCGGCTGGCGGCGCCCGAGTCGGCGCAGGAGCTGGTGCTGTTCGGGGGCTACGAGAACGTCGATCCCCGAAGCCAGATGTCCCCCTACAACTACAACCCGCCGGCGATCACCGGGCCGGGAGAGCTGCCGCCCGAGGCGCCGTCGCCCTCCCAGGCCTTCGTGCGCGGCGGGATCGACTACCGGCCCGTGCCGTCGGTCGCGCTCAAGCTCGATCTGCAAGTGGCGCTCGATGGCGAAGGGCCGTCGCAGATGGCACCACAGATGTCGGCGAGCGCGCAGGCGACGCCCCGTCCGATCCGCGGCGACGTCGCGGCGGCGGCGCGCGGCGCCACGCGCGTCGGTCTCGCACTGGCATTCAACTTCTGATCGGAGATATACGTCGGGCGGCGTGATGCGGCCCCTCATTCGAGTTGTGATCTGCAACACGCTGTGGCTTGCGCTCGTTTGTCTCGCCACCGCAGGCTGCAAGACGGCCTCGCCCGAGCCGGCCGGCGCCCCACCGCCGAACGGAGAGGTCTGGGTCACCGATCAGCAGTTGACCGATGGCCACATCTCCGTCCAGCCGGTCGGCGTCCACGCGGTCGGCAACGACGTCGTCACCAGCGGCAAGGTGACGTTCGACGATCTGCGGGTGGCGCACATCTTCTCGCCGGTGACCGGGCGGGTCTCGCGCATCCTGGCCGACCCGGGCGCGCGGGTGAAGAAGGGGGCGCCCCTCGTCGCCATCCAGTCGCCCGACGTCGGCAACGCCTTCGCCGATCTCGGCAAGGCCGAGGCGGAGCTCACCGCCGCCCAGCACGACTTCCAGCGCCAAAAGGAGCTCTACGAGGCGCACGCCAGCTCGCAGAAGGACTTCGAGGCGGCCCAGGACGGCTACAGCAAGGCCAAGGCGGAGATCGAGCGCGCGCGCCAGAAGGCGCGCCTCTTCCGTGGCGGCGGCGCCGACGCCGTCACGCAGGAGTTCGTGTTGCGCGCGCCGATCGAGGGCGACGTGATCGCCCGCAACGTGAACCCCGGCGCCGAGGTGCAGGGGCAATATTCGGGCGGCACGGCGGCCGAGCTCTACACCATCGGCGAGCTCGATCGCGTCTGGGTGATCGCCGACGTGTTCGAGATGGATCTGGCGCGCTTGAAGAAGGGGGCGAACGTGACGATCCGGGTCGTCGCCTATCCCGAGGAGGTGTTCACCGGCGTGGTCGACTGGATCTCCGATCTGCTCGATCCGACCTCGCGGACGGCGCGCGTGCGTTGCGAGGTGGAGAACCCCAAGCGCCAGCTCAAGCCCGAGATGTACGCCACCGTCACCATCGCGGTGCCCGGGGTCGAGGCGCTGGCGGTGCCGATCAACGCCATCCTGCGCCTCTCCGACCAGACGACCGTGTTCGTCGAGCAGGGGCGGACGCCCGACGGACGGCTGCGCTTCGTGCGGCGGCTGGTCTCGGCCGGCGACGACGAGGGGACCAGCATGGTCCCCATCGCCCACGGCCTCCAGGCGGGCGAACGCGTGGTGACCTCGGGCGCAATTTTGTTATCGGGGATGCTGTGACAGGAGACTTTTTTCGATGATTCCACGGCTCGTCCGCTTCGTCCTTCGGATGCCGGCCTTCGTGCTGATCCTGGCGCTGGGGCTCCTGGCGCTGGGGCTCTACTGCTACCAGCAGCTCGACATCGAGGCCTACCCCAACCCGGTGGCGCCGATGATCGAGATCATCACCCAGCCAAGCGGCTGGAGCGCCGAGGAGGTCGAGCGCTACGTGACCATCCCGCTCGAAAACGGGCTGAACGGGATGCTCGATCTCGACCACATCCGCTCGCAGTCGCTGTTCGGCCTCTCGGACGTGAAGTGCTACTTCACCTGGAACGCCGAGTACCACATCGCCCAGCAGCGGGTCTTGAACCGGCTCGGCTTCGTCAGCCTGCCGCCGGGGATGACGCCGCAGCTGTCGCCCTGGAGCGCCATCGGCGAGGTCTTCCGCTACGTCGTGCGCGGCCAGGGCTACTCGCTGGCCGATCTGAAGACGGCGCAGGACTGGATCCTCGAGCGGCAGTTCCGTCAGGCCCCCGGCGTCATCGACGTGGTCGGCTTCGGCGGCGAGACCAAGGAGTACCACGTCGAGGTCGACCCCTATCGACTGAAGGGGCACGGGGTGACGCTCACCCAGCTGGAGAGCGCGCTGGCGTCGTCGAATCAAAACGTCGGCGGCCAGCGGCTCAGCATCGGCGAGCAGTCGTACGACGTGCGCGGGATCGGCATCATTCATTCGCTGTCCGACATTCGCGACGTGGTCCTCTCGGCGCAGAAGGGGACGCCGATCCGCGTGCGCGACGTGGCCGAGGTGACGGTCGGGCACGCGCCGCGGCTGGGGATCGTCGGCAAGGATCTCGAGCCCGACGTGGTGCAGGGGACGGTGCTGATGCGCTACGGGGGCGACTCGCTGAAGACGCTCGAATCGGTCCACGAGCGGGTCGCCTACATGAACCGCTTCCACGTGCTGCCGCCGGGGATGACGATCGAGCCTTACTACGATCGCGCCACGCTGGTGAAGCTCACGACGCACACCGTGCTCGAGAACCTGCTCATCGGCATGGTGCTGGTGGCGGTGGTGCTCTGGATGTTCCTTGGGCACGGGCGCGCGGCGCTCATCACCGCGCTCAACATCCCGCTGGCGCTGATGGCGGCGTTCGTCGGCATGGTCGCCACCGGGACGCCGGCCAACTTGATCTCGCTCGGCGCGGTCGACTTCGGGATCGTCGTCGACTCGACGGTCATCGTGATGGAGAACGTGTTCCGCCACATGGCCGCGCCCGGCAAGCGCAACGCCATCGAGCGCATCTTGCTGGCGGCGGGCGAGGTCGGCCCGCCGATGTTCTCCTCGACGCTGGTCATCGCGGTCGCCTTCATTCCGCTCTTCACGCTGTCGGGCGTGTCGGGGGTGATCTTCTCGCCGATGGCGCACACCTACGCCTTCGCCATCGGCGGCGCCATCATCCTCTCGCTGACGCTGACGCCGGTGCTGGCCGAGCGGGGCCTCAAGATCGGGTCTCTCGGCGATCACGAGCACGACAACTGGTTGATGCGCGGGCTGAAGAAGTTCTACCTCCCGCTGTTTGATTTCTCGCTCCGCCACAAGAAGACGGCGGTGGCGATCGGCGCGACGATCGTCGGCGCCAGCCTGCTCAGCGCCGGCTTTCTCGGGCGCGAGTTCATGCCCAAGCTGGAAGAGGGGAACTTCTGGATCCGCGCCACGCTGCCGACGTCGATCTCGCTCGAGCAGTCGTCGAAGTACGTCGGCCGCATGCGCTCGGTGATCCTGGGGTGCCCGAAAGACGGCGCCTGCGATCTCGCGCATCGCGCGCGGCCCGAGATCACCAGCGTCGTCTCGCAGCTGGGGCGCCCCGACGACGGCACCGACGTCTCGGGCTTCTACAACATCGAGCTGTTCGCGCCGCTGCAGCCGGCCAACGAATGGCCGCGCGGCGTGACCAAGGAGAAGATGACCGAGGAGCTCTCCAAGGAGCTCGGCGAGGCGTTCCCCGGCGTCATCTTCAACTTCTCGCAGATGATCTCGGACAACGTCGAGGAGGCGATGTCGGGGGTCAAGGGGGAGAACACGGTCAAGGTGTTCGGCCCCGATCTCCACGTCAACGAGGCGAAGGCCAACGAGATCGTCGACGTCATGTCGACGATCAAGGGGGTCGCCGACCTGGCGCTCTTCCCCTCGCTCGGCCAGCCCGACGTGCGCATCACCCCCGACCGCGCGCTCTGCGGCCGCTATGGCCTCAACGTCGGCGACGTCGAGGCGGTGGTGCAGGCGGCCATCGGCGGCCAGGCCGTCACGCAGGTCTACGAAGGGGAGAAGCGCTTCGACCTCACCGTCCGCTGGGCGCCCCCGTTTCGCAAGGACTTGAAGGCGATCCGCGACATCCTGGTGGCCACGCCCGACGGGGCCCAGGTGCCGCTCGGCCAGATCGCGCAGATCGTGAAGGAAGAGGGCCCGTCGCTCATCTACCGCGAGGACAACCGCCGCTACGCGCCGGTGAAGTTCTCCGTGCGCGGCCGCGACCTGGCCTCGACGATCAACGAGGCGCGCGAGAAGATCGAGGAGAAGGTCAAGCTCCCCTACGACACCCACCTCGAGTGGGCGGGCGAGATCAACCAGCTCAACGAGGCGACCGGCCGCCTGGCGCTCATCATCCCGCTCACGCTGCTGGTGATCGCCATGCTGGTCTACTCGTCGGTCAAGAACTGGAAGGACATGCTGATCGTCCTGGCCGGGATCCCCGTCGCCTGCACGGGCGGCATCCTGGCGCTCATCATCACCCGCACGAACTTCTCGATCTCGGCGGCGATGGGGTTCATCTCGATCTTCGGCGTCTCGATCCAGGACGCGCTCCTGGTGGTCACCTACGCGCAGCGGCTCTGGAACGAAGGGCACGGGCTGGAAGAGGGCGCGCGCGAGGCGGCCGAGCGCTGGCTGCGCCCGGTCCTCATGACGACCTTCGTCGCCATGCTGGGGCTGACGCCGGCCGCGCTCTCGCACGGCATCGGCGCCGACACGCAGAAGCCGCTGGCCATCGTCGTCATCGGCGGCGCGCTCATCCTGGCGCTGATCCCGCGCCTCATCCAGCCGCCGTTGCTGGTGCTCGCCCACCGGATGGAGAAGCGCTGGAAGAACCGCCCGCCCGGCGGCGGCCCGCCGCCCGTCACCGAGGGGCGTCCGTCGGGGATGCTCTCCGCCGTCGAGTCGGGCCCCGTCGCGTCATCCTCCACCGGCGAGGGCCTACCGCCGAGCGGCGTGATAAGCTCGCTCGCCTGGCGTGCGCGCGAGAGGTGTCGCGACAGGGGTTCGGCGGCTTGGCGGCGGCGGCGTTCGCCGCCCTGGCTCTGCTCCCCGCGCTGTCGCCGCCAGGCAACCGCCGCCGAACGGTCCCGGCTCGCGGGACATCCGGCGTCCGGTCGGAGCGGCTCGAGCTTGGCGCGCTGACCGCCGACGGTCACTGTTCATCTCGCCGTTTCCGATCTGACTCAGCTTACGCGTCAGGCTCCACACCAGCGACGGGAACGCTCGTACACCGACGCCGGTCTTCCCGGTCTCGACGGCCCGGCACCTCGGCTCGCGCCCGGGCAGCTCGATCCGACCGCGGTCTCCTGGAACGTCAGCTTCGGCCAGTTCTCCACGACGCTCGTCTACCTTCCGCCCGTCGACCTCCTGCCGTACATCGGCGGTAACCTGGTCGTCACCGCCTGGCTCACCCGGGAGCCGAACATCCACGCCCAGGCTGGTGGTCCCGCCGCGCTTCGACTGTCCGCAATACATCGTACCTCTCGGGACGCCCGGGTTCCGCTGGGTCCCGCCGTCCGGGCTCGGCCGCGCCGGGGAGCCGGGCCCCACCGTGCGCGTCTCGCTCGGCTACCTCACCGGGCCCGGCGCAGCAGCCTGCTCGATCATCGCCCGCATCGACGGACGCCAGCGGCATCCGCGGGCGCACCGTGTTCTCGCCCGAGGGCCGCGCCGCTGCAGATCCTCCTCGACGGCGGACGCGGGCGGCCCGGGCGGCGCGTAGTTCGGCATGGCTACGGTGTGCTCGTTGTCGAGGTACGGTTCGGCGGGGGTGGGGGGCGACGGCGGCGACGGTGGCGGCGGCCGACATCCCCTTCGACGAGAGCGCGCCCGAGCTCGAGCGCGAGGTGATGTGATCCTCAGCCGGGGTGGCCCGGGCGGCTTCGGCCAGATGGGGAGCGGACGGTCCCGGGACGCGTCCGGCGCGCTTCCGCGCTCCGCGCCCGCGCCCGCCCGACGCTGTTCCGCGACGAGCTCGCGCACGGCGTTCCCATCCGCGTCCCCGCCGCCGGCGGCGCGACGAGACACGAGTCGATTAGCGAGCTCGACCATGGGCTGACGCCGACCGGCGCGTGGTGCGGCTTGGGCGTCACGACCGCCGCCGCCTGCGCGCCCCGTCAGGTCAATTCGCGCACTGGAGCGCGAGCACCGTGATGTTGTCGGTGCCGCCGGCGGCGTTGGCCGCCTCGATCATCGCCGCGACGGCGGTCTCCAGATCGGCGCGCTCTTCACCAGCTCGAGCAGCTTGGGATCCTCGACCATCCCCGACAGGCCGTCCGAGCAGAGCAGGAAGGTGTCGCGGTCCTGGATGTCGTGCGCCAGCACGTCGACCTGCACGTGCTCGCGCATGCCGAGCGCGCGGGTGATGACGTTCTTGTGCGGGAACTTGCGCTGCTCGTCCTCGGACATGTTGGGCTTGGCGTCCTTGTAGTCCTCGAGCAGCGAATGGTCGCGCGTCATCTGCTGGATGGCGGCGCCGCGGACGCGGTAGCAGCGCGAGTCGCCGACGTGCGCGATGTAGAACTTGTCGCCGACCACCTGGCCGCTGACGATGGTCGTCCCCATCCCCTTCAGCTTCACTTCCTTGCTGGCGGCCTGGAAGATGCGCTGGTTCGCCATCTTGATGCCGACCACCAGCCGGTTCTCCACGTACGACAGGTGGCGGTCCATCTTGTACGGCCAGGTCGCCTCGTCGTCCTTGGTGCGGGCGTAGAACTCCTGCATGACGTCGGCGGCCATCTTCGAGGCGACCTCGCCCGAGGCGTGCCCGCCCATCCCGTCGGCCACCAAGAAAAGCTGCTCGTCTTCAATCAACGAGAAATAATCCTCGTTGTGGTTGCGCTTCATCCCGACGTCGGTCTTCGCGGCGTAACGGATACGCATCGGGACCATCCAGCGTAGCGGCGCCGGCCAAAGCCGTCAATCATCCCGCGGAGATCGACGTCGCTCGCTAGGTCCCGCCCGAAGCGCCCGACATTTCGTTGACAGGACATCCGGGCACGGCTAGGGTACTGCTCAAATGTCTAGTTCCAAGGCGGTGGCACAGCGGGCGGCGTTGCTGGCGATCGGCGACGAGGTGCTGCGGGGGGAGATCAGCAACACCAACGACGCCTTCATCGCCGAGCGGCTGTTCGAGCTCGGGTACGAGCTGACGGAGCAGCTGGTCGTCTCCGACGATCCGCAGGCGATCCGGACGGCGCTGGTGCGGCTGCGGGCGGAGGTCGACCTCGATCGTCTGCCACCGGGGGGCTCGGGCCGACGGAGGACGACCGGACGGTCGACGCGGTGGCCGAGCTGCTGGCGACCGGCACGCACGCCGACGAGCCGTCGCTGGAGGCGATGAAGAAGCGCTTCTCCACCCACGGCTTCGAGATGACGCCCAACAACCTGCGGCAGGTGCGGGTCCCGAACGGCGCGCAGGCGCTCCCCAACGCGGCCGGCATCGCGCCGGGGTTCGTGGTGCGGCTCGGCGGCGCGGAGGCCTTTTTTCTCCCCGGCGTCCCGCGCGAGATGGAGAAGATCTTCACCGACGAGGTGGTGCCGCGGCTCAAGCGGCAGCTGGCCGAGGCGGGGGTGCCGGCGCCGGCCACCCGCACCTGGCACCTCTACGGGATGGGCGAGTCGCACATCGATCACCGCCTGGCCGGGATCCTGACCGGCGTCGAGGGGGCCACGCTGCACTTCCGGACCTCGATGCCGGTCAACCACGTCAAGCTGGTGGTGCGCGGCGCCGATGCCGAGGAGGCGCGCGCGACGCTGGACAAGGTCGACGGCGAGATCCGCAAGCGGATCGGCCCCGGCATCTACGGCGTCGACGGCGAGACGTTCGTGGCGCGCGGTGTCGAAGTCGCTGCGCGCGCAGGAGGCGACGCTGGCCTTCGCCGAGTCGTGCACCGGCGGCCTGGCGGGCGAGCTGGCGACCTCGGAGTCGGGGGCGACCGCGCTTCTTCCGCGGCAGCGTCGTCGCCTACGCCGACGAGGTGAAGACCGGCGTCCTCGGGGTCAAGCCCGAGACGATCGCCGACTTCGGCGCGGTCAGCGAGCCGACGGCGCGCGAGATGGCCGAGGGGGCCAAGCGGGTCTGCGGCTCGACGGTGGCGGTGGCGATCACCGGCGTGGCCGGGCCCGAGGGGGGCGCGCCCGACAAGCCGGTCGGCACGGTCTGCTTCGCCATCTGCGGCCCGGGGACGACGCGCACCTCGACCAAGCTGTTCTCCGGCAGCCGCGAGCGGGTGCGGACGGCGGCCGCCTACTACGCGCTCGATCTGGCGCGGCGCTACTTCGACACGCGAAAGCGATGACGGACGGCGCGCCCACCGAGCCTGGCCAGACCATCCGCAGCTTCGTGGCGGTGCCGTTGCCGGAGACCGTGCGGGCGAACGTCTTCGCGGCGGCCGGCGAGCTGGCGCGCGCGCTGCCGCAGCAGGTCGACCTGAAGTGGTCGCGCAAGATCGAGAACCTCCACGTCACGATCAAGTTCCTCGGCCCGGTCGAGGAGCCGAAGCTGGCCAGCTTCGGCGGCGCGCTGGCGGCGTCGCTGCAGGCGCTGCCGCCGTTCGGGATTGAGGTGCGCGGGCTGGGGGCCTTCCCGTCGCCGCGCAAGGCGAACGTGCTGTGGGCCGGCGTCGCCGACGACGGCGGGCGGCTGGGCGCTGTGGCCGAGGCGGTCGAGGAGGTGGCGGCGCGGCTGGGGATCGGCGAGCGCTCGAACCGGCCGTTCCGCGCGCACGTCACCGTCGGCCGCAGCAAGCAGGGCGTCGACGCGCGCGCGGCGCTGGCGCCGTTCGGCGAGCGCGCGTTCGGCGCGGCTTCGGTTGACGAAGTGCTCGTTTTCGAGAGTCGGCTCGGCAGCGGGCCGGACAACGTCGGCTCGACCTACATTTTGCGGCACAAGGCCGCGCTCGGCTCTCACTCTTCCAACTGACCAGGAGAGAACACATGGCGACCACTAAGACCTCGGAGAAGACCTCGGAGAAGACCTCGCAAAAGATTTCGGACGCAGCCGACATCAAGGAGACGACGAGGGCAAGGAGGCGGCGGCCGCCGCTCCGGCGCGCGATCGCGATCCGGTGCGGGACAAGGCCATCGACCTGGCCGTCACGACGATCGAGAAGCAGTTCGGCAAGGGGAGCATCATGCGGCTCGGCGAGGGGATTGCCCCCCCGAGGTCCAGGTGATTCCGACCGGCTCGCTGGGGCTCGACATCGCGCTCGGCGTCGGCGGCCTGCCGCGCGGCCGCGTCATGGAGGTCTACGGGCCGGAGTCCTCCGGCAAGACGACGCTGGCGCTGCACGTGGTCGCCGAGGCGCAAAAGCTGGGCGGCATCTGCGCGTTCGTCGACGCGGAGCACGCGCTCGACGTCGGCTACGCCCGCAAGCTGGGCGTGCGGACGGACGACCTGCTGGTCTCGCAGCCCGACTGCGGCGAGCAGGCGCTGGAGATCACCGAGATGCTGGTCCGCTCGGGCGCGGTCGACATCATCGTCGTCGACTCGGTCGCGGCGCTCACGCCGCGCGCGGAGCTGGAAGGGCGAGATGGGCGACTCGCACGTCGGCCTGCAGGCGCGGCTCATGAGCCAGGCGCTGCGCAAGCTGACCGGCACCATCTCCAAGTCGAACACGCTGGTCATCTTCATCAACCAGATCCGGATGAAGATCGGCGTCATGTTCGGCAACCCCGAAACGACGACCGGCGGCAACGCGCTCAAGTTCTACGCCAGCGTGCGGCTCGACATCCGCCGCGTCGGCGCGCTCAAGGACGGCGACAAGGTGGTCGGCAACCGCACGCGCGTGAAGGTGGTGAAGAACAAGATGGCGCCGCCGTTCCGCGAGGTCGAGTTCGACATCCTCTACGGCGAGGGGATCAGCCACGAGGGCGATCTGGTCGACCTCGGCGCCGAGTGCGGCGCGATCGAGAAGTCGGGCGCCTGGTTCGGCTTCGAGGGCGATCGCATCGGTCAGGGGCGCGAGAACGCCAAGCAGTACCTGCGCGACCACGCCGACGTGGCCCGCAAGATCGAGACCAAGGTGCTCGCCCACCACGGCATCAAGCGCGACGTCGGCGGCCCGGCGCTGGCCGGCGGCGCCGGCGGCGGAGTCGGGCGCCACCGTCCACACGCTCACCCCGCAGCCGAAGCCGGTCAGCGAGAAGCGCGGGCGCTGAGCCGTCGCGGGTGTCACGCCCTGATTGCTCAACCGCGACGGACGTACGACGCGCGCCAGTTCGGCCACGGTGCTCCTGCTGAGCGGCGTCGGCGTGCAGTCGGCCTGCTGGTGGCGCGCCAGACTGTCGGCGTCGCGCGCGACGCAGGCGTCGGTTACGACGCGCTTGTCGCGGGCGATCAGGCAGCTGATCCCGAGGCCCGACGGACGCCGGCCGCCGCGGCGCAGATGAGGAAATCAGTGTTCGAAGCCTGGACGCCGCGGGCTCGGCATCTGTTGAAGAAGACCGCCGCCTCTTCATAGTCACCGGGATCGAGCTCGACGTCCGGGAACGCTCGCAGGTGGTCGCGCAGCACGGTGTACTGCTTCTCCTCGGTGATCCCGGACAGCAGTTCCTGTCTGACGGGGCCGAGGAGGGAGACGCGTCCCTCTCTGACCAGCTCGGCGAGCTCCGATGTCTCCGGCGCTTCGGTCAGTCGACGCCGGCGCAAGGCCAACGACCAGACCGAGGTGTCGACCAGGACGTTCACGGACGACGGCGCTGCCGTTTGTGGTCGTACTTCGGATCGAAGTCGACCTTCCCGAAGAGGTCGAGGATTCGAGCCTGCTTGCGGCGCTGGACGTACTCCAGCAGGGCCTGCGTGACGGTCTCCTTCTTGGTCATCTCGCCTCCGATCTGAAGGGCTTCATTCAGCAGGCGATCGTCGATAGCCAGGTTGGTCGCCATGTGTAGAAGTCTACACACACGGAGCCGTCGCAACAAGCTCGACAGCTGTCGGGCCGCTACTCGCGGGCGGCCGTCTCGGAGATTCCGAGGCGGCTCTTCAGCGACTGGTCGTAGTCGCGGGCGAGGGCATCGGCTTCGCCAGCGTTGACGGGGGTCGGATCGATGTAGTGACCGACGATGAGCCCCACCACGCCGGCGGCCGCGATCGCCAGACCCCAATCTGGGCTCACGCCGGCTTGTCCGGAGGGAGAACAGGCGGAGGAGCTCGGGCAAGCGGACGCGGCAGCGTAAACGGCGTTTCCTCTCGGCAGAGCGGCGATTGCCGCGAAGATCGAGGCCGCCCAGGAGGAGGGCGCCACTCGAGACCGTCACGGCCGTCTTGATCGCCGCCCTGTTCTGATAGCGGAAGAGGAGGTCGCTCGCGGCCGACGATCCGGTAGAAAGCCTCCTGGCTGATCGGGTGGTGGTCGGGACCGCGAAACGCGTCCCACTTTCCCTCGGCGTACATCCAGCTGGGACGCTCGCCGGACGGAGGGACCTCGCGCCTCGTCGCCGCCGAGACTGCGAACGCCCACCGCCTGTTCGTCGTAGGCGCTCGCGGGAGCGGCCGGCGGAGCCATTTGCGCGTGGGCCGAAGCGCAGAGCGCGGCGGAGAACGACAAACCGACCAAGGACGAAGCGAGGCGCATGAGGGAACCCTCCTGCGAAAGATAGGCGCCGATTTTACCACGGGCCTGCCCCTGGCCGGCGGCCGCCCACGGCTCCCCGCTGAAGAGGCCCGGCGATTCGCTCTTAGCGTCTCCGCTTGACTGGCGAAAGAGGCGCGTCGCGTATACGATCGAAACATGGCCACCAAGAAGCCGGTGCCCGAAGGGCCGGTCGAGGTCCCCGACGTCATCTCCATTCTCCCCCTGCGGAACTCGGTGCTGTTCCCGGGGTCGATCATCCCCATCGACGTGGGCCGCAAGAAGTCGGTGAAGCTGGTCGAGGAGGCGATCTCCAAGGAGCGCCCCGTCATCGGCATCGTCACCCAGCGCGACGCGCGCACCGAGGAGCCGGGCGCCGGCGATCTCTACATGGTCGGCTGCGCGGCCCGCATCCTCAAGGTCATCAAGCTGGCCAAGGACAACTTCTCGGTGATCCTGCAGGGGGTCGCGCGGATTCGCATCCTGGAAGTGGGCGGGCAGGACCCGTTCATGACGGCGCGGGTGCAGGCGCTGCCGGACTCGCCCGTCCACGGACGTCGAGCTCGACGCGCTGGTGATGAACGTCAAGGACGTCGCCAAGCGGGTCATCAAGCTGATGCCGGAGCTCCCCAAGGAGGCGAGCGCGCTGGTCGACAGCGTCGTCGAGCCGGGGCAGCTCTCGGACGTCATCATCTCGAACCTGGACGTGCAGGTCGACGAGAAGCAGGACGTGCTGGAGACGTTCGATCTCAAGGCGCGCCTGCGCAAGGTGCTGCAGTTCCTCTCGCGCCAGCACGAGGTGCTGAAGGTGCGCGAGAAGATCAACAGCCAGGTTCAAGAAGAGATGGGGCGCAACCAGCGCGAGTACGTGCTGCGCCAGCAGCTCAAGGCGATCAAAGAGGAGCTGGGCGAGATCGACGAGACGCGGCGGCGATCTCGACGACTTCCGCGAGAAGGTGCTGGCGGCCAAGATGCCGCCCGAGACCGAGAAGGTCGCGATCAAGCAGCTCGAGCGGCTGAAGGTGATGCAGCCGTCGTCGGCCGAGTACACCGTCACGCGGACGTACCTCGAGTGGCTGGTGGAGCTCCCCTGGTCGGTGTCGACCGAGGACAAGCTCGACATCCAGGCGGCGCGCGACATCCTCAACGCGGACCACTACGACCTCGAGAAGGTGAAGAAGCGCATCCTCGAGTACCTCGCGGTCCGCAAGCTGAAGAGCGACAAGAAGGGGCCGATCCTCTGCCTGGTCGGGCCGCCCGGCGTCGGCAAGACGTCGCTCGGCCGCTCGATCGCGCGCTCGCTGGGGCGCAAGTTCATCCGCATCTCGCTCGGCGGCGTGCGCGACGAGGCCGAGATCCGCGGCCACCGGCGCACCTACGTCGGCTCGCTGCCGGGGCGGCTCATCCAGGGGATGAAGAAGGCGGGCTCGAACAACCCGGTCTTCATGCTCGACGAGATCGACAAGCTGGGGCACGACTTCCGCGGCGATCCGGCGGCGGCGCTGCTCGAGGTCCTCGACCCCGAGCAGAACCACACCTTCTCGGACCACTACCTCGAGGTCCCGTTCGATCTGTCCAAGGTGATGTTCGTGGCGACCGCCAACATCATGGACCCGATCCCGCCCGCGCTGCGCGACCGGCTCGAGGTGCTGGAGCTCCCCGGCTACACGCGCGAGGAGAAGCTCAACATCTCGAAGCAGTTCCTCATCCCGAAGCAGCTCGAGGAGCACGGCCTCTCGAAGGAGAAGCTGGTGTTCGACGACGCGGCGCTGGCCGAGATCATCGACAGCTACACGCGCGAGGCGGGCGTCCGCAACCTCGAGCGCGAGGCGGCCAACGTCATTCGCGCCATCGCGGTGCTGGTCGCCGAGGGCAAGGCGCAGCCGACCGAGACGGTGACCGCCGAGCGGATCGGCGAGCTCCTCGGCCCGGCCAAGTACATCTCCGAGGTCGCCGAGCGGACCGCCGAGCCGGGCGTCGCCACGGGCCTGGCCTGGACGCCCGTCGGCGGCGACATCCTCTTCATCGAGTCGACCAAGATGAACGGCAAGGGGCAGCTGGTCCTCACCGGCCAGCTCGGCGACGTGATGAAGGAGTCGGCGCAGGCGGCGCTGTCGTTCATCCGCGCGCGCGCCCGCTGGCTGGGCCTCGAGGAGAACTTCCTCGAGAAGATCGACATCCACGTCCACATCCCCGCGGGCGCCATCCCCAAGGACGGCCCGTCGGCGGGCGTCACCATGTTCGTCTCGATGGCGTCGCTGCTCACCAACAAGCCGATCCGCAGCGACGTGGCGATGACCGGCGAGATCACGCTGCGCGGGCTGGTGCTGCCGGTCGGCGGCATCAAGGAGAAGTTCCTGGCCGCCCACCGGGCGGGGATCAAGCGGGTCATTCTTCCGGAGCGCAACCGCAAGGACGTCATCGACATCCCGGAGCAGCCGCGCAACGAGATCGAGATCCTCTACGTCAAGCGGATGGACGAGCTCTTGCCGCTGGTGCTGACCGAGATGCCGAAGCTGGGCATGATGTCGGCGCCCGTGCTCCCGACCGCGCCGCCGCCGCCCGCCTGATCATCCAGACCGATGAGCTCGAGCCGGCGAAGCCGGCGAGCCGTATTGCCCTCACCCGTTCTACGTCGCCAGCGGCTCGTCGGCGGACTGGTCCTTCACCAACACCTCCTTCACGTGGAAGTGGCGGTGAAGGATCCCGTGCCCGAGGTAGATGACCGGCGTCAGCCCGACGGCCAGCACCAGCTTGACCAGGTAGCCGTTGCGGGCGGTGCGGAGGATGAAGCCTGTCGACTTCGCGCCCGACAGAAAGACGAAGCTGACCACCAGCGAATCGACCGCCTGCGAGACGACCGTCGAGCCGGTCGAGCGCAGCCAGAGGAATCGCTCACCGGTGAGGCGCCGGATCAGGAAGAAGATGGAGATGTCGAGCAGCTGGCCGATCAGATAGGCGACCAGCGAGGCGACGTAGAGCCGGGTCGACCAGCCGAAGACGTTCTTGAAGACGTCGCCGGCCATCGGTGACTCCGGGGATGGTCGGCAGGTAGATGGCGAGGTTGATGACGGCGAAGACGAAGATGGCCGTCCCGAAGCCGACGTAGGTGAGCCGTCGCGCCCCCTCGGTCCCGTAGAACTCGTTGACGATGTCGGTCAGCAGGAAGGTGAGCGGGAAGGGGATCATCCCGACCGAGAAGTCGAGGCCGCCGATGCGGAAGTACTTGCCACCGATGAGGTCGCTGACGAGCAGCGCCGCCACGAAGATGGCCGTCAGATAGACGAAGAATCGTTGTTTGCGATCCATGGAACATCCCAGACTACCTTAGGAAGGGCCTCATTCGGGTGTTAGGTTCTGCCGCGATGCCAGGACCCGAGCGCGTCACCTTCACCGTCGGCGAGGCCGATGCCGGGCGCAGGCTCGACCAGGTGCTGGCGGCGCGGGTGCCCGGACTGTCGCGGCGGCAGGCGCGGGTCCTGCTGGACATCGGCGGCGTCTTCGTCGACGGGCGGCGGGTCAAGGTCGCCGGTCGGCCTGCCTATGCCGGCGAGACCATCCTGGCGGTTCTGGGCGGCGCGCTGGCGCGGGCGACGGGGCGGCCGGGGCGGGCGGCGCGCGACGATGACGAGCGGCGCCTGCCCCCCTACGCCGTCGTGTACGAGGATGAAGACCTGGTCGTCGTCGACAAGCCGGCCGGTCTCCTCGCGGCGCCGACGCCGGAGAGCGACCGAAACAACCTGGCGTCGCTGCTGGAGCGGCGCGAGACCGACGGCCCGCGCATCCTCGTCGTCCACCGCATCGATCTCGAGACCAGCGGCCTGATGGTGTTCGCCAAGACCCCGCACGCCAACCGCGTCCTCTCCGACCGGTTCAAGGCGCACGACCTCGAGCGCGCCTATCTGGCGGTGGTGACGGGCAGCTTCCCCGACGAGCTGGCGCGGATCGACAAGCCGGTGAACGGCCGCCCGGCCGTCACGCACGTGGCGGTCCAGGAGCGCTTCGGGACGCGCGCCACGCTGGTCGCCTGTCGCCTCGAGACCGGCCGCACGCATCAGATCCGCCTGCACGTGCTGGCGGCGGGCTATCCGGTGATCGGCGACGATCGTTACGGCGTCCCGTTTCGGGAGGCACCGGCGCCGCGGATGGCGCTGCACGCGACGACGCTCGGCTTCGCCCACCCCCGCACGGGGGCGCCGCTGTCGTTCACCTGCCCCTGGCCCCCCGATTTGAGCGCCTGGACCGACCGGCTCCGTCGACTAGGACAGGAACCCTGAGAGGGTTCCTGCGACCTCCCGCGATGAGCTCTGGCGAGCAAGGCTCGGCCCGAGCTCGACGCGTCCCAGTTAAGCCGCCGCGGCCTTGGCGATGGCGGTGCCGAGCTTCTCGCGCAGGTAGAAGTAGTCGTCGCTGACCGCGAAGCGGAGGAGCTCGCGAACCGGCTCGTTCGTGACGGCGATCCGGCGGATCTCCTCGGGCGTGGCAGTCCGGCCGTCGGCGTCGGGGAGCACGCCGGCGTCGCGAATCACGATCCGGACGGCGGTGCCGAGATCGCCGCAGAGGACCAGCCCGGTGCGGTTGCCGATCTGGTGCACCACCGAGCGCCAGCGCAGGGAGCTCCAGGAGGTCGTCCCGAGGCCCTGGAACAGCTCGACCAGCTGCTTCGAGACCTTGTAGGGGACGTTCTTCTTCAGCTTGGCGGCCTGCTCGGCGGCGGTGTCGCCGGTCGTGGCGCGCCGCTTGGCGTGCCGCGGGTGGAACGCCTTCAAGACGCTGGCGAAGAGCGCGGTGAACTGCTTCGGCCGCACGCCGGCGGCGAGGATGTACTCCGGGCGGGTCAGCTCGATGCCGCGCGCGATCTGGAAGCGGATCTCGGCGGGGGTGGCCGCTTCGCCCGCCAGCGCCGGGCCGACGACCAGCGCCGGCGGCGCCTGCACGACGATCTCCACCGCGTCGGCGGCGCCTTCGGCCCGGACGTAGAGCGCGGTCTTCTTGTTTCCCAGCGCCTTGGCCACCTGCCCGTAGATCTTGCCGAGGTCGAGATCGGCCATCGGCGAGACCTTGTCGCGGGCGGAGACGCCGAAGTCCTCCAGCCGCTGGCCGATGAGCCCGGGGGCGCCGGCCCACAGGCAGGAGAAGATCTCCGACATCAACATCGCTTCGCCGTGTGCCAGGTGCTGCTCCCGATCCTTTTCGTCGAGCGTGGAAGCATAGGGGTCGTCGGGTTTCAACTCAGGGGGAGGGTTGGCCTGAAGAAAAGCCAGCTCGGGCGGCGTCGCCGTCCCCAGCAAGGCCAGCATCTCGTGGCAGCAGCGGGCCCGGTCGGCCAGGCCCCGCCGCGCGTAGATGGCGGCGAGCGCCCGCAGCGACGCCGAGCGCGTGATGTCGGCGTCGAGGAGCTGCTTGTGGTTCTCGATCGCCGCCGCTTCGTGCTCGGGATCGTCGCCGTAGAGCGCCGCCAGCGCCTCACGCGCCGGGAGCTGATCGGGGGTGAGGGCCACCACCTGCTCGAAGGCGGCGATCGCCCCCTTGGGATCGCGGGCCCGCAGGAGCTCGCCCCGCTTTTGCCAGAGCCGCGCGCGGCGCGTGCGGGCCGCCGGTTGATCCGCGGGCTCCGGCAGCTCGACGAGCGCGCGCGCCAGCTTGTCGCCGAGCCCGAAGCTGGGTGAGAGTTGATCGGCGAGGTCGCAGAGCGCGGAGAGCGCCGCCTCGTCGTGGGGATTCTCCTCCAGCGCCTTGTCGAGCAGCGCCGCCGCCTCCTTCACCTCGCCGTGCTCGGCCAGGATGATCGCGGCGTCGCGCCGCCGCTCGGCGCGCTCCTTGGGATCCTTGACCAGATCGATGAGCAGCGCCGAGGTCTCGGCCGCCGCCTCCGAGTCGCCGCTCGCGCGCTGGAGCTTGAGTGTCTTCTCCAGCAGCGCGATCTGCTCCTCCGCCGGCGCGACGGAGGCTTTGTGCGCGTCGCTGTAGGCCTTGAGGGCCTGCGCCTCCTCGTCGAGCTCGACGTACAGATCGCCGAGCTGTTCCAGCGTCTGGGCGCGCTCGGCGCGGTCGGACGACTCATCGGCCAGGCGGCGCAGGTAGCTCGATGCCTTCTCCCGCTCGCCGCGCTCCAGCGCCAGATCGGCCAGCGCCCGCAGCGAGGCGCGGTGACCGCCGCGCAGGCCAATGGCCGCCTCGTACAGCTCGATGGCGCGCTCGGGTCGGCGCAGCTTGACCTCCGCTTGCGCGGCGTGGGCCAGGGCGTCCGCCACCTCGTCGGGGTAGGTGGCGGCATCGGGATGATCGGCGAGCGCGCCGAGATGCATCGCGGCCTCGCGCCACTTGCCCGCGCGGAAACGGTTCTCGCCGAGCGAGAGCTTGGTGAGCAGCTGGCCGGGCCCCATCTTGTCGGCCTCGAGCAGCTGGCGGTAGGCCTCATCGAGCTTGCCGGTCTTCTCGTGCACCTCGGCGAGCCGCTGGAACAGCTTGGCCGCCTGCTGAGGCTGGTGGCGAAGCCGTCGAACCGCCTCGGTGAGGCGCTTTTCGGCCTGCTCCCACTGGCCTTCCTTGTAATAGATGTCGGCGATTTCCAGGATGGCAGGGAGGTGGTCGGGGACCAGGCCCAACGCCTCGTCGAGGAGCCGCTGGGCCTCCGCGGCGTCGTTGAACCCCTCCCAGGCGACGCGGGCCAGATCGCTCAACACCGCCGCGCGCGCGTTCGAATCGCTGGTGATCTCGAGCTGCCGGGTGAGCACCCGGCGCGCCTCGTCCCAGCTCGCCTCCGCGGAGAGGACCGAGGCCAGCGCGTGGAGCGCCTCGGCGCTGTCCGGGGACTCACGCAGCGCCGCCTCGAAGGCGTCGCGCGCCTTGGCCGGATCGTTGAGCTGCTCGCGGTAGACGCGGCCGGCGTCGAGCAGCGCCTCGACCGCCTCGGGCCTGCCGGTCAGCGCCTTGGCCTCGCGCATCCGCACCGAGGAGTAGGCGGCGAAGTCGTTCGCCTTGAGGTGCAGGCGGGCGAGGGCGCCCAGCGCGGCGGGGTTGTCCGGCGAGGCCTGCAGCGCCGCCTCGACCTCCTTGAGGGCGGCCGTCGGATCGTTGAGATCGTCGAGCTTGAGCAGCGACAGCTCGAGGTTCAGCTCGGTGATGCGCGCCATGTTGGCCGCCTTCCCCTTGCGTCCCCGCTCGAGCTCGATCCGCTGCGTGAGCACGCGCGAGGCCTCGTGCGCCAGGCCCGCCCGGCGCAGGTTTCGCAGCAGGACCGCCAGCAGATCGTCGTCGGCGATCGCCTCAGGTCCGAGCTCCCGCAGCGCCCCGGCGGCCGCCTCCGGATTGTTGAGGCGATCCTGCAAGATCTTCACGCGCCGCCGGACGATCTCGAGCTTCTCGCCCCCCTTGGCCAGCGCCGCGCGCCGCTGCAAGATCTCCTGCAGGTCGTCGAACCGGCCGCTGGTCTCGTGCAGGCGATCGAGCGCCTCCAGCGCCTGCGCGTCGTCCGGGATCTCGGCCAGCACCGCCTCGTAGGCCTCGACGGCGCGATCGGGGAGCGCCAGCTCCTTCTCGTAGACGGCGGCGACCTCCAGCCGCAGGGCCCGCGCCTTCGCCTTGTCGCCGGTGAGATCGGCGCGGCTCTGCAGGCTCTCGACCACCTTGGTCCAAAGACCGATGCGCGAGTAGAGGCGGGTCAGCGCCTCATGGGCCCCGAGGGTCTCTTCGACCGGCGGCGGCACGGCATCGGCGGCGCCGCGCTCCTCGTCGGTGGACTCGCGCAGCAGGCGCTCGAGCGTGTCGATCGCCTCGTAGGGACGTTCCAGCCGCTCCTCGTAGAGGCCGGCCAGCTCGCGCAGGCGGGCGCGGCGCTCGGGGCCATTGGGGAGCGCCTCCGTCGGGCTGCCGGTTCGCTGCTCGAGGATGTTGGCCAGATCCTCCCAGCGCTGCTGGTCGCGGCAGATCTCCTCCACCCGCTTGATCGCCACCGGATCGTCCGAGCGCAGCCGCAGGATCGCGCGGTAGAGCTCCTCGGCCCGGTCGGTCTGCCCGAGCCGCTCGCGCACGCGGGCCGCGTCGTGATGCAACGTCACGGAGGTCTCGATCGCCCCGAACTCGTCGATGGCGCCGAGATAGATCTCCGCGACCCGCTCCCACTTGTTGTACTCGGCGCCGATGCGCTCCAGCTCGGCGCGGACCTCCACGTCGGTGATGTCCAGCCGGAAGGCGCGCTCCAGCGCCTCCAGCGCGCGGTCGACGTCGTGCTGCCCCTTCTCCCAGACCTCGGCGATCTTGCGCAGGTAGACCCAGCGATCGTCGGTGTCCTCGGCGGGGAGCGACTCGTAGGCGGCGGCCAGCTCCTCCCAGGGCGTGGCGTAGGGCTGGTCGCGCTCGTCCTCGGACGTCGGCGGCAGCGACGGCGGCCGGGCGCCCATCTCCTGGTCGACGATCTCCTCCTCCAGGAGCTCGTCGTCGCCGATCTCCTCGATCGCCTCGTCTGTCTCTCCGGTGTCCTCGCCGAACTCCGCGCCGGAGGCGACCACCGGTGGCGGGGTCACCAGCTCAGCCCCCTCGATCTTGTCGGTGTTGTCGAGGAGGGCACCGCTGTCGTCGAGGGTGGCGTCGGACGCCTGGTGCGCGTGCGCGGGCATCACCACCGTCTCGCCCGCGCCCGGTTCGAAGGGGTTTCCGCCAGGTTCGTCGGCGGCGTCGATCTCCACGTCGACGTCGACCTCTTCGGAGACGACGTCCAGCCCGTCGCCGTCTCCTTCGGCGTCCGTCTGCCGCTCCGACTCGGCATCGCTGACGCCGTTGGAGCCGGCGCTCGAGGTCTCCTCGGTCTCCGTGTCGGTCTCGGCCCCGGCCTCCTCGGCGGACACGGTCTCGCCCACACTGAGGGCGGAATCGTCAGCGCCGCGGTAGCGGCCGATGCTGGTCGCCAGCCGCCAGAGGTGGGCGACGATCTCCTCGTCGTCAGGCGCCAGCCGGAACGCGTTCAGGTAGGCGCGGAAGGCGCGCACGAGATCCTTGACCTCGTACTCCACCAGGTGGGCGGCGTTGCGCGCCACCGACAGCTTCTCCGGCAGCTCCTCGGCCAGCGCGAACAGGTGGCCTTGCACCTTGATCGCCTCTTCCCAGCGGCCGGTCGCCCGGGAGAGCCGCAGGATCTCCTCTTGCGTCTTCTGATTGCGGGGCTCGATGGCGAAGCTGCGCAGCGTCTCGTCGAGCGCCGCCGACGGATTGCCCATCCGCTTCTCGCGCACCTCGGCCCGCAGCCGCAGGAGCTCGACCCGCTCCTCGGTCTCGGTGCGCGCCCGCGCCACCTGCGCGTAGACGTCGAGCAGCCGCTTCCAGTCCCCGGTGCGCTCCGCCAGCCGCTCCAGGTTGTGCAGGAGCTCGTCGCCGGCCGGATCGGTCGGCAGCGCGTCGACCAGCGTCTGGAAGGCCCGCGCCGGATCGTTCAGCTTCTCCTCGCAGATGAGGGCGATCTTGAGCGAGGCCGCCAGCTGCTCGAACGGCTCGAAGGCCCGCTCGCGCGCCCCCTCGTAGATCTGAATGAGCTCGTCGAAGAGGCCGTGCCGCTCGGCGGCCTTATCGACGACCTGCAGGTTCTCCGCCGTGGGGCCCTCGAGGTAGGCGCGCCGGTACCACTCGAAGCCGCGCGCGGCGTCGTCGAGGTGCGTCTCGTAGATGTCCGCGATCTGCAGCAGCAGCGTCCGCCGCGCCTCGGGATCTTCCGCCCGCTCGAGCAGCTTCTCGTCGGCGTAGGCCAGCCGCTGGTAGTTCCCGGTCTTGCCGTAGAGCCCGGCGACCGCCTCCAGCGCCTGGAGATCGTCCGGGTCGATCTCCAGCACGCGCTCGTAGATCGCGATCGCCTTGCGATCGTCGCCCAGCTTGTCGCGGATGAGCGCCGCCAGCTCCATCGAGCGGCGCACCCGCTCGGCGCGATCGTCGGTGAGGCCCAGCTGCCGTTCGGCGATCTTGACCACCTTCGGCCAGTCGTCGTCCTGCTCGTAGTAGGCGCGCAGGCGGGCGTGCGCCACCGCGTTGCGCGGGTCGATCTCGGCGATGAGGCGCTCCAGCGCTTCAGCGGCGGCGTCGACGTCGCGCAGCTTCTCGTCGAAGATCTGCGCGCGCTCGAGCGCCAGCTCCACCGAGCGCCCCGGCTCCGTCGCGAGAGGCGCCTGCCGTTCCAGGATCCGGACCAGCATCGGCCAGTCCTTCTCGGCGGTGTAAAGCCGCGACAGCGCCTCCAGCGCCTCGGTGTCGGTCGGCAGGAGATCCGACAGCTGCTCCCAGGCCTTCCGCGCTCGGGGAACGTTGTTGAGCGACCCTTCCACCAACCGCGCCAGCTGCCGCAGGTACTCCGCCTGCGCCGCCGCGTCGGCGATGACCCGCTCGACCTCCATGTCGAGCACCCGCGCCAGATCCTCGTGGCGTCCGAGCGCCGTGTAGATCTGCTCGAGGCCCGCGAGCGCCTTGGCGTCGTCGGGATCGAGGCGCACGACCTCCTCGAGGCGGGCCGCCGCGCCGGTGGGGTCCTGCAGCTTGCTGTAGAGGATCTCCGCGATCCGGCGGTAAAGCTGCAGCTTCTCGTCCGGGTTGGCGGCGTGGTGGGCGTGCAGCTCCAGCACGCGCACGAGGTCGGCCGGCTGACCGGCGCGCTCCAGAATCCGTTCCAGGCGGCCGAGCGTGTCGCGATCGCCCGGGACCGCTTGCAGGATCTCGTTGGCCGCCCACTGCCCCTGGACGAGATCGCCGGTCCGCTCGTCGTAGATGACCAGCACCCGGCGGAGGAGTCCCACCCGCTCCTGCTTGGAGCCGGTGAGCTCGATCTGCTCGCGCAGCGCGTTCGCCAGGCCGGCGAAGTCGCCTTCACGCTCGTAGATCTCGACCAGCGCGCGCATCGAGACCGCGTCGTGCGGATCGGCGCGCAGGATCTCCCGGTAGACGTCGATGGCCCGCTTGGCGTTCCCCAGCTTCTCCCGGTGGAGCTGGGCGACCCGGCGCAGGATGTCCATCCGCGCGCTCGGGTCGCTCTGGGCGGCCGCCTCGCGCTCGAGCAGCGCCGCCAGCCGATCCCAGCTCTTGGCCTTGAGGAGGATCCGGCGCTGCGACTCGCGCGCGCGGGCGAAGGCGGGCGCGATCTCCTCGGCCCGCTGCCAGGCCGCCAGCGCCCGCTCCGGATCTCCGAGCTGCTTCTCGGTGACCGAGGCGATCTCCTCGAGCCGGGGCAGCAGCTCCTCGAGCGGCGCCCCGGCGACGCGGGCGCGTTCGTAGGAGAACTCGAGCAGATCGGCCAGCGCCGCCCAGTCCCCCTTCTCGCGAAAGTGCTCGGCGTAAGCCCCGAGCGCGATCTGGTTCTCCGGCTCGAGCTCCAGCACGGCGTGGAGGTAGACGGCCGCCTGATCGGCGTCGCCCAGGCGGTCCCGGTAAAGCGCGGCCAGCTCCAGCATGATCCGCGCGCGGGTGGTGGGATCGGCGACGGCGCCCAGCTGCCGCTCGCGCAGCTCGGCCAGCTTGGCGTAGTCGTGCCCTTCGAGATAGAGCTCGACCAGCTTCTCCGAAGCCGGTCCGCCCGGCGGCTCGATCAGCGAGATCTCGTTGTAGATCCGCTGGGCCTCGGCCTTGTCGCCGAGCTCGCCCTCGGCCAGCTGCGCGCGCTTGTAAAGGAAGTCGACCCGCTCCGGCTCGGCGCCCGCCACCGAGATGCGCTCGCGGTAATAGCGATCCAGCTCCTGGAATCGCCGCGCATCGTAGTAGACGCGCTCCAGCAGCTCCGACGACTCGGCGTGTCCCGGGACGGCCTGCAGCGCCTTGCGCAGCGAGGCGATCGCGTTCTCGATGTCACCGGCCTCTTGCCGCCGGCGTCCGACCTGAAAATAGATCGCCGCCGCCCGCTCGATGCCGTCGGCGCCGATCCAGTTCGGGTTGGCGTAGACGGCCGCCAGGAGCTCCAGCGCCTTCTCGTCGCGCGGGCGGATGCGGACCGCCTCGGAGAGCCGCTGTGCCGCCGCGTCCAGCTCCTCGAGCTTCTCGCCGAGAACCCGCCCGAGGCCCAGCAAGAGATCGGCGCGTCGTCGGGCGTCGGTGGTCCCTTCCAGCTCCAGCTCGTAGAGGCGGACGACCGCCCGGAAGTCGCCCAGCGCCCGGTAGATCTTGCGCGCCGATTCGATCGACTTGAGGTGCTCGGCGGCGAGCTTGCCCTGCCGCTGCGGGTTGCGGACCGCCCGTTCCAGCTTGGCGAAGTGGTTGAGGAAGAGCTGCCCCATCTCCGCTTCCAGCTCGGCGATGCGGGCGGGATCGCGGGTGCGCGCGACGGCGGCCGCCTCCATCTCCAGCATCGTCATGTAGTCGGCGGTGCGTCCCTGCTCGCGGTAGATGTCCTTGAGGCGTGCGGCGGCGCGGATGTGCCCCGGATCGCGGTCGACCGCGTTGACCAGATCGGCCTCGGCGCCTTCGGCGTCCCCCAGCTGATCGATGCGCAGCTCGGCGGCCAGATAGAACAGCTCACCGGCCTTGGCGTTGTCCTCGATCCCCTGGGCGCGGGTCTCGTAGAGGGTGACCAGCCGGTCGTGCTTCTGCGCCTGACGGTAGGCTTTCCGCAGCGCGACGAACGCTTCGGTGTCTGCCGGATTCCTTTGGAGGGCGGCTTCGTATTCTCGGACGGTGGGCATGCGCGAGAACCCCAATTGCGGCGAAGCGACAGGCCGACGGGCTAGGGGAGGGGCACACCCTAGCACGGGTGCCAAGTCGAAACCAAGCGGGCGAAAATCGGCCCAACCGACCGATTCGAAAAGCGTTTGTGGCGTCGTGCCGCGCCAGGGCGATCAGCGTCGCGTCACGCGCAAACGATCACCCTGCCGGGACGCAGGTTCCAGGACCGCCGTCCGGGTTCGGCACGCACGCAAAGCCGGTGGCGCAGTCGGTCGAAACGGTGCAGCCAGTGTTGCAGGCAGCGCTCACGCAGGCAAAGGGGGTGCAGTTGGTCACGGAGGCGGGCGTGCAGTGGTGGGCGGCGTCGCAGGTCGCCGCGGCGTTGAGGCTCGAGGCCTGGCAGGTCGCCATCGCACAGGAGGTCCCGGCCGGATAGGTGGCGCAGTGGCCGGCGCCGTCGCAGAGGCCGTTCGTGCCGCAGCTCGCGGCTGTCTGGTCCGTGCAGACGTGGGCCGGGTCGGCGACCATTCCGACCGGCTGGCAACTCCCGGCCTTCCCCGACACCGCGCAGGAGAGGCAGCTGCCGCACGGTCCGCTCGAGCAGCAGACGCCCTCGGTGCAGAAGGTGCTGAGACATTCGGCGCCCGAGGCGCAGGTCGCTCCCAGCGTCTTGAGATTGACGCAAGAGACTGACTGGCAGGTGAAGCCGGAGGCGCAGTCGCCGGGAGAGGCGCACGTCGTCAGACACGCATTGGTGCCGCAGACGTACGCGTTGCAGCTCATCGACGGTTGCGCGCAATTGCCGACGCCGTCGCAGGCGCCGATCAGCTTGGCGGTGGTCGAATTTGTGCAGCTCGGCGTGCCGCAGCTGGTGCCGAGCGCGCCCTTGCGGCAGGCGCCGTTGCCGTCACAGGTTCCATCGGTTCCGCAGGGCGGGCTGGTCGCCGTGCAGGCACCGTGTGGATCCGTGTTGCCGGCCGGCACTGGCTGGCAAGCGCCGGTCCCGCTGAGATTACAGACCGCGCACATGCCACAACTCGCGGTCGAGCAGCAGACGCCGTCGACGCAGTTGCCGCTGCCGCACTCGATTCCGGCGGCGCAGAGCTGGCCGAGGCGTTTGAGGCCGCAGGCGCCCCCGTTGCAGACGTTTCCCGGCGCGCAGTCGGCGTTGGTGGCACAGACCGCGACACACGCCGTGCCCGTGGTGGCGTTGCAGGCGAACGGCAGGCAGGACTGGGTCGAGGCGGGCTTGCAGGTTCCCGCGCCGTCGCAGGTGCGCGCCGAGGTGGCGGTCACGGCGTTGGCGGGACAGGAGGCGGCGGCGCACTGGGTGCCGGCGGCGTAGAGCTGACAGGCGCCGTTGCCGTCGCAGAAGCCGGTCGTCCCACAGCTGGCGGCCCCCTGCGCGGTGCACTTCCCCGCCGGGTCGGTGCCGTTGGCCGCGACCGGCGAGCAGGTCCCGGCGGCACCGGTCAGCGCGCACGACATGCAGGTGCCGGTGCAGGCGGTCCCGCAGCAGACGCCCTGGGCGCAGATGGCGTTCTTGCACTCGGTGCCGCTCGAGCAGACCGCGCCGTTCGGCTTGAGCCCGCACGAGCCGGAGATGCAGGAGGCCGGCATCGCGCAGTCGCTGTTGGTCGCGCAGGTCGCCTTGCAGGCGCTCGTCCCGCAGGCGAACGGGAAGCAGGAGGACGACGCGGGGATCCCGCAGGTGCCGGCCCCGTCGCAGGTCCCGCCCGGCGTGAAGGTCGTTCCGGTCGTCGGGCAGGTCGCGCCCTGGCAGGAGGTCCCTTGCTGGTACTTCTCGCAGGCGCCGGCCTGGCACTTGCCGTCGGTGCCGCAGCTCGCCGCGCCCTTGTCCATGCAGCTGTTGGCGGGATCGGGGCCGGAGGCGACCGCCGCGCACTGTCCCATCGTCCCGGTGATCGCGCACGAGCGGCAGGCACCCGCGCAGGCCGTGGCGCAGCAGACACCCTGCGCGCAGAACGTCGACTGGCATTCGACGTTGTTCGAGCAGAACGCGCCGATCGGCTTGAGGCCGCAGGAGCTGGCCGTGCAGACGTTCCCCGTCGAGCAGGAGCTGTTGTCGTTACAGCTTGAGAAGCAGCGCGCCCCATTGCAGACATAAGGCGCGCAGGCGAAGGCGTCCGGCACGTGGCACTTTCCGGTGGCGTCGCAGGTCGAGGCCGGGGTGTAGATGCCGGCGCCGCAGCTCTCGGACGCGCACACGGTGCCCGTCGGGTACTTGTGGCAGCCGCCGGAGCCGTCGCAGGTGCCGTCGGTCCCGCAGGAGGAGGCGTGCTGATTGGTGCAGACGCCATGCGGGTCCCCGGCCCCGGCCGGGCTCGACGCGCAGGTGCCGAGCGAGGTCGACAGCGCGCAGCTCCGGCAGGAGCCGGTGCAGGCCGAGTTGCAGCAGACGCCGTCGACGCAGAAGTTGGAGGCGCACTCGGTCCCCGCCGAGCAGGGCTGTCCGTTCGACTTGGGGCCGCAGCTCCCGTTGACGCAGCTGTGGCCGCTCACGCAGTCGTCGTCCGTGACGCAGTGGTTGATGCAGGCGCCGCCGGTGCACTCATAGGTCCCGCACTCCTGGACCCCCTGCGGCCGGCAGGTGCCGAGGCCGTTGCAGGTGCCGGCGGTGTTCTCCCGGTTTCCGCTGCAGGTCGCAGGGCTGCAAACGGTCTCGGCGGCGTACTTGGCGCAGCCTCCGATGCCGTCGCAGCTGCCGGTCTGTCCGCAGGTCGACTTGGCGGTCTGGGTGCAGACCGTGTGGGGATCGGGCACGTTCAGCGCCGTCGGCTCGCAGGTCCCGATGCGGCCGTTCTGATTGCAGCTGACGCAGGGTCCGGTGCAGCTGCTGTTGCAGCAGACGCCGTCTGCGCAATGTCCGGAGGCGCACTGCCCCTGCATCGTGCAGGCGGCGCCGTTCGGCTTGAGGCCGCAGCTTCCGGCCACACATTTGGTGTTGGGGGCGCAGTCGGAGTCGGAGGCGCAGGTGCCGACGCAGGCGTTGGTCTTGCCGTCGCAGTTGAATGGCGCGCAGATGATCGACGGACCCGAGGTGCAGTTCCCGGCGCCGTCGCAGACGCGGACGCCGCCGACCGCAGCGCCGTTGCAGGTCCCCGGCTGGCAGACGGTGCCGAGCTCATACGTGCGGCAGCCCCCCTTGCCGTCGCAGGTGCCGTCGAGCCCACAGGACGAGGCGGGGCTCTGCGGGCAGACGCTGGCGACGCTCGGCGCGACGCCGCTCGGCGACGAACGAACAGACGCCGGGGGCGGAGGGGGTGTTGCAGGATTTGCAGGTCTCCGTGCAGGCGCTGTTGCAGCAGACGCCGTCGACGCAGAAGCCGCTCGTGCAGTCGGCGTCGCAGCCGCAGGCGGTGCCGTTGGTCTTGCGCGCCCCGCCGTCGCCGCACGACTTGCTGTCGGGGCCGCCGTCGATCTTGCCGACGACGCCCCCGCCGTGGCTGCTGCCGTGGCAGCTGGTCATCGCCAGCGCGAACAGGGCCGCCAGGGCCAGCTTTGCAGGCAATCCCCTCACTTCCGGAGAAGATAACCCGCTAATGGGATATTGGGGACACCCTAGTGGTAAAGGAAGACGATCTCGACGCGGTTGTTCTTGGCGCGTCCGGACGCCGATTTGTTGTCCATGAAGGGCTCCTCGCCGCCGAGGCCGCTCACCATGAGCCGCTTGGTCTCCACGCCGCGCTCGGCCAGGGCCGAGTAGACCGCCTGCGCACGCGCGGCGGAGATGGCGATGAGCTCGGTCGCTTTCCCCCTGTTGTCGGTGTAGCCGACGACCTGGACCGGATAGCTCGGGTACTTCTTGAGCAGGTTGGCGACGCCGTCGAGGACGCTCTCGTGTCCGGGGGCGATGTTCGGGTCGCGCTTGGCGAACATCTCGGGCACGACGATCACCAGCCGCTGCAGGTCCCCACGCGGGTCGATGCGAACCTTGACGCCCGGGATGGTGGGGGCGTCGCGCACCAGCGCCTCGTTGCGCGCCTTGTTCTGGCTCGACTCCTCGGCCTTTTCGTAGAGGGGCTTGGCCGTCACGGCGGCGTCGTCGGCGCTCTTCTTGGCGGCGACGGCGGCGGCCTCGGCGCCCGCGTAGTCGTTCTGCTTGAGGGCCGCCTCGGCCTTGGCCAGGAGATCGCCGGCCGCGCTGTACTGCTCCCGGGCGTACTGCAGGGCTTCGACGGTATCGGCCATCCGCAGCGCCATCTGGGCGGCGGCGATCTTCTGCTCCGCCGACAGCTGTTGCGACAGCTTGTCCTGTTCGGCCTTGGCCTTCTGCTGATCGGTCGACATCTGCTGCGACATCCGCTGCTTGTCGGCGTCCGCCGCCTTGCGCGCGTCGACGTACTTCTGAAGCAGCGCCACCTTTTCCTGCTCGCTCGCCAGATCCTTGGCCAGGCCGGCGTACTCCTCCTCGGCCTGGGCCTGTTGCCCCGAGAGCGTCTGGATCTGGTTCTTCAGCTGATCCTGATCGTAGAGCGCGATCGCCGTCTTGAGCTTCACCTGCGCCATCAGCGCGTTGTTCCGCGACTCGTCGAGGTCGTTCGACTGCCACTCTTCATGGGCCGCGTTGCCCCGGCGATCCGCCTCGGCGATCAGATCCGGGGAGCGCTTCGCCACCTCCGGCAGCTTCGCCTGGTTGGCGGTCCGCAGGTTGTCCAACGCCTCGAGCTCACGCGGCTTGGGCGGTGTCGCGCAGGCCGCGGCCAGGGAGACGAGCGCGGTGATCATGAGGGTACGTCGTCGCATTGGCCGCGTCGGCTTCATGGCCCTCATTGCGCCGCCTTCTCGAGCGTCTTCTTCTTCTCGCTCGTTTCCTGCAAGGTCTTGCGGGTGTGGGCGATCTTTTCTTTGATCTCCTTCAGCGCCGTTTCGCGCTTCAGTTCCTGAGCCCGCAGCTTCGAGACGGTGATCTGCGCGCGGATCAGATCTTCCTGCTTGAGCGCCCGGTCGAGGACGGTGCGCACCTGATCGTACTCGTGCTTGGCGCGCAGCCCCCAGGCCTCGTCCAGCCAGGACTTCAAGCGCGCGATCTCGTCGGTGACGGCCTTCAGATCGTCGAGCCGCTCCAGATCCGCCACCGATGACTTCTGGGTGTCGATCTGGCGCTGCAGGTCGTCCTCTTCACCGGCCCGTGCCGCGCCGCCGAGAACGGCCGTCAGGCCGAACCCGATCGCCAACACCCCCCACATTCGTCTCGCGCGCGTCATCAAACGATGGCCCCTCCTTGGTTCCAGCTTTGCAGTCGACCCTCTCGACGGATTTCTGGCTCGACCTTAAGCCTCAGGTTGTTCAAGTTCAAGAGGTGCGACGTCGACGCGCGCGTGGCTCATCATCCCGACGCCGCCCACGCAGCCATCGCCCATCGCAGCTGTCGCCCACGCCCCACGCCCCACGCCCCACGCCCCACGCGGCTCGCGGCTATCGCGTGCGCCCGGGCGGCGGCCGAAATATCCGGTGGACCGCCCAGTCGACCCCGACCGAGACCAGGAGGCCGGTGGCTGCCCCGATGACATCCCAGGTGAGATCGCGCCAGGAAGCGTCTCCGTGTCCGTCGAGATCCCACAGCTCCTTGGCCACGCCCGCCCCCAGGGCCAGCGTGGCGCCCGCGCCGATGCGCACCGGCCGATTTTCGGTGAGCATCGAGGCGTTGGCGTAGCCGACGACCGCCAGCGATCCCGAGGCGGCGAAGTGAATCAGCTTGTCACGCCCGAACCAGGGATCCGCGTTCGCGGAATCGGCGCGGGCGACCCGCGGACCGGCCAGCGTCGCCGTCAGTGACACGAGCAACAACATAGCCACGGAGGAGGGCCCAGCGACGCCGGTCCCTGGCGTCGGGGTGGCGACATCGCCCGATGTTACAGCGGCTAGGAGGCGCGTGCCGGCGTGGTAATATCGGCGCGTGGAGAACGGGAGCGAGGGTCGCGCGATTGAGGTCCGCTCGGTCGAAGTCCGCTACGCGGGCGTCGTGGTGGGGCGCTCCACCAAGGTGCGCGACTGGGACACCGCGGGCGCGTTCATCGGCTTCGCCGAGCCGCTGCCGAGCGGAACCTCACTGGTGTTGCGAGGCGACGGCGTCGAGCAGGCGGCCCGCGTCGTCCAGGTGTTCGAGTCGGCCGACCCGTCCGTCGCCGGAATGCAGGTCAAGTTCATCGGCGCCGCCGAGGCGGCACGCCCTGCGCTGAAGCCGGCCCCTGCGGCCGCGCCGCCGGCGCCGGCTCCGGCGCGCGTGCCCGAGCCCACCGTCGCGGCGGCCGCGACGGCCGAACAGGGACCGGTCGCGGTTGCGGAGGCTTCGCCCGTCGAAGCGTCCGACGCACCGTCGTCCGCGGCGACCGTCGATCAGGGCGACGAGACGGGACAAGCCGAGCCGAGCGGACAGGCCGGATCGGGCGGCAAACGCCGTCGCCGTCGCCGGTGATCCGCCCGCCGCGCCTGCGTCCGGGGGGCGTTGTCCGGATCGTCGCGCCGTCGGGGCCCGTGCCGCGCGAGGCGTTCCGGACAGGGCTGGAGCTGCTCCGCGCCCGCTACGAGGTCCGCTGGGATGAGGCAACGATCTTTGCGCGGGCCGGTTTTCTGGCCGGCCCCGACGAGCAACGGCTGCCCGCGCTCCTGGGCGCGCTCACCGAGCCGGACGTCGACGCGGTGATGATGGCGCGCGGCGGGTACGGAATCCTGCGTCTGCTCCCGTTCCTTCGGCCGGAGGTCTTCACGCTCCGCCCGCGTCCCTTGGTTGGCTTCTCCGACGGGACGGCGCTCCTGGCGGCCGCCGCGCGCGGTGGCCTGGTGTCGATTCATGGTCCGGTCGTCACGCAGCTCGCGAACCTGTCGACCGACGACCAGCGATCGCTCTACGAACGGCTGGAGACGCCCGGCCAGGCGCTGCTCCTCGACGGCCTCGAGGAGATCATCCCTGGGCGTGCGCGCGGGCCGCTCTTGGGGGGAAATCTCGAGCTGTTCTCGCGGCTCGTCGGAACGCCTTACCTGCCGAACCTCGACGGTGCGATCCTCTTTTTCGAGGACCTCGGCGAGCGCCCTTACCGCATCGATCGGCTGATCACCCACCTCGATCTGGCGGGGGTGTTCGGCGCCGCCTCGGCGGTCGTCCTGGGGGACTTTTCGAGCTGTCGCGAGCCGGAGCCGACCCGCGACGAGTCACCCACCGCCGAGGAGGTTCTGGTCGAGCGGCTCAGCCGGCTCCCCATCCCCGTGGTGCGCGGCGGCGCCTTCGGGCACGGCACGCGCAACGTGGCGCTCCCCTATGGCGCGCTCGCGGAGCTCGACACCCGGACCGGCACCCTGGTGACGCTCGAAGGCGCCGTGAGCTGACGGCGCCGTGAGCTGAAGCGAACGCCGGTTGAAGCGAGCTGCAGGCGCGGCGGGCTAGCTGATCATCGTCCCGGAGGACGAGGAGGGGACCGGATCGGGCTCTTCGATCTTGCCGAACCGCTCTTCGTAGCGGCGCAGGTTGTGCTCGAGGGCGCGCAGGAGGCGCTTGGTGTGTCGCGGGGACGAGATGATGCGGGCGCGGACCCGTGCGCGCGGCGCGGCCGGCTGGATGTAGGCGAAGTCGAGGACGAACTCGTTGTCGTTGTGGTTGATGAGGACCAGGTTCGAGTAGGCCCCCTGCGCGACCGCGTCGTCGACGTCGATCTGCATCTGCGGAACGGAGGGATCGCCCGGAGGTTTCGGATGGTCGGCCATACGTACGGTATACAACGAGCGCCTTCCACCGGGCTAAGATGTCCGCCGTGCCTTCGCGGGTCATCGGGATCGACCTCGGCGCCCGCCGGATCGGCGTGGCGCTGACGGACGAGCTGGGGATGACCGCTCAGCCGCACGCGATGATCCCGCGGCGGGGCGGGCAGCGCGATCTCGACGCCATCGCCGAGTTGGTGCGGACGCACGCCGCCGGCCGGGTCGTGCTCGGGTTGCCGCTTTCCCCCGAGGGCGAGCACGGTCGGGCCGCCAAGAGCGTCGAGGCGTTCGCCGAGCGGCTGCGGGCGGCGCTCGACGTCCCGGTCGACCTCTGCGACGAAAGCTTCAGCACCGTGGAGGCGGAGGAGGTGCTGCTGGCCGCTGACCTTTCGCGGGCGCGGCGCCGCGAAGTCGTCGACAAGGTCGCCGCAGCGATCATCCTACGTCGTTGGTTGGACAAGCACCCCCAAGAAGGGGGACGACAGACGGACAAAGAGACGGTGAGAGACGAGGAATGAAGACCGCGAAAAAACGTGCGCTGATCGTCTTCGCCCTCACCACGGCGCTGGGGATGGCCGCGCTGGGGGTCGCCGTGCGCGTCGCCTGGCACTACGGCGACAGGGCCGGCGGCACCGCGCAGGGCAAGGTGGAGATCGAGATCCCGAACGGCGCGGGCGCCGGCGACGTCGCCGATCGCCTGGCGAAAGCGGGGCTCATCGGCAACCCGGCCGTGTTTCGCCTCTACGCCGGACAGCGCGGCGTGGCAGGGCGGTTCAAGGCCGGCCGCTACGAGATCGTCGCGCCGGCGACCCCGCGTCAGATCCTGGAGACCCTGGTCAAGGGGGCCGCCGACGAGCTGGTCACGGTCGTCATCCCCGAGGGAAAGAACCTGGTCGACGTGGCGGAGATCCTCGACGCCGCCGGGATCGCCAGCAAGGCGTCCATCATCATGAAGGCGACCGATCCGGCGTTCGCCGCCGAGCTGGGCCTGCCGGGGACGACGCTCGAGGGCTACCTCTTCCCCGACACCTACCGGCTGCGGCCGCACACGCCGCCGGCCCGGGCGCTCATCCCGATGGTGCGCCGGCACCGCCAGGTCTTCGCCGAGCTGCGCGCCGCGCACGCCAAGACCGTGGCCGAGCTGAAAAAATCGCTGGGGTTCGACGACGCCAAGATCGTCACGCTGGCGTCGATCGTGGAGAAGGAGACCGGCCGCGGCGAGGAGCGCCCGCGCATCGCGCAGGTCTTCATCAACCGGCTGCGCATGCCGACCTTCGTCCCCAAGCTGCTGCAGACCGATCCGACCATCATCTATGGTTGCACGGTGGCGACGCCGCGCTCGTCCGCCTGCCTCAAGTGGGACGGGCGGATCCGGCGCATCCACCTCGAGGATCGCGAGAACCCCTACAACACCTACACGCACGAAGGGTTGCCGCCCGGGCCGATCTCGAACCCGGGACGCATGGCGCTGGAGGCGGTGATGGCGCCCGACCACACGGCCTACCTCTACTTCGTGGCCAAGGGCGACGGGATGCACTACTTCTCCAAGACCGTGGCCGAGCACAACGCCGCCGTCGTCAAATACCAGCGCGGCGGGAAGCCGCTCGCGCAGTGATTGTCGTAGAAGGGTTGGGGAAGGTCTTTCAGTCGCCGGCAGGGCTGCGCGACATGCTGCGCGGGCGCCTCTTCGGCAAGCCGGTGACGGCGCTGGCCGACGTGTCTTTCGTGATCGAAGAGGGGGAGATCGCCTGCGTGATGGGGCCGAACGGCGCGGGCAAGTCGACGCTGGTGCGGATCCTGGGCGGGCTCTTGCTGCCGTCATCGGGGCAGGCGCGCGTGGCGGGCATCGACGCGGGGGCGGGGACGGCGGAGTTTCGCCGGCGGGTGGCGTTCGTCGTCGGCGATGAGCGGAGCTTCCACTACCGCGTCACCGGGCGGGGCAACCTGCACTACTTCGCGGCGCTGCATGGGCTGTCGGTCGCCGTCGCGCGCCGGCGGGCGGGTGAGCTCCTGGAGCGGGTGGGCCTCGGCGCCGCCGCCGACCGCCGTTACCAGGAGTACTCGCGCGGGATGCGGCAGCGGCTGGCGATCGCGCGCGGGCTGCTCGGCGATCCCCAGGTCTTGCTGCTCGACGAGCCGACGCTGGGGCTCGACCCCAAAGGGGCCCGCGATCTGCGGGCCTTTCTGCGGGAGGAGATCATCCGGGGCGCCGGTCGCACCGCGATCGTCTGCAGCAACGACCCCGGCGAGGCCCGCGCGATGTCCGACCGGGTGCTGTTCCTCTCGGGTGGGCGGCTGCACGCGTCGACGTCGCCCGATCGGATCGAAGCGGAGCTGGGGCTGTGAGCGCCGCCGCCGTCGCCCGGCTCCCCTGGTTCGCGCGCGTGCTGGTGGCCTTCGTCCGGCGCGAGCTGGCGGCGCTGGGCGGCTACCGGATGGCCTTCGTGATCCGGGTGCTCGGGTTCGGCATGGCGATCGGCTCGCTGCTGTTCCTGTCGCGCTTCGTGGGGGCGGCGGTCAACCCGCACCTGGCCGTCTACCGGGGCAACTACCTCGGCTTCGTGGTGATCGGACTTCTGGGGACCGAGTTCCAGCAGGTCGGCGTCTCGGTGCTGGCGCAGCGGATCCGCATGGCCCAGGTGATGGGGACGCTGGAGGCCGAGGTGGCGACCCCCGCCGCCCCCTGGATGGTGCTCGGCGCGCCGCCGGTCTACGAGTTCGTGATCGCCGCCGTCCGCTCCGCCGGCTACCTCCTCGGGGCCAAGCTGCTGCTGGGGCTCGATCTCTCCCACGCCAACTGGTCCTCGCTGCTCGTCGCCGTGCCCCTGATCGTGGCGGCGTTCTCGGGCCTCGGCCTGCTGGCGGCAGCGACGACGATGCTGGTCCGCCGCCTCAACCCGGTGGCGATGGTGATCGGGTCACTCTCCTTCTTTTTGTCGGGGGTGATGTACCCGGTGACGGTGCTGCCGGCCTGGCTGCGCGAGGTCGGGCGCCTCTTGCCGCTCACGCACGCGCTGGCGGTCCTGCGGGGCGCGCTCCTGGTCGGGGCCGGGCCGGGCGAGCTGCGCCAGTCGCTGCTGGCGCTGCTGGTCTTCGCCGGGGCGTTGGGCCCGGTCGGCGCCGGCATGTTCGCCTACGCGCTCCGCCGCGCCCGCATCGACGGTTCGCTTTCTCACTATTAAGCAGAGGATCTCCGACGCGCGCGTCCGATGCGTCGTGCTATGATGAGACCTCGCCGTTCTCGTTTTCGTTTGCGTCTCTGGGCCAGGTAGGTGCTCCAGCGCCTGCAGGGCCTGAAAGGAGATTTTCCCGATGGCCGTTTCCGAATCGACCGGCAAGGCGGGCGACACCCCCGCGCTGATCGCCAAAGTAGCCGGGCTCCAGAACCTGAAGGAGTTCGCCGAGCTCAACTGGACCGGCAGCTTCGAGGACTACCTCGCGCTGGTCCGCAAGAACCCCGCCGTCACGCGCAGCGCCTTCCAGCGCGTCTACGACATGATCCTGTCGTACGGGCAGGAAGAGTACATCGACAACAAGAAGCGGCTCATCCGCTACAACTTCTTCAAGGACGAACAGCACGCCGGGCGCGACGCCATCTTCGGCCTCGACATCCCGCTCATGCGCCTGGTGAGCGTGCTGCAGAGCGCGGCCCAGCGCTACGGCACCGAGCGCCGCGTGATCCTGCTGCACGGGCCCGTCGGCAGCTCGAAGTCGACCATCGCCCGCTTGATGAAGCGCGGGATGGAAGAGTACTCGCGGACGGCCGAGGGGGCGCTCTACACCTACGACTGGGTGCTGCCCGAGAAGCTGACGCACATCACGGCCGGGGCGACGACCTTCAAGTGCCCGATGCACGAGGAGCCGCTGCGCCTCATGCCGCCCGAGTGGCGCGACAAGGCGCTGCTCGAGCTGGGAATCAACCAGGCCGGGAAGCAAGGCGTCTACATCGAAGGCGACCTCGATCCCGCCTGCCGGCTGATCTTCCGCGAGCTGATGGCGGAGTACAAAGGTGACTGGGCGCAGGTCATCAAGCACATCCGGGTGCGCCGGATGATCCTCTCGGAGCAGGATCGCGTCGGCGTCGGGACGTTCCAGCCGAAGGACGAGAAGAACCAGGACTCGACCGAGCTCACCGGCGACATCAACTACCGGAAGATCGCCGAGTACGGGTCGGACAGCGATCCGCGGGCCTTCAACTTCGACGGCGAGTTCAACATCGCCAACCGCGGCATCATCGAGTTCATCGAGGTGCTGAAGCTGGACGTGGCGTTCCTCTACGACCTCCTCGGGGCGTCGCAGGAGCACAAGATCAAGCCGAAGAAGTTCGCCCAGACCGACATCGACGAGGTGATCCTCGGCCACACCAACGAGGCCGAGTACAAGAAGCTGCTCTCCAACGAGTTCATGGAGGCGCTTGCGCGACCGGACGGTCAAGATCGACATCCCGTACATCACGCGCGTCTCGGAGGAGCAGCGCATCTACGCCAAGGACTACAACGCCGGGCGGATCCGCGGGAAGCACATCGCCCCGCACACGCTGGAGATGGCGGCGATGTGGGCGGTGCTGACGCGGCTCGAGGACCCCAAGAAGCATCAGCTGACGCTGGTGCAGAAGATGAAGCTCTACGACGGCAAGACGCTGCCGGGCTTCACCCAGGACAACATCAAGGAGCTGCGCAAGGAGGCGGTGCGCGAGGGGATGGACGGGATCAGCCCGCGCTACATCCAGGACAAGATCTCGAACGCGCTGGTCTCCGACCGGGGCGAGGGGTGCGTGAACCCCTTCATGGTCATGAACGAGCTCGAGTCCGGGCTGCGGCACCACTCGCTGATCACCAATGACGAGCAGCGGCGGCACTTCGGGGTGCTCCTGGGGTTGGTGAAGCAGGAGTACGAGGACATCGTCAAGAACGAGGTCCAGCGGGCGATCAGCGCCGACGAGGAGGCCATCGCCAAGCTCTGCGCGAACTACATCGACAACATCAAGGCCTACACCCAGAAGGAGCGGGTGAAGAACAAGTACACCGGCCAGGACGAGGAGCCGGACGAGCGCCTGATGCGGTCGATCGAAGAGAAGATCGACATCCCGGATTCGCGCAAGGACGACTTCCGGCGCGAGATCATGAACTACATCGGCGCGCTGGCGATCGAGGGGCGGCAGTTCGACTTCCGCACCAACGAGCGGCTGCAAAAGGCGCTGGAGCTGAAGCTGTTCGAGGACCAGAAGGACTCGATCAAGCTGACGTCACTGGTGTCGGCGGTCGTCGATCGCGACACGCAGGAGAAGATCGACGTGGTGAAGAACCGCATGATCCGCAACTACGGGTACTGCGAGATCTGCTCCACGGACGTGCTGAACTTCGTGGCCAGCATCTTCGCGCGGGGCGACGTCAAAGACTAAGGGAGGTCGTCGCACACAGATGGATCGCTCCACGCTCGAGGCGCTTCCCGCGGTGAACGTCGAGGTCAACGGCCAGGCGGCGGCGTTGCTCGTCAAGTTGATGGGTGACCTCAAGACGGACCAGCCGCTGGCCGTCCTGAGCCGCGCGCTCGGGGTCCTGGAGCAGGCGATCGCCGCCAAGGCCAAGGGGCAGCGCCTGGGGGTCTACGACCCGGCCTCCGGACGCTTCATGGATCTGGTGATCTGATGGCGTTGCGCATCGACCCCGACCACCGGCGCTTCCGCGACATCGTGCGCGGGAAGATCAAGCAGGACCTGCGCAAGTACATCTCGCAGGGCGAGCTGATCGGCCGCAAGGGGAAGGACCTGGTCTCCATCCCCCTGCCGCAGATCAACGTCCCGCGCTTCCGGTTCGGCAGCAAGGACCGCGGCGGCGTGGGGCAGGGGGAGGGCGACGTCGGCGACAGCCTCGGCAAGGGTGACCCCAACGCCGACGGCAACGGCAAGGCCGGCGATCAGGCGGGCGAGCACGCGCTGGAGGTCGAGCTGTCGCTGGAAGAGCTGGCGCAGATCATGGGCGAGGAGCTGCAGCTCCCGCGCATCGAGCCCAAGGGGAAGCAGCGGATCATCGCCCAGAAGGACCGCTACGTCGGCATCCGGCGGGCCGGACCCGAGTCGCTGCGCCACTTCAAGCGCACCTTCCGCCAGGCGCTGCGCCGCCAGCTGATGACCGGCACCTACAACGCCGAGCGCCCGGTCATCGTCCCGGTGCGCGAGGATCGCCGCTACCGGTCCTGGAGGACGACGCCGCTGCCGCAGTCGAACGCGGTGATGCTGTTCATCATGGACGTCTCCGGGTCGATGGGCGACGAGCAGAAAGAGATCGTCCGCATCGAGTCCTTCTGGATCGACGCCTGGCTGCGCAGCCAGTACAAGGGGCTCGAGTCGCGGTACATCATCCACGACGCCGTGGCCAAGGAGGTCGACCGCGACACCTTCTTCCGCACGCGCGAGTCGGGCGGGACGATGATCTCCAGCGCCTACAAGCTGTGCGCCAAGATGATCGAGGACGACTTCCCCCCGTCGGAGTGGAACATCTACCCGTTTCACTTCTCCGACGGTGACAACTGGTCGGTCGACGACACCGTCCAGTGCGTCGAGCTCTTGAAGACGCACATCCTCCCCAAGGTGAACCTCTTCTGCTACGGCCAGGTCGAGAGCCCCTACGGCTCGGGGCAGTTCATCAAGGACCTGAACGAGCACTTCGACGAGGAGGACAACCTGGTCGTCTCGGAGATCAAGGGGAAGGAAGCGATCATGGAGTCGATCCGCGACTTCCTGGGCAAAGGAAAATAGGTAAGACGTCGTGCCTCGCTCCCCCCGTATCTGTCGGACATCCAGCGCGAGATCGAAGGCTACGGGCGCGAGTTCGGGCTCGACTTCTGGGACGTGGAGTTCGAGATCCTCGACTACAAGCGGATGCAGGAGGTGGCGGCCTTCGGCGGCTTCCCGGTCCGCTACCCGCACTGGCGCTTCGGGATGGAGTTCGAGCACCTGACCAAGAGCCACATCTACGGCTTCTCGAAGATCTACGAGATGGTCATCAACAACAACCCCGCCTACGCCTATCTGCTGGAGGGGAACTCGCTGGTCGACCAGAAGATGGTCATCGCGCACGTCCTCGGGCACGTCGACTTCTTCAAGAACAACTACTTCTTCTCCAAGACCAACCGCCGGATGATCGACGGGATGGCGAACCATGCGACGCGCGTGCGCCGGCACATGGAGCGCCTGGGAATCGAAAAGGTCGAGAGCTTCATCGACGCCTGCCTCTGCATCGAGAACCTGATCGACCCGATGTCCCCCTTCATCGCCAGGAAGGCGTCGCCCGAGCGCGAGAAGGAGCGCCAGGAGCAGAAGGAGACGCAGGAGCTGCCGCGCATCCGCGCCAAGTCCTACATGGACAAGTTCATCAACCCGCCGGACTACATGGACGAGCAGCGGCGCAAGATGGAGCGGGAGCGGGATCGACCCAAGAAGAACCCGCCCGAGCCGGAGCGCGACGTCCTGCTGTTTCTCCTGGGCAACGCGCCGCTCGACGGATGGGAGCGCGACATCCTGGAGATCGTGCGCGACGAGGCCTACTACTTCGCGCCGCAGCGCCAGACCAAGATCCTGAACGAAGGCTGGGCCGCCTACTGGCACTCGAAGATCATGACGGAGCGGGCGGTGAAGGTCTCCGAGATCATCGACTACGCCGACCACAACGCCAGCGTGCTGGCGACGGCGCCCGGCCAGTTCAACCCCTACAAGATCGGCATCGAGCTCTTGCGCGACGTCGAGGAGCGCTGGGACAAGGGGCGCTTCGGCCGCGAGTGGAACGAGTGCCAGAGCCTCGACGAGCGGCGGACCTGGGACAAGCGGCTCGGCCTCGGGCGCAAGAAGATCTTCGAGGTGCGCAAGCTCTACAACGACGTCACCTTCATCGACGAGTACTTCACCGCCGACTTCTGTGAGCGGAACAAGTTCTTCTCGTTCTCGGTGAACGATCGCAGCGGCAACTACGAGATCGACTCGCGCGAGTTCGAGAAGATCAAACACAAGATGCTCTTCTCGCTGACCAACTTCGGCGACCCCTTCGTCTTCGTCGAGGACGCCAACTACGAGAACCGCGGCGAGCTCCTCATTCGCCACCGGCACGAGGGGACCGATCTCCAGATCGACCAGGCCCGCTCGACGCTGGCGGCGCTCGGCCGCATCTGGCGTCGTCCCGGTGAACCTGCTCACCGTCGTCGAGGGCAAGCAGAAGATGTTCCGCTTCGACGGCAAAGAGCAGACCGAGAAGTCGCTGGCCAGCTGATCCGCCGACCGTCTGGTGACGGCGGCGGCTACTTCTTCGGCGGGAGGTTGGTGTCGATCTCCTTCATCAGAGCGCCAAAGTTCCGCTCGGCCCAGTCTTCCCAGACCTGCGTCATTGGCTCGCCATTCACCGTCGCGCGCGGCGTGGCGCGCAACATCGTTCCGGGCCCCTCGGGGAGGATATCGACGTCCCAGGCGACGGCTTCCGTGAACGACTGCGCGGTCCCAGAGGTCTCCGTGTACGTCCCGCTGGATGTGACGGCCACGTTCTTGGGGGCCGTCCGGATTCGTGGATCGGTGGTCACGACGTCGTAGCCGAGGAGCTTGAGCGCCGTCACCACGGCGGCGCTGACCTCGTCGTGGCTGCGGTCGGGATAGTGGCGTGTTCCCAGGCGCTCGAAATCAGCCGGCGTGGCCACCGGCTTCGACGCGAACATGCCGCCACATCCGCTGCACCAGGCTCCGACCAGAAGAGCGACGACACCCAGGCGATGACGCAATTTGATATGCATAGCGTGAGCGTATCGAAAACCCGAGGTGCGGGGCGGAAATTTTGCGTGGCAGTGCCGTCGACGCTATTGAGATGGGGATGCGCAAGCGGCTCGGCCGGCGGGCCCGGCGACGGGTCCGGATGGTGGGGTTGGGGTGCGCCTTCATCGCCGTCGCGAGCTGGGCGATCTACGAAGCCGCGCAGCCTGGGCCCTGGCAGCAGGTGTTCGCCACGCGCGAGGGGCTGACCGGGCGGCGGCTGGCCTGCGGCGAGATCATCAAGCCGGGCGCGCTGTTCGTGGCGCTGCCGCACCCGGTGGCGCTGCGGAAGAACGTCGAGCTGCGCTATGGCGGGCGGACCCTGGTCGTTCCGGTGCTCGACGTGGGCCCCTGGAATGTGGACGACGACTACTGGGCCACCGGCCGTCGCCCGGCGTCCGAGCGCGGACACGGCTCTTTCCGCAACCCCACGAACCACGCGGGGATCGACCTGTCGGACGCGACCTTTGCGGCGCTCGGCCTGCGGGACAACTCACCCGTCGAATGGCGCTTCGTCCATCGCGGCTACATCCCGCTGCCGCGGGCTGCGATCGCGACCGGTCCTTGAGTCAACCGCCCGCGCGGGCGTAGAGCGCATCGACGTCGAGCGTACAGGCGAGAGCTTCAATGGCCGCCACGCCTCGCGCTCCGATGATCTCAGACTGCCACGCCCCGCCGGTCCGGGCGCGGACCTCGATCTGCCTGCGATCCTGCCAAACGTACACGACCGCCTTCAGCGACGGGATCCGCTGGTACTGTTCGAACTTTTCGCTCAAGTCGTAGTCGATCGTCGCGGGCGAGAGGATCTCGATGACGACTGTCGGGTTGGTCAGAGTTTCCTTGCTCTCTGGATCCGTCGTCGCATCACCGCAGACGACGGTTACGTCGGGGTAGCCCGCGAAACCGGTGGCTAGGACCCGAATACGAAGGTCGGAGGTAAAGACGCGACAACGTCCGGCCAGCTGCGCGTCGAGCGATCCCAGGACCGCGCCGGCCAGCGCAGCGTGCAGCATCGACCCGCCGGCCATCGCGTAGATGTCGCCGTCCAGGAACTCGTGGCGGACGGGGTTCCTCTCCTCGACCATCAGGTAGTCCTGGAACGAATAGTGGTGGAGCCGCGCCGGCACGCCCATGACGTTAGCATCGGACCGTAGCCGGCGGGGTTGCTCAAGCGGCGTGCGAGGTCTGGTCGTCGGTCAGGCGCTCGACCGCGCGCAGGACGGCGGCGGCGTCGATGCGGCGGCGGAAGCGGACGACCGGGAGGTGAGGCGGCAGATCCGCCGTGGCGCAGGCCCGATCTTCATCGACGCAGAGGAGGCAGACGGTGTCGGTCTGGCGCAGCTTCTCCAGCTTGCTGGCCAGGTACTGCGGCGTCCAGAAGCCGACGATCTCGATCAAGACCTGTCGCCGCGGCTGCAGGCGGTGGCGGAGGAGAAAGTCGGGGAAGATGAGCGTTCCGCCGGCGCGCAGCGGCTCGGGCTCGCGGAGGAGGTCCCAGTCGGGCGCGAGCTTGGCGATCTCCCCGGCGAACCGCTCTTCGAGCCGGCTGTCGTAGAGGGCAGGGGGCGCGGCGGGGAAAATCGGATCGCCGCTGTCGACGGAGACCGTCGCCAGCCGACCGCGGAGTGAGCAGGCGGCGCGCAGTTCGAAGCGGGCGCACCAAGCCAGATGGGGCAGCAGCTCGGCCAGCGCGCGTCCGTACAGCAGCGTGTGCTGGAAGAGCGAGAACGGGCCGGAGAGCTCGAGCATCGGGCGGCCGAGGTCGGGCACGTCGAGGATCGTGCAGAGCAGCCCGCGCAGCTTGGCCAGGCGCACGATCGGGCGCACGCCCCCCTCGACGCGCAGCTCGACGCGCGAGGCGCGCATGAGGACCGCCTGGGCGATCGCCAGGTTGGTGCGCAGCATCGCCTCGGCAGGCGTGGGCGGCGGATTCGGCGCGCGCACCGGTCGCTCTCCGGGAAGATCTGCGAACAGACAGATCCAGGACCGCCTCTCGGGTCAAGCCGAGCCTGGCGGCGGCTGTCGTCGGCGACGGTTGTTGCGGGAGCCTCCGTCGCGGCCGCCGCGCCGAACAGCTCCTGGCGCAGCGCCGCGGGGCGGGGGATGGATCGCCCGCCTTTGAGCTGCGGCGCGGGCGCTCCGGCGGTCGGCTCGCGCCGCCAGAGCGCCAGCAGCGCGCGCGAGGCGGCCCGCCGCTTGAAGTGCGGCGCCTCGCAGGGGAGCGGCTCGGCGAGGCGCTCCGCCAGCTCCCGGCGGCGGCGCCCCTCGAAGCGCGCCATCTCGGCGAGCAGCACCCGCACCCACGGCTCGTCCTGCGGGCCGAGGTAGTCGATGAAGGCCCGCTCCTCGATCAGCCTAAGCGGAAGATCGCGCTCGGACAGCAAGACGCTCCCCCCTCCTTTCGGCCTGACGGGCTTCACTGGATCGCTCGACGACCAGCTCGTAGACGAGCGCCCGCTTGCCCGGGCCGGGCCGCAGCAACCGGCCGACGCGCTGGACGTGCTCGCGCTCGCCCATTCGTCCGGCGACGACGATCCCCACCTCGGCGTCGGGGACGTCGATCCCTTCGTTGAGCACCTGCGCCGAGACCAGCGCCCGCAGCGTCCCGCCGCGAAAGCGGTCCAGCACCTCCTGGCGCTCGGTCGCGGCCGATGTCGCAGGTGAGCGGCATGACCAGGTGCTCGCGCGCCACGGCGTAGGCGGTCTGGTTGTCGGCCACGAACACCAGCGTGCGCTGGGCCCGGTGGTGGCCGAGCAGGAGCGCCAGCGCCTCGCGCTTGCGGCGCGGGAAGGCGAGGATGCGGCGGGCGCGGCGCCAGGCGGCGATCCCCCGCCGCCCCTCGTCGGTCCGCGCGGCCTCGTGCAGGAAGTCCTCCCATCCATTTCCCCGGATTGCGCCGAGGTGGTTCCCCTCGAAGGCGCGCCGGGCCTGGCGGTAGATCTCCCAGAGCGCGTCGTGCTCGCGGCGCTCGTCGGGATCGAGCGCCAGGTGCCAGGTGACCCGTTCCAGCGGCGCCAGGTAGCGGCCGGCCAGATCCCCGATGGTCCGCTCGAAGACCACCGGGCCGACGAGCGACGCCAGGCGATCGGCCGCCGGGCCGGGCCCGGGCGGCGTCGCGGTCAGCCCGAGCCGCAGCGGCGCGATCGACATCTCCAGCGCCTCGTCGCGCCACCCCTGCCCGAAGTGGTGGGCCTCGTCGACGATCAGGAGGCCGAACTTGTCCCCCAGCGACGACATGTGGCGGTAGGCCCCGGCGTAGGTCGCGATCGTCACCGCGCCGGTCATCCGCTCGCCGTCGCCGAACCGGCCGATCGGGCCGTCCCAGACCGCCGCCAGCGCCGCGGCCCACTGGTCGCAGAGCGCGCGCGTCGGCGCCAGACAGAGCGCCGGCGTGCGGGTCGCGGCGATGGCGCCGAGCGCCAGCCGCGTCTTGCCGCTCCCCGTCGGCAAGACCACCATCCCGCGACGTCCGGCCTGCCGCCAGGCCGCGAGCGCCGCCTCCTGATAGGGGCGCAGCTCGAACGGACGAAATCCGGACGGCGGCTCGAGCGTCGGCCGCGGCATGTCCGCGATCGGGACGCCCCGGCGCCGCAGCTCCGAGGCGATCGGATAGCAGAGGCGCGCGGGCGCCCGAGGTGCCGCCGACCCGCTCGTCCCACAGAACGCCCGGGATCTGCGCGACGTCGAGCCCGCTCGGGCAGGTCGCCCAGGTCGGCAAGCAGGAGCGTTCCCGCGATCGAAGGTCAGGCGCACGCTCGCTTCGAGTGCGAACGGCGGGCCAACGCGACAACCACCGTCGATTCGCGCTAGAACTCTCCTCTTCCATGGCCGACCTCCCCAAGGGCTACGAGCCCGCCGAAATCGAGCCGCGCTGGTACGCCGAATGGATGGCGCGCGGGTACTTCCACGCCGACGCCGCCGCGCCCAAGGCGCCCTTCGCCATCGTCATCCCGCCGCCCAACGTCACCGGGGCCCTGCACATGGGGCACGCGCTCGGGACACGATCGAGGACATCTTCACCCGCTGGCGCCGCATGGCCGCCTACAACGCCATGTGGCTGCCGGGTTCGGACCACGCCGGCATCGCGACACAGATGGTGGTCGAGCGCGAGCTGCGCGCCACCGACAAGAAGAGCCGGCACGACATCGGCCGCGAGGCCTTCGTGGAGCGCGTCTGGGACTGGCGGCAGCGCACCGGCGACCGGATCTTCGCGCAGCTGAAGCGGCTCGGCTGCTCGCTCGACTGGGAGCGCGCCATCTTCACCATGGATCCGCCCTACTCGGCGGCGGTGATCGAGGCGTTCGTGCGCCTCTACGAGGAGGGGCTCATCTACCGGGCGCGGCGCCTCATCAACTGGTGCCCCAACGACCGGACGGCGCTCTCGGACCTGGAGGTCGACTACGACGAGGGGACGCAGGGGGAGCTCTACGAGTTCGCCTATCCGCTGGCCGACGGCTCGGGCGAGGTGGTGGTGGCGACGACGCGCCCCGAGACGATGCTGGGCGACACGGCCATCGCCGTCCACCCCGACGATCCGCGCCACCAGTCGAAGATCGGCAAGATGGTCCGCCACCCGTTCGTGAACCGTGAGTTCCCGATCATCGCCGACGCGATCCTGGTCGATCCCAAGTTCGGCACCGGCGCGGTGAAGGTGACGCCGGCGCACGATCCGAACGACTTCGAGACCGGGCAGCGGCACAACCTGCCGATGATCTCGATCCTCGACGAGAAGGGGACGGTCAACGCCGAGGGGGGCCCGTTCGCCGGGATGGACCGCTTCGAGGCGCGCAAGGCGGTCAAGGCGCGCCTCGCCGAGCTGGGCCTCGAGCGCGGCTCCAAGCCGCACGTGCACGCGGTCGGTCACTGCCAGCGCTGCGAGGCGGTCGTCGAGCCGATGCTGTCGACCCAGTGGTTCGTGAAGATGGAGCCGCTGGCCAAGCCGGCCATCGAGGCGGTGGAGCAGGGGAAGACCAAGTTCGTCCCCGAGAGCTGGTCGAAGACCTTCTTCCACTGGATGAACAACATCCGCGACTGGTGCATCTCGCGGCAGCTCTGGTGGGGGCACCGCATCCCGGCCTGGTACTGCGGCAAGTGCGGCGAGACGACCGTCGCCCGCACCACGCCCACCGCCTGCGGGAAGTGCGGGGCGGGCGTCGACGACCTCAAGCAGGACGAGGACGTGCTCGACACCTGGTTCTCGTCCTGGCTCTGGCCGTTCGCCACGCTCGGCTGGCCCAACGAGACGCGCGAGCTCAAGACCTTCTACCCGACGACGGTCCTCGATACCGGCTACGACATCCTCTTCTTCTGGGTGGCCCGCATGATGATGGCGGGGCTGCACTTCATGAAGAAGGTCCCCTTCCGGACCGTCTACTTCCACACGATGGTGACGGACGAGAAGGGCGAGAAGATGTCGAAGGTGAAGGGGAACACCATCGACCCCGTGGAGGTCATCGACAAGCACGGCGCCGACGCGCTCCGCTTCGCGCTCGCCTGGCTGACGACGCACGCGTCGCAGGGGAAGAACATCAAGTTCTCCATCGGCAACGTCGAGGACGCGCGCCGCTTCGCCAACAAGATCTGGAACGCCACGCAGTTCACGCTCATGAACCTCGAGGGCTACGACGCCGATCGCTACGCCGATCGCCTCGCCGACGGCCCCGACGGCGCCGAGCTGGATCTGCCGGAGCGCTGGATCCTCTCGCGCGTGCAGCGGATCTCCGAGGAGGTCGACGGCGCGCTCGAGGAGTACCGGATCGCCGACGCCGCGCAGGCCGCCTACCACTTCATCTGGGACGAGCTGTGCGACTGGTACATCGAGCTCGCCAAGGCGAGCCTCAAGAAGCTCTCCGGCGACACGGAGGCCGATCGCGAGGCGCGCAGCAAGATCCAGGGGACGCTGGTGACGGCGCTGGAGACGGCGATGCGGCTCCTGCATCCGTTCATGCCGTTCCTCACCGAAGAGATCTGGCAGAAGCTCCCCAAGCCGTCGGGCGCGCCCCAGAGCATCATGATCACGCTCTACCCGGTGCGCGACGTGCGCTTCCACGACGACGCCTCCGAGGCGTCGATGGCGCTGGTGCAGAAGATCATCGTCGCCGTGCGCGGCATCCGCGCGGAGAAGAAGATCCCGACGTCGACGCGCCTCAAGGTGCTGCTGGCGGTCGCCGACGACTACAAGAAGACGATCCTCGAGGGGTACAAGGGGATCATCGCCGAGCACGCCCGCGCCAGCGACGTGCGCGTGCGCCGCTCGGGCGCCAACGCCTCGGGCGAGTACGTCATCGGCCAGACGGCGATGGCGATGGCGGGGGACGTCGAGGTGATCGTTCCGCTCGAGGGGATCGTCGATCCGGGGGCCGAGCGGGCCAAGCTCGAGAAGAGCCGCGCCAAGCCGGTCAAGGATCGCGACCACCTGAAGAAGAAGCTCGGCGATCCGAACTTCATCGGTCGCGCGCCGGCCGAGGTGCTGGAGAAGGATCGCGCGCGGCTGGCGGAGCTCGAGGCGGCGATCGAGAAGATCGAGCTCGCCCTCAAGCGGCTTCCCTCTTAGCCCGCGGCGCTACGGTTTTGGCTGTCCGTCCGGAGGGGGGCAGCGGGTCGTCGCCGGGCGCGGCCGGGCCGGAGCGGCGTGTCGGCCGCGGGCGAGGTCCCGTGCGACCCCTTGTGGTGCGGGGCGTGCGGCTTCTTCGGCTTGGCCACCGGCTCGGGCGCCGCCTGGTTGGGGAGCGGCGCCGGCAGCGCCGGCTTGGGCGGCGGGGGCGGCGGAGCGAGCAGCACCGGCACGTACCGGTGCCAGGCCCAGACCGCGGCGCCCGCGGCGACGGCCAGGCCGACGCACGTGCCGGCGATCACCGCCAGGACCCTCAGCTTGCCCCGCATCCGCTTGCGTGCGAGCCGGCCCCGCTCCGCCTGCACCACCCGTTCGAGGCGCTGCGCGCCCGAGTCGGACGGACGCAGCTCGGACGCCTCCGGGATTGGCGGGAGCGGATCGGTGACTGCGTCCGATGGCGAAGTGGGGCGCTTGCCTTGCGAGCTCGGACGCGTTCCGGACGATCCCGACGTCGCGTGCGACGCCGACGTCGACGTCGAGGTCGACATCGAGGGCGAGGTCACGCGCAGGCTGGGCGTGCGCGCCCCCGACGTCCCGGTCGCCGTCGGACCGCTCCCCCCGCCGCCGCTCTGGCCGGACGAGCTGCCGGGCGTGGTCCCGGTCATCGCCACCGTCCGGTGGTCGTCGGTGTCGACCACCACCACCGGATCCTCGTCGGGGAGAAACAGCCCGTGCAGCAGCTTCGACAGCTCCCGGCTCGAGTAGCGGGCGGCGATCAGCGTGCGCTCGAGATCGCTCGCCATGTCGGCGACCGACTGAAACCGCTGGGTGACGTCGATCGACAGCGCGCGCATCACGATCCGGTCGAGCTCGCGCGGGATGGTCGCGTTCATCGCCGACGGGGGCGCGATCGGCGCCGCCAGGAGCTGCCGCATCTTGCCGATGTCGTTCTTCGCCTGGAAGAGGCGCCGCCCGGTCAGCATCTCGTGGAACACCACCCCCAGCGCGAACACGTCGGCGCGGGCGTCGAACGGCCGCACGTTGATCTGCTCGGGCGACAGGTAGCTCACCTTCCCCTTGATGAGCCCCTTTTTGGCCTCCTCCTCGGCGAACGAGGCGGCGCGCGCGATCCCGAAGTCGAGGATCTTCACCGTGCCGGTGTAGGCGAGCATGATGTTCGTGGGCGAGATGTCCTGGTGGACGATCTCCAGCGCCTTGCCGTCGGGTCCGTGCAGCGTGTGCGCGTAGTCGAGCCCGATGCAGATCTGACGGGCGATGTCGGCGGCGACCAGGTAGGGCATCGCGCGCTGCTCGCGGCGAAGCGTGGTGAGCGCCTCGCGCAGGGTCACCCCCTGCACGTTCTCCATGGCGATGAAGTAAGCGCCGTCGGCCTCGCCGAACTCGTAGATCTGCACGATGTTCGGGTGCAGGAGCAGCGCCGAGATCTTCGCCTCCCGGATGAACATCGTCTTGAAGTCGCCCGTCTCCGACAGGCGCGGGAGGATCCGCTTGAGGACCAGCTCACGCTCGAACCCCTCCGGGCCCGGTCATGAGCGCCCGGAAAACCTCGGCCATCCCCCCTTCGCCGATCCGCCCGAGCAACTTGTAACGACCAAACATGGTCGTCGTCACAACCGCCGGCTTCAGCTGGGGTTGGACGGGCTCACGGGTGGGCATCGGCGGCTCTCATCGACGGTTTCGGCGCGGGACGTTAAACGCCCGCGCCTGCGGGTGGTCCCCTTTAAGTTCGCCGATCTTAAGGGAGGGCGCCACCGTCAATCCAGGCCGCGATGGTCAGAAGTTGGTCGCCGGGCAGCGGTGGGCCGGGGGGTTCCCGCTGCCCGAGGGTCCCCGGGATGGGCCCACCTCCGGCGGTGGCCGGCAGCAGCTTGCGGAGAAGATAGCTACGCGCCGAGTCAAGCGGCGCCACCAGGGCGAGGGAGCTCACCTCGCGCGAGGGGACCTCGTAGCAGGGCGTCGCGGGCCTCCGCCGCGCAGAGCGAAAGGCCACCGAACGGGGCGGCCAGGCAACCCCCGGAAGGATCGATGTGGCAGCTGCTGCCGGCGCAGCTGGCGTCGAAGATGGCCTGCACGTCTGGCCAGCGGCGGCGCGGCGGGGGGCAGGAGGTTGCTGGCGTGCTCCCCGGTGGTGAACTCTCGCCCCTCGATGGGGCCGGAGCAGCCGGCCAGCGACGCGACCTTCTGCGTGACCGTCACGGTGTAGCCGAGATCGGTGTCGAGGACCCCGTCGGGCCTCATCGTCACCGCCTTGTCGGCGAGGTCGACCCGATAGGTCTCGGGGAGGCGGAAGACCCCGGTCGTCAGCAGCATGCTGGGCTCGCCGACCGTGTCGGGGTCCGGGTAGTCAGAGAAGGTGACCTTGATGGTCGCGTCGACCGGCACGTCGACCGCGCCCTCGGGCGGCGACCAGTCGGCGACGTACATCTTCGGGCAGAGGCCCGGGTAAGGGGTGACGTCGGTCGGGTAGCTGTTGCACCCGGCGGTGATCAACGCGGCCGCCACGAGCAGGGCGGCCGCCCCGGAGAACGTCTCAACTCTCGCTGTAAAGGCGGATCTGCTCGCGGACGACGTCGTCGGTGATGCCGGTGCGGAGGTAGTCCTGCAGGCAGTCGGCCAGGGTGACGACCATGTCGTCGACGCCCCGGTCTTCGACCAGCTTGCCGAGCAGCTTCCGTCCTTCGGGGCTATCGTCCTCACGCAAGAAATCCCGCACCATGTCCAGGGTGAGATCGCCTGAGAAATCGATTATCGCGTGATCTAAAAGATAGGCGATCAGTTGTTTCACCGTGATACCTCCGTAGGGGTCGTTCGCGTCGAGTAAAAATGCCGGCTTCGCTCATATCGCGGATAAACTCCCCGCGCAAGACGTGCGGACGATTCTAATCGGGAACCCTGGGAGGGTTCCCGTGCCCTCCCGCGAAGAGCTGCGTCGAGCGGAGCTCGACTCCGCTCACGCGATCTCTCCGGGAATCCTGGCAGCCTTGCGACACGCTTTCGCTGGCGTGATTGACCGGGCGCGCGGCAGTTGCTACCGTCGGGCCGAATTGCGCCGGGTCCGCACCCTTCCGACGGGAAGATTGGTTCTAATGTTGGCGCCGCTCCTGGTGTCGTTGGGAGCCTGTGGCCCCGTCGAGTACATCAACCAGGTCGGCAACAAGGCCGCGTCTGCGGTGTCGGCGGCCAAGCTGGCGTCGGCGGAGCGCTACGCCCCGTACGAGTACACCGCCGCCGAGGAGTATCTGCACAAGGCGCGCGAAGAGGCGGGGCACGCCGAGTACCAGGACGCCATCGAGTACGGGCGTAAGGCGGAGGAGCTGGCGAACCGCGCGCGGGCCATCACCGTGGAGCGGATGGCGAAGGAGAGCGCCGCCGCCACCTACGTCCCCAAGACTCAGAACGAGGAGCCGGGCGCCGTCACCGAGGATCCCGCAGCGGCAGCCGCCAAGCAGCGGGCGCGCGAGCGCGAGCAAAAGGCGCCCGAGTGAGCCCCCGCGGCAGAAGGTCGGTCAAGGCGGCCGTCATCGCGACGGCGGCGGCGCTGGGCGCCATCTCCCTTCCGGGCTGCGCCGGCACGGAGATGGAGAACAGCGTCCACGAGGTGCGCACCATCGCCAAGGAGGCGCGTGAAAACGGCGCCTACAAGTGCGCGCCGCGCGAGCTGGCCCTGGCCGACACGCACATCGAGTTCACCGAGCGGGAGCTGGCCCAGGGGGATTACTTCCGGGCCCGCGACCACCTGCACGTCGCCGATCACAACGCGCGCGAGGCCTACCGCCTGTCGCCGCGGGACAAGTGCGTGGCGCCGCTCGTCCCGCTCGACACCGACGGCGACGGCATCCCGGACAAGACGGACAAGTGCCCGACGGAGCCGGAGGACAAGGACGGGTTCGAGGACGCCGACGGCTGCCCCGATCCCGACAACGACAAGGACGGCATCCCGGACAAGACCGACAAGTGCCCCAACGAGCCGGAGGACAAGGACGGGTTCGAGGACGCCGACGGCTGCCCCGATCCCGACAACGACGCCGACGGCATCCTCGACAACGTCGACAAGTGTCCGATGGAGCCGGAGGACAAGGACGGGTTCGAGGACGCCGACGGCTGCCCCGATCCGGACAACGACAAGGACGGCGTGCTCGACGCCGCCGACAAGTGCCCCAACGATCCGGGCCCGCCCGACAACGACGGCTGCCCGAAGAAGTACGAGCACATCGTGGTCACGCAGGAGAAGATCGAGCTCAAACAGAAGATCTTCTTCGACACCAACAAGGCGACCATCCAGGCGCGCAGCTTCTCGCTGCTCGAGGAGATCGCCGCCGTCCTCAAGTCGCGCGCTACGATGTCGGTCCGGATCGAAGGCCACACCGACTCGCGCGGCAAGCACGATCACAACATGCAGCTCTCCCAGAGCCGCGCGGAGTCCGTGCGGCAACATCTGGTGGGACTGGGCGTCGACATGTCGCGGATGGAGGCGAAGGGGTTTGGGCCCGACCAGCCGATCGAGACCAACAAGACGGCCGCGGGGCGGGAAAAGAACCGGCGTGTGGAATTCTTCATCACGCAGCAGTAGGCCACGCAGCAAAAGTATTAAAAGGACGAAGCAATGATCCGCTCCTCGCACATCGCTTTGCTCTCGACGTCGCTCGTCTTCTCTGTCGCCGCCTTCGGGGCCGTGACGCTTTCGCCCCGGGCGGCGCGGGCGCAGGACCAGGCGGCCGTCGACAAGCTCGTTCAGATGAACAAGAAGGCGCTCGACGACTACGACACCCTCGACTGGGACGCCGCCAAGCGGATCCTGCTCGACGCGCTGGTCGCCGGTAAGAAGGCCGGGCTCGACAACCACCCGGTCATGGGGCGCACGTACATCCACCTCGGCGCCGTCTACATCACCGGCTTCAAGGACCGGCAGAAGGGGCTGCAGAGCTTCTCGCGCGCGTTGGAAATCGATCCCGACGATCCAGCTGTCGAAGGGGATCGAGACGTCGGAGGTCACCGCGACGTTCGCGGAGGCGCAGCGCAACGCCCGCAGCGGCGGCGGGTCCTCGGCCAGCGGTGGGGGGGGCAACGACGAAAACGCGCCGCCGCCCAAGAAGAAGCGCCGTGGCCCGGTCATGGAGGGGGACGCCGCCTCGTCGGACGATCACCCCAAGAAGAAGCACCGCCCGAGCGGCGACGAGGAGCCCGATCTGCCGGCCCACGTCGGCGCGCTCGACTGCCCGGAGCCGGACGAGGCGATCATCGACAAGCCGCTCACCGTTCGCTGCGTGGTGGCCCCCAACCTGCCGGTGGCCAGCGTCTACCTGATGTACCGCGCGCCCGACAAGGAGGAGTACAACGAGGTCCTGATGACCAAGAGCCCCAAGGGGTGGCTGCAGGCCAAGATCCCCAAGAAGGCGGTCACCGGGAAATCAATTCAGTTCTACTTCGAAGGGCGCAACGCCGCCGGCAAGCCTGTGGTCGCCAACGGCGGCGCCGACAGCCCGAACATCGTGCTCGTCGTCGAGGAGGAGTCGAAGGGGGAGGCGGCGATGGCGGGGGCCGGTGAGGAGGACGAGAACCCGCTGGAGGAGAACGAGGGGAATCAGCGGCCGCGCCTGCACCTCGGGCACGTCGACAAGGAGCGCGAGGGTCTCGACACCCGCTACGGCAAGCGCAGGTGGTGGATCGGGATCGGGGTCGGGACCGGCTACGGCTACGCCAAGGGGAACGGGTTCGAGGCGGTCAACCGCTCGTTGCCCCAGGACCCCTTCCACGCATTGCAGAGCCAGTTCACCCCGGGGCTTGCCTGGGCCGGAATCGGACAGTTGGAGCCGGAGATCGGCTACGCGTTCAGTCCCGGCATGGCGCTCGCGGTGACCGGCCGGCTGCAATACACCGCGCCGGCCGCGAAATACGCGGACTTCACCTACAAGGGCGCGATTGGCGTCATGGCCAAGCTGCTCTTTTACACGAAGCAGTCGCAGCTCCGGTTCTTCATCGGGCCCCTGGCGGGCGGCGGCAACTTCCGCTTCCTCGGCTATCCCGATGCGGGCGCCACGTGTGCCCAGGGTTCGGCTTGCTACACCGACTTCAAGGACACCATCGCCGCGGGCCCGCTCCTCATCGGTGCGGCCGGCGGCCTTTACTACGAGGCCGCCAAGTCGACGTCGCTGGTCATCGAGATCAACGAGATCGCCGGCCTGCCGACGTTCGGCCTCGTCACCGACGTGAACTTTGCGCTGCAGTTCAATATCTACTCGGCGGCGCCGGCCAAGCCCGCGGCCGGCGCCTTGACGGGGTCGGATCAAGAAGAGCCAAAATAATCTCGGCTGACGCGGGGGTCTCGGCCCCCAACCGGGCGCTCAGCTGGTCACGCCTCTGTTTTTGGGCTCCCGCCGGTGGCGCTTTGTCTGAGGCGTCCGTATCGGCCGGCCGGCCGCGCTGGAGGAGGTCCGCGTGGCTCCGGAGCGCCTGTCCGGTGGCGGCCTCCCAGAGGATGGCGCCGGCCGCGTAGAGGTCTGTCTCTCCCGAGGCAGGCGCTCCCTGAAACTGCTCCGGCGCCAGGTAGAGGGGCGTGCCGCCCGCCTCACCGAGGCGCGCGGCGTTGGCTTCGCGGCCGAGCTGGACGGCGCCCCCGAAGTCGGCCAGCACCACCTCCCCCGGGGCGCGGAGGAGCAGGTTCGATGGTTTGAGATCTCCGTGGACGATTCCCTGCGCATGCAGGAACGCCAAGGTGGACAGGAGGCCCTGGGCGGTCGCCGCCACCTCGGGGGGCGGCAGTCCGTCCGGGTGGGCGCCGAGACGCGCCCGCAACGTGCCGCCGGCGATCCATTCCATGGCGAGCGCGCGCGCCGGCTCGTCGATGTCGTAGACCGCCACCACGCCCGGGTGTCGCAACCCGGCCAGGAGCCGTGCGCCTGCCAGGAACCGCCCGAGCGGCTCCGTGCGGCGTGTCCCGGCCAGCTGGGGGTGCAGGATCTTGAGCGCGACCGACAAATCGAGCGCTTCGTCCCGCGCCAGGTAGACGGTCGCCGTCGCGCCGCGGCCGATCTCGCGCACCAGGCGGTAGCGCAGGGTCTCGATCCCTTCGGGCGAGACCAGCGTCTCGGCAGCACCCGCGCGGTCGCTCTCCCGGCGAAGCGGCGACGGCGCGTTCGGGCGGAGTCGGGCCAGGCGGGCCCGCGCCTGCACATCGTCGATGTCGTCCGCCAGGAGCCGCTCCCAGCGTCCTGCCGCCGAGGCGACGGCGCCGTCCACCTCGTCCAGCTCGGCGAGCGCGCGCTCCACGTCGCGCTCGGTCGGCAACCCTGGGAGGCGCTCCGAGCCCCGTCGTCTCCAGGCGTTTTCCAGCTGGGCTTCGAGCGGCGCCAGCGCTTGCCGGGCGGCCGCGTGCTCCCCGGCGGCGATGAGCACGCGCGCGAAGCGGAGGCGCGCGGCGCCGTCGCCGGCATGGCGCTCGAGGTGACGGCGGAGCGCCAGCGCGGCGCCGATCGGATCGCCTGCGCGCTCCGCGCGGTCGGCGTCGGCCAGATCGTCGCGCTCGTTCATTCGACCTCGATCCGCGCGCCCGAACCGACGACCTCGACGACGTCTCCGTGCAAAAGGTCGCAGTCGGGACCGATGAGATGCCCGTCGACGCGCACCGCGACGTCGGGGCGGCGGTGCAAGCGGACCAGATTGCCGGTGAGCTCGATGCTCAGCCCCTCGGTGCCGGCAAGCAGGGCCTCGAGCGGCAGCGGGGAATTCCCGGCCAGGGCGCGCAGGCCGCGATCGAGCCCGCTCGCCCCTTCGAAGATCACCAGGCCCGCCGTGGCCTGAAAGCGGAGCACCGTCGTCGCGCCGAGCGCGATGGTGCCGCTGCCCCGCAGGGGGAGGGCGGCGCCCTGCTCGAGGCGGGCGTCCCCGAGACGCACGCCCGTGCGCGAGCCGAGGTCCGCGATGACGACGTCGTCCCCCTCCGCGCGGAGGAGCGCATGCCGGCGGGAGACGGACGGATCGCGCAGGGGAATTCCGCTCGCCGGATCGCGGCCGAGCTCGGCCGGCAGCGGCGCCGCGCGAACCCAAGCTCCGCCGGGCGCGCGCAAGCTGACGGCGCCGCCGTGGCAGAGACGGCGATCGATGGCCGCGGCGCGCAGCCGCAGCGAAGCGGCCTCCTCCACGCCCGACGTGGCCGCGACCAACGCCAGCGCCCGCATCCGTTCACCCCCGGCGAGCAGCGCCTCGAACCGATGCAGCAGCTCCCCGGCGGCGCGGTGGGTGGCCGTCCGGCGCGCGTCGCGCTCGTGGGCGGCCTCCATCCGATCGAGATCGCCCATGGCGCCCCAGGCCTCGGCCGCTTGCTCGTCGGCCCCCAGCTCCTCGTAGGTGAGCGCGGCCCGGCGGTGATCCCCGCCGCGCGCGAGCAGCCCGGCGGCCCGCTCGAGCGCCCGCCGTTCGATCTCCGCCAGCGGCGGGTGAGCGCAACGACCGAGCAGCGCCTCGGCCGCCGCCAGGGCGACGGCGTGCCGCTCATCAGCCTGCGCGCCGCGCGGATCCTTGGGCGGGGGCAGCGCCGCCAGGGCCTCGCCCAGGAGGCGTGCCGCCGTGTCCAGCTCGCCGAGCGCCGCGGGCGCGATTCCCCCGTCGCCGCCGAGGGCCTTGAACAGCGTCGTCAGCGTGTCCCACGAGCGCTCGCGCACCAGCCGGCCGACCAGCGCGACCAGATCGCGCCCCCCCAAGATCGTCAGCGACGGATCGAGCGCCGGCCGCGAGTCACGAGAGCTCACCGCCCGATCCTATCATCCGCCCCGCGGCGAGGCGGCGTGGACTAAACTCTAGCGATGCTCCAGCGGATCGCGGTCGGGCAGGCTCGCTTCAACCTGCCGGGTCTGACCGCGGACACGCGCGGGGCGGCGATCGGCCGGCAGCTCGTGGTTCGCTTCGCCGCCGTCGACCGGCTGGTCTCGTTCCTGCGGCTCCTCTCGGCCGAGCAGAGCCTCGACGATCTGCAGCCGGGCTTTCGGATCGTCTACGGACGCGGCGGCGCCGGCACTCGAGAGGCGATCGTGCTCATGCCGGCGGCGCAGGCGCTGGGAGATGCCGTCGCGCACGCGGCGCGCCTGGCGGGCGGACAGGTCTTCACCGGGGCGGGAAAACACTTCGTGCAGTTTCGCGAGACCCGCGCGCCGCTCGGCTACGACGTCGAGGCGCTCAGCGACGGAGCCGGCGATTCTGATCTTCTACGGTCTCGAAGAGACCGTCCCCTATCGAATCGAGAGCGAGCTGCCGCTCGGCAATCTCCTGCTGCGGCTGTCGCTGGTTCGGCTGCACGGACGCGCGTCGAAGCTCCCCGAGGGGGCGATGTACGTGACGGCGCGCCGGGGCCTCGGCACGGTGGTGGCCGGCATCCTGCACCGCGCGGGCGGCTATCTGCGCGAGCCGGCGGAGGCGATGCAGGCGACGGCGGCCCTCTGCGAGAGCGCCGCCCCGAGCGCCTTTTCGTCGGGCGCGTCCTTCTGGATCTTCCGGGTCGAACGCCTGCCCCCGCGGCTCTATCAGCTCTTGTCGACGACGCCGGGGCTGGAGCTCTACCTGCCGGTCACCGACAACGTGGCGGTCGCCGCGGGGTACCGCCACCCGATCCACCTCGAGGCCTGTCGGGCCAGCTTCGCGGCGGATCGCCTCCATCTCTTTTCACCGCGCAGCGTGACGGAGGTGGCGCCGTTGCCGGCCTTCGCAGCGATCGAGGATCTGATCCGGATCCGGGCGCCGTCGCCGGAGGTCGTCGACCGCCGCGAGGCCGTCCCCGCGGGGCGCCCCGATCTGGCCGTCGCGCTTCGACTGGAGCAGGCCGGCGAGGCGCGCCCGCCGGTCGCCACGCTCATCCCCTGGGGAAAGGTCGCCTGGCTGCAGCGGCTCGTCTACGCCCTGCCTCCGACGGCGCTCCGCGCCTACCGGGTCGTTCTGCTCAAGCGGGGCGTCCTGGTGCGGGCGGCCGACGTGCTCGACGGGATCCCGTTCGGGACGCTGTACCAGCTCGGTGCGCCCGAGGTCCTGGTTCCCCTCGGGACGCAGATTCGCCCCGCCGCTTCGCCCCAGGTCCTGGCGGAGCGCCTCGGGGCCACGGGCGGGGCCATGGTGCTGTTCCCCGAGCTGAATGTGCCGCCCGTGCGGATTCTTCCCGAGGCGATCTCCCCCTTCGATCGCCGCCTCCTGGCCGAGATCGAGCCGGCGCTGGCGAACCTGGAGTCGGCCGGGCGCAGGGAGCGTGAGCCGGACGAGCCGGTCGAGATCGAGAACGAGCCGCTCGGGCCGATGCCGCTCTGGGGGCTGGCGCGGCCGCGCTGACCGGACGACCAACGATGGCGCGCCGGTTCGTCGCTGAGTTTCTGTTGCCGCTCGTGCGGGGTGGGGCGCTGCGCGTCGGGCGGCCGCTCGGGCCGCGGGCGGTGGGCCGGGTAATGGAGGCGGTGGAACGCGCCAGCCGCGATCCCACCGACGAGGAAGCAGAACCGATCGCCATGCTCGGTGCCGGCCGGCGCGCGGTCGCGGGGCGCCACCTGCCGGCCGGCGCGGCGCCCCCCCTCGATGAGGTGACGGTGCGTCTCGGCGCGGCGCTGCACGATCTGCTGGCGCTCGCCCACCCCGACCTGGCGGGGCCGGGGATCGGGCGCCGGCAGGAGCAGATTGCCTTGGCTGCCCTGGAACTGGCGTCGGTCGGCTCGCCGTCGTCGGCGCGCGAGGCGGTGAACCGTCACTCGTTGCTGGCCCGGATCCCCGAGATCGTCCGCGTCGATCGGACGGTGCGGTTTTGGCTGGGGCACCGGACCTTCGTCGGCCGGACGCCGCCCGGGCGGATCATGGCGCTGCCGTCGCTCCGGCGGGTGCGGGTCGACAAGGCGAGCCGGAGCTGGCTGCGTGAGATCGGGATCCCCGCCGTCGGGCGCCTGGCCTTCTTGGCGCTCAACGTGGCCAGCCCCCTCGGCGAGGCGCTCGATCCGCTCCGGCTCGATCCGCCGCTCGGCTGGGGACGCATTCTCCCGGTGCTCCGTTTCCCGCTGGTGGCCCGCGCGGTCGCCGGCGCGGCCGTCGAGATCGGCGTCGATCGCGCGGGCGATGCGCTGGCCGGCGCGCTCTACCGTTTTGCGGGGATGCACGATCCGCCGTTCGGTCTGCCGGCCTCCGAGGAGGGCGTGGCCTTCGCGCTTCGCTTCCTGGCGCATTTGGTCTGGCTGGACGTGCTCTACGGCGTGGCTCCCGAGCGGGCGCGGGCGGCGCGCCCGACCCAGGCGGGGGCCGAGCTGGGGCTCGAGCTGGCCGTGGTGATCACCGCGGCGGCCCGCACCCGCCGCTCGCTGGTCTGGCCCGACGACGTCTCCGCCACGGGCGATCTCGGGCGGGCCTTCGGCGCGCGGATCGAGGCGCTCGGGGCGCGGGCGTCCGCGGCCGGCTCGCCGAGGCTGGCCGCGGCCCTCTCCATCGCCGATTTCGCCGCTGCCCCCGTCACCCACCCCGTCGCGCTATGATGAAAGGCCATGTCGACGTCGGTCAGTGAGCCCTTCTCCGCGTCGCCGACGTCGCTGGACGGCGAGGCGCTGCGGATCGGGCACAAGCTGCGCGAGGTCGGGCGGGCGCTCGACGCGCGCTACCTGGACAAGGGGGAGCTCATTCGCCTCCTGCTGGTCACGCTGGTGGCGGGCGAGCACATGCTGATCGTCGGACCGCCCGGCACCGCCAAGTCGGCGCTGGTCCGGCACCTGGCCCGCCTCATCGACGCGCGCTACTTCGAATATCTCCTCACGCGGTTCTCGGAGCCGAACGAGATCTTCGGCCCCATCGACATCAAGGCGTTTCGGGAAGGGACCTACCTGCGCCGCGTCGAGGCGATGTTGCCCGACGCCGACATCGTCTTCCTCGACGAGATCTTCAAGTCGAACTCCGCCATCCTGAACGCGCTGCTCAGCATCCTGAACGAGCGCCGCTTCTTCACCGGCGCGGCCAGCATCAAGGTTCCGCTTTCGTCGCTCTTCGGGGCCACCAACGAGGTCCCCAACGACGACGCGCTGGGCGCGGTGTTCGATCGCTTCCTGGTGCGGGCCTCCTCGGAGAACCTGGACAGCTTTCATTTTCACGGCCTGGTCGAGCGGGGCCTGCGAGGCGAGATCGAGGCGCTGTCGGCGGAGGGCGAGCCGCCGGTGCGTCCGCTCATCACGCTGGCGGAGATCCGCACGCTGCAGCGGCGGCTGGCGCAGCAGCTGCAGTTTCCCGAGGAGTTCCTGGCGCGCTACAAGGCGCTCTGCTTCCAGATCCGCTCGGAGGGGGTGACGCTCTCCGACCGGCGGGTGGTGAAGCTCCTCAAACTGTGCGCCGCCAGCGCGCTGGTCGACGGACGGCCGGTCGTCGACGACGGCGATCTGTTCGTGCTGCGGCACATCTGGAACAGCGTCGATCAGATCGCGCTCTGCGACGACATCGTGGCGCCGGTGCTCGAGCGGCACCGCCAGGAGCACCCCGAGGCGCGACCGGCCGGGGCCCGGGCGCGCGATCTCGACGGCATCCTGGCCGAGCTCGGCGCCATCCGCGGCCTCTTGCTGGGCGGCGCCCCGCTCTCCGACGTCCAGCTGTTCTCTCAGCTCCGGAACCTCCAGGACATCCGCGCCGCCCTGCAGACAATCGGCACCGACACCGCGCAGGCGATGGCCGCCGAGGTCGACAAGCTGCTAGAAGGCGTCTTCGAGTCATCGAAGTGGACCGGTTGAATAAGCGCGGCAACGACGGACGAATCCCGAGCGTCAACAAGCGCGGGAACCCTGGGAGGGTTCCCACCCCCTCCCGCGACGGACTGCGCCCGGCGAAGCCGGGCTCCGTCCACGCGAACGCTCGCGCAAACGGGCGCGCGCCCACGCACGCCCGCGACCCCTTCCCACGGGACGATTCGGACGGAGCACGCGCGAAGCCGGAGCCGCGGCAGCGGCGGGCCTTCTCCACGCTGGGCGGGCCGGTCGACGTCGGGGGAGACGCGGAGGGGGCGCGCGTCTTGCGCAAGCTGCTCGACGTCGATCCGACGGCGGCGCGCGCGCTGACGCACGGGTTCCACAGCTACGCGGGGCGCATGCACCCGTCGATCGCCCGCGGCGCCATCGAAGCCTTCTCGAAGCCGGGCGAGACGGTCATCGATCCTTTTTGCGGCAGCGGGACGGTGCTGGTCGAGGCGATGGCGGCCGGACGCGCGGCCATCGGCGTCGACGCCAGCGCGCTGGCGGTGGCGATCGCCCGCGTGCGGTCGACGTTGCTGGGCGAGGACGATCGCGAGCGGCTGGTGGCCGAAGCCGCGCGTATCGCCGAGGAGTCCTCCGAACGGGCCCGCAAGCGGCGCCGCCCCGAGGTCCCCCCTGGGCCGGCCAGGAGATTCAGCGCTTTCACGCCCACGTCCTCTTCGAGCTGCTCGGCCTGCGCGAGCTGGTGTTCGCCACCAAGGAGGATCGAGTCGGCGCCGCGCTGCGGCTCTGCCTGTCGTCGATCCTGGTCAAGTTCATGAAGGCCGGGCCCGAGGCGCCGCGCGACGGCGAGGCGAAGCGGATCGCGCGCGGGATCCCCTCGCGAATGCTGGCGGATCGCGCGGTCGAGCTCGCCCGTGGTCTCGGGGCGCTCGAGCGGCGGATGCCGGCCGGGACGCCGGCGGCCGAGGTGCACGAGGCGGACGCGCGCGCGCTGCCGATTCCTGACCGAAAGGCGGCGCTGGTGCTCTCGTCGCCGCCCTACGCCGGGACCTACGACTACGCCGCGCAGCACGAGACGCGCTTCGTCTGGTTGGGGTTGTCGGCGCGGAAGTTCAGGAAGGTTCAGCTCGGGGCGCGGGTCTCGGCGATTGGCGACGCCAGGGCCGACGTCTGGCGCGTCGACGAGACACGCTTCGTGGCCGAGATGGCCCGGGTGCTCCGTCCGGGAGGGCACGCGCTCCTCGTGGTGGGGGACGGCGTCGTCGACGGCCAGCCCGAGCATGCGCCCGACAGCGTGGCGGCCGCTGGCGAGCCGGTGGGGCTGGAGCCGATCGCGCGCGCCTCGCAGGCACGCCCCATCCACGACCGGCGGCTGGCCGCGATCTTCGGCGACCGGCCGCGCCGCGAGCATCTGCTCTTGCTCCGCAAGCGCGCCCGCGGCTGACGCTGGTTGACCTGACGAGACGACGCCCCACCTTCTTAAAGAGAAGGGGTGGCGCCATGAAAGATCTCCAGGTTCGGTCCGAGTTCGTCCGCGCGGGGCACGCGGCTGTTTTTGGATGGCTGGGAACGTCGGTCATGACGCTGTTGATGGCCATCTGCCTCATTCCCGGGGCGCCGGCTGCCATCCGCCCGTTCCCCGTCGAGTTCGTGCGGCATGCGTTTCCGCATCTCAGCCCGCTGGCGCTCACCTTGGTCACCGTCCCACTGCACTTCGGCTACGGCGCGGGCGCCGGCGCTCTCTTCGCCTTTCTGGCGAGGCCGATGAGCTTCGGGCGTGGCTTGGCCTTCGGTCTCGGGCTCTGGATCGTCATGCAGATGGCGTTCGTCCCCATGGGATACGGTTGGCTCGAGTTCGGCCTCGGCGGCGGGCACCCCTGGCCGGCGGTGGTCTCCCTGGTGTTGCATCTCTGCTACGGCGGCACGCTCGGCTGGCTCGGGGGGCGCGACGACCTCGCGCATCACACGCAGTTCGACGAGGCCGACCGCCTGCGTGTAGCCTGAAGGGGTGGCGAACGACACCGAAGCGGCCGATCGCGAGCTGCGGCGCCAGCTGGCGACGCTGACCTACTCGCAGCTCAGCCCCGCGGTCCCGGCCGACGCCATCACGGCGGCCGGGTGGTGGAACCTGCTCGCGCGCCTCGGTCTTCGGATCCCGCTGGTCGTGGTCCACGACCTGGGCCTCGTCCTCTCGGGTGGGCGGCTGGGCGCCGCCCGACAGATACGGCACGACAGCGCCGGGCGCGACGGCCACAGCGCACCCCAGCTGGCGCGCTACCAGTCGTTGCTGGCGCGGGTGGCGGGGGCCGACGCGATCGGCGAGCTGGCGGCGGCGCCGCTCAAGGACGAGATGCTGGCGGTGATCCTGGCGCGTCTGCTGGGTGACGTCTACCTGCGCTGGGTCTCCCGCGGCCCCACCCCCTACGAGCTCCCCACGGCGTCGGCGATCTACGAGCTCGATCGCGACGCGCTGGCCGGCGCGCACGATCCCTCCTGGGTGTTCGGGTTTTTGCAGCGTCTCCTCGAGCACGAGCGCGGCGTTCTGGCGCGGCTCGATCAGATCGAGGCCGGCGCGCTCCGCCTGCTGGGCCTCTTCTCCGCCGACGGGAGCGCCAGCGATCTGACCGATCTCTATCAGATGGTGGGCGCCACCGGGGCGACCGACGTGGTCGACTTCTCGTTACAGCTCTTGCCGTCGCTGCTGGAGACCAAGCGGCGCCCCTCCGCGCAGCGCTTCTCCATCGACGGCTACGTCTCGGTGGAGCGGCGAGGGAACCCCGACGCGCTCCTGCCGAGCGAGCTGGCCCACGACGACGACGTGTTCGAGCAGAAGACCCTCTCCGACGATCTCCTCTATTACGGGCACGAGCGTCAGAACGAGCGCTCGCGCCGGCTGCACTACCTCCTGGTCGACGCCAGCGCCTCGATGCGCGGCGCGCGCGAGATCTTCGCCCGCGGCCTGGCCCTGGCGCTGGCCAAGAAGGTCTCGCTGCAAGGGGGGGACGTCTGGCTGCGCTTCTTCGACAGCCGCCTCTCGCCGCGCCTCGATCTCGGCCGCGGGGCGCGGCGGGATCTGCCGCGCCTCCTGGCGTTCCGTTCGGAGCGGGGGCGCAACACGGCGCGCGTCTTTGCCGATCTCGCGGTCGAGGTGACCCACCTGGCGCGCGACGAAGGGCGCGACGTGGCGGTCACCTTCATCACGCACGGCGCCTGTCACATCCCGCTGCCGACCGTCGACCTCTTGGCCGCGCATTGCCACCTCTACGGGATCTTCGTGCTGCCATCGCGACCGCTCGATCTCGACTACCTGCCGCGGCTGCACAAGAGCCAGGTGGTAACGGCGGCGTCGCTGGCGCGGAGCGCGGACAAGCAGCGGCGCGCGCTGGAAATCGTCGACGACGCGGCGGGGGCCTGATGCCGACCCGGGTCGAGATCCTGCACACCCGCGAGCGCGCCGACCGCGCGCAGCGCGCCGGCCGCCCGCGGGAGGCGCTGGCGCACTACTGGCAGCTCCTCGAGAGCGTGAAGGCCACGCGGGCGCACTACGACAGCTGGCTCGACGGCGCGGTCGGGGCCTACCTGGCGCTCAACCGGACACGAGAGGCCGGCTACGTGCTGCTGGGCCTGCGCCGGTACGCGGAGGCGCAGCGCCACTTTCCGGCGGCCGAGCGGCCGCTCGAGTGGGCGCTCTGCGCGGCGAAGCTTGGCCATCACGGCGAGGCGGCCCGCGTCCTGTCCGAGAGCGGCCGTCCGGTGCTGGCGGCGCTCGAGCTCGAGGCGGCGGGCGCGAGCGCCGCGGCGCGCCTCGAATGGGAGCGGGTGCTCGCCGATCCGCGCCTCGCCGGACGCCCCTACGAGACGGCGCTCGGCCACTTCAACCTGGGCGAGGCGCTCTTGCGCATCGGTGATCGCCACGGTGCCGCGCGCGCCTTTTCGGAGGCGCAGCGCCTGCTCGAGACGGCGGCCGACGACTTCGAGACGCGTGGCGAGCCGGTGCGGGCCTTCGACTGTTACAGCGTTCTGCTTCGGCTCGGCAAGGCGACCGACTCCTTCGAGAACGTCTCGGAGGGCTACCTGAACGCGATTCGCGTCCTGGCCGCCGAGGACCAGCTGCTGGCGATGCAGTACTACGACGATTTTCTGACCTACGCCATCGACCGGCGCGAGTGGCACGCGGCCGCGATGGCGGCGCGCGAGGCGGCCAACTACAGCCTGCGCGCCGGCAAGCCGTACGATCGCCACTACCTGGGCGTCGCCGTCGAGGCCTGGACCCGCGCCGCGCGCGACAACCAGGCCAACGACGGCCCGGTCGATCTGTCGGCCAACGCGCTTCACGCCGCCATCGACGCGGCGACGGCGCTCGGGGATTCTGGAGTCCTGCGGTCGCCTCTACGCAGAGATGGCGGAGCTGCCCCTGGTCGAGAAGCGGCGCATGCGTTATCGACAACTGGCCCAGCGCTACGCGGCGATGCCGCCGGAGGCGCACCCCCCGGCGGTCAGCTTCCCCGAGCACCTCCGCCGCACCGACGTCTACAGCGACATCTGGCGACAGGACCTGATCGAGCTGGAGCTGGGAGGCGATCCCACCGCGGTGCTCGCGCGGCACGTCGCCGATCACCCCCCGTCGTCGGGTGAGCATTCGCGGCAGGCGCTGCGGGCCCTGCTCATCTGCGGTCGGCCAGATTTTTCGACGGAGAATCTGCAGGCTGCCTCCGAGCTGGCCCTGACGCTGGGGCAAGGCGCCGTCTACGAGATGTTGAGCCCGCTGGAACGGCTCTACGAACACCCCGCGGCGGAGGTGCGCGCGGCGGTCCTCCGGGGCGTCGGGAAGGTCTTCCTCGCCCGGAGCTACGGACTCATTCGCAAGGGGCTCGCCGACCCGGCGCTGCCGGTGGTCAACGAGGCGCTGCGGGTGTTGCGCGAGATGCACTTCGTCGACGGGCTCGAGCCGGCCACCCGAATCTTTCGCGAGTCGACCGACGAGCGGGTCCGCCTGGCGGCGCTGGAGGGGATTGCCGGGAATCACAAACCGGCCGCGGCGCTGCTGCTCCTCGAGGCGGTCCGTCAGGAGACCGGCTCGGTCCGCGCGGCGGCCGAGGCGCTGCTGACGAAGTTCAGCGGCGACGAGATGGTGACGTTGATTCGCCAGGCGCGCGACGCCGAGATCGGCGACCGGCGCGAAATCCTCGACCGCGTGCTCCGCTCCGTGCACTGATGTCGACGACGCCGCGCGGGGCCGCCGGCTCCGGCGCGGGGGCGGACGTTCACTTGCGGCGCCGGCCGAGGCCCCAGGCGGTCAGCAGGCCGATCAGGATGAGCCCCAGCGTGAGGACGCCGCCGCTCTTGGAGAGGCCGCCGTTTTTGATCCAGAGGATGCCGAGCACGGCGGCGGCGCCGATCACCAGCCAGCGCAGGTTGCGCTGGGTCGAGACCAGCGTCGCTTTCTGTTGCCGCCGGATCCGCTCGAGCTCCGCCTTGACCCACGCGACGTCGATCGGCTCGCCGCGCTTTTGCCGCTGGATCTGCTCCTCCAGGTAGGCCTGCCGGTCCTCTGGGCCGGTGGGATGAGGCGTGCTCACGACCTCAATCATACCGCGCGGCTCGCCGCAGGTCAGGGCGCGGGTGCCGCGCCGCCGGCTGCGTCGCCGGCGACGATCTCGCCGACCTCGGCCGCGAGCTGGGGCTGGGCCAGCAGGAGTCCGAGCTCACGATTGTCGTCGAGCGAGGTGGGGGTCAGGTTGACCGACCCGAGGTAGAGCGTGCGTTCGTCGGCGACCACGACCTTGCCGTGAATCGCCGGGGCGCCGACGGCCCGGACGGTCGCGCCGGCGGCGGCCAGCGTGGTGAAGGGCGCGCCGGCTCCCTCGGCCGGACCGGGCCAGGCCAACGTGACCGCCACGCCGCGCGCGCGGGCGTCGAGCAACGCGCTGATGATCTCCCTGTCGGTCAGCTCCTCCGTCTCGAGCGCCAGCGAGCCCTGGGCGCCGCCGAGCAGCGCCAGGAGGGCAGGGCGCGACGATTCGGGCGAGGAGATCAGTCGACCGGCATTCGTGGGCGGCGTTCCCGTCGCCGCGCCGAGCGCGTCGGCGGTGAAGATCGCCTCCGCCGCGGCGACGTCGGTCGCGTCTTCGTCCAGCGCCGCGTACTCGCGGTTGCCGGTGAGACCCGCGCCGGTGAGGTTCAGCGTCAGGATGGCCAGGCGCCGGTGATCGATGGTGAACGCCTTGGCGTGGGTGTAGGTGAAGCGCGGTAGTGACCAGCGGACGTCGACGCCCGCCGCGCGAAGCTGGTCGTACGCCGACTGGTTCGCCCCGTCATCCTGGTACGGCGCCGGCTCGAGGATGACCCGCACGTCGCAGCCGGCCGCGGCCCGTTCCGCGACCGTCGCGATCGCGCCGGCGTCGGTCAGCAGGTACATCTCCATCCAGAGGCTCTCCCGCGCCGACGCGAGGAGATCGAGGACGGCCTGCCGGCCGGCGTCCGGTTCGACGATGAGGGCGATCGGCGTGGCGATCACGCGCGGTGTGGCGGCCGCCGGCCCGAGATCGCAGCCGACGCCGCCCGCAGCGAGCGAGGCCGCCCAGATGAGGACCGCCGCCAATCCGGCGGCGGTCCGAGGCGAAGGAGGGGGATTCACCCCCCGGGTATCGGACCGGCTCGCCGAGCAGTTGCCACGGCGAGCTGGGCCGGTCAGGCGCCGCTACATGCAGCCGGCGACGTCGACCGTCGTCGTGACGTTGGCGGCCCCGGTGATGCCGTCGCTGTTCCCGCTCGCGCAGCCGCCCTTCGTGATGGCCGAGGTGCTCGTCGAGCAGTCGAGCTGCACGTGCGGCGTTGCCAGCGACACCATGAAGTTCCCCTCCGCCAACAGGTTCGCCGTGACCGGACCGCCGCTCCGGCAACCGCCGAAGCCAACCGTGGTGCAGTTGGCGAGCGCGACGCACAAGCCGGCCGTCGCATTGGTCCCGAGCGCGCCGAGCGGCGTCTGCAGGTAGTTCTTGCCCGGGTCGCCGGCCTTACCGAGGTCGAGCTTCGAGATGTCGTCGCCGCCGAGGACGTTGGCGCCGCCGACCAGGACGCCGTAGCGCCCGTTGCCCAGGAAGACGCTGTTTCGCACCTTGGCGAGCGAGCCGCCGAACAGCTGGATCCCGTCGCTGGTGTTCCCCCAGCTGACGAGCCCGTTGATGTTGTTGGTGACGAGGCCCGCGCCGCCCAGCTCCTGGTTGATGAGGACACCGGCGGTGTTGTTGAAGTTCGCCACGACCGTGCCGCTGTTGCTCGGGACAGATCCCGGCGTACCGGTGATGCTCACCGATCCGAGTGTGCCGACTTCGATCCCGTACGAGGCGTTGCCGGTGAAGAGGGTCTGTGTTCCCGACGGGTTGTTGATGTTCGCGGCGCCGCCGGTGATGTCGAGGCCGTCGGCGTTCGAACCGCTGACCACGACGCCCGCGCCGATGGTCAGCGTCCCCGCCGCGACGCGGATGCCGTCGCTGCTCGTGTTCTGGATGGTCAGGTTGGAGACGCTCGCGGTGGAGGTCGAGGCGCTGGGCGAGACCAGGACGGCGGTGCCGCCCGCGTGGTTGTTGCCGTCGAGGACCAGCGCAGCGCCCGTGCCGCCCGCGATGGCCGAGGCAGGGTTGTTGAGCTGGAACAGGGTTCCGGCGGGCACCGTGAGCGTGACCGGGCCGCCCGTGCTCGTCAGCGTCGTGTTGCTCGGCAGCGTGATCGGGTACGTCTCACCCGCCGACAGGCCGGTCGTCGTCCCCGGGGTTCCCACGATGATGATCTGGGTGTTGGCGAACGGCGTCGAGGGCAGGACGTTGAGGAGCTTCTTGATGGTCTTGAAGGCGCAGCCCGCCGCCATGTTGCCGCCGGACGTGTCGCTGCCGGTCGCGGTGTTGTCGTTGCCGTTGACGGGATCGACGTACCACTTGTTGTTGGTGACCGCGTTGCAGGCCGAGCAGGTGTGGTTGACGCAGGCCGTCCCGGAGGAACCGCAATCGGTGTCGGTGCAGCAGTTGCCGGTGGTGCAGCTCCCGCCGCAGCAATAGTCGCTGCCGTTCGCCAGGCAGGCCGTGCTGTTCGGCGAGCAGGTCGCGCTCACGCACTTGCCGGTCGTCGTGTTGCAGATGTCGGTGCTGCCGTAGAACGAGTCGCTCTTGCACTGGCTGTCGCTGGTGCAGCTGCCGCAGGTGTTGGTGGTGCTGACGCCGCAGATGAGGCCGGCCTTGGTGCCGGTGCAGTCGCCGCTGGTGGCGTGGCAGTTGCCGGGGCCGCAGAGGCCCTGGAAGCAGATGTCGCCCGGGTAGCGGGCGTCGCTCGTGCACTGGGTGTCGCCAGCGGTGCCGGCGCTGCAGTTTCCGCAGGTGTGCGAGGAGGTGTTGCAGAGCTTGCCCGCGGTGCAGTCGGCGGAGGTGTCGTGGCAATCGCCCTGGGTGCAGGCGCCAGCGAGGCAGATGTCGCCGTTGCCGTACGTCGCGTCGTGCTTGCAAGCGGTGTCGCCCGTCGCGCCGCTTCCGCAGCCTCCGCAGGTGTGGGGGACCGAGACGCCACAGATCTGGCCGTTGCCCGTGCAATCGCTCGACGTGTCGTGGCAGTCACCCGCCACGCACTGTCCGGCGAGGCAGATGTGCATCGCCCCGTAGGTGGTGTCGCCCTTGCACTGGGTGTCACCGGTCGCGCCGGCGGTGCAGGCCACGCAGGCGTGGCTGATGCAGAGCTGGTTGTTGCCGCAATCGGCGGAGCTGTTGCAGGTGCCCGAGATGCACGCGCCGCCCGAGCAGACGTGGTTCGGGCCGTAGGCGGTCGTGCTCGAGCAGTCCGCGTTCGTGCTGCACATGCCGCAAGTGAAGTTGGTGCAGACCTGCGCGGGGTTGTTGCAGCTGGCGGCCGTGTGGCAGTTGCCGACGATGCAGGCGTTGCCCTGGCAGATATAGGTCGGCCCGTACTTGGCGTCGCCTTGGCAGGTGGTGTCGCCCGCGGCTCCGCTGCCGCACCCGGTGCAGGTGTGCGACGACAGGTCACAGATTTGGCCAGTGCCGCAGCCGGCGCTGTTGTGGCAGGTGCCGGAGACGCAGACGCCGCCGTTGCAGATGTGGTCGGCGCCGTACTCGCTGACGCAATCAGCGTCGGCGTTCGCGCCGGTGCAGGCGCCGCAGGTGAGCGGCATCTGCTCGCCGCAGATTGTGCCGGTCGCGTTGCAGTCCAACTTCACGAGGCAGTTGCCCGCCTTGCAGGAACCGGCGCTGCAGACGTGGTTCGCGCCGTAGGCGGCGGTGGCGGTGCAGTCGGCGTTCGAGGTGCACCCGCTGCAGCTGTTGTTGGTGCAGACCTTGGTCGTGTCCTTGCAGTCGGCGGCGACGTGGCAGTTGCCCGTCGTGCAGCCGCCCGAGATGCAGACCTGACCGCTGGCGCAATCGGTGTCCGCCGTGCAGTCGACGCAGCTGTTGTTGGTGCAGATCTGCCCGTTGCTGCAGTCGGCGTTGCTCCGGCAGTTGCCGACGATGCAGGTGGTGCCGACGCAGATGCGGCCGTCGGTGTAGCTGGCCTGGCAGGTCGAATCGTCGCCGTTGGTGCAGTTCGCGCAGGTGTGGCTGGCGTTGCAGATCTGGCCGGCGGTGGTGGTGCAGTCCGCGCCCTTGTGGCAGGTGCCCGTCACGCAGGCGCCGGAGACGCAGATGTATCCGTTGCCGTAAGCGGTGACGCAGGCAGCGTCGCTGGTGCCGCAGCTGACGCAGGCCGAGCTGGCGTTGCAGATCCCGCCGTTGGTGCAGTCGGCGTTCGAGCCGCAGGTCCCCTGCGCGCAGGTGCCGGTGGCGGTCTGGCAGACGTAGCCTGTGCCGTAAGCGGCGCTGCAGGTGGCGGCCGTCGTGCACGCCGTGCAGGCGTGGCTGCTGTTGCAGATCTTCCCCTCGCAGTCGCCGTTGTTGTGACAGGTGCCCTGCACACAGTCGCCAGTTCCCTGAAGACAGATGTAGCCGGTGCCGTAAGCGCCGGTCGCCGCGCAGGCGTTGTCGGCGGTGCATCCCGTGCAAGTCCCGCTGGTGCAGACGCCGTGAACGCTGCCCGAGAGCGTGCAGGCGGCCCCTTCGGTCGTACAGGAAGCGCCCGAGCCCGCCGCGCCGCCGGCGCTGGAGCCCGCCGCGCCGCCGGTGCCCGTGGCGCCCGCCGCGCCGCCGGTGCCGGTCGTGCTGGAGCCGGCGCCGCCGCCGGTGCCCGTGGCGAGCGCCCCGGCGCCGCCGCCGGCGCCTGAATCTCCGGCGATGCCGCCGCCGTTGCCGGCCTTGGCACCACCGCCGCCGTTCGTCCCGCCCGTGTGTTTCCCCGCGGCACCGCCGATTCCTTCGCCGCCGGTTCCGCCGCCGCCTCCACCGCCGCCGCAACCCCACAAGGCCAGCGTCGCGATGATCATGGTGGCGAGAGGGGCCGAACGAAGAGACGTCACGGGAGACGTCGAACGCGCGCGGGAAAAGGGCGACGTAAGAATCATGGGCAGCTCCTGGCGGGTAGGGAGAGAACCGACAGGGAGTATCTGCCAATCAGGTCACGGAAATGAACATCGCGGATGCGGGAACCGTACGAATTAGAGGTCTTTCTGCGACCTTGTCCTACATCATAGGGGCAGGCCGGCTTCGTTGGCGGAGCGCCTGGCTCATGGGCTCCGCAGCGGTGGCGCGAAGCCGACCACGCGCTCGACGGAGCCGAGCGCCCGCCTCTTTACGATTTCGGCGCGAGCTCGATCAAGCCGGCTGCGCCCATGCCGCCGCCGACGCACATGGTGATCACGGCGTAGCGTCCCTTCCGACGCTCGAGCTCATGCAGCGCGGTGGCGATTTGGCGCGCGCCCGTGGCGCCCAGCGGGTGCCCGATGGCGATGGCGCCCCCGTTGACGTTCACACGGTCGACCGGCAGCCCCAGCTCACGGACGCAGTAGACCGCCTGTGAGGCGAACGCCTCGTTCACTTCATAGAGATCGATCTCGTCGATCTTGAGACCGGTCTTGGCCAGCAGCTTCCGCACCGCCGGCACCGGGCCGATCCCCATGATCTCGGGCGGGACCCCGGCGACCGCGAAGGCGCGGAAGAACGCGCGCGGCTTCGCTCCCAGCGCCTTGGCTTTTTCGCCCGAGGTCAAGATGAGGGCGGCGGCGCCGTCATTGAGCGGCGACGAGTTTCCGGCGGTCACGCTGCCGGTCGGATCGAACGCCGGCTTCAGCGCGGCCAGCTTCTCCAGCGAGGTGTCGGCCCGCGGACCCTCGTCGCGATCGACCGTGAGGTCGCGCCAGACCTCGCCGTCGAAGACGCGCGTCTTCACGGCAAGGACCTCGGCGGCGAAGTCGCCGCGCGTCCAGGCGGCGACGGCCTTCTGATGACTGGCGAGCGCGAAGGCGTCCTGCTGCTCGCGGCTGACGCCGAACTTGCGGGCCACGTTCTCGGCGGTGTTCCCCATCGGGATGTGCGCCTCGGGGAACTGCTCGACGACCGCCGGGTTGAGGGCGATCTTGGCGCCGCCCATCGGGATGAGCGACATCGACTCGAGGCCGCCGGCGAGGCCGGCGTCGATCGAGCCGGCGGCGATCCGGTCGGCGACGATGGCGGCCGCCTGCAGCCCTGACGAGCAGAAGCGGTTGACCGTCATCGCGGGCGTCGTGTCGGGGAGCCCGGCCAGAAAGCCGACCTGGCGGGCGACGTTCAACCCCTGTTCGGCCTCCGGGTGGGCGCAGCCGAGGACGACGTCCTCGACGTCGGCGGCGGGGATCCCGGCGCGGCGGATCGCCTCGCGGGCGACCAGCGCGCCGAGATCGTCGGGGCGGGTGTTCTTGAAGACCCCGCGCGGGGCACGGCCGACCGGGGTTCGAACGGCCGAAAGAATGGCGACGTCACGCATGGTCTTCTCCATTGGCTTCGCTGTCCATTGGCTCCGCTGCTCGTCAGTTCCGCAGAGGTTTGCTCTTGGCCAACATGTATTGGATGCGCTCGCGGGTCTTCGGTTCCCCGCACAGCGAGAGGAAGGCCTCGCGCTCGAGGTCGAGGAGGTGCTGCTCGGGGACCGCGGCGCCCGCGGGAACGGACCCGCCCGAGAGGATGCGCGCCAGGTGGCCACTGACCTTGGCGTCGTGCTCGCTGATTTGGTGCGCGCCCAGCAGGTTGTGCAGCGCCGCGCGCAGGGTCGCCGCGCCGGTCTCGCCGATGACCCGAATCATCCGCGGCGGCGGCGGGCGATAGCCGGCGCGGGCCAGCCCGAGCGCCAGCGCCTTGGCGTCGGCGATCAGCGTTTCGCGCGCCATCGAGACGCTGTCCCCCTGCCGCAGGTAGCCGAGGTCGCGCCCTTCCTCGGCGCTGGTAGAGACGCGCGCCGTCGCCAGGTTCAAGAACGGCCCGCGCACCAGCGACAGCAGGTCGAACTGCGGGTCGTCGGAGGCCCGTGCGGACGCGCGGGCGGCCATCTCCATACAGCCGCCGCCGGCCGGGATGAGGCCGACGCCGACCTCCACGCACCCGACGTAGAGCTCGGCCGCGGCGCGGACGGTCTGGCAGCCCATCACGATCTCGGCGCCGCCCCCCAGCGCCAGCCCGAAGGGCGCGGCGACCACCGGGACGCGCGCGTACTTGGTGCGCACGCAGGCGTTCTGGAAGGCGGCCACCATCTCGCCGACGGCCTGCATGTTCCCCTGGCCGAGCGCGATCATCAGCGCGAACAGGTTGGCGCCGGCGCAGAAGGCGTCGGGGGCGTCGTTGCCGATCACCAGCGCGACGCCGTCGCGCTCCGCCTTGTCGACCGCCTTCATCGTCATGCTGACCGTGTCGGCGTCGATGGCGTTCATCTTGCCGTGGTACTCGAGGCAGAAGACGCCGTCGCCGAGATCGAGGAGCGAGGCGCTGCCGTTGCGCTCGACCTCGCCGCCGGCGGCGCGGATGGCGTCGAGCGAGAGGTGGCGCGGGCTCTCGGCGACGGGGGTGAAGCCGCCGCGCATGCCGAGCTGGGCGCGTTTTCCGGGGCCGTCAGCGCGGTAGAACTTCATCCCTTCGCCCTGCGCGGAGATCTGCTCGCGGACCCAGCCGGGGACCGTGTAGCCGGCGGCCTCCATCTTGGCGGAGGTCGCCTTGACGCCGAGGGCGTCCCAGGTCTCGAACGGACCGCGCTCCCAGCCGAAGCCCCAGCGGAGCGCCCGATCGATGTCGACCACGCCGTCGGCGATTTCACCCAGGCGGTTGGCCGCATAGATGAGCGTCTCGTAAAGGACGGTGCGGGCGAGGGCGGAGGCGCGGTCGGTGCCCGCCACCATGCGGCGCAGCTTCTCGTCGACGTCGTCGGTGCCGCGGGCGGCGCCGATCGAATCGAAGCGCGGCTTCTTCTGCGGTCCGTACTCCAGCGTCTTGAGATCGAGCTGCAGGATGTCGTTGCCGACCTTCTTGTAGAAGCCCTGCTTGGTCTTGGCGCCCAGCCACTTCTTTTCGACCAGCGTGGTGAGGACCGCCGGCGGGACGAACACCTCGCGCCGCTCGTCGTTGGGCAGGGCGTCGGCGCAGTTGCGCGTGACGTGCACGAGCGTATCGAGCCCGACCACGTCCGCGGTGCGAAACACGGCGCTCTTCGGCCGGCCGGTGGCCGGGCCGAACACGGCGTCCACCTCCTCGACGGTGTAGCCCTGCTTGACCGCCTCGTCGAGCGTGCGCATGAGCGCGAAGGTCCCGATCCTGTTGGCGATGAAGTTGGGCGTATCCTTGGCGTGGACCAGCCCCTTGCCGAGCAACTCGCCGCACAGCGCCTCGGCGCGCGCCAGTGTCTCGGAGGCGGTGTCGGCGCCGGCGACGATCTCGACCAGCTTGAGGTAGCGGGGCGGGTTGAAGAAGTGGGTGATGCAGAAGCGCGCGCGGAAGCCGGCGCTGCGCCCCTGCATCAGCTCGGCGATCCGCAGCCCCGAGGTGTTCGAGGTGATGATCGCCCGGCCGCCGTAGCCGTCGAGGCGCTCGTAGAGTTTTTGCTTGATGGCCAGGTTCTCGATGACCGCCTCGATGATGACGTCGCTCTTGGCGGCCGCCTCTTCGAGGTCGTCTTCCAGGTTCCCCGCCGTCACCGTGGTCTCGAACCGGGGCGAGAAGAACGCCGCCGGCTTGGCCTTGCGCGCCGCCTCCAGACCGGCCATCGCGATTTTACTGCGCGTCTTGTGGTCGGCGCCGCCGGGCGCGTCCTTGGGGACGATGTCGAGCAGCCGCACGCGCAGCCCGGCGTTGCCGAGATGCGCCGCGATGGCCGCCCCCATCACCCCGGCCCCTAGAACCGTCACTTCGCGAATTGCGGGATCGGTTGCCATCGTTACACGATAACCGAAGATTCGGACTTTGGAAGACCGGGGCTCTCGAGGCCCGCCTCGTGGCTCTTGATAGCGGACGACTTCTACCTTCTAATCGTCGTCCGATGACGAGAGTGTGTTCCCGGTCTGCGGCCTTGCTGCTGGCAACCGCGGTGTCGGTCGGCGTGTCCTTCGAGACTTCCAGGATCGCGCGCGCTGCAGAAGAGGCGACGCCCGACAAAGCCCTCAACGACGCCAAGGAGGCCTTCGAGACGGCGCAGACCTTCTTCGTGCGGGGCGAGTACGACACGGCGGCCTTGAAGTTCCTGGAGGCTTACAACAAGAAGCCGTACCCGGCGTTCCTGTTCAACGTCGCCGTCTCCTACGAGAAGGCGAAGCAGCTCGAGAAGGCCAAGGAGTACTTCGAGCGCTATCTGAACGACGATCCGAACGCCAGCGACGCCGCGCAGGTCAGGCTCCGCCTGGACGTGCTCGGCAAGTTGCTCGCGCCGCCGCCTCCTCCGCCGCCGGTCGCCGTGCCGACGAGCCCTGGGGCGACGCCAGGAACGCCGCCTGCCCCTGGGGCGGCGCCGGGAACGCCGCCCGCGCCAGGCGCGCCGCCGGCCGCAGGCGCGCCCGAGGCCGGCGCGGCGCCTGCCGCGGGCGCGCCCGCCGGGCCGGGAGCAACACCTCCGCCCGGGGCGCCCGTGCCACCCACGGCTCCGCCCGCGGTTCTTCCGGTCCTGCCCGACATCGACACCAAGGGCTTGGTGGTCATCGACTCGAAGCCGCAGGGGGCGACGATTTATCTCAACGACAAACGGTCGGGCCCGTTCGGCAAGACCCCCTGGCATGGGTCGCTCGAGTCGAAGCCGGTCCGTCTGATCCTGGAATCGAAGGGGTGGAAGGCGGAGGAGCGGCAGATCAGCCCGCGCTCGGACAAGCTGATCGACGTCTACATCGCGCTCTCCGAGGAGCACTACCTCGGCTGGATTGAGATCACCTCCAACGTCGTCGGCGCCGATCTCTTCATCGATCGCAAGGACATCGGCGCCATCGGCCGCACGCCCTTCACCGGGCAGCTCAAGCCCGGCAAGCACACCATCTTTCTGGAGAAGTTCGGTTATCAGCCGCTCCAGCAGGAGATTGACGTTCCGGCGGGGACGGCGATGCAGCACAACCTCGTCATGCAGCAGAGCCAGGCGGGTTGGGTCAGCATCACCGGCAAGACGACCGTGGGGGGGCGCCTCATCGTCGACGAGAAGTTCGGCTGCGCGACCCCTTGCCGCGTCGAGCTCCCACCCGGCAAACACAAGCTCCTCGTCGAAAAGAAGGGATTCGAGGACTACGAGACGACGGTGGAGCTGGGGCAGGGGATCGAGACCTCCATCGAGGTTCAGATGTCGGCGCGCCCGTCGCGGGGGCACGCGATCTCGAGCGGCATCGTCGCGCTGGTGATCATCGGCGCGGGGGCCTACGTCGGCTACCTTTCGAATCAGAACAAGAACAGCCTGCAGAGCGACATCAACAGCGGCCAGCTGATCGACAACGGCGACTCGCGGTTCGCCTACGGCAAATACGAGGCGATCTGGCGCCGACGTTCTTTACGGCATCGGAGCCATCGTGGCGGCCACGGCGATCTACGGCTTCTTCGAGCACGGCCCGGACAGCACCGGCGTGGCGGAGCACCGCTCCGTCACCCTGGCGCCCCTGTTCGGACCGGAAGGAACCGGGCTGGCGTTGGGGGGGCGGTTCTGATGCGCGCGCCGGCGAAGCTCCTGCTTGGCGCCTGCGGGGCGATGGCGATCGGCGCGCTGTCGACCGGGTGCGACTGGCGCGCGTTCGACACGCTTCAGAACCAGACGCCGGTGCGCGCGATCGATCCGCCCTCGGGTCTTTCGTCGTCGAACGACTTCGCCAGCATCCTCCTGCCCGTCGCGCCGCCGGCGGACGGATTGTCCGCCGCCTGGTTCCTGACGTCGGCGATGGAGACGCCCGGCGTTGCGCTGGTGACGCTCGACGCCTCGGGCGGATTGTCGGCGCTCACGCTGACCGGCGCTGCGCTCGACGATCTCGGCGGGAACCCGGTGACGGCGATGGCCGAGATCCCGGGGACGGGAACGACACGCACCGCCCTCCTGGGCGCCCCGACATTCAGCAGCCTCCTGACCGTGGATCTGGGGTCGCAGACGGTCTCGCAGTTCATCCCCTCGTCGCCTCTGACCGCGACCGATTCGCTGCTCGGGGTCGGGGTGGCGGCGGGGAACCTGACCGGCACGGCGGCGCCCGATTCTGGTCGTCGCCTCGAGCTCGCTGGTCCACGTCTTCGTCGACGGCTCCACCACCGACATCGCGCCTGGCGCGGGCGATCTGACCAGCTGCCCGATCACGCTGTCGAACAAGCTGTCCAATCACGATCATGCCAATCGCGCGCTGGTGGTCGGCAACCTGCTGGCGAGCGGACCGGCGATCGCCATTGGAACGCCGGGCGCGGCGGTGCCGGGGAGCGTCTCGCTCTTCACCGCCACCACCAGCGCCGTCACCTGCGCGGGGGTCTTGACGGCGCCGGCGACGACCGACAGCGGGTTCGGGCAGACGCTGGCGATTGGTGACTTCGACGGCGACGGGGCTCCCGACCTGTTGGTGGGCGCCCCCCCGGCCCGCGTTTATCTCTACAAGGGTCCCGTCGCGCCGGGCGCGGCACCGACCGCCACCATCTCTGCTCCGCTCGGGAGCGCGGCGTTCGGCGCGGCGCTGGCGGCGGGGAACATCGATGGCGTGCTGGGTGACGAGGCGCTGATTGGCGATCCGGGCGCGACGCTGAACGGGCAGACGGGCGCCGGCAACGTCACCATCTACACCGGACCGACCCTGACCAAGACGGCGACGATGGCGACACCCGCCAGCGTGCTCTCCGATCACGACCCGAGCTCGGGAGAGGCTTACGGCACGGCGGTCGGCGCGCTGCCGTTCTGCGCGTCGGCCCCCTGTATCGCGCCGCCGCGGCTCCCGCTGGCCGGCGCGCCCGCCAAAGCCTTCGTCACCTTCACGCTCGGTCCGACCGACCCGCGCGCGATGTAGCGGGCGGGCCTTCGGCCGACGACGCTTCTCAGACCGCTTTGCGATCGGGCTGGGGTTTGTCGGCGGCGGCCACGCCGCGCCCGCGGAAGCGCGCGAAGGGGATGAGCACGCTGAGCGGGAGCACCCGCTCGCGCCGCCCCTCCTCCTCGAGGTGGCGGAGCCGCGCTTTCAGCGCTTCCTTGAGGGTGACGAGGCCGAGGAGCTTGGGCGGCTCGGCGCGGTCAACAACCGGCAGCCGGGTGAACCCCGTCTCGGCCATCCGATGGATGGCGGCCCGCAGCGGCTCGTCGCCGTAAGCGACGGTTGGCAGCCCCCGCAGGACGCTGGCCAGGGGCTTCGCCCCGTCGGCAGCCGCGGCCTCGATGTCGTTGCGGGTCGTCACGCCGACCAGCGCGCCGCCGCCGTCGACCACGGGGTAGAGCCGCTGCGCCTGGGCGCGCGTCGTTCCTGCCAGCACGGCCGCCGCGCGCGCCACCGAGGTGTCGAGCGGGAGCACCACCGCCTCGTGCCGCATCACCTCGCGCACGAAGAGGATCTCCAGCGGGTCGATGCTGTACTCGCGGGTGAGGTGAAAGCCGCGGCGGGCGACCTTCTCCGTCAGGATCGACCGGCGGAGGACCAGCACCGTGAAGAGGTGCGCCACCATGCCCGCGGTCAGGATCGGCAGCGCCAGCCCGAACCGCCCCGACAGCTCGATGGCGAAGATCATCGCCGTCAGCGGCGCGCGCATCGTGCCGGCCAGGATCGCCGCCATGCTGACGATCGGCCAGAAGCCGGTTCCGTGCGCGGGGAGAAAGTGCGCCTCCAGGACGCCGAGCGCGCTCCCCATCATGAGCAGCGGCGCCAGGACGCCGCCCGAGGTGCCAGAGCCGAGCGAGACCGACCAGATGGTCGCCTTCACCACCATCAACCGCACCGTCATGGCGACGCCCGCGCCCCCCAGGAGCAGCGACTGGATCTGGTCGTACCCGACGCCGAGCGCCTCCGGGCAGATGAGCCCGCCCACGCCCACGACCAGGCCGCCCAGCGCCGGCCACCACATCCAGTGCAGCTTCAGCTTGGCGAAGGCGTCCTCGGCGGCGTAGACGGCGGCGGTGAGCATCGCGGAGAGGATGCCGGCGGCGAGGCCCACGAGCGTGCAGGAGAAGAGGATCATCGGCGCGGTCGCCGCGGCGATGTCGACGTCAGGGACCGGGAAGAGCGGCCCCGAGCCGAGCAGATAGCGGCGCACCACGGCGGCCGCCGCGCTGGCGAGCGCGACCGGGACCAGGCTGCGGGGCTTGAGCTCGAACAGCAGGAGCTCGACGGAGAGCAGCACCGCCGCCACCGGCGAGGCGAAGGTGGCCGACATGCCGGCCGCCGCGCCCGCGACCAACAACGTCTTGCGCTCGGCCGCAGTCAAGTGAAAGAGCTGCGCGATCATCGAGCCGAACGCGCCGCCGGTCATGATGATCGGCCCCTCCGCGCCGAACGGCCCGCCCGACCCGATGGAGATGGCCGAGGAGATCGGCTTCAGGAGCGCCACCCGCGGCTCGATCCGGCTGCCCCGGATCAAGATCGCCTCCAGCGCCTCGGGGATGCCGTGGCCACGGATCTTCTCGGAGCCGTAGCGCGCCAGGATGCCGATGATCAGGCAGCCGACCACCGGCACCAAAACACTGAGGACGCCGAGGTGGTGGCCGGCAGGGGTGACGGGTGCCAGAGAGATCCGCTGGAAGTAGAACAAGTTGGTGAAGAAGGTGATGAGCGCGAGCAGCACCTTGGCCACATAGGCCGCCAGCACGCCGACGACCACCGCCAGAAGGGACAACGCGATCGTGCGCGGGCCGGCCGTGAAGTCGCCGATCGCGGCGTTGTGGGGAGGATGTTTCGGTGACGAATCAGACAGCGCGGCCACGGGACCTCTTTTCATTTCTCTTTTTGGTTTGGGTTTCGAGGCGCGGCGCGCTCTCGAAGAACATCGGGGGGTGGTGCAGCGGCAGCGCCATCGCTTCGACCAGGCGGCCGAGGTGGCTGGCGAGATCCTTGCGGGCGGCGACGCCCAGGAGGCCGAGCGCGCCGATCAGCCGGTCCTGCGCCGCGGTGGGTGCGCGCGCCAGCAGGGCCCGTCCGGCGGGCGTCAACGTGATCTCGACCCGACGGCCGTCCGCGGCGGCGCGCGTGCGCGCGACCAGACCGGCACGCACGAGGCGGCTCACCACCACCGAGACGGAGCTCTGGTGGGTCAGCGTCCGGTCGGCCAGCTCGTTGATCGAGAGCGGCGGCGCGCCGGCCAGCCGCTGCAGCACGAAGAGCTGCGCCGCACCGAGGCCGACCGAGCGCTCCGTGTTGCGGGACGACTCCCGCAGCGCGCGCACGATCCGCCGGATGGAATCGAGCACCGCGCGGGTCGCCGGATCGCGCAAGACGGTTCCGGTCTCGGTGGGCGCCGGGTCCAGAGATACTTTGGTACCCATATATTTGGACACCATATAATCACGCGCGCGACCCGCCGACAAGCTGAGCCGGTGCAAATTCGGGGCGACGACCAGTTCGGGATCCCGAGAGGGTCCCGCGCGGTCCCGCGCCCCCGCGAAGAGGTTGGTCGCGCGCGGGCCCCGCGCGCGACCAACGCACGTGGGGTGGATCGCAGCTCGTCCGACCCCAGGCGAGAGCTCTGGCCCCGGGAGGCCCCGCGCCCGCTAGCGGCGGTGCTTCTTGGAGCCGGTCTTCTTGGCGCTGTCGTCGGCCATCAGGCTGTTGAGGCCGTCGTCGCCGGTCTTGCCGCCCGAGGGATTGTCGGGCTTGACCCCTTCGGAGTCGAGCAGGTTGTCGAGCGAGTCCTTCTTCTTGGGCTCGGCCGAGGCGACCTTCTTCTGCTTCTTGGCGGCCGGCGTGGCGGCCTTCTCGATGTCCATCGTGGGCAGGGTGGCGCTCCCGGCGGCGTCGACGCCCGCGGCGCGCCCCTGTTTCTTCGGCGGCTCTTTCTTGCGCTGGGCCTCCTCGCGGCGACCCTGCTCCTGGACGGCCGCCAGGTGATCCTTGTCGATCCCTTCCTTGGGCCCGACCACCTTGTTCTCCCACTCGAACTGCTTGTTCACGTTCGAGGAGACCTCGGTGTTGCTGTCGGTGCTCTTCTTCTTCTTTTCCGCTCGGCTGGCGGTGGCACCTGTGACGATCAGAAGTGCGACTGCGGCCGACGCCGCGAACTTGAGCTGCATCTCGGAGACCTCCGCGGTGGGGGTTGAGGGTCTACGATTATCGCCCACACAACCAGCGCGGCAACCACATTGTGGGGGAGATCATCAATACTTACACATAACTACATATGCACCCCAAGCAATCCCGCGGGTATACTGCTGCGCCGCGATGGCTCCCCCCACCACCAAACCCGCTGGCTCGAAGATGTCCCGCGTGCGCAACATCGGCATCGTCGCGCACATCGACGCCGGCAAGACGACGGTCAGCGAGCGCTTTCTCTTCTACTCGGGACGCATCCACAAGATCGGCGAGGTCCACGAGGGGGAGGCGACGATGGACTGGATGCCCCAGGAGCGCGAGCGCGGCATCACCATCACCGCCGCCGCCACCAGCTTCACCTGGGACAACCACGACATCCACCTGATCGATACGCCCGGGCACGTCGACTTCACCATCGAGGTCGAGCGCAGCCTGCGCGTGCTCGACGGCGCGGTCGTGGTGTTCGACGGCGTCTCCGGAGTCGAGCCGCAGTCGGAGACGGTCTGGCGCCAGGCCGACAAGTTCCGGGTCCCGCGCATCTGCTTCATCAACAAGATGGACCGCGCTGGCGCCGACTTCGGCGCGGCGGTCACGGAGATCCGCGAGCGCCTCGGGGCCAAGCCGATCCCGATCCAGCTGCCGATCGGCGCCGAGGATCGCTTCACCGGCCTCATCGATCTGGTCCGCATGCGGGCGCTCTATTTTTCGGGTGACGAGGAGGAAGGCGCCCGCGAGGACGACATCCCGGCGGCGATGGCCGACGAGGTGACGGCGGCGCGCGACAGGTTGGTCGAAGCGGCGGCCGACGTCGACGACGCGATCGCCTCGGCCTTTCTCGAGGGGACACCGATCGAGGAGGCGGTGCTCAAGGCCGCGATCCGCAAGTCGACCATCGAGTGCAAGATTGTCCCGGTGCTGGCCGGCGCGGCGCTGCGCAACAAGGGGGTCCAGCCGCTGCTCGACGCCGTCGTCGACTACCTGCCGTCGCCGCTGGAGGTCCCGCCGATGAAGGGGACGGTGCCGGGGACCGAGGAGCCGGCCACCCGCGCGCCCGACGACGCCGCGCCGTTCTCGGCGCTGGCCTTCAAGGTCGCGATGGACGAGGGGCGCAAGGCGGTCTATTTGCGCATCTACTCGGGCGTGCTCAAGCCGGGCGACGACGTGCAGAACGCGCGCACCCGCAAGAACGAGAAGGTGGCGCGGCTCTTCTCGGTGCACGCCAACCGCCGCGAACGGATCGAGCGCGCCGTCGCCGGCAGCATCGTCGTGGCGATGGGCCTCAAGGACGCGGGGACCGGCGACACGCTGGCCTCGCCGAAGGCGCCGATCATCTTCGAGCGCATCGACATCTACGAGCCGGTGATCTCGCGCTCCATCGAGCCGAAGACGCAGGCGGAGAAAGAGAAGCTCGACCTCGCGCTGTCCAAGATGGCCGACGAAGATCCGACCTTCCGCTGGAACGAGGATCAGGAGACGGGGCAGACGATCATTCGCGGGATGGGGGAGCTGCACCTCGACGTCATCGTCGACCGGATGCGGATCGAGTACGGCGTCGAGGCGACGGTGGGGCGACCGCAGGTCGTCTACCGCGAGACGCTGGCCAAGCCGGCCGACGGCGAGGCGCGCTTCGAGCGCGTGGTCGAGGACGAGACGCTGTTCGGCCACGCCCGCGTCCACGTCGCGCCGCGCCCGCGTCACGCCGGCAACGAGCTGACGCTGACGGCGCCGAAGACGGTCCAGATTCCGGGCGTCCAGAAGGCGATCGAGACGCCGCAGGTGATCCTCGACGCGGCCATGGAGGGGGCGCGCGACGCGATGCGCTCCGGGCCGCAGGGCTACCCGATCGAGGACATCGCGGTGACGATCAAGGCGATCGAGTACCGCCCCGACGCCTCGAGCGCGGCCGGGCAGCGGGCGGCGGTCGGCGAGGCGATGCGCCTCGCCTTCCGCGAGGCGGGCACGCGGCTCCTCGAACCGATCATGAAGGTCGAGATCACCTGCCCCGAGCCCAACGTCGGCGACGTGCTCGGCGATCTCAACGCCCGCCGCGGCCAGATTGAAGACGTCGGCTTCCGCGGCCAGCAGCGGGTCATCACCGCCAAGGTGCCGCTCCGCCGCATGTTCGGCTACGCGACCGACTTGCGCAGCGCCACGCAGGGGCGCGCCAACTACTCGATGCTCTTCGACAGCTACGACGCCTGGGACGCCTGAGCTGCGCCGAGTCTTAAGCCGATCGAGACCTTCTCCGCGCGAGACCGGCGCGATAAAATGACGCCGAACATGACTCGTGAGGTTTGGCGTAATCTTGGCTTGTTTTTGTCCTTCGCTTCAGTCGCCTGGCTCCCCGGCGGGTGCTCGTCTGGCCCCATTCGAGCGTGTGTACCAGGCGCCGCCATCGCTTGCGCATGCAGCGACGGGAAGACTGGAGCGCAGACTTGTGATGCATCTGGTTCGGGATACGGCGTCTGCGACTGCACCGGAACGATCGACGCAGGAAGGGGCACCGGTGGCACGGCGGGGCTGCCAGGCAGCGGCGGTCTCGGCGCAGCCGGGGGCGGCGGGGCGGCGGGCGGCGGTGTCGGTGGAGGAGGCGCAGCCAGTTCGACGGGAAAGGCCGGCGCCGGCGGCGCGATCGGGGCGGGCGGCTCGGGCGGAGCCGCGGGCAAGCGCGGCGCGGCGGGCGGCGCTGGCGGTGCGGCGGGCGGCGTTGGGGGGGTGGGTGGCACAGCTGGGGGCGGCGCGGCGGGGAAGGGCGGCGGAAGCGGCTCGGGCGGGAGTACCGGGAGGGCCGGCGCGAGCGGCACCGCCGACGGCGGGTCTGAGGCAGGGCTCTTTGCGCTCGCGTCGATCTACGGGCACGGGACGAACGCCGTGGCGGACGTCGACGGCGACAAAGCCGTCGAGTTGGTCTCCGTCGGCTACCTGTCGGTCTTGATGCCGGGCCCGACGGCACCGATCTCGGTCTGGAAAGGTCGAGGGGACGGGACCTTCCTGAGCACGCCCGTCACGATGAACTACGATGCGCAACATCAGAGTGCCGGGTTCGGTGACGTCGACGGGGACGGCCGAGCCGACGTCACCCTCATGGCCATCGGGACGGGATCGACCAGCTACACCTATGACCTGGGGCAGTCCGACGACACGTTCGCCCTGGGCCCCACCTGGCTGGGCCCCACCGGGTCGGCATCAACCTACCGGCTGTGTGCGAAAGGGGCGTTCAACGGGCCGGGATCGTGGGATCTCATGTTCACCGCGACCAACCCCCTCGGGCAGACCGGGTACGAGATCGACCGGCTCGATCCTGGGAACCTTCTCGCCGGGGTCTCTCGCGTCGCCGGCGGAAACTTGAATCTTGTGCTCTCGAGCAAAGGGAGTTTTGGGTGCGTCGGGCTGGGCGACGTTGATGGCGACCGGAACCTCGACATCGAACTCCTGGTTCGACGCCAGGGGCTCACCGGAGCGGCGACCAACAGCCTGGTCATCGCCTTCGGAAACGGAGACGGCACCTTCCGGTCGGCGACGACGACCGTCCCCACCTCGTTCCCCTCGACCGACTCTATCTCCGGGTCCTTGCTGGACATCGATGGCGACGGCCTGGCGGACCTTCTCGTCGGGGACAGCAATGTCGCCAACTCCTGCCAGGTCCTTTGGAATGACGGAGGCGGGACCTTTACCCCGGCGGACGCTTCGGTACCCTGTAATCCTTCGTACGTCGGAGACTTCGACGGCGACGGGATCAACGACGTGCTCGTCAACGGGACGACGAGCTACGTCCTCTTCGGCGATGGGTCCCGCGGGTTTGGCCGGCGGTTGGATCTTCCGTCCGCTGCGTTCGCCGTCGACGTGAACAACGATGGTGCTCTGGACCTCGTCTTTACCGCACAGCAAACGCCGGGCGGAGCGCCAGCGGTCACGTACGTCTATATCTCCACGGCCCTGACGCCGGCACCCACCGCACCGGACATCCAGTGCGACGCGACGATGTTGGGCAGCCTCTGCACTGCAGCCAGTCGCATCTAAGCCCCACGGACCGCGCGTCAGTGCGTCGGTGGAGGTCAGCGTGAGGACGGGAGCTGCGCCCGGCGCTGGACCAATTCGACTCCGCCGCTCGAACCGAGTATCGCCCCGCGGAAAACGTATCGACCGCGTATCGAAATGACGGTCACCTAGCGATCTCTCGCCATCGCTCAACGCTCACCGAAACGCCGAGAAACCCGCACGAACCCGCCATCGATGAGACACCGGGTAACCGACGGTGACAGCGAGTCAGACCTACGACGCCTGGGACGCTTGAGCTCCCGGGGTTGAACGATCGAGGCCCCTGGCAGCCAGGTGGACGAGCACCGGTTCAAAAACCAGCGGGGCCTGCGCATTCCGCGGGCGTGAGCGCGCCGCACTGGATATCCGCGCTGGCCGGACCCGGGTGCTTCGCCGTAGAGAGGTACACTGCCGTCACGTACAAAGGACCAGTACCGGTGTCGTTGGTGTAGCTGAAGACGAGATCCGTTGCCCCATCGCCATCGAGATCAGCCGCGCCTCCGGCATTCAAGAGAGGAGGGGGAATTGGATAACTCAGGAAGCTGCGCGGACCATCGTGGAGCATGAGCGACGCCGCGTTCTGGGAGTTGGCCAGCAAATCCGGCAAGCCATCGGCGTCGAAGTCGCCCACATACGTCAGCTCTTCAAAGGGTCCGGCGGAAAAAGTGCCGGCCCCGTCGTTCCAAAGGATCTGGTTTCCCGTCGAGAGCGGGGCGTAGAGATCAGGCATGCCGTCACCGTCCAGATCGACCGACGCCAGAGGCACCCCGGTAAATGACGCCGGGGAGCTCGTGACGAGACCGGGAGCCGTCGTGCGGAAGGTCCCGTCGCCGACTCCGTAGGCGACCGCCAGCTGGTCGTAATCGGAGCCGCCGGCGGGACCGAAGGAGAGCCCGAGCAGGAGGTCGAGGTTACCGTCACCGTCTACGTCCCCGGCCGTTACGCTGGTTTCATTCTGGAGTCCCACGATATTTTCGACCGTGGCGAGCTTGCTCGGATAGGAACCGACGCTATAGCGTTCGCTGAAGGCCCGCGGGTTCGATGCGGGTGTTCCTTCGAAGACGTCGTAACCGAGGTGCGGATAGCCCGTGGTGCCAACAAACGCGAAGTCCATGCGCCCGTCACGATTGAAGTCGCCGAACACGAAGTAGGGCAGGTCAGAGTAGACCTCGGTGACCGACACCTGTCCATACAAGTAAGCCGTGATGCTCCGGGACGTCGGCGAGAAGGTTCCGTCCGCCTGACCAAGATGGACACCCGCGGTCAATGTGTAGTTCCACGGCTGAGAGGGGAGCTGCGTCAGCGTCACGGTCGCGAGGTCGCAGCGGCCGTCTCCATCGAAGTCGTGTGCGCCCGTGAACGCTCCGGCGAAACTCGAGGTCACCGGGACCGCGTCGAACGTGCCGTCGCCATGACCGCGCCGGACCGCGACGTAGCCACCGTTGCTGCTCTTACCGACCAAATCAACCTGGCCGTCGCCATCCACGTCGCACAGGACGTTGAAGGTTCCTGCGTAGAGTCCGGAGAGCGCGAACAGGCCTGCGCTTCCATTTCCACCCGCGCCGGCCGTTCCGCCGCCCACCATCCCCGCCGCTCCACCGGTTTCTGCTTGTCCGGTTCCTCCCGCGCCGCCTCCCCCGGCGCCAGTTCCGCCACCTCCCACCGAGTTGCTCCCGGCGGTGCCGCCAGAGCCTTCCGCATCGCCGGCCGCCCACTCGCGCCGCCGCTTGCCGGCGGCTCCGCCAGAGCCGCCCGCACCGGTCGCACCGCCGGCACCCGGTTCCCCGCCGACCCGGTCGCGCCGCCGCCCGCGCTCCCAGCGGGACCCGGGTTTCCCGCCGCTCCTGCCCCCGCCGCGCCGCCGAGGGATGTCCCCCGCCGGCGGCTCCTCCCCCGGTCCCGGAGCTCCAGTTCCGCCTGTTCCACCGGTCGCTTCCTTCATCGCCGGTTCCGCCGCCGGTCCCGGGGCGGTGCAGTCACAGACTCCATACCCGGACCCGGAGGCATTGCAGGACTGCGCACCGGTCCGCCCATCGCTGCACGCGCACGCAACCGAAGCACGCCGGGGACGCAGGCGCGATTGCTGTCTGACCCGCACCCGGCGGACGAGTGCGGAGAGGAGAACAAGAAGTCAGCCTGTACGTTGCAGGTAAGCGAGCTAACGGGTCATGTGCCCCGCGATTGTATCAGTTCTGGCGCAGAGCCGATTGACCGATCTCGGCAGGCGTTGAACGGCCTCGAGCCGTCACCTATTGGCTGAGTACAGGGATCGGGCTCAGTTACCGAAGGTGCAGGGACCGATCGTCTGGGCGGGCGGGACCGCGACCGGTGCGTCCCACGTCAGGCCGGAGGCGGCGTCGACTGCCGAGAATTCGACGAGGCCAGTGGGGACGGTGACCGTCCCGCAGACGCTCTTCGCGCAGAGGATGTACGTCGACGCGCTGACGTCGAGCTGGTAGCCGCCGCGGGTCGTTTCGGTGGTGGCTGCTGCTGTTGGGCTCTGCACCCCGTTGAGCATGGTGTAGAGGTCGACCTCCACGTTTTGCTCGAGGGTGTTGCTCGCGTCGACGATCCCCCCGAACACGCCCTGCGTGATCGGCTTGTGCGGGCAAATGGTGGAAAGGTCGGGGACGCAGGCCGCGAGGAAGATCAGCGTCAAAAGACCGATGAGGCGCACGTGCCCCTTCTAACCTGCTGTCCCTGCGGTGCACCAGGATCTTGGGTGTTGTGATCCGCCCGATCCCGGGGCTGTGAGGGCCGTCACCTAGACGGTAGGGCGGTCGGCCGGTTGGTAGTAGAGTGACTTTCCATCTTCGCTTGAGGAGGCCCCCATGCCCCGTATGACGTTCACGCAGTCCCTCTCAGGGGTGGTCGTGCTGATGGCCCTGGTCGGCACCGGTTGCGATCAGTGGCTGAAAGCGCTGGAGGAGGCTCAGGCCGCGAGCAACGGTGGTATCAACCCCGGGAAGGACGCGGGAGGTCCCAGCATGGGTACGGGCGGCGCACCGGCGAACGCCGGTTCGGCCGGGGCCCCGGGCGCGGCGGTGAGCTGCAAGTCCGTGGTGAATGAGAACGGCGCGACCTGCAAGTCGTGCGTCGACGCCAATGGCGCGAGCGTCTACGAGGCCTGCGACCCCGTCCCCGGCGGCAGCGGTGGCACAACCGGGGGCGGTCCGGGGAACGACCCGGGGGCGTGCCTCACGCTCAGCGACGGGGGCCCGACGAGCTGCAAGGACGCCGCGACCTGGATGAAGTACGGGGCGGAGACCTGCGCGCAGAAGAACCTGACGCTCACGGATCTCAAGCCCGTGACGACGTGCGCCGGGGGAGACTACGGATCGGTCATCTACGTCTGTTGCGGGACCGCGCCGCCCAACGACGCGGGAGCAACGGCGCCGGTCATCACGTGCGCCATGACGACGGATGCCAGCGGCGGCGCCTGTGAGACCTGCACGGACGACAGCGGGAAGGTCGTGAAGACCGACTGCGCCGACGGCACCGGCGGCTCCTCGGGCTCCGGTGGCTCGACCGGAACCGGCACCACTTCTTGCACGTCGATTGATGATGGGGGCCCGACGAGTTGCAAGGACCCGGCGACCTGGAAACAGGACGGGATCGACAGGTGCGGCGAGCAGAACCTCAGTCTCACCGACCTCAAGCCGTTGACGATGTGCGCCGGCGGCTACGCCTCGGTCACCTACGTCTGCTGCGGCTAGGAGGGCGTTGCCGTAAGGCAACGGTGAGCGCAGCGAACCAGGCCGGACGACGTGCCGCCCGGAGGCGGCCTAGGAGGGCGTTGCCGTAAGGCAACGGTGAGCGCAGCGAACTACGGACATTGGCCCGTCGACGTGCCGCGCAGAGGCGGCCTAGCGACGGCCAAGGAAGAGTGAGGCCTCAAGCGGCCGCTCTTGAGGAGCTCCGCCGAAGAGCTCTTCGACCCAGGCGGCCCGTCGGCGAAGCCATTCGTCGCCGGTGTTGTCGCGGGCGGCGCGGACGGCGCGCCTCACCTGGGGGATGAGCTGCTCCTTGTGGGCTGCGATCTCCACGAGACGGCTGGCCAACTGCTCGACATCGGGCCAGGGCACCACGTCGACGGCGCCGGTGTACTCACCCATGCCTCGGTTGAAGGGGGTGTCGAACGCCAGCAGCGGCACCCCGCTGGCGAGCGCATCCCAGGTACTTCTGGGCGTGTCGGCGCCCAGAGGGCAGGCGAGCAGGAGATGACGCCGCCTGAGCTCCTCGAAGAACGACTCCCCGTAGGGCCTGGGCTCGATCCACCCGACGGTTTCGCCGAGTCCGTTCTGTTTGACCAGGTCGCGCAGACGTCCCTCTTCCTCGCCCGCGCCCATGATGTCGAACGTCAGGTGGGCGCCGCGGCTCTTCGCAATCGCCACCGCCTCGATCATCTTGTGGACGCCCTTGTACGCGACCAGCCGGCCGAAGTAGAGGAGCCGCAGCGGAGCTGCGGGATCGCTCAGCTCACGGACCTTGGAGGCGATTGTCTCCTCCGAGGCGACTTGCGAGAGGTGAAAATTGGGGTCCAGAAACATCCGGACGTGAGCCGCGCCCCGTCCGTAATGCTCCACCTGCTGCGGCTCCTTGAACAGCACCAGATCCGCCATCTTCACGTAGGCGCGCTGCTGAAGGTCCCGGATCGGATCGTAAACGAATTTGCAAATCAGGTACGACTTCGTCGACCAAATGCCGAGCTTGTGATTGATCGCGGCGTCGCCCCGGTTGTCCATGTCCGTGATGGCGATGAGCTTCTTCCGCATGGCCACCGCGAACAGGGAGGCGAGTCCCATCGCCGGGCGCCAGAAGCTGTAGTCGGGGTGCGAGTGGACCGCATCGGCCTGGCGGACCACCCGGGCCAGCTTGGCCGCCGTGGCGGGCAGCTCACGCAGGATCGTCGAGGTCGGGACCTCGGCGGAGAAGGTGGGCTCGAAACGGATCCCGTCCTTCTCCTCGTCGATGACGCTCATTTGCGCCGACCGCTGTTGGTACTGTTCTTCGCTCAGAGAGGGCATGGCCACGACCATCTCGTCGAAGCGCGGCTCGAGCATCTTTTTCATCGCGCGCAGATGGTCGGCGAGGGGGCTCTCCGTCGAGAAAGTGGTCGAGCTCAGCCGTCGTCCCGCCGTCATGAGAACGATGAGATACCGCACACCTCTTCCGTAGCAGGTTGTGAATCCAGAGCGCAACAGGACAGTGCTGTGGACCGGGAATGGTTCAGCTCTTGTGGTTCAGCTGGTCAAAATGGCGCGCACAGAGTCCGTGATCCGCTCGAGGTCCTGGCCAGACAGATGTGGCGAAAGGGGGAGGGAGACCGTGCGCTCACCGATGAAGGTGGCGTTGGGCATGTCCTCGGGACGGTATCCCCCCCGCTCTCGGTAGTAGGGATGGGCGTGGAGCGCGCGGTAATGAACGCCCGTGCCGATCCTCCGCTTGTGCATTTCCGTCATGAACTGATCCCTGGTCACGGGCGCGTCGTCGCGAATCAGCAACGTGTAGAGGTGACGGGCGTGCACCGTTTCGGGGGCGGGAGCGGCCGGGAGAATCACAGGCAGATCGGCGAAGGCGGCGTCGTAGTGAGCCCACATGGCCTCGCGCTTGGCGAGCCACCCGCTCAGTTTGGGGAGCTGAACGAGCCCCAGACTGGCCGCCATGTCGGTGAGGTTGTATTTGAACCCAGGGTGGACGACGTCGTAGTGCGTGTAGCCCTTGTCGGAGAAGCGGCTCCAGGCATCCGCCGACATGCCATGCAGGCCATAGATGCGGACCGTTTCCGCTCGGCTGGCGTCGTTGGTGGTAACCATGCCCCCCTCGCCGGTGGTCATGTTCTTGGTGACGTAGAAGCTGAAACAGCCGACGTCTCCGAGGTTGCCCGCCCTCTTGCCCCGGTACATCGCCTCGATGGCGTGGGCCGCGTCCTCGATGATGAGCAGGTCGTGCTTGGCGGCCACCGCACGAAGAGCGTCCATGTCCGCGGGACGTCCCCCGAAATGGACTGGCACGATGGCGCGGGTCCGAGGGGTCACCGCGGCTTCGACCGCCAGCGGATCAATGTTCATCGTGTCGCGCTGGCAGTCGACGAGGACCGGCGTTGCGCCCGTGTGAACGATCGCGTTCGCGGTGGCACAAAAGGTCATGGCCGTCGTGATCACCTCGTCGCCAGCGCCGACGCCACAGGCCACCATCGCCAGGTGGAGGGCCGCTGTGCACGAGGAGGTGGCCAGCGCGTGGCCGACGCCAATGAACTTGGCAAACGCACTCTCGAACTCATGGACCCGCGGGCCAGTGCCAATCCACGCAGATTCGAGCGTGCGAGTCACCGCGGCGATCTCGTCGGGGCCAATGCTGGGGCTTCCGAACACGATGTAGGGCGGTTCGTTCGTGGCCTTCACCACATAGAGCATATGAGAGAACCAGGCGGAGATCCGCTTTCTTGGCGGCGAATCACCGCCGGATCTTCGAGGCCACACGCACCCCGTCCGTCGGACAGCCGCGCACACTCAGGGCGCGAGGTCCGACGTCGCGATCAGGGCAGAGAGTCGAAGAACGCCCACGCGCCCGGACCCGTGAAGGCGCCTTGTGGGTTGTGCGGTCCCGTGGTCTGGCACCAGACAACGGGGTAATTCGCTGGACAGCCCTGGTAGGCAATGCATTGCGAGGGGGTGGTGGCCTTGGTCGTCGAACCGCACCCATCCAACATGACGTAAAGGTCGCGTGCGGCCATGCCGCGGTCGATCGTCACCGCGGTGTCGTCGATGCTGTGGGTGATCCAGGCGGCGGCCGGCCCGTTGCAGTTGGTCTGTGGGGCCCACCCTTCGACGGGCGCCACCGCCCGCACCGTCGGGGTCCGGACACAGCCCAGCAGGTTGGTGAACCCCGCCCCCGCGCTGAAACCGTAACTGAAGACCCGATTGGTATCGATGCAGTACCGTGATTCCAGGTCCGCCAGCAAGGCGTCGAACAACTGGACGTCGACGCCGCTGGGGGAGAGATCCCACACGCCATTGAGGCCGCTCGGGGACGCAATGATCGCGTTTTCCCCCGACGCCGCTTCGATCTCAAGCCCGCCGCTCGTGCCGTCACCGCCGCTGCCATGCCATCGAAAGACGATCGGGTACGGCTGGCTTACGTTGTACGTGCGCGGAACGTAGAGATAATATTCGCGCTCGGTTCCTTGGACGGTGATTGTCTGGCGAACGTAGCTGCTCGTGCCGGACTCGGCCATTCCGCACCCCGCGCTCATGTGGCCGGCGGATCCTCCGGCGCCCCCGCGGCCTGCACCACCACCCCCGGCGCTCCCCCCTGCCGAACCGCCGGCGCCGCCGCGCGCCGAACCGCCGGCGCCGCCGCCGGTCGAGCTGCCGGCGCGGCCTCCGAGCGAACCGCCGGCGCCGCCGCTCGCCGAGCCGCCCGCGCCCGGAGCGCCGCCCGCGCCCGTCCCAGTTCCCGATGAGCCGCACGCCGACGTCGCGAGTGGCACCAGAGCCAGGCAGAGCCAGGACGCCAAACGCACGAGAGCGGGGCGTCCACGATGGTGGTGGGCTGTCATTGCTGTCTCTCCGCGCATGCAGACCCTCTTCGAGCGAGGCTAAAGAGTGCGGAGTATCGAAGACAATTTCAAGCTCGCAGCGCGAGCGCCGCGGAGAGGTCGCGCCACTCCTGGTTCAGGGAAACCTCTCAGTGGCGCTTCGGGTCGCGACAGCACTAGGTTCTGTTTCGTTGTCTCGCGCGGGGCGTCGAGACGAGGCCCGCGGCGGTTCCGGCGCGGCGGGTGGTGTTCACCGGGGAGCGGGCGAGGTGGGTCATGGGGCGATCACAGGGCGACGTCTGCGCGCGTGGGTTGGATGGAGTGGGGCGGTGACGCTGGCGCTGGCCGCGGCCGGGTGCGGAGACAACTCGGCGCCGAAGATGCCGCCGCCGGTGCTGTCGCGCGGGCCGGTGCAGCCGAAGGTCACGCAGTCGGCGCCGCTGCCGTCGATGCAGACGTCCGTCGAATCACTCGCCGCTGGTCGTTTCGCGGCGCCGCCGGCGGGCACGGTCGTCGACGCCCGCGTGCTGGTGATCTCGGCCGACGGCAGCGACTCGGAGCTGGCGGCCATCCAGCAGGAGCTGGGCTATCTCGGGACGCCGTTCGACGTGATCATCGCCAATCAGGCGCCGACGCTGAGCGCGTCGCAGCTCGCGACCGGGACGCACGGCAAGTACAACGCCGTGATCCTCACGCGCGGGAACCTGGTGCTCTCCAACGGCACGAGCGCCTTCACCACCGCCGAGTTCCAGACCCTCGCGACCTACGAGGCGACGTTCCAGGTGCGGCGCGTGTCGCTCTACACCTCGCCGGACGCGGGCTACGGGTATTCCGGCTCCGTCTCGCAGGACACGTCGGCGACGCCGCTCGTCGCCCAGTGCACGGCGGCGGGGCGGACCGCGTTCCCCTACGTCAACTGCGCCAGCGGCGTGACGATCAGCGGCGCCTTCGCCTATCCGGCGACGGCGTCCGACTCGACCACGATTCCGCTGCTGACCGATTCGAGCGGGCGGATCCTGGCGGCGACGCGCGCCTACGGCGACGGGCGCGAGGCGCTGTCGCTGAACTTCGCGCAGTCGGACAGTCTGTTTCACACGCTGCAGCTCCTCCACGGCGTCGTCAGCTGGGCGACGCGCGGGCGTGTTCCTGGGCGAGCGGCACGCGTACATCGGCGTCCAGGTCGACGATCTCTTTCTGCCCGACGACATCTACACCGGCGGGACGTTCCGGATGAGCGCGAGCGATCTGCAGGCGGCGCAGGACTACCAGAACGCCAAGCGCGCCCAGACGGTCACGGGCGGGATGCGCTTCCACTTCGCGTTCAACGGCCAGGGCGCGAGCGCCAGCGACGCGCTGACGGTCAAGGCGCAGCAGATCGCCAGCGGCTTCAACTGGATCAGCCACACCTTCGACCACTCCGACCTCGACGGGCAGACCTACAACTTCGCGCTCGGCGAATTCCAGAACAACATCAACGTGTCGAACCAGTTCGGGTTCAAGCCGTTCTCGACGGCGAACCTGGTGAATCCCGGCTACACCGGCCTCACCACCGCGGAGGTGATGCGCGCCGAATTCGACGTCGGCATCCGCTGGAGCGTGGGCGACAGCTCGGTGACGGGGTACGACAACCCGACGCCCAACGCCGGCATCTACAATCCCGTTCCAGCCGCAGATCCTGATGGTCCCGCGGCGGCCGACCAACCTCTTCTACAACGTGTCGACCCCCGATCAGTGGGTGGCCGAGTACAACGACATCTACCGGTCGTTCTGGGGACGCGATCTCAGCTACACCGAGATTCTCGACCACGAGAGCGACGTGCTCGCGCAGTACCTGCTCAAGGGGGAGAACGACCCCTGGATGTTCCACCAGCCCGATCTGCACATCTACGGCTCGGGGCGCAGCCTGCTCGGCGATCTGCTCGATCAGACGTTCACGAAGTACACCGCCCGGGTGACGACGCCGCTCATCTCGCCGGCGATGGACGACCTCGGAAACCGGGTCGCCAATCGCATGCGTTACAACGCCTCCGGCGCTTCGGCGACCGTCGATCCCAACGCCAACACCATCACCGTGCATGTCGCCAGCGCGGCGACGGTGCCGGTGACCGGCGCCTGCGGCTCGAGCAACGAATTCTACGCCGGGCAGCCGATCTCGTCGGTCGTGCTGCCGGCCGGAGGCTCGGCGACGCTGGCGCTCTCGAGCGGCGCCTGCAGCGGAAGCACGGGCGGGACGACGGGCACCGGCGGCACGACGGGCACCGGCGGCGTCACGGGGACCGGCGGCACGATGGCCACGGGCGGGACGACGGGCACGGGCGGCGCGACGGGCACCGGCGGCGCGGCGGGCACGGGCGGCGCGACGGGCACGGGCGGGACGCTGGGCGGCACCTCGTTCTCGCTCCCCTGCGCCAGCCTCTCGGTGGCCGCCGGCCAGATCGGCGGGGGACAGACGGCGTCGGCGCTGACCGTCGCCGAGCTCACCGGCACGACCGACATGTGGACCGACTACGTCGAGCTGTCTCCAGCCTCGCGGATCGTCTGCAGCTACAACCTGCCCGCCGGCGTGGCCAGCGGCGCGGTCACCTCGCTCGGCCTGCAGGTGAACTACCGCGGCCCCAGCAAGACGTCGCAGCTCTGGACCTTCGAGGTCCTCGACAGCTCGACGGGCGCCTGGACGTCGCTCGGCGACAACGCGTTTGCCGCAGGCTGGATCTGGACGAAGAACACCTTCACGATCCCCGCGCCGCTCACGCGTTTCTTCTCCTCGGGCACGCTGCAGATCCGCTACGGCACCACCAGCAGCGCCGACGCGTCGGACATCGATCAACTGATCATCACGGGCACCGTCGGCACGGGCGGTACCGGAGGTACGACCGGCACGGGCGGGCGCGACCGGCACGGGAGGCACGACCGGGACCGGCGGCACGCGGGCCACCGGCGGGACGACCGGCACCGGCGGGACGACCGGCACCGGCGGGACGACCGGCACCGGTGGGACGACCGGCACCGGCGGGACGACCGGCGACGTCGTTCTCACTTCCGTGCAGCAGCCTGAGCGTCGTCGCCGGCCAGATCGGCGACGGGCAGACCGCGGCCGCGCTGACGGTCGCCGAGCTCACCGGCACGACCGACACCTGGGACGACTACGTCGAGCTCTCTCCGTCGTCGCGGATCGTCTGCAGCTACAACCTGCCGGCGGGCAGCGCCGTCACCTCGCTGGCCCTGCAGACGAACTTCCGCGGTCCCAGCCAGACGACCCAGGTCTGGACCTACGAGGTGCTCGACACCACCACCGGGGCCTGGACGCTGCTCGGCGACAACAGCTTCGCCGCCGGCTGGATCTGGACGAAGCACACCTTCACTCTCCCGACGCCCTACGCGCGCTTCTTCTCCTCGTCGGGAACGCTGCAGATCCGCTACGGAACCACCAGCGCCGTCGACGCGTCCGACGTCGATCAGCTGCTCATCACCGGCACGCGCTGAAGCTCCAGGCTGCGCCCGGGCGAGAGCCGCGGGCGCAGCTTCTCTGGAGGTCCTGCCAGGGCATGCCAGGGCAGGTCGATTTTTTGAGCCGTTTCTGATCTCCAGGATCGGCGATCTGGTGATCCAGAAAACACCGGATCATCAAATTGCTTGGCTCATCGGGCGGCAAATGGGTCTATCGTGCGCGCCAAGGAGGTCCCATGAAGACCATCAAGCTCGTCTCTCTCTCCGTTGTGATGTTGTCCGCCGCCTCGGTGCTCGGCGCCGACAAGCCCGCCCCCACGCCGGCCGCTGCCCCCGCTGCTGTCGCTGCGCCCGCTCCTGCGGCCGCTGCGCCCGCCGCGAAGGCTGCGCCCGCTCCTGCGGCCGCTGCGCCCGCCGCCAAGCCGGCGCCCGCCGCTGCGGCTGCTGCGCCTGCCGCCAAGCCGGCCTCCGCCCCGGTGGCCGCCAACGCACCCGCGGCGAAGGGAACGCCGGCTCCGGCCGCTGCGCCTGCCGCGCCTCCGCCCCCGCCGACGCCCGCTCCGGAGCTGACGGCGTTCGCCAAGAACTTCGAGGGCAGCTGGAAGTGCGAGTCCAAGTTCCCCGCCGGCGCCATGGGTCCGGGCTCGCCCGAGTCGTCGGGCAAGTCGACCGTCAGCATCAAGAAGGATCTGAACGGCTTCTGGTACAAGGGCCTCTACGAGATCAAGAAGTCCAAGACCATGCCCGGCATGAAGGCCCAGTTCTCCATGGGATACGACCCGGGCAGCAAGCAGGTCCTCCTCACCGGCACGGACAACATGGGCAGCGGCTGGTTCGCCGGCGGGCCGATCCAGGGCGGACTCGGTCACCACGGTCGGCGACATGTTCATGATGGGGATGAAGTCCAAGGTCCGCGAGTCGATGAGCAAGAAGAGCGACAAAGAGGTCTTCCACAAGCTCGAGATCGACATGGGCAAGGGCTTCCAGACGGTCGGCGAAGACACCTGTAAGAAGTAGCTTCGAATCCGTGCCGGCCAGCGCTGTGGACAGCGTCGGTCGGCGCGGCGTTTCGACGGGCGAGGGTGAGCGTCTAGCGCCGCGTCCGTCGAAACGTCGCGAACAGCAGGACCACCAGGGCGGTGAGGCCGGCGACGGCCGCCAGCCGCGGCCCGCGCAGCGAGGCCAGCGCCTCGAACAGCAGACGAAAGAGGGCCGCCAGCACCCGGACGATCACGGCGCCGGTCCGGAAGACGAGCGGCACCGCCAGCAGCAGGGCCGCCCCTTTCATGAACCTCCCGTTCATCCCGCGCTGGGCGGCGGCCTGCGCGGTCTTGGTCCGCGCGCCGGCGTCGAAGGCGGCCCGGCGCGGGCGATCGGAGAGCAGCTCGTAGGCGCGGTTGATCTCGGCCATGCGCGCGCTGGCCAGCTCCTCCAGCGGATTGCCGTGGTGTTGATCGGGGTGGTAGCGCGCCGCCTGTCGCAGGTAAGCCGCGCGGATCTGCTCGGGCGTCGCCGCGCGCGCCACGTTCAGGACGGCGTAGGGATCCCAATCGGTCGCGGCGCCCATCAGTGCTTTGCCGCGCGCGGGGAGGGCCCGCCCGCGTTGGCCGATTCCAGGTAGCGGAAGACGTCCGCGCCGGTCGACAGCATCAGCCAGCTCTGCTTGTCGATGGTCGTCTTGTAGGTCTCCATCGTGCGCAGGAACTTGTAGAGCTCGCGGTCGCGGTTGTAGGCCTCGGCGTAGATGGCGGTCGCCTTGGCGTCGCCGCCGCCCATGACCTCCTGGGTCTTCTTGTAGGCCTCAGACTCGATCACCTTGAGCTCGCGCTCCTTCTTGCCGCGGATCTCGGCGCTCTTGCCCTGACCTTCGGACCGGTAGCGGTCGGCGATGCGCTTGCGCTCGGAGATCATCCGGTCGAACACCTTGGCCTGGACCGTCTCGATGTAGTTGATGCGTTGGATCTGCACGTCGACCAGCTCGATCCCGTAGTCTGGCATGACTTGCGACGCACGCTCGAGGATGAGGCGGGTGATCTTGTCCCGGCCCAGCTCGACCTGGCGCATCGTCTCGGCCTCCATGACGTCCTCGGCCTCCTCGGCGGCCTCGAAGGCGCGGTTGCTGACGCGCACGATCTCGATGAGGTTGTGGCTGGCGATCACGTTGCGCGTCTCGCCGTCGATGATGTCGTCGAGGCGCGACTGCGCCCCGCGCTCGTCGCGCAGCCGCTGGAAGAAGAGGAGGGGATTGGCGATGCGCCAGCGGGCGTAGGTCTCGACCCAGATGTACTTCTTGTCGCGGGTCGGCACCTGGTTGGGGTTGCCGTTCCACTCCAGCCAGCGCTTGTCGAAGACGTTCACGTCCTGCGTGAACGGAACCTTCACGTGCAGGCCGGGGGTGACGACGGCGTGGCCGATCGGCTCGCCGAACTGGGTGATCACCACCTGCTCCTGCTCCGACACCGTGTAGAAGGTCGAGGAGAGGGTGACGAGCACCAGGATCGCAAGCGAGACGCGAACGATGAGGCCGCGCGTGCTCATGGCGCCTCCTTGGCGGCGTCTCTTGCCGACTCTTGCCCGCCCGTGAGCGGGAAGAGCGGCAAGATCCCCTTGGCCTTCTCGTCGAAGATCAGCTTCTTCCCCGCCGCCGGGAGCACCGCCGTCAGCGTTTCGAGATAGATGCGCGTGCGGGTCACCTCGGGCGCCTTGCGGTACTCCTCCTGCAGCGCGACGAACCGCTCCGCGTCCCCCTTGGCGCGGTTCACCCGGTCGACGGCGTAGCCCTCGGAGGCCTCGATCTTTTGCTCGGCGAGGCCGCGGGCGCGCGGGATCTCCTGGTTGTATTCGGCCCAGGCCTCGTTGATGGCGCGCTCGCGCTCCTGGATCGCCTGGTTCACTTCATTGAAAGAAGGCTTCACCGACTCGGGTGGGTCGACGTCCTGCAGCACCAGTTGCTGCACGGAGATCCCGTTGTCGTAGCGCCGGCAGAGCTCCGCCAGCTGCTCCTTGGCCTTGGCCGCGATCGCCTCCCGCCCGACGGTGAGCAGCTCGGTGACGCTGTGATCGCCGACGACCGTGCGCATCGACGCCTCGGCCATGAGCCGGAACGTCTGCTCCACGTCGCGCAGCTTGAAGAGGTACTTGTACGGGTCGGAGATCTTGTACTGGACGATCCACTCGACCGTCGCGACGTTCAGATCGCCGGTCAGCATCGATGACTCGGCGGCGGTCTTCTCGTCCTTGCGGTAGGTGCTGTCGACATCCGCGTGGATCGTCCGGAAGCCGAACTCCTGCTTCAGCTGGCGCTGGACCGGCACCTTCTGCACCTGCTCGACCCCGAACGGAATCTTGGTGTGCGGCCCGGGGTTGGTGGTCCGCACGAACCGCCCGAAGCGTGTGACCAGACCGACCTCGTCCGGTTCGACCTGGTAGTAAGAGCCGACCAGGGCGACGAGGGCGAGCACGATCGCGGCGGCCGACAGGATGAAGCGCCGCGAGCTCCGCAGCCGGCTCCAGAGGTCCCGCGCCATCCGCAGCAGCTGCTCCTGATCGAAGTCCGCGGGGCCGTTCGCCATGGAGCCTTCTTTCAGAGTCCGCCGGCGAATTCAAGGCGACCCGCGGAACCGACGAGCGATCCGGATGATGATCCGGAGGCCAGGGGGATGATCTCGCGCGCGCTTCGGTTGGCGGTTCCGGCCGGTCTGTCTTGCGCGATGGCGTGCGGCGGGGGCGCCGGCGCGCCCAGCAACGGCGGCAGAGACGGGGGCTCTGCCGGGAACACGGGGAGCGGGGGGCGTACGACCAGCGCCGGGGGCGGTGGCGGCGCAGCCGCTGGCGGCGGCCCGGGTGGTGGAGCTTCCGGCACGCTGGTGAACCCCGCGCCGGGGTCCGCCTTCTTCGTCGGCGCGAACTTCTGGAACGTCGACTGGGAGGGGCAGAGCGACTACTTCCAGAGCGGCGTCGACTTCACCACGACCAGCAATCCGTGGGTGCCGGAGCTCCTCTCCGATCTCGCGCCGTACCACGTGCTGCGCTTCATGGACTGGAACCAGACGAACGACAGCAACAACCCTCAGGCTGTCTGGAGCACCCGCAAGCAGAAGACCGATCCCCAGAGCGAGCCGGTGGCCTTCGAGTGGCAGATCGATCTGTGCAACCGCACCAAGAAGGACTACTGGCTGAACGTCCCCCACGAAGCGTCGGCGGCCTACTGGACGGAGCTCGCCCAGCTCGTCTCCGCGGGGCTCGATCCGTCGTTGCGCGTCTACCTCGAATGGTCGAACGAGGTCTGGAACGGTTCGTTTCCGCAGAACGCCTTCGCCATGACGCATGGCCAGAGCCTGGGCTTGTCCGGCAGCGATCCGGCGGCCTCGTACTATGTCTACGAAGCGGTTCGGCTGTACGAGGCGTTCGAAGCGGTGTTCGGCGCCGGCAGCCCGCGGCTGGTGAAGGTCCTCTCCGGGCAGGCGGCCTACAACGGACCCTGCACGAACGACATCAAGGCGCTCTCCGACACCACCATCAACCCGAACCGGACGATGCCCGACGTCTACGCGGTGGCGCCCTACCTGTCGGGGACGACGGTCTCCGCCGTCAGCGGCGCCATCACCGGCATCAAGAGCGGATTGCAGTCGAACGCGACCTGCGCGGCGATGGCTTCGTTGCCGCTCGTCTCCTACGAGGGGGGCTCGGACTCCTACGCCGCGACCAGCTGTCAGGCGGTTCAGACCGACCCCGGCATGCACGACGTCTACACGTCGTATCTCGACGCGCTCGTCGCCGATGGCCTGCACGGGCCGTTCATGCAGTACACGCACACGGGAGCGTGCTGGGGGATGAAGGTGAAGACGTCGGATGCCGCCTCGGTGTCGCCGAAGTACCAGGGCCTGCTCGACTGGCTCGCCGCGCACCCCTGAGTGGGGTCTTGGTCGGGTGTCTTGGTCGGGTGTCTTGGCGGTCGACCAGGTGTAATCTGGCGCGGCATGCCGCTCGTCACCTGCCCCGATTGCGGACATCAGGTCTCGACCGCGGCGGCGACCTGCCCGCAATGCAACCGTCCGCTCGCGCCGCAGCTCGCGGCGCCCGTCCCGCGGGACGCTCGGCACGTCCGCGGCGGAGCAGATCGTCTGGGAGGGCGTCCCGTCGCTGAAGGCGATGCTCGTGGAGTTCGTCGTCACCGCGCTCTACGCGATCGTGCTGCCGATCGGCGCGGCGCTGGCTTTCGACCCGCTGCTCTCGCTGGTGGCGGGTTTGGGTGGACCGGCGCGCGAGCTGGTCGAGACGAGCCGCCCGACGATCAAGACGGTCGTGACCCTCCTGGTGGTGGTCGTGGTCGGGCTGCGCGCGGTCAAGCTGGCTGCGCACATGACCGTGCTCCGCAGCCACCGCTACCGGGTCTCCAATCAGCGCATCCTCATCGAGAGCGGCGCGCTCTCCAAGCGGATCGACGAAATCGATATGCGCACGGTCGAGGACATCGAGTTCCAGCAGCGGTTCCTGGAGCGGCTGCTCGGCGTCGGGCAGATCGCCATCGTCGCCGCCGACAAGAAGATGAGCCGGTTTAGCCTGCTCGGCATCGAGAACCCACGCGAGGTCCGCGAGCTCATTCGCGCCCAGGCTTTTCAGGCGACGCAGCGCCAGCTCTTCACCCGCGGCACCTGAGGACGTCCGGGCGATCTTCGGTCAGATGTTGAAACCGAGGCCCAGCCGAAAGAGGAAGAAGTATGTGCCGGCCGAGACGACGGGGTCGCAGCTGTCGACGCACAAGGCGGGGCCGCCTCCCACCGTGTTGAGAGTGACGCCGAGCTTGGGACCGAGCACCAGGGCAAACCCCGGTTGAGAGCGGATCTCGAGCGCCACGTCGCCTTCGGCCAGCACGCTCCCTCCCGAGGCATAGCTGGGTCCGACGCCAGCTGTGATCCGGACCTGGTCGTGCCACTGCCCTGAGAAGCGCGCCGTTCCGCCGGCGGAAACCGTGAAGCAGCCGCCGATCCCGACGAAGACGTTTGCCGCGAGCGGCCCATGCAGGTCGAGCTGGAACGTCCCGCCGAGGTAGGCATTAAGGAGGGAGCGCGCTGAAGGGGAGCGGCCGCCTGCGAAGGCACAATAGCCTGGGTCAACCGTCAGGAGCACCGGTCGCGACTCAGCCTCCTGCGCGCGCACGGGTGATGCGGCGACCAACCCGCCCAACAGCGAGAGAACCAGGATCGCCCAACTGAGCCGCATCGGCTCAGATTGTAGCAATCGCAGTGCCACGGCGAGCCGCCAGCTGTTCGGGATATTCCTCGACCGCGGCTCCCACATTTCAGCGGGTGAGCCGGACACGATTGTCGTGCCCTCGAGCTGCGTTTGGCGTCTTCCCGGCTAAGATCGCCCGCCTTCCAGCCGTGACCCCACCTTCCTTTTCCACCTCCACGCTCCCCGCCACCGAGGTGCCGGACGAGCTCCCCCGTTCCATCGCCCGTCTGTTCTGGCTGTTCGCGCGCGGCCGGCGGCCGACCGTCCTCCTGATGGTGCTGCTGTCGCTGTCGCTGCGGGCGCTCTCGGTGCTGCAGTTCTACGCGATGAAGCGGATCGTCGACACCGCGGTCCGCGCCGATCTCCACGCGCCCGGTGCCTGGGCCGTGGTGCGGGCGCCGCTCTATCAATTCTTCGCGGTGGTGCTCCTCTTCATCGTGTTCGAGTGGGGCGTCTGGTACTGCTCCTATTCGAGCCGCATCCCGGTGCTGGCGCGCGCCCGGCAGCTGGTCTTCACCTACGCCCAGCGGCACAGCCCGACCTACTTCGACAACATGCTGACCGGCAAGGTCGCTCACCGGGCGATGTTGCTCCCCGAACAGACCGTCACGCTGTTCGAGCGCACCAACTGGGACTACGTCCCCCTGGCGGCGCAGTGTGGGCTGCTCCTGGTGCTGTTCTTCCGAGCCCAGCCGACCTTCGCGGCGATCCTCGCCGGCTGGCTGGTCATCTACGTGGCGGTCACCGCCAGGTTCGGCCGGCGCATCGCCGCCCAGGGCGCCGTCCACAGCGAGGCGAAGGCGCAGCTGACCGGCCGCATCGTCGACGCCATCACCAACATCAGGAACGTCATCTTCTTTGCGGCGCACGAGAAGGAGGACCGGATCGTCGGCGCTTCGATCGGCGAGACGTTCGACGCTCAGCGGGCCCAGTACCGGGCGTTCGTGCGCATGCGCCTCATCCTGCAGGCGCTCAACCTGGCGATCTACGCGCTGCTCTTGCCGCTGGCGCTCTATCGCCTGGTCCGCGGGGCGATCACCATCGGCGACTTCCTGCTGATCTCGACCTTGATGATCCAGCTCATTCGCAACGTCTTCGACATGGCCAACGGTCTGCCGGAGACCTACGACACGATCGGCAGCGTCCGCGACTCCCTGGCGATGCTGATCGTCCCGCGCGACATCCGTGATCGCCCGGGGGCGACTGACCTTTGCGTCACGCGCGGCGAGGTGGCCTTCGACGGCATCGGGTTCGCCTACGATCACAAAAAACCGATCTTCGATCGTCTGGCGCTGACCATTCCGCCGGGGCAGAGGGTCGGTCTCATCGGGCACTCCGGCGCCGGCAAGACCACGCTGGTCACGCTGCTGATGCGCCTCTACGACGTGCAGCAGGGGGCCATCCGGATCGACGGACGGAACATCGCCGAGGTGACCCAGGCCAGCCTGCGTCGATCGATCGGGATCATTCCGCAGGACGTGATCCTCTTTCATCGCACGCTGATGGAGAACGTCCGCTACGGGCGTCCGGGCGCCAGCGACGCCGAGGTGATCCGCGCGGCCGAGCGGGCCCACGCGCACGAGTTCGTCACCGCGCTGCCGGAGGGCTACCAGACGCTGGTGGGCGAGCGCGGCGTCAAGCTGTCGGGCGGCCAGCGGCAGCGGATCGCAATCGCGCGGGCGCTGCTCAAGGATGCGCCGATCCTGCTGCTCGACGAGGCGACCTCCGCCCTCGACAGCGAATCGGAGGCGCTGATCCAGGCCGGCATGGACGAGGCGATGGCCGGCAAGACCGTCATCGCCATCGCGCACCGGCTCTCCACGCTGGCGCACCTCGATCGCCTGCTGGTGATCGAGAAGGGGGCGGTCGTCGAGGATGGCGCCCACGCAGAGCTGCTGGCGCGCGGCGGCCTCTACGCGGCGCTCTGGAGCCGGCAGGTCGGTGGTTTTCTGGTCGAGGGAAAGGCGGCCTAGGCCGGTCGGGCCGCGACTGAGTCTCCGGCCCGATTGTCCAGATGCGTCACCGCGGTTGCCGTTCGCCGCGAGGTCGCTGCACCTGTGGATAAGTCCTCAAAAATTCACGGGCTCAGCCGATAGGACACGGAAAGAACATGGCTTTCGGCTCTATTGCTCTCTCGCTGGTCCTGGTGGCGGCTGATCTTTCCGGTGGCGGGATGGCGCCTACGCCGTCATTGCCGGCGCCAGCGTTTCCAGCTGCCGAAGGCCGGGCAGCGCCAGCGGCGCGGGACCGGGCCCGAGCGGCGCGGGATTCACGAGCTCGAAGACCCGTCCGACTGGCCGGCCGAGCCGAAGGCCGAGGCCGGGCCGCTCGACGCCGCGCGCTTCGACGCGGCGGTCGAAAAGGTTTGCGGCGAGGTCGCGCCCAACGCGGGGCTGCCGGCGGTCGCCGAGGTCGTCCGCCAGGTCAGCGCCGAGACCGGCGCCGATCCGTTTCTGATCGCCGCGCTGGCCTACCGCACCAGCCGCTGCCGTCCGTCGTCGACGGGCGCGGCGGGGATTGGCCTCCTCGAGATTCAGCCGTCGATGTTCGGGCCGGGCGCCCGGCTGCCGTTCCCGCGCGCCGACCTCGACCGCGAGGCGCTGCTCGAGCCGGCGCACAACCTGCGCGTCGGGATCGCCCTTTACAAGATGTGGGAGGCGGAGCACGTCGCGATCGATCGCGCGCTCGGCAGCACGCCGCATCGGACGGCGCTGGCGCACTTCTTCTGGGGCGACCGCGTCTGGGGGACCACCGCCGAGGATCGCACGCTGACCGCGCGCCGCCGGCTGCTCGAGGCCTACGCGAACCCTCCGCCGACGTTCCGCGCCTCGTCGCTGGGGCTGACGATCGTGGCGCCGCTCGAAGGGGGGACGCGGCTCGGGACCAGCGGTCTCGGCGCCGACCGGGAAGACGGCGCGCGCTCGCACCGCGGGCTCGACATCGACGCGACGATCGGCGAGCCGGTGCGCGCGGTCGCCGACGGCGTCGTGCAGTTCGCCGGCGTCGATCTGACCGGAGATCACCCGGCGCTCGGCCTGTTTCCGCGGCAGGTGCGCCGCTGGCGCAACCGCACCATGGGGCCGGGCGGCTTCTTCGTCCGCATCATGCACGAGGGGGGGATCCGCAGCGGCTACTTCCATCTCACCGGCTTTCGCGTCGTCGCCGGCCAGACCGTGCACGCCGGCGAGATCATCGGCACCGTCGGGCGCTCGGGGGTGAAGGTCTCCGGAAGCCACCTGCACTTCGAGGTTCACGACAACGGCGAGCTCAAGGATCCGGTCCGCTTCCTCTCCGCCTTCGTGCTGCCGCCCGATCGCACCATCACCAACCAGCTGGCCATGAGCGAGAAGCGCCTGCGGCTGGCCCGGATCGCCCGGCAGAAGCGCCAGGCGCGCCTCGCCGCGCAACAGCGCCTCGGCTGAGCGTCCCGGCGGGCCGGCGCGCCCGCGGCGTCCGTCAGCGCGGGCAGTTGGTGACGTGCATCTTCCCGCTCGCCGGGGCGATGAGCGGCGCGAGGACCTTCTCGTCGTAGCTCCCGGCGCGCTGGAGGGTGGTCACGATGAGGTTCATCTCGCTGCGCGCGAGGTCACTTTGCGGATCGAACTCCAGCGAGCGCGCGTAGGCCCGGTACGAGTCGACGAGCTTGCCGCGATCGAAGAGGATGTACGCCCGCTTGCGCCAGAGCATCGCGGTCTGACAGGGCGAGTCGGAGAACCCGAGCGCGATCTCCAGCTGCCCATCCGCCTCGTCGGGCCGCTTCTGCATGATGAGCGTCTGCACGAGCTCCCCGCGGACGTTCGCGTTGGCGGGGCAGAGCTCGACCGCGCGCCGGAGCATCTTCTCGGCGGTGGGCCAGTCGCCGCGATCGACCGCGCAGAAGCCGGCGTCGAACAGGATCTCCAGCGCCGCCGGCGCGACGAAGACGACGCCGTCGCGGCGCGCCCGCGGATCGCGGGAGAGCCGCTCGAGCGAGGGGAGCGTCTGCTCGGCCAGCTCGATCGACAACGGCACCGAGGGGAGGGCGCGGGCCTCGCGATCCCAGTCGGCGACGGCGCGATCGATCGCGGGCTGTAAATTGGAACAGGGGGTCTCGGCGGGGTTGAGGTCAGTCGTGGAGGGCAGGTGGCTGCCCGGGATCGCCGTCGTCGGCGGCAGACCCCGCAGGCGGACGGTCGCCGCCGTGACGGCGCGATGGTCCTTGGGAAGGTGGCTGGCCGCCCAGAGCTTGAAGGCGGCCACGTTCAGGCGGGCGAGCTCGTCACCGGAGACGTTCCAACCAGGACGGGCGAGGAACGCCAGCACGTACTCCCCGATGAAGCCGGCGTCCCGAACCTCGGCGAGCCGATCGAGATAGAGATCGTGGAGCTGCCTCTCCGCGCGCAGCTCCTTCCAGCGATCGGCGAGCAGCGCGCGGGCCGACACCTCGCCGGCGTAGTCGGCGCGACCGTTCTTCTCGGCGGCGTCGGCCAGCGCGACGCCATAGACGGACCAGAGCGCGATGAGATCGGGCGAGCCGAGGTCAGCCGAAACGACGATCTGGCTGTCACCCCCGCCGGTGGCGGCGGTGGGCGACGGCGAGGGTGTGCCGGCCGGGGTGGGGCCCACGGTCGTGTGCCCGCACCCCGCCAGCGCCGCAAGGGTGATGGTCAGCGAACGCGCGATCCATTTGCGCACGCGCCATCATAGAACGAGCGGACCCGAAGCTACATGCACATGCCGGGGTTGCCGCCGCCGGCGCCCATGCATGTGCCGGTGGTGCACGCGGGGGTCCCTGTGCAGCAGACCTCTCCGATCACGCCGCAGGCCTTGCAGCTTCTAGCGGCTCCGCCGGCGCCGCCCGCTCCACCGGCGCCGCCCGCTCCACCGGCGCCGCCCGCTCCACCGGCGCCGCCGGTCGGGTTCGTACACCTGAAGCCGGTGCTGCAGGTTCCGTTCCCACCGCCGCCCGTGCAGCAGGGCTGATTGGCTCCGCCGCAGGCCGCACAAGTGCCACCGGCGTCACCCGCACCCGGCATGCACTCGTTCCCGGTCTGGCAGAGATCCCCTGGGCAGCAGGCCGCCCCCACGGCCCCGCAATTATCCATGCAGGTCCGCGCTGCCCCCCCGCCCGGGTTGGCGCAGACGAGGGTTCCGTTGCAGCTGTTGCCCGAGCAACAGGCGTTGCCGTTCCCGCCGCAGGCCTGGCAGGTGTTCGCCCCGCCACCAGTTGTCGCCTGGCAGGAGAAGCCCGCCCTGCAGGCGTTGGCCGCGCTACCGCTACAGCAGATCCCACCCGAGGAGCCGCAGGAGATGCACATGAGGGTCGTGCCGTCGCAGCGGGTGCCAGAGGCCGTGCAGGAGTTCCCGCCCACGGTGCAACAGTTCTCGGTCAAGGCTCCGCAGCTGGTTCCACCCGTCATCTTGCAAGACGCGGTCATGCAGGTGCCGGCGTTCGTACCGCAGCTGGATCCCGACGCGACGCAGTTCCCCTGAACGCAGCAACCGGCGCCGTTGCAGGTATTCGCGGCGCAACAGGGCTGGCCTGTTCCGCCGCACGTGCCTGGTGGCCCTCCGGCGGCGCCCGCGGCACCTGCCGTGCCTGCTCCGCCCGCCGCGCCGCCCGCTCCCGCAGCGCCGGCCGCGCCGCCCGTGCCTCCTTTTCCAGCCGAGCCCCCGGCGCCGGCCGCGCCCCCGGTCCCAGCGCCCGCTCCGCCAGCGGCACCCGCGGAACCGCCCGAGCCACCGGCCGATCCTCCCTTGCCCGCGCTGCCACCAGCACCTGCAGCGCCGCCAGCGCCTCCCTTGCCGGCCGTGCCGCCAGTGCCAGTCGCACCCGCCGTGCCGCCAGCGCCAGTTGCACCCGCCGTACCGCCGGCACCAGTCGCACCCGCCGTACCGCCAGCGCCAGTCGCACCGGCCGTACCGCCGGCGCCAGTCGCACCCGCCGTACCGCCGCTACCGCCTCCCTTGCCGCCTTGGCCTCCGGTACTGGTCACCCCGCCGGTGCCCTTTGCGCCGGCAGATCCGCCACCGCTGCCACCTCCAGTGCCCGAGGAGCCGTCGCCCCCACCGCAGCCGCCAAGCACGAGCAACACCGACACCACCAACGTCAACCGGCCAGTACGCGCCATCAGGATCCCTCCACGCAAGAGAACTGGGGGTGAATCGGGGTGATTAGCGCCCATTCAATCCAGCGAGTCACGAGCAAAGTGCGAACTCGCAATAAAAAAACTACATTAATGTTCGTCAAGGCAATGGCCGTTACGGTGCCGGAGCAACGTTTGCTTCAAGCCGGTGAACGGAAAACGCGAGCGGGCGACGATTTGGTCCGGGCTCGACCCAGGGGGGCAAGTCGGTCGAAAAGACGACGGCGGTTCTGCCGGGCGGAAGGGTCAACGGACCGACGTGAACCGGCACCGTGCGATCGGGCAATAGCGTGAAACGGCCGGTAGTTGGCGGGGTGGTTGCGACCGACACCGTCACCGACCGCGCCGAGACCGAACGCAGCCGAAAGTCGAGCGTCACCGCGCGCGCGCCGACGTTGGGGTTGTCGAGCGTCAGCGTCGCCGTGCCGGAGGCCCAGCGCCAGGTGTCGCGCCCGGCGCGCTCGGGCACCAGCCACCCGCCGCCGTAACGGGCGCCGATGCCGTCGGCAAAGGCCACCTGCTCGGTGGGGACGATCGAGTCGAGCAGATCGGGGAGGGCCAGCAGGCCAAGGTTGCCGAGGGCCAGCAGCAGAAGCCCCCGGCGCGTGCGCGGCACGAGGCGGTTGAAGGCCAGCGAGATCGGCAGAAGCGCCCGGGCCGCCGCCGACGGGAAGCCCTCCCAGACCGGCCAGCCGAGGAACGCCGCGAAGGCGGCGAACGACGCCCCGATTCGCCACCAGGGCTCTCGGGGTCGCGGGCGGGCGATCAGAAATCCGATCTGGACGGCCAGCGTCGCCGCGACCAGGAGCTCGTCGCGGATCGCCCTGTCGAAGCCGCGCGTCCGCCATGCGCCGGCCAGCTCTCGCGCCTTGCCGGCCAGCGCGACGAAGGGAGGCGCGATGTTGCGCAGCCCCCCGATGCGCCCGTAGTGGGCGAACAGGATCGCGGTCCACAAGGCGATCGGCCCCAGGCAGACGAGGGTCGCCAGCAGGGCCCGCCGCCGCGCTCTCCACAGCGGCTCCCCCGGCTGGCGCGACTCGCTCGGCCAGAAGGCGGCCGCGCAGAGCACGCTGGTCTCTCGCACCAGTCCCGCGAGGCCCAGCACGACCGCCGCCACCCAGGTGCGCCCGCGTTCCAGCTGGCGCGCGCCGATCGCGATCAGCAGCAGCGCCGGGCCGTCGGTCAGGCTGCGCGTCGCGCTGACGACCAACCCGGCCCCGAACAGGACGCCGGCCCAGCGAAGCAGGTTGTCGAGATCCGTGGGCGGAAACCACCAGCGGGCGAGCAGCGCCGCCAAGAGCGCCAGGCAGAACAGATTGCCGAGGGCGAACGCCTGGATGATCAGCCCCGGACGCCCGAGCCCGACGGCGTGCATGACGAGCGGCAGCAGGATGCGCCGCTCGCGGTAAGCGGGCGCGTCGAGCGCGCGTGCGAGGTCACGATCGAAGGGGTTTCCGGCCACGGCGATCTGGGCGTAGAACTGACCGTCGTAACCGACCTGCCGCGTATAGGTGTAAAGCGGGACGTCGGCGAGCTGCCGGCAGCCGCTGGGGAGCGAAGTGATCGCCGAACAGGATCAACGACGAGTAGCCGGTCTGTCGGTCGCCGAAGCGCGCGATCTGGCGGGCGAAGGCGCAGAGGCACGCCAGGTAGACGAACGCGAAGCGGCGCCGCCAGATGAGCCTGCCGAGGCGCAGGCTCACGGGCGGAGCCGCCACCGCCGGCGTGTGCGGCCGCGTCTCCGGTTGCGTCCGCGTTTGCGTCTGCATGTCCGTCGGAACCTCCGCCAACTCCCGGCCGAGCTTACAGCCTCGCCGTTTTCTCGGGGTCGCCACGGCGCATGACGCGCGCGCGCCTGACTGCGCTCCTGGTGGTGCTCGGCTCGATCGCGCTGGGGTTCGCGCTGACCGCGGGCGGGATGGCGACCTGGGATTCGCTGGCGAACTTCGATCGGAGCCGGTGGCTGCTGCACGTTTACGGTCTGCCGTCGTCGCGGACCGCGAGCGGCCTCGACGAGACGATGAAGTGGTACGGGCCGCTCTGGGCGCTGTTCCTCGCCCTCATGTCGGAGGTGGAGCTCAAGTTCGTCCGCGATCCCACCTGGGTGCAGCACGCCTTCAACTTCGCGCTGTTCCCGGTCGGGCTCTACGCGACGGAGCGCTTGCTGGAGCGCGCCGGCGTCCGGCGCTCGACGGCGATCCTGGCGGCGGCGCTGCTGTTCGGCGCCATCCGCCTCGGTGGCCACGCGCTCCTCAACGTCAACGACTTCCCGATGGCGATGCTGTCGCTGCTGGTGATGCTCTACCTGTGGACGAAGCTGCGGGAGGTCGACGTGGGCGCGCGCGCGGCCGGGCGGATGCCGCGCCCGACGCTGGTCTTGCTGGGGATGGTGGCGATTGTCCCCTTCCTGATTCGGCCGCCGGTGGCGCTCCAGCTGGTCACGCTGATGGCGTTCCTGGCGCTCTACGGCTGGACGGCGCTGCGGGGCGCGCGCTGGTGGCGCCGGGGTGAGCTGCTGGCGATCCCTCTCGCGGCCGCCGTCGTGTTCACCGTCGCTGTCTGGCCGGCGCTCTGGGAGCACGGGCGCACCGTCCCCTGGCGAAAGGGGCTGACGATCTTCGCGCGGTTCGGGTGGCGCGACACCATCCGTTACTTCGGGCGGTCGACGATGTCGAATGCGCTGCCCCGCTGGTATCCGTTCATCTGGCTGCCGGTGATGCTGAGCCCGGCGACGTTTCTGGCGCTCCTCTGGGGGCTCGGGCGAGGGGCGCTTCGCCGGTCGCTGGCGCCCCAGTCGTTCCTGCTGCCGACGAGGCCCCGGGGAACCCACGGCGATACGCTGGCACCGTCGCTCGATCTGTCACTTCGTCGCTGGCTGGCGATTCACGTGGCGCTGCTCTGGCTGGCGGTGATCGTCCTGCACCCGACCATCTACGACGAGGAGCGACACCTGCTGTTCCTCTATCCACCGCTGCTGGTGCTGGCGGCGCTGGGGCTCGATGATCTCGGCGAGCGCCTCAAGTACGGTCTCGTCGTGCTGGTGGTCGCCACCGCCGCCGGCTCGTACGTCCACTGGGGGCGCTATTCTTATGTCTACAAGAGCCCGCTCATCGGCGATCGCCACGCCGACCGATTCATGGGCGACTACTGGGCGGCCTGCGTTCCGCTGGCGATCGACGCGCTCGCCGGTCGGGTTCCCGCCGGCGCGCCGGTCGTCGTTCCCGGCCCGCTCGATCCTGCCGCTCATCCAGTACGCGCGGCGGCGCGCGGGGCCGCACGCGCTGGTCGGGTTCGGTCCCTACCGGATCGTGCGCGAGCCCGCCGGCTGGCCTGCGTACATGATCCTGAACAACCGCAGCGGCCGGGACGAACCGGCCCTGCGCGCGATCGCGGAGGGGCGCGCGCAGGAGCTGTGGCGCACGACGATGCCGCCGGGGGATCCGGCCTGCCTCCTCATCGCGTACGACGGGCTTGGCGCGCGGCCTCCGGCACGGTAAACGAACGGGATGGAACTCCCGGACCTGAATCAGGACGAACGGACGGCGCTCGTCGGGCTCATGAAGTTGATCGTGATGTCCGACGGCGAGGTGTCCGAGGACGAGCTGGAGCACGTCGAGACGCTGGTGGCGGCCTTCGGTGACGACGGGTACCAGCGGACGCTGGACGCCTTCGAGAAGCGCTTTCAGGACGAGGAGAGCTTCAAGAAGTTCCTGAAGACGATCGGCCGTCAGGAGTCGCGCGACCTGATCTTCGGGACGGTGCTGGAGAGCGCCGGCGAAGGGGCGCTCGACGGCGCCGAGATGGGCCTGCTCGACTGGCTGGCCCAGACCTGGAACGTCAAGATCGAGATCGCGGAAGACCCCGAGTCGGTTTGACGACGCTCTGGCGGCCGAGTCGCCTGCGCGGCCGATTTAACGAGTTTGGGGCGCGTCGGAAACGCGGCTGAAACAGCTGCGTACGTACGCTGATCGAAGAAGGGGATTCCCGGGCTTTTCATGCCGCTCACCCGACAAGATGCTCTGCGCCTGCTGCACTTCTGTCTCGGTCCGGACGATTCGGGCAGCGTCGATCTGGCCGACGACGGCGCGGCGCTGGTGACCGTGGCGCCGGCCGAGGCGCCGGCGGGAGGGGCGGGGGTCCGGACGTTCGAGGCCGCCACGTTCGACGCCGCGCTCCGCCAGGCGGTCGACGCCGGGATGCTCAAGGGCGCCTGCGTGGAGAAGCAGATCGCCTTCCTGTCGAAGGACGGAGCCCGCGAAGCGCTCTCCCGGGATGCGGCGCGCGCCGGGCGCGCCACGCCCGAGCCGACGCCGACGCGGCCACCGCCGCGTGACCTCTTCCCCCGCCTCGTCACCGCGATGGCCGCGCTTGCTGCACGAGGTCCAGGTCGAGCGCGGGATGTCGGCCATCTGCGCGGCTTCCTCGGGGCGCCACTTTCGGCGCGAGCTGGCCCGTCAGCGGGAGCGCGCCAACGCCAAACGCGATCGGATGACCGCGGTGCGGCGGGAGCTGGCCGAGCCGATGGGGGCCACGCTGGCACGCCGGTTCGAGAAGGTCGACGCGCAGCTCCGCGCCATCGGCAAGGCGCGCGCGGCGCTCGACGCCGGCGAGATCAGCGCGCAGCAGATCGTGGTGACCTACACGGCCGCCAACCTCGAGCTGCTCGGCATCGGCGACGGCGCGCTGGTCGCCTTCGCCCCGGGCCCCCAGCACACGAGCGCGCTCGCCAGCGTGGTCCTGCTCTACGCCACGGAGAAGACCGGGATCGAACGCGCGCGCCTGGGGGCTGCCTTCGCGGCGCGGTCGTTCTCCGACGAGGATCGTCAGACGCTGGCGGCGCTGCTGTCCGCGCGCCGGAGCTACCTGCACATCTTCGCCGCCACCGCGCCGCGCGTCGCAGAAGAGCTGCTCGCGCGGGCGCTCAGCTCGACGGTGGCGAGCGATCTGGTGCGCGCCGAGGAGCTGATCCTCGCCGGCCGCGAGGATGAGACCGATCTCGACGCGCGCGGCTGGTTCAACCTCACCTCGCGAAAGATCGACCTCCTCGACGAGGTCAGCCTGGCGACGCTGGGATTGGTCGCCGCCAGCTAGGCAGATCACCCGATCGATCATATAGAGGCCCGGTGAGCCTCCGAGCGCGCGGTGCCCGCATCGCGGCGGTCATGGTGATCGCCCTCCTGTCCCTCCCGGGCCTGCCGCCCGGTTCAGCCAGCGCGAATGCGGGGCCGTCCGCATCCCCTTCGACGGAGGGGGGCGACTACGACGTGCTCGACTATGACGACGCGATCGACATCGATCGCGCGCGGATGCTGGTGCGAGGCCATGAACGAATCCGTCTTCGGAGCCGCCGACCCGACTTGCGGCGGATCGTCTTTCCGAGGAACGGCATCGCCGTGATCTCGTTGCGCGCGGATCAGGGTGGAGTCCTCGGCCGTCATGCCGGCGAGGTGATCGAAGTTCGCTTCCCTCGGCCGCTCGGAGAGAATCAGATCACGACGATTGCGGTCGAGTATCAGATCGCCCGACCGAAGGGCGTCGCGTTTCACCGCGACGCCATCTACACGAGCTTTGACACCTGCTCCTGGATGGTCTGTCGAGAGCATCCCGGCGACAAAGCCACTCTCCGCCTGTCAATCGGCGGCGTCGGGGGCCTGTCGGTCGTGGCCAGCGGAGAACCCGTTGGAGGTGCGTCGCAGGGGGGAGGGGGAGATCCGCGGAGCGTCTGGCGCGAGATCACCCCCTTTTCTTCCTACCTGTTTGGCTTTGCCCTCGGCAACTTCACCCGCTACTCGGAGCGTCACGGGGGCGTTGAGCTGGAGATCTACGCCGGGGCGGGCGATGCGGACAGCGGTCTGATCGGCCAGATGTTCAAGCAGTCCGAGGCGGCGCTCGATTTCTTTCTTACCAAATGGGGACAGCCATTCCCGCATGGCCGCTACAGCCAAGTCGTCGTCGACGGTGACGCCGCCCAGGAGGCGAGCTCCTTTTCCATCGTGGGCCGCGAAGAGCTGGCCTCGCTGTCATCCTCCCCAGAGCGGACCTGGATCATCGCCCATGAGATGGCTCACCAGTTTTGGGGCAACTCGATCACCTGCGCCCGATGGGCCGATTTTTGGTTGAACGAGGGAATGGCGGTGTTCATGGCTGCGGCCTTCCACGAGCATCGTTGGGGAAGGGGAGCGTATGACCGTGATCTGAAGGAGGCCCGAGCGCGTTATCAGGTCGCGATCGACGCAGGGTTCGACGTTCCGATGACGTTCGACGGCGATTACCCGTCGCTGCGCCTCAAGCGCGCGGTCGTCTACAGCAAGGGGGCGCTGTTCTTGGACGTATTGCGCACCGCCATGGGTGACCAGGCGTTCTGGGCGGCCCTCAAGAAGTACTCGCGCGTGTACGCGGGAGGTCTGGCCACCACGGGCGACTTCGAACGGCTGTTCGAGTCAGAGAGCCGGACAGACCTCTCGCAGCTCTTCCGCAGCTGGGTCTATGGGCCCGAGGCCGGTGCCAGATCCGGCCCACGAAAGCGGTTGTGAGCCCCCTCGGGCCGAGGGGATTCAGGCCGGGTCGGCCGGTATCGCGATCAGGATTCGCCCCTCGACGACGCGCACCGGGTAAGACGGCAGCCGCACCGCCGGATCGTCGAGGCACTGGCCAGTGCCGAGGTCGAAGCTCTGCTTGAAGATCGGCGAGGCGATCTTGGGGATGCCGCCACGATCGCCCACGATGCCGCGGGCGATCACGAAGGCGTGGCTGAAGGGGTCGAAGTTGTCGAGGGCGTAGACCTCGTCGCCGTCGCCGAACCGGACGAGCGCGATCTGCCTCCCTTCGACCAGCGCGGCGACGCCGGTGTCGGGGAGGATGTCGTCGAGGGCGCAGACGTCCAGCCAGGCGAGCGCGGACTCTTCGAGCTGGACGGCGACGGCAGACATTCAGCGACCCCCGCCGGCCAGCGCCAGCGCCGGGACGCGGATCGCTTTTTCCGACCAGGTCGCCGGACGGTGTTGGGCGCGCTCGGGGACGCTCATGATGCTGGGGTCGGGGGCGTCGCTGTTCACGAAGGAGCGGAACTGGCGCATGGTGTCGCGGTCCTCGAGCGCCTTCTTCCACTCGCAGGCGTAGCTGTCGACGACGTGGGCCATCTCGGCCTCGAGCTCGCCGCAGATCCCGAGCGCGTCGTCGATGATGACGCTCTTGAGGTAGTCGAGCCCCCCCTCGAGGTTGTTGAGCCAGCCCGCCGTCCGCTGCAGCCGGTCGGCGGTGCGCACGTAGAACATCAGGAAGCGGTCGATGTACTTGAGCAGCGTCGCCTCGTCGAGATCGGTGGCGAAGAGCTGCGCGTGCTGCGGCTTCATCCCACCGTTGCCGCAGAGATAGAGGTTGTAGCCCTTCTCGGTGGCGATGATGCCGAAGTCCTTCCCCTGCGCCTCGGCGCACTCGCGCGCGCAGCCCGACACCGCCGACTTCAGCTTGTGCGGCGCGCGCAGCCCCTTGTAGCGATTCTCGATCCGGATGGCGAGCGAGACCGAGTCCTGGACGCCGAAGCGGCACCAGGTGCTGCCGACGCACGACTTCACCGTGCGCAGCGCCTTGCCGTAGGCGTGCCCCGACTCGAACCCCGCGTCGACGAGCTCGCGCCAGATGTCCGGCAGCTGCTCGAGCCGCGCGCCCAGCATGTCGATCCGCTGCGCGCCGGTGATCTTGGTGTAAAGGCCGTACTTGCCGGCGATCCGCCCGATGGCGATCAGCTCCGCCGGCGTGATCTCGCCGCCGGCGACGCGCGGGATGACCGAGTAGGTCCCGTCGCGCTGGATGTTGGCCATGTAGCGATCGTTGGTGTCCTGCAGCGGCCGGTGCTTCGGCTTGAGCACGTGCTCGTTCCAGGCCGAGGCGAGGATCGACGCCACGGCGGGCTTGCAGATCTCGCAGCCGCGGCCGCGGCCGTGCTGGGCCAGGAGCGCGTCGAACGTCTCGTGCTTGTGGAAGCGGACCAGGTGGTAGAGCTGCTGCCGGTTGTGGGGGAAGTGCTCGCAGAGGTGATCGCTGACCGTGACCCCGGCCTTCTTCAACTCCATCTTGAGGAGGTCAGTGACCAGCGGGACGCAGGAGCCGCAGGTCGTTCCCGCCTTGGTGCAGCTCTTGACGGCGCCGACCACGGTCAGCTTCTGGTCGCGGATGGCGCTGCAGATCTCCCCCTTGCTGACGTTGTTGCAGGAGCAGATCTGCGCGGCGTCGGGCAGCGCGGTGACGCCCATTCCGGCCGGCCGCTCGCCCTTTCCGGCGGGGAGAATCAAGCTCTCCGGCTCGGGTGGCAGCACGATGCGGTTCTGGGCCAGCTGCAGGAGCTCGCCGTAGGCGCTGGCGTCTCCGACCAGCATCCCGCCGAGGAGGTGCTTGCGATCGGGCGAGAGCACCAGCTTCTTGTAGAGCGCCGCGCTGGTGTCGAGCAGGCTCACCACGTGCGCGCCGGCGTGAGAGCCGAAGGCGTCGCCGAAGCTGGCGACGTCGACCCCCATCAACTTGAGCTTGGTGCTCATGTCGAAGCCGGTGAAGACAGCGTCCGCTGCGCCCGTCGATTCGTCGGTGTCGCCTCGGCTCGCGTCGCAGATCGCCGAGACGGCGGCCCGCGCCATCTGGTAGCCGGGGGCGACCAGCCCGTAGCAGCGCCCTTCGTAGGACGCGCACTCGCCGATCGCGTAGATCGCGGCGTCCTCGGTGCGGCAGCTCTGGTCGATGACGATGCCGCCGCGCTCGCCGATCGGCAGGCCCGCGGCGCGCGCCAGCTCGTCGCGCGGCCGGATGCCGGCCGAAAAGACGAGCAGATCGACGTCCAGCTCGTCGCCGTTGGCGAACCGCAGGGCCCGCACCCGCCCGTTTTCGCTGGCGAGGATCTCCTTGGTCGACGTCGCGGTGTGGACCTCGACGCCGAGGTCTTCGATCCGCCGGCGGAGCACCGCGCCGCCGGTCTCGTCGAGCTGCAGCGCCATCAGCCGCGGCGCGAACTCGATCACGTGAACCTTCATCCCCAGCTTGGAGAGCGCGTAGGCCGCCTCCAATCCCAGCAATCCGCCGCCGATGACGGCTCCAACGCCGCCCGGTCGCGCCGTCGACCAGTCGCGGATCGCTTCCAGGTCCTCGATCGTCCGGTAGACGAAACAGCCGCCTGCGTCGCGTCCAGGGATCGGCGGCACGAAGGCCGACGAGCCTGTCGCCAGCACGAGCCGGTCGTACCCGACCTCCTGGGTTCCGAGCTCGCCCTCCACGACGACCAGGCGCCGCTGCCGATCGACGCCGGTCACCCGCGCGTTCAACCGGACCGCGAAGCCGGCTGCCTCGTACTGGCCCGCGGCGGGCAGCGTCATCTCTTCCGGCGTGCGGCCGTCGAAGAACGTCGACAGCCCGACGCGATCGTACGCCAGCCGCGGCTCCTCGCCGACGAGCGTGACCTCGAAAGACGGCTGGGAAGGGTGGGGCGCCTTGGCCCCGCATGCCGCCAGAAGCTCGAGGAAACGGTGGCTGACCATGCCGTTCCCGACGACGACCAGCCGCTCGGTGCGTCGCTTCTCCATGAAGACGACGTTAGCGGCGCGTCTGTTTCCTAACGGTCAATCGTTGGTCAAATGTCGGTATCTGCGCGGATTGAGTTGAACGCGTCGAGCGCAGGCCGGCTTCGCCGGCCGGAGCTCCTCGCGGGAGGTTCGGAACCCTCCCAGGGTTCCGAAGTCATCGATCGCTGGAGACGGCGGCGCTGAGAACGATGGCCGTCACCGCGACGACACCGATGGCGGTCAGCAGCGGCCAGTGGTCACGGGCCCAGGCGGCCGGATCGTCGCTGAACCTCACCTTGGTCGGCGCCGGCGTGAGCAGCAGCGGGGGACCCATCGACCCGGCGGTCGGTTCGACCGCCACGGGCGGCGGCGGCGCACCACCTCTGGCCGTCTGCTGCTCCAGCATCACGCGGCGCGCCTCCTCGTCGAGGCGCATGACGGCCGCGTCGAGCTGCCCCGCCTCGCCGGTGGTCGGGACCAGCGCCGAATCCCGGCGCGCGCCGCTGCCGGTGTCGACCAAGCTGAGCTCGACGGCCGAGCCGGGCCCCCCCTTGGCGGTCGCGACCAGCGCGAAGCGGGCGCCCATCCGTCGGCCGTGGGCCGCCGCCGTCGCGTCGTCGAGCGTCAGCGAGGCGCGCGCGGGGACGTCGATCTGCACCGAGGGTTGCCCGAAGGGGACGGCGGTCCCCCAGGTGGCGTACCCGATCTGCTCGACGCGAATCAGGTGCTCGCCGAAGCTGACGTCGTGGATGGTCAGCCCGCCGGCGATCGGCATCAGCGGTCCGCCGTCGAGCGCGACCTGGGCATCAGCCGGCCCCTTGACGATGAGCGTCCCGACCGGGCGTTTGTGGACGACCTCCTGCGCCCGCGTGAAGTCCGCCACCACCTGCGGTGGCAGCTCGCGCGTGTTCAGCGTCCGGGTCGGCGCCAGCGTCGCCGCGCGCAGGTAGTCGTCGAAGGCCTTGGTCCGCGCGTCGGTGGGCGCGGCGGTCGGCTGCGCGTTCCAGTCTGCCCGGGCCGTGGCCATGGCGCGAAACAGATAGAGGTCCCCCAGCTCGGCGGCCGTCAGTCCGGCGCCACCGGTGGTGGCGACCTCGGCCGCCGCGGCGTCGAGATCGTGCTGCGCTTCCGAGAAAGCCAGCTTCTGCGTGTTCAAGATCCCCATACGCACGTCGTCGGGGGCGTGCGGCGCGGCGGGGGCCGGGACGTCCACCACCTCGACGGGGCGCAGGTTGTAGCGGGAGGCCGCCGCCGTGAACAGCTGGCGGGCGCTGTCGTTCTCGGGCGCGTCGGGCAGGTGCGCATAGATCGGGTGGACCAGCGGCGCCTCATCGGCGCGCGCGGTCGCAACAGCAGTCAGCACGAGCGCGCACGAGAAAAGACAGATTCGGCCAAACATGCCCGATTGTCCCGCTCAGGCCCGCGACGTCAATTTAAGTCGCCTGAGGGACGGATGAGCTTTGACCGAGGACTTCCTGTTATGGAGTCACGAGCACGGAGACCTGGCTCGCGTAGGCGGTGCCGTCCGAGCCGGTCACGGTGAAGGCGAAAGACCCCATGCCGTGGAACCCGGCCGTCGGCTGGAACTGCGCGGTGTGCTTGTCCGCCGCCAGCGTGACCGTTCCGTTTTGCGCGCCCGAGACGGCGTAGGTCGGCGAGACGTTGGCGAACCCCGCCGCGTAGGTGGAGAGATCGAAGGTGGCCGAGGCCCCCGCCGCGGTCTGCGCGTGCGGCCCGGCCAGCCAGTTGATGTAGTGCTCGAGGAGGACGTAGCCGTCGGCGGCCTTCGTCATGGCGTCGTTGGTGTTGACGTTGGAGCCGTTGGCGCTCTCCCAGACGTCGGGCATCCCGTCGTTGTCGGTGTCGGTGGGGCGCGTGCCGCTGGCGATTGATCCATAGCCGTTGTTCGGCAGGCCGGTGTCGGCCTGGCTGGTGTAAAGGCCGCCGCCCGGTCCGACGGTGTTCGCGCCGCTCCCGGTCGTTCCTTTCCCGAGCGTCATCACCTGGCTGATGATCAGCGCATCGACGGGATCGCGCGGCAGCGTCCCTGCCTCCGAGATCGCCACCCGCGCCCCGGAGGCGGTGTCGAGCGGCGGCGTCGCCGTGGTCTCGGGCGACCAGGGGCTCGTCAGCACCGTCCCCGTTCCCTGGTACCAGTAGGGCGTCGTCGTGGTCCCGTCGAGGGTGCCGTTCAAGTTCGAGTCCTTGAGGTTCCCCGCGTAGTAGATCGATTGGTTCTTGTCGACCTGGTACCAGGTGTTGTCCGTCCCCGTCGAGGCCGGCCCAAAGATGAAATAGTTGTTGAGGATGTCGTGGGTGAAGTTCGTGCTCGTGTGCGTCGTGTACCCGGCCGAGTAGTTGTAGAGCACGTTGTTGACGAAGACGGTGTTGACCTTGGCCAGCGGGTTTCGGTTGTGGGAGTTGGCGAAGATGTTCCGGTACCACGACCAGTTGCTCTGGACCGACTCGGTGTGGGCGCCGAACTGCTGTCCGGTCGGGTCGGCGATCATCGAGTCCTGGAAGGTGATGTTGGTGACCGGGTAGTTCTGCCAGTCGTCGCTGACGCCGTCGATGACGTCCCAGGGCGCGAACTCGAGCGAGGTGTGATCGACGATGACGTCGTGCGCGCGGTAGAGGCTGAGCGCGTCGTCCTCGGTGCTGGCGGTGTCGCTGCCGGGGCGGATGCGGATGTGGCGGATGATGATGTTCGACTGGCTGGCGAAGGAGATCTCGCCGCCGCGGAATCCGATCCCGCCGCCGGGCGCCGTCTGGCCGGCGATGGTGAGGTTGCTCTTGGCCGAGACGGCGGTGACGAGCTGAACGTAGCCGCCGACGTCGAACACGATGATCCGGTTCGAGGCGCTCACGGCGTCGCGGAAGGAGCCCGCGCCGGAGTCGTTCAAATTGGTGACGTGGTAGACGGCGCCGGCTCGGCCGCCGGTCACGTTCTTGGCAAACCCCTGCGCGCCCGGGAACGCCAGCGCCGGTCCCGCGGTTCCGCCGGTGCCGGTGGAGCCGCCGGTGGAGGTGGTCCCGCCTGTCCCGGTCGTCCCCCCCGTGGCCGTGGCTCCGCCGGTTCCCCTGGTCCCGCCCGTCCCCGTGCTGCCGGCCGCGCCTCCGCCGGTGCCCGCCTTTCCGGCCGTGCCCGCGCTGCCCCCCGTCGCGCTGCTCCCGCCGGTGTTGCTGTTCCCACCGGTCCCGATCGTTCCGCCCGTCCCAGCGCTGCCGCCCGTGCCGATGTTCCCGCCGTTGGCCGAGCTGTCGCCGGTGCCCGGGGCTCCCCCGGTCCCCGCACCCTGGCCGCCGGTCGATCCCGAGGTTCCGGCCCCACCACTGCCCGACTGGTCGCCGCCCGTGGCGCCCCCGCCACAACCGGAGGCGATAACGACAAAAGCGGCCACCAAGCCGTAGGCTCGAAAGCTTGAAAGCATCATCGGTTCAATGCTCCGGTGTGGGCCGATCGATCACGAACAAGTCTGGGACAGTGCGGCGTTACTGGAGGAGCGCGAAGTCGCCGACGGCGGTCCGCCGATCGGTCGGGCGCGGCGCCGATTAGCGGCAGGCCTCCTGAATGATATCCACGGTCATGTTGACGCATCCGGGCGCGGGCGGTGAAGGGCAGGCGTTTGCGCAAACGATTCCGGTCGTCCAGGCGCCGCAGGTTTGAGTGATGACCTGGAGGACGTTGGGGCTGGAGATGCAGCTCGCGCAGCTCGATCCGGGTGCGCAGCCGTTCGGAATCGACACCGTGCCGGTCTTCTGCGGCTCGATCGTGCCATCGCAGTTGTAGTCCCAGGTCGTGGTGCCGTTGCAATTGCCGATCGTCGTCTGAAAGTCGGCGCCGGGATTCATCAGCGCGTTGCTGTCGCAGCAGTCGCCGTTTTGCGCCGCGTATCCGGCGGGGGCAGTCGTGCCGCAGAAGCCGACCGCTGAGCCGGCGCCATAGTGGTCGCCGTCCCCGTCCAGATAGAACGACGTGCAAACGTTCGACGCGCACTGCGCTGCGCGCGTGCACTGCGTGCCGTCCGCCGTCCCAGGCTGGCAAGCACCGGTGTTGCAGTAATAGCCCGCCACGCAGTCTGTATCGGCGCTGCAGCTCGATTTGCACGCGTTGACGGAGCAGACCAATTTCCCCGCGCAAGACTGCGGCGCGGGCGTCGTGCAGACGCCGGTCATGCAGGTGCTTTGGCCTACGTAACCGCCGCTCGTGCAGGTCGGTCCAGCTCCGCACGCGAAGGTCGGGAACACGCACGCGCCCATCCCGTCGCAGGCGGCGCCACAGGCGGTACCCGCGCCGGAACAGGTGGGATGGTTGCTGTGCGCGCTGCCCCCTTGGGCAATGTTCTGACAGGTGCCCTGGTACCCCGGAACGTCACAGGCGACGCACGCGCCGGCGCAAGCGGTGTTGCAGCAGTATCCGTCCGGAGAGCAGGTGGTGCCGGCGATGCAAAGGCCCGCCGTCGTGTTGCACGTCTGGCCCTGCTTGCTCTTGCACGCGCCGTTCGCGTCGCAGGTGCCGGCGCAACGCGAGACCATCGGGTCGTCCTGATTCGTCACCGCGGTGCACGTTCCGGACGCGCAGCTCTGGCAGACGGCGCAGTCGGAGGCGCTGCAGCAGCTGGCGCTGGGGATGCAGCTCGTGCCGCAGGGCTTGTAGCCGGTTTGACAGTTGTTGTAACTGCAGGTGTTCGTCGACGTATCGCACTGGCCAGTCTTGCCACCCTGGGGCGGGCAGTCGGTATCGGCGCAACAGCCGGAGACGCAGGCACTGCCGCACTTCTTCAGCGTGCCGCAGGTGAAAGAACACGCCGCGCCGCCGTCGACCTGGCCGCACGTCGCGGCTCCGCCCGTCGGCGGGACGCATGGCGCGCACATGCCGCCGCAGTGAGCGGGGGCGAGGTCGTCGACGCAGCCCATCCCCGCGCAGTTGTGCGTCCCGGACGGGCAGCCGGGGCTCGCATCCGAGGTGCTCCCGCCGTCCCGCGCGGCTTCGGCGCCGCCCGTACCGCCGCCCCCGTGTCCTCCGCCTCCTCCGCCCGACGGCCCGCCACCGCTGCCCGTGGCGCCGGGCTGGCCGCCACCCCCGTCGGAGTTACGCAAGCTCGCCGCTCCGCAGCCTGCGAACAGAAGAATGGAGACCGCGAGCTGCGCAAGTTGGTTCCGCATCGCTCTGCCGGATCGCTACTGAATGAACGAGATGTCGTCGATGTCGAACCGCAGCGCCTCAGGCACCCCGACATAGGCGCCCGCCGCGTCCGCCGCCACCGAGTTATCTCGTTGAAACATCAGCGGCACCGTCCAGCCAAAACCAGCGATGTTGTCGCCGTTGGCAACGACCGGGGTCGTGCCCGACATTCCGGCGGCGAAGTCGGACCACATGATCTGCACCTGCGTCCAGTCGGTGGTGAGGGGGATGTTCGCCTTCGAGGGGCCGACGCAGGTATCCGTCGTCCCCGGACACGTCCCACCGCCGGCCGCGTTGGTGGCGTCGGGCAGCAGCGTACTGTCCATGGAGACGCTGAACGAGAACGTGCCCGTCCCCGACGTGCCGCGGACCCAGAACGAGATGCCTTTGTAGGCGGTCGCGTCCGCGCAGCCCATCCAGATTCCGCCGCCCATGCCCCAAACGGCTGAAGAGAACGACTCCGATCCCGCCCAGTTGCTGGGGGGGTGGCCCGCTAGGATGGCGAGCGGTGGCAGTGGCCCGTCCTTGACTTCGGGGTACGAGTAGATACCTGTGTAGGCGTTGCCGGAATTCACGGTCGCGCCACCGAAAGCCGAGGCGTAGTTGGCGACGGTGACGGTCCCGTCGTAATTCTCGAAGTTCATGAAGGCGGGGTTCGTGATCTTCGTCTTCGTGGCGCAGTCTTTCTGGACGATCGCGCCGCCGGCGCCGCCAGTTCCGGCGCCGGGCGTGCCGCCGGTTCCCGTGGTGCCCCCGGTGCTCGAACCGCCCGCGCCGGTGGTCGAGCCGCCGGTTCCGGTCACCGACGAGCCACCGGTTCCGGTCACCGACGAGCCACCCGTGCCGGTCGTCGAGGAGCCGCCGGTGCCGGTCGCCGAGGAGCCGCCGGTGCCGGTGCTTCCGCCGGTCGCGCCCGTGTGGCCGCCGGTCGACGTGCCGGAAGACCCGCCGGTCGCAGCTCCGCTGGTGCCCGGCTTCGTGCAACCAGCCGTCGCGATCAACAACGCCAAGACGCCACCTTCGAGAACGAGACGTGAATTGCTGCGCATGTGACGGCTCCGGCTTGGTTGTGAGAAGTTATTGAACGCGGCAGTAGTAACCGGTGGTGTCGAGCTCGCCGGTGCCGGTGAAGATCTCCGTGCCCGACTGGACGCTGGTGAGGTACTTCGACGACTGGACCCAACCGCGCGCGACGAGGTCGTTCATGAAGTCCATGACATTGATGACCGCGCTGGTGGCGTTGGCGGTGCGCACGTAGGAGAAGACGTTCCAGGTCGTCGCGCCGCGATAGAGATCCCAGCTGGCCGAGTCGATGGTGACCGTCGCCTGCTTGGTCCCGGTCGGCCCCGCGCCGCCCGCCGTGTAGAGCCAGATCATGATCTCGTCGGTGGGGGTGTCGTTGCTCCCGGGCATCTGGATCGTGTGAAGGAACATGTCGTACGAGACGTCGGCCGAGCCGCCCGACTGCGTGATGTTGAAGCTCCAGCCGCAGTTGAGCTTGTTGCCCGCCGAGATCTGCAGCGGCAGGCCGCTGTTGGTCAGCTTCCAGCCGTACTGCCAGCCGAGCACCGAGCTGGCGTACGACTTCACCTTGTTCGTCGTCCCGGTCCAGTTCCAGCTGGTCCCCCAGCCGATCAGATCTCCCTGCTGGCAGGTCGACCAGATCGCCTGCGTCCCCGAGCCGGTGCTCGCGCCCCACTGGTTGTTGTTGATCCAGTACTTGCCGAGCGTGATGGACGCGTCCTTCGTCGACGACTTGTTGGCCTGCGCGCTCGGCGTGCAGGTGAGGCTGGTGGGATCGAGGCAGGCGCCGAAGAGGCAGCTCGTGCCGCTGCCGCAGACCTTCCCACAGCTGCCGCAGTTCTTTCCGTCGGTGTTCAGGTTGGTGCAGGCGGCGCTGCAGGCCGTCTGACCGGTCGGACAGGTGCAGACGCCGGTGACGCAGGTGGCGCCCGTCGCGCAGACGGCGCCGCAGGCGCCGCAGTTGGCGGTGCTGGCCGTGATGTCCTTGCAGGTCCCGCCGCAGTCGCCTTGGCCCGTCGGGCATTTGCAGGCGCTCTGGTAGCAGGTCTGATCTGACCGGCAGGTGGTGCCGCAAGCGCCGCAGTTGGTCTGACTGCCGGTGGTGTCGACGCACGACGAGCCGCACTTGGTGAGCGTGCCGACGCACGATCCCGACGATCCGCCCGTCCCCGTTGCGCCGCCGGTGGCCGGTGCGCCGCCGGTGCCGGGCGCGCCGCCGGTGGCGGACGCGCCGCCCGTCGCGTGCGATCCGCCGGTGGCTGACACGCCGCCGGTGCCGGGCGCGCCACCGCTTCCCGTCACCCCGCCGGAGGCGGACGTGCCACCGGTGCCGGGCACGTTCGTTCCGCCCGAACCGGTGCTGCCTCCCGACGAGGGAGCGCCGCCAGATCCGCTGGTTGCGTTACCACCAGACCCCGAACCGGGCGTGCCGCCGCTGGAGGTCGTGCCACCGCTGCCGCCTCCGTCGGTGCCGCCGCTGGCGCAGCCGAATGCGGCAGCCGAAACAGCCAGCACTACGAGAATCGACTTCAAGGGCGCGAAACGCAGCGGCATTTGAAATGACTCCCCCATCTGGCGAGGCGACTATAAGCAGAAAACCGGAGATCATACCAGCGCGCCGCGGTGGCATAATTTTCGGAATTCTCGTGCCTCGGCGGTCGGGTCCTCCCGAGGTCGCGGGAGCCGTCCGAGCGTCACGATCAGAGGTCGCGCGAGGCGAGCCGAATAGCTCATCTACGCTGCGTCGCCGCGGTAGGTCGCTGCTGATCGGATCGCGTTGAGGTCGGACGAGCTGAGCTCGGCCGACCTCGTCGCGGGAGGTCGCAGGAACCCTTTGAGGGTTCCTGATCTAGACGGTGGTCTTGACCTTGAACGAGCGCTTGATCATGCCGAACCAGAACCCGACGCCGATGACGGTCACGACGAGCAGCACGGGGCCGCTCATGAGCGAGAAGTGCGGCGCGGCGAGCATGGCGAAGAGCAACGGGCCGGATGCGTAGGTATTGAAGCGCGACGCCTTGCCGGCAGTCGCAGCCAGCTTGGGCGCGTCGGGGTGGGGCGAACCGCTCGCCATCCCGCCCAGGATCAGCTTCTGGCGCGGCCAAATGACGAACCAGACGTTGAACCACATGATCGACCCGAGCAACGCGCCGTAGAGGATCCACATCGCGCGACCCGACATCACGCCTGTCGTCTGATCGATGAGGTAATGCTCCGGCCCCATGTAGTGCCAGAAGAACAGCAGCCAGCCGAAGATGAACGTGTACATCGCCGCCCAGCGGAACCACCAGAACGCCCGCAGCAGCAGCGCCGGATTCACCTTGGGCTTGAGCTCCTTGTCGAGCCCACCCTGGAACGGGACGTTCACCAGGTTGAAGAAGTAGAGGTGACCCATCCAGATGATTCCGAAGATGACGTGCGCCCACCTGATGAGAAGAGCCGCCGTCGCCACGCTGAAAAGAGCATCCATGGCCGCCTGCATACCACCGACCGGCACTTCCGGGAAGTACGGTCGAGCTTGGCGGTCCGGTCTGTCGCTTACGGCTGCGGCGCCGCGAGGCGGTCCCGCAGCCAGGCCAGGAGCTGTTCCGCCTCGGCGCGGCGGTAGTTGCCGAGGCGTCCGTCGGCGAATGACCGGAGCGCGTGCTCGGCCTGCGCGAAGCGCTGCAAGCGCACGAGGCAGATCGCGCGGTTGAAGCGCGCCTCGGGCTCGAAGGCGCCCCGCGGGTAGAGCCGCAGGTAGTCGTCCCAGGCGGCGAGAGCGCGCGCGGGAGCGCTCTCGTCGAAGTGGGCGCGGTGGGCGCGCCCGTAGGCGTCAGCCTCCGCGTCCGATGGTCCGGGCGCGGGCGCGTCGTCGAGCGCCGGGACGACGGGCGGAATGACGACCGAGGGACGGCGTGCGGTGTGAGTCTGCGATCCGAAGGCGGGGCCGGACGGCGTCTCCTCGATCGCGACCGCCGTCGGTCGGCGCCAGCGCTGCGCCAGCGTCGTTCCTGCCACCGAGGCCGAACAGATCACGAGCAGCGCGATCGCCGTCGTCACCGCGATCCGCCGCGGCGTGCGGTGGACGCGCGCGCCACGGTCCGCCTCGGCCAGCACGCGCGCCCGCGTGGCCGCCGCGTCGTCGGTGGCGGCCGTCATCTCCTTGAACGCGCGCACGGCGACGGCGAAAGATTCCGGTTGGCGCCGCATCAGAGGCGCTCCCCGGCGAGGAGGTCACGCAGACGGCGGCGCGCATGAAACAGCCGCGTGCGAATGGTCGCCTCGGGCGCGTCGGCGATCACCGCCGCCTGGACCGAGGTCAGCTCCTCGACCTCGCACAGCACGAAGGCCACCCGCTGCGGCAGCGGCAACTCGTCGAGCGCCGCCGCCAACCGCACGCCGAGCTGCCGGCGATAGGCGTCCTGCTCGGGATCGATAGGGCCGCGACGGTCGATCGCACGCAGCCGCTCGAGCGCCTTCCGACGGCGGAGCGCGGCGCGCCGATGATGCCGCACCCGCTTGACTGCGATGCCGAGCAAGAACGTCTCCAGATCCGCGTCCCCCCGGAATCTCCGGACCGCGCGCGGCAGCGCCGTGAACACGTCCTGCACGACGTCCTCCGCCGCCGCCGGATCGGACAGAAGCCGCCGCGCCAGCACGCGCACGCGCTGGTGCCAGCGATCGAACGCCGCCGCGAGCGCCGCGAGCTCACCGGCGCGCAGACCGTCCAGCAGCGCGCCTCCGTCTGAATTCGGCGCCTGATGCGCCTTCATTTTATGCGCGCGGGTGAACATGTCAGAGCCGGTAGCGAAGGCCGATCATGGAGGCGAGATAGCCGTCATATTCGTCGGTCGTCGATACGTGCGCATCGAGCGCCAGAAACAGATCAACCGACTCGAATATGGGGTGTGACACGGCGAGACCGCCGGCGGCAAACAGGCTGGGGCGGAGCGAAGTGTCCTGGACGACGGTAGTGACTTCGCTGCCTGACATGAATGTGTTGATTGTACCGACTGTCCGTGTCCGTTCACCCAGATCGATTCCTAGCCCCAGGCTGCCCTCCAGGTTCCATCGGCCGAGGTGAAGTGCCGAGCCTGCGAAGGCCATCCCACCGAAGATCTCGTCCTGGTCGCCTCCGCCTGTGCTCCCTTCCAACGCGAAACCAGTGAACAGCTTGGAATCAGCGGCGCGATGTCGCGCCTCGATACGCCAGATCGTTCCGTAGTCGTTGAACACACCATAAAGGGAGTTCCCGAGGTTCCAGGACCCAAAGATCGACTGGCGAAGCGCGTGTCCCAATCCGTAGGTGCTGATGGCCGGTCCGGTCGCTGCGCCGATCGTCCATGACGACCGATGTGCCCGTTCGGGGTCGACGTGAGTGGTGACCGTTGCCGCGGGCACCTCGAACCGCGGGGGCTCGATCGACGACTCGGGGGCGGTCGCGGCGGCATCTGTGCCTGGGCTCGCTGACGGCGCGAGAGGCTCAATCGGCTTCGGAGCTGAGGGTGCGTTCTCCCCTTCGGCAAGGATCGGCGTCACCTGATCGCGTGCGAGGTTGCCGGCGAGCCAGGCGATCGCCCGTAGGCGGGCGGCGTGATCGGCCGGAGCCGGGATGACGCGGCCAATAGGGGCGCCGTCGCCCGAGCGCAACGACATCGCGATTCTCTCGCGATCGAGCGCGACGATGAGGGCGCGGCCGGCCGGCTCGCCTGTCGTCTTCATCGGGGCGCTGGTCTGGGAGCGCAGCTCGGTGCCAATCGCCCGTCGGATCTCCGCAGCGTCGGCGTCGAGAGCGGGCGGTGCCTCCACCACGACCAGCAGCGGCCCCTCGGCGGCTTGCGCCGGTCGTCCCAAGGGCGCGCCCATCAAGACGACAAAAATCCCCGGCCCAACTAGCCAGGACCACTGCGCGGGTCTCCTCATGCCCTCATGTCGCCGGAAGGTGAGCCTTCGTTCAATCCTCTGGCGCGAAAGCCTCACTGGAGGTTGTACCGGAGCCCGATTGTGGTCGCGAGAAAGAAGTCGTCGAGCGAGATGGTCGACAGGTGCGCCCCGAGGCGAACGACGGCGTCCACCGACCGCCACAGCGAATGCGCCACCGCGACGCCCGCGTCTGCAAGAAGGGCAGGCCGAACCTGGTTTTGTTGCGTAAGTGCGACCTGCTGAGAGCCGTTGTCACTCGTCAGGGTCGTAGAGAGGACAGACTCTTCCCCCAGTTCCACGCCGGCACCGACGGTGGTCTCGAAGCTCCATCGGCCGCGTCGGCTCGCTGAGCCCACGAATACCAACAGCCCAATCTCCTCGGGCGCGAAATCGCCGTTGGTACCCGACAGCGCGGCGCCCAACAGAAATCCATTCTTTTCTGAGCGCCGTTGAACGTCGAGATACCAGGCGGTTCCAAAAATCGACCCGGTGCCAGACTCGCCCCTCCGATGATACCTGGCGATATTATCGGTCGGACCGTCCGCGAAAGTGATCGACCAGTGATCGGGTCCGGTCAGGTTTTCGGGAGGAGCGATTTTCCCGGTTGTCGCGACGGTTTCGGCGGCGGTTGGCGTGACCGGCGCTGTCGGAACAACGGCAGTTGGGATAGCCGTCGGTGATGGCAGCGGGGGCGGCTCGGTCGCCGGGGCTGGCGCGATTGACGGAATTGTCGCCAGTGGCGTTGTTTCGGCGGGTGCCTCCCCGACGATGGGCGTGACCTGGTCGCGGGCGAGGTTGCCGGCCAGCCAGGCGATGGCGCGCAGCCGCGCCGCACGGTCGATTGGTGTCGGGATATCGCGGACGATCGGTGTGGCGTCGTTCGTGCGGAGCGACATCGCGATTCGATCGCGGTCGAACGCGACGATCAGTGCGCGTCCCGGTGGTTCGGCGCTCCGCTGCATCGGGGCGATCGTTTGAGAGCGAAGCTCGACGCCGATCGCTCTTCGGATCTCCGCGGCGTCGGGGTCGAGCGCCGGTGGCGCCTCGACGACGACCAGCAGCGGCCCCTCGGCAGCGCGTGCCGGTTGTCCAGAAAACACCACGAAGATCCCCATCCCGAGCAGACACGACCCCTTCACGACTGCGTTCATGCCCACATGTCGCCGCAGCGGGAGGTTTCGTTCAATCGAAACCTGCTGTCTCGAGGTGCGAGGGGTGGCGGCTACGGAAAGGGCTGTGGACCGCGGGCGAAGTCGAAGTCGAAATAGCCGTCGAGCGCTCCGCCGATGAGCGGCGCGGTCGGGGGCGTCGTTCCGTCCTGGACCGCCGTGACGAAGCGAGGATCTCCGATGACGACGTGGAAGCTGGCGCGCAAACGGTCACCGGCGGTGATCACGAAATCCGGGAGAACCGCGGGGCGCTGGTCCGGCGGAAGGTCGGTGTTTTCCGCGCCGCCGAAGCTCTGAAACTGGATCCATCCGTCGATTCCGCTGCCCACGTTGTTCCCGTCCGGGCAGGAGTGGAACAGCCAGAGCGAAGGGCGGATGTCGGTGTACGGCGTCAGATGGATCCGCGGCGCCGACGCCGTCATCGACATCCCCCCGTCCAGGGAGAGGCCAGCGTCCGGAGCGCCGGGCATGGCGGCATCGGGCGCGCCGCCGTCGCTGAAGGCCATTCCCGTCCAGTCGCACCAGAGCGTGGTCGGCGTGGGATTGGTCGCCGTCGCGAGCGTGAGCGGCAGTGGCGCGTTGACCAGGTAGTCCGGCTGGCCGTTGACTGTCCGGCCGCGCACGCAACGCGCGACCTCGTAGGAGCTCTGCACGAGGAACTCGAGTCCGTCGGTGTACCTCTGCAACAAACCCGAGCTCGCCAGCTCGATGTAGAGCTTGTTCATCGCCCCCGGCCCCCGCATCAGATCGTCGACCGGCCAGCCGGTGAAGAAGGTCGGGGCGAGGTCAAAGCGGACCGGCGCGACCGCGTAACCGCTGCCGGTCGGCATCGAGCCGAGGTTCGCGTCGCCCTTGTCGCAGCTGACGACGAAGAGAGGTCCTGCGATCGATCCCGACCCCGAGCCGACCGAGCAGCCTCCGCATGCGGCCAGCGCCCCGCACAGGGCGAGAGAGAGCCCCAGCTTCACGCCGGCCTGCTCCAAAGACGCACGATCATCACGACACGACCCGTTCACGCCTGCCTTCATACTCTCATGTCGCCGCAGCGGTTGGGTCCGTTCAATCGAAACCTCGACGGTATTTGGGGAGGTGACCGCTCGGTGACGAAGTGACGGTATGCTATAGGCCAGATCGCCCCGTGCCTGCCCCGTCCCCCGTTCGCCTTCGCCTCTCTGCCGGCTTCGCCACCAGTCTGGCGCTCGCGCTTGCCGCCGTCGCCGCTCTCGGCTGCGCGGGCGGGACGCCGTCGCCGCAGGCAGCGTCGGCGAACGCGGCTGCGCCTGGCGTGGCGGCGGCGCCGCCCAAGGTCGTCCGTGTCGAGCCCCAGTCGGGCGGGGGCGCGGCCAAGCCGCCCGGCCTCGCGGCGCTGCAGGAAGAGCTTCAGCGCGGGATGCACGATCTGTCGGCGAAGGGGAAGCCGCCGCCGTACTTCATCGGCTACGAGGTCCACGACCGCAACGAGACGACGGTGATGTCCAGCTACGGCGCGCTCGTGCAGTCGACCGAGCGGCGGACGCGAATCCTCGACGCCGACGTGCGGGTCGGCGACTACAAGCTCGACTCGACGCACGCCATCCGTTCGAGCGACTTCGACTTCTCGTCGGAGATTGCCGGCCACCCGGTGCCGCTGCCGCTCTCCGACGACGAGACCGCGCTGCGCACCGTCGCCTGGGCGGAGACCGATCGCCGCTACGAAGAGTCGGCCGAGCGCCTGGTGAAGCTGAAGACCCAGCGGACGCTGAAGGTCGCCGACGACGATCCCTCCGACGATTTTTCGCGCGAAAAGCCGCTCACCTACTTCGGCCCGCCGGCCCGGCTGATCGTCGACGTGCCGGCCTGGGAGGAGCGGCTGCGGCGGCTGTCGGGGAGATTCCGCGGGCAGGCGGAGATCCTCGATTCGGACGCCAGCCTGCAGGCGACCAGCCTCACGCTCTGGCTGCTCAATTCCGAGGGGACGGCCATCCAGACCGGACGCAACTACGTGCGCGTCTTCATCGAGGCCGACGCGCGCGCCGAGGACGGGATGGAGCTGGAGCGGTTCGAGAGCTTCGACGCCGAGGCGCTGGAGGGCCTCGGCGGGGAGGCGGCGATGAACGCGGCGGCCGATTCGATCATCACCGATCTGAAGGCGCTCCGGCGCGCGCCGCTGGCCGAGCCCTACGCCGGCCCGGCGATCCTCGAGGGGAAGGCGGCCGGCGTCTTCTTCCACGAGATCTTCGGCCACCGCGTCGAGGGGCACCGCCAGAAGAGCGAGGAGGAGGGGCAGACCTTCGCCAAGAAGATCGGCGAGCCGATCATGCCGTCGTTCGTCTCCGTCTATGACGATCCGACGCTGGCCAACCTCGGCGGCGTCGACCTGAACGGCTTTTACCGCTACGACGACGAAGGGGTCGACGCGCGCCGCGCCACGCTGGTCGACGGCGGCATCCTGCGCGGGTTTCTGCTGAGCCGCTCGCCGACCCGCGGCTTCTCGGTCTCGAACGGGCACGGGCGCCGGCAAGAGGGGCGGACCATCGTCTCGCGCCAGGGGAACCTGGTCGTCCAGCCGAGCCTGGCGGTTTCGCCGGAGGAGCTGCGCCGCATGCTGCGCGACGAGGCGAAGCGGCAGGGGAAGCTCTACGGACTCTCCTTCCGCGACATCTCGGGCGGCTTCACCAACACCGCGCGCGGCGGGCCGCAGGCGTTCAAGGTGTTGCCGATCCTGGTTTATCGCGTGTGGGTCGACGGGCGGCCCGACGAGCTCGTGCGCGGCGTCGATCTGGTGGGCACGCCGCTGTCGGCGCTGACGAAGATCATGGCGGCCTCGAACGACTACCAGACGTTCAACGGTTACTGCGGCGCCGAGTCGGGCTTCGTCCCGGTGTCGGCCACCAGCCCCAGCCTGCTGGTCCAGCAGATCGAGACCGAGCGGCGCGACAAGGGGAGCGACAAGCCGCCGGTGCTCCCGTCGCCGTCGCTGCAGCCGGCGCCGCCGGCACCGCGCGGGCCGACAGCACCGTCGGGGCTGCCGGCGCCGGCGAAGACCAAGGGGGCGTTGCAGTGATTCGCCGCCTCGGGTACCTGTCGGCGGTCGTGCTGTCGCTCAGCGCGGTGGCGCGGGCGAACGACGCGGCGGACAAGTCGGCCGCGGTGGCGGACAAGCCGGCCGCGGTGGCGGTCGAGGCGCGCATCCGCACCAACGACGCCCTGGTCCAGCGCGCGTTGCAGGACGAGCTGGCGCGCTCGATGTCCGAGCTCCATCTGGGCGACGAGTCGCGCCCGTACTACCTCGGCTACACGATCTACGATCTCGAGCAGGCGTCGGTGAACGCGACGCTGGGGGCGCTGACCGCCTCGCACGCCTACCGCGGCCGCATTTTGCGCACCGACCTGCGCGTCGGCGATCCGAGCTTCGACAACAGCAACTTCGAAGGCGGCGCGCGCGTCGAGACCGTGCCGATCGAGGACGACTACGCGGCCTTGCGCCGTGAGCTCTGGCTGCGCACCGACGAGGCCTACAAGGCGGCGCTGGAGACGCTGGCGCGCAAGCGGGCCGCGGCGGAGGGGCAGGCGGCCGCGGCCGCGGACGAGGCCGCCGTCGGTGATTTCTCCAAGGAGGCGGCGTCGCACCTGGAGGTTCCCTTCCCGGCGGGCGCCGCGGAGCCGGACGCGCTGCGCGAGTCGGCGCGCAAGCTGTCGTCGGTGCTGGCGGACTTCCCGGAGATCTCGTCGTCGCGCGTGTCGGCGAGCTACGCCATCGTGAGGCGGCGGTTGCTTTCAAGCGAGGGGACGTTCGTCGACGACAACCAGCACACCGTGCAGATCAACGTGGTGGCCGAGACCCAGGCGCCCGACGGGATGAAGCTGCGGAGCTTCGTGCCGTTCACGGCGCTCACGCCCTCCGGGCTCCCCGCGCTCGCCGAGATGGAGAAGTCGGTCCGCGCGATGGCCAAGGAGCTGGTGGCGATGCGGAGCGCGCCGGTCGCTGCGTCGGGCGCGGGCGCCGTGCTGTTCGAAGGGCTGGCGGCGCCTCAGGTCGTGAAGCTCCTGCTCGGCGATCAGGTGGCCGGCACGCCGCCGCCCAAGACCGCGCAGGCGGGGAGCGACGAGGGGAACGATCAGGGGGCGCTCGCCACCAAGCTGGGGCAGAAGGTGGCGGCGGCGATCGTGAATGCGGTCGACGATCCGGCGCCGGCGTCGGGGCCCGGCAAGGCGCCGCTCTACGGCAGCTACAAGATCGACGACGAGGGGGTTCCCGCCCAGCGTGTCTCGCTGATCGAGCATGGCGTTCTGAAGTCGCTGCTCATGTCGCGAACGCCGCGCAAGGAGATCGTCCACTCCAACGGCCACGCCCGGGCGCCGCGCTTCGCCGCTCCGCGCGCGCGCGTCGGCACGCTGGTGGTGAGCGGCGTCCACCCGCAGCCCCGCGCGGCGCTGCTGGAGGATCTGGGCAAGATCGCCAAGGGCGGCGGCATCACCACCTACGTCGTTCGTCTGCTCGACGACGATTCCCTGGGGGGCGAGGCCGACGATCTGGCGGCGCTGCTGTCGTTCGGCCTGGGCGGCCACGGCCCGCCCCCGGTGAGGCCGCTGGTGGTCTATCGGCTCGACCACGGCAAGGAGACGCTGGTGCGGGGCCTCTTGCTGGAGAACCTCCTGCCGCGCTCGCTCAAGGACATCACCGCCGTCGGGACCGACGCCACCGTCTACAATTTCCTGGAAGGGGGCGCCGGGTTCTCGGGCGTGCCGACGACGATCGTCTCGCCGCCGCTGCTGGTCTCGGACGTTGACGTGAGGCGCCAGACCGGCCGCAACCGCAAGCCGCCGCTCTACCCTTCGCCGCTGGCCCGGCATTGATGTAAGGTACGGGCGATGCCTCAGGAGCACTTCACGGTCGGTGACGTCGACGCGCTGGTTCCAGCGCTCGAACGGATCTTCATCGACGTGCTCCAGCTTCGTGCGGGCCTGCGCGCGCTCGAGATCCAGCTCGAACGCGCCAACGTGCGGATGAGCCGCGAGGAGATCCTGGAGAGCGACGACGGCTCACCCGAGGTGCGGCGGGCCAAGGCGCTCTTCCGCGGCTACTATGAGGCGCTCTCGGACGAGCTCGGGCAGGTGCGCGACCTCGGTGGCGAGGTGAAGGACGTGGAGATCGGCCTGGTCGATTTCCCCTCGGAGCGGCTCGGCGAGGAGATCGTCCTCTGCTGGCGCTTCGGCGAGAAGAAGGTCGGCTTTTGGCACCCGGTCGACGGCGGGTTTGCCTCGCGTCGTCCCGTCGACGGCGACGTGAGCGCTCAGCCTCCTGCGGAGTGAGCGGTCCCGTGCCGTCGCCACCGGAGCTGCGCGCCGCAGTCGACGCGCTCCTGCGCGCCGCAGGTCGAGACCCTGCCACCGATCCCGATCTCAAGGAGACTGGCCGGCGGGTGGCGCAGCTCTGGCAGGCGGAGTTCCTGGCCGGCTACGACATGGATCCCGCGGTCCTCCTCGGCGATCCGGTGACGGGCGAGGCCGACCCCGACGTGGTGGTGGTGGGCGGCCTGCGCTTTCACTCCATGTGCCCGCACCACCTGCTCCCCTACCGGGGGGTTGCGCACGTCGCCTACCTGCCGCAAGGGAAGCTGGTGGGTTTCGGGCGCCTCGCGGAGCTCGTCGACTGCTTCACCAAGCGGCTCACGCTGCAGGAGCGGGCGACGCATCAGATCGCCGACGCGCTCTGCCGGCACCTCGGCGCGCGCGGCGCCGGCTGCGTGATCGAGGCGGAGCAGCTCTGCCTGGCGCTCCCCGCCGAGAAGCACGATCAGTCGGGCGTCGTCACCAGCGCGTTCGTGGGCGAGATGCGCGAGCGCCCCGATCTCAAGGCGCGCCTCCTCGAGGCCGCCAACCTGGGGGGGCGCGCGCGATGAGCGCGAGGGAGATGGACGACAGCGCCCAGGCGAACGCCAGCGCCGTCGGCCGCGTGCTCGCCGGCAAGATCGCGGTCGTCACGGGCGCCTCGCGCGGGATTGGCGGCGCCATCGCCACGCTGCTCGCCGGCGCGGGCGCCAAGGTGGCCGGCTGCGCGCGCCAGGCGGTCGGCGACCTCATCGCCTGCGACGTGGGGCGCCCCGCCGAGGTCGAACGCTTCGCCGCCGAGGTGCTGCGCCGGTTCGGCCCGCCGGACCTTCTCGTCAACAACGCCGGCCTCGTGGCGCGCGCGCCGCTCGACGAGACCTCGCTCGAGAACTGGGACGCCGTGCTCGACTCGAACCTCAAGGGGACCTTCCTGGTGACGCGCGCCTTTCTCCCGGCGATGCGGGCGCGCCGGGGCGGGCGGATTGTCAACATCGCGTCGATCTCGGGCCGACAGGGGACCGCCGGTCTCACCGCCTACTGCGCGGCCAAGCACGGCGTCGTCGGGCTGACGCGGGCACTGGCCGAAGAGCTGCGCCCGGACGGCATCGCCGTCAACGCCGTCTGCCCGGGCTCGGTCGACACCGACATGCTAAGGGTGGGGATGCCTGGCGCCCGCCCGGCGATGTCACCCGAGGACGTGGCCAACGTGGTCATCTATCTGGCCGCCTATGCGCCGCCGGCGCTCACCGGCTCCTGTGTGGACGTCTTTGGCTGATACCCCCGCTCCCGTTTCTGTGCCCGGCGACGGCGAGGGGACCTTGGTCTCGTCGCTGCGCCGGCTGCCGCTCTTCCCGCTGCCGAACGCGGTGCTGTTTCCGCATGCGCTCCTGCCGCTGCACATCTTCGAGGAGCGCTACCGGGTGATGATGCGCGACGTCCTGACCGGAACGCGCTTCCTCGCCATCGGCCTCCTCATGCCCGACGCGCGCGCCGAGGAAGAGCTCCCCTCTGTGCAGCCGATCGCCGGCGTCGGCGAGGTGGTGATGGCGCACGAGCTCCCCGACGGGCGCTTCAACCTGGTGGTGCGCGGGCGCGCGCGGATCCGCATCGATCGGGAGCTGCCGTCCGGGCGCCCGTACCGACTGGTGACCGCGACCGAGCTCCCCGACTTTCCGATCACCGACGCGACGGAGCTGGTCGACGCCGATCAGACGCTGCGCGCGCTCATCGGGCAGCTGGCGGACGCCATCCCCGAGGGGGGCGAGCTGCTGCGCCAGGTGGTCGCCGCCCAGGACACGCCGGCGGAGCTGGTCGACGGCGTCGCGTCGGCGCTCATCGTGGATCCGGCGCTGCGCCAGCGGCTGCTGGAGACGCGCGACGTGGGCGAGCGGCTCGAGCGCGTGGCGGCCGAAGTGGTGGCCATGACCGCCCGGATCGGCGCTCCCGGAACGGCGAACTGACAAGTTCGAAACAGAGGGATTCCGGTGTCGAGGATCACTCTTCCGGATCGACGGTGACGCAGTTATAACTCGACGCATGCCTCGCTCACTTTCATCTCGCTTCCGGATTCTTTTCGCGCTGACCGTCCTCGGCGTCGCGTCGTTCGGCGCGCCCTTCCTGGCGCAGGCCAAGCACACCAAGAAGGCGCCCGCCTCGACGGCGGACTGCAAGACCGACAAGGACTGCGTCCTCGTCCCCGACGATTGCTGTCCCTGCAGCGAAGGGGGGAAGCAGCGCGCGATCCCCAAGAAAGAAAAAGACAGCTACGAAAAGGATCGCAAGAAGCGCTGCGCGGACACCGCCTGCACGGAGTCGGTCTCCACCGATCCGAGCTGCACGCAGACGCCGTTCTGCGGCGCCGGGATCTGCGAGCTCGGCGGTGACGCGCCCGCCGCCGACGCCCCTTCCGTTCCCTAGGAGGGCGTCGCCGAAAAGGCGACGGTGAGCAAAGCGAACCAGGGCCCGGCGCTAGTTCGTCGGCGTAGCCAGAAACGAGTCGACACAGGCGGCGCCGCCGGCGTCGCTGGCCTTGCACGTCGCCGTCTTGGGAGCGAGGCAGGCGATGGCGGGGCAGACCTGATTCTGACCGCAGCCGGCCTGGTTCCACTCATTGTCGTACTGAGAGAGTCCCGAATCGTCGTTGACGAAGGTCGGGCAGCCGCCGCAGCCGAGAGCGCTGGTGACCGTCTTCTGGCACTGGTTGGTGCCGTCGATGGAGCATGCGCGGGCGGTGGCGAGCGCCGCCTGATAGGCGCCCTGGATCTGCGCGCAGCTCGGGCCGCCCGCGGCTCCGCCGTTGCCGCCGCTCCCATGCGTGCCGCCGGTTGCCGTTGCGCCGCCGGTCCCGGGCGAACCGCCCTGACCGCCGTCGGTCCCGATCGCTGTCACGGAGCCGCACGAGGCGGTCAGGAGCAGAGTCACGATGGCGATGTACGAACGCATGGGGCCTCAGTTGGTGGGGGTGAGCTGCGGGGCACAGGTTCCTGCCGGATCGACGCCCACGCTGGGACCGCCCGCGGTCGGATTGGTCGTGCAGACGCTCGTGGTCGGAACGACGCAGGCGATGGCGGGGCAGACGTGCCCCCCCGAGCTGCAGTTTTGGTCGTCCCACGCCGTCTGGATCGCGCTCAGCGTCGTCGTGTCGTTCACGTACTGTTTGCAACCGGGGCAGGAGAGGGATCGGTTTACCATTTGCTGACACTGGCCGGTGGCGCCAAGCGTGCATTTCATGGCGGCCGTCAGGGCGTTGCCGTAGTCCGTCTCGAGCGCGTCGCAGCTCTTGCCGCCACCCTGGCCACCGCCGCCGCCGTGCCGCTTCCGCCGGCGCCGTGCCCTCCGGTCGCGCTGCCGCCCGTTCCCGTCTTGCCGCCGGTGGCGGCCTGACCGCCCGTTCCGAGCTGGCCGCCGGTGGCGGTCTGCCCGCCCGTGCCGACCTGCCCGCCCGTGGCCGACACGCCGCCCGTGCCGACCTGCCCGCCCGTGGCCGACAGGCCGCCGGTGCCGAGCTGGCCGCCGCTCGCCGTCTGCCCGCCGGTGCCCGCACAGCGCGGACACCCGCCCGCTCCACCCGACCCGCCGCCCGTGCCGCCGGCATCGGTATTCAGGTTGTCACCGTTGACCGTGCAGGAGAGGACCAGGAGACATCCGGCCAGCCAGACGATGTGTCGCATGTGACTCCAGAGCAGCAAGGCTCATGCCCATTATCGGGCCTGGTTCGGCCACCACAAGGGCCCCGCGCCCTGGGTTTGCCATGGAGCAACGCGATATCCCCCTCGAATTTTCGAGATTGAACCGGATCAGTGCGACGTGACCAGGGCCGCTTTGAGACCCGCGACATCGACGAAGGCCAGCGCCAGCGACAATCCTTCTTCGAGCAGCGGCTCGGCCGCGATGAAGCGACGCGCGATCGAGCCGGTCGCTTCGACCCGCGGATAGAGGGTGAGAGCCGCGATCGTCGATGCGCCCGGATAGAGGTTCCACCCGAGGCGCGCGCCCCGCGTGGCGCCCGCGGTGGCGACCCACCGAAGAGCGGAGCCGGGCTGGGCGGTCCAGGTCGCGTCGCAATCGACGAGCGGAAGGTCGTCCACCACGTCGGCACCGACACCATTCGGACCGGGACGGATTTGGACTTTCGCCAACCCGGGAAATGCCAACCACGACCTCGGATCCCGCAGGGTCGCCTCGACGGCGGGCGCGGGCGCGTTCAGGGTGACCGCCGCGGCGACGCCGCCGAGCTGCTCCGCCGGGGCACGCGCGACGAGAGCGACCACGCCACGCGCGCGCAGCGGTGCCAGGAGATCGCCACCGAGCGGCCGCGGATCGGGCAGCCAGCTCGCCGGTGCCATCGACGGCGGGCGCGGGCGCCAGGCGACGCCGGCGCTGGGATGCTCGGCGCGCAGCGCGATCGCGCGCAGGGCCACGTAGGTCGCGGCGGTCAGGGCCGCGGGCTCGCCGACGGGGCTGCGCCTGATGATGCGGCGGAGCAGCCAGCTCGATCGCTTCACGTCGAGCACCGCATCGACCACCAGCGTCGAGCCACCCCGCGCGTCGGGCGCGACGGTGAGAGACAGTCGCCCGGGCGCGAAGTCCCCCTCGACGAGCTCGATGGTGACGCCGTCGGGCCGGTTGTGCAGCGCCATCCGCCCCGACAGGTTGAAGAGCGGGACCTCCAGCTCCCAGTCGACGATCGGGGCGCCTCCGTTCGACCGTTCGAGCCGGGATTCGATCAGCGCCGGGATCAGCGCATGGTAGTGCGCGGGGTCGAGCAGCACGTCTTTGATCGCGGCCGGCGAGGCGGCGACGCGGGTGACGCCCCAGACGCGCGGCGCGTCCGGCGCGCTCGGCTGGGCGATCACCACGAGGTCGGTGGTCCCGTCGGCCGGCAGCGCCGCGATCAGCGCGGCGTTGACGCGGGCGTCGTCGCCGCTGGCGGCCTGCGCCGCGGGGGAGACGACACTTGCGAGCACGAGGGCGGACGCCCAGGCGCCGGGCGCGCGCGCCACCCGCTCACGTCTTCTTCTTGATGAGGACGCCGGGCGGGATGCTCTTGGTCCGCTCGCGGACCTGGGGCGTGCGGCCAGCGGCCAGCTCCTCGACGTAATTCTGGATTTGCAGCTGCGTGTACGGGGCCAGCTCGTCGAAGCGGACGCCCACGTCGCCGCCCTCGCCGCCGCCGAGGTAGGCGACCTTGCCCGGCAGATGCAGCCTCTCCCCGTCGGGCAACGTCATGATGATGTCGACCGGGGCACCCATCGCCGCGCGGGCCCCCAATGACAGGCGCATTCCGCCCAGCGACAGGTTCACGGTATAAACCGCCTGGAGGGCGGTCCAGGTCGGGATGCGGACTTCGACGAGCGAGCGCGTGCTGAAGCGCTGGGAGCTTCGTCGTTCAGATCCGGGCTGTGCTGGTTCTTCTTCCATGGCGGCTCGAACGTGAATGATTATCTCACAGCCAACGACAGTCCAAAGGAGACACGATGAAAACGATTCGGTTTGTTGCTGTTGCGTTGCTTTTGTTGGGCGGCTCCGCCGCTCAAGCCGCCAAATCGGTGAAAGTGACGATGAACACCGTCACGGCCGACGGCGTCGGAAAATCGATCGGGACCATCACCGTCAAGGAAGGCAAGGACGGCGTCACCCTCGAGCCGAAGCTGAAAGGGCTCGCGCCGGGCGAGCACGGGTTTCACATTCACGAGAAGCCGAGCTGTGACCCCGCCGACAAGGACGGCAAGAAGACCGCCGCGCAATCGGCGGGCGGGCACTTCGATCCGGACGCCACCAAGGCGCACAAGGGGCCGGGCGGCGGCGGGCACAAGGGCGACCTGCCGAAGCTGGTCGTCTCGGACAAGGGCGAGGCCAAGGACAAGATGGAGGTCAAAGGGCTCACGCTGGCCGACTTTCAAGGAAAGTCGCTGATGATTCACGAGGGCGGCGACAACTACAGCGACACCCCGAAGCCGCTCGGCGGCGGCGGCGCGCGCATCGCCTGCGGCGTCGTCAAGTAGGTCTCCGCCGTGCGGCGGCTCATCGCGTTCGTGAGGTTGGGCCGGCCGCAGTTTCTCGTCGGGGGATTCGTGCTCTATGGGTTGGGCGGCGCGCTGGCGGTGGCCGGCGGCGCCGCCTTCGACCCGTGGCGGTATGCCTGGGGACAGCTGGTCGTGACGGCGACGCAGCTCATGACCCACTACGCGAACGACTACTTCGACCTCGAGGCCGACCGCGCGAACCGGACGCCGACGCGCTGGTCGGGGGGGAGCCGCATCCTGCCCGACGGGGCGCTGGCGCCAGTGGTGGCGCTGCGCGCCTCGCGGGTGTTTTTGCTCGTCGCCGCCGGCGCCGCGGCGGGCCTGGCGGTCGTGCCGGTGCGCCGGGTGGGAGCGGGGCCGCTCCTGCTCTCGGCGGCGATGATCGGGCTCGCCTGGGGTTACAGCGCGCCGCCGTTGCGGCTCTGCGCGCGGGGGCTGGGCGAGCTGACGACGGCGCTGGTGGTGACGCTGCTGGTCCCCCTCCTTGGCTACGATCTGCAGGCCGGCGCGCTCGCTGCGCCGATCTTCTTCGCGGCGGCGCTCCCCTGCGCGCTGCAGTTCGCGATGCTGCTGGCGATCGAGTTCCCCGACGCGGCGGGTGACGCTGCGGTCGGCAAGCGCACGCTGGTCGTGCGGCTGGGCGCGCTGCCGGCGGCGCGGCTCTATGCGGCGACGACGCTGGCCGCCTTCGGCGCCTTGCCGCTCCTGGCGCGCGCGGGGCTGCCGGCGCGCGTGGCCGCGGCGCCCGTGCTGCTGGCGCCCATCGCAATTTGGCAGTCGGTGCGCGTGGCGCGCGGCGCTTACGGCGACTCGGCGCGCTGGGGGAGCGTGGCGTTCTGGGCGGTGGCACTGCTGATCGCCAGCGCGGGGGTCGAGCTGGCGGCGGTCGCCACGCTTCGATAGCTGGCGCGCGCGGGCGCAGCCGCGACCGCGGGGGGATGAACCCCGGCGGCGCCCGCCACCCCCACCAGCCGGCGCATGAGGGGCGGCAGCGCCCGCATCGAGAGCAGCGTCGCGTGCGCCAGCAGCGGCCGGCGGACGATCTGCACGAGGGCGTGCGTGAGCCACTCGTGCGGACGCAGCAGGCGGCGCCGCTCGCGATCGAAGCGGGCGAGCGCGCGATCCCCCTGCGCGAGGAAGCGCGGCACGATCTCCGCCAGGCGCTCGGCGGTGGCGAGCGCGTGGGAGATGCCCCCGGCGGTCAGCGGATCGCTGGCGCGCGCGGCGTCGCCGAGCAGCACGGCGCCCGGCGCGAACCCGGCGCGCGCCCGACGGGCGACGCGCGCGCGTCCCGCCGGCGCCGTGAGCGGCGTGGCGCCCTCGAGAGCGTCGCCCAGGAACGGCCAGGTGGCGATCCAGCGCTCGAGCGCGTTGCGTCCGCTGCCGCCGAACGCGCCGTCGTCGCCCAGCCCCGCCACCAGGAGCTCGCCGTCGGGCAGCGGCGCGGCGTAGAGCTCGTAGCCGCGGCCGACGAAGATCTCCAGGTTGTCGGCGAGCGTCCGTCCAGGCGCCAGGCGAAAGTGCATCCGCACGCCGGAGCGCGCCGGGGCGCGCGCGGCGACGTCGAGCCCGAGCGAGCGCCGCACCGGAGACTCGAGCCCGTCGGCGCCGACCACCAGGGCGGCGCGCCGGAGCTCGCCCCCGACGCGCAGGCCGACGGCGCGCCCATTTTCGACCGCGGCCCCCTCGACCGCGGCCTCCTCGAAGACGCGCACGCCGGGCGTCGCCCGGGCCGCGTCGATGAGCACCTCGTCGAGCCGCAGGCGCCGCTGAGCGAGGGCGGTCGTCTCCGGGTGGCCGGGCGAGCCGAAGGGGGCCGCAGCGGTGAGGCCGAAGCCGTGGTACCGCACGGCGGAGAGCGCGCGCCCGCCGACGGCATCGCGCAGCCCGAGACGCCCGAGCACCGCCACGCCCCCCGGCATGATCCCCTCGCCGCAGGGCTTGTCGCGGGGAAAGCGGCGGGCGTCGTAGACGTCGACGCGCAGGCCGGCGCGCCCCAGCAGGATCGCCAGCGTCGCTCCGGCCGGTCCGCCGCCCGCGACGACGACGTCTACCGCCATGGCAACGGCATTGGCATTGGGATGAAGCGCGGTTTGTCGGCGAAGGCGCGCCGGTAGCCCTCGTCGGCCATCAACACCGATTCTTCCAGCGACACGCGGCGCCGCAGGATCAGAAGATGCAGCAGCGTGCCGGCGACCGCCGTCAGGTAGGCGCCGTGCACGAGCGGCAGCGCCAAGAGCTCGACGAAGACGGCGACGTAGTTCGGGTGACGGACGAAGCGGTAAGGGCCCGCGGTCACCACGCCGAGCGGCATCGAGGCCACCACACGCACGTTCCAGTGCACGCCGAGGGTGGCGATCACCCAGAAGCGAAGCAGGTTCGCCAGCACCACCAGCGCGAGGGCAGGGACGGCGAGGGCGGTGACGTAGGGACGGTGCAAGGAGACGACCTCGAGCGCCGCGCCGGCGATGATCCCGATGTGCAGCGCCACCATGGCCCCGAAGGTCGGCTCCGGCAGCGGCGCCGCGCCCCGGGCACCGAGCGCGCGCTGGTGGTGGCGCGAGATCGTCATCTCGACGAGGCGGCAGGCACCGACGGCGGCGCAGAGGATGACGAAGAAGGTCGTCGAGCTCACCTGCTCAGCCCCACTGCAAGAGCAGCATCTCGGTCGAGAGGCCGGGGCCGAACGCCGCCAGGATCCCGTACGCGTCTGCCGGTGGACTCCGCCTGGTCAGCCACTCGTGCAGCACGAACAGCACCGAGGCGCTCGATTGATTTCCGAAGTCGCGCAGGATGTCCCAAGACGGCTCGGTGTCATCGCGCCGCAGTCCCAGCTCCTCTTCGATGAAGGCCAGGATCTTCCGGCCGCCCGGGTGGAACACGAAGCAGGAGAGCTCCTCACGCGTGAGCCCGCGCCGTCCGGCCAGCGTCGTCACCAGGCGCGCGATCTCGCTCTTGATGAGCCCCGGCACGTCCTTCGAGAGGACCGAATGGAATCCGTCGTCCTGCAGATCGAAGCCGAGCGCGTACTCCGAGCGCGGAAATAGGTGCGCCAGGGTCTCGAGGACGCGCACCCCCGTTCGCGCGGGCCGGGCATCCCCCCGCAGACCGCCCTCGAGGACGGCCGCCGCCGCGCCGTCGCCGAACAGCGCGGTCGACACCAAGTTCGCCAGCGACAGATCGGCGCGCTGGATGCTGAGGCTCGGCAGCTCGACGGCCACGACCAGCGCGCGGGCCTCGGGAAACCCGACCAGGAAGTCGTGGGCCCGCGCCAGTGCCGCGGCCCCGCCCGAGCAGCCGAGCGCGGTGATCGGCAGCCGCCGGACGTCGGCGCGAAACCCGAGCTCGTTGCAGAGGTGCGCATCGAGCGACGGGATCATGATCCCCGTGCACGAGGTGGTGACGATCAGATCGATGTCGCGCGCTTCGACGCCGGCGCCGGCGAGCGCCTCGGTGGCCACCTTCTTTCCGAGCGCGATCGCGTTGTCGCGGTAGCGGCGCTGCACCTCGCCGAGCCCGCGCGGCTCTCCCAGCGCCGAGAGCGGTTCGACGCTGAAGCGCCGCTCGACGGCCGTGTGATCGAACAGCTCCATCACCGCGTCGAGCTTGCGGACCGGTAGCGGGAGCAGCGCCCGCAGGCGCTCCTTTACCTGATCCTGGCTGGCGCTATGCCCTGGAACGGCGGTGGCCGTCCTGACGATGATCGGCGCGGCCTTCATGGTTGCCCCAACGTAAGCGTTGCTGACCATGGCACAAGCGCTGCTTTTTGACACGGATGGGGGATCGCCCGTTCCCCGGACGGGGTCTTGCTGGTCGCTCTTGCTCGCGGGCGCGCGCCGAGTAGAGTCGGGCGATGTCGCAGCAAGACGATCTCGTCGAGAGGGGGCGCCGCCTGCTCCTCAACAACAACCGGCAGGCACCCGTGGTCATGGCGCGGGGAGAAGGGTGTGCCCTCTTCGACGTCGAGGGGCGCCGCTATCTCGATATGACGGCCGGCGTCGCGGTGTCGATGCTGGGGCATGGCCACGCCGGCCTGGCGGACGCCATCGCCGCTCAGGCCCGCCGCCTGATTCACGTCTCCAACCTCTATTACATCGAGGCGCAGCTGGAGTTCGTCGAGGCGCTGGCGCGCCGGGCCTTCCACGGCCGGGCGTTCCTTTGTAACTCGGGGACCGAGGCCAACGAGGCGGCGCTCAAGCTGGCGCGCCGCTATCAGGTGGTGACGAAGAAGCAACCCGAGCGCGTCGAGCTGGTGGCGTTCGAGCAGAGCTTTCACGGCCGGACCTTCGGCTCGCTCAGCGTCACGGGGCAGGCCAAGTACCGCGAAGGCTTCGGCCCGCTGGTCGGGCCGGTGCGCTTCCTGCCGTTCGGCGACGTGGCCGCGGCGCGCGCCGGCATCACCGACAAGAGCTGCGCCGTGATCGTCGAGCCGATCCAGGCCGAAGGGGGGATCAACCTGCCCCCTCCGGGCTACCTGCAGGAGCTGCGGCGCATCTGCAGCGACACGGGAACGGTGCTGATCTTCGACGAGATCCAGACCGGCAGCGGTCGCACCGGCACCTTCTACGCGTTCGAGGGCGAAGGGGTCGTCCCCGACGTGGTGACGCTGGCCAAGGGGCTGGCGGGCGGGATCCCGATCGGCGCCATGCTGGCGAACGAGGAGGTCGGCCGCGGCTTCGAGCCGGGGACGCACGCCTCGACGTTTGGCGGAAACCCGTTCGCCACCGCCGCCGCGCTCTACGTCCAGCGGGCGATCGACGAGCTTGGCCTCCTCGATCACTGCCGCGAGGTCGGCGCATATCTAGGATCGTCGTTGTTGCGGCTCGCCGAGCGGCGGCGTCCGAAGACGCGCGGCGCGCGCGGTCGGGGGCTCCTCCAGGGCCTGATCATCGAGGGCGATCCGGGCGACATCGTGGTGCGTGCGCGTGCGCACGGCCTCTTGCTGTCGGTGGCCGGCGCGAACGTCGTGCGGCTGGTCCCACCGCTGGTCGTCAACAAGGCGGAGATCGACGAGGCGATCGAGATCCTCGATGCTGTGCTCGAGGAATCGCGATGAGCGAGACGCGGCCGACCAAGAGATTCCTGGCCTTCGACGATCTGCCGTCTGGCGGGATCGAGGCGCTCATTCGACGCGCCGAGGAGCTGCGCGTGCTGCGGGCGGCGCGCACCCCGCACGCCACGCGTCCCGGCCGCGTGCTGGGAATGGTGTTCGAGAAGGCCTCGACGCGCACGCGCGCCAGCTTCGAGATCGCCATGTACGATCTCGGCGGACACGCGCTCTACCTCAGCATGCAGGGGTCGCAGCTCGAACGGGGTGAGCCGCTCAAGGACACCGCCCGCGTCCTCTCCGGCTACTGCCACGGCATCATGGTCCGCACCTTCGGCCACGATCGCGCCGAGGAGATGTCTCGCTTCGCGTCGGTGCCGGTCATCAACGGCCTCACCGATCTCATGCACCCCTGCCAGGTGCTCGCCGACCTGCAGACCGTCGTGCAGCGGTTTGGCGCCACGGGCGATCCCGGCCGCACGCTCCGCTCGGTCAGCTACGCCTGGATCGGCGACGGCAACAACATGGCCAACTCGTGGATTGAGGCGGCCGGAATCCTCGGCCTCGATTTGGCGCTCGCCTGTCCGGCCGGGCACGACCCCGACCCCGGCGTGCTCGCGCGGGCCCGCGCCGGCAAGCGCGGGCGGATCACCGTGGTCCGCGATCCCGCCGAGGCGGCCGCCGGGCGGCAGGTCATCTCGACCGACGTCTTCGCCTCGATGGGGCAGGAGGCCGAGGCCGAGGCGCGCCGGGCGGCCTTCGCTGGCTACGCCATCGACACCACCCTCATGCGCAGCGCCCACCCCGACGCCATCGTCCTACATTGCCTCCCCGCCCACCGGGGCGAGGAGATCACCGACGAGGTGATCGAAGGCCCCGCCAGCGCCGTCTGGCAGCAGGCTGAAAATCGGCTGCACGCGCAAAAGGCGCTGCTCGAGCTCCTGATCCCTTAGCGACTGCTCTGGTACGACCCCGCCGTCTCGCTCAAGACCGCGGCGTCGGCTGCCGAAACAGGGAGGGAATGAAACCGCGAGAGGGATCTGCGCCCGATCTCGCTGGGGCGACCCAGGACACGCGCCGACCGGGCCGGGCCCGGACCGAGGAACTGGAGCCCGACGACGAGCCCCATCTCGCCGAGGACATCGATCTGGCTCCGTTCGACGCCGAGGACACCGGTGGCAAGCCGGAGGAGATCGGCGGCGTGCTCGACACGGCGCAGGTCGACCTGTCGCGCGATCGCCGGATCACGTTGACGTCGCCGATCCCGGCCCAGCTCGCCGAGGACATGCTCTCCACGAAGCACGGCAATGATCTCGCCGCCGTCCATGGGACGATGTCGGCGGCCGTTCGCGCCGTCCGCGATCCCGCGGCGCCCGACCAGCGTGTGCGCCGCCTGGACCTGGAAGACGACGCCGAGCAGCACACCCGCCGGGTGGGCGACTCGGACAAGCAGCCGCTCAGTTCGGGATCGGGGCGGGTGACGTCGGCGGAGGCGGGGATCGCCCCCTGGCGACAGCGGGCAGCGGCGCTCATCGACGTGGCGCGCGCGGCGCTCGACGAGGGCGATCTGACCGCGGCGGTGAACGCGGCGGAGGGGGCGCTGCACGAGGCAGACGAGGCGCCGCCGCCCGGCATCGTCGAGGTGATCGAGCCGGCGCGGCCGCTCCTGGCGCGGGTCTTCGCCGCCTATGTCGGCCCGCTCGGCGGCGTCCCGGTCCTGGCGCCCCGGGCCGCGGAGATCGCGCGGGCGCGCCTCGGCGAGCGCGAACGGGCGCTCATCGGGCGCATCGACGGCGCGCGCACGCTGGAGGAGCTGTTCGACGGCTCGGGGGTCGGCTCGACCGACGCGCTCCGGATCGCCGCGCGCCTGATCCGCGCCGGCGCCGTTCGGATCATTTAGTTCGAGCCGACAAAGCCGTCTCTCCCTCACGCGATCTGGTCTGGGAGTCTCAAGCCGCGACCTCCCGCTGCCGATTACCTGGGAGATGCAGGGCAAAGTGACCGTGGCCGAGGTGAACGGCCACGGGGCCGCCGCGAACGCAAACGCAGTCCCGGCGGAGGTGCTGGTCGTCGACGACGAGCCGGTGACCGCCCGGGGCTACGCGCGGGCCCTGGCGGCCGCCGGCTACAAGGTCAGCGTCGCGCACGACGGGCGCGAGGCGTCGGTGCTGGCCAAGGGGCACCGCTTCGACGCCATCATCAGCGACATCGCCATGCCCGACATGGACGGCCTGGCGCTCCTGCGCGCCATCCGCGAGACCGACCTCGACGTCCCGATGATCTTCATGACCGGCAGCCCGGCCTTGGAGAGCGCGTTGGCCGCCATCGAGTACGGCGCGTTTCGCTATCTGGTGAAACCGGTCGGGCACGACGCGATGATGGAGGCGGTGGCGCGCGCGGTGGGCGTTCACAAGCTGGCCCGCGTCCGGCGCGAAGCGGCGCTGATGCACGAGCTCGACGGGAAACAGATTGGCGATCGGGCCGGTCTCGAGGCGCGGTTTGCCTCGGGCGTCGAGAAGCTCTGGGTGGCCGCGCAGCCGATCGTGTCGTGGGCTGGGCGGCGGACGGTCGCTTACGAGACGCTGCTGCGCACCGACGAGCCGACGCTGCGCAGCCCGCTCGACTTCTTCGACGCTGCCGAGCGGCTCGGCAAGGCTGCCGAGCTCGGGCGGATCATCCGCCAGCACGTGGCGCGGCATCTGCACCAGACGCCGGCTCCGGCCAACCTGTTCGTCAACCTGCACCCGGCCGATCTCGAGGACGAGGAGCTCTACGCCGACGACGGGGCGCTGACGCCGTTCGCCAGCAACGTGGTCCTGGAGATCACCGAGCGCGCCGCCCTCGATCGCATCCACGAGCTGCAGTCGCGGGTGAAACGGCTGCGCTCGCTCGGCTACCGGATCGCCATCGACGATCTCGGCGCCGGCTACGCCGGCCTCACCAGCTTCGCGCAGCTCGAGCCCGAGGTGGTCAAGGTCGACATGTCGCTCATCCGCGGGATCGACAGCTCCCCGGTCAAGCAGAAGCTCGTCCGGTCGATTGTCGCGCTCTGCACCGAGCTCGGCATCCAGCTGGTGGCGGAGGGGATTGAGACGCCGGCCGAACGGGACTCGCTGATCTCGCTCGGCGGCGATCTCTGTCAGGGCTACCTGTTCGCCCGGCCGGGCCGCGGCTACCCGATCCCCGACCTGTCGTAGCTCTCTCGCAGCTTGGGGAGCAGCGCGTCGACCTGCGCCTCGGTCGCGGCGCGGGCGCCGTCGTTGTCGATGACGTGGGTGGCGACGCGGACCTTCTCCTCGGTCGGCAGCTGCGCCCGCAGGCGCGCCTCGGCCTGCCCGCGGCTGAGCCTGTCGCGCGCCATCGCCCGGGCGAGCTGCGTCTCCGCCGCGGCGGTCACCACGATGAGGCCGTCGAAGTCGCGCCAGCGGCCGCTCTCGACCAGCAGCGTCGCCTCATAGAGCGCCAGCCGGTGCCCCTCGCCGGCGAGCGCCGCCAGCCGCGCATCGGCGGCCGCGGCGATCCGGGGGTGCAGGATCGCCTCCAGCCGGGCGCGCGCCGCGGGGTCGCCAAAGATGACGTCGCCGAGTCGTTTGCGGTCGACGGTTCCGTCGGCCGCCATCACCTCCGGCCAGGCCACCGCCACGTCCGCGTGCGCCGGGGCGCCCGGGACCACCACCTCGCGCGCCAGCGCGTCCGCGTCGACCACCGGCACGCCGCGCGCGGCGAACAGCTGAGCCACGGTCGACTTTCCCGCTCCGATCCCGCCGGTGAGCCCGAAGACCTTGAGACCGCCCGGGTGAGCGCGCGTCACGACGGCCAATGCTACCCTAGGAGGCTGTGGCATTCACGATTCCCGAGGTGACCGAGGCTCTGTTCATCGCCGAGGCGCGCGATCTCGGCGGTCTGCCGGCCGACGCCGCACCCGAGATTGCCATCGCCGGCCGGTCGAACGTCGGCAAGTCGACGCTGCTCAACCGGCTGGCTGGGCGCAAGGGGCTGGCGCGCACCTCGAAGACGCCCGGGCGAACGCGGGGTCTGGTCATGTTCTCGCTGCGGCTCGGCAAGGGGGCGCCGGTCGGCGACCTCCGGCTCATCGATCTGCCGGGCTACGGTTACGCCAAGGTCGCCCGCACCGAGCGCAACTCCTGGCAGCCGCTCATCGAAGGCTACACGCGCCGCCGCAAGTCGCTGGCGCTGTTCGTGATCCTGGTCGACGCCCGTCGCGGCCTCGAGGGGGAGGAGCGGCAGCTCTACGAGTGGCTGGGGACGGAGCACGTCCCGGCGCAGGTGGTGTACACCAAGGTCGACAAGCTGTCGGCGACGGAGCGGGGCCTCCTCAAGGAGCAGAGTCGCAAATCGTTCGGGCGCCGCGCGCCGATCCTCGTCTCCTCCGAGAGCGGGGAAGGGGTCGCCGCGCTCTGGAGCGCGATCTTCGAGGCGGTCTCCGCGGTGAGCGAGACCAGCCCGGCCAGCGTCGAGGTCCCCTGATGGCGGTCAGCAAGGCCCCGCAGGCGTTCGTGATCGAGCGGATGCGCCCCGGCGATATCGACGCGGTCATGGAGATCGAGCGGGTCTCGTTCCGTGCCCCCTGGTCGGCGCAGGTCTTCTCGGAAGAGATGGTGCGCGACTGGGCGCACGTCGACGTGGTGCGCGACGTCGCCGAGGGGTTCCTGGTCGCGTTCGGCAACTACTGGCTGGTGGCCGACGAGATCCACCTGCTCAACCTGGCCACGCACCCGCTGGCCCGCCGCGCGGGGCATGCCTCGCGGCTGCTCGCCCACATCATCGAATTCGGGCGCCAGCATGGCTGCCGGATTGTCACGCTCGAGGTCCGGCGCTCGAACGCCGCCGCGCTGCGCCTGTATCGCCGGTTCGCCTTCAGGCCGGTCGGCGTTCGCCCGAACTACTACGCCGAGGACCAAGAAGACGCCATCGTCATGCTGCTGGACCTGACCTGATGATGACATCGCCCTCACTGTTTCTGCTTTGGTTGGCGCTTCGAGGCGTGGGGCTCCCGGCGGCGCCGCTGCCGCCTCCGGGGGCGCCGCCCCCGCTGTCGCGGCCCATCTCGCGCGTGACCACGCACGAGTCGGCCGTGGCCATCACCTTCGACGCCTGCGCCACAAAGAAGGGGTGGTACGGGTTCGATTGCGACGTGTTCGACATCCTCAAGCGCGAGCAGGTGCCCGCCACGATCTTCGTCTCCGGCCGCTGGGTCGACACCCACCCCGAGGCGATGGGCGACTTGACCAGCGATCCGCTCATCGAGTTCGGCGACCACTCGTACGATCACCCCCACATGACCCAGCTGCCGGCGGGGCGCGTGGGCGAGGAGATCGACCAGACGGAGGCGGCGCTGGGACGGTACGGTCGGCGTTCGGTCGCCTTCCGCCCGCCGTTCGGCGACTGGAACCGGCGGGTCATCGAGATCGTCCACGGCAAGAACCTGCCGACCGTCACCTGGGACGTGGTGTCGGGCGATCCGAGCGCCAGGACCACCACGGCGAACATGATTCGCGCGGTCGTCGGCCACGCGCGCTCCGGATCGATCATCATCTTCCACATCAATGGACGCGGCTGGAAGACGCACGAAGCGCTTCCGGCCATCCTGAGCGGGCTGCGCGAGCGCGGGTTCCGTTTCGTCCCGCTCTCGGAGCTGATGCGGGAAGGCGGGCCGCCCGGAGGAGCTGTCGCGGGATCGGTCCGAGGCGCGGCTGTCGAGGCGCAGCGGAGCGGACTGCGGGCGCCGACGCGCGCGGTGCCCTAGCGAATGGCTGTGTCGGCGCGCATCACGCGCCCGGCGCCCGCGCTCGCCCGCGCTCAGGGGTCCTGGATCGCCGCGCTCGAGCCCTGGCGCGGGCTCGGCTACCGTGGCGACGCGCTCGGACGTTACCTCGGCCGCAAGGCCCGGGCCCGGGGTGTCTGGGTCGTTCGGGCCGGTGCCAAGGGATCCCCGCTCGGGATCGTGGTGGTCGACGACGGCGTCCTCCTGGGCGGGTTCATCGCGCTTCTGGCCGTCCGGCCCGAGGCGAGCGGGCAGGGCCTGGGGCGCGCCCTCGTCGAGCATGTCGCGGCGCGTACCTTTGCGACGCGCCGGTGGCTCTACGTCTCCTGCGACGGGAACAATGCCGCGGCGCTGCGTTTCTACCGCAAGTTGGGCTTCTCTCGTGTGGGTCGCCTGCCCGATCTGGTTCGCGAGGGCCGGACGGAGATCCTCCTGCGCAAACCGGCCCCGCGCGTGGACGCAAAAATTCCGACTGCTGCTACCAGGGTCGGTTACCATCAGGGGGGCTCATGATCGGCCAGCAATTCGGGAACTACCGCGCGATTTCGCTGCTGGGGGAGGGCGGAATGGGCGCGGTCTATCTGGCGGAGCACCCCGCCATCGGTCGCCGCGTCGCGGTCAAGGTTCTGCACAAGAACTACATCCGCGACGAGAACCTGCTGACCCGGTTCCTCAACGAGGCGCGCGCCGCCAACGCCATCCGCCACCCCAACATCATCGAGATCCTCGACTCGGGGACCATCGCCGACGGCACGCCGTTCCTGGTGATGGAGCTGCTGGAAGGGGAGAGCCTGGGGACGCGCATCCGCCGCGAAGGCGCGCTGCCGATCCAGAGCGCCGTGGAGTTTTGCTACCAGACCGCCTCGGCGCTGGGGGCGGCGCACAAGAAGGGGATCGTTCACCGCGATCTGAAGCCCGACAATCTCTTTGTCGTACCGGATCCGCACGATCCCGAGCGCGAGCGGATCAAGGTGCTCGACTTCGGGATCGCCAAGCTCCAGCAGAGCGCCAACGACTCGGTCAAGACGCGGACCGGCACGCTGATGGGGACGCCGATCTACATGTCGCCCGAGCAGTGCCGCGGGACGAAGACGGTGGATCACCGCACCGACATCTATTCGCTGGGGATCATCTTCTTCGAGATGCTCTGCGGGCAGCCGCCGTTCGTCTCGGAGGGGTTCGGCGAGCTGGTCAACATGCACCTCAACGTCGCCCCGCCGGCGCCGTCGACCCAGAACGCCAACGTCCCGCCGACGCTCGACGCGATCGTCCTCAAGATGTTGTCGAAGAATCCGGACGAGCGCTTCGCCGACATGGGCGAGCTGATGACGGCGCTCAAGGCCTCGGGTGGGTCGACGTTCGTGGTGCGCAGCGCGCAGTCGTCTTCGCCCGACATCGGGGGCAAAACGGGCAAATTGGGCGGCAATTCGGCAAGCCTCGGCGCGTCCAGCAAGGTGGGCGCGGGGACCGGCTCCCTCAGCAATCCGAAGCTGCACGACACGACGTTCTCGACTGGAGTCGGTGAGCGGGTCGATGGCGCCCAGGCCGGGAGTCCCAAGAAGGGGAAGGCCGCGCTGGTGTTCGTCGTCGCCGCGGCGGCCGCGGTGGGCGCGGGCGTTTTCATTTTTCGTGACGGGGAGAAGGCCGGCGTTCAACGCGAGATCGCCGCCGCGCCGATCGTGGCAGCCACGCCGACCGCGCCCAAGATCGAGCCGCCTCCGGCTCCCGCCCCCGCGCCGCTGCCGGCGAAGCCCGCCGCCCCCAAGACCGTCACCGTGCGGGTCGAGTCCGATCCGGCCGGCGCCAATGTCCTCGACGACGCGAGCAACGGCGTCCTCGGCGTGACGCCGCTGGTTTTGAAGCGGCCGCGCGGCGGAGCGTTCAAGGTGCGCCTCGAGAAGGACGGCTTCACGCCCAACGCCCATGCGATCTCGCTCGACGACGACCAGACGATCGAGCTGACGCTGGAGCACAAACAGGTCAAGCCGGCGCACGCGCACAAGCCGCACGCCTCGTCGGGCGGCGACTCCGAGCCCGCGAAACTCTGAGAGGTGGTGATGGCTGAATCTGACCAGCTCGTCGAGGTCCTGAAGGAGATTCGGGACGAGCTTCGCGCCGTACGGACCGAGCTCGGCGCGCGCGGCGGCCGAATGGGCACCAGCGACGTTCGAACCGAGCGGCTGGATCTGCGGCGTCCGCCGGCGGAACGCGGCGCTGGCCGCCGGTGCGGTGGCCGGCCTGGCGCTGGTGCTCGGTCTCGCGATGCGCGATCGGCCGGCCCCGACGCCGGTCGCGGTCGCCCGCCAGTTCTCGGCGACGCCGGCCGTGACCCCGGTGCTGCCGCCGGCGCCGTCGGCCGCGATGCCGGCGCCCGTCATCGCGGCAACCCCGGTGGCGGCGCACGCGGCCAAACCTGTCGCAAAGTCTCCGTCGGTGGCGCCGACGCCCGCGACGAGGCAAGCCGCGCGCTTGCCGGCTGGTGCGCCCACGCCGGCCGCGACGACCGAGAGGACAACAATCGCTTCGGTCCCGACTCCCGCCAAGAAGCGCGTCAAGCCGGACGCCGCCGCCAAGTCCCCGCCCGAGGTGGCGTCCGACGAGGACGAGCCGCTGGCCTTTCCGCCGCCGCCAAAGCGGGTGCGGGTGCACCGCCTGTCGTACGGGCCGGTCGAGTCAGAACCGGCGAAGCTCTAGCAGGCCCTCCGCAGCGAAGAACCCCTCGGCCCCGTCAGCGGACTCAGGCTGCCGCCTCATTGACTTAGTCTTATGACTTAGTCAACATGGAGGGCGTGAAGACGATCAACGTCCATGAGGCGAAGACTCACCTTTCGCGTCTGCTCGAGCGCGCTCATGCAGGAGAAGAGATCGTCATCTCCAAGAGCGGCCAACCGTACGCCCGTCTGGTGGCGCTCTCCGGGCGCCGGCCGAAACGCGAGTCGGGGACGCTGAAGGACTCCATCGAGCTGAGAGACGCTTTCTTCGAACCGTTGCCTGCCGGTTGGACCGGCGAGACCTGATGGCGTCGAGCCCGCTCCTGCTCGATACGCACGCTCTACTCTGGTGGGCGGCAGGAGACAAGGCGCTCGGCAAGAGGGTCAAGCGTCTGATCGAGGACGAGGCGACGACCGTCTTGGTGAGCGCCGCGACCGCCTGGGAGATCGCAACGAAGGTTCGCCTGGGGAAGCTCCGGTGGACGGGCGGGGGCACCCTCGCGTCCTACTGCCAGGAGCAGCGTTTTGAGCTCCTTTCGGTGACGGTCGCGCACGGCGAGCGCGCCGGCTCATGGCCCCAGGCCCACGGCGATCCCTTCGATCGGATGCTGGCCGCGCAAAGCGCGATCGAAGGGATCCCCCTGGCGACGAACGACGCACAGATCAAAACCTTCGGCGTCGAGACGATCTGGTAGCAGAACGGCGCTCTAACCGACGACGATCGGGAGCGCGCGCACGAGCAGATCGCCGTGCCCGAGACCGAAGATCGTCGCCGCCGCGAGGAGCGCCAACGATCCGGCCAGCGCGAGGCGGGCGCTCCAGGGTTGCGCGGGCAGAGCGCGCAATGGCGCGAGCAGACGACCGACGCGCAGGACGAGCGCCTGCTCGCCGTCGACGAGGGTCGCCGCCGGAGGGACCGAACGCCGCTGCGCCAGGCGAACGGCGCCGAGCAGCGCGGCCGCGAGATCTTCGCCGTCGACGCCACCCTCGCGGGCCTCTTCATCGCGCGCGAGCTCCAGCGCTTGCCGCCAGCGCTCGAAGCGGGCGGCGGCGCGCGGGCTCGGCCACTGGAGATCCGAGGCGATCTGCGCCAGCCAGAGCCGCAGCGGATCGCGGTGGCGGCAGTGCGCGCGCTCGTGCGCGAGCACGGCCTGCCGCGCGGTGGCGTCGAGATCGCGCGACAGCCGTTCGTCGATGGCGATGCGGGGGCGCAGCAGGCCCAGCGTGGCCGCCAGCGGCGGGACGCGCGGGTGGGCGAGGGCGCGGCCGGCGCGCCAGGCGGCGCGCAGCCAGAGCGCCGCGATCGGCGCGACGAAGAGCGGCGTGAGCGGACGCAGGAGCTCGTCGGTGAGGCGAGGCTCCTGCAATGCCCAGCCCGCCAGGGCCGCCAGCGCCGCCGCCGCGGGCACGAGCGGCAGCCAGAGCGCCAGCCAGCTGCGCCGCTCGGCCGCGCGGCCGCTCTCCTCGGTCCGGCCGCCCGAGCGCGCCGGCAGCCAGCCCGCCAGCCAGATCGCCGAGCCGCACAGAGCGACGATCAGCGTGGCGAGGACCAGATCGCGGTTCATCGAGAGCGTCTCCGTGCCTCGACGGCGCGCGCCAGCTCGTCGATCAGCTCGGGATCAATCGCCTCGATCGCGTCGACCAGCGACGCCAACGCCGGGCGCGGCGCCTCGGCCAGGAACCCCGACAACGCCCGCGACATCCGGGCCTGGTCGATGTCGCGCCGGGCGACCAGGGCACGGTAGGCGAACGACTTGCCGACCTTGTCGCGGCAGACGAGCCCCTTGGCCTGCAATCGATCGAGCACGCGGGCGGTGGTCGTGTAGACGAGCCCAAGCGGAAGGCCGACGCGCTCGTAGACCTCGCGCGCCGTGGCGACGCCCAGATCCCAGACGGCGGCGAGGACCGCGTACTCCAGCCTGCCTCCGGGGATCGATTGATCGCCGTCCACGGCGGGGACGCTATCACTCTTCGTCCAGATCTTGGTCTCGGCGCCGCAGGCGCTCGACCGGCCGGCCGCCGCTCATGTGCTGCTCGACAATCTCCGGCACGTCGGCCGGGGTGACGCCGACGTACCAGACCGCCTCGGGATAGACGACGATGGTCGGCCCTTCGAAGCAGGGGCCGAGGCAGCCGGTCGAGGTGACCGCGACGCGCCCCCACAGCTCGGGATGACGCCCAAGTCCCTCTTGCAGCGCGGTGGCGATCTCCGCGGAACCTCGCGCGCCGCAGGAGGGTTTGGCGCCGGCGGGGCGGGCGTTCTCGCAGACGAAAAAGTGGCGCTCGATTTGGGCCATGGGGCAGGTTTCCGTGCAATCCTTAGCCATCCGCGATGTCCGGGCAAGGCGCACGCATTTCGCTGGCACCGGTGATCCTCGCCGTGGTCTTCCCGGCCATCGTCGGGGCGGCCATCGCGCTCGCCTACTACGGCTACCGGTATGCGGTGGCGACGTCGGTGCGGAGCAAGGCGTCGCTGATGGAGGGGAACCAGCAGCTCGCCAACCTACTCATGGAGCAGGTGCAGGACCGCATCGACAAGGCCGACGGCGAGCTGTTCGAGGCGATCGAATGGCCCGACACCTCGGCCGAGCCGCCCGCCCACGTCGACCTGCCGGAGGGGGTCGCGTCGGTGGCGCTGCTCGACGAAGGGCTGAAGATCCGTTCGCTCTACCCGGCGCCGGACGCGGCGCACCGCCGGCGCGAGATGGACCGCTGGCAGAGCTACGTCAAGGGGCTGGAGTGGAAGTCGCTGCAGCCCTGGACGCCCGACCAGCCGGGAAACTTCCGCCACCTGCACCAGCTGTTCGAGGGCAAGTCGGTGCTCATCGCCTACGCGTCCAAGAAGACCGCGGACGGTCACGACTACTACGTCGCGGCCAAGTTGGACCTGTCGCTCATTGCCAAGGACTGGATCCCCGACGAGATGGAGGTGGTGACCGGCAAGCGGCGGGTGGTCATCCTCGACGAGGTGGCGCGCGCGGTCTACGGCGAGCCTCAGCCGCGGACGCCGTTTCAGTACGAGGCGTCGTTCGGCAAGACGCTCTATGCCTGGCGCATCCAGATCACGCCGCGCAACGTGGCCGAGCTGCGGGCGCAGGCCGAGACGGAGCGCATCCTGGGGATGCTGCTGGTGCCGGTCTCGACGGTGATCATCGCGCTCGGGCTGGGGGTCGTCTGGCTGTCGGTGCGGGCGGAGCGCCGCGCCTCGCAGATGAAGAGCGACTTCATCGCCAACGTCTCGCACGAATTGAAGACGCCGCTCTCGCTGATTCGCATGTTCGGTGAGCTGCTGGCGACCGGGAAGCACAAGGGGGAGGCGATGACCCGCGAGTACGGCGGGATCATCACCCGCGAGTCGGAGCGCCTCGCGCACCTCATCGACAACGTGCTCGACTTCGCGCGGCTCGAACGCGGCAAGGCCAGCTACAGCTTCGCCGAGGGGCGCCTCGAGGAGGTGGTGGAGCGGGCGCTGGACGTCTTCCGCCACCGTCTGGAAAAGGAAAAGCTGCGCCTCCGGACGGAGATCGAGCCGCGCCTGCCGCCGGTGCGGATGGACGAGGACGCGATGACGCTGGTGCTGCTGAACCTGGTCGACAACGCCGTGAAGTACGCCGGCGACGGCGGCGAGGTGTCGGTGCGCCTGCGGCGCGCGCCGGGCGCCGTGCAGCTGGCGGTCAGCGATCACGGCGTCGGCATCGCGCCCGAGGAGCAGCAGCGGATCTTCGAGCGCTTCTACCGCGCCACCGCCGCCCGCACGCGCAACGTGCGCGGCAGCGGGATCGGTCTGGCGCTCGTCAAGCACATCGCCGAGGCGCACGGCGGGCGGGTCGAGGTGGAGAGCGCGGTCGGCCGCGGGTCGACCTTCACCGTCACCCTGCCGGTCGCGCCGCTCGTCACCCCTGCGCCCGACGCGAGGGCGGCGCTGTGACGAGCCCGCTGTCGCCGCTGGCCGGGGCGGCGTCGCGCCGGCGGATCCTGGTCATCGAGGACGAGCCGGATCTGGTGCGCGGTCTGCGCGACGCGCTGGAGTTCGAGGGGTTCGAGGTGCTCTCGTCGGGGCTGGGGCGGGAAGGGGTGCGTCTTTTGCGGGAGCGGGGTCCGGACCTGGTGCTGCTCGACCTGATGCTCCCCGACGCCAACGGGTTCTCGGTCTGCGAGGAGATCCGCTCCACGCATCCGCTGGTGCCGGTGATCATGCTGACCGCGCGGTCGCAGGAGACCGACAAGATCCGCGGTCTCGACGTCGGCGCCGATGACTACGTGACGAAGCCCTTCTCCATCGGCGAGCTGGTGGCGCGCATCAAGGCGATCTTCCGGCGCCTGCATCGCGCGCCGCCGCCCAACGAGGAGATCATCATCGGCGCGGCGGTGATCGACCCGCGCAAGCACGAGCTCGTGCGCAAGGGGAAGGCGAGCGCGCTTTCCTTCTACGAGGTGGAGCTGCTGCGCCTCCTCTGGGAACGCGCCGGTCAGCCGGTCACGCGCGAGGAGATCCTGGAGAAGATCTGGGGCGTCTCCGGCCACGCCACCACCCGCAGCGTCGACAACTTCGTGGTGAAGCTGCGCAAGAAGATCGAAGAGAACGCCGCCAAGCCGCGCCACATCGTGACCATCTACGGCACCGGCTACAAGCTGGTCCCATGAGACGATGAGAGGATGACCCGACGGCCGAGGACGCATCGACCGGGCCTCCCGCGGCGCCGCGATCTGCTGATTGGCGGCGCGGGCGCGCTCGGGCTCGCGGTGCTCGGGGGCAAGGCCGGTGCCGCCGCGCCTCTACCACTCGCGCCAGGTGCACTCGCGCCAGGTGCACCCGCGCCAGGTGCGCCCGCGACATTGCCGCCGGTGGCGGTCGACGTCCACTGTCACACCTTCTGCTCGGCCGATCTGCCGATCGTCGGGTTCGTCGCGCACTTCATCCCCGGGCTGACCGAGCTGTCGCGGCTCGTGAGCCACTGGCCGGAGCTCGTCGTGCGCGCCTTCGTGGGCGCGGTGGCGACGCTGCCGAACGCCGTCGCGCCGACGGGGGAGGCGGAGCTCGCCATGCTGCGGGCGGCCCTGGCGAATCCGGCGGCCGGACCGCTCGCTGCCGTCCCCACGTTGCCCCCCGAGCTGCTCGAGGCGTTGCTCGCCGAGCTGACCAAGCACCTTCCTTTCTCGGTCGGCGCCGACAAGCGGCGCATCATCGTCCGCTACCTCGAGACGCTCTACCTGGTGGCGCACCCGCGCGCGGCGATCGCTGCCTCAATCGCGCAGATCTTTCCGTCGATCGCGCTCTTCACGCCGGCGCTGGTCGACTACGACGCCTGGTCCGAGGACCGCGCGCCGACGCCTCTGTGGCAGCAGGTGCTGCTGCAGGAATCGATCTCTCGGCTCTCCGTGGAGGGGCGGCTCGGACGGCCGGACGCGCGGTTTCATCCATTCGTGGCGTTCGACCCGCGACGCCAGGTCGAGGGCCCGCAGGCCGCGGTGCTCAGACCGGATGCGCCGCCCGCCGGCGTCGCACCGGGGGTGGCGATGCCGGGCCCGCTGCCGATCCCTTCGTCCGCCAGCTCGGCGCTCGAGCTCGTGCGCTACGCGATCGAGGCCGGCGGCTTCCTGGGGGTCAAGCTCTACCCACCCGTGGGCTTCGCGCCCTCGGACAACGTCCACCTCCGGCGCGATCTCCCCTTCGCCGCCGGGCTCGACGGTGCGCTCGACGCGCTCTACGGCTACTGCGCCTCCGCGGAGGCGCCGATCCTCACGCACACCAGCGCCGCGAACGAATATGGGCTCGGTCTGCATCGGCTGGTCTCGCCCGAGCACTGGCGCCCGGTGCTCGAACGCCACCCGACGCTGCGCCTCAACTTCGGCCACTTCGGCCACGACTACGGCGTCCCTCAGTCCGCCGGGCCGGTCAAGACCGCCGACGCCTGGATCTACCAGGCCGCCGCGCTGATCGACCGCTACCCCAACGTCTACGCCGATCTCTCCAACTCGCCGCTGGTCTACGACCCCGCCTACGGCAAGCGGCTCTGCGTGCTGCTCGCCGACGTGATGGCCCGCTATCCGAGGGTAAAGCGCCGCCTGATGTACGGCAGCGACTGGTGGCTCTCGGGCCTCGACCCCGACGCGACCGCGGCGGTCGGTCAGTTCCGCACCACGCTCGGCGGCCTGCTCGGCCCCGACGGCCTGGCCGACCTCATGGGGCGCAACGCGCTCCGCTTCCTCGGATTCCTCGACGACGATGGTCGCCTGCGCGCCGGTTTCGCGGCGGCGCGCCTGCGTCGGTTCTACGCCGGCGCGCCGGCGCCAGCCTGGTTGCCGTCTGCTTGACCCCGATTCCAAGTCCTTGGATGTCGCCGCCTCGTCGCCGCGGGGAACCGTGATCTGCGGCTCAAGCAGCGGGCCGAATGTGCCGAACGGGCCTTCATGGCGATCGCCTGGGGGAGCGGCCGTCGCGCCTTCAACCCTGCAGGCGCGGCCCAGCAGCACCCGATCGGTTCAACCCGCGGCGTCGGCCAAAGACTCTCGCCAGACGAGGCGCGCGCGCAGGCTTCAGGGCTGCCCCCTTCCGAGAGCCGCGTCTCAATGACCACCGAGCGGGCATTCTATGGAATGGAGCTGGCCTGGCGGGAGCTCTACGCGCGGGCCTCCGACGCGTCGCCGTTCCGAAGCTGGGACTTCACGGTCGAGTGGTATCGGCAGTTCGTCCTCGGACGGGCCGGCGGCGCCACCGGTCGCTTCGAGATCGTGGTCGCCAAGGATCGAAACGGCAGGCTGATCGGCGCCGTCCCCATGTTCGAGGAGCGCGCTCTCGGCGTGGCGGCGTTCGGGTCGGTCCTGCAGCCGTTCGGCCGCGGCCAATCCTTCGAGACCATGACGGACGAGCCGATCAGCCTCCTTCGGCGGGGATGCGAGGAGGAGGCCGCTCGGGCGATCACGGACCATGTGGCCCACCACCTGTCGTCGGGCGGATGGGATCTCGCGGTCGTCTCGGGGCTCCCGCACAATGGCGGGAAAGAGCGCCCTTCTTTGGTCTGGTCGCGCCCCTTCGAGAGCGTGGAGGTGATCCGGCCGGCCAGCGGAGCGATCTTGTTGCCGCTGCCTCGTTCCTGGGAGGCGTTCACCTCCGGGCTTTCGAAGTCGATGCGAGACAACATCGCCTACTACCCGCGGCGGCTCAGTCGCGAGATTGGGGAATGGAGGATCAGGACGGCGCGCACGCCTGCTGCGGTGGCGGTCGCCTGCGAACAGCTCATCGACCTGCACCGACGTCGCAGCCTGTCGGGGACCGGAGTCGTTCATCGAAACCACATCCCGGGCGCGACGGAGGAGGCGTTCCTTCGCGGGTGGTTCGGGCGCGCCGCTGCCAGAGATGAGATCTCCATCGTCAGCATCGAGATCGGCGGTGAGGTCATCGCCGCCCAGGCCTTTGTCGAAATGCCCGGCTGCGTGTCGGTCTACTACTCCGGTTACGACGACCGCTACTACCGCTACAGCCCGCTCATGATCATCACCGCCCACCGGATTCGTTCCGCCATCGAGCAGGGCGTGCGGCGGTTCGAGTTCCCTCCGGGGCCGACCGCCTGGAAGTCTCGCTGGGGTGCCGAAGGCGGCACCTTGCGCGACGAGGCGTCGATCTACGCCACCCGCCTTCCCGCGCTGCTGCGCGGGCTCACCCGCCGCCTTCACCAACGGTTCAGCGGCCGGCGGTCGACCTAATTCGGGACCCTCAAAGGGTCCCGCGCCCCCGCGACGAGGTCGGCCGCGCAGGCGGCCTCGAAGCCGGCGCGCGCGCGGCGTCCGAGGTCGGCGGGCAGCGCTACTTCTTTTTGCCGTGCGGCGGTGCAGCCGCCGGGGCCGGGTGCGGCGCGGGCGCCGGCGCAGCGTGCCCGGGGGGCGGTCCAGCGGGATGAGACTCGGGCCCGTGCCCGCCGCCGGGTGCCGGGTGTTGCATCTCGCGGTGCTCGGCTTCGCGGTGCTCGGCTTCGCGGTGCTCGGCTTCGCGGTGCTCACCTTCGCGGTGCTCGGCTTCGCGGTGCTCGGCTTCGCGGTGCTCACCTTCGCGGTGCTCGGCTTCGCGGTGCTCCATCTCGCGGTGCTCCATCCCCTCGCGGTGCTCGACCGCCTCACGATGCTCCATCTCGCGCCGGCGCTCGATCCGCGGCGCCTCGCGCCAGCCTCCGGGAGGGGCGCCCGGAGCGCGTCGCCACGCCGTGCTGTGACCGGGATCGGCGCGCCAGTAGCGCGGCTCGTACCGCGGTCGCGCGTACCAGGCCGGCGAGATCATCCCGCCCCCGCCGTAGGCGAACTCTCGGTAGCCGTCGGGCCGTTGCCAGTAGCCGCGGTAGTAAACCGGTTGACCGTTCTCCCAGATGAAGCGCGGCCCAAAGTAGGCCCACCCGGGCCGTGCTTGAATCCAATACCCGTTGTTCCAGCTCCAGTCGTAACCGGTCCAGTCCCAGTACCCGTTGACCCAGGTGAAGCCCCACCCGGGCGACGGCGGCCGGTACTCCGGGATCGGATCGGGAGGCAGCGTTTCCGGATAGACGGTTGGACCAGCCACGTAAGCGCCCGGGGGCGGCGTGTCGTATTGCGCGCGCGCCACGCTTCCGAGGGTGAGGCTGAAGACGACGCCGGCGACAGACAGCCAACGTGCTCGCTTCAGTCGTGGCGCGGTGAGCTCTCTCGGTCTCGATGGTTGTGTTCTCATTGGTTGTCCTCGTCCGCTCCTCTGTTCCCCGATCGTGAGCGTCGTCGAGCTGGCCGTTGCCAGTGCTCGGTGGCCGGCCACGCACGGCAGCCCCGCTGAACGCTCCCACCATCCATGAACCCTCACCGTTGCGGACAGTCCCACACGAGCCAAGGGGGACGCAAGCGGACTCAACATGAGGGACTGTGAGCTCTCGGGCCTCTCGGGCCGGCCCGGGGCCTCGCTCCCCGGGCGCCGAGTCCGTGTTATGAACCCGGCGCATGTCGCCCCCGGTCAGAGTCCGCATCGCGCCGTCGCCCACCGGCGATCCGCACGTCGGCACCGCTTACATCGCGCTTTTTAACTACGCCTTCGCCAAGAAGCACGGCGGGAAGTTCGTGCTCCGGATCGAGGACACGGACCGCGCGCGGTCAACGGCGGCCTCGGAGGCGGCGATCTTGCGCGCGCTCGGCTGGGTGGGGCTCGCCTGGGACGAGGGGCCCGACATCGGCGGCCCGTTCGGCCCCTACCGGCAGTCGGAGCGGGCCGAGATCTACGCGGCGCACGGGGCGCAGCTCATCGCCAGCGGCGGCGCCTACCGCTGCTTCTGCACGCCGGAGCGGCTCGAGGCCGTGCGCCACGAGCAGCGGCGCCAGGGGCTCTTCGTCGGCTACGACGGCCTGTGCCGTGGACGCCCGCGCGAAGAGGGCGAGCGGCGGGCAGCGGCGGGCGAGACCTTCGTGGTCCGGATGGCCATGCCCCGCACGGGCGAGACGGTGTTCATCGACAAGCTGCGGGGCGAGGTGAAGTTCGAAAACGCGCAGATCGACGACCAGATCCTGCTCAAGACCGACGGCTTCCCGACCTACCACCTGGCCAACGTGGTCGACGACCACCTGATGCAGATCACCCACGTGATCCGGGCCGAGGAGTGGCTCTCCTCGACGCCCAAGCACGTCGTGCTCTACCAGTCGTTCGGCTGGCAGGCGCCCGAGTGGGTGCACATGCCGCTCCTGCGCAACGCCGACAAGTCGAAGATCTCCAAGCGCAAGAACCCGGTCTCGCTCGACTACTACCAGGACGCCGGCTTCCTGCCCGAGGCGCTGCTCAACTACCTCGGCACGATGGGCTGGTCGATCTCGGGCGATCGCGAGAAGTTCACCCTCGACGAGATGGTGGAGGCGTTCGACTTCGGCCGCGTCAGCCTGGGCGGGCCGGTGTTCGATCTGGTGAAGCTGTCGGCGATGAACGCCGACTACTTGCGCGCGCTGCCCGACGCCGAGATCGTGCGCCGGCTGCGGGACTGGCGCCTCTCCGATGAGAAGCTGGTCTCGCTGGTGCCGCTCGTGCGGGAGCGGATCCAGCGCCTCGACGAGTTCCTTCCGCTCACCGACTTCTTCTTCTCGGGCGACGTCGACTACGCGCCGGTGCAGAAGGAGCTGGCGCTCAAGAACCGGACGCCCAAGGACGTGATGGACGCGCTGACGGCGTTCGGCGAGGAGCTGGACACCGCGCGCGACTTTTCGATCACCGGGCTCGACGCCCTGGCGCGCGCCTTCGCCGAGAAGTCCGGCTGGTCGACCAAGGAGCTCTTCATGCTCCTGCGGCTGGCGGCCACCGGCAAGAAGGCGACGCCGCCGCTGTTCGAGACGCTGGCGGGGCTCGGCCGCGAGCTCGTCCGCCGCCGCATCCGCCAATGCGTCGAATACATCAAAAAGATGCCGGCCCCCAAGGCCTGAGCCGCCTCGGCCCTGCTGCCGACGTCTCGTCGGGGGCGCTGCGGGCGGGGGATCCGCTGGGTGTCTACGTCCATTTTCCGTTCTGCTCGGTGCGCTGCCCGTACTGCGACTTCGCGGTCGACACGCGCGCGGAGATCCCGCACGACGCCTACGCCGACGCGGTGGTCGCCGAGCTCGCGGCGCGGGCGCGCTGGTTCGACGGCGCGGGTCCCCTCGTGTCGATCTACTTCGGCGGCGGCACCCCTGGCCTCTGGCGGCCGGATGCGCTCGGGCGGGTGCTCGCCGCCGCCCGCGGGACGTTCGGTGCGCCGCCGGCCGCCGCGCTGGAGATCACCGTCGAGGTGAATCCCGGCGAGACCGACGCCGCGCAGCTGCGAGCGCTGCGCGGGCAGGGGGTCAACCGGCTGTCGATCGGGCTTCAGGCGCTCGAAGATCGGCTGCTGGTGGCGCTCGGGCGCAATCACGACGCGGCCGCCGGTCCGGCCGCCGTCGCGGCGGCGCGCGCAGCCGGCTTCGACGACGTCTCGATCGATCTCATCTTCGGCGTCCCCGGCCAGTCTCTCGACGACTGGCGCCGCGCCGTCGACGCCGCCCTGGCGCTGGCCCCCACGCACGTCTCGGCCTACGCGCTCACCATCGAGCGGGGGACCGTCTTCGGCGCGCGCGATCGGGCCGGCGACCTGCCGCGCCCCGACGACGAGGCGGTGGCGGCGATGTTCGAGCATGCCCGCGCCGCGTTCGCCGCCGCCGGCCTGCCCCCCTACGAGGTCTCGAGCTACGCGAGGCCTGGCCGCCGCGCCCGCCACAACCAGCTCTACTGGTCGCTGGCGCCGTACCTCGGCGTGGGGGCCTCGGCCGCTTCGTTCCGGCCGCTGGCCGAAGGCGGCGGCTGGCGCTTCTCGAACCCGCGCGCCACCGACGTCTACCTGACCGCGGCCCGGGCCGGGGACGGCAGCCCAGCGGCCCGGCACGTCGAGCGGCGGTCGGCCGCAGACCTCGAGAACGAGGCGGTCTGGCTCGGCTTGCGCACCAGCGAGGGGATCGACCGCGCGGCGCACCAGGCGCGTCATGGGCGCGACCCTCTGGCCGGGCGTGAGTCCGCCAGCGCCTGGGCGAGCGCCGCCGGCTGGCTGGTGGTGGACGAGACCCGCGTTCGATTGACGCCTGCCGGCGTGCTCTTCGCCGACGAGATCGCCGGCAGATTTTGGCGCGACGAGACCTGATGTTGGTGCATAGTCCGGAAAAATGAAATTCGCCTTTAGAGGGATGGGGTGCCTGTGGGGGGTGGCGCTGTTGCTGGCCGGTCTCTCCGCGTGCGGAAGCAGCTCGGGCAAGTGCACGTCGAACTGCAAGCCTGACGGGTCGGTCGATGTCGCCACGCGGGACGATCACCCAGGCGACACCGACGGTGCCGGAGCGCGTGATGTCCGGGAGGACGACTCGCGCGACGCCAAGGACCTGAGTGATGCCAAGGGTCCCATCGACGGAGCCGTTGCCTGCGATCAGACGGTCGCCGCCGCCTGCGCCTCGACGGCCGATGCGGGCGCCTTCACCTTCCACTGCGCGACGACCTGGAGCGCCACCACCAGCACCGCGTACTTCTGCGGCCGTCCGCAGACCACCGTCCTCACCGAAACCTGCGGCACCGACCACCTGCTCTTCGACACGAACAACGCCGGCACGGCCGAATACATCTATGCCTACGACAGCTCCGGGAAGCTGTTCGCCATCAGCTACAGCGTCGGAGCCGGCGGGACCGTGCACTGCGTGGCCGGCCCGCAGGCATTCGTCGCCCCGGTGGGCTGTAGCTCGCCCGCGCTGTTCACCTGCGCTGCCGCACAATAGGGGGCGACGGCGTCGCCTGGCGCGCCGGTGCGTCGATCTCTGCGACGGCTGCCACCGCACGCGTCTTTTCTGATTGAACGAACGCGACCAGCGCCGTATTTCGCCAGCCGAGCTCGGCTGGCTTGCGCAAGGAGACGACGACCTCCGCGCCGCCGTCCGGCGGGAGCGGGAGGCGGGGCGATAGCGCGCGGACGACCGATGCCTCCTGCAGCGTCTCGCCGCCGTTCTCGCCCCGGCGCACCTGGGTCTCGGCCGTCTTCTGGACCAGCGCCACGCTGACGCGCCAGTCCTCGCCGCGAGCGAGCTCGGCTGCGTGGGCGACCCGAACCCGGACGGTCGCCGTCTCCTCTTCGACGGCCGCGCCGAGCGACAGCGTCGTGCCGGCAGCCCGCGCCGCGATCGCCGCGCCGATCTGGCGAAGGGCCACGTCGGTCTGCCCGCCCGGAAAATGGATCTGACCCGCGACGATCATCTGCGGCGTGTAGACGCCCGAGATCGCGCGGTCGCCGTCGGGCGCACGGAGACGACCCGAATCGGCGTACCAACCCTGCCGGGCGGTGAAGCTCGGCGTCGCGAACGGGTCGGCCCACCCGAGGTGATCCCAGTAGTCGACGTGAAAGGTGAGCGCCACGACCTTGTCCTGCCCCAGCCCCCGCGCGGGAAGCTCATGCACGAAGCGGTCGGCGGGAGGGCACGAGCTGCACCCCTGCGATGTGTAGAGCTCGACCAGCACAGGTTGGGCTGCGGCCGGCGGGGCGCCGCGTGCCACTTTGGCGCCGCCCCACAACGACAAAATGGCGGCGAGGATCAGGTGCTTCATTTCGATCATGCCTCGCCGTTGATTACGTGCGCGCCGGCCTTCGGTTACGCCCGACGGCTTGGACTTCGCGCTATCATCGCCCCCCAAGGGCGATGACGGGAGGTTCGCAGGGACTCTGGTCGTTTCCGCGCCGCCGGCCGTGGCGCGCCATCGCGTGTGGCGTCGTCGCCTGCGCGCTGGACCTCTCTGCCTGCGGCGGAGGTCAGCCGGCCGCGCGAGGCTTCGGATCGAGCGAGATCGAGCCGATCCGGGATTCGACGCTCTACCTCGAGGGTGAAGGTGATCCCGGCATTCTCATTTACGGGACCGGCGGACCCGGAGACGCCCCCGCGAGCGCGAACTACTGGACGCTCGACCTGTCGACCGGAGCGGTTCAGGACTACGGGTCTCAATATCCGCCGTTCCCGTCGTCCTCTTCATCGGCGCCGCCGTCGCCCTACACCTGCACGCCGAACATCAGCGGAGCACGCACGTTCACGCTCCAGATCGTCGACAACAGCACCGGCGCCGAGACCGACGTCGACGTCCTCAGCTACGCCCAGTGTCCCGGCGCAGACGGCACGCTGACCGCGTTCACCGTCGACGCCAGCGGCAACACGGTGTTGTCGACCGGCCCGTTCACCGCGCTGACAGCCGTGCCGCTGCTCCCCTGGCAGGTGAGCTTCGTCGAGTGGTGGACCTACGATCCGGTGACGCTCGCCCCCACCGCGGTGACGGTGCAGGCGGCGCTGCCGGCGGCGCCGGACCAGTTCGGCGTCTACACCATCGATCTCGCTTCGTACGCGATCACCTTGGACATCCCGGCCATCCCGGCCAGCGTCGCCTGGGCCACCGGCGCCACGCCGGCCGGCTCGTCGCAATCGACCTCCGTGGGGGGCCAGGCCCTCACGGTCGGCGACCACTACCTCTATCCAAGGCAGATGAGCGACGCTGGAACGGCGATGTTCGCAGGGCCCTTCTTTTCGGGCGCCGCGAGCGAGCTGGCGCTGTTTCAGATTCCCTCGGGGACGTCGCTCGGGCCCCGGTGGGTCAGCGACGGCCCGTCGTCGTCGGGATCCTTTGCAGCTTACACGCCGACCATCAGCTGGCAGCTGAACGGCACGGGGGGTGCGGCGAGCAATCTCATGGTGTGGGACGACGCCAGCCGGCAGGTGATCGCTTGCCCCTCGTCGTCGCAGGCGAACCTGGCCGGCCTCCGCTCGTCCGACGGCAGCAAGATCCTGTTCGTGACGCCGCAATCGTGCTGTCAGTACCAGGGCTCGGGGCCGCTCAGCTTGCTGACGCTGGGGAGCGGGCCGGGGAACGCCAGCTGCACGCTGCTGGCGAGCTCCCAGGTGGTGACCGCAGCCTTCTCTCCGGATGGGAGCGCCATGTTCTGGCTGATCCAGCCGACGACGGGTGATACGCAGCTCTGGGTCGCCGCGGGGGATGGAAGCGCCGCGCACATGATCGGGGCGGGCGTCCTGCAGAACGTACACTTCGTCGTTCCTGGAGAGGCCCAGCTGGAGCTGATCCTGAACGGTGATCTCGTCTGGCTCGACCTGCACGACAGCACCGTCCAGCTGCACTACATCGCCGAGCAGGTCTTCGAAGAGATCTACGACCTCGGCGTCGGCGGCTGGCTGATCACCGGCTACGACTACAGCACGCAGGCCGCCACGGCCACGGTGGGGCTCGTCAACCGCAACACGGGCGAGAAGCGTCCGATCTCTGCGGACGTCTCACAGTTCCTCGTCCTCACCCGCAGGCCCGGCGCGGACGGCGGCCTCCTCCCGGACTCCTCGTCGGACCCCGGCGCTCTCACCGTGGTCTACGTGGTGCATGGCCGCAACCCGTCGCCGCAAGACGGGATCTGGTCGGCGACGATCACGACGGCCGACCTTCAGTGAGCGCGCGGTCCGCCGCGGCGTTGGTGCTGGGCCTGGTGCTCGTCACGCGCACGGCGCTCGCCGCCGAGGCCGCCCGCGACGGTGGACCTGCCGACGCGCCGGTCGCCCCGGCAGACGCGCAGCGCGACGGGGCCCCGGGCCCACCCGAGGCCGGCGCGGAGGCAGCGGCGGCCGACGGGGGCGGCGCCGGGCGCGCGGCGCCCGTCGGCGTCACTCCGATGGTCGCTCCGACGGGTCTGCCGGTCGCGGGACGCGTGCTGGAGAAGGGGACGCGCAAGCCGATCGCCGGCGCGGCGCTCGCCGTCGACGGGGCCGTCGCGGGCGAGACCGACGCCGATGGGCGCTTCCAGCTGACGCTCCCTGCTGGCCTGCACGATCTGGCGGTGGTGATCGGCGGGCAGGAGGTCGTGCGCCGGCAGCTCGACCTCGCGCCCGGGGCCCCGGCCGACGAGCAGATCTTCCGCGTGCTCACCGGCGGCAGCGGCGCCCGCTACGCCACCAAGGTTCGCGCCGGCCGCCCGGAGATCCCGAAGGTCGAGGTCTCCGGCGAGGAGGCGCGCCAGCTGCCCGGCTCGTCCGGTGATCCGCTGCGCGTGCTCGGGTCGCTGCCGGGGGTCGCGCAGATCGCCTGGCCGGCGGCGCTCTACGTGGTGCGCGGCGCCAACCCGGGCAACACCGGCTTCTTCCTGGACGGCATTCGCGTGCCCGAGCTGTTTCACCTGGGGCTCGAGCTGTCGGTCATTCATCCCTACCTGATCGACGGCGTCGACTTCTATCCGGGGGGAGCGCCGGCCAACTATGGACCGTACGTCTCGGGGGTCATGGCCGCCCACACCGTGGCACCGCCGGCCGATCGCGTCCATGCCTCCGCCGACGTGACGGACTTCGACGCAGGCGGCATCATGACCGCGCCCTGGGACGCGGGGCGCGGCACCGTGGTCGTCGCCGCGCGCTACTCGTACACCGGCGCGCTATTCTCCGCGCTCCAGAACGACACGATCCTGCGCTACGGCGACTATCAGCTGCGCGTCGACCATCCGCTCGCGGGCGGGCAGGCGACGCTGTTCGCCTTCGGCGCGCTCGACGACGTCGGCTGGACCAACCTCACCAGCACGCAGGAGTACGGGGCGCTGCAGTTCCACCGCCTCGATCTGCGCTGGCGGCGCGCGCTCGGGGGCGGGCGGTTGCTGGTCGGGGTGACCGGCGGCGCCGACTGGGCCACCTCGACGCTGTTCAGCAGCACCATCAAGATCCGGGCGCTCTCCGCCATGCCGCGCGCGATCTACACGCGCCCGCTCGGCACCTCGGTCGACCTCGAGGTCGGCGCCAACGTGGACGCCCAGACCTTCGTCACCGACGTCCCCCCCTTTCAAAACAAGCCGAGCGACCTCGGGCGCTCGCGCCAGGCGCTGTCGCAGGCGGCTTACGCGACCGTCATGATCCACGCGGGCGACCGTCTCGTCATCTCGCCCGGGCTGCGCACCGATCTGTTCGCCGAGGAGGGGACGCAGGCGCTGTTCGTGGAGCCGCGGCTGGACGTCCTGTTCAAGCTGAGCGAAACGCTGGCCCTGCGGGCGGACGGGGGGAGGTACGCGCAGATGCCCAGCCTCCCGGTGAGCGTGCCGGGGTTCGAGGCGTTCGGCCTGGCGGATCTCGGGGCGCAGACGTCGCTGGGCGGCTCGCTGGGTGTGGAGGCGCGCCTGCCGGGACACCTCACCCTCGGGGTCACCGGCTACTACCAGAAGCTGCGCGTCAGCGACGTGCGCAACATCGACCTCGAGTCGCCCCAACCGATGGCCCCGGACTTCCTGGTGGCGCGCGACGGCCGGGCCTACGGCGGCGAGCTGCTCCTTCGGCGCGCCGACACCGGCCGGTTCTTCGGCTGGCTGGCCTACACGCTCTCCTGGAGTCAGCGTTACGACGACAACGGCGTGCTCGGCCGCTCCGACTGGGACGAGCGGCACATCTTGAACCTGGTCGCCGGTCGTCGGCTCGGGCGAAGCTACACCGTCGGCGCACGCTTCCATCTCAACACCGGTCGCTGGGCGCCGGTCCTCCATGGTGGGGGCGAGTACCAGGAGCTTCCGGCCTACTACCAGATCGATCTGCGCGCCGAGCGCCGCTTCGTCTTCGATCGCTTCGTGATGGACGTGTACGCCGACTTCGCCAACGTCACGCGCGATCCCGAGGTCCTGCAGCTCGACGCGATCTACGATTCGAAGACGGGCGGCATGACGATCTGGCAGGATCGGATCAATCTCGTGCTCCCGACCATCGGATTGCACGCGCAGTTCTGAGCGCGCTCGCCGTTCGGGGCGCGGCACCTTCAGCCTCGGGGGTAAGATGGGCGCGATGCTGACCCTGCCTCGACAGCGCGTCAGCCCGGCCAGCGTCGGTCCTCATCCCCTCGGACTGCGTCGGGCCGCGGAACCTTGACGCGTCGCCGGGCTGACGCGCGGCGGTTTAGATCCAAATCGCCGGTCGTGCGTCTGGACCGGTATGAACAGCAAACTCGGCTCCTCGGCACGCGGCTTCTCTGTCCTTGGCTCGTCGCGCCTCCTGCTCCTGGGGCTAATCCTGGGGCTCGCCTCCCTTCTCGCCGGCGACCACGCGCAGGCGGGGGGCGTCGTCGTCGCGGCGCCGCCGCCCATCAGCCTGACCGCCTCGGACGGCGCCGGGCTGGAGCTGGTGTCGCTGACGGCCGACGCGGCGATCGACGACCCGCTCGCCTTCACCGAGCTGCACCTGACCTTCCGCAACCCGGAGAACCGGGTGCGTGAGGGGCGCTTCCAGATCACGCTGCCCTCCGGCGCGACGATCAGCCGGTTCGCGATGCGGGTCGGCGATCGCTGGCAGGAGGGGGAGGTCGTCGAGCAGCAGGCGGCGCGCGTCGCCTATGAAGACTTCCTGCACCACAAGCAGGACCCCGCGCTGCTGGAGGCCGAGGCGGGCAACGAGTTCTCGGCGCGCGTGTTTCCGATCCCGGCGGCGGCGACCAAGGAGATCGTCATCTCGTACGCCCAGGAGCTGACGCGCGCGGGCGAGCCCTACCGGCTGCCGCTGCGCGGGCTGCCGCGCCTGGGGACGCTGGCGATCCGCGCGGTCAACAGCGTCGGGAGAGCCGAGACGCGGCTCGAGCGGCGTGACTTCACGCCCGACGCCGACTTCGAGCTGGCGCACCAGGTCCCGGGGGGCCGCCTCGGGCTGCGCGACGACAACCTGGTCGTCGCCCGCGTCGTCCCGCTCGCCGAGACGACGGCGCGCGAGGAGCTCGGCGATCTCCAGATCCTGGTCGACACCAGCGCGTCGCGCGCGCTCGGCCTCGCCGACGAGGCAGCCGCCGTCGAGCGGCTGCTGGCGGAGCTGCGCAAGAACGGCGACCCGACGATCACGGTCGCCGCTTTCGACCAGGACGTGGTCCCCCTGTTCGCCGGCAAGGCCAGCGCGGGGAGCGGCGTGGTCGGCAAGCGGATCATCGCGCGCGGAGCGCTTGGCGCCTCCGATCTCGAGCGCGCGCTCGGCTCGTTGGAGCTGTCCGACAAGTTGCGCCGTTCGCGCGTGCTGCTGGTGACCGACGGCGTGGCGACCGCCGGAGAGATCACCCCCGACAAGCTGCGCGCCCGCGTGGCCGCGCTGGGGCGCGTCGGCGTCCAGCGGCTCGATGTGATGGCGGTCGGCGGGATCCGTGACGACGTGATGCTGTCGCGCCTGGTGACGGCAGGGCTTGCGCACGACGGCGTGGTCCTCGACGCTGCCGACGCGGCGCCGGCGCTCGTTCGCCGCCTGACCCACGCCACGCGGTCGGGGATCACCATCGCCGTCGACGGCGCCGGCTGGGTCTGGCCGAGCGTGGTCAACGGCGTTCAGCCCGGCGACGAGATCCTCGTCTACGCCGATCTGCCGGCCGCAGCTCCGTTTCGCCTGAAGGTGGCGGGCGCGCCGGTGGCGCTCGCGGGCGTGCTGGCGCCGACGCCGCGCCCACTGCTCGAGCGCGCCTGGGTTCGCGCCCGCATCGCGCGCATCATCGAGGAGCGCGACACGATCGCCGCGAAGGATCGCGATCTTGCGGCCGCGCTGAAGAAGCAGGCCATCGACCTTTCGATCCAGAACCGCGTGCTCTGCCCCTTCACCTCGCTCCTGGTGCTGGAGACGGAGCAGGACTACGCCCGCTTCGGCATCGAGCGGCGCGCGCTGGCCGACATCCTCACCGTGGGCCCGAGCGGCGTGGCGCTGCTTCACCGGGTCGAGATCGCGGCGCCGCCGGCGGAGCCGCGCTGGTCGAACGCGGCGGACGACAAGGCACTCCCGGCTGGCGCGCGTGCGATGGCCAAGGGCGAGGCGGCGGACCTCGGCGCGGAAAAAGCCAAGAAGGCAGACGCCCGCGTACGGCGGGACGAGGTCGAGATGGATTCATTCGGCAGGGGCCCGGCCGGCGCGCCCGTCGCAGCCCAGGCCGAGGCACCCCCGCCGCCGGCGACCGCCAGGCCCGAGCCGTCGCCGCGGGCGCTGGACGATCTCGACAGCGGGGGAGGGGCGAACGCGAACGCCGTGGGTGGCCGGGTCCACGCTGCGCCCATGCCGATGCGGGCCTCCCGCCCGCGCGCCGCAACGGCGGCTCCGAGCGCGGTGGCCGCATCCGAAGGGTTGGCGGTCGAAGCGGCGCCGGTCGCCGGTCCGTTCAAGGAGGTCCTGGATCTGATCCACGCCAACCGGGCGCGCGAGGCGCTGGCGCGGGCGTTTGCCTGGCGCCAGCGTGACGCGGGCGACGTGCTCGCGCTGGTCGCGCTCGGCGAGTGCTTCGAGGCGCTGCGTGACGCCCCGGACGCCTCGCGGGCCTACGGCTCGATCATCGATCTCTTCCCCGGGCGCGCCGACATGCGCCGGTTCGCCGGCGAGCGCCTGGAGCGCGTCGCGGGCGGGCGCGCGCTGGCCCTGGCGATCGACAGCTATCGCAAGGCCGTCGAACAGCGTCCCGATCACCCGGCCGGCCACCACCTGCTCGGCTTCGCGTTGCTCAAGGCCGGTCACCCGCGCGCGGCGTTCGAGGCTGTCGCCACCGGCGCCGCGCAGAGGTATCCGGCCGGAAGGTTCCTGGGCGTGGACCGGATCCTGCGCGAGGACCTGGGCCTCCTCGCCGCCGCCTGGACGCACGCCGAGCCGGCGCGCACCGCCGAGATCCGCGAGCGCCTGCTGCGCGCCGGCGGCACGCCGGAGAGCGGCCCCTCGATGCGCTTCATCCTCAACTGGGAGACCGATGCCAACGACGTCGACTTCCACATCCACGACGCCCGCGGCGGGCACGCCTTCTACAGCGCGCCGCACCTGCCCTCGGGCGGCGATCTCTACGCCGACGTCACCACCGGCTACGGGCCGGAGTGCTTCACCATCCGAGGGCCGGCCGCCGGCCGGGCCGCCCCCTACCTGCTGCAGGCGCACTACTACAGCCGTGGTCCGATGGGCTACGGGATGGGGAAGCTGCAAATCATCGACCACGACGGCCACGGCAACCTGCGCTTCGACGAGCGGCCGTTCGTCATCATGCAGGACGGCGCCTTCGTCGATCTCGGCCGCGTGGCGGCGGCGGGGGCCACGTCTGTCGGCGCGCGCCCCGTCGCGGTCGCCCGCAAGCCCGTCACACGCTCCCGCGTCTGGGCGACCGCGCCGGGCGCGGCCGCGTCAGGACGCTGACGCTCCGGCGCAGACCCCTCGCCCGGGTTGTCGCCGGGCGACGGGCTCCCCTACAATGGAGCGGCCCAATTTATGAGGAGGCTTGATGCGAACGTTCCTTAGATCCGGTCTTTGCGTGGCGATGGCGCTCGGCGCCGCGGGCTGCGGCTCGTCCCTTCCGACCCAAGGCGGGGAGATGACGTCGGCGGTCGTGGGACCGAGCGGCGGGATGCTCGCCTCGTCCGACGGCGCGCTGCAGGTCGCGATCCCCGCCGGCGCGCTTCCCTCCAACGTCACGGTGACGATCGTTCCCACCACGCCACCCGGGAGCGGCGCGCTCGGCACGACCTATGAGATCGGTCCCACGGGAACGCAGTTCGCGATGCCGGTGACGCTCACGTTCGACTACGGGGCGACCAGCCTCGGCGGGATCGACCCCTCCTTGCTGCGCGTGGCGACCTTCGCCGCCGGCAGCTGGCAGATCCTCTCGGCCGCCGCGGTCGACACCCAGGCCGAGACCGTCTCCGGCACGACCCTACACCTGTCCCCCTACGGGCTCACCTCGACGGCCACCGGTGCGATGTGCGCGACGGTCTCCGGGGGCATGAGCTGCTCGGGTGGCACGGACAACGGCAGCGGCTCGGGCACGGCGGGCGTGAGCGGCGGGGTCGCCAGCGGGGGCACGACCGGCGCCGGCGGCGCCACCGTCAGCTGCACGCCCAGCACCTGCGCCGACGCGACCAACGCCTGCGCGGCCTATCCCGGCGCCGCGATGACCGGCTGCACCGACGGGCCGAACGGGTTCATGGCGACCTGTTGCTTCCCGTCAGGCGGATCGATCTGTCTGCAAGCTGCAGCTGGCGGCTCGGCCTGCTCCGTGGATTGCGCGGTCGGAGGGTCCTGCACGACGACCTGTCCGCCGGCGCCGACCTGCGCGGACGCCACAGCCGCCAACGCGTGCGGAGGTCTCGTCGGCGCGACGCTACAAAACTGCGTCGACGGGACGAGCGGATACACCGCCGCCTGCTGCTTCGCACCGGGAGCGCCCGCCTGCACGACCGTCGGCGCGGGGAGCAGCTGCGGCGGCTCGACGGACGGGACGATCACCTGTCCCCCGGCGCCGACCTGTGCCGACGGAGATCCGTGCGCCGGCATCGCGGGCACGACCATGCAGTCATGCACGGACTCCGCGGACGGCTACAGCGCGGTCTGTTGCTTGCCGGTCGGCGAAGTCCCGTCGAGCGGGAGCGGCACCTCGACGTCGGGCGGGGGGGGCGGCATCTCGGGTGGAGGCTCGGGGACAGGGGGCATCAGCGGTGGTGGCGCCGGCGGAGCCGTGGACACCGGCAGCGGCGGGGCACCGACGGGGGCGGGGGCTGCTGGCGGCGCCACGGGCGGCGGCACCACGGGCGGCGGCGGCGTTCCGGGCGGCGGCGGCACCACGGGCGGCGGCGGCGGCACCACGGGCGGCGGCGGCGGCACCACGGGCGGCGGCGGCGTTCCGGGCTAATCGCGCGTCTAAGCGGACGCCGCTCGCAGGGGGGGCGTCCGCTTGTCCGACTGGCCCCGTGCCCGCTCCCCGAGGTGCGCGACGTCGGCAAATCGTTGCAGCGACGGACCGCCCGCGCCGAGATCGATCTGGGTCACCGCGCCGGCCGGCCAGCTCGGCCCGCAGCGGTAGTGGCGAAGCTCGGTGTCGAACAGGGAGCAGAGCAGGATCCGGAGCAGCGCCTTGTGCGAGACGATCAGCAAGTTTCCCTCGACGTGACGGGCGCGGAGCTGCTCGACCGCGGCGGCCGCCCGCGCGGCGACGTCCCGCGGGGCCTCGCCCCTCGGCGCTCCGATGCTGGGATCTCGCTGCCAGCGCGCGAAGTACTCCCGATCTTGCGCGGCCGCCTCCTCCTTGGACAGCCCTTGCCAGGCCCCGTAGTGCATCTCATCCAGCCGCGCGTCCGCGCAGGGGTCGATCCCCGTCAGGGCCGCCAGCGGCGCGGCCGAATCGATCGCCCGGGCGCGCGTGCTGGTGAGGATCGCCCGCCAGCTGAGGTTGCCGTAAGCCGCCGCGAACAGCGCCGCCATCTCGCGCCCGTCGGCGGTCAGCGGCGCGTCGATCCGGCCGCAGAACCGATCGTGTTGACTGAACTCTGTCTCCCCATGCCGTAACAGATAGAGGCTGAGCACGTGCCTGTCCCCCTTCGCTCCGTGGATCTTCCAGGATGCGAGTATCCAAGCCCCGTGCCACTCCCTAAGGGCACGCCAATCGTGAGGCAATGGATGGGATCCGTTACGGCCCCGTGACTGAACCGTGGTCGGTCGTCCCCGCTGGGAAGGCGGAGCGTGGTCGCTAGAACTTGGCGTTGCGGGCGAGCTCGAGCGCGCGCTCCTGCCAGAAGACGCCGGCCTTCGGGCCGCCGTTGCACTCGCCGTCCGACTCACCCGGCTTCTTCAGCCAGAGGTAGGCGTCGATGGCCGGATCGGCCGTGCTGGCCGTCGGCGGCGAGCCGAGCCCGCGGCCGGGGGGGTTGCACCAGCACTTCTCGTCGTCGGCGCTCTCGTCGCACTTGGGCGGACCATTGCCGTTGCGGCTGGTGTCGATCACGAAGTGCTTGCCGCCGAGCAGCTTGGAGATCTCCTTGCCGTAGGTGATCTCGGTGCTGGTCGACTTGTAGTTGGAGGTGTTGAGTGCGAAGCCGTCGGCCTCGTCGACGCCGGCCTCCTTGAGGCGCTTGGCGTCGTCGGCCGGCTTGAGCCAGCCCGAGTGCCCGGCGTCGATGTAGACGGCCGTGTTGCCCAGCGACACGAACGTGTGGACCGCGAAGCGCAGCAGCTCGAGCCGCTCCTTCTGGTCCGCCTCGTTGAGACACTTCTTGAGCAGGCCGAGCGAGTCAGGTTCGAGGATGATGGCCGCGCGGCGGTTGCCGAGGCTGGTCGCGAACTCGGTGATCCAGGCCTTGTACTTGTCGCCCGCCGCCGCGCCACCCGCCGAGTACTGTCCGCAGTCGCGCTTGGGGATGTTGTAGACGACGAAGTAGGGGAGCACGCCGCTCTTGAGGATCATGTCGGCGCGCCTGCCGATGTAGCGTCCGACGTTGGCCGTCCAGTCACCGATCCACTCGGCGCCGCCGTTGTCGGCGATCTTGGCATAGAGGGCCGCCAGCTGGGGGTCCTTGGCCTTGTTGATGGCGAGCATCGACTTGAGGTGCGCCGGTCCGTAGGGATCGACCCAGCCGAGCTTGGGGCCCGCGAAGATGTTCTCTCCGTGCTTCCAGGGCGGCAGCGCGGGCATGGGCGCCTCGGCCGGCTTGCCCGGGCGCGCCGGAGGCGAGGCCTCGGCGGCGGCGGGAGCCTCGGGGGCCGTTCCAGCGCTGTGCGCCGGGGGAGCTTCCGCCTTGACGCAGCCAGCGGCGAGCAAGAGCGCGGGGACAAGCAAAGACAGGGGCTTCGTCGACATTTCAATCCTCCAGAAACGGATCGCCTAACACGGAAGAGAGATCGGCGACAAGGTGAACCGTGGCGCGCGCCGGCGCGGCGCTCAGTCCGCGAACGGCCGCAGGATCTCCCCCTTGTTGGGCGTGCCCCCGCCGGCCTGCCAGGTGCCGTCCGGGTTCATCACCTCGTAGCCCGCCAGCTTCATCGGGCGCGTGGTGATGGGATCGATCGACGACAGAAACCCCATGTGGAGGTGTGGCGTGGTCGCGTTGCCCGAGTTTCCGCAGCGGCCGAGCACGTCGCCGCGGTGCAGATGATCGCCGACGTGGACGGCGACCGAGTGGGCCGCCAGGTGGCGAAACTCGGTGAACTCCCCGGCGGCGTGCTCGAGGATGACGTAGTTCCCCTCGTCGTGTCCCTTGACGTAGGCCGGCCAGTCACGCGCGCCGCCGTGCGCCACCACCACCGTTCCGTCGGCGGGCGCCAGCACCGGCCGGCCGTAGCAGACGAAGCGCGCGAGCGGCGCCCCGTGCCGCGGGGCCCGCGTGCCGATCGGCTGCGCCGGGACGAAGTCGATCGCGTAGGCGGCGTAGCCGATGTGCGTGTCGCCGCTCTCGAACCCCTGAATGACGCCCCAGGTGCCCGAGAACGGGAGCGAAAGCCGCGTCAGCTGCGGGGGCGGCGGATCGGACGCGGCGCCCCCCAGCGCCGGGTCCGCGGCGGCGCGGCCGAGCGCCGTCTCGCGGATCCCGGAGGCGGCGGGCAGCGCGAACAGGAGCGCGACCGCCACCGCGGCGCCGAAGGCCGCCCGCTTTTTTCTCCTCATCGCGACCTGCGTAGCCCCTCGAGCGTTCGCTCCCAGAAGGTGTAGCCGAGGCGTTCAGCGTCGGGGTCGGGACCGATCAGGCGCACGGCGGAGAGATGCAGCAACGTGGGTAAGAGCCGCATCCGGTCGGTTTCCGTCAAGCCACCCGTCGCCGCGGCGACGCGGTCCTCGTGATGCGCAAAGAGCGGGTTGGAGGCGGGCGCGGCGCCCAGCGCCGCCCGCAGGGAGCGGGCGTGGTGTCGAAAGAGCGCGTCCGATTCCTTGCGCGCGTCGGCGTCGAGCCGGGTCCAGGCCTCCGCCGCCCGCCGGCGCTCACGAGCGAGCGCGTGGCGCGACGCCAGATCGAGCCGCAACCCGCGCGCCAGCGCGTCGAACAGCGGCGGCAGCGCCGGGATACGGTCGAGCTCAGGATCGGCGAGCAGCGCGGACACGGCCTCGCTGTCGGACTCGAAGATCGCGTGAATCGCTGCCAGATCGCCGGCGAAAAACCGACCGCGCTCGGGAAAGTAGTCGCTGGTCTCGAGCGAGGCGAGTGTGCCGGCGGCGCGCGCCGAGCCGAGCGCACGCCGCAGCCGCCGCTCGAACGCCGCCGGATCGCCGTCCGAGGCGTGGGCGCGGAGGCGGAGGTGTGGTCGCGCCCCGGGGCCGTCGAGGTAGCGCAGGAAGAACCAGCCGTCGATCTCGGTGGCGGCGCGCGCGTCGGTCACCACCGGCAGGACTGTCTCGATGAGCAGGGTGTCCTGGCGGCCGGCCGCGCCGAACAGCTTGAAGGTGCGCCAGCCGGCGAGCGGCGGCTCCTGGCGTGGCGGCGGGACGCGCCCGAGGCGGGGCGCGCGCAGGGCGGGTGGCGCTCTCTCATCGGCGTCCTCGGCGACGACGGCGACGATGGCTTCCACCCGGCGTCCGTCGCGATCGACGACCGACTCGATCGGCGGCCAGATTTCGAACACCCGATCGTAAGCGGCCAGCTCGGCGGCGGCGCCCGGCGCCTGCAGATCGACCGGGTAGAGCTCGTCGCCTTCGCCGACCTGGACCATCCGTGGCACGCCGGCCGAACGCCTCCAGCGCCCCAAGGCTCGCCCGCCACCCGTCGGTTTCAGTCCTTGGCGCAGGTCCGGCGGCAGACGCCAGCTGGCCGGGGCGATCACGAACCCGTCGACCACGATGCGGGGAAGGAACGCCAGATCGGCGAGCGGACCCGGCGTGAAGGCCCAGGGGGCGTGCTGGCGCTGGAGGCTCCACCCGACGAGCAGCTGTGCGGCACCCGGTGCCGCGGTCGCCGACCGGGCGCGGAGGAGAGGCGAGGGGACGATCGTTACGAGCTCAGACGCCGCCGTCGCCGTTCCGGTTGGATTCGGGGCTCGCAACGTCAGCCCCTGCGCGTCGGAAGGATCGGCCTCGAGCTCGAGATCGCCGGCGGTGAGGTCGCCTCCGGCCGCGCTCCAGCGTGACAGCGCCAGCGCACGCGGGCGGATCGGGGGATGGGTGCAGAGATCGGCCAGCGCCGCGCTCGGCGCGAACGCGACGTCGACCCGCTCTTCGTCGGGGCGCAGACGCCGTTCGGCGGCGGCGATCTCCGCGCAGGCGGCGGCGAGCGGCGCCCCGAGCGCATGGACGAAGCGCCCCAGCGACGCGCCTGCCGGAGCGTGCAGGCCGAGCAACCAGCCGGTGCCTGCGGGGGTGCCGGCCGGCCGGGGCGCGGGCACCAGGAAGAGCTCCGCCGTAGGCGGCAGCGGCGTCCCCTCGAGATCGGCGAGCGCCGTCTCGAGCGCAGTCAGCTCGAGCGTTGCCTCTCGCTGTTTGGTTCGCGCGGCCTCGGCGATCGCGTCGCAGAGGAGCACCAGCAGCGCGGGCGGAGGGGCGGGCGCCGTGGCGTCGGCAATGGCCTCGGCATTGGCGTCCTCGGCGTCCACGCCATAGTCGCCGGCGGCGAGCGACCCCAGGTTGAACGCGCCAGCGCCGAAGATCTCCGTCGACGCGTCGAACGCGTCGTTCCAGACGCGCGCGCTGAAACGCTCCGCCAGCGGCGGGGCCAGCGCCTCCTGCAGGCGGCAGAGCAGCGGGACCAGGCGCGCAGCGCGCGCAACGGCTGCCCGTTCGAGCCGCGGCGTCTTTCGCGGACGCAGCGTCAGCACGGCCGTGACGTCGTGAGCGGCCCACCGGCCTGGGAGCGCCCCCCACAAGGCGCGGCCGCGCGCGAGATCGCCGGCCGCGAAGGCGGCCCCGGCCTCGTCGAGCGCGCGCGCCTCGGTCTCCCGGCCGAGCGCCGCCAGCCGGTCGCGGAGGTAGCTGGCGGGCGGCGGCCCGACGAGCGGGGGCGACGAGATCGGTCTGCAAGAGGCCGTCGTGGATCAGGGCGCGCAGGAGCTCGTCGAGATCACCGGCCTCCGGCTGGGCCGCCTGGGCGCGCGCCAGCACCGCCGGCCAGGGTGCCCAATCGGTCGTCGCCCTCAGCACCGCCGCGAGCGCCAGCGCCGCGCCGCCGAGGTCTGCGGTGCACGGCCCGTAGAACTCTTCGCGGCCTCCGACCCAATTCACCACCGCTCCGTCCGTCCACACCGACGGGGCAACACGCAGCCGGACCCGATCGCGGATCGCCGGCTCGTGGAGCAGCATCTGGGCGAGGGCGTCGACCCTCGCCCAGCTCGGTGCGAGGTGCGGTGCCGGGGTGCCGGTCGCGATCTCGGTCTTCGGTCCGAGCTCTCCCACGCAGACGCCGGCCAGAAGGCCGCTCGGCGTGGCGCGGAAGGCGGCCCGTCGCGCGTAGCGCGTGATCGACCGATCCCGCGCGGGACCAGCCGCGGCTGCCGCCAGCGTCGGGCTGGCGACCGCGATTGCCGCCGCGCCCAGCGGATGTGCCGTCAGCGCCCGCGCGGCGCGCGGGAGCGACGCCGCGGGAAGCAGCGGCGCCCGGAGCAGGAACCGCGACAGCGGTGCGTACACGGCGGGGAGATTAACCCGCCCGGCCCGCTCAGTTGTAAGGGCTCGCCTCGGGGGGGCGGTCGATGGCCTGAATCGGCATGGGCGGACGGGTCGGGTCGTTGACGTCGGCGCCGGGCTGATTCTCTTCCTGGATGCGCCCGGCCGAGACGGCGTCGAGGTTGTCGCCCATGCAGGCGTCGACCTCGGACCCGAGCGCCGTCACCCGATCGTGCACCTGGCTGATGACGTCGAACTCGGTCCGCATCACGATCGGCTCGGCCTTGAAGGTGCGGAGCATCAGCATGCGCGGAGAGGCCAGGTTCGAGAGGGTCTTCATCTGAGCGATCTTGTCGTCGATGCAGGTCATGCGAATGATGTCGTGCGTGCGATAGGCGACGATGCGCACGTCCTGGGCGTGCTCGATCGCGTTCTCCATCTCGGCCGCGTATTTCGGCGCGAGGATCATCATCTGCTCGGAGGTGTACTTGCTGTCGGCCGGCGCGTTGGGCAGCGCGTTGGCGAGCTGCCCTTCGTTCACCATCTGCGTGGCGATCGCGCGGTTGAGATCGGTCTGGGGCGGAGCGGTCACCTGATCCGCCGCGTAGACACCCCCCCCGAGCGCGCAGAGCGCGACGGCGATTTTGACGATCCTTCCCCGCATGGGGAGGTCCATCGGCGGAGATGTGTCACAAATTGAGCGCCGCGGTGCGAATCGCTCGCTGTGTCAACGAACTGACGGGGAGGGATCTCTGCCAGGCTGCGAAAGAAGCGGCCGGGCGTCCGGCAGAGCGATCTCCCTCTCCCGCTTGCGGGAGAGGGGCGGGGTGAAGGTCCCTAGGGCATGCGGCAGCTCTCGGCGCCGGCGGCCGGGAGGTAGCAGCTGTTGGTGTAGTCGATGACCATGCGGTCGGTGTTGAAGCGCCAGCCGAGCGTGCGCATGGTTCGCTTCATCCGTTCGACCCAGCCGTGCGGGATGTTCTGGTCGTCGCGCTCGTAGTAGGTCGGGATGATCACGTTCTCCAGCGTCTCGTACAGCGAGGCGGCGTCGCGCTTGTCCTGCTCCTCCACGGAGACGTGGGTGATGCCGTCTCCGATGGCGAAGCCGTTGAGGCCGTCGTAGGCCTCCGCCCACCAGCCGTCGAGCACCGAGAAGTTGAGCCCGCCGTTGAGCAGCGCCTTCTGTCCGCTGGTGCCGCTCGCCTCCTGCGGGCGGCGCGGGTTGTTCATCCAGACGTCCACCCCCTGGACCAGGTGGCGCCCGACGTTGATGTCGTAGTCCTCGATGAAGATGACGTGGTTCTTGAGATCGCCGGCGATGGTGGCGTCGTGCACCTGGCGCAGCAGCTCCTGTCCCGGGCGATCCGCCGGGTGCGCCTTGCCCGAGAAGACCAGCTGCACCGGGCGCTTCGGATCGGTCAGCAGGCGCTTGAGGCGGGGCAGATCGCTGAAGATCAGGCTGGCCCGCTTGTAGGTCGCGAACCGGCGGGCGAAGCCGATGGTCAGCGCCTCGGGATCGAGGGCGTTCTGGGCGGCGGTGATCGAGTCGTCGGGGTACTCGCTGCGCCGGCGCTGCTCGGAGACGCGGCGGCGGACGAAGTGGACCAGCGCCCCCTTCAACACCCGGTGCGTCTCCCAGAGCTCGGCGTCCGGAATGCTGTCGATGCGCGCCCACATCTGCGGGTCGGCCAGGTGCTCGCGCCAGTCGGTCCCCACGTACTTCGAATAGAGATCCTGCATCGCCGGGGCGAGCCAGGTCCGGACGTGCACGCCGTTGGTGATGTGTCCGACCGGGACCTCGTCCTCGCGGTGGTGCGGCCAGAGCACCTGCCACGACTTGCGCGTGATCCGGCCGTGCAGCGCCGAGACGCCGTTGGCGTAGCGGGACATCTTGAACGCCAGCACGGTCATGCAGAGCGCCTCGCGGTGATCGTCGGGGCGGATGCGGCCGAGACCGAGGAAATCGGGTTGTGACAGCCCGAGCGAGCGGCGCAGCGGCTCCAGGTGATCGTCGACCAGCTCCGGCGGGAAGCGGTCGTGCCCGGCGTCGACCGGCGTGTGGGTGGTGAACACCGTGTTCTGCGCGACCTCTTGCGCGCAGGTGCGGAAGTCGGCCCCGGTCTGTTCCATCAAGAAGCGGGCGTATTCGAGGGTGGCGAAGGCGCTGTGCCCTTCGTTGAGGTGCAGGCCGCCCCAGTGGATGCCGGCGGCCCGCAGCGCGCGCACGCCGCCGACGCCGAGCAGCAGCTCCTGCCGGATGCGGATCCGCTGATCGCCGAAGTAGAGGCGGGCCGCGAGCTGCCGGTTCTCCTCGGAGTTGCCGTCGACGTCGGTGTCGAGGAGCAGGAGCTTGTTGCGCCCCACCGCGATCTCCCAGACCTGCGCCAGCAGCGTCTCGCGCGACAGGGGGACTTCGATAATGATCGGCTCGCCGGCCGGGGTCCTGGCCGGCTGCGCCGGGAGCAGCTCCGCGGGGGAGCGGACGTACTCGGCGTGCTGCCATCCGTCCCGGCTGATGTGCTGACGGAAGTACGACTCTCGATAGAAGAGGCCGACCGCCACCAGCGGCAGCCCGAGGTCGGAGGCGCTCTTGAGGTGGTCACCGGCCAGGACGCCGAGGCCCCCCGAGTAGATCGGCAACGATTCGTGGATGCCGAATTCTGCCGAGAAGTAGGCGACCGGTCGCACCCGGAGCGGACCCGCGTTGACCGAGGCCCAGGTGCGGGTGGCGCCGAGGTACTCGCGCAGCTCGCGGTGGGCGCTGTCGACCCGCGCCCGCAGGACCGCGTCGCGCGAGAGATCCTCGAGACGATCCAGCGAAAATCCGGCCAGCACCGAGACCGGGTTGTGGTTCGCTGCGCGGAAGCCGTCGGGATCGAGGTCCCGGAACAACTTGATGATGTGGGGGTTCCAGGCCCACCACAGGTTGACGGAGAGGTCCTTCAGTTGACTGAGTAGCTTTTCGCCGGGGGTCATGGGCGGGGGGAATATAAACCAGTTTTTCGTCGGCGCTCAGCGGCGGGAAATGGTTATAGTTGGCCGGCCAGATCGCGCACCCAAACAATGGACGGACAGCAAAGGTTCATCGCGCTGGTCATGGCCGGCGGCAAAGGCTCCCGGCTCTTCCCGCTGACGCTCGACCGCGCCAAGCCGGCGGTGCCCTTCGGTGGGCGTTACCGGATCATCGATTTCGTCCTCTCGAACCTGGCGAACTCCGGTGTGCGGTCGGTCTACGTGCTGACGCAGTACAAGTCTCAGTCGCTGGCCGAGCACGTCCAGCGGACCTGGGGGGCGCGCAGCTCGTATGACGCCTTCGTCACGGTCGTGCCCGCGCAGATGCGCATGGGAGAATCCTGGTACCGCGGCACGGCAGACTCGGTCTTCCAGAACCTCCATCTGATCGAGGAGTACCGCGGGGACGCGGTCCTCGTCTTCGGCGCGGACCACATCTACAAGATGAACATCCGCCAGATGACCGACTTCCACTTCCAGAAGGGGGCCATGGCGACGATCGCCTGCCTGCCGATCAAGAAGTCGGAGGCCAATCAGTTCGGCATCGTCCAGGTCGACGAGCAGTGGCGGGTGGTCGGCTTTCAAGAAAAGCCGGAGCACGATCCGGTGACCATCCCCGGCGATCCCGAGCACTGCCTCGGCTCGATGGGGAACTACGTCTTCGCCCCGGGCCCGCTCATCGAAGAGCTGCGGGCCGACGCGGAGCGCGAGTCGCATCACGACTTCGGCCGCAACATCCTGCCGGCGATGGTCAAGTCGGGGAAGGTCTTCGCCTACAACTTCGGCCTCAACCGCATCCGCGGCGTCTCCGACGAGGTGGAGAACGCCTACTGGCGCGACGTCGGGACGATCGACGCTTACTACGAGGCCAACATGGACCTCAAGAACGTCGTCCCCAGCCTGAACCTCTACAACTGGGACTGGCCCATCGTCACGGCCAACTACCCCGACCCGCCCGCCAAGCTGGTGTTCGACGAGGACACCCGGCGCGGCATCGCTCTCCAGTCGATCCTCTCGGGCGGCTGCATCGTGGCCGGCGGGTTCGTCAAGGACTCCGTGCTGGGACGGAACGTCTTCATCGACGCCGGCGCTCGCGTCGAGGCCTCGATCCTGTTCGACAACGTCTACGTCGGCCGCAGCGCGCACGTCAGCCGCGCCATCGTCGACAAGAACGTGCGCGTCCCCGAAGGGGATCACATCGGGCACGACCTGGCGCGCGACGCCCTCCGCTACACGGTGAGCGAGGGGGGGATCACCGTCGTCCAGAAGGCGCGGGACACGCTGCTCACCCGATCGCGAAACTTCTGACGTGGCGTCGGCCTCCTCGTCTCCGATCGCGCTCGTCATCCACGGGCACTTCTACCAGCCGCCCCGCGAGAACCCCTGGACCGACCAGATCCCGCGTGAGCCCTCGGCGGCGCCCTTCCACGACTGGAACGAGCGCATCCACGCCGAGAGCTACCGGGCCAACGGCTTCGCGCGCATCCACGCCGGCGACGGGCGGATCGAGTCGATCGTCAACAACTACGAACGGCTGTCGTTCAACGTCGGCCCCACGCTGGCGCGCTGGATCGCCCGGCAGGATCCGGCGGTGGCGGCCCGACTGCGCGCCGCCGACGTCGAGCAGCGGCAGCGGCTGGGAGCCGGCGGCGCCATCGCGCAGGCCTACGCGCACCCGATCATTCCGCTGTGCGATCCGGCCGACCGGCGGACCCAGCTCCTCTGGGGGCTGCAAGACTTCGAGCGGCGGTTCGGCCGCCCGGCCGACGGCCTGTGGCTCCCCGAGACCGGCGTCTCGCCCGCCACGCTGACCACGCTCATCGACCTCGGGGTCTCGTACACGATCCTGGCGCCGGAGCAGATCGACGGCGTGCGTCCATCGGCCGGCGACGAATGGGAAGACGTCGATCGCGACAGCCTCGACACCGGCCGCGCCTACCTCTGGCGTCACCCCGACGGCTCCGGGCGAGCCATCTCGCTCGCGGTGTTCGACGGTCAGATGTCGCGCGCGGTCGCCTTCAGCGACGCCGCCGCCCGCGCCGAGGGCCTGCTCGACGCCGCGCGCGTCTCGGCCGACCGCTCGAAGGCGGCCGGGCAGCGGCTGGTCCTGTGCGCCTCGGACGGCGAGCTCTGGGGGCACCACAAGAAGTTCTCCGATCTGACCCTCGCCTTCGCGACGCGCGTCGAGGCGGTCCGGCGCGGCGTCGACGTGACGAACCTCGGCGCGTATCTGGCGCGCCACCCGCCGGTCTGGGAGGCGCGGCTCGCACCCGGCCCCGACGGCGAAGGGACCGCCTGGAGCTGCGGGCACGGGGTGGGACGCTGGCGGCGCGACTGCGGCTGCAACATGGGGGGCGGGCCTGGCTGGAATCAGGCCTGGCGCGGGCCCCTGCGCCGCGGGCTCGATCTCGATCCGCGACGCCGCCGCGCGTTTCTATGAGGATGCCGCCGGCGAGCTGCTTGGCCGACCCCTGGGGGGCGCGCGACGCTTACGGCGCGGTGGTCGACGAGCCGATCGCGGTGCGCGACCGGGCCATGGAGCCGTTCGGGCGGCCGGCGCTGGCGTCCGGCGGAGAGGCGGCGCGCGAGCGGGTGCGGCACCTCCTGGAGCTGCAGCGCGCGACGCTGCTCATGTACGCGAGCTGCGCCTGGTTCTTCGACGACATCGCCGGCCTCGAGGCCTCGCTGGTGATCCGGATCGGCGCGCACGCCATGGACCTGATGCGCCAGGCGGGGGGAACGCCGCCCGTGCGCCAGGTGCTGGAGGCGCTGGCCGAGGGGAAGAGCAACCTTCCGGAGGCTGGCACCGGCGCCGACGTCTTCCGCAAGGTGGCCGAGCACCAGGTGACGGCGAGCCACGCGGTCGCGGGCGCGGCCCTCGAGGCGCTCGTCGCGCCGCAGGCGTTCGACACGCAGGCGGTGCCCGGCTTCGACGTGACGCTCTCGGGCCACCTGGAGGAGGCGGCGCCGGGCCTGCGGCGCCTCGAGGGGACGGCGCGCGCCCGCCAGAGACGCCTGGGGGTGGACGAGGAGCTCACCTTCACCGCGATCACCCGGCCCGACGGGCAGTTCGAGGCGCGGGTCGGCGGCCGCCGGCTCTCGCTCGACGATCTGGGCGACGAGGCGCGCGGGACGCTGGTGATGGCGGCGCTGCCGATGCTGCTGCAGGAGGTCCGCTCGCCGAAGGTGGCGCGGCTGGTGGCGGCGGCGGCGCGCGAGGTCCCGCCCGACGGTGACACACCCGCGGGCGTCGCTCGCCGGACGCTGCTCGCGCGCGTCGTCTTGATCCTGCTCGGGGAGGGGGAGGCCACGCCCGGTCCCGAGTCGCTGCAGATCTGCGGCGCGCTGTTCGACCTCTTGGCGCTCCCCGCGGGATCGCCCGAGCGGCGCGCCATCGAGGAGCGTGTCTGGGCCCTGATCGCGCGGGGTCGCCCGAACACGGCGCTGCGCGCGTTTTCCGAAAGGGTCGGTTTCGCCCGGAGTGACGCGGGGGGCGAGACCGCCCCTTCCTGATCTTCCGGAGCTTCCTGCCGTCCCGATCTTCCTGATTTGGCCGGTCGAGAGTATTCTCCGGCCCGTGTCGGCCCGGAATGCGCGCCCCCCCGCGCTCGTGATGGTTCTCCTGACGAGCGCGCTCCTGCTGCCCGCGGTGGCGGGCGGGTGCGGCGGAACGTTGCAGGTGACCAAGCTCGGTGCGTCGGCGCAGCGACCGGCCAACGTCGCGCTCTACCTCAGCGTGATGGACAAGGCGGGGCAGCCGGTCGGCGGGTTGGCGCTGGCGAACTTCCGGGTCTACGAAGACAAGAAGCTGATCTCCGAGAGCAAGGGAAAGCGGGCGCTGCTCGACACGGGGATCGCCAGCTCGCGCTCCTCGCTGCTGCTGGTCGACCTGAGCGGCCCGATGGTCGACTCCGAGGATCTCCCCGAGCTCGCCAAGGCGGTGGGGCAGTTCGTCGACAAGATCGGCGCCAGCCAGAGCGTCGCCGTCAGCGTGTTCGACGGGGGCGACGAGGTGGCGCCGCTGTTCGGTTTTGGCGCCAACATGGAGACGGCGAAGGTGGTCGATGCGGTGCGGAAGTTCCGGCCGCGCAACCGCAACACCAACCTGAACGGCGCGGTCTTCCAGGGGCTCGGCGCGCTCAAGGAGCAGCTCGCCGCCGCGACCACCACGGAAAAGGGCGCCTCGCTGGTGGTGTTCACCGACAGAGGCGATCTGGCCCACAGCGTGAATCCGTCGGTGCTCGAGCAGGCGCTCAAGGACGCGCCCGTCGACGTCTACGTGATCGCCACCGGCGAGAAGGTGAGCCGCCCGGAGATCGCGGCCATCGGCCACAGCGGGATCTTCATCTCCAACGACCCCAAGGCGTTCAAGAAGGGCTTCGACCAGGTGACCGCCAAGCTGGCCACCGCCAGCGACGGCCGCTACATCTTCTCGTACTGCACGCCCAAACGAAAAGGGGACCACAAGCTGCGGCTCGAGATCGCCGTCCCGGGCGACACGGGCGATCTCAGTTATGAGTTCAGCGCCGACAGCTTCAAGGCCGGTTGCTCGCCCAAGAAGCGTCCCAGCTTCAGCGCCCTGACCGCGGCCCAGAAGCCGAAGGCCGCGACGCCCGCGCCGGCCGAAGCCGAATCCGATTCCACCGCCAGCGACGACGACAAGTAGCTACGCCGAGTAGATCGCGTGGGCGTAGACGGGCTTTGCCCGTCGGAGCCCATCGCGGGAGGTTCGGAACCCTCTCAGGGTTCCGAGTACAGCAAGAAACTGGCGAGGTCGGCCTCGCTGACGGTCGGTTCGCCCATCGCCACGTCGTCGAGCTTGCCGGCGAGCATCCAGCTTTCGAGCTCGCTCACCAGCGCGAAGAGGTGGTCGAACGAGTCGACCACGTAGAGGCGTGGCTGGTAATGGTCGATCTCGAACGGCTGGTTGACCACCTCGCCGATCTCGAACGGCCGCCGTTCGACGTCGGGGGCGTCGATGGCGTTCGCGATCTCACCGAACGACGAGAGGAGCCCGCTGCCGTAGACCTTGAGCGCGCCATCGCCGTCGCCGGGCGCGTGCCGCATCAGCCCGAACTCGACGCTGAACCAGAAGAAGCGCGACATCGCGCGGATGTTGCTGGTCAGGCGGTGCAAGCGCTCGCGCTGATCGCGGACCGTGGCGGCCCGCTGGGCGGCGGCGGCGGCGCAGGTGCCGAAGCGGACCAGCGCGGCGGCGAAGGCCTGATCGGTGTGCATGGGAACGTGGCCGGCCACGTCGTGGAAGATGTCGGGCTCGGGCAGGTACTCGAGCCGTTCCCCGTCGCGGATGGTGACGGTGGTGGGAAACTCGCGCCGGCGCAGGCAGTCGAAGAAGACGTACGAGGGCACGTAGCCGCTGACCGCCCGCGCGCGGAACCCGGTGAGCGGCTGCATGAACCGATTGATGTCGTCGAGGTGGGGGATGCGCGCCGCCGAGAGCTGCAGCTTTTCCATCCCCTCGAGGAACCGCCGGTTGGCGTAGCGCGCCCAGGGCTCGTGCATCCGGTCGAGCAGGCGGCCCCAGGTCGCTTGGTTCTCCTCCGAGTAGAGCTCGTACGGCTGATCGATGATGTAGATCTCGCCGTGCGCCCGGGCCTCCTCGATGAAGGGCGCCCTGGTGGTGGTCAGGTCCGGCGGACGCGCCGCCGGTTTTGGGGCGAGAGCCACGTCTCCCAGATCATAACGGCAAAAAGCGCACTTTGCTGGAGGCTGAGCCCGCTTGCCGGCCTCAGCCGGCCGAAAGTCGCGCCCGGCGCGGCCTAATCGCCCGGCTCGGGCCTGGGCAGCGGCGATCCCGATGCCTTAGGGCGACACGACCTGCGTGAGCACCGAGACCGACATCGCCGGCATCGGGTAGGTGAAGGCGTTGGCCGCGGCCATGGTCGCGGACGCGCTGGAAGGCTGAAGCGTCGGTCCCGAGCTGGTCAGCGTCCGGATCGAGAAGCCCGAGATGGCCGGCCCCGCGATCTTGATCCCCGCCGTCAACGGCCCGGTGGTCTTGTTGATGGCGACGATGGTGAGGAGGTGCGAGCCGCTGTCGAGGCTGGCGTAGACGGACGACCGGGCGTCGTCGGTGGTGACGCCGTGGACCGAGGTGTCGCCGAAGTGGGCGCCGTTGCCGTCGTAGTTGCGGAACGCGCGCAGCGCCGCGATCTCGTAGCTGTTGTCCCCGGCGGTGTCGGCCCAGTTCCAGGAGGTCGCCATGTCCAGCCCTTCGCGGCCGAAAACACCGAGCGCGTCGGCCTCGGCGACGCCGCCGCTGATGTCGTGGCCACCGCCGAAGGTGTACTCGGAGAACGAGAGCTTGGTCCCCGGGTAGTGCGCGGCGATCTTGGCCTTGAGCCAGGGGATGAGCATGATTGGTTTCTTGCCGAGCTGGTCGGTGATCCAGTTCCCCTCGACATAGTTGGGGTCCCAGAGCGAGCGCGTGCAGGCCACGCGGGCGGCCACCGCCAGGGCGGTCGCGTCGGTGTTGTCGACGATCCGGTTGGTGGTCTGCCCGTTGTAGCCGTCGTCGACGTAGGTCTCCGGGTACCAGTGCAGATCGAGATAGTCGACGAGCCGCTTGCCGGCGGTCGCCTCGGCCGCCTTCATCTGATCGAGGTAGTAGGTGAGGAATTCGCCGTTGGCCTTGCTGTCGGAGGCGCTCTGCAGCGTCTCGTAGCCGGCCCACCCGTAGCTGACGAATCCGGCCACCTCGGCGGTCGGCCAGACCGACTTCACGGCGGCGCCGTAGAGGGTGTTGCGCATGACGAGCTCGGCGTAGGTGACGGGATTCGGGTGCACCTCGGCGTGGGTGGCAGACCAAATGTCGGGCTCGTTGTCGAGCGAGAAGATCACGTTGGTCGTGCCATAGCTGCTCTTCACCCAGTTGACGAACTCGTCTTGATACACGAATCCGTCGGTGGCGCTGGGGCTGGTGGAAAACGCGCTCCCCTTGGTCGGCTTGTTCTGCTTGAACCGGGTCTGCAGGTAGTTCGTGCCGGAGTTGCGCACGTCGCCGGCTGGCGACTCGTCGCCCGCCACGTAGTCGACGATCGGGACGGTGATGAGCGCCGCGACGCCGTGTGACTTCACGGGGTCGAGCGTCGACTTGACCGCCGCGCCCGGCGTGGTCGACGTCGTCAGGTAGGCGTCGTTTTCGAACATGTAGTCCGAGCCGGCGTTGGAGGCGTTGGTCTCCCAGTTGTAAGCCGTCCAGCGGTTGCCGCCCGCGCGCACGACGGTCTGCCCGTCGTCAGCGATGGCGTCCGCGCCGTTCCATCCATAAATGAGGGGCGAAATCGAGTGGACGTCCTGCGACGTGTCGATGCTGAAGGTGACGTCGGTCGTGCCCGGATCGCCGGGCTGAATGACCATCTGCCCTCCGGCGCCGGTGCCGGTACCGCCCCCGACCTGTCCGCCGGTCCCGGAGAGGCCGGTGCCGCCGCTCCCCGTCATCGCCGGTCCACCTCCGGTCCCGGCGCCGCTGTCCGCCTTCTGGCCGCCGCAGCCGACGGCGAACGAGACCAGAGCGAGCGCAGTCCAAGCCAAGCGAAGCACGTTCATCAAGCCTCCTTTAAGGAGCTCCATTGTATCAGTCAGATCAGAGGCGCGGCGAGCGCCGTCGTCGAGCGCCGTCGTCGAGCGCCGTCGTCGAGCGCCGTCGTGGTATTCTCTCGGAGGTCACCGTCGGGATCTTGACGGTCCGACCTATTTGACGGCAACGGGAACCTGCCCAAGCGGGAACCTACCCAAGAAGGAAAGCCTCTCTTATGAAGAAGAACCTCCTCGTGCCGAGCGCGAGCTTCCGTTTGATCGTCTCCGCGTCATTGCTGGCGCTCGCGGCCTGCAGCTCATCGTCGCTGGGCTCCACGTCGGGCGCCGGCGGCAGCGGGACGGGCAGTGGCGGCTCCGCCGCGGGGGGCGCGGGTCCGAGCAGCGGCGGCAGCGGGGGCGCGACCGGCAGCGGGGGCGCGACCGGCAGCGGGGGCGCGACGGTCACCGACGCCGCTGCCGACGGGCCAGTGACGGCGCTCAATCCGGTGGCCACGCACGGCCAGCTGACGGTGGTCGGCACGCAGCTTCAGGATCAGGCCGGCAAGCCGGTGCAGCTGAAGGGCGTCAGCAGCCAGTGGCTGAACTACGAGAGCAAGACCTTCCCCGAGAGCAAGCCGGCGCTGCAGTATGCGCGCGACCACTGGAAGCTGTCGGTGATCCGCGCGGCGATGGGCGTCGACGCACAGGGGGGCTACCTCGGGACCGGCACCGGGGCGAACGCCAACCAGGCGATGATGCTCTCCAAGGTCAACACCATCGTTCAGAACGCGATCGACCTCGGCATCTACGTGATCATCGACTGGCACACCAGCGATGCGGTCACCTCCACGACCACGCAGGCGACGCAGGCCTCGGCATTCTTCACCCAGATGGCGACGATGTACGGATCGTCACCCAATGTGATCTACGAGGACTACAACGAGCCGACGGGCGCGACCTGGGCGCAGATCAAGCCCTACCACCAGACGGTGGTGGCGGCGATCCGCGCTGTCGACCCCGACAACCTGATCGTCCTCGGCACGCCCACCTACTCGCAGGACGTCGACAAGGCGGCGGCCGATCCGCTGACGGGCACGAACCTGCTCTACACGCTTCATTTCTACGCCTGCACGCACAAGCAGGCGCTGCGCGACAAGGCCAACACGGCGATCGCGATGGGGCTGCCGCTGTTCGTGACCGAGTTCGGCGCCACGCCCGCCGACGGCGGGGTGGTGAAGAGCGGCGACAACGACGTCTGTGAAGGGGAGACCAACAGCTGGTTCGCCTGGATGGCCCAGAACAACATCAGCGGCGCGTCGTGGAAGCTCGATCAGTGCACCGACTCGAGCTGCATCCTCACGGCCGACGCGCCGGTCGACGGCCCCTGGACCGACAACTACCTCACCAGCGACAGCGGCGGCACGCCGATCGACGGCGGCGAGAAGGGCGGCGGCCACGGCCTCTTCGTCGTCAACTGGATGCGGCAGTAGGGCGCCTGATGCCAGCGCGCGGGGGGTGACCCCCATCGCCTGACCCGATCGCTCAGCGGCACTTGATCGGGCGCGGGCCCGGATAGGCGATCCGGGGGTGCGCCGGATCGAAGAGGGCGCGATCGTCGGGGGCAAGCGGCGTCTTCCGGGCGCGCAGGAGGTCGGCCATCGCGTCGCGGATCGGCGGCCCATCGTCGAGCTTGGCGCGCTCCTTGGTCTCCGCCGACAAGAGGCCGTCACCGCCGGTGGCCAGGAAGTCGCTGGTGACCAGCGTCAGCCGGGTCTTGGGGGCGATCGGGCGGCCGTCGGGGCGGAAGAGGGCGACCGCCAGCGCGCCCTCCTTGCAGCGCGCCTCGGCCCGCACGCCGGAGAGCGACACGATGCCGTTGTCGCGTGCGAGGTTGCGCGCGACGGCGTCGGTGAGCTCGGCGCCGGTGATCGGAATCGTCGCGAAACGGTTGTCGAACGGGGCGGCCTCGAACAGCTGCCCGTAGGTGAGGGGCCCGGCCGGCAGATCGGCGCGCAGGCCGCCGCCGTTGGTGAGCGCGACGTCGGCGCCGCGACGCGCGGCGCGCATCAGATCGGCGAACAGGTTGCCGAGCGGCGACTCGACCTTCTGCGCGCGCTTGATCGGCGCCACCACCGCCACGCCCAGCTTCTGCTCCCGCTGCGCGCGGGCCGCGTCCAGCGCCGGGGCGATGGCCGCCTCTACGGCGGCGTCGGGCACCACGGGCGCCCCTTCGTACGATTCGCCGGCGCAGCGCTGGGGGGCGCAGATCCGTTGCGGGGGGAAGATCCGCGCGTCGATCGCGCGGCCGGTCGCCCGATCGACCGTCAGATCGATCCGGCTGAAGTCATGTCCGTTGGCGAACGCCTCGACGATCGGGATGCCGGAGACGCGGTGCGCGACCCCCTCGTGGGTGTGGCCGGCGACGATGGCGTCGACCACGGCGCCGCTCGCCGCCAGGTCGCGCGCGACCTGAAAGATCTCGCCGTCGGCCTCACAGGAGTCGATGTGCTCCGGTTCGTCGAAGCGTTTGCATGCGCTTCCGGCGTGCGCCGCGGCGATCACCACCGTCGCGCCTCTTCGGTGAAGGTCGGAGGTGGCGGCCGCGATCGCCGGGGCCAGCGGCTTTATCCCGAGGCCGGCGAAGTTGGCGGCCAGGGTGGTGCGGGGCGTGCTGGTGGTGGCGACGCCGACGACGCCGACCTTGATCCCGGCGACCTCGAGCAAGACGTCGGGGAGGACGTTCTTCCAGTCAGGCGGCGCGCCGGTCACCGCGTCGACCAGGTTGGCGTCGAGGAAGGGGAAGGATGCCTCCGCCGCCCGCGCGCGCAGGGCCCCGCGCGGATCATCCTCGGGCCTCTGGCCAGGCTTCTTGGCCATGACCTCCGGACCGACGGGGCCGAAGTCGAACTCGTGGTTGCCGAGGGCGGCGGCGGCGTAGCCGAGGGTGTTGTAGGCGCGGACGACCGCGGCCCCCTCGGTCAGGTTGGAGGGGAGCGTCCCCTGGAACATGTCGCCCGCGTCGACCAGCAAGACGGCGCCGCCGTCGCGGGCGCGCGCGCGGCGCAGGTTGGCGAGATAGCCGCCGAACGGGGGGAGCGCCTCGATCCGTCCGTGCAGATCGTTGGTGCCGACCAGAGAGATCGTCACGCGCGCGGCCGCTGCGGGAGCCGCAGCGGTGGAGGGAGATGCGGCGCGCCGGCAGCCGGACGCGGCTGTGGCTGCCAGCGCCACGGCCAGCGCCGCGGCGACTACGCTTCGGGGGTTTCCCAACGACCGCTCGTGGTCGACCGGACCAGCGCCTCGAGAACAGCCGTGTTCTTCAGCGAATCCTCGAGCGGGACAGGCGCTGGGGCGCCGCCGGCGGCCGCGCGCGCGAACGACGCGACCAGGACCGCGTACTGATCGACGGCGTCGAACGTCCGGCGCTCGGCGCTGGGGCTCTCCAGCGCCGGGCTGGTCTCCAGCGTGAGCTCCGAAGGGCGATCGCTCGGCGGGGTCCAGGCGATCGGGACGTCCAGGTTCCCCTTGGTCCCCAGCAGCAGCGCGCGCTGCATCGGTCCCAGCTCCATCCCGCAGGTCAGCGTGGCCTGTCCGTGCGGGAACTCCAGCACCGCGCTCGACAGCACGTCGACGCCGTCGTGGTCGGAGAGCACCGCCCGCGCGAGCACGGCGACAGGCTCGGCCTCGAAGCAGAAGCGGCTCATGGTCACCGGATAGAACCCGGTGTCGTAGAGGACGCCGCCCCCCATCGCCGGTTCATAGCGGATGTCGGTGCGGTCCGGCAGTGTGTAGCCGAACGTCCCGAGGAAGGCACGCAGCTCACCGATCTGTCCCGCGCGCAGGAGCTCGCGCACGGCGTGCCAGCGCGGATGCACACGGACCATGGCCGCCTCGCAGATCACCACGCCGGCCCGCTCGCGCGCGGCGATCAAGCGGCGCCCCTCGGCGACGGTGGTGGCGATCGGCTTTTCACACAGCACGTGCTTGCCGGCGTCGGCGGCGCGCTCGGACCAGGGGACGTGCAGGTGGTTCGGCAGCGGGATGTAGACAGCGTCGACGTCCGGGTCGGCGATCAGCGCGTCGTAGGAGGCGTGAGATTTGGCGATGCCGTGCGCGCGCGCGAGCTCGGCCGCCCGCGCGCCGTCGCGCGAAGCGATCGCTGCCACCTCGACGTCTGGCGCGAGCCGCATCGCGGGAAGCATCCGCCGAAGCGCAAACCGCGACCCGCCCAGGATCCCAATGCGCAACATGCAGACGATAGGTTAGTAGATCGCGTGAGGGAGGGCGAGCTTTGCTCGACCGAGCTCGTCGCGGGGGGCGCGGGACCCTTTGAGGGTCCCGAAGTAGATAGATTCGCGTGAGGGAGGGCGAGCTTTGCTCGACCGAGCTCGTCGCGGGGGCGCGGGACCCTTTGAGGGTCCCGAAGTAGATAAATCGCGTGAGGGAGGGCGAGCTTTGCTCGACCGAGCTCGTCGCGGGGGCGCGGGACCCTTTGAGGGTCCCGAAGTAGATAGATTGCGTGAGGGAGGGCGAGCTTTGCTCGACCGAGCTCGTCGCGGGGGCGCGGGACCCTTTGAGGGTCCCGAAGTAGATAGATCGCGTGAGGGAGGGCGAGCTTTGCTCGACCGAGCTCGTCGCGGGGGGCGCGGGACCCTTTGAGGGCCCGCACTCGTTAGATGGTCACGTTGTCGAGGATGACGCCGTTTTTGGGGACGATGACGATCCCCTCGCGGATGTAGTAGCCGTCGCCGTCTTTCTCTTTGATTCCGGCCTCGTTGAGGATCCGGACGTTGCTGCCGATGCGGGCGTTCTTGTCGATGATGGCGTTCTCGATGATCGTCTTCGAGCCGATCCCCACCGCCGGGATTCCACGGGCGATCGTCGACTCCATGTCGGTCAGGGTCTCGTAGAAGTCGGCGCCGATCAGCAGGCTGTTGCGAATGCGGGACTCGGCTCCGATGCGGCTGCGGATGCCGATGATGGCGCGATCGATCTCGGCACCGTGCATGATGCACCCCTCGGAGATGAGCGCGTTGTGGATGTTGCAGCGCTCGACCTTGGAGGCCGGCAGGAACCGCGGGTGCGTGTAGACGGGATGATCCTCGTCGTAGAAATCAAACGGGGGGATCGCCTCGCACAGCGCCAGGTTGGCCTGGAAGTACGACTGGATCGTCCCCACGTCCTCCCAGTAGCCGCGGTAGACGTGCGCCTGCACCCGCTGGCGGGGAACGGCGTCGGGGATGACGTGACGGCCGAAGTCGACCAGCCGCGGGCTGGCCAGCGCCTGCTCCAGCACCTCGCGCTTGAAGAGGTAGATGCCCATCGACGCCAGGTGTCCCTGCGCCCCGCCGGGGAGATCCGAGAGCAGCGCCGGCAGACGATCCTTGGGCGGCTTTTCGTCGAAGTGCACGATGCGCCCGGTCGCGTCCATCTTGAGGATGCCGAACGCCGAGGCCTGCTCGGGGGAGACCGGGATGACCGCCACGGTGGCGTCGGCGCCGCTCTCGCGGTGGGTCTTGATCATCTCCCGGTAGTCCATGTTGTAGAGCTGATCGCCCGAGAGAATCAGGAGGTCGCGCCCCTCGGTGCGTCGCATGTGACGCAGGCTCTGGCGGACCGCGTCGGCGGTCCCCTGGAACCAGTTGCCCCCTTCTTCGGTCTGCTCGGCCGCCAGCACGCTGACGAAGCCCGAGGAGAAGACGTCGAACTTGTAGGTCAAGGCGACGTGCTTGTTGAGGCTCTCCGAGTTGAACTGCGTGAGCACGAAGATCTTGCGGATGTTCGCGTTCAGGCAGTTGCTGATCGGGATGTCGATGAGGCGGTACTTGCCGCCGATTGGAACCGCCGGCTTCGAGCGTTTGAACGTGAGCGGAAAAAGGCGCGTGCCGCGTCCGCCGCCGAGGATGATCGCCAACACGTCGTCCATTCGCGGCAGTGTATATCCACCGGCCGCGGCCCGCTATTTTGGGGGGGCCGTTTGAGGCCTCCTCTTACGTTGAACCATCACGGTGACTTCGTTTTTGTTGTGCGCGAGCTGCTTGACGCGCGCGAAGGCCGGCCTTAGGCGAGCGAAGAGCGTCGCCAGCTCGTCGAGGACGCCGTAGCCCGTTCGCCCCTTGAATTTCACCGTCACCACCAGGTTCTGGCAGAGCCCGCCGGAGAGCCAGGCGTCGCACAGCGCCAGGCTGCGCGGCGGTTCGCAAACGACGTCGCAGACGAGCCAGTCGACCGGCGTCGCGGGCACGTAGGTGAAGGCGTTTCCGATCACCGACGCCACCAACCGGTGACGCGCCAGCGTGGGCGTCAGCGGCGCGCGATCGACCGCCAGCACGCGCGCGCCGTACTTGACCAGCGTGGCGGTCCACCCGCCGGGGGCCGCGCCCAGGTCGACGCAGGTCTCTCCGGCCCGCGGCGCCGTGCCCATCCAGACAAAGGCCTCTTCCAACTTCTGGTAAGCCCGCGAGGGTGGCGCACGGTCGATGGCCACCGGCGCGTCGCCCGCCGGCCAGCGCGCGAGGTCGAACCCGCCCGTGGCGAGGGGGCGGGGGGCCGCCGCGGAGACGAGGAAGCGCTCGCGCCCGAGCGCGAGGAGCTGGACCAGCAGCCAGTTTTCGTCGAACGCATCGAGCGCGGTGCCGTCGAGCGGGCGATGCCGGCGGAAGGCGCGGCGTCTGCGGGTGGCCAGCAGCGCCAGCAGTTCGCGCCCGACCAGCGTGGCGCGGCTGGCCAGCCCCGGGGGAGGCTCGGCGTGCGCCAGCGCGTGAATCACGAAGGGGCCCGTCGCGCGATCGATCGTCGCTTCGATGACAGCGAAGATCGCCTCGGCCAGCTCCCGCACCGAAGCCCCCTCGACCAGACGCGCGTCCGGCAGCGCCTGCCGCGCGAAAATCGGATCGACGGGCTCGAACCGATCGCGCGGATCGCGGTGGCCGTCCTCCTCGGAGGCGACGACGCCGGGCCCAAGCTCAGTCGCCACCGCGCCGGCGCGCGCGAGCTCCTCGGCCAGGGCCGGCTCCGATCCCGCCGAGCAGAGAAACGCGCGCACCGAGTTCGCTCCGGCGACCCTATTGCGTCGCGGACGCGGTCTCGTAGGCGGGCGAGAACATGAAGGTGACGAGCTCGCGCGCCGACTCGCCGCGCAGAAACTCCGCGCGGATGGCGGCGGTGGGCGGCTCGTCGTCGTCGCCGAACAGCTCCCCCTCGGAGACGACCAGCAGCGCGTCGACGGGGCTGCCGCAGACGAGCAGGCCGATCCGGTTGCAGGTGTGGCGCGTGCCGCGACGGAACGTCTTCCAGTCGGGCAGGTCGGTCAGCGCTGCTTCGACCTCGGCCAAGAGCTCGGCGCGCGCCTCCGGCGATCCGAGCGTCACCGTCGCCTCGGGGCGGGTCAACCAGTCGGCCACGGCGCGGGCCCGGAGATCGTCCGAGGCGGCGCCGCCCAGCGCCGCCCGGGCCCCCTCGAGCAGGCGCGCCAGTCCGTCGCCGCCGGTCAACCCCGCCGTCACGAGGCCGCTGCGCAGCGCCTCGATGGCGCGCCCGGCCACGAACGACCAGGCCTGCGGTCCGAGCAGGACGGCGGCCGGGCTGATGAGAAGCCCGGCGGGCTGCGAGGGGATGAGGCGCAGCCGCCGCCGCTCGCCCTGCGGCGAGGGCGTTCGCCGAAGTCCTTCGGCGTCGGGCGCGACCACGAAGGCGGGCGCGCCGAGCAGATCGGCGATCCGGCGCAGCTCGATCGCCCGCGCCGGGGGCAGGCCGCTCCCCTCGAGGGGCTTGGGCGCCGGTTGATCGAAGTCGAGCCCGAGCAGCGCGGGCGCCAGGCGGGACAGCGCGCGACGCACCGGACCGGCGACGTCCGGGTGGTCGACCGGCGTGCCGGCGCGGACCGCCTCCGGGTCGACCGACTCCGCCGCCGGGAGCAGCTCGAGCAGCTTGGCGCCGAGGCCGTCGGGTTGGACGAAGGCCGGGAGCGAATAGGCGGCGCGGGCCAGCGCGAGCCGGCGCGTGCGCGCCGCCAGCCCGCCGAGGACGATGGCCGGACCCGGGCGCCCCGGATCGGCGAGTACGAGCTCGATGAGCGCAGCGACGAGCGCGCGCTCCCCCTCGGCGCCGGCCCAGAACCTGGCGCGAGTCAGGAAAGGATCGATCGTGTCGACCCCCCGCGCGGCCGCCCGATCGCCGGCCTGCGCGAGCACCCGCACCCCCGCCGCGATCAGCCCCGGATGCGCGGCCAGCGAGAAGCGCTCCGGCGTCGTGCTGCGCGGCCCCGCCACGGCGATGGCCAGGCGGGCGACGAGGTCGGCCTCGGTGTCGACCGAGAGCTGCACGTCGGCCAGATCCCCCGCCAGGTCGGCGACGACGTCGATGTCCCCCTCCGCCCAAAAATGATGGATGAGGCGCAGCCGCGACGGAACGAACTGCGGGTCGGCGTCCGACGAGCGGAGGTAAGCGTCGAGGGCGCCGGGCTCGTCGTGGAGCTCGCTGCGCCGGAGCTCCGCCTGCCGGTAGAGGACGGCGGCGCGGTGCGCGCGATCGGGGTAGAGGCGCGCCAGCCGTCCACAGGCCTCGGCCGCCTCGTGGTAAAGGCCCAGCTTCTGGTAGGTCTGCAGCAGCAGCTCCAGGGCGGCAAGGCGGTTGGGATCTTGGTCGACGACCAGCTCCAGGTAATACCGCGCGCCGTTCCACTCGCCCGTCTCGGCGTAGATCGCACCGAGCCTGTGGCGCAGATCGCCGAGATCGGCCGACGCGCCGGCCGGCAAGAGGCGGAGCAGCTCCTCGAGCCTCAGCGCCGCGGTGGCGGTGTCGCCGCGCGCGAGCGCCAGCTCCGCGAGCACGCGGCGCGCCTCCACGTGCCGCGGGTTCAGGATCGCCAGCTCCCGGTAGAACGCCTCCGCCTCGGCGGTGTCGCCGAGGCGCTGCGCCAGCGCCGCGCGGCGCTGAACGATCTGCTCGCGCGGAACCACCTCGGCGACGTCCGGGGCCATTTCGAGCGCGATGTAGAGCTCGCGCGCCCGGTGCCAGTCCTGCTTGCGGTAGCCGATCTCCGCCAGCAGCACCAGCGCCCCCGGGTGTTGTGGAGCGGCGACCAGCGCCTGCTCCAGATCGTCGGTGGCGGCGGTGATCTCGGCGCGCGAGAGCGACACGCGGGCCTTCGCCACCAGGGAGTTGGCGCGCAGCACGGGCTCCGACTCGACGCCGGCCGACCGCCAGTATTGTTGCTGGGCGGAATCGTCGCCGGTGGCGGCGGCCGGAACGGTCGCGACGACGTGCGGCGTGGTGTCGGCGGGCAGCGTCACGGCCGGCATCGGGCGGGGAAGCGTCTTCGTTCGTCTCGGCGCCGCGGGCGCGCCGGGCTCGGCCGGCGGCGGGGGAGCGGCCGGTTGGGTCAGGTATTCGAGGGCGGCCGCGTTGTCGGGATCGATCTTCAGCAGCCGCTCGTAGGTCTGGCGGGCGAGGGGAGGGCGCGCGAGCTCCTTGGCGTAGAGCTCGGCGAGCCGCGCGAGGATCGCCTTCTGCTCGCGCGGGCCCCGGGCCACCACCTCGATCTTGCGCTCGAGCACCTCGGCCAGGCGGTCGAGATTTCCCGCGTCGACGCTGAGCGCTTCCAGCGCCTCCAGCGCCTCGGCCGACGTTGGATCGAGGGTCACCGCCCGCTCGAGCAGCATGCCCGCGTCGCCGGGCAGTCCCAGCCGCTTGCGCAGGATCTCCGCGGCGGCCACCAGCGTTCCGGCCCGTTCGACCTCGCTGGCGCCCACCCGCGGATCGTCCGCCGAGGCGATCAGCGCCCGCGCCGCAGCGTGCGGATCGCCGTGGCGGGCGAAGAGCTCGACCAGCCGACGCCAGGCGGTGCCGACCAGCGGTCCGGCCGTCGCATTGTCGATGCAGATCCGCAGCGCAGCGAGCGCGCCTTCCTCCTGGCCAATCTTCTCGTAGGCGGCGGCGAGCAGATGCGCGACCTCCGCGCGCACCGGGCCGGGGGATGCCGCATCGAGCGCGCGCCGGAGCGCCGTCACCTCGTCGGTGTCGTCGGTGGGGAGATCGACAGCCTCGGGCTCCGCGGCGGAGCTCCAGCGCATGGCGATGCGACCGGCGGAGACGCGAACCACGCCGAGGCGCAGGGCGCCGCTGTCCGGGAGGCGGAATCCGTCGGCGACCAAGATCTCGTCGAGCGCTCCGGCCAGCGGATCGAGCTCGAACGTCGCGTCTCCGGAGGCCGGCGCGCCGAACACCGCCGCCAGCATCGAGCGCACGTCCGCGGGGCGCGCCTCCCCGCTGTCGACAGAGACGCGCAGCTTGCGTCCGTCGCCGGCGCCGAGCGTGAGGCGCGCGGAGATGGCCGGGGCGCCGTTGCCGTGCCCGGAGAGCACCAGCCGCCCGGGCTCGAGAGCGACGCCGAGGTGGTCTGAGAGCGGGCCCGAAAGATGACCGGACGACGGCTTGGCGGCGCGGAGCTGGCTCTCCAGCCGCGCCCGATCGATGACCAGCGTGGCCGCGCGCAGCTGGCCGCGACGGTTGCGCAGCTCGGCGACGGCGAGCGCCCTGCGGGTCCCTGGCCACTCGACCTCCAGGCGCTCCACCAGGACCGGCCCGAGATCGCGTGCGGCGACCGTCAGGACTGCGCGGCCATCCACCAGGGCGAGGGCCATCGCCGCCGTGGTGTCGGCCATTGTCTGCTCCTCAGCCTCCGAACGGGCGGTGAGGGGCGCAGGGCTCGTACGCCGGTGGCTCGCCGCTGTCCTCGTACTTGAGGACGTCGGTGTTCACGCTGATCCGCTTCGCCTGCTTCGCCTCCTGGCAACGCGCGGTCGTCCAGTCGGTGAGGACCCGCTCCCACTTCGTCAGCTCGGCTTCCCGGGCCAGCTCGACTTTGCGCTTCTCGAACTCGGCCAGATCGGGATCCTTGCGCTCTTTGAGCCGCACGACGACGAAGGTGCCGCCCACCTCGAACGGCCCGGCCGCCGGCGCGGCGGGGGTGAGCGCGAAGGCGGCCTTGGCCAGCGGATTGGAGACGCCGATCCCCTCGACGATCGCCCCCTCGCGCGAGGCCCGCAGGGAGAAGAGCCCCGTCTCCTCGACGCGCGGCCCGGCGGCCGGATCGGGCGTGGTGTTCGCCTCGTCCTTGTCGTTGGCGGCGGTCGGGAAGAGCTCCTTCATCGAATTGGCGGGTGCAGCCTGCAGCTTGGCGACGGCCTCAGCGGCGGCAGCCTTGGCCTTGGCGTCGGAGCGCTCCTCGCGCAGCTTCTGCTCCGCCAGCTCCAGCTTGGCCTGCTCGAACGACACGCTCCCGTCGCGCTTCCCCTCGACCTTGGTGATGACGTAGCCATCGGTGCCGCGCAGCGGGCCGACGATGGCGTCGTTCGACGCCTTCCAGACCTTCTCCTCGACGACCGCAGGCAGGTTGGCGGCGCCGTGCGCGCGCCAGCCGAGCTCGCCCCCCTGCGCCTTGCTGGCGGCGTCGTCGGAGGAGCTGCGCGCCACCTCGGCGAACGTGACGCCATCCTTGCCGGAGACCTTGGCCCCCTTCTTGAGCTTGTCGCCGAGCGCGTTCGCCTTGTCGCGCGCCGCCTTGTCCTGCGCGTCGGTCGCGTCGTGCGGGACCTTGACCAGGATCTGGCGCAGCTTCCGCTCGTCGGAGACCTTCTCGTAGACGAAGCGCTTCTGCTCGTAGAGCTCCTTCAGCTTGGCCTCGTTCTTGGCGGCGTAGTCGGCGATCTCGGCGTCGGTCACGACGACGTCGTTCTTGTAGCGGGTGCCGGCGAAGCGCAGGTACTCGAGGTTCACCTGGCGGCCGCGGCGCACGAAGTCGGCCTTCACCTCGTCGGTCGAGACGGAGACGCCGGCCCGCATGAGGTCGCGCAGGCGCAAGGCGAGGAGCTCCTTCTTCTGCTCGGCGACGAAGCTCTTGGGCGTCTGGCCGAGGTCGAACTGGATGAACGTCTTGAACGAGTCGTAGTTGAACTTGCCGTCCTTCTGCAGCCGGGGGACCGTGTGGACCGCTCCGAGCCCGATGATCTTGGATTCGGCGATCTGATCCTCGACCTCTTCGTCGGTCACCACGTAGCCCAGCCGGTCGGCCTCCGCCGCCAGGAGCTCGCGCTCGATGAGCTTGTCCATGACGATCTCTTTGAGTCGATCGCGCTTGGCCATGGGCGCCGGGATCTGTCCGCCGCCCGCCAGCATGAAGCCGTAGCGGAAGCTGTTCTGGGTGATCGTCCCGCCGGCCACCTGCGCCGCGTAGTGATCGTCCCCGTTCATGACCTGATCGCAGGATGTCCCTCGCGACTGAGGTCCGAAGCTGATGACGAAGATCGCGATCAGAAACAGAAACAGCGCGTAGATGAGCACCGACTGCGAAGATTTCCGCATTTGCTCGAGCATGGCGGGCGGAATCTACCACAAACGTCTGTTTGTAAACGGGAACCCTGGCAGGCGCCCCGAACCCCCCGGCGACGGCCATTCCGCGCGAAAGCTCGGTTTCGCCTGCGCGGCGCACACAGGACGGACGAGGAAGAGTCTCGCGGCTCTCAGCCCCCGCGGTCGACGCCGAGCGCGATACCCGGAAGGTTACTGAAACTGAGGTCCCTCGCCGCGGGATCACTCAATCATCGACGCGCCCGCCCTATCGGAGTGCTCCGCCGTGTGCTAGAAACTTCTGTCTCGTCGACGCGGCGGTCATTTTCGATTCGGGGCGGCGCGCGGGGCCAAAATCCATGCTGCTCGACTGGGTCTACGGGCTCTTCTCCAACGACCTCGCCATCGACTTGGGCACGGCGAACACGCTGACCTTCGTCCGCGGCAAGGGGATCGTCTCCAACGAACCGTCGGTGGTCGCGGTTCAGCGCTCCGGCAACGGGACCAAGAAGGTCCTCGCCGTCGGCAAGGAGGCGAAGGAGATGCTGGGGCGAACGCCCGGCAACATCGTCGCCGTCCGCCCGATGAAGGACGGCGTCATCGCCGACTTCGAGGTGACCGAGGCGATGCTGCGTTACTTCATCACCAAGGTCCACAACCGCCGGACGCTGGTGAAGCCGCGCATCATCATCGGGGTGCCGTCCGGAATCACCGAGGTCGAGAAGCGGGCCGTGCGCGACTCGGCGCTGGCGGCCGGCGCGCGCGAGGTCTACTTGATCGAAGAGCCGATGGCCGCCGCGATCGGCGCCGGGCTGCCGGTGACCGAGCCGTCGGGGAACATGATCGTCGACATCGGCGGCGGCACCACCGAGGTGGCCGTCATCTCGCTGGCCGGCATCGTGGTCGCCAAGTCGATCCGCGTGGCGGGCGACAAGATGGACGAGGCGATCGTCGCCTACATCAAGCGCAAGTACAACCTGCTGGTCGGCGAGCGCACGGCCGAGATCATCAAGAAGACCATCGGCAACGCCTACGCGACCGACGAGGTCCTGACCATGGAGATCAAGGGGCGCGACCTCGTGGCCGGCGTCCCCAAGACGCTGGTCATGAACAGCGACGAGGTGCGCGAGGCGCTGGCCGAGCCGGTCAACCAGATCGTCGACTCCGTGCGCTCGGTGCTCGAGCGGACGCCGCCCGAGCTGGCGGCGGACATCGTCGACCGCGGCATCGTCCTGACGGGCGGCGGCGCGCAGCTGCGCAGCCTGGACGTGCTGCTCCGGGAGGAGACCGGCCTGCCGGTCATGGTCTCCGACTCCCCCGAGTGCGCGGTCGTGCTCGGGACCGGCCGCGCGCTGGACGAGCTCGCCCTGCTGCGTGAAGTCGCATTGCAGTAGAAGTGGCATTTTCCCGCTTGAGCCGGCCACAATAGGGGCGCATGGGTCCGGGTAAGCGCTTGCGCGAAGCCGTCGTCGTGGCGGTGACGCTCCTCATCGCGATCATCGCGCTGCGGATGAGCGCCAAGAACCCGGGCGATATGTCGGCGCTCGATCGCGGCATCCTGCGGATGGTCGTTCCCGCGCAGTCGGCGATGTCGTTCATCGCGCGCGCCATCACCAACGTGGCGGGGCACTACGTCGAGCTGACGCACGTGCGTGGCGAGAACGAGGCGCTCACGCGCGAGAACCAGAAGCTGCGCGCCGAGCTGACCGAGATGCGACGCCTGGCCGAGGAGAGCGGGCGCTACCAGCGCCTCCTCGGCCTGCGCGACGTGACGCCCGCCGAGACGATCGCCGCGCGCGTGATCGCTGTCGACGCCTCGCCCTACTTCCGCGTCGCGCGCGTCGACATCGACCATGGCGAGGGGGCCGTGCGCCACGGGATGCCGGTGCTGACCCCCGACGGAGTGGTCGGCCGCGTGAACCGCGTCTCCGGCAAGAGCTCCGACATTCTTCTGCTGGTCGATCCGCGCTCGGCGATCGACGTGGTCATCCCGCGCACCGGTGGGCGCGGCATCCTCCGCGGCAAGGCGGCCGAGAACGGCTACCGCTGCAACATCGAGTACCTGGCGCGTGGCGAGCCGGCCAAGGAGGGGGACGCGGTCGTGACCAGCGGCCTCGGCAGCGCCTTCCCGCGCAACCTCGCCGTCGGCCACATCACGCGCGTCATCCCCGGCGCCGTCGGTCTCTACCAGGACGTGGAGGTCACGCCGGACGTCGACTTCGCTCGGCTTTCAGAGGTGCTGGTCGTGGTGGCGCCGCCGCCGGCGCCGGACACCGATCCTGCCGCCCGTCGCCTGCCGGCGCGCGGACCGATGGTCTACAGATGAGGGCCCCGAGGTGAGACAACGATGAGATCCGCCGTCACCCTTTTCGTCGCCTACCTGCTGCTGATCCTGCAGTCGACGGTGCTGGAGCTGGCGCCGGTGCACATGGTGACGCCCAGCCTGGGTCTGTTGGTCGTGCTGCACGTCGGCTTCTCGTCCAAGTGGACGATCTCCTCGGCGGCAGTGGTGTCGTTCGCCACCGGCTACCTGTTCGATCTGGTGTCGGGGGCCCCGCAGGGCGTGCATGCCTTCGTGTTCGTGCTGATGGCGCTGTTCGCGCGCGGCCTCTCCACGCGGCTGGCGGTCCAGGGGATCGTGCTGTCGGCGGCGACCGCGTTCGTGGCCAGCCTCCTCGCCTCGGCGCTCATCGTCATCGTGCGCGCGCAGGTGGCGCCGGAAGGGGGCTACGGGGGCCTGCGCCAGGCGCCGATCGAGGCGCTCCTGACCGGCATCGTCGCCCCGCTCGTGCTGGGCCTCTTCCGCCGCATCGACGGCAAGGTCGACAGCGCCCGCTCGCGCGTCGGCCTGGCGCGCGGCCCCCACAGCTTCGCCGACCCCGTGGGTCGCAGGTAAAAGCTGCCCCCAGCAGCCCGTAAGCCCCATGGAAATCGCAGGACAAGACGCCGAGCTTCCGGAGATCCGACGGCGCTCCCGCTACTTCGCGCTGGTGGCGATGATCGCCTTTCTGACCATCGCGGGCCGGCTCTTCTACCTCCAGGTCATCCAGGGGGACACGTTCTTCCGGGTCACCTCCGACAGCATCGTGCACACCGATCTTCTGCCCGCGGTGCGCGGACAGATTCGCGACCGCAAGGGGAAGGTGCTGGCCACGGTGCGGCCGTCCTACAACGTCTACGTGACGCCGCGGCTGCTCACCGCCGAGGGGTTCGCGCGCCTGCGGGCCCTCCTCGGCATGAACGGCGACGAGTCGATTGACGTCTGGGAGCGCGTTCAGAACGGTGGCGCCGACGCGGCCGGTGGCCGGCCCGTGCTGCTGGCCGAGGACATCTCGCGCGAAGCGATGGCGGCGATCGAGACCGGGGTCGATCTCCCCGGCGTCAAGATCACTTCGGGGCCGCGCCGGTCGTACCCGATGGGGGCGCTCGGCGCGCACGTCGTCGGCTACATGAACGAGATCTCCGCCGACGAGCTGCGCGCCAAGAAGGACGAGGGGTACCGGGCGGGCGACCTCATCGGCCGGACCGGGATCGAGCGGCAGTGGGACGGCTACCTGCGTGGGCGCTCCGGCTTCCAGAAGATCGTGGTCGACCGGCGCGGGATGCCCAAGACCGACATCCACGACGTCATCGAGGGGCCGGCGGTGCAGCCGGCCGTGGCAGGGAACAACGTCGTGCTCACCATCGACGCTGACCTGCAGCGGTTCGCCGAGCGGGCGCTGCGCAACGCTTCGGCGGCGGGCGTGGTGGCGCTCGACGTGAACAGCGGCCGGATCCTGGCGATGGCCTCCAAGCCGAGCTTCGACCCCAACGAGATGTCGGGGCACCTGACGCTCGAGGCTGAGCAGCGCCTCTTGGCCGATCGCTACCATCCGCTGCACGACAAGACGCTGGCTGAGACCTACTACCCGGGCTCGACCTTCAAGCCGGTCTCGGCCATCTCAGCGCTCGAGGATCGGCTGATCACGCCCGACGACAAGACCAAGTGCCACGGCTCGTTCGAGATCGCGCGCCGCCGCTTCAAGTGCACCAAGACGCACGGGGTGGTCAGCCTCTACGACGCCATCGTCCAGAGCTGCAACGTCTACTTCTACGAGCTGGGGGCGCGCCCCGGGATGATGGACCGGCTGGCCAAGTTCGGCGCCGATCTGGGCCTCGGCGCGCCGACCGGGCTCGGCCTCAACGGCGAGGACGGCGGCTTTCTGCCGACAGAAGAGTGGTACCGCGAGCAGAAGCGCCAGAACCCCAAGGCCGAGGGGTTCCAGATCGGGCAGTCGCTGAACGCCGTCATCGGCCAGGGATCGACGCGCGTGACGCTGCTGCAGATGGCGCTGATGTACGCGGCGATCGCCAACGGCGGCAAGCTCTGGCTGCCGCAGATCGTGGAGCGGGTCGAGTCGCCCGACGGGCAGACGCTGGAAGAGTTCGCGCCGCGCGTCCGGCGCGAGATCTCGGTGGCGCCCGAGACGTTGGCGATCGTCCGCCAGGCCCTCGTCGGCGTGGTCAATGAGAGCAAGGGGACGGCCTACAAGAACCGCTCGAAAGAGATCGAGGTGGCGGGCAAGACCGGCACGGCGCAGGTGCACGGCCGCCACACCGAGCTCGGCGGATACGAGGCGGGCGACCACGCCTGGTTCGTCGGCTTCGCGCCGGCCGGGCGGCCGCGGATCGCGGTGGCGGTGCTGGTCGAGCACGGCGGCCACGGCGGCGACGTCGCCGCGCCCGTGGCCATGGAGATCATCGACAAGTACTTCGAGACGATCGCGCCCGCCGATCGCGAGGCGCCGCACGTCGGCCTGCCGCGCCGCCACAAGAACCTCGTCGAGGCGCCGGAGCCCGCCGCCGAGGAGGCGCCGGCGCCATGATGCAGACGCGTGGGGTCGGCTGGCGCCGGCTGCGGTTTCGGTTCGACTGGACGCTGACGCTGGCGGCGGCGGTGGTGACCACGCTCGGCCTCATCAATCTCTGGAGCGCGGTGCATGACCGCCAGTCGAACCTCTTCTCGCAGCAGATCTCCTGGCTGGGGTTGGGGGTGGCGGTCTTTCTGGCGGTCGCCACGCTCGACTACCGGACCATCAGCCGCTACGCCTACCTGCTTCACGGCGTCGGCGTCGCGCTGCTGCTCGGCGTGCTCCTCTTCGGAAAGATGGTCGGCGGCGGCCGGCGCTGGTTCGACATGGGGCCGTTCCACGTCCAGCCGTCGGAGCTCATGCAGCTCCTCACCGCCATCGCGCTCGGGAAGTATCTGAACGACTCACCGGCGCTCGAAGGGCGGACCTGGCGGCACCTGGCGATCCCCGTCGTCATCGTCAGCGCCCCGGCCTGGATGATCGCCAAGCAGCCGGACTTCGGCACGGCGTTCCTGCTCCTCTTGATTTTCTTCACCATCATGCTGACCGCGCGGCTCAAGCTGCGCACGCTGGGGGCGATCGTCGGGTTCGCCACGCTGGCCGCGTTCCCGATCTACCAGCACCTCCTGCACGAGTATCAGCGCAAGCGCGTGGAGGCGTTCTTCAACCCGACCTCCGACAGCGCCTACCAGACGCGCCAGGCGCTGAACGCCATCGGCTCGGGACGCTTCCTCGGCAAGGGGTTCATGCACGGCACGCAGATCCGGCTGCGGCACTTCCCGGCGCTCTGGACCGACTTTCCGTTCGCGGTGTGGGCGGAGGAGTGGGGCTTCCTCGGCTGCTTCGTGCTGCTCACGGCGTACCTGGTGCTCGTCCTTTGGATCATCAAGATCGCCGGCGACGCGCGCGACCGCTTCGGCGCCACCGTCTGCGTCGGCGTGGCCGCCATGCTGTTCTGGCACGTCTTCATCAACGTCGGCATGGTGAGCGGCCTGCTCCCGGTGGTCGGCGTGACGCTGCCCCTCGTCAGCTACGGCGGCTCCAGCATCCTGACCATCGCCGCCGCGCTCGGCCTGGTCATGAACGTCAGCGTCCGCCGCTTCTCGTATTAGTTCGGGACCCTGTGAGATACAAGGGTCCCGCGCCCCCGCGATGGGCTCGGGCCAGCAAAGCTGTCCCTCCCCCGACGCGATCTACGGGATCGCGCCGCCACGGGCAGCCTCAGGAAACTGACGCCACGGAGGGCAACCCGCCCCATTCGCCGCGAGCTCGTGGCTGGTTCGATTCTTGTATCCTGCGTCGGCATGGTCTCCTTGGGGCGCCGTCTCGGATTCGGGTTCTTCCTGGTCGCCGGCTTCGGTTGCGGGGCCTCTCTTCCGAGCAGCTCGAACCCGGGGCACGATGCCGGCTGGGCATGCGCTGCCTCGGGTGCCTCCTGCGCCGCGAGTGGTTGTTGCCAGGTTTCCTTCGAGAGCTGTTTCGCGCAGGGGAGCGGCAAGCTCTGCTTGAATGCCGTCCCGCCACCCCCCGACGGCGGAAGTTGCAACGGAGGGACTTCGTCGAATCTGCCGGGCGTCCAGCTGGCTTTTCCGGATCAGCCCTGCTCGTACACGGCGGCCGAGGTCGCAGCCGGGATCGAGATCGTCTACGACGAGGTGATCACCGCGGCCGTTACGGGCCTGAGCCCGAGCGCGGGCGATGCGGGCGGCTGCGCGCAGCCGGATGACGCGGGCCTCATCGTCGGCTACCGGATCTCGGGTGCGGGGCAGAACTACTGTCTCTGTGACACCGGCTTGTGCGCGCCTCAGTCGACCGTCACCACCACCGTCGTCGGTAGCCACACCCGGCAGATCCCCTGGGACGGACGCAACTGGAACGGCCCGTCCGACACCGGCAACCGTGAGGGGGCGGCGTTCTCCCCCGGCACTTATACGATCGCGCTTGCGGCCACCGGAAGCCGGGCCTCCGACGCGAGCGGCACCTTCTCGGTGACGGCGTCGCGCTCGATCACGATCACGCCCTAAGGAGATCGCGGCCCCGTCTCCCTGTCCCTCCCTCTGATCATTCGTCACATCCTGCGGGCCCGTACTCGCGGTCGCCTCCGTCCGTTCGAGTCCAGAATGGCGTCACATCAGACATCCGCCGAATCAAATGGAGGCGCCACGAAACCCGCCGCCACCCGCGCCGAAAGAGAAACCCTCTTCCGCTCCGCGGGGCGCGGAGATCAGAGCTTGGTGATGTCGGGGAGGCTGCCGTCGGCGTTGCGCTTGGCGGCGCTCGCCTTGGCGGTGGTGGTGCTGGCGGTGACGTCCCCGCTGTGGGAGATCCCCTGGAAGCTCCCCCCTTTGTTGTTCCAGGCGCCGCAGCCGGTGCACTTGATGGTCGCCGGGTTGCTGTTGTTGGTGAAGCCCCAGTCGGAGACGTGTGAGCCGCCGGCGGTCTCGTTGTTGTCGAAGGCGAAGCAGCTCGACATGACGTGCGCCGCCGAGACCTTGTCGCCGCCCATCTTGAAGCCGTTGCCGTTGCTGCCCGTTCCGGCGGTGGAGCCCCCCTCCCCGAAGGCCCACGAGCTCTTGACCGTGACGACGTCGTCCAGGCGAAGAAGTCGAATCCGTCGTCGGAGTTGTCCCACGAGCGGCAGCCGTCGAAGACGTTGCCGGCGCCGCTCCCCTTCTTGGCCCCGAAGCCGTCGGCGTTGGAGCCGTCGCACTGCGTGTCGTCGTTGTGGTGCGAATCGCAGTCGAGGATCGTCTCGTAGGTGCCGCTCCCGGTGTAGCCGGAGCTGGAGCTGATCAAGATCCCGGTGTCGGCCGAGTCGTGCACGTCGCAGTTCTGAACCGTGTCGTGGGCCCCCTGGATCAGGATCCCCGAATCGTTCGCGCCGGTGATCTCCAGCCCCTGGACCTTGTAGTAGTCGGCGCCGATGTCGATCCCGTACTGGTTCTTGTCGGTCCTCGGCTCGACCGCCGCAGGCGAGGCGCGGCTGCGACGAGAAGTCGAGGATCGGCTTGGTCGTCGCGGCCGGGTCGGCCATCATCGTGATCACCCGGCTGGCGGTCCCCATCCGCGTCTTCTTGAACTCGATGCGCGTGGCGAGCTTGTAGGTCCCGGCCTTGAGGCACATCGTCTTCAGCGATCCCGAGCAGGGATCGCCGTTCGCCGCGCCCGTGACGCCGGGGCAGAGAAGCTCGTAGCCGGCCTGTGGAGTGGCCACTGGCAGTGCCGCGGTCCCCGGGTTGGCGTCGTTGCCGCTGGTGGCGACCCAGACGTCACACGGGCCGCTCGCGCCGGCCGCCCCGCCGGTCGCGCTGCCGCCGGTCCCCGTGCCGCCGGTTCCTTTGCCGCCTGTCCCACCAGTTCCGGTCGCTCCGCCGCCAGTCGCAGAGCCGCCGGTCCCTTTGCCGCCCGCGCCGCCGGTCGCGGTCGTCGTGCCGCCTGTTCCCGTCGTCGTGCCGCCGGTGCCGATCGCGCCGCCCTTGCCACTGGCGCCCGCCAAGCCCATGCCGCCGGTGCCGGTCATGCTGCCGCCTGTTCCCGTGGCGCCGCCGGTCCCTGTCGAGGAGCTGCCACCGGTTCCGGTCGTCGGCGATCCACCAGCTCCGGTCGAGGCCCCCCGGTCCCCGTCGCGGAGCTGCCGCCGGTTCCCGAGCTGGCGCCTCCCGTGCCGAGACCACCGCCGCTCCCCGTGGAGCCGCCCGTCGCGCTGCTGGCCCCGCCTTGCCCGTCGCCGCCCGCGCCGCTGCCGTCGCTGCTGGGCGTGGCACAACCCGCGCCGATCGCCAGCCAGATCCCAACCGCAGTCCAGAGTGCATGCTGCTTGATCATGAAGGTCCTCCGAGAGCTCGAGGGGCTTAGAACCAGGGGTTGGCGCAGTCCCAGACGGTGTCCGCCGTCTGGAGCGTGCCGGGCTTGAAGACGCAGACGCAGTCCTGCGACCCGCTGATGCACCAGTTCCATTCGGTGCTGCAGGCGTCCCCCTTCGACCCGGTGCAGGCGGGTGCCGAGGTCGCCTTGGAAGGATCGAGGCCCGACTTGGCTGGCTCTTGCGACGGGCCGTCGCAGCGCGCCGCAGCTGTAGGCGCCGGTGCCCGAGCAGTTGCATTGCTTGATGCCGTAGTCGCCCACCGCGCACGGCTTCACGCAGGCGGGCAGCGCGGAGATGCAGGAAGTCCCGGCCGCCGTCGAGCTCATCGCCTTCAGATAGTTGGGGCAGGCGCTGGCCGTCGTGAACCCGATGTCGGTCGAGTCGCTCAGCATCACCTGGACGTCGGACCAGGCGTACTTGCAGGTCGTGCTGTCGACGCCGTCGGTGGCGAGCGCGTTGTCGCTCGAGTCGTAGGGCTGGCAGACGGTCGGCGTCTGGTAGATGCAGAGCTTGGAGATGCTGACCGTGTCGCGCCCGCTGGTGACGCCGACGACCTCGTCGACGCCGATCGCGTAGCTGTTGCTGATGGAGACGTTCCCCTTGGTCCCGCTGCAGCCGCTGCCGACGCCGCAGGCGCGGTACATCTTGCCGAGGCGGTGGCCGTAGAAGTTCTGGATCACGAACTTGCCGTGGCTGTTGTCCTGAAACAGCTTGTCGTGCGCCCCCTGCGCGCCGCCGCCGCTGATGGTCACCGTCCCCGAGGAGCCGGTCTCCGCCGTCACGGCGTCGTCGCAGACGTAGTTGAACCAGACGTTCTTGATCGTGCAGGTCCCCTTGCAGTGGATCCCGTCGGCGGCGTGGTGATCGATGATGACGTTTTGAATCGTGGCGCCGTCGTCGAGCTCGAAGAGCGGTTTGGTGGTCCCCTGGTTCTTCGTGCCGGCGGCGTTGCAGTCGACCGCGAAGTCGCCGCTGCCGCTGCCGTCGTGGAGCGCCATCTTCCCGTCGTAGGTTCCGCTGATCTCCTTCGTCGACGAGATCGACACCGGCGTCCCCGTCGGCGTCGGCCAGGTCGGGACCACGCAGGCCCAGGGCGGAACGAATGCGCCTGCGGCACCGGAGCTCCCCCCTGTGCCGGTGGTGCCGCCGCTGCTGGCACCCCCGGTTCCCTTGGCGCCGGCCGCGCCGCCGGTGCCCGTCGAGCCGCCGCTGCCCGTCGAGCCGCCGGTGCCCGTGCTGCCACCGGTTGCGCCCGCTTTGCCCGCTGCGCCGCCGGTTCCGATGGAGCCGCCGGTCGCGCCTGTTTTGCCCGCGGCGCCGCCCGTGCCGGCCGGCGAGCCGCCGGTGCCAGTGGACGCCCCGCCAGTTCCAGGCGCGCTACCGCCGGTGCCGGCGTGCCTCCGGTCGATTCCGTCCCGAGTCCGTTGCCGCCCGATGCCGCCCGAGCTTCCGCCGGTGCTCCCTGTCGTCGAGCCACCGGTGCCGGAGGGGGCGCCACCCGAGCCGACCGCGCCTCCTGTTCCGTCAGTCGAGCCGGAAGGCTGGGCGCAGCCAATCGCAGCGACCGCAAAAATCAGGGCCCGGAGCAGACTCGACGCGGACCGAACGAACAGCTGGCTGTGGCGCATACAGCCGAAGTGTTCGACGCCACCTCGTTTGGCTCACTGTGGCGAGCGCCCGGGAATTTCACATGGGGCAGAGAGTCGGCGGGAGGAGCCTTTAGAGCTCCTCCCGCCCATGCGAACCCCCGCCTCGGCCGGTCGAAAAGAATTCTTGGCCCCTACTTTCGTAAGGGGGGAGCCACTGGATTGACCGCATCGGGCTTCCCGACTGGCGGGCGTGCACATCCATCGGTCAGTGGCGGCTCCCTAGTGCGTTCTTGTAGGGAAAAGAATCTCTCTTCGTGTCGTACCGCGCAGAAGGTTCTCAATCAGCATGGTCGTTCGGATCGCAGGGGTCAAGCGCGATTGCGCTCGGGCGAAAGCAACAAAGACCCGCCGCGACGCGAGATGGACAACGTTGAGGTGCAGACGGAAAATCGACGCCCGATGAAAATAAATCGCCCCCTCATCGCCGTCCTCGGCTTGCTTGTTGCTCTGCCCCTGCCGCGCGCGCCCAGATCGCACCTCGTGCCGCCGGTTGCTGCTCCACCGCCGGCCGCTGCGCCTGCACAGGCCGCTCCGCCCGAGGCAGCGCCCGCGCCTCAACCTCCGCCGCCGGTCGAGCCGCCTCCGGTTCACCCGGTTATGGATACGGCCCACCCGCGTACGGCCCACGGCACCGGCGCCCTACTACTACTATCACCACCGCTATCGTCCGATGCCTTACGGCTACCGCCGCCGCCGGTCGCTTATCCGATGGCGCCTCCGGAGTCGATGGAGGGGTTCCACACGCACGACGGATTCTTCATGCAGGTGCACGTCGGGATCAGCGCCACCGGGTTCTCGTCGAAGCAGGCGGGCGTGAAAACGAACTACGTCGGCGGGGGAATCTCTTCGGGCGTCGCCATCGGCGGCGTCATCGCGCACAACCTGGTCCTCTACGGCGCGTTCTTCGGGACGGACACCGGCAATCCCGACAAGCAGGTGGCGGGCACCAGCATGACCAGCGACCTCGGCGAGATCGGCGTCGGTGCCTTCGGTCCCGGGCTCGCGTACTACTTCGAGCGGTGCAACCTCTACCTGTCGGCGACGTTCGGCCTGGCGGGCTTCACCGCCAACGACGGCGGCGGGTTCAAGGTCGACTCGGCGAAGTCGGGCAGCCGCGTTCGAGTTCATGGTCGGCAAGGAGTGGTGGGTCTCGCGCGACTGGGGGCTCGGCATCGCCGGCGAGCTGATGGCCGCGTCGCTCAAGGACAAGAACGTTCCCGGCCTGACCTGGTCGGCGAGCGGGCTCTCGATTCTCTTCTCGGCGACCTACAACTGACGACCGCTCGCCCGCACTGAGATCGGAATGCTCGTCGGTCATCTGCGCCGGCCGCGCCCGCGCCGCCACGCGCCGCTCGTGCGCGCGGCGCGCGCGCTCTGGACACTGCCGACGAACCTGCTCGGTCACCTGGCGGGTCTCCTCGCCAGCGGCGGCCGGATGCCGCGGCGGGTGGGCGGACCGGCCGCGGTCGGGTGGCTCTACCCGATTCGCGCCGGCCTGGGTCTCGACTGGGTGGGCGCCGTGACCATCGGCCACGCGATCCTCCATCGCCCCGGCGTCGTCGACGGGCCGACGACCGCCGCGCGCCTCACGCTGGCGCACGAGCTCGCCCACACGCGCCAGCACGACCTGCTCGGCCCGCTGTATCTGCCGCTGCACCTCCTGGCGCAAGGCGTGAGCGCGCTCCTCACGCGAGGCAGGTCCCGCACCGTCAGCCGCGTGCACGATCTGAATCCGCTCGAGCAGACCTTCATCGCCATCTCGTCGAGCGTGCTCTACCACGCCGCGCGCGTCGGACGACGACGTCGCCGACGTGCTGGCCGACTTCGGCGTCTAGACCGGGAAACGAGCTAGGTAACCGGGCCGCGGGGCGGGCCGGCGGGGAAGACGTCGCCGGTCGGAGGCGTCTGCGGCGCGCTGGCGACCTTCTCGCGCCAGAAGGCGCCCACGCCGCCCTGAACCGCCGTCGAGACGGTTCCGCGCGACATCAGCTCTTCCTTGTCGAGGATGGCGTCGGTTCTGCGATAGGTCGGCTTGGCGTGGTCGAGCGTGTCCATGCGAATGGCGTCGCAGGGGCAGGCCTCGGCGCAGAGGCCACAGACCACGCAGCGCAGCTCGTCGATCTCGAAGATCTTGGGGCGCTTCTCGATCCGGCCGTCAGGCGCCTCTTCCGGGACGATGGTGATGCAGTGGGCGGGGCAGACGGTCGGGCACATCATGCAGGCGACGCAGCGGACGTCACCGTCCTCGCGCAACATCAGACGGTGCAGGCCCCGGTGCCGCTCGGGGTACTTCATCTTTTCTTCGGGGTACTCGATCGTCGCGATGTCGGTCTGCTTGCGGTGACCGGTCACGTTGCCGAAGAAGTTCTTCACGAAGTGACGGAAGGTGACGCCGAGGCCCTCGGCGATCGCCGGCAGGTAGGCCTGCTGCGCCAGGCTCCCGGGGCGGTTGACGACTTTGACTCCAACGGCCATCGGTTCTCCTTAGGTCCAGGTCTGCGCCCAGAGAATCATGAGCGCGGTCGCCACCACGTTGGCGATCGAGATCGGCAGCAGGCGCTGCCATCCGAGCCGCATCAGCTGATCCGAACGGAAGCGCGGGAGCGACCAGCGAATCAACAGCTGGAAGGCGCAGAAGGCGAAGACCTTCACCAGCCAGCAGGTGGCCATCACTCCGACGAAGGCCACGTTCGGCAGGTGCTGGATCAGGAAGCTGTCGATCGTGCTCCCCATGTGCCAGCCGCCGAAGAAGAGCGTGATCATGATGGCGCTGGAGGTGACGATCTCCAGGAACTCTCCCAGGAAAAAAAGGCCGAAGCGCAGCCCGGAGTACTCGACGAAGTAGCCGATGATCTCCGGCTCACCCTCGGGGATGTCGAACGGCGTCCGTTTGGTCTCGGCGATGGCCGCGGTCAGGAAGAGGATGAAGCCGATCGGTTGGGTGAAGATTCCCCAGCTCGACGCGTAGTGGCCGAAGCTGATGAAGTGCGTCTGCAGATCGGCGATCGCGCCGGGCTCGAGCGTCCCGTAGACGAGGAAGGAGCCCAGCACCGCCATCCCCATCGTGACCTCGTAGGACATCATCTGCGAGGTGGCGCGCAGGCCGCCCATCATCGCCCACTTGTTGTGCGAGGCCCACCCAGCCAGCGTGGCGCCGTAGACCGCCAGCGACGAGATGGCGAAGTAGAACAGGATGCCGATATCCAGGCGCGCGATCTGCAGCCCGACTGGCTGGCTGCAGACGGGGTTCGCCTGAAGGAGCTCACCCCAGCAGAGGTGCGGCCCGAACGGGATGATGGCCGCGACGATCAGCGCCGGCGCCATCGCCATGATCGGCGCCCACATGAAGAGGAACTTGTGGGCCTTGCCGGGGACGTAGTCCTCCTTGCCCATGAACTTGAGCGCGTCGGCCATGAAGTGGGTGATGCCCCACATGCGCCAGTTCGCCCGTTTGCCGCGCCAGTGCCAGGGCAGCGGGATGTTGGCGCGATTGGGTCCCAGGCGATCCTGCATCATCGACGACTGCCGCCGCTCCAGCCAGGTGAGGATCGACGCCACGGGCATCAGGAAGCCCATGATCATGAAGGCGATCTTGATGACCGCCGCGACGACGTTGAAGCCGAGTGAACCGTATTCCATCGCGTCAGCCTCGAGATCCGGCGAAGCGGAGCTGAACGGGCAGGTAGGCGCGTCCCCAGTCCGCGTCCTTCATGAACGGCAACTTGGTCTTGGCCTCGGCGAAGACCGTCTTGGCCTCGGTGAAGTCCATGGTGGCGCCCAGCTTGCGCGCCAGGTGCGAGAGGATGTCCCAGCCCGGCAGTGAGTCGCCGGCCGCGGGGACTGCGGCGCGCACGCGCTGCACCATTCCCAACCGATTGGTGAACGTCCCGTCGCTCTCGGCCCACTCGGTGAGCGGCAGCGCCACCTGCGCGGCGGCGGCGACCGCGTCGCGGTGCGTGCCGATCACCACCAGCGTCTTCAGCTTGTCGAGCGGCAGCGCTGTTGGAGCCGCGTCGGGGGCCACCACGCCGTGCGTGCCGACCACCAGCAGCGTCGTCACCGCGCCGGACTTGAGATCGTTGGCGAGATCGAGCAGCGAGCGCAGGCGCCCCGCGCCGATGGCCATCGCGCCGGCGGTGTTGGGGTTCTTGTCGGCGCTGACCAGGATGTCGTCGCTCCAGCCCTGATCGAGGCCGGCCAGATAGGCCTTGCCGAGCCCCAGGTGATCGAAGGTCAGGCGGGCCAGCGCGTAGAGATCTTCGTTGGTCGACTGCGCGTTCATCACCACGCCGACCTCGGCCGGGTTGGCGTCGAGCGCCGCGCGCAAGAGGCGTCCGGCGTCGTCGAGCGCCCTGTCCCACTCGACCGGGATGCCGTTCGAGACCGGCGCCGCCAGCCGCTGCGCATGGACACGCTTGTAGGTGAGGCGCCCCTCGTCGCACATCCAGTGCTTGTTGACGGCCTGGTTCTCGCGCGGGACCAGGCGGTGGATCTTGCCGCGCGAGTGGTGGACCTCGACGTTGCAGCCGGTGGCGCAGCCCGGGCAGATCGAGGGCGTCGTGTAGAGCTCCCAGACGCGCATCGAGAACCGGAAGTCCTTGGAGGTCAGCGCGCCGACCGGGCAGACGTCGACGGTGTTGAGCGAGTAGGGGTTGTCGAGCTTGTGGCCGGGCGCCGTGGTCAGCACTTCGTGATCCCCGCGCGCCGCCATCTCCAGTTGGTGGTTGTGGGCCACCTCGTCGCAGACGCGGATGCAGCGCGTGCAGAGGATGCAGCGCTCCTGATCGAGGACGATGGTCGGACCGAGGTCGACGACCTTCTCCTTGTGGACCTTGATGCCGTCGTTGCGCGCCAGCTTGGCGTCCCAGTCGAAGTACTGCTTCTGCAGCATGCACTCGCCGGCCTTGTCGCAGATCGGGCAGTCGATCGGGTGGTTGACGAGGGTGAACTCCAGCATCTGCCGGCGTACGTCCAAGCGCGCGCGGCGAGCGGGTCATCACCTCCATCTTGTCGGCCACCGGCGTGTAGCAGGAGGGGACCGGCTTCGGCTGACCCTTGACGTCGACCAGGCACTGGCGGCAGACCGCCGGCGAGGTGAGGCCCGGGTGGTAACAGAAGAACGGGACGTCGGCGCCGTTCTGGTTGCAGGCCTCGATCAGCATCGTCCCCTTGGGGATCTGCAGCGTCTTGCCGTCGATGATCACGGAGACGATCTCGGGCGGTGTGTGGTCGTCATCGGCCTTGCCTCATCGGTCGCATTCGCCGCCGATCATGTTGATCATGCCGAAGGTCGGAACGACGTCGGCGATGAAGAGCCCGGGCAGCACCTTGGTCAGGACGGCGGTGGCCGGAAAACAGGGGGGGCGCACGCGGCACTTCCAGGGACGCCCGGTCCCGTCGGACACGATGTAGAACCCGAGCTCGCCGTTCCCCGCCTCGGTGAACGAGTACACCTCGCCCGAGGGGACGTGGATGCCGTCCATGATGATCTTGAAGTGGGCGATCATCCCCTCGATCGAGTTGTAGACCTCGGTCTTGGGCGGCAGCGCGATGCGCGGATCGCCGTGCATGAAGGGCCCCGGCGGGATCTGCTTCAACGCCTGGTCGAGGATCCGGATCGACTGGTGGATCTCCTCGACGCGGACGGCGTACCGGTCGAAGTTGTCGCCCGTCGAGCCGATCGGCACGTCGAAGTCGAAGCGGTCGTAGACGAGATAGGGGTGGTCCTTGCGGACGTCGTAGGCGAGCCCCGTCGAGCGGCCGACCGGGCCGGTGATCCCGTAGGAGATCGCGTCTTCCCTGGTGATGATCCCGATGCCGTCCATCCGGTCGCGGAAGATCCGGTTGCGGTCGAGCAGCTTGCTGATGTCCGACAGCACGATCTGCGTGCGGTCGAGGATGGCGCGCAGCTCGGCGTCGAAGCCCTCCGGCAGGTCATAGGCGACGCCGCCGATCCGCAGGTAGGTCGAGGTCAGCCGCGCGCCGCAGACCTTCTCCAGGAGCTCGAACAGCCACTCGCGGGCCTTCAACGCATAGAGGAACACCGTGAAGGCGCCCAGCTCCATCGCCGAGGCGCCGAGGCAGGTGAGGTGATCGGTGATGCGCGAGACCTCGCCGACGATCACGCGGATGTACTGCGCGCGCTCGGGGATCTCCTTGGTGATGTCGAGCAGCTTCTCGACCGCCATCGCGTAGCCGACGTTGTTGAGCATCGGCGAGATGTAGTTGAGGCGATCGGTGTAGGGGAACACCTGCGTCCAGGTCGCGCTCTCCGACTCCTTCTCGAAGCAGCGGTGGAGGTACCCGATCTGGATGTCGGCGCTGGAGATGCGCTCTCCCTCGACCTCCAGCACCATGCGCACGGTGCCGTGCATGGCGGGGTGCGAGGGGCCCATGTTCAGCGGAACGGGCTCGGTCGGCAGATCGGGCGCGGTCAGATCCTCGGCGTCCTGAAAGCCGAGGACCACCTTGCGCGGGGCGGGAGCGAGGGTTGTGTCGTGGTCGTCCATCTCTGTTTTCGCCTTCGGCCCTTATTCTCTCGTCGCGGCGTTGCGGCGCACCAGCGGCTGACGCTTCTCTTTGGGGTAGTCCTTGCGCAGCGGATGCCCCACGAACTCCGGGTACATCAGGATGCGGCGGAGATCGGGGTGCCCTTTGAAGCGCACGCCGTAGAGGTCATAGGCCTCGCGCTCGAACCAGTTGGCCCCCGGCCACAGGCCGCAGAGCGTGTCGACCGAGGCGTCGTCCTCCGTGACGCCGCAGTAGAGCCGCACGCGGTGCTTGTGCACCACCGAGTAGAGGTGAAGGACGACGTCGAAGCGGGGCGCGTCGGGGTTGCCGCCGTGCATGCCCAGCCGATCGACGCAGGTCAGATCGATGAACATCTCCATCTTCGTCGCCGCGTCGTCGCGCAGGAACTCTCCCACCGCCAGCCAGGCGTCTCGCCGGATGCGCGCCCACTCGTCGCCGTGCGACGTGCCGCTCTCCAAGAATCTCGCCGCCCGTGAACTTCGCCGCCAGCTGGTCGAGGACGATCTGGGCCACTACTTCTCCACCTTGTTGTGGTGCTCGCCGATCGGGCGGATGGAGACCAGCGGACCTTCGTAGGTTCCGCCGAGCTTCTCGGCCTTTCGCTGCGCGCTCTCGGCGGCGATGGTGATCTGGCTGTGCCCCTCGCCGCGCTGGATCCGCTCCTGCAGCATGATGAGGCCGTCGAGCACCTGTTCGGGGCGGGGCGGGCAGCCGGGGATGTAGACGTCGACCGGAACGACCTGATCGGCGCCCGGCATGGTCGAGTAGTTCTGGTAGAAGCCGCCGGTCGAGGCGCAGACACCGAAGGCGACCACCCACTTGGGCTCGCACATCTGATCATAGATGCGCCGCAGGGCCGGGCCCTGGCGCTCGGTGATGGTCCCGACGATGATCAAGAGGTCAGCCTGCCGGGGCGAGAACCGCGGGAACTCGGCGCCGAAGCGCGCGATGTCGTACTTGGGCGCTGCGACGGACATGAACTCCATCCCGCAGCAGGCGGTCACGAACGGGTACTGGAACAGCGAGAACTTCCGCGCCCAGTTGGTGGCGTCCGTCAGCTTGCTGACCATCCATTCGGCTGCGCTCATGGTGAGTCCGTCCTATTCCCAGCCGATGGCGCGCTTGCGCCAGACGTAGGCCAACCCGACGATCAGGATCCCCATGAACACGACGATCTCGCCCAGGCCGAAGAAGGAGACGCCGCCCGCGCACTTGCCCGCGGCGACCGCGCCGGCGCAGGAGAGCTCGCGGTACTTGAGCGCCCAGGGGTAGAGGAACGCCGTCTCGATGTCGAACACCAGGAAGACGATCGCCACCTGGTAGAACTTCACCTCGAACCGGGCGCGCGGGCTGCCGATCACCTCGGAGCCGCACTCGTAGGGGTAGTCCTTGGCCGCGCTCGGCCGGTGCGGGCCGAGGTACTTGGCAGCAGCGGTCAACAGCAGCGCGAACCCGACCCCTGCCAGGATCATGAGCGCCGCGGACAGATAGTCTGATGTCATGTAACCCAGCTTCGAAGAGTCGGGAAGAGCAAGACCGACGCCGCGATTTATAGAGGGTGCGTGCGAATGAGTCAATCAACCCGTGAGGCTGCCGGCGGTGACCTTTTTCCAGTGTTTGACTTGGGGGCGCCAGATTCCTATATCTAGACGCCCCATGCGCCGCGCCTCATCGCTGCTCCCGCTGGTCGGAGCGATCGCCGCGTGGCTGGCCGCCCCGGCCTGCGCCAAGACCCCGGCCGAGGCGCACTCCGCCGCAGCCACCGATACGGCCGCAGCCACCGCCACGGCCACCACCGCAAAAGCCGGCGACGACACGACCCCGCCGCCGGGCGTCGACATCTCGAAGCTGGACGACTTCGGCAAGAAGGTCTTCTTCCGCATCGGCAACAGCGAGCCCTCGGTCTGCGGCCAGGCGCAGAGCCTGCTGGCCTCGGCCAAGGCGCAGAAGAACGGCTGTGCCCGCTCGGTGAACGCGCTCCGCTACGTCGCGCGGCTGGTCGACCAGGGGTACACCGACTCCGAGATCTCCGAGTCGCTCGGGAAGCGCTACCGCCCGGTCGCCCCCAAGAAGATCGACGTCTCCGACGCGCCGATGAAGGGGAACCCCAAGGCGCGCATCACGCTGGTCGAGTTCGCCGACTACGAGTGCCCGCACTGCAAGCACTTCCAGCCGGTGCTGCACCAGATTCTCGACGAGTTCCCGAACGACGTGAAGCTCTACTTCAAGCACTATCCGCTCCCCCAGCACACGAACGCGCGCCTCGCCGCCGAGGGGGCCGTCGCCGCGCAGAAGCAGGGGAAGTTCTGGCAGTACCAGGACAAGCTCTGGGAGCATCAAGATGAGCTCAGTCCCGCCGAGATAGAGAAGGTGGCCAAAGAGTCAGGGCTCGACGTCGCCAAGTTCCGCCAGGACCTGGCCTCGGAGCCGGTGAAGGCGAAGGTGGAAAAGGATCGCAACGAAGGCTCGTCGATCGGCCTGCAGGCGACCCCCACCCTCTACATCGACGGCCGCGAGTACACCGACTCTCGCGACGCCGACAGTCTCCGCGAATGGATCAAAGACGCGTTGGGCTCAAGCTAGTGCGCGCCGCGGCGGCGATGCTGCTGCTGTCGCTCGGCTGCGCGACCACCGGCGCTGAAGGTGGCGGGTCCGGGGGACCAGTGGGCGCGCCGCTGCCGCCGCTGAAGGTCGACGCGCTGTCGGGCAAGACGATCAACGTCGCGTCCTATAAGGGGCGGGTGCTGCTGCTCGACGTCTGGGCTTCCTGGTGCGACCCCTGCAAGCAGGAGCTGCCGGTGCTCAACGAGATGGCGCGGCGGTTGAAGTCGCAGGGGATCGACATCCTGGCCGTCTCGGTCGATCAGGAACGCGAGAACGTCGACAAGTTTCTGCGCGCGCACGGCGGCGGACGCTGGGCCCTCACCGTCGCGCACGATCCACGCGGCGAGGTCGCCGAGCTGCTCCAGCCCGACAAGATGCCGACCTCGTACGTGGTCGATCGCTCCGGAATCGTCCGCTACGTGAACGCCGGCTTCCTGCCGGCCGACGCCTCGACCATCGAGCACCGGCTGCTCGAGGTTGCCGGCCACTGAGGCCGCTCGGCAGAGGCCCCGATTTCAGGCCCGGCGCCAAGCGTCGATGAGAGACGGGGCCGAGATGTTCCGTCGACCGATCCTCCTCCTCGCGCTTGCCATCTCCGGCTTTAGCGGCGCCGCCCGGGCGCAGGTCGATCCGTCACCGGTGCCGACCGCGGAGCAACAGGAGAGGGCACGGAGGGATCTGACGGCGGGCCAGCGGCTGCTGAAGAAGGGGCAGTTCGAGGCGGCCCTGATCAAGCTTCGGGCCGCCTACGCGGTCGAGCCGACCGCGGCGGCGTTGCTTGGTGTCGCCGCCGCCGAGCGCGAGACCGATCGGACACCGGAGGCCTACCGATCGTACGAGAGGTTGCTGGCGGGTTCGACGGAGGGGCTCTCGCCGGACGAGCGCGACCGCGCACAGCGGGCGCTGGCGGAGCTCGGCGCGGTGACGGGGACCGTCAAGTTGACCGTCTCCGAGCCGAATGCGGCCGTCACCGTCGACGATCGGCCGCTCGACGCCGACGCGCTGGCGCACCCGATCCATCTTTCGGGCGGCCGGCACGTCTTCGCGGCGGCAAAGCCGGGGTTCGAGCCGCTCAACTTCGCCGTCTTCATCACCGTCGGCAAGGTGCTGGAGACATCACTCACGCTCAAGCCACAGGCAGGGGCGGCGCCGCCGATCAAATCCGACGGTCGTCGTGCCGCCTCCAGGCCCGCCGCCGCCCACGGTCGCTCCGGCCCCGCCACCTGCCACCAGCCCACCGCCGCCGACGTCGGCCGCTCCCCCGGCGCCGGCTGCTCCCGGACCCTCACCGGCACCTGTCGCGCCGCCGCCTCCAGCACGGCGCCTCCGGCACCTGTCGCACCGCCGCCTCCAAGCACGGCGCCTCCGGTGCCGGTCGCGCCGCCGGCGCCCACCTCTCCGCCGGCGCCGGTCGCGCCGCCGGTGCCGGTCGCTCCGGTTGTGCCGGTCGCCCCCCCGGTATCCGCCGTGCCTCCGGTGGCGGTCGCGCCGCTGGCGCCCGCGGCGGCTGTGCCGGCTGCGCCGTTGCCACCCGCCGCGCCGCCCCCGGAGATCGCGCCGCCGCCGCTTCCACCGCCCTTGCCGGTCGCCCCGCTTTTCCCGCCGCCGGTACCGCCACCGGCCGAGACGCACGAGACGCCGCCTCCGAACCCGCCCACCGAGGAACCACGTGTCGGCCTGCTGCTCGGCATCGTGACGTTTCCCCGGCCGGTCGAGGGGGAGCTGGCGGTCAAGCTCGGCTCGGCGTTCGCGCTGGGCGTGAAGGGGAGCTATCTCCCGGAGCTCTCGGTGCCCGGGATCGACGGCAAGATCGATCTGAAGGCGCTCGAGGGGATCGTGCGCTGGTTCCCCGGCGACGGCGTTTTCTTTCTGGGCGCCGGCTTCGGCTACCAGAACTTCAAGGCCTCGCTCGGAGAGCTCGTCGACGGAAACGAGCTGACCATCGCCGCGGACATGTCTGGCTTTTTCATCCAGCCGCAGCTCGGCGTGCTCTGGATTTCGCAGTCGGGCTTCGCCATGAGCCTCAGCTTCGGATTGCAGATCCCCATCCCGAAGGATCCGGTGATGAGCGCGACCTACCAGGGGCAGCCGGTGCCGACCCAGGCGACCAGCTCGATCCCGCAGGACGTGGTCGACCAGGCCCAGACCTCGAAGGACGACGTGCAATCGATCGCCCGCCTCATCGTCAAATACCCGTTTCCGACGCTCGACCTCCTGCGGATCGGCTTCTTTTTTTAATCAGGAACCCTGGGAGGGTTCCTGCAACCTCCCGCGATGAGCTCCGGCGAGCGAAGCTCGCCTGCGCTCGACGCGATCAATCGTCTTGGGCCGCGGGTTACACCACAGGCCCGTCGCCGCGGGCGACGATGGTGTCGCGGGCCATGCGCGGATCGTGATCGGGGTGATCGAGGTTGTAGTGGAGGCCCCGGCTCTCGGGACGTCGGCGCGCCGACTCGATGATCAGATCGGCGACGAGCGCGATGTTGCGCAGCTCGACCAGATCGCCCGTGATGGTGACGTTCCAGTAGTAGTCGCGGATCTCCGAGCGGATCAGCTCGATGCGGCGGGCCGCGCGTTCGAGCCGCCGGTCGGTCCGGACGATGCCGACGTAGTTCCACATGAGGCGCCGGATCTCGTCCCAGTTGTGGCTCACGACGACGGCGTCGTCGGAGGAGGCGGCGTCGCCCGCGTACCAGGGGGCCACCTGCGCCGGACGGTCGCTGCGGACGTTGCGGACGTCGTCGGCGGCGCGCGCGCCGAACACCATCGCTTCCAGCAGCGAGTTGGAGGCCAGCCGGCAGGCGCCGTGCAGCCCGGTCATCGAGACCTCGCCGATGGCGTAGAGGTTCTTCACCGTCGAGCGCCCGTGCTCGTCGACCAGCACGCCGCCGCAGCTGTAGTGCGCGGCCGGGACGACCGGGATCGGCTGCTTGCGCATGTCGATCCCCAGCTCCAGGCAGCGGCGGTGGATGTTGGGGAAGCGCTCGACGACGAAGTCGCCCGACAGGTGGGTCATGTCGAGATCGACGTGGTCGTCGCCGGTCCGCTTCATCTCGGCGTCGATGGCGCGCGAGACGATGTCCCGCGGCGCCAGATCCTTCATCTCGTGGTAGCGCGGCATGAACGCCGTGCCGTCGCGCAGGCGCAGGATCCCCCCTTCGCCGCGCAGCGCTTCACTGATGAGGAACGACTTGGCCGCCGGGTGGTACAGCACCGTCGGGTGAAACTGAAAGAACTCCATGTTGGCGATGCGCGCGCCGACCCGGTAGGCCATCGCCACGCCGTCGCCGGTCGCCACGTCGGGGTTGGAGGTGTAGAGGTAGACCTTCCCCGAGCCGCCCGTGGCCAGCACGACAGCCCGCGCGGTGACCGTCTCGACCTTCCCGGTCCGCTGATCGAGCAGGTAGGCGCCGAACACGGCGTTCGGGCCGCCGTACTTGGCGGTGGTCAGCAGATCGATCGCCAGGTGATCGGGCAGGAGCGTGATGCGCTCGGCGCGCTTGGCGACGCCGCCCAGCAGCGCCTCCTGGATCGCCCAGCCGGTGGTGTCCTTGGCGTGGACGATGCGCCGGGCGGTGTGGCCCCCTTCGCGTCCGAGCGCGAGGTGTCCGGCGGCGTCGCGATCGAACGGGACGCCGAGCTCGTCGGCCAGCCAGAGGATGTGCTCGGGCCCCTCGCGCGCGCAGATCTCGACGATCTCCCGGCGGCAGAGCCCGTCGCCGACCCGCAGCGTGTCCTCGACGTGCGCGGCGACGCCGTCGTCGGGATCGAGCGCGCCGGCCACGCCCCCCTGCGCGTAGGCGGTGTTGGCGTCGGCCGGGGCGCGCTTGGTCGCCACCACCACCCGGCCGTGGGTCGACGCCCGCAGCGCGAACGTCAGCCCAGCCAGCCCCGAGCCAATGACCAGGTAGTCGGTCTCGATCACGCCGGACAGTGTAGCTCATGGGTCGGCGAGTCACCGCGAAAGGGCCCGGTTCGTCGACGGGCGAAGCCGCTGTGTTACGATCGGCCGGTCGAAATGAAGAGGGGAACGCTCATCGCCCTCATCGGGGCCGCGGCGACGCTGGGAGGGCCGGTGCAGGCCGGGACCTTCTGGTCGCGCGAGCGGTCCGACGGGGTGGTCGAGTTCACCAACAAGCAACCGGCCGGTGGCGCAGGCGGCGGTCACTGGAAGGTGCTTTTTCAAAAGGGTCCCGGCAAGGCCGCGGCGTTGCGCGGCGCGACCGATCTCGTCCCGCCCCGCGACGCTTCGCCCACCCGCTACACGCGCTTCGACCGCGACATCCTCGACGGTCAGGCCTTCTACGGGATCCCGGAGGCGTTCATCAGGGCGGTGATCAAGACGGAGTCCGACTTCGATCCGCGCGTCGTCTCCAGCGCCGGCGCCGAGGGGCTGATGCAGCTGCTCCCGGGGACGGCACGGCAGATGGGCGTCACCGACATCTTCGACCCGCGCCAGAACATCATGGGGGGGACGCGCTACCTGCAGGTGCTGGCGCGGCGGTTCTGCAAGACGCCGGCGGCCGGCGACGAGGGGCGTCCGTTGACCGTCTGTTCGTCGGAGGAGAAGGTCAAGGTGATCGCGGGCTATCACGCCGGCCCGGCGGCCGTCGAAAAGTACGGCGGCATCCCCCCTTACGAGACCACGCACGCCTACGTGGCGATGGTGCTGCGGCGCTACGATCAGTACCGGATGGCGACGGGAGCGTCCGCGGAGAAATGAGCGCAGGTCCCTTCGTCGCCGTCTCCCATCTGGCCAGCGCCGGCGAGCTGGTCGCCGCCAAGAGATTCGGCGAGGCCGAGGGGGAGATCCTGCGCGCGCTGTCGGCGTCGCCCGCCGACGCCAAGGCGCTGACCCTGCTGGCGCTGGTGCGCTACAAGCTGGGGCGGCTCGAGGACGCGCACGCCACCTATCGGGAGCTGGCGGGCGCGGTGCCGCACGACGCGGCGGCGCGCCGCAACCTGGGCCTGCTGGCGCTCAAGCTGGAGCGGATCGACGACGCGCTCCCGGAGCTGGAGATGGCGGTGCGCATCGCCCCCGGCGACGGGCGCGCCTGGAGCTACCTCGGCTACGCCTATGCCAAGAAGGGCGAGGTGGTGCAGGCGGCGGCGGCGTTTCGCCGCGCCGGTCAGGACGCCCTCGCCAACGAGCTGGATCAGGCCGCCAAGGTGCAGCGCCCGCCGACCCCCATCTCGCGCGGCGGCAGCAGCGGAAGCGGCAGCATCGGACGTCCGGTGGCGCTGGCGCCGCCGCTTCCGCCGATGCCCCCCGCCGTCGCCACCGAGAAGCGCCCCTCGAGCTGGAAGGAGCCCGGCGCGCGCCGACCCGAAGATCTGGCCCCGCCGCGTGTCGAGGCGGCGGCGCACTCCGTTCGGCCTGCCGACCGCGAACCCTCGGTCGACAATCCGCAGCCGCGCGAGGTCGAGCCGGTGCCGCTGCTCTCGTTCGTGCTGGCCCGGCTCGGGCAGGCGCCGCCGCCGTCGATCCCCGCGGGCGCGCTCCGGTTGGTGATCGCCGACGAGGCCCACGCGCGCGCCGACGCGATCCTCGCCGGCTCGGGCCCGGTCAAGTGGGAGCCGGGGGTCCGGCGCGCGCAGGGTCGGGTGAGCACCGAGCCGATGGGGCGCGAGGGCGGGGCGCCCTTCTTTCGCCTCACCGGGGGCGGCGAGATTCGGATCGCCGGCGCCGCCAACCGCTGGCTGCCGCTGCGGCTGGCGGACGACGTGCTCTATGTCCGCGAGGACCGGGTGCTGGCGTTCGAGGGCTCGCTCACCTGGGAGGCGGGCACCGTTCCCAACACGGAGCTTCGCATGTTGCAGTTTCGCGGCCGCGGCACCGTGGCGCTGGAGCTGCCCACGGACGCCATCGCCATCAAGGTCACCGACGACAAGCCGACGCTGTTGTCGGCGGCGCGCCTCTACGGCTGGGTCGGGCGCCTGGTGCCCCACGGCGCGCGCATGCCGGGGACCGCTCCGTTCCAGCTCGGCTGTCAGGGCGAGGGCGTGGTCCTGCTCGAGGCGCCTCAACAGGCGACCGGGGGGTAACGCATGCCGACCCTCCGCCGCGAGCTGACCAACGTCCCCAACCTGGTGACCATGAGCCGGGTGGTGCTGATCCCGTTCGTGCTGCTGCTCATCGACAACTTCAGCCCGCTGCGCAGCTTCATCGCCAGCCTGCTCTATCTGATCTCTGCGGCGGGCGACGGGCTCGACGGCTATCTGGCCCGCAAGCGGGGCGAGGTGAGCACGCTCGGGAAGTTTCTCGACCCTCTGGCCGACAAGCTGACCGTCACCGCGGTGCTGGTCTACATGGTGGCGCTGTCGCGCGTGAAGCCCTGGGTGGTGGTGGTGATCATCGCGCGCGATCTGGCGGTCAATGGCCTGCGCAGCGTCGCCTCGGCGCAGGGGCTGGTGATCTCCGCCAGCGACAGCGGGAAGATCAAGACCGCGCTCCAGCTGGTGGCGGTCATGATGCTGCTCATCTACTTTCGCTATCCGGTCCTGGGAACGGGCAGGACCATCGACTACCGCGTGGCGGGGGAGAACGTCCTTTACGTCTCCACGGTGGTGTCGCTCTTCTCGATGATTCAGTACATGCGCAGCTTCCTCTCGGCGGCGCTGAGCGAGGCGCGCGCCAAGGCGTGATCGCGGTCCCCGCTGCTCGATTGGCGCCCGCCGAGGCGGCCCGACGGGCGGCGGCCGCACCGGGCGCCTTCTGGCTGTCGACGCCGGCCGCCGACGAGGCGGGGATCGCCCGCGACCTCGTCGGCGCGCAGCCTCTCGCCACGGTCCGCGGCTCGACGCCCGGCGATCTGGCCAGGCTCGAGCAGTCCTGGGGCGAAGCGCGCGCGGCCTGGAGCGCGCAGGGGGCGACGGCGGCCGGCGTTCCGGTCGCCGTCGGTTGGCTGTCTTACGAGCTTGGTCGCCGCCTGGTCGGCCTGGCGCCGCGCGAGGTTGACCACCCATTGTTCGAGTTTCACTTTAACGATGCCGTCTGGGTGCGCGACGAGACCGGCGCGGCGACGGTCTGCGCGCGCGACCCGGACGCTGCGGAGCGGCTCGCCGAGCTCCTGTCAGACGCCGGTCCGACGGGGGAGCCTCCGGTTTTGGGCGCGCTCGAGGCGGTCGACCCGAAAGAGACCTTCCTGCACGGCGTGGACCGGATCCTCGACTACCTGCAGGCGGGCGACGCCTACCAGGTGAACCTGTCGCGACGGCTGCGGGCCACCTGCACGGCGGGCGACGCAACTCTCCTGGCGGCAGCGCTGCGGGCCGGCGCGCCGGCGCCGCAGGCAGCTTTCATCGCCGCCCACGGCACCGGCGCGGACGCGGTCACGATCCTGGGCAACTCGCCCGAGCGGTTTCTGTCGCTCTCGACCGACGGCGTGGTCGAGACCCGCCCGATCAAGGGGACCCGCCCCCGCGGGGCGGACGCCGCCGCCGATCGCGCCGCGGCCGCGGAGCTGTCCGCCGCCGCCAAGGACCGCGCCGAGCACGTCATGATCGTCGATTCTCGAGCGCAACGATCTCGGGCGCGTCTGCCGCCCCGGCAGCGTGGAGGTCGCCGCGCTGGCGCGGGTGGTGTCGCTGCCGACGGTCCATCACCTGATCTCGACCGTGCGCGGCCAGCTGCGCCCGGACGTCGGTCTCGGCGCGCTGCTGGCCGCCACCTTTCCTGGAGGTTCGGTGACCGGCGCGCCCAAACGCCGGGCGATGCAGATCATCGACGAGCTCGAGCCGGCGGCGCGGGGCGTCTACACCGGCGCGACCGGCTGGCTGGGGGCCGCGGGCGATCTCGATCTGGCGATCGCCATCCGCACGGCGGTGCTGCGCGGCGGTCAGCTCGAGCTGTCGGTCGGCGGCGGCATCGTGATCGACTCGACGCCCGAGGGCGAGCTGCGGGAGACCGAGGTCAAAGCGCGGGCGTTCGCGGCGCTCTGTGACGCCAGACCAGCGCGGCAGCCACGGCCGCCGCGGTGAGGAGGCTCCCGAGCTGGCCGGCCGAAAAGAAGATCGGCTCCGCGGGCGGCAGGCCGAGCCAGCCGGCCAGACGCGGGGTCGCGATCTCCATCGGAAACCCGCGCAGGATGTCGCCGCGAAAAATCTCGACCACGAAACGAAGGAGCGCGTAGAGGCCGAGGTAGCAGAGCAGCAGCGCGCCGGGCTGGCGGCGGAGGCGGGGGCGGAGGAGGCAAAGCAGGCCGAACAGCGCCAGCTCGCCGGCCGCCTCGTAGAGCTGGACCGGGTGCAGCGGGCGCGTCTCGCCGGCGCCGAGCGGGACGGCGCCCGCGCGCTGCAGGACCTCGAAGGCGACGCTGCCGCGCGGGAAGGCGACGCCGATCCGCGAGGCGGTCTCCTTGCCGAAGCAGCAGCCGGCGGCGAAACAGCCGAGGCGACCGAAGGCGTGACCGATCGCCAGCGCCGGCGCGAAGAGATCGCCGACGCTGCCGAACGACCACCCCTCGCGCCGCGCGAAGACCAGCGCCACCAGCGCCGCCGCGGCGACGCCGCCGTAGAAGACCAGGCCCCCCTCCCAGACCGCCAACAGGCTGGTGCAGTCGCGCCACCAGGGGCCGTCGCCGTCGACGCAGGCGTGGAAGAAGCTGCGCGCGTTCACGAGGCCATAGGTCAGGCGCGAGCCAACCAGCCCCGAGACGACCAGCCAGAACGCGAGGTCGAGCACCCGTCCCTGGTCGAATCCCCGGTGCCCCCCCTCCCGGTGGGCGAGCCAGATCCCGACGGCCAGGCCGGCCGCGATCAGGAGACCGTAGCTGTGCAGCGCGATCTCGTGCCGGCCCAGGGGGAACGTGAAGAGGACCGGATGCAAGGCGACACCTCCGAATGATGGTGCTGTTCGGCCTCAGGCCGAAGACGGAACTTCGCGGCGGGTCAGGAACATGTCGAGCACCATGAGCCCGACCCCCACGCAGAGCGCCGCGTCGGCGATGTTGTAGGCGGGCCACTCGTGCACGCCGACCTTCCAGACGATGAAGTCGGTCACCTTGCCGTAGAGCATGCGGTCGATGAGGTTCCCGATCGCGCCGCCGCCGACGAGGCCGAGCGCGATGTGGAGGCGCGTGCTCTCGACCGGCGTCTTGCGCAGATAGACGAGCACCAGCGCGAACGCCGCGATGGCCAGCAGCGTGAGCAGCCCGCGCCCGCCCGGCAGGTCCTGCAGCATGCTGAACGCCACCCCAGGATTCTCCGCATAACGGAGATCGAAGTAGCCGTTGACGATCACCTTCGGGTTGAACGGCCCGCGCGGACGCAGGTCGGCCCGCGCCATCACCTTGGTCCACTGATCGAGGACCAGGCTGATGGCCATGAAGATCGAGAACAGGACGTATTTGCGGCGGGTCGGGGTCATGAGTCGCTCCTCGGGCCGGCGAAAGGGGCGACGGCGACGGCGACGGCCGCGGCGCAGCGCTGGCACAGGTTGGGATCCGGGGCAGAGGGCGTCGGGGCGTCACCGGTCCTGCGCCAACAACGGGGGCAGGTCGGCCAGGGCGCCTCTTCGACGACGACCGACGTCTCGGCGCCGGCCGGCACGTCGGCCGCATCGAGCTCGACGCGCGAGACGACGCAGAGCTCGGCCAGGTGGTCGAGGTTCCACTGCCAGTGCGGTCGCTCGGCGGCGGCGGGCGTCACCCGGACGCGCGCCTCCAGCGACTTGTGCCCCTCGGCGCGGAACTTCTCCAGCGGCCGGAGGATCGCCTCGCGGCGCGGACGGATCTCGTCGGTCCAGCGCTTGTTGGGGTTCACGGGCGCCTTGCCGGGGGGATAGAGCTCGCCCCGTACGCTGGCGTGGACGTCGAACGGCTGGCCAGTGACGCGCGAAAGCTCGTCAGCGACGTCCTGCGCGGTGAAGCAGAGAATCGGCGCCATCCAGGTCGCCAGCGTGCGGGTCATCTCGTAGAGCACCGTCTGCACGCTTCGGCGGACGGGCGAGCCGGCCGACTCGCAGTAGAGCGGATCCTTCGCCGGATCGAGATACTCCGCCGAGACCGTGATGACGTAGTCGTTCATGAGCCGCACCACCTCATGAAAGGCGTAGCGCTTGTAGGCCTCGAAGATCTGGTGGTCGCGCTCGCGCAAGAGGCCCACGGCCAGCAGATCGAGCTCGCGCAGCCGATCGTCGTCGAGGCGATCGCGCGCCGGAACGAAGTCGTAGAGGTTCGACAAGAGGTAGCGGCAGGTGTTGCGAATCTTCCGGTACGACTCGGAGAGCTGGGTGAGGATCGCCTCGGAGAAGACCACGTCACTCTGGTAGTCGCCGGCCGCGGTCCAGAGGCGCAAGAGCTCGGCGCCGTTCTTCTCCATGCGGACGGCCGGCGCGACGTATTTGATCTTGGTGCCGTCGGCCTTGGCGATGTCCGACTTCGAGTAGAACTTGCCGTTCTCGTCGAGCACCCAGCTGTGCGTCAGAACCGCCTTGTAGGGCGCCATTCCGCGGGTCGCGGTCGAGACGAGCAGCGACGAGTGGAACCAGCCACGGTGCTGGTCGGCCCCTTCCAGGTAGAGATCGACCTTCTCACCCTTGGGGACGAGCTTGCCGTCGGCGACCGCCGCCCACGAAACGCCCGACTCGAACCAGACGTCGACGATGTCGTGCTGCTTCTCCCACTCCGCGCCCGCCTGGCCGCAGGCGCAGACGGGCGCCGGCGTCGGCAGCAGCTCCTTCGCCGGCCGAGAGAACCAGGCGTTCGATCCCTCGCGCGCGAAGATATCGGCCACATGCTCGATAACAGCAGCGTCGAGCAGATCATTCCTGCAGGAGGTGCAGCGAAACGCCGGGATCGGCACCCCCCAGACGCGCTGGCGCGACAGGCACCAGTCGGGGCGTGCCTCGATCATGCCGCGGATTCGGTTCTCGCCCCACGACGGAATCCATTTGGTTAACGCGATCTCGGCGAGTGCCCGGTGCCTGAGCGATTTCTCGTCGTCCGCCTCTCCGAGCCGCGCGAACCACTGCAGCGTGGCACGGAAGATAATCGGTTTCTTGCAGCGCCAGCAGCAGGGGTACTGGTGCTGGATCTTCTCGCCGACTTTGTTGAGGAGGAGACCGCGCGCGGCCAACCCTTCGACGATCTTCGGGTTGGCGTCGAACACCTTCGCCCCGTTGAGCTCGCCGAGCTCGACCTCGCCGGTGAAGCGTCCGTTCTCGTCGACGGGCGCGAAGATCGTGAGGCCGTGGTCGCGACCGACGACGTAGTCGTCGGCGCCGTGACCGGGCGCGGTGTGGACGAGCCCGGTCCCCGCCTCGAGCGTGGCGTGACGCGCAAACCAGAGACGGTAGTCCTTGTCGCCGTCGGAGCTCGGCCGCGGGAACGGCGGCGCGTAGCGCGTTCCTTCCAGGGCGCGCAGTCCGTCACGTGAAAGCGCGATCCAGGATTCCTTCGGCGCATCGATCCCGGTCGCCGCCAGGAACGCCTCCGCCAGCCCAGCCGCGACGATCAGGTGTTCATCGCCGCGCGGGATCGCCACGTAGTCGAGCTCGGGATTCGCGACGATTGCCAGGTTGGCGGGCAGCGTCCAGGGGGTCGTGGTCCAGATGACGAACGCCGCCTTCTTCCCCTTGAGCCGCGCGTCGGCCTTCCCCAGATCGCCGACCACCGGGAAGCGCACGTAGATCGACGGCGAGGCGTGGTCCTCGTACTCGACCTCGGCCTCGGCCAGCGCCGTGTGGTGCGTGAGGCACCAGTGCACCGGCTTCTTGTCGCGGTAGACGAGGCCCGCACGCGCGAACCCCGCCAGCTGCCGTGCGATCGCCGCCTCATAGTCCTTCGACAGCGTCAGGTAAGGGTCGTCCCAGTTGCCGAGGCAGCCGAGCCGCTTGAACTCGGTGCGCATGATGTCGACGAACTTGAGCGCGTGCCGCTCGCAGTGGTCGCGGAAGTCGGTGGCGCTCAGCTCTCGCGCCTTCGGCCCCAGCTCTTTTTCCACCTGCTGCTCGATCGGCAGACCGTGGCAGTCCCAGCCGGGGCGGAACACCGCCCGCTTGCCCATCAGCAGCTGCGATCGGACGACGATGTCCTTGAGCACCTTGTTGAGGACCGTTCCGTAGTGGATGGCGCCCGTCGCGTAGGGGGGGCCGTCGTGGAGCACGAAAGGCGCGGCCCCCTCCTTCTCGCGCGCCTCCAGAATCTTTTCGTACTGCTTGTCGCGCGCCCAGCGGGCGAGCCACTCCGGCTCGCGGCGCGCGAGATCGGCGCGCATCGGGAATTCAGTCTTCGGGAGATTGAGCGTTGTTTTCCAGTCCACGGGCCGGCGCATACTACCAAAGGAATCCCGCAAGTCCCGCGCACGGCCCACGGTGGTAGAACGACGCTCATGGACGAGCGCGTGCCCTGGGACCAGTACTTCATGAACATCGCGCAGGTGGTGGCGTCGCGGTCGACCTGCCCGCGCAAGTTCGTCGGCTCGGTGATCGTGCGCGATCGGACGATCCTCTCGACCGGCTACAACGGATCGATCCGCGGCATGCCCCACTGCACCGACGCCGGGCACATGATGGAGAACGATCACTGCGTCGCCACGATTCATGCCGAGGCGAACGCGATCATTCAGGCCGCCAAGAACGGCGTGAACATCGACGGCGGCACGATCTACGTGACCGCCAGCCCCTGCTGGAACTGCTTCAAGCAGATCGCCAACGCCGGAATTCGTCGCATCGTTTACGGAGAGTTTTACCGGGACGAGCGAATTTTCAGTGTCGCAGAGCGGCTGGCGATCGATCTGTTGCACGTTCCGAGTCAGGTCCCGGCGCCGCAACGCGCCTGAAAACACTTCGGAACGACTGCGGAACCAATGTAGGACTGCGGAAGTCGAGGTAGGTGCGCGGCCTACTCTTCAGGCCTTTTTTCGTTGACCGGCTCACGATAACGGAGCCAACTTGACGGTCCATGCTTCGCCGGATGGCCCTCGGAGCCGCGTTCGCGTTGCTCTTCGGATTCGCGCCCCGCGTCCACGCCGCGTCGGACGACGATGGCGCCAAGGCCGCGCCTGGCGCCGACGCCCCGCTGCCGCCGTCCGCGGAGGCCGGCGACGCGGGTGACGACGCGCCGGCCGCCAAGCCGACGCGCGCCCGCCACCGAAACAAGAGGGGCCATCACGGACGGTTCGTGGGGCACGTGGTGCCCGAGAATCAGCTGCGCAGCGATCCGCTGCCGCGACCGTCGGGCAACCTGGCGATGGTCAACATCAACAATCCGACCGAGGACCCCGTCAAGGTCAACATCTACAACCCGGACGGCTCCTACAACCTCGACGCGCTCGACCAGCTGAACCACATCCTGCGTTGCCGCCGCACCGACGTGGAGAAGCCGATGGACCCGCAGCTCCTGACGATGCTGTCGCACGTCTACGATCACTTCGGGGGCAAGCCGCTGCAGATCGTCTCTGGCTTCCGCAACCAGCGCAAGGAGAGCAGCAACCACTTCAAGGGGCGCGCGACCGATATCCGGATCGCCGGCGTCAGCCCGAAGAAGATTCAGGCCTTCGCCCAGACGCTCGATCGCGGCGGGATGGGGATCGGCATCTACCCGCGCAGCCAGTTCGTGCACATCGACGTCCGCTCGCCGCCGAGCTTCCGCTGGATCGACTACTCGCCGCCGAATTCGAACGCGGCCGAGAAGCGTCCGCCCCGCGGCTGGAAGCGCAAGAAGCTCGAGTCGTAGCGCCCGCCGCTGGGCGGCCGGCGCAACAAATCGGCCGGAGCTGACGCTCGAGGTCAAGTCCCGACAGAATTCTGTCGACGGTAGCCCGCGATGCAAATCCGTGCGACCGGGGGGGCGGCTAAGTCTTTCTTTGCCGTCTTCCTTTTGGCCATCAGCGCCGCTGCTTGCGGCGACAACCTCCTCGCCAAGCCCGATGCGTCCGGCGCCGGCGGAGCGACCGGAGGTTCCGGCGGCTCCGGCCTGGACGGCGGCGGGACCGACAGCGGCGTGGACGGCGGCGGCGGGCAGGCGGGCGTCGGCACCGGAGGCGGCGCCGGCCTCGGCGGAGCGAGCGGCGGCAGCGGCGGTGTGGGGGGTGGCGCGCCCGGCATGGGCGGCGTCGGCGGCGGCGGAAAGGGCGGCGTCGGCGGCGGCACCGGGGGGACGAACACGGGCGGCACGGCAGGGACGGGGACCGGCGGGACGGCAGGCAGCACAGGCGGCCAGGCCGGCGGCGGGACGGGCGGCAGCGCGGGCACCGGCGGGGCAGCCGGCTGTCAGACGGCGCTCGACTGCACCAACGGCCAGCTCTGCGACGGCGCCAGCCACACCTGCGTCCCCTGTCCGACCGACAGCGCCTGCCGCTCCGGGTACGGACCGCAGCATGTCTGCGTGTCGGGCGCCTGCATCAGCGGCGACTGCCACGTCTTCAGTGACTGCAGCAACGGCCAGCTGTGCGTCGGCAATCTCTGCACCAGCTGCACGACCGACACCGCCTGCATGGCGGCCTACGGCAACGATCACCTGTGCATCTCCGGCGGCTGCGTGGCGGGACAGTGCCGGACCGCGCCTGATTGCCCGGCGGGCAGCGGCGAGATCTGCAGCGCGAGCTTCACCTGCACCACCTGCTCGACCGACACGCAGTGCCAGTCGGGCTACGGCGCGAACCACCTCTGCGTGAACGGGAGCTGCGTGGCTGGCAATTGCCGGCAGACCAGCGACTGCGGCGGCGGCCGCATCTGCGACACGGCGACGTTGACCTGCGTCGCCTGTCCCGATGACACGACCTGCATGGCGAACTATCCGGGCCAGCAGCTCTGCCTCAACGGCAGCTGCGTGGCCGGGAATTGCCGCGTCGCCGGTGACTGCACGCCTGGCCTGGTTTGCGACGTCGCCTCGCACATGTGCGGCGCCTGCACCACCGACCAGAGCTGCACGGCCGCGTACGGCTCGGGACATCTGTGCATCGGCGGCACCTGCGTCGTCGGCCAGTGCCGCACCTCGCCCGACTGTCCGGGAGGTGGGATCTGCAACACCAGCGCCCACACCTGCGGCGTCTGCACGCTCGACACCGAGTGCGTCGCCGGCTACGGGAACAACCACCTCTGCATCGGCGGCGCCTGCGTGTCGGGGACCTGCCACGTCACCGCGGACTGCGGCGGCGGCGAGATCTGCGACGGCACCACCCACACCTGCAGCCCCTGCTCGAGCGACAACGCCTGCCTGACCGCCTACGGGCCGCAGCACGTCTGCATCGGGAACGTCTGCGTGGCGGGCAACTGCCACACCTCGAACGACTGCACCGGCGGCGGCCAGCTGTGCGATCAGCCGACGCACTCCTGCAAGGCTTGCGCGAGCGACACCGCTTGCCAGTCCGACAGCACCTACGGCGTGACCACCGTCTGCGTCGCCGGCGGCTGCGTGTCGGGAGACTGCCACGGGTCGTCGTCGGACTGCCCGACCGGTCAGCTCTGCGGCATCTCGCAGGCAGACACCTGCGGCGCCTGCGCCAGCGACGCCCAGTGCATCGCCGACGCCTCTTACGGCGCCGGCAACATCTGCTACCAGGGGATCTGCCAGCTGGGCGACTGCCACGGCACCAGCTCCGACTGCAAGGCCGCGAACGCGGGCCGCATCTGCGGCGCCGTCACCGCCAATGACTGCGGCTCCTGCTCGGGCGACGCGCAGTGCCAGGCCGATCCGGTCTACGGCTCGGCGACGATCTGCGAGACGAAGACCGGCCAGGCGAAGACCGGCACCTGCGTCACCAACACCTGCGCCACCAGCGGCCCCTGCTTCGCGAACACCTCCGACTTCTGCTGCAACGACATCTGCACGGCGGGAAACTGCTGCCTCGACGCCGACTGCGCCGGCAACCCCAGCTTCGGCTCGACCTACCGCTGCGTGAACAACAGCTGCACCGGATGCACGGCCGCCACCGGCAACACCTACTTCGTCGATCCGATCAACGGCGACGACGGCACCGCCACGGGCAGCGGCATCGCCGCCGGCGTCGCCACCCCGACCTGCAGCTTCAAGACGGTGACCCACGCGCTCTCGGTCGCCAGCACCGTCGGCGCGGTGGGGACCAAGATCGTCATCGTCGGCGTCTCCGGCCAGACCACCGTCCTGTCGGGCGAGACCTACCCCATCGTCGTCCCGGCCAACGTCGCCATCTCCACCAAGGCCGGGCCCATCCGCCTCAACATGCCGACCGGCAGCGACACCTCGTTCGGTGGTTTCCAGCTGGTGGGTGCAGCAGGCGGTGATCGCGCCGGATCCCTCGGCGCCGATCACCATCGACGGCGCCTCCAACACCTCGGGGATCGGCATCGTCGTCTCGCCGGGCGGCGGCAAGACCACCGCGCTCTCCTACGTGACGGTGCAGAACAGCGGCGGCAACGGCATCGCGGTCACCAACGGCACGCTGAACATCGGCCAGGGCGTCACCGTCACCAACGCGGGGAGCGCCGGCAAGCACCACGACGGCCTCAACGTCGCCGGCGGCACGGTCAACATCGTCGTCCCCGCCGGACAGACCAGCACCAGCTTCACCAACAACACCGAGCACGGGATCTACGTGACCGGCGCGGCGGTCCTGAACGTCAGCGGTACCCCGGTCGTCCCGGCCAACGGCCAGGGGACGGTGGTCGTCTCGGGCAACGCGTTCGACGGCCTGGAGATCTTCGAGACCGCCGGGGCGGCGCCGATGTCGACGGTGAGCGGCCTCGTCGCCTGGGGGAACCTCAAGCAGGGCGTCCAGCTGTTCGGCGGCGAGAAGGTGAAGCTCCGCGGCAGCGTGTTGCTCAACAACAAGCTCAACGGCCTGCTCGTGACCTCGTCCGACGCCAGCCCCGCCTCGAACGACCTGACGACGATCGATCTCGGCACCTCCGGCGATCCGGGCCTGAACCAGCTGCAGGCCTCGAACGGCTCCAACCCCGATCTGACCGGCCTCTGTCTCGCCATGTCGCCGGGGCAGGGGACCCTGACGCTCTCGGCGGAGGGGAACGTCTTCGCCGGTCCCACCAACTGCGCGTCGTCGACCAACGCGATCGTCCGCTCGACCTCCTGCACGGGGGGCGTCGATCTGGGGATCATCGCTGCCACGGGGACGTCGGTCACCGTCGATCTCGCGAGCTGCCAGTAGGGGCGTGAGCCGCTAAGGAACTGCGCCGCCGGCGACCCAGGCGCGGATGAGCGCGATGGCCGGGGCCGGCATTCGGCGCCGCGGGGGCATCGCCGGGCGGTGGCGCCGTTCGATCTTCGCCACCAGGAGGCTGGCGTCCGGGTCCTGGGGGATTATTGCCGGGCCGGCGTCGCCGCCGCGCATGAGCGCCTGGATGCTGTCCAGACGCAGGCCGCCCTTCGCCTCGTCGCCGCCGTGGCAGGAGACGCACCAGCGGGTCAGCAGCGGGGCGACGTCGCGGGTGTAGTCGATCGGTCGAGCTGTCCCCGGCGCGTCAGCGGCGGCGCGGCGCGCCGGGAGGAGCGGCACGGCCGCGAGGATCAGCCCGACCGTGAGACGAAGAAGCGGCGCGGCGCCGCGGCTTTCTTGCAATTCGGATCCCGCTCCTTTAGGGTCCATGACACCTTAGCGCGATGGGCACCCGACAGCTGGATCTTATCGCGGGCGGCGCCAAGCCCAGTGCGAAGGGCGGTGGCGACGGTGGCGACGGCGGTGGGCGCGGCCGCGGACGCGGCGGCGCAGGCGGCCGAAACGGAGGGGGGGCGGCGACGATCCGACTCCGCCGGCCGACGCGTCGCTCGTGCTCGAGGCGCAGCGGCGCTACCTGAACTACGCGGTCAGCGTCATCACCTCGCGCGCGCTCCCCGATGTGCGCGACGGCCTCAAGCCGGTGCAGCGGCGGATTCTCTACGCGATGTACGCCAACCTCCACCTCTACCCGGACGCCAAGTTCCGCAAGTCGGCGACCATCGTGGGGGACGTGCTCGGCAAGTTCCACCCGCACGGCGACTCGGCCTGTTATGAGGCGATGGTCCGCCTGGCACAGCCGTTCTCGATGCGCGTCACGCTGGTCGAGGGGCACGGCAACTTCGGCTCGCTCGACGGCGATGCGCCGGCCGCGCACCGCTACACCGAGGCGCGCCTGGCGCTGCTGGCGATGGATCTCCTCGACGAGATCAAGCAGGGGACGGTCGACTTCCGCCCCAACTACGACGGCACCACCGAGGAGCCGATCGTGCTGCCGGCCAAGGTGCCGCAGTTGCTCATCAACGGCTGCACCGGGATCGCCGTCGGCATGGCGACCAACATTCCGCCCCACAACCTGGGTGAGGTCTGCGCGGCGGCCGTCGCGATGCTCGACGATCCCAAGCTCGAGACGAAGGACCTCCTCAAGTACATCAAGGGGCCCGACTTCCCGACCGGCGGGCAGATCACCAACAGCAAGAAAGAGCTGCGCGACATCTACGAGACGGGGCAGGGGGGCGTGCGGGTGCGCGGCGAATGGAAGACCGAGTCGGCCGGCAAGTCCGGTGACCACATCATCATCACCTCGATCCCGTACGCGCTCACCAAGGCGAGCGTCGTCGAGCGGATCGCCGACGTGATCATCAACAAGAAGCTCCCGCTGCTGGTCGATGTGCGCGACGAGTCGACCGATGACGTCCGCATCGTGCTGGAGATGAAGTCGGGCGCCGATCCCAATCTGGTGATGGCGTATCTCTACAAGCACACGCCGCTCGAGACCGGGTTCCACGTCAACCTCACCTGCCTCTTTCCGACGGACAACAAAGAGGTCGCCGCTCCCCTGCGGGTCAACCTGGCGGCGATGCTGGGTGAGTTCCTCACCTTCCGCGAGCAGACGGTCCGCCGGCGGTTCGAGTTCGAGCTGGCCGAGCTGCAGCGCCGCATCCACATCCTCGAAGGCTTCGCGCTCATCTTCGACATGCTCGACGAGGCGATCCGGATCATCCGCAAGTCGGATGGCAAGGCCGACGCCGCCGTCAAGCTGTCGAAGCGCTTCGAGCTGTCGGACGAGCAGACCGACGCCATCCTCGAGCTGAAGCTCTACAAGCTGGCCCGGCTGGAGATCAACCTCATCCTCGCCGAGCTGGCCGAGAAGAAGGGGCGCGCCAAGGAGATCCAGTCGATCCTCGGCGACAAGCGCAAGCTCCTGCGGGTGGTGCGCAGCGAGATCACCGAGGTGGCGGGGCGCTTCGAGGACAAGCGCCGCACCAAGATTGGCGGCGCCGGCGGCGAGGAGACCGAGTTCGTCGCCGAGGACTTCATCGTCGACGAGGAGGTGACCGTCATCCTCTCGCGCGACGGCTGGCTCAAGCGCGTGCGCGAGGTGAAGGATCTGTCGGCGACGCGGCTGCGCGAGGGGGACGCCATCCTGGCGGTCATCCGCGGCTCGACGAAGGAGCCGATGGCGATCTTCTCCAACTTCGGCAGCGCCTACATCCTGCGGATCAACGACGTGCCGGCCTCGACCGGGTACGGCGAGCCGGTGCAGAAGCTCTTCAACTTTCGCGACGGCGAGCGGGTGGTCGGCGCGCTGTCGGTCAGCGAGAAGGACGCGCCCAAGGGGACGCTGGCGGTCGCCGTCAGCAAGAACGGCTTCGGGCTGCGCTTCGGCTTCGACGCGCACCGCGAGCTGTCGACGCGCGCGGGGCGCCGCTTCGCCAAGCCGGCCGAGGGGGACGAGATCGTCGGCGTCACGCTGGCCGGCGACAAGGATGTCGTCTGCGTCGTGACGAGCGACGCGCGCGCGCTCCTCTGCAAGGCCGGCGAGATCCCCGAGTTGACCAATCCAGGACGCGGCGTCACCGTCATCAAGGCGGGCGACGCCACGGTGATTGGCTTCGGCGTCGGCGCCGCGAAGGAGAAGGACGTGATCATCGCCGAGACCGACGACGGCAAGGAGCTGCCGGTCGGTCCGGGCCGCTTCTCCGTCACCGCGCGCGGCGGCAAAGGCCACGCGCTCAAGCGCAAGGCCAAGATCGTGCGCGTCACCGTCCCCTTGCCCGTTCCACCTGCCCCGCTGCTGAACTGACGGAACTGAACCGAGACCACTGACGTGACGACCGGTAGCTACACCTCAGACGACATCACCGTCCTGGAAGGGCTCGAGCCCGTCCGCAAGCGCCCCGGCATGTACATCGGGGGGACCGACACCAAGGGGTACCACCACCTGCTGTGGGAGATCGTCGACAACTCCGTCGACGAGGTGATCAACGGCTACGGGACCCGCATCGATGTGACGCTGCACGCCGACGCCAAGTCGGTCACCGTGAGCGACAACGGGCGCGGCATCCCGGTCGACGTCAAGAAGCAGTACAAGAAGTCGGCGCTGGAGCTGGTGCTCACCACGCTGCACGCCGGCGGCAAGTTCTCCTCCGGGCAGTACCAGTTCTCGGGCGGCCTGCACGGCGTCGGCTCGTCGGTGGTCAACGCGCTGTCGGAGCAGCTGACCGCGGAGGTCCGCCGCGACGGCGCGCTCTGGGAGCAGAAGTACGAGCGCGGCAAGGCGGTCAGCAAGCTGCGCAAGGCCGGCGCCGCGCGCGGCACCGGCACCTCGATCAGCTTCCGCCCCGACCCGGAGATCTTCGGCAAGCAGTCCTTCTCCGCCGAGACGATCCGCTTTCGCCTCGACGCCAAGGCCTTCCTGCACAAGGGCCTCGCCATCGTCTTCAAGGACGAGGGCGCCAAGACGACGGAGACCTTCGAGCACCCCGGCGGCATCGCCGACTTTCTCACCAAGCTGGTCGTCGACCGCGGCAAGGCGCCGACCGCGCCGCAGGTCTTCTACTTCGAGCGCTCGGGCGAGGCCGGGTTCCGCATCGAGGTGGCGATGCAGTGGACCGAGTCGCACGAGGAGACCATCCGCTCCTACGTCAACGGCATCCCGACCATCTCGGGCGGGACGCACGAGCAGGGCTTTCGCGCGGCGATCGTCAAGGCGGTGCGCGCCTTCATCGAGACCTCGAACCTGGCGCCCAAGGGCGTCACGCTGACCGCCGAGGACATCCGCGAGGGTCTGGTCGGCGTCCTCTCGATCTACCTGCAGGAGCCCCAGTTCCAGGGGCAGACCAAGGAGCGGCTCGGCAGCCCGGAGGCGCAGGCGCAGGTCGACGGCGCGGTCCGTCCGGCGCTGGAGACCTTGCTGCTCGGCAACAAGACCGCCGGCGCGCAGATCGTCGAGCGGATCGCGCTGGCCGCCAAGGCGCGCGAGGCCTCGCGTGCGGCGGCGCAGGCGGTGTCGCGCAAGACGGCGGTCTCGCACCGGCTGAACCTGCCGGGCAAGCTGGCCGACTGCTCGTCGACCGATCCCGGCAAGAGCGAGCTCTTCATCGTCGAGGGGGACTCGGCCGGCGGCTCGGCCAAGCAGGGGCGCGAGCGCAAGACGCAGGCGATCCTCCCGCTGCGCGGCAAGGTGCTCAACACCGAGCAGGCGTCGCTGCAGAAGGTGCTGGAGAACAAGGAGCTGCAGGACGTCGTCTCGGCGCTCGGCTGCGGCGTGGGCGCCGACTTCAAGATCGAGCGGCTCCGCTACCACAAGATTATCTTGCTGATGGACGCCGACTCCGACGGCCACCACATCGCGACGCTGCTGCTGACCTTCTTTTACCGCCACCTGCAGCCGCTCATCTCAGGAGGGTTCGTCTACCTGGCGCAGCCGCCGCTCTTCCGCGTCGACTACGGCAAGGAGACCTTCTGGGCGCTCGACGAACCGGACCGCACCCGCATCGTCGCGCGGATTTCCCAAGAACGCGCGCCCCGACATCATGCGTTTCAAGGGGTTGGGCGAGATGCAGCCCGACGAGCTGCGCCGCACCACGCTCGATCCCGCCACCCGGCGCCTCCTGCGGGTGACGGCCGACGACGTGGCCGAGACCGACAGGGTTCTGACGGAGCTGATGGGGAAGGACGTCGAGGCGCGCTTCAAGTTCATCATGGAGCGCGCGGCGCAAGCCGACCTCGACTTGTAGACGCGACTCCTAGACGCCCTGCGTGGCGGTTTTGTTTCGCTTCGGTCAATTCGTCAGTGATCGTCTTAGGCGAAGCAGAACCGTGCCGATGACCCTACCTACATCAACTACATGAGGGGTCTTCGATGTTGCTGCACGCCGATCCAGAGTTGCCGGAGCTTCGCGCGCCACTTCATTCCCTGGTCGAAGCGCGGCGTGTGACCACGCACTTCCAGCCCATCTTCTCCGTTCGTCGGAAGAGCGTGGTGGGGCTGGAGGCGCTCTCGCGCGGCATCGGACCACGCGGCGATCTGATCGCGCCCTATACGCTCTTCAAGCAGGCGGCGGCCGAAGGGATCGCCGGCGCGGTCGAGGATCTCTGCCGCGAGAGCGCGGTCCGCAACTTTCACCGCCTGCGCACGCGCCCCGAGGAGCTGCTGCTGTTCCTGAACCTGGATCTGACCGGCATGAGCAAGCCGTCGGCGCTGTCGGCCGAGCTGGAGGCGCTGATCCGCGCGCCCGGCCTCGATCCGCGCAACGTGGGGGTGGAGTTCCTCGAGTCGCGCCTCGACGACGTCGGGCGGTTCGGCGAATTGGCGACGGCGCTGCGCCAGCGCGGCTTCCTGGTCGTCCTCGACGACGTGGGCGCCGGGCACTCCAACCTCGATCGCATTCCGCTGCTTCGCCCCGACGTCATCAAGATCGATCGCAGCCTCATCACCGGCGTCGACGGCGACTTCTACAAGCAGGAGACCTTCAAGAGCCTGGTCAGTCTCTCGCGCCGGATCGGCGCGCTGGTGGTCGCCGAGGGGATCGAGACCGAGGCCGAGGCGGTGACGGCGCTGGAGCTGGGCGCCGATCTGCTGCAGGGATTCTTCCTCGGCCGCCCGAGCGCGGGGGCGGCCTTCGACAACGGCGGCTTCGAGCGCGCCGCCGGCTGCGTCGAGCCGCTGGCCCGCGCGTTCAAGAGCCACATGGTCGGTCAGATCAACGCGCGCAAGACGGAGTACCGCCGCTTCAACATGATCCTGAACCGGATCCTCTGCGACATCACCAGCGCGTCCCCGCCGGAGTTCGACGCGATCCTCCAGCGCCTGGTGGGCGAGTATCCGAAGATCGACTGCCTCTACGTGCTGGACGACAGCGGCGTGCAGGTGACCGACACGATCTGCGGCGCTGGCCTCACCGGCCGCTCGGGCGGGGCGATGTTCCGCCCGGCGGCGAAGGGGACCGACCATTCGCTCAAGGAGTACTTCTACGTCCTCATCGACGTCGAGCTGCAGAAGTACACCACCGATCCCTACGTCTCGCTGGCCGGCGGTCAGCTCTGCCGCACGATCAGCACCTGCTTTCGCGACGCCGCCCAGAACCGGACGTTCGTCCTCTGCGTCGACGTCCGCGCCTGAGCGCTAGCGCTATTATCGTGGCGCCGACGTAGACGAACGCGGTCCCCAGCGCCAGCGCCAGGCCGATGATCACGATCGGCGAGATCCGGATCTCGATCAGGAACGGGCGGTTCATCCACTGCCAGAGCGAAGGAAACCGCGGCTCGGAGACCCGGGTCATGACGCGCGCGACCAGATCGGGGGGCGGGGTGACGTCGTCGCGCAGGCGCGCCAGCTCGCTGATTCGGTTGTTCCGTGACTCCACGTTCACTAAGTCACCCCACACCGTTCAACCAGCTCACGTAACATCGCCCGGCCGCGCACGACCCGGATCTTGAGCGTCGTGATGGGGAGCCGCAGGATCCCGCGGATCTCCTCGTAGGAGAGTTCCTCGGCGTCGCGCAGGATCAGCACCTCGCGGTACTTGGTGGGGAGCTTGAGCAGCGCCGCGCCCAGGTGCGCCCGCCGCTCGCCGTGCGAGGCGTTGGCCTCCGGGGTCGGGGGATCGTAGGCGAACGCCGCCTCGCCGCCGTGCACCTCGCGGTCGAGCGGCTGCTCGGTCCGGCGCCTCGACTTCAGCACGTCCTTCGAGCGGTTGACGGCGATCCGCAGCAGCCAGGTCGAAAACGCGTGGGGGCGCCCCTCGCCGCGGAAGCGATCGAGCGCGTTGAACGCGTCGACGAAGGCCTGCTGCGCGATGTCCTCCGCGTCGGCGCTGCTCCCCAGCATGCGAAACGCCACCGAGAACGCCAACCGCTGGTAACGCTGCACGAGCGGCCGAAAGGCCTCGACGTCGCCCGCCACGCAGCGCGCGATGAGACGCCTCTCCTCATCGTCGCGCCGGCCGGTCTGCGCGTCGCCCAGAGCCTGATCGAACGCCTGTGGAATCTCCGCGATGGCGAGCGCGCCGCTCTCGTCGGGATCGAGCGCGATCGCCCCCGAGGCCGAGTGACGCGAATGACCAGGATGATCCGCGGGCGGCACGAGCCGAGCGTACCGCAACTCGAGAAAAAGAGGCGCGCTATACTCAAATGATGCGCGGCGGTGTGGCGTGGGCCCTCGCCCCGGCGGTCGTGGCGACCGCCCTCCTGACGCTCATGGACCGTGCGGCCGGCGCCGCTCCGGCGGTGGGCGCCGCGGGTCCTTCGTTCTGGACCCGCGCCGCCGGCGGTGAGGCCGTCCCGAAAGGCGCGGACGGTGAGACGGCCCGCTGGTTCGTCACCGCGGTCGAACGAACCTCGCAGGGGCGCTACGCCGAGGCCGCGGCCGCCTACGGCCTGGCGCTCGCCGCGGGCGCGGACGCGCCGGCGGTCTACGCCAACCTCGGGGAGGTCCTGATGGCCGACGGCCAGCTGGCGGCGGCGGAAGCCTGCTACCGCGACGCGGTCGCGGCCGCGTCGGTCGCGCGTCTTCCGACCTTCGCGAACGTCGTGAACTTCGGCAGCCCGACGAGCTCGGCGACGGGATCGCAGCGCCTCGACGATCCGCGCGGGCGCGCGCAGGAGCTGACGCTCGCCTATCTCGGGCTCGCGGTGGCGCTCGATCGCGACGGCCAGACGCGCGCCGCGCGCGAGATGATGCAACGGGCGCTGGCGTTCGATTCCACGACCTCCGTCCTGGCGGTGGCGGAGCTTCCCAACGCCGACCTCTTCTTCGTTCCGGCGGGCGACGTCTACTACTACATCGGCCTTGCCCGTTCGGTCGCCGGCCGGCGCGAGGAGGCGGCGGACGCCTTCCACGAGTTCCTGGCCCACCAACCCGGGAGCCGCTGGGCGAGCCGGGCCGAGGCGCACCTGAGCGAGCTCGGCCAGAGGCCGGCGCCCGGCTTGCCGGCGTCGCCGACCTCGCCGCGCGCGCAAGGCCGGAGGAGCGGGCCGCGCGTGGTGGCCGTCGGAACGGTGCTGTCGACCGGGGGCTCGGTGGCGCCGCTGCTCGACGCCGCCTGGCGCGAGCAGGCGGCGATCCTCGACGACTGCCTGAGCGCGGCGCCGGAGCTGGCCGCGGCGCGCGCGCCCCTCCGCCTCGCCGTCGAGCTCACCATCGACGGCCGTGGCCGCGTCTCCTCCGTCAGCGTGAAGCTACCGCCGGCGGCCCAGGCCTGGCCGTCCGCCGAAAAGCTTTCGGGCTGTCTCGAACGGGCCATCGAGACGCGCCTGCGCCTCCCCGTGCCACCGGCGCGGCGTCCGACGCGCGCGCGCACCGAGCTGCTGGTCGGCTTCCCCTGGCCGTAGCCGGCGAGGTATAGGTGGAGGGCGGTGCGAAGCGCCAGGCCACGATACATCGCCGTCGAAGGGCCGATCGGCGCCGGCAAGTCGAGCCTGGCCGAGATCCTGAGCGAATCGCTGCAGGCGCGGATCATCCGCGAGAGCCCCGAAGAGAACCCCTTCCTGGGGCCGTTCTACAAGGACCGGCGCCGGCACGCGATGTCGGCGCAGCTCTTCTTCCTGCTTGCAGCGCTACGCGCAGCAGGGGGAGCTGGCGCAGGGGGATCTCTTCTCGCGCGGCGGCGTCGTCTCCGATTACCTCTTCGCCAAGGATCGCCTGTTCGCGACCCTCAACCTGTCCGACGACGAGATGGCGCTCTACGATCGCATCTATCAGATGCTGAAGCCGCGCACGGTGACGCCCGATCTGGTCGTCTACCTGCAGGCGCGCACCGACGTCCTGCTCGAGCGGATCCGCAAGCGCGGGTCGCAGCGAGGAGCGCCCGATCCGCGCCGAGTACGTCGAGGAGGTCGCGCGCGCCTACGCCGAGTTCTTCTTCGCCTACAACGAAGGGCCCCTCCTGGTGGTGAACGCCTCGGAGATCGACTTCGTCAACAACCTCGACCACCGCGGCGAGCTGCTCGCCGTCATCGACAAAGCGCCCGCCGGCACCAGCCACTGGAGCCGCGGGTGAACCAGATGGCGCGCAAAACTCTTGGTTGACGTAGTATTTACCGGCTCTCCGGCCAGCCCCTCAACTCGCCGCGTCGCGTTCGTCCGCTGATGAACGCCGCTGCCAGAGGGCACTAAAGGAAAAGGTGACGCGATGAACCGACCTCTCTTGATGACTGGCTTGATGACTGGGCTTGTCCTGCTTTCGTTCGGGTGTGGATCGTCCAAGAGCAGCTCCAGCGATGGCGGCGGGACAGGCGGAGCCGGTCCGACCGGCAGCGGCGGGACGACTGGCAGCGGCGGTGCGCCCGGCAGCGGCGGCACGCCGGGAAGCGGTGGCACTCCGGGAACCGGCGGCGCGACCGCCGGACACGCCTCGGTCCTGCAGCACCACAACGACCAGGCGCGCGACGGCCTCTACGTCGACGCCGCGATGAAGGTGACGGGCCTGACGATGGACACGTCGTTCGCCAACGCCGCGATCGCCTCGGACAAGGTCTACGCGCAGCCGCTCTACCTCGCTGGCAGCGGGAGCACGCCGGACGAGGTCATCGTGGCGACGGAGAAGAACATGGTCTATGCGTTCAACGCAGCGACGGGGGCCGAGGTCTGGTCGAAGCCGACGTCGCTCGGGACGGCGGTCACGACGGGCCTTCCCTGCGGCAACATCGCCAGCAACGGGAACTCGCTGGGCGTGACCGGGACGCCGGTGATCGACGGGACGTCGCGGACGATCTACCTCGATGCGATGACGGCCGACGCGACGGCGACGGCCAAGCACATGGTGCACGCGCTCAACGCCGACACGGGAGCAGAGTTGACGGGCTGGCCGGTGGATCTGAACGCCAAGGCCAGCTCGGGCGGAACGGCCTTCAACTCGGTGGTCCAGAACCAGCGCGCGGCGCTGGCGCTGGTTGGCGGCAAACTCTTCGTGCCGTTCAGCGGTCACGTCGGCGATTGCCAGGCATACCACGGCTGGGTCGTCGGCATCACGACCGGCGGCAGCCCGGCGGTCAGCGCCTGGGCGACCCGCGCGATCGCGGGCGGGATCTGGGGCGCGAGCGGGATCGCCTCCGACGGGACGTCGCTCTTCTTCGCGACCGGGAACTCCAAGTCGTCGGCCTCTGCCGGTCCGAACACGAGCTCGGGCGACAATGGCGGCACCTGGGGTGACAGCGAGACGGTGTACAAGTTCCCCGCCAGCTTGACCTCGCCGGCGCCGGCCACGACCACCGACTACTTCAGGCCGGGAAACTGGGTCGCGCTCGATGACGCAGACGCCGACATGGGAGGGACGTCGCCGATTCTGCTCAACGTGCCGGGGGCGACCCCGTCGGCGCTGGTGGTGGCGCTTGGGAAGGACGACAACGCCTACCTGCTCGATCGCGCGAACCTGGGGGGGATGGACGCGACGCCGCTGGCGAAGACGAAGGTGTCGAACGGCGCGATCATCAACGCGTTCGTCGGCTACACCACCGCCAAGGGGACCTACGTGGTGTTCAAGGGGACCGGGTCGGGGTGTCCGGGCGGGACGGGCGGGCTCACGGCGCTCAAGATCTCAGCCACGAGCCCGCCGGCGATCTCGGTGGCCTGGTGCGCAGGTCCAGGAACCAGCGGCTCGCCGGCGGTCAGTCAGACCGACGCGAGCGGAGCGAACACGGTCGTCTGGGCCGTCGGGAGCGACAACAAGCTCTACGCGCTCGACGGCGACATGGGGACCACCCTTTTCACGTCGACCGCGATGTCGGCGGTGCAGTCGATCCAGACGCCCATCATCGCCAACGGCCGGGTCTTCGTCGCTTCGAACAGCCAGGTCTACGCCTTCAAGCCAAACTGACGAATCCGCGGCGATCTGGTCACCGCGCCGGTGAAGTGGTAGCGTCTCCGCCGCGCCCCCGCGCCGGTTCGATGGACGAATCGCGCCCCGGAGGCTCGCAGAGAGGCAAGGCTATGCACCGCCGGCTCCTAATCGGATTCCTCGTTCTTCCGTTCGCCTGCTCGAGCGGCGGATCGACGACCACCACGGGTACGGGCGGTTCGAGCGCCACGGGCGGTTCGAGCGCCACGGGCGGTACGAGCGCCACAGGCGGTTCGAGCGCCACGGGCGGTACGAGCGCCACCGGTGGGTCCACCGGGACAGGCGGCGCGGCCGGCGCGAAGGGCACGGGCGGCGCGACCGGGACCGGAGGCTCTGCGACTGGCGGCGCGACCGGGACAGGCGGCGCGGCCGGCGCGAAGGGGACCGGCGGGGCTGCGACCGGCGGCGCGACCGGGACAGGCGGCGCGGCGGGCGCGAAGGGGACCGGCGGGGCTGCGACCGGCGGCACGACCGGGACGGGCGGCTCGGCCGGCACGCCTGGCACGACCGATCAGTCCGTGCTCGAGCGGAACAAGAACCCGTCGCGCGACGGCCTCTTCATCCAGCCGACGTTGACGAAGGCGGCGGCGGCGACGATGGCGGCCGATACGAACTTCAACAGCGCCGCGACCTTCACCTCGACCGTCACGAACGGCACGAACATCATGGCGTCGCCCGTTTACCTGGATGGGCCGAACGGCACGGGGCTGTTCTTCATCCCGACGGGCGGCAACGACGTCGTCGCCCGTAAGGAGGACGGGACGAGCCAATGGTCGACGAGCATCGGCGCGCCGGCCACCGGCGGCATCGGATGCCCCGGCATTGCGACCACGGCGCCGCTCGGGATCCTGTCGACGCCGGTGATCGATGCGACGTCCAAGACGATCTACGTGGCGGGTATCGTCGGGAGCGCCTCGGGCGTGACCGGGCAGATTGCCAGCGCCATCGACATCACGACCGGAAAGGTCAAGTCGGGATGGCCGGTGAACGTCCACACCGCCGCCTCGTTCGATCCCACGATTCACAATCAGCGCAGCGCGCTGTCCCTGGTGAACGGCATCCTTTACATCCCGTACGCCGGCTACGTGGGCGATTGCGGCAGCTACCATGGCCGCGTCGTTTCGATCAACACGACCACCCCGACCACAGTCGGGCAATGGTCCACAGGGGACGGGGGCGGCGGGATTCTGGGCGAGCGGCGGCATGGCCGCCGACGGCAACAACATCTACGTCGCGACGGGCAACTACGTGCCGCTCGGCGCCCCCACCACCCACACGGACAGCGAGGAGGTCATCCGCCTCACCGGAATGGGGACGAAGTCCGACTTCTTCTACCCCTCCAACTGGAGCAGCTTCGACAACAACGACGGGGACGTGGGATTGAACAACCCGGTGGTCATCACCGTCCCGGGCGCGACGCCGTCGAAGCTGGTCGTGGCGATCGCCAAGGAAGGCAACGGCTACCTGCTCGACGCCGCGCAGCTCCGTGGAACCACCACCGGCAGCGCGGCCGGTGGGCAGCTCGCCTCGTTCTCGCTGGCCAGCGGCACCGGCATGAGCGTCTACGGCGCGCCGGCGTCGTACAAGACCGCGATGGGGACCTACGTCGTCACGTCTTCCGCCAGCGCCACGGGATGCCCGGGCGGCGGGACAGGACGCCAGCTCATGGCGGTGCGCATCACCGCCAGCCCGCTGGCCGCCTCGGTCGTGTGGTGCGCCGCGATGGGCAGCGCGACCAACGCCATCGCCACGAGCACCGACGGGACGTCCGACGCGATCGTCTGGTACGCGAACAGCGGCAAGCTGATGGGTGTGGACGGCGACACCGGCGCCACCATCTACAGCAGCAGCAACTCCTGCTCCAACGTTCCGCACTGGAGCTCGCCGATCGCGGTCAAGGGCCGGATCATCGTGGCCGGCAACGGCCATCTGTGCGCCTGGGGCATCCCTGGATCATTGTCGCAGGCGCCGCAGCCGGCGACCGACAAGCGCCGCCACAAGCGCGCGATCGCCAGCGCGGCGCACCCGCCGGGCGCGCTGAACTAGGGCGCCTATTTCATTCACCGCCCGCTAAGGGCAGGCGGTGATTGACGTGATCCAGCTGTCGATCAGGTCCGTCGCCTGCTGGTCCACCACGTAGGAGGCGATGAGCGGCATGCGGCCGTGATGGCCGCCGCTGTCGTCCGGCGGCGCCTTCATCCTTATCGACATGACGGACAGCTCGGGGTGACCGGGGGCCATCGTCACCGGGTTGGCCAGTCCAAACCCGCCCTGCGATGGGGCGATGTTGCAGATATTTCTGCTGCCGAGTGGGAGGCCGAACCGCAGGTCGAGGCAGGGATCGGTGCCACAATCGACGTCGTCGTCCGGGCGATGGCAGAAGGCGCAGTTCGCGTGCAGGTAGGTCGTCGCCCGCTGCTCGAGCGTCGCGGAGGCCGGCGGGCTCCCGAGCTGCGACGTCGTCGGGCTGATCAGCGCCGCCTTGTATGGAGTGGGGATCGCCGCCTCGAAGATCCCCAGGGCCTGCAGCGTGTCGAGCTGGTTGGAACCGCTGACGACACGATTCATCTGGGCGGTCTCCAGGCCGAGCACCGCGTAGCCCTTGTCCGGGATGTGGCAGGTCATGCAGTCGTCGCGAGAGGGGAAGTGCCAGTCCACGGTGCGCTGGCCGGTCGCGAAGCTCTCCTCGTCGCGATTGTTCGACTCGAGCGTGGCGTCGGTCTGGGCCGCGTCCCACTTGTACGAGAAGCCGCCCCAGGTCGTCGCGCTGAAATGCATGAACAGGCGCGTCTCGAGGAGCTTGCCGTCGAAGAGGAAGCTCTTCACCATCACCGTGCCGACCGGAAGCTTCCACTTGCCGTCGTCGGCGTAATCGCGCGAGCCGGGACACTCCGACGGATTCGCCGAACAGTTCACCACGTGAATCTTGGCGCCATTCGGTAGCGCCATGCCGCGGGTCTTGTCGGCTCCATCCGACCAGAGGGGGCTGTTGACCTCGTAGGGAATCACCGAAGGAGCGAACGTCGTCGGAGCGGTTGGGCTCACGCAGCCGGTCTGGCTCAGCATCTGGATCGGCTGATTCATGTCCGCGAACGGCACGCAGGTCTGCGGCAAGACGGCCATGCCGGCCATCCCGCCTTTTCCGCCCATGCCGCCGGCGCCCGCTGAGCCGCCACCTGCGTTTCCTGTCCCACCGGCACCGCCGGTGCTGCCCGGACTGCCGCCTTTTCCCGCCTGGGGCTGGTCGGACCCGCCGCTGCAGCCGAGGGCAAGGGCCGCGACCGCGAGGGGAAGCCGAAGCCACCGCGCGCTCGCCCTTCGTTCGTACCGAAACGGGTTCATCGGGGGCGACACTGCGTGAGAATAGGGGATCGGCGTTGCCTCGTCATCCTGCAGGTGCCGGGCAAATTGGCTGGAATTACAGCAAAGGCGAAAGGCCGCAGCGAAACGGCCTTGATCTCAAGGTCGGCTGGACGCCAACAGCAACCCCCAGGGGAGCCCGCCGGTCTTGATCCGCTTTTCGACCACGCCGGTGGCCGCGTCGATGACCGAGACGTCGTTCGAGGGCCCGTTGGCGGTGAAGAGCTTCTTGCCGTCGGGGCTGACCGCGATTCCCCAGGGGCGGGCGCCGACGCCGTCGATGAGGCGGGTGACCTTGCGGGTGGCGACGTCGATGACGGCGACCGCCTCGCCGCGCCCCATCGTCACGTAGAGCGTCTTGCCGTCGGGCGAGATCGCCAGTCCCATCGGCCGCGGGCCGAGGACGGTCTTGGCCACCGGCTCGATCTTGATGTGGTCGGTGGCGGCGTTCTTGGCCACGTCGATGACGGTCACCTCGCGGCCGTTCTCGCAGCTGGCGAACGCCGTCTTGCCGTCGGGGGTGAAGATGATTCCGCGGGGGCGCGGGCCGGTGGGGATCTGGGCCAGCACCTTCAGCTTGCGGGTGTCGACCGCGGTGATCTCGTTGTCGGACTCGGAGGTGACGTAGACCGCCTTGCCGTCGGGGCGGAGGGTGACCCCCTCCGGCTCGTGGCCGACGGCGACCTTGTGCTTCACCTTTCCTGACGCCAGGTCGAGCACGCTCATCTCCGCGGTCTCCTCGTTCGAGACGTAGAGCGTCTTGCCGTCGCGGGACAGGTCGAACGACTCGGGATCCTGGCCGCTCTCCAGCGTGCGGAGGAGCTTGTGGCTGGCGAGATTGACCACGCCGACACCGTCGGCGCTGCGATCGCCGGGCGGCAGCTTCGACTCGTCGACGCCGGGCCCGCCGCGCGGCGACCCGGAGAGCGCGACGTAGAGCAGCTTGCCGTCGCGCGACAGCTTGATGCCGCGCGGACGCTTGCCGACGGGAATGCGCGCCGCGACCGCCCCCTTGTCGAGGTCGACCACGATGATCTCGCCGCTCTCTTCGCCGCTCACGTAGGCCTCGGTGGCGGCCCGGGCGAGGCCGGCGTGCCCCAGCGGCGCGACGAAAAACGGCAGCAGGGCCAGGGTGCGCATGGGGTACGACATGCCGCATGGATACAGCAGGCGAGGCCCCCGGGCGACTGTTTTCCCGCCGCGTCAACCGGCAAGCTTCCGCCCTGGCGTTGGCCTTGACTCGCCCGGCTATCGGCGCAGAATAACCGCCATGAAGTGGGAAACCCCGGCCTTCGTCGAGATCAACATGAGCGCCGAAATCGGCGGGTACGGCAGCGACTTCACCGACCGCGACCCCTGGGGTCCGGTGGCGACAGCCAAGCCCGCTGGCACGACCAAGACCACCGGCAAGGCCGAGCGCGACGCGTCCGACGCCGTTCGGCGCTAACGCTCCCTGGTCACACCCGACCAATCGCCAACGGTCGAATGCAAGTCCGCGTCCTCGGTTCCGCGGCCGGTGGCGGCGTACCGCAGTGGAACTGCGGCTGCGAGAACTGCCGCGAGGCGCGGCGTGGAACCGGCGCCGTGCGGCCCCGGACGCAGGAGACGGTAGCGGTCAGCGCCGACGGCGCCTCCTGGTTCCTGCTGAACGTGTCGCCCGAGATCCGCGCGCAGATCGAGAGCTTCCCCCCGCTCACGCCGCGCGAGCCGCGTCACTCCCCGATCGCGGGGCTGATCCTGACGAACGGCGACCTCGACCATTGTCTGGGCCTGCTGTCGCTGCGGGAGTCCCACCCATTGACCGTCTACGCGACCGAGAGCGTGCGGGGGGGATTCACCGGGGGCAACATCCTTTATCGGACGCTGGAGCGGTTCGACGGGCAGGTCACCTGGCGCGCGCTGGCCGTCGGTGAAGACGCGCGCGAGCAGCCGCTCGGTGATTCGGGGCTGACGATCACGGCAATTGCCACGCCCGGAAAGCTGCCGCTGCACCTCGAGGCGACCTGTACGCCTTCAGCCGAGGACAACATCGGGCTCGTCATTCGCGATCCGCGCACCGGCGGGCGGCTGGCCTATTTCTCCGGCGTCGCCGGCCCGGCGCCGGAGCTCGTGCGCGCTCTCGCCGACGCGGACGTGCTGTTCTTCGACGGGACGTTCTGGTCGAGCGACGAGCTGATCGCGGCCGGGCTCGGCACGCGGCGCGCGGAAGACATGGCGCACTGGCCGGTGGGCGGCCCCGAAGGGAGCGCGCGATTTCTCGCGGGCCAGCGCGGCCGGAAGATCCTGATTCACGTCAACAACACCAATCCGATCTTGCGCGAGACCAGCGCGGAGCGACGGGCGCTCGACGCCGCGGGGATCGAGGTCGCCGTCGACGGTCTGGAGCTGTCGCTGTGAGTCCGGGCGACGGGCAGACGCTGTTGTCTTCCAATTTGCTTACGCCCGACGAGCTGGTGGCGCGGCTGCGCGCCGAAGGGGTCCGCCGCTACCACGACCAGCATCCGTTCCACCAGCGGATGCACGAGGGGAAGCTGTCACGCGCGGAGCTCCAGACCTGGACGTTGAACCGCTACTACTACCAGACGCGGATCCCGATCAAGGACGCCGTCATCGTCTCCAAGTCGGAAGACCCGGCCTTCCGGCGGGCCTGGATCCGGCGGATCCACGATCACGACGGCGACGCGCCCGACACCGGAGGCCTCGCGCAGTGGCTGCGGCTGGCCGAGGCGGTCGGGCTCGACCGCGAGGAGGTGGCGAGCTGCCGGCGCGTGCTGCCGGGGGTGCGCTTCGCCTGCGATTCCTACGTCACGCTCTGCCGGGAGAGCCCGCTGGTGGTGGCGGTCGCCTCGTCGCTGACCGAGATGTTCGCGCCCGATCTGATGTCGAAGCGGATCGCGGCCTGGGAAGAGCACTACCCCTGGGTCGGCGCCGAGGCCCTCGGCTACTTCCGCGGGCGCGTGCCGCGCGCGCGCCGCGACGGTGAAGAGGGACTGGCGTTCGTGGTCGCCAACGCCACGTCGCGCGCGCTGCAGGAGGCCTGCGTGGCGGCGCTGGTGAAGAAGACGGAGATCCTCTGGCACCTGGTCGACTGCGTGCAGGCGGCGAGCGCGCGGAGCCCGGGATGATCGGCCCCGACTCCCGGGTCAGCCTGGCGCGCCAGGCGCGGCTCAAGCTCGATCCGCGCACCGGGCGGCAGATTCTGCTCTACCCCGAAAAAGGGCTCGAGCTGAACGACACCGCGGCCCGGGTGGCGGCGCTCTGTCGCGAGGAGCGGGCGGTCCACGACATCGTCGACCGGATGGTGACGGCCGCCATCGAGAGCCCGACGGCGCGCCGGCAGATCGAGGACGAGGTGCTGGCGTTCCTGCGCGCGCTCGAGGACCGGGGCCTGCTGATGGTGCGCACCCCGTGACGTCGGACGATTCCCCGCGCCCGTACACGCTGATCGCCGAGCTGACCTACCGCTGTCCGCTCTCCTGCGCCTACTGCTCGAACCCGCTCGAGCTCGCGCGCCACGACGCGGAGTTGACGACCGACGACTGGGCCCGCGTCTTCGCCGAGGCCGCCGCGCTCGGCGTCCTGCAGGTCAACCTGACCGGCGGGGAGCCGCTGGTGCGGCCCGATCTGGAGGCGCTGGTGGCCGCGGCGCGGAAGAGCGATCTCTACAGCAACCTCATCACCAGCGGCATCCCGGCCGATCCTGATCGTCTGGCCCGGCTGGCGGCGGCGGGGCTCGACAGCTTGCAGCTCTCGGTGCAGGACAGCGATCCGCACGGGGCGGCCTGGATTGCCGGGCGCGACGATCTCGAGGCGAAGATGAAGACCGCGGCGGCGACGCGGGCCGCTGGGGCTGCCGCTCACGCTCAACGTCGTCCTCCACCGCGGCAACATCGCGCGCGTCGGTGAGTTCGTGGCGCTGGCCGAGAAGATTGGCGCCGCCAGGCTCGAGCTGGCCAACACGCAGTACCTCGGCTGGGCGCTCGCCAACCGCGAGGCGCTGCTGCCGTCGCGCGCCGCCGTCGACGAGGCGCGCCGGATCGCGCTCGGGGCGCGCGATCGGTTGCGTGGCAAGATGGAGATCCTCTTCGTGCGTCCCGACTACTACGCCGATCGTCCGCGCGCCTGCATGGACGGCTGGGCCCGCCGTTATGTCGTCGTCACCCCCGACGGGATCGCGCTCCCTTGCCACCAGGCGCAGGAGATCGCCGCGCTGTCGTCCTCCTGGGAGAACGTCCGGGCGCGCTCGCTGGCGGAGATCTGGACCGACGGCGCCGGCTTCCGTGCCTTTCGCGGTGAGGCCTGGATGCCCGAGCCCTGCCGGACCTGCGACGAGCGAACCGTCGACTTTGGCGGCTGTCGCTGCCAGGCCTTCGCGCTGCTCGGGGACGCCGCCGCCACCGATCCCGCGTGCGCGCTGGCCCCGCGACATGAGCTGGTGATCGCAGCACGAACCCAGGCCCAAGAGAAGTCGACCGAGGCGCCGACCGCCTCGCCGCTCCGCTTGCGCCGGCTCCGTCAGGTTTCATGACCACCGCGATCGAAGTCATCGACCTCAAGAAGCGCTACGCCGAGGTCGAAGCGGTGCGCGGCATCGCCTTCTCCGTGGGGGCCGGCGAGATCTTCGGATTCCTCGGCCCCAACGGCGCGGGCAAGACGACGACCATCAAGATCCTCTGCACGCTCCTCCAGGCGACCTCGGGGACGGCGCGGCTGGCCGGGCTCGACGTGGCGGCGTCGCCGGCGGAGGTCCGGCGGCGGATCGGCGTCATTTTTCAGGACCCGGCGCTGGATGATCGCCTGACGGCCGACGAGAACCTGATGCTGCACGCGGTCGCCTACCGGGTCCCGCGCGCCGATCGCCGCGCGCGCATCGACGAGGCGCTGCAGTTCGTCGATCTCTTCGAGCGCCGCAAGGATCTGACCCGCACCTTCTCCGGCGGCATGAAGCGCCGGCTGGAGATCGCGCGCGGCCTCGTCCACCGCCCCGACATCCTGTTCCTCGACGAGCCGACCACCGGCCTCGATCCGCAGACGCGCGCGCGGACCTGGGAGGTGCTGCGCGGCCTGCGGGAGAAGTACGGGACGACGCTGTTCCTCACCACGCACTACATGGACGAGGCCGAGAACTGCGATCGGATCGCCATCGTCGATCACGGCCTCATCGTCGCGCTCGACACGCCGGCCGCGCTCAAACAGCGGGTGGGTAAGGATCAGATCGCCGCGCGCACCGCCGATCCCGCGGGGCTGGCGCGGCTGCTCCTGGAGAAATACGGCCTCACCAGCACGCCGGCCGATGGCGGACTGACGTTCCTCGTCCCCGAGGGGGACGCCTTCATCGTCAAGCTGCTCACCGCCGCCGACCGTCCGCCGCTGGAAGGGATCAGCGTCCGACGCCCGACGCTGGACGACGTCTTCCTCTCGCTGACCGGGCGGCAGATCCGGGCCGAAGGGGCCGAGGGGAACGCGGCCAGGCTGCGCGCCCTGGTCCGGAGGCGCGGATGAGCGCCGGGGTCCCCTCATGATCGAGGTCGTCTACGCGCTCTGGCGCCGCGACATGATCAAGTTCGTCCGCGATCGCCGCCAGCTCGTCACCAGCCTGACGCGCCCGTTTCTCTGGCTGCTCGCCTTCGGGTTCGGCCTGCGCGCCTCGGTGCGCTTGCCGACCGGCGGGACCGACTACGTCTCGTTCCTGGTGCCGGGGCTCGCGGCGATGACGGTCCTCTTCGCCAGCATGTTCGCCGCCATCTCGATCGTCTGGGAGCGGGAGTTCGGTTTTCTCAAGGAGCTGCTGGTGGCGCCGGTTCCGCGCGGGGCGATCGTGGCGGCCAAGATCCTGGCCGGCAGCGCCACCGCGCTCATCGAGGTGTCGCTCATGTTGTTGCTGTCGCCCCTCGTGGGGGCGCGGTTCAGCCCGCTCGGCGCGCTCGCCTCGCTGCCGCTGCTGGCGATCTTCGGGATGACCGTCAACGCGCTCGGCATCATCGTGGCGGCGCGCATGAAGTCGTTCGAGGGGTTCGGCTCGGTGGTGAACTTCGTCATCCAGCCGGTGTTCTTTCTCTCGGGCGCGCTCTACCCGATCGTCGGGCTGCCCCACGGCCTGCGCGCGGTCGTCTTCATCAATCCGATGTCCTACCTGGTCGACGCCGTCCGCGGGCTCCTCATCGGGCATCACAGCTTTCCGCTCGTCGTCGACGTCGCGGTGGTCCTCCTTTCGGCGGTGGTCTTCGCGGCGCTGGCCACCCGCTCGTTCCGCAGGATGGAAGCCTAGGCGAGGGCGCCTTCGGGCGCCACGTCGTCGGGCATGGTTCGCTTCGCTCACCGTCGCCTACGGCGACGCCCTCCTTGCGTGCTAGGCTAAACGGATGGCGCCCGAGGCCAAAGTCACCGCGGCGACGCTGCGCGCGCGAAAGGGGACCGGCGAGCGCATCGCCGTCCTGACCGCCTACGACGTGGTGTTCGCGCGCCTGGCGGACGGCGCAGGCATCGACGTCGTGCTGGTGGGCGACAGCCTGGGGATGGTCGTTCAGGGGGAGCGCTCCACGCTCGCCGTGACGCTCGACGAGATGGTCTACCACAGCCGCATCGTCGCCCGCGGCATCAGCCGCGCGCATCTCGTCGCCGACATGCCGTTCATGAGCTACCAGGCGTCGATCGAGGACGGCATGCGCTCGGCGGGGCGTCTCATGAAGGAGGGGCACGCCGAGGCCGTGAAGCTGGAGGGGGGCGTCGAGGTGGCCGAGCTCTGTCGTCGGCTGGTGCGCGCCGGGATCCCCGTGATGGGCCACGTCGGGCTGACGCCGCAATCGATTCACCAGCTCGGCGGCTTCAAGGTGCAGGGTCGGACCGACGCGCAGCGCGCCCAGATCCTCGAGGACGCGCGGGCGCTGAGCGACGCGGGGGCCTACGCCATCGTGCTCGAGGCGATTCCCCACGCGCTGGCCGGCGAGATCACGCGCGCTGTGTCGGCGCTGACCATCGGCATCGGCGCCGGCTCCGATTGCGACGGCCAGGTGATGGTGATGCACGATCTGCTGGGGCTGCAGCCGAGCTGGAAGCCGCGCTTCGTCCGCCGCTATGCCGAGATGGGCAAGGCCGCCGGCGAGGCGTTCGCCGCCTACGCGGCCGACGTGCGGGCCGGCAAGTTCCCGGCGGCCGAAGAGACCTACGAGTAGCCCGGCACCGTGTCCGAGCCCGCCAGACAAGCGCAGGTCATTCGCACCTCGGCCGAGATGACGGCCTGGTCGCGCGCGGCGCGCGCGCGCGGCGAACGGATCGCCTTCGTGCCGACGATGGGGGCCTTGCACGCCGGGCACGTCGCGTTGCTCGAAGAGGGGCGCCGCCGCGGGGACAAGCTGGTGTTGTCGATCTTCGTGAACCCGACGCAGTTCGGTCCGAACGAGGATCTCGGCCGTTACCCGCGCGATCTCCCGGGCGATCTCGCCCAGGCGGCAGGCGCGGGCACGGACGTCGCATTCGTCCCCGAGCCGAGCGACATCTACCCACCCGGTTTTCAAACCACGATCGAGGTGCGTGAGCTCGCCCGCGGCCTCGACGGCGTCTTTCGCCCCGGACACTTCGCCGGCGTGGCCACCGTGGTGGCGAAGCTGTTCAACATCGTCCAGCCGGACGTCGCCATCTTCGGCCAGAAGGACTTCCAGCAGCTCGCCATCGTCCGGCGCCTGGTCGCCGACCTGGCGCTGGGGATCGAGATCGTCGGCCTGCCGACGGTGCGCGAGCCCGACGGCCTGGCCATGTCGTCCCGCAACGCCTACCTTTCACAGACGGAGCGAACGCGCGCGCTGTCGCTCTCGCGGGCGCTCTTCGCCGCCCGCGACCGCGCGTCGGCCGGGGAGCGCGAGGCGCGGCAGCTGGTCGAGGGCGCCCGATCCGCGCTGGACGTCGATTGCCTCGACTACCTCGAGCTCTGCGACGCCGCGACGCTGACCACTCTCGTGCAGATCGATCGCCCGGCCGTCCTGCTGGTGGCGGCGTTCATCGGCCGCACGCGCCTCATCGACAACATACAGATTGGTGCGTAGGTTTTTCGCATGAGCGAAATCAGGACCCATGCCGGCGGTTGCCACTGCGGCCGCGTGCGCTATGAGGTCGACCTCGATCTCGCCAACCCCGTCATTTCGTGCAACTGCTCGATGTGCGGGAAGGCGGGGACGCTGCTGACCTTCGTCCCGGCGGAGAGCTTCAGGCTGCAGTCGGGGGAGGCGGTGCTGCGGGAGTACAAGTTCAATCACCTGGTCATCCAGCATCTCTTCTGCGGCAACTGCGGGATCAAGTCCTTCGCCCGAGGCAAGGGGCGCGATGGTGGCGATCAGGTCGCCATCAACGCGCGCTGCCTCGACGACGTCGACCTCGACCAGCTCAACGTCCAAAAGTTCGACGGCAAGCAACGCTAGGGACCGAAGACCGCTGGCCGAGGGGAGAGACGAGCGGCCGATCCGGCGGGCGTCACTGGCAGAGCGGCTCTTGCGTCCCCGTGTTCGTGTTGTCGGAGGGATTGACGTCGGCGATCTTCACGTTGCTGACGCGCCCCGAAGCGTCTGTCAGCGTCAAGGTCAGCCCGACGCTGGCGTTCACGGGGAGCTGCCAGGCGCCGTAGGAGAGGTGCGTGGCGGCGGCGCCGTTGACCGTCACGGAGGCGATTGGAAGCACGACGTTCTCGATGTACACCTGGTTGGCGTTCCCCGACTTGCCCCGCACGACGATGCCGCCCGAGACGGGGCAGGGGACGTACTTCCAGGTCGTCCCCGACGGATTGCCGGTCGGGTACCCGAGCGCATTGAAGGCCGGACGGCTCAAATCGAGGTGGCCGTTCGGGTTGTTGGCGCAGGCGGGGTTCGAATTCTCCGGGCACTCGTCGACGATGGTGACGATCACCGACTTGGCTCCGTTGGTGAGCTGCGCGCAGGCGCCGCAGTGATTGACGGTGTCGAAGTTCGAGCCGGTGGCGCCCGGGACGGCGGCGAAGTAGCCGGGCGTCGCGATGTTCATCACGGTGTCGGAATCCATCCCGCTCGGCTCCTTGCCTGTGTAGCCACAGGCGGTGCGGTAGCCGAGGTTGTCCTGTCCGGTCCCCTGGCCGAAGTAGTACCAGGTGAAGGAGCCCGTCCCGTTGTTGGCGGCAAAGGGGAGCGTGCACTGGGCGGCGCCGCCGCTTCCGGTCGAACCGCCGGCGCCGGTCGAACCGCCGCGCCCGGTCGTGCCTCCGGTGCTGATCGTGCCGCCGGTGCCGGTCGAACCGCCGCGGCCGGTCGTGCCGCCCGTGCCTCCGGTGCTGGTCGTGCCGCCGGTGCCGGTCGAACCGCCGCGGCCGGTCGTGCCGCCCGTGCTGGTCGTGCCGCCGGTGCCCAGCTTGCCAGCGGTCCCTCCCGAACCGCCCGCGCCGGTCGTGCCACCGCTGCCGATGGTTCCGCCGCCGTTCCCGCTGGCCGAGACCGACACGATCGTCGGGTGGTCGTTGCTCCCTGTCGCGTTTCCGCAGAAACCGAAGGTGGTGCTGCCGCCGGCTGGAATCGCCGCGTTGTATGAGAGGGGGCCAGCCGTCATTTGGCTCGCGGAGATGCTGTCGCTCGCGCTCCAGATGTTGGCGAGCGTGGACTGGTTCAGGTTGATCACCACCTGCCAGGTCGTCGTCGCCGTCGCGCCCGAGTTGCCGACGGTGACGTTGGCGCAATACCCGCCGGTCCAGTCGCTGGCCAGCGCCACGACGGCCGACGTGGCGCCCGACGTCAGCGAGCCGATCACGACCGCGGGTTCGGAGCCGCCGTCGCCCATGCAGCGCGCCGCGAGGGCGGCCGCGACGACAATCGCAAATCCCACTGAACGGTTTCGGGCACGAAGCGCGGAAACGCGGGTCATGAGGCCTCCTTGGGGGGGACAGGGGGAATCAAGGGCGGAATCTGGACCACACCCAACGGAGGACAAAAATCGTCCGTCACCCGACCGCCGCTGAACCCCGAGGATGCCCGGTTCGAGGGAGAAGACAAGGACAACGCAACTCTTGTACGTAACGACGCAATCAGGGGTCTGGGAGAGCATGGGATGCCAGCGCGGGGCGGGGGAGGGATCGCGCGAGCCTCGATCTCCCGGCGAATTTTCGCGCCGCCACGTGCAGCGCGAGCACGAGGTCTTACGTTCTAGGACACGGAGGCATCCTTGGAAAAGGCAGAGCCGATGGTCGGTCAGACCTGGACGCTGGACGGAGAGGCAGACGTGCTGATTGTGGACCTGGTGGTCGAGATGAAGAGCCAGGCGATCCACCGCCTGGAGGTCCGCAAGCGTGATGGTGCGGTGAGAAACTTCGCGCTTGGGGAGTTCCTGTCCCGCGCGGTCTATCGCGAGGGTTAGGGCTCCGCGAGCTCGAATCGATGCCCGGCGCGTCATCAAAAATGGTCACGGAGTTGGCCCTCAGCAACGAGATGATCGGGAACTACCGGGTCCTCCAGCAACTCGGGGAGGGGGCGATGGGGGCGGTCTGGCTGGCCGAGCACCCGGTCATGGGGCGCAAGGTCGCCATCAAGCTGCTCCACCCCCGCCTGTCGGCCGATCCCGACGTCGCCACCCGCTTCCTCAACGAGGCGCGTGCGATCAACCTGATCGCGCACGAGAACATCGTCGAGATCCTGGACTTCGGCCAGACGACCGGCGGCCAGCCCTACTTCATCATGGAGCTCCTCGAGGGCGAGCCGCTGAGCGCGCCCATCGCCCGGGGACCGATGGACGCGGCGCAGGTGGCGCTCGTCGCCGATCAGGTGTGCCTGGCTCTCGCCGCCGCCCACGCGAAGGGGATCGTCCACCGCGATCTCAAGCCGGAGAACGTCCAGCTGATCACGAAGGCCGACGGCTCTTTGCAGGTGAAGATCCTCGACTTCGGCGTCGCCAAGATCCTCGCATCGGCCGAGGGGCTGCAGTCGGCCAAGACGCGCACTGGCCTCCTCATGGGGACGCCCCTCTACATGTCTCCGGAGCAGTGCAACGGGGCCAGTCCGGTCGACCACCGGGCGGACATCTACGCGCTCGGGGTGATGCTGTTCGAGATGCTGGCGGGGCGTCCCCCGTTCGTGGCCGATGGTCTCGGGGAACTGTTCGCCCTGCACATGTTCCACCCTGCGCCGGCGCTCGCCGACCTCGCGCCCGCCGTTCCACCCCACCTGGCAGCCGCCGTCATGAAGGCGCTGGCCAAGTCCCCCGACGACCGCTTCCAGAGCATGGACGAGCTCCGCGCCGCCCTCGTGAGCCCGGACCAGCTCGACCCGACCGCGCCGAAGCCGGCCGCGTCCGTCGCCAGTCCCGCGCGGAGCTCGCGGCGCTGGAAGACTCCGTCCGTGATCGTCTCGCTCGCGACGGCAGCTGCGGTCTCCTACGCGGCCCTGTCGGCCTCCCGCCGGCACGCGTCGCCGCCGGCAGCGTCGCTCGCCCAGCCGGCGCTGAAGACGGTGATCTTCCGGTTCGAGAGCGATCCTGTGGGCGCGGACGTCTTCGACGCCGGGGGGAACGACCTCGGTCAGACGCCCCTCGAGGTCCCCCTTCCGCGCGGGAACGCGGTGCATGACTACGTCTTGCGGCGCGCCGGTCATCGCGAGATCTCGCTGGCCGCGGTGCCGGACGCCAATCGGACCCTGCACGTCTCTCTCGATCGGCTGGTGACCTCGGCACCCGGCGGCGCGGGCAAGCACCCCGACCGCCACCACGTCAAGAAGAGCGCGCTGTCGCTCGACGACGTCGACCTGGCGAAACCGTCCTTCTAACTTTCCTGGTCGAGGCGGGCGATGTGGCCCAGCTTGTCGGGCAGATCCATCCGATAGAACTGGCGCAGCTCCGCCAGCAGGGCGTCGGTTCGCTCCGGCCGCACGAAGCGGCGCTCCAGCGTGTCGGCGTAGCGGTTGGCGCCGCTGTTGGCGGCGCGGTAGCGGGCCCGTTCCTCTGCGTCGAGATCGTCGGCGAAGCGCACGTCGCCGTAGAGGCGCCGGCGCAGGTCCGGCGTCGGTCCGGACACGAGCAGACAGCAGGCGAACTTGTCGACCTCCGCTTGCAGCTCCAGCTCCAGCTGAGAGACGCCGCGATCGCCAGCCGCCCGCAGCGCGACGTAGACGAAGTGGCTCACCCCTTCGACGGCGAGGCAGAAGTCGCTGAAGTTCCGCTCGTCGATCCCGATCGCCGCCGGATCGTGTCGCTCGAGGTTCGCCACCGCGGCCGCGTCGACGAAGAGGCCAAGTCCCAGCTCACCGTCGTCCTGCTGGACCAGCAGCTGCTCGCGCGGCGCGCGCTCGAGGCCAGCGGCGGCGCGGGCGGCTTCGTCGATCACGAAGGCGTCGATCGCCAGGTGCGTCTCGACCCGATAGAGCGCCTCCAGGCCGAGCTGCAGGCGCGCCAGCACCGAGAGCCGGGCCGCGCGCGCCGGCGTCGGTCTCACTGCGGGCGGTCGCCTCCGCGGCCGATCACCACGCCCAGCGCTGCCAGCCGCGCCGCCGCGGACTGGCTCTTGGTCTCCCGCCAGAGCCGATAGAGCCGCACGACGTCCTGGTTGCTCGCCGGGACCGCCATGCGCCGGCTGACCAACGCCAGCGCCCCGACGAAGCGGACGAAGTTCGCCGCCAGCTCGCTGAACACGTCACTGAACGGATCCCCCGTCCAGCCGGCGCCCCCGCGCGCCAGCTCGCCGTACGCGGAGCCGCCCATCCCGATGTAGTAGTCGACGTCGACCGGGCCGCCGACCAGGTGCTCGCTCCAGAACCCCGACAGGTAGAGCGAGGTGTCGCCGATGTCGCGAAGCTGACGCCGCCGCTCGGGCAGCGGCGCCTCGTTCGCCGCCGCCATCCGCAACGCCAGCGGCGTCTCCTCGATTCGCTGGGCGGCGTAGCTCGCCAGCAGCTGAACGATGTAGTGCTCGACCAGGGTTCCGGGCGAGAGCCCCTCGTCCCGGAACGCGCGGTCCACTTCCTCATGAAAGAACCCTTCGACGTTGCGCGCGAGGTCCATAGATCAGCTATGCGGCCGGTGATCCAAAAAGTCAACGAATTCACGAATGATTCCAAATACATGGGAGCATGTTTCGTTGGCAGACAGAGATCCCGGATGCCAGACGGCCGAGCCAACCCGTTGACTCGGAAGGGTTTGGGACTAAAGTCCGGCGCTGGCAGTCAACCAAGTTGAGTGCCAGGCTTGTTCGTCGCTGCTCCGCAGCGACATGAACCCGTTCGCAACCGTTTGGCAAAAGTTAGGGAGGCTCCAAAGATGAAAGTTCGTCCGCTTCAAGACCGCGTGCTCGTCCGTCGCATCGCCGAAGAAGAGAAGACCAAGGGGGGGATCATCATCCCCGACTCCGCCAAGGAGAAGCCGGCCGAGGCTGAGGTGATCGCCGTCGGCAACGGTAAGTTCGACGACAAGGGCGCGCTGCGCCCGCTCGCCGTCAAGAAGGGCGATCGCGTCCTCTTCGGCAAGTACAGCGGCAACGAGATCAAGATCGACGGCGTCGATCACCTGATTCTGCGCGAGGACGACATCCTCGGCGTGCTGGACAAATAAGGAGATCCCATGGCAGCCAAAGAGATTCTGTTCGACGAGGCGGGACGCTCCCGCATTCTGGCCGGCGTGAACGCGCTGGCCGACACGGTCAAGGCGACGCTCGGCCCGCGCGGCCGCAACGTCGTCATCGAGAGGTCCTGGGGCGCCCCGACGGTGACCAAGGACGGCGTGACCGTGGCCAAGGAGATCGAGCTCGAGGATAAATTCGCCAACCTCGGCGCGCAGATGGTCAAGGAGGTCGCCTCCAAGACCTCCGACACCGCCGGCGACGGGACGACCACGGCGACCGTGCTGGCGCAGGCGATCTTCCGCGAGGGCGCGAAGATGGTGGCCGCCGGCCACAACCCGATGGAGCTCAAGCGCGGCATCGACAAGGCGGTCGAGAAGATCGTCGAGGCGCTCAAGAAGATCTCCAAGCCGACCAAGGGCCAGAAGGACGTGGCGCAGGTTGGCACGATCAGCGCCAACGGCGACGAGTTCATCGGCAAGACCATCGCCGAGGCGATGGAGAAGGTCGGCAAGGAAGGCGTCGTCACCATCGAAGAGGCCAAGTCGATGGAGACCACGCTCGACGTCGTCGAGGGGATGCAGTTCGATCGCGGCTACATCTCGCCCTACTTCGTGACCGACGCGGAGCGGATGGAGGTCAAGCTCGACGACCCGTACATCCTCATCCACGAGAAGAACATCAGCAGCATGAAGGACCTCCTGCCGATCCTCGAGCAGGTGGCGCGCTCCGGAAAGCCGCTCCTCCTCATCGCCGAGGTCGAGGGTGAGGCGCTGGCCACGCTGGTGGTCAACAAGCTGCGCGGCACGCTGCACGTCGCCGCCGTCAAGCCGCCGGGCTTCGGCGATCGCCGCAAGGACATGCTGAAGGACATCGCGGTGCTCACCGGCGGGCAGGCCGTCACGGAAGACCTGGGGATCAAGCTGGAGAGCGTCACCCTCAAGGACCTGGGCCGCGCCAAGCGGATCACCATCGACAAGGACAACACCACCATCGTCGACGGCGGCGGCAAGAAGCCGGAGATCGAGGCGCGGGTGAAGCAGATCCGCGCGCAGGTCGAGGACACCACCTCGGACTACGATCGCGAGAAGCTCCAGGAGCGCCTGGCCAAGCTGGTGGGCGGCGTGGCGGTCATCCGCGTCGGCGCGGCGACCGAGACGGAGATGAAGGAGAAGAAGGCCCGCGTCGAAGACGCGCTGCACGCCACGCGCGCGGCCGTCGAAGAGGGGATCGTTCCGGGCGGCGGCGTCGCGCTCATCCGGGCGCTCGCCTCGACCGACAAGCTGGAGGGTCTCTCGGAGGAGCAGCAGATCGGCGTCTCGATCGTTCGCCGCGCCTGCGAGGAGCCCTGCCGTCAGATCGCCACCAACGCCGGCAAAGAGGGGTCGATCGTCGTCAACAAGATCCGTGAGGGCAAAGGCGCCTTACGGGTACAACGCGGCCACCGACGAGTTCGAAGATCTCGTCGAGGCGGGCGTGATCGATCCGACCAAGGTGGTCCGCTCGGCGCTGCAGAACGCGGCCTCGGTCGCGTCGCTGATGGTCACCACCGAGGCCCTCATCGTCGAGCGTCCCAAGGAGGAGGCTCCGGCCCCGGCTCCGGGCGGCGGCGGGATGGGCGGGATGGGCGGCATGGGGGGCATGGGCGGAATGATGTAACCGCTCCCGCGGTTCATCGCCCGTTCCAACAGACGGCGAGTCGGGGTCTCCCCGGCTCGCCGTTTTTATTTTGGCCGGGTCGCCGTCTCTTTTGTGTTTTGGTGTTTTGGCCGTTCACTTCTCGAGCGCGCCGGTCACCGACAGCAACAGCGTCTGACGCCGGTAGCTGATCGGCGAGGCGTTGGCGATCTCGTTCACGTAGAAGGTGTAGCGCGCGACCACCCGCAGGCTGTCGCCCAGATCGCGCGACAGATCGACCCGCACGCTCGAGCGGTTCTCGTTGTCGATGCTCTCGACGCTGGAGAAGGTGTTGCCCGCGGCGGGCTGTTGCCCGACGACCATCGGCTGCTTGTAGAACGCCAACAACAGCTCGCCGCGCGCGGCCAGGGTGAGACCGCCGGGCAACGGGGCGGCGAAGCGGGCGGTCGCGATGTGGCGAATGACCGTCTCGCCGTAGCTGTTCGACCGGTTGTAAAGGAGCGCGTAACCGGCCCCCGAGAGCACCACCCCGACGCGCAGGAGGTCGAGGTGGCCCATGACGAAATCGTCGTGGCGGGTGTCGGGGCCCGCGCAGGCGAACAGCCCTTGGTTGGGGAGCCCCGTCAGCTCCTGCGCGCAGTTGGTGGTCAGAGCCGGTCCGCCAAACGTGCGGTGCTCGAACGTGGCGCCGGTGCTCACCTCCCAATCGGCGTCGTTGATCTGACGTGTCCAGCGCAGCTCTGCAGCGGCGGTCGGCGCATTGAAGTCGTCGTCGCGATCCGGCTTGAACAAGAAGCTCCGGTAGCCGGCGATGAGCGACAGGTCGAACCGCTCAGCCGGCACCCAGCCGAGCTGGACGGTCGACGCGGCAGAGCGAAAGTCGCGCCGTTCGCTGGCATCGACCAGATTCTTCGCGGGCGGCTGGAAGGCCTCGTAGTAGGAGCCCGTGAGCGTGAGCGTCGCCCGCGGTCCGAGGGTTTTCGCCCAGGCGATCGACGACTGGGCGATGGCGACGTCCTCGTCGGTGGCCGCCGGGGCGTCGTAGATCTTGCCGGCCGCGGTCGCTCCCAGCGTGAGCATCTGACCGTCCGCGACCTGGTCGGACAGCGTCCCCGCCAGGACCAGGCGCTCGAGAGGCGAGGCGACGATGGGCGGGTTGTCCGCCCCGGCGATGATCTCGGTGCGGTGGGCGTTGGTGTCGTATTCGAGGCCGACCTCCGCCCGAAGCGTGTAGCGCTCGGTGTCGGGCGCGCCGTCGGTCTGGGCGCGGGCCGTGCCGTGCACCATCCCGATCATGGCGAGGAGCGAGAGCGCTGCCAGCGCCAGACGACCCATGTCTCGGCAGTCTATCCGGGGCCCGGGCCGCCGTCAGCGCGGCGTGCGCGCGGTCTGGCGCATCGCGCGCGCCTGGCCGTCGAGCGCGGCGGCGCGCGCGCGCAGCGCGGCCACCGCCCGTTCCAGCGCCTGCACCGACACCGACTGAGACCTGGCGCCTTCCAATCGGCGGATGTCGGCGACGGTGGCGGGATCGAGCAGATCGCGCAGCTCCAGCGACAGCGCGGTCGGCGGCGGCCCCGTGAGCGGCGTGGGCGGCGTGCTCCCGGCCGGGGACGCGGGCGGCTGGGGCGTCGAGGTGCTTCCCGGGGTGCTGCCGGTCGTCAGGCTGGCGCCGGGGCGATCGCCGGGTGGCTGGGAACCGGCGCCCGTGGGGAGCGCCGAGGGCGCCGCCAAGTGCCCCGCGTTGTCGGGCCCGGGGATGGTCATCACGCGCCGCTTCGAGCCTTCGAGCGGCGCGAACGGATCGCGATCCAGATCCGCGGCGCGGCGCCGCAGATCCTGCCGCCCTTTGAGCGCGACGACGCGGTGATCGAGCGCGTCGGCCTCGAGGCGCACGCGGCGCGCGCGATCATCCAAAATATCGGCCTTGGCCTGCAGATCGCTCGGGCTGTCCGTCGGCGAGGCGACCGGCAATGGCCCCGGCAGGGCGGCCGGCGCCCGCAGCCCGAGGCGGGCCTCGATGTCGATCAGGCGGCGCGCCAGCGCCTCGGCGTCGGCCAGCCGCGCGCGCAGACGGTAGTCGTCGCCGACGCCGCGCGCGGACCGTTTGAGCGCGTCGATCTCGGCGTTGACGCGATCGAGCTGGCCCCGCAGGTGCGCTCGCTCGGCGGTCAGCGTGGCGTCGCCGGCGCCGGACTGGGCGCCGGCCGGGGCAGGGTCCGCTCGGACAATGGCCGGGGCCACTCCGAGCGTCGCAGCGAGCGCGAGCCGCGCGCAGAGCCGGGCGGAGCTGGTGTTCGGCATCGTGATCGGCGTCCCTTGCGGACCGCTAGAATAGCAATGCTCGTACCACCGTTGTGGCATTCGCTGCGGTTGAACTTCGTTCGCGTGCCGCGGCGCCCCCTCAGATTCTTGAGAGAAGGGGCAAAATCGTTGATGCTTCCGCCGCATGCGCTCTCTCGTCGCCGCGGTCATGGTCGCTGTCGGGTTCCTGGTGATGGGCTGCGCCACCGAAGGCCCCGCGCCCAACGACGTCAAGCCGCGCGCGAATCTGACGGCTGCCGACTTCTACCCGCTCGCGCCCGGCTGGAAGTGGGCCTACGACGTCGAGAAGGACGGCATCAACATCCTGGCGACCTACGCCGTGGTCGAGCGGACCGGCGACACCGCCGTGGTGCAGACCGGCGACGAGAAGCTGACCTACGCCGTCACGCCCGACGGGATCGTCCAGAAGGACGGCGGCATGGTCGGCGATTACGTCATCAAGAACCCCGTGAAGGCCGGCGCTGAATGGGCGGTCGAGGGGGGGCGGGCGCACCTCGCCTCGGTGACGGCTGACTTCAAGCTCGACTCGGGTGAGCACTACTTCGGCTGCATCGTCATCGAGGTCACGCGCACCGATCCGGTGCGCGTCACGCGCACGACGTTCGCGCCCGATCTCGGGCCGGTGATGCTGGAGGTGCAGGTGCAGGACGGCGCCAAGTTCACCACCATCACGCGCGCCCGCCTGCGCGCCGTCACCCGCCCGGGCGACGCGGGCATTTAGAATCGCGTCGAGCGCAGGCCGGCTTTGCCGGCCCCGGGGTCCCCGGGCGGGTCCGCCCGCCTGGGGTGGGTGGAGCTCATCGCGGGGGGCGCGGGACCCTATCAGGGTCCCGATTCAAAAGAGCGCGAGAACGAGGGCGAGGACGCCGCCTGCCAGCGCGGTCCAGGCGAGCGCGGAGGCGAAGCGGAGCTCGCCGGCGAAGGCTCAGCGGGTTTCGGGTGGTGACGATCAACGGCTGGTCGGCGCGCCCGACGAAGAGTGGCGAGACGCCACCCCGGTGGGCGCCGCCGGCGTCGCGATCGGGGGCCAGCATGACCGGCCCGGCGACGTGAACTTCATCCCCTTCGCCGAGCGACGTCTCGAGGTGCAGCGCCCAGTCGGGCCCGGCGATCTCGTGGTAGTTGTCGCTGCGAATGAAGATGACGGGGCCGGCGAGATCGACGCGCGCGGCTCCGGTCGCGTCGGCGATCGTCATCTCGCCGCCGCCGTGCTCGTGGCGCCGCTCCGCCGGGCTCACCTCGACCGTGTGCCAGTAGACGCACGGCGAACCCGAAAGCGGGGCGCGCAGGTGATCGGTCGAGATGACCCGGGCGGCGACGTGGGCGAGATCGTCCTCTGTCAGCTCGCTCACCGCCCGGATGGCGCTCGGCCAGGGCTGCGTCAGGAGCGGCGCCAGCCGCCGCCGCCGCCGCGCGATGCCCGCCAGCAGGCAGGCGCCGCCCAGCAGCCATCCGACGGCGACCCAGGCGCCCGGGAAATTGACCATCCCGAGGGCGCGAGGGCCGAGCGCGATCTGTCCAACGGCGCCGAGCAGCCCCGCCGCCACCTGTCCCGCTGCAAGCAGGCCGCAGGCGACCTGTCCGATCCCCCAGCCGAGCCCGATCGCCGCCTGGCCGACGCTGATCGCGCCGAGCGCGACCTGCCCGACGGCGACGACGCCAATGGCGATCTGACCGACCGCGATCACGCCGACGGCGGGTGGACGCCGGCCAGTCGTCGGGTCGATCCCGCGCACCACGTGCACCAGCGGCAAGCGACCGATCCGCAGGCGGGATCGGTACTCGAAGCTGGCCGCCCCGGGATCCCCCGTCGCCCTCGCCGACGCTGTCGTCTCTGTCCGCGCCGGTCCTTCATGCGCAGCCATCGATAAAGCGTACGGCGCGGCTGCGGTCCCTGCAACGTGCAGCTTTGCGTATAGTCTCGGGTCGTGAGGGCGCGCGCCTCTGGAACGGTCACCGTCGCGGCCGACGTGGTGCCCCTCTTGCTGACAGCCCTCGTCGCGACCGGGGCCCTGGCTGCCGGCGGTTGCGGCGCGGCGCGGCCAGCCGGCCGGGCCGTCGGGGCCGGCACGCCGACCGTCGCCGCCCCGGCGCGGGTGCGCAGCAACATCTTGCGGGCGGACTATGCCGGCTCGGCGCGGTGCGCCAGCTGCCACGCCGAGATCACCGCGGCCTGGCAGGGCTCGCCGATGCACCTCATGACGCGATTGCCGGAGGGGGCGCGCATCCGGGCGCCCTTCGACGGGACGACGTTCCGCTTCAAGGACGACAGCGCGCGCCTCACCGAGAAGGACGGCGCGCGGTTCGTCGAGCTGGCGTCGCCGAGCGGGGGCCGTCACGTCTATCGTGTCACGCGCGTCATCGGAGGTCGCTATCGCGAGGACTTCGCGGGCGTCGAGGTCGGCGCGGGCGCCGCCGACGGCGAGCGCGAGCTGCTCCTCCCCATCTCGTACGTCTTCGAGACGAAGAGCTTCCGCCTCAAGGGCTACTCGGTGCTGGTGACCGAGCGGCCGGGGCTGCACGCGGGCGGCGTCTGGAATCAGACCTGCGTCTTCTGTCACAACACCGTCCCCTACTTCGACGATGTCTGGGGCGCGCTGTATGAGCAGGGGGGACCCCCGGGCCGCCGGGCGCCCGGCTACCAGGGGGAGGTGGTCGACAAGCTGTTGCCGCCGGACCGCCGGTTTCGGTTCGACACCGCGGGCGACCAAGCGCTGGTCGGCGCGGTCGACGCCGAGCTGGCGGCCATCGGCGGGACGCCGGCTGGAGCCGGGACGCCGCGGGAAGAGGCGCTCAAGCATGGGATTCACGAGCTCCGCGCGCGGTTCGCGGCCCGCCACTTCGTCGAGGTCGGCATCGGGTGCGAGGCCTGCCACGGCGGCAGCCGGGAGCATGTCGACGATCCGCGCGTGCTCCCGGACTTCGCCCCGCGCAGCGCGTTCCTGGAGGCGCGCCCCGAGGTGGCGCGGACCGACGGCGAGGTGACGCGCGCCGAACGGATCAACCGGGTGTGCGCCCGCTGCCACCAGGTGCTGTTCTCGCGCTATCCGTACACCTGGGAGGGGGGACAGCGGCGGGGCGTCAGCCCGGGCGGCAGCTCGATCACCTCGGGCGAGGGGCGCGATTTCTTGCTCGGTGGCTGCGCGCGCCAGATGTCCTGCGTGACCTGCCACGATCCGCACGCCGAGGATCGGCGCGCCGATCTCGAACGGCTGGCCACGCCGGCCGGCAACGGGGTGTGCGTCCGCTGCCACGCGCAGTACGCCGCGCCCGCGGCGCTGGCGAAGCACGCGCACCACGATCCGAACGGCGCGGGCGCGAGCTGCGTCGGATGCCACATGCCGCGCAAGAACATGGGGCTCGGCTACGCGCTCACCCGCTACCACCGGATCGGCCTGCCGGACGATCCGGTGCGGGTCGAGCGCGATCGTCCGCTCGAGTGCGCGCTCTGCCACACCGACAAGACCGTCGGCGACCTCGTCACCACGATGGAGGGCTGGTGGGGGCGCAGGTACGATCGGGCGGCGCTGGCGACGCTCTACGGCGGCCTCGACGTGCGGCCGCTCCCGGCGACGCTCGAGCGGGGCAGGGCGCACGAGCAGGCGGTGGCGCTGGCAGCGCTCGGCGCGGCGCACGTCACGGCGGCGGCGCCGGACGTCGCCCGGCAGCTGGTGAACCCCTTCCCTTTGGTGCGCTATTACGCCCGCCGGGCGCTGGAGGCGCTGCGTGGCCAGGCCTGCCCCGTCGATCTCGATCGGCCGACGTCGGAGATCGCGGCGGCGGTCCGCGCCTGTGTCCCGGAGGCATTCGCCGCGGGGCCGCCGTTGCCGACGGGCGGCGCGCCTGCCCGCGGCGGCAACGACGTCGACGAAGATTGAACGCGCTACAATCGCCCACCGTGTCCGCCGCCGTCACCGTCCAGCCGCCGCTCGTTCTGCTCACCGGGTTCCTGGGGGCGGGCAAGACGACGATCCTGAACCGCGTGCTCGGCGCGCAGCACCGCCGCCGGGTCGGCGTGATCATCAACGAGCTCGGACGCATCGACATCGACACCCGCCTCATCAAGAGCCGGTCGGGCGACGTGATGGAGCTGGCGGGCGGTTGTGTCTGCCACGAGGTGCGCGTGCAGTCCGAGCTGTGGGCCGCGATCGCGGAGCTGGCCCGCCGCGCCAACCCGGAGGTGGTGGTGCTGGAGACGACCGGGATCGCCGAGCCCTGGTCGATCCTCGACGGGTTGGACGGCCTCGGCGACGCCGCACCGGCGCTCGCGTCGGGCGTCGTCTGCGCCGTCGACGCGGAGGCGGGTGGGGGGCAGATCGCCCGGCACGAAGAGGCGCGCGCGCAGATCGAGGCCGCCGACCGGATCGTCCTCACCAAGCTGGATCTCGCCGCGCCCGACGCGGTGGTGGCGCTGCACCGCGAGCTCGCCCGCCGCAACCCGGCCGCCGAGCGCGCCAGCTTTCCGTCGACCGACGAGGCGACCGCGGAGCTCGTGCCCTGGCTGCTCGACGTCCGGACCTCATTGCGCGCGCGGCCGGCGCACGGGGCCCATCAGCATCAGCACGGTCAGCTCGCCGCCATCGCCTACAGCGACACGGCGGCGCTGCTCGGCGAGCCGCTGCTGGCCGTGGTCGAACGTCTCGGCCCCAGGCTCGTGCGGGCCAAGGGGTTCGTCCACCTCGCCGGCGAGCCACGCCGCGGATTTCTCGAGCGCGCGGGCCTCCGCACCGAGCTGCGCCTGGGCGAGCCCTGGGGCGACCAGGTGCCGGCGACCGAGATCGTGCTGATCGGCGAGGGGCTCGACGCCGGCGCCATTCGCCGGCAAATCTGGGCCTGCCGCGCCCAGTGAGCGCGCGCCCGCCGGTCCGGCGCCCGGCGCGCGGCGTAGCGTTCGCTACTTCTGAACGCCGACCGACTTCAGCGCTTCGAGCTTGCCGAGGTCGAGGCTCGCCACGGCCGACTTGAGCTCGGGGAGCTCGACGCCGGTGCCGCGGGCGGCGACGATGAAACGGTCGCCGAGCACCACGGTGAACTCATTGCTGCCGCCCGGACGCTTCGAGCCCTTCTCGTGGGTCAGACGTCCGTCGACCTTGTCGGTCTTCTCGAAGCCGTTGTCGTCTTCCCGCTCCCCCTGCATGTTCATCCAGCCCGCCAGACCGATGAGGCCGCTGGCGCCCCCGGTGTCGGTGATCTCCAGCGTGACGTGCTTCTTCGCGTGGTCGCTGTAGAGCCCTTCGGCCTTGGAGACGGCCAGCCCCACCATGCCGTTCTTCTCGGCGCTGCCGCCGGTCTTGTCGAGGCCGGCGAACGTCGCCGGGACGAACGGCTTCAGCTGATCGATGCCGATCGGATCGACGTGCTTGCCCCCGCCGAGGATGGCGCCAAGCCCCTGCATCGCCGCCTGCGCCTGCGCGTTGGGGTCGCCGCTCTTCTGGGCCGCTTCCATCTTCTTGCTGCTCTCCTCGGCCGCCTGTCCCATCGCCTGCATCTTGCCGAGGAAGCTGTCCTTGTCGAACTGAACGGCCCCCGACGGAGACGCTCCGCTCGCGTGCGGCAGACCGGCGAGTCCGCCCCGTGCGAGCATCCCGGCGCCGCCCACCGCAGCGCCCACCGCGCCGATGACCACCCAAAGGACGATCGCGCAGATCACGATCACGATCGTGTAGCCGAAGGACCTCTCCTTCGGGTTCTTCATCAGGACCGGCAACCCGAGGTAGAGCACGTAGAGGCCGTAGAACGAGGCGATGATCGCCAGGATGCCGAGCGACGTGAAGATCGTGAGGACGCCCGCCACCCAGGCAGGCGTGTACGAATAGACGGCGATCTTGAGCGCCTGCGCGCCGTTCTTCTGACCGCCGAAGCTGGGCGCCAGGGCGCTGATGATCAGCGACAGGAGAAAGACCCCCACCAGCGACAGGGCGTAGGTCACCACCGCCAGCGTGAGGCCCGTGGCGAGCGGCACGTGGTAGGTCCCGATGAAGGGGATGGTGCGTCCGATGAACACGCCGCCGACGAAGCCGGCGATCGGCGTGATCGCCGCCAGCGGCGCGACGTAGCCAATCATCAGATCGCGCGTCGAGGTCGTCTCCGCCTCGATGACCGGCCACTCGGCGTTCGGTTTCAGGCAAATCGCTTTGATGCGATCGATCATCGGCATGAGCTGCCTCCTTTGGTTGGGGAGGGAGTGTAACCCGGCCCCGCGACGCAAGGTCGCGGGGGGAAACGCACCGGGCGCGGGAAATTCCCGAAAGGGAACGAGGGCTACTTGAGGTCGAGGAGCTCGACCTCGAACAGCAGCGTGGCGTTTGGCGGGATGACGCCGCCGGCGCCGCGCGCGCCGTAGCCGAGGCCGGGCGGGATGAGCAGCGTGCGCTTGCCGCCGATCTTCATCCCCGCGACCCCTTCGTCCCAACCCTTGATGACCTGGCCGCGCCCGAGCGCGAAGGAGAACGGGCTCTTGCGATCGTGCGAGCTGTCGAACTTGGCGCCCTTGGCGCCGTCCGTCCAGAGCCAGCCGGTGTAGTGCATCACGCACGTCCCGCCGGTCGCCTCGGCGCCGGTGCCGGGCTGGGTGTCTTCGTACTGCAGGCCGCTTGTCGTCGTGGTCATCGCCATGCGGCGGGTTATATCGCAATCAGGTGCGTTTGGCCTCGAGCTCCGCCCAGCGCGCGTAGAGGCGGTCGACCTCGGCCCGGCGCTGGTCGACCAGCGCCAAGAGCTCGATGAGGCGCGCGGCGTCGGCGGCGTGCTCGGGACGCTCGCTCTCGGTCACTGCCTCGTTCACGGCCGTCTCCGCCCGGGCCAGGGTCTCTTCGATGGCGTCGTACTCGCGCTGCTCCTGGTAGCCGAGCTTGTTGCGGCGGCCGGCGCCGGACGCCGTCCCGGACGCCGCGTTGGTCGCCTTCGCCGCCGCGCGCGCCGCGACCAGCCGCTCCGCGCGCCACCCCTCCCACTGTGCGAGGCTGGCGAAGGGGACGATCGAATTGGCGGTCGTCCCGGAACTGCCGGTCGGTGAGGGCGGTGACGGATCAAACGCCAGGATCGTCGTGGCGACCTGGTCGAGGAAGTACCGATCGTGCGTCACCAGCAGCACGGCGCCGTCGAAGCCGGTCAGCGCCTCTTCGAGAACGGACAGCGTCGGCAGATCGAGATCGTTGGTCGGCTCGTCGAGCACCAGGATCTGCGCCTCCTGCAGCATGAGCGCCGCCAGCAGGAGCCGGCTCTGCTCGCCGCCAGAGAGCTTACCGACGGGCGTGTTCATCTGTTCGGTCGTGAAGAGGAACCGTTCGAGGTAGCCGCGGACGTGCACGCGCGCGCCGCGGTAACTGACGAAGTCGCCGTCGGGGCAGACCGTGTCGGACAGGGTGCGCTCCGGATCGAGCGCGTCGCGTGTCTGCTGGAAGTAGGCGACCTTGAGGCCGTCGGCGCGCAGGACGGTCCCCTCGGACGGCGCCTCGACGCCGAGGAGGACCCGGATCAGCGTCGATTTCCCGCAGCCGTTCGGGCCGAGGAGCCCGATGCGCGAGCCCGGACCGAGAAAGAGATCGACCCCCTGGAAGATTGTCCGACCGTCGTAGCTCTGACCGACCCCCTTCGCCTCCACGAGACGCTTCGGACGGCGCTCCGACGACTGAAAGTCCAGCGTGGCGGTGCGCGACTGGTTGCGGCGGTCGAGCTCGGTCACCTCGTCGGCCAGGGTGCCGGCGCGCTGAATGCGCGCCTGCTGCTTGGTGCTGCGCGCCGCAGCGCCGCGATGCAGCCATTCGGTCTCACGCCGCAGGGTGTTGCGCAGGACGATCTCGCGTCGCTCCTGGGCGTGCATCTGCTCCCCCTTCACGCGGGTGTAGGCGACGTAGTCGCCCGCCACGCTCAGGAGGCCCCCGGCGTTGCGGCGATCGAGCTCGAGGATGCGCGTCGCCACCCGCTGCAGGAAGAGGCGGTCGTGGGTGACCGTCAGGGTCGCGAAGGGGGCGCGGGCCAGCAACACCTCCAGCGCCTCGATCCCCTCGACGTCGAGGTGGTTGGTCGGCTCGTCGAGCAGGAGCAGGTCGGGTTGCCGGGCCAGCTCGCGCGCGAGCGCCACGCGCTTCTGCCAGCCGCCCGAGAGCGAGGCGATGAGGGCGTCAGGATTGACGGCCGATTCGTTGCGGCCATCGAGCGCCATGGTGGCGGTCACCTTGCGCGCGATCTCGGCGCGCGCGTCGTCGCCGGCGACGCTGACGGAAGGCAGCCCTTCCTCGATCGTGCCGCGCACCGTCGCGCCGGCGGTGAAGCGCGGGACCTGCTCGAGACGCGCCACGCGCAGGCCGCGGCGCCGCGCCACGTTGCCCTGGTCGGGCCCGAGATCGTCGGCCAGGATGCGGAGCAAGGTCGACTTTCCGGCGCCGTTCGGGCCGATGAGGCCGATGCGCTCCCCCTCCTCGATGGTGAAGCTGACTCCCTCGAACAGCGGCCGCGCGCCGAAGGCCGCCGACAGCTTCTCGACGCCAAGCAGGATCGCCACGTTAGCCCTTCCGATGCTTGTCTTTGGGACGCGCGTGCGGGTGGGGCTTCGGGTGAGACGCCTTCATATAGGAGGGCTTCACGTAGGAGGGCTTGGCGTGCGTGTGGGGCTTCGCGCTCGGATAGGGCTTCCCGTGCGGGCGCGGCTTGGCGCCGGCGTGTGGCTTCGCCTGATGACCCGACGCGGAGTGGGGCTCGGGCTTCGCGGAGTGGGGCTCGGGCTTCGCGGAGTGGGGCTCGGGCTTCGCGGAGTGGGGCTCGGGTTTCGCGGAGTGGGGCTCGGGCTTCACTGAGTGGCGAGGCTCTGCTTGGGGCGGTCGCTTGTCGCGCGCTGGCGAGAATGGCGCAAACCCATCCCGGCGTCTGGAGGGATGCTCGGGCCTCGGTGCGTGGGGGGTGAATCCCTCTCGGCTCTTGGGCGTCTGTTCGCGCGCGGGGGCAGAGGGGCCAGCCCCGTCCGGACGCTTGGGGGCCTGTTCGGGTCCAGGCGCCGGCGCCGCCGGCCCCGCGTCGGCGCGCGAGATGACGACGTGGCGGGCGCGCGGATCGAGCTCCGAGGCGGCGTCGGTGAACTCAGGCGCGGCGTGGCCGGCGATCTCGAACGTCGTCTCGTGCGGTCCGATCCGGATCGCGCCCACCTCGCGCCGGGTGACACCGCCGCGCCTGCAGATGAGCGGCAGCATCCAGCGCGGATCGGCGTTGTCCTTGGCGCCGATGTTCACGCGAAAGAGGACCGCCTCTCTGGACAGCTCCGCCCGGTCGCGCGGGTGCGGTCGCTCGTTGCGGGCGCCGAATCCGCCGTCACGTCCGCCGCCGAATCCGCGCTCGGCCTCGAGGCGCGGCGCCGCGACCGACTGAACGGTCTCGCCCGCCGGAAGGCGAGCGAGCTCGCGTGCCAACAGGCGCCGGATCAGCGCCGGCGCGGCCAGCTCGGCCTCCAGCCGGAGCGCCAGCGCATCGGCCCCTTCGGTGACCGCGGGCTCGTCCCCCACGTCCGGTGTCAGGAGCTCCACGGCCAATCGCTCGCGCGCCGCGGCCGCGATCGCCTCGCGCGAGGGGAGCGGCGTCCAGACCGGCTTGACGTGCGCGCTCATCAGAAGGCGCTCTGCCTTGCGGCGCTCTGCCGGCGTGGAGATGATCACCGCCGTCCCCTTGCGCCCGGCCCGTCCGGTGCGGCCGCTCCGGTGGGTCAGCGACTCGGCGTTGAGCGGCAGATCCGCGTGCACGATCAGATCGACGTCGGGCAGATGGAGCCCGCGCGCCGCCACGTTGGTGGCGACCAGGATGCGCACCTCGCCGCGCCGGAGCTGATCGAGCGCGCGATCGCGCTCGGCCTGCGCGCGATCGCCCGAGATCGCCGTCGCCGCGAACCCGCGCGCGACCAGCGCCGCGTGCAGGTCGGACACCGCCTCGCGGGTGGTCACGAAGACGATCGCGCGCTCGCTGTCCGACGCGCGCAGCACGTTGACCACCGCCCCCAGGCGATCGCCCCCCGAGACGAGATGCGCGACGTAGCTGATGTCGTCGTGCGCCTGAGAAGCTGTCGCGCCGCCCGGCTGCGAGCGGCGCGGATCGATCGCCACCGCGTCCCGCTGAAAGCGTTTGGCCATCGCCCGGATCTCCGGGCGGGATCGTCGCCGACAGCAGCAGCGTGCGCCGCTCGGCCGGCGCGGCCTTGAGGATCGTCTCCAGATCCTCGCGAAAGCCGAGGTCCAGCATCTCGTCGGCCTCGTCGAGGACGACCGCCTTCAGCCCGCCGAGCGGCAGCCGCTCGCGCCGCAGCAGATCGACCAGGCGACCCGGCGTTCCGATGACGACGTCGACGCCGCGCTCGAGCGTCCGCAGATCGCCGCTCACCGGCGTGCCGCCCGTGAACGACGCCAGCCGGAGGCGGGTGTCCGCCAGCAGCCAGGCCAGCTCGCCGCGGACCTGGGTCGCGAGCTCCCGCGTCGGGACGATCACCAGCGCACGCCGGCTCGCCGCGCGATTTTCCGTACGCCGGCATCGGCGCGGAAGGCGGCGCGCCTGCCTCGGCCCCCGGCGCGCCCAGCAGCGTCTCGGCGACGATCACGCCGAACGCGAGCGTCTTGCCCGACCCCGTCTGCGACGACACCAGCAGGTCCCGCCCGGCGACGGCCGGATCGAGCACTGCGGCCTGGACGCCCGTGGCGGTCTCGTAGCCACGGGTCGCCAGCGCCTTGGCCAGCGCAGGGAGAAGGTTGAGCTCTGCAAAATTCATGCGGCGCGAGGTCTACCGCACTTCCGCGCGGAACGAGAGGACCATATGAGGCATTCGCCTCAGCCGGAAGGGAGGCGCGACGTGCCGCAGCTCTACGAGCCGGCCGTGCGCACGGAGAGGCGCAACAGACAGTCTTCTTCGAACAGCGGTCCGGGCCCCGGCTGGAGCCGCTGCGAGAGCGCGGAGCTCAGCTCCATGTGATCCACCTGGAACCCGAGATCGCGATGGTACCGGGTGACCTCGTCGCGATCGGACGACAGCCGAAAGCGGCCGCTTCCGGGTGCGCCGCCGAAGTCGTCGGCGACCCCCCGCAGCTTGTAGTCGTAGGCGAGGGCGCTGGCGGGGGGAAGCTTGCCGGAGAGCAGCCGCAGAAACGCCGCGAAGGCCTTCTCCCCCACGTAGGGGCTCACCCCCTCCAGCATCACCAGGGTCGGCGCAGCGGCGCCACGGGCGAGCCACGCCTCGAGCGCCGGCCAGCTGCCGGCCTCCAGATCGATCGGCTGATACGCGACCTGATCGGAGGTCCCCCAGAGCCGGCGGGCGAGCTGCTCCTTCGCCCGGATGGCCGCCTCCTGATCGCACTCCAGCACCTCCGCGCGGTGCGCGCGCAAGGGGCCCGCGAACCGCTGGGCCCGCGTGTCGCTGCCGCAGCCGATGTTGACGATGCGGGTGATCGAACGCTCGAGCGCGCCGCCGAAGACCTGGTCGTAGTACTTCGTGCGGGCGTTCAGGTAAGCGTAAAACGGCTTGGCCCTCAGCTTCGGGAGCAGCAAGGCCCCGCGCACCCAGCAGCCGACGCGCTTCGACCAGGGGAGAAAGCCGCCGACCAGGCCGTCGGGGCCCTTGGCTGCGCCCTTCTCGAAGTGCGACTGGATGTAGCGCAGCTCGCCGACGCTCATCATGTAGCTGAGATTGGGGAGCTTCATGGTGCGCCCAGGCTATCCCGCGAACCCGTGCCCGCGCCGCTTCTCGTACGCCCGCAGGTAGAGATCCCGGTACGCCCCGGCCGCGCGCTCCCAGGAGAAGTCCTGCGCCATGGCCCGCTTCTTCATCGCCGTCGATGTGCTTGGGGCGGTCGAACCAGGTCGAGACGGCCCAGCCGATGGTGTTGGCGAGCGACTCGGGGTTGAGGTCGGTGAACATGAAGCCGGTGCCGCCGGCGTTCGCCTCGTCGTAGTTCTGGACGGTGTCGACGAGGCCGCCGGTCGCCCGGACGATGGGCAGCGTCCCGTAGCGGAGGCTGTACATCTGGTTCAGGCCGCAGGGCTCGAAGCGGGACGGCATCAGGAAGAAGTCGGAGCCGGCCTCGATGCGGTGCGCGCGGCCGTTGTCGAACTTCAGCCAGGCCCTGAACCTGTCGCCGCGGTGGGCGTCGGCCCAGGCGAAGAAGCGCTCCGCGTCGGGATCGCCGGTCCCCAGCAGCACGATCTGCACGTCCCAGCCCAGGATGCGGTCGAGCGCGTGGGCCAGGACGTCGAACCCCTTCTGCGACGTCAGCCGCCCGACCACGCCGAAGAGCGGAACGTCGGGACGAATCGCGAAGCCGGCCTCCTTTTGCAGCGCCGCCTTGCAGGCCGCCTTGCCGGACAGTTTTTTGGCGTCGAACTTCTTCGCCAGGTGCTTGTCGGTGGCGGGGTTCCACTCGTCGACGTCGATGCCGTTCAGGATGCCGACGAGGTCGCCGCTGCGCGCGCCGAGCACGCCGTCGAGGCCGCTGCCGTAGGGGCCGGTCTGGATCTCGCTGCGCGTAGGTCGGGCTCACCGTCGACAGGAGCGTGCTGTGGTGGAGCGCCCCCTTGGTCAGGTTCATGGCGCCGAAGTGTTCCAGCTCGTTCGGGTTGTAGTGCTCGCGCCCGAGGCCGGTGATGAAGATGCCGCCGCCGTCGAAGACGCCCTGGTAGGCCAGGTTGTGGATCGAGTAGATCGTCGCCGCCGCGTGCAGCGGCTGCATCCACTCGACGGTGTTGACGTAGACGGGCACCAGCGCGGTCTGCCAGTCGTTGCAGTGGATGACGTCGGGGTAAAAGCCGAGCGCCTTGCACAGCTCCAGCGAGCCGCGCGAAAGGAACGTGAACCGCTCGAGGTTGTCGGGGTAGCCCTCGGCCGGCGGGCCGTAGAGATAAGGGCGGTCGAAGTAGCGGTTGAACTCCAGGCAGTAGATCGGGACGTCGCTGTCGGGCAGCTTGCCGTGCGCGCACGCGCGCGCGCGCCGCGCCCCACCACATCGGCACCGACAGCAGGCCGTCCAGCGCGTCGAGCTCGTTCCAGGGCATCCCGGCGTAGAGCGGCATCACCACCCGGACGTCGATCCCCAGCGCGCGCAGCGCCTTCGGCAGCGCGCCCGCCACGTCGGCCAGCCCGCCGGTCTTGGCGAAGGGGGCGCACTCCGAAGCGACGAACAGAACCTTGAGAATGGCGGCGGGCCCGGCCAGCGAATCAGCTGGCGTAGATATGGTAGTCGATCTGCGGGAAAATGTTGTTCCGCGACTCGACGTCGGCCAGCCAGGGCTCGTTCACCTTGGCGCCCCGCAGATCGTCGTAAAGCTTGTTGAACTGCACGATGTGCTGGTTGATGCGCTTGGTCGCGTACGGCACCGTCGTCCCGGTCCGCATGATGAACGTCCAGTCGCTCGACTGCGCCAGCATCAGCTCGCGCGCCGCCTGATTGAGCGCGCGCGTGGTCAGCGGGTCGGCGCTGGGGTGCCGGCGCGCGAGCTCAATCATCCGCTCGCCCGCGACGTGCAGGTGGCGGTAGGTCCAGGAGTTGGTCTCGTTGATCCAGTAGTCGTTGTAGCCCTTGGCGCCCCACGACGACGCGCAGGGGGTCGCCACCTGGTTGGTGTCGTAGCGATCGAGATAGTCGCCCGGCGTGATCGTCTCGACGTCGTGCTGATCGAAGTGCATCTGGCGGAAGACGTCGCCCAGGAACATCGGCCCCTCGTACCACCAGTGCCCGTAGAGCTCGGCGTCGTACGGGCTGACGATGATGCGGCGGCCGGTTCATCTGGCTGCGCAGGCGGTTCACCTGCTTTTCGCGGTTGCCGCGGAAGTGCGAGGCGTGCAGGCCCACCTTGCCGCGCGCGATGTCCGGGTCGTAGACCCACTTGTCGTGCAGCTGGTTGTGGGTGATGGCGTGGTACTTGATGCCGGTGTACATCCGGTGCCCTTCCGGGTGGATGTACGGCTTGATGTAGTCGAGCGGCAGGTCGAAGCCGATGTCGCGGTAGAAGTCGCGGTAGTGCTTGTCGCCGGGGTAACCCTCCTGCGCGCTCCAGACCTGCTCCGACGACTCCATGTCGCGGCCGAAGGCGGCCACGCCGCTCGGGCAGTAGAGCGGGGCGTAGACGCCGTACTGCGGGCGCTGGTCGGCGAACAGGATGCCGTGCGTGTCGACGAAGAAGTAGCGGACCGCCGCCTCGCGCAGGAGCTCGTCGACGCCGGGGACGAAGCCGCACTCGCCCAGCCACATGCCGCGCGGGCGGTGGCCGAAGTTCTTCTCGAAGAGATCGGCGGCGACGTGGATCTGGGCGCGGATGTTGGACCAGTTGCGGTCCATCGCCGGGAAGAAGGCGTGCGTCGCCGTCGAGGTGATGACCTCGACGCGGCCGGCCTCCTCGAGGTGGCGGAACGCCTTCACCAGATCGCCGCCGTGGCAGCGCCAGGTGTGGCGCAGCGAGCGGAAGCGGTCGGCGTACATATAGGCGAGCCGCTGGTAGTGCCGCTCGGGGCGCGTCCGGTCGATCTCTTTTTCGGCCAGCTCGATCAGCTTGTCGAGGTGCGCGGCGTAGCGGACCTTCAGCAGATCGTCGGTCAGCATCGTGATGAGCGGCGCCGACAGCGAGACCGTGCAGCGGTAGGGGACGTGATCGGCGATGAGCCCCTCGAACGTCTGCAGGAGCGGCAGGTAGGTCCCGGTGATCGCCTCGTAGAGCCACTGCTCCTCCATCACCGTCGGATCTTCCGGGTGACGGACGAAGGGGAGGTGGGCGTGCAGGACCAGCGCGAAATAGCCGTTGGGCACGGTTACTCCCCCGCCTTCGGGTAGATGGACGGAGCTTCGGGGGCCGCGCCGGGCGCCTCGGCGCTCCTCTCGCTGGCGCCGCCGTAGGGGAACTCGCTGGCGCCGCCGAGCCCGCGCTCGCTGGCGCCCGATCATCATCCGCTCGCTGGCGCCCGCGTAGGTGAGCTCGCTCGCCCCGCGCATCATCCGCTCGCTGGCGCCCGCGTACATCGTCTCGCTGCCGCCGCGCAGCCGTCGCTCGCTGGCGCCCGCGTACATCAGCTCGCTGGAGCCGCCGAGGCAGCATCTCGCTGGCGCCCATCATCCACAGCTCGCTGGCGCCGCCGAGCCGGAGCTCGCTCGAGCCGAGCCAGGAACGCTCGCTGGCCCCGAGCGACATCCACTCGGAGCTGCCGGGCGCGAGCTGACCCTCTCCACCTTCCACCGTGCCGAACCGCTCGAAGCCTCCCGAGACCGCCACCTGGCGCTTGTACTCCCAGGTGCCGAGCACCCGCCGCTCGGCGCGCGCGCCGAGGCCGCGGATGACCACCTGCCAGGGGCCGTAGACGACGTGGACGCGGCCGTTCTCGGTCCGCACCGAGATCTCGCCGCTGTCGCGAACCTCCACCACCGACGAGGGGACCTCGATCGGGTAGGTGAACGGTCCCGACTCCCACTCGGTTCGCAGGAGCGGCCCCACCCACTCGGTCCGCTTCACGTCGCCGGTCCACTCGGCGCCGCTCTGCTCCTGCCACTCCCAGCGACGGCCGACGGCGCGGTTGCCGCCAGGCGCGGGGAATCCCCCGAAGTGCTCGGTCCAGTCTGCCCAGCTGCGGCGTCTCGCCGCCGGGGCCGGGGCCGCCGCCGGGGCCGCCCGCCGACTCGCCGCCGTGCCCGCCGGCCTCGGCGCCGTTGCCCGGCGCTCCGCCGTGGTGGTGTCCCTGGATCTCGCCGCTCGCGCGCACGGTCAGCCATTCGACGGGGCCGCCCGGCATCGGCTCGCGGCGCGGAAACTCGGCGCGCCCCGAGCGGATGATCTTGGCGAAGTAGCCCTCTTCGGACTTCAGGCCCACCTCGACGGCAGGCGCTGGAGGTCGGCTTGTTGATGACGAAGAACCACTGGCGATCGTGCCGCTCGACCCGATGGTCGAAGTAGCTGTGCGCGTTGGTGCCGTCGAACAGGCGCCCGCTGATGTCGTAGACGCGCAGGTTCAGCCAGGCGTTGGCGCCGGCCGGGCCGAGCCCCGCGCGCGCCGCCGCGACCGCGTCGTCGGTGACCTCCCAGTAGACGAAGAGGCGCTCGGGATCGATCACCATCGCGGTGACGCGGTCGTAGCCGTAGCCCCAGGGGATGTGCTGGGGCATCGGCGCGGCGTCGACGGCCGGACCGAGATCGAACTTGGGCGGGAACGACGCGATGCCGTTCTCCGTCGCTGAGGCGGTGCCCGACGTGGACGCCGTTGCCCGTCGCCGAGCGGGCGATCGCGGCGCGAAGACCGTCGAAGGCGACCTTGACCCGACCGGCCAGATCTTCCTTCACCAGCTTGGAGACGCCGGTCAACCCCAGCGTCTGGGCGCAATCGAGCAGCTGCTTGCGCGTCGCCTGGTTGAACAGCTCTTCCGCGGTGAACGACGGGAGACGGGCGTCCGCCTTTTGTCCCACGATCACGAGGATCTGAGAGGCGAGGTCGGTCTCCGATGTCAGCTCAGGCGGCATGAAGGTGTAACTCCCACACGATAGTCTTTTTGATCGGGGTTGGGCGGAAAAAGTTCAAGCACGCGCGTAAGCTGCGGCGGCCATGAGCGTGCGCAAGAGCTGGGCGCAGGAAATGGAGTCCGTTTACCTATATGAGGCTTTGGCTGATTCTGATCCCTCTCCCGAAAGGCGCGCTCTTTTCGCGCAGTTAGCCGGCGAGGCGCAAAGCGCAGGCGGCGATCTGGGCGGCCGAAGTTCGGAAGATTGCAGGGGAAACACCTGAGGGATTCCGCCCCTCGGCGCGCGCCCGATTCGTGGCGGCGCTGGTCCGTCGGCTCGGCCCCGAACGGCTCCGCAGCGTGCTCGCCGGAATGAAGGTTCGGGGGATGTCGGTCTACCGCGGCCTGCCGGGGCCGAGCGGACACGCGATGCCCCATTCGGTCGAGGAGGTCGGTCGGAGTCACCGTGACCACGGCCGCGGCGACAACCTCCGGCCGGCGGTCTTCGGGGCCAGCGACGGCCTGGTCTCGAACGTCTGCCTCATCCTTGGCGTCGCCGGCGCCAGCGCCAGCAGCCACACCGTGCTGATCACGGGCGTGGCGGGCCTGCTGGCCGGCGCCTTCTCGATGGCGGCCGGCGAGTACGTCTCGGTGCGGTCGCAGCGCGAGATGTTCGAGCACCAGATCGGCGCCGAGCGGGACGAGCTGCGGCAATATCCGGAGCAGGAGGCGGCGGAGCTGTCGCTCATCTACCAGGCGCGGGGGCTGACCAAGCCAGACGCCGACCGCGCGGCCACCCACCTCATCGCCGATCCCGACCGCGCGCTCGACACGCTGGCGCGCGAGGAGCTGGGGCTCGATCCGGGCGGGCTCGGATCGCCGACCGGGCGCGGCCCTGTCGTCGTTCGCGTCGTTCGCGGTCGGCGCCGCGGTGCCGCTCTGCCCCTTCTGCTCGCCGCGGGGCGCGGGGCGCTCGGCGCCTCGGTGATCCTGACGGCGGTCGCGCTGTTCGGGATCGGCTGCGCGATCAGCCTGTTCACCGGCCGCGGCGCCCTGCGCAGCGGCGCCCGGATGCTGCTCATCGGCGGCGCGGCGGGCGCCGTGACCTACGCGATCGGCCGCTGGTCGGCGGCGTCGGTGGGGTGACGCGCCGGCCTTGGCGCCGGCGCGCGGCGCTGCTAGACCAAGGCGCATGTCCCAACACAAAGCGATCGTGAACTGGAAGTCGGACAACGAGAACTTCGCGCAGGGGAAGTTCACGCGCGTCCACAGCTGGTGCTTCGATGGCGGGGCGGTGGTCGCCGCGTCGGCCTCGCCGTCGGTCGTGCCGGCGCCCTACTCGAGCCCCGCGGCCGTCGATCCGGAGGAGGCGTTCGTCGCCTCGGTGTCGAGCTGCCACATGCTCACCTTCCTGCACGAGGCGCGCAAGGCGGGCTTCCGCGTCGACGCTTACGACGACGAGGCGGTCGGCGAGATGACCAAGAACGAGCGTGGCGTCCCCTGGATCAGCAAGATCACGCTCCACCCGCGCATCGTCTACAGCGGCGACAAGCGCCCCACGCCGGCCGACGAGGAGGCGCTTCACCACAAGGCGCACGACGGCTGCTTCATCGCGCAGTCGGTGAAGACCGAGATCGTCGTCGGCCAGTAGCGCGCCCTCGGAAAACGCGCGCGGCGTTTTCGAAGAGCGGGCTCGAGCCGCTTTCGAAAGATCACCTGCGCCATTCTCCAGCGCACGGGCGCGGCCTGCCGCGCGCCGGAGGCCAGCGCGTCCAGCGCGTCGCCCAGGCGATCCAGCTCCGCCGCGTCGACGTTGGCGACGATGAACGGGTTCTGCCTCCAGGTCCGGAAGTTGAGCGCGTGCAGCCGCGCGGCGACGGTCGCCGGCAGCACCACCGGCGCGACGTCGGCCCGCTCGACGACGAACCTCTCGGCGGGCGCCAGCGCCGGAAGATCGCGGCCGACGTAGGTGCGCTGGCCGCGCGCCGCCTGCATCGCCTCGACCAGCTCGTAGTAGCGGATGAGCGTCGGGTCGTCCGACGTCATCGCGTCGACCTCTTCCAGCGCCAGCCGCCCGCGCGGCGCGAGCGCGTCGGCCCAGCGCCCGATCGCCGCGCCGGCGTCGGCCAGGTGGGTCACGATGAAGCGGCCGTAGATCAGATCGGCGACGGGGGTGGGGAAGGGGACGCGCGCGATGTCGTGCTCTCCGAACGCCACGCCGCGCGCGCTCTGCCGCCAGGCGCGCGCCAAGAACCGCGGGGAGTTGTCGAGCCCGATCGTCGCCCCGGCGCCGGTCGCTCGCGTGCAGGAGCGCCGTCGTGTACCCGGGCCCGCAGCCGAGATCGATCGCCAGCCGCACCGGCTCGCGTCCGAGGCGCGAGGCGAACGCGCGCGAGCTGGGCGCGAACGCCTCCGCGAGGAAGCGCAGCCGTTCGGCGGCGACGTCGTTGTCGCCGAAGGTGTAGCTCGGAGCTTCAGAGGTTCGGACGGTTTCGAGTTGGGACATGGCGTTCCGGCTCGCCACGGTGCCCCTCGAACGCGATCCCCAAAACGCGAAGAGGCGACCACCGCGGGTCGCCTCTCCTTTCGTCTGTCTATCTGTTGGTGTCTAGACTCGGGGCGCCCGTTGTTCGTTCGCGCGCCACCACCAGAGGGCAGCGCGCCCTTCATAGGAAGGCAAAAACGAAAACGAACGAACCGCGGCGGGCATCATCGGACCTGACTCCATTCTGCCCATGCGCGCCCGAGCCGTCAACCGGCACACCGTTCGTTTGGGGACGCGCAAACGTCGAACGTCGCCCAAACGAACGCGCCGCGCCGCTACTTCTTCTTGCGGCCGCCGCCACCGCCACCCATGGCGGGCGCGGGGTGCGAGGGGGGCGGCGGGGCCGCGTGCATCGCGGGTCCGGGAGCCGCCGCGTGCGGGGCCGGGCCCGGCCCACCTCCGCCGTGCATGGCCGGCGGGCCGCCGGCGGCAGGCCCGGGGGCCGGGTGCATGCCGCCGCCGGCAGGCGCGCCCATGTGATTCTCGGGGCCGCCAGCCGGGTGCATGCCGGCGCCAGCCGCCGCGCCCATGTGATTCTCGGGGCCGCCAGCCGGGTGCATGCCGCCACCGGCCGGACCACCCGGACGCGCGCCGCCGCGCTCGGCCTCCCGATTCTCCATCTGGCGATGCTCCGCTTCGCGGCGCTCCTCGCCGCGGCGGAACGCCGGGGCTTCACCGCGGAAGCCTCCGGCAGGCGCCCCTGGCGCGCGGCGCCAGGCGGTGGCGTGCTCGGGCGATCCACGCCAGACGCGCGGCTCATACTGAGGACGCGCGCGCCAGGCCGCCGGTCCGCGATCGCCCATGTAGCCGTACTCGCGGTAGCCACCGGGACCCTGCCAGTAGCCGCGGTAGTAAACCATGCGGTCGCCTTCCCAGACGAAGCGCGGACCGAAGTAGAGGTATCCGGCGCGCTGGGGCGCCCAGTAGCCGCTCTGCCAGTTCCAGTCGTAACCGGTCCAGTCCCAGTAGCCGCCGACCCAGGAATAGCCGTAGCCGGGTGCCGGCGGCTGGTACTCGGGGATCGGATCGGGAATCGGGGACGTCGGATAGATGGTCGGATCCATCGCGACGACGGGCTGCGGGGGAGGGGGCGGCGCCTGCTCGATATAGGCCGGCTGGGGCGGCGGCGGTGGCGGCTGCTCGACGTAGACCGGCTGCGGCTGCGGCGGCGGCGCGACGTAAACGGCCGCGGGCGGCCCGACATAAACCCCCCCCGCCGGGCGAACGTAACAACCCGCCACGGGAGCCAACACCAACACCAACGAGCCTTGGAACCAGGGGCGCAGATTCATGGGGCACTCTCCCTCGAGTTTTCGAGTCGTGGCACGGTAACACGCCCTCCGAGCCCCCTTCCACGAAAAAGGAAAATGGCGAAAGTTGTCACGGGTGCGATCAACCGCATGAGGCGTGCGCATGAGGCGTGCGCATGAGGCGTGCGCATGAGGCGTGCGCATGAGGCGTGCGCATGAGGCGTGCGCATGAGGCGTGCGCATGAGGCGGCGTGCGCATGCGGCGGCGTGCGCACGCGCTGCGACGAGGCCGCTAGGTTCGGGCCGTCGCTCGCCGCCGTCCGCGGACGAAGAGCAGCGACGAAAGCGCCCCCAGCATCGCCAGGGCAGAGCCCAGCGAGGCGCTCTTCGGGGGGGCGTCGAGCGCGCAGGCACAGCCGGACGCGCTCTGTTCGGCAGCGCCGCCAGAGCCTCCAGTCGCGCTCGCGCCGCCGGTTCCGATCGTCCCCGTTCCACCGGTGCCCGTGGTCGTGTTGCCGCCGGTGCCGGGCGTGGGGCCGACCCCGGCGTCGGCCGTCGTCGTGCCCCCGGTTCCTGTCGTCGTGTTGCCGCCGGTGCCTGGGGCGCCGCCTCCGGTCCCCGTGCTTCCACCGGTGCCGGTGGTCGCGACCGCGCCGTACTCGTAGGCGCCGAGGTCAGGGGCTGCGCCCGCGAACGGGAGGGCCACGTCGGTCCCCTTGTCGATCATCTGGCTGCCCGCGGCCAGCTTCAGAAAATCGACGGCCGGCATGCTGCCGTCGGCCGCGCGGGGTCCGAGCGCGCCCGACGACTCGATGCTCATGCCGGTGCCCGAAACGCTGGGGTCGCTGATGCTGGCGAAGTCCTTGGCGGCCGGGGTGATGCCGAGGTCCCAGGTGTTGAACATGGTGTCGACGCCATCCATGTCGGAGTTCTTGTTCGGGTAGCCGATGTTGTTCCGCATGATGTGCGCCAGCGCGCCCGTCAGGACGATCGTACCGGTGACGTTGCCGGACGAATCGAAGCTGCTTGCCAGCATGTTGTATTGCGTCCCGTTCATGAACGATGTGTTGTTGTACCAGGTGTTTCCGCCCGTCGAGTGGTTGGCGTAGAAGCCGTTCGCCTTGTTCTTCCAGGCGACGTTGTTTTGAACGAGGTGCCGGACGCCGGTCCTGCTGCTCCCCATCTTGAAGCCGTTGCCGTTGCCGTCGGCCGGGTTGAAGGTGCCGTACATGGCGTATCCGTTGCCGAACGCCCAGGAGTTCTCCACGGTGACGGGGACCTCCTGATTGATCAGATCGTAACCGTCGTCGGAGTTCCACCACGAGCGGCAGCCCCGGATGATCGTGGTGGCGCCGGTCGTCTGGTAGTGGACGCCGAAGCCGTCGGCGTTCTGTCCCTGCCCCTGCGATGACGTCGCGTCGTAGTTGTCGTGCGCGTCGCAGTTGAGGATCTGGTGGCCTCCGGCCGACTTGCTGCCGATGAAGATTCCGTTGCCGCTGTTGTGGTGCATGTTCAGCAGCTCGAAGATGTCGTAGCCGCCGCCGGTCACCGCCACGCCGTTGTTGGAGAAGGTGTTCATCGGGACATAGCGGATCTCGAGCCCCTTGAAGTGCAGGTAGCTCGCGTTGATGACGAACCCGTGCGTGTAGCCGCTGGTCGAGATGACCATGTTCGTGAAGTCGAAGACCGGCACCTCGCCCTGGTAGGCGAAGTAATTGATCGGGCTCTGCGACGTCCCGCTCTTCGTGAAGTTGATGCCGGCGCCGCTGGTGGCGGGCGTCGTGATGTTGTAGGTCCCGCCGCGGATGTAGACCGTGTCACCCGCGACCGCGGTGTTGACCCCCTTTTGCAGGGTGGCGAAGGGCGAGGCCATCGTGCCCGCGTTCGAATCGCTGCCGGTGGTGGCCACGTAGTAATCGGTCGCCTGGGCGCTGCCTGCCAGGAGCTGCGTGGTCAGCACGAGCAGCGAGGCCGAGACCAGAAACTTCATCGAACGCTCCTTCTTGCAGGTCTTGCGGTCCAAGCGCGGCCGGAAAGATCCCGCGTCTTCGAAAAAGGGTCCCGGAGACCGCAATTGGTGCAAGTGCCGTGGAGCGGTCCGCCCAGCAGATCGGCGGGCAAGGGCGAAAGCTGTCGAAATTGCTGTGCGCCGGCGCCGCGCCGGGCCACAAGGCAGGGCCGCCTACCCGATCTTCTCGAGCCTGAGCTTCTGGAGTCTGATCTGCTTCTTCAATCGGTCCGTGAGGGGAACGTTCAGGACGTTCACCGTCTTGGCGATGTTGTGGATCGACAGCGCCACGAGATTCCCCTTCGGGAGCACCGCGATCCCGCAGCCCGCGAAGGGGACGTCCTCGCCCTCCTCGACGAGAATTCGGAAGTCGAGCTTCGTCGTCGACGTGCGGCAGGCGATCGCGCCGGTGACGAACGCTGCATCGATCGCGAACGCATACTCTGGCGGGCCGAAGAGAAGGTGCTGATCGAACGTCACGACCACCGACCCGAAGGTGTCGACGTGTCCGTCGGTGAATTGACTGAGGCGCGGCTGGAACTCCTCCCCGTCGATGATGCGATTGACCGCGCTGGCGACGACGTGCGCGGCCCAGTCGGCGACGGTTCGAAGCGAGGCGTTCTCGGTGCCGTCATGAAGCCGCACAGGGAGGTTGCCGTCGAGGAAGCTGCTCTCACGTCGGTCGACACGTCGGAAGGTGACCCGCGGCTGACCGACGAACTCGAACCAGCGGACTTGATCGATCCCGTTCGACGGGTCGTCCAGCGGCGCAAACGACCAGGGGACCGCGGCGTGGTGGCGCGCTCTTCGAATCGCCGGCTCGGTGTACCCGCTCGCCGAGACGATCGCGTGGGACGTCGGCCCGGCGAGGTCCTTGAACTTCGCGCAGAGTTGCTCCACGTCAGCGACGTCGAGGGGCCTGGCGTGCTCCTGCGCCTCGATCCCGTGGAACGCCCTCACGTTGCCGTCCTTGTCCCGCGTGGTGATGGTGACCCCGACATCCCTCTCTCCGGGAACGACCTCCACGTTTTCGGGTCCAGCGGGGACAGAGAGAAGACCGACCAAGTGATGGACATCGACGGGCGTCAGCATTCGGGGCGTCAGAGTCGACCCGGGCGCCCTGTCATCGAAATCACCAGCGGCGCCGAGGACTAGTCTAATGAAGTCAGGCAGTTGGCCGTCGATGTCCGGACGGCAGAATCCCGCTGCTGCGGGCATCCAGGATTGCCGAATCGGGTTGAATAGGTTCGCCTGCTGGCCCCGTCGGACCGCACGCCGCGACCGCGCCTGAGCGCGATGTTCGCCTACGTTCTCTGCGTCGCCCTTCACATCGCCGCGGCCGCGGCCTGGGTCGGCGGCATGCTCTTCTTCGCGGTGGTGGCGGCGCTCCGGCGCCCCCAGCTCGCAGCGGCGCGGCCGGCGCTGCTCGCCCTCCTCGGATGGCCCTGGATTCGGGTGACGGTCGGAAACCCAGGGGCTAAAGTACCGCTGTCTCAAGCGAGGATGGCGAAACTGGTAGACGCGCCAGATTTAGGTTCTGGTTCCGAAAGGAGTGGAGGTTCAAGTCCTCTTCCTCGCACT
>CAWFVU010000006.1:0-128274 GCA_963819375.1 uncultured Pseudomonadota bacterium | reverse complement strand
TGGGTCGAGCCAACCGGCTGGTCGGTCGCACGTCGCACGTGACCGTCGAGGTCGACGTTCCCGAGAGCAAGTAAGCGTAAGAGCAAGCGAGAGAGAAAGAAAAGGTCATCTAGATGGGTCAGAAAACACATCCAGTAGGTTTCCGCCTCGGCGTCATCCGTGGCTGGAGCTCGAAGTGGTATTCGGAGAAGGACTTCTCCAAGTGGCTGCACGAGGACCTGCGGCTCAAGAAGTTCGTCAAGTCGAAGCTGAGCCACGCGGGCGTTTCGGCCGTCGAGGTCGAGCGCGCGGCGAACAAGGTGAAGATCAACATCTTCACCGCGCGGCCGGGGATCGTGATCGGCAAGCGCGGCGCCGGCGTCGAGACGCTGAAGAAAGAGGTCCAGGCGCTCACCTCCAACGAGGTGTTCCTGAACATTCAAGAGGTCCGCAAGGCCGAGACCAACGCCCAGCTGGTGGCGGAGAACGTCGCCACGCAGCTCGAGCGCCGGGTCGCCTTCCGCCGCGCCATGAAGAAGTCGGTCCAGACGGCGATGAAGTTCGGCGCCAAGGGGATTCGCCTCGCCTGCGCCGGCCGCCTGGGCGGCGCCGAGATGGCCCGCTACGAGTGGTACCACGAGGGTCGCGTGCCGCTGCACACGCTGCGCGCCGACATCGAGTACGGCACCACGGAGGCCCACACCACCTACGGCGCCATCGGCGTCAAATGCTGGATCTTCAAGGGCGAGGTTCTGCCCCAACGGAACTCGCGGCTCGCGTAGTAAGTAGGAGACCAAGACGATGCTCGCTCCAAAAAAAGTCAAATGGCGTAAGCAGCAGAAGGGCCGCATGACCGGCCTTTCGAAGGGCGCGACCGACGTCGCGTTCGGCGAGTACGCCCTGCAGGCGCTGTCGTGTGGGTTCGTCACCTCACGCCAGATCGAGGCGGCGCGTATCGCCATCTCCCGCCACGTCAAGCGCGGCGGCAAGCTCTACATCCGGATCTTTCCGGACAAGCCGATCTCCAAGAAGCCGGCCGAGACCCGCATGGGTCACGGCAAGGGGAACCCCGAGGAGTGGGTGGCCGTCGTGCGCCCCGGGCGCGTGATGTACGAGCTCGAAGGGGTCGACGAGAAGCTGGCGCGCGAGGCGTTCCACCTGGCCGAGCACAAGCTCTCGGTCCAGACGCGGTTCCTGTCGCGGGAGGATCGCCTGTGAGCCTCGAAGCGAAGGACCTGCGCGGGAATGATCCGGACCGAGCTGCGCAGCACGGTGCGCAAGCTGGAAGAGGATCTGTTCAAGCACAAGCTGAAGAAGACGACCAATCAGCTCGAGAACACGATGCTGATCCGGAGCACGCGGCGGGACATCGCCCGCGTGAACACCGTCCTCGCCGAGCGTCTGCGCGGCGAGCCGGTCGCGCCCGGCGGAGAGGGCGGCGGTCGTTTTTGAAGGGGCCGAAGCGGCGGCCGAGAAGCCGGTCAAGGCGGCGGCTGAGAAGTCCGCAAAGGCGACGGCCAAGGCAGCGAAGCCCAAGGCGACGGCCAAGGCGGCGACCAAGGCGACGACGAAGAAGACAGCGAAGGAGACCTAGACGTGGCCGGACACAAAATTCACAAGCGCCGCATGATCGGCGTCGTCACCAGCGACAAGATGAACAAGACGCGGGTGGTCCTGGTCGAGCGCCGCGTGGCCGACCGCAAGTACGGCAAGTACTTGACCAGCCGGACGAAGTACAAGGCCCACGACGAGAAGAACGAGTTCAAGTCGGGCGATCGCGTTCAGATCGTCGAGAGCCGGCCGCTGTCGCGAGACAAGCGCTGGCGGGTCGAGAAGCTCATCGAGCGCGCGCCAGAGGCTTAAAGAACCATGGTCCAAACAACATCCACTCTCGACGTCGCCGACAACTCGGGCGCCAAGAAGGTCATGTGCATCCGGGTGCTCGGCGGGACCAGGCGCAAGTACGCCTCGCTGGGGGACATCATCGTCGTCTCCATCAAAGAGGCGATCCCCAACGCCAAGGTGAAGAAGGGCGAGGTCGCCAAGGCCGTCATCGTGCGCACCAAGAAAGAGGTGTCGCGCCAGGACGGGTCCTACATCCGCTTCGACACCAACTCGGCGGTGCTCGTCGACAAGGACAACGAGCCGGTCGGGACGCGCATCTTTGGCCCGGTCGCTCGTGAGCTGCGCGCCAAGCGGTTCATGAAGATCATCTCGCTCGCGCCGGAGGTTCTGTAGTCATGCACGTTCGCAAGGGTGACCAGGTCGTCGTCATCGCCGGCAAGGAGAAGGGCAAGCGCGGCCGCGTGCTGCGCCTCTTGACCGCCAAGGAGCGCGTCGTCATCGAGCGCATCAACATGGTCAAGCGCCACACCAAGCCGACGCAGCGCAACCCGCGGGGCGGCATCCTGGAAAAAGAGGGCTCGATCAACGCTTCGAACATCGCGCTCTGGTGCGCCAAGTGCGTGGCCCCGCGCCGCGGGAAGCACGAGCACAACGAGGGTCAGCCGAAGCGCCGCGTCTGCATCAAGTGCAACACGCCGTTCGAGACCGCCTAGAGATTAGGGACGTAGAGGACTAGACGATGGCTCAAGACGAAAAAGAAGACAAAGGCGGCAAGGGCGCGAAGCCCGCGCTGACGCCGGAGCAAGAGGCCGAGGCGGCCGCCAAGAAGGCGGCCCGCGCCGAGGCCAAGGCCAAGGGCGGCGGCGCCAAGGGCGCTGGCAAGGGGAAGGGGAAGGCCGGCGCTGCCTCTACGCTGGAGGTCGCCACCGAGCGGGTCAAGCGCACTGGGCCGGCCCGGCTGCGCAAGCTCTACGACGCCGAGATCCGGCAGAAGCTGATCTCGGAGTTCAAGCTGGCGAACCCGATGGAGGCGCCGCGGCTCACCAAGATCACCATCAACATGGGTCTCGGTGAAGCGGTCACGAACCCGAAGATTCTCGACACCGCGGTCGACGAGCTGGGGGCCATCACCGGACAGCGCCCGGTCGTCACCAAGGCGAAGAAATCTATCGCCGTGTTCAAGCTTCGCGCCGGCCAGAAGATCGGCGCCATGGTGACCCTGCGGCGCGAGCAGATGTACGAGTTCCTCGACCGTCTGGTCAACTTTGCGCTCCCCCGCGTGCGTGACTTCAAGGGGGTCTCCCCCAAGTCGTTCGACGGGCGCGGCAATTACACGCTCGGCATCCGGGAGGAGATCATCTTCCCGGAGATCAACTACGAACGAATCGACAAGCCGAAGGGGATGAACATCACCTTCAACACCACCGCCGCCGACGACGATCAGGGGCGCGCGCTCCTCCGTCACTTCGGCATGCCCTTCAGGAACTGACCATGGCAAAAACCGTCGATATGCCCGCCAACAAGAAGACGCCGAAGTGGCGTGTTCGTCATCGCAACCGGTGCCACAACTGTGGGCGCGCGCGTGCGTTTCTGCGCAAGTTCGACATGTGTCGGATCTGCTTCCGGAACCTCGCGCTGCGCGGCGACATCCCGGGCGTCATCAAATCGAGCTGGTAGGTGATTGAATGTCTATGACCGATCCAATTTCTGACTTCCTGGCCCGGATTCGGAACGGAATCCTGGCGCGCCACGCCGACGTGCTCTCTCCGTCGTCCAAGCTCAAGCAGCGTCTGTGCGAGCTGCTCAAGGACGAGGGGTACATCGCCGGTTACGACGTGCGCGACTCCGAGACCATCGCCGGCGCTTCCGAGATCGTCGTTCGCCTCCGCTGGGCCGATCCGCGCACCAACGCGATCACCGGTCTGCGCCGGCGCTCGCGCCCGGGGCAGCGGATGTACGTTCGACACGGGACGATCCCCAAGGTGCGTTCCGGCCTGGGCATCGCCATCCTGTCGACGTCGAAGGGCCTCATGACCGACCGCGCGGCCCGCAAAGAGGGACTCGGCGGCGAGCTCCTCTGCGAGGTTTGGTAAATGTCGCGCATCGGACGAAAGGTGTTGCCGCTCCCCAAGGGGGTGACGCTCTCGCAGAAGCCGGGCACCGATCAGCGTCAAGGGGCCGAAGGGGGAGCTGTCGAAGCCGCTCCCCGCCGGCATCTCGATCAAGACCGAGGCGGACAAGCTGCAGGTTGTCGCGCGCCGACGACTCGCGTGAGAACCGCGCCAAGCACGGCCTCATGCGCGCCCACCTGGCCAACATGGTCAAGGGCGTGACCGAGGGCTGGAACCGGGAGCTGGAGATCAACGGCGTCGGTTACCGTGCCGAGGTCGCCGGCGACACCATCAACATGGCGCTCGGCTACTCGCACCCGATCGCGTTCAAGCTGCCGAAGGGCGTCACCGCCAAGGTCGACAAGAACCGCGTCACGCTCTCCAGCGCCGACCGCGATCTGGTCGGGCAGACGGCCGCCAAGGTGCGCGAGCTGCGCCCCCCCGAGCCGTACAAGGGTAAGGGCGTCAAGTACGTCGAAGAAGTGATCAAGCGGAAGGTCGGCAAGGCCGGCGCCACCAGCGGCAGCTAGTCGGAGGAACAAGGTTCACATGCTCATCAATAACTACAAAAAAGAGAGCCGCGAGAAGCGGCACCGTTCCCTCCGCAAGCGGATCGAAGGGACCGCCGAGCGTCCGCGCCTGGCGATCTTCCGCAGCTCGCGCCACATCTACGCCCAGGTCATCAACGATCTGGAGAACAAGACGCTGGTCGGGACCTCGGACCTCGGTCTCGAAGGGGCGAAGGTGGAAAGTCAGACGAGGGCGGCAAGAAGACCGCGGCCAAGAAGGTCGGCGCGGCGATCGCCAAGAAGTGCCTCGAAAAAGGGATCGACAAGGTCGTGTTCGACCGGGCCGGCTTCAAGTACCACGGACGCGTCTCGGCGCTGGCAGAGGGCGCGCGCGAAGCGGGCCTGAAGTTCTAGGCAGTTTAGGAAAAGGACAAGATGGCTATCAATTACGAAGCAGTGGGCGAGCTGGTTGACAGCGTCGTCTTCATCAACCGCGTCGCCAAGGTCGTCAAGGGCGGTCGTCGCTTCTCGTTCTCGGCGCTCGTCGTCGTCGGCGATCAGCGCGGCTACGTCGGGGCCGGCCTCGGCAAGGCCAACGAGGTCCCGGAGGCGATCCGCAAGGGGACCGAGCAGGCCAAGAAGAACCTCTTCCTGATTCCGCTCGTCGGCGGCACCATCCCGCACGAGGTGCAGGGGCACTTCGGCGCCGGTGCGGTGCTGCTGCGTCCGGCCAGCGCTGGAACCGGCGTCATCGCCGGCGGCGCGGTCCGTCCGGTGCTGGAAGTGGCCGGTGTCCAGGACATCCTCACCAAGTGCATCGGGACGTCGAACCCGCACAACGTCATCCACGCGACGATCGACGCCCTTCAACAACTTCGGAGCGCTGACGCGGCCGCCGGGCTGCGTGGCAAGCGCCTCGACGAGATCCGGGAGTAGGTCATGGCCAAGTCGCTGCGCGTGACGCTGATTCGGAGCGGCATCAACCGCCCGGAACAGCACAAACAGACCATCCGGGGGCTCGGGCTCTCGAAGCTCGGTGTCTCAAGAACGTTGCCGGACAATGTCGCCGTGCGTGGCATGATTCGCGCCGTCTCGCACCTGGTTCGGGTCGAAAAAGCGGAATAGGCTAGGAGTCAAAGAGATCGCCATGGGAACCACGCTTCACACTTTGAAAGGCCCGAAGGGCGCCACCCGCAACCGCAAGCGCATCGGCCGCGGGCCGGGCTCGGGCACGGGCGAGCAGTCGGGCAAGGGCGTCAAGGGGCAGAAGGCCCGCACCGGCCACCACGGCGCGCGCTTCGGCTTCGAGGGCGGTCAGATGCCGATGCAGCGGCGCTTCCCCAAGAAGGGTTTCAAGAACCCCTTCCGCAAGGAGATCTTCGCCGTCAACCTGGGCGCGCTCGACGAGCGCTTCCCAGCCGGCACCGTCGATCTGGCGGCGCTGCAGGGGGCCGGCATGGTCCCGCGCAGCTCGAAGATCCTGAAGATCCTCGCCGAGGGCGAGCTGACCAAGAAGTTCACCATCAAGGCAAATGCGTTCTCGGCGTCCGCCAAAGAGAAGATCGAGAAGGCGGGCGGCACGGCTGAGGTCGTGACCGGCTAACAGCCATGGCGAGCGGCTTTCAGAATATCGGCAAGATCCCGGAGCTGCGCCGGCGGATCCTGTTCACGTTGACGCTGCTGGCGGTCTACCGCATCGGCGCCTTCGTGACGACCCCTGGCGTGAACCGCGCCATCATGGGGAAGATCGTGAACCAGGCCTCGGGATCGTTCCTGGGCCTGTTCAACATGTTCTCGGGCGGCGCGCTCGAGCAGATGTCGATCTTCGCGCTCGGCATCATGCCGTACATCAGCGCCTCCATCATCCTGCAGCTCCTCACCGTCGTCGTCCCCAAGCTGGAGCAGATCCAGAAGGAAGGGGAGATGGGGCAGCGCAAGATCAACCAGTACACGCGCTACGGCTGCGTGATCCTGTCGTTGATCCAGTCGTTCTTCATCGCCCGCTGGCTGGAGTCGAACAACCGTTCGTACGCGCAGTTCGGCCAGGTGGTCACCGATCCAGGTTGGGGCTTCCGCATGATGACCATGCTGTCGCTCACCACCGGCACGTCGTTCATCATGTGGCTCGGCGAGCAGATCACCGAGCGGGGCATAGGCAACGGCATCTCGCTGGTCATCTTCGCCGGTATCGTCACCGGGATCCCAGACGCCGCGGTGCGCATGTTCTCCAAGGCCAAGATGGGGGACATCACGGCCTTCGACCTGGCCATCATCGGCCTCTTAATTGTGGTGGTCGTCGGGGTGATCATATTTTTCGAACGGGGGCAGAGACGAATCCCCGTTCAATATGCCAAGCGGATCGTCGGGCAGAAGATCTACGGCGGGCAGTCGACCCACCTTCCGCTCAAGGTGAACACGGCGGGCGTCATTCCCCCCATCTTCGCCTCGTCGATCCTGATGTTCCCGCAGCAGATCGCCTCCTTCGTGCAGACCCCCTGGATGCAGCGGATCTCGGAGGCGCTGCGCCCGGGCGATTGGCGCTACAACACGGTCTACGTCGCCCTGATCGTCTTCTTTTGTTACTTCTACACGGCCGTCACCTTCAATCCGGTCGACGTCGCCGACAACATGAAGAAGTACGGCGGCTTCATCCCAGGGATTCGCCCGGGCAAGGCCACGGCCGCCTACATCGACAAGGTGCTGACCCGTATCACCTTCGGCGGCGCCATCTACATCTCGGTCATCTGCGTGCTGCCTTCACTGCTGCACGAGCAGATGAAGGTCCCGTTCTACTTCGGCGGCACCGGCCTCATGATCGTCGTCGGGGTGGCGCTCGACACCGTTCAGCAGATCGAGTCGCACCTCATCACGCGCAATTATGAGGGGTTCACCGGGCCGCGCGGACCGAGGATCCGGGGCCGCGGTGGACGCGGCACCGCCGGAGCCGTCGGCGGCCGCTAGGTCCACCCTTCCGTGAAGAAGTCGGGCGTTGAGTGAGAACCTTCTGCTTTTTGGACCTCCCGGCGTTGGCAAAGGGACGCAGGCGGCCCGGCTCTCGAAGGTCTTCGGCATCCCGCACGTCGCCACCGGGGACATGCTCCGCGCCGCGATCCAGTCGTACACGCCCCTCGGCCAGCGCGCGAAGGGCTACATCGACAAAGGCCAGCTGGTCCCCGACGAGCTCGTCCTCGAGCTGCTCGGCGAGCGCCTGCAGCAGCCCGACACCGCGCGCGGCTTTCTGCTCGACGGATTCCCGCGCACCGTTCCCCAGGCCGAGGTCCTCGGTCGGATGCTGACCGGCTACGGCAAGGCGATGGATCGGGTGATCGTGCTCGACGCCCCGGAGGAGGAGCTGGTCAAGCGCATCTCCGGCCGCCGCACCTGCGAGAGCTGCCAGGCCAGCTACCACGTCGTGGCCAAGCCGCCGCGCGTGCTGGGGATCTGCGACCGCTGCGGCGGCGTGCTCAAACAGCGCAGCGACGACTCCGAGGAGATCATCCGCAATCGGCTGCGCGAGTTCACCGCCAAGACCAAGCCGGTGGTCGACTACTTCGTGACCAACGCCTGGCCGGTGCGGAAGATCGACGCGGACGGCAACATGGATCAGATCTTCGGGCGGATTTACGCCGCCGTTCTTCTCTCGTAGCAAAAGCTCGTAGGAAACAAACGCGATGGCCATCCAGCTCAAGAGCCCGTCCGAGATCGCCAAGCTGCGCGAGGCGAACCTGATCGTGGCCGAGGTGCTCGACGCGCTGGAGGCGGCGTCGAAGCCGGGCGTGGCGACCTGGGAGCTCAACGAGATCGCCGCGGTCAAGCTGAAGCAGCTCAAGGCCGACCCGGCCTTTCTGAACTACGGCCACCCGCCGTACCCGGCGGTCGTCTGCACCTCGGTCAACCACGTCGTCGTGCACGGCGTCCCGCGCCGGGACGTGGTGCTCAAGGATGGAGACATCCTCTCCATCGACTTCGGCGCCTTCAAAGACGGCTGGTGCGGCGACTCCGCCCGCACGCGTGCCCATCGGCCCGGTCAGCCCCGCCGCCCAGGCCCTGATGGACGCCACCCGGGAGTCGCTCGAGCGGGCCATCGCCGCCTGCGTTCCGGGGAATCGGCTGGGGGACATCGGCTGGGCGGTCCAGTCGCACGTCGAAAAGCGCGGCTATTCGGTGGTCCGTCAGTTCGTGGGGCACGGCATCGGCCGGGCCATGCACGAGGAGCCCCACGTCCCGAACTACGGGGACGCGGGCAAAGGGCGCCGTCTTTCGGCCGGTCTGGTGGTCGCCATCGAGCCGATGGTCAACGCCGGCAGCCCCGAAGTCGCCATCGAAGATGACGGGTGGACGGCTGTAACCAAAGATGGTAGTCTCTCCGCCCATTTTGAGCATTCGGTCGCCATCACCGATGGCGGCCCTGTGGTGCTCTCTCGGTTGTAAAGGGGCGTGAGCGTTCGTGAACGTCCAAATGATGGGGTTGTTCGAGTATTTCTGGCAAATCCGTGCTATCGGGAGCGTCCGATGAAGGTCAGGGCTTCGGTCAAAAAGGTATGCGACAAATGCAAGGTCATCCGCCGACGCGGTGTCGTGCGCGTGATCTGTGAGAATCAACGGCACAAGCAGAGGCAAGGTTAAGCATGGCGCGTTTGGCTGGCGTCGATCTTCCGCGCAACAAGCGGATGGAAATCGCGCTCACGTACATCTACGGAATCGGTAAGGCGCTCTCGCGCGACATCTTGAAGGCGGCGGACGTCTCGCTCAGCAAGCGAACCGACGATCTCGACGACAACGAGACCCGTCGCATCCGCGAGGTGATCGAGCAGCGCCAGCTGAAGGTCGAGGGCGATCTCCGACGTGAGGTCGGCATGAACATCAAGCGCCTCATGGACCTCGGTTGCTTCCGGGGCCTGCGCCACCGCAAGAGCCTCCCGGTTCGCGGCCAGCGCACGCATACGAACGCGCGCACGCGCAAGGGACCACGCAAGGGTCAGGCGATCAAACGGAAGACGGAAGGGACGGGCGCTTAACCCATGGCCGGACCAGCAGAGACGACCAACAAGCCGAAGTCGAAGGCCAAGAAGGCCAAGAAGAACATCCAGAGCGGCATCGCCCACATCACGGCGTCGTTCAACAACACGATCGTGACGATCACCGATGTGTCCGGCAACGTGCTGGCCTGGTCGTCGTCCGGCGTGAAGGGGTTCAAGGGATCGCGCAAGTCGACGCCGTTCGCGGCGCAGCTTGCCGCCGAGGACGCCGCGCACAAGGCGATGGAGCACGGGATGCGCTCGCTCTCCGTCTACGTCAAGGGTCCTGGCTCGGGCCGTGAGTCGGCGCTGCGCGCGCTCGCCTCGACCGGCTTCAAGATCACGCTCATTCGCGACCTCACCCCGATTCCCCACAACGGCTGTCGCCCGCCCAAGCGGCGCCGCGTCTGATTTAGAAAGAGATCATTTAAGAGATGGCGAACTACTCTGGACCTGTTTGTCGGCTCTGCCGGCGCGAAGACATGAAGCTGTTCCTCAAGGGGGACCGCTGCTACACCGACAAGTGCGGCTACGAGCGTCGCGCCTACGCCCCCGGCCAGCACGGCCAGGCCCGGCGGCGCAAGATCTCGAACTACGGATCGCAGCTGCGTGAGAAGCAGAAGGTCAAGCGCCTCTACGGCCTGGCCGAGCGGCAGTTCCGCGGCTACTACCACAAGGCGATCCGCATGAAGGGCGTGGCGGGCGAGAACCTGCTGCAGCTCCTCGAACGCCGCTTCGACAACGTGATCTACCGTCTGGGGTTCGCCTCGGACCACGCGGAGGCGCGGCAGCTGGTGCGCCACGGCCACTTCCTGATCAACGGCCACCGGGTCGACATCCCGTCGTTCCTTTGCAAGGCCAACGATCAGATCGAGGTCAAGGACGGCTCCAAGAAGATCACCCGCATCCTGGAGAGCCTGGGCGCCGTCGACCGGCGTGGGGTTCCCAAGTGGTTGGAGCTGGAGAAGGACAATTTCAAGGGGAAGCTGACTGCGCTCCCCGCTCGTGAAGATTTGACGTTGCCGATTCGTGAGCAACTCATCGTCGAGCTCTACTCACGCTGATTCGAGGAGAAGAAATGGCGACAGCAATGGCAAGCACCGGACAAAACAGCTTCGTCGCGCGCAACTGGCGCGATCTCATCCGCCCGCGCAACCTGGAGGTGGACGTCGAGTCGTTGACGCCGACCTACGGGAAGTTCACCTGCGAGCCGCTCGAGCGCGGGTTCGGGACGACGCTGGGCAACAGCCTGCGCCGCATCCTGCTGTCGTCGCTCCAGGGCGCGGCGATCACCGCGGTGAAGATCGAAGGGGCGCTGCACGAGTTCACCACCATCCCCGACGTCGTCGAGGACGTGACCGACATCGTGCTGAACCTCAAAGAGGTGCTGCTGAAGGCCGTCGACTCGAAGCCGCGCGTGCTGCGGATCGAGAAGGACGGCGAGGGGCGCGTCAACGCCGGCGACATCCACCTCAGCGACGGGATCGAGGTCCTCAACCCGGACCACAAGATCCTGACCTGCTCGAAGGGCGCCAAGCTTCGCATGGAGCTGACGGTCGGCTCGGGCCGCGGTTACGTCCCCTCGGACCGCAACAAGGGCGCGCAGATCCCGGTCGGCGTCATCCCGATCGACTCGCTGTTCTCGCCGATCCGCAAGGTGAACTTCCAGGTCACCAACGCGCGCGTCGGGCAGCAGACCGACTACGACCGCCTGAGCCTCGAGGTCTGGACCAACGGCGCCGTGAAGCCCGACGACGCGGTGGCCTTCGCCGCCAAGATCCTCAAGGACCAGCTCTCCATCTTCATCAACTTCGAAGAGGGGTCGGAGCCGGCCCACGACTCGCACGTCTCCGAGGAGCAGGCGAAGCTGAACGAGAACCTCTGGAAGTCGGTCGACGAGCTGGAGCTGTCGGTCCGCTCGGCGAACTGCCTCCAGAACGCCAACATCCGCTACATCGGCGAGCTGGTTCAGCGCACCGAGTCCGAGATGTTGAAGACCAAGAACTTCGGCCGCAAGTCGCTGAAGGAGATCAAAGAAATTCTCGCCGAGATGGGCCTCTCCCTCGGAATGAAGCTCGAAGGCTGGCCGGGCGACGGCCCGCCCAAAAAAGCCTAGTCCGCAGACGTCCAACAACCGACCCTCACGAGCCTAGACCATGCGACACCGTAGAGCTGGAGTTCATCTTTCGCGCACGTCCGCGCACCGCCAGGCGTTGTTTTCCAACCTGGTGGCGGCGCTGTTCACCAACGAGCGCATCCGGACCACGGACGCCAAGGCCAAGGAGACGCGGCGGCTGGCTGAGCGCACCATCACCTGGGCGCGGCGGGTCGGGGACGTTCTGACCAAGAAGCCCGACCGGCGGTCGACCGAGGAGTCGGCGCGCGTCGTTCACGCCGTCCGGATGGCCCGGCGCGTGGTGCGCGACCGCGGTGCCGTGCTCAAGCTGTTCGACGAGCTGGCGCCCCGCTTCGCCGGCCGCGCCGGAGGCTACACCCGGATCGTCAAGCTGGACCAGCGCCCCGGCGATGCGGCCTCGATGTCGTTGCTCGAGCTGATGCCCGAGGACGGCGCGTCGGCCCCCAAGCCCGAGTCCTCCAAGGACGCCCCCAAGGGGAAGGGCGCAGCCAAGGGTGAGACCAAGGCCGGCGCCAAGGCTGAGGCCAAGGGCGCCAAGGGCTCGAAACCGTCCGCCGAAGCCGTCAAAAAGGCCGCGGCCTCCAAGGCCAAGTCGAAGGCCGAAGACAAGTAAGAAGACAAGTAAGACGACAAGTAGATTTTCGTCCGGGCCCCCGCCCTGGCGCGCTACAGTTTGACGCGGCTCCTGTCGAACGTCTGGGAGCGAGGCCGACTTGGTCTCGCGGACGCGACGAAGGAGCGAACGCATGGACACCGGCACGGGGGCCAAAGTGGCGCAGAACCAGCAGCACGTTCGGGCCGCGGAGCGATTTGATCTCGAGGTGAAGGTCGACCTCGAGAGCGATCACAACTTCTACACCGGCCTCACCCAGAACATCAGCTCGGGCGGTGTCTTCATCGCCACCAACGCCATCCGCAAGATCGGCGATCGGATCACGCTGAAGTTCTCGTTGCCCGGAACGAACGAGACGCTGGCGGTCGAGACCGAGGTCCGCTGGATCCGGGAGAACAGCGCGCTCCACAAGGTCGAGGGCGCCACCGGCATGGGCGTCAGGTTCGTCAACCTCTCGCCCGCCGCCGCCGCCACGATCCAGAAGTTCGTCGAGAGCCGCGACTCGCTCTACTACGACGACGAATGATGCGGGGGTGGGGGGACACGTCCCCCCACCGGCCCCCTTCCTTTTGAAGTGAGCCGGCGCAGCGAAGCTGCGCCTCCCGGGGGAAATACCCGCTCGCGATGCTCGCTCTGGCGCTGCAGCCAAAAGTAGGCGCAGTCGGAGCCCAAGACGCTCTGTTCCCTTGAACGTTGACAGGGCAGCCAGGGGCTGACGTATAAGCGCTCCATGGATGCCGGGCAGCTGCCGGGGGTGGGGTGGTCGTCGGTGATGTTGTCGCTGGCGTCATTGGGGGTGGTTTGCTTGGTGGCCTGGGGTGCGTTGCGGCTGCTGGCGGGACGGGGTGTCGGGAAGGCTTCGGGCGCCGTGCGCGTGATTGCGCGTTGTCCATTGGAGCCTCGGCGGTCGGTTTACGTCATCGAGGCGGCCGGACGTTCGTTTCTGGTTGGCGTGGGCGAGGGGCCGATGACGGTCCTGGCCGAGCTGGACGGCGACAAGTTGAAGGCGGCCCGGGAGGCGAGCGTCGCGGCGCCCGGCTTTGCCGAAGTGCTGGCGCGTGCGTTGGGTAAGCGACGCGAGTCTCCGAAAGCGGAACCCCCGCCGGTTGTCTCGGAGGAGCGCGCGTGACCCGCGCAGGCAGGTGGACGGCGCCGACGGCGGGTCTCGCGGTGCTGCTGGCGCCGGCGCTGGCGGGGGCTGCCTCGGCGGCGCACGGCCACGACGCCGGGATCGCCTCGCGGCCGTTGGTCCTGATCCTGGCGATGGCGGCGCTGTCGCTGATTCCGTTCGCCTTCCTGATGGTGACGTCGTTCGTCCGGATCTCCGTCGTGCTGTCGATCCTGCGGAGCGCGATCGGCACCCCCTCGGTCCCCCCGACACAGGTGCTGACCGGGCTGGCGATGGTGCTGACCATCGCAGTCATGGCCCCCACGGGCGAGCGGATGTACGCGGCCATCGCGCCGACGCTGGGGATGGCGGCCGGCGCCGACCTGACCAGCGGCGAGACGATCGTTGCGCTGGAGACCGCCGCCGACAGGGGGAAGGAGCCGCTGCGCGAGTTCCTGCTCAAGCAGACCGGCGGCGGCGATCGCGCGTCGTTCCTAGCGCTGGCGGTCAAGATGCGTCCGCCGGCCGACCGCGCGTCGGTGACCGACCGCGACTTCGGCGTGCTCGTCCCTGCCTTCGTTACCTGCGAGCTGCGGCGCGCCTTCCAGATCGGCTTTCTGCTCTTCATCCCGTTTCTGGTGGTCGACATGGTGATCGCCAATCTGCTCCTCGCGCTCGGGATGCACATGCTGTCGCCGACCACCGTGTCGCTCCCCTTCAAGCTGCTGCTGTTCGTTCTTTGCGACGGCTGGAACCTGGTGATCCGGGGCCTCCTGGAGAGCTACCTGTGAGCGGCGGCGCGACCGAGCTCGTGCTGCGCGCCATCCGCGAGGGGCTGATCCTGGCGCTGCTGCTCTCGGCGCCGCCCCTCATCGCCAGCCTGGTGGTCGGCTTCGTCGTCGGCCTCCTGCAGGCGGCGACGCAGCTTCAGAGATCAGACGCTCGCCTTCGTCCCCAAGCTGGTGATCGTGATGGGGGTGCTGGCGGCGATGGGGCCGGTGCTGGGGGCGTCGCTGGTGCGGTTCACGCAGGCGCTGTTCCTGGCGATCCCCGCCGTGCGCTGAACGTCATGACCGCCGACGCTCGCCTGGCGGTCCTCGTCCTGCCGATTGCGCTCGGCGCGGCGCGGGCGATGCCGATCGTCTGGATGGTGGCCCCCCTCGGCGGCACCCGCCTCCCGGCGCCCGCGCGGGTGGGGCTGGCCCTGCTGCTGGCGGCGCTGGCAGCCCCGATCCTGGTCGCGTCGGCCGGGACGCCTGCGCTGGAGCAGGCGTCGGCGCCCGTGCCCACATTGGCGCTGCTGTTCGGGCGCGAGGTGCTGGTGGGGCTCTGTCTGGGGTTCGTCGCGTCGGCCGCCTTTCGCGCCGCCGAGATCGCCGGGCGGCTCTCGGACACCCTGCGGGGGGCCAACATCGCCGAGATCCTGGTCCCCACGGCCGAAGAGCGCTCGAGCCCGCTCGGCGTGCTCTACCTCTTGCTGGCGACGGTCGTCTTTCTTCAGATCGGGGGCGTCCCGCGTCTGTGCGAGGCGCTCCTCGACAGCTACCGCGTGCTGCCTGTCGGCGGCGGGCTCGACGCCGGGTCGGCGCGGCAGGCGGCGGCGATCGTGACCGTCGCGTCGGCGCGCCTCATCGCCTCGGGCGTGGCGCTGGCGGCGCCGGTCATCGTGGCGCTCTGGCTGACCGACCTGGCGCTCGGCCTGGTGGCGCGCGCGGCGCCGCAGGTGCCCGTCTACTTCATCGGCCTGCCGCTCAAGGGGCTCATGGCCATCGGCCTCGTGCTCGTCAGCCTCGGGGTCCTCGAGGGCGTGCTGGCCGGCGACTTCGCCGCCTGGCTCCGTCTGTTCGGACGAACGACGGCGTCGTTTCGAGGGTGACGAGACGCCCGCCGGCCAGCGTCCTCGCGCGATGGACGTTGCTCGGGACGTCGCCTATGCTCCGCCCCATGTCGCGTTCCCCCCGCCTGCTGGCCCTCCTCTTCGTCGCCTCGATCGTCGCTGTCCCCGCCATGTTTCCGACCTTGGCGTCGGCGCAGATGACCCAGGGTCCCCCCACGCCGATGGCGACCGATCTCTCGAAGATCACCGTGGGGAGCTGGGCCAAGTACAACATGACCATGGGGACGATGCCGCCCATGACGATGAAGATGGCGCTCGTGAACCGCACCGCGGCCGGCAACAGCCTGGAGATGTCGGTCGAAGGCGGGATGGCGGCGAAGGCCGGGAACGTCGTCACCCAGATGACGCTGGCGCCTGGCTCGACCGGCAGCGTTCAGAAGCTGGTGTTGCAGGTCGGCGCCAACGATCCGATGGAGATGCCCGTCGAGGGGGCGCAGGCGCACCAGTTCGCCAAGCCCGATCCGAAGACGCTGGTGAAAGAGGAGACCATCAAGGTCGCCGCGGGTTCGTACAAGACGAAGCACTATCACGACAAGACGCCGCAAGGGGACACCGTCGATTACTGGGTGACCGAGAGCGTGGCGCCGATCGGTCTCGTCAAGATCGAGATGACCCAGAAGAGCAATCCGATGATCAACGGCCCCATCAAGATGGAGCTGACGTCCGTCGGCAAGGACGCCAAGTCGATCATCACCAAGAAGGCCAAGCCGTTCGATCAGGCCGCCCTCATGAAAGAGATGATGGCTGGCTCTGGTGCCGCCGCCGGCGGTGGCGCGCCCGCGGGCAAGTAGATGACCAAGTGGACGACAAAGTAAGCGAAGCAGGAAACAGGTAGGCAGAGTCCGGGGCGGACAGGGGCAAGGGGGAGGCGCGTCGCGTGGCCGCATCCGGGGAGCCGACCGAGGAGCCGACCCAGAAGCGCCTCGACGAGGCGCGCGGGCGGGGAGAGATCGCCTACAGCCGCGACCTGGTCTCGGCGGCGGCGATGACGGCCGCGCTGCTGGCGCTCATTGCCGGCGCTCCGGACAGCGTGGCGCGGCTGCTGGTGTACTGGCGCGGGGCGCTGGCGGCGGCGCCGGCGGGAGGGGCGCCGTCGGCCGCGCTGCTGGCCGGCACGACCGTGATGGCGCGCCTGCTGGCCGTTCCCCTGGCGGCGGCGTGTACGCTCGCGCTCGGCGCGGGGTTGTTTCAGACGCGCGGCCTCCTGGCCCTGGGGGCGATCAAGCCCGACCTCGGCCGCCTTTCGCCGGCGGAAGGGTTGAAGCGGGCGCTCGGCGGGCAGGCGGCCCTCCAGGTCGGCAAGGGGCTGTTGAAGGTGACGCTGGTCGCCGGGCTGGCCTGGCTCACCGTGCGGCCGCTCCTCGGTGGGGTCGCTGCGCTGGCCGGGATGGGGGCGGGTCGGACCCTGCAGGTGCTGGGCCTGCTGGCGTCGCGCCTGTCGGAGCGGGTGGCGCTGGTGGCGCTGGCGCTGGGCGTCGCCGACTACCTGTTCACTTACCGTCGGCAGCGGCGCCGACTGATGATGACCCGTGACGAGGTGAAGCGAGAAAGCAAGGAGTCCGAGGGCGATCCCAGCCACCGCGCCGAGCGCCAGCGGCTCCACCGCGAGCTGATGGAGCAACGAATGGTGGCCGAGGTCCGAAAAGCGGACTTCGTCGTGGTGAATCCCGATCACATCGCCGTGGCGCTGCGCTACGACCGCGACGGCGACGCGGCGCCGGTCGTCATCGCCAGCGGCGAGCGCCTGCTGGCCGAGCGGATCAAGCAGGTGGCGCGGGAGGCCGGCGTGCCGATCTTCCGCGACGTCACGCTGGCCCGCTCGCTGCGCGGGCTGCCCGAGGGAGAAGAGATCCCGACCGCCCTCTACGAGGCGGTCGCCGAGGTGCTGCGCATGGTTTACGCGATGGACGAGGCGCCGGCCGGAGCGCCAACGTCGGCGGGCCCGACCGAAATGCCGGCTGCCTCCATTCCCGGTGGCGCGGGCTGGAAGCGGGCTTAAGATGTCGGGCTTCATGAACGCAAAGGTTCGCAAAGCGGTGTTGCCGGTGGCTGGCCTCGGAACGCGGTTCCTGCCCGCGACCAAGGCGATGCCGAAGGAAATGTTGCCGCTGGTCGACGTCCCCAGCATCCAGATCATCGTCGAGGAGTGCGTGGCGGCCGGGATCGAGGAGATCATCTTCGTCACCGCGCGGGGCAAGTCGTCCCTCGAGGACCACTTCGATCGCGCGCCCGAGCTGGAGGCGATGCTCGAGCGCCGCGGGAAGAAGGACGATCTCGCCCGCGTGCGCAAGCCGACGGAGCTGGCGCGGTTCTCCTCGGTGCGCCAGGGGGAGCCCCGCGGCCTCGGGCACGCGGTGCTCTGCGCGCGGTCGGCGGTCGGAAACGAGCCGTTCGCGGTGCTGCTGGGCGACGATCTGCTCGACGCCAAGGTCCCCGGCATCGGCCAGCTCATCGACGCCTACCAGCGGCTCGGCACCGGCGTCATCGCGCTCAAGGAGGTCCCGGCCGATCAGGCGCACATGTACGGCATCGCGGACGGTGAGCGCGACGGCGCGCGGGGGCTCAAGATCAGCAAGCTCGTCGAAAAGCCCGCCCCCGGGACGACCAGCTCGCGCGCCGCGGTGATCGGCCGCTACGTTCTTCCACCGGAGATCTTCCAGATCCTGGCCGACACGCCTCCTGGCCGCGGCGGCGAGATTCAGCTCACCGACGGCCTCGCCACGTTGTGCGATCGGAGCGGCCTTTACGGGCTGGAGGTCGAGGGCGATCGCTTCGACGTCGGCGATCGCGCCGGTTACGTGGTGGCGATGGTTCACTACGCGCTCAAGCGCGACGACATCCGCGACGACGTGCGCGCGGGGATCGAGAAGCTGCTCCGGAAGTGACGGACGCCGAAGTCCCGGGCGCGCTGCTCGAGGTGGCGGTGGCGCTGCCGGTGCCGGGGACGTTCACCTACCGCGATCCGCGTCCGGGCGCGGCGGCGGTGGGCGCGCAGGTGGTGGTGCCGTTCGGCACGCGCACGGTGACGGGATTCGTCGTCGGGCATGTCGCTGCGGGGCATGATGCGGACATCGAGCCGCGCGACATCGAAGAGGTGGTGGGGGGCGAGCCGGCCTTTGACAAAGCGATGATCGCCTTTTGTCGCTGGACCGCCGACTACTACCAGGCGCCGCTCGGCGAGGTGCTGCGGGCGGCGTTGCCGCAGGGGGAGCAGGCGAGCGCCAAGCGCGCGGTCCGGCTGACCGAGCTCGGCCGCCGCGCGCTCGATCGCCAGGGAACGCTGGTGGCGGACGCGCCGCGCGATCCGGTGCTGGGCGCGCTGGCCGACGCCGGGGGCGAGCTGCCGCTGGCGCGCCTCTTCAGACTGGTCCCCCGCGCGCGCGGACCGTTGCCGCGCCTGGCCGAAGCGGGCCTGGTCGAGATGGGCGACGAGGTCGAGCGCCGCCGGCCGGTTCCGACGCTGGCGCTGGCGCTCGCGACCTCGGGCGACTGGGAAAAGGCGCTGCCCAAGCGGGCGGCGGTCCGGCGTTTGACCATGGCCAAGATCGTGGCGGCCGGCGCCGACGGCCTGCCGGTCGCCTCGCTGACGGCCACCGAGCGGACGCACCTGCGGGCGCTCTCGATGGCGGGGCTGGCGCGGGTCGAGCACCGGCCCATCCGCGAGGCGCAGGCGCTGGCACCGCCCACGATCGCGCCGCCGGTCTTCGCGCTGAACGCGGCGCAGACCGCGGCGGTCGCCGCGCTCCGCGCCGCGCTCGGGGGCGGGTTTGCCAGCTTTCTCCTGCACGGCGTGACCGGGTCCGGGAAGACGGAGGTCTACCTGCAGGTCATCGCGGCGGCGCGTGCGGCCGGGCAGGGGGCCCTGGTGCTGGTGCCGGAGATCGCGCTCACGCCCCAGCTGGCCTCGCGGTTTCGGGCGCGCTTCGGCGAGGACGTGGCGGTGCTGCACAGCGGGCTGCCGCCGAAGGAGCGCCTCGCCGCCTGGCGGCGGCTGCGCGCGGGCGAGGTCGGCATCGCGCTCGGCGCGCGCTCCGCGGTGTTCGCGCCGGTGCGGGCGCTCGGCGTGGTGGTCGTCGACGAGGAGCACGACCCCTCCTTCAAGCAAGAAGAGGGGGTCCGCTACCACGGTCGCGATCTGGCGGTGGTGCGCGCGCAGCACGCCGGCGCGCTGGTGATCCTCGGCTCGGCCACGCCGTCGCTGGAGAGCGCCCACAACGTCGCGCGCGGCCGGTTCGTGCGCCTGTCGCTCCCCGAGCGGGCGACGCCGCGGCCGCTGCCGGAGGTGACGATCGTCGACCTGCGCCGCCATCCGCCCGGCCCTGACGGCCTGCTGTCGGCGCCGCTGTCCGACGCGCTCGGCGCCGCGCTGGCCGCCGGCGAGCAGAGCATCCTCTTCCTGAACCGCCGTGGTTTCTCCACGGTGATGCTCTGCCGGGCCTGCGGCCAGGTGGTCCGCTGCCAGAACTGCGTCGTCTCGATGACCTACCACCGCGGCCGCGCGCGCCTCTGCTGCCACTACTGCGGCGGCACCACGGCGGTGCCGGTGAACTGTCCCTCTTGCAACTCGCCGCGGATCGAGCGCCTCGGCACCGGGACGGAGCGGGTCGAGGCGATCGTGCGCGAGCGCTTCCCCGACGCGCGTGTGGCCCGGCTCGACCGCGACACGGCCGGCAGCGGCGCCGTGCGCGATCTCGACGCCATCCTGCGGCGGATGCAGGCGCGCGAGATCGATCTCCTGGTCGGCACGCAGATGGTGACCAAGGGGCACGACTTCCCCGGCGTCACGCTGGTCGGCGTCCTGCAGCCGGATCAGGGGATGGACTTGCCCGACTTTCGCGCGACGGAGCGGACGTTCCAGCTGCTCGAGCAGGTCTCGGGGCGCGCCGGCCGCGGCGATCGTCCGGGGCGGGTCATCATCCAGACGTACAGGCCCGAGCACGCCGCCATCACCGCCGTCGTCCAGCACGACTACGACGGGTTCGTCCGGAACGAGCTCGACGAGCGCCGCCTGACCGGTTATCCCCCCTTCACGCGCATGATCGCCCTGCGCCTGGACGCGCGCGATCCGGCGCAGGCGAAGGCCGGCGCCACCGCGGCCGCCGCGGCGGCCGGAAGCGCCGGCGGGGCCGCCGTCCGGGTGAGAGGCCCGGCCGAGGCGCCACTTGGTCGGTTGCGCGGGCGGGCCCGCTGGCAGGTCTGGCTGTCGTCGCAGGAGCGGGCCCCGCTGGCGGCGGCGGCGCGCGCGGCCGCCCGCACCGCCAAATCGGGGACCGACCTGCGCCTCTCCGTGGACGTCGACCCCCAGAGCGTCCTGTAACGTCGGGTGTCACCTTCACGCGACCCGTTCGTAACGCCCGCCGCGTCGGGCAGGTCTGGTAGATTCGCCTGGTCTGATGAAGCTGCTCATCATCGCGGGGCCTTACGAAGCGGATCGGATCCGCAAGGCGGCCCTGTCGGCGGGGTTCGAGACGGTGGCGGTCGAGCCGGGCGAGAGCCTCTCGGGCTGGATCACCGCCTCGCGGCCCGAGCTGATCGTGATGGCGCCGCAGATCGTCCACGCCGATCCGGCGCTGGCGCTGGCCAAGGTGCGCGCCGTGCCGCGGGGGCGCGTCCCGATCTTCCTGGTCGGTGACGCCGCGGACGAGGCGCGCCTGCGCGACCTGGCCGACGGGTTTTTCGTCCGGCCGATCGCCCCGGAGCTGCTGCTCGAGCGGGCGCGCGCCATTTTGACGCCGTCCCTCGGCGAGCCGCGCCGGCGCAAGGACAGCAGCCTCGACCTCGAGCGGACGGAGATGGGGCTCGGGCCGGCCCCGCCGGTTCCCGTCCCCATGGGGCGCACGAAGAGCGGCCCGCACCCGGCGCGCCCGGCGGGCAGCACGCTCCGGCCCCTCGTGGCTGCTGCGCTCGGCGGGGCGCCGCTCGCGCCGGTGCGCGCGGCGGGGGATGCGAGCGCGCTCCTGGCCGAGCTCGGCGCCGGGATCGACGCGCTCCTCGACGCCGAGCTGGAGGCGGCGGTGGCGATCGCGCCCAAGGTCGTCCGGTCGGCCAAGGCCAACCCACGACCCGACGCAAAGCCGAGGCTGCCGCCGCACCCGGACGTGTTCGGGAGGTCCGACTTCGCGGGGGAGACGACGAAGAAGGTCGAGCCGGCGCAGCTCGGGGTGGTGGCCAAGGCTCCCGAAAACGCGCGCGCCCGGCTCCTGGCCCGCTACGCCCCGGTCGAGAACGGGGACTACTTCGCGGTGCTGAGCGTCCCTCGCGACGCGAGCGTCGCTGACCTGCGGCGCGCGCACGAGAAGATTCTCCGGGAGACGGCGTCCGACTCGCTCGATCCGGGGGTGGCGGGCGAGCTGGCCGCGGAGATCGACGCGATCCGCAGCGTCGTCGCCGAGGCGCTGCGCGTGCTCAGCGACGAGAATCTCCGTTCACGCTACGCCAGCCACATGCCGAAATGACGGCCGCGGCGGCTCGATCCGGCGCGCGCCCGCGCGCGGTCTTCTTCGGGTCACCGGCCTTCGCCGTCCCCTGTCTGCGCGCGGTCGCCGCCGAGACCGAGCTCGTCGCGGTGGTCAGTCAGCCCGATCGTCCGGCTGGGCGCGGCCAGGCGCCGGCGGCACCCGCGGTCAAGCGCGAGGCCGAGGCGCTCGGCCTGCCGGGCCTTTCGATCTTGCAGCCAGAGAAGATCCGCACCCCGGAGACGCACGCTGCCCTGGCCGCGCTCGACGCCGATCTGTTCGTGGTGGTCGCCTATGGACGGATCCTGCCGCAGGCGCTGCTGGATCTGCCGCGGTTGGGACCGTTCAACGTGCACGCCTCATTGCTGCCGAAGCTGCGCGGGGCGGCGCCGATCCAGTGGTCGATCATCAGAGGCGAGCGGGAGACCGGGGTGTCGATCATGCGCATGGAGGCGGGGCTCGACACTGGGCCGGTGGCCGCGGTGCGGGCGCTGGAGATCGCCGACGACGACACCACCGGGACACTGTCGGTGAAGCTGGCCGAGCTCGGCGCGAGGTTGCTGGTCGACACGTTGCCGGAGATCGTCAGCGGGACCCTCACCCTCCAGCGGCAGGACGACGGCGCGGCGACGCTGGCGCCGCTCCTGGCCAAGGTGGACGGGATCGGTGAACTTCGATCAGCCGGCGCGCCTCGTGTCGGCGCAGGCGCGCGGCGTCGACCCCTGGCCGGGGGCGACGACGACGCTCGGCGGCGAGCCGCTGAAGCTGTTCGGGCCACGGGTCGTCGAGGCCCCCTCGGTGGACGTGGCGTGGGGGCAGCGACCGCCGGGCCTGATTCGCGCCGTGACGACCGACGGCCTGCTCGTTTCCTGCGCCAACGACGAACAGCTGATCGCGTTCGCCGAGATCCAGTTCCCCGGCAAACGCCGGATGCTGGCCGCGCTGGCCCGCGATTGGTTGCCCGCCGGGACGCGGCTCGGCTCGTGACGGCCACGAAGGGGACGCCGAAGGGGACGCCGAGGGTCCGACCAAGAGCCCGACGCAGGGTCCGACCAAGGGTCCGACGAAAGGCCCGCCGCAGGCTCCGACCAAGGGCGGCGAGCCCCAGTCGGCGCGGGCGCTGGCCCGCGAGGTGCTCGCCCGCGTCGAACGCGACGGGGCCTACGCCGGGCGGGCGCTCGCCGCGGCGCTCGATCGGGGGCGCGCGCTTTCGCCCGAAGATCGTGGGCTCGCCACGGAGCTCGTCTACGGCGTCTTGCGCCGGCGGTCGCGGCTCGATCGCGCCATCGGTGCCCTCGCCCGGACGGGAACCGGCAACCTCGATCCTGCCGTCCAGATCGCGCTGCGCACGGCGGCTTACCAGCTCCTGTTTCTCGATCGCATTCCGGCCTATGCGGCGGTGAGCGAGGCGGTCGAGGCGTGCAAGGGGATCGGCGGGCGCGGCGTGGCCGGATTTGCGAACGCGCTCTTGCGGAAGCTGGCGCGCACGGGTGAGCCGGCGCTCCCGGCCGGCGCTGCCGATCCCGGCGGTTACCTGGAGGCGGCGGTCGGATTTCCTGCCTGGCTGGTGCGGCTGCTGCTGGCCGAGCTGCCTGCGACCGAGGCGGTCGCGTTCGGTGAGGCCTCGATGGCGCCGGCGCCGGTCACGCTGCGGGCGAACGCACCCCGCATCGCGCGGGAGGCGCTGCTCGGGCGCCTCGCCGCCGAGCGTCCTGGCGCCTCGCTCCTGCCGTCGTCGATCGCGCCCGACGCCGTCCTGGCCCGCCGGTTCGACGCCCCGGCGACGACGGCCGCCTGGCGCGAGGGGCTGTTCGCGGTGCAGGACGCCGGCGCGCAGGTGGTCGCCGAGCTCTGCGGCGCCGCGCCCGGGGAGCGGATCCTCGACGCCTGCGCCGGCGGTGGCGGCAAGACGGCGCACCTCCTGGCGCTCGCCGGCGGTCAGGCGCAGGTCGACGCCGTCGACAAGGCGCCCGCCAAGCTGCACGACGCCAGCCGGACGCTGCAGCGCCTCGGGCTGACGTCGGCGCGGCTCGTGGCCGGCGATCTGACGCGACCCCTCGACAGCTCCCTGACGACGCCGGGCTATCACCGGATCCTGCTCGACGCCCCGTGCAGCGGACTCGGGGTGCTGCGCCGGCATCCCGAGGCGCTGATGCGCCGCTCGCCCGGCGATCTGGCGGCGCTGGCGGCGCAACAGCTGGCGATGCTGGCGACCGTCGCGCCGGCGCTGCGCCCGGGCGGCCTCATCACCTACGCGGTCTGCACCTTCGAGCGACAGGAGTGCGAGGAGGTCGTCGCGGCGTTCCTGCACGCCCACCCGACGTTTCGGATCGAGCCCGCTGCCGCGGCGGGTGGCCGCGTCCCCTGGGACCAGCTGATGGATCCGTCCGGCGCCGTCCGGACCTGGCCCCAGCGCGATGACGCCGACGCTTTCTTCGCCGTCCGGCTGCGCGCGCAAGGTTAGGAGGGCAGGGCGTTGGCTGAAGATTGGCCGTCACCGCCTCCGGCCCATGGGTAATATTGATGGCCATGCACAACTCACCCGTCGCGTGGGGCCGGTAGTGCGGCCCTTGCGGATCGCGCCGTCGATCTTGGCGGCGGACTTTGCGCGCCTCGGGGAAGAGGTGCGCGCCGTCGAGGCGGCGGGCGCCGATCTCCTTCACCTCGACGTGATGGATGGACGCTTCGTCCCCAACATCACCATCGGCCCGATGATCGTCGCCGCGATTCGCAAGGTGACCAAGCTGCCGCTCGACGTGCATCTCATGATCGTCGAGCCGGAGCGCTACATCGACGAGTTCGCCCGCGCCGGCGCCGATCTCGATCAGCGTGCACCTCGAAGCGGCGCCGCACCTGCACGGGCTGGTCCAGCAGATCCGCGCCGCGGGCAAGAAGGCGGCGGTGGCGATCAATCCGCACTCGCCGCTCGACGGCCTCGACGTCGTGCTCCCCGATCTGGCGATGGTCCTCCTCATGTCCGTCAACCCCGGCTTCGGCGGCCAGAAGTTCATCGAGGCGGTGGTCCCCAAGGTGAGCGCGCTGCGCAGCGAGATCGACCGGCGCGGCCTGGAGGTCGACATCGAGGTCGACGGCGGCATCGATCCCCAGACGGCGCCGGCGGTGGTGGCGGCAGGGGCCACCGTCCTGGTGGCGGGCTCGGCGGTGTTCCACGCCAAGGGCGGGGACTACCGCGGCGCGATCGGCGCTCTGCGGAACCCGGTCGGTGCGTGAGGTTGCGAGTTCGCCTGTCACTCGGTTCAAACGGCACGAACGCCAACGATACGACGGGGCTGTTCGTCCGCCTGGGCTCGCGCTGACGGCGCCTCGGCGCGCTAACTGCGCCAGGCGATCGCGGCGAGGTTCCCCACCGGGGCGGCAACGGGGAGACGGCCGACGCCGGTCGCTGCCAGCGTCGCCAGCAGCGCGTCCTTCATCTTCCCGGGCATGGGGAGCAGCTTGAACCAATATGCGGCGGGGTAGCGATTCACCACCGTGCTCACCTCGATCCGCTCGAACCCGGCGCGGGTGAGCAGCTCGCGCACGCTGCGCGGCGAGAACAGCTGCAGGTGTTCGATGTCGATGATTGGCGAGCGCCGACCGAGCAGGCGGGCCAGCAGCGCCCGGCGGTTGTGACAGACGATGAAGAACGCGCCCCCTCGCTTGGTGATCCGGAGCGCGTCCTTGCAGAGCTGCAGCGGATCGAAGACATGCTCCATCGTTTGAAAGCAGGTCACCAGACGAAACTGTTCGGTCGCGAAGTCCTCGGTCCGGAAGGTCGCGTGACGAATCCGTTCCCGCACCGACGGATCGGCCGAGGCGATCGGCGCGGCGGACGGCTCGACCCCCGACACGTCGTCGAACCCCGCCGCGATCAGCTCTCGCAGAAAGGCGCCGTCGCCGGTGCCGATGTCCAGCGCGCCCGCCCGATCGGGCAGCTGGCGCACGATCTTCGGCAGGAACCTCCCGTAGGTGGTCGCGGCATAGCGTGACTCCTCGCCGGCGTCGAAGGCCGCCCCGTCGTACGCCACCTCGATCGCGCGCCGCGCGGGGGCGGGGGTGGCGTAGAGGAGCTCGCAGGTCTCGCAGATCACCAGGCGGAAGTGCATGTACTCCGGCCGCTTGCGGGAGGCGTAGGCGAAGTCGTCGAGGCGCCCGAGATCGACGTTGGCAGGGGCGAACTCGCGCGCGGCGGTCGACTGGCAGACCGGGCAGCTGCGCGGGTGGAGCTCGGCGCCGAGCGTGGCCGCGGTCGTCACGCCGGCTTCTCCACCGAGATGGTGAACCCCAGGAAATCGACCGACCCCTGCTTGCCGAGGGTGGCGTTGGCCACCACGGCCAGGGCGACCATGGGCGCGATGCTGAGAACGCCCAGCAGGCGTGAGAGCGCGGCGAACGCGGGGGTCGATTTTTGGGGCGACAGCAACGAATAGATGAACGCCATCCCCTTGTAGCAGGCGATGGTCAGCGTGTTTCCGCGGCCGTAGACGCCGATCTTGGTGAATCCCGCCTTGCGGAAGACGTTGTCGAGGCCCGACGGCGTCGGTCGCCAGTAGTCGTAGGGGATGAAGTGCCAGCGGGCGGCGAACGGGACGGTGAGGAGGGCGCGTCCGCCCGGCTTGAGGCAGCGGAACATCTCGCCGAGGAAGATATCGGGCGTTGCGATGTGCTCCAGCGTCTCGGTGCAGAGGATGAAGTCGGCGACCTCCGCGTCGAGCGGCCAGCGATCGCCCGAGTAGTAGATCGTGTCCGGGGTCTCGACGCGAAAGTGGTCTCGGGTGTCGGCGTAGTCGATGCCGATGTACTTGACGCCACTGCCGAACAGCCTGCGGTAAGGCTGCACGCCGCAGCCGGCGTCGACCACGGTGCCTGAGACCGCCGGCAGCTCTTGCGCCAGGTCATCCCAGATCGTGCCGACCTGGAGATCGAAGAAGCGGAGCACGCGCGCTCGCAGCTCGGTCAGCGCGCCGGTGCTGGTGCGGTAGATGGGGGGCATCCAGTGCTCCTCCCGCGCGTCGATGAGATTGGCGCGCTCCTTCAATGGACGGCTCATGTGGCTGAGGGTCCGGCGACGGGGCGGACCTCGCCGCCTCGGATCATGGCGCGCCGAATGAAGTGGGGACGGCGCTTCGACTCCTCGAGGATTTTGGCCACGTACTCCCCCACCGTGGCGATTCCGAGGAGGTTGATCGAACCGAAAAACAGGATGGTGAGCAGCAGGGTGGTGGCCCCCTTGGGGGCGGCGGTCGGATACACGAGCCGGAGCGCGAGCTGCGTGCCGCCGAGGACAATGCTGAGGAGGACCAGAATCGTCGCCACGAAGCTGAGCAGCGATAGCGGCGTGTAGCTGAAGGAGAGGATTCCCTTCTTGGCCCAACCGAGGTTCTTGAGCAGGCTGTTGGTGGTGCGCCCGAACATCCGTTCGGGGCGGACATAGTCGACGCCGGTCTGCTTGAATCCGACCGAGGCGCGGATGCCGCGCAGGAAGAGATCGCGCTCCGGATACCGGAGCATCGCCTTCACCGCCTTGGCGTCGATGAGTGAAAAATCTCCCGCGTCGCGCGGGATGGGGATGAACGAGAAGGCGTCGAACAGGCGATAGAACATCTTGTAGGCGAACTGCATGGCGAGCGGCGCCACGCGGGCCACCCGCCGGCCGTAGACGATGTCGTATCCGTCGCGCCATTTGGCTACGAACGCGCTGATGAGCTCGGGGGGATCCTGAAGATCGCCATCCAGGAGGACGCAGGCGTTCTTGCTTGCGATCTCGAGGCCGCTCCGGAAGGCGGACTGCGAGCCGAAGTTGCGCGAATGAGAGATGCCGATCACCCGGCGGTCGCGCGCGCTGATACCGCGGATGACCTCCTCGCTGTTGTCGGGGCTGTTGTCGTTGACCAGGATGATCTCGTAGTCGACCTTCAGCTCCTCGAACGTCTTCTTCAGACGTTCGTACATGATGGGGATCGCCTGGCCGTCCTTGTAACAGGCCACGATCGCCGACACGCTGTGCTTGCTGTCCAGGCCGAACTGTTTCGACGACCGGTGGTAACTGTCGGGATCCTCCAGCTTTCGGTACCAGTCGACGGTCCTGCGAAGCCCGTCGCGGAATTCGGTCCGCGCCTTCCAGTGCAGCGCCTCCGACGTCTTCTTCTGGTCGGAGTACCAGTCGCGGATGTCCCACTTCCGGCTCTCCATCCCTTCGTAGTTCGGGGGGGCCGCGATGGAGAAGACTTCGGCGGCCGCCCCTGCCACCTCGGCGATGGTGGTCTTGTGCCCGCTGCCGATGTTGAACGAGTCGCCGTAGCGATCGGCGGTCAGGTTGAGCGCGGTGTCGACGTAGGCCTCGGCCGCGTCGTCGACGTAGACGAAGTCGCGGGAGATGTCTCGGCTCACGAATGGAGGGTAGGTCCCGGCGAGCCCCATCTTGACGACCGCCGGGATGAGACGTGAAGGATCCTCGAGCGGGCCGTAGATCGAAAACAGCCGCAGGTTCGCGCAGGGGAACTTCTTCTTCTTGCCGTAAAACTGCAGCAGGTTCGCGCAGGCGACCTTCGACACCGCGTAGTCGCTGTTCGGTTGCGGCAGATCGTCCTCGGTGGGGCCGGCGGCGCGATCGCCGTACTCCGACGAGCTGCCCGAGTGCACGTAGCAGGTGATCGGGAGCTTCTGCAGCCGCTGCAGCAACCGGACGGTGAGGTTGAAGTTGGTCTCGTAGATGAGTCCCCCCTCGACCTCGAAGGAGTAGGCGCCATAGGCGATGCAGTTGAAGACGGTGCGCGGCTGCACGCGCGCGAGGACGGCGTCGATGTTGGCCTCGACCAGCAGGTCGGCCTGGATGACGTTCCCCTCCGGCAGGCCGGCGAGCCGCCAGGCAGGGTAGTGAAACAGGGTCCCGTAGACGTCCTCGCGAACGGCAAGCAGCATGCGCAACAGGTTGGCGCCGACGAAGCCGCTGGCCCCCAGCACCAGCACCGGCCCCTGTAGCTTGCGAATCTTGGCCTCGACCTCGGGGGTCATGAGGCCCCGGACCGCAGGGCGGCCGCGATGCTGTCGGGATCGAGGCCAGATTCTTGGCGATGGAAGCGCTGCGAGCCGTAGCGCCCGGACGGATAACCGAGCGCCGCACGGTGCGTGAACCGGGCCGGCGCCTCTCCCCGGGTGAGGAGCGCATGCGCCAGCATCTGACCGGCGCCGCCGTGGGCGACATGCTCCTCGACGACGAAAAGGTGTCCGCTGCGGCGGAGATCGCGCAGCAACTCGTCGGGGAGCGTCGCCGCGTCGACCGGCAGCTCCGTCAGCACCCAGACCGACGGGCGGACGGCCTCCGGCCAGGAGAGCAAGGGCCCGATGATCCCGCCCGCCAGCGGTCCCACGATCACCAGCACGGGGCCACCGCCGGCCAGCAAGCGGCGCCAGGGGGCGTAGGGGGGGAGCACCAGGTCCTTCGGCTTCTCGTCGCGACCGAGGCGCAGATAGGCGGGCGCGGCCGCGGCCGTCAGTCGGGCGATCGCGGCGCCGACGTCGTCCGCGAATGCGGGCACGTAAGCGGTCAGGTTCGGCAGCGCGCAGAGCGCGCCGTAGTCCTCGAGGGCGTGGTGGGTCGCGCCCATGACGCCGTAAGCGTACCCACCCCCGTTTCCGACCAGGAAGACGGGCAGCGCGTGCAGGCAGACGTCGTTGCGAATCTGTTCGAAGGGGCGGGCGTAGAGAAACGGCGCGATGCTATAGACCCAGGGGCGGAGGCCCGAACGGGCCAGGCCGGCCGCGACCGTGACCATGTTCTGCTCGGCGACGCCCGCGTTGATGAAGCGGGCTCCGGCGGCCTTCTGCACCGGCTCGAGCGCCATGAACCCGAGATCGCCGGTGAGAAACACGAAGTCCGGCCGCCCCGCGTACGCGACCAGCGTGTTCGAGAGGATGGTCCTCATCGGCCGGCGATCTCCGCCCGGGCTTGCTCATATTGAGCTGCCGTCAGCGGGAGATAGTGCCATTCCATCTTGTGCTCCATGAAGGAGACGCCTGCACCCTTGATCGTCCGCGCCACGATGGCGATCGGCCGGTCGGACTCGGTCCGCAGCGCCGCCTCGATGGCGGCTGGGTCGTGGCCGTCGATCTCCAGCAGCTGCAGCCGAAAGCTGTGCAGCTTCTCGCGCAGCTCACCGAGGTCGGCGACCTCGGCCGTGGTGCCGAACCCCTGCAGTCCGTTGAGGTCGACGATGAAGGTCAATCGGTCGAGCCGCTGGTGGGCGGCGAAGGTGAGCGCCTCCCAGGTCGAGCCCTCGTTCCATTCGCCGTCTGACATGACGCAGTAGACGCGGCCGCTCTCCCCGAGGAGCCGCTTGCCGAGCGCCAGACCGGCGGCCAGCCCCAGCCCGTGCCCGAGGCTGCCGGTGGCGAAGAGGACGCCCGGCACGCCGGTCACCGGCGGGTGGCCGGCCAGCTTGGTCCCCTCTTTGTGAAACTGCTTGAGGTCGTCGTCGGTGAGGAGGCCCCGCGACCAGAGCGTCACGTAGAGCGCGCCGGCGGCGTGCCCCTTGGAGAGGACGAACCGATCTTCGTCGCGGAGCACCCGATGGTGGAGAGTGAGCAGCACGTCGAGGCAGGAGAGGTTGCCCCCGATGTGTCCGACGCCGCTCTCGTAGTGCATCCGCAGAAGGCGCAGGCGGGCCTCGCGAACGATGTCGTTCAAGGTTTCACCCTCGATAAGTTGGCCGAGTTTCATCTGACCCCTACCAGATATCTGTGGCGGGCACACCCGAAAAACGTCGATTGACCTGGGATTCGGTCAGCTGAATGACAAAGTCATCTTGGCTCGGCCGGGATCCTCCCACCACAGACCGACAGCCGCCGGACAAGCTTCTGATAGAGGGGCGGGTTATTTGCCTCGAAGTGGGCGTACTGACCCTTGACCCCGAGCGCGAGCCCTATGCCGACCGAGGGTATCGCCAGCAGGAAGGCCGCCGCGACGACCAGCTTTCGGAGAATCCGACGCGCTCGCAGCGCCTCATACGTCGCTCCCGCCCCCAGCGCTCCCAGCAAGACCACGCTACCAACCACGTCGCCGAGGTAACGGTTGGTGGCGGTCGAGAGGACCAGACAGGGGGCAAGCGCGACCGTGGCAGCGACGGTGGTCGCCCCGACTGCCCAGCTGAAGGGTGAAACGGAACGGGCCCGCCAGATCGCGCGCGCGGCGGCAACCAACGCGACCGGGGCTAACCAGGACCAGGGAAGCGTCGGGAGCAGGCCGGCGACCTGCTCATAGACGAAGTAGTCCTTCGGCAGCACGGTCCCCGGTGGAAAGGCGCGCGGTCCCATGTCGAGGATCGCGTAAGCGAATGGGAAACGGCAGGACGACACCGCCGGCCGTCGCAGATAGGCGTAGAGGTTCGGTCGAATGAACCTCGCGTGGGCACCCATCTCGATCCAGCTGAGCTGGTAGTCGTGGCCGAAGTTTAGCCAGGCGTCGAACCGGAGCCGGTTGTAGAGCAGGAGAGCAAACAGACCGAGCGCAACCGGCGCGCCCAGAAAAATGGCCACCTGCCCGCGGTGTCGCCAGCGATCGGGTCTGCCGCTGGCGGCGCTGAGCACCGTCGCCACGACCAGCAGCGCAATCGCCGGCGCGACGCTGGTCCGGCAGGAGAAGGCGGCCGCCCAGGAGGCCCCCGCCGCGACGAGAGACAACCGCCGCACCGCGCTCGCCCAAATCGCGTCGAAAGCGAACACCAACCCGAGCAGCAGGAACGCCTGCCCGCCCACAATCGCCGCCTCGTAGACGGCCCCGCGCCCCAAGTTGTAGAGCGTTGGGTTGGCTAACCCGAGGACGAGGATCGCGGCAACCTCCAGTGCGACGGGCGTGCGATCAAACAGGCGCCGCCCTGCGCGCTCGATGAAGAGCGTCCCCGCCACGAGCTGCAGTGTTGCCAGTCCGAACACGACAGGCTCGTCGCCCACGGGAGTCGAGATGCGGAAGAGGGTCTTCGCCGCCGCAAGCAATAGCGCCGGCACCGGCCCCCAGTAGAGGTAGTAGTGACCGTGATAAAGGCTGGCGTCCCAGTACCAGAGGTCCCGGTTGGCGGGATCCAGCGGGTTGGGATGAGCGAGGAGAGCGGCTGGTGGCTCGACAGAGAGGTGCAAGTGTCCGGCTCGAAACCCGTCTGCGAGATCGTTGAGGTAGGCGGTGTAAAAGTGCCAGCGGGTGAACGTCCCGGCCGAGGCGAAGTACCAGTAGACGATCTCGACCAGGACCGCCGCGGCGACCAGCGCCACAATCCGTCGGCGGTCGCGTCTCGGGTCCCACGCGGGATTGCTGTCGCCGACCGCCGTCATCTTAACGATAGAATGACAGCTTCCTGGCGGAGGCTTTCGTAGAGAACCTTGTCGTGCTGCTTGAACATCTCGTCGTATCCCCCGAAACCGCGAGAACGGCATCTACTGAGGAAATGCTGGGAGCGGTTCGTTCGGTAACTTTCTTTCAACAAAAGTCGCAGAAGGCAAGCGCTCGTGCGCGCAGTCGCGACGGCGCCGCGGCGTGGACGCTCAATTGGGGCGTTCGTAGAGAACCAGCGCCGGCTGGGCGGAATCGCGCGTCTCGCGGTAATGGTGATCCTTTAAGAACGGCATGACCAGGCCGTTCATGTAGCGGGCGCATTCCGCGCCGGAGGTGCTAAAAATCACCAGCTTGGGCATGGTGCGATCCAGCTCGGCGCGATATGGCGCGAACCGTTCGGCGTCGGTCTTGCCCTGGTAGAAGTGCAACAATGAATCGTGCATGTACGGGATGCGCGACGCGTTCAGTCGGTCGGCGAATACGTACAGCCCCGGCATGCCGATAGTCCAGATACGGTCCTGGCGCGTCGTCTTTCGCTGGACCAGCGCGATCAGGTTGTCTGCGATGGGTGGCGCGGGCGGCTTCAGTCCTGCCCAGGCGTCCGAGTCATGATCGAGGCGCGGTCCCAGCGAACTTAAAGCCACCACCAACACCACGGAGAGGATCCAGCGTTGGGTTTTGAGGTCTAGGTCGCGCATGCGCTCCGCCAGCGCAATGGCGCCAAAGACCGCCCAAAAGAACGTGCCGGTCATGGCCATCAGGAAGTAGTGCGGGAAGAACCCGCGGCCGATGGTGACCGCGTACAGCGCGGCCAGGAATACGCCGACGGTGGCCGTCGCCATCATCAGGGTGCGGCGTCGCCAGAGCAAAAGCGCCGCGAGCCACAATGGGCTGAACAGGATCAGGTGCGGGGCGTTCACATACGAAGCCTGCAGTCGCTTCCAAAACTCCTTCAACGTTCCCCAGAAAGAGAGCTTCGGGAAGACGCCGTACATGACGTTGTGCTCGGCGGAGTACACCATGATCTGGCGAAGCTGGATCAGGTAGGCGCCCAGCGAGCGGGTCACCAGCAGGTAGCCCAGCCAGAGCAGAGCAAGGCCCACGGCACCAGCCACGGTGTGCTTCGCGAACGAGCGCCAGGCGCGCTCTTCGCCCGACTCGTTCTGCCGCAGCGCCATCAACGCCAGCCAGGTCGCCAGGACCGGCACGCAGAACGGCTCTTTGCTGAGCGCGGTCAGGGCCAGCATGAACGCCACCTGTGATTTGTTGGGTCCTCCTGTGACGCGTCTCCAACAACAAGATCCCGATCGCGAGCAGGTAGAAATCCAGGCCGACCGTCTCGGCGTTGTTGATACCCGCGTCGTGAAACGTGGCGTCCAAGAAGTGGCTCATCATCAGGGCGACGAGCGTGAGGACGAGGAGCCGCGGCACCCGCCGGCTCAGCAGCGCTATGGCGACGGTCAAGAAAGCTGCCATCGACAGCGCCGCGAGGAAGTAGCGAAACCTGAAGTTCTGCAGCCCGAAGAGCCGCAGAGCCAGCATGTTGACCAGGAAGATCGCCGGTGGCTTCAGCTCTTGAAAGTCGCGGTAGGGCACCAGGCCGCGTCCGAGCGAAAAGCCCTCGAACAGGAAGAACTGCTCGTCGAACGCCATGGGCGAGAAGAGAAACGGCCGCCCGAAGATGCTGTGAATGACGCCGAGAATTCCCAGCACCGACACGTCCTGTAGGCGCTGCCACAGCTGGTTCAGCCGCTGGCGCCGTGCGACAGGCTGTGCCAGATAGCGTGACCGAGCTCCGAGGGCTATCGCCCTGGCCCGCGACAGCCACGCTCGCGCTTTCGAGCCAACCTTGGTCACCAACCAGACGTACCCCTTTCTATCGTGGCCCCCAAGGGTCCCATTTTTCGGCGCCGAAACTAGCACGGCCGGCGGCTCGCATCGCGGTTCCCGTTCGGACTAGACCGGTATCGTGGCCTGTAACATACTGCTGCCCACATGAGCGGGCAGGTCACCGCGTCTACGTCGGCGTCGGCGGAGCGCGAAAACGAGTCTGCGCGTCCGACCTTCGCGTCCGAGCCGCCGATCTGCCCATTTCGCAAGTGCGACATGCGGTCGACCCACGACGTCGTGGGGCGCGGCTGGGACTTTGAATACGACACCACGCGTGCCGAGATCGATTACCTGCGGTGCCGCTCCTGCCAGGTGATCTTCCCGCGCGGGATCCCGGTCCAGGCGGCGCTGCCGATCATCTACCCGCCCAACTACTACTCGTTCACCGAGACCGAGCAGCCAAACCGCGTCGTCATGGCGGTGCGCCGGTTCATGTCCCGGCGCAAGGGGCGCACGTACACCAACCTGGTCCCCGCGCAGCAAGCCGACGTCATCGACATCGGTTGCGGCGACGGGCGCATGCTGGACGTGCTCAAGGACTCGTGCCCGACGGGGTGGCGGTACCACGGCATCGACTGGAGCGATCGCGCTGTCGAGCGCATTCGCCGCAAGGGCTACGAGGGGCGCAGCGGCGACATCGCCTCGCTGGATCTGACGGAGTGGGACGGTCGGTTCGACCTCGCGCTGATGCATCAGTTGATCGAACACGTGCGCGACCCGCGCGCCATCCTGTCCAAGGTGCGACGGATACTGAAGCCGGGCGGCGTGCTGTCCGTCGAAACGCCCGACATCGATGCGTGGGACTTCCGGCTGTTGTCGCGTCGCTACTGGGCGGGCTATCACATCCCGCGGCACTTCTATATCTTCAACAAGAAGAACTTCGCGGAGCTCGCGCGTGAGATAGGGTTCGAGGTCGTCAGCACGGTGTCCCTCGTAAACCCGGTGTTCTGGATCCATTCGATCCAGAGCTACTTCGCCGACAAGCCGTTGCTGCGTCGTTTTGCCCGCTTCTTTCATCATCAGAATGTCCTCATGCTGGCGTTGTTCACTCCGCTCGAGCTGCTGCAGACGCGGCTGGCAGGGACGAGCTCCAACATGCAGATCAACCTGCGACGCGTGGACTGATGGCTGAAGTCGTCATCGGCGGCTCGAATCGCGAAAAGGCCGCGTCGTCGCGTCCGGGTCTTTACACCGGCGCGACCCGCCGCCGGTTGGAGCCCGACCTGCTGGTGCCCGCGCGGGTGCGAGGTTACTGCCAGGTCGCTGGGAACATCGCCGCGCTGGTGGTGCTGCTGGTGCTGGGTGGCCGGGCGACGGCGGTCTGGGAGCTGGGGCTACTCTACGTGGGCATCGGGTTCGCGCTGCACCGGCTGTTCTTCCCGCTGCACGACTGCATCCATTATTCGCTCTTCCCGACGAAGAGAGAGAACCGCGCCATCGGCGCGCTGCTCTCGGCGCTGCTCGGCACGTCGTTCGACGCCATTCGCGATCAGCACATGGCACATCATCGCGACTTCGCCACACCCGAGGACCCCGGCGCCGCCGATTACTACGTTCGCTTTCAGTCGCGCGGCCAGTTCTTGCGGTTTCTCTTCGGTCCGCTCGTTGGCAGCATCCTGTTCAAGAAGATCGGCGAGTATGTGTCGCGGCCCGCGCGCGCCGCCAGCGCCGTCGAGCCTGATCGCCCCGTCCCGGCCAAGCGTTCGGCAATAGCGGGCCGTTCGATCGGCTACCTGGTGATCTTGGCCGTGCAGGCCGGCGTCTGCGCGTTGCTGACCAGCGGCTTTCAGGTCTCGCGCCTTTGGCGCTATCCGGTCCTCAACGTGCTGCCGGCCGTGACGATCTTTCTGTTTCTGGTCCGGATGCGCATGTTCCTGGAGCACGGGGCGCTCGACTACCAGATCTGTGACTACTTAGAGAACAGGCGGCCCACGGCCCGGACCATCTACGCCAACTGGATCGAGCGCGTCCTGTTGTGTGGCAGCGACTTCAACTTCCATCACGAGCACCACCTTTACCCGGTCGTTCCCGGCTGGCAGCTGCCACGGCTGCACCGCCAGTTGATGGGCGCGGGCCTCGACACCGAGGACGTCCGCTCCACCTACCGGATAGCGCTGGCCGAGATCTGGCGGAACCTGGGCGCTGGCGCGTGTACCGGCTCAGCTGATCTACCCGCCCTGACGGGCGCCGGCTCTGCCTCGGAGGACCGCTCGTCGCCACTGCAGCCGGGGCCGCTCCAGTCGTGATGCGATAGCGGCGCCGCCCGAAGAGCGTCGACTGACGTCTGCCAGAATGGCCGTCGGAGGCTTCCGTTCTCAATCCCCATCTGGGAGACTGCGCGAGCTCGTTCTCATGGTTAACAACGTCTCCTGGATGTCGATCGCGCGGCGGGTCGCGCGATGGATCCGCAGCGCGCCGCTCGTCTGGATCGGACTGCTGGTCGTGGGAGACATCATCCTGGCCGGGCGTCAGCTCGGTGCACCGTCCGGGTTCGACGAGAGTTACTTCGTCTGGGAGGGGTGGGCGGTCAACCACCACCTGGTCCCCTACCGCGACTTCATGGAGTTCAAGCCGCCGGTCGTGTTCTGGATGAACGGCCTGGCGCTCCGACTGTTTGGGACCTCCGGGTTTGGTTTCCGCTGGCTGTTCATCCTTTCGTTGGTGCTGGCCACCGTGCTCTTGTTCGTCGTCCTCTGCCGCCGCGGCGCGGACCGGGCGTTGGCGTTTCTGGCCGCGGCCGCCGTCGCCTACGGGACGATGGCGCCGCACCTCCACGACTCCGCTCTCGACGACTCAGAGACGATCGGGATGCTGTTTTTTCTCTACGGAACGACGGCGCTGCTGTGGGTCGGCGCGCTCGGCGAGGTCACGGTCGTGCTCGGCGGCGCCTTGCTCTCGCTGGCGGTGCTCTCCAAGGAGCCGTTCGCGCTTCCGGTCCTGGCGACATGGGCGACGCTCGGGTTCCTGGCGCGAGATGGGCGCGCGCTGCCATGGCGGCGTTACGCGGCGCTCACCACGCTCGGTGTGGCGATCGTCGTCTTGCCGCTGCTGCTCTATCTCGTGGTGACTCACGCGCTCCCCTTCTACCTGCGTGACGTCCGGCTCTACTTCAGCTACGCCCAACAGATCGGTTGCGAGCACCCGCGGTCGCTCCGCGAGCTCTGGCAGCAAGCGTGGCCGCGCATCACGGCGGCGGTTCTCATTCCCGAGATGTTCGCCAGCGCGGTTCCGCTCTGGGTCGCGTTCGCGGTCCTGCCGGGAACGGGGCTGGCGGCGCGCCTCGGGCTGGTGCTCGCCGTGTTGGGCGGCTTCTATTCGGTCACCGTGGGGGGCTGCTACTTCCCCCACTACTTCACCATGGGCCTGACCGGTCTGTTCCTCTGGACCGCGCTCGGGGCGCTCGTCTTGAGCCGGTGGTTGGACCAGGCTCCTCCCGATCTGCGACGCTGGGTCCGCTGGGCGCTGCTGGCAGGGGCGGTCGTGCACATGGGGCCGACCATGGCGCTCCTGGCGCGGACAAACCACCCGATCCCGCACGGCAACACGCTGAGCATCGCTCCCAGCGTCGTTGCCTTCGTCAAGAAGTCCACTTCATCCCACGACACCATTTTCTCGGACGGGAGCCCCGCGCTTTACGTGCTGACCGATTGGCGGCCGGCGATTCGTGAGGTCTGTCTGCTCGATGAGCTCATGCCGGCGGGGGCCGGGCGCACCGACGCAGAGCGCCTCGCCCCAGTGCGGGCCGAGCTGCTGGCGCGGCCGCCCAAGGTCGTTTTCTTCGGGCCCGAGTTCGCCTCGCGCAAGCAGCGCACGCGCGATGCATTGTGGGTGCCCTTCCTTCGAGACCTGCACTACCAGCGAATCTCCGACGAGCTCTACCTGCGTCCATGAGGCGTTCATCGTGGGCTCCGGGCATCCAACAGGTCCCGAACGCGTGAAATTCTGACAGAACGGTCTCATCTCCTCGACTGGCTCGAACGCCGCGGCATGAGCAAATTCAGACCGCGGACATGGGACATCTCCTGAAGCAGAGACGGTTGGGGCTCGATGACCTGGCGGTGGTGGCGACGGCGATGGGCGCGGCTGCGCTCGGCGCCTTCGCGGTCGGCGCGTTGACGATTCGCTGGTTGGCGATCGGCCGTGTGGAGGTCGGGAAGGCGAAGGTCGTCTCCCTCGAGGTCCAGGATCTCGCCGTGACCCGCCTGCGTGTCGGTGACGTCGTGGTGACCGGCGCTGTCGAGTTGCCCGAGACGGACGATCCGCCCAAGATTGCCTCGTGACGACTTCCGCTGGAATTGCCGACGGGCCGGGCCAACCGCTCGAGCCCCTCCTGACACTCGGCGCCGTCGAGGCGCTGGTGGCGGCCGCGACGACGGAGGGGTCATGAACCTCGACCTCTCGGGCAAGGTGGCGGTGGTGACCGGGGCCAGCAAGGGGATCGGCCTGGCGATCACGAAGATGTTCGTGGAGGAGGGGGCCAAGGTCGTGGCAGGCGCGCGGACGGTCGACGGCCTGGCGGGCCTGCCGGGCGTCACCTCGCGCCAGCTCGATCTGGCAGCCCCGGACGGGCCTGCCAAGCTGGTGGCCGCCGCGCTCGAAGAGCACGGACGCCTCGACGTGCTGGTGAACAACGTTGGCGCTGTCCGCCTGCGGCTGGGCGGGTTTCTCGGAACCAGCGACGAGGAATTCGAGTGGTCGATGCAGATGAACTTCTTCGCCGCCGTCCGCGCGACGCGCGCCGCGCTCGGGCCGATGCTGAAGGCGGGCGGCGGGTCGATCGTCAACGTCGCCTCGGTGAATGCGTTCTTCGAGCCCGACGCCGGCGTCCTCGACTACGGCGCCGCCAAGGCGGCCCTGGTGAACTTCACCAAGTCGATCGCCATGGAGTTCGGCCCGCGCGGCGTCCGGGTGAACGCCGTCTCGCCCGGCCCGGTCAGCACCGACCTCTGGCTGGGCAAGGGCGGCGTCGCCGACACCGTCGCCCAGGCGACCGGCATCGACGCTCAGCAGGCGCGCGAGAAGATCGTGGCCGGGATGGGCGGTTTTGCGACCGGACGGTTCTCGACGCCGGAAGAGGTCGCCACGCTGGTGGTGCTGCTGGCCTCGGAGCGGACCAAGAACGTCACCGGCGCCAACTACGTCATCGACGGCGGCCTCATCAAGACGACCTGACGTTCGGCGGATGAACGAACCCGAGCAACTGGCCGCGCTGGCCCGCGTCCACGATCTCTTCGAGCAGCGGGGGATCGACCACTGGCTGTTCGGTGGCTGGGCCGTCGATTTCCACGTCGGTGCCGTCACCCGATCGCACGACGACCTCGATATCGCCGTCTGGCTGACAGACCTCCCGGCGATCGCCGGTCTTCTCGCGGGCGACGGGTGGCGACACACTCCCGGCGAGGACGAAGACGGCTACACGACCTACGCCCGCGGCGGCGTCAGGTTGGACCTGGCGTTTCTCGAGCGCGGTGACGACGGGCGCGTCTGCACACCGCTCCGCGCCGGGAGCGCATCGTGGCCGCCCGGCGCCTTCGGCGACGACGTCTCGGAGCTGCTCGGCGCGCGCGCAAGGCTCATCACCCTCGGCGCCCTCAGGGCCGACAAATCGGAGCCGCACGACGACCCGACGGCGGACGCCAAGGACCGCGCCGACCTGGCGGCCCTGGCGCGCCTCGGCTGACGTTTCAGAGTCGCTGATCGCCGGTTGCCAAACTGAGGCATCGCCTTAGAGTGGTAGGTTCGTGACGCAGCCGGAACAGGAACCGCGCCAGCGCGCCGAGCGCAGCACGGTCGTCCACCGGGTCGAGATCTCCTACCGGACCATCCTCGCCGTCGCGCTGACGGTGGGCGGGATCTGGCTGCTCGATCTCCTGCTGCCGATCCTGGTGATCATCGTGGTCGCCCTGATCCTGGTGGGGACCCTCAGCCCGGCGGTCGGCTGGCTGGAGCGGCGTCGCGTGAATCGAACGCTGGCGATCGCCGTGGTGTTCGTCGGATGCGCGATCGTGGTGGTGGGCGTCGGTCTCATCACCATCCCCTCGCTGGTTGCCCAGGTGAGCCAGACGATCACCAACTTGCCCGAGATTCAAAAGGGGCTGGCGCGCGCGCTCGAATCCCATCGCCTGACGGCGCCGCTCGCCAACGCCATCCGCACCTTCAAGCCCGAGGACCGGGTGCGAGGCGTCAACGTGACGACCGCGGTGACGGCCTCCCTCGGCGTGGTGGAGGTGATCGGGTACGCCGCCACGTCGGTGGTGCTGGCGATCTATTTCATCGCCGACGCCGAGCGCTCCCGGGCCGCCCTCTATGCGCTGATTCCCCGCCGGTTCCATGTTCGGCTGGCGCGGGTCCTCCTGAACCTCGAGACGATCGTGGGCGGATATCTTCGCGGCCAGATCATCACCTCGGTGGCGATCGGCGTCTTCACGTTCGCCCTGCTCTTGATCGCGCGCGTGCCCAATGCCCTCGCGCTCGCGGCCTTCGCCGCCCTCACCGACGTGATCCCCTTCGTGGGCGGCCTGCTGGCCACCACGCCGGCGGTCCTGGTGGCGCTCTCGCGCGGCACGGCGGTCGCGACGATCGTCCTCGTGGCGATGATCGGCTACCAGGAGTTCGAGAGCCGGGTGATCGTCCCCCGGATCTACGGTCAAGCTCTGCGGCTCTCGTCGGCGGTGGTCGTGATCGCGCTCCTGGTGGGCGGCAAGGTGGGCGGGATCGTCGGGGCTCTGCTGGCGTTGCCGATCGCCGCCGCGCTCCGGATGCTGATCGAAGAGTTGCGCGTCGACCTGCCCGGTGACGACACGGACGATCCCCACCTGCGCGCCCGGGACGCCCGCGCCGAGCGGGCCTATGCCCGGGAGACCGCCGGGGCGTCGCCCGCGGAGGCGGCGGCCGTGGCGACCGAGATCGCCCACGAGATCCGGCAGGCGGACGCCGCGGAAGGGAAGGATCCTGCCGAGACCCCGTTGAACCCCGGCAAGGAATGAGGGGGGGCGCCGAGGCTCCTCTGACGCCTGGCCGTTACGGCTCGACCGACGCCGTTACTTTTCCCGGACCAACCTCGGGCGGCCGGTGGTTCGAGACGACAGGGCCCGTGATTTTCCGCCCTGAATGGTCCGGAATACCCCGAAAGGCAGTGGGCATGTTTATGGCTTAGGAATGGCTCGCCGGGGGCGTCGCCTCGAACGAGCGTCAACAACCACGCGTGAAGGGAGGAGCTCGATGAATCTCAAGGATCTCTCGAATCTGGACAGGGACGACCTGCTCGGCCTGTTGGGCCTCGAGACGAAGGAGTCTCTGCCGACGTCGCTGGCGTCCACGCTTGGCACGCTCGGCGTCGGGATGCTCATCGGCGTGGGGATCGGGTTCATGCTGGCGCCCAAGGCCGGGCGCGGGCTTCGGGAGGACATCCGCGCGCGGCTCCGCGGCGCTCCGGAAGCCCTGGCCGATGCCGGTCCCCCGGTGAGTCAACCGGCGGCTGCGCACAAGGTCGGTTGACCTCGCAGAGTCAGTCATTCCGAGCTCGCTCGGGGTGATGCTTCACTGGCCGGAGGCGCTCGCGGACGTCGCGCTCGCCGCGGCGGCCGTCGCGGTCGCGTCCGCGGCGAGCGGCGGCGTTCCGTCGGGGCCGCAGAAGCTCACCTTCTTCATCGCGGGCGGTGGATTGCTGCGCTCGCGCGCCGAGGCGGCCCGGCGCGTGTTGTAGGTGCGCGAGAGACGCTCCTTGCTGTGATCGAGCTCATCGAACAGCTTTTTCCAGGCGGCCGTGGCGTTCGCGTCGCTGGCCGGGGGCTCAGGGACGAGCGCGATGAGGCCCACCAGATCCTCCAGCAGGGCTGGGTCCCTCTTCGGATCTGACAGGGCGGCGGCCAACACCGGCAGGAGGACCTTGTCGCGAAACTCCGCTTCGGCCTCGGCGGCGACCTGGCACCAGAGCAGACGCGTGTGCAGGTGCGAGAAGGTTGCGGCGGCCTGGGCCCGCGGCTGGAGGAGCAGGCGGCGGAACGGTTCATCGTAGTCACCCCCCGCCTGAAGGTAGGTGGTCAGCATCGCATTGACCAACTTGCCGCGGCATTCACCGGCGCAGGTCGCGCCCAGGAGGTAGGAGACCAGCCACTTCCGGTGATCGCTGTGAAAGGCATTGATTTGCGGCGCCTCGGCGGCGCTGAGCAGCTCACCGGTGCGCGCGGCCGCCAGCACCAGCGACGACACCAGATGAGCGCCGGTGGAGAAGCTCTCGAAGCGCTGAATGTCCTGCCACTGGCGGCGGTCGTACAGATCCTGCAGATATGGCGTGAACAGCCAGGCGTACCTGGCGGGGTGCGATTGCACGACCCGCTCCTCGCGGAGCAGTGAAAGTGGGCCGCTGTCGGCGGCTGCGTGCACCACGGCGGTCGCGTCCATCTCGTCGACGATCACCTCGGCGATGGCGTCCGAGCGCTGCACGAGCGTATCGTCCTTGCAGAGATCGGTCGCCTTCTGGACGCCGTACCGCTGGAGGCAGGTCAGCTTGAATCCCTGCGCGAGCTGCTCGTAGTTCTTCTTGCCGGTCGCCTCCAGCACGGTCCGCATGTAGGTCGCGTTCTGCTTGCCGAGCTCCATCGCGTACGAGACGGCCAGCTCGGGATCGATAATCTGGCCGCGCGAAAGCGAGAGCAGCACACCGAACTTCTGGTCCGCGCTGCCGGGCCCTTGCCCCGAGAGCACGGTGAGGTTCTTCGACAGGATGTCGGCGCGGGCGATGCGCCAGTCGTTCTCGGCCTTGGTTGCCGCGATCGCCTGCTGCGATTGCGCCTGAGCAGAGGCGATTTGGGACTGCCGGTATTGCCAGATCGACGTCGCGACCAGTCCCGCCACCCCGATCACGAAGCTGGAGAGAAAAGCGCTGTAGGTCTGAATGAACTTGCCGAGCTTGGTCACCTCTTCGCGCGCGGTCTTGTTGTCGGTCGGTGGTCTGGCGTCGTCGCTCACGCGCGGACTATAAGCATGCGCGCACCGAGCTGGGTGGTTCCCGCCCAAGATCGTGGTTTCTGACCGCGGGCGCGCGCACTCCGGGAGCTCTCCTCGGCCTAGAGCCGGGCGGAAGCCACGAGGTCGTCGAGAACGCGTACGAAAGCGCCATTGCGGCTCTCGGGGAGCCCGTTTTCGAACACGAACCGTCGGAGATCCGTCGCCATTTCGTCGGCCGTCTGATAGCGGCGCGCGGGGTCGCGCGCGAGGGCCTTCATGACGATCGCGTCCAGCTCCGGCGGCACGGAGGGGCGTGTCTGCGACGGAGGCGCGATCGGCAGGGTCAGAATCTTCCGAAAGGTGAGCATGTGCGTGTCGGATTCGAAGAGGCTCTTCAGCGTCAGCATCTCGTGCAGAACGATCCCCAGTGAAAATAGGTCGATGCGGCGGTCGATGGGCTTCGCCTCGAGGGTCTCCGGCGCGATGTAGGCGGCCTTCCCCCTGATGAACCCTTCACTGGTCTTCACCTGCGAGGCACGGTACTTGGCCACGCCGAAGTCGAGGAGCTTGATGCCGCCAGCCTTCGTGAGAAGGATGTTGGACGGCGTGACGTCCCGATGAATGACATTCAGCGGCTCGCCGTCGCCCCCCTTCAGGTTGTGAACGTAGTCCAGCGCCAGACAGACCTCATGAGCGAAATGTGCCGCCGCGGCGAACGGCATCTCTCGGCCGTACTCTCGAAGGATTTCGAGCGCATCGGCGAGGGAGGGTCCATCGACGTATTCCAGGACGAGAAACAGAGCCCCGTTCACCTCTCCGAAGTCGTAAGCCTTGACCACGTTCGAGTGGTTCAAGAGGCCCAGAATCTTTGCCTCCGCGACGAACAGCTTCGTGAATTCGGCGTCGCTGGCGTGGCGCGGAAGGATCCGCTTCACCACCACGGTTCGTCGCGTGCCCCGGACAGGGGTGTATTCAGCCTTGAAGACCTCGGCCATCCCGCCCACGCCCAACAGCTGACCGAGCTCGTATCCGCCGACGTACTGCCCGGCCCCTGTGGTGCTCACTGCCGCGTGGTCGAGAGTCGGATCGGCGACCATCACGTCGCATGTTTGCGAAGCTTCTCCCGAAGGTCCGCAATCTCCACCGGCTTGGACAGGTAGTCTGCTGCTTCCAACTCGGCAGACACCGATGCGATGTGAGCGCCCGACGACATCAACAGAACGGGGATTCCGGCGAACCTGGGATCGACCCGCTGCTTGCGCCGAAAATCCCACCCGTTCATGGTGGGCATCATCAAATCGAGCACGATGGCGTCGCACTTTCCCTTGACCTCTTCGAGGAGTCGCCACGCCGCCGAGCCGTTGTCGGCCTGGAGAACGGAATAGCCGGTCTCTTCGAGCAGCTCCGAGAGGGACTCTCGCGCACCTTCGTCATCGTCGACCAGCATCACAACCGTCATCGCTACTTGGAAGTAGGGCCGGACGACGCCCTGCGGAAGGGCTCAGATGCATTCCGTAGGTAGTCTCTTCGCGGTTGGGCGACCCGCCTTACACCCGTAAGGGAACGCCTTACATTGTTCGCGGGGTGATGGGCAGCGTTGTCGAGCCCGCCAGACGGGCGGTGAAGCGCGTCCGGGCCTGCCTCTTCGCTGCGCTGATTCTCGTGCCGGCGGCGGCGAGAGCCCAGTTCTCGCTCCCGTCGATCACCAACCGCAACTTCAACATCGATCTCTTCGAACAGCCGGCGCTCGGGTCGCCACGTCTCATCGCCATGAGCGGGGCGATCGACGCGATCGCGGAGGGGGCGGCGGGTCTCTACACCAACCCGGCCTCGGCTGCGGTGCGGCCCGAAACCAGGACCGACAAGTTCGCCTGGAGCGTTTACTTCAACACTTACGTGGCGGCCAATGGCCAGGACTCGAACGACAACGGCCAGGTCGTCACCAGCGTCCATCGCTCGCTCCTCGCGGCCACGGGCCTCCTGCTCCAGTACGGGCAGTGGGGGCTCTCCATCGACGGTGGCTACACGGCGCACGAGATCGCGGCGGATGCCGGCGGAGGCCTGGGGGTCCGCTCGCTCATCGGTCACATCGGCCTGGCGCGGACCTTCCTCGATCAATCGATCTCGGTGGGGGTCGGGGTGCGGATCGGCGGCCCCAACGTCTACACGTTGGACGCCAGCCATCAGACGCTGTTCACGCGCATCGGCGCCTCCCCGGACGGCGGCGTGGTCTGGCTGCCCAAGGGACGCGACTTTCGGCTGGCGGCCAGCGGCGGCTTGCCCTTCAACACCTCGCCCGTCCAGTTCAAGTGCGATCCGACCAACTATGACTATAGCTGCGACGGCTACATTCTTCCGACCGACGCCATCGTCCCCTGGGACGCCACGGTGGGCGGCGCCTGGCGCTTCGGACCCACCCCCTGGAACGAACGAATCGACGGCGACTATCGGGACGAGCGGCAGCTGACGGTGGCCCTCGAGCTCGCCCTGATTGGCGCGGTCGACAACGGCTACGGCATGGAGGCCTTCGCGGCCAAGCAGCTGCAGGTCTCCGGGCGGAACATCAGTCCCACGCCCCGATTGGGCCTGGAGTCCGAGGTCATTCGCGGATGGTTGAGGTTGCGCGCGGGGAGCTACCTCGAGGCCTCGCGTTTTCCCGAGACCTCGGCCCGGCTGCACGGCACCGCTGGCTTCGAGGCCCGGGTCTTCTCCTTCCGGCTCGGCGGACATGAGCGCCGGGTGTCGATCTCCGCCGCCAGCGATTTCGCAGCTCGGTACAAGAACCTCGCCCTGTCTGTGGGGTTCTGGAACTGAGGCCGCAGCTTACCTGTCTCATCGGTCGCGCTTAGTTTTAGGTCCATGGCCATCTTCCAGGCGTTCCTCACGCTGATCGGAAAATCGGCGGGAAAGGTTCTCAACGCCATCTTCGGATGGGCGGTTCGCGCGCTGTTCGGACAGACGTCGTCGCGCGAGCAGACCTTTCTCTCCGCGGTGGTGGGCGCCGCCGTCGCCTGGCCGCTGCTCCTCGTCGGCCTGGTGGCGCCCAAGATCGCGGCTCTGCTGCTGGCGTTCGTCCCCATCCCGCACTGGATTCCCGCCTGGACGATCCGCCTCGTCTGGTTGGGCCTGGCGCTCCTCGTCCCTCTGGGCGTCGGTCTGGCGGTGGCGAGCAAGGCGCCGCCGCACATGCCGCGCGAATCGTTCCTCAAGCGAACGGCCCGCGGGTTTCCCATCACCATCGGCTTGGCGGCCGCCTTCCTGATCATGTTCATCTCCGTGCCCCTGATGCGCCTCGCCGCCCTGGTGCGCCGCTTCGAGAGCGCCGACATCCCCCTCGTGACGGATGGAGACGCTTACGAACAGGTGGCGGAACGAATGTCGAGCGTGCTGGAGCACCACGGATTCGCGCTTCACCGCGCGCAGCCGGGGTGGTGGGTCGCCGCGCCGATCCGGATCCTCACCTGGTTTGGGGGCGATGCCTTTCGCGCCTATGTCCCGAGCCGCCCCGCGCACTTCGTCTCGGTCGATCTCGAGATGTCGCTCTATCCGAGCGGCGTCTTGCTGCGGGGACGGAAGGATCGGGTCACCTGGGCGCACGGCCTCATCGCCGAGACGGTGGTGCACACCGACGGGCTGCAGACGACCTATGCCAAGGCGCAGGAGCTCGAGCGGGAGCTGAGGCGGCTCTGGAAGATCTTCGACGAGAGCCCGGCCGCGCACGCGGCTTCGCCGCGTCTCCTCGGTCGTCTGCAGGAGATCACCCACGAGCTGGGCAGCCTCTCCGTCCCCTTCGAGGACTGGCAGGTGCTGTATCGCCAGACTCTGCAGGTCGAACGCGCCATTCGGGGCGAACGACAGCTGCTTGACGACGAAGCGCCGGGAGACGCCGGCAAGACGAAAGAGGAGCACACCACGATGGCGACGCGCGAAGAACCGGTTTTGGGGGCGGGAGCGCAGCAGCTCGGAACGGCGGCCTTGCTGAAGGAGATCGGCTCTCAGCTGGAGCTGCTGGCCAAGAAGCAGTTCGAGCTGGCGACCACGGAGCTGCGCGCGAATCTCCAGTCGGAGGCCCGCGCCGCCGGCGGCCTCGGGATCGCGGCGCTGACGGGGCTGGCCGCGATCAACTTGTTGCTGGTCACGGGGGTGCTCGGTCTGTCTCAGGTGATGCCGGGATGGCAGGCCGGCTTGATCGTCACCGGCGCCACGCTGGCCGTGGCCGCGGTCCTGGGACTGGTGAGCTGGCGGCGACGCGTGCGCGCTCCGATGTCCCGCACCCGCCGGACGCTCAAGGACGACGCCAAGTGGACCCGGGAGAGGCTGGCATGAGCTCCCACGAAAAAGAGGCGACGCCCGGTGCCCCCACGCCACCGCCCCCAGCTGAAAAAGCGGCGCAGCTGGAGGAGGAGATCGAAGGAATTCGCGGAAAGCTCGACGGGATGGTCGGCGAGCTGGATCGTCGCCGGCACGATCTGTTCGATGTGAAAGCCGAGCTTCGCCGGCACGCCGTCCCGCTGGCCGCCGTGGCGGTGGCCTTGCTGGGAATCGCCGGTGGCGGGATCGCCCTCGGCATCGCGCGGCGCCGGCGACAGGCGCGTCTCGGGGCGCAGCTCATGCGCCTGCCGGAGGCAGTCCGGAGGATGATCTCCAGGCCGAACCAGGTCGCCAACACGCCCGGCGTCGGCCAGAAGATCGCCGGCGCGGGAGGAGCCACGGCCGCGTCGATCGTCGTCAAGGCATTGGCGCAGAGACTCCTGAATGAACGTCGCGCCCGCCAGACCTGAGATCACCCCGCGGGCGCTCCCGCGCTACCGATTTCCTGCCCCTGAACGAGCTGGGCGCCCAGCGATCTTCCGCGCGTGTCTGGACTTCCCGGCACCGGGCCTGGGAGTCGCTTTTGTAGCCTTCGAGCCATTGGGGCCCAAGGTCGGTGGATGGTCTCCCGGCGACTTCACGCTCGGGGCCTGTGACGTCTGCTGGAAGAGAAGCATCGTCGACTTGTAGAGCCCGTCGAACAGCTCCTGTTGCACCTTGAACCAGGACTCCGAGGCCTGGCGGTAGATGTCGAACATTCGGTCGTTCATGCTGCCAACCATGGCGTCGGACCTGACCGTCGGCCAGTAGGGCAACCACCGCTAACGTCATCCTTCGGCGCAAATGGCCAACGCCCGATTGACACCGCGGGCGGCCGGATCAAGCGGCCCGCTGCCGGTCATAACAGTGCGCATGCTGGGCGAAGAAGCGGACGAGCTCGGTCGAGGCGTCCGGCCCCTGCGGGTCCGTGTACGTCCCCTGCGGACTGCCACCCGACCAGGCGTGCCCGGCCCGATGGATCGTCCACTGCTCCACCAGGGCTGTTCCGCGGCGGTCGGAGTAGAGCCGGCGGGTATAAGCGTGGCTTCCCGGGCCGCCTCCGTTGGTCGTGAGCGGTCGCTGCCGATCCCTGGCGTCCGGCAGGACGGCCCTGACGAGACAGTCGGCGTTGACGTGGGCGACGGTCGGGTCGGCGTCGCCGTGGAAGATGATCAGCGGCACCGGCGAGCTCGCGGGGGTTGGCGCCCCCTTCGCCATGGCGGCGAACGCGGAAGGGATGTCGTGGGCGGCTCCCCGCGGCGAGGCCAGAATGGACGCCCACCGCTGCGTAGAGGTCGGGATAGGTGGCGGCCATGACCGCCGCCATCGCGCCGCCCGCGGAGAAGCCGGCGACGTAGACGCGACGGGCGTCGACCGCGTACTTTTCGATGATCTGCCCGGTGAGCCCGGCGATGAGCGACGCCTCCCCGCTGCCGCGGCTGCTGGTCTTGGGGCTGGAACCAGTTCCAGTACCCCTTGGGATTGGCGGCGCGCGACTGCTCCGGGTAGGCGACCAGGAATCCGTGGCGCTCGGCCAGCTCGTTCATCCGGGTGCCGGCGGCGAAGTCATCGGCGTTCTGCGTACCACCGTGCAGCATCACGATGAGCGGCGCGGCCTGACCGGCGTACCCGGTGGGCACGATACAGCTTGCACGCGCGCTCACCGGCCGCGTTGGCGTACGGCAGGTCGAGGAACTGGCCGGGCACCACCGGCGCAGGACGAGGCGTCTTCGCCGAGACCGGACGACCGCCACGCCCGTGGGGCAGACCGAGACAACAGAGCTTGCAGGCCGGGCAGGGGGCCGCCGCCGTCCGGGCGTTGCTGAAGGAGGGCTGTCGCCTCGGCGAATCGTGCCTGGCTCGTCAGCCGGGTCGCTTCATACATGCGGGCCAGTCGATCCTTGTCCATCGGGTCGATCCTTTCTTCGTCGTTTCTCAGACGATGCGCGAGGCGAGCGCCGCTTTCACCGCGGCGGGCGCGCGAAACGCGCCCAGCACCTCGACCGAGGCTATTGTCTGCAGCGCCAGCTTCGGGGAGACGTCGTCGGCGATGGTGGCCAGGCCGAGCACGCGAATCTGCACCGTCTGCCCGGCCCTGCGCAGCTCCTCCAGCTGCGCGCGGGTGAAATGGGCGCTCCCCAGCACCAGCGTCCTGCGGGCGACGCTCTGCTCGACCGCCGCCGCACGGGTGGCCAGCTGGGTGCGGATCGCGGAGCGGATGAAGTCGGTGCGGTTGGCGTAGAAGCCTTCCTGCACCAGCAGATCGATCTGCCCCAGATCGACGAGCCCCAGGTTGATCGTGATCTTCTCGGTCTTCTCTAGCTCGGCCATCTCGACCATCCCGTCGACCATCCCTGCACCATCTGGTCACCATCTGAGTAGATGGTGGAGGGGGTCGCGCGCTGACGCCAGCGAATTTCGAAGCGCTACCGCAGATAGCTGCTCAGGGACGGCGAAGCTTCGCTTCCCGCTCCCAGACGCCGTGCGGTTTTCGCCGCCGCGACGAAACGCCGCGATCGACGCGAGGCCCGTCGAGCGCGATCAGGCCGGCATCTGCTTCGATCCCGGCCCGCTCGAGCAGAGGCGCGGCCGCCGGGACGTGTCCGATCACCTTCAGGTGACCGAAGGCGTCTCTCACCCAATCGACGGCGGCCGCTTGCGCGCGTGAGGAGGGCTGCTGCCTCGGCGGACGGAGCGAGGACCACGGCGTCGAAGAGAATCGACGGCGCCGCGGCCAGCGCGTGGTCGGCGGCGATCAATCTGGCCCCCTTTGCCCCGGGCGCCTCCGATCTTCGGTGGCGACCACCGCCAGCTCGGCCCCTTCCTTCTTCAAGGCGGCCCGCAGGGCGGCGACCAGCGCGGGATCGCTTCCGTCACCCACGAGCACAGCCACCTTGCGCCCCTGCAGCGTCTCTCTCGCCTTGCCGACGAGGCTTAGCGCCGGCGACGGCGTGCAGGTCGATCGGGGGCCGCGCGGGGCGAAGCTTCTCCGCCTGCCCCTCCATCCCCAGCGCCTGCGCCACGCCGTCGCCCAGCGCCTCGTCCACGATGTCGAGGTGACCCAGCATGCGGCGTCGGATCGTCGCCGTCTCCACCTTGCCGAGCTCGAAGGCGAAGGCGCTCACGATGTGCCGCTGCTCCGGCTCGGTCATCGAGCGGAAGAACAGCCTCGCCTGGCTGTAGTGATCGGCGAAGCTCTCCGGGCGAACGCGCTCCTTGGCGCCGGCCAGCGGCTCGGGAAAGGTGGTGAACCCGCCGCCCGGGAGCTCTCGCGGCCCCTGGGGGTCGAGGCTGTTCGGCTCGTAGTTGACGCGCCCCTTGGGGACCTCCATCTGCATGAAGCCGTCGCGCTGAAAGTTTCGCATCGGGCACTTCGGGCGGTTGATCGGCAGCTCGTGGAAGTTCGGGCCGCCCAGCCGAATGAGCTGCGTGTCGAGATAAGAGAACAGACGACCCTGCAGCAGCGGATCGTTCGTGAAGTCGATGCCCGGCACCACGTGGCCGGGATGGAACGCGACCTGCTCCGTCTCGGCGAAGAAGTTGTCCGGGTTCCGATCGAGGACCATCTTGCCGATCGGCTCGAGGGGAATAACCTCCTCCGGGATGAGCTTGGTCGCATCCAGCACGTCGAACGGGAGCTTGTCGGCGGTCTTCTGGTCGAACGCTTGAACGGAGAGCTCCCACTCTGGAAACGCGCCCTTGGCGATGGCCTCGAAGAGATCCCGGCGGTGGAAGTCCGGATCCGCTCCGTAGAGCTTCACCGCCTCGTCCCAGAGGATCGAGGCGGCGCCGATGGTCGGCCTCCAATGAAATTTGACGAAGGTCGACCGTCCCTTGTCGTCGACGAATCGGAAGGTGTGGATGCCGAACCCCTCGATCATGCGCAGCGACCGCGGGATGGCCCGGTCGGACATCACCCAGAGCAGCATGTGCATGCTCTCGGGCAGCAGAGAGACGAAGTCCCAGAACGTGTCGTGCGCCGAGGCGGCCTGCGGGAACCCGCGATCCGGCTCCATCTTCACGGCGTGGACCAGGTCGGGAAACTTGATCGCGTCCTGGATGAAGAACACCGGAATGTTGTTGCCGACCAGATCGAAGTTTCCCTCTTCCGTGTAGAACTTCACCGCGAACCCGCGGACATCCCGGGGGGTGTCGCCCGAGCCGGCGCCGCCCGCGACAGTGGAGAAGCGCGCGAAGACCGGCGTCTTCTTCCTGGGATCCTGCAAGAACGCTGCGCGCGTCAGCCTGCCGAGCGGCCGATAGACCTGAAAGTACCCGTGCGCGGCCGAGCCCCGGGCGTGCACGATGCGCTCCGGAATGCGCTCGTGATCGAAGTGCGTGATCTTCTCGCGAAGGACGAAGTCTTCCAGCAGGACCGGGCCCCGCTTGACCGCCTGCAACGAGTTCTGGTCGTCGGCGATGGGGACGCCCTGATTCGTGGTGAGGATCTGCGCCGGCGTCTCTGCGAGCTGATGCGGCTCTCCACCTTTACCGGTCCTGGTCGCCGGCCTGGCCATCTGGCCCTTCGGCGTTGTCGGAGCATTCGTCCCTCGCGCACGCTTGGTTGGCATGGAGCCCGCAAGTTAGGTACGCGCCTGACGAGGGCAATGCTCGCGGGTGGCTCTCCCCGGATCAAAGATCGATGCGGGAATCGATCTCCACGACCCGTGCGGGCGGAATGCAGAAGGCATCGGTCACGGGCCGCGAGTTGCGCGCCATGAAGGCGAAGAGCGACTCGCTCCAGTGACCCATGCGGCCGGCCGACGAGGCAATGAAGGTCGCGCGGCCGAGATAGAACGTCGCCTGCTCTGGATCGATGGGAATCGACCAGGTCCGGCAGGCCCGGGCCAGCGCCGCGGGAACGTCGGGTTGGTCCAGGTAGCCGCGCCTCATCACCAGCCGATGGAAGCCGTCGGCGAGGCGGTCATGGCGCCCGCCATCTGCTGGGGCGATGCGCGGAACGTGGCAGACCTCCATCGTCAGGAGCACGACCGTCTCGGGCAGGACGCGCACCCGCTCGACCAGCGCGCGGAGCACGGGCGGCACACCGTCGGGATGGCCGGTGACGAACACGCCGGCGCCGGGCGTTCGGGCGACGGGGGATCGCCGGCAGGTGGCCAGGAACTCGGCGAAAGGCGGCGAATCGGCCTCAATCTGATCGCGAAAGATGCGGCGGCCTTTCTTCCAGGTCGCCATCCCCAGGAAGAGCACCAGTCCCACGGCGAGCGGCAGGAAGCCGCCGTCGACCACCTTGAAGAGGTTCGCCACGAAGAACGTGAGGTCGACCGAAAGAAACAGGAGCAGCAGCGAGCCCGCCTTCCAGCGCGGCCACCGCCAGCGGGTGCGCGCGACCTCGTAGAAGATGATGGACGTGAGGACCATCGTCCCCGTGACGGCGATGCCGTAGGCCGACGCCAGCCGGCTCGAATGACGGAAGATCAAGACCAGACCCACGCAGGCCACCGTCAGCAGAAGGTTCACCTCGGGCACGTAGACCTGGCCTTCTTCTTCGCCCGAGGTGTGGACCACCGTCACCGGCGGCAAGAACCCGAGCTGCATCGCTTGATTGGTGAGAGAAAAGGCGCCCGAGATGAGCGCCTGCGACGCGATCACGGTCGCGGCCGTCGAAAGGCCGATCAGCGCGTAGGTCGCGGCGCCGCTCGGCGCCATGGCGAAGAAGGGATTCCGGCGGCGGAGGCGTCCCTGAGGATGAGCGCCCCTTGGCCCAGGTAATTGAGCACCAGCGCCGGCATGACCAGCACGAACCAGCCGGCGCGGATGGGCGCCGGTCCGAAGTGTCCCATGTCGGCATAGAGCGCCTCGGCGCCGGTGACCGCCAGGACCACGGAGCCCAGGACGAAGAGACTGCGGATGCCGTGCCTGGCGAAGTAGCCGACGGCATGTTGCGGACCCAGCGCCGCCAGCACCGCGGGATGGTGGGCGATCTGGACCGCGCCGAGCGCGGCGATCACGACGAACCAGATCGCCATGATCGGGACCGAAGACCTGGCCGAGCCGGCCGGTGCCGTGGCGCTGGAACCCGAAGAGGAGCAGCAGGATCAGGCAGGTGATCGGGCAGCACCGCCGGTTTGAGCCAGGGCGCGGCCACCTCGAGCCCCTCCACCGCGGAGAGCACCGAGATGGCCGGCGTGATCATTCCGTCGCCGTAGAGCAGCGCCGCGCCTGCGATCACCAGGAGCGCGACGATCCCGACCACGCCCCCCTTGGTCCGACGACGGCCGCTCCGGGCAGGAGCGCCAGCAAGGCGAAGATGCCGCCCTCGCCGTGATTGTCCGCGCGCATGATGACGGTGACGTACTTGAGCGACACCACCAGCGTCAGCGTCCAGACGATCAGCGAAAGGACGCCGAGGACATCGGCTCGCGCTGAACGGCGCCGCCTCGGGCGCGCTCAGACAGGCCCGCAGCGTATAAAGAGGGCTGGTGCCGATGTCGCCGAAGACGATGCCCAGCGCCGCCAGGCCGAGGCGGCCCATCCCCCTGATTCGGGGCGGGTCGGCGGCCCGGGCTTGGCCCTCAGCCGTCACGTCGTTCCTGCCGGGCGCACGGCTCTCGCGGCCCGGCAGCGACGGCAACTAGAGGCGACGGGGGCCGGCCGAACGAATGAGCCGCAGAACGAGCAGCAGCGCGATGGCGCCGATGAAGGCGACGAAGATCGTGCCTGCCAGCCCGCCGATCGGCGCGTGGAGATGCAGGCCTCGAAAGATGAGGCCGCCGAGGAAGGAGCCGACGATGCCGATGACGATGTCACCGACCACGCCGAATCCCCCACCAACGACCGCAGAGGCCAGCCATCCGGAGATGAGTCCAATCGCGATCCAGATCAGAACGGTTTCTAGCGACATGGGTGTTGTCTCCTAGGGGAAAACCTAACCACGCTCCAGTTGCCCGCAAGCAGCCGCCTCCAGGCGAGACAAGGCTAGGCCGACCGCCGTGGCACCGATCGCGGTCTCGGCAAATCCGTTCCGACCGTCGTCTTCGAGGCGCCCACGTCCATCAGCTGTCGATGACCGTGGATCGCGCGCCCGACCTGCAGGATCTGGCGGTAGAGAACCTGCCAGTCGTCGAACTCGACCTCCAGCCCGCCGAGATCGTGCGTGATCTGGTCCAGCTCCCGATCGAGCTCGGCGGAGTTCTTGTTCCTGGCCGGGTCCTCGTCGTAGATCTTCCAGAGGCGGTGGAGCCGTTTCTCCAGCGTCTGGGCTTTCGGATCGACCGACTGGAGACCTTCGGTGTGAACCACCGACTCGGCGACGAGACCGTGAGCCCAGGTCAGCTGCTTGGCCTTTCCGCGCAGGAGCAGACCGCTGGGGTAGAGCGACAGCTCGATGTCGGGCGACACGAAATGCTCCAGCTCGTCGGGGACGTAGGAGCGGAAGGCGCTGCCGCCGAGGAGGCCGAGGATCCGGGTGGGCGCCGCCACCCACCAGCCAGGTGAGGCCCGGCGCAAGGCAAACCCGTGCCGGTTGAGGACCTCGCAGATCGTCACCGCGACCTGGTGGTACGCGGCGTCGTGCGTGATCAACGGAATGTCGGCGCTCTTTCGCCGGCGCACGATGGTGGCCAGGCGCATCACCGGGACCGAGACGAACATGATCAGAAACGCGGAGGCCAACCCCACCGTGATCGGGAAGCCGCGCAAGACCGTCAGGGCGCGCGATTCCTTCTTCGTCGACGGTGGGGCCTTGGCCACCACGGCGAGCCCGACCGCGACCGGAATGACGAGCGCCAGCGCCACCCAGACCAACCGAATGGCCGACGAGGGGATCCGGTGCGGGATCGGGACGAACGCCAGCACCAGCGCCGCGACCTTCGGGGCCACCACGCCGAGGAGCAGGATCGGCCAGGCGACCGCAGCCCCAACCACGACCGACAGATAGGTCTGCTCGCGGGCGCTGGTCTGCCCGAAGAGGGCCCGGACCGCCCACCCAAAGAGGGCGTTCAAGATCTTGCCGGCGGACTTGGTGACCAGCCCGAAGATGGCCTGCAGAAGAACCATGACGCCCTGAACGTAGGGCTTCGTTTGCTCGATGGGTCAGGCGAAGACTGATTTCTTTCCAGCGAATGCTTAGGTTCACGCCGTTGATCGGCATGCGCAAAGGAGCCCCGTGAGCCAGCGAGGACAGAGAAACGACCGTCTCAAACGGGCCGGCGTCATCTCGTTGCGCGTCGCCGGCGTGATCGCGGCCGTGGTGGCGGTGGCCATCGGCGCCGTGATGCTGGTGCTGCAGACGCGCTGGGGCGGGGAGCGGCTGCGGCGGGCGGTGGTGGCGCGCGTGAACCACCAGATCCAGGGCGAGCTGGCGATCGGACGGCTCTCCTTCGGGGGCGATCGTCTCGTCGTCTGGAACGTCGGCCTGCGTGACCCCGACGGCCAGCAGGTCGCCGAGGTGGCGCGCGCCGAGGTCGACTTCCGCATCCTGCGTCTTTTGCACGAAGAGGTGCGTGTGAGCGCGGTGGTGATCGAATCACCGCGCCTGTTCGCGGAATCCGACCCCGCGGGGATGAACCTGTCGCGGGCCCTGGCGCCGCGGCAGAAGGCTCCCCCCAAGTCGCCGCCCAAGCCCAGGACGCAAAAGGAGGGGATGGTCATTCGGGTCGATCGCTTCGAGCTGCGCGACGGCGCCGTGCTCGTGGCGTCCACCGACGGAACGAGGCGCAAGGAGACGGTTCACCTCGCAGGTCTGCAGTCGTTCCTGAGCCTCCGGTACGCCACCGGCAATGGCTCGACCGATCTCGTGTTTCGGCTCGACGGCAGAAGCGTCCTCGCCCCGGTCGGACCGCTGGCGATCAAGGCCGAGGCGCGCGTCCGCGGCGACCAGACGCACTTCACGCTCGACGGCCAGCTGCTGGGAGGGACGGTCGAGGCGCGGGGGGAGGTCGACAGCCGGCACCTCGAAGCCGCCGATGCGCTGGTGGCGATCGCCATTCCTCGAGCGGAGCTGGGGGGCTACGCCTGGGGGCCGCTGCGCGTCGACGGCCAGGCCCGCCCCGGGGTGGTCCCCACGCTCGATCTGTCGCTGGCGATTCCGGGCCTCGAGGTGACGGCAAAGGGGGGCGCCGCCGGGGGCGACGTCCTCAAGCTCGACGGTCGACTGGCGATCGATGATCTCGCGCGGACGGGCAAGGCGGCGCAGGTCCTGACCACGGCGGCGGTGCCGGCGATGGCGGGCCACGGCGAGCTCCGGCTGACGGTCGGAGGGGCGCTGGCCGGGGCGCCGGCGAGCTGGGACGCCAGCTGCAAGGGTCTCTTCAATCACCTGCGATTCGCGGACAACAGCCTCACGGACCTGGCGATCGATGGCCACGCGGCGCAGCTCGCGAAGATCCCGGGTGAGGTCGATCTGACCGTCGCCGCCGCGTCGGTGGCCGCCGGGACCAGCAAGCTCGGGAAGGTCGAGCTCGGCGCCAAGGTTCGCCGGCAGATGCTCTCCGTCTCCGCGAGCCTGGCGTCGCCGGAGCCGATCCGCGTGGCGCTGGCCGGTCAGATCGACAGCGACCGGCAGGGACTGATGCTGTCACAGCTCTCGCTCGCCTATCCGAAAGCGGCCTGGGTCTCCGAGGCGCCCGCCCACCTCCGCTTCGAAGAGCAGAAGCTCTCCCTCTCGGGTCTCCGCCTTGCCTCGCAAGGGCAGCAGCTGGCCGTCGACGTGGCCAAGGACGACGCGCGCGTCGACGCGCACGTCGCCCTGACGAAGTTTCGCCTCGACCTCCTGCCGACGCTGGTCGCCCCGCGCGACCTCAATCTGGGCGGGATCGTCGACCTCGACGTCAAGGCCGACGGCGAGGTGAACGATCCCAAGGTGGTCGCGCGGGTGGGGCTGGCCGCGGGGCGGTTCCAGACCTTCTCGAAGATCGACGCGGCGATCGATGCCACCCTGGCCGAGCAACGCATCGACGGCACCCTGACTGTTCGCGCGCCGTTCCTGGAGATGAACGGCGGCTTTCACCTGCCCGCCGATCCGCTCGGGGGTGGCGCGCTCAACCTGCGCCTCGCCGTCGAGAGACTCGACCTCGGCGAGGCGCTCCGCGGCTCGGGGATGAAGCCGGAGCTTCGAGGTCGAATGACGGCGCGGCTGCGCGTGACCGGCAGCGCCGGGGATCCCCAGGTCGCCTTGACGGTCGACGGTCGCGACCTGAACGTCAAGCGTCCCGCGAGCGCGGCCGAAGGGCCGAACGCCATCGACATGGGCCACGCCAGCATCCACCTGACCTACGAAGAGCGCGCGGCGCACGCCGCCGTCGATTTCGCGTCCGCGCATGGCGGCGAGCTGCGCGTCGACGTCGCGGCCCGGGTCAACCTGGCCTATCCCGCGGTCACCGAGGGGATCGATGCGAAGAAGATCCCCGTCCACGGCAAGGTCGTGGCCAAGGACTTCGACGTCGCCTGGATCGCGCGCTTCAACGAGCAGCTCGAGACGCTCGGCGGCCAGGTCAGCGCCGACGCCAAGGTGGCGGGGACCGTCGGCGATCCGCAGTTCATCGGCGACGTCCGCTGGAAGAACGGGAAGGTCGTCGCCATCGCCCCACCCAAGCCCCCCGCGCGACGCTAGGCGGTCCGTCAGCTGGACGAAGCGGCCGGCCGCTCGCGGGGGTGGCTGACCGTCTGAAAGATCGCATCGAGGTCGAGGTGGAGGTGGCGCACCGTTTCGTAGCTCGGCAACCCGGTCGGGGGGAGCCCCTCGTGCTTCTGGAACTTGCGCAGCGCCTCGCGGGTCTGCGGGTCGAGCTGCCCTTCACTCTGCTGGCCGTCGAGGAACCCCTTTTCCTGCAGGCGCCGCTGAATCTTCAGCTCGGCGCCGTCCTGCAGGATGCCGTGCGAGGTGCTCGAAATCGGCAGCCCCGTCTCGGCCGCCTGCTCGCGTTCGGGCTTGGTCGGGGGAACCTTGGCCGGAGGCGGAGGCGTCGCGTGGGTGTGGGCGCAGCCGCCCCCGAGGCCGAGGCCGACGCCGAGGGCGAGGACGTGGGTCGCTCCGAGGAGGCGGCTGGTCGTGGTGCGAGATGGTCTGCTCATGATCGGGTCGGTCTCTGGTTACGGGGCAGCCGGGGGCGAGGTGCTGTGGCTCTCCGACGGTGAGGTCTGGTTTCCCGGCGCCGGGGGCGCCTCGCCCGTCTTCTCGCTGCTCTTGGGCGGCAAATAGGCATATCCGGAGGTGAGGCCTTCGACGAAGGCGTTGCGCATGACCCCGAAGATCGCCGGCCAGAGCTGGACGTCAGGGCCGGTCAGCGTTCCCTTGATGGGGAGCACCGTGGCGACCGCGTTGCGATCTCGAACCCGATCGGAGAACAGCTTGACGGCCACGTCCGCCACCCAGGCCTTGAGCGCGCGTGAAGAAGCCCTTGTCGGAGGGGCGAACCTTGACGTTCTTCAGCACCGGCTTGATCCCGCCGGTCAGCTGGCCGTTGCGGCAGTCGAACTCGACGAAGATGTCGATGGTCCCTTCGGGGGCCTGAAGCTTGGTCGCCGGCTCGATGAACCGATAGAGCTCCGCCGTCTCGAGCCCGACGATCGCGGCCCGCCCCGAGAAGGTCAGCCCCTTCTCGAAAGGATCGGCGGTGATCAGGATCGAGACCGCGCCGCTGCGTGCCAGCGTGGCGCTGGCGGTGAGCAGGACGGGCCGACCCTCGGTGAGGCGGACGCGGTTCGTGAGGTTCTCGACCGACAGCTGGAGCTCGTGCATCCAGAGCTCGGGTCGTTCCTGGCGGCTCGTGTCGACGAAGGCGACCTGACCATCGAGGATGTCGATGTGATCGACCTCGAGCGGCGTGATCTTGTGCAGCAGGTCGTTCAGATCGACGACCTCGCTCGGCTGCGCGGGTGGCTTCTTCTTCTCCTGGGCGCTCGCGGAATCCTCTGGCGGCGGGGCGGCATGCAGGATGCGGATCTCGGGCTGCACCAGCTTGATCGCGGAGACGACCGTCTCGCCCTCCTTGCGCCCCTTGACCTCCACCTCGGTCCACTTCGCCTCCAGCACGTGGGTCCGCTCCGCTTCGTTGCGGGCCCCCGGCGCCGGATCGTGCGCAGGTTGCGCGTCCGGGCTCTTGGCGGGTGCCGGCGGTTGGTGAGCGCAGGCGATACCGCCGGTCAGCGCCGCGGCGAGGAGGACTCTTTGACCAGTCGCTCTGATGCGGCCGTCCGCTGTCCTTAGGTATCGGCACAATGACTGAAAAGGAAGATGGGGGCGGTTCAACGTCTGTCCACCATCCAGGCCTGGAATTCTTCGCCCTTCAGCGCGGCAGGCGCGGCCGCGAAGCGCTGTCGGTAGGCGGCCGGCGTGACGCCGAGGCGCTGCGTGAAGGCGCGCCACATCGTGCTGGCGTCGCCGAAGCCGGTTCGTGCCGTGATGTCCTTCAAGGGAAGCGGCGTCTCCTCGAGGAGTCGCCGGGCCTCGTCGATCCGGAGGCGGCGCACCAGCTCGGCGGGCGATTCGTCGAAGTGCGCGCGGCACCAGCGGCTGAGGGTGCGCGGGCTCATCCCGATCCCGGCCGCGATGCGGTCCACGGGCAGCGACTCGTCGACGTGCTCGAGGACGAACGTCGAGATGTCGCGCAGCCTGGGCGGCTCCTTTTCCTGTCGCTGCAGCGCCGAGCTGAACTGGGCCTGATTCCCCGAACGCCGCAGGAACAGCACCAGCCGCTTGGCGACGGCCATCGCCACGCCGTGCCCATGGTCCGCTTCGACCAGCGCCAGGGTGAGATCGATCCCCGCGGTGAGCCCCCCCGAGGTCCAGATGCCACCGTCCCGCACGAAGATCCCCTCGTCGACGACGCGGGCCGCGGGAAACCGAGCCCGAAGATCGGCGAGGTGAAGCCAGTGCGTCGTGGCGGATCGCCGATCGAGAAGCCCCGCCTCCCCGAGGACGAAGGCTCCGGTGCAGATCGAAATGACCGAGGGGATCCGCCGATGATTCCGACGCAGCCAGGCGACGAGGCGTGCTTCCCCGTCGGGCAGGGGCGTGCGCGGCGAGCCGCCCGCCACGATGGCAACGTCCGGAAGCCGGCTGCCGGTTCGGGGGAGGGGGCGAACGCCGCTGACGACGAGCCCGTACCGCGTCCGCACGGCGGGCGCGCGCGGGCCGACCAGCTCCAGCTCATACGCCGCGCGGCCGAGCACGTCGTTCGCATGTCCCAGCACCTCCCAGGGACCGGCGATGTCGAGGACGCCGGTGCCGGGAGCCACCAGAAACCAGACCCGCTGTGCCTTGCGGCGCACGCTCCGATCCTGATCGCCTGTGGCCTGAAACGCAATCTTATTGTCCTTCAGGACGCCGGGCGTTCGCGCTATCGATCGGGAATGCTCAAGATCGGCATCAACGGGTTCGGGCGCATCGGCCGGGTGGCGTTTCGCGCCGCGATGGAGCGCGACGACCTGGAGATCGTGGCGATCAACGATCTCCTCGAGCTGCCGCACCTGGCCTATCTCCTCAAGCACGACTCGGTTCACGGTCGGTTCCGCCACGAGCTGGCGGTCAAGGATCACTCCCTGGTGGTCGACGGCCGGCCGATCCGCGCGACGGCGGTGAAGGATCCCGGCCGCGTCGGCCTGGGGCGACGCGGGCGTCGACGTGGTGATCGAGTCGACCGGGATCTTCCTGACCAGCGAGAAGACGGAAGCCCACCTGCGGGCGGGCGCCAAGCGGGTCATCATCTCCGCCCCGTCCAAGGACGACACGCCCATCTTCGTCTACGGCGTCAACAGCGACGCGTACGCGGGCGAACCGATCATCTCGGCGGCGTCGTGCACCACCAACTGCCTGGCGCCGGTCGCCAAGGTGCTGGACGACGCGTTCGGCATCGAGCGCGGCCTCATGACGACCGTGCACGCCGCCACCGCGACGCAAAAGGTCGTCGACGGGGTCTCCGGCAAGGACTGGCGCTTCGGACGTGGAATCCTGGAGAACATCATCCCGGCCTCGACGGGGGCCGCGGAGGCGGTCACCCGGGTGCTCCCCGCGCTGAAGGGGAAGTTGACCGGGATGTCGTTCCGCGTCCCGACGTCGGATGTGTCGGTCGTCGATCTGACCTGCGCGCTCGTCCGCGAGGCGAGCTACCGCGACATCTGCGCGGCGATGAAACAGGCCTCGGAAGGCGCGCTCCGGGGCGTCCTCGGGTACACCGAGGAGGAGGTCGTGTCGACGGACATGCGCGGTGAATCGTGCACGTCCGTCTTCGACGCCCGGGCGGGCCTCCAGCTCGACCCGACGTTCGTGAAGCTGATCGCCTGGTACGACAACGAGTGGGGCTATTCGAGCAAGCTCCTCGACCTCGCGGTTCGCATCACGAGGACCTAGGCGTCGCTCGTGGTTGGTGGTGGCTCAGTGGTGAACGTTGACGCCGACCCAGAAGGCGCGCGGTTCGCCAGGGCCCTGGAAGCGGGGATCGGTGTAGGCGGGGAAGATGGACGTCGCGTCGCCGAGGACGCCGAAGCTCGCGTAGTCGGCGTTGAAGACGTTGTCGACCTTGACGAAGCCGGAGATCCAGCGGGCGACGATGTAGTCGGCACGCAGGTTCAAGAGGACGTAGCCCGGGATCTGCGGCAGGAGGTTCGCCTCGTCGCCGCGATAATATTGACCGCTGTTCCCGATGACCGTGGCGCCGAGCGCCAGGCCGAAGGGGGCGATCCAGGTGAGCGAGGCCTTGCCGACCTGGGCCGGGATCGACGGCAGGTGCGCGCCGGCGGCGACGTTGATCTGACCGTTGCGCGCCAGCGGATTGTTGGCGCTGGGCGAGACGAACGACGTCTGAAAGGTGGCGTCGAGGTAGGTGTAGTTGGCCGACCACTCCAGGCGCCCGCCGCGCGGGCTGAGGCGGACGCGGCCACGGAGCCGGGCCTCGAGCCCCTGCCGAAGGGTGTCGCCCACGTTCGAGAAATAACCCTCGTTGGTGAGCGGCCCCGAGCTGACGAACAGGATGTCGTCGCTGTTGGCGGTGTGGAACGCCGAGACGGCATAGTCGACGAAGGCGCGCCCGCGTCCCAGGCGGCCGCGCACGCCGGCCTCGAAGGTGCGGGCCACCACCTGCGCGAGCGGCGGGTCGGCCACGAACTCGTTCGGCAGCCGGCAGGGATCGGTGGGGCTCGCGCAGGTCAGCTCCATCGGCGTCGGCGCGCGCGCCGATTCGCTGTAGCTGCCGTAGACGCCGAGCTCCGGGCGCGGCTGGTACGACAGCCCGACGGCCGGGTTGAGCCGATGGTAGTGATTGTCGCCGCTGAGGTCGCCTCCCAGCTGATCCTGAAGCGACTGCGCCGAATAGTTGAAGCGTCCCGACAGCGTCAGGAAGAGATCCGGCAGCACCGCAAACGTGTCGCTGGCGAAGACCCCCAGGGTCGTCACCGTCCCGTCGACCGCCACCAGCGACGTCGGATCGACAAAGTCGGTGTCGACCGTCCCCCGGCTCTCATTTAACTGCGCCAGGACGGTCTGCGACCTGAACCGGATCTCTCCTTCGTCGATGCTGCCTCCGACGAAGAGATGGTTCTCGTGGTGGGCGAGGGGCGCCTCGAAGCTCCCCTGGATGCTGCCGCCGAACCCGATCTGGCGCGTGGTGGTTGCGTTGTCCGACGCGTCGTAGGCGTTGTTGGGATCGAAGGGAACGGGGTTCCCGGTGGGGTCGCGGATCACCGTCGTGCCGTCGTCGGCGCAGACGCTGGCCATGTAAGCGGGCGTGGCGCATTGACCCCACTCCCCCTGATCGCCATTGGCCGTCAGCGTGCGGCTGAGCCGGAAGTAGGCAGTCGCCGAGAGCCGATTGTTCAGCGACAGCGTCTGGTCTCCCCGCAACATCGCCATCAGCAATCGGTTGTGGGTCTCGTCCGGGTAGGTGAAGACCGCGTTGCGGCCCTGCGCCAGGAGCTCCACCGGCGTGGCGCCGATCCCGGCCATCGAGGTGCTGGCGCCCATGAGCGAGAGATCGAGCGTCGAGCCGCCGTTGCGATAGGTCCCCGACAAGAATCCGTTCAGCGCCTGCGAAGGCGAGTGTTCGCGCCAGCCGTCCTCGGTGAAAACCCGTCCCGCGCCGAAGTAGGCCCAGTGCTCCTTGTGTCCACCCGCCTCCACCTCCACGACGGCACGACCGAAGGACCCGCCCCACACCTCGGCCTCCGCGCCGGGGTCGGAGAATCCGGTCTTGGTCTCCATGGAGAGCGCGCCGCCCAGGGTGTTGAGGCCGAACAGAGGGTTCGAGCCCGGCATCAGGTTGAGTGAGCGGATCGCGCCGGGCGGGATGAGATCCCAGTTCACGACGTCGCCGAACGGCTCGTTCAGGCGGACGCCGTTCAAAAAGACCGACACACCCTCCGAGGCGCCGAGGACTGGCGAAGCAGTGAAACCGCGATACTGAAAGTCAGGTTGTAGCGGGTTTTCCTGGACCTGGTTGGTGGTGACACTCCCCAGCGACTCGTTCATGAACTGGGTGATGTCGAGGTCGTGACTGGCGTCGATCGCCTTCCCGCTCGCCGTCTGCACGTTCGCGGCGACGCGATCGGCGGGCAACAACGAACCGTGCAAGGGGGTCGCCGCGACGACGGTCGTCTCGTGTTTCGGGTCGACGACCGGTTCCTCGTCGGCTGGCTCGGGGACGAGCGACCCAACGCCGGTTGAATCAGTCACTGACGGATCGCCGGCGCGAGCCGTGGTCGCAATCAAGAAGATCCACAGTCCAGCGCCCACGGAGGTAAACGACCGAGGCACAAGCTGAAGTCATCGCAATGCGCGTTGTCCGTCAAGCAATATGCCGCAAATAAACGATACGACGCGCGTCGTAGTCCGACGGGCGTCGTACGAGAAAGCTCCTCAGCGTTTGCGAGGCCCGGAGAAATCGCGGGCGCTGCTCCTCCCGCGGCGTGGTCCGCGATTCTGCGCGCCTTCGATCTTCTGCGCGTGCGCCTGGTAGCTGGTCCAGCGCTCGGGCGACAGCGCACCCGTTTCGAGCGCCTCGCGAATGGCGCACCCCGGTTCCGTCACGTGCCGGCAGTCGCCGAAGCGACAGGACGCCGCGATGGCGACGACGTCCTCGAAGCCTTTGTCGATCGGGGCGGCCTCCGTCTCCCACAACCCGAGCTCGCGCATGCCGGGCGTGTCGATCAAGAGCGCTCCGCTCTCCATCACGATCAGCTCGCGGTGGGTCGTCGTGTGGCGCCCCCGCGCGTCGCTCTCGCGCACCTCACCCGTGCGCTGGGCCGCGCGGCCGACCAGCGCGTTGACCAGCGTCGACTTGCCGACGCCCGACATGCCGATCAAGGCCAGCGTCTTGCCGGGCGGGAGCCAGGGACCGAGCGCGTCCAGCCCCAACCCGGCAATGGCGCTGGTGAGCACCACCGGGACGCCCGGGAAGGTCTGTCCGAACGGATCGGTCACCGCGGTGGGGTCCTCGCTGAGGTCGATCTTGTTGACGATCAGGATCGGCTGGGCGCGGCTCTGTTCGGCGACCGCGAGGAAGCGCCGGATGCGCGGCTCGTTGATGAGGCGCCGATCGCGCGCGCTCTTGCCTTCACCGAAGGCGCTGACGATCCCCACCACGTCGACGTTGGCGGCGATGACCTGGGGTTCGGGGCGCTTCCCGGACGCCTGACGGACCAGACAGGTGCGGCGCTCCAGGAGGCGCGCGACCTGGAAGGCGTCGAGGGAATCCGAGTAGGTCCCCGCGACCCAATCTCCGACCTGAGGGCGCTCGATCGCCTCTTTCCAGTCGGTGAGACGGCTCCCGGCCAGGACGGCCTTGCAGGAGCCCTGCGCCGTCCAGGCGATGTAGCTCTCTCCGTGGGCGATCGCGATGCGCGCCGGGACCAGCTCGTCGCCCAGCGCGGCGATCTGGCTTTGGAAGTGCGCGTCGAATCCGATCGCTTCCAGGGGTGGCAGAGGTTCCGTCATGAGCCGCTTTGGGCCAGACGCTCGCGGAAAATGCGCGCGGCGTCCACCATGTTGCGCAGGGCCGCTTCGACCTCGGCCCGCGGTGAAACTCCGCTCGTCGTTGTGTGGTGATCGCTGCGGCTGCTTGACAGCTCTGCCGCGTGGTGGTTGAAGCAACCGTAGTTTGACAACTGAATAGGTGCCTTCGGTGCCCAGCTGGGCATAACAGGGAAGCCGGTCGAAGCCGGCGCGGTCCCGCCACTGTAAGTGGAGGCCGCCCTCACGAACCCACTCGACCAACGGTCGGGGAAGGGGAGGGTGGCCGCAAATCGCGAAGTCTGCGGAGTTGCGATCCACGAGCCAGGAGACCTACCGAAGGCTGAAGCTTTTTTCTCCGCGCGGACGGAGAGCGGGCGTCGGTCTTTGCTCCTCAGAGATCGGCACCGTCCCCTCGTTCGTGCCCGAGCGAGGGGTTTTTTGCGTGCCGCGCGGACGGCGACGCCCGAGGTCCGGGCCGAGCCCGATTTCCAAAGTTCAACGTTTCCCAAAGGAGCAATTCGATGCGTCGTCTATCTGGTCTCGGTGCGATCCTGGCGAGCGGTTTCATCGCCGCTTGCGGCAGCAGCTCTTCTCCGCCCCCTGTTTTCGATGGTGGCGCGGGCGGGCAGTCGCTGGGCGGAGCCGCTGGCCACGCTTCAGCCGGTGCCGGCGGCCAGCCCGCGGGCGGAGCCGGTGGACAGTCGTTGGGGGGAGCCACCGGGGCTTGCCTCGATCCGTCGACGTTCTCTTCGTCGTTCACCATCGCCGACGCTTCGTTCTGCGCGGTCGCGGTTTATACCGCCCCCGAGGCGATCGGTTACCAGGTGCCGACCTGGGGATCGCATGGCGGTCCTTTGGTCGTTCAGCAGGGCACCGGCACCGGCGTGACCCTGGAGCGCTGGACGGCGCCCACCGGAACCACCGGAACGATGACCGTCCAGACGACGCCCGTCGCGGCGGCGCTCCCGGCCACCACGTTCCTCGGGGCGCAGGCCCTCGATCTTCCCTTCTTCGGGTGGACCGCGATCTCCTGGACGAATCCCTTTCCCGACAGCACCGGCCAGTTCGAATTGATCGCGAGCGGCGCCATCGCGACGAGTTACACCGTGAACGGACCGTACGGCGCGGCCGCCGTCGCCGCCTCGTCGTTGGGGCGACTGCTGTACACCGGCCTTTCACCCCTCGGCGCGCCGACGACGAGCGTGGCCGGTCTGTACGCGGCGGACGCCTGTTCGTCACCGGCGCAAGCTCTCGGGACGGGGACAGATTGTTCACCTTCGGCCCTGGTCGACGCCTGGGGCGACAGCACCGGACCGGTGGTGACCGATTCGACCGGCGACGTTTTCGCCGTCCTGCCCACGGTCGCCGCTCAGACGCAAGAGGCGCGCGGATTCCTCGCCAGTTCGGTCGCGCGCGGCGCAGCGGCGACGGCCGGGGTCTCCCTGTTCACCATGGCGGGCTCTTCGGTCGCTTTGGCGGCCCTGGCGCCCAGCGCCGCCCACCCTGGGCTGGTGATCTTGCAACCGGCAGATTTGACCTACACGCCTCTCGACGTCGTCGCGCAGAAGTTCACGACGGGAAGCAGTCTGGTGGCGACGGGCACACCGACGAAACTGCTGACCGTGGCTCCCGGGCAGGGGCTTTCGTTCCTGGTCGACGGCACCGAGCGTCTCTGGGTCGCGGTCAACGGGACGGCGAGCACGAGGTACGTCGTCCTGGCCCGCCAGTAGCGGGGCTGAAGGAGGTCTTCCATGTCCGACAGGCGGGAAAGTCGAATCGGTCGGGCAGCGATGGCGACGCTCGCGAGTCTCACCCTCGCCGCCATCGCCTGTGGGAGCAGCTCGTCGCTTCCCGCGATCGGGGACGGTTCCGTCGGTGGCGATGCCACAGCGAAAAGTGACGCCGCGACCAAGAGCGACGCCGCGAGCAAGAGCGACGCCGCGACAGGTGCCGACGCTGCCACCCAGGTTCCTGATGGTGGCGCGCTCGACGCGAGCGTGAGCTCGGACGGAGGTGGATGTTCGGTTCCGCTCGCGCCCGATCTCTCGGTCATCGCCAGCGACGAGGTATTGAAGTTCGTCGCGCCGGGCGGCCTCCCCATCGAGCTCGCCGTGCTCCCCGCGGACGCCTCGATCTCGACCGCCGTGTTTCAACCCGCCAGCTCGCTGAGCCTGGCGGCGCTGTCGGGACCCACGCGCGTGCTGGCCCAGGCCGCGGCGGCCGGGTGCGCCCCGGCACCCTTCGACGCGATCTACGACGTCCGCGCCACCTACGCGCCGGCCCCACCGGACCCGACCACGACCGCGGTCGCGTACAACGACGTCCGGATCGTCAACTGGGCGCAAGGTGCCGCGAGCTATCTTCCTGGCACCGGGGTGAGCGACCCCAAATGGATGATGCCGAGCCAGGCCTTCGGTCCGGCCGGAACCGACACCACCGCCGTCGTGGTGCTCGGCAACGGCGGAACGATCACGCTGACCTTCGCCGCTCCCATCACCGACGGGCCGAGCTGGGACTTCGCCGTCTTCGAGAACAGCTTCGCGAGCGATGTCTTCCTCGAGCTCGGCTTCGTCGAGGTCTCGAGCGATGGGAGTCACTTCGCCCGCTTCGATTCGGCCTTTCAGAGCACGGTGACGCCCTGCGGATCCTGCTCGGGCACCGCCGCGGAGATGGGCGGCCTCGCCGGCGCTTACATGGTGGGCTACGGAACGCCGTTCGATCTGGCCGCGCTCCGGAACTCTCCCCTGGTGCGCGACGGCTCCGTCGATCTGACGGCGATCAAATACGTCCGGATCGTCGACATCGTCGGCGATGGGACGACGCTCGATTCCTTCGGCCGCGGGATCGTCGATCCGATCTCCAGCGGGCCGACCGCCGGGTTCGATCTCGACGGCATCGCCGTTCTCAACCAGCAGATGTGACGATGCCCAACGGGCGTGAGCCGCCGTCCCTCGATGATCCCGTGCAGCCGCCGTATGCGGAGAGCCTCTGCTGGCGCTGTGCTCATCATCGGGTGGTCAAGACCGAGCGCTCGGCGTTCGTGATGTGCAACGTCTTGCCGGTGAAGTACCCCCGCCAGCCCCTGTCGAGCTGCCCGGCGTTCTCTCCCGCGGCGGAGCGCTGAACCAGCTCAGCGCTCACCGAGGCCCTGGCGCAGGCGGCATCGGCGCAACGGGCGCCAGGCCTCGGCCTGCGAGCTCCGAGTAAACGATGAAACGGAAGGGATTGGTCTGCGAATAGATGTCGCGCAGCGTGGTCAGCACGCGCGCGCGCGTCTCCTGGAGAGCCGCGCTCGTCGGGTGACGCGCCAGCCCCAGCTCGGCGATCTGCAGGGCCAGCCCCGCGTCGCCGCGCGCCTCGAGCTGGCGCGCGGTGCGGACGAACGGCGCGTCGCCGCCGCCGCCCAGCGCCTCGAGCGCCCCCGCCCACTCGGCGCGCGTGAAGGCGTCGATGCCGTCGCCGTTCGCCTGCCAGTAGCCGGCGTGCTCGGTGTAGAGGCGCTGCACGAAGGTGTCGCGCGCGATCAGATAGGGCTGCACCGCGGCGGGCGCGTCGCGCAACGACGCGGGCAGGAAGTCGTCATGCAAGACGTCGGCGAGCGGCCGCGCGGCGCGCGCCGCGGCCAGGCTCCGCGCGTAGAGCGCACCCATGGCGTCGCGCAGCCCGGGCATGGCGTCGATGGTGAACACCGCGGTGAGCGGGCTGTGGCCGTGAATGAGGCGGCGCGGGTGCAGCTGCAGCACCAGATCGATCGCGCTCAAGAAACCCTCGGGCGATCCCTCGGCGACGAAAGGCGCCCCGAGATAGGGCATGAAGGCGTCGCCCACCACCAGGAGGTCGTGCTTGCGGTCTTGGATGAAGAGCGCGTCGGGCGTCTCGCCGCTGGGCGCCGGAATGAGGCGCAGATCCAGGCCGCCCTCGGTGAGCGTCTCGGGGGCGGTGATCAGCCGGTCGGGCTTCACGTCGAGCTTCATGGTGCCGGTGCCGAAGAAGTACTGGAACGGCGGGTGGTAGCTGCGCGAGCGCGCGAGCTCCTCGGCGAAGCCGGCGCGGGCGATCACCGTCGTGCCCGGCTCACGGACGGCGCCGAGCCCCCCCACGTGGTCCCAGTGGCCGTGGGTGAGGATGACGTACTTGATCGGGGCGCGCGTCACCTGGCGCAGCGCCGCCACCGCCTCGCGCGCGCTCTCCTCGGTGGTGCCGCCGTCGACGGCGACCACCATCTCGGGGGAGACGAAGAACACCAGGTTCGAGAAGTCGTAGCCCTCGGCGACGTAAACGCCCTCGGCCTCGCGCACCAGGCGCTTGTCGCCGAAGCGGAATCCGCTGCGCCCCATCGACCGAGATGTTTCCGAGGACCCGCGGCGTGCGTGGGATCGTCGAGAGAGTCGAGCCCCGCGCGCGCCAGCATCTCCCCCGAGCGGCTGCTCGTCGCCGAGCGTGCGATAGGCGGCGGCGAGGCCGCGATAGATGCCGCGCTCGAACCCGAACGGAAACTGGGCGCCGTGCGCGAGCGAGAACTGGAGGTCGTCGATGGCGGCCTGGGCCTTGCCGAAGCGGGGCGGGAGCTCGGCGAACACCAGGCCGCGCGCGAACCGCCCCAGCACCGGCTCGGCGGCGACCCCCTCGTCCAGCTTGCGGATGGCGTCCTTCACCCAGGCGATCCGCTTGAGAAGGGGGACCTCGTTGGCCACCCGTGCCTGCATGGTCCCTTGCAGAGCGCGAAAGAGCGGGGCGCGGGCCGGCTGCTCGACGGCGAGCCGTCCGAAGTATTCGTAGCCCTGCCACTCGCGGTGTCGGGCGAGGAGTTGCTGCATGGCCGTCAGGACGATGACGGTCTCGGAGTTGGGATAGGCCGCCGCCTCGAGCAGCGAGTCGAGCGGACGTTGCTGGGTCATCGCAGCCTTCGCCGGCGGCGGGACGCTGGCACAGGCGGCCAGCAGGGACGTGAGGCCCACCGTGGCGGCGAGCTGATGGAGAGTGGTCATGGCGTCCTCCTTATCTGGACGCTGTCAAGATAGGCCCCATCTGGACGCTGTCAACATGAAAGTTGACATTGCCCAGATTGGCCGCGCAACATCGAGGGACGATGAGCAAGAAAACCGCGTACCACCACGGCGATCTCCGGCACGTGCTGCTCGAGGCCAGCCTGGCGCTCATCGACGAGTCGGGGATCGGCGCGCTCAGCCTCCGGGAAGTGGCGCGCAAGGCCGGGGTCAGCCACAACGCCCCCTACCACCACTTCAAAGACCGCGGCAGCCTGCTCGCCGCGCTGGTCGAGGAAGGCTTCGGCGTGCTGGCCCGGGAGATGGTCGAGGCGCGCGCGGCGGCGCCCGATGCGCGGGCGCGCCTCGAGGCGTGCGGCCTCGCCTACATTCGATTCGCGCTCAAGTCCCCCGCTCGCTTCAAGCTGATGTTCCGGCCCGAGCTCACCGGACCCGGCGCCGAGGCAGCGGTGGCCCAGTCATCGACCGCGGCGCTCGATACGCTTTCCACCGCGATCGTCGAAGCGCAGGCGGCCGGGCTCGCCCCGGCGGGCGATCCCAAACCGCTGGTCCTCACCTGCTGGGCCGCCGTGCACGGGCTGGCGTCGCTGTTGCTCGACGGCCCGCTGGCCCGGGCGCACCGCGCCTTCGCCACCTCGCCCGACAAGCTGACCACCGTCGTGCCCGCGACGCTGACGGCGCTGCTGACCGGATCGGCGCGCAGCAAAGCATCCACCCGCAAGTGATCGGGCAGGCTCGATCCGTTCGGGCTCGTCAGTTCCTGGCCAACCGCTCGATCGTCACGGCGGCTTCGTCGATCGACGGTAGGGCAGCGATCTCCGCGGCGATGCGCTGCGCGGCGGTGCGGAACGACGGCTCCGCCAGGACGCGCGTGAGGGCTTGCCGCAACGGAGCGGCCGCCAGCTCGCGCGTGGGGAGGGCCAGGGCCGAACCGGCGGCGACGGCGCGCTCGGCGTTGAAGGGTTGGTCGGCGAACATCGGTGTCACAACCAGGGGGACGCCCGCCGCGGCGGCGCCGAGCATCGTGCCTGAGCCGCCGTGACAGACGACGGCGGCCGCGTGCGGGATCACCTGGTCCTGGGGCACGAAGCGCTCGACGTGGACGTGGGCAGGCACCTCGCCCAGCGCTTCGATCGCCAGATCGCCGCCGACGGTGAGGAGAACGCGCGCCGGCAGGTCGACGAGGGCGTCGAGGATCGTGCGGTACGCCGAGCGCATCATCGCGAATCCGCCCACGACCGTCCCCATCGTGACGTAAACGAACGGACCTGGGCGGCCGCCCCACCAGTCGGGGAGCGGCGGAGCCTCCCCGCGCAGCGCGCGGTAGCGGTGCACGGGCGCGCCAGTTTCCGGAAGCTCCAGCGACGCCGGAAAGAGGGTGAGAGCCGTCTCGCCTGCGAGCCGCGCGCCGGTCGGATCGGGCGGTAGCCCCGCCGCGCGGAGGTGGGCGTCGAGGAACGGCACGGCGTTCTTGTAGATCGACACCTCGCCGCTGGGCGCCGAGATCGCCACGCGCACCTGCGGGATCTCGCGCTTGGCCGCCGCGACGAGGGCGGCGTACTCCTGCGACTCGCGGACGACGACCGACGGCCGCCAGGCCTCCAGGGTCTCGAGCAGGGCGGGGATGGCGGCGCCGGCGCACACGCCCGCGAAGATCTCGCCGATGGAGATGCGGTTGGACTCGCCGGGCGACACGCCGTGCAAGCTCTTCCACAGAGGGTCTAGCCGCGCGTCCCCCGGATGACCAAACGGAAAGAAGGCCGCGCCCGCGTCGGCGGCGCGCGTCGCGAACTCGGCCGGCGCCGCGACGCCGACCTCGTGCCCGCGGCGCCGACAGGCCTCGATGAAGGGAATCAGCGGCAGGAAGTGGCTCGAGTTCCGCAGGGACGTGAAGAGGACGCGCATGGCTCAGCAGTATCGCCGGTTTTTACGAAAGCGAACGTGGAGTCGAGCAAGCCGCGCTCAAGTGCGGCGAGCGAGATTGAGTATCCCAGCGGGCGCAACGACGCCCACCATTCCCTTCTGCGGCCAAGATCCGGCAGACTAGGGGTGATGAGCACCAAGGGATACCGCAGCCGTACGTCCACCCAGGGCCGAAACATGGCGGGGGCGCGCTCGCTGTGGCGCGCGACCGGGATGACGGACGCGGACTTCGAAAAGCCCATCATCGCCATCGCCAACAGCTTCACCCAGTTCGTCCCCGGACACGTGCACCTTCACGACGTCGGGCAGAAGGTGAAGACCGTGATCGACGCGGCCGGCGGCTGGGGCGTGGAGTTCAACACGATCGCCATCGACGACGGCATCGCCATGGGTCACGGCGGGATGCTGTATTCGTTGCCGAGCCGCGATCTCATCGCCGACAGCGTCGAGTACATGGTGAACGGTCACTGCGCCGACGCGCTGGTCTGCATCTCCAACTGCGACAAGATCACGCCGGGGATGCTGATGGCGGCCATGCGCCTCAACATCCCCACCATCTTCGTGTCGGGCGGCCCGATGGAGGCCGGCAAGATGGCCGGGACGCACGGGCGCGACGGCAAGCCGATCATCCGCAAGCTGGACCTCATCGACTCGATGATCGCGGCCAGCGATTCGAAGGTGTCGGACGCGGAGCTGGGCGAGATGGAACGCTCGGCCTGCCCGACCTGCGGCTCCTGTTCGGGGATGTTCACGGCCAACAGCATGAACTGCCTCAACGAGGCGCTCGGCCTGGCGCTCCCCGGCAACGGCACGCTGCTGGCCACCCACGCGCGGCGCTGGGAGCTGTTCGAAGCGGCGGGCAAACGCATCGTCGCCCTCGCCAACCAGCATTACGTCGACGGCGACGCCTCGGTCCTCCCCCGCAGCGTCGCCACGTTCGAGGCGTTCGAGAACGCCATGGCGCTGGACATCGCGATGGGGGGCTCGACGAACACGGTGCTGCACATCCTGGCCATCGCCCACGAGGCGGGGGTGGCCTTCACGATGGCGGACATCGATCGCCTCTCCCGCCGGGTGCCCAACATCTGCAAGGTGGCCCCCTCGTCGCACTATCACGTCGAGGACGTGCACCGCGCCGGGGGCGTCTTCACCATCCTGGGCGAGCTCGATCGGGCTGGACTGCTCCACCGTGAGGCCAGGACGGTGCACGCGCCGACCATCGGGGCGGCGCTCGACACCGCCGACATCCGGCGCGCGACCGCCACCGCCGAGGCCCACCAGCGGGCCCTCGCCGCGCCGGGCGGTGTGCCGACGAAGGTCGCCTTCTCGCAGGACAAGTACTTCGCCACCGCCGACGGCGACGCCGAAAAGGGGTGCATCCGCGATGTGGCGCACGCCTACAGCAAGGAGGGCGGGCTGGCCGTGCTCTACGGCAACCTGGCCGAGGACGGCTGCATCGTGAAGACCGCGGGGGTCGACGAGTCGATCTGGAAGTTCGAGGGACCAGCGCGCGTCTTTCACTCCCAGGAAGCGGCCTGCGACGCGATCACGGGCGACCAGATTCGCGCGGGAGACGTGGTGGTGATCGTCTACGAAGGACCGAAGGGGGGCCCGGGCATGCAGGAGATGCTGTACCCGACCTCGTTCCTCAAGGGGAAGGGGCTCGGCAAGGCCTGCGCGCTCATCACCGACGGCCGATTCTCGGGGGGAACGTCCGGTCTCAGCATCGGGCACGTGTCGCCCGAGGCGGGCGAGGGGGGCGCGATCGGGCTGGTCGAGGAGGGCGATCGCATCCGCATCGACATCCCCGCGCGCCGCATCGACGTGGTGGTCGACGCCGCCACGCTCGGAAAGCGACGCGCGGCGATGGAGGCGCGCGGCGCCGACGCCTGGCGCCCCAACCGCGACCGCGTCGTCTCGGAGGCGCTCCGCGGGTACGCCCTCATGACCACCAGCGCCGCCCGCGGCGCGGTCCGTGACCTCACGCAGCTGAGGAGCGCCGGCCAGCGCCGTTAGCTGGACCAGCTTCCCCGTCGAAGTGCCGGGCAGACGGACTCAACGATCCCGCTGACGCCTGCGCGCCGCGGTCACCCGCCGAGCTGCACGGCCTTGCCCACCCAGGTCGTCGACTCGCACGCCTCGACCAGGAAGTCGGCGACGTCGGCGCGCGAGATCGACGCCGGTACGGTGACCAACTCGGTGGTGCGCACGTACTTCCCCTTCGCCTTGCCGTTCGTGAGCCGCGTGGGGCGCGCGATCACGAAGTCGAGGCCGCTCTCCCGCGTGAGGCGCTCTTGAACGTCGTGATCGCGGAAGAAGCCCTTCAAGAGACGTTCGATGAGGAAGGTCCTCTGGAACCAGCTTTGCGCGGGCTTGCTCTCTCCGACGCCGTGCGCGCTCAGAACCACCAGGCGCTTCACGCCGTGCTCCTTCATTGCGTCGATGCAGTTCTTCGTGCCGCGCGAGAAATAGTCGGGCTTCTCTTTGATCGCGCCCAGCGAGCTCGGGGACGCGCAGATGATCACGGCGTCGTGACCCGCCACGGCGCCCTGCACCGAGGCTGCGTCGTGGAAGTCTCCCGCAACCTTCGTCAACGCCTGATGCGTGACGCCGAGCTTCGCCGGCGTGCGCGAGAACGCGCTCACCGCGTGGCCCTTGGCGAGCGCTGCCTTGACGCAGAGAGCACCGGTTCCCCGCGAGGCGCCGAGGACGAGGACCTTCATGGGCGCACCATACACCTGGCCGGGCACCTGGCGGGATCGTGGCGAGTGTGAAGGGTTTTCCAGCTTGTCACGCGGAGGGCTTCGATTCGAAGGCGTGGTGCTCGCCGGCCGCCGGTGACCTAGAAGAAGCGCAGGAAGTGGTCGAAGGCCTCGTCGGGCTTCCAGCCGTGCGCTCGGTAGAGCGCCTGGGCGGCGGCGTTGGTCTTTTGCGTGGCGAGAACCAACCCCTTCGCCGACGTGGCGCGCGCGGAATCGTCTGCGGCGGCCAATAGGGCGCGGCCCGCCCCGGCGCGCCGCTGCGCCGGAGCCACGAACAGGTCATTCAACACCCAGAGGCGCTTCATGGCGGTCGACGAGAACGAGGGGTAGAGCTGCGCGAACCCCACGAACCGGCGGTCGCGCTCGGCGATCAACACCACCGAGTCAGCGGTCTGCAGCCGTTCCCGCAGGAAGGCGCGCGCGCCATCGGGGTCGGGCGCCTGCCCGTAAAACTGACGATAGGCGTCGAACAGCTCAGCCACCCGCGGCAGGTCGGGCATGCTCGCGCGTCGGATCTTCAGGGCGGCCGGTTCGCTCACCTCGCTGACCATATCCGATCTCACGGCGGCACAAATCAGGGCGTCGGCGTGCGCCCCGCTCCATCGCGGTCAGGCCCACTTACAACGCGCTGCAGGGCTCTCTTTGCGAGCTTTCGGGCGCGAAGCGCGGGATGGGCACGCTGGCAGATTGAGTCCAAAGTATCGAATTGGTAGGATCATTGGGTGTCGTCGTTGGGCGCCTTGGTTTCGGCGGGAGGCTTCGTTGGGGACGCTCGGAGTTGCGGTCCCCTTCGCCCATAGGCGACAATCGCGTGAGCATCCCTTCGTTGAGCCAAAATCATAGCCTGCCTGCCGGTGCCGAACGCCACGACCGCGCCGAGGCGATCCCCTTCCTGGCGCTGATGCCGACCTACGGCGGCACGCTGGCGGCGGTGCGCGCGCTGGGCGCTCGTGGCATTCCCGTGACGGTGGCGGGGCAAGAGTGGCTCGCGCCGGCGCGCTGGTCGCGGTACGCGACCCGCTGGCTCCCCTGTCCGAAGGTTCCCGACAAGGAGCGGCTGCTCGAGTGGCTGCTGGCCTTCGGCCGCTGCGAGCCGCGGCACGTCCTCTACGCGCCCAGCGATGATCTGGCGTTCCTGTTCTCCGCCCACCGCGACCAGCTCGAAAAGCACTTCTATCTCTACCAGCCCTCCATCACGACCATGGTCGACGTGCTCGACAAGCGAAAGTTGCTCGAGGCTTGCCGGTCGGTCGGGCTCGACATCCTGCCGTCCTGGTTTCCTGACGACGAAGCGGACGTCGCGCGCGTCGCCCGCGAGGCCACCTTTCCGGTGTTGCTGAAGGTGCGGACCCAGGTCCGTCAGGTCCGGCAAAACAAGGGGATCGTCGTGGACGAGGCGGCTCAGCTGCTCCCCGCCTACCGACAGTTCCTGGCCAGCCACCAGTACCGCCCGGGACTGGAGCGGTACTTCGGAGATGTCAGCCGGCCGATGATTCAGCGTTACCTTCCGGAGGCGGCGGAGCATGTCTATTCGCTGACCGGATTCGTCGACCGTACCGGCGCGCTCTCGGCGACCCGCGGGGCCGTCAAGGTCTTTCAGCGCACCCGGCCGGTCGGGCTGGGGCTCTGCTTCGAGTCAGCGCCGGTCGATCCCGCCCTCGCCGCAGGGGTCTTGCGCCTCTGCCGGGTGCTGCGGCACTTCGGGGTCTTCGAGGTCGAGTTCCTGCGCGAGGGGAATCGCGCGATGGTGATCGACATGAACCCCCGCTTCTACGGGCAGATGGGGTTCGAGACCGCGCGGGGGTTGCCGCTCGCCCTGCCGGTGTACTACGCCGCGATCGGCGACACCGAGGCGCTGCGCGCCTGCCTGACCTCGGCCGAGCGCGCGACCGACGGCGCGACAATCTACGCGCACCGGTTCGTGTTCCAGCTGCTGCTCGCCGTGCAGCGGGCCAGCCGCTCGATGTCGAGCGCCGAGTACGCCCGCTGGCGCGCCTGGTACCGGGCGAACCGCCACACGGCGGCGGACGCTTCGGCGGATCCGATCGACTGGGCGCCCGGCGTGGTCCACGCGGCCGCCGAGCTCTTGCCCGGCCTGCGGATGCTCTACCGGAGACTCAGCCCCTCGAAGCAGGCTCCGTGACCCTCCCGTTTCGAGCCGGATTCGTGCGAAGCTGGGAGGTCTCCCCGTGACACAAGAATCGGACGTAGCGATCGTCGGATCCGGGCCCTACGCCCTCTCCCTCGCCGCGCAGCTTCGCGCGCTGGGGATCGAGCTCCGCATCTTCGGGCCGCCGATGAAGTTCTGGCGGGACATGCCCCGCGGCATCAACCTCAAGTCGCTGGCGTTCGCCACCAACATCTACGTCCCCGCCAAAGGGCAGACCTTCCCCGAGTGGTGCGACCTCAACGGCCTCGAGAACCACGAGCCGTGCACGATGGAGTCGTTCGCGAACTACGGCCTTTCGATGCAGCAGCGCTTCGTCCCGGAGCTGGACCCGCAGGAGGTCACCACCGTCAAGCTGCTGGGGGACGGGCGGTTCGAGCTGACCCTGGCGGACGGCGGGCAGGCGCGCGCCCGGCGGGTGGTCTTCGCCACCGGCCTCGCGCACCTCGCGCACATGCCCGAGAGCGTCCGGCACCTCCCCGGCGAGCTCGCCAGTCACACCTTCGAACACACCGACTTCGAGCGGTTCCGCGGTCAATCGGTGGCGGTCATCGGGGCCGGCGCCTCGGCCATCGAGGCCGGCGCGATGGTCCACGAAGCAGGCGGCCGGGCGCAGATCCTGGTGCGCGGCCCGGCCGGCGTGTTCCACGGACGCACGCCGCGCGAACGCCCGCTGCTGGCGCGCCTTCGCAATCCCATCTCGGGGTTGGGCTACGGGCTCAAGAGCCGCGCGCTCGAGATCGCGCCGCTGGCGCTCCACTTCGTGCCCGAGGGGCCGCGGGTCCGCTTCGTGAAGCACCACCTCGGCCCGGCGGCCCCCTGGTGGATTCAGGACCGCGTCGAGGGGAAGGTCCCCTTCGTCGTGCGCACCACCGTGGTGGGCGCCGAACGGATCGGCAGCCGGGTCCGCCTGCGAATCCGGCAGGAGGGCGCCGGTGAGAGCGATCTGGAGGTCGACCACGTCATCGCGGGGACCGGCTACGTCGCCGACGTCGATCGAATCGCCTATCTCGATCCCGAGCTGCGCCGGAGCTTGAAGCGCCTGGAGCGCGGACCCGCGCTGTCGATGAACTTCGAGTCGTCGGTCCCGCGCGCGTATTTCATCGGGCCCGTCACCGCCCTCTCCTTCGGGCCGCTGTTTCGCTTCGTGGCGGGCGCTGCCTACGCCGGGCCGGCGCTGGCGCGGCATCTGGCCGGGCCGGTGCGGGTGCTGCGGACGACGCTCGGCAGGTTGGCGCCGCCGTCGCTGAGACGCCCGCAGCCTTACGCCTGAGCTCGCATCGGTCGCCGACTGCGGCTCTGGCCCTCGCCGGAGGCCTTTGGCTCCGCGGCTGACACCAGGGGATCAAAACAGCGCGCCCAGCCCCCCCAGGGCAAGGAGCCCATTTTGAAAGCGCATCAGCTGCGCGCCGGTGATGCCGGTCTCGACGAAGAGGGCGAGGGGACCGACGGTGCAGGTGGCGGCGGGGCCGACCGCGTACTCGAACGATGGGGTGCCGTGCTCCGAACGACGTGGATCGGTCGAGTCGATGGAGCGCCGGAGGTCGCCGTCGAGGCCGAGATGGAGCCGGCTCCCCAGCCGCGCCATACCCACCAGCCGCAGCTCGCCCTCGTGATCGTCACCTTCCCCGTCGCTCCCGTAGGCCAGGTTGGCGAGCAGCACGCCCGCCTCGCTGTGCCGGCCGAAGGAGACCGCGCCCTGAAAGAACCCGTCCTCGCCGACGAAGCGATCCTCCCGGTACGCGAACGCGACGCTGGCGTCGATTCCGTGGCGGCGCTGGTCCAGGATCTGGGCGCGGGCGACCACGCTCGGCCTGACCGCCGCCGGTTGGAGGTCGTTGCCCTGTGCGTAGACGATGCCGACACCCAGGATCAGCCAGCGGGCGAGGCGGGCCTCGGCAAAGCTGCCCAGGAGCGGGGCGTGGGTGGCGCCGTCGTAGCCCGCCCACCCGGTTCCGGCGATCAGCGCGGCGCCGGCCTGGGCCGCGATGACGCCGGGAAGGAAGCGTGCAGGATCGGCCGACGCGCGCGCGGTCTTCTCCGTGTCGAGATCGTCGGCTTCCGGTTGGGCGCGGGCGGCCGTCGACGCGACCAGTGCCGCGCCGAGCGTTGCCGCAACGAAAGCCGAGCGCAACCAACCACGCGTTCGAGAACGTTTCGCGAAGCTCACACGGCCCATGGTTCCCTCCGGTGCTGTTGACGACCAACCGCCGCGTCCTACACGTAGCGCCTCCCGGGGAGCTCGCCCGCCACAACACCACGACCTTCCGGTCACGGTGCGCGCACAGGATTGATCCGAAACGTTCAACGAACTGTCGCATCCACAGGCCGACCGGACACGTCCCGGGGGTGACGGAATTCGTCGTTCCGAGAATCGTGTCATCCAAGAGCGCAGAAAAGCGAGCGCGTCCGAGCTCACGCTGTCGAAGATCGCCGTTGTATCCGCCGGCGAGCGAGCAGCTGCGGCAGACCGTTCGGTGACGGAACGTGCGGTGAGCGTTGCGAAGAGTTCGACGTTCTGTCGCCAACGGCCTCCGCTGGACGCGCTACCACCTGTCGCAGGAGGCGCGCGATGACGATGACACGGAGAAAAATGGTGGCGTTGGGGTTGAGCTCGGTTGGTCTTCTCTTGCCCGCCGCCTGTTCGCGTTCGACCGACGTCGCGCAAGAACCGACCTCGGTTCGCCAGGAGGCTCTGTCGACCCACAAGGGCGCCGAGCAGTCGGATTTCTTGGCCTTTCGCGCGCCCGCGGGCGATCTGCCCGCCGCTCTGTCCACGAGCATCGATGGACACCCGGGCGCGATCTTGCCGAACGGACGATTCATCACCCCGGCCGGGATCGAGGTCAGCGTCGGCGCACCCAAGCCGTTCGGGCTGGCCGTCTCACCCGACGGCAAGACGGCGGCCACCATCAACAGCGGCGCCTCGCACTTCTCGGTCACGCTGGTCCGCCAGCTCGACAGCGCGGCCCCGGTCCCGACGCGCATCGAGCTCGATTCGACGTTCATGGGCGTGCTGTTTTCGCCGGATGGCCAGCGCTTCTACGCGACCGCCGGCGAGACCGGGAACATCTGGATCGGCGACACTGCGACCGGCCAGATCGTCGGTTCGGTCAACCTGAACGGACCGGCGCATCCCCTCAGTCGGCCACTCGACCCCGCCGCGGGCCCCGCCGTGCGATTCAAGGGGACGTTCCTCGGCAACATGGCGCTGACCCGGGACGGGCGATACCTCTACGTCCTCGATCAGGGGAGCTTCTCGGTCCATGCCATCGACACGACGTTGCTGGCGACCGGCGTGGACGAGACGGGCGGCGTGGTCGAGCCGGACAACTTCGGGGCGGTCGTGGGGCACACCAAGGTGGGCCGCTATCCGTTCGGCCTCCAGATCTCTCCCGACCAGCGCACGCTGCTGGTGACGAACGCGGGCACCTTCCAGTACGCGCATCTGCGGCCCCCCGCGCCGGTCGGCGACAAGAACCAGGACTATCCGCTCTGCATCCCCGGGGTCGGCTACCCCGACGAGGTGGAGGCCTCCAAGACGATCCAGATCAAGAAGATCGACGCCAGCACCATCAGCGGCCTGCCCACCACGCTTCGAGATCCCGACGGCATCCGCTGTGGCTACGTGCCCGCCGACGTCAGCTACACCATCCCCGCCCTCGGCAGCCCGAACGCGCCGGAGGCTTCGTCGGTCTACGTCCTCGACCTCGCGGCGCCCGCGCAGCCGACGCTGCGGTCGATCGTCAAGACCGGCCGGGCGGTCGGCGCCGCCGATGACGGCATCGTCGCCTACGCGGGGAGCCATCCCAACGCCGTGGCCGTGGGCGGCGGACACGCCTACGTGTCGAACGGCAACAACGACACGATCTCCGTGCTCGATGATCAGGGCAAGCGGGTCGTCGACGAGATCTCGCTGACGGTGCTTCCCGGCGCGGATCGCCGTCTCAAGGGCGTCGAGCCCGTCTCGCTGGCGCTCTCCCCGGATCAGAAGCTGCTTTACGTGGCCGAGGCCGGCCTGAACGCGGTGGGCGTCATCGCCCTCGGTTCGGATCCGCACGTGATCGGTCACATCCCGACCGGCTGGTGGCCGAGCAGCGTCAAGGTCAGTGACGATGGCGCGCGGCTGGTGGTCACCAGCGCCAAGGGGCGCGGCGCCGGACCGACACTCGACCCCAATTTGACGCCAAAGCACAGCGTGCTCGGAACGCTCAATGTGATCCCTCTGCCCATTTCCGCTGCCACGCTGGCGGCGTGGACCCAGAAGGTGCTTCGCAACAACGGCTTCTCCTCCAGCCACGACGGCCCGGATGCCGACACGGCCTCCGCCGGCGACCATGGCGACGTCCGCGGCAATCCCATCCCGAATCGGGCGGGCGTGGCGAGCCGATCAGATCAAGCACGTCATCTTCATCAACAAGGAGAACGCCTCGCACGACGAGCTGCTCGGGGACATCACGGAGACGCGAGGCGGCGAGTCGGTGGATGGCGATCCGGCGTTCTCGCTCGGGCCGGTGGCCAGCCCCAACCACCACGAGCTGGCGCTGCGTTACTCGTTCGGAGACAACTTCTTCCTGGAGCCGACGGTGTCATCCGACGGACACCGCTGGCTGACCAACAACTACACCGCCGAGCTGGAGGAGACGCACTGGCCGGCGTCCTACGGCGGGCGGAAGAACGACTCGGGCGACGATCCCGAGGTCATCGCGAACTACCCGGGCCGCGTCGGCTTCACCGACGCGGACGCCTCGCCCGAGCCGAACGATCTCAACGAGCACGGCGGGATCTACGCTCACCTCCTCCGCAACGGTCGCGACTTCGTCAACTTCGGGAACGGCTTCGAGTTCGCGCTGGTCGACGAGGACGACCAGACGGAGCCGACCGGCATCCGCGAGCACGCCAACGTCCCGATGGAGAAGATCGTCCGCGACCGCACCGATCACCTGTACCCGGAGTTCAACACGCACATCCCCGATGCGCCTCTGCCCGAGCAGCCCGATCGGTTCAATCGCTTCGGCCGCTTCAAGCAGGTGTTCGAGTCGCACTACGTGGATCGACACGCCGGCGTCTGCAAGCTGCCGAGCTACGTCGACCTCTATTACCCCAACGATCACGGGGGAGGCGCCAACGACATCCATCCCAGCGGCCCGGCCTGGGACTTCACCCGATTCGTGCAGGACAACGACGCCGCGCTGGGGATGACCGTCGACCTCATCTCGAAGAGCCCCTGCTGGAAGGACACCGTCATCTTCGTGGTCGAGGACGACACCCAGAACGGTCTCGACCACGTCGACGGCTTCCGCTCGCTGTTCCTGGCCATCTCCCCCTGGGTGAAGCGCGAACACGTGACGAAGGAGCACATCAGCCTGGCGTCGATCTTCAAGACCGTCGACCTCATCTTCGGAATCCCGCCCCTCAACCAGTACGACGCGGGCGCGACGGACCTGCGAGAAATCTTCACCGCGAGGCCCGACTTCCAGAGCTACGACTTCGTCCAACCCACCTACATGGCGCAGGCCAAGGCGAGCTGGAAGCGCCTCACCCGTCACATCGACTTCTCCCTTCCTGACCGCGACGAGGTCGCGCTGCGCCGGGCGATCCGAAAGTCCGAGGGGCTGCCACACCGCGCGCACGCCCGGCGGGCGCGGGTGGTGACCGAACGGCGTGCGCCCGCGCCGGCGCACGCCGCGTCGGCCCTCAGGCTGCCCCAGCGCCTCGCCAAGTAGGTCGCCCGGCCGCTGTCTCCTGGCGGGCGGTCGACGGAGTCGCGGTCAGGTGCTTGTCTCTCCAATCCGTTGGAGCTCCATCGCCAGCACCGCCGCGCGCACGGGCGTCTCCACGAACCGAAGTCCCAATCCGCTCGGGACGTCAGCCAGGTCCTGGAACGGGCGCGACCAACGAACCTCGCCCAGGATCTCGACCGGCTCGGTGGCGCCCGGAATCGTCACGCTCACGACCACCCAGTCACCCACGGCAAGCAGGCGGGCGGTCGACACGAAGAGACCGCCCGCGCCCACGTTCTTCACCAACCCCGGCCCGGAGCCCGCACGGCTTCGTAGCCGAACGGGAATCTCGAGGTCGACGCGTTGCGTTCGGCGCGGACTCTTGTCTTCGGCGGGCTCGGCGGCGGTCAGGGCGTCTCTCACAACTCTGTAGTGGCACCCGACTGGTCGGAGGTTAGGTCTCGATCCATCGAGCCCGCGCGAATCGAATCGAATCGAATCGAATCGCAATCCGAACCGATGACCTGAGCGGCTTCACGTCGGGTCGACGGCGGAAGACGACCGCGTGACGTCGCTTGCTCGAGCGACGTCGCTGGTCTTGCGAGTTTGCGACCGTCGTTCAGATGTTTACCAACTTCACTGAGATCGGAAATCGCACCTTGGCCCTCTCGGGCGCACAGTCACGACAGGAGCATTCGAGAAGTCATGGGCAGGGATGCGGCAGTCGGTTTCAACAATGTGTGCCGGCGGTTTCGGACCGATGTGGAACCAGGGGGCGGAGACGCGTTCCGCGAAGACGCGCTGTCCGGGACGCCCGGGGAGCTCGAGCCCCGGCGGGGGGCGCAGTCACTTCGCGACATCGGCGTCGTCATCATCGGCAGGAATGAGGGGGAGCGTCTGGTTCGCTGTCTGGCATCGATCCCTGATGGAGTGAGGCGTTCGGTCTACGTCGATTCGGGATCGACGGACGACAGCGTCCACGCCGCACATGCCAGGGGCGTGGAGGTCCTGAACTTGGATCTGTCGGTGCCCTTCACGGCGGCCCGAGCGCGAAACGCCGGCTGGCAACAGCTCCTTCGGCTGGAACCGGATTTGAAGGCCATCCTTTTCGTCGACGGGGACTGCGGAATCGTCGATGGCTTTCCGGCGGCAGCAGCGGAGTCGATGGCCGCGGTCCCAGATGTTGTCGGTGTGTGTGGCGTGCGCCGGGAGCGATGGCCCGACCGAACACCCTACAACGCTCTGTGCGACGTCGAATGGCGCAACGGTCCCATTGGAGAAGCGCGTAGCTTCGGCGGTGACGTCCTTTTGCGGGTCGACGCGCTTGTGGCCGTCGGCGGGTATGACGATTCGGTGATCGCCGCGGAGGACGACGAGCTCGGAGCGCGATTGCGGAAAAAAGGCGGCCGCATCTTTCGGCTCAATGTGACTTCAACCATCCACGACGCAGCGATGAGCAGGCTCGGACAGTGGTGGCAACGCGCCAAGCGCTGTGGCCACGCCTACGCGCAGGTGTTCGACAAGCACGGCGCTGCACCGGAGCGGTACTTCGCCACCGAGATCCGCCGCGTGGTCGTCTGGGGGATGGTGGTGCCCACGACCGCTGTGGCCCTGGCCGTTCCCACGATGGGGCTCTCCCTCGGGCTTTTCGGCATCTACCCGGTCAAAGCGCTGCGGACGTTCCGAGACACCCGCCGCCGAGGATTCACGGTGCGGGAGAGCGCGCTGTGGGGAACATCCTGTACCGCAGCCAAGCTGCCGGAGGCAGTGGGGGTTCTGACGTATCATTTCCGTGGCCTGATGGGGCGACGGCCTACAATCATCGAATACAAGACGAATTGAGCGGTTGAGCGTCATTGCAACGGAGCTACGCCCGGTTGTGACTGACGGGAGCAGTCACAAGTTCCTTTCCTCGACGCCGCGTCTCAACGCGTGATTGAGGTGGACCTCAAGATTCGTGTTCAGTCATGCTATGAGTTCGACATGAGGAGTGGAGCTGGCATGCAGCCTAATCTGATGAGTCAGATCGTCGAAGATTGGGTGGCACACGATCGTGACGTCACGCGTCCCGGCTTCCAGGCAATGGCGGTCTATCGGTTCGGCAACTGGCGGATGGGGATTGGCCCGAAGGTGCTCAGGGCTCCATTCAGCGTGCTTTACCGCGCGCTCTTTCGCGCCGTTCGAAATTTCTACGGTATCGAGCTGCCGTACTCGGCGCGCGTGGGTCGCCGGGTCATCATCGAGCATCAGAGCGGGATCGTGATCCACGGCGACGCCGAGATCGGCGACGACTGCATCATTCGGCAGGACGTCACGATCGGAAACCGCCGATCCAGTCGACCGCTCGACGCCCCCCGCCTGGGCAACCGAGTGTCGGTCGGCGCAGGGGCGAAGTTATTGGGGGCGATTCACGTGGGCGACGGTGCCCAAATCGGCGCGAACGCTGTGGTGTGTGACGACGTTCCGGCGGGTGCGGTGGCCGTCGGTGTCCCGGCGCGCGTCCTTCCGGGCGGATCGACCGCGGCTCGCTGAGAAGGAGAACCCGTCCGGAGCCTTTCGAGGGCGAACCGGTGGAAAACGATTTCGCGGATTGTGAGTTGTCGGGGCGAGAGGATTTGAACCTCCGACCTTTCGGTCCCGAAACGGCTTCGGGGCCATCGCAGACCGACGGAATGGTTCGCAAGGGTGCGCAACCATTACAGGTCGGGAGGGCGCCCGAGTCCTGCCATCCCAGCCGTTCGCAGAAAATACCAAGGATTTTGGTACCCGATTTGGTACCCGAATCGGGGCGGGTCGGAGCCGAAAAGGGTGGGGTCGACGGACCCGGGTGGGCGGGCCCGCCCGCACCCTGGCTGGTCCCGGGAGCGGCGCCACGCGTGGCCACGACGCCCACGACGCTCGATCTGGCGGTGCTCTATGGCGGGCGTGGGCGCCTGCTTCGGGTGGCCGAGGTCGCCGAGCAGCTCGGCGTTTGCAACGCCACCGTGTACCGCCTCTGCGAGAGCGGCGAGCTACCCCACCTGCGGGTGGTCAATTCGATCCGGGTGCGGCCGAAGGACCTGGCGGAGTACCTGGCTGGCGGGCAGGGCGTCCAATCGTAGTTCGCCCGGGCTCATCGCCTGGCCAGAGCTGATCGAACAGATGCGCGCTTGCGGATGCGAGAATGCGCGCGCTCGGCGTCCGTCACAAAACGACGTCCGGTTCCGCCTTTGCGTGGTGGATGTCAAAGGCGGCGAACCCGCGGATCGGCGGGACGGGCACGGAGCAGCAAGCTCCCTGGGTCCTCCATCAGGAAGAATGCCTGACGGGGCTTGCGCGGCTCCCGGATACCTCGGTGGACGTCGTGATCACCGACCCGCCCTACGAGGCGGAGTGCTCATACGCGCCACCGGCTCGTTGCTCGGGCAGGCGGCAAGCTCGAGGTCGAGCCGCTGACGTTTCCTCCGATCACCGAAGCGCTGCGTACCGAGTCGGCGCAGCAGATGGCGCGTCTCGCTCGGCGCTGGATCCTGGTGTTCTGTCAGGTCGAGGCCGCGATGAAATGGCGCGCGGCGCTCGAGGCGGGCGGCGCTGTCTACAAGCGCACCTGCCAGTGGATCAAGCCCGACGGCAAGCCTCAGTACTCGGGTGACCGACCGGGCATTGGCTACGAGTCGATCGTCGTGTGCCACGCGCCTGGGCGCAGTCGCTGGAACGGCGGCGGCTCGCACGGCGTGTTCATCGTGAACAAGAGCGGCGACCCGCGAACCGGCCACCAGACGCAGAAGCCTCTCGCGCTCATGGAGAAGTTGGTGCGGCTGTTCTCGGATCGCGGGGAGCTGATCGTCGACCCGTTCGCCGGCTCGGGTACCACGGGCGTCGCGGCCCTGCGGCAAGGGCGCCGGTTTGCCGGCTGGGAGATGAACCCCGAGTACGCCGAGATGGCTCGGCGCCGCCTCGCCGCGGCCCGCGAGCAGCTCGAGATCGGCTTCTGAGTAGCGCGGAGAAACGACTCGATGTGCGGCGGCGCCGGAGCGATGAATCGACTGGTGAAGAGGAAGGGAGGACATCATGGCAAAGCGAAGCAACCCGTTCTACGCGCAGGTCGGACGAACAGAAGCCGGCAGCTTCCGGATCACCGTCCGCGCGAGAAACTCCAAAGACCAGTACGACCGCTATCGCGAGCTCGCGGTCTGCGTCTACAAGCTCGCGGCGGAGATGGAGCGCCGTGCCCAGAAGCTCCGCGTGGGCTGGGTCATCTCGCCGCAAGTCTTCAACTCGCGGATCGATGTGGAGCTCACCGAGCGCGATGACGAACGGTCCGCTGCGAGCTTCGTCGCCAAGGTACTCGCGGACCTCGGACTCACCTGAGCGCGATCGAGTCCCGCCGGACCGGAGTTGGCCCGGTACGCGACGTAGCCGTCAAGGTGAGGAAGAAAACACCGCGATATTGACGAGGCGGGGTAACATCCGCGCCCATGTCGGACATTCGATCCCTCGTTGAGAACTTCACCGACCAACTGACCGCGCTCGTGGAGAGCCAGGCCCTCGACCGAGCCCGCGCGGTGGTCGAAAGCGCGCTCGGTGTACGGCGTCCCGGTCGCCCCGCGAAGCCCGCGCCGCTCGCGATCGGCAAGAGGGCTCGGAAGAAGCCGCCGAAACAGTTCTGCCCGGTACCGGGCTGCAAGAATCCCGCGGCGCCAGTCTTCGGCATGGTATGCGCGGACCACAAGAACGTGGCGAAGGCGAAGATCAAGAAGTACCGCGAGGCGCGGCGGGCGAAGAAGCTCGGCATCAAGCCGGCGAAGAAGGCCGCGAAGCCGGCGAAAGCCACGAAGCGACGGACGAAAAAGGCAGCACCCAAACCGATCGCGGCCGTCAAGCCGCCGGTCGCCGCCGCGGCGTAGCGCACCCATCGCCGACGAGCGCGCCGAGCGACCGGCGCGCTAGACGATGACGATCCGGCGTGCGTGGTGCCCGTCACGCGGACCGCTGGGGATCCGCAGGGTAGTCTTTTATAAGTGCCGCTCGACACCACGCCGCGCTTCCAGATGGCCCTACGTCTCACCGCCTTCGGAGCGCGGGCGTCGTTCACGTTCACCCCTGGCCCTCGTCGTGGCCGACGTCGCAAGCCAGCTCGCTCTACCGCACCAACGGGGTCTGTGCTTCGCGCTCGCGGGCGGGACGGCTGCGCTAGGGTTCTGGAAGATGTGGGGTTGGATCCTGAGACGGGTCGGGATTTCTTAGAACAGCGCCCCTAGTCGACGAGCGTCAGCCCCGTCATCTGAGCGGCCTTCTTCATGTAGCGAAGAAGCCATTCGTACTTCGCGATCACTCTCACGTGGTCGTTGTCCGGGTTAGGCGCCAACTTCATTTCCGCGAGGCGAGTCCGCCACCTCCCGTATTCGGTGCGGATCGTTCCCTGAATGGCGACGTTTCCAGACGCGTGGCCCGGAGGGAACCAACCAAGGAGCGGATTTAGGAACGGCAAGTCGTCCTCCATACGCAAGATCTCGTGGGCGTCCTTCTCAGGTTCATAGTCGAGGCGCTTCAGATCGTCTTCACGCACGACAACACGCGGGTAGATCGCTGCACGCTTCTCGATGTCGTGCGCGTCGACTAAAGCGGGACCGAAAATCACGTTGTCTATGTGTACCAAAGGCCCTACTAGGATCGCGCCACGGCACAGGAATCCCCGTTGGAGCCAGAGCACGTATAGGCGGCAGACTCGGCTCAGAAGCTGAGATCGCGCCTCGGGAGAACGAACGTCACACGAAAAAGCAACGCAATCCGAGAACTCGGACATCTGCACGGCGTAGTCGGCGCGCACGAGGGCGTTAGCGATCTCCCAGGTATCCTTTTCAGCCTGGACCTCCAACATCGCCATCGGGACTTCTGCCGCTCGCGTCTCGTCACGGACGATCTTTGACCATCCGAGGATGTCGACGTAGCCCAGCAAGCGATCCGAGTAGGGAGGTAGCGCCATCGTCATGAGCAATCCCTTGATCTGGACGATAGCTGAACATATGTTCCCCTATCGTGTCAAACCGTCCGGTCCACAAGATCCGCGCGACCGTCTGCGGGAAGGCGCGGAACGCCGACACCTTCACGGCGCTGTGGACGTCGACGACGTGTTGGGACTGCCTGAAGGGCCGACCGGAGCGCTCGGCGGAACTGAGATCGCCGCTCCGGCGTGCGACCGAATCGACCGCGGGCGGAAGCGGACCCGACGCCGAGCCCGAGCGCGGAGCCGCTGGCGCCGCGTCGCGATCCTAGAATTTCGACCAGTCCGCACATGTGCCGGGAGAACTGCAAGAAGGTCTCCGAGTGTCGGCGGTGCGGTCGATGCGAAGCGCACTGTCTCGCGAAGGCGATGAACGACGAGGCGGCGCACGCGGACTATTGGGCGACGCGGCCGGCGGTTAAGGTCAAGCGTCGAAGGAGATAGATTGGAATGCTCGCGGCCGTCGAGCGGCGCTACGGGCTCGGCGACACCTGGACCTGGGTGGGGTAGGTGACTCTTCCCGGGCCGCGAAGGAACCGTGGAGCACGAGCGGCTTCGTCACGTCGTCATTGCGAACCTCGATCCGGGGCGGATCCCTTCCGCCCGCACCCGCTCAACACCGCGAAATGAGCCAAACAGGCCACAACTCGCCGCTTGGTGTGTGGTGGTGGAGTGGCGCCTGTCCCGTGCGCGTTTCGACGGATGGAGGTCATCCTCGCCGAGAATTCGGGGAGATCAGCACCCGCCGACGGGCGCGTGCGCAGCCCACCAGACCGACGACGAACATCACGGTGAGGCCGAGTCCCAAGCCGAGGACGAGGAGGCCTGGAAACAGCCAATCATCAATCTGGCTGAGCATCAGCAGGATTGCGGTTCCCGTGAGCGGGGTCGACAAGGCTGCGTGTGCCGCCGTGCGGCCGAGGAAGCCGCGCATCGTGACCTCATCGATGGGCGGACCCACTGCCAATTTTTTAGTTGAGCTCCGATCGAGCCACACGAAGATGGTCGCGAAGATGGCGTACGCCCAAATGGCGATCAACGGCCCGAATCCATGAACCAACCGCGCGTTCAACCAGAAGCCGATAATGATCGCCGCCACGAGACCAATCCCCAGGACCACCAGAACCGGGCTGAGGGACGACGGGGTCGGCGGCTCGGGTTCTTGTTCGGCGCTCAAGGTGCCTCGCGAGGACTGTCCCAGAGCTCGAGGAAGGCCACGTGAATCGGACCATCCCCGTGCGCAGGAACGACGCTGAGAACGAGGTCGCAAGCGGGCGGCGAACCGGCCGCTCGCGATACGTGGATGACCGACCTGCCCTTGTCGACCGTGACCGGCCAAACCTCCCCGCAGCGTCCAGCGGGGAGAGCGTTGAGCTCGCGGAAACAGGCCGCATCCATCCTCCCGATCGACTTCTTGCAAGCAGAAGCGAGCCCATGAACTGCGATGTAGTCCACCGCCCGGGCGATTACCGTCACCGCGATATCGGACGGCAGCGGAGTGCCTGTGAGCTCGTCCTCTATCGCGTACGAAAGATCGACGCCTTCGCGAGGAGGCTGGCTGCCGCCGAACAACCGGGTCCGACCTCCGAAGCCCGAATAACTGATCCCGCATCTGTCGTCCACGAACGCATCCCAAGAAGAGTCAGGGATCAAGAACCACACAGGTGTGGTGTCGACGGTGATTTTCTGCTCCTTCCCCGCGAAAGCCAGCCCGTCGATTTTGAGTTTGATTGGCTCACCACGGGTGAACGCACTGTCGTTGTGGGTGTCGTGGGAGCGACTGTGAGTGATTGAGATCTTCGGGCGTGGTGATCCCGAAGTTCACGGAGAGACCAGGACAATCGACGCCGGCCGCATCAATGCGCTGCGCGCCGAGCGACAGCAGCGGATCTGACACCTGCATCCAGAGGCCTTCCGGTAGGACCACCGCAGGAGCCATCCGAATCGTTCGGCCGTCAAACAGGTTGTACCGGGAGCCTCCGTCGAGGGGGTTACCCATCACCCGAACCGTTAGCTCTCGTCGAGGTTCCGTCCCCGCGGAAACCGGACCCGTGCAGAGGCCGGCCGGGACCCGAGGTGCGAACACAAAAAGCACACTGGTCGTCCTGGGGATTTGGACGAACAGAAAGACGAAAAGCGCGAGGTTCCCGATGATCAGGAGGTGGGTAAAGCTGGGACGAACCCTCCACATAGTCGTCAGCCATTGTCCTTGGCGAATCTAGAATCGTCCTCGAGGGGCTGCTTGAGTTGTTTCAGAGCGGCGCTCTGTTGATTCGCGGCGCTATTGTTACCCGCCCCGTCTTTGACAGCAGCGAAGCCCCGGTGCATCGCCAAGACGAGCGATTCCCAGACATGAGCGGCCTTCGTCGTCTCCATGTGCTTGGGTGAGTTCTCGTAATCGGCGATCGGGATGAGCTTCGCGACGTTGTTCGCTTCGGCCAGCTGACTGTCGGAAGGGACGGTGCCGTCGCCGGCTGATGCCTGCGTCACCCATTCGAGCGTCCAAGGCGTCTGGGTGACCTGGTTGCCCTTCTCGTTCCACTGGGAGAAGGTCTCGATGCCGCCGAAGAAATGCGCCGTCCTGTCCCTACTCTTCCAGTCCTGCTGGCTAAATTGCGAGCTCGAGAGGCTCGGGAGGTTCGCGACAGTTACGCCCTTGTCCTTGAGCACACCGAGCACGCCGCCGCTGTGCTGGATGTCGTTGCCCTTTGACAGATTGATCTGCCGAAACGTGGCGCAATTGTCGCGAAGCGTGATACCCGCGATGCCGAAGAAGATCGCAGACCTCTGCTTCCATACCCCGGTGATCGCGCTGGTTGACTTCCTGTGAAAGTCTCTCGCGCGAGTGGCCAGCGTGGCGTTCCAGCCGCCCAATGTCCGGGCGTCGTACTGATACTGCAGGCCCCGGCGCTGGATCTCATTGGTAAACCAGTCCGTGACTGCCCACGAACTGTTCGTCGCCTGGACCAGCGACCGACCGTTCGTTCGCTCCGCAAGCTCGCGCACGAGGTTGTGCCACTCGTCGGCGCCCAGGGCCAGCCGGCGCCGCAGATCGGGATCGCTCACAGAAGCCTTGACGAACCACGGGCGCGGCATGAGCCCGGCGTCCAGCGCGTCGCTCACGAAAGCAGCCTTGTCGCCCTCGTGATCGCGTGGTGCACCGGGCGGGCGATTCGGACTGCTGGCCGGCCGGTAACCGTAGTCCGGAGTCGTCGCGAGGTGGTAGACGATCGGCATCACCAGAGAGATGGCGAACAGCGTCTCGGGGACCAGGAACGGGATCATTCTTTCGCCGTGCGGCTCCGTGCGGCCGGTCATCAGCACTGGGAGGGCCTTGGGCGCACCGTTGAAGGGGACGCTCAGGAAGAACGCGAAGCTGATCAGACTGTCCGCGGCCGGATGGTTGCCGGTCTTGACCGTCGGATCGATGCAGTCGCTATCGGCAATCGGTCCCAGTGCCCGCCTAATGACCACGCCGCCCGTGCTGTGGCCCATGACGGCCACTTGATCATCCGTGTCGGGTGCCGGCGTGAGCTGCTTGGTTTGCAGATCCAGCAAGTGCTGGTTGAGCCGGGCCGCCGCGTCGGTCAGATCTGCCCGCCAATCGTAGGGATAAATGATGAGGGTGTAGAGCAGGAACTGTGGCGGAAGATGAGGAAGGATCGCCATTCGCGCCGCGCGGCAGGCGGCGAAAGGATCGATGACGTCTTGGGGGAGGAGCGGGAGGTCCGGAAGGTGGGAAAAGTTGTGGCACATCAGCAACGAGACATTCGGAAACGAAAACAGGGGAACGCCGTTTTCGTCGCACTCCAGAATTCCCGCGAACTGTTCCTGCTCGGGGACCCACCATTTTGACCACTCGAAGTGGCCGGACTTATAGAACATCGGATACCCAAGCACCCGTCCGTCGGACATCTTGATCTGCAGCTGGCTGCCGAAAAGTCCGGGCAGGAAGACGACGGTCTTCCTGCAGTAGAGAAAGACGCGGTTCTGCGACTGTCCCTTGACTGGTTGGCCGCCGTCGCTCACGCCGTTGAGCGTGAAACGAAAGTCGAGCAGGTTCTCGTTGACCAGCGCCTTGAGCGTCGAGCCGTCCGTCTTCAGCCACTCCTTCACCTTCGAAGCTGGGACCTCAATCGTGCAGGAGAGGTTGGCATCGAGCTTGCCGTGGAGGGTCACCTTGGGCTCCGCCGCGCCCGGCGGGCGCGGCATCACATTGACCACGTCGACGTCGACCGAGGTCCCAGCCCAGACCTTCACTTTCTGGTTCCCGGTCTGCTGATGGCCATACAGCTTGATCGAGAGGATCAACGTCGGGTGCTGGTCCTCACCCTTCCGGCGCTTGACAGGAAGGTAGACGACGGGCTTGGCGTACCGGCCACGGCTGGGGTCATACGAGTCTTTCGTTTCCACAGCGCGCAGCACGCCTTGGCGTAGGCTCCACGGTGGGGGGCCGAATTCGGCGGCGTTGGGGTCGGTGCTGGCGGTCGCGCCTCGAAACTGCCACTTAGCCTCGTAGGCGTACGAGTAGATCCACTGGTAGTCGGCACCGGGCGTGAGCGTCGCGTTCCCCATTCTCAGAACCCCCGGACGGCAATCGACGCCAGCGTCGCGCGCGTTCGGTCGTCGAGCTTGCCCGTCTGCTCGAGCGGCGCGTAGTCCATCTGGAAGGTACGAAGCGCGCTCTCGAGGGGCCCGCCCTCGCTCTCGTCGATCGGGCCGGCGTCGTACCCGATCGCGCGCAGCAGCTGTTTGACGCCCCGGATGTCGCTAAGTGGGTAGGGCCTCAGGTAGAGCGATCCGGACTGCGCCCACTTGTCGTCGACTATTGCCAGGAACGTCGCGGTGACCGTGGCCGGGCCACGGACCGGCTGGTCGTACTTCCAGGTCGCGCGCGCGCGGTTCTCGGAGATCGAGAAATCGACCTTCGTCAGAGGCGGGTCGGCCTCGTTGGTTCCGGCCGTCCGCACCTCGAATCGCCCGGAGGTCCCGTCGGGGAATCCCGTCGTCAGCACGGCCATCTCGACGTCGTCGCCAGACGGTGCCATCGGGGAGCTCCAGAAGGCTAGGCGCAGCTCCCGGAAGGCGACGACCGCGGGGCCTTGCGGCTTCTTAATCTGGAGCTTGCTTTGCGAGAACTTGGTCGCTTTGGGATCGGTCGCACCCGCCTGCAGCACGTCGGCGCCGTAGGAGTCATCGGCTAACTCCCCGGTTGTCGTCTTCAGGGTCAGGCTCATGTCGGGCGAGTCGGTCTGATCCCGCTGCAGGGGCGGAGGCGGTTGAGGAGGGAGCGCTTGCATCGACAGCCAGGGGACGGGAGGCGTGTTCCCCGGCATTTGCCCGGTGTGGTTGTGGGTCAAGAGGTCGAGGTGTCGGACTGCGGGCTCTCCCTCGATCATCACGTCGGGCGAGTAGCTCTGGAAGTAGGCCTTCCCCTGGACCCCCGCCGTGACCACGCCGCCTCCGGTCGGTCGCGACGGCTCGTTTCCCGTCGACTTTTTGAAGAACGAGGATTGCTTCCCGATCGGGTTCCCCTCGGTCACCACCGAGCTCGCGCCGCCGTCCATATCGGCGGCCATCACCGTGTTCGGCAGCGGCGTCGGAATCGGGCCGGCCGGCGGCGTCGGCGGGCAGAGGCACACGTCAGGGAACGCGATCGATTGGCCCGCGCTCCCCTTGTGCACGACCGCCCGACCGTTCACGAAGACCGTATCACCCACGACGTCCCTCGACCGGGCTACGCGTGCCCATCACGATTGCCGCGCGCATCGGGCCCTCTGCCTTGAACCAGTTGAGCACGGGCCCCTGGAAGACGCCAGCGCGGAGGAAGAAGGTCGTCATGGCCACGCAAAGGGGCGCAGCAGCCGCACCCGTCTCGCCGATCGAGAAGGACGGCGCCCAGGTCGCGAACCCATCCGGCGGTGGTCCCGTGAACCCCAGTCGCGTCAGCGCCATCGCGCGTTCTTCCGCTACCGTCGACTCACCCGTCCCGTCGTGAACGATCGCCGTGAGCTGGGAGGCGCCCACTCTGGCCGCCCGGAGGGCTCCGGTCGCTGCGTTTGCGAGGGCCAGACCCGGTGTTTCTTCATCTTCCGCGAGGCTGGCGCCTAGAAGCATCCCCCCTTGCTGACTGCTTGAGCTCATCTCGAGCTTCACGAATGCCGCTCCCTCCCCTGGCGTAAACCCGTCGGAACCGGCTTTGTCGTGCAGACGCCCGTCAGCCAATAGCTCATGGAGCAGTACCGGATCGAGCAGCGAGTCGACGCCGCCCACATAGCAGGCCTCGAACTCGCTCGATCGCAGAGCATTCACCGCGGCAAACAGAGCGCGGATCGCGCCGAGCCGTCCTTCAGCGAACACGCGACTGCCACGTCGAGAGATTGTGCCGCCACCTTCCTCGTCCAGGCTGGCGACAAGACGATCGAGCAACTCCGTCGGGGAACAGGGGAGATCCCGCCCTGGGGAGGTCGCCAGAAACAGGGGCGACTGTTCCCGAGATGATCGGCGGTCCGACCCGACACCGCAGCACTCGGCAAGAGCCAGGGATCCCATGCCGACGTACCGCTCCGCCGGATCTTTTGTGCCTCGAAGGCGGACACGAGCCCCCGTCACGGGTTCGCCTGTCGCGTCCAGCAGATCGAGATCGTCAAACCATTGGAGCCGCGACAGAATCGATCCCATCGTCTGGGGCACGTTAACGCCCACGGATGTGAATGTGCCAAGCCCGGTGACGTGGATCGATCTCATGCGTCACTTCTTCGGCTTGGGTCTCAGATCGACGTATGCCTTGCCAAGCGCCAGCGCCCGCCGACGACCGGGCGTCAGTTGCCCGACAAAGATCTCTCGGATTGCGACGGCATTCGGACGCGGGGAGCAGGCAGCGCGCGCGATAAGTGAAAACCTCTCAGCCGCTGGCTCGATGATTATCGTATCGACGCGCGCAGTGGCGTTTTCGATCACGTCACGCGTGATGAACATGATCGGAATCGAGAACTCCGGCAGCGCGAAGGCAATCCGGCGCAGCCGCGTCATCCCAGTCAATCGTACTTGCTCGCCAGGGACGTAGGCCGGCAGTTGCTGATCCAGCGGTGCGACATTCAGGAAGGCCGGGTCAAAATCCTTGGGCAGTAGGGGCGCCCGCCGCTCGCGCCAGCGGTCATCGTAGGTTCCCGCCAACTCAGCGCGCGGAGCCCAGTGAGGCGCGATCGCGCCAAACCCCTGCGGAGCTGGGCGGGATTTCCAAGAGGTGATCGGCTCTTTGAGGCTCTCAAAGTTTGGGAGCGGTTTAGCTTTCAGATCGCGGGCCGCGAGGCCACCTGGGCGCCCTGCAGGATTGCGTCGATCGGCTGGCTTGCTCTGGTCCGCGGCGGCGCCCCCGCTTGATCGCTCCCAGGCGATCGGAAGCTCCGTCATCGGACGTGGGCGCGAAGCCGCTAGCGAATCCGTCAGGCCGGGCAGCCAGAACCGATCGCCGAAGACCCGCATCTCCTTGTTCACGCGCTGACCCACCTCAAGTCGAACGAGCGTCTCCTCGATCGGCGTGGGAAATCTGAACGACCCGGCCAACACCACGTCGATTCGCTTCTTCGGCATCGCGATGTCCCCGGGACAGAGGACTCCAGATGTAGCTGGATCGTCAGCATACTGATCGACCTTAACGATTGGCACGGGCTCGATCGGCGTCAACGCCCTGGGATCGGCGAAGCTAAACGTCGCCTTCACGATCACGACGTACAGCGGAGCGCCGTCGCGGTCTCGTGCCGGCAACTCGGCCACCGCGTGTGGTGTCAGGTTGACGGCGAGGCCCACGTCAGTTGATTCGCACGATCCCGCCTGAAATGCGGGTCGAGCGTGAGCCTCGGGTCATCACGTCGCGACCACGCGAATCGAGCGATCCGTCCTTCTCCAGTGTCACCGAGCTCTTGCCGCAGCGCAGAGATATCCGTTCCCCGGCCACCAGGTTCAACGTGGGAACGACGACGTTCGCATGCTCGGGTCCGGGGAAGAGACACCAGATCGATCCACCTTCACCGTTGGCGTCGATCGTGCCTTCGGCTTCCACCGGAGCGATCGCGAGAGCCGTGCGCAGCCACCCTGTGTCGACGAGGCTCGAACATCGACAAGGAACCTCGCGGCGATCGCGGAGGTGGAGGACCGCCGTGCCATCACGGGTGAGCCTGACGACCGTTCCGGCAACGAAGATCCGTGTGGCGTCCGTGTCTTTGGCTGCTCGATGGCTGGGGGTCTGTGGCGCGCTTCGCTTCATGGCGGCAGGATACCTGGAATATCTTATGTTGGTCCCGATGACATCGAGGAAAATCGACCGTCTCTACGAACGACGAATCCTTCCTCGTGCCGAGGAGGAGCAATTCACGTACGAGATGGTCCGCTTCCACCTCGAGGATCTGAACGCTCTGGCTGAGCGAACGATGGCCCAGCCGAAGCGTCAGCGAGATGCTGCTCGATCGGTCACCCGTGTCGCCGCGATTGTCCAGGCGGCACGCTGGAACCGTGCCGGGTTTCTGGGAGCCATCAGACGTTTCGTGCATGAGGGACGCGCTGGAGGAATCGACGCTTTCGGGCCCGCGTTGTTGCTTCTGGCGCTCGAACCTGGACAATCGCCATCGCTGTCGGAAGCGTCTGCGCCGATTCTGGCGCTGGCATCATCGTTCCTCGCTCGGATAGACACCGGTCGCGCGGGCCGCCGCTCTGAGAAGGCTTTCCGCTGAGCCCGGCACCCGCTTCCCTGGAAAACCTTTTAGCGACCCTGTGTCGTCAGACGGAGTTCTCTCCCGGCTTGTTGAAGGAACTCAATCCGATCTACTCGAACGTCTTGCAGGCGTTTTGGATCACGCCTCCTAACGTTCGCCGGCTGACCCGGGCGCGGGCACACGCGGAAAGCGCGCTCGCGCTGGCGCTCTCGGCCGGACGAGACACCTTCGACGCCACGGCGTTGCCAGCTCTGACGACAGTGATGACGGAGCTCGCAAGCCTGGTACCCGAGGAAGCAGGCTCGGCCACGGCTCCCGTCGCCCCCGCTTCACACGATGCGGCTCCCATGCCCGCGTCCCTGATGCACGGCACTGCCCAAAGCGTCGGCTCTGCCCCTGATCGCGTCCGGCCGGCTGAACCGCGTCCCCTTCGACCGAGGCCAGCTCCCCGAGCAGTCCCCCTACGCTCGTTCGCCGACCCCAATAGTGCGACCACCAACATGGTCGCGATTCTGTCCAAGTTGGCGCGGCTCCATTTTCGGCGTCAGTCGCTGCTCCGGAACCCGCTCGCCTGTTGGCAGGAGTACCGGTCCGTCGATGATCTGATCACGCGCGCGATCCAAGCGATCGAATGGATCGGGAGCGACGGCCGTGAGGAGGCGAGAGCCGAGCTCACGCGCGCGGAAGACGAGGACGGCAGGTTCGCGGCGCTGACGGGGTTGTTTCATACCGGAGCAGCCGATGAGGCGCTCGCATTCGTGGCCGCTCGGGCGTCGGAAGCAACACCGTCTGAGGGCTCGTTCCTTTCGGTACGGCTCTCGGCCAGCGATGCCGATCTCGAACGCCTGGAGGCGACGACACCTGGGACGACTGCTGCCCTGCGCGTCACGATTCTCACTGCACTTGCCGAACGCGGACATCTATCAGCGAGGCAATTGATCCCGATGCTCGCCGATCCCAATGAGGAGGTCGCGATCCGCGCCGCCACGCTGCTTCCGTGGTTGGGAGGCTCCGCAGACGAGCGGCATGAGATTGTGGGATGGATAGACAAGACCACTAGCGATCGTCTGCGGTCCGCGGTGTTGTACGCGGCGGCGTCGCTCGGGTCGAACCGTGCCATTCAGGAGCTTAGGCGGGCCCTCGACGCAGGCGGACTGACACATCGGTTCTCCGTCGATACGCTTGCGGTCGCCGGCGGGCCCGAGGACGTCGTCAGGCTGCTCGACCTCGCGGAGCGGAGCGCGGAACTGGCGCCCGTCGCTGTTCTCGCTGCGGCGCATCTCGGTAGCTCCTCCCACGTCAAAGCTATCTTCGAGGCGAAGTCCGTCGAGGACGACATTAAGGAACGCGCCAGGAGAACGATCCTCGGCGAGGAGTTGACTGCACGCGCTTCCGGTCGGCTCCTCTACGGGGCTCCCTGGACACTCGTCGCGGCTCTCGACCGTATAGCTACGTCCGACGAATTGTTGCAGGCGCGGCCGTGGTACGCGCTCGAAGCCGCCGTGCGGGTAGGTGCGACCGCACGCGCCCTGGTCGACATCGGTGCTGACGTCAGGCGCCAGCAGGCGGCTGTCGACCGTATCCGGAGCGCCGTGTTGGCGCATTCGACCGGTGGCGGGATTGGACGATGGCTCTACCGGGGTGGCCATGTTGCCTAAAGACCATAGTAGCCTTCGATCCGACCATCACCTTGCGTGCCGCATCCACTAAGAAGCCCATGAGTTCGACGGTGTAGAGAACCGCGTCCGCAGATCGCGGAGCCCCAGCTCATGCGAGGCGACCGTGCCACGCCCCGCCAAGCCGTCGTGATAGAGTCGGCCCGACTTTTTGTCGATCGTGGAGGCTCCGAACTTGCAAAGAGAGAGGACGAAGGTCGCGGTGGCGGCGGCGCATCTCGGTTCCGATGGCCGCGAGACGGGGAGATTACAGCCACGAGCGGTGAGAAGTCGTTGGTCGGGATTTTGGTGCGGCTCGATTCTGGCGGTGTTCCTCATCGAAGCATCGTGCGGGAGCGCAACGCTCAAGGCGAACGACGGGGGCGCCACGGGAGGAAAATCAGGGGCCGGAGGTAATGCGACAGGCGGCGGCGGGAACGCAGGCGCTGCCGGCGCCACGGGCGCGGCCGGGACAACCGCTGGGACGGGCGGCCTCTCCGGATCAGGTGGTTCTGGAGGGTCAAGCGGAGCGGCCGGTACCAGCCCTGGCACCGCCGGATTGGCCGGAGCTCCGGCCTCGGGCGGTCAAGGTGGCGCGACGCTCGCGCTCTCGCCCGCGGCGGGTGTTTCGGGAACGTGCCCACAGGAAGCAGCAAGGACGTATTGTTCACCCTGTCCAACAGTGGGCCAGCAGCGGCCAGCGGCATCGCGGCGACAATCACCGGCTCGTCGGGATTTTCGCTGCCCGCACCCACGGGAAACGAGTGCGGGTCGACCCTGGCCGGCAACAACGCGACCTGCAGTGTCCGGGTGCGTTTCACGCCGCCCGGGCTCGTCGGACCCGTGACGGGAACGCTGACCGTCACGACGACGACAGGTAGCGGGCCCTCGCCCGTGAGCGTGAGCGCGAACGCGTACGGTATCCTCGCTGTCCCCGCCGCCCCCGGTACGGAAGTCGCAAAGCTCGGCGGAATTAACGGGGCGGGAACTGCCATCGTCGGCACCCTGCAGAGTTCCGACTTTTCCGGTGCCGTCGGGTTTTACTGGACGATCGGTTCCGCGGCCGTGACCGTGATTCCACCTGTATCCGGGGATATAACCAGCGGCCAGGCCGAGGTCATCAGCTCGAATGGCATGGTGGTCGCCGGTATGTCGAATTCCGGCACGTTCTGGACCTGGGCACCGGGATCAACGACCTCCAGCAACCTCGGGCTCCCGAGCGGCTCGTCTTTCTCCTCGCCGAGGCCCGCTGGCATTAACGGCACCGGCGCTGTGATCGTGGGAGATCTATTTAACGCCCAAGCTGGGGTGGACCAGGGGTACGTATGGAGAGCGTCGACCGCCGGCTTCGAGTTATTGGGGGACCCAACCACCCAAGCTGTCGTTGCGGTCGGAGTCAGCGACGACGGCCGTATCGTGGGCAGCCAATCGTCCCTCTCGAGCGGCATTTCAACCGGGATCACTTGGACGACCTCTGGGAACAAGACTCAACAACCGGGCATTATCCTGCCCGGTAACGCGACTGTTGCCGGCATCAGCGGTGACGGCACCGTCATCGTGGGCACGAACGCTAACAACGTTGCCATCGAATGGAGCACTCCGTTCACCTCCCCATCCGAGTTGCTTCCCGATCTGCCGAATGCAACCCAGTCCTCCGCCTTGGGCGTGAACAAGGACGGCAGCGTCATCGTGGGGGTCGCCGTCGTCGGAAGCAACTCCCTCGCGGTTGCGTGGACACCCGGTGCGGTGGACATTACCAGCGCGCTCTCGGGCGTGCCCAACATCGGCTCGTTCTCGCTCGGGCAACCCACGGCGGTCTCGGCTGACGGAAAGCTCATCGCCGGTGATGGGACGTTCAACGGAGTGATGGTGCCATGGGTTGCGCGGCTACCGTAGCACCGAACTTTTTCGCTACAACTCGCGGTCAAGGCGTTTGAGAAGAGGTGGTTGGTCGTCCTTGATCTGACTCTCGATTTTCGTTGAGGACGTATACTACGCACGTGCCGGCACCGCGGAAGTTAAAGCTTCGTCCGGGAGGGACACATCCCGCCGTTCGTCCTACGCTGATCTTGCTGATCGTGACGATCCTGGCGTTGTCGCCCGTTCTGTCTGGCGGGTTCATCCGCCTCGATGACTACGATCATTTGTTCGAGAATCCGCAGTTGCGCCGAATGTCACTTTCGGGACTGGCTGGGGTGTGGGCTAGGCCCTACTGGAATCTCTATATTCCAATCACCTACTCGGTTTGGTGGGCTCTCGAGCTGATCGGGAGTCTCGCAGGTAACCTTGCGCAGAGTGCGTGGTTATTCCACGCTTTCAATCTCGGGATCCATCTCGCGAACGTCGTGCTCGTGTTCTTCCTCGTTCGAGCCCTGGTTCGGGGCGACGAAAAGGATACACCTCCCAAAGCCGGGGACGCAGTCGACGGGATCGCATTGATCGCTGCGCTGCTATTCGGGCTTCATCCGATGCAGGTCGAGTCGGTTGCCTGGGTCTCAGAGTTGAAGGGCGAGCTCGCCGCCATGTTCGGGCTCCTGGGTCTCTGGGTGCATTGTCGTTCGGGTCGACGGGTGGTCGTGGCCCTGCTGTTTATCGCGGCGACTCTGTCGAAGCCGTCCGCGATCGTTTTCCCGGCCATCGTGCTTCTGGTCGATCGAGTCCTCCTTCGAAAGAAGCTCGGGTCGAGCGTACTTCTGGCTGCGCTTTATGGCGTGCCGTTGTTGTTTTGCGCCATTGTGACCAAGCACTTGCAGCCCAACTCCGAGCTCGACTTTGTTCCCCTCCCGGGACAGAGGCTGGTCGTCGCGGCCGACGCGATTGTTTTCTACGTGACCAAAGTGCTCGCGCCTTTTCACCTTGCGGTGGATTACGGTCGTACGCCGCGCCTGGTCCTCGAGCAGGCATCAAGCGCGTGGCTGGCATGTTCTTCCTTGCTAGCGGTCGCGGGCATCGGCTTGGTGATAAATGCACTCGTCCGACCGAAGGCGCTCGCTCAGGTCCCTGGGCGATCTCTGATTTACTGCGGATGGGGCATATTCCTTGCTTCCCTTGCCCCGGTCCTTGGTCTCGTTCCGTTCGGATTCCAGAGTCTGTCGACGGTAGCGAACCGCTACCTGTATGTTCCGCTTTTTGGGCTGAGTCTGATCCTTGCCGGAGTTCTCGTTCGTTTTCGGGGCATGGCCAGCTCTCGCCGAATCGCGGCGCTGTACCTGACCGCTCTTGCCGCACTCAGCTTTCAGCAGGCATGGCGATGGCGCTCCACGGAATCCCTGTTCTCGTACACGATGAGCGTCAATCCGAGGAGCTACATAAGCGCTTTCTGTATCGGTGATGAGCTCATGCGCTCGGGACGTCTCGACGACAGCGTCGGTTGGCTCGAAAAATCTCTCGCCCTCAATCCGGACAATCTGAATGCTGTGCTCACGCTCGGAATGGCCTTCGTGAAACAGTCGGAACCAGAGAGGGCGGTCGAGCTCTACCGGTCGGCGCTGATGAAAGAGCCTAACGCCGCCGGTGCACGCGCAAAGAATGTTGCAGCGCTTCACAATAATCTGGGCCTCTTGTTGCTCCAGTCGGGGAATAGATCAGCGGCCGTCGAGTACTTTCGTAAAGCCGTGGAGATTTTCCCGCGGTCGCTGAATGCTCACCTGAATCTCGGAAACGTCGCGCTCAACGACGGGCGATACGGCGACGCTATCGACGAATACAATACGGCGCTCTCTATCAGTCCGGGCAGTCGAAGCATCGAAGAAAGGCTCGATCGTGCTCGACGTGAGGCACAACAGTAGGGCTCTCCTGACCTTCGAGTGAGTACGTGGACGCGGTAAGAGAGCGATTCTCGGTGGAGCTGGCGCGTGCGACGAGACGTTCGGGAAGGCAAAAAGGTGCGCATGAAGGCGGGGGGTACCACCGCGTTCATGCGCTCGGCCGAGCTCTTCAAGTGAAGGTCAAGCGCCGTTAAGGGCTGCGCTTTGGGGGACGCGGACGGCTACTTGCGACGCAGGTCCCCGCTCGGATGCCGCGAGAAATGCGTGCAGAGCCGCGCGGCGGATAGGCGGTGCCGTTTTCGCTGAGGGTGGAGGGGGCCTCGATGGCTACTCAAGAGCACTAAGTACCGGCCGGCCGCCGGACTACAATCGCTCTGCGTGCCCCTCTCCTCGGACCAGATCGCCGCGCTCGCGCCAGATGCCAGCGCACTGGTTGCTGGGAAGAAATCGGCGGCCCTACGGCTGTGGGACGCGCTTGGCCGGAGCGACACCGCTATCTGGGGCGAGTGCAAGGGGAGCGCCGTCTACCAGGTCCGCGTCGCGCTCGATGACCTGGCCGCGAAGTGCTCGTGCCCGAGCCGGAAGTTTCCGTGCAAGCATTCGCTAGGACTGCTGTTCCTGGCGGCCGAGTCTCCAGACCGAGTCCCCACGGCGGCTCCGCCCGAGTGGGTGACCGAGTGGCTCGCCAAGCGCACGGAATCGGCAGATCGAAAGAAGCAGCGCGCCGAGAAGGCTGCAGAGGCCGCACCACCCGATCCGGAACAGCAAGGCCGCCGCGCCGAGAAGCGGCTCGCGCGCGTGGTCGCCGGCGTCGAGGCCCTCGATTTGTGGCTGAGCGATCTCGTTCGGACGGGCCTCGCTTCCATCGCTCCGGGAGACCCTGCGTGGAACGCTCAGGCGGCTCGCCTGGTCGACGCGCAGGCGCCTGGCCTCGCCTCTCGGGTTCGGCGGCTCGGTACGCTTCCTCGCTCGGGCGCCGAGTGGGGCGACCGCCTTGCCGAGGGGCTGGGACGGTTGGCTCTGCTGGCTCAGGCGACTCGGCGGCTAGACGCGCTCGACGGCCCGTTGGCGGCCGACGTCCGCATGGCGGTCGGGTGGACGCTTGAGCGCGATGAGGTGGTCGCGGCCGGCGGGCGCGTCAGCGACGAGTGGGCGATCACCGGCCAGATCGTGGAGGACGACGACCGCTTTCGCGTGCAGCGATTGTGGTTGCGGGGGGTACGCAGCGGCCGCGACGCTCTGGTTCTGCAGTTCGCGGCGGGCCCGGCGCGATTCCCCGAGGTGCTCCTGCCGGGCATGGTGGTCGACGCGGAGCTGGCGTTCTGGCCGAGTGCTCACCCGCTCCGCGCGCTGGTCTATGAGCGGCGCGGGGAGATGAAGCCCCTCGCGGTTCGTCCCGACCTGGCGGGTGGAGTGGACGGACTCCTCGACGGTCATGCGCAGGCATTGGGTAGACAGCCCTGGATCGAGCGCTTTCCGGCCGTTCTCGGCGGGGTCGTTCCGGCGCTGGCTGGCGATGCTGGGGCAGAGCGGTTCCAGGTGATCGACCCCGAGGGGCGCTCGCTCGTGCTTGCGGGTAGCGGACACTGGAAGCTGTTCGCCGTGTCAGGGGGCCATCCAATCGATCTGTTTGGAGAGTGGGATGGACGAACGCTCCTTCCGCTCGGAGCGCTCGTCGAGGGTCGGTACCACGCCCTCGTAAGCGGGGAGCCGGCGACATGAAGGTACTTGTCGAGACGGCGCTGGTCGGGCTCGGCCGCGCGGGGTCTCCGCCCGCGGATCCCGAAGAGCCGGGCGAGCGCCTACTCGCGCGAACGAGCGATCTCCCCCCTGAGCGCGCGTTCCTGCTTCGTCTGGGCGTTCACGCAGTCCGTGCCCGCGCCGGGCTCGCCCCGGTGCTCGGCGCGGAACGACCGGAGGCCGCACCCTCCGATCCGCGCCCTCCCTGTTCTCCCGCTCTAGCTGCGATCGTCGCCGATCTCTGCACGAGCCGGAACAAGGCGATCCTGGGCGAGGCGTTGGTGCGCATCGACGCGCGTGGGTTGCGCCTACCCCCACAGGTGATTCCAGCGCTGGCCGACCTCCGCGAGTCTGGTCTGCTGCCGGCCGCAACCAACGTGGCAGGCGAGCGCGGTCGGTGGCTCGCGCGTTACAACCCCGCCTGGCGGTGGTTGGTCGATGGCGTCGCGCCCGCGTCGCTCGAAGAACGCGAGCGGGTTTGGGACGAGGGGACACCGGACGCCCGCCTGTCGGCGCTTCGGGCGATGCGCCTGACCGACCCGGCGAAAGCGCGATTCTGGATTCGACGGTGCGTGGAAGGCCGAAAGGGCGTCGCTGCGCGAGGAGATGGTTGCGGCGATGGCGGCCAACCTCTCTGCCGAGGATGAGCCGTTGCTTCTCCAAGCACTCGCGGACCGGGCCGCCGGCGTCCGCGCCTCGGCCTCTCGACTGCTGGCGCGAATCGCGACCTCGCCGTTCGCCGCGCGTGCGCGCGAGCGGGCCGATGCGGTCCTCGAATACACAGCCCCCGGGACGGGCGTGTTCGGAGCACTCAAGTCGCGCCTCGCGGGAAAGGGTCACGGATCCCTCTCGGTATCGCCGCCAACTTCCTTCGTGCGTGAGTGGGCGGACGACGGCTTGCTCGAGAAGCCCCCGGCGGGCACGGGCGAGCGCGCGTTCTGGGTGAGGCAGATCCTCTCGCTGGTCCCTCCTGGCCACTGGGAGCAGCGGTTCGGCACGACTCCCGAATCGCTGGTGCACGCCGCCTCCAAAACGGAGTGGGCCGAACCCGTTCTGGCGGCTTGGACCGATGCGACTATGCGGTTCGAGGCGCGGGGGTGGGCGGACCACCTGTGGACTGCGCGCGTGGCGCGCGAGAAGCCCGAGGCGCTCGCGGAGTTGGCCGCGATCATCTTCCCGCTGATGGACGCGACCGTAGTCCACGAGACGGCGGTGGCAATCGTCGGTGGCGCCAGCCCGCAGGCGTGGAACGGGATTCTCGCGGCGGTGCCCCGGCCCTGGAGCCGAGACCTCGCGGAAGCCTTCTTGAAAACGCTCATGCGCGCGTTCGCCAACACGCAGCTCGGCTGGCAGGAAGTCTCAGCATGGCGCGCCACGCTCGAGATCGCCGGGCCTGCCCTGCCGATCCCCACGCTCGATCAGGTCCTCGCGCTGGACCCGCCGCCCGCCGAGACACCAGCCGCTCAGCTGCGCAACGCCTTCGACGCCTTTCGTTCCTTGCTGGCCACCCGAAAACGCATCGACCAGGAGACACGCCCGTGAAGCCAACCGAACCCAGCTCCCCACCCAGTGCCGAAGTCCAACGACAGCACGCCGAGCAGGAGTACGCGGGCGAGCTCGCGGCGCTGGCGGCCGCCGACGATCGCGCGCGCCCGCCGAACTGGAAGCTCTCGCCCTGGGCGGTACGGACCTATGTCCTCGGCGGCAAACTCGCCGACGGCTTCCAGATCAAGCCCAAGTATGTCGGGAACGCGCGCCTCATCGAGATCGCCGTCGCGACGCTGGCGACGGACCGGGCGCTCTTGCTGCTCGGCGTCCCGGGGACGGCGAAGTCCTGGGTCGCGGAACACCTGGCGGCCGCGATCTCTGGCGACTCGACGCTGCTCGTCCAAGGAACCGCCGGGACCGACGAGAACGCGCTCCGGTACGGGTGGAATTACGCGCGGCTGCTCGCCGAGGGCCCCATCCCCGCCGCGCTGGTCCCAAGCCCCATGATGAAAGCGATGGAGGCCGGGAAGATCTGCGCGCGTCGAGGAGCTGACCCGCGTCCCCAGCGAGGTGCAGGACAGCCTCATCAGCATCCTGTCGGAGAAGACGCTGCCGATTCCCGAACTCGGGCTCGAGGTGCAGGCGCGGCGCGGCTTCAATGTCATCGCCACAGCCAACAATCGCGACAAGGGCGTCAACGATCTGTCGAGCGCACTCTTACGACGCTTCAACACGGTCATCTTACCGCTCCCGGATTCGATCGAAGACGAGGTCGCGATCGTCTCACAGCGGGTGGCGGAGATGGGTCGCGCCCTCGCGCTCCCCGCAGAGGCTCCCGCTATTCAGGAGCTGCGGCGGTTGGTGACAATCTTCCGCGAGCTGCGGAGCGGCGTCACCGAGGATGGCAAGACCAAGCTCAAGAGCCCGAGCGGATCGCTGTCGACGGCCGAAGCGATCTCGGTCGTGAACAATGGCCTCGCCATCGCCGGCTACTACGGCGACGGCGTCATGCGCGCGGCCGACGTGGCCGCGGGGTTGACCGGCGCCATCGTGAAGGATCCAGTCCAAGATCGCGTCGTCTGGCTCGAGTACCTCGAGACGGTGGTCAAGGAGCGAGACGGCTGGAAGGACCTTTACCGCAGCTGCAAGGAAGTCCTCTGACGTGACATCGGGCCCGGCTTCACCCACACGCGTCTTCGGCGTGCGCCACCACGGTCCCGGCTGCGCCCGCAGCCTGGTGGCCGCGCTGGAGGCCATGGCCCCGGACGCCGTGCTCATCGAGGGGCCGCCCGACGCCGCGGAGGTGTTGCAACTCGCCGGCGCGGCCGAGATGAGGCCGCCGGTGGCGTTGCTCGTCTATCCCGTCGACGCGCCTGCGCGCGCGGTGTTCTACCCGTTCGCCGAGTTCTCGCCCGAGTGGCAGGCGATTCGGTTCGCGCTCGCGCGCGGCATCCGGGTCCGCTTCATGGACCTTCCGCAGTACCACCGCCTGGCCGATTGCCCTTCGGCGACCGAGAGCAGCGCGCAAGAGGAAGAGGGCGACTCGGGCGAGCGCGACGATTCCGCCGAAGAAGCCGACGACGACATCGTGCGCGTCGATCCCATCGGGGCGCTGGCGATGGCGGCTGGCTTCCCCGACAGCGAGCTCTGGTGGGAGCACGAAATCGAGCGTCGACAGGACCCGTCAGGCCTGTTCGACGGTCTGCTCGAGGCGATGCGCGCGCTCCGCGACGAGCATCCCAATTCCCTTACGCCCGAGGATGCGCGCCGCGAGGCGTTCATGCGCCAGACGATCCGCGCCACGATCAAGGAGGGCAAGACTCGGATCGCCGTCGTCTGTGGCGCCTGGCACGCCCCGGTGCTCGCCGAGCTGGGCCCGGCGAAGCCCGACGCCGACCTGTTGAAGGGTCTACCGAAGACCAAGACGGTTGCCACCTGGATCCCGTGGACCGCGTCGAGGCTGTCGTACCGGAGCGGTTACGGCGCTGGCGTGAACGCGCCGGGCTGGTACCAGCACCTCTGGACGCACCCCGAACAGCCGACCCTTCGGTGGACCGTGCGCGCGGCCCGAACGCTGCGCGAGGAGGATCTGCCTGCTCCGACGGCCAGCGTGATCGAGAGTATCCGTCTGGCCGAGGCGCTGGCCTCGCTCCGAGGCCTGGCCAATCCGGGCCTCCGCGAGATCAACGACAGCATGCAGGCCGTATTGTGCGGCGGCGAGATCGGACCGCTCGCATTCGTGCGCGATCGGCTGGAGCTGGGTGGCCCCCTGGGCGAGGTCCCGCCTGGGACTCCGGCCGTTCCGCTGCGCCGCGAGCTCGAGGCCGAGGAGCGGCGCCTCCGGCTCAAACGGACCGACGAGATCAAGACGCTCGATCTCGACCTGCGCGAGCCGACCGACCGTGCGCGCAGCCGACTCTTCCACCGGCTGCGCCTCCTCGAGATCGAGTGGGCCAAGCCCGAGACCGTCACGGGCAAGAGCGGCACCTTCCACGAGCTTTGGCAACTCCGCTGGCGCCCCGAGCTGGAGATCGCCATCGTCGAGGCGTCGCGCTGGGGCAGCACGTTCGCCGTGGCGGCCGGCACTCGCGCAATCGATCTCGCGAACAAGACCGAGGACCTCGGCCCCCTCACCGAGATCCTGGACAAGGTCGTCGTCGCCGAGCTGGACGACGCGCTCGGGCGCGTGCTCGCCATCGTTCAAGCCCGCGCCGCCGTAGCCTCGGACGTCATCCACCTGGCGGCCGCTCTTCCGCGACTGGCGCGGCTCTCCCGCTACGGCGACGTTCGAGGGCTGTCTGCCGAGCCTGTGCTGGCGCTGTTTGACGGCATCTACCAGCGCCTCCTTGTCGGTCTCCCCAACGCCTGCACGTCGCTGGACGACGACGCGGCCGCCGCGATGGCCAACGCGCTAGCGCAGGTTCACGACGCCGTTGCCCTCCTCGACCGGGCCGACCTGACGCAGTCCTGGCTCGACGCCGTCGCGAGCCTGTCCGAACGGGACGCCGCCACGCCGCTTGTTCGCGGCTACGCCGCCCGACTCGCCCACGACAAAGGTCGCGTCGGGCGCGACGAGCTGGTGCGACTGGCCAGCCGGGCGCTCTCGCGCGCCGTTCCACCGAACGAGGTGGCGGCCTGGCTCGAAGGTCTCCTCCGTGGAGGTGCGCTGCTCCTCATGCACGCCCATGACCTCTGGGCCGTGCTCGACGGTTGGCTGGCGGAGCTGTCCAACGACGCCCTCGATGCCGTGCTGCCCCTCCTGCGCCGCGCTTTCTCTTCATTCAGCGGACCGGAGCGACGGTCGATGGGGGAGACCGTCCGTGCGCTCCGGGGCCCTGGGCGGAGCACTTCCGCGGCCCAGCGAACCGTGGAGCTCGACGAGCGGCGTGCAGCTCTCGTCCTCCCGGTGCTCGCGCAGATCTTGGGGGTCCCCCATGAATGAGGAGACCCGGCTCCAGCGCTGGCGCCTCGTGCTCGGCAAACCGGCCGAGGAGTCCCTGGGGGTCTCCTTATCTGGCGAGCTTGGTGAGCGTGACCGGGTTCTCCAAGCGCTCTACGAAGGCGAGCGAAAGGGCAGCCTGAGCGGATCCTCGCCCAACGTCGCCCGCTGGCTCGGCGACATCCGCAGCTACTTCCCCACCAGCGTCGTCCGCGTCATGCAGAAGGACGCGATGGAACGCCTCGGCCTCCGCCAGATGCTGCTCGAACCCGAGCTGCTCGCCACCGTCGAGGCCGACATCCATCTCGTCGCCACCATCGTCTCGCTGGCGTCGATTATCCCCCAGCGCACGCGCGAGACCGCCCGCTCAGTCGTTCGGAAGGTCGTCGAGGAGGTCGAGCGCCGCCTCGCCAACGCCCTCAAGCAGGCCGTCCGCGGCGCTCTGGCTCGCTCCACCCGCTCTCGCCGCCCGCGCCTTCCCGACATCGACTGGGACCGCACCGTCCGCGCCAACCTGACCCGCTACGATCGCGAGCGCCGCACCGTGATCGCCGAGAAGCTCATCGGCCACGGCCGCCGCCGCTCGTCGCTGCGCGACGTGATCCTCTGCGTCGACCAGAGCGGCTCAATGGCGACCTCCGTGGTCTATTCGAGCATCTTCGCCGCTGTCATGGCCTCGATCCGCGCCCTCTCGACCCGCCTGGTCGTCTTCGACACCGCGGTAATCGACCTGACCGACCAGCTCTCGGATCCCGTCGAGGTCCTATTCGGCACCCAGCTCGGCGGCGGCACCGACATCAACCGCGCCGTCGCGTACTGCCAGCAGCTCATCACGCGGCCGGCGGAGACGGTCTTCCTCCTCATCACAGACCTGTATGAGGGCGGTAACGCCGACGAGATGCTCGCCCGCGTCCGCACCATGAAAGAGAGTGGCGTGACCGTTGTCTGCCTCCTCGCCCTCAACGACCAGGGCGCACCCATGTTCGACGCCCGCAACGCCGGCGCGCTCGCCGCCCTCGGTATCCCGACGTTCGCCTGCACACCGGACGCTTTCCCGGAGATGATCGCTGCCGCCCTGGCCAAGCGGGACGTTGGGAACTGGGCTAGCGAGAGAGGGATCGTGGGCGCGCGCTGATTGGGCAGAGAAGAACCGCAGCCTCGGCCGACGTCTGCTAGCCTATCGATACGCGATGAGCGAACCGTCGATTCACCACCGCATGCCCGAATACGAGGCGGCCATCAGCGACTTGGTTTCGGAACTTCTGCGGTCACTGATGGTCGCTCGCGACCCTATCTTCGGAAGGATCAGGCACGAAACCGTCGACCATCTCCCCGATGGCAGCGTGCCCGGCAATGCTGCAGTTGGCATCATGCGACCCGTCGGTGCTCGATACAACTTTGCGATCGACGTTAAGGCGCTGCTCGAAGCAGACCTAGACGCCTGGGCGGCCATGATAAGCGACGCTGCCGACGGCGGTCTTGCCGAGATCATGCCGCAGTTCTTCGCCCTGGTGGAGGAGGCCTCCAGCAAAGCCGGAACAGCTGTCGATGGTCGAGGTAAGCCCTTTGGCTGGGACGTTTTCTTCGACGGTATCGAGGCTGTCGAAATCGACTTTGACGACGACGGTAAGGCCAAGATGCCCACACTCGTCGTGTCTCCGTCCACCTTCGAACGGATCCAGGCGCTGGGGCCACCCGACGACGCTCAGCGGGCTCGTTTTGAGCGGCTTATTGAAGCAAAAAGGGCCGACTTTGATGCTCGCCGACGCGTTCGCAGGCTGGCTTAACCACCTTTCCGAACGTGGCTTCGATGAGAGCTTTCTCTGCCTCCTGCGGGGGAACGGCTTCGTCGACATCCATTTTCGGCACGGTCCGTTCGAGTTCGGCAAGGACTTCATCGCCAAGCGCTCTGAGAACGGGACCGTGGTCCAGTATGCCTTTCAGTCCAAGGCAGGTGACATAGGCGGGAGCGATTGGAGTGCGATCTACAGCCAGCTTGAAGAACTGACCAGCGGTCGCCTCGCGCCGGCTGGATTCGACTCCGCCCTTCCCCGACGCTCCGTTCTCGTCACAACGGGGAGACTGGTGGGCAAGGCTCCGGTATCTGCGCAGGATTTCGCCGGTCGGGTTCGAGATCGGGGAGACGGAGAGTTCGTCGTTTGGGAACGCGACAACCTCATCGAGGCAGCGGAGGGCGGAACGCGGTTTCCTGGCTTACCGTCACCAGCTCTAGCGCAGATTCTCGCGCACATCGACGTGGGTGAGAGCTCCGACCGAAGTCTTGAAGAACAGTTGGCGAGGCTCGTCGATGGCGGCCAAAACAGCGCGGCCATCTATCGGGCTCTCCTTGACAACTGGACCTGCGGTGCTCGCCTCGCCGAAAGCGGAAGGCCGCTTCAACAGATGACGGCTGCTCTCAATGCGATACGCATCGCTGCCGCCCGCGCGCACCACGACCCGGACGAAGCCCGCGAACTGATTCGGATCTCTTTCCGCTCCTACGTCGATCAAGGGCGTTCCTGCTTCGCAAGTCTCCTGGAAAAGCCGGCCGACAAGGCCGTCTGGCTTGCCTGGTGCAGTAGCCTCTGCGGCCACATCGTTGAATACCCGCTTCTTTGTACCCGAGTACTTGAGTTTCTCGGGCTCTCGGCCCTCTGGTCCGCCGCCGACGGCGAGCAAGATGCATGCGGCGGTTTTCTCGATTTGATCGAGATCTTGCTGACACATCAACCGGGCGTTCGTCATCCGATTTCTGATCGATGCGCACCGTCGTTCGCCCCCGCTCTGCTCTCGCTGCATCTGCATGGTCGAAGTGGCGTCATCGCCACCTTTCTTCGGGAGACAGCGAAATGGGTCTTGGATCGCTACGAGGCCAGCGACGCCGGTCTCGCGGGTCCTTACTCTACTCCGGCGGAGGAGGTTCGAACTCTTCTCGGTCCGCCGTTCGAGTCAGTGACACTGCAACCGCGGAGAGAGTCCTTCCTGGCTGCAGCCCTTGCTGACCTCGCCTACTACGTCAGCGTCGACACCTACGCAGACATCGTGAACGATCTGAAAGCTGTGGGCATCGTGCCCGTATCGCTACATCCCGCCGATTCGGCGGAGGCTTACATCGTCGGGCTGAACGGTACGACCAAGGCCCTCCTGAATGTGAACTACCCAGAGGTGGCGAACTCCACCCCCCTCCCACATCATTTACTGCAACCGACGCCTCGAGTCCCTGAGCAGATCGGAGGCCCCGCGGTGATGCTAGCGCTCGCATGCTTGACGCGCGACCGACTCTTTTCCGATTGCTATCCCCGGCAGGCACAAGGCAGGTTCGGATCGCGGACCCCAGTCTGAGTCTCTGCAATCGCCACGGCCGACCGGCCGTCACGGCGCTTCGCGCTGCTCCTCGGCTTGTGCCTTCCTGAGCGACGTGGATTCGCAGTCCTACTGCAGTTGACAACTCGCGAGACCAGCAGCGAACTGCTTGAACGCTGCCGGCTGATCAACCGCGGTCCCCGCGGAGTTCCAAAAACGATCGAACGTGACCAGCGAATTCGGCATTGTCATGTTGAGCGTCTTGTTCGAATTGCCTCCACAGATCACGCTCTGCGCGAACGTCGCGATGCCTACAGGGCCTCCGATCACGATCGGGGAAACCGGCGGAGTGACAACCGGCGTCGTTGGAGGTGTGGCATCCCAGTTCCACTGGGACAATGCCGTGTGGCAGGTGCGACAACTGCGCGCGATCACATTCTGGTACAACGAGACGGCATTGGATCCCGGATGTTGCGAGGCGTAGGTCTCCCAATCCGGTGGCACATAGGTCTCATCGAGTGTCGCCCGGCCACCCGCATACCAACCTGCAATCAACGCCGAGGTCGCGGGGGTGACGTTCGTATTGAGGATGTTCTGGTTAAGCTGCTTGATCGCCCCCTGCAGGTCCGCCTTCGTGAAACCTTTCGCGCTCGAGAAGGCGAAGTTTCCGGCATCGTAGGGCAAAAAGTGCGCTCCGATGTCGTACGCTCCGGACTTGGAGTCCGTTCTGGACTGGCCGGCGTAGGAGTCCCCGCCGTGGCAGGCGACACACGTGCCCGGAACGAACTTTTCACCGCGTCCGTCGAGGTTGACCGAGGGCAAGAGCTCGCCGCTTGGCCCGAAGATGAGAAATCGCGTAGCGGGGCTCTCTCCGGTTGTGTAGCTGCTGTCCTGCACGTAGTCCATGGCGACGCACGCGACGAGGTTCTTGCCCGCGACCGCATTCGAGACGGCAAGGTCGACAGCCGCCTGCTGATCGGGAGGTAAGGGGTTTGCCGTGAGGTCCACCGCCAAGGGCTTACCTTGGGCATCGGAGGGACCTGAGCGATTGCACACGTACGTTCCGACCATGTTGGGACCATACGTGATCGAGTGATGCTCGCGGGTCAGGTTGAGGTCCACCGCGTTCACGTAGGTTGCGACAACGGTTTGCGTGCCGCCGGTTGCGTACCCATCGATCGCGACCGCCTTTTTCCAATCGTCGAAAGTGATCGCGCCCTCCATGTTGCCCGCCGCATCGCAGCTGCTCACCGCACCAATGGACCTGTAGTAGTGACAGGCACTCTGCCGCGAATCCTCACCCTTAAAGGAAAGGAACGTGTCGGGTTCCGGGTGATGATTCGATGGCGGTCCCGTGGTGCTCGGCAGAATCGGCAGAATGTTCTGAAACCCGTTCACGACCGTAGCACCGAAGGTCGCAGTCAACGCCGTGATGGAGGGAACCGCCGTTCCGGTCAGTGTCATCGTACCGGCATTGAAAGAAGCAGGGCTGCTTGGCGTCGGCACCGCGAAGATGGGCGATACTGCGTTCTCAGCAGAGACGGTGAGCGTCGTGCCCGCGACGGGAAGGCTAAAGTCCCCGTACGCGTTCACAGGAACGGTGACGCAGGGATCGCTGGCGCATCCCGTGAGCGATGCGGTCGCCGTCACGTCCAGCCCGAAGAATGGCTCGCGGATGCCGATGGGCTTGCCGTCCGCGAGCGTCGCGTGTCCGGTCGCGGTGTGGAAGCTGTTCGGTAGAACGATCAAGGGGTAGGAGGATGAGGTGTACGCCCAAGTCGTTTGCGTGTCGCTGAAGGCGGGGCCGCAATCGGTACCAAAGCCAAACGCTGGCGATACTCCGGTTGGCGAGTTGCACGCAGTTTGCCAGCTTGTCGTCGTATCGGCAGGCGGAAAACCGTCAGGGAAGATGGCCATGCCCTTGGCATTCACCGTGACCGGGGGGTCGGCCCAGGTAAGGGCTTCTGAGAGCGTCTTGAGGAGGGCGGGCGAATACACATTGAGGCCCCAGCCGCTCGCAGCGACATTCGAGGCATCGACCACTATGAATTGCAGGGACCCGAGGAGCCCGAGATTAAAAGAGGGCTGCCCTACGGGATAGGTCACCGCAGGTTCCTGGAAAGCGGGGGCTCCGGTGAAATCGGTGCTGATCGCGATGCGTGATTCGGCGTAGCCACCCTTGCCGTTGCCGACCACTACATAGACGAAGTGAAGGCCTGGTCCCGTCGGGGCAATCCAGGTGGTGCTGGTGCTGTTCGTGTTCTGGATCGCTCCGTCGGTTGCCGCCCACTGATAGCTGAGGGTATCGCCCGCTAGGCCCGATGCGGTGACCTGCAGCTGGAACGTCGGCCCCGTTTGCACAGCAAACGCGAGAGCAGTCATCGTATTACCCTGAGCGTTGCTTGCGGTAACCGTATAGGTCGCCGTGTTCGCGACATTAGTTGGTGTGCCGGAAATCACCCCCGTTGTGGAGTCGATGGCGAGGCCAGCGGGAAATGCAGGATTCACGGCGTAGCTCGTGGGCTCGCCAGTGAGAGTCGGTGGGAAAGAGCCGATCGACACGCTGCGCATGAAGTACGTCGGGAAGTTTGCGTAAGACAATCCCGAGGGCGGCGGCGGGGTAGTCGTTCCGCCTACGCCGCCTCCGCTGGTTCCGCCGCCTCCGCTGGTTCCGCCTCCGCTGGCGCCTACGCCGCCTACGCCGCCTGCGCCGCCTCCGCTGGTTCCGCCTTTGCTGGCGCCTACGCCGCCTGCGCCGCCTCCGCTGGTTCCGCCTCCGCTGGTTCCGCCTCCACTCGTCCCGCCTCCACTCGTCCCGCCGGAGCTTCTCGCACCGGAGCTACCTCCGTAGGAGTTCTGACCACCCCCGCCGCCCCCGCATGCCGCGAGGAGGCAGCTTAGGGTTATCGTTGCTGTGTGGAATTTGGAAATGGCGCCTGCATTTGCGTGCCGTCCACCTCCGCTAGGGACCTGCGCCATGTTTCCGTCCTCAAAAATGAGGCGTTGAGCTCCGCATGTGCTTGGACCTTATCGTCTCAAAAACACCGCGTCAACGCTGCGCTCGGGCCATTGATCTCCTTGGGTACCTCGCGGAAAGATCATCCCGGGCACAGACTCTGGCGCGACGGAAGTGCGCCCGCTCAGAGGCACAGGGGCGCTAGACTCCTTTCCCGTGTGCGCCCGCACAACGCTCTCCAAGAAGGCTCTTCGCGAGGTCGCGGAGGAGTTGGAGGCCGACTTCTCCGAGGAAGACGCTCTCACCTTCCGACCTCGGTTCAACGCCGCTCCGTCTGAAACGCTTTGGATTCTCCGGCACGGAGCCGATCGTCGTGTCGTCGCGCCCGCCGTCTGGGGTTACCGGGCCAAGGACCGGCCGCTCATCAACGTCCGCGGTGAGAGCGTCGGCGCCGGCAGCTTCCGCGAGGCCTTCGCATCTAGGCGGTGCGGGGTCGTCGTCGACGGGTTCTACGAATGGGACAAGGAACATCGGCCCACGTGGTTCCACCGCGCCGATGGTCGCCTAATCGTCTTGGGTGGCCTCTATCAGGCAGTCCCCGACGGGGCGCCCCGGTTCACAATCCTGACGACGCGGCCGAACCGTCTTGTCGCTGCCGTCCACGACCGGATGCCGTTGGTGGTGCCATCAGCTCGAATCGACGACTGGCTGACCGACGAGGCTCCACGCGTGGTGGACCTGATCGGGCCTGCGCCCGATAGCGCTCTGATCGCGACCGCGGTCTCGACACGCGTGAACAGCGTCAAGAACGACGACCCGGAGTGCCTGCTACCCGTCGAGCGTCCCGCCGAGCCTCGGCAAGGAACCCTTTTCTAGAATGCCGCCGCTCGATACACCTCCGCGCTTCCAGATGGCTTTACACCTCACGGCCTTCGGTGCACGGGCGTCTTTCACGTTCACGTTGGCTCTCGTCGCCTCGGACATTGTCAGCCAGCTAGCGCCACCACACGAGCGGGCGCTCTGGTTCGGGCTCGCCGGCGGAACGGCGGCGCTGGGGTTCTGGCGGATGTGGAGTTGGATCCTCAGGCGGGTTGGGATTCTGTAGCTGGTCTCAGGGGACCGCGCGATTCGTGGGCTCCCAGGGACGAGCTCGAAAGCGCCGGAGCTTGAGCCCTCTGAGACCGGGATCCCCGGCGAATCGGGCCTCCAGATAATGCGCGAGGATTCGGCGCATCGGATGGCGCAGGTCTCGCGCCGGCCGTCCGCGCGCGATCAAGGCGGAGGCCCCCTCGAGCACGAGAAGAACACTCTCTGCTGCCTCCTCAGGCGCATAGACGATCCAACGGTTCAGCCCCACCTCTACGAAACCGCTGCCAAGGCAGTTCCGGCAGGTGACCGTCGTCCACGAGTCGCTGGCGGGATCGCGGCGATCAGCGTCTACGCTGCACGCGATCCGATGGGTGTGGATACGGTGATGGACGATAGGCGAGGTCTCGCCGCGCATGGCGTGTACTGTACGGATGTTCAGTCGCCAGGGCCAAGGGGCAAATTCACGTTCCCTTCGGTCCACGGAAGGGTGAGTCCCTCAGACGTGCGCCGCGAGGAGTCGAGAGCGTGCCGATGACCTGTGTCGCAAACGCCACGAGCGGTTGGTCTGGCCTGGCGTTTCGCGATCACTTGGCGGCAACAAGTTTGCAAAGGCCATCCATCAGGAAATAGGAGGTATCGGATCATGCGACGGATCCTCACTGTTGTGCTGGGGATGGCCCTGATGGCTCTTCCGACCGCGGCCTTTGCCCGCGGCGGAGGCTTCCACGGCGGAGGCTTCCACGGCGGAGGCTTTCACGGCGGCGGTGGTTTCCACAGCGGCGGCGGCTTCCACGGCGGCGGTGGTTTCCACGGCGGCGGCTTCCACGGGGCGCCCGCGGCCGGCTTCCGCGGCGGGTTTCACCCCGCCCCTGGCGCAGCTTGGCGTGGCGGCTATGGCGGCTATCGTGCCCCGGCCATCGGCGGCATCGGCGGCCGCTGGGTCGGCGGCGGTCGCTTCTGGCACGCCGGTTACTGGGGCTGGCGCGGCGGTGCCCGCCTCTGGATCGGCCCCGGCTTTGGCGTCGGCTTTTACCCGGGCTGCGCCTGGGTTCAGCCCGAGTGGGTCTGGAACGGCTATCAGTGGGTCTGGCAGGAGGGCTATTGCTCCGCCTATTGAGGTCCTGAAGGCGGCCGACCCGGCCCCGGCGCGAGCCAACGGCGCCAGCGCCGCGCGTCCGCGCTAGCTCTCTTTACCCTGGTAGGATCCTCGGTCGAAGGAGGCCGGTGACTTCACTCCGTCGATGGCTCGTGGTGGCCGCAATCACCATAGGGTGCGCCTCGGAGCGCCTCGATCCGCACACGCCGGGAGACCACTGCCTCTACTCCTGTCGTGACGGGATGACCTGTGTGGGAGCGACCTTCCCGCGCGGCCACGCGAACCCAGGCCGGTGCCAGCTTGCCCCGAACCGCTGCATGGTCGTTACGGACTGTCGCCCGCGCGAACGATGCAGTCCGGTTGGAGCCGGAATTGGCGTTTGTGACCCGGAAAGCCTCCTCTGACAGTCACAACCGACCGTCAGCGTGGAGGAACTGCGGCCGAATCGGTCTGGGTGGCAGACTTGCTCGCGTTTGCCAGCGACATGAGCGGCTGACTCGACTCTGACCGAGCGGTGTTCCAGGCAGCAAGAGCCGCGTTACAGGCAACGACCTCGTCGGCGGGAGACGGCTGGTTCAAGGCCAGGCTCGCTTGGGCCGCCAGGGTGCCGTGGTCCTTGGCTCTGGTGAACAGGCCGCTGGCGATGTAGCCGAGAATGGCGCCCGCGGCCGGGAGCGCCAGGGTGAGGACCTTGTCGCGGTTCGACGGAGGATCGCCTTCGGTGGCCAGGATGATCGGGCCCGTGGCAATCGCGCCGGCGGCGGCCACACCGAACACCCAACCCCAACTCGCTGACCGACGGGCGTAGCGGCGGGCGTTGACCTCCATCGTGCGGCAGTACAGCGCGGCGGATGCTGCATCCACCGTTGGCGGGATCGGCGGGGCAATTCCGTGGCCCAGTCCGAGGCCGAGGCTTTGGGCGTCCAACCCGGAAGGCGGCGATGGATCCGCGGCGCTGGCGCCAGACTTGCCAAGCAGCGTCACGACGAGCGTGGCCGCGACCAAACTCAAAGTCCGCTTTGGCGTTCGGCGCTTCATGGGTTGGCTCCTGGTTGGCGAACCATCGCGCCGTTTGGGGCGGCGTCGCGGTTCACGGCGAACCCTGCCGCGGCGCCCGCCAGGGTCGCGGCGATCACGTCGTTGTGGAGCGCGGCGGCCGTGAGGGCCCCGCCGATAAGGAACCCGAGAGCGACAACTCGTTGCCAGGTCATGCGGATTCGTCCTCCGAAGAATTGGACAGCTTGTGCTGTGATGGTCATGGGGCCTCGCTGGGCATGCGGAGTGGGAAGATGCGGCCGGCCGGGATCCCCCGGCCGGCCGCGTGCGATTGTTCCGGGCTACGCGGCGCGGAGGGTGACGGTCTTGCTCCGGATCCGGCAGTTGACCGCTGCGTTGTCATTCGCGGCGGTGATCTTGATGAGCGCGGGCGCCGTCAGGGGGATGAACGACGCTCCGACGTTGGACAGGAGCTGCGGACCGCCCTCGGCCGTCTTGGTGATGGTGGCGAGGATGCCGCCGTCGACGACGTCCGGGGTCACCGAGAGACGGACGTTGAAGGTCGCGGTGCCCGAGTCGACGTCGACGATGGCGGCGAACGTCGGGATCAGGTTCGGGGTCGCCGGGCTGAAGTCGACCGGGAACTGGGCGATCACGGTTTCGTTCGGGCCCGACTGCTCCTGCTCGCTTGGGTCGGTCAGCGTGCACGAGTAGGCGTTCGAAGCAGCGGCCGCCGGATGGACGTGGTCGGCGGCAGCGGCGAGCAGGCTGGTGCCCGGCGAGCCGGTGCCAGAGGCGGCCTGCGGCACCGTCGTGTTGTCGGTCTTGGTGGCGTCGCCGGCGGTGGTCGGCGTGCCGAGGTTGGCGATGCGGAATCCCGCCTGGTCGAGGTTTCTTTGTGCAACGTCGTTGGCCATGATGGTTCTCCTTTTGGGTTCGGGTCAGGGGTGGAAGACGAGAGTAAAGTTGCGGAGGACGGCGGCCGTCGTGCCGTCGCCTTGGCCGGTGACCTTGATGAGGGTCGAGGGATCGCTCGGGCGCGCGAACGGCGCGGAGTCGGTGTCGACGGTGACGTCGCCCGGTCCGTCGTCCTCGAGGGAGAGCAGCAGGTTTCCGTCGGGCTGGTCGGCCGTGCCGCCGGCGCGCACGCGATAGGTCACCTTGCGCGCGCCTTCCCCTCCGCGACTCCGACCGGCCAGCGTCGCGCGCAGGTTCGCCGCCGACAGCAGCGCGAGCGGGACCTGGTACTGCCGCAGGACCTCCTCGTTGGAGGTCGAGCCGGTCTCGACCTCGCCATCGTCAGCGATCGAGATCTCCGAGGTGGCGCCGCTGGTCGGCTCGAAGATGCCTTCGCTGCCGAACGCGATGACCGGCGCCGGACCCGCGGCGTCGCGCCGGACCCGCAGGAACCGGCAGAGCAGCGCCGCAGGCCGGGCACCTTGCTGGTCGGCCGTGAACAGCAAGACCTCTTGAAAGTTCTGACCGTCCATCGAGCCGAGAATCGAGTAGCGGGAGCCGGCTGGGATCGCGCCGCGCAGGATGAAGGTCTTGAAGGCGCCGGCGGACAGCCCGAGGTCGAACGGCGCCCCGACACCGGAGCTCGCGGGGACATCGAGGACTCCGAAGCTCGATGGCGCGATGGCGGGTGGTGCCCCGAGCGAGATGGTCGGCGGTGCGGCCAGCCCGGCGTTGCCGACGCTGCGCACGCGCACGAGGGCAATGACGCAGTCGAAGTTGCGGACGCCCGGCGCCTGAGAGGTGAAGAGCGCCTGCTGGCCGTCGTCGTCGACGATGATGTCCCAGCTGGTACCGCCATCGTTCGAGCCTTCGACGATGTAGCGACCGAGGACGGCGCCCGAAAGCACGATGGTCTTCGGACGGCCGAGCGCGCTCGCGTCGAAGGGGGCGCCGGCGCCGTCGGCGGTAGGGACATTGAGGTTCTGGAAGGTGTTCGGCATGGTGGCTCCTATCGCTTGGCCGTCTTCGTCTCCTCGTCGGCGACCTCCAGCCCGACGATCTCGGTGAACGTCGCGAGCTGCGCCGGCGTCATCACGAACTTCAGCGCCTCGAGCTGCTCGGTCTTCAGAGTGCCAACGAGCGCGCGCAGGCCGACCAGTGCCGGCGACGTCTTTTCGGGCAAGAGCGCGCGCCCGGCGAGCTTGTTGACCGCCGTGGGCGCGAGCTGCAGAAAGGTCCCAAGGACCTCACGCATCGCCTCGGCCTTCTGGTCGGCCGCCTTGTTCTCCAGTTGCCGCCGGTGGTGATCGCTCGACGAGTTGCTCGGCGGCGATCACCGTGTCCCAGTGCCGCTCCTCGAGGTGAGAGATCCGCTCGTCCTTCTCGCGGAGCATCCGGGTCTGCATCGCGAAGATGTTCGCGACGACGTGCGCGTGCGTACGCTCGCTGACCTCGAGGTGGCGCATGGCCTGCGTGAGCAGCCCCTTCTCCGTCGGCGGTTCGCTGTCGATCGGATCGCCTGGCATCCGACCCGCGGTCGCCGCATCAGCGTTCTCACGTACCGGCAGTCGCGTGATCGCTCGATCGCCGCTGTATGCCGAGATGAGGTAGCGCTGCACCCCACCGAGGCCGACGGCGTCCTCCAGAATCCGTTCGGCGAGCGTCGAAGCGAGTTCGTCCAGCCGGTCCTCCGTGGCCTCAAGCGCGCCGCCCTCTTCGCCGCGGATTGTCCAGACCTCGGCGAACGTGTCGTGGCGGAGGACGAGACGGTCGATCGAATCGGCTTCCAGCGCGCGCTCGAGCCAGCTGCGGATTCGCTCGTAGCTCGTCGCCTCGGTGTTCAATTCGGCTTTCATGTGGCCTCTTCCGAGCTCTTGAAGGCTCGATACAGGTTCACGCCCACGTAGGCGGCGATGCCGATGCCCGCGAGCTTCAGGAAAGCGTTCGTCGCGTCGCCTTTGGGCGCGGGCGCCGGCGTCGTGCCGATGGGCATCGTCGAGGCGCCGCGGCGGCGGATCAGCTCGTCCCAGGCGTCGGCGCGCTTCCGGTAGTCGAGCACCTTGTCGTAGGTGGCGCCCGTCGTGCGCGCGAACCAGCCCGCGCCGTCGCGGAAGGTCGTCCACTCCTCGACGAAGAGGTGCCAGTCGTTGAGGATGTCGGCGACCCTCGCCTTGTGCGCCTGGATGTCGCCGTCAATCCGGCGGACGTAGGCGTCGACCGAGTCGATCTCCTGCTTGATGGCCGAGGGCGAGAGCACAGAGAAGATGCGCCCGACCTCCGTCGCTCCGTTTTCGTAGAAGCTCACGGTCGCTTCCTCCGGGCGGCAATCGCGATGAGGCCAGCCAGAACGAGACCCCCGGCTACGGCGCTGCCTGCGCCGCCAGTCGAGCCCTTCACCGCGGCGAGGGGTGGCGTCTCAGCGGCTGCGGGCGGCGGCGCGAATGCCGCCGCCGCGGTCGCGACAGGCGCCGCGGCGGTAACGGTCGGGGGCGCGGACGGCCGGCGCTTGTGCGGGTTGGAGACGGCGTGGAACGCTCGCGCCCAGCCTGCGAACGCCTTGTGCTGTGCAGCCAAGGTCTCGGCCGACGGTTGCTTGCCCGCATCGACGTCTCGACGGATGGCGGTCCAGGCGTCGCGATCGTGGAGGTAGGCGGTCCTGACCTTCGGCCCGAGCTTCGGCCAGAGGCGCGCCGCGATCGCGTCGTCGCTGTTCACCTGGCGGTCGACGTCGGCGACGGTCGTCATGCCAGCCCCTTCCGCCCGAAGTGAGCCATCCCGAAGGCGCTCAGCGCCGCAATGACGACCGGCCCGGCGACGCTGCCGCGGCCAGCGACGACCGGTGCGCGCCGGCTGCCGAGATACAGATCCGCGACTGCCTTCGCGTACGCGAGTCGGTCCGAGTTCGAAACGAATCGCGAGGCCTGCGGGAGCTCCGCCGCCACCCGGGCGACGGTATCGACGGTGACGTCGTCCGGCTTGGCGCCCGCCGCCTCCAGCTCGGCGACGGCGAGGCCGACACCGCCGCGGTCGCTGTACCCGGCGTTCCAGCCCAGGGCTACCAGCTCCGCGTAGCGACGCGACTTCCAGTCCGGTGGCATCGTCGGGTGGCGGCCGTAGACCTGGACGATCCGGTTCAGCAGCGCGGCGCCGAGGCGGACGTTGATCTCGGGGTCGAACAGCTGCTCGCGCGAGATCGGTGCGTCGGCGTGCGCCGAGTTCCAGTCCTGCCGAACGATCTCGGTGATCTGCAGGAGACCCGCGGCGTGGCTCGACGGGTTCTCCTTCTGGGAGTTCCCGCCAGACTCACCGTGAACGAGGGCGCGGATGAACGCGACGGGAACGCGTCCGGCGTATTTCTCGATCACCGGGTCCCAGACAGCGGAGATCATGATCGTGGCCATCAAATCCCCAGCTCGAAGACGGCCCTGACGCCTGCCAGGAGCGCGGCGCCGCCGGTGTTCGTCAGCAGTACAGAGGTGATGTCCGGGGCGAGGTCGACGAGCGGTGAAGGCCCGCCGGCTGGGACCTCCACCGAGTAGAGCGGCGTCGGGCCCGCCGGGTCGCTGAAGAAGTCGAGCCTGAGAGCGCGAGTTGCCTGGTCGCCACCCAGGACCCGCAGCGCCTTGGCGAAGGGCGGGACCTCGAACGTCGAGGTCGCTCCAGGATCAATCGACGATCCGACGAAGCGCGTGCGCGTTAGCTTGGTCTGCCGGGCGCCGCTTCCGACGGATGCGAACGCTCCGACGCGGATGGGCTGTGGCGATTCCCCCGCGGCGAAGTTGCCCTCGTACTCGGCAGTGATCCGAATCGCGCTCGCCGGGAGCGTGAACACGACTCCGCCAATGCCGAAGTCGATCTCGGCTTCCGCCTCGGCCTCGCCCGCGCCCCACTGGACGAACGCCACGCACGAAACCGCATTGGCGGCGCCAGCGCTGACCGCGGGCGGGCCGATCAGGGTCACGCAGATGACGTGAGCGATTTCGTCCTTCCACTGAAGGTCGAGCACGTCTTGCGAGCCGCCGACGGCCAGCTCGACGATCCGACCGGGGTTTCGTTCGTAGCGACCGTCCATGTTCCGCTACGCGGCTCCCCTGGCCCACGCGGGGAACGCGGCCGACCGAACGTGCGTGGGGACCGGACGCGGTGCGGCCTGCTGCCGCTGCTGCTTGCGCGCCTCGGCGATCGCCGCCTGGGCGGCCATCGCGCCCGGGTGGCCCTGCGCCGCTGCCTTGGCGATGGTCTGGACGTGGCGCGCCGCCTTCGGGTTGTGCTGCGCGCGCTTGAGCAGCTCCGTTGCGCCCATCACGTGTCGGAATTGCGGTCGTGGGCTACCGCTGGTGTCGTCGGTCATGGGTTCCTCCTGGTCTGGTGCCGAGTTGTCGGCGTCGGGCGGGGCGGGTGCCGCCGGTTGGTCAGCCGGCTGCTGATCGGCGGGCGCCGCCGGGGCCGCCGGCCCGCCGTGTTTCTTGTGCGGCCGCCACGCGAGAGGCCGCGTCGCGTACTCGGTCAGCGCGGCGGCGCTCTCGACGCCCTTGGCGACATTGCCGGTTGCCTTGAGGACGCTGACGCCCGCGCCGCCGAGCGCGCGCACGGGCGCCGTCGCCAGCGAAACCGCGCCCCGCGCGGCGCGACCGATCCGGCGAAAGGCGCTAAAGGCACCCACGCGCGTGGCGAGCGCTTCGACCGCGACGGGATCGCCAGCCAGTACCTCGTCGCCGCTCATCAGGTGCCGGCGCGCCGCCGCCCGGGCCGGGGCCAGCTCGGTCTTGGCGTGCATCGTCACCGGGCTGTGGCCGAGGTTGCCTCCCGTGAGGCGGACCAACAGATGGACGCAGTGTCCGTCGGACCAGGTCTGGAAGTTGCCGTCGATCGGCTTGCGGGCAGAGTTGGCTTTCATCGCGCACGCCCCTTCCGGTGCTTCGGTTTCGCGGGCGCCTTCTCCGCGCCCGGCTTCGTGTGCTCGCGCGCGGCGGCGCGGGCAACCTCGGCGCGCGGCTTCTTCCGGGGCCGCTGCCGAGCGGCGAGCGTCGCGGCCTGAATTCGGGCGAGGAGCTTGTCGAACATGTTCATCAGAACACCCCCGTGGTTCGGCCGTAGGCCGCGGTCGTCTTCGCGAAGCGCCGGCGGTCGTCCGCGCTGGTCAGCCAAGACGCGAGCGCCGGGCCCGCGTGGTGGGCGACCGCCAACAGCCCCGACAGCGTCGCGGGCTTCCCCTCAATCTCCGTCCCGATCGCGCTGCGGTGCTCGGCCAGGACCTGGCTCCGGTAGCGGCGCATGCTCGCGACGAAGATTCGGTACTGGATCAACGGGTCCGCCAGCAGTCGGGCGAGCGTCAGCGGCGGCCGGAACGCAGCGGTCCACTTCGCACCGCTTTCGCTGTTGACCCGCCGTACGTCGCGCGCGAGCCCCAGATCCTGTAGGCGCTTGAGGCGGGTCTGGAAGATCCCGACCTGCCCACTCGGCGTCACCGCGGCGACGTCGCCGGCCTGCATCAGCCGGACGAACCGCGCCCACTGCTGATCCGAGGCCTCCGGAATAGGCGAGCGGTACGTCATCCCCGGGCGGCGCCGCCGTCGGGCGCGCAGCATGCCGGCGTGCTCGCGCAGGTGATCGGCCGTCTTTTCGTAGCCGATAACGGTGAGCTCGTCGGCGCGCCGCTCGATCTCCTCCGGTTCTTCCAACTCCAGCGACCGCCGCACGTACTCGACGAGCGGCTGCTTCGTGGTGACCGCCATCTGCTCCTTGGTGGCCGCTACGAGCGGGTGCGAAGCCGCTGCCGCGAGCGGGTTGTCGATCTTGGGCGCCAGTGGATTCATGCCGCGCTCCATTGCGAGTGGACGTAGTCGAAGTGGATGCCTTTGCCGTCGTCGCTGGGGCCGTTCATGCCGAGCCGCCGCGACGGGTCCTCGAGCCAGGCGCTCGACTTCACCATTCGCCCGAAGTGGTCGCGTCCGGGCGCGAAGCGCCGTACGAGCGCGTGGTACTTGTAGACGCCGTTCAACCGCCGCCACTTCGCGAACGGGGCCGCCTTGACGCCGTCCTTGCGCAGCTCGGCGACGCGCCAGAAGACCAGGTCCTCGCAGTCGCCCCAGCCCGCCTTGATGACGCTCGGGATATCGAGCCAGTTCTCGGTCCCATCCTCGCGCCGGTAGACGACGCCCGATTCGTACAGCTTCGCGTAGCGCCGCAGCTTCAGGTGGAGCTGGTTGATGGCGCACATCGCCTCCATCAGCAGCAGCAAGGACTGCTCGGATCGGACGCGGTCCGCTTCGTTCCCCTTTCGGGCGAACAGCTCGGCGACGACGACGATCGGCGGCATGGCCATCGCGAACGCGCTCCTTTCCCATAGAGGCCCTCGTCGAAAATGAGCGAGCCCGCCGGCACAGGGCCGAGCGCACCGGCGGGCTCGCGGGCGGCTACTCGGCGACCTGGCCGAACATCGTGCCGCGGAAGTCCGCCGCCACGCCGCTGGTGTTCTGGATCCGCAGCGTGATCACGACGCCCGGGCGCGCCGTGTCCAGCTCCATGTTGTCGACCGTGGAGGTTGGCGGGTACGCGTCGGCCGACTGCGCGCCCGACGCCACGAACTGGCTCGAGCGGCCGATCTTCACGTCCTGGATCACGAACGTGTTGGCAGGTCCGGTGTAGACGAGCCGCTTCGGCTTGAACAGCACTTGCGGGTTCGCAGGCACGTCGACCGTCGCGCCCGGTTGGATGGCCAGCGACTCGAACCCGAGCGACTGGCTCCGCCCCTTGCTGTACCCCTGCGACTTCACGATCACGCCCTGCTGCGTGAGCCGGCTCTGCACGACCGGATCGAGCTTCTTCGGCCCTTTCTTCTTCCGCCGGAAGAGGCGCAGGCCCACCTCGTCCCCGGCCAGCTCGTCGCCGGTCGACTCGTCTCCCGCCAGCACCTCCTCGGCGCCCAGGATCTCGTCCGCCCCCAAGATCTCGTCGGCGCCAAGGATCTCGTCGCCGCTGCTGTCATCGTTGCTGCCCATGGTTTTCCTTCGCTTTCAGCCGCCGGCCGCAGCCGGCAGCGGTTTCGAGTTGTGTGTGCGTGCCGTCGCCGTACGCGCCCGCGGGCTACCCGCGGCGCCGCGCCATCGCCAGCAGCGCGTCGTCGGAGAGGTTCGATCCCCCCTCCGCCGGACCCTCTCCGCCCATCGAGACGGGCGGCAAGCCCGCCTTCTCCCGCATCTCCTTGCCGACCCCGCGGCCGACGGTGTGGAAGTGCGCCGACAGCGCGCCATTCCCCACCGAGTGCAGGTAGGGCGCCGCCTTCCCGCCCATCCCCATGAACCCGGCCGCGTGCGCGGCCAGGCCCATCGCCAGATCGACCGGCACGCCCAGCACCTTCTGGTGATCGGAGCGCGTCTGCCAGACGCCGAGCCCGAACGCCGTCGCGCTCGCGAGCGTGGCATCCACGCCCTGCTCGATGACGTCATTGGCCTTTTCGATCGCCTTTTCGTGCTTGGTCCGGAGCGACTGGATTTCGGAGCCGAACTTCTTCACCTGCTCGAGCGAGAGATTCATCATCGGATCGGGTCCTCCCCGCAGCGCCCAGCGCCGCGGCGTTTTCAGCCCCGCCCCGCGGGACCCGTTTGCTTCACGAGCCCAAGGTCGCTCTGTTCGCACTTGCTCGCCCGAATCGGCCTCGAACCCGTCTCCTGGCCCCGTCTCTTCCCCCGTCACGGCGGCCGTCGCTGTTCTGGACATCTACGGCGACAGAGCGACTGTCGTCGCGAGGTTATGGCCACCACGAAGGCATCGGATTCGAGACAATCAGCACCCGACGGGCTCACGCGCTCGCAGGTCGCCCGCCAGCTCGGCATCGGCATCACCGCCGTCCACCACATGCGCCTCCGCGGCGAGCTCCGCCCGACGCGCGACGCCTCCGGTACCTGGCGCTACGACCCGGCCGACGTCATTCGCGCCGCCGGTAAGCGCGGCGTCCGCGGCCTACACACCGCCGGCGACGTCGCCGCCGAGGCCTTCACGATGTGCGAGCAAGGCGCCGAGCTACGCGACGTCGTAAAAGCCTTGCGGATTACTCCCGCCGAGGCTCGCCGCCTCTACCAGGACTGGCAGTCGTCGTTCGACGATCCGCCGCCCGTCCGCGAGACCGCGGGCCCCGGTTTGCTCGACGAGGACCCGCGCGCCGAAGAGGAGTTCGCGCGCGCCATGGCCCAGGCCGCCGAGCTTGCCTTCGCACCCCTCCACAAACCCAAGAAGTGAGGTCCACCATGAGCCGACCCGATCCGATCCAATACGCCGAGCGCCTCTACACCGCGATCCGCGCGGCCAACTTCTCCCCGATTGCGTTCCTCGCCTTCGGGAACGCCGTAAAGGACGGCGTCGACTTCCGACGCATGCCCCGCATGGCAGCCGAGCCGTTCATGCGGGTTGTGGGCGAGATGCTC
>CAWFVU010000005.1:0-180897 GCA_963819375.1 uncultured Pseudomonadota bacterium | reverse complement strand
CATTGATGTCTTTTTTCTGTCCCGTGTCTTTCACCGCGAAATCGATTTGCATCTGTTAAAGTAGGGGAGGAGGAGGTGCCTGAGAGGGCTCGCTTTGTACTTTGGCGGTTTTCTTCATTCGCGCGGTCTCTCGCCTCCTGCATCTTGCGGCGCATCTCGTCAAAAGTCGTGACTTTGTAAGATTTTCCCCTTCAAATCGAGATCGTAGACTTTTTCTTCGTCGAGGTCGATGATCTGCCCTGTCTGGTCTTGTTCCGACAGCGTCATTTTGCGGTTGCCCTTGACGGCCACCTTCTCCGTGACGCCCTCTCTGGCCGCTTTTCCGCCGAACAGACTCATCATTTTGCCCAGCATGCCGTCCATGTGGAACTGAGTCTTTTCTTCGGTTTTAACGGCTGAAATTCCGGGAACTGCCCATGTAACCAACAGCAAAATCCCCATCCAGCGAAATGCGCGCATTTTAGCCCTCCTACAAACGGTTGGTGAAGACTTGAAAGTATACGGCGTTTGCCGGACGCGTCTGCAATACCAATCTCGGCGATGTGCTGTAAATAAGAATCAGGATCGGGACCCACCGATTAATACTTGACTTAAACCCAGAGCGGCTAAAATAATGACCATTCAGTTCTCAGCGATACGAGGAGGCTTATGAAGCGAAATTTTCTGGCGGTTTTGGGTCTGTGCGCGGGCCTGCTGAGCGCGACTATCCCAGCGCTCGCCCACCACGCGATTGCAGCCGAATTTGATGGACAAAACCAATCAAATTCAGTGGAACAGTCAAAAGCGTAGACTGGATGAACCCTCACATTTACGTGAACATCGAAACGAAAGACGAAGCCGGAAAGACGATCGTCTACTCCGTCGAGGGCGGCCCGCCAAATGCGCTTTACCGCCAGGGATGGAGAGCCGATTCTCTTAAGATCGGCGACAAAGTTCAAGTCAGTGGCGTGCGCGCCAAAAAGCCCGACAATAATCGAATCGGCAATGCACAGATCACAATGCCCGATGGCCGCATCTTCGCTCGCGGCGGCGGCAATCAAGAAAACCAACAGTAGCTCTCTTCAGAATCGCTGACCTTTGGCCGCGAACGACAACACGTTCGCGGCCCTTCTGCTTTTTTCCTGCAAACCTGCCATTCACCGGCCGTGGTATGATCCGCCGCAACAATCGGAATCAACTAGCAGAGGACAATTGTGTTTGGACTGAAACAGCCTGTAGTAGGCATTCTGGCAACGCTCCCTGGTGATCGCAGTATCACTCGGTTTCGTGTCGCTGTTCAGCTTTCCGACGTTCGGCGGATGGGTGACCTACCTGATGATCTGTTTCATTCCGATGCAGATCGTCATGGCTGTAACCTGGGGCACCAACCAACCCCGCTTTGCAGCGAAACAGCGCCAGCCTGTAAAAGGTTTACTGTTAACGATGACCTCTCTCATTACCGGGGCCATGGTTGCCGTGGCGTATCTGGCAATCGCGGGCGGGAACGTCACGCCGCCGGCTCCGATGCTGGCACATGCCATCATCGTGTCCGTCATTGTGACGTTTTGGGGCGCCATCATGTTCGGTGGCTGGCCTTTTAAGGCTTTGTTCAAAAATGATGCAATTGCCGGCGTAACACTGCTCATTTTCTGTTACGCGCTCAACTATCTTCTGTTCCGGCTTTTCTTTGATTACAGCTTCATGAAACGCGCTCCCGTGTACGTCGCCTCACTGGATCCCCATGGTCTGTTCAATGCACTGAGTGCGCTCGTCTTTTACGTTACCTGCTTGAGCATCATGTTTCTCGTACTGAGCTTCGATCTCTGGCCGATGACCAGGTTTCCCGCTGTGATGAAGCAACCTGTTCTGGGGATCGTGTGGACCGCGATCTGCCTCGTATTGGGCGCGATCGCATTCTGGATCGGCACTGGGCCAATGCAGATGGATGTGATGGTCTTCATGGTGACGGTACCGATTCCGTTTATTTTCGGTTCAATCATCGTTCTGAACATGTTTCAGAACTCGGTTGTTGCAAAACTGGCACAACCGGCCAAAGGTGCCGTGAACGCGTTGCTCGTCATCGTCATCGGAAGCGGACTCGCGCAACTGTATCGTGCGCTTGCACCGAAACTAACGGGCACCTTGCAGTCCGGACCTCCAGCATACGAGATGGAAATCTGGCTGGCTTCGGCCTTGCTGGCCGTGACCTTTCCTTTCCTGATCTTCTTCGCGGAATTTTTCAAGTTCTGGCCCCTGAGCAAATCGGACTAGCCTCGAGGCAGGAACACAAGAAGCACAAAGGCACGAGGCAAGTTCTTGTGGCTCTTCTGCTGCTTGTGTTCTCGCTTTCCGTCATTTGTAATACATTGTCATCCGACGAATATGCCGGACCTGCTTCACCTGCGCCGCTACGCGATCTCTCAATCACTTTTCCCTGTGACTACCCTGAAGACGGCGATCCAGCGCCTTGGGTTTGTCCAGCGGGATACCGATCCGTTCACCGGCCCGGGCGCAGGATCTGATACTGCGACATCGAGTCAAAGGGTATCGCTCCGGGGACCTCGAACGGCGCTACGCTGCTCTCGATATCGAAGAGGATGTTTTGTATGCATACGGTTTTCTTCCTCGAACCGTCTGGCAACTGCTGCATCCGCGGAACCTGCGTGGCATGTTGAAACTGGAGAAGAAGGTTCTGGAAACGGTCTCCATATTCGGCGTTATGCACCCGGCCGAACTGCAAGAACGCTTTGGAACGACTCGAGTCGTCAATGCATGGGGCAGCTACTCGAAAGCAACCACCCAGGCGCTGGAGCACCTGCACTACCGCGGGCTTCTTCGCATTGCGCGGCGCGAAAACGGAATTCGGCTTTACGAATGCGTGCAGCACTCTCGTGAAGCGGCAACGCTCGATGAACGGCTGTCCAGACTGATCATGCTAATCGCGAATATTCTTGCACCGCTGTCCGAAAGCAGCCTGCTGACGAACACCCGACGATTCAGCTATCTCGGGAACCCGCGACCGGTCCTGCGTGAACTTCTGAACACGGGCGCACTGCAGGCGGGTGCGGTCGACGGCGTCCGATATGTGTGGCCCCATTCCATCCGACTCTCACCGGTTCCGCGAACGGTTCGATTTCTGGCGCCCTTCGATCCGCTCGTCTGGGATCGCAGGAGGTTCGAGCATTTCTGGGGATGGGCGTACCGTTTCGAAGCCTACACGCCGGCGGCCAGGCGTGTCCGCGGTTATTACGCGATGCCCTTGTTATGGTGTGATGCCGTTGTCGGCTGGGCAAACGCTCGCATCGCCGCCAAGCAACTGAAGATAGAAGTTGGATTCGTCGGGAAACGGCCTGATGACTCGGTCTTTGATTCAGAATTGGACGCAGAAATCGACCGTTTACGCACCTTCCTCGGCCTTGAAACTTGATTATAAGAAGAGGATTAGCCACAAAAAGGCTTAGCGCGGCTACGCCGCAACCAAACAGCGGAAGACGTGTGCGTCGTGCCCAAATGTTTTGAAGTGAATGTGAGAGAGTCCAATCCGCCTAAGTTAAATCCTCTTCTCAGTGCTCAGCGGACCGCGTCGAGTCCTTCCGTCAACTCGATACTCGTACCCCAGGGGTCCTTGATGAACGCAATGGAGATGCCGAGCGCCGGAACTTTGCTGTAGGGACGATCCAGCTTGATGCCGTCCGCTTCCAGCTTCTTTGTGAACGCTTCGAGGTTTTTGACTTCGAAGCCGATGTGGTCGATCGAGCGGCCGGTAGTGCCGACGGTCGGGATCGGCGACGGCGAGAAGTTAAGCGACACACCGGGCAACTCGCACCCATTCCTACCCTCGACTTTTCGAAGCTTCTTTCCCGCCGTCGTCGGGGCGGCCCAGTACCCACGTCATGAGAAACTCTCTGGCAGCCATGGCGATCGTGGCCTCCCTCATTCCCGCCTGCGTGAAAATCGACGGCGGCGCGGTGGAGATCAGCTGGGTGGTCATCTCGCCGAGCGGCGGCGGCATCACCGACTGCAGCTGCGCCGATCCCGCGATCGCCAAGGTCCGGTTGGTGCTGGTCGGCATGGGGGGAACGATCGAGGGCGCCACACCCTGTGCCGGAAAGGCCCAGTGCGACTTCCCCTGTCAGAACCAGACCGGGGCGACACAGTTCGACATCCCGCCGACCGGGCCGGGAGAATCGTACAAAGTCTCGGTGGTGGCGGTCGGTGACGACGGCCTCGAGATCCCCCCGACCGAGATGATGACCCCGGCGACGCCGGACCCAATCTTGCTTCAGGTGACCGAAGGACAGCCTACAGAGGTCGACGCGTTTACGCTGGTGGCGCCTTGTTCTCTGGCCTGCAGTGGGAACGTTTGTGCTCCACACTGATGATTTCACAGTGATGAAAATGACGAGAGACCAGGAGACTCCAATGAACACCAAGAGCTTCCGCACCCTCGCGCTCGGTCCCACCCTTTTGGCCGCGGTCGTCGGGCTGGGCCTGGCCCTTTCGGGCTGTGTGGTCGACACCACCCCGAACGACGGCTACGGCTACGGATACGGGTGTCAGTCCGATCTCTACGTCGACTGGCAGATCCAGAATCCGGCGGGCGGGTCGGTCACCTGCGCGGCGGCGGGTGCGGCGACCGTCGTCATCAACATCGACGGGGTCAACTATCCGCAGACGTGCCCACCGAGCAAGGTGTTGGGCTACCAGGATATCGCCCTGCAGCAGAACTACGCCTCCTACAACGTCACGGTCAACCTGGAGGACGCCAACGGCAACGCACTGGCCGTGCCGCAGACGACGTCGATCGACGTCACGGTCTGCGACTCTTACAAGACGCCGGGTCCGGCCCTCCTGGTCGTGACGCCGCCGGCGCAATAGCGGCGCGGGAAGTGTTATAAGCCCGCGCATGAAGTGTTCGGTGGCGCTCGGGCTCTGCGCGGTGGCTGTGCTGGCGGTCGCCAGCTGCAGCCAGAACGGGAGTTACCGCCTGAGCTGGATTTTCGTGGACCAGCCGACGGGGGCCAAGGAGAGCACGGCCACCGCATGCGGCCGGAACTACGTCGACTCGATCATGGCGACCGGCATCGATGATGCGGGAGATGCTCAGCAGATCGTGGCGCTGTGCACGGCCGGTTGGGTGACTGCAGACGCCACTCCAGGCACCTGGTCGTTCTCGGTCCAGATGCTCAATTCGCAAGGAGCGCTGATCGGGTCGGCCACGCCCGACATGAAGACCAGCGCCGAACCGATAGCGTCCGACGGTCCCCCGACGCAGTTCTCCGTCACCCTCTCGCCGCTGCCGCTGTGAACACTCGCCCGGCGCCCGGCGCGCAAGTGCGCTAAGGTTGGTGATGTAATGCCGGACCTACCGTCCAGGCGCTCGGCCCGACCCACCGGGTCCCGCCCGATCACCGCTGGCTTGACCTCCACGATCAGGGCGCTGTTGATCGCCAACGCCGTGCTCTTCGGCGTCTTCATCCTGGTGCGCCCCGTGCGCACGGCGATGATCACCCACCTTGCTGTGGGGCCGGCGCTGTTTGCCGGCGAGATCTGGCAGCCGCTCACGGCGCTGTTCGTCCACTTCGAGATCTGGTCGTTCATCTTCACCATGATCGGGATCTGGTGGGTGGGCGCCTCGTTCGAGCGGACGCAGGGGACGCGCCGGTTCGTGGGCGTCTACCTGACCGCGGGCGTGCTGGCCAACCTCGCGTTCGGCCTCGTCGCTCACCTTGGCTATGTCCGGACGGGGGGGATCTTCGCCGGCGGCTCGCTGGCCGTCCTGGCGCTGTTCGTCGCGTTCGGTCGGATCTTCGGGAAGGCGCCGATGCAGATCATCGGAGGCCTCACGCTGCAGGCGCGCACCATCGCCATGATCTACGTGGGCTGGAGCGTGGTGGTCTGCCTGTCGGGCAGCGAGACCGCCGTGCCGGAGCTGGCGGCGACCGCCGTGGCGACCGCGGTCGGCTACTTCGGCGCCGCGCCCGGCGGGTTCGACGCGCTCCGCGACGCGCTCAAGCTCCGGCGCCTCCGCCGGCGCTACCGCGTCATCGACGGCGGGGCGGGGCGCCCGCCCAAGAACTACGTGAACTAGGAGACGCCCCTGGCCCGGCGGCGTCCCGCGCCCGTCGCCCTTTGCATTCGGGCACAGGCGACGCTAACTTCCTTCCCCTTCAGAGAGATTTGCACCCAAGAAGCTGGGGGAGCCGACCGAAAGGCTGAGAGGCGCCGTCGAACAGGCAGGCGCGACCCCTGAACCTGCTCCGGGTAATGCCGGCGAAGGAAAGCGAGGCACGATGAAAAACAGCAGCGACACGGCCGGGGGCGCAGGGCGAAGGGGCTTACCGACGATTGACGATCCGGTCGAAGGGCTGGCGCCGTTGCCAGAGCTGCCCGGCTCGACGCGGACGTTCCTGACCGACGGCGACATCAAGGTGCCCGTGCGTCGCATCGAGGTCGCCGGCGAGCCACCGATCGACGTCTACGACCCGGCAGGTCCGCGCGGTGTCGACCCGCACGTCGGTCTGCCGAAGCTGCGCCAGCCCTGGATTGAAAAGCGCCAGGCGCGCGGCGACACGAACTTCAGCCAGATGCACTACGCCCGCCGCGGCGAGCTCACCGAGGAGATGCGCTACGTCGCCCTGCGCGAAGGGGTGACGACCGACTTCGTGCGCGACGAAGTCGCCCGCGGGCGCGCCATCATTCCCGCCAACATCAAGCACCCCGAGGCCGAGCCGATGATCATCGGCCGCAACTTCCTGGTGAAGATCAACGCCAACATCGGCAACTCGGCCGTCTCCTCGTCGATCGGCGAGGAGGTCGACAAGCTGCGCTGGTCGGTCCGCTGGGGCGCCGACACGGTGATGGACCTGTCGACCGGCAAGGACATTCACGAGACGCGCGAGTGGATCGTGCGCAACTCGCCCGTGCCGATCGGCACGGTGCCGATTTACCAGGCGCTGGAGAAGGTCAAGGGGAAGGCCGAGGACCTCAACATCGAGATCTTCCTGGAGACGCTGCGCGAGCAGGCGGAGCAGGGGGTCGACTACTTCACCATCCACGCCGGCGTCCTCCTGCGCTACGTGCCGCTCACCGCCAAGCGCGTCACCGGCATCGTCTCGCGCGGCGGATCGATCATGGCCAAGTGGTGCCTGGCGCACCACCAGGAGAACTTCCTCTACACGCACTTCGAGGAGATCTGCGCGTTGATGAAGGAGTACGACGTCTCCTTCAGCCTGGGCGACGGGCTGCGGCCGGGGTGCATCGCCGACGCCAACGACGAGGCACAGTTCGCCGAGCTGGAGACGCTGGGCGAGCTGACGCAGATCGCCTGGAAGCACGACGTGCAGGTGATGATCGAGGGGCCGGGGCACGTCCCGATCCACAAGATCAAAGAGAACGTCGACCGGCAGCTGGCCGTCTGCCACGAGGCGCCGTTCTACACGCTGGGGCCGCTGGTCACGGACATCGCCCCCGGCTACGACCACATCACCTCGGCGATCGGCGCTGCAATGATAGGGTGGTACGGCACGGCCATGCTTTGCTACGTCACGCCCAAGGAGCACCTGGGGCTGCCGGATCGCAAGGACGTCAAGGACGGCGTCATCGCCTACAAGATCGCCGCGCACGCGGCCGATCTCGCCAAGGGGCACCCGGGGGCGCAGAAGCGCGATGATGCGCTCAGCCGGGCGCGCTTCGAGTTCCGCTGGGAGGACCAGTTCAACCTCTCGCTCGATCCGGAGACGGCGCGCGAGTTCCACGACGAGACGCTGCCGGCGCCGGCGGCGAAGGGGGCGCACTTCTGCTCGATGTGCGGCCCGCACTTCTGCTCGATGAAGATCACCCAGGACGTGCGCGACTACGCCGCCGCGCAGGGGATCGCCGCCAACCAGGCGCTGACCGCCGGCCTGCAAGAGAAGGCCGAGGCGTTCCGCGAGGCCGGGCAGAAGCTGTACGTCAGCGACGCCCCCGGCGGGGAGTGACCGTCATTCGCCTGCCCGTCGTCGTCGGCATTTTGGCTGCGCTCGTCACGGCGGGCTGCACGACCGGCGACGATCCGGGGCCGGCGGTGCCGGTCGATCCGTCGGTGATCTACGCGCAGATGTGCTCGCGCTGCCACGGCACCGATGGGCGCGGCGATCCTGAGATCCGGAAGACGCTGCCGACCGTGCGCGACTTTCACGATCCCGAATTCCAGGCGCGCGCCACCAACGATTCGATCGCGCGCACGATCATGGCCGGCAAGGGGCAGATGCCGGCGTTCGGCACCGCGCTCTCCGTCCCCAAGATTCAGGAGCTGTCCGGCTACGTGCGGCGGCTCGGCGTCGGCAGGGGGACGCTGTGAAGGCCGGGGCGATCGCGCTGACGGCGTTGCTGCTGCTGGCGGCCGGGAGCGCCGCGCGGGCCGAGGCCCCGTCCGAGCACGCGATCGCCGAGGGGCGCTACCACCTGCGCAAGGCGAATGGCCTGGCCGGTGACGATCGCTGCCAGGCGGCGATCCACGAGTACACGCTGGCTTTCAAGAAGCTCGGTGATCCGGTGGTGCTCTTCAACAGGGCGGAGTGCTACCGGCGCATCGGCGAGGACGACAAGGCGGTGGCCGACTACCGTGCGTTTCTCCAGGCGGTTCCGGCCGCGTCGAACCGCGCCGAGATCGAGACCAAGATCGCGACGCTGACCGCGGCGCCCGAGGTCAAGCCGTCGGCCGTCGCTGCGCCGGCGCCCACCCGTCCGAACAGCCGGGGGCCCGAGCGCCCGACCGCGCCGGCGCCGGTGCGTCCGAGCGCCCCGGCGTCTCCGTATCTGTCGGCCGAACGGCCGCCGCTCGTCGACGATTCGCCGCTCCCCGCTCCGGCCCCGCCGCCGCCTGCGGCGACGCTCGTTCAAGCGGCGCCCGTGGCGTCGGTTCCGTCGGAGGGCGAAGGCCACCACGGCAAGACCTGGCTCTGGGCTGGCCGTCGGCGCTGCCGTCGCCGGGGGGGCCGTGGGGGCCTATTTCGCGCTCCGGACGCCGGCGACGGCCCCGCCCTCCACCGAGCTCGGCAACTACAAGTTCTGATGCGCTCCAATCGCCATCGTGTCTTCATCCCGGCTGCGGCCGTCGCGGCGTCGACGGTGTTCGCCGCCTGTCACCGCGGCGATTCGATCCTGCTCGTCGAGGTGGCGGGCGATCTGTCGATCATGCCGGCGTCGCTGAGCGTGACGGTCGATCCTTCTCAGGCCCAGCAGCGGACATTCCAGGTCGCGCCCAAGACCGGCGCTGCGATCACGCTTCCCGCGAGCCTGAGCATCGAGATGGCTCCCAATTTGACCGGGCCGGTGACGGTCGCGGTCGGGGCGATCGACAGCGCCGGGTTCGTGATCGCCGAGGGAATGACCACGCAGCAGGACATCAACGTCGGGGGGCAAACCATCGTCGTGGTCACGTTGGTTTCGGGCGCGATGCCGCCGGTCGACGCCGGCACCGACGCGCTTCCGGGGACCGGCGGCAGCGGCGGAACCGGCGGCGAGCTGGGGTCGGGCGGAACGGGCGGTCTCGGCGGGATGGGCGGTCGCGGGACTGGCGGGAACGGGACGGGCGGAGGAACCGGCGGTCAGGGCGGAGCGGGCGGCAAGGGGACGGGCGGCAGCGGGGCCGGCGGCACGAGCGGGGCCGGCGGCGGTACGGGCGGCAGCGGTACGGGTGGAAGTGGTACCGGCGGCACGGGGAAGGGTGGCGCGGGCGGAAAGTTGGACGCTGGAGGTGACGCGTGAGCTTCGCGCTTCCCATCATCGATGAATCGACGGGCGGCGGCTTCGACGACTGGCGCTGGCAGCTGCGCCACCGGATCACCAGCAAGGACGAGATCGCGGCGCTCATGCCGCTGACCGACGAGGAGTCGGCCGGGCTCGAGGCGGCGCCGGGGCAGTTCCGGGTGGCCGTGACCCCCTACTATTTTTCGCTGATCGATCGCGACAACCCGGCCTGCCCGGTGCGCATGCAGGTCATCCCGCGTGCGCGCGAGCTGGTGAACGAGCCGGGCGACCTGGTCGATCCGCTGGGCGAGGACAGCCACTCACCCGCCACCGGGATCTTCCACCGCTATCCCGACCGCTGCCTCCTCCTTGCGCTCGATCGCTGCGCCATCTACTGCCGTCACTGCAACCGTCGGCGCCTGGTCGGGCGCGAGGAGTCGCCGATCTCGCGCGGGCGACCTCGACAGCGCGCTCGACTACATCCGCCGCACGCCGGCCATCCGCGACGTGCTCATCTCGGGCGGCGATCCGCTGACGCTGTCGACGGCGCGCCTGGAGGAGATCATCAAGGCGCTGCGGGCGATCCCGCACGTGGAGATCGTCCGCATCGGCACCCGCGTCCCGGTCGTGCTGCCGATGCGCATCGACGACGAGCTCTGCGCGATGCTCAAGAAGTATCACCCGCTCTACATCAACACGCACTTCAACCACCCCAAGGAGCTGACGCCGCTGGCGCGCGCCGCTTGCGAGAGGCTGGCCGACGCCGGCATCCCGCTCGGCAACCAGACGGTGCTCCTCCGCGGCGTGAACTCGTCGGTGCGCGTGCTGCGCAAGCTCTTCACCGAGCTCCTCCGCTGCCGCGTCCGCCCCTACTACCTCTTCCAGGGCGACGTCGCCGCCGGCACCTCACACTTGAGGACGTCGGTGGAGACGGGCATCGCGCTCATGCAGGAGCTGCGCGGCCACATCTCGGGGCTGGCGATCCCGCACCTGGTGATCGACACGCCGGGCGGCATGGGCAAGGTCTCGATCGGCCCCGACTACGTCGTCGCGCGCGGGCCCGACAAGTGGACGCTGCGGAACTACGAAGGGAAGCTGGTCGACTACCCGCAGCCGGCCGACAAAGACGCCACCTGCGCCTACGACGAAGTGTATTTCAGTCAGCAGTCATGAGCACGCTGCGCGACGTCGCCAAGCGCGCCCGCGTCTCGCCGATGACGGTGTCACGGGTGGCGAACGGGGCGTCGGGGGTGCGGCCGGAGACGCGGCGCCGGGTGGAAAAGGCGATCGCCGACCTGGGGTTCATCCCCAACAGCGTGGCGCGGGGTCTGAAGTCCAGCAAGACGGGCTCGCTCGGCCTCATCGTCCCCGATATCGTGAATCCGTTCTTCGCCGTGGTCGTGCGCGGCGCCGAGACGGTGGCGCGGCGGGCCGGCTACCGGCTCCTCCTCTGCATCAGCGAGAACGATCTGGCGCTCGAGCGGCAGTACGTCGAGGACATGATCTCGCACCAGGTCGAGGGGCTCCTGATCGCGCCGGTGGGAGACCGCTCGCAGGCGAACATCCTGCCGCTCGTGCAGCGGAAGTTCCCCTTCGTGCTGATGGATCGAGGCATTCAAGGGCTCGACTGCGATCTGGTGCAGGGGGACAACCTGGCCGGCGCGCGGCGTCTGATCCGTCATCTCATCTCGATCGGCCACCGGCGGATCGCCGCGATCATGGAGCCCGACAACGTCTCGACCGCGCGGGAGCGGCTGTTGGGATATCGCGAGGCGCTGGAGTCGGCGGGGATCGCCTTCGATCCGGAGCTGGTCGCCGAGACCTCTGGCGATCGCAACGGCGGCTACTCGGCGACGCACCAGATCCTCAGCCTGCACCCGCTGCCGACGGCGATCCTGGCCATCAACAACATGACCGCGCTGGGCGTCATGCAGGCGGTGCGCGAGCGAGGCCTCAACGTCCCGACCGACATCGCGCTGGTCTGCTTCGACGACGTCGAGCACCTGGCGGTCCTGTCGCCCTTCCTGACGGTCATGAACCAACCGGCCGAGAGCTTCGGGACCGTGGCCGCGCAGCTCTTGCTCGACCGCATCGCGGGCAAGGCGGGCGAGCGTCGCCGACAGGTGGTGCTGCAGCCTCACCTCCTGGTCCGCGAATCGTGCGGCGCCAAGGTGGGGCTGCCAGGCGCGCGCCCGGGCGGCCCGGCGGCCGACTGAGTCGCGCCTGACGCCCGCCTGGGTCGTCGCGTCAGCCTTCGAGGCCAGCCGACGGACAGAACGGCGCCAGCGTGCAGCCGGCGCAGTTCGGTTTGCGTGCGAAGCAGACGCGCCGCCCGTGCCAGATGATCTGGTGACCGGCACGAATCCAGCTCGCTTGTGGGAGCACCTTCATCAGGTCCTGCTCGATCCCCTTGGGTTCCAGCGACCGGGTGAGCCCGAGGCGCATCGCCAGGCGCTGAATGTGCGTGTCGACGACGACCCCCTCGGCGAGACCGTAGGCGGTTCCCAGCACGACGTTGGCGGTCTTGCGCGCGACCCCCGGCAGCGTGGTCAGCTCCGCGATGGTCTTGGGGATCTCCCCGCCAAAACGGGTCAGGATTCCCTCCGCCGTCCCTTTGAGGCTCTTGGCCTTCTGCTTGTAGAAGCCGGTCGAGCGAATGATCTTCTCCAGCGTCGGCAGCGGCGCGCGCGCCATCGCCTTGGGCGTGGGGAACCGCCGGAACAGCTCGGGCGTCACCATGTTCACCCGGTCGTCGGTGCACTGGGCCGAGAGGATGGTCGCGCAGACGAGCTGGAACGGCGTCTCTCGGTCGAGCTCGCAGTCGACGTCGGGGTAGAGCTCTTCGAGGGCTTCGAGGATGGACCGGACGCGGGCCGGGTCCGGCGGCCACTTGCCACGCGTGGGCCGGCGGGTCGCCTTGGTGATCAGTTTCGCGCGCCGCATGCGCGGCGGTTATAACATCGGGCGAACCACACCATGGACGAGACGCCTGAAGAGCTCGAACAGATCCGGCGCGAAGCCGATCAGATCGACGTACACCACTATAAGAAGCGCTTTCGCGCGATGGCAGCCGTCGGCCTGGGCAGCCTGGCGGCGGGCGCCGTCTGGCTGGTCCTCATCATGGTCGACAGCCGCCGCAACCCCTGCGAGCGGGTGCGCAACCACTTCTGCAAGCAGGACCCCTCCGGGATCCAGTGCAAGACCTACGCGGGAATTCTCGACGAGTCCCTGCACGACGACAGCACCGCGATGCGCGCCAACATCAAGTCCCAGTGCCAGTCGAAGATCGATCGCCTCAAAGAAGAAGACGGCGTCGAGGTGAAGTAGCTCGCCTGATCTCCAATCAAATCGGGCGCAACCAGTTTATGGTCAGGCCCGATAAGAGCGGCACCATGAACACACACAAACTCATCCCAATCCTTCTGGTCCTTCCCTTGGGTGCCGCTTCGCTGGCCTGCCCCACACGCATGGTCGACCCCACCGGGGAAGGCGGAAGTGGCGGAACCGAAATGCAAACAGGCGGTCACGGCGGGGCCCGCGTCAGACGAGTCTAGCACCGGTGGGTCGACCGGTGTCGCTGGCGCCGGAGGTGCTTTGGTGCGGCGCGGCGCGAGGGCCTCGTCGCTGGGACCGGCGGGACGGCCGGCGTACGGGCGCGGGTGGAGTGACTGGCGGGGTGACGGGAACGGGTGGAGTGGTGGAACGGGTGGAGTGGTGGGAACGGGCGGAGTGGTAGGAGTGGACGGCGGAGTCGGGCGGATAGTGGGAACGGGCGGAGTGACGGGAACACGGGTGGCTCCCTCGCGACCTGCAGTCCGACCTGCAGCTCCTCAACGCAAACCTGCGTGGGAACGCAGTGCCTGTTCAACGATGGTCAACCGTGTTCCGTCGCCGCGCAGTGCGTATCGAACAAGTGCATGCCCTTTTATGTGGACCAGGACGGAGACGGCTACGGAACCGGACAGGCTACCGGTTTCTGCGGCACCACTCCTCCAGTCGGCTACTCCGCGCAAACGGGCGACTGTTGCGACACCGCGACGAACATCGCAGTCGCTAAGCTCATTCACCCCGGAGCGGGATTCCAGACCTCCAGCGCTGGCGGCCTCTGCAACATCACATGGGACTACAATTGCAGCGGGGCGGCTGAAAAGAGCGGGCAGTCCTGCGGTTCGTGTACGGCGTTCCCTGACTGCACTTGTGTTCTGACGGACTTTCCCGATCAAGACTGCGGAACGCACGTGGACACCCCGTCGTGCTTCGCTCAGTCATCCAGTTGCGGTGACATGGGTAACCCTGGTTTTACGCTTGGCTGCCGGTAACACTCGTCCACTAAGCGGCAAAGATCTTGCCCGGGTTGAGCAATTCCTGCGGATCCCACATTCGCTTGAGGCGTTTCTGCCAGTCGATCACTTCAGACGACTGCTCCCAGGCCATGTACTTCGCCTTCGCGATTCCGATGCCGTGCTCGCCGGAAAGAGTGCCGCCCAGATCGAGGGCGGCACGGAAAATCTCGGCGAGCGCGGCATCGATACGCTTGGTGACAGACGGCTCGCGGTGGTTTTCGTCGGTGAGGACGTTGACGTGCAGGTTGCCGTCGCCCGCATGACCGAAGGTCGCCATGAGCAGGCCCTGGCGGCCGCCGATCGCGTCGCAGCGGCGAAGCATCTCGGCGATCGATCCTGGTGGTACGACGATGTCTTCGGAGACCTTGAAGGCGTGCGCCTCTCGCAGCGAACGTGAGACGAGGCGCCGCGTCTGCCAGAGCCGCTCGCGGTCGGCGTCGTCGCGCGCCACGATGACCTCGCGCGCCCCTTCGTCCTCGCAGACGGAGCCGCAGCGAAGGATGGCTGCCTCCATCCCGTCGGGATCGCCATCGAGTTCGACGAGCACGATCGCGCCTGCCTCGGCGGGGAAGGTGAACGCCGACTTCGGGCGGACGTGGTCGATCGCCGCCTTGTCGAGGAGCTCGAGCGCCCGCGGGCGATAGCCCTTACGAATGATCGCGCTCACCGCGCGCCCCGCGGAGATCGCGTCGGGCATGACGGCGATGAAGGTGCCGACCCCATCGGGCTTCCCGATCAGCTTCACCGTGATTTCGCTGGTGACGCCGAAGGTTCCCTCGCTGCCGACGAAGAGCGCCGTCAGGTCGTAGCCGGTCACGCCTTTTGGTGTGCGGCGACCGAGGCGCATCGTCTCACCGCCCATCAACGTCACCGTGAGGCCCAGCGTCCAGTCGCGCGTGACGCCGTATTTGAACGCGCGCGGGCCGCCAGCATTCTCGGCGACGTTGCCGCCCATCGAGCAGAAGCCGAGGCTGGCCGGATCCGGCGCGTAGAACATGTCCTGCGCCTCCACCGCCGCTTGCAGGTCGGCGTTGATGACGCCCGGTTCGACGACCGCGATTCGATCGTCGACGCTGACCTCGAGGATCTTCTTCATCCGCTCGGTCGAGAGCACGATCCCACCGCGCACCGGCAGCGCGCCTCCGGTCATCCCACTCCCTGCTCCCCGCGGCGTGACGGGAATCTTGTGCTCTGCCGCCAGGCGCAGCACGAGCTCGATCTCCGCGCGCGATTCGCACAGCACCGCCGCATCGGGCGGATAGAACCCACGCCCGGACTCGTCGCGCCCGTAGGTCTCGATCGCCTCCGGCGTGCGGAGCACGCGCGCGCTTCCCAGCTCGCGCGTCAGCAGCTCATACGGATCCACGGGCTCCTTATGACGGATCGAAGGCGGGCGCTGCCCGCTGCGGTCGTCCTAGGTGCTGAAGGAGCTGCCGCAGCCGCAGGTCGACTTGACGTTCGGGTTGTTGAACTTGAACCCGGCGCCGTGCAGACCTTCGACGTAGTCGATCTCGGTTCCGAGCAGGTACATGAGGCTCATCTCGTCACAGATGAGCTTGACGCCCTTGATCTCGAACGGCCGATCGCCCTCGGCCGGTTGGTCGAAGTAGAGGTCGTAGGAGAAGCCCGAGCAGCCACCACCCTGCACCTTGAGGCGGAGCGCGTAGCCCTCTTCGATGCTTTCTTCACCGCGGATTTCCTTGACCTTTTCGGCGGCCTTGTCGCTCAGCGACACCATCGGCGCGTCCTCTTGCGAGGTCGGGGCGGCGGTTTCCTTGGTCTCGGTCTCGGTAGCTGCGACAGACATCGGTTCTCCTTGTCGGTGGAAAGTATAGTCGGCTGACCGGGGGTTGCCAACCATTCGAATTCGTCGCGTTCAGAGTCGCGGCAAAGCCCGGGCCACCCAAGCACAATTCCCGGCCGGATTTGCAAAAAATCACCGGTTGGGCTAGTCATCTTGCACGATTGGCATTAAAAGCCCATCCGCGGTGTCGGGTACCCTGGCGCCACCCCCTGCTTCCATTAATCGGAGAATCGAACATGACGGACTTCAGAAAGTTGGCGTTTGTGGGGCTCATGAGCCTCGGTGTGGCGACTGTCGGCGCTGCCGGCTGCAGCAGCAGCAGCTCGAGCGGCACCGGCGGCTCGACGGGCACCGGCGGGACCGGAACCGGGACCGGCGGCACCCACACGGGCGGCTCGACGGGCACCGGCGGCACGGCAACTGGCACCGGCGGCGCGGCCGGCGGCGCCGCGACGCTCGGCTGTCAGATGTCCGATGTGCCGGCGAGCCCGGGCATCGCTGACTTCGGAGGCGGCGACGCCAGCCTTCAGATCATGGGTGGGCTTCCTTTACCTACGGCAGCACCCCCGTCCCGACCTATACCATCGGGAGCGGCTCGGTCAACGTCATGGACACCGTTCAAGTTGCCGGCGGCCCCCACTACCAGGGCTTCGGGATGTTCTTCAACGGCAACTCTGCCGGCACGGACTGCATCGACGCCCACGCGAACACCGGCGTCCAGTTCGACCTGAGCGGATCGCTCACTGGAACGGGCTGCACGATGGTCTTCTCGATCAACGACAGCGAGCACGGCGATTCGACGGCGCTGAAGTCGGATGGGACGGTCAACGACCCGAAGGCCGCGGGCGCCAAGGGCTCGTACGCGCCCCAGCTGCCGATCACCGCCGCGCAGCTGACGTCGACCGCGACCACGATCAAGGTGCCGTTCACGGGCGCCGGCGCTCCGACGGGCGGCAGCCCGGCGAGCGCGGTCGATCCGACCAAGATCGAGGGCGTGCAGTGGCAGATGGCCTCGCCCACGCCGGCCGATGGCGGCGCGACCGAGTGCGTCTGGGACATCACCATCGCGAACGTGAAGTTCTACTAGACCTCACGTAAGCTTCACGAGCGGGGCCCGGCCGATCACCAGATCGGACCGGGCCTTTTTCTTTGGGGCGTGATCGGGCAAAATACGCCCTCTTTTCGTCTTCTTGCTCGTTTCGCCGGCCGTCACCGGACGGCGGGAGCGGCATCAGAAGGCGACCAGAACATGAAGATGAGAGCGGAGAAGGAGTTCCAGTACAGATGAGCTTTGGGAACCTGCTGAAGGACGTCAAATCACAGATTCGCGAGACCGACGTCGAGACGCTGCGCAAGACGGTCGAGGCCCAGAAGGGGAAGACGGGCGACGGCAATGGCGCCGGGCCGATCCTGATCGACGTGCGCGAGAAGGACGAGTGGGTCGAAGGTTCGATCCCGGGAGCGCGCTGGATTCCGCGCGGGTTCCTCGAGTTGCGGATCGAGGATCAGGTTCCCGAAAAGTCTTCGGAGATCGTCCTTTATTGTGCGGGCGGGACGCGGTCGGCGCTGGCGGCGCGCGCCCTCGGCGAGCTCGGCTACACCAACGTGAAGTCGCTCGCTGGCGGGTTCACGGCCTGGAAGCGGGCTGGGCTGACCTTCGATCGGCCGATCGTGATGACGCCCGAGCAGAGCCTGCGCTACGCGCGCCACACGATGCTCCCCGAGATGGGCGAAGCGGGGCAGATCAAGCTGCTCAAGTCGAAGGTGCTCCTGCTCGGCGCCGGCGGGCTCGGTTCGCCGGTGGGGCTCTACCTGGCGGCGGCGGGCGTCGGCACGATCGGCTTCGTCGATGACGACGTGGTCGACGCGTCGAACCTGCAGCGCCAGATCATCCACTCCACCGATCGCATCGGGATGCCCAAGGTCGAATCGGCGGCGATCGCCATCTCCAAGCTGAACCCCGACGTGAAGGTCATCCAGCACCAGGTGCGGCTCGACTCGGACAACGTCCTCGACATCATCAAGGACTACGACCTGATCGTCGACGGCGTCGACAACTTCCCCACCCGCTACCTGATCAACGACGCGGCGCTGAAGCTGAAGAAGCCGGTGGTCGACGGCAGCATCTACCGGTTCGACGGGACGGTCACCACGTTCATGCCCTTTGCCGGCCCCTGCTACCGCTGCTTCTACCCGGAGCCGCCGCCGCCGGACATGGCCCCTTCCTGCCAGGAGGCGGGCGTGCTCGGCGTCCTCTGCGGCGTGATCGGGTCGCTGCAAGCTGTCGAGGCGGTCAAGGTGCTGCTCGGCATCGGCAAGACGCTGGCGGGGCGGCAGCTGGTATTCGACGCGCTGGCCATGAAGTTCCGCGAGTTCAAGCGGCCGCACGACCCGACCTGCCCGGTCTGCGGCGACGGGAAGAAGCCGGAAGACATCGAGCTGATTGACTACCAGCAGTTCTGTAACGTAAGAGTCTGACGCTCTGACCGACAACCCATTCGCGTTCGCAAGCGGCGCCGGAAGCGCGCCGCGCGACCCTGCGCGTAACTTCGCGCTCGGCATCGACGGCTTCCGCTACGGAGATCTCTACGAGCCCGAACGGCTCGCTGCGCTCGATGCGCGGTTCCGCGCCGAGCTGGCGGCAGGCGACGCCGCGCTGGCGACGCGGTACGAGGAGTACCGCGCCGGCGCCACGGTGACGGCGCCGCAGGAGTCGGCGCTGCTCATCGACGTGGCGCGGCCGCTAGGGGCGTTCATCGCGCGCCTGTTCCAGGTCGAGCCGGCGCGGCAGGCGCAGATCGATATCGCGGCGCGCGAAGCGGCGATCTTCCGGATGAAGCACTTCATCGTCCGGCGGGCCTGCAAGCGCTATCCCGAGGACAAGCTGCCGACCGACGATCCGGCGGAGCTGCGGGTGGCCGTCGCGGAGCTCTGCGCGACGTTTCCCGATCTCGTCGTCGAGGGTGACGAGGAGCTGACGCTGGCGGCGGTGATTGACGCGCTCCTCGCCAAGGAGAAGGGCGGTGCGGCGCAGCCGGAGATGGACCTGCTCGAACGCTGGGCGGCGGTCCACCGGTTCGTCCCCGACGCGGCCAAGGTGGTCGCGAGCTGGGTCTCCTTCCGCCACGCGCACGCCATCGACTTCGAAGATCTGGTCCCGCTGCGCCGCCCGGAACCGAAGCTGACGAACATCACCGAGGGGCCGGCCGAGCACCGGCGGCGGCGCGACGGCTTCGGCCTCACCGACGGGCGGATGTCCCGCCGCGAGGTGGCCTCGGAGTCCGACTACTGCATGTACTGCCACGAGCGGGAGAAGGACTCCTGCTCGAAGGGGATGCACGACAAGCAGGGGGGGATGAAGAAGAACCCCATCGGCGTCACGCTGCGCGGCTGCCCGCTCAAAGAGAAGATCGGCGAGATGCACGTCCTGCGGCGCGACGGCGACTCGATTGCCGCGCTGGCGATGGTGGTGGTCGACAACCCGATGTTGCCCGGCACGGGCCATCGCATCTGCAATGACTGCATGAAGGCCTGCATCTTCCAGAAGCAGGAGCCGGTCAACATCCCGCAGGCCGAGACGGGGGTCCTCACCGACGTGCTCGGCATGCGCTGGGGCTACGAGATCTACGGCCTTCTGACGCGCTGGAATCCGCTCAACCGCGAGCACCCGGTGGCGCGGCCGTACATCGGCAAGAACGTGCTGGTGGTCGGGATGGGCCCGGCGGGCTCGACGCTGTCGCAGCACCTGCTGAACGCCGGGTTCGGCGTGGTGGGGATCGACGGGCTCAAGATCGAACCGCTGCCGGCTGATTTGATAGGGGCCGACGTCTGGCCGCCGCGCGCCGTCGAGCGCTGGGACGAGCTGGCGGCCCCGCTCGACCAGCGTCGCCTGTCCGGCTTCGGCGGCGTGGCTGAGTACGGCATCACCGTCCGCTGGGACAAGAGCTTCCTCACCGCGTTGCATCTGAATCTGGCGCGGCGCCCGACCTTTCGGGTCTACGGCGGCGTCCGCTTCGGCGGCCAGCTCGACGCCGACGAGGCGTTCGCGATGGGGTTCGACCACGTCGGCATCGCCGCCGGGGCCGGCAAGCCGACCATCATCAACGTCAAGAACAACCTGATCCGCGGGGTGCGCAAGGCCAGCGACTTCCTGATGGCGCTGCAGCTGTCGGGGGCGTTCAAGCGCGACTCGCTCGCCAGCCTCCAGGTCAGGCTGCCGGCGATCGTGATCGGCGGCGGGCTCACCGGCATCGACACCACCACCGAGGCCGCCGCCTACTACCCGGTCCAGGTCGAGAAGTTCCTCGAGCGCTGGGAGGCGCTGGGGCACGAGGCGGCCGCGACGCTGGAGCTGACCTACGATCACGAGGAGCGCGAGATTGCGCGCGAGTTCCTGGAGCACGGGCGCGTGGTCCGGGCGGAGCGGGCGCGCGCGGTGGCCGCCGGCGAGGTGCCGAACTTCGCGCCGCTGGTCGAAAAGTGGGGCGGCGTTTCGCTGGTCTACCGGCGCGACATGTCCGACAGCCCGGCCTATCGCCTCAACCACGAGGAGATCACCAAGTTCTTCGAGGAGGGGGTCCGCTTCGTCGAGAAGCTGTCGCCGCTCGCCTGCGTCCCTGACGAGCGGGGCGCGCTTTCGGCGGTGGAGTTCGAGCGGCTCGAGCTGGTCGATGGCGAGCTCAAGGGGACCGGCGAGCATGTGACGCTGCCCGCGCGCAGCCTCTTCGTCGCCGCCGGCACCTCGCCCAACGTCACCTACGAGCGCGAGCGCCCCGGCTCGTTCGAGATCGATCACCGCGCCAAGGCCTTCAAGAGCTTCAAGGCGGTGCGTGGCGCGGACGGCACCCTCGCGCTGGAAGATGCCGGCAGCGGCGTCGGATTCTTCACCAGCTACCTCCGCGACGGGCACACGGTCAGCTACTACGGCGACAACCACCCGGTGTACGCGGGGTCGGTGGTGCGCGCGATGGCGTCGGCCAAGGACGGCGCGCCGCACGTCGAGGCGCTGTTCGCCGACGAGATCGCCAGGCTGGAGGCCGCCGGCCAGCCGGCGCGCGACGCGGCCTGGAAGGCGTTCGCGGCGCGCCTCGACGACGAGTGGCGCGCGACGGTCGTCCGCGTCGATCGCCTGACGCCGACCATCGTCGAGGTGATCGTCCGCGCGCCCGCCGCCGCCCGTCACTTCGAGCCGGGGCAGTTCTTCCGCCTGCAGAACTACGAGGCGCTGGCCAAGGTGGTCGGCCGCGCGGGCTCACGTCTCCTCATGGAGGGGTTGGCGCTCACGGGGGCCTGGGTCGACAAGCCGGCCGGGTTGCTCTCGTTGATCGTCCTCGAGATGGGCGGCAGCTCGCGCCTCTGCATGAGCCTCCAGCCCGGTGAGCCGGTGGTCGTCATGGGTCCCACCGGCACGCCCACCGAGACGCCGGCCGGCGAATCGGTCGTCCTGGCGGGCGGTGGCCTCGGCAACGCCGTGCTGTTCTCCATCGGCCGCGCGCTGCGGGCGCAGGGGAGCCGCGTCCTCTACTTCGCCGCGTACCGCCAGCGCGAGGACATCTACAAGATCGACGAGATCGAGGCGGCCGCCGACCAGATCATCTGGAGCGTCGACGGCGGCGAGCTGCCCGACCCGCGCCGCCCGCAGGATCGCGCCTTTGAAGGCAACGTCGTCCAGGCCATGGGCGCCTACGCGCGCGGCGAGCTGGGCGAGATCCTGGTGCCGCTGCCCGAGTGCCACCGCGTGATCGCCATCGGCAGCGACCGCATGATGAAGGCGGTCAAGGACGCGCGCCATGGCGTGCTGGCGCAGCACTTCCGCCCGGGGCACGTGGCCATCGCGTCGATCAACTCGCCCATGCAGTGCATGATGAAGGAGATCTGCGCGCAGTGTCTGCAGCGCCACATCGATCCGGCGACCGGCAAGGAGACGATCGTCTTCTCCTGCTCGAACCAGGACCAGCCGCAGGACTTCGTCGACTGGAAGAACCTGGCCGACCGCCTCCGCCAGAACACCGTCCAGGAAAAGCTGACCGACCTCTGGGTGCGGCGGCTGCTCACGCACCCAGAGGCGTAGCGCGCGGCGCTACTGCTTCGTCAGCACGACGGTGACGCGGGTGCCCGAGTTGGACTGGGCAAGCGTGGCGATCAACGTCGAACCGTTGGTCAGCGATCCGTCGAGCTCGACCGGGTACTGAGCTGGCGTGCTTCCGTCCGGGATCGCCGGCTCGGACGTGCAACTGCTCGCCGTGCAAGCGCAGACGTTGTCGAGGCAAAGCGCTAGCTTTCCACAGTCCACTGGCACGTGCGCGGAGGCCAGGTTGGAGACGCAGGTTTGAGGGATGCTGCCATCATTCAAAAAGAAGTCGCCGCCCAGCGTCCAGGCACAGCTATAGGTCGTGATCACTTCTCCCGCATAGAGACTGCCGGCGTCCGAGTACCAAGAGCTCCCGCCTGGGTAACCGGCATCCGGGGTCGAGTTGGAGAGGGGAGTCCCACCGTCACCGGGAGCGGGTGAGAGGAGTTCTCCATCGGGGCCGAGGGGTACGATCAAGGCTCCATCCGTCGCGGAAACGACCAAGTGGGAAAGGGCAACCGGCGTCTGCAGGGCGCACCATGCCGCGTAGTAGTCGTTGGGTTTGAGCCCGGCCTGGATGCGACCCGATTGAACCTGGGCGCTGTGGATCGGATAAAGGACCCCTTCGTTCAGGATGCTGACCGGGCTTCTCGGGCCAGAGAGGAGAATGGCCGCCGCAGCTTCCGTCGGAAAGCCGACATTCTGATCCGTCGGCGCGGGCAGCAGCGGTGCATCGCCAAGTTGCAACGTTCCTTGGCCATTGGCCGCGATCGTGAGCCGAACGTGATCCGATCCGTCTGGCAGGAATGAGTAGGCCTGGGCGTAACCGACCCAGGTCCCTACGTAATCCGAGAGACCCGCGCTGACGGTAGACGTGTTGCCGATGTTCAGGCTGCCCCCGTTCGAGCAAGCGATCTGAATTCCGGCGCCAAAAAAGAGAGCCACCAGCGCACGCGTACGTTCGTTCGTCATCGTTCCGACCTCCTGGTGGTTGAGTCTCCGGTCGGCGGTGAATCCGTTGGCGCGCAGGCCTGCTCCGTGCGCGCGCAGTAGACGCTGCTCGGGTGACGGGCGGCGAACTCTTCCGCCAGGTTCACGCCGAACGGTTGGTCGCCTCCCGCGCAGCGAGCGACGGTGGCGGCCGCGTCGCGCTCCTCGGACAGCTGTCCGTTCGGGACCTGGCGATCCAGCTCTCGCAGGAACGCCAGCGCCAGCCCGGGATTGCCGTCGCGGAGCGCACGCTCGGCGTTGCGAAGCGCGCGCACCTCGATCGCCAGCGATTCGGACTGCGAGGGCGTTCGGGACTCCGCTTCGTGCCGCGAGCCGTGGGCGTCATGCCGCGGGGAGACGAGCGACGGCATCTCGATCGGCGGCGTTCCGGGACCAGCTGGCGGCGCGATCGTCGGTGTCGGCTTGGCGCTCGTCAAGCTGGCAGGTGGGAGGGCGGCCGCCGAGCGGAGGGGCGGCGTCTCGCGCAGGACGGCGCGGCGCCCGGCCCAGTAGCCGGCGCTTCCGCTCGCGGCGGCGATGGCGCCCGCGACGAGAAGCTTCGAGGTCCAAGTTGATCTTGGTTTTGGCGCCAGCGGACGCGGGCCTGCCTGCGCCGCCCCGGCACCCGGAGGCGGGCCGCCGAGGAGCGCCGCCTTGAGCGCACGTCGCACACGCTCCGCGTCGGCTTCGTCGGGCGACCAGGCCCGACGCGCCCGCGCGAGGATGTCGGAGGGTTTGAGCTTGTCGTCGGTCATGATTTTCGACGCTCCAGCGCCCGCTCGAAAGCGGCGCGTACGCTTCGCAGGCGCGTGTAGGCGGTGTTGAGCGGAATCGACAGCGCCGCGGCGACTTCGGGGATGGTCATCTCTTCCAGCACCGCGAGGATGAACAGATCCCGCTTCTTGTTGTCGAGCCCTGCCAGAAAGGCCGCCACGAACGCTGCAGCTTCCCCGTCTTCCGCCCGTTCGAGCGGTCCCGGCCCGGGATCAGGGTGCACGGGGTCGGAGACCAGAAGCTCGAGCGGCGCCTGCTTACGCTGGGCTCGCCGCTGATGGTTGGAGGCGACGTGTCGCGTGATCCCGTACAGCCAGGTCTGGGCGCTCGACTCGCCGCGGAAGCCGCCAAGCTGGCGATGGACGACCAGAAAGACGTCCTGGGCGGCGTCGTCCAGCGCGCTTGGCCCGACGCCCATCGCCCGCAGGCAGCGCCAGACAAACGGAAGGTAGTGCTCGTAGATCTCATCGAAGCTCTGCGTGGCTTCAGTTTGCGCGCGCGGCCCTTCAGCTGGCTCGCCGGGGTTGAGCGGGACCGATTTCAAGACAACGCGCCTCTCGATGAGTCTCCGGCCGCGGGCAAATCCGTTTCAGAAAAATGAGGGCGGTTCAAAATCCGATCTCGAGCCCCGCCGTCAACCGCCCGGCCAGACGGCTGGGTTGGTAGACCAGATCGGCCCCGTCGAGCACGAACTTGGGGCGGGACCCGGGTACTGCCACCCCCACGCGCAGAGCCAGCGCCACGTTGCCGCCGAGCCCCGCCGTCACCCCGACGTCGGCACGCCCGGCGCGCCACAAGCTGGCGGCGGTCTCGGGGTGCGCGACGAGACCGGTCCCCGCCAGACGCCCCAGTTCGAAGCCCCCGCACGCGAGGCCCGTCCAGCGACCGCGTTGTGGTGCAAAGCAGGCGAGCGCCCCGCCAACGGCAAGCTGAAAGGTACCGCCAGCGTTGACGACACGGACCGTGTCTTGAGAGCCGAACCAGGTTCCGAACGCGACGACCTGGAACGCTCCCCGCTGGAGACGTGCCTCGAGGTCGACGCCTAAGCCGGTGTTCGGGAGTGCGCCGGAATCGATAGCGACCGCCAATACGAGGGCCGGACGCCAGGCCACTGTCGGCTCCGTGGCACGCGCGATCGACGGGGTGGTGGGCGAGGAGACATGCGGCGGGGGTGCCGGTGCTGTCGGCGGCGGCGCTGCTGCGGCCGCCGTCTCGCCGGCGATTGACCGTACCGAGACCGCGATGGCGACCGAAGCCGCCTCGGCCAGCTCAGCGCAGGTCCCTCCGTCGATTTCGCGGGTGCCCCGGACCGCAGGGGTCTCTCCGCCAGCAGAGGCGCGCCGTTCGATCGTTTCGAGCCTGAGCTGCCACCGGTGCTGCGGCGTCTCCGCGATTCGAACTCGAAAGTCGACGTCGGCGACCGTGGCCAATTCCTTACCGATCAGATCGCTCACCTCGTCGACCAGCGTCACCGGATCGACGCACGATTCGGGAGCATCGACGATCAGCTCGGCGCCCCACGCCGACGAGGCGCTCGCGGCCGACAGGCTCAGAAACGCGAAGAGCGGAAGAACGGTAAGGTTTGCGCGCGCACGTCGCCGATTCGTCGACCGCATGTCTCCTGCGCGGTCGAGCGTATCACGCGCGCGGGCGGCATTTGCGGGGTCGCCCGTCGCAGGGACACTGCTTTTGCGCCGGAGCCGTCGCAGGCTGACGTATCATTCGGGCGTGCTCGCGGCCCTGGTGCGTTGGTTGGGCGAGGCGCTGGTGCGCCTCTACTATCCGGCGCGGACCGTCGACGGCACCGAACGGATCCCGGTCGGCAAGCCGCTGGTGTTCGTCCTCAACCATCCGAACGGCCTCCTCGATCCGATCGTCTTGCGGGTGGCGTCGGGGCGGCCGTCGCGCTTCTTGGCCAAGAGCACCCTCTTCGGAAATCCGTTCGGGCGGCTGGCGATGAACGCCTTCGGCAGCATCCCCGTCTATCGCGCGCACGAATCGGGAGCACGGGGCAATGACGCGTCCCGCAACGACGCCAGCTTCGCGCGCTGTCGGGCCGAGCTGGCGGCGGGGGGCGTGCTGGCGCTGTTCCCCGAGGGGGTCTCCCACTCCGATCCCGAGATGCGGCCGCTCAAGACCGGCGCTGCGCGCATCGCGCTTTCTGCGGAGGCGGAGCACGACGGGCGGCTCGGGGTCATCGTCGTTCCGGTCGGTCTCAGCTATGAGCACAAGACGACGTTTCGTTCGTCGGTGCTTCTGGTCATTGGGGAGCCGATCGAGGTCGCGCCGCGCCTGCCCGGCTACCGCCAGGACGAGCGCGCCGCGGTCGAGGCGCTCACCGATGAGATCGGCGCGCGCCTCGACGAGGTCGTGCTGCAGGCCGAGTCACGCGAGCTCCTGGCGGGGATCGCGCGCGTGGCCCGCTGGACCAGCGATCCGAAGAGCGGCGACGATCCGAACGATCCGGCGGCGGGGCACCGGCGGGCCCGCGAGCTGTCGGCCGCCTACGCGCGGATGCGCGCGAGAGATCCGGCGCGGCTCGAGACCATCGTGGCCGGGGTGCGCGGCTACTGGCAGACGCTTCGACGCCTCGGCGTTCGCGACCCCTGGGCGCTGGAGTTGACCGCGCCACGTGTCGGCACGCTGGCCGCCGCGGTCGCAAAGCTGGTCGTCGCCGCGCCGCTGGCGGCGCTGGGAGCGATCATGGGCTGGATTCCCTACCGCTTCGCGGGGTGGATCGCGCCGCGGGTGACCAAAGACGAGGACATCCTCAGCACGGTCAAGCTGTTCGCCGGGGCGCTGTTCCTCATCGTCGGTTGGGCGGCCGAGTCAATCACCGTCGGCTGGCTCTGCGGCGCGATCTGGACGCTGCCGACGTTCGCGCTGGGCATCGCCGGCGGCTACGTGGCGCTGCGCTTCGAGGAGCTGTTGCGTGACGGCGTGGCTGGCTGGCGCGCGGTCTCGTTGCGGGCGCTGCACTTCAAGACGGCGCAGCGGCTGGCCGAGCGCCGCCGCACGCTGGCCGATGACGTGGCGCGCGCGCTCGCGGAAGAGCCCGCCATTCAGTGAGCGGTCCGCAAGAACGCCTGCAGCGTCGCTTCGAGGATCTGACTGGAGAAGCTGCCGGGGACGAAGTCGAAGGCGTGCTGGGCGTAGGGGATGAAGAGCGTCTCGTGCGGCACGCCGACGGCGGCGAGGCGAGCGGCGAGCCGGTCCATCTGCTCGGGCGCGACGAACTGATCGCGGCCCCCCTGCACCAGCAGCGTCCGGGGCGCCGTGGCGGTCACGCGTTCGGTTGGTGACATCGCGCGGTAGCGCTCGGGCTCGCGCTCGGGCGCGTCGCCCAGGAACGCCCGCAGCTTCTGGGGGCTGTCGGCGGCGTGGAGGTTCGCCGGGTGGGCGTAAGCCCAGGCGAGATCCGTCGGACCGTAAAGAGAAATCACCGCCTCGACGGAGCCATCGACGGAGCCATCGACGACGACCCCGCCGCCTCCGGCGCCGCCGGACGGGCAGCTCGAGGGGAGATCGTCCGCGGTCGCCGTATAGGCCGCCATCAGCGCCAGGTGCGCGCCGGCGGAGCGGCCGAGCAGCGCGACCTTCTTGGGATCGACGTTCCAGTCGTCGGTCGTCGCGTGCTGCTTGACCCAGCCGACGGCGCACTTCACGTCGCCGAGCGCGGTCTGCCAGTTGGGCTGCGGGGCGATCCGATACTCCACGTCGAACACGGTGTACCCGCGCTCGGCCAGCGCCCGGCTGGCCAGCGCTGCCTCGCCGCGCTGGCCCGCCGCCCAGAATCCGCCGTGCACCACCAGCAGCGGGCGGCTCGGCGTCGCTGGCCGGGGCGACGGCAGGTAGACGTCGAGCGACAGCACGCGGCCGCCGTCCACGGTGGCGTAGGGGACGGTCCGATCGGGGTGCCCGGGCCCCTCGGTGTCGGTCTGCGCGTGCAGGTAACGTTTGAGGTCGAGCGGCACCCCGCGTGCCTGCGCGATCTGCCGCGCCTGCACCAGCGGGATGAGGCCGAGCGCGATGGCCGAGACCGACAAGAGGGCGATCACTGAGGCGATGAAGGGCGACTCGACGCCGCGCAGGACGAGCGCGATCCCCAGCGCCACGACCGCCGCGGCGACGAGGAACGCACTCCGCTCCGAGGCGACGATGGCCGCGAGCGCCAGCGTCTTTCCGGGCGCCGGCAGGACGATGAGCGCACCTGCGGCCGCGGCACCAACGGCGAGCAGTAAGCCGAGCAGAGAGAGGATCGACCGCAAGAGTCTCCCCTCCTCGCCCGCGTCAGCCGGGACGGGTGTTTTCGCCGCGGTATTCGTGGTCGCGCAGGCCGACGGCGTTGTAGATGCGGAGCTCGTCCGCCTTGCCCTTCACGCGCACCGGCGGGAGCGGCACCGCCGCCACCGCGTGCTGCACCTTGCGGTAGGTCGCCTCGGAGAGGATGACCTGTCCGGACTGCGCGACGTTGCAGAGGCGCGAGGCCGTGTTCACCGCGTCGCCGATGGCCGTGTACTGGAGCGCGCGCGAGCTGCCGATGGCGCCCGTGACCACGATGCCGGTGTTGATGCCGATGCCGATGTTGATCTCGTTCTGGCCTTCGGCGGCGCGCGTGCGGTTCCACTCGGAGAGCACGCGCATCATGTCGAGCGCGCACTGCACCGCCTTGAACTCCGCGTTCTCCATCGCCACCGGCGCGCCGAAGAGGGCAATCACCTCGTCGCCGACGAACTTGTCCAGCGTCCCCTCGTACTTGAAGATCACGTCCACCATCAGCTCGAAGTACTCGTTGAGCATGCGGACGATCTCCTGCGGCTCGCGCGACTCGCTCATGGAGGTGAAGCCGCGGATGTCCGAGAAGAGCAGGGTGATCTCGGAGAGCGCGCCCCCCTTTTCGAGCTGCAGCTTCCCCTGCACCACCTGATCGACCAGGTTGGGCGAGAGCAGGCGCTGGAACTGCGCGCGCGTCTTGGCCTCGTGCTCGATCTTGCGGGCCAGCTCCGAGTTGTGGATGGCGACCGCCGCCTGGCTGGCGATGCCGCCGAAGATCTGCAGATCCTTCTCGGTGAACGCGTTGGTGGCGATCATCGAGTCGAGGTGCATGATCCCCAGGAGCTCGTCGCGGTGGAGGAGCGGCACCGTCATCGTCGAGCGGATCCCCTGCATGATGACCGAGTGCGCCGCCGAGAAGCGGCTGTCCATCGTGGCGTCCGACGACAGCACCGACGCCTTGTTGGTCACCACCTCGGCCAGGATCGACTTCGACAGGACGATCTGCTCGTTCTTGCCGTCGCGGGTCTTGGCGATCTTCGGCTGCGGGACGCCGTCCTCCAGCAACAAGATCACGCCCCGGTCGGCCGGGATCAGCTCGAACGCCTTCATGATGATCTGCTCGAGCAGAAGCTCGAGGTTCACCTCGAGGCCGATCGAGCGTCCGAGCTCGTTGGCGAGGCGCAGCTTCTCGTAATCGCGCCGCAGCACCTCGACGTCGAAGATCTCGCGCTCGGGCAGAAACTCGGTCGACGGCGACGGCGCCTGGATCTTCTGGCGGATGAGCGCCTCGGTCACCGACGGTGCGATGGTCACCTTTTGCAGCAGCGAGTCCTGCGCCGACTTTTCGTGAAAGGTCAGCGAGGTCGAGCCGAGCATGATCTCGTCCCCTTCTCGCAGGATGTGCTCGTGCACCCGCTCGCCGTGGAGGAACGAACCGTTCAGGCTGCCGAGGTCCCGGAAGAGGTAACGTCCATCCGGCTGGCGCAACACCTGCGCGTGCTCCTTGGAGACGATCCGGTCGAGAATCTGCAGCGTGTTGTCCGGGTGGCGGCCGATGGTGTTGACGGGGGCGAGCTCGTACTCGCGCCGCTGGTCGTTTCCGCTGACGATGATTTTGGCCATGCCGGGCGACGCCTTGCCGGCATCATAACCCGCCTCCGGGCTCCTCATCGGAAGTAAACAGCGCCCAGTTTCCGGAGGGCCGTTTGGTTGTTCCCGCGCCGGCGCGACGGCCAAGCGGCGGCAAAACAGTAGTAAAGTGCGACGAGAGATCGCCCATGTCGGCCCTCACGCCCACGCCGTTGCCAAAGCTTCGTCCTGACGAGGTCACGCAGCCAAACCTGACGCCGGGGATGATGCCGCCCGACGACGCGCGGCGGGGCCTCGCGCGCTCGCCCGCGCAGTGGGAGGCCGAGGCGCTGGCGCTGGTCGAGGAGGCCGACGCGCGCGACGGCGCCGCGGCCGGGGCCCTGCGCTACGCGGCGGCGCGCCTGTTCGAGGAAGGGGTGGGCGACGTCGCCGCGGCGATGGACCACCTGCGGCTGGCGCTCGAAGAGCCGGCCGAGACGACCTTCCGGCCCGTCTTGCGCGCGCTGCGCCTGCACGCCATCGAGGCGGGGAGCTACTGGACCGCGCTCGATCTGCTCGACGTCGAACAGAAGGCGGCGGGAGACGCGGGGGCGCGCGCCGACCTGGCCGTCGAGAAGGCTTACCTGCTCGAGCATCGGCTCGACGCGCCGGCGCCGGCCCGCGCGCTGCTCGAGGCGGCGCTCGCCGAGCAGCCGGGCCACGCGGCGGCCTTGCTGGCCCTCGAGGAGAGCGCGCTTCGCGGCGTGGGACGCGGCGAGGCGGGCGACGCCGCGCTTCTGCAGTCGGTGCTGGAACGGCGGCTGGCGGCGGCGCGTTCGGCCGGCGCGCGCGGGCGGCTGCTCTGCCGGCTGGCGCTCATCGCGGAGGGCGATCCAGCGCGCGCCCCGGAGGCGCTCGGCTTGTGGCTCCGCGCGCTCGATGAGGAGGCGGGGCGGGGCGCGGCGGCGCTGGCCCGGGCGGGGGCGCGGCGGGTCGCCGCGGCGCTGGGGAAGTTCTCCGAGCTCGGCCGTGTGGTCACGATGGAGGCGGACGCCTCTGCGGGCGTCGACCGGGCCGGCTGGCTGGCGCTGGGCGCGGCGCTCAGCCGCCACCGCCTGGGGGCGCCGGCCCGCGCCGCGGAGCTCGTGGAGGCGGCGCGGCTGGCCGACCCCGACGATCCGGCGCTGCTCTTCGCCGCGGTCTCGAGCGCGCTCGTCGCCGGCGAGTGGAAGAAGGCGCGGGAGGCGCTCGATCACGAGGCCGATCTGTCGGGCGATCGCGACTGGGCGGCGACGTTGATGGGCCTCGGCGCGCACCTGGCCGAGCTGCACGAGGGGAACGACGACGCGGCGGCCGGCCGTTACCGCCGGTTGCTGGAGGCGCGCCCCGGCGATCCGGTCGCGCTCGCGGCGCTGGAGCGGATCGCCTCGCGCACCGGCGACGCTGCGGCGCAGGTGACGCTGGCCGAGGGGGCCGTCGATAGGAGCGCCGATCCGGCGGAGCGCGCGGCGCTGGCGATGCGGGCCGCCGAGCTGGCCGAGACGGCGGCGCACGACCTGCCGCGCGCCGCGGCCCTGGCGCGCCGGGCGCTCGAGGCGGTGCCCGCGTACGCGCCGGCGGCACATCTGCTCGAGCGGCTTTTGCCGGCGCTCGGCCGCTGGGACGAGATGGCCAAGGTCGTCGACGTGACCGCCGCGCCGGGGGCGCTCGGCGAGGCGGGGACCGAGGCCGACACCGGCGCGCGCGCGATCCGGCTCGAACGGCTGGGCGCGCTGCACGAGGATCGCCTGGGCGATCCGGGAAAGGCGCTGGCGTTCTACGGCGAGTGGGTCGCGCTCGGGACCCGGCGGGGGGCGGCGCTGGCGGCGCTGCTCCGCGCGGCCGAAAAGGCGGGCGACGCGCTGGTCGCCGCCGAGGCAGCGCTGAAGCTGGGGACGGAGATCTCCGCTTTTGACAAGGCGACGCGGTTCGCCTGGTGTTATCGCGCCGGGACCATCTTCGAGGAGCGCGCGGCCGCCGACGACGAGGCGATTCGCGCTTACGAGGCGGCGCTGGCGTTGGCCCCCGATTCGCGCCCGGTGCTCGCCGGTCTGGGACGGGCGCATCACCGGCGCGGCCGCTTCGACGCGCTCTGTGGCGTGCTCTCCCGCCAGGCCGCGGGTGAGCCGAACCCCGCCAGCGCCAGCAGCTTCGAGGTGGAGTCCGCGCGTCTCTACGCGCTCCGTCTCGGGCGCGCCGACGACGCGCTGGCGGCGACGGCGCGCGCGCTGACCTTCGATCCGGCCAACGTCGAGGCGATCGCGGAGCACGTGCGCCTGCTCGATCGGCTCGGCCGCGGCGAGGAGCTCTCCGCCGCGCTGGGGAGCTTGGGCCAGACGCTGGCCGATCCGGTCGACAAGGGGGCCGCCTACCGGGCGCAGGCGGAGGTCTTGGAGTGGCAGCTCGGGCGGCGGCGCGAGGCGTTGACGGCGATCGAGCGCGCCAACGCCAGCGGCGGCGACGCCCGCACGGCGGTCGCGGAGGAGCGGCTGTCCCGCCTCGTGGGTCGGGCCTCCGAGCTGGCGGCGCTGCAGCTGAAGCGCCTCGCCGACGGAAAAGCGAGCGGGGGCGGCGAGCTGGGGCTGCAGCTCGATCTCGCCTGGCGGCTCGCCGATCCCGAATCAGCCCTGCGCATGCTTCGCGGCGCGCTCGAGGCGGCGCCGGGCGACGCGGCCGCGCTGGACGCCGGGGTGGCCCTGGCGTTTCGGTTCGGCCGCGATCGGGATGCGGCGGCGGCCCTCGAGCGTCTCGCCGAGGCCAGCGACGATGACGACACGCGCGCGGCCCTCTGGCAGGCGGCGGCCCGTGCGCGCGAGCGTATCGGCGGCGGGCAGCAGCCCGAGGCCCTGACGCTCTGGAACCGCGTCGTGGAGGCCCGCGCGACCGGCGAGACGCTGTCGGCCTTCGGTCGGGCGGCCGCGCGCGTCGGCGACGTGGCGCGGGTGATCCTGGCCCGGCGCCGCCTGGCCGAGTCGGCGACCGATGGCCTCTCGCGCTCGGTGCTGCTCTGGGATCTCGGCAGCGCGCGCCAGGCGGCCGGCGATCTGAGCGGTTCCGACGCTGACTTCGGGCGCGCGCTCGAGGCCGACGCGTCGTTCCTGCCGGCGCTCCGCGCGCAGGCCCGGCTGCGCGAGGCGACCGGCGACGGGCGCGCGGCCGCGGAGCTCTACGCGCGCGAGGCGCGGCTCACCAAGGCACCGACGCGCGCGGCCGCGGCCTTCCGTCAGGCGGCGCGTCTCTACGCCAACCAGGTGCGCGACGACGCGATGGCCGGGCGCTGCCTGGAAGAGGTGCTGGCGATCGAGCCCGAAGCCGAGACCGACTTCGAGGTCCTTCAAGTGATCCTTCGCGCGCGAAACGAGGACGACCGGCTGGCGCAGGTGATGCGGCGTCGGGCCGCCGCCGGCACGCTCCCCAAGCGGCGCGATCGGTTGCTCGCGCTCGCCGAGCTGACCTACGCGCGCGATCCCGTCGAGGCGGCGGCGGTGCTGTCCGAGGCGGTGAACCTGGATCCCACGTCGGTCCCGGTGCTGCTGCGGCTGGCCGAGGTCGAGGCGGAGCTGGGGCGCTCGGCCGAGGCGATCGCCACCTACCGGAGCGCCATCGCGGTCTCGGCCGACTCGCGCACGGTGAGCGCCGCCTGGGTCCGCGTCGGCGACATCGCCGAGCGCGCGCTGGCGGACGCCGATCAGGCGGTCGAGGCCTACCGCAACGCGCTCCTGGCGGCGCCCGACGAGCTGTCGGCGCTGGCCGGTCTCGTGCGGGGACTCACCCGGCGGCGCGACTTCGCCGAGGCGGCGATCGTGCTGCGGCGGCTGGCGACGGTCGAGTCGGAGCCCGAGGCGCGGGTCGGTCACCTGGTGACCCTGGGCGAGCTCCTGGCCGGGCCCGCCGAGGATCCCGAAGGGGCGGCCGATGCGTTCGAGCAGGCGCTGGCGCTCGACCCGCATCACGACCTGGCCATCGACCGGCTGGACGCGATGCTGGTCCGGCTCGGTGAACCGTCGCGGTTGGCGGCGGCGCTCGGACGCTATCTGGAGGTCGCGCCCGGCGCGCGCACGCGTCGGCTGCGGCTGGCGGCGCTCTGGAGCGGTCCGCTCGGCTCGAGCGCGCGCGCCATCGACGAGCTGCGCGTCGTGGTCGCCTCCGCTGACGACGACGTCGAGGCGCGCACCGAGCTCGCGCGCGTGCTGGAGGCCGCCGAGCGGTTTGCCGAGGCGATCGCCGAGCATCTGGTGCTCCTGCGGCTCGAGCCGCTGCGGGTTGCCTCGTTGCAGGCGCTGCGCCGGCTCTGCGAGCGCGCGGGCGAGCGGCGGCGGGCCGCCCGGGTGGCCGCCGCGCTGGCGGCGCTCGGCCTCACCGACGCCGCCGACGCGCGCGCGGTCCGCGAGGCGCGCCAGCGCTGGACGCCCGAGACCAGCGGAGCGATCTCGGGCGCCGACTTCGAGTCGATCATCCGCCACCCCGACGCGCGCCACCCGGCGACCTTGCTGCTGGCGGCGATGTCAGAGGTGCTGCCACGCCTCTATGGGCTGGCGCTGGAGGACTGGGGGGTCAACAAGCAGGACCGCCTCCCGCCCCGCTCGGAGGATCCGCAGCGCGCGCTGGTCAGCCGGGTCGCCGCCCTCTTCGGCGTCGAGGACACGTTCGACGTCTTCCAGGCGCGCGCGATCGCCACCCAGGTCGAGATCGAGGCCGGTCCGCCGCCGGCGCTGCTGCTGCCGCCGAACTTCGCCGCGCTGCCGCGGCAAGAGGCCTACCTCCAGCTGGGGCGGCAGCTCGGACACCTGCGCGCCGGGACCTACGCGGTCGGGCGCATCCCGGGGAAGGATCTCGGCCTCCTGGTGGCGGCCGGCGTGCGAACGGTCTTCTCCGACTACGGGCGCGGCATCCTGCCCGAGGAGCAGCTGAACGACGTGGCGCAGAAGATCTCGCGTTCGCTGCCGCGGCGGCATCGGCGCGCGTTCGAGCAGGCGGCGCTCGGTTTCCGCGACGCGGGTGTCTTCGACGGCGAGCGGTGGCGCGCCGCCATCGCGTACACGGGGACCCGCGCGGCGGTCGCCGCCTCAGGCGACGTCTTGGGCGCGTTCGAGCAGCTCGCGCGCGCCGACCGGCGACTGGCCGCCGCGGCGCTGCAGCCGCCCGAGGAGCTCTTGGCCGCCGCGCGGGGCAGCGCCGCGGTCGTCGATCTGATCACCTTCGCCGTCGGAGACGAGCTCTCGACACTCAACCGCCGGCTCGGCCTCGACTAGAAATTAGGAGGGCGCTGGGGCGGCTTGCGATTCTTCGGCCGCCTCCGTCACCGCGCGGCCGACGCGGCTCTTCAGGCAGGCGAGCCCCAGCACGATCTGGAACGCCAGCGTGCCGGCCTGCCCGACCAGGCTGGCGGTCAGCACCGCCGCCTGCTGAGCATGGCTGTCCCCGGCTGCGTAGCGGGCGAAGAAGTAGATCATGGTCGCCTGGGTCGTCCCCAGTCCCTGCACGGAGATCGGCAGCACGGCGATGAGGTAGACCACCGGCAGCGCGGCGGCCGCCTGCAGGATCGGGACGGCGACGCCGAACCCACGCATCATGACGATCTGGAACACGAACAGGATCGCGATGTGCGGCAACCGGACCAGCAGCGCGCGTGCGTGACCGCCCAGGCCGGCGCCCAGGAGAACGTCGAACAGCGGGCGTGAAGCGAGCCAACGCGGCTTGGCGATGATGGCGGCGACGTAGACCGCCAGTCCCGCGTAGGCCACGGCCACGATCACCTTGACCGCGTGCGGAACCGCCGGCGCAGCGACGAGGCCGAAGGTGGCCAAAAAGAGAAGCGCCAGCACGTTGATCCCCATGATGAGGAGCACCGTCGCCACGCCGCGAATGACGGGGACGCGCGCGACGCGGTGGACGAAGTAGACGATCGCGCCCTGACCGACGTTGTAGTTGATGGCGGCGAGCAGATAGGTCGCGCCCCGCACGAGCAGGACGTCCGTCAACGACAGTTGCGCCAGAAACCAGCCGAACGTCTTCCAGATCGCGAATGAATCGGCGAGGTAGATGACGAAGCCGAAGAAGAACGCTGCGGGGACGGTCCAGCCCGCAGCCCCCCGCGCGGCTGCGACCACGTCATGAAAGGGGATCTTCCGAAACAGCAGGAACAGGATCCCCGCGGTCACGACCCAGGCGAGGAGGCGGACGAGGCGCTTCTTCATTGCGCTGCCAGACCTATCACAGCGCGGGCGCGCCGCGCACCCCGTCCCACTCGCGCCACAGATCGATGAGCGTCGCGGTCGAGGTTGGATCGTGGGCGCGGTGGGCGAGGCGGAAGAAGACGGCGTAGCGGACGTGCGGCCCGACGTTGGGCGCCCCGTTGTGGGCGAGCTGGTAGTGCGCGAGCAGCACGTCGCCCGCGCGGGCGGTGAGCTGGCGCGGCGGCGCCAGCTCGATCGGCGGGAAGCCGCGGACGAGCTCGCCGGTGCCATGCGCGCGGAAGTACCTCTCCAGTGCCCGGTGCGACCCCGGCCACACCGTGAAGTTGCCTTGAAACGGCGCGGTCGTGTCGCTCAGGAAGACGGCCGCCAGCGCCGTGAAGTGGTAGAGCGTGCCCGCCGCGACGCCGTTGAGCGGCCCGGGCATACCGTCGATGTGCGGGTAGGGGACCTTCGGCTCGGCGAGCTTCTGCGGGAACCGCAGCGCGATCTGCCCCGTCGCGGGCGCGATCACGTGGCCGGCGCCCAGCGCCGCCTCGGCCAGCTCGACGACCGGCGTCGCGCGGTAGAGGTCGAGGATCTCCGTCGCCGCGGCCAGCTCGGGACAGAAGGTCTGCGCCCGCAGCGTCCAGAGCTGATCCTTGGCGATTCCCTCCTCACCGAGCGAGTGGTTGATCGCCTTCAGCGCCGCGTCGACGCGCTCGCGCGCGACCAGCCCCGGCACCAGGAGGTATCCGTCCTCGAAAAGAGCGCGCCGTTGAGTCTCGTCGAGCAACACGCCGGTGGCATCAAGCGTAGCATCCGCCGCGGCCTGACTGGCCGCGGGCCTGTCTCGGAGCTCGCGGTCAGGTCGCGCCGTCGCTGAGCTTGCCGGCGTGGCGGATGTCCTTGCCCTTGACCATGAAGACGGTCAGCTCGCCGAGGTTCGTCGCGTGGTCACCGATGCGCTCCAGGTACTTGGCGATCGACTGCAGGCGCGTGGCGCGGAAGATGTTGCGCGGGTCTTCCATCATGTAGGTCAGGAGCTCGCGGAAGATCTGGGTGTAGTAGGCGTCGACGTTCTTGTCGCGCGCGATCACCCGCTGCGCGCGCTCGACGTCGGCGGCCACGAAGGCGTCCAGCGCCTCATGCAGCATCTCCTGCACCTCTTGCGTCATGTTCGGCAGATCGATGTACGGTTTGAGCGGCGGCTCGCCGTTGAGCTCCAGCACCCGCTCGCAGATGTTGACGCCCAGATCGCCGATGCGCTCGAGATCGGTCACCAGCTTGAGCGCCGTGGTCAGGAAGCGGAGATCCGAGGCCACCGGCTGCCGGCGCGCCAGCACCTGCATGCAGAGCTCGTCGATGGCGATCTCCAGCTGGTTGATCTTGCGGTCGACGGCGATCATCCGTTCGGCTAGATCGCTGTCGCGATCGATGAGCGCGCGGATGCTGCCGTTGATGATCTCCTCGACCTTGGCGCCCATGAGCAGCAGCTGCTCGCGCAGGCGGCGCAGCTCCAGCTCGTACTCGCGGTTGGTGTGCTCGCGCGAAGTGGCTCTGATCATCCAAACCGCCCTGTGATGTAGTCTTCCGTCCTCGAGTCGCTCGGCTTGGTGAACAGAACATCCGTGCGATCGAACTCGACCAGCTCGCCCAGGTAGAAGAACGCCGTGTAGTCGGCGACGCGCGCCGCCTGCTGCATGTTGTGCGTGACGATGACGACCGTGTAGTGCTCGGACAGCTCGTTGATGAGCTCCTCGATGTGCGCGGTGGCGATCGGATCGAGCGCCGAGGCTGGCTCGTCCATCAGCAGCACCTCCGGCTCCACTGCCAGCGCGCGCGCGATGCAGAGGCGCTGCTGCTGGCCCCCCGAGAGCCCGAGAGCGCTTTCGTGCAATCGGTCTTTAACCTCTTCCCACAGCGCCGCCTGCGTCAACGCCCGCTCGACGCGCGCGTCGATGTCGCGGGAGTCGCTGATGCCGCCGATGCGGAGGCCATAGGCGACGTTCTCCGCGATCGATTTGGGGAACGGGTTCGAGCGCTGGAACACCATCCCGATGCGGCGCCGGACCGCCACCGGATCGATCCCCTGGCCGTAGATCGGATCGCCGTCCAGCTTGACCTCGCCCTCGATCCGGCAGCTGGGGATGAGCTCGTTCATCCGGTTCAGCGAGCGCAGAAAGGTCGACTTGCCGCAGCCCGACGGCCCGATGAGGGCCGTGACGTGCTGCCCGACGATGTCCATCGCCACCGGCCCGACCGCCTTCTTCTCGCCGTAAAAGACGGTCAGATTGCGGACGACCAGCTTCGGCTGGGGTTCGGCCTTGGCCACGCCGTTGGCGGTGGCGCTCACGCGGCACCTCCGTGCTGGCGGCGGATTCTGGCCCGGACGATGACCGCCGCCATGTTGAGCGTGAAGGTCAGTCCCAGCAGGACCAGCACCGTCGCGTAGAGGATCGGCCTGGTCGCGTCGACGTCGGGCGACTGCGTGGAGAGCACGTACACATGGTAACTCGGCGACATGAATTGCGACGACAGGTGCTTGGGGAGCTGCGGAAGAAAGTAGGCCGCCCCGGTGAAGAGGATGGGCGCCACCTCGCCGGCGCCGCGGCTGACCGCCAGGATGGTGCCGGTGAGGATGCCGGGCGCTGCCTGCGGCACCACCACGTGCATCACGGTCTGGAACTTGGTCGCCCCCAGCGCCAGCGACGCCTCGCGCAGCTCTTGGGGCACGGCTCGCAGCGCCTCCTCCGTCGCCACGATCACCACCGGCAGGGTCAGCACCGCCATGGTGAGCGCAGCCCAGATGAGCGCCGGCTGGCCGTAGACCTTCTCGCCGTGGAAGAACGCCTTGTCGATCCCGGCCCCCAGGAACTGCACGAAGAACCCCAGACCGAACAGCCCGAAGACGATCGACGGGACGCCCGCCAGGTTCGCCACCGCGATCCGGATCGTCCGCGTCACGGGCGAGACGGGCGACGAATACTCGTGCAGATAGATCGCGGTCGCCACCCCGACCGGCACACCGGCCAGCGTCATGAGGATGACCATCTGGAGCATTCCGATGATGGCCGGGAAGATGCCGCCGGCGGTCATTCCCTCGCGCGGCGCCTCGGTGAGAAAGGCCCAGGAGAGGTGCGGTGTCCCATTGCGGACGATGTCGAACAGGATCACCGCGAGGATCGTCAGGACGATGAGCAGCGCGGCGCCCGAGGCGACGGCCATCGCCCCGTCGGCGATGAAGTTCCGGCGGGTGCGGCGAACCGCCAGCTGGGCCAGGGTCGACTTGTCGGCGAGGGCTCCGGCCGCCGCGGTCACGCCATTCCTCCGAGGCGGATCTTCATCCGACGAATGGCCCAGTCGCCCACGGTGTTGATGCAGAAGGTGGTCAGGAAGAGGAGCGTTCCCAGGAAGAAGAGGACCGTGTAGTGCGAACCGCCGAACACCACCTCGGCCAGCTCCGCGGCGATCGTCGCCGCGATGGTGCGCGCCGAATCGGCCAGGTTGGCCGAGACGATCGCGGCGTTGCCGGAGGCCATGAGGACGATCATCGTCTCGCCGACCGCGCGGCCGAGGCCCAGCGCCACGCCGGCCGCGATGCCGGGGCTGGCCGCGGGGAGCACCACCAGCAGCGTGGTCTGCCAGCGCGCGGCGCCGAGCGCGGTCGAGGCCTCCACGTAGCTGCGGGGGACGGCGCGCAGCGCCTCCTCGGCCAGCGTGAAGATCACCGGGATCACGGCGAACGAGAGCGCGACGCCCGAGACCAGCGCGTTGAGCCGCGATTCGAGGTGGAAGAGGTCCTGGAACCAGGTGGCCATGACCATCAGCGCGAAGAAGCCGAGCACCACCGACGGGATCCCGGCCAGCAACTCGACGACCGGCTTGACGATCTCGCGCGTCCGCGGGCTCGCGTACTGCGAGACGTAGAGCGCCGCGCCCACCCCGAGCGGGATCGAGACCACCATCGCCACCAGGGTGACCTTCAACGTCCCGACGATGAGCGGCCAGATGCCGAACTTTGGGATCTCCGACACCGGCTGCCAGATCGACGCCGACTCGTCGTAGCCAGGCCAAAGCTGCGGCGCGAACATCTTGGACAGCGTGACCTCGGCGCGCACCGCCCCGCTGTAGAAGATCGGCGCCGCCTCCTTGGCGATGAACACCAGGATGAGGACGATCGCGACGACGGCGGAGACGGCCAGGCAGCGCAACGTCCACTCGGCGGCGCGATGCCAGAGCGGCGCTGGTGCGAGGGTCAGCTTCGGCGGTCGAATGGGGGGAACACTGATCTTGGCGCTGCTGCGTCGTTTCTGCTGGGCCATCGCAAGAGCGCCCTCGGGTGTCGTCACCCTCGGGATAAGAACATCGGCGGTTGACGAACAGGTGCCGCGATTGTGACAACCGCGTTACACCGCGAAACCGTCGTCGCGTGAGCGCGACCAACGACGGCCCGGAAACGTTTCGGCGCCGTCACCGTCATGTCACCCGCGGCGGGCACGATGCCCGGCAGAAAAGAGCCAATGAACGCTTTCAGCTCGACCGCGCTTCAACGACGGCTGCTCGCACGGCTTCTTTCTGCATCAGCTTGCGCATCCCTCGCGGGTGCGCCATTTGCCGCCCGCGCGCAGACCTCGACCTTGCCGCCCACCGACATCTCGAATCAGCCGGCGAATCCCGGCCCCGGTGCCGCGCCGCCGCCGGCGCCGCCCCCTGGGCTGCCACCCGAATCGGAGCCCGTTCCGGCCGCGCCTCTTGCGCCCGCGGCGGCCGCTCCTCCGCCGGCACCTTCCCCGCCGGTCCCCGAGGTCGCGCCGCCGGTGCCGGCGCTGGCCACGCCGGCCGTGCCGCCGCTGACGCCAGTCCTGGCGGAGCCGCTGGCCGGGTTCAGCGACGGCAACGCCTTCCTGCGCTCGCCCGACAACGACTTCCTCCTCTTTCCGAGCGGGCGCCTGCAGGTCGACACCTACCTCTTCCGTTACTCTGGCGACAAGAACAAGGCCAAGATCCCCAACAACACCTTCCTGCTCCGCCGCGCGCGCCTCGAGCTGGGCGGCTGGATCGGATCCTTCGTCTACTTCTGGCTGGCCGGGGACTTCGCGCTCGGTCCCCCAGCATCGGCCGCACCGGTCGCCCCTGCGAACCTCGCCACCACCGACGATTACGTGGCGCTGGCGCCCTGGAACAACCTGGGGATCTTGCAGGTCGGCCAGTTCGACGCCCCGTTCACGCTGGAGAACCGACTCTCGGACAAGTACTTCGACTTCATGGAGCGTTCGATCACCGTGCGGGCCTTCGGCATCCCCGACAACAAGGAGATGGGGGCGATGCTGAGCGGGTTGAACGACGAACGGAACTACTACTACTCGGTGGCCGTCCTGAACGGCGACGGGCAGAACTTCAAGAACGCCGACCGGTCGTTCGACGTGATGGGCAGGGCCTGGGTGGCCCCGTTTTCCTTCTCCGGCCCCGGGCCGCTGCACGACGTGGAGATTGGCGGCTCGCTCTGGAGCGGCGATCGCGAGAACACGCTGGCGCCGACCTCGCAGACGACGCAGGCGGGGTTCACCTTCCTCAACTTCGGTCAGTTCACCACGACGTACAACGGCACCGCGAACACCGCGATGCAGCTGCGGCAGGTCGGGCGGATGAACGCCGCCGCCGGTGAGATCAACGTGCCCATCGACCACAAGTACGGCGTGCGTGGCGAGTTCGTCTGGAGGCACAGCCCGCTGTCCGAGGAGACCATCGCCAGCAACGGCGCCGGGACGATCATCGGGGCCGCCGACCTCAAGGGCTACTCCTTTTACTGCGAGGCCTGGATCTGGTTGATGGGCGACGATCGCATCATCGGCGATCAGCAGGGGCTCCAGCCGTTCCTCCGCTGGAAGAAGTTCGGCGTGCGGCCGATTCAGAACGGCCTCATGGTCGCGGCGCGCTACGAGCACCTCGACGAGAACGTCACCGCCGACGCCACCGCCGCCACCATCGTGCCGGACGCACCCGCGCTGGGGAAGACGATCGTCGACTCGGGCGAGCTGGGGGTCAACTACTGGCACTCGAAACGCTTCCGCGCGACGTTCAACTACGTCGTCAATCACTTCGGGCAGGGGAGCGACGCCAACGCCACGCTCGGAGCATTGGCGAGCCCGTGGGAGCAGGAGTTCCTGTTTCGGCTCGCCGTAGCACTTTGACCAACACGTCAAAAGGAGAGAGACCAATGAAGATCAGAACTGGGGCAAAAATCGCGCTTGCGGCGGCAACTCTCGCGGCGGGCACGCTGGGGGCGAAACCGGCCCTGGCAGGGACCGTGACGGTGAAGGGCTCGGACACGATGGTGGTGCTCGGGCAGCGCTGGGCCGAGGAGTACATGAAGAAGCACACCACCACGACCATCCAGGTCACCGGTGGCGGGTCGGGGACCGGGATCAGCGCGCTCATCAACGGCACGACCGACGTCTGCGAAGCGTCGCGCGCCATGAAGGACGCAGAGAAGAAGCAGCTGGCCGACAAGGCCGGCGCGCCGCCGGTGGAGATCACCGTCGCCAAGGACGGTCTCTCTGTCTACGTCAACGACTCCAACCCGCTGACCGAGCTGACGATGGATCAGCTGAAGCAGATCTTCACCGGCAAGGTCGACAACTGGAAGGCGGTCGGCGGGGCGGACGCCAAGATCATCCCCTACTCGCGCGAGAACAGCTCGGGGACCTACGTCTTCTTCAAGGAGCACGTGCTGCAGAACGCCGACTACACGCCGCGCGCGCAGGCGATGCCGGGGACGGCCGCGGTGGTGAACGCGGTGGTGAAGGAGAGGTTCGGGATCGGCTACGGCGGCGCCGCCTACGCCAAGGGGATCAAGGTCCTCAAGATCAAGAAGGACGCGGCCTCGCCGGCGATCGTCCCCGAGGACGCGACGATCAAGAACGGCACCTATCCGCTCTCGCGCCCGCTGTTCTTCTACGTGCGCGCCAATCCGTCGGCCGAGATCAAAGCCTTCACGGACTGGGTGCTGTCGGCGGAAGGGCAGGGGATCGTCACCAAGGTGGGATATTTCCCCATCAAATAGCCCTGATAGCGGGTAAATGATGGAACTCGTGCCGGCAATGTTTCGCCGCCGGCACGAGTTTGAAGCGGCGGGTTCACCGACCGCCCCTAACCTGGTCGCATGAAACAGGCCGCGCGATTCGCGCACATTTCAGACCTCCACCTCGGGCGGAGCGCCGAGACCGACGCCAACGCCGCGCATCTCTGCGCTGCGTTGCTGGAGTCCGGGATCGATCAGGTGATCGCCACCGGCGATCTAACCCACCGGGGGTCGCACCGCGAGCTGGATCTGTTCGAATCGACCTTCGCGCCGCTGATGGCGCAAGGGCGGATGATCGTCGTCCCCGGCAACCATGACTGCCTGGGCGATGACGTCTCGGCCGAACTGATGGGCGGCCCGCGTGTGCAGACGACGACGCGCCCCGGTCTCTATGTCGTGCGCGTCAACTCGACTGCGCCGCACAACCGTTCCTGGATCAATGGTCACGGCAGTCTCGACGACGCCGATCTGGATGCCATCGATGCCGCGCTGGACGCGGCGCCGGCCGGCGTCCTGGTCGTCATCGCGCTTCATCACCACGTGCTCCCGATGCCAGATGAGCACGTGGCTGAGCGCCTGTCGTCGTGGCTGGGTTTTATCTTCACCTCGGAGCTCTCGCGCGGGCGCGACCTCCTGCGGCGCGTTCGCGGTCGCTGCGATCTGGTGCTGCATGGGCACCGCCACGTGCCGCGCGGCGCGCGCCTCTTCGGGCCGCCCCGTCCGATGCACGTCTTCAACGCCGGCTCGTCGACCGAGCTGGCGCGCGTGCGGGTCTTCTCGCACGACGGGCGCGGGCTGCTCCTCGGCGCTCCCCTCTGGCTCGACGTTCCAGCCCCCTGGGAAGACGCGGCCAAGGCCTTCGGCGCCGACTCCAGCTTCCCCGCGCCGCTGGCTGTGTGAGGCGCACGCCGCTCCCCGCGGGGCCCTGCCCCCACGGTATATTGCCCGCGTGGTTCGAGCCGCGATCGCGTTGACGGGCCTGTTCGTGGCGGTGGCGTGCGGCTGTCGTTCCGGCTCGGCGGTCGATCGGCCTCTTGCGACGCCGGCGCCTCGTCTCTCGGGATTCGTTCCCGGCGCGGCCAGCCCAGAACGTAAGGCGAGGCTCGAGGCCGTGCGTGCCAAGCTGGACGATCTCTTTCAGGTGCGTATCCGTGAGGCCCATGCGACGGGCGCGGCGGTGGGGATCGTCCTCGACGGCGAGCTCGTCTACGCCAAGACCTTCGGAGTCCGTGACCAGGCATCCCATCAACCAGTCGACGCCGACACGATGTTTCGCATCGCCTCGATGACCAAGAACTTCACAGCGCTGGCCATCATGAAGCTGCGCGACGACGGCCGGCTGCTGCTGGACGCTCCCGCCGCGACGTACATCCCGGAGCTGCGCAGCTTCGTGGGGCTTCCACGCGACGCTCCCGAGATAACCGTGCGCATGCTGCTGACGCACGCGTCGGGGATCGCATTCGACGACTTCTGGGGTGGCGACACCTTTGGGATGAGCGACGACGAGCTGACCCGCTTCATCCAGTCGGGGATCGGCCTCGCGTACGCCCCAGGGACGCGCTACCAGTACTCGAACCTCGGGTACGCGCTGCTCGGCCGGATCGTCGAACGGGCCTCGGGACGGCCATTTCGGGCCTATGTGACCGACGAGATCTTGAAGCCGCTCGGGATGACATCGACGGTCTGGGAAGCCGGTGACGTATCGCCCGAGCGCCTGGCGGTCGGCTACCTCCGTCGCGGCGACGAGCTGCTTGCCGAGCCGCGTCCCCCGGATGGAGTCTTCGCCGCGGCGGGCGGCCTCTACACCTCGCTCCGCGACTACGCGCGCTACGTCGCCTTCAACCTGGCGGCCTATCCGCCGCGCGACGACCCTGAGACGGGACCCGTTCGACGGAGCACCGTGCGCGAGATGCACGAGGGGCAACGCTGGATGCACGTCGACGAGCTGGACGGACCGCTGGCCATACGGACGGAAGATGGGTTCTCCATGCGCAGCGGCAGCTACGGGTACGGCTGGCACAACCTGACGACCTGTGCGTTCGAGGGGCTGGTTCAGCATGGCGGCTATGAGCCCGGATATTTTTCCCACGTCGTGCTCCTGCGGCGGGAGAACGTCGGGATCTTCGTTCTGGCGACGACCAGCCGGGTCTCCGGCTCCGCCGCCCTGGGCTTGCTGCGGCAGGTGGGGCTGCTCGCGCCGGCCGCTCAGCCTCAGGTTGGGCGCGCGATGACCGACGCCGCGGACGCCGTGAACCAGCTTCTCGAACGGTGGGACGAGGCGCGCCTGCGCGCAACCTTCGACGCGCCCAGCTTGCGGTTCTCCTGGTTCGCGTCGCTGAAAGATGACTTTTCCCACCTGACCGCCGCGCATGGGCACTGCCACCCCCTCGGACCGATGCGAGCCCACGGAGCGCTGCGGGCGACCTGGTCCCTCGTCTGCCAACGGGGGAGCATCGACTTCGACGCCATCATGACGCCGGCGGTCCCTCCGCGCCTGCAGATCGTCAACTGGCGGGATGAGTTGCCGGCCGACGAGGCAGCCCAGAAGTCGGTCGAGCAGGTCCTTTCACTCATGCGGTATTGGGACGAGACGGCGGCCTTCAACCTCTTCACACCCGACAGCGACCAAAATCGGCTGAGAAGAGAGATGGCGCGCTTGGCGGTCGACCACACGGCCTGTGTGGCAGAGAGCGGTATCCGGCGGGTCGAGCACGAGCCTTTGGGGGACGACACCCCGACGTCGATCTTTCAGCTGAGCTGCAAGGAGGGGCCGCTCGAGCTAGAGCTGGGAATCGACGCCGCGAGCGGTCGCGTCAGCCATTTGTTTGGCCACTCGCACCGCGATCCAGATTCCCTCTGCTGGCAATGATGCCCGACCTGTGGCCGTGCGTCACCACAACGCGACAAGGGCACAACAAGGCGCGCTTCAGCGGCCGCTCAGTCCTTGATGACGACCTGGTGATCCGCTGACAGCCGATAGCCGGTTCCGCGCACGGTCTCGACCAGCGCGCCGGCATCGCCGAGCTTGTCCCGCAGCCGCTTGACGTGCGTGTCGATGGTGCGGGTCGAGACGCCGGGCTTGTAGCCCCAGACGTCCTCGAGAAGATCCTCGCGCGAGCGAACGCGCCCGCGGTGTTCCACCAGATAGGCGAGCAGGCGCATCTCCAGCGTGCTGACGTGGACTTCGGCGCCGTTGACGAAGACGTGGTAGCCGTCGACGTCCAGCTCCAGCGGGCCGACGATGTAGCGGCGGCGCTGCGGCGCGGCCTGGGTGGTGACGGGCGCCGGCCGGCGCGCGCGCAGGATGGCGCCCACCCGCAGGACGAGCTCGCGGACGCTGAAGGGTTTGACGACGTAGTCGTCGGCGCCCAGCTCGAAGCCGACCACGCGGTCGATCTCCTCGCCCTTGGCGGTCAGCATCATCACGGCCGGCTGGCGCGCGGCGGTGTCGCCGCGGATCCGCCGGCAGACCTCGGTTCCCGGAATGTCGGGCAACATGAGATCCAGCAGCACGACGTCGGGCGCGAACCGCTGGACTGCCTCCAGACCGTCGGTGCCGTTCTCGGTCGCCTGGACCGTGAAGCCGGCGGCGGTCAGGTTGTAGGTCAGGAGCTCGCGAAGATCGGGCTCGTCTTCGACGACCAAGATCCGTCGATCGACGTTGGGTTCCCCAGTCATTCGCCGGCCACAGTAGAGGAGCCCGGTGACGAACCAGTTACAGCCGCGAAAACCCTGCGAAAACTCGCCCCCTTCCGGGAGGCCCGTTTCAAGGCGTGACGTCGAGTTCGGCCGCGGCGAGGTTGAAGTCGACGCCGCCACGGTCGTCACGCAGCACCGTCCAGAAGTAAACCGGGCCCGGCGTCGTCGGCGCGGTCCAGACATTCTGAGTGAATGTCTCCGTCTCGGTCGAGCTGCGCCCGGTCGCGTCGTGCTCGAACGCGCCGCCGGTCGCGAACCAGGAGAGCTGCAGCGACTCGCGCTGGTCCATGTCCAAGGTCAGCGTCAAGACGTTCCAGAGCAGGAACGTCTCGGCCGAATCGGCGCTGAAGTCGGCTTGCAGCGTGACCCTCTGCCCGGCTGAGACCGTCGCCACCTGCGGAACTGACGCCTGCCCGGCGGTGTAGAGCGCCGTCGCGGCGCCGGCCGGGTCGAGCACCAGGTCGGCCAGCGTGGGATTGTTGTTGGCCTTGTAGTTTGAGGCGAACTGGCCTGCGATGTCGGTCGGCGCGTTGCCGAGGGGGCAGCTGATTCGCTCCAGCGCGAAGGCGAAGGCAGGGCCGGCATCGCTCTGCCACGCGGCCCGGACCGGCTGGTAAAAACCGCCGGTGGTGTCCGGATCGGCTGGGCGCGTGGGCGGCTGCCCCTTTATCGGCGGTGGCGTCTCGGGCCCAAAGAGCGTGCAGGCGTTGGCCGGAAGCGGCGCGGTGAAGGTCGGCGAAGGCGCGGTGGTGTCGTCGGGGATGGAGAGGCACCCGCTGCTCACGTCGTTCCCATTGGCCGGCGGATTGGGGATGAGGCACTGCGCCCAACCGAAGGCCGCGTCGGCAATCGTGCCCTTGGTGTCGACCACCAACGCGTCGTAGGTGACCACGCCGCTCTCGGCGGCCTCGGGCGGAACGCCCCGCACCGCCAGGAACCGCGGCCCGATGACGAGCGACGGCGGCGAACCGAGATCGGGCTTGCAGCCGACCGCCATTGCCGACAGGCCCAGGAGTCCAGCCCAAAGAAGCCGATGTCGCATCAGAACTCCACCCTGGCGCCCACCACGGCCAGCGTCGGAAAACCGGTGATGTAGGACTTCACCGTGAAGTTGTAGTTGTAGATGATCTCTTCCGGGTTCTGGCGGTCGGTGATGTTCTGGACGTCGAGGAAGATGTTGAACTTCGCCCGCTTGTAGACGAAGGAGCGTTCGAGACGCGCGTCGAGCTGGTAGAACGAGGGAATCCGGATCGAATTGTAGGCCCCGAAGACGGGCGCGTACTGGTTGTTGGGGTTGTCGAAGACACGGGGCTGCGGAATCGCCGGCGTGCGCGGAAAACCGGTCGTGTAGCGAAAGCGGGCGCCGACGTCCCAGCCGTGGCCGAGCTGGTAGCTGGCCACCACGCCGAGCGCCTGCGTCTGATCGAAGTCGAACAGCCGCCAGTCGGTGCCGGGATGGTCACGCCGCTCGCTGCGCGTCAGCGAGTAGGTGATCCAGCCGAAGAAGCCGCGCAGGAGCTCCTGGCGCAGCAGAGCCTGGCCGCCGTAGGCGCGGCCAATCTCGTCCTGGGTCAGCGAATCGGCCACCGGTGGCGAGGGGTTTGCGTTGCGCGACACGAGATCCCACATCCGCTTGTAAAACCCGATGATCTCCAGCGTCAGCGTCGGGCGGAGCTTGTAGTTGAATCCCCCCGAGAGGTGCGCCGCGCGCGAGACCCCGATGGTCGGGTTGCCGAACACCGGGCTCATGTCCAGCGGATCGGGCGGCTGCCCGTAGATTCCGGCCCCGGCGGTCAGCGTCAGCTTGTGAGTGGCGCGGAACGCGGCCGCGATGCGCGGGTTGGGCAGGTAGCGAAGCGCACCGACGTACCGATTGCCGGAGACCTCGTCGACGGGATTTTCCGGCAGCGAGAAGCTCGCGTACCCGCGCGTGGGTGTGGTGCCGCCGGCCGGGAGCGACGGGCTCCCTTCGACGAGCACCGGCTCGAAGCGGAGACCCGGGACCAGCGACAGCCGACCGAGGGAGATCTCGGCGATGGCATAGGGCGCGGTGTCGATGACCAGCACGTTCCAGTGATCGGAGCCGATGTCGTTGCGGGGCGGCTGGCCGAAGACGAAGGGGTCCCCCTCGCGCGCCGGCAGCGTCAGCGACCCGTTGCGGTCGAGCGTCGAGGACTGCGCCTGCATGTCGACGCCGAAGGAGAGGGTCGTCGAGAGGCCGACCCGGCGCCGATAAGCGGCGCGCAGGGCGTACTGATAGGTCGTCGATCGGACGTCGACCGGCGTGCTTCCGAACAGCTCCTGGTTGCTGGAGCTGTCGATTCCGAACGACGGCGTCACGACGACCGACGCGCCATCGGGGAGGAGGCGCGCGTACCGGAGGATGATCCGTTTCCACCCGCCGTCGATGTTCTGCGCGCGCACCTCGGTCGGATCGTTCGAAGGGATGGCGCGCTTCAGGTGATCGTCGGAGGCCAGAAAGGTGAGCGCCAGCTCCTCGTCCGGACGCAGCGCCAGCGTGGCGCGCGCCTGATAGTCGTCGTAGCGGGGGATGGGGACGAAGTCCCCGACGTCGGCGGAGGTGACGAGCGGCAGCAGCTGATCGAGGTAGCTGATGCGACCGGCGAGCGCCAGCCGCAGACGCGGCGTGATCGCCGTCGAGAGCAGCGCCGAGGCGTCGAGCACGTCGGCGGCGATGTAGCCGTGCGTCCCCTCCTTGGGGAGCGGCCCGAGATCGATCCGCACGAGACCGCCGAGCCCGCGGCCATAGTCGGCGCCGTAAGAGCCGGGGGAGAGGTTGATCGATCGGACCAGATCGGAGTTGATCGTCGAGCGAAAGCCACCGACGTGGTACAGGGTCGGGATCTGGACGCCGTCGACGTTGACCTTGGTCTCGTTGGGCGCCGCTCCCCAGATGATGAGGTCGCCGGAGCCAAACGACGACCGGGCCACGCCGGGAAGGTTCTGCACCACCTTCAGCGTGTCCCCCTGCGTGCCGGGGACGCGCCGCGCCTCTTCCGTGCGGATGCGGGTCTCGACCGCCTCCTTCTTGATCCGCGGCGCGCGCACGACGATCGAGATCCCTTCGTCCTCGTCGTCCTTCTCCTCGACGAGATATTTGACCGTGCGGCGCTTGCCGACCGCGATCGTCTCCTCGGTCATCACGGTGATCAGCCTGGGGTGCGCCAGCTGGATCTTGTGCGTCCCGACCGGGACGTCGGTGAAGGCGAATTTCCCGTCCGCGTCGGTGATCGCGGCGGCCCCCTCGAGATCGGTGATCTTGACCGAGACGCGCGGGAGCGGTTTTTTGCTGAGCCGTTCGAGCACCACGCCGTCGAAGTTGATCTGCGGCCCCGCCTTGACGATCTCCTCGACGATCGTGAAGTCGTAGCGGTAGGTGATCTTCACGGGCGCCGGCTGGTGGTCGATCTCGGCCGGCTCGAACACGAACTGCTTGGCGGCGGCCACCGCGGCGGCGTCGAAGTCAGGAGCGGCCCCCTTGACCACCTCGACCTCGCCGACCTTGCCGTCGTCGCCGATCTCGATCGAGAGGAGCACCGATCCGGTGACGTGCGCGTCGTGCTTTTCCTTCGGGTAGACCGCCGGTACGAACTTCACCAGCTTGGGGGCCTTGGTGATCTGCGGCCCCTCGTCGTCGGCGCGCGCGGCGCCGCCCGCCACCGTACAGAGGGCGGCCGCCAGCGCGACCGACAGGGCAAGCGCGCGTCTCATCCGCTAATCGCCGAGCTCGAAGCGCGCGGTGAACGGCACCGTGGCGCCTGCCAGCGGCTTGCCGCACGCCATCGCGGGCTTGAAGCGCCAGCGCTTGAGCGCGGCGACGATGGCGGCGTCGAACGAGGGATCGACGCCGGAGAGCACCGTGACGCTCTCGACCTGCCCGTCGGCGTCGATGGTGAGCCGGGCCTTGAACTTCCCCTCGATCCCGTCAGCCTGCGCCTGCGGGTAGAGCGTGTAGTCGATCGTCGGGGTCTGCACGATCGCCTCCGGCTTCGTCGGCTCCTCTTCGCAGGGCGCGTCGGCGCCGCCGCCCCCGGCCTCCTCGCGCGTCTTGCGGGTGCGCGCCTCGGAGATCGCCGAGGCGACCTTGACCGGCGCGGCCGCCGGCTTGGCGCGCCCTTCGAGACCGATGCCGGGTCCGATGTCGAGGCCGGCGTTCGACATGCTGAGGTTCATCGCCACGGGCGCCGCCGCGGCGTGCGCCACCGGTGCCGCGCTGGCGGCCTTCGGCGCGACCGGCTCGACCTTGGCCACCGCGGGGTGGACGATCGGCCTCGGCGGCGCGGGCGGCTTGGGGGGCTTCGCCTTCTTCTTCTCGTCCTGCACCGCCACCGAGATCGCCCGGCGGCGCAGCTCCCGTTTTTGGGCGACCGCGACCAGGCCGACGGCCAGGCCGACGTGCAGTCCCACGGAGAGGACGACCGTGGGCAACCGCAAACGACTACTCTCCGCTCTGCTGAACGTTGATCGCGAACTTGGTGATGCCCGCCAGCTTGGCCAGGTCGAGGATGTGCACCACGTTGCCGTGCATCACCTCCTTGTCGGCGCTCACCACCAGGCTCATGTCGGCGTCCGCCGCCACGGCCGCCTTCATCTTGTCGGCCAGCGCCGACTCGGGGGTGTCGACCTCGTTCCAGCGCAGGCGTCCGTCCTTGAGGAGCTCGACCTTGGTCGGCTTGTCGGCGGTGCCGTCGGTCGACTTGGCGCGCGGCAGTTGCACCTTCAGCGTCTGCGCGACGATGTACGTCGAGGCGACCATCAGGATGACGAGCAACACCAACACCACGTCGACCAGCGGCGTGACGTTGATCTGCGCGATCGTGCGGACGCGGCCGCGCCCGCCCCCCATCGTGCCGGCCATTAGGCCTCGACCCCCGCCACGCGCCCGACGTGCTCGCCGGTGCGGTCGGCGACCGGATCGGTCGCGCTCGGCGCCGCGTCGGCGCGGCGCTGCGTGCGCATCGAGGCGATGACGATGTTGCCCAGTGCGGCGGCCTGCTCCTCGATGTCGCCGCCCTTCTTCTGAAACACGTTGTAGAAGATGACGGCGGGGAGCGCGACCAGGATGCCGACCGCGGTGGCGATCAGCGCCTCGGCGATGCCGCCCATGACGTTCCCCATCGCGCCCATCGAGTTGGCCCCCAGCTCCCGGAACGCGGTGACGATGCCGAGCACGGTGCCGAAGAGACCGATGAACGGCGCGTTGTTGCCGAGGGTGCCCAGAAACAGCAGTCCGCCCTCGAACGACTTGCGCCGCAGGCGCGTCGCCTTGGACAGGATCTGCTCGACCGCCTCGGGACCGTCGTCGTACCACTCGAGCGCCTCGCGGACGATCGTCGCTTCGACCGACTTGCTGGCGGCGAGCAGCTTGCGCGCCCCCGCCAGATCGTCACGGCCGAAGGCCTTGCGCAGGCTGTCTGCCAGGGTGTCCATGTTGTCGCGGCGGCGGCGGAAGTACCACCAACGCTCGATGATCACGCCGATCGACAGCACCGACAGCGCGAGCAGCACGTAGAGCACCGCCTGGCTGGCGACCGAGGCGACAAACACCAGTTTCTGCATGAGGACGTTGGAATTCATGTTTCCCCCTTCCAGCTACCTTTCATTGAATAGTGAACGTGAAGGCCAGGCGCCCCGCGCCCGCGCCGTGACTGCCGCGGGTGTCGCTGTCGGTCGCCTCCCACTGCGCGAACTGTGGTTGCAGCGTTCCGTCGGCGGTCGTCGCCGTCACCCGCCACTGGGCGTCCGCCTGCCCGCACAGCGAAGCGGCGTCAACCCGAACGGTGTAGTCGCCCGGCGGTGGTTGCTGTGTGAAGACGATGTTCTCCTGCCGCCGGCCGTCGATGACGCAGCCCGCATTGGAGTCGAAGTCGAGCGACCCGGCGGCCGCCACGGCGGCGGCGAGATAGTCTCCGGTCAACGGAGGGGTGCCAGGAACGGGCGGGGGCAGGCCGACCCGGTTCTTGAAGTAGATCTCGATCGGCGTCCTGGGATCGGTCGTGTTGGGAACCACCGCGTGCAGATCCATGTCCGACTCGGTGTCCCACGCGAGCGAGATGACCAGCGCGCCGGTGGGCGTCGGGGGAGCCACCGTCAGGGCGATCTGCTGCGCAGGACCGATTTGCCCGCTGGCGTTCACGCCCCGGATGAGCAGGAGCTGGGTTCCCGCCGGCGTCGCTGGCGAGAGGGACATCTTGGTCTGAAACAGGTAGTTGTTCGGCGTCTGGACGTCGAGAAACGGCGCCGGGACGATCCAGTAGCCGGCGTCGTCAGCCAGGCCCACGAGGACGCTGGTCCCCTGCTGCACGTCACCCGAGAGCGGGACGTTCTGGATCCCGGGGTAGACGTTCGTCACCGAGAGGTTCAACGCGTGAATGGGCGGCCCCAGCGCGCCACCGTCGGGCCCCAGCGCTCCAGCGTCGGGGCTGAGCGAGCCGGGGACGAACTGGGCGTTGGCCAGCTGGAGGTAGGCGGTGACGCCCGATTCGGGGCTGGCGCCGCCGCAAGCTCCGGCCGTCGCGGCGATGAGGAGGAGGCCCGGCGCCAGCCGCATCAGAACTTGACCTCCCCGCGAATCGTGAAGACGTCGTCGGCGAGATTGGTCGGGTTGCCTTCCAGATCGCGTCCGTTGTGGTTGCGATTGACGTCGTACTCCGCGATGAGCCTGCCCGACGGGGCCTGCAACGCCGCCACGAACGAGAGCGTCTGATAGCCGAAGGCGGTCGGCTTGGTCGCCCCCATCACGGTGTTCACCGAGTCGGCGTCCGGGTTGTAGAAGTCGTAACGGAAGCCCACCTGCGCGTGCTGCCCGACCTCCTGCGTGAGGGCGACGTAGAGGCCGAGCTCGCGGTAGTCGCGCCCGAAGGCCACCGGGTCCGCCGGCAGGACACCGCGATCGAGGTTCTTTGCCCAGTAGAGCTCGCTCCAGAGGACCGTCGCCCCCAGCGAGGGGATGTCGAAGCCGAGCCGCAGATCGGCGCCGTAACCGAAGCGTGAAAAGTTCTGGGAGCCGACCGCGGTCGATCCCGGGACCACCGTGATCTCACCCTGCTGAACGGTGCCGTTGCCGTTGGCGTCGTTCCAGACGACGGTCGCCTTGGTGGCGGGCGTGCCCGCGTGGAAGCCGGTCCCGCTCAGACCCGAGAAGCCCCCTGCCACCCAGACCCCCGGCGCGATCGGCGTGTCGATGCCGACCCGGCCGACGACGTCCTTGGCGTTGTTCGGATCGTGCAGCGGGAAGGTCTTCTCGCCGATCGGCTCGCCGTCCATGACCGCCACCACGTAGCGGACGAAGCGCCAGCCTCCCTGCAGTCGGATCCCGGCGTCGTATTCGCCCGGGAACAGACCGTGCTCTGCCGTCGAACGTTCCAGGAAGAGCCGGTCGCGATCGCTCTGCACCACCTCGAACCCGAAGGGGACCTTGAAGAGGCCGATGGTGGCCATCAACAACGGCAGCGGATCTCCCCGCTCAGGCGGAAACTTGAGGGACGCCTCTGCGCCGATGATCCGGGCCTGGGCACCATTGACGGTGTTGCCGTCGAACTCGACCAAACCGGCCACCCACCAGCGCTCGATCGCGGCCCGCAGGCGCGCCCGCCTGATGAAGAACTCATCCAGGTTCAGCGGGACTCCCGAGGGATTCAGCTGATTCTGGGAGGACTGGTTGTGAACCACCCAGTCGGCCTGCAAATATCCGGTCAAGCTGACGCCCAGACGCGCGGTGAGAACCTGTGGCGGTGCCTGGGCCGCCTTGGCCTTGAACGCATCGAGCTGCGCGTTCAGCGCGTCGATCGACTCGGCCCGGACCTGCCGATCCTCGACCTGCTGGTTGCGGAGCGTCTCCAGGTCCGCACGCAGCTGGTTGATCTCGCGCGCTTGCTGCTCTTCCAGCGCCTTGCGCGCCTGCTGCTCGCGGGCGGCGGCCTCAGCGGCGGCCTTGGCCGCGGCGTCGTCCGCCGGAGACTGTGGTCCCAAGGAGGCGCCGGCGGCGTCCGATCCCTTGGTGGGCGGCGCCGCCTGGGGCGCCCCGGCCGTCTGGGCCGCGGCTGTCGTCGACGCCGCGGAGACAAGACAAACGACCCAATACCTTGCCCATTTACCGAAGACTGTGTTTGACAAATTCAACGATCATCGCGCAAAGAGAACTCACGCCGCCCCTCTCGCGCCAGAGCGGAGAGGGACGGCAGTGAAAGGTTGGGACTTGCTTACGGGCAGCTCGCAGGCGTGAACGTCGGCGCCGTCCGCGATGGCGTGATGCCGCCGGTCGTCGCCGCGTTGATGATGGCCAGGTTCATGGCCGAAGCGCCGCCGACGCCGGCGCCCGGGCAGATGGCCGCCGTCGTTCCGCCCGTCCCGCCGCCCGCCCCGCCAGCACCGCTACCTGCCGCTCCCGCCGCGCCACCGGCCGCTCCGCCGGTCGCTGCGCCACCAGCCGCTCCGCCGGTCGCTGCGCCGCCAGCCGCTCCGCCGGTCGCATGTCCACCGCCGCCTCCGGCCGCAACGCCGCCGGTCCCGCCGCCTTTGCCGCCGGCGCTGCTGCCGCCGGTACCGCTCGTGTTGCTCGTGCCCGAGGAGCAGGCCATCGCGCCAAAGCCGCTCAGCGCGACCACCAAGAAAAAGTTTTTCAGATGTTTAGACATGGTCAAGATCCCTTTCACTCGCAGAAGCCGTGATGGCAGCTCTTGCCGCCCGTGCAGGTGCTGGTGCCGGTGCAAGCGGCGCAGTTCGCCGGCGTCGTCTTCGTGATGGCCGCCTCGAACGCGCAGTTGCAGGTGTCCGTCGGCGCGTAGCAGGAGAGCCCGCCACCGTCGTCGGTGCGCTGCACGGACATGGCGCAGGTGGGAATGGTTCCGGCGGCGCCCTCGACCTGGACGGCGTCGAACGACGGGTCGGTCTTGGTCCCGTTGATCCAGCCGATGAAGTTGGCGGCCTTCTGGTTCGTGAAGGCCCCGGTCGTGTCGATCGTGGCGATCATGTGCTCGTAGCCCCAGATCACGTAGTGACCGTTGCGGACGTTCCGGCGGTCCGCGGTCGACGGACTGGAGTCAGAGTAATAGGCCTGCGTCTGACCGAATCCCGCGAAGGCGAGCGAGTTCAAGTTCGCGCGCTGCGGATCATAGGCGTCGGCCCCGATGAAGCCGATCGCTTTCGCCGGTGTCGCGTAGGTCGTCACGCCGGAGATCACGCCTCCCGTGCCGGCGCTTCCCACCGTCGTGCAGACGAAAGCCCCCGCATCCAGCCCGGTGTTCTTGGCGACGGTAATTTGAGTCCCCGAGTTGAGGTCGCGACAGAAAATGCCGGCCAACTGGTCGAAGCCGGCGATGCCGGCGGTGGCGCCGCATCCGTAGAGGTCCTGCGCCTCTGCGGCCGTGAGGTACTGGGTCGTCGTGTTCGACTTCGGAACGACGAAGAGCATGGCCTGGACAGGTCCGGGCACGTCCTTGAGCGTGCTCGGGATCGGCTGGGGCACGTTCGTACAGGAGGAGTAGAAGACGTCGGAGATGGCCACGTCGGCCATCTGACCGGTCGCGAAGGTGCAGTTGTTGGTGACGACCGCCGGGGGCGTCATCGTGGTGTCGAGGGTGTAGTAGTGCGCCGTTCCGGTCAGCGGTGCAGAGAAGTTCGCCACGCCCGAGCAGGAGCCCGGTACCTGATAAATGATGCTCGTCGGGGTGGTCTCGGCCGAGAGCTTCACGGCGAACTGCTTGACCGTGGCCTCGAAAGCGCTGGAGCCGGTGAGGATGATGGGATTCGGCAGGACGGTGGTGTCGTTGCACATCGTCTGCGCTCTCGCAGCCTGGGCGCTCAGCAACGCCCCTGCCAGTGTGGCGACGCCAATGGCGACGCGAGTAAGACGGGTCATGAATGCCTCCAATTGAGTAGTCGGATTTGCCGTGTGCCAGCACCCGTATCGCGGCGCAGACAACGGGGTCAACGTCGATCAAAATCCTGGAATGAAGTGTTGCGGCTGCGTGGCTCGTCCGACACGCCCGTGACGATTCCGTGACGGCTTCGACCTCGTCCACCAGCGTCACACTTCCGTCACGCAGGATCTCCGCGGCTTCGGGTACGCTCTCTAAGATGTTCAGGGTGTTGGTGGTGGATGACGACCCGGACATCAACGAGGTCGTCCAGGAGGGGCTGCGCAGCGCCGGCTATGACACGGTCGGGGCGCTGACTGGAGCGGAGGCTCTGGCCGAGGTGGAGCGGCGGATTCCCGATCTCGTCCTCCTCGACCAGATGCTGCCGGACATCGACGGGGTGGAGGTCTGCCGGCGTCTGCGTGGGGCGCCCGACACGCGCCGCGTGCCGATCATGTTCCTCAGCGCGATGGGCGGATCGGACGCACGCGTGCGGGGATTGGCGCTCGGCGCGGACGATTACATCGTGAAGCCGTTCAGCATGCGCGAGCTGATCCTGCGCGTGGGGGCCGTGCTGCGGCGCGCGACCCCGGTCGAGATGCACCTGCCGCCGGAGTGGATTCGGCTTCGCGATCAATTTCGGGTCTGGAACCGCTACGCGGACATTCACCTCGCGCGCGGCGAGTGGCGTGACTGCCTCGAGCTGTCGCGCAGCATCGTGCACAACTGCGACGGCGTTCTCAGTCCCGACGAGCGCCGCCGGATCTTCGAGCGGATTTCCCGCTGCGCGAAGGAGCTGGGAGATCTCGAAGAGCACAAGACCTGGCAGGGCAAGGCCGAGACGCTCTGACCCCCTCGAACGAACGAGCCCCGGGGGCGGCGCGCCCCCCACCGTTCTCCTCGACGTTTCTTCTCGCGCGCCGCTCCCGGGTATCTCTCCTCTGTCCCAACCCCTATCGGATTACAGGCTCGCGTCGACGCCGGCGAACGCGGCGTCGACTGAAATCATGGTCAAGCGATCGCGCAGCCACAGCGAGATGTCCGCGATGTCGAGCGCCCCGAGGAAGAGCCCCCGGCTGCAGACGATCGGCAGGTGCCACTGGCGCCGCGCGCACATGCTCCGGAGCGCGGAGCCCACCGTGTCGGTCTCGCGCAGCGGCTCCGCGCAGGGCAACATGACGGAGCCGATCGGGATGGTCCGCAGGTCGTCGAGCTCGGCGCAGGCCTGGGTCAGGATGTCGCGGTCGGTGACGACCCCGACCGGGCGATGGTTTTGAACCACCACCGCCGCCCCGCGATCCCGCTGGCGCATCGCCTCGATCGCCGAGGCCAGGCCGGCCTCTGGCGGCAGCGTGAGGGCCGGTCCGCGTGGGATGTCGGTGACGCGCACGTCGAGGCGCAACGTGTGCAGTCCGAGAACGGATTTCTCGTCGCGCATTCCCGCGCCGTCGGCGTCGTCACCGTCGGGCGCCTCGCTGATCTTGAGTACGTCGAAATCGAACATCCCCGCGTCGTCTCCTGTCCGGCATGATGACCGAACGGGCGGGGAGAGGCGGTTACGATCCGGCCACGATTTGGAGACGCGGGCCGAGCTCGACCAGCGGCGCGGGCGCGGGCGGTCGGCGCTCCGACGGCGGCGCGCCGAATCCGCAGCGGAGCTGGATGCGGCGGCGATCGGCGCCGACGTACCCGATGCCGACGAAGAAGGCACAGCGGCCGCAGTCCTCGATGACGCGGGCGAAGTGCTTGGTCCCGTCGTGGCGGAGGTGAATCGGACAGCCGATCGCCCGCAGCGAGAAGTCGTCGTCGACCGAGAGCGCGCGGGTGCCGGCGCAGCGGCAGCGCCAGGCCGGCATGCTGAACTCGCGCAGCGCCGCCCAGCGCGCGGGGTCGGCGTCGAGCGTGGCGGCGCGCAGGACCACCAGCGGCAACCCGGCGCGCGGATCGACCCGGTTGGGGAGGCGGCTGCCTCCGTCCAGCTGAATCACCAGCTGGACGCCGCCGCGATCATCGGTGAGGAGCAGATCAGCGCGGGCTCCGTTCGCCAGCCGCGCGTCGAGCTCGACGTGCTTGATCGACACGTCGAGCGGCCGCCAGCACTTCTCGCCGCAGGTCTCGCAGCGCCGCAGCAGCTGGGGCGCCTCGCTCTCGCCATTCAGCCAGGAGCTGATGACCCTTCGGAGCGTTCGCTTGGCGGCCGACATGTCTAGAAGGAGGGCTCACCTTGCCACGGTCGCGATACGGCCGTGTAACGAATGTGTTACAAATTAGCCGCAGCGCGGCAGTTCAAGGATTCCAGGAAGTTCGATTGCCCGCGGTCGCTCACCCCACGGGGAGCGTGAACCAGAAGGTGGCGCCACGGCCGGGGATGCTCTCGACGCCGAGCGTGCCGCCCATCGCCTCCACCAGGTGCTTCACGATCGAGAGCCCGAGCCCGGTGCCGCCCATGTCGCGCGAGCGGCCGCTGTCGACGCGATAGAACCGCTCGAAGAGGCGCGGCAGGTGGCGCGGCTCGATGCCGGGGCCGGAGTCGGCGATGGCGACGCGCAAGGTGTTTCCCGGCGCCACCTGTTGCGCGCGCAGGCGAATCTGGGTGCCCGAGCCGCAGTACTTGATCGCGTTGTCGAGCAGGTTGGTGAACACCTGCTCGAGCGCCTTGCGATCGGCGCGCGCGGCCGGCAGGTCGGCGGCGATCTCGTTGACGACGTCGAACGACTTCTCCTCGATGCGCGGACGCAGGAGGGAGAGCACCTGGTCGGAGACGACGCGCATCGAGACCGGCGCCACGTCGGGCCGGTACTCCTTCGATTCGATGCGCGAAAGATCGAGCAGATCCTCGACCAGCGCGCCGAGCCGCTGGGCGTTGCGATCGATGATGTCGACGAACCGATCCGAGGCGGCCGGATCCCGCTCCAGCGTCAGCCGAAGCGTGTCGACGGCCGAGCGCACCGCGGTGATCGGCGTGCGCAGCTCGTGCGAGACGTTGGCCACGAAGTCCTTGCGCAGCGTCTCGAGGCGCCGGATCTCGCTCACGTCGACGAACACCGCCAGGAGCCCCTGAGATTTGGCGTTGAGGGGCGGCAGCGACGCCGCGTGAACGAGGAGGCGCCGCGGCTTGGGGCCGGTGATCTCGATCTCGCCGGTGATGGCGCCGCTCCCCTTGCGGGCGCGCTCCAGGATCGATTGCAGCTCGGCGTTGCGGATCAGCTCCAGCGCGGCACGCCCCTCGGCGTCGGGACCGAGCGAAAAGGTGGCGCGCAACGCCGGGTTCACGAGCAGCATCCGGCTGTCCTGATCGAGCACCAGCACCCCCTCCTGCATCGACTGGAGGATCACCTCCAGCAGATCGCGCTCGGTGCGGAGCGCGGTGAGCGTGCTGGCGAGGTTCCCGGCCATGGCGTCGAGCGCGCGTCCCAGGTCGGCGATCTCGTCGGTGCCGGAGGGGCGGGTCCGCACCGCCAGATCGCCGGCCGCCATTCGCTGGGCCGCCTCGGTCATCCGACCGAGCGCGCGCGACAGCATCTGCGCGGCGGTGCTGGAGAGCACCACCGCCACGATCAGCGCCAGCCCGAGCGCCACCCACAAGATGCGGCGCAGCTTCCGGACGGCGGCGTCGACCTCGTCGAGCGGGACGGCCAGACGGGCCGCGCCACGCGCGCCGCCGGGCAGGGCGAGCGGAACCGCCGCGTACATCAGCCGTTCGTGCACCGTGGCGCTGTTGCGGGTCGACGACCGCTCGCCCCCCGCCAGCGCCGCCGCCACCTCGGGGCGGTCGCGGTGGTTCTCGACGTGCGCCAGCCCTTCCAGCGAGACCTGCGAATCGCCGAGGACCACGCCGCCGGCGTCGATGAAGGTGACGCGCCCGTGCGCGCGCGGACCGAGCTCGTCGGCCAGCGCGTCCCAGTGGCCGCGGTCCAGATCGGTTTGCCCCTGGGCGGCCTGTTCGACCAGCGACAATCGGGCGAACAGATCGTCGCGGATGCGATCGAGCAGGTTCGCCTCGACCGTCGGGCGCAGATAGATCTCGCCCGCCAGCATCGAGACCCCGATGAGGGCCAGCGAGACGGCGAACAGCTTGCCGCGGATGTTGAGCTTCATGGCTCGTCGTCGTGGTTGGTCCCGTCGCCGATGGCCGCCGCGTGGTCGGGCGCCGGCGTGAAGCGATAGCCGACACCGCGCACCGTCTCGATGTAGGGGCCGGCGCTCCCCAGCTTCTCGCGCAGCCGTTTGACGTGGGTGTCGACGGTGCGGGTGGTGACCTCACCGCTCATCCCCCAGACGTCGTCGAGCAGCGCGGGGCGCGACTGCACGCGCCCGCGGCGCTCGAGGAGGGTCGAGAGCAGGCGCAGCTCGAGGGCGGTCAAGGTCACCTCCTCGGCGTCGACCCAGACCCGGTGGGCGTCGCGGTCGACGCGCAGCTTGCCGAAGACCAGCACGCCGCGGGCGCTGCCGGCCTGGACGGGCGTCGTGCGGCGCAGCACGGCGTCGACCCGCAGCAGGAGCTCGCGCAGGCTGTAGGGCTTGACCACGTAGTCGTCGGCGCCCAGCTCGAACCCGACCACCCGGTCGACCTCGTCCCCCTTCGCCGTCACCATCACGATCGGGACGTCCTTGGTCTCCGCGTTGCTCTTCAGACGGCGGCAGATCTCGACGCCCGACACGTCCGGGAGCATCAGATCGAGCAGCACCAGATCCGGTCGGTGCTCGGTGACCGCCCCCAGGGCGTCCCGCCCCCCGCCGACCACGATCGCCGTGTGGCCCGCCTGGCGCAGGTTGTAGCTCAGGACCTCCTGCAGATCCCTCTCGTCCTCGACGACCAGAATTCGTGCCATGGCGATTGGTCGCTTCTACCATTCCCTTTGACACTGCGACATTGGGACATCGGTTGCGCTCCCGAGGCGAATCGAGTGCTCGACCCGAGTTGCGGGCGGACGCCCGCCTGCTAGACCGATCGGGTGCGGCCTGATCGAAACAAGCTCGACTCATCCGGCCGCACGCTGCTGATTGCCTTCGGCGTGGTCGCGGCGGCCTTCATGATCTCGACCGCGGTCGCCGAGTGGAGCGACGTCGGCATCCGGGGCGCCGCCGAGCAGATCGCCGGGAACACCGCGCCCAGCATCGAGCATCTCTCCCTGCTCCGGGCCGATCTTCGCCGCATCACGCTGCTGGGCGACGGTGATCTCGACGCGGCGCTCGAGGGGCGCCCTCCGTTCGAGCGCAAGCGGATCGACACTGCCCTCACGGCGCTCGAGCGCGACTGGAACAGCTACCGCGCCCTTCCCAGCTTTCCGAACGAGGTGCGAGCTGGTTCCGGCGGCCGAGCAGGCGCAAGCGGATCTGTCGACGGCGATCGCGCGGCTCGAGCTGATCGAGCGGGACCCCGATCGCGTGCAGGTGCGCGCCGTGCTGGAGAACGAGCTGCAGCCGGCGGCCAGCCGCCTCGACGCGGCGGTCTTGCGCCTCATCGACTTCAACGCCGCCAAGGGCGGCGAGCTCGGGCGCACCATCGGCAAGCTGGGGCGGCAGTCGGTGGTCAACGCGATCGTGCTGGACGCGATCTGCGTGCTGCTGACTTTCGTGGCCGGTTCTCTCGCCTGGCGGCTGGTGCGGCGCACGACGGCGCTCCTCGAGCAGCGGGCCGACGAGCTGGAGGCGTTCGCCGGACGGGTGGCGCACGACGTGGTCGGGCCGCTGTCGGCCGCCAACCTGGCGCTCGATCTGCTGGCCCGCGGCACCGCTTCTCCCGAGCGCGCGGCGCGCGCCATCGAATCGGGCCGCGCGGGGATCATGCGCGCGCGCCTGATCGCCGACGGCCTCCTGGCCTTCGCGCGGGCAGGCGCCCGCCCCGAGCCCGGCGTCGAGGCCGACGTCGCCGAGGTGATCGCCGCCGCCATCAAGGAGATCGCGCCCGGCCAAGGAGATCGAGAGCGGGAAATCCTGATCGTCTCCGAGGTCGGCGCGCCGGGGACGGTCGCCTGCAACCCGGGCGTGCTGGCCAGCCTGGTCTCCAATCTCCTGCGCAACGCGATCAAATATGCGGGTGACGTCCCTTCGCCGCGTGTCGTCGTGCGCGCCTCGGCGCGCACGGATCGGCGGGGTGCCCGCGTCCGGATCGAGGTCGAGGACAACGGCCCCGGCCTGCCGCCCGAGCTCGGGGAGCAGGTGTTCGAGCCTTACGTGCGCGGTCCGAACAGCCGACAGCCGGGCATCGGCCTCGGGCTGGCCACGGTCAAGCGGATCACCGACGCGCACGGCGGTCGGGTGGACGTGCGTTCGATCCCCGGCACGGGGTGCACGTTCAGCGTCGAGCTGCCGGCTGCGCGAATGGATCTCGCCGCCCGCGGGGACGCCCCGGTGCTCCCGCACGCGCACGCGCGGTAGCTCGGCTCAGTAGCTTTTCTTCCACATCAGGTCGGCCGAGCCCGTCCCCACGTCGCCGTACTCTCCGGCGATCTGCCAGCGCTCGGTCAGGCGGTACTCGACGTGAGCGGCGTTCCGATTCTGGTACCGGGTCGGGTCCGCGCCGACGCGTCCCACGTACCCGACATAGAGCCTGTCGGTGACGTAGCGGCCGGCCTCGAGCTGGGTCCCCGTCAGACCCTGGCCGCCGCCGGCGTCGATGGTGAGCACGTCGAGCGGGAGGTGCTTGGCCAGCGTCTTTTGCAAGGAGCCGGCGATCACCCCGGCGACCATCGAGGTCGCCTCGTTCTGGGCGGTGGCGCCCAGGCCGCCGCTGCTCCCTCCGCTCGACGGCAGGTGGCCGGTGATGATCAGCGTGTAGAGCTGCGATTGCTTCAGGTCGGGGCGGTTGGGAGAGCTGACCCCGATGGTCAGGTGATCGATCGCCCCCTTGGCCGTCACCAACACGGTCACGTTGTCGTCGTTGTCCTGGTACTGCGCCGTCGCGTCGAGCGTCGGGTGATCCGGCGCCCCTTCGAACTGCAGCGAGGAGTCGGCCTTGAGATCGAAGCGCCGGCCGAGCGCGTCGACGCGCCCGCGCCGGACGACCACCTCGCCGTGCAGGTGCGTCTCGTCGGCGATCACGATCCGGAAGTCGGGCGCGAGTCCCAGCTCCAGCGCGGCGCCGCCGCCGTTCACCCAGAGCTTGTCCGGGGCCGTCACCGCGATGGTGAGCCGTTTCCAGAGAAGGACGCCCGGCGACGCGCTCTCGCCGCTGTCGGCTGGGGTCGTCGCTTTCAACGGCATCGGGGGCGCGATGCGGCCGGCCACCGCCTTCAGCTTCTTCGCCTGCGCGCGGTCGATCGGGCGGCCGTCGTCGACGATCACCACGTCGTCCGGCGTACGCAGCGACTGGAGCTTGCGACGTTTTTCGTCGGAGAGCTTCACGTGCGCGTCCTCGACCTCCACCTTTGCGTCGGCCACGCCCCCGCGGCCGCCCGAGTCTGCCCGAGAGCTTCGCGTTCAGCGACAGGTGTGCCAGCACCTGCCCCTCGCTGTAGGTGGGGATCTCCTTGACCGCCACGGTGCCGGTCAGCTGATAGCCGTCGCCCCCTGCTTTTCGCGAGAGGCTGGCGGTGATGCGGCCGTCCCCGTCGCCGTCCTTGGCCGAGAGCTCTTCGAGGACGATCTTGTCGTTGTCGCCGTGGAGCGCCAGGTGGATCTCCCGGAAGTCGCCCACCCCGGCCAGCTCCAGCTCGCAGCGACTGCAGTCGGCGTGGCCGGAGAACTTCGGGTCTTGGATGCTGCCGTGCGCGTTCACGTCGGCATCGAACAGACCGCCGGCGCGCCGCAGGGTGGTGGTCAGTCCGGAGAGCCCACGCAGGTCGAGCTTCTGCGCCTGCAGCCGCAGCTCGAACGGCCACCGCTCGGGATCCAGGCGGTGCGCGCGGATCGCGGGCAGCCCGAGATCCGCCGTCGAGGCCGCTTCCAGAGTCGCCTGACCGCCGTTGGCCGAAACGATCCGGGCGGTGACCCGGCTCTTGCTGTCGGCGTAGCTGGCCTCGAGCTGCGCGTAACCGACCGGCGTCTGATCGAGCTTGAGGTCGCTGGCCTGCACATGGGCCTGGAGGCGCGGCGCGCGCAACGTGCCGTCGATGGAGAGATCGGCGTGCAAGGTCCCGTGCAAGGCATCCTGTCGCGCGCTGCTGGCGGGATCGCCCGGCAGGCCGAGCCGCTGCATCTGCAGAGGACCGATCACGGCGCGCAGGCGAAGCGGAGCGTCGACGAGCCCGCTTCGATCCTCGAGGGCCGCCACCCCGGCGCCGAAGCGCGCCTCCAGCGCCAGGAGCGGGTGCCCGACACGAAGGATCCGGACGTTGGCCTCGGTGGTCTTCCGGTCGACCTTCAGCTCGACCCGCGCGTCGGTGGCGGGGATGCGCGCCGTGCTCACCCGGGCCAGATCGAGCGTCAGGGTTCCCGTCGGATCGACGGCGCTGCCGCGGGCGGCGATCTGCAGAGAGACCGTCCCGCCGCTGAACACCGGGTGACCGACCAGCTTGCCGAGCATCGTGAGCGGGACCTCTGCGACGTGGCCGTTGAGCTCGAACGGCGTCCGGGCGAGCGTCGCGGCATCGGGACGACGGCGCAGCAACGTTCGAAGTGAGAGCGGCGTGGTGGCCTCGAGCTCGGCGGGCGGAACGCCGGGCGGCGTGGCGTGGACCGCGAGGGTGAGCGGCCGATCGTCATTTCCGCGGAGCGCCACCTCCAGATCGCCCAGCGTCCGCCCGGAGATCTGGAGGGAACGGCCCTTCATCTCCAGGTCGACGCGAGGGCGGGCGGCGTTTCCATCGACCGTCGCCGACAGCTGGACCCTCCCGCGCGGGTCGAGCGACGAGCGCTCTCCCGTCACGGCGGCGACTGTCCGGGCCACGGCCGCCACGTCGATCTCGCTCGTCGTCAGCGTGAGCTTCAGGGGCGCATCCGTCTCTCCGAGTCCGGCGCGACCTCTGGGGGGCCAGGAGGCGGGGAGGTCGAACTTCGCGTCGAGGGCGTTTCCGAGCGCGCGCGCCGCGACGCTCCCCCGAAGCCGGGCGGGCGAGAACTGCAGATCGAGATCGAGGTCGACCGCCCCGGCCGCCGCCAGCGCGGGCGACATCAGCGGACGGGGGAGCCGCGCCAGGTCGAGATGCGACACGAGCAGGTGAAGCTTCCCGCCGCGGGGACCCTTCTGCAGGTCGGCGCTCACACGCTGACCACGGGCGCGCAGGTCGAGCCCGGAGATCGAGGCGCGCTCGCCCCGCAGGGTGATCCGGGTCGGCTGGGTCAGTTTCCAGGTCGCCTCCGGGTACCGCAACATGAGCTCACCGATCTCCATCGACCAGGGCGAGAGGCGATGCCCCACGGCGGCGAGGGCGACAGGGTAGGGCTTCGTGATCTGGACGTCGGCCCGGATGAGAGGCCCGGTGGCCCGCACCGTCGCGTCGAGCCCACGCAGCTCGCGGCCGCCGAGCCGTGCGTAGGTCGCCTTGAGATCCAGATCGACCGCGGTCGGGGCGTCGAGGCGGGGGAGCGTCGCGCTCATGGTCAGATCGCGGACGGCGTTGTGTTCGACCGTCAGCTGGGGGACGCGGCCGGCCACGCGCAGGGACGGTCGAGCGAGCGGCCCCGAGAGCGCCAGATCGATTCGCCCCTGGCCCGCCAGAACGAGCGGCGGGGCCAGATGGCAGCGCGCCAGGCTCCGGGCCGTGGCCGCCAGATCCGTCGCCTCGATCCGTGCACGCGCCTCCACGCGCCCGTCATCGAGGGCGCCGTGTCCGTTCACCGTGGCGCCCGGTGCGCTGGCGCGAAGATCGGCGTCTGCGTGTTCGCCGCGGGTGTTGACGTCGAGGTCGATGGCGGTGACCGGCGTGTCGCGCATCAGCTTGGCGAGATCGAGCTGGCGCACCCGGACGGCGAAACCCGCAGGCGGCGCGCGCAACTTGGCGAGATCGAGGGCGCCCTGGGCATCGATCCGACCTGCTTCCGTCGTCAGGCGAAGGTCGGTCTGCAGCCCCTGCGCACCTCCGTCGTAGTGAGCGGAGCCCTCGAGCGCGATGGCCCCCACGTGAACCTCGGGCGCGGACGAGCGGACCGAGAGGGTCCCGCCGCTCACGGCCAGGGCGCGCAGATCGACGACGATGTTCGGGCCGCCGGTGGCGGGCGCCGATGCCTCCGGTGGCTGCGCCTTCGACGGCTGCGCCGGGGCCAGCGCCCGGGCCAGATTCGACGCGTCGGATCCGCGATCGCCGAGGACGAGCCGGAGCTCGGGACGTCGAATCTCCAGCCGCCGCAGGTCGACGTGCCGGCGCAGCAGCGCCCAGACCGAAAACGTCACGTCGATCCCGTCGACCCGCGCCACCTCGGCCCCCTCCGGATCGCGTAGAACGATGCCATCGAGGGTGAGCCGATCGCCGCCGAACCGCAGCCGCTCGACGGCGAGCTGACCGGCGATGCGCGCGTCCACCTTCTCCACGGCGATCCGTCGAATGATCTCCGCCGCCGCGGTCCGTCTGCGCGAAGGTCCAGAGACCGCCGATCGCCAGGAAGCACGATCGCCAGGACGACCAGGATCGTCACCCCGGCGATGCGCAGCGCCTTCAAAAGGCCTCCCCGATCGAGATCTGCAGGGTGCACGCGCCGTCGCTCACCTGGTTGTCCCCGTGGGAACCGAAGAAGCCGAAGCAGCTCTCGTCGGGGGAGTACGGCTGGGGCGGGTTGATGGCCCCGGTGGGGTCGATGGTGTAGAGCGCCGGGAGTGTCCCGAAAGGCAGCCGTCGCGCCAGGTCGAGCCTGATCGGCCCGATGGGCGTGAGGTAGCGCAGGCCGACGCCGACCGCCCAGAGCACGCCCGGAAGGTCGCTCACCCCGAAGAGGCCGCTCGTCACCTGACCGACGTCGACGAAGGTCGCGACCCGCACGTTGTCGAGCACCGAGTAGCGCGCCTCGAAGCTCCCCATGAACATGCCGTTGCCGCCGATGGGCACCGTCTCGGTCGGCACCATTCCGGTCGCCGTCGGCACGGTGCCGGGGACCGGCGCCTCCAGCAGCGGCGACAGCCGGCGCTCGGAGAAGCCGCGCATCGAGTTGGCGCCGCCGCCGTAGAACCGGATCACCACCGCGCTCTCGCCCGTGATCGACCAGAGCTCCCCCACCTGAAGGCGGGCCGCGAACGTGAGCGCGTTGTCGTCGAGGAAGCTGACGTAGGCGCGCAGATCGGGGAGCACGCGAAAGTAACCAAAGTCGCCCTGGAGAGGACCGCCCCCCTCCTGCAACGAGAGGCTGGTGTAAAAGCCGTTGCGCGGCTCGAGGGGCTTGTCGCGGTGATCCCAGGTCACCACCTCCTCGAGGTACGACAGAACGACGACGCAGCTGCCCGAGGTGGTCTGGCAGCCGAGTGTGAGCGGCGCCGTCGCCGCGCTGTTGATCGGCGAGCCGTTCAGGTAGTCGACCTCCAGGTGGTAGGCGGGAAAGATCGACACCCGCGCGCGCGGCTGCCAGACGACGCCGGCGGAGAGGCGCCCGCCGAGGTTGTCGTACGTCTCCTGGATCGTTCGCGAGAGATCGATGCCGCTCTGCTGCTTGAGCGACGGGTGCCCGGCGAGGCGCGGCTGCTCGAACGTCGCGCCCAGATCGGCGACCGGCCCGCTGCGCGGCGCCACCGACACATCGTTGGTGGCGACCGCATAAATATTGGGAAGAAATGCCCAGCCAGCCTCGGCATGAATGGTCAGCTTTCGCGTCCCGCCCAGGAAGTTGCGGTGGGTCCAGTCTCCGATGAGCCGGGCCTCTTCATGGATTTGATCGATCACCAGGCCGGCTCCGAGCCGAAGCGTGCGGAACGGCGCTTCGCGCACGGTCACCACCACGGGCAAGACGGCCGTCGCCTCGTCGGCCGCGCCGACCGTCACGGTGACGCTGCCGAACACGCCCATGCCGAAGATGCGGCGCTCAGCCTCCTCCAGCGCCTCGTCGCTGTAGAGTGCCCCCTCGTGGATCGCCAGACGCGCCTGCTCCCAGACGAACACGGCCGGAACGTGCGTCTCGGGCGCGGTCTTCACGTCGATCGCGCCAAAGTGATAGCGCACCCCCGGGTGCACCACGAGCTTCACCGCCGCCAGATGCGTCTTCACGTCGACCAGCGCCTCGCCCTCGACGGTCGCCTTGGCGTAGCCGCGCTCGTGCAGCCGGGGGATCATTCCGCTCTTGGCGGACTCCCAGTCGCTCTCCTCGAAGGGAGCGCCGACCTTGAGCGGCATCTTCACGAGGGCAGCCTCCCGATCGTCCCGCGGCAACGCCTCGAGGCCGCGCACCTCGAGCGTCCCCACCTTCGTCACCAGGCCCTCCTCGACCTTCACCTCCAGGTTCACGCCCTTCGGTTGCGGGCTCGCCTGCTCCTCCGCGATGCGCGCCTGGTAGTAGCCGCGCGTCTCGTAGAGGCGGACGATCCGCCGCAGGTCGGCCTCCCAGCTGACCGGATCGAAGTACTGCTTGGTGGCGAAGGGCCACCAGCCCGTCTTGGCGGTGAGGATCTTCTTCTTGATCTGCCGCGAAGCGATCGCCTGGTTTCCCTCGATGCGCAGGTCACGAACCACCGGAGCCTGCTTCTTCTGCTGCGACGCGCACCCCACGAACGCTCCTGCCAACGCCAGCGACGCGAACAGGCATCCACGCGCACACGCGCGCGTGGACCGAAGCCCGGCCCCGCGGCGGTCCGCCTGAACCCGCGTCATTTTCAAATCAATATGGTCATGCACCACGACCACAGGAAGGGCCAGGTGCGGCGGTGCCTTACGGGTGGCGGAGGCTCGGAGCTGATACGCTGAGTGCAATGAACGAGGCGTCCGGCCAGCGGCGACGTCGCATCGGCCGGATCACGGCCACGGTGCTGGGCGCCCTGTTGTTGCTGGCGACCCTCCTGCCGCTGATCGTTCGCGGGCCGGTGGCACGCTGGGGGGTGGCGCGGGCGACCGCGGGTCTGTGCGGGAGGTTCGAGATCTCGGGCGGCCATCTGGGGTGGGCGGCGGTCTGGCAGCTGCTGCTGGGAGCCCCGACGAACTTTGCGATCGAGAACGTGCGGATCACCGGCGCCGACGGAAAGGTGGTGTTCTCGGCGGCGCGCTTCGAGGCGACGCTGGAGATCCACAGCAAGCCGTTTCGGGTGGTCCTTTCGAATGTGCTGATGGCGCGCGGCGGCTGGCGGCTCGCGCTGCCCGACAACGCGGTCGGATCGTTCGACGCATTCCTCGGCGTACCCGACGAGGGGCGCGCGGGCTGCCTGGATCCGCACGCCAAGCGCACCCACAAGGCCCCCAGCCGGGGCGGACCTTCGGGCTCGCTCGTCATTCGCAACGTCGAGTTCGAGGATGTCGACGTCGATCTCGCGTTCCCGGTCTGGGAGCTGGAGCTCGCCCGGGTGAACGCCGCCGGAATGCTGGCGCTGGGCGGTGACGGGCCGCCATTGCAGTTCGAGGCGCGCGACGTGATCGCCGCGGGCGGCGCGCTGCGGATCGGGCGGCGCGGCGAGGCCTGGACGGCGCGCGTTCCGTTCGAGGCGGTGGCCATCACGGACGTCGGCGTCACGCCCGCCGCGCCGAGCGATCTGCGGCTGGAGGTCGCCGGCGCCGAGACGGGACGGGCGCGGCTCTCCGGGCACGCTGCGTTTCGAAACATCTTTCCGCCCGGGCCCCACCGGCGGCCGCCCGGGCCGGCCGGGCTGGAGGTCGACGCGCGCTGGGCCAACTTCGGCGGCGCGCTCAGCGGCCTCGACGCCAGCTGGCGCCCGGAAGGTGCCTGGGCCAAGCACCTCGACGGCGATCTGCGCGCCACGATCGCCGGACCGTTCAACGCGCTGGCCGGGTCGCTCGAGGTCGAAGGGGGCGGCACGCGCCTCAAAGCCCGGGTCGCGCACGGGGCTGCCGATCTGTCGCTGGCGTTCGCCGGCGTCGAGACCGGATGGATGCTCGACCCGGCGCTGCGGCCGCTGCTGGGCGGCCTCCTGCACGGGCACTTTCACGCCACCGCGCGCCTCTGGCCGACGTTCGCCGGGATCGAGGCCGCGATCCCCGACGCCGATCTGCGCCTCGATCGCCGGCGCGCGCCCTCCGGCCCCCGGCACTTCGAGCTCCGGATCGGGAAGAGTGGGCGCGGTGAGGGGGCGATCGACACGCTCTACGCCACCGTCTCCAGCATCCGGCTGGCGGACGCGATCCTGCGGCTCGCCGATCTGCGGGTCGACTGGACGGGCCTGACGGCGCGGGTCGACGCGCGGGTGGCGTTCGCGGCGCCGGCGCGCGGGCCGACCAAGACCGGCCCGGCGGTGCCCGGACGGGCGCGCTCCGAGGTCGACGCGCGCGGCACGCTGGCGGTCGCGGCGCTGGAGGACTGGATTCCAGGCGGCGCGGTGACCGGTCCTCTGAACCTGGCGGCGACGGCGGATGGGACCATCGAGCGCGTGGAGCTCGGATTGGAATTTCCATCACGGACGACGATCGGCGTCCTCGGCCAGCGCTTCTTGCTCCCCCGCAAGATCGAGGCGCTCCTGGCGAGCGACGCCGGGCTCAGCGTGCCGCGGGTTCAGCTGCGCCGGGTCGGCGGTGGCACGATCGACGTCCGCGGCCGTCTCGGCGAGGGCGGCAAGATCGCCGCCAGCCTGAGCGTGGCGGACTACCCGGTCGGCGAGGTCCCGGGGCTCGATCGCGGGGGGGCGGCCGGCAAGCTGACCGGCGCGCTGCACGCCGATCTGGCGCTCGGGGGCGCGCTCGAGCGACCGACGCTGAAGGGGAACGTCGGCGTCACCGCGCTGGCGTTCGACCGGCGGCCGGTCGGCGACGTTCTGACCTCGTTGCGGCTCGGGGCCGACGGTGGTGAGGCCGACGCGACGATCGATCCGGGCGTGACCGTGCACGCCCGCGTGCGGCGACGCCCGTCGCTGGCGATCGACGCGACGGTCGCGCTGCGCGATCGCGCGCTCGGCCCCTGGCTTCCAGCGCCGGTCTCGGGTGCCCCGCTGTTCGCCTCCGGCGATGCGAAGCTCGGCTATCGCGCGGGCGCGCTCTCAGGTGACGGGCTGGTGCAGCTCGCCGGCCCTGGATTGACGGGCGTGGCGATCGAGGGTCAGCTGCACGGTCAGGAGGCGCGCGCGCGCCTCAAGGGGGAGATCGACGTCGCCCGCTGGCCGCAGCTCTGGTCGCGGGTCTTCAAGAGCGCGACCGGCGCGCTCGCCTTCGATCTGACGGTCGTCCCGGGCGTCACGTCCAAAAGCGTGAGCTTGTCCGACCCGCACCTCTCCGGCTCCCTGCGCATCGGGCACGCGCTCGTCCTGCGGACGCCGCGCTGGCCCGCTCCCATCACCGTCGACGGAGGTGGACGGCTCGAGATCGACGGGGAATCGCTGACGCTCGGTGGGTTCACCATCGCCACCCCGGGACTGAGCGGCAGCCTGGCCGGGCATGCCACGCTCGACCGAGAGGCCCTCGGACGAACGCGGCTGGCCCTCGCGCTCAAGGCCGAGCTCGACGCCGCGCACTTCCCGGTGCACCTTCCAGACGGCGTCTCGGCGAGCGGTCGCGCGACGATCGACGCGCAGATCGGCGGGACGCTGGGCGCGGTGCCGGGCCCGCGGATCGACGGAAACGCGCAGCTCGACGGCCTGACCGTACAGCTCTCGCCCACGACGCCCGCCGCGAAGGCCAGCGGCCTCGTGGAGGCGCACGGCGACACGCTGCGCACGGAGGCGCTGCGGGTGGAGATCGGCACCATCGGCTCGGTCGCCATCGGCCGTCCCGGGAAGCCCGCGACGGCCGAGCTGGCGTCGCTCTCGCCGTTTCGCCTGGGGACGGTCGACGTTCCGTTCGTGGGGAGCGATCTCCGGCTCGGCCAGCCGACCTCACAGCTCTACATTCCAGACCTCGACACCGACCTGCGCCTCACCGGCGACGGGCGCCGCGAGCTCACGATCTCCGGCGTGGTGGCGGTGGCCGGCGGATCCTACGATTCGTCGCGCCACGGTCCCAAGAAGAAGTCGGCGCCGAGCTCGTCCAAGGACCCGGCGGCGAAGCCGCGCGCGTCCGGGCCGTGGTACCAGGTTCTGCCGCCACACCTGACGCTCGATCTCGAGCTGCGGGGGTCCAACAAGGGGATCAGCGTCGCCGTGCCGGTGCTCCCCGATGTGTCGGTCGACTTCAAGTGCCACCTCGTCGCGACCAACCGCAGCGCCAAGTGGAGCGGCCGGCTGCGGGGCGACGGCGCCTATGCGCGGACCGCCCTCGCGCTCGCCGACTGGTTCAGCGACAACGATCTTCGCGGGTGCCAGCTCACCAAGTGAACGTGAGCGGCGTCATTTCCAATCGGTGAAGGCGGCATTACCATGTAGGTCGTTGCCTCAGTGAGGCGAGAGAGGGTCCATGCTCAAGGTTGGGATGCGACGCATGTTTGCGGTCTTCGGGCTGATGATCGCACTCGGGACGGCCGGCGCAGGCTGTTACGTGGGCCCGGCGCCCGGCCACTGCCCCGGAGGCTTCTGGGTCGAGGGACACTACGGCCCGCGCGGCCGCTGGCACCCGGGCCACTGGCGCTGCCCCGGCGTCATCGAGATCGACTAGCTAGAGCTGCTGGATTCGCACGGCGCGGACAGCATCGTCGCGCTCGAGGGCATCGACCAGCGTCTGCAGGTCGAACGTCGTGGGGAGCTGGAGCTCGAACGTCGCACTCGTCTGCGCGCCGCCTGCTTGCCGTTCGTACTCCTCCTGCTTGAGCGTCGCACCCAGCCTGGCGAGGCGTTCGACGATCCCCGGGAGCGACGTGCGTGACGGATCGATCGCCAGCGACAGGCGCCGCCGCGTGATCTTGAGGCCACGGTCTTCGAAGCGTCGAAGCAGCGTCAGGGCCGCCAAACCGACCATCGTGGCGAACAGGCTCTCGACGTACATTCCGCCGCCGGACGCCATGCCGATCGCCGCGACCAGCCAGAGACTCGCCGCTGTGGTGAGTCCCCTGATGGTGATCCCCTCGCGCAGGATCGCGCCGGCGCCCAGGAACCCGATCCCCGACACGACCGAGGCGGCAATGCGGGAGGGATCGACGGAGACCAGATCGTCTTTGCTGTAGTGCTGGAAGTAGATGAATCGCGTCGACACGACCATGAAGGTCGCAGAGGCGAGCGCGACGATGGCGTGCGTGCGGAGGCCGGCGGGTCGCCCGTGCAGATCGCGCTCGTACCCGATGGCGCCCCCCAGCAGGGTGCCGACGAAAATGCGCATCAGAAGCTCGAGGTGGAGCTGCAGCATGAGCGATCAGTATATCGGCCAGGGCTGGCCATGAGGCGAACGGGTCTCACATTCCTCCGCAGGAGGCATAGACATGGCGTTCATTCTTGCAGGGGATATGGGGGTACAGGGTGCGGCGGCCGCGCCGCCGCCTGCGGTTGAGACACGCGTCGCCGGAGCTCCGGTCGCGACCGGCAAGCCGTTTGGTGGCTGGCGTCTGGTTGCCCAAAGCACGAGCACGAACAGCGGGACGACCAGCGGCGGGGCGACCAGTGGAACGATGGGTGCCCCGGGCAGCGTGAGCACGCCCGGCAGCCCGAGCGGGACGAACGGGACCACCGGCACCACCGGGACGAACCAGGGTGTCCCGGACTACGGTCCGAACGCCGGTTCTGGCGCGGCGGCGACGCCGAGTGGAAGCGCTCCCGGGACGACGACCGGGACGCCGGCCCCGTCGCTGGAGTCCGCCCCCGGCTCGTCGGGCGCGGGGCTCGGGGGTGGGCTGAGCTCGCCGAGCTCGATGCCGAGCAACCCGAGCTCGACGCCGGGCAGCCCGAGCTCGACGCCGAGCGCGCCCAGCTCGACGTCGGTGCCGAGCTACGGTGGCAGCACCACCCGTTGAATCGCGGCGGCGTTCAGTCGATCAGGTAGGGGTATGAAGGCGTCGCAGCGGGCGCGGTTCCAGCCGCGCTGCTCGCTGCGGCGCCGCCGCCTGTCGGGGATGTCGTCGGCGTGGAAAGCGACGAGGGGGTCACGGACGTGCCGGCGGACGAGAGTGACTCGCCGAGCGCCGAGACGCCCGGACCCGCGGCGTTGGGACCGGTGCTGATCGCCGTCGTCGGCGCGGGCGCGCTGGCTGACGTGGTGGGAGACGAGGCGCTCACGGTCGAGGCGGGCGGCGTCCCGGTCGGCGTCGGCGAAGGGGACAGCGAGGTCGCGGGCACCGTCCCGGTTGGCGTGAGGATGCTCGAGGTCGCGGTCGTCGGGGCGCCGAGGAGGGTCGCGGTCGGCGCGGTGGCGGTCGTGCCCGCCGTCGAGCTGCTCGCGGTCGACCCCGGCGCCGCGGTCGACGCGCCCATGTAAAAGCTGCTCGAGCCGAGGCCACCTCCGGTGTAACCGCCGGGGCCCGTCCCGGGGGGCGGACCTGTCGTGGTCCCGAGGGTGCTGGCGGGCGACGTGGTGGAGCTCGACTGCGACTGCGCACGCGCAGAGCCGGCCGCGACCAGGATGGTCGCCAGCGCGCCGACGACGGTGGGAAGTGCCCTCATACGGGAAATGTGCGTCGTCGCCGCGCGGAGGGAACGGCGGCCCGCCTCACCCTTCGGGCAGCGGGATGAACTCGCGCTCGTCGCCAGGGACGATGCCGAAGCGCCCCTCTTTCCAGTCGATCTTGGCACGCTCAATCCGTTCGGCCGAGCTGGCGACGAAGTTCCACCAGATGTGCCGCTCCCCGTCGACGGGCGCGCCGCCGATGAGGACGAAGCGGCTGGGGGCGAGCGCGCGCACCTCGGCGGCGCCAGGACGAAACACGGCCATGGCGCCTGGTGCGAGCCGCCTGTCGCCCACGCCGACCTCGCCCTCGACGACGTAGATGGCGCGCTCGGGGTGCTCGTCCGGCAACGGCAGCGTCGCGCCCGACTCCAGCGTGGCCGCCACGTAGAGCGTCGGTGAACAGACGCCGACCGGCGAGCGCGCACCGTAGGCGGTGCCCGCCACGATCCGCAGCGCCGCCCCCGGCCGCGCGACGTGCGGAATCGTCGCCGCGGGATGGTGATCGAAGCGGGGGGCGTTCTCTTCGTCGGCCGTCGGCAGCGCGACCCACGACTGAATCCCGTGCAGCGGCCCGCCACGCCGGCGCGCCTCGTCGCCCGTCCGTTCGGAGTGGACGATCCCGCGGCCGGCCAGCATCCAGTTCACGTCGCCCGGCTTGATCGTCTGGTGCGACCCGAGGCTGTCGCGGTGGTCCATCTCGCCGGCGAAGAGGTAGGTCACGGTCGCGAGCGCGATGTGCGGGTGCGGCCGCACGTCGATGCCGTGCCCGGGCGACATCTCGCTCGGCCCGATGTGGTCGAAAAAAATGAAAGGACCGACCATCCGGCGTCCGGTCGAGGGGAGGGCGCGGCGCACACCGAACCCGCCCAGATCGCGCGGGCGCGCCTCGATGACCAGGGCGATGGGCGAGTTCGGCGCCATCGGCGCCATCGGATCGACAGGACTCGGCGTGCTCATGGTTTGACCTCCAGGTGAGTATGGTCCGAGGACGCCGCGCCGGCGGGGCGCGTGATTCCCGCCGTGTCGACGGGCGGGGAGCCGACGCTCACTTCCCCGATGGTTTTCGGACGCTGAGCACGCGCTCGGGCTGATTGAGCCGCCCGGCGACGGCGCGGCTCAGGCGGCGCGAGCTGATACGCTGGGCTTGCAGGATCAGCTTGTTGCGCGCCCCGGGGATGGCGATCGTCTTTCCCGCCATCATCGCCCGGTAGGCGTGGGCGGCGACGGCGGGGGCCTCCATCGCCCCCAGCTTGAACAGCCGCGAGCGATCGGAGCCCGCGACCCTGCCGAACTCGGTGGCGGTCGCACCTGGGCAGCTCACCGTGGCCGTCACGCCCGTGCCGCGCAGCTCGAACGCCAGCGCTTCGGTGAACGAGTTCACGAACGCCTTGGTCGCGTAGTAGACCGACATGAACGGCCCCGGCATGAACCCGGCGGTCGAGCCGAGATTCAAGACGCGGCCGCTGCGGCGGGCGACCATCGGCGGCAGCAGCAGCCGGGTCAGGTGAACCAGCGACGCCACGTTGACCTGGACCATCGCCAGCTCGCGCAGCAGATCGCGCTCCACGAACGGGCCGCTGGTGCCGAAGCCGGCGTTGTTCACCAGGAACTCGATCGAGAGCCCGCGGCGCGCCAGCTCGTCGACGATCCGCTGCGGCGCAACCGGATCGGCCAGGTCGGCCGAGATGACGCCGGCCACGACGCCGCTCTCGGCCGCGAGGCGGGTCGCCAGCGCTTCGAGCTGATCGCGGCGCCGCGCCACCAGGACCACGTCGTGCTTGTCCGCCGCGAACAGCTGCGCCAGCTCGAGCCCGAGGCCCGCCGATGCGCCGGTGATGAGCGCCGTCTTCGCCATGCTCGACCGGCCGATAGTAGCCGGCCGGACCATCCGACGCTATTTCCGCCGACGCTATTTCCGCCTGACGTGCCACCCGTGCGCCACGCGCTAAACTGGCGGACGTGATCACCGATCCGATGCCGCGCGCGGAGGCCAAGCGCCGCGAGTACGATCGCAGCGACGCCATCGTCACCGTTCCTCTGGCCAAGGACGGACAGATCCCGGCGCTGGCGCTGGCGCTGGCAGAGGCGATGACGACCGAGAAGACGGCGCCGGTCCAGCGCGCCGGCGCCAAGTTGCTCGCCGCGCTGTCGGAGTTTTACGCCGTGCCCGTGCCGCCCCTGGGCGTCCTCGGCGTGCGTCCCCACCGGGTCACGTCGGGCGTCTGTACCTACCAGCTGTTCGGCGACTACACGCCCAAGACCCATCGCATCCGGGTCTGGATGCGCACCGCGATTCGCGAAAAGGTGTCGAGCCCCAAGGCGCTGCTCAACACGCTCCTGCACGAGTTCTGCCACCACCTCGACTGCACGCGGCTCGCCTGCCCCGAGAGCTACCACACGCGCGGGTTCTACACGCGCATCGATCATCTCTATCACCACGCGCTCGGCACTCCGGTCGAAAAGCGCCGGCCCCTGCGCTGGATCAAGCGCGGGGGCGTCTGGTCGGTCGACTGGCGCTTGCTGGCGCGCCGCTGACCCGCGCGCACCGCCGTGTGGATCGCCACCCGGCGGCGAAAAACAACGGCCCGCTTCGATCAGGCCTTGCGGATGGGCTTGCCAGGAATCATGAGAAGGGGACCAAAGGAGGCTCCCATGGTGAAGGTTGGTCTTTTCGTGAAGTTGGAGGCAAAGCCCGGCAAGGAGTCGGCGGTGGCGGAGTTCCTCTCGAGCGGGCTCGCGCTCGCCCAGCAGGAACCGGAGACGACCGTCTGGTTCGCGCTGCGGCTCGGCCCGTCGACGTTCGGCATCTTCGACGCCTTCCCCAGCGACGCCGGCCGCAAGGCCCACCTCAGCGGCCCGATCGCCGCGGCGCTGATGGCCAAGGCCGGCGAGCTGCTGGCCAAGCCGCCGCAGATCGACCAGGTCGACGTGCTGGCGGCCAAAGTCCCCGGGTAACACCCGCGGGCTCACGAGGCCTGCCGATCACGCCGGCGGCGCCGGCCAGGAAGATGGTGAGCGACATCGTGTCACCCCTCAGCCTTCAGCCATTTGTCGATCGAACGCCGTCGGCAATCCGAAGGTCCTCAAGATCGCGCGGTCGAAAAGCCTCTCCGGGAGGAACCGCGCGAGAAGAGACAGCTTGGCCGCGTCCTTGCCGGCCGTATAGCGCGCGCGTGGAGCTCGGTCCGTCAGCGCCCGCTCGACCACCTCGGCGACCGCTTCCGGTGGGCTCCCGTGCTCCTCGTTCTTGGCGAAGGCGCGGACCATGCGCCGCATCGCCTGACCGTAGAGACCGATTCCCGCCGGCGGCATTCCGGCAATCGTCTCCTCCACCCCGCCCAGCGTCTTGTCTGCCGCCGGGGTGTTGATCGCGCCGGGTTCGATGATGCAAACGTGGATGCCCTGGGGCCGAACCTCCATCCGAAGGGCGGCGCTCATCGACGCAAAGGCCGCCTTCGAGCTGGAGAGGGCCCCCGCGAACGGCGGCGCGACATGGTCGCCCACCGAGCCCATGTTGATGACGCGCCCCTTTGCCCTGCGCACCAGCGGCAGGAACGCCTGGATCACCGCGATCTGGCCGAACAGGTTGACCTCGTAGATCTCCCGGAGCTTCTCGACGGGGATGTACTCCGTCGGGAAGACGTTGCCGACGCCGGCGTTGTTGAACAGGGCGTGGAGCCCGCGGTCCCCCAGCCGCGCCTCGACCTCGCGCGCGGCCGAGGCGATCGAACTGTCATCGCCGACATCCAGGTGCACCGTCTCCAACCCCCCGCCGGCGGCCGCCTTGAGCGCCGCCGCATCGGCCTCTTTCCGGACCGACGCGAACACCCGCCACCCGGCCCGCGCCAGTCGCAAGGCTGTGGCGCGTCCGATGCCGCTTGAAGCGCCAGTGATGAGGATGCTCTTGCCCGTCTCCGCTCGAGTACGACGCATGCTGCGCCTCCTTCCCTTTCAAAAAGTGCAAACGAAGGGAGGGCAGGCAAGGGACCAGAAAGCCGGACGGCCGGCTCGACCGTCGGCTAGTTCGCCGTCCAGGTTCCCGCGCCCACGTCCAGCTTCCAGCTGACCTGGTAGGTGGGGAGGCTGATCTTCGTGCCGTTGAAGACCAGCGGCTGAAAGACGAACGTCGCCAGGTTGTTGTGCTTTCCGGGCTGGGTCGTGTCCTGGTTGCCGTACCAGTGGTCGCCCCAGTAGACGTAGGTCGTCCCGGCGCTCCCCACGACCGGCATGACCCAGGTGCTCTGGGTCATCCAGGTGAGGTCACCTTGTGGCGCGAGGTAGCCCTGGTAGGTCCAGGGACCGCTCATCGCGGGTGCCGTCGAATAGAAGTCGTCGTTGGCGCGCCATCCGGTCTTGTCGGAGCCGATCCAGTAGAACGTGCTGCCCGCCTTGAACACGGTGGGGGCCTCGATGCCGCCGGTGGTGCCGTTGACCGTCCCGTACGACTTGCTCGACGCCCAGCTGTGGCAGTCGGCGGCGAGCGTGTAGACCACGCCGCTCTCGGTGACGACGTAGGCGCTGCTCCCGTCGGTGAGCGCGCTCATGTCGCTGTGCGCGGCGATCGAGCCGCTGCAGGACGACGGGGGGACCGTGGTGACCTGGCAGCTGCTGGAGGCGCCGGTGCTCGTCAGCGCGCCCTTGAACGTGTAGGGGCCGGTGACCTTCGACGCCGTCGCGTAGACGACCTCCTTGTCGACCTGGTAGGTCGTGTCGGCGGCGTGGGCGTAGAGAACGAACTCCCCGGAGCTGGGGCACTGGATGATGTGGGGCCGTTCCCCCTTTCGGTTGGGCCCGAGCAGCGAGCCGCTCGCCTGCTGCGGCAGGATGATCCCTTCGTTCTTCCAGGTCGCCATGTCCTTCGACGAGTACATGGAGAAGCCGTTGAAGTTGTTGTCGGTCGTCGTGCTGAGGAAGTACTCGCCGTGCAGGTAGTAGGTGTCGCAGACCTTGATGATCCCGCCGCCGTGCGCATCGACTAGGTTTCCGTCGGTGTCCTTGAAGCTGATGCCGGGGGGATTCGGCGGCGCGATCGGCGTCGCGGTCACCGGGTCGGTGAGGATGCCGACTTCCGAGCCCGGCGCGACGGTGCAGCTGCTGCTGCCGCCCGTGCCCGTGGTGCCGCCTGTGCTCGTGCCGCCGGTGCCGGTGGCGCCACCGGTCGCCTTGCCGCCGGCGCCGCCGGTGGCGGTCGTGCCGCCGGTGCCTTTGGCGCCCGCGGCGCCGCCGGTGCCCGTCGCGCCGCCCGTCGCCGTCGCGCCGCCGGTCCCCTTGCCACCGGTGCCGGTCGCGCCCGCCTGGCCCGCGCCGCCGCGGCCGCCGGCTGACCCGCCGGTCGCGCTGCCGCCGCCCGTGCCGACGCTGCCGCCCGTGGCGCCGCCAGACGTCCCACCGGTCGCGCTGTTGCCGCCGCTGCCCAGACTGCCGCCGGTGCTGACGCTGCCGCCCGAGCCGGTGCTGCCGCCCGATTCGCCTGTGCCCCCAGACCCATTTGATCCGCCCGTTTCACCAGCGCCGCCGCTGCCGCTGTCTCCCGAGCCGCCGTTACAGGCGAGCAGGGTCGAGCAAGCGAACGACAGGATCCATCTCGCGACCAGCTTCCGTTGGTTCATGGGGGCGCCTCTCCAAGCGGACGTTGCGAATTCCGTTCGACGCTGACGCGTCACGCGGCGACACGAATTCTGTCATCAGCTTCCGGGCGCCTGAAGCAAATAAAGCGCGTCATTCCCGCAGAAATCGCAGTTTTTGATGCACCACTTTTCCCGGGGCGGTCCCTTGGGTGCCCAGCTTTCAACCGCCCGAGCTCCTGCCGGCACAAAAGCTGCGGAAAAGGAGCCCCGCATGAAGACTCGCTTTCTGATCTGGTCCTTCCTGTCACTCTTCGCGGGGGCGCTCGCCCTCCTGTCAGGCTGCAATTCATCCGGGGCGGTGACGCCCGCCGGGCTCTGGAGCTGCTTCGATACCGGTTCGGGCGTCGGTTGCGTCAAGCAGTCGGCGCTGTCGACCGCGGATGTCGACGTGAACGGCGACGGCGTCCCCGATCACTTCGTCTGCGCGGACGACGACGACGACAATCACGACCGCGGTCGCGACCAAGATCAGAACGATCAGAACGGCCACGCCCTGTCGGGGAACGACGCCGACCACGACGGCATCGACGACGACCTCGATTGCGGCGCCCGTGCTGCGTGCCACGAGCTCACCGACGACGACAACGCCGATCGCCATGAAGCTGGCGAGGTCGAGCATGGTGGTGGAGGCGCCGACCACGACGGCGGCGACCATCACGACGACGGGACGGAGCTGCACGCCGAGGGGAGCTGCACGCCGCCCACGACGTGAGCCATCGGCCTCATCAATCCGTTCTGTTTCGGTGCTCGCTCAGAGGATCCGGTGCGGGTGGGTGTAGACGTTCGCCGAGCCGCCGCGCACGAAACCGACCAGCGTCATCCCCACCTCCTCGGCCAGATCGACCGCCAGCGCGGAAGGGGCCGAGACCGAGCAGACGATCGGGACGCGGGCGACCGCCGCCTTCTGGACCAGCTCGAAGCCGGCGCGCCCGGAGAGCAGCATCACCGCGCCCGCCAGCGAGGGGAAGCCGCCGCGCAGCCGGGCGCCGATGACCTTGTCGACGGCGTTGTGGCGCCCGACGTCCTCGCGGACCAGGAGGGGCGCTCCCTCGGGCGTGAAGAGGCCGACGGCGTGCAGCCCGCCGGTCTCCGAGAACACCGGCTGCGCGGCGCGGATCGTGTCGGGGAGCGCGAGCACCACCTCCAGCGGGACCGTCGTCGGATCGGCGAGCGCCGGGATGCGCCGGCGGACCGCGGCGATGCTCTCCTTGCCGCACAGGCCACAGGCGGCGGTCGCGCGCAGCACGCGGCGGGCGGCCGAGACATTCAGCTGGCGGCCGCGCGCCACCGTCACGTCGACGACGTTGTCGCGATCGCGCCCGGCGGCGGAGCCTCCCTGCGCCAGCGACGCCACCTCGTCGAGCGACGAGATGACCCCCTCGGTGTAGAGCAGCCCGGCGGCGAGATCGAGATCGTCGCCGGGCGTCCGCATGGTCACCATGAGGCTCTCGCCTGCGATGCGGATCTCGAGCGGCTCCTCGGCGACCACCAGATCGCGATCCGCGGGGCGCCCCCCGAGCGGGCGCGTCCCGCGGCGTTCGACGGGGCGCTCGACGCTGCGCGCGCCGGCCTGCGACCAGATCGGCAGCGTGCGTGGCCCCGCCGGCATCGCCCGCTTCAAGCCGCGCCGAACAGCGCCATCGCCTTTTTGAGCGTCTCGACGACGCCCCAGACGAGCGGGAGCCCGACGGCCAACCAGGCCAGCGCCAGCTTCACGGTGTCATTACTGGAGGCGTTTTCTTTGTCGCTCTTGACCATGTCGATCTCCTCCTTGAGCGTAGCGCCTCAGGCCATCACCCGGCGATCGCCGCGCGCGCCCAGCGGATCGGTGTGCTCATGGTACCGCTCGGCGACCGGCTTCACCGCCAGGTTGGCGAAAAAGCCTATCACCAGCAGCGCGGCCATGACGTACATCGTGATGTTGTAGGCCTGGTTCTTGGGGATGCCGTGGTCGATCTGGAACTGACGGATGTAGTTGACCAGCACCGGGCCGAACACGCCGGCGGCCGACCAGGCGGTGAGCAGGCGCCCGTGGACGGCGCTCACGTACTTGGTCCCGAACACGTCGGCGAGATACGCCGGGACGGTGGAGAACCCGCCGCCGTACATGCTGATGATGACGCAGAAGCAGGCTGCGAACAGCGCCGGGCTGCCGATCCTGCCGGTGAGCGGCACGAGGGCATAGAGCGCGGTGCCGATGGCGAAGAAGCACATGTAGGTCGGTTTCCGCCCGATCTTGTCCGACAGCGAAGCCCACAAGAACCGTCCTGCCATGTTGAACAGGCTGAGGAGGCCAACGAAACCGGCCGCAGCGCCGGCGTTGATCCGCCCCTTGAACATCTCCTGGATCATCGCGGAGGCCTGCCCGAGGACGCCGATCCCGGCGGTGACGTTGAAGCAGAGGACCACCCACAACAGCCAGAACTGCGGCGTACGGATGGCGTCGGCCGGCGTGACCTGATGGCGCGTGATCAGCGCGTGGGCGTCCTCGCGTGGCGCGACCCAGCCCTCTGGCTTCCAGCCGGGCGCGGGGACGCGGTAGCCGAGCGCACCGCCCAGCATGAAGGCGAGGTAGACGAGGCCCAGCACCACCCACGCCTGCACGACGCCGGTCGAGGTCGGTGAGGCGAAGTGTCTCATCAGGAAGAAGGAGAGCGGTGAGGCGATGAGGGCGCCGCCGCCGAAGCCCATGATCGCCATGCCGGTCGACATGCCGCGCCGATCGGGAAACCAGGCGATGAGCGTCGAGACCGGGGTGATGTAGCCGATCCCGAGGCCGCACCCCCCGAGGACGCCGTAGCCGAGGTAGACCATCCACAGCGCGTGAAGATGGATGCCGAGGGCGCCGACCAGAAATCCGAGCCCCCAGCAGACGGCGGCGACGACGCCGCTCTTGCGCGGCCCCTCGCTCTGCACCCACTTGCCGAAGAGGGCGGCCGAGACGCCGAGGACGAAGATGGCGATCGTGAAGATCCACCCGAGCTGGGTGAGCCGCCAGTCGCCGGCGATCGGTTTGGCGACGCCGAGCTGTCGCGTGAGCGGCAGGTTGAAGACGCTGAGCGCGTAGGCCTGCCCGATGCACAGGTGCGTCGCCAGCGCGCAGGGTGGGATCAACCACCGATTGAATCCGGGCCGGGCGACGATCCGCTCTCTGCCGAGAAAACCAGGAAGCGATCCAGCCATGGTGACCTCCAAAAGCGTCAGGGGCCTTAAGTCGGGAATTCCCTCAAAGAAGATGGTTATGTTTCGGGCCGGAGGTCCGGTTTTTTTTACCCTCCGACCCTGTAAGCTCAGAAAAGGCGGCCGGCGTGGCAAACGATCCGCAGGATGAGAACAGCGCGCCCAATCAAAGGGACGCAAAATCGGAGGTCGCCGACGCCCATTTGGCCAAGGGCCTCCCTGGCGCGGAGCCGCCGCCGGAGGAAAAGGACCCGCGGGCGGGGAAGCGGGATCTGGCGGCGGCCGGCCTCTCGTCGATCTGGGAGACGGTGCGTCGCGGCGCGGGCGAGATGGGGGTCAAGCGCAGCTTCAAGACGCTGTTGAACCTCAACCAGAAGGACGGCTTCGACTGCCCGAGCTGCGCCTGGCCCGATCCCGATGACGATCGAAAGACGGCCGAGTTTTGCGAGAACGGTGCCAAGGCGGTGGCCGCCGAGGCGACGCGCGCCCGCGTCACGCCCGAGTTCTTCGCGCAGCATTCGATCCCCGACCTGCTGGCGCAGAGCGACATGTGGCTCGACAAGCAGGGGCGCCTCACCCACCCGATGGTGCGTCGGCCCGGGGGCGACCACTACCAGGCGATCTCCTGGGACGAGGCGTTTGCGCTGATCGCCGACGAGCTCAACGCGCTCGCCTCGCCGGACGAGGCGTCGTTTTACACCTCGGGCCGCGCCAGCAATGAAGCGGCTTTTCTCTACGGTCTCTTCGTTCGTCAGTTCGGGACCAACAACCTCCCCGACTGCTCGAACATGTGCCACGAATCGAGCGGCCTCGGGCTGACCGAGACGATCGGCATCGGCAAGTCGACGGTGAAGATCGAAGACTTCAGCTACGCCGACAGCATCTTCATCATCGGCCAGAACCCCGGGACCTGCCATCCGCGCATGCTCTCGGAGCTGCAGAAGGCCGCCCGCAACGGCTGCAAGATCGTCAGCGTCAATCCGCTCCCCGAGACCGGGATGATCCGGTTCAAGAACCCCCAGGAGCCGCTGTCGCTGCTCGGGCGCGGCACGGAGATCGCCTCGCTGTTTCTCCCGGTCAAGGTCAACGGCGACGTCGCGCTCTTGAAGGGGATCATGAAGGAGATGCTGGAGGCCGATCGCGCCGCCGGCGGCAAGCTGCTGGCGCACGACTTCATCGCGCACCACACCGAGGGGTTCGAGGCGCTGGTGCGCGACCTCGACGCCGCGTCGTGGGACGTGATCGTGCGGGAGAGCGGCGTCTCGCGCGCGCTCATCGCCGAGGGGGCCAAGATCGCGCTCGGCTCGGAGCGGATGATCTGCTGCTGGGCGATGGGGATCACCCAGCACGAGAACGGCGTGGCCAACGTGCAGAGCATCGTCGACTTCGCGCTCCTGCGTGGACAGATCGGTCGGCGCGGCGCCGGTCTCTGTCCCGTGCGCGGCCACAGCAACGTGCAGGGGGACCGGACCGTCGGGATCTGGGAGAAGATGAGCCCGGCGTTTCTCGAGGCGCTCGGGCGCGAGTTCCATTTCTCGCCGCCCGACAAGCACGGCCTCGACACGGTGAAGACCATCCAGGCAATGCACGACGGCCGGGTGAAGGTGTTCGTGGGGCTGGGCGGCAACTTCCTCAGCGCCACGCCCGACACGCACTACACCTCGGAGGCCATTGCGCGCTGCCGGCTGACGGTGCAGATCTCGACGAAGCTCAATCGCGGTCATCTCATCACCGGCCAGGCGGCGCTGATTCTCCCCTGCCTCGGCCGCACCGAACGCGACGTGCAGAAGTCGGGCGAGCAGTTCGTGACGGTGGAGGACACCACCGGCGTGGTTCACCAGTCGCGGGGCGTCCTGCCGCCCGGCTCCGACCAGCTCTTGAGCGAACCGGCCATCGTCGGCCGGATGGCGCTGGCGACGCTCGGCACGAGGAGCACAGTCGACTGGCAGGGGTTGATCGACGACTACGATCGCATCCGCGAGCACATCGAGCACGTCGTCCCCGGCTTCGTCCAGTACAACCGCCGCGTCCGCGAGCCGGGCGGTTTCTACCTGCCGAACGGGCCGCGCGAAGGGATCTTCCCGACGTCGTCGGGCCGCGCGCGTTTCACCGTTCACCCCCTCCCCGAGCACGCGCTCTCCGACGGCCGGCTGCTGCTGACCACGCTGCGCAGCCACGATCAGTTCAACACCACCATCTATGGTGAGAACGATCGCTACCGCGGGATCCACGGCGGGCGGCGGGTGGTCTTCCTCAACGAAGAGGACATGCGCGAGCGTCAGATCGAAAAGAACCAGATCGTCGATCTGGTGAGCCACTTCGGCAGCGAGCGCCGGCGGGCGGAACATTTCAAGGCGATCCCCTACGAGATCCCGCGCGGCTGCGCGGCCGCCTATTATCCCGAGACAAACGTGCTCGTTCCGGTGGCCGCCGTCTCCGCGGGGAGCAACCAGCCGGCCTCCAAGTCAATCCCGATCACCGTCGAGCCACGGCGGCCCGAAGCGTCCGCGCCCTGAGGGCGGGGGAGAGCAGGAGCGCAAAGGCGCGCAGCGCGTCTCCTCGTTGCGTCGGCGATTCCAACTTTCGGGGCCGCTGATGAGAGCGGCGACCCGAAAGCCAGAGAGCGCCCGCGTTACTGGTTCATCCCCTTGGTCTTGTCTGTCGGGATGTCGGCTTTGTGGTCGGCGCTGTCCTGTCTCGCCGCCTTGTCGGTCGAGTCGACCGCGCCCTTGGTCTCGTCGCTGGCGCTGTTCGCCGCCTTGTCCGCCTGGTCGCTGGCGCTCTTGGCCGTGCCTTCGGCCGAGTTGGCCGCGCCCTGGGCCTTGTCCGACGCGCTTTTGGCCGATTCGCTCGACGGCGTGTTGTCATCCGCGCGCGCCGTGGTGGTCTTGCCAAACCCGAGCGCCAGCGCACCCGCGAGGCCAAGTCCGATCAGTACCTTCCTCATGAGTCACCTCCAAAGAACGGCTCCCGCCGTCTATCGAGGATCTTGGAGATGGATCGGGCATCTGCCAGCTGGGACGCCCCGCTTTGCGTCGCGGGCTGAGCGCCTCAGGCGCGGCGCCGGCGCCGCGCTGACGGGGCGCCCCCGGGCTGTCACCCGCGAGGAATCGGGCGTAGGCTCATCGAGGGGGCGACGCAGTGAAGGCGAAGAAGCGAGTGAATCCAAACCGGGCGGCGCGAGCGAAGCCCGCCAAGAGCCCGAAGAGCGTGAAGGCCGGGAGGCTCGCCAAGAGCCCGAAGGGCGGGAAGCCCGCCAGGAGCACGAAGCCGCCGGCGGCCGAGATCCCTCCGGTTCTCGCGCCTGTCGCCGACGCCTTTGCCGACGTCCGTGGCGTGAGTCGCCGGCGGATGTTCAGCTCGGAGAATGCCTTCTCCGTGAACGGCAAGATCTTCGCGATGCTCACGCGCGACACCTTTGTCGTGAAGCTGCCTAAGGAGCGCGTCGACGATCTGGTCGATGCCGGCAAGGGCAAGCGCTTCGATCCAGGGCACGGTCGCCTGATGAAGGAGTGGATTGCCGTCGAGGCGGGGGCGCTTCCCTGGGTCGCCCTCGCCAAGGAAGCGCACAGCTACGTGCGGCGCGGGAATCGTTGAGCCGGGCCGGCGGCCAGCTCTCGGCTCAGTTCGTCCACGCGCGCTACCGCATCGACGCGGCGGCCGTGATGCTCTGGAGGGCGTCGAGGTCGACGGGCTTGACCAGGTGGTGGTCGAAGCCGGCCTGACGTGAGCGCGAGATGTCCTCGTCGCGGCCGTAGCCGGTGACGGCCACCAGCGCGGCGCCCGTGAGGCCGTTTCGGCGGAGAGCGGCGGCCACGGCGTATCCGTCCATGCCGGGCAGGCCGATGTCGATCAGCACGAGCTCCGGGGGCACCGACGCGGCGAGCGCGAGCGCGCCCGGTCCGTCGTGGGCCAGCGCCACTTCGTGCTTGAGGAGCTTGAGCAGCACGCCCAGCATCCGCGCGGCGTCGACGTTGTCGTCGACGACGAGGACGCGCAGCGACCGCGACGCCGCGGCGACGGGCGGAGCGATCCTCGGCGCGGGTGGTCTGACGTTCGTCGCGCGCGGCAGCCGCACGACGATCTCGCATCCGTGCCCCGGGCCCTCGCTGAAGGCGCGCACCGCTCCTCCGTGCATCTTGACGAGGCTGCGCACCATCGTGAGACCGATGCCGAGGCCCCCCTGAGACCGGTCGAGCGTGCTCGCTTCCTGCACGAAGAGATTGAAGGCACGGGCGAGCATCTCGGCTGTCATTCCGATGCCGTCGTCGCGCACGCGCACGACCGCCTCGTCGCCCTCGACGGTCGTTTCGAGCGCGACGTGTCCTCGGACGTTCGAGTACTTCGCGGCGTTGTTGAGGAGGTTGGCAAACACCTGGACCATCCGGATCGGATCCGCGTCGACGAGCGCCGTCTCTCGGGACACGATGACCTCCAGGGTCTGGCTCTTCTCCGCCAAGAGCGGACGGCTGACCTCGACGGCGCGGCGCAGGATGTCGGCGACGTCGCAGGTCTCCTTGCGCAGCTCGATCTTACCCTGGCTCACGCGCGAGACATCGAGCAGATCGTCGAGCAGACGCTTCATGTGCTCGACCTGCTGCGCGATGACGGTGCGGCAGCGCTCGGCCTGCTCCGCGTCGTCATTCCCCACCAACCGCAGGATCTCGACGGCGCTGAGAATGGGCGCCAGTGGATTGCGCAGCTCGTGCGACAGCATGGCCAGGAATTCGTCCTTGCGCTGGTCGGCGTCGCGCATCCGTTGCTCGACCTGCATGCGCTCGGTGATGTCCTGGCAGGTGCCGAGCAGCCGGACCGCTCTCCCCGCGGCGTCGCGTTCGACGTTGGTCCAGGCCTGGATCACCCGCTCGGTGCCGTCGGGCCGCACGATGCGGTACTGCTTTTCGAAGCGCCCCCCCTTCTGGACGCCGGCCGCGACCACCGCCTGCATGGCCGCGCGATTGTCCGGGTGGACGGAGGCCAGGAAGGTCGGGTAGTCGATGGCGACCGTCGCCGGGTCGTGGCCGAAGATGCGATAGTTCTCCGTCGACCACCAGAGCGGGCCGTCGCCGTTGGGATTGCCGGCCGCGAGCCTCTTCTCCCAGCTGCCCACGCGCGCCGCCGTCTGCGACTCCTCGAGCATGCGCTCGGTGTGGCGAAGCGCCTCCTCGGTGCGCTTCCATTCGCTGACGTCGGTCACGAGCGCGACGAACCCCCGAACCCGGCCGCGGCGGTCACGTTGCGGGACGTAGGCCGCGCTGATGTGGCTGACGCGCCCGGCGCGGTCGATGAGGCGCGTCTCGAAGGTCACCTCCTCGCCCCCGAGCGCCCGCTCGACGTGGGGTCGAACGGCGGACCACCCCTCGGCCCCGACGATCTCGCGGATGTGCCGCCCCTGGATGACGTCGGGGTCGAGGCCAAACCGGCGCCGATAGAACTCGTTGACCCAGACGTACAGACCCTCGGCATCGACGAACGACAGGCAGGCAGGGATGGCGTTCACGATGAACGACAGCCTCTGCTCGTTCGCCCCGAAGGTCGTCGCGTCGTCGTCGTCCGCGAGCGAAAGAGAGTGAGGGCCGGTTGTGGGGCGCGTCACTCCGCCAGTGTCGCCCGCCGCGCCGGCGGCCCGCAACCCCGGATCACTCGGCGGCGAGTCGCTGGATCGCGATCTCGCCTGCCAGCTCAGGGTGCCGCGCCGGCGCAGGTCCCCCGACGCCGATCAATCTGAGGAGCAACCCGACGAGCAGGACGGTCGACGCCCCGGCCGCGAAGGCCTGGAGCAAGCGCCGGCGCTGCCGCCCTCTCTCGACCCTCGCCAGCACCTGCTGAAAGATTCGCTCTCGGCGCTCCGCGCTCCACTGCGAGCCGTCCGACCTCTTACCGCGCTCGCTCTTGCCGAGCTCGATCAGCGCCTTGGCTCTTTCCGACCAACCTTCGCTCTGTCCCCAACTGACCCCGGGCTCCACGATCGTCTCCTCGCGTTTGACCAACATCGGACTGCATGACTGAACCCGCTCATCATGACGGATGGGGCGTTTCGGATGCATTTCGATCGGGTGAAATGTCTGTTGCTTCGCAGTGGCTAACCGCCTCGGCGTCGAGTTCAGCCTGGCTCCCGCCTCGAGCTGCGCTTCGTCAGGGGGTGAGTTGTTCGGCCGCCACGAAGGAGCCGTCTTCGAAGCGGAGCCGGAAGACCGCGCCATTTTCGAGCGGAGGCGGGACCAGGCCGAGCGTGGCGTGGATGAACGACCGGATCGCGCCTCCGTGGGAGACCACCAAGATCGCCCCTGATTCGGCCTCCCCCCCCGTCGGGGTGGCGATCTCGGTCATGGCGGCGGTGAGTCGTTCAGTCACCTCGGCCTGCGGCTCGGCACCGGGAGGCACCGCTCGCCGATCGGCCAGGTATTGCTCCCATGCGCCCGGGAACCGTTCCGCGCATTCCTCGCGGGTGAGACCTTCGAAGGCACCGTAGCCACGCTCGCGCAACCTGGGATCGGCGGTGGGCACCGGAACACCCAGACGCGCGGCGATGATCTGCGCGGTCTCGAGCGCGCGCGAGAGCTGGCTCGCGTGGACGCGGACGATTTGCCTGTCACGCAGTCGATCGGCGAGCAACCGCGCCTGCGCCCGCCCGACGTCGGAGAGCGGGATGTCCGTCGCGCCCTGCCATCGCCCGATCCGGTTCCATTCGGTCTCGCCGTGACGGGCGAGATAGAGGGTGCGTTCGAAAGCCACGGCCGCTCCGGCGAGACTATCAGCCGCGCTCCTCGCGGTCGTCCAATCAGAATTTGTTCGCGAAAATGCGCGTGGTACTCTGCAACCCGGGAGGTCCTGGGCATGCGTGAGGGTCATAGCTTCGTTGTCAGCGTCGTCGCTTCTTTCGTGGGGATTGTGGGGATTGTGGGGATTGTGGGGATTGTGGGGATTGTGGGTTGTGGCTCGTCGCCGGCGGCGGGCGCCGCGGGCGGTCCCTGTACGACCTCCGCGACCTGCGACACCGGCCTCGTCTGCGTCTCCGACCGCTGCATCGACCCGAACGGTGGCACCGGGGGAGCCCCCGGGACGTTCACCACCTACATCACCGGGGTGAACAACGAGATGGACCTCCTGTTCATGATCGACAATTCGTCGTCGATGTCGGAGATGCAGACCAAGCTCTACAATCAGCTCCCGGAGTTCATGCAGGTCCTCGAGGGTCTGCCGACACCCCCCAGCCTCCACGTCGCGGTCGTGTCGTCGGACATGGGCGCTCCGGGCGACGCGACCAGCTCGATCATGTGCACGACCATGGGAGACCAGGGACAGTTCCAGTCCATGGCGCGCGGGACCTGCACCGACACGACCCTCACGAGCGGCGACACCTTCATCTCCGACGCCGACATGACGCCGAACTACACGGCCGCCGACCTGACGACGGTTCTCCAGTGCATCGCGCCGCTCAGCGACAAGGGGTGCGGCTTCGAGCACCAGCTCGCCTCGATTGACCGGGCGCTCGGCGCCGACGGCGCGGCCCCGCCCAACACCAACGCCGGCTTCCTGCGCCCGGAGGCGTACCTCGGCATCGTCATCCTCACCAACGAGGACGACTGCTCGGCGCCGGCCAACACGCAGCTCTTCTCCCTCAACGGCGGGCAGCAGAACATCAACAACACGCTGGGCCCGATCACCAACTACCGCTGCAACAGGTACGGCCACCTTTGCAAAGATCCGAGCGGCACCCAGATGGAGCCGCCGCTCAAGCCTCCGGCGAACGCGATGGGAACGACCGCGGCGCCGACGCTCGACATGACCGACTGTGTCTCCAACGACGAGGGGAGCGGCTTCTTGACGCCCGTCTCGCAGTTCGTCAGCGACATCAAGGCGCTCAAGGCCGATCCGGACAATCAGATCGTCGTCGCGGCCATCGCCGCGCCGCCGACGCCGTACACGGTCGCTTGGATCCCCACACAGGGGGGCCAGAACACCCAGGCCGGCGAGCTGTGGCCCGAGATCTTGCACTCCTGCGGCCCGGCCGGCAGCGCCGACGTCAACCCCGAGGCGACGATGAACCCGACGGACGGCAGCTTCGGCGATCCAGGGGTCCGCATCGCGCAGTTCGTGAACGCCTTCTCGAACAGCGTGCTGGCCTCGGTCTGCGACGCCAGCTACGCTGCCTCGATGCGGGTCATCGCCACCAAGCTGGGCCAGCTGATCGGCCCGCCCTGCATCACGCAGGCGATCCGGACCGACGCGAACGGCGACCCGATGTGCACGGTGACCTTGAACGTCGTGAACAACAACGTGGAGAAGAGCACCGCGATCCCCAGCTGCAACTCCAACGGCAACGCGTTGCCCTGCTGGACGCTGACGCAGGGGACGGGGGCCTGCGCCGGCGTGAGCTACACGCTGTACGATCTCCCGGCCAACAATACAGCCCAGAGCGAGAACTCCAAGCTCACCTGTGTCGCCTGTCAGCCTGGCTCGACCCAGTCGGGCTGTTGATCGCGGCGCTCAGGGAGCGGCGAACCGGTGATCGGAGATCGGTGACGAGCTCCCAGACGGTACGCTCCCGCGATCTCCTGCCGCGCGCGCCCTGCGTCGGTGGTTACCGACCGGACGTCGACGGGCTGCGCGCGGTGGCGGTCCTCGGCGTGATCGGGTTTCACGCGTTCCCGGTCGCATTGCCGGGCGGCTTCGTCGGGGTGGACGTGTTCTTCGTCATCTCCGGGTTCCTGATCAGCGGTATCGTCTTCCGGGGGCTCGCGGCCGGCACGTTCAGCTCCGCTGATTTCTACGCGCGGCGCATCCGCCGCATCTTTCCGGGCCTCGTGCTGGTGCTGACGGCCAGCTTGGCATTCGGCTGGTACGTGCTGCTCGCCGACGAGTTCGAGCGGCTCGGCAAGCACGCCGCGGCTGGGGCGGGCTTCGTCGCGAACTTGTGGCTGTGGCACGAAGGCGGCTACTTCAACCGCGATGCCGTCAGCAACCCACTGCTCCACTTGTGGTCGCTGGGCGTGGAGGAGCAGTTCTATCTCCTCTGGCCGCCGCTGCTGGTCCTCGCTTGGAGGCGCTCCCGCTGCTCCCTCCCCTGGATCGCCGCGCTCGTCACGATTGCGTCGATGGCCACGAACCTGGCCATCGTCCACCGCTTCCCGACGGCGGCGTTCTACGGGCCATTGTCGCGGTTGTGGGAGTTGACCGCGGGCGGAGCGCTGGCGTACGCGAAGCTCGGTGGCTCGGGCGAGGACGACAGTCGGCGGCGCGCGGACGCGATGTCGTGGGTGGGGATCGGCCTCATCGCCGTGAGCTTCGCCGTCGTCACGGAGGCCAGGGCGTTCCCGGGTGCGTGGGCGGCGGTTCCGACGCTGGGCGCCTGTCTCATCATCGCCGCGGGTCCCCACGCGGTCGTCAATCGACGGGTGCTGTCGAACCGTCTCCTGGTCGGGATCGGCCTCATCAGCTACCCGCTTTATCTGTGGCACTGGCCGCTGCTGTCGTTCGCCCGCATCATCGCCGGACGCCCGCTCGCCCCCGGCCTCTGCCTCGCGCTCGTCGCGGCCAGCTTCGTCATCGCGTACGCGACCACCCGCTTGGTGGAACGAAGGGTGCGCCGGGCGCGCGGCCGCCGCCCGCTGCTGGTCCTCGCCTCTCTGGCTGCCGTGAACCTGGTCGGAGGTCTGGCCATCGTCCGGTCGGGAGCCCGCCCCCGCAACAGCAGAAACGGCGTCGACCGCATCGTCGAGGCGAGCCGCGACCTGCAGTACCCGCCCGAGGGCTTCGCCCCCCTCGCGCTGAACGGTCGCACGTACCGTCAGCACGCTGGCGGCGGCGGGAAGGCCCTGCTGTTCGGCGATTCACACCTCGAGCAATACGGCGCGCGCATCCATCGGGTCCTCGAGCGGCGCCCGGCGGACGGCGAGCTCACTTACCTGGTCACCTCGGGCGGATGTCCTCCCATCCCCGGCGTCGAGGAGGATCAGCACCCCGGGTGCGACGCCTGGCGGGCGGACGCGCTGGAGCTGGCCCGCCGGCCGGAGATCGACACCATCGTGGTGGGGGCCTGTTGGGCCTGCTACTTCATCGAGATGACCGCGCCGCCGGACGGCGAACGTCGGCGCGGTACGCCCGAGAGCTTCGAATACTATTTCGAAGACCCCGCGGGCAGGCGAGCTTTCCGTGCCGGGGACGCGACCGTGCCCGCGCTGGCCGCCCTCGAAGAGATGCTGGCGATGCTGGTTCGAACGCAGAAGCGTGTATTCCTGCTGCTCGACAACCCGAATGGGACCGATCTCGATCCCAAGACCTACCTGGCCGGCAACCGGCTGACGGCGCTTCGTTCTCTCGAGGAGGTGGCCCCCCATCTATTGACGCCGCGGGAGCAGGAACTGCGGCGCAAGCTCACGGAGCTCGCACGCCGCGTTGGGGCGATCGTCATCGATCCCGTGCCGTACCTGTGCGCGGGCGACCTCTGCCCCATACGCGACGGGCGGGGATCATTCATTTACCGAGACCGCAACCACCTCCGCGCGTCGACGGCCGGAGCCGAGCTCGGCTATCTCGACGTCGCGCTCCGCTCCGTTCGAGCTTCGCCGCCCCCTCTCAGCGCCGACCGCTGACAACGGGTTCGACCTCGAAGCGACGCTCGGCTGCTCAATCCGAGCAGTTGCAGAGGTTGGAGAGGTCGACGACGATCTCGCCGCTGAACGTGAACGGGCCCGTCGCGTCGCTGCCGCCAGTGGGCACCATATCGGCCGTCGCCACCTCGAACGTGGCGAGGGTCCCCACCAGCGAGGTGACGGAAATGGTTCCGCTGTCGCCGAGCCAATCGGCCAGCTCGTTGTGGTCCTCCTCGAAGGAGATCACCGCGTTCGTGTTGGGCAGCGAGGTGTTCAGCGGCGACACGATCGAATAGACGTTGCCGGCCGCCGGCGTGCTGTCGACCGAGAACGTGACCTGCCACTGCTTCGTAGAGAATCCGTTCCCTTCATCGACGTATCCGCCCACGAACACTTCGACCGCACCCGAGGTGGGATCTTGGGCCAGCACGGTGATCACTGTGGCCGGGACGTGTGAGGGATCGACCCCGGAGCCGGCGCCGTCGTCGATCACGAGGTGAACGGAACCCCCGTACGTCGAGCCCGTGATCACGTTGGCGCCGCTGTTGCCACCGCAACCCGCCCCCGCGCCGGCGCAGAGAACCAAAACCAGTACCGCCGAAGTCTGTTTGCTCAATCGCATCCTCCACCCGGATTCAAAGCACGCGCCAGTATCGAAACCACCGGGCCGCGTGCCGATGCACACGTCGAGATGTCCAAACTGTATCACCGGCGGTGACCGTCGCGTGGCTGGGAGGCGGCAAGCCGGCGGGACAGGCGCAGCCAGTCGCCAGGGGCGTGTTCCGCCCGGCTGCCGCCAATCCTTACGGGGATGGCGGCGGCCGATGGTCGCGTGCCGACGAATGAGCCGGTACTCAGGTGGAGCCCGGATGGCTCTTGGGATTGGACGATACATACCCTCAAGGCGTGGGCCATGGCTGTCGCCGAGCGATTCTTCAAGGGACTGAGCCCGAGCGGGTTTCACCGCCTGCGCTACTTCGAGTGGGGAGCCCGTGATGCAGAGGTGGTGATCTGCGTCCATGGCCTGACGCGCAACGCGCACGACTTTGATCGCCTGGCTGACCGATTGGCGGATCGGTATCGCGTCGTTGCAGTCGACGTGGTCGGGCGAGGCGGCAGCGCCTGGCTGACCGACCCGGCTCACTACACGTACGCGCAATACCAGGCCGACATGAATGCCCTGCTGGCGCGCCTCGACGTCGAGCGTGTGCACTGGATCGGCACCTCGATGGGCGGGCTCATCGGAATGTTCCTGGCGGCGCTGCCCGGCACCCCGATCGCATCTCTGCTGCTCAACGACGTGGGGCCGTTCATCCCCGAGGCGGCGCTCCAACGGATCGCCGACTATCTGCTCGATGGGCGCTTCTCGTCGTTGCAGGAGCTCGAGCGTCACCTGCGCGCGGTACTGGCGCCCTTTGGACCCCTCCGCGACGAAGACTGGGCACATCTGGTCCGTCACGGTCATCGCGTCCTGCCCGATGGTTCGCTGGCTTTGGCTTACGATCCCGCCATCGCCGACAACGTGAAGAAGGAGATCGCCGACGTCAATCTGTGGCGGTTCTGGGACCAGGTGAGCTGTCGGACCTTGGTGTTCCGCGGCGCAGAATCCGATCTCTTGTCAGCTGAGACCGCGCTCGACATGGAGAGGCGCGGACCCCGCGCCCGGGTGGTCACGTTCCCCGGCGTCGGGCATGCGCCCGCTCTGATGGCCGACGATCAAATTGAAATCATCGCGGGGTGGCTGGCCTCGCCGGGCCAGGCGTCTTAGCCCACGAGCACGGTAGCCGGAAATGGCGCTGACGATCACGTTCTGAATTTGTGAGGGCCAGCGCTCTACGAAGGCGCCGTGTTCGACTTCCGCGCCTCTACTCTCTCGACTATTCGGTGGCCAAACCGGGCCGCGCCGAGGCGAAGGCGCAGTTCGCGTAGATGGGCGCGCTGAAGCCACCGTCGATCTCGGCGCGGATGAGCGAACAGACGTTCGAGTCGAGGGGGAGGGCAGCGACCTCGCCCGAGCGTGGCGTGGCGGCCAGGTGTCCATTCACGAGCACCCGGATCTTCTCTCCGCGCGCCTTCACCTCGATCGTCGGCGCATTCAGGAAGGCGGCGCCGAGCGGCTGCCACGCGGTCTTGGGCGTCCGCGCGCGGAGGGAGCAGGCCCGCGGGTCACGCACGCAGACACGGCCCGCCAGGACTGCCTGCCGGATGTCCTCCGTCGTGCGCGAGGATGCCATCACGAAGGAGGTCGCCCGCAGGTGATCCTCGTGGCTGTCGCTGCCGCCGACCGGCACCAATCGCCGCCGCTGGGACAGGATCTCCTGGTCGATACGCGCGAGCGTGGCCTGGGTGGTGCCCGGCCCCGGGGCGCTGAGGTAACGGTCGCGCAGGTGCGCGGCGGTGAGGTTGTAGGCCTCGAAGCCCTGCGCCAGCCGATTGGCCGCCTCGATCTCCGGCGGGAACGGGCCCGCCTTGGTCCAGGGCCGCCAGGACAGATTCGACTCGACCGATCTCGAACATCGAATCGAGCGGCGTGACGAGCGGGTGGTTCACGACCACCAAACCGCCGCTGGCGACCCATCCTTCGACGAAGTCCTGCGGGCGCTCCTCGAGGCGCACCGCCGAGAAGCGCGCGAGGAGCTGCGCGAGGTCGCCGAATGAGAACCCGAGGTGTCCTTGCCTGTGATCGGTGTACTCGAAGCCGACGATGAGGAGCGGCGCTCCAGGGCCTTGCTTGGCGATCTCGTCGCGCAAGCCGGCGAGCGCGTCCAGCTCTCGGCGACGGTAACTCTCGTGGAGAAAAAGCGCGCGCGCACGTGCGGCGTCAACACCACGAAGTCGAGGTGCTCCTTCTTGGCCAGCACGACCGTCTCGGCGAGATCCCGGTTGGCCTCCTGATTCCAGTCGGGCGGGCTCACGTGACAGTGAAAGTCTCCCGCGAGGATCTGAAAGTGCGCGGCGACCTCGTCCGGGTCAGCGCTTCCCGGACCGTGCTCCTTCAGGTCGTTGAACTCGACGTCGGCAGGCCGGTAGGCGCTGGTCATCGCCAGATCCACCACCGTATGATGGTCGAAGTGGTTGCACGCCACCGCCGTGACGAACAGGGCCGAGGCTCCCGCGAGCCCCCGGACCTGCGCCTCGAGCTTCAGCACGAAGCTTAGGTTACCTCGCCCCATCGAAATGCCTTCCTGTTCTCGTCCGCCGGTCGCCGAAACGATCCGGCGGACGGCATTGCGGGTCGCTCCGGCGCTGCAGGGGCTTTGGCGGAGCCGCCGACGTGCTGGAGGTCGGCCAGGAGCTCGACCCGCCGGCCCGCGTGTCGACGCGACGCCCTATAGCGCGGGATAGCTCGCCCGGATTAGAGTCGAACGGAGGCGTCCCTTGCGTCTCAGGCGACGTTCAGAGAGGCTCTGGCGAGCTAGTCAATTCTTCTCTTGGCCTCGGAGCACAACATGAGCGCAATCGATTGGAGGTCGCGGCTCGGAACATTGATTGTGATTGTGCTGGGGTCGGTCGGCTGCGGCGGTTCGCTCGGTGGCGGAGCGGGTCCGGGCGGAAGGCCCGGGCAAGGCAGCGGGAGTGGCGGCGCGTCGGGCCCGGGCGGCAGGAGCGGCCTCGGTGGCGCCGCCGCAAGCACCGGCATCGGGGGCGCCGAGAACCTCGGCGGCGCGTTCGGCGCCGGCGGCTCCGGTCGCCCGTTCGGCGGCGCCGCCGGGACCAGCGCCGGAACCGGAGGTGTCACCGGAACGGGAGGGTCGATGTGCATGCACTCCGCAGCGGGCGAGGTGCCGAACGAGCATCGCCCGACGCCCCCGAGCTGCGAATCCAACCCACCCATTCCGCTCGTCTCGGGAGGGTTTCCCACCTGCGCCACGAGCGCGGACTGCACCTCCCAGGGCTACGGTTCCTGCACGGCCGGGCACTGCGTGAGCGATTTCTGTCTGGCGGACGGCGACTGCCAGAAAGGCTACGTCTGCGCCTGCGGCGGGGAGACCTACACCGTGCGCCCGCCGGCCGGCGCGACCGACGCCGCCGCCGAGGCCTACGCCATCAACACCTGCGTGCCCGCGACCTGCCGCAAGGACAGCGACTGCGGCCCCGAAGGCTATTGCTCGCCGAGCTACACGTGCGGCACGGTCCAGGGGTACTACTGCCACGGCCCGGCCGACACCTGCGCCGACCCGGCCAAGGACTGCTGTGGCAGCACTGACTGCTTTTGGTCGGCGACGGAAGGTGCCTTCGTCTGCGCCATCGAGCTCTGCATCTCCGAGTGACCGGCCGCGTGCCGCCGTCCCCGACGGAAGCCAGGGGAAACACCGCGCTGTCGGCCAGGAGGGTCCCGTCGGCGGAGTAGGCCATCGCGAATGGCACTCCGGACGAGAGCCCCGCCAGCTTCGCGCCGTCCGACCAACGATGAATGGTCAGCCCTTCGACATCCGTCGCGACCGCCAGAGTGGCGCCGTCCGGCGCGATGGCGGCCGTCACGTGCGATCCCCATCCGAGAGTGCTCCGCACGGGGTCGGTCCGGCCAGCCCGCCGCCGGCGCCGCTGACCCCACCCGCGCCGCTGGCCCCACTCGTACCGCCCGTGCTCGCCAATCCGCCGGCGCCGCCGCGCGCGGTGGTGCTGGGCGCCGCCGTTCGCCGCTGGCAACTGACGGCGCGGCAAGGAGAAGTGCTGGTGCTCGTCGCGCAGGGACTCACCAACGAGCTCGTCGCGGACACGTTGGGCATCGAAAAGAGAACCGTCGAGTTTCACCTCTCGCCGATCTTCGACAAGGTGGGCGTGTCCAACCGCACGACCCTGATTGCTCGGACGATGGACCTGCCAGCCGGGTGATTGCGCCGGCGCTCGTTTGACAACTCGTGCCCGATACTGAGGTAAACCCCAGTATCCGAGAGCGCGTGGGTCCGATATAGGCAAGACGGTAACGTCAACCTCTGTCGCGGGAGCTCTCGATGAAAATCTCAGCGCAATGGCCGCTAGCGCTCGCCATGGCGTGCACTGCCACCCTGTTGGTCGCGGGCTGCAATGGCGAGCAAGACAACGTGGGCGAACCAGTTGTGGAGCATATATCCAGCGCGCTCTCGTTGGCCCAGGTTCAGGCCATGAACTGCAGCGGCGGCTACGTGTTGACCTACAATTTCCGGAACACGAATGACTGGGATCGAATCATCGCGAGTCCGTCGAGACCGGCTTTCGTCATCGTCGAAGACAACGACATCACGACTTCGCAGACGGGGTGCAACGACCAGACGAGAGCGCCTGGCTACTTTCACGCGAAGGCGCCCGGCATCAAGGTGATCAAGTACATCCCGACGAACTACGGCCAGGAAGCTGTCGGGCCGACGTCGGCCTGCGCCGGCGCCACGCCTGTGACGACGTTCCTGGCGACCTGCGACAACTCGCCCTGGGATGCCGTCTGCAACCACACGCCGATCAGAACCCGGATCGCGAACGCCATGGCGTGCGGCTACGACGGTGTCTTCTTCGATGAGGCGCCCCTCGCAGCCGGCTTCTTACCGGCGACGCACGCGCCGGCCGACTATCTGCCGTACATGCAGGACTGCGCGAGTGCGGTCAAGGCCGGGCACCCGGAGCGGATCGTCATCGTCAATCCGGGATCCTATCCCGGCGGGGCCCTCGACGTATTTGGCGGGGCTGTGGACATCGTTGCGCTCGAAGGGCCGACTGCCCAAGCCGTCGCGAATGGTACGCAACTGCTGGCCACGACCTCTCCGAACGGCACGCCGATCTCTCCGGACAGATGGCTCGGCATTCAAGAGAACACCACGGCTGTACCGGTCAGCGCGGGGACCATCGACGGGACCGTCAACGGATTCCGCGCGAACGGCGGCTTTTGGTACTACGGGACCGACGTCTACAGCCACAACGAGGCGAACCTGGACCCGAGCGTCAACCACCTGCCCGGCTGGCTCGAGCCGGAGCTGTCGAAGACGGACGAGATATCGAACCCGGTCTGTACGGGATTCCCCACGTCGGCGGGCCACGACGGCAAGTTCCTCGCCGTCACGGGCAGCCAGCAAGCGACGCTGCCGACGCCAATCCAGAGCGTCTGGGTCAGCATCCCGGCCGACGAAACGACCTTCTCGCTCGAGGTCTACGACGGCGACAACGCGGGCAAGTACGACAACGGCGTCGGTCAGACTTGCTACAAGCTGTTCATGGCGCCGAACAAGGTGGATATGGACAACCCCGTGCTCGCCGCCCCGCTGTCCAGCACCCCCGGTCAATGTAACGGAGCGGATTGCTTCGTGGACGGAGGGTGGCGTCCGGTCTACGTCGGCGCGGTGGACGAAAGGGCGCGCAGCGGCGGCCCGGGAACCGCGACGGCCTTCGAATACCGGCTGGACGTGTACTTCGCGTCCGATTGCAGCGGCACGGCCATGGACGTTCAGGGCGCCCAGAACCGCTTCAAGGTGAGGTCGAGCGGTCTCGTCGGCCTGGAGCCGGGCGCCTTCTCGTTCATCGGCGCTGACAGCACCGGCGCGTTCGCGCTGGTGCAACCCGGCGAAAACATCGACGACACCGCCTTCGACGGTCGCTTCGACCTGTTTCTCGACACCGGTTCGGCACCGGCGACGCTGGCGCTGCACGACGTCGACGCCGACGATCCCGACTCGCCGCCCGTCGATCCTCGGTTCGACGGTTTCAACGTCGACTATACCGTCACTGGTGCCCTCAACGCGGATGGCAGCGGCGGCGTGCAAGTGGCAAATGAGACCATCTGCTCCGGGGATTACGGCGCCGGCGCGCCTGAAAAGACGACCCCGGCCCCCGTGACCGGCGGGGTCTACCGCTGGAGGTGGGAGAACATCCAGGCGGACAATGAAGTGAACGTCAACCCGGATCTCGTCAGCACGTTCAGCGTCAACCGCCAGCGTCTGGCGGTCGGGAACCCGATGGCGCCCCAGGCTTGGATGAGTAAGATCCAGACGACGCCGTTCGCTCCCGTCACGCTGGGGAGCAGCGTGCAGGGCGCGCTCGCGACCAGTCGATTCGTGGTCGCGACGGCGAGCGCCGCGCAGACGATCTTGGCCGACACGAGCTCCTCGTTCGCCCAGCTCAAAGGGCAACTGCTCGCCGCGAAGCTGAACGTGCAGACCTCCGCTTCGCGCGGCGTCGGATTCCAGGAGTCGCGTGTCTACGCACGCAACATGTTGGTTGCCGACGAGCTCTCCGCCGCGGACGCGATCGTCAGTCTCGGGCCTTCGGGAAACCCTGCTGCGACGATCGCTGGTCACGTCGGTGTTCTGGGCGCGATCAACGCCGGCCAGGTGTTCTTCGGGACGCGCTTCGCGCCGCCGCCCGCGAACAGCGCGAGCGACCAGGACCTCGACGGCATCCGCGACGTGGCGGACAACTGCCCGACGGTGGCCAACGCCGACCAGCTCGATTCGAATTTGGACGGGATCGGCGACGCCTGTGATCCGGTGCCCCAGGTCGAATGCGTCGCTCTCAACGGATCGGGAGGGTTCCAAGCGTTCTTCGGATACAGCAACGCGGGCCCCGACGTGTTCATCCCTCGATCGACACAGAACCGGGTGACCGGGTCGACCGTGGCACCGATCGTGAGGTTCGCGCCGGGCGCCCATCCCATCAGCTTCACCGCCTCGTCGACCGGCGGCGCGGTGACGTGGAAGCTGCGGAGCCGGACGGCGACCGCGACGACCACGTCGCCCAAGTGTTCGGGGGCGGAACTCACCAGTCTTCCACTGGCCCAGAACGCCGTGCTCTACGCGGGCAACTCGTTGAGCCTCGGTGATCGTGCGGTCATCGCGGGCAGAGCTGACATCGTCAACTCCGGTACGGGGGCGGTCACCGTCAACTCTGGCGTCAGCGCGGCGGATATCTACAGTGTGGGGTCGGTGACGGTCAGCGGCGGAGCGGTCGGGCTGGTCCGGAGCAATGGCACCGTCACCTTCCAGAATGGCGCTGCGAGCGAAGGGGTCCTCTCGCCGGCCGGCCTGTCGCTGTCTCCGCTGGCCTGGTCAGTGACGTTCCCGTCCGGGACGCTGAACCCCGTCACCCCGGCGTCGGGCCAGATCATGAACGTCGCACCGGGACGATATGGCGACGTCACATTGAACTCCAACGCCGGTATTCGACTGTCGGCCGGTCAGTACTACTTCGAGAGCCTCACAGCCAACACCGCCAGCACGATCATCCTGCCGGCGACGGGCGCCGTGAGCATCTACGTTCGCCTGCAGCTCACCTGCCGCGCCACGCTCTCCGGCGGCCTTCCCGCGACCGACCTCGTAATCGGGTACTTCGGGACCGGGACGGCGTTCGTGGAGGCACCATTGACGGCCGCTTTGCTGGCCGCGCCGAACGGAACCATCGTCATCGGCTCTGGCACTCCCCAGACCTTCGCCACACGCGTGTTCGGGAGGGTGGTGCAGCTGCGCTCGGGCGTGACGATCCAGCTCCCATAGCGCGCGCGATGGCTTGACAACCCCTTGGCGGACCACAAAGTTCCCCAGGGGCTGTCATCTTGAGCGGTAGACGTGTCGGTTGGAGCGGGGGTGCAGGGGCCGTGGCCCTGGGGGGAATCGCGGTCGTCGGCGCAGGGGCCGCGATCGCGATGGGGTGTTCGGCGGCCGCCCTCGGGTTCGCGGATGCGGCCGACGGCGGCGCGGCAGAAGCGATGGTCTCCCAGCCCGACGATCGGCGGATTCGCCTCGAGTGGCCGTGCACCGGTGGCCGGCGGCCGAGAATCAGACGCGCACGATCGGCCGCCATGACCTGGTCCGAGGTCAGCCCGCCGGCCGACGTCGTGGGGCTCGATGTCACCGGCGCATGCGCCGTCGCCGAGGACGATGTCCTCTTCGCGGCCAATCAGGATGCCTCGGTCACGCAACCTGCGCCGCGGATCGTGCGATGGGCGGCCGGCAACTGGACGACTGAGTTGGTGATGGACGCGTCGGAGTGGTCGACCGAGCTTTTACGGTGGCCGCGGGCATACGTCTCGGGCATGACCAGCGACGACAGCTGGGCCGCGCTCGGGCATCAGATTGTCCACCGAACCGAGGCGGGATGGACCCGCGTCGATGGCTGGCAGAGCTTGCCCGAGGTCCAGGCTCTGACGAGCAGCTTTCCCGTCGGACCCATTCAGGCCGGTGCGGACGGCGACCTCTGGGCAATGGTAGGTCCGTACGTGCTGCTCCACTTCGTCCAGGGCGCGTGGCAGGCGTTCCCGGTGACGCCGCCGGCCGGCTACACCTACGACTTCTTCTCGGAGCTGTGGGTCACACACCGCGGGGATGTATGGCTCGGCGCCGGCAGGCTCGTCTCGAGCGGAGGGGGGATCACCAACGCCGCGGTCCTGCTCCACTTCGACGGAAAGAGTTGGAACAGCGTCGATGCGGGCTTCTCCAGCGTGTTCTTTCTGTGGGGTGACGGCGCCGGCGGACTCTGGTTCGGGGCGTCCGGACCGGAGACGCTCCCGCTCCGCCACTACGATCCGTCGAGTGGGACGATCACCCCGTATCCACAGATAGGCGACTGGTCCTTCCCGGGCGGCATCACGACGGTCTGGGGAATGTCGCGCGATGACGAGTGGGTGGCGGGCGACAATTTGGCGTCGTGGAACGGCACCTCGTGGAGCGTCGACACGAGCCTTCCCGCTGACATGCGTGCCCGCCTGCGACTGCCGGTCATGACCGGCAGCCGTGAATCGCTATGGCTCGTGAGCACCGGCGGACCCGTATTCTTCCGTGGAACGAGCAAGCCCGCGTCGAATTGACCGAAGAGAGACTCGGCGTGCCTCACGACGCCGAGGGAGAACGGCGGCCACCGGCGGCGCCTGAAACCTGAGGCGCGACACCGACTTGCGTTTCGTGGAGCTGAACGGGATCGAACCGTCGGCCTCCTCAATGCCATTGAGGCGCTCTCCCAGCTGAGCTACAGCCCCCGATGCCGGTTGCCCGGCAGGGGGATGTAACTAGCAGTCCCTGGCGACGAGGTCAACACCGCCAACAGGCAGCCCTACCGGAAGAGGCTCTCGAAGCGGGGGTCGCCGCGGAGGTGGTCCCAGTCGTTCGCCAGATAGACGTCGCGCAAGGCGATGTCGCTGCGGGGAAACAGCGGGCGGAGCACGAAGCTCTCCAGCGCGGCGAGGGCGGCGTTGGTCTCTCCGAGCGCGGCGGCGCAGGCGGCGCGGGCGACGGCGTTGGCGGGATCGGCGCGCGCGGCGGTCGGCACGTGCGCGCGGGCGAGGCGCGCGGCGGCGGCGTCCCCGCCGATGGCGTCGGTCGCGCAGAGCAACAGCTCGGTCTCGGCGTCGCTGGCGTCGGGAGCCTGAGCGGCGGCGTGGGTCGGTGCGGCGGCGTCGCGCGCCTCCTCGAGGCGGGCGCGCGTTCGGGCGTAGAGCTCCGGCGGCGCGCGGCCGAGCACCGCGCGCGTGGCCATCAGCTTGGCGCGCAGCAGGCGTCCGAGCTCCAGCGCCCGGCGTTGCACGAACGCGCGCCGCGCCTCCGCCGGGAGGCGTTCCAGTGACGGGGAGCCGAGGCGTTGGTACCCGGCCAGCGCTTGCGAGAGGCTGGCCTCGTGCTCGGCCTTGGCGATCGCGCTCTCCAGCGCGCGCGAGGGGCGGGTGTGGGCGGCGGCGGTCCAGTCGTCGGCGGCCTGGCGATAGAGCAGGCGCGCGTCGTCCCAGCGCAGCTCGGCGTCGGCGGTGGCGGCCTGCGCGTAGGTCGCGCTCGGGAACGCGCGCTCGAGCGGGGCGCCGACGTCGTCGGTCGCGACGACGGTGATGGTCCGACCGGGCGGCGCCGAGATCGCGCCGCCGCTCCCACCCGCGCCGGGGGCAGCGAACAGCGCGACGAAGACCAGGCGGGCCGGCACGAGCAGCACGGTGGGATGTTAACGCGCGGCGCGCGCGGCGCGATTCTGACGGGTCGTGGGTGGCATAGTACCGACGGACATGCGGCCTGGCGGTCTACGGTGGTGCGGCGAGATGGTGGCGCTCGCGATGCTGGCGGTCGCGACGCTGGCGCTGCCGGCCTGCCACGCCGGCGTCGGTGCCGGGCCGGCCACGCCGACGGCGGGAGACTTCCTGGTCGTCGAGCGCGCCGAGACCGGTCCCATCACGGCGCTGGCGGCGAAGGCGCCGTACCTGTGGGCGGCCGGCGCGCCGGGGTTGCGCCGGTGGGACGTCGGCAGCGGCGAGTACGAGGTGGTCGGCGACGGCGACGCCAAGGGGACCCACGCGCTCACGGCCATCGCGATCGACGACGAGGGGAGCGCCTGGGTCGCCAGCGCCGCCGAGACCGGGCGCTGGGTCGCCGACAAGGCAGACAAGGGCGCGGGAGAGCCGCGTTACCTGACGGCCGGCTCGCCGGGTGACGTCGTCGCGCTGGCGCCGCGGCGGCCGGTGAAGACCAGGGGCGTCTGGGCGGGCGGCCCGGGCGGGCTCTTTCGTTATGACGGGCATCGCTGGGCGATCGTCGAAGATCTGCGCGACACGGCGGTCACCTGGCTCGGCCTCGACGACGATGGCGTCACCGCCTGGGTCGGCACGCGCGCGCGCGGCCTCTACCGCGCCGATGACCACGGCGCGAAGCCGGCGCCGGGCGGCGCGGCGGTCGGCTGCGAGCAGATCCTGGGGATGGCGACGACGGCGGCGGGGACGCGGGTGGCGGCGGGCAACGTCAACGGCGACGCGCGGATCTATGCGCTCACGCTGGCCGGCACCGTCGAGCTGCACGCGCCGATTGGGATCCACGCCGTGGCGCTGGTCCAAAAGGGGAAGGAGGCGGTGCTCGTCGCCGGGCCGGTGGGGAGCGAACAGGCCTACGCGCTGCGCGCCCTCGATCCCGGCGAGCCGGTTCCGTCGGGCGGTCTCCGGTTTTCCGAAGAGGGGACCGAGATCGCCCACTGGGCCGGAGCGCCCACCGAGCTGGCGCTTCCCCGCGCGGTCACCGCCGCCGCGGCGGTCGGGACCGACCTCTACGTCGGCAGCATCGCGCTCGGCGTGGCGCGCGCCGAGCCGGGGCGCCCACATCATCTAGAAGGCTCCGAGCTGGTCGGTGACGCCGACCGGTTCACCGTCGCCTGCCGCGCGCACGACCGTTGCCTGGTCGTCACCGACGGACCGAACGCCTGGCAGACCGACGGCGATCACTACCAGGCGGTGAGCGTCGGCGAAGCGAAAGGGGCGACCGTGCTGGCGGTCGCCGCCGACCATCAGGGGAACCTGTTCGCCGTCTCTGCCGAGACGCCGTCGCGCGGGCTGACGATCACCAAGCGCGCGGCGGGGAGCAACGACTGGACGGTGGCGGCGCGGGCGCCCTTGCAGCTGCCGGCGCGGACGTCGCCCAGGGCTTCGTTCGCCGCGATCTCACCCTCGGGCGCGCTCTGGATCGGTCTGCGGGCGTCGGGTGGCAGCGGCGACGATCTCGGCTACGGCGCGGTGGAGATCGATCTGCAGACGGGCCTCAGCGTGCAGCATCGCCCGCGAAAAGCCGCCGAGACAGCTCCGATCGAGGCGCTGCCGCTGCCTGCCGATCTCAACGGCGTGCTGTTCGACGGCGGCGCGACCTGGTTTGCCTCGCTGTCGGGCGTCGCTCGCTTCCAGCAGGGACAGCTCGTCACCTGGGGCGAGGCCGAGGGTCTCGCCAGCGAGCTCTGCTGGAGCGTGGCCCGGGGCGGCGACGGCGCCATCTGGGCGGCGACCTCGGAAGGGATCGCGCGCTTCGACGGCAAGAGCTGGCACCCCGCGGACGGGGCGAAGGTGGCCGTGCATGGCCTCGCCGCCGACGACGCCGGTTGGTTGTGGGCGGCGACCGCCAAGGGGCTGCGGATTGTCGGCGTTTCGAAGCAGGGCGCCGCCAACCTCGATAGGGCGTCGCTGGTGATCCCCGACGACATGCGCGATCTGACGCGCGACGGGTTCGGGCGCCTCTGGGCGCTCTCGGCATCGTCGATTGGGCTCGTCTCGCCCGCGCCGAAGGTCCTGCCCCCGACCGGGCTCGGCGAGCGCTAGGCCGCCTTCGGGCGGCACGTCGTCGGGCATGGTTCGCTTCGCTCACCGTTGCCTTACGACAACGCCCTCCTAGCCGCGCGCGTTCCCCGCCTTCCCGGCCGCGAGGTTTTGTTTCGTGCCGATGCGGTCTACAGTCGCGGGATGCATCGGGTGTTGGTTGGGGCGGCGCTGGTGGCTGGCGCGCTGACCCTGGGTTGCGGGAGCGGGGGAGGCGACAGCGGCCCGCGCGGTTCGCAGTGCCGCGAGGTCCTGACGGCCGCCTGCGACCGCCTCGCTGACCCGTGCCTGGTCGTCCCTCAGGACCAGGTCTCCATCTGCATCAGCTCGGGGATTTCGAGCTGTTGCGCCGGGAACTGCGGGGCGTCGGTGGCGAGCACGGAGGCGGAGATCCAGACCTGCATCGCCGACATCGACGTGGCCTCTTGCAGCAGCCTGGATGTCACCAACGGCGGCACGCTCCCCGCGAGCTGCCTCGGGGTGGTGCGGTCCGCGTTCGTCCTGGGCGGCGGGGCCTCCTCCCGGGCGACGAGCCTCGACTCCAACGTCGCCGCGCCTGTGGGCGCGCCTGTCGGGATGGCTGTCGGCATCGGACAGCTCATTTCGCGGCAGCCAGACAAATTTCCGACGACAGGGCTCCGTGATATGGTCGTCGCGTGACGACGCATGAGGGTAGTCGCCAGGCGGACCCGGTGATCCCCGATGTGCTCCCGCTGCTCCCGATCCGGGACCTGGTCGTCTTCCCGTACATGATCGTCCCGCTGCGGGTGACGCGGCCGGTGTCGATGGAGGCGGTGGCCAAGGCGCTGGAGGCCGACGAGCGCCTCTGCTTCCTGGTCGCGCAGCGCGATCCGCTCGAGGACGAGCCGACGGCGCAGGGGTTCTATCGCGCCGGCACCATCGGCATGATCATGCGGATGCGCAAGCTCTCCGAGGGGGGGCTGAAGGTGCTGGTGCAGGGGCTCTGCCGCGCGCGCATTCAGAAGTTCGTCGGGGAGAGCCCCTGCTACCGCGTGCGGCTCGATCGCCACGACGACAAGCCGCCGGCGCGCTCGCTCGGCATCGAGGCGCTCTTGCGCTCGGTGCGCGGCAACATCGACAAGCTCTCCGGCCTTGGCAAGACCATCCAGCCCGAGCTGTCGATGGTCGTGCAGAGCGTCGACGATCCGGGGCGGATGGCCGACCTCGTCGCCTCGCACCTGACGCTGAAGGTCCCCGAGGCGCAGGAGCTGCTGGAGCTCGACGAATCGGTCCAGCGCCTGACGCGCGTCAACCAGACGCTGGAAAAAGAGATCGGCATCCTCGAGGTGCAGTCGCAGATCCAGAACCGCGCGCGCGAGGAGATGTCGAAGACCCAGCGCGACTACTACCTGCGCGAGCAGCTGCGGCAGATCAAGCACGAGCTCGGCGACAGCGACGTGCACGGCGAGGAGATGGAGGAGCTGCGCGCCAAGGTGACGCGGGCGGCGCTGCCCGAAGAGGCGCGCGTCGAGGCGGAGAAGCAGGTGCGGCGGCTCGATCAGATGCACGCCGAGAGCGCCGAGGCGGGCGTCCTGCGGACGTACATCGAGTGGCTCACCGAGCTGCCCTGGAGCGTCTCCAGCGAGGAGACCATCGACCTCGAGACGGCCCGCAAGATCCTCGACGAGGATCACTACGACCTCGAGCAGGTCAAGGATCGCATCCTCGACTACCTGGCGGTGCGCAAGCTGCGCGGCGGCGCCCACGGGCCGATCCTCTGCTTCCTCGGACCGCCCGGCGTCGGCAAGACCTCGCTCGGTCGCTCGATCGCGCGCGCGCTCGGGCGGAAGTTCGTGCGCATCTCGCTCGGCGGCGTGCGCGACGAGGCGGAGATCCGCGGCCACCGGCGCACCTACGTCGGCGCGCTGCCGGGGCGCCTCATCCAGGCGTTGAAGCAGGCCGGCACCAACAACCCCGTCCTGCTGCTCGACGAGGTCGACAAGCTCGGCGCTGACAACCGCGGCGATCCGTCGGCGGCGCTGCTCGAAGTGCTCGACCCGGAGCAGAACCATACGTTCCGCGATCACTACCTCGGCGTGTCGTTCGATCTGTCCAAGGTGGTCTTCATCGCCACAGCGAACCAGCCGGAGACGATCCCGCCGCCCTTGCGCGACCGGATGGAGACGATCCGTCTCTCCGGCTACGCCGAAGAAGAGAAGCTGGTGATCGCGGAGCGCTACATCATCCCCAAGCAGATCACCGAGGCCGGCCTCACCGCCAACGAGATCGTCATCAGCCGCGAGGTGACCCGACGGATCGTCAGCGAGTACACCCGCGAGTCGGGCCTGCGGGAGCTGGAGCGTCTCATCGCTCACCTGGCGCGCAAGATCGCGCGGCGAGTCGTGGAGGAGGCGGCACGGGCGAACGGAAGCGGGGCGACCGCCGTGTTGAATCCGCGCGCGCCGACGATCGGCATCGAAGAGGTCCCGACCTTTCTCGGGGCGCCGCGCTATCTGCCGGAGGAGCGCCACCGCGTCGCCGAGATCGGCACCGTCAACGGCCTCGCCTGGACCCCCTACGGCGGCGAGGTGCTGCTGATCGAGGCGCAGACGATGGCCGGCAAGGGGTCGCTGATCCTGACCGGCCAGCTCGGCGACGTGATGAAAGAGTCGGCGCAGGCGGCGCTGTCGTTCGCGCGCGCGCACGCGCTGTCGTTGGGTCTCGCCAGCGAGTTCTACGCGGGGCGCGAGATCCACATCCACGTTCCGGCGGGCGGCGTGCCCAAGGACGGACCGTCGGCCGGCGTGACGATGGCCTGCGCGCTGGTCTCGTTGATCTCCGGGATCCCCGTGCGGCACGAGGTGGCGATGACGGGCGAGCTCACCCTGCGGGGCAAGGTGCTGCCGATCGGCGGGCTGAAGGAGAAGCTGCTGGCCGCCGCGCGGGCCGGGATCACCACCGTGATCATCCCGGCCGCCAACGCCTCCGACCTGACCGAGATCCCCAGCTACATCACCGACAAGCTGTCGGTGCGCCCGGTGCGGACGATGCACGAGGTGCTGGAGATCGCGCTCGCGCGCCCGCTGACGCCTCTGACGACCAAGAAGGCGCCCGGCACAACGGCGGGCACCGGGACGACGAAGGGCGAACGCGGGCGCGAACGACGCAAGGTCACGCCCCGCCCCGGAATGGCCTGAAAGCCCGCCTCCGATCAGCGTCGGAGTGAAGACGCCGCGATCAGCGGCGTTTCGATCGGCAGGGACGCCTCGGATGCGGTGGCGAGCGGCGCTGTTGTCTCGGCGCGGCCGTAGAGGTGCGAGGGTACGACGTTGCCGATCGCGGCGAGCATCGTCTGCCGCAGCGTCGGGTGCTTGCGCTCGAGGTCGGCGAGCAGCGCCTTCATCTGCTTGCGCTGCGCCTCGTCCTGCGAGCCGCAGAGCCGGCAGGGGAGGATCGGGAAGCCGCGCTCCTCGGCCAGCGCCGCCAGATCGGCCTCGGCCGCGTAGGCGAGCGGGCGGATGACGACGAAGCGTCCGTCGTCGGTCACGAGGCGCGGCGGCATCGACGCCAGCTTGCCGCCGAAGAAGAGGTTCAGAAGCAGCGTCTCGAGCGCGTCCTCCCGGTGGTGACCGAGCGCGATCTTGTTGCAGCCGAGCTCGCCCGCCACCCGGTAGAGAATGCCGCGCCGCAGCCGCGAGCAGAGCGAGCAGTAGGTCTTCCCCTCAGGGATCTTGTCGGTGACGATGGCATAGGTGTTCTCGCGTAGGATCTTGTAGGGAACGCCCTCCGCCTGGAGCCATCGTTCGAGCGGCGCGCCGTCGTAGCCGGGCTGCCCCTGATCGAGGTGGACGGCGAGCAGATCGAAGGTCACGGGGGCCCGCGCCTGCAGGGCGCGCAGCAGAACCAGGAGGCCATAGCTGTCCTTGCCTCCAGAGATGGCGACCATGATCCGATCCCCATCCTCGATGAGGTGGTGATTGCCGATGGCGCGGCCCATGTCGCGGAGGAGGCGGCGTTCCAAATCCATGTTCGACCGGACGCACATGCTACCTTCATCAGAGCGGGCGGCGCCACTCATGTCCGAGGCTGTAACAACCAGGCGAGCCAAACGGAAGTCGGCCGGATGGCTGCTGGCGCTCGGCGCGTCGGCCCTGGTGCACCTGGGAATCCTGGTCGCGTTCGTGGCGTACGGGCGTTCGACCGAGCCGGTCGAGAGGGCCGCGACCCCGCTCGATGCGCCGTGGACCGCGCTGGCGCTGGCGCCCGTCGCGACGCCGGTCGAGGTCACCGACATCGAGGTGACGGAGCTCCCGCCGGCGGACCTGCCGCCGCCGCTCGTGCGCCCCTGGGATGCCCCCGCGGGCGAGCGCGACAACCCGATCGCGCGGACCCGTGCGCCCGCCGACAGTGACGGGCGCGATCGCCAGGCCCCCGCGCCCGACAGCGGGCTTGCCGGCGGCGCGCCGCTCGACCGCGCCTTCCGGCTCGATCGCTCGACGCTGCGTTCGCGGCTCACCGACGGCGCAGCCGAGGCGCAACCGGCGCGGCTCCGGGTTTCGCGCCGCCGTGCTTCACCCCAGGCCATCCGCCGCGAGCCGACGGTCGGCATCGGCGATTCGGCCCGCACCGTCGTACCGAGCCGCGCGCCGATCTCGCTGGCCAACGCCGCCGCCGATCCGGCTCTCGGGGGTGAGCCGGCGGGCGCGGCGCGGGCCGCGGCGCCCGCCACCCTCTCCGAGGCGCCACCGCTCGTCGCGCGCGCGGATCCGGACCCGCAGGCCGCTCACGCGGTCGGCCCTCTGGACGCCGAGGCGGGGCGGCGCACGTTCGACACCGAGCAGCCGGGGCGGGCGGCCGACGATCGCACCCAACGGACGGCCTCGGACGAGCTTCACCCCGGGATCACCGATTTTTCGCGCGCGGCGGCGCCGCAGCCGATCGCGCTCGCCGAGGGGCAGGGGCCGTCCCAGAGCCCCGGCGCCGTGTCGCGCCCGGCGGCCGGCACCGCCGCCGCGGAGCTCGGCGCCCGAAATCCGCGGGAGCTCAGTCGCGGGGTCGACGAGCGGACGATCGATCGACGCTACGATCGGTACATCGAGGAGATCCGGCAGCGGGTCCGCCGGATCCGGGAGTTTCCCAGATCGCTCGCCGTTCGCCTCCTCGAGGGGGAGACCATCGTGGTGTTCGTGGTCGACGTGAACGGGCGGCTTGGCGACGGCCCGCGGGTCATCAAGTCGTCCGGGTTCGAGGAATTCGACGCCGCCGCCGTGCGTGCCGTCCGTCGCGCGGCGCCGTTCCCACCGATGCCCGATCCGGCCAAGGCCCGCCCGTTGTCGGTGTCGCTGCGCGTGATATTCGACAATCCCGTCGTTCGGTAGCCTCTAAATCAACGAGTATTCTCGCCACGGCGGCGCTAGATTTGTGACGCTGGGTGAGGCTGCCAGATGCGCGCAACCGGCCAACGCGATTCGAGTCCCGGCCCAGGGCACAGAGGCCGAAGGGACTCGCACACCAGCGGTCACCGAAGCGGAAGCCGTCGGCAAGGCGGGAGCCGTCGGCTCGGCTTCTGGCTCGCCGTCGCGGCGCTCTTGCACGCCGAGCTCGTGCTCCTCGTCGGGATCGGCCTCTATCTCTACGCGCCGCGCAGCGCGGAGCTGGCGCGCGGGCTCGCCGGCGGCGACCAGGGTCCGTCGATCGACGTCGGCATGGTCGACGACGACGCCGCCCGCGAGATCGTCGCCGATCTCGAGAAGCAGGAGGAGGCGCGCAAGGTCGAAGAGGCGCGCAAGGAAGAGGAATCGGTCCATCCGCCGGGGCAGATCGTCGACCTCCCCGTGCCGCGGGAAGAGAAGCGCCCCGACAGCGCGAAGTTCGTCTCCGAGCACGACAGCTCGGTCGAGCGCGAGACGAAGAAGTTCGGCCACTTCGACGACAACGCGCGGCAGGGGGACGCCAGCGGAACGGCGGCGACCTCGCAGCCGGCGATGCCGAAGGGGGACGGGCGGCTGGCGATGCGAACGCCCGATCTCGGTCGGTTCCTGCGCGGCGCGACGGGCGCCACCGGCGAGCCCGCGCGCGCGGGGCGGCCGGGGTCGAGCTACGGCGCCCTCGATCCGGGGAGCCCCGATCCGCACGGCGTGTTCTCGGGACTGGGGGCCGAGCCCCGGCCAAAGCAGGGAGGCGGCGCGCGCGGTGGTTCGGGGCTGGCGCTGGTTCCGACCGACCAGCAGCTGGCGCGGGCGATCGGCTCGGGGACGCAGGATGCGCTGGCCAACGTCGAGGACGGCGACGAGACGGCGCTCAACTCGAAGAAGTGGCGGTTCGCCTCGTTCTTCAACCGCGTCAAGCGTCAGGTGGCCGAGCACTGGCACCCGGAGGAGTCGTATCGCCAGCGCGATCCGACCGGGATGATCTACGGCAAGCGGAACCGCTACACCGAGCTGCGCATCCAGCTCAAGCCCGATGGGCGCCTCGGCAACGTGGCGGTCTACCAGCCGAGCGGGCTCGATTTTCTCGACGACGAGGCGATCGAGGCGTTCAAGCAGGCGGCGCCGTTCCCCAACCCGCCGCGCCAGCTCGTCGAGGCCAACGGCCTCATCAACTTCGGGTTCGGGTTCCTGTTCGACCTCAACGGTCCGCCCGAAATGCGCTGGTTCAAGTATTGACCGCTTTCGACGCCCTTGTTCTGTGCCCCGGCGATGGTCACGTTCCCAAAGGATCATCGTTATTGGAGCTCGGTCGGAAAGGTCGTCATGAAGCTCGGCCGTGTCGTCTGCTCGAAGTTTTGGGCGCCGCTGGTGCTGGTGCTCGGGCTGGTGACACCCGCGAAGGCCCAGCCAGCCGCGGTTTCTCCCCCGCCGCCGATCAGCTGTCGCCGACCAACCTGGTCTCGGGGCCCTCGCTCTACGAGACCGGCAAGGTCGGCGTCATGCCCGACTCGGCAGCGATCCCCGCGCCGACGCCTGTTCCGGCCGAGCTGCAGTGGGCGGGGAACAGCGAAAAGTCGATCAAGCCGGTGGCGGCCGACATCGCGGACGCGCCACCGCCGCGGCCGCCCGAAGGAACGATGGATGCCGCGAGGCTGACCCAGGAGATCCAGACGAACTTCGAGACGCTGGAGAACTGCAGAGTCGACGTCGCGCGCGCCAAGCGGGTGGCGCTGTCCAAGGTGCTCGCGGACGAGCTGTTGCTGCGCTGGACCATCGAGCCCTCGGGGCAGACCGGCCCGACCGAAGTGGTGGCGACGGCGCAGGTCGATCTCGACCTCATGGACTGCGTGAAGGCGGCGATGAGCCGCTGGTCGTTCTCCCGGCCGCGGGGCGGCGCGATGCACGTCGAGCGGGCCTTCACCTTCCGCCGCGCTCCTTGACCGTCAACCACCGCGCGGCTCTCCTGACCTGACGCGGAGAACGCGTCCAGGCCCGAGCATCGGGGTGACGCTCGGCGCCGGGCCCTGCCGCTCTTTCGCCGCCCGGGGCCGGGCCGTGTTATCAATGGATCGGCCATAATGAGTTCGGTCGGGGGTAACACGACGGTTACCGAGGCGGCCTCGGCCGCGAGCGTGGACTCTCAGGAAGCCGCGTTGCTCTGGCTATTTCCGCGGTCGAGCGCGCCGGTCGCGTTGCGCGGGGAGCGCAGGCGTGAGCTGACGATCGGACGGGACGAGGCCTCGGCCGTCTGCCTGACGGGCAACGACGTGTCGAGACGGCACGCCATCCTGCAGATCGAGCCTTCGTCCGATTCACCCGGTTCGAGCGTGCGCATCGCGGACCTCGGCAGCCGCAACGGTGTGCGGGTGAACGGCCGCCCGGTCTCGGAGGCCCAGCTTGGCGTGGGCGACGTCGTGCGTGTCGGCGGCTGGGTGGGCGTGGTGGCCGCCAGCGCGGGCGAATTCACGCAGATCGCGCCCGACCTCTGGGGCGGCGCCACGCTGCAAGCGGCGCTGGCGCCGCTGCGCACGGCGGCGGCCAGCGATCTGCCGATCGTCCTCGAGGGGGAGACGGGGACCGGCAAGGAGCTGGCGACCCGGGCGCTGCACCGCTGGAGCGGTCGGTCAGGGCCGCTCTCCGCGGTCAACTGCGCGGCGCTCCCCGAGGCGCTGGCCGAGGGGGAGCTGTTCGGCTATCGCCGGGGCGCCTTCACGGGCGCGGATCGGGCCAGCGCCGGCTTCTTCCGCGGTGCGCAGGGTGGAACGCTGCTGCTCGACGAGGTCTCGGACCTGCCGCTCGGCCTGCAGGCCAAGCTGCTGCGCGTCCTCGAGGAGCGCGAGGTGCAGCCGCTCGGCGAGGTTCACCCGGTCCCGATCGACGTGCGCGTGGTGGTCGCCGGCCAGCAGCCGCTCATCGAGGCGGTGCGGGCGGGGCGCTTTCGGGCCGATCTGCTGGCGCGCCTCGACGGGCTGACGGTCCGCCTGCCGCCGCTGCGCAAGCGCCGCGAGGACGTGCTGCCGCTGTTCTCGCGCCTCCTGGAGGAGATCGGGCAGGGGCGGGTCCCCGCGATGGAGAGCGACTTCGCGGAGCGGCTCTGCCTGCACGACTGGCCGTTCAACGTGCGTGAGCTGGTGCTGCTGGCAAAGCGCCTCCTGACCCTGCACGGCAGCGACGTCACGCTGCGCGCGCAGCATCTGCCGGAGCGGATCGCCGGCCTGGCCGCGAGCTTGGCCACCCCGAGCGCGTCGCCGCCCGAGGTGGCCCCCAGGTCATCCGGGGCTGACCGCCCCGTGCCGAGCGGGCCACCCGAGCCGGTCGAGCTTCCGGCGCTCGTCGTCGCCCTGCGCGCCTCCGGGGGCAACGTGGCGCGTGCCGCCGCCATGCTGGGGATCAGCCGCCAGCGCGCCTATCGTTTGATGGAGGGGCAGGCCGTCGATCTGGAGGCGCTCCGCAAGGCGGAGGAGCGGCGAGAATGACCAGCGGCCGAGTCGCGGTCGCGCGGGTGGGGGAGCTCGTCGGGGCCAAGTACCGGATCGTCCGCCTGCTGGCGGAAGGGGGGATGGGGGTGGTGTACGAGGCGCAGCACACGGTCGTGCGGCGGCGCTTCGCGGTGAAGTTCATGCGTCGCGATCTCGCCGAGCGGCGGGACATCCTGACGCGGTTTCAGCGCGAGGCTGAGGCGGCCGGGGCCCTCGAGAGCGAGCACGTGGCGGCCGCCGTCGACTTCGGCATCGCCGAGGACGGCGCGCCCTACATCGTGATGGAGTACCTCGTCGGCGAGAGCCTGACCGCGCTCCTGGGACGGCAGGGGCCCCTGTCGGTCGGGCGCGCCGCCGATCTGGTGTCGCAGGCCGCCCGTGGGATGGAGGTCGCGCACGCCGCGGGGATCATCCACCGCGACCTCAAGCCGCAGAACCTGTTCGTCTGCCGGCGGCAGGACGGGACCGATCTCCTGAAGGTGCTCGACTTCGGGGTCGCCAAGCTGCAGACGCTCGACGAGATGAACGCGGCGACGCGCACCGGCGCGGTGGTCGGGACCGTTGCGTACATGTCGCCGGAGCAGGCCCGCGGCGACAAGGTCGTCGACCAGCGCTCGGACGTCTACGCGTTGGGGGCGATCCTCTACGAGCTCTGCTCGGGGCGAAAGCCGCACCCGGGAGAGTCGCACAACGCGATCCTGCACCACATCGCCACGCAGCCCGCGGTGCCGCTGGAGTCGGTCGCGCCCGAGCTGCCGGTCGGTTTCCGGGTGATCGTCACGAACGCGCTGGGGGCCGAGCCGGCGACGCGCCCGCCGTCGGCCGGGGCACTGGTGGAGGCGCTCGCGCCGTTCGCCAAGCGCGAGGTCTGGCCGGCCCCCAAGCTCGACGACTCGAGCGCGTCGCGCGTCTCGTTGACACCGTCGTCGCTGGGCGCACAGGCGCGTGGGATGGCGGGCGGCGTCGAGTCGGCGCGCCGGTCGCGGCGCCGGCCGAGTCGTATCGGGTTCATCGTCGGCGGGTCGGCGCTCGCGATTGTCGGCGCTCTGTTGGCGCTGGGCGTTGGTCGGCAGAAGCAGATCGCGGTGTCGCCCGCAGTGGACGCTCCCGCCGCGAAGCCACCGCTCGCTTCGAGCGAGCAACTTCAGGCCACGGCCGGGGCGGCACTCACGTCGAACATGGCGTCCACGCCGGCCGCTCCGCCGCCTCTCCCGCTCGCGGGCGTGGGCGGATCCGCGGCCGCCCGCCCTGCGCGGCGACACGCCGCGCGGCCATCGCCTGCCTCGGCGGCGCCTTCCGCTGCGCCGTCCGCGCCCGTCGCCAATCCCTCCGTCGCGCCCGTCACCTTCGACCGGCAGAACCCCTACGAGTAACGACGCTCCGGCTACTGGAGCCGGATGTCGTCGAGCAGCAGCGTGCCGCTGACCTTGGTCCCCGCCGGGGCGGCCCCCGGCACGACGACGAAGGCGATGCTGTCGACAGTGGCGAGGCAGGCCTCGTGTTGCGAGGCGACGATGAAGGCGCTGAGCGGGAGAGAGATTGCCTTCCAGGTCGACGCCCCCGGGGTGAGCATGATGTCTTGGTCCACGAGCAGATCGTCCGTGGAGGAGCAATGAAGCTCGACCTGGAGCTCAGTGCCGGGCGGGAGGGGGGCCGTTCCCGGCGGGGTGGGAAGGAGCTTGGCGTTGAAGAGGAGCTGGCTGAACCCGGTGAGGTTGAGCGTCAGGGAAGGAGCAGGAGCGTCGCTGCTGCCGCTGATCGCTCCCGACTTGGTCCGCGTCGAGACCTCGACTTCGGAAGACGTGGTGAGGTCGAAGGCCGCCACCAGAGCGCGCGTGACCGCGCCTGGGAATGGAGGCGTGTCCATGTCATTTCCGGTCCCGAGCCCCAAGGTGCAGGTCACGGCCTGTCCTGCCTCGATGTCGCCGCCAGGTCCGCCGTCCTGGCCGCCGTCCTGGCTTGCGTCCTGGCCCCCATCGATTTCCTGACGTCGGTCGACGTGCAGCCCGCAGGTCCACGGTTCGAAAACGTTCCAGGTCGGTTGTGCGAGGCCTCCGTCCTCTGCGAAGTCATCGATCACCCGGATGACCTCGACCTTCGGAAGGCTGTAGCAGGACGGTCCGATCAGGACTGCCACCACCACCGGGGCCAATCGGACGAGCGAAAACTCCGCGCGGCGCACGATCGCTACCAGACCCCGTTCCAGAAGACGCCGCCGGGCGTGACCGACGCCCAGCTTCGCGACCTGTCGCCGGGTCCCGTCCTGTTTCCGGTCGTTTTCCCGGTCTTCGGGCCGCTCTTCCGTTCGTAGAAATAGAGATAGGCGCCGCCGGCAAGCAGGCCGACGCTCGTCGCGGCGAGCCCGACGGTGATGATGCTGTTGCGCTTCAGCGCGTCGACGTCTGCGTTGTATTTGATCGCGACGTCGGTGTCCGTCGGGTGCGTCTGAAGATAGGTGTGCTCGGTCTGGGCCTCCTGGTACTGCCCCCGGTTCCAGAAGTAGACGCCGATGGCGGTCCCTCCCAACGCCAATCCGAGTCCGCCCAGGATGTACGCGACGGTCTTCGCATGGATCGTCGGCGGCTCGGAGCTGCTGGTGACGGCCGTGAACACGGGCGCGCCGATCGGCTGCAGCGGCACGACTGTCGGTGGGGCGCTGACCGCCGGGAGAGTCTCGCAGATCACCAGCGCGGCGCCCCCCTCCTGGACCTCGAGGCTCTCCTCGGTGGAGCGCCGTCCGGGGGCCGACAAGACGAGGTGGTGCATCCCTCCCGGCAGAGCGACGCCGCGGCTCGAGGCGGCCAGGTCGATCCGCTTGCCGTCGAGCAGCAATTTGAGGCCGGGCTCCGGGCAGCGAACGGTCAGGGTTCCCGGGCGGGCACTGGCGGCGCGGGATCCCTCGGACGCCGCTTCGATTGCCTCGCCGGCCGCCGCGCCCGCCGCCGCCGCGGTCGCCCGCGCAGCCTCGGCCTCGGATGTCACTTCCGGGTGTGGCAGGGTGGAGCGCAGTCCGGCGATCTGCCGCTCCACCTGCACGCGGCGGGTGGGCGCGATCCGATCGGCGCCGTCGCGCAGGTAGCGGGTGAGCGCCTCGATCGCCTCGACGGTGTGGCCGAGCGCGATGTGCGCCTGGCCGATGTTGAAGAGGACGGCGAACTGCGGGCTGATCGCGTACGCGGCGTTGAACTCGCGCAACGCCCCCTCGTAACCGTTCTGGCCGGCGAGGTCCAGCCCCCTGGCGTAGTGGGCGCGCGCCTCGCCCCGCGGATCGTCGGCGTGGCCGATCCGCGCCGATCCGAGCGCCAGCAGCGCGGCGAGCAGCGCTGCGCTTCTCTGCCTCCGCCTAGCGACCATCGGCCATTCGCGGCCATCATACGTGCTCCGCCCGTCACCCGTCACGGCCCCTCAAAGGGGCGGGTTGGCGTTCCTGAGGAGCTCGATGAGGTACGCGTCGAACATCTTCCCGGCCTGCGGCGCGCCCGGCGTGGCATCGTCCGACGCGCAGGTCTGATCGAAGCGGGGCGCGTTCGGGTCGGACGTCCCATCGGACTCGCCCGGGACCTTCACGTAGAGGTAGGCGTCGATGAGCGGCGCCGGTGCGGCGCGCGGCCGCTCCCCGAGACCGGCCCCCTTGACGTTGCACCAGCTGGAGGCGATCGAGCGGATGTACGCGCGGCCATCGCGGCCGGTGTCGATGACGAACCCCTTGCCGGTGACGCCGACCTTGGCGAGCGCCCTGGTCAGGTCGGCGGCGTAGCCCGTCTCGTCGCTGGCGGCGGAGGTCCGATCGCGCGGCGTCTTCGCGGGATCCACGGCCGGATCGTAATTCGAGACGTTGAGCGCAAAGCCGCGCACGCGCTCGGGGCCACCGGCCATCGTCAGCACGTTCTTGTAGAGCGCCGCGGCCCGGTCGATGTTCTTCGGAAAGCCGAGCCAGCCGGCGTGCGCCGCCTCGAGGTAGAGGAACACGTTCGGCAGCGAGAGCTTGCTGATGGCGTAGGCGATCCCGCGCTTGTAAATGCCTTCGGCGGTCTTGCACCTCGGCCGAGCGAGGTTGGTCACCAGGTTCGACAGCGAGTCGGGCTCGAGGACCACCGCGATCCGCTGATCGGGATGCGCGCGGAACGCAGTTGCGACGACGTCGATGAACGGTGCTGGTACCCGGCCTCGCCGGCGGCGTCGGCGCTGAGCTCGCCGGCCGACGACTCCGCCGCGCAGTCGCGACCCGGAAGATCGTAGACGACGAACAGCGGGACGACCGGCTGGCCATCCGCCTTTTGCTGCCGGAGCGCATCGTCGAGATAGCGCGGCACGTCCTTGGTGTCGGCGATCCACGACAACCAGATGGCGGTCGGCAAGGATTCCATCCGTTTCAAGAGCGCCGCCTCGTTGGCGTGTGCCGCCTCCAATCCCTGGACCGCCTTGACGTAGTCGGGGTTGACGTAGAGCCGCGCGCCGGCGAAGGGGTTCACGCCATCGGGGGCGGGTTGCGTCGCCGGCGGAGCGACGGGCGAGACCTCCGCCTGGCGCGCTTCGCCCGAGGCGCTCGCGCATCCGGCGAGGGCAACCGCGGTGAGGACGATCGCGAGGGCGCGTGCTTCCGTCGAATGGGCCTGTTCGTCGCATCGGTGGCTCCTCTCTGTCTGGTGTTGACGATTGGCTCGATCGAATGCGGTCTCAGCAACCTTGGTGCCACCGCGATCCCGGTGGTTCTGCCTTGGCCTTTCCGCGGCGCGGACGTCCGGCGGACGTCCGGCGGACGTCCGCGGCCGCGTCCAGGAAGTCGGGGAGGCATGTTTCGGCAGGTGCCAGGTTGGCGCGACCGTTGCTGGGGTCACGGCCGATGCGAAACATGGAAACGTGGAATGGGCCGAGCCTCCGGTCGTTCGGTCTGACGAGTCTCCTCCTGGCGGTTCCGGCTCTCTCGTCGCCGGTCTTCGCCCAGGATGCGCCGGCGCCGGCTGCGGCACCGGCCCCCGAGGTGGTTCCGGCGGTGCCGGCCGCGCCGCCGCCGCCGGCGAAGAAGAAGGGGGGGAGCGGGCCGTCGCTGGGGCTGAACCCGGACGCGCCGCAGGTGGGCGGGTTGGTGACGACGACGTCGGACGCGCCGGCGGCGGTCGAAGAGCCGGTGACGGGGGAGTGGAAGTTCGACGTGACGGGGTACTTCCGGGCGCCGCTGCGCTTTTCGTGGGGACCGCCGACGACGCAGGACCTCAACGCCGGGGCGACCGGGAAGGCGGGGACCCAGCTCCGAACGCCGCCGCTGGTGCCGGACGCGAACTACATCGACTGGCGCTACACGAACAGCATGGTCGGCCCCTGGACGGAGCTGAACTTTCATTACGGCAACGACCGGGTGAAGGCGACGGTGCAGATCGCGTCGTACAACATCACCGACTCTGGTTACCGGCGGCTGGAGTCGAACCTCGGGATCAACGAGGCGTTCCTGTCGATGACCTGGCCGGAGTTCATCAGCGAGAACGCGCGGCTGACGCTGATCGCGGGCGCGTACACGAACCGGTACGGCGCGGCGGGGCGTTACGACGCCGGGCGGTACGAGACGTACCTGTTCGGGCGGACGCACACGGCCGGGGAGACGCTGACGTTCGACTACGACTGGAACGACTGGACGTTCGAGGGCGAGGAAGGGTTCGGGGGGAAGCTGGAGCCAATCCCGTTCTACGGACCGCCGCTGGGGAACGGGTCGGGGAACAACGCGAACCAGAACTTGCCGGCGTGGGAGCCGTATCCCGGGCCGGTGCCGCAGGAGTCGACGTTCGTGGCCCACGCGCACATCGGCGCGGTGTTCAAGAAAGAGGTCATCGCTGGGGCGCACCTCATCTACGTGTTCGCGAACGACAACGAGCGAGCGGGCTCGTACCAGGGGACGAACGGCGCGTGGGACGGGCCGGGGAACGCGATGGCGCCGCCGCGCCAGCCGCAGGATCCGAAGCCGAGCATCTGGATCGGCGGGGCCGACGTGAAGCTGCTGGGCGGGGTGCTGGGGGATGGGTACGTCGGGTACTCGCACCTGTCGGCGAAAAACGCGCTCTACATCGCGGACGCGATCGAGGTGCTGCACTCGTTCGGGGGCTGGCAGCTGCACGACAACTACTTCGGCCCGCCGGGCGGGGTGCAGCCGGTGACTGGGACGATCGACAGCGTGGAGGTCCAGTACAGCTTCAGCTTCGGACAGCTGTTTCACTACCCGCAGGCCTTCTGGGGGGACGGACCGGATCTGATCGGGACGATCTTCGGGATGTACAACAAGGTGAAGGCGCCGGATGCCCCGGACTACTCGCTCTCCAAGCTGAAGTTCGGGACGGAGTGGACCTACGTGCCGCTGCCGTGGCTGGGGATCGGGGGGCGCTACGACGTGGTGGAGCCGAATCTGGACAAGTCTGGCGAGTCGTTCTCGGTGCTCTCGCCGCGGATCATCTTCCGGACGGCGTTCGTGACGCACGAGCAGGTGATGCTCCAGTACTCGCGGTACTTCTACGGAAACCTGTACTCGATGCCCGGGGCGACGCCGGCGGCGGGGTACATGAGCGGGTCGCAGTTTCCGTACAACAGCCAGCCCGGCGCTGCCGGTCTGGGCGTCGACAAGAACGCCGCGCAGATCGCGGCGATCATCTGGTTCTAGTCAACCTTTCCGTCTCACGAGGAATCCACCATGAAGAGTGAAAAGAAGCGCGCGTTTCTGGTTCTTGCGGGCGGGTCGCTGATGCTGCTCGGCTGCATCATCCCGGACAAGTCGGCGACGGCGCCGAACGTGGCGCCGGGCTCGGCGGCGTCGATCGGCGGCGGCGGCGCGGCGGCGGCGGGCGCGGGCGAGGTGGGGAAGGACTGCGGTCCGAACGGCCTCATCGACGACGGCGAGGACGGGAACAACCAGAACCTGCCCAACGACAACCGCGGCGGCTACTGGTACACGTTCAAGGACAAGGGGACGACGACGGTCGAGCCGACCGCCGGCGAAGAGGGCGGCACCTTCGCGATGAGCGAAGGGGGCCACGACTCGCAGTACGCCGCCCGCTACCACGGGACGATCGGGACGGGCGCCATCGTCTTTTCGGGGATGGGGATGAACTTCATCGACCCGAAGGGGCAGTACGACGCCTCCAAGTACGCCGGGATCTCGTTCTGGGCCAAGAAGGGCCCCGACTCGACCGGGAAGGTGCGGTTGAAGGTGCCGGACGTGAACACCGATCCGGACGGCGGGGTCTGCACGGAGTGCTTCAACGACTTCGGGGCGAACGTCGTCCTCACCAACGACTGGAAGCTCTACAGCTTCCCCTGGAAGAGCATGAAGCAGATGCCGGACTGGGGCGCGCCGAAGAAGCCGCACATCACGCCGGCCAAGCTCTACGGCATCCAGTTTCAGGTCAACGTCCCCCGCTCCACCTACGACATCTACATCGACGACCTGAAGTTCTTCTGCGAGTAGCGCGCGGACTCGGCCCGCCGGTTCAGATCCGGTGGGCCGCAGGCAGCCGCCCAGCCGTCAAGCGTAGTCCTCGACCGCCGGGCAGGTGCAGAAGAGCTTGCGGTCGCCGAGGACGTTGTTGAGGCGGCCGACCGGCGGCCAGAACTTCGCCGCGCGCACGAAGGGCAGCGGGTAGGCGGCGCGATCGCGCGGGTAGGGGTGCGGCCACTCGACGGCCAGCAGCGCCGCCGCGGTGTGCGGCGCGTTCTTCAGCAAGTTGCCGGTGCGCGGGGCGGCGCCGCTCTCGATCTCGGCGATCTCCTCGCGGATGGCGATCAGCGCGTCGCACAGCCGATCGAGCTCCCCCTTCGATTCGCTCTCCGTCGGCTCGATCATCAGCGTGCCGGCGATGGGGAACGACATCGTCGGCGCGTGGAAGCCGTAGTCCATGAGCCGCTTGGCGACGTCGTCGACCTCGATGCCCGCCACCTTCTTGAGCGGCCGCGCGTCGACGATGCACTCGTGCGCCACGCGTCCCTTCGCGCCCTTGTAGACGACCGGGTAGTGCGCGTCGAGCCGGTGCGCGATGTAGTTGGCGTTCAGGATGGCGATCTTCGTCGCGCGGGTCAGCCCCTCGGCGCCCATCAGGCGGATGTACGCCCAGGAGATGAGCAGGATGCTGGCGCTCCCCCAGGGCGCCGCCGAGACCGCGCCCGCGCCGGAGGCGTCGGCATCCGCCAGAGGATGTCGTGGCAGGAAGGGCGCCAGGTGCGTGGCGACGCAGATGGGGCCCATCCCGGGACCGCCGCCGCCGTGCGGGATGCAGAACGTCTTGTGGAGATTGATGTGGCAGACGTCGGCGCCGATGTCGCCCGGGCGGCAGAGGCCGACCTGCGCGTTCAGGTTGGCGCCGTCCATGTAGACCTGCCCGCCGTGCTCGTGGACGATCGCGCTGATCTTCTTGATGCCCGCCTCGAACACGCCGTGGGTCGACGGGTAGGTCACCATCAGCGCCGCCAGACGCTCGCGGTGCTCGTTCGCCTTGGCGGCGAGGTCGCCGAGATCGACGTTGCCGCCGTCGTCGCAGGCGACGACCACGACCCGGTAGCCGGCCATCACCGCCGACGCGGGGTTGGTGCCGTGCGCCGACGAGGGGATCAGGCAGACGTCGCGGTGCCCCTCGGCCGCGGCTCTCGTGAAAGGCGCGGATGGCCAGCAGGCCAGCGTACTCCCCCTGAGAGCCCGCGTTCGGCTGCAGCGACGTCGCCGGCAGACCGGTGATCGCCGAGAGCATCCGCTCGAGATCGCCGAAGATCGCCCGGTACCCCTCCGCCTGCGCGGGCGGCGCGAAGGGGTGCAGGTTCCCCCACTCCGGCCAGGTCACCGGCATCATCTCGGCGGTGGCGTTCAGCTTCATCGTGCAGGAGCCGAGCGGGATCATCGCGTGCGTGAGCGACAGATCGCGCGCCTCGAGACGCCGCATGTAGCGCAGCATCTCCGTCTCCGAGTGGTGGGTGTTGAAGATCGGGTGGGTGAGGTAGGCGCTCTTGCGCGCCGCCGCGCCAAAGGGGAGCGACACCTCGCGCGCCAGCGCCTCGACCGTGGGCGCGACGTCCGCCTTGGAGCCGCCCGCGAACAGCTCGAACAGGCGACCGATGTCGGCCGCGGTGGTCGTCTCGTCGAGCGCGATCGTGAGCGACTCGTTCGAGAGCCGGCGCAGGTTGATCTTCCGCGCCGCGGCTGCCGTCATCCAGCCAGCGACCTCGGACGCGCTGCCGTCGATCCGCACGGTGTCGAAGAAGGTCTGGTGGCGCACGCGGGCGCCGAGGCGCTCGAGCCCGCGCGCCAGCACCGCGGCAAAGCCGCCGACGCGCTCCGCGATCGCGCGCAGGCCGCGCGGTCCGTGATAGACGGCGTACATCCCGGACATCACGGCCAGCAGCACCTGCGCCGTGCAGATGTTGCTGGTCGCCTTCTCGCGGCGGATGTGCTGCTCGCGGGTCTGCAGCGCCATCCGCAGCGCGCGGTTGCCGTGCGCGTCCTCGGAGACGCCGATGAGGCGCCCTGGCAGCTTGCGCGTCCACTCGGCGCGCGTGGCGAAGAAGGCCGCGTGCGGACCGCCGTAGCCGAGCGGCACGCCGAAGCGCTGCGCGCTGCCGACGGCGACGTCGGCGCCGAGCTCGCCCGGCGGCGTCAGCACCGTCAGCGCCAGCAGATCGGTGGCCATCGCCACCAGGGCGCCGGCCTCGTGGGCCCGCGCGATGAGAGCGGCGTAATCTGGCAGCCGCGCCGTCGGTGGCCGGATATTGCAGCAGCAGGCCGAAGGCCTTTTCGGCGGCGAAGTCGAAGGCCGCCGGATCGCCGACCTTCACCTCGATGCCGAGCGGACGGGCGCGCGTGCGCACCACCTCGATCGTCTGCGGGTGGCAGCCGTCGGCGACGAGAAAGGTCCCGCCGCGATCGACGTCGGCGGTGGCCGGCGCCAGGCCGTGCAGCATGTGCATCGCCTCGGCGGCCGCCGTCGCCTCGTCGAGCAGCGAGGCGTTGGCGATCGGCAGCCCGGTCAGGTCGGCCACCATCGTCTGAAAGTTGAGCAGCGCCTCCAGGCGCCCCTGCGAGATCTCCGCCTGGTAGGCGGTGTACGCCGTGTACCAGCCCGGGTTCTCCAGGATGTTGCGCTGGATGACCGGCGGCGTGAAGCAGTCCGCAGTAGCCCATCCCGATGAACGACTTCCAGACCTGATTCTTGGCCGCCAGCACGCGCAGCTCGGCCAGCACCTCGGATTCGCCGACGGGCGCCGGGAGATCGAGCGCGCCGGCGAAGCGGATGTCGGCCGGGATCGTCTCGGCGATCAGCGCGTCGAGGCTGGGGGCGCCGAGCACCCGCAGCATCTCCGCCTCTTCGCGGGCGTCCGGACCGATGTGGCGATCGACGAAATGGTCAGGCAGACCGAGCTCAACCGCCACCCTTTACTCCCCCTGTTCGCGCAGGAAGGCCTGGTAGGCCGCGGCGTCCATCAGTCCGGTCAGCTCCTTGGCGTCGCCGATGGCGAGCTGGATCATCCACCCCTCGTCGTAGGGATCCTCGTTGACGTACTCGGGCGAATCGCTGAGCGGCGAGTTGACCTTGACGATCTTCCCCGACAGCGGCGCGAACAGATCGGAGACCGCCTTGACTGACTCGACCGAGCCGAACACCTCGGCCTGCTTCAGGCTCTCGCCCTCCTTCGGCAGATCGACCTGCGTGACGTCGCCCAGCTGGTCGACGGCGAAGCGGGTGACGCCGATGGTCGCGAGCTTCTGGCCGTCGCGATCTTCCAGCCGCGCCCACTCGTGGTCCTTCGTGTAGTAGAGGTCGTCGGGGTATTGCTGCGCGCTCATGCTCTTCCTCGCTTGTAAAACGGACCTTTGACCACTTCGGCGTCGACGCGCTTGCCCCGGCAGTCGACCGAGATGCGCTCTCCCGCGCGATCGAGCCCCGCCGGCAGATAGCCGAGGCCGATGTTCTTGCCCAGCGTCGGCGCCGGGCCGCCCGAGGTCGTGGTGCCGCTCGGGTTGCCTTCGCCGTCGAAGAGCGGATAGCCGTGGCGGGCGATCCCGCGGCCGGTCATCTCGAACCCGCAGAGCTTGCGCTTCACGCCGGACGCGCTTTGCGACCGGAGAGCCTCACGGCCGATGAAGTCCGCGCCCTCGAGCTTCACCACCCAGCCGAGCCCGGCCTCGAGCGGCGTGGTGGTCTCGTCCAGATCGTTGCCGTAGAGGGGCAGCCGCGCCTCGAGGCGGAGCGTGTCGCGCGCGCCGAGGCCGACCGGCTTGCCGCCGATCCCTGCCGCCGCCTCGACCAGGCGATCCCACAGCGTGACGGCGTCCTTGGCGTCGCAGAAGATCTCGAACCCGTCCTCCCCGGTGTACCCGGTGCGCGCGATCGAAGCCTTGACGCCGGCGATCTCGCAGCTTTCCACAAAGGCAAAGCTGGCCAGGTCGCCCAGCCCGAGCTTGGTGAGCGGCTGCAGCGCGTGCTTGGCGCCGGGCCCCTGGAAGGCGATGAGGCCCGTCTCGGCCGAGGCGTCGGTCACGTCGCAGAGCGGACGCGCGTGCTCGAAGAACCAGGCGCGATCCTTTTCCAGGTTCCCCGCGTTGACCACGGTCAGATAGTGGGTCGCGGAGACCCGATAAACGATGAGGTCGTCGATGATTCCGCCGGTCGGCAGGCAGGCCACGGTGTAGAGCGCGCGCCCGTCGGTGAGCCGTCCGACGTCATTGGTGATGAGGCGCTGGACCGCCTCGGCGGCACGCTCGCCGCGGAAGTGGATCTCGCCCATGTGGCAGACGTCGAAGACGCCCACCGCCTGCCGGGTCGCGCGGTGCTCGTCGATGATGCCGCCGGCGTAGCTGACCGGCATCGCCCAGCCGCCGAAGTCGACCATCTTCGCGCCGAGGCGGAGGTGGGATTCATAGAGCGGGGTGCGTTGCATGGCGGCGACATCCTGGAAGAAAGGTCGCGCGAATTCAAGCGAGGCGCGCGGGCCGCGCGAACTTCGGCGCGGCGCCAGCGGGGCCTCGCGGCGACCCCTGGAACGTGAGGGACGACCGTCGTCAAACCCGCCGTCCAATCCGCCATCCACCCTGCGCTGGGCCCTCGGGGCAACCTCGTGCTTGACAGACAAGATAAGCAAGGTTTAAGTTGCGAAACAGCTCAACCCAAGGAGATTCCCATGGTCCTCACGCTCGTTCTGTTCGCCGTCGCCGCCCTCGGCGGTCTCGTCCTCGCCAGCATCCGGCTGCGCGGCAAGAATCCCCCCCTGGCCCTGGCGCTCGTCCACGGCGCTGTCGCGGCGGCCGGCCTGGTTGCCCTCATCGTCGCTGTGCTGCACGCCGGCGCCTCCGCTTCGTTGCCCCGGATTGCCCTGGCTCTGTTCGTCGTCGCCGCGCTGGGTGGGTTCGTTCTCTTCGCCACGCACCTGCGCAAGAAGAACATCCCGGTGCCGCTCATGCTGATTCACGCGGTGGTCGCCGTGGGTGGGTTCGTCACCCTCCTGATTGGTTCGGGCGTGCTCGGCTGAGGTGAAGCCGATGCCGGCGCCCACCACGATGCCAACGCCGATGAAAAGAGGGCTGCGCCTGTTCGGGCACCCGGTTCACCCGATGTTGGTTCACCTGCCGATGGGGCTCCTCCTGACAGCCCCCCTGTGGGACCTCCTGGCGCTCCTCCGCGGGGGGGCCGTCTGGTGGGCGATCTCCTTCTGGACGATGGCGCTCGGCTGTCTGGGCGGTCTCGCGGCGGCCGTGGCCGGCGTGATCGACTTCGCCGCGCTCCCGACCGAGCATCCGGCGAGCGGTGCGGCGAACGCCCACCTCTACCTGATCCTCGGCGCGATCTCCGCGTTCGGGGGGAGCTTGCTCGTTCGACGCGGCCAGACGCTGCCTGCCGGACACGTCGCGCTGACGGTTGGGCTCGACGTGGCGGGATTTCTGCTGCTGGTCGCGGGTGGCTACTTCGGCGCCGAGATGGTCTACCGTCACGGCGTGGGGCAAGAATCGACCGCGACGGGGGAGCGTCCGGCCGGCTATCATTCTTAGGGCCAGTGACGCTGAACATCGACCAGATCAGTCCGACCCGCCGCGCGCTGCTCGGTGTGTTCAAGCAGCATGGGCCGTCGACGATCGCCGAGCTGGCCGAGCGGCTCGACATGAGCGGCGAGGCGATTCGCCAGCAGCTGGTGCAACTGCAGCGAGAGGGATGGGTCGAAGCGGTCGCAGAGCGCCCGGTTTCGTCGCGCCCCGATGCGTCGGCTGCCGGCCGGCCGCCCACCCGTTTTCGCATCACCGAGTCGGGCGAACATCTGTTCCCCAAGAGTTACGACAGGCTCGCCGTGATGCTGCTCGACACCGTCGCTGACCAGCTCGGCAAGCCGGCGTTCGAAAAGGTGCTGGCGGCGATCGCCGAGGGACGGGTGCGCGATTGGGAGCCGCGCATGCGCGGCCTCAGCTTGGCGGAGCGGGTGCAAGCGCTGAAGGCGGTCTACGCCGACGGCGATCCGTACATGTTGGTCGAAAAGGTGCGCGGCGGCTTTCGCCTCGTCGAGCAGAACTGTCCGTTCCTCAGCGTGGCGATGCAGCGCCCTGCGCTCTGCAGCGTGACGGTCTCGACGCTGAGTCGGCTGCTCGGCGTGCGCGTCGTGCGCGAGGAACGGTTTCAACACGGCCACGGCCGCTGTGTCTTCCGCGTGCTCGCGAACGAGTCGACCGATCCCAAACAGGGATTCACTCTCGAGCCCGAGGCCGCGCGTGACGCGGCGAAGTAACGAACAAAGCGTCGCGCCGAAAGGATACGGAAACATTTGGCGCGCATACTGATCCTTGAGAGGGACGAGAACGGGAGAGAACGAGAGAGAGAGAGACCGGGCGCGGACGGCGGGGGCGCCGCTCCGCGCCCGGTCGGGGTCGGAAGTTTTCAACTGATGCTCGATCGGCCGGCCTGGCGGGAATTTCTTCGGTACAATCCGAGGTAGTAAGGGTGAGCATCACCGGGGAGGTTGAGATGCTGCTACGTCACATCAGTCCGCGTTCGACCGATTGGATGGATGCGATGGATGAGGGGAGCGGGGGGCGAGGGTGGGAGAAGCTGGCGCCTGAGGAGCAGGCGAAGCTGCTTCGCGAGCGGCCGCGAGAAGGCGAAGGTTGGAGTCCCGGCAGCGACCGCCGTCCGGCGCGCCCGGCCGGCTACTTCGCGACGGCGTCGCCTTCGAGGTAGGCGACCAGGATCTCCGCGGCGCGGTCCTGCGCGCGCCGCGCGTCGTTCGGGTTTCCGATATCGTTGACGAGGATCGAGAACACGAGCGGCAGGTGGCCGGGCGAGCCGGCGAATCCTGACAGGCAGCTCACGTTGGCCAGTGTGCCGGTCTTGGCGCGTACGTAGCGCTCTGCCAGCGTGGCGCCCATTCGATGGGCGATGGTGCCGTCGGTGCCGGCGATCGCCAGCGAAGCCAAAAACTCCGCGGAGATCCGGAAGTCATGGGCCGCCGCGCGGAGGATCGTGGCGATCTGTGCCGCCGAGAAGCGGTTCGAGTCGTAGAGGCCCGACCCGTTCTTCATCTGATAGCTGTCGGCCTTGATTCCAACACCGCCGAGGTAGCGGGCGACGGCTTTGAGGCCCTTGTCCCAGTTTCCAGGATGTCCGCCGATCTCGGCGCCCAGCGTGCGGAGGAGCTGCTCGGCGGCGAAGTTGTTCGAACGCTTGTTGAGATCCTGGACCACCACCGCCAGCGGCGCCGAGTCGTGCGTGGCGATCACCCGCAGCCCCTGGGCGGGGGCTGCGCCGATCCGCACGGCCCCGACGGAGATTCCGCGCCGCTCGCAGAGCTGCTTCAGCGTCTGCCCGAGAAACAGGGATGGCTGCGCGACGCGCCGATAGAACGTGCGGGGGTCGGCGCCCAGCTTGATGCGCCCCCCGACGTTGACGCGCGTTCGGTTGCCGTCCTCCTTGGTGTCGACGCTCGGCGCGGCGGGGCCGCTGGCGGCGGTGACGACGCGCCCGGCGACGGTGAAATAAGGCGACGCCGGATCGACGACGATGCGGGCGGGCGCGCCGGCCGCGGCGCCGGGGATGATGGTGACACCGACGACATTGCCGTCGAGCGACGCCGCCGACGACGGCGCGCGCGACGCGGTCGAGTCGGTCTTCTGATCGTAGGCGGGCGGCACGTAGCCGCCGTCGAAGAGGCTGTCGTCGATCACCAGCGACCCTTTGACCTTGTGGAGGCCCAGCGACGCCAGGTCGCTCACCATCGCGGCGAGATCCTCGGTCGACAGCGTCGGATCGCCCGAGCCGCGCAGGTAGAGATCGCCGCTCACCTCGCCGCCGGCCGGCAGCGGCGGGCCGCCGGGGGGGCCGATCACCGCCAGCGTCGTGCGCCAGCGGTACTCGGGGCCGAGCAGCGACAGCGACGCGGCCGAGGTGACGATCTTGACGTTGGAGGCGGCGTTGAGCGGCGCCTTGTCGTCGTGCGCGTAGAGCGTCTTGCCGCTGTCGGCCTCGATGACGATTGCCGAGACCTTGGCCCTGGCGAGGGCCGGCGTCCGGAAGACCGCGTCGAGCTGCGCGCCGAGCCAGGCCCGTCGTTCGGCCGGATCGCGCGGCGGTTTGGGAGACTCGGCCGAGGCGCCCGGCCGGGGCGCCAGGCCCATCAGCGGGCGCGGGCCGTTCTTGCCGGTCGTCGCCGCTTCACTCTCGGTCGCCGGCGGCGGCTGGGGATTTGGAGCCGGCGTCGCAGCCGGCTCGGGCTCGTTCGACTTCGCGTCGGCGCGGGAGCCGACAGCCGCGGCCAAGAGGCCGAGGCGGAGGAGCCATCGAGGGGAGCGCGTCGGCCGCAACGCCGCCGACCCTAACATCCGTGCGCGGGCAGTTCTAGTTGCGCGCGATCGCGGCTCCCGGACCGCCCTCCTAGAGATGCCGCGCGGTCACGGCCATCAGCTCGGTGATGTCGAAGGTGGCTTCGCAGGGGCCGCCGTTCGAGGCGTTGCGGGCGTGCAGAACGTCGAACTGCCGGTCGTCGTGCGTCACCAGCGCCTGGGACCCCGGAACGCAGCCCTTCGCCTTCAGGATCTCGTACTCCTCGCTGACGTCGAACACGGTCCAGGGCGAGTTGACGCCCTGCCCGTCGCCGCCTGCCAGGATCGACTCGAGCAGGGCGGTCGCCAGGTCGTGGTGCGTGCGGGCCTCGTTCTCGTTGCCGGCTTGTCGCGCGGCGATCGCGCGCAACATGTGCGCGCGAATATCTGCCTGATTCCGCTCGATGAGTCGGGCGGTCAGTTCGAGGATGGCGGCTCCGTTCCCCGCGCCGAAGGCCTCGGTGAGGCGCTGCCGGAGCTCCGAGATCTCACGATCGGGAAGGCCCTCCGTCAGATAGAGCCGGCCGCGTCGCAGTCGCGCGAAGTCGGTTCGCGCGATCTCGGTCGAGGCGCCCCCGGCGAGGGCCAGCGAACGCTCCCGATAGTAGGCGACCTCCGCCGTGGCGTCTGCCGCGGACAAAGTGGTGCCGCGTGCATAGGCGTTCGTCGCGGGACGCGCCGGGGCCTCCCGCGCCGAGGGGTGCGCCGGGGCGGCGGGCGGGGCCTCGGCGCATCCTGTGGCGCCGCCCAGGACCGCAGCGGCCATCAACAAGACGAGCGACGATCGGTGCATGGATCGGCTTGGCTCCGGTCGGGGCATCGGCAGGGTGGCGTCAAACGTTGAGGTCACGTGGCGCGAACCTCGCGCTAAACTGCCGGCGATGGACCTCTTCGCGCGGGCCGCGACCAAGGATCGGCGCGGGCAGCCGCTGGCCGAGCGCATGCGGCCGCGGACGCTGGCCGAGCTGGTGGGGCAGGCGCACCTGCTGGGGCCGGGGAAGTTGCTGCGGCGCGCGCTCGAGGCGCGCGAGCTGCCGTCGCTCATCTTGTGGGGGCCGCCCGGGACGGGGAAGACGACGCTGGGCCGGCTGCTGGCGGCGGAGGCGCACGCGCGCTTCGTGCCGCTCTCCGCCGTGATGGCGGGCGTCAAGGATCTGCGCGAGGCGGTGGCCGAGGCGGCGACGCGGCGCGATCAGCAGGGGGAGCGCACCGTGCTGTTCGTCGACGAGATTCACCGCTTCAACAAGGGGCAGCAGGACGCCCTCTTGCCCCACGTCGAGGCGGGGACCATCGTCCTCATCGGGGCGACCACCGAGAACCCCTCGTTCGAGGTGAACGCCGCGCTCCTGTCGCGCGCCAAGGTGGTGGTGCTGCAGGCGCTGTCCGACGCCGATCTGCGGACGGTGATCGATCGCGCGCTCACCGACGCCGAGCGGGGTCTCGGCGGGCGCGGGCTCTCGGCGGTCGACGAGGTGCGCGATCTCATCGTCCGCGAGGCGCGCGGCGACGCGCGGCGGGCGCTGGCGACGCTGGAGGCGGCGGCCGCGGTCGCTCAGCCCGACGCCGCCGGCCAGATCGTCCTCACCGCGCCCGTCGTCGAGGAGGCGTCGCAGAGGAAGACGATCCTCTACGACAAGGCGGGCGACGAGCACTACGGCGTGGTGAGCGCCTTCATCAAGAGCCTGCGCGGCAGCGATCCCCACGCCGCCGTCTACTGGATGGCGCGCATGCTCGAGGCGGGCGAGGACCCCCTCTTCGTGCTGCGCCGTCTGGTCATCTTCGCGGCGGAGGACATCGGCGTGGCCGACGCGCGGGCGCTCTCGGTCGCCACCGCCGCGCTCGACGCCTTTCGCTTCATCGGCCTGCCGGAGGGGATCTTGCCGATGACCGAGGCGGCGATCTATCTGGCGACGGCGCCCAAGAGCAACACGGCGGTCACGACCTACGCCGCCGCCAAGGCCGACGTCGACGCGCACGGCGCCCTGCCGGTCCCGGCGCACCTGCGCAACGCCTCGAGCGGGATGGGGAAGGCGCTCGGCTGGGGGGCCAACTACCGCTACCCGCACGACTTCAAGGGGCACTACGTCCGCGAGGAGTACCTGCCCGAGGAGCTCCGCGGGCATCGCTACTACGAACCGTCGGACTCCGGCGAAGAGCGCGAGATCGGCGCGCGCCAGGCACGGTTGCGCGGCGACCAAACGAACAACGAAAAGAAATAGGACGGCGGCGATGCCCAGCTACGTGGCGATGTTGCGCGGGATCAACGTGAGCGGCAGCAAGCCGGTGAAGATGGAGGCCCTGCGCGCGTCGTTCGAGGCGCTCGGATTCAAGAACGTCCGCACCTACGTCCAGAGCGGAAACGTCGTGTTCGAGGCCAAGGAACGCGCGGCGGCGCCGCTCGGCCCGAAGATCGTGGCCCGGATCAAGCGCGACTTCGGGTTCGACGTGCCGGTGCTGGTGCTGGGCGCCGGTGATCTTGCGCGGGTCATCGAGGAGAACCCGTTCGCCAATCAGCGTGGCGTCGACCTGACGAAGCTGCACGTCACGTTTCTGGCCGCCGCGCCGGCAGCCGCCGGGCTGAAGAAGATGGAAGGCGTCTCGTCGGGGCGTGACCTGTTCCGTTGCCTCGGCCAGACGATCTATCTCGTGTGTCCGGACGGCTACGGCAACACCAAACTGTCGAACAACGCCTTCGAACGGGCGCTCGCCGCCGCGGCCACGACCCGCAACTGGAAGACGGTGACCACGCTGGCGGCGATGGCCGCAGGCGAGCAGGCTTGAGGGCTGCCTTCAAAGCGGGTTGCGCACGGTCAGCGGCGCCATCCGGGTGAAGTCGCGGTCTGCGGAGAGCAGCTCCCGCGCGCCATGATGAATGGCCAGCGCGGCGATTCGCGCATCGTGGACCTTGCCGCCGCGAATACTGTTCGTCCTGATCAGGTCTGCCAAGACCGACCAGTAGCCCTCTTCTTCTCCCAGCAGCCGCAGTGTTGGCGACTCCAACCAGCTTTCGATCTGGGTCAAGGCGGCCACGATCGGCGTTGGCTGCTTGAAGATGCGGGGGTTGGTGACGATGGCCAGGAACTCGTGAACGCAGGGCCAAGCGATCGCCCAGGCCGCGTCGCCTTGGGCGTGTTCCTGCAGGCAGTCCCGCGCGCGCTGATGGAAGGTCGAGTCGCGTCGATGAGCGTAGACGAGGATGTTCGTGTCGATCGCGATCATCCGCCGCGTCCCTCGTAGGCCAGATCGCGGATCCGATCCCATTCGGTCTCGTCCAGTCCTTCGACGAGGCCGCCTTTGCCGTAGGAGGCATCGCGCAGGCGGAACTTTGGAGCGCGGCGATGCTGGTCGACGACGGCCTCGAGCCCCTCGATCGTCAGCTCACGCAGCGTGGTCCCGCGCTCGTGGGCCAGGCGCTTGGCCTTGGCGAAAAGGGCGTCCGGCAGGTCGATGGTGGTCCGCATGCATATAAGCATACTGCAAAATATGCCTATATGTATGGGGATGGGGCCCCGGCACGGCCAGCAGCGCCGAGCCTAGTCTTCGGGATCGGCGATCTGGACGCGGTTTCGGCCGGCCGCCTTGGCGCGGTACATCGCGGAGTCGGCCAGGCGAAGGAGGGTGCTCTCGCGCCGCCGCTGCGTGCCGCCGGGCGCCAGGTGCTCGCGATAAGACGAGATGCCGATCGACGCGGTGATGCGGGGGGGCGGCTGCGGCGGCGGGGTGCGCCGGTTGTCCGGCTGGAGATCGAAGAAGACCGCGTTGGCGATGGTCGAGCGCAGCGTCTCGGCGGCCTGGGCGGCGCGCGCGATGTCGGCGCCGGGGAGGATGACCACGAACTCGTCGCCGCCGTAACGGGCGACCAGCGCGGCGGGGGGGGCGTGCTCGGCCAGGAGGCGCGCCACCTTCTGCAGCGTCCAGCTCCCCGCCAGGTGCCCGTACATGTCGTTGACCCCCTTGAAGCGGTCGAGGTCGATGAACAGCATCGCCAGCTCGGTGCCGTCGTGATCGGCGCGGGTCATCTCCTCGCCGAGGCGGGTGTGGAAATAGCGGCTGTTGGCCAGGCCCGTCAGATCGTCCATGCGCGCCTGCGCCCGCGCGCGAATGGCGTCGAGCGCGTTCTGGATCGACGACGACATGTAGGCCGCGAAGATCCGCAGCAGCTCCTTGTCGCGCGGCGTGTACGGGCTCCCGGAGCGCCGGTTGCCCAGCTGGAGGATCCCGCAGATCGATTCGCCGACGACGATCGGCACCGCCACGATCGAGCTGATCGAGCCCAGCTCGGCGGTCAGCGTGAGCAGCGGATCGTCGGGCTCGAGCTTGTCGGTCTGTTTCGGTCGCCCGGTGGTGTAGACGCGCCCGGCGAATCCGCGATCGCTCGGCAGCCGCTTGCCGACCACGCTGCCGTTGCCGGGGCCGAAGGCGGCGATGTAGGTGAGGCGCGGCGCCGGCGCGCCGGCCAGCTTGGCGCGCGGATCGTCGAGCAGGATCCCGCCCATCTCGGACGGCACGAAGTCGTTGGCCCGTTCGAGGATCTCACGCAGCGTGCCGTCGAGCCGGACGTCCCAGTGCTCGGTGTCCTGATCGCGACGCGCCCGGACGAAGAAGCGGGCAATCTCCTCGGGTGAGAGCGTGAAGATCGGGCCGGGGGAGATGACCTCCGTCGGGACCGACATCTCCTCGGTGCGGCGGCGCGGAACGTCAGAAGGAGGATCTTGCTCGCCCATCGCCCATCTAGGTTACACGACGTCCGCGGCCTCGGGATCGAACGTCGTCCGATAGGCCGCCCGCAGCCGGACGCGCCGCTCGAGATCGGCGATCACCACCTCCGAGGCGTCGACACCGTAGAGCTCCGCGATGGCGTGCAGGCCGCCCGGCGTGAAGACGTTCAGCTCGAGGATGCGATCGCCGACGATGTCGACCGAGACGAACGTCAACCCGTCGGCCAGCAGCCTCGGCCGCAGGATGTCCGAGATGCGCGCCTCCACCGGGCCGAACTCGCACCTGCCGCGCACCGAGGTGCCGCTCTTGCCGGCCTTCGCGCCAGCTGTACCCGAAGTGCCGCCGCCATTGGCCCCGTTGCGGGCCGGGCGGCGCCGGTAGATGGCCACTCGGTCCCCGACCCGGAGCGGCTCGGCGTTGAGCAACAGGAGGCGCTTCTCCCCTGATCGGCCTCGGGGAGGTACTCCTGCGCCAGCGCGTAGCCCTCCTTGGTCACCGCGGCGATCATCTGGTTGAGGTTCGAGACCTGACGCCTCCGCAGGTAGAAGACGTGCTCCCCGCCGCGCGGCGCCAGCGGCTTCAACACCGCTGGCCCGTCGAGCGCCTTCAAGAAGGCCTTGAGGCGCGTCTTCGAGCGCGACACCAGCGTGCGCGTCCGAACGTCGGCGGGAAAGTCGGCCAGGTACATCCGGCTGCCGGCGCGGCGCATCCCCTCCGGATCGTTGATCACCAGCGTGCCCGCCAGCCGCAGCCGCCAGCCGAAGTCGATGAGCGGCGCGCCCGGGCGCCCCTCGCCTTCGCGGGTCGGGTTGTAGCGCAGGAAGACCACGTCGAAGCCGCTCAGCGTGTCCTCTTCGACCACCGCCTCGTCGGAGGCGAGCGCGTGAGCGTAGGCGGCCGGATCGGGATAGTCGCCGGCGCGGACGCGGGTGGTCGTCGCCAGGATGTTGTTGTCGTCGAGGAAGCTGAGGTCGTCGACCGACACGAACCGGACGTCGTGCCCCCGCCGGTGCGCCGCCCAGGCCAGGTAGACGCCGGTGAAGGTCGCCTGCTGCGCGCGCACATCGGCGACGACGAAGCAGATCCTCATGGCTATTGATCGCGTGAAGGCTCGCCGGGCTTTGCCCGGTGAGACTCATCGCGGGGGGCTCGGGGACCCTCTCAGGGTCCCCGGTTTGACGAAATGCCTGGCGGTACTTCTGGAGAATCTCGCAGAGGCGGTCGAGCGGCAGCGCCGGCGCGACGTGCCCCGACTGGCCGCGCATCTCGTCGCTCATGCAGAGCGCGTTGACAATCGCCTCCTCCGTGCACTCGACCACTGCCTCGTAAAGTGGGTCGCAGGCCTCGTCGAGCAAGACGTCGAGCGTGGCGGTCATCTTGGAGGTCTGGCGGGGGACGCGGTTGGAGGTGGAGAAGGCCACGACAATCTCGCCCGAGCCGTGCGCGGCGAACGAGCCCGTGCGGCCGATCCCGAGCGCCGCGCGCTTGCAGAGGCGCACCAGCTGCGACGACAGCAGCGGCGTGTCGGTGGCGATGACCGTGATGATCGATCCGGCGTTGCGCTCGCGGCGGGGCGCTCCGTAAGTCGGCTCCAGCACCTCGCCGACCGGTGCGCCGTCGACGCGCAGAGAGCGCATCACGCCGAAGTTCGACTGCACCAGGATCCCGACGGTGTAGTCGGTCCCCTCGATGCCGACCCGGCGGGAGCTCGTGCCGATGCCGGCCTTGAAGTCGCAGGTGATGAGGCCGGTTCCGGCGCCGACCGAACCCTCGGCGACCCTGCCGGCCGTCGCCTGCTCGATGGCGCGGTAGACGTGCTCAGAGCGGACGTGGCGGCCGACGGTGTCGTTCAGCCAGGAGTCGTCGCACTCGCCGACCAGCGGGATCACCACGTCGTCCTCGCCGCCAATCTTGGGCCACTTCTTGGTCATCCACTTGACCGCGGCGTCCGAGACCTTGCCGACCGCCATGGTGTTGGTGAGCAGGATCGGCGTCTCGAGGAGGCCCCACTCCTGGACCTGCGTGATCCCCGAGACCTCGCCGGCTCCGTTGAGGACGAAGCCGCCGGCGACCACCCGGCTCTCGAACACGTTGGCGTTGGGGATGATGGCGGTGACGCCGGTGCGCACGGGGCCCTTGCCGACCTCGAGCGGGCCGTCGCCGATGATCAGCGTCGTGTGTCCGACCTTGACGCCGGCGACGTCGGTGATGGCGTTCGATTCGCCGACCGGGAAGCGGCCGATGGAGAAGCCGAGCTCGCGGAGCCGCTGCCTCATTCCGGAGCCGGCGTCGACGGAACTCCGGCGACTGCGGGACCGGGCGTTCGTTCTGCTGCGTTGGCCGCGCTGGCGCCGTTGCCGTTGCTGGTGGTGATGGGGGTCGGGGTCCCGGCCTTGGCGGCATCCGTCTTGGTGTCTGTCTTGGTGTCCGTCTTGGAATCCACCTTGGCGTCCGGTTTGACCTCCGTGCGAGCCTCGGTCTTCGCTTCGCGCCGCTTCTCGCGGAGACGCTTCAGGCCACCTTCGAGGATCTCGCCGATCAGCGTCCGGTACTCGATCCCGGCCGCCGAGGCGATCAGGCAGAGGTCGGAGTAGCCAGGCGTCAGCCCGGGCAGCGGGTTCACCTCGATGACGTAGATGTCCCCGTTGGGTTTGACGCGCAGGTCGACGCGCGCGACGTCGCGGCAGTCGAGCGCCGCGAAGGTCTCGCGGCAGACGCGCTCGATCGCCTTCAGCTCCGCCGGCGACAGCTGCGCCGGGCACTGGTAGGCGACGTGCTTCTCCCACTCCTGCTTGATCTGGTAGTCGTAGACGGGCCGCTGGTTGGACTTGTCCTTGAAGAGGATCTCCATCGGCGGCAGCACGCGTGGGCGCCTGTCGCCCAGCAGGCCCACGGTGAACTCGCGCCCGGGGATGTAGACCTCGATCAGCGCCGGCTGGCGGTACCGATCGATGAGCTCGCGCACGACCGCGCGCAGACCGTCCTCGTCGTCGACCACGGAGGCTGAGGCGCTGACTCCTTTGGACGACCCTTCCTGATTTGGTTTGACGATGAGCGGGAACTTCAGCTTCGACGACAGCCGCTCCCGCCCCGTCTCCATCACCTGGAACTCGGCGGTCAGGATCCCGTGCTGCAGGAGCACCCGCTTCGACAGCGCCTTGTCGAGCGCGATCGACAGCGTGGCGGCATCGGAGCCGGTGTAGGGGATCCCCATCAGCTCGCACAGCGCCGGCACCGCCGCCTCGCGGTTGCGGCCGGCCACCCCCTCGGCGATGTTGAACACCAGATCGACCGGCGTCTGCATCAGCTGCCGCGGCAGCTCGGCGTCGGCCTCGAACAACATCACCTGGCCGTAGCTCTCCAGCGCCTCTTTGATGGCGTCGATCGTCTCGGGCGCGTCGTACTCCGCCTCGGCGTCGTTGCCGCCCTTGGAGTCGACCCGCTTGACGTTGAAGGCGAACCCGATGCGCAGCGGATCGGCCGGGCGCCGTCGGCGCGCGCCGGGCTTGACCACCAGCCCCTGACGCTTGGCCGCGCTCTCCACGATCGCGTGGAGCGACTCGCCGTAGTCGAGCCCTTCGCGCGCCGCCGCGGCGAAGAGGCTCGCCCCAGGCTCCAGCGAGGGGAGCGCGTTGACCTCGAGAAGATAGATGCGGCCGTCCTCGCCGATCCGGAAGTCGATCCGACCGACGTCGCGGAGGCCGAGCGCGCGCGCCGCCATCTTGGAGATGTGGCGCAGGCGTGACACCACGTCGCGCGGCTGGTCGGGCGGGCAGCGCACCGCGACCCGGTTCGCCTCCGCGGACTTCAGCCGGTAGTCGTAGAGGTTGAAGCGGCTGCGCGCCGGCGGATCGACGACGTAGTCGACCGGCAGCAGCACCCCCTCGTCGCCGCGCCCCTCCAGAAACGGGACGGTGACGTCGATGCCGGCGACGAACTCCTCGACGAGCACGCCGGAGGGATAGGCCCGCAGGGCGCGCGGCAAGAGCTCGCCGAGGGCGCGCGCGTCGCGCACCACCGCCTCGTCGGCGATCCCCTTCGACGAGCCCTCGTAGTTCGGCTTGACGATCACCGGCAACGCCAGCCCCAGCGTCCCCGGATCGCGCATCCTCCGGTACTCGTCGGGCGTGACCAGCTGCGCGCGTGGGGTGTCGATCCCGCGCTTGCCGAGGACCAGCTTGGTCAGCCACTTGTCGAGCGTGACGGTCAGGACGTAGGCGTCCGAACCGGTGTAAGGGAACCCCAGCTCCTCGAACATCGCCGGGTAGAACGCCTCGCGCGCGCGTCCCCGCCGCCCCTCGGCGGTGTTGAAGATCAGATCGGGCCCATAGGACTCGATGCGCGCCGCCAGCCGCGAGGCCGGGCCGGTCACTTCGAGCTTCTCGACCTCGTGCCCGCCGGCGCGGAGCGCGTCGGCGATCGCGTCGACGGTCTCGACGCTGTCGAATTCGGCCTCGTCTTCGCTGTCAGTCAGTCGCAGGTTGTGCGTGAACGCGATGCGCATGTCGTGCTTACCCGTGGACCTTTCGTCCTGAGAGTCACCCTAACAGGATTCCGCCGCGACCGCCGAGGGCTTCGGCGACCTTCTCACCCAGCTTCTTCAAATCGTCACTGGGGCGAACCAGATACGCATCGACGCCGGCGGCGAACGCCTCGGTCACCGAGTCGTAAGAGGGATACGCGGTGTAGAGCACCGACGCGCAGTGCGGGAGCATCTGCTGCGCGTGCTCGATCACCCGCAGCCCCGAGACGCCCGGCAGGTGGCGATCCGCCAGCACCAGATCGAAGTGATCGCTCTTGAGCAGCGTCAGCGCTTCGTCGCCGTCCTGCGCCGACGTCACGTGGTGCGCCCTGCCGAGGTACTCCGACAGCAGCTGGCGGCGCTGCCCCTCGACCTCGACCAGCAGCACCCGTCCCGCGCGACCGGCGGTCCGGGTCGGCTTGGGCCGGGCCAGCTGCTCGTCCCGGCGGGAGAGCGCGCGGCGGATCCGAAACCGCAGATCGTCGACGTCGCGGATCGGTTTTTCGATGTAGTCGAGCGCGCCGATGTCCATCGCCTCGATCGCGGAGTCGTAGGAGCTGTAGCCGGTGATGAGCACGATGGCGGGGGCGGGGGTCAAGGTGCGGGCGGCCCGCAGCACGTCAAGCCCGGAGGCGCCCGGGAGGTTCTTGTCGGTGAGGACCAGATCGAAGCGTCGCTTGTGCATGAGGTCGATCGCCTCTTCGGCCGAGGCGGCGGTGGTGACGCGGTAGCCGCCGCGCCGAAGCGCCTCCCGCAGCACGGTCAGCACGACCGCCTCGTCGTCGACCACCAGCACCTCGTGGCCGGTGGGGACCACCGCGGCGTGCGGTCGCGGCGTGGTGGCGTCGGCGATCAAGCGTGCGTCGACGTCGCGCGGCGGCGTCGGCGCCCGCTTGCGCTCGGCGCCGGTCAGCACGCCGTGCCGCGCCAGCGCCTCCACGATCCTGACGCCGTTCGACTCGCCGTGGCGGCGGGCCGCCGTGGAGGCCGCGATTCGCCCCAAGAGGTCGAGCGCCGCGCGGGGGAGGTAGGCGCGCGCGCCCCCGTAGATCGCGGAGGCCAGCCGCTCGATCGAGGGGGCGGCGTCGACCGCCACCAGGGCTGCGCCCGGCACCCGCGCCCGCGCCTCGCCGAGCCGTGTGTCGATCGCCTCGTTCGCGCCAACCTCGACCACGGCGGCGTCGGGGCTCGGCTCGTCGGCCTGGCCCCCCGCGGCCTGCGCCAGCTCGGCGTCGCCCAGCACCACGATTGCCGGATCGCGCCGGGCCTCGCGCGCCAGATCGTCGAGGGCGGCGGCCAGCGCGGGATCCGCCGCGGCGAGCTCATCCTTGACGCCGGCGAAGGCATTGAGGACCAGCAGACCCCGGGTGCGCGCGCGCCGGAACCCGGCCAGCCGCTTGATGTGCGCCCGCAGGAGCGCGTCGACCTCGGGCAGCGGTCGCGGCAAAACGGCGGCCACCTCGCGCGCGAAGGCCTGCCCACCGCGCACCGGATCGCCGTCACTGATGAGAATCAGATCGCTGAACGGGCGCAGCTCCCGCGAGGCGGCCAGCGGATCGCGCCCGGTGCCCGGTTCGACGTCCAGGCGCTCGGTGGGGAGATCGAGGATCGCCAGGTCGAACGACTCGTCGGCCAGCCGCGCCAGCGCGTCGGAGAGCGAATCCGACTCCAGCACGAAACCCTCGCTCGTCAGCGCGCCGGCGATGCGGCTGCGTTCGAGGCGGTCGGAGAGCGCGACCAAGAAGCGCTCCTGTCCGCCGCGCGCGGCGTTGCGAAGGGCTTCCAGCGGCCCGCGCGGGCCATCGGAGTCTGGCATCGAGCCACGGAAGTGTACTCCATGTCGCCGCCCGTGCGGGGGACCCTTTTGGGGGGCCCGCGTACAACACTCAGGTGCATCTCGGGTTGGTCCGTGTGAAAATTGACCTTACGTAGTTGAGAGAGGTCCGAGATGTCGGAACGCGACCTGACCGCAAGCGAACGGGACCGCATCGCGGAATGGGACCGGGCGAGCGTCGGCCGTGCCGAGCGCACCGGCGAGCCATCCCGTGCCGGCGTGGCGGGCTGGTTGGAGACACGGCTGCAGGCGGCGGTGGCTCAGCTGGTCGACGGCTTTTCGCGCCGCTCGACCGATCTCGTCGACGGCGAGGAGGCCGCGTCGCTCAGCCGGACCGGCGGCGCCATCGCCCGCTGGATCTCCTTTCCCCGCGGCGTTCGTTTCGCGACGGCCGCCACGTCGACCGCGGCCGCGGCGCTGGCCGCTTGGGGGATGATCGCGATGGCGGCGAACGATCTCGGAATTGCCGCCGCGGCGGCGGGGGCGGCGACCGCTCTCTCCGCAGCCTGGGGGCCGATCGGCGTGCGGATGGCCAACCGGATTCATCATCTGGTCGCGCGCCGTCGCCTGCACTCGATCGCGGAGCTGCGCGGGGTTCCCGACGCGCGATCGGTCGCGGTGCGCGGTGTGGTCATCGCGCGGCGCACCGCCGCCACGGCGCTGGAAGGGCGCTCGGCGGTCTGGTCGCTCACCCGGTTCCGGCGCGGCAGCTGGTTCGCCCCCAGCTTCTTTCACGAGGCGGCCTTCGACTTCCTGCTCGACGACGGCACCGACGAGCCGATCTGGATCGAAGTCACGGGCGGCATGTTGCTCGACCCGTTTCCGAACGAGGAGCGGGTCCAGTTTCACAGCACCACGCTGCTGGAGATCGATCATCCGGTCCTGACCCGCTTGCGCCTCGATCAGCGGGAGCTGTGGGCGGCGGAGATCGACATTCTTCCCGGCGATACCATCGAGGTCGTCGGCCGCTTGTCGCGGCGCCTCGATCCGACGGCGCGCTCAGCGTCGGGGCGTGACCCTCCGCACCGTCGGACGCTGCAATCTGGGATGCGTGTGCCGGTTTTGATCAAGAAAGTGAAGACGCCTGACGCAGCCCTCGCACGGGTACGCCGTGTCCCGTCGCACGCACCACCCGCGCTGACGCCCGGCGAGCCGCCGCTGCGCAAATTTTAAGGGTGGCGCCTCCTTTGCAAACGTGAGCGGTATGGCCACTCATAAGCCGACCGAGGTTCGCACGATGAAAAAGCTCCTCGTTGGATTGACTGTTCTTTTGCTTCACACCGCTGCTGCGCACGCGCAACAGATCCTGCCGGAGCCCGCGCCCCCGCAGGTGGCCACGCCGGCCCCTGCGCCAGCCCCTGCACCTGCGCCTGCGCCTCAGGCTCAGCCAGAGTTGCCGCCGGCCTACGCACCTCCACCGGGGTACGTTCCCCCGCCCGCCCCACCGGTTTATGGGGCGCCGCCCGCATACGGCGCGCCGCCGGCTTACGCGCCGCGCGCCTATGGGCCGCCGCCGTACCAGCCGTATCGCTACGCGCCGTACCGATATGCACCGCCGCAGCCCTACTACACCTACCCGCCACCCCAGCCCCAGCGTGATGTTCTCAATCGGCCGTTCACGCTGGGCGGCGGGATCGGGTTCGGCGGGCTCGTCTTCGAAGATCACTCCACCGGGGACCGGGTCCACCAAAACGGGCTCGCCTACACCTTCCGGCTGGGATTCGGGCTGCAACCGGGGCTGCTGCTGCTGTGGGACGTCGAAGGCGCCGCCGCGAACTACGGATCGTCGACGGTCTCCCAGACTGCGAACCTGCTCGCGCTGCAGATCTTCTTGACCCACCGCTGGTTCATCAAGGGCGGCTTCGGCCTCGCGGACGCCGTCCAGGACAACCAACCGACGCAGTGGGGCGCGGCGGCGATGGGGGGACTCGGCTACGAGCTGATCCAGGGGTGGAACTGGTCGTTCGACATCGAAGCGACGATCACCGGCACGCACCTGAACAGCAACGGCAACGACGAGACCTGGACCAACTGGTCGCTGGTCAACTTCGCTTTGAATTTCTTCTAGCCCGTTGGGCGCGGCGGGGCTCGCGCTTCGCGCATCGCCTTGGGCCGGGTTCGGGGCTCGCGCTTCGCGCATCGCCTTGGGCCGGGTTCGGGGCTCGCGCTTCGCGCATCGCCTTGGGCGCGGCGGGGCTCGCGCTTCGCGCATCGCCTTGGGCGTCGCCCGTTTGACGTCGTCCAGAGGTTGGCTCGCAGCCGCAGGTGAACTACGGGCCGTGCGGACGCGAGCGGCGCCCGCCCGAGCGCGCTCCGGTTTCCGCACGGGACTTTTTTCCGGCGGCGAGGAGCGCACCGGTGGATTTACCGGCACGCTCCTCGCCGCCGGAAAAAAGTTCGCGCGCGGAAAGAGCGTGCGAGCGGGAGGTCGCGTGTGCGGCGCGCGCGGTCGGGGATCAGGGGTTCGGGACCGATCAGGATCCGATGATGCGGGGGCCGAGGTGGGATCTGGGAAGCGCCGGGGATCTGGGAGACGCCGAGGGGATCTGGGAGACGCCGAGGTGGGATCTGGGAGACGCCGAGGTGGGATCTGTGAGGCGCCGGGGTGGGATCTGTGAGGCGCCGAGGGGATCTGTGAGGCGCCGGGGTGGAGATCTGTGAGGCGCCGGGGTGGAGATCTGTGAGGCGCCGGGGTGGGGATCTGTGAGGCGCCGAGGTGGGGATCTGTGAGGCGCCGGGGTGGGGATCTGCAGGCGACGAGGTGCCTGGGGGAGCTGTTGGGGCCGCGAGCGCGAGGCGGCGAGCGCGCGAAGCGCGCAAGGCCGCCAGCGCGAGCCCGCGAGCCCGCGAGCCCGCGAGCCCCGCGAGGCCGGGCGGCCTACAGGGGAAGGGGGTGCCCGCCCGAGGGCGGCGAGGTCCCGGTCACGGAGGGGAGGGTCGCAGGGTCGAACGCATCCATCACCGGGTGCCCGATCGCACCGGGGGTGTTGGGGTAGCCGAGGGCCCAGAGCGCGGTCGCCGCGGTGTCGACGGTGCTGATCGGCGTGGTGATGCGGTGGCCCGCGCGGACGCCGGGACCCCAGGCGATCCAGGGGATGAGGCGGTCTTCCTTGATCTTGCCGTCGTGGTTGTGGCCGTGGCCGCCGTGATCGGCCGAGATGATGAAGAGCGTGTCCTTGTCGAGCCCCGAGGCGGCGGTCGCGTCGAGCAGGGTGCGGAGGCAGAGGTCGGTGTGGCGAATGGCCTCGAGCTGCGGGTTGGACATCCAGCCGTCCGAGTGACCGAGGTCGTCCGGATCCGAGAAGTGAATGAACTCGATCTGCGGCCGCTTCTTGATCAAGTAGTCGGTCGCCTCTTCGACGACCTTCTTGCAGAAGTAGCCGGGGCGCGAGAAGTAGTCGACCGAGCCCGGGTGGGCGATGTGCTCCAGCTTCTGTTTGCCGACGAACGCGGCGGCCGTGCCGCCGTTCTTCTCAGCGGCATCGAAGATCGTGGGAACCAGGATCCAGCCGCGATCGGGATGCCACGAGTTCCAGTAGAGGCCGTGCTGCTTGACGTCGAAGCCCGACAGCATCGCCGCGTGCGACGGCAGCGTGGAGGCGCGCCGGATGGTCTGCGCGGTCAGCGAGTAGGCGGCTCGCTTCATCAGCTCGGCGTGCACCGGCGGCAGTACGTCCATGAGCGCGTCGGGCCGCAGGCCGTCCTCGCTGATGATCACCACGTGACGGTAGTGCGCGTGGGCGTTTGCCGGGGCGGCGGCCACGAGCGGCGGCGGCGGTGCGGCTTCGGCCAGGGGCGCCGGCGCCGCGGGGGGCGGGACCACCCGGCCTTCGTGCTTCTTGCAGCCGGCGATCATGACGGCGATGACCGCGGCGACGCGAAGGAATTTCTCCAAGGTTGCCGATCGTAACAGACGGTCTTGCAGGTTTTCCAATTTGCCTTAACCTTGCGCCATCCGAACGTTTCGTTTCCTGCCGGTGAACCTAGGCCCGGCCCTTCGTCTTCTCTGCTTGGCTGGTCTCTGTCTCGCGCCGCTTGCCTGCGCCCACGTGGAGGCGGTGCCCTGTGCCAGCGACCATGACTGCAAGCTCAACCGGCTGTGCGACGCGGGCCACTGCACCTGGCCGGCCACGGCTTCGCGCCCCCTCGGCAGCGTGAGCGAGGGGTCGACGGCGTCGCTGCCGCTCCCGCAGTACGCCGTCGAGCCGGCGCAGGCGATGTTCCGCTTCGGGCCGACGCACCGCGGGCGTTCCCCCTTCACGCTCCCCGCCACCAAGCCGACCATCTGGTGGGTCTTCCAGACCGGCGGCCCCATCATTTCTTCACCGGCCATCGCCGGCGACGGATCGGTCCTGGTCGGGTCACAGGACAGCCGCGTGTACGACGTCGCCCGGGACGGGACGCTCAAGTGGTCGTACGCGACAGGGGACATCATTTTCAGCTCGCCGGCCGTGGCACACGACGGGACTGTGTACATCGGCTCGGATGACGATCACCTTTACGCCGTGACGCCCGGCGAGGGAAAACCCCGCTGGATCGTGCAGCTGGGGGCCTGTCCCCAGCGGGTCGGAATTGGCCCGGAGGCCAGCCGGTGCGACGTCGACGCCGGCCCGACCATCGGCCCCGACGGCGTCATTTACGTCGGGGGAGACGGCATCTATGCCATCAACCCCGACGGGACGCTGCGCTGGCACTTCGTGACCAACGGACACGTCTCGTCGGCCCCGGCCCTGCTTCCCGACGGGACGGTGGTGGCGGGGAGCCAGGACAACACCCTTTACGCGGTCACTCCCACCGGCCAGAAGCGCTGGGACTTTCGGGCGGGGGCCGACATCGAGCCGGCGCCCGCCATCGGTGACGACGGGACGATCTACGTCGGCTCCGACGATCACAAGCTGTATGCGATCGGCCCGGACGGCGTCCTGCGCTGGGCGTTCACCACGGGGGCCGACGTGCGTTCATCCGTGGCGATCGGCAACGGCATCATCTACGTCGGCTCGTTCGACGCTCAACTCTATGCCGTCCACCTGGACGGCACGCTGGCCTGGTCCTTCCGGGCCGGCGATCGCATCGTCTCGTCGCCTCTGGTCGACGCGGCAGGCGCCGTCCTGTTTGGCTCGCAGGACGACCGCCTCTATTGTCTCGAGCCCGACGGCCATCTGCGCTGGTCGGTGGAGCTCGGTGGCGATATCGACAGCTCTCCGACGCTGGCGGCGGATGGCACCATCTTCGTGGGGTCCGACGATCACAAGCTCTACGCGCTGCGCGCGCCGAGCGGATCGCCGCCCTACGGCAAACCTTAGAAGGAACACACATTGGACAATTCACAGATGGGCCCGACATTTTCGGGCCTCCCGGTCCGTACGCTGACCGGAAAAATCAAGATTCACCCCGTCGGCTACGGCTTCGTCGTCCCCGACGACAAATCCGAGGACGTGCACGTCTCGGCCCGCAACCGCGGGACGGCGATGGACGGCGACACCATCGAGATCGAGGCCTGGCCCGGGGTCAGGGGGGTCGAGGGTCGGGTGACCCGCGTGCTGTCGCGCGGCCGCGCCAAGATCACCGGCCAGCTGGTGCGGCGCGGGAAGCACCAGGTGCTGCAGCCCGACGATCCGCGCATCACCGGCCTGGTGTCGCTGAGCGGGTCGATCCCCGAGGCGCGCGACGGGATCGCCGTGGTCGCCGAGATCACCCGCTACCCCGACGTCGCCGACGGGCCGATCGAGGCGAAGGTGCTGAAGGTGCTGGGTGACCCCGACGACCCGCGCACGGAGGTCGAGAAGGTGCTCGCCTGCGCCGACGTCGAGGAGGAGTTCCCCGACGAGGTCGAGCGGATTGCCGCCGCCTTCGGCGACACCATCACCCTCTCCGATCGCGTCGACCGGGCGGATCTCCGCGAGGTCCCCTTCACCACGATCGATCCCGAAACGGCGCGCGACTTCGACGACGCGGTGGCGCTGGAGAAGCTGCCGAACGGCGGGTCGCGCCTCTGGGTCGCGGTGGCCGACGTCTCGCACTACGTGCGGGAGGGGTCGCCGCTCAATGAAGAGGCTCTCCGCCGCGGCTGCAGCATCTACCTGCCGAGCCGGGCGATCCCCATGCTGCCCGAGCCGCTCTCGGCGCGGTTGTGCTCGCTGGTCCCCGAAGAGGACCGCTTGGCGATGGTGGTGCGGATCGATCTCGATCGGCAGGCCAACGTCGTCGACCGCGACTTCATGGCGGCGGTGATCCACTCGAAGGCGCGGCTCGACTACCCGGGCGTGGCGGCGGCGCTGGGGGGTGACACCCGCGGCAAGCGGAAGAAGTACGAGGCATTTCTGCCGGCGCTGCGGGCGATGGACTCGCTGGCGCGGCAGCTGCGCGTGGCGCGGCTGGCCCGTGGGGCGCTCGACTTCGATCTCCCCGAGCCGTTCGTGGAGCTCGATCGCGACGATCCGCGCCTGGTGCGCGCCATCCGCAAGTCGCGGCGCGATCCGGGCGAGCGGCAGGCCTACTCGATGATCGAGGAGTTCATGCTGGCCGCCAACGAGGCGGTCGCCGGCAGCTTTCAGGAGCGCGGCGACGACACCCTCTGGCGCATCCACGACGCCCCCGACCGCGCTCGGCTCGAGGAGTTCGCGGCGCTGGCCGAGAACTACGGCATCCCGGTCGACCTCGACGAGACGCGCACCCCCAAGGGGTTGAAGCGGGTGCTCGACAAGCTGAAGGGGCATTCGGCCGAAAAGGCGCTGTCGTTCCAGCTGCTCCGCTCGCTGAAGCAGGCGACCTACGACGTGGTGAACATCGGCCACTTCGGGCTCGCCTCGGCCGACTACCTCCACTTCACCTCGCCGATCCGGCGCTACCCGGATTCTGATCGTCCACCGGCTCCTCAAGTCGCGCCTGGCCGGCCTCGGCAAGCCGGCTGGCGGCTTCAAGCCGCCCAGCGTCGCCCCGGTTCCCGATCGGGTCGCGCTGCAGAAGATGGCCGCCGAGTCGTCGTTCTCCGAGCGGCAGGCGATGGAGGTCGAGCGCGAGGTGGTCGATCTCTACCGGGCTTACTTCATGCGCGACCGGGTGGGGGACGTGCTCGACGGGGTCATCTCCGGCGTCACCGGGTTTGGCCTGTTCGTGACCATCGACGATCCGTTCGTCGAGGGGTTGGTCCGGATCGACGCCATCTCGGACGATTACTACACCTTCGACGAGCGGGCCTCTCGCCTCGTCGGGCGTCGCTCGGGGCAGGCGTTCGCGCTGGGCGACAGCGTGCAGGTCGAGGTCCAGTCGGTCAGCGTCGTGCGGCGAAAGATCGACTTCGCGCTCGCCGGCCACGCCTCGCGGCGCCGCGCCCCCGACTTCCAGCGCGGCGACAAACGGCGCCGCGACGGCCGGTCAGCGAGACGTGGGGAGGGCCCGAAGGGGTCGGAGAAGGGTGGGGCCCGGCCCCGCGACGGATTTCGCCGGGGCAAACCCGGGGCCGGCGCGGGTGCGCCGCGGACCGATCGCTCCAAATCGGGGGGGCGCGGCAACCCGCCGCGCGGTAAACCGAAGAAGAAGGGGCGATGAGCAGCATCCGCGAAAAACTGGAGGACGACGAGGAGAAGGTCCTCTCGCCGTTCGCCCAGAAGAGCCGGGCCAGCAAGGGGCGCGACCGCCCCGAGCCGCCGGATCCCGTGCGCCCGATCTTCCAGCACGATCGCGATCGCATCATTCACTCGAAGGCGTTCCGGCGGCTGGCCGGCAAGACGCAGGTCTTTCTCGCCCCCGAGGGGGACCACTACCGCACGCGCATCACGCACACCCTGGAGGTGGCGCAGATCGCCCGCACGGTGACCCGCGCGCTCGGGCTCAACGAATCGCTCACCGAGGCGATCGTCATGGGGCACGATCTCGGCCACACGCCGTTCGGTCACGCGGGCGAAAAGGTCCTGGCCAAGCTGATGCCCGACGGCTTCCACCACGTCAAACAGTCGATCCGCGTGGTGGAGAAGCTGGAACGGGAAGGGCAGGGGCTGAACCTCTCCGTCGAGGTGCGCGACGGGATCCTCAAGCACTCGAAGGGGAAGGGGCACATCATCTCGGACAACCCGAACTTGATGGCCATGACCCTGGAGGGGCAGATCGTCCGCATCAGCGACATCGTCGCCTACGTGAACCATGACCTCGACGACGCCGTGCGCGGGCGGGTCGTCGATCCGGCCTCGGTTCCGGCCTCCATCCTCGACAAGCTCGGCCGTTCGCACGGCGAGCGGATCTCGCGGATGGTCAACGACATGGTGTCAGCCTCGCGGCTGGAAGAGAAGCGCCAGATCCGGATGACCGACGAGGTGCTCGACGCGCTGATCGCCCTACGGGATTTTCTGTACGAGACGGTCTACGAGCGCAAGGAGATCCGCGGCGAGTTCGAGAAGGCGCAGCGGATCATCAGCGAGCTGTGGGGCTACTTTCACACCCACCCCGACGAGTTCCGCGCCACGCACTGGCCCAAGGGAATTCCGGAGTCGGACGGCCTCTCACGCGCGGTCGGCGACTTCATCACCGGGATGACGGACCGCTATGCTCTGCGCGTCTACGAGGAATACTTCTTGCCTCACCGCTGGCCGGTGTATTGACACCTACGCTCGACGCGTAAGTCGTGGACCTCACACTCGGGGGCGTTTACATAGAATGTGCGTCGCCGAAACCCGCAGTTAACCGACGGTGGCGTAGTCTGAATGTGTTCATCGGTTTCCCCCGGTGGACGCTCCATACATGAGGCTCGTCGGCTCTGGATTGCGCGCGATCGTGGTGACCCTGGACCCAGGGCGCAGTCAGGCACGACCCGAATCTCCCGCCTCGATGCTGCGCAGCCTGGGGCACGACGTGACCGTGGTCGGTTACGATCTGGCGGAGCTGGACGCGCTCTCCGGGGTGGCCGACGTCGCGGTGGTGGAGGCGGGCGAGCACCTCGAGATCGGGCGGCACGCGATCAAGCGGCTCCGGCAACGTCCCGATCTGGTGGCGACGCGGATTCTCCTCTGTCTCGAGGTGGCGCGCGTCTCGGGGCTCGACCCGGAGATGGGGGCGGACGACTTCATCCTGATTCCGGTCAGCGCCGACGAGATGGCGGCGCGGCTGCGTCAGCTCCAGGCGCGCGACAAGCGGCCGGGCGCACCGCTGCAGGTCCGTTACGGCGACGTCACGCTCGACTGCGAGATGCGGCAGGCCTATGAGGGGGGAAAATCCCTCGGCCTCACGCCCTACGAGTTTCAGCTGCTCCGGTTTCTCGCTGATCGCGTGGGGCGCGTGTTCACCCGCCAGGAGCTGCTTTCCCGCGTCTGGGGTTACCGCCACGTCGGGCGCGTCCGCACGGTCGACACGCACGTCCTCAACCTGCGCGCCAAGCTGGGCGAGCTCGGCGAGCGGCTGCAGTCGGTGCGCGGCATGGGCTACAAGCTCCAGCGCTCCGACGCCCCCCTCGACGGCCAGTCCGCGATCGCCGGATAAACCGACGCACATCGCGGGAGGGTTAGGGAACCCTTTGAGGGTTCCCTAGAGGATCGCGTGAGGGCGAGACGGCTTTGCCGGCTCGACCTCATCGCGGGAGGGTTAGGGAACCCTTTGAGGGTTCCCTAGATAATCGTAGAACGCCTGCGATGGCCATTCACGTCGGCATCGACTTCGGGACCACCAACACGGCGCTGGCGCTCGCCGAGGACGGAGGGCAGGTGGCCCTGGCAGACCTGCCGGGCCTCTCCTGGGGAGACGGGGCGACCTCGGCCAAAACCTGGAGGACGGTCCTCCACTTCGATCCGGACGCGGCGCCGCTGGCGGGCGCGCCGGCCATCGCGCGGTACGTGCAGAACGAAGGGCAGGGGCGCCTCATCCAGTCGATCAAGTCGCATCTGGCGAGCGCCTCGTTCACGCGCACGATGATCGGCGGTTGCTTCTGGACGCTCGAGAGCCTCGTCGCCACCTACCTCAAACAGCTTCGCGGCGCCGTCCCGCGCGCCTTGCCCGCGCGCGCCGTGGTGGGGCGTCCGGTGCGATACTGGGGCGCTGGCGACGCCGAGGACGACGCGCGCGCCGTGGGGCGCATGCGCACCGCCCTGGCGGAGGCTGGTTTCACCGAGGTGGTCTTCGAGCTCGAGCCGATCGCCGCCGCCCTTCGCTATGCGTCCGGCCTCGACCACGAAGAGCTGATCTTGGTGGCCGACTTCGGCGGCGGCACCAGCGACTTTTCGGTCCTGCGCGTCGGCCCGAGGGTGGCCCCCGGGGACGACGGCGTCATTTTGGCGACCGGAGGCGTGGCCCTCGGCGGCGACAGCTTCGACGCGCGCATCATCGATGCGCTAGTCGCCCCGGCGCTCGGACGCGACACCACCTACCGCGACACGTTCGGGGCGACGACCCCCGTGCCTCACTGGCTGTTTCTCCGGCTGCGGCGCTGGCACCACCTGTCGTTCTTGAAGGACGCGAGCACGCTCGAGCTGCTCGATCGCATCCATCATGGGTCGTCCGAGCCCGCCCGGATCGCGCGTCTGGTGCGTCTGGTGGAAGACGATCTGGGGCTGCCGCTCCATCAAGCGGTCGAGCGCTGCAAGGTGGCGCTGTCGGCGCGCGCGGAGGCGGAGCTCCTGCAACCGCAGCTCGACCTCGCGGCCAGGGCCACGCGGACCGCGTTCAGCGAATGGGTCGTTCCCGAGCTCGACGAGATCGACGCCGTCGTGAGCGACGTGCTTTCGCGCGCCGGGGTCACCGCCGCCGAGGTGGACACCGTGTTCGCCACGGGAGGCTCGGCGCTGGTCCCCGCCGTCCGCCGGCGCCTCGGGACCCGCTTCGGCGAGGCCAAGCTCGCCGGCGGAGAGGAGCTCACCTCGGTGGCGTGGGGCCTGGCGGCGCGGGCGCGGCAGCTCTTTGGCGGTGTGTGAGAAAGCTGTCGCGGGTCAACCCGGGGAGCGCGCTTCCCATGGCCTCGGCAGGCAGCAGCTCTCCCGCGGCATAGCGCCACCCCTCGGCTTCGCGCACGAAAGAGGAGAGCTCGATGAAGGAATGGTCGCGTCCTTTCGCAAAGATCCGCGCATAGAACAGAACTTCGTCCGGTCGGGCAGGGAAGATCGTGAGCCCCATGTACCGCTGCGTGAGATGGGCACGTCCGAGCTCCCGCGCCAGCTCGGCGGCGGGACGGCCGCGATTGGGGTGATTCGTCGCCAGCGTCTCGACCAGATAGGAACCGAGCCCGAGGGCGTAGGCAGAGTAGCGCGACCGCATCAGCGCCTCGGGGCGCGCCGCCGAGGCCTCTTTGCTGTGCAGGGGCCTGCAGCAGAGGTTGTAGCGAAGCCCCGAATGGCAGGGGCAATCACGCGGAGCTGGCACCCGGCACCCTAGAGAGACGTCGGTCGAACGCGTCTGCGGATTAACCGGGCGCGGCTGAAGCGGAAGAAGACCTTCGAGACGTCGAAGGAGCCCATGCGCAGCTTGCGCACGATCTCGCGCACGCTCTGGCGGCCGTCGACCTCGTCGAGCACGCCGAGCTCGTCGCGCGTCAGCGTCCCGCGCGGCAGCTCGGCGATCTTGTTTTCGTTGCGGATGAAGACCTCGTCCAGGTCGGCGATCTCGCGCTCGATGACCCGCCACTCGTCGACCCGGCGATACCCCTCGAGCAGCATCCGATCGACGTTGAGCGCGAGCCGCGCCGCGCGCGCCGCCGCCGGCAGCTCGCCGCCGTGCCGGAACTGAAAAAAACCGGCGCGCCAGCGGAGCGTCTCGTAGGCGAGCTCGCTGGTCTGCCGGGTCATCGCCAGCGTCAGCGCCTCCTGCGAGATGAGGCCCCGGGCCACGAGATCGGCGCCGAACAGCGGCGGCGGGACGGTCGCCCGGGCGCGCTCCGCGAGCACGCGGGTGAGAGCCTCGGCCGTCACGTCGCCGGTCTCGACGGTGAACCGGCCGATGAGGAACTCCTCCGCCACGCCCATCGCCGCCGCGAAGTCGACCCGCCCCGCCTGAAAGTAGATCTCGATGCGGGCGCCCGTCTCGGTGTTGAGGACCCGCAGCGTGCCCGTGTGCAGCTGGTCGGCGAGCAGCTCGATGATCTGGCTCAGCGAGATCGCCGCCAGGTTGCCGGCCAGCAGCAGCCCCTCGGCGGCGAACGCGCGTGCCTCGGCGACGCCCCTGTCGGCGGGCTCGGCCGAGAGCGAGAGCGCCTCGGCGACGGCGAACGACGTCGCGGTGCGGCCAAGCGAGCCCGGCAGGCGAACCACGCGCGCGACGACCGCCTGCAGCGCCTCGGGGGAGAACGGCTTGCCGATCGTGTCGACGACGTTGGACGCCCGGGCGAAGCGCTCTTCCAGATCGGCCGCCTGCCCGCGCGCGATCATCACGACGACCGGGACCCGGGCCAACGCCGGCTGGTCGGTCAACTGGCGGCAGAAATCGGCGGGGTCGCGCCCGGGGATGAGGCCGTCGAGCAGGATCAGCTCGGGCACCACCTTGGCCTCGCGGATCAATGCCAGGGCCGACTCGCCGTCCGCCGCGGCGACCACCCGGTGTCCCGCCTCGGCGAGCGCCCGCTCGACGACCTTCTGCACCGTCGGGCTGTCGTCGATGACCAGTAGATATTCGCCCGGCATTGGTTCCGTCACTGACAGCCGGGAACATAGGCGCCCGAATTGGTGCCCGGCTTGCAAATCTGACAGCTGACGGTAACCGACGAGCTCGGCGCACCCGGAGGCTCCTTCAGGACAACTGTCTTCCCCGCGCAGTTCGGTTCCAACGCCGTCAGCGTCCAGCACGGGGCGGTGCCGCCGTTCGTGTCGCACAGGGCGTACGGCACGCTCTTGCTGGCACCGCCAGCGTCCGCCACCTGGGCGACCGCCGTGCAGCTCGGCAGTCCGTTGAGGTCGCTCTGGATCTGACCGGTGAGGCAGGTCTCGGAGCTGGACAGGCGGCCTACTTTCGTTGCGATCGCCTGCACCGGGTATACGTAGGTGGGGTCACAGATGGAGGCGAGGACGCTGTTCGGGAAACTGTTCACGAACTCCGACACGCGCACGCCGGGTTCGCCGAAGCTGCCGTCGGACGAGTACAGATTCAGTTCTGGGTTGGTGCCGTCTCCGCCCAACGGGCCGCAGGAAAATTCCACCTGTGGCCACAGCTCCCCCGGCTGCGTGTTCTGTCCGCCCTGGGCGGGCCGCCAGGCGACCGTGTAGGGCGCCACCGGCGCCGTGATGGCGGCAGCCAGGATCTGATTGTCCGGATCGGCCTTGAGCGCCTTGATCTCGCTGACGAACTGGCTCACAGGCGTCAGAAGCCCGGTCCCGCTGTCATTGTCGAGGCAATTGGTCAGGTCGAGAGTGGGCGCCGCAGCGGTTCCCTGCGCGTCACTGGGCGGCTTTAGCGGTGGACTGACGAGCGCCGAGCTGTTCGCCGTTGGGTCGCTGCACAGATGGCCGAACTGGTTGCAGCGGTAGTGCCCGATCGGACCAAGCGGGTTCGTCAGGTTGTCCTGGCCGCCGTCGAGCGAGTAGAGCGCCGTGCCTGGCGGCGCCGAGCAATCGTCCTGGTTCACGAGCAGGATGACCGCCAGGGAGGCGTCGGGGCGGAGAAACCCGGCGTTCATCGACGGAGGCGTCGGAGCACCTGCCTGGATGTCGTCGGCGCCGAGCGCGTGGACGAGGGCCGCCAGCGGTTGTCCAAAGCCGCACCCCTTGTTGCCCACCGTCGAGATGCACTGCAGGACGGTCGCCATCGGGTCGGTGAAGTTCACCACCCCGTTTCCATCGTCGGCGAGATAAGTCGCACCTGCCGCGAGCGTGGTGGCCGTGCAGGTCCCCGTGGGGGCGCTCAGAAACCTTCCAGCGTCCCCCTGCGCCGGGCAGTTGATCTGCCCCATGACGTCGCCCGGCGCGCCCATGTCGGTGGTCGTGACCGCGAGGTGGAGATCGAGCGGCGTCGGCAGAGACTTGAGGACGTTCACGAACGTCGGAATCTGCGCGTAGAGCTTGCTCTGGCTCTCCGGGTCGCCCGACCAGTTCATCAGCACGAACAAGATGTCGACCTTGGGGTTGCCCTTCTCGACGAGCGTGACGGTCTCCGTCGTGGTCGGCGAGTTTGCGCCGCCTCCCTGGCCTCCCGTTCCGGTGAGCTGATTTCCGCTCGAGCCGCACCCGAGCACGAGCGCGCCGAGAGTCAGAACTTTCAGGATCGTGAGCGGTGTTCCCGTCAGCATGGCGTCTCGTCAGCAGCCCGGTATGGTCGCGCCAGGCTGGCAGACCTGACAGCTGACGGTGATCGACGCGCTCGGCGCGCTCGGCGCCTCGGTCACGGTAACCGTCTGGCCCGTGCAGTTCATGCCGCCCGTGGTCAGCGTCCAGCAGGGGGCCGTGCCGCCGTTCGCTTGGCAGCTGGCGTAAGGGACGCTCTTGGTCGCGCCGCTCGCGCTCGGAACCTGGGCGACGACTGTGCAGTTCGGTGCTCCCGTGACGGCGGTCTGAATCAGGCCGGTGAGGCAGGTCCCGTTGCTGGGCAGCTGGCCGACCTTCGTGGCGATCACCTGCGCGGCCGAGGCGTAGCTCGCGTCGCAGATCGACGCGAGCACGCTGTCCGTGAAGCCGCTCACGAACGCAGCGAGCCGTACGCCGGGATCGCCGAAGCTGCCGTCCCTCGTGAGCATCGCCGCTTGGGGGTTGACGTCGTCGCCCCCTGCCGCGCCGCAGGAGTGTTCGATTTCGGGCCACAGCTCTCCCGGCTGGGTGTTCTGTCCGCCCGATTCCGGGACCCAGGCGACGGCGTACGGCGTCGGCGGGGTCGAGATCGAGGCGACGATGATCTGATTGTCCGGATCCAACTTGAGGGCCTTGATCTCCGAGACGAGCGTGCTGACCGGTGTCAGGAGGCCGGTCCCCTGGTCGTTGTCTTGGCAGTCTGTCAGAGCGAGCGTCGGCATCGAGGCCGTGCTCTGGGCGTCGGACGGCGGATTGAGCGGGGGCATGACGAGCGCCTGTGGGTTGCTCGAAGCCGGGTCCTTGCAGAGGTGCCCGAACTGATTGCACCGGTAGTGCGCCAGCGGCCCGAGCGGGTTCGTCAGGTTCTGCTCTCCTCCATTGAACGAGAAGAGCGTTGTTCCGGCGGGGACCGAGCAGTCGTCCTGGTTGGCGAGGAAAATGACGGCCAGATAGGCGTCCGGTCGCAGAAACCCGACGTTCGTCGCCGGAGGGGAGGGCACCCCGTTCACCAGGTTGTCTGCGCCGAGGGCGTGCGCGGCCGCCGCAAGCGGTTGGGGGATGCCGCATCCGGAGCCGCCGACCAGGGAGATGCACTGAAGAACGCTGGCGATCGGATCAGTGAAGTTGGTGACGCCGTTTCCATCGTCGGCGAGGTACGTCGCGCCGTTCATGAGGGTCGTGCTGACACAGGTCCCCCGCGGCGCGCTCTGGAAGGCGCCGTTGTCCCCTTGCGCCGAGCAGCTGAGCTGGGCCGTCGCGTCGCCCGGTGCGCCGAGGTCGGTGGTCGTGACCGCAACGTGGAGGTCGAGCGGCGTCGGCAAGGACTTGAGCACGTTCAGGAACAGCGGCATCTGGTCGTAGAGCTTGGACTGGATCTCGCTCGTCGAGGCCCAGTCGTCGAGGACGAACAAGATGTCGACCTTGGGGTTGCCCTTCTGGACGAGCGTGACGGTCTCGGTCATGGTCTGCGAGCTTCCGCCCTGGCCGCCTGTTCCGCTCCTGCCACCCGTCCCGGTGAGCTGATTTCCGCTCGAGCCGCACCCGAGCACGAGCGCGCCGAGCGCCAGAGCTTTCAGGATCGTGAGCGGTGTTCCCGTCAGCATGGCGTCTCGTCAGCAGCCCGGTACGGTCGCGCCAGGCTGACAGACCTGACAGGTGACGGTGATCGACGCGCTCGGCGCGCTCGGCGCCTCGGTCAGGGTAACCGTCTGGCCCGTGCAGTTCATGCCGCCCGTGACCAGCGTCCAGCAGGGGGCCGTGCCGCCGTTCGCTTGGCAGCTGGCGTAAGGCACGCTCTTGGTCGCGCCGCTCGCGCTCGGAACCTGGACGACCACCGTGCAGTTCGGCTCTCCAGTGACGGCGGTCTGAATCCGGCCGGTGAGGCAGCCCCCGTTGCTGGGCAGCTGGCCGACCTTCGTGGCGATCACCTGCGCGGCCGAGGCGTAGCTCGGGTCGCAGATCGAGGCGAGCACGCTGTCTGCGAAGCCGTTCACGAACGCCGCGAGCCGCACACCGGGATCGCCGGCGCTGCCGTCTGTCGGGTTCATGATCGCTTCGGGATTGACGTCGTCGCCTCCTCTCGCGCCGCAGGAATGCTCGATCTCGGGCCACAGCTCTCCCGGCTGCGTGTTCTGTCCGCCCTCTGCCGGGACCCAGGCGACGGTGTAGGGCGTCGGCGGCGCCGAGATCGAGGAGACGATGATCTGATGATCGGGATCGGCCTTGAGCGCCTTGATCTCCGCGACGAACGTGCTGACCGGGATCAGCAGGCCCGTCCCCTGGTCGTTGTCCTGGCAGTCGGTCAGATCGAGCGTGGGCATCGAGGGCGTGCCCTGGGCGTCAGACGGCGGCGTGAGCGGCGGCATGATGAGCGCCTGCGGATTGCTCGAAGCCGGGTCCTTGCAAAGGTGCCCGAACTGAGTGCAACGGTAGAGCCCGATAGGTCCAAGCGGGTTGGTCAGGTTCTGCGCCCCGCCGTTGAGCGAGAAGAGCTTTGTACCGGCGGGGACCGAGCAGTCGTCCTGGTCGACGAGGAAAATGATGGCCAGATAGGCGTCCGGTCGCAAAAACCCGACGTTCGTCGAGGGAGGGGTCGGCACGCCCTGCACGACGTTGTCCGCGCCGAGCGCGTGCGCGGCGGCCGCGAGCGGTTGGGGGAAGCCGGATGCGGAGTGGCCGACCAGGGAGATGCACTGAAGAACGGTCGCCATCGGGGCGGTGAAGTTCGCCGTTCCGTTTCCGTCGTCGGCGAGGTACGTGGCGCCGTTCATGAGGGTCGTGCTGGTGCACATCCCTCTCGGCGCGCTCTGAAAGGCGCCGTTGTCCCCCTGCGCCGTGGTCATGAGCTGGGCCATCACGTCGCTCGGCGCGCCCATGTCGGTGGTCGCCACGGCGACGTGGAGATCCGGCGGCGTCGGCAGGGCCTCGAGCACGTTCAGGAACAGTGGCATCTGGTCGTAGAGCTTCCCCTGCATCTCGGTCGTCGACGCTCCGTTGTCGAGCACGAACAAGATGTCGACCTTCGGATTGCCCGTCTCGGCGATCGTGATGGTCTCGGTCGTGGTCTGCGAGCTCCCGCCCCCCTGGCCGCCCGCGCCACCCTTACCCCCAGTCCCAACGATTTGATTTCCGCTCGAGCCGCACCCGACCACCACGGTGCCGAGCGCCAGCGCTGCCAAGGCTGCGATCCTTTTCTCCGTCGACATCGGCATTCAAACTCGATGATCAGTGGATGCAGGTCGGGCCGTTGATCGCGCCGGTCGTTTGCACGCACGGGCAACCGTTCGCGCCGGCGGTCGCCTCGCAGACCTGGCAGCTCACGGTGAGCGACGCGTACAGCGCGTTGGGGTCTGCGGCGACCATCAGCGACTGGCCCTGGCAGGATGTGCCCCCCGCCGCGAGAGCCCAGCAGGGGACCGTGAGGTTGTTCTCGGTGCAGTTCCCGTAGGTCGCGCTGTTGATCCCGCCGTCCCCGACATGCGCCGTGACCGTGCAGTTCGGCTGACCTTGAGAATCGAGCTGGAGCGTGCCGGTCAGGCAGTTTCCGGCTCCGGTCTTCGGGTCGATCGTGATGGTCTCCGTCGTGGTCAGCGTGACGCCGCCACCCTGGCCGCCCGCGCCCGCTCCGCCCGAGCCGCCGCCCGTGCCGCCACCCCCGCTCGAGCCGCACCCGAGCACCAAGGCACAGAGCGACAACGCACCCACGACCGACTTCCAGCTCAGCATCGGGATCATCTTCGCCTTTTTCGGCGCGACCCGCATCAGGGGAGCGACGGGTACGGCATCTGACCACATGTGAGAAATCGGTCCTTTAGAAGTATTGGTGTCTCGTCGATTACCAGCCGGTACACCCGCGCAATTTTCCTGCCCGGGGTACGAAGCGCGAAAGTTATGCCAGGAGCTTCGACCTGATAAGATCGCCCACCCAAGAAGACGCCCAACGGGCGGCGCCCCGCGGGGGTTCAGCTCCGCCGGCGCTTCCGGCGACGCGCGCTCGCGAAATGAACGAATTCCCGCGCCGGTTCGGTCAGTACGTCCTCCTCAAGCCGCTCGCCCGCGGCGGGATGGGCGCGCTTTACCTGGCGCTGTCGGGGCCGAAGGACAGCTCCAAGCTCTGCGTCATCAAGACCGTCCTGCCTCACCTGGCGGACAAAGAGTATCTGCAACGATTCCGTGACGAGGCCAAGGTGGTGGTGCGCCTCTCGCACGGGAACCTGGTCCCGGTGTTCGACTCGGGCCAGGCCGGCGGCGAGATCTACCTGGCGATGGACTACGTCGAGGGGCGCGATCTCCGCGCCACCTGGAACCGCTGCGCCAAGAAGGGGATCGCCTTTCCCGTCGACGTCGCCGCCCACCTGGCGCGCGAGATGGCGCGCGGCCTCTTCTACGCGCACAACTTCGGCGACATCAAGCTGGTGCACCGGGACGTCTCGCCGCCGAACGTGCTGCTCTCGTACAGCGGCGAGGTGCGGCTGACCGACTTCGGGCTGGCCTCGTCCACCCTGAAGATCGAGAAGACCGCCCCCGGGATCATCTACGGCAAGGTCAGCTACATGTCGCCCGAGCAGGCGCGCGGCGAGAAGATCGACGGCCGCACCGATCTCTACGCCACCGGTATCATTCTCTGGGAGCTGCTCACCGGCCGGCAGCTCTTTCCGTCGGGGCGCACGCCGGGCGCGGCCAAGGATCAGCACACCTCCGAGGAGCTCCTGCGGCGCGTGCGGAACCCGGAACTGGTGGCGCCCTCCAAGCGCGCCGGGCGCGTGCCGGCCGAGCTTGATCGCATCACCTTGAAGGCGCTGGCGCCCGATCTCAAGGAGCGCTACGTGAACTGTGAGGAGCTGCGCCACGACCTGGCGAAGTTTCTGGCGCAGACGTCGCCCGGGATGGACGCCACGCGGGTGGCGAAGTTTCTCTCCGAGCTCTACGACGAGGACATCGCCGCCGAGCGGGCGGAGCGCGAGCAGCTGATCGTCAAGGCGCGCGAGTGGTACACCAGCAAGAACGCCGTCCCGCCGCCGCTGCCGACGACCGGGAAGACCCAGGCGATCGGCCACGACGCGAAGACCAGCGCGAAGAGCGACGCGAGGTCCGAAGACAGGTCTGCCGAAGACAGATCCGAAGACAGGTCCGACGCGAGGAACGACGACAAGTCCGAGCGACCGCAGCGCGAGACGGTGCTCTCGATCCCCATCCAGGCCGGGCGGCTGCGCGACAAGCGGCTGACCATTCCGGATCAGGAACCCTCCACCGACTCGAATTCCGCCGACTCGAGCTCGGGCGATTCGAACTCCGCTTCGGGCTCGGTGACGGTGGTGGGGAACGTGATCGGCGGCCGCTACTACGTGCGGCGCCTCATCGGCGAGGGGGGGATGGGGAGGGTGTTCGAGGCCGAGCACATCGACATCGGCCGGCGCGTCGCGCTCAAGATCTTGCACCCGGCCTACAGCCAGACGCCCGATCTCGTCGAGCGCCTGCGGCGCGAGGCGCGCGCCGCCTCGAAGATCTCGCACCCCAACGTCGTCGACGTCACCGATTCCGGGACCACCCCCGATGGGGCGTTCTTCTTCGTGATGGAGTACCTCGAGGGGATCGAGCTCGGCGAGCTCATCTACCGCGAGGGGAAGCTGGACGTCGCGCGCGCCCTGCACATCGGCGCGCAGATCTCCGCGCGCCATCCAGGCGGCGCACGAGGTGAACGTCATCCACCGCGACATCAAGCCGGAGAACGTCCTCATCCTGACCCGCGACGGCCAGAAGGACTTCGTCAAGGTGCTCGACTTCGGCATCGCCAAGAGCGGCAAGGACACCGATCTCGAGAACGAGAAGGACACCAACGGCGATCTGCGCCGACGCCTCACCAGCCCCGGAATGACGATGGGGACGCCCGAGTACATGGCGCCCGAGCAGGCGGCCGGGCGGCCGGCCGATCCCCGCTCCGACGTCTACGCCGTCGGCGGCCTGGTCTACGAGATGCTCTCCGGGAAGGCGCCCTACGAAGGGCAGAACTTCATGGAGATTCTCCACAAGAAGGCGACCACCATGCCGGCGCCGCTGCTCGGGATGCGCGACGACGTCCCGCCCGAGCTGGACGCGATCGTCATGCGCTCGCTGGCCCGGGAGCCGGACGATCGGCAGCGTTCGATGGACGAGTTCGGGCGCGAGCTGACCAGCCTGGCGACGACGCTGTTCCCCGGCTTCGGCTACATCGCGCCGGTCGAGTCGGACAAGATTCCCAAGGCCGGCGTGCTCGGTGCGCTGCGCGGCGGGGCGGCGCAAGCCAGCGGCCTCTTCCAGCGGATCGCCATCTTCAAGCGCAAGCCGGTCCTGTTCGGCGCGGGCGGCCTCCTGGTGGCGTTCGTGATCTACCTGGTCGCCAGCTCGACGATCCACGCGCGCCACGCCCGCGAGGCGGCGGCCGCCGCGGCCGCCGCGGAGAAGGTGGCGCAGGCGGAGGCCGCGGCGAAGGCGGAGGCGGTGCAGAAGGCGCAGGCGGCCGCGCTGGCGCAGGCGGCGGCCCAAAAGGCCGAGGCGGAGGCCGCGGCGACGGCGGCGGCTGAAAAGGCGGCCGCCGCCGAAGCGGAAGAGAACGCAGTGGCCGCGAAGGACGAGGGCGCCGACGACGCCGACGCCGCGGCGAAGACCAAGAGCGCGTCGCACGCCGGCGCCGCGGCGGACAACAAGCATCTGCTCGAGGAAGGCCAGCGGCTGTTGCACGCCGAGCGCTTCGCCGAGGCCCGCACCCTGTTCGAGAAGGTGGCCAAGTCCAAGCGCGACCGCGGTCAGGCGCTGGTCGGCCTGGCGGAGATCTCGTTCCAGGAGAAGAACTACAGCGACGTCGTGCGCTCTGCCTCGCAGGCGGTCGACCGGGGCGGCGGCGTCCGCGCCCGGGTCCTGCTCGGCGACGCCTTCTTCCGGCTGAACCAGTACAAGGACGCCGCCAAGGCCTACGGCGAGGCGCTGAAGCTCGACCCCAAGAACGTGAGCGCCAAGACGGGCCTCGACGCCGCATCCAAGCGGATGTGAGCGCAACGTTGCGCCCGCGCAGCGTCGATTGACAGTTAAGATGGCCGCGTGTCGCGCCGCGCACGCCTCCTCGCTTCGCTGGCGGCGGTTCTCGTCGGCGCCGTGGCGGTCGGCCTCCGGCTGGAGCGGCGGGTCCTCTCGGCCGATCTGGCGCGCCCGCGCGATCTGCACGGCGGCGGCTACGTCGGCTCGGCCGCCTGCCGGGGCTGCCACGAAGAGCACTACACCAGCTGGCACCGGACGTTTCATCGAAGCATGACGGCGGAAGCGACCCCCGACAGTGTCCGCGGCGATTTCTCGGGCGCGACCCTGCGGCAGGGGGGCGTCACCGCGCGGATGGAGCGCGACGCGCGAGGCGCGTATCAGATGACGTTCACCTCGGGCGGGGCGCCGCCCCGGACGGTCGACGTCGTCCGCACCGTCGGCTCACGCCGCTACCAGCAATACCTGGCCCGCGACGGAGACACCTACTGGCGGCTGCCCGTCGCCTGGCAGGTCGAGGAGCGGCGCTGGTTTCCCATGACCGGCGCGTTTCTGTTCTCCGATCCTTCCGGCGATCCCGTGGGCAGCCCGCCCGGGCGGACCGTCGGCCAGCCCGTCTTCGGCGGGGGCGACTTCGATCGGCACGTCACGCGCTGGAACGACAACTGCGTCTTTTGCCACAACGTCGCGCCCAACCCGGCGCGCGATCCCGGCAGCGGGCGCTTCGCCACCAGCGTCGCCGAGCTGGGCGTCGCCTGCGAGGCCTGCCACGGCCCCGGCGCCGAGCACGCCGCCCGCAACGGCAATCCGCTGCGCCGCTGGGCGCTGGAGTCGAGCGGCGGCGCCGACCCGACCATCGTGAACCCGTCGCGCCTGACGCCGGCGCGCGCCGCCGATCTCTGCGGCCGCTGCCACGGCCAGCGGATCGCCGACCAGATCGAGCCGCTGCTCGAGCACGGCGATCCGTTCGTCCCCGGCGACGATCTGGCGATCGAGAGCGCGCCGCTCTGGCGCGACACGCCCCTGCGGGGCGATGGGCAGGCTTTCTCAGAGCGCTTCTGGGACGACGGCACGCCGCGCCTCACCGCGTACGAGTACCAGGGCCTCCTGCAATCCCCCTGCACCATGCGGGGGCCGCTGACCTGCACCAGCTGTCACGGCATGCACGAGGGCGATCCACGCGGGCAGATCCGGGCCCGCTTCGGGGGCACGGGAATCGTCGAACGCCATGTGCACCGGCTGCCACACGGCGCTGGCGACGCCCGAGGCGGCGCGTCTCCACGCGCACCACGATCCGGCGGGCGAAGGGGCCGGCGGACGGTGCGTCTCCTGCCACATGCCCCGGATCGTGTACGGCGTGCTCGACGTGCACCGCAGCCACCGGATCGAGGTCCCCGACCCGGCCCGGGCCGCCGCCGCCGGCCGCCCCGACGCCTGCACGAGCTGTCACGTCGAACGTACGGTCGCCTGGGCCGAGGCGGCCGCGCGCAGGCTCTGGGGTGGGGCGCGCTTCTCGCCGGGTGCGCGGGTTCCGGCGGGGACCTCGCCGCTGGAGGCGCTGTTCGGCGGGCCGCCGGTGGCGCGCGCCGCGGCGGCCGACGCGCTCGGCCGGGCTCCCGTCACCGACGGGGAGGCCCGGGCGCGCCGCGTCGGGGCGCTGCTCGACGTCATGGCGCAGGACCGTTATCCGGCGGTGCGGCACCTCGCCTGGCGGAGCGTGCGCCGCCTGGTCGCTCCCGACGCGCCCCCGGGCACCGGGTTCGCGGCCGACTACGATCCCTCGGCCAATCTCGCCCAACGAGACGACGCGGTCAGCCGGCTGCGCGCGGCGCTGGACCGTTCCGTGGTCGCGCCGCCGGCGGCGCTCACGCTGTTGCGGGCCGGCGCCCGCGATCGGGCTCTGGAGATTGGTGAATGACGGTCAGCTCAACCAGGTGGGCGTCTGACCGCTCGTTTGACCGATCATTTGGCGGTGCTTCGAGCGATTAGGTGGTCGCCGCTCGCGTCCGGGCGGCGAATGTCCTACGATCGCGAGCCTCAAGCGGACAATGGCGGAAACTTACCCGCTCAAATTCGGAAAGTACGTGCTGCTCAAGCCGATGGCGCGCGGCGGGATGGGTGCGATCTTTCTCGCGGCCGCCGGCGAGCCGGGCTTTCAGAAGTTCTGCGTCGTCAAGAAGGTGCTCGCCGAGAAGAACGATCGCGCCAAGTCCAACCGCTTTCTCGACGAGGCCAAGGTGGTGCTGCGCCTCTCGCACGCCAACCTGGTCCCCACCTTCGACGCCGGCGAGGTCGACGGCGAGTTCTTCATCGCGATGGAGCTGGTCGAGGGGAAGGACCTGCGCGAGATCTGGAACCGCTGCGTCCGCACCCGCACGCGCATTCCGCTCGACGTCGCGCTGCACGTGGCGCGCGAGATCGCCCGCGCGCTGGCCTACGTCCACTCGCACGCCGACCTGCGCCTGGTCCACCGCGACGTGGCGCCCCCCAACATCCTCATCAGCTACTTCGGCGAGGTGAAGCTGACCGACTTCGGCCTGGCGCGCAGCGTGCTCAAGCAGGAGAACACCGCCCCCGGCGTGGTGTTCGGCCGCGCGTCGTACCTGTCGCCCGAGCAGGCCCGCGGCGAGATCGCCGACGCGAGCACCGACATCTACAGCCTGGGGATTGTCCTGTGGGAGCTGGTGACCGGGAACCAGTACCTGCAGCTCGCCAACCTCGACCCGGCGACGGCGATGTCGCTGGTGCGCCACCCGCGCGCGCAGCCGCCGTCGTCGAAGGCCCCCTGGATCACGCCGAACCTCGACGCGCTCCTCATGCGGGCGCTGGCCCCGGACCGCGAGCAGCGCTTTCAATCCGCCGAGGAGCTGCGCAAGGCGCTCTCCGACATCATCACGCAGATCTCGCCGCGCGCCGACGCCGAGCGGACCGCCGACTTCTTGCGCGGCCTCTACGACACGGTGGCGAAGGAGGAGCGGGCCGAGCGCGACAAGCTCTTGGCCGAGAGCGCGGCGCTGCTGCCGGCCCCGGCCCCGCGTCAGTCGGCGCGCATGCCGGTGCCGCTGTCGCTGCTCGAGTCGGGCAGCACCAAGCTCCAGTTCCCCAAGGAAGACGATTCGATGGGGGTCGACTTCACCGGGCGGGTGATCGACAGCCGCTACCGGGTGATCCGCAAGATCGGCGAAGGGGGGATGGGGACCGTCTACGCGGGCGAGCACGTCGAGATCGGCAAGGACGTGGCGATCAAGATCCTGCACCCCGCCTACTCGACGCAGCAGGATCTGGTCGAAAGATTCAGGCGTGAGGCGCGCGCGGCGTCGCGCATCGGCCACCCGCACATCATCGACGTGACCGACTTCGGCGAGACCGAGGACGGCTGCGCCTACTTCGTGATGGAGCACCTCGACGGGATCGATCTCGCCGACGTGCTGTCGCACGAGCGGCGGCTGGCCCCCGAGCGCGCTTGCAAGATCGCCACCCAGATCTGCCGCGCGCTGGCCGCGGCGCACGCCGCCGGCGTCATCCACCGCGATCTCAAGCCGGAGAACATCTTCCTGGTCGCCCGCGACGGGCAGGCCGACTTCGTCAAGGTGCTCGACTTCGGCATCGCCCGCAGCATGGGGCGCGCGCGGCGCCTGACCAACCCCGGCGTGGCGATGGGGACGCCGGAGTACATGGCGCCCGAGCAGGCGGAGGGGGGCGCGGTCGATCAGCGCAGCGACATCTATTCAGTGGGCGCCCTCATTTACGAAATGACCTCCGGCTCCCCGCCGCAGCTGTCGCGCGACAAGGAGCTGATCCCGCCGCGCGGGATCAAGGCCGACATCCCCGAGGAGCTGGACCGCATCGTGGTCCGCGCCCTGGAGGCCGATCCGGCGCACCGCTACCAGAGCATGGCGCAGTTCGAATACGACCTGGTGAAGTCGCTGTTCGGGCGCTCGCGCGCCGTCTCCGAGATGCTGGGCCTGCACGATCAGGAGCGCGGCGTCGTGCCGGAGGTCTCGTACTCGGACGAGGCGCCCGGCGGGACGCACCCGCGCGCCGACGGGCCGCCGGCGGTCGTACGTCGAGCGCCTTCGCCGGTGCCGCCCCCCGCCTGGGAGGAGGAGCGCGGCGGCCGGGGCAGCAGCGACGCCGGCGTCTCCGGCGCCCCCGCCCCCGGCGCGACCCGCGATTCGCGCGGCGGCTGGCGCTACGCGGGGACGTTCGCGGCGCTGGCGCTGGTCGGCGTCGCGGCGGTGACGATCTACCGCCGGCTCCCCTGGAACGCCCACGCGCAGACGGCCGCCGCGCCGCCCGCCACCGTCATTCCCTCCGCGGCTCCTGCGCCGCCGAGCGACGCCGATCGCCGCGCGCAGCGCCTGCGCGGCGGGGTGGCCGACGTCGAGCGCATGTTGGGGAGCGGGAGCGGGTTCGGGTTCGCGCAGCTCCCCGCGCTGCAAGCGGAGCTCGGGCGCCTGCGCGCCGACGGTGGGACGGCCATCGCGGATACCCTGGCGACGCGCGCCAAGGGGCTGCTCGTCAAGGCGGCCGAGGAGGAGCTCGATCGCGGCGAGATCGAGGCCGGCGTCGCCCACTACCGGACCGCGCTGGCGCTCGACGCCCACGGCGGCGGCGAGGCGGAGCTCGTGGCCGCGCTGCGGACGCGCGCGCAGTCGGCGCTGTCGGCCAACAAGGACACCGAGGCGGTGCGCTGGGCGCGCGAGGTGGTGGCGTTTTCGGGCGGCAACGCCGAGGCGCACGCGCTCCTGGCCGAGTGCCTCCATGCGCTGCGCGAGGACGGCGAGGCCGTCACCGAGTACGAAAAGGCGCTGGCGACGCGCCCCGATGATCCGACCTTCACCCACGGCCTCAGCGCCGCGCGGCACGCGCTGGCCGCCGACAGCAAGCGAGAGCACACCGCGCACGCGCACCGCTCGGCGAGCTCGACGACGACCTCCGCGCCGCCGCCGGCCGAGGCGCCGACGGTGGCGCCGGCCGAAGCCCCGCCGCCACCGTCGGAGCAGCCGGCTCCTCAGCCGTCGGGCGAAGCGCCCGAGCGGGAGCGTCCGGCCGCCAAGTCGGAGGAGCGGGACGACAAAGCCCAGGACAAGGGCGCGTCGGAGAAGGCGGACCCGTCAGCGCCGGCCGAGCCGGCTCCCGACCAGCAGCATTAGCTGCATCGCCAGCGCGCGATCGCCCTCGAGCTTGATCCGCCCGTCGAGGAGCGGCTGCATCGGCGGGAGCGCGCCTGTGCGCAGCCCCTCGAACGTGGCGGCGTCGAGGCGCACCGTCGTGCGCGGCTGCCCGGCGCTGACCCCCGCCTTGCCGAACCCGAGGTCGAGCGCGAACCGCCGCCGCCGCCGCCCCTCGATCTCCAGCAACAGACGACCGGAGATCTGCTTCACCAGGTCGATGTCGGCTGGATTGACGTTCAGGAAGTGGTGCGCCGACCAGTCGGCCGAGACGATCGGCGGCAGGTCGGGATCGGCGGCGCCGAGCACCAGGCGCAGATCGGCGAGCGAGATGCGGATCCAGATGTCGGGCGGCGCGCGTCCGGGCGGCTCCACCCGCAGCCGATCGCCCTCGAGCGCCAGCTCCCAGGCGCCGCCCCCGGTGCCCGAGACGCTGACCCGCAGAAGCGGCGTCCCCGCCGGCGCGCGCTGACGGGTCGACGCGAACGCCCCCGGCAGCCACGCTTCGAACAGCTCCGGCAGCGCGATGTCCGAAGGGGGCCGATCCCAGCTCTTGGTTGCGTCTGCGTCCATCTGCGCGATCGTCCTGTTCGGCACTATACTCCGCGGGCGGCGATGCGTTCGAGACATGGCGTCGGTGGTCGAGTCGTCACGCCGCGAGCGGCGTTGGTCGCGTTGGCGGCGTTTTTGGCGTTGCCGCTGCTGGCGGCGCGGCCGGCGCGGGCCCAGGCCAGCGATCCCGAGCTGCGGCCGACCCGCGGCCCCTACATCACGGACGGCGCGCGCGCCGGCGACGCTGACGCCACCGCCGTCCAGCTGAACCCGGGCGCGCTCGGATTTCTCCCGGCGGCCGGCCTGGAGCTGGTGGGCGCCGACGCCTCCGACCCGGCCGTCATCCCGCGCCGGGGCCTCGGCGCCTACCTGGGCTTGCCGATCTTCCTGCGCAGCTCGCTCGGCCTCGGCCTCTCGCGGGTCATCGGCGCCAGCGCTGTGGGGATCGACGCGCACACGACGCTGCAGCTCGCCTACGCCTTGCACTTCCTGCGCAACGCCTCCCTCGGCGTCTCCTGGGCGCACCTCTGGGACGGCTCCTTCGCCGGCGCCGACACCTTCGACTTCGGCTTCTCGGCGCGGGTGGGCCGCTACGTCGCTTTCGGGGCGACGGTCGAGGACGTCGCCGAGCCGCATCCGAACGCCTTCGGCGCGACGCTGCCGCGGCTCTGGACGGCGGAGCTGCTGCTTCGCCCGCTCGGCACCGCGCGGCTGGAGGTGGCGCTCGGCGCCGCGCACGCCAACGCCGACGACTGGGATCGTCTGGTGCCGCGCGCCCGGGTCTCCGTCACGCTGCTCGACGGCCTTCGTCTCTACGGCGAGGGGGAGAACGTCCCGCGGGGGACGGGCGCGACCTTCGGGGACGGCAGCGACACGCGGCTGGCGTTCGGGATGGCGATCGACTTCGACCACCTGGGTGGCGTGGTGGGCGTCCCGATCTTCATCCCCGCCACCGGTTCCAGCGGCGCCGGGATCGCGGGGCGCATCCACGTCGACGGCGAGCGGCGTCCGCCGCTGGCGGCGCCGGCCTATGTCGCGCGCGTCCGCCTCGAGGGGATCGACGACGATCGCCACTTCTTCCAGGTGGTCCGCCGGCTGCGGGCGCTGGCGGTCGATCCGGCCGTGGCCGGCGTGCTGTTCAAGATCGAAGGGGTCAACCTCGGCTACGCCCGCATCGAGGAGCTGCGCGACCTGGTGGCGCTCTTGCGCGCGCACGGCAAGCGAACGTTCGGGTACCTGACCTTCCCGGGAACCCGCGAGTACTACCTGGCCGCCGCCTGCGACGTCGTCCTCGTTCACCCCGCGGGCGAGCTGTCGGTGACCGGCGTCGCCACCAACGTCTCCTTTTACAAGGGCACCATGGACCGCCTCGGCGTCCACCTGGAGCTGGTGCGCGTCGGCGCGTTCAAGGGGGCGATGGAGCCGTTCGTGATGACGGAGCAGTCGCCGGCCGTGCGCGAGAACAAGAACCAGCTGCTCGACGACGTCTACGGGCGGGTGACCTCCGCCATCGCCGCCGATCGCACCCGCGCCGGCCACCCGATGGACGCGGCGATCGTCCGCGGGCTCGTCGACCGCGGGATCTTCACGCCGGGCGACGCCAACCTGGCGGGGCTCGCCGACGCCCTCGCCGCCGAAGGGGATCTGGAGCCGTTCGTCCAGCACGCGCTCGGCCGCGCCAACCTCAGGCTGCGCGATCCGGATCCGTCGCCGCCGGCTCCGGCCGCCTGGCCGAGCCGCCGCGTCGCCGTGCTGTTCGTCGACGGCACGATGGTCGACGGCCCGAACACCGAGCTGCCGTTCGGCCTCGGCGCCTTCGCCGGCTCCGATACGCTGGGGGTGGCGCTCGAGCAGTGCCGCCGCGACCCGACCATCGCCGCGGTCGTCCTGCGGGTGAACAGCCCGGGCGGCTCGGCCTTCGCCTCGGACGTCCTGGCGCGCGAGATCAAGAAGGTGCGCGCGGCCGGCAAGCCGATTGTCGTCTCGATGGGCGATTTGGCCGCCTCGGGCGGCTACTACATCGCCGCGCCGGCCGACGTCATCTACGCGGAGCCCTCGACGACGACCGGTTCGATCGGTGTCTTCGGCTACAAGGTCGACGCGCAAAAGCTGCTCGCCACGCTGGGGATCAACGTCGAGAGCTACCGGCGCGGGACGCACGCCGACTTCCTGTCGCCTTACCGTCCGTGGACCGAGGCGGAGCGCGCGCTGGCCGAGCAGCAGATCCAGCACCTCTATCAGCTGTTCGTGGCGACGGTGGCCGACGGGCGCCGCACGCGCGGGCTCACCGCGGCGCGGGTCGACGAGCTCGGCCGCGGGCACGTCTGGACCGGCGCCCAGGCGCTGGGGTTGCGGCTGGTCGACCGGCTGGGCGGCGTCTCGGCGGCGGTCGACGAGGCGGCGCGCCTCGGCGGCGTTCCGGTCGGGCGCGACCAGCTGCCGGACCTGGCGCTGCTGCCGGTCGAGGACCGGGGCCTCCTGCGCCGGTTGGCGGGTGCGGCGTCGGTGCGCGCCGGTGGGTCGCGCGACAGCCTGTCAATCGACAGCCTTCGGGCGAGGGCGCGGCGGTCGGCGCGGCCGCCGAACCGGACGAGCAGTCGCCGCAAGAAGAAGACGCGCCGGGCGAGCCGAGGGCGTCGCAACCGGCGAGCCTGCTGACCGACGACGCGCGCGCGGCGTTGCGGCTGCTCGCGCCGTTCCTGGTTCAAGGTAAGGGGGCCGGATTTGCGGCGCGCCTCCCCTACGACATCGACCTCCGTTGATTCATATTTGCGGCGCGTTCCCGACGGAGCGCGTTGTCACAAACGAAACAAAGGAGACGGACATGAAATTCATTCGCGCGTTGTTCTTCATGCTCGCGGTGCTGCTGCCGACCTCGTGGACGATTGCCCACGCCGAGGGGACGGGCGGCTCGGGCGAGGCGAAGAAGGGCAAGAAGAAGTCGAAGAAGGGGGGCACGGGCGGCTCGGGCGACATGGGCGACATGAAGAAGGGGGAGTAGCGCACGCCCTCTGCCGATCTCGTCGGGGGCCTCACGGTCCCCGATGACTCCGGCCTGCGCCCATGCACGTGCTCACGACGCGCCACCACTGGATCGTCCGCGCCACCCACTGGGTGAACGCGCTGGCGCTGACGATCATGATCGGCAGCGGCCTGCGCATCTTCAACGCCTACCCGGCGTTCGCGCGAAAAGGGGAGTCGTTCTGCTGCTACCCGTTCGAAGGCGATCCGATCCCCGCCTGGCTGACGTTCGGTGGCTGGCTGGCCGGCGCGCGCCACTGGCACTTCGCGGCGATGTGGGTGCTGGTGGCGAACGGCCTCGTCTATCTCGGCTTCATCTACCTGCACGGCGAGTGGCGCGATCTCGTCCCGCGGCGGGGCGTCGGGCGCGACTCGCTGGAGATGGTGAAGTTCTACCTCGGGCGGCGAAAGGTCCACCCGCGCCAGGGGAAGCACAACGCGCTTCAGCGCACCGTCTATTTTGCGCTCCCCTGGGTGGCCGCCGCGGCGGTCATCTCGGGCGTCGCGATCTGGAAGCCGGTGCAGCTGGCGCCCGCTCACGCACCTCCTCGGCGGCTACGTCTGGGCGCGCTACTGGCACTTCCTGGCGATGCTGGCGCTCGTGGCGCTCACGCTCGGTCATGTCTTCATGGTGTTCGCGGTCGATCCCTACGCGCTGCGCGCCATCATCACAGGCGGCTACGACGAGTCGAAGTCGCCGGAGGCCCGCAACGCGCGCCCGTTCGTGAACCTGCGGGCGCGGCCGCGCGTCGGGTCGGCGACGTCGGTCGAGGCGAGCGCGGCACCGGCGTCGGAGCCGCCGCCTCCGATTCGATCCGCCGGCGGAGAAACCACCGGTGACGGAGCCACAAAAACCGGAGCCGCCGACCGGCGACCCGCCGCCGCCGAAGGCCCCCGGCGCGCCGTCGCAACCCGAACCGCCAGCCGGGGATCCGCCCGCGCCGCCCAAGCCGCCCGCGCCGCCGGTCACCGAGCCACCCAAGACGTCGTGAGCGGGCCGTGAGCAAGCTCTGGTTGCCGCCGCGCCACGCGGCCGAGAAGCTGGGGATCGACCGCCGCGCCTTCCTCGGCGCCAGCCTGCTCACCGGCGCCGGCGCGCTGACCGCGCTCGCGCTCGCCGGCTGCGATTCGAAGGGCCCGAAGAGCGCCGCAGGCCTCCTGCGCCGCCTCCGAGCGCTTCAACGAAAGACTCGAGCGGGCGCTCTTCCGCCACACCGCCATGAACGTCGCGCCGTCGAGCGCGCAGCTGGCGGGCGCGCGTTTCCCCTCGTACTTCATCGCCGCGTCGGTCCCGGTCTGGGACGAGAAGGAGCGCGGCCGTCTGGCAGCTGGAGATCGGCGGCGCCGTGGCGCACCCGATGCGTCTCACGCTCGCCGAGCTCATGGCGCTGCCCCGCACGGAGCTGCGCCTCGAGCACTTCTGCGTCGAGGGGTGGTCGGCCGTCTCGGTCCGCACGGGCGTGCGGCTCAGCGAGCTGGCGCGCCGCGTGGGCCTCTCGCCCGACGCGCGCTACGTCGACTTCCAGTCCTTCGACGACGACTATCACGAGAGCTGGGACCTCGCGAGCGCGCTGCACCCGCAGACGCTGATCGTCTACGGCCAGGACGGCGCGCCGCTCGGCCCGGCCTTCGGCGCCCCGGCGCGCGTCTACTCACCGGTCAAGCTCGGCTACAAGAACACCAAGTACCTGACGCGCATCCTCTTCCTTCCCGAGAAGAACGGCGGCTACTGGAGCGACCAGGGCTACGAGTGGTACGGCGGCGTGTAGCTCGCTCCCGCGCGTAACCGCCCGGCCGCCGCGTCGTATGCTTCAAGGAGGCTCTGCATGACGACGCGACCAACAAGCTGATGCGTACGCTCGGGCTACGACGGCGGCGGCGGTTGCGTCTGCTGACGGCCGGGCTCTACCTGCTCGCGCGCCAGCGCCGGCGCCCACGACGCCGTCACGCTGCCGTCCCCGGCCGTCGACGTCGCGCGCGCGGCGAAGCCCGGCAAGTCGACGGTCGTCTTCGCGGGCGGCTGCTTCTGGGGGATCCAGGCCGTCTTCCAGCACGTCAAGGGCGTCACCGAGGCGACGTCGGGCTACGCCGGCGGCTCGGCCGACAAGGCCAAGTACGAGCTGGTCAGCGGCGGCGACACCGGCCACGCCGAATCGGTGCGGGTCACCTTCGACCCGTCGCAGGTGACGTACGGCCAGCTCCTGAAGGTCTTCTTCTCCGTCGCGCACGATCCGACCGAGCTGAATCACCAGGGGGCCGACGAGGGGACGCAGTACCGGTCGGCCGTCTTCTACACCGACGCCGACCAGAAGCGCGTCACCGACGCCTACGTCGCCCAGCTCGGTCGCGCCAAGGCCTTCCCCGACCGCATCGTCACCGAGATCGTCCCCCTCAAGGCCTTCTACCCGGCCGAGGCCTACCACCAGAACTACGCCACCCTCCACCCCGACAACCCCTACATCGTCTTCAACGACGCCCCGAAGGTGGCCCATCTGCAGAAGCTCTTCCCCGACCTCTATCGCGGGCAGTAGCGCGGCGGGCGGGTCGTGTATATTCAGCCCCACGGGGCGTGGCGCAGCCTGGTAGCGCGTCTGCTTTGGGAGCAGAATGTCGGAGGTTCAAATCCTCTCGCCCCGACCGAGTTAAGTCCGCGCGGATCCTTTCCAACGGCTTCACGCCTGGTCCGCGGTGCGCGCCCCCTTTTCGGGGGTGGGTAGCAACCGGGTAACAAACGGAGCCGCTCGGCACGCACTGTGAGGTGCAGGCGCGCGATCTACCCTCGACGCAGGATTAGCCGCGAGTCCGTTGGGCTCCGGCAGGACCCGCAGGGCCCGGGAGGTCACCCGGGTGGCGAGTTGACGGAGACGAAGTTATCAGCCCAAAGCCCGCTTGAACCGCCTATCCCCGCGCGCGAGGGTGACGTCGTCGAGGTCGCCGCGAGGATGGCTCACGCGCGCGCTCTGCGAGGCTCGGCCCACAGTCAGTAAACGGAATGGCGCGGCCAACGTTCCCGAGGCCATGTCAGCCCCCGTCCCGCGCCAGCGCCGCGCGCAGGACCAGGCCGAGCGCGATCAACACCAAGAGCGCCCCCGGCGGCACCAGGAGCGCGCCGAGCCCGGGGTCGCTGCCGTGCGCGTAGAGCCCGCCAGCGAAGAAGCCGGCGGGGATAAGGAGCGTGCCCGCGACCAGGCACGCCGACGCCGCCGCCGGCAGGCGCCCGGGCAGGAGCGGCAGCGCCGCCGCCAGCCCGAGGTTGACGAGGCCGAGTCCGATGCCGTGCGCGTGCGCCAGCGTGAAGAGGAAGCGGCGCGTCTCGCCGGCGACGCCGAGGTACCAAGGCGCCTTGAACGCGTGCAGCGACTCGAGCACCACGCCGAGCGCGGCGAAGCCGAAGAGCGCCGCGGCGCCGACGCGCAGATGCAGGAGCTGAGCGCGGCGATCGGTGGGGTGCGCGGGCCCGCTCATTCGGCCAGGAACATCTGATCGGTTTCGTCGCGCTGTGCCGCCAGCCGCTCGAACTCGCCGCCTGAATACGGAATCTGGGTTCCGTCATCCGGCTGCCGGGCCAGCCGTGCGCGCGCCTCGCGCTGCGCCGCCCAGCGCGACTCCTCGCTGCCGACGTAGTCGTACGCCAGATCGGCGAAGCCGGGGATGGTGCGCAGCGAGCGGATTGCCGTGTAGCGGATGGCGGAGTAGTCGTCGTCGAGGAGCTCGACGAGGAACGGCGCCATCGCGGCGTGGCCGGCCGCCGCGTAGGCGGCGATGGCGCGCACGCCCGCCTCGCCGCGCGCGATGTAGAGCGCGCCGGCAGCGGTGCCGCGCTCGTCGGCGCCGAGCGTCGGCGCTGGCGTGCCCCACAAGCGCGCGAGCGCGTCGGCCGTCCAGGCGAGCGTGCGATCGAGATGGCAGAGGTTGCACGCATTCGGCCGCCCCGCGTCGACGTCGTCCTGCACGCGCGGAATGGTGATCTGGTGGCTGCGCATCGCGCGCAGAAGGCCCCAGGCCGTCTCCGGCATGTGGCAGTTGTAGCACGTCGATCCCGTCGAGCCGGGCGCGTGGTGCGTGTGCGCGGCGACGTTCTTGCCGATGGTGGCGTGACACTGCGTGCAGGCGCTATCGCCGTCCTTGCCACGCGTGAGCTGCCAATTGGGATCGCTGTCGTGCATCGAGTGGCACGATACGCAGGCGAGCGCGCCGCCAGAGAAGCAGCCCGACTCGACGAGGCCGTTGTACTCGCGCCCCGACACCCGCACCATGCCGTCCTTCCAATAGCGGCTCGGCGCGAACGAGGCGTCGGCGGCGATCTGCGCGCGGCAGTCGCTCGCGCCGAGGCTGGCGAGGCGCAGGATCGGCTTCTGGTCGGCGAGCGCGTCGCCGGGGCGGAAGCCGAGGCCGTGCTGGAGCCAGCCGTCGGGCGGGCAGGCGATGCCGTGGCACTGGCCGCAGACCTCGGCGCTGCGCGGCGGCGAAAGGCGCGCCGGGTTCACGATGGTCGCGTCGGCGGCGCCGCTATTGTGCAGCGACCAGCGGCGGAACGGATTGCGGTTGGCGGCGACGTGCGCGGCCGCCGGCCCGTGGCACGCCTCGCAGGCGATGCCGAGCTCGGCGACGCGACTCTGAGGCACGGTGAGCTTGGCGTCGAAGCCGGGGACGCCGCCGGTGACGTGGCACTCGACGCAGATGCGGTTCCACGTCGACGGCTGCTTCGAGTATTCGGTGCCGACGAGGAAGACGTCGCGGCGCGGCACCCAACGCGCGTCGTCGAAGAGCCAGGTGAAGGGGAACTCGACGAGCTGGTTGCCGCGCGCGCCGGCGAGCCAGAAGGCCTCCATGTGGTGCGAGCCGGTCATCATCGGCACGCGGCGCGCGCCGACGCCGGAGATGTCGGCCCACAGCGTGTCGCCGTCGCGGCACAGGCGATAGGTGCGGCCGTCGTCGTCGGAGCGCAGCGTCTCGCCGGCGAAGGGCGCGCGCACCGCTGCGCCGCGCGCCGGCTGCGTCATGGTGCGGTGGAAGCTGCGATGCCACGACGCGTACTCGCTCGGGTGGCAGGCGCGGCACGAGTCGGAGCTGACGTAGCCGCGATTGGCGACGGGCGCGGGCAAGGGAGCGCGCGCGGCGGCGGCGGCGGCGCGGCGGGCGTCGTCACGCGCGCGCCAGGCGACGGCGGCGGCGGCGCTGCCGGCGACGAGCGCGGCCGCGAGCGCGATGGCCACCGCCGCGCGCGCGCCGCGCACCAGCAGCACGGCGGCGCCGCCGACGAGCACGCAGAAGAGGACGAGCTCCATCGCTGCCTGTCATCTTACGCGAACGCGGCCGGCAGCCAGGCCGTGAAGGACCGCGCCAGGCTCGCCGCAGTTCTCTTCGCGGGCGTAGACTGCGGCCATGCGCGGGCTCTTCGCGGTGGCGCTCGGAGCAGGCGCCCTCGCGCTTGCCGGCGCGGCGCGCGCGGCGGCGCCGCCATCCCTGGCGACGCCTTGGCCGCAGCAAACAGGGTGCTCGAGCTTCTCTGGCGCCGACGTCAGCGTTGACGACCGCGTCCGCGCCGTCGAGTGGCGCGGGCCGAACGGCGCGTCGTTCGTCATCGAGGTGACGCCCGCGGCCGACCAATACAACCACGAGGCGTATGCGTCGGGCTCCGAGGGCCTCGACTGCCACCGCGACCTGAGCTCGTGCATCGTCTACCGCGGAGGGGCGAAGGTCCGGAACGTGCGCGTCGCGCGCGGCAGCCAGCGGGTGCCGCCTGACTTCGCGCCGGGCGCCTACACGGAGCTCGTCCTGCGCGACGATGTGCGGGCGGCGCCGCGACCGCGCGCCGATCGCGGGCTCGACTTCGGCCTGCGTCTCATCCTCCGCTGCACCGACTCGATGAAGACCAGTCTCGCCTGGCGCTGCGACGCGAAGGCGTGCGTACCGCGCACCTTCCGCGACAACGTGAAGTATCAGAAGATGCGCATCGCCGAGGAGACGAAGCCGCTGAAAGAGCGGCACTATCAACCGCCCGTCGACGGCCCTTACTCGCGGCGGTGGGAGTACCAGAACGCCAACGCCTTCGGGACGTCCATCTGTCTTGGGCGCCTGCCGGGCTTCGCGGAGGCGACCCGGAATGCGCGGCGAGTCTGGCATAACGTCGCCTGCGTGCGTGGCACGGACGCCACCTGGCCCACGGTGACGAACGCTGACCCCAAGGCGAGAATCCTCGAGCTCGCGCGCGATCTCCTCGGCGAGCTCGACATCGCGTCGGAGGAGGGCTGCGCCGGCGCCTGCTCCGCGCGCGTCAACGAGCTGCGGGCAACCGCGCGCAGCCTCGGCGCGGCGCAGAGCCTCCGGGTCACGAGCGCGCGGGCCGTCTTCGACGGTGGCAACCGCGAGGATCGCGAGGATGTCGGCTACGGTGCCTGGCCCTCGTTCGGCTGGGTCGCGAAGCTCGCCGCACCGGCCGGCGTCGCCGAGGTCGCGTGCGCGCACCACCAGACCCTCGACACGATGGGCGTGCCCGACATCCATGCCTGCCGCGTCTCGGTGTTCGCGCGCGGCCGCCACCTCGGCGACTTCGTCCCCGGCTGGGTCTCCAAGATCGAGCTGCCCGACGGCGGCGCCGTTTACCTCCTCGAATCGGCCGAGTACGCGGACGAGCGGCATGCAGGTGGGTTCGGCGACCAGATCACCGTCATCGGGAGCGCGCTAGCCCAGTGAGGCGCGCTTGGACCTAGCAACCGGGTGCGATCACCTCCAGCAGCCCTAACTAACCGACCGGCGTACCGGCCCGGAAAGGCTGGGACGCAGATCCGCTCGGGATCCACATGGCGTGGCCCGAGACGCACGACCACGCGAAGTGGGCCATCACGAAGGACAACAATGGGTGTGCGTCGGCGACATCAACCGCATGATCTCGCAGCGCAAGCGTGGGGACGGCACGATCGCGTTCCAGTCCGCGCCGCTCTGGAAGGCCCTCTCGAAGACAGATTCTGATCGTCGCCCCGCCGGGCCACTCGCGAGACGAGGCGCGTGCGCTCATCCAGAAGACGCACGTGAACCCGGACGCTCCGCCGCACGCGAAGAAGCACGCGGGCCGAGTAGCGTTTGCTCGGTCGGCGCTAGCGCGACTCCGGAGCAACTCCTTCGAGCCGCCGTGAAAGCTCGGCGATCTCCTCGCGGCTGTACGAGAGATGCCCCCGCTTCGTCGACGGCGGCCGCTTTGCGACGGAGAGCCCCGGGCGCCACTCCTTCGCGGGCCGGATTGGTCGTGCGGTGAACCCGCCGCCGCAATTGGGGCAGACGTTGCGTAGTTCGTCTCGAACGCACGCTTCGCAGAAGGTGCATTCGTAAGAGCAGATGCGTGCTTCCGTCGACGACGGGGGCAGGTCCTTGTCGCACATCTCGCAGTTGGGCCGTAGCTCGAGTGCCATGATGGCTGAGGATAGGACGGTCGCGCGAGCAGTCACGCGAGAAATGCAGCGAGGTCGGCCGGTCGCACTCGGATCGATTCGACGACTCGGACGTGCGGCAGCTCGCCGCTCTCGCAAAGCCGATAAACGGTCGCCGTGCAGACGCCGAGCTGCTCGGCCACCTCTCTCACCGTGAGCAGCCGGTTGCGACCACCGTAGAGGACCACCAGGTCGTTCGGGGTGGGGGTGGTCGGGCCCGGCGCGGCGGTGCCCATGTTGTCCCAGCCGGGGTGGACTTCGGTCGGCTGCGCCCGTGCCCGCGGCCATGCCTTGCCGGATTCGGGTAGCAACCGGGTAACAAAATCTTTGGTTGTTCTTGCTACCGGTTGGGATGGCTGGACTGAGGGCGGATCCGTGTCTGTAATCATCTCCGACGGTTGCGAAGGCTTCACTTCGCCTGGAATGCCGTCCTCGTAAATTTGGGAGCAGAATGTCGGAGGTTCAAATCCTCTCGCCCCGACCGAGT
>CAWFVU010000004.1:0-804494 GCA_963819375.1 uncultured Pseudomonadota bacterium | reverse complement strand
CAGCCCGTCAATACTGGCTGGTCGTCGTTGTCCGCGGAACCACGATGGCATCGTCTAATTGCGGCCTTGACCCGGGCAGTCAACTCGGGCCGCGCCATCTCGCAGTTGATGACATCCTCCGCTCCTGCTTCGAGCAATTGTGCGACCGCGCGAGAAGACTGACGCCTTAGCGCACCGACCCACCGAAACGGTGGCCGGACCTCCAGGGCGACTGTTCTTATTAGCTGGCCATAGCTGCCGCACAACACTGTCGGTGCCAGGGGCGAGTCAGTCCGCAGTCGATTCGGGCTGCGAAGGTAGTGGGCGTTCGGCAGCGCCGACAAGATGTATTGGGCGACAGAACGGTCCCCGGAGATCACTATTAAGGGACCGATATGCTTGTGACGTGCGGCGGCGTGAACATGGTGCCTGTCCCGGGTGGACATACGAGTCTCCTGGGTGGTCCCGACCGCGGCCCCGAGCTGCTGTTCGGGAGAACAGGAGGGTCGGCGATTGACCGTTGAGCCGATGTGAAGTGGGTCTCGCTGCTTCCACGAGCAAGGTACGTGCCTGTCGCTGCGCGAGCTCTCTTTCGCGCACCGATATGCGCTCTTTCGGCACTCGAGAGAGCGGCGCGGGCGGAACGGTCTCAACTGACGGCGCTACTTGCGCCACAGCAGGCGCTAACCGCGCTAAGCTCGACGCATGTTGAGCCAGGGCTGGCGCAATAGGGGCTTCGCACCTCGAATGGCGCTAAGGGACGCCGCTGCCGACATCTTTGCTTCGAAAGGTAACTGCATCGACGCCCGCCTCAGCTGCGGGGACGAGGGAGTTGCATCTGCGCAATTCGCCTAACCAACGTCCGGCGCGACATTCCGACGAGAGCGGCGGCCCGGCTTTGGTTCCCTCCCGAGGAAGCCAGCGCGCGCACGATGCAGTCGCGCTCCGATGTCGTGGATTCGGAAGGTTGGCGGTCCGCCGGGGAGACCGCCGGCGATATCGCGCCGGACACGGCCAAGCCGAGGTGCTGGGCGTCGATCATCGATTGACCGGCCAGCAGGACCGCGCGCTCGATGATGTTTCGGAGCTCTCGCGCGTTACCGGGCCATTCGTGCGCCATCAACGCGACGATCGCATCGCGTGACAGATCCGCACGCGAGAGGTTGAACCGCTGGCAGGCCTCCTCGAGAAACAGACGTGCGAGCGGGAGGATCTCTGACGGCCGATCCCGCAGCGGAGGGACGGTCAGGGTGACAGTGTTCAATCGGTAGAACAGGTCCCTGCGGAAGCGACCGGCAGCGACCTCGGCTGACAGATCGCGGTTGGTCGCCGCGACGAACCGCACGTCTACCGCCCGTGGGCGCAAAGCGCCAAGGGGAAGAATCTCGCGCGATTCAATAGCGGTCAGCAGCTTGGCCTGGACCGATAGTGGCAACTCACCTATCTCGTCGAGGAAGACAGTCCCCCCGTTCGCGTCTTCGAGCAGACCGAGTTTGGAACCCGTTGCTCCCGTGAACGCACCCCGCTCGTAGCCAAACAGCTCGCTCTCCAGCAGCGAGTCCGGGAGGCTGGCGCAATTCAGGCGCAGGAACCTCTTGCTGGCCCGTGGTGATACGTCATGGAGCAACCTCGCCACCACGTCCTTTCCGGTTCCGGTCTCCCCGAGCAGCAAGAGACTGACGAGGGCGGGCGCAACCTGCATGACTACCCGTCGCAGAGCCACCATGGCGGGGTCGCAGAGAATGACGGATCCGGTACAGAGGGGATCGCCATTCGACAGAAAAGCGAGCACCCTCGACCTTGCCTGGGCCACATCGGTTCCATGGACAAAGAGGGACTCTACCTGTCCCTTGATCTGCCAACTTAGGAGTCGGCTACGTGCTTCGCGCTCCAGCAGTGGGCCGTCGGTTGCCGATCTGGCCGGAAAGGCGAGCGCCAGATCTCCAGGCGCGACCTCGATCGTCCAGTCGGGGGGAAGGCTACTGAGATCGGAAAGAATGGCGCACAACCAACGCTCGGCGGTAGCGCCTTGTACTCGTGCCCGGATCACCACGAGTCCCGGCGGGAGGGCAATTCCTTCGGCCATGTCGCGCAGCGTGACCCACCGCCGCTGTGCGGGTCTCGCGAGCACCGTCCGGCGAACGGTGAGGGTGGAATCCCCGATGGTAAAGGGCTGGTCGGGATTGATATCCCTCGCCTCGCCCGCGAGAAGTCGCTCCGTGCCGAGGAACGTCCCGTTCGCGCTGCCGAGATCGCTAATCGACAGGCCGTCGAAGATTTGGAGCGCCGCGTGTGTTCTCGAAATGCGCCGGTCCTCCACGACGATGTTGCTTGCGCTGGCGCGCCCAATCGTCACGACGCCGCTGGACGGCAATACGTGTCTCGCGCTTCCAGTGGGGCCGATCACGAACAGCCCGAACGGACTATCTGCGCTACCGCTCGGCTCCCTCGGCAACGTCTCCGCCAGCTCTTCAATCATCATGCCCGGTCATCTGACAACGTGGGCCGATAGTCGGTCAAGCTTGGGCACGAACCGATTCGTTCGGAATCCTCATATATCCTTGACTCGAATGGTTATGTCCTATAGGAGCTGCGGCTTCGGAGGTTGATGGTGGTCGATGCCGGCCCAGAGATTGGGGGACGCTTTCGGCTCACCTACGTCATTGGCTCCGGTTCGACGGGGACGGTCTGGGCAGCCGAGGACGTCGTCTCGGGTGAAGCCGCCGCGATCAAGATCCTGCACGCCCACCTTTGCTCGTCTGCGACGGCCCGCAGACGCGTCAAACGTGAGGCTGCTCTCGCGCAGGTGCTCCAGCATCCGAACTGCGTACGCGTCAGATCACGAGGGGCTACGGCTGACGGTCGCCACTACCTGATCATGGAGCGGCTGACAGGGCGAACACTGGCCTCGCTCCTAAGGGAAGAGGGGCCATTGCCTGCGATGCGCGCAATTCGGATCGTCGCGCAGATTCTGGACGCAATGGTGGCGGCTCATCGCGTGGGCCTCATTCATCGAGACCTCAAGCCCAGCAACGTAATGGTCATCGCCGAACGCGACCTCGTGAAGGTGTGCGACTTCGGCCTTGCGACACTGATCGATCCTCATCGCGACGGCCATCGCTCAATGTCCGATTCGCTAATCTCATTGGGCGGCGAGATCTGCGGAACGCCCGAATACATGGCGCCTGAGCAGGCATGTGGCGAGCTGCTCGATGCGCGCACAGATCTCTATTCCGTTGCTGTCATTCTGTTCCACGCCGTCGTTGGCGAGTTACCGTTCAAAGGGGACTCACCGCTGGCTATCGTGAGTCAGCATCTGAGTGCCCCCCGTCCGCGGCCCAGCGCGCTCCGTCCCCGTCTCGAGATTTCCCCTGCCTTGGATGGCCTCATCCTCCGCGGAATGGCCCGGGATCGCCGCGAACGACCGAGTTCCGCCGAAGTCTTCCGAGCCGATCTGCTCCAGGTCGAACGCGACTACGCCCTGGATGCGGCCCTTCCGGGACGGACCTCATTCTTGGGTGACCTCCCGACCCTGTCGGCCACGACCCGACACCGATTGTCGTCGGTTCGTACTTGGTCACGGCCCATCCTGATGTCGTCGGTGGCGGCCTGTATCCTGATCTTCGCGGTTCATTTGCGGCTCGATCGTCGGGCGAGGCTCAATGGTGCGAGACCTTTGACGCCGACAACTGCTGCGGGGGTCCCAAACACGTTTATTCGGGCTCCGCTACCAGCGCAGCCCGTTCTGCCCTCACCGCGTACACGGCTGAGCGCCCGACGATCTAGACCCCACACTCAGCCGGAGTCGGTTTCGTCGCCCGCCTTCGCGAGCCGTGATCCCGGAGCGGCGATTGAGAACGCCGAGGAGCTGCTTGCCCGCGGAGAGATCGTCGCCGCGTGCCGGCTGGGCGACTTCACCGTCCAGCGAGCGCCACGCCTGCCGTCTGCGCGTGCTTTCCTGGGTAGGTGCTACATGCGCCTCGGGCGTCTAGCCGAAGCGCGCGCGAGCTACCGAGAGTACCTCGCGCTGCAACCGTCAGCCGCGGATGCTCCGTTCGTCCACGCCATCCTGGGAACCGATCAACCATGAAGACGCGACACGACCGATACGGGACGGCGGCCGGCCTTGTCCTCGCGTGGGTTACTCTCGGTTGCCATGCGCAAGAAAGCACGTTTTGCACGAGCACCTACGCCTGCGACATCACGGCCCAAAGCGACCAGTGCGGCACCACCTGCGATGGCCGACCCATGACGTGTTTCCCCGCTACGCCCCTCGGAGGCCAAGACTTTTGCGCGCCTGCTTGCGACATGCTCTCGCCGCCGCAGGGGGAGGAGGTCTGCGTTGGTTCCAGGGGAATGTTGACGACTTGCCAGCCCGCTGCCAGCGAGTCCGACCCAGCGGTAGGGTGCCCTAGCGGCCTCGCCTGCTATCGCACGGATCTCGTGCGCGATGAGGGCCTCTGCTTGGACATGCCGGTCTGCTCGGTGAACCAAGACTGTCCCGACGCGAACCGCCCGATCTGCGCCAGCACGCTGTTGAGCACGCTGTATCCGCAAACATTGCTGAGAGGAGACCATCTCTATTGCCTGCACGCGGGTTGCAGCTCGGGCAGCCCGTGTCCTTCTGGAGAGAGCTGCATGCCGGACGCCCTACCGGACTCTGGGTCTCCGGACATCTGCATTCCGAACTGCGACGCCGACCTGCACTGTCCGGTGAACTTTGCTTGCGCGCGCGCGGTGTCAGGCCCCGTGGCGCCGAAGGTGTGCGTGCCCGGCCTTCCCGGCCTCCGATGCGCTGGTTCGCAGGACTGCATGTTGGGCGACTGCATGGACACCGGTCTGGGATTCGGGATTTGCTCCATCCCGTGCTCGTCCGATGAGGATTGTGTCCTCCTCATCAGTACGCGTGACGTATTCGTCTGCCTTCCCACTCCGACGGGTAGCGGGGGCTATTGCGCGGCGACCGGCCCATTCTCGGGCCAACCGTGCCAGCTGTCCGAGGATTGTCCCGCGGGCCAGGATTGCTTCACGTACAGCCCCTACGAACCGTTGACGGTCGGTGAGTGCCGACCTCCATGCGGCCCCTCTGGCGAGTGCTCGCCGCTCGGGGGCCTGCCGCTCGTGTGTTTGATGAATGGCGCTGGTGGCTGCTATCCAGGGCGCGCTGGCCTTCCCTGCACGGACACATCTCAGTGCATCGCCGATTTTTCCTGCCTGCCGGTCATTAACGATCTCGCGGAAGGAGGCTCTCAAACGGAGCAGGTCTGCACTATCCCCTGTTCGAGCGATGCGGACTGCAACGCCAACCCATGGACAAACTACGATGGGTACTGCGGAAACGGGTTTTGCCAGCTTGGTGGTGCCCCGAACGCGCCTTGCCAGCGTGACGCCCAATGTCGCACCGGAAGATGTCAGTCTGCCGCCGACGGGAATGGGGCAGTGCCTTCCAGAACCTGTACAGTGAGCGGTAAAGCAGTTCTCATTTGCGCGGCGGTTGCGCTGCTCCCGGCGACATCTGTCGCGACCTCAGCTGACCGGATCGCGGTTCTCATCGTACCCGGTGCAGGCGTAGACGCATCCCTCGTGGACAACTTGACGGAGGTAGCAATCGCGAAGTTTGCGGAGGCCTCTACGGGTCAGTTCGTGGGAACGCGTGAGGTGCGGAGATGGTTCGCGGACGACGGAGCGCGTGGGCAACCCGCGGACTGTGTGACCCACGAACCCTGCCTCAAGCGGATGAGCGCTTCCCTCGGGATTCGGGAAGATCGCCATAGGAGATGTCGCGGCTGACCAGCGAGGCTTCACTATTGCGATTCGCTTGCAAGACGTCGCGACAGGCGCGGTTGAACGGCGCTTCTCAACGAGAGTCAATAGAGTGGTGCCGGAGTTGATTGAAGGCGTTCAGGTTGCGGTGGCGGCGCTGCTGCAGCCAACCAGGTCCCGGGTTTCGCTCGAGATCCGCCCGCTCCGCCATGAGCCGCCAGACTTCTCACTCGGCGATACGGGGCGTGAGCGTCTGCTCGGAGTGAAGAATCCTCCAGAGCCACGGCGCTGGCCGACTTACGCCGTATTTGCAGGCACGAGCCTTGCGGTGCTGTCTTTTTCGGCAGCGGCTCTGCTGGGAATCTCCGCTTCTGAACCCCCGGTGGGGCGCACGCGCGCCGATACGGAGCAAGACCTCGTCCGGCGGGAGTCGTACGCGACTGCATCGAACGCGCTCTGGCTGCTTGGCGCCGCCGCGACGGCAGCGTCGGTCGCGCTCTTCGTGCGGAGCCATCTCGCCTCTTCCCGCGATTGAGCGGTGAACATAGACACTGAACGGCCTGGGGTCGCGATCCTGGCGTGATGAGGCGGCCGGCGGCACCGTCAAACACCGGCGCGGGCCGGCAAGGTCATCGCGATGCCAGTGCTCGGCGGTCTCCATCACGACTACCGAATGGCCGCATGATTCTCTGACTATTCCCGACGGATGGATTGAGGAGCCAGCACGAGCCTGGATTGCGCAGACCAGCTCGCTCTAGATTCGGCCACGCCTCTTTCGATTCTCCTCGGCAGCAAAACGTTCCGAGGCTCGACATTAGATCTCCCATCGAAGAGCGGAGGTTCAGAACCTGTCCCGATGGGATACGGCTATTTGTACTCCGCTCCTTCGGCCTGCTCTCCCGGCGGAAGAAGGCGGGCGAGACGTACCAGACGCTCGGGTGCGTCGCGCACAAGAGCCGTGGGGCGGCGATCTGCGCGAACGACAAGACCATCTCCGAGCGGAAGGTCGCGTTGCTCTTGAACCTTCGAACGGCAGGAGGCGTCACTCTTCGGGCGTGATATCGAAACGTGGAGCGTCTTGGTCTTGCCGCGGAAGCGCAAGGTTCTGAGTGGGCGCACGAAGGACTCTCTTGCCGGTCTCCGGCCTTACTTCCACTTCTCGGCGCCCGGCTGCATGAAGAACGGCGCGGCCGTGTTGGCGTTCTTGCCGAGGGGCGGAAAGCGCGCGTGCAGCGAATACGCGGCGACCAGCGCCAGCGCACCCAGCGCGGCGAAAGCCGGCGCACGCCACCGCCGGCCGCCCCGGCGCCACATCCATGCCACGCCGAGACCGAACAGTGCGCAAAGTACGGGCGCAATGAACTGCAGATATGCACCCTTGATAGGTCCGAAGTCGTCGTTCGGATACTTGATCGCGAAGTGTAGCTGCCCAAGGAGGCCGATGAGGGGCACGAGTAGCAGCGCGAAGCGTTGGTCAGGCTCACCGTCGTCGCGCCTGCGCCAAAGCCGCCGCACCGCCGCGAACCACACGATCACCGTAACCAGTCCGATCAGCGTCCCTCCCACGACGGACAGGCACCCCAGCGTGACACCTGCAGCTGATACCGACCGGACGCGCTCGCCATACTTGCCGCCACCCGAATAGCCGTAGAAGTAGTAATCGTTGAAGGTCGTCGCGATCAAGACTGGCCAAAAGCGCGCTCGAGGCTTCAGGCCCGTCGGAAACAGAGCGTGCAGGTAAATATCAGGCGACCAGCCGACATAGAACGCGAACGGCCGACGCTTGAGGTATGGAGTCGCCTCGTAGGGCGCTTGGTTGATCTTCACCGATCCCTCGTAAGCCGTCGGAGCGAGTTGCCCGTAAAGCATGTGGTTTCGCACGAAGAACGGGCCCGTGAGGCAGACCAGCACGGCTACGCCGCCGATGATCGGCAGCGCGCGGGCCCGCGCCGCGCGCCACCACGATCCCCGGGGAGCGCGCACAATCTCGAGAGCGATCGCCAGGGCGACCGAGGTGACGATGACCGACGCAGAGACCTTGCTCATCATCGCCAGCGCCAGTACCAACCCGAGCGCGACCATCGGCCCGACGCGCGCGCTTCGTGCCGCGCCAATCGCCGCCGGTGCCACCACCAGCGCTGCCGCCGACAGCAACATGACCAGCGTCTCGTTCGTGATCATGCCGTCCAGGTGGACGCTGGTCGGCATGACCGCCGCCATTGCCAGCGCGACGACGCGCGCGAGGCGCGACTCTGGCAGCCACTTCTCGAGGCCGACCCACATTAAGAGGAGGCGGGTCATCCCCCACAGGGCCGACAGCCAGCCGAGGGCGCCCGCGCCCAGGCCGAGGTTGACCAGCACTGCCGCGAGCGCGTGATACAATGGCGGGTGATACGATGTTGCGTTGAAAGCCAGCGGCGGCAGCTCGTGCCGGCTCGCGATGTACTGGATGTGAGGCCAGTGCGCGTTGAAGTCGTAGCCGAGACGTGCGTCGTAGAACAACGCCATCGACAGCCGTAGCAGGATGCCAATTCCCAACGCGCAGAGTTCGGGCACGCGCGCCCGTGTCCAGCGCTCTATTTTCTCGAGTCCCACTTCGTTGCCCCGTTCGTCCCGTTCGTCGCGGCGCTGACCGTGGCGATCGTCCAGTTGGGCTTCCAGGATCGAACGAACGCCATCAGGGCCGACTTCTCTTCCGGCTTGAGCTCCAGTTGCGCGATTCCGAAGCGGGGGGCAGGCACGACCCGAGCGTATAGTTGAGAGTGAGAACGAGCAACGTCATGGATGTCGCTTCGCGAATGCTAGAACTTTCCACTGGCCGGCGGTTGGGGCTGGTTCTGGCTGTGACGTTCCTGAGCGCCTGTTCGTCCAAGGGTGGCGCGGTTTCGGGGGCGGGCGGGAATGCGGGCGCGGTCGATGCGTCGATGGCCTCAGGGGGGAGCGGCGGCGCGCAAGGCGGTCATGGTGGAGCGCAAGCGGGGCACGGCGGCGCGCAAGCGGGTGGGACGGCGGGAAGGCCGGTCGACGCAGGCGCGGCCGATGGCGGGGATGCGGGGGCGCTGATTCTCTCCGGTTCTTGCCTCGAAGGGATGGAATGCAACGGCAACGATCCTGGTGGCTCGCCCCAATTTCACTGCGTGTGCGCGGCAGGGAAGTGGGTCTGTCCCACGCATGACAGTCACGGCTGGTTGACCAGTGATCTGCCATTGCCGAGCACGGATCCACAGAACGCTACGTCGTGCGCCGGCATGAACTACGCGTGCACGCTGCCGGATCATTGTGGCAGCCTGTGTGTCTGCAACCAGGTAGGACAGTGGACCTGCAAGACATTGCTCGGTGACGCTGACGGAGGAGCGGTCACAACGGACGGCACGGCGGACGCGAGCGCGAACAGTTCGAGCGGTAGCTGCGCGTGGCCGCCCTGTTCAGTCTATGGGGCCACTCCCCCCCCGACCGCAGAGTGCTTCACGCCGGTATGCTTCTCCACGGTCCGTCCGTCCGGGGATACGTTCTTCGCTCCCGGCGTCGGCGGCTGTTCGGTGGAACACTAACAGGCGGTGGCTCGACGCATCGGCCAGGATGGCACCACGAAGACCGCGATTCCTCCACGGTTTTCCTCGATCTCCTTTCGGCACCAGACGGGTTGCGGTTAACATCGGCCGATGCTCGCCACCCAGGTTCGGCAGAAGGACAGCGTCTTCTACTTCGTGTCCTACCCGACCGAGGACCTGCTGGAGAAGGTCCAGTTCATCAGCCGCTTCTACGCGGACGAGGGACAGATCGCGCCCGCCGAGATCGACGCCGCGGACGACGTCGCGCGGTTCATCTCCCGGATCGAGCGCACCGACACCGCGTTCCAGCGCGATCTCTCGAGGGCGAAGGTCGCCGCGATCAAGAACTTCTACGAGACGGCCGTCAGCCAGCCCCCGATCCCGGGAACGGTCCTGCTCTTCACCCCGGAGAAGCTGGGATTCGAGCCGCTCGGCAAGTTCGAGAACGTGGGGAACCTGGAGAGCCCGCGCGACAAGTACCTGATCATCGACGGTCAGCATCGCCTCGCGGCGCTCCATTTCTTCAGCAAGGAGCGTCCCGACGACGCGCGCGGGCTGCACGTCCCCTGCGTGATCTTCGACGGCAAGAGCGAGGACTTCGCCACCGAGATGTTCGTGATCATCAATTCGACCCCCACGCGCATCAACAAGAGCCATCTCGTGGATCTCTACGAGCGCGTCTCCTGGTCGGCCCCTGACAAGCGGCTGGCCGCCCAGGTCGTTGGGCGCCTGTACGCCGAGGGAGACAGCCCGCTCCGCTACCGGATCAACCGCCTGGGTGGCCGCAGTCAGCAGCAGAAGTGGATCCTGCAGGCCGAGCTCTTCAACGAGATCCACCGCTGGATCTCCGCCGACTGGAAGGCGTTGAAGAAGCAGGGGACGCCCCGCGCCCTGGCCACCCGCCTTTACGAGATCGTGCGGGACTTTCTCAAGGCCGCCGAGAAGGTCTGGGGCGCCGCCTGGGGGAGCGCGGGTTACATGATCACCCGGCCGGTCACCCTGAAGGCGATGCTGCGGGTCTGCGCGGATCTCGCCCACGCCGACGCCGAGCCCGAAGAGGGGCGCGTCAAGCGCTGGGAACGCAAGCTCTCTCCCTGGACGACCGAAGTCAGGACGTTCCGCAGCGAGGGGTTCTATGAGCGGTTCCCGGCCAAGGGGCAGGTCGAACGCGTCGCGCGCATCCACCGTGAGCTCGGCCGCGTCGCGGAGATCGCCCCAGTCGGACGCAAGGCTCGCGCGGCAGAGGACTGAAGTTGGGCCGCCCGGCCGTTGGGCGGAGTGAGAGGGCCGGCGACAAAAGCGCTGCTTGCTGCCTTTGCGTTGCTGGCAGAGCCGCAGATCACGAGCGCCAGACACACAGCACGCGTCTTACACGCACCTCCACGGTTCTGGAACCACTCGAATGCCAGACCCGCGCCGGGTGTATGAGCCGTCTCCGCTCGCCAAAGGCTCATGTCTGGTGTGGGACCGGGCCTCCTTCAGCTTCTGGTGCCGCCGGCCCGGCGTTGGGCGACGTGGGGCCGGGGCTAAACGAGTTGCCGCCATCCGCCGATATCTCTTGCCCCATGTCACCGTCCCTCGCCATGGGCGCTTCCGATCCCCTAAACCAAGCCGGGTTCGAGCCGGCGAGTAGGAGACCACTATGAGTACGCGAACACGAACATTGGGTTCCGCGCCGTTTGTTCTTGCTGCCGCGATGGTTGCCATCAGCGCCTGCGGTGGCTCGAGCTCGTCCAATGGGACCGTTGCCACGCCGACCTTCAGCCCGGGCGCCGGAGCCGTCAACGCCGGGCAGACGGTGACTGTCAGCACGAGCACGGCGAACGCGACGATCTTCTACACGGTGGACGGAACGCAACCCCAGACTGCCGTCACGGGAACGACCGCGAAGTACACGGCGCCCATAAGCATTACAGCAGCGACGACCATCAAGTCCGTCGCGACGGCGCCAGGGTTCAATACATCAATGGTCGCGTCAGCGGCCTACACGATTTCGACCGTCGCGATGGTGGCAACGCCGTCCTTCACGCCCCCGGCCGGGGCCGTCGCTTCTGGAACGACGGTGGCCATTGGCACGACGACGCCAAATGCGACGATCTACTATACGACCGACGGAACGGCGCCCGGACCGTCGACGTCGAAGTACACCGCGCCCATCGCGATCACGGCGGCAGTCACGATCAAGGCCATCGCCACGGCGTCAGGGTTTGCGGATTCCGCTGTCGCGTCAGCGGCCTATACCCTGACAACGACCCCGACCGCCGCCACGCCGACGTTCAGTCCCGCGGCAGGAGCGGTCGTCTCCGGAAGCACGGTCGCCATCAGCACGACGACGGCCGGCGCGACCATCTATTACACCACCGACGGAACCGACCCCGGACCGTCGTCGACGCAATACACCGCGCCCATCCCGGTCACGGCGGCAGTCACGATCAAGGCCATCGCCACGGCGTCAGGGTTTGCGACTTCCGCCATCGCGTCAGCGGCCTATACGCTGACGACCACCCCGACCGCCGCCACGCCGACGTTCAACCCACCGGCGGGAGCGATCGTTGCCGGAACCACGGTCGCCATCAGCACGACGACGGCCGGCGCGACCATCTACTACACCACCGACGGAACCGACCCCGGACCGTCCTCTACCCAGTACGCGGCGCCACTCGCGATCAGCGCGGCGACCACCATCAAGGCCCTGGCCACAGCGTCAGGCTTCGCTGATTCCGCCGTCGGATCGGCCGCGTACACGATCCTGCCTCCCGTGGCGACGCCGACGTTCAGTCCGGGAGCGGGAGCTGTCCTCTCTGGAACGTTGGTCTCGATCAGCACGACGACTGCCGGCGCGACCATCTACTACACCACCGACGGAACCGACCCCGGACCGTCCTCTACCCAGTACACGGCGCCACTCGCGATCAGCGCGGCGACCACCATCAAAGCCCTGGCCACAGCGCCGGGCTTCGCCGGCTCGGCCGTGGGCTCGGCCGCGTACACGATCCTGCCTCTTGCAGCGACGCCGACGTTCAGTCCGGGGGCCGGAGCTGTTCTCTCTGGAACGTTGGTCTCCATCAGCACGACGACCGCCGGCGCGACGATCTATTACACCACCGACGGAACGGCCCCTGGACCGTCGTCGACGCAGTACACCGCGCCCCTGCCGATCACGGCGCCCACCACCATCAAGGCCATGGCCACCGCGCCGGGCTTCGCCGGGTCGGACGCAGGGTCGGCGACGTACACGGTCCTGCCTCCGGCCGCCACACCGACGTTCAGTCCCCTGGCGGGAGCCGTCACAGCTGGAAGCTCGGTGACGATCAGTTCGACCACCACGAACGCGACGATCTTCTACACGACCGACGGGACCCAACCCGCAACGTCGGCGGGCGGCTCGACGCTCCTCTACAGTGGGCCTGTTTCGATCACCACGGCCGCCACCATCAACGCGATCGCGGTGGCGCCGAATTTTGACACTTCCGCGGTCGGCTCGGCGGCGTACACGATCTTGGTCCTCACTCCGGCCGCAACGCCGACGTTCAGCCCTGTAGCCGGCGTGGTCAGCTCCGGAACGACCGTGACGATCGGGTCGGCGACGCCCGGCGCGACGATCTACTACACGACTGACGGCACGCAGCCCGGAACGTCGGCCGGCGGATCGACCTTGCTGTACAGCACGCCCATCGCCATCACCGCGGCCACCACCATCAATGCTGTTGCCGTCGCCTCCGGCTTCCTCGCTTCCGCCGTGGCGTCGGGGGTCTACACGCTGACGCCGGCGGCCACGCCGGTGTTTACGCCGATCCGACGCGGGCGCTGTCGCCGCGGGGACCACGGTCACGATCGGGACGACCACGCCCGGCGCCTCCATCTACTACACGACCGACGGCACGTCACCTGAAACGTCTCCCTCGAGGACGTTGTACGTCGGGCCCATCGCGATCACCGCGGCGACGACCATCAATGCTGTCGCCACCGCGAAACGGGGTTTGCCGATTCGGCGGTCGCGACCGCCGCCTACACGCTCTTGCCCTCTGCGGCGACGCCGACCTTCAACCCACCGCAGGGAGGCGTGACCCTCGGAACGACGGTCACGATCAGCTCGACGACCGCCGGGGCGGTGATCTATTACACGACCGACGGCACGACTCCCGACAGTTCGTCGGCGGTCTACAGCACGCCTATCGCGATCACCGCGGCGACGACGCATCAACGCCATCGCCACCGCGAGCGGGCTCTCCGATTCGGCGGTCGCGACGGCGTCCTACACGCTGAGTCCGCTCGTCGTCCAGAGCTTCAACACGGCGACGAACTCGAGCCTGGCGGCGGGGACCATCAACTTCAACGCAGTCGGGGGGATCGTGAACCCGACGGACCTGGCCGCCGCCGGTACGGGGCACACCAAGGCCCTCGCCGTCGTGAACACCAACTTCAACACGGTCCCGACGGTGCAGGTCACCTTGCCGAACGCTCTCTCCACGTACACGCAGTTGCAGTTCGACTACTACGCCGCCAACTCGGATGCGGCCTTCAAGCCCGTCTATCTCTTCGCCTCCAACACGGCCTTCGCGTCGAGCAGCTCATTTTCCTCGACGGTGGGGACGAGCAATTTGATCGCGGCGGTGACGACAGGAAACCCGATCGCCAGGCAAGGGGGCCTGGGCGACCGTCACCGTGGACTTGACCGCCACACCGCCGGCAAGCACGACGAACTCGCAGACCCTGATCGCCGCGATCGCCGCCGGCACCACCTACTTCGGGCTGGGAGAGTCTGGGCCGAATGGCTCCGCGTACTTCATCGACAATATTCGCGTCGTCGACGCGACCAGCACATCCACGACCTTGCAAGACTTCGAGGGAGCGGCCCCGACGCTCGGCGTGATCAATTTCAACGCGAGGTCCGGCATCGTGGACACCACCGCTTTCGCGATCGATGGCCGCGAACAGCGTCAATCCCAACAACACCAACGAGTTCATGGTGTTGAGCCCGAACTTCAACTCGGTGCCCACGTTCGGGAGCGTCACCTTGCCGAACGGAACCGTCCTTTCGAGCTACAAGAGCGTGAAGATCACCTACTACGCTCTGAACTCGGCGGCCGCCTTCAAGCCCGCGTACCTGTATGCCGGCACTTCGGCGTTCCCCAGCTCGACGCCTTGGAGCACGACGCTTGGTTCGGGGGGCCTGATCGCGCAGATAACAGCCGGGAATCCGATCGCCGGGGCAGGAACCTACGCGACCGTCACGTTCGATCTCACCAACTCCGCCGTGGCGAGCGCATCCGCCATCGCCGCGCTGACAGGCCAGACCATCTACTTCGGCTTCGGCGAGAGTGGAGGCCCGGCCGCAGGGATCACGCCGCTCTATTTCGTAGACGACATCACCCTCGTCCCCTGACCGATCGCCGTCCGCCGACATGGCGTCCGCCCGAGGAGATGCTCCCTCGGGCGGTCATTCTTCCGTCGACAGGCGGTGCAGCGGCGAACTGAGGTCGAGACTGCCTCGGAGCTTCGCGAGCAGATCGGGCACATTGATGGGCTTGCCGATGACAACGGCCGACGCACCGCCTACGCGCTTCGGTGAGGCGGTCATGAGAACCACCGGAATGGTGCGAAGCTCGGGATCTGCTTGAAGTGTCGTCACGAATTCCAGACCGCCGGGTCCCGGCATGCAGACGTCGCAAAGGATGATGTTCGGGGGAGAGACCGACGCGAGATCCAGCGCCGCGTGCGCAGAATCCGCCTCAACGACCTCGAAGCCTTCGTCTCGCAGGGTCTCGCCGAGCGCGCAGCGGATGCCCTCATCGTCGTCGATGAGCATCACGACGCTCATCGGAGCTCCTCGCTGGACCGCGGTCTCGACGACGTTGTCATGATGACGATCCACGGACCAATCTCGAACGTGAACCGCCTGGGTAAATTGGCTACCATGTCGAGCGCGGCAAGGTCTCAGTCGCTTCGATCAAGAGACCACGCTCCCTGGATTGTCATCATGCGGGGGTGACATGGACGGCGCCACGCGATCGACCCGACGCAGGATCCTAGATCCTCGGGATCCGCTTTCCGAGCGCGGCCTTGTGTTCTAAGGCAGTGACCTTACGTTCTTGTACAACTCCGGCCCCACCGATGTCGCCCAACGGTCTGCAGCTCTCGAGACCTGACGAGGCCGCCGATGATGCGGCGGCGAAGGTATGTCCGTCGCTGCGCCGCGTGCTCCTCGTAGAAGATGAGGTCGCGATCTGCAAATCGCTGGCCGAGTCGCTGCAGGAAGAGGGGTTCGAGGTGGTGGCGGCGGCGAATGGCCGGGAGGCACTCGACATCCTGCGAAACGGTCCGCGTCCCTCCGCGATCCTGCTCGATCTCAGGATGCCGGTGATGGATGGCTGGGACTTCCGGCACGACCAGTTGAACGATCCGTCGCTGCGTGACATCCCGGTGCTGATTGTGAGCGCCTCGGGGTTCAGCCCCGAGACCATCCGCATGCAGTTCGGGGACGTCGAGCTGGTCCGAAAGCCGGTCCGCCATTTCGAGCTCCTCGAGGCTCTCGCCCGCGTCTGTGGACCGGCCCCGACCGCCGCCTGAATTCCGCGCCCAGGACGTTCGCCGCGAGCGACTCGACTGGCGTCTATCCGGTCACAGCGCCTGGTACGCCACGTCGGTATGAAGACGCAGGCCGATCGTGGTGTCGTAGGAGGCGGCCCAACCGAGCTCCTCACGTTGAACCGCGAAGACCTCCAGTCCGACGGTCAGGAACAGCGCGGGCAGCAGCGGAACCGAAAGTTTGCCGGTGGCGCGCAGCTGATGTTGCTGAGTCCCCGTTGGATCGACGAAGTCATAGTCGAAGAGCCCCTCCAGCTTCACGGCCAGCGCGCCGACGGTGGCGATGGCGGTCGGGTCGAGCGTGCCGCCTGCTTCGATGACCGCGTGCCAGTTGCCATAGGGGGGCGGCGCGAGCAGCTCGCTCTGGGCGCCGGCGCCGGCGCGCAGCTTGAGGCGCGACGTCAACGTGAACTGCGCGCCCACCGTGTTGGTCAGCTGGAGGTGATGATAGGCGCGGGTCTGGGTGGGCGTCACCTCGGGACGGGTGAACTCGGACTCCAGCCAGGCACGCGCATACGGATCGGGAATGAACGGCTTCGCGACGCGCCGCCAGTCGTGGAGCCCCTTGTAGCTGTAAGTGACGATGGCGGTGATGAGGTCGGCGGTCTCGCCCGACACCTCGAGCATGCCGGGCGGCTTGTTGCGCGACCAGCCGTACTGCAGATCCAGGCGACCGTCAGCCTCGTGGATCGGGTGGCGCAGCTGCGTGACCAGCGTTGCCTCCCCCTTGAGCAACGTCTGCTGCGCGCGCGTGAGCTGCGGGTCACCGTAGGCCGGACCATTGGAGATCGATGTGTCGGAGAAATCGAACTCGCCGTCGGCCAGCGCCACCAGCAGCGGGCGGTCGGCGGGTGGCCTGCCGAAGTCGGTCTTGGCGCTCACCGTCGGGTCGCCGTCCTCGGCGGCGGTGTCGTGGGCGAAAAATGCCGCCACCGCGTCGCGCAGATCGGGGGCGCCGGCGAGCGGCGCGAACGGCAGCGCATGCGGCGCGAAGATGCCGTCGCCCCCCTCGGCGACGAAGGCGATGGTGGCGACGCGGTACTCGCGGGCCTTGTCGAGCGGCCGCCCGTTGACCTGCAACCCACCGGCGCTCTTGGCGAGGCCGACGATGGCCAGCTTGCCGTTGCCGAGCGCCGGACCGAGCAGTGACTCGACCACGGGCCCCTGCACGCGCGCGGTTCCGATGAGCGCGCGGTACGGGAGCGCGCGTTCGAGATCGCCGCGGGTCAGCGTTCCGCTGAGCGGGAACGGCGCCCGTTTGACGAACGGGGCGTTGATGAGCGCGATCTCGGCGCCCGTGCGTCGGCGCATCACCTCGAGGACATAGCTCCGAAAGTCGTCGCGGGTGAGCGTCCCTCTGATGGGTGCCGGAGCGATCGGCTGGGCCGCGCGGGCGCAGGTGGTGGCGGCCGCCGTGGCGGTCAGCCGCACGGTCTCGGGCTCGCGCGCGCCGGGCGCCGTCTGGACGGCGTCGGCGGTCACCTCGGCGCCGGTGAGCTGGAGGATGGTGAGCGCCCGTGCGCCCATCGCCGATCCGGCCACCGGGGGCGCCCCTTCCCGGCGGAGCAGTCGCACCGTGCGGCCGGTCTCCTCGTCGGCCAGACCGGCCGCGAGCAACAGATCGGGGCCGCCCGGCTCGCCCAGGCGGCGCTGGAGGGCGTCGATCTCGTCGAGCGCGCGCGTGTCGCGCGGCCCGTCGGTCAGCACGACCACGCGGGTCGCGCCAGCCGCCCGCAAGCGCTTGACCCCATCGCGGACGGCAGTCACGGGATCGCTCAGACCGAGCCCCGCCATGCGCCCCGGCGCGATACCGGCGATCACAGAGGGCGAGACGATGGCCAGCACGCCGACGAGTGCGTTTGGGCGGCGCACGAGGATCTCGTGCTTGATCGCCGCGCAGGCCGGCCGGCGCGCGTCGCAGGTCAGATTGCTGGCGACGAGCGGCAGGCCGGCACGGGCCAGCGCCGGCAGGAGCCCGTCGAACACCGCCGGCGCCAGCGACAGCTCTTCGTGTCCCACGGCGACGGCGTCGTACTGCCCGCGGCCGAGCAGCGCGGCCAGCAGACGTGCGCCGGCCAGGCCGCCGGAGAGGATCTCATCGGTCAGCGGATCGGGCCCCGACCAGTTGCCGCCCAGGAGCACCACGGGCGGAGGCGCGTCGCCTGACCTGGCGGCCGCGCGCCGGACGTCGAGGCTGGCCAGGAGCCCGGCGTAGTCGATCGCTGCCGCAGGCGGCTGACCGCAGACCGGTGCGAACCGGCCGTCCAGATCGGCGTGAAACAGGATCTCCGTCGGCGGAGCCGACCGAGGCTGCGCCGCGACGGGGGCCGCGGTGGGCGGCGTTTGCGCCGTCGCGGCAGGCGCCATCAGCGCGACGGCCACCAACGTGGCGGCGCCGCCGAACCATCGTGGGGCGCTCCGGTCGACGCTCACATCTGTCAGAGCTGGACTTTGCGGTTGGTGCTGGAGGCGCCCGATGCGGGCGTCGTCCGGGTCGCGTAGGCCTTTATCATTTCGAGCGCGTATTTGAGTCCACGCGCGCCACTTTGGTCCCAATACTCCGCCTCGTGCGGCGTCACCTCGACGATCGCCAGCGACGGATCGCCCTGCCCCTCCGGAAACCAGATCCGCCACCCCTCGCTCCAGAGCCGCGCGATCAGCCCGCGGTCACGTGAGATCCGCGCTGTCCCCGAGATCGACACGTAACGGGAGCTGTCCTGCAAGGTCACCAGCACCTCGGCCTCCGCTTCGATCTCCTCGACCTTGGGTGAATCGAGCGCAGTGGCGAAGAAGAGCTTTCCGCCCTCGTGGGCCGACGCCAGGCTGAGCGGGCGGGCGCGCATTCGGCCCCCATCGGTGCGAGTCACCAGCATGGCAGCGGCGAACCTTCCAATCAGCTCCCAGAGGCGAGCTTTCGGTTCCGTTTCGAGGTCGGTCATGAGGGCTCGCTAGAACGTAAGGACGCCCGGCCAAGCAACAACCTCCCGGCGGCCGCCAAAAAGGGCGCCTGCCTGGGCCAAGCCTCGCCGCTGCGCGTAGACTGCCCCCCGGTGCCCCGCTCGCGCGCGAAACTGCCGGCCTACGATCCGCAGCTCGCCCTGCTCGTCAAGGGCGCGCCCGCAGGCGACAACTGGCTTCACGAGGTCAAGCTGGATGGCTTCCGCATCGGGTGCGCAGTCGAGCACGGAAGCGCAACGCTCTTTTCGCGCCGCCGCAAGGACTGGACCGCGGCGTTCCCGTCCGTCGCGGAGGGGGCTGGCCGGCTCGAAGCCCGAACGGCGCTGCTGGACGGCGAGGTGGCGGCGCTGTTGCCCGATGGACGAACCTCCCTCCACGCGATGCACGACGGCGCCACGACGGCCTACTTCGTCTTCGATCTGCTGCACCTCGACGGCGAAGATCTGACGGCGCGCCCCATCGAGGATCGCAAGGCGCGGCTTCGAGCTCTCCTCGGCCGGAGGCCGCCGGCGCCGCTCCGCTACGTCGACCACCGCCTGGGCGGCGGCAGTGATTTCTTCGAGGAGGCCTGCCGGCATCGGCTCGAGGGGATCATCTCGAAGGCCGCGGGATCGATCTATCGGCCAGGCGCCCGGAACAGCTCCTGGCAGAAGGTGAAGTGCGTTCTCCGCCAGGAGTTTGTGATCGGCGGCTATGAGCGCTCGACGACTGGAAGCCTCGGCGCAGTCTGGATCGGCTACCACGACGCTGCCGGGCGACTGGTGTTCGCCGGAAAGGTCGGCACCGGATTTCAGCGTGACGCGCGCGAGCTCTTGAGGGCCTTCAAGAAGATCGAACGCTCGCGCGCGCCGTTCGACGTTGGACTGCCGACCGGCTTCCGCGTGCGAGACGCGCTCTGGCTGGAAGCACAGATGGTCTGCGAGGTGGCCTTCATGGAGTGGACGCACCACGGCCACATCCGTCACCCCTCGTATCAGGGCCTTCGGCCCGACAAGAACCCGGCAGATGTCGGACGTGAAGTCGCGGTGGCCTCACCGGCGCTTCCCAAACACCTTCGCTAGCGTCACTGCCAGCAGGTCCGCCCGCAGACCCGAGTCGTCCGCGCTTCGGGATCAGCTTTCGCCCTATTTGTCGTTCGGCTGAGCGCCCTGCCCGGTCGCTGCAATTGTCTGCCTTCGATCTCTCCCTAGGTTCACGCCGGACGGCCCCACGACCGGCAGGGTCACCAGGGAGATGACATGGCAACAGACGACCCAGTTCGCGCGCTCGGTGCCACACTTGAGGCCACGCGTCTCAAAGCCATAGAAGCAATGGCCACCGGGGGCACACCATCGCCGGACGCTCTCCGGGAGCTCTCGACATTGCAGACGGCTCTGACAGCGGTCCGAGAGTCGATTAAGGAACACGGCATAGGGCTCGGATGGGGCGGAGGCGAAGAGGAACTCGACGAACCAGCTCTCGACCTCCCCAGTAAAAAATAGCCCGGCCCAGGATCATCGAGAGAGCATTTGGCGCCGGCTGATCTATTGTGCGCGTCGGCTTCGACCGCTGAACGGCTCTCGATGATCCTGGATACTGGCGGTGTACGGCGCGAGGTGCGCCTTTTCGCTTTGGTGACGTCGGCCAGCCGCCCGAGATGCCGAGTGGGGACCCAGATGCCTCCACGCGCGCGCCAGGCGCCGAACCCCCTCGTCGAAATCGATTGCCCGCCCGAGCGAGAAGCAGAGGCGTAGGAAGGTCGGTCCGGCCTGCGGCCATGATTCGAACAGCACGCCGGGGTCAAATGCCACGCCCTCTTTCACTGCCGCCTCGAGGAACGCGACTTCGTCGACACGCTCGTCCGTCTCGACCCAGAGACCGAACCCACCGGCGGGAAAATCGAATCGCCACGACGGCAGGTGGCGCCGAATCGCAGCCGACAGCCGTCGCGCCCGCTGCCGGTAGAACCGACGAAGGATGTCGAGGCGCCGATTGAAGTCCTCGTGGGCGAGATACTCGTCGGTGACCGCTTGGGCCAGGCTATTGGACTGCAGGTCCGTCGCCCGTTTGAGCCGAAGCGACCGTTGCCGCCACCGCGGTGGAACGATCAGCCAGCCAACCCGAAGACCTGGGCAGAGCGTCTTCGAAAAGCTGCCCACCAGAAAGACCTTCTCCCGAGCGTCGGCCGCGAGTGGCGTGTCGGGTGGCCCGCCGAACGCCAACTCGGCGTAGGCCTCGTCCTCGATGATCGGGCGTCGGACGCCGCCCAGGCGACGTCGCGCCTCGGCGGTCATCATTGCACCCCCCGGATTCGCCACGGCCGGCATCACATAGACGGCAGAAGTCTCTGGCGCTCGGTCCATCGGGACGAGCGCCAGCCCCTTCGATCGAAAGAGCTCCAGCGCGCTCGGATAGCTCTGCGCATCCACGGCGATCGCCTGACCCGGCTGCGACAGGAGCTCGATTGCCATGGCGATCGCCTGCTGGGCCCCGTTCGTAATGAGGACGTCGGCCGCCTCGAGATCGACGAGCCCGCGCGCCTTCAGCCGCGAGGCGATCCGGCCGCGGAGCGACTCCATGCCCTCGGGCCAGCCGTACTGCAGAGCCGATGCCCCGCGTTGGGAGACCACCCGTAAGAATGCGTCGGCCAGAGCTCGGCGTGGGAACTGCTCCTCGCTCGGCAGGCCGCCGCCGAGCGGAATCACCCCCGCCGTCGCCGCGGCCTGCCTGGTCAAAGCGTCGAGTCGCCGAAGCGAGCGCTGCCGCGTTTTTGCTTCGCGCATCCTACGACGAACTTCGGGGCGGATTGGCCGACGGGAGCGCCGCCACCCAGTGACCATCGCAATGCCGTCGAACGACGTTGAGAAGCGCGTCGAGATCGAGCGGTTTGTAAAGGACGGTCAGATCCTCCCTGATCCCGATCACCGCGTCGTTGGCCCCCGTCATGATGACGCGGGGGATATGCGACCACCGGGACGATCGGCGCATCTCCGCCAGGAGCTCCGGACCGCTCATTCCGGGCATGAACATGTCGATGAGCATGAACGTGGGTTGCTCGGCCTCGAGAGCCGCCAGGGCTTCGCGGCCGTCGCGCGCCCATGCGGTCCGATAGCCAGCGTCGCTGATCGCGTCGATGACGGCAGCGGCAGTATCGGGATCGTCTTCGACAACCAACACCGACGGTCCGCGACGATCAAATGGCGGGGGCGCCATCTCAGGGTAAGCCTATTGGCTGCTGACAATTTAACAAGGTCGCGACACCACTTCTCGGGACGCCCTTTGGGATCGAGGTCCCCCGGCGGACTTCAAGGGTAGGTGATAGAAGGCCATCCGATGTTCGCGCTCGGCCATCTCGGCATCGGGAAGAAGCTGGCGGCGCGTCCGTTCCGCCACTTCTCCCCGGTCGACAAGCGCGCGTTCTTCGTCGGCGCGTTGCTCCCTGACCTGATCGACAAGCCGCTCTACTACATCCCGGCCTGGGTGACCGGGAAGCACGGCGCCGCGGCCGGCATTCTTTCGGGCACGCATCTGTTCGCCCACACGGGGCTGTTCCTCGGGGTCCTCTCTGTCGCCGCGCTGATCAGCCGGTCCCGGCCGCTGCGAGCGCTGGCGATTGGGGTGGCGACCCACTTCGTGCTCGACTTCGTCGGCCTGTCGATGAACCTGGGGACGCTCCTTTGGCCGCTCTACGGCTGGCGCTTCCCCACCTACCCGTTTCGGAGCTTCGGCGCGCATCTGCGGACGCTCTTCAACCCCATCACCTTCATCGGCGAAGTGCTCGGCGCTGCGATTCTGTGGTCGGACCACCGGAAGGCCCGGCGCCGACCGGTGCCGAACGAAGGGCCGTAGCAAGGTCTAAAGGACGTCGAAAACGAAGGGCCCGAAATCCCAGCTCTGGTCGGAGCTGTTGTAGGCCATGCACGAAGGCACGCCCGAGCACTCCGTGATGGTGGGGAGGAAGGTCGGCTGGAACAGGTGTAGACCGAGGAGCCACTCCCCCGCGGGAACGGTGTCAGGGACCACGACGTCGAACCCCAGCCCGTCGTCGCGCGCGCCGGCGTTGGTCCCCGCGATGCCGATCCATCCCTGGCCGGGCACACAGCCGGAGAGGTCGCAGAGAGAGGCAATCCAGTCGTTCGAACCGGCGAGCTGCTGCCTCTCGCCCACATCGGCCCCGGACACCGCGACGTCCACCGCGAAGGATTCGCCCACCGGCACGGCGGTGCGCGACAGCGCGACGGGGCCGATCGCCGGAAACGCGCTGCGCGCGATTGTCATGGACGCCCTGCGTCCGCCCTGGGTGAGCTCGACATCCAGCGGACCACCGGTTTCCGGAAGCGTCGCGAAGCCTTCAAGCTGATGGATGGGGCAGGTAAAAGTGATCGTGTCGGAGTCGTTCGGGAGCGAAAGCTGCATCGGCGTGCCATTGACGGCGATCGCGAAGTCCGGCGCCAGCGGTGGCGGGCACGATGCCCCCTCAGGAAGCGTCACCTCCGCCTCGAAGAGGAGATCGGTGTCGCCGGCGCCGTGACTGATGAAGAGAGACGCCGACGTGATCGCGGCCAGGCCGACGGTCGGGGGGTCATCGGCGCCGAACCCGCCGCAGCCGGCCGCGGAGGCGAGCAACACCCCGACGGCGGGGAAGAGGTAGCGAACCGCGCCGGTCGTTCGATTGGTTCGTCGGCTCATCCCCGGAGTCAAAGCATCATCGGGGCCAGGCCCATTGCACGCCTCGCCGCGCCTTGCAGCCGTGGCGTAGAGCGGCGCGCCGTCAAGAATTCACCGCCCTGTCAGCAGGCCCACATCGAGCTCGCGGCCTCGCACGCACGGGGACCGCGCCGGCTCCGCACGGGGAGCGTCTGCGAGGCGGCCGCTGGCTCGGTCGTCGTCAAGGCTCCGCATCGCCTTCGGCCGCCTGCAGCGCAGCGGCCGCCTCCGCCAGGGAGGCGCGCGTCGTCTCGAGACGCCGTTCGGCCTCCTTCAAAGCCCGGCGCGCGGCCTCGAGCTCTCGTTCGTCCCGCGCGCTCGCGGCCTGCGCCGTCGCGACCCGTTCGCGAAGGTTCTCGATTCTACGCCGCTGAAAGGCCCGTGCTTCGTCGCGCGCGCGGGCCTCTTCCCGGGCCCGCACCGCATCTCGCACCCGGGCCCCTTCCTGCTCCTGCGATCGGTGATCGTCCGTCCCGGCGTCGGTTCGGTCGTCTGTCCGAGCCTGGGTCCTCGGGCCTGGCGCCATCTCGGGCGCTCCCGCGAACGGGTTCACCTCGCTGTCGTCGGCCACGTCGCGCACGAGGCGACCGCTCTCGATGAGGGGCCGGCTCTCCTGGCTCGAGATTCCAGCCCGCAGATCGTGCACCACGCGGGTGAGCAGGTCCGGTGCGGGACGGAACCCGGACGCGTTCAGGATCTCCTCTGCTTTGAGCCGCAAGGCTTTCAAGACGTCGCGGTGCGACGCCAGCACGTCGGCATAGCGCGACGCTTCGCCCCGGTTTCCGCCCTGCAGGCCCGCCGTGGCGTCGGCGAGGCGCCGCACCAGAGCTGGCTCCTGCCGGGCGATCTGGTTGACCGCCCAGACGGAGAGCGTCGGGCGCGGAAGCTTCTCGACGGTGGCGGCGTCGTCGCGGCGTCCGGCCGCCTTCAACTTCTTGACGGTCGCGTTCCGTTCCCCGACGAAGTCCGCAGGTCGGACCGAGAAGAGCCGGCCGATGTCGTCGTCGGTCACCGGGGCGGCCATGAAGTGACGCCAAGGTTACTTCGATCTACGGCCCGGCGCCCCTGCCAGCAATGCAGTCCACCTCCAGCGTCGCATTCGCGGTGCAGGGGGTCGGCCGGCGACTGTCGGCAACCGTGAGGGTCAGGGTCTGCCATCCAGCCGCGGCACAGAGATAGCTCGTCACGGCCGAGCTCGGGTTCGCGAAGCGGGCGGCGGGAGACCAGCTGAAGCTGAAAGCTTCGCCGAGGTCGGGATCGGCCGCCGTCGCGCTGACGCCGACGGTCCCTCCGACCGAGGTCTGTGTCGGGGCGGCGACCGCCGAGGTGATGCTGGGACATTTGTCAGCGGCGACGAAGTTGACGGCGACGGCGACCTCGCCAGATGCTTCCAGGTTGTCTCCGCAACCGAGCAGCAGCAGGCTCCACACGCCGATCGCCAGCGCACGCATCGGATTGACGCTTCGCAAGGATCGCGCCACCGGGCCAGAGGCGGCGGCTCGCGACGTGAGGCTGCCTGGTCGCCGCCCGTTGACCGATTGCCAGAAAGCCGTCGCCGATATTCGGTCAATTCGTCGGCTCGGCTTAGACTCGGCGTCCGGTGGGGAGCCTGCGCCGCCTCGACCTGCTGGACGCGCTCTGCGCTCTCCTGATCGCGACCTGGCTGGCCGCCTGGACTTGCGGGATCCTCCACCGCTACTTTGACTACGACGAGCTCGAGCACTTCTATGCCGGCTGGAGGATCGCGGAGGGCGAGCGGCCGTTTTACGACTTCTTTGAAGCTCACCCGCCGTTTCTCTGGTATCCGCTGGGCCTGGCGCTGCGCGCATTCCACCCGCGGTCCTTCCCGCTCTTCGCCCTGCGCGTGGTGAGCGGGTTCGGCCACTTCGCGCTCCTGCTCGCGCTCGCCAAGAACGTCTCGCTGTCGTTCAAGCGGCTGCCGCAACCCACCGCGCTGCGCTGGCGTACGTTCGCGATCGCGACCCTGATCGTGGCGGGAGACATCAGCGTCACCTGGTACCTGCTGGAATTCCGGATCGACGCCTGGCCCAACGCCCTGCTGTTCTGGGCGGTCTACCGTTACCGGGCGCGGGCAGGCCCCTCGTTGGGAGCCGCCTTCGAGCTGGCCGTCCTCTCGACCCTGGCGGTGCTCTGCGCCCCCAAGTTGGCCCTCTTCCTCGTGCTGTTCGCGCTGTTCGACCTGATGGTGGGCGAGAGACGCTGGCTTCGGGTCGCCGGTCTCGGCGGCGGCGCCCTGGTGGCCACCCTGGCCGCGGTTCTGTTCCTGCTCGCGGTGGGTCTCCGTCCCGTCGTCGTCTATCGCCTCTGCATCACCTACCACGTGCTCCTCGGCACCCGGGGCGGCTTCGGCCACGGACTGGCGAGGTCGATCCTGGCGCAGCCCGATCTGCTGGCGATCCTGGTGGCGTGCCTCGCTGGGTGGCTGCTGGTGGCCCGCACACGGCTCTCGGCGTCGACCTTCGAGCTGGCGATCGTCGCCTTTCTCGCCCTGCAGCCCGCCATCGTCTCGTTCGGGTACCCTCAGTACTACGCACCCTGGTTCCTGCTGGGAATCATCTTCGTCCCTTACCTCGAGCTGGCGCTGCGGCCGACGCCGCTCGCTCACCGGCTGGCGGTCGCGGCCGCGCTGCTCTTCGCCGGCGTCAACGTCTCCCGAGATCTGCGCAGCTTCGCCACCGCCCACCAGGCCGCCTCGGTCGTGGCGTTCAACGCCTGGGCCGCGACCGTCGTCCCGCCCGCCGCGACCGTCGCCGGCGATCTCATGCACCTTCCGCTCTACCGGCGCGGGGTCTTCTACGACCTCGCGACCTCGTTTGCCCCGAACGGCTACTCGACCGAGACCGCGCTGGCCGAGATGAACCTGCCGTCGTCGTTCAGCGACCGAGTCAACCCCGCGGCCTACGATCGAGAGCTGGAAGCCGAGCGACCCTTCCTGATCGTCGGCGACGCTCTGCTGTCATCGGGGGAGAGGGAGGCGATCAAGCGTTACCTCGACCGCCATCCGACCTGGTACCGCACGGTCAGCTCCCCGGGCGGCCCGGTGTCCCTCCGCGCCCGCTCCGACCTCCAGTAGGTCAGGCGACCCTGACGATCGTGGCCGTCCGGGCGGAAGTTCACGGGCATCCGGCGGATGGTGCGGTATCGTCGACGCCCGAATGAGTGAAGTGGATGTCGCGACCATCATCGTAAATTACCGCACGGCTGCAGCGACGATCGAGGCGGTGTCCGCGCTCTGGGGCGACCTCGAGGGGCTCTCGAACCCCTTGGTGCTGATCGTCGACAACGATTCTCGCGACGGCTCCCTGGAGCGACTCAGGGAGACCTTCGCCGCGCCGAAATGGGGGGCCCGCGTCGTCGTCGTCGATGCAGGGCACAACGGCGGCTTCGGAAAGGGCGTCAACGTCGGGATCGAGACGGTCATCAAGACCCGCGGGATCCCGCGGCACGTCTACGTCCTCAACCCCGATGCGACGATCGAGCCCGGCGCCCTCAATGGGCTGCTGGCGTTCATGGCCGAACACCCGCAGGCCGGCCTCCTGGGAAACACCGTCCGCAATCTGGGCGCGGATGTCGTGAAGGCGTTCCGCTTCCCCACGGTGCTCAGCGAATTCGAAGGGAGCGCGGCCCTCGGCCCCCTCACCCACCTTTTGCGCAGATACCGGGTGCCCATGAACCCCACGGAGTCTTGCGAGGTGGATTGGGTCTCCGGGGTGAGCATGCTGTTCAGGGGAGAGGTGTTCTCTTCGGCGGGATTCTTCGACGAGGGTTTCTTCCTCTACTTCGAGGAGATCGACCTCGCGAAGAGAGTTCGCGCCGCAGGCTGGAAGATCTATTTCGTCGCGGACGTCAGCGTGAATCACGTGGGCGGGCTCTCGACCGGGTTCACAGACGAGAGCCGGCCAATGCCCCTCTACTGGTTCGAGTCGCGCCGCAGGTACTTCGTGAAACACCATGGTCGCCTCTATTCAGCGGCCTGCGACGCCGCCTGGATCTTGGGGCACGGCATCTTCCTGACCAGGGCCACGCTGGGACGACGGTCCGATTCCAGGCGCCCCAGCGTCGGGAGGGATCTTTTTCGTTACGGCATCCGCAACCTCTTCAAGCCCGCGCCAGTCGCGGAGCAAAACCGCCCCGGCCTGCGCGCTCCCGATGCCCGGTGAGCGACGCGATGAATGACTTCGATGGACGTAACGCGCCGATTGCGAGAAAATTGCCAGCAGATGTGTCAGAGGCTGCGGGGCGGCACGCTGAGGCAGGGAGAGGAGCGCGCGGTGAGTGACGGGACAGATTCGGCCCTCGACATCGAAGGTCGAGGTTGGGGGAATGGGCAGAGATCGCCAGTGAGGCCCCGGAGGGGGAGTGCCCGGAGGCGCTGGGCCGCCAGCGTGTGCCTACACCGCGCCTGGCGCGCCGGGCTTGTGAGGCCCGCCGTTCGGGTCGACCTTTCCACGCGCCCATGCCCCCCAGCGGATCGTTTTGGCCGGAACACCGATGACGAACGCTCCCTGGGGTACGTCGGACACGACCAAGGAGTTGGCGCCGATCGCCGCACCATCGCCGACGGTGACGGCGCCAAGGATCGTCGCGCCCGCACCGATGAAGACGTCGTTTCCGATCTTCGGGGCCTGCGGGCCCTCGTAGCTCGCGGCGATGGTGACATCCTGCATGATCTCCACCCGCTCGCCGAGGACGACCCCCGGGCCGATCGTGACGTTCAAGGCGTGAACGAACACGAGCCCCTCGCCGGCCTGAAGGTCCGGGTCCAGCGACGTCCGGGTGACGAGGCGGAGGGCCAACGAAAGAGATCCCTGCGCCGCCCGCACCGTCGAGCGGAGGGGACCCGGCGCGACCTTTTGCGCGTAAGCCCCCAGCCGGCAGACGGCGACGGCCCAGACGCCCCACTCCCGCAGCCGACCGCGGTGGCGGACCACGTCCTGGCGAAGGCGCTGGAGCAGAGCGGGCACTCCGCTAAATCTGCAGAGGGGAGCTCGTCGCTGTCAAACCTATTCGCCTGGCGAGGTCTTGGTTCCCATGAAGCCCACCTCTAAGATCGCTTTGTACGCCGACTATCTGCGGCACGGGCGCTCGCTGACCGACCCAGGCTTGTGGGCCCTCACGGTCCGCAGGTTCGGAAATTGGGCCGCAGCGCTTCCCACCCCGACCCTCCGCCGGGTTGGTCTCAAGGTGTACGGAGGCGCTCTCTTCTTGGTCCAGGCCACGACGGGAAATCTCGTCAATCGCGAGATCAAATTTGGGGACGAGGTCGATCTGCGAGGCTCACGCAACATCATCATCCACGCCGATGTCGAGATCGGTGATCGGTGCCGAATCGCGAGCAGCGTCTCGGTCGGGACGAACGAGCGCTTCAAGCGAGGGCTGGCAAAGATCGGCAACGACGTCATCATCGAGAACGGGGTCAAGATCCTCGGCCCGGTCACCATCGGCGATCGCGCCATCATCCGCGCCAACTCGCTGGTGCTGACCGACGTCCCGGCGGGCGCCATCGCGATGGGTGTTCCCGCCAAGTGCACCCGGCCGGCGGTCGAGCCCGAGAGAGCTTCCCATGAATAGCGAAACCGACATCGAGGGCCTCGTGAAGTCGCACATCGAGACCGAGCTGGCCTCTGGGCGCAGCCTCGAACTGGAGCTCGACACCGATCTGGTCGGGATCATCGATTCGACCGGCGTGCTCGAGCTGGCGGTCTGGATCGAGAACACGTTCGGGTATTCGGTGGAGATCGACGAGATCACGCCCGAGGATTTCGGCTCGGTGCGGGCGCTCGCGGCGTGGATTCGAAAGAATCTCGACAAACGGCCGAGCTGAGCGGCCGAGCCGAGCTGGCGGCCGGGCCGGCGACGCGACCGGGCCGGCGTCCGACGGCGGCGCGCTATCTGTGACGCGAGAGGTACTCGTCGGTGACGAGGTCGGCGACCCGCCGTTGCGAAGCGACGGTGGTGAAGGTGTGGTCGGTCCCGCGGACGTCGACGCGTCGAAAGCGGGGAAGAGCCTCGGCCTCGCGCATCGCCGCAGGGGCATGGCGATTGACGTAGTCGATGCCGGGATCACGTTCGCTCACGACCAGAATGGTGTCGATGCCGCGCTCCGAGATCTGCCGGAGGCCGGCGGGAACCCGCCGCGCTTCCTCCGTCTCCACCGGCTCGGACTCACGGGGGAGCCGGGGCGGCGGCTGCTCGACCCGGTTGAGATCGAGATCGAGAAAGGTGCGGGGGTTCATCATCACGACGCCGGCCAGCCGTTCCTCCCGGCGCGCGGCCTGATAGGCGAGATTGGCGCCGGAACAGAGGCCGACGATGATGAAGCGCCCCGCGCCGACCTCCGCCGAAAGGAAGTCCAGCGCTGCGCCGATGTCGTTCAACCCCTCGCGCGGGTAGACCAGATTTTCGCGCTCTCCCGCCACCGCGGGGCTGTCTCCAATTCCGGAGAGATCGATCCGGAGCACGTTGATCCCGAGGTCGGCCCAGCGGCGTGCCATCGTCACGTAGAGCCGGTGCGGGCCGCAGCGGTTCACCGCGCCGGCGGGGAGAAGGACGATGGCCGGGCGATCGCCCGACGGCGGCGGCGCCACCGCGGGAGTCAGGATGCCGAACAGCTTCTCGTCGGGTCCGAACCGGACCGGCCGCTCCCTGAAGCGGGTCGGGGTCGGGCTCCGTTCGGGATTGAGGGGCGCGCCGGCCGCTGGCAAGGAGCGAAGCCATCCAACGATTGCCTCGATCGACTCCTCCGGAAGCGTCGCCCGGTGCGGCACCATGAGGAGAAATTTCTGCGCGGGCTGGCGCGTCCAGCTGACGTCGGCCCCGAGCTCCGCCAGGCGCTCACGCAACCGCTCCCCCTCCCGGAGCGTGCCCTCCTCGACGACCAGCACCCGTGGCGCCGGCCGACGGGGAAGCCCGAGCAGATCGATCCGCCCGAGATTGGCGATGGTGGCGGCGGAGGCGAAGGACCCCAGCAGCTCCTCGCCGCCTGGCTCAGGAGCGTCGATTTGCGGGACCATCCGCAAGTAGAGCTTGTGCAGCTTGGCCATCTCGCTGACCCAGGCCGCGCCTGTCGCGGCCGGCATCCACAGGACGGCCGAATCGACGTCGCCGCGTGCGGCAGCGGCATGCGCGGCCAGCGTGGCGCCGGCCCGCAGTCCGACCAGGTGCACCCGCGTCGCACCGGCGCGTCGCTTCAGCTCCTCGATCGCCTGGCCGAGGTCGTCGAGCCAGGTCGCGACCTGCTCGGGTTCGGACCCATCTCCCGAGGAGTCCCCGGTGCCGTGCCAGTCGAACCGCAGAACATGGAGCCCGGCAGCGGCCAACCGCTCGGCCAAGTGCCGGTAGCTCCAGTGGGCCCGGGTCGCGTCGAGGCCGAGCGGGTTGCAGAGGACGACGGCATGACCGCCGGAAGCGACGGGCGAATGGTACCAACCAAACAGCGGCCGGGAGGGATCGCCAAAATAGAAGGGCTCCGCCGAGAGCATCGTTTTCGCTGCAACCTTATCACCAGGCAGCTGAAAAGCAGGCGTCCCCTCAGGCCAACACCTCAGCTGTCTCTGACCCCAGTCTGGGGTTGCGGAAGCTCCCATAACTGGGCGACTCTAGCTCGGTAGACGAATGCGGATGGTCCTGGAGGGTGTTCTGTGTGTGGGAAGCGTTCTCTTGCTGCTCCCGGCAGTGATCCTCCTCGTCGAGGTGCTGGCGGCCCTGTTTCCGGAGATCGCGAAGGCGGACGATCGAAATGAGCTCCCGCCCCGTGTTGCGATTCTCGTGCCCGCGCATGACGAAGAGGGGCAGATCGGAGATACGGTCCGCGCGCTCGCGGCGGACCTGCCGGCCGGCGCCTCGATCCTGGTGATCGCCGACAATTGCAGCGATCAGACGGCGGCGCTGGCCACCCAGGCCGGGGCGACGACGATTGAACGGCGCGATCCCGAGCGCATCGGGAAGGGACACGCGATCTCGTTCGGTCTCCAGAGCCTGGCGGCCGACCCTCCGGAGGTGGTCATCCTGGTCGACGCCGACTGCCGCGTCTCCGCCGGCGGCCTGGCGATTCTCGCGCGAGCGGCCTCACGGAGCGGCCGCCCGATCCAAGCCGAGTACCTCATCACGGCCCCGCGCAACGCCAGCCCACTCGTGGTGGTGGGCGCGCTGGCGATTCTGCTGCGCAACCGGGTGCGGCCGCGCGGCCTTCGGCGGTTGAAGCTCCCCTGTCACCTCACGGGAAGCGGCATGGCGTTCCCCTGGCGCCTCCTGCGCGACGCGCCCGACACCGGCTCGATGTTGGTCGAGGATCTCGTGATGGGGATCGAGATCGCGCTCCAGGGGCACCCGGCCGAGTCGTGCCCGGCCGTGCACGTGAGCAGCGATCTGCCGCAGGGTCGCGCCGCCGGCCTTCGCCAGCGCCGCCGGTGGGAACATGGCCAGCTCCACACCCTCGCGACTTACGGGCCCCGCCTCATCGCCGCGGGACTTGCCGAACGGCGACTGTCTCTGATTGGCCTGGGGTTGGATCTGATGGTTCCGCCGCTCGCGCTGCTGGTCATTCTGCAAGGGGTGATGCTGGCCCTGGGGCTCGGCGCGGCGTCGGTCAGCGGAATTTCGATCGTGCCGGCCGCACTGGCCGCGGCGGGTCTCGTCGTGGTCGGTTCGGCCGTCATCATCTCCTGGGCGGCCTTCGGCAGACAGACGCTCGCGTTCCGCCACCTCATGCTGGTCCCCTTCTATCTGTTCTGGAAGGTTCCGCTTTACGTTGGGCTGTTGCTGAAAGGAAAACAGAAGAGCTGGGAACGGACCGCGCGCGGCGCTGCGGCTCCCACGGAGCCTCCGATGCCCAGCCAGGGATTGAAGCCCCCCGGTAGCCTCTAGCTCGCGGGGCGGAGGCGTTTGCGTGATTGCCAGCTGGCCCAGAGCTGGCGGCAGGCTCCTGCGGCCAGGACCGCCAGCATCGGATCGCAGGGGAACCGAAATCGTGGCTTGGTGATGGTCAACGCCTCCGCGAGGGCGACGCAAGCGATCGATGCGGCGACCAGCCAGGTCGTAGGCCGAAGGCGATCGACCACGAGGCCCACGAGCGCGAGCAACATCCAAGGGAACAACGCGTAGCCGACCGCCTTGGCGGCCAGCGAGTCGTGCGTTCCACGCGTCTTGGGTCGACCGACGGAGTCGAACGTTGCCAGGAGCCGCCCGCCGACCAGCAGAGCGTACCGGCCCGGATGCGTACGAATCCAACCGAGGGCACGGTCTCGAAACGCCTGATCGCGCGCAATCTCACTGGCTCCGACGGCGGCCGGGACGGTCACTTCGATCCAGTTGCCGCTTCGGGGGGTGGCCTCGTCGTTCGCGCCGAGCGCCAGGTTGTAGGACCCATTGGTGGCCAGCACGGGCGCACCCAAGACGACCGCGTTTCGAGCCACCCACCCGACGGCGGGGGCGAGGGCAACCGCCGCGACGATGGCGGCCGTGCGCCACGTTCCAGTCTTGCCACCCTGCTTGCCACCCTGGCGGCCCCGGAAGACGACGAAGGCAGCCACTGCTCCGAGCGGAACGAACGTCGTGGTGGCCGCGCCGGCGATTCCCAGGCAGAGGCCGGCGAGCGCCGCCTGCGCTCCACCTCGCTCCGCTGCGATCGCTTCCGCCGACCACATCAGACCGAGCGCGATCGCGGCGGCGGTCAAGGCGGACGGGTAGAGGGTCGCGCTGGCGTAGGCCAAGCCGGGGTGAAGGGCCGCAGCTGCACCCGCGACATTGGCCCACGCCGGGCCGAGACCGTGCCGGCGACCGAATCGGGCAACGGCGAAAGGCACGACGCCGAGGAGCAGGGCCTGCAGCAATTCTGCGATGACGATTCGATGCCCGAAGAGCAGATACACCCCGGCGAGATAGAACGGTTCGCCGGGCGGACGAAACGCCGTCGCCGCCCCGCCGTTGGAAAACCCCTCTCCATGCGCGAGGGACTGACCGATGCGGTCATAGTCGCCCTCATCGTAGAAGGTCATGGCGCCGCCCAGCTTGGCGACGAGCGCGAGGCGCACCAGGATCCCGAGCAACGCGCAGCCCGGCAGCCACCAGCGGCTGGTCACCGCCCGTTGAACGGCGGTCGCCAGATCGGAAGTCGGCCCGACGGGGGCGGCTTGGAGAGACGATTCCATCGGCTTACCCGCCTGGCACCTTCATGGCCTGGCCGCGGGATTGGGCCCACGCGACGGTGGCCATGAACTTGGGTGAAGCCTCGGGACGATCGTCGTGATGCTGCAGCAGCCCCCAGCTTCCCCACCGCCCCCAGCGGCTCACGGAGTCGAAATGGCAGAAGAGATCGCCGCCAGCATCCACCCAGGCGGCGAGGTACTGCCGATAGAGTCGGCCCATGCGGGGATGAGCGTTCGCCCCCAAGAAGAGCTGGGTCAACGCCTCGTTGTAGCCCCCCTGCGGAATCTCCACCAGATGCTGTCCGCCTTCGTAGGCGACCAGGCGTACTCCGTATCGATCAGCAACGGCCTTGCTGGCGCGCATCCAGCCAATCGCTTCCGGCAGCTTGGTCTGCTCGAGATAGTCGAAGAGCTTGTCCATGGTCCACCCGGCGATCTCTCTCGCCAGCGGTTCCTCGCTGGAATTCGGCATCAGCATGAAATAAGGAGCGACCGCCAGCACGTCTGCCCGATCGGCGGCGTGCCGAAATTTCAAGATAGATTCGGAAACGAAGGCATTTGCCGCCTGCGATGGAAGCACACGCACGAGGCGGCTGCTGCCCCCGAAGACCTCCTCCCAGATTCGAAAGATCTCGAGGGAGCGAACCGCGGTGTAAGCCCACGCCGCCTCCGAGGCTTGAGGGGCAAGCGCAAGCCGCCTTCCCTGTTCCGCCGCATAGTGATGCTGCTCGAAGATCCCATTCCACGTCTCGTTCGAGTATTCCAGCCAGGCAGAGCGCGCAGGGTCCAGGCGTTGTCGAACCATGACCGCGAACTGCCGAACGAAATCGTCGTCCGCCTGGTGCGGGATGCTGAACCAAGGGTCGGCTTGCAGCCTGTTCGCCAGATCCACCAGCAGCTCGATGGGAACACCCTTGGTCGCTAAGGTCGCGCTCTCGGGGCGGGGCCGGTCGGACCACGTCCGCAGCTTCGAGTCTCCGATCTGCTGGAAGGAGGTCAGGCGCAGGACGGCAACACCCCTCCAGCGCGCCAGAAACGCGGGATCCCAGGGATTGGTCAGGAAGCTGTTCTCGAACCCGGGCCGAACGACGCGAAGGTCGCGCACGTAGTCGTGGGGATCGGTCTCGAGCAAGCGAACCGTGAAAATATCGGTCTCCTGGACATGCACACGAATCGGCCCTGGAGCGGTGGGCAGGGGTTTCACCCCCGAGCCCATGAACTCCAGTTTCCCCTTTCCTTTGTGGTGGACGGTGTAGACGCCGACGGGGACGTGAGGACCGATGTCCGTCATCAGCAACATGTCCGCAGAACAGCCGGGCTCGAGGCGCTGCACCCATCCGTCCTGGTCGAGCGCGAGGGAGGGCCCCTGCCCCCACGCCGTCCCCTCCCGTTGGCTGACCCAATCACGCCCCAACCGGGCAACGTCGACGAACGGCAGCTCCGTGGCGAAGTCATTCGCCATGGCAAGGTTGATTCCGAGGCGGGGCTGAGGCGGAAGGCTCTTCCTCGTGGATCCCTTCGATGTGCTCCCGGGCCAGGTGCATGCAGCTCCGGTCGCGGCGGCGACCGTCAGGAACCGCCGCCGATCCAGGCCTGCTCTCTCCTTCATGAGGCCGCGAGTGTACTCGTTCCGATCCGCGGGCGCACGGCCGCACGGGAGACGAGGTCGAGCCGCGCGCTTCAGACGACCGGCGGCGGAGACTTCCCCTTCCTCCGCCGGCAGCCGCCTGAGATATCTCGCTCGGGAAGCGCTCAGGGACCAGACGTCGGCGAACCGATGCAGCATCCGTCCTCGTAGAGTGCAGTGGATGGGATAAGGAACACGCCCGGTCGCCGCTTCGACCTGTCCCTCGTCTGAAGAGAACTGTTATTATCGACTCTTGAACGGTTCCCGATCCGTTCCCTGATCATGGAAACGAACCTCCAAGCCGGCGCCCTCGCCTACGTCATGCTGTTTTCATGGCCTCTCCTCGGGATCGGAATTTTCTTGGTGTTTCCGGCCCGATGGGCCTGCGCGGTGACATTCGTCGCCGGCGAGATGTTCCTCCCTTCCAGTTTCATCATCCACATCAAAGGCCTTCCGCCCCTGGACAAGGACCTATCCGTATGTCTCGGAGCTCTCCTTGGCTGCTCGATCGTCAAGCCCCGGATTATTTTTGGTGGCACGAAGACTGGTCGTCGCTACGTGTTGTTTCTGCTGACCGTCGTGGCGGGTTTGTACTTCACGGTCCAAACGAACCCGGATCCCATCAATGTCCCCGGGCACGAGACTCTGCCCGCCTTGACCTCCCATGACTTCGTCCTGATGGCGGCCCAGCCCCTGTTGTACTGGTGGCCTGCCTTTTTTCTGGGCCGCAAGCTCTTCACGAGAGTCGAGCATCTCGAGGTGCTCTGGACCGTCCTGACCATGGGCGGCCTCGTTTACTCTCTCTTCATCTTGGTAGAGCTCAAGATGAGCCCTCAGTTCAGCATGTGGGTCTATGGATATAGGGCGTCCAGCTTTGCGCAAAGTGTCCGCTACGGTGGATATCGCCCCGTCGTGTTCATGACGCACGGCCTGAACGTCGCGCTCTTCATGCTCATGTCTCTCCTGTCTGCCACGGGCTTGGCCCGGGCGCGGATTCGTCTATGGGGGATCCACACTCGCTGGGTGGTCATCTATCTGGCGGTGATCCTCTTGGCCATGCATTCGGCAGGGGCGGTGATCGACGCCATCGTGCTCGTTTCTTTCTTGTACTGGATGAGCTCGCGTGCGCAGGCCCGCTTGGCCACCACCCTCGCAACATTGGTGCTGCTCTATCCGCTGCTGCGCTTCTATGATCTCATTCCGGTTGATTCGATCGTGGCATTCTTCAGCTCTCTGCTTGGAGCCGAACGCGCCGAGTCTCTCTCCTACCGGTTCATGAACGAAACGGAGTTGCTGGCAAGAGCAATAAAACGGCCTTGGTTCGGGTGGGGCGGATATGGGCGGCAACACACGTTCGAGTGGGGTCATCAGAAGACGGTCGTCGATGGGGCGTGGATCGGAATCATGGGGTATTCGGGCGTGGTTGGTTTCATCGCCCATTTTGGCTTGCTGGTGGTACCAATCCTGGTCTTCGCCAGAAAGCGGCTTAGACAACTGGCGCCGGGCAGGGACACCATCCTTGCTTCGACCCTGATTCTCATGGCTGCTGGCTCCGTTTTTGATCTCCTACCAAACGCCGGAGAAGCCCCCTATTTGACGTTGCTAATCGGAGCATTGGCCGGTATCAAAGTCGAAAGACAACCTGCGCCTGAATGGCAAGTCGATAGGCTGGCAATGGCGTGAGCACTGGAGACGACGTCGAAAGCAACCTCAGCGGATCCAAGCGAGATAGCTGGACGTGACCTCCTCGACCTCTGAAGTGGTGCCCGAGGACCTTCCGAGGCCCGGCAAGGGCCTGCGCGGTCGTCTCCTGCGGGGCTCGCTGTTCGAGCTCTCCGGTTACGGCATCCAGCAGATCCTGCGGCTGGGGAGTAACCTGATCCTGACGCGGCTGCTTTTTCCCGCCGCGTTTGGCCTGTCTTCGATCGTGACCTTGTTTCTGACCGGTCTTGTGATGGTCTCGGACGTCGGCGTTGGCCCATGCATCATCCAGAGCGAGCGCGGCGACGAACCGGCGTTCCTCAATACGGGATTCACTCTGCAGGCCGTACGGGGGCCGTTCCTGGCCTTGCTCATGATCCTGCTGGCCAAGCCAGCTGCCTGGTTCTATCGCGATCCGCAGCTGACACCGCTCATCTGCTTCGGCTCCCTCCAGCTCATTATCAATGGGCTGCACTCGACCTCCGTTTACACCCTTCGACGCTCACTGCGCCTCGGCTGGATCAACGCGCTTGAACTCATACAAACTTTCATAGCGTTACCGCTGACCATTTTCTTGGCCAGGATTTACCCCAGTCCTTGGGCGCTCGTCATTGGCAGTCTCTGCGGCGCGCTCGTCTTCACGGTGGCCTCACATTTTTTGCCGGTCCCATACCGTAATCGCTTTCAGTGGGATCGAAGCGCGTTGCTAGAGCTCAGACACTTTGGTCGGTGGGTCATCGGCAGCAGCACCTCGACCTTCTTCGGTGGACAGAGCGACAGAATCCTGCTCGGGCGGTTTTTGGGCGTGACCTGGCTGGGCATTTATTCCGTGGCGACAAATCTGAGTGATGCCGTTGGAACGGTCGTCGTCAGGCTGGTCAGCGGGGTCATGTATCCAGCCCTCAGCGAAGCCGCGCGTTCGAACCGAGACAACCTCTCCGACTTCTTCTACCGGTTGCGCACACGCCTCGATCTGCTGTCCATGAGCGGGACCGGACTCTTGGCCGGCGCCGGCGGCTGGATCGTAGAGGTGCTGTGGGATCGTCGCTACACGGACGCGGCCTGGATTCTGCAAGTCCTCTGCGTCCGGGTGGCGGTGTCGCTTATCGTCAGCCCAACCGAGACCTGCTTGTTTGCCCTCGGTCTGACTCGATACACGTTCCAGCGCAGCGGCACACACCTCGTCGCGTCGCTGGTTTTCCTTCCGGCAGGATGGTACCTGGCGGGTATTCGAGGCGTCATCTGGGCAACGGTCGCGACCGAGCTCGCGACGATCTTGGCGGTCTGGCCAAAGAGCAGGAGCCTGGGGATACTGCGGATCGGCAAGGAGCTTCGCTCAGTTGCGATCTTCGCAGCCTCCTTGGCGGTCGGGATGACCGTTCGTCGCTGGCTCCCGCACATCCATCTCCGTTGACCGCCGGGACGGCCTGGCGGCGACCCGCCACCTCGAGGATCGGCGAACGTCCTCAGCGCGGCTGGCGCGCGGTTGCCAGATCGGCGACTATCCGGCGTTCGGAAATGGCGGTTCATGGCCAAAAAACGCGGCTCGTGCTCCCCGTCGTTCTGCGCGATTCGATGGTCGACGCCGGGTTCCGGGATATTGTTTTCTCCTCGACCGCGCCAGTGTATAGCGATCCGGTGCGGACGCTCCTGAGCCCCTCCCCGGATGCCACGATGGCGCTCGAACCCGTTTTGCTTCGATACAGCGGTGGTTATGATCTTCCCTCCGCGGCGCTCCCGTACTTCGCCGACGCAGTCACCGATCCCGACACCATCGAAAATCGAGGCCGCTGACTTGGATCGCGACGGTCACCCCACCCCCGGAAAGTTTGCTGACGTCGGCGTCGTGACCATCGGCCGCAACGAGGGGGCGCGGCTGGCGCGGTGTCTCGACTCCATCCCCAAGGACGTCCGGCGGGTGGTGTACGTCGACTCGGGCTCGCAGGACGGCAGCGTGGCCTTGGCCCGCGACCGCGGCGTCGAGGTGGTGGAGCTGGATCTCTCCGTTCCCTTCACCGCGGCCCGGGCGCGCAACACCGGCTGGAAGCGCCTCCTGGCCCTGGCGCCAGAGCTCTCCATGATCTTTTTCGTCGACGGTGACATGGAGATCATCCCGGGGTTCCTGGAGGCGGCGGTCGACCGCATGAGAGGGTCCTCCGACATCGCGGCGGTCTGCGGTCGGCGCCGCGAACGCCAGCCAGAGCGAAGTCTCTACAACACGGTGTGCGACATGGAGTGGCGCACCGCCAACGTGGGGGACACCCGCGCTTTTGGGGGCGACGTGCTCCTGCGCGCCGCGGCCCTGCACGCCGTGGGTGGCTACGACGAATCGGTCATCGCCGCAGAGGACGACGAGCTGGGCGTGCGGCTTCGACGCGACGGGGGGCGCATCGTTCGCGTCGATCACGCTTCCACCCTCCACGACGCCGCCATGACCCGCTTTCCGCAGTGGTGGAAGCGCGCCACGCGCTGTGGCCACGCCTACGCGCAGGTCTCGGACCTCCACGGAGCCTCTCCCGAGCGATATTTCGTCCGCGAGATCCGCCGCGTCTACGTGTGGGGTCTGGCGTTGCCGGCAGTGGCGATCGGCTTGGCCCTGCCCAGCCTCGGCCTTTCCCTGGGGATGTTCGGTGCCTATCCAATGCAGGCCTGGCGCATCTTTCGGGACGCCCGGCAGCAGGGCTTCGAGCCCCGCGAGAGCGCGATCTGGGCCGCCTCCTGCACAGCTTCCAAGGTCCCGGAGGCGGTCGGACTGCTCAAATATCGGCTGGACAAGCTGCGAAACCGCCGGCCCACCATCATCGAACACAAAGACAAGAATTGAGGCCAAGAACGTGACCGGAAAAAAGACCAAGGTGGCGCTGCTCGGCGCCGGATACATCGCCGACTTTCACGTCGAGGCCCTGCGGCGGCTGCCCGACGTCGCGCTGATCGGCGTGTGCGATCTCTCCCGGGCCCGCGCCGAGCGTCTGGCCTCGCAGGTCGCGGGGGCCGCGGCGTTCACCGACCTGAACGTCCTCTTGGACGAGGGTCGCCCCGACGTCGTTCACGTCCTGACGCCGGCCCAGGCGCACGTCGCGCCGACCCGGACGATCCTGGAGCGAGGGGTCTCGGCGTTCGTCGAGAAACCGCTGGCCGTTCATTCGGCGGAGTGCGCCCAGCTGGCGTCGTTGGCCGCCGAGCGCGGGGTCGCGCTGGGCGTCGGCCACAACTTCCTATTTTCGTCGGTCTATCAACGACTGATGGACGACCTCGCCAGCGGCAGCCTGGGACGGATCGATCAGATCGACATCGTCTGGAACAAGTTTCTCCCCCAGGTGCAGTTCGGCCCGTTCGGCTCGTGGCTGTTTCAGGATCCGCGCAACATCCTGTTCGAGGTCGCGCCGCATTCCTTCGCCCATCTCTTGCACGTGCTGGGGAAGCCCGACCGTCTCGCGGCGCGCGCCTGGGACGCCGTCCGTGTCCCGGGCGATCGCCCGTTCTATCGCCAGTGGGAGGTGACCGGGTCGAAGGGTCGGGCCGGCCTGCGCCTGCGCTTCTCCTACGTCGACGGCTACAGCGAGCACTACCTGCACGTCCGGGGATCGAGCGGAAGCGCCACCGTCGACTTCGACCTCAACACCTACGTCAGGCGCGAGCACTCGCAGGATCTCCTCGACCTCGATCGGTTCGCCGTCGTGGCCGAGGGCGCCCGCACGGCGCTGGCTCAGGCCGGCGCGACGCTGGGCGCCTTCGTCCTGTCGAAGGCCGGGCTGCCGTTCGAGGCCGGGCCCTATCAGGCGAGCATCAGCCGCGCCGCCGCGCGCTTCTACGCCGACCGGGGAGGCACCCTCGACGCTCGGCTGGCGCCGGCCCTGGCCACCGAGTCGGTCGTCCTCGCCGAGGAGATCGCGCGCATCGTCCAGCTGGAAGATGTCGCGCCCGCGCTGCCGGCCGCCCAGCCTCCAAAGGCGCGGCCGGCAGTTCCCGCGCCCGGCGGGGCCACCAAGCCGACCGTGCTGATCCTCGGCGCCACCGGCTTCATCGGACGAGCGCTGGCCCGGCACCTTCGACAAAAGGGGTTGGGCGTCCGCGCGCTGGTTCGCGACACCTCGGGTCAGGGCGAGCTTTTGGCCCGGCAGGGCGTCGAGCTGGTGCGAGGAGACTTCACCGCCACCGCGTCGATCGAGTCCGCGCTCGACGGCATCCAGCACGTGTATCACCTGGCCCGGGGGGTGGGCCGCGCCTGGAGCGACTATCTGCGCCTCGACGTGGAGCCGACCCGCCGGCTGGCGGAGCTGTGCGCGGCGCGCGACATCGCGCTCTACTACACGTCGTCGATCGCGATCTACGACGGCGGGCGCGCCGGCGACGTGATCACCGAGGCGACACCGCCCAGCCCCGAAGCGATGAGGATCAACATCTACGCCCGCGCCAAGGCGGAAAACGAGCGGATCCTCCTCGACCTTCATCGACAGCGCGGGCTCAAGGTGGTCATCTTCCGCCCGGGGATCGTGGTGGGCGAAGGCGGCAGCCCGCTCCACTGGGGCGTGGGCGCCTGGCCCTACTCGTCGATCTGCCGGGTGTGGGGCGATGGTCGCAACCCCCTGCCGTTCGTCCTCGTGGACGACTGCGCCGACGCGATGGTGCGCGCCCTCGACGTCCCCGGCATCTTCGGCGAGTCGTTCAATCTGGTGGGCGATCCCTGCCTCTCGGGGCAGGCGTACCTCGACGCGCTGGAGCGGGTGGCCGGCATCAAGGTCAGGCGCCTCCCCACGCCGACCTGGCGGCTGTTCGCCGAGGACATCGCCAAGTGGGGCGTCAAGACACTGGCGCGAAACCCCGAACGTCGCGTGCCGAGCTATCGCTACTACGAGGGGCTGAGCTGTCGCGCCCGCTACGCCCCGGATCGGACCAAGGAGCGCCTCGGTTGGGCGCCGACCGCCGACGTCGCGACGTTGATTCAACAGGGGATCGCCATCCCGGCCGCCGAGTTTCTGGCCTGAGACCCCGGGTCCTGGGCTGACTCACCGTCGCCGATCCATTGGCGTTCGGGTGTCCGACGGTGGCCACCCGATACAGGGGCCATTCCCGAGGTGTCGCTCGGCGACCAGACGGGACTGCTGTTCACGGCGGGTGAGCCATCGGACCTGGCTTCAAAGTGCGCTGGGACCGTGAGACGCGGACTCAGATACGTCATCGTCCCTGGAGAGTCGCCTACCGATTGACCGGGCTTCTTTAGCGTCGCCAAGCTCCACGAAGTAGCCCGGGGCGAAGTCAGCCAGGTGGCCGGAAAACCACTTGAGTTTCAATAGTTACCAGCCAGCGCCCGCTTCAGAGTCCCCCTCTTCTCGGCGATCTTATGGGTTGCACTTCCTGACTCAAATCCGATACTGGGGGCGGGAGTCTAGGATATTCCGAGAATGGACCTAGGTTACGTCGCGCTTCTTTATGTTGTCCTTGCGACAGGGTGTCACGGCGTCTTCATCTCGGCCACCTACACCGTGGAGGGATCTGGGGGGAATACTGTGAGCGGGTCGGGCGGGAATGTGGTGAGCGGATCGGGCGGGAATGTGGTGAGCGGGTCGGGGGGAAATCCCGTCGACGCCGCCCCGGCGGCGACCTGCGGAAACGGTCGCATCGAGCCGGGCGAGAGCTGCGAGGGGACCAACCTCAACGGAAGCACCTGTGTCTCTCTCGGCTTCGCCGCGGGCACGTTGGGCTGCTCGTCCAGTTGCCAGCTCGACGCACATGCCTGTTCGGGCGGCACCATCAAACCGATGGTGGTCGCTTCTCGAACGTCATGCGCGGCACCCTGCGGGGTGTTCTTCGACGCGACCGGAACGACCGGGCTCAGCGGCCTCGACTACGTGGGTGCCAACTGGACCTGGGATTTCAATGATCCAACCAGCCCGCACAAGGGAACAATCGGGTTCAATGTCGCGCACGTCTTCGACAACCCCGGCACCTACCACGTCACGACGGGCGTGCGGGATCTGACCGGTGCAACCGGATCGATTACGACGGACATCACCGTCAGCGCGATGTCCGGAAAGACCTACTACGTGTCCAGTTCCGGTCGCGACTCCAACACCGGGTTGACGACGACCGCTCCGTTCCTGACGCTCGCGCACGCGCTGTCGGTGGGAGGCGCCGCCAACAACTCGATCCTCTTGCGCCGCGGCGACACCTTCAGCCTGTCGGCCACGACCAACATCAGCGAGGCTGGCCCGTTCTTGCTCGGAGCGTACACGGATCCAGCATCCTCCTCGACCAACAAGCCGGCACTCAACGTCTCATTGACCATGCAGTACGCGGCGGTCTTCAACCTTGCCAGCGCCTCGGACATTCGGTTCACCGATCTGTTCGTCAACTACACGAATCCGACCAATAGCTGCCCCGTGTTTCAGCTCACGAGCTCTCCCAACGCGCTCTGGGAGCGCGTCGAGGCGACCTTCAACACAAATGGAGGGACGGTCTGGAACTCCGACACGAGCTCGAACAACTTCATCGCTGCTGATTGCAACCTCCACGACTTCAACGGGTACGGCTACTACGGCCAAAGCCCACAGGGCGTCGCCATCATCGGCACGACCATGAGCAACTTCACGACGGGCAATCACTCAATCCGGGTGCAAGGTGGCACAAACGGCGTCGGTGCGTACGCAACCAACACATACATCGCCGAAAACACCTTCACACCGAGTTCGACGGTGCCGGTCGGCTTCGGAGACGTCACCGAACGGGGTGACAACCATAACTTCGTGATTGTGAATAACTATTTTAATAGCCCCAATGGAACTTCCCTGACGATCCAGCCGCAAAACACGGCTTCGGTCGAGCACGTCCAGAACGGATTGGTGGAGGCAAATACAATTATTTCTCCGCTGAATCCCTTCTCCATCGTGGCGCAGCACATCTACGTACGAAACAACCTATTCATAGGTCCAGACGACGGCATCCTTGTGACCGCCGATCCGCAAATGCCGGCAAACTGGACCGATCAGATTTACGTCTACAACAACACGCAGTACACATTTTCGGCGGGCTCTCTGACCAACGATACCTATTTCGTGAGGCACGTATCGACCACGGGTAACGTCGTCGTCGCGAACAACATCCTGTGGACGAGCCACCAGTCGAAGAGCAGTCAGGTCGTCAACGCAGACGGCAAGGGAAGCGAGACGATCAACAACAACCTCATCTATGCCCCGAACGCAGGCGCTTCGCTGAGCAGCCCGAACGTCGGGACGGGCGGCATCTCCCAGCGGGACCCCCTGTTCGTCTCCACCGATGTGACCAATCCGAGTGCCTTCCAGCTGTCGACCGGGAGCCCCGCCATCGACACCGGAATGATGGTGCCGGTGTATCGGGACCTCACCGGCAACGTGACGCGGCCTCAGGGCTCGGGGTGGGACATCGGCGCATTCGAGTTCCCGCAGGTCGGCGCGGACGCCGGGGTGGCTCAGAATCCCTCGCCGGCAGCCACGCCCGCCGTCGTGTCGCCCGCTCAACTGAAGGGAAAGGTCCTCCCGGGGCGGACCATTCCTCGGTAATCACCATGTCACGCCGCTACCTCCTCGTATCCCCCTGTCGCGACGAGGCGGACTATCTCCAGATCACCATCGACACCGTCGCCGCGCAGAGCGTTTTGCCGGCCAAGTGGCTGATCGTCGATGATGGATCCACCGACGCCACGCCCGAGATCCTGGCGAGGGCGGCCGCGAAGTATCCGTTCATCCAGTATGTCCGGCGCGAGAACCGCGGCCACCGCCTGGTGGGTCCGGGGGTGATCGACGCCGTCTATCACGGCCTCACCCACGTCGACATCGACGACTACGACTACGTCTGCAAATTCGATTGCGATTTGGAGATGCCGCCGCGGTATTTCGAGCGAACGATGGAGCTGTTCGAGCAGGATCCTTGGCTCGGTACCCTGTCCGGCAAGCTTCACCTCCGCCTCGGAAAGCGGGAGGTCCGGGAGCGCACCGGCGATGAAAACTCGGTCGGTCCGGTGAAGTTCTACCGGGTCACGTGCTTCAAGGCGATCGGAGGGTTCGTCCGGCAGGTCTGCTGGGACGGCATCGACGGCCACATGTGCAGAATGCGGGGATGGGTCGCTCGCTCCGTCGACGATCCCGAGCTCCGCATCATTCACCTCCGGCAGATGGGCTCGAGCCACGTCAGCCTCTGGAATGGCCGGATACGGTGGGGCCGGGGGAAGTATTTCATGGGCTCGAGCGCCCCGTACATGGCGGCGGTGGCTCTCTATCGGATGGCGGAGCGGCCCTATCTGCTGAGCGGGCTGGGCATCCTGTGGGGCTACATCAAGGCCCGCCTCGGGAAGGAGCCCCGAATGGACGATCAGAGCTATCTCAACCATTTGTGGCGCTTCGAACGCGAGTCGTTGTTACGAGGCAAACGGCGCGCGACGGAGCGCTATCACGAGCAGATTCGTCGCCAACCGCCCGCGGCGCTGACGTAGTCTCGCCAGCCGCCGGCGGCCTGACAGTGCTGGCGGCCTGACGGTGCGGGCCGGCCTGACGGTGCGGTCAGCCTGACGGCCGACGAGACAGGCTCTCGAGCAGCAGCCGGACTTGACGCGGCGCCGGTCCCTGCGCTTATAGTGCCCGTCGGCCGGCGAACGACCATGAAGCCTCCCAGCCACAGCTCCTCGATGCACGATCTGTAGCCTCCCAGGACCTGGTCATTCCGTGCCGATGCGCGTCGCGTACCTTGTAAACCAGTACCCGAAGATCAGTCACACCTTCATTCGCCGGGAGATCCTGGCCCTCGAGAAGAAAGGTGTCGAGATCTCTCGCATCGCGATACGGGGCCACGAGACGGAGGCCCTGGACGCCAGCGATGCGATCGAGTTCAAGAAGACGCGATACATCTTGAAAGCTTCGTTGCTCGAAATGGCCGCCTGTGTGGCAGACGCCTTCCTTCGATCCCCCGGGCGATTCTGCCGAGCGCTGCTGTCGGCCCTCAAGCTCGGGAAGCGATCGGACGGCGGAGCGTTCAGGCATGTCGCCTACTTCGTCGAAGCCTGCGTGATGAAGAGCTGGCTTCGAAAGAGCGGCGTGACCCACGTTCATGCCCATTTCGGAACCAACGCCGCGGCGGTCGCGATGTTGAGCAAGCGGTTGGGGGGACCGACCTACAGTTTCACGGTGCATGGCCCCGACGAGTTCGATCGCCCCTCCCGACTGGCCCTCACCGAGAAGCTCGAGGAGGCGGAGTTCGTGGTTGCCATCTCCTCCTTCTGTCGAAGCCAGCTCTATCGTTGGGCGCGCCTGTCCGATTGGGACAAGGTTCAGATCGTTCGTTGCGCCCTCGATCCCGAGTACTTCGTGACCGAGGCCGCTCGCGTGACCGAAAAGCCGAAACTGCTGTGCGTTGGGCGCTTGAGCGAGGAGAAGGGGCAACTGCTCGTGGTGCGGGCCACGCGGCGGCTCGTCGAAAAGGGGATCGACGTCCAGGTGATTTTGGCCGGTGACGGTCCGTTGCGCGCCCAGATCGAGAACGAGATTCGGCTCAATCGACTGGAGAATGTCGTTCAAATAGCGGGCTGGGTCGACAATGAACGGGTGAGAGAGTTGTTGCTCGAATCGCGCGCTCTGCTCATTGCGAGCTTTGCGGAGGGCCTCCCGGTCGTGATCATGGAAGCCTTTGCTCTGGGCAAACCGGTCATCTCGACCTTCGTCGCGGGGATTCCCGAGCTCGTGGAAAACGAAAGCAACGGGTGGTTGATTCCCGCAGGCGACGTCGAGCTGCTGGCCGAGGCGATGCAGCAGGCCGTGCAAGCAGATCCGGCCCGGCTGGCGGAGATGGGAGAAACGGGGCGCAAGCGCACCTTCGAGCGTCACAACACCAGCGTCGAAGCGGCCAAGCTCGAGGCGTTGTTTGGTGCGATCCTGGCCCGGGCCCCCTCGACAGGCGGGTCAGCGCCACCTTCGTAGTCCGAGATCGCGTTCAGGGTGGCGTCGAACGGGGACGCGGCGGCAACCTCTGCAGCAGCTGACGCAAGAAGATCAGGATGAACTGGGGATCGCGCAGCAGGTAGCGGCCGGCCAGGCGACGCGGCTCGTGCGCCAGACGAAACAGCCACTCCAGCCCCCACCGCGACATCCAGCGGGGAGAGCGACGCGCCACGCCGGCGATGAAGTCGATCCCCGCACCCACCCCCACCAGCACGGCGGGCTTCAAGACGTCGAACATCTCGTCGCAGAAAATCTCCTGCTTGGGCGCGCCGAAAGCCACCAGCACCAGGTCTGGTTTCGTCTCGGCGACGCGCTCGGCGATCGCCAGCCTCTCGCTCAGAGGCGCGGCGAGATCGACGCGCGGGGAGTCGATTCCCGCGATGATCAGCCCGGGAAAGCGCTCTTTGAGCCGCGCGGCGGCGATCTCTGCGACACCCGCCGCGCCCCCCAGGAGAAAGACCCGCCAACCCTGGGCGGCCGCGCGCTCGACGAGCGGCAGGACGAGATCCGAGCCCGAAACCTTCTCGGGCAGTGCCCTGCCGAGGAGGCGAGAGGCCCACAAGAGCGGCGTCCCATCGACCAACGACAGGCTCACGCGCCGGTAGGCCTGTCTGAACCGGTCGTCCCGCTCCCCGAGGACGATGTGGTCCACGTTGGGCGTGAACACGGTTCCGCCCGCGCGGGCCCGAATCAGATTGCCGATAGCATCCAGGGTTCCGTGCAAGTCGACCGCGTCGAGCGGCAGCTGTCCAATCTGGATGCGTTCGATCATCTCGTGGCTCGCCCCGGCGGCGCAGGGAACAGGGCCGAGCTCCCCCGAGGGTATCAAAGTCGGCCGCCGAGCAGGGTGTTTTCGAGGCGGCTCCGCGGCGGGGATGCGTCGCATGGTAGAAGATAAGATATCCTTCGATCTGGATCAGAAATGGGCTTCCAGGGACTCCCGGAGAACGCAGGCGTAAACGAATCCAGCGGATCTCTCCTCCGGCGCACGACGGTTCTCACCGTCTCCCAGCGGGTCATCTCGCGAGCCGATCGGGGGACGGCGGACGGGGAGCGGGAGCTCTCTTCCGGCCTGGCGGTGGCGGGCGGCTCGATCGTCCTGCCGGGATTGCGGGCCGAGGAGCGCCTCTTGCTCGGCCTCGTGGATGGCCGCCTCTCCATCGCGCGCCTGGCCCGGCTCTCCGGGCTCTCCGAGGACGCGACGATTCAGCACCTGAAGGCGCTCTGCAACCGGCGCGTGTTGGTCCCGGTCGAAACCAAGGAAGTCACCATTCGTGGCAAGGGCGCAGAGCCCCTCTTTCGCCTCGGCCCGTATGACGTGACTTCGCGGATCGGTCAGGGGGGGATGGGATCGGTGTACGCGGGTCGCCGCACGGGCGCGGTGGGCTTTCGGCGCCTTTTTGCCATCAAGGTCATCCGCCAGGATTCGGGGCAGGAGCAGGCTGCCGAGCGATCCTTCATCCGCGAGGTGCAGATCGGCAGCTGGCTCGATCACCCCAACACCCAGTCGGTGGTCGACGTGGGCACCTACAAGAACCAACCGTACCTGGTGCTGCAGTTCGTCGAGGGCACCAACCTCGAGGATCTCTCCTTCGGCCGGCGCGTCCCGCCCGATATCTTGGTGACCGTGCTCGTCGATCTGCTGCGCGGCCTTCAGAGCGCGCACGAGCTCTCGGACGATCAGGGGAAGTGGCTTGGGCTCGTCCACGGCGACGTCTCTCCCCCGAACATCCTGGTGGGGACCGACGGGGTCGCTCGCCTGACGGACTTCGGCAGCGCCCGCTTCACTGCGCTCGGGGAGACCGGACAGGCCGATCCCACGAACCTCGGTAAACCGGCCTTCATGGCGCCCGAACAGCTCTACGTGGAACCGCTGGATGCCCGCACCGACATCTTCGCCGTGGGCGTGATGATGTGGACGGCTCTCACGGGTCTGCCCCTGTTTTCGGCCGACAGCTACGAGCAGATCATCACCAACGTCTTGCAGAAGGAGATCGCACCTCCGAGCGCCCACGGCGCCCCCGCCTGTCTCGACGAAATCTGCCTGCGGGCACTCAGTCGTCCCCGCGAGGGCCGCTACTCCAGCGCGGAGGAGATGTCACAGGCCCTCCTCAAGGCCGGGTTCACGAACGATCTGCTCGCCCCTCCGACAGCGGTGGGAGCATTCGTTCGCCGCGAGCTCTCGGGGACCGAGGAGGGTCTTCGACGGCGCGTGGAATCGGCGTATCAGGACGCGACGGGCGTCTCGCCCACCGTCGCGATGCCCCTGTCGGATCTGGAGCCCCAGGCGGCAGGACCAAACCTTGCGCAGACGATGGTCATCCCGGGACGGAACCTGCGTACGGACCTGCCCAGGGGCTCGCCAGGGCTCGAAAGCCTTCTTGGAATCATGCGAGGACTCCGAGGCCGTCGATCGGTCGTCGTCGGATCCCTCGTGGCGCTTGGCTGTCTGGTGGCGCTGCTCACCGTGGGGATCGCGCGGCACGCGATCAGGTCCGCTCACCAGCACGCGCATTCTTCCGTCGCGGCTCCAGCCAATCCCCTCCTGCCGCGGGGCCACTGATGCAGCGTGGCGGATTGAAATCTGCCGCCCGTCGTGCTAAGAGTTAGCTCCTCGCAGGAACGTGGTCGTCCAAACAATGGCTGGGGAGCGGGCGTCAGACAGCGGTGAATCTGGCCCGAGCGACGGGCTCGATGCCGATTTGGGACAGGCGGTGCGCTCCGAAAAGGCGCTCGCGTATGTCGTGCTGTTCGTAAGCGACCAGCCGCAGCGGATCTATCCGATCAAGACCACCTCGGTCCTGTTGGGACGGGCGGACGAGGCGGAGGTCAGCATCTCCGACGCCTCCGTCTCTTCGCACCACGCCCGGATCGAGAAGAACGACCAGGGCTTCGAGATCGTCGACCTCGGCTCGACGAACGGGACGTTCGTGGCCGGAAAGCGAGTCGCTCGAGCGCAGCTGCGCAACGGCGACCAGGTGACGATCGGCTACGTCGAGTTCATGTTTCTCCTCGAGCGGCCGACCAGCGCAACCGTCCGGCTGCCCGATCGGATGATGCGAGCTCCCGCGAAGAACGCGTCCTTGGTGCCGACGATTGTCCCGAGGATCGCGGCGGAGTCTGTCGGGCAGCGGGATTGGGAGCGCGAGCGGGATCGGGATCGGGAGCGGGATCGGGATCGGGACGAGGAAGACGCGGGGCCGTCGCTCGCCGATATCGTGCGCAAGTCGGCCCGGGTTTATCAGTTCGTCCGCGAGCGTAGCCTTTTTATCGGCGCCTTCGCGCTGGTCGGTTCCCTGCTGGGCATCATGTCTCTGTTCGTGGTTCCCCCGGGCGTCGCCGCGGTGACCGAAGTCAAGCTGATGCCGCACATGACGCTGTCGGCGACCCCGAACGAGGATCCCTGGCAGAACAGCGAGCGCGATTCCACCCTGTTCGTGAAGGGTGCTGAGCACTCCTTGACCCAGTCCGAGCTCCTTCGAGCCACGCTCAAGAAGCTCAACGTCGCCAACCTGTCGGACACGAACATCAACGCGGTGGCCGGCCGCCTCAAGGTGGAGGAGACCGGCGATCACATGTTTCGGGTCACCTACAAGGACAAGGTCTCCGCGCAGCCTACCCCCCAGGAATTCCTGAGCTCGCACCTGCGGGACTATGTCCAGGAGGAGATCGCGCGGTCGCTTCGAGAGCTCGCCGCCAAGGTCGACTTTCTCCGCGATCAGTTGACGTCGGTGGAGGGAGACGTCCAGCGCGTGAGCGCCGAGAGGGCAGGCTATCGCCAGGAGAACGCCGACAGGCTCCCGGAGGACTCTCAGCAGACCCACACCAGCCGCTTCGATCTGGAGACCCGCCGAACCGAGCTGTCGTCCCAGCTCCACCAACAGGAGGGGGAGCTGGCAGCGGCCGAGGAGCAGCTGCGGACCAACAGACCCGAGGCGCAGCGGAAGTTTCAGTACTCGGAGTCTTACCGCCAATCGCTGACCGACGTGAATCGCAAGCTGTCAGAGGCCTACGCCCGCGGACTCGGGGAGGGCCATCCGGAAGTCCAGTCGCTCAAGGAACAAAAACAACGTCTGGAGACACTGGTCAAAGACGAGCTTCAGTCGCCCACGTCCACCTTGAGCCGGGAGTCCGATCCCAACTATCAGCTGGCCCGGTCAAGCGCCGAGAAGCTCCGGGCAGAGGTCGCTGCGACGCGCGCCAACCTGGCAGACACCGAGAGGAACCTGGGGCAGGTTCAGCGGGTCGTGCGGGATCTGCCGCGTGTCGAACAGCACCTGGCGGATCTCAATCACCGCCAAGAAGCGACGATGCAGCTTCACACGGATCTGTTCTCGAAGCTCAAGCAGGCCGAGATTCAGTTGAACCTCGAGAAGGTCTCGGCGGAGTCCCGATTCGACGTTTCTCCCATCCGCCTCGAGCGAACGCGCAACAGGAGCACGCTCGCCTTGCGCGGGAGCCTCGGCCTCATTTTGGGAATGTTCGTCGCCGCCCTGGGGATCGCCGGCCAGGAGGCCAAGCGGATCATCGCCAAGACGATGGCGGCGGAGGCCATTTTCGTCCCGGGCCCCCGCCCCCGCCGCCGCCCGTTCAGTCGAAAGTCTTGATGCCCCTTTCACGGGATCAGGTCGCGGCCCAGCGCGGGAAACCCTCTCTCCAGATCGCGGTGATCGCCGCCCTGACGCTGGGGGCCGCCGCGCTCGGTTGCGTCACGGACCACGGCGCCTTCCGCTGGGTCCAAGATCTCCCGGCGACTCCGAGCGACGGCGCGACGATCGAGCCGAGGGACACGATTCTGGTCAGCGTGAAGAATCAGCCAGCGCTCTCGGGCGAGTTCCTGGTGGGCGATCGTGGTGAGTACTCCCATCCGACGGTCGGGACTGTCAGCGTCGGGGGCCAGACGACCGCGGCCGTCGCCGTGGAGCTGCAAAGTATCCTCACCGGGGTCCTCGTGAAGCCGGAGGTGACGGTTTCGATCGTCAAGATCGCGGCGGTGCGCGTGAACGTGGTCGGCGAGGTCAAGACCCCCGGATCGTACGAGCTGACGAGGAGCCGGGGGGTGATGTCCGCGCTGGCGACGGCGGGCTGGCTGACCGAGTTCGCGAACAAGGACCGGATCTTCGTGATCCGCTCGGAGGGGACGGGGGTCCAAAGGATCCGTTTCCGGGCCGCCGACCTGACCGCCGCTGAACCGCACGCTGTAGGTTTCCGTCTGCAGGACGGAGACGTCGTGGTCGTAGAGTAGGCTTCATTCGTGGGAGCGGCGCTGGTTGCGTTCTTCCTCCTGTCGGCAGATCTGGGCGCCTCGACCAGCGTCGCCAGCGGCGGCTCCCCGGCGACGCTGGCCGGGGCGCCCGGCGTCATTCCCGGGATTCTCGCGGTTCAAGCCAGCGTCGCCAGCGAATTGCGCGCCGGCGAAGCGCCGCTGCTCTCCGGAGAGGTCCCCCGGGGCTTCGTCGCGGAGATCCTGATCCCACGACTGGCTCTCGAGCTTCGCAACCCCGCTGTCGTGTTCTCGGCCTGGTACTCGCCCCGGATCTTCTGGGAGGATCCCAACCCGTCCTCAGCGTCGGAGCCGCTCATCCTGCACACGCTCGGTCTCACCTTCCAGGGCCGAACGTCGCGGAGCGTCGAGATCACGGCTGTTGCCGAGGGGGCGATCGGGGAGCCTGACTACACGATCCTGCCCCAGCTGGTGGGGGCCATTCAAGGAACGCTCCCTCCGGTCGTCGAGCTGGCATCCGCGAGCGGACAGGGAAGGATCGTCGACCAACTGACCAAGCGTTGGGGGATACGCCTGTCGGCACTGGCGTCTCACTGGCAGTGGTTGAACATCCAGCCTGGGAGCGTCGCCCCTGGGCTCGTCACCAGCCAGACGTTGGTGAGCGGCGAACCTGGGGCGACGTTTCTTCTGACGGCCCGTGACACGCTGGGGCTTCAGACGGCCGTCGGATGGGTCGCCTACTCGGCTGGCACGGGGGCGTTCACCGTGACGCCGACGGCAAACTGGGCGAGGCACCTCGACAGGGGCGCCGATCTCAACCTCAGGCTCGGTTTCGTCTACACGCACCTCCTCGGTTCGGCCCCGCCCGGGACGACGCCCGTGCTCGGCGGGAGCAAAACGGAGGACGTCTCGCCAGTGGGCTCGGCGGAGATTGACTTGAAGCTCGCGCGCAGCGACGAGATTCTGCTCCTGGGCCGGGCCATCGCGGGGGTCGATTTCTACTTCGACCCGGTGCTTGGGACTGGCCAGCCGCGTGCCGCGGCCGCCGCCGAGCTGACCGCCGTGACCGTGCCGAGCTGGACGGTCAGCTTGCGGGGAGATTTCGCGACGGCTCTTCAGAGTGTCCCCGCCCTCCCCGGTGGCCTCCCTCCGGATGAGACCGCGTTTTCCGTGACGCTCGCCGTTCGCCGACGGGTGACGGAGAATTTCTACGCCGAGCTGGGAGGCCGGTGGGCGAACCGCGGGCCGACTCTGGACACGCCCGACTTCCGGTTTGATCAGCGGCAGCTCTGGGCCTATCTCTCGCTCATCGGGACGACCCGCCCGATCCCCCGCCCGACCCTCCCGAAACAGTAGGACGGCTGGGCGCCTGGCTAGAAGGCGTTGTTGCTCTTCTTGCGGCCGAAGATGGTCAGCAAGATGATCTTCAGATCCCACAGCAGCGTCCAACGCTGGATGTACTGGAGGTCGTACTTCACCCGCTTCTCCATCCAGGAGACGTCCGGGGTCTCGCCGCGCCATCCGTTGACCTGGGCCCAGCCGGTGATGCCGGGCTTGACCTTGTGGCGCAGCATGTAGCCGCGGATCAGCGCGCGGTAGGTCTCGTTGTGCGCCACCGCGTGCGGGCGGGGGCCGACGATCGAGATCTTCCCGGTGATCACCTGGAGGAACTGAGGGAGCTCGTCCATGGAGGTCCGGCGCAGGAAACCACCGAACTTGGTGATCCGGGCGTCGCCGCGTTTGGCCTGCACGACCTGGGCCCCGTCCTCGAGCACCGTCATGCTCCGGAACTTGAGGATACGGATCTCCTTGCCGTTCAGGCCGTAGCGGCGCTGGCGGAAGAGGACCGGCCCGGGCGAGGTCAGCTTGATGCCAATCGCGATGAGCAGCATCGGGAGCGCGATGACGAGGAGGATCATGCTGCCGACCACGATGTCTTCGATGCGCTTGAGCACGCCGTCCACGCCCTTGAAGGGCGTGTCGTGGGCGCTGACGATGGCGATCTCGCCGATGGTGCTCCAGTGCGCGCTCAGCAGGTTGAACATGAAGAAGTCGGCCACCAGATAGACCGTCGCGGTGGTGTTCGAGAGATCCTGAAGCAGCTGCGCGATGCGCGGCTCGGCGCGCATCGGCAGCGCGATGTAGACCGAATCGACCTTGTTGGAGCGGCAGACCTCCAGCAGATCGTTCGAGTTGCCGGCGAAGGCGCAGTTGACGTCGCTCAGATCCTCCCGGCGATCGGGGCTGCGGTCGTCATACACGCCCATGACGCGGAGGCCGAACCAGGGCCGCTCGGCGATCTCCTTGCAGAGGGCGCGCGCGTTCACGGTGGCGCCGAGAATCACGACGTTGCGGACGTTGCGCCCTTGCTGCCGCATGGTCCGCAGCGCGAGCCGCACGACGATCCGCCAGCCACACAGAATGGTCGGCGTCAGCATGAACCAACCAAAGGTGACGACCCGCGAGTACTCGAGGGAGGTCTTCGTGGCGAAGGCGAAGGTCATCAGGACGGCCACCGTCCCCAGCCAGGCCAGAGTGACCATCCGCAGCTCGACGTGGAACCGCTCGACCCGCCAAGGACGGTAGACGCTGCACAGCTCCGCAGCGACGATGAAGCCGACCACCGCCGCCAGCGTCGCGTTGCTGGACTCGCGTCGCCAGGTCTGGTGATAGGCGAAGGTGGTCGCGATCTGCGCCAGGACGATCCACAAGATATCGGCCAGGCGCTGAACCCGGTGGACGACGTTTTCGTGTTGGCGAAGCAAGTTGGACCCGAGCCACCCGGATATTAAGAGATCGGCTTTCTCGACGCTCGGGAATTGGACGAATGAGCCTCAGGTCGCCGAGGCCGTCCGGAAGAGGTGGGCTGCCGGCCCGACCGGTCTCGCCGACCGGTCTCGCCGACCTGCCTCGCCGCCCAGTCTCGCCGACCGTCCCGATGACCGGTCTCGCCGCCCCCGCTCGCCGGGCTGTTTCTCGCCCCGGCCAGTCCCGAGATCGGCCGCCTCGCCGGAGGGTAGGTGCGGTACCTACGCGTATCCTTTGTGGAAATCGATTTGCCTCTTTCGGGCCGTGGCTGCCGCCAGTTTGAGGTGGCGCGGAACTCTGGATTTGAGTTAGCTAAAGCATATTGAGCCCACCCAAACGCCGAAAGGTTAGACGGAGCCCGACGACCGCCGCCTCTCGGGCGCGAGCCTCGGTCTCTCCGCCGAGCACGGTGCGGCTGAAGCTTCGGGGCATCCTCGAGCACCGGGACGTCGCGCTTCGCGCGGTGGCGACGGCGTGCAAGATGGTCACCGAACGACCGCGCGGCGCGGCCTGGGACGAGTTTCGGCATCAGGTGCTTTCCGCCGTCGGCGAGGGGTTCAACAACATCGTCCTGCACGGGAACGTCAGGCTCGCCCCGCGTCGCAGCGGTGATGCCGAGGTCGACCTGCGAATCAAGACGAGCCCCGGTCGCATCCAGATCGAGCTTCGTGACTGGGGACCGGGGTTCGATCCGTCGCGGGTGCAGCCCCCGGCGATCGAGGCGCTTCCCGAGTCCGGCATGGGGCTGCACATCATGCAATCGTTCATGGACATGTCGTATCGCGCCGGCCGGCCCAACCTGCTGAAGCTCAACAAGCGCCTCGTGGCGACGGCGCGTCCCGCCCGCACCGGCACGAGATCGAGGTGACGGTGGCTGCGGAGCGAAGAGCGGTCGTGCTCGGGGCCAGAGGAACGCTGGGGCTGGCGCTCTGCGAGCAATTGCCGCTCGGCGGCTGGTCGGTGGCCGCCGCCGTGGCCCGCGACGAGTGCGACATCCGTGACGAGGCGGCGCTGCGGGCGCTGTTCGCCGAGACCCGGCCGACGGCGGTCTTCAACGCGGCTGCATACACCGACGTCGATCGGGCGGAGCTGGAACCGGAGATCGCGTTTGCGGTGAACGAGGCGGGGGCCCGCGCGGTCGCGCGCGCGTCCGAAGCGGCAGGCGCCGCCGTGGTCCACTACTCGACCGACTTCGTCTTCGACGGCGAGCAGGCCCGCCCTTACGACGAAGCGGATCCGCCCAGTCCCCAGGGGGCCTATGCGCGCTCGAAGGTGGCCGGCGACGCGGCGGTGGCCGACGCGGCGGCGCGGCACTTCATCCTGCGGGTCGGCTGCCTCTACGGGCGGAGCGGCCGAAACTTTCCCTCGACCATCGTGCGCCGCCTCCGAAAGGGCGAGACCATCCGCGCCGACGCTGAGCGGCTCGGCTCGCCGACCTGGGTCCGCGAGGTCGCCCGGGTCTCGGCGGCGCTGGCGGCGACCGACCACCACGGCCTTTACCACTGCACCTCGCACGGCGAGACGACCTGGGCGGCCTTCGCCAGCTTCGCCGCCGAGCTCCTCGGTCTTCCGGCGACCAAGGTCGAGGGGGTGCCGACCGCCTCCTTGCCGATGAAGGCCCCACGACCCCGGCGCGCGATCCTCGACAACCGGATGCTCCGCGACACCGGCTTCGATACCCTCTCGAGCTGGCAGGACGCCCTGCAGGCTTTCGCGGCCGAAGAGATGCGGCTAGAGTAGCGGCGATGTCCTCGACCCCGACGCCCTCGCGCGAATCTGAACGCATCAAGGGCGTCTACATCGTGGCGCTGAAGTCCTTTCAGGACAGCCGCGGCTACTTCTTCGAGAGCTACCGGCGGCAGTGGGTCCCGGGCGTGCGCGACATGGTGCAGGGGAACGTGTCGTTCTCCAAGGCCACCGTCCTGCGGGGTCTGCACTATCACCTCAAGCAGGCCGATTTCTGGATCGTCCCCTCGGGCCGGGTTCGCGCCGCGCTCTACGACATGAGGGTCTCCTCACCGACGCGCGGCGCGAGCGAGGTGATCGAGCTCGGGACGGAATCCCCGTTCGGCCTCTACATCCCGAAGGGTGTCGCGCACGGCTTCTGCGCCCTGGTCGACTCGTTCATGACCTACCTGGTCGACGAGCTCTACGACAACAGCGACGAGCGCGGCGTGCGCTGGGACGATCCGGCGCTCGGCATCTTCTGGGGCGTCGAGAATCCCATCGTCTCGGACCGGGATCGCGAGAACCCGCTCTTGGCCGACATTCCTGCCAGCCTGCTCCCGCCGTAGTCGACCTCGCCGCGAAGCTAGGGCGTCTTTTCGCGGAGCGTGCTCTCGACCAGATCGGTCGCGTGCTTCAGCGATTCGAACGTGCCGGCGTCCGTCCACCAGCCCGGCAGAACGTCGAAGCTCAACTCGCCGCGCGCGATGTAGGCGTTGTTGACGTCGGTGATCTCCAGCTCGCCGCGCTTGGACGGCTTGAGCTCCGCGATGATCTCGTAGAGCGCGGTGTCGTAGAAGTAGATCCCGGTCACCGCCAGGTTGGTGGGGGGATCCTTGGGCTTCTCGATGATCCGCACCACCTTGCCGGCCTCGGTGACCGCCACGCCGTAGCGGCCGGGATCGTGCACCTCCTGCAGCAGCACCTTGGCGCCGCGCGGTTGCCGGCGATAGGCCTCGGCGAACGGCGCGATCGAGCTCTCGAAGATGTTGTCGCCCAGGATCACCGCCAGTCGCCCGCCGCGGCCGAAGCGCCGCGCCAACCCGAGCGCCTGGGCGATGCCGCCCGCCTCGTCCTGCACGCGGTAGGTGAACTCGCAGCCGAACTCCTTGCCGCTCCCGAGCAGGCTCACGACGGCGCCCATGTGCTCGGTGCCGGTGACGATCAGGATCTCGCGGATGCCCGCCTCGATCAGCTTCTTGACGGGATAGAAGATCATCGGCTCTCGCCCGATCGGCAAGAGGTGCTTGTTCGTCACCTTGGTGAGCGGGAAGAGGCGCGACCCCGTACCGCCCGCCAGCACAACCCCTCGGAGCTCCTCCTCGTTCATTTCGTCCCTCCCGCGCCGGCGGCCAGCCGCCGGGCATATTGCTGCTCGTAGTAGTCGCGGTAGGCGCCGCTGCGCACGCCGTCCGACCAGGCGCCGTTCGCCCGGTACCAGGCCACGGTTTCAGCCAGCCCCTCTTCGAACCCGTGCCGGGGCCGCCAGCCGAGCTGCTCCCGGATCTTCCGGGAGTTCATGGCGTAGCGTCGGTCGTGCCCCGGACGGTCGGGGACGTGGCGGATCAGCGACTCGTCCCTCCCCGCCAGGCTCAGGATGGCCCGCACGACGTCGATGTTGGGCCGCTCGTTCTCGGCGCCGATGTTGTAGACCTCGCCGGAGATCCCGCCCTCGAGCGTCAGATCGATCGCCTCGCAGTGATCCTCCACGTGGATCCAGTCGCGGACGTAGAGGCCGTCGCCGTAAACCGGCAGCGGTTTGCCGTCGAAGGCATTGAGGATCATGAGCGGGATGAGCTTCTCGGGAAACTGGTACGACCCGTAGTTGTTCGAGCAGCGCGTGATCACCACGTCCATCCCGTGCGTGTGGTGAAACGCCATCACGAAGTGATCGGCCGCCGCCTTGCTCGCCGAGTAGGGGCTCCGGGGCGAGATCGGCGTCGTCTCTTCGAAGGCGCCTGTCGGCCCCAACGATCCATAGACCTCGTCGGTCGAGACCTGCAGGAAACGCCGGACCCCGGCGGCGCGCGCCGCCTCCAGCAGGCTCAGCGTGCCGCCCACGTTGGTGTCGAGAAAGGGGGCGGCCGACGCGATGCTTCGGTCGACGTGGCTCTCGGCCGCGAAGTTCACCACGGCGTCGATGGCGTGACGGCGGAGGAGCTCGAGAATCGTCGCGCTCTCCCGGATGTCGGCCCGCACGAAGAGGTGCTGACGGTCGCTCTCCAGATCGCGCAGGTTCTCGAGATTGCCGGCGTAGGTCAGCGCGTCCACGTTCACGACGAGGTCGTTCGGCCGCTTCCTGCGTGCGAGACGCACGTACGAGGAGCCTATGAAGCCGGCGCCGCCGGTCACCAGCAAGTTCATGGGCGAGCAGTTTGGGGTAACGGCCCCCAAAGTTCAACAGTCCCCGGCCCGAACCAGCGGCCCGAGAGCCCCGCTCTAGGTGTTTTCTTCGAGCGTCTTCGACCGTACGACCGTCCGCGCCAGGACCGCCGCGAGGACGGCGTGCAGCGCGATCGCCGGCACCAGCAGAAGGCCGCGATAGCCGTCGACCGCCATCAGGCCGGCGAGGTAAGCCGCCGCCGACGCGTTGTAGACCAGAAGCGCCCGGTGCGCGCGACGGTCGAGCCCGGGGGGCCTCGCCGCCCACTCGGGCCAGCAGGCCAACCCGAAGGAGATCAAGGCGACGCCGCACAGGCGGCCCGCCGCCACCCCGGCTCCGGGCAACTCCGCGCCCAGGAGCAGCCGCACCACGAATCGCGGAAACGCCAGCAGGACCAGCCCCGTGCCCGTCTCCAGCACCGCGCAAGCCAGAATCAACAGGCGTGTCTCGATGGTGGGGGGCACGGCGCGCTCGGTTCGCGCAAAATCTGGTCACCCCGCCCAGGCCGTCAACTGACGTTGCGACGGCTCCCGGCGATCAGTCGAATCCGTCGCTGGAAAATCCGTGCTGGTGCGAGGGTCCGGGCGGAGCGGATCTCGATCGGAGGAAGCGTCCCGGGCTGCCCCAGCGCCCGGCGTAGGCGAGCGCCTCCGGCGCCCCGAGTGGGGCCGCGCGCTCGCCGATGTTGACGAGACCGCCCCCCAGCCAGGTCCGCCAAAGTTGATCGGCGCACCGGTCGGCCGCGGCGCAACCGCTCGCGTGCTCGAACCAGGCGAGCGAAGCCTGGTCCGCGTAGCTGGCGTGGGTTCCGCGGGCGGAGAGCACCAGCGGGTGTTCGGCCGTCTTGCCCGTCTCGCTTCCCACCTTGCGGACCTCGCTCCAGGGGCGAAAAACGCCCGGACTGTTGTTCCCGTGTTGCGCGAAGTAGACGCCGCGGGGCACGCCGTTCGGCTCGACCTCCACCGTGACGTGCTCCCAGTCGCTGTCGTGATCGAAGAAGAGCGGACCTTCGTTGTAGGGTAGAAGAACCAGTACTGGATGTTGATGCGTCCGTCGGTCCGCGGGTAGACGTGCACGTAGGTGACCCAGTCGCCTGGGTCGCGGCTCCCCGCGCGGACCTCGGGCGGGAAACTCCCCCGGTCGGCACCGAGGTGGGCGACGCCGCCAATTCGAGAGAGCAACCAACCGATCGAGGCGGGCCGGTTGGCCTCCTCGGGATCCAGAATGACCGCCGGGGCGAACCGGGCGGCCAGGGCGGCCTCGACCGTGTCGGGCAGCCCGTCCCGATCCGCGTCATCGAGGGCCAGCGGCCGCGGGCCCCGAACCGCCGCGGCGGCGGTACCACCCGGGCCTCGGTCCCGACGGCGGACACCGTGCATCAGAGCGAAGAGAAAGAGCCCGCCGACGATGACGAGTCGCAGGGGCCAGTGGAAGCGGTGGACATGGTGTCGCAATCGGTGCTGCAAGGGTCGGCAGTATATCTGGGATGTGGGCCTCACATCCGGGATATCCGGCGATCCGTGGCATTCCAGGAGCTTGAAAGCGCGAGCATTCCGAGCTCTTCCGCCGTTTCACCGGCCACCAGGCGCGCCATGAATCTGGCAGGGAGTCTGTGACCTGTTTTCGCCAGGTTCCGCTACTGTGGCTTACTCACCCCGTGCTACGAGCGGAGGTGAGCCTCGACCGGTGTTCGACCCCCTCGTCATAGCCAGTGGACTCTTCGTCGGGTTCGTCGTCGGATTGACCGGGATGGGGGGCGGCGCGTTGATGACGCCGATCCTGGTGATGCTGTTTCACATCGAGCCGCTGGCGGCGGTGTCGAGCGACATCGTCGCGGCCATGGTGATGAAGCCGATCGGCGGCGCCGTTCACTGGCGGCGCGGCACCGTGCAGCGTGGCCTCGTCACCTGGCTGATGATGGGGTCGATCCCCTCGGCGTTCCTCGGCGTGCTGCTGCTGCGCCGGCTGGACGCCGGGATCGCGGTGCAGGCGCACATCAAGGTCGCGCTCGGCGTGGCTCTGCTGGTGGTCGTGACGGGGTTGGTGGCGCGCCCGCTGCTCATCTCGCGCCGGGGGAGACCGCAGCCGTTCGAGCTCAAGCGAATTCCCACGCTGCTGATCGGGATCGTCGGCGGCCTGGTCGTCGGCCTCACCTCGGTCGGCTCCGGGTCGCTGATCATCGTCGCCCTGCTGTTGCTCTACCCGCGCATGAGCCTCTCCGAGCTGGTCGGGACCGATCTGGTTCAGGCGGTGCCGCTGGTCGCCAGCGCCGCGGTCGGGCACCTCATGTTCGGCAACTTCAAGCTGGGGCTGACAGTCTCGATCCTGATTGGCAGCCTCCCCGGCGTCTTCATCGGCGCGCGGTTCTCGTCACGCGCGCCCGACTATGTCATTCGGCCGTCGCTGGCCGTCGTCCTGCTGCTGTCGGGGATGAAGCTGATCGGCGCCTCCAATCTCATGCTGGCGATCGTCGCGCCTCTCTCCGTCGCCGTCGGCCTCGCCTACGGACTCTCGGCGGCGCGAAGGGCGCGCCGCGAGCGCGGCCGCGAACGTAACCGAGATCTCGCTCGTGAATGGCTCGTCGTTGGTTCCGCGTCCCGCGATCGCAGCCCTCTCCGGCATCCGCAGCGCCGAGCAACGCCGCAACTAGCGGAAATCCGCTGGCGCGAGCAGCAACGAAGCGTCCGCGGCGGTCGCGAACTGTCACGCGAAAACCAGCAATTGTCGGAGACGCGCTCACACGCGGCGTGGCCACGATTGAGAAGGGTCAGGGACCCGAAAAGGAGACAGCGATGAAACACATGGGGTGGGCGTTGGGGTTGGTGGTGGTCGGGCTCTCGTGCGCCGATCAGACATCGGGCGACGGCAACGGGGCACCGGCCGGCAACACGGACTCGGCCGGAACGTTGCTCGACGAGGTGAAGCTCGATCCGCACTCGCGCATCGAGGGGGAGGTCAAGCAGACGAACCTGGTCACCGACGACCAGACGAAAAACATGGCCGCGGTGACCGATGAGCACCTGCTCAATCCGTGGGGCTTGGCGTTCTTTCCGCAAGGACCGGCCTGGATCTCGGCCAACGGAAACGGAACGACCGACGTATACGACGGCACCGGCAAGCGGCTGCGGGAGGTGATGATCCCCTCGACGACCGGCGACCCGGCGACGCCCAGCGGTCAGGTGTTCAACCCGGACCCCAAGGCGTTCCGCGGCGACACCTTCATCGCGGTCACCGAGGACGGCGCGATCATCGGCTGGAAGGCGGCCGACGACGGCACCGCTGTCGTGGAGAAGGACGAGGCGCCCGCGGTGTACAAAGGGGTGACCATCGGGATGGCGCACGGCCGGCCGCACCTCTACGCCGCCAACTTCCACGCCGGGACGATCGATGTGTTCGACTCCCACTTCCGCCCGACCAAGCTCGCGGGCTCCTTCACCGACCCGCAAACGCCGGCCAGCTTCGCCCCGTTCAACCTGATCGACGTCGGCCCCTTCCTGCTGGTGAGCTACGCGATGCAGGACGACATGCAGCATGACGACGTCAAGGGCCCGGGCAACGGCTTCGTCGACGTCTTCACCACCGAGGGGTTCTTCGTGCAGCGGCTGATCGCCCGAGGCGGGGCGCTCAACTCCCCCTGGGCGATGGTGTTCGCGCCCGATTGCAAGGACCGCGCGTCGATCGACCTGCTGGTCGGGAACTTCGGTGACGGACGGATCAACGTGTACGGCCTGTCGTTCCAGCACGGCCAGCTGAGGGCCGATTGAGAAGGGGCGCTCGGCGACACGGCGGGCAATCCGGTGGCCATCGACGGCCTCTGGGGTTTGGCGTTCGGCTCGGGCGGCGCGGGCTTCGACGCGAGCAAGCTCTACTTCACCGCCGGGCCAAACGGTGAGGACGACGGTCTGTTCGGATCGCTCAGCTTCGTGGGGCCGCGCCGCTAGAACGCAGCGAAAAAGGTCGAGAGGCGGCCGCGGCGCCCGGACGGGCCCGCGGCCGTCGTCATGCCACCGCCGCGCGCTCAGCGGAGAAACAGCTGATAGGCCGGGTTGTCGGTCTCGTCCCAGTGGCGGTAGCCGAGGTCGCCGAGGAAGCGGCGCAGCGCCGCGCGATCGCGCGGCGGGACCTGCAGCCCGACGAGAACGCGGCCCGGATCGGCCCCCTGATTTCGATAGTGAAACAGGGAGATGTTCCAGTTGGGAGACATGCTGGCGAGAAAGCGCATGAGCGCGCCCGGTCGCTCCGGGAAACTCGAAGCGGTAGAGATGCTCGTCCTTTGCCAGCGACGAGCGGCCGCCGACCAGGTGACGGAGGTGCAGCTTGGCCAGCTCGTCGTCGGTGAGATCGAGCGTCGGAAAGCCCGCCTTCTCGAACGAGCGGAGGAGCGACTGCGCCTCGCCCGGGCGGCCCAGCTGGACGCCGACGAAGACCCGCGCCGCGGCGCTGTCCGAGATGCGGTAGTTGAACTCGGTCACGCTGCGCGCGCCGACCAGCGTGCAGAGGCGCTTGAAGCTGCCCCGGCGTTCGGGAATGGTCACGGCGAAGACCGCCTCGCGCTTCTCGCCGATCTCGGCGCGCTCGGCCACGAAACGCAGCCGATCGAAGTTCATGTTCGCGCCGCAGGTCACGGCCGCGACCGTCTTGCCCTCGAGCGACGTGCCGGCCGCATAGGCCTTCGCCCCCGCGACGCCGAGAGCGCCCGCCGGCTCGAGGATGGAGCGCGTGTCCTGAAAGACGTCCTTGATCGCGGCGCAGAGGGCGTCGTTGTCGACGGTGACGATCTCATCGACATAGCTGACGGCAGAGGCGAAAGGTCTCGCGCCCGACCTGGCGGACCGCCGTGCCGTCGGAGAAGAGGCCCACCTCGCGCAGCGTGATCCGACGCCCGGCGGCCAGCGAGCGCGCCATGGCGTCCGAGTCGACCGTCTGCACGCCGATGATCTTGATCGCGGGGCGCACCGCCTTGACGTAGGCGGCGACCCCCGAGATGAGCCCACCGCCGCCGATGGCCACGAAGATCGCGTGCAGCGGGCCGTGCTCCTGCGGGTGATGCTGGCGGAGGATCTCCATCCCCACCGTCCCCTGCCCCGCGATCACGTCCGGATCGTCGAACGGGTGCACGAAGGTCAGCCCGCGCCGGCGCTGCCAGACGATGGCGCGCGCGTAGGCGTCGGAGTACGAGTCGCCGATGGAGCGCGACCTCCGCGCCGAGCGCCCGCACCGCCTCCACCTTCAGCTCGGGCGTCGTCACCGGCATGACGATCACCGCGCGCGTCCCCAGCTTGCGCGCCGCCAGCGCCACGCCCTGCGCGTGGTTGCCGGCGCTGGCGGCGATCACCCCGCGGCGGAGGGCGGCCGCCGGCAGGTTGACCATCTTGTTGTAGGCGCCGCGCAGCTTGAAGCTGAAGACCGGCTGCAGATCCTCCCGCTTGAGCAGGACCTTCGCGCCGAGACGCGCCGACAGCAGCGGCGCGACGTCGAGCGGCGTCTCGATGGCGACGTCGTAGACGCGGGCGTTGAGGATCCGTTGCAGGTACGGGTTGGCGGGCACGCGCCCACTATAGCGAGCGGCGGGCGGGCGCGCGCCCTCACGGGACGGCGGGGGTGGCCGTGACGGCCGGCTCGCCGCAGGGAACCCCGGCCGACAGGATGGCCCGGTCGTAGTGCAGCAGCGACTGCGAGCCCGGGCCGAGCGTGAGCGTCTTGACGAGCAGACTTCCCGACAGGGTCAGTCCGGCCAGCGCGGTGGCGGGGGCGTTGGGCGCGTGCACGACCGCGGCGATGGTTGGCTGGTTGTCGAACACCACCGTCTCGGACCCGGCGATCCAGATCCGGAAACGGGCCGGCGCGGCGGGGGCGCCCACGGTGTTTCCGCTGGTGGTGAACCAGCCGCCCACCAGGAGATCGAGCTCCGCGGAAGGGCCCACGAGTGCGACCGTGAGTCCTCCGCCCATCAGAGTCACGCTGTTCTGCACGGCCAAGAGCACGTGCCCGCGCACCACCAACGTGATGACCGGCGCGGTGGCGGTCGTGGAACCGATCGACGTCAGGTAATAGGTCCCGCAGTCGAGCGTGAGCTGGGTGGCGGTCGAGACGTTCGACAGCGCAGCCGGGTCGAGATTGGCGGCAGCGTCGCCGTTGTCGGTCATCGCCGTCGTGATCGCGCTCGTCACATTGACGAAACCGTCGTTGCAATCGCAGGGCGGCGGTACCGATACGGGCTCGGTCGTCACGTACGGTGCCTCCACGTCTGGGCCTCTCGTGGCCGTAGCGGGGAGGTGGAGGGTGCCACTCACCTTCACCGTCCCCGTGAGATCTCCGTTGACGTACGCGTCGGAGAGCAGATCGGCTTTCGATGACAGCATGAGCGAGCGGGCCAGCGGAGCGGAACGAGCCGCTGGCCTGCAGGTGACCGTCGGCGCTCACGCCGCCGGGATCGGCCACGTAGATGGCACCCTCGGCCTCCAGCTCGGCGGTGGTGATCAACGCGCCGTCGGTCCCGACCGCGGCCGAGACCTGATCGTCGCCGCCCGAGTTGCTCGAATCGAACGAATCGGTGCGCAGCCGCGCCCCGATCGTGAGCGTGTCGCAAGTGCAGAGCGCGAAGTGGTGCCCGCGCGTCTCGAGCGCCGCCGCGCAGGTGGGGCCGGAGGCGGTGGGGAGCGTGATCGGATCGCCCGAGCCCGAGCAGGCCACAGTCGTCCCGGGCGCTCCGGCGGCGCCAGCCGCGCCACCAAGGCCCCCGCTGGCGGCGCCTCCGAAACCTGCGCTGCCCTCATCGACCGGGAGAAGGCGGATGTCCCGATGACACGCGATTGCTCCGAGCGTGACAACCGCGGCCAGCGTCGCCGCTTGGGCCCATGAGGCTCGCGGGCGCGCCCGCGGCGCCGCGCTCATCGGGGGGGCGCCGTCAGCCCCGCCAGGCGATCGTTCGCCTCACGGGCGAACCGGCCGTGAGGATAGCGATCGAGGTAGCGCTGGAGCCCGGCGCGCGCCGCGGCCGCGCGGCCGTGCTCGCTCTCGAGCTGCGCGACGGCATAGAGCGCGCTCTCGGCCTGCGAGGTGCGCGGAAAATCGCGCACGACCGTCTCGTAGCCATCGACGGCGTCGGTGTAGCGCCCCTCGACCAGGAACGATTCGGCATAGATGACGCGCGCCTCGACGGCGAGCTCGCGCCCGAGGTGAAAGATCGGTTCCACCAGCCGGCGGGCCTCGCCGGCGTTGCCGCGCGCCAGCGCCCGGCGGGCCTGGGCCAGCCGCGCCGGCCCTTCGTCCGACGAAGTCCGCGCCGGGCTGGGGGAGACGAGCGCAAGAGCAGGCGCAGGCGGCGGCGCGGGCGGCGCTTCGCTCGGCGCCGTCGGCGCTGCCAACCCGGGCTGGCCTGTGTGGGCCGCCGGAGTCGTCGCCGTAGTCGTCGCCGTAGCTGTCTTGGCGGGGAGTGTCCACGATCGTCCGGCGGTGACGTAACCGATCGCCGCGCCGTCGGTGCCGAGCACCCGCACGGTGCCGCGCTCGGTCCGCACGCCGGCGAGATCGACCGTGAACCGCGTGCCGATCACCTCGACCACGAACCGCGGCGTCCGGACCTGAAAGTGCTGGCCCGCGCGGTGCTCGACGTCGATGGTGACGCTCCCTTCACGCAGCTCCACGCTGCGCGAGGCGCGCTGCCAGACCAGCGCCGTCCCCGCGCCGAGCGACGTCTCGGCGTCGCCGAGCCGGACCTCCCCGCCGCGCGCCGAGCGAACGCTCACCGCGCCGTCCGTCGCCGGCGACGCCGTTGCGATGGCGACGTCGCCGCTGACGACGCGCGGCTCGGTCGACGGCCGCCGTCCGACGAGGAAAACGGCCAGCGAAGCGAGCGCGAACGTCGCGCCGAGGCCGACCGGCCAGAAGCGGCGCCGCGCCTGGGCCGGTGCGCGCGTCGTCCCGGCGAGCGCCGCCCGCCGGACTCGCTCGCGCGCCGGCGCCGAAAGCCCCTCCGGCTCGGCGGCGCGCAGGGCGCGCACCGCCGCCAGGGCGGCGTGCTCGGCGCTGCAGCGGGCGCAGATCGCCAGGTGCGACTCCAGCTCGAGCCGCTCGGCAGGCGTCGCATGCCCGCCCACGGAGGCCAACGACACCCGCGCCGCGCGCGCGCAACTCAACGCCATGGCTGCCCCTCCGCGGCGTCGATCAGCGGTCCCAGATCCGGATGCGCTTTCACCAGCGCCATCAGCTCGCGGCGGGCGAACCAGATCCGCGACTTCGTCGCCGCCTTGCTGGCGCCAGTCAAGGCCGCGACCTCTTCGATCGAATTCTCCTCGACGGTATAGAGGAGAAACGCCACCCGCTTTTTGGGGGCGATCTCGTCCAGCAGCGCGTGCAACCGCCGCGCGAGCTGCCGGCTCGACGCCTCCTGATCGGCGCGGGGCGCCGGATCGACCGGCTCCTGACGCTCGGGCACGAGCTCGAGCGGCAGCGCCCGCCGCACGCCGGCGCGCAGCTGATGCAACGCCACGTGCACCGCGATCCGGGTGACCCAGGTCTTGAGGCTCGCCTCGCCGCGAAAGCGCCCGAAGCTCTGGAACGCCTGGATGAACGTGGTCTGGACCAGGTCCTCGAGATCGGGCGTCGGTCCGGTCAGGCGCGCGATCACCCGCTCGACGTAGCGGGCGTGGGCCCGGAAAAAGGCGTCCAGGCTGGCCGGATCCTGGGCCCGGCAGCCGGCCACCAGCGCCGGTTCGTCGCCGGGGCCGATCGGGGAGGTGGCATCGCGCGGATCGCCCACACCCTGATCGTACCCCAGGTGGGGGTTTTGGTTGAACGGCCGCCCGCACGACCGCGCCGGCGGTCGCAGCGCGTCAAGGCGGCGGCCTCAGAGCGCTGGAAAGACCAGCCCCAGCCCGAGACCGACGCGCGCGCCGCGGTCGAGGACCGGGGCCCCCTGCACCCAGTAGGTCGTGCTCGGGAGGGGAAGCTCGGTGTAAAGGCGCGCTTCGCCGGAGATGCCGCCTCCGAGCGCGCCGCGCACGAGCGCCGCGACGCCGAGTCCGCCCTCGAGATCGAAGGAGGTCTGTTGCGCGCCCGTCGCAGCGGTGGCCGTGGCCCACGACAGATGGACCGCCGCAAAGGCGCCTCCCCCCCAAGAAAGACGCGGAAGGCCCCGCCCGCGGCCGAATCCAGCGCGCTTCGACCTCGATCGGAAGATCGAACAGGGAGACCGTCCCTGCTCCGGAGGACGCCGTCGCCCGTGTTTCGAGCGCCGCACCGAGCGCCAGCTCGACGGCTCGGCCGAGGTGCGCGCCCCCCTCGGCGGCCGCCCCCTGCTGGATCGATCCCGCGCCGAGCGGCGTCGACACGCGGTAGCCAAGCGCGGCGAAAAATCGCGCCGGCCTGGACGGGACCGGAGGCGCTGCCGTCACCACCACGGCACCTGCGCCACCGCGGGCTGCGGCATCGCCCGGTCCCGCGGCGCCGGCCGGCGGCGCCACAGCCGCGGCCGGCGCCGGAGACGACGACGACGACGACGACGACGCGCGCGGCGCCGCACCCGGGATCGCCGCCACCTCGGGCCCGATCGTCGCCGCCAGCACGGCGCGAAGCTTGAGCGCGATCGCGCGATAGAGCTCGGGCCCGTCGAGCCCCGCGCTGTCGACGACGCGGACCTCGAGGCGCCCCTCGCCGTCGACGATGATGAGCGCCGTCGTCCTGGCGTCGGGCGCGGGCTCGCACCAGAACCCGAGGCGCGCGCCGTGTGCACGAATCGACGCGCCGGCCGCCGCGTCGACCCCCGCGGCGCGCGCGGCGGGCGTGGGCGGTGAAACGTCGGTCGCGGTCCGCGTCTCCAGGCTCAAGTCGCGTGTGTAGACGGACACCGCCTCGAGCAGCGCCGCATCGTCGAGCGCGCCAGACGCGAAGGGGCCGAGCCACAGCACGACGGGATCGCCCGCCGTCGTGGAAGGCGGCGGCCCGACGCCGAGCAACGCCGTCGCCATCACCATCGCCATGGAATGAAACGCCGCCACGCGCTTTCAGAGTAGCGCGAACGCGCCTCGCCGATCGACGAAGCGGCGGCGCCCACCGATTTCAACCGGTCGGAAGCGTGCCGGCACGGTAGGCCCATGCACGACCCGACGCGACCTCACCTGACGCAAATTGGCTTCGCCGCAGCGCTCCTCCTGGCGCTCGGCGCCTCCGCTTGTGGCGGCCTCAACTCGCAAGGGCTCGCCGGCAGCGACGCCGGCGCGACCGGCGGAGCGCCCGGCCCGCGGGCCGGCACCGGCGGTGTCGGCGTCGGCACCGGCACCGGTGGCGCGACCGCAACGCCCGGCCAGTGTCACGCCTCCGGGGTCACCTGCGCGGCCGACACAGACTGCTGCAGCGGCCGCTGCGAGCCGGTGACCGGCATGTCGGGCGTCACCCAGTGCACGAACCTCTGCACCGCAAACGGCGTGGCCTGCACGACGGCGCTCGACTGCTGCTCGCTCGGCTGCAACGGCGGCGTCTGCGGCGCCACCCTGTGCAAGATCGAGAGCGAGAGCTGCACCGCCAACGCCGACTGCTGCTCGAACATCTGCTCCGCCGGCCAGTGCCAGATCGATCAGGCCAACCGCGACTGCCGGCCGACGGGGGAGACCTGCAACTCGGGGCCCGGGCGGGGCTGCTGCACCGACAACTGCGACGAGACGCAGGATCCGCCGCGCTGCGGGTTCGGCAAGGAGACCTGCTTCGCCGAGGGGGCGACCTGCACCGCGGACACGCAGTGCTGCCGCGGCGTCTGCGACCCCACGACCCACGCTTGCAAGACCCCCTGCACCCCCAACGGAGCGGCCTGCACCGGCAACGCCGGCTGCTGCAGCAACAGCTGCGCGGCCGGCAGCTGCGCACCTCCTGCCACCACCTGCCAGCCGGTGAGCGGCGCCTGCACCATCGACGGCGACTGCTGTTCGACCTTTTGTATCGGCGGATTCTGCGAGCCGCCCATCTCGATTGGATAGTTCGATTTGAGTCGCTCGACGCGCGCTTTCACCACTTCCTTGGAGGGACACGAATGACCCGGAGCTCTTGCCTGACGGTTTCCGCCTGCCTGGCGCTGGTGATGACGGCGCTCGGTTGCAACGACGGCTCCGGGGTCGCCCCCGACGGCGGCTTCTCGGGTCAAGGGGGCGCCTCGGCCCGGGGTGGTACGAGCGGCGCGGTCGGCACGAGCACCGGCGGCGCGACGGGCGCCGCGGGCCGCGGCGCGGGCGGTGTCACCGGAACGGGCGGCGGCGCTGCCGCAGGCGCGACAGGCGCCGCGGGCGCCACCGGCGCGGCAGGGACCAAAGGTGCCGCGGGGACGATCGGCGCGGCGGGCAACAAAGGCGCCGCGGGGAGCTCCGGCGCGGCAGGCACGAAAGGCGCCGGCGGCGCGGCGGGGTCCATCGGCGCGGCCGGTGCGACGGGCACCGCCGGGACAAAGGGTGCCGGGGGTGCGGGCGGCGCCGGTCTCATCTGCCAGGCCAACGCGGCCTGCACGGCCGCCCAGGACTGCCAGCTCGCCTGCAGCGGCGGCGCGGACAGCCACTCGACCTTCTGCACCTGCACCGATCAAGGAGGCGGCGGTCTGACCCTCGCCTGCGTCACGCTCCCCTGCGGTGGACGCGACGCCGCCGTCAACGACGCCGGGCCGATCTTCGGCGCCTGCACGGCGGGTCTCAAGGACGGGGACAACTGCAATCCAGCCGCCGACACCCTCTGCCAGTCGAGCTGCACCGCCAACACCCAGATGCGGTGCCTCTGCGCCCCCCACGGCGGCGGCGGTGGCGGCAAGTGGGCCTGCACCACCGGGATCGCTTGCCCCTAGGGCGCCTTCGGCCGCCACGTCGCCGGGCCACGTCGTCGATCGCGACGCTCACCGTCGCCTTACCGCGACGCCCTCCTCCTAACTTAGCCTGACCCGACCGGCCGGCCGCGCTCTTTTCTGGGGGCGCGGCCGGCCACTTTTTGGCTGGCCGGCGGGCGCTGTCAGAGACAGTGACGGCCGAGAGCGCCGAGCACCGAATCCAGACGAACCGGCTTGGGCAGGAACTCACCCTGGATCCCGGTCGCCTTCAGCGCGACGTTCTTGTCGGCGGAGATGACGACGATGGGGATCGTGGCGAGCGTCGGATCGCGCTGCTGCTCGGCGTAAAACTCCTGGCCGTTCATGATGGGCATCATCAGGTCGAGCAAGATCACGCAAGGGCGAAGCCGGGCGGGCGGGCGCAACAGGCTCAACGCCTCGGCACCGTTGGTGGCGGTCTGGACGCGGTATCCCTCGTCACCGAGCAGGTCGGCCAAGGATTCACGGATGGACTCGTCATCGTCGACGACGAGGACCATCCGCTGGCAATCGCCGCTGGGGGCAGTCACGCGTTCTCTGTTCCTTTGCCCTTTGCCCCCTGGCCTTGGCCCTGCCCTTGGCGTGGCAGCTCCGCGCTGAAGACGGAGCCCGTGCCGACGGCGCTGCGGACGGCGACCTTCCCCCCCATCGCCTCGACCAGCAGCTTGACGATCCAGAGACCGAGCCCGAATCCGCCGTAGTGATCCGGCGAGACGACGCGGGCGAATCGCTCGAAGAGCCGCTGCTGATCCGCGGGCGAGATTCCGATCCCGTGGTCTTCGATCTCCAGCGTGGCCACGGCCCTCGTCGCCGAGACGCGAATCTGGATCGGTTTTCCGGCGCCGTACTTGATGGCGTTGGAGAGAAAGTTGGTGATCACCTCGTCGAGGCGAAGCCGGTCCCAGCGGCCGCAGATCGGCTTCTTCGTCCCCACCTGCCCCGTCACGACCACCGACAGCGAGCAGCCCGCGGAGGCGAGGTCGTCCTTGAACCGCTCGGCGACCGCCTCGGCCGCCGCGACCAGGTCGACATCCTCCAGCCGAAGCTGCAGCTGTCCGGAGGCGGCGCGGCTGACGTCGAGCAGCGCATCGACCAGCTCGGTGAGCCGTCCCAGCTGCTTGTCGACCCCCTGCACGCGCGCGGCGAGCTTGACCAGATCCGCGGCGCCGCGATCGGGCTTGGAGGTGATGCGCAGGATTCCGTCCACCTTCAGCCGCAGGCTGGTGAGCGGCGTCTTCAGCTCGTGGCTGGCGATCGACAGAAACTCATCGCGCAGCTTCACCGCCGCGCGTGCCTCGTTGTAGAGCCGCGCGTTCTCGACCGCCAGCCCCGCGCGCCGGCCGAGCTCGCGCATCATCTCCAGGTCCTCCGGTCCGTAGTGGCGGTCCGACTCCGCCCAGACGAGATTGAGAACCCCGATCGGGCGGCCGCCCGACACCAGCGGCACGATCAGCACTGACCGCAGACCCAGATCGCGCATGAACCGAAGGTGCTCTTCGTTGCGCGCGCCCCGCAACGACATCTCCTCGGTCACCTCGCGAATCAGCTCGGCCCGTCCGGTGCGGAGGACCGCGTGCGGGCCGCGCGCCGCCGACGCCTCGGGCGGGTAGCGCAGGCGCATCTGGCGGGCGAGCTCGACCTTCGCGCTGTCGACGTGGGCGATGGCGATCGAACGCAGCTCTCCCGCCTCGGCCAGCTCGACGCCGCACCAGTCGGCGAAGGACGGCACCACCAGGTGCGCCAGCCGTTCACAGATCGAGACGTGATCGAGCGAGCTCGACAGGAGCGTGCTCGCCTCGGCGAAGAACCGCATCGTCCCCTCGCGCCGCCGCGCCTCCCGGTAAAGCCGCGCGTTGTCGATCGCCAGCGCCGCGCGATGGGCCAGCTCCCCGGCCGTCTCGACGTCGCTCTTGCCGTAGGGGGTGCGCCCCTCGCCGCGCATCAGCGAGATCACGCCCAGGATCTCGCCCCGCACCACCATCGGGACCATCACACACGACGCGCAGCCGAGCCCCCGCATGATGCGCAGGTGATCTTCGGTCTGGGCGGCGCGCACGAGAATCCTCGTCGGTGACGCTCACGCTGAGCGCGGCCGCTCCCCGCTTGAGCACGTCGACCATCTGGCCGCTCCGGTGCTCGGTGGGCGGGAACTTCAGCTTGTATTCGGCGGCCAGCTCTCGCTTGGCGGGATCGGCGTGCACGACGGCCAGCCGGCTGGCCGCGCCGACCTCGTCGACGACCGTGACCGTGCACCAATCGGCGATGTCGGGAACCGAGAGCTCCGCCACCTGCTGCAGCGTCCGTTCGTAGTCGAGCGACTCGGAGAGGGTCGCGCTGGCCGAGATCAGAAACCGCGAGCGCCGCTGAGCCTCTTCGGGGGGTTCGCTTCGCTCTTCCGACTCGGCCGTTGATCGTCCAGCGCTCATTCGCGCAACGGCAAACATCGCCGCCCCTCGGGCAAGGGTAACACGCCCCGAACGGCGGGGGACCGCTACGATCGGCCGCGGGTCCGACGGCGTGTCATCGCCAGCGCCGCCAGGACCAACATCAAGGATGTCGTGGAAGCAGCGTCGCCGGCGCGGCCGCCCAGAACGCAGCCCCCCGCGGCCTCGCCAATTTGGTGGACGGGGGTCTCGCCAGGGGGGAGCCCGGTCGGAGTCGAGGGGGTGGGCGTGGGGCTGGAATCGCCGCTGACAGCCGCCGGCGTGCTCATCTCGGCGTCCGCCGTCCCGCCGAACGCGCCCAGGTTGATCCGCCCGCCGTTGGGCGTCGGCTCTTCGCCCACCGCGTCCGCCGGGTCTCCCTCGTCCGTCGACGGCTGCGGGCCGGAGAGCATCAGGTTGTGCCCCGACAGATCGACGAATGTCACCGCCGCCGCGAGGTCACCGGCTCCCGCCACCAAACCCTTGTAGTCGATGGTGTTGCCGAAGAGATCGTCGTAGCTGCTGGCGAGATCGCCCGTCCCCTCGCTCTTCAAGCCGACGTCGTTGCCGGACACCAGGCTGTTCTTGATGGTCGAGATCCCGGTCGCGTCGACCCCGATCCCGTTCGTCGCCACCGTCGCGTTCGCGATCGCCGCGCCACCGGCGGCCGCCACCGTGATTCCCGCGGTCGCGCAGTCGCGCACCACGAGGTGCGTCAGCTCGACGCCGGTCGCGCCGCTGCCCACCGCGACGCAGGTCGCCGCGCCGGTCACCGTCACCTTGTCGAGGACCGTGGGCGATTTCGCATCCGTCCCGCCGAAGCTCACCCCGACCGACAGCCCGGTCGCGTCGATCGTCGTCCGGCCGGCGCCCGCGCCGCGCACGCTGACGCCCCCCGCCACGTGCAGGGTGTCCGACAGTGGATACGTTCCGGCCCCGACAACGATCAGATCGCCGGACTGCGCCGCAGCCACCGCGCTCCGCAGATTTGCCGCCGGCGTCCCGTTGACGGTCACGATCCCTGCCATCGCCACGGTGAACGTCTCCGGCGCCGACCAGGCGGACAGGGCCCCGTGCGGATCCCGCGCCCGCACCGCGAACGTGTAGCTCACACCTGGCGCGAGCGGCGCCGTCACGGCCAAGGAGGTCACCCCCTGCCCCGGGAAGATCTGCTGCGCGTAGCTCTCCAGCACCTCCCCGTCGGAGTCGATCCGCAGCTCGTACGTCGGCTGCTCCCCGTCGAGATCCATCGCCGGCGACCAGTGCAGCGTCACGTCCGCCGCGTCCAGCGGCCGCGGGTTCGCCGCCAGGACCGGCGCCGTGGGCGGGTGGTTCACGCTCGAGAGCTGTGCTTCGACCGTGCCGTTCTCGGCCACGGTGATCAGCCGTCCGTTCGCCATCACGGGCGAGGCCAGCGCGCGTCCGGCGACGGTCAAGTCGCCGTCGTCGGCTCCCGTCGTCGCGTCGAGGATGCTGACTGTTCCCACCAGCGACGAGGCCGCCACCAGCAGCGGCGTCCCGGCCATCGTCGCGAACGCTGCCGGCGTGGGACAGACGACGAAGCCGGGCACTCTGTTCGGATCGGTAAAAAGGATCCGCGCGAGCGTGCGCTGCCAGCTGACCGCGCCGGAGCTGGGATCGAGCGCGATCATCCACTCGCGCGAGAGGTGGTGATCCGCCTGGCCATCCCCGTCGGTATCGAGCGCATCGTCGAGCCGTGTGGCGAGCGTGATGAGGCCACCCGCCGAGGCAAACGACGACACTGACCGGCGGCGATAGATCTGCGTCCCTGCCAGGTCCGGCTCGGGCGCAGGAAGGCTGATGGGCCAGCCCGCAACGGCCACGCCCGTCGCCGCGTCGACCGCGTGCACATGGTCGCTCTGCTGGCCGCCTGCCATGTAGACGCGCCCGCCAGCGATGAGCGGCGCGGCGATGTTGACGATCCCGTCGGCACGGTAATCCCAGCGCGGCAGCCCGGTCGCTGCGTCGAAGGCGTAGTAGTGCCCGCCGTTCGTCCCCACCACCACCACCCCGCCCCCCACGGCCGGCGGCGTGTTGCTGAACTCTTCCATGCCCGGAGGGGTCTGCCAGACGACCGCGCCCGTCGTTCCGTCGAGGCGGACCACGAACTGCTGCGGCAGGCCGGCGCCGACGACGACGTCGCCGTTGACGATCGCCGGGGAAGAGGCGTTCAAACCCCCGAGGTCGGTCGACCAGAGCTGCTTGCCGTCCGCCAAGCTCAACGCGACGATCTTGCTCCCCAGGCTGGGGACGAACAGCCGACCGTTGGCGATCGCGGGCGTCGCCTGGACCGCGGCGCCGAGCGCGACCTGCCAGATCACCTCCCCCGTCTCGGCCGACAGCGCGGTCAGCGACCCATCGAGCTCGGCGCTGACGATGATGCCGTCGGCCACGACCGGGCTCGCCAGCGCGCCGGCTTTCCCCGACGGAGAGAAGGACCATCTGCCGTCTGTGAATTTCGCGCCCGAGCGCTCGGCTGAGAGCCGGGAGCGGGTAGCGTCGAGACCCAGCGTCGCCCAGTCGTCGGCGCGCGCCGGGACAGCCAGCGACAATGCACCCGCGACGAGCGCGAGCCCCCCGCTCCGGCGGAGCCGGTGGGCGGTCGAGAGGCGGCGCGGAGATCTGCGGTTCGTGGTGGTCATTGGAAGGTGGGCGTCGGGTCGGCGACAGCGTCGAAGTAGTAGATGCGGCCGTCGTTGGCGGCCGAGGAGGTCGAGACCATGTAGCGACTGACGTTGGCGTCGTACCCAATGGTCGAGACCGACTCCGTCGGGCCGAAGCTGTATTGCTGGAGGATCGCCACGCCGTTGGGCGAGGTCGCGTTGCCGGTATCGCGATCGAGGAGGTAGAGCTTCCCCAGCGTCGTCCCGACGGCCAGCACGCCGTTCACGTAGAGCGGCGCCGCCGTGATCGGGTCAGACGCGTTGAGCGTGTAGGGATAGCTCGTGTTGAGCAGAGAGCCGCCCGTTCCGTTCCCTGCGGCGTTGAGCGCCACCACCTTCCCGCCCGACGTCCCGAAGGCGAGCGTGTCCGTCGCCCCGTCATAGTAATTGTTGGTGATCGCCGCGCCGGCGGCGTAGCTCCAGAGGAAGTTGGTCCCGGTGAAGTTGGTGGGGCTGATAGCCCAGACGGTTCCGGACGAGTCACCCGCATAGACACGCGAGGTCCCATTGGTGGCCGCCAGGAAACTGGTTCCGAAGCTGACCCGGCCGGTGATGGTCCCCGGCGCGCTGTTTTGCACGAACGTCGTGCCGGTGACGGCCAGCTGCAGGAGGTCGCCGGTGACGCCGAGATAGAGCGTCGTCGTCCCCGACACGGTCGACAACGTCGGCGAAGAGGTGGTGACGTTGACAGGGGTGGTGACCGGCCAGCTGGCCGAGATGGGGGCACCACCCGATTGGGCGAGACCCATCAGCACCTGCGTCGTCGTCCCGGTGGTCGCGGCCCAGTAGACGTTGTTCGCGTCCAGCGACAGGTCGGAGGTAACGGTGCAGGTGCAGGCGTAGGCGCCGCCCGTGGCCCACGACGCGTCCAGAGTCAGCGTCCCGGCGGTCGTCCCCGTGCCGGTGTCCTTGAGTCGATAGACTTTCCCCGAATTGCTAGAGCCGCCGTTGACCGAGACGTAGAGATAGTGGGTCGTCACGCTGGACACGGTGGTGGAGATCCACTGCGGCGTCCCGGTGATGGTCTCGTCCGCCGTGGGGTCGGTCCAGGAGTAGAGCGGGTTACCGGCCTCATCGCGCACGTAGACGACGTCGCGGCCGCCCGAGGCGTCGTGGAACGCCACGTACGTCGAGTAGTAGGTGAACGAGTTCCAGTCGAAGGCCGCGGTCGGAAAGCCGACCAGCGTGCCGTTCGTGTCCGCCTCGGCGGCCCGCACGAACTGAACGACAGCCCCCTTGTTCACGCCGTTGCCGGGGCTGTCGGCGATGCCGTCGTTGTTGGCGTCGTCGTCGGATTTCTCGCTGGTCGCGCAGATCCCGCTGGTGTTGGCGGCACAGGTGGCGGCGCCAAAGAGGGCCCGCGTCTGATTGGTCCCGTTCCCCACCAGCTTGACCGCGTAGGTGGTACTGCCGTCGAAGGTGCAGCCGTTGGACGAAAGGTAGAGCGTCGATGCGTAGATCTGCAGAAGCTGCGGGCCCGTCCCGCCGCTGAAGTTGATGTTGTCGAACTCCGCGAACGTCGTGACCGCGCCGGTGTTGGCGTTGATCCACATCCCGTTGGCGTCGGTGTTCTGGACCGTCAGGCCGTTGATGTTCAGCGCCGGCGCCGCGGCCGCCGCCGAGCCGACCTTGAAGGCATAGGGGCTGGAAGCCGAGACCGCCTTGATCGTCCCCCCAGTCGAATTGAGCGTCCCGTCGATCGTCAGCGAGCCCGCGACCGTCGCGGTGCCGATCGCCAGCGTGCTCCCGCTGGCCAGCATCAACGTTCCGGTCGACGAGATGGTTACGCTCCCGCTCACGGTCAGCGCTCCCGAGAGGGAGAGAACGCCCGAGCTGCTCGCGGGTTGATTGCCGTGGGAGAGCGCGATGACGTCGGCGGCGGAGAGCGCGCGGCTGTAAACCCGCACGTCGTCGATGGCGCAGGCCCCGGCAGCGCACCCCTTGCCGAAGCCGTAGCCCGTCGCCCCCGACGGATTGGCACCGATCGTCAGCCCGGTGGTCTCGGTGTTCGCGTCCCAGTCGATCGCGTCTGCCGCGGCCGCCGCGGCGGTGGGCGTCGTGCTGGCGCTCAGCTGCGAGGCGCCGGAGCTGCCGTTGACCCAGTAGGTCCCCGCCGCGATCGCGCCGTCATAGTAGGCCGCCATGCTGCCGCCGGTCCCTGTCTGGATGACGCCGACGATCTGGTGCCAGTTGCCGTCCAGGAGATTGGACTCCGGCACCCGGTACTCGATCCAGTCGGCGGCCGAGGTGTTGTCGCTGATGCGCTTCATGACCGTGAGACCGGCCGTCGTGATCCGGAGCCCGTAGGTGTTCGAGCCGCTGACGATCTCGCTGCCGTTCGTGTCGACGTGGTCCGCCTTGTACCAGGCTGACACGGTCACGGTGGTCGGGCGCAGCGGCGCGAGCGCGGCGCCGCTGAGCGCGGCGCTCTGCGCGTACTGGGTGCCGGTCATGCTGAGGCTGTGCGAATCGGTGAAGGTCACCGGCGCGACCGAGGTCGACGCCGCCGGCGGGCCGGTCCAGGTGAGGCTGTTGCCGTTTCCCGACGCGTCCAGCGACGGGCCGGCCGTCTGGTCGAGCGTCCAGTACCCGACGAGAGTCGGGTCGGCGCCGATCACGCTGCTGATCACGCTGGCGCTCGCGGCGGTCGCGCTCCCGCTGCCCCCCGCGTAGGTTCCACCGGTCAGCGCCAGGCTGCCCGTGATGCTGACCGAACCAGCCCCCGCGACGAACGCCCCCGCGGTAACGTTGAAGCTGCCGCCGACCGCGATGCTGGAGGATCCAGCGGCGAGCGTCCCCGCCGTCAGCGTCAGATCGCCGCTCGTCGACAGCGCGTCCTGCAGCGTATAGGTCCCGCCGGTCGCGTTGACGGTCAGCGCAGCGAAGCTGTTCCCGCCTGACGTCACCTTCCCGCTGGCGACCGTCCCGGCGAGCACGACCGTTCCGGTGTTGGCGGCAAACGTCCCGCTGGCGGCGCTGAAGTCTCCACCCACCTGCGTCGTCCCGCTCGTCGCGGTGAGGGATCCGCCGGTCAGTGTCAGGTTGCCGCCGATGGTGAGACCGCCGGTGCCACCGGAGAACGTTCCCGTGGACATCGTCCAGTCACCGCTGATCGTCATCGTGTTTGGGTTGGTGTTCCCGGTGATCGTCGAAGAGTACGTGTGACCGACGGTGATCGATTTGACGCTGATGGGCCCGGCGTTGTTATCGAATGTGCAGTTGGTGTCCTTCCCGGAGACCGAATTGACGGTCAGCGTCGGGTCGAAAAAATAGTCGTCGCCCGCGCCAGGCGCAGCTCCGCCCGTGCACGACCAGTTGCCCGAATTGCTGAAGCGCACCTTGCTGCCGTTGCCGTTGCCCGCGCCGATCCAGACGCACTGGTTCGCCCGAGCAACGCCGCCACCGACCACCGCCGCCACGATGCCGCAGAGCAGTCCGTAGGTCTTTCGTCTCTTCAAGATCTGGGACCGCAGCTTTCACCCCAGTAATCGGCAGCCTTGGCGCGGTCTTGAGGCGACCCGGCGTCAGCAGATCGGGTGCGCTGGACCGCTACGCGCGGCCCGGGCGGCCGTTGTTGCGGGCTTCGGCGCGCGCCTCGATCTGATCGAGCAGGTCCATCTGGTGAACCTCTTCCGGCTCGCGGGGCTCGCGCGGATCGATCGAGCGGATCCGATAGTTCCCGAGGAGGCCGGTCACGATGTTGCGCGCCCGCTCGAGGATCTGCTCGTCCGTCAGATCGACGCCGTCGCGCGTTTGAAGCACGCGAATTCCTTCGGCAACATCCTGCAAGAGCAGACGAACGGTCATCACCGGCACAGCCTTAATCTTATGTCTCGGACGGGTCGTTTCCCGCGACAAGATGCTCGGAGCATAGTGTCTGAGCTTCCGTCAAACCAGCCCATAGAGGTCATCCATTGCCCGAATCCGACGCGCCGCGACGCGGAGCGGCGCGACGCATATCACGCGCGAGACCCCAGTTCCTCATGTTATTGATGGCCCCCATGCGAAACCGTCCCAGCGGCAGTGGAGGCGCCACAGTCCTGACGCTGCTCTTGGCCGGTCTCGGGGGGTGCACTTCCGGGAGCCAGCCGCAGCAGGGCGCCCCCGGGACGACCACCGCGCTGGCCTCGCAGCTGGCGACGGCTTTTTGTGGCTGCTGCGGGACCTCTGCCGGCACGCTGACGCCGGACGGCTCGGCCAGCGCCGACGGCGGCGCCGCGGGAACCACGACGGGCTCGTGTGGCGTTGGCACCAGCACCTCGGCGGCTGACGGGGGCCCCTCGACCTGTGTCGAACGTGCGACGCTCTCGGCGAACCGCCAGCTCGCGCTGGTGACGACCGCGTTCAGTGAAGGCTTGCTCACCATCGACCCGACGGTGGCCGAGGCGTGCGGCACCGCTTACGGATCGGGCAGCAGCTGCGCCGCCCTGGCAGGACAGACAGAGCCGGACGTCCAGACGGCGCTCGACAATCCTGTCTGCGCCAAGCTCTTCACCGGTTACATCCCGGTCAACGAGCGCTGTGACATGACCGAGGAGTGCGTCAGCGGCGCCTACTGTCTGTCGCAGGGGAACGGCCAGAACGTCACCTCGATCGCCGGCAGCGGAACGCTGGGGGTTTGCTTCCCGTTCCAGGGGATGAACGGCGCCTGCAACACGACCGAGGACTGCCTGCCGCCGTTCGCCTGCAACGCCACGACGTTCACTTGCGAATAGCGCAACGGCGCCTCGCGGGCGCTCAGCGAAGAACGGCCACGCGGTCGCCGAAGATCTGCTCGATGCGCGCCAGCAGATCGTCGCTGGCGGCGATCTTGTAGTCGTCGCCCAGCGGCAGGATGCTCTCGCTGCGCATCGGGATCTCCATCCGCAAGACCGCCCGGCAGGCCCCGGTGTGCATGCGCAGCACCTTCTCCAGCGCGCGGAGCTGTTCCTCGCTGACCAGATCGGCGTTGAGCTTGATGTCGAGGAGCGAGCTCTTCTCGGCCCGCACGCGGGCGAGCGGCTTGGCGTCGAGGAAGCGCAGCCGCTCGCGCGCGGTTTCGCCCTCCCCGAACGGCGTGTCGACCGTGCCGGTCACCAGGATCGGTTCGTCCTTGGAGAGGATCTCGCGGTAGTCGTCGACCTTCTTGGAGCTGACGAAGAGCTCGATCTGGCCCGACTGATCCTCCAGCGTGAAGTAGGCGATCTTGCCGGCGCCGCTCTTCATCGGCCGCTCGGTGTAGACGGCGACCACGCCGGCCAGGATGACCTCGGCGCGCTCCCCCTTCTGGGTGCAGTTGGCGGCGGTCGCGTTGGTGAAGCGGCGGATCTCGCTGGCGTAGCGATCGAGCGGGTGTCCGCTGATGTAAAAGCCGAGCGCCTCTTTTTCATAGGCGAGCAGCTCCTTCGGCATCCACTCGTCGAAGGGCGGGTACTTGTCGTCGCCCGTCGCGGCGCCCGGACTCTTGGTGCCGCCCCCTCCCGTGAGGAGGGCCAGCAGGTTCGTCTGCCCGCTCTCCCGATCGCGCTGCGCCTCGGCCGCGCGCTCGCTGGCGAGCCCGATGCCGCCGAAGACCCGCGCCCGCGTGACGCCGTTCTGCTGAGCGACGCCATCGAAGGCGCCCGCCTTCACCAGCGCCTCGATCACCTTGCGGTTCACCTTGCGCCCGTCGACGCGGCGGCAAAAATCGAAAAGCGACAGGAGAGCGCCCCCCTGCGCGCGGGCCTGCTTGATCACCTCGACGGCCCCCTCGCCCACCCCCTTCACGGCGCCGAGGCCGAAGCGGATCACCTTCCGGTCGCCGGTCGATCGCGTGGGAGAGGAGGTGGGGGTCGAGGACGAGCTCTGTTCGTCCGCGGCTTTCCTTGATCCCTTGGTCGGAGCGGTCGCGACCCCCTCCACGGCTCCCGCGACGACGCTAAAGTCGGTCTCCGATTCGTTGACGTCGGGGCGCAGGACGGCGATGCCGTCGGACTTCGCCTCGGCGATGAACTTCACCACGGCGTCGGTGTCGTCCTTGTCGCAGGTGAGCAGCGCCGCGAAGAACTCGACCGGGTAGTAGCGCTTGAGGTAGGCGGTCTGATAAGTCAGCAGGCCGTAGGCGGCCGAATGGCTGCGGTTGAAGCCGTAGCCGGCGAACTTCTCCATCAGATCGAAGACCCGCTCGGCGATCTTGACGTCGATCGCCTTCACCTTGGCGCCGTCCAGGAAGCCGGCCTTCTCCTTGGCCATCTCAGAGGCCTTCTTCTTCCCCATCGCCCGGCGAAGGAGGTCGGCCTTGCCGAGGCTGTAGCCGGCCAGCGCCGAGGAGATCTGCATGACCTGCTCCTGGTAGACGATGACGCCGTAGGTGTCCTTGAGGATCGGCTCCAGCGTCGGGTGGTCGTACTCCACCTTCTTGCGCCCGTGCTTGCGCTCGATGAAGTCGTCGACCATGCCGCCCTCGAGCGGCCCCGGGCGGTAGAGCGCGCCGGCGGCGACGATGTCCTCGAAGCAGTCGGGGCGCAGCTTCTTCAGCAGCTCGCGGAAGCCCGACGACTCCAGCTGGAACACGCCGGTCACGTCGGCGTCGGAGATCATCTTGTAGACGGGGACGTCGTCGAGCGGGATGAGCGACAGGTCGAGCTCCTCCTTCCCCTGCATGGCGCGCTCGCGGTTGACGTGGTCGAGGCAGATCTGGATGACGGTGAGGGTCTTGAGGCCGAGGAAGTCGAACTTCACCAGGCCGGCCTTCTCGACCATGTCCTTGTCGTACTGGGTGACGATGCCCGCCTCGTCGCCGGCCGGGCGGAAGCAAGGGACGTACTCCCAGAGCGGGCGATCGCCGATGACGATGCCAGCGGCGTGCTTGCCGGCGTGGCGGTTCAGCCCCTCCAGCCCCTTGGCCACGTCGAGCAGCTCGCGGTAGACGGGGCTCTCGTCGTAGAGCGCCTTCAGGCGCGGCTCTTTTTCGATGGCCTCGGCGATGGGCGGGCTCTTCCCCTGGATCGGCTCCGGCACGAACTTGGCGATCTTGTCGGCCTCGGCGAACGGCACCGCCATGGCGCGCGCGATGTCCCGCACGCCCGAGCGCGCCTTGATCTGGTGCATGGTGACGATCTGGCCGACGTTGTCCTTGCCGTACTTCTGCTGGACGTAGCTGATCACCTCGTCGCGCCGGTTCATGCAGAAGTCGATGTCGAAGTCCGGCATGCTGACCCGCTCGGGGTTGAGGAACCGCTCGAACAGCAGCTTGTTGCCGATCGGATCGATGTCGGTGATGCGCATCGAGTAGGCGACCAGCGAGCCGGCGCCCGACCCGCGGCCCGGCCCCACCGGGATGCGCTGCTCCTTGGCGTGGCGGATGAAGTCCCAGACGATCAGGAAGTAGCCGGCGAACTGCATCTTCTGGATGACGCCCAGCTCGAGCGCCAGCCGCGCGGCGTAGACGTCGCCGTCGACCTTGTCGCCGCGCCGGTACGCCTCCTCGATCCGCTTCTTGAGCCCGTCTTCCGCGATCGCCTGCAGGTACGATTCGGCGGTCATCCCGTCGGGGACCTGGAACTTCGGCAAAAACGTCTCGCCCAGCTTGAACTCGACGTTGCAGAGCGCCCCGATCCGGGCGGCGTTCTCCAGCGCCTCCGGGATGTGCGCGAAGTAGCTCTCCATCTCGGCCGGCGTCTTCACGAAGAAGGCGTCGTTGCGGTGGTGCAGCCGCTTGTCGTCGTGGATCGTCTTCTTCTGCTGCACGCACATCAGGATCTCGTGCGCGCGCGCGTCGGTCTGGTTCAGGTAGTGGCAGTCGTTGGTGGCGATGACGCCGATGCCGGTCTTCTTGGACATCTCGAGCAGGTGCCCGTTGACGGTCTCCTGCTCCTCCAACCCATTGGGCTGCATCTCCAGGAAGAAGTTCTCCTTCCCGAAGATGTCCGCGAACTCCAGCGCTGCGTTCTCGGCCGCCTCGGGACCGCGGCGCATGATCGTCTGCGCCACCTCGCCTCCGAGGCAGGCCGAAAGACCGATCAGCCCCTCGGAATGCTTGCGCAGGAGCGGCTTGTCGATGCGCGGGTTGTAATAGAAACCTTCCAGGTACCCCATCGAGTTGAGGTAGGAGAGGTTCTTCCAGCCGACCTCGTTCTTGGCCAGCAGGATGAGGTGGTTCGAGCGCCGCTCCGTCTTGTCGAGGCGATCGGGCGCGATGTAGGTCTCGCAGCCGAAGATCGGCTTTACCCCATGGGCCTTGGCCTTCTGGTAGAAATCGAGCGCGCCGAACAGGTTGCCGTGGTCGGTGATGGCCACCGACTTCATTCCGCGCTCGAGGACCTTGGGGAACAGATGGTCGAGACGGATGGCGCCGTCGAGAAGGCTATACTGCGTGTGCAGATGCAGGTGCGTGAAGTCGGGCATATGCGGCGATCGAGCTTGGCCCTGCCGGCGCGGGCAATCCAGCGCAAAAGAATCCACAGCCTGTCCACAAGCGGGCGCGTCGCCTGCGCGCTCGCCCTCTGCGTCGCGGCAACGGCAGGCGGCGGCTGCTCCGGAGGCAGCGGTGGGGGTGGAGCCGGAGACTTCAGCCTCACCGCCACCGCGACCACGCAGCCGATCGAGCTCAGCCCCAACGCGCAGGTGACGCTGACCTTCATCCTGACCGACGGCGGCCACCCGGCCCCCGGCCAGACCGTCTCGTTCACCACCATCGGTTCGTCCGCCGCTGGCGCCCAGGGGGCCACCGTCGCCGAGCCGTCGGGCGTCACCGGCGCCGACGGAAGCGTCTCCGTCAGCGTGCGCGCCGGACTGGCCGACTTCCGCGTCGAGGCGCAGATAGGGACCGCGAAGGCCGACGTCGCCGTGATCGTCGCGACCGGACCCACGGGGACCGTCCTGGTCGCGCCATTCCTGACGCCGGCGACCAGCCCGCTGCCGCCGGGGGCGACGATCCAGATCCTCTTCTACGACGACACCTCCTGCGCCCAGCTCAATCTCGATCAGCCACCCGATCCCATCGTCCGCGGCGGGACCGGCATGGTCACGCTGCAGGGACTCGACACCACCGCTCGGTTCGACGTGGTGAGCACAACCGTGGTCAGCGCCGCCGTCGGACGCGCGTACGCGGGAGCCGTGCCGGTGGCGAGCGGTTGCGTCGACATTGCGGGCTCGATGTTGCTGGCCGACGAGACCGTCGAGGTCGCGCTCCCACTCACCGACTGGTCCCCCGATCCAGTTGGCATCTACACCGTGACGTCGGCGCTGAAGTTCGCGCCGCCGCTGGCAGCCGCCGCGGCCGTGGCCGCGCCGTGGACCGATTCTTCGGACTGCCCGCTCGATCCGGCCCAGCTCTGGCTCGACTGCACGGCCGACGCCCTCTCGCCCGCCACCAGCGCCGATCCGCTCGACTGCGTCCCGTCGGCGGCGCCTGGGGGCGAAGGCCCTCTCGGCGACGCGATCGCGGCCTTGCGCGGAGTCCCGCTGACCAACGGCGCCGGCGGGCCACCCCTTTGTCGGAGCGCGCACGACGCCGCCGGGAACGAGAGCCTCGACGCGCTGGCGCTCGGCCTCTTCGGCAGCCCGACGCCGGCGCAGCTGGTCGCGCTGCCGGCCATCGCCGCCGACGCCGCCTCCCTCTTCGACAGCTTTCAGCTCGTCTCGCAGCTGACCGTCGCGAGGGGCGGGACCGCCGGCAGCTACGCGGTCACGCACCTGCTGACGGGGGCCGAGTTCGGCTCCGCCTCGCAGGTCCCCGTGACGCTGGCGTCACTCGGCCTGCCGACCTTGCAGGCCTATACGTCGGCCACCGTCAGCGACCAGGCGTTGGTGATCGGCAGCCACGGCTTCACGCTCCGGCTCGGCACCGCGGCGCGCGCCGCGTTCGGACCGCTGGCGCTCGTCCCCCGCGGGCTGCCGGCCGACGTGCCGTCATTCGTCGCGGCGCTGTTTTCGCTGGCCCAGACGCCGGGCGGCAGCGCCACCGGTTGCGCCGCGCTCGACGGCGTCGTCTGTCCCGCCGCGGCCCGGCCGGCCGGCTGCCTGATGAGCGCCTGCCTGAGCGGCCTGGGAGCGCTCGCCGGGAAGCTCGACGGTGCTTTCGCGACCGCCGACGGAACCGGCCTCGATCTCACCCTCTCCGGGACGGCGCCGTTGATTGAAAAGTCCGGGAGCGGTCTGGCCGATCGCCTCGGCTCCGATGGGACCGGAACCTCCGCGGCCGCCACCTGGTCGGTCAACCTGCGGACCAGCCTCGGCAGCGCGCAGGTCACGGCCACCTTCGCTGGCCGGCGAAACTAGTTCCTGAGCCGCGCCGCGCGGCCGCGGGCGCGGACCGCGAGGGGGGAATCGCCGGCGCGCGTGGCGACGTCGCTCCAGGCGGCTGCCGCTTCGGCGCGTCGGCCAAGCGCCTCCAGCGCCGCCGCGCGATCGGTGAAGGTGGACAGCTCGCGGTTTCCGGCGCCGAGCGCACGCTCGAGAAAGGCGAGCGCGTCGGCCGGCCGCTGGGCGCCGAGCTCGACCGCGCCCAGCCAGGCGCCGAGCCGCGCCTCGTCCGCCCGCGCGAGGCAGCCGACCGGCGACGCCAGGGCGCGCGCGTAGGCCGCGCGCGCCCGCTCGCTGAGCGTGCCGTCGAGCTCGAACATCAGAATCTCCCAGCCGCCGGCTCCATTCGCACTCCTTGATCGGCGAGGCCGACGGTCGGGTCTCGAGGGGCAGCGTCGTCGTCCCCTCCTCGACCGAGAAGGCGAACGTGGCCGGGATCTCGTGCGCGGCGATGAGCCCGGCAAAGCGCGGCAGCCGCCGCACGAAGACCCGCGCGTCGCCCCCGCTCCAGACCAGCGCCCAGCGCGTCGGGTCCCACCAGGCGATCCGTCGGTTGATCCCCGCGTAAGCGAGGAGCGCGCTGTCGACGCCATAGCGATCCATCGCCGCTTGCCATTCGTCGCGCGAAAGATCGCTCCGCCCCAGCAGCCGGTGCATCTCCGGCGGGTAGGCCGGCAAGCGCGGATCGACGAAGACCCTCCCGCGCGGGTAGCCGCCCACCGGTTCGAACAGCAGGTACGAGCCGATCTCGAAGTCGTTGTACATCCGCTCGCGCAGGCCATTGTCGTTCGCGAAGGCGATCGCGCCGAGCGGCAGCTCGCGCGTGTCGAGCCCGATCCCGAATCGATCTCCGAACGCGGATCCGGCCGCCAGACGCGGCGCGATCGAAAAGCCGACCAGCAGCGCGGCCGTCGCCACCGCCGGCAGCGGCGAGCGCAGGAGCTGCGCGACGCCCGAAAGCCGCGGCGTCAGACGAGTCGCGGCCACGCTCGCGGCCAGCGCCAGGACCGGCGCCGCCACCAGCGCGAAGTCGGCGCCGAACCGGACCGAATGGGCGGCCAAAATCCCGAGCGGCAGAATCGGCGCCAGCATGACGGACGTCCGACGGCGCGCGGGCCCCTCGCCGATCGCGACGAGGAACGCGGCCGCCGCGACGAACGCGACCGCGTAGACCCCCAGCGCCCCGTCGGAGAGCCAGGTCGGCGCACGGAACTCGTCCACCGGATGGAGCGCCGGGAGCACCAGGTGGAGGCGCAGATAGCGAACGAGGCCCCAACCCACCGGCGTGGCCAGCGTCGCCAGCGCCGCGCCCGCGGCCAGCAGGGCCAACCGGCGCGCCCCCACCCGGTCGCGCCCGAGCGTCGCGACCGCCACCGCGGCCGACCCGACGAGCACCGGCGCCACGAACACCCCGGCGTGCAGGTTGGCCCACACGACGACGGCGGCAAGAAACCAGGCCGCCATGCGCGCGGCCGCCGCCGCATCGCTTCGTCGTTCCCCAAGGGCGTCGATCGCCGCCAGCGTCGCCACCGCACCGGCCAGCGAAAAAAGATGTGGCCGCTCGACGAAGCGGTCGCACCCCGCGAACGCCGCCGCCGCCAGCGCCAGCGCGCTCGCCACCGCGCCGGCGCCCCGCCGCCGGCAGATCCCGTAAGCGCCCGCGAAGGCGAGCAGCAGGACCAGCGTCTTGGCCACGACCAGGGCGGGAAAGCCACCGCGCGCGAAGAGCGCCGCGGCGCCGACCTCGGCGAGCCAGGAGGTGTCGAGGTCGGGGTAGTCGGGGGCGGTGAACGAGTAGAGATTGCGCCCGGGCAGGCCGTGCCGCGCCAGGATCTCCTGCCCCGCCTTGAGGTGGAAAAACAGATCCGACTCCGCCATCGGACGCAGCGAGAGCCCGGCGACGAACAGCAAGAGCGCCGCGAGCGGCAGGAAGCGCGCGGCGGTCCGCAACACCCGGGGAGTCTACTCATTAAAGGACACTGAGAGGGTCCTTTGCGTCCCCCGCGGCGAGCGTCTACCGGGCGGCCAGCAGGTACCGCTGTCCGCCGCGCTCGACGGCCAGCGCGGGCTTGAGGCCGTGGGCGACGGCGCGGGCCAACGCCGCGCGGCTGGCCGCCGTCGCGCCGCCGGGGACGCCCAGCAGATCGCCGCGCGCGATTCCCAGCGCGGCCAGCGCGCCGGGAGCGAGCACCAGGAAGCGCTCGCGGCTCTGCGCCAGCGCCTGCATCTCATCCAGTGAGAGCTCGGGGTAGAGCGTGCCGAGCGCCGTCAGCCGCCGGGTCACGCTGGCGGCGGCCTCGGGCGGAACCTCGACGATCGTCGCCCCGGAGGCGTTCGAGGCGAGCCGCGGCGCGAAGGTGACGATCGCCTTTTCCAGCGCGGCGTCGATCGCCTCCATGACGGCGTGCTTCTCGCCATCCGGGCCGACCTCCGGCTCGTTGGGCGCGCCGCTGGCGACGGTCTCGACGCTCCCGATGATCTCCCGGTTGCCGAGCTGCCTGACGTCGATGTGCGCGTGGTAGTCGACCACCAGACGCTTCCCCACGATGAACCCCGGGATCGCCGAAATGCCGTTCTCCATTCGCCCGCCCATGCCGACGTTGATGGCGAAGGTCAGCGCGTGCTTCGGGTCCTCGCCCAAGGATTTGAGCGCTGCGGCGACCGCCGGATCGTCCTCCCCGGTGAGGAGCTCCTCGGCGATCACGGCACGGCCGCCGGTCGCCGCGATCAGGCTGTCACTGGCGCGGCGCTGGATCCGGCGCAGCTCGGTGTCGCCACCCCAGCCGATCGAGAGCGGCAGGCCCACCACGCTGGCGATCGTCGGTGCCAGCGATTCGGCCGCGGGGCGCACCTCGACCGTCGACGCGCATCCGACTCCCCAGGCGAGCGCCATCCCGGCGGCGACCGCGAACGCCGTGGCTCTACCCGTGCTCCGAAACCACATCGGCTGTCTCATCGGCTCTTTGGGGTCGGGCCCTGAGCCCGAGCGCGAAAGTCTAGCGGGGCTAGAACACCACGGCGAGGGCCGCGTAGAGCTCCGTCGAGTCGCCCACCGAGATGGTCCCGTTCGACCCCGATTTCGTCGAGAGCTCGGGGGTATAGAGGCCGAACGCCCGGCGCACGGCCAAACGCAACCGCAGCTCGCTCGCCTGGCCGGAGGTCAGCGGAAACTCGATCCGCGCGCCGGTGTGAATGACCCAGCGGGTGCCGGAGACCACCACCTGGCCGTCGCGTTCGAACCCGAGGCCGAGCTCGGCGCCCACGGTGCGCAGGACGCGCATCCGGTAGCGCTGATCGCCGGGGTGGAGGCGGGCCGCCGGCCGCAGCACGGCGAAGGCGTCGAGCGCCAGCCGATCGACCGGACTGTCCGTGGTGGGAAACCGTCCCGACGCCGCCGACGAGAACGCGCCCAGGTCGCCCCCCCACAGGCCGTCGCCGAAGCCGCCGACACCGAAGAAGGCCGGGATGAAGTGCCCGCCGTCGGGGAACCCCGTGGGGTCACGCGTGGCGCCCATTCCCGCCGCCAGCGACAGGCGGGGCCGTGGTGGCGGCGCGAGCGAGAGCAACTCCGCCTCGACGATCTCGGGCGGCTGCTCCGGCGGCGGCGTGATCAGCGGCGGCTGGACGGGCGGCAGCTCGATCGGCGCCGGCGGTGGCTCGACCAGCGGCGGCTGAACCGAGGGGGGCGGCTCGGCGGGCCCCTGCACGGACGGCGCTTCCGTCGGCGGTGCCGCCGCTGGTGGCACGACCTGCGGCGGCTGAACCGATGGTGCCTCCGTGGACGGCACGACCTGCGGTTGCTCCTCGGCCACGGCTGCCGGGGCGAGCGCCAACACCGCCAGCGCCAACGGCAGCCGAGCGAGACCGTATGCGGGGCGCCGGCCCATCCGCCGACTTCTAACACGCGTGCGCCCCTTCGATATATGCTTCCGCCGGATTCGAGAAGGAGGACCGCCCATGAACGAGACACCGACTCCCGAAGCTTCGCCGGCGCCCGAAAAGGGCGTGGCGGACATCCTGGGCGAGGCCTTCCGGCTCTACCGCGCGCACGCCAAGCCGCTGCTCGTCACCTGCGCGCTGTTGTTCGTGCCCGCCGCCATCATCAATTCCATGGCGCGCGCCGCGATCCTCGGTCCGACGCTGGCGATCGCGGCGTCGGCCGATCCAGCGGCGGCGCTGGCCGGCAGCTTGAGCGTCTACATGCTGGGGCTCCTCGGGACGCTGGTGACCGCGTTCTTTCTCTACGGGATCATCGTTCCATTGACCAATGGGGCGCTCACCATCGCCGCCGCCGATCGCATCCTCGGCGGGCAGGCGGAGTGGCGCGAGGTCTGGATGCTGCTCTTCCGGCGGCTCGGCAAGCTCCTCTCCGCCGTCATCCCCGCGGCCATCGTGATCACCCTCGGCTGTCTCTTCTTCGTGATTCCCGGCCTGGTCCTGGCGCTCTTCTTTGCCTTCGTCTCGCCGGTCGTGCTGATCGAGGGGCTGGGCGGCCGGGCCGCTCTCGAACGGAGCACCACGCTGGTCCGCTCGGACTGGCTGCGGGTGGCGCTGTTGCTGATGACCTTCGCCGTCGTCCGCTTCGTCGCCCAGCTGGTGGCGAACATCTTCGTCGCCCCCTCCGCCATCTTCGTCGGCTCGCTTTTGAGCGACCTCTTCACCATGGTGATGCTGCCGATCCCGGTGCTGGGGACGGTGCTGCTCTACTTCGACGTCCGCCGCAAGCGCGACAACTTCACCAACGACAACCTCCGCGCCGACCTCGACGCCCTCAAAAGCGCCTAGTTCTAGCGCCGGTTCTCCTAATTCAGGCAGAGGTCGCAGCCGACCAGCGGCGTGCTGAACGCGAAGCTCGACCCGACGTCCATCCCACGCAGGCTCATTCCGAACCCGCCATTCATCGAGGTCGAGAGGAGCGTGTGGGTGCAGACGCCGCTCCCGTCGGTGGGGGTGCAAGCAGGCAGCGGGACCGACGCGACCTCGAACCCGCCCGGCACGGCATGGAACATGGCTCCGCCAATTGGGTTGCTGTCGAGGAGGATTCTGCGCGCCGGCCGAGCGAACGATCTCCAGCAGGAGATCGAAGCTCGGCGGTACGGCGAAGGGGAGGTCCGTGAGGAGAGTCGTCGCGCCGACCGCCGTCGCGAGCGAGAGGCTGGGCTCGCAGTCGATCCCTTGGGTCACGAGGATCGGGTAGTTGGCGCTGACGGTGAAGTTCCCGCTCTCGTACAGCGTCAGGACCCCGCCGGCGTCGAGCGGATAGTTCATGCTGGGGATTCCCGGCCCCGCCACCGTCACCGCCGTGCTGTTCTGCGAAGCGACCACCCGCCAGATCGACTCGCCGTTCACGCCGAAGAACGACGTGCAACCGATGCTCGCCTGCGGCGTCATGCCCGCCGCGACATAGATCTTGCTCCAGCTCGTCACCGGCGGCATCTGCTCGTGCGCCATGTCGGCCGAGTTGATCCCGGTGACGTTCGAACCATAGGTGGTGGAGATGTTCCCCGCGAAGACCGCCACCGGGTAAGTGGCGGCGACCCGCGCTCCCGTCAGATCCTCGTCCATGGCGCCGCTGTAGATCTGAAACACATCGCCGTCGTCGAGAGTGACCGTATGACTGCCGCCGGCAGGGATGTCCGGCGGGTCGCCGCTCGGATCGCCGGTCACGAGACTGACCGGCGCGAACGTCACCGTCGTTCCGTCATGCGTGCCCACCACCATGACGCGGGCGCTTCCGCCGCGGCTGCCGGCGGTCGCCTGCACGTCGTTGGTCGGCTCCTGCGCATAGGTGATGACCCGGTGGTCGCTGCCCAGCGACTGGAGGGGGAGGATCATCGTCCCGCCGCTGCTGGTCGCCGGGCTGTCGACGTTGTCGCTCTCGAGCTGGGACACGGTCACCGGCTGGTTGCTGGAGATCCGCAGCCCTGCTCCCTTTGTGACCCCGACCGCCGTCACCTGCGGGGCGGCGAGGCCGCCGTCCTCGTGTGAAGCGGCGAGAGGCGAGATTGGTATCCGGAGCGAGGCCCCGACATTGATCTGAAACTCCCCGAGCGCCGTCCAGCCCGCTTCGCCCGACGCGGTCTCGGCCACCTCGAGCGTCACGTTGGCGCGCGCTTGGCCGGCGTTCGCGACCAGGAAGCTGGTGGTGGCGTTCTCGTCGGCGCTCACGTTGTCGGTTTGCAACGTATAGAAGATGCAACCGGCGATCCCCTTGCCGGACCCCTCGCCGGTCCCCTCGGCCGCCTGGCAGGCCGTGGACGTACACCGCCGGAGACTGCAAGCGAGCCCGATCGCCTTGCAGTCGACGGCGCACAGGCTCTTCGCCGCGTCGGCCGCATCGGACGCGCCGCCCTCCTTCGGGCCACCGTCGGTCCGTGGCGTCGGCTTCGCGCAGCCGAAGCCCAGCCCGAGCAGGGCGCAAAGGCCCAGGCCCAAGCGGCGGTCGATGTGGGACGCACGATCACGTCGCGCACGTTGCGCCACACCGTTCCGCTTGTTGCGCTGCGGTTGCGCCACATTCCACTCCGTCATTTCGTGGCCCCGGTCCGCTGTCCGGCCGAGCACGTCGTGAAGCATCTTACCCGCACTGCAAAGATCTTCATTTTCCGTCGCTCCAAGGGTGCAACAAAGCAAAGTGCAACAAAAGGACGAGAACGAATGACGAACCTTGCCAAGCGCAGTGCGCTAGGGCTACGATTTTCCCGCGTTGGTACGTGCGACAGTCGTGATCGCTCTGGCTTACGGGCTCACCAACGGGACCTCGGCGTTGGCCGCGCCCCCGGGGGAGGCTCTAAGCCGACGGACAACCCGTTCGAGGCCGCGGGCCAGAACAACGCCGACAACGACGGCAACGACGAAGCGACGCCAGCCACCGACGCGCACGACGCCGCCTCCGCGCCCAACCAATCGAGCGCAGAGGCCTCGGGCCAAGGCAACAGCGACGACGACGAAAGCGGAGACGAGGCGGAGTCGGCCGAGTCGGCGCTGCATGGCCTCGCCTGCCTGGAGGGGGACGCGACCGGCGGCCGCCGCAAGGGGGTCCAGCGCCGCGACTTTCTCAAGAAGCACCGCTTCGAGCTGTCGGGGCTGGGCGGCTTCTACGCCTCCGACGCGCTCTCGTCGACCTACAGCTACGGCGGCGCTGTCGCCTTCTACCCGTCGGAGGACTTCGGGCTCGAGTTTCTCCTCACCCGAATGCCGATGCAGTTTCGGCTGGAACAGGCCTTCACCTCGTTCGACCAGCAGACCCACTTCTCGCCCACCGTTGCCTGGCAAGGGATCGCCTCGCTGCTCTGGTCGCCCATTCACGCCAAGTTCAAGTTCAGCGACACGACGATCATCCACGGCGATCTCTTCGCGGTCGTGGGCGCCGGGCGCACCGGCGACCCCAGCGTGCTGGGAATGACCTGGGAGGCGGGTGTCGGCGCCAAGCTCTACTTCAACCGATTCTTCGCCTTCCGGCTCGACCTGCGCGACTTCCTCTTGCCGCAGGAGGTTCTCGGGCGTGGGCGCATCACCAACAACGTCACGATCCTCGCGGGGCTCAGCCTATGGTTCGGCTAGGACTCATCGCCGTCGGGGCCGCCCTTCTGGTGGCTGGAACGGCGGCGCGCGCGGCCGCGGACGACGAGCCGATGTCGAAGGATCCCGCCGACGAGGCGGTCGCGCCGGCGGCCGACGGGAAGGCCGGTGGCGACGCTTGCATCGACGAGAACATCAAGGCGGATCTCTTCGCCAAGCGAAAGCAGCGCACCAGCCGCGAGCGTCTCTTTCAGCAGGCCAACCGCCACGAGCTGACGTTGCAGGGCGGCTACTACGTCTCCGATCTCTTCGACGGGACCTACACCTTCGGCGGCGCCTACGCCTATCACATGACCGAGGACCTCGCCGTGGAGGCGTCGGGGGCCTACACGCGGCTCACCTCGTCGGGCGGCCCCGAGCTCGAGCGGACCTTCAGCGTCCTGGCCGGCAAGCCGCGCACCGAGCTCTACTTCGACGCCGATCTGATCTGGGTGCCGGCGCACGCCAAGATGCGCCTCGGCGGCTCGATCACCCACTTCGACTTCTACCTGGCGCTGGGCGGCGGCCTGGTCGATTCGGTCATCTCCCAGGACATCGCCGGCAACGGCGGCTTCGGGTTGAAATTTTTCCTCGGGCACATCTTCGCCATTCGTTTCGACGTGCGCGACCACGTCTACCGGCAACAGCTGCTTTCGCAGGTGATGGTCGTCAACGACCTGACCACCACGGTCGGCGTGAGCATGTACGTCCCCTTCACGGAGTAACCATGATGAAGCTGCCCAGGCTATCCACATTGGTGATCGCGTTGCCGCTCGTTTCGCTGACGGCCACCGCTCTCCCCGCGCGGGCGGCCAAGGCGGCAAAGAACGACCCCAGCTCCGAGGCGACCTCGGGAAGTCCCGACGCCGGACGCGCCGCCGACAAGAGCGCCGCACCGCCGGCCGGCGGGAACAATGCGGGCGGCGGGAACGGCGCGAGCGAGACGGCGCCCCCGGTGGCGCCCACCATCGATCTCGCCAAGCTGCGGGCGGAGTACGATCGCCTGCGGGACGAGCTGTTCCGCGCGCGCGCCCGGGCCGAGCTGGTCGAGGAGGGGATCTACGCCTCCAAGCTGGGGGCGACCCTGCGCTGGAAAGGCGCGCCCGACTTCATCCTCCACCGGGCGGAGATCCGTCTCGACGGCAACTCGATCTGGGACTCGGGCGAAAAGCCGCTGGTCGACGAGCTCATCAAGGTGTCCGAGCGGCCGATCAAGCCGGGGCCGCACACGGTCACAGTGAAGCTCGAGGTGCGCCCCGGGAAGAAAGGCGAAAAGGAGCACGCCGATCTCGGCTACGAATCCGAGCAGACGTTCGTGGTCCAGGTCCCCGACGCCAGGACGACCACCGTGGCGTTCACCGCCGACGACGACGGAGATCTCCCGGAGTACGAACCGGAGATCGAGCTCGAGCTGAAGACGGAAAAATGATTGCGCTCCTCGTCGCCCTGCTCTGCCAGCCCGCCGGCGCCGCGCCGTCGGCGAGGTCTGTCTCGGCGACACCGACCTCCAGCGATCCCATGGCCCGGTATTTGACCGATCTCGAGAAGGCGGGCGTGCTCGGCAGCGACAAGACGCCGGCGACGCTGGACAGGCTGCGCGAAGAGCTGGCCGCCGCCGAGGACGATCTGGTCACGGGCAACGCCGAGATCGCCAGCGTCCGCCTCTACAAGCTCGTCGAGTCGCAGCGCTACCTCCAGTTCGAGTACGCGCCCGACTACGCCACCGCCGAGCTGACCCTGGCGCGCGCGCTCATCCGCGCCGGCGGCACCAAGAGCGCCGAGCGGTACCTGCTGCGCGTGCTCGCCCGCGGGCCCAAGGCCCCGCAGTTCGCCCCCGCCTACCGGGCGCTGGTCGACATCGCGCTCGAGACCAAGGAAGAGGCCGAGATGCTGGCGGTGCTCGATCATTACGATCAAGCGCGCGCCGAGGCGCTGCCGCGCGACAGCGCCGCCGAGCACGCCTACCTCGCCGGCAAGGTCGCCTACGAGACCGGCGAGCCCGCCCACGCCGAGGCGCTGTTCTCGGCGGTCGACCGTCAGTCGCGCTTCTACGCCGCCGCGCTCTACTTCCGCGGGCTCATCCAGGCCCGCCAGAATCACTTCGCCTCGGCGCGCCGCAACCTCTGCGAGATTGTCGAGCAGGCCGACCAGGACCGCTTCACCTTCTTCATCGACGGCCGCTACTTCGCGGTCAAGGACCTGGCCTATCTGGCGCTCGGCCGGATCGCCCACGAGCAGGGGAAGTACGACGACGCCTACTACTTCTACTTCCGGGTCCCCACCGATTCGGATCGCTTGCCCGACGCCCTCTTCGAGGCGTCGTGGTCGATGTTCCAGAAGGGGGAGTACGAGGCGGCGCGCGCCTTTCTCGAGGAGTTCGACCACAACTTCCCGGCGTCGCCGCTGGCGCCCGACGTGATGCTGCTGCACGCGATGATCGACCTCAAGTCCTGCCAGTTCGACTCCGTGCGCGCGACGCTGGACAAGTTCGTCCAGGTCTACGGGCCGATCGAGGTGCAGGTGGCCGCGCTGCTCAAGGATCCGGCCAAGCGCGGCGCGCTCTACCGGCGCCTGCTCAGCAAGGCGTCGATCGCCACGCCTCACGATCCGATCGCCGCTCTGCTCAAGGTCGATCCGCGGTTCTACAAGTTCTACAGCGACATCCAGGCGCTCGATCGCGAGGCCGGCGTCATCCCCAACGAGGTCGCCATCTGGGACGAGCTGACCGCGCACCAAAAGGCGCAGATCGACGGGCAGACCGAGGGCGTCGACGCGACGGAGGCGGTGCGCCTCGTGCAGGACGTCGAGTCGCTGCGCCCGCTGGCCGCCGGCGATCCGGAGATGGAAGAGCGCGTGAGCCAGCTCGCCGACGAGGCGCACCGGGCGGCGCGGCTCAAGAACGTGGCCAGCGGCCCATTCGCCAAGGAGGCCGCGGCGACGCTGGCGCTGGGCGCCGAGGCGCGGAAGCTGCGCGCGCACCTGGTCACGGCCACGGGGCTCATCGCCGGAAAGGCGCTCGCGGATCTGGACAAGCGGCTGCGCGATCTCCTGCGGCAGGCCCGCCTCACGCAGATCGACGCCATCATCGGCAAGAAGAAGAAGCTGGAGATCGAGGTCGAGCACCTGCGCGACGGTCGCTACCCGGCTGAGCTGTTCGCCACCCTCCAGCTTGAGGGGTTGATGGGCGATGACGAGGAGTACTGGCCCTTCGAGGGCGAGTACTGGTCGGATGAATACGAGAACTACAAATAGATCGCGGCGCGTCGCCCTGTCGATCGTCGGTGCGTTCGCACTGGCGTCGTTCGCGATGCCAGCGCGGGCCGCCACCAAGGGCGCCGAGACAAAGGGCGGCGGCGATGACGGCAAGACGGACAAGGGCGACGACGACAAGGCGAGCGAGCCCGAAAAGACGCTGCCGCCGATCCTGCAGAAGGCGCTGGAAGAGAAGGAAGCGCAGATCACCGACGCCCGCCGGGAGGCGATCCGCCTCATCGAGGCCTACCTGCGCGAGAACCCGCGCGGCTCCGCCGGGTTCCGCGCCAAGGAGCAGGCCGAGTCGCTCTACAAGCTGGCCGAGCTCTACTGGGAAGAGTCGAAGGAGGTCTACCTCGAGAAGATGGGGCGCTATCAGGCGGCGGTCTCGGCCTGCCACAGCGACCGCTCGGAGTGCCCGAAGGTTCCGCACCGCCCGCCCACCATCGATCTGACGCGCGCGCAGGCGACGTACCTGCAGCTCATCGACCAGTACCCGAAGTTCCGCAAGATCGACACGGTCATCTACCTCTATGCCTTCTCCTTGCGCGACCAGGGGAAGCTCGGCGAATCGATCAAGTACTTCCAGATCATCCTCGATAAGTACCCGCGCTCTCGCTACATCGCCGACGCCTGGATGGCGATCGCCGAGTACCGCTTCTACGAGCAGCAGGACTACAAGACCTCGCTCGAGGCCTACGAGAAGGTCCTCAAGCACCCCAAGTCGACGCTCTACGACCTGGCGCTGTTCAAGACCGCCTGGTGCTACTGGAAGCTGGGCGACACCACCAAGTCGGCGCTGCGGTTCAAGGACGTGCTCGATCTCGCCAAGAAGAAGGCGGGGCGCAGCGAGGAACAGCAGAAGCGCGCCGAGGAGCTTCAGGGCGAGGCGCTCGACTATTTGGTCGAGCTTTTTACAGAAGATGACACCAAGACCGCCCGCGACGCCTTCGAGTTCCTGGCCCAGATCGGCGGCAAGCAGTACTCGCGCAAGGTGTTGAAGCAGCTGGCCGACACCGTCTTCGACCAGACCCGCTACGAACGGGCCGTCGAGGCCTATCGCCTGCTCATCGAGCTCGATCCCAACGCCAGCGACGCCCCCGACTACGCCGGCAAGATCGTCGAGGGGTATCAGCTCCTCGGCGACACCAAGACCGCCGTCGCCGAGATGCGCAAGCTGGCCGGTGACTACGGCGGCAACAGCGCCTGGGCCACCGCCAACAGGGATCGCCCGAAGGCGGTCGAGCACGCCCGCACCATGGCAGAGGGGCTCATCCGCAACCTGGCCAAGACGATGCACGGCGAGGCGCAGCAGAACGAGAAGTCGACCAAGGTCGTCGACAAGGATCGTTACGCGCGCGCCGCCGAGGCCTACCAGTTCTACCTGGCGAACTTCCCCGAGGCGCCCGACGCCGCCGAGCTGCGCTACCTGCGGGCCGACATCCTCTACTTCAAGCTCGGCAAGTACGAGGACGCCGGCCGCGAGTACCTGGCCGTCGGCAAGACCCAGCCGGTCGGGAAATACCACAAGGACGCGCTCCTTCAGTCGATGGGCGCCTTCGAAAAGGTCCGCAAGCCGATCCCCAGCAACGGCGCCGGCGCCGGCAAGCGCGAGATCACCGACAGCGATCGGCTGTTCGGCGAGGCGGCCGATCTCTACGCCACGCTGTTCCCCAACGACAAGGAGATCGTCACCGTCATCTACAAGAACGGGCAGTTCTTCTTCGACTACGGCGACTACGACGAGGCGGTCAAACGATTCGGCCTGATCGTCGAGCGCTACCCCGACGATCCCAACGCGGGCGCCGCCGGCGATCGCATCCTGCAGGCGCTCGGCAAGGCCAAGGACTACGAGAACATCGAGAGCTGGGCCCGCAGGCTCAAGAAGACCAAGGCCTTCGCCTCCAGGGACGAGCAGGAGCGCCTCGACAAGCTGATCGTCGGCGCGGTCATGAAGTCGGGCGAGAAGTACGCGGCGACCGGCGAGTACGACAAGGCGGCCGCCTTCTTCCTGCGCGTGCCGAACGAGTATCCGCAGAACGGCTACGCCCCCAAGGCGCTCAACAACGCGGCCGTGGTCTACGAGAAGGAGAAGAAGCAGGACGAGGCGGTGGCCGCCTACAAGCAGCTGGCCGACAAGTACCCCGCCGCCAGCGAGGCCCCCGAGGCGCTGTTCACCGCCGCGCGCATCGAGGAGAACATCGCCTACTACGACAGGGCCGCCGGCCTCTACGAGCAGCTGGCCGCCAAGTACCCGCAGAACGGCCACGCCGCCGACGCGCTCCGCTCCGCGGGCGTCCTGCGCCAGAGCCTCGGCCAGCACGATCGCGCCATCAAGCACTACGGCGAGTACGCCCGGCGCTACAAGGACCGCCCCGACGCCAAGGACGTCGCCTTTCAGGCCGCCGTCGTGCGTGAGGATCAGAAGGATTGGCGCGGCGCCGCTGCCTCCTTCGCCGCCTTCAGCAAGGTCTATCCGGGCGACACCAAGACCGTCGAGGCGCTGGCGCGCGAGGCCGACGCACACCTCAAGGCCGGCAACGACGTCGCCGCCAAGGAGACCGCCGCCAAGGCGCTCGCCGCCTACAAGTCGCACGGCAAGGGGAGCGACGAGGGAAGCTATTACGCCGCCCAGGCCCGTTACACCCAGGGCGAGCTCGCCTACCTCGATTACGAGAAGATCAAGATCGCCGGCAAGCCGAAGCAGCTCGCCAAGGTGCTGGAGGAGAAAGCCAAGCGGCTCGAGGAGGCGAAGTCGATCTACCTCGACGTCGTCACCTACAAGTCGCCCGAGTGGGCGACGGCCTCGCTGCTGCGCATCGGCCAGGGGTACGAGGCGTTCGCCAAGGCGATGCGCAACGCGCCGGTGCCCAAGGATCTCAAGGAAGACGAGAAGCAGATGTACCGCGACGAGCTGGAGAAGGTCATCGTCGTGATCGAGGACAAGGCGATCGACGCCTACAAGTCGGGCTACGCGCGCGCGCTGCAGATCGGCGTCTACAACAAGCACACGCAGGCGATCCGGCAGGCGCTCGGGCGTCTGGCCGAGAACGAGTTCCCCAAGGAGGCCGAGCTGCGGCTCCACACCCGCCCCGGCGAGCCCAGAGTCACGCTCGATCGGATCGAGGAGGTGCGACGTGACCAGTAAACACCCCACCCGGCGCCTCAGGGGCCTCGCGCTTCGCGCATCGGCACGCCTCGAGGGCCTCCCGGGCCTCGCGCTTCGCGCATCGGCCGCGAGCGACGCTTTCCCGCGCCTGAGTTCGCCGCACGCGAACCGCGGGCATGTGCGGAATGAAGGTCGCCCGCTCGTTCTCCCCTCCGCCTCCGCACATGAACTTTTTTCCGGCGGCGGTGAGCGCGGCCTCAAATCGACGGGTGCGCTCACCGCCGCCGGAAAAAAGTCCCGTGCGGAGGATCAGATGAATCGAGCGGGCGACCTCCGATTCCGCGCGGCCCGGGGTTCACGGGCGGCCGAGGGTGCGGTGATGCGGGCGCGCGTGTGGTTCTCGCTGCGATCGAGAGCGTTGGTGTTGGCCGTAGCGGCGCTGGGTGGAGTGGGTGCGTGCGCGCACAAGGCCCCGCCTCCCGGTGCGGTGGCCGTCAATCCGATCGCGCCGGTGGCCTTACCCAAGACCAGCCCCGAGGCCCAAGCGGCGTTCGACGAAGGGGTTCGGATCATGCGGACCGGGCGCAAGCACTACAAGGACGCGCGCGAGCCGCTGACGCGCGCCACGCGACTCGATGGGCGCCTGTTCGAGGCCTGGCACGATCTGGGCGTCGTCGAGACCGCGCTCGGCAACTTCGAGGCCGCCGCCGATGACTTCAAACGCGCGCTCGACATCCAGCCGGGCGCGCGCAAGACGGTGCTCGCTTACGGTGAGAGTCTGCGCCGCTCGAAGAACGGCAAGAAAGCGGGCGAGGTCTACGCCCGCTGGCTCACCTCCGATCCGAACGACTTCGAGATGCGCGCCCGTTACAGCCAGGTGCTGCGCGAGGCGGGCGAACAAGGATCGACGACGCTGGATGAATCGCTGGAACAGGCGCGCCTGCTGCTCACCGAGGCAGGTGGGGACGTCTCCCACACCGTAATTGCCTATAACGCTTTGGCGCTGACCTACTATAAAATGGGGAAGTTCGAACTTGCCGAGACCGCGCTCCACAAGGCGTCGGATCTCGATCCCAAGAGCGCTTTCGTCTGGAACAACCTGGGCCTCGTTGCCTTTGAACGCGGTCATGACCAGGAGGCTTTCTTGGACTTTCAAAAGGCTTCGGAGCTCGATCCCAAGTACGTCCAGGCGCGCCTGAACAAGGCGGTCGTCTACCTCGACTGCGGCGACTACAAGAAGGCCCGGGCGGACCTCGAGAAGGCGGTGGAGATCGATCCCAACGACGCCGAGTCGCAGGTCGCCCTCGGCGTCGCCTCGCGCGGCGACGGAAAGTTCGATCAGGCCAGGAAGGCGTACGAACGCGCGCTCGACATCGAGCCCGACTATCCGCCGGCGCTCTACGATCTCGGCGTCCTCTACATGGACTTCGACAAGGTCCCGGCCAAGGCCAAGGAGCTGCTCACCCAGTACCTGCAGGCGGTCGGCAAGGACGACGCGCGCCGCGCCGATGTCGAGGCGCGGCTCAAGGAGCTCAAGTGAAACGCCGTCTCGTCGGGTTCGCCGTGCTGGCGCTCGCCTTCGCGATCGGCGACGAGGCGCAAGCCAAGCCCGCCAAGCGGCACGCGGCGGCCCACAAGCCGGCGCCGGCGCAAACGCAGGAGCGAAGCGTGGCCCCCCCGCCCCGGTCGCCGACAGCGAAGGCTCGAACCAAGGTGGCCAAGGCGGCGACTCCGACGACGCCAAGCCTGCCGCGGACGCCAAAGCCGGCGGCAAGAACGTGAAGACCAAGACCTACACCTTCGGCGCGATGGACGTCGAAGGGAAGCTCAAGACCCCGCAACTCCTCTACTTTTTGAACCGGGTCAAGCTGGAGCTGGATATGTCGGCGCCTGACAAGCGCTCATTCATGAAGGAGCTCGGCCAAAGCGCCGATGACAAGAGCCTCTGACGTAGACAAATAGGTGACCCCGTGGCAACCACACACTCCCATGCACTCCCGCCGCCCCCGCCGGGCCCCCAGCCTGTGCGGCGTCGGACGGCGCCCCGTCCCGTGACGGCGCACGCGATGCTCCAGATCGCGACGATCTGGCGCGGCCAGATCATCGGGTACCGCCTGCTGTCACGTCGTCGCAAGATCACCGTCGGTCCGTCGAAGCGCGCCAGCTTCACGACGCCGCCGCTCGAAGGGAAGAACAAGTTCCTGCTGTTGCAGCCGCGGCGCGACGGCTACGTCCTTCACCTCGCTTCGGCGCTCAAGGGAGAGCTGCTGCTGGGCGGGGTCAGCACGTCGGCCGCCGACATCGCTTCGCGCGACGTCGACTTCGCCCGCGGCGACAAGGCCAAGCTGATCTTCGCCGACGGCAGCGACCTGCGTCTCGAGCTCCGCTGGGTCGATCCCCCCGACGTCATCGCGCGGCCGCGCATGCGCGATCCGCAGATGGTGCAGATCACCGTCGGCACCAGCATCGTGCTCGGCGCGCTGGCGCTCCTGCTCAACATCATGTGGGAGAAGACCGAGCCGAAGCCGCCGCTGGCGCTCGACGCCCAGCGGGTGGCCAAGATCGAGGCCCCCGCGGCGATCGAGTTCGAGAAGAAAGAGATCAAGAAGCAGAAAGAGGAGCAGGCCGAGAAGTCGACCGAAAAAGAGGGGCAGACCAAGCGCGCCAAGGAGAAGGCCGGCCGCATCGGCCGCAACGACGCCACCCCCAAGGACACCGTCATCCCCAAGGGCAGAGAAGACATCCTGCGCGAGAAGGTCCAGAAGGTCGGCATCCTCAGCATCATCGGGCGCGACAAGGCGCCGGGCTCGGGGCTCTCCAAGCTGTTCGCGCAGAGCAACGACGTCGAGCAGGCGATGGCCGGCATGGCCGGCGCCAAGATGGTCGTCGGACACGGCGCGGGGGGCCTGACCACCAGCGGGTCGGGATCGGGCGGCGGCGGCACCGGTTACGGGCACATCTACGGCGCGGGGAACCTCGACACCGGCGGCCGCGGCACGCACGGCCACGGCCGGGGACCGAAGCTGGCCGAGCGCGGCGAGCACGAGGTGTCGGTCGGCCTCGGCGCCGGCGGCGGCGACACCGACGGCTCGCTGTCGAAGGAGCAGGTCTACAAGGTGGTCAAGGCCCACTTCGCGGGCGTGAAGTACTGCTACGAGAAGGAGCTCCAGCACAAAGCGTCTCTCGCTGGCAACATCGACATCTTCTGGGTGATCCAGCCCGACGGGACCGTCAGCAAGGCGAACGTCAAATCGAGCGCCATGAACGACGCCGCCGTCGAGGGGTGCATCGTCCGCCAGGTCAAGCAGTGGCAGTTCCCCAAGGCGCCCGGGCAGACGATCGTCGGCCGCTTCCCCTTCGTCTTCAAGGGTGGGTCTTGATGCAAGGACGCCAGGCTCGCAATCAAGCCGGCCGCCAGGTCGCGCAGGCTCTCTCCCTGCTGGCTCCGCTGGCGCTCGGCTGCCAGGGGATGAACAACACGCCGATCTACTTCGCCTCGCCCGCGCCGATCCTCGCGGTGACCGGGATGAACGACGCGATGGGAAATCCGCCCCGCATCGAGAACGGGATGACGCTGCGGTTTCGCAACCCGACCGACACCGAGCAGAAGGCGCTCGACACGCAGACCGCCGCGCTCGGGTTCGACGTCCCCTGGATCCAGCGCGATCACGTCCACATCGAGCTGGTCTACCAGGTGACCTACACCCCGCTGTCCATGCAGGGTCCGGACGACGATCCGAATGACATTCCGCAGTTCGCGATCGGCATCGACGGCGCCAACGAGTACACCAAGTACGACGAAAACATCGTGGCGATGACGCTGGGGCAGGGGAACAACGATCCCCCTCAATACATCCCGCTCATCCCGGTGACGCCGCAGACGCTCGCCCAGGGGCAGACCGTCTCGGGAACGGTCCGCGAGGACGACTTCAACGAGGCGGAGCTGGATCTGGACGCCATGGGCCGCTGGATGGCCCCCTTCAACGCGGTGTTGATCAACAACTCGCAGGTCAACCCGATTGGCCTCGACATGGTGCCGCCGAACGTCGTGATCCCGGCGCTCATCGAGGTCGACGTGAACTTCACCGCCAATCGAAACATGTCCTGCACCTACGACATTCGTGTCCGCGACGACAACGGGCAACTGTTGCACGACACGACGAACACGCTCTTCTCGCCGACGCCGACGCTGTTCGTGCCGCCGGCCATGATGTGACCACCAGGGGCCATTGAGACCACGACGATCTCGCAAGCTGATGGCAGCGTTGGTGACGTCTTGGCTGGTCGCGGGCGCATCCGCCGCCCGCGCGCAGGTCACCGCCGAGCCGAGCGCCGTCGTCTTCCCTGACCCGGCCAAGTTCGCCCACGGCCTCTTCACCGAGGGGGAGGTCGGCGCGGTGGCCTTCTTCGGCAAGGCGGGCGACGCCGTCTCCCCCGGCTTCGCCATCGGGGCGCGGGTCGGCTACGACCTCTTCCGGTGGTTTGCGCTGCAGGCCGCACTTCGTCGGCTCAACCCATCAGATCAGCGGCGACAACCCGCTCAACGGCCAGCTGCTCCAGACCTACCAGGCGCTGGTCGAGGGAAAGCTGACGTATCGCTTCGGCCAAACGTCGCTCTTCGGCGAAGGAGGGATCGGGGTCGAGCGGCTGTCGACCAACGCGCTCTACGCGCTGGGGGTCGAGCCGCGGTACCGGGTCGGCTTCATCGCGGGAGGCGGCGCCGGGATCGACTACCACTCCCTGTCGCGCCACTTCTCGGTCGGCGTGCGCGGCGGCTACTTCGTCATGGCGGAGCTCACCAGCAGCGAGGAGCTGATGGCCACCACCTACCTGAGGTACACATTTTGAGCTCCCGGACCGGCCGCCTGCTCCTCGTCGCCGCGGCGTCACTGCTGGGCGCGGGCCTCGGCTGCCAGACCGTCGACCTCGGCGCGCCGCCCGCCGACGTGAACGTCTGCCAGCCGGGCCAGATGTGGTTCCTCTCTCAGGTCTGGCCGAACTTTCTTGCCCAGGACTACAACGGAGCTCATTGCTACGACTCCAACTGCCACGGCCCGAATCCCAAGGGACAACTGGCGCTCATCAATTCGAGCGAGCCGATGACGACCCCGCTGCAGCCTGAGTGGGCCGCCAACTATGCGTCGGCCAGCCAGCTCATGAACTGCTCGGATCCCTCCGACAGCCGCCTCCTTGCTTTGCCGGAAGGCGTGCAGACCCACGGTGGCGGCATGCTGATTGATCCCAACTCCACCCAGGGAATGCAAATCATCTCGATCCTGAACATGTGGGTCACGCAGCCATGATCCGCGCGGTGATCGCCGCCGCGCTGCTGGCGCCCCTGGTGCTGGCGTCGCTGAACGCGCGCGCCGAGGACCGGGCGCTGGTGCGGGTGATCGCCGAGCAGGCGCAGGTCCACACCGGACCGGGGTTCGGCTTCCGGGTCGTCTACAGCGCCAAGCTCAACGAGGTGCTCCCAGCCATCGGCCGGGCCTCTCACGACCACTGGTTCCGCGTCGAGCTCCCCGACGGCACCTACGGCTGGATTCTGGGCGACGAGGTCTTCCCGCTCGACGTCGACACCGCCGCCGCGCACGAAGGCCCGTCGATCTGGAAGCGAATGGAGACCGCCGTCTTCTCGCCGCCGCCGCTCGAGGACAACAGCGTCGGCTTCGCCTTCTCGGCCGGCGTCCTGGGCGGAGACGGAATGTTCCTCTTCCGTCCGTCGTGGCTGCTGGCGCCGCACGTCTCGCTCGAAGGGATGGTTGGCGAGACGGTCGGCAACCAGGTCGACGTCATCTACGCGGGCGGTGGTTTCAACGCCTTCCTGTTCGCCTCCTCGCCGGTGACGCCGTTCGTGGGGGCGGCCGCGGGTGGCGCTTTTGGCCGCAAGAAGGCCGACCAATTCGCCATCCAGACCGGCAACTACTCGATGTTCAACGTCGGCGGCGGGCTGATCGTCGCGCTCAAGAAGCGGCTCACGCTGCGGGGCGACGCCCGCCAGTACGTCATCTTCAACGCCAACCACACCCAACGAATCCAGGAGTACTCAGGTGCACTCAGCGTCTATTTTTAGTCGCGGGAAACGCATCGTACGCCGCCTGATTCTGGTCGCCGTCGCGGCAGCGGCCGTCGTTTGCAATGGTTGCGCGGCCTCGAAGTGGACCGTGCGGCCCCACCAGCGCGAGCTCCTGGCCGACCGGATCATGTCGCTCGACGCCATCGGGCAGGAGCAGGCCGCCGAGCAGCACATCCTCGAGAACCGCGAGGGGGCGGTCGGAGGGAATGGGACCGCCGGCGGAGGGTGCGGTTGCAACTGAGACGCCCCGCGCTTCTCATCGCTGCCGGCGACCGTCTTCGCTCTTTTGGTCGTCTGGGCCGCGCCGGCGCGCGCCGAGGATCCGACCGAGGCGTCGGCGCGGCTGACGTTCTTCCGCGAGCCGTCGACCCGAACAACAAAGGGATCACCGTGATCCACCCGCAGGTCGACGTCGCCTCGCCGATCGGCGGCGGCCTCGGCGTCGCCGCCGGCTGGGAGGCCGACGCCGTCAGCGGCGCCACGCCCGCGGTGTTCGGCGTCGACGCGATCACCAAGGCCACCCCGTTCCACGACTTCCGCCAGCAGGTCCACGGCGGCTTCACCTACAACCGCCCCGACGCCGGCATCGGCGCCTCCTACGCCTACGGCTGGGAGAACGACTATCGATCGCACTCGCTCTCCGTCACCGCCCGCGACGATCTCTACGACCACAACTTCACGCTCGTCGTCGCCTACAGCCACAACTGGGACAGCGTCTGCGACGCCAACAACAGCATGGCCGAAACGGCGCTGCATCTTCAGCCGCTCACGTCGTCCGCCCACTGCTTCAGCTCGACCGACCCCAACGTCGTCACGCAGCCGCTCAGCATCGACGCGGTTGAACCCTCGCTCTCCTGGACGATGACCCCCCGCCTGGTCGATCCAGGGGGGCGGGACGCTCCAGATCCTCGACGGCTTCCAGTCCAACCCCTACCGCAGCGTGCTGGTCGGCGGCGAGCACCAGGACCCGCAGGAGCACGAGCCGATCTACCGCCAGCGCTACGCCGTCTTCGCCCGCGCGGCCTATGCCTTCCCGCAGTGGCGCGCCTCGGGGATCGGGATGGCGCGCCTCTACGAGGACAGCTGGGCGGTGCAGGCGGTCACCGGCGACCTGGTGGTGAACAAGTACCTCAGCTCGGTGATGCTGTTGACCCTGCGCGGCCACTATCACCTCCAGAGCGGCGCCAGCTTCTATCGCAACGGCGAGGAGTACCGCATCCAGGGCCCGGCCGGCCAGTACTGGACCGGCGACCGGGAGCTCTCGCCGATGAGCAACTACCTGGTCGGCGGCCGGATGGCCTTCCTGCGCCGCCCGCAGCAGGAGCGCTCGAGCTGGTTCGCCGAGATGGAGGCCGACGTGAAGTACGAGCTGCTCGTCTATCACGTCGACTCGGTGTGCGCGCCCAACGCCGATCGCCCCTACGCCCACATCCTGCAAGGGTCGTTTTCGGTCCGCTTTTAGCAAAGCGCGCTTCCGTCGACGCGAGCGCGCTAACCTCCTCGGATGAACCGGCGTGAGGCCATTGGGCTTTTGCTGGCTGCGGGCGCGACCGGGTGCGCCCGCGCGGCATCCAAATCGGCGCCCATGAGCAAGACGACCACCGCGATGCCGGCTATTTTCTTGGCGCACGGCTCGCCCTTGCTGCTCGACGACCAGCGCTGGGTCGCCGAGCTGGGCGCGTGGGCGCGGGCCCTCCCCCGTCCGCGCGCGATCCTGATGCTCTCCGCGCACTGGGTGGACCGGCCGATCACGCTCGGCGCCACCCGCCGCGTGCCGCTGGTCTACGACTTCTCCGGCTTTCCGGCCAGGTACTACCAGACCACCTATCCGGCACCGCCTGCGCCCGAGCTGGCCACGCGCCTGCGGGGCCTCCTCGCCGGCCAGCCCGTCGCCGAATCGCCCGAGCGCGGGCTCGACCACGGCGCCTACGTGCCGCTCGTCTGCATGTACCCGGCGGCCGACGTGCCGGTTCTCCAGGTCTCCCTGCCGACGCTCGATCCGACCGAGCTGTTCACCCTCGGGCGCGCGCTGGCGCCGCTGCGCCGCGAGGGGGTGCTCATCGTCGGCAGCGGGTTTTTGACCCACAACCTGCGGGCCATGGACTTTCGCCCCGACGCGCCGGTCCCCGCCTGGGCGGCCGAGTTCGACGCCTGGACGGCCGACGTCCTCGCCCGCCGCGACGTCGACGCGCTCCTCGACTATCGGCAGCGCGCGCCCGGCGTCGGGCAGGCGCTCCCCACCCACGAGCACTTCGTGCCGGTGGTGACCGCGCTCGGCGCCGCCATCGACGATCCGTCCGCCCTCCCCAGCTTTCCGATCAGCGGGTTCACCTACGGCTCGGCGACGCGCCGGTCGTTACAGCTCGGCTGACCGGGTTGGCTGACCGGCTCAGCGGCCGTGCGACTCGGGCCAGAACAGCCGCCCGATCGCCGTGTCGATCCCGTCGAGATCCGGCTTGTAGAAGATCGACGCGTCGACGCTGACGGCCAACATCGGGTCGTTGGAGGCGGTGATGGCGATGCAGGGGATCCCGCTCAAAGGTCCCTGCCGCAGCGCCCGCAAGAACTTCGTTCCGGTCCGGGCCGGCATGTCGAGGTCGACCAGCACCAGGCCCGGACGCTCCAGATCGAGGATCTCGGCTGCCTCGGCCTCGGTCTCGGCGCAGCGAACGCCAAACCCTTCGGCGATCGCCAGCTCGAGCAGCAGATCACGGACCTCCGGATCGGCGGTGAGCGCCAGGATGGCCGCGGTGGCGGTGTCGGGACGGCGCACCACCGAATTGACTGTGGGGGTCGAGGACTTGGAATCAGCGGGAGCGGCGACGAGCACGACGCTCTACTATCGCCGACACATGTTTCGGCCTGTTTTCGGGCCTACGATCTTTTGGTAACAGTTTATCCACAGCCGGGCGAGGCCGGTCTCGCTGGAGGGCCGGGGCGGGAGCGCTACTGGTGGAGCTGCTGCGGATCGGCGTAGCGCGACTGCGAAGCGGAGGCGCCGGTGAGGGCGTCGGCGCTCACGGCGATGTCCAGCTCCGAGCCGTCCAGGCTGCCGTGGCAGCCGCCGCAGATGTTGTTGAACACCGCGCGCTGAGGACCTGGCGTGATGTACTCGCCGGCGGTCACCTGGTGCTCCTCCGACATCGTGAACAGGGCCTTGCCGCTGCTGTCGTCGAACTCGAGGATCAGCGGGATGCCCGCGGGGACCAGCGCCTTCAACGAGTGGTCCCCCATCAAGCTGGCCGAGCCGATCAGCGTCCGCTGCGAGTAGGCCAGCGCTCCCATGGGGATGATGGAGGTCGTCGAGTTCGCCGGCGGGGGAAGGTCCTGGTAGACCTTGAGTGACGCGGTCCCGTCGAACGCCGAGACGTCGCGCCCGCGGCGCAGATTGGCGCCCAGCAGCGTGGCGAGCACCGGAACGTCCGGGAAGTGCATGATGCCGCTGTTGGCGTTGGCGGCGTCGGTCTGACCGGAGTGCCCGCCGAAGACCAGCTGCGGCAGGTTCGAGAACAGCTCCGTCTCCCCCCGCTTGTAGCCCAGCGCCGCCTCGACGTAGGAGAGCGTCGCGTCGCTGGCCAGCGGGCGGCGCGCCCCGGTCTGCTGGTTGACGGCGACCAGCGCGTACTGCGGGACGTCGGTGTTGACGTTGGCGACGTTGGCGGCATAAGAGGCCAAGATCTCGCCGTTGGGGAGCGAGAACGGCGAGCGATAGGCCCCGGTGGTCTTGCCGTCGGCGGCCGGCGCGGCGGCCGGATCGACGATGACCATCGACTTCACGAAGGTGACGTCGTCGCGATCGGCCTCGAAGGGGCCGATCGAGCGGTTGAAGGTGGCCAGCGCCCCGCCGCCCCCTTTTGCCCCTTCGTTCGACAGGATGAGCAGGAAGTTCCGGTCGAGCCCCTCGCGGATCTCGGTCGCCTCCTGGTAACCGACCGACGGCACGAGATTGTTGTCGAAGGTGGTGGTCGACTGCGCGCGCTGCGCCAAGAGCGGGTGGTAGTCGGTGAGGTCCCAGTTCATCCGGCGGCCCGACAGCTGATAGAAGTCGGGGGTCGCCTTCTCGGCGGTGAAGCTGACGCGTCCGTCCTGCATGAAGGCGGGCGACAGCTCCGCGTTGAGCAGGAAGGTCATCTGCTCGGGGTTGCCGAAGTCGTAGCTGAACGTGCCGGTCGTCGAGGGCCGGACCCGGAAGAGATCCGAGTTGGGGAGCATGTTCCGCTGCGTCAGGCTCCCGGTGCGGGTCGAGGCGAAGACGATGGTGTTGTCCGGCGCGAACACCGGGTCGAAGTTGTGAACCCGGACGTTGGTGCCGGTGACGATCCGTCCGGCGTCGCTGGTGAGCCTCGTGCAGGTCCCTGCCGCCACGTCGAGGATCCAGAGATCGAGCCCGCTTGACGCCCCCGGCCGCGCGGCGAAGACCACCTTGGTCGCGTCGTAGCTCCACTCGGGGCCGCGCACGTCGACGTCCTGCCCGGCGAGCCCGGCGCAGGGGCCGAGCGCGCTGCGCACGTTGCCCACGGCGGTGACCTGGCCGTTCGCGTCGAGCGTCGCGTCGGCCAGCCTCAGATCGGCGCCGCCTTCGTAGCTGTCGAAGTGCAGGAGGTCGTCGCCGTTCTTCGGCCGCGCCACGAACACCAGCGGCAGCGTGCTGCCGGCGGTCATCGGCGAGACGCTCCCGGCGGCGATCCGATCCTGCCGCTCGGTCTGCTGCCAGGCCGAAAGGACGCAGAAGGCGCGCGTGGCCGTGGCGGGATCGAACGGCTGCGGGCAGGCGGTGTCGACGGAGGTGTTGATGTCCTCCAGGATCGAGCCGGCGCGGTGGGTCGTGCCACCCGAGCCGGCGATGATGTTCTTCTTCACCGCGCGGGACTGCTTGACGTCGACGGTGTCGAACGCCATGAACTCGTCCGCCAGCGCGTGGTAATTGCGGGTCAGCGCCGCCGGCGCGAAGAAGCCGAACGCGCCCGAGCGGAGGCGAAAGTCGTTGAACCCGTCGGGGCTGTGGCACCCCTCGAGGTCGCAGCCGCGCACGAGCAGCTTCGGCATGACGTTGGTCTCGAAGAACGTCTGCCCCGCGGTCTTGGGCCCGTAGTCGAGCGGCGGCGCCATCTGGACCTCCTTGGCCCACGACTCCCAGGCGAGCCAGGTGTCGTCGCTCCGCGACTGGAAGAAGGTCCCGCCGGTGTGGCTCACGCCGCCGGCCGCGACGGCCAGCGGCCGCAGGAGGATCTCGCTCTGATCGACGTTGACCATCGTCGGGTCGGTGGGCGGCGCGATCACGAAGCCGGCCACCTGCGCGTAGTTGAAGGCGGTCTCGGCGTCCGGATCGGTGCCGCTCTGACCGCAGGTCAGGTACATGTCGGCCTGCACCGAGCTGTGGCAGCTGCCATAGGCACACGACGACTCGAGCATCGGCTCGATGTTGGCCTTGAAGTCCTGGTAGGCCTGGCTGGTGGTGTCGACGGTGATGCGCTGGCTGAGCGGCGGCAGCGCGTCGCTGCAGGGGCCGACGCCCTTGTTGGCGACCGCCTGGGGCGCGATCCCGTCGCGGTTGGCGCCGTTGTCGAGCCAGTTCTTGAGCTCGAAGTAGGCCTCGGAGTTGGGCTGGATGGGCGAGCCGCCGCTGTGTTGGATCTCGCTCGGGTAGAACTTTCCCTGGTACGGGATCTGATTGCTCCCGGGCGGCATCGCCTTCAACAGCAGGAGCGGCTGCGGGTAGCTGCCGTAGGTCCGCAGCACGTCGCGCCGCTTCTGGACCCCGTCGAACGACGAGAGATTGAGGTTGCCGAGCGCCGTCGGCTTGTTGGTCACCGGGTCGACGGCGATGCTGTGGCAGGGCGACGTATTGCCGACGCAGGAGGCGTTGAGGATCGGCTGGATGTGGACGTCGTAGAAGTGCTGTTCGGGCGGCGCGGCCGGCCGGCAGCCGAAGAGCGCCGTCGCAGCCGTGACTGCGAGCCCGTAACCGACCCTGCCCTGTTGGGAAGAACGCATTCCGGGGACGCCGATTGTATCAAGTCCCGATCGGGTTGTGAACGCCGACCAATGGGCCGGCGATGGAGAAGCGGAGCTGGCTCAACGACTGCGTGAGCTTGACTACTGGGTGAGCTTGGTCAACGCGGCCTTGGCCAGCGAGCGGACGAGCGGGCTCGGATCGTTGGCGGCGGCGTTCTGCAGAGCCGGGCCAGCCGTCGAGGAAGAGGCCCCGATCTCGCCCAACGCCCAGGCCGCCTTCTTGCGCACGGTCTGCGACGGATTGGAGAGGGCCGCGACCAGCGCCGACGCGCCACCCGCGTACTTGAACATCCCGACGGTGACCACCGCGTCGGAGCGCACGCTCGCGTCACCGTCGCTGATGAGGGGTGCCGCGACGCTGCCGTCGTGGAAGCCCCGGACCGAGCGCAGCGCGAGCAGAGACGCCGAGCGTACCTGTGGGTCACTGTCGGCGAGTGCGGTGGTGAGGTACTGCGTCCCCGCCGGCCGCCCGATCGTCCCCAGCGCCTTGGCCATCTCCGCGCGCGCCGCCCCCGAGAAGGTCGGGTTCGACAGCGCGGCCCCGAGCGCCGGGATCGACGAGACGTAGTGGAACTCGCCCAGCACGTCGGCCGCGTTGAGCGCCGCCGCCGAGTCGGGCTGCGACAACCGGGTCAGCATCTGCACCTGGATCGTCTTGGCGATCCCGCGCCGGGCCAGCCACCAGGCGGCGACCGTCCGGACGCGAACGTCCGGATGGTCGACGAGCGGGGTGACCAGGTCGACGCAGGCCGCGCAGACCAGGAACTCCGTCCGTTCGAGCTCGGCCTTGATGGAGTCGACCGAGTTGGCGGAGATGGCCTGCTGGATGGTCGAGGCGCTGCCGCCGGTCCCGGCGTTCGCGCTCCCGGCCGCCGCCAGGGCGAGTCCGAGCGAGGTGGCCATCGTGAGCTGCGCGAGCTTCTTTGCGTTCATGTTGATGATTCGCATGTTCACTGGCTCCCGTCGGTTGTTACTGAGTCCCGGCTTCATCCAGGTTCTCCCGGAAGAAGTACTGGCCACCCATGTCGATGTTGAGCTCCAAGAGGTAGTACTCGTCAGGCGTCAGCTCGGTTCCGCCGACGTCCACCGGGTGGACCGCCAGGCCCGGCACGAGGCGGGTGTTGGTGTCGAGCGGGTAGCGCTGCGGCGGATTCAGGTGCTCGGTCATGAGCTTGCTCGTCTCGGCGGCGGCCGCCGTCACGTAGTCGGGCGGCGTTCCGGTGATCTTGACGACGTCGTCGCCCAGGATCTCGCCGAGGCCCATCAGCGACAGATACGAAGCCGTGAAATCGCCGGTCATACGCTCACCGACGGTGACGTTGAGCTTCTGTCCGCGCAGGTCGAACACGAAGGTCTGCGAGGTCCCGCTGGTCATGTCGGTGACGGTGTAGCTCGGGTTGTAGGGCTGGGTGGCGTCGCCGTTGTGGCAGGAGGCGCACTTGGCGTCGAGGATCGGCTGAATCGCCAGATCCCAGGGGACACCGCGCACGTCGTTGTCGCCCGGGTTGGCGGCGTTGGTCCCCGCCGGCAGCGCGCCGTTGGTGAGCGCGTAGGCCGTGGTCGACTGGCGAGCGGCCCGGGGCGCGTCGAGGTTGACCGGACCGTGGACGACGGCCTGGGTCTGGCCTTGCTGAATGGTCGACGCCACGGTGCGGTTCTCGTGGCAGCCGCCGCAGAAGCGCGACTCGCCCGACCGGCCGGAGAACCAGATGTCCTCGTTGGCGACCGGCGTGCCCGCCGCCGTGCCGTGGCTGCCGCTGACCTGCGTGGCCATGCCGAACTTGTCGACCAGCTGGATGTGCAGCGGCACGTTGGCCGGCACGTCGGCGGCGAACGAGGCGTCGCCCTGGAGCGGAATCTCGCCGTATTTCGACTGCCCGTCGAACTCGGTGGTGCCGAACATGTCGACGCCCCCCTCTTCGCCCGAGAAGCCCTCGATGAGCCGCACCTTCGTCACGCTCCCCTGCGGGATGGTCAGCAGCGACGACTGGTAGACGTTGAGGCAGCCGACGGTGGTGCTGGTGTCGGTCATGCTGATCTGTGAGGCCAGGTTGGCCGGCTCGGGCCGCACCTTCACCGGGCGCGGCAGGACGTCCCAGTAGTTCGGGTCGTCGTAGATGGGAGAACGGCCACCGTTGCTGGCGTTGGCGTTCGAGGCGTCGAGCACGTAGATGCCGAACTGCGCGGTGCTCATCGCGCGGTCGAGCTCCTCCGACTGGACCGGGCCGTCCGCCCAGGAAGTGAGGAACTGCCCCGGGGCCTCGTCGCCCACCGGCTCGGCGTCGTAGTAGCGGCCGATCCCCTGCGAGCTCGGCGACCGATCGCCCGGGATGAGCGGCGTCAGATCCTGCGAGGTCGAGTTGGCCTCGCTGCCGTTGAGATCGATGAGAAAGAGCTTGCCCGACTGCAGGGTGCGATCGCGCGAGGTGGCGACCGCGATGACCTGATAGTCGTCGAGCATCTTGTTGGCAGCGACGTCGAAGTACGGCGTGGTCTTGACGTAGCGGGCCTTGAGGTAGCTGTTCGTCGACGGATACGACGCGGCGAGCTCGTCGCCGAAGGCCTCCTTCATTCCCGTCATGTCGGTGTTCATCATGCGCAGGTGCCCCTCGTTGACCTCGCCCATGTGCATCCACTCGGTGTAGAGCACGTGGCCGTCGGGCAAGAGCGCCGGCGAGACGCGGTGGGAGACATTGCGCGGCCCGAGCTGCAGGTCGGTCCCGCTGGTGGTCACGCTGCCGACCTGGGCGGTCACCGCGCGTTCGTACTCGTCCTTGAACTGCATCGAGTTGAGGTCGGCGTCCGCCTCGACGTTGCGGTTGGTCATGAAGGTGACGCGATCGCCCGGCGCATAGACCGGGTAGACGAAGTCGTTCCCGCCGCTGGTCAGCTGCTTCAGGTCCGGGTTCGTCGCGTCCAGGTTGATCGAATAGATCTGGTAGCTGTCGTCGCCCGGGAGCCGCGCCGAGAAGACCACCGACTTGGCGTCGAACGAGAGATCGTACGACTGGACGTCGGAGCCGCTCACGCAGTTGGCGATGTCGGTCGGCGACCCGTCCGTGCCGTCCATGTTCTTGAGGAGCGCCGTACAGGTCGCCGTGTTCGGGAAGATGACCGTCAGCTGCCCGTCCGCCGAGGGCGGGGAGAGCATCGACAGCCGGCCGCCCGGGACGAAGTTGGCGTAGTCGAAGACGTTGCCGTCATCGTTGCGCGGCGTGCGCTGCAAGAACGTGATCGCCTGGACGTCGGCCGGAAGCGCGCTGACGTTCCCGGTGGTCTTGCTCGTCGAGCTGCACCCAGCGCCGGCCCCGAGCGCCAACCCGAGGACGCCCGCCTCCAGCAACCAAAGTGTCTTGACTGTGAGCTTGTCTCGCATGAGCGGCTCTCCTTCGTTCGCCAGATTACGCAATAAGGGGGCCAATCGAATTGCGCCCGAAACAGCCGAATGCCCGGGCTTGCCGACTGTTTTCGGGCTGTTTGTTGCGCAACCCCAGAACCCGGCGAATACGGCCGATTCTCGCACGGTGCCGCGCGATCTAGCTGAAATATCGAAGGAAAGTCGGCGCGTCGCAGGGTTGCGCAACAGCGATACGTCACGCGACGACGGCGGGGGCGCGGCGGCCGGCGCCATGGCCTCCGTCGGGGCGCGAATGCCCCCCGCGTTCTGATATTCTGGGCGCGGAGATGTCTGGGGTAGAGCCGCTCCCCGGCAACGGCCGTCCGATTGGCCGCTATGAGCCGATTCGCCGCCTGGCCGTCGGCGGGATGGCCGAGATCTACCTGGCGCGGCTGCTCGGCGTCGGGATCGAGGGGTTCGAGAAGCTCGTCGTGTTGAAGCGGATCCTTCCGCAGCACGCGCTCGATCCAGAGCTGCTCCGCATGTTCCTCGACGAGGCGCGCCTGTCGGCGACGCTTACACACCCCCACATCACCGAGGTCTACGACGTCGGCGCCGACGGCGACGCGCCCTTCTTCGCCATGGAGTACGTCCACGGCGCCAACCTGCGCGAGCTCATGCGCGCGCACGCACGCAGCGCAGGCCAAGCCAAGACACAGGACCCGGCGGTCGCCGTCCCGTTGGAGCTGGGGTATGCGATCGAAATCGTCGCCGCCGCGGCCGCCGGCCTTCACTATGCGCACGACCGGCTCGGCCCCGGCGGCGAGGCGCTCGGCATCGTCCACCGCGACGTCTCGCCGTCGAACGTGCTCGTCTCCTACGACGGCGCGGTGAAGGTCTCCGACTTCGGCATCGCCAAGTGGGCGCTCCAGCGGACCCGCACGCAGGAGGGGACGCTGAAGGGAAAGTTCGCCTACATGTCGCCCGAGCAGTGCCGCGGCCACGCCGTCGATCGCCGCAGTGACGTGTTCGCGCTGGGGACCATCCTCTATGAGCTGACGACCGGCGCGGCGCCCTTCACTGGCGAAAGCGATCTCGAGATCCTGAACCGGATCGCCACCGGCGTGGCTCCCGCGCCGACCTGGCCCGAGGACAAGGGGGTCTACCCGACCGCGCTGGCGGACATCGTGATGCGGGCGCTGGCCCCCAATCCCGATCACCGCTACCCGACGATGCAGGCGATGCAGGTCGCGCTCGAGACCTTCGCGCGCGAGGCGAGCATCCCCGTGTCGACGGTCGCGCTGGGCGGCCTCATGCAGCGGCTGTTCGCGGACGAGCTCTGCGCCTGGCAGGAGGCCCAGCGCGCCGGCAAGTCGCTCGGCGAGCACCTGGCGGGGCGGCCGGCGGTTGTTCACTCCGCCGGCGGCGAGGAGCGCACGGCGACCGACGCGTTCGGACCGACCCGCCGGAGGATGACCGCCGGACGAAAATGGGTGCGCGGGTTGGCTTTGGCGGCCTTCGCCGCCGTGTTCGCGCTGGCGGGGGGGCTGACGGCGAAGCGATGGAAGACCGACGCCGAGCGCTCTCCCCCGTCCGCGCCGGCCGCCGCAGCGACGCTCATCGCCCCGAGAGCGCTCCCCGCGCCCACGGAAAACCGGCCGCCCACACCGACGAAGATCCTCGCCGCCACCGAGGCCCCCGCGGTCGCGCCGCCGCCGCGCGCGCGGCACGCCAAGCACGCCCGTGTCGAAACGCCGACGCCGCCAGCGGCCCCGGTGTCGCGCCTTCACACCTGGGACCCCGATTCGCCGAAGGCCCCTTGAGCGTGTCGGCGTCGTTGTCCGACGCGGCGATTCGACACGTCTCACTCCGAGCAGTAGCGTCATGAGCGATTGGAGGTGCGGGGGAAAATGGTCGGGCATCTCGGTTTGTGCACGTGGCCCGCGCTGTTCTGGCTGGCTGCCGGTTGCGGCCAGCCGACGATCCCGGGCGTCCTGGTGGGCGAGTCGGCGCACTTCCGTCTCTTTGTCGATCCAAATTTTGACCTCGCACCGCCGGCCGCCTACATGCAGGGCGCCAACGGCCTCGCCGCGCTGGAGACCGATTGGGCAGACAAGCAAACGATGCTGGGCATGCCGGAGGGGAGAAAGATCGACTACCACCTGCTCGGATACGACCACATCGCCTCCGCGTGCGGCGGGGGAGCCGAATCGGGCTGCGAAGCCGCTGGCGACCTGGAGATCGCGGCTCCCTATCTCCCCTATCAGCACGAGCTCATGCACGCGTACATGGAGCTCCTCGCGCCCGGGGCTCTCCCGATCCCGCTCGTCGTCGAGGGGGCCGCGCAGTCAATCGGTTGCGACAGCGAAGCGGGAGCCGATCTGACCCACTTCGTCCCCTGGCAACAGGTGGTGACGGAGACCTCCGCCGACAGCAGGCAGGATGTTTACAGCGAAGGCGGCATCTTGGCGCGCTACCTGATCCGCACAAAAGGGGTCGACGCCTTCGTCCGCTACTACAGGCAGGCGCCCGAGCGCCGCGATCCCGCGCTGTTCGCGGAGAATTTCTCCGCCTTCTGGAACATGAGCATCGACGATGTCTGGGCCGCCATGCACGTCGTGGAGGCGGGCGCGGCCACGACCGACGAATCAATCTGTCCTTGCTCGCTGCCCGCGCTTCCGACCGGTGGTGAGCCGATCGCCAACGACCTCGATACGACCCCTTATTGGACGCTGCCGAACGCGCCGGGAGGGTCGGTCGGTCTCTCCGCTGGACCTCCCGCGACGGGGCCAGGGCCATCTCCCTACGACGGTGACGAGGTGCTCTTCCAGGACTGCCAGGGGACCGCGCAGCCCTTCGGCGGCAGCAGCGCCGCGCTGATCCAATTGCCGTCCGACGGGCGGCAGCGATATCTCGTGTCACCGGTCGCCAGCACCACCGTCGCCGACTATCTGTCCGAGACCTGCGAGGGGACCGTTCCCTTCCAGCTCCCAGCGGGTTTCTGGGACGCCGGCCACAGCGTTCTCCAGACCATCGCCAGGCAAACGACCGCCGCGGGCATCACGATGTATTTGCAGATCCAGGTCCCGTCCGCCACGCACGTGACGACGTATGGTCTGGCTGACGAGATTTGCGACAGCTGCGCCTTCGACCAGGGAACCTGTGTAGTTGTTGGTCCCAATCTTTCACCGGTCGCGCCCGGACCTCTTTACCTGAAGCTGACCTTCCCCTCGCTCGGACCCGGAGGTTACTTGCCGGCCGAGGTCGCGGACTGGATCACCTTCCAGAACTGATGCCGGCAGCGCGGATCGACTTGCGTTGGTGGGCCTCGATCGGAGGGGCCGCGATCGCGTTCTTCGCTTGCCTCTGCGCCGCCACACCGACGGCAAATGCGCAATCGGTCCCATCGCCGACAGTCACGTCTGGTGCGCTCCCGCCTGCACCGACAGACGGTCGGCGCGACAAGCGCGGCCGCGGTCGCCTCTTTCTGCGGCTCGCCTTGGGCACGGTCTATTTGCACGAAAGCTGGTCCCCATCGGGCGGTGGCCCGGGCGCCGTCTACGGAGGGTGGGGAACCGCGCTCGACACCTCGATCGGGCGAACAGTTCGGCCTGGCCTCGCCGTCGGAGGACGTTGGCAGATTGCCGCCGTCTCCGACGCCAACGAGTCCTATCGAGGGTCGACCTACGCGGTGACTCAAACAGTTCGCCTCCTCGATACGATCGCGATCTTCGTGAACGATTTTCCCAATCCGCGTCGTGGGTTCCATTTCGGCGGGAGTGTCGGCGTCCTGGCCGCCTCGAACCTCGACACGTTTTACCGGACTGTCTCGACCGGGTGGGGAGCGGCCGTCTCCGGCCACCTCGGCTACGAAACCTTCTTCTCCAACCGTTGGTCGGTCGGCGTGCTCGTGAGCCTCGCTGCCTATCGCTACTGGGACAGCGAGGCCGGGGTCTCATCGACGTCCGACGGCCTCCTGCCTACATTGGCGCTGTCGTTCAGCTTCGAGTGACGACGTACGGTCTCGACAGCGCCGTGGCAGGGGCATAACGTGGAAGGGCCATTCAGCGTAGGCCTTCACCTCGATCTGGGCACCTACGGCGGGCTTTTCGCTGCGGGCTGCTCGTTCTCGGCGTTCTCGGCGTTTTCGTCTTGGGCGGCGCCGTCTCGTTCCCGGCCGCCGCGCGCGCCGCCGAGCCGACGGCCGCCGCGCCCGACAGCGGCCCGGGTGAGATGGAAGGGCCGATGCACCCCGCGGCGCAGGCGCTCTACGACCGCGCGCTGAAGAAATTCGAGACGCACGACTACGCGGCGGCCATCGGCGATCTGGAAGAGGGCTTCGCGTTCGATCCCCGCCGCGAGTTCCTGTTCGCCGAGGCGCAGGCCAAGCGGCTCGGCGGCGACTGCCGGGGCGCGGTCGTTCTCTACCAGCGGTTCCTGACCACCAAGCCCCCCGCGTTGCAGATCGACGCCACCCAGATCGCGCTCGCGCGCTGCGCGCAGGAGCTGGCCAAGAAGCCCGAGGTGACGATCATGACGCCGCCGCCGGCGCCCCCGCCGCCGAGGCCGGCACCGCCGCGCTGGAGCCGCGACCCCTGGGGCCTGACGCTGACCAGCGCCGGCGTGGTCGCGCTGGGCATCGGGATCGGCTACTTCGTCGCGGCCGAGAGCGCGCGCAGCGACGCCGAGAACGCGCCAAGCTACAGCGCGTACCAGAGTCACTGGTCGACGGCCGGCGCGCGCCTCGACGTCGCGATCGGCGCGCTGGCGATCGGCGCGGCGCTGACGGCGACAGGGGTGACCCGGTTTCTTCTGGTGCGCCGGCACGCGCGGAATGACCTCGTCGCCGTCTGGCTCGCCCCCGGGCTGCTGGGAGGCACGTTTTGAAGCGCGCGACGGCCGACATCTCCGCGCTGGCCGCGCTGGCCGCGCTCGGGGCGCTCTCCGCCTGCTACGGCCCGGGCGATTTCGTCTGTCACGCCGACGCAGAGTGCGGCCTCGACGCCTTCTGCGAGATGAACAACCGCTGCAGCAGCTTCGACGCGACCTGCGCCTCCCACCGTCGCTATCTGCACGCGGCCGGCGGAGACGCCGACGCCTGCGTCGCCGCTTCCTGCCCGGCGAACCCGATCGTCGCGCTCTCCGCGGGCGGCTCCGCGAGCTGCCTCCTGCGCCAGGACGGCGGTGTCAGCTGCTGGGGGCGAAACGACGACGGACAGCTGGGCGACGGAACGCTCACCCCCCGTTCAACCGGCGTGCGCGTCTCGGGTCTCACCGACGCCATCGCGCTCGCGGCGGGCGAGCGGCACGCCTGCGCCGTGCGCGCGGCCGGCAGCGTGGTCTGCTGGGGGGCCGACGACACCGGGCAGCTCGGCGACGGCGGCGGCGGCGATCAGCGCACCCCGATCGCCGTCCCCGGCGTGGCCGGGGCAACGGCGGTCGCCGCCGGCTCTGGGTTCTCCTGCGCGCTGCTCGCCGATCGCAGCGCCGTCTGCTGGGGTGACGACAGCGACGGCGAAATCGGCGACGGCGCCCCCGGCGCAACGCCGCGCGCACCGACACCGGTGCTCGGGCTCGCCGGCGTGCGTTCGCTCTCGGCCCAGTGGCAGCACGCCTGCGCGGTTCTTGTCGACGGTTCGGTCGCCTGCTGGGGGAGCAACGCGAGCGGTCAGCTCGGCGACGGAACCCAGGTCAACCGCGCGCAGCCGGTCGCGGTCCCAGGTCTGCAAAACGTCGTCGCCGTCGCCACCGGCCTCTCGCACACCTGCGCGATGAGCGCCGGCGCCATCCACTGCTGGGGCGACAACAGCCAGGGGCAGCTGGGGAGCAACGCGACCGGCACGTCGAGCTCGACGACGCAACCGACCTTGGTCCCGATCGTGATCGATCCCGTGGCGATCGCGGCCGGCGCCCAGCACACCTGCGCCGTGCGCCTCAACGGACAGGTCCTGTGCTGGGGACAGAACAGCACCGGCCAGCTGGGCGAGGGGACGATGAGCAGCGTCCCCGAGCCGTTCCCCGTCACCGGCCTCGCCAACGGCGTCAAGGTGACGGCCGGCGCGACCTTCTCCTGCGCCGTCACCAACGACGGCGCGATCCTCTGCTGGGGCGACGACCACTACGGTCAGCTCGGCACCGGGCGCGACGTGGTCCGGCCGCTTCCCGCGACCGTCGCGCTCAGCGCTGATCAGGTCAGCGCCGGCGGCGCGCACAGCTGCGCTGTCGGCCGCGCGGTGGGGCCCGGTGGCACCGACGGCTTCGTCTGCTGGGGATCCGATCGGGCTGGGCAACTCGGCGACAACGGCGACGACGACCGTTCGCTGCCGGGGCCGATCAAGATGCCGCTGCTCCCGGGCGGCGTCTCCGCCGGCGCGCTGCACAGCTGTGCGGTCGACAAGTCCGCCGGGCTCTGGTGCTGGGGGCGCGGCTCGAGCGGGCAGCTCGGGCCTAGCCACCTGGTCGACACGCCATTCCCGATCGAGGTCGCGTTGCCGAGCGGCGCCGACCAGGCGATCGCCGTCGCCAGCGGCGACGCGCACAGCTGCGTGCTCGTCAACCCGGCCGACGGCCTGGGCGGCGAGATCTTCTGCTTCGGCGACGACAGCTACGGCCAGCTCGGCGACGGTACGCTGACCTCGCGACCGACGCCGGCGCCGGTGCCGCTCGGCCCGACCGGCGTGCGCGCGAAGGAGGTCACCGCCGGCGGCGGACACACCTGCGCGCTCGACGTGACCGGCCAGCCCTGGTGCTGGGGGCGGAACGACAGCGGTCAGCTGGGCGCCGGCCCAGGCGCGAATCAACCGACGCCGACGCCGGTCGTGCTGCCGGGCGGCGCGACCGCCCGCTCGCTTTCAGCCGGCGGCGCACACACCTGCGCCGTCGACCAGGGGGGCGGCGTCTGGTGTTGGGGCGCCGACGATCGCGGCCAGCTCGGACTCGGCGCCTCGGGAACGAACGTCGACGCGCCGGCGGCCGTTGCCCTGCCCGCGGCGGCCACCGGCGTCTCGGCCGGCGGCGCGCACAGCTGCGCGAGCCTGGGCGACGCCAGCGTCTGGTGCTGGGGCGCGAACGACAGCGGTCAGCTCGGCGACGGCACGACCGTCGATCGGCCGACCCCCGCCAGGGTCGCCGGCGCCAGCGGGGCGGTGAGCGCCGGGTCGCTGCACAGCTGCGCGGCGAGCGCCGACCACGTCGTCAGCTGCTGGGGCGCCGACACCAGCGGACAGCTGGGCGACGGCGTGAGCCTCACGATCAGCGCCCCCGAGCTGGCGCGGATCGCCTGCGACTGAACGACACGTCGCCTGCGGCTGAACAAATCGAAGGCGCGCGGCCAAACAGCGGCGCAGGTGTTAGTCTCCCAGGGATGCGCGATCCCGCCGAACGAACGCTGACGGCGGTCCAGTCTCCGCTCTCGCCCGGCGAGCAGAAGGATCGTGCGGTGCTGCTGGTCGTCGGCAGCGCGGATGCGCCCGCGCTCCCCGCGCGCACCCGCCTGCAGATCGCCGGTGACGAGCTCTTCGTCGGACGGCGGGCGGACGGGGTGCCGGCCGGGGCCAACGTCGCCGTGCTCGACGACGGTCTCGTCTCCAGCCAACACGCGCGCATCACCCGGGTCGTCGGCGGCTACGACCTCGAAGATCTGGGCAGCAAGAACGGCACCTGGATCGACAACCAGCGCGTCGAAGGAAAAGCCCGCCTCCGTGACGGCGCGCTGCTCTTCTTCGGCAACCACGTGGCCGTCTTCCGGATGGTGTCGCAGATCGAGCTCGAGGCGATCAAGGCCGAGCTGGTGGCGCCGTTCGGCCCGGTGGCGACCGCCTCGCCGGCGCTGGCGGTGGCCTGCGATCGCCTCCGGCGGCTGGCGGCCTCTGACGGCGAGCTGCTGATCCTCGGTGAGACCGGCGCCGGCAAGGAGGTCTACGCGCGCGCCGTGCACCAGGCGAGCGGGCGCCAAGAAAAAGGCCGCTTCGTCGCCATCAACTGCGCCGCCATCCCGCGCGAGCTGGTCGAAAGCGAGCTGTTCGGTTACCGGCAGGGGGCGCACTCCACCGCGCACCAGGCCAAGGCGGGGCTCATCGAGGAGGCCGAGGGGGGGACGCTGTTCCTCGACGAGATTGGCGAGATGACGCCGGAGGCGCAGATCAAGATCCTGCGCTTTCTGCAGGACCGTGAGCTGACGCCGCTCGGGTCGACGCGGCCGCGCCAGATGGACGTGCGGATCGTCGCCGCCACCAACCGCACCGCCGCCGGCCCAGGCAAGGGACCGAGCGGCCTGCGCGACGACATCGTGGGGCGCCTCGGCGCGGCGCCGATTTATCTGCCGCCGCTGCGCAACCGGATCGAGGACCTGGGCGTCCTCACGGCGCACTTTCTCGGGCGCGCCTCCTCGTCCGCCAAGTTCGAGCAACCGGCCTTCCGCGCGCTGACGCTGCACAGCTGGCCGCTCAACGTCCGCGAGCTGGAGAAGATCATCTCCACGGCGGCCGTGCTGACCGGCGGCGACAAGCCGATCGCGCTGCGCGATCTGCCGGAGCCGATCGCGCGCGTGCTGTCGGCCCCGGCCGGCGCCGGCGCGGGCCTGCGCCGCACCACCGGACCGTCACCCACGCCGGCGCAGATCGAGGAGTCGCTCCGCCGCTACGAGGGGAACGTCGCCGACGTCTCGCGAGAGCTCGGCAAGCACCGCGCCGCCGTCTGGCGCTGGATCAAGAAGTTCGGACTCGACCCGCAGAAGTTCCGCCGCAACGAATAGCCGGTGGGGCATTTATTCGCTCTCGCCTGCCGGCGGCGTTATCGTCGGAGCATGCGAACGTCATTTGCGGCGGTGGGACTGGCGCTCGGAATGGTCGCCCTCGGTGCTGGCTGCGGCGGCTCTTCCAGCGGACCGAGCGGCAGCCTCACGTGTGATTACCTGGCTGGGGACAATTGCTGGAAGATGACGGCCAGCGCCGCCACCAGCTGCCTTCCGTCGAGCTCCGACACCGGCGTGCTGAGCGCCGACGGCAAGACCTGCACCTACGCCAGCGGCAACGTGGTCACCTTTACCCCCGCGCTCACGCTCCCGCTTGGCGACAGTCCGTCCTGGAACTTCAGCGTCACCGCCAGCGACGGCACCGCCTGCCTCTCCTACCAGGAGACCGCGAACGGGCCGTTCACGCTGACGGTCCACGGACAGACGGTGAAAGAGGCCCAGTCCGGTCAGCTCGGCCTCGGCCTGACCTGCCCGGACGGCACGACCTATTCAAACTCGAACGCCCTGTCGCTGCTCAGCTGCGGCGACGGAGGCTTCCTCGGTGCGCTCCCTGGCAGCGCCTGGTCCACCTCCGACAGCGCAGTCTCATTCGGGTTGCTGAGCACGTCGACCACGTCGTCGGACGAGCTGCGAGATCTTCGATTGTGCGACGCCGTAGCCGCCGGGGATGACCGGCGGCCCGAGCGCTGTTTTTTCGCCTCGGCGGTCGACTAACCGTTGGCCTTGGCGAACGTCCCCATGAAGTCGGCCAGCGCCTTGGCGCCGGCGACCGGCATGGCGTTGTAGATCGAGGCGCGGATGCCGCCGACGGTGCGGTAGCCCTTGAGCGCCACCATGCCGTTCTTGGAGGCCTCCTTGACGAACTTGTCGGTGAGCTCCTCGCTCGGCAGGAGGTAGGTCACGTTCATGTGGCTGCGCGCGCTCTTGTCGGCGACGGTCCCCTTGTAGTAGCCGCCCGAGCCGTCGATGGCGTCGTAGATGAGCGCCGCCTTCTCGGCGTTGCGCTTCTCGATCGCCGCCAGGCCCCCCTGGGCCTCGAGCCAGCGGAAGGTCTCGAGCAGGAAGTAGATCCCGAACGTGGGCGGCGTGTTGAGGCAGCTCTTGGCCTCGGCGTTGGCCTGGAAGCTGAAGATCTTGGGGACGCTCTTGGCGATGCGCGGGTAGAGATCCTTGCGGACGATCGCCACGACGACGCCGGCCGGGCCGAGGTTCTTCTGCGCGCCGGCGTAGACGAGCGCGGTGCGCGACACCGGGTGCGGGCGCGACATCATCTCGGAGCTGGCGTCGACCACCAGGTTCGGGTGCTCCGGCCACTCGACGAGGCGATGCCCGTGCACCGTCTCGTTGGAGCAGACGTGCAGGTAGGCGGCGTTCGGATCGGCCTTCCAGCCGACGGGCGGCCGGTCGAACTTGGTCTCTTCGCTCGAGGCGATGACGCGAATCTTTTCGCCGTAGGCGCTCTGCGCGGCGCCGGCGGCCTTCTTCGACCACTCGCCGCCGACCACGTAGTCGGCCGTGCCGTTGAGGAAGTTCATCGGGATGGTGTTGAAGAGCTGCGTCGCCCCGCCCTGCAGGAACAGGATGTCGTGCGTGTCGGGGACCGACAGCAGCGACTTGCACTTGGCGATCGCCTCGTCGAGGACGCCGTCGAACTCCTTGCCCCGGTGGCTGCATTCGGCGATGCCGAAGCCCTTGCCCTGGAAATCGACCAGAGCCTTGGCGGATGCTTCCAAAACCTCGGTCGGCAGCATGGCCGGCCCTGCACTGAAGTTGAACACGCGGTTGCTCATGGGCCAAGGTGCTACCGCTAATGCGGCCCGCTTTCAACGGGTATGAGGGGGCTCCTCTCTCGACCGCAGTTTTCGCGCCAGATCGACGTGCGGGGCGGCGATGATCTCGGTGGCAGCCAGTACGGTCGCGTCCAGGATGGCGACTGCGGCGTCGACGGCCGCCTCCACCTCGGCCAGCGGTCCGGTGACGGTGAAAAAGCCCTTGCCGCCGATGCCGCGGGCGAGCTGAAGCTCGATCAGCTGGACCTGGGCCGCCTTGGCGGCGGCGTCGGCGGCCAGCAGCGTGGCGGCCACGGTCGTGGTCTCCACGATCCCCAGCGCGTCGACGAGCCCCGCCCTCGCCTCGCCGGCCAGCGCCGGCCAGAGCGAGGCGTGCGCCTGCGGGAGAAACAGCCGGTCGAGCAGCCGCTCGCCCGCCACCTCCAGCCCGACGCGATAGGCCTCGTCGACCTCCGCGACGCCGCCATCGACAAGAACCAGGAACTTGCCGGGGGTGACCCAGTCGGCGCGCATCAGGTTCACCGGGGCGCGCTTGAGCATGGCGTCCGCCACGCGGTGACCGCGGGCGATGGATGCAAGCTCGATCAGCGCCAGCGCGTCGGCCATCAGACGATACGAAAGTATTCCTTCAGGGTGCAGCGCCGCTCGCGGGTGAAGTTGCGGACGGTGGTGAGGCCTTCGCCCGTCGGCGAGGCGATGGTGAACGAGCAGTAGCCCTCGCCCCCGAGGCCGAGCCCCGCCAGGTTGGAGGCGTTCTTCACGAAGATCGAGGTGTTGATCGTGCGCGCCATGGCGTGCAGGTGGGCGATGTTGCGCGAGTACATCACCGCCGTGTGGCAGAAGCCGTGCTCGACCCGCTTGGCGGTCGCGATCGCGGTGGCGGCGTCGGGGACGCGCACGAGCGGCAACACCGGCATCAGCAGCTCCAGTTGGACGAAGGGATGCTTCTCGTCGACGTCGGCGACCAGAAGGCGCAGCTCGTCGCCCGCAGTCACGCCGATCTGGCGGGCGATGAGCCCGGCGTTCTTGCCGACGAAGTCCTTGTTGGCGTGGACGCCGCCCGAGCCCTGGTGGAGCACCACCTTCTCGAGCGCCTTGACCTGCCGGTCGTTCAGCACGAGACAGCCGTCCCGCCCCAGCCGCTCGAGCAGCGCCGTTGCGACGGAATCGACCGCGACAATCTCCTTCTCCGCCGTGCAGAGGATGTTGTTGTCGACCGACGCCCCCTCGACGATCCCGGCGGCGGCGACGTCGAGGTCGGCGGTCTCGTCGACGACGGCGGGCGGGTTGCCGGGGCCGGCGGCGATCACCTTCTTGCCGCTCCCCATCGCCGCCTTCACCACGCCCGGTCCGCCGGTGACGACCAGCAGGCGCACGCCTGCGTGGCGCATCAGCGTCTCGGCGCTCTCGATGGTCGGCCGCTCGACGCAGCAGAGCAGCGTCTCCGGGCCGCCCGCGGCGGCGATCGCCTCGTTGAGAAGATGCACCAGGTACGCCGAGGTCTTCGCGGCGTAGGGGTGGGCGTTGAACACCACCGCGTTTCCGCCGGCCACCATGCCGATACCATTGTTGATAACAGTCTCGGTCGGGTTGGTGGTCGGGGTGATCGACCCGATGACCCCGTAGCTGGCCCGCTCGACGATGGTCAGGCCGTCGTCACCCGAAAAGGCGATCGGCCCGAGAGCCTCGGTCCCCGGCGTCTTGTCGATCGCCAGCCGGTTCTTCTTCAGCTTGTCCTCGACGCGGCCGTAGCCGGTCTCCGCGACCGCCAGCCTGGCCAGCTCGTCGACGTGCGCCCGGGCGGTGGCGCGCATCGCGTCGACCCAGCGCTTGCGCGCCTCCAGCGGCGCGGCCTCGTTCTCCTCGTGAGCGCGGCGCGCGGCCTTGACGGCGCTCTCCACGTCGGCAAAGACGCCCCGGCGTCCGCGCGGGACGTCGACGTCGCGCCGCCGGGCCGGCAGCGGCGACGGTGATGACGCCGGCGAAGCCGACGGCGGCACGAACCCCGGCGGGGGCGTGCGCACCGCCTCGAGCGGCGTCTCGGGCACCTCGCCTGCGCCGACCCGCGCCATCACGCGGTCGACGATCTCCTGAATGCGCGCCTCGTCCATCCCGGGCTGGACGTTACCGCGAAATTCGATCACGGTCAGGTGGATGGAAGCGGAGACGCTGGACGCCCTGCTGGCCCACGCGCGGGCGCTGGTCGGCGTCGAGCTCTCCGAGCTGGCCGACACGCTCGGCCTCCCCGTCCCGGTCGGCCGCCTGCGCACGAAAGGCTGGTCCGGCCAGGTGATCGAGCACGAGCTCGGCGTGGCCGTCGGCGGCGCGCGCGGCCCCGACTTCGCCGCCCTGGGCGTCGAGCTGAAGACCGTGCCGGTCACGGAAGCGCTCGAGCCGCTCGAATCGACCGCCGTCTGTCAGATCGATCCCATCGCCATCGCCGGCGAGTCCTGGGAGTCGAGCTACGTGCGCGCGAAGCTGGCCCGCGTCCTCTTCGTCGCGCTCGCCGTCCCAAGCGGCGCCCGCTCCGTCGGCGAGCGGCGGGTGGCCGCCGTGCGCCTCTGGTCCCCCGGCGCCGACGAGACGCGCGCCCTGCGCGACGACTTCGAGCTCTTCGTGCGCGGTTACTACCGCCAGGGGCGCGCCGCCGAGATCACCGGCCACCTCGGCGCCGTGCTGCAGGTCCGTCCGAAGGGGCGCGACGCCGACGATCTGCGCGACGCCTACGACGCCTCCGGCAACCCGGCCCGCGTCGGCAAGCACGGCTTCTACCTGCGCCCCGCCTTCGTCGCCCGGATCCTGCGCGCCGGCTGACCCGCGCGGTCCTTTCTACTCTACGCGGCGTGATCAGAGTCGGCGATTCCGGGAATTGTCCCGTGCGTCGAAAGCAGATCTCCGTCTCCCCCTTACAAGGTCAGCGTGATGAAAAGACTTTTCGCCCTTCCTGTTTTCGCCCTCTCTTCGCCGTCATGGCTTTGACCGGCGTGGCCAGCGCCGCCACCTGGTACGTCTCGCCCACCGGCGCGGGGGTCCCGGACGGTGGCGTGCCGAACTGCAGCTCGCGCGCCACGCCCTGTGATCTGGCGAGCGCGGCGGCGGGTGCGATCGCGGGCGACACGGTGATCCTGATGGACGGCGTGTACAAAACGCAGCTGTCGGTGGCGAACTCGGGAACCTCCTCGGCCTGGATCACCTTCCAGGCCGACACCTGCGCGACGCCGATCATCCAGGGACCCGGCGTGGGCCCGACCGACACCAATCAGGACACGGGCGTCGGCTCCTCGACCGCCACCTACGTCCGCTTCGTCGGCATCGTCTCGACCGGCTGGTCGACCGGCTTCGGCAACGGCTGGACCGGCACCGACACGACGACCTCCAACGGCAACTTCGAGTACGACGACTGCGTCGCCGACTTCAATGGCCGCACCGGCATCACGTTCTTCAGCGCGCAGGGGCTCAAGGTCAAGAACTGCATCGTCGCGCACAACGGCAGCAGCACCGCCGAGTCCTGGTCGAGCGGCGTCACCCTCTACGAGGCGCAGGGCGGCGCCGGCGCCAGCACGATCGAAGGCAACGTCTCGTTCGAGAACATGGACGGCCAGAAGCACACCGACGGCAGCGGCTTCATCATCGACGAGTACTCGGACGGCGCGACGTTCATCAACAACATCGCCTTCCGCAACGGCGGCTCCTGCCTGCGGCTGACCAAGAGCATGAACTGCAAGTTCATCAACAACAGCTGCTACCACGACGCGCAGGACACGGCCGACACCGGCCCCAGCAACCCGAGCGAGGTCTACTTCACGAAGGACACCAACAACTCGACGACCACCGGGACCTCCTTCCTGAACAACGTCTTCGTCGCGACCGGAACGGGCCCCGGCGCCACGGCCATCTACAACCAGCCGACCTCGGGCTGGGCGAACAACCAGACGGCCACCGGCAGCGTGTCGTACTTCACCTCGCCCGACGGGACGAATCCCGACTTCACCCTGGCCTCGGGCTCGGCGCTCATCGGCAAGGGCGGCAGCGGCAGCGGCGTCCCCGGCAACGACATCGGCTTCGATCCGAAGTGCATCGCCAAGCAGACCCCGACCCCGCCCGGCACGATGGCCAAGGGGAGCTGGTGGCAGTACTCCGTCGACCTCGCCTACATCAAGAGCATCGGGGGCGTGGCCGGCTGCTTTCACGCCAAGACCCGCTCGGGGACGCCGGACATCGGCGCCTACGCGAACGGCAGCGTCACCAAGGCCGGCACCTGCACGCCGCCGCCTCCGCCTCCGCCCGGGACGGGCGGGACCACGGGCACCGGCGGCTCGGGCACTGGCGGCGTCGGTGGCGGCCACGGCGGCGCGGCCGGAAGCGGTCAAAGCGGCGGCAGCGTGGGGACCGGTTCAGGCGGCAACGGCGCCAGCACCGGCGGGACCACGGGCACGGGCACCGGCGGGACCACGAGCACGGGCACCGGTGGGACGACCAGCGGAAGTGGTGGGACGACCAGCGGAAGTGGTGGAACGACTGGAAGCGGCGGCTCGGGCGCTGGCAGCGGCGGCGGCGTCGGAACCGGCACCGGCGGCAACGGCACGGGTGGAACCGCCTCGGGCTCCGGCGGAGCGGTCACCTCCACCGGTGGTTCGCTCGGCAACCCGGGCACGGGCGGTGGCACCAGCGCGACCGGAGGCGCGTCGGGCGATACCGGCGCGACGTCCTCGTCGTCGAGCGGATGCGCCTGCGCCGTCGCCAGCGGCTCCTCGTCGTCGCTGGCGGGATTCGGCGCGCTCGGCCTCGGCCTGCTCATGCTCCGTCGGCGGCGGCGGTCTCGCTGAGGCCCGCGCGCTCGCTCAAAAAAGGGTGAGCGAGAGGCCGGCGTCGGTCGGGTCGCAGCTTCCGCCGTCGGCGCCGCACTGGCAGGTGACGGCGCTGTCGCAGCTGTCCGGGAACTGCCCCGACCGCACCGAGAACCCGATCATGGTCGCTCGGCCATTACTCCTTGCTGATGACGGCCGTGATGGCCTGGGTGTCGGGCTCGGCGGGTGCGCCGACGGGGCGCGGGTGGTCGGAGAAGAGCGCGGTCACCACCAGCTTGCCGCCCTCGGGGCCCAGCACCGGCATCACCGGCAGCGTCTCCCCCGGCGACACCTCCACCGTCGCGGCCGCGCCGGCGGTGGGGAAGATCGTCGCGGGTGGCGTCGCGCCGTCGCGCATGCGCACCTCGACGTAGTGCGGCCCCTCCCCTTTCACCGTGAGGCGCAGCCGATCGCCCGCGCGCAGGATCGTCTGCGGCTCCACGGCGCGCTCTTCGTCGCCTCTGCGATAGCGCATCTCGATCCCCGCCGACTTCGAGAGCGACCCGCCGCGCTTCCCCGTGTAGGGGTTCGTGACCGGATCGGGAACGTGCGGGCGCGCGACCAGCACCGCCAGTCCGTAGACAGCGGCGAGGATCCCGATGAGGCCGAGCGCGCGGCGGAGGCCCCGCCGCGGCTTGCCCGTCTTCGGTGCGGTCACCCTTGCGTGCTGTCGGCCCGGCCGAGCGGCAGGACCTGATCGACATTGACGTGCGGCCGCGGAATGATGTGGACGGCGACCATCTCGCCGATGCGCTCCGCGGCGCGCTGCCCGGCCTCGGTCGCCGCCTTCACCGCCGCGACGTCGCCGCGCACGATGGCGGTGACGAACCCGCCGCCGATCTTCTCGTAACCGACGAGCTCGACCTTGGCCGCCTTGACCATGGCGTCGGCCGCTTCGACCATCGCCACGAATCCCTTGGTTTCAATCATTCCGAGCGCGTCTGCCATGACCGGCCTTTCTCAGTTGGTTTATCGATCGACGAACTTTTCGCCGGCGCGGCCCGCCAGCCCCTCGATGGCGGCGATCGCCGCCCCCGCCGCCGCGTCGATCTCCGCCTCTGACCCCGACAGCCAGAGCCGCCCGAAGGCGCCGTAGGGCTGGACCTGCACCAGCGAGACGTGCGCCGACTTCTCGGCCTCGTTGGCGGCGAACGCGACGTAGCCGGCCGGCTCGGTCTCCAGGATGAACAGCGACTGCCCGGGCAGGATCATCATCCCCTGCGAGCTGCGGTTGATGAGCTGCGCCTGGTACGGCTCGATGGCGCGGATGATCTGGTTGGTCATCACCGTCGGCTTGAGGCGATCCTCTTCCTTCACTTCGAGGTGCCGCAGGATCGCCGCGCCCGCGTCGCGCACGTCGCCCTGATCGTCGGCGTGCACCTCGAGAAGACCGTAGGCCCGCTCGACGATCTGCAGCGCCGGCACCACGCGCGTCGCCTTGAGCGCCACGTCGGTCACGCGGTTGATGGCGATGCCGGGCGCGATCTCGACGAACAGCGACGCCTGCCCCGGCACGGCGAGAAAGCCGCGCGCCGTCTTCCCCATGAAGCTGGCCAGCTGCGGCTGGAGGGCATCCAGGAAGGTGTAACAGCGGAGGGTGGTGGTCGCCACGCGACGACGTTACCGTCTCGCTGTCACGCCTTCAAGGCCCGGCGCGGCCGACGTCAGACGGCGTCGGCGCGACCGACGACGCCCATCAGCTGGCCAATCCCGCCGCCGTCGCGGCGAAACGAGAAGAAACGCGCGCGATCGCAGTGCGTGCACTCGGGACCCGCGTCGATCGCCGCGGGCGCGACGCCGGCGCGTTCGAGCAGCAAGCGGTTCGCCGCCTTGAGATCGACGTTCGCCTTGCCGGGCGCACCGCGCGGCGACGGCAACACGATCCCCCGCGTCCGCGCGCCGGGAAAGAGCGCCTCGAACGCCGCGGCGACCTCGGGGCCGACCTCGAAGCAGCAGGGGCCGATCGCCGGGCCGAGCGCGACCCGCAGGTCCTCGGGGCGCGCGCCGAATTCGGTCCCCAGCGCGCGCACCGCCGCCGGCAGCACGCCGGCCACCGTGCCGCGCCACCCGGCGTGAACAGCCGCGAAGCTCCCCGTGCGCGGATCGACGACCAGCGCCGGAACGCAGTCGGCGACGAACACACCGACCGCCAGGCCGGGGGAATCGCTGCAGATCCCGTCCGCCTCGGCCTGCGCCAGCGCCCGCGGATCGTCGCCGGCGCGCACCCGCGCGATGACCGCCCCGTGAACCTGGCGCGCCACGCGGATCGGGGCGCCCACCGCGCGCTCGAGCCGTCTCCGATTTTCGGAGACCTTCGCCGGATCGTCGCCCCACTTCGCCCCCAGGTTCAGCGTGTCGAACGGCGGCGCGCTCACGCCCCCCGCGCGCGTGGTGAACCCGTGGACGAACGGCGCGGCGATCAGGTCCGAGCGCAGCAGCGGCAGCTCCCAGTGTCCAGGTCCGTCGCGATCGTGAACCAGCTCCGCGCGCACGGTGCCTTTATAGCGCCTCGAGCGCTGTCAGCGCCGTCCGCATGTCGGGCGGCAGCTCGGACGAGAACGTCATCTGCTTGCCGGTCGCGGGGTGAACGAAGCCGAGAAGCCGCGCATGCAAGGCCTGCCGCCCGAGCGTGTCGGCGATGGTACGGACCGCGAGATCGCGCGGCGGCCGGCCGTAGACCTTGTCGCCCAGCAGCGGACAGCCGAGCGCCGCCAGGTGCACGCGCACCTGGTGCGTCCGCCCGGTCTCGAGGCGCGCCTCCATTCGAGCTGCCCCCGGAAACTTCTCGGTGAGGCGCCAGTTGGTGATCGCGCGCTTTCCCGACCGGACTCGACTGGAGAACTTCTTCCGCTCGCGTGGATCGCGCCCGTAGAACGTGTCGATCCGCCCGCTCGTCCCCGGCGGCGCGCCGGCCACCAGCGCCTCGTAGACCCGCTCGATCGTGTGCGCCTTGAACGCCGCGCCGAGCGCGTTCATCGTCGCGTCGTCCTTGGCCACCACCAGCAGGCCCGAGGTGTCCTTGTCGATCCGGTGGACGATCCCCGGGCGCAGCTCGCCGCCGATCCCGCGCAGGTCCTGGCAGTGCGCCAAGAGCGCGTTCACCAGCGTCCCCGCCTCGTGCCCGGGGGCAGGATGCACCACCAGGCCAGCCGGCTTGTCGACGACCACCAGCCATTGATCCTCGTGGACGATCGTCAAAGAGATCGCCTCGGCGGCGATCTCCGTCGCCACCACCGGCGGCGGCTCCCAGACGATCACGTCACCCGCGTGCAGCTTGCGCGACGGCACCCCCGCCGCGCCGTTCACCGTCACCGCCGCCTGTCCGATCTGACGCGCCAGCTGCGAGCGCGACACGTCGGCGATCTCCTGCGACAGGAAGACGTCCAGCCGCTGCCCGGCCGCCGCCGCCGCGACGACGAAGCGCCGCGACATGTGGCCGGTTACCAGATCTTCGAGCGCACGCCGCCGCGGGACTTCAGCAGCATGTCGACCAGCGCGCGATTGTAGAGGCCGAGCTGGAAGATCTCGGGCGTCACGCGGCTCTTGTAGAGCGTCCGCCCCTCTTCGATCTCGTCCCGCATGGTGTCGAACAGCGTGTCCCGCTCGACCCCCTCGATGATCTTCTTCTCGTGATACATCGAGAGGTCCGAGGCGATCGCGCGGGCCAGTTGCCGCGCACGATCGGCCTTGTCGATGAGCGCCATGCCTCGAGTGTAACTTAGCCCGGCGGCCGGCTAAAGAGCTTCGCGCCCGCCGAGCGCGCCGACCGGCAGCGGCGCCGACGTCACGCGAACGCCGACCTTGCCGTCATCCTTGACGTAGACGACCTCGCCCTGCACGCGCAGCGGCTCCTCGCCCTCGAGGCGCGGCAGCTCGAGATCGACCGTCTGCCCGGGCCGTTCGTCCCCGAGCGGGCTTTCGATGAGGAGGCCATCGCCCGAAACGTTCGTCACCTTGCGCAGGTAACGGGCGCCCTCGGACAGCTCCACGGCGTAAAAATCCGCCGGCACCCGCCGCTCGACCCGCTTTTCTTCAAGCTCTCGCCGCCAAATTCGCTTGGTTTCCATGGTTCTCTCACCTCAACCTACACCTGACTACCCGTTCAGTCAAGCTGAGCCCTGGTCAGCCGTGCTGCAACGCGCAACATGCTACGCTTTGGGGCCCCGGAGGCCATCATCTATGAAGCGCACGACCCTCGCCCTAGCCCTCGCTTTCGCTCCCTTGCCCCTCGTCACCGGCGCCACCGCCGCGCGCGCCGCCGAATCGCTTTACGAGATCACCAAGGTCGAACCGAAGGTCGCCGTCGGCGCCACCGGGACGGCCAGCCTGACCATCAAGGTGAAGGGAGGCTGGCACGTCAATGACGAGGCGCCGATCAGCGTCGCGCTGACCACGCCGGCCGGCGTGACTGTGAAGAAGGCCAAGCTGACCCGCGCCGATCTGGCCGCCAGCAGCAAGGAGAGCGCCCGCTTCGACATCCCCGTCTCGGCGACCGAAGCAGGCAAGAAGACGATCGGCGCCGAGGCGCACTTCGTCCTCTGCCAGGAGCAGGCCTGCAAGCCGGTGAAGGAGACCGTGACCCTCGCCATCGAGGTCACCCCGCCCGCCGCCGCCAAGAAGAAGAAGAACTAGTCCGCTGAATCGCCCACGGCGCGCTGGTCGCGCCGGTGGTCGCGGGCTGGCGCCACACGCACACTGTGCGAGCTACTTCGTTGGGATGGAAAGATTGACCGGTCCATGCCGGGTGAATGCCACCACGCCGGCTCCCGTTCGGACGAGCGCCGTGACGCGACCTCGCTTGACCGGAGCGGTCCGGCGGCGCTCGAGATTCGGCAAAGAGAGCGCGGTGACCCCGCGCCCGCCCAGCAGGAGCTCGGCTCCCTGGCCACAGGCGATGGCGGTTTCGGCGGGCAGCGGGCCGTGCGCGACGACTTCTCCCGTGCTCGCCAGCCGGACCGTGACCTGCCTGTCACCGGCCTCGATCAAGAAATCCGCGCAAACTATCGGAGGCGTGGTCCAAGCCGTCTGAACCCGCCACTTCTTGCCGTCGATCGCATAGCAGTAGGAGAGCGCGAAGTGCGCTTTCGACTCGTCGGCGGGAACGCAGATTACCGGCGCGTCGGACTTGCGCGTCACCAGGATCGCCATGCTTTCGGCCTCCCTTAACTTCTTGCCGATGACCCCGCCCGGCCGAAGGTCGACGATTCCGATCGCCGTCGATGCCCAGAGCTGTCCGCGGACGCTCGCAAGAGCGTTGACCCGCATGTTCGGCAGCTCCCATCGATTGGTGATCCGCCCAGACGAATCCAAGCGAAATATCGTGGTCACCATAGGAACATCAGCTCCCTGGCCACGGTCGCCCATCAGCAGCACGCCATCCTGGACCGAGATACCATTCTCAAGCATATCGGCCGGTAGCGATACGACCGCTCCCCAGTCGCCCTTCGGGGATCTGATTCGAATGTGGGCATCAGAGCTCCAGGCCAAGACCGCTCCGTTCCCCAAAAGCAACAATCCGCCCGAGCCAGACGTGCGGGATATGGAGGACAGGGCCGGCCGGTTGACCACCGTAGGAGCTCTGGGGTCGGGCCGCCAGAAGAGCGACCACGAGAAGAGCACCGAGGATCTGCCGATCCCGACGCGTGCGGGAGGTGCCATCGAGCCTCACGGACGACATCGTTCGGCGCTGGTGTGAATCACGATCAACATCGGGCTCAGGTCACAACTTCCCAAAGTCAGTTCGGGCAATTCGCGTCGGCACCCTATGGATCAGGACGAGTCGACCCAGTATCCTCGCTAAATGACGGGTAAACGTCTATCCCCTCCGTCGAGATCGGTGGCTGGGCAATCGGCACGGCCCCAAACGATCGGTTCAGACTGGGTGGGGTGGTGTGGAGAGATCGCCCATCCGCTTTCTCCCCGAGGAGGTGGGGGCCCGGGTGGTTTCTCGCATAACCTCCTGGCGAGAAGTGACCACCACCATCCGCCGAGCCCGCACAGACGGGGGCCGCTAGGCACAACGGACTCTCCCGTCGGCCCTCCGCCGACGCCGGCCAACCCACCGCCCGTCACGATTCCGCGATCGCTCGGAGTGCTCAAGTCCGTTCAGAACGACGTTTTTGAGGTTTTGGTCGACGCCAAAGTCCTCGAAGATGCGACAGGGCCGATAGAGATCGGCAGCGCAGATACCCGGCTCTTGCCGGACGAGATCTTCAGAACCCACGTATCTCACGGGGGCGCACCACAAGATCACGGAGTTCACCACCAAATTTGTGTGGAGAGCAACGATGACCCTACAAACGACATATCGCCCCGGCAGGTATCCAGGGGACCCGTCCTGTTATGGCCGCGGAACGACTGACGCTGACGTGAGGGCGCGCAACATCACCCTCGGCTTTCACGAGAGCTGCCATCGTTCCGATTTCGAGAGTTACCTAAAAGCACACCCGTTGCCGCTACCCGATATCGGCTTGGGACTGACGGAAGCTCACTGTAAGGCCGCCATGAAGGCGTTCGAGGATGCGCTCGACGCCTATTTTGCAGCAAGCTACGCTTTCTCGGGCGTTCAAACGGACGAAGTGGGATTCACGCGATCCCAAGCGACACGAACCAAGCGCTGCTTCGAACACGTCCTCCCCCCTTGAACAGATTTCAGCCGGGTGGGAGCTAGGGTCGCGGGTCGGTTGCCGCCGACTCGCCACCAACGATATCCCGGAGCTGCGTCCAGATGTGCCCCTCGGAGCAGGACGGGACGCGCAAGCCGGGCAACGTATCGACCAGCACCCAGGCACCTTGGCCGTTCGCGTTCTGAACAACACCGACGCTCATCGTCTTGGTGGTGTGCGCCCAGACCACGCCGCCCGGTGAAGCGGCGATGGCAGCTCCTCGGCGCACTGTCATCCGACTGAGAACGGGCCTGTGCATGCTGACGCACCCCGCTCGATGTTTGCCACCGCCGCCCCGACCGGAGATGGGAGCGGCGTCGGCTTTGGTGTTTCGTTCGAAGGTCCAGCCCCGCAGACGTGACCCGTCGGCCCAGCGAGCTTGATCAGCACCCAATCGGGTCGCCGCTGACGGACCTGAAACGGACCGGGATAACTAATCTCGAGCGGATCCATCGCTACAGGTTCGACGAACAACGGCGTCGGTCCGGCCCCGATCCCGACGGTCCGGGCCTTCGGTGGTTCGATTGCGTCGGGCTCGAGAACCAACGGCGGTTCTCGAGCCGATTCAGCGACAAGGAATCGCCAGCGTGCCCGACACTTCCACACCCAACATGTTTGTTAGAGAGATCCGCATGGCGTCCCCCTCGACCCGTTGCAAGATCGGTCCCATTCCCCGCCCCACACGAACCCGTCCGCCATAGAGATCGACGGTCTTCGTCACCCGCAGCCTAAGGTCCGCCACCGGGTAAGTGGCATCGAGTTCCAACGGAGCTTCGACGTGAATCTTTGCGCGGGCCGCGCCCGGCTCGACCACGATTTCGACCGGTACCCCTTCGAGTCCCAGAGGAAAAGTGGCCGAGCCGGCGGAGATCGTGACGTCGTCCAGGTGCGCGTGGGGGGCGGACAGGCGGCACTCCGCGGAGCTCCCCCGCGAGGCGAGCATGCCCGCGAAGGTCACAAGACCGAGCGCGCCATGGCCGCACCACCCGTGACGAGCTCTTCGCGTCGCTTTCGCGGCACCGCGAGGGTAGTACCTGGGTACTGCTCGCGACCTCATTGAAAGTCCATTAGCGGGGGTTGAAACCGCTGCCGAGGACCCGGCCGGTCGTGTAGTCGATCGCGACCGAGACGTTGCGGCCGCTGCAGTTGCTATTCGAGAAAACCTCCCAGTACCGAGGCCCACTCCAGAACCACCCGCGGCGCCGCCCTATCGCCAAGATGGGTTCCTCCCACGGCCATCCTCTCTCCGCGGCGACCTTCTGGGCAATCTCTATCGCCGCAAACTCGGTCACGTGGGGGGCTCGATCGCCGGCAGCAGGCGCCAGCAACCTGTGGCCGATCACTCGCCCGCTTTCATCGTCGATGGCAATAGAGACGTTGTTTCCGACCGAGCGCGCGTTGGACACGATCTCCCAATAACGCGCTCCTGTCCCCAACCACCCACGCCGTCGGGAGACCGCATGGATCGGTTCTTCCCAGGGCCATCTCTCGGCTGAGCAGCCTCACGCGCGAGCTCAATCGCCTGGTTGACGGACAGTATTGGCTTCCATCTCGGGGGCGGAGGTGTGGCCGAACTCTTCAGTTCGACCTCCTCGCCTCGGCGACCGAGCCCCAGACATTCCGTCCAACTGAGTCCGCGCTCACTGGACAACCCAACGTCGTGGTTCCCCATAAGCCACCTCGTCGACGGCTTGGGCGCATGCGTTCTTTCCAGTGCGAGTTCTCTTTGCGAGGAACGGCGTGCCGGCGAGAACACCGAGCGATACCGGCGACAAGAGCCCGGCCAGTTTCGAGGCTGCCTCGACCGATAGGTAAGGTAGCGCTCGGCGAATCGCGCTGGCGATTTTGGTCGATGATCGACCAGTGCTCGACCAGATACGCCGCCGAGCGGCGTCGGGGGTGGGCTCGGCATGCGGGCGGTCGTCCCGTCGTCGACAAAGGCCAGGATCGGCTCCTCGCACATCGGCCCGGCCGACGTTCCAGCACCCATGCCGCGAAGGATGACATACCAAGCCGCGGTCGGTCGAATGGCAACTCCTCGCGTCCGCCCTCGGATAGAGTAGGACGAATCTGAGAGAGCCATGAACGATCGCTCGATCACGTTGTCGACCTGGCTGCCCGACGAGGCCCTCTTGCTGGAGCACGCTCACCTGCGGGAGGATCTCGGCCGACCATTCGAGTTTCAGCTCGACCTTCTGAGCAAGACCTTCGACGTGGACATCGGCGGCGCCTTGGCCAAACCGATGGTCATCTCTGTCGATCTTCCCGCCGGAGGGACGAGATACTTCAACGGCCTCGTCAGTCAGTTCACGCTCGCCGAGCAGCATGGCGAATTCCGCCGGTACCACGCGACTCTGAGGCCCTGGCTCTGGCTCCTCAGTCGGACGGCCAACTCGAAGATCTTCCAGAATCTGGCGGTTCCCGACGTGGTGAAAGCCGTGTTTCGCGCGCGGGGCTTCAGCGATTTCGAAGACAGGCTGAGCGAGAGCTATCGGACCTGGGATTACCTCGTGCAATATCGAGAGAGCGACCTGAACTTCGTGAACCGCATCATGGAGCAGGAGGGGATCTACTACTTCTTCGAGCACGACGCCGAGAAGCACACGCTGGTGCTCGCCGACTCCTACGGCGGGCATGAAACCACGACCGGCTACGAGATTGTTCCGTTCCTGCCACCGGAAACGGCGGCCTCGATCGGCGGCAAGCTCGAGCACGTCGGCAGCTGGAAGGTCTCGCGCCAGATTCAGGCCGGCGCGTATGCTGTGTCGGATTTCAACTTCGAGACTCCTCGCGCAGATCTTTTGAGCACGCTTCAAGGCCAACCCGACGATGGCGATCCTTCGCTCGAGATCTTCGACTATCCGGGTGAATTCAAGAATCAAGGCGAGGGCCAAGCTGTCGCGAAGGTAGATCTGCAAGAGCGGCAAGCCGATATTGAAAGAGCCGAGGGCCTCGCCAACGCCCGTGGGCTCACAACGGGAAGTCTATTCACGCTCGCCGATTACCCACGGGAGGACCAGAACAAGGAGTACCTGCTCGTTTCGACCTCCATCTCCCTGTCGGTAAGCTCCTTCATCTCGGGCGCCGGTGGCGGTCAGTCTGAAGAATTTCATTGTTCGTTCACCGCGCTCGATAGCCAGCGGCAGTTTCGGAGCCCGCGCCGAACACCGAAGCCGATGGTGCAGGGTCCCCAGACGGCCATCGTGGTCGGCCCGGCGGGCGAAGAGATCTGGACCGACCAGTACGGGCGAGTGAAAGTGCAGTTCCACTGGGACCGCGAGGGCAAGAACGACGAGAAGAGCTCGTGCTGGGTCCGCGTCTCCCAGGTCTGGGCGGGCAGCGAACTGGGGCGCGATGCATATCCCGCGGATCGGGCAAGAGGTCATCGTCGACTTCCTGGAGGGGGACCCCGATCGGCCCATCATCACCGGCCGCGTCTACAACGACGCCAACATGCCCCCGTACGATCTGCCGGACAACCAGACCCAGAGCGGCATCAAGAGCCGCAGCACCAAGGGCGGCGCGCCCAGCAATTCAACGAGATCCGGTTCGAGGACAAGAAGGGCTCCGAGGAGCTCTACGTCCAGGCGGAGAAGAACCAGACGATCAAGGTGAAGCACAACCGCGGCGCCACCATCGGGGGCAGCGACAGCATCAGCGTGGGGGAGATCGCGGCGTGACCGTCAGCGGGAACCTGCGGTGACGGTGCAGGGCGGTGGAAAGAGCGCCGTCCAAAGCATGCAAAGCGTGAAGGGAAACGACGGACTGCACGCCTCGGACACCATCGAGATCGACGCCCTGACCCACATCAAACTCACCTGTAAGGACAGCTACATCCTTATCGAGCCCGGAAAGATCACCCTGACGGCGGGTGGCAAGGCCTTCGTCATCCTGGACAACCACGTGCTCGCACAATCGAGCGACGGCAGTCACATGACCTTGGACGCGAATGCCTTCGTGCAGGGAGGCAAGGATGGCGCTCAGATCCTGCTGGACGCGCACATGCTCGCGAAGTCCAAGGGCGGAGCCACGGTCGTTCTGGATGACAATGCGGCCATGGCGGGCGCCAAAGCTAAGGTAACTGGCACATCGGAATCCACCGTGTCTGGCGGAGCGGGGACAGTGAAAGCGGACGCAGGGGGTGTCGAGGTCACGGGGCCGGCGATCAAGCTAAACGGATGACAAAGGAGCGTATCGTGGTCGGCAGCTGTGACCCTGCGCGGGTTGTCGGGTCTGTTGAAGTCTCGAGGTACGAAAGATGAGTCAGGATGAACGTTATCCAGAGCCGTCAGATGACGAAGAGGGCGCCTGCGCCGGCGTGGTCGAAGCGGCCGCCGGAGCGACGATCGCGATTGGCGATGGTTGGAACGCAGCGCTTTCACCTCGACCAGGCGGGGCCCTCCTGCGTGTCGGTCGCGGAGGTGACCAACGGTCGTTGGAGATCGTGATCTCCCTGACCAGCGACGGGCCGGTCCTGCGTGCCCGCGCCGCGGCGGTCGAGATCGAGACCGAGCATGATTGATCGCTCGCTGCGGCCGCTTTCGTGTAGGCGAGGCAATCGATTGAGCTTGTCTCGGGGGACACGCTGCAGGCCCAGGGACGCCGGGTCGAGATCGAGGCGACTCATGGCTCTGCCCGGGTTCGGGCCAACGACCACGTGCAACTGCTCGGCGAAAATGTCTTGCTCAACTGTGAGGCTCCGTCCCCTCAAGTACCGACATGGGCACTTCCGACGCCTGCGGTTCCGGCGCCGACGTTGGCGGTCGAAGCGATCTCTGGTGATCTGGCGTTGGTGGGGGAGATCAAGGAGGAGGGACAGTCCTAGCTCCATGAGACTCTCGAATGAGACGGGCGCTGTCGCCTATTTGCACGCGGTGAACTTGCTGGAGCCCGAGTTGCGCGCCGCAGTGATCGTCAAAAAGACCTATGTCCTGGCGCCGGACGGGACGTTCACTGCGGCGACCGATCCGCTGCCGTTGGTCGCCGATCAGTTGGTTACCGACTTCGGTCACTTCACGGCGAGGTCTTTTTCGCAAGCGAGGCGTAGACATCTGTGTGTTAGGTACGGCGCGCTTAGACGCGCCCGTCCGGCAGACCCGCCTCCGTATCGAGGTCGGTGCCTGGAGTCACGAGCTCAACGTTTTTGGCGACCGCGTTTGGACTCGCGATCGGAGCGGCGAAGTCATTCCGAGTTCCCCGGCCGCGTTTCAAGAGATGCCGCTCAGTTATGGCTGCTCTTTCGGCGGCGTCGCCAAGCTTGAAGGCGAGGAGGTTCCCTGGTCCGAGAATCCGGTCGGGCGCGGCTATTACGAGACGCCCGAACAGGCGATCGCAGCCCGCTGCCCAACATCGAGCTGGCCCACTCGCCCGCGGAGCGTCGCTGGAATACCCGGATTCCGGTCGCCGGTTGGGGGCCATATCCCAATTACTGGGCGTTGCGGGCGTCCCGCGCTGTCAAGACCGATTCGAAAACGGGGGAAATCGTGGACATCTCGCCGGAGATTTTCAACCACGCCCACCCCGACTTGATTCTCGAGCACGTCGACCCCGGCGCTCCCGTGGAGGTCAAAGGTCTACAGGGCCTCACCGATCATTCTGGCCATCCCCCGCGAACGGCCACACGTCCAGATCGACGTCGGAGGCGCCGTCTCCGAGGCCTTCGGGGAAATCGACGGACTCTTTGTGTGGGCGGACGCCGCTCGAGTCGTCGTCACCTGGCGCGCCCGCTTTCGTTACCCCGTCCGACCTGAGGAGGTCAGGCGCGCGGTTCTCACTTTCACAGAGTAGCGATATGCCCGGATTTCCCGTCCTCACCACCATCCAGCCAATCGTTGGGTCAGATTTTCACAAATCGATCCCACCACCGCCGCCTGCGGGCCCGTTGATGGTTCCCCATGTCGTGGTTTGGGGATCCGGCCTCAGTCAGAAAACCGGCTTCATGTGGGCGATCGCCTCAACCAGTCGCGCGAGTTCGCCAGAGAGCGGCTGTCCAAACCGACGGTCGTGGGTTTCGGTCACGGCTGCGGTCGGACTCACGACGCCGGGCCGCATCCCGGTCACATCTGGCCGAACGTGTTGCTTCCGGTCATTCTGCTCGGTTCGGAAGCAAAGCCAGTTCGGCTCGGGAACCGTGAAAGTCGCAGTCTCTCCGCAAGGTGGAGGCACCGCAGACATGGCGATCAACGTCGCGTATGTCCTCAATTTGAATTTGGATTGCCAGGATTTTCCACTTCCCCCAATGCCGACCGGTCTCAGCTTTACCATTCATTACAGCGTGACGGCCGGCTTCAGCTTCCACGATTTTTTGCGTGGTCGATTCAGCTGGCCGTGGATTTGGCAATTACCTGGATCTTGGGCCTCGGGTGCGCGATGGCCAGTTCCCTCATGGCGGGTGTAATCGGAAAAATCATGGGGAAGGGCCTTCTGTTTGCGCTAATAGCGGACGCGTGGAAAGGCAATTTCGGCTTTGGAAATATCGTGGAGGGCGAGCTATTCGGAGCGCCGCTGGACTCGATGAACGACGGAGCCGGCTATTTCGCCTCAAATGGCCGGCTCTTTGTGGATGCCGGCCGCTTTATCGCTCCAGCTACTGCTACTGCATGGAGAGATGCTTCTCTATTGATGATCTGGAGCCTCACCACTACCGGTCTCGCGGATTTCAAAGCCGGAACTCCAATTGGCTATGCACCCAAAGACGCTCCGGTAGGCGGCTGGGGTCCCGATTCCTGGGGAACTAAGCTCGGAACGGCAATCAACAATCTCTATCGCTAGGTCAAAGGAGTTCCAGGCATGACCAACGATATGGCTCGGATTGGGTCGACACTCGGCTTCACTTTGACTCAGCTTACGCTAAATCGCGCTGGAGTTTTTGCCCCACCAGTCGGCGCCGGAGCAGAAGACGCGTTAACGGCCGTTGGATTTGCGATCATGGTATTGGGCGGCGCGATGGCGATGTGTTCTCTCATGATCCGACCAAGGGGCGCGGCGCTATTGATCGCGGTGGATTGGCTTTGATTGGGTTGAAAATAGCTGGTTTTCTCAGTTGGAGGACGAGTCTTGGAGCAATTAAACGAACGGCCCTTAGCTCGGAGGGTGTTCTCAGTCTCGGCAGCAACGGCAGAGTACATCTTCGCCCACGATTGGACGCACAAGTGTTCCAATTAAGTGGGAGGCTGCAAACGTTTTGATTCCAGGACAGCGCTATCGCATCTATTATCTGTCCGATGCGAATAGTTTTCTGAGCATCGAGCCTATCGTGGTCGCTCCCAACGCACAGGCCGCGCCATGACATCTTCGATCTCCACGACCGAGTTCATGTCAGTGTTGGGTTTTGAGCACAATGAATTGGAGCTCAATCGGCGCGCGAAGATGTCGCGACGCCAGACTCGGGAAAGCATAGAGGAGTCACTAGGCTTTATAGGCGTTTTATTATCGGTGCTGGGTCTGGCCATCATGACGACGTTTTGTCGCATCGACGGCATCTCAGATCGTTTTTGGCACGCTGTTGTGGATCCTCTTCGCCACCGGCGTTGTACTTCAACTATCGGAGATAATCGGTGGCCTAAGACCGCGGGTTGTCGTGGCAGATGGAGAGTTGCGGGTTGGCCCGGACTTCGGCAGGACCAGTAGCACCGTGACGATTGGCGCTTTCCGCTGGCACTTTGCTCGCGGAAGTGTTCTGCCACCCGTTCTGGTCGCAGGACAGACCTATCGCGCCTTCTACGTTGCGCGTACCCATCGCTTTCTGAGCATTCAGCCCCTGGTATCCGATCGTGCGTTAGAACAACAGGCGCCCCTGTGAGGCCACCAAACTCCGCAAAGAGCGAGTCCGCGAAAGGACTGTCGGTATCGGCGGTCCGTGTGGCCGGGGATCCACAGGGAAAAGGGTGGCGCCTAGGAGTGATCGGCAAGCGGACCTGGAGCGTGACGCGCGGCCGGGCGGAGCTTGCGCCGGCTCAGGTCCCGCTGGTAGAGGAGCCAATCTATGACGGTAAGCGCGCGGTGCTGCTTCACGATGCCGACATTTTACTCAACCGTACCAGAGTCGATATCGTCGTCGAAGGGCACGTATATCCGCCGGGAGGCCGCACGCCGTTCGACTTCGGCGTGCAGGTCGGCAGCCTGCTCCGCTTGGCGCGAGCCTACGGCCCCCGTCGTGTAGCGCCTGATCCGGTGACCGGTCGACCGCGGTTTTCCCTGCCCGATCGCATCGAAAAGATTCCTCTCACTTGGGAGAGCGCCTATGGCGGTGTCGACCGTGCAGCACGTGCCGATATCGGCGACCCTTTTGAGGAATCGCTGGCGCAAGCCGGCGTGGAACCCGATCCCCGCTTCGGACTCTTTGCCTATCCCCGCAATCCAGTTGGACGAGGCTACCTGATCGAGCCGACATCGGCAGCGTTCGAGGCTTGCGAGCTGCCGCTGATCGAAGATCCAGAATCGGTCCTCACGTCTGATAGTTTGGTTCGCAAGGACTTCGTCTGTTGGCCTGAAGGTCCCGCGGTCGCGGGGTTCGGCTGGCTTTCTGACGCCTTTTTTCCGCGCAGCGCGATGCTGGGTGCCCGTCCTTTGGTTTACGACGGTAAGCGAATTCCTCCTTCTGGGTTTCATGAAGTGAGGCGCGGTGAGCTTCACGAGGCGGCGGTTCGTCCCGATCGACCGTTTCCGGAACGTCTCGATGTCGGCGTCGCTCAGGCTTCGGCCATCGGCATGCGCGCAAAGGTTGTGAGCCCGGGTGATAGCGTCGCGATACATGGCCTTCATCCGCGCGAGTCTCGCTGGACCTTCAAACTCCCGAGCGAGGTACCGCAGATGCACGCACGTTTCGCGGGCGAGAAGACTATCGACCTGCCCCCACCCGCGATACGGACCGTCCTCATTCAGCCTGACGAGGGTCGTCTGACGCTGGTTTGGACCTCTGAGCTGCTACTTCCTTCTGCTCCTGGGCCAAGCGTCTCGAAGGATTGCAGCACCTTGTCGTTTGGAATCGGTAGCAGCTCATGTCATGAGCGCTCTGACCGTTAGAGTTATGCGGAACGCGGCGGGACGCTCCGGCATCCGTACCGTGCTGGTCGAACGCGATTTCATCGCCGCCGTTGTGAAGGTGTGGTGGAGATGGATCAGTGTCGCGATCCTGGTCGCGCTGGCCGTATTCTTCAGCGTCGGGGCGACAGGAGACATCCGCGACCTGCTGGCTCCCCAGGCACTTTCCGTCGAGGGAACGCCGAAGTTTTTTGGCGGCTATCGCAATACAGTGGTCATGCGAATTGGGGGAAAGGATTTCACGCTTAACACCAGCGTTCCTGAAGAAAGGAAACCTTGGAATCTGATTCAGACCGATCGCACGTACCGAGTTTACTTTCTGCGCCACTCCGGCCGGCCGCTCAGCATGGAACCGCGCGAGCCATGAGATGCCCTTGGGCGTTACTTGGACCTGGCGAGGCGTCTGCGGCGCCAATGAATCAGGGCGAACAGCGCGAATAGCGAGGCGGCGAGCTCGGCGAGGAATAGCCCGACCACCGCCGATCCCCGGATGATGGCGTCGAGGACGGCAGCGCCGGATGAGTCCTCGCCGAAGACATAGTACGACTGCTTGAAGACCTGCCAGCGCTGCGGATTATCGGGCGCGTGACAGAGGCACAGATCCTCCGTCTTCGTCGACGAGTACGATTCGAACTGCAGCGCGTTTTTCGCGCAGGTGGCCTGACAGCCCGGCACGTCGACATGACGTCTGAACGCTTTGACGACCGCCCAAGGTGGCATGAAAAGGGCCAGGGGGACGAGCGTGCAGAGGAGCACGGCCGCCACAGCCTGGGCCAAGATGCGCCCAGACGACCACCACCCGGGCTTGCGGCCTGGTCCCATCGGCGGGCTCCCGTCGCCAGACGACCGACCTGGTTCAGCCGTCGTGATGCGATTCACCGGCTCGGTCACCAGGCTCGCACCGGCTCGATGCTTAACCCCTTCTTGTCGGCCGCCGAGACGACGCAGTCCAAGAACGCGGAGCTCCAGAGCCAATCGACGTTGTAGCGGGGCGTCCGGCCTCGGGGCGCTCCCGGCGAGAGCTTCTGGGCCTGAAGAGCCGCTGAAACCACCAGCTCGCCGTGAATCCGGATTTCGACCACGGGGAGGATTGGGACGAAGCGCTCCTCGAAGAGGGGGTTCTCCAGCGCGTCAGCCGGATCTCCGCCTCACTTCGGGTCCAGCTCCGCAGCGTCGAACGGGGCTTCAATTGGCTGAGAGTGAAGGTTTCGCCTTCCACGACGAGGAGCGCTGGCTTGGAACTCTGATACATCCACCACCCCTGATATGCGATGCCGCCAACAAACCCCATTTGACAGATCGCCATCAGAACATCGGAATGGTGAGCGATGACCGAAGGACACAGTTTCTTCGCGGCACAAGACAGCCCGATCGTGACCAGAACAGCAACGATGAATCTCAGAGCCGGCCGCAACGTGTTGGTGTTGCCCCACAGCATGAAGGAGCGGCGTCGAACGCCCTCGTTTGAGGCGCTCGCCGGTCGGGCGGCTTCGCGCGCCTCTCGGAGCGCCTGGTGAAACTGCTCGAAGGCCGTCTTGCCAAGGAAGACGCGCGCGTCCTTTAGGACCTCATCCGCGTAGGGGCTGTCGGTCGCGGCGTAGGCCTCGCCGGCCACGGTGACTTCGGTGGTCCCGTTGCGGAGACGCAGAATCGAGCCGCGCGGGACGGCGAAGTGGTCGATCGTCATCTCGACCCCCGGGCTCGCGACATCGAATTGGATGCTGGTTCCGCGCTGGCGCACGGCGAGGACGCTCCCCTCCAACTCCAGCTCGATCCCGTTCGGTTTCCACGAGAACGACCGGTCCGACGCGCGCCAGATCATGCCAGCCGACCGCGGCGAGGGCGGACCCATTCCGCCAGGCTATGAAGGGCATCTTGGGCAGTCAACCGGCGCGCCAGCGGCCGAACAGCGCGCCGTTTCAGTCTTTTCGGGCGCGCCGAGCCTAGCGAAACTCGCGGACGATCTTCTCGACCCGCTTCGCCAGCTTCGGGCTGAGCGCGCCTACGGACGTCACCGACAGCCGCTCTGGTCGGATCACTCGGCGCGCGACCGCCCGGATGTGCTCGGGGCGAACCCGGGCCAGCGCCTGGGCCCGCTTCTCCTGCGGGTCGGCCCGCATGAAGAGCTCGGTGCCGCCGAACCAGCCGGCCAGGCCGTCGAGATCGTCGTAGCTGGCCTCGATGTCACCGACGAAGCGCCGCTTGGTCTTGTCGAGCTCGTCCTCGGTGACCAGCTCCTCGCGAAACCGGCCCAGCATCCCCAGCGCCTCGCCGACCAGCGCCGGCAGCTTGGCGTGCGCGCAGGCGGCGTCGATCTCCAGGAGCGCGGCGTCGTGGTACGAGTGCAGCGACCCGGCGATCGAATAGGCGAGCCCCTTCTGATCGCAGATCTGGTAGTGGAGCCGCGTCGACATCCCGTCGTCGAGCACGCGCACCAGCGCCCGCATCGCCAGGTAGTCGGGATCGGTCTCGGGGAGCGCGTGAAACAGGATGTGCACCTGCGTCTGCGCCGACTCGTTGTGCACGGCGTGGAAGCGCGGCCCCACCCCATGCGGACGCGGCGCCCGCGGCATCCGCCGCTCGCCGCGCGGCACGCCGGCGAAGGCGACGCGGCTCTGGCGCTCGACGGTGCGCAGCCGGATCGGGCCGGCGACGGTGAGCACCATGTTCGCGGCGCCATAGAAGCGCTTGAAATGCCCGCGCACGTCGCGCGTCGAGAAGCGACGCACGTTCTTCAGCGGCCCGGTGATCGGAAACCCGAGCGGGTGCTCGCCCCAGACCTGCTTGCGCGACTGGTCGTCGATGTTCACGTTGCGCCCGCGGTCGTCGAGGTCCTCGAGGATCTCCTCGACGATGATCTGGCGCTCGAGATCGATGTCCTTGAACTCCGGCGCGCTGAAGAGGTCGCCCAGGATCTCCATCCCGCGCTGAAGCTGCCGCGGGTGCAGCGAGATCTGATAGAGCGAGTAGTCGCGTCCGGTCTCCGCGTAGAGGGTGCCGCCCAGCTCCTCGATCGCCAGGTTCAGCGCGAACGACGACGGGTAGCGCGACGACCCCCGGAACAGCATGTGCTCCAGAAAGTGAGAGATCCCGTTCGTCTCGGGCCTTTCGTAACGTGAGCCAGCACGCACATAAAGGCAGAGAGTGGCGCTGTGCAGGTGCGGCGTCTCGACCGTGACCAGCTTGAGCCCGTTCTGCAGCCGTGCGCGCCCGACCCGGTAGGGTGGTTTTCCGATGGCCAGTGCGCTTTTCGTCATTCGTCGGGGGGAATTTACAAAAGATTTGCGACTAAGAAAGAAGAACGAAACATGCCTCAGCTACGATGGTCTCGTTCGGTGGGGTCGGGCGGGATGGGCCTGAGTCGGTGTGAGAGGTCGGGGGGGCCGGCTTCTCACACCGCCAGCGCCCTGGGTGATGCGTCGCCGGTGGGTTATTCTGGCGCCCGCCCAGGCGGGTAGCTCAGTGGTAGAGCGGGGTCTTTACACGGCCCGGGTCGCAGGTTCAATCCCTGTCCCGCCTACGAATCGCCGGCCAAGCTATTTGGAGCGACTCGAGGCTGTGTTCCTGCCAGCAGAGCCCTCATTCACGGTGGTCTCGAGGTGTCGTCGTCCTCAGCGCCCTCACACTCGGGGTGGCGGCCAGCGGTGGGGACCGGCCCACGCGGCCAGGAGGTAGATCAGCCCCGCGAGGGCGAAGGTCGCGGAGATCCCAAAGGCGACGGAGACCACGATCGCGAACACACCGGCGAGCACGCTCGCCGTGCCGTTGAGCGCGAGCGCGAGGGGAACCCCGTGGTCGCGGGCGATATAACGGACGCCCGAGGGGAAGAGCATCCCGAGGCCGAAGCCGACGAGCCCCGAGAGCGCGCCCGCCCAGACCGCGCGCCAGCCGAGCGAGGACGACTCCGTGAGGTGTGCGAGGGGACGGATCGCGACGTGAGGGAGCAGCACGAGCACGACGGCCACTGCGGCCGCCGTGAGGGAGACGGCGCGCCGCCCGCGGATCAAGCGCGCCGACAGCGCGCTGCCGAAGCCGGTGCTGACGAGGAGCCCGGCGAGGACGACGACGAGAGCGTACGTGGGGTGGCCGAGCGCGACGTGCAAGCGCTGGACGAGCGCCATTTCCGTCAGCATGAAACCGGCCCCGAGCGCGGAGAAATAGACGGCAGCGCGTGGACCGGGCAGCGCCGCCTCGCGCCGCGCGGCGCGCCAGAGGGGCGGGCCGAGGACGAACAGCGCGATGAACGCGACGGCGGCGAGCGTCTCAAGGAATTGAAAGGTCGCCAGGACGTTGCCACCAATGACGCCCTCGCCGCCGACGGAGTTTCCGAAGGTGTCGTTGACCAGCCGCATCGGGTGCAGCCAGGCCCGGGCCGACAGGAGTTGGAAGAAGAAGGGGCGATCATCTTCTGGGGGCGAGGTGTCGAAGTTGACCGGCAACCCCGCGTCGGCGAGCCGCGCGACCTCCCGGGTCGCGACGATTCGGCGCAGGGTCTCGTCTTCGGGCAGCGTGTCGGGCGCCACGAGGACGTGAAAGCCGAGCGCTTCGGCGCGTCCGTGCAGTGTCGCGAGGTCGGTCGGCGAGAGCGGCGCGGGCGAGAGCACGAGCGTCGCGACGCGGCCCGAGGTGACGATCGCGAAGTGCCTCGCCGGCTCGACGATGCCCCGGTCCAGCAGCGCCGCCACGGCGAGCGAGGCCAACCGCGAGGTCTCGCTCGCCGCCCGTGGTGAGTACCAGCGCGAGAACGTCAACACGCCGTCTGGTTCGACACGTCGTAGAAACTGGGCCCACGCCTCGCGCGTGTACAACGTGGCCTCGGTGTGGGCGAACGCCCCGGCGCCCGTCGCGGCCCAGGTGTCGACCAAGGAGGCCTGGAGCGTGCGGCAGCGCGGCGCCAGGTGCGCGAGGACGCTGCGCCCATCGCCCACGAGGACCTCGACGCGTGGGTCCGCGAGGAGCGGCGAGCTGGCGCGCAACTTGTCGAGCATTTCGATGAAGAGCGGGTTGACCTCGACGCCCAGCACGGTGGAGTGGCCGAAGATCAGAGCCGATGCCGAGATCGCGGCCGCCGCCGACGCCGATGACGCAGGCGGGTCCGTCCGGTCTCAGCCAGTGGACGACATTCGTGACGTCGTAGCGGAGGAAGTCGAGCTCGGAGAGGTCGCGGTAGTAGTAGACGACGGTCCCGGCCTCGCCGTCGATGCGCGCGAGCGCGGTCTTCACGGTGCCCGCGGGCGTCTTCGTCGAGGCCGCCCAGAGCGCGGCGCTCTTCGGGACGTCGCCGGGCGTGTGGACGCGGACGTTCGACAGCGCGTTCCATCGATTGAAGGAGTACGCGGCCGGATCGTTCGTCACGAACCGGTCCTTGGTGAACGTGACGGCCAGGCCCAGCGGAGAGCTGGCGTTGACGATCACGCCCAGGACGAAGGCCAAGGTCGCGATGATCGATAGGGAACGGGGCTGCCCGCGTGGCGCCACGAGCAGGCCGCACGCCGCGGCGATGGCGGCGAGAAGGACGAGGGCCGTCGGGGCGTCGAGCGGACCGAGCAACGCGAGCGGCGCGAGCGCGCCTGCCGCCGCACCCGCGAGATCGACAGCGTAGATCTGTCCGATCGGGACGTCGAGCTCGGACATGAGGCGTGTCACGATGCTTCCGCCGGCGGCCATGGGCAGCGCCGAGGCCGCGGCGACCTCGAGAAGCGCGACCAGGGACGAACCGCTCGGGTCGGTGAGGAGCGGAACCGTGAGCACGGCCCCCAGGGAGAGCACGATCGAGATCGCGAGAAAGGTCGCTCGTCGGGCGAGCCAGGTGCCGAGCGGCTCACCCCCGGCGCGTGCCCGCAGCGCATCGAGCGCGCCGGCCGTGAGCCCAAGCATCGCCAGCGAGAGCACGAAGAAGCCGAGGCCGTACCACGTGACCACGCTGAGCAGCCGCGTCATCAGCACTTCGTACGAGACAACGAGGGCGCTGGTAAGCGCGAGCACCGCGAGGGCGCGGAAGCGAGACGGGGACTCGGGAGCCATCGCAAAACATGATAGTGGGAAAAGCGGCTCGAGTGAGCGCGGACCGCACCTCATCGCTTCTGTTGAGCCGGGCAGCGGGACTTCGGTGCACCCGGTCAGGCCTCGCCGTTCCATTCCAGATGTTCGATTCGCCGCTCTCGCAACCGAAACACGCACCGACATACCCCGATACCTCCGTCGGCGATCGCCGGGAAGAATTTCCCTGGCGTCCGCGTGAGTATTCCGCGGTCGAAAACGCAGAACAGCGCTCGCCGGCCGCGCCCGATGAAGCCGCCGCAATGCCAGTCGTAGAACCCGATGTGTTCCAGGATTCCCTGCAGCGCCGTCTTCCGGCTCGGATCACGCTCGCGCGCGATCGCGGACTCCAAATACGGCCGCAGCGCGTGTCGCGCCCTCTCGCCATCCTCGACGGTCGCGATGAACACGCCGTCGAACCTCACCCCGTTTGCCTTCAGGCCACTTCGCAGCTCCACAGGATCGTCGACGATCGACACCGGCGTCACGATCCCGGGATCGGAAGGCACGGTGACCGACAGAAGGCCGAGCGCGAGCGCAATCATCGTTGAAATCCTCCCACGCCTGATTCACGGCGCCAATGGCGCTCCAATAACTGGGCGCCGTCCTGTCCGCCGGCCCCGGCTCGCATGGGCCGATCGGCCTATTGGCGGCATCAACCGCTCGGACATAACGTACCAGCCACAAGCGCAGACCAGCGCCTCGGAAGGGCGATCCGGGGCGGTAATTCCGGCCTCTAGGCCCCTAGCCGGGAGCGAACCATGGCACGACTGTTTGTTTCGATCACGCAATCGCATCAGCTCAGGTTTGCGCTGTTTGTGGGCCTGAGCGCGGTGGCGCCGTTCGGGTGTGGAAGTCAGGGCAGCAGCGGCGGCGGCACAGGAGGGATGGCGAGCGGCACCGGCGGCACGGCGAGCGGGACCGGCGGTGCCACGGGAACCGGCGGCGTCCCCAGCGGCACGGGCGGCGCGGCGAGCGGCACCGGCGGTGCCACCCCCGGGACGGGAGGCATCATCACGGGAGCCACGGGTGGGCGTGGCGGGACGACCGCGACCGGCGGCACCGCCGGCGGCGGCGCAAAGGCCACCGGGGGAGCTGGCGCGCTCGGCGGGGCAACTGGAGCGGCCGGCAGCGGCACTGTCTCGCCCAGCGCCGGTTGCGGCACCACGACCGCGTTACAAAGCGGCCGCGCCAGCATCGACGTCTCGGGCACGACGCGCGAATACATCCTGGCTCTGCCGAGCGGATATGACGCGAGCCATCCCTACCGACTGATCTTCGCGTTCCACTGGTCGGGCGGCGTCGCAAACGACGTGGCGACAGGAACGATCATCGGCGGCCCGTACTACGGGCAGCAGAGCCGGTCGGCCGGGTCAGCCATCTTCGTGGCACCCGAGGGGCTCAACATGGGCTGGGCCAACACCGGCGGGGGGGACATCGCGTTCGTGAAAGCCATGGTCGCCCTGTTCGAGTCCAGTCTGTGTGTCGACCAGGCGCGCATCTTTTCGCTCGGATTCAGCTACGGCGGGATGATGTCCGACGAGATCGGCACCGAGATGGGCGACGTCTTCCGCGCCATCGCCCCCATGTCTGACGCGTGTTACAGCGGCGGCTGCAAGGCGACCAACAATCACCCGATCGCCGTCTGGATGGCCCACGGCGACAGCGACACGGTGGTCCCGATCGCCGACGGCATGGCGGCCCGCGACAAGTTCCTCGCCAAGAATGGCTGTGGGAGCCAGACCACGCCGGTCGGCCCCAGCCCGTGCGTCCAGTACCAGGGCTGCATGCCCGGCTACCCTGTCACCTGGTGCGAGTTCTCGGGCGGCCACATGCCTTGGAGCTCGGCCCCCGATCCGGTCTGGGCTTTCTTCAGTCAGTTTTGAGGATAGGCCGATCGGCCCATTGGCAGCCCGGTGGGCGTTTGGTCATCATTTCCGCTCAGAGTGAATCACACTTCGCGGCCGCTGCTCTCGCCTGCGGATCTCCGAGTCCGGGCGCTCGTCGACTTGCATATCGCCTTCGTGACGCGGGTGCTGCGAAGGGCGGGGACGCCGCACGCCGAGATCGATGACGAGGTTCAGCGAACCTTCATCGTGGCGACACGCCGGCTGGATGATATTCGGCCGGGCGCCGAGAAGAGCTTCCTCTTCCGGATCGCAGTCAACTTGGCGGCGCACGCCAAGCGCAAGGCCTCTCGACGACGCGAGGTGGACTCTGACCAGGCTGCCGAACAGGTCGAACGCCTCGCCACGCCCGAGGCACTGACCGATCAGAAGATGACGCGTGATCTTCTAAACAGCGTCATCGGTCAGATGAACGCGACCTGGCGCGCGGCCTTCGTGCTGTACGAGCTCGAAGAAATGAGTATGGCAGAGGTTGCCGACGCGCTGGGCATCCCGCGGGGGACGGTCGCCTCGCGCTTGCGAGGCGCGCGCATCGAATTTCGGGCTCGGTTGGCCGCCATCGAGGGGTTTGGGGATGCGCGCACGACTTGAGAACGGCCACTGTGGTTGCGAGACCTCGCACGACAGTCAGGCTCCCTCGGCTCTCACCAGCTGAGACCGAACCCGTACGGGTAGAGCGGCGCATACGACCTGTCGCCGACGTTGATCGGGACCTGCGCCATGTCTCGCGGCCAGCTGCAGGGGAGCTTGCCGGTCGGCTTGACGGCGCCGCCGAGCACGTCGGCGATCCCGGCGCCCTCCGTTCCCGGCAGCCAGGCGGCCACCAGCGCGGCCGCTCCGTCGACGAGATCGCCCAGGATCAGCGGCCGGCCCGACAGCACCACCACGACCAAGGGCTTGCCGCGGCGCTTGGCCGCGTCGATGAGCGCCCGATCCTCGGCCGACAGCTCCAGCTGGTCGCGATCGCCGCTCCCCTCGGCGTAGGGATCCTCGCCCACGACGGCCACCACCACGTCGGCACTCTCGGCGCCCGCGGCGTCCTTCGAGAAGGTCACGCGCCCGGCGCCGAGGACCTGCTCGAACCCCTGGCGAATCGTAGTGCCCGGCGTGATGGCGCCGCGTCCACCGTTCCAGCCGACCGACCAACCGCCACACTGAACACCGATGTCATCGGCGCGGACACCGCACAGGTGCACGCGCGCGCTTGCGGAGAGCGGCAAAACGTTCTTGTCGTTCTTCAGCACGACCAAGCTCTGCTGGACCGCCTGGCGGGCGACGGCCCGGTGCGCGGGCGAGCCGATCTGGGCGGTCAGGGCGCGGTCGGTGAAGGGCCGCTCCCACAGCTTGAACCGGACCTTCTGTCGCAAGATGCGGCGGACGGCGTCGTCGATGCGGCCCATCGGCACGCGTCCCTCGGCGACGAGCGCTTTGAGGTCGGCGACGAAATCACGGTAGTTGATTGGCACCATCACCATGTCGATTCCGGCGTTGATGGCGACCTCGACATCCTGCTTGTAGTCGTCGGCCATCTTGTCGATGGCGGCCCAGTCGGTGACGACGAACCCCTGGAAGCCCAGCTCGTCTTTGAGGAGGCCGGTGATGAGAGCCTTGTTTCCGTGCATCGGCTGGTCGTTCCAGCTCGAGTACGAAACCATGACGCTGCCCACGCCCGCCTTGAGGCACGCCACGTAGCCGGGAAGGTGGATCCTGCGCAGCTCCTCGAGGGGGACGCGCGTGTCCCCCTGATCTATGCCGCGGTCGGTGCCACCATCACCCAGGAAATGCTTGGCGGTCGCCAGGACGGCGCTGCCGGGGTCGGACGCCGGGGCTTCTTGATATCCCCGAACGGCGGCTGGGCCCAGGAGCTCGGCCAGCTCGGGCGATTCGCCATAACTCTCATAGGTGCGCCCCCAGCGTTCGTCGCGGGCGACCGCGACGCAGGGGGCGAAGGTCCAGCGCGCGCCGCTGCCGGCGACCTCGCGGGCGGTCACGCGCGCCGCCTGCCGGCAGAGCTCGGGGTTGCGCGTGGCGCCGAGACCGATCTGATGGGGGAAGAGCACGGCGCCCTTGACGTCACCGTCTCCGTGGACGGCGTCGACCCCGTAGAAGATCGGGATCCCGAGCCGGGTCGCCAGCGCCTGGCCCTGGAAGCGGTCGCACATCTCGGCCCAGGTGGCCGGATTGTTCGGTTTGGGGAGCGAGTTGCCCCCCGACAGCACGGAGCCGATGAAGAGCTCGCCCACCTCGCTCCCGTCGGGCAGCGCGGTCTTGTCGGCCTGGGTCATCTGCCCGATCTTTTCATCGAGCGTCATCCGCGCGAGCAGCGCCTCGACGTCGGGCGCCGGGACACCGGCCTTGCGTGCGACGATGTCGCCCGGCGACGGCTGGGGCCCGGCGCCCGCGCGGGGTGTCACGCACGCGGCGGGCGTCAGCGCGGTGGCGGCCGCGGCACCAAGGAACGTTCTACGCGTGGGAAGGTGGCGGGGACGGTTGGTCACGAAGACTCCTCGCGCAGCAGGGTAACGGCGATTTGACGGAGAGGAAACTCCATCGGCAGAGCGAATGGCGGGCGGCTTGGCCGGTCACCCTGCCGCCGGAACCGCCAGGTCCGAGTGTCCCGCCGGCTTGCCCTCCCGCGCCGTGGCCTGCTTCGCCGCTGCCATTCGCCGCCGCGAGGCCGCTCGTCCCACCGGCGTCCCCGGCCCCGCCTCCGCGCCCGGACGTTCCCCCGTGTCCACCGCCGGCGGATCCGCCCGTGGTTCCGTCGCCGCCGTCGTGCGACGCCGATTCACCGGAGCTGCAGGCGGCCACGAGAAGGAAACACGAGAGAGTGAGCCCAACCGAAATGCCCCGGTGCAGGGAATACAAGGGCAGGGACTCTGTGCGCGCCGGGTTGGTATTTGGCCGATCGCTCGAAGACGGACCGAGGACGGCGCGCGCCTGGCAGCGGGTTGGCATACCGACAATTGTCGTACCCTGGAGGATTCTGTTCGGAAAACGACGTCCCCCTGTCCATGAGGCGTCGCAGCGCGACGTTCCATGTCCGCAGCCACAAACTGCGAAGACACTCTCGACCCCGAGGGCTATAGCTCGGGCAAATGACGGCTGATTACGAAGGACCCCCGGCGCCGAGACCCGATCGATCGGGATGGCTTGCGGCTCTCCCGATCGTCGCGCTGCTCTGGAGCTGCGCCACGCCGACGTCCGACAATGGCGGTGCTGGTGGCCAGGGCGGAGGCTCGTCGGGCGCGACCGGTACCGGCGGTTTTGACGGCATGGGAACATCCGCATCCGGTGGTCGGGCCGATGGTTCCAGCGCAGGCGCGGCGGGTTCGGGCGGCAGCGGCGGCAACGGCAGCAGTGGCAGCAGTGGCAGCAGTGGATCGACCGGGGGTCGTGCTGGCTCCGGTGCGGGCGGCTCGACCGCGTCTGGGGGATCGACCGGGACGGGCGGCTCCGGCGGCGCTTCCGGTGGCCGGGGAGGATCGGGCGCCGCAGGGACGTCTGGAAAAAGCGGTCAATCTGGAACGGGCGGCAATCCCGGAAGCGGCGGCACCAACAGCGGTGGCAACACGGGGACGGGCGGCACGGCAAGCGCCTGCACGCCGGGTGCTCCCTGGAGCGGCGGTCAGCAATACAGCGCGAACAGCGTTGGCAACGCAGGCAACGGCTACTCTTATCAACTGTGGTTCAGCGGAGGATCGGGATCCATGACCGTCGCCGGCGTCGACGCCAAGTTCAGCGCCACCTGGAACAATCCTGACGATTTTCTGTCCCGCGTCGGCCTGACATGGAGCTCGACCCAGACCTTCGACCAGCTGGGAACCGTTTCGGCCGACTTCGCGCACACCAAGTCGGGAAGCGCCGGCTACTCATTCATCGGGATCTACGGATGGTCGGTGAACCCGATCGTCGAGTACTACATCGTCGAGGACTGGTATGGCTCGCCGCCCACCGCCGATGGTGGCACCAAGACGGGCACCTTCACGATCGACGGAGGTACGTACGACGTCTATCAGCACACGCAGGTGAACCAGCCGTCCGTCACGGGCGCCAACGCCACGTTTCCGCAGTTCTACAGTATCCGGCAGACCGCTCGCCAGTGCGGACACATATCCATTACCGAGCACTATAAAGAGTGGGCCAGTTTGGGTCTGACGCTCGGAAAAATGGAGGAGGCCAAGATTCTCGTGGAAGTGGGCGGAGGCGGCGCTGGGAGCATCACTTTCACGACGGCAACGGTGACGACAAAATAACGAGCGACGCGCCGCCGCTGCTCCCTCCGGCAGGCGATGAAGTCCTCCCGGTCGAGCAGCCATGCCGGCTCGTCACGCCAGATCGCGAGGTGCCCGGCGTCTCCGTCGGCGGCGGCCGGTGCCCACCATCGCTGCGAGCAACAGCAGCGCGGCCGCCGGCCGGCCGCTTCTGGCCAAGCTGGCGTCGCACGAGCAGCCGCTACCGGCTCCCGCTTGCCCGGGCGATCCTGCATTGCCGCCACCGCCGCCTGTTCCGCCGCCGTCGTTGTAGGTCACGCCGCCGTCGGAGGAGTCCGCGGGGGGAGCTCCTGAGTAGCCGGTCGCACCGTCGGCGGTCATCGACAGAACGGCGATCCCGCTCGCGAAGGTCACGTTGGCCGGATTGTGCGTCGAGAGGTTGTACGCCGACGCCCAGTTCCCTGCGGCCCAGCCGGTCGGCATGGTCGCGCCGTCGAACTCCTCACGCCATTGGAGCTGGAACGCGCCGTTGGCGTAGGACGAGTACTGGGCCCAGCTCAGGTATTCGTTCACGGGCAGGATGGAGGGATCGAGGGTGCCGCCGAAGTTCGAGTTCCCGACCCAAACGTTGAAGTGCATCGCCATCCCGGCAGACGCGTTCTGCGTGTACTCGGCCACGCTGGCGCCCGTCACCTTCCGGATCTGAGCGCCGTCTATGAACCAGGCGATGTAGTCCGGCGTCCACTCGAAGGCGTAGGTGTGGTACCCGGCGCAGATGTTGAACGCCGGGGTATCGATCTCCGAGCTCTGGGTGCCCGTCCCCGTCCAGATGTTGGTCTGCAGGCGACAGGCGGCGTTGATCTTCTCGAAGTCGAGCTCGTTCCAGGACGTCGTCGACGACGATCCATCCTTCCAAAGAAAGAACGAGCTGACGACCCCTTCGCCGGGGGCGAATTGGAGGCGCGCTTCGAAGCGGCCGTAGAAATAAGCGTCGGTCCGGTAGAGCTCGGCGCTCTGCACGGCGGATGCCGCGCGCGGGGCGAGCACACCCACGACCAGTGTCGCCAAAGTCAGGCCTCGCGTGAAAGGCGCCACGGATCGAAGGGGTTGGAACCGATAGGTCACGATGGATCTCCTGCTTTTTAAGAGTAACGAGAACGGCCGGGTCGACAAACGCTAGGGTGACGGAGCGCTCAACTTATACCGCCGGGGGCGTGACCGCGCTTCAGTCCAGTTTCAACCCCCGGTGCCCCGTTCGCGGAGCGCCGCCGGCGAACCAGGCAGAAGACGATCAGTCCAAGTGCCAGGGCCCATCCATCCGAGCCGGCCGGCGCGCTTCCCTGCGTCGCGCACGAGCAGCCTGACGACCCGTCGGTGGAGGGGGTGGGAGTCGAGCCGCCCGACCCGGAATCCCCTTGTCCGCCGCTGCCGTTCCCGCCGCTGCCGCTTGCCTGGCCGCCGGCGCCGTGTCCGCCTGACCCCGCAGACGTGCCGCCGCTGCCGGTGACGCCTCCGCTGCCGGTCGTTGCGCCGCCAGTGCCCGCGCCACCAGAGCCGCTCGCACCGCCAGACGCCACCGTCGAGCCGCCCGCGCCCGCCGAGCGACCGCCGGCGCCTGATGCACCACCGGAGCCGCCGCCGCCCGTCCCGCCCTCGCGACCAGCACTTCCGCCGGCGCCGCCCGTTCCGCTCTTTCCGCCGGCCCCTGCCGCTCCACCTTTTCCGCCCGTCCCACCGGTGCCGCTACCTCCACCCGTGCCGTTGGCGCCGCCACCCCCGCCCGCGCCCGTGTCGGAGTCGAGGGTGACCCCATCGAAGGGGATGACGATGACCTTGCTGCCGTGGTTGGAGCCCGCCGGGATCTGATTGTTCTTGTCCACGTCGCTGACCGCGAACGTCACGTGCGTGACGTGTCCGTTCTCGACCAGAACACCGGGCCGCTCCATCTTGTACCAGTGGTCGACCGTACCGTCCGTGTAGCTGAAAATTTGCTTCGCATCCCTCGGGTCGTAGGCCAGGCCCTGGTCGGTCCAGTTGTGGATGCCGTCGGCAGACGAGAGGTGATAGCCGACGCGATCGTCCGGATAGTCGTAAAGGACGTGGTATTGCCCGCCGCTGAACCAGATCACCGGATCCTCGGCGAGGCTGTAGGTGGACTCGACCGTCGACGGTCCCATCGCGTCGAGGTGTTTCTGTCTGTTCGGGTAGATGCTCGCACTGTATTGGGAGGGGATGGTCTCCGATGACGGATAGGTGTTGGTGGGCTGTTGCGCCTTGTAGGGACCACAGATTCCGCTGGTGCTGAGCGCGATGAGCCCGTGACGCTGAATGATCTCGAAGTTGCCGTCCGGGCGCACCACCAGGCTGACGTTGGAGGCGTAGTTGGTGTTGCCGCCGAATCCGGAAGGAACGCTCAACCCGGATCCGGGAGAGCCGGAGCACGGCGTCCAGGGCCCATCGAGGGAGCTCGCGGTGAAGATCGTGAACGGCACGACCTCGCTGACGACCATGCCGTAGGTTCCGTTCAGCAGGGTGACCACCTCGCTGTTGTGGCCGTGGTGCGAGTCGCTGCCGAAGCTCCCGTCGCTGTAGGCGTACCCTTTGTCGGTGTAGGGGCCGAGGGGGTTCGCGCCGCCCACGGCGTGAATGGGATCGGAGCCCTGCCAGCCCGGGTTGAACCCGCCGGAGCCGGCCCATCGGTCGGCGAACAAATGATAGGTGCCGTCGGGAGCGAGGATGATCGTGCCGTCCCAGTAGTAATTCCCGGGCGGATTCGTGGCGCTCTCGATCCCGTTGCAGGTGTCGCGCGGAACCACCCCCATGCCCGCGCTGCAGTTGGACGGCGTGGAGCCCGTCGCGGTGCAGCCCCACGCGTTCGTGGTGAGCGGACAGGTGACCGGGGTCGGTTGGAAGTAGTCGATGAAGGTCTTGGTGGTCGTCTGGGCGCGGGCGACTTCGCACAAGCCGAGAGACAAGGCCGACCCTATTGCCAGGCAGACGATCGTTGCGGACGGTGGAGATCTCATTGACCGCTCCAGCTAGAAGCTGGGGAGAGGGATCGCCGTGTTCTTGATGTCTGCATAGGAAGCCTCGATCCCGGCCGTCGAGATGACTGACGACGAGTTGCTGGCCGGATTGTCCGTGACGGTATTCGTACCGGTATTGTTCTGCGCCACGTTCGTCGGGGCGTTGACCATGGCGTTGTGGGCGATGGTGTAACCGCTGGTCTGCTCATCGAGGTAGATGCCCTGGTCCCCGTAGTCTGCCCACTGGCTCGTCTGATAGTCGTGAATGTAGTTGTATTCCATCTGCGACGCGGGCTGCTGGTTGGACAGGGTGTAGAGCGCCGCGCCGTCGGCCATGATCTGGGTGACGTGGTGAATGTTGTTGTAGTTGATGTAGTTGTTGCTCATCGCGTTCACGGTGCTCGTCCACCCGTAGCCGACCGAGACACCGGTGTAGTTCGTGTACGCGATCTCGTTGTGCTCGATGTCGAGCTGCTTGGGATATCCGGCGGCGATGCCGGTACCGCCCTGGAATTCGGTGGTGACGTTGTGGATGTAGTTGTCCTTGATGGTGTCGCTGGTGCAGATCTCGTTCTTGTCGGTCGGGTTGTACGGGACGTGGTATTCGGTCGTGTCGCCGGCGGTGAACTTCCCGATCGAGATGCCGTTGCCGGCGATGTCGGTGACCACGTTGCCGATGATCATGTCGTCGTGCGTCCCCGAGATGAAGTCCAGCCCGGTGGCGCCCATCTGAGTGAAGATGTTCCGCTCGAAGTGAATGTGATTGGCGTTCATCACGCTGACCCCGGCGGCCGGCCGTCCGACCGTCTGCTTGTTGTCGGTGGTGGCCGTCAGGTTGTACTGGCCCGCTTGCCCGTCGAGGAAGCCGGACTGGCTGGGGCGCATGTACGTCGAGTGCGCGAAGGTGATCCCCTGGAACCAGAGATAACCGGCCTGGTTGGTGGTGCTCGCGCCGGCGATGCTCACCATCGTCTCGACCATCGGAGCCACCACCGTCGCCTTGGTCATGTCCTCGCCCGTGCGAGGCATGTACGAGAGGACGCCCTTGCTCTCGTCGAGATACCACTCCCCGGGCTGGTCGAGAAATTCGAGCGCGTTCTCGAAGTAGTAGCAGTGCTTGGTGAACCCCCCGAACTGCCCGCCCAGATGCGGGAACGGCCGGGGGAAGAGGATCGTGCTCTCCGGGCTCTGGATCTTGAGCGTGGCCGTGTTGCCGGACGTCGTGGACGACGCGAGGCGCACGGTGCTGTCCCCCCAGCCGGTCATGATGTGCATCTCGACCTTGGTGAAATTGTTCCAGCTCGAGACTTCGGAGCTCGCAACCTGGATGTTCTGAGCAGTGTTGTCGGCGCCGGTCAACCGATTGAAGGCGAGAGCGCCGTTCGACCCGAGGTTCGGGCTTCGGGCCCGGATCGCCTTCACCCCGTTGACGTAAAGTTGCCGGAACGGCGTGGTGATCCCGCTGACCGTATAGATCTTGCTGCCTGCACTGGAGAGCGTCCAACCGGTGACCGGCTGTCCCCCCGTGATGAGCGGCTGCTCGCCGGGGTAGGCCAGGTACTTGACGTAAAAGCCGTTCCGCCCCGAGTCGGCGTTGGAGAACGTCAGCGTGCTCGCCTGGGGATACGTGCCTCCACGCAGATACACCGTGAGGTCGCCGGTCATGCCGGCGGTCATCGCGCGCACGAGAGACTGTGCCTTGCCCACGGTTCGGAGCGGCTGAGCCATGGTGCCTGGATTCGAGTCGTTGCCGCTCGGGGCCACGTAGATCGTTCCGTTTGCGACGGCGCCTCCGCCGGCTCCCCCGCTGCCGGTGCTTCCACCGCTCGCGGTCGTTCCCCCGCCTCCGCCGTGCCCGCCGGCCGCCCCGCCGCTGCCGGGGCTCCCACCGCTCGCGGTCGTTCCCCCGCCTCCGGCGTGCCCGCCGCTGGCTCCTCCACTGCCGGTGCTCCCACCGCTCGAAGTCACTCCCCCACTGCCGTGGCCCGCCCCGCCGTCCGTCGCCGGCGCGCCGCCAGAGCCGCTGGGCCCGCCCCCCGCGCCCGTCCGTCCGCCCGAGCCGACCGCTCCACCAGATCCGGTTTCACCGCCCTCGGCCGCGCTGCCGCCCGATCCGCCGTTCCCCGGTGACGAGGAGCCGCAGGCCGCCGAGAGGCAGACGCCGACGACGAGCAACCGGGGAAACCGTCGCACGAACGCCTGTGACTTTCGGCCAGGTTCGATTCTGTGAGTGGTCACCTCTCGCTACTGCTTCGAGGGCCTCCCTTGTGCAGTACTGAAGATCTCGATGGGCCGACCAAGGACGCGGCGCTGGTCCCCGGAGCCCGCCCGTGGTCGCACGCGTCAAAGTTCCCTCCCCGCACGAATCGCATGAACAGATGCTGAGGTCAGGACAGCTTGGGTGATGCGTCGATTCCGTGCGGTCTTGTTCTTGAGCGCCGGAGTCCTCACGACGGCGGGTTCGGGGTGCGGTTCGACCGGCGGAGGCGACCTGGGATCGACGGGGGGCGCGGGCGCGACCGCCAGCGGTGGCCAGGGGGCGGTGGCGGGGCGAGGTGGAGGCGGTGGCACCGCGTCGGGGAGAGGCGGCGCCGGCGTAGGGACGGGAGGCTCGGGCACAGGTGGCGCCGGTGGCACGACGGCCGGCGGCGGTAGCTTCGGAACCGGCGGCGCGACCGCGACCGGCGGCAGCGTCGGAACCGGCGGCACGACCGCGACTGGCGGCGCCGGAGGGCATTCCGCAACCGGCGGCGCCGTGGGCAGCGGCGGTGCGGCCGCCACGGGTGGAATGACCGCCACGGGCGGGGTGACCGGCGCGGGCGGCGGCCAGGGCCGCGGCGGGACCACCGGATCCGGCGGCAGCTCCAACACCGGCGGGTCCGGCCAGCTCACGCCTCAGCAAGCGGTCCAGCTCATGTCGCCCGGCTGGAATCTGGGCAATTCCTTTGACGCCGCTCCGAACGAGACGAGTTACGGCAATCCCACGCCGTCTCAAACGCTGATGAACGCGGTGCACGCCGCGGGGTTCAAGACGTTGAGGCTCCCCGTGACCTGGACCGACCACATCGGCGCCGCACCGTCCTACACGATTGATTCCGCCTGGATGGCGAAGGTCGCGCAGACGGCACAATGGGCCGTCGACGCCGGCATGTACGTCTTCGTCAACACCCACCACGAGGCGGACGGCAACGGAGGATGGGTCAGCTTTCCCTCGGCGACCTCGGCAGCGCAGAGCGTGGCTGCCGAGGTGACGGCGGTGTGGACGCAGATCGCGGCGGCCTTCCAGTCGTTCGACAGCCGCCTGATGTTCGAGTGTTTCAATGAGCCGAACGAGGCCGGCGGCGGCAACACGTCGCAGGCACAAACGGATCTGAACATGTACCTCGAAGCCTGCTTCAAGGCGATTCGAGCCACGGGCGGAGGCAACGCCACGCGGATCGTCATGATCCAGCCGGTCGGCGCCAGCCCCATCCAGTCGGGCATCCAGGCGATGCAAAAGGTGAGCTTCATCAACGACCCCAACCTCGTGATCTCGCTTCACACCTACTACCCGACGAATTTCGGTCTGAGCACGACGCCTGACGCCTGGGGGAGCGCATCGGACTACACCAGCATGCAGAATTCGATCGCCCAGCAGATCCGGGTCTGGCTGCCGACCCAGGTCGTCATCATCGGCGAATGGGGCTCCATGGCGGCCCAGGCGACGGCAAACAGGGCGGCGCACGCGCTGGCCTACGCCCAAGACACGACGACTGCGGGCCTCGTTCCAGTCTGGTGGGACAACGGGGGCTCCGGCACGAGCTCGTTCGCGATCTTCGACCGCACCAGCGGCGCTCAAACCCAATCGGCGATCGTCAGTGGGATCATGACCGGCGTCAAAAACGGTCTGGCGGCGCCCAACAGCTGGGCAACGCCCTCTAACCCCTGACGACCATCAGCGCCACGCCCTCGGCGCGACGATGGAGACGCCGGTCAGCCTGCCTTTCGTCCGCCAATGTCGCGCGACAGTCCGAAGGTCCCTACGACATCACCCGCGCGATCGTGCAGCGGAAGCTTCGTCGTCCAAACCCAGCGAAGCTTCCCGTCTGGAAGCGTCTCCCGCTCCTCGATGCTCATGAGTGGACGTCCGGTCCGGATGATCTCCTGCTCCTCCCGGAGCGCCTGCGAGGCGTGCTCGTCGGTGAAGAAGTCAAAGTCGGTACGACCAACCGCGAGCGTTGGGTTGGCGATCCCGTAGTGGGCCGCAGCGTACCGGTTGATGTGCGTAAAACGGCTCTTCCGATCCTTGAAATAGATGGTCTCGGGGAAATCGTCCATCACCATCTCCAGGAGGAAGATGTCGTCTTGGAGCTTGAGGACCTCGCCGACTGAGTCGGACGGCGATTCGTTCGTGGCCGTCTCGAGACCGGCTCCGCGCCGGGCCGCGGGGTTCTCTGGGAAATCCTTGTTGCGAATCCCCAACGTCGCGAGAAGAAGGTCAGGATGCCCGAATCGGCCTGCCTGCCAGTCCCCCGCCAGCTGACGAACCGCAGCCTCGATCTCCCGCTGGGCCCTGCGCAGCCTCACGGCGACGCCGAACCGGGTCATCGAAAGGCTGCCTGCAATTTCCTCCAGTGAGACCTGATCCAGCTCGTGCAGAACCAGCACAGCACGACGCTTCAGCGGAACGCGATCCAAGACCGCCAGTCTCAGCGGAAGGGATTCGTTGGAGTCCGCCAGTTTCCTTGGGAGGCGGCGGCGATGTCTCACGATGACCTGGACGGCGAGGCCGAACAGGCGGAGCTGAAAGGAGCGTCGCCGATCGAGCTTCGGTCTGCTTCGAAGCAGACCAAGGAAGACCTGGTGCGCCAGGTCCTCCACTTCCTCTGCGCGGGCACCGAGGCGCCGCAACGATGCGAACAGGTAGTCGAGCTCAGCGTCGAACGCCTTGACGAAGGGCTCCACGGCCGAAGGTTCCTGAGTCAGCACTCCCTGGCGAGGCCCATCGTGTTGCATGACGATCTCCACCGCTGAGGTCGACCCGCGGTCGCTCCGCCTGTGCGGTGTTCTACCCTAGCATTTTTCCATTTTTTTTCGCGAGTCCCGAATCGAAGGGAAGACGACGCCCGCTGCCATCAAGGCGCTTGCGTCGTGATGCTGGTCGAGCCGGAGGTCAGGGTCGTGCCGGAGGTGGCGGTCACGGTCACGGTCCCGGCTGTCGTGGTGGACTGGATGATGGCCATCAGCTTGCCGCTGAAGGCGGCGTGGGACGTGCCCTTGTACGAGTCGTGGTTCGTCGAGTCGCCGGCGTCGAGACCGACCAGGGTTCCCGGACCGCTGACGGAGACCGCGATGGTGTTGTTGGCCTTGGGAGCGACGACGCCCTGCGCGTCGTCGATGTCCACCTCGACGTAAGAGAGATCGCGTCCGTCCGCCGTGATGGTGGCGCGGTCGGGGGTGAGCACCAGCTTTGCCGCCGCGCCCGCCGTCTTCACCGTGTCGGTCGCGACGACGGTACCGCCCTTGGTCGCCTTCGCCTCCAGCGTGCCGGTCGCGAACGGGACCGACCACTGCAGGTGCGCGGTCGTGGCGTTCATCGTCTTCGAGCCCAGCGAGGTGCCGTTGAGGAAGAGCTCGACGCTGTCCGCATTGGTGTAGGCCCACACGGTGACCGACTGTCCGGCCGTCCAGCTGGTCCAGTCCATCGGCACGATGTGGACCATCGTCGGTCCCGCGGCGCCCCACTTGCTCTGATAGAAGTAGAAGATGTCCTTGGGGAAGCCCGCGGTGTCGATGGCCCCGAAGTACGAGCTCTTGGACGGCCACCCGTAGGGGGTCGGCTCGCCGATGTAATCCCAGCCGGTCCAGATGAACTCGCCGGCGATGTAGGCGCGCGTGTTGACGCTGGACCACGACCCCTCCGCGCTGGTGCCCCAGGAGACGACGCTGTTGTCGTACGACGAGCACTGGTTGTCGCTCCCGCTCAGGATGTTCGTGGTCACCGGCGTCTTGTAGACGCCGCGGCTCCGGACCGCGGACGACGACTCGCTGGCGAAGAGCTTCCAGCTCGGGTTGCTCGAATGGGTGGAGTCGTAGCTGTACGGCGCGTAGTTGAGCCCGACGACGTCCTCCATCGCCGCCACGGCCGCGCCGGGGGCGGCGCTGGCGTTGGCCTGGCCGATCGCCCGCGTGCTGTCCTTGGCCTTGACGGCCGCGATGAGGGAGGCCGCGATGGTGGTGTTGTTGTTGTCCTGGATCTCGTTGCCGATGCTCCAGATGATGATCCCGGGGTGGTTGCGGTCGCGCGCCACCATGTCGCCGATGTCGATCGTCGACCACTTGCTGAAGAAGCGGGCGTAGTCGTAGGTGTTCTTGGCCTGGTCCCAGCAGTCGAAGGCCTCGTCCATCACCAGGAAGCCCATCCGATCCGCCATGTCCAGCAGCTCCGGCGCGGGCGGGTTGTGGGACGTGCGCAGGGCGTTGACGCCCATGCTCTTGAGCATCTGCAGGTGCTTCTCGATGCCGCGGTTGTTGACGGCGGCGCCGAGCGGGCCCATGTCGTGGTGGTTGCAGGTGCCGTTGAGCTTCACCGCGGCGCCGTTCAGCGTGAAACCGTTGGTGTTGCTGAACGCGAAGGTCCGGATCCCGAACGGCGTCGTATAGGTGTCGACGACGCTGCCGCCCACCGATACCGTGGTGATCACCGAGTACATGTTGGGCGACGACACCGACCACAGCTTGGGATTGGACACCATCACCGTCTGCGTCACCGTGGCGGTCTTGCCGGCGGAGACGGTGGTGGCCGGCGAGGTCGCCGCGCCGACCCCGGCTCCGTTGCCGTCGCCCACCGTGCTCGCCAGCGTGACCGATTGGTCGCTGCTCCCGTCGTTCTGCACGGTCACCGCGATGTTCACGGTGGCGCTGGAGCTCGAGACCGTCGGCGTCGTCACCGCCGTGCCGGTGTAGGCGACGCGGACCGGGTTCACCGTCTTCAACCAGGTGTGGCGGTAGATCCCGCTCCCCGAGTACCAGCGGCTGCTCGGCTGCTGGTTGTTGACCCTGACGGCCAGCACGTTCGACGCGCCGAGCTTGGCGCTCGCCGTCAGGTCACACTCGAAGGAGGAGAACCCGTAGGGACGGGCGCCGACCTGGGTCCCGTTCAGATAGACCGTGCTGTCCATGTAGACGCCGTCGAACTGGACGAAGATCTTTTGCCCCGAGCCCGAGGCGGGCAACGTGAAGGTCTTTCGATACCACCCGACGCCGCCGTTGAGGTACCCGCCGCCACCACCTGCCGGCGAATTCTGCGTGAACGGCAAGGCGATGCTCCAGTCATGAGGGACGTTCAGTGCGGTCCAGGACGAATCGTCGTAGGTCGTGGCCTGCGCGCCTGTCACATCGCCCGCATGGAACTTCCAGGCGGAGTCGAAGCTGACCGTGGTCGAGCGCGCGCCGTCGTAGGTGTTCACGAGACCGGCCGCCGTGGACGTGGAACCGCCGCCGCCCCCGGTGCCACCGGACCCAGAGGTGGCCCCGGCTGCTCCGCCCGTCCCCTTGCCCGCCTGACCTCCGGTCCCGACGCCTCCAGAGCCCGTCACGCCACCGCTTCCGTTGCCACCGCCAGTCGCGCCGATCTGACCGCCGGATCCGCTGTTGCCGCCGGTGCCCCCCGCGCCGAGGCCACCGGTCCCCGAAACACCGCCCGAGGCCGCGCCACCCGTCCCCGGTCCACCCCCGCCGGTCCCCGAGCGCCCGCCGGAGGCACTGCCTCCGGTGCCGCTGCCTCCGCTTCCGGTGGTCTCTCCGCCCCCACTCCCGTCGGAGCAGGCGTTCAGAAGCGCCACCGACAGGACGAGCATGGCCCCGTGTCGGAGCAAAATGCGCTGGCGCGTCGAAGTCGTCCCGCCCGTGCGTGATTCACTGCTCGAGGATTCGTCGGTTGTCTTCACCCCCTCAACTGCTTCGGGGCCGCTCAATGTTGAGAAGAAAAACGAGTCGGATTTTTCGCCCACGCCGCTGACGGCCGCGGCGAGTGGATTTGGCTACCGAGCGCGCCTGCGGCGCCGGAAGCACAAGCCCGCCAGGAGGCCGACGGCGATGGCGAGGTTCAGCGTCGTCGCCCACGAAGGCGCCTCACCCACGGCGCACGAGCAACCCGACGCGCCGTCGCCGCTCGACGTGGACGAGGTTCCACCCTCGCCGTTTGCGCCGCCCGTTCCGGCCCCGACGCCGCCTTCCCCGCCGACGTGACCGGCGACGCCGCTTCCGCCCGAACCCGGCGTCCCACCGGCGCCGCCGGCGCCCGAAGGCGAGCCGCCGGTCCCCGTCTGTGCGCCGGTGCCGCTCATGCCGGCGCTGCCGCCGGTCCCGGGGCTGCCGCCGGTCCCGGGGCTGGAGCGGCCACCCGTCCCGTTGTGGCCCGCCGCACCGCCCGAGCCGCCTGAGCCGGTCGATTGTGGCGAGCCACCGGCGCCCCCTTTTCCACCAGCACCATTGCCGCCCGCTGCTCCACCGCTGCCGCCCGCACCGCCCCCGACCGGCGTCAGGCTGATTCGATAGCCGTCGCTGTTGTTGGTATTGGCGACCGACACCGTGATCTGGTCGTTGGCGACGGCGACGTCCGCGGTCGACACCACGTCGGTCGCCTTGACGACCGTCGTTCGACTCACGAACGGCGTGTGCTCGACGACCACGTGCACGGTCGAACCGAAGATGGCGCTTGCGGCGAAACCCTTGATGACCACCTGGACCGAGCCGTCGTTGACGCCGCCGAACAGGACGCTGGCGCTCTTGCCGCTGCCGTCCAGGTTGGCGAAGCCGTCCAGGTCCGCGCTGTTCGAGGGGGTGGCCGGCGTCGTCGACACCATGTTCCCCGCCATGTCGCCGTACCATTTGTAGAACCACCACCCGCCGTTGGCGTCGGTGTTGGTGGCGAGCAGGCTCCCGAGCCGTCCGGGATGGCCCACGTCCCAGAACGAGATGCAGGCGCTGTCGACGCCCAGCCGCTCGAACTTGGCGATCAGCGACGCCGACGCGCCCGGCTGCCCCTCGACGGTGAGATCGGCGGCTCCGCTGTATTCGTTGATGGTGATGGGCAGCGGGCCGATCCCGAGCTGCTTCTCGAGGCTCCGGTAGGCCTGGATGTTCCCGGTCACGTTGCCGCCGCTCAGCTCGTGCCAGCCGACGATGTCCGGCAGGCAGTTGTTGGTCTTGCAGTACGACAGCAAGCTCTGGATGAACGACTGGTTGTAATACGACGTGGAGGGACCGGTGATCTTGATGGTGGGATCGAGCTGGCGCAGCTGGGCGTAGGTCTGCTGCCAGAAGTCGTTGAACGCCAGGCTGGTGCTCTTCCAGGTTCCGTCGGGCTCGTTCCAGATCTCGTAGGCGTAGATGTTGGTCAGGTTGGCCGACTTCCGCCGCGACACGGTCTGACCAAGCTTGTTGAACCAGTCGGTCATGTTGGTGAATGCGTACGGCCAGCTCGGGAACCAGTCCGCCAGGCGAATGCTCACCCGCGCGCCGAGCGGGGCGACCCGCCCCGCCACCACGATGGCGTCGCCGATCGGCTGCTGGACGTCGGCAGCGGGATTGTTGAAGACGTTCGGGTGCAGCGGAGCGATGAGCCCGTTGACGTCAGCCGGCTGGGTCTCCAGCGCGCCGTAGAGGGAGCCGCTGGCCACGTGACTCACCGGTCTGACGGTGGTCGAGAGGTCCACCGTCAGCAGGGTGGCCGGATGCGCCGCGGCCGGTATCAGCCCGAGAGCGAGAACGACCCCACGCGCCATCGACAGCCCCCGGCCTCGAATGACGCTACGTGCCCTGGCGCCAGACCGAACGCTTCCGACGATGGCGGCCGACAAATTGGAGGTCACTGCTGTTATTGACGGACCTCGAGTGATCTTGTCACGCGTCCCTGCAACCCCACCAGCAGCTGCTCGGAAACGTGTGCGAACGGGTCATGTGCCCGAGGTTGTCGGACGGACGACGCTAGCGACCGGTCACGACCGTCACCGGCGTCGTCGTCGGCGGTCCTCCGCCGATGATCCCGGTCCCGAGCTGGCCCGAGCTGTCGTCGCCCCAGCACTCGATACGGCCCCCAGCGACGACGACACACGCCGAGGTCGAGGTCGCGCTGATCGATAAAGCGTTCGATAGCCCAGGTACGACGACGGGCTCGAGCACGTTGAGGTCCATTCCCCACTGCTTGACCGTCCCGTCGCTGAGGACGGCGAAACTGTAAAAGCCGGCGGCGGCGATCGCCACGGCGCCGGTCACACCATCGGCCATCACCGGCGTCGGAGAATCGGTGAGGGTGCCGTCCCCCAGCGCACCAGTGGAGTTGATTCCCCAACAGCCGACCGTTCCGCTGTCGAGCAGGGCGCAGACGTGGAAGTAACCGGCGGCGATCGCGACCACGCCCGACAGTCCGCCGACGGGGACCGGCGTCGTCGAGGAAGACGCGGCATTTATCCCGGGCTGACCGAGCGGACCGGTCCCCCAGCAGGTGACGGTACTGTCTGCCAACAGGGCACACGCGAAGCTTCCGCCCACGGCCAGCGCGACCGCGTTCGAAACGCCTGCCACCACCGTCGGAGGGATCACACTGACCGTCGGATCGGGGTTGACGCCGAGAAGGTTCGAACCCCAGCACTCCATTGTCCCGCCGACCAAAAGGGCACACGTGTACCCTGGGTCGCTTGCGTCGATCGAGCCCGTCGCGAGCGCCGCCGCGAGACCGGAGATCCCGGCAACTCCTACCGGCGTCGGCACGTCGAGCGCACCGCTCTGGCTGCCCGCGACACCGAAGATGTCGCAACCATTGCCGAGTTGGCACTCGGTATTCCCTCCCCAGCAGGCGACGGTGCCATCGGTCTCGAGGGCGCAGGTGTGCGTTGGCCCGAGGGCCAGGGCCTTGACGTTCGTTAGGCCGAGAACCGGGGCTGGGGCCGGGACCATGAATGTCGTTTCGCCGTCGCCGAGCTCGCCGAAGGCGTCACTGCCCCAGCATTTCGCGGTGCCGTCGTCCATGACGGCACAGGTATGGCTACCACCGGTCGCGACGCTGACAGCCCCTAACAGAGGACTTCCCGAGGGGCTTCCACTTCCGTCACAACCCGAGGCCTGAAACGTGACCGCGACTGCAACGCCTGCAATGAACGATCGAAACATGGTCTCGCTGGGAGTACCTTGCGACGGTCCTGGCACTCGCGCAAGGCACTCGACTGGTTTCGGGTGCTCGCTCCTGCATGTTCTTTCAAAACGACGTCAGCCAGGACCAGACGTCGTCCGGGGTCCACGTGCAAAGACAGGTGCTCGAGCAGCTCTTGGGAGGGGTCGCGCACGAATTGTAGAGGTCCGAGGTCCCATCCACCGGACCCGGCCCATGACCCGACTGGTGGACGCACCAGCGAAGCGGGTGCCCGCTCGAACAACCGGTGTAGTTGGTGCAGACATGCCCGCCCGGACTCAAATATGGGGGAGGTTGAGGCGGCTGGGGCGGGTTCTGTTGCGTGCAGCCGTTGTTCTTCACGAACCTGTCGCGGATGGGCGTGGCCAGGCTCATCGAGACCGTGGTGTCGGTGAGGCCCTCGGTCTGCCACAGCGCGATCGGATCGTTGCCCCCGTCGCACCCGCTGAGCTGCCCGCCTTCGTAGATGACGGCCGCATGGAAGACCTTCGCGCGCGCGCAGGCGAGCTCGTAGCTCATGCCGCCCCCGTAGCTGAAACCCGAGGTGATGATGTGCGCCGTGTCGACGCAGTAGTTGTCCTCGATCAGCTTGACCATGTCGTCGGCGAAGGCGAGGTCTCGCCCGCCACTGTTGGCCCAGCCGGCGCTGAGCCCGTCCGGTGCCACGAAGATCGCATTGTTGTTCGACTCTCGCTGGAGCCCGTAATAGGACCACCAGGTGCCATTGCCTCCACCGTTATCGACCTGAGCGGAATTGCCGCCGTTCCAGTGGAACCCGAAGATCAACCAGTAGGGTTTGTTCTTGTCGTAGTTGTCGGGCAGCCTCATGGCGAAGCCCCGCGTCCCACCGGCCTTCGAGTCGGTGAGCGTCACATAACCGCCATCGCCGTGGCCGACGCCGTTCCCTGAGCCGGGAGCCGCATTCGCGCTCTCGCCTGGAACCATCCCGAACGTCAGCGTCGAGGTCTTACCGCACCCGCCGCTCGACATGGCCGGTCCGGCACCGGCGGCTCCGCCGCTGCCCGTCGTTCCGCCGCTGCTCGAGCCCCCGGTTGCGGAGCCTCCTTTACCCCCGCTGCCGCCCGTGCCGGGCACCCCGCCAGAGGCCGTCGCACCGCCCGTGCCGACCGCGCCACCCGAGCCGATTGTCCCGCCCGTACTTGTTGCGCCACCCGTGCTCGTTGCGCCACCGGTGCTCGTTGCGCCACCCGTGCCCGTCGTCCCCCCACGTCCGGTGATGCCGCCGGAGCCCGTCACGCCACCGGAGCCGGTCGTACCGCCAGTTTGGGTCGCGCCCCCAGTGCCAGTCGTACCGCCTGTTGCGCTGGCTCCGCCGGTCGCCGTCTCTCCACCACTCCCCGGACTGCCTCCCGCGCCGGAGCCGCCGGAGCTCGCGCTACAGGCGACCGCACCGAGGAGAAGATAGATGGGCGCTCGAAAGCGCCAGGCACGAGCAACGCGTCGATTGGAGTGGATCACTTGGCGTCCTCCGGCTTCGGACAGTTTCAGGGATTGGTCTTGAGATCGGCGTAGGCGGTCTCGAGACCGGCGGCGTTGACGATCGTCTGGGCGTCTGAGGGAAAAGTATCTCCGTTGATTTGAATATTTCCCGAGACCGTGTTGCTCGGACCGTTGAGCCCCGGGCTGGCCGAGCTTCCCCAGTTGTTGGTGAACGTGATGTGGCCCGTGTTGTTCGAGGCATTCGCGTTTGCGGTCACGTACGCACCGAAGTTCGCGTAGACGTTCTTGGTCTCCGTGATGTAGGCGGAGCCTTCGTCGTTGTACTCGCCCCAGTAGGTCCCCGAGAGACCGGAGCCCTTGCCTTCACAGTAGTTCGCCGTGACGACCGTCCCGGTCTGAAACCCCAGGTTGTAGTGACACCCGCCGTCGTTCATCTGGAGCATGGCCTGATGCACGTAGTTGGCGCTGACCGTGTTGTTCTTGGCGGTGGTTGGGTTCGCGTAGAGCGGTTGGTAGAGATAGAGATCTCCCGTGGACCGCGTCTTGTAGTCGTTGTTGCCGCCCGCGTCGTTCGTGCCCCAGCCCAATCCGGTGGCGACCCCCGAATACGGCACGTTGTAGATCTCGTTGTGTGAGACGACAGCGCTCGCCGTATAGGTGAACATGATCCCCGCGAAGTCTCGATAGTCGATCCCGACGTCGTGGACGAGATTGTCGTTGATGGTCAGGTTCTGGTTGATGAGGTTCGACCCTGGATCGCTGGAGGCGCACACCTTGTCGCCGCACGGATGGTGCGCCCAGGCCTGGACGCCGCCGACGACGACTCCACCGCCGGCGATCTGCGAGAACACGCAGCCGGTCACCGTGACGCCGTTGGCCCCGAGACCCACGCCCGACGCGTGCGCGCTGGCGTCGTTGCCGATCCCCAGCCCCACCTGGCCGAGGTCGACGAACCGATCGCGCACGAACGAAATATTCTTCGCGGCCGACACCTGGACGGCGGCGGGCATCTGCAGCCAGTGCGGCCGCGCGGCCTCGAACATGGGGGTCTGGCCTCCGCCGGGGAAGTTCGACCTCGGACCGACGAGAAATCCGCCCGTCTGCTGGTCGGCGAATCCGTCGGTGTTCGGCTCGAGCCAGCTCGTGTGCGAGAACGTCAGGCCGCTGAAGACGAGATCGTGCGCGGGCTGAGCGTAAGGATCGCCGCTTGCCGGCGCGGCATACGCGACGGCCTGCGTGGGGTTGCCCGCCGCCGGCGAAACGCACGCGGCCCCATTCGTCGCGCCCGATGGGCAAGCGCCCCCTACGATGAGGAGCAGCTGCAACTGCGGGAGCTCGACGTCGACCTTCGTGAGATCCTGGCCCGACGTCGGGATGTAGTAGAGGACGCCGGCGGTCGTGTCCTGGTACCACTCACCCGGCTGATCCAGCAGGGTGTAGTCGTTCTCGGCGTAAATGGGCCCCTGGCGGTAGGGGCTCTGAACGGTGTCGTAGCCCCAGGTGTTTTGGTCCCAGGCCGGCTGCGCCATCGTCACGGCGTTGCTCTTGACGCTCTGAATTGGCGAGTACCGGTTCGTCCACGATCCGATGACGTTCAGCTCCGCGCGGGCAGGATTGGCCAGGTTGTTCAAGTAGCTGAGGCTGCTGTTCGAGAACGTCCAGCCGTTGCTCGTGAGCGTCATGTTCGAGCGGCTGATCGACGCGGACCGCGCGCGCGTGGCGATCTTGCCGTCGACGTACAGCTGCCGGGTGGCGAAGGTCGCGGGCGCCGAGGCCTTCCAGATGTTCTTGCTCGAATCGCTGACGGTCCATCCCGTGATCGACTTGCCACCGGAGAGCACCGGATGAGCGCCCGCCGCCGCTTGCCAGGTGATCGTGTGACCGTTCCGCCCCGAGTCCGCCGCCGTGAAGACCAGCGGCGCGGTGAGCCGATAGATGCCGTCGGCCAGGTTGACGACGATGGCCGTGTTCATCGCGGCGGCGGCGCTCCGAACGACGGTCTGGGCCTGGGTGATCGAGCACGGCGCGTCGCTCGTGCAGCTGCTGCCGGTGCCGCTCGGGGATACGTAGAACGTGCCGTTGCTCGTTCCGCCGCTCCCCGACACACCTCCCGTTCCGCTGCCGCCGGTGGAGGACGTCATGCCGCCCGCCCCACCGACTCCCATTCCGGCGGCGCCTCCTCGCCCCGACGCACCGCCCGCTCCTGCCCCGCCGCCTCCGGTGCCGGTCGCGCCCCCCGTGCCCGTGCCGCCTCCGGTATCCGTGACGCCTCCGCTGCCGGTCGCTCCTCCCGTCGGTGCGCCGCCGCCCGAGCCGCCTTTTCCGCTGGCCCCCTGGCCGCCGGTCGAGGTGCCGCCGGTGCCGCCGGTCGTCGTTCCGCCGCCGGTCCCTCCCGATGAGGTCGAGCTGCCGCCGCCGCACCCGCCGAGCAAGACCGCCAGCAAGGCGCCGGAGGCCAGCATCTTCGCGACGCTCATCGTCGCGACCCCTGCAGGAGAGCAATGCTTTCGAGCTTTCACATCCCTTACTGCACCGAAGGCGACGATTGTTGCCTGGAGAGTGAGCGAGCCGCACCGTCCGGCTTGGGTCCTTGAGATTCCGCGTCCTGGGTCCCCGGCGCCGACCCTCTTTCGCTGCACATCTGGCGGACCCGCGACAGTAACGGGATGGGTGAAGCGTTAGCTCCTGCGAAAGGGTCCCCCCATGCCTTGCCTACGCTCGATGAGTCTCTTGCGCCCCATGGCTGGCCTCGCTCTGGCGAGCTCGCTTCTCGCTGCTTGCGCGAGCGGCGGCACCGCGGACGACGGAACGGGGGGGAACGGCAGCGGCGGATCGAGCACCGGCGGGGTGAACGGAGCTGGTGGCTCGGCCAGCGGTGGTAGCGGAAGCGGGGGCGCCCTGGGCAGCGGTGGGCGCGGCACGGGCGGCTCCACCTCAACGGGTGGCGCCCCCGGAACGGGCGGAACGGTCGCCACCGGAACGGGCGGAACGGTCGCCACCGGCGGCGCGCCTGGCACTGGTGGAACGGGCACCGGAGGTGCGTCCGGCAAGGGGGGCGCCAGCGCCACCGGCGGCGCTGGCGGAAAGGGCACGGGAGGTTCGCCAGGGACCGGCGGAACGGCCGGCGCGGGGATGACCGGGGGAATGACCGGCAGCGGGATGTGCGGGGGCGGGGCCGCCCAATCGTCGGACATCACGATCAACGAATCGAGCCTGCAACAGAAGATCACCGGCTTCGGCGTCTCCTCCGCCTGGGCGGGGAGCTACGCCAACGCGTCGGACCCGGACTATCTCTGGTCCACCACCACGGGGGCCGGCCTGAGCTTGCTCCGCATCCGGTACGGAGATGGGCTGGCGATCGCTCAGGCGGCGGTCAAGGCCGGGGTCACGGTCTGGTTGACCCCTTGGGGGACCGGGACCAACGGAGCTCAGGGCGGCAGCGACACCACGACGCAAGCCAACGCCAACGGCTGCAAGACGAGCGTTCCCGTGCTCACCAACCCGCAAGATTGGGCGAACACCCTGGCGAGTTACGTGCAGAAGGCGATGTCTCAGGGGGTGCCGCTCTACGCTGTGTCCGCCGAGAACGAGCCGGACAGCTGCGGGATCAACTCGACGACATCGTACTCGGCGACCCAATTGGCCACCTGGATTGGCGGTTACCTCGGACCCGCCATGGCTCCGCTCGGCGTGAAGGTCATGGGGCCGGAGACGCAAAATGCCTGCGGGTTCACGAGCTACTTTTCGGCCATTCAAAACGACGCGACGGCCTGGAGCTCCGTGGGCATCTTGGCGAGCCACGAATATGGGTGCGGCACGCTGCCGTCCGAGCCATCCATCGCTGCCGCAAACAAAGAGTACTGGGAGACCGAGGTCGATACGGGAGCGGCGAGCGGCGACTCGCCCGGCGACGGGATCGCCAGCGCGCTCTTGACCGCGACGACGATGCACAACGACCTCACCAAGGCCAACCTCAACGCCTGGCACTACTGGTGGATGTATTGCAGCAATAACAGTGGCTGCCTCTACGACACGGGGACGAAGGTGTGGACCAAGCGGCTTTGGGCCATGGGCAACTTCTCGCGCTTCGTGCGGCCCGGGTGGAAGCGGGTGGCCACCTCGGGAACGGCGCCCTCGGGCGTGCTCGTGAGCGCCTACATCAATCCGGCGAACAACGCGCTTTCAATCGTGGCGATCAACAGCAACACCTCGGCGAAGGACGTGTCGTTCTACGTCTCGGGCAGCGCGCCGTGCTCGCTCACGCCCTACGAGACGTCTGCCAGCAAGAATTTGGGACAGGGCTCCGCCGTCACCGTCTCGCAGTCGCGCGTGTCGGTGACCCTCTCCGCGCAGAGCGTGACGACGTTCGTCGGCACGCCGTAGAAGGTGTCACGGGCTCCGTCTCCGGAATCTTTCCGTTAAAGAAACGGAGCAGGCCGACAGATCGGTATATGGCGAGAAAACACTTTGTTCTCCTGGCGCTGGCGGCCGCGGGGCCCGCACTGATTTCATGGGGCTGCAGCTCTGGAGGGAACGCCCTGCCGGGCACGGGCGGGACGCCGGGGACCGGAGGAGCGGTCAGCTCGGGCGGGATCTCCGGGAACCGGAGGCGGCGGAACCTCCTGCCCGAACGTGACCGCCTGCGGTGGAAACCTCGTCGGGACCTGGACGGTGACGTCGTCCTGCCTGAACGTGACCGGCAACCTCGATCTCTCGCTGGTCGGCGCGGGCTGCCCCTCGGCGCCGGTCACGGGGTCTCTGCGGGTGACCGGAACCTGGACGGCCAACGCCGACGGGACGTATTCGGACGACACGCTCACCTCGGGCTCTGAGCAGTTCACGTTGGGGCCCTCGTGCCTGGTCATCTCGTCGACGCCCGTGACCTGCGATGGAGCGGCCAGCATCATCAAGAACCTCGGGTACGCCTCGCTCATCTGCACCACCGCGGCGGGCGGAGGGTGCTCTTGCTCGGCCACCGTCCAACAGAGCGGCGGGCTGGGTCTGCTCTCCGTGGCACCGACGACGACCGGCAACGACACGCCCTCGGGCAACCAGGTCACGATCACCGGCGACGCAGGCGACACGCAGTACGATTACTGCGCATCGGCGAACACGCTGACGATGACCCCCCGGAGCACGAGCCCGAGCATGACGGGCACGATCTCTCTCCAGAAGAGCGGCGCGACGGGAACGGGCGGCGCGACAGGAACGGGCGGCGCGACAGGAACTGGCGGTTCGACGGCAACCGGCGGTGTGACAGGGGCCGGCGGCACGACCGGAACGGGCGGCGCGACGGGGACGGCCGGCCGCGGTGGCTCCGGGGGCACGACGGGCACCGCCGGCCACGGAGGCATCGGAGGCACGCTCGCCACCGGCGGCACGACGGGCGCCGCCGGCTCGGGCGGCGCTGCCGGCTCCGGTGCCACGGCGGGGCCGTGCGACATCTATGCAAAGGCGGGCAACCCCTGCGTCGCGGCGCACAGCACCGTGAGAGCGCTCCTCGGAGCCTACAGCGGAAGGCTGTACCAGGTTCGCAACACGGCCGGGACGACCAAGGACATCCTCACCCTGACGCCGGGCGGTTTTGCCGACGGCGGCTCGCAAGACGCTTTCTGTTCAGGAACGGCGTGCGTCATCACCGTCGTCTACGATCAATCGGGCAAGGGAAACGACCTCTGGTATCAGGGGTCGACCATGGTGCCCGGCTCGACGTCGAGCACCCCTTCGAAGGCGACCAGCGAGTCGCTGACGCTCAGCGCTCACAAGGTCTACGCCCTCTACATCAACCCGAACAACAGCTACTGGGTCGACGCCTCGAAGTCCGGCATCGCGCTCGGCAGTCAACCCGAAGGCATGTACATGGTGACCAGCAGCAAGCACTACAACAGTGGCTGCTGCTTCGACTACGGCAACAGCGAGACGGATCGAAAGGCTGACGGATCGGGCGCGATGGATGCCCTCAACTTCAGCGCGATCACCGCCTGGGGAACAGGGGCGGGATCCGGCCCCTGGGTGATGGCCGATCTCGAGTACGGGGTCTTCGCCGAGAACAATACGAACAAGAACCAGAACGATCCGACGCAAACGAGCACCTACGTCACGGCCGTGCTGAAGAACAACGGGACGACGGAGTTCGCGCTGCGCGGCGGAGACGCGACGACCGGCGCCCTCGGGACGTACTACAAGGGCGGTCTCCCCGGAGGCTGGAGCCCGATGAAGAAACAGGGCGCCATCGTGCTGGGAAGCGGCGGCGACTGCTGCAAGCCCGGCGGCGGCGCCAACCTCAGTGACGGCACGTTTTACGAAGGGTGCATCGTGACGGGCTATCCAGCGGACGCCACGGAAGACGCGGTCCAGGCGAACGTCGTCGCCGCCGGATACGGCAGGTAGTTCTGCCGGCTGGGGCAACCAGATTTGGTCCACCTCTTGTTGTCAGACGAGATCAGTTCGCACAGGATGGTGAGCGTGAATGTCGCGCCGGCTCCCCGGTTCGTCTGTGCGGCTGCCCTGGCGTTGGCGATCGTGTGCACGGCCCGCGAAGGCCAAGCCCGAACGGTGGTCGTGGCGGCGCAGCTGGACTACGCCGCGGCTCCGGGCTGCGCGGGAGGCGGCGCCTTCGAAGCGGTCGTGAACGGACGTTTGGGTTACCGCCCGTTCCGCTCGGACGCGCCGGACCGGGTCATCGTGCGCATCGAATCCGCTGGCCGGGCGCTCGAGGGCCGGCTCGAATGGCGGGACGCGACGGGTGCGGCGATCGGAGAGCAGATATTTCCTTCGCGCAGCGGCGACTGCGCCGAGCTCATCCGCGCGATGGGGTTCGCGCTGGCCCTGCAAATTCAGCTGATGGCCGCGACTGTCGGGGAGAGTCGAGCGGCGCTGCCGCCCGCGCCCCCCGCCGACACGGTGGTCGCGAAGGAGGCGGCAGCAGCGCCGGCCGTCGCGGCCCGGCCAGCGGCCCAGCTCCAGAACGCGTCCTCCGAAGCGCCAGCGACGACGGCCCACCTCGACGGCCCCTTTGTGCTGGTGGGCGTGGGCGCGGCGGCCGGGCTCGGCGTGACCTCGGACCCCGTCGCCATCGCCCGTCTGTTCGCGACAGCAGCTTGGCCGCACATTGCGGTCGAGCTCGCCGGCGAGGTCAGCGCTCCATCGACGACGCATCGGGCGGATGGGGCAGGCTTTTCTCAAGAGCAGGTTCTGGCGAGCCTCGCAGGGTGTGGCGTGCGCGGCGCCTGGAGCGTCTGCGCGGTCGGCAAGGCTGGCGAGCTCCGGGTGGTCGGTCAGGGCGTAGATGTCCCACTGACTGCCTCGGGCCTGATGATCCAGGCGGGTCTGCGGCTGGCGGCGGCGCATACCTTTGGACACCGCACCTACATCGTCGCCCACGTCGAAGGCCTCGGACGGCTGACTCAGGGCGACGTCACCCTGGACGCGATGCCCGTCTGGACGACCCCAACCTTTGCCGCGCTGCTCGGAATCGACGTCGCCTTGCGAATTAAGTAAACAACCGCGCCTGCCCGCGACAATTCCTTCCATGGGCTATCTCCGGCAGGTCCATTCCGCCCCTGCGACTCCCCCGCCCGCGGCCGAGCTGGAAATCACTTGCCTCGCGGTTTACGAGAGGGAGCTCGACTACCTCTTCGAAACTTTGCAACGGATGGGCGCGAGCCCGCGTGAGATCGAAGATCTCGCGCAGGAGGTCTTTCTCGTCCTGCACCGGAACTGGCCCAACCTGGACGTCAGCCGCCCCTTCCGCCCGTACCTGTTCGCCGTCGCCTTCCGGGTCGTGTGCGCGCACCGCCGCCGCCGGGGCCGCGAGATTCCCTATGCGTACCTGGAAGCGGAGGACCCTGCCGTCGGCCCCGAGGAATCGCTGCAGTCCAAGCAGTCGGCCCACCTCCTGATGGCCGCACTCGACACCATCCCGCTGCAGCGAAGAGCGGTCGTCGTCATGCACGACCTCGATGGCTTCCCCATCGTCGAGGTCGCAGCCCGGCTGTCACTGACGCGGTTCGGTGCCTACGCGAGGCTGCGAAAGGCGCGCAAGGAGCTGGCATCGGCGTTGCGGCGTTTGTTGAAGGAGGGTGTGAGGCGATGAAGCTCCGGGACCAGGTGGCGGAGGAAGAGGTGCAGGCGGTCATCGAAGGGGGACGGCACATTCGGCGAGCGCCCGACGTGGTGCGCGCCCGGCTGCTCGCCCGCGCGCGCGTGGCCGCCGCGGCGTCGACCCAGGCCAAGCGCCTCGGACTCCCGGAAACGGCACCTGCCTGGCGCGGGCGGCGGCTCGCCTTCGCCGCCGCCGCGCTCCTACTGTTCAGCGCGGCAGGTGCTGCCGCGACGCTCTACGCCCACAGCTGGCGCTCGGCCGAGATCGGTCCGACGCTGCGCGGGAGCCCGGAGACGCCGTCGGTCCGTGCGGCAGCACCCAAGCACGCCGTCTCAGAGGTGGCGCCCGCGCCACAGCTGCTTTCGAGCCCCAGGATCCAGCGTCCCCATCGGGCGCTGTCTCCCCAGGAGTCCTACGCGGCGGAGCTCTATCTCCTCCAGCAGGCTCAATCCGAATACGCCAGCCAGGACTTCCCCGACGCCCTCGTGCTCGTCGCAGAGCACGCGCGCAGGTTCCCGAACGGACGTCTGGCGGAGGAACGTGAGGCGTTGCGGGTGCGATCGCTCGCCGGGGCGGGCCGCGGAGATCAGGCGCGCCGCGCGCTCGCGGCCTTCGCCAGGCGCTTCCCGCGCAGCGTGCTCTTGCCCCGGTTGCGGGAGCAGGCCCGCGCCGCGGAGTAACAGAAGAGGCGGATCTTGCGACGCAGTCGTCCTCTCGGCCCTGAGGGACTTTCCGCGGCTGCGGTCGTCGTGTTGCTGTTCGCCGGTTGCACCGAGGCGCTCGACGCAGGATTCAACCGCGGTCCGCTGCCTGTCAACCAGACGAACCCGGTCATCCTCTACCAGGACGACTGGTCGGGCGACTGGCTGGGCGAGTATGCCGTCCTGCTCGCCAGCAGCGGCGGCCCTCCCCTGGCCGATATCATCATCAACGCCAGCAAGACCTGGGGTGACCTGAACATCAACACGTCCGGATGGAACGATCTGGTCAATGAGGCGCGCGCCAGCGGCCTGCAGAACATTCCGGACGTCACGTCGAGCGCGGGCGTCGCCTTGACGATGCCGGCGAACGGTCAGATCGATTCGACCACCCCCAACAACTCTCTCGGCGCCCAGCACATCCGCGATCTGTCGAGCAAGCTGAGCCAGCCCAACCTCCCCCTGGTCGTGGTCTCGGGCACGTCGCTGACGGATGTGGCGGATGCCTACCTCATCGATCACACGGTCGTCGATCGCGTGGTCGTCGTCGCATCACTGGGCGGATACAGCGCGCCGAACGCGTCGATGAACGCACCGAACGGCGACATGGACCCCTGGGCCGACTGGATCGTCGCGCAGCGGTTTCGTTACATCCAGGTCAGCGCCTACTACGACCAGACGGCAGACGTCACGACGGCGGATCTCCCCAGCCTGCCTCAAAATCAGCTCGGCGACCGGTTCTCGACCAAGCTGCCCAACATCATCAACGTGCCGCAAGCCGCAGATCAGGTCGCAATTCTCGCGATGGGGCTGCCGGGGTTCACGGTTGCAGCCCAGCGGATGTCGCCCGATACGTCAGGCGGATTCGATGGGACGCAAGGACCGCCGCTGATGCCCGATCCGAACGGCAACGACTGGGTCGTTACCCAGATCGCGGCGCCGATGGCCAGGACTAGCCTCTGGAAGATGCTTCTCGATCCGCAAACGTTCGGACCCTGAGGGCTATCAGCCAGCCGCCCGGCTGCGCGGCTGGCGCACCGGAGACCGATGTTCCCGGCGGCGCAGGCAGATCGTAGCCGAGAGCAGAGCGAAGATCCCGAAGAGGCCGTCGGCCCCACCGGGACTGCTCTGACAACTGCACCCGCTGGCCGCGCCTCCCTCACCGCTGCCCCCGGAGCTGCCGGTCGTTCCCGAGCCGCCGGTGCCGGAGACGCCGCCGCTGGCGACCGCTCCACCGCTTCCAGTTGTCCCGCCGCTGGCCGCCGAGCCACCGCTGCCGGTGACTCCGCCACTGCCCTTGACTCCGCCGCTCCCCGTCGCCCCGGATCCAGCCGCACCGCCGGTTCCGCTCACGATCGTGCCGCCGCTCCCGCCGGCCGAGCCGCCGCGACCGCCCGTGCCGGCTCCACCGCTCCCGGAGACTCCGCCGCTGGCGGAGCCGCCCGTGCCTGTCGCTCCGGTGCCGGCGCTGCCCCCTTTTCCGCCCGAGCCGGTCGCGCCACCCGTTCCCGTTCCTCCGGCGCCGCCACCGTCGGTGGACGCCGCACCCGGTCCCTCGAACCTCCACCAGTTGAAGTTGAAGAGCAGGCCCGAACCCGAGCCGGTGAACTTCAGGAAGAGATCGTGGATGCCAGTCGTGCTGGTGACGCTGCAGGCCTTGGTGGTCCAGGTCTGGGCGCCCCCCGTCCCGGAAACGGCGCAGGTCCCGATCACCGTGCCGGTGAGGCTGTCGAGGTGCAGCTCGATGCTCCCGCCGCTGGTGTTCGAGGCCACCCGCGCGTCGAAGGAGGTCGCGCCCGCTCCGAAATCAACGCTCCGGACCTTGATGTAATCCCCGTTGTTGATCGAGGTGACGTCCATCCCGCCTCCCGTATCGCTGGTCACCTCCGTCTGGACGCCGGATTCCCAGGCGATGGTCTCCGCTTCGGTCTGCAGGTACGGGTTCAGGTTGGCAATCGCCTGCGGGCCAGCGCTCGTCGGTGCAATCGTGGGGAATGACCCGTCGGAGTTGTACTTGAACTCCTCGAGACAGACCGAGCGGTGATAGCCATCGCCGTTCGAGGGGACCGAGCCGCCCTTTTGCAAAGCGCCATCGTGATAGAAAAAATAGGAGTGCCCATTGAAGTCGATGATGCCGGTGTGATTCGTGAAGCTCGCACCTGTCGCCTTCATGATGGTCCCGCCGTAGGTGAAGGGGCCCGTGGGTGCGCTGGCTTTGGAATAGGAGATGTCCTCCGGAATGTTGTTGGCCGCGTAGGCGAGGTAGTAGGTCGTGCCGTGCTTCATGATCCACGGGCCCTCTTCGTATTGAGAGGGGAAGCCGCCGGCGGAGGGAGCCGGCCCGAAGGTCTGCGTGTTGACCGTCGGACATTGGACGCTCCCCGTATACGAGGTCATGTCCGAGTTCAGCTTCACGTAGCCAGGAACGCTTCTTCCAAAATAGAGATACGCTTGCCCGTCGTCGTCGATGAAGACCGTGGGATTGATGTCGCCCGACCCGCCTGAGCAACCGGCTGTGACGAGCGGCTTGCCGATGGCGTCGGTGTACGGACCGGTGGGGCTATTGGAAACGCCGACCCCGATGACCGTCGCGCCGGAGGTGTTGCTCAGGGGGACGTAGATGTAAAACTTGCCGTTGCGGGGGATCGCCTGGGGAGCCCAGGCAGCCGTGCTCGCCCAGCTGAACGATTTCCAGCTCGCCACCACACCGTGGTCGGTCCAGTTCACCATGTCCGCGGATGAGTACGCGAACCACTGGCACAGAGTGTAACCGGCCACCGCGCTGCACGGCTGTCCCGCCGCGTTCTCGTCGTGGGTCGTGATGAGGTAGACCTGCCCGTTGGAGACCATGGGCGCGGGATCGGACGTGTAGTTGGTCTGGACGATGGGGTTGTCGGCGAAGGCCCGGGAAGGAGAGAGGAGCACCAGGCCGAGAGCCACCAGAGCCGGCCACAAGCTCCCGAACAAAAAGGGTTTTGTTCGGCGCGCGCGGGGGTCGGACTCTCGGAGATCTGCAGTGCTCATCTCCAGTAGCTGTCGCCGCCCCCCGGTTTGTGCAGAGAAATCGTCAGGGATGGAGCGGGCGCCTCAGGGTACGATGGAGGTTCGGGCGGCAGGCCGTACTCGACGATGCTGATTCTTCGTCAAATGACCCTCCGGGCGGCGGCTTGGCGCTGCCTGCTGGTGCTCGCCACCGCCGCCTTCGCTGGTGGGTGCACGGAGACCCTCGACGCCGGGTACAACCGTCCGAACGGGCTCCTGCCCGTCGACGAGCGCAACCCGATCATTCTGTTGAACGACGGCGCTTACGACAACTGGTCGGGAGAATACGCCGTCTTGTTGGCGAACGGCGGAGGCTCGCCGCTGGCCGGAATCATCGTGGACGAGACCTCTGACTGGCCGGACATCCAGACGAACGTGGGCGGATACACCGATCTGGTCGCCGCCGCCCGACAGAGCGGGCTCACCAATCTGCCGGATCCGATCCCGAGCATCGGAGCGCCGCTGGTCGCGCCGGCGAACGGCAACATCGATGATACGCAGCCCAACCGGTCGGCGGGCGCGCTGCTCATCGTCGATACCTCAAAGAGCTTGGCTCTGCCCTATCGGCCGGTGGTGATCGCGACCGGGGGCGCCCTGACCGACGTCGCCGACGCCTACCTCGTCGATCCGACGGTCACGGAACGGGTGGTGGTCGTCTCGTCGCTGGGGAGCACGACCACCACGGGAGGCGGCATGGGCTCGCCCAATGGAGACGGCGATCCCTGGGCCGACTTCATCGTCGCCTCCCGGTTTCGTTACGTTCAGGTCAGCGCCTGGTACGACCAGCTGACCGACGTCCCCACGTCCAACCTCTCCGAGCTCCCCAACAACGCCCTCGGCGCCTGGATCGCGGCCAAGCAGCCCAACCTGTGGCAGTGGTCGCCCGCGTCGGATCAGGTCTCCATCCTGGCGGTCGGTCTTCCGAGCTTCGCGACTGCGATCGAGCGGGTGTCTCCGGCCGGGGGCGTCGACGGGGGCGCCACGGCCGGACCCAACCTGGCGATGGAACAAAGCGGCTCAGGCTGGCTGGTCACCGGGTGTGACGGAACGGCGGCGACGACGCTGTTCTGGAAGGTCTTGCTCAGCACGAACTAATCTCCCCGTCCGCTCTCTTCGCGCCCGAGACGCGTCCGAATCTTTTGCGCTCGGAAGAGAAAAAAGCGGTGAACGGAGCGCGCGTTGGGCGCAGTTACCCAGTGCTGGGATGGGCACTCTGCATTTTCTTCGAGCCGTCACGCCGCAACCGGAGGCGGTGACATCCTGCTTCCAGGCGTTCGAGCGAGAGGTCGACTATCTCTACTGGACACTGCAGCGACTCGGAGCCCGCCCGGCCGACACAGAAGATCTCCTGCAGGACATCTTCGCGGTGCTTCACAAGAAATGGCCGGTCCTGGACACGACCCGCCCACTCCGCCCGTGGCTGTTCGGCGTCGCGTTTCGGATGGTCCGGACCTACCGTCGGCGCCAGATGCGCGAGACGCCGCGCGACGGCCTGGACCCGCCGGACGCCGCCTCCGATCCCGAGGACAACCTCCAAGAACAGCAGTCTCTGGCGTTGCTCTCGGCGGCTCTCGAGCGCGTCCCCGAAGCGCGTCGTTCGGTTCTCATGCTCCACGATCTGGACGGGGTGGAGGTCGTGGAGATTGCTCGTCGGCTTTCGATCACGAGGTTCGGCGTCTATGCGAGGCTCCGTAAAGGACGGAAGGAGCTCGCTTCGGCGGTACGCTCGCTCCAAAGAGGGAGGGTGCGGGCATGAAGCGCGGGGCCCCGCAGCTCGATCCGGAGTTGGAGAGCTTGCTCCGTTTCCGCACGGTGGCGCGCCAGCTCCCCGACGACGTTCGCGCCCGGGTGCTCGCCCGCAGCCGGACATCCGGATCGGCGTCCGGATCGACGTTCGGATCGAGTAGACGGGCGATCAGTCGAGCGGCCCCCTTCCCCGATTCGAGGCCGTCGGCTCCCTCGATCTCGCAAGGAGGCGGTCTCCGTCGGCTGGCCGTCGCTGCGGCGCTCGCCCTCCTCGCCGGCGCGGCCGGCGCGGTCGCCGCCCTCCGCAGCTGGGCGACTGACGCTCCTCCGGCGGCCTTTCCGGAGAGCTCCGTCTCGTTCCCCGCCCACGTTCGCGAGGTGACCGAACCCGACCCCGCGCCAGCCACAGTCACGGCGCGTCCGACGACCGCCGCTCATCACGCGACGACGAGCGCGCCCCGCCCGACGCCCAAGGCGCGCGGCGCAGACCCGTTTGCCGAGGTCGAGCTACTTCAGCACGCGCACCTTGCGTACGCGCGCCGCGACTTTCGGGGTGCGTTGGCGCTGGTCGCAGAACACGCGCGACGCTTCCCCGAGGGTCCCCTCGCCGAAGAGTGCGAGGCGTTGCGGGTCGAGTCGCTCCGGGCCGCCGGGCACGCGATCGAGGCCAAACGCGCCGGGGCCGCTTTTGCGGCGCGGTTCCCCCGCAGCGTGCTGCTGCCCGGTATCGAGCAGACGTCACGCGAAGACTCGGTTCCCTGAGGCCGGCGACCCTTGAGCATCGGACGCGCGTGCCCGCTTGTTTGCGCCTGCGCGGTGTACATCGCGACGTTGGGCCTTTGGACTGGTCGCGCGCGCGCCGCCCTGTTCACCGTGAGCCTCGACTACGACGGAGGCCCCGGTTGTCCCGGTGTGCAGGACTTCGAAGCCATCGTCAGGGCGCGGCTGGGCTATGACCCCTTCGCAGAAGCCGCGCCTGACCATGTCTTCGTCCGGATCACACCGGGAGCCGACGCCATCGACGGCCACATCGAATGGCGCGATTCCACCGGAGGGTGGGCCGGCGATCAGACCTTGCCGGTGGCCACCAAGGACTGCCGTCATCTCGTGCGCACTCTCGCGGCGGCGCTCGCCGTGCAGATCCAGTTGCTGGCGATGACGAGGGATCCCGGCGCCAGCACGACCGCGCAAAAGACCACCGGTCCTCCGCCTGACGTGCCCACCGCGCAGTCGGTGCCGCGATCACCGGTTCCTCGGCTCTCCTCCAACGAGCCGCCCGCGCCTCCCGCCGCGACTCTCGAAACGAGACCATCGGCGCCCGTCGCAGCGTGGGGCCCGGGGCCAGCGTGGGCGATGGGCGCAGGAACCTCGGTCGGATTCGGGATGTCGTCGACGCCCCTGCTGCTCGAACGGGTGATTGGCTCTGCCGCCTGGCAGCACCTCTCCATCGAGCTCGCTGCCGAGGCCAGTTTGCCGAGCACCACGCGGCGCTCGGACGGCGCAGGCTTCTCGCAGCAACACCTCCTCGCGAGCGCCGCCGCCTGCGCGCTGCTGACGCGCTGGAGGGCCTGCCTGCTCGCCAACGCCGGCGAGGTCAGAATGACCGGTGAGGACATCGACCTGCCGACGTCGGCCGTCGTGCCGTTGTTTCAAGCGGGTGCTCGGATCGGCATCGTCCAGCCTCTCGGGCGCCGCTTCTTCCTGGACGCCCACGCCGACGGCCTGGCCAACGTGATCCGCTGGACGGGCACCCTCGATCAGGTTCCGGTCTGGACCGCGCCGCGCCTGGCCGCGGTCGTTGGTATCGACCTCGGTGCCCATGTCCGCTAGCAGGAGGCACCTACTTCGCGCTGACGACGACCTGAGTTCCGTCGTACTTGACCACCTGATCCGGGGTGGAGGTGACGGCCACGCCCGCTCCGTGATTGGCCCCCACCCAGACGACGTTGAAGGTCCGGCTGCTGAGCATGCCGGTGTAGCTGCCGCTCCGGGCGCCGATCGTCAGCTGCTGGGCGCTGTCGTCCCAAGAGAGCTGGATCTGGGCATGCTGGCCGGTCTCGTAGTCGTACGTGTCGCCTTCGTCTTCGTAGAGCGTGAACGTTCCGCTCCGCCCCTTGTACACCCTGAGCTCCAGCGGGTCGGCGCTCTGCGTGGCGTACTGGATCATCGGCCCAAGCGGAACGATCGATCCTGCCCGGACGTAGACGGGGATCTGGCTCAGCGGAGCGCTGGCCGTGCTCGTGGCGCCGCCGGTCGCCGTCGATCCCGACCAGAAGTCGTACCAGGTCCCGGCCGGCAGATAGACCGATCGGCTGGTGGCCCCGGTCGCGGTCACCGGATTGACCAGCAACGCCGGGCCGAACATGTACTGGTCCGTGATGGCATAGACCTTCGTGTCGTTCTGGAAGTCGAACACCAGGGGCCGCATGATCGTGTAGCCCTGGTTCGTCACCATCCAGGCGAGCGAATAGATGTAGGGCATCAGCCGGTAGCGCAGGTTGTCGACGGCCAGCATGTTGGCCTTGCCTTGCGCGCTCCACTGCGAACCGTAGAGCTCCTTCGGAGCCTGGCCGTGAATGCGGAAGGTCGGACAGAAGGCGCCGAACTGGAACCAGCGGGTGAAGAGCTCCTCGCTGGGCGTTCCGAAGTAGCCGCCGATGTCGGTGGTCCAATACGGCATCCCGGAGATGGCGTAGCTGAGGCCGCCGGGGATCTGCGCGGCATAGACGCTCGCCGTGGCGTTGATGTCGCCCGACCAGACCGCCGGCCGCGTAGCGCTGCTGGCCGGCGAACGCGCTGCGCGTGAGGACATACACGCGCTTGTTGTTGGGGCCGATGCTGCGCCAGCCCTCATAGATGCCGCGATTGTGCTCCAGCGGGTAGGCGTTGATATAGAACGCACCCTTGCCGAGGGCGGTCGTCGCCGCGTGGACGTTCACGCCCTCCGGGTAGCTCTGAGGCTCGGTGTTGTCCGCCCAGATGGCGTCCCAGCCGTACTTCGCGAGCAGACGATCGTGGTCGTACTGGTAGCTGAGCGTCCGGGCCATGGCGTTGAAGGTGTCGTAGAAGTGGTAGAGGCCGCCGCTCGTCGTGTCGGGATAGAGGGCGTTGATGGCGTTGAGCGCGTTGTAGGGATCGAGCTCGCCGGCGACCATCGGTGTAGCGGGATTGCGCGTCTGATAGAGCGGCCAGATCGAGATCATCGTGTGGACGTTGGCCGCATGCAGCTGGTTCACGAGCCCGGCGGGGTCCGGATAGCGGCTGGGGTCCATGAGCTGCGAGCCCCAGACGTACGGGCTCCAGTACTGCCAGTCCTGGACGATGACGTCGACGGGGATGTTGTTGTTCCGATAGCCCTGCTCGACGGAGAGGAGCTCGGACGAGCTCTGGTAGTGGTCCTTCGACTGGAAGAGGCCGTAGGCCCACTTGGGGAAGAGCGGCGCCGCCCCGGTGGTCGCCCGGTAGTTGGCGACGACCTGATCGATGGTCGGGCCGTAGAAGAAGTAGTAGTCGACCAGATCGCCCGTCTCGGAGCTGAAGCTGTACTGCGTGTTGCCGGAGACGTTCCCCGCGAAGTCGGTCGTCGAGTAGTTGTCCCAGAAGAGACCGTACCCCTTGTTGGAGACGAGGACGGGGATCTGGATCTGCGTGTTGGCGTTGAGCATGTGCAGCGTCGAGCCCTTGCGGTTCATGACGCCGTCCTGGTGCTGGCCGAGACCGAACAGCGCCTCGTTCGTCGGCGAGTTGAACGCGGTTTGAACGGTGTTGGTGCTGGTGCCCTCGACGGTCGCGGCTTTGAGGCTCTTGCTGTTCTCAGAGACCAGGAGGTTGTCGGCGAGGTCCGTATAGCTGACCAGGCCGCTGCTCTCGGTGACCTTCGCCTTCATGCGCGACGTCGCGATCGTCAGCACGCCGGTCGACTCGGTCACACAGAAGCTGGGCGTGCCCCAGGTCGCGCTGACCGACAAAGACGTCTTCGCTGGGATCGAAGAGGCCGACGTGTACGCGATCCGGATGACGTCTTCCTTGCACACCTGCACCCTCAACCGACCTGGGTTCAAGGTGAACGTCACGCCGGTCGCATCGACGGCGTACGAGCTTCCCTGCGGCGGCGGCGCCGTGCAGGCGAGCCCGCCGGCTCCGCCCGCTCCCGCCTGGCCGCCGCCTCCGGCGGTCCCGCCCTTTCCGGCCATGCCCGCGCCGCCGCTCGCGCCACCAGCCCCCCCACCGCTGGCCGTCGATCCGCCGGTGGCCGTCCCACCCGTACCGTTCGTCCCACCGCTACCAATCGTCCCGCCGCTGCCTGCTCGACCGCCCGTCGCGGCCGATCCGCCGCTCCCTGGAGTGATCCCGCCAGCGCCCGGCGAGCCGCCCGGACCACCGCTTCCCCCCGTCGCCGCCAGCTCCGGTCGCCGCGCTGCCGCCCGTGCCGCTTGCGCCGGATCCGGACTGACAACCCACGACGACGAGCGCAGCCGCGACGAACAGCCAAACACCGGTCGAGTCCCTTGTCACCATGGACCCCTACTGCGCGTGCGCGACGCGTTTGTATCGAAAAGTGAGCGGCGCTGATGAAAGCTCGCGCGTCGACAAGGCGATCTGCTGGGGCCAGGTTGGCCCTCGGCGTGCTGCTCTTCGGCTGCTCCGAGAGCCGGAACCTCGGCTCGAGTGTTCCGCACGGGCTCCTGCCGGTCGACGAGCGCAACCCGATCCTGCTCGCCAACGACGGCGCCACCGACAACTGGCAAGGTGAGTACGCCGTGCTGCTGGCAAACGGCGGCGGGCCGAAGCTTGCCGGTATCATCGTCAACACGAGCGAGCCCTGGCCCGATCTCGACACCAACATGGCGGGCTGGCGGGGAATGGTCGCGGCGGCCCGCGCGAGCGGCCTGCGCAACATCCCCGATCCGCAAGCCAGCACCGGACCTCCTCTCACCCGGCCGGCGAGCGGGCAGATTGAGGAGACCGACGCGAACCGGTCGGAGGGCGCGCACACGATCGTAGACCTGTCCGCGAGCCTGAGCCTCTCCTACCGGCCGCTGGTCGTCGTGACGGGCGGCCGGCTGACGGATGTGGCGGACGCTTACCTCATGGACCCGACGGTCATCGAACGGGTCGTCGTGGTTTCGTCCCTGGGGACCACGACCAACAGCGGAGGCGGGATGGGTCCGCCCAACGGAGAGATGGATCCCTGGGCCGACGCCATCGTCACGGCGCATTTTCGCTTCGTGCAGGTCAGCGCCTACTACGACCAGACCACCGACGTCCCGACATCGCGACTTGCGGAGCTTCCCGCCAACGCGTTCGGCGCCTGGATCGCAGCCAAGCAGCCGAGCATCTTCGACCTCAACCAGGCCGCCGATCAGGTCGGCGTCATGGCCGTGGGCCTTCCGGGCTTCGTCACCGCTGTGGAGGCAGTCTCGACGGGAGGGCTCATCGGCGCCGGGGCGACCACCGGTCCCAATCTCGTCGACGACGCAGCGGGGTCGCTCCTGCTGGCCACCCAGAGCGCGAGCGGCGCCGCGACCCAGCGCTTCTGGCAGATCCTCCTCGACCCGGCGACGTACGCACCCTGAGGTCGACCGGGTGGGCAGCGGAGCGACCTCTCTGCACAACGAGACGCGGCCCGACAGTAACAGGTGGCGGTAAACAGACCGCGTGGCTCCACGAGGCGCCCTCGCGCGGGGCACTTTTGGGGCCTGACCCATCGATCAGGAGACATCGCCCCATGAGGAAACCCCAACTTCTGCTGTTGTTCGCTGTTGTCGCTCTTCTCTTGGGGACGGCCCAGGCCCACGCGGCGACCAACCAGTTTCGAGGCGTGAACTGGGCCGACCCGCGGGACAATTTCCAGTCGGGCGTCGTCTACGTTTCGGGTCTCTCCTCGTCCGACACCTACGCCTCGGCCTCGGCGACGGGAACCAGCGTCATGACACAGTTCGTGTCCAAGCTGGGCGCGAACGCGGTCCGGATGCCCATCAACGAGGCGACCGTCTCGGGTTACTGGGGCACCTACACGGGCGCGATAGATGCAGTACTCTCCAAGGGCAGCGTCATCCTGTGCTACTGGGACAGCGCCAAGACCAACAAGCCACCGGACATGACCGCATTTTGGAACATGTGGAAGACGGTGGTCGACAAGTATGGCGGCAACGGCAATGCCTACTTCGAGGTCTTCAACGAACCGAACATGTACAGCACGACCGACCTGATCTCCCTCTATAGCAGCTGGCTCGCGCAGTTTCCGACCGTTCCGAAGAACAAGGTCATCCTCGACGGGACCGGCGATGCCCAGAACGTTCCCAACATCGGCTCTGCCAGCGCTCTCAGCGGCTGTCTTCTGGGCGTGCACGACTACAGCTTCTTTGGCTCCGATACCTGGACCAGCGAATCCCAATGGGCAAGCCAGTTCCAGGGTGAGGTGGGCAGTTACGAGGACCGCACGGTGTGCACGGAATGGGGCGGGCCGATGAGCCCCGGTAGCAAGAACGGAGTCAGCTACGGCCCCCTCGATTACAGCCAGTCTCCTACGAACTACTTCGAGGCCTACATCCGCGGGATGAGCAACCAGCTGCGCGCCTGGAACATGGGAAGCTTCTACTGGGCCGGCCTCAAGGACGGCGACTGGTACAGCATGACCACCAAGTCTGGGACCGGCTCCGCGGTCGCGCTGTCCGTGAGCAATCAATCGGGGCTGGCTCGAATGCAGTACGCGTGGGGCGGTATCGGCGGAGCCGGTGGTGCCGGCGGCGGCGCGACCGGCAGTGGTGGCGCGGCCGGCGGAAGCGCGGCGAGCGGAGGGCAGACTGGCCAGGCGGGAAGGGCCGGAGGCGCCGGCGGGACCAGCGCAGGTGGAAGCGGTGGCGTCGTGATCGGAACGGGAGGTGCGGGCGGAGCGGCCGGCGCGAGCTCGAACGGCCACGGCGGTTCGATGGTGACGACCGGCGGCGCGAGCGGTGGCACCGCGGGAGCAGGTGGCGCCTCCGTCGGGACCGGCGGCGCGATCGCTTCCACGGGCGGCAACCCCGGAACCTCCGGAGGTGCCGGCGGCGCGGCCTCCGGAAGCGGCGGAACCGGCCGGGACGGGGCCGGGACGGGCGGAAGTTCTCCGCCTGCCGACACCAACGGAGACGCGACCGCCGGCTGCTCGTGCGCAGCGGCTGAAGTTGGCGGTGCTCGTTCTGTGGGGCTCGCGCTGCTGCTCCTCGTCGCCCTCCACGCAGCCGGGAGGCGACGCTCCCGCGTGGCCCGGGCCGCTGATCTCACCGGTGCCCGGCTGCGGAGGCGCCTTTAGGGGAAGCTCAGCGCCGGATAGAACGCCACGGCGTTGGCCTTCAGCGCCGTCACCGTGCTGGAGCTCATGACGGCGTTGGTGAAGAACGCTTCGCGCATCAAGACCGCGTCGGGTTGACTCAGATCGCCACCGCCGCCCAGGTGGATGGCCGTCCCGGCGTTCAGCTGGGCCTTGGGAGGCGAGTGCGAGAATTTTTGGATGCCGTTCAGGAACGTGCTCACCGCGTTCGAGATCGGGTCGAACTGGGTCACCACCAGCGCGTTGGCGACCGGCGACGTGCCGTAATCGGCCAGGTCATTGTCCTCCTCTTCTTCCGCGCCGACACAGTAAGACGTGGACGAGCCGCAGTTGACGGCAATGCAGCAGCCGCCCGAATCTCTCCACCCGTACGCCAGGGCGAGCATGAAGTCCGTCCCGTGGGTGTCGGAGGCGTTGTACTTGTGCGTGAGGCCGATGACGCCGCAGCAATAGACGCTGTTCGCGACCGGCTTGCCGTTGTACATGATCCCCATCGCCGTCTTCCCGCCGTTGATGCCGGTGGCGAAGTTGTCACCGGACAGCGCGTATTCTTGCGGCGACACGGTGGTCAGGATGGGGAGCCCGGTCGCGGACTCGATCGTGAACTTCGAGGCGCAGGTGTATCCACCCGCGCTGCAGTCGGGCTTCCACGGCGTGTTCCAGACGCCGGGCGTCAGATCATTGTTGCCGCTGTGAACCTGCGCGTAGATCTTCGCGACGACGCAGTTCGACTGGCTCCCGTTGCAGAAGGCGCTCCAGGTCGTCATGTCGGCAGTGTGAGCGGACGTCTGGCCGATGTTCAGGGTGGTCTTGTCCGAGGTCCGCCCCAGCTGGAGGAGCGGGCCGGTGTAGCTGGCCACCATCGCCCGCGTGACGCTGAACGCCTCGGCGCACCCGCCCGAGACCACGTCGCACGGACCCTGGTAAGAGACTCCGCCCGTTCCGGGGGAGCCGCCCGTGCCGCCGGTCGTCCCGCCGGTGGCCACGCCGCCGGTTCCCGTACCACCGGCGCCCGTGGCTCCCCCGCTGGCGTTCGCGCCTCCCCGACCGCCGCTGCCGGTGGTTCCTCCGGTGCCGATGGCGCCGCCCGTGTTGGTGTTCCCTCCGGTGCCAACGACGCCGCCTGTGTTGGTGGTTCCTCCAGTGCCGATGGCGCCACCCGTGTTGGTGCTCCCGCCGGTGCCAGTGACGCCGCCCGTGTTGGTGCTCCCGCCGCTCCCTACGCCGCCCGTTCCTGGGCTGCCACCCTCCGATGACGAGGAGCCGCCCGTGCCCGAGGTTCCGGTGCCACCTGAAGAACAGGCCAGACCACCGAGCAACAGAGTGACGAGCAACGCACGATGGAGGGTGCAGGGGGGCATGGGGCTCCTTTTTTGATTGCGGCCCGGGGAACGCAAACGCCGCAATTGGTTACTGTCGGAGGCCCGTTGAAATTGTGACGAAAAGATTTCCCGAATGCGAAAGGGCTGGAAGCAGCACGCAGGGAACGGAATGGACCTCCTCGGCAGCGAGCTCTCGCAATAGGCCGATCGGCCTATTGCGAGATGATCATTCCAAGCGCGACAGTCCTACGGTCCCTGCCCCCCCCCACGACGGAGGACGCACGATGAGATTTGCCATCAATGCAACCGTCCGCGCCACGGCAATGGCTGGCGCGTTCGTTCTGAGCGCTTGTGCCGGCGCTGGAAGCTTGCCCGACGGTACCGGAGGATCGAGCCCCGGCAGCGGCGGAGCGAACAGCGGAAGCGGCGGAGCGACCTCCGAGACCGGCGGCACCGGTGGCACGAAAGCGACGGGAGGAACCTCCGGGAGCGGTGGTTCCATCACGGGCACCGGCGGCACGAGCAAGGGGGGCGAGACAGGCAGCGGCGGATCACACGGAACGGGAGGGGTGAGCGCGACGGGCGGCTCGCTCGGGACCGGTGGTGCGACCGCGACTGGCGGCGCAATCGGGACCGGCGGAATCTTCGGCACCGGCGGAGCCAAGGGTGGCTCGAACGGCTCGGGCGGCGCACCGGGAACCGGTGGAATCTTCGGCACCGGCGGAGCCAAAGGCGGCGCGAACGGCTCGGGCGGCGCGATGGGAACCGGCGGGGCCACCGGCAGCGGCGGCCAGACGGGAAGCGGCGGCTCGTCCGTGAACTGTAACGGCAGCCTTCCCAGCGGCGGCACCTCGCACTCGGGAAACTCGCAAGGCTCCGCCGCCGGCATGACCTGGCAGCTCTGGATGAACGGGAGCGGCGGCACGCTCACCACCTACAGCACGCCGGCGTTCAGCGCGAACTGGAACAACTCGGGCGACTTCCTGGCCCGCATCGGCCTGTCCTGGGGCAACGGCAAGGCCTACACCTCGCTGGGAACGGTCAGCGCGGACTTCGCGGAGACGAAGTCGGGAAGCGCCGGCGGCTACTCGTACATCGGGATCTACGGCTGGTCGGTGAACCCGTGCGTCGAGTGGTACATCGTCGACGACGCGTACGGCAACCTGCCCTTCAACCCGGGCGGCTCGATGGTCGGCACCGCGACGATCGACGGCGGCACGTACAACATCATTGCGCGGAGCACGACCGGCACCGGCGGCAACCGCTGCGGCAACGTCAGCAGCTGGAACCAGATCTACAGCATGCGGACCTCGAAGCGCTCCTGCGGCACCATCTCCATTACCGACCACTGGAACGCCTGGGCCAAGGCGAACCAGCAGCTGGGCTCCATGCTCGAGGCCAGCATCCTCATCGAGGCCGGCGGCGGCAGCGGAAGCATCTCCTTCCCGACGGCCAGCGTGACCGCGCAATAGAGGCCGGGGGCGCCCGCGCTCGAGCCGCCCCGGCGATCAGCTCGCGGGCGGCTCAATTCGCGGGCTGATAGGCGCGGACCCAATCGACCTTCATGGTCTGAGGGAAGGTCGTGGTGGAGTCGGGTGATCCCGGCCAGGTGCCACCGACGGCCACGTTCAACAGGATGAAGAACGGCTTGTTGAACTCCCAGGTACGTCCGCTGGCGCCCTGCTGGGTCTGGGTCTCATAGAGCATGTCGTCGACGTAAAAGGTGATCGTGCTGCTCGTCCACTCGACGGCGTAGGTGTGGAAGCTGTCGCCCAGCTTGGCGCCTCCCGACAACGTGTACATTCCGGTCAATTGATCGTCCGTGGTTCCACCGGTCGCCGGCATGTGAAGGCTGCCGTGGTTGATTGACGGCTCCTTTCCAATGTTCTCCATGACGTCGATCTCGCCGCAAGACGGCCAGTTGACGGTGTTGATATCGGCACCCATCATCCAGAACGCGGGCCACAGCCCCTGCCCCTCCGGCATCTGGATCCGCGCCTCGAAGCGGCCGTACTGCTGGCTGAATTTCCCCAGCGTCTTGAGGCGCGCACTGGTGTAGCCCGACGCGCCACCGGTGGTCGCCGTGATCACCAGGTTCCCGCCTTGAATGACGGCGTTGGCCGTGCCGCTGGTGTAGGTCTCGAGCTCGTTGTTTCCCCATCCGCCGCCGCCCGTGTCGTAGACCCACTTCGTCGAATCGACGGCCGAGCCATTCGGCCCGTTGAACTCGTCGGACCAGGTGAGGACCCAACCAGGCAAGGCGCCGCCGTCAGTCGCCCCGGTCGAACCCGACGCGCCGCCGGTCGCGCTTGTCCCGCCGGTGCTGCTCGAAGTACCGCCGTGCCCCCCTCCAGCCACGCCTCCGTGCCCGCCCAATCCAGCACCGCCGGTGCCGCTGCCACCAGCCGCACCTTTACCCGCCGCACCGCCCACTCCCACCGAGCCGCCCGTCCCGCTCGCACCGCCGGTCCCGGTCGACCCGCCGGTCGCGTGCGCGCCACCGGTGCCGCTCGAGCCGCCCGTTGCGCTCGCGCCACCGGTCCCGAGCGAGCCACCCGTCGCGCTCACCCCTCCCGTTCCGTTCGATCCGCCGCTGCCGTGTGAGCCGCCGGACGCGCTCGCTCCGCCGCTTCCCGTGGCGCCACCGGTCCCTTGCGATCCACCCGTTCCGCCGCCTCCAAATCCGCCGCTCCCGCAACCCAGGACGAACGTCAGAGCCAAGACCAATGAACGGCATCGGCCGTCTCCGAGTGAACCCATGGCGGAGCCTCCTTAAATAACCAAGTCGATTTACGAACGAAGTGGAGCCGGCTGGACGAGCTCCCTTTGCTTGCGGCTGTGGGCGCAGTGTACCGCGCCCGGCACGGTTGTGGCGCCGCATTCCGGGATCGACGCGGCACGACGGCGGACATTTTTCTTTACACAATCGGCTGGCCAGCGACAGGCGGAACGGACGTCTCGCCTTCTGTCGGGCCAAGGCGGATCCAGCGGAGGCGCCGCTTGACAGGACATTGAGGGCACTTTCCTGTGCAAATCGCTGCTGGGCCCAACAGTTACGAGCGTGGACGATCATAACGAGCGCGGGAGACCGAGCTCTTGCGCCGAAGCCCTCACACGGGAGCTGACCGAGACGGACGGGGCCTCGTTGGGGATGGCCGAGACGGACGACGCCTCGTTCGTGACCAGGTTGGTGCGCCGGGCCATAGCGCAAAGGGCGGGTGAATCGATGTCTCCGCTTGGATGGCTGGACCAGCAGAGGCTCGACAGAGTGCTCCGCAAATACGGCGTCCGCAGCCGCGCTCGTCGAAAGTGATGCTCACCGTTTCGAACCCGACGGGTCCGGGCTCGATTCTTACTGGTCCATCATCTTCTGCATGACCTGCCAGCCGGCATCGGTGCACAGCTTGCACGAGGGGCCGTAGAACCAGGAGCGCAGCGCGGTGTCGCCCATCAGTTGGACGCGCATCCAGGCCGTCACGGCGGCTTCCACGGGTCCCGGCGTCGTGCCTCGGAAGGTGATCCAGCTGGTGTGATCGACGGAGAGGTAGTCGGCCAGCATGATGGGGACGTTGGTGATGGCGTTGAAGGCGCTCTGCACGGTGCTGCAGGGGACCGTGGTGTCCATGCCCCCGCAGAACAGCCAGGCGGGGCCGTGCAGGTTTCGCTGGGTGGAGGCACCGCAGAGCGGGGCGATGGTGGTGATGTGGCTGTCCGCGCCGGCGGTCGTCGTCGCGAACGCGCCCTGCGAGTGGCCGGTCGCGCCGACGTGAGTGGTATCGATCTTTTGGTAGAGCTCGCTGGTCGGATCGTCATTCTGTTGCAGCACCCAGGTCACGCCGGCCAGCATCGGAGCCGGGCTCCCCTGCGAGACATTCGGGCTGTTCGAGGCGATGACGACGAAACCGTGCGAGGCGAGCTGGTTCAGTAGAACCTTGTAGAGGCTGGGGTTCGCGCCTGTGCCGTTGCCCCAGGTCACGACCGGGTGGCACAGGCCTCCCTGGCCGAGATCCTTCGGACGGAACATGGTGAAGGCGACCGGCGCGCCGCCGTCTGGTCCCACGCCTGCGGCGGGGCCAACGTCGTTCTCGGTGACCGTGGCGAACGGACCGGCGACGGTGGGGTCGGCCGCCGGCCAGGCGCCCGTCATGCAGGGCGCGCTGGCGTCGGTGGTGGATCCGCCGCTGCCACCGCCGGTCCCGCCGCGCGCGCCGTTCCCGCCGCCGGAACCGATCGACCCGCCCGTGGCGACGGCGCCTCCCGTCGAGGCGGCGGCGCCTCCGGTCCCTCCGCTGTTGGCGAGGCTTCCCCCACAAGCGACGAGCCCGGTCGCGGCGATTCCCAGGAACAGAGCTTGCGCGCGTGTCGTCCTCATTTGACCTCCAGGTGAGACGGACCACCAATCTCGCGGCGGTGGCCGACTTTAACGCTTTCGGTGCAAAAAGAGCTCGGCGCCGACGAGCGACCCGGATCGGCTGGGTGGATCTGCTGGTGGCCGTCCCTTTGTTGAGGGAAAAGTGCGGCCCGCCTCCGCCGAGACCGCCGTCGGGCGGTCAGCCGCCGAAGATGGTGCGATCGAGCAGCATCGGCCAGAGGGTAGCGCCGGCGAGGGGCGTGGCGATCTGCGTGACGATCCAGACGTTGCCGTTCGCGGCCGGAATCAGCGGCGGGCCCTGGGTGGAATCAAATGGGGCCGTCGTGTCGGGGACCGCGCGTTGTACCGCGCCCACGAACGCAGGTAAGGCGACGGCGAGAATGCTCACCTGATCGGCCGCGGTGGTGATGGTGAAGATGTTGGGTTGCTTCGCGGCCATCTCTACACCCAGTGGATTCGACGGCAGGTCGGGGAGCTGAGCCGTCGTCACATCCACCGTCTGGTCGTAAAAGGCGCTGACCTGGACATACTGGAACCGCTGCGCCACGATCCAGTCGGCCCACGGGTCGAGCTCGCCGTTGGGTGCAGCCATGACACCGTTCGGCGCGGCGTACGATCCGAGCGACGCCACGACGACCACCCGCTCCGCGACGCTGTGATCGATCAGATAGGCGTCGGCCACGTCGGTCATTTGGGTTCCCGCCAAGACGACGACCGGACGCCACGGCAGGCTCAGCTCGCGCGACAGATTCACGATCAGCGAAGCGCCGGCGGAGTTGTTCGGCGCGGTGTCGTCGACCTGTCCGTCCGTTGGCCGTACGAGCGGAGGATTGGCGGTGCTCGTGATGACCGTCTCCGGGATGTTCTTCAACCCGCTCGACTGGGCGGCGGTCAATACGTTGCTCCAACCGCTCGCGTTGTCGGTGACGTTGTGCCAATAGCCGCTGGCCGTCGCGATGAGTCCGGCCACGGGCGGTCCCCCGCTGTTCGCCAGAAGGAACGCGTACTCTCCCATCCAGTTGTCGATCGAGGAGTCGTTGTAGATGATCACCGGGTTCCGCGCGTCGACCGGGAGCTTCCCGTGGGAAATGTCCTTGCCGGCGTCGAGCGTGCCCGAGCAGCTCGCCGCCACCAGAACGAGAACCAGGGGAAGCGCGATCGGCAGTCGTCCACCGGGCGCACCGGGCGGACGAAGCCGAGCTTCGATCACGGCCGCGAAACCGGCATCTGACCAACCGCCGGCAAGAGGACGCTGCGTGGGAAGCGTGTCCGGAAAGCGGCCGCCGCGTGACGCGCCTCTTGGGATCGGCCGAGGCCCACCAGCGCCTTCACGCGCAGCGCCTCGCGCTCCTCCACCAGGCGACCATTCCTGAAGCGCCGCGTGTGCTCGTTTATCGGCGAAATGGCCTCTGCGAAGTCACCGCGCGCGACCGCCGCGCGCGCTTGCCGCATGAGATGCAGCTCCTCGCGAGCCGCATCCACTGGCGACGGCGACGGCGCCGCGACGGTGGGCGCCGCCGGCGCTGGGAGCAGTTCGGGGACCGCCACCGCAGGCGCCGATGAAGCCGGGGCGTTCGCGACAATCTTGGGAACCGAGACGACCGCTGCCGGACGAGTCATCGGTCCAGGCGCGAACCGAGCGTGGATCTCGTAAGCAGCCGCGGCGAGCGCCGCGCTGACGACCAGACCAGCCGCCGCGGCTGCGGCCCACCGGAGCCGCGGCGCCGCGCGGAACGGTGCAATGGTGGCCGCAACGGGCGCGTTCAAGGCGGCCCGGGCCCGGGCCAGGGCGCGCGCCCGCTGCAAGGCCGAGAGAGGCGGGATGACCCGCTCTTGGTCGAGCAGCGTGCGAAGCTCGGGAGGCATGTCGGAACGCATGGTCATCAGGTCCTCGGCTTCGTCAATCGCCGCACGGCGGTCTCCATCTCGCGGCGGGCCTTTCGCAAGCGCGAGTAGACGGTGAACTTCGGAATTCCGAGCGCCGCGGCGACATCCTCGGCGGGGACGTCGTCGAGATCGTGCATGAGCAGCACCGCACGTCGTCGGAGAGGAATGTGCTCGAGCGCTGCCAATACCAGCGCACGGGCCTGCTTGCTCTGGAGCACATCATCGGGTCCGGGACCCGTGTCGCTGACTTCGACGACCTCGAATGCCACCTCGCGCTTGCTTCTGCGCTGATGCGCCAGCGCGATCCGGAAGGCGATTCCGAACAGATACGGGCGCAATGGCCGCTCGGGATCGTACTTGACCCAACAGTTGCGCAGAGCGAGGAACACCTCTTGCGCCAGATCGTCCGTCTCCGACGAGGAGGTGCCGAGACGGCGCAACGTTCGATGGATGTAGTCGAGCTCGCGCAGAAAGGCCTCCAGGCAGGCCTCGTCAGGGGTCACCGCGGCAGGGGGTGACGGCACTAGGCGCAGTTGACGCACGGACTGCCTCAGATTGTAGGTGGTCATCGACCAAAGGTCTTCTCAGAAAAATCGCACGCCGAGGTCGAAGCCGACGACGGCCCCGACGCGAGGTGTCGTCCAGACGGCGGTCTCATTGAGCCTTACTGTCCACGACGAGAGCATGACGAGCGCGTCCGCCCTGGCGGCGACGAAGTACCGCCGACCGAGATTTTCCGCGGCGCCAACCCGGGCCCCCAGCTGGGAGAAGAGGCCGGACGAAGAGGCGGGAGCATCCACCTCGAGCCCACGGGCCCGCAACAGACCGACCGTCGTTGTGAAGCAAGCGGCGAAGGCCGATGCGTGACCACACACGGCGGCGCCGGCCGCGAACCGGTCGAGTGAAAAGCCGCTGCCGTCGGCGTCTCGTTGGGTTGCTGGCAGCGCGGCGTCCAAGGCGATCTCGACCGAGATCCAGGAGACCTGCCCGCTGGCGAAGATCCGGCCGAGTCCTGTGGGATGAGGAGCCAACCAGAGCGCCAGGGAGGGACCAAAGCCGAGGAATAGCTTCAAAGGCCGCGCGTTTTCAGCCGAGCGCGGTTCCGGCTTCGGCAGCGCAGCGGCCACCCTCGCCTGCGGGAGAATTTGCGGAGGAGAGATCGGAGGTTGATCCGATGTCGGCGCCGGGGCCGGCGGAGCGACGGGAGCCGGCCCTGGAGAAGCCGGCTCTGGCGTAGACGGCGCGAGCGTCGCGATGAGCTGGATCTGGACGGCCACCGAGAAGGCCAGACTGGCCGCGATATCGGCGCACCCCTGGCGCCGCGAAGCCAGTCGGCGATCGCCCACCCAGCGTCCGCGGTCGTCGCTCCACTTGATCCGTCCGTCGAAGCTCGCGCCCCTCCGCCCGATCTGGACGGCGACCCGCCGGTCGGCGGCTGGCCGAAACGGATCGTAGCCAAGCTGGCGCTCGACCGCGCTCCGAAACTCCGCGGCCCCCGGACATCCATTCACATCAGGATCGACCTCGTATTCGAGGGTCACGAACGTTTGAGGCGCGGCCCACGCGGTCGTTCCAAAGAGCGGCGACGCCGGACCCACCAAGAACAGGCCGAGGAGAAGCCACCTCACTGGCCCCGCGCTCGTGACTTAATTTCGTTCACTCTCCGCCGACGAATCGAGCATGTCGCTGACGCTCGGCAGAAGAGGGCTGCGGGGAAAGTTGGCTTCGAATTCGGCCGCTGCGCGGCGCGCAGCGCCGCGGCGGCCAAGACCCGCCAGGGACTTGACGCGCAGCGCTTCCCTTTCTTCCACCAGCCGCCCCGTTCTGAAGCGACGCGTGTGTTCGACCAGCAGTTGGAGCGCCAGCACGAAATCCTCTCGTGCCACGGCCGCCCGCGCCTGCTCGAGGAGACGCAGCTCCGCCCGGCCAGCGCCAGCTGCGGTGCGGGTCGGCTTCGCGTTGCCCACCGGCACAGGGAGGAGGTTGACAATCATTTCACCTCCTCGATTCCCGTGAGACGCGGAAGATTCCGCCAGCGGCGCTGCGACGCCAGGGGGCGCGACTGGCCGGGCGCGGACGCCGACGCTGTACGCGGCCGCACCCGCCGCTACGCAGGCCAGCCCCGCCGCCGCCGCCCATCGAACTGCTGACGGTGCCCTCGTCGGGATCGGCTGCCTGGCCACCCCCGCGGCCAGCGCGGCGCGCGCACGAGAGAGCATCCTGGCACGGGCGGCGGCGGGCAGGACCGAAATCTCGCGCTCTCGCTCCAGCAGCGCCCGCATCTCCGGGGAGAGCTCTGTCTTCGATCCGATCATTCGCGGCCCACTTCCCTGAGAAGGCGCCGAAGTCCCGTTTGGAGCTCTCGGCGGGCCTTGCGCAACCGCGAGTAGACGGTGAAGAGCGGGATCGAAAGGGTGGATGCCACCTCCGCCACCGGAACGTCATCGAGCTCGTGCATCACGAGAACGGCGCGCCTCGGGAGCGGAATCCGGTTGAGCGCCGCCAACACCAGCCGTCTCGTCTGATGTGATTGGAGCTCCTCCTCTGCCCCCGGCCCCGTGTCGTCCACCTGGACCAGCCCGGACGCCACCTCGCGGGTCCGCTTTCGTTCATGCGCAGCCGCGATCCGGAAAGCGAACCCAAACAGGTAGGGCCGCAGCGGACGGGAGGGATCGTATTTGCTCCAGGCTCGCCGGAGAGCCACGAACAGATCCTGCGTCAGGTCCTCCACCTCCGAGGCGGGAGTACCGAGCCTCCGGAAGGAACGATAGATGTAACCGAGCTCCTGCTGGAAGGCGCCAAGGCAGGCATCGTCCGGCGAGATCTGGGGAGCTGCTCGAGAAACGAGGCGCAGATGAGTCACGATGGCCCACCTGACGTTTGTCGCGATCTGACCTCCCTTGTCAGAGAACCTGTCAGGGTTCGGGGCGGCTGGCCGGCGAGACGCGATTCCGTCCCCCCCCATTCCATGACAATGCGGAGGTGGAGACGACAAATACAGAGGCCGGGATGGCAGTCGGAAAGCCCGAAAAGGAATATGGATTTCGAAATGTTAGGAGCCGGCTGGAAGTCGGCGCGTCGGCGCGTGGCTTCCTGGTGACAGTCGGACCAGTGGCTGTGCTGCTCGATCGAGAGGCGGCAGAGGAGCTGACGTGCCTGCTCGTGGACGCGCTCGAGCCCCGGGATCCGTTTGACATCACCGGGGCCGGTTCGAACTAGTCTGCGGGGGGAGCCTGAACATGCCGGGCGGAGAGCTCTGCTCCGTTTGTCGCAAGAAGATCGCTTCGTCCTGGGTCTGCGCGGTCTGCGAGAAAGCCAAGATCAGCGTCTTCGCGTGCTCGGATCGCTGCAGGCGAGTCCATGGCCGCGACGGGCGGCACCGAAGAGAGCTGAGAGCGCAGCGCGGCTGAGCAACGCTGGCCGCTGCGCGATCGGATGCCTTGCGACGCGATGCGCGGTGCGCCGCAGGCCCGTGCCGGCGTTCCCCCCAGGCGTTGTCTGAGCAGCATCGCTATCTGTTGTTTTTGCAACAACGATGGTGTCTCGGCTCCCCAGAAGGCCGCTACTCAGCAAAAAATGCGTTGGCCCGATTACTGCTTTTGCCATGTTCTGTCCACGAACAGCACCTGTGACTAAACCGCAAACCCCGAGCGATCGGGGGACGCAAAACCATCGGGACTCACGCAGTCAGCCGGGTTGCCTCAGGGGGAAACCACCATGCGAGCGCTCGGCAAAAGAACCATCCAGATCAGCATCGCGCTTGGCGCCATCGTCGGTCTCATCGGCTGCGGCGGTGATCAGACCAGCGACATCGAGACGGGGAGTCATGATTTCGCCCTGTCGTCGATCAACGGCCTGTCGTCGATCAACGGCCTCTCGTCGATCAACGGCCTGTCCTCGATCAACGGCCTCTCGTCGATCAACGGCCTGTCCTCGATCAACGGCCTCTCGTCGATCAACGGCCTGTCGTCGATCAACGGTTTGATGACCACATCGGGTGGCCGTAAGACGATCTCCTACCTCGTCAAGTGCGCCCTCGGCGCCAACGACTCACTGGTCAAGCAGGATCAGAACGGCTCCAACTACACCTTCGCGGGTGGCCTCGGTCTGTGCCCGGCCTGGAAGAACGGGGGCGTGTCCAGCGACTCCACCTGCATGGAGGGCCTCTCCGCTTGCATGATCGCCCACGTCAACACCGCGGGCGTCCACGTCCCACTCTGGCTCGACTCCAATGATCCCAGTGTTGGCTGGGGCGTCGATCGGATGAACTATCCGATGCAAGAGGGGACCTTCTTCGGCGATATCCTCGACACCGGATCGCTCACCAACCTCTCCAAGCCCTCCGTGACCGCGCCGGTCGCTTATTACTGCGAAGGTGCGGGCTTCCCCGGCGGCGCCAGCGGCGTCGTCGCCGGTCGCCTCGGCGCCAATCAGAGCGGCGCTCCCTACGTCAACCCGTTCGGCAGCGGCGTGCTCTGCCAGAACGCCCCCCAGGCGGTGGGACAGTTCAGCAACGGGGTGGGCGGCAGCTGCCCTCCCGGCTCGAGCAGCAATCCCGCCGCCGGCTGCCCCGATGGCTACAAGGCCCTCACCACCAACTCCAATGGGGGCGTCTGGCAGCACGGCATCACCGTGTGGCGCAACAACAACTACACGCCGGTCTTCGACTCGGGCTACATCTACCGTCTGGCTCCGCTGACCGGCAGCGGCGGCATCTCGCTCGACATCGCCAACGGTTCGACGGCTGACGGGACCACCGTCCAGCAGTACACGACCTGGAACGGAACGCCCCAGATGTTCAACCTCCTCCCGGACGGACCGAACTGGCACATCGTGATGAACGCCAACAGCACCAAGTGCATCGACCTGGCAGGCAGCGGCAGCTCGCTCGGCAACTCGACCCAGCTCCGGATCAACGACTGCCAGGCCGGAAAGCCGAGCGAGGCCTGGAACATCACCGCCGACGCCAAGACCGGCGCCTTCATCTTCAAGAACGTCCAGGCCAACCGCTGCATGGACGAAAACGCCGGAAGCACTTCGCCCGGTCTGCCGATGCAAATCTGGGATTGCAACGGCCAGAGCAAACAGAAGCTCTACATCCAGGCCTTCCCGATGAACTAGTCCCCTCGACACCCCGTCACGATTCGGCCGGTTCCGCTCCGCGGGACCGGCCGAATTCATTTGTGCGAAGCCGGTGCGATCAGCGCGAGACCACGGTGGCCCAGCGTCGGCCGGCATCGCGAACCTCAGCTTCTTGCCGCCGAGCGCGACCGTCGTCATCTGGGCGAACCGTCAGCGACGCGCGCGGCGCCTTCGGCGAGCGCCGACCACCGCCATCACGAGCCCGAGCGGCAGAACGCTTTCCGGAGCTCCGGCCGGGACGCCCACATTGCAAGCGCAGCCGCTGCCGCCGCTGGCTGGAGCCGCTCCACCCGTGCCAGTCCCACCGCCATATCCGGAGCCGCCGGTCCCAGAGCTCGTGGCCGTGCCGCCGGTGCCGATCCCCGTGCCGCCGCTCCCTGCGCCGGTCGTTCCCCTGCCGCCCGTGCCGCTGACGATCGCGCCGCCCGTGCCGGTCGTTCCCGTACCACCCGTGCCAGTGGTTCCCGTTCCGCCTGTGCCGGTCGTTCCCGTGCCACCGGTGCCGGTGGTTCCCGTTCCGCCCGTTCCGCCGCTCTTGCCCCCGAGCCCGCCGGTGCCGCTCGAGCCCCCGGTGCCGGGGCCGCTGCCGCCGGTCCCGGTCGCGCTGCTGGAGGCCGCCTGGAACAGGAGCCAGTTGAGGCGCGCGGCGCCGTCGAAGACCACGTAGAGGGTGTGAACGCCGCTCATCGGGGTCAAGGTGCAGGACTGCGTCGCCCACGCGCCGCTGGTGGCGCTGACCGCGCACTTGCCGAGCAGCGTGCCGGTGGCGGAGTCGGCATGAAGCTCGAGGTTGGTCGCGGCCGAGGCGTTGACGCGCATCTGCACGGAGCCGACGCCCGCGTCGCTGAAGTCGACCACGTCGTAAAAGATGGAGCCGCCGCTGGTCACCGAGATCGACTGTCCGAGGTCGGTGTCGTTGCTGTCTTCCTTGGTCGCGCCCGACTGGCCGTCGTAGTCCTCGCCTTCCATCGTTCCGAGACCGTCACGTCCGGTCACCGGGCGCTTCACGCTGAGGATGAGAAGCGTCCCCGCCTGCCGACTGATGGTGAAGGTGGTCGTGTACGAGGTGGTGAGGGTCGCCGTGCTGACCGGCTGGAGCAGCGCCAGGTGCTGCGCGGCCTTCATCGCCTGCAGCTGGGCCTCGGTCGGCGCGGTCGGTTTGCTCTGGCTGGTCCAGACGCTGTACGGGTTGCTGTGGGTCGCGTCGACGATGAACTGCGTGACGAAGACCTGCTTGCCAGCCAGCGCGGAGGGCAGGTTGCTCACGTTGACGGTCACGCTGTCGGTGCCGGTGGTGTTGAGCGTGGCGTACTGATCGTAGGCCAGGATCTGGAGCGAGTCGCCGCTGGCTGACGTGGTGGCCATGGCGTCGACGCCGTCGCTGCTGGTGCCGCCGCTCGACTGCAGGCGCGTGGGGCCGAGGTAGTTCAGCATCTTGAAGGCGTTGAAGGCCGCCTTTCGAATCCCCTGGAAGGTCATGAGGCCGAACACCTGACCGAAGGGGAGCGTTCCGTTCGATGTCTTGCCGAGAATGTAGGAACCGGAGGGGCCGCTCGACTCGTCGAAGACGTCCGACAACACCCAGTACGAGAACGCGCCCAGCGGCGGCGTGTTGCCCGCGTTCTTGTCCGAGAGCAGCTTGGTCCCCTTGAGGATGAACCCGACGTTCCAGTTGTTGTCCATGCTCGTCAGGTCGTCACCCGTGCCGCCGCCCTGGCCCGAGTACGACGAGTTCCACTCGGTGTTGAACGACATCACCGAGGCGGTGGTGTAACCGCCGCTGGTGATCTGGCTGATCCGGTTGTTGTTGTCGCTCACCAGCCCATTGGCGTCCGCCGACGCGGCCGCGGCACCGCCCGGATAAACGTGCGACGAAGCGAAGGTCACCCGCGTCCCCGCGCTCTTGCAGTGCTGCAAGAAGGCGCCGATCGGGCTCGACTGGGTGGTGGCCGGCCCGCCGACGAAGGCGCTGGGCAGCACGGCGGTGATGGCGGCGACCGCCGCGTCATAGAGGCTGTAGTACTCGGTCATCTTGGCGCTGGTCGCCTCGCTGGAGTTCGAACCGTTCCAGAACCCCGGGTAGTCCGGCTCGTTCCAGATCTCCCAGTACCACTGCGAGACGTCCGACATGCCGTACTTGTCCACGCAGTGCTGGACGATGGCCTGAATGAAGTTCTTGTAGTCGGTCACGCTCTTGTAGATGTCGCGACTGCTGCCGTTCAGCGCCAGCGCCGTCGGCATGAAGTCCATCTCCATGATCGGGCGCATCCCCGCGGAGACGATGGCGGTCAGGTACTTGTCGAAGTTCGTCCAGCTGTACGAGCCGGGGCCCTTGTAGATGCCCATGTCGTCGTTGAGGACGCCGTGACCGCGCACGCGCTTGAAACCGGCCTCGCGGGCGCCGATCTTGTAGTGCGTCTCGAGATCGGATCGCAGCGTGAGACTGGCCGTGCCCGTCCCGACGCTGGCGGCCCAAAACGGCGGGTTTCCTGCGGTCTGCTTGGAGGCGTCGACGGTGATCGTGTAGCTGGTGGCGTTCGCCGCGCCCTGACCGGTCAGCATCGCCAGCGCGATGGCCGCGGCCAGATTCAATTCGATCTTCATGCGGGGGTTTGTCTGGCGGCCTCCGTCCCTGTCACAATTTGAGTGTCGCTACCGCCCGACGAACTGCATGAGCCAGCTCATGGCGGAGCGCTCGGTGCCGCCGGTGCTCAAGAGCCACGTGTTCGTCTCCCAGGTTTCACCCTGGATGTATCCCCAGTAGGTAACGCCTTTCACGTTTTTGTCGTTCCAAAACATCGTGAACAGGCTCTGCATCTGGTTCTTCTGCTGGGTGTCGTCGGCTATGTTGAGATCGAACTCGCTGATGAGGACCGGCAGTCCCGTCGACGAGGTCAGCTTATCAATGTACATCTGCGTGGTGCTGGCCGAGGCGTTGGTCAGACCGTGCGCCTGGGCGCCGATGGCGTCGATCGGCGCTCCCCCCTTCATCGCGCTGGTCACCAGCTTGATCATGTTGTTGTTGTCGCCGGCCTGCTCGATGATGTTGTAGTCGTTCACAATCAGGATCGAGGTCGGGCAGTATTGACGTGCCCACTTGAAGATCGTGATGACCCAGTCGTAACCACTGGCACCGGCACCGCCCAGCGCGGCCAGGTACGGCGGCGTCGTGTGAGGCGGCGGCTCGTTGAGCACGTCGATCATCTGCGTGTCCGGGTACCGGGTGCAGAACTGTTTGATCCAGTCCTCGACCGCAGCGTTCTGATTGGCTTGCGAGAGGCCGCCGATCCAGCTCGGCTGCTGGCTCCCCCAGACGAAGTTGTGCTCCTTGAACGGAATATTGTGCTGCTTGGCGAAGCTGTGGATGTTGTCGAGCGCGGTCCAGTTGTACTTGCCCTGCGTCCCCTCGATCGATCCCCACTTGCCCTCGTTCTCGGGGACGATCTGATCCCAGTACGTGGTGAAGTTCGAGGGGATCTGGCCGCGCTGGGTGATGTTCCCCAAGAACTTCTTGGGCCACTGGACATTGCCGCTCCCGCCCACGCCAGTGGCGCCGCCGGTGTCCGACGTCCCGGCGGTGCCGCCCACACCGCCGGTGCCGGAACCGGCCGCGCCGCCGCGACCGGTTCCGGCACCACCGCCTCGTCCAGCAGCACCCGCGCCGCCGCTGCCGGCGCGTCCCGACATGCCTCCGCCCGCGAACCCAGAGGTGCCGCCGCTCCCGCCACCGCCGGAAATGCCGCCCGTCCCCGTTCCGCCCGTCCCCGTCACGTCGCCTGGTCCATTGCCGCCGCTCCCGAAGGTCCCACCCGAGCCAGATGCGCCGCCACTCGCCGAGCTGGCGCCCCCACTGCCGCGGCTACCGCCAGCTCCAGGATTGACATCCTCGCTGCCGGCGCATGACAGGGCGAGCATGGCCATCAATGCGACACCGGTCCCGACCCGTCGCGTGAACAGTCCATCAGATCGACGCATGTCTCCGTCTCATCGATGTTGGGGGCCGAGGTGAACCGCCGCGCGCACGCGGCAATCAACCTGGCACGTGGCTTTGAATGTTTGTCGCCGCCGCCGCCCTCTTGTCATGAAACGACACGACCTCGAACTGCGGGCTTTGTTCGAGTCGCCTCTGATTGACGTCCCGGCGCGATCCTTCGTTACCGTGACAACTTCGCCGCCCTCGCGGCAATCGACAGTGGAGGCCATCCCATATCCGCCCCGTCGATCGCTCCTAGCTCCGTCTGGTGCGTGTCCGCGCGCGTTGGGCTGTTCGCGTGTTTGCTGGCTTTGACCGATAACGGGTGCGCAAACCGCGGTATGCGGGCACCGGTCGACGAGGAAACAGGCGCCGGGGGAGACGGCAGCACCGGAGTGGGCGGAAACGGTGAAGCCTCAGGGAGCGGCGGAACCACCACGACAGGAACGGGTGGCATCACCGGCGCTGCCGGGCTCGGTGGAAGCAGCGGAACGGCTGGGGGCGGAGGCAGGGTCGCCACCGGCGGAACGACTGGCACCGGCGGCGCGACTGGCACCGGCGGCGCGACTGGCACCGGCGGCACGACTGGCACCGGCGGCACGACTGGCACCGGCGGCACGACTGGCACGGGCGGCTCTGCTGGCGCAGCCGGCGCTGGCGGCACCACCGGCGCAGCGGGGAGCGGGGGAGCGACGGGAACAGGTGGTTCCGCGGGAGCGAGCGGCGTGGCGGGCATGGGCGGCTCGTCGGGGGCAGGCGGCAAGGCCGGCGCCGGCGGCAACGTCTGTCCGCTCGGCGGTGCGCTCGACTGCTCGGCCTCGGGCGCGCTCAAGCTCCCCGACGGTCATGTGGCCGATTTCTCATCGACCGAGTGGAGCAGCTCGACGGCGATCTGGTGCGATGCGGACGGCCTGCGTGGGCCGGTGTTCGCGTACTCCGGAGCATCTCCGTCAGCCGCCACCGCCACGGTCGACACGACCGCCCAGAACCTCAGGTTGAACCTCACCGTCGGGGCGACCGGCTACGCCGGCGGCGGCCTCACGTTCGAGTCATGCGTGAATGCTTCCAGCTTCACGTCTGTCCAGTTCACCGCCGCGATCACCGCCGGCAGCCTGACGGGGTGCACGTGGCAGGTGGCGCTTCAGACGCAAGATCAGCGACCGACCACCGACACCAACCCAACCGGAGGCACCTGCGCCTCGAGCTGCTACCGCTACCCGGCGGTCGCCGGCCTGACCTTCCCGACGGCCAGCGCCGGCACTTACCGTGAAGCGTTCACGCTCTTCACCAATCCAGCGAGCTCGACGATCTCGACGCCGACACAGGTGACCGGAATTCAGTGGCAGGTGAACTCGGGATCGAGCGGCGCGGGGACATGCACCGTGGAGCTTCGGATCGACAACATCATTTTTCGCTGAGCGGATCGAGCAGTCGCCGGCAGACGACCCCTCTGGTCCACGAGATCGTCAGGTGCTCGGCCTCGGCGTCACCAGAGATGGAACATTTCCTGACAAGCCGGCCGCTCGCCGACAACAGTTAACATGAGCGTCGATTTACGATCCGACCTTCGCCTTGTTCTTTGCTGCGCCGGTCTGCTGACGTCGTTGGGCGCCTGCGGCACACCGATGACGGCGGAGTCGGACGCCGGACAAGGGGGAAGCAGCGCCTCGGGAGGCTCGAACGGCTCCGGGGGTGGGTCGCAGAGCTCAGGCGGATCGACCGGCTCCGGAGGGCTCAAGGGTTCAGGCGGCGCGCCGGGCTCCGGCGGGACCTTGGGCTCGGGCGGAGCCGGTGGCAGCGCGGGGACTTCGGGAGTGGCCGGCACCACGGGCGGAGGCGGCGCGGGTGCCAAGGGCGGCAGCAACGGTCAGGGCGGAACAGGCGGCACAGGCGGCACAGGCGGATCGGGCGGTCACGGGGCGTCGACGGGGTCCGGAGGCGTCGCCGGCGCGGGCGGTCGAGGAGGGGCGACTGGCTCGGGGGGAGTCGCAGGTGGCGGTGGATCCAGTGCCGGTGGCGCCGCGGGATCGAGCGGGATTCTTGGCGCTCTGCCTCCCATGGGCTGGAACTCATGGAACACCTTCCAGTGCAACTTGAACGAGACGCTTATCAAGCAGATGGCCGACACGTTCGTTTCGAGCGGCATGGCGGCGGTCGGGTACCAATACGTCAGCATGGACGACTGCTGGATGAACGGACGCGATTCGAGCGAAAAGATCCAGTGGGACACCACCAAGTTCCCCTCGGGAATCCCTGCGCTGGCCAGCTACGTCCACGGCAAGGGCCTCAAGATCGGGATTTACGAAACGCCCAACACGAAAACCTGCGCCAGTCTCTACGGCAGTCTCGGCGCGGCGGGCGTCGGCAGCCAGGGGCACGAGACGAGCGACGCGCAGACGTTCGCGTCCTGGGGGATCGACTACCTCAAGTACGACAAGTGCACGGGTCCGCTCAGCGGGTTTTCCGTCATGCGGGACGCGCTTCGCGCGACCGGGCGCCCCATCTTCTACAGCATCAATCCAGGAGACGGCTCTGGCTGCCCGCCGAACAGCTGCTCGATCAACCTGGTCACGATTGCCAACATGTGGCGCATCGGCTTCGACATCAACGGGAGCTGGTCATCCATGATCGGCCTCGTCGACCAGGACGCCAACCTCTATTCGTACGCGGCGCCGGGACACTGGAACGATCCCGACATGATGGAGGTCGGCAACGGATTGACCGACACCGAGGGGCAGACCCACTTCAGCATGTGGGCGATTCTCGCCGCGCCGCTCATCGCCGGGAACGATCTGCGCAGCATGAGCGCGGCAACAAAGGCGACGCTCACGAACAGCGAGGTCATCGCGGTGGACCAGGATCCGATGGGCGTGCAAGGACGCCTCGTTGCTTCGCCGGGCACGAACCTGCAGGTCTGGTCGAAGACGGTGTCCGGGACGAACACGCGCGCGGTGGCGCTCCTCAACCGCGGCACGTCAACCGCGTCGATCACCGTTCAGTGGAGCGCGCTCGGCATCCCGACTGGCACCGCGACGGTGCGCGACCTCTGGAGCCACACGGATCTCGGGACCTTCACCGGGTCATTCACGTCCGCGTCCGTTCCGAGCCACGGCGTCACGATGCTGAAGGTGACGAGCACCCAGTAGAGAATGGAGCAGTCCGATGGATCGAGACCTGGAAGAAATGCGAGCTCCCGGACCCGAGGACCGGGAGCTCGTCGATCGGGGCAAAATCATTCGCATGCTGGCCAGGGAGATTCCAGCGACTGGTCTCGACTCGGGTGCGACCTTCGAAAGATTCATGCGTGCGCTGGACGCCCGGCGTGAGCACCAACGCCGCAGCCGACGACTGCTCGCCTATCTCCTCGGTGCGGCGGCAGTGATCACCGGGTTGATGGCGACGTTCCGACTCCTGCATCGCTGACGCACGCGCAGCTCAGATCCGGTCGCGCCCGTCATACCCCCCGGGCCACAAGCGGCATCCGGCGATCTCCGCCCGACCGGCGGCGCTCGACACCGGATTCAAGGTGGGGCCCGACGGGGAGACGTCGTAACGCACGAAGTATTCGCCGTTCGGCTCGATGCGCAGCTCGGTCTGGCGGGTGTGGCCTGCCACCAGGACCTTCAGGAAGTGATCGCCCGGCCGAACGTGGAACGGCACGTAGCCCCCGCGGGAGAACCAGCCGAGCGGGACGTCGTCGACGAAGACCGCCAGCGCGCGCAGCTGCTTCTTCGAAGCTTTGGCCTGGGCCGTCTCCACCCGGTAGAAGTAGATGATGGCGGTGTCCGCCGCGACCAGCGCCGGATGAAACGGTGGCGCCGTCGATACCGACGGCGCGTGCGCGCATGCCGCTGCGCAGAGACCGACCAGCGCCATCCGGCGCGCAGCGGCGCGCCCGCTCACCGGCTCACCCAGACGAAACCCTGCCCCGCGCAGTCACCCTGCCTGGTGGAGTCAACCATCGTTTCGGGCACCGCGCCCTTTCCCGAGGCCTTCGGCAGAGAGAGCTTGCCGAGATTGCAGCGGATCATCGCCACCCCGTCCAGCCCCAGCGCCGCCGCGTATTCGCGCATCCGCGCGAGCGACGAGTCTGGAGCGTCATAGCCCGCCGTCTGGAACTGTCCCGCAATGGTAAACGGCTTGGCCGGGGTCGCGTACGTCATCAGCTCCTCCTCGAACGCGCGCGGCGCCGCCGGGACCGGGCGCGCCGGAGTGTAGTGCGTGACACCCGAGGAGGCGCACCCGACGATCAAGAGTGACGTCGTCAGAACCGAGAGCTTTCGTACCACGCAGACCATTGTCGTTCCGCCGCCGATTTTGTGAATACGTTCGCGCTTCTCATTTGTGGTCCTGAATTGAGAACCGGACTCCCGCCGTCGTCGCGCTGCGATGAGCTCGTGTGACAAACGGGGACGCGCGACGACAAGTCTTGAAGTCACCAGCACTGCGGCCTCACCTGCGTCCTTCATCGCCGGGCGGCTTTTCGTCTCAGACGGATTGCGCGAACAGAAAGAGAAATCGCGAATGCGGAAGATGTTCTCGGCAACCCTCGCCGCAGGGCTCCTGGCGATGGGAGTCATCGGCTGCCGCCAGAGCGGCAACGACACCGCCGGGGCCGTATGCCAGAGGGCCGGCGGCTGCGACTCTCTTTCGGGGATCACCGCGGCCCAGTGCAGGAACGTGGTGAACAACTCCCTGCAGTCCATGACCAGCGCCGGCCGGTCGGACTCGGAGAACGCGCTCAGCGGCTGCTTGGCCATGACCGACTGCGCCAGCTTCGGCACCTGCATCAACACTGTGCTCGCGGGAGGGCCGGCAACCGGTGGCGGCGCCGGGTCGGGCGGCATGATGAACGGGGCCGGCGGCAGCGCGCTCGGCGGCAGCGCGTCCGGCGGCAGCGGCGCCCTCGGCGGCAGCGGCGGCAGCGGCCTCGGTGGCAGCGGGCTCGGCGGCGACGGTGGCGGCGCGTCCGGCGGCAGCGGCGCGCTCGGCGGCAGCGGCGCCCCGGCGTCCGGTGGGTCTCCCGGCAGCGGCGGACAGCCCGGAACGGGAGGCGGTTCGGGCGGCACCTCCCCGGCCCCCGAGTTGATGACCTCCGGTCCGGGCGCCTACTGGACGCCGGGGCAGGTCACCAAGGTAACCAGCGGAACGGCCGGCCTGGTGGTCGACCAGAACACCAAGTACCAGCGCTGGGACGGGTTCGGCGGAGCCTTCAACGAGGCCGGCTGGGACGCGCTCTCGGTCCTCTCCTCGGATCAGGTCGCGAGCGCGATGAAGCTCCTCTTCGACGAACAGGCCGGCGCGAAGTTCGTTTACGGTCGGGTGCCCATCGGGGCGAGCGACTACGCCCTGAGTTGGTACACGTTGGACGACACGGCCGGCGATTACTCGATGTCCAAGTTCTCGATCGCCCGCGATCAGCAGAAGCTGATCCCGTTCATCAAGGCCGCTCTGCAGGTCAGGCCCGACCTTCACCTCTGGGCCAGCCCCTGGATCCCGCCAAGCTGGATGGAGGACGGCAGCTCGAACATGAAGAGCGACGCTCAGACGCAACAGGCGTACGCGCTCTATCTCGCCAAGTTCGTGCAGGAGTACGGCAAGGTCGGCGTCACGATCGGCGCCATCCATCCACAAAACGAGCCCGGCTACGCCCGCGTCCACTGGGCCCAGTCCCTCTTGGTCGGCTTCTTCAAGACGTACTTGGGTCCGACGTTCTCGCAACAGAACGTCACCGCTGAGATCTGGTGCGGGACGATGTCGGCTCCCGCCGACGCCAACATCGCGACGGCCGTTGCGAGCGACGCGGCGTCGCTCGCGTACGTCAAGGGCTTCGGGCTGCAGTGGAACCTCCAGAGCACGGCGGCGACGCTGGCGCCCAAGGGTTCCGTGATGCAGACCGAGCACGAATGCGGCAACTACAACTTCGATACGCCGTACTGGAAGATGAGCCAGTACAACCCGAACAAGCCGCCAAATGACCACGCCTACGGCGAGGAGAGCTGGCAGCTGATCCGCGATTGGGTCACCGCCGGCGTGAACTCGTACAACGCCTGGAACATGGTGCTCGACACCGTGGGCAAGAGCCTGGACGGCTGGCCCCAGGACGCGCTGCTGGTGGTCGATCGTTCGGCGAAGACGCTGTCAGCGACGGCCGCTTACTACGCCTTTCGCCACTTCTCCGCCTACGTCGTGCCGGGCGCGACCCGCATCGGGACGCAGGGCACGACCGATGCGCTCGCCTTCAAGAACCCCGACGGCAGCGTCATCGTGGAGGTCTACAACAAGACCTCCTCGGCCGCGGCGACGACCGTGGGGGTTGGCAGCGCGCTCTCGCAGACGCTCTACCAGTTCACGGTTCCTGCTCACGGCTGGGCGACCCTCCGGGTCACGCCCTGACTTCGTCCGAACGCCGACAGCGAACACGACGCGCTGACCCTCGCGGGAACTACATCTCGCTACATGCCACTGTCTCGACAGCGCCATCTGTGCAAATGAAATTTGCACCGAGCGCTGGGTGACGTCACTGGGAGGATTTCTTCCTTTTCAGTGACAAGTGCGTTGGCCAAGCGTCAATGACCTAGGAGACCATCTCCACCGCCTCGTCTGGTGCATCAGGAGTGCTGGTGCTGTGACGAAATCCGGTGCCCCGACGAAACGAGGAGCCCCCGATGCAATACGACACCGTGCGCCGTCTTCTGCTCGCCACGATGCTGACTGGTGGCCTGGCATGCGCCAATGGTTCGATCACCACGGAGGGCACTGGAGGCTCATCCGCCGAGGGGGGGAACACCGGCACCGGCGGCGAAAGCGCTTCCGGCGGCAACACCGGCAGGGGCGGCAACGCCAGCACGGGTGGGTCGACCGGAACAGGCGGCAGCCTCGGCACCGGCGGCGGCGGCGAAGTCAGCACGGGTGGCAACTCCGGCGGAAGTGCGGGGCGTGGCTCCGGCGGTCGACTTGGCACGGGCGGCGCTCCCGCCACCGGCGGGACATCTGGCTTGGCCGGCGCGCCAGGGACCGGTGGTACGACGAGCGGTTCGGGCGGCAGCGCCACGGGCGGTTCGGGGGCCGGCACCGGCGGAGCCGGAGGGATGTACGTGGGAACGAAGACGCCAGGAACGCCCCAGTCGGGTGACATCACCGTCACTCCCTCGAAGACCTATCAGATCGTCGACGGCTTCGGGGAAGCCGACGTGTGGCAGGGCTCATCGTCGACGGCCATGCAGACGCTGCTGTGGGACCCGGTCAACGGGATCGGGCTCAACCTGCTCCGCGTCGGCATCGACGGCACGAGCGGCTCGCCCAACATCATGGGCGCCGCGGGGTACGCCGACGGCACGGCCTGCGTGAAGTTCAACGGCAGCGCGTGCAAGGTCTGGGCAGCGCCCTGGTCACCGCCCGCGGGGGACAAGGACAACAACAACGTCAACAACGGCGGACACCTGAACTCGAGCAATTACGCCTCGTGGTCCAAGGTGCTCGCGGGGTTTCCTGCTTTTTACAAGAAGAACGGCGGCGTGGACCTCTACGCGATCTCGGCCCAGAACGAACCTGACTTCACGGCCAGCTACCAGTCGTGCCTGTTCAACGCCTCGCAGATGGTGGCCTGGATCGACGTCTTGGGCCCCGCGCTGGCCGCGCTCAGCCCGCCCGTCAAGGTGCTGGCGGCCGAGCCCGACAACTGGGGCAACATCTGGGGTGGCGACGGTTACGGCCCGGCCATCATCGCCGACTCGATGGCCAACTCCTTCGTCGGACCGATGGCGACGCACGACTACGGCGGCACCAGCGCCGGAACGTATGGGCGTCCGGCGCCACCGTCGAACAACACGCACCATGTCTGGGAGACGGAGTGCACGCCCGGCGACACGGGACCGATCACCATCGCGACGATGATCTACGCGGCGTTCTCGACCGGCGGGGTGAGCGGGTGGCACTACTGGTGGACCGAGGCGTTGGTGCCGAACCCGAGCAGCCCACCCGCGCAGGTCTACGCGCTGGGGAACTTCAGCAAGTTCGTGCGCCCGGGATATTACCGCGTCGACGTCAGCGGCGCCCCCAAGGCGTCTGGAACCACGCCGCTGGTCGTGGCGTTCACGAACCTGTCGGACGGGACGGTCTCCATCGTGGTGGTGAACGGCGGCGGCGCCGCGAACGTTTCGTTCTTCGTCGCCGGCTCGGCGTGGCCGGCGTCGGTCACCCCTTACGTCACCACCACCAGCTCCAAGCTCGCCGCCGGGTCGGCCATCTCGGTCTCCGGCGGCCGCTTCTCGGCCTCGCTCGCCGGCCAGTCCGTCACGACCTTCGTCGGAAAGCCGTGACATCGTGACCTTACGCCTCCCCTACCTCGCGCTCGCCGCGGCGCTAATCGGGTGCGGAAGCGGCACCGACGGCGATCAAGGTACGGGAGGCACCGGCGGAGCTCAGACGACCGGCACCGGAGGCAACGGCACGGGTGGTGAGACTGGGACCGGCGGGAAAGTTTCGACCGGCGGCAGCGGAGGACCGGCGACTGGCGGCAACGGGCCGGCGACCGGTGGGCAGAGCGGTGGCGGCGGAAAGACGACCAGCGGCGCCGGCGGAGCTGCTGGCGCGTTTGGAAGCGGCGGCGTAGCCGGAGCTGGCGCCGGGGGAACGAGCTCGCTTGGCGGTCACGGAGGAGGCGGAGCCGGCGGAGCGACGGGCACAGGCGGCGTGGCGGGCACAAGCGGAGCCGCAGGGAAGACGGGAACGGGAGGGTCGACCGGAGGATCCGGCGGCGCCGGAGGGCGCGGAGGCACGACAGGCACTGGGGGAAGCGCCGGCGGGGCCGGCACCGAGTACATGCCCTGCCCGACGACGGCGGGAGCCGCATGCGCGATTCTGCCCCTCGGTGACTCGATCACCGAGGGCTGGCTGCCGACGGGCGGTGTGGGCGGCTACCGCGTCGAGCTCTTCAGCAAGGCCGTGCTGGCCGGCAAGAACATCACGTTCGTCGGCTCGCAAACCTCGTCGGGCGCACCCAACACCGTCGAGAACCAGGCCTTCCCCAAGAAGCACGAAGGGCACGACGGCTACACCATCGACACCGGCGGCAGCAACAGCGGGATCTCCGGCTCGATCACCGACCAGGCGATCTCCAACACCCACCCGAACATCGTGCTCTTGATGATCGGGACGAACGACGTCAACGGCAACATCGACGTCGCCAACGCGCCCACGCGGCTCGGCAAGCTGATCGACGAGATCACGACCGATTCAGCGACGGCGCTGGTCGTCGTCGCGTCGATCATTCCGATCAACGGCACCAACAACAAGAACGCGATGACCTACAACGCGGCCATCCCCGGGCTGGTCAGCACCCGCGCGGCCGCCGGGAAGCACGTCATCTTCGTCGACAACTACGCCGCTTTCATCAAGGACGTGAACTACACGACGACGGAGATGTCGAACTACCTGCACCCGAACGCCGCAGGCTATGCGGTTCTGGGCGATTCGTTCTTCGGCGCGATCAGCGCCCATCTGCCTTGAGCGCCGCATAAAGCCCTGAGCTCCGCAGGGGGCCTGAGCTCCAGATAGGGCCGATCGGCCTATTGCCGTGTCGGCAGGCGACTGGCGATATTCGCACGCGGACCAACCCGGAGGAGAGCCTATGCGACCTTCAATCAGAGCCTGTCTTAAAGCGACGTTGCTCGTCGGTGTTCTTCTTCCGCCGGCGTGCGGGACCGACCAGGGTGGCGCGACGGGTACCGGAGGGAGTGGCGGCTCCGCGTCGAGCACGGGCGGCTCCAGCTCGGAGACGGGTGGTCACGGCACCGGTGGGACGAACACCGGGACCGGGGGCACCATCTCAGGCACCGGTGGCAGCGTCGCCACCGGCGGCGCGGCTGGCAGGTCGTCTGGCGGTTCGACCGGCACAGGGGGCAGCACCACCGGCGGTTCGACCGGAACAGGGGGCAGCGCCACCGGCGGCAGCGGTGGCAGCGGTGGATCGACGGGGCACGGTGGGACCGGCGGCGCGGGCACCGGAGGAGGCCCGGCTGGAGCAAGCGGCCATGGAGGCAGCGGCGGCGGGACTGGATCCGGCGGAGCAGCCGGAAACACAGGCGCCGGTGGAACCGGAGGCGGAGCCGTGACCTGTCCGTCGACCGCCTTGAAAGCCGGGGACAGCACCAAGAAGATCACCGTCGGCACACTCAGCCGTGAATACATCCTGCACGTGCCGAGCGGGTACACCGGCAGCGCGGCCGTCCCATTGGTGGTCGACTTTCACCCCATTGGCGGCTCCGACACCTCCTGGAGGTCGGGCTCTCCGTACCCGGCGGTCATCGACAAGGAAGGGGTCGTCTCGGCGTTTCCAAATGGTGAGCCCAGTCCAAATCTGGGGAACGCCTGGAATGTCGAGGGCTGCTGCACCTCCCCGATCAATGGCGTTGCCGTCGACGACGTGGCCTTCGCGAGGGCGCTCGTCGCCGACGTGGAAAAGGTCGCCTGCATCGACGTCAAGCGCGTCTATGCGGTGGGCTTCTCCATGGGCGGAGGCATGTCGAACTATCTGGGATGCCACGCGGCGGATCTTTTTGCCGCCGCTGGGCCAGCCTCGTTCGACCTGACGCAACAGAACGAGGGAGATTGCGCGCCTGCGCGTCCCCTCACCATGATCGAGTGGCGCGGCAAGAATGACACCACGGTGCCCTATGCCGGGGGGCATTCGGCGCTGGTCACGGGCATGGCGCTCGATTTTCTGGGAGCTGTCGGCACGTTTCAAAAATGGGCGAGCCTCGACGGATGCACCGGGAATCCCGGCGCGGCAGATTCAAACAACTGCCAGACGTACTCTCAGTGCGGCGCGGGCGTTCAGGTCACCCTGTGCACGGACAACAACGGCGGACACGAAGCGGCGAATGCCGGCATCGTGTGGCCGATGCTGAAGAAGTACACGCTGCCCTAGTTCCGTGCTGAGGTCGGCCCGGAAGTTCCGTCCTGAGGTCGGCCCTAGTTCTTGCCGACCAGACCGCGCTCGGCGAGCCACATCGCGGCGCCGACGCGGCCGGTGACGTCGATCTTTCGGTAGACGCGCGCCACGTGGTGCTGGACCGTCTTGCCGGAGATCCCCAGGACCAGACCGATCTCCTCATTGGTCTTCCCCTCGGCGACCAGCAGCAGGACCTCGAGCTCCCGGTTCGAGGGGTGCGGCGACGCTCCGCGCGCAAGCAACCTCTGGCCCGAGGCGCTCCCCCCGTGGTCGGGTGAGAGCTCCAGCGCCGCAGGCGCCGTATGGAGGAGATAGTGATAGCCCGTGCCTCCACCACCACGCAGTCGGGTGGCTCCAATCGGGTTCGCGCAGAACATCTCCAACGCCTCCGTCATGTACCCCATGACGAAGTGCTCGAAGTAGGGATGCCAGTGCGGCAGATCGAACGCCTTGAACTCGACCGAGTCACCGTTCAGCGAAGCCTGGGAGCGGCTGGTCGTCTCCGAGAAATAGGTCTCCCAAAACCTCGGGAATGACCCGACGAACCCACGCAGGTCCTTCTTCTCCAGGAACGACTTGCACGGCCCGTCGACCAGCGCCCAGCGTGCCGATTCCTTGCCGAGCGCGAAATGAGAGCCGTCGTCCTCCTTGTAGAAACGGCGGACGAGCTCGTCGTGGAAAGTGAGGTAGTCGGACAGCGGGATCAGCGTCTCGGCCGTGATCAGCGAGCGAAAGGAGCGATGGGCCCCGGCGACGTCGCGATAGAGCAGCAGCCAAGCGTCAGCGCCAAACCGGCGCGTGACGATCACCTTGCGCGTCAGGATCGTGAGTCCGCGGACTCTCATCTGAGCCACAACAGCATGCCACCTTACATTCCCGTCGATCGGGAGATCGACCCTCGAGCGCGACCGTTGACCTTGCGACGCGTTACCTGGTTGGTCGCCCCAGAAGCCAGCCGGACCAGCTCATGCGGTCGAGGCATTTACCGTAACAAAGATTCCTGCCTGCGGACAAACCCCCTTATCCATGAGAACAATGACCTTTCGGACCAAGCTCTCGTTGGTGGCGATCCTGGGCGTTTCGTGCTTGGGCTGCAAGATCACCGCGGATAACAGCCCGGACGGGGCAGTCTCCTCGACGGGTGGCGCCGTGGGCTCTGGGGGAACCCCGGGCTCCGGCGGCACGGGCACGAGGGCCTGTACCGGCGTGGCGACGACCACCAGCGGCCCGACCGGCGGGCCTTGCGACATCTACGCTGCTGACGGTGGCCCGTGCATCGCCGCCCACAGCATGGTCCGGGCCCTCTATGCCGCGTACAACGGCCCGCTCTACCAGGTCAAGAAGACCGATGGCACGACGATGGACATCGGCGTGCTCGCCCCCGGTGGCTTCGCAAAATCGGCTGACCAGGACACGTTCTGCGGGACCGCTGCGTGTACCATCTCGATCATCTACGACCAGTCCGGAATGGGCAACAACCTCACCTCGGCTCCCGCAGGTGGTGCCAAGACGACCCCGGACAACGAGGCAAACGCGAAATCCGCCCCCGCCACGTTCGGTGGCAACGCGGTCTACGGCGTCCACATCGTGGCTGGGGTCGGCTACCGGAACAACACGGCCTGCGGCACCGCGACCGGCGACAACCCAGAGACCGAGTACATGATCGTCGCCGGCACGCCCTTCAACAGTGGGTGCTGCTTCGACTACGGAAACATGGAGACCACCAGCCGAGACGACAGCGAGGGCACGATGGAAGCCGTCTACTTCGGAAACTGCACCATCTGGGGCAAGGGGGCGGACAATGGCCCCTGGGTCATGGGAGACCTCGAGAACGGTCTCTGGGCCGGAAATGTGAGCCCTTACCCCAACAACGTGCCGGTGACCTACGCTTACGTCACGGGCATGGTGAAGGGTGACATCGCCGGCAAGAACCACTGGACCATCAAGACGGGGAACGCACAGGCGGGCATGTTGTCGAATCCGCCAACGTTCGACGGCCAGCGCCCGAGCTCTCGATACAACCCGATGAGGAAGGAAGGCGCCATCGGCCTCGGCACGGGCGGCGACAACAGCAACGCCGCCACCGGGAACTGGTTCGAGGGGGTGATGACCACCGCCTACTCCTCGGACTCGGCCGACGACGCCGTGCAGGCCAACATCGTCTCCGTCTACGGCGGCCAGTAGTTGCGCCCGTTTTACGCCAGGGGGATCGCGGTCTTCCCGGCGCTCGCCTTGCTCGCCTCGTGCGGTAGCGCCACCTTGAAAAACCCGGATGGCTCGACGGAAAATGGTGGAACGTCCGGCGGCGGTGGCGGGTCTGCGGGCGCCGCGGCGAAGGGTGGCGGCGGCGGGACGGCCAGTGGCGGCCGCGCCGGCGGTGGCGGCGGCAGTGGAATGAGTGGCGCGGGTGGCGGCGGCGGCACCGCGGGCGGCGGCAGCGGCGGAACCGGCGGCTCTTCGGGGGGAACGGGCGGCACGGCGATCGTCTGCTCGTCGACGCAGCATGCCTGCGCGGGGACGTGCGTCTCCAATACGTCGACCTCTTCTTGCGGGACGCGCTGCGATGCGTGCACGCCGCCATCCGGCGGAACGGCAACGTGTGACGGCACCAGCTGCGACTTCAGCTGCGGCGGGACGACCCCGAACAGATGCGCGACGGCCGGGATCTGCGTCGCGTCCTCCGGATGCTGTGCGAACACCGACTGTCCGATCAACGCCGGCGGCCAGACGGGGACGTGCGACACCGCAAGCCACACCTGCAATTACAGCTGCTCGGGAGCGACCAAGTCCTGCACCTCCGGCAGCACCACGCTCTGCATCTCGACGACGGGGTGCTGCACGAACAGCGACTGCACGGGCACCTGCATGAGCTGCGACTCGACCAGCCACAGCTGCATCGCCGCCAAGAGTGTGGACGACCCCAACGGGCGTTGCGCCGGCACTTGCGATTCCACCGGGGCGTGCAAGAGCAAGCAGGGGCAGACCTGCAACACGGTGGCGGCGGGCTGTACCTCCGGCACGACCTGCTCGCCGGACGGGATCTGTTGCAACACCGCCTGCACCGGTTCGTGTGTGGCCTGTGACCTGGCTGGCATGCAGGGCATTTGCACCAACCTGGCCCAGGGGGCGGCACCGCACGGGAACCGCGCGGCCTGCACCACCGACGGGTCCAGCTGCGGCGGGTCCTGCGACGGCGCGGGCGCGTGCAGCTACTCGACCGGTGCGTGCGGCAGCGCGACCTGCTCGGGCAGTGGCCCTTACACATCCACGCCGGCGGCTACCTGCAACGGCGCCGGCAAGTGCGTTGCACAGGCCGCCAAGTCGTGTGGTGCCTACGCCTGCAACGGTTCCACCAGCTGCTATCTGACCTGCACTGCACCCTCCCAGTGTGTGGCGGGCGACATCTGCAGCGGCAGCGTTTGCCAGGCATGCTCGGGCGGCCAGCCGGCCTGCGGGAATAGCTGTTGCGGCGGTTCCACCCCCGTTTGCGTGGCCGGTGCGTGCAAGCAGTGCCAGGTGACCGCCGACTGCACGGCGCAAAACTATTTCGCGTGTGGGAGCAACAACACCTGCGTTTGCCGTCCGCAGAGCGGGACCAATCTTCTGCGCGACCCCGGATTCGACACCAACCTCAGCGGCTGGAACGTGAACGACAGCTCCACTGCGAAGTCCTGGGCTTCCGTCGACTCAGAGGGATGCCCCAAGTCAGGTTCCTTGCTGGTCAACGGCGGCCAAGGCGACGTCGAGCAGTGTGTGCCTGCCTCGCCGAACATTGCGTACAACATCGGCTTCAAATACAAGCAGGCCGTCGCGGGCTCGTTCCGGTGTATCTACACCTTTTACGACGACTCGAGTTGCTCGCAAGACTCGGTCGGGGACAACACGATCGCCGACTCCACCTCGACCGGCACGAGCTGGATTCAGTACGCCACCACGGTGTTGGCCCCAGCTGGTTCCCTGGGCCTCGATATCGTGTGCGGTTCTTCTGGGACGGCGAACATGGACGAGTTCTACATAAACCCGAGCGGGACTTTCTGAGCGCCAGCTTAGGGTTTGATCGTCAGGCTCGTCGACGTATTTAGATGTCCCCTGGTCCAGGGAGGCCGATGACCTGCCCGGCGGCGTCCGTTACCTCGACCCCGGCAACGGGGCCGCTGCCGGCAACGCTTAGCTGCCCCTCCCAGTGGCGGGGATGTGCAACCCGACCACGGCTGCTCGGCGCACACGAACGCGCCGAACAACACCTCCTGCGCGAGCAATCTGTACGGTTCGTGCCAGAGCGGCACCTCCGCGTGTGAGCAGGGTGTGAGTCCCGTCGCCTACAGTTCGGGAGCAAGCTGCATCGACCGGTACGGTCGGCGCGATCACGGTGAGTCAGTCGACCACCAATCAATTGCTGCGGCTGGGCTGCGACTGCCGGGCAACATCGTTCAGTGCGAGGCTTCGAACAGGATCGCGGAGATCCACGTTGACCTCCCACTCGTGGATCAGAAGAGTGATGGCCTCGCCGGCGCCCCGTATCTCGACGCCGTCCCGATCACGCCGCCGTGACGTCACGTCACGGCGGCGCAAGCGTCGTCCGATCTTCTCGGCCGGGGGCCGTGGGGCCCGAGTCCTACTTCCCGTAGTTCGCGGCCTGGATGTTCTGCATGACGGCCAGGTCGGTGGCGTTCGTCGGCGAGCCGTTGGTCATGGCGCCTTCGTAGAAGGTTCCCCACGAATTATTACTGTTGTCACCGCCAATACCGAGGGCAATTCCCCCCGCGTTGCCCCACACCTTGGGGCTGGGAATGGCGCCGCTGTATGCGGTCACGAGATCGGTGGCCGTCTTGATGTCGGCCATCCGGAGGACGTACTGCCCGACGGGCGTGTGGAGAACGCCCAAGGCGAACTGCACCTTCAGCGACGGGTTGTTGGGGTTCGACGGATGCTGGTCGTTCAGCCCGCCCCAGCCTGGATCGCCGATCTTCGAGCCTCCGGCCCAGACCCCGCCCTCGAAGTCACCCATGAACCAGGGGCCGCTGCCGTTGCCGTTACCCCAGAAGGCCGTTCCGAAGAACAAGGTGTTCATGGTGACGTAGACGTTGGGATCGGGGGAGACGCTGCCGAAGTCCCAGCAGCACTGGGTCCCGTAGTGCGTACCGTCCGCGAGCTCATAGATCCCCTGGGCCGTGTTGTTGAGCGACACGCCCTTGGCCTTGACGTTCAGCGGAGTCCGGTACCCCTCGTACTGGTTCATGTAGAGCGGGTAGACATGGTGACCGCCGACCGTCAGAGCGCCCTTGGCCGCATTTGACTCGTAGTCGGTCATCCCCCCGTGCGCTCCCCCGTTGGTCGAGCCCGCGGACCCGCGGATCAGATTGTTCGCGTTCCCCGACTGGTCGTAGAGGGTCGCGATCGTACAGGTGGTGCCGGTCGGGCAGAGCGGGTCCTGAACAGAGGTGTCCGCGAACCCGTCGGCGGTCTGGGGGATGTCCTTCAGCGTGCCACCCGTGCCGGTGTTCATGCTCGAGCTACCGATCCTGATCTGGTAGAGAGGCCCAGTGTACATCTTGGTGAGCGCCCGAATCGTGCTGTAGGCCGCCCCGCACGGCGTTCCGGCGGTCGCGTAGATGTCGCAGGGTCCGTCGCCCCGGGCCGAGCTCCCGCCCGTCCCCGATCCGCCCGTGCCCGTCGTGCCGCCGGTCCCCGTCGTGCCGCCGGTGCTCGTCGTGCCGCCAGTGCCCTTTGCACCGGCCATCCCGCCCGTGCCTGACGCCCCCGCTTTGCCTCCGGAGCCACCCGTGGCGCTCGTGCCGCCGGTGCCGGTCGCGCCACCAGTGCTGGACGAGCCGCCCGTGCCGGTCGCACCGCCGGTGCCCGTGCCTCCGCCCGTGCCGGTCGTTCCGGCCTTTTGCAGCACGATTGTCCCCATGATCGGCAGATCGGCGCTCTGGGGTGTCCAGGTCATCTGGTTGCTGGCGACGCAGTAGGCGTACTTCTCGTCGCCGGCGTCGGTCGCGAGCGTGACGGCGTTGCCAGAAATCGTATAGGCATCGCTCATCGACGGTCCGTTGGAGATCACGCCGATGCCGCCCATCTGGTTGACGGCCAGCATGCAGGTGCATCCCCCGCTGGAGGAGCTCGTGCAGGTCGCGCCCGAGATCGTCCGCCCGATCCCGGCGCAATCCACCTTCGTGCCTGAGAGCATCAAGCACCCCGGCGCCAGGGTGAGCTGCGGCGTCCCGGTCGTGGTCGTCCCGTCCATGTAGCTCCCGTCGGCGTTGGCGGTGAAGGTTCCGCTCACGCTCAAGGAGCCGGAAATCCCTACGCTCGTACAGGAGCTCGGGTCGAGGCCGAGCCACGACGGAGCGACGCTCCCGTTCACCGTCAGGCACGACGACGTCACGTTCCAGGTGCCGACCACGCTGCCGCCGCAGGCCGTCACGTTCGGGCAGGACGAACCGCCACCTGTCCCGCTGGAGGTTCCGCCGGTGCCGGTCGTTCCGCCGGTGCTGGAGCTGCCTCCAGTGCCCGATGCGCCACTGGGGTTGGAACTGCAAGCACCGAGAATCATTGCGAATGCAATGGGCGTCACCAGAAACGCAGATTGAACCTTCATCGAAGGGGCTCCTTCCAAGGGGGACTCATAAAGGGACTCTTGGGGTGTTTGTCCCCGTGAGCCAGCCGTTGTCACGAAAACTGCGCCCCCTCCCACAAGGCGATACAGCCTTCAGCGCGATGCATCCGGCCGAAGCACCCATCTCATGAGTCGCGGTCCGGGTCCGGCTGACGCCGCCGCGGCCTTCCGTCGAGCGTCTTGCGGCCCTGGAAGAAGCCGGGAATGAGTCGTCGACCGAGCCACAGCGCGCCGAACGCGGGAAGGGCTCGCAACGGATAGAGCAGCTTTCTGTTGCGGGTCGGCGCAAAGCGCGAAATTGCGCGGACCGTGTCGCCGAGCGATGCGGAAGAAAGGCTCTTGATCCGGACCATCCAGCCGGGAAGCTTGTCGCCCATCGTGTAGATCGCGGTCTGAACGGGCCCGAGCATGACCTGCTTGAACACCAGATCGGTCCCCGCGTACATGTCGGCCCACACGTCGAAGCAAGCCGTCAGGGCCTTCTTGCTCGTGTGATACCCGACGGCATAGGGGTTCCCTGCGTATTTGACCATGGAGCTGATGGCCACGATGTGTCGCTCGACCCCGGCGACTGGAAGGCGGGTCAGCGGTGAAATGAAGTTCAAAGGGCCGTACAGGTTCGTGTCAATGACCTCTCGGTAGAGAGGCAAGTCGAACGCATCGTCATTGTCCAGGCGGTTGATCCCGGCGTTCAAGATGAAGACGTCCGGCAGGCCACCCGACGACGCCAGCTCGCGGACCAGCTTTTCGACGCTCTCGGCCGAACGGACATCCAGGCACTCGAAGCGGACGGAGGGAAACTGGGCCTCGAGCTCCGCGAGGCGGCGCCGGTTCACGGAAATCACCTTCACCCCTCGCTCGACGTAATGCTGGAGAAGGCCACGGCCGACTCCGGAGGTCGTGCCCGTGATGAGGACGCTCTTAACTTTCACTGGCCTCCGGCGCACTGGTCTCCTGCGCGTCCAGGTCGCAGACGATGACGGCGGAGAGCCGTCGGGGCCTGTCGTCAGCCACGAACGACCCGCTCCAGCTGCGAGCGCAAGGCTTGACCCGCCAGACCGCTCTCCTCCTGGTGCCAGCGTTGGCTGCCGTAACGTCCGCTCGGATATCCCCTCGCGTGAAGGCTGGTGAATGACTGCAGACAGACACCCTGGCTCAGGAGCCGGTAGCTCAGCGCCTCTGCCAGACCGCAAGACAGAGAGTGCTCCTCCATGATCACGACACGCCGCTTCTCTTCGATGCTCGCGATGAGGTCGGCGGGAAGCTCCGCGAGGGGAAACGTTCCGACGCTCCAGATCTCGAGCTCGTCGAGCAAGGCCTGATCGCCCACCTCGTACAGATTGCCCACCACTGGCCCCAACCCGACGACGACAGTCGTCCGCCCGCGCTTGATCCTCCGCCAGGGCGCGAACGGCGGAACCTCTGCCGGAATTGGCGCGGCGGTGTTGAGCCGCAGGTAGTTGGGCAAAGGATCCTGCGCCATCATCTCGACGACCTGCCCCACGTCCGTCGCGGTCAGCGGAACGTAGAGCCGCATGTTGGGCAGGACCCGCATGGCGCCGACGTCCTCGAGGGCGTGATGGGTCGCCCCCATGATGCCGTAGCCGTAGCCGCCACCGTTGCCGACCAACTTGACCGGGAGTCTGTGCAGGCACACGTCGGTGCGAATCTGCTCGTAGGGGCGAAACGCGACGAAGGGGGCCATGCTGTAAACCCAGGCCAGGTGCCCTTCACGGGCCAGACCCGCGGCGAGGGACACCATGTTCTGCTCCGCGACGCCCGCGTTGATGAAGCGCGCGCCGGCGGTCTGGGCGATCCCCTCGAGCGCCATGAACCCGACGTCGCCCGTGACGAAGACCAGATCGCTTCGCTCACGAAAGAGCGCGACCATTGCCTGGGCGAACTCATCCCGCATCGCGCGCCCCCGCCAGCGCGGCCGCATGCGCGACGGCCAGCTCGTCGAGAGCCTGCGCGTACTGCGCATCGTCCATCGGCAGGTAGTGGGAAGCCACCGTGTCTTGCATGTGACGAATGCCGTGGCCCTTGATCGTGTTGCAAATGATGGCCAGCGGTCTTCCCTGGCTCGTCAGAGCGCGCGTGCAGTCGTCGCGCAGCGCGAGCAGCGAGGCGAAATCATGCCCGTCGGCGCCGACGACGTGGAAGCCGAAGGCGTCGAGCTTTGCGTCGAGCGGCTCGAGGGCCAGCACCTCCTCCGTCCTGTCGATGCCTTGAATGCGGTTGCGATCGATCAGCCACACGACGTTGGTCAGCTTGCGGTGGGCAATGAAGAGGGCGGCCTCCCAGGTGCTCCCCTCGTCGAGCTCACCGTCGGAGGTGAGGCAGAAGAAGCGCCGCTCGCTTCGGTTGAGAATCGCCCCCACGGCCATGCCGGCGCAGAGCGAGAGCCCATGACCCAGGCTCCCCGTGGCGAACGGGATCTCTTTCGATCGCGTTGACCGGCGGCAGGGCGGGTAAGCGCGTCCCGTCCTCATAAAAGGTGTCGAGCTCGCGCGGGTCGAGTGCGTTCGCCTCGGCGAGCAGCGCGTAGAGCGCCGCCACTGCGTGGCCTTTGGAGAGGATGAACGTGTCCTCGCCGCGCATCCAGGCGTACTTCAGAAAGACGAGAATCTCGGCGCACGACAGTGAGCTGCCGATGTGTCCGGCGTGCGCCATCTTGTACATGGCCAGGAAACGCCTCTTCACCGAGAAGACCCGTTCTTCGAGCTGCACCCGCTCGGCGGAACGGTCTGCGCGGCTCGATCCTCGGCTGGAACGGCGATCGTTCACTCGCTCTTCACTATCATACGGGTCCCCCCCCGAACGGCGGCGCCACCGAAAAAATCGTCGTTAGAAAAAGCTGTGAACAAAGTCCCGCACACCGACAGACGTCGCGCCAGAGTTGTTCGAATGACATCAGATCCGGCTTTCCGGGGACGCGGAGAGAAATCTGAACAAAGTCCCGCCGAACCGACAAACAGGTCTGAGGACTCATGCGAAACAGATTCTTCGGACTTCTCGGCGCGGTCGCCCTCGCCTCGGCGATGGCCAACGGCGGTTGTGGCAGCAACAGCGTCCAAGGCGGAGCCACCGGCGGGAACAAGGGCTCCGGCGGATCGACGGCCACGGGAGGGGCAGGTACCGGCGGAAGCTCCAGCGGGACAGGGGGAGCTGCGTCCTGTCCCAATGGAACGGCCTGCGGCGGCAGCGTGCTCGGCACCTGGAACGTATCGTCGTCATGTCTGGCCCTGTCGGGTGACATGGATGTCTCGTTGGCCAGCTTGGGTTGCAAGACCGTTCCGGTGACCGGGTCCCTGCAGGTGACCGGAACGTGGATCGCCAACAGCAACGGGACCTACAGCGACAACACGGTCACCTCCGGCTCCGTCACCTTCCCGTTGGCCGCCGCGTGCCTCTCGGTATCGTCCGTCAACGTCGCATGCGACAAGGCAGCGGGGGCTATCACGGCGCTCGGTTGGGCCACGACGACCTGTGCGAGCGATGCCAGCGGCCATTGCACCTGCGCGGCCACCGCCAACCAGAGCGGCGGCATCGGCGTGGTTTCTCCCTGGGCGATGACCAGCGGCAACTACACGACGTCCGGCTCCGGCCTCAACACCGACGCCACCGTCGACTACTCGTACTGCGTCTCGGGAAGCACGCTGACCGTGACCCCGAAGCCGACGATTCTCCCGCTCTCCGGCACGGTCGTGCTCCAGAAGAGCGGCACCTCGTCGGGCTCGGGCGGGTCGAGCGCCACCGGTGGCGCCACGGGCTCCGGCGGAGCCGGCGGCACCGTCGGGACGGGCGGTGCTCCAGCCACCGGAGGTGCCGGAGGTTCGGGCGGTGCCACGGGCTCGGGCGGAAGAGGCGGCGGCGCGGGCGGGACGGCCGGCGCGCCCGGGACCGGCGGTTCGACCGGCAAGGGCGGCAGCGGCGGCACCAGCGCGACCGGAGGCACCTCGGGCGCGTCAGGGATGGCGCCGTGTGACATCTATGCGGCCGCCAACACCGCTTGCGTCGCCGCGCACAGCACGGTGCGCGCGCTGCTCGGCGCTTACAGCGGCAGTCTCTACCAGGTCACGCGCGCGGACGGCACGACCAAGGACATCGGCGTCGTGAGCCCTGGCGGTCTCGCCGACACGGCGACGCAAGATGCGTTCTGCTCCGGCACGACGTGCACGATCACGATCGTCTACGACCAGTCCGGGCACGGAAACTTCGTCGAGGCCGAGACCCCGAACAGCACCGTCGGTGGCCACGCGGGCATGACCGCCTCGAACGCCACCCAGGAGTCGCTGACCCTCAACGGCCACAAGGTCTACTCGCTCTACATGAAGACCAGCCAGGCCTACTGGAGGGACGGCTCCAAGTCGGGGATGCCGCTCGGCAGCTCTCCGCAAGGGATCTACATGGTCACCAGCGGCAAGCACTATGGCAGTGGATGCTGCTTCGACTACGGCAATGGCGAAACCGGCCGCATGTACGTCGCGGGCCCCTCGATGGATGCCGTCAATTTCAGCAACTGCACGATCTGGGGAACGGGCGCGGGCGCCGGTCCCTGGGTCATGGCCGATCTCGAGGGCGGGCTCTATGCCAAGGGCGGCTCCGGACAGAGCACGGCCGATCCGACCATGAGCTACAGCTATGTCACCGCCATGGAGAAAAACACCGGGACCGGAACCTTCGCCCTCAAGGGGGCCGACGCGACGACCGGCAGCCTGAGCACGTTCTATAGCGGCGCGGTTCCCTCCGGATACAACCCGGCCAAGAAGCAGGGGTCGATCGTTCTTGGCAGCGGCGGCGACTGCTGCTACAGCAACAACACGGCCAGCCAGGGGACCTTCTACGAAGGGGCCATCGTCGCGGGGTATCCGTCCGACGCCACCGACGCGGCGATTCAAGCGAACATCGTGAGCGCCGGCTACGGCAAGTAGGCACGGCCGGCCCGACCGGCCCGTCAATGGCTGAGGCGCGAGATGCGGATCAACACGTCGGCGTCGTTCTGGTATTCGAGCACCGTCTCCAGCCTCCGCGTGGGCGGAAGGTCGTATCCGGGCAGCGGGCTGTTCGTTGACAGCTTGATCTGCTGGACGACGTAGATGTCGTAGAAGAGGTGGCGGGCGAAGGCCTCGGAGAGGAAGGGGTCTTGCCTGGCCGCCTCGAAGCTCATGGCGCCGTAGTCCATGATGGTGAAGAGATCGGGACGATCCGTCACGATCAGGATGCGCTTCTCCTGCAGGCTCTCGAAGAAGCGCCACGCGGTGGCCGTCTCTCGCGTCTGGGTCAGCCGGTTCAGCATTCGCTGCTGCCCGGCGATGGGCAGGTGGATCGCCAGAACCCCGACCGCGAGCAGCACGGGAACGAAGGGTCTCCAGCGTCTGAGCGCCAGGGTCAGGGCCCACGCGGCGAAGAACGAGAAGAAGGTGTCGATCGCGATGACCAGACGCGCAGCCGAAGGGGCCTGGGCGCGTCCCCACACGTAGCTGAAGACGACGACGATCTGAAGCAGCATCCAGGCGGCGACGAAGGCCGCGAACCTCGACTGGGGTGCCTTCCAGTCGGGCGCCCACAAATCGCGGCGGTGGGATACCAGCCAGACGACGCAGCCAGCCAGACCAAGCCCGATGACCATCCCCGCGTGAGCGGGATACTTGTTCAAGGGTGACAGAACGGGCTTGAAGTACTCGCGCGCGTTGTTGAAGAAATTCCCGACGCTGAGGGCAATCGCGCCGGGTTCCTGATCCGGCACGCTCCCGCGCAACACCGCCTGCCAGACGCGGGGCGCGAGATACGCCGGCGTGAGCGCATAGACAAAGGCGTAGGGACGCAGGAGGGTTACGGTGCTCATCCTGAAAAGGACGAGCAGCGCCAGCACCGGCACGATGAACAGCGCGCTCTCGTAGCGGATCTCCGCGAACATGCAGAGGTTCATCCAGAGAATCGCCAGCTTCGCGGCCGATGGCTCGCGCAAGTGGTCGAGCAGACTCTTGAGGATCAGCAGCGAGAAGAAGAGGGCGAAGAAGTCGAATCCGCCCGAACGGACCGAGATGAGGGTGATGGGGTGGGCCACCACCAGCAGCGAGGCGACGATGGCGAACGTCTCACCCCCCAGAGACTTCGCCAGCCGGTACGACACGAGGACGAACGCCGGAAGCACCATCAGGTTGAACAGGAAGACGTTCTTGTACGAGTAGCCGCACACGACGTGGACCAGGCTGACCAGAAACGGGAACAGCGCCGGCCGACGATCGATGGCCACGTCGACGTCCCAATAGCTGTCGTAGTAGTTCTTGCCGGAGACGGTGAAGGTGGCGGTCCTCGAAGAGAAGAGATTCTTCGACGTCCCGACCAGGTCCGCCTCGTCGGAAAGGATCCGCAGGGCGGGATGAACGGCGAGCCAAGCGACGACGGTCAAAGCCAACGCGATGACCAGCCCCGGCCAGTTCTCCTTTGCCCAGGCCACGATCGTCTCCCGGCGCACGTCGCGCGCGGCGTGGAGGTAGGTCCCGGCCCAGCAGAGCACCGTGGCCAGGAGGAAGAAATAGGTCGTGTGAACGAACAACGTCTGGGCGTAGCTGGTCTCCGCCGCGCCGATCACGAGCAGGGCGAGGAGCGCCAGCGGCGCGAGGACGAGAGCGACCGTCTCGATTTTGACGAATGGTCTGTTCATGGTGGGAGCGCGCCGCGCCATCAGCTCAGAAGCGGTAAAGTCGATACCCGCCGAGCTCGAATACCGGCCGTTCGGCGATCTCGGCTGGCCAGGCAACCTGGTCGCCAGGATCGAGCAGGAACCAGCGAAGACCGATCTGGTGCGCGGTCGCGACGACCGCGGCGGCATCGCGAAGCTCCATGAAGCGCTCGATGAAAGCGATTCTCTGCTGCAAAAGGTCGATGTGGTAACTGATGGTCGTCAGCGTCCGAGAGGCGTAAGTCCTCCGCTCCGCCAGGGCCGCGACGGCGTAGGTCCGATCGAACTGCGAATCCTGAAGGAGGTCTTGGCCGTCGCCGTGGTCGCGAACGTACTCGGCGGCTCGCACCAGGCCGACCGGGACGCGAACGGGGGAGAACATGCGCATGGCCGACATTCGCTGGACGCCCGCTCCGAGAAACGCCGGGACGGCCAGGAGCAAGAGCGCCGCGAAGAGGAGGACCCGGCGGGCCACCCGACCCAGACGTGGGGACTCGAACAACGATAGACCGGCTGCCCCGCCGACCCACGCCACGACGACAAAGTACATGATCATGATCGGGCGATGCGAGAGCTCGTCGGGGGTGCTGCTGCGAAGGTCGAGAGCCAGACCCAGGAACATCGCCAGGAAATTGGCGACGAGCAGCAACGGAAAGAGCACCAGCACCGGTGGCGTACGCTTGCGCAGGCGAATGGCCAGAATCATCAGCAGCGGCGCGAAGAGACCGAGGGCCGAGAGCAGGACGTAGGGTGCCCCGGTGACCATGTTCGATAACAAGGAATGCTCCGGCCCGAGCCGACCATCGAGGAAGTCGCGCAACGTCCCCGGGTGCGTGAACCCTTTGATGAGGGTGAAGATCTCGCCCACGCTCGATCCATCGAACCGAATGAGGGGAACGCCGGGAACCTTCTGCACGCCGACGAGGGTCACGCCGTACACGGCGGCGGCAGAAACTGCCCACAGGGCTCGCCTGCGGCCCCCGAGCGGTCCGCGAAAAAACAACGGCGGCACCAGCAACAAGAGAAGAGCGCTCGCGATGAAGAAGTGCAGCTTGTAGAACGTGAGAATCCCCGCGATCAGCCAGCCCGCGATCACCTGCAACCGACTGCCCTGCCGGCACCCCTGGAGGACGAACATCCAGGCCATCGCCAGCAGAGCCAACCCATAGCTCGCGCTGGGCGAGATCTGCGTCAGCCAGTGATACGACATGAAGGTGTTCTGCATCCCCTGCTGCGCCCCGTCGGGCAGCAGGAGCAGCGCCACAGCGCCCGCCAATCCGGGCCAAGGCCCCCAGAACGACCCGACCAGGGCGTACGCTCCGAGCCCGGTGAAGAAGACCCCCATCGGCGCCAGAATGCCGGCGAAGGCCGCGTAGGAGCGGATTCCCGACGCCTGCCTGATGAAGGCTGGCGTCATGTACGCCCCGTAGTGGTAGAGGCGCGCAGGCACGCCGGCCATCCGGAAGTCCTCGATGGTGGACGCCCCGTGCCCGGCGCCGAAGATTCGAAGGTGGACCGCGTGATAAAAGCCGTCGATCCACGGCTTGAAGGTGACGGTGTTCCCTTCGACCGAGATCGGGCGGAGCGAGTCTTGGCACCAGAGCGTGGCGGCGGCCAAAGACAGGCCGACGACCAGGAGACCGACGGAATCCTCCTTGCCGTGCTGTCGGAGCGGTCTCCCGGCGACGAACAGGGCGGCGGCGCCGGCGAACAAGAGACCGAAGTTCGCGACGATGCCGAGCGGTGAAAGCCAGGCGAGGACGAGCAGCGCCGTGTTGATGGCCACGTACCCCATGAGCAAGCGAAGCGGCAGATCGAAGAGGGCGCCCGCCGCCAAGGGCCCCCAGGCGGCGAAGAGTGAGCCCACCAGGTAGAACGCGAGGAACGCAACCTCGCAGGCCGCGAGCGCGAGCAGAGAGAAGGCGCCCCCCGCGACCGCCGCCCACCCGGCGACCACGGCCGCCGCCAGCGCCGCGACGGCCAGATCCGGCCCGCTGTAGGTGAGCGTCACGTTCGGTCGGCGCGCGAGAAAGCTGACCATCTTCTTTTCCGGCACCCCTCTTCGCCAGAACCTTTGCGGGCGCTCCGACGGCGCACGACCATGACGATCACCATGGCGCCCATACCGAGGAGCGCCGCCGCCGGGTCCACCGCGCCGCCGTCGCGACCGCCGATGCGACAGCCGCAGCCGCTGCTGCCATTCCCGCCACCGCTGTCACCGCCGATTCCTGGTGAGCCGTCGGTGGCAGTGCCGCCGTCGATCGCACCAGTCCGCCGGCTGAATCGTGACCAGCGAAACACCGAACCGGGGCAGATCGAAGTCGACGCCGACGGAGCCGTCCGCCGCCACCGCGACGGTCCTGTCCGGGACCAGCAACGAAGGATCCATCGCCTGCTGCAGGGCCGCGACTTGCGCCGCCGATGGGCTGGCCGGCATGCCTTGCGACACCCAGACGGTGTACGCGTCGCCGTGCGCCTCGTCGAGGCGCAGGTGCGAGACGCGCGCGATGGCTCCGAAGCTCGCTGGAACCTCGATCGTCAGGTGCACGGGCGTGGCGGCGACGGCCACGATGTCGTCGTGATAGTTCCACATCAGGACCTGGACCGCGGGGCCATTCAGCGTGGCCATACCGTCGACGTCTGGGTCGCCGCGCACGCCGTTCGCAAGAATGTCGTCCAGCGTGCGCGCCCCGCTGCTGGTCAGGGGCAAACGGGCCCCGTCCAGGCGACCGAGCAACTTGAATGCGCTCATGACGGGGAGGTTGATCCCGTTCGTGGCGAGGGTCCGATAGCCGGCGAAATAGGGCGTGCCCGGAAACGTGAACGCCCAGGTGAGCAGCCCGCCCAGCTTCACGCCCACCTGGGCCTCCAGCTCCAGGCTGTGCTTCATCATCGCGATCTCGTAGGCACCGTACGCGGGCGAGTAACGGTAGGCGTCGGCGGGCGTGCCGCTCACCGGGCAGGCGGCGCATCCGTCGGGATCCGCCTCGGTGACGTAGATCGGCGTCTGGCTGAACTGCGGGACGGCAGCGACCGCGTTGAACCCGGCCCGGTGAAGCCGGAGCTGGGTGCCGAGGTCCATCTCGATGTGGTCCCCGACCACGCCGACACCGCCCTTCGCATGGAACGTCACGAGGTCGAGGCGCGTCCCGATGTTGCCCGTGACGGCATTGATGCCGGTCGCACAGTGTTTGAGAAATTGGGGCAGGAAGCTGCCGCCGGGGCCCGCCACCGCCGGACCGCCGAGCGCCGCGGTCGGGAGCACCGCGTGCAGCGCCGACTCCGTGTAATCATAGAGCTTCGCGTACTCGTCGAACGTGCCCTCCCAGTAGTTGAAGTCGGGCTCGTTCCACAGCTCCCACAGCCAGCTCGCCGCGACGTTCGGGTAGCGTTCGTCGGCGTGCATCGCCCACGCGCTGATGAGATCCGCCCACTTCGTGTAGTCGGTCGGCGGATAGAAGCAGCCGCCGTCGAGCGTCGAGGTGCTGGAATTGCGGTAGGGGGTCGGGTGGATCGAGAGCGCCTCGGGCATGAAGCCGAGCTCGACGAGCGGGAACGCCCCGGCCCCGGTGATGGTGTCCATGATCCCGTCGGTCAGGTCCCAGCTGTAGACCGGGTCTCCGGCGGCGTCCTCGGTGTAGACGTTGGTCGATCCCCACTTCATGGCGGGGGTGCCGTCGCCGGTGTTGAGAAGGAAGTGACTGCGCACGTGCACCGGCGCCGTATGCGCGGCGGCGATGGTCCCGAGCAACGCTTCTCCTTCCGGCGTGGTGGTGTAATTGATCTCGTCGTAGCCGTGAAACGGCCACACCCGCTCGAGCGGCGTTCCGACTGAGGTTGCATCGACCGATACGTTCACGGTCGCGGGTGTCTGCGCTCTCGCGAGGGAAGCCAGCGCGAGCACCCCGGCCGTCACGACCCCCAACGACGCGCGGCACATCACCGACAACAATTGTCCGCCGCGCGCGGCTGTTGTCACGAAATCGACCGAGCCGACGCGTACGCACGGCGACCAGCGTGCCCACGCACGGCGTCGTCATGCTCAAGATGGTCAGCGGACCGTAGCGCCCGGAGACGCGCCCATCGGCGGCATCAACGCGCGTGTCATGATGAAGAGGCCAGGCGGTTGACGGCCGACAACAGAGGGCTTCGCGGAAACCGTGTTTCGAAGTCCGCCGCAGCACGCCGGGCCTCCTTGCGCAGACCGAGCCCAGACAGCGCCTTCACCCGCAGAGCCTCTCGTTCTTCCGTCAGCCGACCGTTCCTGAAGCGCCGCGCATGATCCACGATGGGGACCATGGCGGCGGCAAAGTCCTCTCGTTCCAATGCCCCCCGTGCCTGTTCGAGAAGGCGCTCCTCCCCGTCGGCTGAACGCCCGCCGTGCCGGCACAGCGAAGAGGACGTCGGCGCTTCCGCGCGAGGGGCAGCACCCGCGGTCTCTCTCGTTTTCCTATCTACCGCCGACTGGGGCATCCGAGGCGCCACCGCCGCCCTGGTCGGGACGGCTTGCACGTGAGCGCTGAGCTCATAGGCGGCCACCCCACCGGCAGTGCTTCCGAGACCGAGCACCGCCAACACGGCGACCCAGCGAAGACGCGGCAGCGGCGGCGGTTCGATTGCCGGAGATACGGGCATGGTGGCCACGGGCATGGTGGCCAACGTTTCCAACGCACGGGCGAGAGCCCGGTCCCGTGTGGCGGCTGGCACTGCGGGTATCCGCCGCTCTCGGGCAAGCATCTCCCGCACGCCCGCCGACCATTCGCTTGGCACCCGAGTCATGCGCCACCCCACTCCATGAGACACCGCCGCACAACCACCTCTAATTCGCGGCGACCCGGCCGCAATCGGGAAGACCCCGTGAAACGCCGCGCCGACACCACTCACGCTGATTCACCATTGCTCTCAATTCGGTTTGTCCGGTCCGGACTCGCCTTGTCAGGGAATGCTTCCGACGCTCTTCATTTCCCGTCGGGTGAGAGAGGTGAAGGACGGACGACGACGCATCCGAAACAATTCCCGCTCGAGATGGCTCGACCACCGCCACTGCCTCTGTCCGAAAACCGCGCACATCCACTGCGCCACACCGACCGCTTCTCTCGAGCAACGACTCAGGAGTCATCCCGCGTGACGGTCGCGCTCTCGTCGACGGACGGGTCGGCGCTCGTCTGCGCGCCCCTTTTTGATCTCTACCGGACGTCGATCGTTTCGGAGCCGTCACTGTGCGAGACGGGCGCCGGGGCGTCGTCCGACCATCGCGCTTCGGGAGCGTCCACGCCTAGCGTTTACCCAAGTGCGGCGGCGCTAGTACCATGTCTCGGCCGAGACGCCGAAGATGGAGCCGCTCCTCAGGTTCGGGTAGGTGTCCGTGTAGAGCCTGCCCGAATCGACCGGGGCCATCGCAGCGGCGTCGTTCCACACCGCCCAGGTGTAGAAGAGCCGCAGCTCCGGACGCGACAGGAAGCCCCTGTCCGAGGTGAGCGCGATGGCGCCCGTGAACTTGGCCAGGTACTCCGGAGGGGACCCGCTCCTGACCACGCGGTCGTACCCCGCCTCGCCGAGCAGCTTGGCGTGCCTGGCGAAAGCGAGGGCCGCGCGTCCGCCAGCGGCGTACCAGGTCGACTTCAGCCCGGGGTTTCCCAGAAAATTGTTGTCGTACTGGTAGACGCCGGCCAGCTGCCCGCCGAGCCACTGGAGCGGCTGGATGGTGAGCACCTCGACGATCCGCAGGCGAGATTCGCTCGGGTCGTGACGGAGCGAAAAGTCGGGGTAGTAGAATCGCGCCAGCGTTCCAAATCCCGTTCCGCCGCCTTTTCCGTATTGGAAAGCGAGTTTGTTGTCCCCGCCCAGCACCATTTGCACGAATTGAAGCGTGGCGCCCCACCCGCCGGAGGTGGCTGGGTCGTTGCTGTAGTTTGCGATGTATTGGAACCCCAGCTGGAGCTCGCCGGTTTGCCAGGGATGGATTCCTCGAAGCTGCACATCGCTTCGAACGCCGAAATCGGTCTGTGACGGCAACTGCGGCGCCGAAGGATCGGCGGGCGCCGCGGGCTCTCCGTCGACGGCAAACGCACCGTAACTGAATCGCATTCCATCGAGAGCAGGCACAATCTGACCGAGGCTGATGTCCTCGATCCCTGCGCCCACGCCGGACGGGTTCCAATAGAAGAAATCGCTGATGTAGATCGATTCCCGCTTGTAGTAGCGGGTGCCTGCCCAGGCGGTTCCCCCGAACAGCCAAGGGATCCCCCTGATGTCGACGTAGAGATTGGGGAAGTACAGAACTGCGCCGGTCGAGGTGGTGAACTGGAGCGGCGAGTTGATCGCACCAGCCGGCGAGTAGCCGATGTAGGTCGTTGGAATGTAGACCGTCGGCATCACATGCACACTGGCGGTCACGCCGTCGTCACCCGCGTACGTCACAATCGTGAAGTGCGTCTCTGACCAGACTTCGCATTCGTTGCCCAATCTCCACTTGGAGACCAGTCCGGCCTGGTTGGCGAGCGCGAAGCAGGTCATGCGGCCCTTCCCGTTGCTCGCACCGACCCCGCCGCGAAAATATCCACTGATGGAGAGGTCGCCAAACTTTGGTTTCGCGGGGAGCGGCACCTCCACAGACGGCGGCGCCACGGCCGCGGCCGGGGCCGTCATGGTGGTGGCGTTCGGCTCGATGAGCGGCGCCGGCTGCTCGGCCGCCTTTGGTTCCTCGGTGTTGTGATGGGTGTCGGCCTTGGTGTCGTGGGCGCTGCTGTCCCCCTCCGCGTCTTCCGCAGCGAACGCTTGCCTCGACAAAAAGCTCGTCAGGAGCAATCCGGATAGCCCCAATACCTGAAATACTCGTCCCATGTGTGCCCAGTCCTCCCGGGTGGTCCAGCGGTTAGAAGCTCGCTCTTGCAAAACGTGAGGTGTTACTGCCCGTAGTAGGCGCTCTTCCCGTGCTTGCGCTCGAAGTGCTTCCGCACGAGGTGGTCCGGCAGTCGACCCGCACGAGGGTTGAGGGTCAGCGTGATCGACGCGGTCTTGGCGAGCTCCTCGAGCACGACGGCGTGGTACACGGCCTTGGCCGCTGTCTTGCCCCAGGCGAACGGTCCATGCCCCGCCACCAGCACCATCGGCGTCTGCAACGGATCACGTGTGCGGAAGCAGTCGATGATTTGAAAGCCCGTCTCGGCCTCGTAATCTCCCTCGACCGCCTCGGCTGTCATGAGCTCCGTGCAGGGAACATCCTCCTCGAGGTGATCCGCATGCGTCGTGCCGAAGAGCGGGATCGGCAAGCCGGCTTGCGCCCACGCCGAGGCATAGGTCGAATGGGTGTGAACGATCCCACCGATGCCTGGGAAGGCTCGGTAGAGGGCAGCGTGGGTCTTCGTGTCGGAGGAGGGCCGCAGGTGTCCTTCGACGACGTTGGCGTCGATGGAGACGACGACCATATCGGCGGCGGTCAGATTCTCGTAGGCCACGCCGCTCGGCTTGATCGCGAAGACCTCTCGCCCGGCGTCGAACGCCGAGACGTTGCCGAAGGTGTAGATGGCGAGGCCCCGGCGCGGGATCTCCATGTTCGCCTCCCACGCCTGCTCTTTCAGCTCTTGGTAAGTCGATTTCATCTTGTTGACCCTGGCGACCTAGAGGCCCACGCGATACGCGGCGTCGTTCCAGCGGAGCTCGTTCTTGAGCGCAGCGAGCTCGGTTTCGTTTCCGATGCGCACGCACTCGATGCCCAACATGCCGGCCAGGTCGGAGAGCTGCTCGCCGGTGACCGCCTGACTGAACGAGGTGTGGTGCGCGCCGCCCGCGAGCAGCCAGGCCTGGCAGCCACGCCGGAAGTCCGGCCGCGGCACATAGAGAGCGCGCGCCACCGGAAGCTTCGGCATCGCGTGCTCGGCTTTGACCGCGTCCATCTCCTGCACGACCATCCGCATCCGCCCGCCGATGTCGATAATCGACGCGGCGACCGCCGGTCCCGGCGCCGCGTTGAAGACCAGCCGGCAGGGATCGCCCTTGCCGCCGATCGAGAGCGGGTGAATCTCCAGAGAGGGCTTTCCTTCCGCGCCATCTGCGATCGACGGGCAGATCTCGAGCATGTGCGCGCCGAGGATCGTCTCCTGGCCCTTGACCAGGTGGTAGGTGTAGTCCTCCATGAAGGAGACGCCGCCCTTGCGGCCGGCGGCGATGACCTTCATGAGGCGGACGAGCCCGGCCGCCTTCCAGTCACCCTCGGCGCCGAAGCCGTAACCGTCCGCCATCAGACGCTGGACAGCCAGCCCGGGGAGCTGGCTGAGGCCGTGCAAATCCTCGAAGGTCGTCGTGAAGGCGCCGTAGCCGCCCTCCGTGAGGAAGGCACGAATCCCGATCTCCTGACGGGCGGCGTAGCGCAGGCTCTCGCGCTTGGCCCCACCCCGGCGGAGCTCGGCAACCAAGGCGTATTGCGCCTCGTACTCCTCGACCAGTTGATCGACCTCGGCGTCTCGCACGTCGGCGATGCGCACCGACCAGATCGCCCACGCCGTAGCCGTTCGTCGACCAGCCCAACTGAATCTGCGCCTCCAGCCGATCGCCGCCCGTCACCGCGACCTCGCGCATGTTCATGCCGCCGAAGCGCACGATCTTCAGCCTGCGCGACTCCGCGACGGCGCAGGCGACGCGCGACCAGGAGTCGAGCTCGGCGCGGACCGCGCTGTCCTGCCAGTGGCCGACCACGATCTTTCGGTCGAGCCGCAGCCGCGCGAGGATGAACCCGTACTCGCGGTCGCCGTGGGCCGACTGGTTCAGGTTCATGAACCCCATGTCGATCTCCGACCAGGGGAGCTCGCGGTTGAACTGGGTGTGCAGGTGAGCCAGCGGCTTACCCAGCTGGTTGAGGCCGTTCACCCACATCTTCGCGGGCGAGAAGGTGTGCATCCAGGTGATCACGCCAACGCACTCCGGTGCCGCGTTGGCCTCCAGGCACATCTGCGAGATCGCCTCGGGCCCCGTGAGCGTCGGCTTGCACACCACGCGGACCGGCAGTTGGTCGCTGAGATACGCCGCAATTTGGCGGGAGTGCTCCGCGACCATGTCCAACGTCTCCTGGCCGTACAACTCCTGACTGCCGGTCAGGAACCAGACCTCTTTTGTGCTTGCAGCGCTCATCGTTACTCCGTCCTCATTTCGTTCTCGAGACCGTTCCTGGCCGTCACGTGACGCCAACCGGAGATGTCTCTCGTAGCTCACGAATTGCCCTTCAATGCGCTCTCCACGAACGAGCCGAGCGCCAGGTAGTCTCTGTAGAGACGGTCGTACCGCTTGGCCCGCTCCGGGTCGGGGCGATAGACCGACTCCGTGCCAGCCGACATCGCGCTGTTGAGCCTCCTCGACCTGGCGATAGAGACCGGCCGCCGTGGCGGCAAACATCGCGGCGCCCAGCGCCACAGGCTGGTCACCCGCCGCCACCGCGACCTCGACGCCCATGACGTCCGCGATCGTCTGCATGACGAAGCGGCTCTTCTTGGCCACGCCGCCGATGGCGATGACACTGATCGATCCGGATCCCCTGCGCGCGAAAACGCTCGACGATGGCCCGCGAGCCGAACGCCGTGGCTTCCACCAAACTCCGATAGATGCGCGGCGCATCGGTCCCCAAGCGGATGCCGGTGATCGCGCCGGTGAGTCGCTGGTTGGCGTCCGGCGTTCGCCGACCGTTCATCCAGTCGAGGGCGACGGGGACCGTCTCCTCGACGTTCACAGCGGCGGCGCCCTGTTCCAGCGCCGGGATGATCCTTTCGGCGATGCCATCGGCGATTTGGCGCTTCAGCTCGTCCGAGATGCCGTCGAGCGTCGGCAGAATGGTTTCGAGGGGCCAGCAGAGCAGCGCCTTGAACCAGGCGTACACGTCCCCGAAGGCCGACTGGCCGGCCTCGTAGCCAATCATCCCGCGAATCACCGACCCGTCCACCTGCCCGCAGATTCCGGCGACCAGCTTCTCGGGCTCGTTCGCGAGCGCCGAGACGACGATGTCGCAGGTGCTCGTCCCCATCACCTTGAGCAGTCGGTTGCGGCCGATGCCCCCGCCCACGGCGCCCATGTGAGCGTCGAAGGCGCCCACCGCCACGACCGTCTCGCGCGGCAGGCCGAGCTTTGCCGCCCACTCGGCCGAGAGCGCGCCGAACGGCGTGTCGGCGGTGAAGGTCTCCGTCCCCAGCGTCTTCTTCAGCGCCGGAAGCTTGGGGTGGAGCTTCGCGAGAAACGCGTCCGACGGGTAACCGCCGAACTCCGCGTGCCAGAGGGCCTTGTGTCCGGCGGCGCAGCGACTTCGTTTGAACCGCGCGAGGTCACTCGTGCCGGTGAGCACCGCGGGAATCCAGTCGCAATGCTCGACGACAGTGACCGCCGCCTCGGCCACCGCGGGGTCGGTCTCGAGGACGTGAATCGCTTTGGCCCAGAACCACTCCGACGAGTAGATCCCGCCGACGTACTTCGTGTAGTCCACCCCGCCCCACGTCCGGCGCGAGACGATTCAGCCGCTCGGCCTCGGCGACGGCGGTGTGGTCCTTCCAGAGGACGAACATGGCGTTCGGGTTCTCGGCGAACGGGGCGCTGAGCGCCAAGGGGGCGCCGGATCGGTCGGCCAGAGCCGGGGTGGAACCGGTCGTGTCCACCGCGATGCCACGCACCAGGGCGGACGCCGCCGGGCCCGCCTCCCGGAGGGCCTCCCGCACGGAAGCTTCCATGCACTCCAGGTAGTCGAGCGGATGTTGCCGGAACCTGTTGTCGACCGGGGCGCAATAGAGCCGATCGGCCCAGCGAGGGTAGTTCCTGACCGAGGCGCCGAGGACGCTCCCGGTGGCCGCGTCGGCGACGATGCTGCGCACCGAGTCGGTGCCGAAGTCGATCCCCACTACGCAGGCGTTGCCACTCATGATGCTGTCTAGTGGTTGTTGTTCCTTGGGGCGCCCTCTTGTCACACAAATGTGGGGGCATCCTCCTTTTCACGCATCGTCTGAGAGGCCCGAGCTGGGTTCGGAGTCGCGATCGAGCGTAAATCGCACCCGCGTGACAATTTCTTCGCGGGTCGGACAAATCTTCCACATGACCCCGAGGGTTACCGTTGCGCGTGTCCTCCTGCTCTCCACTGCGCTCGGGTGGCTCGTGGCCAGATCGGCTGAGGCGGCGTCGCTACAGCCGGTCAGCAACTGGGGAGCGAGCGGCGTCCCCAGCTACATCAGCATGTACATCTACGTGCCGGACAAGCTGGCGACGAACCCGCCGATCCTGGTCGTCTCGCACTTCTGCGGAGGCAGTGCCTCTGCCGTTTTTGGGCAGGCGCAGGGGGGCGGGATCGTGGCGGCCGCCGACAAGTACGGCTTCATCATGGTCTTCCCACAGACGACCAACGCCGCGACCTCCGCGAAGTGCTGGGACGTCGGCTCGAAGGCCTCGCTCACGCACGACGGCGGCGGTGATACGCAGGCCGTCGCAGAGATGGTCAAGTACACGATCACCAAATACGGCGCGGACGCGGATCGCGTGTACGCGACCGGAGACTCGTCGGGCGCGATGATGACGCAGGCGCTGATGGCCGTGTACCCGGATGTGTTCAAGGGGGGCGCCTCGTTCGCCGGAGTGCCGGCTGGATGTTGGTCCGACGGGTGGAGCGCCGCGAGCAACTGGGGTGGAACGTGCGCTGGCGGCAACGACATCATGACCGCGCAGCAGTGGGGAGATCTCGCCCGTGGAATGGACCCCGGATACGCGGGACCTCGCCCCCGCGTGCAGCTCTTCCACGGTGACTCCGATGGCACCATCAACTACAAGAATTTCGGCGAAGCCATCAAGCAGTGGACCAACGTTCTGGGGTTGAGCGCGAGCCCGACCTCGACGACCACGGGACTGACACTGGGGACTCACCAGGCGACGCGGCAGCAATGGAAGAATTCGTGCGGCTATGTCGTTCTTGATGCTTTCACGTCGATCGGCGGCGATCATGGCCCGTCGGATGCCCTGTTCGACGCGACCTACGTCGTCCCCTTCCTGGGCCTCGACAAGACGGGTCCGGTGGATCCCGGGATAGCGGCCTGCTCGACGGGAGGAACGGGTGGCGGCAGCGGTGCGGCCGGGAGCGGCGGCGCCGGTGGCAAGGGTGGAGGCGCCGGGACCGGGGGCGGAAGCGGCGGCGCAATCGGGAGCGGCGGAACCGTCGGAAGCGGGGGGGCGGGCGGGCGCCCAGGGAGCGCCGGGGCGTCGGGCAAGGGAGGTACGTTGGGGAGTGGCGGAAGCGGCGGCGGACCCGGCTCGGGTGGCGTGACGGCCAGCGGCGGCGCCAATGGAAGCGGCGGCACGACTGGCACCGGCGGCGCGCTCGGAACCGGCGGTAGCGAAACCGGCGAGGGCGGTCACTCAGCCACCGGAGGCAGCGGCTCGGGCGGAACCTCGAGCGCCGGCACCGGCGGAGATTCGGGAACCGGGGGCACCGGCGCGACGGGCGATGCCGGCTCCGCCAGCGGATGCAGCTGCGCGCTTGACGGAGCCGAGCGGACGGCCCCTGCCTATTTGGATGCCGCCCTCGGACTCGGTCTGTTCGCCTTTGCCGTCAGACGTCGCCGACGCACGTCCAAGGACTGACGGTCACAGTGGCGAGCGGGAGCGCAAGAGCTGCGCGCTCTCGCCTAGGAGGGCGTTGCCGTAAGGCAACGGTGAGCGCAGCGTACGCAACCAGGCCCGACGACGTGCCGCCCGGAGGCGGCCTAGGGTCAATGCCGATCGGTTAAGATTCGCTCGGCCACGCCGGTGGCATCCGCCTCGGAGCGGACGTCCTCGAGAAGGACCGTGAACTCGTCGCCGCCGAGGCGGGCGAGGGTGTCGCCCGGGCGCAGGCAGCGCTCGAGCCGCCGCGCAGTGGCGATCAACAGCTCGTCTCCAACCTGGTGTCCAAGACTGTCGTTGATCGCCTTGAAGCGATCGAGATCGGGGTAGAGCACCGCGAACTGCGGGCTGCCCAGTGAGCGCCGGGCCCGGTGAAACAGGTGCCGCAACCTGTCGAGGAAGAGGGCACGGTTGGGGAGATCGGTGAGTGGATCGTAGAACGCCTGGTGCTGGAGCTGCTCTTCGGCCTTCTTGCGGTCGCTGATGTCTCGCGAGATCCCGAAGGTCCCCACGACCTCCCCCTTCCGATCGCGTAAGGGGAGCTTGGTCGTCGAGACCCAACGGATCTTGCCGTTCGCCAGCGTCTCCTTCTCCTCCACGTTCACGAGCGGCTGTCCGGTGCGGATGATCTCCTGCTCGTCCCTCAGCGCCTGTTGCGCGTGCTCGCCGGTAAACAAGTCGAAGTCGGTGCGCCCGACGGCGAGCGCCGGGTTCGTGACGCCAAACCGCGCGGCCGCATATCGGTTGACGCGCGTGAAGCGACTGTCGAGATCCTTGAAGTAGATGGCGTCAGGGACGTTGTCCATCAACGTCTCGAGCAGGAAGATTGCGTCTTCAAGCTGCACAATGTCGTGGATGCTGCCTTTTAGAACTGGTTGAGGAACGCCCAGGCTTCTGCGGGGCCCCAGCTGCCCTGCTCCTGTCCGTTATCTGGATAGGCCGTGTGGTCGCCGTTGAAAGAGCAGAACTCCAGTGGGTATCCCGACATGCAGCCGGTCAGCTTGGTGCAGACGTGAGCACCACTCGTGACCTTCTTGGGAAGCTGCCAGGTGCAGCCATCGGTCATAGCCCAGGCCTTGGCTATCCCTACGCCGCCTTGTTCTTGCGTCGACGTCGAGCACCTGGCCGTTCCGTCGTAGGTCAGTACCGAATCGCAGGTTCCGTGGGTGGCATAGTACGCGACCGGCTTGGTGGCTTTGCAATTCGTGGTGTTGCTGAGGTAGGCAACGGCGTAGATCGCAATGGCGCGAACTCCCCATGGCTGAGTCTGGCTCCCTCCCAAAGGCCTTTCGCACGCAGTCTGTTCGGACATGCTCGCCCCGTAGCTCCATCCCGTCGCAAAAATGCGATTCGTATCTACGCAGAAGTTGTCTTCGACCTGCTTCACGACGGCATCTGCAAGCTGCATGTCCTGATCGCTCGTGTTCGGCCATCCACAACTGGAATCTCCACTCCCGGTGCCCGAGCAGGGCGCGCCGTTTTTCTGCCCGTTCGGTGCCACGAAGATCGTGGTGTTGTTGGAGAGGGGGAGCATGCCGTAATATTTCTCATTGTAGACAGAGTGGTCATTGCTGTCGCGAGCGTGATAGGCAACGACCAGCTTGTAGGGCTTGGTGTTGTCGTAGTTGGTCGGCACGCTCAGGATGTACCGGCGCTGCAGGTTCGCCGCCGTAATCGAAATTGGCATTCCGCTGTTGTATGTGTTGCTGGCAAGTGTAGGCGCCTTGCCGCAGCCGCTCGACATCGCACCCGAGCCGCCGGCACCTGTCCCCGAACCGCCCGCCCCGCCGGTCCCCGTCTCAGAGCCCCCTGCCCCGGTGCCGGCGTGGCCGCCAGCTGCCGCGCCGCCCGTTCCCCGGCCTCCCAGGCCTCCCGTACCCACCCCGCCGGTTCCCCGGCCTCCCGCGCCACCCGTTCCGATCCCGGTGCCACCTCCGCCTCCGGTACCGGACGTAGATCCTCCGGCCCCACCGGTCGCGTGTCCACCCGAACCGACGCTGCCTCCCGTCGGTCCTGCACCACCCGTCCCGTTCCCGCCCGTTCCGCTTCCGCTATTGCCGCCAGTCGACGGACCCGCACCTCCCGAGCCGGTCGTGCCGCCCGACCCGGTCGCTCCACCCGAGGCGCTTCCCCCGCTGCCCGGACTCCCTCCTTCGCCAGTCCCTGAGCCACAGGCGGCAAGGGTCACCAAAAACGCAGCGGACCAGACGAGCAGACGGGAATCGGACCGCGGCAGCAACATGATGACCTCCAGATTGTTCGGGCGCAAAGCAGGCCCACAACGGTCGCTTTCTTATCTTTATCTTTGTCCCGCCGGGTCGGAGGTTGTTACGCAAATCACTTCGAGAAGGGACGGCCACGGCCGTCGTGGCGGCCCAGTTCGACGCTCTCGGACAGCCTTGACGCACGACGGCCGCTGTTCAACCGACGCAGGTGCTCACTCGGGGTCACGCGCAGCTGCGCCAAAAACACCCGATGGAAGTGAGAATAACTGCCAAACCCGGCCTCCAACGCCGCGTCGAGAAGGTTGGTCTCACCGCGCTCGAGGAGCGCAATGAACTTTTCCACGCGCAACCGATTCCGGTAATCCACGAGCGACATTCCTTTGACGGCTCTGAACGCGCGACCGAGGTGCGACTGACTGATTTTCAACGAACTGGCGATCTCCCCTCCACTCATTCCCGGCTCTGCGTCGAGCATCTCCACCGTCGACGAGACGATCGACTGGCTGGGCGACTCGAACAGGGGACCGACGCGATGCCCATGCAGCCCGCGCACCGGGTCTAGCAATGACCCGAGCATCATGCAGAGGATGGCAGCTTGTGCCTGCTTCGCCTCGTCGAACGGAGCGCCGGTCAATCCCGCATCGTTGAACATCATCCCGATCGCCATATCCCTCGATCGAATCGGTGTCTTTGCGACCCAGCCGCGTCCAGCGATCCGAGTCTCGCCTCGGTGGTGCTCGATGATCGGGCAGTTCTCGAAGACGGTGAAATGTATTCTCTCGTCCGCGGAGCGACGCAGCGCCTCCTCATCAGTCCCGCAAAGATCGTAGATGACTTGGTGTTCGTCGACGACGGTGCAGGAGAGATCCATCCCCCACGTCCCCAGCATCACCCTCCGGGAAGGATCGAGCACGAAGATCCCAGCGCGCTTCAAACCTATTCGATCGCGGGCGAGCTCGATCGCGCGGCGCAGGATGAGGTCGGTATCATCGAGGGCCCGGATCTCGTCGAGCGCCCTCAGCAGCGACGCCATTCCCCCGCGCGCCGCGCGCGCCATCACCGTGGGCGCAGGCGCGTCAGGTTGCAAGACGCTTGGCCAGTTCGCGCGGCGTCCGGTCGTCCTCTCATCCATGCCTGTTATGTGTTTGTCGAGAGGCCTCGGCCGTTGTTACGAAGACTGCACCGGAGATCGTCGTGTCGTGCCGGGCTCGCCGACAACCCCCGCTTGGATGCGTGATTGCATTTTCTGACAATGTCGCCTCGGTCGCCGCAAATACAGATCCGTGAAGATTCCAGGCGATTCGCAAATAGAGGCTGGTCATCCTTCGGACGCCATTGTCGCCGCCTATCACGACGCTGGCCACACGATCGCCGCGCAAGTCATTCGGAGTGGCTCCCTCGATGACTGGCTCACCCTCACCGCCGCCGGACAGGCCGCAGAGAGGGAGCTGGTAAGGCGCCTAGGGTTGCGCTGGCGAGACGTGACCTCGCACGCGGGATACGACCTCGACTCCTGTTACCAACGTATTTGCGAAGAGATGGGGGAGGATCCCGGCGATTGGCTCCTTCTGCACTGGATTCGCGCTGTAAGACGTGCGACCAGACTCCTGACGGAGAGGTGGAGCGAGGTCAGAGGCCTCGCCGAGTTGAACTGGCGCGGAGAAACCGGCCGGGGTTCGCTTTCGGCTTCCGTCTGGCACGCTCTGCCGGCAGGCAAGCCTCGCTCCGGCAAGGCTCGCTCGACCGGCGCGCGGCAATCATCAGCCGTGACGATCATTGGCGCTGGTAGAACGTGATGCTGACGCCGCCGCTGCCGGACCCGGGGTCGGAGCTCACGAAGTCGTTGGCGTTCAAAAAGGCGTAGGGGCCGTCGGCGCGGGCCTCGAACAAGGGGACCAAAGAGCCCAGCGGTCCGCAGTTCCGAACGATGACGTAGTTTCCGTTGGACGAGATGACGTAGCGGGCGTCCAGCTTGGTCGTGCTGCCGAGCAGCTGGTAGTCACCGCCGCCGTAGAGGACGGCACCCGCGACCTGGCCGCTCACCGAGCCTCCGGTGATCGGAATGATGTTCCGCGTCCCTCGCTTGCTGGCGCCAATCGACAGCGAAGAACCGAGGGTCACGTTCTCGGTGAACACGCTGGCGCCTTTGGCCCCGGTGGCGGTCGAGCAGTCCCAGGGCTGCGGTGTCGCGCCGGCCGGGACAGAAATCTGGACCGAAGGGCTGCCGGCCGAGACGCTCGAGACGTCGTAGACGTCCATCTCCATCGTCGTGCCCGTGCTGTCGACCGTCAGGGTCCCGGCGAAGACGCCGGTGTTGAGCCAGGCCAGCGCGCTGGATGTCGCCACTTCGAAGTCGGGGACGATCCGGACCTCCGAGTCGTCCGCGGGCGCGACGCCGCAGGTCCGGAGGTAGATGAGAGTGCCGTCGCTGGCCTTGAGCACGTCGATCTGTTCCTCCTCGACGACACCGTTCGAGAGCGTGAGCTCGAAGTCGAGGCCGCCCTTGAGGAACGTGGCCTGCAGCCGCGAGCCCGTGGCGGTCCCGCCGCCGATGTCGAAGATTCGACGATGGCCGTACTGCGTGGTGCCAACGTCCTGCGTTGCGGTCAGCTGCAGCGTCGCACGGAACACCAGCGTGCCGCGCGCCGGCGCCGCGATGCCCTTGGCCATCCCGCAAGCCCAGGAAGGGTCCGGGACAATCGTGCCGTCCGACGAGCCTGCCGCGCCACCACCGGCGGAGCTCCCGGCGGCGCCGCCCGCTTCCCCGCCACTGCCCACCCCACCCCTCCCGCCCCCGCCGCCCCGCGCGGTTGCACCACCGAAGCCGGCTTTCCCACCCGACCCGACGGCGCCGCCCGACCCGACGGCGCCGCCCGACCCGACGGCGCCGCCCGACCCGACGGCGCCACCCGATCCGACCGCGCCGGCAGTCCCGGCCGACGTTCCGCCGGACCCACCTCCCCGGCCCGTGGAGCCTCCGGAGCCGAGAGAGCCTCCGGTTGCGGAGGCACCGCCGTTTCCGTTGTGCCCTCCGGTCTCACCGCCACCGCTGCCTCCTCCGATCCCCCCGCCCCCGGTTGAGCCGCCGCAGCCAGCCAGCGAAAGAGCGACGAGACCGCGCACAAAGCTGACGGCCACCGACCTGAGACTCTGGATGGACATAATCACCGGCCAGTCATTCAACCCAGGACATCGCACGGCGCCAATAGGCCGATCGGCCTACCGGTGTCCGAACGCCGGTACCGTCAAATTGGTCGGGCAGCCTGGGCGCCTGCCGATTCCACTGTAAGTTCCGGTCTTGCTCGCGCGTTCTCTCGGCAAAAGGGGGATGGCGATGAAACAGCAGCCGTGGATCCTGGTGCTCGGGTTCGTCTTCGGTGTCAGCGCGTGCGCCCCGATGAGCGTCGGGCCGAGCGAGCGGGTGGGGCTCGGCACCAGCTGGGGTGAGACGCGTGAAAGCAGCGTGCAGAGGGTCTCTTTTGAGCGCGACGACCCTGACCGGCCGTTAACCGTCTCGACGCTCCACTACGACGATCCCGAGGGCCTTCGCGCGCTGGCCCGTCTGCCGTTGCGGATTCCCGGCGCCAGACCAGGAGCGGAGGCGGCGACGGCAGGAGGCCTGGTGCGCGTCAGCCTGGTCGACGATCGCGGTTTGTCGCTGCCGACGTTCTGGCACAGCGGCCAGGTCCTGGTCGAGGGGCGCCGGGGCCAGCGCTACGCGATCGAGATCTTCAACGGAACGCGCGAGCGGATCGAGGCGGTTGCGACCGTCGACGGGCTCGACGTGATGGACGGAGAGCACGGGTCATTCGCCAAGCGCGGTTACGTGCTGCGGCCCGGCGAGACCTACCGCGTCGATGGGTTTCGCCGCAGCCAGGCGGCGGTCGCCGCGTTTCGCTTCGGCCGCGTCGAGGAATCGTACGCGGCCCGCACCGGGGACGACACGAACGTCGGCGTCGTCGGTGTGGCCTTCTTCGCCGAACGCGGCGCCGTGCCGGCTGGCCTGACGGACGAGGCGGCGCAGCGCTCCGCCGCCGACCCCTTCCCGGATCGATTCGCCCAGCCGCCGCCGGGCGGCGCTTGGTGACGTGAGCGCGTCACCGCACCGGTTGAGGGTCGCAGCCGCACGTGGGGAGGACCGCGGCGCGGTCACGAAGGCACCGCGCGCGCCCATCGGCGCACCGGCGCGCGACGGGATCCTCGGCGGGGTAGCGGGCGGCGATGACGCAGATCCGCTCGGCCAGCGCGCAGACATTGGCGGCCAGCGCGCAGGCTCGTGGGCAGTCGGGCGCCGTCGTGGCTCGCGCTGCGGTCAGCTCGGCGTCGGCGCGGCGCATGGCGGCCTCGGCCTCGTCGATGGCCTGGCGATCCCCGGCGCCCGCGGGCCCAGGGTGCAGCTCTTCCGATCGCTGCGGGGGAGCGGCCGCGCAACCAAGGATCGCCAAGGCGGCGATCGCCACCCCAACGAGGCGACCCGGTCCTCGGCGCGAGCGCTGCCGGGTCATGGCCTACCGACGGCCTCTCGCAACAGGGCCTCGTTCATCAGCAACGCGCGATGATAGTCCTCCGCCGCAGCGCGAGGCTCGTTCAGCGCTTCGTGGGCGGCGCCCCGCGCGACGAGCAGGTTGGCCGCGAACAGGCTCGGCGCCGTCTGATAGGCGAGACCTGTCTCCGCGTCCGACAGGGCCTGCGCGGGATCGCGGCCCGCGAGCGCGAGGCGCGCCAATCGAAAATAACAGTCCTCCAGCACCAGACGCCGATCTTCGTCGAGTGCGGCACCTGGTCTCTCGGCGGAGATGACAGTCCGCAACAGCTCGCGGGCCCGCGAGGCGTCGTCCGCGTCGAGCAGCCGATCGACCTCCCGATTGGCGGCCGCGACCCGGGCAATCCAGGGATCGGCCGCAGGCTGCGGCGGCCGGCTGCACCCGACCAGCAGGAGCAGGCCGGTGAGCAGAAGGGCGGGCGTCCGATGGAACGGACCGGTCACTGTCCCGGTGACGGCCCGTATCACGGCGCCCCTCCCGATGACGACCGTACGCCGAGCGCTGCGTAGACGGTTTCCCGATAAGGGCGCATTTCGCGGTCGAGCATGCTCAGATCGGCGCGGCCGCTCGCCGCGCGAGCTTGCGCCTCGATCAGCGCAAGAGGCGGGGCTGGCACGGGCGCGTCGCCCCGGCCGTCGTCGTGCCTGACGATTACCAGCAGGGCGGCCGCGGCCGCCACCGGCACGAGGAGCGCAGGCGCGAGCCACCGTCGGCGCGTGCGGACTGAACGCCGGGCCTCGACGGCCGCCAGCGAGCGCCCCACACCGTCGGCGATATGCCGGTCCTCCGCAGCCCGTCGCTCGTTCGATTGGGTGTCGAGCGCGCGCCGAAGCAATGCCGCGGCGGCGAGCGCGTCCTCGGGACCGGCCACGCCGATCGGCGCCGCACCTTCGAGAGCGCGCGCGAGCGCCTCCGCCTCGGCGAGCTCTTCTGGTGTCGGGAGCAGCTCTTCGTCGTCGCTCATCAGTCCGCCTTCTCCGCGTGGGGCGAGTCTAGCCACTCGGCGCGGAAAGCGCGCAGGGCGCGCAGGAGCAGTACGTCGAAGGTCCCCAGCTTGACCTCCATGGTGGCGGCGCACTCCACCCGCTCGCGTTCCTCCAGGAACCTCAGCTCCAGCGCGCGCCGGTAGCGCGGATTCAGCCGCGACAGCGTCCGCGTCACCGCTTCACCCAACCGCGCGCGGTCGAGCTGGGTCTCGCCCGCGTCCCCCTCCGCGCCGACGAGGGGTGCGAGCATCGCCTCGAAGCTCGCCAGGTGGCGCCCCTCTCGTACCTGCGCGCGGTACACATCGCGCGCACGATTGCGCGCGATCGTCACCAGCCAGGACCAGATGCTTCCACCGCGATCCTGATAACGATCGAGCTCTTCGATCGCTCGCGCGAAGGTCTCGGCCAGGACGTCCCGGGCGGTCTGGGGATCCCCGAGCTGCGGCAACAAGATACGGCCGTAAAGTGGCGGCGCCAGCACCTCGTAGAGGCGCCGCAAGGCCTGCCGCTCGCCCCGACGAATCGCGCTCAGACAGCGCCGTTCTTCTTCGAGCCACTGCGGATCGGTGAAGGTCACAGAGCAGGCGATACATCCTAGTCGCTCTTCGCGGCTGTATGAACGGCTGAGGGCTTCATCTGACGCTCCATCCCTTAGAACGCCCGGACGCGCGATTGCTTACACTGCCCGTCCCTCACGCCCAAACGGGTTCAGCCTCTCGCGAAAACGGCTCACAAAATCGTCCTCAAGCGTTTGAAATAAATTCGTTTTTTTCTGCCTGGAAGGACGCGCTCGAACGACGTTCTAGAAGCGCGTGATCTCTCTTCCGATCTTCCGACTGAGTTTGCCAGTGCCGCACTCCAGTGTCGGTCTTCCCCCCACGTGTCACGTCACGCGTCTGCGATGCTGGACACGACTGCAACGAAGGAGCCCCCCATGGTCCGAACTTCCACCGAACTGACAGCGATCAGGTGCCTCGGCGTGATTCTCACCCTGACCGGTTGCGGCGAGCTCGGCGATGATCAATCGCCGGAGGTCGAAACGCGCTTCGCCGCCCTCGCGAGCGACGCCTTCACCAACCCGAACGGCGCCGCGCGCGTCGTGACGGTCGACGGCACGGCGATTGATCCGAACAACCCGTTCTTTCAGAGCCTGGGCACCAACGGGCGCGCCTGCGTGAACTGCCATCAGCCGTCGGCCGCCATGACGATCACACCGCCGCAGCTCCAGGCCGTGTTCAGCGCCACCAGCGGCACCGATCCGGTTTTTCGGTTGAACGACGGCGCGAACGGCCCGAACGCGCCGATCGCGACGCTCGACCAGAAGCGGGCGGCTTATAGCCTCCTGCTGAGCAAGGGTCTGATTCGGATTCCGCTCACCCTGCCGGCCAACCGCGACTTCGACGTCCAGGTCGTGCTGAATCCCTACGCCAGTGCAGGCGCGAACCCGGCCCAAAACACGGTCGTTGCGCCGACCGCGACGCCCGAGCTGTCCTTCTACCGGCGGCCGCTGCTGTCGGCGAACACACGTTTCATCGCGGCGGTCATGTGGGACGGGCGCGAGGCGACGGTCAGCCCGGTGCCCGCCAACCCCAAGGACGTCGACGGCAGCGGCATCCAGGCGTCGCAGGCCGACGCTCCGGTGCGCACCAACATGCTGACGCAGGCGAACGACGCGACCCGCGGACACGCGCAGGGCGCCGTCGATCTGACCGCCGCCCAGCGGGCAGCGATCGTCGACTTCCAGATGAACCTGGTGGTCGCGCAAGAGAGCGACAACATCGTGGGTCCGCTGAACCTGGCGGGCGCCACCGGCGGGCCGACGGCGCTGCGCACCCAGCAGACGTTCTTCGGCATCAACGACTCGCACGGCGGCAACCCGTTCGGCACCGCGTTCAATCCGAGCGCGATGACGATGTTCGCCGCCTGGGCCGGGCTGTCGGGCAATACGGTGAACAGCCGGCGGGCGTCGATCGCGCGCGGCGAGGCGATCTTCAACACCAAGACCATCCGCATCACCGGGGTCCGCGGCGTGAACGATGCGCTCCAGGGCAACGTGAACGCGACGCTGAACGGGACGTGTACGACCTGCCACACCCATCCGAACGTCGGCAACCACACCGACATCCTTCCGCTCGACGTCGGCATCAGCAATCCGGCGGAGGGCGACAACGTGTTGCCGGTCTTCCGCGTCACCTGCCGGGCGACCGGCGCCAGCGAGGAGGTGACCGACCTCGGGCGCGCGATGATCACGGGCAAGTGCGCCGATCTGGCCAAGATGAAGGGGCCGACGCTGCGGGGCCTCTCGGCGCGCGCGCCGTACTTCCACAACGGCGCGGCCGACTCGATCGACGAGGTGATCTCGTTCTACGATCGGCGTTTCCACATCGGCTTCACCGCGCAGGAGAGCGCCGACCTGAAGGCGTTCTTGCAGACGCTTTGATCGTGTAGCTCGCGCGCGGGGAGCTTGCCCGCCTACGATTCGACGAGGCGCCCGGCCCGAACGGTGACGATGAACGTCACGGGGCCGTCGTTCACGAGCTCGACGGCCATCTCGGCGGCGAAACGCCCGGTCTCCACCGTGAGGCCGGCGGCGCGCAGCCCGTGGGCGACGCGCAGGTAGAGCGCCTCGGCGCGCGCGGGCGCCTCGGCCGGCTCGAAGCTGGGGCGGTTCCCTTTGGCCAGCGTGGCGCAGAGCGTGAACTGGCTGATCACCAGGCAAGCGCCCCCCGCATCGGCGATGGTCACGTCCATCGGCGTGCGGGCGGGAAAGATCCGAAGCGCCGCGATCTTGCGGGCGGTGACGTCTGCGTCGGCCTCGCCGTCCCCCTTCTCGACGCCGACCAGCAGCGCCAGGCCGGGCCCAATCTTGCCGACCACCTCGTCACCGACGCGCACCTCGGCGCGCGTGACGCGTTGAACGACCGTCTTCATTGCCGAGAGACGGTACACTGAGCGGATGCTTGTCGCGTACGCCCGGATAGGCGTCGCGCTCGCGGCACTCGCCGCCGAGGTTTCGCCGGCCGCGCCCCGCGCGCCGGCCCCGCCCGCCCAGTGCCAGGAGTCGTTACGCGCGGCGGGGGTGAAGTTCTCGCCCTGGCCGCTCCGCCCCTCGAAGATGCCCAATGGCGTCGTCTGCGAAGCCCCCGACGGCATCGCGGTGAGCCGCGGCCCCGCCGTGCGCTACCAGCCAGCGGCGCGCGTGAACTGCGCCTTCGCGCAGCGGCTGGTCCGACTGGAGAAGGTCGTCAACGAAGAGGCTCGGACGGTCTTGCACAGCCAGGTGCGGGCGATCGTCCAGCTCGGCACCTACAACTGCCGGCGCATGGCCGCCTACCCCGACCTGGTCAGCGAGCACTCGTTTGCCAACGCCATCGACATCGCGGTCTTCGTCTTGGCCAACGGCCGCCGCGTCGAGGTCGAGCGCGACTGGGTCCGAGCCGACCAGCCGGCACGCAGCCCCGCCGCGCAGTTCCTCCGCCGTCTCACCCGCCGCCTCTACGACGAACAGGTCTTCAGCGTCGTGCTCACGCCGTCGTACGACAAGCACCACAAGAACCATCTCCACCTCGACGGCGCCGCCTACTCCGTCGACGGAACCTGACGAAGCCTCTGCACGGATCGCACGACGCATCAGCGCCTGTATCGTGTCGCGTCGATCTGTCTGCAAAAGACAGATCGCGGTCCGCAAAAGACAGAATGGCGGGCTTGGCTGCCGAGGACGGCGTTCGAGGCGCGCGGAACTGCCGTGCCTTGGCTCCTCGAGTGGGCGGCACGACGCCTGCATCTAACGAGTTCCCGTGGGCGCCACGACGAGAACGTTCGAAGGAGAGAACTTTCGGCCATCCGGGGCGTCTATGATCAGCAGGGCGATGGCGCGACGACTCGGCAGACTGCTCGGCTCGGTGTGGATGCTCGGCCTCGGGTTGGGGGCGTTGCTCATCGGCTGGGCCAGCCGGGTCTACTTCTCCTCCGACGAGCTCGCGCCGTTCGTGATCGAGAAGCTCCCGTTGCCGCACGAGGACCTGTGGCTGGCGGCGCTGAAGGTCCATGTGGTGGCCGCCTCGTTCGCGTTGCCGGCCTGTCTGCTGCTGTCGTGGAAGCGCATGCTCCGCTTTCCCCGGACGCATCGCTGGCTTGGCCGCGGGACGGGCGCGGTCGTCCTTGCCGCCCTGGTGCCGTCGGGGCTTTACCTGTCGCTCTACGCCAAGGGCGGCGCTCCGGCGACGGTCGGGTTCGCGCTCTCGGGGCTGATCGTGGCGTTGGCGATGGTGTGGGGTGTGGGGCGCGCCCGCGCGAAGGACTACGTCGGCCACCGACGCTGCATGCTTCACGTGCTGGCGCAGCTGAGCGTCGCCGTCACCTCGCGCACGCTCCTCCTCCTGCTCGACGCAGTCGGGATCGATCCCGACCCGGCGTACCTGTTCGCCCTCTGGGTGCCCGTTCTGGCGGGCGTCGGATTCGTCGAAGTCTGCATCGTAGGTCTCTCACACCGGAGGAACTCCAATGCAACGAAGGTATTACGGAAGGCACTTGCTCCTCGTCCTGCCCCTCCTCGCGCTCCTGTTGCCGGCCGCCCCCAGGGCTTCGGCAACGCCGCCTGACAAGCAGAACGCAGCGCTCCCCCCGCCGGCCCGGACGGAGGCGCAGCCCCCGATCGAGATCAAGCCGATGGCCAAGACCGAGTCCACGGCCACGGCCGTGGTGGAAAAGCGGCTCGTCAAGCCGCTGGCCGAGAAGGAAGCGCGGCGGAATCGCTTCTCGCGCTCTTACATCCCGCCGCAGGCGCGACGGGTGCGGGTGCTCGACGGCGGGAGGTCGACCGACGGCCGGGGCGCCGCGTTCGTGGCTTTCGCCGTCGACGAGCGCGCTCGGGGGTTTTCGCCCAGGGCGGCCGACGACTCCGGCCGCTGGCGCGAGGATGCAATCGTTGGCTGCGTCTATCCGGCGCGCGACGAGGTCTTCATCAAGCGCGGTGACAAGTTCTTCGGGGCGGGCCTGCTCCTGGGCCAGAAGACCGCCGCAGCCGACGACGCGGTCTGCCGACCGGCGCTGCAACCGTCGATCAAGGCACCGACGTGAAGGTGATGCTGCGGTCTTGCGATGACTTGAAGGTTCCTCCGCTGAATGCCGGATCGACCTGGCCATCGCGCGCCTTGATCACGTCGGCGGTCACCGTGCACGCATCGGGGGGAATCGGATGGTGTTCCTCATCGGGCCCGGGCGGCGGCGGCTTCTGCAGCGTTCCCGCTGGAATCGCGACCTGACCGGAATCCACCGCGCTGTCCTCGCCGAGCAACTGCACGCACGCCCCGTCGACAAACCAGGACACGAGCTGGGTCGGATCGAACGGCGCCCAGTCGATCTCGATGCCGCAGCCCCCCTTTGCGCCGCCGCCGCGTTTCAGTTGAACGTGGTGGCGGTGATGGTCACGCCGGTGTTGCCGTCCGGGTCCTTGGCCTGGACGTAGATGCTCGGGTGCGAGCTCGACTGCACGCTCCCCGTGTTGCTGTTGCCGGTGAAGGTCGACTGGTCGATGACCAGCGCCCCCTTCAGATCGTCGACCACCTGGAAGATCGAACCGGAGCCCAAGCTGACCGCGGCGGACGCGACGTTGTTCTCGAAGTCTGAGCCGCAGATGCTGAGGGTGTAGCTGTTCCCATCGTTGTAGATGGCGCCGCCCCCCTGACCGCCGGTGGTGAGCGTGTGGTTGTTCTTGAAGACGCTGTTGTAGATCGACCACCAGGTGCCGATGCTGCCGAGCGCCCCGCCGTTGCAGGCGACGTTGCCGTCGAAGGTGCTGTTGACGATGTACACCGGCTGGCTCTGCTCAACCGTGTAGATCGCGCCGCCCGCCCAGTCGTTGTGCGAGGTCGACTGGGTGCTGTTCGTGACCCGAATGTTGAAGGCCCTGAACGTGCCTCCGCTGACATAGATCGCGCCGCCGCCCAGCGCCGTCGCGTCGCCAGGGGTGCTCCCGTCGGCGAACGCGATGTTCTGGACGACCAGGTGGGGCGTGGTCTGCAGATCGCAGCGCGACGAGGTGTAGTGGAGGCTCTGATCGCAGGTGTTTTGATAGAGGATCCGGTTCGCCCCGCCCCCGCTCAGCGTGATGAGCCCGCCGCCGTCGATGGTGACGCTCCCGTCGCCGAGGCCGCCGTCATTGAAGATCTTGATCTCGGGGACCTTGATGGTCACCGGATCGGACCCGCAGTTGAAGGTCACGACGCCGCCCCCCGCGACGGCCGTGACGACGGCGCTGGCGGTGCAGCTGGCCGCGCTTCCCGTTCCCACGACCGTGGTCGGTGACGAGACGTCCGCCGCCAGTCCGGCGCTCGGCACGGCGCAGTGGCCAGCCGGGTTGCCGTTCGGGCCCGGCGCAATCTGGGCCGCGTCCATCCCCCCGCCCGTCCCCGAGCCGCCGCCCGACCCCGTCGATCCGCCCGACGAGCCCATCCCTCCGGAACCGCCTCCACAGCCGCCCGCCAAAGGCGAGAGCCAGACCGCGAGACCGACGATGAACCACGGCTTTTTCTGCATGGGGTGCCTTTCTAGGCGGGTCGACCTTCGGTCAATCGTCTCATGGACCTGGCGCGGGGCAAAGACGCGGCCAACGCATCGGCCGTTCCACGCTGATCATTGAATCGGAGGTCTGACTCGGGGCGGATCGCCCGTGGACTCGACAGCCGCGCGGAGCGGATTGGTGTGCGGGAGGGTGAAGAAGAGCGTGGTCCCCTCGCCCAGTCGGCTCTCGACCCAGATGCGGCCCCCCTGCGCCTCGACGAGATGCTTCGCGATGTAGAGGCCGAGCCCCCGTCCCTTCTGGGCCCCCTCGTCCGCCTGCCAGTACCGCTCAAAGAGATGTTCGAGCAGCTGGGGGGCGATGCCCGGTCCGGTGTCGCGCACCGCGAACTCGACCTCTGCCCCGGCGTTCGACGCCGAGATGGTGATCGACCCGCCCTTGGGCGTGAACTTCACGGCGTTGCCCGGCCAGGACGTCACACACGATGGGGTGGTCATCGACAATGAAGATTCTCGTCGTCATGGGAGCTCTCAGTAAATTTAAGGCCGAGATGTGTCCACTCGCACGAATGTTGTCAATGACCGCCAACGACGCATTGGGACAGTAGCATTCGCGGCGGCGCGCGCTTTTCGTGCCGCAGCTTACGGGCTGCCTATGTGTTGAGCGCCGGCCCGATGGCGATCCCGTGCTCCGCCGCAAAGCGGACCAACCCGGCCGGCTGCAAGAACTCGCCGTGGCTCTGTTCCTCGGCTTCGCGCTGGTCGGCTGGCCGATCTGGGTTCCGATCTCACTCTTCGTCGCCGAAAGAGATCCCCGGCGCGGAAGAATCCTCGCGGTCCTCTCCGCGGTGGGTGTGATCGTGAGCGTGTACGCGGCCATTCTTCTGATCCGCGGTCAACCCGCGGCGCACGTCGCGGGGCATAGCATCGCCTACAGCTACGAGGAGCGAGGACCCGCGCTCGTGCTGGCGCTCTACCTGCCCGGCTACGTGTTGCCGACCGTCGTGCCATTTTTTGTCTCCACCATCAGCAGGGCCAAGCTCATGGGGACGGTCCTGGTCTTGTCGCTGCTGGCCACATTCCTGATCGAGCGACAGGCGCTCACGTCGGTCTGGTGCTTCTTTGCGGCCATCCTGAGCGTGCTGATCGTCTTGAGCATCAGCCGAGATCATCGCTTGATCATCAAGCCCGCTTAGAGGGATGCACACGCGCGCAGCTGATCAAGCGGACGGCGACGGAGACGTCCCCGAGCAGCACCCGTTGGTCACGGAGCGTGGTGATAAATGACCGGCTGACCCAGATAGCTGCCCGACGCCCAGATCTCACCCGCGGGGGTCCCCGTTACGGCGTAGAGGTAGTCGGCGCCGAGATCGACGGTCGACCAGGCCGATCCGTCGTAGTGCCAGAGGCCCCCTTGGGGCAGCGTGGCCCAGACGTCGCTGGCCGCCGAGGCCCAGACCTCGCCATAACCGGTGTATCCCGGCGTGGTGGCGACGACCGTCCACTTTGAGCCGTCGTAGTGAAGCATCCGGGTGTCGAAGACGTCGAGATTGATCGCCAGCACCCATACGTTCGTCGGCGAGAGCCCGAAGGCGCCGAGGAACTCGAGTCGGCCAAGACCGGGATCCGGCTCGAATCGTCCAGGTGGCGCCGTTCCAGTGCGCGAAGACATCGGTGCCGAACGGTGAGACGCCCAGCGCCCAGGCGTCGGTCGCGGAGTCGGACGCCATCGCAGCGACGTTCACGTTGCTTCCTTGGAAGTCGGTCTGCAACCAGGCGCTGCCGTCCCAGTGAAACATGAAGAGGTTCGCCTGTTCGACCCACACATCGTTGGCCCCGCCCCCCCACACGTTGTGGTTGTAACCGGAAGGATTCGGCGGGGTCATGTCGCTCCAGGCGCTGCCGTCCCAGCGCATGACGTCCGCACCGGCCACCCACAACGCGTTCGGTGCCCAGCCGGCGATGCTTGCGATGATCGGCGAGACGGATGCCGGGAATGGGCTCGTCACGCGGCTCCAGACCGCTCCGTCCCAATCGGCCAGCCCGCCGTTGGGGTCCATCCCCCACAGAGCGGTCGGGGCCAACGCCACGAGCGTCCGGAACACAGCCACGGCGGACGCGCGGGTAAAGACGGGCGCCGGTGCGGCGTCGTTGCACGGGTGATGAAGGTGATAGATGACCGACCCCTGACCGGTCGAACCGCAGGACCAGACGTCGTCGGCCCGCGAGGCGGCGAGCAATGACAGGCTTCTATCGCCGATGGATACGGTGGACCACGCGCTGCCGTCGAAGTGGCGCAGCGTCGCGCCCGTCTGCCCGGCGTCCGCGCCGATGGACCAGACGTCGTTGGTCGCGGTGCCGGCGAGCGCGCCGAATGTTCCCCCGGCCGACGCGTCGGCCTCCGTCCAGCTCACGCCGTCCCAATGCCAGAGCTCGGTTGCCGACGGGTAGTGGACCCCCGACATCCAGAGGTCGTCGGCCGAGCTGGCCCAGGCGCTCTCGAACACGCGGTCGGCGACGGCCAGCCCGGTGCCGTCATCGACCTCGCTCCATGTGGAGCCGTTCCAGTGCAGCGCCAGCCCCACGGCCGGGTTCACGCCTGCGGAGCCGAACGCCCAGACGTCGTCAGTGGCCACGCCGGCCAGCGACCAAATTCGGACCGTGGACGCATCGAGCCCCGACGGCAGGCTCTCCTCGCGCCACTTGCTACCGATCCAGTGAAAGATACGACCGGCCCGCGTCGCCCAGACGTCGCCGGGGCCGACGCCCCAGACCAAGTCGATGCCGAACGGCAGGAGATCTTCCCACGAGGTCCCGTTCCAGCGCGTGAGCGCCCGCGTGCTACCGACCCACGCGTCGGTGATGCTCGACCCCCAGACGCTGCTGAACGACTCTCCGGGCTCGAAGACCCGCGCCGTCGTCCAGCTCGCCCCGTCGAAGTGACTGACCTCGGCTGCGAGCGCAATCCAGGCGTCGTCGGGCGCGGTGGCCCACAAGGCAGAGGCGACGGTCCCCGCACTCTCCGACGTCCACGACGGATCCGGCGCGCGCGTCATGCAGGTGTCGATCGCCTGGGTCGGGCTGACCGTCGTGGCCTGCGTACAGGCTACCGAGCATTGGATGCCGTCGGGTGGGTCGCAGGTCTCTCCCGGGTCGATGACGCCATTGCCGCAAAGCGACGCTGCCGGGGTCGCGCACCCGACAGAGAAGCCACACGCATTCCCGACGCAGCTCTCGAGCGAGAGACCGACCCCGAGGGGGGTGTGCGTCCCGACCTGAGCGAAGATGGCGCTGCCGTCAGCCGTGCCGGCGGCGGCCTCGATCTGGGGACGGCAGATCCCGACAGCCCCCCCGGCGATGCAATCTGTATGATCGACGCCGCCGCAGTAACAGCGCTCGAAGTCGACGTGATCGGTGCTCCCGGTGACAACGAGACACTGCGTGAAGCACTGTTCGGCGTTCAGGCAGGCGGTGCGTTCCGCGCCCGTGAAATCATCGCAACCCGCCCCCGCGCAGGTCGTTTTGCACGCCTCGCAGGCGTCGATCAGTTTGCACGCTGGGCCGCAGTAAAGAGATGAGCCGTGCCCCGGCGAGTAAGATTGCTGGGGCGGCTCGCAGTCCTCGGGCGGCTCGACGATGCCGTCGCCACAGACGGCGCCGACCTCCTGGCCAGCGTCCCTTCCGCCGGCCGCTCCGCCGTTGGCGCCCCCGGTCGCCGCGGTCCCGCCGGCGGCCCCCGCTGCCGCGTCGCTTCCGCCACCAGTCCCAGCGCTGCCACCACCTGCCCCGGCGGCCGCGTCCCTCCCGCCACCAGTTCCCGCTTCGCCACCAGTCCCAGCGCTGCCACCGCCTGCCCCGGCGGCCGCGTCCCTCCCGCCGCCAGTTCCCGCTTCGCCACCACCGTCAGGCCCGACACTGCTCCCCGCTGCACCGCCCGCCCCACCGTCGTGATGAGGGGGAGATGGCAGGGGAGCACATCCCGCGCCAATCCAAAACACCACGACCCACGCAAGAGCCTCGACTCTCGAGATCAAGCAACGCCCTGCCATGATGCCTCCCGGGAACGCAAGCGGAAGTCCAACTCCAGACCCGAACGCAGCTCCTGTCGATTCCGCGCGGCCCTCAACACCTTGCGCCCAGGTGCCGTTAAATCGCAACGTTATTTCACCTAATTACAACCGCCCCTCCCAAGGTTGTTGGCACCAGGTTGGCCGTTTGGGGTTCATTGGGTCCGTGTCGACTTCTCTCGCACCCGGATCGTCGTGCAACTCGGTGCCAATCAAACTCTGTGAATGATCAAGGTGACGAAGAGCACAGTCCGTCCGCCTGGGCAACTCGACTACGCCAATGGATGAAGCTGACCCGATCGCGGGGATGCATCGCCTGAACTTCAGGAAGGAACTGCATCGCGATCGCGCGGCACTTCTACCAGGTGCTGGAAGAACGTCACCGCGTAGCTCCGCAGTTCGGACACGAGCGGCTAGTCTAGGGTCAGCGATCGGCCGTGATCGGCAAATTGCGCCGGCCGATCACCACGAAGAGGCCACCCTCGGCGCCCAGCGTGCGCATCCAGCCGAGCTGGGCCAGGATGCCCTCCGGCCACCAGTCGTCCTCGGCCGGCGAGAAGAGCTCCTCTCCTCCTGGAGTACCGGCGTCGAGCAGGGCGCTCGGGTAGCTGCGCAGGTAGTCGACGTCGTTGTCACGGAACCACCCCTGGACCTCGCCCAGCGTGTGCCGGTGCTCTTCCGGATGGAGATACTGATCTCTCAGCCAGGCCGCGCGGCGCGCCGGCTCGGCCGCGCGCGCGGAGAGGACGGGGTCCAAGGGGACGAAACGCATCCCGGTCGCGCGCGCCACCAGGCGGCGCAGCCGGTGCGGAACCCGCGCGAAGGCGTTGTAGAGACCGACCACGATCACCCCACCCGGTCGCGCCAGCCGCGCCAGGGCGCCGAAGGCCGCGCGGGGGTCCGGCGTGTGGTGCAAGACCCCGAGCGAGAGGACGACGTCGAATTGCCCCTCGGCGAAACCCGGGCGTCGCAGATCGGTCTCCACGAAGAGCGTCTGCTCCACGCCGAACCGGCGCGCCGCGTCCCGCGCCAGGGCCAGCGACGCACGGGTGAGGTCCGCCCCCACGACCCGTCGCTTGCCGTTCGCCAGAAAGATCGTCATCTGTCCGGTCCCGCAGCCGAGGTCGAGCACGCGGGCGTCCTGCGGGATCGCCTCGTCGAGCAGACGCGCCAGCGGGCTGCGCTCCGCCCGCAGACGCAAGCTCGAGAGCGTGTCGCGCGCGCCGTAGCTGGGGAAGGGCGCCTCGGTGTAAAAGCGCCGCACCGTCTCGGTCCGCTGATCCTCCATGACTCAGAAGACTCAGAAGATCGCGTAGATAAAGGGCGCGATCGCCTCGACGCTGAACGCAAACAGCAGGATGAGACCGGTGGCGCAAAGGAACACCGCCAGCGGCAACATCCAGCGCTGCCCCCGCCAGAGCCCGCGGGCCAGCCCAGCCACCGACGGTCCGACCGTGGCCAGCAGCGCCACGCCGCGCCGAAGTTTCCCGCGCCGTTTGATCATGCGACTGCCTCCTCGGGTTGGGCGGCGGCGTTGCGCGGACGGGTCACCATGGCGCAGCCGACGACCAGGCGATCCATATCGCAGCGCCGGAACGTCGAATAGCCTTCGACGGCGCGGTTGACGATCGGCTCGCCGGCCAGGTTGAACGACGTGTTGAGCAGGATGGGGATACCGCTGCGGCTTCCATAGGCGTGCAGCAGCGCATGAAACCGGGGGGCCATCGTGGGGTCCACGGTCTGCACGCGCGCGGTCCCGTCGACGTGCGTGACAGCGCCCAGACGCGCCCGCCATTCGGGCCGCACGGGGAAGACGCCCGACATGAACCGGCCGACGCGGACACCACCAGGCGGCAGCTCGAAGTACCGGTCGGCGAGCTCTGCGGGAACGGCGGGGGCGTAGGGGCGGAACTCCTCCCTACGCTTGATGCGCAGGTTGAGGCGATCGCGCGTGCGCGCGTCGTGCGGCGCCGCCAGGATGCTGCGATGGCCGAGCGCGCGGGGACCGAGCTCGGCCGCGCCGTCCATCCAGCCCACCACCTCCCCGGCGGCGAGCGCGGCGGCGATCTCCTCGCAGAGAGCCGCCTCGCTGGGGAGCACGGCGTGCGGGAAGCCGTCCTCGGCCGCGATGCGGGCCAGCTCATCGGCGTCCGCCAGGGGCCCCCAGAACGGATGATCGGGGATCTCCCGATCAGGCTGGCCGAAATGGATGCGATCGGCGTAGAGGGCCGCGCCCAGCGCGCAGCCGGCGTCGCCCGGCGCCGGCGGGACGAACAGCCGCTCGAATCCGCTCTCGGCGAGCAGCCGCGCGTTGGCGCAACCATTGAGCGCCACGCCACCGCCGAGGCAGAGATCGGCGAGGCCGGTCTCGGCGTGCAGGCCCCGCGCGATGCCGACCAGCACCTCCTCGAGCACCGCCTGCGCGCTGGCCGCGATGTCGGCATAGCGTGCCCCGTCGGGGGTGGCGAGATCGATCGCCTCGTACGGATCGCGCGGCGGGCCGAAGAGCTCGATGAAGCGCTGCCCGAACGACCGCCGGGCGCTCTCCTGAAAGTCGAAGTACTCGAGCGCCAGCCGGAACGCGCCGTCCGGGGTGCGCACGATCGTGCGGCGCACTTCGTCGACAAACCGTGGCTTTCCGTAGGAGGCCAGACCCATGACCTTGTACTCACCTTCGTTCACCGGAAAGCCCAGATAGGCGGTGAAGGCCGAATAGAAGAGGCCCAGCGAATGCGGAAAGCGCACCTCCCGCAAAAGCTCGAGGCTGGAGCGGCCGCCGGGGGCGCGCGTCCCGCGCCCGACCGTCAGCGTGGCCCACTCCCCGACGCCGTCGGTGGTCAGGATCGCCGCGCGCGAGGTCGGCATCGGGAAGAAAGCGGCGGCCGCATGCGCCTGGTGGTGCTGCGTGAACAGGACCTTGTCGCGCGGGACGCCCAGCTCGGCGGTGATGATCCCTTTGATCCAGACCTTCTCGCCCAGCGCGTTTCGCATCGCGTGGACGAAGGCCCGCCGCGAGCGCGGGAAGGCGCGCAGGACCGTGGTCAGGATCCGGGCGAACTTGAGCATCGGCTTTTCGTAAAAGACCACCGCGTCGAGATCGCCGGGCTCGAGCCCGGCAGACTCCAGGCACCAGGCGATCGCCGCCAGCGGGAACGCGGCGTCGTTCTTGCGTCGGGAAAGCCGCTCCTCCTCGACCGCCGCCACCGGGACGCCGTCGACCAGGAGCGCCGCCGCCGAGTCGTGGTAGTGCGCCGAGATTCCGAGGATGCGCATCAGTACTGGCTTTCGAGCGCGCCCTTGTCCGCGGCCGGACAGGCGTGCCATCCGCCGTGCTCGCGCCGCGCCGCTCTCTGGGCGGCGAGCGCGAACCAGGGCAGGAGCAGGAAGTACTGCACGGTCAGCACCACGCCGCCGAGGAGCCCCGCCAGAGCTCCGGCGAAACGGAGATAGGCGCGCCACAGGCGTCCGGCGCGCGCCCGCCAGAGCGCTTGTCGATTTCGCGCCGGTGCCACGCGGGTGAGCTGGGTTCTCGTGTAGGTCATGTGAAACACCTCGTCGCGCAGGACGTCACCGAAGACGGCCCGGGTCTCGGGGTCGTCCTCCAACATCTCGCCGTAAAGGGCGAAGCGCTCTGCGGCGGCCTTCTCGGACAGGTGCAGGAAGGCGAGCAGCGCCGGCTCCGACATCTCGCCCACCTGAAGGCGATCGAGACCGCGCTCGCCCGGCGCGAGCCAATCGGCGTCAAAGCCAGCCCTCTTCACGCCGGTCTCGCCACCAACCTTCCGCGCCCGCCGCAGCGTCTGACCGCGGCTCCGAAACAGCGCAGCGTGGCGCTCCTCGTCGAGCGCGTGCCGCAAAAAGAGCCGGCGCAAGAGCGGATCGCAGGTGAGCTCAGCCGCGTGGGCCAGGTGACGCCCGCCCTCCGCTTCCGTCTCGGCGAAATGGATCAGCTTGCGCGCGCGACGATCGACGTCACGCCAGACCCAGCGATGAATGGGCGCCAACGCGCGAGCTCCCCGCGACGGCTGCACGGGGCGACTCCGCGCGGAAGGGTGCGTCGCAGGAACCATCGCCCCACAAAGCTGGCCACGCACGCCCGGTTTGCCAGGTCAGTTTGCCTGCGCGATTCGGCGCCGTCGCGGCAGGAATCCGACCATTGCGGCATCGCCCCTTGCGCCCGCGTGATCCGCACCCACCTAGCAGGAATGACGCCACCTGCCGCGCACCAGGCGAGCGATGGTGCCGCTCGCCGCGCGTCGTCCCGGGCCGCGGCCGTGGCGGGTCTCACGGGCGCGCTGTTGCTGGCGCTCGCCTGGCGGTGCGACACCGCCTGGTTCGAGCGGCACGTCTTTCAGCCCTACTACTTCGTGCCTCCGACGCGAGGAGCGCTCTGGTTCCGCGGCGCAACCGCGCTCTTGGGATTCGGTCTCCTCGCCGGCGCGCGGCGGCTCGGGCGCGGCGTCCAATCGTTGATGCGCGGCGCCGACGGTGGAGGCGTGTGGGTGGGGACGCTCGTGGCGCTGATGGCCGCGGTGCCGATGGCCGAAGTGGCGCTCCGGCTCGCTCACCTCTCCTGGCGGCCGGCGGGCTCCGCGCGCTTCGAGTTGAAGATCGGGCACCGGGATCCCCGCTACGGCTGGATGGCCGATGCTTCGCGCCAGACGAGACTCAAGGTCAATGGCCGTCCGTACAGCTACGCGGTGGGTCCCGCGGGGCTGCGCGCGCGCGGCCCGAGCGACGAACCCGACCTCGCTCGCCCGGCGTTCGTCGTGACCGGCGAGTCGATCGCCAGCGGGTACGGCCTCGACTACGACGAGACCTTCGCCGCGCGCTGCGGGCGGGATCTCGGCCTCGAGGTGGTCGACGTGGCCGAGGGTGGATACGGGGTCGACCAGGCGTATCTGCGCGTCACGGATCTTCTGCCCCGGATTCGCCAACCGGTCGCGCTGGTCACCGTCTTCGTCGTCAATGAACTGGGACGCAGCCTCCGCGACGATCGCCCGCGGCTGGCCCTCGACGGGGCCGGCCGCCCGAGCCTCTTGCCGCCGGCGACGGGATTTCTGGCTCGAACGCAACTGAGCCAGCTCCTCAACGATCGAATCCCGTACGCCGGCAGTGAAGCGCTGGCCCGTTCAAGGGCGCTGGCGCGCACGGTGCTCGTCCTGACGGCCCGCGCGGCGCGGGCGCGCGGCGCGCGGCCGCTCTTCGTGATCGTGAGCCCCGGCCACGCGCGGGCGCTCGACGCTCACCCCGAAGCCGCCGTCATCCGCGAGCTGTTCGTGGACACCGGGCTTCCCTACCTGCTCATCGATCTCGACGCCACCGAACGCCTCGACGTCGACGGCCATCCCAACCCGGAAGGTGCCTCTCGCATCGCCGCCGAGATCGAGTCCGCCCTGCGCAAACCCGAGCCGCACCTGTCACCGACCCTCGCGCTCCCCTGAAGAATTCCGCAAATCCCTCAGGTGACAGGTGACAGCCTGTACGGATTTTCAGGTACGGGATCAGGAAGCTGCTCTTACCATGTCATCCCGATGAACCTCGGCGCCTTCCGGCGGCCGACCAGCAGAAACGACGGAACCCGAAAATGAAGTACCGGCTCACACAGAAGATCGGCAGCGGGGGGATGGCGGAGGTCTTTCGGGCTACCGGCGAAGGACCGGAGGGGTTCGAGCGGACGTTCGTCGTCAAGCGGATCCTCCCGGGCCTCTCGGACGCCCCCGAGTTCGTCAGCATGTTCGTCGACGAGGCGAAGATCTCGGCGCGGCTCCTCCACCCCAACATCGTCCAGGTGTTCGAGTTCGCCTACCAGGACGGCGGTTACTACATCGTGATGGAGCCGGTCGACGGTGTGGACATGGGTCTTCTGCTGCGGAAGCTCGAACGGCGGGGGGCCGTCGCGCCGGCGGCGTTCGCGGCGGAGGTGGGACGCCAGGCGTGCCGCGGGCTCGGCTTCGCGCATGGCCTCTGCAGCCCTGATGGAAAACCGTACGGGATCGTCCACCGCGACGTCACGCCGCCCAACATCATGGTGGCCTGGAACGGAGCGGTGAAGATCCTCGACTTCGGCATCGCGCGCGCGGTGCAGGAGCTGCGCGTCAGCCAGACCGACGCCGGCATCGTGAAGGGAAAGATGTCGTACGTCGCGCCGGAGATGCTGCAGGGGCAGCCGCCCGACGCGCGCTCGGACCTGTTCTCGCTGGGCGTGGTGCTGCACGAGCTGCTCTGCGGGCGGCGGCTGTTCGTGGGCGAGAACGACCTCGAGACGCTGAAGCTGGTGAGCGAGATGCCCGTCCCGCGGCCGTCGTCGCGCAACCCGGAGGTCAAGCCCGCGTTCGACGAGGTGATCCTGCGGGCGCTCGCGCGCGACCCGGCCAAGCGGTACCAGAGCGCCGACGAGATGAGCCAGGATCTGGAGCGCCTGGTGCTGCGCAAGCGCTATGCGGCCAGCTCGTTTGCCAAGCAGGTGCGCGCGCTGTTCCCGCAGGCCGAGTCGGGGGTGGAGGCGGGCGTGCCGGTCGAGATCGCTTTCGGCCAGCGCGACGCCTCCACGGTCGTCGCCGAAGAGACGCCGCGCGTGGCATCGCCGCCACCGTCACCGCCCGCCGCGGTGCCGGCCGCCGCGCCGGCCGTGGTGCAACGACTGCTGGACCTGCTGCGCGGCGCGCGCGCGAGCTGGCTGCCGTCGTTGCTCCCCACCGCCGCGACGCTGGTTCTGATGGTGATCGTGCTGCGGCGCAGTGGGCCTGCGCCGCAGCCGGCCGCGCCGCCACCGCCGGCGCGAACACCAGCGACCGTTGCCGCCGCCTGCACGACGCCGGTCCTTCCTTCCACGGTGCAAATGGCGGTCGACTCGCATCCGCAGGGTGCGCTCGTCACCACTGTCGCCACGCCCACGGAGCGCGCGCGGCCGCTGGGCGAGACGCCCTGCGTGTTCCCGGTGCCTCGCGGCGAGACCCCGATGACGCTGGTCGTGAGCAAGCGAGGGTTCGCGCCGGTTTCCTTCAAAGTCGTGCCCAATCGCGACAAGGATGTGGAGACGCGTCTCGAACGCGGCGGCGGAGGTTCGAGGCTGGTGGCCTCCAGCCAGCGACGCATGCTGAGCGCGAACCTCCCGATGGGCTCGTCGCCGTCGGTCGCCCGGCATCTGCCTCGCTGACGGGCGATGACCGTCGCTCACCGCGGCGGCGGGCCGTAGAGGGTCTCGCGCCAGTCTGCGTATCCGTAGCTTCCGGTGAGCGTCTGGACGGGGGCCCAGGACGGGTCGACCTCGAGAATCACGCCCGAGGTGGAGTAGGTGACGAGGGTGTTGCCGTTGGGGAGCCTCTGCACGTCGCCGAGGACATTGCTGGTCAGGGTGCCGGATTCGAAATCCTCGACCGGGGTGGCCGACAGGGCGCCCGCCGTGCTCAGCTTGAACTCCAGCGCATCGGAGGGACTGCCGTTGGTGTTGTTGTTGAACACGAGCATCGTGCCGTCGTCGAGCAGGTGATGACCGTGGTTCACCTGCCAGCTCTCCGCGACACAGTGCGACCCACCCGCCGGGGCGTCGGTGCAGCTGCCGCCGAGCTGCCACTGCACGGCGCCCGCATGTGAGACCTTCACGTAGAGGTTCGGGTAACGGTCACCGATCGTGAAGCTGTCGTCGGCGGGGTGGTAGAGGATGGAGTTGCAGTGGTACGCGATGGGAGCGGCGCCCGGCCCCGAGCCGGGGCCGCCGACGTAAAGGTTCGAGCCAATCTTGAAGACGGTCGTCGCCGCACCCGAGCCGTCAGAATTCATCTCCACCAGGTTGCTCTCCGCGTCGACGTCGGTGGTGGCCCAGACCATCGCGGCAACCTTGCCCGGCAGCACGGCGAAGTCGTGGTGCGCATCGGCGAGGCCGCTGATGTCGGTCATGGTGGTCTGTCCGTCCATGGAGACGAACCGCATCTCGCCCGTCGAGTTGTCCTCGTTGGCCGCCACCATCCACATGTTCGCGCCCTCGTAATCCATGCGAGCGCGGGTACATTGAATCGGGCTCTCCGCGTACCAGACCACCTCGCCGTCGGCGTCGATGATGATGGCGTAGTTGCCGTAGGTGACGCCGCTGCTGGTGACGATGAAGCCCTTGGCCTGGGCAGCCGCATTGGAGACCGTCCGCGAAATGGCGGGCGCGTCCGGCAGGAGGCCCGTCGTCGGCAGCCCGTAATCCGGGCTCTTGCACACGGCGCCGCGGGCGTCCGTGGCTGCGACGTGGAAGGTGTAATCGCTCGTCTGCTTCAGCCCGAGCAGCAGCGTTCTGTAGTTCGATTTCGTCAGGTCGACCGGAGCGGTTCCACCCTGGTTGAGCACGCCGGGGCCCGCGCCGTTCAGGGTGTAGACGATCTCGGCGCTCGCCAGGTTCGGCAGGGTGGTCGACCATTCGACGATCCCGACGGTGGCCATCTTCACGCTGATGGCGTTGGTGAGGATGGAGAACGAGCAGCTCGCCCCGTTGCCGCCCCCCCCGCCGCTGTTGCTGCACGCCAAGGCCGACGTCAACATGGCCACGCCGAACCGAGCCAATACGAATCGAGCTACGCGCATCGAGCTGGCGCGACGATACTCCGCCGACCGCCGGGCTGAAACGCCGATGCGCGCGGCGCGCTTGCGCCGGCGTACCCGGCTGGACCGTGGGTCAGCGAACGCCGGGATCTGTCAGGACGGCGGAAGCGAGAAAGCGACCCTCAGGGGACCGCGGCCACCGGGACCATGTGCTTGACGGACTTGGCGTTGCCTTTGACGTCGCCGCTGAGGACCTTCACCGGCACGGGCGGCGTCAGCTTGAAGCGGTAGCCCTTGCTCTCGCTCTGCAGCGCGATGTCCTGTCCCTTGTATTGCAGGTGCCGCTCGTAGTCCTCGGGCACCAGGCCGTCGCGCGTGTTCGCGTGGTGCTTCACGAGAAAGGCCGCCAGCCGCAGGGCCTCGTAGTTGTGCAGCCGGTGGCAGCCATTGCTCTCGCCGCGCTTGACCGAGCGGTAGCCAGGCGTGCCGTGCGTCCGGATGCGAAGGTCCATCAGATCCGGCTCGCCCTGCGGAGTCGTCCCCACGATCTGCTTGTGCACCATCGCCACCAGGCCATAGGCCGCGTGGTAGCCCGGGCCGATGATCTCGGTCTTCGGCACGAACGTGTCCCCCACCTTGATGAGCAGATGGCGCGTGGGCATGCCGGGCGCCGGGTGCCAGGTCGGCGTGGCCAGGACCTCGGTCCAAAGGGCGTCGCCGGTGACCGACTCCTTGTACTTGAGCGCCATGGTGCCGTCGGACTTCTCGAACATCTTCCAGCCGCCGATGGTGGTCGGCCAGCGGCAGAGCGCCACGTCGTGATCGCCCACGTGCGCGAAGAGCGTGATGGTCGGGCGGTCGCCGACCGGAGGCTTCCACTTCTTGTGTCCCTCCTTGTCGAGCTGCGGGCGCGCCAGGACCACCTCCCCGCGGTCTATCTCCGCGCGAAGCTCCATGTTGGGGCTGTGGTACGGCGGCAGCGGCGGCAGGCGGATCGCGACGGCCGTTGGCAGCGGCGCGGGCCCCTTGAGCTTCGCCGGTTTTCGGGCGGGCTTTTTCGACGCGGCCGGCGGCGCGACCAGCGTGCTCGCGAGGACCGCGTCCGGTGACGTCCAGCCCAGCGCCGCGCTGGCCGCCTGGGTGGCCGCCGCGATCAGATCCGGTGCGGGAACAATCTTTGCCGACGCATCGGCAGCGGCAGGCGGCGGGCTCGCGGGCGCCGCAGCGGCAGTGTTTGGTCCCGCGGCGGCCGGCGGCGGGCCGGCGTTGGGTCCGGCGGCGGCCGACGGCGGGGTGGGCTTGGCGGCGCCCGGTGGCGCGGAGAGCGGCTGGAACTCGTTGGTGTCGATCACGCGGCCCTGAACTTGACCTTGCGCGCCGAGCGCCGACCCGTCCTCGATGAGACCGGTGACGTCGACGACCCGCGCGCGCAGCGCGCGCAGCAGCGCCCGAAAGTCCTGCTCGCGGCTGTCACCCAGCAGCGCGGTGCGGGTCTCGAAATCGAGGTTCGCGTTGTCCGCCAGCATCTGAAGATGCTGGTAGGTCTTCAGTGCCTCCGACGTCCGGCGATCCATCCGGCCGGCGATCGCCTTGCCGGGGAGCAGATCTTCGCAGCGCAGGTGAGCCTGCATCGCGATCACGGCCCGCTTTTCCTGGGCGGTCAAGGGTCGCGGCGAGATCGTCCGCCCGGTCGTGACCATCGGCGTCTCCTTGACCGTCGCGGGATCGGGGTTCGGGACCTTCTCGGCCTCTTCGGCCGGAATCACGTTCCTCGGCGACAGCTCCTCGAGCACGCCGTCCTTCACCCGCTCGTGGCAGGTGTGGCGCTTCTTGTCCGCGATGCGGCGCCGCAGCAGGTTCAGGCTGGGGAAGATCCCGAACGCCTCGAAGAAGCGATCCGCGCGCGCGTGCGAGTACTGGCTCCCCGAACGGAACCGCCCGTTGGCCAGATCGATCAGATAGGGGCGCAGCGGTTGCGGCTTCCCCGGCTCCTCCGAGAAGACGTAGGGCAGCCAGTCGTCCGAGAGATCGACCACCGTCAGGCCGTCCCGCCGGGCGTTTTCGGCCGTCGTCTGCCCCGTGGAGCGGCCCCCTTCGACGACCATGATCCCGCCGCCGACCGCCGCCTCGGCCGCCGGCGCCGTCGCGGCCTCTTTCGCCGGCGCCGCGGTCTCTTTCGCCTGCGTGGCCTGTCCGCCGCCGGCCAGGAGGCCGGCGAGCGCCAGGGCGGTGGCGCTGCGGCCCGGCGCGCGGCCAGCGCGGGACCTTCTCGTGGCCGGAAAGCAGGGGGATCTCACCAGCACGAGGGGAAGCCTAGGATCTCGGCCTCCGCGATTCAAGCGGGGCGTTTGGATCGAGGTGGCGGCCCCTGGCGGCAGGAGAGGGAGTATGATGCCGCCCGCCGATGATGGACCTTGGCGCCATCCTTGACGACCTGCCGGTGGCGGTGTGGGTCGGCAAGGTTCCCGACGGCGCGGTCGTCTACACGAACCGCGCTTTCGAGCGAATCCTCGGGGTGCCGGTGTCGGCGAGCCGCCTCGGCGACGCGCCCCGGACCTACGCGGTCTTCGGTCGCGACGGCCGGCCTTATCCCTTCGAACGCCTCCCGTTTGCGCGCGTGCTCGCCACAGGTGAGCCGGTGATGGTCGACGACATGGTGGCCCGGCGCCAGGACGGCGCCATCAACATGCGGTGCTTCGGCGCTCCGGTCCACGATGCAGCGGGAGCGCTCACCCACGTCATCGTCGCCTTCCTCGACATCACCCAGGAGGTCGCGGCGCAGGTCGAACGGAACCGGGTGGAGGCTCACCTCCGCTTTGCCTGCGACCACGCGCCGATCGCCATCTGGACGACCGACGCGGACAGCGTGGTCACGATGTCCGAAGGGGCCGGCCTGACCGCCCTCGGCGTCAAGTCGGGCCAGCTCGTCGGGCAAAAGGTGTTGGACATCTTCGGCGCTCATCCCACCATCCCGGGCTACATCCGGCGTGGTCTGGCGGGAGAGTCCTTCTGGTACACCGCCCAGGCGGGCGAGGCGGTCTACCACACCTGGTTGACACCGCTGCGCGGGGCCGCCGGCGAGATCGTCGGCCTGACGGGCCTGTCGCACGACATCAGCGAGCTCCACCGGCTGCAGCAGACGACCATCCGGAACGATCGGGTGATGGCGCTGGGAACGCTCGCGGCCAGCGTCGCGCACGAGATCAACAACCCGCTCGCTTACGTGCTCGCGCAGGCGGAAGGGGTGGACGCCGAGGTCGACGTCCTCGAGGGGCTTCTGGCGAAAATGCAGGGGCCCGAGGTGCCGGCCGCGCGGGCCGCGCTAGAGCGCATGCGGGAGAGGCTCGCCCCGGTCCGCTCGGGAACCGCGCGCATCGCCAGCATCACCCGCGACCTCCGGACCTTCAGCCGCCCCGACGACAGCAGCCTCTGTCCGGTCGATCTGCGCAGCGTGGTGCTGTCGGTGCTCAAGCTGGTGGGCAAGGAGGTCGAGGCCCGCGCGCGTCTGGTCCTCGACCTCCAGCCGACGCGCCCCGTGATGGGCAACGAGGCGCGCCTCGTTCAGGTCGTCCTCAACCTGGTGGTCAACGCGATCCAGGCCCTGCCCGTCGATTCGACCGGGACCAACGAGCTTCACCTGCGCACCCGGGATGACGGCGCGCAGGTCCTGCTCGACGTCGCCGACTCCGGTCCGGGGGTCCCGGCGGCGGATCGGGACCGAATCTTCGAGCCGTTCTTCTCGACGAAGGAGATCGGCAAGGGGACCGGGCTCGGCCTGTTCGTCTGCCGCAACATCGTGCAAGGGCTGGCCGGCAACGTCGAGGTCCTCGACCGGCCGGCGGGGGGCGCGCTGTTTCGCGTGACGCTGCCCGCGTCCCAGGCCGGACCTGCGGTCAGGGCCGAGCCCTCGCGCGCGGCGAAGGTGGTGATGGCGGCGGGACGCCACGTCGTGCTGATCGAGGACGACGCCATGGTTGCGCGGGCGCTGAGCCTGCAGCTGCGCGCGGCCGGATATCGCGTCACCGCGATGGCCAACGGCAAGGAGGGGTTGGAGCTGCTGCGCTCTCAGTCTGACGTCGACCTCGTGTTCTGCGACCTCATGATGACGGGGATGACCGGAATGGACCTCGCCGAGGCGCTGGCCGTCGAGGCGCCCGACGCCGCGGCGAAGATGGTCTTCATGACCGGAGGGGCGTTCCTGCCGCGCGCGCGCGAGTTCGTGGCCCGCCATCTCGACCGCACGGTGGACAAGCCGTTCGACATCGTGGCGGAGGCGCAACGCCGCCTCGCGCAACCGCCGGTGGCGCATCGCTAGCCCGCGCAAGGCCAAAGGGCCTGCATAAAAGCGCGAAATCTGGTAGAAGGCCCGCCGTGGGAGACAATTTCTTCGAGAGCCCGGTGCTGGCGAAACGAGCCATGAAGGACAACCTCTTCACCGAGGTCTACCTCTCGACGGCCGTGACCACGCCGATCCAGCTCAAGGGCTGGGTGACCCAGCCGAACCCCTACGAGCGCCACGGCAAGCGCTGGCATCTCTACCTTTCGCGCGTCGAGATCTTGCGGCGGCTGGCCGCCCGCAACCGCAAGAACGTCGCTGCTCCCGGCTCGTCGTCCGGCGAAGATCGTCCCGCCTGACGCAAGAACCCCATCCGAGGCCTGCCCCGGCGACGAATGTCCCAGTTTGACGGCCTCTCCCACCTCGTCGAAGAGGGGATCATCGACGCCGTCCACGCGCGGTTGATGAGCGGGAAGGAGGCGACGGTCTACGTCGTCGAACGCGAAGGACACCTCGGCGCGGCCAAGGTCTACAAGGCGCGCGACGAGCGGACCTTCAAGAAGACGGCCAGCTACGTCGAGGGGCGGAACCAGACCCGCAACTCGCGCGACCGCCGCGCGATGCAGAAGAAGAGCGCCTACGGGCGCGGGCTCATCGAGGACAACTGGCAGGAGATGGAGTTCCACGCGCTCCGGGCGGCGTTCGATGCCGGCGTCCGCGTGCCGGAGCCGTACTTCCTCTACGAGAACGTCCTCTTCATGGAGCTGCTCGTCGACGGCGCGGGCACGCCCGCCTCGCGCCTCGCCGACTTCACCTTCACCGCCGAGGAGGCCACCGCGCTTCACCAGGAGGTCTTCCTGCAGGTGAAGGCGCTGCTCGGCACCGGACGCATCCACGGCGATCTGTCGGCCTACAACGTCCTCATGGCGGCAGGCGGCCCGACGATCATCGACCTGCCCCAGGTCGTCGAGGTGGCGGGCAACAACAACGCCCGTCAGATCCTGCGGCGCGACCTGCGAAACCTGACCGAGCACCTGGCCCGCTTCGACGCGCGGCTCCTGCGGGTGGCCGACTGCGGCGACGCGCTCTTTCAACACCTCCAGCGCGGCACGCTGGACACCGTCACCGTACCCGAGGTGGGGACACCCGAGCACCGCAGCGGCGGCGGTGGCGGCGGCCGCCGGGGGCGCGACGCCGAGCGCGGTCGCGCCGGCCGCGACAAGGGGCAGCGCCCGGGCGGCGGCGCGGTGATGGCGCGACCGGGCGCACCGGCGCACCAGGCGAGACCGGGCGGAGCGCCGCACCCGGCGAGACCGGGCGGACCGCCGCTGCAGGGGGAGCTCACCCAGGCGATCCATCGCGCGGCCACGCGCGCGGTGCCGGCCCGCCGCGGGTTGCCGCAGGGACGGGAGCAGCGCAGGCAGCCCCCCGCCACCGCCGGCGTCGTCGCGGCGGGCGCTGAACGCCGAAGCCGGCGCTCGGAAATGAACCCAGGGCCTCCGGTTTCCCTGTCCCGACGATGTAGACTCTGTCGCCGGCGATGAAGCGGAACGATTTCGAGGCGCGGGTGCTGGCGATGTGGTTGCGCTCGCGCGTCCCGTTGACGCTCGCGCACGTCCAGCACCTGACCGGCGCTCCGCGCGACAGGAGCAAACAGTGGCTGGACGCGATGACGGTCGCGGACGTGCTCGAGGCCGACGTGACCGATGCCGGCGAGATGCTGTGGACCGTGCGCGGCGCCGAGCGCCCCCGCTCCGGCCCGGAGACCATCGCCGAGCTCGAGCGCCTCGAAGCGCTGACCCGAGATGTCGCGAGCACGCCCCGGGCGCTGGCGCGCGCCGCGCTCGGTGGGGCCGTGGCCCGACCGGGCGGCGACGCGAAGTCCGTCGCCGCGTCCGGCGTGCTGTCGCTGGTGCTCGGGCCCCTCGGCTGGCTCTACGCGGCGCCGCTCCGCGAAGCGGTACCCGGCGCGGCGGTGTACATCGGACTCTGCTCGTTCCTGCCGCACTTCTTGTTGATGCCTGCCCTCGGCCTGCTGGCGCCGATTTCCGGCCTGGCGGGCGTCTACTACGCCTGGCGCCACAACCAGACCGGTGAGCGCACGGGGCTTTTCAGCGACAAGGGCAAGCAAGGGAAGTGAAACGCCAACCGACGTCGAGGGCCGGCTGCTGACTCAACGATCGGAACCCGAAAGCGTCCCCAACCCCGGCCCCTCGACCACGCGCGCGGCGGCGGCCGCCGCGGCCCGGCCCGCAACGGCGAGCGGCTTTCCCTGCGCGAGCTCCAGCGTCAACACCACGCCGAACACGTCGCCCGCGCCCGTCGCGTCGACCTCACGAGCCGGCGCCGCCGGGATCTCCACGCCTTCGGCCCCGGCGAAGAGCCGTGCGCCGCGCGCGCCGCGCGTGATCGCCACCGTCCGCGCCATGCGCCGCGCGGCGCCTTCCGCGTCGGGGTGGTCCTCCTCGGAGACGATGGCCACGTCGAACGGCCGGGGCGTCTCCACGTCAGGCGTCTCGGGGAGCAACGCCGGCTCGATGCGGCCGTCCTCGCCGCTGCGGCGCAACCAGCCCTGAATCCCGGCGCCCAGGAACAGCGCGCCCAGACTCTCCGCGAAAGACGTGTCGCACTCGCCGGCGACCGGCCCGACGTAAGCCACGCGCGGCCGCCGCCATTCGAGGGGAACGTCGTCGAGGACCAGCGGCCGGGCCCGGCGCCGCAGCCACAGCTGGCGCCGACCAGCGGCGTACGCGAGCGCGAACGTCGTCATCACCTCGCTCGGGAGGCAGTGGAGGCTGAGGCGCGGCGCGCGCCGCAGCGGCTCCAGCAGGGGATCATCCGGCGGCGCCACCGTCACCAGCGCCGTCTCGTACCCGAGGCAGGCCGCCGCCTGGGCCGCGTAGCTGGCCGCGCCGCCGAGCCGGACGCCCCCGGCGATCTCGTCGCGGGTCACGTGCCCGAGCACCAGCAGATCCACGCCGCCTTTCTAGCACCATCGCCCGAGCTCGGACGCCCGGCGTGACGACGGGATGGGCTGATCTCCGGCAACCTTGTGAGGGCGCGCGGGACCCCAGGCGGTGGCATTTGGCTCGTGCCGGATTTGGCCCGATACTGACGCCCGCCTGTGACCTGTCGGCCCCCAGGTTTCCTTTTCCCTCTCGGCGCGGCGGTGACCGCCCTCGCCTGCGCCGCGACGCCGACGCCCACCGGGGTGGGGAACACGATTTCAGGCGGACGCCGCGCCGATCTGTTGGCCCACAGCCTGTTTCAAGTGGCGGTCCTCAAGTACGAAGATCCCGCGATCACGTACACCCAGCCGTTGCCGGTCGATCAACTTCCCTTTCGCGAAAGAACCACCAACGCCATCATCCGCGGGACGGCCTTCGCAATCGGCAGCAACCGGTTTGTGACGGCCGCCAGCGTCCTCCCCTGGATGGACACCGGCGCCACGAGATTCTATCTCGTCGGCGGCAACGGCGTTGCTTCGGAGATCACCCGGATCACCAAATACTCGCAGTACCGCCACCTCGTCGAGTTCGAGGTGAAGGTCCCTCCGGTCGATGTGGTGCCGCTGGAGTTGTCGCATGACGAACCCCACGCCGGCGACAGCTTGACCGCCGTGGGGAACTTCGCTGGCGACGAGCTCGTCTTGCCGGACAGCAGCGTGACGGCGCTGATGCCCGAGGAGATTGCCGGAGCGTGGCAGGTCATTCGCTTCACCACGCCGGCGGCGCTGGGGACCAACGGCGGACCGATCCTGGATCGGGCCGCGCGGGTCGTGGGGGTGGTGGTCAAGGCGGGGCCATCGCCCGACACGCTGAACGACGCCGTCCCGATCGGCCAGCTCGAAAAGATGAGCACCGCCAGCGCCGAGTTCTGGTTGAAGGGCGTGACGTTCGGGGAGGACAACCAACAGATCTTTGCGGACTGGAAGTTCGAGACGCCGCTGCCGACGACGCTGCCGGCGCTGTGGGCGATCGCCAGCCGCTTGCGCCTGGACCTGGACAGAAACCTGATCGCCGACTTCGACGCCCACCACGCCGGCGAGGTCTTCCCGCGGGAGCCGCACCTGCAGGCGTTTCTACGCCACCCCAACGTGCCCTACGGCTTCGGCACCTTCGCGCTCGACGAGAATCACCGGTGGAGCTTCACGCACGAGGCCTACACCCGAAAAGAGCTCGCCCCCGGGCAGTTCGTCAGCTTCGCGCAGAAGGGTCAACACGCCGAGCTGATCATCGACCGCCCCCCCGGAACCCGGCTTTCAGAGTTCTTCCAGTCGCCGAAGGCGCTGGCTGAGACGATTCTGAAGGTCCTCGGAACGAAACGTTCATTCGCGGGACAATCGATCCCGATGCAGAGCCTGGGTGAGCCCGCCGATCAAAAACGTTGGGTCGACGAGCTGGGACGCCCCTGGCTCACCAGCGTCTGGCGCATCGGCTTCGCCGGCAACGCCGTCGTCTTGTCGTGCCTCACCAACCCCGGGGGCCTCGGGTGCGAATGGCAGGTGATGGCGATCGACGCCGTGCCGCAGTACCTCTTGCGCGGCCAGCGCACCGCCCGCCGAATGACCTTCGTCTATTACGGCCGCCTCGGAGACTGGACCGAGTTCCTCGCGTTGCCGGCCGACCTCAAACCCAGCGAGCTCTCCGACCGGGGGACCCGCGTGCGGTTCGACGGCGCGCTCACCGTCGACCTGGCCGGATTTCGAGCCCACGTCGGCGCTGAGGTGCCGGGACTCTCGGACGCGAGCGTGCTGACGCTGTTCCTGATCCCCGACGGCACCCCGTCGTTCGGCCAGCGGGGCCACGATCTCCGCCTGAAGCCTCGCTCCGACAAGGCCATCCGGTTCGACCTGGAGCCGATCTTCGCGCCCGCCGACGGCAGCTCCGAGGCCGACGTCCAGAGCTGGCACAAGCTGCAAACGAACGAGCCTCCTTATGACGGCGTGGCCGCGTTCGACGGCAAGGAGAACATCGTCCGCCTGGTGCGCAAGCCGTCGCGCCCGGCGAACCCCGACGTCCGCTACCTTTACGCCTGCCGCAACGGTCCCGAGGACGACAAGGCCGAGCTGCAGAAGAGTTGCGCGCTGATGACCAAAGCGATCACGGTGGACGAACGGCCGCACGCGACCCCCTAGCCCGGACCGCCCACCCTCACATTGCGGGTGGGCGTGGCGACCGTTCGGCTAGGATGACGCCCCAAGCTCATGAGTCCCACGCTTCTCGTTTTGGCCGCAGGGATGGGCAGCCGGTATGGCGGCCTCAAGCAGCTCGATCGCTTCGGGCCCAGCGGCGAGACCATCATGGACTACTCCGTCTACGACGCGCTCCGCGCCGGGTCGCAGAAGGTGGTCTTCGTCATCCGCCGCGAGTTCGAGTCCGCCTTCCGCGCGGCGGTGGGCGGCAAATACGAGAGCCGCGTCCAGGTCGAATATGTGTTCCAGCAGCTCGACGATCTGCCGCCGGGGTTCACGGTGCCGTCCGGACGCACGAAGCCCTGGGGCACGGCCCACGCCATCTGGTGCGCCCGTCGGGCGATCGCCGAGCCCTTCGTGTCGATCAACGCCGACGATCACTACGGGAAGAGATCGTTCGAGGTGGTGGCGGAGCATCTGACGCGGTCACCCTCTTCCGGGCGCACGGCGGACTACTGCATGGTCGGCTACCCGGTGCTGCAGACACTCTCCGAGCACGCGGCCGTGACGCGCGCCATCTGCAAGGTCGACGAAGCCGGGTTCCTCGAGACCCTCGTCGAGTGCGCGAAGGTCGAACGCGCGGGAGACCGCGCCCGGTACCTGGACGAGGCCGGCGAGACGCACCTCCTCGACGGCGACGAGGTGGTGTCGATGAACTTCTGGGGGTTCACCCCTTCGATGTTCGACCACCTCGAGCGCCACCTCGCGCGGTTTCTCGAGCTGGAAGGCGCCGCGCCGGGCGCTTCCGAGTGCCTCATCCCCGTCGTCGTCGACGAGCTCCTCGCGGAGAAGGCAGCGACGGTGCGCGTCCTGCCGACCTCCGACCTCTGGTTCGGCGTGACGCATCCGGAAGACAAGCCGACCGTGACGAGGACGATCCACGAGATGGTGACCCGCGGGGACTACCCATCGCCCATCTGGGACAACGTTTGAGCGGCGTCGGCTCTCGATGAAGCGCGAAGCCGTCGCCGCCGCCTTCCGCAAGGCCGCCGGCCACGATCCCGAGGCCGTGGCCTTCGCGCCCGGGCGGGTGAATCTGATCGGCGAGCACACCGACTACAACGAAGGCTTCGTGCTGCCCGCCGCCGTCGACCGGGGGGTGGCCGTCGCCGCGCGCCGCGTTCCCGGCCAGACCTTCACCCTGCACGCGGTCGACCTGGGCGAGAGCTGCACGTTCGTCCGCGGTGAGGTGAAACGGGACCCCGGGCATTCCTGGGCGGACTACTTCAAGGGCGTCGTCTGGGCGCTCTCCAACCGAGGCATAGACGTGCCGCCTTGCGAGGCCGCCGTCACCGGCGACATCCCCCAGGGGGCCGGATTGAGCTCCTCGGCCGCCTACGAGGTCGCGACCGTCCGCCTGTTGTCGGCGCTGGGCGGCTTCGAGCTGCCGTCGGTCGAGATCGCGAAGCTGGCGCGCGAGGCCGAGAACGGTTTCGTCGGCGTGGCCTGCGGGATCATGGACCAGATGGCCTCGACGTTCGGCGAGCAAGGAAAGGCGCTGCTCCTCGACTGCCGGTCCCTGGCGCACGAGACGGTGGAGATCCCGTCGGGGCTGAAGATCGTGGTGGTCAACAGCGGCGTCCGCCACTCCCTCGCCTCATCGGAGTACAACAAGCGCCGCGCGGAGTGCGAGGAGGGCGTGCGGAGCCTGGCTGGGCTGCGCCCGGGCGTGCGCTCCCTGCGCGACGTCGGCCCCGACGACGAAGCGCAGTTCTTCGCGGCGCTCCCGCCGGTCGTGCGAAAGCGATGCCGCCACGTCGTCTCCGAGAACGCGCGCGTGCTCGAAGCGGTTGCGGCGATGCGTTCGGGCGACATCGCCCGACTCAAGATCCTGATGGCGGCCTCCCACGCCAGCCTGCGCGACGACTACGAGGTGAGCTGCCCCGAGCTCGACGTCCTGGTGGAGCAGGCGCTGGCCCTCCCCGCCTGCCACGGCGCCCGCCTCACCGGCGCCGGCTTCGGCGGAAGCACCGTCAACCTGGTGGAGACCGCGGCCGTCGATTCCTTCTCCGCGTCAGTCGCCTCGGGCTATCGGACGCGCACCGGCCGCTCGGCGGAGATCTACGTCTTCGAACCGAGCGCCGGCGCCCGGATCCTGTTGCGACCAGAAGCGCCGGCATTACTCATTTGATTGATTAGTTACTCGTTGGCATCGGTAACGAAGCAGACTATGAGCGTACAGGCGCGTCGTCGCCACCAAGCGTTCCTTTGATCCTATCGAGCAAAGTCAACGCCGCCGAACGGAACACTGCAGTTCCACCGCCATATAAGCATACCAGGAGACCCAGAGGCACAAGAGCGCCCTTCGGAGACATGTGCAGTTGAATCGCGCGAATCGTGACAAAGGTCGCTGCAAACATCAAGAACGCCACGCACCCACCCAAAACGACCATGGCACCTCCATTGGGCATGATGGCCACGTTTATCTCCGACGAACTGTCGCCACGTCTCACAATCTTGCCGCGTGCTTGAGGCGAAAAGGCGTTCCCAATGACTCCGCGGCTCGTCACCGCAAATTGGTCGTACTCTATGTGCCCAACGAACATCGGCTCGGCATCACTCCAGCGTCCCCCATTCCAAAAGAATTGATCCGCCACCGTTTTTTTGCTTAGTCGGTTTTGTACGTTGTCTTGAGAGAGAGGCGCAATCCACTTCGCCCGAACAATTGGAACAAACACTCTCACGGCCAACTCCAGACGAGCTTGTAATTGAATGTGCCGACGCTAACGCCGACAGGTAGACCGAGCCCAGCTCCTAGGCTTATGCCTTCCCAGCCGCCCGTACCGACGGTACCCGATTCAAACATACCACCCTGTCCCAAGAGGATCGATCCTGTTTGCTGGCGAAACGGACCTGCCCACGATGAGGCAGTTCCGGGGCCTTGTGAAAAATCCATCGTCACTCCTGCTCCCGGAGTCCCGAATGCGAGCGACGATACGGGATCGATTGCATACAGTCCGAGCTGACCTGATGAAAAGACCTGAAAACTCGCACCCCACCCTGGGCCAACAATCGGGGTGGGGACTCCCGATACTGTGACGCCCACAGCCCAGCCAGCTGGATACTGTGACGTGGAGACTGAGCCAAACGGTCGAGCATGCCCCGAAATGCTTGGAGTCCAATCTGGCGGGACGTCTGGCATCTCACAGGGAAATGCGTTGCATCCCGGAATTCCTCCAGGCGACGCCGACAAGGGCTCGCCAAGCGCGAACGGCCCACCGGTTACCCCTGAGTCAGTCGGATCCGTATATTGAAAGCCACCGCTCTCCAGAAACTGTCGTATCCGCTGGGTCTCGGCAGATAGGGCTACCGGGCCCTCCTGGCCCGCGCTCGCCTGCGAAATCGCGTTTGCGACCTTTCCTATCCCCATCATCGCAGCCCCCTCGGCCGCGCTCATGAACGCCGCGACGAGGATATCGTCGCCTCCCCACTTCCCCGTAGTCAATCGATTCGCGAGAGCGGTCGTGGCTGCCGCTGACGCGGAGCCTTCAACCAGCCCCAGCAGCGGATTCGATGGAGAATACTCGAAACCTGCAATTCCGACTCCGATCCCGATCCCTAAGTTTAACGTCGCCTGGTCGGCTCCCACGCCGCTGGCGAGGGCAGTAAAATAATTGATTACCGCCAACTGAACGCCGGCGATAACGCACCCGACGCCAGGCGCTCCTATGCAGAGGACAGCCGAATATCCCAAATCGGCCCAAAACATGGGATTCTCTATTGCGTTCTCGACCCCTTTCCAGAAGAATCCGGTTGGATCCGTGTAGCGCAACGGATTATTGAGCGCGTAGCTATATCGGTTGTAACTCTGGGTGTCAGAGATGTCCTGCACGTTCGGATCGGGCGACAAAAACCGTCCGAGCGCCGGATCGTAGACGCGTCCGTTCATGTTCACGAGGCCCACGTCGGGAATTTGCTCCTGCCCCGTGAATTCGCGGTTTCCGACGGGCGGGGCGAACGACTGCCAATTCGCGGCTGACTCGTCCGAATTCCTACGGGCGCCCCAGACATCGTAAGCGAGAACCGTAGCGTCGGCACTGGAGGTAGACACGCGCCCCTCCTCGTCGCTCACCGCGGTCACCGAGCCGAGGTGGTCGAAGCTGTAGTACTTCGTCGCGACTCCGGTGTCGTCGATTACACGGACCGCGAAGGCGTTGCCGCCGTGAACCCCGCCCGCGTAGATGTAGTGAAGATTTTGGACCGTGGTACTGCCTGCGGTTTGCGTTGTCGTCTGTTCGTAGAGGCTCTTGCCGGTTCCCCCGAGACCGACGTAGACGGTCCGGACCGTCGTCGAACCGCTGGTTTGCAGCTGCACGACCCGATTCGTATCGGCGCCGTAGATGAGATCGACGGTTCCAGTATCGTTCCCTTGCGAGGGCATCGGCTCGCTGACGATCTTCGTCACCTTGTTCGATGCGTTGTACGTCACCGTCCGCTCCCCAGTGGACGTCATGTTTCCGTTCGCGTCGTAGATGTAGAGTGTCCCGCCGCCCACCGAGCACACGGCGTGCGGCCCGGCCGCGCAGCCTGCGCTGGTTCCGTAGTTGTACGTCTTGTTGTCCTTTTGCCTCAGATTGCCGAGAGCGTCGTAGAGGTAGCTGTTCGAAGAGGTCGGGCCATTCGACATCTGCACATTCGCGGTGAGCAATCGGTTGGTCAGATCGTATCCGAACGTCTCCTGCGAGGTCAGCTGGTTCACGGCGTCTGTCCGGGTCCGGGTCAGGAGGTCTCCGACCTCGTCGAACTCGTAGCTCCACTGTTGGATGCGGTTCTCGTTGTCGGCGTGCGCTATCGCCGTCGTGCCCAGCAGCCATCCCGTCAGCGGGTTACGGGTGGACACCGTCTCGACTCCGTTTCGCATCTGTTCGTCTTTGACTTGGCCCAGGGCGTTCACAGCCTTGGCCTGCCAGAGAACCGAGTAGTCCGACGAGTCGTCGGTAAGGTACTGTAGAAATCCGAGGCTCGTGTAGTGATACCCGACGGCGAGCTGGGTGCTGTTGTTGACCACTGGGTAGCGAATCTGACTCTGACGACCGAGGGAGTCGTATTGGTACGAGGTCGTGAAGTTGGCCCCGTCGGCACACTCGGCGACCTGCAGCATTTCGCCGAACTGGTCGTAGCCGAAAACCTTGACCGCTCGGTTCGCCCCCGACAGGCCGTCGAAGCCACTGGGAATCGTGCAGTCACCGGCGAACTTCGGGTCTGGTGCGCCAACCATCGCCGCGAGCTGGCCGATCACGGCGCCATCACCGACATCGTAGAGCCATTGCGCCGTTCCTTCGGTCGGAGTGGTCTTGGTCAGCATGCGACCAAGGGGATCGTAGGTCATCGTGGTACCCGTCGTGCTCGGGTCCACCTGGACGGCGTTGGGATCGATTTGCTGGACGAGATCACCAAAACCGTCTTGCTTGTACGTCCAGCTTCCCATGTCAGGATCGCTCATCGCCTTCTTTCGACCGCGTCCGTCGTATCCGATCACTATCTGGTTGCCGACTGGGTCGGTCGTGACGGTCACGTTCCCGTCTGCATCGTAAGCGTAGGTGGTTGTCACGGTCCCAGTTTCGGTCACCCTGCTTTCACTCTCCACCTTCCCGATCGCATTTTTGGTCTCGAGCTCCGTCTCCGTGACCGGGCCACCCGGCCTATTGACGGTCCTCTGTGTTTGAATGGTCGAGCCGTTGTATGTCGTCGTGATCGTCGTCGACTTGGGGGAGCCAGAATTGTCGATGACGTCCAACGGATCGATCACCGTCGAGACTCGATTGAAGTCGTCGGGCTGTGTCACGGTGAACGAGGGTTGATCCGTCGACACGAAAGGCTTCGACTGCTGTGACACCCGCCCCATCGCGTCGTGCAGCGTCCGGGTTTCGATCAGGGAGCTGTCAAAACCGCCCGTAAGGGTCTCCGCGACGTGACCTTGATCGTCGGTGAAGGTCCAGACTGTGTTACCCGAAGGCGGCGTCACGACTGTAACGACCTTGGCGGTGCAGTTCTCGGCATCGTTCGAGCACTGGACGGTGGGATCGGACACCGCAAGACGCCGGTCGGTCGTGGTGTTCAGCGGAGTGCTCGAGCCGCACCGATCTGTCTCCAATATCTGCCGCCCGAGCGCATCGTACTTGTAGCAAGTCTCGATGCCGTTTGGATCGATCTTGGTCAGAACAGCACCCAAGATCGGATCGTACACGCTCGTCTGCGAATGTCCGGCGGAGTCGGTCGCGCGGACCGGAAACCGGCCAGGACCGTAAGACACGGGAATACCGAGAATGCTTGGATCGTAGCTGACGCTGGTCGTCCGAAAGGGCGGATGCTGAGACGGCCGCTCGAGCGGGTCCGATTGTGCGGGCGCCTGGGCGCCCGGCCAGCAGCTATCGAAGTCGTTGGCACAGCTCGTCGTCGTGACTACGTTTCCGAATGGATCGTACGCGTAGGCGGTGTCCAGCTGGATCGGCCAACGGGCCCCCGGCTCGACGTGGGTCTTCGTCAGCGCCAGCCGCGACGAACTGCCCCCAAAGGTATCGGCGGTCGCGTACTCGAAGGTCGTCGTGTGCGTGGTGTTCTTCGTTCCGCCGGTGGCAGTGACGACGGTCGAGTCGGGCTTCCCCTCCTGTTGCTCCGCAATCGTTGTGTAGGTGTTGACGACGGTCTTCGAGAACTGCTCCGTCGCGCAGGGTTTCGTCGTGTCGACCGCGCAGTGCTCGGTCTTGGTCGTCGTGGTCGACGTCTGCATCGCGTTTCCAGAGTCGTTGTACTGGAACTCTGAGCGGGTGACGATGGTGTCTGTCGTGTCGTTCGCTTCCGGGTGTAGATAACTGGTGTCGAGGATAAGACTAGGGAACACGAACAGTGGGCCTACCGGCACCCCGGGAAAGTCCTCACCACATGCGAACTTCGCGTGCGGGTCAGTCCCATCGCAATAACCGGTGACGGTCTCAGTCATCAGGTACTGATGTGAGCCATCAAGGCTGAGCTGGTACTTGTCCACCTGCGCCGGCAGCCCCGTGTACGGGTAGACTTGCGCGTATCTCGTCACGGTCAGCGTATTCGACGCCTGATCCTGAATCTCGACCCGATTGAACCCCAGAGGGCCGCGTCCGTTCGGGTCCTGTCGCAAAGAATGGTACGTGAAGGTCTGCTTGTTCAACGCCCCCGTCCCGGTCCCGTCGGCTGCCGTCGCGTTCGCGACGACGAGCAAAGGAACGGCCAGGAGCTCAGTGAGAGCTTTCGTCTGGTCGTCATCCTTGTACGTCGTCGCTCCTGCCAGTGACGTGATGTTCACGTAGTTCGCCGTTGTGGGCGCGGCCAGGCCGTTCGGAAATGTCCAGATGACTGGGGCTGAGTTCGGGTTGATCCACGCGTCAGGAGACAATCCCTGATCGCCGATTTCCTCCTGGATAAGATCGACGAGGCCGTCCCCGTCTAGGTCGACGAAGGCGCTTCCGATGTTGGCGACGTCGGACACGAAGCTCGGCGCCACCGCCGGAATGCCGGACGGCCCAATCGGAGCCTGCCAGAATGTGATGTTGTCGGGATCGAGCCAGGTTGTACCGGTATTGTACAAAATCTCGCTGCCTCCCTGCCCCTGGGCACCGGAAGGACCAACGGCCTCGTGGTATCTGATCAGGTCTACGAGTCCATCGCCATTAATGTCAGCGAGCGTGGCGCCAAAGTCCTCATCATCGGTGTTCTCAATTGGGTTTATCACATCCGGCAGCGGGTGGTCGATCTCGGCGTCCAGTAGTCTCTTTACCGTCGTAACCTGCGGCGATAGGTTTTTGAGCACCTGGACGTACGCACTCGTCGCGTCGACGAAGGCGAACCCCGACCCATTTCCAAAGCCAACCGCTGCCACGTTCGCTTGTGGATCTGCGATTCCGGGAGGATTGTAGGTCGACTCGTACGCGAACAGATCATAAAAGCCGTCTCCGTCGATGTCTGCCATTTGCGGCGGGGGGGCGAGGCCTAGCTGGGTGCCAAGCATCGGCGATGGGCTAGTGTTCGTCGGGGCAAACGCTATTCCGAATCCTGGGTGAACGTTATTGACGACCATTCCGGAGTTATTTCCCAGATTGATGGCGACCGACTCTTGCGAAGAAATCACTCCATCGAAGGCCCAATAGGTTGCAATGTCCAGGTCCGGCAGCCCGTCTCGGTTCACGTCTCGGAGTTGAAAGTGCGTTCCGCACCGAAGCCCGTAAATACATCGTAGACCTGGGATATCCAACTAACTGTGTGGAGCGGACCGGTGTTGTACAGGATATCGACAATGGTGTGACCATTGACCGTTCCAAATACCTTGACGAGATCAGCTTTGCCGTCACCGTCCATGTCGACCACCGTGGCAGGATCCGATTCGTTTGGGTCGAAATAGATGCCACCGGGTCCCTGAAGAAAATTGTTCGGATCGTCGGAGGGAATGTTCGCGTATTCGCGATGGAACTCCCATCCGCCGCCTCCACCGACCGTGAAGCGATTGAGCCATACCGCTGGCGAGTAGTGTGTCGGTGAGCCCGGGCAAGTCAGGTCGACCGGACAGCTGACGCAGTTATTTCCGTCGGGATCACACGTCACATTCGCGCTGTCGACGATGACGTCCACTTTTCCGTCCCCGTCGAAATCGGCGAATCTGACGGGCGTCGGCTTGTCAGAGGCGTCCGAGAGGTAAAGAGGGAACGTCCGGTTCAGGCCGGTGAGCGGCGCGCTCCACCCTGATCCGGTATTGTACAGCGTGGCTATTTGCGGGTGATTCTTTCCATCTCTACCGTTGGTTCGGGCCAGCACGAACTCAGGGCGTCCGTCTCCGTCCAGGTCGACGAACTGCGTCCCTCTTAACCCCTGCCCAGTCCCTACAATCGAAGAGGGTAGCTTGTATCCGGAGGGCTCGATGGGAGGGATCCAACTGCCTCCGATCCCCCCCTTCCAGCCGAACTTCATCGACTGCATGCAGGTTGTGCCCGCGCAATACCCGATTTCTCCGAGCTCACTCAGGCCGATCGACGGCGTCTCCGACGCACACTCGTTCGGTGAACTCTGAGGAGCGGCTTGATTATACGTGAGACTGTAGATCCCCTGAGGCGTCGTGATGGACTTGAGACGCTGATTTTGAGGGATCCTGAGGGAAGAGAAGCGGGTCCACCGAATGTCGGGGCGGCACTCGTATTGGAGGCCGATGTGGTTGAACGGCATGGTCGGGTTCCCCTGAGTACCGCCGACCGAACCCGTGTAGGCGATGTCGGAAACCCAGATACCGGTGCCTGTGAAGTTCGGCTGACAGGTGTTATCGGAGCAGTTGTTGTAGTGAAAATCGAAGTAGTTTCCCCATCCATCGACGACGTGGTCGAGCATCCACACCGCCGTATTTCCGCCCGAATCATTCACCCGGTCGTAGGTCTGGAGGCCGTAGTAGCGCGTCTCGCCTGCCTTCGTGACGACCTGGAACTCCCCCGTTGAATTGAGCGTGATCGTGCTGAAGTCCTTCTTTTCGGGCGTGTAGCACATCACTACGGAGGAGGACGCTAAGCAGTCTCCTGTCCCTGGTGAAGTGTCAAACAGCTTCTCTCCATCCAAACAGATGCCGTCGGTCTTGTGGCCTTGGTTGTTCTGAGCGTCCGTCAGTGAATCCATCGTCACTGGCCGTCCAAATCCGTCCTGCTGCCGGGTCCGCGGGCAGCGGGTGATCATTGAGAGGCCGCCCAGACTCCACCCCTGACCGGCGATTCCGTCGGCAGCCTGACTGCTGTAGGCGAGCGACAAGTTGGGCGCCATGCCGGCAATCCCTGGCGGAATCGAGATCGGAACCGAATACGTCGCCGCCCCCGAAGGGCTGACTCCGAACTGTCCGGTCAGGGCGCCATTGAACGCCACCGGGAGCGTCGGCCCCGGCGCCGCCGGCGGGCTCGGCGGCGGTAGGGAATCCAGATTCACCTTCCGCCCGTCCAGCAGCTTCGCGTCGTGCGTACCATCGCCCAAGGTCGTCACGGATAGCCCTGACCCGGGCGGGGGGGGCACCGCCGTGACGCTAGAGGCGCCCAACGTCCACGTCAACTTCGCCCTTGACAGCGTTGCAACGAAGGGTCCATGCGGGGTTGAGACGAAGATCGTCGGCGGCAACTCGGGCGGCGACGCGCCGTTCTCGTCCGAGAGGCTATTGGTGGGCCCGTAGGGGATATTTACTGGGGTCGGCGATGTCGACTGATAGTCGAAGATCGCTTTGAAGACGGATCCCTCCTGCGCGACACCCAATAGAATGGGGACCAAGGCCGTACAGGAGACGTTGTCGGTGACCGGAGGATTCGAGCACACCCCCGTCAAGAGATTCCGTTGCCCCTGCGTATGGCAACTGTCCGCTGGCGGCGAGCACGGGCTCATGTCGGGGAGTGTGAGCTCGAACGCACGAGGCACCCCCTCGTGGTAGCCCCAACCGACCACCACATTGCTTTCGTTGATTCCGGTCGCCGCCATCAGATGCCAGTTCGAGTTGTCGGGATCGACCAGGTCGGTCAGATTGACCATCCCGGTCGCATCGGTATAGACGAATGCGTCTTGGGGCATCTCGAGCCACTGGTCGTAAATGGTACCGACGACTACTCCCCTCCCGTTCTCTCGGGAGGCGACGACGGCGTTTGGGTCGTCGGCTGCATACTTGGGCGAAATGCCGAGATCCTCGATGCTCAGAAAGTCTCCGCTGGTGGTAATCTTCATACGGAATGAGCGGGCCGGACCATTGTGAGTTCCGTTGCCCAGAATTTCGTCGTAAGTCACGCCGTCGGTGCCTTGGCCCTTCCGGATGTAGGTACCTCCCGTGAGATTCCAGCCCGTCTCTCCCGGAGGCACGTCGATCGGAAGCAAGCCATTGAGGTCTTGAGTGGTGCCACTACCTTCGCTATAAAGAACGGCCGCCCAAGCCCCGTTCGCCTCCGACACGAGCTGAGAACCCACGACGTTTCCGTCCGCGTCAATTCCATAGCCCGAGGCCACCGGGTCAGCATTCGGAGCCGAGGGCAATGTTTGAACGGATCCGGTGCCGTCGATGGTAATCATTCGGAGGTCGCTGACGTACCCGCCGCCGGTCAGCGTTCCGTTGCTGTTTATTCCAAAGCCCTGTCCGGCCCCGGGTTGATTGATCGGTTGCGGGTCGGTCCTGGGGTCGTAACGAAACGCCAAGGCGGGACCGCCCGCGAAACTAGCAGAGCCGGACATCACACCGCTATCATTGAGGGCGTACGGTAAGAGGACTACGCCCGACCACGGGATATACTTCATCTCGCCCAAAGCGGTCCAGGTGAACCCAAGATTTCCGTCATTCCCTATGACTTCGCCGTTGTTGTTGATGTCGTTCGCTTGAGACCCGCCCTGAGCGGATCCGATGTCGATGGCCGAGACGTAATGCGGATCGCCGGGCGAGCAGCCCGTGGCGTCGCCCGGAATGCAAGCTCCGTACTCACAGTAGTCGTTGACGGTACACACGTTGCCGTCCTGGCACCCTTGACCGTTGGTGGCGAGCGCCGTCGAGCAGATTCCGGTCGCAGGATCGCACACTCCGGCTGATCGGCACTGGCCCTGGCCCGCACAGGTAACGGGATTGCTCCCCGTGCAGACCCCTGCCACGCAAGCGTCGGTCTGCGTACAAGCGTTGCCGTCGGTGCAGAAGGTCCCGTCAGTTGCTAGCGGCGTCGAGCACTCCCCGGTTAAGAAATCCCGTTGACCCTGCAGATGGCAACTGTTGGCGTCGGGCGGCGGGCACGTGCTGAGGTTGATGTCGGGCAGAGTCAGCTTGAAAGCCCTGGTCACGCCGTCGAGGGTGCCGTAACCGACGACTTCGTGGTTGTCGTTGATCCCGGCAGCCACGATGAGATGCCAGCCCAAACCAGGGTCGAGGAGGCCCGTCAAATCGACCATACCGGTCGCATCGGTATAGACGAACGCATCTATGGGCGCGTCCTGCCAGGGGTCGTAGACGGCGCCGACGATTTCTCCCCATTTGTTCTCTCGATTGGGAATGACGACGTTCGGAGCGTCGGTGGCATACTGGGGCGAAATGCCGAGGTCGTCTATGCTCACGAAATCTCCGTCGGGGGTCACTCTCAGACGGAATGACCGCGACACCGAAGGATGAGTCCCGTCGGTGTAAATCCCGCTGCCCAGGATTTCGTCGTAGGCCACGCCGCTCGGAAGTTGACCCGGCCGGATGTAATAGCTTGCCGTGAGATTCCAGCCCTTCTCTACGGGAACGAAATTATTGAGGAACTCGGTGCCGCGACTGTCGCTGTAACGAACTGCCTCCCAGGTCCCGTTTGCCTCCGATACGAGCTGGGAACCGACGACGGTTCCGTCCACGTCGATTCCATAGCCGGAAGCCTCCGGATCGCCATTCGCAGCCGAGGGCAACACCTCAACGTCTCCCGTGCCGATGCGGAACATTCGAAGGTCCGAGTAACCGTCCCCGCCAGGGTAGTACCCGCCCCCGGTCGTCGTCCCGTTGCTATTTATTCGGCGATTATGCACTTCACAACACCAGGCGAATCCGGGCGCCTGGACCGGGCCGGACGCCGCGTAGCGGCTACGACTTCTTGGGCGTGCGCTTAGCAGGGGTGCCAGGGTCTCGCGCAACTGGCACATCATCGTGACGCGGACCCTTGCGCGTCTTTGCGGCAGGCGCGGGCCACTTGTCCCTTAGTCTTCCCCGCTGCAACGGTCCGCCCTTGGGACCGCTGCCGGTCTTTGGCTTGGACGGCTTCGGCGCCGCCGCCTGAATCGCCCCTCGCATCATCCGGTCGAACTCGTCGGCCGGCATCCGCAGTTCCGACCCTTTGTCCTCCGTCACCGGTACACGTCCTTTCGATGGTCGATGTCGAGCACGCATATGATCTCTCCTCTCACCACGTAGAGGATTCGATAGTCGCCTGAACGGATCCGATAAACGCTGTCATCGCCATCGCTCATCCCTTGAAGCGCTTTTGTGCTGGATGGGAATGGGTCTGCGGCGAGCTTCTTTACCTTCTCGATGATCTGCTTCCGTACTTTCTTTTGAAGCGTCTTTAGAAAGTCCAGACAGCAGCGGTTGTAAGTGAAGCCGTAGTATTTGGACATCGGCGCTAGGACAGCAGCCCATCGAGTTCGTCCTTCAATTTATCGCCAGATACAACGTTAGACGGACGCTCGCGCATCTCCTTCAGTCTGGCCTTGGCTATCGATACGTCTTTCCGGTCCTCTTCGGAAACCGCGCTGTCCGTGCCTTCCATCATCATGCCGGGGTCATCGTCGTCGAACAGGCCAGTCAGCGGCGAGTTCAGAATCGGACGCCTGTCACCGTCGATCCCGATCTCTGACCATGCCGAGCTGTTTGCTTTAACGCTGGCGATCCATGTCTGGACCTTGGCGGCAACGCCCAGTCGTTCCTTGGGGGACGCTGGGGGAACCAGCACATTCCTGATCATGTCGTTGTCCAGCTTGCCATAGCTGGTCCCTCCTGACTCGGTCCAAAACTGGAGCCTGACCTGCTCCGATCGGAGGACGGAAAACAACCACTCAGTCGGATATTCCTTTTCCAGTCCCTTCTTTACCCTGACTACCGCCAGGCCGTCGGGACTGCCGACCACGTCATCGCCTTCGTCAAGCAGAACCCCAACGTTTCGTCGCTCCGGTCTAACCAGTCCGATGATCACGTCAAGGTTGTAAAGCTGATAAACCTTGCGCTGCTTCCGTTCGGCGATTGACCAACATCTCTCCGCAAAATGTGGAACTACGATTCCCTCGATCGCTCGTATGTCTTGACCTTCCACGACCCGCCGGAACTCGCTGGGTCCGACGTCGTCGATCAGATCGATCACGGCATCTTGAACATCGGCGATCTCGCTCAGTCGGACAGCGCCAGCAGCGGCGAGGCTGCGGATATTGTCTAGAGCCCGTGGCACGAGCCGACGCGGCTTCATGTCGAGGTCATCACGCGAGATAATGTCTGTCACCGTAGCCCCATGCCACGACGGAGAGACTCTCCGTGGGGTGTCTTCGAACTCCTGCAACACGCGGCGAAAATCTGAATTCAGAACGATCTTGTTGTCGTTGTCTCGAATCGGAAGTCCCGTCGCCCTGTCCTGCAAGGGCAGCGGCTTGAAGTCGCCACCGAGTTTATATCCGACCTCGCGAACCATGGACGCATGGATCGGATATGGGCGTACTTTGTCGCCTTCCACTCTTTTCTCGGCGACGAGGATATTCGATCTCAGATCAGCTCCGGACTTCAGGAAAATTCGCCGGGGAAGTTCGACAAGAGAGCGAATCAGGAAGTGTTCGAGCATCCATCGGCGAACATATCCGTGCCCCGCGGTGGATAGGTATCCCTCGGGAAGAATGATCGCCAATCGCCCGCCTGGCCTAAGCATCTTCCAGCATCGCTCGATGAATAGAATGCCGAGCTGCTGACCCTTAGCGATCTCCGAAGTCTTTGTCCACGTCCCCGGCTGCTTTCCCTGCTTCCATACATGGCCTAGGTCATATGCTTTGAGAATCTCGGCGCGATGCTCCGCTGTCTCCGCGCCGAAGGGCGGGTTGCAGAGAACGACGTCTATCTTTTCTGCCCAGCGCGAATGATGCTCGATCGAGTCCTCTCTGAGGAGGTTCGCCTGCCCATCGTGGTTCAAGATCATGTTGACCACTGCGAGATCGAAGGCCTTGGGATCGGAATCGATTCCGTGAATCCTGTCGTGAACGTCGTCGTCGCCCCGCTGCATACAATAGTTCATGGCGGAGGTGAGGAAGTCGGCCGTACCCATCGCCGGATCGGCGATCTTTTCGGTGGGCCCCGGATCGACCATTTGCACCATCGTGTCGATCAGTGATGCAGGAGTAAAATACTGACTGAGATTCTTCTTGAAGACCACAGATACGAACGTCATGAACACCTGTTGCATGGTGTCGCTTGACGCCGATGACAAATCGAAGCCCTGAATCGCGGTCACCAAATCACGCAACGTAGGCTCATCAAGATCAGGACCCGTTTTAGGCTGAAACAGAGTTTCAACCTTGCTGTACCTGAGGGCGGCGTTGGTATACATGGCATTTATTCTCGCCATGAACCCCGTGTCAGCGCCTTCCAGCACCTGGATCTTCAGTTGCTTGCTAGCCGCTGCCTTCGCGCTCTTCTCGTCGACATAACGGGCCAACAATAGCTTGACGGTCTCTTTGTACCGTTGATGTTCGTCGTTTACGCCATGCGAACGCATAATATCCGCGAGCCCGTATAGCGTACCTAGCAGATTGGTTGGCTTCGTAAGGGTATCGGCCGTGATCGCCTTCGTATGATAGGCGATCCCATAGTCCGGCAAATTAGCCACCGTGTCGGTATGTATCGCGAGATCCTGTATCGCCCCGCGCTTGCGCACCGACTTGGTAAATAGCAACCGGTTATCGTCGTCCCAGTAAACGCCGACTGTATCGAGCCGAGGGAGCACGCGGAGGGCAGGTTCAAGTTGATAAGTGACGCCTTTGGACTTCTTGGTCGAGTCACGCTTGATCTCGGCCACAAGCACGGCGTGATCGAGTTGTTCTCCGAGTTCCTCGGCGGCGATATCTGCCCATGGACAGTCGTACACAATCACATCCGCCCGCAACTGATTGCGTCCGCTCTCTCCGAGGTTCTTGATCGTAACGACCTCTACCCGGATGCACTCCGACGGGTAGTTCCTCTCTTCGACGAGGAATCGCAGGAAATCGACTCGTCGCGCCTCTTCGGTGGGTGTCAGCCCATCCTTCGCTAGCGCTTTCGCGCCCAGCGCCCCGCGAACGGGGCAGTGAAGAAGGACCTCTTCTATCCCGACGATTCCGGTCTCGGCAGCTACGCCGGACCTGCCGCCCGTCCTCGCGGCGGACTGACGCTTCACCTCGCCGTCCTCTTCGACTTCGAAGCGTGGAGCATAAGGCGCTTTCCCTCCATGCCCTTGATGCCTTCTACCGTTCGCTCCCCGTCGGTCATGTGGCGGGTATTGTACTTGTGGTCCAGCTCGGCGAAGTAGAGATTCGTGTGCTTCCGGCTGATGTGGTGGTGGGTTCCGTCGATGCTCCGCTTGGAGTTCCCGAAGAAGCCTTCGACGGCGTTCGTCGTGGCGAGACGGCCTGTGTGATTGTCGAAGCGAGCATATTCCTCGGTACGATGATTCACCTTGTCGTGGCTCGCAAATTCTGCTCCGACCGACAGGTACAGGGGCGACTCGTCGGTGTTCAAGATCGCCGACGGTGCGATGTGCTCCTTGAGCAGTTTGGTAATCGCCTGTCCGGTCACCATGTCGACGGCCTTGGACCGCACGCGGCCCCCACGCTCGACGAGCGACACGACGGGGGTCTTGTTCTTGGTGTAGCCGCGACCCTTGCCCTTGACCTTGCCGCCGATGTACGTCTCGTCCGCCTCGACAGTCCCCTGGAGCTTGTCGTCAGGGAAGAACTCCATCAGGGCGAAGCGGACGCGATGGCAGAGGAACAGGGCCGAGCGGTAGGACCCGATCTCAAGCTGGCGCTGGAGCTGTAGCGCCGAGATCTGGGTCTTGCTGGCGCACATCATGTAGAACGCGATCAGCCATTTGTTGAGCGGGATGTGCGAGTCCTCCATGACCGTTCCAACGCGAACCGTGAACGTGTCGCGGCACTCGGCGCACTTGCGGAGGCCAGCCCGAACGCCGCCGCCCGCATTCTCCGTTAGGTCCCAAATCCGATCCTTGTCGGCATTGCCGCAGTGCGGGCAAGTCGGACCGTGTGGCCAACGGATACCCTCCAAATACTCCCTGGCCGCTTCCTCCGTTGAGAAGCGCGTCATAACCGAAATGAGGGTTAAGTCCTTGCCGTGATTGGCTCCGCTCGACATGCCCTTAGATTAAGCGCGACCATTGGTGTTGTCAAGTGCATAATCGCCATTTATTCCAAAGCCCTGGCTCGCCCCGGGTTGATTGACCGGTTGCGCGTCGGTCATCGGGTCATAACGAAATGCCAAGGGGACGCCGTCCGCGAAGCCGGCCCAACCGGAGATCACGCCGCTATCATTGAGAGCGTACGGGTAGACGAATGCGCCCGACCAGGGGACATAGTTCATGTCGGCCGAAGCGGTCAGGGTGAAAGCGCCATTTCCATCAACCCCTATAACGTCGCCGTTATTGTTGATGTCGCTCGCACTGGACGCCCCAGGGGCTCCGAGGTCAGTGATCGGGACGTAGGTCGTCGTGTCGAAGAACAGCAGGGGCGGCGCGCTGCTCTTTTCGCCTGAGTTTCGGCCGGCGATCCGCGTTTTGCTGTTGCTTTTGCCGAGCAGGGTCGCCGTCTGCGAGGGGCGTCCCGTCGAGATGTTGGTCGATGGGGCAAGCGACGTGCCGATGCCTGTCGCCGGGTTGTAGATCGCCGCGTTGTGCGATGCTGCCGTGTTTGTCAGTCCTCCCGCGGCAAGGACGTTGCCGCTCGGGATCAACGTCGCCGCGTGCGAGAGACGGGCGGGGGTCAGCCTCGCCGCAGCCGCTTGCAAGGCGGGGTCAAGGTGCCCGGCGGTCGAGGTCGCCGTCGCCCGTTGCGAGATTGTGGCGCCGGCAGCGTGAGCGCGCGGGGAGACGGTGTGGTGGTCAACCGCTTGCGCGGTGATATCCCGCTCCCGCGCACCCGCGGGCGCAACGTGTGTCTTCGTGTCCTTCGCGTGGGCCGGCGCGCGCGCGCGCGCTGAAGGCGCCACATGAACGGACTTCTTGCCCTCGTTTTTCGGCTGTTCTGGCTTTTCCGGATTTTCCTGCGGCGTGACAGCCGGCAGGGTGAGCTCAGGCTGAACAGAACCAACCGCCGCAGGCCATGAAGGCTGGGCACGAAGGTCCGACGCGAGCCGCCTCGCCTCCTCGGTTGGCTCTCCGCGCCGCCGATGGCGAGCTAGCCCCCCCGCCGCAACACAGACCAGTACAACGAGAACAGCTCCCGCACGCAGACGGATCGATGGCATCCAAGGCCCCCACCGCGCCGAAGTCCCCCCACTCCCGCTCGGATCCAGATGTTTTGGTTCTTAAAGCGGCGCCATCTTGCCGGCCTCAGTTTCTCTCGTCAACCGGAGAGTTGGCGGTTGTTCAACTCGTTACGTTGGACGACACACTCTCACTGTAAAGCGCAAGGCAGCTCACTGGAGCCGCCTCTCCCAGTGGCCTTCGCAGCGCGAGCTCCCCGCGCTACTTCGGTTCGCCGTAGACGATCCCTCGCCCGCCGGTTCCCACGTAGACGCGGCCGTAGACGCGCGGGTCGCCGGTGATGACGCTGCAGAAGCCGTACTGGTGCTGGTCGTCGTTGACCCGCAGCCAGGTGACGCCTGTGTCGTCGGAGCGGAAGAAGCCGACCACGTTGTCGATCTTGCCGATGAGATACAGCGCCGGGTACTTCTTGCCGTCGGCCGGCTTGCCGAAGCCGAGGGCGTAGGCCTCGCTGACGCTGGGGATCGACTCGTAGGTCTTGCCCGAGTCGGTCGAGTGGTTCAGCTCTTTGAAGTTGGTGAGCCAGACGTCGCCTTCGATGCCGGGCGTGGCCGCCGCCGAGGCGGAGCCGTACTGGTAGTCGGCGAGCGCGGGCAGCCCCGTCGGCGAGGCGGTGAAGTGGGCCCCGCCGTCGACGCTGGTGAACGCCTGGCCGCCCTTGGCGTCGAGGACGTAGAACTTCTTCGGGTTCACGCGATCGGCGGCCGGACGGAACGGCACCGGCGCCCAGTCGGGAGAGACCTCTGCGTCCGGGAGCCCCTCGGCGCGCGCCCAGGTCGCGCCCTTGTCCTGGGAGAAGACGACCGGCCCCTCGAGCGGCGCCCAGACGAAGGCGGTGCCGTCGGCCGACACGGCGATCGAGCCGGCGCCCTTGGCCTTCTTGGGCATCGTCTTGAACGGCGTCCAGGTCTTGCCGCCGTCGAGCGAATAGGCGCCCCACTTCTGGTTGTTGTCCCAGCCGACGCGCGCGACGATCTCCGGCTTGGTCCAGGCGACGTCGATCCCGCTGGCCGACCCGCAGAGCGGGTTGTCGAACATCCCGTCCTTCGACGGCTCGTTCAGATTGTCGTGGCGGAAGCCGCAGAGATCGCCCATCGCGCTCAAGAGCGGCGGCCCGGCCGGTGGGCTGACGAGGCCCTTGATGACCGTCTCCTCGAGCCCGCGGTCGAGGAACGTCCAGTGCGTCGGCTTGTCGGAGTCGGCGGCGGTCGCGTCGTCGGTCGCCCAGAGCCCGGCGCCGGTCACGTACATCGCGCGCCCGCTGTTGAAAGGATCGATCTCGATGTCGCCCATCCACCCCCGCCCGATCGGCTCGGACTTGTGCCAGTAGAGATACTTCGCGCCCGCGTCGTCGCGGACCACCTTGGGCAGGAGCGCTTTCCATTTCTTGCCGCCGTCGGTCGTCCGGTAGACCTCGTCCCCCTTGGTCCAGCGGTCGATCGTGCTGACCATGATGGTCCCCGGGTGCGCGGCGTCGAGCGCCAGCCCGCCGTAGCCGAACTTGTCGTCCCCCTTCGGCGCGGCCGGCGTGAGGTCGGTGAACTTCTCCACCTTGGGCTCGTACCTCCAGACCGCTCCGTCGGTGATGTCGTTCGGGCCCGGGCCATTCGTGTAGCTGAGGTAGAGCGCGCCGGTGGAATCGAACATCGCGTGGCTGACCATCACGCCCGTCGGCTGCTTGGGGACCAGCTTCCAGGTCGCGCCGGCGTCGCTGCTGCGGTAGAGGCTGCCGTCGTTGTTGGCGACCGCCGCGTAGATGACCGGCGTCGGCTTCCCTTTGCTGCCGCTCGCCCTGTCGAACAGGAGGATCGGGATCCCGATCCCCTTGTCGTTGTCCGAGGCGGTGAAGCTCCCGACCCTCTCCCAGGTCGACGCCCCGTCCGTGCTCTTCCAGAGGCCGGCCTTCCGCGACCCGAAGTAGAGGATGCCGGGCTGGTTGGGGTCGATGGCGAGCCGTTCACCCATCGAGCGGCCGTTCTCGTTGCCGCCCATCTTCACCGGCATGTCGATCGTCTGCCAGGTGTTGCCGCGATCGTTCGAACGGAGGATGGCGCCGTTGCCGACCCACGAGCCGGTGTACGTCCCTGCGGCCAGGTAGACCTTGTTGGCGTCGACCGGATCGGCCGCCAGGCTCTCGATGCCGAGGAAGTTCGAGTCGCGCCCCAGCTGATCGGTGAGGGCGACCCAGGCCTTGCCGGCCGCGTCCCAGCGGTAGGCGCCGCCGACGTCGGTGCGGGCGTAGACCAGCCCCTTCTCGACGGGGCTGAAGACGATACCGCTCACGAAGCCGCCGCCGAGAACGACGACGTTCTTCCAGTTGTAGGCCGCGCTCCCCTTCAGGCCGCCGCCCGCCACAGCCTGGGCAGGGGTCGGCGCAACCGCCGCGGTCGCCCCGCCCGGCGTCTCCGTCGGCACGCGACAGGAGCAGACGGTACAGGAAGACTGGCCCAGCACAGCGACGATCCCCGCCAACGCAACCGCCCAGGAAATTTGTTTCGTCATCGTCGTCGGTTCCTTTGCTGTGTCTGTCTCTTTACTGCGGATCGCCATAGACGATTCCCCGGCCGGAGGTGCCGAGATAGATCCGGCCGTAGCGGTTCTGGTCGCCGGCCAAGCAGTTGATGTACCCGAACTGGTGCTCCGGATCGTCGAGGTGCTGCCAGGTCGCCCCCGCGCTGTCGGTGGCGTTGTCGGAGCGGTAGATGCCCCAGGCGCCGTTCACCGAACCCGCGAGGAAGACGGCCGGGTAGGCCCCCGGCGTGGCCGGCTTGCCGAACCCCACCGCGGTCACGCCGTTCACCGCCGCCGCTGGCGGGAACGTGGCGCCCGAGTCCTGCGAGTGCAGGAGCTGGCCGGAGGTTGTCGGGACCCAGACGTCCCCTTCGATCCCGAACACCGGTCGTGGCCGCCCGCACGAGGTCGTGCTTGCCTGGACGAACGTCTTGCCGCCGTCGGTGCTGACGAAAATGCCGGTCCTGCCGGTCGCATAGAACTTGGAGGGATTGACCCGATCGGAGGCGACCAGCATCCCCGCCGTGAGCCCGGTGGAGGCGGTCCAGGTGGTGCCCGGCTGCGTCGTCGCCGTGGTCTGCGAGTAGGAGGGCGTCCCCTTCTTGGGCGCCCACACGAACGTCGTCCCGTCGGCGGAGACCGCGATCGATCCCGAACCGGTGCTCCCCGCGGGCGCCGTGGCAAACGGCGTCCAGCTCGCTCCCCCGTCGGTGGAGTAAGCGCCGTTCTGTCCGCCGGACGACGAGCTCGTCCCCACCCGCGCGACGATGAGGGGCGCGCCTTCGGCGAAATCGAGGCTGGTCGTGTTGCCGAAGATCGGCTTATCGAACATGCCGCTGCCGGGCGAGACGTCGAGGGCGTCGTGCTTGAATCCGCCGATGTCGCCCACCCCGCTCAAGAGCGGCGCTCCGGTCGGAGGGCCGGCGAGATCGAGCACCACGGTCTCCTCGAGGCCGCTGTCGTCGAACGACCAGTGCGTCGCCGCGCCGCTGTCCGCCATGGTGACGTCGTCGGTCGACCAGAGGCCTTGCCCGGTGATGAAGAGCGCGTGCGACGAATCGAAGGGATCGAGCTGAACGTTGCCCATCCAGCCCCTCGACGGCAGGTTGCCGGTGTGCCAGTAGAGCCACTCGGCGCCCGCCACGTCCCAGACGGCCCCGCCGGCGAGTGACACCCAGCTCGCGCCGCCGTCCGTGGTTCGATAGATCTTGGCCTGGGCGTCCCCCCAGTCATCGATCGTGGCGACGAGGAGCGTTCCCGGGTGGGCGGCGTCGGCCGAGATTCCGCCGAAGCCGAAGCTGCCGAGTGTGGGGCTCACGTCGGTCCAGACGCCGCTGGCCGTGCCGTAGCGCCAGACGGCGCCGGCGGTGACCCCGTTCGGGCCGGAGCCGTTGTTGTAGGCGAAGTAGACGTTGCCGCAGCCGTCCAGCACCGCGTGATGCGGCATCATTCCGGTGGGCGCCCCCGTGACGGCGTTCCAGGTGACCCCGGCATCGGTCGACTGATAGAGCGTGGTCCCGCTGGTCATGCCGACGCCGACGTAGATCGCCGGGGTGGCGGTCCCCGGCCCGCCGCTCTGCGGATCGAACAGCACGAACGTCAGCCCGTACCCCGTCCCCGAGCTGTTGTTTCCCGAGGCGATGCATCCGTTGGTGGTGCCGCACGTCGGAAACGCAGCGACTTGCGTCCAGGTCTGCGCGGAGTCGGTGCTCTTCCACAGGCCCGCGTTGCGCGACCCGAAGTACAAGATGCTCGGCAGGTTGGGATCGACGGCGAGCCGCTCGCCCATCGATCGACCGTCGACGTTTCCCCCCATCGGCGCCCCGATGCTGTTCGTCGTCCAGGTCCGCCCCATGTCCGTCGAGCTGAGAATCGCGCCGCTGCCAGCCGTGAGGTACTCCCCGGCGGCCAGGTAGACGTTGTTGGGATCGGTCGGATCGGCAGCGATGCTCTCGATCCCGATGAGGTTCGAGTTGTTGTGTCCGACCCAGTCGGTCAGCGGCAGCCAGCGTTGGTTGGCCGGGTCGTAACGATAGCCGCCCCCGACATCGGTCCGCGCGAAGGCCAGACCAGGCAGCGCCGGGCTCATCACGATGCCGCTGACGAACCCCCCGCCCTTGATGACGACGTTCTTCCAGGCGTACGGGCCGGCCGGCGCCGGATCGGCGGAGGGGATCCCCGCGTCGCCGGAATACGCGACCGGCGGTGTCACCTGGCAGGTCGCCGACTTCACAGCCCCCGGCCCGGCGGCGGAGCCATCCGCCTCGGCCCGGTGTCCCGTGTCGACGCACGCCACCGCGCCCCCCAGCCACACACCCACGCTCGCCGCGACGAGCGCCCTGCCCCTCCTCTGCACGATGCCCTACTGCTTCTCGAGCGCGATGTCGTCGATGAAGATGTCGAAGTGTCGCGGCGCCGCGCTCCAGGTGGCGATCCGAAACTCCCAGAACGACTGCGGGTCGAACTTGGCGCCCGGGCCCTTTGTAAAGGCGGAGATCGGGATCTCCACCTTGTGCCACTTGCCGTCGGCGAAGCCCTTGGCGTAGCGCTCGACCGGCACCGTGGCGCTGTCGTTCTTGTTGCCGCTGCACCCGAGCAGCACGCCGACGGAGGCAGGATCGACCGCGACCTCGGGCGACTTGCCCTCGACGCGGATCTGGAACGTCAGGTGGCTGTAGGGGGTCATGTCGATCCCCGCGTTCTCCGGGTACCAGCCGAACAGGTTCCACCCCATCCCCAGGAATCCCGTGCCGTCGCCGTGCAGCTTGATCGCCGTGGTGCCGTTGACGCCCACGCCGGGCGCCGTCCCCACCTTGCTGCAGCCAACCTTGGGATCAGCGCAAGAGTCCCAGCCCTGCGCGCCCGGGCCCGCGCCGTCTCCGTCCCAGACGACCTGACGGCTGCCCGAGGCGGCCGGCGCCGCGGGGCCCTTGGCGGCGGTCGCGGCGTTGGCCGTCGCGCCGCCGCCCGCCGTCGGGCAGGGCGGACAGAGACAGCCCGCCGTCCCCAGAACGAGGACGGCGAGCCACCCGAGCGCGGTCAACCGCGGAGACCGGTACGTCATTACTTCGTGAACTGGAGGTTGTCGATGTGGATGTCGACGCTGTAGGCGGCCGACCCGGCCGTGTACGGTACGCTCCAGTAGACCGAGAGGATGCCGTTCGGCGTGATCCCTGCCGTCGGCAGGCCGCCGGTGAACTGGGCCCACGTCAAGCTCACCGTCTGCGGGGCGGCCTGCGTCCCGGTGACGGCGAACACGTAGGTCGGATCGTTGCAGCCCGGGTGGTAGTACTTACCGTTGCCCATCCCCGGCGTGGGCGTGCAGGTGCCGGGCGTGGGCATCGACGGCGAGCCAGCGTCCTTGGAGTCGAGCCAGCCATAGGCGACCGAGTCGGGCAGCGTCCCCATACCGAACGTGATGCTGTTACCGCTGGTGGTGCCCCAGATCGTGAAGCTGATCCCCGTGAAGGCCGAGGCGTCGATCTTGTTGCAGGTGTTCGCGGCCTCGCCGTCGCCGGCGGCGTTGGTGAAGTAGAGGTTCCAGCCCGAGAAGTCGGTGATCGATCCCGCGATCTCCCAGTCGCTGGCGGTCACGTTCGAGGTGAGCGATCCGAACGCGTCCTCGCCGCCTGAAAGCGTCGTTCCGTAGGTGCCGAACGGCACCTGCGTCATGTCGGGCGCCGCGGCGTCTCCCGGCGCATACGTGAAGTTGCTGATGAGGCCCGTCGGGTCGGGCGGGGCGCAGAGTATGCCGCTGTTCGTCGCGTAGCCGCCGCTCGTGGAACCGCCGGAGCCGGTGGTGCCGCCGGAGCTCGTCGACCCGCCGGTCCCGGTCGCCGGTCCGCCGCCGGAGCCGCCGGTCCCCGAGCTGACCGCCTGGCTCGTGCAGGCGGCGAGCCCGCCGCCGACGAGAAGAATCACCAGATAATTTCCAATTCGAAGATTCGTATTCATGACTTCGTCCCTTCCTTTTCAGTTCGTCCCAACGTCCGCGTTCATCCCAACGTCCACCATCAACAACCGCTGCACCGATCGACGCCCCCGTCCGCCGCCGGCGCCCCCACCACCTTCTTGCGGTAGAAGCCCAGGTGGGAGATCCACAGGTCCTCAGGCGACTCTTTCGGAAAGCGAAAGATCATGTTCATGATCGCCGAGGTCATGAGCGGCGTGCCGGGCACCGTCCCCGTCTCGGTGAACACCCCATTGGGCACCCTGTTGGGCTTGGCTTGCTGCTGAAACTGGTCGAAGGGGATCGTGTAGAACTGCCAGTCCCGCGTCACCACCACCTCGGTCTGGTATTCGTTTCCGCAGGCGTTCGCCGGCGGCGGCGGCACGGAGGTGCCCGACGAAAGGATATTGCCGTTCGGATCGTAGGTCGGCGGCGTCCCGGTGGCCCCCGCATCGAGGGTGCAGTAAGTCGTACAGAAGGGGCCCGCGTCTCCCGGGGGCAGGACGGTGCCCCCATCGGGCGTGCAGCTCACGTACGGATCGTAGGTGTTCGGATCGTCGAGCAAGAGGGTGAAGGCCTTGCCCGTGTTCCCCGGGGCGCGCGCCCAGAACGACAGCCCCTCCCGCGTCGATTCATCCTTCCGGCCGAAGCCATAGAATCCGAACAGAGAGCCCCAATCGTTGGCGTGGCTCCCCTTGACGACGAGGACGTTTCCGTCGCCGCAGAGGGGCCCGTCCGGAAGGGTCCCGGCGTCCGTGGAGATGCTGCCATCCGGAGTGTTGTCCTTGGAGCTCCAGGCCATGGTGAGCTCGGCGTCGATGTTGTCGATGTCGTAGGCGTTCATGAGGGAGCAGTCGGGGGGCACCGGCGGCTTGTAGGTTGCGTAGGCGGTGCAGCCGAGCGCGCTCCCCAGGGCGAGGGCCACCGCTGCGGCGCGCGCCAGGCGCGGCAGCCTCACCTTCGATCTCGAATCGTCGCTCGTCATGAGCAGCCCCCTACCACCAGAAGGTTCCAATCAAAGAGAAGACGTTGCGGTCCGGGTTGAGGGACATGTCGACGACCGGCGGATACCCGGACTCGATGTAGACGCCACTGCCGTAGAGGAAATAAGCGTACTGAAGCGCGATCTCGCCGCGGCTCCTCCAGCCGGTGTGGAACAGGAGGCGCGAGGCCAGGCTGGTGTAGGCCTGCGTCGAGTCGCCGCCGTGGAGGCGCACGTGATCGAACCGCTCGGAGATGCCCAGCCAGGAGAGGAAGAGGTAGGTCGCCTCGAAGCCCCCCTTCAGCTTGAGGACGTCGTTGTAGCTCGCGTTCACGCTGGTCACGTACGTCCCGACGCCGAACAGGCTGACCAGGATGTCGGGGCTGACGCCGGTGTAGATCTGCCCGAACACCAGCCGCGCGAGGCTGAGGTCGTATTGCCCGCCGAAGGTGGTGAGAGAGCCGTTGACGTTGCCCTGGGCGTCCGCGCCCAGGTAGTGGGCCCTCAGGTCGGGACCTCCGCGCGCGTTCAGCACCTCGATGGCGCCTGAAACAGACTGCGCGTTCGTGGCCCAGGTCTTGGCCACGCCGAGGTAGAGGTGCCCGGCGCGGCCACCGGTCACGTGGACGTCGGCCCCCATCACGGTGATGCGCCCGTTCGGGATGTTGCCTGCGGGCGTGAGATCGTCCTGCGTAAAGGCGGTCAAATAGTGCAGCCCCAAGCGGAAGAGCGGACGGTAGGCGAGCCCGAGGTGCAGCTGGTTGACGAACGTTGCGCCGACGTTGGGATCGGCGAAGTCGTTCCAGCCCGCCGGAACCAGGCCGACCGGCGGCCGCCCGAGCTGCCCACCCAGCCCCTGGTCCACCAGGAGAAGCACCTCGCCGACCTTGTAGGCGAGCGTGACCTCCTCGCCGATGGTGTTCGTCTGCGCGATGAGCGGCGTGCCGTAGCGGCCGGCGTCGTACATTCCCATCGCGCCGTAGCGGCCGGTGTAGGCGCCGACGTTCAGCTGGAACGGGAAGCCGAACTTCTTGCTGAGGTTCACGGTCAGGAACGCGTCGTTGACGCCCATCTGGGCGACCGGGTCGTAGTAGCCGGCCGCATCGATGGCGCTCGTCCCCGCCAGGATCACCGTCGCGGAGACGGTCGAGTTGCCGTAGATGAAATTGAGCTGCAACCAGGGGTTCGGCACGACGCCGGTGTACGCGAAGTCGTGCGGATCCATGGGAACCAGCGGCGGCGCATGGAGCACCAGGCTGCTCTGGCCCGGCGCCAGCGGCATGCTCGGGGTGTTCGGGCGCTCGTGCAACCCGAGCTGCGCGGGCAGAAGCAGATAGCCGTGGAAATCGAGGACGTACTCGCGCGACAGCGCCGGTTGAACGCCGAACGGGACGGCGGGCGTTGGGCTCGGCACCTGCGGCTCGCCGGGATCGAGGCCGATCCGGGGGACCCCGTCATCTGCGCTGGTGTCCGCCGTCGCCGTCGCCGCCGCAATTTGGGGCGCAGCGAGAAGGACGAGCGCCCCGAGGCTGATTCGTAGATGACGGAGTGGGGTTTGCATCGGGGAGCGCTCTCAGTTCAAAAGGTGATGTAGCCGCCGAGCGCGAGCATGTTGCGATCGAGCGGTTGCGCAGAGTTGGGGTCCGCGGCATGGCTGTAAAAACGCCGGCCGTAGATCAGTTGAATGCGATCGGTGCTGAGCCAGTCGCTGTGGAAGGCGATCCCGGGATTGAGGCTGTAGACGCTCCAGTCGCCGAGGTAGCTGCCGCGGGTCTCGCCGTACGCCTGGAACGTCAGGCTGCACAGCGAGGAGAACCGATACTCGGTCTCCACCCCGGTGTAGTACCCGTTCATGCCCTTGTAGGTCGGATCGTCGCTGGCGACCGTGCGGGTGAGCATCGCCGCGATGGCGACCCGCAGATCGGGCGCCAGGCCGGTGAAGCTGTGCGGGTACCAGAGGATGCTGGAGACGCTGAAGTCGTACTCGCCGCCGATCACCGCGACCGCGCCGTTTCCCGCGCTCTGCGGCCCGAGGAACTTGTTGATCATGTCGTGGGCGCCCTGTGTGAAGTCGACGCCCCACCAGACGCCGTCGCCGACCGAGGAGGCGTGCTCGAAGTTGTAGAGCCCGCCGCTCACCCCGAACTGTCCCCAGGGGACGCCCTGCCAGCGCACCTCGCCCATATAGGTGTCCATCCGGCCGTCCTGGGGCTTCGTGCCGAGGAAGGTGTTGAGGTACTTGCGATCGTCCGTTCCGTGATCGGTCGCGAAGTGCACCTTGAACGTCCACTGGTTGTCGAGGACGAGCCCGACGTGCGCGTGGTTCACGTAGCTGGAGACGCCCGTCTCGAGCCAGCTGTTGTAGTCGCCGCGCGGGAAGTCCTCCGGCACACCGGGGACGACGAGAAACCCTTGCGTCAGCGTGAGGCGCCAGCGCCGACTCAGGTCCCACTCTCCGTTCGCCGTATCGCCGTAACCGCGAACGCCGAGCATCGGCCCGAAGATCCCCCACCCCCACTGGCCTGGCCCCGCGTAGACCTCGGTGAACGCGCCGACGCGGAACTGCAACCGCAGCGTCCCGATCGGATCGGGCGTGATGAGCAGGTAGGCCGTGCCGAACGACGGCCCGGCTTGAGGGTTCGTGTAGCCCTGGAACACCTCGTTGTTCGTTCGGAAGTAGTAGGCGACGTAGGCGGTCAGGTACTTGGTGCCGTACTGAACGTTCAGCGTCGCACCGGCGCCGCCCCAAAACGGCGTCTTGCCGGTCGTGAGCAGCGGCGCGTGAATCGGGGTGCCGGAGTACCCAGGCGTCGGATTGGCCGGCTTCTCGCCGATCCCGATCGCCTCCCATCCGAAGAACCGCCCGCCGATCCGAAACGAGGACGCCGGATCGCCGATCGGCGCGCCGAACGAAGGCGCTCGGCCGCCCGGCGCGGGCGACACGGGCGGCGCCTCTGGTGAGAGCCCCAGCCCGGGCGGAATCGGGGACCCCGGCAACGCATCCACCGGCGCCGCGGCCGGGTCCGTCGCCTTGTCGGCCGCCTTGTCTCCTTGCGCGAGTGTCGGCTGATCGGCGCGCGCCGCACCCGTCGCCAGAAGCGACGCAACGAAGGCGACGAGCGCGCAGCGGTATCCGAGACCAGCCTTCAAGGCGCGACCAGATGACGCGCCTTCCGGACCAGCCGCGTGAATCGAATGCAGGGACTGAGAATTTCAAGTCTCAATGTTGGTAAGAGCAAATACATTGCACTCGCCTGTGGCGACTGCTCGGACGTTGGTTGCGAATCGGCCCTGACAAGTGTCCTAGGCCATTCGAAACAGCTCAAAAAGAATAGAGCCCCCGGATTAATGCGGCGAAGGCTCCATCCACATCACAGAAAGCGCACGTCCCGGATATTTTCCGGACCCGTGAGCTGCCCGAAGGCAGCGGCGCCGTCAACGCTTGGGAATCGGTGTGGCGGCGGCCGTCGCGGGATCGACGCCTCCAGGCGGCAGATTGGCCCCCTGCACGGCCAGCAGAAAGCTCGTGACGGCCCAGTAGTCCGCCTCTTTGAGTCCGCTCGCGCGAGATTTTGGCAGGTGCGTGGTCGTGAAGGTGAAGAGATCTCGGGCGTTCCTGAACGGATCGCGCCAGGCCGCCCCCTGTGGCCGCGTCTGCGCCGCGATCTGAATCAGCTGTGGGTCCGTGATCGTCGGATCGCCGGCCCCCGTGCTGCGCGGGTACTCGGGCAGAGCGCCGGCGCCCAGGATGGCCGGCGCGCTGGCCAGGCCCTCGCCGTGCGCGCCGTGACACGTGACGCACTCGTTCGAGAAAACAGTCGCCCCTTGCAGAAATTGATCGTGCCCCCGCGCCAGGTCCGCAGGCGGGGCGCCGAGGGGAGTGGTCGCGCAGCCGAGCGCCGCGAGGCCGCCAAGCAAGAGCGATCCTGCGTAAGCAAATCGGTGTGCCATCAAGCCATCCAGTTGAGCGCTGCGGATATTATCTGTTGACCACAGACTCGTGGTAGTAAATTCCGCACTTCCGGCGCAACGCGATGACATCGCGCGCCGGCAGCTCGATGCTCATCCACCTCGGCGTCATCGACTACGGGCTCCTGCTCGTCTACTTCGCGTTCGTCCTAGGCATCGGCTTCGTCGTCAAGAAGGGCGTCAGCGGGACGAAGGACTTCTTCGAGTCGGGTCGGGCGCTGCCGGCCTGGATCTGCGCGCTGGGGTTCATCGGCGCCAATCTCGGCGCGCAAGAGGTGATGGGGATGGCGGCCTCCGGCGCCAAGTACGGGATCATGACCAGCCACTTTTACTGGCTGGGCGCCATCCCGGCGATGGTGTTCGTCGCCGTCTTCATGATGCCGTTCTATTACGGCTCGAAGGCCCGCTCGGTGCCCGAGTACCTGAAGCTGCGCTTTGATGAGAAGACCCGCGGGTTCAACGCCGTCACGTTCGCCTGCATGACCGTCATGTCCTCGGGGATCTCGATGTACGCGCTGGCGACGCTGCTGCGCGCGATCCTCGGCTGGAACCTGCACCTCTGCATCGCCGCCTCGGGTGCGATCGTGTTCGTCTACACCTTCACCGGCGGGCTGCGCTCGGCCATCTACAACGAGGTCCTGCAGTTCTTCCTCATCGTGTTCGGCTTCTTGCCGCTGGTGCTGCTCGGCCTCAAGCAGGTGGGCGGCTGGTCCGGCCTCACCAGCCGCCTCGCCGTCGTCGCCACGCGCAACGGGCTCGCCGAGGGCGCCTGGTCGCACTCGTGGAAGTTCGCCGGCTCGGCGCAGTCGAACCCGATGGGGGTCGAATGGTTCGGGCTCGCCATGGGCCTCGGCTTCGTCCTGTCGTTCGGCTACTGGTGCACCGACTTCCTCGTCGTCCAGCGCGCCATGGCGGCCAAGGACATGAGCGCGGCCCGGCGAACGCCGATCATCGCGGCCTTCCCGAAGATGCTGTTCCCGTTCCTGGTCATCTTGCCGGGGATGCTGGCGATCGCTCTGACCACCGATACGGGCGGCGGCGCGCACTTTTCACTCCCCAGCAAGGGCGGCAGCCTCAACTACGACATGGTCGTCCCGGCCATGCTGGCCCACTATTTCCCGAGCGGGTTGCTGGGGCTGGGCCTGACCGCGCTGATCGCTTCGTTCATGTCGGGGATGGCGGGCAACGTCACCGCCTTCAACACGGTCTGGACCTACGACATCTACCAGGCGTACATCCGGCCGAACGCCAGCGACGCCCACTACCTCGCCGTCGGGCGCGCCGCCACCGTCGCCGGAATCGCCGCCAGCATCGCCTGCGCCTACACCGCCGCGAAGTTCAACAACATCATGGACGTCTTGCAGCTGGTGTTCGCCTTCGTGAACGCGCCGCTCTTCGCGACGTTCCTGCTCGGGATGTTCTGGCGGCGGACCACGGGGCACGGCGCCTTCTTCGGCTTATTGGCCGGCACCGCCGCCGCCGCCGCGCACCACGGTCTGTCGTTGCCCGCGGGCGCCGAGGTGGGGATCAAGGGCGGATGGCTGGCGGTCATTCACCACTATCCGAGCGAGATGGCGCAGAACTTCTGGACCGCGATCTGGGCCTTCTCTGCCTGCTTCCTCGCCACGGTCGGCGTTTCACTCTGCACCAAGCAGCGCAAGTCCGACCAGGAGCTGACTGGCCTGGTCTACGCGCTGACGCCGAGGCCGAAGGAGAACGACGTCGCCTGGCACAAGCGGCCAGCGGTCCTCGGCCTGCTGGTGTTGACGTTGACGCTGGTCCTGAACATCGTGTTCTGGTGAGAGGACTCGCGGCAATCCTTCTGGCCAGCGTCGGGTACTGGGCGACCGGCTGTTCGTGCACCGAGATTGGCTGCGTGGACGCGTTCGGCGTCACCGTGAACTGGGACGCCGCCGGAGATCCAGATGGAACGCATGAGCTCGACGTGACTGCCGACGGAGCGGCCATGTCTTGCACCTTCACGCTCCCGCCGCCGGCGAACGCGGGCACGCTGGGGAGCATCTTCTCCGGACAGTGCTCGAACGGCCTGACGGTCGCCCTTCGCTACGCCATGACGTGCGCGCCCGCCCAGACCGGCACCGGCACCGAAACGGTCTGCGAGCCGATCGCCGGAATGTTCACGGAGTACATCTCGCTCACGGGGACGCCCGCCTCGGTTCACGTTCAACAATCCGTCCGCGGAGCCACCATCTTCGACCAGACCTTCGCGCCGACGTACACGATCTATCAACCGAACGGCGCGAGCTGTGGGCCCACCTGTCACGGGGCCGGCGCAGAGCTGACGGTTCCTTGAGCTGCCGAGACGCCCGCTGGGTTCATGCGCCCCCTGGTGTCGAGCGCCGTCTTCTGGTGAAGTGATTGCCAATGAGCGAGCCTGTCACAGACCTCGACGTACGGTTGCCCATCGGCCTGATGTTCTCGGTCTTCGGCCTGCTGCTCGCCGGCTTCGGGCTCGTCTCCGATCCCGGGATCTACGCGCAGCACTCGCTCGGCATCAACGTCAACCTCGACTGGGGCCTGGTGCTGCTGGCGTTCGGCGCGACGATGCTGCTCATCGCGCTGCGCGCCAGGCGCTTGCGCGCCGCTACGACTCGGCGACGACCGGGTTCGTAGCGTTCCGATTTCCGTCCAGTTTGAAGGTGCGCCACGAGGGTACCTCGACTTGCGGTGTAGTTACGCAGTAGGTACACTTCCACATGGGTGAAGCACCTTCGTTTCGAGTGGGACCGACGAAAATCGGCGGCGAATCTCCGGAAGCACGGCGTTTCCTTCGAGGAGGCCAGGACGGTCTTCCTCGACGAGAACGCGCTCTTGCGTCCGGATGAGGCGCACTCCAACAACGAGGATCGCTTTCTGCTTCTGGGGGCTCAGTGGTCGAATGAGGACCCTGCTCGTCTGTCACTGTTACCGACAGGAGGACGAGGTCATCCGTTTGATCTCAGCCCGGAAGGCCAACGTGCTCGAGCGACAACAGTACGAGGACCGGAGGATGAGATGAAAAAGAACTACGACTTTTCGGGCGCCGTCCGGAATCCCTACGCAAAACGCCTCAAGAGGCAGCTCACCATCCGGTTGGACGAGCAGACGATCAGCTACTTTCAGGACCTGTCGCAGGAGATGTCGCTCCCCTACCAGACCCTCATGAACATGTACCTTCGCGACTGCGCGGAGACACGAAAGCGCCCGCACTGGGCGACGCCGTCGCGTTCGGAGCGAGCCAAGGCGTCACCGCGGAGAGCCTCAAACGGTCGCCGCTGAAGTTTAGGTCTCCGCCACGACCGGGTTCGTGAGCTGACCGATCCCCTCGATCTCGACGGTCACCGAGTCGCCGGGCTTGAGCCAGCGGGGCGGCTTTCGGGCCATTCCGACGCCGTGGGGCGTCCCGGTCAAGATGACGGTGCCGGGGACCAGCGTGGTGCTGCCGCTCAGAAACTCGATGAGGCGTGGCACGTCGAAGATCATGTCGGAGGTCGTCCAGTCCTGGACGCGCTCGCCGTTGAGGATCGTCGCGATCTTGAGCGCGTTGGGATCGGGGATCTCGTCGCGGGTCACGAGGCGCGGGCCGAGCGGGGCGAAGGTGTCGAAGGTCTTGCCCCGGCACCACTGGCCGCCGCCGTTGCGGATCTGCCAGTCGCGGGCGGAGACGTCGTTGGCGCAGGTGTAGCCGAGCACGTAGTCGAGGGCCTGCGCGCGCGTGACGTTCTTGCACGCCCGACCGATCACCACCGCCAGCTCGCACTCGTAGTCGACCTCGGCGCTCGGCAGGTGGCCCGGAATCACGATCGGCCCGCCCGGAGCCTGAACGGCGTTGACCCCCTTCATGAACAGGATCGGGTACTCGGGAATCTTGGCGTTGGTCTCTTCAGCGTGGCGCCGGTAGTTGAGCCCGATCCCCAGGATCTGCTTGACCTCGATCGGCGCCAGCAGGCGCTGGACGTTCGCGGCCTTCCTGGTGACCGTGTGGTCGCCGAAGATGTCGCCTTCGATCTGCAGGACGCGATCGCCCTCTTCGGTTCCGTAGTGCGCGCGCCCGGCGCCGTCGAGATAACGAACGAGCTTCATGTCGAGAGGATCTCCTTCCAGATCGATCCGCCGGGATAGCAGTGCGCCTCCAGCGAGCCGCGTTTCATGGTGATGCTGGCCCCCGCCGCCGTCGGAACCTGATAGCACCCGCCGCGAATCACGCAAGGGTCGACGAAGTGCTCGTGCAGGTGGTCCACATATTCGATCGACCGCCGCTCCAGCCCGCCGCTCACCGCGACGTAGTCGAAGATCGACGCGTGCTGCACGTATTCGCAGAGGCCCACCCCGCCCGCGTGCGGGCAGACCGGGACGCCGAAGTGCGCCGCCAGCAGCAAGGTCGCCACCACCTCGTTGACACCCGCCATGCGGCAGAAGTCGAGCTGGCAGAAGGCAACCGCGCGCGCGGCCAGGAGTTGCTTCCAGACGACGCGGTTCGACACCATCTCGCCAGTGGCGACGCCGATCCCGAGCGGCTCCAGCGCGCGGGCGATCGCGGCGTGGCCGAGGAGGTCGTCCGGGCTGGTCGGCTCCTCGATCCAGAGCGGCCTCGCCGGGGCCAGCGCCGTCACCCAGGCGATGGCCGGCCCGACGTCCCAGCGTTGATTGGCGTCGATCATGAGAGCGCCGTCGGGGCCGATCTCCTGGCGCACCAGCGCGGCGCGACGGATGTCGTCCGCCTGGTTCGCCCCCACCTTGATCTTGAAGCGCGAAAACCCGGCGGCGAGCGCCTCGCGACAGAGCCGCCGGATCTTGTCGTCGGAGTAGCCGAGCCATCCCGCCGAGGTCGTGTAGGCGGGGTAGCCGGTCTCGCGCAGCTCTGCCTCGCGCGCGGCGCGCGTCGGCGCCAGGCGCTCCAGCGACCGGCGGGCCTGGTCGGGGGTGAGCGCGTCGGTCAGGTACCGCCAGTCGACGAGCGCCACGATCTCGGCGGGGCTCATGTCCGCGAGCAGCTTCCAGAGCGGCTTGCCGGCGAGCTTGGCCCACAGGTCCCAGAGCGCGTTCACCACCGCCGCGTTGGCGAGCTGCATGACCCCCTTCTCGGGGCCGATCCAGCGAAGCTGGCTGTCGCCCGTGGTGAGCTGCGCGACGAAGGCGCCCGGAGCATCGGTGAACGCGGCGAGCGGCTGGCCCACCAGCAACGGCCGAATTGCGTCGACGGCCGCCACCACCACGTCTGTTCCGCGACCGATGGTGAAGGTGAGACCGTGCCCTTCCAGGCCGTCGCGGCGATCGGTCTCGAGGATCACGTAGGCGGCCGAGTAGTCGGGATCGGGGTTCATGGCGTCCGACCCGTCGAGGTGGCGCGAGGTCGGGAACCGCACGTCGAGGACGCGGAGGCTGGTGATCGTTCCCGTGATCTGGCCGGGGGTCATTTGCCCGCGCTCCAGCCGCCGTCGATCATCAGGCTGCTGCCCGTCACCATCGCCGACTCGTCGGCGGCGAGGTAGAGCGCGGCGGCGGCGATCTCCTCCGGCTTGGCCATCCGTCCCGTGAGCTGCGTCGCCGCCATGTCGCGGTAGGTCTGTTCGGGATTGGGCGACTCGGCGATCCGCTGCATCGCGAACGGGGTCTCCACGCGCCCCGGACAGATGCAGTTGAAGCGCACGCCGGTGTGCGAATGGTCGAGGGCCAGCGACTTGGTCAGCCCCACGACGGCGAACTTGGTCGTCGTGTAGGCGAGGCGCTGCCGCACCGCCACGATGCCGCCGATGGAGGCCATGTTGATGACGCTGCCCGCGCCGCGCGCGATCATCGGAAGTGCGAACGCCTTGCAGCAGTTGAAGACGCCGCGCACGTTGACCGCGTACAGCCGGTCCAGGTCGACGGCGGTGGTGTTCGATAGATCGCCCACGTGACCGATGCCGGCGTTCGCGACCAGGACGTCGATGGGTGGCAGGCGGCGCTCGAGCGCCAGCATCGCGCCTTCGTCCGAGACGTCGACGACCGCCAGCTCCGCGCGACCCGCGGCGGCCTTGAGGGCGTCGACCGTCTCCCGCCCGGCCTCCTTGTCGCGATCGACGACGATCACGGACGCCCCCTGCGCCGCAAACAGCAGCGCGATCGCCCGGCCGATGCCGGAGCCGGCACCGGTGACGAGCGCGTTCTTTCCGTCGAGTCGAAACGGTGTCGTCATGAGCTCCCCAGGCCGAGACGGTAGATCCGCCGCGCGTTTTCGGACAGGACGTCGGCACGCTCGCCCGCCGACAGCGGCTCCAGCAGCTCGAGGGCCGTCTCCAGCCATCGGCGATAGTTGGTGGCGAGGTTCATGACGGGCCAGTCGCTGCCGAAAAGTAGCCGCGCCGGGCCGAAGCAGCTCAACAAATGCTCGATGTAAGGCCGGAGCGTGGCCGGCGTCCAGGTCGCGGGCTCGGCCTCCGTCACCAGCCCCGACAGCTTGCAGACGACGTTGGGCAGACGCGCGAGCTCGGTGATGTGCGCCCGCCAGGGATCGAGCCGTCCGCCACGGATGTCGGGCTTGCCGGCGTGATCGAGGACGAACGTCGTCCGGGGGCAGGCACGCACGAGCGCGATGCACGCCGGCAGCTGCGCGGGCCGGACGCAGAGATCGAAGGTCCAGCCCCGCTCGCCCACGCGCTGCACGCCCGCCACGAAGGCGGTGCGCATGCAGTGGTTGGGCTCGGAATGCCTCTCGATGATGTGGCGAACGCCGCGCACGAGCGCGTGGCCGGCGAGAGCCGCCAACGCCGCCTCGGTCTCGGCGCCACGATCGACGGTCACCTGCGCGACGATCGCCGAGATGGCGACGCGTGGGTTCCGGGCGGCCAGCGCCTCCACCCAGCGCACCTCTTCGAGCGCGTGCATCGGATCGATCGCGGACTCGACGAACACGATCTCGGTCGGAAGCCGTTCGCTGGCCTCGACCGCCAGCTCGACCGGCGTGTGCTTCCCTGCGATCGCCGGCGCCTCCACCAGCCACGGATACGGCATGCGGGCGCCGTCCCAGAAGTGGACGTGCGCGTCGACGAAGCTGAGCACGGCGTCGCTCATGCGATGCCCAAGAAAGACGAAGTGAAGGCCGAGGTGATCTCGCCGAGCCCAACGCCGAGCGATGAGCCCGCAATGGGCTCGAGATCGGCGGGCGCGCCCACGAAGTGCAGCGTGCGATGGAAGTGCTCGGCCGATTCGCCGGGCGCCAGCGCCAGCGCGGGCGACGAGGTTTCGAGCTCGTAGAAAGGGCCGAACGGCGCGGCGCCAGGCGTGGCTGGCCCGTCGTTGTAGGCGTTCACGGCGTCGCCGGCATAAGGGTCGGGTTGCTGCTCCCAGAGCGAGTTGACGTAATCGCGCGCGCCCGTGGGGAGTGTGTAGGTGACGACCGTGAGCACGCCGGCATCGGCGTCGTAACTGCCGAGCACGGGCTGCGCGTACTGGGGCGGGACGCCGATCTTGGCGCGGTGCTGGCCATCGCCGCGGAAATAGACGCCGCGCTCCCTGACCAGCAACCGATGGGGGGCCACGCGGCCGAAGTAGCGATCGTTCACCACCGGGCCCAGATCCCCATCGGGCGGAAGGAGTCGGGGCAGCACGATTGTCGTCGAAGCAGACGGCGCGAACGTGCCGGCAATCCAGATCGAGATGAGGCCAGTCTCGCGGCGCCAGGGGTCCGCGCCGCGGTTGGTCACGCGATTTCGCGTCTCGAAGCCGACTGCGGCGACGCGCCGGCTCTGCGCGGCGCTCGCTTCGGCCCAGAGCCAGGGGGCCGGGTGGACCCGCACCTCGCGCTCCACCTCGAGATCGAACACCGTCCCCGACGCGTTGGTCAGGCGCATCGTCTTGCGCAGCAGCGCGCGGTCCTGCGCCCGGTCGGCCAGCGTGAACGGCTCGGCGTCGATCGGCGCCGGCGTCTGCCAGTGCGCGAGGTCCTGCGGCGCGCCCGGCGCGAAGAACAGAGAGAACTGCCCCCCTTCAGGCCCCAGCCAGAATCGGTCCTCGCCGCCGTAGACGTTCATGTGCGGCACCCGTTTTCCCGAGGCGATCAGCTCGCGGTTCAGCCAGCCGAAGCTCGGTCCCACGGCGTCCGACGTCGTGCTGGTCGCCACCCGCCCCTGCAGCGCCGGGCAGACCACGACGCGCGCCGCGCTCTGGGGATCCGACAACACCACCGTCTCCGTGTGGCGCTGCAAGAAGTCGAGGTCGTCGCCAAAACGGATCGCCGCGCCCACAGCCGATCCTCTCTATCACGCCCCGGGACGAAATCAGCATGTCCAGAAATTCGGGGACCATCCTATTATCTGGCCCCCATGCAACGACGCCAACGGCGCTTCGCGTATGTCGCTCTGCTGGCGCTCGGCCTCTGCGGCGCCGTCGGGTGCAAGAAGAAGACGACCGACGCCATCGCCGTCATTCCCAAAGGGACGACGCACGAGTATTGGAAGTCGGTGCACGCCGGCGCCGAGAAGGCCGCGCAGGAGCTGGGCGTGAACGTCATCTGGAAGGGGCCGCTGCGCGAGGATGACCGCGAGGATCAGATCAAGGTCGTCGAGACCTTCACCAACATGCGCGTGAAGGGGATCGTGCTGGCGCCGCTCGACGACACGGCGCTCGTGCCGGTGGTGACCGACGCGGTCCGCGCGGGCATCCCGGTCGTGGCGATGGACTCGAGCCTCAAGAGCGACGACCTCGTGAGCTTCGTGGCCACCGACAACTACAAAGGAGGGAAGCTGGCGGGCGACCATCTGGCGGCGCTGGTCAGCGGCACGGGCAAGGCCAAGGTGATGATGCTTCGCTACGCCGAGGGATCGGCCAGCACCGCGGAGCGCGAGCGAGGTTTTCTCGACGCGATCGCCGCGCACAAGGAGATCGAGGTGGTGAGCGCCAATCAGTACGGCGGCGTCACCACCGAGAGCGCGTTCGCCGCCAGCGAGAACCTGCTCGCCGCGCACAAGGGACCCGACGGCGCGCTCGGCGTGCAGGGGATCTTCTGCCCCAACGAGTCGACGGCCTTCGGCATGCTGCGCGCGCTGGAGGACGGCGGCCTCGCCGGCAAGGTGGCCTTCGTCGGGTTCGACAGCTCGCCCAAGATGACCGACGCCATGGCCAAGGGTCACATGGACGCCACGGTCGTGCAGGACCCGATCAAGATGGGCTACCTGGCCGTCAAGGCGATGGTCGACCACCTGGCGGGGCGGCCCGTCGACAAACGGATCGACACCGGCGCCACGCTGATCACGCGCGCGACGATGGGGACGCCCGAGGCGCAGGCGCTGCTGAATCCCGACTTCAAGAAATGGCTGAAGGAGTGAATCGCGTGGACGGAGCCGGGCTTCGCCCGGCGGAGTCCGTCGCGGGAGGGCTGGGGAACCCTCCGAGGGTTCCCGAATCGAACGTCCAAGCGCCGCGGCTGGAAATGCGCGGCGTCCGCAAACGCTTCGGCGCCACGCAGGCGCTGGGCGGCGTCGATCTGGTGGTCGCGCCGGGCGAGGTGCACGCGCTGCTCGGCCAGAACGGCGCCGGCAAGAGCACGCTCATGAAGGTGCTGTCGGGCGCGGAGCGGCCCGACGCGGGCGAGATGAACCTCGACGGCACCGCCTACGCGCCGGCCGATCCGCAGGCCGCGCGGCGCGCTGGCGTGGCGATGATCTACCAGGAGCTGTCGCTCGCGCCCCACCTCACGGTGGCGGAGAATATCTTGCTCGGCGTCGAGCCGGTGCGCAGGGGCCTGCTCGATCGGGCCGCCATGCGCGACCGCGCGGCGCGCGCGCTGGCGGAGCTGCAGCACCCGTCCATCGGGACATCTACTTTGGTTGGCGCGCTCCCGATCGCCGCGCAGCAGATCGTGGAGATCGCGCGCGCCGTGGCGGTCGGCTGCCGTGTGCTGGTGCTCGACGAGCCGACCAGCAGCCTGGCGCAGGCCGACGCCGAGGCGCTGTTCGCCCTGATCGCCCGCCTGCGCGCGCAGGGGCACGCCATCATCTACATCACGCACTTCATCGAAGAGGCCCAGCGCGTGGCCGATCGCTTCACGGTGCTGCGCGACGGCCAGACCGTCGGCGGCGGGCCGATGGCGACGGCGACGGTCCCCGAGATCGTCGACCTGATGGTCGGCCGCCGCGTCGAGCAGCTCTACCCGCGCGGCGCGCGCACCCGCGGCGAGCCGTTGCTCGAGGTCACCGGCCTCTCTGGTGCGCCGAAACCGACGCGCGCCAGCTTCACGCTCCACCGCGGCGAGGTGCTGGGGATCGCCGGTCTGGTCGGCGCGGGGCGCACCGAGCTCTTGCGCGCGCTGGCCGGCCTCGACCCGATCGCCTCGGGCCGCGTGAAGCTGGGCGCCTCCTCCGGAAGCGCCACCCCCGGCCTCCGCTGGGCGCAGGGGATGGCGCTGGTCAGCGAGAACCGCAAGGAGGAGGGCCTCGCGCTCGGCCTCAGCGTCGCCGACAACCTGACCTTGTCGAAGCTGCCCGCTCTCGTCCGCCCCTCGGCGCTCCGCCCGCTGACCGCGCGCTGGCTCGCGCAGCTCGACGTCCGCTGCCAGGGCCCCGACCAGCCGATCGGCGAGCTCTCCGGCGGTAACCAGCAGAAGATCGCCATCGCCCGCCTCCTGCACCACGGCGTCGACGTGCTCCTGCTCGACGAGCCAACCCGCGGCATCGACGTTTCTGTCGAAGGCGCAGATCTACCAGCTCATCGACGGGCTCGTCACCCGCGCGTCCCCGCCGAAGGCGGTCATCATGGTGTCGAGCTACCTGCCCGAGCTGCTCGGCGTCTGCGACCGCATCGCGGTCATGTGCCGCGGCCGCCTCGGCCCAGCGCGCCCGGCGTCCGAGTGGACGGAAGCCTCGCTCGTTCACGAAGCGGCGCTCGGCAGCGACACCGACAGCGAGGCCGCATGAGCGCCGAGGGCCACCGTCGAATCGCGCGCGCTCCCGCCGCGCGCCGGCCTGGCCCGACGTCTCTGGTCCTCGCCGGTCCTCCGCAAGAACCTGGGCGCCGCCGCCGGCCTGCTGGCGGTCTTCATCCTCTTCACCGCGCTGCTCGCCGCCACGCGCGGCCTCAGCTTCGCCGACCCCGACAACCTGGAGACGATCCTCCGCCAAACGACGATCGTCGCCATCGCCGCCCTTGGCGCCACCATCGTGATCGTCTCGGGCGGCATCGACCTCTCGGTCGGCGCGATCATCGCGCTCGCCACGGTCGTCGTCGCCGGACTTCTACGCGCCGGCGCGCCCCCCGCCCTCGCCGCGCTCGGCGGCCTCGCCGCCGGCCTCGCCTGCGGCGCGCTCAACGGCCTCCTCGTCACGCGCCTCCGCGTGGTCCCCTTCATCGTCACGCTCGGCACGATGCTCCTCGTCCGCGGCGTCGCCAAAGGACTCGCCCACGACCAAAAAATCGACGCCCCTACCTCCTGGCTCAACGAGCTCCTCGCCCGCCTCCCCGCCAACCGCGCCTGGCTGCTCTTTCCCGCCCGGCGTCTGGCTGCTCTTTCTCCTGGCCTTCGCGGTCGGCGGCCTCCTTCTCTACACGCGCCTCGGCCGCCACATCTTCGCCGTCGGCTCCAACGAGCAGGCCGCCCGCCTCTGCGGCATCCCGGTCCCCCGGGTCAAGCTGGCGGTCTACGTCCTGGGCGGCTTCTTCGCCGGCGCCGCCGGCCTGATGCAGTTCTCCCGCCTCACCGTCGGCGACCCCACCGGCGCCAACGGCCTCGAGCTGAACGTCATCGCCGCGGTCGTCATCGGCGGCGGCAGCCTCTCGGGCGGCGAGGGCTCGGTCACCGGCGCCCTCATCGGCGCCCTCATCATGCAAACGCTCCAATCGGGCTGCTCCCAAATGGGCTGGCCCAACTGGGTCCAGGAGATCGTCACCGGCGCCATCATCGTGGCGGCCGTCGCGCTGGACCGCTTCCGCCACCGAAACTAACCACCTGCAACCGCAGCATTTCTTATTCCCTCTCCCCGTCCGCGGGGAGAGGGTTAGGGTGAGGGGCCATGCGCTACAAAGACAAAGTCGTCATCGTCACGGGCGGCAGCAAAGGCATCGGCTTCGGCTGCGTGCGCACCTTCGTCGAGGAGGGGGGCTCGAACGTCGTCTTCTGCGCGCGCAAGCCCGACGAGGGGGAAGCGGTCGCCGCGCACCTCAACGCGCGCGGCCCCGGCCGGGCGCACTTCATCCAGTGCGACGTCAGCAAGGTCGACGAGGTCCGCGCCCTCATCGACCAGACGGTCGCGCAACACGGCCGCATCGACTGCCTCATCAACAACGCCGGCTGGCACCCGGGCCACAAACCGATCGACGACTTCAGCGTGCAGGACTTCCGCACGCTCCTGGACCTGAACCTGGTGAGCATCTTCGCCGCCTGCAAGTTCGCGTTGCCGCATTTGCGGAAGACGAAGGGCAACATCATCAACATCTCCAGCCTGGTCGGCGGCATCGGCCAGCTCCACGCGACGACGTACGTCGCAACGAAGGGCGCAATCACCGCGTTCACCAAGGCGCTCGCCATCGACGAGGCCGAGCACGAGGTGCGGGTGAACTCGGTGTCGCCGGGCAACGTCTACACTCCGCTCTGGCAGGAGGCGATCGACGCGTCGGAGGATCCGGCGGCGACGCGCGCAGGGGGAGACGCGGCGCAGTTGTTGGGGCGGATGGGGACGATCGAGGAGGCGGGGCGGCTGTGTCTGTACCTGGCGGCCGAGGCGACGTTCACGACGGGCGTCGACCACGTGCTGTCGGGGGGGGCAGAGTTGGGGTATGGGCGGAAGACGAGAAGGGGCTGACCGAAATTCGCTTTGTATTGCCCGTGGCTCACAAGACGACAATGGACGTGCCACAAGCGGATGGAAGAATGCTCTGGCTTCGGATCGTCGACGCAGCGACAGGCTCCGAGCCAACTGATTGCTTCGAAGCGGAGTTTGGATCCGAGGTCCGCATTCCTGGGCTGCTTCTGTACCGAGACGGAGCAGCCACTCGACGCGCTGTCTGATCACAGGGGTTCGCGAGCGCCGTGATAGATGCGAAGGGCTCGCAGGTTGCTACCAACTCGATCGTAGTAGACCCAGTACGGCGGCACCGGCCAGCGTCGAACTGGCCGAGCGCGGGAGACGATGAGCACCTCCGGCCCCTCGAAATCGCCACGCGCCAAAGCTTCGAGAGCCCGTTCGAGCGTGTCGACGTAGCCAACCGCCGTATCGGCACCGAACCGACCAAGCGAGAAGTCGACGAGCGCCCAGAGATCTGCTTGCGCCTTCTTCGTGAGCTTGTAGCTCACGCGCCGCCGCGAGCACGCTTGCGTGCCGCCGCGAGTGCCGCCGCCCCGTCCACCATCTCTCCGCGATCGGCCTCGGCGAGTGCCTCGGCGATCCCATCCTCCTCCTCAGCAGACAACGACGGCGCCACGAGGCCAACTACGCCGCGGAGCACGTCCATCCGCTCCTCGGCGGGAAGTTGGCGTACCTCTTCGAGTATTTGCTGCGCTCGCGTCATCGCGATTCCATTTTACACCGCATGGACGGCGTGGCCCACCCTGTACGCCCTCGGCTGCCAGATCTCCCCGCCGCTCGTATGAAACGAAGTCGCTGCTACCGTCGCGCACGTCGTGCCCGCAGCTCGGCCTCTATCGCCGTGAACACTTCGACGCCCGGAATCAGCTCGGCGGTCCCAGTCTCCGCCTGACGCAACCGGTTCTGAATCTCATGCTCCCACCAGAGCCGAGCTCTCCGGATTCGTGCCTTCTACATCGATCCCCATCTCGCGCCCGGCTGCCAGCCCGCGAGACACCTCCTTGGCGGCGCCCGGCGAGCCGTCATAGGCCGCGATGTCCTTCGCGAGCTGATCCGTGATGCGGTGACGCATGCGCTCAAAGATCTGTTCCTGACTGAGCCACTGCTTCGTCATCACGCCAAATGTCACCGTCGTCAGCGCCGCACAACCCGTATATCCGGCACCGGCGGATCCGCCATTCCCGCGCCCATCCGAACCCCCGTATGCGGCGGCTGGCGGCTTCATGTCCGAAGGTCATCCCGTTCAACATCCCCAGTATGATGGCGGGCAATGGCTGCCTCAGGCGCCCTACGGCTAATTGCCATCGTGATGGTGGCGTGGCTCGCGGCGGCGGGGTGCAAGCGAAACGGAGCGCCGGCCACCGCGCCCGAGTCCGCCGCTGCCGCCGTCGCGCGCGGTGACGCCGCCGCGCCAAAACCACCACCCTCGCCGCCCCCCGCGGGAATGAAGGCGCCCTTCGAGCGAACGACGGCGGCGTTGGCCAAGAGCTTTGCCGCCGGGGTGAAGGCGTATCGCGCGAAGAAATACGGCGATGCGGCGCGGCTCTTTCACGAGGTGGTCGTCGCGCGGCCCGACGATACGGCTGCTCGCTATCAGGAGCTGCGCGCGGCAGTGCGCGCCGACCCCGACGCGGATCTGCGGGAGCCCGTGCGCGCGCTGCTCTACCGAGACCTCGTCGCCTACGACCACCGCTTACGAACCTCCAAAGAATTCGCGCCGCTCTGGGCCTCGCCGCGCGCGGGCGAGCTGGAGGCGATTCGTACCGCGACCCGCGCCGCCTACGCCGATCGGCTCGCGGAAGGTGTCTTCTTCGTCGGCAGGAACCGAACTGCGCAGCCCGTCATGTATGACGAGACCGGCAGGCCTATCATCGACCTCTACCAGGAGGCGTACGCGTTAGATCCCGGAAGTGGGATGGTCCGCCGGCTGAGCGACACCGCGGGACGCGTGGCCGGGATCGAGGTCGACCGCGGCCGCAAGCGCCTGGCCCTGCTCATCATGAACGACGTCGCCCCGACCGAGGCTGCCAGCGGCGCGAGCTTCTCCGCCATCTCGGGTATGACCGTCTCGCTCGAGACGTTGGAGACCGTGGGACCGGTCGCGTTGCCTCTCGGGGACCCTGTCACCGAGGTTCGACTCTGCACGACCGCCAAAGGTGAGGCGCGCTGGGCGATCGGGGCGGCGCACTACGCGATCGACGCGGCCCAACGGCGGGCCGTCGCCATCCGACAGGACGACTGCGCCCCTGGGACGACGGTGGCCGTCACGCCGGAACATGGGCGGTTCGTGCGACTCGCCCAGAGCCCACCCGACGCCGGCGTCATCGATCGCCCCGTCGACGGCGGAACGCGGCCGACCGAGCTCGCCGCGATTCTCCAGAGCGGTCCCATCGAGTGGTCGCCCGGACGCTCTCGGCTCGCTTTCACCTCCACGTTCGATCCCTGCAGCCTGGAATGGCCCACCAATCCGATGAACAACCTCTACCTCTGGGACCGCGCGACCGCGAAGACGGTCCGACTGGCCACGGCGTTTTCGTTCTTCGAGTGGGAGTGGCTCGACGACGACCACCTCGTCTATGAAGCCAGCGGTCCCAAGGGCGGCAAGATCGTGGTCCACGACTTTCGAACGCAAACCGACGCGACGCTGGACGTCCCCTCCGGCGCGGGCCTCTGCGCCGTTCCATCCTTCGACTGCGTCGCCCCCGGCGCCGACGCCCCGGGCACCGACGACGACGATGGCGCGGAGTAGCTGCTGAAGGTTGGGAAATGAGGAAGCGCGTACTTGAGCTGGCGCCGCTGGGCGGTGCAAGCATCAAACGCGCGGCTGCTACCCGGCGTCCAAATGGTGCCGACAACGGCCCTGGTGTACTCTGCACATATGACAAAGAGCGGGTTGGTGGGGGTCGTCCTGTTGATTGCGCAACTGGGAGCCGGGTGTGGCGGCGGAAAGGGGAATGAGACTGGGACAGGAGGCCAGATCGGGTCGGGCACGGGCGGCAGCGGCGGAGCTGCGACGGGCGGCACCGGCGCGGGCACCGGCAGCGGGGGCTCCTACGGGTGGGTCTCCTATCCAGGTGCCGGCTACACGGTCAACTCCATCTGGGGCGACCGTCCCGATGCGCTCTGGGCCGTGACCTCGGGCGGGCAGCTGCTGTCCTACGACGGGGCGGCCTGGCAGTTCGTGTTCGGCGGCGGGACGCCGGCGTTGTATTCGATCTGGGGTCTGCCGGGGCAAACCGACATTTTCTTCGTCGGAACGGGCACGCAGTTCTATCTGCTCCAAGGCGCGAACGTCTTCGACCTCAGCTCCATTGCCACCAGCGACAATCGCGCCGTGTGGGCCGCGGGCGCCGATCGCGTTTGGGTGGGCACTCATGCGGTGGGCCTGGGTCTGCGCCGCTTTGACCTCACCGTCGCCAACCCCTCCGGGGTGTCCGACGGCCCGTCCGACCTGCAAGGCGTGAACGCCATCTGGGGGCCCAGCGCCGACGAGATCTGGCTCATCGACAGCACCGGCGGGCTGGTTCACCTGCTCAATCAAACCTGGACCCACGACACGTCGATTTCGAACCCGGATTTCACCGGCATCAACGGCACGAGCAGTCAGGATGTCTGGGCCGTCGGCCCCTACGGCCTCTTCCACTGGAACGGCACCGAGTGGTCCGAGATCGACCAGGGGCACAACGCCGGCCTGTTCGGGGTGTGGGCGGCCGGTCCCTCCGAGGCCTGGGCCGTCGGCGACGGTGGCGAGATTGTCCACGTGACGCTCACGACCTTCCAGGGGAGCGCCAGCGGGACGACGGCCCCTCTCTACAGCGTATGGGGCACCTCTCCGACGGACGTCTGGGTGGGCGGTCAGGACGGCGTGTTGCTCCACTACGAGTCGACCACCGGGGGAAGCACGCCGGACGCCGGTCTCGGCTGCAAGGCCGCGGGCGAGGCCTGTGGCCCTGGCGACTGCTGCGCTCCCTACAACTGCCGGATCATCGCCGGCGTCACTTTGTGCGGCTGACACCCTCCTGAAAGGAACGCGCCGGCAGGGGAAGAGCAGCCCGGCACGTCCCGACGATGGCGCGGCGTGGTTGCTGCTCGCCGCCCTCGCCTTCCTACTGCGCCGGCGCCGCGCCCGTTAAGGCGCCAGGCTCGGGCGCGCGCGCGTCGCGGCTCGGGGCCTGATCGGCGCGACCCAATCGGCACGCCGCGATCTCCTCGCCGGATCTTGCCGGAGCCAGCTCGGCGATCGCCCCGCCCGCCTCCTCTTCTCGCGCCGAGAGGATGACCCTGGTCGAACTCCCGTCCGAATAGATCTGTCGCTGGATGACGTAACGAGCGCCCGCCTTCATCTCGATGGCGTAGCTCGTCCTCGCGAACTGTCCGGTCCAGTACCTGGCGCCCGAGAGGGCGTACCCATCGGCGACCACCCGGCGGTCCAGCTCGACGACGTGGCAGCCCGGCAGCAGATCGAACCAGCCGCTCTGCCCGGTCAGGTCCTTCTCGTCGATCTTCCCGATCGGACCGGTGACTTGGGCGAGCTGCTCGCGCGGCAACCGCGTCGACGCGCCGTTGGGGTAGAGCGGCACGCCCGTTTCGTCGACCTCGTGAAGGCAGGCAAGCGAGAGCGTACCGACGGCGACAGTGAGGAGCGCCCAACGCAGGTGCGGCACGGGAGGGCTCAGTATAGCCCGCTTCGTTTCTCTATCAGAGCGACCTGCTCGCCGGGGCCGTGGACCCCTTCGATCAGGATCCCTTCCACGTCGGCGGTCTTCGAGGGGCCGGTACAGAAGATCACGTTGGGATCGTCGCCCAGCGCGGCGATGGCGCTGCCGACGTCGGGCAAGATGCGCTCGGGCGCGACGACCGCGATGTGGATCCAGGGGACCAGCGCGCCGAGCCGGCTGGAGGTGGTGGCGTCGTCGAGGATCAACGAGCCGGTCTCGGCGACGGCGCCCCGCGCGCGCGTGATGCCGAACTGATAGTCGTCGATGCGCTCGCGCGTCGAGCGTGGTCTCGAGGGTGATCCCTTCGCCGAGCGCGCGCCGCCAGCCAGCCGGCGAGCGCGGGATCGCAGTAGCCGCGCGTCGCCCCCTGCTCCTTCAACCACGCCGCCCAGCGCCGCCGGGTCGGTGAAGGATCGGCCCCGAACCGCCTCCAGGTTCTCGCGAAAGCGCGCCACCGCGTCGCCGGGAGCGCGAGCGCCGAGCGACACGCGCGACGTCGGCCGGGTAGTCGGGGAGCGGCTTCTTGTCGGCCACGCCCGCCAGCGCGGCCTTCACGCGCTCGAAGATCAGCCGTCGCGTCTCACTCACGACGGCTTCCGCTTTCGTTCCGCCATCCAGGCGCGGAACGCGCCGCCGCGCCAGGGCGGCAGGACGTGGTTCTCGCCCCAGACGCGCAGCGCGCGCGGGCGCAACGGCCCCGGGATGAGGCCGAGCAGGCGTCCCGGCCCGCAGGGCGCGCCGCCAGGCCGCGGGCCGCGAGGCGAGGCGCGCGAACGTCTTCATCGACGGCGCCGCGCCGGCCGGCTTCACCCCGGCGCGCTTGCCGCGATCGCGCAGGCGCAGCAGCAGATCGGGGATCGGGATGTCGACCGGGCAGACCTCGTTGCAGGCGCCGCACAGGCTGGAGGCGCGCGGCAGATCGGCCAACTCCGCGAAGCGCTCGCCGGCCAGCAGCGGCGTCAACACCGCGCCGACGGGACCGGAGTAGACGCCGCGGTAGGCGTGGCCGCTCGCCTGCCGGTAGACGGGACAGACGTTGAGGCAGGCGCCGCAGCGGATGCAGCGCAGGATCTCGCGGGAGTCGCCGGCCAGGATCTCGCTGCGGCCGCCGTCGAGGAAGATGACGTGCATCTCCTCGGGGCCGTCGGGCTGCGCGGCGCCGCGCGGGCCGGCGATGAACTCGGTGTAGACCGACAGCGTCTGCCCGGTGGCCGAGCGGGCCAGGAGGTTCAGGAAGAGGCCGAGGTCGCGATCGCGCGGGACCAGCTTCTCGATCCCGACGAGCGCGATGTGGCAGCGGGTGGCGGCCAGGCAGAAGCGGGAGTTTCCCTCGTTGGTCACCAGCACCAGGCGCCCGCTCTCCGCCGAGACGAAGTTCGCGCCGGTGATGCCGACGTCGGCCTCCAGGTACTTGCGCCGCAGGTGCTCGCGCGCGCGGCGGGTGATCACCTCGGGCGTGTCGTCGTAGGCGCCGAGGCCGTGCCCCTCGAAGGTGCGCGCCACCTCGCGCCGGTCCTTGTGCATGATCGGCTTGACGATGTGGCTCGGCTTGTCGGCGTCGAGCTGCACGATGAACTCGCCGAGATCGGTCTCCAGCGACTCGATGCCGTTGCGCTCGAGGAACGCGCCCAGCTCGATCTCCTCGGTCGCCATGCTCTTGGTCTTGACCACCCGCCTGGCGCCGCGGCTCTGCAGGATGCCGAGCACGAGTCCGGCAGGCCTCCTCGGCGTCGGCCGCGAAGTGCACCTTCGCGCCGTTCGCCTCGCAGGCGAGCCTCCGCGCGCTCGAGATAGAGGTCGAGGTGATCGAGGGTGTGCTGCTTGATCTCGCCGGCCAGGCGGCGCAACGCATCGGGATCGGCGTAGTCCCGGAACAGCACCTCGGTGCGCTTTTCGTGCCCGGCCTTGCTCCCGAGGCGCACGGCGCTCCGGCGCGACTCGCTCTGGGCGGCGGCGAAGCGATCGACGGGTTCGCCGCGCTTCACGCGCTGGCCTCGCTGCCCGCGCTGGAGCGCGTCGCGCAGCACCTGCGCCAGGTGCAGCGTGCGCAGCGGCCGCCCGCATCCGATCGGCCAGACCGGCGACGTGCATGAGGCAGCTCGAGTCCCCCGAGACCAGCACGTCGGCTGCCGTCGCCAGCACGTGCTCGATCTTGAGCGTCCCCATCGCCGCGCGAGATGTGCGGAAACGCGACGGAGAACGTCCCGCCGAACCCGCAGCACTGCTCCCCCTCCCCGATCTCGACCACCTCGACCCCTTCGATCGAGCGCAGCAGCGTCAGCGCCCCGTCGGCGTAGGCCGTCCCGCGCGAGTGGCACGAGCGGTGAAACGCGATGCGCATCCCGAGCTCGCCCCGGCCAGCGCGCCACGCCCAGCCCGCGCACCACGAAGTCCCCCAGCTCCCAGGTCCGCTGCGCCAGCTCCGCCGTGCCGGCCCGATCGACGTCGGCCTCGCCTTCGAACAGCAGCAGCGCGCCGTGCGACACCATGCGCGCGCAGGACCCCGACGGAACCACCACCGGCGCCGCGTCGTTGAACACGCGCAAGCAGTGGCGCGCGACGCTGCGGGCGGCCGGCCAGTCCCCGCTGTTGAACGCCGGCTGGCCACAGCAGGTCTGGTCCTCGGGAAAGGTCACCTCGCACCCGAGGTGCTCCAGCACCTCGACGGTCGCCCGCGCCACGTCGTCGAAGAACGCATCCGCGAGACAGGTCGCCATCAGCTGCACGCGCGGCGCCTTCATGCTCGCCACCTTAACTAGCGTCGACCTCCGCGAGCAAGCCCGGGCCGAGAGCGGCTACGACCCCAGTAGCCACGCCCGCAGTTCGCTCTCCATCCATCTCTGCTCCTGCTCGCTGTAGCCGTCCAGCAGCGCCATGGTCTCCGTACCGTGCTCCACGAGCAAGGCTTTGGCGGGCTTTCTATCAACTTCAGAGCCCTGATATCGGTACCTGACATGGTCGCCGATGCGCACATTGAGCTCGGACGTCCGAAGCGAACGCGTCCGGCCCAGCGGACGAATCTGAAAGGAGCCGGCGTCGCGATCGAGGGTGAGCCGGGCGGTCTGGATCAGGGGCATCACGAATCGCCACGTCATGCCGAGGCCAGCGACCCAGAATGGGATGGAGAAGGCCGCAAACATCCCGCTTCCTTGCATCGCGCCATGCGTCCACAACGCAATGAACGCGAACCAGACTGCGATGAAGCCCAATGGCGCCAGACTCTGGGCGGTCAACCGCAAGGGTGGAACGGTCAGGGTGAGTGTCTCAGGGCTGGTCACCAACTGGATGCGGGTGTCGAACGGTCGCGGGACGATCACCACCGCGGCGCGACGCGCGAGATGGAGGTCGACCAACTCGGCGGCGGCCCGCTGGTCGATCCCCAGCTCACTCGCTGTCTTGAGGAGGTCGTCCTTGCTGAACGTTCGAGGTCCGCGCCGGTTCTCCAGGGCGGTCGATCGCTGAAGGAGCGACACGAACTCTTCGTACGAGAGAGCCTTCTTTTCGTCCGCCATGAACCCTGCGCCTCTAGGCTATCGCGTTCACCGGCCGGCGCGAAGAGGTCGTGACGTCTCCCGTCCCGCCGCGCCAAGAAACGCAGCCATCTCGCCGGGAGACTTCAGATGATAGACGCGCTTCTCCGCGCGAGCCTCCGACACGAGCTCTCTGTACTTGGGCGTCAGGTGCCGATGACACAACCAGATCGTGCGATAGCAGTCGAGCGTGCTGGTGAGGATCGGGCTCCCCGCGGGCCACCCTTCCGGGGTTACGAAGAGGCCCTGGAACAGCCGCTTCGTGACCCACCGATAGTGGGTGACGAGCGGCAGATCGATGTAGACGAGCGTGTCCGCGGCTGCGAAGCGCTCCCAGGCAGATTTGCGGCAGCCGTAACCGTCGATGATCCACGCGTCCCGCTGCAACAGCTCCGCGTGCGCCTTCAGATATTCGTCGTGCGGAACCTTGCCGCCGCCGACCCGGTACTGGATCAGGTCCAGGGGGTGGAGCGGGAGCTGCGTCAGCTCCGCCAGCCTCCTGGCCAGGGTCGACTTGCCCCCACCGGCGTTCCCGAAGACGGCAACCCTCTTCAAGACCCCTACACCGCCGGCGCCGGTCGCCTCAGCGGAGGCTTTTCAGGCGGCGCACCCGAAACTTTGTGTTCAGGCCGTCCAGGATCTGAACCAGGTCGTCGCCGTACATTTCGCCGAGGACGCCGCGCAGGACACCGTAGATGCTGCTGGTGCCGGAGTTGGCGCAGGAGTAGCGATCGAAATCGGGGCTGAGACCCAGGTGCCCATCGTCGAGGCTCAACGGATAGAGCCGGCAGACGGACGGCTTGATCTCCGCCGGGTCGAAGCCGTGCTTGAGGGCGGCGGCGTGCAGCCCGCATCCCCGCTCACCGTCGTGGTTCAGGAAGATGCAGCCCGAGGTGTCGACGTCGAGATCGGTCGTCCCGGTCCGAACCACGTCGACGAAGGGCTCCTCGGAGATGACCTCCGGATCGCGCTCGTCGAACCAGCTCTCGGGCTTCTTCCATTCCGGCTTCAGGACCGAGGAGATCTCGGTGGCTCGGCCCAGGATGGCGCTCTTCTCGCTGCGCAGGACGTCCGCGCCGTGCTGGCAGCAGGCGTCCGCGCGCGCCAGATCCTTCTCATCCCGGCAGAGGCACTCGTGCGACATGCAGTCGCTGACGAACCGCAGGGTGAAAATCTCTCGGTCGACCAAACGGACCCGCGGGTGGTCAATGGCCAGTGCGTTGTCATCGATGGTCTTCGTGTCGGTGTTCGTGTTCGGCATCGGTGAGTGTCGCTAAGGTATCGCGACCTCTTCGGACACGCGAGTAACTTCCGATCGCTGGACTCGTCACCCACTTGACTGCGGACGCGATCCGCCGATCGAAAGCGCGCTCGTGATCCCTTCGGAGAACTGAGGAAGGCCGTCCGTTATCTCGAACCAGGCGGCCTTGGAACCGACGAAGACGTGCGCGGTCGGCCGGACCACCGGGTCATCGTCGAGGGTGCCGAGCGCCAATCCGATCTCCTTGTCGCCGACAAAGGTCGCCAGGGTGGCACCGCAGACGCGACAGAACGTGCGCGTCTCACCGGGCGACGACGCGTACCGCGAAAGCAGCTCTCCGCCGGCGAGCCAGTGAAACGCCGCCGGCCTGACGGAGGCGCGCGTGCGGAACGCCGCCCCGGTCGCCTTTCGGCACATCGAACAGTGGCAATTCACGACCCGCCCGAATCCGTCGTCATCGACTTCGTATCGCACCCCGCCGCAGAGGCAACTTCCCTTGACGCTCACCGTTCCCCGCTTGTCGTCGCCACCAGCAGCTCCTCCGAATTGTTGGGCGGACGGAGGCCGTCCGTCCTGCCGGCGAAGTAGCGCTGAGCGAGCGCGGCTGCCGACACGTGCTCGACCTTTCCAAAGCCGGCCTCGCGGGCCAGGGCCAGCATCTCCGCCGGCGTGAAGAAGCTGATGAAGGGCGTGCCGTTCGCTTTCGCGCCGGCCGCCGCCCGCTCGATCCCGGGACGCACCTCGGGGTCCGCCATCTCGATCGGAAGCATGAACGACATGGCGAGCGTGGAGCCCGGCGCGAGCGCCGCGACCTGACGCAGCGTCGCCAGGATCGCCTCCCTGGTCAGGTACATGCTGACACCGGTCGACGCCACCACCGCCGGCCGCCCTCGCTCGAACCCCGAGGCCGCCAGCCGCTCCCACCAGGCGTCGCCCGCCTCGAAGTCGACCGGCACGAGCCGCAGGAACGGCGGGACGCCGAGGCCGAGGTCGACGAGGCGCTGGCGCTTCCAGGCCTGGGGGCCGGGCTGATCGATCTCGAACACGAGCAGCCGCGAGGCGAGCTCCGGCCGGCGCTGGGCGAAGGTGTCGAGGCCCGCGCCGAGGATGACGTACTGCCCGACGCCACGGGCAGCCTGTTCCGCGACGAGATCCTCGATGAAGCGGGCGCGGGCCAGGATGGAGGCGCGGAAGGGCCGCGTGAACGGGCTCATGTCCGGACGGTTGCGCCATCCTTCGTCCGGAGCCACCAGCTTGAGGCCGACGTCGTCTTCGAACACGTGCGGCGGGTCGATCGACCTCGAGGTGCAGCGCCCGCCACAAGGCGACCCGCACCGCCGTGTTCTCTGGCCCCGGGACTTGATTGTCAGGCATGCCCGACGATACTGCCCGACGATACTGCCCGACGATACTGTCCTTCAACGGCGGGGACGAGAGGACGCGCCGGGGCTTCGAACCCGCTCGGCCTCCGGGTATGATTCGGGCATCGCTTAAAGGAGGTCTCGGGATGCGTGCAATCGGATGGGGACTGGCTCTGGTCGTCGGCGCGCTGGGCGCTTGTGGCGGCGAGCAACTGGGGGGCGCGCGGCGGGACGCAGGAGGGACATCGTCGATTGGCACAACGACGACGGATGCCTCGACTCGGCCGCTCTTCGCCGATGCCTCGACGGGGGCGGTCTACAGCGACGCGTGCTGGGCGCCCTCGCTTCCGGCCGAGCCGCAGCCGATCCTCCCCGCGTCGATCCTGGTCAACGCCTGCGCGGCTGGGACGGGGACCCCGAACTGGAGCTACCCCCAGGCCCCGGTCGGGGCCGACGCTGACGATCGCCGCTACATCGTCGGGCGCTGGATGACCTGCAACGGGAGTGCCCCCAACCTGCCGACGCACGAGGCGATCGAGTTCGGCGCCAACGGCCGCTGGAGGTTGCTGGCGGTCGACGGGAGCGTCACTTCCTTGCCCCCGCCCGGCGCCTTGATCCCGCTCGCGGGAACGGGGACCTCTGGTTACTACTACCTGCTCGGGAGCGGCCAGCTCGATCTGGATGTCGAGGATCCGGGGGGCGGTGGCTGGATCTTCTTCGTCGCGTTCACAGCAGGGATGGACACCCTCCAGTTCAGCAACGGCGGGTCGACGAGCGTCTACGCCCGGACGGCGCCCTCTCCACTGAACGGGGCCGACAATCCGCCGCCGACGACGGCAGGAGCCTGCTCGATGGTCGGAACCTGGGACGTTCCGCCCAACGACGGCCCGATCCCCGCGCCCGCCGCGGTGTTTTCGTTCGATGCGGCTGGAAACTTCGTCGCCGGGCCCGAAGGGGCCAATCTCTGCGACGGCCACACGATGTACGGGACCTATGCGCTTTCGCTCGGCATGTTTCAGCTGACCAGCAACGTCGGCTTCGGAAGCTGCGCCTGGTGGTTCACCGGCGGCTTCCCGGCGACCTTCGACGCGTCCTGCGACCACCTCTCGCTGACCCGGCAGTACGACGGTTGCACCGGCGGCCGCGGATACTTCAACCTGCCGACGACGATCACCCGGCGGACCGCGGCTTCCGCCGACGCTGGCACGACGGCGACGCCCGGCCTGGAGGTGCCGTGAGCCACCTGGCGAATGGATCCGCGTAGTCCGGCTCAAGCTCGAGCACAGGACCTCTAGTCAGGGCGAACAGCACCCGATAAAAGGGCGCATGACCAAACTGCGACCCTATCTTCGAGCTCTTCCGTTGACCGCTGCCCTCATGGTGGCCACGGCCCTGACCAGCGGGGGGTGCGGTCTTTTCATTCACCCGACGCCCATCAGCAAACTGGCTGAACCGGATCGCGAGGTGATCTCCCTGAGCGGCGGGACGCCGCAGGCCGTCCGCCTGACCAGGCCCTCGACGGTCTCCGGCTTCGACCTCGCGCCGGGCTCGGTGATCCAGGCCGACGGCAGGGACTACCGGATCCAGACGGTCGCGGAGCTCACAGTGAGCGGTGCGGTCATCCCCGCTGGCTCGTGGTTCGAGCTCAAGAAGGCGAACAGCATCATCGTCGGGGACCGTTACAACTGGAACGGGGTGGTGCACCTCGGTGGGCCACACGCCTACGGGATCATCGAGGCGCAAACGGGCGACCGCGCCTATTTCACGGGCGCGCTGTTCTCGAACGCGCAGTTGACGCAGATCGCGATCGCCACGCCGCGGGCGATCGGCGGGCGGATGCTCCCCGCCGGCAGCATCGTCGATCTGCGAGACAACGGGCAGGTTCAGGAGACGTTCACGCCGGGGGAGCAACAGCAACTGGCGCACGATCGCGAGGTGCGCCGGCAGGAGCGGGAGCGACACGAGCAGCGCTGCCGCGAGGTCTGCGCGCCGGTCACGGACCTCGCCGAGAACGCGAAGTGCATGGGCAACTGCCGCGGCTGAGCGGAGGCGCGCGGCGGGTTGGGCAGCGACTTCACCAAGGAGGATAGACGGCGACGCCCTTGACGCTGAATCGCTCGATTCGTCCTACCCTCTCCTGCCCGCTGGGCGGAAAGCACAGTGCGAACTCCTGCATGCTGCCAGCACCACTTGGGCCGTCGTTCCCCGAGAGGAACGCCTCAGCGTCGGTCACTGGCCGGTCGCGCCCGCCCGACAGTCGAAAGTACACGACCCACTCGCTCCAGCCGGTCTGGTTCGGAAACAACCGCAAGCAAAAGACCGTATCCTTCGTCGTGAGCTCGACTGGAATCCAACCCGCAAGCGCATACACGCCGTCGAGTCTTGCCTTGGCTGGCCACGAAGGGTGGCCAAGGATGGTCCTCATTCCCTCGACAGCTTGTGGGGGCCTCAGGTAGTTCGCGAACAGTGCGAACACGGATCGTGCCCGTTGTCGACGATCCAACGTGCCGTCGTCCGCTACGGTTCGCAGTTCGGCGGCCGATGTCTTTTCTCGCAGCTGGCTGGTCCGGTCCCAGCGAAGGCCGCCTGGCTCGGCACCAAGAGCGTGCTTGCCCGCATACTCTGCGGACGCACAGACGATGCCGACGCGGAGCAACATCTCGCGTCTAGAAAGGAGCGAACCACCACTCCGCACACGGCTCATGCCCGACTCTCGGACGGTCCTGGTCGCCGATTTGCTCTCAGAGCGGAACCAACCAGAAGTCGTACGTGCCGGTGAAATTGACGTCGCAGTACAGGTCCTGTTGGTCGACTATGAACATGCGCCGCGGCGATGACTCGAAGGCGGCCGGAGCCACGAGACAGCCAGCCGGACTCGAGTCGTTACCGAGCGTCTCGATCCGCAGATAAAGGTCCGGCAATCCACCGAAAATGCAGGTCTGCGAGTTTGTGATGTCGGAGGACGCCTCGCAGAAGGCCGACCACGGACCTTGACCCTGCACCCCCGTGGCTGTCGTGAGACCGCCGTTGCCGTCATCGACCAGTCGGTACCACCGCCCCTCCGGGCCCAGAACCAACCCAGGGGACAGCAGGGTCGCGATTGCGCTGGACTCGGTCGGGCACAGGAGCCAGGCCCCTGTGGCCTGTGCCACCACATCGTTGCCTGTCGACAGGGTCACGGGAGGACCGTGGGGAAGGTTGCACTGCGCAAGAGCGGAGGCGACACGCGTCGAAGAAAATGCGCCCGCATCATCCCCGCCGCTGTCGCCCGGGCTCACGCCAACGGTTCCGGCGTCATCTGCGGGAGATGCACAGACGCAGGGACCGAACGAGCGGCCATCCGCATTGCAAACCTGATTCGACACACAGCCGCCGGGCCCTACGCACTCGACCGAGCGTCCGGGTACGCACCCCGACTCAGCGTCCACACCGTTTGGCGGTGGCATGAGCGGGCTGCCACCGCAGGCGGCCAGCGACACCAAGGCTGACAGTAAGAACATCCGCTTCATCGCCACCTCGACTGTAAGATCACACAAGCGCGGCCCAGAAGATCGGACCATTTCCCACATCTTCAAAGTCTCCCGACGCCGCCCCAGCCGCCGCGGCAGGCAGCGCCACCGTCCGCATGAACCGACAAGTCTAGCAAGTCGTATGCCCGGCTAAGGCCCCAAAACCTCGCACGGTTTCGGGACCCGACGCCATCCGCAAGCCGGGAACGCGACATCGCTGTCAGGCGAAGAGTTGATGCGGACCTCCCCCGAGAGCTACCCGCTCGCGATGCCGCGAATGCGCGCCAGCTCGGTCTGCCCAACGTTATGGCGTTAACCCGCGGGCCGAAGCCCGTCAGGTTCAACGCCGGGTTGGGCAGCCGTTCGGTGAAGGGAGAATGCCGTGGCCGCAACGACCAGCACGATGGCGGCGGCGAACGTGACAAGGCCTGCAAGGCCAAGATCCTGTTTGCCGTGTGGGGTGTGGACGAACCGCGAAGCGCCGTCCCAAAGGAGCATCGAGCTCGCGAAGAAACCGACCGACCTTGTCCTTGCCCGCCACCTCACTAAGGGGAACCACAGCGCGAACAGTACGAAACAGGAAATGACTATGGCGAGAGGCGCGTCGTGGTCGACGGAAACTTGTCCACGGATGATCTGAATGATCCAGAACGCTGCACAACCACCGGCGAGGAGACTGCAGAAGATGGCGATGAGGTTCGCGCGCGGCTCCGTAGGAGTGGTCGTCATCATCCGAACTCTGTCTGCCCAACGATCACGCGTTCAGCGGCGGTGCGCAAGCGCCGTCCGCTGCAACGCGCGGTTGGACGGCCATGCAACACGTTGGGCGAGCCCGCGGCTAGGGCTCCGGACTCCACACCACCGCAGCGACCCAGTGGCTGGGCACAGCTTTCCCATCGAGCGACGCCGGAGAAAAGGCACACTCTTTGAGACGGGCGATCCACCGATCCTCATTCACACCACCCACAGACTGCCGGAGCACCAACCCGGTGACATGACCGAACTGGTCAATCGTAAGAACGGCGACTGACTTGCCGGGAGTCATAGCCTGCGAAAACGGCGATCTGACGGACAGTTCAAGCGCCACGCTCTCTCGAACCCACGGGTGACAAGAACCGTGCCCTTCTGGCCCGTTAGATCGAGGATCTCCGCGGCACTCGGAGACCTGCGAAAGGCAAAGCGCACCTGCTCGCATTCGGATGATGGAGCCAATTGTCGCGTCGCATCTGAGACCGCCGATGCCAACTCTGGTGCGCCTGACATGACCCGTGTCGAGCCAGGGCACCTCTCCAGGATCACGTCTCCTTGGATACCTGCGTCCCATGCTGCATTTGGATAGCGCGGACCGGAAGGCTCCCCCCAGAAAGCGCCGGTGCAGCCACAAGCAGTGGCCAGCGCGATCGAAAACAAAAGGCGAGCGGGGCGCTCACGATTCATCAGTCCGTCCAACTTTGTATTAACCAGCAGTCTCTCGCTGCCTAATTATTTCGGCAAGCGGCCGATCGCCGCGACTCGGACGCCGCGCGGCAGTGCAAGTCGGCTGGAAGCCGCGGGATTCGAGATTCGGACCAGGATCGTCGCCCTGATCTTCGGTCTGTCTAATACCCGAATAACATCTGTGACGCGGTCCCAGGCGCTACAGCTTCACGTCGATTGCGGCGCCCGAGTAGCGGACGGACTTGTCGGCCTTGGGGGCGAACGAGAAGCCGACCGGTTTCGCTTTTGAGACGACCACCACGTCGAACGTTCGTTCCTTAGCCATGCCCGGGAACGTACCTTCGCGTTTGCCGACCGTGAGCGTCTGCCTGGCGTCGTCCCAGTGGAGCGGGATGCGCGCCGAAGCGCCCTTCTCGTAGCCGTAGGTCAGACCGTCGTCTTCATACAAGGTGAAGTCGCCGTCGGCGCCGGCGTAGACCCACAGCACGATCGGGTCGGCCGGCTTTTCGCCCGTGTACTGGATCTCGGGGCCGGTTGGGATGATCGAGCCGGCCCGGATGTGGACCGGCATCGAGTCGTACGGCGCTGCCACGTCGATCGCCTTCCCCCCAGCCGCGCTCGCCCCGCTCCAGAAGTCGTACCAACCAGCCGCGCGCGGCAAATACACGGACCGGCTGCGCGCCTTGTAGGTCGTCACCGGGCTGACCAGGAACGCGGGGCCGAACATGTACTCGTCGCTCACGTCGTGCGCCTTGGCGTCGCCGCGGAAGTCCATCACCAGCGGCCGCATGATCGTTCCGCCGTCTTGGGTGACGCCACCGGCGAGCGAATAGAGGTACGGGAGCAGGCGGTAGCGGAGCCGGTCGAACTTCAGCTCCGTCTTGTAGGCGGGGCTCGATTCGCCGCCCAGCTCCCACATCTCGCGCTTGGGCGCTTCGCCGTGCACGCGCAGCAACGGCACGAAGGTGCCGAACTGGAACCAGCGGACGTTCAGCTCGCGCCACTCCTCGGTGTCTGCCGCCGTCGGGTGTTCCACCGAGAAGCGCGCCGGGACGGAGAAGCCTCCGATGTCCATGCTCCAGTAGGGAACGCCCGAGACCGACAGACCGAGCCCCGCCGGGATCTGCGCGCGCAACGCCGTCCAGGTCGAGGTGATGTCGCCCGACCAGACCGCCGCGCCGTAGTGCTGCTGCCCGGCGAACGCCGAGCGCGTGAGGATGAAGACGCGTTGGTCCGGCGCCACCGACCGCTGTCCCTCGTAGACCGTCTTGCTGTTGACCAGCGAATACGCGTTCAACATGCGCGCCCCCGAGCCGAGCGCCGTCGGGTTCATGTGGGTCCGTTGCCCGTCGAGCGTCGGCGTCGGCAAGAGGTCCGGCTCCGGCGCGTCGAGCCACCAGGCGTCGAAGTGCTTGCCGAAGATCCCCGTGTTCATCTGCGACCAGAAGAGCTTGCCCGCCGCCGGGTTGAACGCGTCGTAGAAGGTGTACGGATACCCGCCGTCGCCCACCCAGTCGCGCAGCCCCTCGGCCAGGTTCAGGTGGTAGAGGAATCCCTGCGCGCGCATCGCCTCGAAGTTCTTCGTGCCGGGGTAGTACTTCCCCCACACCGAGATCATCACCCGCGCATGCCTGGCGTGAATGTCGCGGACCCACTTGTCCGGATCAGGAAAGCGGGCCGGATCGAAGGCCTGCGACCCCCAGCTGTCCTCCTTCCAGTAGAACCAGTCCTGCACGATGTTGTCGAAGGGGATGCCGCGCGCGCGAAACCCGTCGACGACGTCGAGGCTCTGCTTCGACGTCTCGTAGCGCTGCCGGCTCTGCCAGAGCCCCAGCGCCCAGCGCGGGATCATCGGCGCCTGCCCGGTGATGCGGCGGTAACCGGCGACGACCCTGTCCAGGTCGGGACCGTAGACGAAGGTGTAGTCGATGCCGTCGCCGACCTCCGACCAGAGCGAGGTCGACGGCGAAGTTGCCGCGGGAGCCGGTGGCTTCCAGAGCAATTGCACCGTCTCCATGTTCTGGTCCTTGCTCCACTCCAGCCGGAGCTTGTGGCGGCGCTTGCCCTCGAGCCGCACCTTGGCCACCTCCTTCCAGGGCAGCCACCCCTGCCGCCAGTGGTTGATGACCAGCCGATCGTCGATCCAGAGCTTGATGCCGCTGTTGGAAAACGTCTGGAACGTGTAGTCGCCCGTGACGTCGGCCTCGACCTCGCCGGCCCAGCGCACGCTGGCGTTCCCCTCGGGCAGCCCCGCCAAGCCCGGAGGGGCCGGATAGATGAGACTGTTCGGCTTTTTCTCCTTGCTGGAGAGCGCGATGTCGATGACGCGGTCGACGCGCTCGCCGACCAGGTGCTTGAAGTCGGCGCCGCTGTAGTACGACCCGGTGAGGCCGCCGCGCTTGCCGTGGACGTCGAAGAGGCGCTCGGCCGGGATCGGGGCGAGCTCGCGCAGATCGCCGAAGCGCGTGAACGAGGTGTTGTCCCAGAGGATGCCCCAACCGCGGCTCGACACCAGGAAGGGGACGACCAGCGTGCCGTTGTGCTGCCAGAGATCGAGGTCGTACCCTTTCAGATTGAGGAGCCCGAGCTGGTTCTCGCCAAGCCCGTAGAGCGCCTCGTCGGCTTGCGAGATCCACTCCTGTCGCACGTGTTGCGTGTTCTCGCCCATCACGATCGCCGGCATGACGGTGCGGCCGCCCTCTTTCTCTTCGAGGATCGGCGCGCCGGTCGCGTCGAGGAACGACACCCGGCCAGTGCCGAGGTCGACGCGCGCGCGGAGCTTTGCGGTGGCGAGCGTCGCCGTGCCGGCCTCCTGGGTCACATCCCACTTCGCGCCGTCGCAGCGCTTCGGCGCCGCCGCCAGGCTCTTGCGCGTGAAGAAGGACTTGTCCTTGGCGTAGGCGACGCGGACCACGTCGGCCGCGCAGACCTCCAGCTTCAGCAGACCGTCGCCGACGTGAACGATGATGCCGTCCGACACCCGTTCGATGTTGCCGCGCGGGGGGACCGAGTCACCGAGAGCCGCTCCGTGCGGGGCCGCCTGTACGGCGCTGGCAATGAACAGCATGAGGAACCTGGCGATGCGCATGGCGGGCGACCTCCACGAAGACGGCGATAGAAGGGCCGCGATATTTCCACGGGGAGGTGGGCGTGGCTAGCTCAACTTCCACATATTCCACGCGCGCAACGCGGCAAAGCGGGGGTACACTGTCGCCCGCATGCGCCGCCGCGCCCTTTTAATGATGCTGGCGCCCGTTTTGGTCTCGTTGGCCGCGTCGTCCCCCGCCGGCTGCGCCCATCGCGAGCCCGTGCCCGCCCCCGGCACCAGCGCCCGCGCGAGCTCGGCGAAACCGCTCGAAGAGCTGCAGCGCGACTTCGTCGACCTGCGCTTCGGCATGTTCCTTCACTTCGGGATCCTCACGTACACCGGCGCGTGGTCGAAGCCGAACCTCGACATCAAGCAGTTCAACCCGACCGGTCTCGATCCCGGCCAGTGGGCCGACGCCGCGGTCGCGGCGCAAGATGAAGTACGCCGTGCTCACCACGCACCACCACGACGGCTTCGCGCTCTGGCCCAGCCGCGCCAGCGACTTCAACGTCGGTCACATCCCCTGGCGCAACGGCAAGGGGGACGTCGTGCGCGAGTACGTCGACGCGTTCCGCAGCCGCGGCCTTCTGCCCGGCCTCTACTACTCGATCTGGGACACCACCGAGGACGTCAGCGCCGGACAGCTCACGCCCGCCAAGCTGGCGTACGTCAAGACGCAGCTCACCGAGCTGCTCACCAACTACGGCCCGATCCCCATCCTGATCATCGATGGCTGGTCCTGGCAGATGGGCCACAACGCCGTCGCCTACCAGGAGATCCGCGGCCTGGTGAAGTCGCTGCAGCCGAACTGCCTGCTGACCGATCACGCGCACCTCGCCGACCCCTGGGACATGGACATCGTCAACTTCGAGGAGCCGCGCGGCGGCTGGTCGCCCGCCGGCAACACCTATCCGGCGCAGCAGGAACAGAAGGTGAACGCCACCGGCGGCAACGACTGGTTCTGGGCGCCCGACGTCGGCGGCCTCATGACGGTGCCGGAGATCGTCACCAAGCACCTGCAGGACCTGGAGCCCAAGTGGACCAACTTCCTGCTCAACTGCCCGCCCAACCGCGACGGCAAGCTCCCCGCCGCGATCGTCGAGCTGCTGCGCGACGTGGGCGCGACCTGGACGCCGAACCTCGCGCGCCCGCCCCTGCCCCCGCAGCCGCCGCAGAACGAGCGCCCCTACACGCCCGTGGCGGCGACCGCCACCAGCGGCGACGCCGATGCGGCGATCGACGGCAAGAACGACACCGACTTCATCAGCATGTGGCAGCCGACCGGCGCGCTGCCGCAGGCGCTCACGCTGGATCTCGGACGCGTGCAGCCCGACGTCGGGTGGCTCGGCTCGGTGCCGCGGTATCACCATGAAGCGAGCAGCAAGGACGGCAACGTCACGGCGTACCGGATCCTCACCAGCACCGACGGCAAGACGTTCGCCGAGGCGACCGTGGGAACGTGGCCGCCGGACGGCCGGATGAAGGTCGCCACCTTCGGCCCGACGCCGGCGCGCTATGTTCGCTTCGAGATCCGCGCCGCCAACGGCACCCCCGCGATCACCGAGCTCACCGTCGGGGCCCGTCCCTAGGAGACTCCACCATGCGCACAGCCCGGATCTGCTTCCTCACCTTGGGCGCTCTGCTCGCCGGCACCGCCGGTGCGCGTGCCGCCGACGCTCCGAAGGCCGCGAGCGCCGCCAGGTCCACGATGCCGCGCCTCGTTCAGAAGGACGGCCGCTACGCGCTGCTCGTCGACGGCGCGCCGTTTCTGATGCTGGGGGCGCAGGTGAACAACTCGAGCGCCTGGCCGGCCGTGCTGCCCGAGGTCTGGCCCGCCATCAAGGCGATCCACGCCAACACCGTGGAGATGCCGGTCTACTGGGAGCAGTTCGAGCCCAGGCCCGGCGCGTTCGACTACACGGTGGTCGACACGCTGGTGACACAGTCGCGCAAGAACGGCGTGCGGCTGGTGCTGCTCTGGTTCGCGACCTGGAAGAACAACGGGCCAGCCTACGTGCCGCTCTGGCTCAAGCAGGATCCCCAGCGGTTCGCGCGGATGCTCACCGCCGACGGGCGCCCGCTCGGATCGATCTCGCCGTTTTCCACCGGAATGCTGGAGGCCGACAAGCACGCCTTCGCGACGCTGATGCGCCACCTCAAGAAGACCGATCCGCAGCACACGGTGATCCTGGTGCAGGTCGAGAACGAATCGGGGACCTGGGGCGCCGTCCGCGACTACTCGCCGGCCGCGGTGAAGGCCTTCGACGCTCCGGTGCCGGCGCCGATCCTGGCCGCCATGGGGAAGAAGCCGGCAGGTCCAAGCGGTGGGAACGTCGCCTGGAAAGAGGCGTTCGGCAAAAACGCCGACGAGTTCTTCCACGCCTGGGCGGTGGCCCGCTACGTCGGCGAGGTGGCGGCCGCCGGCAAGGCCGAGTATCCGCTGCCGCTCTACGCGAACGCCGCGCTCCGTGATCCGATCGCGCCGGGACCGACGGTCAACTGGGAGAGCGGCGGTCCGACCGACGACGTGCTGCCGATCTGGAAGGCGGCCGCGCCGGCGCTCGATCTCCTCGCGCCCGACATCTACATGGACGACTACGCCAAGGTCGACAGGGTGATGGAGCTCTACCGGCGCCCGGACAACCCGCTCCTCATCCCCGAGATCTCGAACGCCCCGGCCTACGCGCGCTTCTTCTTCCTCGCGCTCGGCCACGGGGCGCTCGGATTCTCCCCGTTCGGGATCGACTTCACGAAGTACGCGAACTTTCCGCTGGGCGCGAAGAAGATGAACGAGGAGGCGCTGGCGCCGTTCGCGCTCAACTACCAGCTGGTCGGCCCGATGATGCGCGAGCTCGCCCAGCTCGGCTTCGAGGGGAAGGTTCATGGCGTCGCCGAGAAGAAAGGGACGCCCGCGCAGAGCCTGGAGATCGGCGCCTGGAAGGTCAACGTCTCCTATGGCCTGCCGCAATTCGGATTCGGCGAACAACCCGCCCGGGAACCCCGAGCCCGTCGGCGGCGCCTTCGTCGCCCAGCTCGCCGACAATCAGTTCCTGGTGGCGGGCTTTCATTGCCGCCTCGATTTCCAGACGACCGCCGCCGCCTCGAAGAAGCAGCGCGACTACGTGCGCGTCGAGGAGGGGACCTACGAGAACGGCAAGTTCAAGTTCCGGCGCCTCTGGAACGGCGACCAGACCGACTGGGGCCTCAACTTCACCTCCGACCCCGTGGTCCTCCGCGTGACGCTGGGGACGTACTAGGGCCCAGCGCCTTCATGCGACGACGGCCGGCTCAGTTCGTGTCCGTGCGGAATGGCGAGGCGGGGAGGCCGGCTTTGTTGAAGAGATTGCCTTCCGGCACGTTGGCCCAGCCGTAGCGGACGGCCACCGGGGCCGATACCGCTCCGCTCGTCACCACCACGGTCTTGCCGCGGAGCTCGGCGCGGGCCGGATGAAACGCGCCGTCGGTGCCCGCGACCGCGAAGCCCTTGAGCGGGCCACCTTTGGCGACCAGGCCGCCGCCCGCGTGCGTGAAGGTCAGCGTGGCCTTGGCGCCCTTTACCTTGATCGCGTCAAAGATGGGGCCGGAGTATTCGAGCTTTTCGCCGTAGGCCAGCGCGCGGGCCGCCAGGGCCAGGCGCGCACCGACCACCTGCTTGTGCGGGGGATGGATGTCGTTCGCGTCGCCGCAATCGGTCGTCACGACCATCGCCGTGTTGGGCGTGTGCTGCCAGGTCAGGAGCTGGGCTTCGCGGAGCTCGGGGGTCATCTCGCGGAAAGGCGCGATCTGGACGAAGAGGAACGGAAGGTCGGTCCCCCACGCCTTTCGCCAGTCGGCGATGGTGGCGGGAAACAGCGAGCGGTATTGCCGTTCGCGCCTCAAATTGGCCTCGCCCTGATACCAGATCACGCCGCGAATGGCGTAGGGGAGCAGCGGCGCGATCATCCCGTTGTAGAGGACCGTCGGTGTCATGACGTCGCCGGTGACGCCCATCGGCGGCGGCGGGGCGTCCTCCAGATGCATCCCGATCCGGTACCGCCACGGACCCGACAGGTCGACGGACGGCTGCGCCGTCTGCGCCGGAGCGGGACCGAGCGAGGCCGTGCGCAGCTCTTCGGCCGGAGACTTGCCCTTGAACACGAGCTGGACCTTCTGGTCGCCCCAGATTCCGCCGCCGCCGCCGGTGTCGAGCACGCGCACGACGACGACGTTGTGTCCGGGCTTGAGCACGCCGGGAGGGAGGTCATATTTCCGCACGACGTTGTAGCCGAAGGTGGCGCCGACCTTCACGCCGTTGACCCAGGTGGTGTCGATGTCGTCCACCATCCCCAGCTGCAATTCCGCGACGGCCGCCGCGGCGCTGGGCGAAAGCTCGAAGGTCTTGCGGAACCAGACGACGCCGTTGAGGTCGGGCTCGCCGGCATCCTCCCAGAGCGTCGGCAGCGTCATCGTCTTCCAGCTGCCTGCGTCGAGCGCGGGATCGCGCCACGAGTGGCCCTCCGCGGAGCCGGTGTCGTTGGCGAGGAACCAGGTCTCGAGCCGCGCCTCGTACTGGCGGCGCGCGGCGGCCGGATCCGCGATCAACATCTTCAATTGCCCGGAGGTCTCGGCGAAGTCCGGCAACGGACGCAAGCCCGCTTCGCTGGTCCACGCCTCGGCCGGCGTGCCTCCCCACGAGGCGTGAATGATCCCGACCGGAACATGGCGTGCCTTCTCGAGATCTCGCCCGAAGAAGTAGCCGACCGCCGTGAAGTCCTTCACCGCCTCGGGCGTGCAGACGTTCCACTGGCCCTTGACCGTGGAGAGCGGCGTGAGCGACTTCTCCTGCGCGACGCCGAACTGCCGGAGCTGCGGGTGGTCGGCGGCGGCGACTTCCTTTTCCCAGTTGTCGATCGGTTGCTGTCCGACGCGCAGGCCGAGCTGCCGCTCCATGTTCGACTGGCCGCCGGCCACCCAGACCTCGCCGACGAGAATGTCGCCGAGGACGATCTTGTTCGTGCCCGAAATCGTGAGCGTGAAGGGGCCGCCCGCCTTCAGGGGAGCCAGCTGCGCCATCCACCTGCCGTCGGCTCCCGCCGTGACGGAGACAGACTGTTTGGCGATCTCCACCGTGACCGCTTCACCGGGAGCCGCCGTGCCCCAGACGGGAACCTTCGCGCCTTGCTGCAGGACCGCGTGCTCGGCGAAGAGCGGATTGGGGGTGACCGCGGCGTGGGCCGTCGAGCCTTCGCAAAGGAATGCGACCGACGCGGTCGCCAGCCAACCGGCGAGAAGCGGACCAAAAGAGTTGAGCTTCACCGCATCGCTATACTACAGATACGGATAGGTGGAATTCGCCAAACCCTGTCTGTCCGCGGTCCCTGCGACGTTGCTCGTGGCGGGCGCGTCGCTGGCGTTGGTCGGCGTTTCCGCCTGCGCCACAACCTGCGGCTGTGGTGTCCGCGTCGACGGCGGTGCGCAGGCGGCGAGCCCCGCGGTCACGCCGGCGCCGACAGCCTCCCGCGTCGTCGGGTTGCCCACGCCGCCGGGCCCCGCGAACCTTCCGCGACCCTCCGGTGCGCCGAGCAACCTGAAGGTTCTCGACTGGGCCGGTTTCAAATCCGCCGTCAGCTACACCTTCGACGACGGCCAGCCGTCGCAGATTGAACACTACGCCGAGCTGCAGGCGACGGGCGTACGCCTCACCTTCTTCGTGAACTCGGCGAGCGCGACCTGGGAGACCGGCTTCGTCTCGACCTTCGCCCAGGCGGCGCACGACGGCCACGAGATCGGCAATCACACCGCGCACCATTGCCACGCGGATCCCGACGGTACGCTCCACGGCGTCGATCGCCGGGCCGCCTGCCCCGGCGCGAGCGCGGCCGCGGAGCTCGACGATTGCACGGTGTTCATCAGATCGAAGCTCGGCGTGCCGCAGGTCTGGACCGCGGCTTCACCCTTCGGCGACGCGGGCTTCGCCTCCGCCGTCGGCGAGCGCTTCTTTCTCGGCCGCAGCGCGACCGGCGGCACCGTCGCTCCCAACGACGACAGCGATCCGCTGGCGCTTCCCATGTGGGGGCCGGCCGAGAACGACGGCGTCGCCGAGTTCAACGCCACCGTCGACGACGCGCGCGCCGCCGGGCAGTGGGTCATCATGCTCCTTCACAGCATCGCCCCGACCTCCTCCGCCTGGTTCGCCACCGTCGACATCGGCGCCATCACGGGCAGCATCGGCCACGCCAAAGCTCTGGGTGATGTCTGGCTCGATTCGATGGCCAACGTGGGCGCGTACTGGCGGGGCCAGAAGGTCCTCTCCTTGGTGACTCCCACGACGACGGGTCAGGCACCGCTGCCGACGTCGACCTGGACCTGGACGCTGCCGGCGCACTTTCCGCCGGGGAAGTTACTGCGCGTCAGGGTCGACGGCGGCACGCTCTCCCAGCGCGGCCAGCCGCTCCCCTGGGACGGTCACGGCTACTACGAGATCGCGCTCGATGCCGGCTCGTTGACGCTGTCGCCGTAGCTCGCGTCACTTGGTCGGGGCCGGCGCCGGCGGCGCCGCATCCGGAACCGACACCGTCGGCGCGGGCTCGGGCGGGGGCGGCGGCGCGAGGTTCTTCAGCGTCTGAACGAGATCGGGGCTGGCCGCGTACGGCTCGTGCCGGGAGACCTCGGTCCCGGTGTCCCAGAGCACCGGAACCATTCGCCGCGACACCGACGCGTTCATCACCGCCGACATCCAACGAACGCGCGAGGCGGACTCCTTGGTGGTCGTCACACCGAACTCTCCGATGAAGGCCGGGATGTCGTTGCGGGTGCAGAAGCCCTTCATCGCGTCGAACAGCTGCTCCAGCTCGTTGACGTCGCCGGGGCCGCCCCAGGTCGGCTTCATCTTCCCCCAGTCCGCGTCTTCGTTCAGGCCGCAAAACGTATACGGCGTGTAGTAGTGCACCGAGATGAAGAGCCGGCCGGGGATGGTGTCCTTCGGCAGCGCATACGCCCGCTCGCAGGTCTTCTTGATGTCGGTGCTGTAGCCGATGACGATCAGCAGCCGCTTGGCGTTGTTGCCCCCGGTCTTCCGCACGGTGTCGATGAACAGCTGGTTCACGCGGGTGAGCGTGGCGTAGGCCTTCTGCTCCGAGCCCTCGTTGCTGAAGTTCGTCTCCTCGTTGAGCGCCTCGAAGATCAGCTTCTCGTTCTTGCCGTTGAAGAAGCTCGAGATCTGCTCCCAGTACGACCGAAACTTCTTCTCGGCGTCGGCGCTGAAGGTGGCGAACGTCTTGGGGAACATCTCCTTCTTGTCCGAGTCGATCCAGCCGCCGTCCCAGTGGATGTTGAGGACGCAGAACATGCCGGCGCCGGTGATCCAGTCGACGACCTCGCGGACGCGGTTGAGCTTTTCCGGCTGAATGTGACCGTCGATCGCGTAGGTGTCCCAGGCCACCGGCAGGCGAACGGTCTTGAAGCCGAGGTGGGCCAGGCTCTGCACGAACTCTTTTGTGACGGGCGGATTCCCCCAGCCGACCTCCCAGGTGGTGGTGTTGTCCAGCGTGTTGCCGATGTTGGTGCCGGGGGTCATCAACGGGACGGCCGCCCAGGCGTCCACCTCCGTCATCTTCTCCAGCGCCGGCGGCGTCGCGCCTCGCGCGGAGACCGCGTCCGACGGGTTGAGCGGCGGCGGCCTGAGACAGCCGAGCGCCGGAATGGCGCAAAGAAGCCCGGCCAAGATCAAAGAGTTGGTGCGTGACTCGCGTGGCTTGCGCATGGTGGTCTCGTTTGATTGCGGTTTCATTCGTGCTTTTCGTAGTCGAACCAGTCGAACGCGGCGGGCGCGGAGGGGGGGTGCCGCTCGGCGCCAGAGCGTACAGGCCCACGTACGTCCCGATGAAGCCCCCCGTGACCTCGGTCGACAGGAGGCGCGTCTCGGCGTTCCCGAGGAGCTGCAGGTGATCCGCGGAGGCTCCCCACGCGAACGTGTAGCGGGTCGGCTCCGCCGCGATCTGCAAGATCAGCGGCGCATTTCCCGGCGCCGGCGCGTTCGCGGTCACCGTAGAGACGTACGCGCCGACGGTCTGCCGCACGAACACCTCGCGGCCGCCGGCGCTGTTGCGGCGCACGCCGAGCTCGAAGCGGTGTCGCGGCTCCCGATAAAGGACCAGCCCCGCCTCCTCGCCCTCGCGCCCCGGCGTGAAGTCGATGCGCGTCGCGATGCGCGCGCGCAGATCTCTGCGGGCGGCCGACGAAGGTCGGCGAAACGCCGTCGTGCTGGTCGAGCGGCACCGCCGTACCATGGAGGGTCAGCCAGCCACGCCGCTCGGCGGTCGAATAGCTCGCGCGCACGGGGTTGCGCAGGAAGTTCCAGGCCGTGCCCAGGGGACTGTCGAAATCGTCGCGCGCGGGCACCGCGGGAGCTGCCTGCTCGGGCAGCCCGCGCACGTGCATGTCGAGCGCGATCGGCTTGCCCTCGTTGACCACCGGCCAGCCCTGCGCGTCCCACCGCACCGGCGCCAGGAACGTCTCGCGCCCGAGGTGATGCCAGTAGTAGCCCCCTTGCGGCCGGATGCCGAGGAACACCATCCACCAGTTCCCTTCGGCGTCCTCCACCAGATCGGCATGTCCGGTCGCCTGGATCGGCTGGCTGAGCGGCGTGTCGCGGTGGGTGAGGATCGGGTTGCGGGGGCACGCCTCGAAGGGCCCCCAGGGCGACGCCGCGCGCGAGATCGTCACCATGTGGCCGTACTCCGTCCCCCCCTCGGAGATCATGAGGTAGTAGCGCCCGGCGATCTTGTAGAGGTGCGGCCCCTCCGGATAGCGGCCGCCCGTCCCTTTCCAGACGACGCGCGGCGGGGTCAGCTGCTTGCCCGACGTGACGTCGATCTGCGCCTGGTAAATGCCCGGCGCGCTGCCGGTCGAGGTCAGGTAGACCTTGCCGTCGTCGTCGAAGAAGAGACTCGGATCGATCCCGCCCGGCCCGGTGATCCAGCTCGGCTCCGACCAGGGCCCCGCCGGATCCTTGGCGGTGACGAAGAACGTCCCGCCGTGCGAGACGTTGGTCGTGATCATGTAGTAGGTGCCGGCGTGGTGGCGGATGGTGGGCGCGAAGATCCCACCCGACGGCCCGGCGGCCGCGAGCGGCAGCTGCGAATCGCGCGTCAGCACGTACCCGAGCGACTCCCAGTGCACGAGGTCGCGGCTGCGGTGGATCGGCACGCCCGGAAACATCTCGAACGAGCTGTTCACGAGGTAGAACCACTCGCCGACGCGCACGACGCTGGGGTCGGGGAAGACGCCGGACAGCACGGGGTTGCGATAGCCGGTGATGCGCGGCGTGTCGGCGGCGGCGGCGAAGGAGACGAACGCGAGCGCGAGCGCCGCCGCCAGAACCACGCGCGCGACGCGTGAGCGCAGACAGAGACGAGGTGTCATCGCCGCTATCGCGCCTGGGGATCGCCGTAGAACGTTCCGCGGCCGTGCGTGCCGACGTAGACCCGACCGAACTTCTTCGGATCGCCGGTGATCTGCAGGACCAACCCCCACTGGTGCTGGGCGTCGTTGATGCGCCGCCAGGTCGCGCCGCCGTCCGTCGACCGGAAGAACCCCCGCTGCCCTGACACCGTTCCCACGAGGTAGAGCGCGGAGAGCTTGGCGTGGGGCGCCGCCTTGCCAAAGCCGAAGGCGTGGATCTGCTCCACGGCGGGCAGACGAACGAAGTCCTTCCCGGCCGCGGCCGAATGGTAGAGGCCATCGAAGGAGGCCAACCAGAGATCGCCTTGCCGCCCCGGCGTCGTGTAGAGGCGATCCTGGCCCCCGCGGTCGTCGCCGCGATCGGTGCGGTTGTCCTTGCCGCCGCCGGCCCGCTTCGGCAGCCCGTCCGGCAGGACCAGCGGCCGCGCCGTGAAGTGGGCCGCGCCGTCGACGCTCTCGAACAGCTTCCCGTCGAAGAGCGCCATCGCGTAGAAGCGCCTGGAGTTCACGCGATCGGCGACCACGCGGGTCTCCTTCGGCAACCCCGCGCAGGCGGTCCAGCTCGCGCCCCTGTCGGACGTGACGGACGGGACCTCCTCGCGCGGCGTCCAGACCCAGGTCGCGCCGTCGGCGGAGACCGCGATGTCCCCTTCGTTGGCCTTGGGATCGGGGAGCGACGCGGGCTCCCGCCAGGTCTTCCCGCCGTCCAGCGAGTACCCGAGGTTCGCGCCCTCCTTGCGCGCGTGGCCGACGCGCACGATGACGTTCGGGTTCAGCGGAGCGCCGCTGACGTCCTTGGTGTTCCCTAGAAACGGCGGCTTGGGATTGCCCTCGGGCGCGGGCCTGTCGAGCTCCCGATGCACGAACCCCGAGTAGTCGCCGATGGCGGTGACCAGCGGCGCACCCTTGGTGGGGCTGTAGAGCGCCAGCGCCACCGTCTCCTCGATCCCCGGGCTCATCACCGACCAGTGGGTGGGGAGGTTCTTGTCGAGGTTGCCGAGGTCGTACGTCTCCCAGCCGCCGTAGCCGGTGGTGAACATCGCGTGCTCCGAATTGGAAGGATCGAGCTCGATGTCGAACAGCCAGTGGATGTCCGTGTCCTTGACGTAGGGGGCGAGCGCGTAGTCGTAGACGCCGCCGCTGGCAAAGACCGCCTTCCAGGTGGCGCCGCCGTCGGTGCTGCGAAAGACGTCTTCGCCCTTCGGACGATAGAAGGAGCTGGCGATGACGACCTTCGGGTTGCGCGCGTCGACGGAGACAGCGCCGTATCCGAACTTGCGTTGCGCGTCCGGCTTGTCGGGGGTGACGTCGGTCCAGGCGCCGCTGCGCGTATCCAGCTTCCAGACCGCGCCGTCCACCATCGGCATCGGGCCAGGATCGGTCCCGTAGCTGACGAAGAGATTCCCGTCGGAGGCCAGGACCGCGTGGTTGGGGCGGTACCTGGTCGGCTGCCCCGGAACGAGCTTCCAGGTGACGCCCGCGTCGTCGCTGCGGAAGAGGCCGGGCTTGCCCATGACCGACACGCCCACGAAGAGCGTCCGGCTGGCTTTCCCCATGGTGCCGCTCGTCGGATCGAAGACCACGAAGACGATGCTGCTTCGCCCCGCACCGCTCCAGGCCGGCAGCTTGGCCTCCTCGGCGGAGAGCTGCAGCACGTCGCTGGGGAAGCTCGCCACCTTGGCCCAGGTCACCGCGCCGTCGGCGCTCTTCCACAGGCCACTCTTGCGCGTGCCGAGGAACAGCACGCGGCCGTCGTTGGGATCGACGGCCATCCGCTCGCCGTTGCCGCGCCCCGCTTCATTGCCCCCGAACTTGATGGGGACGTTCGTGCGCTCCCACGTCTGGCCCTGATCCGAGGAGCGCAGGATCGCTCCGTCGGGGATCTCGGGCGCCGTGTACGTCCCGGCGGCCAGATAGACCTTGCTGGGATCCGAGGGATCCAGGGCGATGCTCTCCACGCCCATGAGATTCAGGTCGGCATAGGGGACCCAGTCGAGCAGCGGGATCCAGCGGTGGGTTTTCGGATCTCGCCGGTAGGCACCCCCGATGTCGGTGCGGGCGTACACCAGGTCCTTGGCCGTCGGATGGAACACGAACCCGTCGACGAAACCGCCCCCGACGATCTGAACGCTCTTCCAGGTGTACGGGATCGAAGCGGGAGCCTCCGCGGCGCTCGCGGGAAGTGCCGGAAGCGCAGAGAGCGTCAAGACGAGGAGGGCGGCCGGGGGCGTATTCACGGTTTTCCAAAAAGACCACAGATCGCCCGGAACGTACAGGTTGTGCCGTCCCGCGGGGCGATCGACCTGTCCATCAACGGAACCCACGCCGACGGGGACCTCGGCGCCACAGTGGACGTCGTGTAACGGTCAGCGCGCGACGACGCGGACGCCGTCGGCGTGGAGGTGGACCTCCGGAGCGGGACGCGACTTCGCGAAGAAGAAGCGGAGGTGGGTGCCGCCGCCGGGAAGATCGCGCACCCAGACGGCGCGCAGGCCCCTGACGGCGGGGCGGTAGGTCCCCACCTTCATGGTGGCCTGCGCGTTCGGAAGGTTGAAGGCGACGCCGTCGGGCGTGTGAAGCGCGTACTTGTGCGCGCCCTTCAGCGAGCCGGTGAGGCCCACCGCAAATTCGTTCGACGTGCCGAGCGGCTCGTCGCTCGGCGGCGGTTCGGCGGCGGCGGTCGGCTCCGCGGCCGGTTCGGCGGTCTCCGCGAGGATCGGTTTGACGATCGGTGCGACGGTCGGGAGCGGCTCCACCACCGGAGGCGACGCAGGCGCGACAGCCACGACGGGCGGGGCCGGCGGCAGCACGACGATCACCGGCGCCGCGGCTGGACCGACGGCGGCGCGCGGCAGCCGAACCCGAACGGCGAGCACGACGGCAACAGCGGCCACGGCGATCGCGGAGGCCGTGAGCGCGATCGTCCGGACCCGGGCGGCGGCGCGCGGGCGGCCGGGGCGCTGGATATCGCTGAAGCGGATGATCTCCGTCTTGTCCGGGTCGTCGTGCGCCGGCGTGGTGACGTCGTCCGCATTCTCTCGCGTGTCGGTCTCGGACGCGTCGTTGGCCGCGTTGAGATCCCAGGCCTCCCAGGCGCGCTCGGGCACGGCCCCCACGTCCGGCGACGCGAGAGGCGACTCGACTTCGCCCGAGACCGCGGCGTCGGGCGCGAGGCGTGGCGCCGCGCTCTCACCGGCGCGAATGTCGATCACCAGGCGCGGGATGCCGTCCTCCTGCGCGGGAGCGAGCGCCACCGACGAGACCCATCCCTTCGTGGCGAGGTTCGCGTCGGGAGAGAGGGAGATCTCGACCTCCGTGTCCGAGCGCAGGAAGGGCAGCGCCGACGTGAACTGAAAGCCCTCGGCGGTCGGCAGCGCGCGCGTGCAGACGAGCTGACTCTTCCCCGCGAAGCGCAACCTGACGAGCTGGGCTTTCTCGTCGCTCTCGTCGACCACGTCGCGCAGCTCGGCGACCATGTGCGGCGACAGATCGGTGAACGCGATCCCCATCCCGACCTTCGCGGGCGACAACATCCGGTGGTGCGCGACGCGACCGCGGAGCCGCAGCGGCCCGCGCGGCAGCGCGACGTCGCAGACGATGGGGGATCCGACCGGGCACGGCTCGGGCGTGTGCGCGTCGACGAGAATCCCCGTCGACGACAGGTTGACGGCGCGCGCGACCACGCTGCTGACCTGGCCTGGCCAGATCACGCGGACCTCGCGTCGAAAGCCGACCCGCGGCTCAGCCCTTCTTCCCAACCAACCGACCATGGTCTTGCCCCTCCCCACTCTAGAAGCGCCGTCGGTGAAGGCAAGCGCGCCGTTTCGAAACTCGACCGTCGTTTCGCAAACGTCAAGGGTTTTGGCCTTCGGGAGCACTGAAGACTGTCGGCCTCGTTACAACGATGGATAGCGTCTTCCAGTGCACTGGAATTCCGCCGACGAAGAACCAAGAGCGCTTGGTCGCGCTATTATCCCGCCCATGAGCTTATTTCGGAGATCCGCTTCGGTGGTGGTGGCGCTGGCGCTCGGTGCTCTCGCGGGCTGTTCGAGCGGAGGCACATCGAAAACGGACGGCGGTGCCGATCGACCTGCGAAGACCGACGGCGGCGCTGGACACGGCGGCGCCGGCGGCGGGGCTGGCACCAATGGGATGGCGGGAACAGGCGGCGGCGGAAACGGCGGCGCCAAAGCGATCGGCGGGAGCGGTGGCGGCGCCGGCGGAGCCGCGGGCGCGAACGGAGTCGGGGGCGCGAATGGAGCCGCGGGCACAACCGGAGTCGCCGGCACGAACGGAGCGGCGGGCGCAAGCGGCGCTGCGGGCGCGAACGGAGCGGCGGGCACAAGCGGAGCCGCAGGCGCCGATGGAGCGGCAGGCGCGGACGGAGCCGCGGGCGCGGATGGACTCGCGGGCGCGGATGGAGCCGCAGGCGCAGGGGGAACCACCGGCACCGGGGGAACCACAGTCGTGGTCACCCCGGGCGACTCGGTTCTCATGCATCACAACCACCTGAACCGAGACGGCGTCTATCTGCAGCCTTCGCTGACCAAGGCCGCTGCGGCCGGTCTCCAGCTCGACACCAGCTTCGCGGTGAGCTTCACCGGCGCGGTCTACGCCCAACCTCTCTACGTGGACAACGGTCCCGGCGGAACCGACCTCGTCATCGTGGTGACCGAGGCAGATACCGTCTACGCCTTCGATGCCTCGTCGGGTCAGCAGGTTTGGCAGACCTCGCTGGGAACGCCGGTTCCTCTCGCCACCATGCCGTGCGGAAACATCGACCCGCTCGGCATCACCAGCACGCCGGTGATCGATTTCGCCTCCCGGACCGTCTTTGTTGGAGCGATGACCACACCGGACCTGGGAGACACCAAGGAGTACGAGATCTTCGCGCTCTCGATCGACGACGGCTCGGTGAGACCGGGGTGGCCGGTCGACATGGCGAGCACCGTCACCAACGGATCGACGGTGTTCACGCCGAGCATCCAGGGTCAGCGCGCCGCGCTCGCGCTCGTCAACGGCATCCTCTACGTGCCGTTCGGAGGATTGGCGGGCGACTGCGGCGACTACCATGGGTGGGTCGTCGCCATCCCGATCGCCGACCCGACCACCGTTCAGGCCTGGGCCACCTCCGGCAGGGGCGGGGGAATCTGGGAGCCGGGCGGGATCGCTTCCGACGGCAGCAACGTCTATGCGACGACCGGCAACACCTTCGGCGTCACCGACTGGGCGGGGGGCGAGGCGGTCATTCAATTCTCGGCCTCGCTGCCGCTGTCGACCGTGCCCGCTTACTGGGCGCCGCCCATCTGGCAGGCGCTCGACGGGTACGATTCGGACATGAGCGGCGTCGGCCCGATTGTGTTCGATCTGGCAGGCGCGACGCCGTCCCATCTGGTCGTCGCGCTCGGAAAGAGCGGGACCGCCTACCTGGAGGACGCGAACAACCTGGGCGGCATCGCAGAGGCGCTGGCGACGCAGTTGGCGGCCTCGACCGTTCCCACGGGCGCGCACGCCCTCTACGCGACTGACACCGCGACCTATCTCGTCTTCCAGGCGGGTGGCGAGACCTGCACGGGCGGCAACGCAGGAACCGACCTCTCCACGCTCAAGCTCATCCCCGGCTCTCCACCCACCTTCGGCGGCTCCTGGTGCACCACCATCGGCGGCCGCGGATCGCCCATCGTCACCACCAGCGACGGCAAATCCGACATGATCGTGTGGGCGGTCGGCGCCGAAGGAAACAACCTCCTCCAGGGCTTCGACGGGGACACCGGCGCCACCATCTTCGCCGGAGGCGGCACGCCGATCACCGGCGCCCGCCGCTACACGGTGCCCATCGCGGCCAAGGGTCGGATCTTCGTGGCGGCCGACAACACCGTGGTCGCCTTCAAGCCGTGAGCCGTGAGCCGTGAGCCGTGAGCCGTGACCCGGCTCCCGCCCCCTGCCTAGCTCGTCTGCTGGCAGGTGAGGGTCGTCAGATCGCAGGAGAAGCCGGCGTTCGCGCCCTGGATTCCGAGCGTGGTGCCGACGGTGACGATCGCGTCGCCGCCGCTCGCGACGGGGACCCTGAACTTGACCTGAGACTTCTGGATCTCGAAGTCGAACGAGGCCGAGCCGACCTTGTCGCCGACGCCGATCGATCCGCTGAAGGTGACCAGGAGCTGCGCGTCCGAGCTGTTCTGCGGCAACGGCCCCAGGGAATAGAGGATCAGCGTTCCGTCGAGGGTGGCGTTCACGACGGTGGAGGTGGCCGAGGCGACCGCGCCGGTGCTGCCGGCGGGCGGGAAGCGCGCCAGGCAGGAGGTCGCCGTTCCCCAGATCTCCGGGTTGAGCTTGCCGGTGTCGGCGATGGCGGTCACCTCCACGGAGCCGTTCGCGGCCTGGTCGGGCGGACCCGCCGGATCGCTCCACCCCGCGCAGATCCGGGTGACCGTCACCACCGCCGTGAGCTGCCCCTTGCGCGGGTCGGGCATGCTCTCCGGATCGTCGGGGAGACCGGCGGCGTCGAGACGGGTCCGGACCCGGGTCAACGCATCGGAGAGGAGATCGGGGAGCCAATCGAGGTGCAGCTCGTCGAGCCGGGCCTGTGCGTCGCTGCGAACCTGATCGATGTTGCTGGTGTCGAGGTTTCCGGTCGGCATCTGGTAGGTCATGACCAGCGCCGCGGTCTCCGCCTGCATCGGAGGGGTCGGCAGCGTGACGGTGTCCGGCCCGCAACCGAGCGCGAGCGCCGCCAGCGCGATCGCAGCGCCGAACGAAAGGAGATCCCGGCGCCCGGTCTTCACAGCACCACCGCGAGCGAGGCGTCGGGGACGAATGTCTTCTTCGTGTTCGGGATGTCGAGGCCGGGAACGAAGTAGTAGCCATAGCCCGCACCAACGACGAGGTGGACGTAGTGCCAGAGAAAGGCGGCGCCCCCGATTGCCTGCCAAGGGTGCTGCACGCTCGGAACGAACTGCCCACTCAAGGTGGCCGTCGTGTAAGGGTCGGTCATCGAGCTGCCGCTCAGCGGAAGGTCGGAGTTCCAGACCTGATAACGCCCGGTGGCGAGCAGAGAGAAGATGCGCGTCACGCGGTACTGCACCATGAGGCCGAGCTGGCCGGCGCGCACCGCCGTGGCGCCGTCGAGCGCCGCCTTGGTGATGTCGCCTGTGCCGAACACGCGCGCGTAGACGTATGCCCCTTCCACGTGCAGCGTGACCTGCGGGTGGACCTTCACCGAAACGAAGGCCGTGAGCGGGATGTCGATCAGGTTGCCGTTGAAGTTCGAGCGGCTGACATCTCCGTAGTAGCCGGCGACCTGGACCGCCACCGCCACCGGATCCCGATCGAGGATCTGGACCTTCAGGTGGAGGTTGGGGATGAGGACGCTGGTGAACGCCCGCAGCGCCCAGGCCGGGGGCTCCGTTCCGATCGACACCTGCTGAATGATTCCGTACTCGAAGGCCAGGATGCCGAGCTTGAGCTTGTGTGCGCCGACCATGTAGGCCGTGCGTTCGTCGAGCAGCGGGATCGGCTTGGGAGGCGCGGCCTCGGCCGGGGGCGGCGCCTGCACGGTCGCCGTCTCGGCGGGCGCGAGCGGCGCCACGATCGTGGCGGTGCCGTCGATGGTCGGGGTCGGGGTCGTGCTGGTGCCCGGAGCGGGGATGGCCGGAACGGTCTCCGGCTCGTCGCCCGCGGCCAGCACGCGGGCCGAGAGCGAGACCAGCAGACCGGCGATCGCCAGAATCCTCAAGAAAGGTCGAGCGCACATGGGGATGAGCCTTGGTCCGATCCGGCCGGCGGCCAGAACCCTGAATGCATTTCAGGGAGAGTCCTTACGCTATGCTCGGCGGGTGTCGGCGAACGGGGAGAGCGATTGGGGAGCCGCAGCGCTGGCGTTGACCGAGCACGGGTACGTCGTGCTGCCCGGGGCGCTGCCCGAAAACGGGCGAGACGGGAAAGCCGGCTGGGTGGGGCTGCGTGACGAAGCCGAGCACCTGTTTGCCGACGACGGGTTCTCCGCGGCGCGCGTCGGTCGTGGCGGGGGGCGCATCGACGGCGCGCTGAGAGAGAGCCCGATCCGAGGCAGCTCCGTCTGCTGGCTCGACGCGAGCATGCCGGTCGGACAGGCGTTCATGCGCTGGATGGAGGGTCTGCGGGTCTCCCTCAACCGGGACCTCTTCCTGGGGCTCGATTCGTTCGAGGCCCAGTACGCCCACTATCCGATCGGCGCGAGCTACGGGACGCACGTCGATCGGCATCGTCATTCCAACGCCAGGGTCGTCTCGGCGGTGATCTATCTGAACGCCGACTGGCCCGTGGACGCAGGCGGCGAGCTGGTCATCTACGACGAGCACAACGTCCCCCGACTGACGCTGGCCCCCGACGGCGGGACCCTGGTGCTGTTCATGAGCGACGAGACGCCCCACGAGGCGATGAAGGCGACCCGCGAGCGCTGGAGCATCGCGGGATGGTTCCGGACGCGATGACAGCGGCGGGGTCGCGATGACAGACGAACGGACGCTCGGTCGCACGGGCGCGCAGCTGCTGGCGGTGTCGCTCGGCGGCGAAGGGATTCTTCGCACCACCGGTCGGGCGAAGGAGGCGGTTCCCGTCATCCTGGAAGCGCTGCGCCTGGGCGTGCGCTACTGCGACACGGCGCCCGCCTACCAGCAGAGCCAGGACTACTACGGCGAGGCGTTCCGCGAGGCCGGGCCGGGCGCGCGAGACCGGGTGTTCCTGGCCTCGAAGACCCACGAGCGCACGCGCGATGGGGCGCTGCGCCTGCTCGACGACTCGCTGCGACGGCTCGGAACCGACCGCCTCGACCTGTGGCAGATGCACGATCTCCGGCAGGCAAAGGAGCTGGACGTCCTCTTCGGCCGCAACGGCGCCATCGAAGCCGCGCGCCAGGCGCAGGCCGACGGACGCGTCCGGTTCATCGGCCTCACCGGGCACCACGATCCCGACATTCTTCTCCAGGCGATGCGCCGGTTTTCCTTCGACAGCGTGCTGCTGCCGGTGAACCCCGCCGATCCGCGCCACCGCCCGTTCGCGCCGACGGTGCTGGCCGAGGCGCGCCGCCAGGGGATCGGCGTCGTCGGGATGAAGGTGATGGCCGCGGGCCCGCTGCTGGACGAAGCCCGCGCGGACGAGCTCATCCGCTACTCCGCTTCGCTCGCCGACACGGTCATCATCGGCTGTTCGACGATCGCCGAGGTGCGCGAGAACCTGGCGGTGGCGCGCGCCTTCGTGCCGATGTCCGAGAGCGAGCGGCGCGCGCTCGAGCAGCGGATCGCGCCGCACGCCGCCGACTACGACACGTTCAAACGATAGCGGCGCGCCGCCGCGGGTCGTGTCGCCGGACGCCTACTGGTGCGCCATCGTCGAGCGCAGCTTGGCGTCGTGATCCTCGATGAGATCGCCCGAGACGTCGACGACCACCTTTTCCAACGCCCCGCTGAAGGCGAAGGGTCCCTGGTAGTCGGTCGTCACCGTCGAGCCGTCGTCGCGCCCGCAGGTGAGGCCGTCGGTGATCCCGATGTCGAGCGGGATGGTGACCGGGAGGTCCGTCTGCCCCGCCAGCTTGCCGTCGACGTAGAGCTGGGCGCGCGCCGGCGTCCCCTTGCCGTGCGCGAAGTCCGGCTCGCCGGTCGGCTCGAACTCGAAGCGCAGCTCGTGTCGCCCGTCGCCGATGGTGGCGTCGCTGGCCAGGTGGTACTGCTGGATGCCGAGGAAGTTGTAGGCGTAGTGGAGCTTGTGGTCCTTGACGTAGAGGGCGTAGCCGCCGGAGCTCCCCCCTTGCGCCACCAGCACCCCCTCGGCGCCGTTCGCCAGCTCCACCGTGGCGGTGATGCTGTGCGGCCGGTTGAGGACGCGCGCCGCGATCTTGTTGGAGACGGCCGAGGTGCCCGGGTAGTAGACGTAGAGATCGCGGGGGCGCGCCAGCTGCGGCCGCTCGTCGGCGAGGCGAGCCACGCCCCGGCTGTCGATCGGCAGGACGTCGTACTTGCCCGCCTCCGCGTACCAGGTGGCGATCATCTCGATCAGCTTGTCGCGGTTGTCGGCGGCGAGGTTCCGCGTCTCCGAGAAGTCCTCGGCGACGTGGTAGAGCTCCCACCCCTTCGCGTCGAGCTCGCGCAGACGCTCCTCGGTGATCGTCAACTGGCCGAAGCCCATCCCCGCCTCGGTGAAGGACGGGCCGGGGACCGGACAGACCGCGCGCCAGCCGTCGTGATAGATGGACCGGTGCCCCATCATCTCGAAGTACTGGGTGTGGTGGCGCGACGCGACCTTGGCCTCATCGAACGCGTGCGCGAACGAGACGCCTTGAATCGGTGATTGGGTCACGCCGCGGATCTGCGCCGGCGCCTCGAGGCCGAGCGCCTCGAGCACCGTCGGCAGCATGTCGATGATGTGCGCGTACTGGCTGCGAATCTCCCCGCGCGCCTCGATCCCATTCGGCCAGTGGACGACGAACGGATCGCTGGAGCCGCCGCGGTAGGTCTCGCGCTTCCAGCGGCGAAACGGCGCGTTCCCCGCCCAGGCCCACCCCCACGGATAGTGGTTGAAGCACTTCGGTCCGCCGAGGTCGTCGATCGCCTTGAGGCCGTCGGCAGCCGTCTCGGGGACGTTGTTGAAGAAGAGGTTCTCGTTGACCGAGCCGTGCGGGCCCCCCTCGGCGCTGGCGCCGTTGTCGCTCACCAGCATGATGAGCGTGTCGTCGAGCTGGCCGGTCTTGGCCAGGAAATCCAGCAGGCGTCCGATGTGGTGATCGGTGTGCTCGAGGAATCCCGCGAACACCTCCATCATCCGGGCGTAGAGCCGCTTCTCCTCGGCCGGCAGCCCCTTCCACGCGACGACGTCGGGATCGCGCGCCGACAGCTGCGTCCCTGGCGGCACCACGCCGAGCTCGAGCTGCCGCTGGAAGACCTTCTCGCGGTAGGCGTCCCAGCCGTCGTCGAACTGGCCCTTGTACTTGTCGGCCCAGGCGCGCGGCACGTGGTGGGGCGCGTGCATGGCGCCCGGACAGAAGTAGAGGAAGAACGGCTTGTCGGGCGCGACCTGCTTGCTGTCGGCGACGAAGCCGATCGCGCGATCGACCAGATCCTCGGTGAGGTGGTAGCCCTCCTCGGGCGTCTTGGGGGCCGGCACCTGGTGGTTGTCGTAGACGAGGTCCGGGTAGTACTGGTGCGTGTCGCCGCCCATGAAGCCGTAGAAGCGCTCGAAGCCGCGGCCGAGCGGCCAGCGGTCGTAGGGGCCGGCCGCGCTCGACTGCTCGGTGGGCGTGAGGTGCCACTTGCCGACGGCGTACGTGTTGTAGCCGTGGCCCTGCAGGATCTCGGAGACGAACCCGTTCTCGAACGGGATGAGGCCGTTGCCGCCCGGGTAGCCGGTCGCCCCCTCGGTGATGCAGGACATGGCGTTCGAGTGGTGGTTGCGTCCGGTCAGGATGCAGGAGCGGCTCGGCGAGCAGAGCGCCGTCGTGTTCATGTTGGTGAAGCGCAGCCCGTTCGCCGCCAGACGATCGAGGTTGGGCGTCCGAATTGGCGAGCCGTAGCAGCCGAGGTGCCCGTACCCCGTGTCGTCGAGGACGATGAAGAGGACGTTCGCCGCGCCGGCCCTCGCCCGCACCGGCTCGGGCCAGGCCGGCTCCGACTCACCGATGGTGCGCCCGATGACTCCCGGAAATGCCGTGCCCCGCGGGTACTCCTTGATCGCCATGTCTCCTCCTCGTCAGCCCCCCAACTTGGCGTCTCGGCGCCGCGCCGCGAGTGCGTGGTTGCCGCAAAGACGCGACTTTGGAGCGCGGCCGCGATCGTCAGATCGCGCGCAACCGCATCTCAGATCGCGCGCAGCCGCGATCGTTCAGACTGCGCGCAGACGCGGGCGTCAGCTCGCGCGCACGTAGGGCGGCTGCGGCTCGCCCATGGGCGTGGCGACGATCTGGTAGAGGTTGTGCTGGCGCGTGCGGAAGTAGGCGGCGCTGATCATCAGGTAGAACTTCCACATCCGGTAGAAGGCGTCGCCGTACTTGCCGCGCAGGCGCGGCCAGGCGGCGTCGAAGTTGGCCCACCAGGCCATCAGCGTCCGGTCGTAGTGCGGGCCGATGTTCTGGACGTCCTCCGGGACCAGGATCTCCTCCATCGCGGTCGCCAGCTGGCCGAGCGTGGGGATGGCGGCGTTGGGGAAGATGTACTTGTCGAACCAGGGATCGATGTGGGTGCGCGGGCTGGAGCCGCCGATGGTGTGGATGAAGGCGCGCCCGCCGGGGACGAGGCAGCGGGCCGCCAGCTCCATGTAGCCGCGGTGGTTCTTGGGCCCCACGTGCTCCATGAGGCCGATGGAGACGACGGCGTCGTAGCGGCCGGTCGCGTGGCGGTAGTCCTCGAGGCGGATCTCGATCGGCAGCGCGGCGTAGTGCTCCTTGGCCCAGGCGGCCTGCTCGCGCGAGACGGTGTAGCCGACGACGCTGGCGCCGTAGCGCTCGGCGGCGAAGGAGGCGAAGCCGGCCCAGCCGCAGCCGAGATCGAGCACGCGCATCCCGCGCGCAAGGCCGATCTTGCGGCAGACCAGATCCAGCTTGGCCTCCTGCGCGGCGTCGAGCGAGTCGGTGTCCTTGAAGTAGGCGCAGGTGTACATCATCCGCGGCCCCAGCATCTCGCGGTAGAGATCGTTGCCGACGTCGTAGTGGCGCACGCCGACCTCGAAGGGGCGCGTCGCCTGCAGGTTCAAGAGGCGGGAGCGCACCACCTGCGCGCGCATCGTCCAGCTCTTGCCGAGCACGCCGTAGAGGTTGCCGCGCACGGCGCGATCGATCATCTGGTCGAGCGCTCTGACAGTCCCACCAGCCTTCGGTGAAGGACTCGCCCACGCCGATCGTCCCGTCGCGCATGATGCGCTCGTAGGTCCGGCTGTCGTGGACCTGGATGTCCCAGGGCGCGTCACCGCCGACGGTGATCCCGGCGCCGGCGAGCGCTTCGCGGATGACGTCCGCCGCGTTGCGGTCGAGGGTGGAGGCGAGCTTGCGGGCGAAGTCGATCATGCGTGTCGATTGTTGACCCAGCGCTCGGCAATAGCCAACCCCGCGTCGACCAGACGCGGCGCCGGGAAACGCGCGCCGGAGAACATCCAGGCGAACCCGCTCGCGACCGCCCGGGCGGCGAGGCGCGCTCCCGGCTTGCCGTTGCCGTTGCGGTGCCCGTTCCCGTTGCCCTTGCCGTCGCCCGAGCGCCCGGCGAGCGCGGCGGCCGCCTCACGCAAGCGGAAGACGCGGCGGTAGTCCTCGATGACGGGGTGCGCGGCCAGACGCGCCGGGTAGCTCTCGGGCGCGCCGGCCAGGATCGCCTCGGCGGCGAGGCGGCCCGACAGCACCGCGGGCAGGATCCCCTCGGCGGTGAGCGGCTGCGCGAGCCCCAGGCTGTCGCCGCAGAGGAGCACCGCGCCCTCTTCCTTCGTCGGGCCCGGTCGAACGGCGCCTTCGAGGTGGGTCGGATCGAAGAGGTAATAGGTGTGCCCCTTCATCGCCTCGAGCTCGGCAGCCGACTCGGGCGGGAGGTGCCCGGCGGCGGTGAAGTGCGCCCTCGCCTTCTGCCAGGCGGCGCGCACCTCGTGCGGCTCGACGGTTCCCGAGCCGACGTTCAGCCAGTCGGTCTTGGGGACGTTCCACGAGTAGCCGCGCAGATCGTCGTGCAGGAGCAGCTCCGGCTCGCCGTCACGTCCGGCGCGCGTGCGGGCGATCGCCGCGCGATCGGCCGCGAACTCGTGCTCCTGAACGCCGACCGGCCCGCTCGGCCGCGGCGGCGCGACCAGGCGCGCGACGGGGCAGTTGGTTCCCCCCGCGCCGACCAGATGGCGCGCGCGCAGGCCCGCGACCGACCAGAGGCCGTCGCCGTCGCGCGCGATGTCGTGGACCGCGACGCCCAGGTGCAGCTCGGCGCCGCTCCGACGCAAGAGGAAGTCATCCAGCTCGAACCGGCGGATGAACCAGCCGTGGCAGCGGATGGTCCGCTCCTCACCGCGGTAGCTGACGTGGCAGCTGTTCCACTCCCAAAGGCCGGCCGGTGTATTCGCGCGGCGCGAGCGCCAGAGCATCCCAGATCGGCGCCGAGACCCACCCTCCGCACAGCTTGACCCGCGGAAACTCCGCGCGATCGACGATCGCCACCTTCGCCCCCCCACGTACCAGGAAGCGGGCACAGGTGCTGCCGGCCGGGCCTCCCCCGACGATGAGCACATCGTGGATCACGCGATCGCTAACCTGCGCCGCCTCCGGCGGAAGTCAACGCGATTCGCCGCGTGAACCAGGACGCGGGTAGAATGACCACCGAGGAGCCAATCCCAATGGCCATTCGGACGACGGCGCAAGACGAAGAATCCGAGGAAGAGCCCTGGTGCGATCATCAGGACCTCCCGGCCGGGACGGCCTGCCGCAAGCCGGGTATCCCGGTCGGCGCGGAAGGCCCCGACGGTCGGACCCCCTACGTTTGCACGGCGGGCCACCACTTCCTGTGGCCCGGCCTCGGCCCGCCCACGGACGCCGGCGACCCGAGCACTTAGCTCGCGACCCCTTCTCTTATCCTCCTTGGCTGTCGTTCGTGAGCGCATCGAGATCGGCGGTCAGCAGGTACCTCTCTTCGCTGTCGAGGTCGACGAGGAGAGCGTCCGCCAGCTCGCGGATCCGCTCGATCATGCGACCCGCCGACAGAGTGTCGGGCTCCAGCGCCAACATGGTCGCGGCCAGCGAGGCGCGGCACCTCTCGTGATCCTCCTCCATCCGCGCCCGCAATTCGGGCCCCCAACCGATGACGTCGCACAGCGCCGTCGGCAAGATGCGCTCCTCGAACTCCATGTGTTCCGTGAAGGCCGCGAAGAGATCCTTCGCATGCATCCGCAGAGGCTCGAAGTCGACCTCCAATTCCGCCGTCTCTTCCGTCGACCCCTGCGTCGTCTCTTGTGCGACGTGAATCGTCTCCTGTAACAGCCCGCGAAGCTCCTCGTTGCTCGAAAGAATGGCGGCCCGTGCGTCGCTCGAAGACATTGGTTCTCGTATCAGCGTCCTCATGTCCAGACCTCCCGCGTTTCTCGCCCAGAACTTTGCCTCCCCTATCCTGGCCACACTCGGAGCGACTCGTCAGCGCGGATCACCGACGTTTACGCAAGTTCTATTGCCGCGAAACCGTCGCTTGACCGGCCCTTGACCCAGGGTCCCGGAAGGCGCGCGGTCTCGAGCAAGCGACCGCGTCGACGGCGCGGTTGCGGGTCGGTCGACGGCTACTTGCCGTAGACGGTGGTGAGGTTCGTCTGGATGGCGTTGTCGGTGGCGTCGCTGGTCTGGGCTGCGATGACCACGCCCTCGGAGAAGGCGCCGGTGCCCATGTTCGAGCCGTCGCCCCCCTCGCCCAACGACAGTCCGCCCTGCTGCTGGAGGGGAATGTACGGCGTGGGGTTCGGCTGAGTGGGCAAGCCACCGCTCCATGCCGTGCTGAGCGCGCCGGTGGCTGCATTGCCGTACTTCAACGTGAAGTTCGCTGTCCCGTCCGTCTTCCCGAAGATGACGGCAATGTTGTTGCCGGAATATTTGATGCTTGGATTCTGCGCGTTGACGCTCGCGGAACCCTGATTGAGGTTCTTGATCCCGGCGCCACCGGCGAAGAGGCCATTTTCGAAATCCATCATGCCCCAGGGGCCGCTGCCGGCGCCGCGCGTCCAGTCGGTCGCGGAGCCGAAGTACAAGGCGCTCATGGTGCCGGGGCCGTCGTCGGTGATCTGCGTTTCCATGTTGCCGTAGTCGTAGCAGCAGCCATTGGTGCCGGTGATCGCGCCGGCAAAGGCCGCGTGGACGACCATGTACTCGGTCTGGGGCTTGGAGCCGGTCGGGATCTTCTTGGTCTGGAGACGGTTCCTGAGCCACTGCCTGTTCGTGCTCACCGCCATCGGCAATTTCGTGGTGCCGTCGATGGTCGTCCAAAACTGAAGGGCGGGCTGATTCGCCGCCGTCGCCTGCGACATGTCGTTGCCGTTGCCCGCCTGGTCGTAAAGCTTGGAGACCGAGCAGGTCGTCCCGGTGCAGAAGGTGTTCAGCGTCGTGAGGTCGACCTGACCGCCCATGCTGGCCACGCCGATGTCCTGTGTCTTCGAATCGGAGGCGCGACGGACCTGGAACAGGTTGCCGTTGTACGCGGCGAAGAGCGCGCGGGTCATGCTGTGCGCCGCCACGAGCGGCGTTCCCGCTGCTGCGGTCACGTCGCCCGGCAGACCGGTCGCGCTCGCTCCCCCCGTGCCGCCGGTGCCGTTCGCGCCGGCGGAGCCGCCGGTGCCGGCGTGCCCGGCCGCGCCGCCGGTTCCGCTCGCGCCGGCGTGGCCGCCCGCGCCGCCAGCTCCGTTCGTGCCGGCGTGTCCCCCGGCGCCGCCAGTCCCGCTCGCGCCGGCGTGGCCGCCCGTGCCGCCGGTCGCCGTCGTGCCGCCGGTGCCGGTGGCACCGCCGGTCGCGGTCACGCCGCCGGTCCCCGTCACGCCGCCCGTCCCCGTCACGCCGCCCGTCCCCGTCACGCCGCCCGTCCCCGTCGCGCCGCCGGTTCCGGTCGAACCGCCCGTAGCGCCGGTCGTGCCGCCGGTCCCGGTCGTGCCGCCGGTCTGGCCCGCGCCACCCGTCCCCTCCGTGGTTCCGTCGCTGCCGCCACATCCGGCGAGGAGCGCCGCCAGGCAGAGGGACGAGGCGAGACCGAGGCGGCCGTGGTTCGACGTGCGCGTCATACAGCGGAGTGACACCGGCGACACCCGGCGGCTCATCAAAATGCCGAGGCTGGTGCGGACTCTGCGCGCGGCGTAGCTTTACGGCATGCCGCGTCCCCTCGCTCTCATCACGGGTGCCTCCGCGGGCATCGGACAGTCCTTTGCCGAGCAGCTCGCCGAGAGCGGCCACGACCTCATCGTCGTCGCGCGTCGCCGCGAGCGGCTGGAGGCGCTCGCGCAGCGCCTCGGCGCCGCGCACCAGTCGAAGGTGGAGGTGCTGGTCGCCGATCTGACGAGCGAGGCGGGCATCGACGCGGTCAGCGCGCGCGCAGGCGCCGCGCCGCTCGCTCTGCTGGTGAACAACGCCGGCATCGGCGGCTACCGCCGCTTCGTCGAGCTCGATCCGAAGGTGGCCGACGCGCTCATCGCCATCCACATCCGCGCGGTCGTTCAGGTGACCCGCGCCGCGTTGCCAGGCATGGTCGCGCGCAAGACGGGCGGGGTCATCAACGTCGCCTCACTGCTGGCGTACTCCGGCAGCGCGACGGCGCCCTTCTTTCCGCAGCGCGCGGTCTACGCCGGCGCCAAGGCGTTCATGGTGACGTTCACGCAGGTGCTCGCCAACGAGCTCGCCGGCAGCGGCGTGCGCATCCAGGTCTGCCTCCCCGGCGTCATCAAGACCGAGTTTCACGAGGTGCAGGGGATGGATCTCTCGCAGATGCCGCGCATGAGCCCCGACGATCTGGCGCGCGCCTCGCTGGCCGGCCTGCGGCTGGGCGAGGTCGTCTGCGTGCCGCCGCTGGAGGACGCGACGGCCTTGCAACGGATCGACGCGGCGAACCTGGCGGCGCTGGAGGTCTCGCGCTCCACCACCATCGCCACCCGCTACCGGTAGCGCCTTCGGCCGACGCTACATCCAGCCGCGCCGCTTGAACCACCAGAGCGGGAGGAGGCCGCTCACGACGATGAGGGCGAGCGCCATCGGGTAGCCGAGCGCCCAGCGCAGCTCCGGCATGACCCGAAAGTTCATCCCGTAGATGCCGGCGACGAGCACGGGCGGGATCCCCACCACCGAGGCGATGGTCAGCGTCTTGACGATCTCGTTCTGCTCGATGTTGATGAAGCCGAGCGTGGCGTCGAGCAGGAACTGCACCTTGCTCGACAGGTGCGCCTCGTAGTCGGTCAGCGACGCGATGTCGGCCCGGATCCCCTTGAGGCGCGTGGCGTTCACCTTGGGCGCCCCGGCGATCCCGCTCTCCTCGAGGTAGGCGCCGATGCGTCCGAGGCCCAGCAACTCGTCCCGCATGCGCGAGATCTTCTCGGCGGTGGCGCCGATGCGGCGCAGGGCGGCGCTCAGCTTGGTCGCGACCTTCGCCGTCCCCTTGGGGGTCTCCTTGCCGCGCGCGCGGCCGCCACGGAAGGCGGCGCGCGACAGGTCATCGCAGGCGGCGCCCGCACGCTCGAGGTTGTCGGCCGCCCGATCGACGATCAGCTCGAAGATGCGCAGCAGCGCCTCCTCGGCGCTCTTGGGGGGCTGCGCGGCCGATTCGTCCCGGTAGGCCTCGAAGGCGGCCAGCGGCACGAAGTGGAGCGTGAGCAGAACGCGCGGCGAGAGCACGAACCCGACCGGGGTCAGCTCGTGCTCGCCGTCGGCGTCGACCGCCACCAGCGGCGCCGACAGGTAGAAGGCGCCGCCTTCGAATGCCAGCCGGCTGCTCGACTCGATCTCGCTGACCTGGCTCTCGGTCGGGACGCGCAGCCCCGTCGCCGCGCCGACCCGGGCGATCTCCTCGGCGGTCGGCTGGAGCAGATCGAGCCAGACGGCGGAGGCGAGGCCGGCTTGGCCATCACCGGACGGATGGATCGCGATCACGACCAGCGCGACTCTACCCCGCCGGCGTCGGCGGAGCGCGGCGGCGATGACAGGAGGCCGAAAAGCCCCTCAGAGCGCTTCAGAGATCGTCCCGCGGGTCGCGCTCGAGCTGCTCCTCCTCGATCGCCTCGCGCGGGGCGAGCGCGCCCGACTCGGGTTGAAACTCGATCGGCGCATCAGTCGCCTCCTCACCGGCTTTACCGGCGTCGGCGGGAACGGTCCGCGGGGCCGCTTTGCGCCCTCGTATGGGAAACGGACTCATCTCTCCAAACCTAGGATCGAAGGCCTCGCGAGCAAGCTCGGCCGAAGGTCGGTCTCTTCGATCGTTCGGTCACGGAACGGCGTCGATCGCCTTTTGCAACAGGACCTTCGCCTGCGTCTCGTCGCAGAGCTGCTTCGAGACGTGCAGCCCGACGATCCGGCGGCCGCGCCCCGCCCAGAGGATCGTCTGGTGCTCGAGCATGCCGGGCTCGCGGCCGGTCGCCACCGCCTGATAGCCGAGCGCATCGCGCAACGGGACCTTTTTCCAGGTCCAGACCAGCATCGGATCGGGCGCCGTCGGCGCCGGCGCGCCCGCCGGGATGATTGGATGGCTGACCATCACGAACGTCTCCGCGGGATCGATCCCCGGTTTTTGAAAGTGCAACCGGCAGGCGGTTCCGTCGTGCGTCTGCCCGACGTACCCGGCGGCAGGGAGCGCGCAGGCCGCCGCGATGTCGCTGCTCTTCAAGAGGCCGGCCGTCTGATCGAAGCAGCAGCCCGACCCGCCGTGGATCTTGGGATCGTTGAAGACCTGGCCGCAGGTCGGCGTCGTGTCGTGCTTCGGCTCGTCCTCGGGCGGCGGCGGCAGGCTGCGGCTCGGACAACCCGCGAGGACGACGAATGAAAGGAGAAGCCAGGGGCACCGCTGTCTCGTCATCGTGTCCCCGATCCTGCCCGTTTTCCCCTGCGCACGCGAGCGCCCGGTTCGAGCGGAGGGCCAATTGGCCGTCCGGACGAGCAGGACTAGAGTAGCGCTGCTGTGCAGTCTCCCGCCGCAGCGGCCTCGTTCGTCGCCCCGGTCTTCGCGCTGATTCTCTGCGGATGCGGAGCCGCGACCGCGCGGCCAGGAGTCGACGCCGGCGGTGATCAGAGCGCCGCCGCCGGGCGTCCCGGAACGGACGGCGCGAGCGGTGCCACGATGACCGGCGGTGCCACCGGCAACGGCGCGGCCGGCAATGGCGGCGCGGCAGGCGCGCGCGGCGCGGCGGGCAACGGTGGCGCGGCCGGCAACGGCGGAGCGGCGGGCAACGGTGGCGCGGTGGCCTGCGACAGCAATGGCGACGGTCTCGACGACGTCGCGAGCTGCGTGACCGCACCGGCCTCCCTCCGGCTCGTGAACGCCACCTCCAATCAAACCTTCGACGTCTTCGTGACCGGCGCGAGCCATCCCCTGGCGGCGGGCCTCGCACCCTATCAGGTCGTCATCGTCGGGCCGGTGCAGGCGAGGCTGCTCGATTACGAGTTCCGCGCCGTGGGCGCCCCGGCCGCCTCGCCCAATTCACAGGTGACCGGCGAGACGACCCTGCAGACGCCCGGCGGCACGACGCTGGTCGCCTACCTCGTTCCGACCTCCGACGCCGGAACGCTCGCGACCAACGCGGCGCCACAGCCGCCGGTGGAGACCTGCCCTGCGGGCGCCGAGGTCGCCATCGGCGACTTCACCACGCTGGCATCGACCCCGGTCGTCGTCCTTTATGCGGCCGGCCAGGCCGCCAGCTGGACGCCGGCGGTGAGCCCCGGTCTCGCGCTCGGACAGATCGTCGACAGCTCGTGCTGGAACGGGGGCCCCTCGATCCGCTTCGGCGCCGGTCCCACGGGCGCTGGCAGTCCCACGTTGCAGTACCAGGCCGTCATGTTCGCCAGCTCGCTCTCCTACCAGCTGCTGCTGACCGACGATCGCATCATCGAGATCGACAACCTCGATCGCGTCTCGACGCTTCCGCGAGTCCCCAACTAGACCTCATCGCGCCGCAGCTCGGCCAGCCAGGCGCGGCGCACCACCTCGTGCGGAATCCCGCCGCCGATCTTGTGGAGCGTTGCCCCGCGCCGTCTGAGCTCACCGGCGCCCGGCCGCGCGACGGCCGCGCCGCTGGTCCCGGTGACGAGCGCGCAGAGGATCTGAACGCGCGGCCGCAGATCCGCCCGTCGCAACAACGGGGGGGGCAATGGGCCGACGACGCGATAAACCAACTCGTGGGCACCCTGCCTGCCCACATTCACGACGGCGTTCACGAGCGCGCTGACCGGTTTTCGGTGGCCCACAGCCAGGCTCGCGGCGGCCTCCATGACGGGCCGACGCTCGGACGCCGGCAAGGTGCGGAGCTCCGCCCACGCTTCGGAGCTCCACTCCACTTCCAAACGCACGGTCGGTTTCCGGGGCGGCATCGTCGGCGTCTCCAGGCCGGTGTTGTCGGCCCTCGGCGCCGTCGGTTGCCTGTCACGCGATGATAGAGTTCGCACGGTGAAGCTCCGCATGGTGGTGCTCCTTGGTGCCCTGACGGCCACGATCGGTTGCGCGTCGGCGCCTCCCCATCCGAAAACGGTGCCCCCGGCCGTCGCCGCGGGTCCCAACAGGGCCGCGACCGCACCGTCCCTGCCGCCTGCGGCGGCGCCCGTCCCCGAGGGCCCGCCGGTCGAGCGGATCGCGGTCCCGCTCGGCGGGGTCGAGCGCGGTCCCTCGACGGCGAAGGTGACGATCGTCGAGTTCTCCGACTTCCAGTGCCCGTTCTGCGGGCGCGTGATCCCCACGCTCGAGCAGCTGCTCCGTGACTATCCCAACGACGTCCGGATCCTGTTTCGGCACGACCCCCTCCCCTTTCACAATCACGCCGCGCTGGCCGCCGAAGCCTCCGTTGCGGCCGAGAGGCAGGGGAAGTTCTGGGAGATGCACGACAAGCTGTTCGCGGATCAGAATGATCTCGAACGCTCAGCGCTGGAGCAGCACGCCGTCGAGCTGGGGCTCGATCTGACGGCGTTCCGCGCCGCCCTCGACATGCACGCCGGCCAGGCTCCCGTCGACGAGGACATCGCGCTCGCCCGCCGGCTCGGCGTGCGCGGGACCCCGACCTTCTTCATCGACGGACGGCCCCTGATGGGCGCGCAGCCGCTGGCCGCCTTCAAGCAGGTCATCGACGACGAGCTCGCCCGCGCCGACAGCCTGCTGCGGCGCGGGCTCCCACGCGACCAGCTCTACGCGACGCTGCTGGCAGGGGCCCATCCGGCGATGGCAACCGGGGCCGGCCCGCCCGCCGGCACCACCGTCTTCCGCGTCCCCACGCTGGACGCGCCGGTGCGGGGCGGCGCGCAGCCCAAGGTCACCCTGATCGAGTTTGGCGACTTTCAATGTCCCTTCTCGACACGGGTCCACCCCACCCTCGATGCGCTGTTGAAGACGTACGGCCCCGACCTGGCGCTGGTGTTCCGCCACAACCCGCTGCCGTTTCACCAGAACGCCGTGCCCGCCGCGCTGGCCGCCGAGGCGGCGCGCCAGCAGGGGAAGTTCTGGGAGATGCACGACAAGCTCTACGCACACAACACCGAGCTCGATCGCGCCTCGCTCGACAGGTACGCGGCGGAGCTCGGGCTAGACGCCGCGCGGTTCAAGGCCGACCTCGACGGAGGAGCGGGCACGGATCGCCTCGCGCGCGACACGGACGACGCGCGCCGCTTCGGCCTCACCGGAACGCCGTCGTTCTTCATCAACGGCCGGTCGCTCAATGGCGCGCAGCCGATCGAGGCGTTCAAGCAGACGATCGACGAGGAGATCCGCAAGGCGGACGCGCTGCTGGCCGCCGGAATCCCGCGCGGCGAGCTCTACGCCGCGTTCACCAAGACGGGGCTCGACAAGAAGCCCGACCCGCCGCCCGCCAGGCCCGATCCCGACGCCAATGTCCGGATCCGCGTCGACGTCGCCGGCGCGCCCGTGCGCGGCCCGGCCGACGCGCCGATCACCATCGTCGAGTGGTCCGACTTCCAGTGTCCGTTCTGCGCCCGGGTCGAGGAGACGCTGACGCGCCTGCGGCAAGAGTACCCGGACAAGCTCCGGTTCGTCTGGCGCGACATGCCGCTTCCGTTTCATGACCAGGCCCGGCCGGCGGCGCTGGCGGCGCGCGCCGCGGGGGCGCAGGGGAAGTTCTGGGCGATGCACGATCGGCTCTACGCCGACCTCGTCGCGCCGCTCGGGCGTGACCGGTTCGAGAAGGACGCGGCCGCGCTGGGTCTCGACCGCAAGCGCTTCGCCGCCGCGCTCGACGCGGAAGAGGGCAAGCGCGCCATCGACGCCGATATCCTGGCCGGGACGAAGGCCGGCGCCACGGGGACGCCCACCTTCTTCATCAACGGCAAGGTGCTGACCGGGGCGCAGCCGTACGAAGCCTTCAAGGCGCGCATCGACGACGAGCTCAAGGTCACCGACGCCATGCTCGCCAAGGGGACGCCGCGCGCCCGGCTCTACGCCGCGCTGATGAAGGACGCCCTGGCGGTGCGCCCGCCCAAGGCGGCCCAGCCGGGCAATCCGGCCAAGAACGAGGGTGACGACGACGCCGGCCCCGAGGCCGACACGAAGGTCTATCCGGTCAAGCCGGGCGACGCGCCGTCGAAGGGGCCGGCGAACGCGCCGCTGGTGCTGGTGGTCTTCTCCGACTTCCAGTGCCCCTTCTGCAAGCGGGTCGAACCGACGCTGGCGGAGGTGGAGAAGCACTACCCCGGAAAGGTGCGCGTCGTCTGGAAGAACTATCCGCTCCCCTTCCACGACAACGCGGAGCCGGCCGCCGAGGCGGCGATGGCCGCCGACGCGCAGGGGAAGTTCTGGCCGATGCACGACCGGCTGTTCGACAACAACACCGCGCTCGATCGGGAGAGCCTGGAGAGCTACGCCGCCGCGATCGGGCTCGATCTGCCGCGCTTTCGGGCCGACCTCGACGCCGGGCGCTGGAAGGCGCGGATCGAGGCCGACAAGCGGGAGGGGAGCGACCTCGGCGTCGTGGGGACGCCCGCGGTCTTCATCAATGGCCGCAAAATCGCCGGCGCCTACCCGTTCGAGACCTTCCAGAAGATCGCCGACGCCGAGCTCGCCAAGGTGACCGGCAAGCTGACGGCGAAGCCCGCGGGCAAGCCCGCGGCGAAAACGAAAAAAGCCGCCCGTTAGTCAAACCGGGCGGCTTCGATCGAAGCGCGCGAACCGGGCGCCGGACGGCGCCCGCGCGCGCTGTTCGCGCTACTTGATGAAGAGGATCTCCTGGAACGTCGGCAGCGGCCAGAGCGCGTCGTCGACCACCCCCTCGAGGCTGTCGGCCGCCTCGCGGACCTTCAGCATCGCCGGCAGCACGGTGCCACCGAAGTGCTTGGCCTCGCCGAGCGCGTCGCTGGCGCCGTGGTGACCGACGGCGGTCTCCAGGCCGGCCAGGCCCGCCTGCAGCTTGCCGATGAGGTCGGTCACCTGCTTGAGCACGGTCGTGTCGGGGCTGAGACCCGCCGCCTTCACGGAGATGACGTTCTCCGCCAGCTTGCTCTGGTACTGCAGCGCCGCCGGGAGGATCGTCGTCTTGGCGATCTTCGCGGTCAGGTTGGCCTCGACGTTGACGCTCTTGTTGTACTGCTCGAGGTAGGTCTCGTAGCGGCCGTGGAGCTCGCGCGGCGACAGCACCTTGTACTTGTCGAAGAGAGCGACGACCTCCTTCTGCTGCAGGACCGGCAGCGCGTCGACCGCGGTCTTGTAGTTCGGCAGGCCGCGCTTCTCGGCCTCGGCGTGCCACTCGGCCGTGTAGCCGTTGCCGTCGAAGCAGACCGCGCCGTGCTGGGTGATGATCTCCCCCAGCACCTCCTGAATCGCCGCGTTCAACTTCTTGCCGGCGCCGAGAGCGGTCTCCAGCTTGGTCGCCACGGCGTCGAGGGACTCGGCGATGATCGTGTTGAGCGCCACCAGCGGGTCACCGATCGACTGGCTGGAACCGACGGCGCGGAACTCGAACCGGTTGCCGGTGAAGGCGAACGGGCTGGTCCGGTTGCGATCGCCGGCGTCGCGCGGCAGCTTGGGGAGCGAGTCGACGCCGATCTCCAGCGAGCTCTTCATCTTCGACGACTTGGCGCCGCCCGACTTGATCTGCTCGAAGACGTCCGTCAGCTGCTCGCCGAGGAAGATCGAGATGATGGCCGGCGGCGCTTCGTTGGCGCCGAGGCGGTGATCGTTGCTGGCGGTCGCAATGACCGCCCGCAGGATACCGGCGTACTTGTGGACGGCGCGGATGACGGCGCCGCAGAACACCAGGAACTGTGCGTTCTCGTGCGGGGTCTCGCCCGGATCGAGCATGTTCCCCTGCGTGGAGTTGCCGAATGAGAAGTTGACGTGCTTGCCCGAGCCGTTGACGCCCGCGAAGGGCTTCTCGTGCAGCAGGCAGACCAGATCGTGCTTCTCGGCGATCCGCTTCAGCGTGACCATGATGGTCTGCTGGTGATCGGAGGCGAGGTTGGCGCTCTCGAACACCGGCGCGACCTCGAACTGCCCCGGGGCGACCTCGTTGTGGCGGGTCTTGACCGGGATGCCCAGCTTGAAGAGCTCACGATCGGTCTCCATCATGAAGGCGATCACGCGCTCGGGGATCGAGCCGAAGTAGTGGTCCTCGAACTCCTGCCCCTTGGGCGGCTTGGCGCCGAAGAGCGCGCGGCCGGCGTTCAGGAGGTCGGGGCGCGCGTAGAAGAAGTGCTTGTCGATCAGGAAGTACTCCTGCTCGGCACCCGCGTAGGAGACGACCGTGGCGGGCCGCTCGTGGCCGAACAGCTTCAGGATGCGCTGGGCGTGCGTGTTGAGCGCCTGGCCCGAGCGCAGGAGCGGCGTCTTCTTGTCGAGCGCCTCACCGGTCCACGACACGAACGCGGTCGGGATGCAGAGCGTGGAGCCGTTGGCCGACTCGAGGATGTAGGCCGGGCTGGTGACGTCCCAGGCGGTGTAGCCGCGGGCCTCGCTGGTGGCGCGGATGCCGCCGTTGGGGAAGCTGGAGGCGTCCGGCTCGCCCTGGGTCAGCGTCTTGCCGGAGAACTCGGTGATCGCGCCACCCTCGCCGTCGGGCGAGAGGAAGCTGTCGTGCTTCTCGGCGGAAAGCCCCGTCAGCGGGTAGAAGACGTGCGCGTAGTGCGTCGCGCCCTTGCCGAGCGCCCAGGCCTTCAGCGCGGCGGCCACCACATCGGCCACCTTCGGATCGAGCGGCGTGCCGCTGTCGATGGTCTTCTTCAACGACTTGAAGATCTCCTTCGGCAGCTGCGACTTCATCGTGCTGAGGCCGAAGACGTTCGTCCCGAACAGGGAGGCCGCATCGCTCTCCTTGTAATCGAGAGGCGCTCCCTCGTGCTTGTAGTTGGTAGCCGCCGTGATCGCTGCTCGCCGCGCCGTATTTCCGCTCATGGTTCGTCGTCTCCTCTTCAGCGTCGAAAGTTTGCTGAGCTGTCGTTTTAGTCTTTTGCGGGCCGACTCAGAAAGGCTTTTCGCTCGGCCGAGGCCACTTTTCTCGCTGCGAAAACGTGCGGTTAATGCTGTGTATCCGCCATGTTTCGAACGTGTTTCCCCCGTCTTTCCGAGACCACGACGCAACGAGCTGTCGCGTGCAATTCGCCCGATTCAAACTTCGGCGCGCGTCTCGATGGCCCGCTGAAAGCGCTCCGGCGATCGAAACAGCTCGCCGAGCAGATTCCACGACCGCGCCCCGAGCGGGCTCTCCTGCCGGCCGAGCGCGCACTGCAGATAGATCGCTTCCCGCAGCAGCGGCTCCAGATCCTTCTTGCAGCGCGACTCCCACGCGGCGCTCTCCAGCGTCTCTTTTTGCGCCGCCGCCTCGAAGTCGATCAGGACCGGCTCGAGCGGCGCCGGACAGACGATGATGTTGTGCAGCTCGGCGTCGCCGTGCGAGAGGCCGCCCGACTGAAGCAGAAGCAGCTGCGCCAGGGACTCCTCGGCCAGCCGCCACAAACCCGCCGCGGTCGCCAGCGGCAGCTGCTGCCCCTTGGCGATGTTGTTCTCGGGAGGCTCGCCCCCGAACGGCGTGAGACGGGCGTACGACTGTCCTGGCACGAGACAGCTGCGGAACGTGGTGGCGGTGTATCCGATCGGCGGCGGCGTTCGTGACAGCTGCGAGGCCAGCAGATGCTGCTCGTACTCGACCTGCGGATCGCCGTGCAGCCGTCCCGGGAAATAGGTCTTTCGAAAGTGCAGCGGATAGGTCGCGGCCAAGGGGTGGCTCTTGCGCGTCTCCGCGCCGGCGATGACCAGCTCCGCCGCCATGAGCGGCATTCCGTTGGCCTCGCGCCGGGCGCGCGTCCGGACCACGAAGTCCTGCCACTGCGGCTTCGCAACCAGCGGATAAAGCTCCATCGCCAGCAGCACCGCGTGCCGCGGCGAGACCGCAATCGTGCGCGCTTCGTCCACCTCGCCGGTGAGTCTACGCTACCAATTCCAGGTCGCGCTCGTCTCGAGCACCTGACCGGTCCGCGCATCCTCGACGTAGATCCTGGTTTCGTAGGACTTGTAGATCCCGATGTTGAAGCCGGTCCGCAACGCCGACCCGATCCGATCGACGCCGGAGTCCGCGGGGAGCGCCTCCTTCACCGCCAGGGCGAACCGCACCTCCGCCATCGCCCAGTCGGGCTCGCCGCCGCCGGCGGGTCGCGGGATGAACCCCGACCCCATCACGGTGACGACCGGCGGGCCGCCGTTGATCCAGACGGTGTCGCGCGAGAGCCCCGCGTTCGACACGCCGCTGTCCTGGAGCTCGTGGGCGATCGCCAGCATCGTCTTGACGTCGGGCGACGACGCCAGCCGATGCGAGGCGCCGACGCTGGCGCCGATGGCGATCACCGCGAGCACGACGGAACCGATGACGATCTTGCGGTCGCGACGCTCGTTGGTGCGGGCGGCGATGAAGACCGGGTCCGGCATCGCTCCGCGGATCACGATCGTTCCGGCCAGCAGATCGTGCAGTCCCCGCTTGAGCGGATGAAACGGGACGACCGCGACGCACCCCAAGAAGAGCACGGTCGCGACCCCGCCGACCACTGTCTGCACCGACGCGAGATCGAGGAACCGCAGGAGGCCCACCAGCGCGTAGGCGACCGCCCCTTGATAGACGAGCAGGCCCATCAGGGCGTATCGAACCAGCGAGCGATCGAGCGACATCAACGTCCCGTCGACCCGGACGACGCGCAGGCCGAGCAGCTTCTTCCCCAGCGTCCGCCCGCCGCCGAAGCGGCTCTGCAGGATCCCCGTGTAGGCCATGCTGATCGCCAGCCCCACGAAGACCGCGCGCTCGCCGAGCTGCTCGAACACCGCGCGGAGCGGGAGCGACAGCATCCACCCCACGGCGAACAGGACGACGGCATCGAGGGCATCGGCCCCGAGGCGAATCCAGAACCCCGCCACCTGGCCTCGGGCGGCCGGCGCCGCCGCGGTCTCCGCCCGCTGCCGGGCATCCAACGCCAGTGCCTCGTCGATGACCCGCTTCACGCCCTCGTCCATGAGCGGCATTTTAACCCAGTCGTCGCGTGCCCGTCGACGGGCTCTGCCCGGCGATGAGGGTCCTTTAGTAGTCGATCTCCTTCCCGTCCTTCCACAGCTTGCCGGTGGTCTCGAACGGCTCGCGCAAAAGCGCCAGGGCGCCGCGGGCGGAGTCCTCGGGGACGCCGGGGGCGCGCGGCCCGCCGAGGTCGGTCTTCACCCAGCCGGGATCGAGGCCGTTGACGGCGATCGCCCCGCGCAGGTGCTGGGCCTGCAGGCGGACGAGGCCGTTGAGCGCCCACTTGCTCAGCCGATAGCTGGCGATCCCCGATTCATCCAGCGCCGCCAGCGTGCCCGCGCCCGACGTGACGTGCACGATGCGTGGCTCGTGCCCGGCGCGCAAGAGCGGGATGAGCGCGCGCGTGAGGCGAAACGGCGCCAGCAGGTTCACGTCCAGCGTCCGCTCCAGCGTGCCGTCGGGCTCGTCGTCGAAGGTCGCCGGGCCCTCGGTCATGATCGCGGCGTTGTTCACCAGCACGTCGAGCGCCCCCCACCGCTCGGCGATCTGCTCGGCCGCGCGCGCGGGGGCGTCGGCGTCGGCGAGATCGAGCGGGAAGGCGTCGAAGTGCTCGGGCGTCAGCGCCGCCGACGCCAGCGCGGCGCGCGCGCCGGTGAGGCGGACCTCGTCGCGCGCGATGCCGAAGACCAACGCGCCTTCGGTGAGGAACAGACGCGCGGTCGCAAAGCCGATCCCGCGCGAGATCCCGGTGATGAAGATGCGACGTCCCGCGAGCCCTGCATGCATGGCCCGACATCATGACAGAAACCTGCCGCGGAGCCTGCGCTGACGCGTGCCGGGGCCGGTGGCGCGACGAGCCGCGCTTTTTCGCGAGCTCGAGCCAGCTTTGTGACATAAACACCCGCGGAAATTCGAAAAACGGAGGGTGTTCCGCCCCCTCAAATGTAACGAAACGTCATCGGAGTCGATACGCGATCCCGACCGTGGAGGGGGTAGAGTGGTGGCTACGAAAAGGAGACTGCAGACGTGATCAATTCGCTGGGTGGGGAGCAGGACAATGTGGTGTTCATGGGGCGCAGGTCGTTTCGGATGGAGATCGCGGCCGGGCCGCACGGCAACGAGCTGGCGATCCCGATGCGCGCTTCCTCGGTGCCGACGGAGAAGATCTTCGAAGCAGATCGAGATCGTGGAGCGTGGATTGACAGGGCTGCTGCTGCCGCGTCGTTGCGGCCGGCAAGGCTGAGGTCGAGCGGCACCTCGGTTGTCGCCCTCTGTGCCACGACGTTCGTCTTGGGGATCGCGCTGACGTTGACGTTCGGCGGCCGGGCCGCGCCCCGCCGGGCACCCGTGGCCGCGCGACCCGCCGAGGTCGCCGTCCCCGCGCCGGCGCAAGCACCGGCGCCGGCGTCGACCGTGGTCGTTCAACCGATGCCGGTCGCGGCGCCCACGGACGCCGAGCTCCTGGCGGGGTTCCCGCTGGCGCCGCCGCGCCGGCCGCTCGCCAAGCCGGCGCGCGCCGCTCGCCCGGGTCCAGTTCGCGCCGCCAGACCGGCAACCGGCGCGGAGGTCGAAAACGTTACCGAAGACGCGACGGTGGCCGATCCGTTCGCCGAGCCGGCTCCGGCTGCGAAGCCGCCCGCCAAGCCCACGGCCAAGGCCTGGGTCGATCCGTTCGCCGAGTAAGGTGCGCGCGCCCCGAAGAAGCGCGCTCGCCTACCGATAGGGCGACGCGCACACGCTGTTCAGGCACACCAACGGATCGGAACAGCCGCCAGCTGTCGGACCGGCTGCCGGCACCGCGCAAGCCTGACCTGGACCCCGGTCGGAACAGCTGGCGGGCGGTGTGGTCGAAGCAGCCGCTGCGCACGGTTGACCGTAGCCCAGGCCGGGACAGCCGGCCGACGAGGTCTCTTCCACCACGCAAGGCTGCCCTTCGCCCGGGAGGCGCTCGGGCGTCAGGTGCTTGTCCGCCTCCGCCGCCTGCGCGTCGGTGTACATCTCGCAGACGCCGCGCACGATGCGCCAGTACGTCTTGCCCGCCAGCTCGACCCCCATGACCTGCAGCGCGTCGCACCCGCGAAGCGCGGCGTGCAACCGGAGCGTGTGCAGCATCTCCTCGGTCGAATGGCCGCTGCCGTCGTCGTTTTGCCCTTGATAGACCTCGAACAGCCCGACGTCGACGTAGGGACGAACCGGCGGCTTGCCGACGAACACGTCGACGCTGGCGGGCGCGCGCCGCGCAAACGCCCGCGGCGGCGCATTGACCACCGAGTACACGACCGAATTGGGCGTCGCGCAGCCGAGCGCGCCCGCGAACGTCGTGAGGCAAATCACTCCCACCCAACCTGCTTGGCGCACGCCCAATGAACGACGTCCGCGGCGGCTCTATTCCCGCGCGGCCTGGCTACTTGGACTCGAGCTTGTCGACGCGGCTCTCGAGCGCGCTGAGGCGCGGCTCGAGGTCGGCGTGTTGCCTGCCGACAATCCGAAGATAGCGGGAGGAGGACCGGCTCTCCCGGACGACATCGAGGAGCCTCGTCTCGACGAGGTCGAGCCGATCGGACATGACGTCCAGGCGATCGGTCACGACGGTCAGGCGATCCGTCACCACCTCCAGCCGCTCGCTCATGACGTCGAACCGGCGATGGAAAGCCCCCTCCAGCGCATCGAGACGACCGTTCGTCCCATCGAGCCGCGTGTTCGTCGCTCGAACGGTGTCGCGAATCTCCTTCAGGATCTCGATCGTGACTTCGGGGCCGGCCATCGATATCTCCTCCCAGGTTGGCAGAGGCGGTGTGCGATTTTCGGGCCAAACCGCAGCGCGGAGATTCGGCGCTCTCGGCGCGCCAAGGCGGCCGCCGTTCGGTCGGGCGTCCGAGACCCGGACGCTGCACGGCGGACGTCGCTCAGCCGGTCGGTGGCTTGCCGGTGTAGAGCGCCAATTGAGCTGCGAAGGCCCGCTTGTAGGCGGGCCGCGCTTCGGCGCGGGCGACGTAGGCCGCCAGATTCGAAAATTCGTTCAGAATGCCCGACGGTCTCAGCCTGAGCAGCACCGACACCATCATCAGATCGCCCGCGCTGAACGCACCGTCGAGGCAGTCGGCATAGCCGAGGCGAGCGGAAAGCTCGGTCAGCCGGTCGCGGATGCGACCTTCCACCAGAGGAAGTCGCTCCGCGCGCCAGGGCTTGTCGCCCTCGATCAGCTTCGCGGTCACGAGCTCGAGGATCGGTGGCTCCACCGTGTTGACCGCGGCGAACATCCAGGTGAGCGCGCGGGCCCGGCCGTTGGCGTCGTCCGGCAGCAGGCCCGCATGGCGCTCGGCGATGTGGAACACGATGGCCCCGGTCTCGAACAGGACGAGCTCGCCCTCCTCGTAGGTCGGGATCTGACCGAAAGGATGAAGCGCCCGATGCGCGGGCTCCTTCATCGCCCGGAACGAGACCAGGCGAACCTCGTAGGGTTGCCCCACCTCTTCAAGCGCCCAGCGAACGCGCATGTCACGCGCCAGCCCCTTGCCCCCATCGGGCGACTGTTCAAAGGCGGTGATGGTGATGGTCATGGTGAGGCTCCTCCTTGGTGAACCAGCCGGCGCTCGAAGGCCTCGATGCCGCCGTCCTTCGACATGCTCTCTCTGTCCGCGCGGGGTGCGCGCTCGTTGCTACCTTCGCAGGCGTGCGACCGTCAACAGGTGAGCGTCGTCACGACGCGACGGCCTCGTCTTTCGTTGACGGCTTGTACGGCTCGGCTGCACACTGTCTGCGCACGGCGGGGACCAGTCCGCTCGGATGAAGCGGCGCTCCGGCTGGGTTGTGGCGAACACGAGGAGGTTGGGATGGGCACATTCGCTGGGCCGAAGTTTGTGGATTTGGTCTCCGCGCTGTTGTTGGCGGGCGTCGTGAGCCTTTTCGGTTGTGACAGCTCGGGCTCCCCCTCGACCGTCGAGGCTCGGCAGAGCGAGCTCAGGCTGGACCGGAAGGAGGCCGAGGACTGTTGCCACCGTCAGTTCCGGCCGGGGAGAGATCGAGAGAGGTGTCTGGACGATTGCGCCCACGGTCGCTTCAACCACGGCTGTGGGATGCGACGCGACGCCGGCGTGCACGACGCTGCACGCGATGCCGGCGATGCGACCTCCGCGGATGCGGCCCCCGCCAGCTCGTCCCACCATCACCTCGGTGGTACCGCCTTCGGAGGACCTCTTCGACTTCAACGATGTCTTGGTCACGGTCACCGCTGCGGACCCCAATCCCGGCGATGTCCTCACCTTCAGTTGGACCACCACCGGCGGCACGCTGACGCCGACGGGCTTGACGGCCAACACGCCCGCTCAGTTCTTCGAGTGCACCAGCGTCGGCCCGCAGACCATCTCGATTGCGGTCTCGAACGGCAGCCTGCGGCTCCAGCGCCTCCATCACCATCAACTGCGTCGCCCAATGTGGGAACAACTTCATCGAGCCCGGCGAAGACTGTGATCCGCCGAATTCGGTCCCCAACGGCCGCATCCTCTGTGACGGCACCTGCCACTTCCTCGGGACCTGCGGCAACGGCACGCTCAATCCGGGCGAGCAATGCGACCCGCCAAGCCCCGGGCGCTGCGGCACCGACTGTCAGAGGACCGCGATCTGCGGCGACGGAATTCTCGGACCGGGCGAGCAGTGCGACCCGCCCCATCAAGGTCCCGACGGAGTTCAGTGCGGGTCGAGCTGCCAGTTCCTCACCTGCGGCAACGGCACGATCGATCCGGGCGAGCAGTGCGATCCGCCGAGGTCTCTGGCTGGAATAGGGGTGCCGTTGTGCACCCAAGACTGCCAGATCCCGACCTGCGGAAATCTGGTGCTCGACCCGGGCGAGGCGTGTGATCCGCCGAACGGAACGACTTGCGACAGTTCTTGCCAACCCATCCCTGTCGTCTGCGGCGACGGAATCGTCCAGCCGGGCGAGACGTGCGATTTCCCGAACGTCCAGTTCTGCAACCAGTGTCAAACCACGACCTGCGGGGGATGCTTCTTCGCGGCGACCGGGGGCGACCCGGCCTGCCAGAGCCTCATCGGTACCGCCCGGGCGACCTGTCAGGCGCTCCTCAGTTGTCTGAGCCGCATGCCGGAGCCCTGTAGTCTCGGTCAACCCCCGGCGGGGCGCGGACCGGCCTGCTACTGCGGTGATTCTGATCCGACCTGCTCGGCGGGGGCGACCGGTGCGTGCGCCGCGCAGTTCAACGCGGTCGCCGGCATCAGTGATCCGGCCGTGGTGCTGGGCCTATTGAACGATCCGACCAGCTTCCTGAATCGGGTCAGGAACGAAGCGCTGGCGTTCGATGGCTTCGGTTGCGGCATGCTTTGCCGCTGACGATGGTGTTCAGTTCTCGGCGCCCCCGTGAGCGGTGACGAGCGGGAACTCGCGCTCGACCATTGCGCGAAGGGCGTCGGGCTTCGGCGCGCGCACATCGCCCTGGAAGACGAGGCCCGGCGGCAGCGTCTCCTCGCCCGACGGAAACGCCAGGACCGCGAGCGGGTAGACGCCGCCTCCGACGAAGACCGTGACGTTGCTGCTCACCTGCGTGGCTGAGACGGGAATCAGATAGATGGCGTCGTGCCTGAACTGCCCGAACACCTCCGCCAGCCGCGCGTCGGAGAGCAGGCTCTTGCGCGAGCCCACTTCGATCAGCTTCGCGACGCGCGCGCCGCTGCGGACCTCCACTCTGTCGATTGGCAACTCGCGGGCCTCGTGACTCACGGCGGTCACGAGGAGCACGGCGTAGCCGCCGAGCGCGTCCAGCTCGTCTTGTGTCGCCGGATAAGCCACGTCCGCCAGGGCGATCCGCGCAGCCCGCGCATGCGCCGGAATCTCCCGCGCAGTCTCTTCCAGCCTCGCCAGGACCACGGCATCGGTGGTTGGTTGTCGCCCGCTCCGCTGGTCAGTGTTCACCTGGTAAGCCCGCCCCGGACCGTCGGAGCGCGCGGTAACCGGGGCCGCGGCGATTGGCTTGGGTGCGCCGGCTCCGGTCGCGCAACCCGTCAACAGAAGCGCCGCACACAGCCCGCGCAACCACACCGTCGTTCGTCGTGTCGAGCACGAGCTCGTGCGCTTCACCGCCTCGCCAAGGGAACCGTCCATCGACATCTTCCTCAGGCGGATTTGCCGTCGACGCGGCGCCTTACCTGGACTCGAGCTTTTCGACGCGGCTCTCGAGCGCGCTGACGCGCGGCTCGACGTCGCCGTGGCGCTCTGCGAGCGCCCTGGTGTAGCGGACGATGAATCGATTCTGCTCCGCGAGGTCGAGGAGGGTCGTCTCCACGAGATCCAGTCGCTGGTTGTTCGCGTCGAGGCGTTGATTGGTCGCATCGAGGCGTTGATTGGTGTCCACGTGTAGCTCGCGGACCTCGCCACGGACGCCACGAATCTCGTCGCGGATGTCCTTGAGGATCTCGACCGTGATATCGGAGTCGGCCATCGACATCTCCTTTCAGTGTAGCAGAGGCGATGCGAATTCCGGGCCAGCCGCGGGACCACGCGTTGCTCGTCGCCATGGTGCGGACACGACCACACCTCGGCCATCGTCCGTCGCCCGGCCGGCGTGTTACCTTTCGAGCCGTGGCGTGGGGAAGCCGAGTGAACCGATCGGGACTGCTGATCGGGCTGGCGGCGTGCCTCTCCGGCTGCTTCGCGCAGTCGCTGGACAGAGGATCGCGGCGAGGGACGGGCGGTAACGGAGCGGGCAAATGGGTCGGTCTCTCGGGGACCGGCGGGCGCGCGCTTGGGGGCGCCGGTGGCGCAGCCGGACATGGCGAAGCCGGCTCGCCGGGCGCGGCCCCCTCGGCAGACGCGGCCTCCTCGGTAGACGCGGCCTCCTCAACAGACGCGGCCTCCTCACCGGATGGCGCGCTGGCCGACGGTGGCTCCATCGACAGCGGCCCGTCGCGTTCCGTCAACGCCTCGATCAACGCCGCCCACGACGGCACGCAACCCAACGACGTCATCGCCTCGCCGCTGACGAAACGTTGGTCGCTCACGATTCAGGGGGCATTCTCTTCCTACCCGGTCATTGCCGACGGCCGGCTCTTCCTCTCCTATGCCGACGGCCAGTCACGACTCGCGGCCTACGCTCTCGAAGACGGACAGCTCCTCTGGGGTCCAATCAACGCCACCACCGTGCTGCTCACCTACGACGGAGGCGTCCTGGTCGGCCTCGACAGGACCGGCACGCTCTCCGGCTGGGACGCGGCCACGGGCCGCTCGCTCTGGAGCGAGACGCTCCCCACGCAGTGGGAATTCGACGCCGCGCCGGTGGCGTCGAACGGGCTCATCTACGTCAACGGGCTCGGCTCGGGCGGCACCATCTACGCCGTCGAGCCGGCGACGGGCCGGCTGCGCTGGAGCACGCAGTACTACGGCGGCGACGGCGCGGTGGCGGTCGGCGACGGCACTATCTACCAGGTGAGCGCCTGCGCCCTGGTGTCGGCCCTGAACGCGCTCACCGGCGCGGTCTCCATCATTCACCAGACCAGCTGCACCGGCGGCGGCGGCGGCATGCCGGTCTACGCCGACGGGCGGCTCTGGGTGACGGACAACATCCAGGGCAGCGTCATCATCAACCGGGCCGGAACCGTGTTGGGCTCCTTCGGCGGCGGCCTCCCGGCCGTTCACAACGGAACCGCCTTCTACGGCGGCGATTCGGCGACGGCGGTCGACGTCGCCACCGGGGCCCAGAAATGGGCGACCGCGATTGACCGCCTGTGCACGCCTCTCGTCGTCGCCGGCGGCGGCGGTCAGGTGTTCGGCGGCTCGGTCTCCGGTGTCCTCTACGAGCTCGACGAGGCGACCGGCGCGCAGATCTCCAGCGACACGACCTCCGGGTCCGGCGCCACCTGCTGGTCGCCGGCGATCGCCCAGGGGCGCCTGGCATTCGTGAGCGGCGGCAGCGTCGCGGTTTACTGAGTCACGGAGCCACCGGGGGCGGGTGGCGGGCATGCCGCTCGGATCATCTCTTCGTCCGTGCAGCGGGTTGGAAGGCGGGGGCCGGGCCCCCGCGGGGCGGAGGGGATGGGAGCGTCCGCATCCCACTGCTCCGTAGGACCGATAGAGCGCTGCTGCCGATTTGGGTCACATCTCGTAGACCGAGTCTCGTCGGTTTGCCCACCTCGATGAGCACGCCTCGGACTCGCACTCCGTTGCGGCTCCCGACGTCCTCAACCGTCGCGACTCCCTTTTCGAAGCGCAGGACCGCATGCCTCGCCGAGGCCAACCGATCGGGAAGACAGATGTCAGACCCTTTGCCCCGACCGACAGACACAACAGCCGTCAGCACGGGCACGCTGTAGACCGTCCCCGTTGAGGACACGACGATGCTGAGCTCGCCCGAGACGTCGCGCTCCAACTGCTCCCCCCTTTCGTCTCGCCGACGTACCAACCGTCAGCAAGATACCGCGCTTCGCGCCGTGACGCCGGCCCGGGCTGGCGATAGGGCGACGCGCAGATACGCGAGGTCGGTCTCGGTGGTGACGCCGGTACGCATCGCCGCCGCGCGACCCGTGTTACCGTCGAGTCGTGAACGGGCGGTGGTCATGCCCCGGCGGCGAACGGCGGTCGGCAGGACGCGCGGCGCTGAAGGTGGGCGTGCTGGCGGCGCTCGCGTTTTCTCCGCTTCTCTCGCTCGACTGCGCGTCCGGGCTCTGGGGCGCAAAGGCGCTCGACGCCTCGACGCCGGAGGGGGCAACGGCCGCGAGCAACGCCTTCGGCTTCGACCTCTACGCGCGGCTCAAACAGGACGGCAGCAACCTCATCTGCTCGCCGTTCAGCGCCGCGGTCGCGCTGAACATGGCCTCCGCGGGCGCCCGCGGGGCGACGCGCGCCGAAATGCTGAGCGTCCTTCACGTCGACCCGCAACGCGCCGCCGAGACGCACGCCTCCTTCGGCGGCCTCCTGGCCGCAATCAATGGGCGCGACGGCACCGGCGGCGTGATTCTGCACGTCGCCGACCGGCTGTGGGGGCAATCGGGCTTCAGCGTCAACCGGGACTTTCTGGCGTTGCTGCGCGACAGCTATCGCGCGCCGCTGGAGACGGTCGACTTCGCGCACGCCCCCGGCGACGCGGCAACCGCCATCAACCACTGGGTGGCCGCGCAGACGCACGACCGCATCCCCCAGATCGTCAGCGAAGACGACCTCCCGCCCACCACGCGCCTGGTGCTGACCAACGCGGTCTACTTCAAAGGGAAGTGGGACAGGCCCTTCGCCGAAGGAAACACACGCCCGCGCCTCTTCGCCGGCGTCTCGGGCGGCGCCTACGTCCCGATGATGGAGCAGCGGGGGTCGTTCCGCTACGCGCGCGAGGGCAGCGTCCAGGTGCTCGAGCTGACGTACGGCGGCGACCTGTCGATGGTGGTGGTGCTCCCCGACGACCCGGCCGATCTGCCGGCGGCCGAGCGAAAGCTGGCGCGCAACTACGCCGATTGGCTGGCCGCCCTGCGCCCCACCCTGGTCGACCTGTGGCTCCCGCGCTGGACCTCCCGCTCGCGGTTGGACCTCGGTGCAGAGCTGCAGGCGGCCGGCATGCGGCTGGCGTTCTCGCAGTCGGCCGCCGACCTTTCAGGCATCGGCGACGGCCCGCTCTCCATCGACAAGGTCCTGCAGGAGGCGTTCATCGAGGTGAACGAAACCGGCACCGAAGCTGCCGCGGCCACGTTCATCGGGATACACGCGGTCTCCCTGCGCGTCCACGTCGAGGAGCCGAAGATCTTCCACGCCGACCACCCGCTCCTGTATTTGATCCGTGACCGGAAGACGGGGGCGGTGCTGTTCTTGGGGCGCGTGGCGGGGTTGACCGGGTGAAGGGCCTGGTCTTCAGGGTTTCGATCTACGCCGGCGAGGCCGCTCGCGCCTATACGCCACACCACATAGATAGCGCCCGCATTGTCGTGTACCTGGCGCCTGTCCCCCGATAAATCGCCGCGAAGCTGCGCCACTCCTTCTCGATTGCTTGAGCGAACGCTCGGGCGGCTCGCGTCGACTTAAAGCACAGGGCAATTACGCAGTCACTTAGCTGCACTTTGCATGGCAACGTTACCGCCTTCGCAACCGCGGGCAGAGGCACCCCAACGCGAGGGATGAGTATCACTGGACCAGTCACGACCCCTCTCGTGATCGGTCGAACACGGGCCAGAGACTTCACCAGATGCGGCCTCTCGCGAACGACTCCAAGATGGGTCGTGTGAACCAAGGGTAGCGCGCCACGACTCCCTCGTTCCGCTTGAAACAGAGGAAGACCACCCCGGACGATCTCGGGTTGAATCCGAGGGCCATTCCTTCTTCGCAGCGCGGGCCTCCGGTCGCTCCCTTTCTTTGGCCTTATTCTTACGATAAGTGCATTCGCGCGCGCCCCCCGGAACGTACAATTCTTCAGACCCTCGATGACTTCCATGGAGTACTTTGACTCAAGCTGCCGACGGGCGAGATCGTCGAGTTCAGAGTGCATCAACGATTCGGGTACTATCGCAGCGCCCCCACCGCGTGGCTGGAACACGTTCAAAGTCGTCAGCACATGACCCATCGCAACACTGCAGCGGATAAGACGGTCCTCGTAGTAGACCCAGATCCCTTTTGTCTTCGCCATGGAAAAAGGAGGATTCACGAGGATGCAATCACTCCCAACGGCCGCCTGCCACACCGCGGATCGGCGTCCAGCCGACGGTAGCAAGATGTCTGCGGTCGCCAACCGCCACAACGGATAGCGACGCTTCAGCTCAGCTACCGCGCGAGAGTCCTTGTCGATTCCGAAACACCGAACATCCGGAAATGCTTCAGCGCAGGCCTGAAGAAGGTTTCCCGCGCCACAATTGGGGTCGAGACAACTCTTTATGGTGTCAATGTCCGCAGCGCGGACGACCCTGTCGGCGACCTGACTAGGCGTAAAGAATTGGTCTAACGGAAGTACTGGCGTCACGCGCCTGTAGCCTTTAGGCAATAGACATGCGTGGTCCCGACTCCCGATGTGCGTTGGGGACGACGCTTCGGATGGTCGTACATGATCTCTGTATCGTCCGGATGTTCTATCGCGTACCAGATAGCACCGAGTGCTTGCGGTTTGGTTCCGATCGGCGCCAGATACATATAAGCGCCTGATAGATCGCGCCTAATCTCGTCAAGCGTTCGGTATGCCTCAAATGGGCAACTCGCCCGAGTCATGCGGACTTGGTCATGAGCCGCGTATTCGTCCAGAAACTCCTGATTGCATGACGCTGCGACGAATGGATACTCGATACGAAATCCAGGCACGCCGATGATTGGGATAACATTTTGAGGCATAGGATCCAAAGCGATGGCCACTTGCCTCGCCCTCATTCCTTCAAATCCGAGCAATGGTACGAATACCGCCTTCGTTTCATCCTTTGGCCCCTTCAGGTTGGCAAATCCCGGAAGAGGCTCCACGCCGCCGATCTCGGTACTCAAGTCGAAGATTGTCGCCGAGGCTGGACTGGGGTGCGGTCGATAGCGGCTTGGCTCCACGTAGACCACCCAGAGTTCCGTCGCGACCTCGAGACCTACACGGACCAGCGGGGCCCAGACGTGGTGTCCTAGACCGGATATATCCAGGTACGCGATGGCTCGCCCCTGAAATACCGCGGCCAAAGAGTCCCTATCTTTGAGGGAGAGCTTCTGCTCCGTACCACCAACCTTAACCGAGATGCTGGACGCGTCTTGGTCGATGATTTCCGAGCAGCTTTGGGGATCGCGGTTGATTCGATCGTCCCAGAAGGGCAACCTGCTCCGATCCTCGGTTCCTGGAGCGGAAAAGATGCACACGGCGTCCGCACTAAAGTCCGATTCACGCGGATGCCGAATGCGAAGCGTCAGGCCTTTCTTACTCTTCATCGCTCCCGCCGTAGAAGAAGTCGGCGAACATGGCGAGCTGCGCCGGGAGCTCTTCCGATTCAGATTCTTCGTCGGAATCGCTGTCGTCCTTCGAAACGTCCGTCTGTACCGGAGGTTTCGACGTGGGTTTGCCTGACAGCGCGGCGATCGCTTTCCTAGGGTTCGACAAAATCTGAAGGAGGGCCTCAGCCTTAAAAGTGGCCCGACGCTTTCTGCGATGAGAAAACTCGAAAAATGGACAGTAAATCGGATGAAGACGGTATTCCTCGGCCCTCATCTCGCTTGGGCTCGTCAACTTCGTCGCCGGAGTTACCTCGAAGACCTGATTCGCAACGCCGTCGCTAAGAATCTGCTCGACTCTTTCGCGACTGTCAGGCTCACCGGACAGTACAAAACAATTGGTTTCGGGACCCTTTGCGGGATCGCGGGCGAACTCGAAGAACACCTTGCCGATGGCGAGCGCAAAACGCCTTAGCTCAGCTCCATGCCGACCGAGAGCCTCTATTTGTGCTAAGCGGTCCTTCGCTACCGCTTTCGCCGCTTCCGTTTGAGCATCGGGGGAGATCGTAATCTCTGCGCCGCCTGAGGCGGCTTGTACCGCTAGTGACTGATTGGTAGATAGATTGGAAGAGACGCCGATGCTGACATCAATTAATTCGAGGAAGTAGCGGATATTTCCCGAGGCGAGACTCAGAAACGTCTTGAGCCCGGCGTAGTACTTCCGTATTCGGGCCCCTTTGCGGCCCTTCGAGAGCCAGAAGAGGCTCGCGACCCCATAGTTCCCGAGCCGGGTATGCCATTCGCTGTCGTTGTCTTTCCAATCGCGGGCCAGTTCCTGCAGATCGCCACCGTGACCGGCCTGCCAGAATCTGACGAACGCCAGCTCCGCATCCGATCTCGCGGCCGTCCACTCGTTCAAATCAGGAGCCTTCGCGACTGCGTCCCTCACTTGGTCCGCGCGTTTGCTCGCCCCCAGCTTGACTGCCTCCTCCTTGAAAGAAAGGTCCGGCAAGAATATCTCCGGATCATCTGACACCTTGACTCCAGCTTCCCTAGCCCGACCGAGACGAAGTGAGACGACATTGCGCGCAAAGTCATCGAAACTTTCCGAACCAATGTCGATTTCGTCATAGTCATCCGGAGTCGCTATCAGATCGTTGTCATCTATCGTCGATCGCGTCTTTAAACCGTTCCGGCGCAATCCTATCTTGTACGTCAGAGGCGGCTCGGAGTGCTTGAGGTAGGTGTTTACAATCGATTGCTGCTCGGCCGTAAGGTTCTCGTATTCGTCTAGGCAACAGTAAATCGTTGAGGTGCCCAAGATGCCTGAAGCGGTCAGCGCAGCCGCGAAGTGTTTTAACGGCGCCTCCGCCACCGACAGCGTCGGACGCTCGACGGAGCGTGGATTGTTAACGAACAGTTCGAGCCTTGCCACCGACTCTTGCAACGAATGGCGAAGCGTTTCGATCGAGGCCGCCGATGACTCTTGAAGACCGAGACTGGTGACGACCAAGGTGAGGTCTAAGCTCTGCTTGACATCCTTCTTTGCGATAAGCCAAGAGGCGAGACTGCACAGTTCGTTGCATGCGAGCAGATTGAAATAGTGAGCGAATGCCTTCGCCCACTCTGATTGGCTAAGCTCACCCCCCTGGAACGCGCTGACGCGGTTCTTGTTAATTCGCAGGTAAATTCCAAGGCAGTCCGCACCCGGAGCGCCCTCTGCGCGCTCCGGCAGTGCGTCGAAACGAATGGCTTTGAGAGCGGTCGTCTTCCCCGTCCCGCGCCCGCCAATCAGAAGAGAAGGTCGCGTCTTCAATAACTTCGCGTAATAGGTTGGCTCAACGAATAGGGACGAGAACTGTTTGTGCTCCCACTCGGCCCGGTAGTCGCTGAAGAAACTCGAGAGCAATTGTGCGGTGTTCATGGGAGGTCGCCCTAGGCCGTCGGACGACGAGCCAGGGGTGTCCACCCCGTCGGTCCCTCAGCCCACACCAGGGGAATAGTTGCGTCTGGTACGCCGTGCTCGAAGGCCAGCAGGAGCCCCAGACTATGCCAGCCGTATACGGCAAAATCTGCTTGGCGCATGTGATCCTTTAGCTGGAGATCAGGAGCACAGCGCGCAAGCAGTGTGTGAATTCGGTCGGCCAGTGAGGGGAAAGATCGATTTGCTGGAAGGTTGGCGAGGTTGCGAACGCAATATTCGTCACCAAGCACATGAGCAGAGCGAATCACGAGTTCCGGGCAGTCAAACTGTAAGCTGTTCAGCCCGTAGCGTGTCGCGACAAGGTTCAAGTAAACGGCGTGGAATGGTCGGGACCGGGCCAGTTCGGCGAATGAGCGCGGACTCTTCGTGGCGTATTCTCTGCGCCAGGTTTCGCGCATCTGGTTGCCCGAGCCAACGAAGTCGTCCAGGAAGACGACATTTTTCCCGCAAGCGGCCGCCGCAAGTGCGTCCTTTGGTTCGACGATCAGCTCCTCGGGTATCCCGAGTACGAACCTCGCCTTCCGGCAGAAGATATTGCCGGAATCGGTGGGATTTGGTTTTTCGTCTTCCACACGCGTGAAGACCGCCGTGTCCTCGAGATCGCCAGCCGCAAACAATGCAGACGCGGGTGTCGCCAGCCGAATTTCGTCCACAATGGCTCGATAGGTCGACCGCAACAAGGCGTTGGTGGCAACGTCCGAATAGTAGACGAAGTGATCGAGCAGGATCGCAGCCACCTCACGGTCGGCTCCCTTGAAGTTGTCGATCCACGCTGAAGGACGGACCTCCGGCGATGGAAGCCAGAGTCGACACTTTCGATAGGTGTCACACTTGCTAAGGACCTTCTCGACGAGCTGTTCGCCTCGCATCTGCGGCACGAGCGTACTTCCCCCACTCCCGTAGGGTCAATCGCGCCACTGTGGCGAAACCGCTCCGGGTGGGCGTCTGGACGAAGCAGTCGTTCAGCGCGCCCCTACCCGTCCGTCGCCCCATACACCCCCGCCCAAAACTCCCCGTACACCGCCGGCCCCTCCGGCGAGTCCACCAGCCGTTGCGTCAGCAGGATCCCCACGAGGTCGTTCTTGGGATCCGAGTACGCCGACGTCCCGTAGCCGCCGTCCCAGCCGAAGCGGCCGGGCACCACCCACGGTTCCCCGGTGGCCCGCACGTTCACCGCCATGCCGAAGCCCCAGCTGCTGTGGGTGCCGAAGAAGATCTCCGCGCCTTGGCGCTGCTCGGGCGTCAGCTGGTCGCGGGTCATCGCTTCGACGGACGCCTGCGACAACACGCGCACCCGCTCGCGCCCTGCCCCGCCCGCGACGCCTCCGTTCAACATCATCCGGCAGAACGCGAAGTAGTCGTCGGCCGTCGACGCCAACCCGCCCGCGCCCGATTCGAAGGCCGGCGGGCGGCTCCACTCGCTCGCCTCGCCGGTGGCGTCGAACACCTCCAGCTTGCCGCTCGCGTGGTTGAACACGTAGCAGCCCGCCAGGCGGGCGAGCTCGGACGCGGGGACGCTGAAGCCGGTGTCCTTCATGCCGAGCGGACCGAACAGGCGCTCGTTGAGAAAGGTGGAAAACGAGCGCCCGGACGCGCGCGCGACCAGGACGCCCAGCAGGTCGCAGCTCATGTTGTAGAGCCAGCGCTCGCCCGGCTGGTACATCAGCGGCAGGGCGCCCAGGCGGCGCATGAATTCGTCCGGGGCGGGGGTCTGCGACGGGTGCGGGGGGCCGTCGCCGCCGAGGTGGCCCTCTCGGATGGGGCGCTGGATCGGGTAGGTGTCGGGCGGCGCCATGACGCTGCCGAAGCCGAGGCAGGAGGTCAGCAGGTCGCGCACCGTGATCGCGCGCCGCGCGGGGACCGTGTCGTCGAGCTGGGCGTCGATGCGCTTCAGCACCCGGCGGTTCGCCAGCTCCGGCAGCCAGCGATCGACCGCGTCGTCGAGCCGCAGCACCCCGTCGTCGACCAGCATCATGGTGGCGGCCGCGGCGATCGGCTTGGTGAGCGAGGCGATCCGGAAGATGGTGTCCCGCCGCATCGGCTCGCGGCCGCCGGCGGTCGTCGTCCCGACCGCGTCGACGAGGACCTCGTCCCCGCGCGCGACGAGCGTGACGATCCCCGGAATGTCGCCGCGCGCGACGAAGCCGGCCATTGCGGCGTGCAGTTTGTCGTTGGTCATGGGTGCACCGTCCGCGAAGCGTAGCGCGGCCCGGCGCGGATCTCGATCGGTCGGCGGTTACGCAACGCTGGGACGCGCCACACGTGCGACTCGGCTCCCCCGGCGCGCCGCGTGCTCGCCCGGGAGGCGCGCGGGCAGCGCCGGGTCTGCCTGCTCAGATTTGGGTCGGGCAGAACGCGCAGACACGCTGGGCGCCGTCGTACAGGCAGATGGTGTCGGCTCCGGTACAGTCCGTCGGTCCTCCACAGCTGTCCGCGGCAGTTTGGCAGACGAACAACGTGGGAGGATGGGAGGACGCCGGGCTGCACGGGTTGGCGGGCATGCTCACGGCGGTGGCGACACATGCGAAGCCAGCGCCACAATCGGCATTGGTCGTGCACTGGGCCATGACGCATTGGTTGAACGGGACGACCCCGCACTCGCAGATCCAGCCGGGTCCGCAGTCCGCGTCTTGCTGGCATCCGGTGAAGCAGCCGCAGTAGCCGGCGAGATGGTGGGCTTGGGCGCAGTAGCCCTTGGGTTGGGTCGGGGGAAATCCCGGGCAGTCGTCGTCCGACGCGCAGGTACTCGTGGCGCAGACTGGCGTAGGGCTCGGGGGCGACCAGGAACATTGAATGGAGGCTCGTCGTTGCAGGTTCCCATTCGTGCAAGTGTCGAGGCCGGTGTCCCGACTACTCTGGTCCAAGTAGGGGACACACGCGACGCCGGCATCGATGCCGGAATCGTCGGCGGCATCGACTCCGGAATCGACGCCGGAGTCGACGATGGAATCGACGTCGGAGTCGTGGCCCGTCGGCGGGACCAGGCTGGAGCCGCAGCCCGGCCCGCTCAGGGAGGCGAGCACGAAGAATCCGACCGTCCACCACCACACCCGGTGTCCAACCGCGATCCAAATGTCAGGCCGGTCCCGTCCAAAGAGCCGCTTCGCCGCCTTTCCGTCCATGACACGCGAGGATAGTGCAAGGGGCGAACCACGGTGCAAGCTACCTTGAGCCGCCGATGGTCGACGCCGCGCACGCCCGGGAGCTGATCGCGCGTTCGATCGCCCGCCACGGCGGCGAGCGGTGGTCGCGGATCGCGCGCCTCACGCTGCGGCCGCGCACGCTGTCGGGGCTGCTCCCCTGGGCGAAGGGGAACGGGCGGACGTTCGGGCTGCCGTCGCGCGCCGAGCTCGAGCCCCAGAGAGCGCGCGCGACGTTCTTCGATTACCCGCGCGCCGGCGAGCGCGGGCTGTTCGAGGCCGGCCGGGTCGCGCTGGGCGATGCGCCCCTCGCCGAGCGTCGCGGGAGGTACCGCGGGTTGCGCAAGCTGCGGCGGTGGCAGCCGCTGGATGCGCTCTACTTCTTCGGTTACGCGATGACCCACTACCACGCGTTGCCGTGGACCCTGCGTGACGCCGAGCCGCTGGCCCTCCGGCGGACCGGTCGCCCCGGCGGCGAGGGCGGCGGCTTCGCGTTGACCGTCCGGTTTCCCCCTTCGTTGCACACCCACTGCCCCGTGCAGACCGTTTACTTCGCCGCCGACGGCCTGATCGTCCGGCACGACTACGTCGCCGACATCGTCAGCAGGCTGGCGCGCGGCGCCCACTTCTGGCGCGACTACGTGACCGTCGAGGGGATCCCCATCCCCACCCGGCGGACCGTCTACGCGCGCCTCTTCCGCCAGCCGCTGCCGCTCGTCGCGCTCGACGCGCACTTCGACCCGCCGAGCGTCACCTTCGTTCCATGAGCCGAAGGTCAATCGGCAAACCGATCTCCAGCGACGCCTTCACTGAGCGACAACGCATCGCTCACCTGCCCTTTGGCCCGCCCGCCGCGCGCGCCGCGCGCCGGATCGTTTGCGCGAGGGGCGCAAAGCGGCGCACCAGATCGGAGACGCCGCGGTTGGCGGTGGTCAGGATGGCGACCGAGACGTCCGCCTCCGGATCGGCGAAGGCGAGCATGCCGAAGCCGCCCGGGTGGCCGAAGCAGCGGCCGGAGCCCCACCAGCCATAAGGGTGAGGGAGCGCCCAGCCGACGCCGAAGCCGCGGCCGAGCGTCACCCAGGCGCCCGTGATGCGATCGCGCCCCGACGTCGCGCGCGCAAGATAGGGGCCCAGCACCTCGGCCCGCAGGAGACGCCGCCCCGAGGCGAGCACGCCGCCGCGAAGGAGCATGTCGTAAAAGGCGGTCAGCGCCGGCGCGTCGGCGAGCATTCCCGCGCCGGGAACCAGCGCCTCGAAGCAGGAGAATCCGTTGTTGGTCGCCTCGAATCCGTCCGCCAGGCGCAGGCCGCCGAGGCGATAGTCGGGGTCGCCCAGCCAGTCGTTGCGGGCGACCGAGGTCGCCTCCCCGCGCGCGCCGCGGAAGCGCAGCCCCTGGATCTCCGGCGCGAGCAGGTCGGCCACGAAGGTGTCGATCGGTTGCCCCGAGACGCGACGGATGACCTCGCCGAGGATCCAGCCGAAGGCGTAGGCCTCGTAGGCCAGCGTGCCGCGCGGGTAGTCGGACGGCGCGGCGGCGACGGCTGCGGTGAGCGCGTCCCAGTCGCGCCAGCGCTCGGGCTCGCCCACGAGGTCCTCCAGCACGAGGCCCGCGCGGTGGGTGAGCACGTCGAGGATGGTGATCTCGCCTTTGCCGGCGGTCGAGAAGGCCGGCCAGACGGTCGCCACCGGCGCGGCGACCTCGAGGAGGCCGCGATCTTCGAGCACCGCGACGGCGAAGGCGACCACCGCCTTCGAGACCGACATGACCTGAAACGTCGTATCGACCGTCATCGCCCGCGACCCCTGCGCGAGCCCGACGGCCTCCGCCAGCACGATCTCGCCGCGCTGGCGCGCGACCATCACGCCGCCTGGCGTCCGCCCGCGGCGCTGCTGCTCCGCGAACAGCGCGGCGGCCCGCTGGAGGCCGGCCGAGGAGGGAGCTGCCATGGCGACAGCGTGAGCCAAAAAACAAAGCTTTGCGAGGTGAGGGGCCTGGGCCAACATCGGGGAATGACCCGACCACTCTCGCTCGCGCTCCTGGCCGTCAGCCTGGCCGGGTTGCTCGGCGGCGCCTGCAGCAGCAGCTCGACGACGAAGCCCGACGGCGGCAGCGACGGCGGCGGCGGAGACCACCCCACCGGGTCGAACGTGCGTGCGGGGACGATCGCTCCCGGCGCGACGCCCCCCTGCATCACCGAGACGCTGATGCTGGTGGGCGGTCAGGCCCAGTGCACGGTGGTCGAGCACCGGACCGGCACCGGCGGCGTGATCGACACGGACCTCCCCTCGTGTTTCAGCGCCAGCCAGGGCCCCTGCTGGTCGCTGGTCACGAGCCCCAGCTCCTGCCCCGGCGGCGGGTTGACGTTCACGTTCGATCCCGATCCGGCCAATCCGAATCCGAACCCCAGCACGATTTCGTACGACTTCAGCTGCGCGCTCGCAAACTGAACGTCGATTACGAGCCGGAGCGCCCGAAGGTCAGCGAGAGCTGTCTGCGGCGCGCGTCGTCGGCCACGGTCCGCCCGCCGAGCGACGCCTTGGCGGCCCACTCGCGGGCCACGCCCCGCTCGAGCTCGGACTCGGTCACGGCGGCGCCTTCGATGACGCGCGCCTGCTCGTCGAGCCGCCGCACCGCCGCCAGCCGCTCGTCCTCGCCCAGCTTGGCGCGCGCGAGCGCCCGGCGGAGGACGCCGATCGTCTCGTCGTAGACGTCGAGCGGCACCGGGAACGGATGCCCGTCCTTCCCGCCGTGCGCCAGCGAGAACCGCGCCGGATCGCCGAAGCGGCTGGGCGCGCCGTGGATGACCTCGGCGACCAGCGCCAGCGCGAACAGCGTCCGCGCGCCGACGCCCGGGACCAGCATCAGCTCGGCGAAGTCCTGGGGTCCCCGATCGGCGACGGCCGCCAGCGTCTTGCCGAGGCGCTTCAGATCGATGTCCTCCGCGCGCACGTCGTGGTGGGCGGGCATGCGCAGCCGCGACAGGCCGGCGACCGCGCTGTCGGGGCGCTCCCGCCCGAGCGTGACGATTTCACCTCGCGCCCCGCCGGCGCGGCGATCGATGAGGTTCACGATCTCGCCGACCGGGCGCCCCTCGATCGCGGCGTGGGGCTCCTCGACGAAGGCGCCGGCGCGCTCCCACAGCCAGTGGTAGCGGCGGGCCTGCCGGCGCGCGCCGTTCATCCCCTGCTGCACGACCACCCAGGCGCCGTCGTCGGCGACGATGAAGCCGTGCAGGTAGAGGTCGAAGCCGTCCTGCACGGCGGCGCTGTCGACCTTGGCGACGAGCCGGCTGGCGCGCACCAGCGCCGGCGCGTCCAGCCCCACCCGCTCGCCCAGCGCCGTCAGCTCGTCGGGCGTGCGGCGCGAGTGGCGCCCGCGGCCGCCGCAGACGTGGAGGCCGAGCTCGTCTTCAATCGGCGAAAGGCCGCGTTTGAGCGCGCCGATCACGCTGGTGGTGATCCCCGACGAGTGCCAGTCCATCCCCATCACCGCGCCGAACGACTGGAACCAGAACGGATTGGAGAGGCGGCGCAGCACCTCGGTGCGGCCGTACTCGTGCGCGATCGCCTCGACGATCACCCGCCCGAGCCGGGCCATCCGCGCCGCCAGCCAGGCCGGCACCCGCCCGCCGTGAAGGGGGAGATTGGCCGTTCCACTGCGACCCGCGGGCATTGGCGAAGCTTGGCACGCAGGACGGCTCCAGGTCACGCGTGTTAGCCTGGTGGCATGGTTCCACTTAACTTTAGATTGAGCCTGCCTCTCAATGTGCGGCTGAGCGTTCGCCTTGAATTGCGGTTGATCGTTGCGTTGAGCGCGTTCGTTGGGGCCGCGGGCTGCACCACGCAATCGCTGGTGCCCACCGACGGCGGCGCGGCCCACACCGGCGCCGGCGGCAGCACCGGCATCGGCAACCGCAGCGGCGGCACGGCCGCCGAGACGGGCACCGACGGCGGCGCCGGCGGCTTCATCGGCGCCGGCGGCTTCATCGGGACGCCCGGCGCCGGCGGCGCGAGCGGGCCCACCGGCTCCGGCGGGTTCATCGGGACGAGCGGCGCCGGCGGCGCGAGCGGGCCGAGGGGCGGCACCACCGGCGCCGCCGGGTTCGGGCGCCCCTTTGGCGGTGCCGCGGGGCACAGCCCCAGCTTGGGCGGCGGCGCCGGCAGCGGCGGGCCGCCCGTCGACGCGTCGACGACCACCTCGCCCGACGACGCCGGGGCCTGTCAGTGCGTGCTCGGTGCCGACGGCGTGCTGCGGATGTCGTGGGACTGTTTCCAGCAACTATCAGAACGGCGCCCCCATGTCGGGGTGGTGCGGCAACGGCGGTCCCGGCGGGTGGGTCTCTTCGTGCGGGCTGGAGATCTTCAAGCTCAACAGAGATGACCCGACCATTCCCGACGACGAGTGGGTCTACGACGCGACCGGGACCACCGTCGGCCAGCAGATCGCCGAAACCATCCCCGTCTTCGTCTGTCCGAGCGACCCCAGCCTGAAGGCCGCGGTGGTGGCCGGCGGTCAGTTCCCGCCCAGCGGCTGCGCCGTCACCGACTGCACCTGCGGCGACGCCGGCGCCGTCAACTGCCCGACGCCCGACGCGGGCAGCAAGACCATCAACCCTTTCTGACCAGCACCTCGTCGATGAGGCCGTAGTCCTTGGCCTCCGCGGCCAACATGAAGTTGTCGCGCTCGGTGTCGCGCTTGATGCGGTCGACCGACTGCCCCGTGTGCTGCGCGTAGAGCGCGTTGATGGTGTCGCGCGCCTTCAGGATCTCGCGCGCGTGGATCTCGATGTCGCTCACCTGCCCGCGCACGCCGGCCAGCGGCTGGTGGATCATCACGCGCGCGTTCGGCAGCGCGTTGCGCTTCCCCCTGGCGCCGCTCGCCAGGAGCAGGCTGGCCATCGACGCCGCCTGCCCCACGCAGAAGGTCGCCACCGGACAGCGGAGGGCGACCATGGTGTCGTAGATCGCCAGCCCCGCCGACACCTCGCCGCCCGGGGAGTTGACGTACATCATGACGTCCCTGTCCGGGTCCTCGGACTCGAGAAACAGCAGCTGGGCGATGACGACGTTGGCCAGCTCGTCGTCGATGGCTGACCCCAGAAAGACGATCCGGTCATTGAGCAGCCGCGAGAAGATGTCCCACCCGCGCTCCCCGCGGTGGGTCTGCTCGACGACCGTCGGCACCAGCGCGGGGATATCCCGCGAATATCTGGTCATCGCTTCTCCGGCCCCGACAGCCAGGCCACCAGCGCGGCGCGGGAGAAGCGCCAGACGGCGCCCGGGCCGAAGCCGAGCTTGCGCCCCGGCAGCTTGCCGGCCTCCGCCATCTCCCGCACGACCGCCTCACCGATCTGCAAGAGCTGCCCCGCCTGCTCGGCGTTCAGCACCTCGGGCGGCGCCTCGGCCGGCAGCGGCGGCGAATCGTACGGCTGGAAGGAATAGGCGCCGACCGTGGCCTCCTTCTGGCCCAGCTCGACCGTCACCTTGTGGGTCGCCAGCGCGCCGAGCACCGAGAGCCCGCGGCGGCTGTCGGGATCGACGTACTTCGAGACCAACCCGGCGACGAGATCCTTCTTGCGCATCCCCAGCGCCTCGGCGGCGCGATCCAGCTTGCCCACCGCCGTGGCCGGCAGACGGACGAAGAGGGCCCCTTCTGCTGCTGTCTTCCTGGGCATATCGCAAAGATATCCCAAAATATCCAAGCGTCAACCGGCGTGCGATATAAACAGGCGACCATGCGCGCCGCCGCCTCAGCCACCGGAGTCGCCGCCCGACGGGCCGCGGGACCTCTCCCGGCCGAGGCGCTGCTGGCGGCGCAACGGCTGGCGGCGCAACAGATTGCGCGCCCCGCGTTCACCAAGCCCGCCGAGCTGGTCTCCTGGATGGGCGCCATTCAGGCGCAGGAGCCGCTGGCGGCGAGGTGGGCGGTGGGGCTGCGGCTCGGCGGGCCTGGGGGCGCGGCGGCCGGCGCCGGCGCGATCGAGGACGCCCTGGCGGACGGCAGCGTGCTGCGCACGCACGTCATGCGCTGGACCTGGCAGCTGGTCACCCCCGCCGATCTGCACTGGATGCTGCCACTGGTGACGCCGCGGCTGATGGTGCGGGCGGCGCGGCGGCACCGCGAGCTCGCGCTCGACGCCACGACCTTCCGGAAGGCGGAGGCGGCGTTCGCGCGGGCGCTCGCCGACGGCGCGCACCGGACGCGCGCCGAGCTCGGCGCGGCGCTGCGCGCAGCCGGGGTCGCCCCCGACGGACAGCGCCTCGCGCACCTGCTCGGCCACGCCGAACTGCAGGGGCTCCTCTGCAGCGGCGCGCCGCGCGCCAGGCAGGCGACCTGGGCGTTGCTGGCGCGGCGCGCGCCGCCGGCGGGCGCGACGCTGACGCGCGACGAGGCGCTGGCCGAGCTGGCGCGGCGCTATTTCCGCAGCCGCGGCCCCGCCACGGCGGCCGACTTCGCCTGGTGGTCGGGACTGGCGCCGGCCGAGGCGCGCGCTGGCCTCGCCGCCGTGACGTCGGAGCTGGCGTCCGAGTCGATCGCGGGCGTCACCTCCTGGCGCGCCCGCCGTGCGCCGCGCCTCTCCCCCGCGGCGCTCGCCGAGGCGTATCTCCTGCCCGCGTTCGACGAGTACCTGGTCGCCTATCGCGATTGCACGGCCGTGCTGAGCCCGCGCGACGCCCGGCGGATCAACGCCGGCGGCGGCCTCCTGGCCCCCACGGTCGTGGTGGGCGGCCGGGTCGTCGGCACCTGGCGGCGCACCCTCGGGCGCGGCGTCGTCACGATCGCCCTGTCCCTGTTCGACGCGCCGGCACCGGGCGCGCGCGCCCGGATCGTGGCCGCCGCGGAACGCTACGGCGCGTTCCTCGGCCTCGAGACCAAGATCGTCTGAGGGGCGGCGGCCGACGCGTCTCGGTGCTCGCCCGGCAGCGTGATCGTGGTAACGTTTTGACCATGTTCAACCTTTGCTTACGCTCTCCTATCCTTGGTTTGCTCGTAACGTTGGGCTTGGTTGGCGTCTCGGCCTGCAGCAGCCAATCGCTGGTTGCCAGCGACGGCGGTAAGAAGGACCCGGGTCCCGACGGGTCGGTGACGGGCATCGGCGCCAGCGATCCGGCCGCCTGCGGATGCCAGGTCGACGGCAACACGTTGACGATCTCCATGAGCTGCTACTGCAAGCAGTACGACTGCACCCAGTCGCCCTCGAGCCTCGCCTGCTCCGACGTCAGCTACGGCATCGGCTGCGGCATCCTGGAGGTGTCCCTCCCGACGGTCGGCGGTCTCGAAAAGTGGGTCTACAACGACGAGCGAAGCCTGATCGGCGTCCAGCTCGCCACCGACGAGGGCGTGTTCACCTGTCCGACGGATCCGAGCCTGAAGGGCTCTGTGCTCCAGGCCGGAGGGTTCCCGCTCGACGACGGAGGCGTCTCGGGAGGCCTCTCGATCGAGAGCTGCACCTCCGTCACGATCTGCCCGTGTGTTGACGGCAAGATAGGCAGCTGTCCCGCGGTCGACGCGGGCACCTCGGACGCAGCGACGCTCTGAGGCGCCGCCTCGCCTTTTCGTCCGGGCGCGCGGTCGAATTTGCGCGATTGGCAGCGAGCGCGGCCGCCGTCACGGTCGGTCGTCGGGGGAAACCGCGGTTCGCGCGCTGGCATCCACGATGCAGTTTGGCGAGTCGACCTAAAAGGAGGTCGAAGTGAACCAAGCACTCGCTCGTGAAATTCTGCTCTTCGAACAGGAAACCTCGCTGCGGCTCCTCGTCGCCGAAGACGACGGAGATCTCCGCCGGCTGCTGTCGGCGGCCTTGCGCCGCGACGGACATCAGGTCATCGAGGCGCGCGACGGCGCGGAGATTCTGGAGGCGCTGGCCTCGACGTTGATCGAGCCGGTCGCCTCGCCGTTCGACGTCGTGATCTGCGAACAGACGCTGCCCGGAATCCCGGGGCTGACGGTGCTCGCCGGGCTGCGGTCGCGCCAGCGCGCGACGCCGTTCATCCTGGTCAGCGATCAGGCGGCGGTCCGCGAGCGCGCGGCGCGGCTGGGGGCCGCCGTCGTCGACCACCTCGACGTGCAGGCGATCCGCGCCGCCGTCCGACGGGCCGCGGAGGTCCGGCCCGCCAACGACTGACGGACGCCCGACGGCGGGATCACGGCGCCTGGCCGCGGATGTGCCAGGCGAGCGTCAGCTCGTCCTTCACCTTCACGACGCCCGCCTTGGAGATCGGCGTGATCCCGAAGTCGGTCTGCTGCAGCGTGGTCGTTCCGGTCGCCTCCAGCGTCTGGCCGGTCACGTCGAGGTGGACGCGGAGGGTGAGGGGACGGGTCACGCCGTGGAGGGTGAGCTCGCCGCGCAAGGCGAGGTCGCCCCCCTGCGGACCGGCGGCGCCCACGGCCGCGACCGATCTCGAGACGAAGCGGATCGTCGGGAAGCGCCCGGCGTCGAGGCAGCTCGCGCCGACCATCGCCGCTTGAACCTGGGGAACATCCCCGGCCGGCTCACCCTGGCCAGAGACGCGCAACGCACCGGCGTCGAACGTCACGTCGACAGACGATTGCGCGAGCCGCTCGGGATCGAACGTCGCGGTGCCGCGAAAGGCTCCGGCGACGATCTGGTGCTCGTGGCCGGCGAAGCCGAAGAGGCCCGCCTTCCCCACGTGGATCGTCAATTGGCTGCGCGCCGGCTCCAGCGTATAGACCCGCGGCGCCGCCTGCACCGGCGCCGCCGCCATCAAGAGCACCAGCAGGGGTAGCCCCAAGCGACATACAAAGACCCCCACAAAGCCCCGTCCCGAGAGCAGCTCGACCGGTGCTGGCGTGCGGCGGACGGTCATGTCGTCAAATCTAAGGCCACCGGAGGACCTGGCCATCGTAACCTCTCGCCGCCCTGATTTGGATGATGACATCCGGGGATTCTCGATGATGAATAAGACTAGCTTCATTTCCTTCTGTCTTGCCGCGGTGGCCCTGGCGGGTTGCGGGGGGACCGGCGACTCGACCGGAACCGTCGACGCCCCCGCCTGTCTGCCGGGGACGACGCCGACCGGCGGCCGGACCGTCAGCGGCTTCGGGATCGGGACCGCGGACGGCAGCTACACCTACAACTACTACACGAACGGTCAGGGCTCCGCGTCCATGACCGTCTACGGTGTCGACGCCGAGTTCAGCGCGACCTGGAGCAACCCGGGCGATTTCCTGGCCCGCGTGGGCCTGGGATTCAACTCCACCGAGACGCCCGCCCAGCTCGGAACCTTGTCGGCGGACTTCGCGGAGACCAAGACGGGGACCGGCGGCGGCTGGGATTACGTCGGGATTTACGGCTGGTCGGAGAACCCGCTTTACGAGTACTACATCGTCGACGATTGGTTCGGCGGTGGGTCGCCAAACCCGGGCGGCACCAAGATGGGCACGATTGACGTCGACGGGGGCACGTACAACGTTTACCGGCACACGCAAACCAACCAACCCGCCGTCACGGGCGGAAACGCAACCTTCGATCAGTTCTTCAGCGTCCGGCAGACGCCGCGCTCCTGCGGAACCATCTCCATCTCCGAGCACTTCTCCGAGTGGGCGACGATGGGCATGCAACTGGGGAACATGGAGGAGGCCAGGCTTCTGGTGGAGGTCGGCGGCGGGACGGGAAGCGGAAGCATCACCTTCACGACGGCCACCGTCACGCTCGACTGATCCTGGTGCCCCGATGCATCGGCCGAGGGACTAGAACGCATATCCGAGTCCGAACCCGAGGTAGGGCAGGTTGAAGCTGTCACCGCTCGCGAATCCGTGAGCGTACCCGGCAAAGAGGCGTGTCGCGAATCCGTTCCGCCACGAGTGCTCGAGACCGATTCTCGAAGTTGCTCCAGATGACGTACCGGGTTGGATAGGGAGGGTTCGTGCTGGGGCATGAGTCTTCGTTGCAGAACTGAAAAAAGCTCCGAAGGAAGCCATCCCCGTACTCGCCGCCAGAGATTCCCGCCCCCACGGTGAGCGCCGCCGCGTCATTTCCGAGCCGCAGGCGGGGCATCAGCGCCCACTGAACGACGTGGCCGAGTCCGGGGTGAGGCTCGGAGCTTGCTGCGGCGTCGCCCACGCCGAAGCCAGCGGCCAGCTCGAAGTGCGCTCCGAACCTTTGGACAACTTCTAATCCCAGTCCGCCGACCGGGGATCCCAAACCCAATATCAGGTACACGGCGCCGGTTTGGCGGCGAGCAGTCTCCTCGACCACCGGCGGAACGCCAGTGGGGACGGGCGTTCGTGTCGGTTCCTCCTCCGCCGGCTCGAACGGAGGTGAGTGGGGAACCTCCGGATCGACTGCCGCGCTCGCGAGGCGGCTGGCGCCCAGGAGCAACGAAAGAGTCATCAGGATGGCGCGGGCAGACACGTCGTCGTTCGACAGCAAGCCAGATGCCGGCCCGCATGGCCAGTGTCAGGTTGGCCGAACTCACCTAGCTGAGTGATTTCCCGGCTCCGGTGCGTTCAATTGCTGACACCCCGGTCATCGGCAGGAACAGGCTGACCGTGGGTCGAAGTACTAGTCCCAGTCGAGGAAGACCTCGGTGAACGGTTTCAACGGATTGGTCGCGGCGTTCAGCACCTCACCGGTCTGCCAGGGCCCGGCCTGCGTAGGGCCCATGCAGCTGGCGGCGTCGCACGACGCACAGATCGACGCCGTCCCGGAGGACGTCACCACAGGCCTGAGGGGCTGGCCGCCGGCGGTCGGCGGCGGCGGGAGCGGCAAGAACCAGCTCGGCTTCGTGGAGGGCACCAGGGCGAAGACGTTCCCCGCGCCGAGCGCCGCCACGTCGGTGGCGGCCGCGCAGGTCGGGGTGAGCGCCCCCGAGGCGTCCGAGCTCGCGGTGAGCGTCCCTGCAGGCGGGCTGACGTCGACGAAGTACGATCCGGCCGGCAGGTCATAGAGCCCGACCCCGGCGCCGGCGCTCACGTCGGGGAGCGGCACCTGACCGCACGGCTTGACCGAAAAGCCAGAGCGCGTGCTCGCCAGCGAGATTGTCGACTCCGCGGCCAGGGTGAACGGGAGCGCTCCCTCGACCCCACACACGCCGGCGGTATCGACCGGCACGCCGTCGAGCGCCAGCGGCGGCCGCGAGCACTGCCAGATGCAGACGTTGCGCGGCTGACTCTCCCCGAGCGCCGCCGCCCAGAGCGCGGCCAGGCTCGACCCGTAGATGGTCCGGAACGCGGCGTCCATCGTGGCGGCGTCGGCGGTGCTGGGAAGTGTTCGGTAGAGCGTGAGGAACGACCGCGGACCGTAGACGTCGAGCAAGTACCCAACCAGCCACGTCCCGGCGAAATAGACCGCGTCGTCCGCGCCGTAGCCGGCCGAAGCGAGCTCGGCCCAGGTCTGCGTCGGCTTCTCGGCGAAGAGGCTCGATTGGCAGGCGAGCGCGACGGCGACCCCTTCGACGAGGACCGTCGGTGGAAAGCCGGTCAACGACAGGTAGGCGTGCACCAGCTCGTGGGGGTCGAGGCCCTGCGGCGACTCGACCGTGGTCCCGAGCGCGCACCCGTCGGCAACCCCGCCGCAGCTCTGGTGGGCCGTGAAGTCGGGGGCGTCGACGAACTTCTCGTACGTGATCTTCTGCCCGTCGGGCCAGTCGAACCCCAGGTAGCCCTGCAGCTCGGCGAAGTGCTCCTCGAGCGGCCCCAGGACATCCGGACAGATCGCGTCGTCCGAGGCGCGCGTCAGGTAGTCGAAGTGCGCGGAGGTCCAGCGCCGCGCCGCCGGCAGATCGTAGGTCCCGTCGCACGCCGACGCGCCCGCGAACAGCAGCGCCAGCGCCCCCCCGAGGAGGCGCGCGCGCCGCCTCGACGCGGGCGAGAGGGCCCGCTGTTCGCGGCGTGGGCTAAACGAGGTCACGCCCCATCGTACGCCCGACTGGCCAGGACGCGCGCGGCCTTGCCGAGCTGGCTCTCCCAGCCCTTCACTGCCATCTCCGTCCAGCGCTCGTCGTGCATGGCGTCGATCGTCACCACCATCCGCACGCCGGCCTCCACGGTGAAGAGCTTCACCTCGGTCGCGATGTCATAAGCGGCGACGCCGGGGACGAAGTCGGCGACGTGGTCGTAGGCGAGCCGCCGGTGGGGCGTGATCTCCCGGTAGGTCAGCCGCGCCTCGGTGACGAGCGGCAGCCCCATTCGCTTCATCCCTTCGACGATCTCGGGCGCCGTCGCGCGCATCTCGTAGCGCATCTCCCCGCCGGGGCGCAGGTCGATGGCGTGAACGGTCACCGTGAAACCCTCCGGCCCCCACCAGGACTCGATCCCCTCCTTCGTCGTCCAGAGCTCCCAGACGTCCTCGATCGACGCGTCGAAGATCCGCTCCATCGTGATGCGCCGGCGCTTGGACGCGCCGGTCGTCGGCGCGGTCATGACCGCCTCCCTTGCCGGCGTGCCAGCTCGGCCCCGAACCGATCGAGCCGCCCTTCCCAGAGACGCCGGTACCGCCCCACCCACGCGTCGAGATCGCGGAACGGCTCCGGCCGCAGCGAGTAGAGCCGGCGCGCGCCGTCGGGCCGCGCCTGCACGAAGCCCGCCTGGCTGAGGATGCGCAGGTGGCGCGAAACGCCCGACTGGTGGATGTCGAGCCGCCCCACGATGTCGTTCACGGCCTGCTCACCGTCGAGCAGCAGCTCGACGATGCTCCGCCGCATGGGATCGGCCAGCGTCTCGAAGGTGTTCTCGAAGGCGTCAATATGCATATCTGTGCATATGCATATCAACACATACCTGGACGGTCAAGCCCCCGCACGACGAGCGCCCCCCATGCCGGTGAGGGACAAAGGGTCATCGCCATGCTCGTCGTCAGCCTCCGAAGCGCGGAGCGTCAGGCTTTTCGATGGGCGCTGGAGGCGGGCGCAGTTTTGGATGCAAAGGATCCTCGTCGTCGTCCGGCTGCAGTGGCGGTCGCGGCTCCCGCGACCGTGGTGGCGGCGATGGCGGCGGCGGTGGCAGGAAGACCTCCCCGCCGGTGCCGATCGCGGGGCGGTGATAGCCGGTCTCGTGACTGCCGATCGCGGCCATGCATTCGCTGATCTTGCTGTAGCCGTAGATCGCCGAGAGCAGGTAGAGCGCCGCCGCCGTCGTGCCGATCGAGACCCGGACCGCCTTCAGGCTCACGTCCTGCGCCGCCGTGTAGATCGTCGTCCCCGCGTTCAACATGAAGATGGCGGTATCGAGCACCGGAGGCGCCGGGCTGGTCGAACAGACCGGATAGTCGTACGGCGAGCGATCGTCCCGCAGCGGCTGCGTGAAGCTCCAGGAGCAGCCGACCGTCGAGGAGAGCGCGACCAGCGCCAGCGCCCACGCCGACGGCGATGTCAGATTGCGTCGCCTGCTGGCCGCTGGTCGCATGCGTGGCTATTCGTTGTCCGGGGTGAGGGTCAGCGCCGTCTGGACCTTCTCCGGCAAACGCCTGCGGATCTTGGCGGCCGCCGGATCCATCCAGCCGTCGGCCGTGCGCATCAGGTAGCGGCCGCTCACGAGCGAGACGATCGTTCCCGTCTCCAATGAATCTGGATCGCCGATGAAGGGTTCGTCGAGGACGTAGACGAGGCCGGTGTCCTTGAAGCCCTCATTGAGGATGCGGCAGAGCAACTCGGCCGATGGCCTCTGGCCACGCGCCGGCTTTCCGCGCCACGTTTGCCCCAGTTTGGCGACGATTTGCGCATAGCTGGCGCCCAGGACCGACGCGACGCACGCCACACCACCGCCCCAGTCGTCCTCCTGCGCAACCGCGCGGTACCGTCTCACGCTGGCGGACTATACCGCCTGAGCCAGGTCGAATTCTCGTGGTCCTCCAGGCAACGTGAGACAATCGAGCCGTGATCGAGGCGCTGGCGCGGAATTTGGGGCTGGGGGCGCTGCTCGAGGCGTTGCGGAGCGACTTCGGCGGCTACGACGTGGTCGATCACTGGCAGCAGGGCGAGTTTCACCACGATCTGGTGATCCGGATCGTCGGGCAGACGAAGCTGCCGGGGCCGGTGCTGGTCGTCGCCACCAACTGCAATGGCGGCGTCAAGGAGGTCCTCTGCTTCTCGACGTTGCCGGAGCACGATGCCCTCTGGCACCACCGCTGCCCCGACAACCCGGACTTCCGCGGCGTGCTCGCGCCGGTGCTCGCCTCGGCGCGCACCGTCCACTGGTTCGACCCGTGCGAGCTCCTGACGCCGGACGCCCGCAGCGAATACCTGCCCGAGCACCGCGAGCGCCAGCCCGGCGGCGGGTGGCGCCTCAAGGGCTGCGTTGCCAAGCCCGCCGGCACGCCCGGCTGACCGTTTCGCAGATACGCGGCACGAGAGCGGTGCGCAGGCTCTCCGGCCCAGCTCGCGCGCTGTTCGACCCGTGACCACCTTCAATGGCAAAGGGGGCATCATGGTGCGGAAGAGCTGTTTCATCCTGGGGATCGCTCTCGGCATCTTCTGGTGGGTCGGCCTCAGCGAGAACCCGGGGGCCACGATGCTCTGGTTCGACGCGGTCGCGGCCGTCGCGGCGTTCGGGGTGGCCGCCCTTCTCTCTGACCCCGAGCGCAATCCCAGCCGCGCCTTCGGCCCGGCGCTGCTCGGGCTGGGGTTGAGCGTCGTCTGGGCCTTCGGGATCGCGGGCGGGCAGCCGAGCTGGGCCACCTGGCTGAATTTCCTCTTCGCCGTGGCGTTCCTGGGACTGGCGGTCTCGGCGCTGATGGAGCCGCGGCGGGTCCACGCCCGGCAGCGGAGCCGGCAGCGAGGGGCGAGCAGGACCGGGGCGCGCTAAGATCGCTGGATGGCTCGCCCGTCGCTCGGGATCCAGGGGATCGAGGCCCTGCACTACTACGTCCACGACCTCGAGCGGACGCGGCGGTTCTTCGTCGACAAGCTCGACTTCGTCGAGATTGGGTCGAGCGGCCCGGAGCTCGAACGCGAAGGGCGGCAGCGCTCGGCCGCCTTCCGCGCGGGCGACGCGCTCTACGTCATCCACCAGCCGATCGGCGAAGGGGGGCGCGCCTGGCGCTACCTGCGTAAGCACCCCGAAGGCGTCGGCACGGTGGTGCTCGACGTGGAGGAGATCGACCGGACGTTCCGCCTGCTCGACGAGCGGGGCGGAACGTTCATCACCGACGTGCAGCGCTTCTCCGACGACGGCGGGACGCTGGCGATGTTCTCCGTCACCACGCCGTTCGGCGACACCACCTTCCGCTTCGTCGAGCGGCGCGGCTATTCGCGGCTCTTCCCTGGTTTCGTCCCCGGCTCGGGGCCGAGCGCGACCGGCAACCGGTTCGGCTTCGAGCGGATCGATCACCTGACCGCCAACTTCCAGACCATGAGGCCGGCGCTGCTCTGGATGGAGCACGTGCTCGGGTTCGAGCAGCTGTGGGAGATCGCCTTCCACACCCAGGACGTGGCGAGCGCCCAAAAGCGGGAGCACGGCTCGGGGCTCAAATCGATCGTCATGTGGGATCCAGCCTCGGGGGTGAAGTTCGCCAACAACGAGCCGTTCCGCCCGTTCTTCAAGGAATCGCAGATCAACCTCTTCGCCGAGGAGAACCGGGGCGACGGGATCCAGCACTCCGCCCTGTCGGTGCGCGACATCGTCGGCGCCGTGCGCGGGCTGCGCGCCGCCGGCGTGGAGTTCATGTCGACGCCGGGCAGCTACTTCGACGTGCTGCCGGAGCGGCTGCGCCAGATCGGCGTCGGCACCATCGACGAGAGCGTCGACCTCCTGCGCGAGCTGGAGATCCTGGTCGACGGCGACAAGCCCCAGAAGTATCTGCTGCAGATCTTCTTGAAGGAGGCGGCCGGCCGCTACCACGATCCCGAGGCCGGGCCGTTCTTCTTCGAGATCATCCAGCGCAAGGGGGACAACGGGTTCGGCGCCGGAAACTTCCGTGCCCTGTTCGAGGCGATCGAACGGGACCAGGCGCGCGGCAAGTAGCAAGGAGAAGGAGGCTCGATGCTCGATCGCATGGTGGCCGGCGTGGTTCCCGACAAGGCGCACACGGCGTTGCGCGACGACAGCGGCCGGCTGCGCCACGAGGAGTGCCTCACGCGCGGCGGCTTCGACGGTCCCTACACCATCATGTACCACCTCGAGCGCCCGCACCCGAGCACGCCCGTCACCGCGGCGCACGGCTGGGAGATCCCCGCCGACACCGACGACGAGCCACGCCCGCTGGCGCGCCGGCACTATCTGTCACAGGAGGTGGCGCGACGGGGAGGCCCCGCCCTCGACGCGCGCGTGCCGCTGCTGTTCAACGACGACGTCGTCCTCTCCATCCTCCGCCCCGACGAGCCCGACCCGGTCTACTTCTCGAACGGCGACGGCGACGATCTCTACTTCATCCTCTCGGGCGGCGGCGTCCTGCGCTCGGCGCTCGGCGATCTCCCCTTCGCCCCGCACGACTACGTCCTCGTCCCCAAGGGGCTCCCCCACCGCTTCATCCCCGACGAGCAGCCGCAGTACTGGCTGTCGATCGAATGCGCGGCGAGCTTTGGGTTGCTCAAACAATGGCGCAACGAGGTCGGCCAGCTGCGGATGGACGCCCCTTACAGCCACCGCGACTTCCGCCGGCCGCTCTTCACGGGGCCGCGCGACGAGGGCTTGCGCGATCTGGTGGTCAAGCGCGGCGGTGCCTTTCACGGTTTTCGGCTGCCCCACGCGCCGCTCGACGTCGTCGGCTGGGACGGCGCCGTCTACCCCTGGGTCTTTCCGATCCTCAACTTCCGCCCGCGGGTCGGCCTCACCCACCTGCCGCCGACGGTGCACGGCACCTTCGCCACGCGCGGCGCCCTCATCTGCAGCTTCGTGCCGCGCCCGCTCGATTTTCATCCGCAGGCGATCCCCTGCCCCTACCCGCACGCGTCGGTCGACTGCGACGAGATCATCTTCTACGCCGGCGGCAACTTCACCTCGCGCAAGGGGGTCGGCGTCGGCAGCTTCTCGCACCACCCGGCCGGCGTCGTCCACGGCCCGCACCCGGGCGCCTACGAAGAGAGCATCGGCGCCCGCGCCACCGACGAGCTCGCCGTCATGCTCGACACCTTCGCCCCGCTGCGCGCCACCGGTGCCGCCCTCTCCGTCGAGGACGCCGCCTACCACGCCAGCTTCGGGTGAAGCCCGAGCAGGCGGACGATGGAGATCGGCGCGGCCAACCTTCACCTGTTACCATCGGGCGACCAGATGGAGCGCCTCGACTTTCGATCCGACACGGTGACGCGTCCGTCGCCCGAGATGCGTCGGGCCATGGCCGAGGCCGAGGTGGGCGACGACGTGCTCGATCACGATCCCACGCTGGCGCGCCTGGAGGCACGGGTGGCGGAGCTCCTCGGCCTGGAAGCGGCGCTCTGGGTGCCGTCAGGCTCGATGGGCAACCTCATCGCGCTGATGTTGCACCTGGAGCGGGGCGATCGATTTTTGGCGCCGGCAGGCGCGCACGTGCTCGAGAACGAGCTCGGCACAGCGGCCTGGCTCGCGGGCGGTATGCCGGAGGCGCTGCCCTGGGACGGCGGGCCAGGTCGTCCATCGCCCGGACAGGTGACGAAGGCGGCGGGTCGTCCGGGCCCATACTTTACGTTGCGCGCCAAGCTCCTCTGTCTCGAGAACACCAACAACGCAGCCGGCGGTACGGTCACGCCTCCCGACGCCCACGCCGCCCTCGTTGAGGCGGCGCGCACGGCAGGAATGATCGTCCACCTCGATGGAGCGCGGCTCTGGCACGCCGCTGCCGCGCTCGGATGCACCCTGGACGCGCTCACGCGGGGCGCCGACACCGCGCAGGTCTGTCTCAGCAAGGGGCTGGGGGCACCGGTCGGCTCGATCGTTTGCGGGACCCGAGACGCGATGGGCCGCGCGCGCCGTTTGCGCAAGATGCTGGGCGGCGGCGTGCGCCAAGGGGGCATCTTGGGCGCCGCTGGCCTCGTCGCGCTCGATTACCTTCCCAGAATCCCGGAGGATCACGCCAAGGCGCAGGCGCTGGCGGCCGGTCTGCGCGCGCTGGGCTTCAGCCTCGAGACGCCGCAGACCAACATCTTGCGCGTGCGCCTGCCGGACGTTGGCCGGGCGATTGAAGGGCTGAAGGCGATCGAACTGCTGGTCACTCCCTCGGGCGACGCCGTTCGGTTCGTGACCCATCGCGATCTCAGCGAAGCCCATGTCCGCGATGCCCTGGTACGCATCGCTCCGATCGTCGATCGCCTGCTGGCGACTTGACCCGATGCCCTCCCCCGCAGGCACCCTCACGCTCGCCGACAGCCGCACACTGGGAACCGAGGGCGACGTCACGCGGTGGCTGTTCCTCCTCTTGCAGCGAGACAGGCCCCTGGCGCCGTCGGCCCGCTACCGCCTCGATCGGGCGGACGTGGTGACATTGGGCCGGGCCCCGGCGCGCGCGCGGGTCGAGGGCGGGGGCACGATCGCGCTCGGCATCGACGATCCCTGGATGTCCACCGCGCACGCCCGCCTGGTCCGCGAGGGGCGCGGCATCGTCCTGGAAGACGCCGCCTCACGCAACGGCACGCTCCGCAACGGCGCGCCCACCTCACGCGCCGCGCTGACCGACGGCGACATCCTCGAGCTCGGGCGCACGTTCTTCCTCTACCGCGAGATTGCCGGCGCGCAGGTTGGACACCTGGCCGACCTCGACGAATCGTCGCTGGCCCGGTCGGAGATGGGCGTGGCGACGCTCTCGCCGCGGCTGGCGGGCGAGAGCGAGCGGCTCCTTCGCCTTGCGGGAACGACCATCTCGATCGTCATCGTCGGCGAGTCGGGCACTGGCAAGGAGGTCCTGGCTCGGGCGCTGCACGGGCTCTCGCGGCGACGGGGCGCGTTCGTGGCGATCAACTGCGCCGCGCTGCCGGACGGGCTGGTCCAGACGGAGCTCTTCGGCCACCGGCGCGGCTCGTTCTCGGGAGCGCTCGAAGATCGCGCGGGGTTCGTGCGCAGCGCCGACGGGGGGACGCTGCTTCTGGACGAGCTCGGCGACCTGGGGCCGGTGGGGCAAGGGGCGCTGCTCCGCGTGGTGCAGGAGCGCGAGGTGGTGCCGATCGGCGGCGGGCGCCCGGTCGCCGTCGACGTGCGCGTGCTGGCGGCGACGCACCGCGATCTCGAGGCGATGGTCGCCGCCGGGGCCTTTCGCGGCGATCTGCTGGCCCGCCTGTCGGGCTTCACGTTTCACCTGCCGGCCTTGCGCCACCGCCGGGAGGATCTGGGGATCCTCCTGCGTACGTTCCTGCGCGCGCTCTCTCCCGATCCTGAGGGCGTCACGCTGAGCCAGGAGGCGGCGCGCGCCGTCCTGACGTACGAGTGGCCGTCCAACATCCGCGAGCTCGAGAAGTGCGTCGCCACGGCGCTCGCGCTCGCGCCCGGTGGCGCGATCCAGGGCAACCATCTGCCGGCGGCGATGCTGGCCCGTGCCGGCGCCGCGGCGCCGTGCGCCTCGGCGACCGGGCTTGCCGAGAAGGATCTCGGAGCGGCGCGAGCGGCTGGTGAGGCTCCTGCGGGAGGAGGGCGGCAACGTCAGCGCGGTCGCGCGCGCGATGGGGACCGCGCGCGCGCAGATCCACCGCTGGCTCCGCAAGTACGCGCTGGATCCGAGCGCGTTCCGCGGCTGACGCGCGTCCCGCGCCCTGCCGAGTCGCCTGCATCGTGGCCTGCATCGTGAAACCTCCTGCGACCTGTTTCACCCCGCCGCGCGGTCGGCCCCGCCCCGCCAGCGGCCTGGCCCTCGCGTCGCCGACGTGCCGGCACGGCGGTTGCTGTGGTCCCCGGCACGATGCTCTCGAGCCCGCCCAGCCCCGCGACGAACCGCCAGCCGCGGATCGTCGTCGTCGGTGGCGGGCTCGTGGGGTCCTTGCTCGCCGTATACCTGGCGCGGCGCGGGCACCTCGTCGACGTGTTCGATCGGCAGCCCGACCCGCGACGAACCAGCGGCAAGGGCCACCGCCCGTCGATTAACCTCACGCTGTGCGAGCGCGGCCTGGCCGCGCTGGGGGCGGTCGGCATCAAGGAGCAGGTCCTGGAGCTGGCGGTGCCCGTGCAGGGCCGCCGGATCCACGCCCGGGACGGATCATCACCTATCAGCCCTACGGCAACCGCGGTGAGGCGATCTACTCGATCTCGCGGACCAGCCTCAACGCGCTGCTGGTGGCCCTGGCCGAGCGCTCGCCCAACGTCGCCTACCACTTCGAACAGAAGTGCGTGCAGGTCGACGCCTCGGCGGCGGCCGTCCGCTTCGAGCACGCGCGCACCGGCGAGAGCACGGAGGTGCGCTCGGCCAAGATCTTCGGCGCCGACGGCGCCTACTCCGGGGTGCGGCTCCAGCTGCAGAAGACCGAGCTCTTCGACTATTCCCAGAGCTACTCGACGCTGGGCTACAAGGAGCTGGCGATCGCCGCGGGCTCGGCGGGCGCAGCGTCGCTGACGCCGGACGCGTTGCACATCTGGCCGCGGGGCGAGTTCATGCTGATCGCCTTTCCCAACCGGGACGGAAGCTTCACGTCGGCGCTCTACGCCCCCTTCGGCGGCGAGCATTCGTTCGAGACCCTGGCGAGCGAGCCGAAGCTGCTCGCCTTCATGAACCAGCAGTTCCCGGACATCGCGCCCAAGATCCCGGGGCTCGCCGAGCAGTTCTTCGCACGCGCCCCCAACACGATGGTGACCGTCCGCTGTCGGCCGTGGTCGCGCGCGGGCAACGTCCTGCTCCTGGGGGACGCCGCCCACTCCGTGCTGCCGTCGTACGGCCAGGGCGCCAACGCTGGTTTCGAGGACTGCGCCGTGCTGAACAGCTGCCTCGACGAGCACGGCGACGACTGGGACGCCGTGTTCACCACGTTCGAGCAGCGGCGCCGGCCCAACATGGACGTCATGGCCAGCCTGTGCGTCGACCATTTCTTCGAGCTGCGCGACCGCGTGGGCGATCGGCGCTTCCTGCTGCACAAGGCGATCGAACGGCGGCTCGAGGAGCTGCACGCCGAGCGCTTCATGCCGCTTTATTCGATGATCGCGTTCACGAAGACGCCCTACGTCGATGCGGTTCGGAAGGACCACGCGAACCGGGCGCTCGTCGAACGCCTGCTGGCCATCGACGGTATCGAGACGCGCCTCCGAGGTCCGGAGATGGCGTCGATCGTCGAACGGCTCACCGCGGAGACGACATGACACGAACAGCGAACGTGGAGGCGAACGTGCAAACCAACCCACAAACAAACCCAGAAGACGGCCTCGATCCCCAACCCATCATCTCGCTGGCCCTGAGCTTCTGGGCGGCCAAGGCGGTCATGGCGGCCGTCGACCTGGGCGTGTTCGCCCGCCTCGGCCAGGGCCCGCGCACGGGCGAAGCGCTGGCCGCGGATCTGGGCCTCGCCGGCCGGGGCGCGCGCGATTTCTTCGACGCGCTCGTCGCCCTCGGCCTGCTCGACCGGCGCGACGGCCTGTACGCCAACGCGCCCCTGGCCGAGCGCTACCTCGACCCGGGCAAGCGTTCGTACATCGGGGGCATCCTCGAGATGACGAGCAGCCGGCTCTATCCCGTCTGGGGACAGCTGGCCGACGGGCTGCGAACCGGCCTTCCCCGCAACGAGGCCAAGGACGACAGCGACTACTACGCGAACCTCGGGCGGAGCTCCGACCGCCTGGCCGTTTTCTTGCGCGGCATGACCGGGCTCAGCGCGGCGGCGTCGCGGGCCATCGCCGAGAAGCCGTTCTGGGCCGACTACGCGACCTTCCTGGACGTCGGCGGCGCCGAGGGCGGGCTGGCCGTGCAGCTCGCGACGCGGCACCACCACCTCACGGGCGGGAACTTCGAGCTGCCCGCCGTGGGCCCTTACTTCGAGGCCTACGTCGCCGGCTTCGGCCTCGGCGATCGCCTGCGCTTCCACGGCGGCGACTTCTTCGCCGAGCCGCTCCCGCGCGCCGACGTCGTCGTCATGGGCCACGTCCTGCACAACTGGAGCCTCGATCAGAAGCGCGCCCTGGTCCGCAGCGCCTACGCGGCGCTGCCGCGCGGCGGGATGTTCCTGGTGCACGAATCGCTCATCGACGACGATCGCCGGCGCAACGCCCTTGGCCTGCTCATGAGCCTCAACATGCTGCTGGTGACGCGCGAGGGGTTCGGCTTCACGGGCGCGGAGTGCGAGGCCTGGATGCACGAGGCCGGCTTCAGCAAGACCCGCGTCGAGCGGCTGACGGACTCCGAGTGGATGGTCGTCGGGATCAAGTAACGGCAGCCGGAGGCGAACAGAGCCATGTCAAACCAAGCGCGCACCAGCACAGACATCAACATCCTCATGCGGCAGGGCCACCCCTTCATCGCCGAGATCGAGGAGCTCTGCATCGATCTCGTCGAGCGTCACTGCCGCCGGCTGGAGCGGAAGACCGCCGTCTTGGAGATCGGGTGCGCTTCGGGGATCACCTCGCAGCGACTGGGCGAGCGGCTGCCCGAGTCGAGCATCACGGCGCACGAAGAGTTCCTGCCGTTCGCGACGCTCGCCGCGGAGCGCCTGCGCGGCAGCCGGGTCGAGCTCTCCACGAAGCCGCTCGCCGAGCTGTCGCGGCCCGTGGACGTTCTGCTGTCCGCCGGCGCGCACCACCACCTGCCGAGCGGGTACCTGGTCCAGGCCCGGAAGCTGCTGCGCGACGACGGCGTCTTCGTGCTGGCGGACGAGTTCTGCCCCGAGTACTGCACGCCCGAGGAGCTGGCGCACGTGGCCTCCGCGCCGGTGATTCACCTGGCCAACGGCTACGTGCTGACGAGCGACGCCGAGATCGAGGCCCATCGCGCGACGGGCGCCCTGCCGGAGCGCGCGCGGGCGATGGAGACGCGGCGACGCCGGGCGCTGTGGCACTGGTACCGCTTCGTCGTCGACGAGGCCATGCGCGGGGACCACGTCGAGGTCGCGGTGGCCGAGCTGCAGAGCGCGCACGACGATCTCGTCACCGGGGACGAGGCGGAGCACAAGCTGGCGCCGAGCATCGTCGAGCGCCAGGTCGTCCTCGCGGGGTTCCGGGTTCTCAAGAAGCACATCCTGGGGCCGCCGGACGATCCGCGACTGCAGAGCCTCATCGCCTACGAGCTCGCGCCCGCGGGCGGCTAGCTCAGAGGGCGGGCGCGAGCTGAAGGATCGCGGCGTGCTCCGGCACGCGGTCCAGGAACCGGCGGCGCCAGGTCTCGTCGGGGATGCGGGCCGCGCCCGCGCGCAGGCGGTCCGCGGCGCGCCGGAGCTCGCGATCGGCCTCGGCTTTCCGTCCGGTCGCCGCGAGCGCCCGCGCGAGGGCGAGCCGAAGCGCCGGCTCGCCCTCGGCCGCGCAGCCGAGGCGCTCCAGCAGCTCCGCGCCCGCGCCGGCGGCGTCGCGCGCCAGCTCCGGCTCCCCGCGCGCGAGGAGCGCCGACGCGTGCAGCGCGAGCGCCCCTAGCCGCGCCGGCGGCACCCGGCTGAGCGCGCCGCAGGCGGCTCGCGCCTCCTCTTCGGCCGCCTCGGGCTCGCCGGCCGCCAGCAGGAGGCGCGCGTGCTCGGCCCGGGCCCAGCCGCCGATGAGCCAGTTTCCCGCGCCAAAGAGCCTCGAGATCGTCCCCTGCTCGATGCCGCGCGCCTCGGCGGTGCGCCCGAGGTGACCGATGGCGGCGCCGAGGTGCACCTGCGCGAAGTCGGGGACGAGGCCGCCCATCCCGCGCGCCGCGGCGAAGGCCAGCGTCTTGGTCAGCACCTGCTCCGCGTCCTCGAACGCGCCGAGCGCGACCAGCGCCCAGCCGACGTGGATCCGCGCCATCGCCATGTTGAGGACGTCGCCCACGGCCTCGCACTCGCGGGCACAGCGCTGCGAGGACTGGAGGCGCGCCCAGGGATCCCAGTCGGCGTACGACCACCAGTAGAAGATGCCGGCGGGGACCATGGCCGTGACGGCGGGCTGGTCAGCGGCGTCGCGATCGATCGTCGACAGACGCTCCAGGAAGCTGCGCGCGAGGTCCAGCTTCCCGCGCATGGCCAGCAGCCGCAGCGCGAGGGCGAACGCCATGGTCTGGGCGCCGCTGCGCTCCGTCGCGTGCGGCTCGCCGAGCGCGCTGATGAAGCGTTCGACCTGATCCTCGCGCCCGAGGCTGGCGTTCTGCATGAGCAGGCCCAGCGCCGCCTTGTACCAGCGCGCTCCGCCGCGCGGCAGCTCGCGCAGCGCGACCAGCGCGTCGCGCTCGGCGTTGCCCAGGTCGCCGCGCCACAGGTGCGCCTCCGACTGGACGAGCCGCAGGGCGCCCAGCGCCTCGCCCTCGGCGCCGCAGGCCACGCCGCGATCGGCGCGCGAGATCGCCGCATCGAGATCGTAGCCGTCCAGGGCCTGCTCGGCGGCCCGGCGAAACCAGCGCACCGCGCCGGGCGCGTCCTTGCTGCGCTCGTGGTGCTCGGCCAGCGTCATGGCGTCGGGCTCGCCGTTCTCCTCCAGCCACTGTCCGGCCAGCCGGTGCCCGAGCGAGCGGTCGTCGTCAGTGAGCGTGACGTACGCAGCCTCGCGCACGAGGGCGTGCCGGAACGCGTAGCGCGTGTCAGCCGAGAGCCGACAATCGCCGGAGGGCTGAACGAACTCCAGCTCCTCGAGCTCGGCAAGCGCCTCGCGGACGCGCTCTTGCTTGCCGCAAAGGTACACGACGCCGGCGCGCGGGAAGGTGCCCCCGAAAATGCTGGCCGCCCGCAGGACCCGGCGCGTCTCGGGCGCGAGCCGCTCGAGCCGCGCCTGCAGCACGGCTAGGATCGACTCCGGGATGGCGGTCGCGCGGCCCTCCACCTCGGCCCGCGCGAGCTCCTCGAGATAGAACGGAACGCCCGCGCCGCGCGCGACGATGCGCTCGACGATCTCGGGCGCGGCGCGCGAGGCCAGCGCCCGCCGCACCAGCCCCTCAGCGGCGGCGGGCGTGAGCTCGTCGAGGCGGAGCTCGTTCACGCGGCGCTCGACCCACAGCCGGGGGAAGAGGTCGTGCACGTCGGGGCGCCCGAGCGCGAGGACCATCCACGGTCCGTCGCGGACCGTCCGCAGGGCCGCATCGACGAGCAGGAGCGACGGCAGATCGCCCCAGTGGACGTCCTCGAGCACGAGCAGGATGGGCCGGGCCTCGGCCTCGGCCGCCAGCCACTCGGTCCAGGCGCGCACCAGCTGATCGCGCATGAGCGTCGCGTCGCCGCGCGCGGCACGCAGCGGCGCGCTCTCCTCGTCGGGAAAGGGGGCGCCCGCGAGCTCGCCCAGGAACTGGGACACGCGAGCCTGATTGCGCGCCGGGACGTGCCGGCGCACCCGCGCGCCGATGCGTGCCCGGCGAACCTCCAGCGGCTCGTTGTCGTGCACCTCGATGGCGCCGCGCACGACCTGGCCCAGCAGGCCGAAGGCGGCGCCCGCGTGCATGGGATCGCCGCGCCCCATCCAGATGTCCGGGGCCTGCGGCAGCCGGCGCGTCCGGTCGAGCAGCTCGTGGAGCAGCCTGGACTTGCCCATGCCGGCGGGCGCCGTCACCAGCACGCCGCGCGCGCTCCGCTCCGTCGCGCAGCGCGCGACCGTAGACTCGAGATCGTCAAGCTCGCGGTCACGGCCCACGCACGCCGTCGGGACGCCGAGGAGCGTCCGCGGCGCCCCTGGCGGCGGCTTGTGGCCGAGGAGCGTCGCGCAGCCCCCGGCGGCCCCCACCTGGAAGCGCGCCTCGAGAAGAGCGGCGATGGTGCCGTCGATGAGGACCGGCCGTCCGGGTCCCCCGTCGGCCCACGGCCGGCGGACCAGCTCCGACGCGCGGTCGATCACGTCGCCGAGGGGCAGGCGGTCGCCGGCGGCGGCGCGGCCCGTCGCCAGGGCGATGGGGGCGCCGGGCATCATCGCGCGGAGGGCCAGGGCCGTGATCGCGGCGTGCTCGACCGGATCGCTCGCCGCGGTCGCTCCCTCGAGGACGAGCACCGTCGAGCCGTCGGCGAGCGGCGCCGCCGTGGCGCCGTACGCGCGCGCGAGGGCCCGCACCTCGGGCGCGATGTCGACCGCTTCGTCGAGCGTGTGGCCCAGCGTCGCCGCGCCGGCGCCCGGCGGGCTCTCGCGCCCGCCCATGAGGACGACGAAGACCAACCGCTGCTCGCTCTTGGTCAGCACCGACGGTCCCCGCGCCACGGCGCGCCGGGGCAGCTCGGCCGCGACCCGGAGCGCGCCGATCTCGGCGACGACCGCCGCGGCGTCGGCCGGGCGCCTCGCCGGATCCTTGGCGAGCATGCGGGCCACCAGCTCGTCCAGCTCGAGCGGCAGCCCCGGCCGGACGTCCCCGGGACGCGGGGCGTCGTCGAGGAGGACCTTGGCCAGAAGCGCCATGACGTTGTCGGCAAGGAACGCCGGGCGACCCGTCAGGCACTCGAAGAGCACGCACCCGAGCGCGAAGACGTCGGCGCGCGCGTCGACGACGCCGTCGCCGCGCGCCTGCTCGGGCGCGACGTATCCGGGCGTCCCGTGCAGGCTGCGCGAGCGGGCCTCGCCCCCGACGCGCGCGATGCCGAAGTCGATGACCCGGACGCGCTGGAGGTCGCCGCCCAGCAGGAAGATGTTGCTCGGCTTGACGTCCCGGTGGGCGATGCCCTGCGCGTGGGCGGGCCGCAGGGCCGTCGCGACGGCGGCCACCAGGGCCAGGCTTTCGGCGAGGCTCACGCCCTCCCGTTCGAGGCGTGCCGCCAGATCCTCCCCCTCCAGCCACTCCATGACCAGGTACGCGTCGCCCGTCGGCTCCCGCCCGTGCGCGAGGTAGCGGACGACGCCCGGCCCGGACACCTGCGCCAGCAGCGTCGCTTCGCGATCCCAGCGCCGGCTCTGAGCGTCGTCCGGTCCCGCGCCCACCTTGATCGCGACGGCCTGACCGGTCTGGAGATCGCGGGCGCGATAGACCGACCCCATGCCGCCGCGGGCGGCGAGTCGCTCGATCTCGAATCTCCCGCCGATGACGTCTCCTGGGCCCATCGACGAGCGATTGTCGGTGCTGGGTCGATCGTTGTCCACCGACCAGGCCGTTCCAGTGGACGCCACGTCTGCGCAAAGGTGCGTCGCGCGTCGCAGAGGCCAGCAGGGCGAGCCCGAAGTTCGTTGTGCGCCGCAATACAGTGCTCGTTATTGAGAACGTCCTCCTCCACCGCGAGGTCGGCGAGCCAAGCTCTCCCTCCCGCAGGCGGTCCGCTACAGGGGCTCGACCAGCGGCGGCGGCGAGAGGCGCTCGGCCTGGTACGAGCCGACGCCCGGCGGGAGCGTCATCTGCCAGACCACCGCGCCGTCGCTCGGGCGGAGCTCGAAGAAGTGTGTGGTTTGCGTCGTGCTGCGGAATCCGGCCGTGACCAGGACGTCGGCGTTGGGCAGGCGATCGGCGTCGCCCCAGTAGGGCGTGTACCAACTGGTCGTGTACCAGGAATCGACGTTGCTGAAGCTCTCGGGGAAGTCGAAGACCTGGTTGGCGGTCATCGTCGCGAGGTCGAGCTTGAACTCCAGGACCCGCGTCGTCACGCCGGCGGGCGGCATCGTCGTGCTGCCGCCGTTGTTGTAGAGGAGGATCGAATCCGTCGTCGTCGTGGATCTCCGGGTCGTGGCAGTCGTCGAAGGTCGAGTCGGCCGGGTTGAACGTGAAGTCGCCGCCCCCCTGACCGCCCAGTGTCCAGAGGATGTCGCCGTTCCCCGAGCGGCTCGCCTTGATGAGCCCCTGGAACCGGCAGTTGAGATAGAAGACGCCGTTCTCGTCGTCGACGGTCACCGAGTTGGGGTGACACCAGTCCTTCGCCGCGTTCGCCGGCGGCGTCACGTGGTCGAACAAGTTCCACTGCCAGACGACGTCGTTCTCGGGCGTCAGCTCCTGCACCAGCGCGCCGCCGATACCGTTCGCGTTGGTCAGGTCGCGAAACAGGACGTAGTCGCCGTTGTCCAACTTCCCCGCGTAGTGGGACATCGGCGCCGTGGTCGGGTCGGAGGTCGAGGCGTTGGCGGCTGGCTGCGCCGGGCCCATCCAGACGACGTTGCCCGCGAGGTCGATCTCCTTGGCCGGCTCGCCCGACGAGGGGCCGAGGAGCAGGTTGTGGTTGGCGAGCACGCGCAGCGACACGTCGCCGCGTGTGTCGGCCGTCGTGCCGTTGACGAAGTACCAGACCGGCAGGCCGGTCATGTCGTACATCGTCATGATCCCAGGGACGGTGCCGTTGAATCCGTTGAAGCCGCCGCTCGACGACGCGGGCATGATGTTGACCAGCGTCCAGCCGGCCTGGGCGGCCGACGTGTTGCTCACCGTGATGGTCCCGGTCGGCAGGCCCGCCGGCAACGCACCGGTGGTGAACATCCCGGTCGCGCTCGCCGAGCCGCCGGCGTCCGCCGAGATCGCCTTGATCAGGTAGGTGGTGGACGCGTACATGCCGATCACCAGCACGTTGTGCGCGGTGACCGATGTGCCGTCGGCGATGTGGAACTGATACGTCGCCGTCCCGAACTGGACCTCCGATGCCGAGGCGACGTCGGTCGTCCAGGCAACGAAGCAAGAGAGGTTGTTGTGCGGATTGGGCGTGATCGTCAGGCCGGAGATCACGGGGATGGTGGTCGCGCGGTTGCCGGCGACACCTCCTGCGCCTGGACCACCGCCCGTGCCACCGCCGTCGCTGATCCCGCCGGTCGCGCGCCCGGGCACGCCGCAACCAGTCGCAGCGCCGAGAATCAGAGTTCCAATAATGGCAACCCGAACATGAAGGGGGCTCATTGAACCATCGCCTCCGAGGTGAGTGTCGAGCCCGCCTCGTCGATCATCGAAGAACCGTAGCGGGCTCCGCGCTAAAACTAGCTGACCCTGTCGGGCGGCACCTTGTCCCTCGCGCTGACCGGAAGCGGACAAGCGGCCGCCCTGTTTACGTGCGCACCGACCGCCAGCGGCAGCGCGACGGGATCCGCGGGCGGTGGCGACGGCGGCTGATCGAGATCGGCGGCTACTTCTATCGGGCCGTTACATTTGCCGTCGGAAAATCGATGGTTCCACTGCCGCCGCCGACCTCTATGAGGACGCTAGCCTCCAGCACGGATCCGAGTGTCATACCAGCGTTGGCCCACGCATTGAAGTGATCGCTAATGGATATTTGCCCGCACGTGCGTGCCGTCTGGCGGATACTATAAAATTGGTTCCAGCTCGTGACGCTGCTGCCGCAACGATTGCCGCCAGTTCCAGTCGTGGGGCGGGTGTACAAGGTGTACGTGCCCCCGTCAATCACCACCGTGCCCTTATTGGTCGTAGAGCCCGGGTTGACCGGCATCTTGTTGTACGAGTCATCAACGATGTACCATTCAATGCACGGGTTTACCGACCACCCGTAGATTCCGATATACGAGTAGCCGCCGGCCGTGCCCGATTTCGTCTCGGCGAATTGCGCCGTGACCGTTCCCAATGACGTGTATGCCTTGCCGCTCCCCCATTCCAGGCCGGTGCGGGCCAGGAAGTCGCCCGAGTTGTTCCAAGCAGCGCTGAACGCAGGAACACTGAAGGTGGTCATGGATCCACCACTTCCGTTCTCCCAGAGCGACCAGCTGAGGCCGGCCGCGGTTCCCTGACTATCCCCGGTGTGCGGCGTACCGCCGCTGGGGAGAGTACCGGCCATGCAGGTGCCCGACGAGCCGGCGCCGCCGCCCGTGCCGGTCGTGCCGCCGGTGCTGGTCCCGCCCGTCCCACTGCTGCCGCCCTTGGCGCCGCCTGTGCCAGTCAGGCCGCCGGTCCCGGTGCTGCCGCCCTTGGCGCCGCCCGTGCCGGTCGTTCCGCCCATGGCGGTCAGGCCGCCGGTCCCGGTGCTGCCGCCCTTGGCGCCGCCTGTGCCAGTCGTTCCGCCCGTGCTGGTCAAGCCGCCAGTCCCGGTTGCGCCGCCCGTACCAGTCACGCCCCCTTTGCCCGTAACCCCGCCCGTCCCGGTGGTGTTGCCTGCGCCCATGGTTCCGCCCGCCCCCGTGCCGCCGGGCCGCGTCGCCGTCACAGAGAACAACGCCGGCCGCGAAGTCCCACTGGTCGAGGTCCCGCAAAATCCGAACGAGGCGGCTCCGTTCGTAGACAGCGCGCCGTTCCAGGAGAGCGATGCGGCGCTGAGCTGTCCGTTCGTGACGACCGCGGCGGCGTTCCACGATTGCGAATACGTCGAGTTGAGCGTGACGACGACCTGCCAGCCGGTGGTGGCCGCGCCGGTGTTCGTGATCGTCACGAGGTCGCAGTAGCCCGTTCCCCAGTCCGATTGCGTGGAGAGGGTCGCCGTCACGCCCGTACCGGCCAGCGCGCTGGTTTCATCTTGGGTCGGCTCGGCACCCCCGATGCACGCTGCGCCCAGTGAGAGACCGCAGAGAGCGAAGAGCGCCATCCGCGGACGAACAGTTCGCGAAGAGCGCGAGGGGGTGGGGGCTCGTGTCATGGAATCTCCTTTGGAGACTTCATTCCCATCCGCGATCGACCTTGATCGTCGTCCAGGCCGATAAGGCGCAAAAAAAGTTTTTTTCTGCGTGGGTGGGAGAGTCTCCACGCTTACCCCCACCCACAGGTATGGGCTTGCCGCGAACCTTCTCGAGAGCCCGGGGCCCCCAGGGCTCCCAACTAGATGTTCAGGCCCGGCACCCTGATGCCGGTGGTCTCGTCGGGCGACTTGAGCGGAAGGTGGACCGAGAAGGTCGACCCGCGACCGAGCTCGCTCTCCACCTCGACCCGCCCGCCGTGAAGCTCGACGAGACGGCGCGACAGCGCCAGGCCGAGGCCGGTCCCCTCCGGGCGGGTGCCGTTCGGCTGCGCGAGCTGCTCGAACTCGCGAAACAGGCGCGGCAGATCGCCACGCGCGATGCCGATTCCGGTGTCCGAGACGGAGACCACCAGGCTGCGCGCGTCGGCCCGCGCCACCAGGCGCACCGCCCCACCGCGCGGCGTGAACTTGATGGCGTTCGAGATCAGGTTGTAGAGCACCTGCTTGATGCGCCCGGGATCGATGTAGACGTCGGGGAGGTTGGGCGGCAGCGCCACCTCCAGGGTGATCCCGCGCTTGCTGGCCACCGCGCCGATCACGCCGCGCACGACGTCGACGATGCTGGCGATCGGCGTCCGCTCATAGGCCAGGTCCATCCGTCCCGCCTCCACCTTCGAGATGTCGAGGATGTCGTTCACCAGCTGCAGGAGGTGGCGCCCGGAGACCAGCACGTTGCCGACGTAGTTGCGTTGCTTGTCGTTGAGCTCACCGAAGATCTGCTGCTCCAGGAGCTCGGAGAAGCCGATCACCGCGTTGAGCGGCGTGCGCAGCTCGTGGCTCATGTTGGCCAGAAAGGCGCTCTTGGCCTTGTTGGCGGTGTCGGCCGCCTCCTTGGCCTCGCGCATCTCCCGCTGCGCGCGCTCGCGCTCGCTGACCTCGTCCTTGAGCCGCCCGTTGGCCTCCACCAGCTGGACGGTGCGCTTTTCGACCCGCACCTCCAGCTCCGACATGATCGCGCGCAGCGAGGCCTCGGCCGCCTTGCGCGCCGTGATGTCGGTGAACGAGGCCATCGCCGCGTAGGGAGCACCGTCGCCGAACCGCACCAGCGGCTGCGAGTTCATCGAGATCCAGACCTTGCCGCCGTCGCCGCGGGTCACGCCCAGCACCACGTTCTGCCGCGCCTCACCGGTCTGCAGCGTGATCAGAAATGGGAGCTCGCCGCCGGCGACCGGCTGCTCCGCCTCGTCGACCGCCGAGGCGAAGGTCTCGGCCGAGGGGCGCCAGGCCATGTCCGCCGAGGTGCGCGCCAGGATCCGTTCGCAGCTGGCGTTGGTGGCCATCACGTTCCCGGCGGCGTCGACCAGGATGATCCCCTCGTCGAGCGCCGCGATCACCGAGCGGTAGCGCTCCTCGCTGTCGCGCAACCCCTGCTCGACCCGCTTGCGCTCCATGAACTGGCCGATCTGGCCGCCGAGCGCGCTCAGCATCGAGAGGTGATCGTCGTTGGCCTGGCGGACGTCGACGCCGTAAAACGCCAGCACGCCGATCACCTCGGGACCGTTGCGCAGCGGGATGGCGAAGGCCCCGTGCAGCCCCGATTCGGCCGAGAAACCAGCCATCGGCAGCGTCGGCTCGTCCGCGAGATCGGGGATCCAGAGCGGGAGGTGCCGCTGCCAGACCCGCCCGGGCAACCCTTCGTCGGACTTCACCCGCACCGCGCGCCGCCGCTCCACGAACTCCGTCCGTTCGTAGCTCTCGGCGTGCCACACGTCGACGGAGCGCAGGAACTGCCGCCCCTCTTCCACCTCCCACAGCTCGCCCACCTGCCAGCCTTGATTCTCGCCCATGATGCGCAGGATGAAGGGCGCCGCCTCGACGAGGCTGCCCGAGCCGGCCAGCACCCGGGTGATGAGGTACTGCAATGACAGCAGCCGCTCGGTGCGCTCGCGCTCGGCCACCTCGCGCTCGAGCGCCGCGCGGCTCGAGTCGATGGTCGCCTGCTTGCGCGCCGCCCCCAGCAGATCGGCCTGGCTCTTCCCGATCGCCAGGATCAAGAGCAGGTCCTCGATCCCCACGAACAGCGTCTCGGTGAACCAGACCCCACGCCCGAGGTGCGCCACGCCGTAGGTCGAAAAGCCGATCGCCGTCACCAGGCTGGCCAGGAGCAGCACCGTCGGATCGCGGTACATGGCCAGGAAGGCCAGCGAGACGAACGGGACGGCGCGCATCTCGATCTGGCTGCCCGACAGGTAGATGAGCAGCGCGGTGAGCAACCCTTGCCCGACGGCGATCTCCCGCCGCGTGAGCGCCGAGCCGGGATGGCGGACCGCCATGTAGAGCGGCAGCGCCGCGAAGATCCCGCCCAGGAAGAGGGCCTTCCAGGCGAGAGGCAGGTGTGGCAGCGCGGCGGCGCCGGGCGGCGGCGAGGTCCAGATCGCGGTGGCGATCCCCCCCAGCCACTGGGCGACCAGCAGCCAGAGGAACATGCGGTCGGTGTGCTCCCAGATCTCCTGCTGGTACTCGGCGTAGAGCCGCCGCGTCCCCGGAGTCTCGTCCTCGAGCTTGACGCTCACCGGGAGGCGAGCCCGCTTCGTTCGGCGGCGAACCCCGACGACGCGGCCGACGCGCTGAGCGGCAGCCGCGCCACCGGAAGGCGAACGCAGAAGCAGCTGCCGCGGGTCGCCTGCTCGTCGATCCAGATGGCGCCGCCGTGCACCGTCACCGCCCGCCGGCAGAACACCAGCCCGAGGCCGTGGCTGGAGCGCCCCTCGTGCATCCCGGAGCCGCCGGCCCGCCCGTACTTCTCGAAGACGATCTGGCGGTAGGCCTCGGGGATCCCTGCCCCCTCGTCGCGCACCCTGATCTCGACGGCCGCCTCGGCGCCTTCGTCCATCGTCGCCTGCAGCACCTCGACGGAGATCTTCGCCCGCTTGGGACCGTATTTGTAGGCGTTGTCGATCAGGTTCTCGACGATCCGCCGGATCAGGTCGCGATCGCCGCGCAGAGGCCCCACGCCAGGCGCCAGCGAGAGCTCCAGCCGCTGCCCCTTGTCCTCGATCCGTCGCCCCATCTCGGAGCAGATCTCACCGAGCAGCTCGGGCAGCGCGAACGCCGAGACGTGGGGGATGAGCGCGCCGTCGTCGCTGCGGCTCACGTCGAGCAGGTTCATCACGAGGCGCACCATCGACTGCGACGCGCGCAACACGTCGTCCAGCGACTCGCGCTCGTCGACCGGCAACGCCGCCCGGCTCTGCACGTACTGGACGTTGGAGAGGATGCTCGACAGCGGGTTCTTGAGATCGTGGACGATCAGGGCCGTCAGCTCGTCCTTCTGCCGCTGCGCCGCCAGGAGAGCGTCCCGCTGCGTCCGGATCACCTGGACGTTGGCGCGCAGCTCGTCGGACAGGCGCTTGATCCGGAGCAGCGACCGCACGCGAATGAGGAGCTCGGTTCGATTGAGGGGCTTGGTCAGAAAGTCGTCGGCCCCCGATTCGAGCGCCGCCTTGTGGGTCTCGAGATCGCCGAGCGCGGTGAGGAAGAGAACCGGCACGTCGCCCCCCTGGGGAAGCGAGCGAATTCTCCGGCAGGTCTCGTAGCCGTCCATCCCGGGCATGAGGACGTCGAGCAGGACCAGATCGGGCCGCCGCTCGGCGAGCAGCGCCAGCCCTTCCGCTCCCCCCTCGGCCTGAATGACCGCGTACCCGGCGCCGATCAGGTTCCCCTCGGCGACCTCGCGGTTCTGGAGGTTGTCGTCGACCACCAGGATGGTGGGCGCTCTCCCCTCAACCAACGCGACGGACACGTCGTGCGCCCTCCGGGTTGAACAGGAATGACTCGACGACGGAGCCGAAGGTGCGCGTGTCGATCGGCTTCGAGAGGTAGCCCTGGAACCCGCTGCCGAGCAGCCGCTCGCGATCGCCCGGCATGGCCAGGGAGGTCACGGCGACGATGGGGGTCTCGGCGAAGTCGGCGCGCGCCCGCGCGTGGCGAATCACGGCCTCTGCGCCGCCGCCCGGAATCTGAACGTCCAGCAACAGGAGATCGAGGCGACCGGCGTCGAGGGCGCGCCGGGCCTCGTCGACCGTCGCCGCCTCCACCACCTCGTGACCGCGCAGCTCGAGGAGATCGTGCAACAGCAGCCGGTTGAGGGCGTTGTCCTCGACGATCAGGACGCGCACCCGCATTGACGCGCCAGGCCAGTCGAATTTCCGTCGGTCGGCATCATCCTCGGGGGCGGGGGCTTGCTCAGCGATCGGATTTCCGTGGGTCGGCATGATCCGGGGCGTGCGCGGCGTCGTTGGCCTACGCTCACGGACCCTTGAGAGGTCTTCGGCAGATTCCTGACGCTCCTTGAGAGCACGTCGACGCAAAGCGGCATCTCGCCACTCCTATCCCCTTGGGCCGGCGACCTTCGCTCCCGGCCTTGGTCCATCGAGCCGCCTCCCTAAGGGTTGCCTCTGCAACGAACAAATCGTCGGCCGCATTAATTTGCAACATTCACTCATGACCAATTGACAGCCCTTGCTCTCTACTTATTGTTCGCGGTTGTCATTTTCACAATGTTTCAGACAACCGACTACACGATCGGCATTGGACGACCCCGTACAGGAGAGCAAACATGATCGCGCCACTTCGACGATATGGGATCCTTGGTTTCATGTTGCTATCGTCTTGCCTCTCTGGCCGCGAACAACAACCCACCAACACAGAAACCCGGCGGGGGGCCATCGTTTCCGTGGCTCAGAAGACTGGTGTGCCGATCTACAACCCAGGCTGGGGAGAGATCACCGGTGCGCCCGCCTCCAACTCGGGAGGCGTGATCATTCTCAATCCAGAGAATGGGCCGATCCCCAACGATGGATCCTTCAACAACGACTTGCTGGCTGCATACTCCGCCGGGATTAAGATATTCGGCTACATCGACACGGTCGGAAAGCCCGACCCGGGCACAGTGAACCAAGAAATAAACGACTACTACGCTTGGTACAACACCATCGGCAGCACCACGGGGATCATATCCGGCATATTTTTCGACGACGTCCCCGGGGCAGGCAGCATCGACTACAGCTACTACACGACCCTCTACGGCGACGTTAAAAGCAGCCCTCACGCCTCTTGGCAGGTTGCTTTGAATCCGGGGGCTCCCGTTCCGGAAGAGTATCTGAGCATCGGCGACATCATCGTCACGTCTGAGTCGGCCGGCTACATTTGGGACCAATCCTTCTTCTCTTCAGGGGATCCGAACTACGCGACCCGGGCGTGGGAGCGTGATCCAGCCAATTCGGCGAGGATTTGGCACATCGCGAACTCTCTATCCGACGAACAACAGATGTCGATCGCCGTCGATCGGTCGCGCCGTCGAAACGCCGGCCTGTTTTATGCCTTCAACCTGACCACGAACGACTACGGGACACTCGCCAGCTACTACGCCGACGAGGTGAAGGTCATGAATTCCTACAACAATCCAGGACCGACCAAGATCGCCGCGGCGTTCGCGAGATCCCTGTCTTTGTCTGGAGACACGACGGGAGACACGACCTATTCTTGGAATTCACTCGGCGGGACGAACAGCGTGACTCATTACGGGCCCGGCTGGTACAATGTGACGTTCGGCGGGTTCGCAGCGAGCAACGATGTCGCGCACGTCTCCGCCATCGGGTCGGCGGGCGAGCGTTGCCAAATTTGGACCCAGTCCCCCAATGGGACCGACGAACAGGTGTATGTAGATTGCGTTAACTCGGCAGGAGCCTACGCCGACAGCCTGTTTTCCGTATCTCTGGTGCAACAGTCGGGAACCTATTGGCATACCGCCGGACGCGCAACGTGCGATCAGCCGACGACACCGTCGTATCTTCCGGTCGTGGGATGGACGTCGTTGAGCGGGTGGCCCGCCGTCAACCGGACTCAAACGGGATCGTACTCAGTCGTGATACCCAGTACGGCAAGCTTCTTCGGCGGCGAATCGATCTATACCTGTGAGGCGACGCCGTGGGAACGGCAGACCGGGGACTACTGCTTGACGTCGAGCCTCGTTGGGAGCGGTTCCTTCTACGACTCTCCAGGGGATACGTACGCCTCGGTCAATTGCTACGATTCATCAGGCTCTCCGGCTGACGAAGAATTCAATATCTCCTGCAGCGACGTGTCGCTGAACGCCAGTCCGTCCTTCTATTTCATTTCGATGGCGCTCATCAATGGAGCTCCAAATGGGATCCAGGTGGAAAATTCCTTGGGGTTCGTCACCGGCGATTCGACCTGGAACACGTCCGGTACGGTGACGCGGATAGCGGGCATGCCCCATGGTGCCTTCTACGCGGATCTTCCCGAAGTGACATCCGGACCGTCCTCGAACGCAGTGGTCTCCGCCAGCCAGATTGGAGAGACGGGGGCCGTACCGACATACTGTGAGGTCGGTGGGTGGAGTCCCGGATCTTCGGGCGGCACACGCGTGACCGTCTACTGCTTCAACGCCTCCGGCGCGCTCGCCGACTCCGGCTTCGTGCTCGCCTATTCGACGAACCAGTGAGCGCCCTGCGGGAGCTGGCGGCGATCAGATTTCGCACGGCCATCACCGTTGAACGGCACTTTCGGTCAATTCGCGGGGTTGCGCCTGGACGGCCCTGTTGCCACCAGGCAACACACCGAAATTATTGGCTTATTTTCGAGCGGGACTTCACTCAGTGATTCAAATTCCAGGATGTCAAAGTTGTGTTACTTTGCGTCGCCCCCAGGAACGGGCTGGTGGCGTCAATCCTTAGGAGAACAGCAAATGAAAATCTTTGGATCTCGGTTTGTGATGGCGGCTGGCCTCGCCAGTGTGGCGGGCCTCTTATTGAACGTTAACTGCGGCGGCAGCAGCGGCGGCGGCACCGGCGGCACGACCGGCACCGGCGGCACCCACACGGGTGGCACCACCGGTACCGGCGGTACCCACACGGGTGGCACGACCGGCACCGGCGGCACGGGCACCGGCGGCACCCACACGGGCGGCACCACTGGAACCGGCGGCACGGCTGGCGCCAGCGCCACCGGCGGCACGGCCGGCAGCAGCGCAACCGGCGGCACCGCTGGATCCTCGGCGACAGGCGGCGCGGCGGGCGCTTCGGCGGCCGGCGGCACGGCTGGCGGCGGCGCTGGCAACGGCGGCGTCGGTGGCGCGATCGTGGGAACTCCCCTCGCGACGTTCGATCCGGTGGACGGCGGCACTAACCTTCAAGGATTCGCCATCAACATCTACAACACAGGCGCTGGCAAGCCTGGACGTCGCCACCGACGCCAGCCCGGCCGCCACACTTGGATGGAGCGCCACCCAGGGTGATCCCACGCCGGGTGCGCTGGTGGTCGATGCCCCTTTCCACGCGTACAAGGAATACGTTGACGTCCAGAAGGGATTCGCTACGACGAATCTGCAGAACTGGACCGGAAAGACGACGCTTCACGTTCGCGTGAAGGTGGCGTCGGGGCTCAACCCGACTCACGAGCTTCCCACCGGGCATCCAGCCGTACGTCAGCAGCTACACGGCCGCCGCCACCGATGGCGGAACGGGCACCTATAACTTCTGCGGAACGTACACCAACGTTCCCGCCGGCAATGGCTGGACCGAGTTCACGGTCAGCCTCGTGGCGTCGAGCAGCCACTGCACGGGCTTCGACATCTCGAAGGTCGTCAACTTCGGTGTCGAGATTCAGACCGGCGACGGTGCCACCGGAGACGCAGGCCAGCCCGCAGCCCCGACTGCCGGCCGTGGTCTACGCGGACAGCTTCTCAGTCGAGTAAATCGCGTCCGAGCTGGCGAATCGCTAGCTGCTGGTCATCAACCGGCGTCTCGCTTCGCGCGAGACGCCGGTTTTTTTGTGCCCGCCGGAGGGCTACCAGAGGGAATTCCCGGGCTTCGGCAGCCGAGACCTTCTAGGAGCGATTCTGGTCGCGAGCTGGTGAGGCACGCGCGACCGGCCCTCCGGCGAGCCGCAACAATCAGTGCTTATCAATAGCCCCGAGGCGAGCTGGCAACGGCCTCGACGTCACAAAGCGGTCTACCGACATCCGAGCGCAGACCCGTTGCCGGTGCTCGTGCAGATGTTGGCGCCTGAAGTAGGAGCGCACTGCCCGAGGGCCTCCGTCAGACCGCAATCGCCATCGGGATAGTCGACGTACATGCAGTCGCACTGCGGATAGTCGGTGCATCCGTTGCATTTCTGAAAGTTCTTTTCGATCGTGCCATCGCAGTCGTAATCCCAGGTGACGCCGCAGACGCCGCCGGCGCTAGAGGTCTGGAATCCGGCGCCCGGGTGGATCTGTTTCGCGAGGGCCAGGTTCGAGGCGGTGTCGCAACAGTCGCCCGTTTGAGTGGAGTAGCCAACCGGTGCCGTGGTCCCGCAGAAGCCAGACGCGGGACCCGTTCCATAGCCATCGCCGTCCTGGTCGATGTAGAAGGGTGTGCAGACGGTCGAAACGCACTGTGAAGCCAGCGCGCATGGCTGGCCGTCGTTGAGAAGGCAGCTTGTCCCGACGCAGGTTTGCGTCGAGGAGCTGCAGGCCGGGTTGCAGGTCGCGGGGGAGCCACCAGTTCCGATCGCGCCCGCCGTTCCGCCCGTTCCAACCGCGCCCGCCGTTCCGCCCGTTCCGACCGCGCCCGCCGTTCCGCCCGTTCCAACCGCGCCCGCCATGCCGCCCGTTCCAACCGCGCCCGCCGTCCCGCCCGTACCGGACAAACGGCCCCTCCCACCCCGGCACCGCCCAAAGCAGCCCCGATCCCACCAACCCCCGCTGCCCCTCCGGTGCCAGCGTCTGGTTGGGCCGATCCGCCGTGACCGCCCGTTTGGCTATCGCTTCCGCCGGTTCCACCGCCATCTGGATTGGAAATGATGCGTGTGGGGCAGGCCAACAGGGTGACAGCGAGAGAAAGCGCCAGCAGGATCGGGATGAGCTTGTTATTGGTGGTCATGGGTCCGGCTTTATCGGCCCGACCATAAACCGGTTGCGGCTGATCTGCTCCGAAAGACTGGGACTCCAGCGGTCTTCGCCTGTGGCGGAGTTACACTCGTCCACCCATGCGCGTTCGAGGCATGCTGCTTGGACTCGCGACCCTGGCAGGCTCCCTGGCGTCCAGCTCGGCGTCGCAAGCGGAGCTCAAATGGACGGAGCTCGAACCGGGGATCGCGTACGCGACCGTCGAGGCGCCCGGTCCCAGGCCGCTGCCGCTGCCAATCGACGACCACGTTCATCTGGTCCGCGTCGATCCCAAGCTCCGGTCGCTGGAGGCGATCATGGCAGGCGCGGGAGACGCCCGCCCGCGCACCGCTGCGCAATGGTGCCGTGAACGTCACCTGGCCGTCGCCATCAACATGGGGATGTTCGAAACAGACCGGCGAACGAACACCGGTTATGCGCGCAGCCCAGGGTACGTGAACAACGGGCACTGGGCGGCCAAGTACAAGGCGGCGCTCGGCTTCGGCCCGCTCGAGAGAGGTGCGCCCGCACTGGTGATGGCCGATCTCGAGGATCCGGCCGCCAAGGCGCGCCTCGCGGACTACGGGACGGTCGTCCAGAACCTCCGCCTCATCAAGGCCGGGCGAAGCGTCTGGGGGCAGCAGGAGCGCCGCTGGAGCGAGGCGGCCGTCGCCGTCGACCGGCAAGGCCGCCTGCTCTTCATCTTCAGTCGCTACCCCTACACGATGAAGGAGCTCACCGACATCTTGCTCGCACTGCCGCTGGCGATCGACGCGGCGATGCACATGGACGGCGGTCCGCCGGCCAGCCTGTCGATTCACGCAGGCGGCGTGAACCTCGATCTGAACGGCAGCTTCGAGACCGGGGCGCTGGAGAGCGATGGCGGTGCCGGCCCAGTCGCCCATCCCCAACGTCCTCGGCGTCCGTCGCCGCTGACGATCTGCCGAGTTCTCGCGTCGGACGTGAGTCTGACAGCAAGCGAGGGCGGGCTACCAGAGCTCGCGGGAGGATCGCACTTGGGCCGGTGGCACAATCTCTGCTCCGCACCCAGTCATGGGATGGCGATCATGGTCTTTCCCGACGGCGATTGTCGCGTTCGGAGCGAACGGGTCGCGGATAGCAGCAGTTGCTCACGGCGTCTACTACTGTCCGGCTGGCGGGGGCGAGGGTCACGTACGAGCAACCTGTCTCCGCCATCTCCAGCCTGACAGCTCACGCGCCGTGCTTCATCGCCCTCGTTGGCCCGTGTGCCGAGGGGCCCGTCCCAGGGCTCGTCGCCGGCTCAATCAGCGTCTGGGACGACGGGTCACCTGCCGAGTCCACGCTGAGCTGTCCAATGGTTCGGGAGCGGTGGCGTCCCTGGCGTTCCGGACGATTCCGTGTTGTGGTATCGCAGGCCCGAGTGGGCGCGGTGCCGACGTGCGCTTACTGTCGACGCCGGCGATGGCCAACTTGGCAGCCGGCGACGGCCGACATCGCCAGGGCCAACCGAGTTAGGAAAACCATCGCCGCTACTTGAGGCCGAGCGAGCCGGCCCAGTCGACGAAGCTGCTGGGGAAGACGCCCAGGAGAACGACCACCAGCGCGGTCAGTAACAGCCCGGCGCGCATCGAGGGGGCGTCGATCGGGGAGAACGGGCGGGCGGCGTCGCGGAAGTACATCGCCACGACCACGCGCAGGTAGTAGTAGACGCTCACCAGGCTGTTGAGGACGCCGACCACGACCAGCCAGTAGAGCTGGGGCGCCTGCATCGCCGCGCGGAAGAGATAGAACTTGGCGAAGAAGCCGCCCACCGGCGGCACGCCGCCGAGCGACAGCAGGAAGAGCGTCATCGCCAGCGCCACCGCTGGACGCGCGGCGCCGACCCCGGCCCAGTCGTCGATGTAGAGGCGCTCGTCGTTGCGGTTGCCGATCCAGGCCACCACGCCGAACACGCCCAGCGTCGTGAAGGTGTAGGCGAGGAGGTAGAAGAGCACGGCGGGCTTGGCGTCGGCGACGCCCAAGCCCGAAGCGACCACGCCGATGAGCAGGTAGCCGGCGTGCGCGATCGACGAGTAGGCGAGCATCCGCTTGATGTTGTCCTGGCGGATCGCCGCCAGGTTCCCCAGCGTCATCGTCAGCGCCGCCAGCACCGACAGCGCCGAGGCCCAGCCGGTGAAGTCGAAGACCATCAGCGGGCTCGAAAAGGCGGTGCCCAGAAGTCGAATGAGCGCGCCGAAGGCGGCCGCCTTCACGCCGGCGGCCATGAAGCCGGTGACCGGCGTGGGCGCCCCTTCGTAGGCGTCGGGCGCCCACATGTGGAAGGGGACGGCGGCGACCTTGAACACCAGCGCGATCAGGATGAAGTACTCGCCGAGGTAGAAGATCGGCATCTTGCTGGCTTCCGCCGTCTTGGCGGCGATCCCCGCGTAGTTGAACTCGCCGCCCGTGGCCCCGTAGACCAGCGCGATGCCGTAGACCAGGAAGCCGGTGGCGAAGGCGCCCATGAGGAAGTACTTCATCGCCCCCTCGGCGCTGCGCAGGCTGCGGCGCGCGCAGCCGGTGAGGACGTAGGCGGCCAGCGACATCGTCTCGATGCCGATGAGCAGCGACACCAGGCTGGTCGCGTGCACGACCATCACCATGCCGGCGGTGGCGAACAGCACCAGCGCGTAGAACTCGCCGAACTCGAACCCCTGCTCGCGCAGGTAAGGGGGCGCGAACAGCAACGTCAGCAGCGCGGCCACGACGAAGGCGGCGTCGAGGTAGAGCGCCATCCGGTCGACGGTCAGCATCCCGTCGAAGTGCGAGGTCGGCGTCGCGGCGTCGCCCCAGGCGGCGACGATCGCCGCCAGCGCCGCCACGCAGCCGGCGACGCCCAGCCAGGCCAGCCCGGAGCGCGCCTTGCCCTGGATGAAGGTCTCGGCCAGGAGGATCACGCACCCCATGCCGATCAGGATCAGCATCGGCGAGTAGGCGAAGATCTGGGCGACGTCGAAGGTCATGGCGCGACTCCCTCGGGAGCAGGAGCAGCCGGCGCTGCAGCAGGAGCCGCCGGCGCCGCGGCGGCGAGCGCCGGGTAGACGTGCGCGGGCGCGTCCGGGCTGCGCCTCGAGTCCGTCAGCCGATCGCGGTAGCTGGCCACGAACGCGTCGACCGACTTTTCCGACCGCGTCAGGATCGGCTGCGGGGCGAGGCCCATCACCAGCGCGGCGGCGACGACGATCCCGAACACCCAGGTCTCGCGGCCGTGGATGTCCTTGACGGCCTTGTTCTCCGGCTTGTCGAGCGGTCCGAACATCAGCTTCTGGTACATGGTGAGCAGGTACATCGCCGAGAGGATGACGGCGGTGGCGGAGATCGCGCCCAGCAGCTTGGGCGCCGGGAGGTACCCGAACAGCACCGACCCCGCCCAGGTCTTCCCGGCGGTGAAGGTGCCGATCAGCACCAGGAACTCACCGACGAAGCCGCAGAGGCCGGGCAGCCCGACCGACGCCAGGATGATCGCCAGGAACAGCGACGCGAACACCGGCGTCTTGGCCCACAGGCCCCCGAAGTCGCCCAGCCGGCGGGTGTGGCGGCGGTCGTAGAGGAGGCCGACCGCGAAGAAGAGGCCGCCCGTCGAGATCCCGTGGGCCAGCATCTGGTAGATGGCGCCCTGGATGCCGGTCGGGTTCAGCGTGAGGATCCCCAGCACCACGAAGCCGAGGTGCGACACCGAGGAGTAGGCGACGAGCTTCTTGGCGTCGTCCTGCACGTAGGCCATCAGCGCGCCGTAGACGATCCCGATGACGGCCAGGATGGCGATCAGCGGCGCAGCCTCGGCGGCGGCCAGCGGGAACAGGGGGAGCGCGAAGCGCAGGAAGCCGTAGGCCCCGAACTTGAGCAGCACGGCGGCCAGGATCACCGAGCCGCCCGTGGGCGCCTCGACGTGCGCGTCCGGCAACCAGGTGTGCAGCGGGAAGATCGGCACCTTGATGGCGAACGCCAGCGCGAAGGCGGCGAAGCAGAGCAGCTGCGGCCCCTCCGGCAGCGTCAGGTGCGACAGCTGCGTGTAGTCGAAGCTGGTGCCGCCGGTCGTCGCGTGCCACTGGGCGTAGAGGTAGAGGATCGCCACCAGCATCAGCAGCGAGCCGACCAGCGTGTAGATGACGAACTTGATCGAGGCGTAGAGCCGGCGCTCCCCGCCCCAGATCCCGATGATGAAGTACATCGGGATGAGCATCAGCTCCCAGAAGACGTAGAAGACGAACAGGTCGAGGGCGAGAAAGGCCCCGATCATGCCGGTCTCCAGGATCAGCATGGCCGCCGTGAACTCGCGGACGCGGATGTTCCGGATGCCGATCGCCTGCGGCGAGAGCAGCGTCAGCGGCACCATGAAGGTCGTCAGCAGCACCAGCCAGAGCGAGATCCCGTCGACGCCGAGGTGGAAGCGGATCCCGAGCGGCGCGATCCACGACTGGTCGACCTGCATCTGGAAGCCGGCCTGACCGGCGTCGAAGCCGGTGAGGATCGCCAGTGACACCGCGAAGGTGACGAGCGCGGTCAGGAGGCCGAGTCCGCGATGGATTGATTCTTCCTCGCGCGGCACCAGCATGACGAGGATGGCGCCGAAGAGCGGGAGCAGCGTGACCCAGCCGAGGACGCCCATCAGCGCACCGTAACTTTCTGTTTGACCGACGAGCTGGTGTTCCAGTGCGTGTCCTTGACGTCGACCCGGATGGTGTAGCTCCCCGGGCGGGCATAGGTGTGGTGCGCGGTCGGCCCGGCGCCGGGCGCCTCGGGCTTGCCGCCGTCGTCGAAGTCGTAGCTGTACTCGAGCGCCTCGGACCCGACCTTGTTGTTGCGCCGGGCGTCGACGTCGACCCCCATCCCGCTCACCTTCACCTTGAGGGCGTCCGGCGCCATCGGGCGGGTGCTGAGGTAGACGAGCCCCGCGACGCCGAGCGCGAACACCGCCATGTAGCGCTGCCCGTCACCGCTCCCCTGCACGCTGCGCGAGAGGCGCCCGAGGAAGTCGACCGCCGCGACCGGCACGCCCACCAGGATCTTGTCGATCAAGATTCGGTCGACCACGAAGTAGACGGCCTGCGCGACCTTCTTGATCGGACGGACGATCAGGAACTGGTAGAGCTCGTCGATGCGGAACTTGTCCTGGACCAGCTTGACCAGCTTGGGGACGGCCGCCGCGAACTTGCGCGAGGGCTCGCGGTAGCCGCCGCCGTAGAAGAGCCAGGCGAGGCCGATCCCCAGCAGCGCCAGCAGCGTGGCGCCGACCATGACGCCGATCTCCGTCATGTGCGAGACCTCCACTCGGCGCCCGAGCACCGGCGAGAGCTCGCGGTCGAGGAGGTTCCAGTCGGCGTGCTCGAAGAGGCCCCCGGGCAGGCCGATGAGGCCGCCCAGCGCCGCGCCGATCGCCAGCACCACCAGCGGGCCGACCATGCTGCCCGGCGACTCGTGGATGTGGTGCTTGATCTCTTCGGAGGCGCGCGACTCACCGGAGAAGACCAGGAAATAGAGCCGCGACATGTAGAACGCGGTCCCCAGCGCGGCGACGCTGAGCACGATCCCGGCGACCTCTCCGACCCAGGCGAAGTCCTTCATTTTCTCGGCCGCCATCGCGCCGGCGATGATCGAGTCCTTGGAGAGGAACCCGGAGAAGATGACGCCGCAGATCGCCAGCCAGCAGACGACGAACACGCCGTGCGTCCAGGGGAGCTTCTTGCGAAGCCCTCCCATGGTGGTGATGTCGCCCGAGCCGCTCATGGCGTGCATGACCGAGCCGGCGCAGAGGAAGAGCCCCGCCTTGAAGAAGGCGTGGGTGAAGAGGTGGAAGATCCCGCCTTCGAAGTTGCCGGTGCCGACGCCGACGAACATGAAGCCGAGCTGGCTGACCGTCGAGTAGGCCAGCACCTTCTTCATGTCGTTCTGGGCGAAGCCGATCACCGCCGCGAACAGCGCCGTCAGCGCGCCGATCGCCGTCACGATCGCCAGCGCCCCCGGCGACAGCAGGTAGACGGCGTGCATGCGGGCGACCATGTAGACGCCCGCGGTCACCATGGTGGCGGCGTGAATCAGCGCCGAGACCGGCGTGGGGCCGGCCATGGCGTCGGGCAGCCAGACGTAGAGCGGAATCTGCGCCGACTTTCCGGTCGCGCCGACGAAGAGGAACAGCGCCGCCCAGAAGGCGACCGGCGCGGCAAAGATGGTCCCCGGGAAGAGCGTGGTCATGAGACCAGCGCCGGGAACGGCTGCATTCGCGGTCGCCGTGATCTCCTGGAAGTTGAGCGTCCCCGCGTACTGGAACAGCAGGAACATCCCGATCAGGAACCCGAAGTCGCCGATCCGGTTGACGATGAAGGCCTTCTTGCCGGCGTTGGCGTTGGCGGTCTCCTTGTACCAAAAGCCGATCAGGAGGTAGCTGCAGAGGCCGACCCCCTCCCAGCCGATGAACATCACCGGGAGGCTGTCCCCGAGGACCAGCACCAGCATCGAGCCGCAGAAGAGGTTCAGGTAGGCGAAGAAGCGCGGGTAGTCGGGGTCATGCTCCATGTACCCCGACGAGTAGATGTGAATCAGGAACCCGATGAAGGTGATGATCAGGCAGAGCAGCCCCGAGAGGCCGTCCAGCCGGAACGCCAGATCGATCTTGAGCGGTCCGGCGGCGATCCAGGTGCCGACGGTGTCGTGCAGGCCGCCGCTCGGCGCCGCCAGCGGCAGCGCGGTGAAGAAGGCGTCGATGGCCACCAGGCACGAGCCGGCGATGGCCCCCGCCGCGACCGCCACGACCGTGTCGCGCGACCACTTGCGGCCGAACAACATCAGGATCGCGGCGCCCAGAAACGGCAGCAGCGGAATGAGGCGAAGGTTGAAAGTCAAAGCCGCGTCTCCCTCAGCGCTTCATCAAGGTGATTTCGTCGAGGTTGACGGTCTGCCGTCCCCGGAAAAGACCGACCAGGATCGCCAGCCCCACCGCCGCCTCGGCCGCCGCCAGCGCGATGATCAGGAAGGCGAACACGTGCCCCTTGAGATCGCCCAGCTGGCGCGAAAAGGCGATCAACGCCAGGTTGCCGCCGTTCAACTGCAGCTCGATCGCCATGAGGACGATGAGCGCGTTTCGGCGGAGCAACACGCCCGTCGTTCCGATCAGGAACAGCGCGAACGAGAGGATCAGGTAGTAAGTCGTCGGCATTGGCGGACCTAGTGGTGCCCTTCGGGCGCCGGTTCCTCGGCCGCGCCCGGGTAGTCGTGGCTGGCCAGCTCGTGGATCTGCTTGCGGTAGTCGGCGGCGACGTTGGCGGCGACCTCTTTCTGGTGGGAGCGCGAGATGACGACGCCGCCCACGATGGCGACGAGGAGCAGGATCGAGATCGCCTCGAACGGATAGAGGAAGTCACGGAACAGCAGATCGCCGACGGCGGCGACCGTTCCGAAGGTCTCCGACGGGGCGGGCGGCGCCCCGGTCGGCATCCCGACCGCCACGATGTCGACGACCTTCACGAACAGATAGACGCCCGCCAGCACCCCCAGCACGCGCAGCGGGCGGTACGACAGCGGCGTCACCTCCTCGCGGTTCAGGATCATGACCACGAAGATGAAGAGCACCGTGATGGCGCCCGCGTAGACCAGCACCTGCAGGACCGCCAGGAAGTGCGCCGACAGCGTGGCGTACATCGCGGCCAGCCCGAAGAACGTGCCCACCAGCGACATGACCGCCGTGACCGGGTTCTTGCGGGTGATGGTGAAGACCGCGAAGAACGCGACCATCGCGGCGAGAATCCAGAAGACGACCGCGTCGCCGGTCGAGGCGCCTTCCGGGGAGAGGAAGCTCACGCCGCCGCTCCCTTCACCGCGCCTGGCGGGATCCCGATCGTCTTCGGCTTGATGCGCGCCTCGAAGTCGGCGCGGAACTTGGTGAGGAAGCCCAGCATCGGCCAGGCCGCCGCGTCGCCGAGCGCGCAGATGGTGTTGCCGCCGATCCCGTTGGCGATGTTGGCCAGGAGCTCGACGTCGCCCGCCTCGCCCTCCCCGCGCGCGAGGCGCTTGCAGACGCGCGACAGCCAGCCCGAGCCCTCGCGGCAAGGGGTGCACTGGCCGCACGACTCGTGGGCGTAGAACTGCATGATGCGCGCGCAGAGCGCCACCACGTCGGTGCTGTCGTCGAACACCACGATGCCGCCCGAGCCGGCCATGGTCTTCAGCTTCCGTCCGCCGCCCAGATCGAAGGGGACGCCGGGGCGCACCTCGACGTCCTTGATGCGCGGGTCGGTCATCAGCGCATCGAACTCGCAGGGGATGTCGAGCTCGGAGGCGTCGAGGGGCGGCATCGAGCTGCCGCCCGGAATGACCCCCTTCAGCTGGCGCCCGTTGGGGATGCCGCCGCAGACGTCGTAGATGAGATCGCGAAACGGGATCCCCATCGGCAGCTCGAACACGCCCGGCTTGTTGACGTGGCCCGAGACGCAGACGATGCGCGTGCCGCCCGACTTGCCCATCCCGAGGCCGGCGAACCACTCGCCTCCCTTGGCGACGATGTCGGGGATGTTCATGATCGTCTCGACGTTGTTGACCACCGTCGGCGCGTCGAAGAGCCCCTTGATCGCCGGGAACGGCGGCTTCAGCCGGGGCCAGCCCCGCTTGCCCTCCAGCGAATTGAGGAGGCCCGTCTCCTCGCCGCAGATGTAAGCGCCCGCGCCGCGATGGAGCGTGACGTCCAGCTTGAACGACCCGCCGCCGCCGACCGCCGGGTGAGCCTTGCCCAGCCAGCCCGCCGCGTAGGCCTCGTCGATCGCCCCCTGGACGACCTTCGCCTCGCGCATCATCTCGCCGCGGATGTAGATGTAGGCGTGCTTGCAGCCGAGCGCGTAGGACGCGATCAGCATCCCCTCCAGCAGCATGTGCGGGTCGTAGGCGAGGAGCTCCCGGTCCTTGCAGGTCCCGGGCTCCGACTCGTCGGCGTTGACGACCAGGTAGACGAGCTTGGCGTCCTTGGGGATGAACGACCACTTCATCCCGGTCGGAAAGCCCGCGCCCCCGCGGCCGCGCAGGTTCGACTTCTTCACCTCGTCGACCAGCGCCGCCGGCTGCAGGGTCAGCGCGCGGCGCAGCGCCTCGTAGCCTCCGCGCTGCTGGTAGACGCCGATCTTGTGGCTGTCGGCGACGCCGAAGTTCTTGGTGACGACCTTGACGTTCGCCCCCTTCAGTTCCTGCCAGGTCGCCGCCATGTCAGACCTTTTCTCCGCCTGGGCCCATGCCGAACATCGTCCGGTTGAGCGTCGCCGACTTCTCGGTCTTCTGGTCCTCCCGGAACCGCTTGCGCAGCTCGTCGAGCACGACGTCGACCTTCTCGGGCGTCAAGTCGACGAAGTAGTTGTCGCCGCAGATCATCATCGGGGCATTGGCGCAGGCCGCCAGGCACTCTTCTTCGACAATCGAGAAGGCTCCGTCCGGCGTCGTCTCGCCGGCCTTGATCCCGAGCCGCCCCTCGATGTGCTTGAGGATGCCGTAGCCCCCCTTCAACATGCACGAGATGTTGGTGCAGACCATCAGCTCGTGCCGTCCCTTCTTCTCGCGATGAAACATCGTGTAGAAGGTGACGACGCCGTAGATGTGGGCCGGCGCGAGGTCGAGGGTGCGCGACACCAGCTCGATCACCTCGTCGGGGAGGTGGCCGAACTCTTCCTGTGCGACGTGCAGCACAGGCAAAAGCGCGGCCTGCTTGGTCGGATACCGCGAAAGCAGCCTCTCGACCCGCTGCTTCGATTGCGCTGAAAACTCGAGCGGCATGGGTGGCTAAGCCGCCGCGAAACTAAGAGAAACGAGCGAGCCTGTCAACAGCGCCGGCAAGGGGCCGCCCGCCCCGATCGGGTCAGCCTGCGGGGCTCAGATTTTGTCGACGTAATATCGTGCAACGGCGGCCACTGTCGCGTCCGGGGGTCCGAGATCGAAGATGGCTTTCTTCAGCAGCATGGCGGCGACCGCCTGGTCCCCCTCCTGATACGCCAGATACCCGAGCCAGGCGAACGGCAGGGCATAGCGGGGATGAAGGACGGTCGCCCGCTCCAGCGCCAGCCGGGCGGCGGCCCGATCGTCGAGCAGCGCCCGGGCAGCCCCAAGGCGGGTGTAGGCGAAGGCGGCCCGAAACGGGTCGCTGTCGTCACTGCAGAGCCGGAGCGCCAGCTCCTCGCGCGCGGCGGAGGCGCGCAAGAGCTCGGGATCGCCGGAGACCATCCCACGCGACAGGAGGCTGCCGCCGACCGCGCTCTGGGCGCCACAGGAGCGCGGGTTGACGGCGACGGTGGCCAGCCAGAGCCGCTGGTCGTCGTGCCAGTCGCCGTGGCGCAGGTTCAACAGCACCGCGAAGGCCGCCAGCAGGCCGACACCGAGAAGGGTGCCCCGGCGCCGCGCCGGTGGCGGATGACCCTCCATGAATCGACCGAACCTGGCCGCCGCCGCCAGCGCGATCCCACAGAGCGGCAGGTAGAGGAACCGCTCGGCGGCCGGGATGGGGATGGGGAGCAGGTTCGACACCGGGAGCAGCGCCAGCAGAAACCAGCCGAGCCCCAGCGCGACCACCCGCTCCCCCCGGCGGAGGGCGAAGACGATGAGCCCGAGGTAAGCGAGCACCATCGCGCCCGCCATCAGCACCGGCCCCCAGGGCTGCGCGCCGAACCGGAAGTACCCGGTGTAGTCGGCGCAGAGCGGCCAGGGCCATATCAAGAGGCGCAGATCGTGCGCCCAGATCGCCGGCAGCCCGATCAGCGTCGCGCCAAACGTGCCGCCCGGATACTGGGCGTAGGCGACCGGCGTCTTCATCGGCCCGAACCGGATGCCGAGGTAGATGACCGTGAGGACGCCGAACGGAATCAGCTCGACGACCAGCCGGCGCACCGTCATCGACAAAGGGAGGGGGGACGCCGGCTCGGGAGGGCCCCAGGCCCGGGGGATCTCGCGGTCGAACCGCCCGAGCCGGAGAATCGCCAGCAGCGCCGGGGCGATCACCGCCGACTCCTTCGAGAGGAGGCCCAGGCCGTAACAGAAGAGCGCCAGCCCGCGGCGGCGGTCGAGCGACAGGATCAGCGTCGCGAGCGTGAAGGCGGTGACCAGCGAGTCCTCGCGAAACGAGGCGTTGTCGACCGTCTCGGCCGTGATCGGATGCAGCGCGAACAGCAGGCCGGCCACGATCGCCCAGCGCCGCCGCCCTTCTGGCAGGAGGCGCCGGGTGAGCGCCATCAGCAGCCAGGCCGCGACGATGTGCCCGATGAGACTGTCCAGCTTGAACAGCGCCGGGTGGAACGACACCATCGCGTCGAGCATGTACGTGAGCGTGCAGAAGGGTCGCCAGGTCCCTTCCAGACTCGCGCCGAAGTAGTCCTTCGACAGCAGCGCCCCGAACGATCCCGACTGCAGGAACCGCTGGGCCCCCACCAGGACCAGCCCCTCGTCGTAGGTGAACCCGTTGCCGAGCGAGCGCGCGAAGGCGAGGACCGCCACCAGCGCAACGACGATGGCTGTCCCCCGCGGCGTCGCCCACCAGGGGAGAGCCGCAGACGCCGGCGCCACGGATGGACGGCCGCGCATGGGTAAGTGTGATTGTAGCCGCGAAGTCGCCGCCAAAACAGCGATGACCGAAGTACAATCGCCGCATGTGTGAGCTCATGGGGATGGAGTGCAACGTCCCCACCGACATCACCTTCTCGTTCACGGGATTCGCGCTCCGCGGCGGTAAAACCGGGCCCCACGCCGACGGCTGGGGTGTCGCCCTTTACGAAGGCAAGTTCGCCAGCAGCTTCCTCGAGCCACGGCCGGCCTGCGACAGCGCGATGGCCAACTTCATCCGCGACAACCCCATCAAGACGCTGCTGGCGGTGGCGCACGTCCGCAAGAAGACGCGCGGCAAGGCGAGCCTCGAGAACACGCACCCGTTCAAGCGCGTGCTCTGGGGGCGGCACTGGGTGTTCGCCCACAACGGCACGCTGCCGCACGTGAAGCGGCACAAGCTGCGCGTCGAGGAGCCGCTCGGCGAGACCGACAGCGAGCACGCCTTCTGCTGGATGATCGAGCGCATCCGCGACGCCTTCCCGGGCGGCTATCCCAGGGAGCGGCGGCGCCTGTGGAAGCTGGTGGCGGAGCTGGGCGGCCAGCTGGGCGCCGAGGGGAAGTTCAACTTCCTGCTCGCCGACGGGCGCCACCTCTACGCGCGCTGCGGGACCAAGCTCTGCTACATCATCCGCAAGGCGCCCTTCGGGCGCGCCACGCTCTGCGACGCCGAGATGGCGATCGATTTCTCGGCGGTCACCAGCGCGCGGGATCGCGTGGCGGTCGTCTCCACCGAGCCGCTCACGCGCGACGAGATCTGGCAGCGCGGCACCCCGGGGTCGCTCTGGGTGTTCGGCCGCGGCGCCCTGCGCGCGACGTTGCCGAGCGGGACGGCCGATCGCGATCCGGCGCGGCAGCGCGCGCGTTCGAAGTCGTTGGTCCCGGCCACGACGCGCGCCGCCTGAGCAGGCCGCCCCGCGCCCAGCGATCCGCGTCTTTTCGTCGATGATGCGGCCGGCGGGGCTGGTGCTAGGCTCCGCGCGTGCCGGGTTCTGACGAGCGCGCGGGCTTTGATCGCCGCCGATTTCTGAAGCGGGGGCTGTTCGGGGGGGCGCTGCTGGTTCTCGGCGGGGCTCTGCCGTTCGTGTTTCGGACGACCCGGCGAGGGAGCGCGCCGCGGACACCGCTGCGGCTGCTCTCCGCCGACGAGTACGCGGTGCTGGCGGCGGTCGCCGCGCGGATCGTCCCCGGTGATGGCGCGGACGCGCGGTGGCCGCGGGCCGAGGCGCTCGACTGCGCCGGCAAGATCGACGCGCTGATGGCGACCGTGCATCCGGACGTCGGCAACGACTTCCGCCGGCTGCTGCGCCTCTGTGAGAGCGGCTTCCTCGGGACGTTCACCGCCGCCTCGCCCCGGCCGTTCACGCGCGCGTCGGCCGCCGACCAGGATGCGCGGCTCGAGGCCTGGCGGCGCTCGCGCCTGGCCATCCTGCGCAGCGGCTACCAGGCGCTCAAACGTCTGGCGGACGCCGTCTATTATTCGTCGCCCGAGATCTACCCGCTCATCGGCTACCCGGGCCCCCCGTCGGTCCCGCAGCCCCCGGAGGTCACCCGATGAGTGGCTCGCCTGGCTCGACTGGCTCGCCTGGATCGACCGGGCGCGCCGGCCGCATCGTCACGGCCGCCCAGCTGCCCGACTCGTCGTCGATCGAGGCCGACTACGTCGTCGTCGGCAGCGGCGCCGGCGGGAGCACGGCGGCCGCGGTCCTGGCCGCCGCCGGCGCGCACGTGGTGGTCATGGAAGAAGGGGGCCATTACACCCGGCGCGACTTCAACATGCAGGAGTCGTGGGCCTACCCGGCCCTCTACCAGGAGCACGGCAACCGGGCGACCGACGATCTGTCGATCCTGATCCTGCAGGGTCGATCGGTCGGCGGCGGGACGACCGTCAACTGGACGTCGTCGTTCCGGACGCCCGAGCGGACGCTGGCGCTGTGGGCGGCCCGTCACGGCGTGCGCGGCCTCGACGCGGCCACGCTGGCGCCGCACTTCGCCGAGGTCGAGCGGCGGCTGAACGTCGGGTCCGGCGACCCGAACGACGTCAACAACAACAACCGAAAGCTCCAAGACGGGGCCGCCAAGCTCGGCTGGCAGCCGGAGCTGATCCACCGCAGCGTCAAGGGGTGCGCCCGGCTCGGCTACTGCGGCATGGGCTGCCCGCTCGACGCCAAGCTCACGGCGCGCACGACCTTCCTGGCCGACGCCATCGCCGACGGCGCCGACCTCTACAGCGACTGCCGCGCCAAGCTGATCGAGACCGATCGGGGCCGGGCGCGCGCCGTCGTCGCCGACGTGCTCGATCGCGCGACCGACCGCCCGCGGGGGCGGCTGGTCGTCTACGCCCGGCGCGGCGTCGTCCTGGCGGGCGGCGCCATCAACACGCCGGCGCTGCTGCTCCGCTCGAAGGCGGGCACCGACAGCGGCCAGGTCGGCCGCCGCACCTTCCTGCACCCGACGGTGCCGCTCATCGCGTTTTACGATCAGCCGATCGAGGCGTTCTACGGGCCGCCGCAGTCGGTGGCGGTCCATCACTTCGCCGATCGCGGCGAGCGGGTCGGCTACTTCTTCGAGACGGCGCCGATCCACCCGATGCTGGCCGCGCTGGCCTTTCCCGGCTTCGGCGACTCCCACCGCCGGATCGTCGAGCGGCTCCCCTACGCGCAGGCGACGATCGCGCTCTTGATCGACGGCCACCACGACGACGAGGGGGGGACCGTCGACGTGAACGGCGACGGACGCATCAAGGTCCGCTACCCGCTCTGCGCCTCCCTGCGCGAGGCGGCCGTCGCTGCGCTCACCGACATGGCGCGGCTGCAGCTGGCGGCCGGCGCGCGCGAGGTGATGACGCTGCACGAGACGCCGCTCCTGCTCCGAAAGGAGTCAGACCTGGCCGGGATCGCCGAGGCGCCGTTCGGCCCCAACCGTCACACGTTGTTCTCGGCGCACCAGATGGGCGGCGCGGCGATGGGCGAGGACCCCGCCCGCTCCGTCGTCGACTCGCGCGGCCGCCACCACCAGCTCGAGAACCTCTGGATCGCCGACGGATCGGTCTTCCCCACCGGCCTCGGCGTCAACCCCCAGATCTCCGTCTACGCCCACGCCCACCTCTTCGCGACCGAGCTGGCGAGGGCGAGCTGACCGCTAATACTCGACGGCGATGCCGACGTTGACGTCTATGTTGAACGTGAAGTTGGTGAAGCCGGCGATCAGGTTCGTCTCGGCGGTGAGCGCGAACGCGTCCGACAGGTTGTAAAACAGCCCGCCGCCGACGCCGAGGAAGATCGGCCCGGCGGCGATCGTGTCCACGCAGGTGGTGTGCATGTCGCTGCCGCACCTCGGAAGCGTGTTGAACGTCGCGACGTGCCGGATCGTTCCTCCGCCCGCCATTGCCGAGACGAAGGGATGCAGGTCGTCGAAGTGAAACAGATAGTGGGCCTTCGCGAAGCCCGCGATGGCGAGCGAAGGCGCCGAGCAGATCTTGCTCGTCCCGCAGGTGGTGGTGTCGGTCGGCACCGCGTAGAAGGGGGTCGCGCCGGTCACGATCTGAAGCCGGAGCTGCACCGACACCATCAGATCCGGGCTGAGGAAATAGCCGACCTCGGGCGCGATCTGGCCCAGCTTGGCCCAGGCGAACCCGGCCGGGTCGACCTTGTCGCCGGGGGGCAGGTCGTTGGGCATTCCGTTCTGCCCCAGGGACATGGTGTTTCCCTTGTTGATCTCCCCCTGCCCGGTCGTCCATCCGAAGCCCGTCCCGAGACCGAGCGCGAAGTACCAGGTGGGCCCCTCCGATTCCTTCGTCTTGGGCGGCGGAGCGACCACCTTCTTCTTGCCCGGCCCGAGCGCCGCGCCGCCCGGCCCGCGCAGCGCGACGACCAGCGGCTCCGCCGCCGATCCCTTCCGCGCCACGACCTGATCGTCGTCGCCGTCGACCTCGATGTAATAGGAGACCTTGGCCCCCTCGGTGGCCGAGGCGGGGATCTCGCCCATCCAGTTTCCGGGCGACGCCTCCTTCATCTCGCGCTCGCCGAAGTCGTCCGAGCCGTCGGCGCTGAACGAGAGCATGACCTTCTTCGCCTTCACCGATGAATCGAGCGTCATATTGATCGGGATCGGCTTTCCCTGCGTGGCGCGCGTGACCGGCTCGTGGGTGATGGCGTCGGCCGACGCGGGCGCTGCCTCGCCACCCGCCTTGTCGCTCTTCTGGGCCGCGACCGCCTGATCGAAGACCTCCTGGATCTCCGGGGTGGCGAGCAGCTTGTCGAGCTTGACGTCCGGCGCGATCTCCAGCGCCTTCTTGAACTCCGCCAGCGCATCGTCCTTCTGCTTGAAGCCGGCGAACAGGACGACGCCCAGGTGAACGTGGGTGCGCGCCGCGATCTGGCTCCCGTCGAGCCCGCCGCGGGAGCAGGCGTCGAGGGCGTCCTTCAGGATTTTACGCGCCTGGTCAAAGTTCAGATTCTCGAACTCGTCGACCGCCTTCTTGTTGAGCTTGCTGATCTTCTCGACCGCCGCCGGGTTCTCGTCCTGCGCGCGCGCCGACCCGGCTGCGGCCAGCAGGGAGAGGCCGGCGAGCAGGCCGGCGAGGCGAATCGTGAGGGATTTTCCCAAAGCGGTTTCGGAGGTTTTCGCGAGGCAGCGGATCCGACAGCCGCCGCGGCAGCTGCGGCAGCAATCTGGCACGGAAAGATCGCGGCGTAAGGCAGCGGCCAATGTATCACGGCCGGCTCGCTTTTAAATGATCCTGGGGGCCTGCGAAGTTCGCGGCCCGGCCGTATAATTCCAGTATGCGGAAGTCGAGCCTGGTCTCTTTTGTGGCACCCTGGGTTGGTTTCGCTGCGGTGCTGGTGGGGGCCGGAATGCTCTGGCACAGCGGCCCGCCGCCCGCGCAGAAGCCCGCCGTCTCGAGCGAGGAGCTGGCCGAGGAGGCGGGCCTCGCGCCGAGGCGTCTCATCGTCGACTTCCGCGACGACATCTCGCAGGGGGCGCTGGCCGCCACCGGCTTTCACGAGGTCCCGGTGAGCGCCTATTCGGCCGTCGACGGGCTCTATCAGATTGATTTCGCCGACGCCGACCAGGCTGCTGCGGCCGCTGCCAAGCTGGCCCGCGATCCCGACGTCGAGAGCGTCGACTACGACGCGCTGGCGACCATCCCTCCCGACGAGGAGGCCCAGGAGGAGCTGGCTGACGCGCGGTCGACCGGCTCGATGGAGGCCGAGTGCAGCGGCAAGGCAGGCGAAAGCGGCGACGACACGGGCAGCTTCCCCAACGACGCTTGCTACAAGTACCAGTGGCACATGCGCCAGATTGGCATGCCGGCCGCCTGGAAGCAGGGCAACGGCAAGGGCGCGGTGGTGGCCGTCATCGACACGGGCGTGACCCAGGTCGGCGACCTCGCCGAGACCAAGTTCGTCGCCGGCTACAACTTCGTCGCCAACAACGCCAACGCCGCCGATGACCACGGCCACGGCACGCACGTCGCCGGCACCATCGCCGAGTCGACCAACAACAAGCTCGGCGTCGCCGGCGTCGCCTACGGCGCGACCATCATGCCGCTCAAGGTCCTCTCCGCGCAGGGGTCGGGCTCGATGGGCGGCATCTCGCAGTCGATCCGCTGGGCCGCCGACCACGGCGCCAACGTCATCAACATGAGCCTGGGCGGTGGGCGCTCGATGGCCCCCATGGCCAAGGCCATCAAGTACGCCCACGACAAAGGGGTGGTCGTGATCGCCGCGGCCGGGAACGACGGGAGCGGCAGGGTGAGCTACCCCGCCCGCTACCCGGACGTCATCGCCGTCGCCGCGACCCAGCAGGATGAGGCGACCACCTTCTATTCGAACTGGGGTCCGGAGATCGATCTGGCCGCGCCGGGCGGGAACACGCGCGGCAACGCCCAGGGGGGCGTCCTGCAGCACACCATCGTGCCGGGCGACACCAAGCGCACCGACTACCTCTGGTTCATGGGGACGTCGATGGCGACGCCCCACGTGGCGGGCGTGGCTGCCCTGGTGGTAGGCGCGGGCGTGAAGAAGCCGGCCGCCGTCGAGGAGATCCTGCTCTCCACCGCGCGCAAGCCGGCGGGGCGCAACGCGGCGGCGGGCGCACGGATCGACGACCACTATGGCGCCGGCATCGTCGACGCAGCGGCGGCGCTGCACAAGACGCGCGACGCGCGCGGCGGCGAGGAGCTGGGCCTCGGCCTGGCGGCCGGCCTGCTCGGCCTCCTGCTGACGCGCCGGCGCGGGATCGCGGTTCACGGGCTCGGCCTGGGCGCGCTGGCGGCGTTCGTGGTCGGCGCTTCGGGGCTCGATCTGACCTGGGCGATCCCGGTCTCCTGGTCGCACGCGCACGCGGTGGCCGGCGCGGTCTCCGGCGGGTTCATGGATCTCGCCTGCGGGCCGCTGAGCGCGACGCTGGTCTACAGCGCCGCCGTCCCGGTCCTGCTGACGCTGCTGCTCTACGGCGTGCGCCGCCTGCGGCCGGCGCTGGCCGGCTTCGGCTTCGGCGTGGCGGGCGCGCTGCTCTTCGCGGCGATCGCCCACACCGTCGACCTCCGCTTCATCCCCGACGCGATCGAACCTTACTGGCTCGGCGTCCAGGCGATGATCGCCGGCCTGTTCGCGACGGCCTGCCTGCGCAAGGCGTAAACGGTCGTCGCGTTCAACCGGGGCAGCTGCCCGCGTCGGCGGGCGGCGGGAGCTGGCAGGAGATGGTGAAGTTGGCCCCGTAGTACGCTGAATCGGATCCGACCGACTCGTTGCTCACCGTGAAGGCCTGGGTCCCGACCCCACAGAGGTTGGGGCCCGGGGCGCTCGCCATCGACCAGCAGGCCGAGCCAGCCGCAACCGTGGCACAAGGCGGAAGGACGAGCTCTTGTACGTCGCCGTCAGAGGTCGTCAGGTGCCCGGTCACCACGCAATCGGGATAAGTATTTCCCGCCGGGTCGGTCTTGCTGCGAATGTCGGTCGGAACGCAGAGAGGCTGCCCTTCGTCTTGCCCGCTGGTGAAGCCCGCCAGGACCTCCCCGTAGCTGTCGTCGCACACCGAGGCGAGAACACTGTTCGGGAACGCGTAGACGAACTGCGTGAGACGCACCGCCGGCTCGCCGAAGGCGCCGCTTCCATCGGTGGCCTCGGATCCGCAGGAGGGCGCGACCCGGGGCCAGAGCTCTCCCGGCACCGCGCCGCCCACCTGGGGCAGCCATTCGACGGCGTACGGAGACGCCGGCCCGATGAGGCCGGCGACCAGGATCTCGGTTCGGATCTCGCTTGAGCGACCTGATTTCTGAAACGAACGTCGACACCGGCGTCAACGCGGCATCCCCTTCGTTCGACTGGCAGTTGGTGAGGGCCAGTGTCGGGACCCCGTCGACCGAGGTGGCGTCTGCCGGCGGCTGGATCGGCGGAGAGACCTGGTTGCCGTGGGAATCGACGCAGAGGTGCCCTGCGTAGTTGCAGCGGTAGTGGGTGAGCGGCCCCAAGGGATCGCCGAGATCGTTGGCTGCGGGATCGCTCAGCGAGAAGAGCGGGCTTCCGGCGCGGACCGAGCAGTCGTCCTGGCTCGAGATGAAGATGATCCCCAGATAGGCGTTGGGGCGTAGAAATCCAACGTTCTCGGGCGGCGGGGGCTGTCCATCGGCGCCAAGCGCGCGGACGAGCGCCGCCAGCGGCTCACCAAAACCGCAGCCGCCGTCGCCGAGCTGGGCGATGCACTGGAACACCTTCGCCGCGCCCGACTCGCTCGCGTCGTCCGCCGCCGTGAAATTGCGAGCGCTCCCGATCTCGGAGATGAACGTCGCCGACAAATCGAGCGTGGTGTCTGTGCACATCCCTTCGGGTTGACTGCGAAGGTTGCCACCGTCCCCGGACACCGTGCAGCCGGGGATGCCGACGTTCGTGGCCGCCCCCACCCCCAGGTCCGACGAGATGACACCGATGTGGAGTCCGATCGGCCGTGGAAGGGACTGCACCTTCCCGATGAGGATTGGAAGCTGCGTGGCCAGCTTCGCCTGCCAACCGGCCATCGCCGGGCCGTCGTCGATCACGAACACGAGATCCAGGTCATTGTTGACCAGCGCCGTGAAAGTGGTCGTGTAGGTGATAGACGTGGCGCAGACGGTCGAAGGGAGCGGCGACGAGCAGGCCGCCAGGCCGGCTGCCACCAAGCCAAGGACCCACCACCTCCGCTGCCGCATGGCGACCATCTGCCGCGAACCACAGCAGCAAGCTTCGTGCGCGCGATTCGGGCCAGAAACCGCGGCCGCTGGGAGCTCGAGCGTCAACCCGGTTGGCGCGATCGCCAACCCTGGGGCTACTGCCCGCGGCGGAGCTCGGTCAGGACGGACTTGGCGACGGCCTTCAGCGTGTCGAAGACGCCGGCGCCGCTGGTGGCGCAGGCCTCGAACTCGGGGGCCTTGGTCGGGTTCAGCACCTCGCGCAGCTGCTCGAGCGGCGCGGCGTTCGGCAGGTCGCGCTTGTTGTACTGGACGACGTACGGGAGCTTGTCGAGGTTGTAGCCCTGGTCGGTCAGGTTGAGCCGCAGGTTGTCGAGCGACTCGATGTTCGCCTCCATGCGCTCGATCTGCGAATCGGCCACGAACACCACGCCGTCGACGCCCTTCAAGATCAGCTTGCGGCTGGCGTCGTAGAAGACCTGGCCGGGGACGGTGTACAGATGAAAACGGGTCTTGAAGCCGCGGATCTCACCGAGCGACAGCGGCAGAAAGTCGAAGAAGAGCGTCCGTTCCGTCTCGGTCGCCAGCGAGATCATCTTCCCCTTCGCGTCGGGGCTGGTCTTCGCATAGATGTAGTGCAGGTTGGTGGTCTTCCCGCAGAGGCCAGGCCCGTAGTAGACCAACTTGCAGTTGATCTCCCGCGACGAGTAGTTGATGAAGCTCAATCGACCACCCGTCTTGGCAGATGCGTGGTGATCGCGAGGTCAGTCATTGAATAAATTGTCGATGTCGCTGTCGGTGATCTCCGTCAGGATCGACGGCTGGCTCTTGGAAGCGGCCTTCTTCGCGACCTGATCGAACAGGCGCACCATCTCGTCCGAAGACTTCCGGACGCGCAGCCGAACCAGACCGAGCGATGACCGCTCGTCGAACAGCACGAGCAAGATCGCACGCCCACCCACCAGCGTGATGTGGATGTTGGTCTTCTCCCCCTCGTGGAACTGACTGGAGAAGTCTTTCTCGCGCAGGATCTTCGAGATGCCGCCGGTGGCGGCGACGTTGCCGGCCGTCAGCGACGACAGCGACGTCACGTCCAGCTCCTCGATGTCGCCAGCGTCGGCGATCGGCTGACCGTCGCGGCCGATGAGCAAAACTGCTTTGGCGTTGGCGTCCCGAGCGAGCCGCGCGCAGACGAGTGTCATCTGCTGCTGCTCTTCGGGGAACATCACATCGGGGCCACTCATCGCGCTCCTCACCAGTCCGGAATGCTCACGAATATCATTCGCGAAACCGGGTTTCAAGCATTGTACCCCAGCTGCGCCGTCGGTGGAACGCCGCCGACAACCTCTACGTCGGCCGCCAGAGGACAATCCTGAAGGGCTCGCGCCGCCTGAAGGGCTCGCGCCGCCTGAAGGGCTCGCGCCGCCTGAAGGGCTCGCGCCGCCTGAAGGGCTCGCGCCGCCTGAAGGGCTCGCGCCGCCTGAAGGGCTCGCGCACTGCCCTGAAGGGCTCGCGCCGACCGAGTGGATAGCGACCCAGCCGCCTTGACCAGCAGCTTCGACCAGAGGCGCGCGCGCCTACATCTCGCGCCGGCCGTCGATGGCGCGGGCGAGCGTCGCCTGGTCGGCATACTCGAGCTCGCCGCCCATCGGGACGCCGGTGGCAATTCTGGTCGTCCGGACCCCGAGCGGCCGGAGCAGCTTGGCGAGATAGACGGCCGTCGCCTCCCCCTCCACGCTCGGGCTGGTCGCCAGGATGGCCTCGAGGATCGTCCCGTCGCCACAGCGCCGGACCAGCTCGGTCACGCGCAGGTCGTCGGGCCCGATCCCGTCCAGAGGGGAGAGCAACCCGTGCAGCACGTGGTAGCGGCCGCGGTAGCCCCCCGCCCGCTCGATGGCGATCAGATCCTGCGGCTGCGCCACCACGCAGACCATCGCCCCGTCGCGCCGCTGGTCGCGGCAGATCGCGCAGGGGTCGGCCTCCGTGAGGTCGCAGCAGACCGAACAGAAGCGGATCTTCTGGCGAATCTCGCCGATGGCGGCCGCCAGGGCCGCCGCATCCTCGGGCGCGGCGCGCAGGATGTGAAACGCCAGCCGGGCGGCGGTCTTTTCCCCCACGCCCGGCAACTTGGCCAGCTGCTGAATGAGCTTGGCGATCGGCGACGCGAACATCCGCGCGCTAGCCCCCGAACATCCCGGGGGGGACCGGCAGGCCTCCGGTCACCTGGGCCAGGTCGGCGTCGGCCAGCTCTCGCGCCCGCTGGAGCGCGATGTTCACCGCGCCGGCCGCCAGGTCCTCGATCATCTTCTTGTCACCGACGATCGCGTCCTCGATGACAATCGAGAGGATCTCCCCTTTGCCATTCGCCGTGCAACGGCAGAGGCCGCCGCCCGTCTCACCGACGACGGTCTTGCGCGCCAGCTCCTCGCGCACCCGCGCCACCTCGGTCTGAATTCGTTGGGCCGTCTCGAGCAGCCCCTTGAGATCGGGGATCGACATCAGGTTTTGATCTCCTTGAGCGCAGCGCCGAACACGTCCTGCGCGTTGCGGATGCGTGGATGTTGGCGGGCCTCGTTCTCCCGTGCCTTGCGGTCGGCGGCGGCCGCGTCGCTCTGCTGGCCGACCTCCGAGCGGACGGTCGCGCCGTTCGAGCGGGCGGCCGTTCCGTTCGCCGGGCCGCCCACCGAGAACGTCACGCGCGTCGCCTGACCGAGGGCCTCTGAAATCGACGCCTCGACCTCGCCGCGCGACTTCTCCGTCTGGTCCGACGTGAACTTGTCCGGAAAAACCAGCGTGACGGCCCCCGTCGTCATCGAGGCCACTTCGGCGTGGGCCAAGAGGCCAGCCAGCCGCGGCCGCTTGGCCTCGAAGTTGGTAAGGATGCTCCGCCAGATCTCGGCCGGGCTGCCGACCGGCTTCTTCTCCGCGGGCGGCGAGGCAGGCGGCGGCGCCGCAACGGCCACTGAGGCTGCGGGCGATGGTGCGGCCGGCGCGGACGAGCTGGGCGCGGCTGAGACCGGGGCGCCCCAGGCGCGCGGTCCCGGGGCCGGCGGCTTTGGCTGGGGCGGCGCGCCCGGGGCCGGGGCCGGACCGCCGCCGCCCGCGACGGGTGCTGGCGCCGGGCGGGCGCCGCGCAGGCGCCCCTCCAGCTCGTCGAGGCGTTGCAGCAGATCACCGAGCGGCACCATCGGCTCCGCCGCGCACAGATTGATGGCCGCCATCTCGTACAAGAGACGCGGCGTCGGAAGGCGCGACGCCTCGTCGACGGCGCGCGCCCAGCGATTGAACAGCACGGTGACCAGGCCCGGCCCGGCGCGCTCGGCCAGCCCCCGCACTTCGTCGATCTCCTCCGACGTCGCGTCGAGGAGGTCGGCGAGCTCGACGCCCGGCACCGGCTTCACCGAGGCGACCACCTCGAGATCGCGCAAGAAGCCGAGGAACGACCGCCCGAGCTGGCCAAGGTCGACCCCGCGATTGGCCGCCCGCGCGATGAGGCGCAACGCCGCCCCCGGATCGCGATCCAGCACCGCCACCGTCAGCGCCACCAGCAGCTGCCGGTCGGCGATCCCCAGCACGTCGGCCGTCACCTCGGCGGTCAGCCGGTCGGTCCCCACATAGGCGATCGTCTGGTCGAGCAGCGAGAGGCCATCGCGCACCGAGCCGGCCGCCTGCCGGGCGACGAGACGGACCGCCTCGGGCGCGGCGTCGATCTTCTCGGAGCCCAAGATCTCGGTGAGGTGAGTGGTCAGCCGCGCCGTCGAGATCAGCTTGAAGTCGAAGCGCTGGCAGCGCGACAGGATCGTCGCCGGGATCTTGTGCACCTCGGTCGTGGCGAACACGAAGACCACGTGCGGCGGCGGCTCTTCCAGGGTCTTCAGCAGCGCATTCCACGAGTGCGCCGAGAGCATGTGCACCTCGTCGATGATGTAGACCTTGCGCCGCGCCCGCGCCGGCAAATACCGGACCCCCTCGAGGACCGACTTGGTCTCCTCGACCTTGGTGTTGGAGGCGGCGTCGATCTCGATGACGTCGACCGAGCGCCCGCCCGCGATCTCCTGACAGATGTCGCAGACGCCGCAGGGCTCGGCCGTCGGCCCTTTCTCGCAGGAGAGCGCCTTCGCCAGGATCCGGGCCGCGCTGGTCTTCCCCACCCCGCGCGCCCCCGTGAAGAGAAAGGCGTGGTGGACGCGGTTCTGGGCGATGGCGTTCGAGAGTGTCCGGGCGACGTGCTCCTGCCCGATCAGCTCCGAGAACCGCTGCGGCCGGTACTTCCGGGCCAAAACCAGGTACGACACCCATCGGAATCTACTCGGAACCGTTCGCTTGTCGATAGGTCGAACACGGGACGAGGATGGTCTGTCGAGGCCTCACCGCACCGCAGCTTGTCGGGCCCGTCGTGGTGCTTACCTCTTTAGCCGTCCCATGAGGCTCGACAAGCTGACCATCAAAGCCCGAGAGGCGATCCAGGCCGCGCATGAGCTGGCCGGGAGCCGCGGGCATCAGGAATTGACGCCGGAGCACCTGCTCCTGGCGCTCCTCGACCAGCAGGACGGCGTGACGGGAGCGCTCCTCCGCAAGATTGGCGTCGACCCGGCGCAGGTACGCCAGGCCGCGCAGAGCGCGCTCGAGGCGCAGCCGCAGGTTCGGGGCTCGACCGCCGACATCTACGCCGGCCGGCGGCTGGAGGCCCTGTTCGAGGATGCCGGCAAGCAGTCCAAGGAGTTCAAGGACGAATACATCTCCAGCGAGCACCTCTTGCTGGCGCTGCTGGCCAAGGACCACGGCGCCGCCAGCCGGGCCCTGAAGGACGCCGGCGTCCGCAGAGAGACATTGATGAAGGCCCTGGCCGAGGTGCGGGGCACGCAGCGCGTGACCGATCCCGAAGCGGAGGGAAAGTACCAGTCGCTGGCCAAGTACACGCGCGATCTGACGGAGCTGGCCCGCAACGGCAAGCTCGATCCGGTCATCGGACGCGACGAAGAGATCCGCCGCGCCATGCAGGTCCTGTCGCGCCGCACCAAGAACAACCCGGTGCTGATCGGCGATCCGGGCGTCGGCAAGACGGCCATCGTCGAGGGGATCGCGCTGCGCATCGCCGCCGGCGACGTCCCGGAGTCGCTGCGGGAGAAGAAGATTCTCTCGCTCGATCTCGGCACGCTCATCGCGGGAACCAAGTTCCGCGGCGAGTTCGAGGAGCGTCTCAAGGCGGTCCTCAAGGAGATCGAGGCGGCCGCCGGCGGCGTCATCCTGTTCATCGACGAGCTGCACACGCTGGTCGGCGCGGGCGGGGCCGAGGGGGCGGTCGACGCCGCCAACATGCTCAAGCCGGCGCTGGCGCGCGGCGATCTGCGCTGCATCGGCGCCACCACGCTCGACGAGTACCGAAAGTACATCGAGAAGGACAAGGCGCTCGAGCGGCGTTTCCAGCCGGTCTACGTCGGCGAGCCGACGCTGGAGGACACGGTCGCGATCCTGCGTGGTCTCAAGGAGCGCTACGAGGTTCACCATGGCATCCGGATTCGTGACGCGGCCCTGGTTTCAGCGGCGCGCCTGTCGCACCGATACATCCAGGGACGGCAGCTCCCCGACAAGGCGATCGATCTCGTCGACGAGGCGGCCAGCCGGCTCAAGATGCAGATCGATTCGCGCCCCGACCCCATCGATCAGATCGAGCGGCGTCTGACGTCGCTGGCGATCGAAGAGCAGGCGCTCGGCAAGGAGAAGGACGAGGCATCCGCCAAGCGGCTGGCGGCGGTCGCCACCGAGATCTCGGAGCTGCGCGAGCGCGCCGACCAGATGAAGACCGTCTGGCAGCACGAAAAGAGCCTCATCGGCTCCCTCCGCAAGCTCAAGGAAGAGAGCGAGTCCGCCAAGACCGAGGCGGAGCTGGCCCAGCGCCGGGGCGATCTGAACCGCGCCGCTGAGCTGCGCTTCGGACGCATCCCGGAGATCGACAAGCAGCTCCTGGCCAAGAGCGACGAGCTCAAGGAGGCCCAGAAGCATGGATCCTTCCTGCGCGAGGAGGTCACCGAGGAGGACGTGGCGGCCGTCGTCTCCAAGTGGACCGGCATCCCGGTCGACAAGATGCTGGAGGGGGAGCAGGCGCGCCTGCTTCACCTCGAAGAGCGCCTGCACGCGCGGGTGATCGGCCAGGACGAAGCGGTGGCCGCGGTGTCGAACGCGGTCCGCCGCGCGCGCGCCGGTCTGCAGGATCCCAACCGCCCGATTGGCTCGTTCATCTTTCTGGGGCCGACCGGCGTGGGCAAGACCGAGCTGGCGCGTGCGCTGGCCGAGTTCCTGTTCGACGACGAGTCGCACATGGTGCGGATTGACATGTCGGAGTACATGGAGAAGCATGCCGTCTCGCGCCTCATCGGCGCGCCTCCTGGCTACGTCGGGTACGACCAGGGCGGACAGCTCACCGAAGCGGTGCGACGACGGCCCTACTCGGTGATCCTGTTCGACGAGATTGAAAAGGCGCACCCGGACGTCTTCAACACGCTGCTGCAGCTGCTCGACGACGGGCGCCTCACCGACGGACAGGGACGTACGGTCGACTTCCGCAACACGGTCGTCATCATGACCTCCAACGTCGGCAGTCAGTTCCTGCACGACTGGACCAACCTCGAGGCCAAGGACCGCGTCATGGAGGAGCTGCGCCGCTCCTTCCGCCCCGAGTTTCTCAACCGGATCGACGACATCGTCATCTTCCATCCGCTGGGGCGAAACGAGATCGACACCATCGTCGACGTTCAGCTGGGCCGGCTGCGCAAGCTGCTGCGCGATCGCGACCTCGACCTGGAGCTCTCGCCCGAGGCGCGCAGCTTCCTCGCCGAGGAGGGCTACGACCCGCAGTATGGGGCACGGCCGCTCAAGCGGGCGCTGGTGCGCTTCGTCCAGGACCCGCTGGCGCGCAAGCTCCTGGCCGGAGATCTGCATCCGGGCGACACCGTGCTGGTCGAGCGGGGCCCAGCTTCGCCAGGTTCGCCAGGTTCGCGAGGTTCAGAACACGGAGAGCTCACCTTCACACGCAAACCGCAGCAACGCATCGCGGTCATGTCATGATGGAGTGACCAACCACGAATGAAAGATCTTTATAAGACGCTGGGGGTTGCGGAGAGCGCGGACGAAGCGGCGATCAAGAAGGCGTATCGCAAGCTGGCCAAGGAATTCCACCCCGACATCACCGGCGACGACAAGAAGAAGACGGAGCGCTTCAAGGAGATCAACGAGGCCTACGACGTCCTCGGCGATTCCAAGAAACGTCAGGAGTACGACCGTCTCAAACACGCCCCCATCCGCCCGGACGGGATGCCAGAAGGGTTCGACGCGGAGGCCTTCGCGCAGACGTTCGGCCGCTCGCGCGCTGGGGCCGGCGGCGGTGGCGGGATGTCCGGCGAGTTCGACATCAATGACATCTTCTCCACGTTGTTCGGCGGCGGAGGCGGTCCTGGCGTCGGCTTCGATCCGCGGCGGCAACGGACGCGCCCCGCGCGCGGCAGCGACATCGAAGGGCGCATGGAGGTCACGTTCGTCGAGTCGGCCTTGGGCGGCAAGCGCACCGTCCGCACCGGCAGCGGCACCGCCGTCGAGGTGAACATCCCGCCAGGCGTCGAAGAGGGCGGGCGGCTTCGCCTGCCCGGACAAGGCGGCCCTGCACCGGCGCGCAACGGCACGCCCGGCGATCTCTACCTCGACATCGAGGTCCGTCCGGATCCGTTCCTGCGGCGCCGCGGCTCGGACATCGAGCTCGACCTACCGGTGACGTTCGCCGAGGCGGCGCTCGGAGCCAAGATCGAGGTCCCCACGGTCGAGGGGCGCGTCACCGTCACGGTCCCGCCCGGCACGTCGAGCGGCGCCCGGCTGCGGTTGCGCGGCCGCGGCGTCAAGAGCGCCGACGGCTCGCGCGGCGATCAGCTCTGCCGCGTCGAGATCGTGGCGCCGAAGGTCGGCCCCGACGACGCCGAGACGCGGAAGCTGCTCGAAGAGCTCGCCCGGCGAACCGCCACCGGAGAGGTGCGCCGATTTTGAGCGGTCTGCGTCGCCCCGCATCCCAGTTCCACGAAACAAATCTGTTATATCTTTTTCAGCCCCGCGGCATCCTAAAGGAGAGGCCAACCAATCCATGAGCGCTGACACCACCAAGACCCTCCCGCTCCTGTCGCTCCGCAACCTGGTGCTATTCCCCGGCGCCGTGATGCCGGTCGAGATTGGTCGCGCCAGCTCCCTCCGTCTCATCGAGGCGCTCGGCGGCAAAGGCGCGCGCGTCCTCGTCGGCACCCAGAAAGACGCCGACATCGAAGAGCCGGCTGGCGCCGATCTCTACACCATCTGCGTCGAGGGCGAGGTCGTTCGTATCGTCAAGGCGGCCGAGAACCGCGTGACGGCGGTTCTCCGCGGCACCGAGCGGCGCCGCGTCACCGGCTTCGTCCAGGAGAAGCCCTACCTGCTGGCGTCGTACGAGCCGCTCGTCGAGATCCGCAAAGATCCCGATCGAGATCGACGGCCTCGGCATGGCGGTCTACGACGTGGCCAAGCAGCTCATCGCCATCTCGCCCGACATCCCGGACGAGACGGCGCAGGTGCTCGACCAGCACAAGGACCCGGGCCGCCTCGGGGACATCGTCGCCGCGACGGTGGACCTGTCTCCCGAGGAGCGCGCGTCGCTGCTGGTGGAGATTGACGTGGCCGAGCGCCTCCGGCGCCTGTTGGTCTTGCTCCAGCGCAAGGTGGAGCTGATCAAGGTGAAGCAGAAGATCGACTCGCAGGTGCGGGAGGAGTTCTCCAAGCACCAGCGCGAGGCGGTGCTGCGCCAGAAGCTGAAGGCGATTCAGGACGAGCTCGGCGAGGGCGAGGACGCCAGCGACCTCGACGCGTTCGACGAGAAGATCAAGGCGTCCGAGATGCCTGCCGAGGTCGAAAAGACCGCGCGCAAGCAGCTCGATCGTCTCAAGCAGATGGCCCAGTCCTCGGCGGAGTACACCGTCCAGCGGACCTACCTCGAGTGGCTCGTCGAGCTTCCCTGGTCGAAGCGGACCGAGGATCGCCTCGATTCTCGATCAGGCGCGCGAGATCCTCGACAGCGACCACTACGACCTCAAGAAGGTGAAGAAGCGCATCCTCGAGTACCTGGCCGTGCGCAAGCTCGCGCCGGGGAAGAAGGGGCCCATCCTCTGTCTCGCCGGCCCTCCGGGCGTCGGTAAGACGTCGCTCGGCAAGTCGATCGCCCGCTCGCTCGGACGCGAGTTCATCCGCGTCTCCCTGGGCGGCGTGCGCGACGAGGCCGAGGTGCGCGGTCACCGACGGACCTACATCGGCGCGCTCCCTGGACGAATCATCCAGGGGATGCGGCGGGTCGGGTCACGCAATCCGGTCTTCATGCTCGACGAGATCGACAAGCTGGGCGCCGACTTCCGGGGCGACCCGTCGGCCGCCCTCCTCGAGGTGCTGGATCCGGAGCAGAACTCCACCTTCTCCGATCACTACCTGGAGGTGAACTTCGACCTCAGCGACGTCATCTTCATCGCCACGGCGAACATGCTCGATCCCATCCCCCCGGCGCTGCTCGACCGCATGGAGGTGCTGGAGATCCCCGGCTACACCCGCGAGGAGAAGCTGGAGATCGCCAAGCGCCACCTGGTGCCGAAGCAGGTCGCCGAGCACGGGCTCGACGAGGAGCGGATCAAGCTCTCCGACGAGGCGCTCAACACCGTCATCGAGCAGTACACGCGCGAGGCGGGGGTGCGCAACCTCGAGCGCGAGATCGCCAGCGTGATCCGCAACATCGCGGTCAAGGTGGCGGAGAACCAACCGTACGATCCCAACCTGGTGCCGGCGACCATCTCCGACATCCTGGGACCGCAGCAGTACTACTCCGAAGCGGCCGAACGGACGGAGATCCCGGGCGTCTCGACGGGGCTGGCCTGGACGCCGACCGGCGGCGACATCCTCTTCATCGAGGTTTCTGCAATGCCCGGCAAGGGGACCCTGATCCTCACCGGACAGCTCGGTGACGTGATGAAGGAGTCGGCGCGCGCGGGCCTCTCCTGGGTCCGGACGCACGTCGAGGATCTCGGCATCACCACCGACTTCGAGCGGACCGACATCCACCTGCACGTCCCGCAGGGCGCCGTCTCGAAGGACGGTCCGTCGGCGGGCGTCGCCATCACCGTTGCGCTGGTGTCGCTCCTCACCGGGCGGCGCGTGCGCGGCGACGTGGCGATGACCGGCGAGATCACCCTGCGCGGCACCGTGCTGCCGGTCGGCGGCATCAAGGAGAAGGTGCTGGCGGCCCACCGCTCGGGCATCAAGCGGGTGGTGCTGCCCGACCGCAACCGCAAGGACGTCATCGACATCCCCGAGACCGTCCGCGCCGAGATGGACATCGTCTTCGTCAAGAAGATCGACGAAGCGCTGGAGCTGACTCTGGAGACCGTGCCGGTTGTCGTTGCCGGACCCGAGGGTTCGGCGGCGGGCCCCGAAGCCACGGCCCGCGCGTAACACACAAGGATTTCAGCCACCGACTCGCGCGCTGGTCGCGCGGGTCGGTGCTGGCGAGAGGGGACGACCTTCTCGCGTTACATCTTGGTCAAGGTGGCCTGCTGGGTGAACGGGCAGTCGTTCCCCGAGCCGCCGAGCATGCCGGTCATCGTGTTGCCGTTGAGCGTGAGCGTGCTGGCGGTCCAGGTGACCGACGCGTTCACGCCGTCGATCGAGGCGGTGCAGGTCTGTCCGCTCTCCAGCGTGGCCTTGTCGCCGCTCACGTCCCAGACGAGCACGCAACTGTCGGCCGATGATTCGATGGTTCCGGCCTTCGAGCCGGCCGAGAAGACGACCAGCATGCTCAGCTGCGTCGTCGTCGAAACGCCGGCGCAGGTGGTCGACTGTGTCCCCCCCTCCATCCAGTTGCCCACCCAGGCGTCCACGTTGCTCCCGCCGCTGCTGCTTCCGCACCCGGCGAACATCAGCGCGGCCGACGCCAGCAGACACCTCGCCCCATCCAAACCACGAACTTGGAATCGCTTCAAAGTGCTTGAAGCCTAGAGAGGCGCCTCGCGTCCTGTCAAGGCGCCTCTTCGGAAACCGCCTCGAGGGCACGTTTCGGCACGACGCCGGTCACCACTCGAGCAGCGCCGCGCCCCAGGAGAGGCCGCCGCCGAAGCCGCACAGCGACACGCGTGCTCCGGGACGAAGCTTTCCGGCTTCCCAGGCCTTCTCCAGGGTCAGAGGGATGCTGGCGGCCGCGGTGTTCCCGTAGGTCTCGATGGTGCTGACCGACCGGTCGGGCGGAAGATCGAGCGACTTCATCATCGCCTCGATCATCCGCAGGTTGCTCTGGTGCAGGACCAGGAGGTCGAGATCCGCCGGCGCCAGATCGTGCTCGGCCAAGAGGCCCCGGATCACCCGGGGGACGGCGTTCACCGCGAACTCCCAGACCTTGGGGCCGTCCATCGTGAAGGTGTTCAGTCGCTTCTCGAGGACATTCGCGTCGACCGGCATCCGCGTGCCACCGGCCGGCACCGCGATGGTCTTGCTGCCGCGCCCGTCGCTCCCCAGCTTGAAGTGGATCCGCCGGTCGTCCTCGGTGTGCGTGAGGAGAACGGCGCCCGCCCCGTCGCCGAAGAACACGCAGGTGCGCCGGTCGTCCCAGTTCATGATCTTGGAGAAAGCATCGACGCCGATGACCAGCACGTTGGCGTACGCCTTGGGATCGGCGAGCATCATCCCCTGGGCGACGCTGAGCGCGAAGACGAAGCCGGAGCAGACCGAGTTCACGTCGAAGGCCGGGCAGTTCCGCTCCGAGATCCCGAGCTTCTCCTGAATCAGGCAGGCGACCGCCGGCTGGGACTGGTCGGGCGTCGCGCAGGCCACGACGATGAGATCGACGGCCGATTTGTCGACGGCCGCATTCCGCAGGCAGCGCTCCGCGGCCGCGCACCCCATGTCGCTGGGGGACTCGTCGGGCCCCGCGAACCGCCGCTCCCGGATCCCGGTCTTGGCGACGATCCAATCGTGGGAGGTGTCGACCCGTCGGGCCAACTCCTCGTTGGTGACGACCGTGCTCGGAACGTAGCCGCCGACGGCCGAAATTCGAATGCCCATCGCCCCGCCTCTTTTCCTCTGTTCCCGCTTCAGACCGACATCTGCTGCGATTCCATCCGGAGCGCGCGCGTGTCGTCCATCCAGGCGGTGCGCTCCTTGACGAACCGCTTCCACTTCATGATCCCGTAGTCCCTGAGCTCCGAGAGCAGCTCAGGGCTGCGATCGAGCTTCGAGCGATAATTGAGCTCGCGATCCAGAGCGATGCGCGCCACCCGAATCCGGCGGTACTTGGAGTCGTGGATCTTTCGCTCCGCGAGGGCGCGGTTGATCGTGTCGATGAACTTCAGCTCTTGTTCCATCGACAGATTTCCAGAGAGCGCGTTCCTGCGATCGAGAATCTCGTGGGTCTCGGTGGGGACGCGGGCGCAGGTGCTGGAGTTGATCTGAATCACCCACAGCTCGTCGATGTGGTGCTCCACCAGGTTGTGAATCGGCGGATTTTGAGAGAAGAGACCGTCCCAGAACACCCCCCGCCCCGGGACGTTGACGGCGCGGAACATCTCCGGGATGGCCGCCGAGGCCAGCAGGCACTCGGCGCAGAGCTCGTCACCCGTGAAAAGCTCGAAGTGGCCGCTCAGCACCTCCACCGCCCCGATCTTGAGTGCCGGCGCCCCCGGTCGACGGGCGAGCGCGCGTAGCTCCTCGAAGTCGAAGTACTCGTTCAGCATGGCGCGAAACTTGTCCTCGCCCCACTGAGGCAGGTTGTACGGGCTCACCTCCGGCAGGACCATCAGGTCGCGGAGGCTCATCATGCTCAGCAGAGCCTGATTGGCGAGCTTGTCCATGGGTTCCCGGGCCGACATCGCGTCCCAGAATCCCCGCAGCTTGCGCACCGCCAGCTCCGGATCGTTTCGGACCAGGCCGTCCCAAGCCAGCGCCGCGCAGATCGCTCCGCCCGACGTGCCTGAGAGCGCGACGATCTCGATGTCATCCGGAATGCGCGTCATCAGCCCCTCGAGGACACCCGCGGTGAATGCGGTGTGACTCCCTCCCCCCTGGCACGCGATGGCCACCCGACTACGAGCTCCGTTTTCCACTGTGGCCTCCTTTGTCTGGTTGTCGTGACGCTAGGCGGAGGCCCGGTGCATCTCGAACGACTTCGCCGCCCAGGTCTGCAGGTCGCGAACCTGAGATTCCGACTGCTCCTTGAAGACGTCGAGCAGCTTCTGCCAGAGCTCTTCGACGATCTTCTGGTAGTCCGCGGAGGACTTGACGTCGGAGACCCGGAACGTCTGCTCGATGAGCTGGATCCCGGACCGGTACGTCGAGTCCAGGGACTCGCGGTGCTTGTTCAAGCTCTCGATCGCGAACTCGGCCCAGCGCTTCTGGAAAGTCTTGGACCATTCCATTCCAGCCCCTGAAGCGCTGGGCAGCTGCTGAGTCAGGTTCTTGATCATGTCCATCGGCACCTGCATCGACGACTCGGATGCCTTGCGGAACGATTCGAACAGCAGATCAAACATCGGCCCTCCATCACGTGAGTGATTTTTCTCGCTGGGCGTCAGTGTGTGACTGGCCTGGAAGTTGGCAATGAAGGGATCGACTGATTCCCGAGGTCAATGTTCGTCGAACGTCGGCGGGGAAGATGCGTCGGTGGCAAAGACTCGTCGACCAGCGACACCGGCGCCGTCTTCTTGCGCAAGATTGATCGCGCGAACTGGAAACGGGATGACGATCCCTTCGGACGCGAAGGCGCGGACCAGCGCCTTGATGAACTCGTGCCTTACCAGAAGGAGATCGGGGTACGCCCGCACCCGCAGGATGACCCAGAAGTCGATGCTCGAATCGCCGAACGCCTTGTAGCGAACCGACGGCTCGAACCCCGGCACGCCGCCCGGGATCGTCTCCATGATCTGGCGCGCGACCCGACAGGTGACGCGCTCGACGTGGTCGAGGTCACTGGCCGCGTGCACGGCGACCGGGACGAGGATCAGCGCGTCGGGTGAAGGCTGGTGATAGTTGGTCACGATGCTGTCGGCGAGCTGACTGTTCGGAATCACGACGATCGTGTCGAACAGCGTCCTCACGCGCGTCACCCGCCACTGGATGTCCTCGATGTACCCCTCGTCACCCGAGCCCAGCTTCACGAAGTCCCCGACGTTGATGTTCCCGGCCAGGGTGAAGTTCATCCCCGAAAACAGGTTGGCCAGCGTTTCGCGCAGTCCGAAGGCGACTGCCAGGCCGCCGAGGCCCATGGTGGTGACCAGTGGCGCCACGGAGATCCCGAGCGTGCTCAGGAGGACAAGCGTTCCAACGGCCAGCACAACGACCTTGACCATGGTCCGCACCACGCCGGTGCCGGAGGACGCCCGGACGCGGCCCGCGCCGACGCCCCGCAGCTCGAGCAAACGGCCGAGGAGGCTCGCCACCCAGAAGCTGACGGAGATGATCAGGACCGAAAGCAGCACCTTTTCCAACGTCCGGGCAAGAAGCGGCGGAATGCTCACGATCCGGGTGGCGGCGTAGACGCCGCCGAGGAGGCACCAGGTCGGCAGCGGCCAGCGCATCGACGCGATGATCGCCGTATCCGCCGCCCAGGGCGTCGTCTCGGCGTAGCGGGCGAGCCGGGTCAGGAACTGCCACCGCGCCAGAAAGCCGAGGAGGATCGACAGCAGCACGACCGCGGCCGCCGCGATCGCCGGGACGTGTCTGGCCGAAGGTGTCAGGGCTCTGCCCTCGCTTCTTCCTTTGTCTTGTCTCGTCTTGTCTTGCGCTGGAGGCCGCCAAGACGGGTGGCCCGCCGGCAATATGGCGCTTGACCGCTGGGACGCCATCGCGCGGGGCGCGCGATCAGCCGTTCTCGCAAACTCGCCGGGCGCGGTAGCAGACGCCCCTGGCACAACCATACTGCCCGGGTGGCGGGCCCTTCGCGATCGGGTCGCGGGCCTTTCGCTCCGAGGGCCCGCTTCTTGGAGCTCCTGGCCGTCGCGGCCTTCCTGCCCCCGTTTGCCTCCGCGTCGACGGCCCATGCCTGGGCGTCGGTCGAGCATCAGGAGATCGGCCGCAGCTCTTACTTGCGCGCCTGCGCCGATCTGAACGCGACGGTGGCGGCCCGCGGGGCGCCCGATGCCGGCGTGAAGGCACGCTTCGAGCGGATCTGCGGAGAGAACCTTCCGGTGCTGGCCAAGCTCTATGGCGACGCGACCGCCATCGCGGGCGACTTCCTCGGCCATCCCTCCGAGTTCCTGTCACAGACCGGCGCCTGGCGGTTCAACAGCAAGAAGTCCTATTACCTGCTGGCGCTGGAGAACAGCGCCCACTTCAACCCGATGTCGACCCGCTCGTGGGCCGAGTATCACCAGCAGGCGATCGCCTATGCGCTGGCTGGCGCGGCGGGAGATGGTCTGGCGACGGTCGAGCAGTTCCAGCTGGCGCTCTTCGAGAGCGCATTCGCGGATCACTATCTGCAAGACTCGTTCGCCGCCGGGCACATGGGGTTCAACCGCGCGGCCTCCAGCGCGGCCGCCGCCAAGTCGTTTCACGACGCCTGGAACGCCCGCGGCCGGGTGGCGACCGATCGGGCGGGCCACCGCTGGGTGACGTTCGGCGACAGCCGCCTCGACAACCCGGTCAACGAGGACGGGCGGCGGCACGTGATGGACGCGGCGACCCTCTCCGTCCGCGGCGTCCTCACCGCCTTCGTGCTCGGCGCGCGCGTGCCCGAGGACGAGATCGCCGTGTGGCAGCTCCTTCCGTTCACCATCGAGGCGCCGGAGCTGCTCGCCGACGTGGCGGAGGTCTTCATCCAAGATGAGGTCAAAGGAGCGGCGGAGAAGACGGCCGACCGCGAGCTGGTCCCGCTGCAGCTCACCATTCGGCCTGCCTACAAGGACATGGTGGCGACCGCGTCGTTCTGGTCGGTGGGCGCCTTCGACGCTCCCGGCGATCCCTACCTGGCGCTGGTCGGAGGCCTCGAGCTCGGGATTCCGTTCGTCCCCGCGCAGACCTATCTCGGCGCAGGGGGAACGTTCCAGGCGCCGGAGCGAAAGCGCGCAGCGGTGATCGACACCGGCGTGCTCATCCCGCTGGGGCTCAGTGTGTCTGGGCTGCTCAGCCACCAGCTCAACGTCACCGCCTCCTGGCTGATCGGCCACGGCTTCGCCGCCATCGTTCATGGCGAATATCAGCTGAACCTCGAGCTCGGTGACGTGCTCCTCAGCTTGCACGCGGGGTTGGCGGAGATCTTCCCGCAGCCACGCACCGGCTATTACGGCGCGGTCGGCCTGGGGTTCGTGTTCAGCGCCGCCGGCGGGGGCGCGTTTTGAAGGGCCCGGGGGACAATCCAGGGATTCTGGCCCTGCTCGGGGCCGGTGGGTGGCGCGGGATCGCCAACCGCATGCGGAGCGCCACCCGGCGCCACCAGGCGTCGGTGCTCGCGGGCGGCGTCGCCTTCTACGCGTTCCTCTCGATGTTCCCGGCCCTGGCGGCGCTGGTCTCCGTGTACGGCCTCCTGGCCGATCCCGAAGACGTCACGCGCCAGATGGACGTCTTTGCGGGGGGGCTGCCGCACGACATCCGGATGGCGCTCCACGATCAGATGGCGCTCTTGACCGCGCGCTCGACCGGGACCTTGAGCCTTGAGGCGGCGATCGGCATCCTGGCCGCCATCTGGGCGGCGACCAAGGGGATGAAGGCGCTCATCACCGGGCTCAGCCTGGCGTTCGGCCAGAAGGAGACCCGGGGGTTCATCCGGCTGAACGTCACCGCGTTCCTCTTCACGGTGGGCGCCATCGTCTCGGGCGTCATCTCCATCGCCGCGGTGATCGTCTTCCCCCTCGTGCTCTCGTTCTTCCGGATGTCGCAGATCGGGGAGCAGCTCATCCGCTGGGGGCGCTGGCCGATGCTGACGGTGATGGTCCTCGTCGCCTTGAGCGTGGCGTACCACCATGGGCCGGCCCACGTGCCGGCCACGCGACGCTGGGTCTCGCCCGGATCGCTGGCGGCGACCGCCTTGTGGCTGGCGGGCTCGGCGCTCTTCTCCTGGTTCGCGTCGACTTATGCCAAGACCGACCGGGTCGACGGTTCGCTGGGGGTCATCATCACGATCCTCACCTGGTTCTTGCTCTCGGCGTACATCGTGATTCTCGGGGCCGAGCTGGACGCCGAGATCGCGCGCGAGCTCGCCGCGCGGGACGAGCCGGTGAAGCTGGAGCGCTCTCCCGCGGACGACGGCACCAGGCGCGATCAGCGCTGAGCGCACCAGCGGGCGTGCAGCGCCCAGCTGGCGGCGACCGTCGCCAGCGCGAGCAGCCGCAGCCAGAGCCCGCCCGACGCGCCGGGCGGCGCCAGCAGCAGGATTGCGTACCAGATGGCCAGCAACACGCCGGCCGTCGCGATGAGCTGGCGACGCGCGGAGGTCTTGCGGGGCGTCGCGCCGGCCAGCGCATCGATCAGCGCGGCAAACGGAACGGCCACCACGAGATCGACGAAGTAGTGCTGGCCCATCGCCAGCGTGGCGAAGATCGTCGACACCAACCAGATGGCGCCGGCCGCCCTGGCCCGCCTGCCCAGCGTCCGCGCGTGCCAGTAGACGAGCAGCGCCCAGGCGACGTGCAAGGAAGGCATGCAATTGCGCGGGTCCTCGATGGCGGTGACGTCGACCAGACGCTGCGGCGGCCCGGCGAGACCGGCGATCCCGTAGGGAAACCGCGCGCCGAACAGCGGGCCCGGTCCCACGACCGGATAGACTTGGTAGAGCGCGTACCCGACGATCGCCGCCAGGAGAATCGCCCGCAGCAGCCCGGGTTCGCGTTCGGGGCGCGTCTCGCGCGTCCGGCGCGTCTCGCGCGTCTGCCGCTGCTCGAGCACCAACATCGCCGCAATCATCACCGGCAGAAACAGATAGACGAGGCCGAGCAGCGTCAGCAGCGCAGGATGGCCGGCCGCCACGCGCCCGACGACGAAGCTCGGCTGACCGAACCCGGCGTCCAGCCCCAGGACGATCGGATCCCAGGTCCAGGCGTGCAGCGGAACCGTGAGATCGAGCGCGAGGCCCATGGCCATCCCGAAGGCCGGCAACATCACCGCCAGGTGAAACCAGGTTCGCGGCTCACTCCCGCGTTCCGAGGCGGCTGCCCGCGCCCCAAGGGCCACCAGGCTGGCCAAGCCCGCCGCCACCAGCGCGCTCTGCTCGAACTGAACGCCGCGGAACGAGAACAGATGGAGCCAGGCGCGGTGTCCCAGCGCAAATCCGACCGCGCCGACCAAGAACAGCAACAGGTCCCGCAGGCGCGGACCGCTCACCAACAAGAACACCATCGACGCAAACAGCGACGTCGCCTGGATTGGATGAACGAGCGCCAACCAACCGGGTGAGCCCCTGGCCGCGTCCACCGCCGGAGCCGCGACGCCGAGCACCACCCAGCCGGCCGTCTGCCAAGCCTGCGAGCTCGACCCGCGGCGCGATCGCGGCTCAGTCGGGGCGGCGGAGTTCAAGGCGCCAGACGCAAGGTTGACCGCTGCAGCCGAGCTTACTTCAAGTCCGTCCCCGGCGACCAACAGCGTGGTGGAGGCCGCTGCCCTCACCTCTCGTGTTACGCTGGTGCGGGCGTGACAGAGGCGACTCGGCAGGCACGCCCAGAACGACCTTCCACGGAAACAGGGGTCGACGCGACGTTCAACCTCGCCTGGCCGATGTACCGCTGCGCCGAACGTTTCCCCGAGGCCACGGCGCTCCAGGTCGAAGGTCGGGCGTTCAGCTACTCCGAGCTGCGCACGCTGGCGCAGCGGGTGGCGGGTTGGTTGGCGAACGCATCGATCGGACCGAACCCGCGCGTGGCGATCTTCACCCGCCGCAGCCTCGAGACCTATCTCGGCATCCTCGGCGCCTGCTGGGCCGGCGGCACCTACGTCCCCATCAACCCCGCCCTGCCCGAAGAGCGCCTGGCGCAGATGCTCGGCGCCGTCGACCCCCACGCCATCATCGTCGATCGCGCTCACCTCCCGCTGCTCACGCCACGGCTGCGTGGAGGCGCGCGCGTCCTCGCTCCCTGCCTCGACGGCGTGCCGGTCGCCGACCCGGCCGTCGACGACGCGCGCGCGCTCCCCGCGTACGACCCGGGGGACGCGCCTCGCCCCGTCACAGAAGGGCACCCCGGCTACATCGAGTTCACCTCCGGCACCACCGGCGTCCCCAAGGGCGTCGTGGTGCCCGTTCGCGCCGTGGGCCAGTTCGTGGCCGTCAATCGGGATCTCTTCGAGGTCGGCCCATCCGACCGCACGGCCGGCCTTTCGGAGATCACCTTCGACATCTCGGTGTTCGATATGTTCTTCACCTGGGATCGGGGGGCGGCGCTCTGCGCGGTCCCCGCCACGCAGACGATGGCGCCGCTCCGTTACCTGCAAGAGCAGGCGATCACCGTTCTCTTCTCCGTCCCCTCGATGGTCGAGATGATGAGCCGCATGAAGCTGCTGCAGCCGAACGTGCTGCCGCGCCTGCGGGTCTCGATCTTCTCGGGCGAGCCGCTGCCGGTGACGCTGGCGGAGCGCTGGAGCGCGGCCGCGCCCAACAGCACCGTCGACAACTTCTACGGTCCGACCGAGGCGACGGTGGCCTGCTCGCGCGAGCGCTTCGAGGGCGCCGAACGCACCCCGAGCGAGCGCGGGATTGTCTCGATCGGGCGCCCCTTTCCCCAAACGCGACTGACGGTGCTCGACGGCCAGCGGCAGAGGGCCGCACCAGGCCTGGCCGGAGAGCTGGCCATCGGCGGCGCCCAGCTCGCGCTCGGGTACTACGGTGATCTGGAGCGAACCGCGCAGAAGTTCGTGACCATCGGCGCAGAGCGCTGGTACCTCACCGGCGATCAGGCGCGGGCCGACGCCGACGGCCGTTACTTCTACCTCGGGCGCCTCGACAACCAGGTGAAGGTGCGGGGCCACCGCGTCGAGCTCGAGGAGGTCGAGGCCCACCTGCGCGCGGTCTCCGGCGTCGACGCCGTGGCGGTGGTCGCCTGGCCGCTGCGCGACGGGAGCGCCGACGGCGTGGTGGCGTTCCTCGGCGACGAGTCGCTGGCCGCGCGGGCCGCGGAGCTCCGCAAGGGCCTGCGGGCGAGGCTGCCGGGGCACATGGTGCCGACGGCCCTGCACTTCGTCCCGGCGCTCCCGCTCAGCGCGAACGGCAAGATCGATCGCCGGGCGTTGCTCGCGCGACTCGCGTCGGGCGCGACATGACCTGGGGTGCGCTCCGCCTCGTCCCGCCGCTCGACACCTATCCGCGCGCTGTCGCTGCCGTTCAGACGCCGGCCGGCAAGCTGGTGATGCTGGCCGGCTTCATCGCCCTGCTCTCCGTCGTCTCTCCGGCCTGGGTCCCCATCGGTTCGTTCCTGGTGCTCGCCTCCCTGGTGCCGTCCGATCACCGGCGCGCGCTGGTCGCCGCAGGGACCGTCATCTGGGCCTTCCTCTGGCCGGCCAGCGCCGGTGAGCCCGCCGTCATGTTGGCGGGCCAGGCGCTGGTGTTTCTCTTCGCCGGCCTGATGTACATGGCGTCGCGACGCTGGTCGCGCTCGGCGCTGCTGGCACGTCCGGTGGCGCTGCTGATTGTGCTCATCACCGTCTACCTTGCGGTGGTCGGGGCACGGCCCGGGCTCTTCCCCGCAAAGGGGCTCGCCTGGGCCGTCGCCTACGCCCTCTGCAGCTACCAGTGGTTCATCGGCTACGCGCTGCTCGACCGCTTCGCCTCCCCCGGTGAGCCGGTCTGGAAGCAGCTGGGGACCTTCGCGCCCTTCTGGGGGAGCACCACGACGCCCTACCCCAAAGGCGCCGCCAACTGGCGGAAGATCGAGACCCGCACGCCCCAGGCGCTCGCCGTCACCCAGCTCAAGGGGCTGAAGCTGCTGCTCTGGTGCGTGCTGCTTCACTTCGCCCACCGCGGCTACCGGTGGGCCGCTTTTCATTCACTGGGGATCCTCTCCATCTCCGACGCGTTTCGCGCCGTGGCGAACGACGTTCCACTCGGCGTCGGGGCGAGCTGGGCCTGCGTGGTCTGCAATTTTTTCGAACGCCTGTTCAATCTGACCGTCCTCGGACACACCATCGTGGCCTGCTGCCGCATGGCGGGCTTCGCGGCGCTGCGAAACACCTATCGGCCGTTCGAGGCCCGCAACGTCGCCGACTTCTGGAACCGCTACTACTATTACTTCAAGGAGCTGCTGGTCGAGTTCTTCTACTACCCGGCCTTCCTCCGGTATTTCAAACGTCACCCGCGCCTGCGGCGGAGCTTCGCGGTCTTCGCGTCCGCCTTCTTCGGCAACATCTACTTCCACTTCGTGCGCGATGAACAACACTGGATCCAGCGGCTCGGTTTTCTGGGCGCGGTTCGACAGATGGATGTCTACGCGGTTCAGTGCATGATGTTGGCGGTGGCGATCTCGTTGTCCCAGGCGCGGCGCCCTGCCTCCACCACAAAGAGCTGGCTGCGGGAGCGGGCCTTTCCCCTCGCCCGGGTGCTGGTCTCCTACTGCTTGATCTTCGCCTTCGTCGACGAGGAGTTTCTGGTCCCCCTGCCCGTCCACCTCCGTTTCTTTGCGCGCCTCTTTGGCATCAACGCCTGAGCGAGATCGACATGGCCCAGACCGAGCTCATTCGACAGATGTTCCGCGACCTCTTGACGCGCAACGGGGATCTCGACCCGTTCGCCGACGACGATGGCCTGTTTTCGACCGGACGGCTGCAGTCGATTGACGGCGTCGAGATGGTGGTCTTCCTCGAGGAGAAGTTCGGCCTCGACTTCGCCAGGCTGGGCTTCGATCCCGAGTCGATCGACAGCGTCTCCGCCGTCGCCGCGCTGATCGCCCGGCCAGGCTGAGTCACCCTCACCACCGGGGCGGATCGACGCTAGACTGGCCGTTGGTGTCGGACGACCGCCCGAAATTCGAGACGCAGTCGGGGATCCCGCTGGCGGCCTCCTACGGACCGGCCGACCTGGGGACGGACTGGACGTACGCCTCCAAGCTGGGCGACGCCGGGCAGTACCCGTTCACGCGGGGGCCGCACGCCAGCATGTACCGTGGGAAGCTCTGGACGATGCGAATGTTCTCCGGGTTCGGAACGCCCGAGGACACCAACCTGCGGTTCGCTTTTCTTCTCGCGCACGGGCAGACCGGGCTCTCGACGGCGTTCGACATGCCGACGCTGATGGGGCTCGATCCCGACGATCCGCGCTGCCTGGGCGAGGTCGGGCGCGAGGGGGTCTCGGTGGCGTCGGCGGCCGACATGGAGCGCCTGTTCGCCGGCATCCCGCTCGACGAGGTGACCACCTCGATGACCATCAACGCGCCGGCGGTGGCGCTGCTGGCGTTCTACCTGGTGGCGGCCGAGCGGCGCGGGATCGGACCGGAGCGCCTGGCCGGGACCATCCAGAACGACATGCTCAAGGAGTTCATCGCGCAGAAGGAGTGGATCTGCGGCGTGCGGCCGCACCTGCGCATCATGCGCGACATGCTGGCCTACTGCACCCGTCGGATGCCGCGCTGGAACACCATCAGCGTCAGCGGCTATCACATCCGCGAGGCGGGCGCGACGGCCGTGCAAGAGCTGGCCTTCACGCTGGCCGACGGGATCGGCTACGTCGAGCTCGGGCGTGAGGCGGGCCTCGACGTCGACGACTTCGCGCCGCGGCTGTCCTTCTTCTGGGACGTCCACAACGACTTCTTCGAGGAGATCGCCAAGCTGCGGGCGGCGCGGCGGATGTGGGCGCGGATCATGCGCGAGCGGTTCTCGGCCAAGAACCCGCGCTCGTGGCTGCTGCGGGCGCACGCGCAGACGGCCGGGGTGTCGCTGGTCGCGCAGCAGCCGCTCAACAACGTGGTCCGCACCGCCTACCAGGCGCTGGCCGCCGTGCTGGGGGGAACCCAGTCGCTGCACACGAACTCGTTCGACGAGACCTACGCGCTGCCGACGGAAGAGTCGGCCACGCTGGCGCTGCGCACGCAGCAGATCCTGGCCGAGGAGACCGGGGTGGCGGCGGTCGCCGATCCGCTGGGCGGCAGCTACTTCGTCGAGGCGCTGACCGATCGGATCGAAGACGAGGCGAGCGCGATCCTCCGGACCATCGACGAGATGGGTGGGATCGTGCGCGCGGTCGAGGCCGGCTGGCCGCAGCGCGAGATCGCCAAGTCGGCGTACCGGACGCAGCGGCAGATCGACAGCGGCGCGCGCGCGGTGGTCGGCGTCAACCGGCACACGGCGACAGGCGCGGCCGCAGCATCGATCCCGACGTTGAAGATCGACGACGCGCCCGAGCGGACACAGCGGGCCGCTGTGGCCGAGCTGCGGGCGCGCCGCGACGGAACAGCTGTGCGGGTGGCGCTCGACGGCGTGCGCGCCGTCGCCAAAGCCGGGGATAGCAGCGCCGCCGGCGGCAACCTCATGGAGGCCGTGCTCGAGGCGGCGCGGCGGGAGGCCACGCTCGGGGAGATCTGTCAGATCTTCCGGGAGGTTTTTGGCGAATATCGCGACCCTGCGGAGGTCTAAGCGCGCTAAGTTAGGCGCCATGCCACCGACGCCGGGAGTAGGACAGGATATCGAAGCGCTCTGCGGTCGGTGCGGCCAGGTCTGGCACGTCGTGATGGCCAAGATGGGCGACAAGATCGCCAAGGTGGTTTGCAAGCGCTGTAACGGAAACCACCGCTATCGCACCGAGAACGACACGGCGGAGGCTGACGCGCCAAAAGCGGGGCGCAGCACGCGCAGCTTCTCATCGGGGCGCTCGAAGGGCGCCAAGACCCCTACCCCGGTCCTGGTCGCACCAGCCTTCGACCCGTCGAAGCCGTCCCGACCGTACGCGGCCAGCGCGCAGTTCGCGGCGGGCGAGCGGATCACCCATCCGCAGTTCGGCGTCGGGGTGGTCGCCGGCTCGCCCGGGTGCGGGCAAGATTGACGTCGTGTTCCCGACCGGGCCGCGCGTGCTGGCCGCGGCCAAGATCGCCTCGAGCCTCTCCCGCCCGATCGCCGTCGCCGTCCCCATCGCCGACCGACCGCCTTCGGCCAAGTGAAATGAACGGGTCTGCCGCGGGTCGTCCTGCGGAAGAAGCTGGGGCGGGCGATTCGCGGCGGGCATCCCTGGATTTATCAGGGATGCGCTCGCGGCGGCGCCCCGGATCGCCGACGGGAGCGTGGTGCTGGTGGCGGGCGCCGACGGGCGGCCGCTGGCGCGCGGGTTCTGGGACGCGACTTCACCGATTGCCGTCCGGGTCCTGGGCGCCGACGGCGCGCTGGAGGTGGAACGCGAGCTCGAGCGCCGGATCGACGAGGCGCTGGCGCGACGGCTGGGCGCGATCGACCGCGCCGAGACCGACGCCTTCCGCTGGATTCACGGGGAGGCGGACGCGCTGCCGGGGGTGCACGTCGACGTCTACGGCACCGCGCTCAGCGTTCGGTACGACGGCGGCGGCGCGCGGGCGTTCTACCGCGAGCTGCCGGCGCGGCTGCGCGAAGCCGCGCGGAAAGGCGGGTTGACGGTCGACGCCATCCTCGAACGCCGGCCACGCGGTCGCAGCGGCGACGCCGACGGCGAGCGCACCCTCGCCCTCTACGGCACGGCGCCCGACGGCGAGATGGAGATCCGCGAGAACGGTCTGCGGTTCGGCGCCGATCTGCGGCGCGGGCAAAAAGGGGGGCTGTTTCTCGATCAGCGCGACAACCGCGCGCTGGTCCGCACGCTGGCGCGTGAGCGCCGGGTGCTGAACCTGTTCGGCTACACCGGCGGGTTCTCGATCTACGCCGCGGCCGGCGGCGCGCGCGCCACCACCACCGTCGACGTCGCGGCGCCGGCCATCGCGTCGGCGCGGCGAAACTTCGAGCGCAACCGCCTGCCCGTCGCCGACGCCCGCTTCGCCGCCGAGGACGCCTTCGCCTTTCTCACCCGGGCCGCCGCGGCCGGCGAGCGGTTCGAGCTGGTCATCTCCGATCCGCCGAGCTTCGCCCCCAGCCGCCGTGCGCTCGAGACCGGCCTGCGCGCCTACCAGCGGCTGCATCGTCTCTGCGCCGCGGTCACCGCCCCCGGGGGGATCCTCTGCGCCGCCTCCTGCTCGAGCCACATCGGGCGGAGTGCCTTCGTCGCCACCGTCCGCGACGGCGCCCGCGAGGCGGGCCGGCGCGCCCAGATCCGGCGAGATTCGAGGCGCCGCCCTCGACCACCCGGTCGTGCCGCAGTTTCCCGAGGGCGACTACCTCAAATTTGCGATAATAGACCTCTGATGTCGTCAGCGCCGGTCTCCCTCTCGGGCGGACAATCTCCGGCGGCCCTCGCCGCCGATCCCGCCGGTCCGCTGGCCTCGCCGGCCTATCGCTGGTCGGTGGGCCTCGGCCTGGCGCTGCTGCAATCGGCCGTCTACTTCGGGATCGGGCACGCCCACCTGACACGCTCGACGGAGCTCCTCCGCACGCGGCTCGACGACGCGATCCCGTTTTGGCCCTGGACCGCCTGGTGCTACCTGCCGTTCTACGCGGGGACGTTCCTGATCGCGATCGGCGGCTTCCGCCACCGGCGCCTCTTCGATCGCACGGCGATGGCGGTGGTCCTGGTGATGGCGCTGGGCGCGCTGGGGCACCTCTTCGTCGGCGCCGAGTACCCGCGCCCCATCCTTTTTCCCCCCTACCCCGACCTCTCGTACGCCTTCATGGCCTGGGTCCAGCACGTCGATCCGCCGGGCAACGTCTTCCCGTCGCTGCATGTGGCGCACACGACCATGCTGTCGCTGCTGCTGCTGCGCGATCGCCCGCGGCTCGGCCGGCTGGCGCTGCTGATGGCGACGATGCTGGCGCTCTCCACGCTGACCACCAAGCAACACTTCATCGCCGACGTCCTCGGCGGCTACGCGCTGGCCGCCCTCGGCCGCGCCTTCGCCCTGTCGTCCATCAAGCTCAAGGTCCCCAAGAGGGCCGTCTAGGCTCTCCTCGCGGCAGCGATTACTTTGTTGGTGCCGGCTTCGCTGGTTCGGGCTTCGCTGGTACTGGCTTCGCGGCGGCGCGCTCCCCCGCGTTGATGGGGTCCTTGAAGTTGATCCGCTGGTACTGAATGCCGCTCTTCGCGAGCTGCGGCTCGATGGCGTCCCCCTTGCCGACGATGACGACCAAGAGCTCGTCGGGGTGCAGGAAATCCTTGGCCGCCGCCTTGGCCTGCGTCTCGTCGACCGCCGCCAGCCGCAGCGGCAGATCGCGCACGTAGCCGATCCCCAGGCCGTGCTCCTCGGCGCCCACCAGCGCCCCCGCGATTCCGGCCGCCGCCTGCAAGCTGAACGGGTAGCTGCCGGCGTAGTAGCCCTTGGCCTTGTCGAGCTCGCCATTGCTCGGACCTTCGGTCTGCATGCGGCGGATCTCGTTCACGGAGGCGAGCAGCGCGTCCCACACCGTCTCGTTCTTGGTCGCCGCGCTGACCCGGAAGGCGCCCTCGTAGAGCGAGGCGCCGAACGACGAGCCGATGCCGTAGGTGAGCCCCCGCTTGGACCGCACCTCGGTCATGAGACGCGACGAAAAGTCCGAGCCGCCCAGCACGTAGTTCATCAGCGTCACCGCGTACCAGCGCGGATCGGCGTGCTTGATTCCGGCGTGCCCGAGCACGATCGTCGCCTGCGTCAGGTCCGGGCGGTCGACCAGCAGGATGCGCGTCCCGGTGGCGGGCGGGATCGTCCAGCCGGGCCGCGCGGGCGCGTTGGCGCGCGCCCAGCCGTGGAACGCCTTCTCCAGCTGCACCCGCAGGTGCGTGGCGTCGACGTCGCCGGCCACCGCCAGGATGGCGTGGTTCGGGTGGTAGAACGTCTTCCAGAACTTCTCCAGCCGTGCGCGGTCGATCTTGCGGACGTCCTCGGCCGTCAGCACCCAGCCGTTGGGGTGCTTCTCGCCGAACAGCTGGTTGTCGAAGTGGGCCTCCGCCAGCTCACCGGGGCTGTCGTAGCGCGAGGCGACCGCCGCCAGCATCTGGTCGCGCACGTCCCCCATCTCGCTCTCGGGAAACGACGGGTGCAGGAGCACGTCGGACAGGAGGTCCAGGCAGAGCGGGGCGTCCTTCGACAGCGCCGAACAGGAGACCGTGGTCCCCTCGTTCGTGGCCTGCGCGTCGAGCGCGCCGCCGACGAAGTCGATGGCGCGTGAGATGTCGTCCGCGCTGCGGGTCTTCGCCCCATTCTTCGTCCCTTTGCGCAGCATCGCCGCCACGAAGTCGGAGACGCCCAGGTTGTCGCGATCCTCGTCGTAGCCGCCCGCCTGCACGGCCAGCCCGAAGCTGACCACCGGCAGCTCCTTGCGCGCCACGACGATGACCTGCATCCCGTTCGCCAGCGTGAAGCGATCGATCTTGGGGAGCGCCAGCGCCTCCGGCTTCGGTGGCGGCGGCGCGACGATGAGATCGGTGCGCCCGGTCCAGAAGGTCGAGGCAGCCGGTCCGGCCGGCTTGGCGGGCGCCGATTCGTACTGCACCTCGATCGATCCTGGCGACGCGGCCGGCTTGGGCGCGCTCCCCGCGCAACCCAACAGCACCGACAAGACCGGCAGCAGGACCGCCAGCGAGGTCGACGCTGCGACGGCGGTCAGTCGTCGGCAGATCACTTGGTCACCCCCGTCTTCGGTCCAGCGGCAGGCGGCACGGCGGCAGGCGGCACCGCGGCAGGCGGCGCCCCGGGCGGCACCAGCGTCACGCGGGTGAGGTTGCTGTCGACCAGGTACTTGCGCGCCACCCGCTGCACGTCGGCGGCCGTGACCGCCAGGTAGCGCGTCGCCCCCTCGATGAAGCGGCGCCAGTCCCCCTCGACGTACTGCGCCTCGCCGAGGCGCGTGGCGACGCCGTCGACGGTCTCCAGGCCGAACACGAACCCCGCGGCCAGCTGGTTCTTGGCCTTGTCGAGCTCGGCGGCCTCCACCGGCTTGTCGCGCACCCGGGCGATCTCCTCGGCCAGCGCCGCCTGCACCGCGGCGCCGTCTTTGTTGGGGAGATACGCCGCGTAGACGATGAAGAGGCCAGGATCCTCCATCGCCTCCGTGACCCCGCCCGAAGCGATCGCCAGGTGATCGTGACGGACCAGACGCTGCGGCAGGCGCGACGACTCACCGGCGGAGAGAATGGCCGCCAGCACCTCCAGAGCCGGCAGATCCGGATCGGCCGCGCGCGGGATGTGGTAGCCGCCGACCATGATGGGGATCTGCACCTCGATCTGCAGCGTGGCCGTGCGCGGCGCGGTCTGCGGCGGCTCGACCGCCGTGTTGCGCGGCTGCTGGGGGCCGCGCGGGATGGGCCCGAAGTACTGGTCGACCAGCTTGCGGGCCGTCTGCTCGTCGAGATCGCCCACCACGATCAATGTGGCGTTGTTCGGCTGATAGAAGGTGTCGTAGAAGCGCTGGCAATCGGCCGGCGTGACCTTCTCCAGGTCCTCGATGGTGCCGATCGCCGTCCAGTTGTAAGGGTGCTTGGTGTAGGCGAGCGCGCGAAACTTCTCGATCGCCTTGCCGACCGGATCGTTGTCGACGCGCAGGCGCTTCTCCTCCTCGACCACGTGGCGCTCGGAGTCGACCGTCCCCTGCAACAGCTTGAGGTTCCGCATCCGCTCGGCCTCCAGCTGCAGGGCGAAGCCGACATAGGACGGTGGCACCGTGTCGTGAAAGGCGGTCAGATCCTCGGTGGTGAAGGCGTTGACCACACCGCCCACTTCCTTCAGCAGGCGCGCGTGCTCCTCGGGCGGAACGTGCACGGACCCCTTGAACATCATGTGCTCGAACATGTGGGCGACGCCGCGAATGCCGACGTGCTCGTCCTTCGAGCCGACGTGATAAAAAACCTGCACGGTTGCGATGGGCGCCTTGTGATCGGCGAGGAAGAGCACCTGCAGCCCGTTCGGCAGCGTCCAGCTCTTGACGTCCAGCTTGGGCGCCGCGACGGACGAGGGGGTGGCGGGCGCCGCCTTGGCCGGCTTGCCCGCGTGGGCGGGAGAGGCCGAGGCGAGCGTGAACGCCAGCGTCAACGTCAACGTCAACATCGGCAACGGAACCAGGATTCGCGTCGTCGGAGCGGTCACGGCCGGCCGGACTATGACACACTGACCGCGCGATGTCGGTCGTGATCGAAACGGTCGAGAGCCGCGCGCTCGTGGGAAATCCTCTCGGTGATCCGACGGCGCGCCGGGTCGCCGTGTGGCTGCCGCCCTCGTACGCGCGCGATTCGACGCGGCGCTATCCGGTCATCTACTGGCTGGCGGGGTACTCCGGCACCGGCGAGATGCTGTTTTCTGGGAACCCCTGGCAGCCGGGGCTGGGCGCCCGGCTCGATCGCCTGGTCGCCAGCGGCGTGATGGGAGAGGCGATCGTCGTCGCGCCCGACTGCTTCACCCGCTGGGGCGGCGCGCAGTACCTCGACTCGCCCGCGCTCGGGAACTACGAGACGCACCTCGTGCGCGAGGTGATCCCCGCGGTCGCGGAGCGCCATCGGACCGTCGCCACGCGCGAGGCGCGCGCCATCGGCGGCAAGTCCTCGGGCGGCTTCGGCGCGCTGGTGCTGGCCATGCGCCACCCCGAGCTCTTCGCGGCCGTCGCCAGCCACGCGGGCGACATGGCCTTCGAGCTGTCGGCGCTCAAGGATCTTCCGGTCGCCGCGCGGACCTTGCGCCGGCGCGGCGGCGTCCCCGCCTTCGTCGCGCACTTCGAGGCCAGCGAAAAGAAGAGCGGGGATGACTACACGACGATGATGGTCCTGGCCCAGGCGGGCGCCTATTCGCCAGAGGCCGGGCGGCCGGGCGGCGTCGCGCTCCCCTTCGACGTCGAGACCGGCGAGATCGACTGGGCGGTCTGGAAACGCTGGAAGGCCTGGGACCCGATCGAGCTGGTGGCGGCGCACGCCGAGGCGCTGCGCCGGATGAAGCTGCTGTTCGTCGACGCCGGGACGCGCGACGAGCACAATCTGGATCTGGGCGCGCGGATCTTCGTGGCGCGGATGCGCGCGCTCGGCATCGCCTGCGAGCACCAGGAGTTCGACGACGGCCACCGCGGAACGGCCTACCGCTACGACGTCTCGCTCCCCAAGCTGGCGGCGGCTGTTGGCGCCGCCCCGCCGGTGCGCTGAGGCCGTGCGGCCCGGCGATCGCGTCGCGCTCACCTGCGACGATCTCGACGACGACGGCGCCGGCGTGGGCGAGAGCGGCGCGCACCGCGTGCACCTCGCGGGCGCCCTGCCCGGCGAGCGCGTGCGTGGCGTCATCGAACACGTCTCGCGCCAATCGGCCGCCGCCTGGGCGCGCCTCGAGACGGTCGACGCGCCGTCGCCCGCGCGACGTCCGCCCGCCTGCCCCGCGTTCGGTGCCTGCGGCGGCTGCGTGCTGCAGCACCTCGCCTACGAGGCGCAGCTGGAATGGAAACGCGACCGGGTGGCGCGCGCGCTCGGCGGGCACCCGGCGCTGGCCGACGTGAAGGTCGACGCCTGCGTCGCGTCGCCTCGCCCGCTCGGCTACCGGAACCGATCGAAGCTGGTCGTCGCGCGGCGAGAAGAGGGGCGAGTCGACGACGGACTCGTCTTGGGCGCCTTTGCACCGCGCTCGCACGACGTCGTCGATCTCGCTGGCTGCCGGATCGCCGAGCCGCCGCTCGACGACACCGCCGCCGCGCTGCGATCCCTCCTCGACGAAGCAGGCGTCCGTGCCTACCACGAGCGGACGCTGACCGGCGACCTGCGCCACGTCGTGCTACGCGCCAATCACGCGGGGCGCGTGCTGGCCGTCTGGGTCGTCGCCCGCCCGCTGCCGGACGGCGGCGCGCTGGCCCGACGGTTTCGCGCGGCCCGCCCCGAGGTCATCGGCGTCGTCGAGCACGAGAACCGCTCGCGCGGCAACGCGATCTTCTCGGACGCGGAGAGCGACAACGAACGTCTCCTCGACGGTGTCGGCGAGCTCGAAGATCAGGTCGACGTCGCGGGCCGCCCCGTGCGCCTGCTGCTGTCGCCGGGCGCGTTCTTCCAGGCGAACCGCGAGGTCGCCGCCCTCGCCTACGCCGCCATCGCCGACGGGCTGGCGATCCGACCGACCGAACGGGTGGTCGACGCCTTTTGCGGCGTCGGCGGAATCGCGCTGACGCTGGCGCGCAGCGCCGCCGAGGTGATCGGGATCGAGTCGCACGCGGGGGCCATCGCCGGCGCCACGGCGTCGGCCGCGCTCAACGGCATTGCCAACGCCCGCTTCGTCGCCGGCGACGCCGCGGAGGTACTCGGTCAGATCGATCGCGCTGACGTCGTGGTGCTGAACCCGCCCCGCAAGGGGTGCGCCCCCGGGCTGCTATCGCAGCTCGCGCGCCTCGCCCCGCGCGCCGTCGCCTACCTCTCCTGCGATCCCGAGACGCTGGCCCGCGATCTGGCGCTGCTGGCGACGCACGGCTACCGCGCCCGCGCCGTCACGCCGTTCGACATGCTCCCCCACACGCCGCACATCGAGGCGCTCGCCATCCTGGCCCTATCTTGAGTGGACACCAGAGCGGCCCCGCTACCACGGCCGCTCGAACGGCCGTAACATTGCCCAATGGAGTCGCTCACGCGTGCTCTGATCGGACGACCGACTGCCTCGCTGGTAACGGCGCTCGCTCTCGTCTTTGTGCTCGGCGCCTGCTCCTCGGAGTCGCTCGGTCCGCACGGAGGGCTCGGAAGCGGGGGTTCGTCCACTCACCCGACCGGTAGCGGTGGAAGCAGCGGCGGCGGTGGAGAGATCGGAACGCCGGCGACCGGCGGCATCGGCGGGGATGGCGCCATCGGCGGGGACGGCGGCATCGGCGGGGACGGCGCCATCGGCGGGACAGGCGCCATTGGCGGGACAGGCGGAGACATCGTGGGAGTCGGGGCCATTGGCGCCGACTGCGTCCTCAATTCGGATTGCGCGGCCGGGCTCTACTGCTGGACGCCCAACTGTGCAACCCCCGCCAGCGGCATCTGTCAGGCGCTCGGCAACGGCGGCGGCAGCAGCTGCAACATGTTGAGCGGCCCCGTCTGCGGCTGCAACGGATACCAATACGCCAGCGATTGCTACGCCTTCGAGGATGGAACGAGCGTGATGTATGGAGCGTGCCCGTCACCGGTCGGCACCGCTTGCGCCGCGGGGGATCTCACCGCTTGCGGCATCGGTGAGTACTGCCAGGTGCTGGCCTGCGGCGACACCACGGGCGTCTGCCGGAAGGAACCGGACCTCGCGACCTGCACCGGTCCCGCCGAGCTGGTCTGCGGGTGCGACAACGGTCTCTACGACATTCCGTGTGCCGCCGCCGCGCGCGGGATCAGCATCCGCAACATCGGAACCTGTCCACCGCTGCCGAGCGGGCCGTGCACCTCGCAGGCCGACTGCGGAGGCGCCGACTACGCCAGCCTGGTCACCTGCGTCCCGGCGACCTGCGACAGCCCCGCCGGCACCTGCACGCCGGTCGGCACGGGGTGCAACCTCCTTCTGATTGGGACGGACGCGTATGACGCCTGCGGCTGCGACGGCAAGACCTACTCCGACCCTTGCGTCGCCCGCGCGGCAGGGGTCACGGTTGCCTCGCACGGCCCCTGTCCAGACGCCGGCGCGCCGCAGTGACTGAGAGAGGAGTCCGAAGGCCGGAAAAGTCCTAGCTCGCGCTGCGCGCTAAGACGAGCCGAGCGCGCGCGCCAGGAAGTCGGGGTGCAGTCCGAGGCCGATGAAGCCGGCCAGCCCGAGCACGATCCCCAGCCCCGCGAAGCCCCAGGCCAGATAGAACAGCCACTTCTTCTGGGTCAGCGCCGTGAGGCCGAGCAGCGCGATGGCGATCGAGGCGAGGGCCTCCGCCATGTCGAACTGGTCGTGCCGGGCGTCGAGCACCTCATAGTGCTCGTGGAACCCCTCCGCCTTCCGTTTGATCTCCTCCTTCTCGACCTCGTAACGCCGGATCTTGTCGGCGTAGTCGCCGAGCTTTCGATCGATGAACGCGCGCCCCTCGCTGGTGAGGCCAGGCGTCGTCTCGCGCTGGATGCGCAGCGTGTCCAGCGCCGACTCGGCGATGTTCAGCTTGGTCCCCTTGGCCTGGTAGTAGGCCCAGGCGTCGATGCCGCTCGCCTGCGCGCGCGCCATCGCCTCGACCACGTTCCCCTTCTTGACGTTGCAGAGCGCCGTGAAGGTCGCCGTGATGGCGACGCTGATGGCGACCACCGCGTTGAGGGTCCAGCGCACGCGCCGCCCTCCCGGTCCTGACGTCCCCTTGCCGCCTTCACCGCCTTCGCCCTCTTCGCCTTCGTGCGATCGCTCGACCGCTTCGCTCACGGTATCCGCCAGCTCGCTCATGCGGCTAGTGTAACCGCGAGCGCAGGCAGCGTGCGTCGTTCCGGCGGGCCCCTACGTCGCGTAGTGGCGGCGCGTCCATTCGGCCATGGCGATGCCGGCGGCGACCGTGACCGGGAACGAGTGGTTGATGCCGTACATCGGGATGCCGACGATCTGATCGGCGGCCTCCAGGATCTCCGGGGAGACGCCGGCGGTCTCGCTGCCGAACAGCATCACGCAGTCGTCGGGGAGCTCCGCGTGCCACAGATCGACGCGCGCCGCGTCCTTCTCGAAGACGAGCAACTGGCGACCGGCGGCGCGCACCCGCGCGATGAACTCCGCCTCGGTCGGCACGAGGACGATGTTCTCGTAGCGGTCCATCCCCATCGCGCCGCGCTCGTAAAAACGCTCGTCGCCCACCAGGAGGATCTCGCGCACCAGGAACGAGTGCGCCACGCGGATGATGGCGCCCACGTTGAACGGGTTGCGCGCGCGCAGGACGGCCACGCTGAGCGGCCGGCGCAGCTTCTCCAGACTGGCCCGGATCTCCTCGAGCGGCATCTCGAACGGCGGGACCTTCATCGCCTGCGACCCCGCACCGACAACGCCCGCATCGGCTACAACCGCGCGGCGGTCGCAGCCGGCGCCGGAGCGTCGCCGCCCGCGAAGCTGGCGCGAAACGGCACCGGCATGAGGACGCCCGCGAACACCAGCACCATCACCCAGAAGAGCACCTTGCGGCTCCTCGGCAGCGGCGTGTCGTCGACCGGCGGATGGTTCACGCCGCCCGACGCCGCCCGCAAGATCCGGATCATCATGTACCAGATCAGCCAGGGGAGCGCCGCGACGAGCGCGATGGTCCGCCCCATCGATTCGTTCCAGTGCGCGCCGGCCTCGATCCGCGTGGCGTGCATGACCCACAAGAAGACGGCCACCGCGCCAAAGGGAAGGACCCGGTGCAGCCGCGTGGCGAACCGGCTGTAGCCGTTGCCGAAGTAGGCGGTCGCGATGTGCCCGCCGTCGAGCTGTCCGATCGGGATCAGGTTGATCATCGTGATCAAGAGGCCCACCCAGCCGGCCCAGGCCGTCGGGTGCAAGAAGACGTCGCGCTTGCCGTCGGGGAGCCAGGCCCCGGTCGCCAGGTGCTTGAGGAGCGCATACAGCAGAGAGTTCCCCTCCTGCTCGGCCCCGGCGACCAGCGGGCCGACCGCCGAACGGTGGAGGCCGTAGAGGATCACCGGGACCGCGACCAAGAGACCCGCCAGCGGTCCGGCGGCGCCGATGTCGATCAGCTTCTTGCGATCCGAAGTCACGTCGCGCATGCCGATCACGGCGCCCATGGTGCCGAGGCCGAAGGTCGGCGGCAGCGGGATGAAGTAGGGGAGCGAGGCGTCGACCCCGTGCAGCCGCGCGACCAGGTAGTGCCCGAGCTCGTGCGACAAGAGGATGAGCATCAGCGGCAGCGAATACGAGAGCCCGTCCGCGATGGGGAGGATCGCCTCCCAGCCGTCCAGGCCGGCCCGGGCGTGCATCAGCATCGCGCCGGCCGCGGTGGTGGTCAGGAAGGTCGCCAGGAAAAGGCCGACGTGCAGCAGGAGCCGCTTCGGTCGCGGCGCTGGCGCCGCGATCGGCGCTTCATCTGGGGTGCTGCGCGGCGATCCCGCGGCGCTCATCGCTCGCGGCTTCCGTCGGCGGCCGCGCGCGCGGGCGGCGCCTCGGGCGCGGCGCCGCCGGCCGCCGCACGTTCGAGCGTGGCGCGGAATGAGCGCCGGCGCGGCAGCTCGGCCCCCTCCAGCGCGCCGCCGAGGCGGAGCAGGAGCCCGCGCGCCTCCTCGGAGAGCGCGGTCGGCGTCTCGATGGCGATGCGCACGTGGGCGTCGCCCCGCCCACCGGCGCGCGGAAACCCCTTGCCGCGCAGCCGGAAGGTGGCGCCCGCCTGCGTCCCGGGCGGCACCCGCATCTGCACGCGCGCGTCGAGCACCGGCACGTCGACCTCGGCGCCCAGCGTCGCCTCGACGAAGGTGAGCGGCAGCTCGATGGTCAGCACCTCCCCGTCGCGTGTCGACTCGCGGCCGTAGAACGGATGCGGGCGCACCCGCACGAGGACGTGCAGATCGCCCGAGGGGCCGCCGCGGCGCCCCGGGGCCCCCTCGCGCGGCAGGCGCTGCGTCGACCCGCCGATCGAGCCCGGCGGGACCCGCACCGTATAGCTTCGCTCGCGATCGAGGAGTCCCGCCCCCTCGCAGGCGGCGCAGCGGACGCGCGGCACCTGGCCGGTCCCGCCGCACCCCATGCACTCGCGCCGCGTGGTGAGAAAGCCCGCCTTCTTCCGGACGATCCCCTCGCCGCCGCAGTGGCTGCAGGTGGCGAGCCCGGCGCTGGCCCCCTCGGCGCCGGTGCCGAGGCAGGCGCGGCAGTCCTCCGGCCGCTCGAAGGTGATGGTCTTCTCACAGCCGAGCGCCGCCTCCTCGAAGTCGACCTCCAGCGTGTAGCGCATGTCGCGCCCGGCGGTCTTGCGCCGCCGCGCCAGGCCGAACAGATCGCCGAAGAGCGCGTCGAAGAACTCCGTCGCCGAGGCGATGTCCGCGCCGCCGAGCGGGCCCGCGCCGTCGACGGCGCCGAAGCGGTCATAGTGCCCCCGCTTGTCCTCGTCGGAGAGGACGGCGTAGGCAATCGACAGCTCCTTGAACCGCTCCTCGGCCGCCGCATCGCCTGGATTGCGATCCGGATGCCAGCGCAGCGCGAGCCGTCGATAGGCCGCCTTGATCTCGACCTCGGTCGCGCCGCGATCGACGTCCAGCGTCTGGTAGTAGTCGGCGGGCAGCCTAACCCTCGGACGGTTTTGGTTGAGACTTCGGCCCGGTCGACACCGAGACCAGCGCGGGGCGCAGGAGGCGCTCCCCGATGCGATAGCCCTTCTGCAGCTCGGCCGCGACCGCGCCCGATGGCACCTCCGCGCTCTCGACGCGCGAGACGGCCTCGTGCACGCGCGGGTCGAACGGCTGTCCGGCAACCTCGAACGGCTTCACCTCGTAGCGCTCCAGCTTTTGTTGAAAGAGGCGCAGCACCAGGCTGACCCCCTTCATGACCGCCGCGCCGTCCACGACCCCGTTGGCCTGCGCGCCGGCCGCGCGCTCGAGGTTGTCGACCACCTCGAGAATGTCGCGCAGGACCGATTCGCGCGCTGTTGCGACCGCGTCGGTCTGCTCCTTCTTGGCGCGCTTCTTCCAGTTCTCGAAGTCGGCCGCCACGCGCAGCATCCGATCCTTCATCTCGTCGCGCTCGATCGCCAGCGCGGCGGCGCGATCCTCGGGGCTGGCGGGGGGGAGCTCATGCTCCGGACCCTGGACGCTCGCCCCGCTCGCACCCGAACCGTTCACACCCTGGGCGCCCGCACCGTCGGTTCCGTTCTTCTTCTCGTCCATGTTCGACTCTTCGCTCATCTCTGTTGGCTCGTTTCTCGAAAGCTAGGTCTTCCCCAGCGCCTCGCCGATCATCTCGGCCGTGAAATCGACCAGCGGGATCACCCGCGAATAGTTCATCCGTGAAGGCCCGATGACTCCGATCGTCCCGAGCGGCCGTCCGTCCGCCACGTAAGGCGCCGCCACCACCGACACGTCGGTCAGGTCGGCCAGGTTTGCCTCCGCCCCGATGAAGACGCAGATGCCCGGCGCGCTCAGCGTTCGTTCGAGCAGGCGCACCAGCAGGTCCTTCTCCTCCAGCGTCCGCAGCAGCGTTTTGGCGCGCTCGAGGTCGGCCTTGCCGGACAGCAGGTTGGACTGCCCGTCGACCAGCACGTCCGCCTCCGGATCGATCGGCACGGCCGCCTGAGCCAGACGCAACGCCCGCGCGATCAGCTCGTCGTGGGTGACCTTGTCGCTGGCGATCTCGTCCATGAGCTTCGCGCGGACCTGATCCAGCGTCAGGCCGCTGACGAGGCCGTTGAGAAAATTGTTGATGCGGTCGAGATCGCCCGGGGTCAGCGTGAAGTCGATCGGCACCAGCTTGTTCTGAATCTGCCCGCTCGCCGCGGCCATCACCGCCAGCAGCTGCCCGTCGCGCAGCTGGACGAACTCCAGGTGCTCGACCACGTCGCTCTCCGGCCGCGGCGCCTGCACGACCACCGTCAGGTGGCTGAGCTCGCGCAGCATCCGCGAGGTCCGCTGCATCACCTCGGGCACGTCGCCGCCGGCCGGCGCCAGCCGCTCGCGAATATCGTCCTTCTCGTTCGAGGTGAGGTTCCGGACCCGCAGCAGCATGTCGACGTAGTAGCGCAGCCCCCGCTCGGTCGGCAGGCGCCCCCCCGAGGTGTGCGCGTGGCGCAGGAGCCCGACCTCCTCGAGGTCCCCCATCACCGTGCGGACGGTCGCAGCCGACACATCCAGCCCATAACGGCGGGTAACGGTATGCGATCCCACCGCCTCACCGGTGGCCAGATACTCGGACACCACGGCGTGCAGGATTTTCTTGGCTCGTCCGCCAATATCCACACATCTGATTTACCTCAAGGAACCGGCCCGGGCCAAGCGACGGAAGCCTCCCAGGCAGAATATAGTCAACGCTTGATCTATCTGGACAACGCCGCTTCGACGCGTCCGGCCGACGAAGTGCTGGAAGCGATGGCCGCGGCGGCCCGCGAGCTCTACGCGAATCCGGCGTCGGCCCATGTCGGCGGGGCGGCCGCCAGCCGGGCCCTGGAGGCCGCGCGGGCGACGGTCGCGGCGGCCCTGGACGTCGAGCCCGAGGAGCTCGTCTTCACGAGCGGCGGCACGGAGGCCGATGCGCTGGGCCTTCTCGGCGCAGCGCGGGCGGCCCGGGGGCGCCACCTCGTCGTCAGCGCGCTCGAGCATCCGGCGGTCATGCGCGCCGCCGAAGCGCTGGTGGCGGCGGGCGCCACGCTGGAGGTCGTCCCGCCCGGGCCCGACGGTGTCGTCCGCGCCGAGGCGGTCGCCGCGGCCGTCCGCCCCGACACCGCGGTCGTCGCCGTCATGCTGGTGCAGAACGAGCTCGGCACCGTCCAGCCGATCGCCGAGATCGCTCGCCTCCTCGACCCCGATCGCCGTCGCCGCCCGCACCTGCACGTCGACGCGGTGCAAGCGTTTGGCCTCTTGCGCCTGCGCCCCCGCGCGCTCGGCGCCGACAGCGTCGCGCTCTCGGCGCACAAGCTGCACGGGCCGCGCGGCGCCGGCGCGCTCTGGGTGCGCCCGGGCGCCCGCCTCGATCCGCTCTGGGTCGGCGGCGGCCAGGAGCGGGGGCGACGCGGCGGCAGCGAGAACCTGCCGGCGATTGTCGGGTTCGGGCGGGCGGTCGCGCTGGCGCGGCGGTCGCTCGAGGCGGGGGGCGCCGAGGCGGTCGCCAAGCTGCGGGACTGCCTCGAGGCCGGGGCGCTGGCGGCGGTCGCCGGGGCGCGCCCGACGGTGACCGGCGCGGTGCGCGCGCCCCACATCGCCTCGCTGGCGTTCCCGGGGTTGGCCGCCGAGCCGCTGCTGCACGCGCTCGAGGCGCGGGGCGTCCTGGCCTCCGCCGGCTCGGCCTGCGCCTCCCGCACGGCCGGTCCCAGCCCGACCTTGAAGGCGATCGGCGTCGACGACCGCACCGGCGTCCTGCGATTCTCCCTCTCGCGCGACACGACGCAGGCCGACGTCGACGGCGCCATCGCCGCCCTCACCGACGCGGCCCGCGAGGTCGCCGCCGGTTCGGGCAGCCAGATTCGCTGACCCCCGCGAGGGTCCGCGCGTTCTCTCCCCTCGCCAAGCGCCCCTCGCGCGGGTAGAAGACCCCGCCCATGGCCACGCAAGACGGGGGCGTCATTCTCTGCCGCTACGGCGAGCTTTTCTTGAAGAGCGGCAACCGCCGCCGCTTCGAGCGCGTGCTGTGCGACAACATCCGCGCGGCCGTCGCCGATTTCGCGGGCGCCGAGGTGCAGAGCACGCACGGCCGCACCTTGGTGCGCGTCCGCCCGGACGACGTCGAGGACGCCGCCGGGCGCCTGGAGCGCATCTTCGGCCTGGTGTCGTTCTCCGTCGCGCGGAGGGTCTCCGCCGACGCCGAGCTGGAGGCGATTGGCGCCGCCGCGGTCGAGGCGGCCGAGGCGGCGATCGCGCGCGATCGCCCGGTCTCCTTCAAGGTCGAATCGCGCCGCGGCGACAAGCGCTTCCCGGTGACGTCGCTGGAGATCTCGCGGCGGGTCGGCGCGCGCGTCCAGACGGCGACCGGCCTGCGCGTCGACGTCCACACGCCCGCGCTGACCATCGGCATCGAGGTCGCCACCGGCCACGCCTTCGTCTACGCCGGCACGCGGGCCTCGCCCGGCGGGCTGCCGGTCGGCGCCTCGGGGCGCGCGCTGCTGTTGCTCTCGGGCGGCATCGACTCCCCGGTGGCCGGCTGGCTGGCGGCCAAGCGCGGGCTCGCGCTCGACGCCGTCTACTTCCATTCGCCCCCCTACGTGGGCGAGAAGTCGCGCGACAAGGTGCTCACCCTCGGCCGCAAGCTGGCCCGCTGGCAGGCGCTGCGCTCGGTGACGGTCGTCCCCTTTACTGACGTGCAGAAGCGCCTGCGCGACGCTGGCCCGGGCGAGCTGGCCGTGGTCCTTTACCGCCGCATGATGATGCGCATCGCCGACGCCGTGGCCGACCAGCTCGACGCGACGGCGCTGGTCACCGGCGAGAACCTGGGCCAGGTCGCCAGCCAGACGATTGACAACCTGGGGACGATCGAGGAGGCCGCGCGCCGGCTGGTGCTGCGCCCGCTCCTCACCTACGACAAGGTCGAGACGACCGCGCTGGCCCAGCGCATCGGCACCTACGAGACGTCGATCCTCCCGTTCGACGACTGCTGCTCGCTGTTCGTTCCGCCGCACCCCGCCACCCGCGCCCGGGTCGAGGACGCCGCCAAGGCCGAGGCCAAGCTCGATCTTCCGGCCGAGGTGGCCGCGGCGGTCGCGGGCAGCGAACGTGTCTCGATCGCCTGATATGCTTGTGCGCTCGTCCATGCAGCCCGCAGCTTCACCACAGCCAGGCGTCACCGGCGCGCTCGCCGACAAGCACGCCCGCCTGCGCGAGGTGATCGCCGGTTACGGCTCGGCGCTGGTCTGCTTTTCGGGCGGCGTCGATTCGACGCTGCTCCTGCGCGTGGCGCACGACGTGCTCGGCGCGCGCTGCACGGCGCTGACGACGGTCTCGGTCACGATGGCGGCCAGCGAGCAACAGGCGGCGCGCGATCTCGCCGCGCTCATCGGCGCGCCGATCGAGCTCATCGACTCGCACGAGCTCGAGCGACCCGGCTTCGCCGCCAACCCCACCGACCGGTGCTACCACTGCAAGGCGGAGCTGCTCGAGCTCGCCCGCCCGCGCGCCGACGCGCTCGGCCTCGCCGAGGTGCTGCTCGGCACCAACCTCGACGATCTCGGCGATCACCGCCCGGGCCTCCGCGCCGCCGACGAGCGCGGCGCCCGCCAGCCGCTGGTCGACGCCGGCTTCACCAAGCCCGAGGTGCGCGCGCTGTCGCGCGAGCTGGGGCTGCCGACCTGGAACAAGCCGCAGCTCGCTTGCCTGTCGTCGCGGTTCCCCTACGGCACCGAGATCACCCCGGAGCGCCTCCACCGCGTCGACGCCTTCGAGGACGGCCTGCGCGCCCTCGGCTTCCGCCAGCTCCGCGTCCGCTACCACGGCGAGGTGGCCCGCCTGGAGATCGATCTCGACGACATGCCGCGCGCGCTCGAGCCGGGCGTGCGCGAGGCGATCGTGGCGCTCGGCCGCGCGCAGGGCTTCCCCTTCGTGGCGCTCGATCTGGCCGGCTTCTCCTCCGGCTCGCTCAACAAGCTGATCGCGCTGCGCCCCCGCTGAGGCAGCGCCACGACACCGGCCAGTGCCGGACCGTCCCGCGGGTGGTTAAGGAACGGGTGTGGGCTCCACCTGCCGTCGCGCCGCCGTGGCTCTGGCGCTGCTGTTCGGGACAGCATCCTTGCTCTTCCATGGCTGCAAGGCCTCGAAGCCGGCCACCACCCGCCCGACGGCCGACTGGGACAAGGTCGCCTTCGCGCTGCAACTGATCCGGGACGAATACGGTGAGCAGATTGAGGCCGGCGACTTTTCGGGCGTCGCGGCGCTGACGACGGTCCTCGACGGCGCAGTCACCGCGCTCGGCCCCATCACCGACGAGACCCGTCCCGTCGCCAGCGCGCTCGGAGAGCTGCGCGCCAGCCTCCTCGGCCACGCTCCGCCCCGGACCGTGGCGAAGACCTGCGCGCGCCTCCTGACCGATCTGGCCAAGGCGGGACGCCTCACCCACCGGCCACCGATCCTCCCCGACCTTCGCCGGGGAGCGGCCACCTACGCCGTGGCCTGCGCCCCCTGCCACGGCCCGCCGAACGGCCCGTTGCCACCGGCCGCCGCCCACATGACTCCCAAGCCGACGAAGCCGAACGCCACCCTGCAGACCCCCTACGAGATCTTCAATCGCATCACCTATGGCGGCGCCGGTACGCCGATGCCCTCCTTCGCCGAGGCGCTGCCCGAGAGCGCCCGCTGGGACATCGCCTTCTACCTCTTCGCCGATCTCTGGCCCCCCTGCACGCCGCGCGACCTCCCAGCCCTACCCGCCTCCGACCTCGCCTATCTCAGCGACCGCGATCTCTGGGAAAAGTTCGGCTGGGGCTCCGCCGGCTGTCTCCGCCGCGACTTTCGCTGAGCGCTCGGTCGAACGGCTACGACCCGGTCCAGTACCTGACCGGCCCCGTGTCGCTGTGGACGAACTGCGAGTGCGGATAAAAGCCGACGCCGCCCATGTGCAGGGAGCGAACGTAGTGGAGCACCTGGGTCGTGGCGACGCCGCGGATGCGGAAGTCGACGGCGTGCCCTTCCATGTGCTGGCTGTGGCGCGCGACCTGATGCCCCTTCTTGCGCAGCATCAGGTTGTACTTGGGCGAGCGGTAGCCCGAGACGACCTCGATCCGCCGCGCCGAAAACTTCCCCGCCACGCGCTTGAGGACGTCGATGAGCCGTATGTCCATGTGCGTGGCCTGGTTGGTGAAGTGATCGCGCAGGAAGGTGCGGAAGCGCCCGTCGATCTCGTGCCCCTCGCCAGGAAGAATCGGCAGCGCCTCGTGCGTCCATATGTTGAACAGCGTGGTGACCGGTTCGATCCGCTCGCCCGGCCAGAGCACGGGATCGCTCTGCGGCGCGCTCCCGCGGCTCGCCAGCCGGCGCGCGCGGGCGGCGCGGCTGGGGGTCGACCAGCGCGCGAGGTCGGCGTCCGACACGTGCACGTCGGGACGCAGCGCCTTCTCGCGCGCCCATTCCTCTTTCTTGGAAAGCACGCGCGGCTCGCCCGGCGTGAGGTGCTCGGCGCGCGCGGTCACCGGATCGAACAGACGATCGGGCGGAAGTTCTGAAACCTGGTCGACGGGCATCGCCAGGCAGGCCAAGAGGACGATCACACCTCAAGTATAGGGGGTGCGCGGCGCCGGCCAAGAATTGCGCGAGTATTTACGCGCTTTTCACGGTTCGCAGTCGAGCTCAGGCGCACCGATGGCGTGACACTTGAGGCAAGCGCGCTGGTTGCGGGCGGCCAGGAACCGGCAACGGGAGGTGCGGCCGAACTTGGGCCCGTGAGGGGAGAAGCTGGGCCCGCGCGCCGGGTCGGTCGAGTGGCAGGCAAGGCAGCTCTCTTCCCGGTGGCAGGAGACGCAGGTGCGGATGTTGCGTTTGGCCTGGACGGAGTGGCTCTGCGGGCGGGGGGTGGCGATCGGCACGCCGGCGGCGTCGCGCGCCCAGCCCGGGGGGTGGAACTGCTTGACCCCGGTGCCGGTCCCGAACGGGTTGTTGGCCTTGACCCCCGGCAGGCCGCCCGTCGGGTCGGAGGCCACCCCGGTCCGCTGGTGGCAGCCGATGCAGAAGGTCTGCAGGCGGTGGCACGACGAGCAGTCCGGGACGTTGCGGCGCGCGTCGGGGACGTGCAGCGTGACGTAGTCGGAGGGGTGGATGTCGGGCGGCTTGACGACGCCGCCGTGACAGTCGACGCACTCGTTGCGGCGGTGGCACGACAGACAGTAGCTCTCGTCGCGGCCGGCCTGCGCGTGGTCGCGGCGGAAGGTCATGTCGTGCGCGTCGAAGCCGCGCAACGAGCCCGAGGGTTGGAGCAACCCCGTGCCGCCCGCCGCGATGGTCGCCGGCGTGGCGAGCTTCACTTGCAGCCGGCCGTCCGGCTCGGTCAGGTGACAGGCGCTGCAACGGGCGGTCGCCTGCTTGCCGTCATGACAGCCGAGGCAGCTCGACATCATCGGCAGGTCGACGCGCGCGACCGTCGCCTCGGCGGCGGCGTTGCCGTGGCAGAGCTCGCAGCCGATCCCGCGGGTGGCGTGCAGGCGGTGGTTGAACTTCAGGTTCGGTCGCGCCAGAACGACCCGAGGCGGTTGTGAGAAGGCCGTGAGCGGCATCCAGCCGTTGCCGGCGGCGTCGACGTGGCAGGCGTCGCAGCGCGCACTTCCCTGCCCCTTGGCGGTCACCTTGGTCGGCTGGGCGCGATCGATTTTGTGGCAGCTGCGGCAGGCGGCCTCGCCGGGGATCAGGTTGTCGCTGGCGGCCGTCGACCCGGCCGCCGTGCTGTGGCAGCTCTCGCACGTCGCGCCCAGGCGCGCGTGGGCCGCGTGGTCGAACTTGATGGGAATCGTCTCCGCCGGATAGATGAGCGGCGACGGCACGACCGGCACGACCGGCGCGACGGGGGCAGCCTGCGTCGTCGCGGGCGACGCCGCCGACGCGGTGGCCAGCGCGGCGACCACCCCGACCGCCGCGGCGACGGCGACAGCGACGGCCGTCGCGATTCCTGTGGGCCAGCGCCTCATAGCCCGGCGTCCAGCTCCACCATCGCCAGCCCACGGAACTGGCTCTCGTAGTAGGTGCCGACGTTGTCCTCGACCAGGAGGTGCAGGTGGACCCCCTGCCCCAGCCGAAACCGGCCGCCGGCCTCGGCGCCGAACACCACGCCGCTGCTGTTCGGCGACGGCTGGACGTCGTTTCGCCAGGTGTAGCCGGTCAGCCGCCCCTCCAGCTCGAGCGGGTCGCGCACCTTGACCCGCGTCGTCGCGTCGACGCCCGCCTTGCGGCCACCGTAGCCGTCATCCCAGTAAGCGTCGGCGCGGAGCATTCCACGCGCGTTGCGCCAGGCCGCGCCCAGGCTGCCGCCGGCAGCGAACGTCCCGCCGCCGATCTCCTGCCCCCCGTAGGTTCCTGCGTAGCCTCCAGCGTAGGGGCCCGTGGTCGGCGCGATCTCGTCGGTGGTGGCCAGGTAGAACCGCGCGAAGGCGCGCGCGTAGGCCTTCACCCCGCGCGGCAGCGCGATCTCGTAGCTGGCGCGCAGATCGCGGTAGGCGCCGATCGAAAAGATGTTCCAGATGGAATCGCCGTCGAAGGTCGGCGCCAGGAAGTCGTGCTCCAGCGTCAGCCACTGCCGCGGCGTCAGCTTCACCCGCAGCGCCAGCTGCTCGTCGTCGAGCTCGTCGAAGAGAACGTTGTAGCGCAGCCCGCCGGTGAGAAAGATCCGGTTGCCCCAGGCCGCCGTCGCGGTCAGCGAGACGACCTCCTGGTTGATGCCGCTCGACGGCTCGCCCGGCTGTTGATTGGCGGTGGCCGACCAGATCTCCCGAAACGACAGCCGCGCCGACCAGGGGCCGGCCGGGGCGCCCGCCACCAGCGCCGCGCCGGCCATCGGCGCGATCTCCGAGTTCTGCGCCGGACGGGTGGCGGGATCGCGCGAGCCGGCGCTGGTGCCGTCCAGCTCGTAGATCGGCGACGACAGCGGCAACGTCCCTCGCACCTCCGTCCCCGCGAACGCCTCCACGCCGAACGTCGGCGTGGCGTGGAAAACGACGTCGGCGCCGTCGAAAGAGTAGAAATCGATCAGGTCGAAGTGGATCTGCCGCCCGAGCTGAAAGTCGACGTGCCCGCCGACGTTCCGCCCGCCGAGAAACGCGTAGAGGATGTCGAGCTCGTTCTGATTGAGCTCCTGGATGCTGTTGAGGCCGGTCGGCGCGCCGAGCATGTAGCCGCCGAAGTCGGCGTCGAAGCGAACGGAGGCGTCGACGTAGAAGACGTTGCGGCCGCCGTCGTCGCCGTGCCACTGGTCGGGGCCGATGTCGAACACGTTCAGGTCGAGGTACTGCGTGAGCCGGCGCCGCGACAGCAGCTCGTTGCTCCCGTCAGGCGCGAAGCCGCGCACCTGATAGCCCTGGCCGATGGTGCGAACGTCGACGGAAAAATCGTACGCCAAGGCCGGCGCCGCGGCGCCGCAGATCACCAGCCCCACCAGCCCCACCTCGAGTCGCACGCGTCGCTACGCCCTGACTGTCGCTACTCCGGTTCGACCTGAAGATCGAGCTGGTCGGCCGGCGCTGCCGCCGCGGCCTTCTTTCCTTGCTTGCCTTGCGGGCCTTTGCCGTGCCCGCGCGGCGCCGGTTTGTCGGACTCCCCGACGATCCCCAGCTGCGCCGGCGGCAGGCCCGCATCCTCCAGCGCCGACATCACACGGGCGGCGCGCACCGCGCGCATCTCGCCGGCGGTGTGGAAGAGGCTCCGGAGCTCCTTGGGCGGCGGCGCCGACGACGTGCGCGCGACCACCCGCACCTTGGCGTCCTCCTTCTTGGCGGCGCCGGCCAGGATCTTCAGCGCCGCCTGGCCCGTCTCCGAGACGTCCATGCCGTTCGCGTCGATCACCTTGGCGACCGGGAAGCTGACGCGCAGCTTCGCCCCGTCGGCGGTGACGGTGGCGCCCAGCTCCTCGAGCCCAGTCTTGAGCGCCAGCGCCAGGGCGTCGGCGGTCGTCTTCTGCTTCGCCTCGGCCGTGGCCCTGTCTTTTTCGGTGCCGGTGTACTTCTCGAGCTCGGTCTTCAGCTTGTCGCGCTCGGCCGTCGCCTGCTCGGCCGCCGCGCGCTCGCTGGCCAGCTCGGCCTGCCGCGTCCCGACAGAATGCTGCATCTTCTGGTACGGAATCAGGTAGACGTAGCCGGCGAAGCCGAGCCCGGTGAACGCGACCGCGAACCAGAAGAGCTGCTTCCACCCTCCGCCTGAGCGGGGCGCGCCCGCCATGGGATCCTCGAATGCGTAGCGGGCCATTCGCGCCGGACAATACCCCTTTTCAGCCCGCTTTTCCCACCCCTTGACACAGTTGTGGGTGCCCCGTTACGTTGTAGGTGAACGTAAGCGCGCCTGATACCGGTGAGGCTGCCCTTCGTCGTGAGTGCCCGAGGCGTCCGTGGAGTGATTCCGAATTTAGGAGCCCCAAAGGAGGTCCACGCCGTGAGAACCGAATTCGAAATTGGAGACAAGGCGGTCTACCCGTCCCAGGGCGTCGCCGAGGTCATCGGGATCGAAAAGAAGGAAGTGCACGGCAAGATCCAGAGCTTTTATGTGCTGCAGGGGCTGGACACGGGCCTCCGCATTCTCGTCCCCACGGACAAGGCGGATCAGGTCGGGCTGCGGCGGATCGCCGGCCGCGACGAGATCGCCGAGGTGATGGAGATCCTGCGGGACAAGGAGATCCACATCGATCGGCAGACCTGGAACCGCCGCTACCGCGGCTTCATGGAGAAGATCAAGTCGGGCTCGTTGTTCGAGGTCGCCGAGGTCTTTCGCGATCTCTATCGGCTGAAGGGGATGAAGCCGCTCTCCTTCGGTGAGCGGCGGATGCTGGACACCGCGCGCGGCCTCATCGTTCAGGAGCTCTCGGTGGCCCGCTCCGCCGACACGCACAAGGTCGAGCAGGAGCTGGACCTGATGTTCGCCTAGCGCCTGCAAAAACCGACCTCCAGGGTCCGTTTTTGCGATTGGGGCCCTTGAAATGTTAAGGTAGGGCGCGCCCCCTGGCCTCGCCTTTCATGCAGATACATCTCGCCAAGTCCGACATCACCCTCATGGCCGTGGATGCGGTGGTCAACCCCGCGAATTCACTTGGGATCATGGGCGGAGGTGTCTCTGCCGCGCTGTCCCGCAAGGGTGGGCCGGCCATTCAGAAGGAGGCGATGTCGCTGGCGCCGATCGCGGTTGGCGCCGCGGTGGTGACCAACGCCGGGACGCTGTTCGCCAAGATGGTGATTCATGCCCCGACGATGGAGCAGCCGGGGATGAAGATCGGCGTCGAGAACGTCCGCCGGGCGACGCGGGCGGCGCTGCTGGCGGCCGCGCGCAACAACATCGAGCTCATCGCCATTCCTGGAATGGGGACCGGCCTCGGCGGCGTCGATCCGTCGGACGCCGCGCGCGCGATGGTCGACGAGCTGCGCGCCCACCGGCAGCCCAAGCCGTCGACGGTCTACCTGGTCGACATCGACGACGAGATCTCTGATGTGCCTCGAAGAGGCGCTCCGCTTGGCCGTGGGCTAAGGTTCACCTCGCCGAGTGCCGACGGCTTGCATTAAGCCCGATTCGCACCCATCGCTACCGTAAGGAGCCCGCTTGAGGCTCGACTGAGAGGGACCCATCGTGAAAATCCTCGTGACGTGCAAACGGGTACCCAACCCGGAGCACAAGCTGAAGATCGGCGGCGGCAAGTTGGACCTCGCGGCGGCGAGCTGGCAGCTCAACACCTTCGACGAATACGCCGTCGAGACCGCCCTGCGGTTGACCGAAAAGGGCAAGGGCGGCGAGCGGGCGGGCGAGGTGGTCGCGGTCAGCATCGGGCCCAAGGAGGTCGGGCAGCAGCTGCGCGGCGTGCTGGCGATGGGCGCCGATCGCGCGATCCTCGTCGGCGGCGAGGACGCGGCGCTGGACGCGCTGGCCACGGCGCGCGTGCTGGCGGCCGTCGTCGCCAAGGAGAAGCCGGACCTGGTCGTGCTCGGCAAGCAGACCGTCGACGGCGACTCGAACCAGGTGGGGCAGCTCCTGGCAGGGTTGCTCGGCTGGCCGCAAGCGACGTTCCTGGCCAGCATCAAGCTCGCCGCCGACGGCAAGAGCGCCACCGTCACGCGCGAGGTCGACGCCGGCGTCGAGGAGAAGCGCGTGCGGCTCCCGGCGGTCGTCACCGTCGACCTGCGCATCATCGGGAAGAAGGCGGTGCGCAACGAGGCGCTGGCCGGAGCCGACGCCGAGTGGGAAGAGACGCAGCGCTACGCTTCGCTGAAGGGGATCATGGCGGCGAAGAAGAAAGAGATTAAGGACATGACGCTGGCCGAGCTGGGCGTCGACGCCAAGGCGGCGATGAGCGTGACGTCGTACGAGGCGCCGCCCGTGCGCAAGGCGGGCGCCAAGGTCGCCTCCGTCGACGAGCTGGTGCAGAAGCTCCACAACGAAGCGAAGGTGATTCTGATGGCCGCCGTCGTCGTCTTCTGCGAGTCCGACGAAAAGGGGATCCGGTCCGCGTCGCTGCCGGCGCTGACCGCCGGCGCCGAGCTGGCCAAGCAGGTCGGCGGTGACGTCGTCGCCGTCGTGATCGGCGCGGGCGTGGGCGCCGCGGCGGCCGACGCGGCAAAGTACGCGGCGCGCGTGCTCGCCTTCGACGGTGCGGGATTGGCCGCGCCGCTGGCGGAGACCTGGGCGCCGCAACTGGTCGACGCGGTCAAGCGGTCCGGCGCGACGGCGCTGCTCGGCACCGCGACGTCGACCGGCAAGGATCTCCTGCCGCGCGCGGCGGCGCTGCTCGGCGCGGGGATGGCCTCGGACATCACGGCCGTGCTGGCGGCGAACCGCTTCAAGCGACCGGCCTACGCCGGCAACGCCATCGAGGAGGTGACCATCGCCGGCCCGGTGCTCGTCGCCAGCGTCCGGCAAACGGCGTTCCCGCACGCGACGCCCGGCGCTGGCGGCGCGGTCGAGACGGTCGCCGTCGCCTCGGTCGACGCGCTAGGCGCCGAGCTCGTCGGCCTGCACGCCACGGCGAGCGCACGCCCCGACCTCGGCGAAGCCAAGGTGGTCGTCTCCGGCGGCCGCGGCATGCGCGAAGGGGCGAACTTCAAGGTGCTTGAGGAACTGACCGATCTCCTGGGCGGCGCGCTCGGCGCGAGCCGCGCCGCCTGCGACGCCGGCATGGTCCCGAACGATCTTCAGGTCGGCCAGACCGGGAAGGTCGTCGCGCCCCAGCTCTACATCGCCGTGGCGATCTCGGGCGCCATCCAGCACCTGGCCGGCATGAAGGGGTCGAAGGTCATCGTCGCCATCAACAAAGATCCCGAGGCGCCCATCTTCCAGGTCGCCGACTACGGCCTCGTCGACACCTGGGAAAAGGCGATCCCGCCGCTGGTCGCGGCGGTCAAGAAGCTCAAAGCGGGCGCTGACCGGGCGCGCGATGCCTTACGTCGCGCTCGCCCACGCCGGGCGAATCCACTACGCCGAGCGCGGCGAGCGCCGGGCCGATCGACCGTCCGTGGTCTTCATCCACGGCGCGGGCGCCGGCTCCGGCATCTGGTCGATGACCATGGCGCGCGTCGCCCGCAGCGCGCACGCGATCGCCATCGATCTCCCCGGCCACGGCCCGAGCCCGCTCGGCGATCTCGGGACCCTGTCGCTCGAGCGCTATCGCGACGCCCTCGGCGAGCTCTGCGGCGCGCTCTGCCTCGGCCCTCCGTGCTGGTCGGGCACTCGATGGGCGCGCTGGTCGCCCTCGAGGCCGCCCTCGCCTGGCCCGACAAGGTCCGCGCGCTGGTCCTGGTCGCCGCCGCGCCCAAGATCCCCGTCGACCCCGAGCTGTCTGTCGCTGCTGCGCGACGATCCGGACCGCGCGACGACTCTGGCTGGCCGACCGCAGCCTCTCCCCGCGCGCCAAGCCGGCCATCCGCCGCGGCTTCCTCGCCGCCGGATCGGCCGCGCCGCCACGCCGCCGGAGGTCGCCCGCGCCGACTTCGAGATCGTGCGCGCCACCGACCTTCGCCCGCGCCTCGCGCAGATCGCCTGCCCGATCGCCTGGCTCGACGGCGCCGACGACGCGATGGTCCCCGGCACCTGTCGCGAGGGGCGCCCCGGGAGCATCGTCAGCGTCCCCGAGACCGGCCACCTCATCCCCATCGAAGCTGCGGGGGCGCTGGCCGAGGTAATCCTCGACCAAGGTCGAGCCGCGGGCGCCGCTGCTTAAATGTCAAAACCAGCGCGAGCTCGGCCAGACAGCTCGATTGGCCCGGTTTGAAGCGGGTGTTAACGTCGCTGGCCAACATGCACATTGATCGTCCGTTGACGCCGCAGTGACGCCGTCTTCCTCGGGTTCTTGGCGCTCGCTTTGCTGGGCTGCGGTTCAGCGACACTCAAAAATACGCCGGACGGTGGTGGAGGCCGGGGCGGCGCCGCCGGCGCAGGGGGAGTGGTCGGCGCGGCCGGCGCAGGGGGAGTGGTCGGCACGGGGGGAACGGCCGGCGCGGCGGGACAGAAGGACGGCGGAACGGACACCGCGCCAGTCTCCTGCGTCACCGGCGGCACCTGCCCCGCGGGAACGGTCTGTGGTCCCCAGAACGTCTGCGTCGACTGTTCGGCCATCGCGGCGACACTGCCGGCAACGCCCCAGCTCCGGGGTCCCATGCGCGGCGCCTACACCGGGAGCCTGCACGCCCCGTCGGCGCGCGCGACGCTCCGTCCGACCTTCACCTGGGCAGCCGTGGCGCCGACCTGCGGGACCGTCAGCTACGAGCTTCAGCTCGACAACTCCTGCACGCCTGGAAGCCTCGACACCTGCGCCTTCTCGAGCGCCGAGGTCGACGCCAAAGGAATCACCGCCACGACCTACGCGCCGCCACAGGATTTGAAGGTCGCCACCACCGCGCCCGTCGGCGCGCTCTACGCCTGGCGCGTCCGCGCGTGCGACGCCAGCAACCGGTGCGGCTCGTGGTCCGAGGTCCGCTACCTGCACGTCGGCCGGGTCCGCGAGGACATCAACGGCGACGGCTACGGCGACCTGTTGGCGCTGAGCAACCGGGGCATCGAGGTCTACCTCGGGAGTGGGCAGTTCAATCCCACCAGCCCGAGCAACACCATCACATCCAACAGCGGCTACCCGAGCTTCGTCGGAGACGTGAACGGCGACGGGTATGGCGACTTCTTCGGCACCACAGTCTATGTTCCGAGCAGCGGCTTCGCACCAACGCTCTACCTCGGCGGGCCGGACGTCACGTCGCTCTCCACCGTGATCCTGACGAAGACCGCCGGTGGACCCTCCACCATGATGCAGACCACGTCGGCTGGGGACCTCAACGGAGACGGGTTCGCAGATTTGATCGTCCAGTGGGCCTACGGCATCACGACCCCACAGACCGAGCTGCGGATCTTCTTCGGTGGAACCACGCTCGCGAACACACCCGATCTGTCGATCCCGGGACCCTATGTGAACGACTACACGCTCCAGCACTCCGGCAGGGTCGGCGACCTCAACGGAGACGGGTTCGAGGATATCGCCCTGACGGCCTTCAGCGACGGCGGAAGCAATGGCGGCGTCATCGAGATCTTTGCGGGCGGCGCTCATCCCACGGCGACGGCGGCGGCATCAATTTCCACGACCTCGGGCAGCTACGAGATTGCCCCGGCAGGCGATCTGAACGGCGACGGGTTCGGCGACGCCGTGGTGGTTCTCGCTGGAACCGGCTACTACCTCTACAGCGGCGCCCGTCAGCTCCCCACCACGTTCGCAGGTACCTGGGCCGACACGACGGCGCGCGACGTAGTGGGCGGCTTCGACCTCGACGGCGACGGCTTTCCCGACTTCACGATCGGGACCTCGGGACAGGCCCCGGTCCTCTATCGAGGTAGCGCGGCCGGGCCAGCGGCGGTGACGGGCGGGCTCTCTCACCTCACGGCCTCGGCGATTGTCGGCTTCTCCGACGACGACGGCGACGGCCGGCCGGACATCGTGGGAACCTCGGGACAGACGAGCAGCACCACGCTGCAGTGGGCCGGCAGCGATGGCACAACCAATCCCCGCGTGGCCTTCTTGCAACCGCCGACGACCGCCCTCATGTTCAGCGGGCTCATCGTGAAGTGAGTTGCCCGCCGCAGGCGGATGGTGCGTCTAGTTGCAGCCGATGCGGCCGCTGCTGCTCATAGCCAGATCATCCATCCAGACGTCGTTCTTCATGCTGCTGAAGCTCTGCCAACCGAATACGACGTCGGTGAACAAGCCGTTCATCCAGTTGGCGGGCTCGGGATTGTGCGCCCAATCGGCGCCGCTGGTGATCGAGTGGACCAGGGTTCCATCTGAATACGCATAGAGCGAGTTGTAGGCCGCGTTCCCCGCGAACTCGACCTCGATGCAGTGCCAGGTGCCAGCTGAGATCACGGCGCCCATGTTCCAGTCAGCCACGATGGGCGCGATGTCGTCGCTCGGGACCCAGTTCGTCCCGATGGCCCCTTTGATCTGGCCGAATCGGATCTGCGAGTCGGCGTTCACCGGATTGGCGCTGAGGGCCACCAGCGTTTCGTGATTGTCGCTGCTAGACGCTGGCTCGTTCCCGATCGAGCTCATCAAGTAGAAGTAGGCGCGCACGTAGAGGTGGTTCGTCCCGGTCGGCAACGGACGCTCGAGCAGCGCCATCAGTGAGCCGCCCTGTGCCGAGAAGTGAACCGCCAGCTTGCTTCCGTTGTGGGTGTGCATGCTGTCGACGACCGCGCTCCCCGAACCGTCGGTCTGGGGATTCGTCGTCTTGTAGTTGTAGTTGATCAAATTGTCGAAGCCGGCCGGCTGCTTGCCCGCCGTGTCCGACTCGAAGTCGTCGGTGAAGAAGGTCGTCGCGCCCGCGCCTGCCGCGCCGCCCGTGCCGGACGAACCACCTTTGCCGGCACCACCGCCCGTTCCTGTCGAGCCCCCATTGCCAGCGCCGCCGCCCGTGCCGTTCGAGCCTCCCGTCGCACCGCCGGTGCCTACGGAGCCGCCGGTGGACACGCTTCCGCCCGTGCCGGGAGCGCCGCCCGTGGAGACGCTGCCGCCGGTGCCCGAGCCGCCCGTGCCCACGGAGCCTCCGGTGGCGCTCCCGCCGGTCCCGCCCCCAGTCCCGGAGCTCGACCCGCCGGTCCCAGGTCCCGACCCGCCAGTGCTGCTGCTGGTCCCCCCGCTCCCGCCGGTCCCGCTGCTGCTCCCACCAGCGCAGCTTGCGGCGACAAGCGCGAGCGCGGACAGACCAATGGCAAAGCGTGACTCTTGGGGGCATAAGTCATCCGGGTACTTTATCGGCCCCGCGCGCCATGCTCAAGGAGGGTCGAAGCTCTACCGATGACTCGCGGCGTGGCGGGACAGCGGCGGGGGCGCTTCGTGCGCGCGGTCGTCCTCTTCCTGTTCGTGGGGGTCGCCGTCGGTGGCGTCCTGTTCGGGCCGGCCCTGGCCGCGGATCTCTCGCGAGGCGCCAAGACCTTCGAGCTGACGAAGCGAAAGTTCGAGGCGCTGCGCAACTTCGCGCTCTTCCGCAGCCGCGGCGACCGGGCGGTCCTCCGCTGGGGCGAGCCACCGGGCAAGACGCGCTCGAAAAAGCCGTCCGGTAACTAATCCCGTGGATCCGATGACGTCGTCCTCAAGGACATCGCCCCGTCTCCCGACCTCTCATCGCGAATGACCAACGCCGTCTGACGCGATCGGACGCCTGACGACGGCCAGAAAGCCGCCGTCGGCGCACTCGTGCCCGATTTGCGCTACTTGTTCTTCTCGGCCTTCTTGATCCGCTTGGCCTCTCGCTTCTCTTGGGGCGTTTTTGTAGGAGCTTTCTTGACGTTCTTCTTCGCATCGTGGTTCTTGCTCATTCGAATGTCTCCCTTGTCGAAAAGCGATCGTTCAGGCGCCAGACGCGCGTATCTTAGTCGCGCCGTTCCCAACATTCCCATTTTGGGGCGGCGATTTTTTTGGGTTCCAGCTTGACTCCCCCAACAGGTGGGTTAAGACCTGCCGTTTTTCCGGGGAAGCAATCTGGGATGGAGGATATCTTCGAAACCACCGACGACGACGACGCGGACGAGCTCCCGAGGCTCACGCGTGATGCGGCCGCCAAGAATGGCGCCCCGGCCAAGAAGGACCCGAACGCCCAGAAGGAGAGCGACCGCCGGAAGCGGGCGCTCATCACTTTGGGGAAGGCCAAGGGCTTTCTGACGACCGACGAGGTCCACGAGCACCTGCCGGCAGGCGGAATGTCGCCCGCTCAGATGGACGACTGGCTGTCAGCGTTCTCGGACGAGGGGATCGAGATCGTCGACTCGCCGAAGGGCAAGTCGGCCAAAGGTCACAAGGATCTCAAACATCTCAAGGATCCGGACGACGCCCCCGATGCCCCCGACGAGCCGAGCGACGAGGTCGAGATCGTCGACGCCGTCGAGGCCAAGAAGGAGGAGGACGAGCCGGAAGAGGACGCCGACGACTCAGCGGCGCCCGTCGACCCGGTGCGCATGTACCTGCGCAAGATGGGGTTGGTCGCCCTCCTCACCCGCGAGGGGGAGGTCGAGATCTCCAAGCGCATGGAGGAGGGTCAGCGCCGCGTTCTGCAGGTGGTGCTGAACTCTTCGATCGCGATCGAGGAGATCCTCAACCTCGGCGACGAGCTCCGCAAGGAGAAGATCCGCGTCAAAGAGGTCGTCAAGGACATCGACGAGGAGGATGTCGAGTTCGACGAGCAGTGGCACGTCGAGCGCGTCTGCAAGGCGATCGACAAGGTCCGCCGGCTCTGGAAGGACCAGGAGAAGGTCGCCGAGAAGCTGGAGACCAAGCCCTCGGACGCCACCAAGAAGAAGTACAAGGCTCAGATCAACGAGCTCAAGCTGGAGATGGTGAACGCGCTCATCGAGCTGCGCCTGAAGAAGACGCAGATCGACAAGATCGTCTACAAGCTCAAGGAGTTCGTCGGCCGGCTGGAGCACGCCAACCGGGAGATCATCGGCTGCGAGCACAAGTCGGGGCTGTCGATCGACGAGCTCCGGCGGACGCTGCGCGAGATCCGCTCGTCTCCCCTGAGACAGCGGGCCGTCGCCAAGAAGCTGGGCCTCCGCTCGGACGAGATCGAAGAGCTGTCGCGGGTCATCGCCGGCGCGCAGAAGAAGATCAAGAAGGTCGAGGAAGAGGCGCGCCTCACCGAGCGCGATCTGCGCGAGACCGTCGAAGAGATTCAGGACGGCGAGCGGATGGCCGAGAAGGCCAAGGCCAAGCTCATCGAGGCCAACCTTCGTCTGGTGGTGTCGATCGGAAAGAAGTACACCAACCGCGGATTGCAGTTCCTGGACCTCATCCAGGAGGGGAACATCGGCCTCATGCGGGCAGTCGACAAGTTCGACTACAAGCGCGGCTACAAGTTCTCCACCTACGCGACCTGGTGGATCCGCCAGGCGATCACCAGAGCCATCGCCGATCAGGCGCGGACCATTCGCATTCCGGTCCACATGATCGAGACGATGAACAAGCTGACGCGGACGACCCGCTACCTGGTGCAGGAGCTGGGGCGCGAGCCGACGCACGACGAGATCGCCGAGAAGATGGAGCTCCCGCTCGACAAGGTGCGGAAGGTCCTGAAGCTGGCCAAGGAGCCGATCTCGCTCGATACGCCCATCGGCGAGGAAGAGGACTCGCACCTCGGTGACTTCATCGAGGACAAGAGCGTCATCTCCCCGTCGGACGCGGTCATCTCCATGAACCTGGCGGAGCAGACCCGCAAGGTGCTGGCGACGCTGACGCCGCGCGAAGAGAAGGTGCTGCGCATGCGCTTCGGCATCGGCGAGAAGTCCGACCATACCCTCGAAGAGGTGGGGCGCGACTTCGACGTCACCCGCGAGCGCATCCGCCAGATCGAGGCCAAGGCCCTGCGCAAGCTCGGCCACCCCTCGCGCAGCAAGGGCCTCAAGGGCTTCGTCGACAACTAGAGCGGCTGCCCCGCACCCAGCGGGGCCGCCGACTATCTATCGCCCGACTTCTTGCCCGTCTTCTTGCGGGCCTCGCCGCCGGACTTCAGCTTTCTCCAGCCGCCGGCTCTGTTGTTGGCGATGATCTGCTTGAACATCGCCTTGAGCGCCGGAGCGTTGATCTTCTCGCCCTGACGGATCGCGACGGTGCGGGCGGTCTTGTTGTCGTGACCGCTGGTGATGATCCCGTGCGGATCGGGGACCATCGCGCCGTCGTAAAGGAAGACGTTCACCCAGGCCTTGGCCGCCAGCAGGGCGCAGATGTTCCCCTCGAGCGTGAAGTACGGCTGGCGCGTGCGCTTGATGGTCTCCGCCACCTTCGGATCAGCGGCGTGAACCAGCGCGCGGACCTGCCGGCAGATCACCTGCTGCCAGACGGGCAAGGCTTCGATGTAAGCGTCGACGCGTGGGTCTCGCCGGCTTTCGCTTTGGCCTTTGGGGCTTGGGCGGGACGCGTCGGGGGCGGAACGCATCAGTGGGCGACGTGCCAGCTCTTGGCGCTGGATTCATAGGTCAGTGACGCGAAGAACCCGTGCGTCGGGGCGCCGAACCAGAGGACGTAACCCGCGTTTTCGCGATCGTAATGAAGCTGAGCGCTCTCGTCGCAGGGCAGATCGAGGGCGCAGAGATCCGCCGGGAAGATGCCCTTGGCTTGGTGGAACTGATCGATCCGGTCGATCACCCCGCGGGCCTCGCGAAGCTCCCCGACGTAAAGGAGCGAGTCCGGCAAATACCCGAGCCACAGCGGAGAGGTCACCCACGCAAGACCCGCGGTGAGCGACGCGGCGATGACCCGTCGAACGGCCAACCGGTGGAACCAGGCCGGCGCGGAATAGACCGACTCTGAATCTGCCTGATGGGCTCGCGCTGGCGACTTCGCCATGGGTAAACTTTGCCACGCCCCGCGACGATGGGCGGCGGTCTTTGGAATGTGGGCGGGAATGTGGTGGATTGGACGGAATGAGCACGGGACGACTCGAGGCCTTCAGCGACGGCGTCATCGCCATCCTGATCACAATCATGATCCTCGAGCTGAAGGTGCCGCACGAGGCCACCTTGGAGGCGCTGCGACCCGTTCTCCCGGTGTTTCTCACCTACGTGCTGAGCTACGTCATCCTCGGCATCTACTGGAGCAACCACCACCACTTGCTGCACGCGACCAAGCGGGTCACCGGCGGCGTTCTGTGGGCCAACCTGCACCTGCTCTTCTGGCTGTCGCTCATCCCGTTCGTGACCGGCTGGATGGGCGACAACGGATTCCGCCCCGTCCCCACCGCCATCTACGGCGTCGTGCTGCTGCTGGCCTCGATCGCGTACTTCATTCTCGTGCGCGTGATCGTGGCCGAGGAGGGAGCGTCCTCGGAGCTCGCAGCCGCCGTCGGCAGCGACACGAAGGGGCGCACCTCCACGGTGCTGTACGCCCTGGCGATTCCGCTCTCGTTCGTCCGGTGCTGGATCGCACTCGGGCTCTACATCTTCGTCGCGCTCATGTGGCTGGTCCCCGACCGCCGGATCGAGTCGCGGGTGCACGTGCAGTAGCCGCGGCCTCGCGCGGTTCGCCTAGAGCTTCTGAAGAACGGCGGCGAGCAGCTTCTGGCTGGCCGCCCAGTCGCCGGCTTTTCCGTTGGAGACGTTCCCGACCCAGGCCAAGACCAGGACGTCGCCCTTGATGGCGGGGGCCTCGATGTGCCGCTTCGTGTAGAAATCGTTGGTCTCAGAAAGCTTGGCCTTCGGGGCCCAGATGAGGGTGAACTTGGCACTGCGCCCCTTCGCGGGATGGCCGGCGGCGTCCAGCGCGACATAGGTGCAGGTCGCGGACGTCGTATCGCCCCGTGTGGCGGGCGTCGACAGGTCGGGCATGAACACGGAGACGGGAGCGCCGACCAGGACGCGGACCTCCTCGAGCGACAACAGCGGGCAGGCGGGGCGCGCGCCGGCGGCCGCCCGGCCGCTCGTCGCCAAGATCATGCCAGCGGTGATCAACGAAGCCAGAACAGCGGACGATGACATCTTCATTGGGACCTTTCTCGACTGGACCAGCGGGACGAGACGACGGACACGATACGCGAGACCAAAGAACCGAGCGCGCTCAGCAGGATTTGCGTCGCCAGCGCCGCCTGGACGAGGAAGGCGATGGTGCGGATCCAGTTGGTCGCCACGAGGAGCTGCGTTTTCCGCACGTCGAATCCCGTCTCCGCCATCTCGGCCTGGAGTCTGCGTTGCCAGCCGATCGAGGAGACGAGCTGCGCGATGTTCAGGCCGAGAACCAGGACCGCAGCGCCGGTGGTCATGAAGGGCGGCCGGCGGATCATCAATCCGACGGAGGTGAAGAGGAGCAACATCGCCGGGAGGATCGCCGGGACGAACGCCGCCTTGTTGTTGGCGCGGATGTAGTCGACGAAGGCGTCACGCCCGACCCGGGGGTAGAGGCTGTAGTGCTGCAACTGCAGGGTCGTCATCGTCCCGGCGTTGAAGGCCGCCAGGAGCACGAAGGCACCGAAGAGGAGAAGAGGGATGTTCATGGTGTCAGGCCTTTCCCGGCGCGAGCCGGCCGTAGTCTCGCAGCGCCGCCTCGGACGCCGTCGTGAAGTGAATGTGCGGGTATCGTCGCGACAGCTCCGTCGCGTCGAAGGCCATGTCGGTCGTATCCATGAGGACGCCCGCGCGGGCCATGCGGGCGAAGGTCCGGTTGAAGGGGCGCGCCAGCAGCGAGAGCAGCCGCAGGATCGCGCGCGGGATGTGTCGGATGGCGCTCGCCACCCCGAGGGCGGCGGCGAAGGTCTCCACGAACTGGACCAGCGAGAGGTTCTGGGGTCCCCCGAGGTCGGTGACCGCCCCCTGGAGCTGGTCGGTGAGCGCGGCGAGCTCCACGAATCGGGCGACGTCCTCGGCCGAGACGAAGTTCACCGGATTGGATGCGGCACCGAAGACGGCCGTCCGCCCTTTCGCCAGCAGCGGCGCGCACAGGATCTGTTGAAACGTTTCGGTGAAGGTGGTCGGTCGCAGATCGCCCAGGCGAGCCTGCTCTCCCTCAGTCTCTGCTCGGCGCCGTACTTCATGCGCGCGAGCTCCATCGGATGTTGGGCCGACGCTCCCCGGACCGAGACCAGGACGAATCGCTCGACGCCCGCCGTCGACTCGGCCGCGGCGATCAAGTTGAGGTTCCCTTGCAGGTCCACCTCGCGCGGGGTCACACCCTTCATCCCGAAGGCGCTCACCGCGGAGATCACGACGCGCGCGCCGGCCACCGCTCGGGCCACCGCCTGGCGATCGCGGACGTCGCCCACCATGAAGTCGAGGGCGCCGGCGGCCGGCGTCTTGTCGGAGGCCCCGGACCGACGTGACAGGACCCGCACCTGCTCACCGGCGGAGAGCAGCCGCTCGACGACGATCCGTCCTAGCCGTCCGGTTCCCCCTGCCACTAGAATCACGGGCCGCGCCCCTCGAGCAGGGGGCGGAATATAATTAGATGTACTGATGGCATATTCATTAGACTCACAGTCTACCCAATGAGGCGACCTGTCAAGCGCCCTTATCAGTCTTCGCTGCGCGCCCAGCAGGCCGAGGCCACGACGCGGGCGATCGTCGACGCAGCCACCGAGCTCTTTTCCCAGAAGGGCTATGGCGCCGTCTCCCTCGACGCCGTCGCGGCGGCGGCGGGGGTGAGCCGCGCGACCCTGTTCAGCTCCGTGGGCGGGAAACCGGCGCTCTTGCGGGCGGCCTTCCGCGCCGCTTTTGGCCGAGCGGCGGGGGCCCCGAACGTCGCCATGCCGCTCGTCGAACGTCCCCGCAGCGTGGAGATTCGCGCCCGCCCGACGGTGCATGGCTACCTCGCCGGTTATGCCGGCCTGGTCACCTCACTCTTCCATCAGATGGCCCGCGTCTACGAGGCGATCCGCGAAGGCGCGCGGTCGGATCCGGCCGTCCAGGAGCTCTGGATCGAGGTGAATGCCGAACGCCGGCGGGGGGCCGAGACCATCGTCGCCGACGTCAAAGCCCGGTCGCGCCTACGCCCCGGCCTCGACGAGACCGCCGCGGCGGACGTCGTCTGGGTCCTGAACGATCCCGTCCACTACGACATGTTGGTCCGTGGCCGCGGCTGGAGCGACGAGCAATTTCAGGCCTGGTTGACCCGCGCGCTCGAAACCGAGCTCGTCGGCCGGAGCGCGCCTTAGTCGCTTCGGATTGATCTCACACGGACCGGGAGGTGGCGCACGTCTTTCATTTGCGATCTCGCCACGCCACGGGATCTCGATGCAGATGAAGAACAGCGAATATCGTGACCGCGTCGACTCCGAGCAAGAAAAAGATCCCGTACGGGAACCGGCCAAGCATCGCTCGGCGCACATCCGGCTCCACCTCGGGAAACTGGTGCGGCGACGTTTGGACGCGCGTTACAACTTGATCGAAATCAGCCTCGAACGCCCGTCCGAGACCTTCGCGCTCGGTCTCGTACCAGATAGCTGCATCAAAGAGATCGACCTCCGCTCGCGGCAGGAGGATGAGCGACCTCATTACCGAACTTTGTCGAGCTCGGCCCGGAGATCCCGTCGAACCTCCGACCACGGACGACCGGCGCCGGCCTTTCCGGCTTGGTACTCGGCGAGACGCTCGGCAAGGATCTTTTGGTGCCAGTCAGGAACCGGAAGCGCCTCGGGATGTGCAAGCATCCGTCCCCAGAGGCCGTTGACGTAATCCAGCTGCTCCTCGGCGGACATCTCGTCGAAGCCAGGTGGAGGTAACTTCGGTGCCGCGCTCATGCCTTACAGTATACCGCAGGGATCGAAACAGGCGTTCCTGACTAGTCAGTCAAAGTGCTTCGGTAGATGGTGAGATCGAGAGACGGCGGGGGCGTTTGTTCGAGCCAGGGGCACGGGGGCAACGGAAGGTCGACGCAGCAGACGCGGATCGGTCGGGCGCGGGCGACGGGCTTGAGATTGGCCAGCACGGTGGCGAGACGGTCGCCGCTGAACGGGCAATAGAGCAGGAACACTGCCCCGAGCGCCCAAGCGTCGGTTGACTGACCCGCGTCGGCCTCGACAAACGACACGCTCGACAGACGGAGGCGCTCGGCGAGCTCACGGGCCGCCGAAACGAGCGTCGGCTGGATCTCGACGCCAATCGCAGGCGCCCCGGTAAGGATGTGCACCAGCGCCGCGGCACGTCCCACGCCGGCGCCGATGTCGACGAACGGATCAGACGCGCGCACCGGCGCGTGCTCCACCAGGCGCAGCAGAGCGTCGACGGAACAGGGAAGGTAGGGCACGCAGCCCACCGGGAGCTCGGGTCCATCCTCGGGAGGAGCGCCGAGGCCGAAGACCTGATCGACCCAGGCGTCACGCGCGACAGCTGGAACGCGTGTCAGCGCCTCGCGAAACAGCGACGGGTCGCATTGCCCCCGCTCGATTAGTGACCGAACGCGTTCGGCGCTCTCACGATGACCCGAGTCCACGACCGAGCTGAGGATACTGCTGAGATCGCCCCTTGCCGAACCGCGATCGCGGGCTCAGGCTTGCATGCGGGTGCGCGGCTTCTGCGCCCGGGCCGAAAGGGAGGCGTGTCATGGCCGAGATCCTGATTCACCCTGCGGTTGACGGCGGATTGAAACCGGCCGCCAAGGACTTCACCGGCGGCACGCTCCGCTGTCACTGCACCGACCGCCCCGTGGAGGTGAAGGTGACCACGCAGTGCGCCCACAACCACGTCTGCGGCTGCACGCAGTGCTGGAAACCGAAGGGGGCGCTGTTCTCGCAGGTGGCGGTCGCGCCGCGCGCGAACGTCCAGGTCACGCAGAACGGCGACAAGCTGAAGCTCGCCGTTCCGCCGACCGCGCTGATCCTCCGGCAGGCCTGCACCGGGTGCGGCGTGCACATGCAGGGACCGGTCGAACGACCGAACCACCCGTTCACCGGGCTGGTCTTCATTCACACGGAGCTGTCGAAAGAACAGGGCTGGGCCCCGCCGTCGTTCGCGGCTTTCGTTTCGTCGATCATCGAATCGGGAACGCGCCCCGAGAAGATGGGTGCGATCCGCGGCCGCCTCACGGAGATGGGCCTGCCCCCCTACGACTGCCTGTCGCCCGCGCTGATGGACTACATCGCCACGTTCACGGCGCGCGCCTCGGGTGTCCTCAAAGACTGACGGCGGCGACGCGCCCCTCCGCGCGACGTCAGGCGTCTCGCTCGGCGTCGAGCGCGGCGATCACCGCGGGACGCGCCAGAATGCGCGCGAAGTAGGGCTGCAGAGCCGGCGACGGCAGCTCGGGCCTCACCGTGCGCTTCCAGCTCCGCAGCGTATAGAAGGCGTACCCGTCCGCGACCGTGAAGGTCTCCCCCATCAGGTAGGGGTGCGTCTCGACCGCCGCGGCGAGAAACGCGAACCGCGCCGCCAACTTCTCCCGCACGGCCGCCTTGACCTCCTCGGGCGTGATCTTGCTGTAGAGCGGGGCGAAGCCCTTGTGCAGCTCGGTCGCGATGTAGTGCAGCCACTCCTGCACCCGGTAGCGCGCCATCGTGCCGGCGGGCGGAATCAGCCCGCTCTCCGGCCGCTGGTCCGCGATCCACTGCACGATCACCGCGCCCTCCGTGAGGACCTGCCGGTCGTCGAGCCGGAGCGCCGGAACGTAGCCCTTCGGGTTCACCGCCAGGAAATCCTCGCCCGACGCCGTCCGCTTGGTCTTCAGAATCGACCCGCTCCAGCTCGAAGGGGAGCCCGCTCTCGCGGAGCGCGATGTGCGGCGAGAGGGAGCAGGCGCTCGAGGCGAAGTAGAGCTTCATCCTGACGTTCTGATGAGCGGCCCGCCGAAAGTCAAACCTGGGCGTTGTGATCTCGGCCCTTGACGCCGGCGAGCAGCGGAAGGACCTTCCTTCGGGAGCCCACATGACCAACGACAAACCGTTCACCAGGGCCGGCGACTTCCCGCCGGAGGTGTTGAAGCTCTTCGACGAGTACGTTCACAACGTGATCGACCGGCGGGGCTTTCTGGAGGGCGCCGCCAAGTTCGCGGTGGGCGGCGTGACCGCGGCCGGATTTCTCGAGGCGCTCTCCCCGCGATTCGCCGAGGCCCAGCAGGTGCCGCCGGACGACAAGCGCCTCAAGGCGGAGAAGCTCGAGTTTCCGTCGCCGCACGGCTACGGAAAGGCGCGCGGATACCTGGTCCACCCGGCGCCCAGCGGCAAGCACGCCGGCGCCTTGCCGACGATCCTCGTCGCCCACGAGAACCGGGGGCTGAACCCGCACATCGAGGACATCACGCGCCGGCTGGCCCTGGAGGGCTTCGTCGCCTTCGCGCCCGACGCGCTCTTCCCGCTGGGCGGATACCCGGGCGACGAGGACCAGGCGCGCGCGCTCTTCGCCAAGTTGGACCAGTCGAAGACGCGCGAGGACTTCGTGGCCGCGGCCGGCTTCGCCCGCACCCGCCCCGGCAGCAACGGCAAGCTGGGCGTGGTCGGCTTCTGCTACGGCGGCGGCATCGCCAACTTCCTCGCCACGCGTCTGCCAGATCTCGCCGCCGCCGTCCCCTTCTACGGAAGCGCGCCACCGCCCGACCAGGTCAAGGCGATCAAGGCCGCGCTGCAGCTGCACTTCGCCAGCAACGACGACCGCATCAACGCCACCTGGCCGCCGTACGAGGCGGCGCTCAAGGCGGCGCACGTGAAGTACGAAGCGTTCACGTATCCCCACACCGAGCACGGCTTCAACAACGACACCACCCCCCGCTACGATCCGCCCGCCGCCAAGCTCGCCTGGCAGCGCACGCTCGCCTTCTTCGATCGAACGTTGCGCGGCTGACGCGGCAGGCAGCAAGAGTAGAAACGGCTCGCGCTCCTCATCGACTCGGATGAAGGTCGCACGAGGCCTTTCCCGGTAGGCTCCTCACAGTGTCTCGGCGACATCGGCAGGGAACCAGCCGTTGCCGCTCACGAAGCTGCGCCAGGAGCTTCATCGCCTCGGGGTAGTCTTGGTCGATCGACGCCCGTTCGAGGAGCGTCACGGCGTTCGCCCGTTTCGGCGGCAGGCCGTCGAGATGGAGAACAGCCAGGTGGTACATCGCCGCCTCGCGCCAGAACTCGCCGATGTTGCTAGATCGAATCGCCAGCCGGTAGCAGGCGATCGCCTTGCCGGCGTTCCGTCGAACGCCGATTCCGTACTGGTAGCTGTAGCCCACCTCGACGGCTTCTTCGTGGACACCGGCCTCCATAGCTTTCTTCCACCAGGTGAATGCGCGAGCCAGCAGGCCGCGATCCCGGTACATCATCGCGATGTTGGCCGCCGCCGTCTCTCCGCGGTTGCGCCAGGCGCGGAGGTACCACCGCATCGCGAGCCGGCTGTTGCGCCGAACCCCGACACCAACGTCGAAACAGTAGCCGAGCGAATGGAAAGCCGATCTGGTGCCGGCCGATGCCGCCTCTAGAAAAGCTCGCGCCGCCGCCTTCGGATTCGCGCGGACCAGAACCCGCCCGCGCTCGTCCCGATATCCTTCCTGCTGGAGGACGGCGAAATCCACCGACGCGTCCGCGTCTCCCGCGCGGACAGCCCGAATCAACAACGCAAGATAACGACGTTGCGATCCGCCCTCGCGAAGCGCGAGCTGGCGCAGCTCCGAACCGGTGAGGCGCGTGTTCACGTTGCCCACGGCGGTGGCCCGAGGCTCATGCGAAAACTCAGCCCGTGCTGCTCGAAGCCGAGCGAACGGTAGAATGCGTGCGCGTTCGCCCGGGCGATGTTGCTCGAGAGCGTCAATTTGTAACAGCCCCGCGCCGCCGCCGTCTTCATCGCGAACTCCATCATCGCGCGGCCGATGCCGCTCCCCCGGTGTCCCTGGTTCACGCAGACGTCCTCGACCACGGCGGAGGGCGCCCCCAGGTGCGCGAGGTTGTCCATGATGAGGAGCGCGAAGGTTCCGACGAGGGAGCCTCCCGCCGTCGCCACGAAGACATGATAGTCGGGATAGGTCTCGATCCGTCGGAGCACCTTGGCCGCCGCCTCGACGGAGAGGACCGCCCCATCGCTCAGCCCAGGCTGGCCGTACATCCGCAGGATGCCGGGCAGATCCGACTCTGTCGCCCGTCTGATCTTCAGGTCCATCCCGGTTCCCCGTGCAGGCCAAGAATAGCCGAAGGCCTCCTGCGGAACGCAACAGGGCGCGATAGGATTCGCCGGATGTTGTTCGGGCCGGGCGTCTCGATCGTCGACCTCACCGTTGCGCCGCTGTCGATCCCGCTGCGGGAGCCGTTCGTGATCGCCTCGGGACAGATGGACGCCACGCGGGCCGCGCTGGTGCGGGCCACCCTCGAGGACGGGCACGGCCGGCGCGCGACCGGCCTCGGCGAGAGCGCCGCGTTGCCGCCGGTCACCCGCGAGGACCAGCCCGAGCTGCTGCGGCTGATCGCGACGGCGGCGACCGGCCTGGGCGGTGCCCTCCTCGGCAAGTCGGAGGATCTCGACCGTCTCCTCGCGGGGCGGTTCCCCACCAGCGACGTCGCGCGCGCCGGCGTCGAGTCGGCGATCGTCGACGCGGCGGCGCGGCTGCAGGGGACGCCGCTCTGGCGCGCGCTCGGCGGCGCGGGGGCGCCGGCGCTGGTCACCGACATCACGCTGTCGATCTCCGATCCCGAACGCATGGCGGCCGCGGCGACCCGTCACGCACGCGCCGGGTTCACCTGCTTCAAGGTCAAGGTCGGGCGCGACTGGCGGGCCGACTGCGCCTCGCTGCGCGCGGTGGCCGCCGCCGTTCCGGGCGCGCGGTTTCGCCTCGACGCCAACGCCGGGTTCGCGGCACGCGAGGCGCTCGCGCTGCTCGACACGGCGCTCGGCGACGGCCTGACGATCGAATGCTACGAGCAGCCGTGCGCCGCGGACGATCTCGCCGGGATGGCCGAGGTCACCGCGCGCGCTTCCGTCCCCGTGGTCGCCGACGAGTCGTTCCGCGGCCCGGCCGACCTCGACCGCCTGCTGACCGCGCGGGCGAGCAGCGCGGTGAACTTGAAGCTCGCGAAGCTGGGCGGTCCGCTGGCGGCGCTGGCGCTCGGACGCCGCGCGCGCGCCGAGGGCCTCGGGCTCATGGCCGGCGCCATGGTCGAGACGCGCGTCGGCCTGCTCGCGATGGCGCACGTCGTCGCCGCGCTGGGAGGCGTCGACTGGGTCGACCTCGACACCGCCTTCCTGCTGGCCGACGATCCGTTCACCGGCGGCTGGCGCGTCGACGGCCCGCGCGTTCAGCTGAGCGACGAGCCCGGGCTCGGCGTCGACACCCGGGCCTGACCTCCACGCCATCGAGCGTCGCGGGAGGACGGCGGCGCAGGCCGGTCTGTTGCCCCCGGAACAACGTCCGACACCTCGGAGTCAACAGAACGGCCGCCCGCCAGACCGCAAGTGGGCGGATTTATTGACTCGCATTATTCTGTATTCTAGCCCACTTGTTGCAAAGCAATAGAAGTGATGATCACCGGAAGGTCGCGCAAGCACTCCACTTTGATTTCGTTGTCCCTCGCCTCGTCACTCGCTCTACCCCTTGTCGGGTGCGGTGAGATGGAAGGCGACACGGGGGTGACCGAATCGGTGTCGGACCTGGTCACGACCAACGGACTCTCCACCGTCAACGGGCTCTCCACCGTCAACGGACTCTCCACCGTCAACGGGCTCTCCACCGTCAACGGCCTTCAGAGCTTCAACGGCCTCATGACGACCACGCCCGGTCGAACGGAGATCGCTTACATCGTCCACTGCGCCTTGCCGTTGGGCGCGTCGATCGTCAAACAGGATCAGAACGGAACCAGCTACACCTTCCCGGGGGCGCTGGGGATGGCGCCCCGGTGGCAAAACGGCGCCTGCGACCAGGCCTGCCAGGAGAACGTCTCCTCCTGCCTCCTCGCCAGCGTCAACACGACGGGCATTCACGTTCCACTCTGGATCGTTTCACCGAATCCCAACGTCGGGTGGGGACAGGATCCCAACTATCCCAACCAGGAAGCCACCTTCTTCGGCAACGTCTTCACGCCGGGCGCGCACGGAACCAACCCGGCCGCCGACCCCATGTATTACTGCGCGGGTCCCCAGATCAAGGTCAACCCGCCCGCCGGTCGCCTCGGCTCGAATCAGGTGAACCCACCGTACGTCGATCCGTTCGGCAGCCAGTACGCTCAATGCAAGCCGTCCTGCCAGGCGGCCGAAGCGCCCCACCAGGCAGACGGCTTCAAGGCCTGCAACGGCTGGACGAACCCCGTCACCGTCTGGCGCCAGAACGCGACAACCAACTGAACGAGCCTGTTAGCTCGGCGAGGTGATCTGTTTGGCCGGTTCGGCGGCGACAGCGGCGATCAGCTTGGCGCTGCCGCCCTGCTTGATCTCGTCGAGTTGGCGACCGGTGAGGCCGACGAGGAGGATCACGCCAACCTTTCCGAAGGGACCCGGGCGCGGTTCGATCGATGGATCGAGGAGGGCAACCGCGCCTTCGAGCCCGGCCTCAGGGGGCGACCCGGGGATCGGGCCGGTTCGGAACGACACGCCTTGTGCCATGACCGCGCCCTGGCTGACGTGGGAGGCGATCTTGCCGAGGAAGGCCACCGGCCAGAGCGGCGGCTCGGTCGCGTCGTGCTTGGCGACGCGCATCGACAGCTCACAGCGGATGCCGTTCGGCCCCGCGCTGGCATCTGATTGGTCGTAGAGCTCGGTCAGGCCGAGGGTGACGTAATGCCAGGCGTTCCCCGCGTCGTAGACGTGCGTCCCCTCGACCGACGCGCGGCCGATCCGGAGATCGTGCTGGGGCGCGACGGCCGGCGCGGCGTGCCTCGGGGTCTGGCCCGGGTAGAGCTCGGCGAAGAGCGATTCGATGAAGGCCCACCCCGCTGCCGCTGGCATGACGTCGCCGGCGCCGCCGTGGTGGGCGGACTGTTTGGAACCGAAGATCTTTGCGAAGAGGCCCATCGGGAATTTCCTGGATCGTGGACAGTGCTGCCTGGCCGAACGTCGAGGATGATACGACAGGACGGGGCGTCCGCGCTCATCTCAGTGGACGCTCCGACCGGCTAGACTTCCGCGCCATGACGACGCTGCCGCTGTTTCAGTCAGATGGATTCGCCGGCGCTGGAGAGCGGGCCAAGGCGAAGGGGCTCTGGCTGATCGTCGACGCCACCGCCGAGTGGTGCGGCCCGTGCAAGCAGATGGACAAGGTCACTTGGCGCCACGCGGACGTCATCCGCTGGTTCGACGACCACGCGCTCGCGGTCCAGGTCGACGTCGACGCCGAGGCTGACCTCGCGCGGAGACTCGAGATCCGCGCCATGCCGACACTCATCGCGTTCAAGGACGGCCAGGAAAAGGACCGCGTCGTCGGGTACCGCGATCCACGCGGGCTCCTCGAGTGGCTGCGCGGCCTCGAACGCGGGGAGACCGACCTCGATTGGCTGCGCCGGGCGGTGACCGATCCCGAGCACGACATGAACGGCCGGCTCATGCTGGCCAAGGGGATGCTGGCGGCCGGGCTCAACGACGAGGCGACCGACGAGTTCGAGTGGCTCTGGCACAACATCGCCGGAGTCGATCCGGGGATGACGGGCGTGCGGCTCTCGTTCATGGCCTCGGAGATCGCGACGCTGATCGCCGCGCACCCGCCGGCGCGCGAGCGATTCACGCGCGTCCGCGACCAGACGGCCGCCGCCCTCGCGGCGGGCGCGGACGCCGTCACGCGCCTCGACTGGATGGTGCTCAATGGCCTCCTCGGCGAAGACGATCGGACCGTCGCCTGGTACGACAGGGTCAAGGACGACCCGGCGGTGCCCATCGTCGCCGGGTGCGCGCACCATCTGGTCGGTCTGCTCGGCGAGCGCAAGCGCTGGGCGGACATCGGTCGCCTCTACGCCGATCCGCTGCGCGAGCTGGCCAACCACCACCGTATGTCCGAGCCGCCCCCCGACGTGGAGATTCCGCCCGAGATGCTGGCGCCCCTGAAGACGATGATGGCGCAGCAATTTCGAGACGCGGCCGCCTTGCTGAGCGGATGTCTGCGCGCCGCCGGCCGGGGCCCGGAGGCCGACGCCCTCGAGCGTGAGGCGCTGCGCCTCGATCCCAGCGAGGAGATGAAGCAGGGCCTCGCCGAAGCCCCGACGACCTACGCTTAAGGCCCGACGCTGGGCGCGCCCATCCGGAAGCTGTCCATGAAATCGAGCGCCAGGCGGTGCGCCGTCTCGATCGGGTTGTCGACCATCGTCGGCGCCGCGAGCTTGACGAACGGCGGCGAGCCGTCTTCGTAAATTCGGCTGTCCTGCTGCAGCGTGAACGTCGTGTGAGAGGCGGGGTTGAGCTGCACGAGCGCGCGCAGCGGGCTCCCCACGAACGGCGGCCAGACCGCCGGCAGCGACACGACGCGCGTCGCCGGTGAGCCGGGGATCGACACCTGGCTCGCGCCCCAGGCCGCCGCCAGCGCCTCCGTCGCATGGTTGGGCACGACCTCGTCGTTGAAGGACTCAAGGAACAGCAGGCTCTTGCCGGGCGCGGTGGCCCCGCTGAGCGCCAGGCCGTCGCCCGGTTCGAGCACGGTCTGGAGCAAGTTCAACGACAGCTGGGCCCGGACCGGATCGGTGTCGGGCTGGTCGACGGTGATGCTGTGATCGTAGCTGCCGCCGATGAGCGAGAGGACCAGGCCGCTCAGCGTCGCCGAGTTTCCGAACATGTCGACGAAGAGGCCCCCCCCGGCGCTGGCCAGCACGCCCGCCTGCACCAGGGGATCGACCGCGATCAGGCTGGCCCCCAGGATTCCGCCGAACGACGCCCCGGTGTAGATCGGCGCCGCGCCGCCGAGCGCGACGCCCAGCACCATCGACCAGTCGCCCGAGGTCGCCAGGCGCACCGTCGCCATCAGATCGACGGTCGCCTGCCGGAGGTTGTCGCGCATGACGCGGGGATCGACCGCCGCGATCCCCAGCGACGCGTCCCCGAAGAAGTCGAAGAACGTCGCCACCGGGAAGCCGCCCGGATCGCCGATGCCGTCGGGGATGTTGGCGCCACTGATGTTGTTGACCAGATCGACCGCGCCGGCCTGGCGGCTGCCGTGAAAGGGCGCGTCGATCCCCAGCACGGCGTAGCCGCGCGCGGTGTAGTCGTCGGCCACCAGCAGCATCGTCGACCGATCGCCGTCGATCCCGTGCTGGAAGATCGCCACCGGCGCGGCTGCCGGCACGCCGCTCGGGAGGATCAGCATGAACGGCACGGCGTCGACCGACTTCACGGTCATGCTGTCGTCGAACATCCCCATCTGCCCCGGCGTCGCCGACAGGTAGTCGGGCGACGCGAAGGTCCCCTCCACCACCAGCCCGACGTGCTCGTGCAGGACGCCGCCGGAGGGGGGCAACCCTGGGCGCGCGGTGGTGACCGGACCGCCGAAGAGCTCGTCGAGCGCGGGGCCGGGCGCAAACGTCCGCGTCGGCGTGGCGACGAGCGGCATCGCCGCGACGTCGGCGAGCGCCTTCGTCACCCAGGCGGACACGGTCTGGGTGGTGAACGCCGTCGCCGCCTCTGGAGTTGCGCCTGTTGCGCCGGACGTGCCCAGCTTGGCCGCCAGCATCCGATAGGCCGCCGGCGCGGTCGGGCCGCCGGCCAGGAGAGCCGCCATCCCCTGCGACGGGCGCAGCGCCCGCCCCGCGCTGTCGTGCACGCCGCCGCTGACGACGCAGCCGTAGCGGTGGTGCTCGCGCAGGACCGTCCCCGGCGGCGCCACCGCCACCAGCTGGCGGGTCGCCGCGCGATAGAGCAGCGGAAACGCGCGCGGCGGCTCACTCCCCTCCAGATCGACGATCGCCGCCGCCGCGCCCGCATCCACGGTGACGTCCGTGCTGACCGGAAAGAACACCGCCGTCACCGTCCCGAACCCGTCCAGCGCCGAGAGCGCCTGCGCCAGCAACGTCGCGGACGGATCCTCCGCGGGGAACGGAAACGGCGGCGCGACCGCCAGGCGCCCGTCACTCCCCAGCAGCACGTCCGACGGCCACGGCATCGACCGCAAGTCCCCGGGCACCGTGACCGCCTCCGGCAACGGCGACCCGTCGCACCCCGCCAGCAGGGCGAGGAGGCCGCTGGCCGCGGCGCGCTTCAACATGCCGGCAGTGTTGCCCAATCCAGTGTCAGTCGCGAAGTGGGGGAACGTCGCCATCCAGCGGCGGCCAAAGCCAATGCTCGCTTCCGCGACCCTTCGGTCCATCGATCAGCGTGTAGAACACATACGTCTTCGAGAGGGTTGGCTCAGGAACTGCGCTCTTTGCCGTCGCCCACGTCGCATCGGGATCATCGGAGTCAATGGTCAAGATCAGGTGGCTGGGTCCCAGATCGCGGCCGTGAACCGAGTACTGCGGGGCAAACGCGCGAACGATCGCGGCCTCCAGCTTCATGAGAGCGCCGCGCTCGAGGCCGGCCTCCGCCGGAATGTGGATGACCAGACGAAATTTCATGAGGATGACATGTCGCCATCATATGGCATCGAAGGGATCACCGCCCGGTTGGCCCTCGTTTCGCGGCTTCAATCGCGGTCCGGAGCTCGGCGACGATCGGATGCGACGAAAAGAAAGCGAACGAGCGAGCCTCTGGCATGAACACGATGCTGTGGCCGAAGTCGGTCCGGCGGGCGAACCGGACCGCCACCGGGTAGTTGCCGATCCACCGATTCTCCGTGACCTTGTCGACGTCGCTCAGCGGGACGACGATCTCGCGGCGATAGTTCGAAATCCGCAGCTCCCTGTCGGTCATCACGACCTGCACGAGCGGCAGGCACCACCGGTAGATGGAGATGATCCCGCTGAGGAGGACCGACAGGAAGACCCACCGCATGATTTCTGGTGGCGGCAGACGATGGCCAAAGGCGTCGCCGGTTCGAAAGAACACGGCGGCTCCGAAGCCGAATCCGCCGATCCAGAGGAACGGGAGCACGAACTTCATCAGGAAGGTTTGGGCCGACGAGATCGTCCGGGGCACGCACCGAGCTTAACCGGCCGCCACGGCACCCGCACCCGTCTCATTGATGCTTCAGGAACCTCAAATAGAACGCCCCGAACACCAGGACGATCCCGACGTTCACCATGAGCCGCTCCCAGAATCGGTTCCTGAAGATCTCGCGCCGCAACCCCGGCAGGCATCACAGAATTTGCCAGCGGCGGCCTTGACGGTGCTGCCGCCGGACCGAGCTTGTCTGGCGGCGCCAGGCGCCGGGGGCAATCATGTCTGAACAGAAACGACGGACGGGGCGGAGAGAATTCATCGCGGTCGGCGCCGGCGCGGCTGCGGCGGCCGCGCTCGGCTGGCGGCGGTCGGCGGCCGCCGAGGTCCCCAAGAAGCCGCAACCAGGTGCGCCCCGGCCGCAGGACGTGAAGCTCCCGGCCGGCGGCAAGATCCCGATGCGCAAGCTGGGGAAGACGGGCGTCGAGGTCTCGCTGCTGGGCCTGGGCGGCTTCCACATCGGCCTCGCCAAGGACGAAAAGTCCGCCATCCAGATCGTCCGCACCGCGATCGATCACGGCGTGACCTTCATGGACAACTGCTGGGACTACAACGACGGCCGGAGCCAGGTCTGGATGGGCCACGCCCTCAAGGACGGCTATCGAAAGCGCGCCTTCCTGATGACCAAGATCGACGGCCGCACGAAACAGGCCGCTGCCGCGCAGATCGATCAGTGCCTGCGCGACTTCGGCACCGACGCGATCGATCTGGTGCAGATCCACGAGGTCATCCGGATGTCCGATCCCGGCCGGGTGTTCGGATCCGACGGCGCCGTCGCGGCCTTGGTCGCCGCCCGCCAGGCCGGCAAGCTCCGCTTCATCGGCTTTACGGGCCACAAGAGCCCGGAGATCCACCTGAAGATGCTGGCGGCCGCCGACGCGCACGGGTTCACGTTCGACACCGTGCAGATGCCGATCAACGTGATGGACGCCCACTACGACAGCTTCACCACCCGGGTGCTCCCCGAGCTGACGAAACGCAACATCGGCGCGCTGGGCATGAAGCCGCTCGGCTCCGGGCTCTTCTTCAAGAGCGCCCCCTTGGCCGACCGGACCATCACCCCCACCCAGTGCCTCCAGTACGCGATGAGCCTGCCGACCTCGGTGGTGATCACCGGCTGCGACACGCTGGGGATCCTGATGCAAGGAATCGACGCCGCCTACCGCTCGAAGCCAATGAGCGACGCCGACCGCCAAGCGCTGCTCGCGCTCACCGCTCCGGTGGCCGGCGCGGGCGAGTACGAGAGGTACAAGACCTCCCAGGCCTTCGACGGGACTGCGCAGCATCCATGGTGGCTCGAGACCGCATCGCTCAAGAAGGCCTAGGACGGCGAGCGGCGGCCGGCGATCGACGTTGGGCGCAAACAGCGATATCGTCCCAACCTCGACTTGCTTAGGAGGGACGCCATGACCCGAGCACGGAACTGTTTCCTCGCCGTCGCGATCGCGGTGGTTGGCCTCGCTTGCGGATCGGATGGCGGCTCCTCGACCGGAACGGGCGGATCGGCAGGAGGCGGCGGCGGACGAGGCGCGGCCGGCAGTCACGGCGGCGCGGGCGCGAGCGGGGCCGCCGGCGCGAGCGGCGGCGCGGGCGCGGGCGGAGGTGCCGGCGTGAGTGGCCACGGGGGCAGCGCGGGCACCGGCGGTCATGCCGGAGCCGGCGGCAGCGGAGGGGGCGGCGGTGGCCAGGCGGGATCCGGGGGGAGCGCGGGCGCTGGCGGCCACGCGGGATCTACCGGTGGCGCCGGCGGGTCCGGCAACGTGTGTGGGGGCATCGCCGGCGTGACATGCGCTGTCGGACAGTTCTGCGCCTTCGGCAACGGCCAGTGCGGCGCCGGAGACCAGCAGGGGCAGTGCGAGTCGTCGGGGGGTGCGCTCTGCCCGCAACAGATCGTCTGCGGCTGCGACGGGCACACTTACGCCACCGCCTGCGCCGCGCACGCCAACGGCGTCGACACGATGAGCACGACCTCGTGCATTCCCGGCAACGGCGGCGCCGGCGCCCCCTGCGGTCTCGACACCGACTGCATGACTGGCTACAAGTGCTGCATGAGCGGCGGGACGGTCGGCTCACCAATCGCCTGCCGGCAGCTTCCCGCCGGCGGATCATGCCCGGCGCTGCCTTAGAGCCTCAGCCTCGAAAGGGCCACCTCGTCTGAGTCGTGGCCTCGGTCCAGCGGACCGCTGTCGGGTGGGAGGTTCGTGGCCTCGCTAGAAATGCTCGAGCGCCATGCGATCTCCGCGAAAGACGTCGAGGTCGACGAACGCAGATATCCCCGCGACTTGGGCGCGGGCGTCGAATTGCCACAGCGCCCACGGGTCGGAAGGGGATAGGCGCGGCTCGGTCCAGACATCGCGGATCCAGAGTCGGGACCGAAGGCGGGGCAGGCCCAGAAACCGATCGTAGGCCTCGTGGGTCGCATAGATGACCGGCTCGCGTCCGGTGGCGCGGGCCACGGCCTCCAGCCAAATCACGAGCGCGTCCTGGACCTCGCGCGCGGTCGGCACCGTTTTGCAGTTTCCCCCCAGCTCGACGTCGACCGCGGGCGGCAGCGTGTCGGCGTCGGGGGGCAGCGTCGCGAGGAATTGCCGCGCCTGCTCGAGCGGCGGACGGCAGAAGGTGAAGAAGTGATACGCGCCGACGCGCAGACCGGCGGCGCGCGCACCCTGCCAGTTGCTCTGAAAGCGCGGATCGATCCAGTCCCCGCCCTCGGTGGCCTTGACGTACGCGAACGCGATCAGCGGCTGACGTGCGACCGCGGGCCAATCGATGTCACCCTGATGCCAGGACACATCCACGCCCCACACCGAAAAACGCGCGGGGCTCGGATGATTCATCCGCCACCAGCCGCGCGCGAGCCCGGCGCCGAAGAGCCCGAACGCCATCAACGGACCGGCGGCGATTGCGGCTATCACCCTCCAGCGCATCCCCGCCGCTCATAGCATGCCGTATCGCCGCGGCTGTCGTCGGCGTGCCGTCACGCCGCGCTCAGGCACCCTGCCCGCCCGCGGTTCGAAAGCTGTCGGCGTGCTCCGCGACCCAGTCGCGGAAGGAGCGTGCGGGCGCGCCGGTGAGGTCGGCCACCGTCGTCGTCACGTACGCGGGATGCCCGACGGCCGCCCCCCACGCGGCGAGCAACATCTCGACGGCCGACGGGGGCCAGGTGGCGGCCGTCTCGCGTCTGAAGTCGTCCGGCGTCAGCTCGTGGAACCCCAGGCGCCGGCCGAGCACCTCGCCGATCACCTCCACCTGCCGCGCGTGACTCAGGGCCTCCGGGCCCGTGAGGACGAAGTCGCCGCCGACGAGCGACGCTTCGGTGAGCGCGCGCACCGCCACGGCGGCGATGTCGCGCTCGTCGATCGGCGCCGTCTCGACCGCGCCGTACGGCCAGCGGACCACGTCGCCCGCGCGAATCTGAGGCGCCCACCAGGCGACCGTGTTCGCCGCGAACATCCCGGGTCGAAGGATCACCGACGCAAGCCCCGACGTCGCGAGCTCCCGCTCGATGTTGGCGTGGAGCGCCGCCATGGGATTGGGCTGCCGGAAGAATGGGTGCGGCGTCTGGTGCGGCGACGACAGAAAGACCACGCGCCGGACGCTTCGCGCGAGGCGGTCTACGACGGCCGAGACCGTGGCCGGCCCCGTCGCCCAGACGAGAAACAGCGCCTCGACCCCGGCCAGCGCCGGCGCCAACGAATCAGGCTCCGTCAGATCCCCGACGACCACCTCGACGCCAGCCCCGAACGCCGTGGGCGGCGGCCGACGCACGAGCGCCCGCACCGATCGCCCGCGTCGCAGCAACTCTGCGACAACGGCTCGACCGACGCGCCCGGCAGCGCCGACGACCAGGACGGTGTTCATTTCAGATGGCCTCGAAAGTCCATCTCCCATCGACCCCACCAAGTTGAGATGTACCCGATCTCCAGGTCGCATCCAGATGCGACTCCTCTGCGAATATGGTCAGGCTCCTGCGCAACCCGAATCTCCACCTGAGAACACTGGAGGTCTGCGGCGGCCTGCCGTCCTAGCGCGGCTTCGGTTCCTGCACAGCCTGCCAAGGTCAGGAGGACCACCACGATCGCGGTTCGCTTCTCGGCGGATGTCATGTCCATTGCGACAAAGAGGCTAGCGCCTCTCCAGGAACCCTCTCCCTTCGAATATCGCCGGCATCGCCTTTTCGATCCGCGCCACCCGAGTCGCCGACTGCTTGGCCGCGGCAAAGTGGTAGAGGTAACTCCTCTGCCGCCCCGGCGTCAGCGTCTCGAAGGCGCGCCTGAAACGCGGATCCGTTCGGAGCCGCTCCGTCAGCTCCTCGGGAACGGGAAAATCCGAGGTCTTCTTCTTCTCCATCCGGAGGCCGGCCCTCTCGACTGCGATGGCCTCGCGCACGTAGGCCTTGATGGTCGCCCCCTTCGCCTTGATGTCCTTCACGCTGGTGAACTTCATCACCCGCCCGGCCTGCACCTGACCGAGCTGCACCAGCACCTTCTTGGGGTCCTTCAGCAGGGCGCCCTGAAAGAAGCCCAGCCCAAAGTACTCCTTGAAGCCCTGCATGATGACGATGTTCTGCCCATGCACCGTGTAGGTGGGCTTCCCCCACTTACGCTCCTCCTTCATCGCAAGGCCGGCGAGCAACCGCCGCATCTCCGCGATCTCAGCCTCCCACCGCTCTCGATACGCCATCTCCATGCCAGCACCTTAGCGCCTGGCCTGGCATCGCTTCACCAGAAATGGCCGAACCGCAGGCCGCCGGTGACAGCCGAAGGGTCGTGGGGAAACCAAACGCCATCGCGTCGCACGCCCACCTCCAGATCGATCCCCAAGAGGTTGGCGCCGAAGCGGTGCTCGTACGCGAGCTCGAGAGCGGCCTGCTCGTGATCAGGGGGTTGATCTTCATTGCCGAGCAAAGAGTCGAGTCCCTGCAGGCGGATCCCGAGATCCAGATCGTTGACCCCCTGATGCACGATGGCGTAACGGGCGTACACACCGACCTCGGAGACGAACAGCACGCTGGAGAGCTCGACCCCGAGCTTCAGCCTCTCCAGCGGGTAAAAACAGAGGTCGAAACCGAACCCGCTGGGAATCCGCAACACGACAGCCAGCGCAAGGTGCGGCGTCGGAGGTTCGGCGGGAACCGGCCCAGGAAGCACGATTCGAGGCTCCTCCTGATCGCCCGTCTGAAGCCCCGACGCGGGCGCCGCGACTGGCGGCTCCTGCTGGTCTTCCGCCTGACTCGCCGGTGCAGGCAGAACGACCCGTGGTCCCTCTTGTTCCTCCAGGGGACGCGCCAGGGTTGCATCGTTGGGCGCCGCCACGGCCGTCAGTCCGACGCAGGTGAGGAGGCAACCCAGGGCGAGTGACCGTGGCACGCTCGTCGGAGGAGCAACTCACATACCAAATGGCGGACCCCGGCGATCCCGAGGTCTCCGTCGCCCCGCTGTCCAGGATTCGACACCTGACCAGACGCCGAAGCGCCTAGCGCGCGGCGATCGGGAGGATGCAGTTGCGGTGCGCGTCGAAGTCTTTCCGGTCGACGCACATTCGCCGGGCCGGGGGGGACGGCGGACCTGCGCCGCGCTCACCGGGCTGGCTGTAAACGATGCACGTCGCCGTCATCGTCCTGCTGCCGGAGGTGAGGAGGTCGGCGGGGGCGCGTTCCTGCGTCGCGCCGATGAAGACGGCGTCGCATCCCATCGCGCCGGCCCGCTCGCGCAGGCGCTGGATCATGAGCTCACCCAAGTGATCGTCTATTGCGTTCACCTGGTCGACCTTGAGCAGCGCGACGTCGACGTGGGCGCGCGCAGGGGGAGCGCTCGAGAAGACCTCGACCGCCTCATACCCCCGCGCGAAAAGCGGCCGAGGCGCGGGGTTGATCTGCGTGTCCGTGACCCAGGTTCCACACCCGGTGACGACGACGGACAGCCCGAGGATCAGGGTTGGGGATCGCATGGCCCCCTTTCCATTGCGAAGGACATGCCAGCAAGGACAGGAGCTATTTCGACGTCCTCACAGCCAGTTCTCCAATGACAGTCCGGGCACCTTCGAGAAATGGCGCGTGTTGTTTGTGACAAGCGTGCACCTGAGTGCCACCGCGTGAGCAGCGATGAGAATATCGAACTCTCCGATCGGCGTCCCTCTTTCTGCCAGAGCGCTTCCGATCCGGCCGAACTCGGCGGCAGCGCTTTCGTCGAAGGGCGCAACCTCGATTGCCGCGGCAAGAACATCGATCAAGCCATGCAATTTTCGCGACTCCTTCCGATCGGCGCCGAAGCGGAGCTCGGCAAGAGTGATGGCGCTCATGCAAAGCTCCGACGGCCGCCGCGTCTTGATCCTGTCCGCGACATCACCGTGTCCACGCAGGGCGTAGCTGACGCTGTCGGTGTCGAGCAGGTACCTCATGACCGGTCGAACGGGTTCCTCTTCTTCGCTATCGACTTTTGCGCCGGTCGCGGAATGTCCTCTTTCCACGCGCCCAGACAGGCGAGAAATTCCTCGGACCATCCGTCCGCAGGTTCCAAAATGACCTTCTTGCCAACCCGCCGGGCGATCACCTCTTCTTGTCCGTCCTCGAACCGACAGGATTTCGGCAAACGCACGGCCTGGCTGCCGCCGTTCTGAAAAATCTTTGCCCGCTCAGCCATCTGTAAAGTATATACCGACATATATACGAATCAAGGCGACGCGAACGGTGCGGATATGACTCCGTGGTGCCGTGGAGGGCGGTCGACGACGCACATCGATGAAGGCGTCGTCATCGGGTTCCGAAAGCTCCCGGTGTGCGTGGCGGTCACGGGAAGATGATCCGAACGTCCGAGTCGAAGTCAAAGTCCGCACTTCCAGACGCTTTCGCCAATAGTGCCTCGACCACCCGCTCGATCTCAGCCTTTGTCCATCGGGCACGCTCGGTGCCGAACCCAGGATCGATCTCCGGGATGCGCCCGATGAGGTAGTTGACGAGCTCTCGAGGTGTGCGCGCTCGTCTAAAATCACCATCGGGTATCGAGAGGCCAGCGCCTTCTCCACCGCGATGGCGAACTCCGTAGACTCAAGTCCCATGGCCGCGTCGCTCGCAGTCGCCGATCGCCTTCGGCGCCAGGCGCTGCACTAACGTTCGCCTTCGTTTCCGATACGCCTCTTCCACGCCACAGTCGCTCGGCTCTGGTGCAGGACGGCGAGGACGATCGCCTTCTCATCGTCGGACAAAACGAAGTAGATCGCGTGCGAAAATCGGTGAAGCAACGCGCGCCTGGTGCCTCCAACGTCTGGGAACTGGCGAGGCATCTCGCGGACTCGACTGAGCGTGGCACGGAGCTCGTCAGTAAACCTGACTGCGAGCGCGCTATCACGGGTCGCATACCAAGTCTGCGCGTCCAGGATGTCCGCCTCGGCAGCGGCCCGGACGATCAGATGGGTCATCCCCGTCGCTTCAGGAGATCGGCCTCCACCTCTTCCCAGGGTCGCCCCTGGTCCGGGCTGGCCTGATAGTCAGCGAGTCGCTCGTGAAGAACCTCACGGTGCCAATCGGGAACGGGCACCTGGGACTCGTTCGCCGCGATCCGATCCCAAAGCGCCTGGACGTATTCGATCTTGTCCTCGACGGACATCTCGTCGAATCCTGGCGGCGGCAGCGGAGCAGCTCGACCCATTGGGAGGATCGTAGCATGTGCCGCATCGCCCATCTATCGGGCAGCCCGGCGGGCTTTTCCGATGCCCATGCTTAGGTCCTCGCGACGCGCGCGCCCCCGCGCGCGTCCAGAGAAAAAGGATCTCGCCGAGATGAATCGGATACCTGACCCGAGCCGAGCGCCAACCTCAACTCAGCCCTCCCCGTCTGAGACTGTGCCCGTTTCTACCTCAGCGTTCGGATCGCCTTCGTAGAGCAGGCCAGCACTGCCGAAAGCGTATTCATGAAACGAGAACATCGCTGATGGCGCATAGACCTGCCCGAGTTCGCCAACTGACGTGTCAGCATCCAGAAATCGTTCGCTGAAGCAGAGCAACGGAAACACCCGCTCGGCGTCCGCTGACGGTTTTAGCCATCCCTGGTCATGGAAGGTCCCCATCGTGAACAGGAAGGATTCGCAGATCTTCTGGCGGGTCGTAGCGTCCGACACGCCATGTTCCTGAAGCGCGGAATCGAGGGCTGCCACCTGCACACACTGATAAGACGACCCCATCTCCTCGTACGCCTCGTCCCTCACCAGTCTCGTCTCTTGCGCCATCGGTGGTCCTCCTCGGTGCGATCCAGTGGGTCAGGGAGTCGGATGACACCAGACGATCACTGGGATGAGAAAGGGGAGCGCAACCGAGAAGCCGAGACCGGCGCCGAAACACCATCGCCGGAACCTCTCGCGTTCGGCGTCCGCCACTTGTAGCCGTCGCTCGCACCACGCACCGAGACCGTAACAGACATTCGCGAGCGCCATCGCCAGGAGGTAGCCAAAGGCCTGGGGCATGATCGTGAACAACGTGATCTCATGGGTGGGATCGGTCTTGCCTCGGACACAAACAACTGCAGCGTAGGCCGCGAGCGACCCGAGCCCCGCCAGAAGAAGGGCGAAGTTATAGAAACGCCGGCGCTTGCCCCACCAAACGGCTGGTTGCGCTTCGTCGGCCACGCCCCGATCGTACATCGTCTATCCCGCGTTCCGAAAGCTGTCGGCGTGCGCGGCGACACACTCGCGGACTGGTTCACGACTTCCACCGTCCTTCGCTGGTTCGCCTGAGACGGTCACCCTGATCGCTTCAGCTGCGATTTGGGGCTAACCCAACCCGATAGGTCTGGGTCTTCCGGCATCGCACTCCCCTCTTCTCGCTCTCGCGCCCGACAGCGGCGCGGAGAGAGGATCCTTCTTTGCATCGTCTATCGACTCCCCAGCTCTTCGTCGTTCTCACGGCTCTCTTGGCTTTGCTCGGGAGCGCTTGCGCCAAGAGGGATCCGCTGGCCGGCGGCGGTCCCTGGGCGTCCCCGGCCCCGGACGGCGGCATCGGAGATTACGGCACGGGCGGGACCAGCGCCGGCGGGACGGGCGGCTCGACCAGTTGCACGTTCACGGAGACCTCTTCGACCAGCGCCCAGATCCCGACCGTCGGAATCGTGACCTGGTCCACAACTCTCTCCAGCCCGACCTCGGCCCAGATCGCCTTCGGCCCGAGCGCCGCGTATGGAATGACGGCGCCGGTCGATCTGACTCAGGCGAACTATCGAACGCTGCTGCTCGGCATGAAGCCCTCCAGCACCTACCACTTCCAGATCACCGCCTCGAATGGGAGCGGCCAGTGCGTCAGCTCCGACTACACCATCATGACCGGCGCCCTGACGCTCACCGTGCCCTCCGTGACGGTGTCGCCGGGCACCGCGTCGGGGCTGTTCGGCGGCTTCCTGATCACCGGCGCGTACAGCGCGGCCGCCAGGCTCGCCCCGGCGTTCATCCTCGACGCGGACGGGACCGTCGTGTGGGCGTACCAAATCGACAGCGGCGTGACCGGCGCGGTGATGAGCTACGACGGCACGCACATGTGGATCAACGGCGACGCCGTCCCGGGCGGACCCTCGCACGTCCATTACGTCACCATGGACGGGCTCACCGACGACGACGACTCCAGCCAGTTCGCGGGCCAGAACCACCAGCTCGCGGTGCTCCCCGACGAGACGGTGGCCTTCTACGCCTACGGCACGAACGGATGCGACGACATCAAGCTCCGGTCACCGAGCGGCACAGTCACCACGGTCGTCAATTCCCAAACGGCCCACGGCGGAACCGGCGGCTGTCACCTGAACAACGTCCAGTATTCGCAGCCGGATGACACGCTGGTCTTCTCCGACTTGAACTGCAATTGCATCACCAAAGTCTCGCGCACCACCGGTTCGACCGTCTGGGTCCTGGGTGGCGGGATCGGCGGTGCCGTCAGCTCCTTCAGCGGCGGCTCCTGGGAGGGCGGCCAGCACGGCATCGACATTCTCGGTTTGAACGACTTTCTGATCTTCAACAACAACGCCCCCAGCGACGTGGCGGACGGTACCCTGCTGGGAGGCTCCGACAACGGTTCGCTCGCGATCGAGGTGATGACGAATCCGACGGCGAAAACGGCCATGCAGAGCTGGTCCTACAGGGCGAGCCCCGGCATCCAAAATGACGTCATGGGCGACGTGCAGCGCCTCCCGAACGGGAACACCATCGTCGCCTTTTCGACGCAGAACGAGGTCCAGGAGGTCAGCTCCAGCGGCAGCGTTCTGCAGACGTTGACCTTCGGCTCCGCGATTGGCTACATCCAGAAACGGGCCACCCTCTACGGCGCGCCGCCGCGGTAGCGTGCGCGGTGGGGCGCCGTCTACCGGAATGTCAGCGTGATATCGTCGGCCGATGTCGACGGACGTCAGGTCACGGGTGCGTGCGGCGTTCCTGATCGCGGCGCTCGCGGGTTGCGGCCCTTATATCGATCCGGCGGCCAAGGCCGACATAGATCGTCGGGTGGCGCTGCTCGGTCCCAGTCCGCAGGGGGTCAGCGCGCCGAGGGTCCTCCAGCCGCGCCCGTTCGCAGTCGGGCAGTGGACGCAGCACAGGGTGGTCCACCAGGGCCAGCCGTCGTTCATCACCACAAAGATCGTCGGTTTGGAAGGCGACGCCTTTTGGATCGAGAGCGTACGAGAGACCTACTTCGGCAAGACAGTCACCAAGGTGCTCGTGTTCATCGGCGATCGGGCGAACCCGCAATCTGTCGAGATACGCGCGGGCCGGATACGGGATCGGACCGGCCGCGTGACCGAGATGAGCCCGACGATGCTCTCGTTAATGCGGTCGCTGTTTGCAACCCCGCTCGGTGTGCTGGTCGTCTCGTGGTATGGGCAACCGCAAGAGGACATTGTCGTCCCCGCGGGCGCTTTCGCCGGTTGTTTCAAAGGGGAAAAGATCGATGCGATGTGGGGTCCATTGCGCGCCACTTCGCTCGCATGGTCACACCCGGCCGTACCGATCTCGGGCCTGGTCAGAAGTCAGGGGATAGATCGTCCCGTCGCAGCGGAGCTGGTGGGATACGGCGACAGCGGCGCGACGAGCGAGCTGCCTTAGTTGATTCATGCCGCAGACGAGGTCTCCGGCTTCGCTGGTCGGGCATGAATCCCGAGACCGATTGACCGAAAGGCATGGCGCCATGCGGAGACTGATCTACGGCATGAACCTGACCCTGGACGGCTACATCGCCGCGCCCGGTGACGACCTCGGCTGGAGCGGGCCGAGCGACGAGCTGTTCCAGTGGTGGCTCGACGAGGAGCTGGCGATCGACCTGCTCCTGTACGGGCGCAAGCTCTGGGAGACCATGAGCTCCTACTGGCCGACCGGCGACCAGCAGCCGGGCGCCACTCCGGCGCAGATCGCGTTCGCGCGGAACTGGCGGGATACGCCGAAGGTGGTGTTCTCCTCGACGCTCGACAAGGTTGGCTGGAACGCCCGCTTGGTCGCCGGTGACCCGGTCGCCGAGATCACCCGGCTCAAGGCCGAGGACGGTGGGCCGATGAGGGTCGGTGGCGCAACGCTCGCTGGGGCGGCCATGCGCGCCGGGCTGGTCGACGAGTACGAGATCGTCACCCATCCGATCCTGGTGGGGGGCGGCACACCGTTCTTCACCGCGCTGGACAGCTGGGTGAACCTGAACCTGGTGGAGACGCGGACGTTTCCCGGCGGCGTGGTCCTGACCAGGTACGAGACGAGGCGCTGACAGTGTTCAGCGGCTGAGCGCCGCCGTCGTGGTCCTCGACTCGCCGACGAGCCGTAAGTCCTTCACACTGCTACGGCACCGTGGGCGGGCATCCCCCGATCTCGAACGCGCCATCGACGAGTCGGCGCACACCGAGTCGGGTGCGGTGAGTCCCACGAGCAAGTCAGACAGCTCGCGCTTGACCTCTGGCGGACCTCCCACATGAGCCCCTGCGTAGTACCGAAACGTCAAGTGGAGGTGGCCGAGTTGGTTGTTCCACGCCTCGAGCTCTCGGGCATATCGCACGGGTGTTTGAGAGTCGTTGTTGCCCTGAAACACGAAAATGCCGGCGGTGGGGGCACGAAGGGCGATGCTCTCGAAGGCCACGCGGCCTGACGGACGCGCATAGGCGTCCTCGAGATATTTGCAGGACACCGCCATGCGTTTTTCCAACACCTTCCAATCGCAGCTCTGGATTGCGGCGCGGAGGGCGCTGCTCTGTTCGGCGGGCATCTCGCTCACCTGGCGCGCAACCAGCACGTCGAATGGCTCGAGCCCCACGCCGCTGAGGACGAGGCTCGACACGCGCGCGGCGAGCGCCGGCTCGTCGGAGAGCAGCTTCTCGTAGAGAAAGAGCGCGACCAGCGAACCCTCGGAGTGGCCTCGGAGATGGAACTGAACTGCATGGCCGAATTGCTCCTGGGACCAGGTCATCGCTTGCCGCGCACACGCGAGCATGTGGCCCTGGGTGTATTGCGCGAGCTCGTCGTCGTTCACGCTCAACTTCGCTGGATCTTGAAATGGCGCACGAATCCCCGGCTTGTCGAACGTCAGGTACGCCACCGGGTTCACCTTCAGGGCAGCCTCTGCAGACGGGTGAATGAACGCGCTCGAGTAGACGCCTGTGCCGCTCATCCAGAGAAAGACGTGCTGCACGTCTGGACTGTTCCAGCCGAGGTAGCCTCGGCAGGTGAGACCATCCTTGGAAAGCAGGTCGCGCTGCACGACATGTTTCAAGGATTGTCCTGCACAGCCGCTGGACCCGAGCGCCAGCAGACCGAGCGCCAACAGAACTGGCGGGCGATCCGCCTGGCGTGACTGGCCACCCACCTGAGTCAGCGCGGAGCGAGGACGTCGGGGACACAGCTCGGCGCACACGTGTTGGTCACCGTGCAGTGGGTGTCCGGCGGGCAACTCAATGACCCGCACCGATCGCCGCAGCTCGACGGAGCGATCCAGCCCGGCAGCTTTCCGGAGCAGCCGGCCCCCAACGCGAGAACCCAGCAAAGCCCAAACCTGATCGACCCAGGAGAGCGCCGTGCGCCCAGTCGATGAGACTTCATCGCAGCAAGGTCCCGATCCGCCCCCAGCGCACGCCTTCACCTCGGTGCGACGAGAACCAGATCTGGCGGGCGACGGCCTGGATGTCCACCAGCGGCACCGTGCCGAAGCGGCGGGAGTCGACGGCCGCCGCGCGGTTGTCGCCGAGGACGAAGACCTGGCCGTCGGGCACCACGAAGCTCGAGGCCGCAGCGGGTGCCGGCGAAGGGGCGGCGCCAGGATGTCCGCCTCCGGGGCCCTCGGCGAGAGGCCACAGGACCTGATAGTCACCGCGATCGCCTCGCTCGCGGGCCAGGCGAAGCCCGGGTGGGGCGGCGAGCATTGCAATCTCGGGGTCGCCGTCGCCCCCTTCGCTGGCGGCGTCCTTTCCGTTGACCCGCAGCCGGGGACCGTCGATGTCGATCCGATCGCCGGGCAGGCCAATGACCCGTTTGATGAAGACCGAGGTGCGATCGTTCGGATAGATGAAGACGGCGACCGCGCCGCGCCACACCTTTACGCCGCCTCGCCGACCCACCCGCTTGTCCGCCAGTATCCGATCGCCGGGGAGGATCGTCGGCATCATGCTGCCGGTCGGCACGACGAAGGTCTCGAGCAGACTCCCGCGCACATAGGCGGTCGACGGCGCCAGCACCAGCGCGTAACCGATCGTCGCGTACAAGAGGTAGACGCCGGGACGTCGCCAGCAAGCCGGCCACGAAGGTGAACAGGAAGGCACCCCCGCGCTCGGGCGCCCTGCGCGCCGGAAGGCGTCGACGGCCGACCAGAGATAGATTCCCACCGCCGCCGCGACGCCGAGCAGGGTCACGATCCACAACAGGCGGGGCGGCGCCGCGAGCCCCAGGCGCGCCGCGAGGGGGACCGTGAACGCCACCGCGACCAGGAACAGCGCCCCGCGCACGGGATCGCCCAGGTAAAGTTGACCGAGTCCGGGCATTGCCAGTGAGCCGGCCAGCGCCAGGAGCGGCTTGGGTGTCGGCTGACCGGCAGCCGCGTCGATGCCGGTGCCGGTCATGGCGCACCTCCGAACGCAACGCTGGCCGCGAAGACGCTGGCCACAAAGCCCACAACGTTCACGGCGGCCAGCACCCCCGCTGCGTAGGCGAGCGTCAGGGGTATCCACCGTCTCGGCACGCGCGTGGCCGGCGTGCCCTCGGCGGCCACACCGGCCATCACACGATCGGCGAATCCGGCCGGGACGGCGGCGCCGAACCTCGTCAACGCCGCCTCGAGCAGGCTGAAATCGGCGAGCACCGAGGCGCACGACGCGCAGGCGATGGTGTGCGCGCGTTCGGCCTCGCTCAAGCTCTCATCGCGCGCCATTTTCTCCTGAATGTCATTGCAGCTGCTCATGAGGTCTCCCTTGTCGCAAGCGCCAGACGCAGTCGTTCGCGGGCGCGGTAAATCCGGGACTTCACGGTTCCGACTGGACAGTTCTCGACCGCCGCCACCTCCTCCAGGCTCAGCTCCTTGATCTGCGAGAGAAGGAAGGTCGACCGAAGCTCCTGAGGCAATGACCCGAGCGCGGCATCGAGCGCGCGCACGCGCTGCGCCAGCGCGGCCGCCTCCGCCGGATCGGGCGCAGGGCTGCGGGAGAGCACGTCCGTCGCCTCGGTGGCGGGTGTCTCGTGGCGGCGATGCGCGCGCTCGCGCTCGTGGGAGGCATGGCGCTTGGCGATGGTGAAGAGCCAGGTCGAAAAACGCGCCCGGCCGGGGTCGAAGTCGGCGAGCGCCCGGAAGGCGGAGAGGAACGTCTGCTGGGCCAGGTCCTCACAGGAGGTTCCGTCGAAGCCGAGCAGCCCGAGAAAACGGAACAGGGGACGCTGGTAGCGCAGGACCAGCAGGCGAAACGCCTCCCGGTTGCCGTGCCGGATCTGCTCGACCAGAGCTTCGTCTTCCATCGTCGACCACCCGGTTATACCGGCCCTCTCGCTAAAGGTTCCCCATGGCGATCGGGCGGGAACCCGATCTCGGGCAGGCCGGTACAAGCGGGGATGACACGATCCTCTTCGTTCGTTCTTGCCCACGCCGCGGTCGCCGCCGCCTTCATCCTGACCGCACCGTCCTGCGCGTCCGTCGATCGGATCGTGACGGTCTTTCGCTCGACCGACGCCTTCATCGACTCACCAGACGATCCGCGGGTGCTTTACGAAGCAGGGGCCGAGGCGCTGGCGCGTCCCGTGGTTGCCGCCCTTCCGCAGGCGATCGCCGAGGTCGAGGCGGCCACCTACGGTCCCTTCGTGGTGCCGATCCGAATCTACGTTTGCGGCACGCTGGACTGCTATCGGCGGTTCACCGGCAACGACAGGTCGGGCGGCCAGACGAATCCCCGACACAAGATCTTCATCTCACCCAAGCCGGAGAACACCGCGGCGCGCGTGCCCTTCGTCGTGGCGCACGAGCTCACGCACCTCCACCTGGCGCAGCGCTGCAGCACCTACCGCGCGGCACAGATGCCGATCTGGTTCAACGAAGGCTTCGCGGCACTGGTTTCAAAAGGGGGCGGCGCCGAGGGCGTCAGCGACGCCGATGCGGCGCGGGCCATCCTGGCCGGACGGACCTTCACCCCAACGACCGAGCACGGATTCTCGGGGTCGCACTTCGGGCTCCCGGCTCACATGTTCTATCGTCAAGCAGCGCTATTCATCGCGTACGTGAGGGCCCGAGACGGTGGCGCGTTCCGAGCGTTCATCCTCGATCTCGAGGCCGGCAGGCCCTTCACGCAGGCGTTCGGAGATCGCTTCCATTCCCAGCTCATCCCCACCTGGGAAGCATTTGTCGCGCAGTTGGTACCGGGGCCCCCGGACCGGTCCTGAGAACATTTCTTGACCTCGACCTCGTGGTGGACCCGACGATCACGTTTGGGCGCGGTGTCAGAGTCACGTCGTGGGGGACCCTCCTGGACACTATAACGTCATGACGTTATAGTGTCTTGATGGCACAGCCGAAGAGAGCCACGGTTTACCTGGAGCCGACACTTCATCGCGCTCTCCGCGTGAAGGCTGCGGAAACGGATGTGTCGGTCTCCGAGCTCATCAACGACGCCGTTCGCTTTCGGCTGGCTGAAGACGCCGCGGACCTCGAGGCATTCCGGTCCCGAGCGAAGGAGGCAACCTCTCCTTTCGAGAACCTGGTCAGCGACCTCAAGCGACGTGGGAAGCTATAAACTCGAGGTCAAGCGTACGGCGGCCAAAGAGATCGGCGATCTTCCCAAGGCCGATTGTCGGCGCGTCGTCGCAAAGATCGGGCTGCTGGCGCGCGACCCGCGCCCACACGGCTGCGAGAAGCTCAGCGGCGCCGAAAAATACCGCGTTCGTCAAGGCGACTACCGAATTCTCTACGAGATCGACGATTCGGCGAAATTGGTGACCATCGTCAAGGTCGGCAACCGCAGGGAAATCTACCGCTGAGGAGGTCATCTCGACGGCACCGCCACGATGGCCGGTGACGTCGCCGATCTCAGGGCCGCCGGGTGCGTGAAGACGTAGTCTCCGCCGGCGAGCGACGCTTCGATTCCCGAGACCGATTGACCGAAAGGCATGGCGCCATGCGGAAACTGATCTACGGCATGAACCTGACCCTGGACGGCTACATCGCCGCGCCCGGTGACGACCTCGGCTGGAGCGGGCCGAGCGACGAGCTGTTCCAGTGGTGGCTCGATCAGGAGCTGGCGATCGACCTGCTCCTGTACGGGCGCAAGCTGTGGGAGACCATGAGCTCCTACTGGCCGACCGGCGACCAGCAGCCGGGCGCCACTCCGGCGCAGATTGCGTTCGCGCGGAACTGGCGGGATACGCCGAAGGTGGTGTTCTCCTCGACGATCGACAAGGTTGACTGGAACGCCCGCCTGGTCGCCGGTGACGCGGTCGCCGAGATCACCCGGCTCAAGGCCGAGGACGGTGGGCCGATGAGGGTCGGTGGCGCAACGCTCGCTGGGGCGGCCATGCGGGCCGGGCTGGTCGACGAGTACGCGATCGTCACCCATCCGATCCTGGTGGGCGGCGGCACACCGTTCTTCACCGCGCTGGACAGCTGGGTGAACCTGAACCTGGTGGAGACGCGGACGTTTCCCGGCGGCGTGGTCCTGACCAGGTACGAGACGAGGCGCTGAGCGCGATTCCTTTGCTGCTTGTCTGAGAGGGTGAGATTCTCGATCTGTTAAAATAACCCCGTCTTTCGGCGTTCTCGGCGGCGCCGCGTTCTCACGCGGCCCTTCCGAGGTGGCCGAATGGTAAAGGCGGCCGATTGATAATCGGCAGACTGCGAAAGCTGTCACGCGGGTTCGAATCCCGTCCTCTCCGCTGGTCAGCAGTAAGAACCCCACCGCGCTGAGGAAACTCGGCGCGGTGGGTGCCCGGATGGTCGGACCTCAACTGACCCCACTACCTGGGCATCTGCTCGCTCAATCCCACCGCCGGAGCCCCTTCCGACCGGAGTAGACTACCGACCATGACGCTGAAGGCGCGCGTTCGGGCGGGTCGACTGGTGTTCGATGAGCCTACGGATCTACCCGAGGGTACCGAGGTGGAGCTCTTGCCTCTGGACCCTGGCGATTGGCTCGATGACGCGGATCGCGCTGCCTTGCATGATGCCCTCCGCCAATCAGACGCCGATCTGGAAGCTGGCCGTCTGGTCAGCGCCGAAGACGTCCTGCGCGAACTCCGCTCCACGTGAAGCGCCGAGCGTGGGACCGCTCTCGAAGCGCCACACTAACCTTCGTCTTCGCTTCCGATGCGCCTCTTCCACGCCACAGTCGTTCGGCTTTGGTGTAGTACGGCGACGACGATCGCCTTCTCGTTGTCGGGCAAGACGAAGTAGATCGCGTGCGAAAATCGGTGAAGCAACGCGCGCCTGGCACCTCCCACCTCCGGAAACTGGCGAGGCATATCGCGGACTCGACTAGCGTCGAACGAAGCTCGTCAATGAACCTGTCTGCGAGCGCGCCATCACGGGTCGAATACCAAATCTGCGCGTCCAAGATATCCGCCTCGGCGCCGGGCCGGACAATCAGACGGGTCATCCCCGTCGCTTCAGGATCGGCCTCCACCTCTTCCCAGGGCCGCCCCTGGTCCGGGTTGGCCTGATAGTCCGCGAGTCGCTCGTGAAGAACCTCACGGTGCCAATCGGGAACGGGCACCTGGGACTCGTTCGCCGCGATCCGATCCCAAAGCGCCTGGACGTATTCAATCTTGTCCTCGACGGACATCTCGTCGAATCCTGGCGGCGGCAGAGGAGCAGCTCGACCCATTGGGAAGATCGTAGCATGTGCCGCATCGCCCATCTCTCGGCTCATCGCGCTCAGCCGCCCTGCCCCCTCGCGTTCCGAAAGCTGTCGGCGTGCGCGGCGACCCAGTCGCGGAAGGAGCGGGCGGGCGCGCCGGTGAGGTCCGCCACCGCCGTGGTCACGTACGCGGGATGCCCGACCGCCGCTTCCCACGCGGCGAGCGACATGTCGACGGCCGACGGCGGCCAGGTGGCGGCCCTCTCGCGCCTGAACTCGTCCGGCGTGAGCTCGTGGAACGCCAGGCGCCGGCCGAGCACCTCGCCGATGACCGCAACCTGCCGCGCGTGACTCAGGGCCGCCGGGCCCGTGAGGACGTAGTCTCCGCCGGCGAGCGACGCTTCGGAGAGCGCGCGCACCGCCACGGCGGCGATGTCGCGCTCGTCGATCGGCGCCGTCTCGACCGCGCCGTACGGCCATCGCACCACGTCGCCCGCGCGAATCTGAGGCGCCCACCAGTGGAGCGTGTTCGCCGCGAACATCCCGGGTCGAAGGATCACCGACGGAATCCCCGACGTCGCGAGCTCACGTTCGATGTCGGCGTGGAGGGCAGCCATGGGATTGGGCTGCCATGCTCCTTCGCCGATCCGGCTCAGCGTCGTCCGTACGCCACGCACAGCCGTTCGGATTGACGCGGGTCCCTGGCTCGACGCCACGGCGACGAGCGCCGTTCGCGACGCCTCCGTTATCGATGCGCGCGTCCCCCTCAGGGGTACGTGGTGTACGGCGACAGGAACGCGCAGAGACCGCTCCCCCCGTCGGTGGCGACGCAAACGCCGCCGTCGGGCATCGCCGAGTAGGAGGACCCGCCGCCGCCGCACTTGATTGCGATGGTGCAGTGGAGCGCGAGCACCTCGCTCAAGTCGGGGGCGAGCGCGCCGGCGTCGTTGACGTAGGTCTGCCCACCACTGGGGCCGCAGATCACTTCCGGGAACGAGGAGGCGACCAGCTGCGTGCACTGGTCGCTCGCATCGACGGTGCAGCGCCTCGCGACGAGCAGTTTGGCGGCGTATCGATTGTGCAGGTCGTCGCAGTTCACGGCCGCGTCGACGAGCACGCCACCGTCGGCGCCGAAGATCCGGCGCCGCCACCGATCCCGGCGACCCCACCGGCGCCCGCTCCGACGCTGTTTCCAGCGCCCGCTCCGCCGCCGCTGCCGCCGCTCCCGGCGACGCCACCGGCGCCCGCACGCCCGGCGCTTCCTCCGCCACGGCGCCCGCCAGACCGGCGCTGCCCGCGCCCGCCAGGCCGGTGCTGCCCGCGCCATCCGCGACGCCGCCCGCGCCCGTTCCGCCTGCGCTACCCGCGACGCCCCCCGGGCCGGCCAGACCGCCCGATTGGCCTGCCGCGCTCCACCCCGCGCCTCCGGTACCCGCGACGCGCGTTGACGATGACGACGACCAGCAGCCGAGGCCGCCTATCATCAAGGCACCGATCGCGAGCAGCGTCGGCCCGGCGAGGCGGGAGGGCATCGTCTCAAGAGTACGAGAACAACACTCCGAGCAAAAGCAAAACCCCAGCCGGAGCTAGAACGCATCTCATCCCCCCCCCTCCGGCCGTCTCCGCACGTGTTACAGACGACCGATGTTGAATCGAGGCGGCGTTCTGAGCTTTGGGATCTTGCGTACTTTGGGCACCTTGGGGATCTTGGCCGCCGGCCTCGGTTGCGTCAGCTCGAACCTTACGGGCGGCGGCAATGACGGCTCGACCGATCACCCGCTCGTGAAGGACAGCGGGACGTTCACCTGCGGCGACGCGGCCTGCAATTCGTTGGAGGTTTGCTTGTTCCCTCCCTGCTCGTGCATCGTGAAGGGGGACGCGGGCTCGGTCTGCCCGCCCCCTACTGCGCGGCGCCGACACCGGAAAGTCCCCTCCCCTGCTTCCCCATAGACGGCGGCCTTTCGGGCCTGGTCACCTCCCCCGACGGAGGCTCGCGAATCTGCTACGAGCTCTGTGTCTAAGATTGGAGTAGCTCGTGGGCCAGGTGCCCGCGTCCCGGGCTATTCGATTCCCGGGTCGGATGTTGCCGGCCTTTCCCCATTCCGAAAGGCATCAACATGCGCGGCGACCCAATCGCGGAACGAGCGCGCGGGCGCGCCGGTGAGGTCGGGTACCGTCGTGGTCACGTACGCGGGATGCCCGACCGCCGCTTCCCACGCGGCGAGCAACATGTCGACGACGGGCCTCGGCCAGCTGGCGGCCGTCTCGCGCCGGAACTCCTCCGGCGTGAGCTCGTGGAACGCCAGGCGCCGGCCGAGCACCTCGCCGATGACCGCAACCTGCCGCGCGTGACTCAGCGCCGCCGGGCCCGTGAGGACGCAGTCTCCGCCGGCGAGCGACGCTTCGGAGAGCGCGCGCACCGCCACGGCGGCGATGTCGCGCTCGTCGATCGGCGCCGTCTCGACCGCGCCGTACGGCCATCGGACCACGTCGCCCGCGCGAATCTGAGGCGCCCACCAGTGCAGCGTGTTCGCCGCGAACATCCCGGGTCGAAGGATCACCGACGGAAGCCCCGACGTCGCGAGCTCACGTTCGATGTTGGCGTGGAGCGCCGCCATGGGATTGGGCTGCCGGAAGAACGGGTGCGGCGTCTGGTGCGGCGACGACAGAAAGACCACGCGCTGGACGCTTCGCGCGAGGCGCGCGACGACGGCCGAGACCGTGGCCGGCCCGGCAGCCCAGACAAGGAACACCGCCTCGACCCCGGCGAGCGCCGGCGTCAACGAATCGGGGTCGGTGAGATCGCCGACGACGACCTCGACGCCGGGGGGGAATGGCGTGGGCGGAGGGCGGCGCACGAGCGCGCGGACCGAGCGGCCGAGGCGGAGTAACTCGGCGACGACGGCTCGGCCGACCCGGCCGGACGCGCCGACGACCAGGACGGGGGCGCCATCCGACATCCTCACGCGAGGACCGATGGCCGGTCGGCCCCTCTCTCCAGATCACGATGCGAATTAATAGAGCATCGCTTCCTGGCCCTATCGAGAAGAATACTCGGAGCGGCCCAGGGGGCTGGCAGAGAGAACGGCACAGAATTTCACCCGTGGGTATTCTTGCCCGAGAATTCTACAATGGTGATGCCCACCGCAATCGAATGGACGGATGAGACCTGGAATCCCGTCACGGGCTGCGTGAAGGTGTCGCCCGGGTGCAAGCACTGCTACGCAGAGACGTTCGCGGAGCGGTTTCGCGGCAGAAGTTGCCACGCCGAACGGTCGCGAACATCCATTCTTCGATGGCTTCGATCAGAGGCTTCGACCGAACCGTCTCGATCAGCCATTCTCGTGGCGCACCCCGCGTCGGGTCTTCGTGAACAGCATGAGTGATCTGTTCGGGCGATTTCGTCCCGGACGCCTTTCTCAACAGGGTCTTCGACGTCATGAGAAGAACGCCGGACCACACGTATCAGATTCTCACCAAGCGATCGGGCCGGCTCCGCGATTGGACGAATCACAATCCGTGGCTGGTTGCAGCCGATCATATCTGGGCTCGGTGTTTCGGTGGAGGACAGGAAATACGCGGTCAGCCTCGGATCGACGACCTTCGCCAAGCGACGGCCGCCGTGCGGTTCTTGTCGGTCGAGCCGCTCCTGGAAGACGTCGGTGGGATCGACCTATCCGACATCGACTGGGTCATCGTCGGTGGGCAAAAGCGGCCATCATGCGCGTTCAATGGAAGGCGAATGGGTGCGTAGCCTTCGCGATCAGTGCCAACGGCAACGAGTCGCGTTCTTCTTCAAGCAGTGGGGGGGTAAACGGAAACATCTCACGGGCCGAGAACTGACGGCCGCACGTGGGACGAATTTCCGGATCAGTGGCCGGAGGTGACCCTGGACGAGTGCAAACACGGCGGCCTCACCCTAGACAACGGGAACTGCACGATCCCAGCGTCTGACGACGAACTTCCGGTCCAGTGCGTCGGAAAATGGGTACCGGATGACAAGCACCACTACCTGAAGCGCTATATCGAGGCCACGCGCGCTGTCCGCGCGAAGTTCCTGGTACCGTCGCAAGGCCGGCCGGCGGGAGGTGCGGCATTCATCGACCTATTTGCCGGCCCGGGTAAGTGTCGCGTTCGGGAAACCGGAGAGATTATCCCGGGAAGCCCCATGCTTGCTCTGATGCATGAAGGTGCGCCGTTCACCAAGGTGATCGCGTGTGGCATCCATGATGAGAACGTCAGCTCGCTCTCGCTGCGAACCGCGGTATACCGTGGACGCTCTCTGATTCTGAAGGGAGACTGCAACGAGATCATCGACGACGTTGTTCGGGCCGTTCCGCCGTTCGGCCTCAACATTGCACTAATTGACCCGTTCGGACTCGACGCACTCAAGTTCGAGACCATCAGAAAGCTGGCTGCCGTGAGGCGAATGGACCTCATCATCCACTTCCCGACAATGGACATGAAACGGAATTTCGATCGTAACCAGGACAGTGTTCGGACTTTCGTAGGAGCTGAGGCGGGCAAGACGCTCGTCACGGCACCGCGCGACGTCCCAGGGATGATCCAGCAACTTCGCAGCAACCTGGAACCGCTCGGGTATACAGGCGATCAGGTGTGTTCTATGGCCGTCAAGAACAGCAGAAAAGCGACCCTCTACCATCTTGTCTTCGTCTCGAAAGACGCCCGGGGCAACGCGATCTGGCAGAGCATTACCAAGACAGACAGTCGGGGGCAACGGAGCCTATTTTGACTCACCACGCTTATCACCTCTCCGCGGCGTCGCCCGGCTTCCGTCTACAGAGCCGTGGGCGTCAGATTCCCGAAATGCGCTCTCCGCACAACGTCGCAGACCAACACGAGGACCCGACGCTTCGGTATCCAACGGCCCACAATGCAAACCGAGACTTCCCCAGCAGCAGTCGGTCAGGGTCTCAGACGCCTGCCCGGTCGCGATTAGGATTGGCTGGCTGCAGGCTCCGTCCTCAGGTGGGACGCGACCACTCTCTCCACGGGATCCAGAAGGGCAGCCGCAATGAATTTGCGCGCCCACTCCTCGACGTCTGCAACGCGGCTGCCGCTTCGAGCATGTCGCATCTGTACGGCCGTGGCGCCAAACGCCAGCTACGTGCCAGCACTTCACGGTCGAGGCGCCCAATAGAGGACAGAACTTTCATAGATTCGACCCGCGGCAGCCAATGTACTCCGTCACTTCCGCTCAGCTCCCGCAGTCGAGCGACGGTTTCTGCTGAGAGGTGAGATGCCCCCCTTGTGAGAACTCTGTAAAGCCATGCCTGCTGCCAAGGGGTTGTGAACAGGTTCGATCCCAGCAGATTCAAATTCGCTCTCACGACCCGAAGCCCGTTGGTCCCGACAACCGCTTGCAGATATTGGCACACGATCTCCGTCTTGTCGGGAAAGCGCGCTACGATTGACGCGGCTGATCCGATTGCCGCAGGGGACGGGCGGCAGCAAGTCGGATCATCGCTCGTGTTACAAGGAAGTGAAATTGCTCCTTGGAAAGGGCGTTGGCACATCCGGGTGCTCGTTCGAGTGTCTTGGAAAGGATGTGCTCTGCTAGCTCTGCATCGGTTGGCGCGAGATGGGGACGCAACTCCTCGATCACGTCATCGAGCAGATGGTCTGGTGATAGAACAGACCCCATCCCCATTGCGCGTCGAGCTTCGCGCGGTCCATTGCTGCCATGAGTTCATCGTGGTCTGCTGACACGAGGTCGACCTTCGTCTCGAACAATTCGTCCTTCATGGCACGAATCGCGGCGCCGCCGGCCTTCAGGTCAGCGTCGTATTGGTCGCGGGTCAAGATCGCTATCTTCATACCGTTCAAAAGAAGGCCCCGACCTCTGAGTTCGTGCTCGATGCGAGCGATTGCCTCTCTTGCTCTCGATATCGTTTCGACGGCTACGCGCATGTCGTCGCCGTGCCGACAATAGTCAAAGCCGTCCCGGATCATCGCGGCATCGACAGTTTGGAGGTAGAGAGTGGCCAGCGCATCGGAGGGGAGAAGGCCCTGCGGCACGCCGCGACCAACTCCCATCACGCGCGACAGAAAGGTCCTGAAGAGACGCGCCCACGAGGCGATCTCCTGCAGCCCTCACCAGATCGTCCTCAAGCTGTTCGTGGGCGATGGACTCGTAAATCCGGCCACATCGGCCTGAACCGAGATCGATGTAGTTCGGATCTGATAGGTGCCCTCTAAAGTCTTCCCACCGCTTCGGGACATCCGTTTCTCGCGGCCAGAACACCACATCTTCCTGCATCAAACACTTCGCGACAGGCTGGCCGAAGCAGGTTGACCAATGCTTCGTAGACAACACGGTCGGTCAAGGTAAGTAGCGCCGCCGGCCTGAGAGGTGAACCCCGGTTTTGGAACCTGCACGAACGATGCTTGATCAGGTTCGTACTTTCCTTCGGCGATTTGTTTCCGAAGGTGCTCGATGAAGCGCTTCCCCACTTCGCCGCCAACCCTATCGTCGTGTCGCGGAGGAAGAAGATCATTAGACGACGCAGCCTTCAGAGCAGCATCAAGATCTAAGCGCTCGACGAGTTCTCGTATCATCGGTCTGGGCTCAGTCAGGCCTACTCATTTGTCGTTGGGCGAAGCGGACTTGTCAGTCGCAACAGAGAGCCTTCCTGAGGGCTTTCACGGCCAGCCTCGCCTGGCGTCTGGTCCTCTCGGGCAAGGAGTTCTTGCAAGAATGGAGATTCGGCGAGTGCGCCAACCACGACGGCCTCGCGAAGAAAACCCGAGACCAGTGCTCGAAAAGCTTTCGTCGCAAGTACGCCGCGGGATATCTGACTCGACAAAGTTCGAACGGCGAATAATCGCCATGTCGAGCAAAGGAGACGCAGGTTGCTCCAGGCACTGTCACCCATAAGAGAACGAGGCCAAAAGTGGTCCATGTGGATGTCCGCGAACTCATTGTGGGTAAGGACGCGCTCGCACAGTGGACACCATTCACCTGTTCCGCGAGAGAGCCGTCGCCAAGCGACATCTTTCCACTCCCGCGGAAACGTTTCCGCTGCGGACTCGTGGGGAAAGTCCCCGGGAGCCGGTCCCAGCTCTAGGCTGTCTTCTTGACCAGGTTGCATAGTTCTCGAATCGCAATCATTTGCTTAGCCTGTCCTTTCCACTTGCCGCGCGTCTGAGGATACGTTTTCCCAAGCGCGGCTTCGACTTTCGTCGGCCCATCATTCAGCAGGATCTGGATCTTTCCCCACTGCTGATTGCTCGGCTCCGCCGGCGACGAAAATATCTCGATAGTCTGCGACAGCACGAAGGCTATCTTCGTCGCTGAATTAGTATTTATAGACGGCACGTAGCTCTTCTTTATGGCGTTGAACCACTGCTCAAACCGAGCGAACAACGATTGCATCTGTGAAATGTCAGGCAAGACTCGTGCAGCGGCGGTGGCGTTATCCTCGTGCTGCAGCTGTGCACAATAGAGATTAAGCAGTGAGGTGGTGCTGCCGTCACATACGACACCAGCGGCCTTCTGGGCGGACGTGCTCCCTGTGAGCGCGTCGACGGGGCCTGCGGAAGAGGCAATGAGGTACCAAAGAAACATTTGCGAAGGATTCTGTCCGCCCGCCAGCAGAGACCCATCCCACCATGCGAGCCAGGCACTGTGTATCCTGCCACGGATAGGCGAGACTGTGAGCGCTCTTGGCTGCGTTGATCATTCGTTGCGAGCCCTCTCGGGAAGGATCAAACACCCCAGCCAACCGTACGAACGTGACACGAATAGAATGACCGAATTGAGAGAGCCGCAGATCTTGGGCGGCAGATATAGGAACGCCTCATCCTTGTTTACGGCGAAGATCCTCCAGTCGTAGTCCCCTGAGTCAGGCCACTCGGAAAGTGATGAATATTCAGCTCGAGTCTTCAATGCGATTGCGCATGGCTTCCGGCAGGTCCGGAACGCTTTTCCGGCAATGTGGGGCGCCACATTTTCGCTGTACTCAGCGTCTTCTTCGGGAGCCAGCTTGAACTTTCCGTTGAGGAAATCCTCGACGGTACGAAGGTGTTGTTGACCGTCGATAATCTCGCGCTGTTTGGTCGTGTTCGGACGGCAATAAAGCATTACGGGTGGAACGGTCAGCCCATTTATGATCAGACTCGATCAGAAGGGACTTCTTCACGAGATCCCACTGAGACTCATCGCGCTGAAAGTCCGGCACGTAGTACTGACCGCGCTTCATGCTCTTACGATCGAGTCAATTTCTCGAGCCCGTAGCGGATGTCTGCCCCTGGACTAGGGGTTCAATGGAGTCATGTCAAAGCTTCCGAGTAGTAGTGCTCTGTGATTTGTACCCGCCCATCGTGGTCCGGATCAGGCCACCGTATACCGAGGGTTGGAGGCGCGTCGAGGGGCTCCTCCACTATCGATTGGCCGGCGCCAGCTCGCGGCGCGTTCTGCCGGTTCCGCTTCCGGCTTCTAGGTGTGCCTCCGGCGCCAAGCTCAATTGCGCATGGAGGGATTCCCCCTCCCGAAATCGGGGCGTACGGGAGCCTGCTGCCGTATCCCAGCTTCGGGAGGTCCAATGCCGCTATCAGGAGCCTGCCAGTTGGAGACGGCGCAGCGGTTTGTGGTTAGCGACTTGCTGGGTACAGTCCCAAGCGCTGAGATATTCCGGTAGAGACAGACTTACGGCGTTCGCCACGCCCGCCCCCCTACGTCAGCTTCGGCAACGCCTCCGCCATCCGCCGCACACCCTCCTCGACGTTCTTCATCGAGGTCGCGTACGACAGCCGCACGAACCCCGGCGCGTGGAACGCCGAGCCCATGACGACGGCGACCCGCGCGGCTTCGATCAGCCACTCGCAGAGCTGCACGTCGTTCTCGATCTTCTTCCCCTCGGGCGTCTTCCGCCCGATGAACGCCGACAAATCCGGGAACGCGTAGAACGCGCCCTTCGGCTCGACGCACGTCACGCCCGGGATCTCCCGCAGCCGCGCGACCATCACCTTGCGGCGCTTGTCGAACTCGACGCGCATCTTCTCCAGCTCGTCGGTCGGGCCCTCGATCGCCGCCAGCGCGGCCGCCTGGGCCACCGACGCCGCGTGCGTGGTCGACTGGCCCTGGATCGTGGCCATCGCCTCGACGACGTGCTTCGGCGCCACCGTGAACCCGACGCGCCACCCCGTCATCGCGAACGCCTTGGAGACGCCGTCGATGATGATCATGTGCGACCTAACGTCCGCGCCCAGCGTCGCCGGCTGGAAGAACTTGCCGTCTCCGTAGACCAGCGTGCGGTAGATGTCGTCGGTCATCAGCCAGACGTTCTTCTCGACCGCCAGCCGCGCCAACCCGGTCAGCGTCGCCTCGTCGTAGATCGCCCCCGTCGGGTTCGACGGCGAGCAGACCAGGATCATCTTCGTGCGCGGCGTGATCGCCTTGGCGACGTCCTCCACCCGCACCTGGAAGTTCTCTTCCGCCTTGGTCGGGACGTTGACCGGGCGGCCGCCCGCCAGCTTGACGATGTCGTTGTAGCTGACCCAGGCCGGCGTCGGGATGATGACCTCGTCGCCCTCGTCGATCAGCGCGAAGACCGCGTTGAAGATCGACTGCTTGGCGCCCGAGCTGACGATCACCTGGTTCGTCTCGACCGCGAAGCCGTGCGCGTCGCCGATCCACTTGGCGACTGCCTTCCGCAGCGGGACCGTCCCCTCGACCAGCGTGTACTTGGTGGCGCCGGCGTCCAGCGCCTTCTTGGCCGCCTCCTTGATGTGCACCGGCGTGTCGAAGTCGGGCTCCCCGGCGCCGAAGCTGACGACGTCGATCCCCTCGGACTTGAGCTTGGCCGCCTTGGCCGAAACAGCGAGCGTGGGGGATGGTTCGACGACGGACAACCGGCGGGCGAGCTTCACGGGGCGACTCCTTGTTTGTGTTTCACGGTCAGCGCGGCGGCCACGCCCGGCGGAACCATCCGCGAGACGTCACCGCCCATCAAAGCGACCTCTTTGACGAGCGAGGAGGATACATAAAAGGACTCCTCGCCGGTCATCAGAAACATCGTCTCCACGTCCGGCGCCAGGTGGCGATTCATGTGCGCCAGCTGGAACTCGTACTCGAAGTCGGCCAGCGCCCGCAGCCCGCGGACGACCACGCTGGCGCCACGTTTGCGGCAGTACTCCGCCAGCAGACCTTGGAAGGCGTCGACCTCCAACCGCGGGTCGCCCCCCAGCGCCTCGGTGATGAACCCGCGTCGCTCCGCCAGCGAGAAGAGCGGCTTCTTGCGGATGTTGTCGGCCAGCGCGACGACCACCCGGTCGAAGATCTTCAGCGACCGCCGGAGGATGTCGACGTGGCCGTTGGTGATCGGGTCGAAGGTCCCCGGGTAGACCGCGAGGCTCACGACCCGGAGCAGCGGTAGAAGGAGAGCTCCGTATCGCCGTAGTTGCGGCGGTCGGTCAGGAACAGACAGCCGACGGAAGGCGGCGAGGGGTGACGCTTGTCGTGCTCGACGATCACCACCGCACAGGCGGTCAGCAGGTCGCCACCCGATAGCTCAGCCAGGACGCCGTCGGTCTCCTTGACGTAGGGAGGATCCAGGAAGACCCAGGAGAACTGACGGTCGGTGGTGGCGAGCTTGCGGAGCGCGCTGCGGACGTCGGCGCCGATGACGGTGGCGCGGTCGGCGACCCCCGCCTCGCGCAGGTTGCGGCGCAGCGCGGAGAGCGCGGCGCCGTCACGCTCGACGAAGACCGCGGCGGGGGCGCCGCGTGACAGCGATTCCAGTCCGAGGGCGCCGCTGCCGGCGTAGAGGTCGAGGACCGGGCCGGGCGGCGGGCCCAGGATGTTGAAGATCGCTTCGCGTACCTTCGCTGCGGTCGGACGCGTTCGCGACCCGCGGGGAACAAAGAGACGCCGGCCACGATCAAGGCCGCCGGTGAGACGCATGTGCGACCCCTTCCTACCGCGACGGGCCCCCTGGGTCAATTACCGGACGCATGGTCGAGCGCGTCAAGCGCCCGGCGCATCCGGTCGAAAGCTGAAGAAAACCGCGGTGATCCGCAGTCTTTACCGATCTGTGTGACACATTTGGGATAGACTGCACAGACGCCATGTCGCAGGTGGGAGCCTTCTTCGATGTCGACCGGACGCTGGTGTCATGCAACACCGGCCGCCTGTTCCTCCGTGACCTGCGGCGGCGGGGTGAGATCTCGTTTTTCCGGGCGCTGCGGGCGCTCGGCTGGATGGCGAAGTACCACCTGTCGCTGATCGACCTGCAGTGGGTGGCCGCCCGGGTCGCCTCGCAGATGGCGGGCTGGGCCGAGCGCGACTTCGAGGAGCGCTGCCGCAAATGGGTGGAGGATGACGTCCTCCACCTGATCGTCCCGGGCGCCCACAGCCGGATCGCGCGCCACCGCGCCGACGGCCACGTCCTGTCGATCCTGTCGTCGTCCCCGACCTACGTCACCCGGCCCATCGCAGAAGCGCTGGGGATCGAGGAGGTGATCTCCACCCAGTTCGAGGTCGACGCCGGCCTCTTCACCGGACGCCTGGTCGGCCCGGCCTGCGTCGGCCAAGGCAAGGTCCACTGGGCCGAGGACCTGGGCGCGCGGCGCCAGCTCGATCTCGCGGAGAGCTGGTTCTACACAGATTCCTACACCGACCTGCCGATGCTGGAGCGGGTCGGCAACCGCGTGGTGGTGAACCCCGACCCGCGCCTGAAGCGGGCCGCCAAGCGGCGCGGCTGGCCGGTGCAGGACTGGCGCCAGGCGGTGGCGGCGGCCGTCGCCACGGAGACCCGCGCGTGAGCGTCTTTTCGGCCCCCTGGTTCACTCCGGCGGTGCAGCGGATTTTGGATCTGGCGCTCGAGGAGGACGTCGGGCGCGGCGACGCGACGACGGCGGCGGTGATCGAGGAGACGCAGGAGGCCGAGGCGGAGATCGTGTCGCGCGAGCGCGCGGTCGTCTGCGGCCTGGGGGTGGTGGAGGCGGTGTTCACCCGGTTCGACTGGCGGACCCGCGTGCGGGTCAAGGTGGCCGACGGTGATCGCGTGCAGCCGGGCGAGGTCGTGGCGACGATTCGCGGCCCGGCGGCGGCGGTGCTGGCGGGCGAGCGGACGGCGCTGAACTTCCTGCAGCACCTGTCGGGGATCGCGACGGTCACCCAGGCGTATGTGGCCGCCACCGAGGGGGCCAAGCTGCGCATCACAGATACCCGCAAGACGACGCCCGGCCTGCGCGCGCTGGAGAAGTACGCGGTGCGCGCGGGGGGCGGGTCGAACCACCGGGCCGATCTCCCTCGGGGATCTCTGATCAAGGACAACCACGTCGCGCTCTGCGGGTCGGTGCGCGAGGCGGTCCGCCGGGCGCGCGCCAACGCGCCGCACACGCTGCGGGTGGTGGTCGAGGTCGACACCATGGCGCAGCTCGACGAGGCGCTCGAGGCGGGCGCCGAGGGGATCCTGCTCGACAACTTCCAGGCGCGCGACATGGCCGACGCGGTCAAGCGCGTGCGCGAGCGGCGCCCGCAGACGGTGATCGAGGCCTCGGGGGGCGTCACGCTCGACCGCGTCCACGAGATCAGCAAGACCGGGGTCGACGTGATCTCGATCGGCTCGCTGACCCACTCGGCCCGCGCCATCAACTACTCCTGCGAGATCCGCCCGGTGGACGGGTCGCTGGGCTCGCTCCCCTCGCCGACGCGCGAGCCGTAGCTCGGTTCACGCCCGCGCGCCGATGGACGAAGCTTCGGTGAACCAGGCGTCGCGCGATCAGGCTTCGCTGAACCAGGCTTCGCTCACCGCCCGGCTGCACACGCGCTGGCTGGGGCGGGCGTTCGAGTGGCACGCCGCCTGCGGGTCGACCAACGATCTGGCGGCCGAGCGCGCGCGGGCCGGCGCGCCGGCGGGGCTGGTCCTCGTGGCCGACGCGCAGACGGCGGGACGCGGGCGCCTCGGGCGGACCTGGCACTCGCCGGCCGAGGAGAACCTCTACCTGTCGATCCTGCTGCGGCCGGCGCGGCCGCCCGCGGAGATCCCGCCGATCACGCTGCTGGCCGGCGCGGCGGTCGCGCGCGCGCTCGAGACCTTCGGCCTCGAGCCGCGGCTCAAGTGGCCGAACGATGTCGAGCTGGTCGAGCTGGTGGATGAGGGCGGAAAACGACGGAAGGTCGCCGGCATCTTGACGGAGATGGCCAGCGCGGGAGCGAGCGCGCTGCACGTGGTGGTCGGCATCGGGATCAACGCCAACGCGGTCTCCTTCCCGCCCGAGATCGCCGGACGCGCCACCTCGCTACGATGTGCGCTCGGACACGCGATCGATCGGGTGGAGCTGCTGGCTGCGCTGCTCGACGCGTTCGAGCCGCTGTGCGAGGCGTTCGACCGGCGGGGGCCGGCGGCGGCGGTGGAGGCGTTCGAGCTGCACGCCGCGTTTCCGGCCCCCTGCCGGGTGACGGGACCCGGACGCCCGGGCGATCGCTTGAAGGGGATCGCCCTCGGGATCGAGCCCGATGGAGCCTTGCGTTTCCAGGACGAGACAGGGCAGATTCACCGCGTGATCTCGGGAGAGCTTTCGTAATGACGAACTTCGAATCGTTGGTCCTCGGCGTCGTCCAGGGGGTCACCGAGTTCCTGCCCATCTCCTCGACGGCGCACCTGCGGATCGTGCCGGCGCTGCTCAGCTGGGACGATCCGGGCGCCGCCTACACCGCGGTCCTGCAGCTCGGCTCGCTGGTCGCCGTGATCGGCTACTTCTTGCCCGAGCTCATGAAGATGCTGAGCGCCGGCCTCAAGTGGCTGGGCGATCGGTCGCAGGCGCCGACGCGCCCGGCGCGCGAGCTCGGCTACCTGATCGTCGGGACGATGCCGGCCGTCGTCGCCGGGGTGCTCTTCCGGCACGCCATCGAGGGCTCGCTGCGCTCCCTGTGGGTGATCGCCAGCGCGATGATCGTCGTCGCGCTCATGCTGGCGGTGGTGGAGAAGAAGGCCGCTCACGTCCGCGCCTTCGACGAGCTCACGCTGAAGGACGCGCTCTTCATCGGCTGCGCGCAGGCGTTCGCGGTGATCCCGGGCGTGTCGCGCTCGGGCAGCACGCTGATGGCGGCGATGGCGCTCGGCTTTCGGCGCGAGGCAGCGGCGCGCTTCTCGTTCCTGCTCAGCGTGCCGATCGTCGCGGCGGCGGGCATCTTCGAGATGCCGAAGGTGATGCACGCGCACGATCTGCACGGCAGCACGATGGCCATCGGCCTCCTGGCGGCGGCCGTCGCCGGCTACGCCAGCATCGCCTGGCTGCTCCGCTTCCTGCGCGCCCGCAGCACCATCCCCTTCATCGTCTACCGCGTCGCGCTCGGCCTGGTGCTGATGGCGCTGCTCGCCACCGGGCGGCTGTAGCGCCGCGCTGGCGCCAGTCCGCTCGGAAGCCGATCAACGAAGGAAAGGCGCGAAGCGACAGTAGAACGTGTAGGCCGCAGTCGCCGCCAGCGCGCCGCCCCCGCCGAGCACCGCCACGACGCGCGTCAACCGCGACCGCCGCCAGAGCCAGTCGATGCCGACCCCGAACATCGCGAACAGCGGCCCCGCCGCGAACTGGAGGTAGGCGCCCTTGATCGGTCCCATGTTGTCGTTGGGATACTGCACGGCGAAGTGAAGCTGCCCGGCGATCGCCAGCAGCGGCAGAAGCAACAACACCAGGCGTTCGTCGCCCTCGCGCCAGAGGCGCCGGCAACAGACGAGGAGCGTGATGGCCGTGAGAAGCGCGATGAACGCCCCTCCCATCACGGAGACCCGCGACAGCTGGAACGCCCTCGTCGAGAGGAGCTGACCTCGAGCGTCGAGTCCGGGATCGCCCGCCACGGCGAGGGGCGCGAATCCGTAGGCGTAGTAGTCGGCAAACGACGTGACGACGAGCGCCGGCCAAAAACGGGCCGACGGGATCCCCGCCACGGTCGGGAAATAGGGCTGCTTGAAGATCTCCCCCGACAGGCCGACGAAGAATCCAGCCGTGCGGCGGTCGAGGTAGGGGATGTTCTCGAACGGCTCCTGTTCGGGCTTTGCGATGGAGTCGTAAGAGGTCGGGGCGAACTTTCCGTAGAGGACCCTGTTGCGGATGTAGAACCAGCTCGAGATCGCGAAGGCCACGGCGAAGACCACCGCCACCGCCGGACCGGCCCGGCGCAGGAGCTCCCAGCGGTCGGTCTTCCTCTGGACAACGAGAGACGCGAAGGTGAGGGCCAGCGTCACCAGCAGCATGATCCCGGAGACCTTCGCCAAGAGCGCGAGGCCGCAAAGCGCGCCGACCGCAATCGCCAGTCGGCGGGTGCCACCCACGCCGAGCAACCGAGGCATCCCCACGACGGCGGCCATGCAAAGCAGACAAGAGAGCGGCTCGTTCGAGAGCATCCCGTCGACGTGCACGGCCGTCGGCAGGACGACGGCCAGCGCCATGGCCGCCAGGCGGGCCAGGCGCCGCGTGGGCAAGAACAGCTCGAGCGCGCCCCAGAACAGGGCGAGGCGCAGCCCCGCAAACAGAAAGGAGAGCGCGCGAATCCCCGGCGGCCCCCACCCGGCGAGCTTGAACAGGGCTGTCAACAGGTAGTAGAGAGGCGCGCTGTAGGTGTCGTGGTTGAGCGCGATGGGGGGGAGCGCGTGGTGCGTGGCAATCCATTCGAGGTAGCCCCAGTGGGCGCCGAAGTCGTAGCCGGCCTGCGGCGGGAACGTCCGGACCATCGAGACGCGCGCCACCATGGCGATGAGGAAGAGCGCCAGCTCGGGGATTCGTCGCCCGGCGAAGTCGAGGGCGCGACCGAGCGGCGGGGCCGTCCCAGAGAATTCGACCTTCGCGACGTCGCTGCCCATCGACACAATGTGCCCGTTCCGCCCCAGGGCGACAAGGCGGCCGAACCGACGGTGGCGAAGCAGCGCCGATCAGCGCGGGTTCGAGGCCCAGGCGACGCTCTGCTCGGCGCCGAGGCCCAGCTTCTGCGCGAGGTCTTCACGAACGGCGAAGTAACCGCACGCCCCGATCTGCGCCGGCAAGAGAGGGCTCTGGTCCAGATCGCGGACGTCGCCAAACTGGTTGTAGAGGACGCGGTAACCGTGGCTGACGAGCAGCTGGCGATCCCCGTCGGGGAGGCATTCGTTGTAGAAAAAATCGGGCCGCGGCAGCCCGCACCTCGCCTCCAGGGAGGGCATCGCATCGAGGTATTGCCCGAGCCCGATGGACGAACCCGCCTTGCTGCTGGGCGCGCTTCCGGCGGGGAGGCAGTCATAGAGCTCCCGCGTGGTGATCGACCAGAAGTCCAGGAGCTTGGCCTTCTCAAAATACTTGGACATGAGGTAGTAGCCCATCATCCCGGCCTGGCCGGTGATCACCCAGATGGGCCGATCGGGTGACGCCGCCACGGCGCGGGCGACGACCGGGAGAAAGTTGCTCAGCGTTCCTGCGTCCCGTTCATGCACCTTGTTCGCCAGCTCGATCAACCCAAATTTCTGGGCGCCGAACTGCTTGCGGAACTGGTGCGCCGCGGCCGGCAGCAGGAATCCAGGCCGACCGTCGTTGCCGCTCGCCCGAACGAATTGAACGACCGAGAACAAATTGGCGAACACCAGGACGAGCGCCAGGCCGCGCAGGGAACTGCCCTTCGAGAGCAGAGACGCGGCCGCCAGGCCAAGGATCACGATCGTCGGGATCGCCGGGGCCAGGAAGCGAGACCCCGACATCCAGTCACCGCCCGAGCCGACCACGAAGCCGAGGTGCCCGATCATCTCGGCCCCGATCAAGGCGAGGAGAAAGCCCCCCGGTCGCCTGGCGCCGAGCTGCCAGGCCAGGCAGACGAGGCCCACGAGGGCCAGTGCGCCCAACCCGAAACCGTTCAGCGCCAGGCTGTCCCAGAGGTAAGAGAACCCTTCGCGGAGACTGAACCCGCCCACTTTCAGGGCGGCGGAGTTCGGAACCCAGGCCTGGAAGTAGAGGCGACGAAACGCGAGCAGCACGATGAGGGGCGACGCGGTCGCGAGCGCGAGCCGACCGAGCGCTCGGAGCCTGCCGCCGAGACCCACCTCGCGCCCTGCGCGCGCCGACAGGAGAGACAGCGCCCCCGCCAGCGCGACGCCGACCACGATGAGGGGCGCCTCCGGTCGCGACGCCGCAAAAAACAGGACCGCCAGCGCAGCAATCAAGGTCTGCCGCGGCCCCGCTCCGGCTTCCGGGAGACGATCGAGCTGCAAGACCATCAGCAGGCCAGACGCGGCGACGAGAGACATCTCCATGCCGCTCGTCGCCCAGGAGCCGAAGCAGGCGACCGTGGCGATCACCGGGACGACCGCGGCGGAGGGGCGCAGGTCGAGTCTTCGCGCGACCCTCTCTGCCAGCCAGAGCGTGGCGACGCCGAATCCGAGGCTGGTCAGGAACGCGACCACCGGCATCGACAAGGGGGTCAGCCGGTAGAGGATCGCCAGCACGACGACCAGGGAGAGGCTCGAGCTCTGTTCGACGCGAACGCCGTTGTAGTTCCAGATGCGTCCGTGCTCCGCGAGGGCGCGCGCCGGCCAGTAGGTGATGTAGGCGTCGTCCGGCCCGCTCTGTCCGTAGATGAGGAAGGCGACGACCACGAAGGCGAGCGCCGAGAAGAGAAACCACCGCGCGGGGAGAAACGGACGATCGCGATAGGCGTTCAAGGTCTGCGCGAACCTTCGCCACAACTCGGAGGGGCGCCGGGCGTGGGAAGCGTCGGGGTTTAAGGGAGGCGAGCTCATCGGACGAAGGATCGCCTATTCGTCCGTATCCTCCAAACCGACCGAGACCGGCTAGCTGGGCGGGCCGGTCGGCCTGGATTTCTCGCGCCGGATGAGCTCCAGCTCGGCCTCGTCGAACTCGTAGCGCGCGCGGCAGAAGTTGCAGGTGACCTCCGCCTTGCCGTCGTCGAGGATCATCGCCGCCAGCTCCGCCTCGCCGAGGAGCGCCAGCGAGGTGCCGGCGCGGGCGCGCGAGCAGGGGCAGTCGAAGCGGACGGGGCGCCGGTCGAGCACCTGCACTTTGCCGAGGCGGTCGCCGAGCACGGCGGCGACGACCCCCTCCCCGTCGCGCCGCGCGTTTGCCAGCGCGCGCAGGAACGCGCCGTCCGCGATGAACGCGCGCGCCTCGGCCACCAGGGCGGCGCCCTCGCTGCCGGGCAGCGCCTGGATGAGGATGCCGGCGGCGAAGTCGAGGGCGCCGTTCGGTGCCAGGAGCGCGTCGCAGGCGAGCGCGCTCACCACCTGTTCGCTCTTGTCGAGATATGCCTCGACGTCCTCGTCGATCTCACCGGTGGCGAGCGCGATCTGGCCGCTGAAGGGCTCGCGGAAGCCGACGTCGCGAATGACGTTGACGAGGCCGACGCGCCCGATGGCCGCGGCGAGGCTCGGGCGACCCCCGGCCGGCGGTTTCAGCCCGCCGCTCGGATGCTTGACGTAGGCCCGCGCCGTGCCGGCGGCCGTGGCGTCGACGGTGACGCCCCCGAGCGGGCCGTCGCCCAGGATTTGCAGCGTCACCCGCTCGTCGTCCTTGGTGAGCGTCGCCAGCAGCAGCCCCGCGGTGAGGCCCCGCGACAGCGCCAGCGTCGCCGCCGCCCCCGCCTCGTGTCGCCGCGCGGCCTCGCGCACCGCGACCGTGGTGGTCGCCGCGACGATGCGCACCGGCAGCCCCTCGAGGAGGCAGCGGACCACCTCGTCGGGCGAATCGGTGACGCTCATGCCGCCGCCTGGAGCCGTTCGAGCATCTCCGGGCGCGCCCGCACGCGAAAGATGACGCCCCGGTCGTCGTAACTTTCTGCGAGAACCTCGCAGGCGGCGAAGATCTCGCCGCGCAGCTGCTGCCGGTCGTAGGGGACGTGCACCTCCCCCTCGACCAGATCGCGCGTGAAGAAGCTGACGAGCCGCGCGTGCAACTTGGTCACGTCGTCCGGGCGGCGCGCCGAAAGGACGATCGCCTCGGGCCAGCGTTCGATCAACGCGCGCGTCGCCGCCTCTTCGGCCTCGGGGCTGCCGACGCGATCGATCTTGTTGAACAGCAAGAGGCGCGGCACGTCGCCGGCGCCGATCTCCGCCAGCACCTCGGTCGTCACCTGCAGCTGGCGCTCGAAGTTCGGGTCCGACGCGTCGACCACCTGGAGGAGGAGGCCCGCCTCCAGCGCCTCGTCGAGCGTGCTCTTGAACGAGTTCACCAGGCCGTGGGGGAGCTTGTCGATGAAGCCGACCGTGTCCGACAGCAGCACGCGGGGGCGCGTCGCCGGGACCAGCGGCCGCACCGTGGTGTCGAGCGTGGCGAACAGCCGATCGGCGACCAGGACCTCGCTGCCGGTCAGCGCGCGCATCAGCGTCGACTTGCCGGCGTTGGTGTAGCCGACCAGCGCCACGCGGCTCATGTCGCGGCGGCGGGCGCGCTGCGTCCGCTGCTCCTCGGCCATCGCCTCGAGCTCGCGCGTCAGCTCGGCGATGCGATCGCGGATCTTGCGGCGGTCGAGCTCCAGGCTCGATTCGCCGGCCCCCTTGCCGCCGATGCCGCCGCGCTGGCGATCCTTCCCTTTGCCCTGCTCGCGCAGGCGCGGGACCATGTACTGCAGGCGAACGATCTCCACCTGCGCCTTCGCCGCGCGCGAGCGGGCGTGGCGGCGAAAGATCTCCAGGATGACGGCCGTCCGATCCAGCACCTCGACGCCGGTCGCCTTCTCCAGATTGCGCGCCTGCGACGGCGAGATGTCGTGATCGACCAGCACCGCCTCGATCGGCGCCAGCCCAGACGCCTCGTCCGACGCCTCCAGCTCGACCGTCGGCTCGCTGAGCTCGCTGTCGTCGTCGTCGCCCTCGTCGTCGCTGGCGCCGCTCGCCTCGAGCTCCTCGTCGGCTTCATCCCCGGCGATCTCCGCGGCGGTGCGGCCGACCAGCGCCTGCAGCTCGGCAAGCTTTCCGCTCCCGAACAGCGCCGCCGGATGCAACGTCTGGCGCCGCTGGGTCACGGTCGCCACCACGTTCACGCCGAGCGTGCGCCCCAGCCGGCGAAGCTCGGCGATCGACGCGGCGAAGGCCCGGTCGTCGACGCCGGGAAGTTGAACCGCGACCACGGCGGCGCGAAGAGGGACGGGCGAGCTGTCGGACATTGCCGGAGATTATAGGCCCTCTCAGGGACCGGCGACCGTCCTGAAGTATGAAATAGTCGAGTAATACCGCGGCACGCTGAGGGGCGTCGGCAAAGTCCACCTTCGGGTCATCGTCGGCGGTCTCGTGCTCCTTCGCCTTCGCGCGACCTCGGACACCTTCATACGACTTCCGGCGCAACCGCCACTACTACCGCGTCGCCTTCGGATCCCGGCCAAGACCCCACGATTTCATCCCCGACTCAAAACACTTCCAATTGCCAGCTTCCATCCTCTGGTAAAGAGAGTTCATACATGCCGATACCAGCCAAGGGACTGGATTCGGCGAAAAGCACCGCATTGCGAGTTCCTGATGCCCGGTGGGTGAACGGTTGACCTGCGGATACGCCCCAGGGCAGAGGAAGTGCCTCGTCGCTCCACATGCCCCCTGGAGCCATGGTCACTTCGCGGAGGGTCTTCAAGTCGCTGACATATACAACCGTATCGAGATTGTCCCATCGCACGCACGCCGAAGGTCTATTCCCCACGCCTCCGCTGGGATTCGTCGCGGCCGCAATGATGCCGGTACACCAGGGAAAGCGGGTATTACATGCTGTGCCCGCTTCATACGACAGCTCGTGTAATTTACTGTCGCTCCCGACATAAACGACCGCATTGACGTTATCAAATCGCTTGTAGCCCCACGGGTCTGTGCTAGGCGGAACCGTCTCACCGCTATTTATGAACAGATCGCTGTCGATCCATTTCGATGGATCGACAGCGTCATCAAGCACCTCATGGACGTGCCCGTCGATGGCGACGAACACGATGTCATTTTTGCCATCGGACCGAAGATAGGGCATAGCGCTACCGAACATTACCTCTAGTCCGCCTGCCACGGATGTTACGTCGACTACAACCGCGCTTTGAAAGCCGCTTCCACTGTCGGCAATTTCGTAGATGTGATCGTCGGTACCTTTGAACACGACCGCATTATTTCCGTCTGTACGTACGTATCCGATCGCATCCGTAGCATCCACGCTCGCCATCGGCGCATTGACAGGAGGCAGAGACAGGTCACTGTCAACCCAGACACCATCACTGGTCTCGGACAGCTCATGCACGTGCTGATCTTGAGATACATAAGTTACCGCATTTACATTGTCCGAACGTACGTATCCCCAAGGCGCGCCGATGGAAGGCCCTCCCAGATTGGAGCGCGTCGGGCTCCCGAATGGTCGTTCCGACACTTCGACAATCGCATCGACATCCGACGTTCGATATAGAACAGCATGAGCGCCGTCGGATCGGTTGTATCCGCGAACAGCCATGTCAGCGGATACAATCAAGCCGTCGCACACGCCGGGAGCGTCGCCACACAATCCGTCATCACACACCATTGCGTTCGGGCACGCCATGCGAGGCCCGCAGACCAACTCACAGTTGGCAAACGTTGGTTCGTAGCACGACCCGACAGCACTTGGCAGTATGATCGCCATAACTTGCCAGGCTCGCTTACCTCGCCGAGACCGCACATTTCCACAAGCGGTGAGATATCCCGAAAGGTTTTTCATTTGGTACTCTCCGTCGCTCCATACCAACACGCGCCAACCGTTATCGCGGCGGCGACGCCCGCTGCCAGCATAATGACGGTCGACGCGTCCGCAAACGCACGTCCACGTTGATCCATATCTTGGGTGGCCGAATCCCATACTTGACTCGTTTCGACTTCCCGAGCGGTCCACCACGCCTTTAATCGGAGTGCCAGTCCCACGACCCCGATGCCGAGCGTCGCTGAAATACCCCCGATGCATGACCTTCGAATTCCGGTAACCGAACCGTTGTCTTTGAGCACCATTCGAAGCTCGGGCGGCTGAGTAAGCGGTTTCGCCGGGCCAGACATATCCGGAGCCAACGCGGCAGTCAGGTTCGAGCAGAGAAACACCTTAGTCGGCGCAACCGGATCTGACTTGCACGATTTGAGGTCTTCCTCTCGTGTTCGGACACGTGAGAGCAGAGGATCACCCGGCAAGGCGGCCTTCGTGAAAGCCCCAAACACGTCGAGCGCTCGGCGGCAGTCGCCCAGAGCCGCGTATGCCTGTCCTATGTCAAACAGGATGGCCGGAATCTTCGAAGACTGGTAGGAACAATCAAACGATTCGATCGCTCGCGGGTAGTCACCCCGATCGTAAGCATCGATGGCCGACCGAAAGAAGGCCTCGCCAACTGAGGTCAGTCGGTCGGCGGGTTGCGACGACGGCAGAGGCATGATCTTGTTGTCGGACGAGCTCGTTTCTGTGAGCAACCATGATGCCAAGATCAACGTCGTGGCGGTCACGGGATTGAGCCCAGACTCGCCTCGTATCCTGGCCGAAAAGGATCGACGAGCTCTGACCGTCCGGGTGCGTCCGAAGGCTTGACACCGAGATCTCGAACAATGTCGCTTGCTGCTGTCTTAGTGTCCACTCTGTGACCAAACGATGCGGCCGTCCGACTGGAGGGAGACGAGTCTGCCGCTCGACGCTCCCTCGGTGGATGACTTCTTGAAGGGGATCGAACAATAGCTTCTCGGGCCTTGGACATCGCGGTATCCGAGCGTGATCGCGTTTCCCGGTCGCTCGGGGAAGGCTCCGCCACGTCCGAGCAGGAGTCAGCGGTTCGCTCATCGTTGTTAGGAAACGGACCGGCTCGCCTCGCTGGAATGGCACTTGGTTGAATTCCGTTGATGCCGTTCGTGGTAACCACGACGAGCCCAAGCAGTCCTATCCACGTAGGCAGGCGAAGGGGGCCACGGAGCGCCCAAGCGGCGGGATGCGCGTTCATCTTGTGAAGCGCGGCCAAGACAGTCTGACCGTCGGGAAGGCGGCGAGACGGAACGGGATCTGTCATCTGAAGCATAAGGCGCTCCCAGTCCCGGCCGAGTTGGGCGACAGCGATTGTAAATGCGGATGGGCGCCCATAGCCTCCTGATGATGAGTTCGGCGCCCAGGAACTCGGCCGCGGGCTGGGCGAACCGGTCAACATTTCCATCGCGATGAGACCAAACGAGTAGACGTCGCTCGTCGGTGTCGCGCGATGACCAGCGAGCCGCTCTGGCGCAGCATATTGGGGCGTTCCAGAAAATGCCGCGCACGTCGATCGGCCAGGATCGTTTGCGATAACCGCAGCTGCCAATCCAAAGTCCGTCATGACGGCCCGGGGCGATCCGCGGGGCCGTGGCACGAGCATGACGTTGTCACCTTTGAGATCCCGGTGAATGACGCCCTCCGCATGGGCCGCCGCCAATCCGGCAGCGAGCTGAGTAAGAAGCTCCAACGCCAGATCCCGAGCCAACGGCCCCCGACCACGGAGAAATGCGGTCAGTGTTTCACCCTCGAGATATTCCATAGTGAGGAAGGTCAACGGACTCCTGCCGTCGGAAGTAAGACTCTTATCGATCCCAAGGTCGAAGACTCGACAGACGTGTGGATGCGTGACCTTATGGGCGAGCGCGACCTCGTCCTTCAATCTCTTCAAGGCACCCTCGTCGCCGGCCAGGCGGGCGTTAAGGGTCTTGAGTGCCACGGTCTTCCCGAGGAACTGGTCCTGGACTTCGTGGACTTCTCCCATCGCGCCAACCCCAATCGACCGTCGGATCAGATAGCGCGCGGCGACCACGTCTCCGGGCCGAAGCAGGCGCGGGCGCAGCTGATCGTACCAAAGAGACGTCGATGACACGCTGACGCGAGCCAGTTCGTCGACAATTCGTGCGCAATCAGAACACCCTCGAACGTGTTGTTCTGGCGATCCCGATTCCTTTCCCGCAAGCATGTCGGCTACAAAGGTCAGGATCTCGCTTTCGGATAGGCACGCTTCTTGAAACATGATGTCAGATGCTATATGAGAATTGTCATGGAGCCAATGCGTTACATTCCGTCGGACACGGAGCTCGCAACTGCTCATGGGAAAGGCAAGATGCTCTGGCCCGACGTCGACGTTGCGCTGGCTCGCTTCGTGAGTCGAGCGATCGAGTTGCGGGTCGGAGAGGCCGGACTCCGCGCGTGGCCGGGCGATTTCTATCTGGCGAGTGCCGCCTGTGACGGTGATCCCTCCGCGATTACCGCGATCGATGGATTCATAGGTCGATTGACCGGTCGATTTCGGCGCCTGGTCGCCAACGCCGACGATGCCTCCGACGTACTGCAAACGGTACGTGAGCGCCTATTTGTCGGACAGCAACCTCGAATTCGTGCATATGATGCCGCCGGCCCGCTGGCGCACTGGATCAAGGTCATTGCGCTCCGCACCGCCGTGGACCGCCATCGTTCTGAGATGCGTGCCGACCGAGCCATCAAAGAGGCGTCCAAGAGTGATCTCGCCCAGGAAGACACCTTGGCAAATGTACTCTTCAAGCGGCAATATCACGCTGAGTTCCAGGCTGTGCTGCGGGCGCAGGTCTCCGCACTTTCGCAACGCGATCGTGCGGTTCTGCGATTACACCTCGTCGAGGGTTTCAGCATCGAAGCTATCGCGCTTGGACGAGGCGTGCATCGTGTGACCGTCGCACGGTGGATCTGGAGTGCCGGAGAGACCCTACTAGACGGACTCCGACGTCATTTCAAAGATCCACATGGGCTGGTTCCCAGCGAGTGTGACAGTCTTGCGCACCTGGTTCAGAGTCAGCTGTCGCTCGATCTTCCGCATTTACTTACGACAAATGAATGAGGCCTTGGCGGCCTGAAAACAAAGGCACGCCAAGGCCCAGCGGCGGTGTAAAAACTTCGGAGGTCAGCTACAGGTCGTCGAGGAGATTGAGACTCCATGAGCCTGTGCTGCTGGCCAGAGAAAACTCACAGGGGTTGGTTCCCATATCGCCCGATCCCTGGAAGAGCACCGAGTCGACTGACGCCGGAGCTCGGTGTCCGAACGGTTGTTGAATCGCTGCCGTCACGTTCCCATTTTTTGAGAAAGGGAGAAGGCCGTCGACCCACCCTCCGGAGCGCAACGTCAACTCATGAATGCCGCCGAATACGTCAAGGTATACGACGGCATTTAGATTATCCCAGCGCACATATCCTGAGGGCCGTGTGGCGAAAGTGCCGCTCGGATTCTGCGCCGCGGTAATGATCCCGACACACCAGGGCTTTCCGGTAAAGCAAAGCCTGCCGGGATTGAGCGAGAGCTCGTAGAGCTGGCCATCAGAACCGACATAGATGACAGCATTCTGGCCATCGGAGCGCTTGTACGCCCAAGGATCCGTGCTCGGGCTGACAGTGGCACCACTTGCCGCGAATAGATCGCTATCGATCCATGCCGCCGTGTGAGGTTGACCGAAGTGGCTGGCAATTTCGTGAATGTGACCGTCGGACGCGGCGTATACGATCGCGTTTGTGGGGGTGCTGTCGGAGCGAATATAGGGCATCGCACTTCCGGCACCGACCGCCGGCGCCGAAGTAAATCCAGTCAGGTCCGACACCACCCAGGGCGGAGAGCTGCCGAAGTTGCTGGCAACCTCGTAGATATGGTTGTCCATGCCGCGGTAAATGATCGCGTTCTTGCCGTCCGTGCGCACGTAGCCGATAGCGTCTGGCGGCAATTCCCCAGAGAACCCGCCGACGAGCCTGCCGCGGGACGCGAGCGGAGCGGCGACGGGTTGTAGTGCGAAGTCCGTGTCCACCCACGTATTTCCGGCACCGTTCTTGGCGATTTCGTGGAGATGTTGGTCCATCGAGACGTACATGACGGCATTGACGTGATCCGAGCGTACGTATCCCCAAGGGCCATTTTCCCCCTGAGCTCTGCCGATGTCGGTGACTGACGTGTCGGTCAGCTCTCTGACGACCCCGCCCACAGGACTGATGTAGAGGCGCGCGTTGGCGTTGTCAGTGCGCGTGTACCCCCGAACAGTCGAAGTGGTCGATGTGAGTGCTGAAGTTACGCTTTCTTCCTCCGGAGGCGATTCCCCACACCCAAGGCCCCAGACGGCCGCAACGGCGACGAACATTCTGATGTTGCAATTGTTTCCCATTGGCCACTCCCTCATCGTGTATGTGTTCAGACATTCGGCGACCGTCGATCCTTTGATCGACGCGCTCATTTCGATAGACGTCCGGCTCGGCATTCTGTTGCATCGATTTCCGCGGTTCTGAGCCCGCGTTTCGACGGGCCGAGAGCGCACGGATATTCACCGGTTCCCCACTCAGGACCGCGATCTCCACTTTCGTCGCGGGCGACTCCCTCCCCGACTGATCAGCTGCATTCCAAGTGCGCGCAGGGACGACCGGTCTCCCCCGTGGCGGGCGCCCGGCGGGAAAGTGAGGCGCGGCGGTTCAGCCGCGGCGGACGCGCGGCGGCGCGCTGACGTAGCGCTTGCCCGTGTCGGGCAGGACCACCGTCTTGCCGGGGCCGAGCACGCGCGCGACATCGAGCGCCACCTTCACCGCGGCCCCCGCGGAGATCCCGACCTGCAGACCCTCCTGCCGCGCGAGCTCGAGACGCGTCGTCTCGGCCTCCTCCTCGCCCACCCGCCGCACCTTCGACCCAATGTCGAGCCAGCCATTTGTACGCTGTCCGGGCGATCAAGCCTGCGGCCGATGCTGCGACCGCGACCTTCCATCCCTGCTTTCTGACTCGATCTACGAGCAGGGCTCGACTGGCGGGCAGACTCCGAGCAAGCTTCGCCGGAGAAGGTCCGGATGGGCGCTACCTACTGAACAACGTGGTGAGACTCCACAGCTAGCGAGCGCCCGGCCGGGCCCGTGCGAGACCGGGCGGCGTCGGCGGGCTGCACACGTAGCTGATCGCGATTTGCGTATCGGCGGCGCTCTCGAGAGCGGGACAGGCGGAACCGGAGATGCGGACGGCGGAATCGTCGGGCGAAGTGAACGACCAACCGACGAGTGGATCCTCCGGAATCGTCACGCTCTGGCCGTCGGCCGTCGTGGTGCTGACCGCCAGCGACGAGCCCGGTGCCAGCAGATAGGGAAGAGGAATCACGCATGGATTTACGGTCGCCGCCCTCGACGAGAGCAGAGACAGCTGCACGTCGATCGTGTCGGTCGTGAAGAAGGTGTTGGCGGTCCCCAGCGAGGGCTGCCCGCCGTTGTCGGCCATCAGGTTCAGGCTGCCCGTCGCCGTCGTATCCCAGGCGGGCACCATGCCGACGACGAAGGTCGGGATCCGGGCCTGGAAGGCGCTGGCGACGGCGTTCTCGGCATCGGCATCGGCTGCCGCCTCCCCGCCGGCTCCGGTCGCACAGCCCGACCGGCCGTCGCTCGCCAGCAGGATGTACTTGGGGTTGGAATCGGGGAGGGCGTGCAGATAACCAGACGCGGCGAGGATCGCCGCCGCCGTGGGAGCAGCTCCACCCGGCGTCGTCGCCGCCAGCGCGAGCTCGATCGAAGATGCGGCATCGGGCGCGACGTCGACCTCGGCGCCCGCGTTCACGCCGCACGCGTCATCGCTGCCGAACGGCGCGAGCCCCCAGTTCAACGACGGGTGGTCAATGACCATCCGGCCAATCGCCGCCGAGAGCAGCGCCCACTTGGAGTTGGCGCCGCACCCGCCCGTGCAGCTCATCTCGTTGCTGTCGTCGTTCATCGAGCTCGATCGGTCCAGCACGAGCAGGATGTCGGGGCGAACCGGGGCCGTGACAGCAAAATAGAGCGTGCCGCAGAACGGCGCTCCGTCGGGCCCGGGACCAAACGAGCCATTCGGTCCGCCGGCGCCAAACGATCCGTTCATTCCCCCGGAACCGCTGGAGGCGGCCGCCCCGGCTCCCCCCAATCCGCCGGGGTGATACTTGCCGAGCGACTCGCCGCCCAAACTGCCGTTCAGACAGCCCGTCAAACAGCCGGCAACGCTCGCGACCGAGACCACCACTGCGAGTTGCCGAAACAACCGAACCATTCGGCGAACCATCCGCAACATGATGCCGGCGACGTCCGCGGACGTCCACCGTTAGCGAATCTCATCCAGGCGCGCGACTCAGCCGCGCCGCGCGCGGGCCGGCGCGCTGACGTAGCGCTCGCCGGTGTCGGGCAGGACCGTCACCACTGTCTTGCCGGGGCCGAGGGCGCGCGCGACGTCGAGGGCCACCTTCACGGCCGCGCCGGCGGAGATCCCGACCAGCAGGCCCTCACGCCGCGCGAGCTCGAGGCGGGTCGCCTCGGCCTCCTCCTCGCCCACCCGCCGCACCTCGCTCAGGAGCGCGCGGTCGAGGATCTCGGGGACGAAGCCGGCGCCGATCCCCTGAATCCGGTGCGGCCCGGGCGCGCCGCCCGAAAGAACGGCGCTCTTGGCGGGCTCGACGGCGATGAGCAGGAGGTCCGGCCGGCGCGCGCGCAACGCCTGCCCGACGCCGGTGATGGTGCCGCCCGTGCCGACGCCGGCCACGAAGGCATCGGGGGCGCGGTCGCCGAGCTGCGCCAGGATCTCCGGCCCGGTGGTGGTGCGGTGGACGACCGCGTTGACCGGGTTCTTGAACTGCTGCGGCTGGAAGGCGTGGGGGCTGGCGGTGGCGATCGCGGCCGCCTTCTCGACCGCGCCGCGCATGACCCGATCGGCGGGGGTGAGGTGCAGCTCGGCGCCGTAGGCGCGCAGGAGCTCCATCCGCTCGGCCGACATGTTCTCGGGCATGGTCAGGATGAGCCGATAGCCCTTCACCGCCGCCACCAGCGCCAGGCCGATGCCGGTGTTCCCCGACGTCGCCTCGATGATCACCGAGCGGCCGGGGACGAGACGCCCTTCCCGCTCGCCCGCCTCGACCATCGCCAGCGCGGTGCGATCCTTGACCGAGCCGCCGGGGTTGAGCTGCTCGCACTTGCAGAGCACCTCGGCGGCGCCCGGACCGGGGAGCCGGCGCAGGCGCACGAGCGGCGTGTGGCCGATCCGGGCGAGGATGTCGTCGTCGACGGCGAGCGCGCTCATCTAGATGAAGTACATCGTGGCAGGCGCGACCGCGCGCCGCACGCCGGACGCCTCCGCGCGCGCGATGAAGTCGGCCAGCGTCGACTGCTCGAGCACGCCGATGAGGCGCGAGCCGACCTCGCCCCAAACCAGGGAGGGGACGTCGTTCGCCCCGGAGGCGCTGTCGGCGGGGTCCTCGACCCCCAGGAGCTCCTCCAAGGGGCCGCGCACGGCGCGCAGCACGTCGGCCATCGAGATCTCGGCCGCCGGACGCGCCAAGGCGTACCCGCCCCGAGGACCGCGGCGCGCCTCGATCAGCCCCGCCCGTCGCAGGTCCTGGAGAATCTGCTCCAGGAAGCGCAGCGGGATCTTCTGAACCTCGGCGATCTCCTTGGCCTGCGTCGCCTGCCCCGCGCGATGGAACGCCAGGTGGTAGAGCGCGCGGATCGCGTACCGGGTCCGGGTGGTGACCCTCAAATCGAGTAGTCCTCGACGAAGACCTTGGCCTCGCGCGGGTTGGCCATCACCAGGTCGCCCTCGGCGATCGCCAGCGCCTGCGCCTCGGCCTTCGGCATCTCGACCGTCATGGGCGCGCCGTCGGACAGCTTGAGAGAGACCTTCACCGTCCCCCCGAGCCAGGCCATCCGCTCGACGCGGGCCACCGAGATCGCCGGTGCGCCAGCGCCGGCTCTGGTCAGCTCCACGTCGTGCGGGCGAACGTAGGCGTTCACCGAAGACCCGTCGGGCGCGCTGGTGCCGTTGACGACCTCGACGGCGGCCAGCGCGCCGAAGCTGACCCGCCCGCCGACCATCTGCCCGCGGATCACGTTGGCGCCGCCGACGAACGCCGCCACGAACGGCGTGGTCGGGCGATCGTAGATCTCACGCACCGAGCCGGTCTGCGCCACCCGCCCCTCGTGCATGACCACCACCTGATCGGAGACCTCCATCGCCTCCGCCTGATCGTGCGTGACCAGCAGCGTGGTGACGTGCCGCTCGTCGTGCAGGCGGCGCAGCCAGTCGCGCAGCTCGACGCGCACCTGGGCGTCGAGCGCCCCGAACGGCTCGTCGAGCAACAACACCTTGGGCGAAATGGCCAGCGCGCGCGCGAAGGCCACCCGCTGCCGCTGCCCGCCCGACAGCTCCGCCGGGTAGCGCTCGCCGAGGCCGTCGAGCTGGACCAGCGACAGGAGCTCGTCGACCTTCCGGCGCCGTTCGTCCCGGGGCACCTTCCGTACGCCGAGACCGAATTCGACGTTGGCGCGCACGTTCATGTGCTTGAAGAGCGCGTAGCTCTGGAACACGAAGCCGAGGCCGCGCTTCTGCGCCGGCAGCCTGGTGACGTCGTCCGCGCCGAACAGCACCTGACCGCTGTCGGGCTGCTCGAGGCCGGCGACCATGCGCAGCACGGTCGACTTCCCCGAGCCCGATGGCCCGAGCAGCGTGGTGATGCCGCCGGACGGCGCGACGAACGAGACGTCCGCCACCGCCGGCGTGCCGGACGCCGTGAAGCGCTTGGTGAGGTTCTGGACGGTGAGGCTCATGAGCGTCCGCCGGCCCCGAAGGTGTCACCGACCGCGCCGGCCAACGTCGCGTGCGCGCGCGGGCTCAGGCGGCGCACTCGCCTTCCATCTCGACCAGCTCGAACGCCTTGTTCTCGCCGAGGTCGATGAAGTCCTCCGCGGTCGCGGTGGTGGCGTCCATCTCGGTGAGGTCCTTGATCTTGGCCGTCACCTTGGCCGGCTCGATGCGCGAGAAGAACGCCAGCGGCGTCTCGCCCGGCTGCTTCTCGGCGCTGTACATCTCGACGAGACGCTCCAGCGCCTGCGGCACGCGGCGCGAGGGGACCTTGCCGGCGATGCGCCCGAACTTCGGCCCGTCCGCCGCGAAGCCGCCGCCGACGTAGACGAAGTACTGCGGCACCGGCTTGCCGTCGATCTTGCGCATCCCCCCCTGCAGGCCGATCACCGAGCTGTAGTGCTGGCCGCAGCCGTTGGGGCAGCCGGAGATCTTGATGTCGAGCCCCGGCACCTGCGCGACCAGATCGGGCCGCGCGTCGAGGTGGTCGGTCAGCATCGCGCCGATCGCCTTCGAGTTGGTGACCGCGATCTTGCAGCTGGAGGCGCCCGGGCACGACAGCACGTCGGCCATCGTCATGGCGCCCGCCTGTCCGAGACCGATCGCCGTCAGCTCCCGGTGCAGCTCGGCCACGCGCCAGGTCGGCACGAAGCGCATCACCAGGTTCTGCTCGTTGGTGGTGCGGATCTCCCCTTCGCCGAACTTGTCGGCGAGCAGCGCCAGCGCGCGGAACTGCGCCGGCGAGATGTCCCCCTTCGGCAGGCGGACGATCACCGCCGAGAACCCCGCCTGCTTCTGGGCGCGGACGTTGGTCTTCGCGAACGCCGCGAACTCCGGCAGCGCCTCCACCGGCGCGCCGGCGACCGGCACCGCGCGCGGCTTCGGCGCCGGCGCGACCGCCAGCGGACGCCCGCCCTCGGCGCGCACCGCCGCCAGGTCCTTCTTGTACTCCTCGATGAACGCGGCCGTGCCGAGCTTCTGGACCACCCACTTGATCCGCGCCTTGTGCTTGTCCTTGCGGTTGCCGAGCCGGTGGAAGGTCCGGACCACCGCCTCCGAGACCTCCAGCACCTCGGTGACCGGCAGGAACTCGTGCACCAGGATGCCGGCCTTGCGCAGCGTCGACAGGCCGCCGCCCATGTAGACCTTGAAGCCGTGGTTGCCGTTGGCGTCGACCGTCGTCAGGAAGCCGAGGTCGTTGATCTGCGCCTGGATGTCGTCGAAGCCGCAGCAGCCGCCGAAGGCGATCTTGAACTTGCGGGGCAGCGCCGACGAGTAGGGGCCGCGCAGGAGGTGGCGCGTGACCGCGTCCGCGTACGGCGAGACGTCGAACAGCTCGTGCTCGGCGACGCCCGCGAACGGGCAGCCGGTGATGTTGCGGACCGCGTTGCCGCAGGCCTCGCGCGTGGTGAGCCCGACGTCGGCCATCAGCGACAGCGCCAGCTCGGCCTCCTTCTCCTTGACGAAGTGGAGCTGGATGTTCTGGCGCGTGGTCACGTGCCCCACGCCGCTGCCGGCCCACTTCTCGGCCACCTCGGCGAACGCCTCCAGCTGCTTGCCGTTGGCGAGCCCGTAGGGAAGCTTCACGCGAATCATGAAGACGCCCTCCTGGCGCTGGCCGTAGGTGCCGTTGATGAGGCGGAAGGCGCGCCACTCGTCAGGAGAGATGTCGCCGTTCTCGAACCGCTCGAGCATGTCGACGAAGGCGTCGATGTCCTCGCGCTCGGCGAAACCGGGACGGCCCACGCCGTCGGGAACGAAGTCAACGACTGGATTCGCGCTCATAGCAACTGCTCCCTTTTGGTGAGATCAACGTTCGGACTCGCAGGATCAGACAACAGCCCCGACGACAGTCCCGACGCGAGCTCGGCCGCCAGGCCGACGACCGCACCGATGACCAACATCCCGGGCGCGCCGCTGGAGGCGACGGGAATCTCCGCGGCGCCGAGCGCGCCCAGCGTCCCCAGCCAGCGCCAGCTCTGCGGCGTCGCCGCGCCGACGACGACCGCCGCCGGCGTCTCGGCCGACCAGCCGCGCGCCACCAGCCGCTCGGCGATCCGCGCGCGCTGGCCGAGCCCCATCAGCACGACCAGCGTCGCGCTGCCGGGGGGGAGCCCGTCGAGGAGCGGCGCATAGGTCGCCTCGTGGTGACCGGTGACGACGACGAAGCTCGAGGCGAGCCCGCGGTGGGTGACCGGAATGCCCGCCAGCGCCGGAGCCGCCACCGCCGTCGACACGCCGGGGACGATCTCGAACGGGACGCCGGCGCGCGCCAAGGCCAGCGCCTCTTCGCCGCCGCGGCCGAACACGAACGGGTCGCCGCACTTGAGGCGCACCACGCGCAGGCCGCGCCGCGCGTACTTGATGAGCAGGCGGTTGAGCACGTCCTGCGCGATCGACTGGCGGCAGGCGCGCTTGCCGACGAAGAACCAGCGCGCGGACGGCGCGTAGACGCGCATCTCCTCGGAGGCGAGCGCGTCGTAAAGGACCAGGTCGGCCTCGGCCAGCCGGCGCGCGCCGCGCACGGTGATCAGGTCGGCGCTCCCCGGTCCGGCGCCCACCAGGCAGACATGCCCGGAAGCTCCGGCGGCGCCGCGGTCGTTCACGGTCGGGTCGTTCACGGCCGGACCTTAGCGCCTGCCCGGCGCTCGTCATAGAGGCGATTGAGCGCCTCCAGAAGCAGTGGACGGCGCTCGGCCATGGGAACGCCGGAGGCGCGCCACGCGGTCCGCTGGCGCTCCGCCTCCGCCGTCCAGCCCTCGAGATCGTCCGGCAGGACCGCCTCCAACCCCTCGCGCAGGAGGCCCGCCAGCGCGGGCGCCCGGCCGTCCGTCGACACGGCGACGGTTACGCCGCCGCGCCGTAGCGTCCCGGCGCCGTACGCGCTCGCGGCCGATGTATCGTCGACCGCGAGCACGAACAGACGCAGGGACTCCGCCGCCGCCGCCACTGACCGATTGACCGCCGGGGGCGCCGCCGCCACCACCAACCAACTGCCCTCGACGTCGCTCTGCTCAAAAGAACGGCGGGTGATCGAGATATTTCCTTTTTTCTCGAGCGCCTCCAGCTCCGCTTCGACTTGTGGGGCGACGAGGGTGATCACGGCCCCCGCCTCCAGCAGCGCGCGCACCTTGCCGAGCGCGACCGGACCACCACCGACGACCAGCACCGCGCGCCCCGCGAGCTTCAGAAAAAGTGGGTAGAGGGACATTGTTGACACTTTTACTTAAGAACCTGTCCCGCGCGGATTCAGCTTGTTCCCCGATGAAACTGGCGACAATCGTACCCGGCCGCCCGGGGACGGTCAAGTCGCCTCGCCTATTCTTGACTGTTTTAGTGATGATTAGGCCCCGGCGCAATTCTCCGCTATGCTGCGCGGGCATGCCCGTCAACGTCGCGGAAATCGAGGAGGCCGCCCGCCGCCTCCGCAGCGCACCACCGTCTGAAATTGTCACCTGGGCGATGAAGCGGTTCGGCGACCGCCTGAGCATCGCCTCCAGCTTCTCGGTCGAGGACTGCGTGATCATCGATCTCGCGATGAAGGCGGCCCCGGCCGACGTCCGCGTCTTCGCCCTCGACACCGGCCGGCTCCCCGACGAGACCTACCTGACGGCCGAGCGCGTCCGGATGAAGTACGGCCTGGAGATCGCCTGGTTCTTCCCCGAGCGCGCCGCCGTCGAGAAGCTGATCCGCGAAAAGGGCCTCTACAGCTTTCGCGACTCGCTCGACGAGCGGCACGAGTGCTGCGGCATCCGCAAGGTCGAGCCGCTCGGCCGGGCGCTCGCCGACCGCGACGCCTGGATGACGGGCCTCCGCAACGAGCAGTCGGTCACCCGCACCGACACGCCCGAGATCGAGATCGATCGCGCCCACGGCCACATCGTCAAGGTGAGCCCGCTCGTCCGCTGGACCATGGAGCAGGTGCGCGCCTACGCCAAGGAGCACAGCGTCCCCGTGCACCCCATGCACGACCGCGGCTACCCGTCGATCGGCTGCGCCCCCTGCACGCGCGCCATCAAGCCAGGCGAGCATCCGCGCGCCGGCCGCTGGTGGTGGGAGGATCCCGACAACAAGGAGTGCGGCCTCCACTTGCCGACGACGGCTTGACGGCCGCGGCCGGAGCCGCCCCGGCCACGCGCCGGTTTTCGCGCGCCTCTCGACTGGCGGCGGCGACGCTCGCCCTCGGAGCGACGCTCTTCGCGGCGTCCTCGCTGCGCCGTTACGGTGTCACGATCGACGAGCCGGCGTTGCTCTACGCCGGCGATCGGACGTTGTTCGCGCTGGCGCATCCGGGCCGTCCCGCCGCGCTCGACTTCGAGGCGGAGGAGCCACCGGGCTTCGCGTCGCATTTTCCGCGCCTGCCCGTTCGGCAAGATCCCGAGCACTACCCCGTGCTGCCGGCGCTGGTCGCGGCAGCGGGCGACGCGACCGTCGGGCGAGTGCTCGGGCTCGGGGCGGTCGACGGTCATCACGCCGGGCTGGCGCTCCTGTCGATCACGCTGCTTTTTCTCTACACCCTCTACGCCTGCCGCCTGCTCGGGGACGCGCCCGGGATCGCGGCCGCCCTGGCGCTCGCCTGTTTTCCCACGATTGTCGGCCATGCCTTCAACGATCCCAAGGACTGGCCCTGCGCGGGCTTCTACGCGCTGACGGTGCTGGCCGCCGGCGTCGGGCTCACCGAGAAGAGCCCCCGCCATCTCTGGATCGCCGGAGTCTTCCTGGGGCTCGCCATGTCGTGCAAGCAGAACGGAGTCTTGGCCGCGGTCACCGTCGCGCTGGCGGCGCCGTTCTCGTATCGCCTGCTCTACGCCGGCCAGCCCGTCGATCGCCGGCTCTTGCGCCGGCTGGCGGCGCCCTTCCTGCTCCTTCCGTTCGTCGGCTGCGCCATCTTCGTTCTCGCCTGGCCGTGGCTCTGGTGGGGGGGACCGGCGGCGGCGGTGCAGCGCTTCGGCGCGTTCGTCGACTTCGCGCGCGGGATGGCGACGAGCGAGCGCACCGCCCTGTCCCTGCATCCTTTCCGCTGCTTGCTGTTCATGACGCCGCCGGTGCTGCTGGTGGCGGCGGCCATCGGAGGTCGCCCCGGACGCGACGCCACCCCCGCCCGGCGCGCGATCGGCGCGCTGCTCACGATCTGGGTGTTGCTGCCGCTCGTGCGGATCGCGCTGCCGCACGCGACCTTCTACGACGCCAACCGCCACTTCCTCGAATACGTGCCGGCGCTCTGCGCACTGGCGGGGCTGGGGTTCGCCGAGGGCTGGCGGCGCGTCGCTCCGATCATCCAGGCGCACGCGGGTCGTGCTCGCGCGCGGCTCGTCGGCGCGGTGGCGCTCGCCGCCGGCGCGACCGCGCTTGCCTGGCCGGTCGCGCAGTATCACCCGTTCGAGACGGCCTACTTCAACTTCATGGCGGGGGGATTGGGGGGCGCGCAGCGCGCCGGGCTCTTCAGGTCTTCGTCGCCGACGGACGCCGTCAACGGCACGGAGGGGGACTACTGGTCGAGCTCGCTGCGCGAGGGGATCCGCGACGCGCGGGCGTTCGCCGCGCCGGGTGAGAAGATCGGCGTCTGCGCCTGGCTCCCTGCGCTCGCGGCGATGGACGACGACCGCGCGCCGCCAGTCGTAAAGACGGCGCTCGAACGGACGGAGGTCGGCGTCGTCGTCGCTTTGCCGCGCGAGCTGCGCTGCTCCTGGAAGCGGCTGCACGAGCTGGAGCGCTGGCGGCCGATCCTGACCCGCGTCACGCGCGGCGGTGGCCTCATCTACGAGGTGCTCGGCCCGCGCGCGGACACCCCGCATGCGCCCGTCTCCCCGCCGACCAGCTACGATCCTTGACCGCGAAGCGCGGCCCGCCAGAGCCGCCAGGGGAGGAGCAGGGGCAAGACGAGCACGCTCAGCAGGACGAGCGCGACCCGCGACCCGCGCGGCGCCAACCAGGGCCACCAGTCGATCTCCGCGTAGTCGTAGGACCGCGCGATGTCCAGCGTGAGCGACGTGTACCGTGACCACGGCGCGTCCCTCTCCGCGGTTTTCCAGTCGTCGCCCGCCAGCTTGTGACGGAGCAGCCACCAGTGCCCCTCGATTGGCTGCGTGGCCGGGAGCCACTCCACCGCGTAGAGCTCTTCGAAGCAGGAGAAGCAGGGATAGGGCGCCAGCGGCGACCCGCTGGAATTGGGGCGCCCCAACCACTGGTACTGAACCTGACGGGAGATGGCGATGAAGTCGTCCCAGTAAAACGCGGTCCCGAGCCCCTGCACCGCGAGACCGGCCAGGAAGACGACCGCGCACCCGACACGTGCGGCCCGCGCCGCGCGCCCGGGGGAGGGGCCTTCGCCGAGGAGCTCGGCGGCCGGGATCATCAGCACCGGAACCGCGAACACCAGATAGCGCGGCCCCCACCCCCAATCGCCGGACCAAAAGAGGTAGCGCGCATAGAGCAAGATCACCGGGCCGAGGACGAGACCCATCGCCAGCGCGAGGTGCGGTCGACGGGTGATGAGCCGGCGGAAACCGAGCAGCGCCAACACGAGCGGCGGCGAGAACAGGAAGACGCTACGGCCGGGGGAGAAGAGCTGACCCCACAGGCCGAAGAAGACATTTTCGCGCCAGAATCCCGCAGTGACGGCGCCTCCGTACCCGCTGTTGGTGATCGCCCCCCAGCGCACGTAGTTGTAGAGCGCCGACGCCAACAGACCCGGCGCGAGACCGAGCGCTGCCCAACCGACCCCGGAGAGAAGCTCCGGGCGCCGGGCGCGCAGGTGGACGAAGAGGTAGAGAGCCGCGCTCGGGAGGCAAACGAAGTAGATGTTCTTCGAATTGACGAGAAGGCTCGCCGCCAGGCCCAGGCGCAGGAATGCGCCGCGCGAGGGGCCCTCGCCGGCGCGGAGGAGCTCGCGGAAAAACGCGGTGAAGCAGACCGTCTGCACCATCTCCGAGTACGGGCGGTGCGCGTAGACCAGGATGGTCGTCCCCGTCCCGAGCAGCAGCGTCGTCCAGGCAGCCTGGCGCTCATCGTAGCCATTTTCGACGAGCAGCCGGTGGCAGAGCGCCAGCGTGAGCGCGCCGCACGCGAGCGGGCCGATCTCCGAGGTGACGAACAGCAAGCTCTGCGCGGACGCCGGCGCGAGCTTCTCGAGCGCCAGCTGCAAGGCGGCCCCTGGAACGTGGACCAAACAGGCCAGCAGCGCGGCCACCGGATAGTAGTGACCGTTGCGTCCCAGCGGCGCGTTGTTGGGCCAGCGCAGGTCGATCGCGAAGGTTCCGTGACGGACCAGGTTGACCGCCGCGTCCCACATCGGAATCGCGTCCCCCCGGGGGGGCGTGAAGCCGAGGGTCACCACGTAGAGACAGAGAAAGCCCACGAACACGTCGGAGGCTTGCAGCGAGCGACGAGGCGGCGCGCGGTGGACCAAGCCGCCACTATAAAGGAGCTCCGGTCGATCTCCCTGCGCGAACGCCGCTTGCCGGGCCCTCCCGGCCGGGGCCTAGCGGGCGATCCGGACGCGGAGGCCGTCCCGCGGCTCGGGCGGCACCTTCCGGTAGTCGAGCGCGAGCTCCTGATCGGGCGCGAACGTCCAGCGGTAGCCGCCGCGCAGGAGCTCCGCCAGGAACACCTGCAGGAGGAGCGGCGCGAACTCGTACCCGGCGCACTTGTGGTTCTGGTGGGCGTCGCCCGCGCCGTTCGGGACGAAGGCGTGCGGGTGGCGGGCCTGCTCGTGGCGCGCCGGCCCGAAGCGCTCCGGGTCGAACTTGCCGGGCTCCGGGTAGACCTCGGGGCGCAGGTGCGACGAGCGGATCCCCCACAGCACCATCCAGCCCTCCGGGATGGTGTGGCCGGCGAACTCGAAGGTCGTGCGCGCCTTGCCGAAGAAGACGTGCACCACCGGGCTCAGGCGGCGGATCTCCATCGAGACCTGCCGGAGGTACGGTGCGGCCATCAGCGCCTCCAGCGTCAACGGTCCGGCCGGCAGGCTGGCCACCTCGGCGCGCAGTCGCTCGCGGACCTCCTGATGGCGCTCCAGCTCCTGCACGGCGGTCACGAACCAGGCCCAGACGATGAGACCGGCGACGACGATGTGGTGGAGCTCGATCTTGGCTTCGTCGACGGTGATCTGCCGGCCGTCGCGCGCCGAGCGCGCCGCCAGGATTCGACTGAGCCCGTCCGAGCTCGGGCTCGCCAGGTGCTCCTGCGCGTTCTTCGCGTAGACCGCCAGGATCCGAGCGAGCGCGCGGCGGGCGCGATCGTAATTGGTGCCGGGCAGCGGGATCGGCAGGCTGGAGAATCCGCCGCCGACCAGCTCGTAGTCCCTGGCGATCGCGTCGAACGTCGGCCCGGCGGGGAGGCCGAGGATGGTCGTGCTGATCACCTCCAGCGCCAGCCGCTTGAAGCCGTCGAGCCAGCGCAGCTCGCCGCCGGTGGCCCAGCCGGCCAGCGCGGCCGCCACGAGGCGCTGCATCTCCGGCAGATAGCCGGCGAGCGCCTCGCGCGTGAAGGCGGCCATCACGAAGGCCTTTCGCTCGCGGTGCTCTTCGCCGTCGAGGACCGGCAGGGCGCGCCCGCCGAACAGCGCCTGAATGTGGGGCAGCATCCCCCCTTCGCGCTGAATCTTGCTCTCGTCGATGAACTGGCCGGCGGCGTCCGGGCCGACGATGACCACGGTCGGCCGGCCGAGGATCTTGGTCTTGAAGATGGGCCCGAGGCGCTCGGTTCGCCCTTCGACGAACCCGAAGCCGTCCTTCAGAAAGTCGGTCACCTCGCCCAGGAACGGCAGCCCCGTCTCGCCCGGCGGGAGCTTGCTCGGCGCGCTCATGGCAGATCGCGGTGCAGATCGCGGTGCTTGAAGGCGCGCTTGCCAGGGCCGTAGCTGGCGGTCTCCTGCCCCTGGCCGCGCAGGATCCAGCGGTAGGTGAGGAGGCCGTCGACGCCGACGGGGCCGCGGGCGTGCAGCTTGTCGGTGCTGATGCCGACCTCGGCGCCGAGGCCGTAGCGGTAGCCGTCGGCGAAGCGGGTGCTGGCGTTGTGATAGACGCCGGCGGCGTCGACCTCGGCGATGAACCGGTCGGCCGCGGCGGCGTCGGCGGTGACGATCGCCTCGGTGTGCTTCGAGCCGTGCGCGGCGATGTGCGCCAGCGCGGCGTCGATCCCGGCCACTTGCTTGACGGCGATGATGTTGGCGCCGAACTCGAAGCCGAAGTCGGCGTCGGTCGCCGCCTTGATCTCGGCGGCGCGCGCCCGCGTCGCCGCGTCGCCGCGGATCTCGACCCCCGCCTTCGTCAGCGCCGCCACGCAGGCGTCGAGCGCCGCGCCGGCCGAGGCGTCCCAGAGCAGCGTCTCCGTCGCGTTGCAGGCCGCCGCGTAGGTGGTCTTGCCGTCGACGGCCAGCCTGGCGGCCATCGCCGGATCTGCGCCAGCATGGACATACAGATGACAGACGCCGGCCGCGTGCCCCATCACCGGGATCTCGCTCGACTCCTGGATCTGGCGCACGAACTCCGACGAGCCGCGCGCCACGATCACCTCGACGATGCCGTGGAGCGCGAGCACCGCCGTGACGTCGTCGCGCCCCTCGAGCAGCACCGCGGCGCGCGGATCGATCCCGGCGTCCTCCAGCACGCGGTGGATGATGGCGGTGAGCGCGCGGTTGGTGGCCAGCGCCTCGCGCCCGCCCTTCAGCAGAACCGCGTTGCCGCTCTTCCAGGCCAGCCCCACGATCTGCACCAGCGCGTCGGGGCGCGACTCGAACACCACGCCAAGGAGGCCGAGCGGACAGCTCACCCGCTCGAGCATGAGCCCGTCGTCGAGCTCGCGCCGCAAGGTCACCTGCCCGACGAGATCGGGCATCGCCGCCAGCTGCTCGAGCCCGTCGCAGACGGAGTCGAGCTTGGCCGCGTCGAGCCCGAGGCGTTTGACCAGCGGCGAGGCGACACCTTCGGCCTTGGCGCGCGCCAGCTCCTCGGCGTTCACCTTGAAGACGGCGTCGCGCGCGGCGGGATCGCGCAACGCCTCGGCCAGCGCGCGCAGCAAGACCGAGCGCCGCTCGGGACCGAGGCGCGCCAGCTTGCCCCCGGCTCCCTTCGCGGCGAGCGCCGTCGCCCGGATCGCCTCGTTCTTCTCCTTCGTCGCCGTCACCATGCTGTTCATCAGACTGCCCCCATGACCAGGTTGTCGCGCGTGATGAGCGCGTCGTAGCCGCGCCACCCGAGGATCGTGTCGATGTCGTCGCTGTGCCGCCCCGCCAGCTTGCGGCAAGCGTCTGCGGCGTAGTTCACCAGGCCCCGGCCGTGGACGCGGCCGCTGCCGTCGCGGATCTCGACGACGTCGCCCTTTTCGAAGCTGCCCTCGACGCCCACCACGCCGATCGGCAGCAGCGATGCCTTCTGCTGGCCGTTGAGCGCCGCCAGCGCCCCTTCGTTGATCACCAGCGCCCCGCGCCGGCGCGCGCCGACGGCGATGTGGCGCAGGCGCGCCGGACGGCGCGCCACCACCGAGACCAACGTCCCCAGATCCTCGCCGCCGAGCGCCCGCTCGAGCACGCGCGCCTCGCCGCCGCCCGCGATCAGCACCGCCGTCCCCTCCGCCGTCGCCAGCGCGGCGGCCGCCAGCTTGCTGGCCATGCCGCCGGTGCCGCCGGCCGAACCGCCGCTGGCGCGGGCCAGCGCCGCCTCGTCGACGCCCTCCAGCTCGGAGATCCGCACCGCGCCCGGATCGGCCTTGGGGTTCGCGGTGAAGAACCCGCCCACGTTGGTGAGCATGACCAGCAGGTCGGCGTCCAGCGCCACCGCCACCCGCGCCGAGAGCCCGTCGTTGTCGCCGAAGGCGGTCGTCGCGGCCGGCACGCCCTGCCCGCGCTTGTACTCGATGAGCTCGGCGACGCTGACGCTGTCGTTCTCGTTGAGGACCGGCACGACGCCCAGCTCCAGCAGCCGCAGCAGCGTCGTGCGCAGACAGATCGCCCGATCGCGATCGGCCAGGTCCTCTTGTGTCAGCAAGCACCTGCGCCGCCGTCAACCCGCGCGCTGCCAGCTCCTGGGTGTAGACGCCCATGAGGTGCCCCTGCCCGACCGCCGCGCAGGCCTGCCGGTCGCCCAGCGAGCGCGGGCGTTCTTTCAGGCCGAGGACCCGCATCCCCATCCCGACCGCGCCGCTCGAGACCAGCAGGACCTCACGCCCGGCGCGGCGCAGCCCCGCCAGGCCGTCGACGATGCCGCCGATCCGTTCGCGCGCCAGATCGCCGTCGTGCATGACGACGTGCGTGCCGAGCTTGACGACGATCCGGTGCGCGTCGGCGAGGTGCTGTCGGGCGAGGCTCATGGAGCCCCTGAATTTACTTCGTTTTTACGCCTTCGGGGCCACCGCTTGCAGCTCGAGGTCGATGTCGACCTCCTTGCCGACCAGCAGGCCGCCCGTCTCCAGCGCCTGGTTCCACTTGGCGCCGAACTCCTCGCGCTGGATGGCCACCTTGCCGTTGAAGGCGATCTTGTTGTTGCCCCAGGGGTCCTTGGCCTTCCCCATCACCTCGACGTCGAGGGTGACCGACTTGGTCACGTCGCGGATGGTGAGATCGCCGGTGACCTTCAGCTTGTCGCCCGAGGCCTTCTCCACCTTGGTGCTCTTGAAGGTCAGCTTGGGGAACTTCTCGGCGTCGAGGAAGTCGGCCGAGCGCAGGTGACCGTCGCGCTTCTCGTCGCTGGTGGAGATGCTGGCGGCCTCGATCACCACCTCGACGCGCGACTTCGTCCAGTCTTGCTCGTCGAGCACCAACGTCCCATCCCACTTGGTGAACCGGCCGCGCACCTTGGTGATGACCATGTGGCGGACCGTGAAGAAGATGTCGGAGTGAGCTTTGTCGATCGTCCAGGTCTGGGCTGCCATGTGTGCGGTCTCCTCGTTGATTTCGGTTGGTGCCTTGCGATGCCTGGTGCCTTCAAAGGTTGCACGAAGTCCGAAGACGCGCCCCGAAGCGCCCCCAAAGTCGGCTCTTGTGCGATAGTCACGAGGAAATGCTCGGCAAGACGGAAACGCTGGCGGTGCTCGGCTGCGGCACGATGGGAGAGGCCATCGTTCGCGGGCTCCTGCGATCTGGGAAGTTGGAGCCGTCGCAGATCTTCGCGACCGATCGCCGCCTGGAGGTCGCCAGGGCGCTCAAGGAAAAGCACGGCGTGCGGACCGGCAACGACAACCGCGAGGCCTGCCAGGCCGCCGCCGTCGTCCTCGTCTGCGTGAAGCCGCACGAGGTCGAGCCGCTGGTCGCCGATCCGGCGCTGGCGCCGCTGCTCGCCGGCAAGCTGGTCATCAGCATCGCGGCCGGCGTCCGCCTCGATCAGCTCGCCGGCTGGCTGCCGAAGAGCGCGGTCGTGCGCGCGATGCCCAACACCCCCTGCCTCATCGGCGAGGGGATGACCGTCATCGCGCGCGGACCGGGCGTCACCGACGCGCAGGCGGCGACGGTGCTGGAGATCTTCCGCTCCGTCGGCGGCTGCCTGGAGGCCGAGGACAAGGTGATGGACGCGGTCACCAGCCTGAACGGCAGCGGGCCGGCCTTTGCGTACATCATTCTGGAGGCACTCACCGACGGCGGAGTCCGCATGGGGCTGCGGCGCGACATCGCCATGCAGATCGCCGCGCAGATGTTCCAGGGCGCGGCGCGCATGGTCCTGCAGACGGGGATGCACCCCGCCGCGCTCAAGGATCAGGTGACGACGCCCGCCGGCAGCACCATCGCCGGCCTGCTGATCATGGAAGACGGCCGCATCCGCTCGGTGATCGCGCGCGCGGTCGAAGAGGCGGCCAAGACCGCCGCCAAGCTGGGACAACCAGCGGGGCAGAGCCCTAAGAGCTGATCGCGTTGGCGGCCCGAGGCCTGCCTGAGATGGCGCGCGCCTCGGGCTCTCTCCCCACGGTCTCGTCAGTTGGGAATGACGAACGTCTGGAAGTGCAGATTGAGTCCGTCGCTCGCGAACGACTGCCAGGTCGTGCCGCCGTCGAAGGTCGAGAACAACGTCCCCGCCGGATAGAGGTTGCCGTCCGATCCGTTCCACGACGCCGTGTTCTCGATGCCGTTCACGAAGGGCGGCGCGTCCGGATAGTCGACGAGGATCGCGTACTGCTGACCCGCGACCTGCGGAATGGGAGTCGAGAACGGAATGACCGTCGTGATGGCCAGGTCGCCGCCCGAGGCCGCGCGCGCCGTCCCGAGGACGACGTTGCTCGGTACCCCGCCGACAATCGCCTCGATCTGGATGCGCGCCACCTGGTTGACATCGATGGCGCTCACGTCGATGGCGACGCCTTGCAACGTGCCGGTGATGCCGGCGGTGTACGATTGAGCCTCGAACACCGGGAGGCCATACAGGCCGGCGCTGAGATCGTTCCCCGTGATGAAGGACTGATCGAGCTCGGCCGTGTTCGACGGGCACGCGGAGCTCTGGTCGAAGTGCACCGCCGCGCCCGTGTTGAGCGTGACGCTCTTGCCGACGACCGTGCCGAACACCGGCGAGTTGACCGACATCGCCGACGTTGGCGCATACACCAGCCCGTAGAGCGCGCCCCCATGATTGACGTTCACGAATCCCGAGCTGGTCAACAGAAAGGCCAGGTTCTTCGGGATGCCATGCAAGTTCAGGTTGCCGCCGAGGTTGAGCGTTCCTGTCACCCAAATGCGGACCTCACCCGCCGGGGAGACGTTGATCGCCCCCGGCGCCGAGACGTTGATACTGGCGGCGACGTAATTGCCGGGCGCCAGGGTGATGCTCTGCGCGGCGGTGTTGACATTGACCGCGCCAGGCGTCCGCGCTCCCAGCGGAAGGTTCTTGGCGCCCGCCGGAACGGGAACGATTGCCAGCCCTGCCGGCGCGTGCTGCTTCGAGGGTGCCGTGGATGACGCCGCCGTTGTTGGTGATGGTGGTCGCGGCCTGAACGACGGCCGCGCTCCCGACGTTGCTTCCGCCGTAGGCGCCCACGCTCGATTGGTAGGAGTCGACGAGCGTGCCGCCCCCGACGACCACGTTGCTGGTGTTCCCGACCACCGCATCAGCCCACGCTGCACACGGAACCGGGTCCGTCGGGGCGCTGCTCAGCGCCGATTCAATCGTCGAGACCGACTCGTCCTCGACGGCCGGCGAGCAACCTGCACCCGTCAACGTAAGCAAAACAACAGAAATACTTCCAACGTTCGCAACTGCTGGTCTTTTCATGACGTGTCCTTTCCCCATCCCCCGGCTCAACCGCCGACGGAACCAATCCCTAACATTCCCAGCCAACGCTGCGTTGATCGTGAACGAGCGTGACAATTCGCAGTCGACGCCGTGCCCATCGTGCAGCCGCGCCGTTACGGAAGCCGCGCGTTCGGGGATAGGCGGGCCCTCCGGCGCTCGGCGACCGAAGACGCCAGTCGCGCCGATCTTCTTGGCGTTGCCGGTTGAACGTTCAGTTCGGAGCGTCTCCGCTCGTGGGGTACGACTGGATCTTCTTCGCGCGCAGGGTCGAGGTCAGAGAGGGAATCGTCGGCGAGCCCGGCCCGCCCTCCGTGACATCCTCGAGTACTTTGGCCAGATAGCTCGTCTGAAACTGGGCGTCCACGACATCCCCGGCCCGACGCGACCAGACCACCTCGTAGACGTACACCTCGCCGTCGCGGCCTTCGGCCGATCGCAGCCCCGCGCGATCTCGTTTTAGCTTGATGGGGTCGTTCCGTTCGATATCGATGAGGACCAGGGCGAACCAGGCATCCGCCAGCCACTTGCCCGTCCCCTCGGTGCCGTACTTGGCGATGTATGCCCGCAACTCCTTCTCAGAGTAGTAGAGCGAGGCCCAGTCGCCGACCTGTGTTCGGCTCTTGGTGATGTAGTACTTACGTTGAAAATACAATCCCAGGTAGTACTGGGCGTCCTCCGCGCGCTTGCCCTCTGAAGCCGTGACCTTCCTGAACGACTCCGCGGCGCCGTCCGTAATGTCGTCGTTATTCAGAAGAAAGAGCCCCTTTTGAAAAGTCGTCGTCGACGCAACCGGGGCGTTCGCCGGGTGCCGCGGCGCTGCATGTGCCGGAGAGCCCGCGAGATACCACGCCGATACGCCGAGCAGGACGAGCACGGGGTCTGCGATTTTGAAAGCCTTCTTGAACAGGGGCATCCCTCCGAACGCTGCCAGCGTCGCGAGCAACATCAACAGCACTGGGTTTGTTCCGCTCGTCTCGAGTGAAAAGATCGAGAGCTTCAGATGCCCCACGACAACCGCGAAGACCATCAGGACCCCGACCACCGCGTTCGTTGCGATCGCCTTCCAGCGATCACGCGACGACTGGATCTTACCAAGGTAGGTCGCGTAACCGAGCCACGAGCCCACCCCAATGCCGATCAGGACCGCCAGGGCTGCCAGCCACAGGCTCGGGCGAACCTTCAGCGTGCGATGGAGCTTATTCTCCGAGATGCGTCGGCCGCCGCTCTCGCCGTAGGTGAGGGCCAACTCGACTGAAGAACCGTCGAGCCCCCTCAGCGCATCTCCGAGGGGCGGCGAAGCGAACGCCAGAGTCATCCTGACGAGCTTCTGCCCGTTGGCGGGGACGATGAGGGGAGGGTCGAAAACGGCCCTCTGCTCTCGGACCGTGGCTCTGGTCTCCCCATCAATGCTGACGAGCCGCGCCAGATAATTTGGCTGGGAGGTCAGATCGATCTGATCTACAGAGACATCATATTCGGTGTAATCGTTCTTCAGCCAGAGATCACTCGTGGCGCTGCTTCCGGTGATCACCTCCGCATCAGCGGCCTTGTCGTTTACCTCCAGCAGCCCGTCGTGCGTGACGCCAACCGGGAGCGCCACGATTTCCGTTGTCAGCTGAGGTTGGCCCTCGAGTTGAAAATAGAAGAAGATAGGGTAGCGGTGGGGGCCTGCGCTGCGATCGATCTCGAGCCGGAGACTGTAGTCCGTCTGCTGCAGACCATCTTTGGGCGGCTGCCGCGTTGATCCCATCACGAAGACCGTGATGGCACGGTCCGGATTCGACGCGTCCCTCAAAGGGGGAGGCGGTCCATTGATGGACGAGATGGACAACCCGACATAGGCCGTCGCCCCCGGAAAAAGTTGTGGCGGCGTCACGTTGAGCGTGACGTTGTATTGGCTGTCCGGGGTCAGGGGCTTCAGGAGCTCGGCATCGGCCGGCGGCGCGCTCAGAGAGAGAACCGCCGCAACGAAGGGCCCGAGGCACGTGCCAGCAAGGCCGGGGTGGAGCATCCGAAAACCCGCTAGAACGGAATGGCCTCGGTTCACGAACACTAAAACGCGATCCGCCGGAATTCTTTCGCCTGGAAAGACCGGCCCGCCCCGGCAGGGTCGCCAGCGAGAGCTGCCAGAATGGCGACGCTGCGCCGGGTCAGCGCGCGCGCAAGCCAGGCGGCGATTCCGTCGGTGGCGGAGCGGATTTGCCCGTCTTGTGCGAAGGTAGAGGTCCCCCCATCCTGGAACCCTGGAGGAGCCTATGCCTTCGACCTCGCCCGTCCGCTTTCTGCCCCGCGCCGCTGTCGGCATCGCCCTGGCCCTGGCCGTCTCGGCCGCGCCCCGGGCCGCTCGGGCCCAAGATCTCGCGCCCCCGAACGCCGCCGCCAGCACGCCGACCGGCACGGCGTCGGGGTCACCCGCCGCCAGCGGCTTCGGCGTGGCGGGCGCCTGGGTCATCTCGGTCCAGAGCTTCAACGCCGGCAGCGCCACCCCGTCGCTCTTCTTTGACAAACAGGCCAGCGGGGGCTCGAGACTCCTCATCCAGCCGGGACTCGACTACTTCATCGGAAACGGAATCTCCGTCGGCGGCGTCATCGGGTTCGGGTATACGTCGGGAAACCCGGCCACGACCACCGTCAACCTCGGCGCGCGCGCCGGGTTCAATCAGGGGCTCAACGAGCACGCCAGCTTCTGGCCGACCATTGGGATCGACGGCTCGTACACCCACGCCACCACGTCGACCAGCACCGCGGCGCTGGAGGTCTTCGCGCCGTTTCTCTATCACGTCGCGCCGCACTTCTTTCTCGGCGCCGGCCCCTTCCTGAGCTACCTCGTGAAGGGCGGACCCGACACGCAGTACGGCCTCGACTTCGTCATCGGCGGCTGGCTCTGAGCCGCGCCGCCAGCCCCGACGCGCGGGCGGCGACGTCGGCGTTGCGAACGGCCAGCGCCAGCGCCTTGCGGGTGCCGACCAGCACGACGAGGCGCTTGCCGCGCGTGACCGCCGTGTAGAGCAGGTTGCGCTGCAACATCACGTAGTGCTGCGTGTGCACCGGGATCACCACCGCCGGGTACTCCGACCCCTGTGACTTGTGGACGGTGGCCGCGTAGGCCAGCACCAGAGTGTCCAGCTCGTCGAGCGTGTACTCGACCAGCCGGTCATCGAAGCGGACGGCCAGCGCCTCGTCCCCCACCCCCTCGACGGTGCCGCTGTCACCGTTCCAGACCTCCTTGTCGTAGTCGTTCTTGACCTGCATCACCTTGTCGCCGACGCGCAAGGTCCGCTGGCCGCGCTCGATGCCGGGCGCGCCCGCGGTCAGCGTCTCCTGCAGGAGGCGATTGAGGTTGCCGGCCCCCAGCTCCCCGCGGTGCATCGGCGACAGCACCTGGATCTCCTGGGGCGAAAAGCCGTAGCGCCGCGGCAGCCGGACGGCCACCAGATCGCGGATGAGCGTCGCCGCCGCCGCCGGATCGTCTTCTTCGAGGAAAAAGAAGTCGCGCCGATCGGACTCGCGGTCGGCGGCCGCGGTGCCCAGATCCGGCTCTGCCCCCTCTTGAATCCGGTGCGCGTTGACGACGATGAGGCTCTCGGCCGCCTGGCGGAAGATCTCGCTGAGGCGAACCGTCGGAACGGCGCCGCTGCTGATCACGTCACCCAGCACCGATCCCGGCCCGACCGAGGGGAGCTGATCGACGTCACCGACGAGCACCAGGCGCGCGGACGACGCCAGGGCCGCCACCAGATCGGCACCAAGACGCACATCCAACATGGACGCCTCGTCTACGATGAGGACGTCGGCGTCGAGCGGGTTCGAGGGGCAGCGGCCGAACGTCGCGCCGGCCGGTCGCCATTCGAGCAGCCGGTGCAGCGTCGAGGCGGGCGCGCCGGTGGCGTCGGTGAGCCGCTTGGCGGCGCGCCCGGTCGGCGCCGCCAGCGCGACGGTCAGCCCCTTGCGCTTCAAGATCGAGACGATCCCGCGCACGATGGTGGTCTTGCCGACGCCGGGTCCGCCGGTGATGACGGCGACCTTGGCCCCGAGCGCCAGCTTGACCGCCTCGGCCTGCTGACGCGCGAGCGCGATCCCCGCCTCGCGCTCGTACCAGGCGATCGCCTTGTCGGCCTCGACGGAGAGCGCCGGCGCCGGCGCGTCGAGGAGGCGGGCCAGCCCCGCCGCCAGCGCCGTCTCCGCGCGGTAGAGCAGCGTCTCGTAGATCGCCGGATCCTTGGAGTCATCGACGACGGTGGCGTCGATGGCCACCTCTCCCGCGCGGGCCAGCCGATCGATCGCCGCCGCCACGCCCTCTTCGGGCTGCTCGAGCAGCGACGAGGCCTTCTGGCAGAGCCGCGCGCGCGGCACGAAGACGTGCCCGTTGCCCGACTCGTCGTCGAGCACGTGACGGACGCCGGCCTCGAGGCGCGCCGGCGCGTCGGGCGCCACGCCGAGCGCGGCGGCCAGCTTGTCGGCCGAGAGAAACCCGATCCCCCACACATCGAACGCCAGCCGGTAAGGGTTCTCGCGCACGCGCGCGATCGACGCCGCGCCGTAGCGCTTGTAGATGCGCGCCGCGAAGGCGGGCGAGACGCCGTACCCCTGCAGGAAGACCATCACCTCGCGCACCTGGCGCTGCGCCGCCCAGGCGTCGCGCACCGCGCGCGCGCGCGACTGGCCGATGCCGGCGACCTCGCCGATGCGCGTGGGGTCGCGGTCGAGGATCTCCAGCGTCTCGATCCCGAAGCGGTCGACGATGCGCGAGGCCAGCTCGGGCCCGATCCCCTTGATGAGCCCCGACCCGAGGTAGCGGCGCAGCCCCTCCAGCGTCGCCGGCGCGACCTCCGTGTAGTGCTCGATGCGGAACTGGGCGCCGAAGCGCGCGGTGGTCTCGAAGCGACCGACCAGCCTCAGCGACGCGCCGGCCGGGACGCCGACCAGACTGCCGACGACGGTGATCACCTCGCCGTCGCGCTCGAGCTTCAGCCGGGCGACCGTGAAGGCCCCGTCGCCGCCCGAAAAGACGACCCGCTCGACCGTGCCGAGCAGCGTCTCGTCCTCGCCGGGGCGAGAAGCTCCGCCGCGCGCGGGCGCGCGGCGTCGATCGAACAGGTCCACGGCGTTCATGGGACCACACGGCTTTGGCGCCGGCCATGCTAATTTTGTCGGCGATGGCGTTGCCGCCGCCCCTGCCGCCCGACGCCCGACGGCCACCGCCGCCCCCTCCTGCGTCACCGCCGCCGGGGCCGCTCACCCCGCCACCCGCGCCACCGCCCGGTCCGCCCCCGGGGGAGCCGGAGGCCGCCTCCGTCGAGGTCACCAACCCCTCCGACGGTGGCTTCTTCTACTGGCTGCTGCGGTTCTACGCCTTCGGCCTCTGCTGTGTGCTGGGCCTCGCCCTCCTCGGCGGCGTCGGCGTCTACTTCCACTTCGCCGGCTCGCTGCCGCCGATCCCGAACCTCGCCACGTACCACGAGGTCGCCGCCACCACGACGGTGATGCGCGGCTGGGACGGCACGCCCCTGGCCGAGCTGGCCACCGAGCGGCGCGAGATCCTCCCTTTCGAGAGGTTTCCCCCGCAGCTGGTCCATGCGTTTCTCGCCGCCGAGGACCGGCGGTTCTACGAGCATCAGGGGCTCGACTACCGCGGGATCGCCCGCGCGCTCGGCGCCAACCTGCGCGCCGGCGAGGTCGCGCAGGGCGGCTCGACCATCACGCAGCAGGTGGCGAAGTCGTTCCTGTCGTCGGAGCGGACGATCCAGCGAAAGATCCGCGAGGCGATCCTGGCCCGCCGCCTCGAGCGCCAGTACTCGAAGCGCGAGATCCTGACGCTCTACCTCAACCAGGTCTTCCTCGGCCACGGCGCCTACGGCGTGGCGGCGGCGGCGCGCATCTACTTCGACAAGCCGATCGAGGATCTCGATCTCGGGGAGATGGCGCTCCTGGCGGGCCTCGTCCGCGCGCCGTCGCGCTTCTCGCCGCTCACCAGCCTCGACGCCGCGCGCACGCGCCGCGATCAGGTGCTCGCCGCCATGGTCGCCTCCGGTTACCTCACCGACGACGAGGCCAACCGCTGGCGGGCGCGTCCGGTGATCATCCGCCAGCGCCCCGACTTCTTCCACACCGTCACGCCTTACTTCGCCGAGCAGGTGCGCCGCGACATCATCCGCCGCTACGGCGAGAAGAAGCTCTACGAGGGGGGCCTCGACATCGAGACCTCCGTGCTGCCATGGATCGACGTGGCCGGGCAGGAGAACGTCGACTTCTCGTTGCGCAAGCTGGACAAGCGGCAGGGGTGGCGCGGTCCGGTGGTGCGTCTCTCGGGCCCGGCGGCCGACGAGTTCCGCCGCCGCGTCGCCGCCCACTACGGCGGCGAGCCGCCGACCGAGGGGCACCTCTATCTCGGCCTCGTCGAGGGCGCGGCCGCCGACGGCAGCTATCGTGTGCGTGTCGGCGGCGGCGTCTACCTCTTGCCGTCCGCCAACATGCTGTGGGCCGTCCCCTGGAGCGCCAAGGACGCCGTCAACGACAGGAAGCTCGAGTCGACGGTCGGCGTGCTGCGCACCGGCGACGTCATCTGGGTGAAGAACGCGCACCAGTCGAAGCGCGCGCGGTTCTCCGACTGGACCTACGACAGCAAGAGCGAGGTCCAGTGGCTCCCGGCGTATGACGAGACCGCCCCCGGCAAGGCACCGAAGACAGCGAAGCGGCCGCCCCGGGTCGAGCTGACCCTCGAGCAGACGCCGCGCGTGCAGGGGACGATCTTCAGCTACGACCACAGCACCGGCTATGTGCTGGCGATGGTGGGCGGCGACGACTACGACCGTTCGGAGTTCAACCGCGTCTCGCAGGCCTGCCGACAACCGGGCTCGGTCTACAAGCCGATGTACTACTCGCTGGCGCTCGATCGCGGCTACGGGTTCTCCTCGCTGCTGAACGACGTGCCGCGCGCCGAGGTCGATCCGGTGACCGGCGAGGTCTGGACGCCGACCAACCTCAACAACACCGTCGACTACCAGGTGACGCTGGAGTACGCGCTCATCTGGTCGAAGAACGTCCCCTCGGTGCAGCTGTTCAAGCTGATGGGGGGCAAGGACGTCGAGGCCTGGGCGCGCCGGCTCGGCATCACCACGCCGATCATCCCCGACCAGGCGCTGGCGCTCGGCGCCTCCTGCACGCGCATCGACGAGCTGACGCGGGCCTTCTCGGCCTTTGCAAAAGAGGGGCAGATCGTCGAGCCGGTCTACGTCCGCCGCGTCCGCAACCGCATCGGCGCCGTCATCGAGGACCACACCTCAATCGCGGATCCGTTCGGCACCCCGTCGGAGCGGCTCGATCGCTTGATGGTCCTGGCCGGCACGCCGCCGCCCAAGCCGGCCATCCCGCCGCGCACGGCCTGGCTCACCTCGACGCTGCTCCGGCACGTCGTCACCCGCGGTCACGCGCCGGCGATCCGGACCGCCAACCTTCCGGCGGCCGGCAAGACCGGCACCTCGAGCGCGACGATGGACACCTGGTTCATCGGCTACACCTCGCGCTGGATGACCTCGACCTGGATCGGCGACGACCTGCGCGAGCGCGCGCTCGGTCAGAAGGACGCGGCGTTCATGCTGACCGTCCCGATGTTCGCGCGCTACCTGACCGAGGTGACCGCGAAGCAGCCGCTGGTCGACGTCCCCTGGGAGCGCCCCGCCGGCGTCAAGGCCGATGACACCGGCGGCAAGCTCCGCACGACGATGGAGGAGGTGCTTGCCGACGGCCAGACCGACGCCGCCACCGCCGCCCACAAGCCGCTGCGGGTCACGCCCCGCGCACCGACGCCTCCCGCACCTGCGCAGCCCCGGGCGCGGCCGCAAGAACCGAACAAGGCACCCTAGCGGGAGAGCGCAATCGACGGGTCGGTGGTGGTCACCGGCTCGTCGCCACCCACGACGAGGTTCGCCAGCGGCTCGTGGCCGTTGCGACCGATCCGCGGCGCCCAGGCCGCCGCGTAGAGCGCGAGCCGATCGAGGAACTCGCGCGTGCTCTTCGGCATCGGCACGCGCGCGCGCGTCACGTGGGTCACCAGCGCCTTGGCCGCAGCGACGAGCTGCAGCCCCTGCGAGATCCGGAGCCGCTCGTCGACCGGCGAGCGCTGCGACCCGACGGGTTGAAACGCCAGCATCCGCTCGCCCGCCGTCACGAACATCGACCAGGCCTCGAAGATCGTCGGGTCGGTGTGGAGCGTCTCGCACTTCACCTTCGCCGCGCGCGCGAACTCCCCGACGGCCGGCACGATCCCCGCGAAGGCGCGCGTGCCGCCGAAGGTCTCGCAGAGCGCGTCGGCGATCCGGTCGATGTCCCGCATGGTGGAGGAGATCTTGATGTAGCGGCTCTTGTAGAAGTCCTCGATGGGGAACGCGAAGGCCTTCAGCGGCTCGCCCCACAGCTCGTCGATCCCCTCGTCGCCGCTGCGATGAAGCACGAGGCGCCCCAGCGCCAGCGCCTCCTGCAGGTGATCGCCGCACTGGCGCATGAGCACGTTGTCCGGATCGATCACGATCCCCAGCGCCTGCAGCTCGACCGCCTTGGTCAGCAGGTCGCCGGCGCGGTTGAAGAGCGCCCCGGCCAGCATCGCCCCCTTGACCCGTTGCTTGGCCAGGTTGGTCTCCGTGTCGAAGGCCAGTCGCGCCTCCGCCAGACGCCGCCCCGGGATGTTGAGCCCGTGCTCGACGTGATTGAACAGCCGCCGCGTGAGCGCCTCGATCAGCGTCTTCTTGGCGAGCAGGGTGTCGGCCGGCGCGTCATACGCCTTGATCCAGTATCCCCCGTAGAAGACCCGCCACTCTCCGTCGATGGCCCGCTTCGCGCCGTCCCGGATGCCCGCCTCGTCGTCCATGCCTGGTCGCCTCTCGACCAAAACTGTACGCCCGGTTTTATCAAGCAGATCACCCACGTGGGCAGTTGGCGAACTATTTACCTGTCCGAAATCTCGACGCAACGAAAGGCCGACGAAGTGAGGCGAACAAGTGCTCTCATGGAGGGAGACCCACCATGCGATCCCATTCGTTCTCCCTTTGTGTCGGGGCGATCGTCGTCGCCCTCTTCGGCGGCTCCTTCGGCGCCTCCTGCCTCAAGCCGGTCCAGGATCCCAACCCAGGGAGCACCGGCGGCAACGGCCAGACAGGCGGCGCCAGCGGCAGCGGCGGCGTCAACGGATCAGGCGCCGGCAACGGAACGGGTGGCGGCGGTGCCACGAACACCGGCGGTGCCACGAACACCGGCGGTGCCACGAACACCGGCGGTGCCACGAACACCGGCGGCAACGGCGCCGGCGGCAACGGGACCGGCGGCAACGGGACGGGCGGGATGACCAGCGCCTGCGACGTGACGTCATGTCCGAGCGGCTGCTGCGACGCCAACGGCGGCTGCGTCACGGAGCAGTCGGCGTCGGTGTGCGGGCGAAACGGCGCCGCCTGCGCCACCTGCGCCGACGGCCAGGCCTGCAGCGGCGGCGCCTGCGTTTGCAACGCCGGCTCGTGCCCGTCGGGATGCTGCAATTCGAATGGCCTGTGCACGACGCCCATCAGCAGCGCCTGCGGGAAAGGCGGCGGCAGCTGCGCCCCCTGCGGCGACGGGCAGACCTGCGACGCGACGGGGAGCTGCGTCTGCAACGCCGCCTCCTGCTCGACCGGCTGCTGCGACACGACCGGAAAGTGCGTCCGCTACGCCAGCCAGTCGACGCCCGGGTGTGGCACGGGCGGCGCCACCTGCGCCCCTTGCGCCAGCGGCCAGGCCTGCAGCGCCGCCGGCGTCTGCAGCTGCACGCCCGCCTCCTGCTCGGGCGGCTGCTGCGACGCAACCGGAAAGTGCATCCTCACCGCGGCGCAGAACAGCGGCACCTGCGGCTCGAACGGCGCCGCCTGCGGCACCTGCGCCTCGGGGCAGGCGTGCAGCAGCGGCGCCTGCAGCTGCGGCGGCGCGAGCTGCACGGGCTGCTGCTCGAACGGCGCCTGCGTGACGGCCTCGAAGACCGCCTGCGGCGCCAACGGAGGCGCGTGCACGCCCTGTGGCAACCAGCAGGAGTGCAGCGCGCAAGGGCAGTGCGTCTGCGACGCCGCCTCGTGCCCGAACGGCTGCTGCGACAAGAACGGCCAGTGCCAGACTTCAGGGACGACCACCTGCGGGACCGGCGGCGCCGCCTGTGCCGCCTGCGCCACCGGCCAGGCCTGCAGCAGCGGCGGACAGTGCGTCTGCAACGCCACCTCCTGCAGCGGCGGCTGCTGCAACGGCACGACCTGCGTCCTGCAGAGCGCCGAGAGCATGGGAACCTGCGGCGCCGGTGGCGCGACCTGCGCCCCCTGCGCCACCGGCCAGGCCTGCAGCGGCGGCAAGTGCGTCTGCAACGCCACCTCCTGCCCGAGCGGCTGCTGCGACTCGAGCGGCAAGTGCCAGACGTCGACCAACCCGACCTGCGGCCAGGGAGGCGTCGCCTGCGCCGTCTGCGGCAGCGGCACGACCTGCTCGTCGGGGAAGTGCGTCTGCAACGCCAGCTCCTGCGGCGGCGGCTGCTGCAACGGCGCGAGCTGTGTCACCTATGCCAGCGAGTCCAGCACCCAGTGCGGCAGCGGCGGCGCCACCTGCGGCCCCTGCGGAAGCGGCCAGACCTGCAGCACCGCCAACGGGACGTGCGGCGCGGCCAGCACCGGCCCCTGCACCTGGAGCGGTGGCCCATCGTCGACGAGCGGCGAGATCACCTGTTACTGGTTCGGCCAGGGGACCAAGGCCGGGGGCGGCTGCACCGGCAACAAGACCTACTGCGGGTACTGCGGGGCCGAGACCGGCAGCAACAACGGCGGCACCTGCCCGACCGGGATCACCGACACGGTGCCCAACACCGGGACGCCCTACTTCGCCGCCTTCCCGGTCGGCACGTTCGGCCAGGGGACCTACTGCGGCATGTGCGTCGACGTGACGTGGATGGGCAAGACGATCACCGCCACCATCGTCGACGAGTGCGCGACCTGCCCGACCTCATCGCACCTCGATCTCAGCCTGTCGGCCGCGGCGGCGCTCGGGCTCGGCCAGGGGACGGCCACCGGCGACGCCAAGAGCGGCGTGACCTGGAAGGCGGTCGACTGCCCGGTGACGGGGAACATCGTCGGGGTGTTCAACGGCTCGTCGCAGCAGATCTACTTCCAGAACGTCACCTTCCCGGTGGCGAAGGCGGTCGCCGGCGGGCACACCGCCACGCAGGCGTTCGGCTACTGGGACTTCGGCACCGCGGTCGGCGGGATGTCCGTGACGCTCACCGACAGCGTCGGGCACGTGGTGACGGGGACCATCCCGTCGTCGAGCGGCGGCAGCGTCGGCACGCAGTTCCCCATGACTTGTCAGTGACCCTGCCAGTGACCCTGCCAGTGACATAGACTGCACCGCCATGGATGCCAACGCCCTGCGCGCCCTCCAGGGGCCACTCAAGGAGCGCTACAAACAGGAGCCTGCCGCCGCGCTGGTGACGCTGAAGGCGCAAGGTCGGATCGACGAGGCGAAGCTCGCCTGCAACGTCGAGACGGGGCGCGCGCTGGCGGTCGCCGGTCTTCATCCGGCGACCGGCGGAACGGGCGCCGAGCTCTGCTCGGGCGACATGCTGCTCGAAGCGCTGGTCGCCTGCGCCGGCGTGACGTTGAAGGCGGTGGCCACCGCGCTCGAGATCCCGCTCCGCGACGCGGTCGTGCGCGCCGAGGGGGATCTCGATTTCCGGGGAACCCTGGGCGTCGATCGGACGGCGCCGGTCGGCTTCCGCGCGATCCGCCTGATGATCGATCTCGACACCGACGCGCCTCAAGACAAGCTCGACGCGCTCCTCAAGCTGACGGAACGCTACTGCGTCGTGTTCCAGACGCTCAACACGAAGCCGGCGTTGAGCGTCGCCGCGACCCGCCGCGCCGCCTGACCTCGTCGCGGCGGGGCTGACTCCAACCGTCAGCCGCCGATCATGTGGAGCGCCAGCGCGAGCAGGCGCTGCGCCTCGTCGTGCGTCCCCGTGACGTGGACCCGGATCGTGTTCCCGTCGCGGGCCAACGTCGCGCGCGTCACCAGCGACGAGAAGCCGCCGAGCACCACGAAGGGGTTGACGGCGAGGGTGTGGCGAAGGGTCGGCCAGGCATCATCCCAGTGGCGCGCCGGTCCCTCGGTCGAAAAGTCACCCTGCAGATCGAGAAACGCACCGTCGTCGTTGAGCCCGATCACCGCGCTCACCGCGCCCGGGACCTCCATCCCGTAGAGGACGGGCGGCAGGCCCCCTGCCCTGTCGGTCTTGAAGATGTCGACCGCGCGCACCAGCAGGACACCGTCGGGCGGCATCAGCCCCCCCTCCTGGTCGATGCGCCAGAGCATCGACGCCCAGTCGACCGCGCTGGGCGCGCCACCGTCGGCGCCGAGGCCCCCGTCGGGCGCGACGCCGGCGTCCGGCTGCCGTGCGGGGACGTGCGGCGCCAGCAGGAGCGCGCGGTAAGCGGGCGGCGTGACGATCGCCAGCCCCGGCGCCGCCAGGACGATGATCCGATCGTCGCGCGAGGGCGGCGTCCCGGGCGGCAGCCCACGGCGCGGGTGACGCTCTCCGACCGGGCGCCCGCCTTCGGTGCGCCAGGCGATCACCCGATCGGTGGCCTTGGCGCCACGGCTGAGGGCGGCCCGCAGCCCGCCGTCGTCGAGGTGATGGCGCGCGGCCAGAAACGTCACGCTCGGATCGAGCGGGTGCGGGGTGGCGATCAGCAGCGCGTCGAACGATTGAAACAGATCCAGATCCGTTCCTTCCAGCAGATCGCGCCGATCGGGCAGGCGCGCCAACAGGGCGTCGACGGCGGGGACGTAGTCGGTCTCGCGCAGCCGGTCGAGGCGCAGGAGCACCGTCAGGCGCGACCCCTTCGGTCCATACGCCGACAGATCGCCGGTCGGCCCCGGCGCCTCCGGATCCTCGATCGGCGACGCCTGTCCCGCCTCTTCGCGCGCGTCGGCCTTGGCCGCCAGCGTCCCTTCGGCGGCCGGGGGCGCGCGGTGATGGGCGCGGCGCGGGGCGTGGCCCGGACCGTGGCCCGCCGCGGGAGCGCCGAGCGGCAGATCCTTCAGCTCGTCGAGCCGCATGCCGGTGAGCTCGATGTCGACCGGTCCGGTGAACCGGCGCGCCCCGAGGCCGAGGCCCATCGCGATCAGCGCCAGGTGAACCAGCACCGACAGCCCGAGAGCTAGGCTCCACCGCCGCGACATCCAGGATCATTATATGCGCGCGACACGCTTGCGCGCGACACGGCTTGCGCGCGACACGGCTTGCGCGCGACGCGGCCTGCGCGCGGCGCGTTTGCGCTACCCTCATCGCGTGAGCGCGGGTCAGACGGGAAGGTCGAAGCGGGCGGCGGTGACGGAGGCCGCCGGGGCGATGCCGACGGTGAGCACGGCCCCCTCGCGCGGCCACTCCTGGACGATCTCCAGCAGCGCGGCCGCGAGAAACGCGCCTGCCACCCGCGCGGCGGCGGCGTCGCTGGAGGTCGCGTCGGCCGCGATCAGGCGCCCGCCCGGGCGCAAGAGCGGCGTCAGCGCGGCGATCCAGCGCTCGCCCTCGGCAGGCGGCAGCCCCGCCACGTTCTCGACCACCAGCGCCGACAGCGTGCCGCGCCCGAACGGCAGCTCGGCCGCGGCCAGCGCCACGTCGAGCGGCCGGGATTCTTTTTTCGCGCGGCGGTGCGTGCGCAGCGCCTGGGGCCGCAGCTCGCTCTCGACCAGCAGCAGCGTCCGCCCCCCGCGCGCGAGCGCCGCGCCCAGCCAGGGGGGACCGAGGACGACCACCGGCGCGCGCGCCGGCGCGGCGTCGGCCCCGGTCGCGACTTTGGTCGGAGGCTCGCCAGGGATTCTGGGTCCATCGCAGCAACGCCTCCAGCGTCGGCTGGCTGCCGAGAGGACCCGAGAGCAACGGACCGCGCATCTGCCGGCGGAAGCTACCACGGCCCTGTGACCGATCATGAGCTTCATCGTGCAGCTCGACCGCGACGCGCCCGCCGAGAAGATCGGCGGCAAGGCGCGCTCGCTCGTGAAGCTCGCCGCCGCGGGGCTGCCGGTCCCGCCGGCGATCGCGCTCACCACCGACCTCTACGCGAGCTTGCGCGCGGGCGGACCGCCGCTGTCGGCCACGCTGGCCACTGCCGGCGCGCTGCAGGCGATTGAGACGGCCGCGCGCGCGCTGCGCGATGCGCCCTGGCCGGCGGGGTTCGCAGAGGCGCTCGCGCGGGCGCTCGCCGCGCTCGACGGCCGCGCTCAGGCGCGGTTCGTCGTCCGCTCGTCGGCGGCCATCGAGGATCGGCCCGACGCGCTCGGCGCCGGGCTGTTTCTCTCGCGGATCGATCTTCCCACGGCCGACGTCGAGCGCGCGGTGCGCGAGGTGCTGGCGTCGGCGCTGGCGCCGGGGGTGGCCGCCTACCTCTCGCGCCGCAGCCTGCCGATCGACGGGCTCGGCTTCGCGGCGCTGATTCACCCGTTCGTCGCCGGCGACGCCGCCGGCTCGGCTGCGCTCGATTCGTCGCACGGGGCCCCGGTCATCGAGGCGCACCACGGCGACGCGACGCGCGCCCGCGCGCGAATCCAGGACGCGCTCACCCGATTGACCGTCACGCAAGGCCCGGTCGAGGTCGAATGGGCGGCGACCGGCTACGAAGTGACCTTCCTGCAGATGCGCCCCTACAGGCGCCCCACGCGCGCGCGGCTCGCGGCGGTCAGTCAAAGCGGTTTGCAGATCGGCTTGCACCTCGGATGGCACTGGGACGCCGCCCACAATCCCCTTCCCTTGTCGCCCGCGCAGGCCGGGCTGGTGGCGCTGGTCGATCGCGTGTGCGACACGGGGCTGCGCCAGCAGACGCTCCGCGGATACCTTTTCTATTCCCACGCGCCCCGCCCCCCCGGGACCACGCGGCGCACGCACACCTCGGTGACCGCGGCGCTGGCGGCGCTGCGTGCGCTGGCCGACGCGCGCCTCGCTTCCGACAGGACCGGCGCCGCCTCTCTCGATGAGGCGCTGGACACCTTCCTGGCGATCTACCAGCCTCTCTTCGGCGTGGTTCAACCGGCGGCCCGCGCCGCCCGCAAGACGCTGATCGATTTCTTGCAGCGCCAGGGGCTCGATCCGGCGCCGCGTCTTCCGCGGCTCCTCGGCGCCGTCCCGTCGGCGGCCCGGGCGCGGGACGAGCTCGCCCGTGCCTACGCCCGGGCGGCCGATCCGGCCGCGAAGGCCACCGCGCTGGCCGCCTACCTCGAGCGCTTCGGCGACGAGTCGCCCTGCTGGGACGTCGCCGTACCGACCTGGCGCGAGACCTCGGTCAGGTTGGCGGCCAAATTGGCGGCGAAGGCGGCGGCGAGCGCGGCGGCGAAGGCGGAGCGCCCGCTGCGTGACCCGAATCGGAGCGAAGGGCCCGACGACGACGACTGGCGCGCCGCGGCCGATTCCGTGGGCGCCTCCTTGCCCGCGCCGGCGCGGCGGCAGTGGAGTGACCTCTTGGCCGAGGCACGGGCGGCGGCCGCCGCCGTCGAGGACGACGATGCGCTCTACGCGCGGGCGCAGGCGCACGTGCGGCGCGCGCTCCTCCGCGAAGGGTCGCGCCTGGCCGCCCGCGGCCTGCTCGGCCGCGCCGACGAGATCTTCTGGCTCCCGCTCGATCTCGTCCGCCGCGAAGCAAGAGGTGAAACGACCCTCACGCGCGAGGCGACCGCCCGCCTGGTCGATGACGCCCGACGCGCCGACGCCGAAGCGCGCAAGGCGCCCCCGTCGCTGGCCGACGCCGGCCGCGCGGCCGACGTGCCAGGGCTCGTCCGGGGACGTTCGGGCGCAGGCGGCGTCTGCATCGGTCGCGTCGAGATCTGGAACGAGGCCGGCGCCGACGGGGAGCGCGGCGCGAACCTCGGCGCCGAGCCGAGCGTGATCGTGGCGAGGACGATCCTGCCGACCGAGCTGCCGCTCATCGCTGCGGCGGCGCTGGTCGTCGAGACGGGCGGACCGCTCGATCACGTCGCCGCGCAAGCCCGAGAGCGCGGAATCCCCGCGGTCGTCGGCGCGCTCGGCGCTCTGACCGCTTTCGCAGAGGGCGATCGGGTCCTCGTCGACGGCGACGCAGGGCTGGTCGCGCGCATCGATTAGGAAAAGGACCCTCGAAGGGTCCTTTACATCCCCCGCGACGAGCGTCGCCGGGCCAAGCCCGTCAACGCTCACGCGAATGAGCGACCGTCACCGATCGTCGGTCTCGCCGTCGTCGGCGAGGTACTCGAGGATCACCTCGTCGAGACTCTTGTCGAGCCCGCCGGAGAACGCCTCCCCGCTGGCGGGCGCGGGCGGATCCCACGGCATCCGGATCTTGCCGGAGGTCGCCGTGGCCGGCGCGTCGGCAGCCGCCTGGGCGGCGGCCGGGGTCACGATCGGGTGGGACATCCGCTGCGGCCCGGGCGTCTCCCAGGGCATCCGGATCTCGCGCGACGAGGCCAGCGGCTGCGACTGGCCCTCCGCCGAGCGCGCCCGGTTGCCGGCCAAGAACCCGCCGCCGTCGCGGACCGCGTAGTGCGCGCCGGCGCGGGGGCGCGTCGGCGGCGCCGAAGCGGCCGGGGTGGCGGGGTTGATCGTCCCGTTGACCGGCGGTTGCCCGGCCCCGACGTTGATCACCACGTTGCGCCGCACGACCACGCCGTCGGCGGGGTTGGAGACCTGCACCGGCGAGCGCTTCAGCACCGTCGGCTGGACGACCACCACCGGCTTGGGCATCATCTTCGGGGGTGCCGGCGCCGCAGCCGCGGGCGGCGGAATGGCTTGCCCGACCGAGGCTGGATCGAACACGATCGGCTCGGGCACCATCGGCGCGCTCGGCGCGCTCGGCGCGCTCGGCGCGCTCGGATCGACCAGCGCAGCGACCACCTGCACCGGCGCGGCGACCTCCACGACCACGGGCGCCGACGGGCTGGCCAACATCGCCGGCTCGCCGCGCGCGGTGAAGAAGGCGGAGATGCGCGCGTCGTGCTCCCGATGCGTCAGCTCCCTGATCATCGCCTTGTGCAGCTTCTGCATCGCCGCGCGGACCGAATCCTCCGGCGCGGCGGGATCGTATTCCTCCTTCTTCGAAGAGAGGATCGTCCCCTGGTAGAAGAGGTGCGTGTAGACCCGCGCGTACCCCTGCCCCGAGTCCTCGGTCTGTACGTGGAAGGTGCGCCCGCCGTACCGGAGGTTGTGGTTGTACCCCAGGACGGGGCTGCGACCGGGCTTCGTCAAGGGGTCTTCGAGTATATCGCTGGGCGTCTAATATTCCTTGAAGATCTCGCGTCTTGCTCGCTCCGTTCGGATCTCCTGCCCGGCATTTGCGCCGCCGGCCTCTTCACCGTCTCAGTGGTCCCCGCGGCTGTTGCGCGCCACCCCCGCCGGGGTAAGATTTCGCGCCCATGACGCGGCGAGCGACGATCAAGCGCAAGACCTCGGAGACGAACATCGAGCTGACCCTGGCCCTCGACGGGTCGGGCCAGCGGCGGATCGCGACGCCGGTGCCGTTCTTCAACCACATGCTCGAGGCGGTCGCGCGCCACGGCCTCTACGATCTCGAGGTCAACGCCACCGGCGACGTGGAGGTCGATCCGCACCACCTCGTGGAGGATGTCGGGATCTGCCTGGGGCAGGCCTTTCGCGAGGCGCTCGGCGACCGGAGCGGCATCGCCCGCTTCGGCGAGGCGACCGTCCCCATGGATGAGACGCTGGTGGCGGCGGCCGTCGACTTCAGCGGCCGCGCGGCCTTCGTCTACCGCGCCGACCAGCTCAAGGGGCGCGTGGTGGGGACGTTCGACGTCGAGCTCGGCCGTGAGTTCTTCGGCGGCTTCGTGGCCGCGGCCCTCTGCAACTTGCACCTCGAGGTCCGCTACGGCGAGAACGCGCACCACATGATCGAGGCGCTGTTCAAGGCGTTCGCCCGGGCGACCTCGGCCGCGGTGCGGATCGACCCGCGCGTGGTCGGCGTGCCGTCGACCAAGGGGACGCTCACGGCGTGAGCAGCGCGAGAACTGGCAAGATCGTCGTCGCCGATCTCGGCAGCGGCAACCTCCGCAGCGTCGAGAAGGCGCTCACCAGCGTCGGGGCGGAGGCGGTCGTCAGCGCCGACCCCGACGTCCTGGCGCGCGCCGACAAGCTGGTGGTCCCCGGTCAGGGGGCGTTCGGCGCCTGCGCGGCCGCGCTGGACGAGGGCGGCGGCGCCGTCCGGCAGGCGGTGCACGCTTTCATCAACAGCGGAGGGCCGTTCTTCGGGATCTGCATCGGCATGCAGCTCCTGTTCGAGCGCAGCGACGAGAACCCCGAGGCGCTCGGCTTCGGGATCCTGCCCGGCCGGGTCCGGCGCTTCGTCGACCGCCCCGGGCTGAAGATCCCGCACATGGGGTGGAACCAGACGCGCCGCGGGCCGGCCGCCGGCGCGGGCGTCGCCGACGGGGCCTTCTTCTACTTCGTGCACAGCTACTTTCCCGATCCCGAGCGGCCCGACGACGTGGCGCTGACCAGCGAGCACGGCGCGCCGTTCTGCGCCGCCGTCCGCCGCGGCAACGTCTTCGGCACCCAGTTCCACCCGGAAAAGAGCCAGGCCGCCGGTTTGGCCCTTCTCCGCGGCTTCGCCTCCGCGTAGAACGTCAGCGCCAATCATGCAGGTCTTTCCGGCCATCGATCTATTGGGCGGCGCGGCGGTGCGCCTCGAGCAGGGGCGCCGCGAGAGCGCCAAGGTCTACGACCGCGCCCCCTGGGAGGTCGCGGCGCGCTTTGCGGCCGCGGGCGCGACGCGCATTCACGTCGTCGATCTCGACGCCGCGTTCACGCGCGGCTCCGACGCGCGCGTCGACAACCAGGCGACCTTGAAGAAGATCGTCGACGCGGCGGGCGTTCCGGTCGAGACGGGCGGCGGCGTGCGGACGCTCGACGACTGCGCGCGCCTCTTCGACCTGGGCGTCGGGTACGTCGTCCTCGGCACAGCGGCCGTGAAGGATCCGGCCATGGTCGAGGCGGCCTGCGCCCGCTGGCCGCAGCGGCTGGTGATCGCCGTCGACGCGCGCGCCGGCAAGATCTCCGTCGAAGGCTGGACCGAGCAGACCACGGCCGACGCCACCGAGGTCGGCCTGGCGGTCGCCCGCGCGGGCGCCGGCGCCGTGCTCTACACCGACATCGGGCGGGACGGCATGCGCTCGGGGCCGAACCTCGAGGCGACGGCGCGGCTGGCGCGGGCGCTCGCCCCCTGCCCGGTGATCGCCTCGGGCGGCGTGTCGCGGCTCGAGGATCTCGACGCCCTGGTCCCGACCGGGGCGACGGCGGTGGTGGTCGGCAAGGCGCTCTACGAGGGGGTCTTCACGGTCGAAGAGGCGCTGGCCCGGGCGCGGGCCCTGGCGGGCGGCTCCTAGGGTCTTCGAGCTTTGCCCGCGGCCGGCGGGCGTGGGAGATTCAGAGGTTCGAGCTTCAAGCATGCTGTGCAAGCGGGTCATCCCCTGCCTCGACGTCGACGGCGGGCGGGTCAAGAAAGGCGTTCAGTTCAAGCAGCTGCGCGACGCCGGCGATCCCGTGGCGGTCGCCGCCGCCTACGACGCCCAGGGCGCCGACGAGATTCTGCTTCCTCGACATCACCGCCTCGTCCGACGGGCGGGCCACGATGCTGGACGTGGTGCGCGCCACCGCCGAGCGGGTCTTCCTGCCGCTCACCGTCGGGGGCGGCGTGCGCACCGTCGAAAACGTGCGCGAGCTGCTGCTGGCCGGCGCCGACAAGGCGGGGATCAACACCGCGGCCGTCGCCGATCCGGAGCTGGTGCGCCGCGCCGCCGACGCCTTCGGCAACCAGGCGATCGTCGTCGCCGTCGACGCGCGCCGCCGGCCGGGCGCAGACGCCGCTCGCCTGGGAGGTCTACACCCACGGCGGGCGCCGGCCGACCGGGATCGACGCCATCGCCTGGTGCGAGAAGATGGCGGCCTTCGGCGCGGGCGAGATTCTCCTCACCAGCATGGACCGCGACGGGACGCGCGACGGCTTCGACCTCGAGCTCACGCGCGCGGTCGCCGATCGCGTGCCGATTCCGGTGATCGCTTCGGGCGGCGTCGGCGGCCTCGAGCACCTCTACGAGGGGATCGCCGAGGGGCACGCCGAGGCGGTGCTGGCGGCGTCGATCTTCCACTTCGGCGAGGCGACCGTCGGACAGGCGCACGCCTACCTGCGCGCGCGCGGCGTCCCGGTGCGTGAAGAAGTCCGGCCAAGGAAGCTCCATGACCGACACGACGAAACCCTTGCTCGACGCCGTGACCTTCGACGCCAGCGGCCTCGTGCCCGGTGATCGCCCAGGAGGCGCGCACCGGGATGATCCGCATGGTCGCCTGGGCGAACCGCGAGGCGCTCGCGCTGACGGCGGAGACCAAGGCGGCGCACTTCTGGAGCCGCTCGCGCAAGGCGCTCTGGCGCAAGGGGGAGAGCTCCGGGCACACGCTCGCGGTGCGCGAGATCCGCATCGACTGTGACGGCGACGTCGTCCTCTACCTCGTCGACGCCGAGGGCCCCTCCTGCCACACCGGCGCCACGTCCTGCTTCTATCGAAAGGCCGGCGACGACGGCGCGCTCATCGAGGACGACGGTCCGCCCGATCCGCCGGCGCTGGTGCTGGCGCGCGTGGCCGACGTGATCGCCGAGCGGCGGCGCACGCGCCCGGAGAAGTCGTACGTGGTGTCGCTGCTCGACGCCGGGCTGCCCAAGATCAACGGCAAGATCGCCGAGGAGTCGCGCGAGCTCATCGAGGCGCTCCCCGAGAACGACGCCGCGCACACCGCGCACGAGGCGGCCGATCTGATCTTCCACACGCTGGTCGGCCTGGAAGCGGCCGGCGTGCCGCTCGACGACGTCTTCGCTCGAGCTCGCGCAAACGCTTCGGGATCTCCGGCCTCGACGAAAAAGCGAGCCGCCGTAGATGACGAGCGGATCGTCGTCCCCGCGCGACGCGATCCGAAGCGAGGTTCGACGCAAGATCCGACTCTTGCTGGGGCCGGGCGGCGCGGCGGCCGAGGTTCTCCCCGGCTACGAAGCGCGCGCCGGACAGCTGGCGATGGCCGAGCGGATCGCCGACGCCATCGACGGCGACGAGCGCCTGCTGGTCGAGGCGGGCACCGGCACCGGCAAGACGCTGGCCTATCTGGTCCCCGCGCTGCTCTCCGGCCGCAAGGTCGTGGTCAGCACCGGAACGAAGACCCTGCAGGACCAGATCGCCACCGTCGACCTGCCGCGGCTGCGGACGATCTTCGCCGCCGCCGGGATCGGCGACGAGAACCTCGACTGGGCGGTGATGAAGGGGCTCGGCAACTACGTCTGCCGGCGCCGGCTCGCCGAGCGCGAGCGCCAGCAGAGCCTGGTCGCCGATCCCGCCTTCGACCGCCTGCTGGCCTTCGCCGCCTAGTCGTCGACCGGCGACCGCGCCGAGCTCGCCGAGCTGGCCGACGAGGCGCCGCTCTGGAGCGAGGTCGCCGCCACCCCCGAGACGCGCATCGGCCCGCGCTGCACGCTTCTTCGAGAGCTGCTTCGTGACCTCGATGCGCCGGCGCGCCGCCGCCGCGCCGCTGGTGATCGTCAACCACCACCTCTTCTTCGCCGATCTCGCGCTGCGCGCGCGCTGGCCCGAGGCGCAGGTGCTCCCCCCGTACGAGGTGGTCATCTTCGACGAGGCGCACCAGATCGAGGACGTGGCGACGGAGTTCTTCGGCGTCCACGCCTCGACGCAGCGGCTGTTCGCGCTGGCCCGCGATCTCGGGCGCGAGACCGGGGTCGCCGCTCGCGCGCGCGCAGTCGGCCTCGGGGCGCCTGACGGCGGCGGCCGGCGGCGCTCGCCGACGCGCTCCGCCGACTGGTCCCGGCGCCGCGCGCCGGCGCCGACGAGACGCGCGCCCCCTTCCCCGTCGATCTCGGCACCGGCCCGGCCCGCGCCGCCTACCACCAGCTCGACGGGCTGCTCGAGGAGATCGCCGACTGGCTCGATCCCGACGGCAGCGCGGTGGCCGAGTCGCGGCGCCCGGCGGAGGTGGCGGCGCTCGGCCGGCGCGCCGCCGCCGTGCAGACCGATCTGTCGGTGCTGATCGACGGCCGCGGGCGCGAGCATGTCCGCTGGCTGGGCGCCTCGCCCCGCAACGTCGCCCTGCACGCGTCGCCCGTCGACGTCGGCCCGCTGCTGGGACGCGCGCTCGACGCCTGCCCGGGTCCGATCGTCCTCACCTCGGCGACGCTGACGGTCGCCGGCTCGTTCGACTACCTGCGCACGCGCGTCGGCCTCGGCGACACGGCGGCCGAGGCGAGCTTCCCCTCGCCGTTCAGCTACGCGCGACAGGCGCTGCTCTACCTGGCGGTCGATCTCCCCGAGCCGAACCAGGACGGCTTCGCGACCGCCGCCGCCGCGCGCATGGCCGAGCTCTGCGCGATCACCGGCGGGCGCGCGCTGCTGCTCTTCACCAGCTTCAAGAACCTGCGCGTCGCCGAGGCCTACCTGCGCGGCAGCGCCGACTTTCGGTTCCCGCTGCTGGTCCAGGGGGAGCGCCCGCGCCACCTCCTGCTGGCGGCGCTGCGCTCCAAGATCGGCTCCGTGCTGCTGGCGACGCAGAGCTTCTGGGAGGGGGTCGACGTCCCCGGCGAGGCGCTGTCGCTGGTGGTGATCGACAAGATCCCCTTCGCCGTCCCCGACGATCCGTTGACCGCCGCGCGCATCGACCGAATCCGCGACGAGGGGGGCGATCCGTTCGGGTCCTACCAGCTGCCGCGCGCGGCGCTGTCGCTCAAGCAGGGGTTCGGCCGCCTCATTCGCCACCGCGGCGACCACGGCATCGTCGGCCTCCTCGACGGGCGCGTCGCGCGCAAGAGCTACGGCGCCACCCTGCGGGCCAGCCTGCCGCCCGACTGCCCGCGCACCGAATCGCTGGAGGACGTGGCGGCCTTCTGGGCGCGCGGTGCGTCCGGCCTCGCGCTGTCCCCCTGATCGGGCGGCTCCCACCCCATGAACGGTCTCCTGCCGAGCCTCTGCCTCTGCGTTGGTGCTTACCTCGCCGGCTCGATCCCGTTCGGCGTGCTCGTGGCGCGCGCATGAAAGGCGTCGACCTGCGGACCGTCGGCAGCGGCAACATCGGCGCCACCAACGTCGCGCGGGCGCTGGGCAAGGGCTGGGCCATCGCGGTGCTGCTGGGCGACGCGGCGAAGGGCTTCGTCCCCGTCTGGCTCGGCCGGCGCCTCGGGTTTCCGGCCGCGCCGATCGCGATCGCCGGTCTCTCCGCCATCGTCGGCCACATGTTCACGCTCTTCCTGCGCGGTCGCGGCGGAAAGGGCGTCGCCACCTCCTTGGGCGTCGCGCTGGCGCTGTCGCCGGTGGCGGCGCTGCTCGGCTTTGGCGTCTACGTCGTCGTCTTCGCCGCCACGCGTCTGTCGTCGCTCGGTTCCTTGCTGGGCGTCTGGACCTTCAGCCTCTTCTTCGTTTTCCGCTACGCGCCCGCCCGGCCGCTCGTCGCCCTGGCGCTCTGCGGGGCCGTGCTGGTGACGCTGCGCCACCGCCAGAACATCGCCCGCCTCCTCCGTGGCGAGGAAAAGCGCGCCTGAAGGACGCCAGTTCGCCAAGCACTGTTCCGGCGTGCAGCTCAAGTGACGCGACCGAACGTCGATGTAGGTACCGGTTGTGCGGGCTCCTGGCCTTTCTTGACTCGGGCTCAGATGGTCCTGACAATTCCGTCGAGCCGTTCACCCGGTGCCTGACGGGCTCGGGGCTCGTTCGATGTTCCTTTCCAGGAGATTCGGCATGACCGTGAAGAGAGCGCTGTTGCTGGTCCAAGCTTGTTCGTTGCTGACGTTCGGTTGCAGCGGCGGCTCCGGGGGCGGAACGGATGGTTCGGCGGGAAACGGCGGCGTTGAGGGGGCGGCAGGGAGCGGCGGCGGAAGTGGCCTCGCGGGACATGGCAGCGGTGGCAGCGCCGGTAACGCAGGCGCCGCCGGCAGCGCGGGCGCTTCCGGCAACGCGGGCGCCGCCGGCAACGCGGGCGCTTCCGGCAACGCGGGCGCCGCCGGCAACGCAGGCGCGTCCGGCGCCGGAGGGAACCTGTACGCCGTGGCCGGCACCGTTTCGGGTGTGGTGGGAACCGTGTCGCTGCACAACGGCGCTGACGACATCGCGGTGGCCAACGGGAGCTTCGCGTTCCCGACCCGGCTGCCGAGCGGATCGGCCTACGCCGTCTCGGTCACCACGCCGCTCGAAGACTGCACGCTCACGAACGGAAGCGGAACGATCGCCGGCGCCGACACGGCGATCACGATCGCCTGCGCCCCGCCGTTGGTCTACTACTACCCGTTCGACGGCGACGCGACCGACAAGAGCGGCAGCGGACACGACGGCATGGTCAACGGCGCCACCCTGGTCGCCGACCGCAACGGGGTCGCCAACGGCGCCTATGCGTTCGACGGAGCATCGTGGATCGAGGCAGCCGGCGACTCCCTGCCGATCGGGAGCTCCGATCGCACGCTGACGATGTGGCTCAATCCCAACCCGGGGAACGCGCTGTGGGGGATCGTCTACTGGGGGCAGAATGCCTGCACGGGGGTCATGTGGGGCCTCGGGTATCAGGACTCGGCCACGTTCTGGGGAGGCTGCGACGACTTCGCAAGTGGGCTCACCATCCCCGTCGGGACCTGGACCTTCGTGGCCGTGAGCTTCACGGCTCCCAGCCACATTCACGTCCGCGTGAACGACCAGGCGGCGGACCAGGACCTGGACGCCAGCCCCATGACCCCGGCCAGCAAGCTGTGGATTGGCGGCGAGACCACGACCAACGATGACACCAACCTCCGCAACTTCTACAACGGCGCAATCGACTCGATCCGCATCTATGACCGCGCCCTCACCGACGCCGAGCTCGACACGGTCGAAAAGACGCTCCCCTGACCGTCCTCCGACGGTGAACGCCACGCGGGGTCGGCCAGCTGGCCGGGCCCCGCGTTTTTGTATCTCTCGGCCGTCGGGCGAGATCAGCGCGGTGGAAAGGTGCCGGCGCTCCGGCGCAGCGCCAGATCGGCGATCGCCACGTCGAAGCGGGCCGACGCCAGCGACTCCTGGGCGATCACCAGGTTGTCCTGCGCGGCGAGCAGATCGATCTGCGTGACGGTCCCCGCCTCGTACTGCGAACGAACGAGGTCGAGCGTCTCCGCCGCCAGGTCGGCCCCGCGCTGCGCCGCCTTCATCCCCTCCCGCCGGGTGTCGAGCAGGCTGCGGTTGTTCAGCAGATCGTCCCGGATGGAGTCGGTGAGCACGGCGGCTTGCGCCGCGGCCTGCGCCGCCTGCGCGGCCGCCAGGTGGCGCTGCGCGTCCCGGGTGCCGCCGTCGAACAGCGTCCAGTCGAGCTGCGCCCCGACCGACCAGGCGTAGTTGTCGCCGGTGAAGCCGACGTAGTTGCCGACGTTCGCCTTGGCGAAGGCCGACAGCGTGGGGGCCCACTTCCAGGCGTAGGCGCGCTTCTGGGCGTCGTAGGACTCTTCCGTGAGGATGAGTCCACGGAACTCGGGGCGCAGGTGCAGCGCCAGGTCGAGATCGGTCTCTCCGGGCGGCGGCAGCGTCTCGGGCGGCACCGCCTTCAACGGCCCGTCGGCCTGGATCAGCGTGGAGAGCGCGCGGTACGACTGCTCGCGCGCGTACTTGGCGTCGAGCTCCCCCTGCTTGGCGCGCACCAGCGCCAGCTCGGCGCGGTCGACGTCGACCTTGGTGACGGTCCCGGCGGCGAAGCGGGTCTGCGAGTTGTCGAGCGTCGCCTGGGCCACGTTGATCGCCGAGTCCCGGACCAGCAGCACCTCGTCGGAGATGGCCGCCGTGTAGAACGCCTGCGCCACCTGAATAGAGGACGGTGTCCTCGGACGCCTCGTAGTTCGCCTCCGAGGAGCCGTAGCCCTTCTTCACCGCGTCGAGGGCCGGGTAGGCGGCCGGCGCGATGAGCGGCATGATGGCGCTGATGTTGGCGTCGAACTGGTCCTGCTTGAGGATGGTGATGTTGTAACCACCGCGTCGCCATCCCGGTCGGCTGTGAAGCCGAGCCCCATGAGCAGCGCCCCGAAGTCGAGCGTCGCGTTCTTGTAGTTGCGGGTGTACTTCCCCTGCGCCGTCACCACCGGGAACAGCGCCGACCAGGCCTGCTCGATGTTGGTGTGCGCCTGGGCCAGCCGCGCGCGCTCGACGACCAGGTTCTTGTTGGCGTGCTTGGCCATCGCCAGCGCCTCGTCCATGGTCAGCGACCGCGGCGCCGGAGCCGGCGTCTGGGCGCGCGTGACCGCCGGGGCGAGTGCCGACAGCGCCACAACCGCGGCGACAATCCTTGCTGTTCTCACTGCTGGATCTCCACCGGCGGCGGGCCGTGTCCGTTGGCGGCGGCGAGCTGCTCGGGTTTGGGCATGATCTCGTCGGCGCCGGTCTCGGAGTCGGGGCGCGTCTTCAGCCGCAGCACGCGGCGCACCCAGACCGCCAGATCGTCGAACAGCGAGTAGGCGACCGGCGTCGCCAGCAGCGTCAGCAGCAGCGACAGGATCTGACCGCCGACGACCGGGCCGGCGGTGGCGCGGTTGAACTCGGCGCCGATCCCCTTGGAGGTGAGCAGCGGCAGCATGCCGGCCACGAAGGCCATGGTGGTCATCAAGATGGGGCGCAGACGATCGCGGTTCCCGTGCAGGATGGCGTCGAGCCGCGAGTGCCCCTCCGCGCGCAGCTGGTTGATGTGGTCGATCTGGAGGATCGAGTTCTTCTTCACCACCCCGAACAGCACCAGCACCCCGAGCATGGTGAAGATGTCCAGCGACTGCCCCAGGATCAAGAGCGAGATCAACGCGAACGGCACCGTCAGCGGCAGCGCCAGCAGGATGGTGATGGGGTGCAGCCACGACTCGAACTGCGCCGCCAGGATGAGATACATGAAGATGAACGACATCCCGAAGGCGAGGATGAAGGCCTTGCCGGTGCGGGCGATCTCCTTCGACTGCCCGAACGGCACGAAGCGAAACTGCGACGGCAGATTCAGCTGCTTGACCGCCTTTTCGAGCGCGGCCCCCACCTCGCCCGAGCCGACGCCCGGCGACGTGTTGGCCAGGAAGGTCACCTGCACCTGGCGGGCGTAACGGTCAATCTTCGAGGGGCCCTCGGCGTGCTTCATCTCCACGACGTCGAGGAGCGGGACCGAGCCCAGGCGCGACGAGGGGACGGTGAGCTGCGCCAGCGCGTCGGGGCTGTTGCGGAAGGACTCGTCGGCGCGGACCAGGATGTCGTACTCGCGACCGGCCTCCTCGTAGCGCGAGACCTTCACGCCACCGATGAGGAGCTGCGACGCCGTCGCCACGTCCGCGACGTTGACGCCGAGATCCGCCGCCTTGCGCCGGCTGACGGTGGCCACCAGCTCGGGATTGCCGGTGACCAGCGTGGTGTCGACGTCGACCGCGCCGGGGATCGCCTTCAGCTTGTCGACGACCTTCTTGGAGTAGTTGACGATGCCGTTCAGGTCGGGGCCGGTCAGAATGTACTGCACCGTCGCCGTGCTGAAGGTGCCGCCGCCGAAGGCCGCCACCGCCGAGGCGCTGATGCGGAACTCCTTGGGCTGTTTGGGGACGATCTGCTCGCGCACCCGGGCCTGCAGCTGGTCTTGCGACGCCTTGCGCTGGTCGGGCGGCAAGAGGCGCACGAAGATCGACGCCAGGTTCGGCGTCTGCTGGCTGTTGTCGCCGATGGTGACGAGCGTGGTCGAGACCTCCGGCCAGCCACGCACCTCGCGCGCGATCCGCTCGGCGGAGAGCGCGGTTCCTGCCAGGCTGGTCCCCTCGGGCGTGCGCAGGCTGATCTCGAACTGCGCCTCGTCGTTCTTGGGGAGAAAGCCCTTGGGGACGGCCTTGGCCAGCGGGACGATGGCGACGATGGCGCCCACCGCGGCGACCACCACGATCCAGCGGTGCCGCATCACGAAGGCCAGTACCTTCATGTAGAGCCGCTCGATCGGCAGGTAGAACCCGTCGACCAGCCGCTCGAGGATCGACTTGCGCCGCTCGCTGGCGGGGCGCGGGTCGAGCTTGAGCCAGCGCGAGGACAGCATCGGCGTCAGCGTGAAGCTGACGAAGAGCGAGATGGCGATGGCGGCGCCCATGGTCAGGCCGAAGCTGCGCAGGAACCGCCCCGGGATGCTGTTCATGAAGGCGACCGGAAGGAAGACCGCCAGGAGCGACAGGGTCGTCGCCAACACCGCCAGGCCGATCTCCTTGGTGGCGTAGATCGCCGCCGGCATCGGCCGGATCTTCTTCTCGTCGATGAAGCGGAAGATATTCTCCAGCACGACGATGGCGTCGTCGATGACGATGCCGACCGCCAGCGCCAGCGCCAGGAGCGAGATGGTGTTCAGCGTGAACCCCATCAGCCACATGAGCAGGAACGTCCCGACGATCGAGGTCGGGATCGCCAGCGCGGCGATGATGGTGCTGCGGAAGTTACCGAGGAAAAGGAGCACCACCAGCGAGGCCAGGATCGAGCCCAAGACCAGGTGCTCCTTGACGGCGTCGACGCTGGTGCGGGTGGTCTCCGTGTTGTCGCGGATGACCTCCAGCTTGTAGCCAGACGGCATCGAGGGGATGAGCTCCTTCATGCGCTCGTGGAGGGCGTCGACGACGGCCACGCTGTTCTCGCCCGACTGCTTGCGGATGGAGAGGACGACGGCCTCCTTGCCCGCGATGCTGGCGGCCGTGGCCGCCTCTTCTTGACCGTCGATGACCTGACCGACGTCGCGGATCATGATGGGGTGATTCTCGACGCTGCGAACGACGATCTCCCCCACGGCCTCGGCGCTCGGCACGCGGCCGCTCACCCGGAAGGTGAGCAACGACGGGCCCGTATCGACCGTTCCGCCGGGCGTGCTGACGTTCTGGCTGACGATGGCCCGCTGGACGTCGACCGCGGTCAGCGAGGCTGCCCGCAGCCGCTCCGGATCGAGCACCACCTGGATCTGCCGCTTGCGCCCACCGACGATCGACACCTGCCCGACGCCCGAGACGTTCTCCAGCGCCTCGCGGATCTCGTGGTCGGCGTACTCGGTCACCTCCCGGATCGGCCGGTTCGATTGCAGGGCGAGAAAAAGCACCGGCGCGGCGTCGGGATCGAGCTTGCTGATCTCCGGACTCTTGGTCCCCTCCGGCAAATCGTTCAGGATCGTCGAGACGTGCTCGCGCACCTCTTGCGCGGCGACGTTGACGTCCTTGTCGAGCTTGAAGCTCACGATGACCTGGGAGACGCCTTCCGTCGACACCGAGCGCAGCTCGTCGATGCCGTTGATGGTGTTGATCGCCTCTTCGATCTTGTCGGACAGCTCGGTGGCGATCTCCTCCGGCGCGGCGCCGGGGAGCGTGGTGATCACCTGGACGACCGGCAGGTCGACGTTGGGGAAGCGATCGACGTTGAGCTGCTTGTAGCCGACGATGCCGACGACGACGATGAACAGAATGAGCACGGTCGCGAAGACCGGGCGGCGAACGGAGATACTGGCCAGCCACTGCATGACGGGTCGTCCTTACTTCACGCGCGCGCCGTCGCGCACGTCGGGAGTGAGCTCTGCGACCACCTGCTCGCCCGCCTTGAGCCCGTTGACGATGGGGACCTGGTTCCCCAGCTTCTCACCCGCCTGGACCAGGCGATCCTCGAGGCGACCGCTCACGGCGACGTAGACGTGGCGGAGGGTGCCGTCGCTCCGCACCGCGGTGGCGGGGATGGCCGGCAGCTCCTGCTCGCCGACGGCGAGCCGCGCGGTGACGAACATCCCCGGCCGCAGCTCGTGCGCGTCGTTGGCGAACACCGCCTCGACGACCGCGTCGCGGCTCTGCTTGCGCACCGACGGCCCGACGTAACGAATCTTGCCGTTGTAGACGTGCCCGCCGCTTTCACCGGCCGTCCGGAAGCTGACCTCCATCCCCTGGCGCACCAGCGCCACGTCGGACTCGGGGACGGTGATCTCCACCCGCAGCGCGTCGGTGTTGACCAGCGTGACCACGCGCGAGTCGACCCGCACGTACTCGCCCGCGGTGACCGCGCGCTCCTCGACCATGCCGGAAAACGGCGCGCGGATCTCCGTGTCGCGCAGCGCCTCGGCGGTCAACGTCTTCTTCGCCAGCGCCGACTCGACCGACCACTTGCTGGTCTGGCACTGGGTGCGCGCCTTGTCGTAGTCGGCCTTGGAGATCGCCCCCTTGGTGTTGAGGCGCTCGACGCGCCCGCAGTCGAGCTCGGCCCCGGCCGCCTGCGTCTTCATCGACTCCACGTCGGCGGCGGCCTGCGCCGCCTGCGCCGTCAGGGCGCGCGAATCGAGCCGCGCCAGGATCGCCCCCTTCTTCACGTAGGAGCCGCGCTCGACGTAGGTGGCGATCACCTTGCCGGCGGCACCGGCCGCCACCTGCGCCTCCTCGGCGCCGATGAGCGACCCCGACAGCGTCACCACCCGCGGCGCCTTCACCACCTCGGCGGCGATCAGCTTGACGGCGATGGGCGCCGCCTCGGCGTCGGAGCTGGGTGCGGCCACCGCCCCCGAGCGCCCGCAGCCGGCCGCGCCGGCCAGCGCGATCGGCAGCGCGAGCAAGGACAAACATTTGTAAATGTCGATTCGCATGACCCTTTTCTTCTCGTCTTTCATGAATCTCTCTCGTCGCGCAGGAGTGGTCGAATCCAGGGTGTAGTCGTATACGACGATATTTGACCTTGTCAATCATCAAAAGTGTAGACAATATACATTCATGACATCGAGGCGACCTCCACCGGCGGACGACACGCCGGTCCGTCCCGAACCGCACGCGGCGGTCGCGCCTCATGTGCAGCCGGAGGACGCCTGGTCCACGGTCATCTCGCTCTGCTTCAGCGTCCGTGACTGGTTTAGCGCGCTCTGCGAGGAGCTCGACCTCACGCCGTCGCAGGGGATGGCACTGAAAAGCCTCGATCGCCCGCTGCCGATGAGCACGCTGGCCGACGCGCTCGCCTGCGACGCCTCCAACATCACCGGGATCGTCGACAAGCTGGAGTCCCGTGGCCTCATCGCCCGGCGGGGTGCCGACCATGACCGCCGCGTGAAGATGCTCTGCGTGACGGAGCTCGGACGATCGCTGCGTGACCGCCTGGTCAAGCGGCTGCTCGAGCCACCGGCCGCGCTGGCCGCTCTCCCCCTCGACCTCAAGACGCGCCTGACCGCCACCCTGCGCAAAGTCATCGCCGAGCTCTCCGACCCGGCCGCCGTGGAAGACCAGCGCCGGCGCTCCCTCCGCGTCGCCCGCGGCTGATCCCCGTCCGGCTGATTCCGACCTAGAGACCGGTCGCATCTTCGTAGCACCTTGGCCGCGCCGGTGACCTCTCCGGCAGGGAGCAGGACGCTGGACCGATTGCCGGAAATACCTGTTCTCGCAGGCGTTCTGGTAGCATGAGCTGCTCTTTGTCCCAGGGCGTCGTAGGCAGGCTTGAATAGATTAAAGGAGGCGGCACCAGTGGGTCCGGAACGCAGCGGGGTCTGCTTGACGATTGGCGGCTGGCTCTCGACGCTGCTGATGATTTCTGTTCTTCCGGCTCGGGCGCATGCCGCCCCGGTCGCCGCTCCCCCTGTGACGGCCCCGGCGCCGCCGCTGAATCTGGCCGCCCCGCCCCCGCCCTACCAGCCGCCGCCCGCCGAGGCAGAGCCCGCTGAAGAGGTCACACCCTCGCCGCCCTCCAACACGCCCCCGCTGGTCATCACCGGCTACGTCGACGTCGGCTTCGCCAAGGCACAGGGAGACGGCACCAGCTTCCCGGCGTCGTTCGGGCCCGGAGTCCCGTCCGGACCGGCCGACTACTACGTCGACACCTTCGCGCCGGCGGTGAACTCGCGTGGCGAGGCGGCGTCGATTGCGGCGCCTCCCGGCACGAGCATCGGCGGCTTCTTGCCACGCTCGGCGGGGATCGGCGGAAAACCATCCTTCCTCATCAATACGGCGGACGTCGATCTTCGTTACACCGCCCCCGAGCTTCCCATCATGATCTTCACGCGGCTCCAGGTCCTGCCGAGGCTCTACAACACGATTCCCATGACGACACCGCCGACGCCCGACACCAGCGAGGGGATGCCCGCCGGGGAGTACACCCGTCTCTACCTCGAGCAGGCGTTCGGCCGGATCACGCCGCTCAAGAGCGCCGAGCTGGCGATCAGCCTCGGCAAGTTCGATTCCGTGTTCGGGATCGAGTACCTCGACAACCAGGCGAACTTCCGCGTCGGCGTCACGCCGTCGCTCATCGCCCGCTATACGACCGGGCCGTCGACCGGCCTCAAGCTGTTCTATCGCTACCAGATCATCCCCGCCTCATCGGCGCTCAGCGTCAACGTCGCAGCGACCAACAGCGGGACGTTCGTCGAGGCGCTGCAGGGGCCGTCGCGCAGCCTGACCGGCGTCCCCATCGTCTCGGGGCGCCTCGGCTACGAGCTGAACCTGCCGCGCATGTCGATCAAGGTCGGCGGCAGCGCGGAGTACGGCGCGCGCAACGATCAGTTTGTGACGACCGAGGCCCCCGAGACGCTGCTCGGGTTCGACGTGCGGGTGATCCTGCCGACGCTGGTTCTCTCCGGGGAATACGTGCACATCAGAGAAGAGGACGCCGGTGAGTCGATGCCCGGCGTGACGGTCCCCAAGCTGGCCGGCACCGGCGGCTACCCCTCGATCACCGAGTTCTACGCGCACGGCTTCTGGATCCAGGCGGCGGAGGAGCTGCCGCTCTCGATCGATCCCTTCCGGATCACGCTCTACGCCCGCTATGAACAGCGGCACGCGCAGTTCCCCGATGCCGCCGGCTCGACCCTCACGGTCGCTCGAATCACCGGCGGCGTGAACGTCGGCCTGGGAGAGAATCTGCAGCTCAAGGCCGAGTACCTGGTGAATCAGGAGCTCGAAGGCGCGCCCCAAGTCGCCAACAACGTCTTCACCTCCTCGGCGGTCTGGACGTGGTGAGGGCGAACGGCGGCGAGCGAATGATACAAAACGAGGACACCACGACCACATGAGGATGAGGACCAAAGGCCAGCTCTGGCAGCTCTTGATCGCCGGATCGCTCGCGCTCTGCCTGCTCTGCGGCGCGCGCGACGCCGCCGCGGCCGGCGGAGAGGCAAAGTGGCTGGGCGACGATTTGCCGCTGCCGCTGCCGGTGAAGACACCGCAGGACATCGGCTTCAAGTCGGCCACCGAGCGCCAGTACCTCATCTTCAACTTGATGGCGGGCGGCAAGCTCGCCTACCAGCGCGGCGACTACGCCGCGGCGGTCGACAAGTGGGACACGTTGCTGCGGATGCCGGGCCTCGATCCCCAGATTGAACGGGTGGTCGGCCCTTTCCTGGATGATGCCCGCGTCCGCCTCGGACAGCCGGCGAAGCCGGGCGCGCATGTCGAGCCAGCGCGGGCCGAGCCCGAGGCGGCCGAGCCGCCCCCCGTCGAGGAGAAACCGTCCGCGGAGGCCCACGGGCACGGCGGACCGACACCCGCGCATCACGCGTACAACACGGTGACGGTCAGCGGCACGGTGAGCGGCGGCGGACAGATTGGCCCCGGCGGCGCCGTGATCTGGCTGCGGCGGATCGACGGCCCCACGCCCCACGTCAGCCCCGCGCAGAACCAGATCATCACCCAGCGCGACAAGACCTTCCTGCCGCACGTGCTGGCGGTCCCGCTCGGCACGTCGGTCCAGTTCCGCAACGATGACCGCATCTATCACGACATTTTTTCCATCGCCAAGCCGAATGAGTTCGACGCCGGGATCCGGGCCACCGGCGCGACGTACACCAAGACCTTTACCCACCCGGGCGTCGTAGAGCTGCTCTGCAACATCCACTCGACGATGAACGCCTACGTTCTCGTGGTCGACTCGCCGCTCTACGCCAAGGCGCAGGCGTCGGGCAGCTTCGTGGTTCATGGCGTGCCCCCGGGTCGGTATGAGCTGTCGGCCTGGCACGAGGCCGCCTCGACGATCACCCGCAAGCCGATCACCGTCGGACCGGAAGGCGCGCACGACCTGGCGGTCTTGGTCGGCGGAGACAAGCGACCGAGCCCGTTCGTCCCCGACAAGTACGGGCATAAGCGCCAGCCTCAGCTAGGCTACTGAGCGCTCAGGCCAAAGGGGGCAGGTGGACGGATGGGACCCCGAATGGGATCCACGAAGGAACCGGCGAAGGACCGGCGATGAAACCCGCAAGGGGACGGTGGAGGCGCGCGAAAGCACTGCTCGCGGCGCTCACCATCCTCGCCCTCACGGCGGCGGCGGCCCTCGTCCTCCTGCGCCTCGAGCAGAGGCGCATCGCCGAGCGGCTGGCCGACGATGCGCAGGCCGCCGTGCTGCGCGCGTCCGACGGCGTGCGCTCGCTGACGGGCACCCTCGAGGCGCAGGTCCAAAACGGCACGGCCAACCCGCGCCTCGTCGCCGCGCTCGACGCCAAGGTCGACGAGGAGACACTGCGCGATCTGCTCTACACCGAGCCCTGGTGGGAGCCGTTCCGCCGATTGGTCGACGGCTTCGGCGTCTACAACGACGAGACCGCGGCGATCGTCGCCTCGCGCCTCCCCGCCCAATTCGAGGCACGCAACCTGGTCCACGACGCCCGGCTCGCGCACCGTGCGTCGACCGGGCTGATCATGGCCGACGGGCAGGTGATGGCCGTCGCCGCGGCTCCCGTGGCGCTCACCGGTCGATTGGACTGGCCGGTCCTGGTGGCGACGCGGGCGCTCAACGTCGGCATCGTCTCCGGGATTGCCGAGCGTGCAGGGGCCTCGGTCGCCCTCTCCGACGGCCGCCGGCTGGTGGTCGCCGCCGGCGCCGCGTCCGCGTCCGCGTCCGCCCCGGACGAGCTCGGCCTCGGACCGCTCGCCCAGGCCCTGGAGCTCTCCGCGCCCGGGGTCGGGACCTACGGCGGCGTGGCGGTGGCCTCGCTGCCGCTCGCCGGCGGGCTCCGGATCCTGGCCGGCGTGGGGGGCCCCGCGACCGCCGGGGCCGCGCTGCCGCTCCCCGGGATGGTGCTGACGATCCTGGCGCTCGGCCTCGTGCTGGCGCTGGGGAGCTTCTTCCTGCTGGCACGCCGGCCGAAGGACGACGAGGCGTCCTCGATCGAGGTCACGACGGCCGGGGTGGTCGCCGTCATCGGCCGCTACACGCTGGTCGATCGCATCGGCCTCGGCGGGATGGCCGAGATCTACGCGGCGGTCACCACGGGCGAGGGGAGCTTCCGCCGCCCGGTGGTGATCAAGCGGTTGCGCCCCGAGCTGACGGTCGATCCGAACGCCGTGGCGCAATTTTGCGACGAGGCCAACCTCCTGGCCGCGTTCCATCACCCGAACATCGTCGCGGTGCACGACTTCGGGCGCTGGGAAAATCAGTTCTTCCTGGCCGAGGAGTACGTGCAGGGGCGCGACCTCGGGCGCCTCGTCAGCAAGTGCTTCTCGAGCGACGGCCGCCCACCGCCGGCCGAAGTGGTCGCTTACGTGGCGCACGAGATCCTCAAAGGACTCGACTACGCGCACAGCATGGAGAACGAGCGTGGTTGGCCGATGGGGATCGTCCACCGCGACGTCTCGCCGGAGAACATCGTGGTCTCGCCGCGGGGAGAGGTGAAGTTGCTCGACTTCGGGGTGGTCAAGTCGACGGAGGGGCGAGCGGCCAAGACCGAGAGGGGGGTGGTCAAGGGGAACGTGACGTACATGTCCCCGGAGCAGGCGCGGGGCCTGGAGGTCGACGCCCGCGCTGACCTCTTCTCGCTGGCGCTGGTCATGTACTTCTGCTGCACCGGCTATCCGCTCTACGCCGCCCACACCACCTACGGCCTGTTGATGCAGGCGGGCTCCGGACCGAGCTCCGATGGGCGAACCGCCATCCAGAGACTGCCGGACCCGATCTCCGCTGTGATCCAGCGCGCCACCGACCCCGATCTCGACAGACGCTACGCCAACGCCCGCGAAATGGCGGTGGACCTCGCGGAGGCGGCTCGAAAAGGTGCGGCCACCGCCGGCGCGCTGGTGGCCGAGCTGTTCGGGCACGAGCTCAAAGACGAGGCCCATCGGTTGGCCACCTTCCCGCTCGACGGGTCGTCTTCGCCGGCGATCAGCGTCTCGTCGCGCTGAGCTCGGACCTCAGCCCGAGGTTCAGCGCAAGACTCAGCGCAAGACAGCCTCGAGCGAGATCGTCAGCAGGAAGCCGGCCACCAGGCCGGCCGAGGCGATCCCCTCGTTGCCGTGGCTGTGCGACTCGGGGATGATCTCGTTCGACGTCACGTAGGTGAGCGTGCCGCCGGCCAGCGCCAGCACGAACGGCATCGTCGCCAGCGCGACGCCCGCCATCAGCTCGCCCAGCACGGCGGCGGCCGGGATCACCAGGCCGGTGAGCGCGACGATCGTGAAGCCGCGCCAGCGCCCCACCCCTTCGTGGCGCAGCGGCGCCGACATGACGATCCCCTCGCAGACGTTCTGCACGCCGATGGCCACCGCCAGCAGGATCCCGAGGTGCGACGGTGCGCGGGACCGCGAACCCGGCGCCGATCGCCAACCCCTCGGGGATCCGGTGCAGGCTGAGCGCTCCGACGACGGCGTAGGCGCGACGCGGGGAGCGCGCCGGGTGGGGATCGTGCATGTCGTGTCCGGGCTCGTGCCCGAGGTGCTCGTGGTGGCCGCCGGCGTGCTGGTGCGGGATCAGGCGATCCATGGCCGCGGCGATCCCGGCGCCGACCGCGAAGCCGGAGACCACCAGCGCGAACCGCCCCAGGTGAAAGAGGCCCCCTTCGTTGACGCCGCTCAGCGCCTCGGCGACGAGACCCAGCGTCGCCGCCGCCAGCATCAGCCCGGCGCCGAGGCCCAGGATGCCGTCGTAGGTCCGCCGGGGCAGCTCGCGCACGAACAGGAACGGCAACGCCCCCAGGCTGGTGGCCAGCCCGGAGATGGCGGCGGGAAGAGTTCCGGCGCCCACGGTCAGGGCACTATATACAGAGACGATGTCGGGGCCACGGAGGCAGACAGCCGAAACGCTGACGACGGTCTATCTGGCCTTCGGCGCGAACCTGGGCGACCGGGCCGGCACCATCGGGCGCGCGATCGATCGGCTCGACCGCGGGCGGGGTCGCCCCCCAGGCGCGCTCGCCGCTCTACGAGACCGATGCGGTGACGCCCGATCCGCAGCCCCTCTACCTGAACGCGGTCGTGCGCGCCGAGACGGCGCTGTCGCCCCCGCGCCCTGCTGGCGCTCTGCCTCGAGGTCGAGCGCTCGCTCGGCCGCCGCCGCCCCGCGGGTCGCGCGCTGGCGCCGCGCGAGATCGACATCGACCTCCTGCTCTACGGTGGCGAGGTCATCGCCGACCCGCCCTCGCTGATCGTCCCGCACCCGCGCCTGCTCGAGCGCCCCTTCGTGCGCATCCCGCTCAGCGACGTCGCGGCGCCCGGGCTGCGCCATCCCGTCACCGGCGAACCGCTCGATCGCGCGGCCTCGGATCCGTCGGTCAGACTCGCGTGAGCGCGGGTCAGGCGAGGCCGAGGCGGCGCCTGAAGTCTTCGATGGTCGCGGCGAGGCCCTCTTCCAGGGAGACCTTGGGGCCCCAGTTGTCGAGCAGCTTCTGGGCGCGCGTGATGTCGGGCTTGCGGCGGGTCGGATCGTCCTTGGGCAGCGGCGCCTTGATGATCTCCGACTTCGACTTGGCCAGGCGCTTGATCATCTCGGCCAGCTCGAGCACCGTCGTCTCGCGCGGGTTGCCGAGGTTGACCGGATCGACGCCGTGCTCGCTGGCCATCAGCCGCTCGAAGCCTTCGAGGAGATCGGAGACGTAGCAGAACGAACGCGTCTGCTGCCCCTCGCCGTAGATGGTGATCGGCTCGCCGCGCAGCGCCTGCACGACGAAGTTCGACACCACCCGCCCGTCGTTCTCGTGCATGCGCGGGCCGTAGGTGTTGAAGATGCGGACGATGCGCACCTCGACCGAATACTGGCGCGCGTACGAGACGGCCAGCGCCTCGGCGCAGCGCTTCCCCTCGTCGTAGCAGGCGCGCGGCCCGATCGGGTTGACGTTTCCCCAGTAGCTCTCGCGCTGCGGGTGCTCGATCGGATCGCCGTAGACCTCGGAGGTCGAGGCGATGAGGATGCGCGCCCGCACCTCGCGCGCCAGGTCGAGCATGTTGAGCGTCCCCTCGACGGCGGTGCGGATGGTGCGCACCGGGTTGCGCTGGTAGTGAATCGGCGAGGCGGGGCAGGCCAGGTGGTAGACCTGATCGACCTCCATCGTGATCGGCTCGGTCACGTCGTGGCGCACCAGCTCGAAGCGGTGATGGTCGAGCAGGTGCTCGATGTTGGCGCGCGAGCCGGTGAAGAAGTTGTCGAGGCAGACCACCTCGTGCCCCTCTTTGAGGAGACGATCGCAAAGGTGGGAGCCGACGAATCCCGAGCCTCCGCTGACCAGAATTCGTTGTCGCGACATCGGGCGTTCATACCTCGCGGGCGTTTCGAAACGACGGGCGCCGAAGCTGGCGCCCCTTGTTGCCCGTGATACCATCATGGCCATGTCCGAAGTGGCCGAGGAACGCCGCGGTGGTCCGAGGATTCCGCTCGAGATGTGGGTCGAGGAGACCACCGGCTCCGAGCGCTACTTCCGGCGCGCGGGCAATCTGTCGCGCGGTGGCCTCCGCCTCGAGCACACCATCCCGCTGCCCGTCGGGACAAAGGTGAACCTGACCTTCACGCTGCCGGGGGACAAGGCCCCCATCGAGGTGACCGGCGAGATCGTCTCGGCCACCGCCCCCGAGGATCTGCGGATGGGGGTGAAGTTCACCAACCTCAGCGCGGAAGCCCAAGGCAAGATCGACGCTTTCTTGGCCCGCGCCGGCGCCTGAGGCGCCTTCGGGCGGCCAAACCCATCCGCGACGCCCCATTTACGAAGGCGCCGCGCTCGGTCTAAGTTAGCGGCGCATGGTCCGTCGCACCTCGGGCACCGTCCTTTTGGCCCTCCTGCTGTTCCTGCCGCTGGTCGCCGGCGCAAAACAGGCGTCGGCCCGCGAAAATGAGCTCAAGCCGCTCGAGCCTCTTTCGTCGATCAAACCGCACGAGAGCAAACCGGGAGAGGGCGACGGCTACTTCGACGAGGTCTTCGGGCTCGACGACGCCGGGAAGCAGCTGGCGGTCATCCGCGGCGACGGCGCGACCTTCTCGAAGATCGAGACCTACGATCTCGAGGCCAAGCCGCCGAAGCTGACCGCTGCGTTCGCTCCACCGAGCAAGAACCTGATCGTCACCCGCATCGAGCTCTTGCCGGCCGGCAAGGGGATGGTCCTCATCGGGCGCGACCGGCCCGACGACAGCGCCCCGCTCACCGCCTTCCTGGTCGACACCGCCGGCAAGGTCTCGACGAAGGTCGGTCCCGTGACGGCCTTCGGGCGGCCGCCCGACGACGGCACGCCGCGCGCCGCCCTGCTGGTCGCCTTCGACCGCAAGCTCAGCGGACACGGAGCGGAGGCGACCTACACGGTCACCCCCTACACCCTGGCGACCCTGGCGCCGGCCGGCAAGGCCCGCGCCTACAAGACCGACGTGGCAGGCGAGCTGAAGGCGCCGCCGGTCGCGCCTCATCGGCTTCTACGACGGATATACGCGGATCCTGGGCGAGAAGCCGGGCGCCTACGACAAGGCGGCCGACGTGCGGCAACCGCCCAAGAAGGTGGTCGTCGACGCGCTGACCGGCAAGACCGCCAGCGAGAGCGAGATCAGCGACCCGGTCGGCTGGGCCATCACCGGCCAGCTGCGCCGCGACCATCCCGGACAATCCCTGTTCGTCGACCTCAATCAAGACGGCTCGGGTGTCGATGTGATCGATGCGATGGGGAAAAAGGTTCCCGCCTCGCTGGAGGTCCCGTTCCATCTCTACGATCCCAAGACGCTTCTCTTCGAGGAAGGGCCGGCGCCGAACCACCTGACGTTCGGGATCGGCGTCGATCCGCTGAACCCCGAGGCGATCAAGCGCAAGAAGGCGGAGCTGCCGATGCTCGACCTCTATGCCGCCGACACCGCCGACGGGGCCGTCAAGGCGCGGGGGCGGGTCTTCACGCCGCGTCCCGTGACCTATCGTGTACGGGCCCAGACGCTGGTGGTGTTGAAGCGCTTCAAGAGCTTCGCCCGAGGGGGCGATGAGTTTCAGATTTTCGAGCTGCGCTAGCGCCCTCGCGCTGGCGATCGTCCTGCTTCCCGCCTGCTCGCAGGTTCGCGGACGCAAGCGAATCCGGGAGGCGAACGAGCTCTACCGGCGCGGGAAGTACGCGGAGGCGGTGACGCTCTACAAGGAAGCCGAGGCGCTGGTCCCCGACCTGCCGGCGCTCTGGCTCAACGAGGGCTACACCTGCCGGCAGCTGATCGCGCCGGGCGGTCACGATCCCGAGAGCCGCCGCGCCGCCGCCTGCGCGCTGGCGCCTTCCGCCGGCTCGGCGAGGTGGCGCCCAAGGATCCGCGCGCCGGCGAGCTGACGATGCAGACCCGGTTCGACATGCAGGACTACCCGTCGCTGGAGGCCACGTTCCTCGAGCGCCGCCGGCAGTCGCCCGACGACCTCGACGCCGTCCACGGGCTGCAGGACGTCTACTTCAAGTGGGGGAAGTGGCCGCAGGCGCTGGAGTGGTCGAAGCAGGCCGCGGCGCTGCGCACCGACGACGCCGAGGCGCAGTACGGCGTCGGCACCTTCGTCTGGCAGATCCTCTCCACCCACGGCGGCGGCGCGCAGGTGGCGGGCTACAGCCCCTGGCCCGACGTCGCCGAGACGAAGGGCGCGATGACCGTCGCGCCGCCCGTGGCCACCCCCGGCGACATCACCGACAGCGCGCGCGTGGCGCTGGCCGATCAGGGGATCGCCTATCTCGAAAAGGCGCTGGCCCGGCGCCCCCGCTACCCGGAGGCGATGACCTACCTGGCGCTGCTCTGGCGGCAGAAGTCCTTCGCCTTCTTCACCGATCCGATCGCCTGGCAGGGCGCCGTCGACGAGGCCGACAGCTGGCAGCAAAAGGCGGCCGATGCGCGCGCCGGGAAGTCGTGAGCGGTGGCGTTCGAGGCCTTTCGCGCGGAATCTCGAGCCACGCCCGGCGCGCGGACGGCTCACGGTCGCGCTGTCGATCGCCTTTCACGGCGCGCTGCTGGCGGCGGGGATCGCCTATTCGTTCTGGCACGTCGACGAGCTGACGCCGCCGTCGGTGAAGGTGACGTTCCTGTCGGCGGCGCCGCCTCCGCCTCCGCCGCCTCCGCCCGCAGGTGGCGGCGGCGCGGCGCGGAAGAAGGTGGTGGTCAAACCCAAGACGCTCGACGAAGCCGACCGACATCGTCCAGCCGCGCGAGACGCTCGAAGAGAAACCGGAAGACAGGCCGAAGGAGACCAAGCCCGACCCGAGCGACGGCCCCGGCGAGCGGGGCGGCGTCAAAGGAGGCGTCATCGGCGGAACCATTGGCGGGACGCATCGGCGGAACGGTCGGCGGACAGATCGGCGGAACCAAGGGGGGCGTCATCGGCGGGACGATCGGCGGCACCGGGCCGGCGCGGAAGTTCCTGCCGCCCAACCTGGGCGCATTGCAAAAGGAGTCGGGTGAGATGCCGGCGCTCCCTTCCTCGTTGAACCGCGCCGGGCGCCAGTTACGTCGTGAGCGCCAAGATCTGCGTCGCCCGCACGGGCGCCGTCGAGAGCGTCACGGTCATGCAGCGCGCCGATTCGCTGCTCGACGACGACGTCGTGCGGGCCGTGAAGGGGTGGCACTACCGCCCGCTCATGGCGGACAGCATCGCCGTCCCGTTCTGTTACTTCGGACGGTTCGAGTTCACGAGCCACTGACACGAAGCCGTAAAAAGGGGAGACACGATGGACTTCACGCTGGTCGGACTCTGGAACGAGATGGGCTTCACCGCCCGGGCGGTCGTGGTGGTGCTTGATCGTCATGTCGCTCTACGCGCTGGCCATCGCGGGCGACCGGCTGCTCACCTTCCGCAAGGGGCGCAAGCAGTCGCGCGGCTACGTCGAGGCGCTGGCGCCGCTGGTCGAGGCGGCGGGACGGCTGCGCGAGGCGGTCGGCCTGGACAAGCGCTTCGTCGGCAGCCCGGTGGCCAAGGTGATCGGCGCGGGGCTGCACGAATACGCGCGCGGCCTGGATCGCCCGGCGGGCAGCGCCGCCCTCGTCGTCGTTCGACGTCGCCGAGATCGTCAACCGGGCGATGGAGCGGAGCAAGGAGCGGGAGCTGGCCGGGCTGCGGCGCGGGATGCCGGTGCTGGCGACGGTCGCCTCGTCGGCGCCGTTCGTCGGCCTCTTCGGCACCGTCGGCGGCATCATCACCGCCTTCCAGAAGCTCTCCGACCCGACCAAGGGGGGCGGCGGCATCGGCACCGTCTCGGCCGGCATCGCCGAGGCGCTCATCACCACCGCCGTCGGCCTCGGCGTCGCCATCATCGCCGTCTGGTTCTACAACTACTTCACCGCCCGGCTCGACGACCTGACCATCGACATCGACGAGACCGCCTCCGAGCTGGTCGACACCATCCTGCGGGGGCAGCGGTGTGACGCGACCCCGCCGCGCCCGCCACCGCCGCGCCGCCGCCGCGCACCTGGCGGTCAAGCGCCACCCCAAGGGGCAGGTGCGGGCGGAGATCAACGTGACCCCGCTCGTCGACGTGGCGCTGGTGCTGCTCATCATCTTCATGGTGGTGACGCCGATGATCGTGCGCGGCGTGAGCGTCGAGCTGCCGCTCACCAGCCACCACGACCGGAAGAACGACGACAACAAGGACCTCATCGTGTCGATCAACGCCAGCGGCGACGTCTACGTGAACGCCGACAAGGTCCCGCCCGGCGAGCTGACCGCCGCCGTGGCCGAGGAGCGGCGCCGCTACCCCGACAAGGGCGTCTTCGTCAAAGCCGACCGCCGGATTCGCTACGGCGCCGCGCGCGCGGTGATGGAGTCGATTCACCGCGCCGGCGTCGAGGACGTCCAGCTCGGCACCGAGGAGCAGAAGCCGGCCTCGGCAGAAGGCGCTCGCTAGATGGCCTTCTCCGTCGGCAACGGCAAGCGGGGCCCCCAGGCGGAGATCAACGTCACCCCGCTCATCGACGTGGTGCTGGTGCTGCTCATCATCTTCATGGTGATGACGCCGGTGATGCTCAAGGAGATCGTCGCCAAGGTGCCGCAGAAGCAGACCGAGAACGTCCCGCTGCCCCCCGGGCGAGTCGACCATCGTCGTCGAGCTGGACGCCCGCGACCAGCTGTCGCTCAACGGCGAGGGCGTCGCCCCGGAGGCGCTGGCGAGCAAGGTCAGCGACCGGCTGGCCCACGATCGCCAGAAGGTCGTCTTCTTCAAGATCGCCGACGACGCCAACTACGGGCGCGCGGTGCGCGTCATGGACATCTGCAAGGGCGCCGGCGCGAAGACGCTGGGGATCGTCACCAAAGACGATCGCTGATTCCGTCAACTTCGCCTCCAACGAGGCTCAAAACCAGCGCCGAACGGGGCCCAAATCGCGTCCAAATCGCGTCAGTGACCACACGGTCTCAAAACGATGTGGGTCAAGAAACTACGAGAGCCGCCGAATTCACAGGCAGTCATATCACTGATACGATGCCCGCCGACGCGTCCCCTGTTTCGCCCCCTTACGTCGATCCCACTGGTCACAAGGAGCCCTGAATGAACCGGCCGTTCCCTCGTCTTGAGGTATTGGGCCTCACCGCCGCGCTGGCTGTTGCCGGCGCTTGCACCCCGAACAACGTCGGTCAAACCGGGCGCGCCCGTCCTGATCGAGATGTCAGTGGTCGAGAGCAGCGCCGCCGGTCCCGTCGTCACCACCTTCACCTCGAGCGCCGGTGGAATGCCCCACCGGAGCGGCCGACGGGCGGAATGTGCGATCCGACCGCAGCAGCGACCTGTCGTCAGACCGCGGCCAGCAACTGGTGCCAGTGCGTCGCCAATCCCGCCCGCGCAGATGCCGGCCTGCACCGACGGCGGCACGCCCGACGCCGGCACCACGCCCGACGCCTCGGTAGATGCCTCGACGCTGACCGGGACTTTCAACTGCCCTCTCTTTTCGCCGAATTCGATCGCTCTGTTCGTGTTCGATCGGCTGCTCGACACCGGGCCGCTCGACCCTGGCGATGCCGGCGGCGTGACCACGGCCGCGACCGTCACGGTCACGCCGACGCCCGCGGCACCCGTGGTGATGAGCGCCGACTACGCCGTCCAACGGGAGCCCCAACGAGGTCGTCTTCCCGCTGCTGGGCGACTTTCGCGCCGACGGCCCCAGCCTGCTGTTTTCGTCCACCCCATCCCCCTCGACCGGATCGGCCGTCACGATCGCCCTCGACGGGACCCAGGTCCGCGCCAAGGACGGCAAGACGCCCTTCACCGGCATGGGCGCTGCTCGCCCGAGGGCGTCTTCACCTTCAGCCGTGCAGTTCGACGGGCTCGGTCAGCTCGCCCCCGACCACCGCGCTGCCGGCCGACGCCGGCGCCTGCACGCCGCGCGCCGACCACGGTGACCCCGGACATGACGCCGGCGACCGCCACGTTCAACGACGTCGATCGCCAACGCCGCCGCCGACGGGACTTCGATGTGACCGCCTTCGACGATGCAGCACATCACGGTCACCGCGACGCCGGTCGCAGGTGGCGCGTCGGCGCTCGTGCCTTTCACCGCTTCTACGACGGATGGCTTCAACGTGGCGATCACGCCCGACGCCAACTGGCCGGCCAGCTCGACCATCACCATCACCATCGATGCGACCGCGCCGACGCCGTCGGTGACCCGCTCGGCGTCGATCGCCTCGCACCTCCTTCACGACGAGCGCGACGTGACCGGCGCCCTTCAGGTCTTGGCCAACCCAGACGCATCGAAAGAGAGGACTGATGACCCGGATTCGAGTTGGTGCCGCGGCCCTCGGACTGGCAGCACTGCTGGCCGCCGGTGCGGCCCAGGCGCAGGAGACGACCGGCCGGGTGACCGGGCGCGTGACCGACCAGGACACGGGGCAGCCGCTGGGCGGCGTCACGGTCATCGTGGCCGGGCCCCAGGGCGAGGACGCCGTCATCACCGACCGACAAGGGCGAGTACACCTTCACGACCCTGCCGGTCGGGACGTACGTCATCCGGTTCTACGCCGCCAACACGGCGACGCAGGTCGAGCAGCCCGGCGTCATCGTCGCCGCCGAAAAGATGGTCCGCGTGAACGCCAAGATCGCCGGCGCCGCGGCGACCGCGGCCCAGCAGACCTACGTCATCACCGGCAAGGCGCCGACCATCGACATCGGCAGCGCCCGCGTCGGACCAACGTTCGACGAGAACGTTCATGCAACAACGTCCCCGTCGGGCGCACCTACGGCGACGTCATCGAGCGGGCGCCCGGCGCGTTCGTCGACGGCAGCGGCAACGTCTCGATCGGCGGCGCGACCGGCCTCGAGAACATCTACCTCGTCAACGGCCATGAACGTGACCGGCCTGCGCTACGGCAACCTCGAGAGCGGCGCCGCGACCATCGGCGGCGGCTCCAACCTCCCGCTGGAGTTCCTCACCCAGATCGACGTCAACAGCGGCGGCTACCAGGCCGAGTACGGCGGCGCGATGGGCGGCGTCATCAACACCGTCCTCAAATCGGGGTCCAACGAGTTCCACGGCAGCGCCTTCGGCTACTGGTCGCCCTACTGGCTCTCCGGCAACCCGAATCCGTGTCTGCCGGTGGCAGCGCCGCTCGCCGGCGTGCGCAAGCCGCGACTTCGACGACAGCATCGGCGTCGAGGTCGGCGGCCCGATCATCAAGGACAAGCTGTTCTTCTGGGTCGGCTTCGCGCCCCGCATCACCGACACCCACGTCCTGCGCCTGACCTACGCGCAGCAAGAGGGATCGACAGCATGGGCAACCCCAGGCGACGGCCGCCCTCAACGCCAACGGGCTCCCGATCGTCAACCAGCTCCCGACTGGACGGCGCGCATCCCCGAGACGCACCAGACCTACTACTACGCCGGGACGCTCGACTGGCTCCCGCTGCCCGACAACAAGCTGACCCTCAGCATCGTCGGCACGCCCAGCTTCAACCAGGAGCTCGAAGAGCCAGTACGGAATCAACAGCTCGCCTCCGACCCCCAGACGGCCGTCGAGTCCTTGACCCGGGCCAACACCGACGTGGTCGCGCACTGGGTCTCCAAGCTGCTCGACCGCCGCTGGCAGATCGACGTCCTCGCCGGCATGCACAACGAGTATCTCTACGACCGCTCGCCGTACTCCGCGCTCAACAGCCTGAACCAGCTCCAGTACGGCGGCGCGAACCTCTGGGACCTGGAGCACGCGCCCGGCTGCCAGCCCGACGCCACGACCGGCTTCCAGCCCTGCCCGGTGAACCCGTTCTACCAGTCCGGCGGCTTCGGCGAGATCGACAAGTACACCGGCTATCGCTGGACGGGCGAGGTCAAGTCGACGCACATCTTCGAGGCCGGCGGCCACAACGAGCTCAAGTACGGCTGGCACCTCGAAGTGGGGACCCTCGACCTTCAGCGCTCCTATTCGGGCCCGGCCGGCAACCACGCCTTTTCGCAGATCTTCTTCCCCGGCAACCAGAGCGGTCTGCCCGGAACCTCTACAACACGACGACGCTCTTCGGGCTCATGCCCGGGTGAAACGCCCGGCCACGCCCAACCTGGATCTCACCGGCGCGAACTACCAGGACCAGCTCGATGCCTACGTGAAGAGCCTCTCCAACGCCTTCTTCCTGCAGGACAGCTTCAGCCCGGACAAGCTTCGCAACCTGACGATCAACGCGGGCCTCCGCCTCGAGCTTCAGAAGATCTACGGCACGGACGGTTCGGCGTTTCTCAGCACCGACAACCTGTCGCCTCGGCTGAGCGCCGTCTACGATCCGTTCAACGACGGCAAGTCCAAGCTGTCTGTCGCTTACGGCCGCTTCTACGAGGCGGTCCCGCTGGACGTCGCCGCACGCTACTTCGGCGGCGAGAACTCCGTGCAGCAGTTTGGCTTCCTCGCCCAGTGCCCGGGCAACCTCCAGAACGGGTACAACTGGACCGGCGCCGGCGAGTACGCGAAGTGCGGCGCCCCCGCTCGGAACCATCGCGCCGCTCTACAACGGCGAATACCGCCCAGCCGAACATCCAGGGCCAGTACCACAACGAGATCGTCGCCACGGCCGAGCGCCAGATCATGGACGACATGACGCTGCGCCTCGACTACCAGCACCGCTGGCTGGGGAACGATCATCGAGGACGGCTACGGCCCGGGATTCCAGCAACGGCGTCCTCGCCAACCCGGGCAACGTCCCCCAGTCGGCGCTCGACGCCGCCAACCACGCGCTCATGCAGGCGCAGGCGACGGCGGCGGCGAATCCCAATGACCCCGCCGCCGCAGGCCGGCGGCCGGGACCGCGCAGTACAACCTCGGCACGCTGCAGAGCTTGGCCACCGCGCCCAAGCCCGAGCGCACCTACGACGCCATCACCCTCTCGTTGAACAAGCGCTTCTCGAAGGACTGGCTCGCGCGCGCCGCGTACACCTACTCGCGCCTGATCGGCAACTACGAGGGGCTCTACCAGGCCGAGACGAACTACTTCGCGCCGAACGGCAGCAACGCCTACGACGCGCCCGACCTCTACGTCAACCAGAACGGCCCGCTCCCCAACGACCGCCCGCACTCTTCAAGCTCGACGGCTTCTACCGCGCCCGCGCTCGGCAAGGGGCGCGTGACGCTTCGGGCTGTCGTTCACCGCGCGCTCGGGCATGCCGCGCAACTACTTCGCGAACCTCGAGCCGGGGACCGCGTACCAGCTCGTCCTGCTGCTGCCGCGCGGCGACGGCCGGGCGCACGCCGACCGTCACCCAGTTCAACGGCAAGATCGCCTACGCGCAGCCGCTCGGAACGCAAGATGAACCTCGAGGGGTTCATCGACCTCTTCAACATCTTCAACCAGCAGACGGCCATCCTGACCGACGACAACTACACGTTCGACGCCGCCGCGCCGATCGTCAACGGCACGCACGCAGGACCTGAAGTTCGCCAAGAACGCGGGCGGCGGCCCCTCACCAAGAACCCGAACTTCGGTCAGCCGCTGGCGTACCAGGATCCGTTCAGCGCGCGCCTCGGCCTGCGCCTGACGTTCTAGACCGCGCCCCCCGCGGGCCCGAAGCCGGGAGCGCTTCGTCCGACCGAAGCGGCGGTCGCGGCGGCCGGCCCCGGCCGCCGTTGACCGGCGGACGAGCGTCGAGCGGCGCGGGCGGCGCGTTGGCACCGCGCTCGCAATGTCTGGCGGCATGTTCGCGCGTGTCGCCTCCGCCGCCGTGGTGGGGATCGAAGCCGCCCCGATCGACGTCGAGGTCGACGTGGCGGTCGGGCTCCCCTGCTGCAACATCGTCGGGCTGGCCGACGCCGGGCGTGCGCGAGGGGCGCGTCCGCATCCGCGGCGCGCTGGAGAACAGCGGCTTCAAGCTGCCGCCGCGCCGGATCACCGTCAACCTGGCGCCCGCCGACCTGCGCAAGGACGGCGCCGCTTACGACGTCCCGATCGCCGTCGGGATGCTCTGCGCGGCGGGCGTGGTCGACGCGGCGGCGCTGGCGGGCACGCTGTTCGTCGGCGAGCTGGCGCTCGACGGAACGCTGCGCCCGGTGCGCGGCGTCCTGCCGATCGCCGCCTGGGCGCGCGCGCCAGGAGGTGCGGCGGCTGATCGTGCCGCCCGAGAACGCTGGCGAGGCGGCGGTCGTCGGCGGATGCGAGGTCCAGGCGCCGCGGCACCTCGGCGAGCTGGTCGCCCTGCTGCGCGGCGAGGCGCTCGCCGTATCGTCGAGCGGCGCCGTCCCGAGCCCGCCGCCGCGCGCGCCCGCGCCCCTGCCCGATCTCGGCGACGTGCGCGGGCAGGAGGTGCCGCGCCGCGCGCTGGAGATCGCGGCGGCGGGCGGCCACAACCTGCTCTTCGTCGGCTCGCCCGGCTCCGGCAAGACGATGCTGGCGCAGCGGCTCCCCGGCATCCTGCCGCCGCTGACGTTCGACGAGGCGCTGGAGACGACGATGGTCTACTCGATCGCCGGCCTGCTGGGCGGCTCGCGCGCTGGTCGGCGCGCGCCCGTTCCGCGCGCCCCACCACACGGTGTCGACCGCCGGGCTGGTGGGCGGCGGCGCCCAGCGTCCGGCCGGGCGAGATCGCGCTCGCGCACAACGGCGTCCTGTTCCTCGACGAGCTGCTCGAGTATCCGCGCGCCGGTGCTGGAGAGCGCTGCGCCAGCCGCTGGAGGATCGCGCGCGTGACGATCGTGCGCGCGCGGCGCGCCGTCACCTACCCGACCGACTTCATGCTGGTGGCGGCGCTCAACCCCTGCCCCTGCGGCTACCTCGGCAGCGCCGTCCGCACCTGCACCTGCTCGATCGACGGCGATCGGCGGCTACCGCGCGCGCCTCTCGGGTCCGCTCCTCGATCGCATCGACCTGCACGTCGACGTCCCGGCGCTGCCGTACCAATCAGCTCGCCGGGAGCGAAGCGGGCGAATCGACCGCGGTCGTGCGCGAGCGCGTGGTGGCGGCCGCGCGAGCGCCAGCGCGCGGCGCGGCAAGCAGCTGGAACGCGCGGCTCGGCTCGGCCGCGCTCGGCCTGCGTCGCGCCGATCGACGCCGCCGGCCACGCGCTGCTCGAGCGCGCCGCCGAGCGCCTCGGCCTGTCGGCGCGCGCCATCACCCGCATCCGGCGCGTGGCCCGCACCATCGCCGACCTCGAGGGGAGCGCCGCCGTGCGCGCCGTCCACCTCGCCGAGACGCTTGCAGTACCGCGTGCTCGACCAACCCGTGACCGTTGAACCAGTGACCAACAAAAAGGAGAGACCATGTCCAGCATCAAAGAGAAAATGAAGGCCGTGGCCGGCGCGATCGCCGCCATCGAGAAGCAGTTCGGCAAGGGCGCGATCATGCCGCTCGACGGCGGCGAGATCGCGGCGATCGACGTCATCCCGACCGGCTCGGTCGGCCTCGACGTCGCGCTCGGCGTGGGCGGCCTGCCGCGCGGCCGCGTCATCGAGATCTACGGCCCCGAGTCGTCGGGCAAGACCACGCTGACGCTGCAGGCGATCGCCCAGGCCCAGCGCGCCGGCGGCGTCTGCGCCTTCATCGACGCCGAGCACGCGCTCGACGTCGGCTACGCGCGCAAGCTGGGCGTCCGCACCGAGGAGCTGCTGGTCTCGCAGCCCGACTACGGCGAGCAGGCGCTGGAGATCGCCGACAAGCTGGTCGCCACCGGCGCCGTCGATCTGATCGTCGATCGACTCGGTCGCGGCGCTGGTGCCCAAGGCGGAGATCGAGGGCGAGATGGGCGACGCGCACATGGGCCTGCAGGCGCGGCTCATGAGCCAGGCGCTGCGCAAGCTGACCGCCGCCACGGCCAAGAACAACACGGCGGTCATCTTCATCAACCAGCTGCGCCAGAAGATCGGCGTGGTCTACGGCAACCCGGAGACCACCACCGGCGGCAACGCGCTGAAGTTCTACGCCTCGGTGCGGCTCGACATCCGCAAGATCGGCGTGGTCAAGAACGGCGACCAGGTGGTCGGCAACCACGCGCGCGTCAAGGTGGTGAAGAACAAGGTCGCGCCCCCCTTTCGCGAGGCCGAGTTCGACATCCTCTACGGCGTCGGCGTCAACGCCCCCGGCGAGGTCGTCGACCTGGCGTCGGCCGCCGGCCTGTTCGAGAAGTCGGGCGCGTTCTATTCGTTCCGCGGCGAACGGATCGGCCAGGGCCGCGACAAGGCCAGCGCCTACGTCGCCGAGCACCCGGAGATCGCCGAGGAGGTCCGGCGGCTCCTGCTGGAGGCGCGCAAGGCGGAGAACGCCGCCCTCGGCGCGCCGGTGACTTCGCCCGCCGTGCAAGCGCAGGCCGCCTGAATGGCGACGCGCGGCGCGCGCGGCCTCTTCGGCGCGCATGCGAGCCGGGCGCTCGCGAAGCGCCGAGCCGTCATCCGCGGGAGAATCGCTGCCAGGCGCCGCTCACGCGGCGTTCGTGCGGCATGAAGGCCAGCTTGTAGGCCATCGAGCGGTTCTCCCGGATGGCGAGGCCCAGATAGAGCCAGTCGAGCTCCCAGTCTCGCGCGAGCGCGATCTGGGTGAGGACTGAATACGTCCCCAGCGAGAGCGCCGCGTAGGCCGGATCCCAGAACGTGTAGACGGCCGAGAGAGAGCGCGCGCCGCGATCGGTGATCGCCACGCCACAGAGCTGGCCCCCGACGAGATACCGCACCTCGAAACCCTCGACACAGCTGTGGGCGAAGAAGCTCTCGTACTCGAGCGCGTCGATCGGCGGCCGCCCCGCGTGGTCGAGCCCGCGCCCCCGCTCGTGCGCCCGGTAGAGAGAGAGGCGCAGGTCGTCCACGACGATCGGACCGAGCTGCACCATGACCGCTGTGTCGCCCTTGGCCTGCGCCCGCCGTTGCGAGCGCGACGGCGCGAACGCGCCCACGTCGACGCGGATCGCCTGGCACTCCGCGCAGCTGGGGCAGGCCTGGTTGTAGAGGAGAGACCCCGCGCGTCGATCGCCCGCCGCGAGCCGCGTGTCGAACTCGGCGGCGGTCAGCCGGCGGAGCGGCTGGCGCAGGGGCTGCCGCGCCCGCCGCCCGGGCAGGTAGACGCAGTCGTCCTCCTCGTCGCGAACGACGATCTCCGGCGGCGTGGTGGCCAGCAAGCGCCCCGACACCCTTTCAGCATGGACCCGAAACGTCCCGCCGCCCAACCTCCTTCGAGCATCGGTGACCTGGACCGCTCTCAGCGGACGACGACCGTGCGACGCGCAGCGCGGCGCGCCGCGCCGGCGTATGAAACGGGGGTCAAGGGCATCCCGATCACATCGATGAAGAGGGACGCCGCTTCCGCGTTGTCCGGCAGCTTGCCCTGAAGCACGCGCGCGTCGTACGTCATCTCGTCGCCCTTCAAGCCGGGATTCCTCAGCTCGACCACGACGTTGCCGACCTTGCCGTCGGCGGTGAAGGTCGACAGCGTGGCGTTGGGGGGATCCTTCAGGAAGCTGTCCTTGCCCTCTGACCACAGCGGGAGCATCTCGCTGGTCGCGACGTGACCGGCGACCCGGGTGGGCCGGTCCGAGAAGAAGACCGTCATGGGGCTGACCCCTTTCATCGTCAGCTTCCCGTTGACGAGGGTGGCGCCCTTGGCTGTCTGAACGAACAGCATCGGGACCTTCTTGTCCTTGTCCGTCTCCAACTTGGGGTCCGCGGCCAGCCCGATGCGGGCGATCTCCACCCCCATGAGGACTGAGACTGCCAGGAACCCAACGAAGGCCGACAGAGGCCGTTTGCGCGCCATGGGCTGGATGGTGGCTTCTCATCGCGGCCGCACAAGGGTGGCGGGCCTCACGGTTCCTGCGAGGTCTCAAAGTTCGGTAACGGACCGGAGCTGGCGCCGCGGCGACGCCGATCTTTCCAGGAATCGCGGGTGATACAATGGCGGCGTGAAAGACCTGGCTTGCCCGCGTGTTCCGGCTCGACGCCCTCCTCCCTCTCTCGTCTTGCTCTTGGCCGTCGCCGCCGGGTGCGGCTCCGGGGCGGGGTCCACCGGCAGTCCAGGATCCGGCGGTGGTGGCGATGCGACTGGAAGCGGTGGCGCCTCCGCAAGCGGCGGCGCGCCCGGCACCGGCGGAGCCAAGAGCAGCGGCGGCGCGACGGGCACGGGCGGCGCGACGACCACCGGTGGCGTCCCCGGAAGCGGCGGCGCCTCGGGCGGTTCGAACGCGGGCGACGCCGGCGCGGGCGGGAGCCCCAACGGTGGATCCAGCGGAACCGGCGGGACCATCGTGGCGACGCAGCCCTTGAGCCCCAACATCGTGGTCGATCAGTTCGGCTACCGGCCCTCGGACGAGAAGATCGCGGTCATCCGGAACCCGCAAAAGGGATTCGATGCGCCCGGCACCTTCACGCCGGGCGCGAAGTACGCGCTCGTCGACGCGCACAGCGGCGCCAAGCTGCTCGAGGCGGCGCCGACCCAGTGGAACGGCGGAACGACCGACACCTCGTCGGGCGACAAGGCCTGGTGGTTCGACTTCTCGACGGTCACGACCGCCGGAGACTACTTCGTCCTCGACGAGACGAAGAACGTCCGCTCGGACGTCTTCAGCATCTCGAACGGCGTCTACCGCGACGTGCTGACGCAGGCGACGCGCATGCTCTTCTACCAGCGCGACGGGTTCGCCAAGACGGCGCAGTACGCGGGCGCCGCCTGGGCCGACGCCGCCGCCCACACCGGCAAGTGCTACCTCTACAGCGACACGACCAAGACGCTGAACCAGGATCTGCACGGCGGCTGGTGGGACGCTGGCGACTTCAACAAGTACACCAACTGGGGCGCCAGCGACGTCATCGAGCTGATGCACGCCTACGCCGAGACGCCGGCCGCGTTCACGGACGCCACCAACATCCCCGAGTCGGGCAACGGCGTCGCCGATCTGCTCGACGAGGTGAAGTGGGAGCTCGACTGGCTCGGCCGCATGCAGCAGAGCAACGGCTCGGTCCTCAGCATCGTCGGTGAAGCGGCCGCCGAGGCGCCCGCCTTCGGCGGCTCTGCCAACACCGCCCCCTCGACGGTGACCGACCCCTGCGCCTACGGACCGGCCTCGACGTCGGCCTCGCTCACCGCCGCCGCCGCTTACGCCTATGGCGCGGTCGTCTTCGGCGCCGCGGCCGGCGCCAGCACCGCCTACCCCGGCTACGCGGCCGCCCTCGTCCAGCAGGCGCAGAAGGCCTGGACCTGGGCGCAGGCGAACCCGGCCGTCTTCTTCTACAACTCGACGGCGAGCCCCACCGTCGGCGCCGGCGAGCAGGAGGTTCCGACCGCCGCTTCCGACCGGGCCTACGCGCTCCTGGTGAAGCAGCTTCAGGCGGCGCTCTATCTCTTCGAGGCGACCGGCACCACCACCTACCGCGACTTCTTCGACGCGCACTACGCGACGATCAACGTCATCGCCACCGGCTACGCCGACGGCTCGCACGGCGAGGAGCAGGAGACGCTGCTCGCCTACACGCAGGCGCCGAACGCGACCGCCTCGGTCGTCTCCGAAGATCAAGAGCGCCACCCTGGGCGCGGTGCAGACCAGCAGCAACCTGGGCGCCGTGACGAGCAACCCCGATCCGTACCTGGGGTACCTCTCGGGGGGCTACTGGTGGGGGATCAACCAGATCAAGAGCGACCAGGGGAACCTGCTCTACGACGTCGTCACCTTCGCGCTCGATGCGTCGAGCAACGCCACGGCCGCCAAGGGGCGCCGAGCGCTACGTCCACTGGCTCCACGGCGTGAACCCGCTGCAGCTGGTCTATCTGTCGAACATGGGGAGCTACGGCGCGCAAAAATCGGTGACGCGCTTCTTTCACTCCTGGTACGCGAAGGGCTCGAACTGGGACGCCGCCGGCGTCTCCAAGTACGGTCCGCCGCCCGGCTACCTGACCGGCGGCCCCAACCCCAGCTACACCTGGGACAGCTGCTGCCCGAACAACTGCAGCGGCTACTCGTGCGGCGCGGCGCAGCCTTCGCCGCCCGCCGGACAACCCGACCAGAAGTCGTACCTCGACTTCAACGACGGCTGGCCGCTCGACTCCTGGTCGGTCACCGAGCCGGACGACGGCTACCAGGCCAAGTACATCCGCCTGCTCTCCAAGTTCGTCGACTGAGCCATTGAGTGACGTAGCTTCTGGAATCCGGATCTAGATTGTCCATATGAGTGTGAAGCTGGAATTTAGCGACGATGAGCTGCGCGAGCTGACGCTCGCGCTCGAGGAGCAGCGGCACGGCCTGATGATCGAGCTGACCAGCGCGGACGCCCGGGAGTTCAAGGACCGGCTGCGCGCGCAGCTGGAGAAGGTCGAGACGCTGGCGGGGCGGCTCGAGTCATCCGCTGGCCACGCCTCGATGAGCTGACTCAGGTCGCGACGACGAATCGGCGGACGCCGAACGCGTGTGCCCCGGGCGACGACCCGGCGAAGACGACGGGCGACCCGACCGGTCTCCTCGCCGTGGCGGGCGGCGATCGCGTCGACGGCCGGCCCTGCACCCGCGGCGCGCGAGAACGGCGACCGTGCCGCCGCTTCCACCGCCCGTGATCTTCGCGCCGTAGAGCCCCGCCGCCGGTCCCGCCGCGCGCACCAGCTCGACCAGGCGATCGGTCGCGGCGGCGCCCAGCCCGCAGGCCGAGTAGCTGGCGTGCGATTCGTACATGAGCTCGCCGAGCAGCGTCCGCGACTCCTCGCTGGCGGCGCCGCCGGCGAGGAGCGCCCGGAAGAGACGGACCCGCTGGTGCTCCTCGATCGGGTGCTCGGTCGCGGCCCGTACCCGATAGGTCCGCGCGGGATCGACCCGGGTGGCGGGATCGGTCGTGCCCTGAAACTCGGCCAGGAACCGCGCCCCGTCGGTCACCTCCGGCACCAGCGCTTGAAAATGGGCGCGCCAACGCGAAGGTGTGACGTTCGCCAGGTAACCGCCGAAGATCGGATCGTCGATGGCGACGCGACCCGGTCCGACCTCGCGCGCGGTGAGCCCGGCTGCCGCGGCGATCATGCGATAGCCCATGAACGCGGCCACGCGGACGCTGCCGTAGTCGGCCCCCGACACCGCGTGCCGCACGCCCGAGTCGATCCCGAAGACCTCGACCGACGGCGGGAGAGGCAGGCTGCCGAGGAGCTCCGCCGGCTGGCAGAGGAGCTCGAGGAGATGCTCGGCCTCGCCGCAGGCGGAGGTCAGCTGGTCCATCACGCCACAGGGCGCGCCGACGATGAAGTTCTCCACCTTCTGCGCGAGGAGGGCCAGGGCTCTGCCGTCGAGGGCGAGTCCTTGAAGGACGGCGATCGCTTCGAGCGCGGCGACCTCCAGCGCGGCCGACGAGCTCACCCCTTTGCCGGTCGGGACGTCGGAGCGAATCAGAATCCGCATGGCGCGCGGACGGACGCCGTGCTCGCGATGGAGGATCACGAGCGCGCCGAGGACGTAGGCGCTCCAGGCCCGGCGCGGATCGCGCGCGAACAGCGCCCGGGCCGCCGCGACGTCGAGCGGCGCCTCGCCCGCGGTGAGCTCGGCGAGGGCGAACGTCACGCGCACCTCCGCCTCGGGATCGCCGAGCTGATCGCTCTCGATGACGACCTCGTCGCTGCCGGTCTCCTGCGCCGCCACGAAGGTCGCGACCGCCAGCGGCAGCTCGAGCACCAGGGAGCCCGAGTAGTCGGCGATCCCGCCCATCAGGTCGAGACGGCCCGGCGCGCGCGCCAGCACGAGCGGCCGATGCGGATCGAAGAACGCAGCACGAGAGGCGATGAAGGAGACGGCCCGCCCGAGCTCGGAGCCCGCGGCGAGCGCCTCGCCCTCGGGAGACCCGGCCTCGAGACACCACGGCATGCGCGGCGGAGGCGTCATGAGAGAGAGCCGTTCGCGTCATGAGGGAGAGAGCCCCCGTTCGCCCAACGCCTCCCGGAGCGCCGGCTCCACCTGGGCGCGGATCGCCTCGTTCGCGTACCCGATCCAGGCGAGCTCGGAGAAGACGTCGAGCGGCGCGTCGAGCCGTCGGCCCGCCTCGTCGGTGACGATCACGCCCGCCTCGCGCGCGATGAGCTCGGTGGAGAGATCGTACGGATGGGCGCAGAGACCGAGCGCCTCGCCGCGCGCCCGCAGCACCGGCTCGACGAGCGGGCGGAGATCGCCGATCCAGCGATCGTGACCGACCATGAGCTCGTAGAGCTGCCCCCCGCTGGAGATGTACTGATCCTCGAAGGCGCGCGCGCGCCCCTTCTGGCTCGGTCCCAGCACCCGCGCGACGACGGCGTCGTCGACCGCCGCCAGCTCGGCGCGTGCCCCGGGGAAGAAGCGCGCCAGCCCTCCGTACCCCTGGGCGATGCTCTGGGCGCGCGAGGGGGCGAACGGCAACGGCCGGCGCTCGCCGGTCAGGCGATTGAAACGCTCGGCGTGCGCGCCGCCGGACGCAACAGCCCAGAGCACGTCGCAGAGGTGCTGCTTGACCAGCGGGATCTCCGTCTGGACCGCGAGCTGCGATGTCGGCCAGCCTGGCGTCGCGCGTGGCGCCAGGCGCGCGCCCCTCCGGGCGATACGGCGCGACGCCCGTCAGCACCCAGGCAGACCGCTTCTGGTACATGAGGCCGCGCGTGCCGTCGATCGGATCGACGAGGACGACGAGCTCGATGTCGTCAGGTGGCGTGTCGCGCGGCAGCACGCGCCGGCCGTCCTGCCCGAGCCCCTCGGCGACGAGCAGCAACGGCCACTCCTCGGCCAGCGCCTCGAACTCCGCCAGCAGCACCTCCTCCGACACCCGATCGATGGCGAACAGCGTGTCACCGGCGTCGTCGCCCACCACCGCGGCCAGCTCGTCGCCCGGACGGGTCTCGCAGCTGGCGACGACGCGATCGCGGATCGCCTCGTGGATGGCGCGAATCCGGGCCAGCAGCCGATCGACGTTGGCGATGCCGCGCAGAGCGGTCACGATCCGCTCGCGGAGGCGTGATGGACCCCCGGGACGGCCCGCAGCTCCGCCGCCTTCTCCTCGGCAGAGGTGTCGGCCAGGAAGTTGCCGCCGCCGATCTCGGGACCGGCCAGATATTTGAGCAGGCTCGGCCGCCGCAGCGGCGGGTGAAAGGCGATGAAGAAGTGGTAGGCGTCGCCGGCGACGCCGCCGGCTTGCGCCTTGGCCGGCGCCTGGTGCAGCGCCATCACGTACGGAAAGGAGGTCCGCCACAGGTTGTCGAAGCGCGCCGTGACGTCCTGGAGCGCCGCCGCGAGCGACGCCGCCTCGCCGTCGTCGAGCCCGAAGATGTGAGGCACGCGCCGCTTGGGGGCGACGTACACCTCGTAGGCGTAGCGGGCGAAATAGGGGACGAAGGCGATGACCCGCTCGTCCTCGAAGAGGACGCGCCGGCCGTCCTGTTGCTCGGCGCGGATCACGTCGTCGAAGAGCGCGCGTCCGGTCCGCTCGCGGTGGCGAATCGACGCCCCGAGCTCGACCTCGACCGTCCTGAACACGAAGTTCGTGGCGTAGATCTGCCCGTGGGGGTGGGGATTCGAGACGCCCACCACCTCGCCTTTGTTCTCGAAGCAGAGCACGTGCTCGACCTCCGGCCGCGCGCAGAGATCGCGCGTCTCGCGCCGCCACACCTCGACCACCTCGCCGATCGCGGAGGCGGGCATCTCGGCCAGCGTGAGGTCGTGACGGGGCGAGAAGCAGACGACGCGCGCGATGCCGGTGGCGCGCCGCGACTGATAGGGGGGCGGCGGCACGATCGCCTCGGGCGCGTCGGGCCCGACGCAGGGGTGGTCGTTGTCGAACACGAAGGTGCCGCTGTAGTCGGCGTTGCGCACGCCGCTGATGCGCGTGTTCCCCGGGCACAGATGACAGCGGGGATCGTGAGCGGGCGGCCGCGCCGTCGATGGCGCGACGGTCTCACCCGTCCAGGGTCGCGTCTGGCGGTGGGCGGCGACGATCACCCACTCCTCGCGCAGGGGGTGCCACCGCTCTTCCCAGGTCTGTGGAGCGCCGTCCGACGTCATGCTCAAAAGGCGACGTCGGCCTGGAGCTTGACGACGTTCACATCAGGCGTCATGCCCGAATACGGGCCCGCCTGGAGGACATCGCTTCCCGCCACGAGCGGCGCGCCCCAGGGCCACTTTCCGGCGAGCACCATGTTGTCGCCGTATTTGTAGCGAGAGTATTGCAGGTAGATGCGCTCGCTGGAGAGGAAGTGCGAGGACACTATCACGCGCGGGGTGACGCTGAGGAAGACGTATCCAGGGTGGTCCAGGTCGTAGTTGACGCCGTCGTAGCGGAGCATGAAGGCGAGCCACGTCGTGGACTGGAGCGTCACGTCCGCGCCATACTTGAATTGTTTGATGCTGGTTTGCGGTGTATTCGAACCGGCTGCGATGACGTCCGTGCCGGCCGGCAAATTGCTGAGGCTGGCGTCCGCCAGCAGTCCGAAGATGCTCAGCGTCACCTCGGGCACGTTTCCCGGCGCCCTGCCCTGGACACCGGAGAGCGTGTTCTCATAGAGAAAGCCGAGATTGATCATCGATCCGCTGCCGGTCGAGTTGTTGGTTTGGTTGTTCCACGCCAGGTAGTTGGTGGCGATGCCCGCGCCGCTCAGCGAATGCATGACCTCGGTGCCCGCGTTGTTGAGCGCCCAGCCATCTCGGACGCTAATGAAGGACGGGGAGACCCACAAATGACCCAGCTGGGGCAGCCGCACGTTGACCTCGGCGCCGGCGACCGAGAGATGCGCTCCCTGGACCACCGCAAAGGACTTGGGATCCATCGTTGCTTGCGTCGCCAGATTCGGGTCGGTGGTCCACGACGTGTTGATATGAAGACCAAAGTCCAGAATCTTCCCGTAGCTGACCTTGACGTTTGCGTAGGCAAGCAAATCGATCGCCGTTTTGGCTCCATAAAACGGGGGAGCCCCGGGGTTGAAGGTGCCGTCCCGGCCCGTCCCAAAACCGAGCACGGGCGTCACCGTGAGATCGGGCGTGAGGGGGACCGTCAGCTTCAGTTGTGCCCCCAATTGGCGAAAGCGCCCCAGCGTGTACGTGTCGTACTTCTCGAAATATCCAAAGCTCGGCCAAAAGGCCCCCGCCGTGAAGGCGACGTTCGGTTTGAGCTCGCCATCCCCGAAGTCGGTGTCGAGCGCGACGTAGGCCAGCCCCGGGGCCCACGCGGCGTCGTAGTTCCGGAAACCGACCGACTGAAACCAATACCCCATCCACCCGACCGCGGCGTCGACATGCTTCTTCCGGGCGTGGATGAAGACCTCCGCCCAATCCTGCTCCTGCAGGCGCGTGTAGGCGAAGCTGTAGTAGTTCGAGTCGACCGTCCGATTCGGCCCGTACGACACCTGCGTGCTCGGGGGACCGACCAGCTTTCCAGTATTAAGATCTTGAGTGTCGGGCCCCGGCGCGCGAGCTGATGCCGAGCGCCATGGGCGCCCGGAAGTACCCGTTGACGTCGATGTGCCAGGGTCCCGGGACCGGGGCCGGTTCCACCGACGCCGCGGGCGGCGGCTGGGGCGGCTGCGCGGTTGGCGGCGCAGGCGGCGGCGCGGTCGGCAGCGCGGGCGGCGGCTCCTCGGACGTGGGCTCATCATCGGCGGGCTCTGCAGCCGCCGCTGGAATCGACACGAGGCAGACCAGGAGGACGAACGACGCTTGGAATCTTCGCAGCATCGGGCCGCTTACTTACCGTATCCGACAGCGACGATGTTGGCCTGGATGGCGCTGCAGGTCGCCAGCGTCGCCGCGCCGCTCGCCATCACGCCTTCGAACCATTGTCCGGTCCCGCTGTTGCTGTTGTCCCCGCCGGTGCCGAGGATGATGGACCCCTGTTTCTTCATGGGGAAGTAGCCGCTTGGGCGAACCCCGTCCCACTCGGTCGTCAGGCCGCCGGTCTGCGCGTCGCCGCCGTAGAGGGCGAAGCGTCCACTCGGATACGCCGAGCCCGTGCCCGCGCAGCCGGTCTTCCCGGTGCAAGAGTCGCCGACGACGATGCCCGTGACGAAGTTGTGCTTGAGCGCCGTGTTGGTCGAAATGTTTTGGTTTTGATTGTTTTGCCAGCCGGCAAAGATCCCGTTTTCGAGGTCTGCCATGACCCACGGGCCGCTGGTGCGGCTGCCGGGAGACCCCGTGCCCCAGGCGACGCCCCCTCCAAAGTAGACGGCTTCCATGGTGGCGGCGCCGTCGTCATGGAGGTCCGTTTCGGCGTTGCCGTAGTCGAAGCAGCACCCCTCCGAATTGCCGTTCTGCTTGCCGTTCTGGCTGGTCACCATGTACTCGGTCTCGGCCGCGTCGCCGGTCGCCGTCCCCGTCGCCTTCGCGACGCCGCAGCCGGTGCATCCGGCGCGATACCCCATGCCCGTGTCGATGTAGACGCCGTAGACCTTGTGGGTGTTGAGCGTGGTCGGCAGAGCGGTGGCGCTTGCCGGGTTGTCGGCGCTGGCGACGGCACCGCCGCCGCTGGGCGCGGGTTTGAGGTGATTTCCACTGGGGGACTGGTCGTAAATGATCGAGATGGTGCAGCTCCCGCCAGAGCAGAACGTGTCTTGAGCGGCGGCGTTGGCGTAGCCGCCGGTCACGACCCCGATGTCCATGGTCGTCCCCTTGCAGGAATTCGGACCGGAGGCAAAAGACCCCTTACAGACCTGGTAGAGATTCCCGGTGTAGGCGCCATAGAGAGCGCGCACCGTGCTATGGGCGGCGACACACGGGTTGCCGGCGGCTCCCAGGATGTCACAAGGCCCACTGCCGGTGGTGCCACCGGTGCAGGCGCCGGCGGCGCAGGTCTGACCGCTCGCGCAGGCCTTGCCGCACGTGCCGCAGTTGGCCGCGTCGGTTTGCAGATTCTTGCAGGTCCCCGAGCAGCTCGCCTGGCCGCTGGCGCAGGCGCAAGCACCGGCGGTGCAGGTCTGACCGCTCGCGCAGGCCGTGCCGCACGCGCCGCAGTTGGCCGCGTCGGTTTGCAGGTTCTTGCAGGTGCCCGAACAGCTCGTCTGGCCGGTGGCGCAGACGCAGGCGCCGGCGCGTGCAGGTCTGACCGCTCGCGCAGACCTTGCCGCACGTGCCGCAGTTGGCCGCGTCGGTTTGCAGGTTCTTGCAGGTGCCCGAGCAGCTGGTCTGTCCGGTGACGCAGACGCAAGCGCCGGCCGTGCAGGTCAGGTTGTTCGCGGCCGAGCAGGTGGTCGTGCAGGTGCCGCAATGGTCGATGTCGGTCTGCAAATTCACGCAGGCGCCCGAGCAGGCGCTCGTCCCGGTCGCGCAGGTCGTCGCGCAGGAGCCGCTCGAGCAGACTTGACCCGTCGCGCATGCTTTACCGCAGCCACCGCAATTTGCAGCGTCCGAAGTCGTGTCGACGCACGCCGTGCTCCCGGTGCACTGGACATGCCCGGCGGTGCACGCGCAGCTGCCGCTCTGGCAGGTCTTGTCGCTCGAGCAGGCGTTCCCGCACGCGCCGCAGTTGGCGTTGTCCGTGGTGGGAGTGATACAGGTGCCGTTGCACTGAAGCGCGCCCGACGGGCAAGCCGAGCCGCCGGTCCCCGGCGAGCCGCCGGTGCTGGGCGTGCCCCCGCTGCTCGTCGCGCCGCCGGTGCCGGGCGTACCGCCGCTGCCGGGCGTACCGCCGGTGCCGAAGCCGCTGGCATCGATGCCCGGCGCGCCGCCGGTCCCCCCCGCGCTGCCCGACGAAAACGACATGCATGAGGCGACGAGGACGCCGACGGACAGCGCGACGGACAGTGGTGCGGCGGAGCGAATCGTCTTCATTGGCAACATCTCCAGGGTGCGATAGGTCCCTCGATCGGGACCGGCGGGGCCAGTTATGGAAGGGTCCGTTCTGCGTGATAAATCGCGGACCTACGGGGGACCCCTAGGACATATCCACCACCTGAAAAGGGTCCGCTGGTCGTGGATTAATGCAATCGAAAGGTGCCGTGCCGCCGATCCTTCGGCTCAAGATCTCCCAGCGACCATGCAGGCGTTTGTGCGGGCGAGCTTGCTGTTGTCAATGTTTCGGACCCGGCGTCTGCATCACGAATTCGACCGGCGGCCCCTCGTCGTCGGCAGGAGCAACCAGCGCTCGAGCTTCCGTCCGACGCGCCGCCCCGGCCGCCGGGGCGACGCGCGCATCATTCGCCCAAGGGCCCGGATTGTCGCCGGATCGGCGGCCTACCCGGCGGCGGCCTAAGTCTTCAACGATTGGCGGTAGGCGCGCCAGCCGCCGAAGCTCGAGATGTCGGTCGCGCCGGCGAGCGCGTGACCTTCGCAGAGGAACCCGGAGACGCGCGTCCCGTCGGCGAGGGAGAGGCTCCCGATGCAGAGCGGGGGGGGCACGGCCGCGACGAAGGTCCCGAAGGCCTCGGCCGACAGCGCCCAGACCTCGATCTCGATCGCGACGCCGTTGCTGTCGACGCGGCCGAGGCCGGGCTTGGCGGGCGTCGTGTTGGGGAGAGCGTAGAGCCGATAGACGGGTGCGGTCCGGGTCGCCCTCACGAACCGGCCGTCCAGCATCGTCAGCTGGTGGTTGAGCGGCTCGCCCGACAGATGGGCGCCGACCACCGCGAGCGAGATGAGACCCGCCGTCGTCGAGACCGCCGGTGGCGGAGGGATCGGGTGCGGCCCGGCGCCCAGCGTCCGGCTGGTGGCGCGATGCACGAGAGCGGCGAAGGCGGCCAGGCGGGCGTCGCTCCCGGCGGGGCCAATCACCGTCGCGCCCGCGGGGAGACCGTCGGCGCGAAATCCGGTCGGCACCGCGACGGCCGCCAGGTCGAGCAGGTTGACGAAGTTCGCGTAGGCGCCCAGCGCCGAGTTGAGGCCCAGCGGATCGGCCTCCACCTCGTCGATGCGGAAGATGGTGGGCGTGGTGGGGACCAGCAGGAAGTCGATCGCCGCCAGCGCGCGGCCGGCGGCGCGGCGAAGCTGGCGCAGCCGGTGCTGGGCCTCGAAGGCGGCGGCCGCGTCGAAGCGGGCGGCGCTCTCGAGGATGCTGCGAACCGGCCCGATGATCGCGCCCGGCGCCGAGGCCAGCAGGCTGCCGGTGGCGGCGAGCCGCTCCGCCACGAACGGACCGTCGTAGAGGAGGCCGCCGGCCTCGCGAAACGGCGCGAAGTCGACGTCGACGCGCTGGCCGCCCGAGGCCGTCAGCGTCTCGACCGTTCGCTCGAAGACACTCTGGGCGGCGAGATCGCCGCGGAAGTCGAGCGCCGCGCCGGCCGGGACCCCGAAGCGAAACCGTGGCGGCGCGGCGGTGGGCGCGAAGCGAACCGCGCCGGCGTCGGATCGCGCGGCGGGATCGGACTCGTCATAGCCGCGGACCAACTCGGCGACTTGGGCGGCGTCCTCGACGGTGAGCGCGAAGACCGAGACGCAGTCGAGCGAGCGGCAGGCGGGGACGACGCCCGTCGTGCTGAGCACGCCGCGGGTCGGCTTGAGACCGACGATGTTGTTGAACGCAGCCGGGACGCGCCCCGAGCCCGCCGTGTCGGTGCCGAGCGCGAAGCTCACGAGGCCAGCGCCCACCGCGACCCCGGAGCCGGAGCTGGAACCGCCCGGGATGTAGCGCGCGTCGAACGGGTTGCGCGGGATCCCGTAGGGAGAGCGCACGCCGACGAGACCGGTGGCGAACTGGTCGAGGTTGGTCTTCCCCAGGCAGAGCGCGCCGGCGGCCCGGAGGCGGGCCACGACCGGCGCGTCCACCTTGGGGGTGTAGGTGAAGGCCGGGCAAGCCGCGGTGGTCGGCAGCCCGGCGACGTCGATGTTGTCCTTGACGGCAAACGGGACGCCGAAGAGCGGCAGCGGGTCGCCCGCGGCACGACGCCGCTCGAGATCCTTGGCTTCGGCCAGCAGCTGCGCCCGATCGGTGGAGGCGATCCAGACACCGTCGTCGCCGCGTTCGTCCAAGAGCGCGAAGATCTCGGCCAGAACCTCGGCCGGCCGCGCGCCGTCTTCGTACCTGCGGGCGAGAGCGCCGAGATCGAGGCTGGGGAAGGTCGCGGCGCCAGACTTCGTCGACATCGGGACGGAGAATGCCGAAGCGAACCGTCGACGACAACAGCCGTCAGCCGCTCGAAAGTGAAGTTACCAACAATTCGGGGCGACGAAAGAATCGAGAAACATGGGGCGGCCTATAAGCAATCCATGAATCAATTTCGACTGTTCGCGCGTTCGATGGGGGCTCGCGCCCTCGCGGTTTCCGTTTTTCTGGGTGTCGTGGGCACAGCTGGTGGGGAGCCCGCCAAGGCGGCCCCTGCCCCGATGACGATCGGCTTCATCTACGTCGGGCCGAAGACCGACTACGGCTACAACCAGGCGCACGCGGAAGGCGCCGCGGTGATCGCCAAGCTCCCCGGCGTCAAGATCCGTGAGGAGGAGATGGTCCCCGAGACCTCGCCGTCCAGAAGACGATGGAGAGCATGATCAACCTCGACGCCGCGACGGTGCTGTTTCCGACCTCGTTCGGTTACTTCGACCCGCACATCTTGAAGGAGGCGGGCAAGAACAAGGGCGTCACCTTCCTGCACTGCGGCGGCATGTACCAGGAGGGCAAGACCCCCACCAACGTGGGCAGCTACTTCGGGTACATCGACGAGGCCCAGTACGTCGCGGGGATCGTGGCCGGCCTGACGACCAAGACGAACAAGCTCGGCTTCATCGCGGCCAAGCCGATCCCGCAGGTGTTGCGCAACATCAACTCGTACACGCTGGGGGCCCGCTCGGTGAACCCCAAGGCCACCACCAACGTCATCTTCACCGGCGACTGGTCGATGCCGGTCAAGGAGGCCGAGGCGGCCAACAGCCTCATCGATCAGGGCGTGGACGTGCTGACCATGCACGTCGACTCGCCCAAGGTGATCGTCGAGACCGCCGAGCGGCGCGGCGTCTTCGTCACCGGCTACCACGCCAACCAGTCGGCGCTCGCGCCCAAGGGCTACCTGACCGGCGCCGAGTGGAACTGGGGCAAGGTCTACACCGACTACGTCACGATGCTGCAGGCCGGGAAGGCCTACCCGCACCTCCTGCGCGGCGGCCTCAAGGAAGGGTTCGTGAAGGTCTCGCCGTACGGCAAGGCCGTCTCGGCGGCGACCAAGAAGAAGGCCGACGCGGCCAAGGCCAAGTTCATGGCCGGCACGATGGTCATCTACAAGGGGCCGCTCAAGGACAACACCGGCAAGGTCGTGATCGCGGCCGGCGCCGAGGAGAAGCAGACCGACATCAACCTCGAGAAGATGGACTACCTGGTCGACGGCGTCGTCGGGAAGACTCATTAATTCACGCGCTGTTGACGACGGCGGAGCGCCCTAAGTGGGAATCGGCGTGAGCATCGGCGCGCTTTCACCGGCGACGGAGCGGTCGCCGCAAGCTGCCACCCTGGCAGCGGCGGCGGCCGAGGCGCGCCGCGACGCCTGGCGGAGGTCGATCGAATCGGTCGCCATTCCGCTGGGCGCGATCCTCGCGGCGCTGATCCTGTTCGGCGTCTTCATGGCGCTGACCGGGCGCAACCCGCTGGCCGTCTACCACGAGATGTTCCGCGGCTCGTTCGGGACGGCGTTCTCGTTCCAGAACACGCTGCAGCGGGCGGCGCCGATCATGCTGACGGCGCTGGCGACGGCGATCCCGCTGCGGCTGGGGCTGGTGGTGCTGGGTGGCGAGGGCGCCATGGTGCTCGGCGGCCTCGCGGCGGCGGCGGTCGGGATCCACCTGCACACGCCGTTTTCCATCAAGCTGGCCATGTTCGTCACCGGCGTCGCTGGTCGGCGGCCTCTGGGTGGCCGGCGCCGGCGCGCTGCGCGCCTACCGGGGCGTCAACGAAACCATCAGCTCGCTGCTTGCTCAACTACATCGCCATCGCGCTCCTCAACCACATCGTCGAGGGGCCGCTGCGCGATCCCGCCAGCCTCAACAAGCCGTCGACGCTGCCGATCGGCGACGACAACATGCTCGGCAACCTGCCCGGGCTGGACGTGCACTGGGGGCTCGGCTTCGCCCTCATCGCCTGCCTGATCGCCTGGTTCCTCATGCAGCGGACCACCTTCGGCTTCGCGGCGCGCATGGTGGGCGGCAACGTGCGCGCGGCGCTGCTGAACGGGCTTCCCGTTCGCCGCCTGATCGTCGTCGCGACCTTCCTGGGAGGCCTGGGCGCCGGCCTGGCGGGCGCCGTCGAGGTCGCGGCGATCCACGGCAACGCCAACGCGTCGCTGGTGACCGGCTACGGTTACACCGGCGTGCTGGTCGCGTTCATCGCGCGCGCCAACCCGTTCGGCGTCATCCCGGTCGCGCTGCTGCTGGGCGGCATCGGCGCCAGCGGCGGGCTTCTGCAACGGGTGTTCGAGCTCCCGGACGCGACCGTCAACGTGCTGCAGGGGACGATCTTCATCGCGATCCTGTTCTCGGATTCGCTTTACGGACGGCGCTGGCGCAAGCCGAAGCAGGCGGTGGCGGCATGAGCGCGGCCGGCGGCGTCGCGCTGGGAATGGTCGGCGGCGCGATCCGCATCAGCACGCCGTTCCTCTTCGTCAGCCTGGGCGAGTGCCTGACCGAGAAGAGCGGACGCGTGAACCTCGGCCTCGAAGGGACGCTGGTCATGGGCGCGATGGCCGCCTACGGCGTCTCTTACCTGACGAGCTCGCCCTGGCTCGGCGTGCTGGCGGCCGGCGTGCTGCGGCGTGGTGCTGGGGGCGCTGCACGCCTGGCTCTGCGCCCGGCCGCGCGTCAACGACGTCGCGGTCGGGATCGCGCTGATGCTCTTCGGCGTCGGGCTGGCGTTCTTCCTCGGCAAGCCGCTGGTCGGGCCGACGGCGCCGCACCTGCCGGCGGTCTCGCTCGGCTGGTGGAGCGCCTCGTCGCAGGTGCGTTCGGCGCTGCAGGTGAACGCGCTCTTCGTCCTCGGCCTCGTCACCACGGTCGCCGTCCGCTTCGTCCTGCGGCGCACGCGCTGGGGTCTCATCATCCGCACCGTCGGCGAGAGCGCCGACGCGGCGCGCGCCATGGGCTACGACGTGGCGCGCGTGCGCCAGCTCGCGACGATGGCCGGCGGCTTCCTGGCCGGCATCGGCGGCTCGTTCCTGTCGCTGTTCTATCCCGGGAGCTGGAACGAAGGGCTCTCCAGCGGCCAGGGGCTGATGGCGGTGGCGCTGGTGATCTTCGCGCGCTGGGATCCCGTCCGCTGTCTGCTGGCGTCGCTGCTGTTCGGCGGCGCGAGCGCGCTCGGCCCGGCGCTGCAGTCGGTGGGCGTGACGTCGGGGTACTACCTCTTCAACGCGGCGCCCTACGCGCTCACGCTGGCGATCATCGTGGCGACCAGCTCGCGCGATCGGGCGCTCAACGGTCAACCCGCCGAGCTGCGGGTGGCAAGGTAGGGACGACGATGAGCGACACGAACGGCGACGACCAAGGCCGCGCGCTACATCCCCGGCGATCCCTACCCTTTCCCCTGGAACGGCGACCTGCGCCCCGAGAACACGGCGCTGGTCGTGATCGACATGCAGACCGATTTCTGCGGCAAAGGCGGCTACATCGATCTGATGGGCTACGACATCTCCGTCTCGCGCGCCTGCATCACGCCGATCCGCGCGGTCCTCGCCAAGATGCGCGCCGGCGGCTACCACATCATGCACACGCGCGAAGGGCACCGCCCCGACCTGGCCGATCTGCCTGCCAACAAGCGCTGGCGCTCGCGCCGGACCAAGGGGAACGAGGGCGTCGGCATCGGCGACGCCGGCCCCTGCGGCCGCATCCTGGTCCGCGGCGAGCCCGGCTGGGAGATCATCCCGGAGCTGGCGCCGCTGCCCGGCGAGACGATCATCGACAAGCCGGGCAAGGGGACGTTCTGCGCGACCGACTTCGATCTGATCCTGCGGCAGCGCGGGATCGCCAACCTGATCCTGACCGGCATCACCACCGACGTCTGCGTGCATACGACGATGCGCGAGGGGAACGATCGCGGCTACGAGTGCGTGCATCCTCGAGGACTGCTGCGCGGCGACCGACGCCGGCAACCACGCGGCGGCGATCAAGATGGTGAAGATGCAGAACGGCGTGTTCGGCACGGTGTCGACCTCGCGGGCGCTGCTGGAGGCGCTGTCATGAGCCTGGAGATCGGCGACGGCGCACGCGCGGTCGTCGACGCGGCGACGCCGGCGCTGGAGGCGCTGGGGATCTCCAAGCAGTTCGGGTCGGTGCGCGCGCTCGAGAATGTGTCGCTGAAGCTCGCCCGCGGGTCGGTGCACGCGCTGCTCGGTCGAAAACGGCGCCGGCAAGAGCACGCTCGTCAAGTGCATCATGGGCTACTACTCGGCCGACGACGGGCAGGTGCTGGTGAACGGCGTCGCCGCGGACATCAAGAGCCCGCGCGACGCGGCCGCGCTCGGCATCGGGATGGTCTACCAGCACTTCACGCTGGTCGACAACATGACCGTGGCCGAGAACCTGGTCCTGGCGCGCCGCGAGCATCCGTTCATCTTCGACTGGCCGGCCGAGCACGAAGGCGGTCGCCGACTTCATGGCGCGGATGCCGTTCAAGCTCGATCCGGAGCGCCCGGTGCGCATGCTGGCCGCCGGCGAGAAGCAGAAGCTGGAGATCCTGAAGCAGCTCTATCTCGGCAGCTCGATCGTGATCCTCGACGAGCCGACGTCGGTGCTGACGCCGGACGAGGCCGACGACGTGCTCGGCCTTCTGCGCGGGATGGCGCAAGAAGGTCGAGCCTGACCATCCTCATGATCTCGCACAAGTTCCGCGAGGTGATGGCCTTCGCCGACGAGGTCACCGTGCTGCGCCGCGGGAAGCCCGCCGGCGGCGGCCGCGTCGCCGATCTGACCCCCGATCTGATGGCGCGCATGATGGTCGGCGATGAGCCGCCGCGCGCGAGCGGGACCCGGCAGGCGGGCGCCGGCGAGGCGGTGGTGCTGGAGATCGAAGGGCTGTCGGCCGAGGACGATCTGGGCACGCCCGCGGTGCACAAGTTCTCGCTGCAGGTGCGCGCCGGCGAGATCGTCGGCATCGCCGGCGTGTCGGGCAACGGGCAAGAAGAGCTGGTCGAGGTGCTGGCCGGCCAGCGCAGCTCCAGCGCCGGAAAGATCGCCGTCAACGGGACCCCCTACCACGCCAAGCGGTTCGAGATGCGCGGCCTCAAGGTCCGCTGCCTCCCCGACGAGCCGCTGCGCAACGCCTGCGTGGGCGACATGTCGGTGGCGGAGAACATCGGGTTCCGCCTGTTCGATCGCCATCCGTTCACCTTCCTGAAGGCGCTGGTCAGCGGACGCGCGCTGCGCAAGAACGCCTCGTCGCTGATCGTCGAGTACGGGATCCGCACGCCGGGCCCCGACGCGCCGATCGGGAGCCTCTCGGGCGGCAACGTGCAACGCGCGGTGCTGGCGCGCGAGCTGTCGGACGACGTGTCGGTCCTCATCGCCTCGAATCCCTGCTTCGGGCTCGACTTCGCCGCCGTGGCGGAGATCCGCACGCGGCTCATGGAGGCGCGCAACCGCGGCGCCGCCGTGCTGCTCATCAGCGCCGATCTCGACGAGATCTTCGCGCTGGCCGATCGAATCGTGGTCATCAGCGACGGGCACGCGGTGCACGAGACGCCGATCGCCGAAGCCGATCTGGGCGTGATCGGCCGCCACATGGCAGGCCACGCTTGACGGCTGGCCGACTCCTTCCACGCGTTGTACCGTGTCGCCCGGATGAAACGTGACGAGCTCCGTCTCGACGAAATCTGGGCGCGCGCCCAGGAAGCAGATTTCCCCTGGGAGCGATTTCGCGAGGGGGTCGAGATACACAGGCTGTGGGGCGACATGGACAGCTCCGGCGAGGCGGCGGCGCTGCTCCGCTACGCCGCGGGAGGTACCGTCCCGGCGCACCGCCACGAGGCGGTCGAGGAGATCTTCGTGCTCAGCGGCTCCCAGCGCGATCTGCGCGGCGTCTATCCCGCCGGCTCGCACGTGGTCAACCCGCCCGGCTCCAGCCACACCGTCGACAGCCCCGAAGGGTGCGTGGTGTTGGTCATCTGGCAAGAGCCCAACACCTGGGTCGATCCGGCGGGCGCTTAAGCCGGTGGGCTGGAGCGCGGCGCTGGAGCTGGGGTTCGCGGCCGACGGCGGCGCGACCCGGCTCGCCCGTCGCGCGCATCGCGGGCCCTTCGTCGTTCAGCGTCCGTTCTTCCCCGAGGGGCGCGGTGTCTGCCACGTCTACCTCCTCCACCCGCCGGGCGGTCTGGTCGGCGGCGACGAGCTGCGGCTCGACCTGCGCGTCGGCCCGGCGGCCCACACGCTGGTGACGACGCCGGCGGCGGGAAAGGCCTACCGCACGCTGGGCCCGGTGGCGCGCCAGTCGCACGCGCTGACCGTCGAGACCGGCGGGACGCTGGAGTGGCTGCCGCAAGAGACGATTGTCTACGACGGCGCCTCGGTGGAGATCGAGACGCGCGTCGACCTGGCGCCGGGCGCGCGCTTCTTCGGCGCCGAGACCCTCTGCTTCGGGCTTCCGGCAAGGCGCGAGCCGTTCGCCCGCGGCTCGTGCCGGCAGATTTTCGATCTGCGGCGCAACGGGGCGCCGATCCTGATCGAGCGCGGCCGCTTCGAAGGCGGCGCGCCCGTGCAGACCGCACCCTGGGGCCTCGGCGGAGCAACCGTGTTGACGTTGATCGTCGCCGCGCCGGCGCCGGACGCAGCGATTGTCGAGGAGCTGCGCGCGCTGGCCGCCGAAACGCCGGACGGTGATCGCGCGGCGGTCACCGTGCTCGGGGAGCGGACCGCTCTCGTCGTGCGTCACCTGGGCGGCGGCGCCGAGCGCGCGCGAGCCTTCGCGCAGACGATCTGGCAGAGTGTCCGCCCGGCGCTCCTCGGCCGTGCCGCGACGGCGCCGCGCATCTGGGCCACCTAGGAGGACCATGGAGCTCTCCCCCCGCGAGAAGGACAAGCTGCTGCTGTTCACCGCCGCCCTGGTGGCCGAGCGACGCAAGGCGCGCGGCCTCAAGCTGAACTATCCCGAGGCGGTGGCGTACATCTCGGCGGCCATTCTGGAAGGCGCCCGCGACGGACGAACGGTCGCCGAATTGATGGCGGAGGGGACCCGCATCCTCGGCGCCGACGACGTGATGGAAGGCGTCGCGGAGCTCATCACCGAGGTGCAGGTGGAGGCGACCTTCCCCGACGGCACCAAGCTGGTCACCGTGCACCAACCGATCCCCGTGGGCAATCCACTGGGGATCGGCGCGATCACCACCCTGCCCGGGACGATCGAGCTGAACGCCGGGCGCGCCACGAAGAGGCTGGAGGTCGCCAACAGCGGCGATCGGCCGATCCAGGTCGGCTCGCACTACCACTTCTTCGAGGTGAACCCGGCGCTGAAGTTCGATCGGCAGAGCGCGCGCGGGTTTCGGCTGGACGTTCCGGCTGGGACAGCCGTCCGCTTCGAGCCTGGCCAGACCCGCACCGTCGATCTGGTCGCCTACGACGGCGAGCGCGTGGTGCAGGGCTTCCGCGGCGAGATCATGGGCAAGCTATGAGGTCGATCAGATCGCCGCGCCTACGCCGAGATGTACGGGCCGACCACGGGCGACCGGGTCCGTCTGGGCGACACCGGCCTCGAGATCGAGATCGAAAGCGACCATACGATTTACGGCGAGGAGGTGAAGTTCGGCGGTGGGAAGGTGATCCGCGACGGCATGGGGCAGAGCCAGCGCGTCGGCGCCGAGGTCGCCGATCTGGTGATCACCAACGCCGTGGTGCTCGACCCGGGCGGGATCATCAAGGCCGACGTCGGAATCAAGGAGGGGCGCATCAGCGCGATCGGCAAGGCGGGCAACCCCGACGTGCAGCCGGGCGTCACCATCGTGATCGGCCCGGGGACGGAGATCGTCGCCGGCGAAGGCTGCCTCCTCACGCCCGGCGCCATCGACACGCACATCCACTTCATCTCCCCGCAGCAGGTCGAGCACGCGCTGATGTCGGGCGTGACGACGATGATCGGCGGCGGCACGGGACCGGCGGCCGGAACGGCCGCCACCACCTGCACGCCGGGGCCGTGGAACATCGCGCGCATGTTGCAGGCGGCCGACGCGCTGCCGATGAACATCGGCCTGCTCGGTAAGGGGAACGCCAGCCGACCGGAGTCGCTGGTCGAGCAGGTCGTCGCCGGCTGCGTCGGCCTCAAGCTGCACGAGGACTGGGGGACGACGCCGGCGGCGATCGACTGCTGCCTGAGCGTCGCCGAAGCGCACGACGTGCAGGTCGCCATCCACACCGACACGCTCAACGAGTCGGGCTTCGTCGAGGACACGCTGGCGGCGTTCAAGGGGCGCGCCATCCACAGCTTTCACACCGAGGGCGCCGGCGGCGGGCACGCGCCCGACATCATCAAGGTCTGCGGCGTGCCGCACGTGCTGCCGTCGTCGACCAACCCGACGCGTCCCTACACCGTCAACACCGTCGACGAGCACCTCGACATGCTGATGGTCTGCCACCATCTCGATGCCAGCATCTCGGAGGACGTGGCCTTCGCGGAGTCGCGCATCCGGCGCGAAACGATTGCGGCCGAGGACATCCTCCACGATCTCGGCGCCATCAGCATGATGTCGAGCGACTCCCAGGCGATGGGGCGCGTGGGCGAGGTGGTGACCCGCACCTGGCAGACCGCCCACAAGATGAAGCTGCAGCGGGGGGCGCTCGGCGCTGATGCAACGGCCCAAGGTGGGAATGCCCGGCACGACAACTTTCGCGTCCGGCGCTACCTGGCCAAGTACACGATCAACCCGGCCGTCACGCACGGCATCTCTCACGAGGTCGGCTCGATCTCCGTCGGAAAGCTGGCCGATCTGGTGCTCTGGCGGCCGGCCTTCTTCGGGGCCAAGCCGGCGGTCATCATCAAGGGGGGGATGATCATCGCGGCGCCGATGGGCGATCCCAACGCCTCCATCCCCACGCCGCAGCCGGTCCACTACCGCCCGATGTTCGGCGCGCTCGGCGGCGCCCGCCACGCCACCTGCCTGACGTTCCTGTCGAAGGCGGCGCTGGAGGCCGACGTGCCGGCGCGCCTGGGCCTGCAGAAGCGGACGGTGGCCGTGAAGGGGACGCGCACCGTGCGAAAGAAGGACATGGTCCTCAACGACGCGCTGCCGGTGATCGAGGTCGATCCGCAGACCTACGAGGTCCGCGCCGACGGCCAGCTGCTCACCTGCGAGCCGGCGGAGACGCTACCGCTCACCCAGCGCTACTTTCTATTTTGAGATGCCCGTCGTGAAGATGCCCAGCCTCACCGAAGTCGTTCACGAAGGCGTCGCCGCCGGAACGCTCACCCTCGCCTTCGGCGACCGCCGCCGCAGCCGCCTGCGGGCGCGCCTCGACGACGGTCGCGAGGTCGCGCTGCTGCTCCCCCGCGGCTCGCGCCTCCTCGACGGCGATCGGTTGCGCGACGAGACGGGCGAGCTGGTCGTCGCGGTGCGTGCGGCCGAGGAGACGCTCTCCTGGGTCGGCGCCGAGGATCCCCTGCTGCTGGCGCGCGCCGCCTACCACCTCGGCAACCGCCACGTCCCCGTGCAGATCGGCGCCGGCTGGCTCGCCTACGAGCACGATCATGTTCTCGATGGAATGATCGAAGAGATGGGCCTGGCGGTGACGACCCGCCGGGCGCCCTTCGAACCCGAAGCGGGCGGCTATCGCCACGGCGGCGAAGCACCCGCCCACGGAGGCCATCACCATGAGCACTGAGGCGACCACCTTTCTGAGCGGCGACCTGGCCTTGATGCGGCTGCTTCAGATCGTCAGCCCGGCGCTGCCGATCGGCGCCTTCGCCTACTCGCAGGGGTTGGAGCAGACCGTCGCCGAGGGGTGGGTGACCGATGAGGCCGAGGCGGCCGCCTGGCTGCTCGGCCTCCTCGAATCGAGCTTCGCCACCCTCGACCTGCCGGTGCTGGCGCGCCTCATCACCGGCTGGCGCGCCGGCGACGTCGCGGCGGTCGAGCGCTGGAGCGCCTGGCTGGCCGCCTGCCGGCCCACGCGGGAGATCCGCGCCGAGGATCGGCAGCTCGGCGCCGCGCTGGCGCGCGTGCTCGGGGCGCTGGGGATCGATGACGCCGCGGCCTGGAGCTCTCGGATGCATGTCACCCACGCCGCGATGTTCGCGCTGGCGGCTGTGCGGTTCGAGGTGCCCATCGAGGCCGCACTGGCCGGGCATGCCTTCGCCTGGGCGGAGGCGATCACCAGCGCGGCGGTGCGGCTGGTTCCGCTCGGCCAGAGCGCCGGGCAGCGCCTCCTGGCGGCCGCCGGCGCGGCCATCCCGGCGGTCGTCAAGCGCGCGCTCGCGCTGCCCGACGACGAGATCGGCTCGGCGGCGCCCGGACAGGCGATCGCCAGCGCCCGGCACGAGACGCTCTACTCGAGGCTGTTCCGCTCATGAGCAAGCGACGAGAGCTCTGGATGCTCGATCGGGAGATTCCGCATGACCAGACTGCAACCGTTGCGGGTCGGCGTGGCCGGTCCGGTGGGCTCGGGCAAGACCGCGCTGGTCGACGCGCTCTGCAAACAGCTGCGCGACCGGTTCGAGATCGCGGTCGTCACCAACGACATCTACACCAAGGAGGACGCGCAGTTCCTGGTCCGCAGCGGCGCGCTGGCCGAAGAGCGAATCGTCGGCGTCGAGACCGGCGGCTGCCCGCACACCGCCATCCGCGAGGACGCCTCGATCAACCTCGACGCCGTGGAGGCGCTGGGCGCGCGCTTCCCGATGCTCGATCTCGTGATCATCGAGAGCGGCGGCGACAACCTGGCCGCCACCTTCAGCCCCGAGCTGGCCGACCTCACCCTCTACGTGATCGACGTGGCCGGCGGCGACAAGATCCCACGCAAGGGCGGACCCGGGATCACGCGCTCCGACCTGCTGGTCATCAACAAGACCGACCTGGCGCCCCACGTCGGCGCCTCGCTGGAGGTGATGGACCGCGACGCGCGCAAGATGCGCGGCGAGCGCCCGTTCGTCTTCACCTCGATCCGCGGCGGCGAAGGCGTGGAGGCCGTCGCCGACTTCGTCATCCAGCAGGGCATGTTGTCGGATTGACGGCGGACTGACGTTCAGCCGATTTCTCGGTAGGCTCCGTCAATGACGGGCTCGCCGCTTTCGTCGCCGCCCGACGAACCGCCAACGCGGGCCGCCACGCTGTTCGGCGCCATCGTTGGTTTTTGTCTGGGCGCCGCCATCCTGGTCGGCGGTCTCTTCGTCGCCGTACGGATGGCCGAGGCGTGGTGGGCGGAGGCGCAGGTTTACAGGTGGTCGGAAGGAACGGCGACCATCGTCGAAGCTCGCGTGTTGGCGCCGACGCGCGCCAACCGAGACCCTTTTCTCTCGGTCAGGTTCCGTTACGACCATGAAGGACGGAGCTACGAATCTGATCGCGTCGATCCGCGAGCGTCGATCCGCGACCCGGACGCGGACCGCCTGGCAGAGCTCTGGCAGCCAGGCTCGACCTGGCCCTGTTACGTCGACCCGCACAATCCCCAGGTCGCGGTGCTCCGACGAGACAGCCTCTGGTGGGGCTTCGCGATCCTCTTTCCGCTCACCTTCGCGGGCGCTCTTGGCGGGCTCTTTCTCTACGCAGCGTGGGCGTCGCTTCGCGACCAAGGCGCTCCAAGGGCGGCTGCGTCCGTCGGGGCGAAACGGGTCGTCAGGCGCATCGCGATGACCTTGCTCTTCGTCAGCCTCGTGCTGACGACCTACTTCTTGGGTGTTCAGCCGCTGCTGCTCTTCGAGAGCGCGAGACACTGGCACCCACTCCCGTGCACCATCGTCTCGAGCCGCGTCCGCGCGCGCAGTCAGGACATGAGCACGCGCTACAGCGCCCTCATCGTGTTTCTCTACCAGCTCGACGGACGTGAGCGAGCGTCTGGCGACTACGCGCTGGCTGAGGACAGCAGTCGGTCGTTCCGGGATGCGGCTGCCATCGTGGAGCGGCATCCCCCCGGCGCGCAGGCGACCTGCTTCGTCGACCCGCGAAATCCCGATCGGGCCGTCATTGATCGCTCGCTGCCGAGAGGGACGCCCTTCGCCCTCCTGCCGTTCGGTTTCTTGATCGCGCTGAGTCGGGGACTCCTCACTTCAGCGCGGCGACGCCGGGGGCGACGCCTTTAGGCCAGCGCGGCCAGGATCCGGGTCGAGTCCGAGACCCAGCCGAAGATCCCGCCCTGGGCCTTGATCATCTTCAGGCCCATCTCGTGGAACTCGGGGAAGTACGAGCCGCAGCAGTCGCCGGCGACGATGCAGCGGTAGCCACGATCGTTGGCCTCGCGCACCGTCGTGTGCACGCAGACCTCGGTGGTGACGCCGCCGACGATCAGGTTCTCGATCCCCTTGCTGAGGAGGATCGTCTGGAGATCGGTCGCGTAGAAGGCGCCCTTCCCCGGCTTGTCGATCACCGGCTCCCCTGGTTCGGGCGCCAGCTCGGGGATGATGTCGTGTCCCGCCTCGCCGCGGATCAGGATGCGCCCCATGGCGCCCGGATCGCCGATCCGCATCGAGGGGGCGCCGCGCTCGACCTTGGCGGGGTGCGCGTCGGCCATGTCGGGGCGGTGCCCCTCGCGCGTGTGCACGATCAGCATCTTCGCCTTTCGCGCCGCCGCCAGCAGCGCCTTGGCTGGCGCGATCGCCTTGGTGAGCAAGGAGACGTCGTTCCCCAGCGTCTCCCCGAAGCCGCCCGGCTCGAGAAAGTCGCGCTGCATGTCGATCATGACGATGGCGGTCCGCGCGGGATCGACGACGATCTCGCCGGGCTCTGCCTTGATGGTCACCTTGCTCATGGCCCGTCCTTTCTCATCAAAATGCTCGCATCACACGGTCAAATGTTGGCGAACGAGGTCGTCGGTGAGCTCGGCGATCTTCCCGCCGGCCACGACCTTGCCGCGGTCGAGGATCCGGAAGCTGCGCCCGATCCGCCGCGCGAAGGTCAGCTTTTGCTCGACCAGCAGCACCGTCACCCCCTCGTCGACGAGGCGGATGATGACGTCGCCGATCTGATGCACGACGTTCGGCTGGATCCCCTCCGTCGGCTCGTCGAGGATCAGGAGCTGCGGATCGATCGCCAGCGCGCGCCCCATGGCCAGCTGCTGCTGCTGCCCGCCCGAGAGATCGCCGCCCCGGCGCTTCAACATCTCCTTCAGCACCGGGAAGAGCGTCAACACCCGCTCCGGGATCTCCCCGACGGCACCGTTGCGGCCGCGGCCGATGCGCAGGTTCTCCTCCACGGTGAGCTGGGCGAAGATCTCGCGCCCCTGCGGGACGTAGCCGATCCCGGCGCGGGCGCGGGCCTCGGGCGGGGCGCCGTTCAGCTTGGTGTCGCCGAAGCGAATCTCGCCCGACACCGTCGGCAGCAGACCCATGATCACCTTGAGCAGCGTCGTCTTGCCGACGCCGTTGCGCCCCATCAAGCAGACGCAGTCCCCCTTGGGGACCTCGAGGTCCACGTCCCACAGCGTGTGGCTGCCGCCGTAGAACTGATTGATCTTGGTCGCCGCCAGCATGTCAGTGGCCAATCATTCCCCGAGATAGACCTCGATGACGCGCGGATCCTTCTGGATCTGCGCCATCGGTCCGTCGGCCAGGACCTTCCCCTGGTGGAGCACGGTCACCTTCTTGGCGATGCTGCGCACGAACTCCATGTCGTGCTCGACCACCACGACCGTGTGGTCGCCGGCCAGGCTGAGCAACAGCTCCGCCGTCCGCTCGGTCTCGGCGTGGGTCATGCCGGCGATCGGCTCGTCGACGAGCAACACGCTCGGCGATTGCGCCAGCAGCATCCCGATCTCCAGCCACTGCTTCTGTCCGTGCGCCAGCAGGCCGGCCTGGCGCTTGGCGTGATCTTTCAAGCCGATCAGCTCCAGGATCTCGTCGATGCGCGTCCGCTCGGCGGCGGTGAGGCGCGCGAACAGCGCGTGGAAGACCCCTTTGTTGCCCTTCAGCGCCAGCTCGCAGTTCTCGTAGACCGTGTGCCCCTGGAAGACCGTCGGACGCTGGAATTTGCGCCCGATGCCGAGCTGCGCGATCCGCACCTCGGAGAGCCGGGTGAGATTGTTGAGGCGGCTGCCGAGATAGACGGCGCCGCTGTCGGGGCGCGTCTTCCCCGTGATGCAGTCCATGAGCGTCGTCTTGCCGGCGCCGTTGGGACCGATGAGGCAGCGCAGCTCACCCTGCTCCAGGGTGAGCGTGACGTCGGTGAGCGCCTTGAACCCGTCGAAGCTGACCGACAGGTTCTCCACCCACAGCGCGAGCGAGGGCTTCGCCCCCTCCGGGATGGGAAGGTTGGAGATCGGCGTCGGACGATCGTCTTGAGGGTCTTGCATGGGAATTACGGGCTGCGCGCTCATGTTGGTGGCGGGGCCGGTTGGGCCGCGGCAGCGGCGGTCGCCGTCGTCGCCGGAACGGTTGTCTTGGCATTGGCGCGCGCCACCAGCTTGGCCTTGATGCGCGCGCTCAGCCCCACCAGGCCGTCGGGCAAGAAGAGCGTGACCGCTACGAACAGCGCGCCCAGCACGTAGAGCCACGCTGAGGGCAGCGCTGCCGTGAGCCAGCTCTTGCCGCCGTTGACCAGCCAGGCCCCGAGCACGGCGCCGAACAGCGTGGCGCGGCCGCCCACCGCCACCCAGATCGCCATCTCGATCGAGTTCGAAGGCTGCATCTCGCTCGGGTTGATGATCCCGACCTGGGGCACATAGAGCGCCCCCGCCAGGGCACAGAGCATCGCCGAGAGCGTCCAGATGAAGAGCTTGTAGTTGGTCGACTCGTAGCCACAGAACCGACTCTTGAGCTCGGCGTCGCGCACCGCGGTCACCACCCGGCCGAGCCGGCTCGTCACGATGAAGCGACAGAGAAGATAGGTCCCGAAGAGCGCGAGCGCCGAGGCGACGTAGAGCGTCTTGCGCGTGGCCGGATCGTGCAGCGAGGCGCCGAGGAGCCGCTTGAAGTCGGTGAGACCGTTGTTGCCGCCGAAGCCGGCCGCGTTCTGGAAGAAGAAGAGCGTCGCCGCGTAGGTGAGCGCCTGGGTGACGATCGAGAGGTAGACGCCGCGGATGCGCGAGCGGAACATGAACCACCCGAACACCAGCGCCAAGAGGCCCGGGGCGGCCAGGCACATCACCGCCGCGAACGGAAAATTCTGAAAACCGTGCCAGTACCAGGGGAGTGTCTTCCAGTCGAGGAAGACCATGAAGTCGGGCAGCTGACTGCGGTAGACGCCCTCGCCGGCGATCGACCGCATGAGGTACATCCCCATCCCGTAGCCGCCCATGGCGAAGAACAGCGCGTGGCCGAGGCTGAGGATCCCGGCGTAGCCCCAGACGAGATCCATCGCCAGCGCGGCGATGCCGAAGCAGAGGAACTTGCCGAGGAGCGGCACCAGGTAGACCGGCGCCACCAGCGGGGCCACCACGACGATGAGCAGCGCCGCGGCGCCCAGAAACATCCAGGCGCGGGGCGAGTGCATTTCCCGCAGGCGCTCCAAGCTCAGGCCTCCACCCGTCCTTTGATGGCGAAGAGCCCCTGGGGCCGTCGCTGGATGAAGAGGATGATGAACACCAGCACGACGATCTTGCCGGCGACCGCGCCGGCCAGAGGCTCGAGCAGCTTGTTGACGACGCCCAGACCGAGCGCCGCCGCCACCGCGCCGGCCAGCCGCCCGACGCCGCCCAGCACGACGACCATGAACGAGTCGATGATGTAGCTCTGTCCCAGCTCGGGCCCGACGTTGCCCAGCTGCGAGAGCGCCACGCCGCCGAGGCCAGCGATCCCCGAGCCGAGGCCGAACACCAGCGCGTCGACCCGCTTGGTCGGGATGCCGATGCTGGCGGCCATCGCGCGATTCTGAGTGACCGCCCGGACCTCCAGGCCGAATCGGCTGCGCTGCAGGACCCACCAGACCGCCGCCGACACGACGATCACGAAGCCGACCACCGCGATGCGCGACCAGGGGAGCACCAGCCCGTGCGCGATCTCGAGGCCGCCCGACAGCCAGTCGGGGTTGGCGACGGAGACGTTCTGCGCCCCGAAGATCGTGCGGACCAGCTGGATGAGACCGAGGCTGATCCCCCAGGTGGCGAGCAGCGTCTCGAGCGGTCGCTTGTAGAGGTGTCGAATGATGCTCCGCTCCAGCAGGACCCCCACCAGCGCTGTGGCCAGAAAGGCCACCGGGATCGCCACCAGCAGATAGAAACGCGACCCGTGCATGACGGTCTGCACGGTGTAGGTGGCGTAGGCGCCGAGCATCAGCATCTCGCCGTGCGCCATGTTGATGACGCCCAGGAGGCCGAAGGTGATGGCCAGCCCAAGCGCCGCGAACAGCAGCACGCTGGCCAGCGAGAGGCCGTGCAGCAGATCGCCGGCGAAGCCGATCACCCGTTGGTGGTTGACGATGCCGTCGCGGGCGTGGGCCGCGGCCGCGCGAACGCGGGCGTCCGGCTCGTGCGGCTGCCCGTTGTCACCGGGCGCCAGCATCTGTTGCAGCGTCGAAAGGAAGTCGTCGTCGCCGCTCTTGCGGATCACCTCCAGCGCCCCGAGGCGGGCATTCGGGTCGGCGCTCGCCAAATCGACGCGGGCGATCGCCAGCGTCAGCGCCTCGCGGACCTTCCCGTCGTGCTCGCGCTCGAGCGCCCGGTGGAGCAGCACCGGTGCCTGCGCATCGCCCCCGTTCGAGAGCTCCTTGGCGGCCGCCAGTCGAACAGACTGCTCGGGTGACGCCAGCTCGAGCTGAGCCTGCACCGGCCCGATCACCCGCCGGATCTCGTTGCTGACCTCGACCTCCTTCAAGGGCCGCGGCTCCGGCGTGACGACCTGACCGGTGACCGCGTTGCGGAGGTCGTGGGTCTTCGAATCCCACACGTACGCGTGACCGTCTGCCCCGAGCCGCAGCCGTTCATCGCCGAGCGCGTCCAGCGCCGGGATCGCCCGCGGATCGTCGAGGGCTCCCAGCTTGGTGACGCTCTCTGCGATCTTGTCGTCCGCCGAGGTCGCCAGCCCGTCGATCGCTGCCTGAAGTTGCGCGGCTTTGGCCGTCTCTTCAAGGGGGCCGGCGTGAGCAGTCGACCAGGTGACGGCACCCGTGACTGCGACGATCACGGACGTTAGCAACAACCGTCGTCCTGATCTGGACGCGGAGATCCTTACCGAACCTCCGCGCCCCCCCACGAAAGACTTCTCGCGGATCATGCCCACGCCGACCCGTCTTCGTCCCTCTTGATCCGCGTGGTCCGGTTCACTTGGCCGCCGTGACCGCCCCGCCCGCGCTGAACTTCGGTGCCGTGCAGTTGCCGCAAGCCCAGGGATAGAGCCAGTTGGCCAGCTTGCCCTTGTCGTCGGGGATGTACGGGCTCCAGGCCTCCGCCTTGATCGGGCCGTCGGTCTTCCAGACCACGTGGAACTGGCCGTCGGCCTTGACCTCGCCGATGTAGACCGGCTTGTGCAGGTGGTGGTTCTCGGCGTCCATCGTGATGTCGAAGCCGTCGGGGCCGGCGACGTGCTGGTACCCGACCGCCTGACGAACGGCGTCGACGTTGGTGCGTGTGGGCCTGCTCGACCGCCTGCGCCCACATGTGAATGCCGATGTACGTGGCCTCCATCGGATCGTTGGTGACCCGCTTGTCGCCGCCCGGCAGGTTGTTCTTCTTCACGTAGGCCATCCACTTGTCGATGAAGGCCTTGTTGACGGGGTTGTCGATCGACTCGAAGTAGTTCCAGGCGGCCAGCTGGCCGACCAGCGGCTTGGTGTCGATGCCGCGAAGCTCCTCCTCACCGACGGAGAAGGCCACCACCGGGATGTCGGTCGCCTTGATCCCCTGGTTCCCCAGCTCCTTGTAGAAGGGGACGTTGGAGTCGCCGTTGATGGTCGAGACCACCGCGGTGCGCTTGCCGGTGGCGAACTTCTTGATGTCCGCGACGATGGTCTGGTAGTCGCTGTGACCGAACGGCGTGTACTTCTCCATGATGTCGTCGTCGGCGACGCCCTTCGCGTGCAGGAAGTAGCGCAGGATCTTGTTCGTCGTGCGCGGGTAGACGTAGTCGGTGCCGAGCAACACCCAGCGCTTGGCGCCTCCCCCCTTCTTGCCCATCAGGTACTCGACGGCCGGGATCGCCTGCTGGTTGGGCGCCGCGCCCGTGTAGAAGACGTTCCACGACGACTCTTCCCCCTCGTACTGCACCGGGTAGAAGAGGAGGCCGTTGAGCTCCTCGAACACCGGCAACACCGACTTGCGCGAGACCGAGGTCCAGCAGCCGAAGGTGACGGCGACCTTCTGGTTCTGGATCAGGTCGCGCGCCTTCTCGGCGAAGAGCGGCCAGTTCGAGGCGGGGTCGACCACCACCGGCTCGAGCTTGCGCCCGAGCACGCCGCCCGCCGCGTTGATCTCCTCGATGGTCATCAACGCGACGTCCTTGAGCGACGTCTCGCTGATCGCCATCGTGCCGGACAGCGAGTGGAGGATGCCGACCTTGATCGGCCCCTTGTCGTCCACGGGCGCCGCCGGTGCCGCCGGTGCGGCCGGCGCCGCCCCTGGCGCCGGCGCGGGCGGCGGGGTGCTGCAGGCCATCACGCCCGCGAGCGACAGAACGGCAATGTACGAGCCGGTTAGTGATTTGCGCATGATCGATCTCTCTCCTTCAGGTGTTTTGTCTTGGAAGCAATGAATCTTTGGCGATTGCCAATGTCCGGCGCGTAAACATTAGAAGAAGATTGCCTGCGCCCCGAGCTGAATGGCGTTGGCGGTCGTGTCCGTCGCCAGGTACGTGTGGCTGTAGGTGGCGATGACCCGGAGCGCAGGGCCCTTGATCAAGTACGACAGCCCCACATCCAGGTTCCACGGGCTCGTTCCGGTGCCCTCTTTGATCTTCTCCCACTGGTAGCGGACCATCGGCTGGATGTTGCCGACCCCGACGACCGGGCTGGCGTACGCCGCCAACAGGTAGAACGAGTCGGTGACCGAGCCGGCGGCGACGCTGTCGTAGTAGTAAGCGCCCTCCGCCGTGAACCAGCTCCCGCCGCCGAGCTTCTTTCTCGAAGAGCGCGTCGACGTTGAACTCGCCGTAGGTCTTGCTGCCGGCCGGTAGCCCTTGGGTCCCCTGGGCCTGCCCGCCCACATCGATCGAGAGAATGTCCTTGTCGCCGAAGTAGCTGCCGTTGCCCCAGAATCCCGGCTCGGCATCGAGGAGCGCCAGTCGCAATTTTCCGGAAAACAGCGGGCTCGTGCCGACTTGGGCATTGTCGAACACGCCTGCGAAGTAGCTGAACTTGCCGCCCTTGATGTCGCCCCAGATGACGCCGCCGTTGTTGCGGCCGGACGGCCCCTCGCGGGGCGCCCCGATGACCAGACTGCTGCCCACCGACAGGAAGCCCGGGTAGTTCCAGGGGATCATGAAGAAGGGACCGGAGGCATTCGCGCGGTCGACGGGGACCAGCAAGTGGCCGGCCCACAGGTGAAACTCATCGACGAAGTCGAACGAGATGATGGCGTCCTCGATGGCCGCGAAGTTGCCCGAACCGGGGTTGCTTCCGTCAATCATGGAGGGGTTGAAGCCCGTCGGGGCCATGGCGCTACCGCTCGTGATGTTGGCGTTCAAGTTCAGTGTCACGCCGACGTTCTTGGTGATCTTGCCGCCGGCGTGGAGCTCCACGTAGGCGTTGTCCATGTGCCAGTCGTTGATCTTGTTGGGGCTGGTCCCACTCTGGAAGATGCTGCTGGCACGCAGCCAGGCGCCGACGTCGATCGGCGGCAACACGTCGGGACGCGTGGCGGGCATCGCCTCCGTCGAGGTGGGCGGTTTGGCCTCGGTGGCCACGGCGCGGCGCCGGAACCGCGGCACCACCACGACAGCCGGCGGCGGAGGCGGTGGCATGTCCGTAGCGGCCGGCGGAGCGGCGGGGGCGGCCGGCGGCGGGGCGTCCGCCGCCTGAGCGCGGGCCATGCCCGCTGCGCCCGTCAGCAGAATTGCAAGCGTAGTTCCCCAAACCTTGGCTGGCACCAACCGTCGTCGCTCTTCCATTCTTCTTCCGTTCCCGTCGCGTGATCGCAGCTGTGGCAGTGACGCGCGCCCGGACCCCTTCCGGACGAACATCTCGGGTCAGCCCGGGCGATCACGCTCAGGACCGGCCGACCTCGAATTCGAATTTCCTCGATCCGACTCAAGGCCGACCATATCGAACGGGTGTTAATGGCTGGTTTCGTCGGAAGCAGACTTTCGTAACATCGACCCCGCCCCTCTTTTCAGGCGAGAATCGCGTAGATAGCGGCGCTATTCCGCGGAATCAGGGCGCGTCCCGACGAGCAGCCGGAGCATCACCGGCAGCACGATGAGGCCCAGGATCGTCGACGAGAGGATCCCTCCGATGACCACCGTCGCCAACGGGCGCTGCACCTCGGCGCCCGCGTGGGTCGAGATGGCCATCGGGATGAAGCCCAGCGCCGCCACCAGCGCGGTGGTGATGACCGGGCGGAAGACCGTCCCCGCGGTGGCCCGAATCTCGGTGGCGGCGTCGCCCGCCGACTGGGCGAAGCGGCGCGCGAGCTCGCCGGCCATCACGACCCCGTTCAGGACGGCGACCCCCGCCACGGCGATGAAGCCGACCGCCGCCGGGATGGAGAACGGCAGTCCCCGGAGCGACAGCGCCAGCACCCCGCCCACCAGCGCCAGCGGGACGTTGACGAACACCGCCACGGCGTACCGCAGATCGCCGAACATCAGGAACAGCATGGCGAAGATGACCGCCAGCGCGATGGGGGCCACGTAGCCGAGCCGCTGGCTGGCGCGGGTGAAGTTCTCGAACTGGCCGCCCCACTCCACCGTGACCCCTTCCGGCAGCGTCACCGCCTGGGCGACGCGGGCGCGCGCCTCGGTGACGAAGCTGACGAGATCGCGCCCGCGCACGTTGACCTCGACCAGGACGCGGCGTTGCAGCGATTCGCGGTTGATGACCGCCGGCCCTTCGGTCTCGCGGATCGTGGCCACCGAGGCGAGCGGGACGAGGTGCCCCGTCGACGAGCCGACCAGCAGCTCCCCGAATGCCTCGGGCGTGAGCGTGGCCGGCGGCAGGAGCAGCATCAGGTCGAAGCGGCGCGACCCCTCGAAGATCTTCCCCGCGAAGCGGCCGACCCGCGAGGCCTCGACCACCTCCAGCACCCGGTCGGCGCTCATCCCGTAGCGCGCCAGCCGCTGCCGGTCGGGCGTCACCTCGAGAAGAGGGAGGCCGAGCACCCGCTGGACGCGCCAGTCGCCCCGCCCGGGGACGTCGCGCACCACCTTGCCGATCTCGTCGGCCGTCTTCTTGAGCACGACCAGATCGGGGCCGAACAGCTTGATCACGACGTCAGCGCGCGAGCCGGCCAGGAGCTGGTTCACGCGATCCTCGATCGGCTGCGACACCGACACGAACGTCGCCGGGACCTGGGACTCCACCTGCTGCTTGATCACCTCGCCGAGATCGTCGAGATCGTGGGCGCTCGACCATTCTTCCCGCGGGCGCAGCTTGACCATCACCTCCGTCTCGTCGGGGCCGACCGGATCGGTCGCCACCTCCGAGCGGCCGGTGAGCGTGACGACCGACTTGACCTCCGGGATACGCGAGAGCACCTCCTCCACCTGCACGCCGAGGCGCTGGGCCTCGGTGATCGAGATCGAGGGGAGCCGTTTGACGTCGAGCGACAGCTCCCCCTCGTCGAGCCGGGGGACGAACTCCGCCCCCAGCGTCGTCGCCACCACGGCCGTCCCGATGAGCGCCGTGGCCGCCACGGCCAGCACCAGCTTGGGGCGCGGCAACAGCCGATCGAGCAGCCGCTCGTAGCGCAGCCGCGCCCGGCCGAACAGCCCCTCGTGCTTGCCGTGCGGCTTGACGGGCCCGAGCACCGCGGCGGCGAGCGCCGGGAAGGCGGTCAGCGAGAACAGCAGCGCGCCGCCGAGCGCCAGCGCGACGGTGACCGCCATCGGCTTGAACATCCGCCCCTCCACCCCCTCGAGCGCCATGAGCGGCAGATAGACGAGCAGAATGATGAGCAGCGAGAAGACCACCGGTCGGGCCGCCTTCCCCATCGACTGGGCGACCAGGTAGGAGACGTCCTCGCGGCTCTGGGCGCGGCGCACGGCGATCTCGATGAGCGCCACCTCCAGCATGACGATCGCTCCGTCGACCAGCAGGCCGAAGTCGATCGCCCCCAGCGACATGAGGTTGCCGGTGATGCCGATCTGGACCATCCCGATGAGCGCGATCCCCATCGCCAGCGGAATCGCCAGCGCGGCGATGAGCGCGCCGCGGAAGCTCCCCAGCGTGAAAAAGAGCACCACCGCCACCAGCAGCGCCCCCTCCGCCAGGTTCATGCCGACGGTCTTGAGCATGCGGCCGATGAACTCCGCGCGGTCGTAGTACGAGCGGATCTCCACCCCCGCCGGCAGCTCTTTCTGGATCTCGGCCAGCTTCTCCTTGACCCCGCGCACGACGTCGCGAGAGTTGGCGCCGGTCAGCATCATGACCGTCGCCTTGACGATCTCGCCGTCGCCGTGCTTGGTCACCGCGCCGAAGCGGAGCGCCGAGCCGATGCGGACGCTGCCGAGGTTCTTCACCAGCACCGGCGTCCCGTCGGCGTCGGAGGTCACCACGGTGTTCTCGATCTCCTCGATGCTGTGGAACTGGGCGTCGGCGCGGATGGAGAACGACTCGCCGTTCTTCTCGATGTAGCCGCCGCCGACGGCGGCGTTGTTGCGCTCGAGGATGCTCTGCACGTCGCCGAGCGACAGCCGGTAACCGGCCAGCCGCTTGGGGTCGAGCACCACCTGGTACTGCTTGGCCTCGCCCCCCATGCCGTTGACCTCGACGACGCCGGGGACCGAGCGCAGCTTGATCGACACGTCCCAGTCGAGCATCGTCCGCAGCTCCATCGGCGTGTGCTTCTTCGAGACCAGATAGAACTCGTAGATCTCGCCCAGGCCCGTGGAGACGGGGCCGAGCTCCGGGTGGCCGTAGCCGGGCGGGATGTCGGCCTCCGCGATCTTGACCCGCTCGCTCACCATCTGGCGCGCCAGCCAGCCGTCGGTTCCGTCCTTGAAGATGACCGTCACGGCGGAGACCGCGGTCCGGCTGATCGAACGAATCTCGTCGAGCCCCGGGATCGCCGTTCATCGCCATCTCGACCGGGAAGGTGAGGTACTGCTCCACCTCCAGCGGCGACAGCCCCGGCGCGCTGGTGAGGATGGCGACCTGCGTGTTCGTCACGTCGGGTACGGCGTCGATGGAGAGACGCGGAATCGAGGCCAGCGCCGCCGCGAAGATGGCGCCCCAGATCGCCAGCACCACGCCGCGCCGGCGGACGGAGATCTCGACGATGCGCGCGAGGCTCATCGGAGGAGCTCGCTCTTGAGAAGGAACGCCCCTTCGACCGCGACCCGCTCGCCGAGCGCCAGCCCCTGCCGGATCTCGATCCGCGCGCCGCCGGAGGTCCCGGTCAGCACGTTGCGCCGCTCGAAGCCCTCGCCCGTCTGCACGAACACCACCGTCTTGCCTTCGATCTGCTCGACGGCGCTGCGCGGGACCGCCAGCACCTCGGCGGTGTCGCGCCGCTCGTCGGCGACGATCCGGGCGGTCACCAGCTGCCCTGCTTCGAGCATCCCCTTCGGGTTGGCGAACTCCAGCCGGACCTTGGCGGTGCGGGTGGCCTGATCGATCTCCGGGACGATGAAGGCCACCCTCCCGCGGAAGGACTCCCCCGGCCGCGACTCCGTCCAGATCTCCACCTCCTGCCCGACGTGAACGCGAAAGAGATCCTTTTCGTAGAGGTCGAGCGTCACCCAGACGCGCGAGGTGTCGGCGATCTTGAAGGCGTCGGTGGCGCGCTCGACCGCCTGCCCCAGCGTCACCTTGCGTTCGATCACCGTCCCGCCGATCGGCGCCCGGATGGGGACCCGTCCGGCCAGATCGCCCCGCTCGAGGCTGTCGATGTCGGCGGCCGACAGGCCGATGGCGCGCAGCCGCATGGTCGCCGCGCGCACCCCAGCCTGCTCGGTCACCCACTGGGCGTGGGCCAGCTCGCGCTCGCGCTCCGAGGAGATCCGCTTGTCCGCCAGCTCGCTCTCGCGGTGCAGGTTGGCGTCCGCCGCGGAGTCGCGCGCCTTGGCGGCGACCAGATCGGCGCGCGCCTGCCCGACCTCCGCGCTCTCGATCTCCGCCAGGATCTGGCCGCGGCGGATTTGATCGCCCACCCCCGCCATCAGCTTGGAGATCCGTCCGGCCACCAGCGGTCCGACCACCGCGTAGTGGTCCTCGTGGAACGCCACCGTACCGACCACCTGGATGTCACCCGCGATGCGGGCCAGCTCGGCAGAGGCGACCTTGACCGGGTTCTTCTCGCGGGACTGCGCCGCGAGCTCGAGGGGCCGAACGGTCGTCACCGGGGTCTCGACCACCGGCGCGCCCGCCTGCGCGCTCGACCGACCGCGACCGACGAGGAGGCCGATCAGCAGACACCCGCCACCGACCACACCGACGAGGATCTTCGTTTGCGTCGTCATTCTGCACCCACCGCGCGATCGAGGTTGATCGTGGCGTCCCACAGGAGCCCCAGCGTTTCGAGATAGAGCCGCCGCGCCTCGCTGGCGTCGCGCGAGGTCTGCAAGAGGCGGAAGAGATCGAACTTTCCGGCGCGCCACCCCTCTGTCATCAAGGTGACCGCCCGCTCCGCCGACGGGAGAACCTCGCTGTCGAGCAGCTCGGCCATCTGCCGTTGCGCGCTCTCCGCGTTGAAGGCCCGCTCCACCTCGAGGGCCACGTCGCGCCCGGCCAGGGCCAGCTCCTCGTCGAGGCGAGAGCGCTCGGCCCGCGCCAGCGCCAGCTCCCCCTGCTGGCGGCGCCACACCGGGATCGGCACCGCCAGCCCCGCGCCGAGATAGACCTGCCCCGGCAGATCGCGCTCGAGGTCGACGAACAGGGTGGGGCTGGGGATCGCCTCGCGCCGCAAGCGCACGATGTCGGCGTCGATCTCGTCTTGCCCAGCGCCGATGACGGCCAGCTCGGCCCGATGGCTCTCGGCCTGCGCGATCAGCGCCTGCAGGTCGGCCGCCCGCGAGGTCGGCGCGACGACCGCCGCCTCGAGCGTGAGGGGCCGCGCCGCCGGCAGACCGATCAGCAGACGCAACCGGGCCAGCGCGTCGGTGGCCGCCAGCGCCGCGTCGGCCCGCGCCCGCCGCGCGATCCCGCGCTCGAGTCGGGCCAGCTCCAGATCGACGTCCGAGGAGGCCCCGCCCTGCACCCGGTTCTGGACCGCGTCGAGCAGCTTGGCGACCAGCGCCTCGCGCGCCCCCTCCGTCTCCACCCGCGCCCGCGCCAGCTGCGCCCCGACGTAGGCGGCGCGCACCCGCGCGATGGTCTCGGCGCGCGCCACCTGCTCGCGCAGCTCTGCGGTGCGCAGCGCGCGGCTGACGACCGCGCGACGCGCCGAGCGTTGCCCGCCGATCTCGATCGTCTGCTCGGCGTGCAGCAGGTACTCGAGCCCGTTGCCCGAAGGATCGCGCCGCGGCCCCGCCGCTCCCGACACGACCGGGTTGCTGGGGAGCAGCAGCGACGCGCCGATCTCGCGCGCCGCGACCGCCTGCCGTTCGGCGCGCGCGCGGCGAAGCAGCGGGCTGGAGGCCTCGGCCCGCGCGAGCGCCTCCGCCAGCGTCAGCGCCTCGCCGATTCTTGGCTGCGTCTCCAGGGCGGGAGGCGCCGCGGCGATGGGCCGCGCGGCCGCCAACAACAACGAACACGTGACGAATCCAAAGCTCTTCCGTAGCAAATGCATGAACCTGTCTCCTCGCTGAGATTGCGGATCGGCGGCCGCGCGGACGTGCGCACACGCAACCACCACCGGGCGCCAGCCCATCGCAACAGCGACGGACGACGCGGCTAAAGTGACCCGGGACTAGGCGCGGACGCGGGGCGGCCGGAAGACCTCGGCCGTGGTCAGACGCGAGGGGGGCGGCCGGTGCTCGAAGAACACCGACCCACTGATCGAGGGCACATGCAGCGGCTCGAGCTGAGTCGCCGGCAGGACGATGGAGATGTCGAGCGACGACGGAACGTCGTCATTGCTGTCGTCCCCGGAGAAGCCAGTACCGAGAGGATCGACGTTCAGGCAGGCCAGCAGCAGCGCGACAGCCGCGCAGGCGACGAGCAGCCTGGTGATGATCCTCACACACGCACAGTAGCACAGGCGCTTTTCGGTCGACGAGCTCCCGGACGTCCTTGCCGTCGGAGCGTTCCAAAGCTCATGTTCGATTTCGCCGCGCCGGTCGCGCTGGCATCCCTCACACATCCGGGCGCACCCCCAACAGCGTCTGCCCGGCGCGCACCAGGCCGCCGCGCGCGCAGCAGATGGTCGTCACGGTTCCCGCGACCGGCGCCACCACCGGCGTCTCCATCTTCATCGTCTCGAGGACGATCAGGCGCTCGCCGGCGGCGACGTGCGCGCCAGGCGCCACCGCGATCTCCCAGACGCTGCCGGTGATCGCGGCGCGGATCGGGACGGCGTCCGCGGGCAGGGCCTCACCCTCGCCGGCGCTGTCGGCGGGGGGATCCGGCTCCTCGGGCGGCGGCGGCAGCAGGGCCCAGCGGGCGCGCTCCTCGGCGAAGGCCGCCCGCTGCTTGAGTCGAAAAGCCTCGATCGATGCCCGATTCTCGTCGAGAAATGCCCGGTACTGGGCGAAGCGGAAGGTCGTCTCCTCGATCTGCAGGCCGACGTTGCCGCGCGGGAAAGCGGCGCGGAACTCGAGCAGCTCGCGCTCGCCGATCGGCGTGAAACGGATCTGGTCGAAGAAGCGCAGCAACCAGCGCTTCTCGCCCGGAAACGCAGCCGTCTCGTGGAAGCGGTTCCACATCTGACAGGTCCGTCCGACGAACTGGTAACCGCCCGGCCCCTCCATGCCGTAGACGCAGAGATAGGCGCCGCCTATTCCAACAGCGTTCTCGGGCGTCCAGGTGCGGGCGGGATTGTACTTGGTCGTCACCAGCCGGTGGCGGGGATCGAGCGGCGTCGCCACCGGCGCGCCCAGGTAGACGTCGCCGAGGCCGAGGACGAGGTAGCTCGCCTCGTGGACGATGCGCCGCACGTCTTCGATGCTGTCGAGCCCGTTGATGCGGCGGATGAACTCGATGTTGCTCGGACACCAGGGGGCGTCGGGCCGCACCGACTGGGTGTACTTGCGGATGGCCAGCTGCGTGGCGGGATCGTCCCACGACAGCGGCAGGTGGACGATGCGCGAGGCGACCTCGATCTCGTCGGTGGCGGGGAGCGCCGCTTCGACCTCCTCGAGGAGCGCGAGCAGCCGCTCGCGCGGCAGCCGGCGATCGTCGTAGTGAATCTGCAGCGAGCGGATGCCGGGCGTCAGGTCGACGACGCCCGCCAGCTTCCCCGCCCCCTTCTGCGCCACGAGCGCCTCCTGCAGCGCGTGGACCCGGAAGCGCAGCGCGAGATCGAGCACCGGCGGGCCGTACTCGATCAAGAGATTGGCGTCGCCGTCCTGGCGGATCACCACGGCGGGGCGGTCGTCGCGGGCCGCGGCGCTCGACAGGACAGGCGAGCCAGGCGAGGCGGCGGGCGTCGCGCGTTTCGTCGGCGGGGGGGGCGGCGCCGAGGGCGGCACGGAGAGCGTTTCGATCGCCCGCGTCTGCACGCGCGACCGGTGGCGCGCCTCGTCCAGGGAGACCGGCACGAAGCGGACGACGTCCCCCGCCTTGAGCTGGCCCATCTTCCAGAGCTCCGCCTCGATGATGGTGGCGGGACAGACGAAGCCGCCCAGGCTGGGGCCGTCCGGGCCCAGCAGGATCGGCATGTCGCCCGTGAAGTCGATGGTGCCGATCGCGTAGGCGTTGTCGTGGATGTTCGACGGATGCAGGCCCGCCTCGCCACCGTCGGTGCGGGCCCAGCGCGGCTTCGGCCCGATGAGGCGCACGCCCGTGCGGCTGGAGTTGTGGTGAACGCGCCAGCCGGTGGCGTAGAGCGCGGTGATGTCTTCCTCGGCGAAGAAATCGGGCGCGGCGTGCGGGCCGGGCATGACCGCGATCTCCCAGGCCTCGGTCAGCGCGGGGATGAGCGCGGGGGGCAACGGAGCCGTTGACTGTGCCGTTGACGGCGCCGCGGCGGATGAATCGCCAGGGCGCAGCACGTCGCCCGGCTGCAGCGCGCGGCCGCCGTGGCCGCCGAAGAGACCCAGCGTGAAGGTGGCGCGGCTGCCCAGATAGGCCGGGACGTCGAGGCCGCCGCGGATCGCCAGGCTGGCGCGGCTGCCCGGACCGCGCACGGGGCCCATGCGGAGCAACGCACCGGCGGGGATCTCGACGGCGCGAAATCTCTCCATCGGCGCACCATCGAGCGTGGCGCCCATGTCGGCGCCGGTCAGCGCCACGACCGCTCGGCTGTGAAAGCGCAAGGTCGGTCCGACCGCCGTGCACTCCAGCGCGGCTGCCCCCTCGGCGTTCCCCACCAACCGGTTGGCGAGGCGAAACGAGAGCGCGTCCATCGGCCCCGACGGCGGGACGCCGACGTGCCAGAGGCCGAGCCGCCCCGGCCAGTCCTGCACCGTGGTCTGCGCGCCCCCCTCGACCACCTCGATGCTCGCCGGCCGGTGGTCGACCGACGCCAAGAGGCCGGTGAAGACCTTGCCGGCGACGAACGCGGGAAGGTCGAGCGCCTCGATCAGATAGGCGCGGTTGGTCTCGACGCCAGACAGGCGGCAGCGACCGAGCGCCTCGACCAGGCGGGCCCGCGCCTCGGCGCGCGTCGCGCCGCGTGCGATCACCTTCGCGAGCAGCGGGTCGTAGTAGGGGGTCACCTCGCTGCCGCTGTCGACGCCGGTCTCGACGCGCAGCCATTCGGCCTGCGGGAAGGCGACCTCGGTCAACACGCCGACGCTCGGCTGAAACCCGCGCGCCGGATCCTCCGCGTAGATCCGCGCCTGGATGGCGGCGCCGCGCGGCGCGGGCGCGACGCTCAGGGGAAGCGGCTCGCCCGCCGCCACCCGCACCATCCACTCGATGAGATCGAGGCCGGTCACCTCCTCGGTAACACCGTGCTCGACCTGGATGCGGGTGTTCACCTCCAGGAAGTAGAAGCGCTGGTCGCGCGGATCGAGGACGAACTCCACCGTCCCGGCCGACCGATAGCGCGCGGCCGCGCCCAGGCGGACGGCGGCGTCGTCGAGCCCGGCCCGCGTCTCGTCGGAGAGCCCCGGCGGCGGCGTCTCCTCGACGACCTTCTGGTTGCGGCGCTGGAGCGAACAGTCGCGCTGGCCGAGCGCCAGCACGCGGCCAGCCCCGTCGCCGAAGATCTGCACCTCCACGTGGCGGGCGGGATCGACCAGCTTCTCGAGGTAGACGCCCTTGTCCTTGAAGTGCGCGGCGCCGAGGCGCACGACCGAATCGAACGCGGCGCCGAGCTCGTCGGCGTTCGCGCAGCGGCGCATCCCGATCCCGCCGCCGCCGGCCGTGCTCTTGAGCATCACCGGAAAACCGATCCGGCCGGCCGCCGCCTGCGCCTCCGCGAGATCGGCGAGGAGGCCCGTCCCCGGCAAGAGCGGCAGCCGCGCCTCGGTCGCCAGCGCCCGCGCCGTGTGCTTGAGCCCGAAGGCCCGCATCTGCGCCGACGTCGGCCCGATGAAGACGATGCCGGACCGCTCGCAGCGCGCCGCCAGCTCGGGGTTCTCGGCCAGAAAGCCGTAGCCCGGGTGAATCGCCTCGGCGCCCGTGCGCGCCACCGCCTCGAAGATCCGATCGGCGTCGAGGTAGCTCTCCGCCGGTGCCGCCCCTCCGATCTCGACCGCTTCGTCGGCGGCGGCGACGAACAGCGCGCCCGCGTCGGCGGTCGAATGCACCGCCACCGAGCCGATGCCCAGGCGACGGAGCGTGCGGAAGATGCGCAGCGCGATCGCGCCTCGGTTCGCGACCAGGACCTTCTTGAACATCCGCTAGCCGGCCCTCCAGACGAGCAGCCGCACCGGCGTCGGATCGTAGCCGTTGCACGGGTTGTTGAGCTGCGGGCAGTTCGAGATCAGCACCAGCACGTGCGTCTCGGCCCTCATCTCCACGTAGCGCCCCGGCCCCGACACGCCGTCCTCGAAGGTGAGCGCCCCCGCCGGCGTGACCGGCACGTTCATGAAGAAGTTGATGTTGCTGGGGAGATCGCGCTTGGTCATCCCGCGCCCAGCCCGCGCCAGCGCCAGCAGAAAGCTGTCGCGGCAGTTGTGCATGTGCTTCTTCTCCAGGGCGTAGCGCACCTGGTTGCTCTCCGCCGAGCAGGCGCCCCCCAGCGTGTCATGTCGGCCGCAGGTGTCGGCGACGATGGTCAAGAGCGGGCGCCCCTCGCTCGACATGAGGCGCGTCCCGGTGGTGAGGTAGAGCTGGGCCTGGCCACGGATCGTCTCGGTCGCGCTGTAGCGCTCGTCGAGATCGCGGCTGTTGAAGAAGAGCGTGTCGACCGCCTGATTTCCCTGGAGGTCGACGATGCGGAAGACGTCGCCCGGTCCGATCTCGTGCGTCCACCCCTCGCCCGCCGGCAGCGTGACGTCGACGTTGGCCTTCGCCGGATCGCGCGCGCTCTCCACCAGACGGGCGCTCACGCGGTCACCTCCCCCATCTCTTCGAGATAGGCAGCCGTCAACGCGAAGCCGCGGCCGTTTTCCGGGCGTGACAGCCGGCAGGGATCATCCGCCGAAGCCGGAGGTCCGTCGGTGATCATCAAGTCGACGGGCGGCGGGCCGTAGGTCTTGCCGGGGTCGAGCGGGTGCGGCGTGTTCGACAGGACCACCAGTGTCTCCATCTCGAACCGCAGCTCGACGGCCGCGCCGGGACGCGAGTTGCCGGCGACCCAGCCGAGGCCGCCCGCCTCGTCGACGCCGACCCGCACGAAGAAGTTCACGTTGGCCACGACGTCGCGCTTGCCGAGCCCGTGCTTGCCGAGCTCGACGAGCAGATTGTCGCGCGCGTTGCGATGCCACTCATTGCGCAACTTCTGGTACGACCCGGCGCCGTAGCGGGCCGCGTTCGCCGCGGCGTCCCCCAGCCCCGAGATGGTGTCGTGCCAGCCGCAGTCGTCCGCGACGACCGAGGCGAGCACGCGCCCCATGTCCGAGTAGAGCACCCGGCCGGCGGTCAGGAAGGCGGTGAACTGCGCCTTCAACGTGTCGGCCATGTTGTAGCGCTCCAGCGGATCGGCCGCGTTGTAAAACAGCGCCGAGACACAGGCGCGCCCCTCGACGTCGACCAGCCGCAGCCGTTGATTTCGGCGCAGGCGCCCCGACCAGGCCTGACCGCCCCGCAAGCTGACCTTCGTTTTCGTCACCGACTCAGGTTTCATTCGACTTCGTCTCCCACGACTGTCATCCGGAAGACCGGCAACTTATCAGCGGCCTGCGCCGCGCGCGGGTGAATCAGCTCCTCCAGGTGATGGCGCGCGGCGATGAAGGCCGGCGAGAGGAACTGCTCGGCGCTGCGCGGCCGCGGAACCGCCACCTCCATCACCTCGCGCACGCGCCCGGGGTGCGCGTCCAGGATCAGGATCCGGTCCGAAAGATAGACCGCCTCGTCGAGATCGTGGGTGATGAAGAGGATCGTGATGTCGACCTGACGCCAGATCTGCAAGAGGTACGACTGCATCTGGCAGCGGGTCTGCGCGTCGAGCGCGCCGAACGGCTCGTCCATCAACAGCATGCGCGGCCGGTTGGCCAGCGCGCGCGCGATCGCCGCCCGCTGCTTCATCCCGCCCGACAGCTGGTGGGGATAGGCCTCGGCGAACTTGGTCAGACCGACCACCTCCAGCCACATGCGCGCGTCCCGCTCGGCCTCGGCGTGAGACATCCCGCTGCCGACCTCCATTCCGAACATCACGTTCTTGAGCACGGTCAGCCAGGGGAAGAGCGTGTAGCTCTGGAACACCATCCCCCGGTCGGGTCCCGGGCCGTGGATCGGCTTTCCGTCGAGCAGCATCTCCCCGCCCGTGGGCGCCTCCAGCCCCGCCACCAGGCGGGCCAGCGTCGACTTGCCGCAGCCCGACGGCCCGATCACGCACATCAGCTCGCGGCGGTGGACCTGGAACGAGACGCGATCGAGCGCCACCGTCGGCGGACGGCCGGCCGCGCTGAAGCTCTTGGAGAGATCGGCGACGTCGAGGATCACCGGGCGCTGCTTGATGCGCGCGAACCGGGCGGAGACCTCGGCCGACTGATCGAGGTAGCTCGGGACGGCGAGCGCTTCGGCTGAATTCGTTTCTGGGCTCATGCCGCGGCCTCCTCGGCGGCCCCGCCCGCCGTCGGCCCACCGGCTGCCGCGGGCGGGGCCTGCCGCCCGCCGCGGCGCACGCGCGCCACCGTCTTCGAGAACCAACCCTCTTTCGCCGTCTTCATCCAGGGAAAGAGCTGCCGCCCCAGCGAGGCCAGCACGATGTCGGTGCCGAGCCCGATGAGGCCGATGAGGATGATCGACGCGAAGACCCGATCGTAGGCGCGATACTTCCCCTGCTGGTTGATGAAGTAGGTGATCCCGGAGCTGACGCCGATCAGCTCGGCGACGATGAGGTAGGTCCAGGCCCAGCCGAGCAGCACGCGCATGTCGCTGTAGACGTCGACGACGATCCCCGGCAGCACCACCTTGGTGATGAGCGCGCGCCGCGAGGCCCCCAGCGTCTCGGCCGCCTCCAGCAGCGCCGGATCGATCCGCCGGGTCGTGTTGGCGATGATCAAGACCTGCTGGAAGAAGGTCCCGATGAAGATGATGGCCACCTTGGGCGCGTCCTCGATCCCCATCACGGCCACCGCCAGCGCGCCGAACGCCGGCGCCGGCAGGTAGCGAAAGAACTCGATGAACGGCTCGGTCAGTCGCCCGACGGCAGGCAGCGCGCCGCAGAGGATCCCCAGCGGGACGCCGATGAGCGACGAGAAGAGAAAACCCCAGAAGATGACCTGGATGCTGTGCCACAGCGCCTGGTGCAGCCACGGTTCCTCCGGCCGCGCCGGCGGCGTGGTGAAGCCGGTCACCAGCGCCCGTGCCACCTCGTGCGGCGCCGGGAGAAACACCGGGTTGGCCGGTCGGCCCACCGCCTCCCGCCCGTGGCGTCCGGCGAGCTCGCCGTTCTCGCTGGCGAACGCGGCCTTGTCGACCAGCTCGCCGGGGGTCAACCAGGTGCTGTCGCCCGGATCGCTGACCCGCACCATCGGGTGCCAGAGGAACGGCAGGTAGCTGACCGCGCACCAGAGCGCCAGCGGCCCCAGGAACGAGGCCGCCCAGAACCTCCCGCTGGCCCGGGGCGACAGCCCCGCCAAGGGCCTGGTCCAGGAGCCGCGCATGGCGCCCACTGTGGTTTCTCCCGCGCCGGCCGGCCGGCTACTTGGCGAGCGCCTCCTTGGAGAGCGAACCGTCGATGTAGGACGCGACCGGCTGCGGCTTGGCGTAGACCTTGTTGGCGACGTTGAAGTCGTCGGCGACCTTGCCGCTGCCGAGCAGCGACGTGAGCGTGTCGGTCGGCTCGAAGCGGGTGAGCGCCTCTGCGGGCGTCAAGAACCGCGTCCCGGGCATGTAAGTCGCGTACTCCGCCGCCGGGACACCCGCGCGGCCGGCCATGATCTTCACCGCCTCGTCCTTGTTTGCGGGATCCTTGACGAAGGTGACGATGCGGTTCCAGACCTTCACGAAGTTGACCCAGTCGGCGCGTCGCGTGGCCAGGCTCTGTGGGCTGACGCAGACGAGATCATAGATGAGGCCCGGCAGGTCGGCGCTGGTGAAGATCGCCTTCGAGCCAGCCGCCCCCTTGAGCGCCTGTCCGGCGTTCGGTTGCCAGGCACCGATGGCCTCGACGCTCCCGGAAGCCAGCGTCTGCGCCGTCTCGTGCGTCGGCACGTTGACCAGCTTGACGTCGGTGATCTTCATGCCGTTCTTCTCGAGCGCCTTGGTCAGCATCAGGTGTTCCACCAACCCCACCTCGAGACCGACCTTCTTCCCCTTCAGGGCCTTGAGATTGGCGATGCCCTTCTTGGCGACGATCATGTCGTTGCCGGCGCTGTAGTCGGTCACCAGGATCGCGACGCTCCGCGCGCCCGGCGCGCCGGTGACCAGGGCGTCGCCCATCGTCATCATGACGGCGTCGACCTTGCCGGCGGTGAAGGCGTCCATCGAGGGCGCGTACTCGAACCAATCGAACTTGACGTCGACTCCAGCTTCCTTGAACCAGCCCTTCTGGATCCCGATCTCGAAGGCCGTCCAGCCCGGCCAGTCCGAGAATGCGACCCGCAACGGCGGCTTGGCCGGCGCCGGTGCCGGCGCGGCCGGCGCGGGCGCCATGGCGGGGGCGGCCGGCGGGGCAGGCTCCTTGCTGCACCCTACGACCGAAGCAAGACCGCCCAAGCTGAACAGTGCGGCAAGGACCAGCGACGAATGAGCTTTCATCAGGCGAGGATAAGGAGGGTCCCGTTGCCGACAGATTTCGGACCGAACCGGAAAGAGTAAATTCCGCGTCGCTGACCGGTAGCTTTGACCAAGCTCGACCACAGCCCTCCGACGACCGGACCAGTCAGGGGACCGTCATTGCCTGAGTCAATCCCGAACGACGAGACGGCAGAGCTGCCACACTTGCGGTTGTCGAATCCGGAGCTACAGAAGACTCAGTGAGCGCATTCGTCCCCAACAGCGAGTACCTGGGCCCCCCCGTCAGCGTGCGATACGGCGATGGGAAATCTCTCTTTCACCGGCAGCTCAGCGTCATCCAGGAGATGGTCGACGACCTGGATTGTCAGATTGCAGCCGGTCAAAGACACACGATGGAAAAGGTGGCGGCGTTTCTGCGCTCGCACACCGGACAGACCGCCCTTGGCACTGCCACTCGAAATGGGCGCGAGCTCTCACAGATGATCGATCAGCTCGAACGAGAGGCGCGGCGGCAGGTCCCGGATGTTCGGCTCTTCGGCGACCGAGCCAAGGTTCTGGTCGCGCTGCTGTCGGTCACGGCACAGCCGCCCAGCGCAGCTCCTTGAGCGTGGAAAGCCTGGGAGGTGCCCGGCTCTCCTGGCGGGGCCGAGCTTCGCCCGCGGCAGTTACTCGCCGGCATGTGGTTGCGGCGCGGGGGCCGGTGGCTCGGCGTCGAGGAGCTGGCGCTCGCCGTGCGCGGCCCGCCCCAGCTGCAAGATCTGCCGGTAGAGGACCTGCCAGTCGTCCCAGTCGACCTGCAAGGTCCGAAGCTCCCGGATGACCCGGTCGAGCTCCCGCGCCACGTCGACGCTCCTCGCGCTCTGCACGGGATCGAGGTCGTAGCTTCTCCACAGCGGGCGGAGGCGCTGCTCCAGGGCCTGCGCCTTGGGGTCGGTCGTCTGTAGCCCCTCCGTGTGGACGACCGCCTCGGCGACCAGCCCGTGCGCCCAGGTCAGCCGCGCCGCCTTCCCGCGCAGGACGAGGCCGCTCGGGTAGAGCGACAGGGCGAGATCGTGGGCCACGAAGTGCTCGAAGCGCCTCGGAACGTGCGACCGCAGGGCCTCGCCGCCCAGCCAGGTGAGCAGGCGCATCGGCGCGGAGACCCACCAGCCAGGCTCGGCCGAGTGCAACGAGAGGCCCTGGCGGTTCAGGACTTCGCAGATCTTGGCCGCGACCTCGTGATAGGCCGAGGCGCTCATGATGAGCGGGATGTCGGTGATCTTCTCTCGACGCACGAGGGCGGCGGCGCGCATGATCGGCACGGACACAAAGATGATCGCGAAGGCGCTGGCCAGACCGATGGTGATGGGAAAGCCGCGCAGAACACGCAGGACCGCCGGCCCCTGGCGCATCGCCGAGGGTGTCTTGACCGACACGGCGACACCGACGATGAGCGGAATCAACACCGCGACGCCGATCCAGCCGAGCCGGACGGTCCAGGACGGAACCCAGTCGGGGAGCGGGACGAGGGCGATCATCTGCACCGCGATCTTGGGGGCCACGATGGCGGCCAGGAGAATCGGCCAGGCCACGGCGGCCACGACGATCACGGAAAGGAGGAGCCCCTCGCGCCTCGTCGTCTGACCAAAGAGGGCGCTCACTGCCCATCCACGCCAGAAGCGCTTGAGAATCGCCACGCCTGGAAGGTAGCCGCGCTTTTCCCCCGTCCTAGACAGCGGAATCCGTATCCGACGCCTCCGGGGCAATACTGCGGAGCCTGCCGTCGACCACTCCACGACAGACGCGCGTTTGCGCTGGCCGCCCGGGGAAGCACAAACTCGTGGCCGAATGACGACCTCCCCGGGCGCGACACCCGTCCTTTCGCTGGCGACGCCCGCCGCCTGGCGCGCGTGGCTCCGCGCGCACCACGCGCGATCGACCGGGGTCTTCCTGCGCCTCGCCAAGACGTCGGCCAACGCCCGTACGCCGCTGACCTACGCGACGGCGCTCGAGGTGGCGCTCGCCTGGGGGTGGATCGACGGCCAGAAGAGAGCGCTCGATGCCGGCGCCTGGCTGCAGCGATTCACGCCGCGCGCGCCGCGCAGCGGATGGTCGAAGATCAACCGCGCGAAGGCCGAGGCGCTCATCGCGGCCGGCACCATGGAGGCCCCCGGCCTGGCCGAGGTCGAACGCGCCAGGCAGGACGGGCGCTGGGACCGCGCCTACGACGGGGCGCGCGCGGCGACCGTCCCGCCCGATCTCGCGCAGGCGCTCGCGCGCGACGCCAGGGCGCGGGCGTTCTTCGACAAGCTCGACGGCGCGAACCGCTACGCGATCCTCTACCGCCTCCAGACGGCCAAACGCCCCGACACGCGCGCCCGGCGCCTGCAGACCTTCGTGGAGATGTGCGCGCGCCACGAGACGTTGCACCCGCCGCGCAAGACCAACGCCTGAATCCGCGCGCGCCGACCGGCATCGTAGCCGCATGTCACGCCTCGGTCGTCCGGCGAGCGACGTCGCCTTCTCCGATTCGGTCAAGGCCGTCCAGACGCGCCTCGGCTCGCGCAAGTCTTACGCCCGACTCGAGACCGGCGACGGCTGGGAGACGACGATCTCGCCCGAGCTGGCGGGGTTCATCGGCGAGCAGACCAGCTTCTTCCTGGCCACGGCCAGCGCGGCCGGGCAGCCCTACATCCAGCACCGGGGCGGGCCCAAGGGGTTTCTGCGCGTCCTCGACGACCAGACGTTGGCCTTCGCTGACTTCCGCGGCAATCGCCAGTACGTCACGATGGGAAACCTGGCGGAGAACGCCAAGGTCTGCCTGTTCCTCATCGACTACGTCCACCGCCAGCGCGTGAAGGTGTGGGGCGAGGCGCGCATCATCGAAGATGACCCGACGCTGGTGGCGAAGCTCGCGGTGCCCGGCTACGAAGGGCGCCCCGAGCGCGCGATCGTCGTCAGCGTCGCGACCTGGGACGCGAACTGCCCCCAACACATCCCTGTCCGCTTCGACGCCGCCGACGTGGAGACCGCGCTGGCGATGCGCGACCGGCGCATCGCCGAGCTCGAAGCCGAGCTAGAGCTGCGGCGGCGCTGAAGGGATCGCGGCGCGGGCTGACTGCGCGGCCTCGACGCCTGGAACGCGGAACCAGAACCGGCTCCCTTTGCCGAGCGTGCTCTCGACGCCGACCGTTCCGCCGTGCGCTTCGACGATCTCGCGGACGATCAGGAGGCCAAGGCCGGTCCCCTCGGCGTTCCGCGCACGGTTGGGAGCCCGGGTGTAGCGCTGAAACAGGAGCGGCAGGACCTCCGGTTCGATGCCGGGACCGTCGTCCTCGATCTGGACCTCGCACCAGAGCCCGACGAGCATCGAGCGAATGACGATGGTCCCGCCGGCCGGCGTGAACTTGATCCCGTTGGCGATCAGATTGGTCAGCACCTGCTGAAGCCGGCGACGATCTCCCTGCACGCAGATCTCCGGCGCCGTCTCGATGCGGATCTCCTGACGGGTGCTCTCCATCAAGGGGCGGAAGTCGTCGACGATCTCGGCGATGAGGGCACCGACGTCGAAGCGGGTGCGCTCCATCTTGTGGGCCCCCTCCTCCATGCGCGCGAAATCCAGGAAGTCGTTGATGAGCGCCACCAGGCTGCGCATGTTGGTTTCCATCTTCCGCAGGTCGGCGATCATCTCGGCCGACAGGACGCCCCGGCGTCCGCGCAGCAGGAGATCGGTCCTCATCAACAGGGCCGACAGCGGTGAGCGCAGGTCGTGGGCGATCATCGAGTAGAAATCCAACCGGCGCGCCTCCTTCTTCCGGCGCGCCGTGACGTTGCGGAGGGCGATGGTGAGCTCGTCGTCCGACTCCGTCGGCAACGATCGAATGCTCGGCGAGAAGACCTCATCGCCAATCTCGATGTCGGACAGCGGCCGGGCGAGGCGCGCGGACGGGATGACGTCGTCCACCGGCATCGTGGGGAGCACCTCGGAGAGGGTCTTGGAGGTGAGCGCCTCCGCGCTCTGCCCCAGCACGCGCTGCGCCTCGGCGTTGACGAAGGTGATGCGGTTTTCTTGGCCGACGCTGATGAGCGGATCGGGCGAGTGCTGCAGGAGCTCGAGCACCCGGGCCTCGGCCTTCTGGGCGCGCTCGAGGAGGCTGTTCGAACGCACGAGCGCGTCGACCCGCGCGCGCAGCTCGGGATCGGCGTACGGCTTGACGAGGTAGTCGTTCGCGCCCGCCTCCAGCCCTTCGACGATCTGCTGCGTCTGCGTCTGCATCGTCAGCAGCAAGATGGCGAGCTGCTGCTGGGGGCGGTGCGACGAACGAAGGAACCGGCAGACCTCGATCCCCGTGATTCCCGGCATCACCCAGTCGAGCACCAGCACGTCCGGTGGTGGTTGGCTCGAGAGCTGCTCGAGGACGGCCGAACCGTCTCCGAAGATCTGCACGTCGTACTGGCTGGCGAGAACGAGGCGGGCGCGCTCGGCGTCGAGCGGGCTGTCGTCGACGATCCAGACGTTTGTTCGTTTGGCCAAGGGCAAGGGCAAGGGCAAGCGGCAAGGGATCGATTGGGATGATTGGAAGTTGTACGAGATACAGACTAGAAACGAGTTTCGGGTTCCAGGACCTTGACACTTTAAGGTCGCATTCTTAGGGTTCAAGCCCTCTTCCTGATTTCTTGGATCTGTTGTGCTTCAAGCGCTGATCGTCGACGACAGCAAGGTGATGCGTGAAATGGTCATCGCGTGCCTTCGGGCACACGAGGGGCTGGCGTTCGCGCACGCGGGCAGTGGTCTGGAAGCGCTCGAGAAGCTGTCGCTGCAGAGTTTCGACGTGGTCGTCCTCGACCTCAACATGCCCGACATCAGCGGCTACGAGGTGATCGAGTTCATCCGCGGGCAGGACAAGCTCCGGCAGCTGCCGATCCTGGTCGTCACCACCCGCGGGGACGACAGCTCGCGGACCCGGGCGCTCGGCGCCGGCGCCACCAGCTTCATGACCAAGCCGTTCTCTCCGGCAGCGCTCCTGGGCGAGGTCCGCGCCTTGATCGGCGCCCGCCCAGGGGTCTCCGCATGAGCGGCGGCTTCGACGCGGCCGACTTCATCGCCGGGTTCATCGCCGAGGCGGAGGAGCACCTCACCTCGGCCAACGCCAACCTCCTTTCCGTGGAGGAGGCGGCCGCCAAAGGGCAGCCGACGCCGCGGCAGGTGCGCGACCTGTTTCGCTCGCTTCACACCCTGAAGGGGCTGGCGGCGATGGTGGGCGTCGAGCCGATCGTCGACGTCGCCCATGCGATGGAGGCGGTCCTGCGGGACGCCGATCGCGCCGCCGGGAGGTTGCCGCCCGGCTCGGTCGAACCGCTGCTCGCCGGCATCCGGGCGATCGAGCAGGGGGTGCGCGCGCTGGCCAAGAAGAAGCCGGTGCCCATCGCGCCGCAAGCGCTGCTGAACAACCTGGCCGATCTCCGGCAGGTGACGGGAGACCAGGGGGGCTCGTCGGCCTCGACGTCTCTGGCCGCCGAGCTTTGGGTGAAGCTGAGCGCCGCCGAGCGCCAGCAGCTGGTTCAGGGACTCGAGGCCGGTCAACGCGCGCTGGTCGTGCAGTTCTTGCCGACGCCCGAGCGAGCCGCCGCCGGGATGAACATCACCTCGGTGCGCGAGCGGGTGGCGGCGGTCGCCGAGATCGTCAAGGTGGTGCCGCAGTCTCTCCCCGCCACGCCCGACGCTCCCGCCGGACTGGCGTTCGCCCTGATCGTTCTTGCCGCGGGCCCGGACGAGGTCATCGCGGAGGCGGCTGCCACCACCGCCGGACGCCCTGGTCCCCGTTCGACTCGACGACCCGTCCCCGGTGGCAGAGGTCGACGGGCGGCCTCGGCAGAGGAGCTGTTTGACGGCGAGCTCGGGCGAAGCGGCTTCGTCCGCGTGGAGGTCAAGCGCCTCGACGACGCGCTGGAGAAGCTCTCGGCGCTGGTGGTCACGCAGTTCCGCTTGAGCCGGGCCGCGGCGGCGCTGCGCGCGTCGGGCGCCGACGTGCGCGCGCTGGCGCAGGTGATCGGCGAGAACGCGCGGCACCTTCGGGATCTGCGCGCGGCGATCATGCGCGCGCGGATGGTCTCCGTCGCCGAGCTCCTCGAGCGGGTTCCGCTCATCGTCCGCGGGTTGAGCCGCGCCACCGGCAAGGCGGCCCGCCTGGAGGTCGCGACCGGTCACGCCGAGCTCGACAAGGCGGTGGCGGAGCGGATCTTTCCGGCGATCGTGCACCTGGTGCGCAACGCGGTCGACCACGCCCTCGAGACGCCTGAAGAGCGCCGGGCCGCCGGCAAACCGGAGGTGGGGCTGGTGAGCGTCGCCTGCTTCGAGCGCTCGAACAATCAGCTCGAGCTGACGATCTCCGATGATGGCCGCGGCGTCGACGCGGCGGCAGTGGCGGCCCGCGCGGGCGTGCCGGTGCCGGCCACGCCCGAAGCCCTGCTGGATCTCCTGGCGCGTCCGGGCCTCTCGACCAAGACCGAGGTGACCACCACCAGCGGACGGGGCGTGGGGATGGAGGTCGTCAAGCGGATCGCCGTCGACGATCTCCGCGGCGAGCTGTCGCTGGCGACCACCCCGGGCCAAGGAACGACCTTCACCTTGCACATTCCGCTCAGCATCACGATCGTCGACGCGTTCTCCTTCGTGTGCGGCGGAGAGACCTTCGTCGTTCCGGTCTCGACGGTCGAGGAGATCCGAGGAGATCGACCTGACCAAGACGGTCCGTGGCCCCGATCGCCGCAAGGCGTCCCGGGGAGAGCCCGATCGCCGGCGCGCCCCCCGGGCGAGCGACATGATCGAACGACGTGGCCAGGCCGTCCCGGTCCTGGCGCTCGACGACCTCCTCGGCCTGCCGGTCTCGGACGGCTCGTTGAAGAAGGCGATCATCGTGCGGCGCAACGGCGAGCCGTTCGCGTTCGCCGTCGATCGCATGCTGGGCCAGCAAGAGGTGGTCGTGCGTCCGCTCGAGGACGCGCTCGTCCAGGTGACGGGCGTCTCCGGGACGACCGATCTCGGCGACGGACGTCCGACGCTGGTCCTCGACCTGGCGGCCCTGGGAGACAGCCTCTTCGTCGCCGCGCGCGGGGCGCCGTCATGAACGATCTGCACGTCCTCTGCCGCGTCGCCGAATCGAACTACGTCGTCTCCGCCGCGGACGTCTTGCAGATGGAGTCCTTCGCGGGCGCCACCAAGGTCCCCGGCGCGGCGAGCGAGGTCGCCGGCCTGGTCCAGATCCGCGGGCGGGTCGTCCCGGTGGTCGATCTGCGCGTCATCTTCGGGCTCCCGGCGATCACCCCGACGATGGACTCGCGCGTCGTGGTGACGAGCATCGGAGAACGGACGGTCGGCCTGCTGGTCGACAGCGCGCGCGAGGTGCTCAAGATTCCGGCGAGTGAATTCCAGCCTCCGCCCTCGGTGGTCGCGCAGCAGACCGAGGGGATGGTCAAGGCGGTGGCACAGGTGGGGACACGTTTATTGATGTTGGTCGATCTCGCGAAGGTGATCGGCGGGGAGCAGAGACATGGCGAATAGCAGCAAGGCAGCGGGCCCGAACGGAAACCGGCAGTTCAGCCTGGACGAGGCGCTCGCCAGCTCGAACGGCACGACCCGGAGCCTGCGAGAGACCGCCACCGAGGCCCAGACGATCGAGGAGGCCGCCGCCCGGCTCGCGGCGAGCGGCAACGAGCAGGCCGCCGGCAGCGAGGAGATTCGCGCCTCGCTCGAGTCGCTGGCCGCGGGGATCGAAGAGAGCGCGACCGCGGTCCAGTCGCTGGCCCGCGCGCAGGCCCACGTGGCGGAGACCGCCAAAGAGATCCAGCTGGGACAGGAGTCGACCGGCGCCGGCCTGCGCGAGGTGGCTTCGTCGGTCGCCGGCGTGAAGAAGGACGGCGACGCTCTGGCCTCGGCGATCGACTCGACCGCGGCGACGTTGGAGGAGGCGGCGCGGTCGATCAAGGGCGTGGGCGCCAACGCCGAGGATCTGGCCGCCGCCAGCGAGGAGCTGCTGGCGGCCGCCGTCGAGACCAGCGCGAGCATCAAGGACGTCGCCGAGCGCGGGCAGGGGACCGCCAGCGGCGATCGAGCAGATGACGGCCACCGTCGGCGGGATCGCCAAGGGCGTGGCCAAGCTGAGCACCGACGCCGGCGGGGTCGGCGAGCGGATCGCCGCGATGACGGCGGCGATGGTCGACGCGACGGCCTCCATCGATCGGGTCGCCAAGGACGGAGCCGAGATGGCCACCGCCATCGAGGAGACCTCCGCGACGGCCGAGGAGATCTCCCGCACGGCCCGGAGCGTGGCCGAGCAGGTCAAGGAGCTCGAGGGGGGCGTGGCGAGCGCCTCCAGCATCGTGACCGAGCTGGCGTCGTCCGTCGAGGAGGTGGCGGCCACCGCCGAGAAGAACGCCGCGGTGATCGAGTCGAACGCCGCCGGGATCGAGCAGCTCACCCGCTCGGTGACCGCCGTGGCCCGCTCGGCGGAACAGATCAGCCAGCTGGCCGCCAACAGCGCCACCACCTCGACCCAGGCCGAGGGGACCAACCGGCGGATCGTCGAGCTGGTCTCGGCCGCCCGGCGCACGGCCGACGAGGTGACCTCGGCGGCCCGCAACGGCGGCGCGGTGGTGGGCCGCTCGATCGCGGGTATGGGCGGCATTCGCCAGGCGATGCAGGAGTCGTCCTCGGTCATCAAGGAGATGGGCAAGCGGACGGAGGAGATCGGCGACATCGTGCAGACGATCAACCTCATCGCCGATCGCACGAACCTCCTGTCGCTGAACGCCAGCATCGAGGCGGCGCGCGCCGGAGAGCACGGACGGGGATTCGCCGTGGTCGCCGAGGAGATCCGCGCGCTGTCCGATCGCGCCGCGGCCGCCAGCGCCGACATCGCCAAGATCGTGCGCGGCCTGCAGGGGACGGCCCGCGACGCCGTGATGGCCTCCAACGACGGCCTCAAGGTGGCCGACGAGGGGACGCGCCTGGCCGGAGACGCCGAGAAGGCCCTGGCCTCGATCCTGGATGGAATCGAATCGGTCGGCCGCGGCGTGGGGGAGATCGAGCGCGCCAGCAGCGAGCAGACGCAGGCCGTCCAGGCGCTCTCCCAGAGCACCGCGCGCGTCAGCGAGGAGAGCAAGGCGATCGCGCGGGCGGCGGGGGAGCAGGTGACCGCCAGCCAGAGCATGAGCCAGGCGGCGGCCGAGATGCGCCGGATGGCCAAGCAGACCAAGGAGGCGACCGGGGAGCAGGCGCGGGCGCTGCGGGCCGCCGTCAAGGACACCACCCAGCTCGCGACCAACGTGAAGAAGGTCTCGCGCGCCGCCGACGAGCAGGCGACCGGGGCGGGACAGCTCGCCAAGGCGTCGGTGCGGATGCGGACGCTCGCGCAGCAGACCACGGCCGCCATGGCCGAACAGACGCGGACGCTCTCCGCGCTCAGCAAACTGGCCAGCGACGTGACGGCCTCCTCCCAGCGCATGGGCGTGGCGCTGACCGAACAGGCGCGCGGCTCCGCCGAGGTGGCCACGGTCATCGAGAGCCTCAAGCAGGCCGCCGTTCAGAACGCCAAGGGCGTCGGCGAGCAGGCGCGGGCGCTCGGTCAGATCGAGATCGCGGCGCGGCAGGTCGCGAAGTTGGCCGCGGAGGTCACCAAGGCGACCTCCGAGCAGGCCAAGGCCGTGACCGCGCTTTCGGCCTCCGGCGACGACGTCCGGAAGCTGTCCAAACAGACCGCGCGCGCCGTGGCCGAGCAGGCCGAGGCGCTGGCGACGTTGGCCAACGCGGCGGCGAAGCAAGGGAGCGGCGTGGCGACCATCGCCCGGGTCACCTCGGAGCAGGCCGCAGCCAGCGAGCAGATCAACAAGGCCGTCTCCGACATCCGAGCGAACACGCGGACCATCGTCAGCACCGTGGCGCAGCAGGCGAAGACCGCGGTCGTCATCAGCGGCGACGTGACCTCCGTGGTGGCCGGGATCGGAAGGATCCGGAGCGCCAACGAAAAACAGGCGGCAGCGATGGAGAGCGTGACCGCTGCCCTGGCGTCGCTGCGCGCGCGCGGGCAGGAGACGGCGGCCGCGCGGTCGACCGACCAGGCATGACCACGGCCGATCGGTTCGCGTTCTCGCCGGAAGAACGCCAGCGCCTCGAACGCATCGAGCGGCTCGTCGCCGATGGTGCGGAGGGCGTCGCGCCGCTCCTCGACCTGCTGGACGATCCGAGCTGGACGGTGCGGCGCGCCGTGGTGGCCGGGCTGGCGGCCGGAGGCGGCGCCGTCGTCGCCCCGCTCTGCCGGGCCCTGCGCGAGCGCCGCGACAACGAAGCCCGGATCGCCGCCACCGTCGATGCCCTCGCCGCGCTGGACGCGGAGGTCGACGCCACCCTGACCGCGATGGTCGGCGATCCCGATCCGGCGATCGTCGCCGACGTGGCGCAGATCTTGGGTCGACGGCGCTCGCGGAGCGCGCTGCCGACGCTGGCGGCGCTCATCCACCACCAGGACGACAACGTCGCCGTGGCGGCCATCGAGGCCCTCGGTCGGGTCGGCGGACGGGCGGCGGTCGACTCCCTGGTCGAGGCGGTCAGGAGCGGAAACTTCTTCCGGACCTTCCCGGCCATCGACGTCCTCGGCCGCAGCGGCGACCCGCGCGCCGTCGCGCCGCTGACCGCGCTGCTCGATGAAGCGCCGTACGCCGCCGAGGCGGCGCGGGCGCTGGGCCGGACCGGAGATCGCGCCGCCGTGGCGCCGCTGATGGCCCTCGTGGGCCGCGGCGTCGGGGCCATCGTCCGGGTGGCCGCCCTGGCGCTCAATGAGCTGCGTCAGCGGAACGCCGAGCACTTCGGGAGCGGTGAGCGGATCGAGGAGGCGATCGCCGAGGCGCACAGCGCGGGGACCGTCCGGCAGATCGTGCGCGCGCTGTCCGAGGGGGATGCGGCCGAGAAGGCCGCCCTCTGCTTCGTCCTGGCGATTCTCCGGGACGTCTCGACGGTGCCCGCCCTGACCGCTCTCCTCGACGGCCCGGACGAAGTGGTCGAGGCGGCGTCGAGCGCGCTGAGGCGCATCGGCCCCGAGGCCGACCTGCAGATCCTGCGGGAAATCCGCGGCGGCGGGGTGAAGCGCGCGTTGCTGCCGCTGGTGTCACACGCCAGGGCCGAGGGCGACGTGGTGGCCTGCCTCGCCGACCCAGATCCCGACGTGCGGTCACTGGCTTGCGAGGCGCTCGGGCGGATGGGCGCGACCGGGGCGGTGTCCGCGCTGTTTCCGTTGCTGGCGGATCCCCACCCCGGCGTCGCGTTCGCGGCCTTGGGTGCCATTCAGGCGCTGGGGGGACGGGAGACCGAGCGGCTGACGCTGGCGGCGATGCGATCCCCCGAGGCACGCGTGCGGCGCGCGACGGTGCGCATCCTGGCCTACTTCGGCTTCGAGACCGCGCTCGGTCCGATCCTCGGCGCGCTCGATGATCCCGACGAGCGGGTCCGCGAGGCGGCGATCCAGGGTCTGCCGGTCTTCGAGAGCCCCCGCGCCCTCGAGGCGCTGATGGCGGCTGCCAAGAGCCCTGCCGAACGGACGCGCGCGGCGGCCATGCGGGCCCTCGGTCAGTGCGTCGGCGACATGCGGGTCAGCGCCTACCTCCTGCGGGGACTCGGGGATCCCGATCCCTGGACCCGCTATTACGCCTGCCAGGCGCTCGGAAGGTTGGCCTTCGAACCGGCGGCCGAGGCGATCGGACGGCTGCTGGCAGACCCGGCCGGCCAGGTGCGCGTGGCGGCCGTCGAGGCGCTCGCCTATTTGAAGAGCGAATCGGCGCTGCGCGCGCTCGAGGCGGCCGCCTCCGACGCCGAGCCCGACGTCCAGCGGGCGGCGCTGGTCGGTCTCGGCGTTGCGCACCGGGTCGAGTCGGTGCCGCTCATGCTCGCCGCCACGACCGCCGCCGATCCGGCGACCCGGCTCGTCGCGCTGTCGGCCGTCGCGGGGTTCAGGTCGCCGGACGCTCTGCGCGCCCTGGCCGACAGCGCGGTCGATCCCGACGCCGGGGTGAGCACCGTGGCCATCGGGCTCCTCTCGGCGGTTCCGGGCACCGCCGCCACGCTGGAGCTGGCAAATCTGTTGGCCCGTTCCCCCGCCCGGGAGCAGATCGTCGCCGCGCTGTCGGTCCACCTCGAAGGGCGGGTTCCGGGCCTCTCCGCCGCGCTCGAGACGGCCGATGACGAGACCGCCGGAGCGCTCACCTCGGCCCTGGCGCGCATGCGACGCCCCGACGCGTCGGCGGCGCTCCTGGGGACGATGACCAGCGCGAACAGCCGGGCCCGCAAGGCGGCGGCCACCACGCTGGCGGGGCTGGGCCAACCGGACGCGCTGGAGATCTTGCGCGTCGCCGCCACGAACGATCCAGAGCCCGAGGTTCGCCGTGTCTGCTCGGTGTTGCTCTCCCGCTGACGAGCGTTCCTGTGCAGTTGCCGCTGTCGCCCCAGGTCTTCTCGATTCTCGCCGGGCTCATCGCCGAGCACGCCGGCCTCCATTTTGGCGTCGAGCACATGTCCGTCTTCGCCGACAAGATCGGGGGAAGGGCCGTCGAGGCCGGCTTCGAGTCGCTGCTCGACTACTACTACTTCCTTCGCTACGACCCGGGCGGCGCCGCCGAGCTCGACGCCCTCATCGAAGCGCTGGTCGTGAACGAGACCTACCTGTTTCGGGAGCTGAGCGCGCTCGAGACGATGGTGGCCGACTTCATCGTGCCCGCGGTGCACGAGGGGCGGCGCCCGCGAATCTGGTGCGCGGCCAGCTCGACCGGCGAGGAGCCGCACACCGTGGCGATGCTGCTCGCCGCCCGTGGAATTCTCCAGCAGGTCGATCTCCTCGCCAGCGACGTCAGCGTCCAGGCCCTCGAGCGGGCACGCTCGGGTCGGTTCTCGCGCCGCGCGCTGCGCCAGGAGATCCCCAGCTTCGCGGCGCAGTGGCTCGACGTCACCGACAAGGGGGTCGCCATCAGCCCGCGGCTCACCAAGGCCATCGAGTGGCGGCGGATCAACCTGATGGACGACGCCGCGATCGCCGCGCTCGGAGCCTTCGAGGTCGTGCTCTGTCGCAACGTCCTCATCTACTTCAGTGACGCGACCACGCGCCGGATCATCGATCGGTTGAGCGGGGTGCTCAGGCCGAACGGCGCCCTCTTCGTCGGCGTCTCCGAGTCCCTCCTCCGTTTTGGCTCGTCGCTGATTTGCGAGGAAAAGAACGGGGTCTTCTTGTACAAGAAATCGCCATGAGCCCCGCCCCGCCGATTCGCGTCCTGGTCGTCGACGACTCCGCGTTCGCGCGCAAGGTCCTTCGAGAGACGCTGGCGCGGAGCCCGCTCCTGGAGGTCGTCGGCATCGCCCGCGACGGGCTGGAGGCGCTGGAAAAGATCGCCGAGCTCGCGCCCGACGTGGTGACGCTGGATCTGGTCATGCCGAACCTCGACGGGCTCGGCGTGCTGCGCGCGTTGCCGGCCGAAGGGGGGCCGCGCGTCGTGGTCGTCAGCATCTCCGACAGCGACAGCGCGCTGGGCGTGGAGGCGTTGCAGAGCGGAGCCGTCGATCTCGTCCACAAGCCGACGGCGCTGGCGACCGAGCGGCTCTACGACCTGTCCGAAGAGCTCGTCGCCAAGGTCGTCGCGGCCGCGGCGGCGCACCCGCGCCCTCCCGCTGCCGCGCCGCCGGTCATCCAGCCGGCCCGAGCGGCGGGCGCCGTTCGGCTGGTGGTGGTCGGGACCTCCACCGGTGGACCCGCGGCGCTCACCCGGCTCTTGGCCGCGCTCCCCGCCGGCTTTCCTGCGGCGGTGGCCGTCGCGCTTCACATTCCAGCCGGCTACACGGAGACGCTCGCCCGCCGGCTCGACGAGACCTGCCCGATGCGCGTGTTCGAGGCTTTCGACGGGGCCGAGATTGCTCCGGGGACCGTCGCCATCGCGCGCGGCGGGCTTCACCTCCGGGTCAAATCGCTGGGGGAACGAATCATCGCTCAGGTCGACTCCAGCCCCCTCACGGCGCCGTTTTGCCCGTCGGTCGATCTCCTGTTCGAGAGCGCCGCGGCGCTGGGGCCCGCCGCCCTCGGTGTCGTCCTCACCGGGATGGGGAGCGACGGCCTGGCCGGCGCGACGTCGATCCGTCGGGCCGGCGGGCGCGTCCTCACGGAAGCCGAAGGCTCATGCGTCGTGTACGGAATGCCCCGCGCCGTCGTGGAAGCCGACCAATCGGACGGTCAAGCCTCGATCGACGCGATGGCCGCCGAGATCAGCCGGCGCCTCTAATTTCGAAGGGCGCCCATGACGCCGAGGCCGCCGCAGACCAGGATTCCCACGATCAGGAAGAAGCGCGCCGACCTCATGAGCCGGGTCGCTCCCACTGGCTTCGCGCCTTTGATCCCGCCGCCGGTGAGGGCCACGCCGACCGCCAAGATCACCACGATTGCCAGCCATACGAGTGAGCTCATGGGACGTAACCTAGCCATGCCAGGCGCGCAACACGACCAAACAATCAGGTAAAGCCCTATCATTCGCCCGGAGCGGGCCTAGCTTCTGGCCGTGGACGTCCCTGGCCGCAGCAAGAACGAATCGACCGTTTGCCACGGCCGTGCGTCGACAGTGCGAACCGCGCCGGTCGAGAGCCGGACCTGACAACGTCGCGTTGTCCCCCACCGCTGCGCGCCCGGCGCGGCTCGATACGCGTGGTCGGCGCCGTGTCACCCGCGATCTTCTTGCTGGTGCTGACGCAGACCCCGGCCTGGGCGCAGGGGGGATCGGCCGATGGTGGCGTCAACGCCGGTCTCGATGCCGGCTCACCAGACCGTGCGCCCCCGGTCCCACCAGATCCCGAAGCGCCCGGGGCGTCCCCCCCGTCCGCTCCGGCGCAGGCGCCGGCTGCCCCGCAGGCTCACCCGCCGGGCGCGCCGCCGCCGGCGCGCACGCTGGAGTTCAACATCGTCCCCATCGCCGGCGGCGACAGCGACGTCGGATTTGGCGGCGGTGAGGTCGCCGATCTGGCGCGGCTGGATCCCCGCTATCGCCCCTATCGATGGAAGCTGACCTCGGAGGCGTTCATCACCTTCAGCACCCTCAACGGCCAGCTCATCTCCCCCTACCAGGACTACTCGCTCCTGTGGACGCTCCCCGAGCTGACCTCCAGCCGGCGGCTGCGCCTGGAGATCCGGCCGGCCTTCACCAACGAACGCACGCTGAAGTTCTATGGCATCGGAAACGCGACACCGCTTCCGCCACCGGGCGTGTCGATCGCGGACACCGAATACCAGCGGATTCACCCCACCCTCTCCGTCGAGGCGCGCTACCGCTTCTACAAGCGGTTCTATCTGCTGGCCGGAAGCGTCTACACGCAGAACTGGCTGGTGGTCCCCCCGAGGGGCCTGCTCGCCCGCGCGCAGGCTTCCTCCTCGGCCGAGATCCGCGAGCTCATCGGAAGCTTCGCCCCGCACGGAGTGGAGTTGCTGGAGGGGGGACTCCAGTACGACTCCCGCGACAACGAGACGGTGACCCGCCGCGGACAGTTCCACACCGCCGTGCTCCGGCTCAGCCCGCGGGTGGGAAACGCGCTGCCTTACGCCTACGAGCGTTTGAACGTGACGGCCCGGTTCTACACCACGCCCGTCCCCAACATCACCTTGCTGTTTCGAGTCGTCGGCGACACCTTGCTCGGCGATCCGCCGTTCTACGAGCTGGCCCGCTTCGACGAGACGCCCGCCATCGGAGGGTCAAAGGCCATCCGCGGGGTGCCGGCCCAGAGGTACTACGGCAAGGTGAAGCTGTTCGGGAACCTCGAGGCGCGCAGCGAGCTCCTTCATTTCAGGGTCCGCCACAAGCCGATGGTTCTGGGCATGGCCCTGTTCGCCGACGGCGGCCGCAGCTGGACCGAGCTCGGACGGAGCAATCCGGCCCTCGACGGCACCGGGCTCGGGCTGAAATATGGCCTCGGCGGCGGTCTGCGGCTGCAAGAGGGACAGACCTTCATCGTGCGCGCGGACATCGCCTGGTCCCCCGACGCGACCCCGGTGGGCGCCTACTTCGCCGCCGGCGAGATCTTCTGAGCCTCGCCTCGAGGTAAAAACGACGCCGTCGCGGTGGTCGCGCGTTCCGCCTCGGTCACGAGATCCCGCGCGTCGGGTGTCTGGCGGAGGGCCAGGTTTTTCCGCGCCAGGACCAGCGCGCGATCGGGATCACCGGCCACGTGAAGATAGAACCGAGCGGCGTGGTCGCAGAACGCGGCAGGGTGTCTCGCCAGGAGCGCCTCGTATCCCGACGTCGCTGACCTCACCAAACGGTCGCCCTCTTCTGTCCGGTGCATCTGCCGGTAGAGCGCGCCGAGCTGCCCGACGTATTCGGGGTCGTCCGTTCGGGCGACGAGCGACTCGAGCAGCAGGCGGGCCCGCTCCAGCCCCTCCGGGTCGCCGAAGGCCGCCAGCAGATGAGCCAGATGCCCGGCTGCCGCCGCATACCCAGGGAGGCGAGCCAAAGCCGATTCAAACAGGGGCCGCGCCCGATTTGCTCGACCGGCGCTCTCCCACATGTGCCCTTCTTGAAATTCCAGCCAGGCGACGGCAAACGGTGACACATCGTCGTAGTGCGACCGCGCCGCCATGAAAAGCACGGCCGCGTGCGGATAGTCGTGCTTGTCCGCCAGCGCGCCAGCCTCGGCCCCGAAGGTCGCAAAGTTCGGCCATATTCGCCGCCAGTTCCTGAGGTGGGTGAGTGCGGCGTCGAGGGCCCCCGTCGCCTGCCAGAGGCTGACCCGCTGATGCTCGACGGCGTCGGGCTCGGCTTTCAGGGTCTCGGCCCGATCGAGCTCGGCGCGAGCGGCGTCGAACTCGTGAAGCGCGGCCAGGCTGTGGGCCCGCAGCAGGTGGGCGTCGCCGTCCTGGGGCGCCAGCGCGAGGGCCTGTCTCGTCAGCGCGGCCGCCCGGTCGTAATCGGCGAGCTTTCCGAAAAACTGGGCCTCCACGAACAGCCGATTGACGAGGGCGCGGGTGCGGCGCAGGTCCCTTGGCTGCGCCGCCTGCTGCTTTTCGGCCTGAGCCAGCTCGGCGAGGAAGTTGTGGGTGGCGATCTCGCCGCTGGTCGTCTTGAGCGTCGGATAGGCGATCTGGTCCGGGGCCGGCGGTGGAGCGACGCGTCCGCACCCCTCCACGAGCACCGCCGCGATCAACGCGAGCCTCCGAAGAGAGATCGTGTCGATCACGGCGGTCATCGTCATGCCCGAGCCTGCGCTGAACGGTCAGTTCGGCGGCGCGAGGAAGGGGAAGGTCGCGGTCTGGGCCGCAGCATGGTCATCGGCGCCGATACCGTCAGTGACCCCGGAGGTCATCCCGATGGCGAGAAGGGAGTAGCTCTCGTCGATGACATCCTCGGTCAGGGTCCGTCCGCCGCAGTCGGTGTTGGGGATGATGCCGGTCGCGTTGGCCTCGACCCCCAAATAGGTCGTGCAGGTCGCCGAGCTCGTGTCGACGTAGAGCTGATCGTCGAGGAACACATCCGCCAGGGGCTTGTACCGCGTGGCATCGGTCTTGGTCTTGTCGGCGGCGAACTGGTTGCCACAGACCGTGTCCAGGCTGTCGAGGATCGCCAGGTTGGCCTCGAAGGCCGCCTCGAAGGTGGTCTTGGCCGTGGCCAGCGTCGACGCGTTGTACATGTCCTGCTTGGAGCCGTGCGTGGTTGCGCTGGCGTCAAACGGATCGGTGATCGCCGTGTTGATGGCGGGCCGTCCCAGCCGGTCGATCTGTGTACCGAGAGCCGGCGGGCCGTTGTTGGCACCTCCGGCCCCACCGGTTCCCGTCGCGCCTGCCGATCCACCGGCGCCCCCCATGGCGACATTGCCCGCCGCGCCGCCCCTGCCGGTCGCGCCCCCGGTTCCCCCGTCGGAGCTGTTGCTGCTGCTCGAGCAAGCCGCCAGCATCAGCAACGGAGCGCCGATGACCGCCGCCAGAATCTTCGATTTGATAGACATGTTCGATTTCCTTTTTCTGGGCGGTGGAGTTAGACGCGCTGGTTGGTGCTGGCCCAGATGCCAAGGAACTTTCCACCGGGGGTCACGAGGGCCGTGTCCACCTCGATGACGATGCTCTGCACGTTCTGGCCCGCGAAGTCATTGGCCGGCGCGGCACCGGCCGTCCCCTGAGCGAGCTGAGTCACGAGCGCCGTCGACGTCGCGGTGTCGAGCGTCGGGCAGCCCGACCCGTCGAGCGTGAGCGTGGGGGCAGCGGTGGTGACCGCCGCGGCCGTCGCCTTGAACCCGGTCAGGTTGAAGAAGAAAGGATCGTCCCGCAGGCCCGCGAAGACCTTGGTCTTCCCGCTGGCGCTGGTGATCCCGGTCGTCACGCTGGCGTTGCCCGTGACCATCTCACCGCTTCCGACCCAGCAGGTGATCGTCTGCGCGGTGTCGAAGCCGCAGATGATGTTGGTCGACGTTGCCGTGCCGCCGAAGGTCGCGGAGGAGCTCAGATGAAAGACGTACAACACCTGGTTCGAAAACATCGCGCCCGTGGGAGCGTTCGGATAGACATCCATCACCAGGTCGACCTTGGACTTGTCCGCGGACATCCAGGCATAGACATCAGTGATATCGGCCGCTGGGTCAGCGGTCACGGACGGCCCGTCCTTGTGATCGGCGGCGTTCAGCTTCAAACCGACGGCCCCGCCAACGAGCGCAATACCGGCTCCAATTATCAATGTTGTACGTTTCATCTGTTCCTTTCGTCGCCACGCGACGCCCTTTTCGGTGTGGGTACTGGTGATAGTCATTGTTGCTAGACCCGGAAGCGGACTTCGGATCTGTGGCGCCGGTCCTTTTCTCGCTGATTCAGCGAGAAGCCAGTCGAGCCACCAGCCAGACGGTCCCGAAAGTGGCGATCACGGCCGATCCCAACTGAAGGCCCCAACGTTCGAACCGACGCGGAGACCGGCGCGCGGCGCCCACAATGAGCGGGAACGTGATCGCCAGGACCAGAAGCTGACCGATCTCGACCCCGACGTTGAACGACAGCAACGAGAGCACGACCCCTCGGCGGGGGAGGCCGATTTCCTGGAGCACGGACGCAAATCCGAGACCGTGGATCAATCCAAAACCGAACACCAACAGCCAGCGGTGGCGCGGCGATCGCGGAACCAGGTTCTCGAAGCCGACGTAGGCGACCGACAACGCGATCGCCGGTTCGACCCAGCGGGTGGAGATCCATCCCGGTCGCAATACCTGAAGAATGAGCGTGATCGAATGCGCGACCGTGAAAGCGCTGATCACCGTCGCCGTTCCCCGGAGCGCCTGTCTGGCCGGCGCCGCCGCGGCGTCCGATCGCGGGGTCGTCCGGCGGCAAAGGGCGGCCCCGAGCAGCAGCGCCATCAGGAAGGAGAGATGGTCGTAGCCGGTCAGGATGTGAAAGATGCCGAGGCGCAGATAGACGAGGGCGCTCCGCCAGACCGGGCGTCCCTCGTCAGGCCCGAAGTCAATCTCCCGAAGACCCTCCCGAAACACCACGGTCGAAAGCGCGGCGGCGTTGGCGGTCCCGTCCGGGGCAGCAGCGAGGGTGAGGCGGGTGAAGCTCTGGTGAAAGCGATCCGACTCGAAAAACAGCTCATACCGAAACCGAAGCGGTCCGCCCCTCGCCGGGCATCGGTAGCGCTGAACGAAGACCAGTGTCGGTTCCGTCTCCGACGGATCGGACGCCAGGGTAGAGCCCGCCGGCGAGCAAGGCTCGGCGCCGCTCGCGACGTGCAGCCCGCTGCGCAGATAGCTCTCTGCACGTTGGCGGGGCCAGTTCGCGTCGGACAACGCGAGATTGAGATCGCTGACCCGGACACGCAGGCGCCAGCTGATCAGCTCCCCGCCGTCATCGGCCTTGCCCGCCCGGGCGATCTGACCGAACGTCGCCGACTGTTGGTGCGCTTGAACCGCGGGCGCTCCCAAGACGCCGGCCCAGGTGAGGAACCAGCACGCCGAGAGGCATCGGAGCCCGGGTCTCTTGGCGCGGGGCATCGCGCACAGAATGCCTGAGATCGAGGCGGTCCGAGCGGCAGCCCCACCGCCGTTCAGACCGCCCCTGGGTTACGGGCTCGCGCGGCGGCATCCCGCCGGTTGGAGGAGCGCCTCAGAGCGGCGCGGCTTCGTCGGTCTCGGCCGGGACGGCCAGGCGTGGATTGCCCTTCGCCAGCAGCTCCTCCTGAAGCAGGGCCATCTGCTGGGCGATCGCGACCAAGGTCTCCTCGTCGAAGATCTTCTTCACCTTGGGGAAGAGGTCGTCTTCCTCTTCCCCCACGTGATGCTCGACCTGTTCCTGCAGGACCTTGGTCTTCGCGTCGAAGGTCTCGTCATTGGCATCGAGATCGATGAGGTCGGCGAGGACCCGCTTGATCCCCAGATGCTCCTCCAGCGACTCCAGGAGGATGTCCGCGGTGCGCTTCGCCTTCACCGCAGGATAGAACGCCTCCTCCTCGATCGAGGCGTGAACGGCCAGCTTGTCGGCGATCTGGGTGAAGAGCTTCTGTTTGCGCTCCCCGCGATCGGCCTTTTCGAGCTTGGCGAACAGATCCTCGACCTCACGGTGCTGGCCTTCGAGCATCTCGACGGCGTTCACGTCGACGGTCTTGGCCATGTCAGGTGACCGTTCGTCCACGAATGAAGTGCAGAACGATGCTGATGAGCGCCAGCACGATCAGGACGTGAATGGCCGCCGAGGCGACATGGAAAACGCCGAATCCAGTGATCCAGGCAATGAGCAAGATGACACCGAGCCAAAAGAGCATTGGGTCCTTTCCGACGGGCTCCGCGACAACGGGGCTGCGTCTGTTGACTGTCAGAAAACAACCTAGGTACGGCCCTGGCCTCAGGCTAGGTCATTGGCGTATTAATCCACTGGTTGCCCAGAGATGCCTTGCCTAGCAGGCGGGGGATCACGCGGCCTTTGCGCTCGCCGCGCTGGCCTCTCCGGCCATTTGCTCTGTCATTGGCTGCGGGGAGCTCGCGGACCGCCGAAGAGCAGCCGACCGAGACGCCCGCCCAGGAAGCGGGTCCTCGCTTCTGGCCGTTTTGGTGGCTGCTCCGGGGCGGGAGGGGCGGCCGGTGGACGGAGCGGCGCCGTGCTCTGCGCGTCGACCCGTGCCGATTTTTCGTGCAGGCCCCGGACGAAGCTGGCGACATGGTCCATGCGCAGGCCATTGTCCGCCAGGAAGCGGTCGAGATCGTCGGCCATGGCGCTGGCCGTGGCGTAGCGCTGCTGCGGATCTCGCTCCAACGCCTTCATCACGATGGCGTCGAGCTCCGGGGGGATGGCCGGGCGCGACTGCGAGGGCGGCGCGATCGGCAGCTCCAGAATCTTCCGAAAGGTCAGCGCCTGGTTCTCCGATTCGAACAGGCTCTGCAGCGTCAACATCTCGTGCAGGACGATCCCGAGGGAGAAGATGTCGACCCGGTGGTCGATCGGTTTGCCCTCCAGCGTCTCGGGCGCCACATACGCGGCCTTCCCCTTGATCGTGCCCTCGAGCGTGCGCGCTTGCGACGCGCGGTACTTGGCCACCCCGAAGTCGAGGAGCTTTATTCCGCCGGCCGTCGTGAGGACGATGTTGGACGGGGTCACGTCGCGGTGGATGATGTTGAGCGCCTCGCCGTCCCCGCCCTTCAGGGTGTGGACATACTCGAGCGCCCGGCACACCTCGCTCGCGAAGTGGGCGGCCGCGACGGGGGGCATCCTTTGACCGGCGGCGCGAAGCCCCAACAAGGCGGTCGACACCGACGGGCCCTCGACGTATTCGAGGACCAGAAACAGAGTCCCGTCCGATTCGCCGAAGTCATACGCCTGCACGACGTTGGGATGGTGAAGCAGCCCGAGGATCTGGGCCTCCGCCACGAACAGACGCATGAATGCGGCGTTGTGCGAGAGGACCGGCAAGATTCGCTTGACCACCACGGTCCGCCGACCGCCGCCCGGCAACGTGTGGGTCGCCTTGTAGACCTCGGCCATTCCACCGACACCCAACAGCTGCCCCAGCTCGTAGCGCCCGACCTGCGAGAGGTGGCCAGCGCCACCGACGGTGTAGTTCGATTGCGGCGAGTCGACAAACGTCATGACGAGTGCTTTCGGATGCTCTGTAACAGCTCCGGAATCTCGACCGGCTTCGAGACGTAACCCGCGGCGCCGAGCTCGCTGGCGACGGTTGCAATGTGTGCCCCCGCGGACATCAGCAGAACCGGAATCTGCGAGAAGCGGGTGTCTTCCCGCTGCTTGCGGCGAAAATCCCAGCCGCTCATGGTGGGCATCATCAAGTCGAGAAGGATGAGGTCGCAGCGACCCTGGTGTTCCTGGAGCAGCCTCCAGGCGACGGCGCCGTTGTCCGCACGAAGGATCTTGTAGCCAGCCTCTTCGAGCGCCGTGGCGAGGACCTCGCGCGCGTCGTCCTCGTCCTCGACCAACATCACGTTCGTCATTGTCCTAGGAATTAGGAACGAAGACGTCGTCGCGCAAGAGGCGCAAGACCAGTCAATCCCGCATTCTTTGCGACGTTCTCGGTCACAAGGGGACGACGGTCTGGCCGAGCGCCGTCCCATCGGGCGCCTCCAAATCGACCCGGAGCCCGATGGGGCGCACGAAAGCCGTTGGCAGATGGAAGTAGAGACTGCCCGAGCGGCTCTGTCCGCTGGCGATGGCCCCCTCCGGCAAGAGGGGCGCGGAGACCTTCTCGAACAAGAGCTCCGAGGGGAGAAGGGCCATCGAACGCTGGCCCGCGCCGTCCGTCAGCGAGAAGTCACGATACTTCACCCGGATCGTGCCCGCCCCATGATTCGCCAGGGTGACCGGCAAGGGAACGACGTTGGAGGTCGCGCCACGTGGCTGCTTCACCTCTGCGATCGACAGCGTGACGCCCGCGCCCAGGAAGAAGGGCTGTCGGGTGGCGGCGCCCGAGCGCAAGGCGGCCCGGGCCAGAACGGCGATGCATCCCACCGACAACAGAAAGGCGATTCCGATCGTCATCCGCAAGCTGAGCCCCGCAGAGAACATAGTGCCGGCATCCTCGAAGCCAAGAGACAGCAGCCTGCGGCGCCGCTCACGAGCGTTTCGTGGGGGAGCGTCCGGTCTCCTTGGCCAATGCGGCCAGACGCTCGGTGGTCTCGCGATCGGCGAGCAGCTCGTCCGCGGTCTTCCCGGCGCGAAAGCGCCAGTTGTTCCCCCCCACGGTCCCCGGCGTGTTGATCCGCTCGCGGCCCCCAAGGGCGTCTTGAAACAGGGTGAGCGCCAGCGTCGACGGCGAGCGGTAGAGCACGCGCAGGATGAGGTCGGCCGTCTTCTGGCTGAACGGCGCGGCGATGTCGAGGTCGCCGAGCCCGGGGACGCGCTTCAACCTCTCTCGCTCCTCGGGCGTCAGCGCGTCGTACCAGTCGGCCGTGGTCTCGGTGTCGTGCGTGGCGTTGGTGGCCACCGAGTGCGCGGGCCAGCTGGAGGGGTCGCGGAACCGGTCCTCCTCCTGCTCCCAGCGCAGGACGCGATAGCCAGGGACGCCGATCTTGTCCAGCGACGGTCGCAGGAAGGGCGGCACCGCGCCGAGATCCTCCGCCACCACCTCACCCCAGCGGCTCATGATCCGCATGATCCGCTCGCCCAGCGCGACCTGCCCCCGCTCATCGGCCGGGGTGAAGCCGCTCTGTTTGCCGTCGGTCGAACGAAAGTAGGTCCGATAAAAGCCGAGCGCGTGGTCGACCCGGTAAAGGCTGTAGAGCTGGCCGGCGCGCATCGCCCGCGCCTTGAGCCAGGAGAAGTCGTCGTCCTTGAACGCCTCCCAATCGTAGACCGGCAGGCCCCAGTCCTGTCCCGTCTCCGACGACTCGTCGGGCGGCGTGCCGACGTGCTGGTCGATCCGAAACAGTCGTCCGTTCGACCAGACGTCCGCCGAATCGACGCCCACGACGAAGGGCAAGTCGCCCATCAGCTCGACGCCGAAGGCGCTCGCCCCGCGGCGCGCGTTGCGCCACTGAAGGTCGAGCTGCCACTGCGTCCACTTGATCCGCAGGATCGCGTCCTGGTGCTCCCGGCGCGCGCCGTTGAGCGCGTGCGGGTTTCGATCGCGCGGGCCGCTCGGCCAGTCGAACCAGCCCCTGCCGAACTGGGCGTGCCACACGCTGAAGAGCGCATAGTCGTCCAGCCAGTGTCGATTCGCCGTCATGAAGGCGGTCAGCTGGCGCGCCCGTGCCGTATCGCGCGACCATTCGTCCCGCAGGAACCGGCGGAAGGCGAGCGTGATCCCCTCGTTCTTGAGCTCCCGCGCCGCCGTCCAGTCGACGAGGGGCGCCGCCGCCAGCTCGGCCAGCTTTGCGCGCGCCCCCTCCGAGAGGGCGTCGCGCCCGCCGGCCGCCCGGAAGTCCTCGCACCCCTCCAGCGACAGGTAGACCGGATCGAGCGCGAACGCCGACAGGGCCGCGTAAGGGCTGGCGTCGACGCCGGAGACCTCGTTGACCGGCAGGAGCTGCAGCACCGAGAAGCCGGCCTGGCTGGCCCAGTCCGCGAACTTCGGGATGTCGGCGATCTCACCGAGGCCCCACTGGGTGGGGGAGCGGATCGAGAACAGCGGGATCACCAGGCCGGCGCGGCGGCGGCGCTGCTGCATCTCGCGGCGGGCCACGCGGGCCGGCGCGGCGGCGGCGTCGCGGACGAGCGCCTCGGCCAGCGGCTGCCGGAACAGGGCCAGCGCGCGCGGGCCGACCTGATATTCGCCCGTGCAGGCCCCGCCTGCCGGTCTCTGCGGATCGGCCGTGTCCACCTCGAACAGCCAGCCCGCGCCCGCCTCCGACGGGAACTGGAAGGTGATCGGCTCGTGGTGCGCGTTCATGAAGAGGAGAAGCCCATCCCCGACGATCCGCTCCCCGGCGTCGTTGGTCATCCGGATGGCGTCGCCGCCCAGCATCAGTCCGAGCGAAGCGATCCAGGGCTTCTGCCAGTCCTCGGGATCCATCTCCGTCCCGTCGGGCCGAAGCCAGGCGAGGTCCTTGAACTGCGAGTCCCAGATGAGATCGCCGACGAGAAAACGCGTGTTCTGCAGCGCCGGGTGGCGCTGCCGCAGCGCGATCATGCGCCGCGTGAATTCCAAGAGGCCGCGGCGGCGGTCGTCGAGCTTCCAGTCGAACCACGACAGCTCGTTGTCCTGGCAATAGGCGTTGTTGTTGCCGCGCTGGGTGCGCCCCATCTCGTCGCCGCCCAGCAGCATCGGCACCCCCTGCGACAGGAGCAGCGTCGCCAGCATGTTCCGCTCCTGTCGATCGCGGAGCGCCACGATCTCCGGATCGTCGGTCTCCCCCTCGGCCCCGTGGTTCCACGACTGATTGTCGTCCACGCCGTCTTGGTTGTTCTCGCCGTTGGCCTCGTTGTGCTTCGACCCGTAGGTGACGAGATCGTGCAACGTGAACCCATCGTGCGCGGTGATGAAGTTGAGGCTCGACTGCGGCTGCCCCCGCTCGCCCAAGAACAGATCGGCTGACCCGGTCAGGCGATAGCCGACCTCGGAGGCCAGGTTCTCGTCGCCCTTCCAGTACCGTCGGAGCGCGTCGCGAAACTTGCCGTTCCACTCCCGGAACGGGGCCGGGAAGTTCCCGACCTGATACCCGCCGAGGCCACAGTCCCAGGGCTCCGCGATCAGCTTCACCCGCGAAAGGACCGGGTCCTGGGTGATGATCTGAAAGATCGGCGCCTGGCGGCTGAACTCGCCGCGCCGCACGCGTCCCAGCGTGCTGGCGAGATCGAAGCGAAAGCCGTCCACGTGCATCTCGCTCACCCAGTAGCGGAGCGAGTCGGCGATGAGGCGCGCCACCTGGGGATTGAAGGCGTTCAGGCTGTTGCCGGTGCCGCTGAAGTCGAGGTAATAGCGCGCCTCCGGCATCAGCCAGTAGTAGGTGGCGTTGTCGATCCCGCGAAAGCTCACGGTTGGACCCTGGTGATTGCCTTCGCAGGTGTGGTTGTAGACCACGTCGAGGATCACCTCGAGGCCGGCCGCGTGCAGCGCCTTGACCATCGCCTTGAACTCGCCGACCTGCGCGCCGGGCTTTTGATCGCTGGCGTAGCGCTGCTCCGGCGAGAAGTAATTGAGCGTGCTGTAGCCCCAGTAGTTGCGCAGCGATTTGTTCTCGAGGAATCCGTCGTCGGCGAATTCGTGGACCGGCAACAGCTCCACCGCCGTCACGCCGAGCTCCGTGAGGTGCTTGATGACCGACGGATGGGCGAGCCCGGCATAAGAGCCGCGCAGCTCCTCCGGAACGTCGGGATGCAGCTTGGTGAAGCCGCGCACGTGCGTCTCGTAGAGAACGGTGCGGTGCCAGGGCGTCTCGGGCGGGCGGTCGTCGCCCCAGTCGAACGCGGGATCTACGATGACACCCTTCGGCACCCCGGCGGCGCTGTCGGCCGTATCGAAGGAGAGGTCGCCCTCCTCGTGTTCGGGCGTGTAGCCGGTGACCGGTTGCTTCCAGTCGATCTCTCCCCAGACCGCCTTGGCGTAGGGATCGACGAGAAGCTTGTTGGGGTTGCAGCGCTGTCCCTGGGCCGGGTCGTAGGGCCCGTGAACGCGCAGCCCATAGAGCGCCCCCGGCCGGAGGTCGGCGACGTAGCCGTGCCAGACGTTCTCCGAGACCTCGGGCAGATTGCAGCGGTCGATCTCGCGCTGGGGATCGGCGGGGTCGTAGAGGCAGACCTCCACCCGGGTCGCCACCCGGGAGAAGACCGCGAAGTTCACGCCGCGCCCGTCGAAGGTGGCGCCGAGGGGATAAGGTTTTCCGGGCCTGGTCTGTCTCACCGAAGGCCGAAGCTAAGCCTCATCCTTACGTCGACAAGGAACGCCGGCTGAGAACCCGGAATCGTTACTACGTTAGGCAAGGGAATTGTCGAACATGACGACGGCGAGGATCGGGATGGGACCGAGGGTGATGATTGCGGCCAGGGTAGCCATGGTGGCCATGGCGGCAACGATGGCGAGCGTCGCGATCGGCTGCGCGTGCAACCGAGCTTCGGCGACGGGCCAAGGAGCCGAGCAACTGGCCAGCAGGCCAGACGCTCTGATTCAGATGCGCCGGGGCGGGTGCCCGCCTGGCGTCTGTCCGGTCTATTCGGTCTCCATTTTTCTCGACGGAACGGTGGCGTATGACGGGCAGGCCAACGTCGCGGTGCTGGGCCACCGGACCGCGAAACTGTCGGCAGAGCGCCTCAACGGGCTGCTCTCGCAGATCGAGGCGATGGACTTTCTCGACAGCGCGGAGCAGTGCTGCGTCTGCCCGGACGCGATGGACAAGGCGCACCTGGTGATCCTCGACTACCGCCCCGGCGCGGCCGCCAAGACGGTCCTGCACGATGACGCTTGCGGCCTGGCGCCGCCGACGATGACCGCCATCGAACGGAGCATCGACGACGCGGCTGGTGTCGAGCGATGGACCACGCCTCTCGTCGCCTCCAAGCGGTGACGCCGCACCGCTCGGCCGCACAATCGAACGACGAAATCGGTCGTCGCCCTATCTATCCCCGAAACCAAGCCTAATTTCCGTGCATGGCGTTGCTTCAAGCGCTATTCGCGCTCATCAGCAAGTCCGCGGGGAAGATCCTCAACGCCCTCTTCGGCTGGGCGGTCCGGGCGCTCTTCGGGCAGACCACCGCGCGCGAGCAGACCTTCCTCTCGGTCATGGTGGCAGCGGCGGTCGCCTGGCCGGTGCTGCTCGTCGGAATCGCGGCGCCCAAGCTCGCCGCCCTCCTGCTGGCGTTCGTGCCGATCCCGCACGCGGTGCCAGCCTGGACCGTCCGGATCGTGTGGATGACGTTGGCCCTGCTCATCCCGTTCGGCGTCGGGATCGCGGTGGCCGCGAAGGCGCCCACGAAGGATTCCGCGAAGATTCCACGAAGGATTCCCCCTCCGGCCGCAGTGAGTCGCGCCTCCTGGCTGTGCTGCGCGGTTTTCCCATCACGGTCGGGTTGGCCGCTGCCTTTGTGGTCATGTTCGTGTCGGTCCCGGTGATGCGGTTGGCGGCGATCCTGCGCCGCCGAAAGAGCGCCGACATCCCGCTCGTCACGAACGAGTCGGCGTACCACCAGGTGGCCGACACCATCTGCGATGTCCTCAACCGGCACGGGTTTTCGTTGCACCCCGCCGCACCCGGCTGGTGGGTGGCGGCGCCGATCCGGATTCTGACCTGGCTGGGCGGTGACGCCTTTCGGTCCTACGTCCCGACGCAGCTCGAGCATTTCGTTTCACCCGATCTCGAGCTCTCGCTCTACCCGAGCGGGCTGCTCCTGCGCGGCAAGGCCCACAGCGTGACGTGGGCCCATGGCCTCATCGCCGAGTCGGTCGTCCATACGGAAGGGCTGCAGACCGTCGACCCGAAGGCCCAGGCCCTGGAGAAACGAATCCGGCGGGTCTGGAAGACGTATGACACGGCCCCGCCGCAGATCGTCGGCGCCGAGAATCTCGTGCAGGCGCTGGAGCAGATCAGCGGTGACCTCGGTCGGTTGCAGGTCGACTTCGACGACTGGCAGGTCCTCTATCGCCAGATCCTCCAGGTCGGCCGCGCGATTCACGGCCAGCGACAGCTCCTGGACCTCGAGGCCGCGAAGGCTCAGCGAGGCGTCGGCCGGACGAGCAACCCGCCGGCGGGGTACTTCTCGGCGAGAGCCACCGGCTGAACACTGGGCATTCGACGCGACAATGATCGACGTAGGTCAGACCGTAGGTAACTACAACGTCACCGCGAAGCTCGGCGAGGGCGGAATGGGTACGGTCTTTCTCGCGGAGCACCCGGTCATCGGCAGCAAGGTCGCGCTCAAGGCGATCCACCCGTACTACGCGCGCACGCCGGAGATCGTCTCACGCTTCGTGAACGAGGCCCGCGCGGTCAATCAAATCGGGCACGATCACATCATCGACATCCACGACTTCGGCAGCACGCCCGAGGGCGACTTCTACTTCATCATGGAGTTCCTGAGCGGAGAGATGCTCTCCGACGGGAGGGGTCGACAGATCGCGTTGCCGCCGGCGCGGGCGCTGAACATCGTCGCCCAGATCGCCGACGCCCTCGCCGCTTCGCACGAACAGGGTGTCATCCACCGCGATCTCAAGCCCGACAACATCTTCCTCATCACCCGGGACGGCAGGCCGGACTTCGTGAAGGTGCTCGACTTCGGACTGGCGAAGCTGACCGGGACGAGTGGCGCTGTCCCGGCTTACACCACCGACGCGGGGATCGTCATGGGGACGCCCTACTACATGTCGCCCGAGCAGTGCGAGGGGCGAGCGGAGCTCGACCACAGGACCGACGTCTACTCCCTGGGCGTCATCCTGTTCGAGCTCTTGACCGGCCAGGTCCCCTTCGCCGGCGAGGGATATGGCGAGGTGATGACGAAGCACATCTCGCTGCCGCCGCCGGCCGCGCGCAAGTTCGTTCCGGATCTCCCGATCGCGCTCGAGGCGATCCTCAGCCGGGCGCTGGCCAAGGATCCCGCCGCGCGCTTTCAGACGATGGCAGAGTTTCGGGAGGTGCTCCTCAGCACCGAGAGCGCGCTCTCCCCGCCGCCGCCGGCCGTCGAACGTGAGCCGTCCGGGCCGCTCCACGCCGCAGGGTTCATCCCGGCGCCAGAGGCCTCCCTCGATCACCCGCACCTGCCGCAGCTCGTGGGAGAGGTCGGCGAGCCCGTCGACAGGCGGCCCGCGCGGAGCCGCCGGGGATTGCTCTTTCTGGGCGCCGCCGCGGCGCTGGCGCTCGTCGCCGTCGCGAACGGCGGCGTTCGCGGGCAGGCGACCCAGCTCTTCGCGCGGACCGCGGCGCCCAAGAGACCGGCCACCGTGCGGGTGAACTTCAGCTCCGATCCGGCTGGCGCCACCGTCTCGAGGAGTGACGGCTCCGTCCTGGGCGTGACGCCGCTGTCAGCCGAGATTCCATACAGCGACACGCCTGTCGACTATCGCCTCACCAGAGACGGCTACAGCGCGAAGGTCGCGTCCTTTGTCCCCAACCTGCCGTCGCCCGTGTTCGTGCTTCTGGAGCGGAGTGAACAGCCCGCGCCTCCCCCCGCCGCCGCCATTGCCGCCTCGAGCGTTGCACCGAGCATCACGCCGCGGCTCCTCACCGCCGTCCCCTCCCCTGCCCGCGCGAGAGCTTCGCGCGAGCGGCCTCACCGCCTCTCGGCCGAACGGCTCCACGACCTCATCGATGACGGCGACGACGTCATGCCGCCGTCAACCCAGTAGGCTCGTCCCCCTGATCGATGCCGTGCGTCCGCAGCTTCTCCCAGAGATTCTTGCGTGAGATCCCCAGCGACTCGGCCATCTGGATTCTCTTCCCACCGAACTGCGACACCGCCCGCACGAGATAGTCCCGTTCGAACTCCTTGAGCGCGACGCCGAGCGGCGCCATCTGCGTCCCGTGAGTCTCTATCTCCGGAAGCCGCGCGCCTCGAATCGAAACGGGAAGGTGCTCGACCTCGATGGTTCCACCGCGCGAAAGCAGCACCGCGTGCTCCATCGCGTGCATGAGCTCTCGCACGTTGCCGGGGAAACCGTAGGACGCGAGGACGTTCCAGGCCTGCCAGCTCATCTCCGGCGTGGACGGTCGACCTGCCGAGAAGCGCTGGATGAAAAGGCGCGCCAGGACGGCGAGATCCCCCGAGCGAGCGCGCAGGGGAGGGATCGCCAGATCGATCGTATTGATCCGGTAGTAGAGATCTTCGCGAAACTGTCCGGTGGCGACGCGCGACTTCAGATTCTGATGGGTCGCCGAGATGATCCGCACGTCGACCTGGATCGAGACGTTGCTGCCGAGCGGCTCGACGGTCCCCTCCTGCAGCACCCGAAGCAGCTTCGCCTGCGCGGCGGTCGAGAGCTCCGCCACCTCGTCCAGGAACAGAGTCCCGCCGTGCGCGGCCTTGAAGCGTCCTTCCCGGCGCTGGGTGGCGCCGGTGAACGCCCCTCGTTCGTGGCCGAACAGCTCGGCCTCGATGAGAGTGTCGGGAAAGGCCGCGCAGTTGACGGCCACGAACGGCTTGCCCCGGCGCTCGCTCCCCTCGTGAAGGGCGTGCGCCACCAGCTCCTTCCCCGTCCCGCTCTCTCCCAAAATGAGAACCGCCGCGTCGCAGTGAGCGACGGTCGCGGCCCGTTTGACGACGGCGAGCATCTCCGGCGAATGGCCGATCAACTGCTCGAGGGCGGGCGCACGCTTCAACTCGGCGCGCGCCTCCACGATTTCACGGCGCAGCGCCCGGAAGGAGGCGATCCGATTCAGCTGGATCACCAGCTCGTCGAGGTGGATCGGCTTGGTCAGATAGTCGAAGGCCCCTTCCTTCAGAACCGCCACCGCGTCCGCGACCGCCGCATTCCCGGTGATGAGAATCATGTCGGTGGTCGGCGACTCTTCCCGCAGACGGCGAAACAGCGCGAGCCCGTCGACTCCGGGAAGCCGCATGTCCGCCACGACCACATCGAACGTGCTCGCGCAGGCGAGCGCGAGCCCCTCCGTACCATCGGCCGCGCAGGTGACTTCGTGTCCCTCATCGACAAGGGCGTCGGAGATCAGCGCGCAGATATCTGGCTCATCGTCGACCACCAGGATCTTCAGCATTCGGCTAGGCCGAAGGTAGGATACCCATCGAGGAAGTCCAGACCCGCCCTGAGGAAAAGCCTGATTGTTTTTTGGTCAGGCCGAGGTGGAGCTGACGCCGCAACCGGGCGCAATTTGCCTCCCGGGTCCGAACGTCGGCTGCGAAAAAAGACCGGCGCAGTGTGATTTTTAAGACTTTTTTGCACCTCCGTTCTTAGTTTGAGGCGTCGCCCTATGCCCCCATCTCCAGGAAACCCGACCAGGCCCTCCGACACACGCACCTCGCGAGACGCTCTTCACGGCGGTTTTTTGCGCTCCTCCCTGCCGCCGAGAACGCAGGCCGGCTTCGTGGCGGCGACGCTCGCCGTATTCTTGATTGCCTTTCTCTCGTATCGGTCCTTCAAGCAGCGGGCGGAAGGAGCACGCCTCGTCGCTCACACGCTCGATGTGACGGCGCACCTCGAGGTCCTTCTTTCGACCTTCCAGGACGCCGAAACGGGCCAGCGCGGGTTTCTGCTGACCGGGGATGACCACTACCTCGAGCCTTACGACCGGGCGGTGGCGACCCTCGATTCGGAGCTGCCGCGGCTGCGCGCGCTGATCGCCGACAACCCTCAGCAGCTCGACCGGTTCGACGCGCTCGAGCACTCCGGCCACAGCAAGATGGCCGAGCTGAAGCAAACGATCGATCTGCGGCACTCCGGGCGACCCGACGCGTCGCTGGCGGTCGTCAAGACCGACCGCGGCAAACGCTACATGGACGAGATTCGCGCCGAGCGTCGCCGCGATGAAGGAGGCCGAGCGAAAGCTGCTGGAGTCCCGGACGCAGGAGCTCGCCGCGGCCTCGTCGTTCGTCACGGAGGTCATCTGGGGGGGCTCGGCTCTTCTGCTCTTTCTCATCGCGGCAGCGGCCGCCCTCTCGTCACGAGATTTTTTAGAACAGCGCGTGCAGGGCTGGCTGCGCGCGGGGCAGAGCGAGATGGCGATCAACATGCAAGGCGTCGATCTGACGGCGGCGCTGGGCGAGAGCGTCGCGGCCTTTCTGACCGGATATCTCGACGCTCAAATCGGAGCCGTCTACTTCGCGCCGTCGAGGGGGGCGCTCGAGCGGGTGGGAGGCTACGCGCTGCCCGAAGGGGCTGCCGCCAGCGGGCCGGCGGGGCTGACGAAGCAGGCCTACGCGCAGAACACGACGATCACCACGGAGGACGTGCCCGGGGACTTCTTTCCCGTCAATTCGGGCCTGGGGAAGAGCCGCGCGCGCCACCTGGTCGTGGCCCCGACGACCGCGGATGGCGCGCCCAATGGCGCGATCGAGCTCGGCTTCTTTCATCCGGTCCGCGCTTACGATCTCGAGCTGCTCGCCCGGCTCGGCGAGCCGATCGGCCTCGCGTTGCGGGCGACGAAGGATCGCAGCGACCTCAAGAATCTGCTCGAAGAGACCCAGCGCCAGGCCGAAGAGCTGCAGACGCAGCAGGAGGAGCTCCGCGTACAGAACGAAGAGCTCGAGCAGCAGAGCCGCACGCTGCAGGACTCGCAAGCGCGCCTGGAGAACCAGCAGGTGGAGCTCGAGCAGATCAACGCCAACCTCGAAGAGCAGACCCAGGCGCTGGAGAAACAGCGGGACTTCCTGGCGCGGGCCCAGGGCGACTTGCAGCGCGCGAGCGCCTACAAGTCGGAGTTCCTGGCCAACATGTCGCACGAGCTGCGGACGCCGCTCAACAGCACGCTCATCCTCGCCAAATTGTTGGGGGAGAACCGCGACGGCAACCTGAACCCGGAGCAGATCAAGTTCGCCGACACGATCTATTCGGCCGGCAACGATCTGCTGACGCTGATCAACGACATCCTCGACCTCTCCAAGATCGAGGCCGGCAAGCTGGACGTACGGTCCGAAGAGATCGCGCTGTCGCGGCTTCGCGACGAGCTGACCGACGTCTTTCGCCCGGTGGCGCGCGACAAGGGGATCGAGCTGACGACAGCCATCGAGACCGACGTTCCGCCCACGATGGTGACCGACTCCACGCGGCTGCAGCAGGTGCTGAAGAATTTGCTCTCGAACGCGCTGAAGTTCACCGAGCGCGGGGGCGTCGAGCTGCGGGTTCGGCGGGTGGCGGGCGGTCGGATCGCCTTTGACGTCAAGGACACGGGGATCGGCATTCCGCGCGACCAGCATGAAGTGATCTTCGAGGCCTTCCGACAGGCCGACGGGACGACCAACCGGAAGTACGGCGGCACCGGGCTGGGGCTCTCGATCTCGCGCGATCTGGCGCGTCTTTTGGGGGGCGAGCTGACCCTCGACAGCGCGCCCGGCCGAGGGAGCACCTTCACGCTGGTCCTGCCGGAGCGGCTCCGCCCCTCGGACGTCCCCAGCGCCGCGCCCACGGGCCTTCGTCCACCCCCGGCGTCGCCATCGCCGAGCGCCCGGACATCGACCGCCGCGCCCTCCAGCTCCCCGCCGCAAGAGGACGCGGATCCAATGGTCGGGGGCCGCATCATTCTGATCGTCGAGGACGATCCGAACTTCGCCAGCGTGTTGCAGGCGCTGGCCCGCGAGCTGGACTTCCAGGCAGTGGTGGCGACGACCGGCGATCAGGGGCTGGCGATGGCCGAGCGCTACCGGCCGAGCGCGATCGTGCTCGACGTCGGGCTGCCCGATCGCTCGGGCCTCTCGGTGCTCGACACCCTCAAGCACCGCTCCACCACCCGCCACATCCCGGTCCACGTCGTTTCGGTCGAGGACCACACGCAGACGGCGCTGGAGATGGGCGCCCTCGGCTACGCCATCAAGCCGGTCAAGCGGGAGCAGCTCATCGGGGCGCTCAAGCGGCTGGAGACGAAGTTCACCCAGCGGCTGCGCCGGATTCTGATCGTCGAGGACGACGACGTGGCGCGCGAGAGCACCTGCCACCTTTTGGCCGGCCCGGACGTGGAGACGGTGGCGGTCGGGACGGCGGCCGCGGCGCTGGCGGCGCTGGAGAGCGCCACCTTCGACTGCATGGTGCTCGATCTCTCGTTGCCCGATCGGAGCGGCCTCGAGCTCCTGGAGGAGATGTCGAAGACGGAGCGCTACGCCTTTCCGCCGGTGATCGTCTACACCGGGCGCTCGCTGTCGCGCCCCGAGGAGCAGGAGCTTCGCAAGCTGTCGAACTCGATCATCATCAAGGGGGCCCGCTCTCCGGAGCGCCTCCTCGACGAGGTGACGCTCTTCCTGCACCAGGTCGAATCGGAGCTGCCCCCCGAGCGGCAGCGAATGCTCAAGGACGCCCGGCATCGCGAGGCCATCTTCGAGGGGAAGCGGGTGCTGATCGTCGAGGACGACGTCCGGAACATCTTCGCGCTGTCGAGCGTGCTCGAGCCGCGCGGCGCCAAGGTGGAGATCGCGCGCAACGGCCGGGAGGCGGTCGAGCACCTCAAGAGCAAACCTGGCGTCGATCTGATCCTGATGGACGTGATGATGCCCGAGATGGACGGATTGGAGGCCACGCGCCTCATCCGCCAGCTGCCGGATCACGCCGCGGTTCCCATCATCGCCCTGACGGCCAAGGCCATGCTGGACGACCGCGACCAGTGTCTGGCCGCCGGCGCCAACGACTACATCGCCAAGCCGCTCGACGTCGACAAGCTGCTCTCGCTGGCGCGGGTCTGGATGCCCAAGTGATGGACAAGAGCGCCACCGATTCCGACGGCGACGACGCGCACGAGGATCGTCAGTTGGTCCACCTGCTCGACGCCGTGTTCCGGCGGTACCACTACGACTTCCGGAGGTACGCCGCGGCCTCGTTGAAGCGCCGGGTGCGCGCCGCGCTGATCCAGTTGCGCTGCGAAAGCGTGCCGGCCCTCGAAGAGCGCATGCTGGAGGATCCCAAAACCTTCACGGCGCTCCTCCGCTATCTGACCGTGCAGGTGAGCGATCTTTTTCGCGACCCCGAATACTTCCGCGCCATCCGCGAGAGGATCGTCCCCTACCTCCAGACCTATCCTTCACTGAAGATCTGGGTGGCCGGGTGCGCGACCGGAGAGGAGGCCTATTCGCTGGCCATTCTCCTGGCCGAAGAGGGCCTCCTGGAGAGAGCCCTCATCTACGCGACCGACATCAATTCGGAGTCGTTGCGAACCGCAGAGGCAGGGATCTTCGACGTCGACCGGTTCTCGCGCTTCAGTGAGAACTATCTCGCGGCCGGCGGGAAGGGCTCGCTGTCCGACTACTACACCGCGCGTTACTCCTCGGCGGTGCTCGACCGCCGCCTCAAGAAGTCGATCCTCTTTTCCGATCACAGCCTGGCGACCGACAGCGCGTTCGCCGAGGTTCAGCTGGTTTCCTGCCGCAACGTGCTGATCTATTTCGACCGCGACCTGCAGGAACGCGCGCTCGGGGTCCTTCGCGAATCGCTCTGCCGCCGCGGATTTTTGGGCCTCGGCAGCAGGGAATCCTTGAGATTTTCCCTCCACGGGCCAGCCTTTCGTGAGCTGGTGCCCGAGGAGCGGCTCTATCAACTGTTGTGAAGAGATGGAGACGAACAGAATCGAGGCGATCGTGATGGGGGGGTCGAGCGGAGCGCTGGAGGCGCTGTCGACCCTTCTCCCCGCGTTGCCGGCGGACTGCGCCATCCCGGTGGCGATCGTCGTTCATCTGCCGGCGGAGAGGCCCAGCCACCTGGCCGAAGTCCTGGCGGCCCGGACGGCTCTTCCCGTGCGTGAGGCGGAGGACAAGGAGCCGCTCGCCGCCGGCACCGTCTACGTCGCCCCTCCCAACTATCATCTGCTCATCGAACGGACCAAGACCTTCGCGCTCTCGACCGACGAGGCCGTCCTCTTCTCCCGTCCCGCGATCGACGTGCTGTTCGAGTCGGCGGCCGACGCTTACGGAGAACGTCTGCTCGGGATCATCCTGACCGGCGCCAGCGCCGACGGCGCGCGGGGCCTCTCGGCGGTCAAGCGGCGGGGCGGCCTCGCCATCGTTCAAACGCCCGAGGGCGCGATCGCCCCTGAGATGCCGCGGGCCGCTCTCTCGATGGTGGAAGCGGACCACGTTCTGTCACTCACCGACCTGGCCGCATTGCTCGGGCGATTGGCCACCGCAGCGCACAAGGAATCCAAATGACCCGAGAAACCGTGAAATTTCTGTTGGTCGACGACACCGGCGAGAACTTGGTGGCGCTCGAGGCGCTGTTGCGCCGAGACGGGCTGGAGATCCTCAAGGCGCGCTCGGGCGCGGAGGCGCTGGAGCTGCTGCTGATTCACGAGGTGGCCCTGGCCATCCTCGACGTCCAGATGCCCGAGATGAACGGCTTCGAGCTGGCCGAGCTGATGCGGGGGATGGAGCGCACCAAGCACGTGCCGATCATCTTCCTCACCGCCGGCGCGCAGGACCCCCAGGGCGTCTTCAAGGGCTACGAGGCGGGGGCGGTCGACTTCCTCTTCAAGCCGGTCGATCCGCGCGTGCTGAAGAGCAAAGCCGACGTCTTCTTTCAGCTCCACCAGCAGAAGATCGAGCTGGCCAGCAACCTGCGGATGAACGAGATGTTCGTGGGGATCCTGGGGCACGACCTGCGCAATCCGCTGAACGCGATCATGACCAGCGCCCAGCTTCTGGAACGACGCCTGGCCGACGAGGGTCAGCTGCGCCCCCTGAGGCGAATGGTTTCGTCGGCCGGGCGAATGAAGGACATGATCGAGCAGCTCCTCGACCTCACCCGCGCCCGCTTGGGGGGCGGGCTGGGGTTCGTGCGCGGCCGCCGTCGGCTCGACGTCGCCGAGCTGGTCAACCGGGCGGCCGACGAGCTCCGCCCGACGGCGCCGGAGCGCCAGGTCTCCGTCTCCGGCGCGGGGGATTGCCACACCGCCGGCGACTCCACCCGCCTCCTGCAGCTGTTCTCGAATCTCCTCTCCAACGCGCTTCATCACGGGACACCCGGAACGCCCGTCTCGGTGAGCATCGAGGGCGCCGCCGAGGAGATCGTGGTCGTCGTCCAGAACGAAGGCGCCATTCCGCCCGACCTGCTGCCGCAGATCTTCGACCCCTTTCGGGGAGCCCGCGCGCTCTCCGGCGCGCAGGGCCTTGGCCTTGGCCTCTTCATCTCCCAGCAGATCGTCTCGGCGCACGGGGGGACGATCAGCGTGTCGTCCGCCGCCGAAGCCGGCACCGCGTTCCGCGTGCAGCTCCCCAAGGTCGCCGCCGTCACCCGGGCGCAGGGCGAAGCGGCGAAGCGCGTCCTGGTGGTCGAGGACGACGACAACATCCGGGACTCGTTGCGAGAGGCGCTCGAAGACGCGGGCTACGAGGCCGAGACCGCGGCCGACGGCCAGCGGGCGCTCGACCGGCTGACCGACGGATTTCCGCACCCGCACGTGGTGATCCTCGACCTGGTCATGCCGGTCCTCGACGGCTACCGCGTCTACCAGGCGATGCAGTCGGACCAGGCGCTCGCGCGGATCCCCGTCATCGTTTCGACCTCGAACCCGTCCCGCGCTCCGCGGGGTGCGCTCATGGTGCCGAAGCCGATCCGATTGGAGCGGCTGCTCGAGACCGTCGCCAGCCTGTCCAAGTCGACATAGAGACGGCTCGGTTCGAGGCCACCTCGAGCCTTGGCTTCGAGAGGCTGCGGCTCGCCCCGGCCGAGCTCGTGCATGAATCGACCGCGCCGACGGCGACTGCGCGCGCGGCTGGTGCGAATTCGAAACAGGGGTGGTCGTTTCTTCCTCGTCTCCGAATTCTCAGTACCTAAGTTGGAGGCATCCGGACGAAACCACGACTCGCAGGGAGGCGACCATGAACGCGATCGAAATGTTGAAGCAGCAACACCGCGAGGCAGAGGCGCTGTTCGCCCAGTTCAAGAAGGCCAAGTCGGCGGCCCCGCGGCGCAAGATCTTCGAGCAGATCGCCGACGCGCTGGCGGTCCACGCCACCATCGAGGAGCGGCATTTTTACCCGGCGGTCAAGAAGCAGGCCACCGAGGATCTGCTCCTCGAATCGCTCGAGGAGCATCTGGAGATCAAGCGGGTCATCGCCGACCTGTTGGGGTTGGACGCGAAGGATCCGACGTTCGAGGCCAAGGTGACGGTCCTGGAAGAGGACGTGCAACATCATGTCGGGGAGGAGGAAAAGGAGCTCTTCCCCAAGGTCGAAAAGCTGTTCGACGAGGAGACCCTGGAAGCCATCGCCGAGGCGATGGAGGAGACCCGCGACGAGTTGCTCGAGAACGGCAATCCGCGGGAAGCGGTCCCTTCCGAAACGGTGACGGCGCCGCATCTCTAAACGGCGCTGCCGCGTCGTTCTTTTGCGGCTTCTCCTCGCCCAGAGTCCAGCGAGAGCGCCTCGATTGCACGCCGCGGCCGCGCTTCCGTGGCTACTTTGAAAGCAATGGTAGAGCAGGCCGAGCGACGACGATTTCCCATCGGGGCCGAGATCCAATCTGGTCACGCCCATCTCCGCGTCTGGGCGCCGAGGTGTCGCCGCGTGGGCGTCGTGATCGAGGGGGCGGCCCGCCCCGAGATCCCGCTTTCGGCCGAAGGGAACGGGTACTTCTCCGGGCCGGCGGCCGGGCTGAGCGGCGGGGGGCGGTACCGGTTTCGTCTGGACGATCAGAAGAAGCTCTATCCCGACCCTGCCTCCCGCTTTCAACCCGAGGGACCGACCGGGCCGTCGGAGGTGATCGAACCCCGCGCATTCGAATGGAAGGACCATGAGTGGCGCGGCGTCTCGCCGCGTGGCCAGGTCATCTACGAGCTGCACGTCGGGACCTTCACCGCCGAGGGGACGTACGCGGCGGCGGCCGAACGACTGGGGTCGCTGAGCGAGCTCGGCGTCACGCTCATCGAGCTGATGCCGCTCGCCGACGCCCCCGGGCGGTTCGGCTGGGGATACGACGGCGTCAACCTGTGGGCCCCGAACCGCCTCTACGGCCGGCCGGACGACCTCCGGCGTTTCGTCGCCGCCGCGCACGCCGTCGGCATCGGCGTCATTTTGGACGTGGTCTACAACCACATCGGGCCCAACGAAAACTACCTGGGGTGCTTCTCGTCCGGCTACTTCACCGATCGCTACAAGAACGAGTGGGGCGACGCCATCAACTTCGACGGCGACAACGCCACCCCGTCGCGAGAGTTCTTCATCGAGAACGCCGGCTACTGGATCGAGGAGTTCCACCTCGACGGCCTGCGCCTCGACGCCACCCAGCAGATGTTCGACGCCTCCGACGATCACATCCTGGCGGCGATCGGCCGTCGCGTCCGCGCCGCGGCCCGTGGACGGGGCACCTACGTCGTTTCGGAGAACGAGACCCAGGAGACCCGCCTCGTGCGAGCGCCCGACGGATCACCGGGCCAAATTTCCGGCGAAAAAGGGTTCGGGCTCGACGCGCTCTGGAATGACGACTTCCACCACAGCGCGCTGGTCGCCCTCACCGGCCACGCCGAGGCCTACTACACCGACTACCGTGGCAGGCCCCAGGAGCTGCTCTCGGCGCTTCGATGGGGGTTTCTCTATCAGGGGCAGCACTACAGATGGCAGAAGCAGCGCCGCGGGACGCCGGCCCTCGATCTCGCCGCCGAGCGCTTCGTGCTCTATCTCGAGAATCACGACCAGGTCGCCAACTCCGGGCTCGGGGCGCGGCTCTCCACGCTCACCGCGCCGGACCAGCTTCGCGCGATGACGGCGCTCCTGCTGCTGGCGCCCGGGACGCCGATGCTGTTCCAGGGACAGGAGTTCGGATCGACACGTCCCTTCGTCTACTTTGCCGACCACGACGACGAGCTGGCGCGCGCCGTGGCCAAGGGGCGCCGCGAGTTCCTGGCCCAGTTCCCCTCGCTGGCCGACCCGAACGTCCAGCAGCGGATCCCCGATCCCGCCGCGCCCGACACCTTCGCGTCGTGCAAGCTCGACTGGAGCGAACGCGATCGGCACGCCCCCATCTGGGACCTTCACCGCGATCTCCTGCGCCTGCGACGCCAGGAGCCGGCGTTCGCGGCGCAAGATTCGACCCGTCTCCTGACGGCGGTGCTGGGCGCCGAGGCGATGCTGCTGCGCTATCGGTCCGGCTCGGGCGATCGGCTGCTGCTCGTCAATCTGGGGACCGACCTTCACGATGTCGCGCCCGAGCCGCTGCTCGCGCCGCCGCTCGGTGCCCGCTGGCGGACGCTCTGGTCCAGCGAGGATCCGCGCTACGGCGGTCGAGGGACGGCTGACGTGGAGACCGGCGACGGGTTTCACCTCCCCGGGCACGCCGCCGTGGTCCTCGCCCCGGAGGTGCGGGCATGAGCGGCGCGCATCCGATCTCCCGGCCAGCGCGCATCGGCTGGCGCCACGGCGACGCGACCGAGGCGCTGGTCAGCCGCGAGTGGCTCCTCACCAACGGCCTCGGCGGCTACGCCTGCGGGACCGTCGGCGGCGTGCTCACCCGCCGCTACCACAGCCTGCTGGTGGCCGCCCTCCCCGCGCCCGCCGGCCGCACCACCATGTTGAACCAGCTCGGCGAAACGCTCCGTCTCGGCGACGGCACGGTCATTCCGCTCGGCGGCCTCGAACCCGGCGACGGACCGCTCATGCTCCCCGAGGCGCTCGTCGAGTTCCGGCTGGACAACGGCCGGCCTGTTTGGCGGTTCGAGCAAGCGGGCGTGACGCTGGAGAAGCGAATCGTCCTCACGCACCACCAGAACACCACGCGGATCGCCTACCGGCTGCTGGAGGGGTCGGCGCCCGCGACGCTGGTGCTCGAACCCGCGGTCGATTTTCGCGGTCATGACGACCGCGTCGATCGGGGCAGCGCCGCCACCGACTACACGCTCGCCGCCGGAGACAACGGCGTCCGGATCGCGCGCGCTGACGCGCCCCTTCCCCCGCTGCACCTGACCGCGCGTACCGTGCGTGGCCACGTCCCCTTCGTGCCGCGGCCCCGCGACATCGCGCTCCACTACCGGGTCGAGCAGGCGCGCGGCTATGAGAGCCGCGGCGCGCTGCACGCGCTCGGCATGTTCGAGCTCGAGCTCTCCGCCGGGCAGGAGGCGGTCTTGACCGCGTCGACGGAGAGCTGGAACACCATCCATGCGCTCGACGCGGCCGAGGCGGAGCGCCTCGACGACGAGCGCCGCCTGCGCCTGCTGGCCGAGGCGCATCCGCGGCTTCGACAGGGGCTGGGTGCCGAGCTGGTCCTCGCCGCCGACCAGTTCGTCATCAGCCCCCACGTCCGTCCCGGCGACGAGGCGCGCCTCCGCGCCGAGGGGGACGACGCCCGCACCGTCATCGCCGGATATCACTGGTTCACCGACTGGGGGCGCGACACCATGATCAGCCTCGAAGGGCTGACCCTGCTCACGGGCCGGATCACCGAGGGGCGCGACGTCCTGCAGACCTTCGCGCACCACATCCGAGACGGCCTCATCCCCAATCTCTTTCCCGAGGCGAAGACCGAAGGGCTCTATCACACGGCCGACGCCACCCTCTGGTTCTTCCACGCGCTGCACCGCTACGAGGAGGCGGCCGGCGAGCGGGAGACGCGCCGGTTCCTGCTCCCCAAGCTCGTCGAGGTGGCCCAGAAGCACTTCGCCGGCACGCGGTTCGGGATCGGCGTCGACGACAGCGACGCCCTCCTGCGCCAGGGGGCGGACGGCTACCAGCTGACGTGGATGGACGCGAAGGTGGGCGACTGGGTGGTGACCCCGCGCCGGGGGAAGGCGGTCGAGATCAACGCGCTCTTCTACAACGCGCTTCGCCTGCTGGCCGCCTGGCTCAAAGAAGAAGAGACCGGCGCGTGGGGCCCCAACCGCGAGCTCGCCCTGCGCGCCGCCGACGTCGAGGCGCGCGCCGAGCGGTTGCGTCAGAGCTTCAACCACCGGTTTTGGAACGCCGCCAACAACTGTCTCTACGACGTCGTCGACGCCGAGGATGGCCCCCACGCCGGGGGAGACAATCCCAGCATCCGGCCCAATCAATTGCTGGCCATCTCCCTGCCCCACCCGGTCCTCGATCGCGCGCGCTGGCAATCGGTGTTGAGTGTGGTGCGCGAGCAGCTGGTGACGCCCTTCGGCCTCCGATCGCTTGCCCCCGGGCTCCCCGACTACAAGCCCCGCTACGACGGCGATCTCCGCGCGCGCGACGCGGCGTACCACCAGGGGACCGTGTGGGGCTGGCTGATCGGTCCCTTCGTCGACGCCTGGCTCAAGACCTTCCCCGACGACCGGGCCGGCGCCCGGCGGTTTCTGGTCGGCCTCGAGAAGGAGCTCTCGGAGGCCTGCCTCGGGACCATCAGCGAGATCTTCGACGCGGAGGCCCCCTTCAATCCCCGGGGCTGCGTCGCCCAGGCCTGGAGCGTCGCCGAGGCGATGCGCGCGATCGTCATCAGTGCCCGCGACTGACCACGCCTGTGTTTTGCGCCGAATTCAGCCCGCCGGGCTCTGCTCGAGCCGCGGCCTCGATGGTTGACCAATGGCACGTCCGAGGTAGGGTGAATACGGCTTTCCAAATGGAACGCACGGTCGAGGCGAACGCACGGAGGGGGGTGGGCCGCTCGTGGCTCACGACCCTCGCCGTCCTCTCCCTCCTCACGTTCGGAGGGATCTACTCGCTCCTCTCCCTTGGGCGCGCCCACGAGTGGGTCATCCACACCGACGAGGTGCGCGTGGTCCTCGCCGAGCTGCAGGCGACCCTCCTCGACGCTGAAAGTGGAATGCGCGGCTACGCCGTGGCCGGCGACCCGACGTTCCTGGACGCCTCCGAGCGCGCGCGCGCGGCCTGGGAGCCCCGCTTCGAGCGTCTCCGGGTCCTGACCCGAGACAACCCCCGCCAGGCAGAGCGGCTCGATCAACTCGGCGCCCTCCTCCGCGACCGCTTCGCCCTCCTCGATGACCTGCGCTCTGCTCGCCAAAAAGGGGGGCAGCCGTCCGAGCTCGCGTCTGCAATGAGCGAGGGCGGTCGCAGCACGGAGCAGATTCGAAAGCTCATTGCCGAAATGGACCAAGAGGAGAGCCAGCTGGAGGAGGCACGTCAGCGCCAGGCGCTCAACCGATGGCGCTGGACGATGGTCCTCTTCGTTGGAGGCGCGTTTGCGTTCTCGCTCGTCATCTTCACGACCTCCATCCGCCGCCGAGAAGCCGAGGCGCGACGTTTGCGCGCCGAAGAGGTCGCCCGGGCGAGCGAGCTGTTTCGCATCGTGTTGCAGGGGACCGAGCTCGGCGTCACGGTACAGGACCCGAGCGGAAGGCTGGTCTACGCCAACGACGCGGCGGCGCGGCTCGTCGGGTTCAATGCACCGAGCGAGCTGCTCGCCGCGCCACCTGCGGAGCTCCTGGCCCGATTCAATCTCCTGACCTTCGAGGGCACGCCGGTCTCACCCGACCAGCTGCCGGGACGGTTGGCGCTCCAGGGTCACGACCCCCAGGAGATGCGGCTTCGATTCAAGGTTCTCGGGACGACGGAGGAGCGCTGGTCGGTGGTTCGCGCCGTCCCCGCCCGCGATCTGGCCGGCCGGGTCATCTATGCCATCAATTTTTTCCGCGACGTCACCGAGGAGATCCGCGAGGGCCACCAGCGCGCGTTCCTGCTCCGCGCCGTCGACGAGATGTCCTCCTCGCTCGACTACGAAAAGACGCTGGCCACGGTTGCCCGACTGGCGGTCCCGGTGCTGGCCGACTGGTGCGCGATCGATCTCGTCGAGGGGGGCAAGAGGCGGCGGCTCGCGGTGGCGCACGTCGACCCAGCGAAGATCGCCTTCGTCGCCGAGCTGGAAAGACGCTATCCAGCCGATCCGCAGTCGCGGACGGGCGTTCCCGAGATCCTTCGCACCGGCAAAGCCGAGCTCATGTCCCACATTCCGAGAGAGCTGCTGACCGCCGCGGCCATCGATGAGGAGCACCTCCGGCTCATCGACGAGCTGCAGCTCGGCTCGTACATCGGCGTTCCCCTGAAGGTGCGCGGCCAGGTCATCGGCGCCCTCACCATCGTCATGGCCGAATCGAACCGGCGCTACACCCAGAGAGATCTCGAGCTGGCGGAGGCCCTGGCCGATCGGTCCGCGCTGGCGATCGACAACGCCAGAATGTTTCGCGAGCTCGAGACGTCGCGCGCGCTGGCGACGACGCAGCGCGATCAGAGCGAGGAGAGGTTTCGCCTGATGGTGGAGAGCGTCAAGGACTACGCAATCTTCATGCTCGACCCCAAAGGCGTCATCACCACCTGGAACGTGGGCGCCCAGCTCATCAAGGGATATCGACCAGAGGAGATCATCGGCCGTCACTTCTCCTGCTTCTACAGCGCGGAGGAGGTCCGGAGCGGAAAGTGCGAGAACGAGCTGGAGATCGCGACCCGGGAGGGGCGCTTCGAGGAAGAGGGATGGCGGGTGCGCAAGGACGGGTCACGCTTTTGGGCCAACGTCGTCATCACCGCGGTGAGAGACGCCCGGGGTCAACTGCAGGGATTTGCCAAGGTCACCCGCGATCTCACCGAACGCCGGCGTTCCGAGGGCGAGCTGGCCGTCGAGGCGCGGCGGCGGCTGGAAGCCGAGAACCAGACGCGCTTCGCGGAGATGTTCATCGGGATCTTGGGGCATGACCTGCGCAACCCGCTCAATGCCATCTCGATCGGCGCCGCGCTCATCAAGCGCAAAGGAATCGCCGATGACCGCGTCCTGGAGCGAATCCTGCACAGCACCGAGCGCATGTCCAACATGGTCGGCCAGCTGCTCGATTTGACGCGCACCCGGCTGGCAGGGGGCATCCCCATCGAGAGGAGACCGGCCGACTTGCGGACGATGGTCGCGGCCACCATCGAGGAGCTGCAGCTCGTCTACCGCGACAGGGACATCTGCCTCGCGACCGGCGAGGAGATCGACGGCGCGTGGGACACCGATCGTCTGGCCCAGGTCGTCTCGAACCTGGTCGGAAACGCGCTCGAGCATGGCGAGCCGGCCAGGCCCGTCACGGTTCGCCTCTCGGCCGCCGACGACATCGTCGAGTTCTCCGTGCACAGCTTTGGTCCGCCGATCCCTCCCGAGGTCCTTCCCGCGATCTTCGACCCCTATCGGCGGACCAGCGCGCGCAGCGGACGGTCGAAGGGGCTGGGGCTCGGCCTCTTCATCACGCAGCAGATCGTCCTGGCCCACGGGGGCAGGCTCGATTGCCGGTCGACGGACGAGGATGGAACGACGCTGACCGTCCTGCTGCCGCGCAATGTCGACGGAAAAGTTTCGTCGGTGGCCGAGGCCTTGGTATCGTGAGGAAGGTGGTCGCCAAGCCCGAGTCCCTGGTGCTCGTGGTCGAAGATGAAGCGGAGTCACGCGACACCCTGCGAGAGCTGCTCGAGCTCGAGGGCTATGCGGTCGAGACGGCGTCGAACGGAAAGGTGGCGCTCGAGCTGCTGGAGACCGTCGACCCCTGCGTCGTTCTCCTCGATCTGTTCATGCCGGTCATGGACGGCTGGCAGGTCATCGATCGACTCCGCGCAGACGGGCGCCTCGGAAGGATGAACGTCTTCGTCATCACCTCCGCCGGGCACCGAGCGCCCTCCGATCTCCCGGTGCTCCAGAAGCCCCTCAACCTCGACAAGCTGATCAGCACCATCGAAGCGGTCTGCTGACGCCTGACCGAGGTGGAAATACGGTCGACGAACGCGAGCGCCAGCGGCTCCCGCGTTCGTCTCCGCCCCGACTACTTCTCGGTCTTGGTCTCGGTCTTGGTGTCGGTCTCGGTCTTGCCGGTCCCGTCGGCGTTCTTCTTCGACTTCTTCGACTTCTTGGTGGTCTTGGTGGTCGTGGTGTCACCAGCCGGGGCATCCTCGGCCTTGGCGACGGTCCAGGTGGCGGGCAGGAGGACGGCAAGTCCGAGGAAAACGAGACGTACGAGGTTCATGGGCTCTCTCCTTGATGTTGGAAGGTGGTACTGCCCGGAGACCATAGTGTCGATCTCGTAGATGTGAACCCGGCCGGAGGTCGAAAAAGCCCCCCGAAAAAGCCCCCCAAAGATGGCCATGCTCAGAGCGAGGTTCGAAATGGCCAAGGTCCCTCGCACCAAGCTCGTCGCGCTCGACCACATCAGCTGCGCGGTTCGCGATCTCAAGGCCGCCCGCAAGTTCTACGGCGCGGCGCTCGGCGCCATCGGCATGAAGATCAACCTGGACGTCTCCTCGGCGTTCGGGATGGGCTCGCGCAACGAGAAGGTGTTCTGGTTGGCGCGCGATTGGCGCGCCTCTGGCCGCGGCCACTACGCGTTCCGCGTCGATCACCGGGACGACGTCGACGCCTTCTACGGCGCGGCGATGGGAGCCGGGGGCAAGGACAACGGCGGACCCGGCCTGCGCCCCGACTACGGGCCGAGTTACTACGCGGCCTTCGTCAAGGACAGCGAGGGAAACAACATCGAGGTGGTCTGCTATGCGCGGCCCCGGCGCCGCGCCTCCGCCCGCAAGCGCAGGTGAGCGCCGCGGGGGCGGGTCGCCTCAGTGCGACTCCGGCTTGTGAACCAGCCGATGCGCGACCTCCGCCGCCTCACCGGGCGCCACGCGCTTCTCCCGAAGCTTCCGGAATTCTTCCTTGAAAGCGTCCAGCTCGGCCTCCGTGGCATTCTCCAGGTCGGCGAAGACGTTCCGGGCCTTGCTCGACCGGATCAGCTCATCGAGCTTGAGGTGAATCGCCTTGGCGTCGCGGTTCTGGGTCGCCTGGATCAAGAACACCATCAGGAACGTCACGATGGTGGTCGCCGTGTTGATGACCAGCTGCCACGCGTTGCTGAATCGAAACAGCGGTCCGGTGACCATCCAGACGGCCACGATCAGCACCGACAAGACGAACGCCCAGGGGCTGCCGAGACGATCGGCGGAGCGGGCGGCGAAGACCCTGAAGCGATCGGTGACAGTCGATCCGCTGCGCGCGGCTGAGCTCATGGACAGTAACGTAAGCACTGGACGGCTGGTCAGGGCGTTTGCGTCGCTCCCGGCGCCACCAGGTACTCGGCGACGAACGTCGCCCGCCCGGTCATGAAGTAGCCGACCTGCTGCTGGTACATCGCCACGTCGTCGTTGCTGTAGGGCTTCTTGCTGTCCATCGCGACGTAAGGGGCGATCTGCGCCGCCACCCGCTGCATCTCGCCTGACCAGTTGAGCTGGGTGGCGGTGCCGACGATCTCGTTCAACTGGGACGAGAAGTCCTGAAAGCACGACGGCGACGCCGCGCACGCCGCCGCCAGCACCGACTTCACCTGCTTCACGAAGTCGAAGTCGGCGGTCGAGAACGCGTCGTTGATCCCCTCGGGGATGAAGTAGAGCTGGTGGGTGGTGGGATCGGCGTACGTCCCCGCGTTGGCGCCCACCGGTTCGGGATCGGGGGCGTAGGGCCAGCCGCCCCAGTGGCCGGTCAGCACCATCAGCGCCCAGTAGCGGTCGAACTCGTGCAGGTTGACGAACTGAGCGGCCGCCGCGATCGCCGCGTCCGCCGGCGTCATCTGCAGCGCGGCCGTCGCGCCATTGATCAACGACAGGTCGTTGGTTCCGTCCTGCAGCTCGAAGGCCGAAATGTACGCGGGCTGAAAGTCGGCGTAGTTGATGGTGTAGACGGGGCCGGTCGCATCGGGGAAGTAATAGGCCATCAGCTGCTGCTTCGGCTCCTCGACGGTGGCGTAGAGGCCGAGTGGCGCGCCGTTCATCGTCACCCAGGAGTGATTGCAGCGCGACGCAGGCACGCCGCCGATCTGGCGGCCGATCCAGTAAGCCAGCCGCTCGCGCAGCATCGAGGGGTCGGTGGTCATGTTGTTGAGCAAGAACTCCTTCAACCCAAAGAACTTGGCGCCCGAGACGAACTTGTTGACGTTCACCCGGAAGCCGGGCTTGCCGTCGATGGGCTGGAACGACGAGGTCCCCTTGAGGTTCACGCCGACCGGACCATAGGAACGACCCTGGTAGACCAGCATCGCCTGCACCCAGGTGGCCGGCGCCGCGCGCAACGAGGCGATGTTGTCGTCGGAGATCTCCAGGTCGAACTGCGGAACGAGGTCGTAGCCCAGCACGCGGTCGCTCATGTCGCCGGCCGCCGGCACCGCCTCCGGTGGATCCCCGACCGCCTGCGGTGGAAAGGGCTGGCCCGTGCCCGTCGGGTTCGCCGCGCCGGGCGAGACGTTCCACTCGCTGATCCAGCTCCCCGAGCCGTCCGGCTCGCGCGCGGCCGAGATGTCGGTCTCCTGCGCGCCGTAGGTCAGACGGTCGATGAACGATCCGTCCGGTCGAGCGAGGGCCAGTGAGCCGCCCAGGTGCGAGAGCAGCACGGCGAGGTGCGCCGGCCCGGCGGAGGCATTGCCATCGGCCCAGAGCAGAAGGAAGCCCCCCGCCGGCGCGACGACGCCCGCGGGGAGGATCGGCCTTCCCCGGTGCCGTGAAGTCGTCGGTGATGCCGTAACCACCGAGCGGAATGTCCTGCCCGGTCGGATTGTAGATCTCGATCCAGGGCGAGGCCGCGCCCCGATCGTCCTTCACCGTCAGGACGTTGTCGGGCATGAGCTCGTTGATGGTGAGCTGCCCGTCGACGCTCGGGTCGACGGCCGGTCCGCCGTCGACCGACCCGGGGAGCCCGCCCGGCCCGATCTGTCCGGGCGTGGCGGCGCCGCTGTCGCCGCAACCGGACGCGCCGAGCGCCGCTCCCAGCCCAACCATTCCCGCCACCCGGCAAAGCTTCCAAAGGCCCATGGGTTCCACCCCAAAGCAACTCCGCGGCCAGCGAACGGTGCGGCAATGCCGCAAAAAATTCCGATTCGGTGCCCACGCGCTCAGCACCCGTTACGGCCCAGGAACATCGGCGCCCTCTCGAGGGCGGTGCGGTCCCGGAACAATACGAAGTCTTCCCTAGGCATCCGCTTTGCTCAGCTCTCACGAAGCGCAATGAAGACCTCGTCCTTGTTTCTCGTCGTGCCGCTGGTTGTCAGCTGCGGCAGCGGCGGCGCGCAGCCCGGAGCGGACGGCGGAGCGCCCACCCGGATGGGGACCACGGGGACGGGTGGGACGACCGACGCCGGGGGTGGACTCGCCTGCGCCGACCTCTTCGACGAGGGGACGCTGCAGACCTACGCCATCGACATCAGCGCGGACGAATGGTCGGCCATCGAGGGTGAGTTCAACAACCTGACCGCGCTCGAGAGCGGCGCCAGCTTCGCCGCCTACCACCCGGTGACCTTCCACCTCGGCGACGAGACCGTGACTGACGCGGCGATCAAGCTGCACGGTCAGTCCTCCTGGGCGCAGACCGTCATGTTCGACGGCGAGCGGGCCAAGATGCAGTTCTCGGTGTCGTTCGATCAGACCGACCCCAACGGCAAGTTTCACGGCGTCAGCAAGCTGGTGTTCGACATGCCGCGCTCGGACTGGACCTTCCTGCACGATCGCGTCTCCGAGCACTGGCTGCGACAGGTTGGCTTGCTCGCCCCTTGCTCGACCAGCGCGCGCCTCGAGATCAACGGCGCCTACTACGGCCTCTACTCGGTCGAGGAGAACGTCGGCAACCACGTGGTCGCCGAGTTCTTTCCCCAGAGACCCGTCCGGCGATCTCTGGAAAGGCGCGGCCGAGATCGAGACCAACAAGGCGGCCCCCAACTACAGCCGCCTGCTGCAGTTCGACGGCGCGACAGATCTGACTTCGCTCTCGGCCATCGTCGACGTCCAGGACTCGCTCACCAGCTGGGCTGCGGAGGCGCTGCTCAACGACTCCGACGGCTACTACGGCGGTTCACACAACTTCTATCTCTACGATCAGGGCGCGGCCGGATATGTCTTTCTCTCCAGCGACCTCGACGCGACGCTCGACTGGCTGGTGACGTTCGACAGCGCCGGGGCCACGGATCACCCGATCTACTGGTGGTCCACGCGCGCCATGCCGGCGCCGATTCCCGGCGACAAATGGATGCTCGTCTTCGCCGATGCCGGCTGGCGCGCGAAGTACGCCGAGGCGATCGCGGCCCTTCTGGCGAAGTGGGACGTCGGTGAGATCCAGGGGTGGATCGCCAGCTGGTCGCAGCAGATCGCCGACGCCGCGGCGACCGATCCGCACACCTGGGCCACCCCTGCCGACATTCAGGAGGCCACCGCCACCGCGCACGACGTGATCGCCAGCCGCGCGGCCTACCTGCAGACCTTCGTCGACTGTGAGCGGGGCGTGGCCGGCGCGGCGACCGACGCGGACGGCGACGGCTTCCGCTGGTGCGACGAGTGCGACGACGGCAACGCCGCCGTGAATCCCGGCGCGGCGGAGATCTGCGGCAACGGAATCGACGACAACTGCAACAGCCAGATCGACGAAGGGTGCGCCGCGGACGGCGGCGCCGACACCGGTGCAGGTGGCGGCATGGATGCGGGCGTCGACGCCCAATGAGAAACGAAAGGGGCCGAATGAGACTCACTTGCCTCGAGACGCGGATGGGGAACGGCGGCGGCGCGAGGCGGCGCCTCCTCGCGGTGTTGGGGTCGGTCGCGCTCGCGGGCCTCGCCTGCGGCGGCAGTTCGACCTACCCCGCCGGAGAGACCAGCGGCGGTTCCATGGGCGGCAGCGGCAATGGGGGTGCGGGTTCGGCCTCGGGCAGCGGAGGCGCCTCCGACGGCGGCGGTGCGGGGACTGCCGCCGTCGGGGGCGGTGGGGCGGGCGGGGCCGGGACGCCGAGCGGTCCCTGGGTCGACTTGGCCCAGCCGACGCTGAGCGTGCAGGGCGGTACGGCGCTCTCTGCAGCCGGTCAGGGGCAGCCGGGCGGCGTCGTCCACCTGGTCTCGTCCGGCGACACCGACTTCGATCCGGCGCAGCTGGCCGTGGCGGCGCCCTCGGTCCCCGCCACGCCCGCCGGCGCGACGGCAATCGACGCATCGGCGCTGGCGACCGACGCGTCGGTGACCGGCGACGCGGTGATCGACGGCAATGTCGCGACCGGCGGAACGGACGCGGTCCGCAAGATCAGCGTGAGCGGCAATCTCTACCTGACGGGCACGTTGAGAACAGCTGACCTCGGCCCCGCGCGCCAGGGGATCGATCTCGAAGTGAGCGGGACGCTCTACCTCACCGGTACGCTCGACGCGAGCGGCGCGGCGGGTCTCGGGCAGGCGGGTGGCGCGCTCCATCTCGCGGCGGCTCAGATCGTCGTGACCGGCCGCCTCTCCAGCGCCGGCGGTGACAGCCCGGGCACCGGGGGCCCGGCCGGCGCAGTCGCCCTGCAGGCGACGCGAGGAATCGTCGTCACCGGGACCGTCGACGCCTCCGGCGGCGATGCCAGCGGCACCGCGGCCGTCACCGGCGGCGCCGCCGGTGGCTTCACGCTGCAGGCTGGTGGAACCGTGGGACTGGCCGGCAACGTGCGCCTGCGCGGTGGCGCGGCGACCACCTCGGGCCCGCTCGAGGCGCAAGGTGGCGCAGCCGCTGCGCTGACCATCAACGCCGACGGGGCGGTGACCCTGGGCGGCGTCATCGACGCCCGCGGGGGACCGGCTGTCGGGGGCACGCCGGGTGGAAACAACGGGGCCGTTGCGGGTGGCGCGGCGGGCGCGGTTCACGTCGGTGAGACGGCGCCGCCTCCGACGATCTCCGTCCTGGTGCCGCTGGTCGCCAGCGGCGGCGATGGGGTCGCTTCGGCCGGCGCCGGAGGAACCGTCACGCCCGAGCCGGGCACCGGCAACGTCAACGTTGCCGGGCCGCTGGCGATTGATCTGCGCGGAGGCAACTCGATGTCGGTGCCCGGTGCGGGCGGCCTGCTCCACGGAGGCGCGCGCACCGATCCCGGCAGCGGCGGCGTCCACATCACGGGCCAGATCGACGCCAGCGGCGGCTCGATCATGATGGGCGGCAGCGGCAACGGCGCCGACGGCGGGCGGATCGACATGCAGCTCATCCCGACCGACGGCGCGGTCATGATCGACACGACCGCCAAGCTCACCGTGGAGGGCGGCGCCTCAGGCGGGACGGGGACGGCGGGCGGCGGCGGACACGTCTGGTTCTGGACCAAGGACGGCGACGCGACAATCGCCGGGGCGATCTCGGTCCGCGGCGGCGACGCGCCCGATCCGGGCGGCGTCGGCGGCGAAGGCGGCATGATCTACTTCTTCACCGACAACAACAACAACGCCACCACGGTCTGCAAGGGCAACCTCGTCGTCACCGCCACCGGGACGATGGACGCTTCGGGCGGGGACGGCGCGACGGGCGGCAGCGGCCGCAACGACGGCATCCAGGGGCTGGTCGCGACCTTTCCCACCGACCAGGAAGAGATCTCCATCTTCCTCAACTGCGACGGCGCCCACGGCAACACCTGCAACTGGATGGAGAACGACGGTCTCCTCGTCGCGCGCGGCGGCGTCCACAACGGCACCGGCGGCGACATCGTCTATCACGGCATCCCGCCGGGAGTGCTCGGCACGCCGAGCCCGGACAGCGGCGACTACAAGGTCCCTTCGGGGAACATCTCGAACAAGGGCGACGGAACGGGCCTGCCGGGCGACTTCGACGGCGAGTGACGGGACCGCGCCTCTAAAGCGCCCGGGGGACCGTGAAGAAGAACGAGGCGCCGCGTCCCGGCTCGCTGTTGACGCCGATTTCTCCCCCCTGGGCCTGCACGATGCTCTGGGCGATGTAGAGGCCGAGCCCCGTTCCTTTGGCGTCCCCTTTCCAGTACTGCTCGAAGACGTGCGGGAGGTGCTCCGGCTTGATGCCTGTGCCGGTGTCCTCGACGAAGAACCGGACGACGCGCTCCTGGACTTCGAGCCGCAGGGTGATGCGCCCGCCTTGCGGCGTGAACCTGAGCGCGTTTCCGATCAGGTTCCCCAGCACCTGAAGGAGACGGTGGCGATCACCATTGACGAAGATCGTCCCCTCCGGCCCCTTCGTCTCAAGCGTCACGCCCCGCTCTCGTGCCACCGGCGCATGAAGCTCGAGCGCCTCGTCCACGATCGACAGCGCGTTCTCTTTTTCGATCATCATGAGGAGGGTGCCGTGCTCGCCCTGTGCGGCATCGACCAGATCGCGGATCAGGCTCTCCATCCGGGAGGCCGACCGGTCGATGATCTTCAAACGGTGGCGTTGATGCGCGTCCAGAGCCGGGTTGCTCTGCAGCGCGTCCGAGGTCGCCTTGATCGCCGTGAGCGGATTCCGGAGATCGTGAACGACGACCTCCATGACGCGCTCGTGCGCTCGCCTGGCGTCGTCGGCGTGGGCGCGCGCCAGGTGCAGCGACTCGACCACCTCGCAGACCGCCACGCTCACGAAGAAGAAGAGGACCAGATCCGAGTTGACGTGAAATCCGTGCGCCGGTTCTGTCCAGAAGTGACCAAGCGCCAGCGTGCCGAGGGCCACCGAGAGCAGGCCCGGGCCGAAGCCGCCGAACCAGGCGGCGAGCATCACCGTCGGCAGGAAGACCAGGTGGCGGTTGTGCTGTCGTCCCCACACCGGATCGAGAGCCAGCCGTCCGAGGACGACCAGCATGGTGAGCGCCACGGCGCCGCCGTACCGCTTCCACGCCGAGCGCTGCGGTACCGAAGGCCGGCGTTGCTGCCCGGAAGCCCGGCGTTGAGGCACGCCCAAGGCTACGGTTGAGGTCGCGCGGCCGCAACCGACGATCGCCGGGGCGCTACGACGGCGGGCGGTACTTGATGCTGCAGCCGAGGCTCTTGGTCTCGGGCTGGGCGGGCGGCTTGCCCGCGACGACGGCGTCGAGCGCGTCTTTCAGATAGTGATTTTGCACCTTCTCGGGTTCCTTGCGGTTGTCGTCGACCGCGCCGTGATAGGCCAGCTTGCCGTGACGATCGAACAGGAACGCCTCCGGCGTCACCGTGGCGCCGAAGGCGCGCGCCACGTTGGAGGTCTCGTCGACGACGTAGGGGATCTGCATGTTGGCGCTCTTCGCGCGCGCCTGCATTCCGGCGAACCCATCCTCCTCGTGCTCGCTGGGATCGTTGGCGTTGATCAAGATGACGCCCACGCCCTTCTTCAGGTACGCGGTGCCGAGCTCGACGATGCGCCCCTCCCAGCCGCGGGCGAACGGGCAGTGGTCGCAGGTGAAGATCACCAGCGTGCCGGCCTTTCCGCTCACGTCGGCGATCGAGACCGACTTCGACTTTCCGTCGACGGCGTTCTTCATCTTGACGGCGCTCTCCGGCGCGGGCTTGCCGAGCGGCAGCACGCCTGCCATCGAGAGCGCGGTCGCCAGCACAAATGATGCGTACGTCATGGCCTCCTCCTTCCTGGTTTCGTTTCGGGTTCGCCCGGCGCCGTCAGCAAACCGGCGGTGCCGCGCGCGAGCGCGTGATAGGTGACGGGACCAGCCCAGGTGTGGCGCTTCCGACCGCGCCCGTCGAACAGGAACGACGCCGGCAGCGCGCCGCTCCAGCGGCGGTCGAGACCGTTGATGAACTTCATGTCGTCCCCTCGTTTGATGAAGGAGACGGTATCGGCCGGCAGACCCGCCTCGGCGAGCACCCGCGCGACCTCGGCGCGATTCTCCTCGTCGTCCGCCGACACGAGGACCAGCCGCAGGCCGTCTTGCCGGTGGTCGCGGTAGAAGCGAATCACGTCCGGCATCTCCTGGCGACAGGGCTCGCACCAGGTCGCCCAGACGTTGACCAGCACCGCGCGAGCGCCTGGCGAGTGGACCGCGGCCAAGATCTCGAGGAAGCTCGGCGACGGTGGGCGTCTGGGCGAGGGCGGTGGGCGCTCCAGCCGGAACGGCCGGTGAGACGCTGGCCAGCGCGGTCGTCGCGAGCACGAGCCAGCCGTTGATCATCGCGCCCAGCATAGCGCCAAGCAGAGCCACGCCGGTCAGGGCTTCTTCGGGGTCTCCACGCCGCCGGTATAGAAGTAGTAGTCCGCGCTGTAGCTGGCGCGGACCTCGGCCCCGACGTGCGTCACGTCGCAGCCGGTCGCAGGCGCAATCCCTCCCTTGGTGGCGACCCGCTGGACGAAGGTCACGCCGGTGAACTGCCCCGTCCCCGTCGTCGAGGTCGCGCCCAGCAGGAGCCAGGGGACCGCTCCGGCGTCAGGAGCCGCGGCCTGCGCGAGCTTTTTTCCGACCACCGAGCTGCCATCTTTCGACTTCCAGGCTGGGCCGGCGCCATGGGTCCCGGCCACCGCGCCGGAGGCGTCGGCGAGCGTCGCGTCCGGTCGCGCGAGCACCCAGCTGACTTGACCGCCGGCGCTCGTGCAGGCGTACACCTGAGCGCCCGTCGCGTGAAAACGTGCGACCAGCCTGGCGCCTGCGGGAACGGCCAAGGCCGGCGGCACCTTCGGGGGACTCGACGGATCGCCGGCGGCGGGCGCTCCAGCGGCCACACCAGAGATGCCGCTGGCCAGGAGCACGTATCCAACCGCCATCATCTGAGGAAGTCATCGGGGCTGAGCATGACCCGACGAGGCCCCAGTTCCAAGGAGCCCTTGTCGGAACCCTTGTCAGAGGCCTCGTCGTCGCCAGCCGGATTTCGTTGTTGGCTGTCGGGAGCGTTTCTCCCGATATCGTGAAGGTCCCTGCGGTCCTTCCGGGTCAGAAGCGCTTGCCGACCCACCTGGCGATGTCGATCACCGCGATGGCGTGGCTGGCGGGGTGCTCGAAGCTCTTGTGGCCCGTGAAGTGGAGCTGCGTGTAGCTGACGTCCGGCGAGTTGACGAACAGAGCGGAGTCGTCGACGGGGATGAAGATCGCGTCGTGATCGGCCTGCAGCAGCAGCACGGGCGAGCTCACCTGGCCGCGGAAGGGCGCCGCGAAGTTGGCCAGCGCGCTGCCGATCTCGGCGCGCGGCACCAGCGCCCGCGTCGCGTTGTCGAGGTCGATGATGAACTGCAGCGCGGCGGGCCGGTAATAGAAGAAGTCGGTCCTGAACGCGACGCCGAAGTCGAAGTAGGGCCCCTGCGCGAAGAAGGCGTTGAAGTCGACCTGGAACAGCGCCGGCTGCAGCTGGGAGGTGTTGGACACGGCGATGAGGCCGTCGACGTCGTGATACGTCCCTGCCTCGACGAGCGCGATGTCGCCCCCCGCCGACGGCCCCAGCAGCACGACCGCCGAAGGGACGAACCCGAGCGCGCCGTTGCGCACCGCCTGGATCACTTCATGGACGTAGCCGGCGCTGGTCGGGTAGTCGAGCGAGTCACCGTTCGGGTGGCTGCTGGCGCCGTAGCCGACGCGGTCGACGGTCAGCACCGGGATCCCGAGCTCCGCCAGCTCGGGTGCCGCCCGGAAGCCGGGGGTGAAGTCGAAGACCGTGTGCGTGTCCGAGGCGCCGTGGATCATCACCAGCACCGGCGTGCCGTGACCGTGCCCCGCGCGGGGGAACCCGAGGCGCCCGGGCGGCGCATACGAGTACCCGATCATGAAGTTGCCGTCTTGAAGGTCGAACCGGACCTGCGCTGGTTGCTGCCCGGCGGCGGCGGCGTTGCTCGGCGCGAGCCCAAAAACGACCACCAGGACCCACAATGCAGAGATCGACGATCTGCGCATACACACCCTCCAGTTTGGGAGCCCTCACGAGGAGCCCGTTGACACGCCCTTCGCCCAATCGACCAGAAGGCGATTGTTCTTTAACCGGGCGCGAACAGCGAGGTCAGAACCTGTCGCAACTCGGGGATCTTGAACGGCTTCTGAAGCACCGTGTCGCACAGGTCGGCACGCGCGTCGGCGCGGGCGGTCTCGCTGTCCCACCCGGTCATGAGGACCATCTTCGAGCGGACCCCCTCGCCGCGCAGGGCCCGGATCACCTCCAGGCCGTTGCGCCGGGGCATCCCGAGGTCCATGAGGACGACGTCGAACTCCCGTTGCGAGACCTTGGCGATCGCCTCGTCGCCGTCGGACGCGCTCGTCACCTCGTGACCTTCCGTCCGCAGGACGTCCCGCATGCCCGATAGAAAATCAGGCTCGTCGTCGACGACCAATACGCTCAGCTTGCGGACGGCCGGCGGCTTCTTCTCCCCCGCGGCGGCGGCCGCCGCGGCGGCCGCGGAGAACGTGAGCCGGAAGGTGGCGCCCCCGTCGGCGTTGTTGGCGGCGACGACCTCGCCCCCGAAGTGCCGTATCGAGGCGCGCACGGTGGCCAGCCCCAGCCCCGCGTGGCCCTCCTTCGAGCTGACGAAGGGGAGAAAGATCTGGCTCAGCAGATCGCCCGGGATTCCCGGCCCGTGGTCGGAGACCTCGAGCGTGACCGGATCGCCGCCGCCGACGCGGATCTCGACCCTGCGCCGCTCGGTCGCGACCCCCTTCATCGCCTCGCGCGCGTTGAGCACCAGGTTCATGACCGCCTGACGCACCATGGTCTGATCGCCACGGACGACGGCAGGGCGGCCATCGTCGACCAACTCGAGGCTGATCGAGTCTTCCTTGCAGGTCGGCCGGATCAGCGCCACCACGTCCTCGACCACCTGGCGCAGATCGGTGGCGCCCGTCGGATCCCCGCCGGTCCGCGCCACCCGCTGGAGCCGCCGCGACAGCTCACCGATCGCCTCGTTGGCGCGCTCGGCGCGAAAGAGCGCCTGCTGCGTCTGGGCGTCGCTCTTCTCGATCGCTCCGAGGGACATGAGCGCGATGCCCGAGAGGTTGTTGAGGTCGTGGGCCACGGCGGCCGCCAGCTCGCCGACCGCGCGCATGCGCGATTCGTTCATGAGCAGGTCCTGGGCGCGGATGAGATCGGCGTTCATGAGCTCGAGCCGCTTGACGTGCAGGGCGCGCTCCATGGCGATCCCGAGGTGGCTCATGAACGCGCGGAGGAGGCCCTCGTCGAACAACTCGTCGGGGAGCGCCTCGCGGCCGCGGTAGGAGGAGAGGCCGAGCGCGCCGACCGGTTGTCCCCGGCTGCCGAGCAGCGGCCCGCAGGCGAACGGGTGCCCCCGCAGGTGCTCGAAGATGACGCGCGGCAAGGCCATCGCCCCGGCGGGGATCCCTTCCGAATGATCCTCGATGATGAGCAGCGACTCGGGGCGCTTGACGTTGATCATTCGCCCCTCGCGGAACCCGTGACCGATCGGCTGCCGCATGTCGAGGATCGAGATCCGCGGCATCTCCTGCGTGGTGTCACGCCCGTCGATCAGCTCGCGCACGGTGATGAGGTGCCCCGTCGGCTCGTCGAGGACGGCGACCCAGACGGCCCCGAACCCGAGCGCCGCGATCTCGTGCGCGACGACCGCCGAGATGTCGTCGAGGTTCGACATCGACGCCAGGCGCGTCGTGATACCGGCGAGAAGGCTGAAGGCCGAATCGTCGTACTTCTGGGTGGCCACCATGCTGCAGACTGTACTGCGATCGAGGATGTCCCGATACCTGCGTGTGCGACGGCCGATGGACTCCCGAAGGAATTTCCGTGCTGCCGGAGACAGACTTGAGCTGGCAAGCAACTTGCGAGCGACGGATTTCAGCTAGCGCAGAGAGACGGCGGCGGCCGAACGGCCCAATCCCCGAGAGCGCCCGGCCTCACTGGCACCCCACCCCATCGTTCGAGCATCTGACCTGGGTGTCGCTGAGCCGCTGACAGGAGAGATGATATGGGTCGCAGAACTTGGTGCACTCGTGCACGCAACAAATAACGCGTGGCCTCACTTCACAGCTAACCTTCTTTCGCGCGCCTCGCACTGTCGTAGATGTGGTCGGGCGCAAGAACAGCTCATCCTCGGCGACGAGCAGGGCGGGCGGGTTCGCACCTCGGCCGGAGGCACCGCTCATCGACTCGCGTCTCGGCGCGATCCTCCAGGGGAGGTACTCGATCCGAGCTCAGCTCGCGACGGGCGCGATGGGCACGGTGTATCGCGGCGAGCGCGTCGGCGTCGGGCGGCCGGTCGCGATCAAGTTTCTGAGCCCCGCGGTCGCCGCGCAGTCGGCGTTCTACGATCAGTTCCGCAACGAGCTGCGCGCGCTCAGCCGCGTCTGCCACCCCAACTGCGTCTCGATGGTCGACTTCGGTGTCGAGGGAACGCCGTACGTCGTCATGGAGCTGCTCGGCGGCGTCTCGCTCCGCGATACGCTGAACGGCAACGCCGGTCGGATCCAACCGCCGCGCGTGCTTCACTTGGCGCGCCAGTTGCTCGCGGGGCTCGCCCACGTTCACATGCAGGGGATCGTCCACTGCGACGTCAAGCCGGAGAACCTGCTGGTGAGCAATGAGCCCGGCTTCGACGATCACCTGCGCATCGTCGACTTCGGCCTGGCACAGCTGCACGACGACCCGGCGGGGTCGGCGGGATTTGCAGTCGGCACCCCCAGCTACATGGCGCCCGAGCAGTGCAGCCGCGAGCAGATCACCGATGAACGCACAGACCTCTATGCGGTCGGGGTGCTGCTCTTCGAGATGCTCACGGGCTCAAAGCCGTTCACGTCGTCGGAGATTGGCGACATCATCCGCATGCACATCGAAGGCCCGATCCCGCGTATCCGCGAGCTGGCACCCAGGGCGGGGCTCTCCGAGTCGCTGGAGGCGGTGGTCGCGCGGGCGATGGCCAAGGCCCCCGGTGATCGCCATCCCACGGCGGCAGCATTCGCCGCGGCGCTCGACGCGACGCCGGAAGGATCGGCGCGCCGCGAGCGCCCGCCCGTCGTCGAGCACCGCGCGCCGCCCCCGCGGCGCGCGCGCGCCGCGACCCAGCAACGGCCGGCGGGGCCGCTGCCGCTGTCGGCGACGCCGCCGCCGCTGCCCATCGACGTCACCCGCGCCCGCGTCTTCCGGGGTGAGTCCGGGACACCCAAGCGTCATCGACCGATCTGACGGTCAACTGCGCGCCGGCATCTCCAGCAGCGCGCCGATGGTTCCTTCGCGGCGCCGAGCGTCACCTGCCGCGAAGGAACTTCACGACCCCCGCCGGCCCTTCGTGCATGAAGGTCAGAATCACGATGACGGTAACTAGCAAAACGCCCCAAAGAGCGAACGCGCCCAACAGCAGCCCCACAAAACGAAACTGAAGGCCGATCGCAGCTCGCCAGCCAACGGGGCGATCCCACTCGATGCTCCGGCCCTTGATGCGGACCTTGGCCCCCGTCCGGGCCTGAACCTCGGGGCTCAGTCGGTAGATGCGGGGATAAAAGCCGGTGAGCCAGTAGGCGATGCTCCAGATCGCCGCCAGCACGCCGACGACGCCGATGGCAGTCTGGCGATAGGAGCCCACGAACGAGTGCAGCACGAGCGGCTGCCCCGCCAAGAAGAACGCCGGCAGGACGTACGCCGCAGCGAGCGCGTGGAGAATGATCAACCACCGGCGTCTCCGGGACGGCACCTCTGGCTGAGACACAGACCTCAGTCGCACCCACAACTCGGACTGATCGAGCCGTCGCAGCACGACGCATGGCCGCCGCTGCAGCCGCACACACCATCATGATGAGAGCAGCAGCCGCGGTGTTCGACGGGCGATCCGACGGGCCGAGAGTAAGCACCGGCTCCAAACCCGACGGCTGCACCGAACACGAGGAGCACGACGATTCGCCTCATCGTTCCAGGGTGCGCGCACAGCCCGTCGACCGTCAAAGGCTGCGCGATCGTTCAGGTCGAGCCCGAAGATCCTCGTAGTGCCGGAGACGAGACTTGAACTCGTAAGCCAGTGAAGGCGGGCGGATTTTGAGAACGCCGTCACCCTCGTCGTGTGTCGCATCCCGAAGGACAAAGCCTGGTCACCTCGGCCCGTTCGATGGCCATCGAGACGGTTGGCGTCCCATCAGAGTGGACACCAGGAGATGGATGTTTGGTGCAGATTTTGGTGCAGTAGAACCGCCGGTGCGAGTCGGTCTTCGTGGCTCAGGGGCTCGTCAACGCCGTCAGGTTGCTGATGCAGAAGCTGAACGGCGTTGGCGCGGACGCGCTGGCGATCACGTGAAACTGGATCGCCACCAGCTGGCTGGGATCGAACGGCGGCGCCGAGGTCTCATACATCGGGCCGAGCACGTTGGACCAGAGAATCACGTTTTGGCCGGCGGTGACCGGCGACCCGTTCGAGGTTGCGCCGTTCCAATACGCGGCATCGGAATCGGTCGTTCCCGGTACCGCCGCGGAGGGGAACTCGACCCGGAAGGAGAGCGTGTTGTTCGCGTACGGCACCAGGTCGATGTCGAAGGAGATACCGACGATTCCGTGCGCCGGCGCGTCGTAGCCACTTCCGGCGAGGGCGGCTACCCCGTTGGTGTAGCCGTTGAACCCGAGAGCGATGACGGCGCCCCAGATCCCGCTGTAGTCGACCGCCGACGGAGAGGCCGTGTCGGTCACCACCCTGGCGACCGTGCCCGAGGCGCACATCTTTCCGGCTGTGATCGGCGAATCACTCGGCCCGAACGCGCCGCCTTGTGCCGGAGAGCCGGCCGCGAAAACCGAACAGGTGGCTGCGCCGTCCCGCACACAGTGTCCCGTGCCGGTGGGGGTCGGCGTCGCATCCGTCTCCGCGAACCAGGCTCCAACGATCCCGGCGCCCGCGTTGACGACCTCCCCGCTGCTGTCAGGTAACAGCGGGACGTTTCCACCGGTGGTACCGCCAGAATCCGACCGCGCCGCTCGCGCCCCCCGAGCCGGTCGCGCCGCCATTGCCGGCCGCGCCGCCGGTTCCCGTCGCCCCACCATGGCCGGTCGCACCGGCAGCTCCGGTCGCGCCGGCGGCTCCGGTCGCGCCGGCATTGCCGTTCGCACCGGCCGTGCCGGTCGCACCGGCGGCTCCGGTCGTTCCCGCAGTGCCGGTCGTGCCGCCGTTGGCGACAGCGCCGCCGGTCCCCGTCACGCCGCCTTCGCCCGAGCTGGAGGCGCCCCCCGCTCCACCCGCCCCAATCCGAACGCAAAGGTTCGAGGCGCACGTCAATCCGTCGAGGCAGGTGCCGTTACCAAAACAGGCGCAGGTTTCGCTTCCCGTCGGGCACCCGCCGTCCGACTTGCCGCCCTGCGCGCCGTCGTTGTGCGAGCAGCCCCAGACTGGCAACACGAGCGACAACAGCAGAAGCGACCCGCGCCCGGCCTTCATAAGCAACGTCAAAGCCCCCCCAAATGCCGCAACAGTGTACAAGGCATTCGGGGTTCCCCACAACCGCGGGGTCGCCCACAGCGACCGCGGGCCCGGAGGACGGTCCCCGTGCCGTCGGCGACCGGAGTAGAATGACCCCGTGGGGCGGGATTTGCGGCGTTGCATCTTGGTTCTCTTTACGATTGGCTGTGGAGCTTCGCTGACGACGACGTCGGGCGGCCCCGGCGGCGCGGGCGGTAGCACGCGAGGAAGCGGCGGATTCGGGGGTCGGATGCAGGGGATTGGCGGAGGCGGACCGACGGCTTCCGGCAGAGACGCTGCCGCGCTCGATCTCGGGTGGCCAGACTTTCCCGCCTGTGTGGGGTGCTCCCTCTGCGGCAACGAGGTCGTCGATCCCGGCGAGAGGTGTGACGACGGCAACAACATCGGCGGCGACGGCTGCACCCCCCTCTGTCAGATCGAGCGCGGTTGGACCTGTCCGGCGCCCGGCCAGCCCTGCGAGCGCGAGGTCACTTGCGGCGATGGCGTGCTGGCGGCGCCGGAGAGCTGCGACGACGGCAACACGAAGGACGGGGACGGTTGCTCGAGCAGCTGCACGCTCGAAGCAGGCTGGCGCTGCCCCGTCCCCGGGAGCCGCTGCGCGCCGATCTGCGGCGACGGGATGATTGTCGGTCCCGAGACCTGCGACGACGGCAGCACGGTCGGCGGCGACGGATGCTCGGCGATCTGTCTCGTCGAGCCAACGCCCTTCACCTGCGGCGACGGCATCGTGTCCGGGTCGGAGGAGTGCGATGACGGTGCCGCCAACGGCAACCACGCGCAGAGTGGCTGCAACGCCGACTGCACCTTCTGGCAGGTCTGCGGCGACGGCATGGTCGAGGGGACTGAGGCGTGCGATCTGGGGGCCGCCAACGGGACCGTCGGAGGGTCGGACGGATGCACGATTGGGTGTCAGATCCCCCCTTACTGCGGCGACGCAATCGTCGACAGGGACCTCGGCGAGCAGTGTGACGCGGGGGCCCTGAACGGCAGCGGCGCCAGCAGCTGCTCGGCGGACTGCAAAATATTGATTTTGCTCTAAAGGAGGCGCAACGGCTGAACGGGCGAGCGCGCCGGCGGCCCGTGGTGTAGCCGCCGTGACCACCACGCCGTGGACCATCGTCTCCTACACGGGCGTCTACGGCGGCAATGGGAACGCCCCGGTCAGCTGAGACGCGCGGGCCAGCCTCCGTCGTCAGGGGATGGCGCCGCCGTCTACGCCCGCGCCCTTTCTCCCCGTCTACGCCGAGCCGCCACTGACCTTAGGAACTTCGCTGGTGCCGGAGACGAGACTTGAACTCGTAAGCCCGTGAAGGCGGCGGATTTTGAGTTGGACGCGGACCGCGGATCCGGGAAGAAAGGCCCGAAATCGCCGACGGCAAGCAGGGAACCCGTCGGCCCAGGGAGGGTGGCCCGGAACCCCGATAGTACGTGGATGGTACGTGCCAAGCATCTGGGATACCTTCCGCGGCGATGCCTAATAGGCGCTGGAATCTGGGAGCGTGGGGGCTAGCCGTAACCCTGGCAATAGGTTGCGGGAGTGTCACCCCTGGACAAGGGCAGGGAGGCCTTCGCCAGAACTGCTACGCGAACCAGACTTGTAATGAAGGTCTGACCTGTGTGAGCGGCCTATGTGTCGACCTGGACGGCGGTCTCAGCGGTAGTGGCGGAGTTGGAGCCGCCACAGGTGGCACGGTCGGGGCCGGCGGGAAAGCGACCGGTGGAGTTGGCGGATTAGGCGGCTCGACCAGCTCGGGCGGCGCTGGTGGCATGGCCACAGGAACTGGCGGCGCCGCGACGGGTGGCACCGGAGGATCAAGCTCCTGCGGAGGCGTTACGTGCTCGGCCGGCCAAGTCTGCGTCAACGGCCAGTGCAGCTCGGGCTGCAGCTCTGGCCAGACCCAGTGCGGGACGGCCTGCACAACCACCGCAACCGACTCGAACAACTGCGGCAGCTGCGAAACCGTCTGCCCTGCGGGTGCTGTATGCAGCGGGGGCAGCTGCGGCTGCTCCGGCGGCCAAAAGTTGTGCGGATCTGGCTGCGTCAACATTGCGGCCGACAACAACAACTGCGGCAGCTGCGGCACCGTCTGCAGCGGCGGTAAGAACTGCACCAACGGCAGCTGCGTCGGCAGCGCGAGTTGCCCGACTGGCTACCAGTTGGAGACCAACCCCGACGGCAGCGCTGGCTTGGTCTGCGTGAAGACCACCTAGCTCTCGTGCGAGATGCGAAGAGCGGTGAGGTGGGCCGAGTCGTGCCCTTGGCTGACCTCTGCCGGGAGAGGCCAGCGGAATCCCGTCGACCCGGCGCCAACGCGGTGACAACGAGGGACGGGTCAGCTCTCGCCGGGCGGCCCGGGTAGCTGCCGCGACCAGGTGAGGTTGATTTCCACGGCGATGTTGTCGGCCTTCAGCGTGCGGAGCCGAAGCGCGTTCTGGATGGCGGGCGCGCCTCGCGTGGCCAGCCACAGGTGGTAGCCGTGGTATCGGACCTGCACCGCGACGAGCCCGCCGTCGCTCTTCAGCGTCCACGTCCGCATGGCGAAGCTCCGCAAGTCGCGGTTCTGGATCTGGTCGCCGATCCGCGCATTCCTGCTGCCACTCGCGGTGCTTCTGCTCGATCTCCTGTTGCTTGCGCGCAGAGGCTTGGGCCTCGCTCCTTGCCTGCAATGGGACCTCCTCACGGCGCTTCCGCTCCACGCCCTCCGGCGGGTCGATTCGCCGAAGATACTTTTCATCCGATCGAACGGAGGTTGAGCTAACTTCGGACCGTGCTCTCTCCGTCAGCCGACGCCGTTACCTGAGTTCATCCTCACGTGGACCCAAGGGTAGTCGAATTTCAGTGCATCATGCCGATCGCGAACATTGCGTCGGTTCTGAAGAACGGAATTCTCTCGCACGATCGAGCAGTCGCAGTAGATCACAAATCGGTCGCGATGCAGGAAGTTCAAGACCGACGTGACGTTAAGCGCATTCCAGGCGGGCAGATGCTCCATCGCTACGCGAATCTCTATTTTCACGCCCGGAATCCGATGATGTACACGCGCAAAGACATCGCGCGCGAGCTTTGCGTCCTCCGCATCTCGACGGACGTCGCCAAGCTCGATGGGACTGTCTTCGCCGATTGCAATGCATCCAGCAATTGGGTTCGCTTCCTGGCCCCCTCGCAGTGGGCAGAGCTGGACGTCGAAGCGATCTACGCGATGGATTGGACTCATCCCGACCCAGCTCAGTACTATGCACGTAAGTCGAAGAAGTGCGCTGAAGCGCTCGTCCTCGACAGGGTCGGGCCGGAATTCCTCATCGGAGCCTACGTCGTGGACGAGCATGCAGCGGCGGAGCTGGCGCGGCAGGGCTTCGTCCTTCCGGTGGCGATCGACCCTGTGCTATTTTTCGGTTGACCGTCACTTGGACCCGCAAAAATGTTCACAGCCCGCATCGGAGACCTCTTCAGCAGCTCAGCGCAGACACTAGTGAACACGGTCAACTGCGTCGGCGTAATGGGTAAGGGCGTAGCTCTGGAGTTCAAGAATCGATATCCGGAGATGTTCGAGGACTACCTCGTTCGCTGTGGGCGGAGAGAGGTAAGACTAGGACTGCCCTACCTCTACCGCGATCTCGCGGGAGTGAGCATTTTGAACTTCCCGACGAAGAATCACTGGCGGTCTTCGGCACGGCTAGCGGATATCGATAGCGGGCTTGACCACTTCGTGGCTCACCACGCTCAGTGGGCCATCACGAGCATCGCATTTCCACCGCTGGGTTGTGGCAATGGCGGGCTGGAATGGTCAGAGGTTGGGCCACTGATGTTCCGGAAGCTGCGGCGGTTGGAGATTCCCATCGAGGTCTACGCGCCCTACGGCACGCCCAAGCACGAGCTAACCGAAGAGTTCCTTAGCGGCGCATCGCAGATGAGTCTTGAGGGCAAGGGCCGGAAGCACGAGAAGATGAATCGTGAATGGGTGGTCCTCGTCGAGGTTCTCCGTGGACTCGGCTCGCAGCCTTACGCCCCCCCAGTCGGGCGGGTCATCTTTCAAAAGATCTGTTACGTGGTGACCGAAATGGGCGTGAAGACGGGTTTTGAGTTCAGCAAGGGAAGCTATGGCCCGTTCGCAAGCGAGGTAAAACTCGCGCTACACACCTTCGCGAATCGCAATTGGCTTCGCGAGGAGCCCCTCGGTCAGATGATCGCCCTACGCGTCGGACCAGAGTACGAGCACGACCGAGCCAAGTTCGCTGACGTACGGACGATGTACTCTCGGAAGATTGATATGACCGTCGACCTTTTCAGTCGAATCAAGAACACGGATCAGGCCGAAGAGTTGGTCACTGTGCTCTACGCCAGCCGCCAATTGAAAAAGAGTCGACCCAACCAAGAGGTCGCTGAGGATCAACTCTGCGACTATGTGCTTGACTGGAAGAAAGCTTGGCGGACGGAGGAGAAGCGGAACTCTGTTCAGGATGCGATTAGGAACTTGGTAATGCGCGGATGGATGAAGCTGCGGCTCAGCGAGACCTCGGCCGAGATCCTGTGAATCTCTCCGAGCGAATCGGCGACCTAGTACCCAGATAGTACCCGTGAGGCCGTCGCAGCGACGGGAAGATGATCGACCGCAGCACCAAATTCCCGAACAATTCTCAGCAGTGCCGGAGACGAGACTTGAACTCGTAAGCCCTTGCGAGCGGCGGATTTTGAGTGACCACCCAGCGTCGCGCCCGGTAGCGTCTACCGCGACAAGCGCCAATGGAACGCAAGGTTGCGCGCGGGCGGCACCCGACCTGTCGCGCCCGATGCAACCCCAGGAGACGACGTTTGGTGCAGGATTTGGTGCAGAGGCCTGTCAGGCCGGCGCCGATAATAGTCCATTCCGTCCACTCCCCCTCCTCGAATTCCCGGGTCCTACGGGCCCCTGCCGGGCGAAAACAAGGACCGCAATAGAACCAAAACCGATCACTGGGTAGTCTCGCCCCTCCGACCGCGCGGATCAACACGAAGCGCCTTCATCAGGGTCAGGGTCTCGGAGGTCGATTTCGCGCTGCTCGGCCTCCTCGCGATCCGGCGGGGCGCGGGGACAAGCGATGCGGGGCGGCACGGTCCTCTCGCCGAGGTGGCGGAGGATGCGTTGGATGGCGCCCGGCTTGGTGACGGCTGCGACGATTCGCACGCGGCCATGGCAGCGCGGGCAGTCGAGCGCGTCAACGAGAAAGACCCGACGCAGCAGCTCGGCCCAGGGGAGCCTGTATGGTGTGGGCCGCTCCAGTGGAGGGTTTTTTTTCGCAGGCGTCGGGGCCTCCGAGGCCGGAACAACCTTCGACCTATGGCCCGCCGCCGGCGCGAGGATGCCGTGGAAGCGGATGGTGTGCTTGCGGGGACGGGGGATGAGTGGCAGCAGTCTCTCGATGAGCTCGAACGGGGTGAACACTACCGCCTCGGTCCCGTCGGCGAACGGACGTTTGAACCGCAGGGCGGCGCGCCCATCGGGCAGCAGGGTCAGCCGGTCGGTCGCGACGGGCGGCCGCGCGAGGTAGCGGGTGAGGTGCTCAAGGCCGTCGCGGTCGTTGGCGGCGACGCGCACGTTGGCGTGGAGACTGAACCCCTCGACGGCGGCGCAGCGACGACCGGTGATGGATGCCCCCAGGGTGGTTCCCGACCCGAGGCGCAGCGTCCGCACCCCACGGCGGGGCCCCATGGCCGCGACACCGGCCACCGAGGCGCCAGCGAGCGTCGCGAGTACGGGCTCGGCACTCGCGAGCGCGGTGCCATCGTGGTCGCCGCGGGCGTCGAGCGCTCGCGTGACCTTCCGGTAGATTTGCTCGGCCACCGCCGCCACGTCTTCGTCCGTTGGCCCCGGAACTGGATGAAACACCACCGCGCCGGTCGTGCGGAATCTCATACACGCCATCGATCATGAGCGTGTGGAAGTGGACGTTGAGGTTGAGCGCGGAGCCGAAGCGCTGGATGACGGTGACGCCGCCGGTCTTGAGGGTGCCGCGAATTCCGTGCGCCCGGGCGCGCCAACGAAGCCAGGGCGAGACGGCGCGGACGAAGGTCCGCAGCACAATACTGGCCACCGCGGGGTCGAAGGCCATGCCGAACCGAAGCCCGAACGGAACGGTCAGCACCCACTGCCGCACGGGGACCTGGGGCATGACTCGTTCGCGAAGGTGCGCCGCGAAGTCGCACATGCGGCGGCCGAGGCACGACGGACAGAAGCCGCGGCGCTTGCACGAAAATGCAACGAGGCGGCTCTCCCGGCAGCCGTCGCAAGCGACGCGGATGAACCCGTGGGCCAGGATGCCGCACCTGAGGAACGCCTCGACCTCGTCGACCACGAATCGGGGTAGCCCAGCTCCGCCCCCGTCGTCTGCTTCGGCCTCGGCCAGGAAGGCACGCCAGTGCTCGGCAACTAGCTTGTAGAGGACCGTCTCTTCGGGCCGATGGCGGGCGTATGCGCCTTCGGCCGGCGCGGCTCGCGCGGCAGGGGCGTTCGCGAGCGCGCCGATTCCAGCCACTCAGGGTTATCGGGCGCCTCAACTCCCTGGTTCCGCTTGCGCGGCCGTTGAGAACGGGAGGAAGGCCCGTCCGCGTATATCCATCCGGGGGTGGATGGGTGGAAAATGTGCTGATCTCCGTCGGAGAGACGCTAAAGGCGGATCGATAGCGGACGGGTAAACGGACGGGGTCGCGGACGGGTAGGCGGATCGCAAAACGCCCATTTCCAGCAACGTCACGCGGGTTCTGGTAGCGGTGGTGGACAGCGGGAGGTTCCACGCCATGCCAGACAACAACCCCGAATTCCCATCGCCAGATGGCGGCGCTTCGGACGGAGCAGCGGCCGAAATCGATCGGTTCGACCCGTCTGAGGTGGTGACGGGTTCGCTGTTCGACCTATCTCGGCGATCTCCATTGGAAAGCCCGCGAATGCTGCGGCTCGACAGACGGGTAAAGAGACGGGGTCGGAGACGGGTCACCGCGACGGGTAGCAGCCCGTTTTCGGCAGTCACACTCGGCAACTGATATCGCCTTTAGTCATCGGGAGGTTGCACGCCATGCCAGAGAATCGCCGTGAGTTTCTGCTCCTCGATGAGGTTGCCCGCGAGTGTCGGGCACCTGTCGCGAGCGTCCGGTACTGGATCGCGAGCGGGAGGTTGGGATCGATCAAGCCCGGACGTCGCCGGCTGGTGAGCCGGGACGAGCTGGACCGATTCCTTGCGTCCGCCCAGACCGTGCGCCTACCGGCAGAGGGGCATGGGCAGCCATGACCGCCGCCGTCTCTGATGCCGTCTCCGTCGACGCGATGCTGGCGGAATCGGGTATCGCCACGCTTGGCAGCGGCGCGACCTCGGGACAGCTCGAGGTCGCGCTCCGAGCGCTCGGTGCCCAGGCAACCTCGTCGGACGCGGTCCGGGGTGCGCTGCTGCGCGAGCGAGCTGTCCAAGCGCTGAAGGCCATCGGGATCGAGAGTCCTGCGAGGCTGGTGGATTCGGCCATTGGTGCCGGGAGGGAGAGCACAACTCGGGACGGCGCCGGCGTCGGGCTCCTGTTCCCGCCGGTGGAGCCGTGGCCGACGCCCGTGTACGGTTCGGATGTCCTCAACGAGCTCGAGGAGGTGATCCACTGCTTCGTCGTACTGTCGAACGAGGCTGCTGCTGCCGTAGCCCTCTGGATCCTGCACACGCACGCGCTCGACGCCGCTCAGATCTCTCCGCGGCTGGCGATCCTGTCACCGACGAAGCGGTGCGGCAAGAGCACCATGCTCAAGCTGCTCGGTACGCTCGTCCGCAAGCCACTCACCACAGCGAATCTCACGGCTGCGGCCCTGTTCCGCGGCATCGAGGCGTACGAGCCAACCTTGCTGGTGGATGAAGCGGACACGTTTCTCGAGGCGCGCGAGGATCTTCGCGGCGTCCTCAACGCGGGTCATGACCGCCAGTCGGCGACCGTCTTGCGCTGCGCGGGTGAGGAGCTCGAGCCGCGGCTCTTTCGCGTTTTCGCACCGGTAGCGATCGCGGCGATCGGTCGACTGCCTGACACGCTGATGGATCGCTCCGTTGTGATCGAGATGCGACGGAAAACGGGCTCGGAGCGCGTCGATCGCTTCACGCGGGCTGAGCGTGAGGGCCTCGCGGGGGTTCCACGGCGCTGCGTACGATGGGTGGCGGACAACCTCGCCGCGTTGCGCACCGCTCGTCCCGCGGCGCTCGCGGGGATCGACGATCGGGCCGTCGATAACTGGGAGGCGCTGTTCGCCATCGCCGATCGCGCGGGGGACGACTGGCCGAAGCGCGCGAGGGCGGCGGCCAAGGCGCTGTCGGGCGCTCGGGCCGAGGCGGAGGATGGGGACGATCTCGCGGTACAGCTCCTGTCGGACGTCCGGCTCGTGTTCGCCGAGGGCGGCGACGAACGCGTGACCTCCAAGGCGCTGACCTCGGCGCTCGCCGCGCTCGAGGGCCGGCCGTGGTCGGAGATCAGTCGCGGCCGCCCGATCACGGATCGACTGGTCGCGCGCCTTCTCGGTCGGTTTCGCGTGAAGCCGAAGTCAATTCGAGTTGGCGACGCCACCCCGAAAGGCTACCTGCTCGACGACCTCAGAGATGCCTTTGCCCGCTACCTGGCCGCACCGGCCGCCACATCCGCCACAACCTCGAAATCGTTCATGAACGGATCGAATGCGTCTCCGCCACAACGACTCGACGTTGCGGACGGCGAATCCGGGGAAACGTCCTGGGAGATCGCGGACGTTGCGGATGTTGCGCTCGGCGGCAACGAGGTCGCGCCGTGACCAGTCCGCCTGGGTCACGCGGAGAAAGCGAGATGGCTCGTCGAGTCCAGCTCCCCCGAAGCCATTGCCGGACGCCGCCGGGGAATCAGAGATGAGGCTCCCAGAAGTCGAGAGTGACCGGTCGTGCCCCCTTCCCTCGCCGCGGAACCCCGCCAACGACATCGACGACGTCGTGACCGAGCGCCTCGCCGCTCTCATTGGGCTTGCTTCCGTCGTGGCTCGACTCGCCGCTCGTTTAGAGCGACTCGAAAAGGAGCTTGAGATTCTCCGTCGAGGGGATCCCGACCAGCTCCTCGGCACTGAGCAAGCGGCCCAGCTCCTCGGCATGTCGGAGGCAGCGGTCCGTCAGGCCGCTCGGCGCGGGAGTTTGCCTGCCGAGCACAGGGGCCGGAGCCTGCGCTTCCGCCGCGGCGCTCTCCTCGCGTCGACCGGAATCCAACGACGAATGCATCGAGTTGCGGCTGGCGCAGCGAACCCGAACGCCTAGCCCGTTACCTTCGGCAGCTGTGCAGCGTCGCCGTCGAGCGCCTGCAGTCTCCCCCATCGTCCGATATCCAGAGACAGCCGATCGACGTCCGTGCTCATGAAGTCGGTCGCCAGGTGCGCGTACCGCTCCGTCACCTGGATCGTCGAGTGCCCCAGAATGTTCTGAACCGTGCGCAGGTGCATCCCGGCCATGACCATGTGCGACGCCGCCGTGTGCCGCAGGTCGTGGAACGTGATCGCGTGGCAGCGGGCCCCCGCCAGATGCTCGTTGAAGCCCGCGGGCGGCCGCTCGCGGATGCGCATCGTTCCATCGTCCCGCGGGAACACCAGCTCGTCCGAAGGGCACCTCCCCCTCCATTCGCGCAAAATGATCGAGAGCTGGCGGTTGATCGGAACGCGGCGGATCCTCTTCGACTTGGTGTACTCGCGGTCATAGCTCCGTCGGAGCGTGATTCGTCCGCCATCGATGTTCACGTCGGACCATCGCAGCCCGTAGAGCTCTCCCATGCGCGCGCCGGTGTAGACCGCCGCCGCATAAAGCGCGAACTCCCCGTCCGCGTTCTCGGCCGTCCAGCCGAGCAGCCGCTCTATCTCGTCGCGCTGAAGGTAGTCGAAGTCCTGCTCCGGAACCGGCAACAGCTTCACCTTGGGCGCGGCTTTGAGGTACCCCCAGGTCGCGCAGTCGTTCAACGTCTTCCGGAGAAGCGCGAGCATCCGGTTGATGGTGCTCGGCGTCCAGCGCGCCACCACTTTCCCGTCCTTGTCGGTCTTCGTCGTCGCCTTCTTCGCGGCGCGAAACTCGGCGATCCGTTGCGTCGTGATCTGCGAGAGCAGCATCGACCCGAACTCTTCGCGCAGGTGCTTCATGCGGCCGACGTTGTCGTCGTGCGAGTCGCACGCCGCCTCGCTGTGTGTCTTGAGCCAGTAGTCGGCCGCCTCGCCGAAGGTCTTCTCCTTCGCAGAAGCGAGCCCGACGGCGCCGTTCGCCATCTCGGCCTCCTTCTCGGCCGCCCAGCGAACGGCCTGCGCCTTCGTGCGCTGCTTCGTCGCCACCATCCTCCAGACGCCCGCGTGGTCCTTGATTTTTGCGTACCAGAGCGGCCGATCCCGCCTCCCTCGATTGAGCACGCTCGCCATGCCGCACCTCCTGCACCACGACGACTACCTCGTGGTGCATATTTGGTGCAAGAACAAATGTTCAGTGCGCGAACAATCGGGCCCGAACTGCCAGATTGCGTAGTGATCTCGGGTAGTGCCGGAGACGAGACTTGAACTCGTAAGCCCTTGCGAGCGGCGGATTTTGAGTCCGCTGCGTATACCATTTCGCCACTCCGGCGGCGTTCGCGGAAGATACCAGATCGACACAGCGGCGGTCAGATCATCAGGGTCCGAGATCGCCGCGCTGGTAGCGGGCCAGAGCGTCGATGGTCCCGGTGGGCTGGGTGAAGAGCACCGCCTCGCCGATGACGATGCCCGAGGCGCCGGTGATCGTCGCCGACAGCCAGTGGTGGTAGCCGAGGCCCAGGAAGAGAAAGGCGCCGGTGTTGATGGCGACGTTCGCCGCGTGCGCCCACCAGCCGGAGAGCAGGTGCTCGTTGCGGGCGTCGTCCACCAGACGCCGCTCGGCGTCGGCGAGCATGGCGCAGACCTCGTCATCGGTGCCGGGGGGAGAGGCGGCCAGCATCGCGTGCAGCTCGCGGCCGTCGTGGATCACGTCGGGCGGCGCCAGCAAGAAAGGCAGGACGCCGACGGCGGCCAGGACGGCGCCCGTGTAGTAGTCGACGCGATCCTCGGGATCGACGAATGGCACCGGGATCAGGCTGCCGACGCCGCTGGCGCCGATCCCGATCGCCCAGCCGTAGTTCCAGTAGCTCATGCGGTGGGCTTCGTGCGACAGCCGCTGGTCGATCCATTCGAGGCGCGCGCCGACCGTCGGTGGCGGCCAGCGCCGGCGCCGCGCCGACTCGGTGCCCGACAGTGGGTCTGCGCGCGCGCGACCGCCGGCGCCAACAGCACGGACAGCGCGCAGACGAGGCCGAATGCGAGGCAGAGACCTCTTGTGCGTGCGCCGACGCGATTCACGTTTCCACTATGCCAACCAAGAGCACAGTTAAGAAGGCGAAGCGCGACCTTTCCGCGGGAAAACGCCCCTCGACGGCGGCCGGCGAGTTCGTGCGCGAGGAGATGGACCACATTCGCAAGGGGAAGCACGGCGCGCGCTCGTCGAAGCAGGCGATCGCCATCGGGCTCTCCAAGGCCCGGCGGGCGGGCGTGCCGCTCAAGCCGCCGGCGCGCGGACGGACCTCGGCGCGCACGCGGCGCGAGGCGACGCTCGCCTACGAGACCGGCCAGGGGCGCCGGAAACCGCGCGCGCCGTCGGCCAAACGGAAGCGCGCCAGCACCCGCGCCCTCAAGCGCGAACGCTCGACCGCTTCGCGCCGGGTGATCGCCGCGCAGAACCGCAGCGCGAAGGCGCGCCGGAACCGCGCCTCGCGCGCCAGCGCCAGGAAGCGGGCGGCCGGCATGAAGGGGATGCGGCATCGGCATTCGAGCGGCAGCAAGCGCAGCTCGACGTCGCGCAAGCGCAACCGGCGCTAGGCGCGCGACTCGGCTATTCGGCGGATCGCGTGGGCGGAGCCGGACTCCGTCCGGCGGAGCCCCTCGCTGGAGGGTGCGGGAACCCTCTCAGGGTTCCTGCGGTTGGACGATCGCCAGGGCCGACTCGAGCTCGCCGCGGGCGTGCGCGTCGCCCTTGCGGACGCTGGCCTCGATCCCGCGCGTGAAGGTCTCGCGCGCGGCCGCCCGATCGCCGAGCGCCAGGTGCGTGTTGCCGGCGTGCAGGTAGGTGGCGACGTAGTCGGCGTGATCGCGCATGAGCACCGCGAACTCTTCGCGCGCCTCTGCGAACCGATTGCCGTTCTTGTACTCCAGCGCCAGCGCGTAGCGCGGGAACGGATCGTTCGGGTGGGTGGCGATGAACGCCCGCAGGGCCTCGGCGCGCGACGACAAAACTTGGCCTAGACCGGCCACAGCCGACGTTGGGGACCCGGGACTTCGCCCGCGATCGGCACGATGCGGTTCTGCGCGTCGACGTGGACGACGGTCGGTTTCCAGGCGCGCGCCTCGTCCTCGCTCTGCACCTCGGCGAAGGTGGCGATGATGACGACGTCACCCGGACGGGCCAGGTGCGCGGCCGCGCCGTTGACGCAGATCGTGCCCGAGCCTTCCGGCCCCTCGAGCGCGTAGGTCTCCAGCCGGGCGCCGTTGGTGCGGTTCCAGATGTGGACCTTCTCGTAGGGGAGAATGTCCGCTGCACGCATCAGCGCGGCGTCAATCGTCACCGAGCCCTCGTAGTCGAGGTCCGCCTGGGTGACGGTCGCGCGATGAATCTTCGATTTGAAGAGCGTCCTACGCATTGGCAACCTCCGTCCAGGCCACATCGGGTCCCGGCGTCGATTCCCTCGAAGAATACGAAGCACCGGTAGACAAGTCAAAGCGGCAGCCCCAGCCGCGTCGAAGCGGCAAGTCGGAGGTTGACGGTCGAGACTGGATCCCGCACGCTGACCGAAGCGTGAAACCGCGCAGCTTCGTCCACGTGCTCGGGATTGACCTCGGCGGCGGCAAGGGGAAGAAGACAGCTCTCGCCACCTTGCGGGTCGACGGCGAGGCCGCGACCGTGGTCGACATCGCCCCACGCAACGGCGCGCTGCCGTTCTACGACACCGCGCTCATCGACACGATCCGCCAGTACGGCGACGAGACCTTGCTCTGCGTCGACGCGCCGCTGACCCTGCCCCCCTGCTTGCGCTGCACGGTCTCGCTCTGCCCCGGGCAGAACGCCTGCGTCGATCCTTCGGTGCTCGAGATGCGCGCGCTGGCCGACGAGGGGGCCAAGGCGAGCGATCGCGACGCCCGCCGGGGCAAGCCGCCGATCACGCCGTACACCCAGCGCGCGACGGAGGTGCACCTGACGGGTCGCCTCGGGATCGTGGCGCGCGAGGGGCTCGGCCAGGGGACCGGACCGCTCGCCGCCCGGGCCGCGCACCTCCTGCGTGCGCTCGCCGATCGCTTTCGCCTCAACGAGAACGTCATCGAGGCCTTTCCCAAGGCGACGCTGGCGGTGCTCGGGCTCGGGACGCCGTTCAAGAAGACCCTGCGCGAGCGTGAGACCCGCGCCCGGATTCTGGAGGCGCTGGCCGGGGAGCTGCGCTTCGGCCCCGGCGTCTGGCGGGAGCTCTGCATCCAGAGCGATCACCTGTTCGAGGCGGTGATCTGCGCCTACACGGGATTTCTGTGGGCGCGCGACAGCTGGGCGCTGCCGCCGTCCGCCCAGCCGCGCGCCGACGACGCCCGCCTGCGCGACGGCTGGATCTGGACCCCGCCCCCGCGCGCGAACGCAGAAAAGTCAGCCGCCGAAGGCTAATAGGACGACGGGCTAATACGACGACGGGCTGAGCGGCCGTCTTTTATCTGGCGCCGACAGCGGGACCGGCGACGTCGTCGTCGTCGTCGAAGGCTGAGGAGGAGGCGTCGTCGTCGAGGCTCGGCCGGCGGCGCGCGAGCGACGAGCCGAGCAGCGAGCTCGGCCCCCGATCGCGCAGGAATTCGAGGAACGCCAGCGCCGGCGGCAGCTCGGCGGCCGGGATCTCGTCGAGCAGCTCCCGCGCCTGGCGCCGCAGGATCTCCCCCGGCGCCTCGCTGGTCGTGGTGGCGCGCGGCAGCTCCGCCGGCTCCTCCGGCTGGGCCACGTGCCCCCAGGGGGGGACGTTCGCGACGTCGATCTTCATGTGATCGAGCCAGGTCTGGATGTGGAAGTGCAACAGCTCGGACCGGTAGGCGAACCACCGCTCGCGCTCCGCGGGGAAGGCCAGCAGCACGTCCTTGAACCGCCGGAACGCCCCCTTGCCGTCGATCGAGATGAGCAGCCGCTCATGCAGGGCCGGGTCGGAGACCGACGTCACGAACCGCTCCATCCAGCGGTACTGCTCGCGCGACGAGGCAGGATCGACCCTCAGGTACCGCTCGGGGTTCCCCGAAACCCGCGCCCGGCGGGCGGCGGCGTCCGGCTCACCCTCCACGATGGAGAGAAGGTCGCCATTCTCCAGATCGAGGAAGCTCTCCTGATCCGGAGAGTTCCGCTCGAAAGCGATCTCCAGATCACTCCAATTCACAGTAATCGGCATCGGTCGGCACTTTCTCCGCACCCCTCCTCCCCAGAAGGAAGCACGGCATAAATATGGGGAAAGTCTACGAGTCTCCTCCAGGCCTTGCAACCCAGCCGTTCGGTCCCGTCGACGAAAATGACCCCGGCCGGGCACGCGGGCCGGGCAGGCGCGACGTCCGGAAGTGAACGCGCTTTGACTTCCGGCGGCGCCGCGGACTAGACTGCCCGCCGTCAAAAATTCTCAGTTCTGGAGGTCGTCTTGGCTCGCGTCACCGTCGAAGATTGTCTGGAGAGGGTCAACAACCGTTTCGCCCTGGTCGTGCTCGCGGCCGAGCGCGCCCGTCAGCTCGCCAACGGCGGGCGGCCGCTGGTCGCCTGCCACAACAAGCCGGCCGTGACCGCGCTGCGCGAGATCGCCGACTCCCGCGTCCGCTTCAACGAGTCGGTCGAAGGGACCGTGCGTCACTTCATCGACGAGGTGAAGGCCCGCGGGCTCCGCAACGAGCGCGTCCGCGGCGGCTAGGAGGGCGTCGCCAAAGGCGACAGTGAGCGCAGCGGACGATCCCGAGGAGGCGCCGCCGAAGGCGGCCTGATCCGGCGCGCTAGGTCCGCGCGGCGATCGCGACTTTGAGGTAGTTGCCCTCGGGAAAGCCGGGGGCGACCGGGAAGTCGGGCGGCAGCCCCACGCGCTCGATGATCCGCAGGTCCGCGCCCGCCGCGGCGCCCCCTTCCGCGAGCGCCCGATCGACCTCGGCCGACGAGACCTTGGTCGAGTTGGTGGCGAACACCAGCAGGCCGCCGGGCGCCAGCACCAGCGCGCACCCCGCGGCGAGGCGCGCCAGATCGCGCGAGACCTGAAACTGCCCCGCCGGACCCTGCGAGAAGGTCGGCGGGTCGCAGACCACCACGTCGAACAGGCGCTTGCGGTCGGCGAACCGGTCCAGCGTCTTCACCACGTCGTTGGCGATCGCCTCGAGCTTCGCCGGATCCAGCCCCGACAGCTCGTAGTTGCGGCGCGCGCGGGCGTGCGCCTTGGCGGCCAGATCGACGGCGACCACCTCGGAGGCGCCGGCCTTGGCCGCATGGACCGAGAACGCGCCCGTGTACGAGAACAGGTTCAAGAGGCGCTTGCCGGCCGCGCGCGCGGCGACCGCCGACCAGCCGAGCCGCATGTCGAGGAACAGCCCCACGCCGAGCGGCGCGGTCACGTCGACGCCGAACCGACAGGCGCCGTCGCCGACGACCAGCTCGACGGGCGCCTCCTCGCCGCGCACGCGCGCCGCCGGCTCGGGCGGCGCCGAGCCGCCGAGCGGACGCAGCCGTCGCTGCTCGTAGATTCCGCGCGGGGCCAGCGCCGATTCGATCGCGCCGTAGAGCTCGTCGCGCCATCCGAGCGCGCCCGCCGACAGCCACTGGACGACCACGAAGTCGCCGTAGCGGTCGACCGTCACACCCGGAAGCCCCTCGTTCTCGCCCGAGAAGACGCGCAGCGCCTCGGGGAGCGTGCCGGCGTTGAGCTGCCTCCGCAGCTCGACCGCGCGGGCAAAACGCGTTGTGACGGCGCCCTTGCCTGGTGCGACCTTTTCGTCCTGATCGCGGCTCAGCACCCGGACGGCGATGGCGTGCTCGCGGTCGACGTAGCCGCGCCCGACGAACTCCCGGTTTCCGGCGATGAGGTCGACGACCGCCCCGGTCTCCTCGGCGATGCCGCGGGGCCCCAGAGCCTCACGGTAGACCCAAGGATGACCTGTGTGCACCCGGGTGGCGACGTCGGCGGGGACCCGATATTGCCCCACACGCATCCGTACGCCTGGGCTTACCTGAGGGGGACGTTGCGGCGGACGGTTCGTCTTCCTCACGGCGCGGCACTTATAGAGACCACGGCTTCCCCTGTCAAAGGGTTCAGTGTAGGCTTGAGCGCTTGATTTCCGGAGTAAAACCGGGAACGCTGCTGGAAAGGATTCATTCGGCATGACCTCGAAGCCCCCCTACGAAATGGCGGCCAGCGGACAGTCTGACAGTGCAGACACCGATCTGGAGGACCTGTCAGATCAGATCACGGTCGATCCTTCCCAGGACGTCACCGTGGAGGCTTCCGAGGAGGCGACCCTCGAGGTCGCGGAGGAAGAGAGCGACGAGAGCGAGGGGAGCGACGAGAGCGCCTATCCTCTCACACCACCGCCGATGTCGTCGGCCACCCCTCCGCCCTCGCGGCGGGCGCCGACCCTCATGGGGCTTCCGCTGCCGTCGCTCCCGCTGCCGGGCATGTCTGCCGCGGCGCCGCGGAGCACGGACGACGACATCACCGTCCTGGCGCGCCCGTCGGTCACCGACGACGAGGAAGAGGCGACCAAAGTCGAGCCGGCCGAGACCGCGCTGCACGCGGCCGCCAGCAAGGACGACGACGACGAGCTCACCACCGCGCTGTCGGCTCAGGCCAGCGTCGAGCGTGAACGGGCGCTGCGCAAGTCGCTGCCGCCGTCGCTCGATCTGCCCTTGCCGCATTCCTACGGCGGCGACTCCGAGTTCGAGGACCCCGAAGACTCCGATGGGCTCGGCCTGTCCACCTCGACGCCGGGGATCTCCATCGACGATGACGCGATCGCCACCAGCAGCTACTCGGCAGGGCAATCGGAGGACGACGAGCCGTCGTCGGAGCTGGAGGCCGTTCTGGCGCCGCGCCGTCCGGCCGCCACGCTCGGCTCGCTCGGCGGCTCACTCGGCAGCTCGTTTGGCAGCTCACTTGGGGCAGGATCACCGTTCGGCGGCGCCTCGCCGGCGCTCGCACGCTCCGACGGCTTCGGCGCCGTGCGCCTCCCGACGCCGAGCCCCGGCTTCGGCGGCCTCTCGCTGCCGAGCCCCGGACAGGCCCCCGCCCCGTCCAGCTCCCCGTTCTCGGCGCGTCTCGCGCCGGTGGGCTCGCCCTACGGCGCGCGCGCGACGACGACGGGACCGATGCCGGCGTTGCAGATCCCGGCCCCCTCCGGCGCCGCCGCGACCACCGCGGGCACCAGCTCCGGCTTCTTCCGGAGCGCGCCGATGCCCGTCGCGGCGGTGGGTGCTTTCGTGGTCGCCGCCTTCATCTTCGGAATGGTGTTCGGCGCCAAGTTCTTCGGAGGCCGCGTGGCGGCCACCGTGGCGGCGACGCAGCCGGCGCCCGCGGCCGCCCCGGTCGTCATTCAGCCGGTCGCGGCGCCTCCCGCCGCCCCGACACCGGCCCCGACGACGGCGGTCGCTGCGGCGCCGGCACCGGCCACGCCGCCGCCCGCCAATCCGACGACGGCCGCCGCCCCGACGCCAGCGCCGCCCGCGGCTGGCACGGCGGTCGCCGAGGAAGCGGCGCCGGTCGCCCTCAAGCCCACGCCGAAGCCGGTCGTGAAGCGCGCGGCCCGGCCCGCGGCGGCGGTGCACAAGACGACGACCGCGTCGCTCGACGCCCTGCCCGCGCCGAAGGCGGCCCCGGCCGCGCCGAAGGCGAAGCCCGCCAAGGCGGCCAAGGCCAAGGCCTGGGTCGATCCGTTCGCCGAGTAACCCGCTCCGCATCCCGTCCCCGCGTCGAGCGGGAACCGCCCGAGCCCCCCGCTTGCTGACCGACCACGGTAAAACCCACGCCGAGCGGCGCCGCCTGTTCGGGCGGGTCACCACCTTTCTCCTTCGCTTTCTCCGACGCGCGCCGACGAGGATCGGCTTCGCCTCAGTCTCGTCACCGCGGCGGTCGCCTGCCTCTTCACGGCGATCGCCGTCAGCTACGCGCTGCTGATCTGGCTGTTCGAACGGCCGACCCCGCTCTACTACGGGCTCGCGCTCGCGGCCTTCGTCACGGCGACTTCGGCCCTCCTGTTGCTGCGGCGCGGTTTCCTGCGGACGGCGCCCTGGGTGCTCCTGGTCGGCGGCAGCCTCGACGTGCTGGTGGCGTTCCTTCGAGAGGGACCGAGCAGCCAGGCGGCGTGCAACTTCACGATCGTGATCGTGATGGCGGCGCTGCTCGTCGGCTGGCGCGGCGTTGTCGCCCTCGGCGTTCCCTGCGTGGCCCTGGTTCTGGGCGCGGGCATCCTGGTGGAGCGCGGACTCCTGCATCCCATCCCACCGACGGCCGGCTCACACGGGGTCTTCGCGCTCATGCAGATGTCGTCGCTGATCGTGATGCTGGTGATCTTCGATCGGGTCCGGCTGCGGATCTTGCGCGCGCACCGACAGCTCGAAACGAAGCTGCTCCAGGCCCAGCGTCTGGAGGCGGTGGGACGGCTGCGGAGCGCGACCGCCCGCATGCTGCGATCGCTCGGACACCGGGTCATCGAGTGCGCGCAGCCGGCCGAAGCGCGCGCCATCTGGCGCAGCTCGGCCGGCGAGATCGACGTCGTCGTGAGCGACGTGATCCTGCCGGGCGTGACCGGCCCCCGCCTGGTCGCCGAGCTGCTGGCCTCGCACCCGGTTCGCGTTCTCTTCATCTCAGGCTATCTCGACGACGCCCTCAAGGACCCCCTGCTGGAGCGCGCCGCCTTCTTGCCGAAGCCCTTCTCGCCGCGAGATCTCGAGACGAAGCTGGCCGCGGTCCTCGCCGCGCCGCCCCTCGCCCACCGATCGGCCTAACTTGTTGACCTGGAAGGAAAATAAGGACATATAGACAGTCACTCGCGGGATTAACTCAGTTGGTAGAGTGTCAGCTTCCCAAGCTGAATGTCGGCGGTTCGAACCCGCTATCCCGCTCCCACTTAAGTCGGCGAATGACTGGCGCCTTTTCGGAGTCGCCGCCCGCGCTGAGATCGCGGTTTTCGAAAGGCTGCAGCAAGGGTGCAGCAAACTCAGGCGGGTCCGCCGTCTTCTCTGCCAGCTTCGTGGGCGTCGAAGCGGTAGCTGAGGCCGCGACCGGCAGCTCGTCGGGCGTCTTCGGGTTGATCGCCAGACGGTCGATCGCGCTCCGCAGGTAGCCGGGCGAGAGGTGCGCGTAGAACTCGGTCGTGATGCGCGGGTCCGTGTGCCGCATGATCCGCTGGACCGCCGGGAGGTCGGCGCCCGCCATGATGAGCAGCGAGGCCGTCGTGTGGCGGATGTCGTGGAACCGGAGCGGTCGGGACTGCGGGGCCGGCCAGAGCTTCATCCGGCACTTCGGGCATCGGCGGAGATCGTCGTCGGGCGCCAACTCGGCGTGCCCGCACCCGCGCCGCCGGCAGACGTGGCGGTAGCCGGTCAGGATGTTCGCGCGCCGTAGGGCCCGCCTCAAGATGAGCTCGAGCTGGATGTGGCGCGACATCATCCCGCCGTCGGGCCGCGGGAAGACCAGCCCGGAGGGTGACGCCTCGATCGCGGCGCGCAGGTACGGCAGAAGCTCGCCTGCGATCGGGATCGCGTCCGCGTGGTTGCCTTTGGTCGTGTCGCGATCGTGCGATCGACGGACCGTGATGAGCCGCGCGGAGAAATCGACGTCCGCCTTGCGAAGCGCGAGCAGCTCGCCCTTCCGCATCCCCGTGTAGAGCGCCGTCGCGAACAGGCACTTCCACTTCGGCGGCATCTCGGCGAGCACGGCGACTGCCTCCTCGGGACGCAGGTAGTCGGGAAGCCGGTGCGGCACCTTCCGCTTCGGCACGTCCCCGACCGGGTTCGGCCCCACGAAGCGCTTCGCCCGCCGCGCCATCGTGAACGCGCGCCCGAGATAGCCGCGCAGGTGGTTCAGTGTCTCGGCTGCCAGCTCGTGCGGACTTCTCTTCGAGGAACGCCTCGACGTCGCCCGCCGTGACGTCGACGAGGCGCCGAGCGCCGAGCGCCTGAGCCGACGAGGTGCTTCCGGATCGTCCCGATGCACGGCCCGTACGAAACCTTCCGCTTCGAGGAACTTCTCGGCCCACCAGCCGATCAGGTCGTCGACCGTGCCGCCGCCGTCCTCGGATGGACGCGCGTCGAGCCCGTGCCGAGCGCGATCCTCGGCGACCTGAACCTCGCGCAGCAGCTCGTGCGCCTGCCCTTTCGTGCGGGCGCTGCAGACTTTGTCTTGCCAGCGCCCGCGCGCGTCCTTGTACTTCAGATACCAGCGTTTCCCGCGAAGGTATGGCTGCGCCATGTGCCCTACTCCCTCTCCGCGTCGTTGCGCGGTCGCATCGACAGGACCCTACCTCCACGCTCTGACTCACCGTGAGCGAATGCTTTCACCCGCGCCGGGTTGAATCGGAGCAGTGCTCCAATCCGCAAGTGAGGCAGCTTGCCCGCTTCCGCCTGGTGGTAGACCCACGACCGGCTCGCCTTCAGGTAGCGAGCGACGTCGTTCGCGTCCCACAGTTCCTCAGTTGATTGCGCGTCCATGTTCATCAATGGCCTCCCTGGGTGTGGGCTGTGACAGATCGATCAGGAGATCGCGGTCCGTCGACTGGCGCTTCCAGCAGCAAATCGCACCTGGCGTGCAGACTGAACTTATGTTCAGATAACGTCCAGCATGGGGCCGAAATACCCGTCAGGGAGACAGGTTTCGCGACACCTTCTCCTTCGAGCGCCACCGACGGACGAACACCCATCGAGATCCGCGCACACGCCCCCGACAGGTTCGGGAGCAGCGTCTCCCCCGGAGAAGCGAACCGGCGGACGACCTCCTCGTCTCCTGCCAACGATGGACCCAACGCTCTGGCTCACCCGTGGCGATGCTGCCCGGCGCCTCGGCGTGCATGTATCGACCATCCGCCGGCTCGAAGCGCGCGGCGAGCTGGTACCCAACATCGAAGAGGAAGGCGGGCTGCGCTACTTCACGCTCTGGCAGGTGCTGGAATTGCGGAACCGTCGAGCGCGCAGTACCAGAGATCGGGACGCGGCGATCCGACTCGCCGCGTTCGAGCTCTTTCGTCGGGGCGAGGACTGGCGCGACGTCGCGATCCGCCTCCACTACGATCCTCTGCGAGTCCACCGCCTGTGGCGGCTCTATTCCCTCGGTGAGCAGTTACCTGACCGAGGGCAGGCACCCATCCCCGGGAAACCGGGGCCACCGGAGCCACCGGAGCCAGTCCTCCACAACCACGCGACAGCTCAGGACAAATCGCACTCGCTGGGTGGCCCCGGTTTCGTAAGAGCCGGAGCCAAGAGCGGAGCCAGCTCTCGATGACCCGGCCCCGGTGGCCCCGGTCGTGGCCCCGGTCTGTCTCCCGCTTCTACGAAACCGGGGCCAGCCGAATACTCAGCGATGTCGACGAGGTGGACATATTTTCACGCCGTCTGGCCCCGGTGGCCCCGGTTTTCCCAAGGAGAGGGGCCTGCGCGCGATCCGCCGTGGCGGGGTGCTAGTACGCGAGTGATAACGTTCCGCCATGAGTTGGAAGTTGGTGTGGACGCCGGCTGAGGCGGACGAGATCCTCGACGACATCTCCAGGTCTACGGGCCTGCCTCGCGATCAGGTCGACAAGGTTCTAGTACTACTGTGTTATGAAAGTTGACGTCTGCTATGGTTGCCCGAGATTGGGGCCATGGCAAAAAAGCTGGCCACGGAAGAGCGGTTCGTAGAGTACGTCGCGAGGCTGGGTGAGGTGATCGGCCACGCGGATAGGCGCGAGCCCCTGCGTGCCTACCTGGCTGGACTGCTGCTGCCGGGAGAGCGAAAGAGCGTGGAGCCGATGGCAGCGAAAGTTGATCCGCGGAACGTCGAGTCCCGGCATCAATCTATGCACCACTTCGTCGCCGACGCGCCTTGGGAGGCTCGCGACGTCATCCGTGTGGCGCGCGCTTGGGCGCTGGAGCAGTTCGACCGGCACGGACCGATTCAAGCGTGGATCATCGACGACACGGGGATCCCGAAGAAGGGGAAGCACTCAGTCGGGGTGGCGCGACAGTACTGCGGCGTACTCGGCAAGCAGGACAATTGCCAGGTCGCGGTGAGTCTCTCGGTGGCCAACGACGTTCTGAGTGTTCCGGTCGCGTATCGCCTCTATCTCCCCGAGATCTGGGCCAAGGATAAGGTGAGACGGCGGGGCGCCCGGGTTCCCGAGGACGTCGTGTTTCAGAAGAAGTGGCAGATCGCGCTCGACGAGATCGATCGCCTCCTGGCTGATGGTGTGCCGCGGGCGCCAGTGGTAATGGACGCCGGCTATGGCACCGTCACGGAGCTGCGCGACGAGCTCGTGGCACGCGACCTCATCTACGTGGCCGGCGTTCAGAGCGAGGTGACGGTCTGGCCGGAAGGAGAAATGCCAGCCGCTCCCAAAACGTACTCCGGACTGGGAAGACCGCCGACGCTGCTGCGTCGTTTACCAGACGCGCAGCCGGTAAGCCTTGTGGATCTTGCTCTTCGTCTGCCCAAGTCCGCGTGGCGTTCCATCCGCTGGCGCAGCGGAACGAAAGGTGACATGCGCTCGCGCTTCGCACGGGTTCGCGTGCGAGCCGCGCATCGCGACTACTGGCGGAAAGAACCACGCTCCGAGGAATGGCTGCTCATCGAGTGGCCGACTGGCGAAAGCGCGCCGACCAAGTACTGGCTGTCGAACGTCTCAGCAAAAGCGTCCATCTCCGACCTCGTGCATCTCGCCAAGATCCGTTGGCGGATCGAACGCGACTACCAGGAGCTCAAGGACGAAATCGGCATCGACCATTATGAAGGCCGCGGCTGGACCGGCTTTCACCACCATGGAGCCTTATGCATCGCCGCCTACGCGTTCCTGGCAGCCGAGCGAGCTCGGCTTTCCCCCCCAGCGCCTCTGGCCTTCCTCAAAGCCCCTCCAGTACCCCGAGGTTTCCGACCACGGGGAAGTCCCGCTACGACCTGAACGTCACAACCCCGCCTCGATAGCTTCTCTCCGTCGGCTCATCGCCAGAATGCTCGCTCGCCATCTCGGCTGCTGCCACGCCTGCGGAGCGACGCATGTTTACTAACACAGTAGTACTAGAGGGAGCCCACCCTCACAAGCAGAGGGACCAACTATTGGAGCGCCAGTGGACCGCACGGCTGGCGTGGGCCTGCTCAGAATTGCTAGAGAACGTCACTGCACATGCGGCCCGCCTCCTGCTCGCTGATCCCATCTGGGTCGGGCTCCACGGCACCATTGCTGATATGTGGGACCGCTACAGCAGGCGTTCGAAGCAGGAGTGGCTGGGCGCCGAATCCAAGGATCCGCTACTAAAGGCGCAGCGCGAAACGTTCACGACTTTCTGGACCCAGCTCGACGCCCTACGCTCATCGTTCACCGAGGAGGAACGAGCCGCGATCAGTCTTATGCGCCAGTTGCGTTGCCACCCCTATCAGACGGAATGGAAGCCCGACATCAAGAGCAAGCAGATCGTCGATCGCGTGAAAACGCGGGCGCTGGACACCAGACCAAGCACGAAGGATGCGTGGGCCGCGGTCGACGCCTTCTTAGCCAAGTACGGCGACGACGAGAAAGCCACCATCAACATCGCGCATCGTATCTGGCGGCCAACTGCCGACCTGTTGGTCGCGCTCGACGCTTACCATGTGGCGAGCAGGCGCGTGGCCCAGCGAGACAAATTGGTGCGAGACATGCGCGTCGCGAAGTCCTAGCGTTTTTCGCCTGTACGCACTAGGAATCGAATCTACTTCAGGCCCGCAACGCGGGCGTCGGCAGTCGCAGCGGCAACGCTCCCGTGATGTGCGCCGAGGTGTCGGGACAACCGGGCTGTACAGTGGGCCCAGAGGACGCTTGTTGGACTCAGCCGCACTCCGTTATCCTGTGGCCGCGATGACTGCTCCTGGTTGGTATCCCGACCCAAATGATCAGCGAACGCTGCGATGGTGGGATGGCCAGCAATGGACGCCGCAAACGCATCCCCCGGCCCAGCAAGCGCCGGCTCCTGCGCCGACTGTTCCGCCGGCGGCGATTCTCGCGGCGGGAGTCGTGGAAGTGCGCGCGCCTGAGGCGGTCCAGCTCCAGGAGGCGATCGAGAAGCTGCGGGCAGAATACGAGCACTGGAAGCTACAAGTCGTCGAGACGAGCACCCTCGCGCTGCTTCAGGAGGTCGGGATCTACCAGTACCGCCATCGGCTCCAGGACGCCGCCGCCTACAAGGAACGGCTCGAGGAGACCCTGGGGCGGATCCGGGACATGGCGAAACGCGACGGTGCGGCGGTCCAGAGCGGCATGGGCTGGGCGATCAACGGCTCGGCGGCGGAGGGCGCGAAGATGGTGAAGGACTTGAGCAAGCTAATGCTGCGGTCCTACAACAACGAGGCCGACAACGTCGTGCAGACGATGCGGCCGTACGCGCTTGACGCCGCGATCAAGCGCCTAGAAAAATCGCGCGAGGCGGTTTCGAAGCTCGGCGCGGTGCTCAAGATCACGATCACGCAGGACTACCACGCGCTTCGTCTGGAGGAGCTGCGGCTGATGGCCGACTTCCTGCAAAAGCAGGAAGAGGAAAAGGAGGAGCGCAAAGAGCGGCTCCGGCAGGAAAGGGAGCGCCGCGCCGATGAGGAGCAGGCCCGGATGGAGATCGAACGGGAGCAGGAGCGGTTCGATAAGGAACGGGCCCACTACGAGAACCTGCTGGTCGCAGCGCGCGCCAACGCCGACCGGACCGGAATCGAAAAGGCCGAGGCGAAGCTGGCCGAGATCGAGGGCGCTTCCGACGATCTCGAGAAGCGGTCGGCCAACACCCGGGCCGGCTTCGTTTATGTCATCTCGAATATCGGCGCGTTCGGCGAGGGGGTCGTGAAGATCGGGCTCACGCGTAGGCTCGACCCGATGGAACGGGTCCAGGAGCTTGGCGGGGCGTCCGTTCCGTTCGGCTTCGACGTGCACGGCTTCGTGTTCAGTGACGATGCGGTCGGTCTCGAATCGGACCTGCACGAGTCCTTCGCGCATCGCCGGATGAACGCCGTCAATGCGCGCCGTGAGTTCTTCCGGGCGACGCCACAGGAGGTGCAGGAGGTCCTGGTGAAACTCGACAGAGCGAAAAACATCAGCTTCAAGTACACGGAGGTAGCGGAGGCGCTGGAATATCGCCAGAGCCTCGCGGCTCGGCAGAAGGATGCCGGCGGGCAGGGAGCGGGGACTCCATGAGCCACCGCCATCACCACCGCGGCATGTTCGCGTCGTTCGCCGCCGCGCAGCGGAGGTCTGAGCGCGAGGCGGCCAAGCGATACCGGGTCCATGTCGCTGAAGAGAAGAGGCGTGCGGCGGAGAACCTGAAGGAATTCGCGGGAGCCACCGTAGAGGCGCACGAAAACCATCTCCTGATGATCGTCACACTTCATCTCGATGCAGCCGATCCTTCGGATTGGGCTCAGGTCATCGCGGCCCCACCCCCCCAGCCAGCTCAAGAGCGGGAGAGCCAGGCGCGGCGTGCCCTGGAATCATACCAACCATCGATATTCGAGCGGCTGTTCGGCGGGGCAAAAAAACGGCGTGCAGAGCTGGAGGCGGCGATACCGACCGCCCGCTCCCAAGACGAAGCGGCCCACCGCGAGGCACTGGAGCAATGGAACCAGTACCAGCACACCGCGCGGAGAATCATTCAGGGCGATCTGCAGGCCTATCAGGTCGCGATCGAGAACCTGGGGCCATTCGAGGAGATCGAGAGTATTGGCGGGAAGGTCGAGACGCGCGTCGTGGAGCAGACGGTCGTCGAAGCCTCCGTGCTGGTTCCTCATACCATCGTCCCGACAGTTGAGCATAAGCTGCTGGCGTCAGGGAAGCTGTCGACGAAGGAGATGCAGAAAGCGAAGTATTGGGGCTTCTACCAGGAACACGTCTGCAGTGCGGCTATCCGGGTAGCGCGGGAGCTATTTCATCTACTCCCGGTCGGGAGGGTCTTTGTCGACGTCGGCACCATCAGGCTGAACACGGCCACGGGTCACATGGACAATGACACGTTCCTCTCGGTCGAGTTCGACCGCGGGAGGCTGCTTGGCCTGAACTTCGACCGGCTCGATCCCTCCGATGCCGTCCAGTCATTCACGCACAGGATGGAGTTCAAAAAGAGTACCGGCTTCGTGCCGATACAGCCGATGCAGGCGCTGGCCCAGCTCACCTCGCTGCCGTGAATGCGTGTTAGCGGCGCTCGGAAGCGGGTTGGCCGATCGGTCTCGCTCCGCGTTGCGATGTCGCCCAGACGGCGCTTGCGCGCCGCCGCCGGACGCGTGATCGTCGGCCCGAACTGACCATGGTGAAGGAATTCTTTCGCGACCAAGTTGATGCGCACACGCGCCTTCAGGAGTGGCGCGCCGCGAATCCAGATGGGTTCATCCTCAACTGCAAGACAGCGAAGGCGGGGATGCTTCACCGCACCGAGTGCTCACATCTGGGTGACGCGACCTGGGAAAGCGACGGGAACGGTGACCTCGTACAGAAGCGGAAGGCGTGCGACCTCAGTATTCGAGCGCTCCGCGATTGGGCGATCAGAAACAGCGTGGCGATCACCGCTTGCGGCGATTGCCGTCCGGCCGAAGGAGAAGACCTCGTCGATGCGGAAGCCGAGATCCTTTCCAAGGCCGGCGACTTCGATCCGGACAGCATTGATGATGCGCGGACGAGGGTTGTCGCCTCCATAGTTCGGCGACAAGGACAGCCAGCATTTCGCAGGGAACTGATGGAGGCCTACGGCGGTCGCTGCGCCATCACGGGTTGCGGAGTGCGGGAGATCCTCGACGCAGCGCACATCGTGGCCTACCAGGGGCCCGAGACGAATCACGTACGGAACGGGCTGCTCTTGCGAACGGACATCCATACGCTCTTCGACTTGGGGCTCCTTGCGATCGATACGTTCACGATGACGGTGGTGACGGACCCCTCTCTCGCGGGGTCGGAATACGCCTCACTGGCAGGGGTTACCCTTCGTGTACCGACCTCCGAATCACACGCGCCGCATAGAACCGCTCTTGATCGCCAGTGCGAGAGGGCCGGGTTAACAAGGCGATGAAGCGGACGGGCTTCGCCCGCCACCTATCGTAAGTGTCGTTGGACGGACAAGGAGCGAACGATGAGCCAGAGCGACCAGTGGAGCGTTGCGAGGTTGGTCCGCAAATCAGCCAGCCTGCTGGCAGAGAGCCTATGGGAGTATTGGCCAACCGAGGGCCACAACGAAATCTCTGAGAGAAACATCACTCTTCATCTCGCGGTGGCTTTCCAAAATGCGGGATACAGGCTTTACGCGGAGGCACACACGAAAGGTCAGACAAACCGACGGATTGATTTCGTGGCGTTCAATCCGGAGGCGTCGACCTCGGTACTCGCTGAATGCAAGCGACTGTACAGCGCCGAAAAGTGTTCAGAAATCGTAGAGGACGTCGATCGTCTTCGCGCCTTTGTTCCTCTCGACTCAGGCCTTGGCAAGAGATCATTCGGGGTCGTTGCGGCAACTACCTGGAATCGCTCCATCGTCGAGTGGTGGTCATCTTCGGGCGCTCCGCCGCCCGGCACACACACGAGCTGGCCTGCTCTTGGTTCGGCTCTGAAAGGAAGCCACCGAGGGAGCATGGTCCTTCAAACCTACGATGAGAACGTCGCGCTTGAGAAGCACAAGCCGCATCATTTCTTGTACGCCGTCTTCGAGAGGACGTTGCCGTAACCCTTCAACGTTACGGTCAGGTTCGCGTCGCTCGGCGAGATCGTCGATCCGAACGGCCTCGTCTCGGCCATCGCGTCCGGGGACGTTCGTCAAAGCGGCCAGCCGCTCCCGTCCGTGAACCGGCCGTAGGTCCGCGCCTCGACGTCGATGAGGTGCGCGATCCCGGCCGGCGGGACCTGGAACGTCCGGACGTCGTCGCTCACGGTGAAGACGGCCTGGAAGGAATTCAGGACCCGGACGAACGCCCCGATCCTGCCGTTCTTCGCATGCAGCACGCCGACCAGCTGCGCGTCCGTGAAGGTGCCCTGCGCGGTGACCGGCTCGCGCCCCGGGCCCCAAGCGTTCCCGAGGAACCCAGCCTCGACGACAGCGTCGTGCGTCACCCGGTCGCGTTGGAGGAGGGTCCGATACCGTTCAGCCCACGGGTCCGAGAGGTACTTCGGCCCGAACTCGAGGCAGGCGAGCTCGTAGATGATCTTCATGAGGCCGCCGATCCAGGACTCCAAGTCGACCTCGATCTCGTACTGGACCGTGGGCTCTTCGATATGTTCATCTCTCCGTTCGAAGGGACCCACTGCCCGGCCGTCCCGCTCCGCGCGCTCACGGATCCTCTGGAGGATGCCCGGGATGCGCGCTTCGTCGGCCCGGTCGACGACGATGGTCACGCGCTCGCTCCCCGGTCCGAGGGGCTCGACCGTCTTCTGCGTCTCGATCTTGAGGCCGCCGGACGTGGGATCGCGGCGGACCCGACGCACCGGCCCATCGGCGAGCGTGCCGGACGCGAGGGGAGTGGGGACGTGCCCGGTCTTGCCCGCGAGGCCGAAGCGGGCGCGCTTCATCTTCAGGAGCACGTGGTCGACGAGTGCCGCGTCGACGGTCCGCCCGAGCCGGTCGTTGCACGGCTTGCACATGTCGTTCAGGACAACCACGCCGCCGATCGCCTCGGGAAAGACATGCTCGGCCGTCCGTTCACCTTCCGGACGCTGCCGCAGGCAGAGCACGCAGGTGAACGTGGACACGACGCGAGTCTATCCCTGAAAGGGCCCCTGCCTGCGACCTGCGAGGGCTAAGCCGCCTGCGGACCTGCCGGCCGCGGTGCAGCCGTACTGAACGTACGAGCCGCGCGGCGGGTATATCCTCGGGCGATGGCGAACGAGAGCGGCGTCTGGCTCGCGCCCGGAGACACCCTCTGGACGGGGGCGTTCGAAGGCGCCGAGTGGTCCCTCGTCTACCGTGGGGACGACGGCTCGATGTGGAGCTTCGACCTCGTCATGAACGGGGAGTCGCTCGGTCGGCCGCCGGTCGGCTGGTACCACGACCGGTCGATCGTCGTGACGAACGGGGCCGAGCGCGACTCCCGGGTCCCCCACACGGTACGCGACGCCTGGTACGAGCCGCTCAAGGCGAGCGCCGGGATGATGAGCCTCGACGGGTTCACGCTCCATCGGCAGATCATCGATGTCCTGGCGAAAGAGACGTCGGTGGAAGAGTGGGTCCCGGGGAAGGTGCTGCGGCACGGGCTCGCCACGATGCCGAAGCCGACCGTCGAGTCAATCGTCGCCGCTCTCGCCCCCCGATTCCTTCACCGGCAGCAAACGGGCGATCATTCCGACTCATACACCCTGACGCTCTCCGGGCTCCTCGCGTCCAACCGGACGGCGCTCGCGTCGAAGATCGTCGACGGCACTCTCGCGCTGCTCCGGAAGGGCTACCGGAAAGACCCGCGCTTCTCCGAGTTCCTTTGGAAGGACATCGCGAGCGTCGCCGAAGACGACCTGCACTTCGCCTGGGCGGTCATCCGAGCGGCTGGCCTCACGGGTAAGAGCGAGCTGCTCGGCAAGGGCGCGGTGTTCGGCATCCCCCGGGACATCGAGGAGATCGCCGGCCTGAGTGACTTCTCCGGGTTCCTCGGCTATCTCCGTTCCGGCCACTCCGGCCGACTCTCTCCGACAGCCCCGCTCCGGATCGTCTCGCCGCCCAGCCTCGCCCCGCCGGAGCCCGGTCCGTCGCCTCAGTTCCCCGAGAAGGGCGTGCTCATCGCCTACTCATGGGACGGTCCCGACCATCAGCTGTGGGTGAAGCGGTTCGCAGAGCGGCTCCAGCAGGACGGCGTCCCGGTGATCCTCGACAAGTTCCATCTGAGACTCGGCGACGAGATCACGCAGTTCATGGAGAGGGCCGTGACGCAATCACGGCACATCCTCGTTGCGTCTGCACGGCCGGGTACAAGGAGAAGGCCGACCGTCGCGAGGGCGGCGCGGGATACGAAGGGTCGATCATCACCTCCGAGCGCGTGAAGCGCGACCCGAGCCGGGCCTTCATCCCGGTCCTCCGGGGCCCCGAAGGGCTCGACGCCGTCCCGATCTGGGCCAAGGGGATCTTCGCGGCGGACCTGCGCGGCGATCCGTACAGCGAAGACACCTACCAGGATCTGCTCAAGCGGCTTCGCGAGTAGCCGGCTCAGGGAGTCGGCCGTCGGATAGCCGGCCGCCTTCGATGCCCCAGCGCCAAGGACGATAACTCGCACTTTAGTGAGCCGCCAACACCGCAGCAGAAGCCGGCGTTCTCCCGAACAGCCGCATGTGAATCGCATCCGTGAGACGACGGTGCTCCTCGTCGAAGAACGGTAGCCGCTGCGGCGCTCCGTCCTCGTGGATCAGCTGATCGACACGCCGATGCTGCCCCTCCCCTTCTCGTTTCTGAAGGAGCTCGACGACGCTGCGCCCCTCGGCCAGACGACCCATCAGCTGCTCGAAATCACCGACGCGCACAAATGCCAACGGGCCCAGATTGTGCTGCTGAAGGAGTCTGTGATGCCGGCATCGGTCTTCTATCCAGCGATACAACATGTCGTGCTCGCCCAGGCTGTCGTAGGTCACGATGACCGGATAGATGCGGATCTGCGATGCGACTCCGAGGCTTTCGAACGTACCGGCGCGTACCTTCTCGATGCGCCCATCCAGCATCCGGATCGCACCTCCTCGGTAGTCGTCGCCTCGCTCCTCAAAGAAGAAGTCTTCGAACCAACCGATCGTCAGGTCTGGGGAGATCGCGTCGCGCGAGGCACGAGCGTCGACGAGCCTGCTCTTGACCGAGAACAGGACGGCGCCGCCGGGTTCGATGACCACGACGTCCTCGACCTCGTCCGGGGCCCCAGGTTTGGACGGCAGCATTATTCGGATACCCTTCGCCTCCTTGCTGGCCTCTTCCGCTACCCGTCGGCACCAGTACTCGACCATGTAACCGAAGGTGGAAAACCAGGCGTTAGCGCCGCCCTTGGGCAGCTTCTTCGCTGCGGAGAGGTACCGCCACCAGACCCCGGTGCGCATCTGGTTCCGGACCGCCCAGGGCGACGCGGCGACGTAGACATCTGGCGCAATCTCGACGAGGGGCCGCTGGAGCAACGCGGTCGGTGCGTGTGGGAGCCCGTCAGGCCGCAGCTTGGTTCGGATCTGCGCACGCAGCTCCTCCCGTGATCCGACCATCGGCGCGAGAAAGCGTTGGAGTTCGTCTCGCGGCACCTTGGTCTCGTTTACGAACTTTTCAAGGTGAAACCTGGGACGCGGCTCTGCGCTTCCGTTTATCCCCCATCCGTGGCTGAACAAGTACAGCGGACCGAGGACCGACTCAAAAAACGCGCTAAATCCGGGACCGAATGCTGCTGTTTCGAGGGCCGACCATTTCGCCTCATCGGCCAGTTCTCCCTGAGGGGGACGCGTTCCGAACAGCAGGTTGGTACGAACGAGCTCCATGAGAGCATCCGGCCGATTGTTGAAGCGGAGAATCCTGGTGACCTCGGCCATCAGAGCCTCGGGGCTGTCCTGTCCATCTATCCATCGATCGAGGTGGCCGTTGGCCCCAGCCAACCACAAGGCGATCTCCGGGTCTCCAGGCGCATCGCCGTCGTCGGCCCCTTCGAGCAGTATTAGGTGTTGTAGGAACGAGAGCGCTTCGTCGTGTGCAAGCGTGATCTGGTTTCGATTGCCGGCGACGTAGGCTCGAGCATGCGCAAGCAAAGAGCCGCTTGAGCCCGTCAGGCGTGGGATCTGATCAACCGTCCGCCGTCGGACGTCTTCAGAGAAGGACCCATCAGGCGAGTTCGCAACCAAGCCCGCAAGCAATGCGACCCGAATGAATGCCTCTTTCCAATCGTAGGTTCGCACCCGGGCGATCAACTCGGCGGCTGTCATGCCCTGGCCGAAGATCAGCTCGGCGGTCGTATACGGATGGTTGTATTGCATGCTCGGATGCACGGAAGCGGACGAGGTCTGACCGCCCGTAGCGATGCGACGTGATCGATCGAGATGGTTATCCCGAGCCGGCGTCGTCCGCCGCTGACCACGCCGCGCGCGCTTCTTCTCCCGTCTCAACGCCGCCCGTCGTTCGCTCGGCTTTTTCCTCGCCACTGTCGTCCTCGGCCCGCTTTCAGCGCATCGCCGTTCTTAGTACCGCGCCAAAGCGTCGCGTGTGGCAGTCAACCCCGTCTGCACGAGGCGATCGTGAGCTGGGCCGGGAAGGAATGCTTCTTCGGCGGCAATCCGCGGGGGATCGATCCGAATCTCCCGAACCGGGCACCTCATCGCTGCCGTCGTCACGATCGGCTCACCCGTCACATTGACGACAATGAGGGTCGCGTCGGGGAACAACTTGCATGCGTCTTCGACCGGAATGGCCGACATCCGATCGGCTCCCACATCCAAGGCGCTCCCCGCCTTGATCGGAAGGCCAGGGAAGATAAGCGGATTGGCGATACTACGTGCCACTTCGTCGGCGAGGATTCCTCCTTCAACCTTTTGCATCGTGACGCCCGTGGTGGTTCCTTCGACATAGAAAGTCGCGAATGCCAGCGACAGCTCCTCGATCCGGACGGTTCCCAAGAAGTTCGTGAGAGTGCGGTGAAATCGGTCGTAGTTGATCAACCCGATTCGCCTGAGGACGCCGGCACGGCCAGACGTCAGATACACCGCGCCATTCGCGAGGCCCCGACGGCCGTCTCTCTCGGTTTCCTGCATGTAGTCGGCAATCAGACGCCCGAAGCGGAGATCGGGATCCTCAGAAGGTGCGCTAGCGAAGAGGCCGCCGACCAGCGCGCCCATACTATTGCCGACCACACACTGGATGGGGATCTTGGCTTCCTGTACAGCCTTGATGGCGCCGATGTGAGCGACGCCGGCGGGCCCCCCTACCGACAGAACGAGACAGGTGCGCGAAGGAGGAGCGGGCGGAGCCGCAGGCCGATGGGCACAGCTCGCTGCCAGTAACCCAGCGAACACCAGATGCGTATTCCGGCCATCGTGATCACCGAGATCGGTCCATCGTGATCACCGGGATCGGAGCATCATGATCGGAGCGAAGCGACGCTGGCTGTCCTCCGGGTTATCTGTCGGTGTCCTTCTTCTCCTTGGCCTCGTGGGTTCGTCGAGTCGGACCCTTTAGCACGAGACGGTGGGCGTTGTTGAGGATGCGGTCGAGGATGGCGTCGGCGATGGTTTGGTCGGCGAGGTGCTCGTGCCACTGCTTCGTCGGCAGCTGGCTGGTCATGACGGTGGATCGCTGGCCGTAGCGGTCCTCGAGGATCTCGAGCAGGTCACGGCGTTCCTGGTCGCGTGGTGGGCTCAGGCCCCAGTCGTCGATCACCAGCACGTCGACGCGGGCGAGCTTGCTGAGCAGTCGGACGTAGCTGCCGTCGGCGCGCGCGAGGCCCAGCTCGTCGAAAAGGCGCGAGGCGCGGCGGTAGATCGCGCTGAATCCGCGACGGCAGGCCTGCTGCGCGAGCGCGCACGCGACGTAGGTCTTGCCGACGCCCGTCGCTCCCGTGACGATCACGTTCTGGTGCTCGTGCACCCAGCGGCACGTCGCGAGCTGGCGCACGACCGCCTTGTCGAGCTCGCGCTTCGGCGAGTAGTCGATGTCCTCGACGCACGCCTGACCGAGCCGGAGCTTGGCCTCCTTGAGCAGCCGGCCGAGCCGCTTGTTCTCGCGGGCGAGATGCTCGGCGTCGACGAGCAGGCCGAGTCGCTCGTCGAAGGACAGCTGGCCGATCTCGGGATTCTTCTGTTGTTCGGCCCAGGCCGCGCAGAGCGCGTCCAGTCGCAGGGCCTTCAGCTTCTCGATCGTCGGTTCGTTCAGCACGGTGCGTTTCTCCTCAGTTGTAGTGGTTCGGTCCTCGGACGTTCTCGTGGGGCTCGGTCGAAAGCGGTCGCGCCGGCTCGTCGGCGGGCGCCGGCAGCGGCGCGCGGTCGAGCCCGCACTTCAGGATCGAGTCGACGTGGCGATACGAGCGCGCGCCCGCCGCCACCGCCCGCGCGCACGCCGCCTCGAGTCGCGCGTCGCCGTACCGCTTGCCGAGCCGCAGGATCCCGAGGCACGAGCGGTAGCCCTGCTCGGGGTGCGGCCGCTCGGCCAGGATCGCCGCCGCCAGCGCGCGCGTCTGCGGACCGATGGTGCCGGCCCAGTTGATGATGCGCGACGGGCTCCACTCCAGATGCGCGCGGTGAGCCGCCGGCATGTGCTCCGCCGTCGTCGTGTGCCGCCCGCGCTGGAAGCTGCGCGCGTGCGAGGCGACGCGCCGCCCGTCGAGCAGGACCTCGACGGTCCCCGCCGATACGCGCACGTCGACGTGCGCGTGCAGGTGCGTGTGCGGGACCGAGTAGTAGTGGCCGTCGATCTCGACGTGGTAATCGACGTTCACCTTGGCCCGGGCCCACTCGCCGTACACGAAGCGCGTCGAGGGCAGCGGCTTGAGCACCGACCGCTCGAGCTTCTCGAAGAGTTGGCGGCGGCTCACCTGGTAGACGCGCATCCGCCTGTCGTTCAGGTCCTCGAGCAGCTCCGCGATGCGCGCGTTAAGCGACCCCAGCGAAAAGTGCGTCTCGTTGCGCAGCCGCGCGAGGATCCACCGCTGCACGATCAGCACGGCGCCTTCGACCTTGGGCTTGTCGCGCGGGTGCCACGGCCGCGCCGGCAGCACCGTCGTGCCGTAGTGCGCGGCCATCTCCTCGTACGTGCGCTGGATGCCGGGCTCGTACCGGCACGACAGCGTCACGCCCGGCTTGAGCTGGTCGCACACCGTCGCCGCGGTGACGCCGCCAAAGTACGCGAAGGCCCGCGTGTGGCTGCCTATCCAATCAGGCCCGCGCTGCGTGCGCGTCGCCTCCGCATACGTGAAGTTCGAAGCGCCGAGCACGGCGACAAACAGCTCCACCTCGATCCGTTCGCCCGTCTTCTCGTCCCAGATGCACGGCTTCTTTCCCGAGTAGTCCACGAAGGTCTTCTCGCCGGCCTGGTGCACCTGGCGCATCGTCGCGCCCCGCTGGCGCAGCCACCGCCGGTAGTGCTCGCAGAATTGCGAGTAGCGGTACCCGTCGGGCTGCTGCTCCACGTACTCGAGGTGCAGCAGCTGCAAGGTCACCCCGACGCGTCGTCGCTCGCGGTGGATCCACGCGCAGTCCGGCGTCGGCTTCGCCGCCGCCGCCACCGACGGGTACAAGCGCGCCTCCAATTCGCTCGGCGCCAGCCCCTCCACCGTCGCCCAGCTCGTCACCCCGGCCACCTTCGCCCGCCGCATCGTCTCGCCCACGGCGCCGGCGCTGGCGCCGACGCTCTCCGCCACCTGCCGGTGGCTCCGCCCCAGCTGCCATTTCTGCCGCAGTATTTCCCTGACGTCTCGCATGGATAGTCGCTCCGTGGGCATCGCGTCTCCTTCGAGACGCACCCTCAGGTGGACGATCCAGCGCCGCTATCCTTTTCGCCGCCCGGGCACCCGGGCGGAGGTGATCACGATGACCGATCTAGGTGATCACGAGGCCGATCCAGGTGATCACGATGGACCGATCCGAGTGATCACGATGCTCCGATCTCGGTGATCACGATGGTCCGGCGCACGCACACCAGACGAACGCCGCGAACCATCGCCTGCCAACACTACCACTGTGCCGCCAGCGCGAGACCAGCGAGAAGGCATTCCACGGGTGCGGCGGAAGTGCCGTGACCCAGGCAGTCGCGACCCGTGACGCCCAACGATTGACATCATCCGCGGCCCGCCGACGATGGCGTCGCCCAATCATAACGCGGAGGATTGGCGCGACGTGCGATCCGCTTCCGCTAGCGACTCGGCACGACATTCGTCCTAATCTTGAAGTCATGGGTATCCACGACATCCAACCGCCTCAAGAGCCAAACGCTGGCGGCGGCTTCGAGAGCTTGCGGATGGCGGTCCATCGACACGCCCAGAGCGCCATAGAGATGAAGGCAGCCCAGCCCCAGGCCCACATCAAGTTCCGCGTCACCATCATAGTGGCAGTGGCGCGCGCTGAGATGGTCGCAGAGGAACTCGGGGCCGCGAACGCCACGACTCCAGCCGACGTCGAGTCACGAAAGCGGAAACTGGCCGAGACGCGCGACATCGAGCGTGCTCACCGCGAGCTGCTCACCGCCCTCCACGACACGTGCGGTGCAATGTGCCTGTCCGAGCTGGACGCCGAGCAGGAGGCGTCCTGGGGGAGTCGACCGAAAAACTAAATCGACGCATGGGCGTGCCTTCAACTACTGCGGGGATCATCGTCCACGCACGTCGACGACGGGACCCCTCTCTCTGAACCCGGGGACAGCGGGGGCGGACCTCCGCAACCTACTGAACTGATGGCGATCCCCGCAGCGAATCGGCGTCCCCGGTCCGCGCAAAGACCGGGGACACTGCAACCAAGACCGGGTACGGAACCCGTCGCAGTCGGTGTTGTGCGACCGCCCCGATCCGTCGTGTCCCCGCTTCTGTCCCCTGCTTGTCCCCGGATCAGCGACATTTTCAAAACCGTCGGAACCAGGAAATCAGGTGGAATAACCGCATCAAGCGCGGGCGGTGTCTCCGGTGTCCCCTGTGTCCCCGCGTTTACCGGGAGGGCCCCCAACGGCGCGCGCGGGACCGCGCCGGGTGAGGTCGACCTGGACGCAGTACTACTGCTTCGTCGATGTGATATAGTTTGTGTCGCGTAAACGACGGTATCCATGTCTAACACGACATCAACAGAACCATCCGGCCCCCGAACGACGCTCTCGCTCTTGGCGCGGGGCGCCAAAGGAGGCCTCATCTCAGCCGAGGAGGCGACCCGCGTTCTCGGCGTCAGTGGACGCTCGGCAGCCGCGAGACTCGCGCGCCTGGCAGCTTCCGGCTGGATCACCCGGGTGCGCCGCGGACTGTATTTGATCCTCCCGCTGGAGGCTGCGGGCGCGACCGCGACCACGGTCGAGGATCCCTGGGTGCTCGCCCATGTTCTCCTCTCGCCCTGCTACATCGGCGGATGGAGCGCGGCGGAGCATTGGGGACTGACGGAGCAGATCTTCCGCTCGACGTTCGTCGTGACCGCTGCCGGCGCCCGGTCCCGATCGAGAACACTTCTAGGGACCGAGCTGCACATCGTTCGCGTTCCCAGCAAACGCATCACGAACGCCACCCAGGTATGGCGCGGTCCGATTCGCGTGTCGGTCTCCGACCGGGAGCGCACGATTGCCGATGCCCTGGTCGACCCCGGTTGGGTCGGGGGCATGCGGCACCTGATCGAGATCCTGGCCACCTACCGTCGTGGGCCCGATTGGAGCCCCGAAAGGCTCTTGGCGCGCATGAACGAGATCGGCAAGGGCTCCGCCTACAAGCGGCTCGGCTTCCTTGCCGAAACCGTTCTGGGCGGTGAACCCTCGATCGTCGCGGCGTGTTCACGGGCCAAGACCACGGGCGCAATCAAGCTCGATCCGGCGATCTCGTCGCGCGGCCATCTCGTGAGGAGATGGGGGCTCTGGGTGAACACCAGGGTGGCCGAGGAGGACGACTCCGCGTGATCACGAAGCAGCACATACTCGAGCGCGCGGCCGAATGGCGACTTCGGCCCGACGTCGTCGAGAAGGACTACGTCCTCGGCTGGCTTCTGGTCGGGATCGCTCAGCATCCTGAGCTTCGTGAAGCGTGGGTCTTCAAGGGCGGAACGTGTCTGAAGAAGTGCTACTTCGAAACGTACCGCTTCTCGGAGGATCTCGATTTCTCATTGACGGCGAGCGCGCTGTATTCCGTCGACGATCTGCTCCGCCAGCTCAAGGAGCTCGCCCGGAGCGTGAACGAGCTGAGCGGGATCGAGCTTCCCGAGAGCGCGATCGTGGTCGATGCGAAGCACAACAAGCAGGGACAGCCGACGTTTCGCGCGCGGATCGGCTACCGGGGTCCCCTCGCGGTGCCCACGTTGCCCCGCGTGCTCCTCGATTTGACCCAGCACGAGGTGATCGCTGCCAGCCCCACGCGCCGGCCGATCTTTCATCCGTATCCGGACGAGCTCCCGGAAGAGGCACTCGTCTGCGCCTATTCACTCGAAGAGCTTTTCGCCGAAAAGACTCGGGCTCTGCACGAAAGGACCCGTCCCCGCGACCTCTACGACGTCGTCCAGCTCGTCGAGAACTACTCGGTCGCCGTCGATTTTGATTCGGCCAGAGCGATCTTTCGCACGAAGTGCACGGCGAAGGGGATCGCGACGCCCTCGAGCCAGAGTCTGCTCGCACAGATCGGAGGCTCGACCGAGCTCGAGGCCGATTGGAAAACGATGTTGGCCCACCAGCTCCCGGTTCTGCCTCCGCTGGATGGGATCCGTTCTCGCATGGGCACTTGTCTCATATGGGTCGATGAACCCGAGCCGCCTCCGCTCGCAACGCTGCCGGCGCCCATGGCGCCACCGTCGAGCATTCCAACGCCCGCAGCGTTGAGAAGCGTCAACGCGTCCTCGGATCAGGAGATCGTCGCACCGGCCGGCGTGACCTTCTGGGGCAGCCAGGGTCCGCTCGAGCTGGTCCGATTCGCCGGGGCGAATCGGCTCATGATCACCTTCTCGTATCACGGCAAAGACAGGACCGCGGAGCCGTACTCCCTGCGGCGCGCTGGCACAGGCAACCTGCTGCTCTACGCGTGGGAAGAAGAAGCCGGTCACGTGAAAGCGTTCAAGGTGCCGGAGATCTCCGATCTGGCCGTGACGGAAACGACGTTCATCCCCCAGTATGTCATCGACCTGAACGCCATCGTGCCGACGTTCCGATCCGGACCGCGGCGACGCTCTTCGTCTTCAGGGCCAGCGACGTCGGGACCGACGTACGTGTTCCAATGTCCGTACTGTCACAAGCTTTTTCGGCGAAGCCACAGCGATCCGACCCTGCGGGCGCACAAGCGTCCGAGGGGATTCGGCGATTGCCCGGGCCGTCACGGCGTTCTGCTAAGAACCGAATAGCCGGCCGACATCCGCACGGGCCGACCAGTGCGGCGTTAGTTCCGAATCTTCCGCGCCCACTCAACCGGGATGCCGAGCTCGGCCGGACCCGACGACCCGCCAGACGGACTGCCAATCGGCGCCGGAGCGTCCGGCATCTCTTCAGCGGGCAGAAACTCGGCGAGCCTATTCGCCGTTTCCAGGACCACTTCGAACGCGTCGGCGGGAAAGTGGGTGTCCGGCGCGGCCCATAACCTCCAGCGCCAGTTGATCGGCGCCGACGAGCTGTTCGCCGTCGGGATCGCGCATCCCAATCGGGACCTCGTCTGGCGCCGTCGCTTCGCAGTGCCACATGTCGGTCATCTTGATGTGCGCCTCGCGCCGCTGGACGTCCTGGAGCGCCACGCTCGCGTGCAGCTTCTCCATCAGCACCGCAATCATATCCAGCGCCTTGCCGGCGATCGGCTGGCCATCGATGACGAGCGGACAGTCGATGTTCACGACGGAAAGCGTATCACGGCCGCGACGTACCGAACCACGGAGGCAACGACGACTGAAGCCGGCGCTCGACGGTCGATCGGGCCCTAAGATCCACCCAACATCGAGAGCGCTGCCCGAGGTTCAGCGGTTAGACGTCGCCGCCACCATCACTCGTAAACAGGTGTTTGAAGAATCGATCCGGCGAATCGAGGAACTCCTTCGTCAGCTTGTAGTGCTCGGTTTCCGCATACTGCACCTCGTGGATCGGCCCCCCGTCGAGACTCAGCAGCGTCGCTCCTGGATAGGCGAGCAAGATCGGCGAATGGCTCGCAATCAGGAACTGGGCTTGGCCTTCGGCCTCGAGGTCGTGAATGATTTTCAGAAACGAGAGCTGCCTCTGCGGTGAGAGCGCGGCCTCGGGCTCGTCGAGGATGAAGATGCCGCGATCGAACCGGTTGGCGAAGAGCGCCAAGAAGGATTCGCCGTGGGATTGCTCGTGTAGCGACCGACCGCCGTAGCGCTTGAGGGTCGAGACCTGGTCGAGATAGGTCGCGAAGTTGAAGAAGCTTTCGGCTCTCATGAAGAAACCCTCGGTCGCCTTTGGCAGCCACGACAGCCGCAACGTGCTCGCGAGGTCAACGGAGTCGTCGCGCGTCTGGACCTGCTGGTCGCGGCCTCCGCCCAGCGGGCTGAATCCGCAGCATTTCGCGACGGCCTCGAGCAGCGTCGACTTGCCGCTGCCGTTCTCGCCCACGAAGAACGTCACGTTTGTCCGCACCTCCAGGTCGATCCCGTCCCGAAATGCCGCGACGTTGAATGGATAGCGGTCGGGCTCGGCCTTCCCGGGCAACATCGTGATCCTTCGCAGGAATGGACCGAAAATTCTCGAAGGCGCCCGCTTCATGTTTGCGTAACGTTACCGTGGTACGTCACGGACGCGAAGCGCTGGTCGCTTTTCGATCGCACGCGATTGTGCCAGGATCTGGTGCATGGGCCTGGGTGGCGCACTGCTCCTCGCGGTTGGGTTGGTCGTCGCGTTCATGAACGCGGTCACGACGCGACGGCTGTGGGCGAGCACCATCTTCGAGACGTCACAGAAGGTCGCCCAGACGATCATCATGTGGCTCATCCCCGGCAGCGTGATTATCGTCTGGAATATCCTGCGCGAGTCCCGGATCGGCAGCCAGAGTGACCCAACGACGGGAGGCGCGGCCTTCATCGTCACAGACTGGCTTTTGGGCTCGCAGGGCAACGGCAGCCATCACGGGGGCGACGGCGGACACCACACCGGGGGCGATGCTGTCGGACACCACGGCGGTCACGATGGCGGTGGCGGTCATGGCGGCGGCTTCGGCGGAGACAGCGGGGGCGGGGGCTTTGGTGGCCACGGCGGGGGTCATCTGTGAACGAAGAGCTTCAACGGTTGGTGGATATCGTCGACCAGGGGCGCAGCGACGCCGCAGAGGCCTGGGCCAGGCCACGCGCCGAGAAGGGCGAGGCAGACGCCCAGTTCTTGATGGGATATCTGATGTTTGGCGAGAAGCGCGTCGATTTCCGCACGGCGTGCGGATGGCTCCATCGTGCGGCAGCCCGGATCACGCCGAGGCTCTGTTCGATCTCTCGCGGGTCAACGAGTCAGAAGATCGCGCTAACACCGGACCTCCGCGGAGCGACTCCATGCGCGCACTCCTTCGACGAGCCGCCGAGCTCGGGAGCGTTCGCGCGCAGGCCGAGCTCGCCCTCTGCTTCTCGATTGGTCGCGGCGGTTTCGCAAAAGACGAACATGAGGCGCGAGCCTGGTGCGAACGAGCCGCCCACGGCGGGGACGTGGGCGCACAGAGCATGCTGGGGTCCATGCTATTGCGCGGACAAGGTGGATCCGTTTCCAGCGACGATGGCATCGCTTGGTTGGAGCGGGCGGCGGCCAACGACCGCAGCCCGCAGCTAATGGCGGCCTATCGGGCATCTGAAGCTCTTCAGACCCTCGCACGGGTCTTTGAAAGAGGCATTCCCGGCGTCCCCGCCAATCCCGAAAAGGCGGCGGCGTTCAAGAAGCGGCGTGACGAGTACCGCAAGACGAGAGAGGAGCAGCGGGGCGACGAGGAATGGTCGGTCTCCACGACGCCCGGACAGCCTCGGACCAAGAGGCCATTCCGCTACTCGAATGCTGCCGAAGCAAAAGCGGTGCTCCGAACCTTTATGGAGCCTTACCGCAGGAGCACACACACGGATCTCGCCCAGCTGGTTAGCAAGCGTAAGGCTGTGCAGCTACGTGGCCCTACGGGCTCCGAGTACGAAATCAAGGTTGACGCGCATTGGGACGACCAGCCCGGTGCCGACGTATCGGTCTGCGGAACGATCAACGACCACGGCTGGTGCGCATGCCAGGACATCTACGAGCTGTTCAGCATGTCGCCGGAAGGAACGATCGTCGGCGATTCGATGTAGGAACCCCAGACGAGGCACGGACGGAACCGATCCTCCTGCGCCCTACCGCTTGTCCCCCTGCCCGGCGGCTGCGGTCATCGCAGTCATGCCGTCTCGAAGTTCTTCTGCTCCTGCTCGCTCCGGCGCTCCATCTCACGAAGCTCCTTCTCGTCTTGCCGCCGCCGCCGCTCGTCCTGCGCCGACTTGCGGCGCTCATCTCGCCGTCCTGCAGCTCGGTCAGCCACTCGTGCCACAGGTCGCGCACGACGCTGGGCGGAACTCCAGCTCTTCGACAATCTCGCGCAGCTCCCGGCCGTGGTCGAAGAGGTAGAACATGCGCGCAGCGAGGCGACCCTCGGAGTGCGGCGCCGCCGGTTCGCCGCCATCCGCCGCTGCCTTCAGCGCCGCGACCTCGGCGGGGTCGAACACCCAGCCGCGCGTCTTGCGCGCCGGGTGCAGCTTCTGGCCCTCGATCCTGCGCATCGGGAAGATGCTCCGATAGCCGAGCTCGGCCGCGACCTGGGCGCGCGTGAGCCAACCTTCGTGCGGCCCTTTGCTTGCTTTCTCAGGTTGCTTCGCACCGGAGGTGGGGTTCGTCATGGTTTCTCCTTTGGTTAAGGGTCGATGCGGGTACCGCTTGCGGCGCCAGGCTGAAGCAGCCCCGAAATCAGCGGCGAAAGCAGGCGGAAAGCAGGCTCGAATCAGCCGTCGTGCCGGTCGCGCCGCGCCGAGCGCCGCGCCTCGATGAACGCCTCCAGATCCCGCGGCGCTACGCGAATGGCGTTCAGGACGCGCACGTGCGGGAGCTCGCCCTCACCCACCAGCCGGTACACCTCGCGGTACACACGCCGAGCTGGGCGGCCACGTCGCGCACCGTGAGCAGAGCGCCGCGCCCGCCCGGCGACCACGCCGAGCGCACGCGAACCCTGCAGCAAGGGTGCAGCAAAAATCTGGCGAAGCGGGGCTACTGGCGGCACTCGCTGGACTCCGCCGCCGATCCCACCTCTAACGAAATCGCTCGCTTGCGACGACGAGCTACCGCCAGCTACCCCGCCCGATGCCCCCGGAGCGCATTCCCAAGCTGAATGTCGGCGGTTCGAACCCGCTATCCCGCTCCTCGAAATCATTGGGCTTCCAGCCTGATCGACGCTGACCCGGTGGGTTGTCGGGCAAGGTCTTAGGCAAGGTCGTCCTCGTCCGGTCCACGTTCTTGCGCTGGATTCGTCGGCAGATCGAAGGTGACGATGTCCCTGGCCTTGTCGAGGTAGCCGGGAACGAGATGGGAGTAGAGCTCGGTCACGCTCACGTGGCTGTGGCCCATGATCCGTGCGAGGAGGAACAGGTCAGGATTCCTCCGCAGGAAGTGACTCGCGAACGTGTGTCGCAGCTTGTGGGGCCCTCCCTTGAGGCCTGCGGCATCACGTGCTCTATCGAACTTTCGCGACGTCCAGAAGGCGAAGCAATCTCGGCTCTGCGCTGAAGGGAAAACCCACTTTTGCGACAACGAGAACGTCAGGCATGGGGACCTCTCGCTCCGGCTCTTGGGACTCCACTCGTTTTCGCCTTCACCACTCGTCGCGGGGACCGTCCAGATTCGGACCAATCGATTCGGAACATCCACGTGCGCCCACCCGCTCCTTTCCAGGTCACTGACGGGCGGCCCGGCGGGCTCTTTTTGAGGCGGCGAGGTCCTTTCGATCTGAAGCAGGGAGCGCGGATGCGTCTGTTCTCTGGACTCCAGTCGGGAAACCGTGCCCGTTCCTGGGCCTATCGAGCGCCGCCAGCGCCGCCTCCGCCGGTGGTTCCCCCGTCGCGAGGGTAGCAGTAGTACGACGTGATTTGGTCGAGGCACGCTAGGCGCTGCGCGTCGTTGGAGTACTGAAAGCTGCAGCTCAGGGCGCGGGCTTTGTAGGTGCCGTTCCCGTTCCCATCCGTGCACTCCTGAAACCGGATCGTCGCATCGGGCTGTGGACAGAAGACCATCTGACAAGTCACGGGTGACGATCCGCCGCAGCGAACAGCCGACACGGCCACCGCGACCGCGGCAAGGAACAGACCGCCGTGCCCACCGCTTCGGAACGTGCGCACACGCCATTATAGGGCTATCGGGGTCGTCGATCGCCTCTTCTGCCCCCGGCAGGGGGCCCGGAAGTCACTGGACACGGGGCCGTCCCCGAGGCGCCCCGAAGGGTGAAATGAAAGGGGTGACCGCTGCGCCGGTCTCCAGTGCGCGGCGGATAGTCTGAAGGAATGGCAGAGGCCTATTCCACGATAAACACCCCGAGGTGATAGTGGTCGACACTGTGTCGTACTTCATGGTGGACGTAGAGGCCGACGGCCCGATTCCAGGCCGGTACTCGATGGTGGCGATCGGCGCGGTGGTGGTCGAGCCGGGCTTGCAACGAACGTTCTACGGCCGCCTGCGGCCGATCTCGGAGCAGTTCATTCCTACTGCCCTGGCGGTCAGCGGATTCTCTCGTGCCGACACTCTGGGGTTCCCGGACGCCGGTGACGTCATGCGCGAGTTCGGTCACTGGGTCGGCGAGAACACCGCCGGTCGCCCGATGTTCGTCTCGGACAACAACGGGTTCGACTGGCAGTTCGTCAACTGGTACTTCCACGCCTTCCTGGGCGAGAACCCCTTCGGCCACTCCTCGACGAACCTCGGGTCGCTCTACAAGGGGCTGGTGAAGGACTTCAAGCACCTTCGTCGGTCGCGTCACACCCACCATCCTGTGGACGATGCCCGAGGGAACGCGGAGGCGTTCCTCCAGATGAAGGACGCGCTCGGGCTGAAGATAGAGTTTCGGTAGAAGAACCGACACACGCGTACGGTCGCGGGTTCAAGTCCCATTCGCGGCGCCAGATTCCCAAGAGTCTCAACAGTGTTGAGAGAATCGCGCGCTACAGACTCTAGCCTCGAGGTACCGGCCGGCGGGCGACCTCGCCGAGATAGGCTTCCCGCGTCGGCGCACGAATCCCTGCCGGAGACCCGTCCCATACTCGCTTGAGCGGGCATGGTAGAATACGTGCCGTGGCCAAGAACCCTCATGCTGTCGCTCTCGGGCGCCTGGGTGGCGCCAAGGGCGGAAGAGCCCGGGCGCGAGCCCTAACTGCTCGCCGTCGCCAGGAGATAGCCCGTCAGGCTTCAGCGGCGCGCTCGAGGAGTCTGTCAGCCCAGCAAAGAAGGAACTCGCCCGCCGTGCCGCCATGGCTCGGTGGTCCACGACAGCGCCCACGGCCGCGACGGTGAGGAGCTGGCTTCGTGACCTGGGCGCGCCACTGACTCGCTCGGCAGTCGCAAATCGGCGGGCCCCGGACCCCGAACAGGTCGTGGTCGAGGGCCTCCGCCTGGCTCACAGGGACGCATCCGTGGCGAGGGCACTGCCTGTGATGTTCTGGGCCAATCGCGACAGGCTGCGGCTCGCCGAATTGGTCCGCCGTGCACGGCGAGCGAAGGAGGGAGCCACTCTCGGGTTTTTCCTGGACCTGACCTCCGAGCTTGCCGGGAGCCGTCTGTTCGCCGCCGCACACGCAGACTTGAGGCCGGAGCGGCCGCCGTCGGAGACCTTCTTCTTCGAAGGTGCCGAGAAGAGCCTGGTCGGAAAGGAGCTGACTGCTCTCAACACACCGCCGGTCGCTCGGCGATGGCGGTTCCTGATGAACATGCCCCTCGATAGCTTCGAGACCCTCTTCCAAAAGACCTTCGGTGCGTCACCCTCCTCAGGAACTTGAACGATTCGTCGAGGCAATCGACGCGGCGCTCCCCGAGCCCGCCTCGAATCCTCGTCGTCGGTGGTGCCGCTGCGGCGCTGGCGTACGGAGCGACACGTCCGACCGACGACATCGACACCTTCCATCCGCTGACTCCCGTCGTCCAGCGAGCCGTCGAAGCCGCGCAACGCTCTACGGGGTTGACGATTCCCGTCTCCTTCGCCGCGGTGGCGGACGCTCCTTACGACTTCGAGGATCGATTGGTCCCGATTCGTGGGCTGCGATTGAAACGGCTGACGGTCGTTGTTCCCGAGCGGCACGACCTCGTCCTGATGAAGACCCTCCGGGGCTACCAGCACGACGTCGAGGTCATCGAGCAGATTCACCAGCGACAGCCCTTGGTCTTCGAGGTTCTGCGCTCGCGGTGGAAGCACGAGATGAGCCACGTAGTAGCGGACCCTCGGCGCGCGAATTTGAACTTCGTCGAGGTTGTCGATCACGGGGCGCAGCCGCGGACCTGAGCGATAGGGACGGACAGCCGAGGACTCGATCCCGCTAAGTTCGCGAACGAGGTCGGCAGGGGCGGAAGGGTCGGGCTGTCTGGTCCTCATCTGGTCCCTTAACGGCCTATTCCCCACGTCGGCTGGAGTGCTAGGTCTCGTCTTGTTCCGAGGCCGGAGGGTTGCGAACGATCCGCGGTGACGGCGGTTGATTCGGGACCGGCCCTGCCGGGGCCATGCCCATCGAGCGTTCGGAAATCGCGCCTCAGGCGAAGAAACCGCGCCCTTTGTTCTGCCTGGCCCCCCCAGGTTCGCCGAGTCGAGGTGCACTCGCCTAGCCGAACGGGCGACTCTTCCTCTCCAGCCAGGTCCTGCTCGCCGCACCGATCGTCCAGGGTCGCGACAAAGGCCACGACTGTCAGCAGGCCGACGCCCGGCACACCAGCCGTTTATCGGCCTCATCCTTGGCAACGCGCGTCGGGCAAGATGCTGAGCTTGCACGCAGAGTCAGGGGGGCCACCTTGAAAGTGCGACATGGGTGCACGCGTAATCAACGCAGCGCTGGGCGTTTGGCTCTTCTTTTCGACCTTCCTGTGGCCGCACACAAAGGGGCAGCGCGTGACCGGGTGGGCGATTGGGATGTTGGCGGTCACAGCGGCGCTGGCTGGAACGTGTGGGAGAAGTTGGGGCCGCTTGCTGAACGCGGCTCTGGGAGTACTGGCTGATCGTCTCGGCACTTCTCGTTCCTCGCCTCCGGGTCGCCACCTTCTGGACGGACTACGTCGTGGGGTTTGGGTTGGTCCTCTTCGCGATACTGCCGAGCTGCCTGACGCCCTTGCGAGACCGCACATTCGGCGTCTAGGCACCTCCCCTGAAGCGGAGCGCCTGGGCGCAGCGGAGCCTTAGAGCGACGTTTTATCAGGTCCACCCCCCAGGAGGTGGTGACCGCGCCAGGGGATCCGAACGCCGCTCGCGATGACAACAATGTCTTCGCCTGAGGCGTCTCACGGTTAGAAACGCAACACATTGGATCTGCTGGCCCCGCGAAATCGGCGGGCATGGCGCCTGCACTCCTGATGGGTCGTGTCCTGCAGGCGGGCTATTTCTGGGGGCCTTGTTGTCGTGCTTTGCACCCTACCGACGGCGGCCGGAGCGTCGCTAGACGCACCTCGGGATGAGGGGCGCCTCCAGCGACGGTGCCTCCAGCGACGGTGTATGAGAACGGACATTCCTTCCGATCCCCTCGATGAGCTCGAAGGTGCGGACCGGACCATCGAAGGTCTCGTCGGTCGCACAGTTCCAGCCTGGTCACCGGAATCTGACGCCATTGCGTGGAAAGTGGACTCGATTCTCGCTGGACTACTGGACTACGAACATATCGCTCGAACGTCGCTCGGCCCTGACTGGGACCGACTGACGGTCGATCAGCGATACGCGTTTCGAGAGCCCTCTC
>CAWFVU010000003.1:27500-393412 GCA_963819375.1 uncultured Pseudomonadota bacterium | reverse complement strand
CGAGCAGGGCGTCGCGCACAGGGTGGCCAAGGCGACGGGGGTCGTCCTAGCGTGCGTCGAGCGCGGCATCGTCCGCCCGCTCGACGGCCTCTACCTCGACGTCTCCGGCCCCACGACGCCGATCCTGATCTGCCCCTGTCAGCCTCAAGCTGTTCGCGATCGCCGCGCGAACCCGTCTCAGTCGCAGGCGGAGAACAAGCACGGACTGCCGCACGAGCTCACCGTGCTCTGACCGGGCGGGCCCGTGTCCCAGGCGACGGACCAGTGGGCGGCACAGAGACGCTGGACCACGGCCAGCCCGTTTGCGTCGAGAGGGTTTCCTGTCAGATCGAGTCCGGCGGGACCGACCAGGGCAAACGGATCGAGATCGGTCAAAGCGCTTCCCAGCGACAGCTCGCGAATGTTCGGCAGGCTGTCGAGGCCCTGGAGCGAGCTCAACCCGGGGCTCCGGACGGTGAGGTCGTTCAGGTTGAGCCCGTTGAGCGGTGCCAGAATCCATCACCTGGGTGCCGCTCAAGTAGAGATAAGAGAGCGACGTCAGACCGGCGAGCGGCGTGAGATCCGCGACCTGGGTGTTGTCCAGCTCGAGGTAGGTAAGCGACGTCAGGCCGGCGAGCGGCGCGAGGTCGACGACCGTCGTGTTTCCGGCGTCCAGCTCGGCGAGTGGCAATCCGGCGAGCGGGGAGAGATCGGAGACCCCCGTCTGGTCGACCCCCAGGGCCGAAAGCGCATGGTCGCCGATCAACGCGGACAGGTCCGAGATCGCGGTGCCGCTCACGTTCAGGACCCTGAGCGTCGGATGCCCGGCCAATGGTCCGAGATCCACAATGTCTGTGCTCCCCAGGTCGAGGTTCGCGGGCCCGGGAAGAGCGGATAACGGCGCGAGCGAGCTCACCGGGTCGCCATGGGCGTTGAGCAGCTGAAGCTGTCCAAGCGTTTCGAGCCCCGCCAGCGACGTCAGCGAGGCTCCCGACACGTCCACGCTCTGGAGGTTCGGCGCATTCTCGATTCCGGCCAGCGAGGTCAGCGAAGACGATCCCGCGAGGTCGAGCGAGGTCAGCGCGGTGAGCCCTTGCAGGCCCTCCAAGGAGGTCACCTGGGCGTTCCGCGCCGTGATCGTGACGAGGTTGGGTGCGGCCGCGCTGCCACTGAAGGAGGCGAGCGCAGCGCCGAGCACGTCGAGCGTGGTCAGGCTCGGCTGCTCCCCCATTCCTTCGAGAGAGGCGAGCGGCGTCCGTTCGGCGTAGATGGTCGTGAGCTTCGGCGTCCGTTCGAGGCCGGCCAAGCTGGCCAGCTTCGACGAGTTGAAGTCGAGCTGGACGAGCGACGGGAGGTCGTTCAAACCTGCGGCGGAGGTCACGCCCGACGAGTCCGCGGAAATCTCCGAGAGCATCGGGGCGCCTGCAATCCCTTCCAGCGAAGCGATCGGAGCGTGGTCCACTTCAAGGCGCGTCAAGCTCGGCAAGGGGCCGAGCCCCTCCAAAGACGGGAGATTGGGCGAGTTGAGATAGAGCTCCGTGAGCTCGCGGAGCCGGCTGAGGGGCGACACGTCCGAGAACAATGCGTCGAGCGATAGGTTTGCGAGATGGGGGATCGTTCCGATTGGACCGAGATCGGTCACGTCGACATGGGAGAGGAAGAGCGCCGTGAGCGACTGATTTCCCCGCAGCGGTGAGAGGTCGGCCAGCGTGCTCGCCTGGACGGAGAGCGTCTGAAGACTCCGGAGACAGCCAATCCCACGGAGATCGGCGACGCCGGTCACCCCGAGATTCTCGATCTCCGAATCGGGAACCCGCTCCACCGCGGCCTCGAACGCGACGTCGCGCGCCAGCGTCGGATCGGCCAACGTGCAGGGAAGGTCGTCGGGTGGCCGCTGACAGGAGGCCAGCCAGCCGACACCCGAGATCGCGAACCAGCACGCGAACCGCCTCCGCACCCTGCGATCGTATACCGGAGGGCAGTTCAGTAACAGCAATTGGCGCGTTCCTCGGCCGCTACCAGCAGTCGACGAGCTGGACGGCGTTCAGGCACGCGTCGATGTCAGCGCACGCCATGCCGATGCAGGTGTCGAACTTATGCAGCCATTCCGTGCGGAGGATCGGCGCCCCGGCCACGGCACAGACGTCGCCGAAGTCTCCCCCGCACTCGGTGTTCTTGGCGGTGCAGCGTGAGACGAACTGGGTCTGCTCGGCGTCCGGCGTCCCGGCCGACGCGGCGCAATCGTCGTCGTTGAAGAACGCCGAACACTGCTTCGCGATCTGGCAATCGAAGTACTCCAGAAGCGGCCCCTCCACCGTCTCGCTCGCGAGACACATGCTGGTCGGACAGGTGATGTCGGTGAGGTTCTGGTCGACCGCGCAGGACTGGCGCTTCGTGCAATAGTCGGCGAGGCGCGACTTGGCGGTCGGCGACAGGTCGGAAGGCGCACTGTTCGACCCGCTCGGGCTGCCGCAGGCGCCGGCGAGGACCGCGACCGCGACGACTGCGAGCTTCGGGAAGAAAGATTGGGGGTTCGCCATGGCGCGATCTTACGCTTACCGCAGAAACCCGGAACTGGGTCGCCGCCAGCTGCCGTGCGTGCGTCACCACGCGGCCGCAACCGCGACCGTCGCGTAGGACGGGAACACGGGGAGGTTGCCTTCGCTCAGCCGTACTTGTACCTGCGCGACCTCGAGCCGGGCTGCCGCTCGGCCGGAATCCGGCGCCGCGGCACGGGATCCGCAGGCCCGAGCTTCGCATTCAAGGTGCCTGGCCTCGACGATGGCCATGTTGAATGTGGGCCCTTTTTCGGAGGGATCGAAAATGCGGAAAGTCTACGAACGGGTGCGCAATCACGTTGTCACCGGGTTCATCTTCATCATGCCCGTGCTGCTCTGCCTCGTCGTCCTCTCGCGGTTCTGGAAGCACCTGCTACGGGTCGGCGGGCTCCTCTCGAGAGGGCTCCGGATTGATACCGTTCTCGGTGCGTCCGGCGATGCGATCCTTGCCTGCATCTTCTTCCTGCTCGTCTGCGCCGCCGCGGGTTTTTTGGTGCGTTTGTCGTTCCTGAAACGCTGGGGTGACCGGGTCGATGCACGGCTCAGTCGCACGGTGCCGGGCTACAGCCAGCTCCGATCGGAGACCAAGAAGAGGGTCGGCGCGGAAAAGGAGCAGGGACCTCCTCGGTTCGAGGCATGCCTGGTCCGGATCCAGGAGCTGTGGGAACCCGCATACATCGTCGAAGAGAACCCGGACGGCACAGACACGGTCTTCGTACCCCAGGCGCCGGCGGGCTCCCATGGGCAGGTCTACGTGGTGCATCCATCTCAGCTTCAAAAGCTGGGGATCGACTCGATCGAGCTGAACGCGCACCTCAAGGACTTCGGCAAGGGAATCCTGACATCTCATGCGCGCCCGGGCGCGTAGGTCCTGTCAGCTCACGCTGGACAGAGCTGTCGGTCGACGGACTCCGCGGCGGCGGTTCGCAGCTATATAGTGATGCGTTGTGGGTGTAGATCTGTTCCCACCCGCGTCCGTACCTGATCCGTTCATCGGTCGGACCCTGGACGGACGCTATGAGGTGCTGGCACGGCTGGGCGCCGGCAGCGTCGGCGTGGTCTACCAGGGCCGGCACGTGCAGCTCGATCGCCAGGTGGCGATCAAGGTGTTGCTGCAGAGCGCGGCCGCGTCGCCCGAGTGGCGTCGCCGTTTCGAGCGCGAGGCGCGGGCGCTCTCTGCGCTGGCGCACCCCAACGTCGTCCCGTTCACCGCCTTCGGGATCGACGGCGGCGTGCCTTACCTGGTGATGGAGCTGCTGGAGGGGAAGACGCTGGCGGAGCTGATCAGCGAAGGGCCGGTGGCGACGGCGCGCGCTCTCGACATCGTCCGCCAGATGCTGCGGGGGCTGTCCGCCGCCCACGATCAGGCGATCGCTCATCGCGATCTGAAGCCCTCCAACATCTTCTTGCAGGCGCTGCCCGAGCACGCCGATCACGTGCGGCTTCTCGACTTCGGGATGGCGAAGTTCCTCGAGGGTGTGAGCTCGCCGAGCATGGCCGAGAACCTGTCGCGGGTCGGGGTCGTCTTCGGAACGCCCGCGTACATGTCCCCCGAGCAGGCCAAGGCGGAACGCGTGGACACGAGGGCGGACATCTACGCGGCTGGTGCGATCCTGTTTCATCTGCTGGCCGGACGGCCGCCGTACGTGGCCGACACGCCCGAGGGCGTCATGGAGGCCCATGTCTTCGAGCCGGTTCCGTCCCTGGCCAAAGTGCGGCCCGAGCTTTCGATCGCCCGACGCGTGCAGGCTGTGATCGAGCGGGCGATGGCCAAGAAGCCTGCGGATCGATACCCGAAGGCGCTGTGGATGTTGTCGGCGCTGGAAGCGATCGACGGCGGGTCGCCCGTCGCGGCCACGAACGCGGAGCCCGCGCCGACACTGAAGGAACTTCCACCCGTGCGCGCGCGCCGGGCGCGGGAGCCGCCGACACTGAAGCAGCTTCCAAGGGTCCCCAGCGCGCGCCCGGCCCGCACTGTGGGCTCGCACCCGTGGCGGACGGCGATCGCGTTGGTCGTGCTCGCCGCCTCGGTCACCACCGGCGCGACGTTTCTCCGTCGTCACCGTGGCCCGCTGGTCGAGAGAGCCAAGCCCTTTGCTGCGCAAGTGCCTGCACCAAATCCGCAGGTGACGCCGACACCGCCAGCCCATGCGCCGGTGCAGCCGCCGTCACCGACCACGGCGGCCGCGACGCAAACGCGGACGAAGCCCGCGAGCGCTGTGGCACCGGCGCAACGGGCCCGCGATCCCTGGCAGGAACCCGTGCCCGAGGCCCTCAAGCCGATCCGCGACAGCCTGGAACGCGGTACGCGCCTGAACGAGGGGGCGCTCGGCCCGGCCTACGCCTTCGCCCGCCAGAATCCGGGCGACCCACGCCCCTGGCTGCTGGTCGCCCACGCTTATGCGCAGCTCAACTGGCTGAGCGATTCCGTGGAACGGTACCAGCGCGCCTACCGCGCCGCTCCGACCTCCCGTGGCGATCCGCAGATGCTCGAGGACTTGCTGAAGGCGGCTGCGCACCCGGTCGCGGGCCGCAATGCCGCGCGGGCCATCCGCGACATTTACGGTGCCGAGGCCCTTCCCGCGCTGGAAAAGGCGATCGCGCGCGGGGCCAGTGAGGGAGAGGGGAACGAGCGCCTGGACCACCTCCGGGATTCGCTGGCGCAGTGATCGCGGGTCGCCGGTGCTGGACTGTGCGCCGATGGAACGTCGATGTGGGCGCGCGCGCACGTGCGCGCAGGCTCGCACACCGACTTGAAAGCTCGGCCGCAGAAAAGCGCAGAGGCGGGCCGGGACGAGACGTCCGAGGAGGATTGGTTTCCGTAGCGACACCGACGACGCCGACGACACCCACCGCGCCAACGACACCGACCGCGCCAACGACACCGACCGCGCCAACGACACCCACGCCAAGCACACCGCCGACATCAAGCACGCCGACGACGCCAACGACCCCCGCCACCCCGACGACACCCACCACAGCCACGGCGAGCGGTTACTGGCAGCCTCACCCCGGGATGAGCTGGCAGATTCAGCTGCAAGGTTCGCTCGACACCAGCATCGACGCCGCGGTCTATGACATCGATCTCTTCGACACGTCGGCGTCCACCATTGCGGCCCTCCACGCGGCCGGGCGCAGGGTGATCTGTTACTTCAGCGCGGGGTCTTACGAAGACTGGCGGTCCGACGCGAGCCAGTTTCCTGCCGCGGCCCTGGGCAACGGCCTCGACGGATGGCCGGGCGAGAACTGGCTCGACACGCGCTCGACCGCGGTCCGCGCGATCATGCAGGCACGCATGGACCTGGCGGTCACCAAGCACTGCGACGCCGTCGATCCCGACAACGTCGACGGGTACACGAACGATCCAGGTTTCCCACTCACCGCCGCCACGCAGCTCGACTACGACACGTTTCTCGCCACCTCGGCCCACGCCCGCGCCCTCGCGGTGGGGCTGAAGAACGACCTCGATCAGGTCAAGTCCCTCGTGAAAAGCTTCGACTTCGCTGTCAACGAGCAGTGCGAGCAGTACACGGAGTGCGATCTGCTCAAGCCGTTCATCGCCGCGAACAAGTCGGTGTTCGGAATCGAGTACAAGGGGACGGTCAGCACGGTCTGCCCGACCGCCAACGCCGACAACTTCGACACCGACATCAAGACGCTCGACCTCAACGCAACCCGCACCGCCTGCCACTGACGTTCAGGCCGATGCCCGCAGTCGGCCGACGAGGCCACGAAGCGCCCCAGCGCCTCGAGTCACTCGCCGATCCGTGGTGCAGCCGCTTCGCGAGGGGCCAGGCTTGCCCCTTTACCGCGGTTTTCAAGGGGCGTAACCTCTTCAGAACGTGCCTAGCAGAGCGTTAGAGGGTCGATGGGCGGGATGGGTGATCGTAGGCGCGCTCGCGAGCGCGCTGGCGGGCTCTTGCGGTGGTAGCTCCAAATCACCGGCGAAATCGTGCGCGCAGACTCCGGGAACGGAAGGCTGCGCCTGTTTCGCGAACGCCACCTGCTTTCCGGGGCTCACCTGCACCGCCCAGCTGTGCGTCGCTCCGAGCGGGGGCGGGGGCAGCTCCGGAGCGGGCAGCGGCGGCCAGGGCGGACCCGCCGGGACCGGAGGATCGGCCGGAAGCGGGGCGAGCGGCGCGACCGGCACGGGCGGTTCGAACACCGGCAGCGGCGGCGCGGCGGGAGCCGGCGGGACGACGACCGGCAGCGGCGGCGCCGGTGGAGCCGGTGGCTCGCCAGGCACCGGCGGTAATGGTGGCGCAGGGAAGACCGGCACCGGTGGCTCCGGCACGGGCGGTACGGGCACGGGTGGCACAGGCACCGGCGGCAGTGGCACGGGCACCGGCGGCTCCGGCACCGGCGGCGCGGGCACCGGCGGCGCGGGCACCGGCGGTTCCGGCACCGGCGGCGCGGGCGCCGGCGGCACGGGCACCGGCGGCTCCGGCGGTTGCGGCAACCTGATCGACAACTTCGAGGCCGACAGCGGCTACATCTGCAAAGCCAACGGACGCCAGGGATACTGGTTCACGTATGCCGGCTCGATGAGCACCATCTATCCGGCCGGCGGGCCGTCACAACCGGCGCTGCTTCCCACGCCACGCGGAACCAGCCGCTTCGCGTTCCACGCCTTCGGCGACGCCGTCACTTTCTCAGGGTTCGGCTGCTACATCAGCAACCCACCGACCGCCACCTACGACGCCACCGGGTACACCGGCGTCCAGTTCTGGATCATGGGGACGGCGCCGGCCTTCAAGTACATCGTCCAGATCCCGGCGACGGAGGCGACCCTCTACGGGGGGACGTGCGGCGCCACCACGTGCCTGGCCAACACGACCATGATCACCAACGTGCAGCCAACCACCTGGACACTGGTGAGCGTTCCCTTCTCCGCGCTCGGCGGCGGATTCGCGCCGTTCGACATCACCAAGGTCTGGAGCATCGAATTCCAAGCCATCGGCGATGCCGACGCGGGCGCCGGCGCCTTCGACTTCTGGATCGACGACATCAGCTTCTACTAGACGACCCAGGGATCGTCCCTCGTCGAGCGCCGCCGAGCAAGCGCTCCAGTTGGTGCGTCGCTCAGAAGTAAAGAGCGCCGTCAATCCGTCAGTTGCCGATGTGGACGCAGCCGCGGAGCGCGGCGGTGTCGCCGTCGCAGTGATGCTCGAAGGTCGCCGTAAACGAGGTGAGGCTGCCGCCCGAGGAGACCAGCTTCTCGACCTGGAAGGACCCCGTCTCCGTGTTGCAGCCCTCGTTGTGTCCGGTGATGTCGAGGCCCGGATGGCCCGCGCCCACGAACGGCCACCGCATGACCATCGTGTAGACCTGGGTCATCATCGTCGGGTTGGGGAGCTGAGAGGTGTCGAAGTCGAGCGTCCATCCCGACCCGGTGGTGGTGCCGGTGGGGGTCATCTGGATCTCGACGTGGCTGCTGCTCGCGGAGCCGGACCAGGTCCCCTGCGTGATCGTCATGATGCCCGGATTGAGCGATCCCTGGTCGCCATCGAGGTAGAGGACGTTCCCGCCGATCAAGCAGGGAGCGTCCGAGCCGACGCCCGTCTGCGTGACCAGGTCGAGCTCCTGACTCTCGGCCACGACGGTGGTCGGGGCAGAGGCCAGCGCCACGGTGATGTGCATCGGTCCCGTGCAGGTCGTCGACGACGCTGCGTCGCACGCCGTGAAGTAGACGGTCGCGCCGGTCGCCGCCAGCGTGACCGCCGCGGGTGACAATGTCCCCGCGCCCGGCCGAGAGGTCCCCACCACCAGCGACGCGGTGGAGGGCGATCCGTCGGCGTTGGTCCCCACGATCGTCACCGGGATGGTCGTATAGCCATCCGCGCCGAGCGTCGTCGCGTTGACGCGAACGATGAATGCTGCGGCGCCGCCCCCGTCGGGGATGGGGACGCAAGTGTCTCCCAGCAAGCGCGTTCCCGGTCCGCAGGAGATCACCGGACCGGCATCGACCGGGCGGGGCATGCACTTGCCAGCGACGAGGACAGTCCCGGAGCCGCAGGAGACCGACGGGCTGGCGTCGGCCGTGGTGGGGAGACACTTGCCAGCGACGAGGACAGTCCCGGAGCCGCAGGAGACCGACGGGCCGGCGTCGGCCGTGGTGGGGAGACACTTGCCAGCGACGAGGACAGTCCCGGAGCCGCAGGAGACCGACGGACCGGCGTCGACCGTGCCGAGCACGCACTCGTCGCCGACCAAGATCGTTCCGGGCCCGCAGGTCACCGGCGTGCTGGCGTCGGCGCTGTTCGCCGTCGTGCAGGTGCCGCCCGCCAGCGTCGTGCCGGGGCCGCAGGACGCGCCGGTGATATTGCTGCCGCAGGCGGTCAGCCAGCCGATCGAACCGAGGAGCAACGCGCCGAACAGCCCGGCTCGCGCAGCGAGATACAAACGTTTGATGACCACCCGCATTGACGCTCCCTTCGAGAGAGAGCGAGTGTATCGGACCCAATCCGAGGCGGTCAAACCGTCGGGCTGAATATCCGTTTCGGATTGTGCGCTCGTTGTCAATTGAGGTTGGGGGGTTGCAAATCGAGCGCCGAAACGTCGAAGAACCACTTGTCAATTGACGGCCGTTGAGGCGGATGATTGACTCGCTTCGTGGCGAATTGGGTTCGGCGCTCGCCGGGTGCCGGAATGCTGGTGGTCGTGCTCGTGGTCACGGCCTGCTCGTCTGGTGGGGGTGGAGGCGGTGCCGGTGGCGCGGCCGGCCGGCCTGACGGCTCCGCGGGCGCCCCCGGTGTCGCGGGCGATGGTGGCAGGGGCGGCGGCGGGGCGGGTGCGGGCGGCGTGGACGGTGCTGGCGCGGCCGGAACCACGGGTGCCGGCGGCGCGACGGGCGCGGCCGGTGGCGCCGGCACGACCGGGCAAGGCGGCCACGCCGGCGCGGGCAACGCGGTCGGCGGCAGCGCGGGCGGTCACTCTGGTGCGAGCGGCGCGGCCGGTGGCATCGCAGGCACGGGCGGAGGCAGCGGGGGCGCGGGTGGTGCCGCCGGCGGCGCGGCCGGTGCGGGGGGCGGGGCGGGCGGTGGCGCCTGCGCCTCGGTCTGCGTGACGATGACCGGCGTCCAGGCGAGCGACCTGGTCTTCGACGCGACCCGCGGGTTGATCTACGCCACCGTGAACGGCGCCGCCCCGATGTATCCGAACACGGTGACGGCGGTCGACCCGGCGACCGGCACGGTCGTCTCGTCGATCGCCGCCGGTTCGGAGCCAAACCTGCTCGCGCTCTCGGATGACGCATCCACGTTGTGGGTGGGGATCGACGGCGCGTACTCGATTCGCAAGATCACGCTCAGCACGACACCACCGACCGTTGGGCCACTCGAAGCGCTGCCCGACCCGTCGTCGTTCTCGGCCGCGGTCTCTCTCACCGCGCTGGCGCCGGTTCCGGGCGCCGCGGCCTCGGTCGTGGCCGGAGTGACCGGCGAGGGACTGTCCGAGGTGACCATCCTCGACGACGGTGTCCCGCGGCTCAACTACATCCACAACAACAATGTTCCGAGCCTGCTGGTGGAGGGGCCGCCGGGTTACGTGTTCGGGGAGAGCTCGCTCGGCACGGTGAACCTGGACGTCATCGGGATCCTGGCGGGAGGGCCGAGCATCGCCGCTTACGGCGGACTGTTGTCGTACGGCGGCCAGCCCATTTACCAGGGAGGTCGTCTCTATTTCAGCGGTGGCGAGGTCGTCGACGTGACGAACATCGGCGCGCCCACGCGCGTCGGGGCGTTCGGATTTTCGGGCTCGATCGCGGCGCGGAGCGCGAACCGGCTGCTGATGCTGGCGGGACCACCGCCGACGCCGCAGGGGGCGGCCGGAACCTTGCGGGTCCTGGAGACTGAGACATTCACGCAGACCGCCTCTGCTCCGATCCCGGGGAGCCTCTTCGGGTTCAGCGGGTCGGGGGGCGGCTTGATTTACGCGGGCGGTGATGCGGTGGCGTTCATCCTGAACCCGGGCGCGCTCTCGCCGACCCAGCTGGTGATCGTTCACGCGGCCATCGTGGGGAGCCCGCCGTGACGCGGCGGCGACAGACGACGATCTTCGCGGGCGCGCTGATGGTGAGCCTGGGCGCCTGCGCCTCCACCTCCAGCAGTCCGACGGCGGCGGGCGGCCACGGCGGCGTGACGGGCGGAGCCGCGGGAACCGCGCCCGGCGGTGCCGGCGGGCAGGCCGCCGCGATCGGCATCGGAGGCAGGGCGGGCGGCGGTGGTGCCGCCGGGCAGGCCGCCGCGACGGGCGCCGGCGGCGGGGCCGCGGGAACCGCGTCCGGTGGCTCGGGCGGGAAAGCCGGCGTCTCGGGTGCGGGGGGCGGATCCGCCGCGGGGGCCGGCGGCGCGGCGGGCGCGGGCGGCGCCGCGGGACGGCCGGCGGTCGACGGCGGCGCGGACCGCGCCCCCGACGGTCCAGGCCTCTCGGTCCACGAGCTGGACGTTCACGGCCAGCGGATGATCTACGACGCGTCTCGCGCGCGCTTGTACGTCAGCGCCGGGGCGCAGGCGACGGTCAACCCCAACACGATCGAGATCGTGGACGCGATCGGCGAGACGATCGTCTCGACCATTCCGATCGGCAAGGATCCGGGACCGCTGGCTCTTTCGGACGACGGGTCGACCCTCTGGGTCGGGCTCGCCGGGGACACCGCGCTCCGCAGCGTCGATCTCACCACGACGCCGCCGACGGTGAATCCCGAGCACCTGGTGCCGTCGCCGGGCCCGGTGACCCCCGCCCAGGTGCGGACGCTGGTCGTGCTGCCCGGGACGCGCACCACGGTCGTCGCCTCGGTGAGCGGCGTCATCTTCGTCTTCGACGATGGGGTCGCGCGCGCCAACCACGCGGGGGGTGTGGCCGCCGACCGGGTCGCCATCGGCCCCACCGGCTACGTGTTCGGCGACAACACCGAAAACACCGGCTACGATTTCACCAGCTTCGCCATCAGCGCCTCGGGCGCGCAGATGGCGGCGGATGTCCAGGGACTGATGCAGTCGAACGTCGACGACATCATTTACTGGTCCTCGCGCGTGTATGGCTACTGGGGCGAGGCCGTCGACGTCAGCGATCCGACCAAGCCGAAGCGCGCGGGCAAGTTCGATTTCCAGGGAGCGATCGCCGGACGCGACGCCACGCACTTGCTGATGATGTCGTGGGCATCGCTGGTGGGGGCGAATACGCCGCAGGCGATCCGGGTGCTCGACACGACGACCTTCACCCAGACGGCCTCGGTGGCGGTGCCCACCACGCTGCTCTACAACGCCACCGAGCTCCTGGACCTTTGTTATCTGGGCGGGGATCGCGCCGCCTTCTTGACCCAGGACTACGACAGCTCGAATCGTCTCTTCTTCATCGAGACGCCGGTGATCGCGCAATGAACGCCCGCCGATTGCTCGCCGCGACGCTGCTGGCTCTGCTCGGCTGCGGCGGGTCGAGCGGCAAGACGGATGCCGGCGCCGGCGGCGAAGCGGGCGGGCGCGCCGGGACGGGCGGCGCCGCGGGCACTCCAATCACGGGGCAGGGCGGCGGCGGAAACGGGGGCACGCTCGCGACCGCCGGCTCTTCCGGATCGGGAGGCGCTGGTCACAGCGGCGCGGCTGGCGCGGGCGGCAATGTTGGCACCGGCGGACAAGCTGGCGCCGCCGGACAAGCTGGCGCCGGCGGACAGACCGGCGCCGGCGGACAAGGCGGTCCCGGCGGACACGCTGGTCTCGGCGGGCAGGGCGGCGCCGCCGGACAGACCGGCGCCGGAGGGCAAGCCGGCGCGGCCGCACAGGGTGGCGCCGCTGGGCAGGCCGGCGCAGCCGGTACGGCCGGTGCGGGCGGCGCCGGCGAACCGTTGCAGGCCGTTCCCGTCGCCTGTACCGGCTGCACGGCGGTGCGGTTCGACGTGGATGCCGAACAGATGGTCTTCGATCCTCAGCGCCGCCAGCTCTACTTGACCCTGGCCGGCGCGGCGCCGATCCACCCCAACACCGTCGTGACGATCGACGTGGCGGCGGAGGCGGTCGCCGCCGTGACGCCCATCGGCTCCAACCCCAACGCGCTGGCTCTCTCGGACGACGCTTCGACCTTGTGGGTCGGCGTCGACGGCCCGCTGTCGGTGCGCAAGGTGACGCTGACGACCGCGCCGCCGACCGTGGGGCCGCTGGTCCAGGTGCCCCAGTCGTCCTCCGCGCCCTTCGGCTCGCCAGCGACTGCCGCGTCGATCGCCGTGCTCCCCGGCTCCGCCACGACGATCGCGGTGGAGACCTTCGCCGGGCGGTACTTCGGGACCTACCTTCTCGACGACGGCGTCGCGAGGACAGGCAACACCAGCCTCGATCTCATCCAGGCGACGCAGATCGTCCCCGGCCCGCCGGGCACCTTCTTCGGCTACAACGCCAACGACACGGGGTACGAGATCTTCAGCTATACGGCGTCGGCGGCCGGCCTCAGCCAGAAGGAGGTCATGAACCTGGCCAGCGGGTTCGGCACGTACATCGTCTACGACCGCAACCGGCTCTATGCCACCAGCGGCGACATCATCGACGTGTCGACACCCGGCTCGCCGATCGCGGCCGGGAAGATCGGCGCCGGGCCGATCGCCATTCGCGACGCCAACCGGTTGTTGCTGATCCTCGTCGGCACGTCGGGCATCGCCAGCCCGCTGCAGATGTACCTCATGGATCGAACCACGTTGGAGCCGGTCGACGTGCTCACACTGCCGTCCGAGTTTCCCGAGACGACGTTCGGCGGAGGGACGGTTGCTTTTGCGTACGTCGGGGGGAGCCGCGTGGCGATCCTCGAGGCCATCATCAATCAGACGACCGAGGTCACGACCCGGCACCTCTACCTCCTCGACGCGCCGCTCGTGAGCGAGCCCTGACCCATGGCGGTTTTCAATCCCGGTCGGTGCCGATATGCTGTCGCGATGGCGCGTGATGCGAGGTTCGGATGGGCGTGGGCGTTGCTGCTCGCGGCCTCTTTGGGGTGTGGATCGTCGATTGGCCAGACCGGCGCCGGAGGCGAGGCGGGGCACGCGACGGGGAGCGGCGGACACGCCGGAGCCGGGGCGGGAATGGGCGGGGCGGGGTCAGGAGGGAAGGGCGGCGCCTCCTCCGCGGCCGGCGCGAGTGGCGTGGGCGCGACGGGCGGCTCTGGCGCCGGGGGCGGCGCGGGTACGCACGGCGGCTCCGGCACCGGGGGCGTCGCGGGCACGCACGGCGGCTCCGGCGGAGCTGCGGGCGCCGGCGTCGGCGGAGCGGGCGGAAAGGCTGCCAGCCCCGGGACCGGTGGCGCCGCGGGAGCGCCCGGCACCGGCGGACAACCCGGCACCGGCGGCGCCGCGGGAGCGCCCGGCACCGGCGGACAACCCGGCACCGGCGGACAACCCGGCACCGGTGGAGAACCCGGCACGGGTGGCGCGGGAGCCGCGGGCGGCGGCAGCGGCGGATCGCCCTCAACCAGCGAGGCGACCAACTGGGCGATCGACGCCGCCCACGACAATGCTCAGCCGGACGACGCCATCGCTTCGCCGCTGACGCAGGCCTGGACCGCCACCTTCGGAGGAGCTCCTTCCTATCCGCTCATCGCGGGCGGAAACGTGTTCGTGGCCGCCGACGAATCCCAGCCCAACGTCCGCGCGCTGTCGCTCGCCACGGGCGCTGTCGTCTGGGGACCCATCGCGATCGGGAGCGTCGTCCAGCTGGCTTATGATCAAGGGCGCGTCTACACGCTGGACAATCACGGCAACCTCGCGGCCCTCGACGCTGGCAGCGGTCGCCGGCTGTGGGCCAGCCAGGTGACGTCGCAGTACGAATTCCAGTCCGCTCCCGTGGCCGCCGACGGGCTGGTCTGGGTCGAAGGGCTCGGCAGCGGCGGAACGCTCACCGCGTTCAACGGCGCCACCGGCAAGATCGCCTGGTCGGCCGGCACCTTCGACGGCAGCTTCGGCACGGTGGCGGTCGGCGACGGCATCGTCTTCGAGGCCGAGGCGTGCGATCAGGTGTCCGCCTATACCGAGGCGACCGGCGCGCTCGAGTGGTACTACTCGACCAGCTGCACCGGGGGCGGCGGAACCACCCCGGCCTATTACGACGGATGGGTGTGGGTGCGCGACAACGTCGTCGGCAACGTCATCCTCGACACGCTCAGCCGCCCGCAGGGGTCGTTCCTGGTCGACGTGCCTCCCGCCTTCCACGCCGGAGTTGCCTTCTACGTTCGCACCAATACGCTGACCGCCGTCGACGTTCAGACCAGCACCATCAAGTGGGCGTTCAGCGGCGACGGCAGGCTCTGCACCATGGCGGCCATCGCCGGCGGCGGCAAACAGGTGTTCATGGGCTCAGGCTCGGGCAACGTCTACGAGATCGACGAGACCACCGGGAAGCAAGTCTCGGTCGACAGCGCGGGCGCTGCGGTGGTGTGCGGCTCCGAGCGATCCTCGATGGCGATCGGCGAGGATCACCTGATCGTCCAGACGGCGACCAGTCTGGTCGTCTATTGAACGCCAAGTAAGCCGCGGCCGATCGACACAATGTCCGTGATGCATGTTGAAGTTGGGCCGGCTGTGGCGCTTGCGATGCTGCTGGCGAGTTGCGGCAGCAGCGGCAACGGGCTCGACGCGTCGAAGAAGCTGGTCGATCTGACGCCCCAAGAAATGATGCGTCTTTGCGAGGACGCGCCGCAGCCGGCGGGTTTGAACAGCAACGGCTCCGTGAATTGCCCCGGCGGCACCACGGGATCCGAGCCCACCAACGTGACCCGTACGACGACTCGGCCCTGTCGACCTTTGGCTGTTTGATGACCCAGATCTGCGCCAACGGACTCTGCCCGGGGGCTTGCTCCCACTGCACGGACAGCAATCACGATCAATGCAACTCCTCTTGTGCCGCCTTTACGACCAACTTCACGCGGGCCTGTGCGACCTGTCTGGCGGATCTCTACGGCGCTCCGACCTGCCCAGACTTCACGGCGCTTCCGCCCCCGTACGATGCCTGCGCGTCGGTCTGTGGGAACGCCGCCGACGCCGGTACCGACGCCGGCTGACCACCTGACCACCCACGGCCTCTTGAAAGGCCTGGCCCCGGAGACGACGACATGCCCAGAGACGAAGTGACGATCCAGACCCGCGACGGCGCCTGCCCCGCATTCGTGTTCCGGCCGTCGGGTGCCGGCCCATGGCCCGGCGTGCTCGTGTACATGGACGGCATCGGCATCCGGTCGGCGCTGTCCTCGCTGTGCGAACGGATCGCCGGTGCCGGTTACCTGGCCCTGCTGCCGGATCTTTTCTATCGGGCCGGACCGTACCAGGCCCCGGACCCGAAGCTGTTGTTCACGGACGTCGCGTTTCGCCAGGAATGGGGCGCAAAGTTCAGGTCCACCGCGACCATCGCCAACGCCATGAGCGACACCGCCGCCTTCCTCGATTGGCTGGCCGCGCGCGCCGACCTGCGGGGTGGCAAGACCGGAACGGAGACCGGAAAGAAGATCGGCACGGTCGGGTACTGCATGGGCGGAGCCATCTCGCTGTCGGCGGCGGGGACGTTTCCCGACCGCGTGGGCGCCGCGGCGTCGTTCCACGGCGCCAACCTGGCGACCGACGCGCCCGACAGCCCGCACCTGCTGGCACCGAAGATGCGCGGCGCGAAGATCTACGTCGCCGGCGCTGTCGAGGACGCGTCGTTTCCCGACGACATGAAGCGCCGCCTCGACGACGCGCTGACCGCCGCCGGCGTCGACCACCGCGTCGAGACCTACGCCGGTCTCCGCCACGGCTGGGTCCCCTCCGACACGCCGGTTCACGACCCCGAAGGCGCCGAGCGTCACTTCCGCGCCCTGTTCGAGCTGCTCGCCGCCGCGAACCTCGGCTAGCGTCGCGCTCGGCTTCGCCGTTGCTCAACGGCCCGACAGACGGACTCAGAGGTGGCGCTGGCCGATCAGGGCGCTCAGCCGCCGGAGCCAGTTGTCGATGGGCTGCCTTGCCCCGGCCGGCAGGTGAGGCCAGGCCAGGTAAGCCGCGCCGCTGACCGCCACGAGGATGAGGACCACGCGGATGGTCATCCGGCGCACCCATCGCTTGAAGCGCGCGCCGACGCCGGCCGTCGCGGCGGCGCCGGCGCCTTCGTCGGCCGGCGTATCGAGGCCTGCGTCCTTCGCCAGCCGAGCAGCGCGCGCCCCGTCGGCACGCGTGGGCGCGCTGTGCGCGGTCGGCTCGCGGGCGTGCTCCAGACGCGTGTCGACGCCGGTGCCCCGCTCCTCCTCGACCATCGTCGCCGCCACCTCCTCGAGCTCGAGGTCGAGGCTTCCGAGATCGACGGCGATGCTGGGATCGGTCGCGACGGCGGCGTCGGCGACGGGCGGCTTGGCCCCGTCCCGCGCGCTCAGCGTCTCGAGCCAGCGCTTGAGCGGCGCCGGCCCGCTCGGCTGCCCCAACTTGAGGAGGATGGCGTCGATGCGGTCCGCCATCTGCTCGGCGCTCTGCCAGCGCTTGGCGGGATCGGCGCGCAAGGCGCGGTTGATGAGCCGCTCGACGTCGGGGTTCAGGTCCTTGACCAGCGTCGAGGGCTTCTCGGGCCGCGCGCGCCGCACCTGCATGATGACGTCGGCGTCGGTCGGCCCGTCGAAGGGCTTGCGTCCGGTGGTGAGGAGGTAGAGCACGGTGCCCACCGAGAACAGATCGGAGCGGGCGTCGAGCGGCCGGGCCTGCGACTGCTCGGGCGACATGTACGCGAACTTCCCCTTGATGATGCCGGTGGCGGACTTCTCGCTCTTGTCCACCGCCTTGGCGATGCCGAAGTCCGCCAGCTTCACCTCCCCGTGCTGGCTGATGAGGACGTTCTGCGGGGTCACGTCCCGGTGGATGATGCCGAGGGGTTTGCCTTGGCGCTCGCGCGTGTGGACGTAGGCGAGCCCCCGGCAGAGCGCGCCCACGACGTAGAGCGCGAGCGGCAGGGAGAGCTTCAGCTTGGCTTGCTGGGCGCGGCGACGGATCTGCTCGAGGCTCCAGCCGTCGACGAACTCCAGCACCAAGAAGTACTGCCCTGCCGCCTTGCCGAGGTCGAGCACCTGCACGAGGTTGCTGTGGTTCAGCGTCGAGGCGATGTGAGCCTCGTCGACGAACATGCGCACGAACTTCGGATCCGCGGCCAGCGCAGGCAGGATCCGCTTGAGCACGACCGGCTTTTTGAAGCCCTGCTCGCCCTGCTGCAGGGCCAGGAAGATCTCCGCCATGCCGCCGCGGGCGATCTTGCTGACCACGTGGTATCGGGTCCCGCGCGTCATGGCCCCGGAGAATACCCCGGCGCCCGGCCGGGTCGACGATCGGCGCGCGCTCGCCTGCGGGCTTCTTTGCCCGACGGCCACGAGGCGCCGCGGCGTGGCTGAGCCGTCTCCGAGGTTCGGTGGTTTGGCGCTCTTCCGCTCGCGGAGATTGGCGCCACACTGTTTAGAATCATGGGCCGCTCGTCGTTCTTTGGAGCGCTCGTGTTGGTCGTGGTTGTTGCCTGTTCGTCCAGTGGAAACCCGACGTTCGACGGTGCGGTCACGGGCGGTGTCCCCCCGGGGTCGAAGTCGTCGACGAACGATACGGGGGGAGCTACCGACGGAGGTGGCGCGGCCGGTTCAGCCGGTGCGGCCGCGGGGGGCCGCCGCGCGGGCGGCGCGTCGGCGACCGGCGGTCAATCGGGGCAGGCGGGCAGCTTGGGCAAAGCCATAGGGGCGGGGATGGGTGGAATATTCGGCGGGGGAGGGAACGGCACGGGCGGCTTCACCACGACGGGGACGGGCGGTTCCGCCCTCTGCGTCGGAGACGGCGCGAGCTGCGCGACGCTTCCCTGTTGCGGCTCGCTTCTTTGCTGCAGCACCGTCACCAGCCGCACCTGTGAATTGGCCTGCGCGCCCTGAGCGCTCAGTCCCCGGCGCCGAGCCAGTCGGTCCGCACGTCCACGCTCAATCGATGCCTCATTTGACACGAGTGTCCCCGCCGGCAACGATACCGGCCGTGGCTCGGGGCCTCCTCGTCATGGCGGCGATCCTCCTTCCGTGCCTCTCGTGCGGCAGCGGCAGCGGCAGCGGCGCGAGCGCGAGCGCCGACGGTGGTGGCGGCGCTCCCCCCGGGACCCCCTGCGGGAGCTTCACCGACGGCGGCGCATCGATACCCAACATGGCGACGCACCAGTGCGCCGAGAACCCAAATCTCCTCGCGGATTGCTGGATGTGCGTCTCGTTCGTCGGGCTCGACGCCGGCGCGCCCGCGGCGTGTGAGCTGCCCTGTCGCCTGGGTCGTGACGCCGATTGTCCATCGGGGGAGCACTGCCTCGCGTCCGATCAAGCTCCGGCGACCGGGGAGACGTCCTCGGGCTGCGCCCTCGACTACCCGAACGATGCGTTCGGGTACTGCGGCTGACGCCGGAGCCGGCAACCTCGAGCTTCGGTTGGACCGATGTCGATCCAGGCCGGGCCCGTTCGTCGTCTTATCAAAGGGAGGTGAGACATGCGACAGATCAACGTGTTGAGCTTTGTATCGATGGACGGAGTCATGCAGGGGCCGGGCGGACCTGAAGAGGACACCCGGGGCGACTTCCGCCACGGGGGCTGGACGGTCGGGTACTTCGACGAGCTCGTCGGGCAGGAGATGGCGAAAGAGATGGGGCACAAGTTCGACCTTCTGCTCGGTCGTCGGACCTACGACATCTTCGCGTCGCACTGGCCGAAGGTGACCGAGCCCGGCGCCGACCTCGGCATCAACGACGCCCGGAAGTACGTGGCCACGAATCGGCCGCTGGCGACGAACTGGAACGGCACAGCCGTTCGCCTCGAAGAGGGCATCGCAGAGGCTGTTCGAAAGCTGAAGGCCGAGTCGGGACCGGAGCTCCAGGTCCACGGCAGCGGCGCGTTGATTCAGACGCTGCTCCAGCACGACCTGGTCGACGAGCTGTGGCTCAAGATCTTCCCCGTCACGCTCGGCACCGGTCAGAGGCTGTTCGCCGACGGCACGCGCCACGCCGGCTTCGCGCTCACCGAAAGCAGCGCGTCGGGAAGTGGCGTCATCATCGCCAAGTACAAGCGCGCGGGCGAGGTCAAAGCCGGTTCGTTCATGACGCCGAAGTGAGGCGGGGCGGCGGCTTACGAACCGCAGGCGCTGCCGGTGGGCAGCGTGCAAAGACCCGACGTACCGCCGTCGCTCCCCACGCACCGCGCGGGCGTCATGCACGACGGGCCGAGCGCGGTGTCGCAGGACGCGCCCTCTATCGCGTCGAGCTTGCAGGTCCCCGTCTCGCTGCCGCTCGCGACGCCGGTCGAGGTGTAGCAGGTTCCCGCCCTGCACAGGGCGAACGAGGTGTCGGACAAGTTGCCGCACGGCGTGCCGTCGCTGACGTAGCTGATTGTCACGCATGTCTTGCTGCCGGATGCGCCGACACACGCAAGTCCGAGCGAGCCGTTGCAAGCCGGCGTCGTCCCACCGCCGCACGCCGCGCCTGCCGTGCCGAGCGCGACCTCGCAGGACCCCACGGTGCTCGTCGACGAGACGCCTACACACGACAGCCCGTTGCCGCACGGATCGTTCGTGTCGCACGACCCGTTCAGAATCCCGACCTCCTGGCAGGTCATCGTCGCCGCCACGCAATTCTGCCCGGGGCCGCACAAGGAGTCGGCGCAGGAATCACCGGCCGCCGGCTGCGCCGCGCAGGTGCCGCAGAGCGCGTTCTCCGTGCCGCCGCAGTAAGCGGTGGCGCACTGGCCATTGAAGGCGCAAGGCTGCCCGTTTGTGCCCGGCCCCGACGGTGTGCAGTCCGGCGGCAGCTCGTTGTTGAAGAAGTCGTTGCACGACAGCGTCGCGTAGTCAGCCGCGCACTTGCTGACGGTCTCGGGACTGGCGCCGGTGTTGGGCGCCGCCAGCCGGGACCTGCACTCCAATGCCGCGCGGGCGAGGCAGACGCTCATTTCACCATAGACGCGGGTGATGCTGGTGCCGTTGGAGCACGTGTTGCGCTTGCCGCATTCGGCCTGCGCGCGCATGGCGCAGGCTTGGTCTGCGGTGAGGCCCCCGTCGCCTCCGCCGTCCGTGTTTTTCGACGTCACCTCGCCGCAGGCGCCCAGGCTCAGCACCGCGACGAACACCCCGACGAGTCGACCCGTACCCTTCAGCATCTGCTCGCGCGCATTTCACAACAGGAGCGCTCGAACACGTTAGCGAAAACGGACCGCTTGGCGCCCACCGGGCGAAGAGAACACGACGTGTGCTCCGTCACGTCTCGCTGTCGCTTTTGAGCCCGTGGGTGAGCGGCATTTCATGCGCAGCGCGCGGGCGATGCGCGGCACCTTCGCACGCGGGGCTCGGGCCGGTTGCCTCTTGCGAGTGAGCGCTCACTCAGTTAAAAGAACGGCATGGTTCGCGCGGCGCCACTGTCTCCCGATGCGCGGCGGGCGAGCATCATCGCGGCGACGCTGCCGCTCCTGCGCATGTACGGGCGCGAGGTCACGACGTCGCAGATCGCGCTGGCCGCGGGCGTCGCGGAGGGGACCCTGTTCCGCGCTTTTCCCGACAAGGAGGCCCTGATCTCCGCGGCGGTCGCCAGCGTGTTCGATCCGACCAAGGACGAGGCCGAGGTCGCGCGGATCGATCCCGAGCTTCCGCTGCGCGACAAGCTGATCGCCGCGATCGAGATGCTGCAGCGTCGCGTCGGCGAGGTCTGGCAGCTGATCTCGATGCTCGGGCTCGCGGTGCCGCCCGAGGCGCGCCGGCCACCACCGCCGCAGATCGACGACTCCCGGTTGCGCGCCGCGCTGGCCAAGCTGTTCGAGCCTCACCGCGACGAGATCCGCTGCGCGCCCGCGGAGGCGGCGAGGTTCCTGCGCGCGATCGCCTTTGCGGGGACGCACCCGCGGCTCACCGACAAACCGATGACCCCGCACGAGATCGTGTCGCTGCTGCTGGACGGGATCCGGGCGCGCGACGAAGACGCCTGACGAAGAGACCTGAAGGAGACCTGATGCTCTGGCGCTTGCTCCGTACCTATCTGGCCCCGTTTCACTCCCAGCTCGGGCTGGTCGTGCTGCTCCAGCTCGGCAGCACGATCGCGTCGCTGTATCTGCCCAGCATCAACGGGCAGATCATCGACAAGGGCGTCGCGACCGGCGACACCACCTACATCCTCCTGCGCGGCGCGATGATGCTGGCGATGGCGGCGGGCCAGATCGCCTGCTCGTTCTGCGCGGTGTACCTCGGCGCACGCGTCGCGATGGCCTACGGCCGCGACCTGCGCGGCGGGATCTTTCATCACGTCGGCAAGCTGTCGGCGCGCGAGGTCGGCAAGTTCGGCGCGCCGTCGCTGATCACGCGCACGACGAATGACGTCCAGCAGGTGCAGATGCTCGTGCTCATGAGCATGACGATGCTCGTGATGGCGCCGATCATGTGCGTCGGTGGGATCGTGATGGCGCTGCGCGAGAACCTCGGGCTGTCGAAGCTCCTGCTCGTGTGCATCCCGGCGATGGCCGGGAGCATCGGCCTCATCATCGGCCGGATGATCCCGAGGTTCCGGATCATGCAGCCGAAGATCGACACCCTGAACCGCGTGCTGCGCGAGCAGATCACCGGCATGCGGGTCGTGCGCGCGTTCGTGCGCGAGCCGGCGGAGGCCGCCCGATTCGCAGGCGCGAACGACGACCTCACGGCGACCGCGTTGCAGGTCGGCAAGCTCCAGGCGCTGATGTGGCCGACGGTGACGCTGGTGTTCAACGCGTCGAGCGTCGCGCTCCTTTGGTACGGCAGTCGCCGGATCGCCGACGGGACGCTGCAGATCGGCGCCCTGACCGCCTACCTCGGTTACCTGATGCAGATCCTCGTGGGCGTGATGATGGCGTCGTTCCTGTCGATCCTGATCCCGCGCGCTGCGGTCTGCGCCGAGCGCATCGTCGAGGTGCTCGACACCCGGCCGGAGATCGCGCCGCCGGCCGCCCCGGTCCTGCCCGCCGAGCTCACGCGCACGGTCGAGCTGCGTGGCGTCGAGTTCCGCTATCCAGGGGCAAGCGCGCCGGTGCTCGCCGACATCTCGTTCGTCGCCAGGCCGGGCGAGGTCACCGCGATCATCGGCGCAACCGGCGCGGGCAAGACCACGATGCTCGACCTCATACCGCGGCTCTCCGACACGACGGCCGGCACCGTGCTGGTCGACGGCGTCGACGTCCGGCAGCGCGCGCCGGAGGAGCTGTGGGCGCGGATCGGCATGGTGCCGCAGCGGTCGTACCTGTTCACGGGCACCGTCGCCTCGAACCTCCGGTTCGGCAACCCCGACGCCACCGACGGCGAGCTCTGGGCCGCGCTCGAGCTCGCGCAGGGCGCGGACTTCGTGCGCGCGATGCCGCAGCAGCTGGAGGCGCCGATCGCCCAGGGCGGCACCAACGTCTCCGGCGGCCAACGCCAGCGGCTGGCGATCGCGCGCGCTCTCTTGCGCGAGCCGGCCGTGTTCCTGTTCGACGACTCGTTCTCGGCGCTCGATCTGGCGACCGAGGCGAGGCTGCGCCTGGCGATCGCGCCGCGGCTCGCGAAGGCGACGGTGATCCTGGTGGCGCAGCGGGTGGCGAGCATCCGCCACGCGCATCAGATCCTCGTGCTCGACGCCGGCAAGCTCGTCGGCAAGGGGACGCATGCGCAGCTCGTCGCGACCTGCCCGCCGTATGCAGAGATCGTCGAGTCGCAGACCGAGCAGGAAGAGGTGGCGGCATGAGCACCGACCGACCCGCGCCTGCGGCGCAGCGCCCGGCCGGCCCCGCGATGCGCGGTCCGATGGGCGGCGGGATGACGGGGCCGCCGCAGAAGGCGAAGAACTTCAGCGGCTCCGCCCGACGGTTGCTCGGCCTGCTCGCGCCGCATGGCGGGCTCGTGATCGCGGTGCTCGCCTGCTGCACCGTCGCGGTCGCGTTCACGGTTTCGGGTCCGAAGATCCTCGGCCGCGCCACCGACATCATCTTCAGGGGCTTCCTCGGCGCGCGCCCCGCCGGCACGAATCCGACCGACCTCGCGCGGGCGATGCACGTGCAGGCCGGGCAGGGCATCGACTTCGGCGCGCTCGCCCAGGTGCTCGCGCTGGCGATGGCGCTCTACGCGGGCGCCGTCCTGTTCATGTGGCTGCAGGGCTACATCCTCGCCCACCTCGTGCAGCGCATCGCCAACCGGCTGCGCGCCGACGTCGACGCGAAGCTGATGCGCGTGCCGCTCGGGTACTTCGATCGCCAGCCCCATGGCGAGGTGCTCTCGCGCGTCACCAACGACATCGAGAACGTCGCGATGGGCCTGCAGCAGACGATGAGCCAGATCGTGACGGCGACGGTGACGGTGCTCGGCGTGCTGGTGATGCTCGTCGTGATCTCGCCGCTGCTCGCGGTGATCGCGTTCGTCACGGTGCCGCTGTCGGTGGTGATCACCGCGAAGATCGGCAAGCGCGCCCAGAAGGGCTTCGTCGCGCAGTGGAGGCACGTCGGCGCGCTGAACGGTCAGATCGAGGAGGCGTTCACCGGCCACGCGCTCGTCAAGGTGTTCGGCCGGCGCCGCCAGATCGAGGAGCGGTTCCGCGCCAAGAACGACGAGCTCTACGAGGCCGGCTTCAGGGCGCAGTTCATCTCGAGCCTGATCATGCCGGCGATCACCTTCGTCGGGAACCTCAACTACGTCGCAATCGCCGTGGTCGGCGGCCTGCGGGTCGCATCGGGCGCGATGCTGCTCGGCAGCGTGCAGGCGTTCATTCAGTACTCGCGCCAGTTCACGCAGAACCTGTCGCAGCTGGCGCAGGTCGCGAACGTCTTGCAGTCAGGCGTGGCGTCGGCCGAGCGCGTGTTCGAGCTGCTCGACGAGCCCGATCAGTCGCTCGATCGCAGCGCCGCGGAGCTTCCGGCGGCGCGGCGCGGCGAAGTCCGGGGCGAAGTCCGGGGGGAAGTCCGGTTCGACGACGTCAGCTTCCGCTACAAGGCCGACGTGCCGCTGATCGAGCACCTGTCGCTGGTCGCGCAGCCCGGCCAGACCATCGCGATCGTCGGGCCGACCGGCGCGGGCAAGACCACGCTCGTGAACCTGCTGATGCGGTTCTACGAGCTCCAGAGCGGCGCCATCCGGATCGACGGCATCGACATCGCGTCGGTGCCGCGCCGGGACGTCCGCGGGCAGCTCGGCATGGTGCTGCAGGACACCTGGCTGTTCGGCGGCACGATCCGCGACAACATCAGGTACGGCCATCCGACGGCGACCGAGGACGACGTGCTCGCGGCCGCGAGGGCCACGTACGTCGACCGGTTCGTGCGCGCGCTGCCGGGCGGCTACGACACCGTGATCGACGAGGAGAGCTCGAACCTGTCGGCCGGCGAGAAGCAGCTGATCACGATCGCGCGCGCGTTCCTGGCGGATCCGGCGATCCTGATCCTCGACGAGGCGACGTCGTCGGTCGACACGCGCACCGAGGTGCTGGTCCAGCGCGCCATGGCGACGCTGCGCCAGAGCCGCACGAGCTTCGTGATCGCGCACCGGCTCTCGACGATCCGCGACGCCGACCTCATTTTGGTGATGGAGCACGGCAAGATCGTCGAGCAGGGCACGCACGAGCAGTTGCTCGGCGCCGGTGGCGCGTACCACACGCTCTATCACGCACAGTTCGCGGCGCCGGCCGCCGCCTAGCAAGGCCTGCCGCGTCCGCGCGGAGGGCATCGCCGATCACCTCCTCGAACGATTCGCCAGGCATCCGGCCTGTGGCGACGCTCGCTCCGGTTGTCGTTTACCGATTCGTCCTTATTTTTTCGAGGCAGAAGGGATCCATGAAGATTGCTCACTTACCGTCCGGTCGGTTGTTGTTATGGCCCTTCTATGTCGCGATCGTGACCGCAGGTTGCGGAAGCGTCACGGCCCTCGACATCTCCGAAGACGGCGGCTCAGCCACGTCGTTGCCGCGGGAGGACGCAGCTCAGATTGCCATCAAGACCGCGGGTCTGGACGGCGCGGTCCCCGATGCTGCACCCAAGGCTGCGACGGCGCAGCCAGACGCGGCACCGAAAAGCACCGCAGCGCAAGCCGACGCGGCAGCCGCCCCAGATCCCAGCCCCCCGAGCGACAAAGACGCGGGAATGGGAGCCGACCCGAAAGGGGCGGGGGCCGTCTCGCCCGGCGGCTGCACGACGAAGGATGACTGCGGCGGTGGGCTAGTCTGCAGCCGACCCGATGGAATCTGCGTCGAGTGCCTCGTCGACCACGACTGCAAAGGGAAGGCGAAGATGTGCGATCCGAAAACCTTGACCTGCGTTGGGTGCGCTGACGACTGCGCCGACGGGGACTAGGCTTGCGGTGCGGCGACCGAATCGTCGACAGGGAGCTCGGCGAGCAGTGCGACGAGGGGCCCTGAACGGCGACGGTGCCGGTGACTGCTCGACGGCCTGCTTCATACTCATCACGATCTGAAGGTGAGCGCTCGACAGCGCTCGGCGTGTCGCGTGGTACGCTGGCGTTTGGGGGGGCGGATGCCATTGGAGGCGCAGATTCTCTTGATGAAGCAGCGACGCCTTCCGAGCGGGGCGCTCATCTGGATCGCGGCGCTGGGCGTGCTCGGCTGCTCGTCATCTCATGAAGGTCGCAGGGACGCCGCTGTTGACGTCGTCTACACGCCCCGGGACCACAACGCCGACACCATGTACCCCGAGGCCGGGCCGCCGGGCCCGCTCGGGACGCCGCTGCCAGCCGTTGGCGAGGGTGAATGGAGCTGGATCGATTTCCCCGACACGCGGTGCCGCGATGGATCGAGCACGGGTCTCGCGCTCAACCTGAGCACGGCCTCCCCGAACGTGATGGTGTTTCTGGATCAGGGGGGTGCCTGCTTCAACGTCGACACCTGCGCGTTCAACCTCTCGGCGTTCGGATCCGCTGACTTCGTGCCGCAGATCCAGGGCATCTTCAACCGCGACGATCCCGACAACCCGGTGCGGACCTGGAGCTTCGTGTTCATTCCGTACTGCAGCGGCGACGTGCACGCCGGCAACCGGGCGGACGGTTCCGTGGACGGCGGGCCGGCGCAGCAGTTCCTTGGCTACAGCAACCTCGAGGCGTTCCTGAGCCGAATCGTTCCCACCTTCACCGCTGCCCGGCAGGTGTTGTTCGCCGGTTCGAGCGCGGGCGGCTTCGGCGTGCTGCTCAACTCGGATCACGTGGCGCGCTGGTTTGCGCCGATCCCGGTCACCGTGCTCAGTGACTCCGGGCCCCCCATGCCCAACAGCGTCGTCGCGCCGTGCCTCGAGCAGACCTGGCACGACCTCTGGGGCTTCGATCGGGGGGTGATGCCCGATTGCGGCCTCGATTGCCCCAGCGCCAGCGATTACATGATCGATTTCGTGCTGCATTTCGGCTGGCGGTACCCGAGCTACCGCGGCGGGCTGATCTCCTCCTCCCAGGATGGGACGATCAACCCTTTCTTCGCCTTCGGCCAGAACGGCTGCGCGGGCGGAACACTGGCGGCCGCCGATTACCAGGCCGGCCTGCTCGCCTTTCGCGGCCAGGTCCAGGTCCAGGGAACGCCGTTCGGGACCTACTACATCACCAGCACCCGGCACATCTGGCTCATGACCGACAGCGGCTTTGCCACCAGCGTCAACGGCGTGCCGCTCAAACAGTGGCTCGCCGATCTGCTCGGCGGCACAGTCAGCCACGTTGGTCCGTGAGACCAGAGGAGGCAGGGCTCCCTCGCGTGGCTGGCGTGTGCCGCCCGTGTGGGGTGCGGGGCTATTTCGAAAGCACCTTCACGGTGTTGTCGTTGTCATCGTTGAAGTAAATCAGCTGATTGCCCTTGCTGTCCGGCCCGGCGGCAATTCCAAACAGCGCGCCGGGAGCACCTGGATCGAGCTGCTTCGAGCCGACGATACCTGCCGTCGGCGAGATCTCGAACAACAGGTTGTCATTCGTGCCCGCGTCGTTGAGCGTCAGATCCTGGTCGGCGTTGCCGACGACCACGTTGCCATTCAGCAGCAGCGCCGCGCTGATCGGCGCGTTGAACAGCTGTCCACCGTTCGGGCTGCTCGGGCTGGCGATGACGCTGGCCGAGGACTTGGAGGGGCCCGTGAACGTCGGGATGGCCGTGGGAGGGGCAGCGGTGCAATCGCCGCCATTCACGGTGATGCCGTTGGCGGGGATGCTCGAGACATGAGCGAGCGCCACCACGCTGTAAGAGCTCGTATCGACGACGTAGAGCGTGTCCTTCTTGGCGTCATAAGTCAGGCCGGAAGGGGCGTGCAACGAATCCGTCATGCCTTGGACAGCTCCGGAGACGCAAAAGCCCGTGACGACTTGCGCGAAGGCGGTCTGAGCGTCGCTGCTGTTCGAGTTGTCCAGGGTGATACGGTTGATCGAACCGGTGGCGGTCGAGACGTACAACGCGGGAGGCTGACCATTGGCGGCAGGGACGTAGGCTGAGCCCCACGGCTTCGCCAGGCTGTCGGCGGCAAAAGGAGAGCTGACAGATCCGGTGGGTGACACCAGAGGAACGAGGTTGGCAGAAAAGGCGGTGGCCGCGATGCTGTCGTCGGCGAACATGCTCAAGGAGCTGCAGCCGAGCAGGCTGGTCGACTGCGCGATGTGATAAGGGTTTGCGATTCCAGCATCCGCCGCGCTCGCCACCGGATGCAAGCCGACGACGGTGGTTCCTTGACCCTGGGTGTTGCCAGCGGGGCTGCCTGGAACCGTCATGGGGCCGTTGTTGAAATTGCAGACCACCAGATCGCCCGCGGTGATCAGTCCCGCAGAGATCGGCGCGATCACCAAACCGTAAGGGTTGGTTGAGGAGCCGGTGGGGTCGATGGCGAGATCGTTGTTCGGGTCGATGGTCGAGCCAATCGTGGCGATCGTATTCAAGCTGCCGAGGATCGACGTGGGGGGAGAGCCACCGGCCGAGCCGCCGTTGCCGCCAGCGCCGGTGGCGCCTGCGGTGCCGCCCGCCGCACCGGTGGTGCCTGCGGTGCTGCCCGCCGCACCGGTGGTGCCCGCGGCGCCGCCCCCGGTACCGGTGGTGCCTGCAGCGCCGCCCGCCTTCCCGCCGGTCCCTTTTGAACCTCCGGCCGAGCCACCGCTGCCGCCCGAGCCCGGGCTGCCATTGCTGCCGCCGCAGGCAACGCAAATCAGAGCAGAGAGATAGAAAGTCGATACCGATTTCTTGAATAGCATGTGATCGCTCCTTTACCCGGCACTGCGCGAGGCCCGTGCGAAAGTAGGAGCGAGGGGCCTGCCGACAAGGAGGTGAATTGCTGATCGCGCTTCGTTGGGCAACCAGTGGGTGACGAGGCGCACATCCATGTCGCCGCGATCCCGGGTCACGGCGGTGGATGTGAAGAGAGGCCGCTGGCCTCGGCGTGACCGGGTCGGCTCGCCTCAGGGAGTCGGCGCTGTGGGAGCAGGGACGGGACTCGCGGGGAGCGGCGCCGCGGGAGCGGGCGGCGGGAGCGACGGCACAGGCGCAGGAGGCATTATGGCAGGCGGCTGGTAAGCGGGCTCTGGACCAGGAAGACCGCTCGGCCCCAGAGGCGGACGCAGGGGGGCGGCGAAAATGCGGGCCTTGAGCTCCTCCTTCGCGCGATCGCACCGCGTGGCCTGAACGACGCCGTACACCGCGGACGCGGCCAGGACACCGGCGAGGGCAATATCGACGCCTGCCGCGGCGTTCCGGCTCGCCCCGTTGTTCTTGTCGGCATACGCCTGCTTGGACTGCGAGAGCGCCGTCCCTGCTCCGATTGCCCCGCTCAGCGCAATCACACCGTCGGCCACCGACAAACCGTAGGTCGAGGTGCAATCGAAGTACTCCAACTTCGCGTGGTCCGGGGGCACACCTTCGACGAAAATGAAGGAGCAGCCAGAAGTGACGCCGCCCAGCGCCAGCACCCACATGAGCGCGATGGTTTGCCCGTTCGAGATAGTCATGCGCGGTTCGCAAGACGATAATGGCATGGCGCTGGCTTCATGGAAATCCGATGCTCATCGGAAGGGACGTTGTCACTGACCCCTGGCTCGCTCGGCTCCATGCGTTGCAGTAAAACGGTGATCGCTTCGTCCAGCGAAAGGGCCCACTGACATGACCAACAAGAACACGATCTGCCTCTGGTTCGAAAAGGACGCCGAAGCGGCTGCGCGCTTTTACGCGGCGACCTTCCCGAACAGCAAGGTGACGGCCGTGCACAAGGCGCCGGGGGACTTTCCGGGCGGGAAGGAGGGGGACGTGCTGACGGTCGAATTCACGGTGTTCGGCATCCCCTGCCTTGGTCTCAATGGCGGGACGGCGTTCAAGCAGAGCGAGGCGTTCTCTTTTCAGATCTCGACGGACAGCCAGGAAGAGACCGACCGGTACTGGAACGCCATCGTGAACAACGGCGGCGAGGAGAGCGCGTGTGGTTGGTGCAGGGACAGATGGGGACTCTCCTGGCAGATCACGCCGCGCACGCTCACCGAGGCGATGGCGGCTGGCGGCGGCGAAGCGAAGCGGGCCTTCTCGGCGATGATGACGATGAGGAAGATCGACGTCGCTGCGATTGACGCCGCTCGGCGCGGCTAGGAGCCTCGCTGCCGGCGCGTGAGGATGACCCTCGCCGGGAGCGTCGCGCCGCCGTCGCGATGATACGGGTTCTGACGGACTGCGGAGCCCGGGGCGTTCGACCTTTGCCTTTCTCTTGACAGGAGGCTCGCCGCGCAGTAATTAACCTCTGAGGTAATTAACCCCGTGGTGAACAACGACGGCGACGCGGCGCTCAGCGCCACCTTTTCGGCCCTGGCAGACCCGACGCGGCGAGCGATCCTCGCCCGTCTCAGCGAGGGGGCCTGTACCGTCAAGGACCTGTCCGGGCCGTTTTCGATCAGCGCCCCGGCCATCACCAAACACCTGCGGGTCCTCGAGGAGGCTGGGCTGATCCTGCGGGGGCGCGAGGCCCAGACGCGCCCGTGCGCCCTCGACGCCGCGCCGCTGGAAGAAGTGGCGCGGTTCATCGAACGCTACCGCCGCTTCTGGGAAGGGAGCCTCGATCAACTCGGCGCCTACCTGAAGCGGGTGCAGGCCGAAGCAGCCTCCGGCACGCGCCATCAACCCGACCGACGCCCGCGCGGCAAGAAACGCCGAGCGCTCAGGAGCAATCGAACATGAACGTACCCGACCAGACCCAATCGCGTCCCGAGCTGACCATCCGCCGCAGCTTCGACGCGCCCCGCGACCTCGTCTACCGCATGTGGACCGAGCCCGAGCACCTCGAACGCTGGTGTTGCCCGACCGGATTCACGATCACGCACGCGGAGGGCGACGTTCGCGAAGGCGGCCGCTTTCGCACCTGCATGCGTTCGCCCGACGGCGAGGAGCACTGGCTGGGAGGCAAGTACCTCGAGCTCGTTCGTCCCGAGAAGGTTGTCTTCACGCACAGCTGGGAGCGCGACGACGCGGCCCCCGAAACCATCGTGACAGTCACCCTGGAGGAGCGCGCCGGCAAGACCCAGCTCACCCTGCACCAGGCCTTCTTCGCGTCCGTGGCGTCTCGCGACGGTCATCTGGGTGGATGGGAACAGACCCTCGACTCTCTCGAGAGGCACCTGGCGAAATGAAGCTCTATCTGACGCCGGGGGCCTGCAGCCTCGCCGATCACATTGCCCTGCGGGAAGCGGGAATGGACCCCGCTATCGTGCGCGTCGAGATCCCGACTCACCGCACCGAAGCCGGCGACGACTACACCTCCGTCAACCCGAAGGGCTACGTCCCGGCGCTGGAGCTTGACGACGGCCAGGTGCTCACCGAGAACGTCGCCATCCTCGACTGGGTCGCTTCGCGCGCGCCGGAGCTCCAGCCGAGCGGCGAGCTCGGGCGGAGCCGCCTGGTCGAGATGCTCTCTTTCATCGCGACCGAGATCCACCGCCCCTTCATGCGTCTGTTCTTCTCGCCCGCCATGGAAGAGCAACGCGCTGCCGGCGCCGCCATCGCGGGCCGCCTCTCGTTCCTCGGCGCGCGCCTGCAGGGCGACTACCTGTTCGGCAGCCGCTTCAGCGCCGCAGACGCGTTCCTCTACGTGATGATCCGCTGGGCCAAGAGCGCGCAGCTCCCGGTTCCCGCGGCGCTCGTGGAGCTCTCGGCGCGGATCGAGGCGCGTCCGCGCGTCCAGGACGCGCTGAAGATCGAGGGCCTCGCCTGAGCCATGGCGCGCCTCCCTCGCCGGCCCTGGCAGGGATGGGAGCCTGGCCTTAGATTGCGAACGGTCGGTCTCCTTGGTGCCACGTGGCGACGCACTCTGCCCCGAAATCACCGGTAAACAACGAGATCTACGCCGCGCTCGGCGACCTCTGGTACACGGCTGAGGACGCTCCCGTCGCGTTGCTGCGGGCCGAGTCGAGGCTGCTGAACCCGTGGGTCGCGGCTGAGATGGCGAGCAAGCTCGGCGACCGCCGCTGCCGGATTCTTGGACGTCGGGTGTGGCGCGGGCTTTCTCTCGAACCACCTGGGCTCGCTCGGTCATGACGTCACGGGCCTCGACCTGTCCGACGACGCGCTGGCGGTGGCGGCGCGCCACGATCCCGGGCACACGGTCCGTTACCAGAAGGGGGACGCGCTGGAGCTGCCTTTCGAAGCAGCGTCCTTCGACGTCGTCTGTGCGATGGATTTTTTGGAGCACCTGGAAAATCCGGAGCGAGCCATCGCCGAGGCAGCCCGCGTTCTCAGGCCCTCCGGGCTCTTCTTCTTTCACACGTTCAACCGCAACTTCTGGGCTTGGCTCGTGATCATCAAGGGCGTCGAGTGGTTCGTGCGGAACACGCCGCCCCGCTTGCACGTCCTGCGGCTCTTTGTGAAACCCACGGAGGTGGGCACCATGTGCCGCGCGCACGGCCTCGGTGCCCCGGAGCTGCGCGGGATGCGGCCGAGGTTGGGCTGGCCGTTCTGGCGCATGCTGCTCTCGCGGCGCGTATCGGCCAAGTTCGCGTTCAAATTCACGGGCTCGATGCGGCTGGGGTTCAGCGGCTGCGCCCGAAAAGCCGGCTGAACGTCGCGGCGCTTCCGCAGCGGCGCGATTCAGGGTTCTCCTTGTCTTTCACAGGCCAGTTCTCTGCCTAGCCTTCCCCCGACTCGAAAGCCGAAGGAGGCGTCATGAAGGCAGCGCAGGTTCCGAAGCCGGGAGCGGATTTTCAGATCGTCGAGCGCGAGCTCCCCAAGCCGCAGCGACGGCAGGTGCGCATCAAGGTCGAGGCCTGCGGCATCTGCGGCAGCGACGAGTTCACGAAGGAGGGGACCTGGCCAGGCATCGAGTATCCAAGGGTGCCGGGGCACGAGGTCGTGGGCGTCATCGACGAGCTGGGACCGGACGTCAGCGAATGGAAGAAGGGGCAGCGCGTGGGCATCGGCTGGCACGGCGGCCACGACGGCACCTGCCGGGCCTGTCGGCGCGGGGACTTTCGCAATTGCCTCAATCGCAAGGTGCCCGGAATCAGCTACGACGGCGGGTACCAGGAGTACATGGCGGCGCCCGCCGAGGCGGTCGTTCCCATTCCGGACAGTCTCACCTCGGCGGAGGCTGCCCCCCTGCTGTGCGCCGGCGCCACCACCTTCGACGCCCTCCGCACGAGCGGCGCCATGCCCGGTGATCTCGTCGCGGTGCTGGGCCTGGGCGGCCTCGGTCACCTGGGAATCCAGTTCGCCAGCAAGTTCGGGTACAGAGTGGTGGCGATCGGGCGCGGCGCCGAGAACGCGTCCGTCGCTGAAAAGCTCGGCGCCACGGCCTACATCGACAGCGGGACGAAGAACGCCGCGGTCGAGTTGCAGAAGCTGGGCGGCGCCCAGGTCATTCTGGCGACCGCGCCGAGCGCCAAGGCGATGAGCGAGCTCTTGGCCGGCCTCGGGCCGAATGGCAGGCTCCTCGTGATCGGGGCGTCGAGCGAACCGATGTCGGTGGCGCCGGTCCAGATCATTCCAAGCAGCCTGAGCCTCACCGGGCGATACGCCGGGACGGCAGCCGGCGAGGAGGACACGGTGCGCTTCGCCGAGCTCAGCGGCGTGCGTCCAATGATTGAGACCTATCCGCTCGCGAAGGCGGCCGAGGGCTACGCGCGCATGAAGAGCGGCCAGGCGAAGTTCCGCGTCGTCTTGACCATGTGAGGAGGCATGATCTGTCGGACTGTGTTGACACGTCGGAATAATCCGACATATTGAGTGTCATGCCCGACGTCGACGTCTTCGCCGCGCTGGCCAACCCGGTGCGGCGCGAAATTCTCATGCGGTTGCGAAGGGGGCCGCGCGGCGTCGGCGACCTGACCCAGGGGTTCGACATCAGCCGCCCCGCCGTGTCGGAACACCTGCAGGTCCTGCGCAAGGCGCGCCTCATTCGCGAGGAGCCCCGGGGTCGCGAGCGGTACTACCACCTCGATCCACGACCGCTGTCGGAGGTCGAGGCGTGGCTCGAAGCCTTCGAACGGTACTGGAAGCAACGCATGGTCGCGCTCGAGGCGGTGCTCGACGAACAGACGGAGAAGAAGCGATGAAGCAAGACACGATCGAGGTTGAGCATCTGTATTCGCAGCCCACGTCAGCGGTCTGGAAGGCGCTGACCGACCCCGAGCTCGTCGCGCGCTGGTGGGCCCCCGGCGACGTGCGGCCGGTGGTCGGCCATCGCTTCGAGCTCGACATGGGCAAGTGGGGGAGGCAGCCCTGCGAGGTGATCGAGGTCCAGCCCGAACGTTTACTCAAGTACCGATTCTCCGTCGGGAGGCTGGATACGATCATTAGCTGGCGACTCACGGCGGAAGGGACGGGCACGCGGCTCACGCTCACCCACGAGGGGTTCAATCTGGACACGCCGATGGGCCGCGAGGCGCTCGAGGGGATGAAGCCCGGCTGGCCGCGCGTGCTCGAGAGGCTGGACGCGGTCCTGCGCGACGCCGGGCTGCGGGCCTGAGGGTCAGGGCCTGCGTCGGGCCGCCGTCAGCGGGCTGCCTCGTCGACGAAGCGCTGCAGGATGAACCCCCAGCCGCCCTCCTTGGAATCGATCGCGCGGCGATAGGCGGGCTCCGCCAGGCCATACCGGTGCAGGTCGCGGTGCTCCAGCACCAGCCGGGTGGTCTTCGGGCCCTCCGCGGTGAACGTGACCTCGACCTCCGTGGTGAAGCCCGGGTCGAACTTCCAGTCGCTGGTGATCTGCCAGGCCAGCACCAGCCGGCGCGGCGGGTCCCAGACCAGCACCTTGCCGACGTCGCACTCCGTGCCGTCCTCCGACAGCCCGTACCAGCGGCCCCCTACGCCCGCCTCGAGCACCTCGCGCTTGAGCGGCGCGCTTCCGATGTGGTGCTGGCGGGGCCACCAGCGGTCGATGCCGCTGGTGAACACCTCGAACGCGTGGTCGGCCGACGCTGCCACGACCAGCTCCTTTCGGACCGGGGGGACTGAGCTCATCGTCGTTCTCCTTTTCGGGGCGCGCCCGCTTCGCTTTTCGGTTCCTCTTCCTGTGCTTCTTCCTGTTTTTCGACCGCCACCTTGAAGGCCGTCAGCGCCCGATCCCAGAAGCGATCCAGGTAGGCGCGCATCGTCGCGAGGCCGCGCGGATCGATCCGGTAGACCCGGCGCGCGCCGTCACGCGCGTGGGCAACCAGCCCCGCATCCGCCAGGACTTTCAGGTGCTGGGAGACCGCCGGCCGGGTCACGGGAAGCCCCGCGGCCAGCTCGCCGACCGACCTCGTGCGCTGCGCCAGCCGCTCGAAGATCTGGCGGCGCGTCGGGTCGGCGAGGGCCACGAAGCCAGCGGAGACGACAGAGGCGTTAGTCATTGCTTACGTAAGCCATAGCTAACTGATTGGGCGCTGTCAAGAATCCGCGGTCCGCGCCGCGAGCCTGCCCGGGCGCGGGATGTCGGACGCTGGAATCCACCCGCGCCCGACCACGGTAAGTCGGTGGAATCGTTGACAAGCGTGGGGTACGATTCCTGGCGCGCGCGTTCGATTGAACGCCCGCGAAGCGCAGTCTAAAAAGGTGACCTTGGTCGAGACCCGAGACACAGGTGCGGTGCCGGTTGCCGGGGAGTCTCCGCTCGTCACGGTGGTGATCCCGACCTTCAATCGCGTGCGCTTCCTCCCGGAGGCAATCGAAAGCGCCCTCGCTCAGACCTACCCGCGCGTCGAAATCGTCGTGAGCGATGACGCCAGCACCGAGGACGTCTACGGGGTGGTCGTCTCACGGTACGAGGGGCGCGGGGTCCAATACCGGCGGAACCCCAAGAATGTCGGGATGGGAGCCAACATCTGGGCGGCGCTCGCCGCGGCCAACGGGAAGTACATCGCCACGATTCACGACGACGACACCTGGGAGCCCGATTTCCTGACCAGCCTCGTCCCGGCTCTGGAGTCCGACGATTCGATGAGCGTGGCCTTTTCGGATCATCACGTGATGAACGAGGACGGCAGCCTGAACCCGGATCTCACCGATCAAAATACGCGCTTCTGGTACCGCAGCGAGTTGCCACGCGGCGTGATCGATCGTTTTCTCGCCGAGGTCGTCTTGCACCGGAACGTGGTCCCCGCTGCGATGGCCGCGCTGTTCAGGAAGTCGGCCATCGACTGGACCGATTTCCCCGAGGGAGTCGGGACCTTCTACGATCTCTGGATCACGTATCTCGCCGCGCGCACCGGCGCGAAGGCCTACTACGAGCCGCGCCGGCTGACCCGCTACCGGGTGCACAACCAGTCCGAGACCCGCTCCTGGGGATCGAGCCAGGGGCGCCTCAAGGCGCTACGCCAGTCGGAGCTCGTGCTGCAGCGATACCTCGAGGATCCGGCGCTGCGGGAATTCCGATCCCTCGTCGAGCGCCAATATGCGCGAACGGTGGGCGCGCTGGTGTTCGCGCTGCTCGAGAACGACAAGGGCGACGAGGTGGCCACCGTGCTCTCGCGCGCCGAGGCGATGGTCACGCGCCCTGACCTACGGGCGATGATGATGGTGGGCCGCCTGCCGGACGTCATCCGGCGTCCCATGGGTCGGATGGCCCTGGAGGTCCGCCGCTTGCTGCGGGGCCCCAGCCGATGAACGAACGCCACGGCTGACACCCGCGGCCCGCCGCCGCATCCGGCGATCATCGATGGGCGGAAGAGGAGGACGCCCGGTCAGTCGAGGGCGGCGGAGCGCTCGGGGGCGGGGGCGGGCGTCTCCAACGTCAGCTCGGCGACGGCGTCCTGGAAGTGGACCCGGGAGATCATCAGCGTCTCCTGCAGGTTCACGAGGGCGATGGTCGCGCCCGAGACCTTGTCCGAGATGTCTTTCATCTTCCTCTCCAGCGCCGTCAGCAGGACGGCGCCGGTCCGGACCTCGCGCAGGCTCAGGATCTGCCCGTGCAGCTCGTCCATCCGGCTGCGGTACTCCTGCATCTGCTCGCGGGTGGTCTCGATCTGCTGCTCGATGTTGGCGGTCTCCTTCTGCAGCTTCAGCAGCTCGGCCACCTGCTTCCGGAGCGCCTCGTTGCCGGCGGCCGAGAGCAGGTACACCCTCACCAGGTCCATCCCGTCGGCGGCGCGCACGTCGGTGGTCTTGAAGACCGGCGTCACCTCCTCGATCTCGACCTCGGTCTTCCCCCGGGGAGCGAGCTCGACCCTAAACAGATGGGCGAGCCCCATCCGCTCGCTCACAGCCGGCGACTTGGTCAGCTTGTAGCCGGGTTGGACGGTGTGGCGGATGTAGACCACCGACTTTTCGTCCTGGCGGTTGAAGAGGGTGAGGGTGGTGCGGCGGGTGTGCTTGGCCTCGGTCGAGAACACCCCGCGCTGCACGGTGATGATGCGGGCGATCTCGTCACGCTCGTCGTTCTTGCGCTCCACCACCACCTGGCGGTCGAGGGCGAAGGGGACGAAGGCCACCGAGCGCGCCGGGATCGGCTCGACCAGCCCCTCGCCGATGAACCGCCCGGCCGAGAACACCGTGACCGGGCCGCTCTCCAGCACCGAGTCGGTGGGGTTGCGCAGGCGGATCGCCTTGAAGGGGAAGGACTCGTCGCCGTGGGGGCTCTCCGGATCGAAGAGGTAGACCACCTCGCCTTCCGCCTCCTTCTCGAGGATCGAGACCATCGCCGACGAGCCGCCGGGGACGTTCATGGCGGTGTCGGACTCGAAGTGCGCGGTGCCGATCGGGTCCTGGGACCGGGCCTCGGCCCCGCGCCCGCTCTTCGCTTGCCCAGGCTTGTCCCCGGTCGGCGTCGCGGGCGGCGGCGCCTGCACCACCCGCACTCCGCCGGCGTGCCCCGGTTGATCCCCGCGCCCGACCGCCACGACCCGTTCGGGCGGCACGCCTTCGCTGATCAGCCGCTCGCGGACCCGGCTGGCGCGGGCCAGCGAGGCGGCGTTCTTGTCGCTGTCCTCGCGGTCGGCGAAGCCCTCGACGATGATCTGGTCGCGCGTCCCGAGAAGCCGGCGCGCCATGGCGGAGATCTGGCTGGGCGGGGCCGGCGGCGGAGCCGCCGCTGGGGGCATCTCTTCCGACGCGGCTCCCTTCCGGGCGTGCTTGGAGTCGGCATGCCCGCTTGCCGGGCGGGCCGCCGGGGCCAGCGCGGCAGGTGGGGTGCTCGTGCGGTCGTCGCGGTCCGCCTCGCTGGCGAGACTGGAGTCGCTCAGCTCGGCGAGCACGGGCGTCGCACCGCCGACCTGGCCGTAGGTCGCGCCGCCCAGCGGTGGCGCCTGCGCGAACAGGTCGTTCGAGCGGAGCGTCTCGCGCTCGACCGTCCGGACCGTGTGCAGGTCGTAGCGAAACGACATCGCCGAGCTCGAGCCGACGCCCAGCTTGATCCGGTTCCAGTCCTCTCCCGAGGTGTTGTCGACGATCGCCCACCCCTGCACGTCCACCTTGCCGGGCTTGTCCATCACCAGCCGGTAGCTCGGCTTCCAGGAGGGCGACTCGGTGACGTAGGAGAGCTTCAACCGGTGCGTCGCCGCGCCCGAGAGGCCGATCTTCATGTCGATGAGGCTCGTGCCCCCCTGACGCGCGCCCGAGGTCGGGTAGGAGACAGGCGCCGGCTGACCGGTGTCGGCGTCGATCACCGTCAGCGAGCGGAGAAAATCGTCGACCCGTTCGGCGGGGACGGCGAGCCGCAGGGTGTCGCCTTCGACCGTGGCCGAGCGCTCGAAGTAAGCGACGCCGTTCCGGTAGATGACGACCCGGCCGAGCACCGTGTCGGCAGAGCGGACGTAGCTGGTTCGGGCGCCACATCCGGTTCCGCCGAGCGCGAGCAGGCTGGCGGCTATCAGCGTTCTTGGTCTCATGTCGTCTCCCTCATCGGATGGGACGCACGCGACATGAAAAGGATCTCTCCCCAAGGCGATTGCAGACTGGGGCTGCGTCAGGTTGGTGACGCGATTTCCGCGCCTCGCTCCAGCGGCGGCGCCGCTGGAGCAAGCGCGGGCTTTTCTGCGCTGACTACGGCCCGATGTTGCCGCGAATCTCTCCGCCAGGGTGCGCATCGGTGTGGACGTTCAGATAGGTCATGCCGGCGATCATGCCGGTGATTTGGGCAGTGGTCAGAAGCCCGGTACCGGTGAGCGTGCCGCTGTTGGTCACGGTGGTGTCATTGGTGACGGTCAGGGGCACGATCACGGCGGCGGTTGCCGGGGGCGTCGCCAGGCCGTGGATGTGGCCCATCTTTGCAGGTCCCGTGAGGCCCATGTACGTGCCGTTGACGGTGACGTCTCCGGTGGCCGTATTCAGCGTCACCGTGGCCGTTCCGGTTCCGGTAACGCCCGCGTCCGCGGCAAACCCATCCATCGCGCCGTTCAGCGTGACGCTATAGGTCTTGATCGTCGCCCCGCCTGCGCCACCGGCCGCCGAACCGGCCGCGCCGCCCGCTGCTCCGCCTGCTGCCCCGCCTGTCGCGTGGCCCGCTGCTCCGCCTGCCGCTCCGCCGGTTGCTGGACTGCCGCCCGTCGCGTGTCCCGCCGCCCCACCAGCTGCGCCGCCAGCCGCGGTGCCGCCAGTGCCGGGCGTGCCGCCAGTCGCATGGCCGGCCGTGCCGCCGGTTGCCTTGCCGCCTGAGCCGCCGGTGCCACCGTCGTTGTTGCTGCTGCCGCTGCTGCAACCGATCGACGAAAGACCCGCCGAAAACACGCCCAGCGAAAGGAACATGAGCGGTACCGCCACCTTCTTCAGCATCTCGTTCTCCTTGAAGTTGAAATCAGAAATCGACGTAAAGTGGGCGCAACGTAACCCTATTGCTGCGTGTTGGGAAGCGGCTCAGCGCCTTTTTGCTTCAACCGATCCGTTGGAGGACCCGGCGGAAATTCGACGCACCGCCAGGCGATTGTTTGCCGGCGGGGCCAATCGTTCACAGTTCCGGTAATGCGCTCACTCCGGAACCGAGCCTTCGGAGATCGAGGAAGATGGAGATGCGTCGGTCTCTAACCCTCGCGTCGCCGATGCCGCAACACCGCGAAGCTCGGCAACATCGCCAAGAAGGCGCGCCCAAAGCCCACGACGAGCTCGGTCCAGAAGGTCGCCATCCGTGTCCGCGGGTGGCTCAGGGAAGGATCTCGGCGCCGAGCAGGGTCCGGTACTCGAGCTGGAGGATCCCGGGCGATCCCAGCACCGGCGCCACGATCGCGAGCGAGAGCGGATCGAACGCTACGGCGACGAAGCGGCTCGGGCGCCACCGCAGCCCCGCCGGGCGCAGGTCGACGAAGAGGCCGGTGGTCCCCTTGCCGTCGAAGGTGGCGTCGAACCAGAGGATCGACGGGCCGGCCGTGGCGCTCAGGCGGACGCGGCCGTCGAACGCGAGCCAATCGGCCCCGACGCCGATGTTCAAGGCGCCCGGCACGAGCGCGTGCGACAGCTCGGTGGGGAGCCAGTAGTTCCGCTCCACCTCGGCCACCAGGCCCAGGCGTCCCAGGCGATAGCCCGCCCGGATGCCGTACCCGACGGTGGCGTTGATGAAGGAGCGCTCGGGCGCGTCCGACAGCAGCGAGCCGTGACCCTCGACCCCGACGAAGAGGGCGCCGGGCCGGTACGTCGCCGCCTCCTCGGCCGCGATCGGGGGCGTCGCGAGTCCAATTGCCAGCGCGAGCGTGGCGGCGGTCGCCCGGCCGCGGCGTCCCTGGCGGCGGCGCCGCAGCCAGCAGAGCAGGACCGCCAGCGCGGCGAGGGGCGGCCAGGAGAGCGCCTCCGGCGGCGTCCCGCGCGCCGCCGCCGCGCAGGAGAGGATCTCCTTCACATAAGGCTGGGTGAGCTTTTCGCGCGCGACAGCGACGAAGGGCGAGCCACAGTACGCGTTGGCCGTCGAGCAGCAGCCGGCGACGTCCGGGGGTTGGGCGTCGGGCTGACAGGCCGGGTTGTAGTGCATCCACTCGCAGGTGGCCGTCTCCGTTTCGCCCGCGGCGCAGGCGTCAAACCCCGCGTCGAGCGGCGTCGTGTCGCCGTGGGTGGCGAGAGCGATGGTGGCGGTCGCCAGCGCCGAGCTCACCGCCGCGGCGCGCGCGACGAGCGGCGCCAGCTCCGGCCTCCCGCAGTCGTCGAGCGCGTCCGAGTGGGCCATCCCATCGCGCGCCTCGTCGAGGGTCCCCTCGACGGCCTCGATGTAGTTCAAGACCGTCTCGATCGTGCGCGCGTCCGCGCTCCGCAGCGTGTGCGCATAACAGTCCTGCAGCGTGTGCATGGCCCGGCCGATGAGGTACGACGCCATGTCGACCTCGACGTCGAGCTGGCCGTAGAAGTCGAGGTAGAGCGGCGCGGTCGTAGGGAGGTGACCGTTGCCGAGCGCCGCCGCCGCGTCGGACAGCTCCTGGCGAATGAGCGCCTCGCTGCCGCGCAGCACGGACGTGTCGCCTGCGAATCCGTCCTCGGCCGGCGCGCGAAGGCAATGGAGGTGCTGGCTGTCGGGAGACGGATCGGTCTGCTCGCGCCGAAGATCGTCGAGATTCGCGACGGAGTGGCCGCCCGTGTCCGGCGAGCGGATGCCGACCACCAGGCTGAACAGCAGGAACTTCTGCGCGTCGGTGAACGTCGTGGCGGCGGCGAGCCCCGCGCCGTCGAGGATGAGCGGGGCGAGCTCGGCGGCGACGTCCCGCCAGAGCCCGCCGGAGGGAACGACGAGGCCGTCGAGCGGCAGGTCTTCGATGATCACCGCCATGGCGGCGAACGCCAGGCGCTCGTGGCACGACTGCGAGAACCCGCTCGCGATGGTGAAGGCTTCCGCGTCGCGCGCGCCGAACGTCAGGCCCGCCGCGGCGATCAGCCCGAACGTGGCGGCCCGGGCCCGACGCCAGGTCAAACGCGGGAGGGTCAAAGGTCGCGCTCCGCGAAGATCGTCGTGCGGTACTGGATCGACACCAAGGGGATGCCGGTCAGGACCGGCACGGCCAGCGTGAGCGACAGCGGAACGACGCCGAGCCGCACGCCGGGCCCCAGCGGCCAGACGAACCCCAGCGGCCGCACGTCGATGAACGCGCCGAGCGTGCCGGCGGTGTCGAGGTCACCGGGGATCGCCAGCAGCGTCGCTCCCGCCGCCAGGCTCGATCGCAGGCGGCCGCCGCCATAGTCGAAGCGAGCGCCGACGCCCAGATCGAACGCCAGGACGAAGTCGTCCGTTCCGTCGTCGCGTCGATCGCGCCAGGCGTTCGCCTCGCCCCGCGCGAAGAGGTGCAGCTGACCGAAGCCGCGGTCGATGGCCACCCCGAGCGCCTGGGCGCGCGCCAGCGCCACCGAGGTGCTGGCGGCGCTCGAACGGCTCCCCAGCGTCGCGCCGAGATCGCCTTGCATCGACCAGCGGTCGCCGCCGGGGGAGCCCGAGGCGACCGCCTGCGCGCGCGCGGATCCGCCGCCGCCGCAGAGGCCGAGCAGCGCCAGAACCACCGCAAGCGACGGGCACCCCGGCATGTGCGCGCCTCATCGTGGTCCCGGCACTCACGGGCACAAGGAGAGCGCTGCCTGATCCTGGGCGCTGCCGCCGAGGCACCCGCATCCGGGAACGCCGTCTCACGGCGAGAGATCTTTTCCAGTGCGCAGGAAAGCTCCGGCAGACTACCGGGATGAGCCCGAAACAGATGCTGCCGGCCCGTGGCTTCTGGCTTCTCGGAACGACGCTGATTCTGTTGGGTCTCGGTGCGTCGACCGGCTGTAGCAGTACGCCCGGGCCGGGGACGGTCGTTCCCGATGGTGGCGTCGGTGGGGCGGGGGCGGGCGGAGCTTCTTCCGGCGGCAGCCCGGCCGGGGGCGCCGGGGCGGGAGCAGCAGGTGCGGGTGGTGCCAAGGGCGCCGCGGGGCAACCCGGATCTCAGACCTGCACGAATGCGCCCCACGTCTTGCCGCTGAACCCATCGAATCCGCAGGACGGGATCACGCTCGGCAGCTTCTACGTCGACACGGACACCTGGAACGCCGCGAGCTACCCGGTGTCGCAGACCATGTACGTTTGCGACTACAACAACTGGTACGTGGTGGCGAAGATGGACAACGCCACCGGCGACGGGGCCGTCAAGACCTACCCCAACGTGCACGAGGACTTCGGCAGCGCGCCCGCGCTGAGCTCGTTCAGCGCGATTTCGAGCAGCTTCGCGCACGCGGGACCGCACGTCGGAATCTACGAGTTCGCCTACGACATGTGGCTGAACGGCGTGGCCAGCAGCGGCTCGACCGAGGTGATGATTTGGACCGAGAACTTCAACCAGGTGCCGTCCGGCTCCGTCCAGGAGACCGTCGGCTTCGACGGTCAGAGTTACCAGGTCTACAAGAGCGGCAGCTACATCGCCTTCGTCGACACGACCAACGTGACGTCAGGGACAGTGAACCTGCTCGCGTTCTTCAACCACATCATCGCCAAGGGCTGGATCCCCGCCACCTCCACCCTCGGCGCGATCGACTACGGCGTCGAGCTCGTGTCGACGGGCGCCATGGACGCCACCTTCACGGTCAACGGCTTCTCGTTGACCACCAACTGACCCGACTCGCGAGTCGCTTCTGAATTTCGAGTACGCTGGCGCGCCCGGTTTGGAAACGCCCGACCCACTCCCCACCTCTCCGCTGCGCTTCATTCAAGGGGCCCGCGATCCGGGCTCGCGCGCGCGGCGGGGGACGCTGCTGACGTCGCGGGGAGCGATCGAGACGCCCGTGTTCATGCCGGTGGGGACGCGCGCGACGGTGACGGGGCTGACGCCCGACGATCTGCTGACCCTCGACGCGCCGATCCTGCTGGCGAACACCTATCACCTGCTGCTGCGGCCGGGGCCCGAGCTGTTCCGGCGCGTCGGCGGCCTCCACGCGTTCATGCGGTGGCCGCGCCCCGTGCTGACCGACTCGGGCGGCTATCAGATCTTCTCGCTGCCGGCCGACCGGACGATTGACGAGAGCGGCGCGCGCTTTCGCAGCTACATCGACAGCCGCCGCCACCACCTCACGCCCGAGACGTCCATCGACATGCAGACGGCGCTCGGGTCGGACATCATGATGGCGCTCGACGAGTGCGTCCCGTCGACGGCGGAGGAGGCCGCGGTGCGCGTCGCCATGGAGCGCACGCACCGCTGGGCGCTGCGCAGCCTGGCGGCGCGCAAGAACCCGGCGCAGGCCCTGTTCGCGATCGTGCAGGGGGGGCTGGTCCCGGCGCTGCGGCGGCAATCGGCCGCCTTCCTCACCGGCCACCCGTTCGACGGTTTCGCGATCGGCGGCCTGGCGGTGGGCGACACGCGGGCCGAGCGCGAGGAGATCACGGGACTGGCGGTCGATCTCCTGCCGGAGGCGACGCCACGATACTTGATGGGCGTCGGCACGCCGCCCGATCTCCTCTACGCCATCGGCTGCGGCGTCGACATGTTCGACTGCGTCCTGCCGACGCATCTCGCCTGGCAGGGCACGGCCTTCACCTCGACGGGGCGCGTGCGCGTCACGCGCGGAGCCAACGCGGCGATCGACGACGCGCTCGACGCGCGCTGCGCCTGCGCGACCTGCCAGACCTTCAGTCGCAGCTACCTGCACCACCTCTTCAAGTGCAGCGAACCGCTCGGCCCGCGCCTCCTCAGCATCCACAACCTCCACTATTATCTGGAGCTGATGCGACAGGCGCGCGCGGCGATCGAGGCCGGTGTCTACGCGCGCTTCGCGCGGGAGCGTCTGGCCGAGATCGATCGCCACGAGCACGCCGCGGTGCGCGCGTGAGCGAGAGGCGCGTGAGCGAGAGGATCGTGAGCGAGAAGGTCGACAGCCACGAGCGCGACAGCCACGCGCGCGCGCGTCACGAAATCGTCCAGACGCGCGGCGGTGCTCTCGCGATCCGCAGCCTCGCCGACGGCGAGGTCATGCACCCGGGCGTCGGTCCTCTCGTCGAGGCCGAGCAGCTCTACGTCCGGCAGTCGCGCCTCTGCGAGAGGTTGATGGCGGGGGAGGGCGGGGAGGTCGGTCGTCTGGTCCTGTTCGACGTGGGCCTCGGCGCCGGCTCGAACGCGCTCGCGGCGTGGTCCGCGTCCGAAGGTTTGCCGGAAAGCGCGGCGCGCCTCGAGCTCGTCAGCTTCGAGCGCGATCTCGGCGCGCTGGCCCTGGCGCTGACAGCCGGCGCACCCTTCGGGTGGAGCGGCGAGCCCGCCGATGCCGCGCGCGCCCTGCTGGCCCACGACGCGCACGAGACCGCGCGGACGCGCTGGCGGCTGGTCCGCGGCGATCTCCGGGAGACGCTCGCCCGGCAGCCGCTCCGGGCGGACATCATCTACTGGGATCCCTTCTCGCCGCGCGCGAACCCGGGCCTGTGGACCGTGGCGGCGTTCTCGGATGCGCGGCGTGCCGCCGGTCCCCGCTGCGCGCTCTACACCTACAGCGCCTCGACCGCGACGCGCCTGGCGCTGCTGCTGGCCGGATGGGCGGTCGGCGTCGGCGACGCCATCGGCGACAAGGCGCAGACGACGGCGGCCGCGGTCGCGGCGAGCGACCTGGCGCGGCCGCTCGACAGCCGCTGGCTGGCCCGGCTGTCGCGCCCCGACGTTCCCCTGCCCTCCGACGCGCCCTCCGACGCCGTCGCGCGCGCGCGGCTGGCCCCACAGTTTCGGTGAAGGCGAGCCGCGGCGGCGGTTACGTTCTCGTTCGAACCATCGTTGCCCCTCTGGGCCGAGCTTCGTCGGTCGCGGGCCATGTTAGGGTCAGAGACCGGTGTATCTCGTTCGATCGCCGGAGCTCCGCAGCGACTGACGGGCGGCGCCGCTCGCAAGGACTTCAATGACACGCATCTCTCGGTCGGCGTTCGCCGCCTGCTTCTTGACCTATTTCCTGGCCACCTCTTCGGTGCCACCGGTCTTCGCCGGGCAGTACAAGAACTTCCGCGTGGCGGTCTACTGCGTGGTGGACGCTACCCAGCGATTCGCCGACCAGAAGGTGCTCCAGGCGGAGTTCGACCGGGTCATGGCCCGGGTCAAGTTCGACAAGGTTTACCTGGAGGTCTATCGCGACAGGCGCTTCGCTGACGAAGCCACCCTCGACAAGATCAAGAAGTTCTTCACCGACCGGGGAATCGTCGTGGAAGGCGGGTTGACCCTCTCGGCGGGCGGCGGGGGAGGGCAGTTCGGCACCTTCGACTACGAGAAGCCCGCCGACCGGGACGAATGCAAGAAGGCGGTCCAGATGGCCGCCCGGCACTTCGACACGATCGTCTTGGATGACTTCTTCTTTTACACGAGCAAGTCCGACGCGGACATCGCCGCCAAGGGCTCGCGGTCCTGGACGCAGTACCGCCTGGAGACGATGCGCAAGGTGTCGACCGAGCTGGTGTTGAAACCGGCCCGGGCCATCAACCCCAAGATCAAGATGATCATCAAGTACCCGAACTGGTACGAACACTTCCAAGGGCTGGGGTACGACCTGCAGAAACAGTCCCACTGGTTCGACGGCATCTACACCGGCACCGAAACGCGCGACCCCACTGCGACCGATCAGCTGCTCCAGCAGTACCAGAGCTACGAGATCGTGCGCTACTTCGACAACATCCGCCCCGCCCGCGGCAACGTCGGCGGCAAGGGAGGCGGCAATCTTGGTGGCAATCTTGGCGGATGGGTAGACACCTTCAGCGTTCGGTACGCGGATCGGTACGCCGAGCAGCTGTGGGACACGCTCTTCGCCAAGGCGCCGGAGATCACTCTCTTTAGCTGGCACGGGATGGCGGCGCTCGAGACGCTCGAGCCAGGCGAGCGGGAGGCGTGGAGACAGAGGCCCACCAGCTTCAACTGGGACGAGATGGCCAGGTCGTACAAGCCGCCTGCGGGCGAGAGCGCGGCGCCCAACTGGGGCCGCGTCGCGGGCTGGTCATTGGAGCAGATCGACAGGTCGCTGGACAAGCTCGGCAACCCCATCGGCGTGAAGAGCTACCGGCCGACCCAGTCGAGCGGTGAGGACTTTCTCCACAACTACCTCGGCAACATCGGCATCCCGATCGAGCTCGTGCCGGAGTTTCCCACCGACGCCGACATCGTCCTCTGCACCGAGAGCGCCAAGCGCGATCCCAACATCGTGGCCAAGATGAAGAAGCAGCTCGCTTCAGGCAAGAACGTCATGGTGACGTCGGGATTGCTGAGAGCCCTGCAGGACAAGGGCATCCAGGAGATCGCCGAAGTGGAGGCGACCGGCCGGGTGGTGGCGCTCCGAGACTTCATGAGCGGCTTCGGGGCGGGGCGGGGTCAGAGCCTCAACGATCCCAGGCAACAGAGCCCGTCCGTGCTCTTCCCGGAGCTCCGATTCTTCACCAACGATATGTGGGCGGTCGTGCGCGGGGTCGCCGGAGCCAAGGGCTTCCCGATCGTGCTGATGAACCACTACTCGAAGGGGATCTTCTACGTCCTCACCGTGCCGGAGAACGTCGCGGATCTCTACAATCTGCCCCCGGGCGTGACGAGCGCGATCAAGGGCTACCTCCAACAGGATTTCCCGGTGCGCATCGACTCGCCACCCCAGGTGTCCCTCTTCGCTTACGACAACGGCGCGTTCGTGGTCGAGTCCTTCCGCCCCGACGATTCCGAGGTGACGGTCTCCGTCGTGGGCGAGCACGTGAAGCTGAAGAACGCGCTCTCCGGAGAGGCGCTGAAGGAGCTGGTTCCCCCGGCCGAACCGAGCGAGAAGCGCCGTTTTCGCGATGGGCCTCCGGGGCCCACGCGGACCCACTTCAAGATCGCCGTCCCGCCGCATTCCTATCTGGTGTTTGCGACGGAGAAGGGGGCGAACTAACCGTTTGCCCCTGGCGACGACGCGCGCTCAGACGCTGGGGGGCGAGGCGTGCGAGGCGCCGTCGCCCGCGGAGAGCCCGGCCGCCTCGCGCACGGCGGTGGCCAGCGCCGACCAGTCCCAGCTCTCGCGACCGCGCGCCAGCGCGCCGATCAGGTGATCGCGCACGACGGCCGCTGCCGGGAGCGGCGCCTGCAGGTCGCGCGCGGCCTCCAGCGCCAGCTCGGCGTCCTTGAGGCCGAGCGGAACGGTGAAGCCGGCCGGAAGGTACTGGCCGGCGGCCAGGCGAGGACCGTAGCCCTTGACGATCGGGGAGCCGAAGAGCGTGTCGGTCAGCATGCCGACCAGCGCCGCGGGCGCGATGCCCCCCTTTTCTCCCAGCGTGGTCGCCTCGGCGAGCAGCTCCAGGGTGCCGGCGATCATGAAGTTCGCCAGGAGCTTGCCGAGCATCGCCTGCGGCGCGTCGCCGAGCGGCACCTGGCCGCGGCCGAGCACGGCCAGCGCCGGCTGGGCACGCTCCAGCGCCGCAGGAGCGCCGCCGGTCAGGATCCAGAGCTCGCCCCGTCCGGCGGCTTCCGGTCGCCCCAGCACCGGCGTCGCCGCGAACGCGCGCCCGGCCGCCGCGTGCGCCGCGGCCAGCTCGCGCGCCAGCCGGACCGAGATGGTGCTGGTCCCGAGGTGAACCGCCTCAGCCCCGAGCCCGCCGAGGACGCCGTGGGCGCCCAGCACCACCTCGCGGACCGCGGCGTCGTCGGCCAGCGAGGTGAGCACGATCGCCGCGCCCGCCGCCGCCTCCTCGGGCGAGGCGCAGAGCGTCGCGCCCGGCAGGCCCTCCGCCCGACCGCGCGTGCGGTTCCAGAGGCGCAAGGAAAATCCGTTCGCCGCCAGGCGGCCGGCCATCTGTTGCCCCATTCGCCCGAGCCCCACCACCGCCAGGGTCTTCGATTCGTCGGTCATCGCCTCACCTCGACGCGTAGCATGTGTCCATCGAAGCCGGGAGCAAGGGGCGCCCACGTCGCGGCATCGGCGTCGATCGCTTGGCCGCCGCCGACGCCCGATCGAGGAAGCGGGGGAGCACGGTCAGGGGTAGCCTTCGCGCGTGCTCGACTTTCGACCGCTCTTGACCTGGGAGGGGCTGGCCAGCCTCGCCAGCCTCACGGCGATGGAGATCGTCCTCGGGATCGACAACATCCTCCTGGTCGCGATCCTGTCGCAGAAGGTCGCGCCCGCCCGGCGCAGCCTGGTCCGACGGCTCGGGATCGGCCTCGCGCTGATCTTGCGCCTCGGCCTTCTGTTCGGGCTCTCCTGGCTGATGGGGTTGACCCGGCCGCTCTTTCACCCATTCGCCCATGCGATGTCGGGGCGTGATCTGGTGATGCTCGCGGGGGGGCTGTTCCTCATCTACAAGGCGACCCACGAGCTCTACGAACGCATCGAGCGCACGCCCGCCAGCCCCGAGGGCGCAGGCGCGCCGCAGGCGCTCGCGGGGAACGAGGCCGGCTTCGCGGTCACGCTGATCCAGATGCTGGCCCTCGACGTCGTGTTCTCCCTCGACTCGGTGATCACCGCGGTCGGGATGGCGCGTGCCATCCCCATCATGATGGTGGCGATGGTGATCGCGGTCGGGGTGATGCTCGCCTTCGCCAACCTGGTCGCCGACTTCGTGACCCGCCACCCGAGCATGAAGATCCTCGCCCTCGCGTTCCTGATGCTCATCGGCGTCCTCCTGACCGCCGACGCCTTCGGCCAGCACGTGAGCCGCGGCTACGTCTACTTCGCGATGGCCTTCTCGCTGGTGGTGGAGCTCCTGAACCTGCGCCTGCGCAAGCGGGCGGCGCGCAAGCGCGCGCTGTGATCGAGGAGAGCAGCGCATGCGTGACAAGCAGACGACCTGGAACGGCCTGACCATCCTGGTGACCGGTGCGACCAGCGGCATCGGGGCGCAGACCGCGGCCCGTCTGGCCGCGGGTGGCGCGCACCTGCTCGTGCACGGACGCTCGGCCGAGCGCGTGCAGGCGCAGGTCGGCGAGCTGCGCGCCGCCGGCGGCACGGCCGACGGGCTGGTGGCCGATCTCGCGTCACTGGCGGAGGTGGCGAAGTTGGCCCGCGCGATCGGCGCGCCGCTCGACGTGCTGATCAACAACGCGGGCGTCGGCTTCGGCGCCAACCGCCGTGCGCGCGAGACCAGTCAGGACGGCTTCGAGCTGCGCCTCGCCGTGAACTACCTGGCGCCGTTCGTGCTCACCCGCGGGTTGCTGGCCCGGGGCCTGCCGACGCGCGCCGTGGTGAACGTGGCCTCCGCCGGCCAGCAGGCCCTGGACCTCGACGATCTGCAGACCACGCGCGACTACGACGGGGCGCGCGCCTACTGCCGGAGCAAGCTGGCCCTGATCATGCTCACGCTGGATCTGGCGCAGGAACGCCCGGCGTTGCGCTGCAATGCCCTGCATCCAGGCACCTACCTCGACACAGGCATGGTGCGCGCGTCCGGCATCACGCCCCTCGGCCCCGCCAGCCAGGGCGCCGATTCGATCGTTCACCTCCTCGACGCCGCGCTGAACCGGCACACCACCGGCGCCTACTTCGATGAGCAGCGTGTCGCGCGCGCCGACGCGCAGGCCTACGACCTCTCCGTTCGCCGCGCCCTGCACGCTCAGACGGCCGAGCTGGTGCGGCGGTTCGTCTGAACCCCGCCCCGTCGGCGTGTCATCAGCGCGTCGCGCTCGAGCCCTTGTTCGTCTTGCGATGCGGCTTTCCGGCACTGTCCAGGCAGCGCCCCCAGCGCTCGATCGCGATCGCCACGTCGCCAAAACCGCGGCCGCGGTCGGTCAGCTCGTAGGTCACCCGCACCGGGGGACCGGCCGCGACCTGTCGGTCCACCAGGCCGTGGGTCTCCAGCTCCTTGAGACGCGCCGACAGCACCTTGTCGCCCGGGCCCTGAGCCGCCTCCGACAGCTGGCTGTAACGGAGCGGTCCGGCCTGGAGCACGTTGAGGATGAGCGCGTTCCAGGGTCGCCCGAGCACCTCGAGCGCGAGCTGGAAGGCGCGGCAATGGGAGTGAACCGTCCTCGTCACTGCTGGATGGTAATCAATAAACTATCCAAAAGAAAGTACCTTGACAGAGGAGAGTGGCCCGCCCAAGCTCACTATCCAATGGATAGTCGCACCCCAGCAGAAAGCAACGACCCGACCGCCAGCCCGACCGCCAGCCCGACCGGCAGCCCGGTCGGCGGCCCGGTCGGCTCGACCAGCCGCACCCTCTCGTCCATCATCACGACGCCGCCCCCTGCGCCCGGGTTCATCGGGGAGGGCCACACGGCGGTCGAGGTGCTCGCCCCGACGGCGCTGGCGGCCAGCGATCCCTTCGTGCTGCTCATGGACGACCGCCTCGAGATTCTCCGGCGCCGGCAAATCGGGGGCGCGCACCCTCATGCCGGGCTCGAGACCGTGACGCTGGTCCTCGAAGGGACGCTGTCCGACCGGGACGAGGGGGACTTGCAGGCCGGCGACCTGGTCTGGATGACCGCCGGCCGCGGCATCATCCACAGCGAATCGATCGAGGCGTCGGGGCGGTCGCGCATTCTCCAGCTCTGGATCGCGCTGCCGACCCGCGACCGGGGGCTGGCGCCGCGCTTCGAGATCGTCCGCCGGGAGGCGGCGCCGGTGTTCCGGGCGCCCGGCGTCGAGGCGCGCCTCTACAGCGGCGCCTCGGGAACGCTGCGGTCGCCGACCCGCAATCGGGTCCCCGTCACCCTCGTCAATCTCACGCTCGCGCCGGGGGCCACGTTCCACCAGACGCTGCCCGCCGCGTACAACGGATTCTTCTACGTCGTCGACGGAGAGGCGGGCGTCGGGAACGAGCGCGTCGCCACCGGACAGGTCGGATGGCTGGCGCCCTCGGCCTCGACCGAGCTGGTGATCTCCGCCGGTGCCGGCGGCGCGCATCTGGTGCTCTACGCCGGAGAGCCGATCGGAGAGCCGCTGGTGCAGCACGGGCCCTTCGTGGCCGGATCGCCCGCCGAGATCACCGAATTTCACCGCCAATTCCGGGCCGGGCGGTTCGCGCCCATGAGCCAGGTGGCGCGCGCCCAGCGCGCCGAGAGGAGACCATCATGAGCTTTTCCGTCGCCCCGCTCCTCCTGCACTCCGATCACGTTCCACTGACCGCGCGGCACGCGCTGCGTGCGGCGTACGACGCCCCCGTCGAAGAACGGACCACACACCTCGAATCCGCCGCCCGGATCCTCCACCGGGAGCTCGACCTCAATTGCGTCGACGCCCGTGAGCTGGTCGGCCTCTTCGCAGAGGGGAGCTGCGGTTAGGGGCTGAGGACCTGCGAGCACCGAGATGCGGCCCCCCCGGAGCCGAGCGTCTCGCTGTGCGCACAGCCGGCCGCGCGCATGCGGACGATGCCACCGCGGCGCAGCAGCGACTTTGCCACCCCGGTCGATTTCGTGATCGGGCCGCCGGGGCTCCGGCATTGGCGTGAACGCGGGAACCACAGCCCCCCCGCGGGAGGTCCTGTCAGCATGCGTCAAGGTTCCCTTTGTGCGGCCGCAATCGTCTCGCTGTTCTTGTCCGCTTGCGCCAGCTCCGGCGTGCAGCCCGAGACCGGCTCGGGGGGGAGCGGCGGCACCGCCGAGGGCACGGGGGGCGCCACGGGCAGCGGGGGCAACGGGACGCCGGGCACCGGCGGCACCGGTGGCACCAGCACCGGTGGCACCAACGGGACCGGTGGCGCCACGGGAACCGGCGGTGTCAGCACGGGAGGCGTCACGGGAACCGGTGGCAGCAGCACCGGCGGAGCCATCGGTACGGGGGGCGCCACGGGATCCGGCGGTAAGGGCGGCGCCGCGGGAATGGGCGCCGGCGGAACCGGCACGGGCGGTAAAGGCACGGGCGGGACGGGGACGGGCGGGACGGGGACGGGCGGGACGGGCACCGGCGGAACCGGGACGGGCGGCAAAGGCACCGGCGGGACCGGGACGGGCGGAACCGGGACGGGCGGAACGGGCACCGGAGGGACGACCGGCTCCTGCACGACGCCGCCTGCGGCGAGCGCGCTCGTCGGCTGGGCCTCGGTCTCCGGCGGCGGCATCACGACCACGACGGGCGGCGGCAACGCCACGCCACAGACGGTGACCTCGGTGTCGGCGCTCAACTCGGCCGCCGGGGGGAGCAACGCGGCCGTCATCTATGTCAGCGGCGTCCTGCCGAACGGTTCGATCAAGGTCGGATCGAACAAGACCATCGTCGGCATCTGCGGCGCCGAGATCCACGGGCACGTCGACGTCGTCGGGTCGTCGAACGTCATCATTCGCAACATCAAGATCGTCGGCTACGCCGTCGGCAACTGCTCTCTCGACCCGAGCTACGATTCGTCGGTCGGCTGTTCCTCGGGCAACGACGCCATCACCGTCGAGAAGGGGACCCACATCTGGTTCGACCACGACGACGTCTCCGACGGCACCGACGGCAACCTCGACATCACGCAGGGCGCCGACTACGTGACCGTGTCGTGGACGAAGTTCCACTACACGGCGCGCACCGACAACAACGGCAGCGACTCGACGGGCGCCTCGGGCCATCGCTACAGCAACCTCGTCGGGGGCTCGGACAACTCCAGTGTGGACGTGGGCAAGCTGAACGTGACCTGGCACCACAACTGGTGGGCGGACAAGGTCGTGGAGCGCCAGCCGCGCGTCCGCTACGGCAAGAACCACATCTTCGACAACCTCTACACGTCGGCCGGGGACGACTACTGCGTTCGGGCCGGGATGGACGCGCAGTTGCTCGTCGAGAACAACGCGTTCGTGGGGGTCGCGAGCCCGCAGCAGTTCAACAGCACGGCCGACCAGGGCACCTCGTACATCACGGCCAACAACAACCTCTACAGCGGGACCTCCGGGTCCCAGTCGACGGGCGGCGGCGGAACGCCGTTCACCAGCCCGCCTTACACCTACACGATGGACGCCGCCTCCGGTGTTCAGAGCGCCGTTCAATCCGGCGCGGGGCCGCACTAGCACAGTCCGCAGACCGTGACCTCAGGGAGCGACGGCCCCCTGACGCTCACGGGCGCGGTGGCCGCTCGGATTCTCCCTTCGTTCTGAGCGCTCCGGCAGCGCTCTCCCCGCCAGGGCGTCGCAAGCGCGCTCGGAACCCGAGCTCGCGGGCAAGTCCGCGTGTCCATTGACGGTTGTCCAAGAATACCCGTGGGTGGGCGGGCTGCGAAATCGGCGGGTTTGTTTCCAGCGCGTGAAGAATCGGACGTCCGGTCCCCATGTGAACGGTAGGTAGGGACTTTGTGCTCCGTGTCTGCCGCTTTGATGCAGCAGATCACCGGCTGAGCGCTGAACCGTTCGCGGAAGGGCAAACCAAGATGACCCGATCCAATCGACTGAATCCGGTAGCGGGACCGAGCCTGGTGGGGTTGCTCGTTGCCAGCCTGGCGGCCTGCACGGGAACGATCTCGGGCCAGGCGACGAGCGGCTCCGGAGGCTCCGGTTCGGGATCGGGCGGCTCCAGTACCAGCACCGGTGGACCCGGTAATGGGAAGGGCGGGACCGGGATGGGCAATTCCAGCGGGACCGGGACGGGCGGCTCTGGCAACGGGAGCGGGACAGGCAATTCCAGCGGGACCGGGACGGGCAATTCCAGCGGGACCGGGACGGGCAATTCCAGCGGGACCGGGACGGGCGGCTCGGGTGACGCTGACGCCGGTACGTCGAGCTCGGTCGTCGGTCAGTCGAACGTCATCGCTTGCGTCAACGGCATCGCGCCGACCACGCAGATCCCGCGCATGACCGACGCGCAGTACGACAACGTCATCAACGATCTCTTGGGGGTGACGGCGTTGACGTCCAACAGCAACCTGCCGCCCTCCTCGATGCTCTCGCCCGACTCGGCGGGGAGCCTGGACGCCATCGGGTGGAACGGCTACCTGACCGCGGCGCAGGCGATCGCGGCGCAGGTCATGGGCAACACCACGAACAAAGCCAAGTTCATGAGCTGCGACCCGACGACGAACACGACCACCTGCCTGACGAACACCGTTCAGACCTTCGGCCGCAAGGCGTTCCGGCGGCCGCTGACCACGACCGAGGTGACGAGCTTCATGCGGCTCAACAGCCTCACGCCGGCGGGGACCCCTGCCCAGGTCGCGCAGGCGATCCTGGCCGCTTTTCTCGCTTCGCCTTCCTTCATCATGCTGCCGGAGCTGAATCAGACGGCGTCCGGGTCGAGCCTCCAGCTCAACAACTACGAGCTGGCGACGCGGCTCTCGTTCCTGTTCTTGAACTCGACGCCCGACGACACGCTGGCCACGGCCGCCAACAGCACGACGCTGATGACGAAGGCGCAGATCCTGGCGCAGGCGAAGCGGCTGATCCAGAGCCAGAAGGCGACCGCGATGGCCGACGCTTTCGCGGAGTACTACCTGGCGATCCAGAACGGGTCGCACTGGCTCAACAACACGACACACGACGCGACCAAGTACCCGGCGTTCACGGCGAGCTCGTACGCGCCGGCGATGGCCGAGATCAACTCGTTCTTCGAGAACGTCACGCTGAACGGCGGGGCGTTCAAGGATCTCTTCCTGAGCAACGTCGGGTACGTCACCAAGGACACGGCGGCGCTTTACGGGTTGACCGGGACCACCTACACCTCGACGCCGACCCAGGTCACGCTCGACGCGACGAAGCGGCCGGGATTCCTGACGCGCGTCGGGTTCCTGAGCACCTTCTCGCACTCCGACGTCACCAGCCCGATTCTGCGCGGCGCCTTCATCACCGGCAGGGTGTTCGGCATCAACCCGGGGACGCCCGACGCGAAGTTCCTGATGGCGACGCCTCCCGCAGGCAACTACACCACCGAGCGCGACGCGATCACGGCCATGGTCGCGAATCAGCCGTGCCTCGGTTGCCACGGCACGTACATCAATCCGCCCGGCTTCGTGCTCGAGCACTACAACGCCGTCGGGACCTGGCAGGACACGGATCCCCTGGGCGGCACCATCAACGGGACCGCGGACGTCTACTTCAGCTCGACGGACACGAAGACGATCTCGTCGCCGTCGGACCTGATGACCGAGATCTCCACGCTGCCGAACGCGCAGTACACGTTCGCTCAGGACTGGGTGGCGTTTGCCAGCAACCGGAACGCGAACCCGAACGACGCCTGCACGGTCAACACGCTGAGCACCAGCCTCGCCCAGAGCAGCTACACCATCGCCAGCATGATGGCGGATTACACCCAGGCCGATTCGTTCAGCCTGCGCACCGTTGGCAATTGAAGGGAACCCAGACAAATGAAAAAGCACTTCAATCGTAGGTACTTTCTCCGTGGCCTGGGCGGAGCTGTCGTCGCGGCCCCCTTCTTGAGCTCCGTGGCCGAGCGTGAGGCGAAGGCGCAGTCGGCCACGGCGACCGATCCCAAGCGGCTCATCGTGTTTTTCACGCACTACGGGTGTCTGACCGACCGCTGGTTCCCCAAGCTGTCGCACGGCCCGCTGGCGTCGTCGGACTACACGGCGATGCAGACGCTGTCACCCATGGCGCCCTACGCCCAGAAGCTGCTGATGGTCCGCGGCATCCGCTCGATGAACGAGTGGAGCTTCAACGGCGCGGAAGGTCAGACCACCGATCCGCACACGCAGCCGTGCGGGTCGTACTTCACCTGCCAGCCGGTGACGCCCGACAGCGGGAAGTTCACCGCCACGGCGACCGGCCGCTCGCTCGATCACTTCGTCGCCGAGCAGATCAACCCCAGCGGAGGCGGGCCTCTCTTCATTCAGATCGGCGGGATCTTCGGCAACGCGTCCAACACGCAGGCGGTCATCTCGTTCGATCAGCCGAATCAGATCTTCCCGGGCGTCTCTTCGCCCCAGCAGATCTACAGCAGCCTGACGAACCTGTTCGGGGCGGGCGCCACGTCGCCGGACACCTACGCGGTGGCCAGCGGCAACAGCATCATCGACATCGTGCGGGACGATCTGAGCAATCTCCAGCGGGTCCCGATGAGCAGCTCGGATCAGAAGAAGCTCAGCGACTGGGTCGAGCTTTTGCACCAGACGTCGAACACGGTCACCGGGGGGAACAGCTGCACCCAGACGGCGGCCGACAAGATCGTCACCTCGGCGCAGGCGAAGGCGGCGACGGGCATGGACGTCTCCAAGCTCACCGACGTCATGTTCGATCTGACGTTGCTGACCTCGTTGTGCGATTCGAACCGGGTCATCTTCTTGAAGATGCCGCCGAACTACGTGTTCAGCAATTTGAACCTGACGGTCGAATCCCACTCGCTGTCGCACCGGATCGGCAGCGCCAACATGGGCGGCGCCTGCATCAACGGCGTCATGGACATGCTCCACAGCATCGACACGTATTACGCGCAGACGTTCGCGGCGCTGGTCGGCAAGCTCGACGGGTTCCAGGAGAGCACCGGGACGGTCCTCGACAACAGCGCCACGGTCTGGTTCCAGGAGATGTCGGACGGCGACAGCCACAACCTCAACAACCTGCCGATCCTGCAGGCGGGGAGCTGCGGCGGTTACTTCAAGACCGGCCAGGCGGTCTGCGTGGAGAACGACAGCAGCGGCAATCCCAACGCCGCGCTGCCGGTGGGAAACAGCGACGGCGACTGCGTCAACGGCAGCACGCTCTCGAACCTGGACAGCGCCGGGACGACGCCGTCGACCGTCGCCTCGCAGCCGATCAACAAGTACTTCTGCAACCTGATGAACGCCGTCGGCGTCAAGGCCGACTCGACCGGCTTCCCCGTCAAGGGCGGCACCATGCCGGTCACCAAGTTCGGCAAGTACGACGACACCACCCTCTTCAAGGGCGGCGGCACCGCAGCCGCCGCCATCAAGAACCCGGGCGAGTACACGATCCTGAAGGCGAGCTCGTAGAACCGCGTCGTCGAACCTCTTCGGAGTGAGGCGAGTCGTGCCGGGAGGCGCGACTCGCCCCCCCTCACGGACTGGCTTACTGGGCCGTCACGTTGGCCGTCGGGAAAGCGATGCTGCCCGTCCCGCCGCCTGCCTCCATGAGAATGCTCGCCTCCAGCACCGACCCCAACGTCATGCCCGCGCTGCTCCAGGCGCTGAAGTGATCGGAGATCGATATCTGCCCGCAGGTGCGAGCCGTCTTCCGGACGCTGTAAAACTGGTTCCAGCTCGTGACGCTGCTGCCGCATCGGTTGCCGCCGGTTCCGGTCGTGGCGCGCGTGTACAAGATGTACGAGCCACCATCAATGGTGACCGTGCCCTTGTTGGTGGTCGAACCTGGGTTGACCGGCATCGTGTTGAACGAGTCATCGACGATGTACCACTCGATGCATGGGTTGACCGACCAGCCATAGATCCCGATATAGGAGTAGCCCCCTGCGGTCCCCGTTTTCGTCTCGGCGAATTGCGCGGTGACCGTTCCCAGCGACGAGACGGCCTTGCCACTGTTCCCCCACCCGAGACCGATGCGCGCGAGGAAGTCGCCGGAGTTGTTCCAGGCGGCGCCAAATGCGGGAACGCTGAAGGTGGTGAGGCTTCCCCCGCTCCCATTCGCCCAGAGCTGCCAGGTCAGGCTGCCCGCCATCCCTTGACTGTCTCCCGTATGCATCGTCCCGCCGCTCGGGAGGGTCCCCGTCGTGCAGGTGCCTGACGAGCCGGCGCTGCCGGTCGTACCCCCGGTGCTGGGCGTGCCTCCGGTACCGGTCGTGCCGCCTTTGGCGCCGCCGGTCCCCGGGACGCCGCCCGTCCCGGTGGTGCCGCCCTTGGCGCCGCCCGTGCCGGTGACGCCACCGGTGCTGGTGAGCCCGCCGGTTCCGGTCGATCCGCCGGTGGCGCTGCTCCCGCCGGTCGCGCCTCCGCCCGTTCCGGGCGAGCCTCCCGCTCCGATCGCGGTCCCTCCGCTCCCGCCTTCACCATCGACGGACGTGGGGCTGGTGCAGGCCACGAGCGTCGCTGCGGCCAGACAAGAAGCGAAAACAACAAGTGACCGATGCAAGTCGAGTAGACGATAGCTCATTGTCGAGCATTCCCGGGTATCCAGATGTGGATCACGCCTGGTCCACTTTTGTCGAACAGCGGCTCGGCGGAACGCCTCGCCGGTGCGTGACTGTAGGAGTAGGACCGACGATGCCCGCCATGTACGTCTCTCTCCCATCGGAGACGGCGAGCGCGCGGCCGGGGCCGGCCTGACGGTGACGGCGGCGCGCTCGCCGTAAGCTTCATCGGTGAGCAAGGCCTTCACCAAGGACGACCGCCCGGAAGAGCCGGTCGTCGTTCGCCATCGCCAGTCGCTTCCCGAAGGTCTGCCCAACTACGTCACCCGCCGCGGTCTCCAGGGGCTGCGCGACCTGCTCGGGGCGACCGAACCTGGCGTGCGTCGCGCCGAGCTGGAACGACGAATCGCCACCGCCGTGGTTGCGCCGCCGCCGGCGGATCGCAATGAGATCCGCTTCGGCGCGCGCGTGAAGACGCGAGACGCGGCCGGCGCGCTTCGAGAGATCCAGATCGTCGGGGTCGACGAGGCAGACGCCGGGAAGGGGCTGGTCGCCTTCTTGGCGCCGCTCGCGCGCGCGTTGCTCGGACGCCGCGCGGGCGACCAGGTGACCGTGCGAGCGCCGGGCGGCGCCGACGAGCTGGAAGTGCTGGCGGTCGACTACGACGACGCCTGACCTCGGTCCGCTTGTTGGAACCGCGGCCCAATCATTCCCGGAGTCCTCGATTGCTGCCGACGCGACGAGCCCGAAACGCGCGGGGCGCACCGTCATTGGCGATTTTTGTGATCAAATTGCGCCGTCCGCTGCCTATATACCTACGTCAGTTTACCTGCTGACATCGCGAGCGCGGTCACGATGAACGACGGCTGCACCGAGCTTTCGAGTCGCCCTACAGGTGGAGGTCGGTCAATGCGCCTTGGACGAGAACTGGTTCTAGGCTTCCTTGGCTCTTGTTTTGTTGCCTGCTTCCTGGGCGGCTGCGGATTCAAATCGGCGGGATCAGCGCCCACCGGCGGCGCTGGCGGCGTGGACGCCGGGACGAACGCCGGCGCCGGAGGCCAGGCCGGGAGCAAGGGGACCGGGGGCCACGGGACCGGCGGAACGGTGGTCGTCGGGACGGGCGGCGATCCGGGAAGCGGAGGGGACGTCGGCCTTACAGTCGACGCCGCACCGCCCAACTGCGGTCAAACGAGCGTCTCGGTGATGCCGTTGCCGCCCGACATCCTGATCGTTCAGGACCGATCGTTGTCGATGACCGACAACTCGGATGATCAACCCTGCGCGGGCGGGACCGCGGCGGGAGACGGCATGTGCGGCGCCCTTTCCAAGTGGTCGCAGGTGACGACGGCCATCAACCAGGTCGTGGGGCAGACGCAGAACACGGTGAACTGGGGGCTCATCTTCCTCGGTGACGAAGCGACGGTCTGTGGCGCGGCGACCGCGCCGGTCGTCGACATCACGCCGGGCGCCAGCTCTCAGTTGATCCAGGCGGCGTTCAGCGGCGTGCTGTTCACCGGACAGATCGGCACGCCCACGACGGCGGTGATGAACAACGCCGTCCAATATCTGCAGGGGCTGAGCGATCCGAATCCGAAGTACCTCCTCCTGGCCACCGACGGAGAGCCCAACTGCGCCGCCGGAAACGTCGGTTCGAACGACGCGGTCGGCGCCGAGAACGCCGTGACCGCCGCCAAGACCGCCGGCTTCCCGACGTTCGTCGTCGGGATCGCGACCAGCTCCGACGCGGCGGCGACCAACGCGCTCAACACGATGGCGGTGAATGGCGGCGAGGCCCAGACCGGCGCGGCGACTCAGTACTATTCCGTCACCGACACGGCCGGTCTCGAGACCGTGCTCGCGCAGATCGTCGGAAAGACCGTTTCCTGCACCATCCCGTTGACCGGCGTGAGCGGAAATCTCGACAAGGTCGCGGTGTCGGCCAAGGACGCCTCCGGCAACACGATCGAGATCATGCAGGACGCCACCAACGGCTGGTCGTACACCGACGCGACCAAGACGGCCATCATCCTCAACGGCGATGCCTGCAACAATCTGAAGAGCGTGACCTACACCGGCTTTCAGTTCATCTACACCTGCGCGACCGGCATCATCACGCTCACCTGAGGAGCCACGCGCACCGGCGCCTCGAACGTCAACATCAGCCAGAACAACACCCGCGCGACCTGCCCGTAGGGGCCGCTCGGGGCAAGATCGTTGAGCCACGTCCGCGTGGAACGGGGACCTCTCATGCGAAGAGATGAATCCGTCCGTCCATGCGCCCGTCACCGGGGCCAAGCCGGCCCCCGGGAACGTCAAGCACTTTTAGCAGCCCAACCAGGACCAGAGCGCCTCGGTCGGCGCTCAATTTAAGCCTCGCAAGTTCGCCCGCCGATCCGCCGATGGTTGCCCTCCGAGATACCGTGAGCTCGAGGTTGGGCACGACAGCGCCGCAGCGGCGTCGCATCGCGATGCTGTTGGATCACCTGAACTCGTTCAGCGGGGGGTACGAGGCGCAGCTCCGCGACGCCATTCATGCCAAGTGCCGCGAGGCTGGCCATCACCTGCTGTTGGTCTACGGCGGGCCCGTGGAGGCCCCCCAACCGCCGGATGCCGCCGACAATGCCATCTATGCGCTGCTTCGTCCCGACTCGGCCGACGGCGTCATCGTCGTCTCCTCACTCCTGTCGACCTACAGCGGTCCGGGCGGCGTCGGTCGGCTGGCCGCGCGACTCGCTCACCCCGTGATGTGCAGCATCGGCATCGAGCTGGCCGGCGTTCCCAGCCTGGTGCTCGACAATCGGCCCGGGATGGAGGCGGTGGTCGAGCACCTCATCCGCGATCACGGCCGGCGCAAGCTCGCCTTTCTGGCCGGCACGCCGGAGAACCCGGAAGCCACCGCGCGGCTCGAGGCCTATCAGGCGGTGCTGAACCGCCACGGCATCGCCGTCGATCCTCGCCGGATCGCCCGCGGGCATTTCCGCGCCAACTCGGCCAAGGTGGCGATGGAGGAGATTTTCGCGAGCGGCGTGGAGATCGACGGCGTCGTCGCGGCCAACGACGAGATGGCCACCGGCGCCATCGATCTGCTGCGCAAGCGAGGCCTCCGCGTGCCCCAGGACGTCCCCGTCACGGGCTTCGACGATCTCGTTCTGGCGCGCCTCGGAAACCCGCCGCTGACCACTGTCGCGCAGCAGTTCGAAGAGGTCGCGGACTGGGCGGTGCGAACGATCGAGGAACAGCTGGCGGGGCGAGCGGTCCGTCCCTACACACAGATCGGCGCGCGGCTCGTCCGCCGTCAATCGTGCGGGTGCGGCCACACCGCGCACCGCCCGGATTCCCCCGAGCTGCCGCCGAACCATCCCTCCCCCGAGGTCTCCGTGACCGAGCGTCTGGAGGCCCTCGGTCCGGCGCTGGCAGAAATTCTCGGCGCCGGTTTCTCGGACGGCGCCGCGGCCGCGACGCGCCTCCTCGATGCGCTTGCCGCCGAGCTGCAGGGCAAGGGCGAGGCTTTCCAGGAGGCGATCTTCGGCCTCCTCGACAGCGCCGGCACGGACAACGAGCGGGAACAGCTGCTTCACGGCGCGATTTGTTACCTGCGCGAAGAAGTCCGCGGATGGTCGAGCCTGCCCGTCGAGCGTGTCCTCTTCGATGGGCTCAAACTGGTCGCGCTCTCCACCACCACCAGCCAGATGCAGCACCGGCTGTTGTTGGATGAGAACTACCTGCGCCTGCTCGGGGTCGGTGAACAGGCCTCCATCGCCTTCGACCTGGCGTCGCTGCGAGGCGCGCTGGTCAAGGGCCTCCCCAGCGCCGGTGTCCACACGGCGTATCTGGCGTGCGTGGCCGGCGACGCCCGGGAGGTGTTGCGATTGGCGATGTGCCTGCGGGACGGCCGGCTCCTGGAGAGCGACGACGGGGACTACCCCGCCAGCCAGCTGGTGCCGCCGGGCGCGCTGACCGACGACCGGCGCGAGAGCCTCCTCGTCCTGCCGCTGGCGTTCGAAAATCAACTGCTCGGCGTGATCGCGTTCAGCTATGCCGATGGGAACAACGGTTACGAGGCGTTTCGCAACGAGATCGCGGCGGCGCTCAAGAGCATTCGCCTGCGGGAGGAGCTCGTTCAGACGAGCATGCTGCACGAGCGCAGCGTCCAGGAGCGACTGGCCGCGACGAAGCGAATGGAGGCGCTGAGCGTTCTCGCCGGCGGCGTGGCGCACGATCTCAACAACGCGCTCGGGCCGCTGGTCGCCCTGCCGGACGTCATCCTCGCCCAGCTCTGCGAGCGGCCGGAACAGACGTTGCCCCACCGCGAGCTGCGCGCCGATGTCGAGGCGATCAAGGTGGCCGCTCTCCGCGCGGCCCAGACCATCAAGGACCTCCTCACGCTCGGACGCCAGGGACGAACGGCCAAGGAGAACCTCGACCTCAACCAGGTGGTGAACTCGTGCTGGGCCAACGGCTCCCTGCGTTTCGTTGGTGAAGGAAAGGCCCGCGTCGACATGCTGGCCGAGCTCAGCACGACGCCGCTCTGCGTCCGTGGATCGGAGTCGCAGCTGGCACGGGCGGTCGACAACCTGATTCGCAACGCGGTCGACGCGGTCGCCGGGAACGGCGACGTCGTCGGCAAGAGCGCCAAGGTCGTCATCAAGACCGCCGACGTCGACCTCCCCGCGCCGCGGGCGGGCTACGAGATCATTCCGGCCGGCCGTTACGCGACCCTCTCCGTCTCCGACGACGGCTGCGGCATCGGGCCCCAGGAGCTGAGCCGGGTGTTCGAACCCTTCTTCACCAAGAAGCGCGTGAACGAGACCTCGGGGTCGGGGCTGGGACTGGCCATCGTCCACGGCGTGGTCAAGGAACACGAGGGATTCATCGACGTCGTCAGTGCCCCGGGCCTCGGAACGACCATCTCCCTGTACCTTCCCCTCGTCGACGGTCCGGCGCGAACGGAGAGCGTGGCGGCCGCGCCGCGCGGGAGCGCGCGCATCCTGATCGTCGACGACGAGCCGATCCAGCTGCGGACCGGCCGGCGCGTGCTCACGAGCCTCGGGTACGAGGTCGAGGTGATGGAGAGCGGCCTCGACGCCTACGAGCTCTTCAGCCGGGCGGCGGCCTCCGGCCAGAGCCCCTTCGATCTGGTCATCATGGACATGGTGATGGGCGAGGCGCTCGACGGTCTGCAGATCATCGAACAGATCCATCGCCTGTTCCCTGCCCAGAAGGTCATCGTCGCGAGCGGCCACGCGCCGATCGAGCGGGCGGAGCTGGCCGTCCAGAAGGACCTCACCTGGCTCGGCAAGCCGTACGGCATGGAGGCGCTGGCCAATACCGTTCAGAAGGTCCTGAGAGGCGAGGGTCCGCCCCTGGCCGGCGTCAACGTCGGGCCCAACCTGGACCAACGGAGCCGAACGTGATCTAATTGAGCAAACCTGTGTGTTGGCGTGGAGGATTCGATGGCTCATAGATTGGCTTTGGGGATTTGGCATCGGCGGCTCGCGGTTTGCGCGACGATCGCGGTCGCGGCCGGCTGCAACGGAAGCGAATCGCTCAGCGGCGCTGGAGATTCTGGAGGCGCTGGAGCATCGACCGGCGGCACGGGCCTCGCAGGCTCCGGCGGCGCCGGCGCGACCGGCGGCGGCGCCGGCGCGGGGGGAACACCGGTCGGCGGCAAGGTCAACAACGAGGTCGACATCCTCATGATGATCGACGACTCGTCCTCGATGAGGACGATGCAGGAGAAGCTCTACGACCAGCTCCCGTCGTTCATCGCAGCGCTGCAGAACCTCGCCGTGCCCCCCAGCCTGCACCTGGCCTTCGTCTCGTCGGACATGGGAGCGCCAGGCGACTCGACGAGCTCGATCGGCTGCACCATGCGCGGCGACCAGGGGGAATTCCAGTCGGCGCCGCGCGGCACCTGCACGAGCACCACACTGACCGCCGGCGACACGTTCATCTCCGATGCGGACATGACGCCGAACTACACCGACCCCTTGGCAAACGTGGTCCAGTGCATCGCGCTGCTCGGAGACACGGGCTGCGGGCTCGAGCACCAGCTCGCCTCGATCGATCGCGCTCTCGGCGCCGATGGCCTCGGCTCCGCCCCCAGCCAGAACGCCGGCTTTCTCCGCCCGGAGGCCTACCTCGTCATCCTGATGCTCACCAACGAGGACGACTGTTCGGCGCCGGCCAACACGACGATCTATTCGCTGAACGGGTTTCTGCAGAACATCGCCAACCCCGACGGTCCGATCGCCAACTACCGGTGCAACGGCGGTCCGCGCGGCGGGCACCTCTGTCAGGATCCCCACGCGGCGAGCCCGACGGCGTACCTCACCCCGCCGCTCACCCCGCCCAGCGACGCGCAGGGGACGGCGACGGCACCCACGCTCGATCTCGCGAACTGCGAAGACAACGAAGCGGGGACCAGCGCGCTGACGCCGGTCTCGCAGTTCGTGAACGACATCAAGGCGCTGAAGACCGATCCGGACAACCAGATCCTGGTCGCCGCCATCGCCGCCCCGACCGCGCCCTACACCGTGGCCTGGAGGCCCGAGGTGGGGGGGCAGAACACCCAGCCGGACGAGCTCTGGCCGACCATCATGCACTCCTGCGGGCCCGTCAGCTTCGATGACGTCAACCCGGCGGCGACGCAGCATCCGACCGACGGAACCTTCGGTGATCCGGCCGTCCGCATCACCCAGTTCATCAACGCCTTTCCCAACGGCGTGCTCGGATCGGTCTGCGACCCCAACTTCAGCGGGACGCTGAGCACGCTCGCCTCCATGATCGGTCAGCGCGTCGAGCCCAACCTGTAACGCGGCCGGGACCATGCCGGCGTGCCAGGTCGGACGGAAACTGGTAAGGTCCCGCGCCATGAGCAAGCGCAACCGACCCACCACCGCCGCCCAGGCCACGCATCGCCGCCTCCGTCACGCCTACCGCAGCGCGTACAACTCGCCGGAAGGCAAGGCTGCCCGCGCCGCTGCGGCAAAGCCCTCGTCCGCCGTCAAGCTCGCCGCCACGAAGCGGGCCGTCTCGCCGGCCTCGCCGCCCGCGACGAAGCCGACGACCTAGGCTGAGCTTTCCAGTCGTCGGCGGGCGCTCGCTCGCTCGCTCCCCTCCTCGGTCAGCCCCGCGCCAGCCTCGCCTCCACTTGAGCCCCCGTCAGGCCGAAGCGGCGCTGGCGGCGCTCGAAGTCGGCGAGGGCGACTTCGAGCGTCTCGCGCCCGAAGTCGGGCCAGAGGACCGGCGTGAAATGAAGCTCGGCGTACGCGGCCTCCCAGAGCAGAAAGTTCGAAAGGCGCTGCTCACCCGAGGTTCGGATGAGGAGGTCGAGCGGTGGCAGCGCGCTGGTGTCGAGCCGCGCCGCGACCTGCCGCTCGTCGACCTCCTCGGGTCGTAGACGGCCGCTGGCCACCTCCGCCGCCAAGGCGCGCGCGGCCGCGACGAGCGCCTCGCGGCCGCCGTACGAGAGGGCCAGGCAGAGGGTCATCGCCTGGTTCCGCGCCGAGGCCACCACCAGCGCTGCGAGCGGCGCGCGGGCAAATGCAGGGAGGCGCCGCAGGTCGCCGATCGTGACCACCCGGATGCCGCGCGCCAGGAGCTCCGGCGTCTCGTCGGTCACGAAGGTGGAGAGGAGACGCATGAGGTGACCGACCTCTGAACGCGGTCGCTCCCAGTTCTGCACCGAGAACGCGTACAGCGTCAGCGCCCGCACGCCGAGCTCGTGCGCCGCACGCACCACGCGCCGGACGGCCTCCGCGCCGCGCCGGTGGCCTTCGCCGCGCGGCAACCCGCGTTCCGTCGCCCAGCGCCCGTTGCCATCCATGATGACGGCGACGTGGCGCGGAAAGGGAGTCATCGCGCCCCCTCCAGAACGAGCGCGCGGAGGCGAGCGGCGATCTCCTGCCGCGGGATCGCCAGCGCGCGGAGGGTTTGGCGGTGGTCCCACCAGACCACCAGCGAAGCGGTATGGGCGAGGGGGAACCAGGCCGCCAGGAACAGGAGGCGGCGCCAGCCGCCCCGGGCCTCGATGGCGAAGAAGTGCCGGTGGAAACGGAGGTGGTCCTGTTCGTCGCCCGCGATCTGGTCGAGCGCCGAGCGCGTGGCCCCTGGAGGCAGACGTTCCGCGAGCGCGCGGTAGAACCCGGCACCGACGACCTCGGCGGCGAACATCACGAGGAGCTTGCAGCGGATCCCGGCGAGGCGCCGGACCGCCACGAAAATGCGCTCTGTCCAGGTGGCGGTCAGCAGCTCGCCACCGAGCGCGCGCACCAGGCCGGCCAAGATGTGGGCGTGGCGCCCCTCCTCCGCGATGAAGAGGGCGAGCGCGCGTCGATAGTCGTCGTCGACCCCGACCATTCGGCTTCGGGCGACGGCGCCGACGATGCGGCCTTCTCCCGTTTCACCAATCTGGAAGCGAGCCAGCGACCGGGCGAGCACCGACGCGACGGTGGGCGGCAGGTCGACCGCCTCGGCGGTCGGTGGGAGCGGACGGTGTCGATTGCGTTCGAAGTGCGCCCTCCAGCGAGACCAGGACGAGCTGCGCGGCAGCGCTGGAACGGGCGGGGAGAGAAACGGGAGCGCGGCGGTTAGGGACATGGTGACCTCCACGACTCAAACAAACACCTCGCCGCGTTCCGCCGGGCGGTGACGTTGGCGAACGGTCGAAAGGCGTCGGTGAGCGGTCGCCTGCGATGGTGAAAACCGCGACAGCGGATGCGATACTCGAACGCGGCTTGTCGCCATGCGCACCTTCGAACCGCAGCAGGAGCCCGAGCCCTCGATCATCCGGGCGACGCTCCGCGCGCTGCTGAAGACGCGCCGGCTCATCGCGCTCCTGCTCGTCTCGGCGGCGCTCGTCGCCGCGCAGGCGAGCTTCAGCGCCGATCCGCTGGCCGTGCCGCTCGGGGCGCTCATGTGCCTGCTCTTCGTCGTCGTGGCGCCTGTGTCGTGGCGCGTCCTCTTCCCGGATGGCCTCGACCTTCGCCACGGCGGCGTCCGGCTGATCCTTTACGGCGCGATCGGCGCAGGCGTGGTGCTCCCGGTGGGGGTGGTGGTCCCGCGTCTCTTCGGCATCGGACGCACGCTCCTCACGGCGCCCTCGAGCGTCATCGTCTGTCTGGCGCTGTTCCTCGTCGGCGGGTGGGGCCTCGGCCGCGACATCTGGCTCGAGCGCAGCCTCGAACGCTCGGAGGCGCGCGCGGGGGCGTTGGCGCGCGAGGCCGAGCGCGCCCAGCTCCTGGCGTTGCGCTCGCACCTCGACCCCCACTTCCTTTTCAACACCCTCAACGCCATCGCCGAGTGGTGCCGCGATGACGGAGAGGTCGCCGAGCGCGCGGTGCTGCAGCTGTCAGCCATGCTCCGTACGGTGCTCGAGGGTGTCCACGCTCCGAGCTGGTCTCTGCGCGAGGAGATGGGGCTCGTCGGTACGCTGTTCGCGTTGCACGGCCTGCGCGATCCCCAGCGCATCAGCTTCGTCCAGCGCTTCCCCGAGCCGCTTCCCGAGGTCTCCGTCCCCCCGATGCTTTTTCTCCCGCTGGCCGACAACGCGGTGAAGCACGGCGTGACGGCGGGGCACGGCGGCGACGTCGTGCTCGCGGTCGAGAGCGCCCCGGCTGGCCAGGTGATCGTGCGCCTCGAAAACGATGGCGTCTTCAGCGGGCGGCGCGTGGGTGGGCTCGGGCTGGCGATGGTCGAACGCCGGCTGGCGTTGGCCTACGACGGACGCGCCACCTTCCGGATCGCCACCTCCGGAACGCACACGGTGGCCGAGGTGAGCTTTCCGACGGGCCTCGCGCCTCAAGAGGAATGGAAGCGGGAACCGGAGCGGGAGCGGTCATGAGCGCGGCCCCCCTGCGCGTGCTGGTCGCCGACGACGAGGCGATCGCGCGCAAGCGCCTCGTTCGGCTCCTCGGCGCCATGCCCGACGTCGTCATGGCGGGAGAGTGTGGTGACGCCCAGGAGGTTCTGACCGCTGTTCGCGGCGGCGAGGTGGATGTCGTGCTGCTCGACATCCAGATGCCCGAGCTCTCGGGGCTGGAAGCGCTTCAGCTCTTTCCAGCCCCTGCGCCGCTCGTCATCTTCTGCACGGCGCACGCGGCGCACGCGGTGTCGGCGTTCGACGTCGGCGCCGTCGACTACGTGCTCAAGCCGATCGACGGCGGGCGCCTGCGGAAGGCTCTCGAACGCGCGCGGCAGCGCCTGGCGACGGCCAGTCCGGACGCTGCGGCGCTGCCCAGCGGCGTCGCGCTGGCCGTGGCCGTGGATCGCCTGGCCCTGCCGACGCGGAACGGGATCGTTCTGGTCGACCCGCGCGACGTCACCCACGCGCAGCTCGCCGACGAGCTGGTGACGGTCTACGCCTCGGGACAGGCCTACCTGAGCGCGTTGTCGCTGCAGGAGATCGAAGCGCGGTTGCCGCCGCCTGCCTTCGTCCGTGTACACCGGCGCGCGCTCGTCAACTTGAAGCACATCGTCCGCCTTCTCCCCAACGAAGTGGGCGGGTTCGTCGCCGAGACCAGCGGCGGCCACTCGGTCGAGGTCTCGCGCCAGGCCGCGCGCGATCTTCGCAAGCTGCTCGGCCTGCGCTAGGCACCGGACCGTCCAGGGCCCGTGGGCGACCGCTGGCGCACGGAAGGTGACCGCTCGTGCCCCTGGTCGGTCCAGCCGAAAGGGCAGGACCGCATGATGGCCGCATGAACGAACAAAGACCGGTCTGGGCTTGGCTCTTTTTTCCGCAACTCGCCCTCATCATCAGCGCTTCGCTGCGCGCGACGACGGGACATTTCCCCGTGGCGCTGTTTCAGCGCTCACCTCTCGACAAGGTGGGCCACCTGGTCCTCTACGGCGGGCTCTCGTTCTTCGGCGTCGCGCTCTTTGGTCGCGCTCGCCGCCGGCCGTTTTTGATTTGCCTCATCGTCGCCGCGACGCTCGAAGAGCTGTCGCAGCGCGCCCTTCCGACACGGACCTTCGACCTCGGCGACCTGGCGATGAATCTGATTGGAATCGCGCTGTTCGGTGCCGCGGCCGCCGCGACGCTGGCCGGCCGAAGTCGTCGCTCGCGGCCGACGGCGACCGAGTGAAGGTTGGCCCCGCCGGTCTCCATTAAAGGAGAGAGGCCTGTCTTGAGGATCGCGTGGCGTCCTGCGTTGCCGGCAGCTCTGCTGTGCGCAGCTCTGTCCGCCTGCGGATCCGGGACGCCTCGCATGACCTCGGCGAGCACGGGCGGGGCCGGGGGAAGCGGCGGCGGCACCCAGGCGGGCGCGGGAGGCGCAGCCGGTCGCCGCGACGCGGGCGCTCCGGCGGACGCGGGCGGCACGACCCACGCACAGGACGGTGGCGCCACAACCGACGCCCGGAGCGATTCTGGTTCCGACGCGGCGACGCGCTTCGCTGGCGAAGCTGAGCATGTTCTACCTGGATGTGACCGGCGGGCGCGTGCTGACGGCCAGCGCGCAGAATCCCGTGGCCCGCGTGTTGGTAGCGTCGGCGGGGCAGGGGCCGGACGGCGTCGCGGTCGACGTCGCTGGGGGGCACGTCTACTGGACCGGAATGGGCGTCCCCGCGGCCAACGATGGATTCGTCATGCGGTCCAATCTGGACGGCACGAACGTCAAGACGCTCGTCCCCGCCGGAGGGACCTACACCCCCAAGCAGATGAAGCTCGATCTCGCCGGCGGCAAGATGTACTGGTCCGATCGCGAAGGAATGCGCGTCATGCGCGCCAACCTCGACGGCTCGAGCATCGAGGCGCTGGTGACGACCGGGCAGACCGACACGGATCGAACGGACAACTCCCGGTGGTGCGTGGGAATCGCCCTCGATCTCGCCCGCGGGTTCTTCTACTGGTCGCAGAAGGGACCGGCCGACGGGCATGTCGGAACGCTGCGGCGCGCGCACATCGCGATGCCGGCCGGACAGACCTCGGTCACGCGCACCGACATCGAGATCCTCTACGACCTCCTCCCCGAGCCGATCGACATCGATCTGGATCTGGCGGCGGGCTACATCTACTGGACCGATCGCGCCGACAACACCGTCAGCCGCGCCCCGATCGAGATCCCCTCCGGGGCCACCGCCGCGACCCGTAGGGACCGACAGATCCTGGTCTCCAACGTGGCGGTGGCGATCGGCGTCGCGCTCGATCTTCCGCGCGGTAAGGTCTACTACACGTCGGGCTCGAACGGGGCGCTCGGCCGGGTGAACCTCGACGGTACCCAGAACGAAAGCCTCATCCCGATGGCGGGGAACCTCACGGGAATCGCCCTCGGCGAGCTCCCCTGAGCCGCTTCAACTCGAAGCAGCCAGGGGAGCGATCGAGGCGCTACCGCAGGACGGCCAGCGCGTCGACTTCCCCGGCGCCGTAGAAGTTGTTGTAGAAAGCGGGCCCCCTGCAGGTCGCGGGCTGGCCCGTCTGGCCGGGATCGTAGGGGCTCGGCGGGCAGGCGAGCGGCGTCGCTGCGAGGCTCAGCTTCGCGAGCAGCGCATCGGGCGACAGCTTGCCGAAGCGGCTGATGACCAGCGCGGCGACCCCCGCCACATGCGGCGCGGACTCGGACGTCCCCTGGATGTACGCGTAGGTCGCGCAGGTTCCCGAGGAGCAGTCCTGGACCTGCCCGTCGTAGTCGGCCGCGCCCTGGTAAAAGAGGCTCCCCGCCGGGATGGTCGACAGGATCTGGCCCGAGGCGGTGGTGTCGGTGACCAGCGGGTCGGCAATCAGACTGTCGCCGCCGGGCGCGGTCAGGTCGATCCCGCCGAAGCCGTAGTCCGAGTACCACGACAGCTTCTGGGTGTAGCCGATGGCGCTCACGCCGATGACCTTGGGGAGCGAAACAGGCAGGACCTTGCATTGAACCCCCGGTTTCGACCCCGGCAGATTCGCCAGGTCCTCGAAGAAGTTTCCGCTCGCGGCCACGACCGTGAGCTTCTTGGCGGCCGCCTTCAGGATCGCGGTGCGCACGATCTGCACGATGGCCGCCCGGTCGGGCTGATCGCTGCAGAAGATGTCGTCGATCGGCGCGGTGAACGGATCGATCGTGAGGCTGGCGTTGAGCACGTCCACGTTGTGCGCGATCGCCCAGTCGATGCCGCACACGACGGCGTCTGGGAAGACCAGCCCGAAGTTGGGATCGTTGACGTCGTCGACCGCGACCTTGACCATGCTCACCCTGACGCCCGGGGCGACGCCCACCGTGCCGATGCCGTTCTTGGCCGCCGCGACAATCCCGGCGCCGAACGTGCCGTGCCCGATGATGTCGTTGGCCCAGACCGCGGGCGAGGTGTTGACGACGCCGCCCAGGCAGGAGGCGCTGGCAGAGGCGTTGACCTGGCCGACGAGGTCGGGGTGGGTCACGTCGACGCCCGAGTCGAGGAAGCCGACGAGCACCGACTTGCTGCCGGTCGAGATCTTGTGGGCCTGCGGGGCGTGGATCTGATCCATGTCCCACTGGCGAAACGACAGCGGATCCCCGGGCCCGGGCGCCGGATTGTGGGGCGGGCGGTGCCCGGTCTTGACCATCAGCGGGCTGAGCGAGCTGTGGACCGCGTTGACTGCGCCCACGGCGTCGACGCCGGAGGTCGCTCGCAGCGAAGAGGCGAACGAGGCGCTCCCCGAGCGGGCGAGCACGGCGCCGACGTTGGTGTAGCGGGCGGCGATCGTCCCGCCCGCGGCGGTCACCAGCGCGTCCGCATTGGCGGGGATCGCTCCGCCCGAGAACAAGACCAGGAACGATTGAGTCGCCGAGGTGGCGGAGACGGCGCCCTCGGTCGCGGTGGTGGCGTCGTCCGAGCTGTCGACGCCGCAACCGGCGGTCGAGAACCAGACCAGGGCGACTGCTGCGAACAGCGAACGGGGGACGTTGGGCATGCGGTCTCTCCTCGCGAAGGGGGGGGATCGACGGTACACGAAACCGCGCGCGCGGCCATTGGCCAATCAACAACAAACACCCCTTTGGCCTTGCGTTGCGTCGGTCAGGAAGCTGACGCTACGGCAGAACGTCGAAGGCGACTCGACTGACCAGTTGGCCCGCCTCGTTGAGCAGGTCGGCGCGCCAGTGGCCGGGTGCCGGCGAAACCTTGGAGGTGGCCGTTCGGTAGCCGCCGGAGCGACCACCTTCGATGTTGGTGACGCTCGGCTCGCCGACGGCGGTCCCGTCGTGGAACCACTTGAAGATCACCTGCTGCCGGTAACGGGCGGGGAGCGAGACGGCGAACCAGGCATAGACGCGGTGGGTGCCGCGCGGGAAGGCGTCGGAGCGATCCACCAGGTTGCGACCCACGATGGCCGTGCCGGCGCCCTTGTCGAGACAGGCAGCGGGCACCGGCGGGAGCAGCGGCGCCGCCAGGACGACCAGCGCCGCCACCGGAACGGCCCCGGCCAGGATCCCGCCCAGCGCGCGACGACTGAGGATGCTCTCCCCGTCGCTGCGGAGCGCCGCCGTCGCCACCGCGGCCGACAGCAGCGCCGCGATGAACAGCGACGCGCGCGGCGAGGCGAACGCCATGACCTCCAGCGCCGGCACCAGCGCCGCGAACAGCACCACGGCGGACCAGAGCACGCGGCGGACCGGGTGCTCGATGATGCGGCGCTGGTACTGAGAGGCGAAGCAGGTCCCGAGCGCCATCGCCGCCAGGAGCAGCGGCACGCCCATGTTGAGGGAGGGGAAGTGCGCGGCGCCGAACCAGAATCGGCACCAGGAAGAAGAGGATGTTCTTGTAGAGGACCACCACCGCGAAGGGGGCTCCGACGGTGCGGATCGCGCGCCGCCAGCGCGGCTCGGTGGCGCCGGGGGGCGGGTCCGGCATCAGGCGCGCCACGATGGCCGGCAACGTCCAGGCGACGACGAGCAGCGCCACCGCCTTGGGCGCGAACTGGATGTCGTGCTTGTTGAGGACGCGCGACAGCAGACCGATCCCCAGCGAGACCCAGGGGGCGTATTGCGCCACGAACGCCCGCAGGAAGGTGAGCGGCTTCGAGATCGTGGCGACGGCCGCGCCGACGGAGAACGGCGAACTGGGCGACCTCGGCGATGCCGGCGACCTCGGGGTTGTCGGCGAACTGGCTGACGTCGGCAGCGTCGGCGACGTCGGATCGCCGTCAGCCACCGCGGTTCTCGTCGGCGGGTGGGTCCGGCGTCTCCTTCGGCATGGGCACGGGCGCGGGGACCGGCGCGGCCGCGGGGAGCCGCCAGAGCAACCGCAGAGCGCCCGCCAGCATCACCGAGAGCAACAGAGCACGAAACACCATCCTCCAGATGTAGTGCCAGGCGCGCGTGCGGATGGAGCTCGCCGCGCCCTGAAAGGCCGACGGCGCCACCATCGACTCGATCGTCTCTTGCAGCGTCGGCCAGTCGGCACTCGCGCCGCGGGCCCGCGCGCGGAGGCGCTCGAGGGTGGGCGTCAGCCAGTCCCGGTGGTGGTGGCCGGCCGCCACCGCCTCGAATTCACCGCGCATGAAGGAGATCACCGGCGCGGGAATCAACGCATCCTCCGCCCTCTCCTGGAGCGCAGCGACCTCGGTGTGGCCAAACACCTCGGAGATCCACTGCGGGGTCGCGCGCATCACCGCCGCCAGCTCGCTCTCGGAGAGCCGCTTCGCCAGCGGGTACCGTCCGAGGACGCTGTTCCGCAGACCATTGGCGCGGCTCATCCAGGTGTCGACGGTCGCCCGGACCGTGGTCGACAGCGGTCCTTCGACGACGTTGCCGAGCCCGTGCGACAGCCCCCACACGAGCCCCGCCGTCGCAAAGACCGGAGGCAGCACCAGCCCCCAGACGAGGCAGCAGACGGCGGCCGTCCGCCGCACGGCGGCCCGCTGCGGAACCGCGCCCTCCGCGCGCAGGACGCGCGCGATCGGCAGGTAAGCGAGCAGGGCGCCGAGGAGCGCGCCCATGACGGTCCCGATCTTGGCGAACCACGCGACCGACGTGAACGCCATCGAGAACAGGGCTGAATAGAGGCCGGACATGAACGAGCGAGCGCGAGTCGAACGCGAGGTTCGCGTGGGGCCGTGGCGAAGTCAATGGACCGAATCCGCGGGGAAGAAGCGGGTGTCTTGCCGTTGATCTCCCGGCGGCGGCTGGCTCCGATCTGCCGACGATGACTTCGGCACCAGCAGCAGCGCGGCGTGTGATCGCACCGTGAATGAGCGCCCGGTTTCGCCGATCGGATCTTGTGTTGGAGACTACGCCTTCACTGACACCAGTTCGTTGCAATCAATTGCAACGAATTGTGACCTGAGTTGGCCGTTCGTCGGCGACTAGGTTTGCGAATGGATCGCGTTCAACGTTCGTCAGAATTCGGACATTCCTGTCGTGGTTATTCGACGGCTCAACGGTTGCCAGTGGGCAAGCATCAGTGTTTCGGCATAACGAGATGCGGCACGGCGTTTGCTCGAGACGACGCGGCGGCGTTTGCAAGAAGCGCCTCTCAGACATCTATCAAGGAGAGTCATATGACGGGACGAGGATGGGTACGCGGAAGGATCCGCAGCGTAGTGGTGGCTCTCGGGGGCCTGACGCTCGTTGCGGGCGCCGGCTGCCAATCGAACGACAACAGCAATGGTGACGAGCTCCTGGCGCTGCTCCACGACGAACCGCTCACGACGGTGACGGTCGGCGCGGTGACCGCCAGCGACGGGGGCGTGATGACCGGGAGTGCCGGCAGGACTGGCGGGATCGCCGGGAGAGGCGGTACCGGCACCGGCGGGATTCCAGCGGGCGACGCGGGCGTGATGACCGGCTCCGGCGGGAGCGGCAGCGGAACCGGCGGAAAGGGCATGATCGTCGACGGTGGGACCGGCGGCAGCCCCGGTTTTGACGGCGGCGGGACCGGCGGCTTCGGCGGGATGCCCAATTTCTCCAGCCCCCTCGGACAATGGAGCTTCGACGACTGTAATCCAGCTCGCACGAACCTCTTCGACAGTGGTCCCAACGGCAACACCGCCTTTCGCGCGGTGAGCGTCGCCTGTGCGACGGGGATCTCCCAGCAGGCTGTGTCCCTGGCGGACAAGGACAACGACATCGTCTATGTCCCCGATCAGCCCAACTTCAGCTTCGACACCGGCGTCACCGTCGCCGGCTGGTTCAATCCCGGCTCGGTGAGCCAGACCCGCACACTGTTCCGGAAACGAGACGACGGAACCAGCAGCGCGTTCGCGTTGGTGCTCAACGGCGGCAAGTACCAATTCGTCGTCAACCTTGGAAATGGTAAGGCTGCAACCGTGATTGCTCCCGGCAAAGTAAAGGCGAATACCTGGGCCCACGTCGGCGCGACCTATGACGGGACCTGGCTGCGGATCTATCTCAATGGCAATGAGGTGGCGAAGAGTCGGGCCCTCGGTTCCGTCGCCCCCGCCGCCGGTCCGCTCCTCATGGGCAACGACGGGAGCAAGCGTCTCTTCGCGGGGCTCATCGACGAGGCCTTCTTCGACGCCCGGGCCCTCTCGGCCAGCGAGGTGTTCGCGCTCACCTGTCTGCACCATCCCTTCACGGTCGCGGCCACGCCGCCTTCCAGCGCGCCGACGACCTCCGGTGTGCCGGCGTCGTTCGACATCGCCATCAGCAACAACGACTCCGCCGCCTGCGGCCCGTCCGACTTCTTCTTCGAGCAGAACGGCTTCACGCAGGGGCTGTCCGTCGATCCCGGCTTCCAGTTCGTCCCGCAGGTGCCCGCGGGGACGACCACGCACGTGGCCATGAACGTGACCGGTTCCGACGACCTCGACTCCGGCACCTTTCCTGTCCCGTTCGTCGTGTTCCAGGAGAGCCCGCCCTTCACCAACGTGTTCGGCAGCGTCGACTTCAACTTCGTCGCCTCCGGCTGCCGGGTGAGCAAGGCCCGGGAGCTCATGATCACCACCACCTCCGTGGTCGACGATCCCGTCCGCACGGCCTTCACCGCCGATCCGAGCGATCCGCGCACGGGCGTCTGGACGTTCAAGCACCTGATGGAGAACATGGCGCCGACGCCGGCCGACGCGCCGGCGATGGTCGAGGCGATGCTGAACACCTTCGGCAGCTCCGAGACCGTCAGCGGGTTCACGGTCGACGCGCGGCCGGGGATGCAGAGCCAGATTCTACAGAACTGGCCGCGAACGGCCGATGGGGCGCTCGACCTGTCCCAGGCGCCGCTCACCCTGCAGGCGATCGTCAACCGCTTCGACCTGCGCAATCTGGCCAACGGCGACGCGGGCGAGGGGCGGTTCGTGTTCGCATTCCACACCCCAGGGAACCCGTTCCCGCTGCAGGCGACGCTGATCCTCGAGTACAAGCTGCCGGCGGCGACGGACGCGGACGTCCTCGGGTGGGCCAACGCCTGGCACGCGCTGGGGGGAATGACCTTCCCCTCGGAGGACTACAACGTCGCGCTGCAGGCCATCACCGAACGATTCGCGGGGCGCGGGGCCCGGCCGGACCACCCCAACGGCAACGCGATCAACACGGTTCGCACCAACGAGATCGACTTCGGGACCAACGGCCTGTGGCAGATGCGGGAGTTCGCGCTGTCGGCCGACACCGGGCGCCTCATGCCGACGGGGATCAGGCTGACGCCCGATCTCAGTTTCAACAACAGCGCCACGCTGGCGTCGTTCATCAACACCAACGAAGCGGCGATCCTCGCCGAGACGGTCGGTGACACCCACACGATACCGGACCAGTTCCAGGGGAGCCCCTTCCTGGCCGGCGCGGTCTTCAACGACGCCTTCACCCAGTGGAACGCCCCCGGCATCAACAACCTCGAGGCCCGGTTCAACCTCGCGGTCAACACCTGCAACGGCTGCCATTCGCAGGAGGCCGGAGTGATCTTCCTACAGATCACGCCCCGGTTCCCGGGCAACGAGGCGACGCTGTCCGGCTTCTTGACCGGGACCACGGTGTTCGACCGCTTCGAAGGCGTCCAGCGGACCTTCAACGACCTCGGTCGACGGGCCGATGACCTCCGGCCGATCGTCTGCCCGAACGAGCCGCCCCCGCCGACGACCGGCTCGGGTGGAGCGGGCGGCATGGGCAGCCCGATGGGCACGGGCGGTTTTACCGGGAAGGGCGGCGCGCCTGGCGTGGGCGGCGCGATCGGGGGCGTGGCCGGAGCCGGCGGCGGCTCGACGGGTGTGGGTGGCGCCACCGGGATGGGCCCCCGACCGTGAAGGCCAGCGTGCCGGTGCGCCAGGGCATCTCGCGGGTGCCCTGACCCGAATCCGTGCCGCGCGGCCGGGCGTCCCCTTCATGACGGGGCGTCCGGCCGCCCCGCAGTCGTGTCCCTCCGCGGGAAGGGAGCGCCGACAAGCCATCGGCCCTTGCCTGATTCCCTAAGGTGAGCACCTTGCCCACATGAATAAAGATCAAAAGGGTGGCGCGGGGCGGAACGTCAAGGGTCGCATGAAAGAGGTCGCGGGGATCGTCTCGGGCAACAAGAAGCTGGAAGCCGAAGGTCTCGCCGATCGTGTGGTCGGCGCGGCGAAGTATGCGGTGGGTGCGGCCAAGCACGGTGCCGCCAAGAAGCTTGATCGCTAGCGGGCAGGGACAGACGGGAACACATGGAGCGCACATGATCTCGAATTCAGAGGTTGTACGGCAGCCGAGTCGAAGGATTGTGCTTCTCACCAAAATCAAGCACACGACGCTCCGCCTGGGCTCGATGACCCAGGCATTCTTCCGCAGGGGGGAGGAGCTGGAGGCCACCGGGTTCGAGAACCTCCCCCACGACGATCCGACGCTGGTTCCACCCAAGCTGGGGTTCCGCAGCTTCGATAGAGTTCCGCGCCATCGCGCGCCGATGCTGATCGCCTTTCTTTTGGTGGCGACGGCGGTCGTCGTCACGTTCGGGTGGCTCTCGGCGCGCGACCTCCCTCACGGGTCGGCGCGCGTCGCGGCCTCCATTCGGGCCAAGGCGTCGAGTGAGTGGGTCCGACTCAAGACCTTCGTCGGGCACGGGCCCTGAGCGAGGCTCCTCCCTGACGCTCGGCCACGCGGGAATTCAACGACTTCGCGCCCCGACCGACACAGTTTTTTGCGCTTCGGACGGAAGGGGGGTCAACTCTTCCCGATGGCATCAACGGGTTCATCGCTGGAACCGGCCCTGCGCGGTCGCCTCGAGCAGTTCGGCCTGGCGACCGTGCTGACCTTCCTCGATCTCGAACGACGATCGGGCGAGCTGATCGTGGTCGCGGACGACCCGAGCAGCCCGAACAATCGAGTCGGGCGGCTCTGGCTCCGTCACGGTCGGGTGCTGCGCGCCCGCATCGAGGGATCGCGGCGCCTCAACAAGTCGGCGGTCTACGACCTCCTTGGCCTGGAGCGCGGCCGATTCAGCTTCACGCAGACGGACCTCGAAGGGCTCGCCGACGAGCTCGGTGTCCCGACGATGCAGCTGCTCATGGAAGCTGCGCGCCGGGTGGACGAAGCGGCTGCCGCGGCAGCCCCGTAAGCGCACATCCTTCGACTGTCCTCGGCGCTCGTCCGGCGCCGTCGGCGCGGGGTCGACAAATCGCCGGGACAAATCGAGGCGAAGTCTGGTAAATCCCTGGGCATGAGCACCGGGAAGAAGCTGTTCGTCGAGGACCTGAACACGGCTGGCAAGCGCGTCATCGTGCGCGTCGACTTCAACGTCCCCCTCAAGGACGGCAAGGTGGAGAGCGACAAGCGCATCAAGGAGTCGCTGCCCACCATCCAGTACCTGCGCAAGCAGGGGGCCAAGGTGATCCTGATGTCGCATCTCGGGCGCCCCGACGGAAAGCGCGTCCCGGAGATGAGTCTCCGCCCGGTGGCCGACGCGACCGCCGCCCTGATCGGCGCGCCGGTCGCCTTCGCCGAGGACTGCGTGGGCCCGGCCGCGGAGCAGGCGGTGGCGGCGCTGGCGCCCGGCGGCGTGCTCTTGCTGGAGAACCTGCGCTTTCACGCCGAGGAAGAGGAGAACGATCCCGCCTTCGCCAAGAAGCTGGCGGCGCTGGCCGACCTTTACGTGAACGACGCGTTCGGCAGCGCTCACCGCGCGCACGCCTCGACGGAGGGGATCACGCGCTTCGTGCCGCAGGCGGCGTCCGGCTTCCTGATGAAGAAGGAGCTCGACTACCTCGGCGACGCGCTCGGCAACCCGAAGCGGCCGTTCGTGGCGGTGATCGGCGGCTCCAAGGTGTCGAGCAAGATCGACGTCATCAAGAGCCTCCTGCCGCGCGTCGACAAGCTGCTGATCGGCGGCGGCATGACCTACACCTTCCTCAAGGCGCAGGGGCTGGAGGTCGGCAAGTCGATCGTGGAGAACGACAAGCTCGAGCTGGCCCGCAGCCTCCTCGCCGAGGCGGGCGGCAAGCTGGTGCTGGGGACCGACTTCGTGGTGACCGACAAGCTCGACTTCAAGGCCCGCACCGTCGGCGCGCTCAAGACCGTCGCCAAGAACGCCATCCCGGCCGACTGGGAGGCGGTCGACGCCGGCCCCGAGACCGTCGCCGCCTTCACGGAGATCTTGCTCGCCGCCAAGACCATCGTCTGGAACGGCCCCGTCGGCGTGTTCGAGATCGACGCCACCGCCAAGGGGACCATCGCCATCGCCGAGGCGCTGGCCAAGGCGACCGCCGGCGGCGCGACCACCATCATCGGCGGCGGCGACTCCGCCTCGGCGGTGAAGAAGGCCGGCGTGGCCAGCAAGGTCTCGCACGTCTCGACCGGTGGCGGCGCCTCGCTCGAGTTCCTCGAGGGCAAGGTTCTCCCGGGCGTGGCCGCCCTCACCGACAAATGAGTTCGGGACCCTGGAAGGGTCCCGCGCCCCCGCTCACGCGATCGACTCTGGAGGAGCGGCGCGCGTTTTCAGTCGCGGTCTTCTGTCGAAACGGCGGGGAGATCCTGCTCGTGCGTCACAAGCGCCTCGATCTGTGGCTCCCGGTCGGGGGCGAGATCGAGGCGGGCGAGACCCCGCTCGAGGCCGCCCGCCGCGAGCTGCGGGAAGAGACCGGCCTCGAGGGGAGCTTCCCTCCGGGGCTGGGTGTGGACGGTACGCCCGCCGGCCTCATCGGCTACGAAGAGCACCCGGCCGGCAGCAAGGGGCTGCACCTGAACTTCGCGTTCGTGGCCGACGTCCCCACCCGCGAGCTCGCCGCGTGCGACGAGTACACCGCCGTGCGCTGGGTCGGCGATCCGGTCCCGGTCGAGTGCCCGTTGAACGTCCGTCAGCTCGTGCGCCTGGCGCTGGCCGCCGCCAGAGCTTCGACGACCGCCTCGACGTCAGCCTGATGCTGCAGCGATGCGGATCCTGATCGTCGGCGCCGCCGGCGTGCTGGGGCGCGCCACCCTGCCGCACCTCGGCGGGCATGACGTCACCGGCACCACACGCGCCCCCGACAGGTTTGCGAGCCTCACCGCGCTCGGCGCGCGCGCCGAGCTCTGCGACGTCTACGAAGCGGGGGCGCTCGCGCGCGTCGCGCGGGCCTGCGCGCCCGACGTGGTCGTCAATTTTCTCACCGATCTGGCGGGCGGACCGGGCCCCGCGAACGGTCGAATTCGTCGTGAAGGTGGGCCGCTCGTGACCGCGGCGGCGCGTGCCAGCGGGGCGCGGCGGCTGGTCGTCGAGAGCATCACCTTCGCTGGAAGCGCCGATTCGGCCGCGGCCGTCGCCGCGCTCGAGGGCAATGCCGTTGCCTCGGGCCTCGACGTCGTCATCCTGCGCTTCGGCCGCTTCTGGGGACCCGGCACCTGGGCGGAAACCGCGCCCGCGCCGCCGGCCATTCACATCGCGGAGGCGGGGCGGCGCGCCGCCGCGCTCATCCTCGGGGGGAACCCCGGAGTCCACGTCCTCGCCGCGCCGAACCCCCGAGGGCACGGGCGCCTGGCTTGAGTAGGGCCTAGCGTTCGTGAGACGCTCTTGATTGAGGGTTGACGGTGGAGAGCTCGTCAACGCGATCTACCCGCTGCATCTCACCAGCGTGCGGCTGGTCGTCACGGCGGGGGTGACCGTGATCGGGCTGCTGGCGAAGGGTGCGACCGCCGCCTTCTATCTGCGCGAGCGGCCGGCCTATCGTCCGGACGGAGCCCGCTCACATCACGGCGGCCGACGAGAGGCCGGGCCTGCTCGTTCGGGACTGAGCTGACTCGAGAGCGACATCGAGGCGCGCCAATCGCGCGCCTCGATGTCAACGGAACTAGAAGGCGGTGTTGCCGCCCGAGTTGCTGATGACGGAGAAGCCGAGCGCCGAGGTCGGGCTGATCACGGAGGAGTTACGCAGCTCCACGTGACCGTGTCCGTCGGCGGTGACCGCAAAGCCGCCCGCGCCTGGACCACCACCGACCACGCTGGTGTTCACAATCACGTGCCCCTGATCGTGCACGACGATCGCCGACGTGCTTCCGAAGAGGACGCTGTTGTTGATCGTCACGTTGCAGTTGCCCGAGACGGTGAGCGCGGTTCCGGTGCTCTGGATGTCCGCGTTGTTGAGCGTCAGTTGCTGGTTGCCCGAGCAGGTGAGGGGCGTCCCGACGGTGCCCTGGACGATGAGCTTGTAGGTGGTGTCCTGGGTCGCGCCGCCGCAGGCGGCCGAGAACGCGGTGAGGTGGATGGTGTGGCTACCGGCGCTGAGGGGCTCGACGAACGCGTAGTAGCCGGCGTCCACGGCGGGGCTGAGAAGCTGGGCGGGCACGCCGAAGACGTTGTCGGCCGGGAGATTGAGCGAGAAGACCACCGAGTGCTCGAGGTAGCTCTGCGGGTTGGGAAGCGCCACTCCGTCGACCGTGAGCGAGAGCGTCGGAGGCGTGTCGAAGCAGGCGAGCTCGCCACGGAGGAAGGCCTCGGTGCGCTGCTCCGGCGGATCCGTCTGCTGCGCGAACTCGACGCCGTTCAGGATCGGGATGAGAAAAGCGTCTCCGACCGGCGTGGTGCAGGTCCGCATCACGGTCGACCCGTCGAAGGTCCCGGCGAGGAAGAAGGTCCCCGGCACCGGCTGGCCAACCGCGCAGTTCGCGCCGGTCGTGTCGAGGACGGGGTTGTTGGCCGCCGGGGTTCCGTACGCCCAAATCGACCAGAGCGCGCCCCAGTTGGGATAGCTCTTCAGGTGGGGGGTTGCCGGGGGCGGGGGCGCGTAGGTCGGGGCGGCGCTGGCGGCCGATGCAAACGAAACGAGCATGGTCAGTGCAACTGCCGTCATTCGTAGCTTGGTCATTGGGTCTCCTTGAGGTTGTGCTTTGGTGCGCGTCGCGTTATACACCTCCTGGCAGAGTCACAAGTGCCAATTGCGCGACGACGGGCGCAAGCGAGCATCCTGGATGTTGGGGTTGCTCACGCTGATGCTCCGGCGTCGCTCACCGTTGTCGGCGGCGTCGAACTGAGCGGACGTCAAATCAGCCGGCGCGCTCGTTCGTAGGCCGCGCGAGATCGCCAGGCCCCGTTCGAGCGACCGGATCATCGCCGTGGTGATCGCGCGCGCGGCCGCGTCGTGGGGAACTGAGCCTCCTCGGCGTCGATCTTGGCCTCGCCTACTGGGCGAAGGAGACGCCCTCGAGCGAGGTGAAGCAGGTGGCGTTCGTGGATACGCCCCCCTCCGCCTCGATGAAGAGCGTGCCGTCCGGTGCGATGTCGAGGCGCCCTTTGGCCGCGCCGCACAGGTCGACCGGCGTGTAGACATTTGCGGCCGGCAGGAATCCACCCGGCAGCGTGAAGGGGATCAGGTTCGTGCCGTTGCTGGAGATCGCGCCCTGGAAGTGGACGATCCCGTTCGAGACCGAGACCGAGGGGGCGCGCGTCCCGGTGTACGTCAACCACCCGTTCTGGAGCGCCAAGGGGGTAGACCCGCTCGACGACAGCGCGAACCAGGCCCCTTCGAGCGACGTGAAGCCCTGGGCGTCGGAGAACGCGGCCAGGGCCTCGACGTTCACCACGCCGTTCGACTGGATGAGGAGGCGCCCCTTCGCCCCGTTCACGAGATCGACCGTCACGTAGGTGGTCGCTGGGGGCGCCATCGCGGCGGGCAGCGTGAAAGCCGCCCCCGTCGAACCGCCAGAGATCGCGCCCTGGAAGCGAATGATCCCCCCGACGTTCGCGACTGCGGGCGCGCGGGTCGTGCTGCTGTAGGGCGCCCACCCGTTCTGGAGCGTCACCGCCGCGTAACCCTTGGTTGACACGGGGAACGAAGCCCCTTCGAGCGACGTGAACTTTTCCGCGTTGCTCGCGCTCGCGGTGCCGCCTTGCGCGACGACGTACGCCAGGCCGCTGGACGCGATGTAAAGGCGCACCTTCGTCGCATCGACGCCGTCGACCGGCAAGTAGACGTCCGCCGCAGGCCGGAGCCCGGAGGGGAGCGTGAAGGTCTGCAGGATGGTGCCGGTCGTCGACATCCCCCCTTTGAGCTGCACGATGCCCGAGCAGTCGAGCGCCGCGGCGACGTTGGCCGTTCCGAACGGCGCGCCCGTCCACCCGTTCTGGAGGGTCAGCGGGGTGAAGGGCTGTCCGGTCGCCCCGGCGCAGGCCGTGTAGCTTCCGACGGTGCCGTCGACGCAGGTCTGCGAGCCGTCGCTGCAATAGCCGCACTTCTTGGTCGTGACGCCGTTGATGCAGAGGCAGCCGTCGTTGGCGGTCCCGCTGCAGTTGTTGTCGTTGCCCTGAACGCAGCTGTCGGACGCCGCCGGCCCCACCGAGCCGCCGCAGACGCCCCAGCCCGAAGAGGTCTTGTCGGCCGCGACCACGCAGGTCTGCGTTCCGGCCTTGCAAGGTCCGTTGCCGTCCTTCCCCGGGTGGGCGCCGCAGGACTGCGTCTTGCCGGAGGTGCAGGTGCACACGAGATCGATCGTGTTGTCCGGCAATCCGTCACAGTCGTTGTCGGCCGACGAGGTGCAGTCGCGCGTCCCCTTGTTGACCGCGCCCACGCACGCCCCCCAGACGCCGTTCGTGCAGGTCGCCGTCCCCGGCTTGCAGATCCCCACCGCGGCCGGCCCGCAGGCTTGCGTGTCGCCGCTGACGCAGGGGCAGCCTTCGTTCGCCTTCCCGTTGCAGGTGGCGTCGTCCCCCTTCACCGAGCAGCTGTCCGTGGAGGCCGGCTGGATGCTGCAGGCGCCCCACTGTCCCGCCGTGGAGCAGGTCTGGGTTCCCTGGGCGCAGTTCCCGAGCACACCGGCGGCGGCGCACGAGCGCGGCGCGTCGGTGCTGACACAGGCGCAGCCTTCGTTGGCCGTGCCGTTGCAGTTGCTGTCGTCGCCTTTCACGCAGCTGTCGGCGGCCGCGGGGCCCACCGCTCCCGAGCAGGCGCCCCAGGTCGAGGAGGTCTTGTCGGCGGCGATGACACAGCTCTGCCTTCCGGCCGTGCAGGGGCCGTAGCCGTCGTTGCCCGGGTGGGCGCTGCAGGCCTGCGCGGTCGCGCCGCTGCACTTGCACACCACGTCGATCGTGTTGTCGGGCAGCCCGTCGCAGTCGTTGTCGGCCGTCGACGTGCAGTCACGCGCCGCCTTGTTGACCGCGCCCACGCACGCTCCCCAGACGCCGCCCGCGCAGGTCGCCGTCCCCGGCTTGCAGATCCCGACCGCTGCCGGGCCGCACGCCTGCGTGTCTCCGTTGACGCACGGGCAGCCGTCGTTCGGCGCCCCGTTGCAGTTCGAGTCGTCCCCTTTGACCGTGCAGTCGTCCTTGGCCGCCGGCGCGATGCTGCAGGCGCCCCACTTCCCTCCCGCGCAGCTCTGCGTTCCGCCGGCGCAGGCCCCGAGCGCGCCGCCCGCGCTGCAGGAGCGCGCGGGGTCGACATCCAGGCAGGCACATCCTTCGTTCGGTGTGCCGTTGCAGGTCGCGTCGTCGCCCTTGGCGGCGCAGCTGTCCTTGGCCGCCGGTGAGATGCTGCAGGCGCTCCACCTGCCCCCGGCACAGGTCTCGGTGCCGCCGGCGCAGTTGCCGAGATAGCCATCCGCCGCGCAGGAGCGGATGGTGCCGCTGGTGCACGTCGTGATCGGGCCGTCGCTGCCGGCATCCGAGGCGCCGGCGTCGCGCCCGCCCGTGGCGCCACCACCGCCCGCCTGACCGCCCTTGCCGCCGGCCCCGGCGCCGCCATCGGGCCCCGTCCCGCCGAAGCTGAGCGCGAGCGTGCCACAGCCGCTCGGCAACACCGCGACGCTGGCGGTCGCGGTTCCGAGCACGCCCCCCGCCTTTCGGGCCACCACCGTGACATCCAGGCGCTCGCCTTGCGGATAGCCGGTCCCGCTCGGGAAGTCGACCTCGATCGAGCCACTTGCATCGCCGGCGTTGTGCGGCAGCGAGGTGGTCTTGGGCGCGCCGCCATCGACGCTCACCTGGACGTCGATCGCGTCAGCCGGGCCGGTGGTGGCGTCGAAGGTCACGGTGATGAGGACGGTCCCCGCGTTGCACGCGTTCGTGCTTCGACAGCCGGCCGCTGTCACCAGCCCGGCGAGCGCCACGATCGGCAGAGCACGTCCGGACGACAACCACCAGGCAAGACGCTTCAATTTCCGTTCACCTTTCCGATGCTGGCGCTGGCGGGGTCGGTCCCGCTCAGCCCGATCAGCAGCCCCACGAGCACCGCGGCCGCGACGCCGCCGCCGACGGCCACCCAGAACCAGGTCTTCTTCGTGACCGAATCGCTTCCCGCCGACTGATCGGCGCTCTGGGTGAGCACCACCGGCGACGAGCCGGTCCCCGCGGGCGCGGCCGGGGGCGCGATCGCACCCGGCGCCGGCGTCGACGCCGCCGGGGCGATGGGCGTCACCGGCGGCGGGCTCGTGGCTGGCGGCTCGCGCCCCTCACCGGGCGCGCCGCCCATCGGCACCGTCGTGATCGGCGGCGAGGTCGCCGCCGCCTTGTCGTGCTCGATGGCCTCCTTGAGTTGCTTGATGTGTCCCTCGATGTCGGGCCGCGTGTCCTTCCTGCTGGTGTAGACGCGCACGTAGCTCTCGTAGAGCTCCAGCGCCCGCTCCTTGTTGCCTGCCAGCCGGTAGGCCTGCGCGGCGTTGTAAAGGAGGGCCGGGTCGGGCTTGAGCTCGAAGGCCTTCTCGAAGTTCTCCGCCGCGACCGCGTAGTGATTGAGCGCGTAGGCGGCCGTCGCCTTGTTGACGTAGGCGCGCGCCTCCTCGATGTTGTCGGCCCGGGCCCGGCCTCCCAGCGCCAGCACGGTCAACAGGAGAACGAGGCGGCCGACGGTGGCGCGGGAGAGCAACATGGCCGCCGCATGGGAGACCGGTGCCCATGCGATGGGAACGCGGCCGCGGCTGAAACCCGCCCCGTTCGTGAGCGTCGACGTGCTGGGGGGAAGTTTGCAAACAGGCGGGAGGACCACGGCGAATGAGGATCGGCAGCTCGTCCGATTTTCTGTTGGCGCTGGCTGCTGGCGCTGGCCGGGGCGGCGGTTTCGGCTCGATCCCGCTGCCCCGGGCGCGAACGATCTGACCGGCCATGACCGGCCGCGCCGGCCCGCAACCGCGGTCACGGCAGGTGGGCACGGGTGTGTGAACCGTCGACGCGCTTCGTTCGCTTTCTGACAGTCCCGCCCGGCTGCCGGTGCGGCGAATCGGGGGATCCGCGCGTGGCACAAGGCCTGCAAAACGTCGACGGCAAATTCGCCGTTCGAGACGGCGTGACCTCGTACACGCAAGGAGCTCACATGAAGCCGGGCTGGCTTGGACTCACCTCGCTCGCGATCGTGATCTGGTCGAACGCCGCCGCCGCGACCACCCGGGTCTGCGTGAGCGTTCAACAGAAGTCGTGGTACCGGGCGCCGCCCGCGCTTCATCTGGCGGCCCCTGTCGCGGCTGCCGAGGGTCCATCGGCGCCGCCGCCATCACCCCCGCCGTCAGCGCCGTTTTCGCCGTTGGTCGGCGACGCACCGGCGCCGCATCACGCCACGGAGGCGCACCAGGCGGAGGCGCACGAGATCGATCCAACGCTCTACCTCAAAAGGATGCTGGAGTACGAGGTGACGCACGAGAACGGGTTCCTGGCGGTCACCGAGGCCTGTCAGCAGCACCTGGTCGTGGAGCTCTATCAGCTGGAGAGCGGCTGGACGGTGTTCGGGCACTACGGCGAACGTGAGGAAAAGATCGACCGGGCCGAGCTCGACGAGTTCGTGGAGCTGGCGCAGCGGATGGCGTTCGCGCTCCTGCGCGGCCGCCCGGTCGGCCAGACGATCACGCGCGAGAACGTGCTGCGCTCCGACAGCGAGCGCGATCTGCGCACCGTCGAGGGGACGGGGCACTTCATCTTCGGCATGGGGACGGAGGTGAGGCTGGCGGAGCTGCCGACCGCGCAGGGGCAGTCGTTGCCGGCGACCGCCGAGCTGCGGGTGCTGACGCCCGTCACCGTGCAGGCCGGCTACCGCCGGAAGCTCCACGCCTGGGGATTCGACGCCTTCGGGCGCGTCGATCTCGGCACCGAGCAGACGGGGATCCACGACAACGATCTCGGCGGCCACGTCGACTACTCGTTCAGCCTCTCGGCGGGGCTGCACTTCCTGCGCTACCTCGACGCGGCCGGCATCAACTCGCTCTACTTCGGCGGCGGCGCCGCCTTCGAGCTGGCCTTCTTCGACGCCGTCCGGCCGGTCGCCGAGCGGACCAGCACCACCGACCGGGACCTCCTCGTCGGCGGCGGCCTCAACGTCGACTTCCTGGTCGGCTACGAGTTCCTGCGCGCGAGCTCGATCCACTTCTTCGGTCAGGTCGAGCTCGATCTGCCGACGTACATGCTCAACACCGAGAACAGCAGCGGCGCGATCGACGCCTACACGCCCGGCGCGGTGGCCCAGATCGGGATCATCTTCTAGCCATGCGCGCTCGCCGGGCCCGGGCGGCGCTGCTGGGTCTGGCGGCGGCCGCTGCGCTCCTCGCGTCGGCGGGCGTGGCGCGCGCGCAGCTCCGGACTTGTGTCGAGGTGGCGGCGGCGCCGGCGGAGACCGAAGCGCTCACGCGCCTCATCAAGAGCGAGATCGATCGCCACCCCACGCACCGCGCGGCCAGCAGCGACTGCGAGTCGACGCTCAGCGTGGAGGTGATCGACCTCGGGCCGAGCGGCGGCAAGTGGATCACGGGCCGCCTCAACACCCAGATCCCCGCCCGCGAGCGGGTCGGCGCCGACGGGCTCGCCCCGGCGGTCGAGCGTCTGCTCACGGTGCTGCTTCACAACGATCCGCTGGTCCTGCGCGGGCCCGAGTCACAAGGCTGGTTCGTGCGGCAGGAGCGGGCGCTCGCGCTTCACAGCACCACCCACTACGGCCTCGAGGCGTACGAGCTGGCGGCGCCCGTCGGTGGCGCGCTGGCGGCGCTGCCCGGCGTCGCCCTGTCGTTGCGGCGCGAGATCGATCAGGTGGCGATCGGCGTGCGGCTGGCGGGCGCCTTCAACCTCGGCGCGGAGGCCGCCACGCTGCACCTGGCCGCCCAGTTCGACGCCCAGGTCGAGGCGACCTTCTACTTCCGCCCGGTCGAATCGCTCTCGCTGTTCGCGAGCGCGCTGGTGGGCCTCGACTACCAGCGCTTCCAGGGGCCGGCGCCGCTCGACGGCCCGGGCGCGATCGGCGTGGCGACCGGCAGCGGCCTGGCGGTCACGGCGCGGGTCGGGCTGGAGGCTCTCCGGACCTCCGACGTGCGGCTGCTCTGTTTCCTCGATCTCGAGCTCCCCACCTTCGTCAGCCACGATCCGGACCACGGCGTCATCAACCAGTGGGTCCCGGCCGCGTCGCTCGGGGTGGGCGTGCTGTTCTGAGGCGCGCTCGCCTGGCCAGACTCTGGTGACCACCGTACGATGCGGCCCGTGCGGCTCCCTGTCGTCGATCGCCGGTTCCTGGTCGGTGTGGTCATCTCGCTCGGGATTCTTTTAGTCTCTCTGGCGGCGCGTGCGCAGTCCCCGGAGCTGTCGATGCGAGAGTTTGCATCCGGGCAGATCAAGAAGGGGGTCCGCTCGATCGGCTTCGGCGGAGACGGCGCGACCTGGGGTAACTACGGCCTCGTGTATCGGGACGCTGGCACCGCGCTCGCGGACGTCGGCGTCACCGACTACACGAACGGAAATATGTTCAGCTTCACGGCGGTCGGCGCCACGACGCCGCCGCTCTGGCGTGGGTTGGCCATCTACCTCATCGCCCTGTCGCAGCACGCCGAAGACGTTCATCTGTCACTGTCGTCGCCCGGACTCGGACCGGGGCCGAGAGCGGTCATCGGGGGCGGCGCCGATCAGGCCGTGTTCGCCAAGATCGCTGCGCCTCTGGGGCACGGATTCTCGGCGGGGGTCTTGCTGTCGTATGAGTTGTCGCAATTCAACGCCGCCACGCCCATCGGCGACCCAGCTCCCGGCGCCGTCGGCTACGCGACGCGCTGGCGGCCGTCTGGCGGGCTCGGCGTCGTCTGGCAGCCGGGTCCCCGGATCCTGGTCGGGACACGCGTGATCTTGAATCACGATGAGGAGGTCCGAACGGATTCACTCGGCGTGACCGAGGGGCTGGCGAAGAGCTACGAGTTTCGTCTGGGCACTTCGGTGGTGCCGTGGCCCGGCGGCATCATCGATGCCGGGGGCACCGAGCTCTACCGTCGCAATGGCCTCACCGGGACGACAACGACGGCGCTCCACCCGAATCTGGGGATCGAGCAGACGATTCCGGGCAACGTGGTCGTCGTGCGCGCCGGGATCGACGAGACATCGTACGGCGGTGGCCTCACGATTCGACGACGGCCTCTCCAGCTCGACGTCGCCTATGTTTACGACCTCGGAAGAGCGCGCGTGGGCAACCTCTTCGGGACAACGAGCAACTCCGTCCTTGCCACGCTGACCTTCGACATGACGTGGCGCCCGGCGCCCGTCGCCGCGCCCGTCCCCGCGGAGACCGCTGCGCGTCCCAACTGAGGGCAACGCACCGGCTGACGTGGCGCGCGCCCGCCTTCGACGACGGCGGATGCGGAGTTTTCCGGAGTCACGGGAATGCGCGCACGCATTCGCCGACGAGCAAAAGAAAAGGTGTGATCTCGGTGAGCCGTTCGCAGCTCGGTGGCTACTGCCCCTACATAGACGTTCTGCCTCCGGTCCCCCCCTAACTACGCCGGAGCGCCGAGACTTGGCGTGGGTTTCAAACGGCCTTCGAGCGACGTTTCGGAACGTCTCGAAGGAATGCCGGCGGTCCGTTCCGAGCGTTCGTCACCACAACAGCAGAGGTGAGTGCGATGTTGAACTGGAGGAGCCGCATAGTCCTGGTGGCCGCGCTGGCCGCTGGCTGCACGGGAAAGATCACCGGAGGGAGTCAGGGATCCTCGACCGGCTCGGGCGGTGCGTCCGGAAGCTCGACCGGGACCGGGTCCACCGGGACCGTCTCCACGGGCACTGGATCGACCGGCACGGTCGGCACGACAGGTACGGGCAGCTCGACGGGCACCGTGGGGAGCACGACCCCCGTCGTCTGCACGCCCGGCATCCCTGCGACGTCGCAGATCGCGCGCCTCACGAACACCGAGTACGACAGAACGATTCGAGATCTGTTGGGCGTCACGGCGCTCACTGCGGCGGCCAACGTTTATCCCTCCACGTTGTTGGCAACGGATCAGGCGGGCGGATTGACGGACGTCGGCTGGAGCGCCTACCAGTCCGTTGCGGAGATGATTGCCTCGCAGGTCATGGCCAGCGCAACCCTCACGGCCAATTTTCTCAAGTGCACGCCCACCGCGACCGGCGGAGGGGCCACCTGCTTCCACAACACGATCATCCAGTTTGGGCGCCGCGCCTTCCGTCGACCGCTCACCACCACCGAGGTCGCTGCCTTCGACGCGATCGTCAGCAAGGGCGCGCAAATCACGCCCACGGGGGCGCAGAGCGAGATCGCCGAGGTGCTTCTCTACATGTTCCTGATTTCCCCGTCGTTCCTTCAGCACGCGGAGACCACGGGAACAGCGGACAGCAGCGGGCACTACACGCTCTCCAGCTACGAGGTGGCGTCCCGCCTTTCATACCTCCTGTGGGGCACGACCCCGGACGACACCTTGAGCACCGCGGCGGACAGCGGCCAGTTGACGACCTCCGCTCAGATTTTGGCCCAGGCCCAACGGATGATTCAGGACCCGAAGGCCCACGACATGGTCTCCGACTTCCACCGCTTCTATCTGATCATGGGAACGAACACCCGCTGGGATCAGATCAACAAGAACACCGCGCTGTTCCCGGCCTTCAGCACGGCGGTCGTCCCCGACATGGAGAACGAGACGCAGCAGTTCTTCGACGACGTGGTCTTCAAGTACGGCGGGACCTTCCAGGACCTCTTTCTCAGCCCGAGGGCCTACGTCACCGCGGGGACCGCGCCGTTCTATGGGCTCAAGGCCTCCAGTTACGGGACGAGCCTGACCGAGGTCGACATGGACCCGACCGAGCGGCCGGGGTTCCTCACCCGGTTGGCCTTCCTCAACGCCTACTCGGGGTACAGCAACACCTCCCCCATCCTCCGCGGCGCTTTCATCAACAAGCAGCTGCTCGGCGTTCCAATCGGGGCTCCGCCTCCGGGCGCGGACCAGACGCCGTTGCCGACGAGCGCGGATCTCGACACCGTTCGCAAGGCGACGGACGAGATGACCTCGGCCAGCGCCTGTTCGTCCTGCCATCACAACTACATCAATCCGCCTGGCTTCGCCCTGGAGGCGTTCAACACGGTGGGCACTGCGCAGACCATGGACACGACCTTCGTGTCGACGGGCGTCGCGGTCGATACGACGGCCGACGTGATCATCGACGGGGCATCCGTGCACGTGACGGGACCCGCCGACCTCATGGCGGCGCTCGCGAAGTCCACCCAGGCGCAGCAGCAGTACGCGACGCTGTGGACCGAGTACGCCTACCAGCGCGCGGACCCGATGGACTGCGGGACGGTGAACAACATCAGCGCCAAGATGACGGCCGGGGGATACACCATCACCAACCTGATTGCGGATCTGACCCAAACACCGGCGTTCGTCACGCGAGCCGAGGAGTCCCCATGAAGCGCAGAGTCTTTCTGAAAGGTGTCGCCGGCGCGGCCGTCGCGGCACCGTTCTTGAGCTCCCTTTACGAGAAGAAGGCCCGGGGACAATCGACGGCCGCGAAGGCGCCCAAGCGCCTGGTCATGTTCTACACCCACAACGGATGCCTCACGGACCGATGGTTCCCGAAGGTGGAGAACGGCGCGCTCACCACGGCCGCCCTCGCGGGGACGACGCTCGAGCCTCTGACCCCCTACCTCTCGAAGCTCCTGATCCCCCGTGGATTCAAGTCGCTCAATCAGTACGGGACGACGCAGTCCATCGATCCGCACGATCAGGCCATGGGCTCCAAGCTGACCTGCGCGTTGATCAACAACGACACCAACCGGTACGCGTCAGCCACCTCGCTCGACCACGTGATCGCGCAGCAGATCAATCCCAACGGCAACACCCCGCTCGTGCTGTCGGTCGGCGCGGCCAGCACCAAGATCAAAGAGATCCTCTCCTTCTCGGCCGCAAGCACGCCGTTCCCGGCGATCGTCAATCCGACGACCGTGTACACGCAGCTCACCGGAATTTTCGGGAGCGCGACGACCACCCCGGCCGACTACCACGTCATGCGCGGGCAGAGCGCGATCGATCTGGTCAAGGGCGACCTCACCCGGTACCAGTCGCTCAACATGAGTCAGGCCGACCAATCACGCATCAAGGACTGGCTCGACCTGCTCCGGACCACGGAGACAGGGGTCATGAACACGCCCACGGCCTGCAGCCAGGCGACCGCGGAGGCGGCACCGTTCGGCGTCACCGCCGCGGCCGTGGCGGCGGGAAGCCCGACCGGGACGATCGCCGGCGGCGTGTTCGGCGGCAACAACACCACGCAGGGGCTCGCGAACCTGGCGACCTCGTTCACCCTCGGCGGCGATCTGATGCTCAACCTGATGGCGTTGAACATGATCTGCGACGTCAACCGCGTCTTGCTCATGCTGTATCCGGGGTACGTGACCTTCAACTGGGACGGCATCATGCACACGCATGATCACCACGGCCTCTCCCACCGAACGGGCGATCTCTCCGTGGGCGGCGCCTGTGGGGTGGCGAACGTCCTCGACATGATCGATCAGATCGACAAGTGGTACGCCGGCAAGTACGCCAAGCTGGTCGGCCTCCTCAACAGCATCGGGGAGGGCGACGGCACGCTGCTCGACAACACGGCCACCATGTGGCTCCAGGAGCTGTCCGACGGCGCCGCCCACAACCTCAACAACCTGCCCATCGTCATCGCGGGCAGCGCGGGCGGATACCTGAAGCAGGGCTACGCCGTCAACGTCGAGAACAAGGGGACGATCGGCGTCGGCAACAGCGACAACTCGTGCGCGGACGGCACGACCAACGGAACGATCGGGAACACGGGGTCGAGCGGCGGCAACCTCCCCATCAACAAGCTCTACGTCACGCTCATGAACGCGGTCGGCTGCACGCAGAACGGCGGCAAGGTGACGAGCTACGGGGTGTTCGACGGCAGCAGCGCCACCGGCGGCATCACCAATCCCGGCGAGGTGACGTCACTGACGGCCGGCGGCTGACGGTCCCCGATCGACGGCATTGCGTGCCAACGCGACGGCGCGCTCCAGGTTCATTGCATCCCAGCGACGTGAGGATGTCCCCCGAGGAAGTAGAGCGGCAGATGGTTCCCCGGCGCGACGAAGCGCACGCCGGTCTCGCGTTGCGCCGCCTCCTTGAGGTGGTCGCAATCGTTGGGATCGAACACGCAGGCCTGGGCGAAGAGCGCGGCCTGCCCGTCGGGGTTGGTGTCGATGATGCCGAAGCGGACGAAGACGCGCGCCCGCTGCGGGCCGTCCGTTTCTGGGATCCGATCGAGCTCGAACCTCGCCATCTTCCGCACGGCCTCCACGCTCCCGAACGCCCAGGTCGCGTTCGCCACGGCCAGCGCCGTCGCCGACGCGAGGACGCTCCGGTCGGACGCGGAGAGCGCCGCGGTCTCTTGCCAGAACGGGCCGCGCTGTGCGCGCGCGTGCCTTTGGCCGAGCGCGCCGGCCAGGGCCGCGATCGCGAGCGGTCCGAATCCCCATCGCAGCACCCGGCGCGCGAACCCGCCCGTCATGGCCGGCTCCTCACCTTCAGCTCTTCCAGCGCGGGGCGGTCGCAGCGTGGCCATTTCAGCGCACGACAGAGCTGCTCCGCCCGACCCCAGTCGCTGTCTCCCGCGCTCTTCAGGCCGCGCACCGCCACCACCAGGTCGAAGACCTCGCGCGCCTGGTCACGCTCCGGCTCGTGCGTCTGGCCGGCAAACGCCGAGCGAACGGCATCAACGTCGGCGCCGAGCGCCGACCACGCCTCGGGCGCGGCTTTCAGGTCGTCCTGCCGCAAGGCGAATCCCACCCGCGTGAGAGGCGTCGACGTCCCGGCGTCGTGACCGAACGGCGGAAGCCAAGCCCAGGCGGAGTGTCCGCCCACGACGAATCCGACCACGGCCGCGGCGAGATAGGTCCCGAGGAGCCCCCCTAAAATCGACGTCCCGGCGGGGCCGGTCCTGTTGGCAACCCCAGGCACAGCGTCGGTGACTCTAACACTCGACCTGGCCTGAAGGAGACCGCCGCGCGACGACGGCGCGAAAGTCCTTGCACGATATTCAACCAAATGGTTGAATATCTGTCGTGGACGACCTGAGCAATGTTCTGGGGGCCATCGCCCATCCGGTGCGCCGGGCGATTCTCTCCCGGCTCTCCGGCGGCTCGGCGCGCGTGACCGAGATTGCCGCGCCCTTCGACGTGTCGCTCAACGCCGTCTCCAAGCACCTCAAGGTGCTGGAAGAGGCGGGCCTCGTTCGGCGCGAGAAGATCGGACGCGATCACATCATCGCGTTCCGCGCCGCGCCGCTGCGGAAGGTCTCGGTCTGGGTCCACGAATACGAGCGCTTCTGGAGCGAACACCTCGACAAGCTCGAGGACTTCTTCAAAGAGAAAAGGAGAAAGTCATGACCGCGAAGACGAAGACCATGGACATCACCCTCAACCGCACCATCCCGGCCTCGCCAGCCGAGGTCTACGACGCCTGGCTGGACACGGACAACCCGGGCACGCCCTGGCACAACTCCAGCAAGCTGATCTTCGATCCCGAGCCGAAGGTCGACGGGCTGTTCTATTTCAACAAGGTCAGCAAGGAGGGGGAGAATTGGGCGCATTTCGGCCGCTTCACCGAGCTCCAACGGGGCGCCAAGATTCAGTACACCTGGATGTCGACCTTCACCCGCGGGCTGGAATCGGTGGTGACGGTCGAGCTCCAGAAGAACGGCGACGACACGCTCCTGCAGCTCCGCCACGCCAACCTCCCGGACGACGACTTCGGTCGCCTCCACGATGGTGGCTGGAACCAGCTGGTCGGGATCCTGGCGGAGCGATTTGGGGCCCGCAAGAATCGTTGAAGATCGCTTCGCGCTAGGCGCGCTTGACGGCCAAGAGGTGCGCCGTGCAGGTCGTCAGGTCGTCGTCGCTGATCTGCCGGAAGCGCGGCGCCAGATCGTCTTTGGCGAGACGTGACTCGAGCTTCTCCTTGCGAGAGCCTGCCAGGTCGAACCCGTTGTCCGCCATGAGCTGCAGGTGACGGGAGCAGGGCTCGCGATTGAGCAAGTAGTAGCGCTTGCCGCGGATCAGCCTCCAGATCCGGTCCGAGTACTTCCAGTGGCCGTTCCAGTCGCGGGCGGTGTTGTGACAGCGGAAGTCGATCTCGTGCGAGATCACGCCGCCCGGCTTGAGCCAGAGGCGCATGGCGCGGTAAGCGCCGAGCAAATCATCCACGTGCTCGAGCACCGCCTGCGAGTACAGCAGATCGATCGAGTCGCGCTCGATGGCGCTCTCGTCGAAGTAGCGCGTGCGGTAGGCGATCATCGAGCCGGGGACGTTCGGGTGTCGGACCGACTCGCGAATCCGCCCGAGGCGCGTTTCGTCCAGCGCGGCGGCGAGAATCGCCTCCGTCAGGATGTGACCCGGAAAGGCGTAGCTGGCCAGGTTGGGCCTCACCTCCGGAAACTCGTCCTCGCCGGGGATCGCCGCCCGTTGCCGAAACAGAGCGATGATCTCGTCCAGCGTCGCCTCGTTCTGTTTGACCTGCGCGTGCTTCACCACGTCGAAGGCGTCGTACTTCTCGACACCTGAAACAAGTGCCGCCAGCCCCACACCCAGCGAGTCGCCGGGCCCGAGCTCGGCCACCGACTTCGGGCTGGCCCAAAGGCCGCTCTCGAACGTCGCCACCAGGTGGCGCATCCAGACCGAATAACAGTAACGGGCCGACTTGGTGCCGCCTCCGCCGCGACCGAAGATCGGGACGACGCCCGGAATGAACGTCGCCAAGCCGTAGAGGACCTGTGTGATTCTCATTCGCCGGTCGCCGGCAGAGTACCCTGCCCACACCGCTCGAGGTAGATCGCCTCCAGCCGGCCAAGGTAGGTCTTGATGTCGTACTCGGCCATGGCTGCCGCTCGGGCCCGCCTCGGCATGTCCCGATCGTATTCGCCCCGGAAGACGCGCGCGATCGCCGCCGCCAGCTCGCCGACGTCGCCGACCTTCACCAGGAGGCCGTTGTGCCCGTCTTCGATCACGTCGGTGATGCCGGGGGCGCGCGCGCCCACGGCCACTCTCTCGCAGACGAGGGCCTCGACCAGCACCAGCGGCAGACCCTCGAACAGCGACGGCATCGCCAGGAGATCCATCGTCGCATAGAGGCTCCCCATGTCGGGGCGAAAGCCGACGAACGAGACCCTCTCGGTGATCCCCAGCGCGCCCGCCAGCCGTTGCAAGCGTCCCTTCAGCTGACCCTCGCCGACGACCAGCAGCCGGAGGTGGGGGATCTCGGCAGCCAGTGTGGCCGCCGCCTCGAACAGGAAGTGGTGCCCCTTTTGGGGAGAGAGCCGGCCGACGATCCCGACCACGAAGTCACCCGCCGGCAGCTTCAGAGAGGCCCGCGCCTCCTCGCGCGAGGGGCGATCGGCGAAGCGGCTCAGATCGATCCCATTGCGCACCACCACCAGCTTCGCCAGCGGAATGCGTTCGTGCGCGGCGACGAAGTCCCGCACGGCGTCCGACACGGCGATCACCCGCTCCGTCTGGTGCGAGATCGACGTGTTGAGTGCGCGCCAAAAGCGCCTCGTCCTGAAGGCGTCGGTGTTGTGCCGGGTCGAGATCCAGTGAAGACGCGGGTTGAGCTTCTTCAACCAGAAACCGTAGAAGTCGGCTTCCTGGAGGTGCGTGTGGAGCAGCGCGATCCCGCGCGCCTGAATGAGGCGGTGGAGCTTGCGAAGCACGAACGGGCTGAACTTGACCGCCGCGTTCGTCGTCGAATAGCAGGCAAAAGCGGCGAACTGCGGATGGAGCTTCCCCTTGCGGAGCGCGATCGCGGCGTAGTCGTAGCGGTCGGCGTCGTGGAAGCGCATCTGCTCGAACACCAGCCGCTCGGCGCCGCCGCCAACGGCGCTCGGGAACAGCGTCAGGACGCGTGGCCGCATTCAGAGCTGTGCGTCTACCACGCCGCCGGGGGCGTGCACGAGGTGATCGACGAGCTCGTCGGTCAGCACGCCGGTCGCCGACGGGTTGCCCACCGGTCGGGGGAGTCGGACCTTTCACCGCACGCAAAAAAGGCCGAGGCAGCGAGCTGCCCGGCCTTTCTCGTCTGGGGAGTGTGTTTCGGTTCGGTCGGCTGACTGTCTCCTTGGCGTCCTTCTTGGCGTCGTTATCGTTGCGCGGTGGCAGGGCTCTTCGGCGCGGCCTTCTGGGCGGCCGCCTTGGCGCCCTTGACCAGGTGGTCGATGTCGCGACGGAACTGCGGCTCGTCGACCTGCATGCCGTTCAGCATGGTGCTCAGATCCCGGGTGAGCGCGGACATGGCGATCGCCTCGTGAATCTCGGCGTCGGTGGCGCCGTTCAGCTTGGCGAACTCGGTGTGGGCGATGATGCAGAACCGGCAGGGGATCTGCGAAGCGACCGCCAGGCCGACGAGCTCCTTGTTCTTGCCAGCCAGGGCCGTCCCCGGATTGAGCTGCACGTCCCGGAACTGCTTCCAGGCGCCAGCGCGCGCCTCCTCGGGGAAGGTCCGCAGGAAGTCCGGCACGTAGCCGAGCATCTGGGCGGCCTCCTTGAGAGCGCTGGCGCCGTCGACCACGCTCACCGGAGCCGCCGCGGCGGTCTTGGTGGCGCTGGCGTGCTTGACGTTCTCGACGATCTTGGCGATCTCGCCGCGGAACTTTGCCTCGTCGGTCTGGATGCCGTTCAGGTACGTGCTCCAGTGCCGGGTGAGGGCCGCCATCGCCACCGCCTCGCCGATCTCCGTGTCACTGGCGCCGTTCAGCCGGGCGAAAGAGGTGTGGGCGTAGATGCAGTAGTGGCAGGGGATCTGCGCCGCCACGCCGAGGCCGATCAGCTCCTTGGTCCGCCCGGCCAGCGCCGTGTGCGGATTCAGCTGCAGGGTCTTCATCTCTTCCCAGGCCCCCGCCAGCATCCCCTCCGGAAACTTCAGGAAGAACTGCGGCACGAAGCCGAGCGTCTTCTGGATGTCCGCCTTCGCCGCCGCCGCCGGCGACTCCGCGGCCCGGGCCGTCTGCCCGAGCGCCAACATCGCCGCCGCAATCACCAGAGCCTTCGTCATCTTGTTCGTTTTCATGATTGTCTCCTTGTCGTTGTGTTTGTTCCGGCGTCGCCGCCGTCTTGCCTTCAATCGGGAGGCGTGACCTAGGACGGAACGTTGCGTTCCGTCGTCGCCGCCGCGGCCTTCGGACCAACCGTCAGGCGATGGACGCGCACGATGCTGGGCGCCAGGTTCGCGAGCATCGGGCTCAAGCGATCGGCGATCTCGACCACCTGCCGCACCTCGGCCTCCGGGGCGGCGCTGCGGATCCGCACGTCGATCAGGATTCGCTGCCAGCCGGCCGGCACCCCCTCGGCGATCCCCAGCTGCCCGCGCGTGTCGGACTCGCAGACGACGTCGATCTCGACGGCGTCGACGTCGACGGCGAGACGCGCGCCCCACAGCCGGTATCCGATCGCCAGCGAGGCCCCGAGCCCGGCCCGCACCAGCTGATCGGGCGGCGGTCCGCCGGCGCCGCCGCCTTCCGAGACCGGCAGGTCGACCACCGTGCAGGAGTCGCCCTGCTCGACGCTGCAGGCGAGCTCACCGATCATCCGCACGCGCGCCTGTCCGCTGGCACGCCCGAACGACGGGCGCCGGAGCATGGCGCGGCGCTGGCGGTCGAACAGATCCTTGAGGCGCGCGGCGCTCACTGCGGGGCCTCGCTGCTGGCGTGCGGGACTTCCGTGCAGCTGGACGCGACGGTCGATCCAACGGGGGCGGCCGACGCGATCCGCGCGGGCGCCGCGACGATGGGCTCGACGCGGCAGACGTCCGTCAGCTCGTGCGCGGGGCGGTGCCTGGCGCGCGGGGCGGCGTGCGTGGGCACATCGTCGGCCTTCCGGGGCAGCTCGGCGGCGGTGGAGGCGCTCATCAAGGCGAGCGCGGCGGTCACAAGTCTCAGCGTCGAGGTCAACATGTCCGCTCCTTTGGTGCGTTCACCAAAGACGCGTGACGTCGGACGGAACGAATCGTTCCCCGGATGGACGGGCCGAAGGCCTCAGGCGGAGGTCAGACGGACGCGGGGCGGAAAACGCAGGCGTTCCCGGTCTTTACCGTCCGCCCGAGGTAGGCGGCCAGCGCGGGCGCATGCTCGCCGATCCGTTCGAGCGCGTTCTTGATCCGCCGCTGGACCGCGCTGCGGGCGCGCTCGGCCGCTCCCCCCGCACGCCGGACGCGTCCCCCCAGCCCGACCGCGCGCCCGAGCTCCGCCGCCAGCATCTCCATCTCGGCCCGGGCCCGCTCGGCGCGCGCGCCGTCACCGAACGACTCGGCCTCCGCCAGCGTCTCGCGCAGATCCTCGAGCCGGTCCTTGTAGCTCCGTCGCGCCTCTTCGTCGAGCAGCTCGCCCGCGTCCCCCGTGTCGACCGCCTCATTCGCGCCGGCGCCGGCGCGCTCACCCACCAGATCAAGCACGTGGATCTCCCGTCCGGGATCTCCGAACAGGCGGACGAGATATTGAAGGCCCAGGCTGTCCTTCAGCCGGAAGGTGGTCTCCGGGCAGCGGACCGTCCAGTACTCGCCCTCGAGCGTGAACGAAAACGGTGGCTCCGGTGCCGCGGAGGCCGGCGCAGCGGGCGGGGAGAGGGCCCCGGCGGGCGGCCTGTTGGTCGGTTCGGTCTCGGCGAGCCGCGCGTCAGCGAGCCGCATCTCCGCGAGCCGGACCAACCCCGGCATGCCGAGCTCCACGGCCACCTCGCGGGCCGAGGTCAACAACGCGCGTGCGCGTTGGCGATCGTCGGTCGCGCGGGCTGTGTCGCCCCCGCCGCGCGCGAGGAGCGCCCGCCCGTATTCGTACTCCGTCCGCGCGAGATAGGGCCGCGCCCCGAGGCGGCGACAGAGCGCGCGCGCCTCCTCGAAATGCGCCCACGCCGCCTCCCAGTCTCCGAGGTACGCAGCCAGCAGGCCGAGCACCCGAGCCCATGGCCCCTCCCAGGAGAGGTAGCTCATCCCGAGCACCGAGCATTCGCCGGACAGCCCTCCGACGCGCTCGTGGAGTGCTCTGTACAGTCCCTCCGCGAGGTCGCGCGGTCCGACCAGCGCCGCGGCCTCGGCAGCGAACAGCATCGGGAACAGGTTGTCGAGCGCCGACAGCGAGCCCTCCGGCAGCAGCTCCATCTGCAGGCGCACCTGATCCGCCTGCTCCAGACGGGCGCGGATCAGGATCGATTGCAGCGACTGCCAGAACGGCGCCAGGTGAAGCGCGGCGCGCGCCCGGCAGACGTCGGGCTCGAAGGCGACGAGCTCGTCGTGCCGCTCGGCGGCGCGCAACAGCCCCTCGTGGTTGGTGGTCCAGATCGTGTCGACGACCGGGTCGCCGGCCGCCTTTCCCGCCCGTCGCGCCTCGGCGGCCAGCTGCTCCGCCTCCTCGAAGCGACCCTCCATCGTCGCCCGCACGGCGCGCAGCATCCCGGCCCGCCAACCCATCCAGGGCGCCTTCAGCTCCGACGCCAGCGCCTCGAAGGCGGCGATGCGTGCGTCGGCGGCCTCGACGGCGCCGAGCGCCAGGTGCGCCACCGCCAGCCGGCCGTGCGTGCGGAGCAGCCGCTCCCGATCCCCGAGCTCCATCGCCAGCCGCTCGGCCTCCAGGTTCAACGCCCGCGGCTCGGCCCACGGGACGATGTCCATCAGCGCCGAGATTCCGTCGTGCAAGGTCTCCAGCAGCGTCGGCTTGTCGCCGAGGCGCCGCGCGATCTCGATCGCCTCGCGCGCCACCCGCACGGGCTCCTCGGCCTTGAGGCTCGGCTGCAGCGCGCCGCCGAGGCGGGCCAGCAGGCGCGCCCGCCAGGGCCCGTCCCCGGGCGGAAGCGCCGCCAGCGACGTCTCGATCATGTCGACCAGGATCGGATCCACCAACCCGAAGGTGAACACGCGCCCGTAGGTGAGCGCCGCCCGCGCCGCCAGCTCGGCGTCGGCGCGCGCGCGCGCGATGGTGGCTGCCTCCCGGCAGTCGGCTTTCCCCGCCTCGACCTCGCCACGTCGGATGCGGGCCTCGCCGGTCGCGAGCAGCACGCGGGCGCACAACAACGGCGGGTTGCCGGCCGCGGCCACGGCGTCGCGTGCGCGCGTCAGCGTGCGGATGGCCTCGTCGTACGCCAGCAGCTCCTGCGCGCGGTCGGCAGCCTGAAGCGCGTGGTCCACCGCGCGGGGCAACATCTCGGCGGGACCTTCGAGCGCGTGGTGCGCGATCTCCGCGTGCGGCGGAAATGCCCCCGACGTCCGCTCGAGCGCCTCCGCCATCCGGCCGTGCAGGGCGCGGCGGGTCTCGTCGGCGAGCTCGCGATACAGCACCTCGCGGAAAAGCGCGTGCCCGAAGCGCCGCCGCCCGCCTTGCGCGGCGTCAGGGCTCGTCGTGCCGACCACGCCGGCGCGCGCCGCCTCGGCGAGTCGGGCGGAGACCCAGGCGGCGTCGCGCTCGGAGGCTGCCACCAGCAGCGGCAGATCGATGACGTCGCCGGCGACCGCCGCCAGATCCAGCAGCGTTCGCGCCTCTGCCGCCAGCCGATCGAGCCGCTGTCGAATGACCTCCCGGACCCCGTCGGGCACCTCGCCCGCCACGATCGCGGCGGAGCCCTGCTCGTCGCGCAGGTTCATCATCTCGTTGAGAAAGAGCGGGTTGCCCTGGGCGCTGTCGAGGATCCGGGCCTCGACCTCTGCCTCGACGTCGCCGGCGCGCCCACGCACGAAGCGCGCCGCCGCCCCCCGATCGAGCCGCGAGATCGGCAGCGTCGATCCCTCGCGGCAGATGCGCGACAGAAGCTCGCTCGCCTCGGCGTCCATCCGGGCCTCGACGTCCCGGTAGCTTCCGAGCAGCACGATCCGCATCGGCCGGAGCTGCCGGGCCACGAAATGGAGCAGCGCCAGCGATGACCGATCCGCCGCGTGCAGATCGTCCAGCACCAGCGCCAGCGGCTGGCGCTTGGCGGCCTGATTGAGGAGCGCGCTCGTCGCCCGCCACAGTCGAAAGCGCCCCTCGTCCGCCGGCGGCGCCGCTTCGCCGCCCAGGCCGGGCACGCGCGCGCGCACCTCGGGCACGAGCTCCCCGAACAGGCTGGCGCCGTCGCCCAGCGCTTGCCGGAGGGCACCGTCGTCGAGCATGCCGGTCAGCTCGGACAGCAGATCGAGCCAGGGCCAGTAGGCCGGCGCGCCGCCGGACTCCCAGCAGCGCCCCCAGAGGACCTTGAATCCTCGACGCTCGGCCGTCGCGGCGATGCTGTCGGCCAGGCTGGTCTTTCCGATCCCCGGCTCCCCCACCAGCATCAAGAGCCGCCCGCGTCCGCTGGCGGCCCCCTCCAGCGCGGAGGTGGCTTCGCCGAGCTCCCGTTCGCGCCCGACGAGCGGTCCCCGCTCCGCCGTCATGACGGTTGCAAACGCGAACGCTGAATCCCGAGCCCCGACACCGGGCGGCGAGCTTACCAGGACTTCCCCGCTGGTCTCTCGGCGCCGCCGCCGAACGCCGCGGAGCCGGCGCCCCGCGTCTTTTCATGCCGCCGCACGTGGCGGTCCGCCGGCCGGCGGCACATGCTGGGGCGGTGAAATTCGACGACTCGGACAGGGCGGATCCGTCGCAGGTCGAGGACCGTCGCGGCTCGCGCTTCCCGGGCGGGCGCACCGGCGCCGGCGTGGGCGGCCTCGGTCTCATCGGCGGCGTCATCTATCTCGTGCTGCGGGTGATGGCCGACAACGGAAGTCCCACGGCGGGACAGTTGACGCGCGCGATCGAGGAGGCGCAGCAGAATCCGGGCGCGCGAACCGAGCCCGGCGCCGAGGACCAACCCTCGAACCTTTCGGGGAGCTGCCGCGGCGTCGACGCCCGGAGCGATCCAGCCAAGTTCATCGTCTGCGTCGAGAACAACGTGCAGGCGTTCTGGCGGCACGAGCTGTCGGCCTCGGGCGCGCCGAGCTACGAGCCGGCCAAGCTGGTGCTGTTCACCGAGGCGACCCGCAGCGGCTGCGGTGTGGCCAGCGCGGAGACCGGCCCCTTCTACTGTCCGCTCGACAGGCGGGTCTATCTGGACCTCGGCTTCTTTCGCGAGCTGACGCAGCGATTCGGCGCCCGCGGCGGAGACTTCGCCCAGGCGTACGTGGTGGCGCACGAGTATGGCCATCACATCCAAGATCTCGACGGCACCGAACGGCGCGTGCGGGAGTTGCAGGAGCAGAACCCGAGTCAGCGCCGCCCGCTGTCGGTGCGCCTCGAGCTCCAGGCCGATTGTTACGCGGGCGTCTGGGGTCACGCCGCTTACGCCAACGGCAAGGTCGCCCAGCAGGAGATCGCCGACGCGCTCGACGCCGCCGCCGCGATCGGCGACGACCGGATCCAGAAGCAGACGCGCGGCTGGGTCACCCCCGACACCTTCACCCACGGCTCCGCGGCCGCGCGCCAGCACTGGTTCACGGCCGGGATGCGCTCGGGTGATCCGACCGCCTGCGACACCTTCGGGCAGACCCGACCCTAACGGGCGTCCCCGCAGGCAGGCTTTCGTCGATTCTCCCGAGGACGGCAGCTCGGGCCGGCCTATTCGCCGTCGTCGCGATGGCTCTCGAACAGGTGTTTGAAGAACCGGTCGGGCGAGTCGAGGAATTCTTTGGTCAGCTTGTAGTGCTCGGTCTCCGTGTACCGGATCTGGCGGAGCGCGCCGCCGTCGAGGCTGAGCAGCGTCGCGTTCGGATAGGCGAGCAGGATCGGCGAATGGCTGGCGATCAGGAACTGGGCCTGTCCGTCCGCTTCGAGATCGTGGATCACCTTCAGAAACGTCAGCTGCCTCTGCGGCGAGAGCGCCGCCTCGGGCTCGTCGAGGATGTAGATGCCGCGGTCGAAGCGGTTCACGAACAGCGCCAGGAACGACTCGCCGTGCGACTGCTGGTGGAGCGGGCGGCCTCCGTAACGCTCGAGCGTCGACACCTGATCGATGTAGGTCGCGAAGTTGAAGAAACTCTCCGCCCGCATGAAGAAGCCCTCGGTGACCTTGGGGAGCCACGACAGCCTGAGGGCGCCGGCGAGATTGTCGGCGTCATCGTCGGACCGGGCCTGCTGATCGCGACCACCACCGTGCACGTTGAACCCGCAACACTTGGCCACTGCTTCGAGGAGCGTCGACTTGCCGCTGCCGTTCTCGCCCACGAAGAACGTCACCTTCGACCGGAGCTCCAGATCGAGCCCCTCGCGAAAGGCGGGGATGTCGAAGGGATGGCGGCGAGGGTCGGCTCTTTCCGGGAGCATCGTGATCCGTCGGAGGAACGGCGCGGACGCTGTCGAACGGGGTCGCTTCATCGCGGGCTCATACGGATGGTCTCACTCCGTCACCGGCACGCCGCTCTGGTTGCAGCTGTAGAACGAGTTGTATTGCCCGACGGCCGTGAGGCCGCCGTTGCTGCCGGTGACCCAGTCCTGCCAGGCGCAGGTCGGCTTGCAGCAGTCCTGCATGGTGGTCGTGGTGTAGTGCGTGCCGCCGCTGGTCGTCGCCTTGAAGCTCGAATCGGCGGCCGCCTGGGCGGGCGTGGTGACGTTCGGGTTCGCCGCCGGCAGCCCCTGCGGCGCCAGCTTGCAGCCGGTCACCTGGGTCAGGTGCGTCGGGCACTCGATCTTCTTGGCGTAGACCTGCCAGTTGAGGTGGTAGTAGCTCGCGGCGTCGTTCGACCTGGTGCACGACTGGATCGAATCGGCCACCGCCTGCGACGTCAGCGTCGACGAGGCGAACGACATGCAGGCGCTCTGCATGTTGGCGACGCAGGTGCGCGGACGACAGCGTGGCGGCGGTGACCAGGTTCTCGTTCGTCTTGCAGCCGGCGAGCTGGGTCGCGGCGTTGACGCCGCCGGAGCCGGGCTCCCCCTGTTCAGGGAACGACGAATAGAGGTAGAGGCCCGACGGGCTCTTCATCGACGAGAACGCCGGATCGCAGGCGTTGAAGGCGCCGAAGCCGCCAGCGCCCATGAAGAGGTCGAAGTTCTGGCCGCCGCCCGCCGAGGTGTTGAACGCCTGGACGATGACCGGCTTGGGGATGGCGATCGCGGAGGCGCCGCCGCCGTTCACCTGCGCCTCGTTCTCGGGCAATGAATAGACCAGCTGGTAGCACTGGCAGCAGGCGCTCTTGGCCGTACCGTCGAGCCCGTTCTGATCGACGTCGTGTCCGACGATGGCGTAGTTGAACGGCGGCGCAGCGCCGAAGTCGTCGACGGCCGCCTGGGCCATCTCGGACGACGCGAGCGCGAACCGCGGGCAGAGAAAGCCGACGTCGGCCTTCGGCTTCTGGGAAATGTCCTCGCAGGCGTTGGCCGCCGAGCAGACGCCGCCGCAGGTGGAGCTGGCCACGCCGTTCTGACAGCCCGACACGAAGAACTGGTTGTCGCACTGCCTGGGCGGGTTGAGCGCGTAGCTCCCCGGACCCGCCGCGCCGGCTGCGCCGCCGGTCGCGCCCGAGCCGCCGCTGCCCCCGGTCGCGGTCGCGCCCGCGCCGCCGCTGCTCCCGGTCGCGGTCGCGCCGCCGGTCGCGCCCGAGCCGCCGCTGCCCCCGGTCGCGGCTTTCCCGCCGGTGCCCGCGCCGCCGGTCGAAGGGACGCCGCCGGTCGCCCCGATGCTTCCCCCGCTCGCGCCAGATCCGCCCGCGCCGGACCCGCCTTCACCCGTGTGGCATCCAGCGAAGAAAAGAAAGGCGATCGCGGTCAATAATCGAAATTCCTGCATTGGCCGATTATGCCCTGGTCTGTCGGTCAAGCGTGCCCTCGATGCGCGGCGGTCATCATGCAAGCGCCTGAGAGGACTCTGTAATTGGGGAAGGGGCGAGGTCCCAATTCATCGATCTCAGGTTGCGCCGGCTCGGGCAGAGCCTAACTGCTATCGGTGCGTTCGAACCGGTCGCTGAAGGTCCTTTGCTGTCATCCGACCGGGCTCATGTACACGGAGATCTATCTCCGTCTCGAGCCGCTGGGGGTCGAGCTGGTGGCGGCGGCGGCCCGGCAGGCTGGCCATCAGGTTCGCATCCTCGACCTGCAGGTCTTCTCGCATGACGACTACTTCAAGACGCTGAAAGACTGGGCTCCCGACGCCGTCGCGTTCGGGGTCAACTACCTGGCCAACATTCCGGAGGTGATCGACCTCGCCAAGGAGACGCGCCGGCGGCTGCCCGAGGTGCTGTTCGTCGTCGGCGGGCACAGCGCCTCGTTCACGGCGGCGGAGATCCTCGCGCACGCCGAAGGGGCGATCGATGGCGTCATCCGGGGGGAGGGCGAGGAGATCTTCCCGCGCGTGCTCGCGGCGGGGCGCGATCCCGCCGCGCTGATCGGGCTCCCGGGCCTCGTGACCCCGGCCGGCGAGGGGCCGCCGCCCCAGATGGTGCGCGAGCTGAACGCGCTCGAGCCGGCGCGCGATCTCCTGCCGCAGCGGCGAAAGTATTTCATCGGCGTGCTCGACCCGGCGGCGTCGATCGAGTTCTCGCGCGGGTGCCCCTGGGACTGCTCGTTTTGCAGCGCCTGGACGTTCTACGGCCGCAGCCACCGGCAGCGCGATCCCGAGCGCATCGGGGCCGAGCTGGAGCGGATCGCCGAGCCCGGGGTGTTCATCGTCGACGACGTGGCGTTCATCCACGAGGAGCACGGGTTCGCCATCGGGCGCCGAGATCGAGCGGCGCAAGATCCACAAGAAGTACTACCTCGAGACGCGCGGGGACGTGCTGCTGCGGAACCAGGAGGTGTTCCGCTACTGGAAGCGCCTCGGGCTCGAGTACATGTTCCTCGGCGTCGAAGCGGTCGACGAGGAGGGGCTGAAGGCGCACCGCAAGCGGGTCACGCTGTCGCAGAACTTCGAGGCCCTCGAGCTGGCGCGCTCGCTCGGCGTCACGGTGGCGATCAACATCATCGCCGACACCGACTGGGACGAGAACCGGTTCCGCGTCATTCGCGAGTGGGCGCTGTCGATCCCCGAGATCGTGAACATCAGCGTCAACACGCCGTACCCGGGCACCGAGACGTTTTTCGAGCAGGGACACCAGCTCGCCACGCGCGACTACCGGCTGTTCGACATCCAGCACGCGGTCATGCCGACGCGGCTGCCGCTCGAGCGCTTCTACGCCGAGCTGGTCAAGACGCAGCAGGTGCTGAACATGAAGCACCTCGGGCTGTCGGCGCTCAAGGACACGGCGGTGCTGGCCGCCAAGCTGCTCGCGCGCGGACAGACGAACTTCGTCAAGATGCTCTGGCGGTTCAACAGCGTGTTCAACCCCGAGCGGCAGATCGCCGATCACCGGCGCCCCGTGCTCTACCAGATGCGGCTGCCGCCCCCCCCCAAGCCCGACGCTCCGCGCCGCCCCCGCGAGCTCTACGTGCTGCGCCCCACGCCGGCCCGCACCGCCGCGCCCGGTTGAGCGGGTGGCAGGTGCGCGTTTGGTCGTCGAGGCTCACTCCTTCTGAGCGCTAGAAGCGCCCCGTCAGGACAACGCCGCCACCGCTCGCTTCCGGAACGAAACCCAGATTCAGGACCGGCGCGCGCGGCGGGTGGACCTCTCCGTCGGCGGAGCCGGGCAGCAGGCTGCGCCTCTCGGCCGCCGTCAGCGGATCGCTCGAAATGAAGAGTGGGATGACCAGCGCGCCGAGGCCGACGGCCGCGACCGCCCACGGAATGCCGCTCGCAGATCTGGGTGCGCAGGGGTCGGAGGACGATTGGGCGGGCGGGTTGCCGCTGCCGGCGGTCACGAGACAGCCGCCGAAGGCCAGCGTGTCGACGGTGGTGGTCGCGACGAGATCCAGCAGCCCCCACACGACGCCGACGAGCAGCGTCGCGCCGCCGGTGATTTGCACCGCCCGCTTCACGCGCTGGCGGCTGTTGAACCGGGCGGCCAGGTCGGGTCTGCCGACCGCGTCGTAGAAGGCCGCGTCGCCCGGCAGGAGCAACAGCTCGCGTGAAACTCTCAAGGGCGGCCCGAGGGGCGGCGCGGGCGCGGGCGCGGGGGCGGTTCCGGTTGACGCCTCGCTCTCGTACTCGAACAGCGGTTCGCCTCCTGCGCCGTAAAGGACGACCGACAACGCCTCGAGGCCGCCGGCTGTTGAAATCCTGACGACTGCGACCGCGTCCGTCGACCGTTCCGCCAGGATGTGCGACAGGAGGGCCCTGTTCGGATGTTCCGCCACCGGGACCGCGACCACGACGGTCTCGTGGCCCGTCGCTGCGAAAGCCGTGGCGACGTTGGCGCGCGCCTCCAGCGCGGCTCCGGATTGCTCCCCGGCCAGCAAAATCGCTATTCGGTTGAGCTTCTTCACGAGCGGGCTCGCGGCGAGCCTCGACGCCAGCGCCGAATCTCGCGGTTGGACTTCAGCCGCTCCGGCCCCTCTGGCGACCCCAACGACGGCCAGCATCACCGCCATGAAGGTGATTCCGACCGTCGATCGCGGGGTGCTCATGGCCGGTCACAAGGCAATGTCCGTACCAGCGACCGCCGCGGTCGACGCGGCCGGTCCGAGCGCGGCGTTCGGCCGGGGGCAGGCGTCACGCGCTGCCGGCCAATCGAGCGCTTCATTCGGGGGACCATGGTGCCGATGATCTTCGTAATCGGGGAGCGCCACAAATGAGAGCTGCGCGCCAGGGATGCAAAGACGCAGACGCCGCTACGTGTGAGCCTGTCGGAATGCCCCCCAGCATGCCCCGAGCACCTTTGGCGAAGTCTGCGCGGTTCACCGTTTTGACCGCGATGCTCTGCGGCGCGCTCTCGTGCGCCGATCCCGGGACCACGACGGGTGGAACGGGTGGCAATGGCTCGGGCGGGACGACGGGCACGGGCGGGACGACAGGCACGGGCGGGTCGACGAGCACTGGCGGCACGACGGGCACCGGCGGCAATGTCAGCACGGGCGGGTCGATCGGCACGGGCGGCAAGGGGACCGGCGGAACGCCGAGCACGGGCGGGACGACAGGCACCGGCGGCGCGGCAGGCAAACCGGGCACCGGCGGCACGACTGGAACCGGCGGGACCGCGAGCACCGGGGGCACGACGGGGACCGGCGGCGCGGCGGGCAAACCGGGCACCGGCGGAACGCCGAGCACCGGAGGTACGACGGGAACCGGCGGCACCACCGGAACGGGCGGCACTTCCGCCCCACCGGCCTCAGGTCTGCCGCTGCCGCCCGGCGCGGGTGGCGTGGCGAAGCCGTCGGGAACGCCGAGCACCATCACGGTGCTCAACTGGGCCGGCTTCAAGGGCGCCGTCTCATACACGCTCGACGACGACAACTCCTCGCAGATCTCGAACTACAGCATGCTGCAGGCGCAGGGGATCCCCTACACGTTCTACATGTGGGGCAACAGGACCGAGGCGTCCAACGCTGTGTGGCCGCAAGCGGTCAAGGACGGGCACGAGATCGGGAACCACACCTGGAGCCACTCGAGCACGCCGCCCGGAGGAGCCGCGGACATCACCCAGGACACGACGTTCATCATGCAGAAGTTCAACGTCACGCCCTACACGATGGCCGCGCCGAACGGCGCCTCGGTTTACACGGGCCTCGCCAACGGTCTCTTCATGATCAACCGCGGCGTGTCGGACGCCATCATCAAGCCCAACGACAACACCGACCGGTTCACGCTCCCCTGCTACATCCCGGCGACCGGCGCCCCCGCCAGCTCGTTCAACTCCGAGGTCGACAGCGCCGAGAGCGCGGGCGGCTGGCGCGTCATCCTCGTTCACGGGTTCACGGGCGGCACCGACGGCGCCTACCAGCCGGTGAACATCTCCGACTATCTCATGGGCATCCAGCACGCCAAGTCGCTGGGCGACATGTGGATCGGGCGGGTCGTCGACGTGGGCGCCTACTGGCTCGGACAAAAGGCCTTCGGGTCGGCGACGACCACCACGTCCGGGAGCAACAAGACCTGGACCTGGACGAAGCCGAGCAACTTCCCACCCGGCAAGTACCTGCGGGTGACGGTCGCCGGCGGCACGCTCACCCAGGGCGGGCAGGCGCTCCCCTGGAACGACCACGGGTTCTACGAGATCGCGCTCGACGCCGGCTCGGTCACGCTCGGTCCCTAGTCCGCACCTGACGCACGGCGAGCCTGCTCGCGCGGGAACCGAACCGCTCGAAGACGGCCCGAAGACGGCCCGAAGACGGCTCGAAGACGGCTCGGAGGTACAATGGCTCGTCGGTGTCGGCCGCCGAGACGATCGTGAGCTCCCCCCCAGCGCTTCGAAGGGCCGCGCGGCGCGCTTCTTCGCCGAGCCGATCGTCCACTTCTTCATCCTGGGCGTGGTCCTGTTTGTCGCGCATCGGCTCGTCGTCGGGGATCCGCGGGTCATCGTCGTCACGCCCGGGATCAGGGCGGAGGTGGCGCGGCGTTTCCGCGACAGTCAGGCGCGCCCACCGAGCCCGGCCGAGCTCGAGCAGGCGCTCGGCGCCTGGAAGCGCGACGAGGCGCTCTACCGGGAAGCGCTGCGCGACCGCCTCGATCGCAACGACGCGACGATCCGGACGGTCCTCGCCGATCGCGTGCGCGCCCGCGCCAGCGTCGGGATTCCGCAGCGCGAGCCCACCGCCGCCGAGCTCGAGGGCTGGATGGCGACACACCGGAGCCTCTACGAGACGCCGCGCCGTTACGACTACGGCACCGTTGCTTTCCCCAAGGCCGAGAAGACGGCGGCGGGCGAGCGCGAAAAATATGAACGGGCTCTGAAGGGCGGCGCCGATCCCGAGGACGCTGGGGCGGCCCATCGTGGGGGGCAACCTTGACCGCGGAGGAGCTGGTCGCGCGTGTGGGACCAGCCCTCGCGGCGCGGATTGCCAGCCTCCCGGTGGGACGGGGAGAGAGGTTCGACAACGAGAAGGAGCTGCTGCTCGTCTGGGTGAACGCGGTCGAGGGCGGCTTGCCGAGCCCGGACGAGCTGCACAAGCGTCTGCGCGCCGACTGGCTCTACGCCGAGCATCAGAAGGCGACCGACCAGGCGGTGCAGGCGATCATCGATCGCTATCGCGTCGAGGAGCGCCGGTGAGGGGAGGGCGCCTGCCTGGGTGGTCGGCGCGGCGGATTGCGTGGGCTCTTGGCCTGGGCTTCGCGCTGGTGTCGGGCGCCGCGCGGGCCCACGAGCTCGATTCGGCGTCGCTGTCGCTGCGGGAGATCGAGGCCGGCAGCTTCGCCGTACGCTGGCACGCCAGCTCGCGAACGTTGAACGAAGAGCTCGGCATCGCCGCCATCTTCCCGAGGCCCTGTCGGTTGCAGGGGGCTCGCCTCGCTTGCGGGCCCGCGGGGCTGGTGGGCGAGATCGCCTTTCCCTGGCTGGAAGGGACGCTGACGCGCGTGGTGGTCGACGTCGAATGGCTGAATGGGACGCGTCTCCTGCGTGTCGCCAGCCCGGGCTCCCCCAGCGTGCGGGTCTACGGCCTTCCGACGACGGGCCTGCGGGCTCTCGCGCCGATCGTCGTCGACTACACCTGCCTCGGCATCGAGCACATCCTGACCGGTTTCGATCACCTGCTCTTCGTCGTCGCGCTCACGCTGCTGGTGCGGCGCGGGCGGCAGCTCCTCCTCACCATCACCGCGTTCACGCTCGCCCACAGCGTCAGCCTCGCGCTCACGGTGCTCGGGTTCGTGCACGTCCCCTCGCCGCCCGTCGAGGCGTCGATCGCGCTCTCCATCGTCCTCGTCTGCGGCGAGTGCCTGCGCCCGGCTGACTCGCTCACCCGCCGCGCGCCCTGGGCCGTCGCCTTCGCGTTCGGCCTCTTGCACGGGCTCGGGTTCGCCTCCGCGCTGCTCGATCTCGGCGTGCCCGAGCAACACGTCCCGACGGCGCTCCTCTGCTTCAACCTGGGCGTCGAGCTGGGCCAGCTGGCCATCATCGCCGTCGTGCTGGGCCTTCGCTGGCTGGTGACGGCGCCTTCATCTCGCGCGCCACTGGATGCGCCCTGGCCTCATCTACGCGATGGGCAGCGTCGCCGCGTTCTGGTCGATCGATCGGGTGAGGGCCGTGTTCGGCCTCTGAGTCAGCGAAGCACGCTGAGATAGGCGTCGTGGAGAAAGGACTCGCGGTACTCGCCGGGGGTCGAGCCCATCACCGCGCGGAATGAACGGCCGAGGTGTGACTGATCGGCGAAGCCGGCGGCGGCCGCCGCGTCGGCGATCGACTTTCCGGTCCTCAACACCGCGCGCGCTTTTTCGATGCGCCGGTTGCGCTGGTAGGCGAAGGGGGTCAGCCCGTACCGGCGATGGAAGACGCGAATGAGGTGAAATCGGCTGACACCGGCCGCGGCGGCCAGCTCATCCAGACCGACGTTCTCCGCCGTGCGATCGTCGAGAATCTGGCGGACCGTCGCCACGCGGGCGTCGGCGCCGGTGATCCGTCGCGCCGGTCCCGTCGGCGTGGCGTTCCGGCGAACCAGCCGCTGGAGGGCCACGCAGACCTTCTCTTCGCCTTCGAGACTGCGGTGGTCGAGGGCCCGATGCGCGGCCTGGAGCCGCATCACCGTCTCCGCGTCGTCGATCAGCGGATTGCGAAACGCCACGGTCCCTTTGCCACCCCACAGGGATGCGGCGACCTCCGCGAGAGTGCTCTCCGCGAGGTAAAAGGTGCGCAGCGCCAGCACCGGGTCGGCGACGGGCACGCTCGAATGCGGCTCGCCCGCCTGAATGATGATCGAGGTGCGTGGGGCGCCGGCGAAGTCATGGCCGGCCACCTTGAAGCGCCGCGGCCCGCCAGCGTAGAGCGTCAACTGAAACTCGGCGTGCGCGTGCGTCGGCATGCGCTCGAGCGGGCCGCGATAGGCGACCGTCTCGATCCCCAGGTGCGGATGGCGCCGGTACCGCGGCTTGCCGGGGATGTCGTCGGCCACGCCCCAACTATTCCATCGATCGAGCGGGGGGCAAAGGTCGCGGCGGCTTTCGATCGCAATTGCGTTCTAGACGCTGAAGTTCCTGGCGGACTACTCCCATTTCCTTCCTGTGAGGCCCCCCATGAAGCGAACAACGCAGCGATCCACACGTCTGTTCGGTGTCCTTCTCACGTCGGCTCTTCTGGCGTCGGCGTGCGCCAATTCCGAGACCGGCGGCGACGACGGGACCGGCGGCGCGTCGGCCACCGGCGGCAGCGGCACCGGCGGTCAGAGCGCGACCGGTGGCGAGACGGGAACCGGCGGTGTGCACGGCACCGGCGGCAACACCGGCAGCGGCGGAACGGGGACCGGTGGAGTCGTGGGGACGGGCGGCAACGGCGCCGGCGGGAGCGGCACGGGAGGCAGCGGCACGGGAGGCGTGGCGGGCGCCAAGGGGACGGGCGGGAGCGGCACGGGCGGCAGTGGCACGGGCGGTGTGGCGGGCGCGAAGGGGACGGGAGGCATGGCGGGCGCCAAGGGGACCGGCGGGAGCGGCACGGGCGGCATGGCGGGCGCCAAAGGCACGGGCGGTTCGGCCGGCGGCAGCTCGGGGAGCTACGACCCCTGCCCGACGAACGGCGATCCCTGCAAGGTCCTGCCGCTCGGTGACTCCATCACCTACGGTCTCATCACCGTGGCGGCTGACAAGGCGTCTTCCGACCCGAGCGTGAACGGCAAGGACTCGCACGGAGGTTACCGCGTCAAGCTGTTCAGCGACGCGGTGGGCGCGAGCCACAAGATGACGTTCGTCGGGTCTCAGATGAACGGCCCCACCACGGTCGCCAGCATGCCGTTCCCCATGAGTCACGAGGGCTGGAGCGGCTACACGATCGCCCAGATCCAGGGGAAGGCGGCCAACGATCTGACGTCCGGGGTGCACATCATCCTCGTGCACGCCGGCACCAACGACACCTACGGGAGCGATCCCTCCGGCGCGCCGGCGCGCCTCTCGACGCTCGTCGACTACCTCACCACCAATTTCCCGGGCGCGCTGATCGTCGTCGCGAAGATCATTCCCTATCCCTCGCAGATGACCAACACGAACCTGATCAACAACAGCATCGCGGCCATGGTTGCGTCGAAGGTTTCGGCCGGCAAGCACGTCATCGTGGCCGACCTGAACACCGGCTTCACCACGTCGTCGATGCTGGCCGGGGACGGCGTCCACCCGAACCAGAAAGGGCTACGACTGGATGGGCGACACCTGGTACGCTGCGATCAGCAGCTACCTTCCGTGATCGTCAATCGGTCGACGCGGGCCGCGCGGCCTGGCGCCGTCGTGCCGGCGCGATCGACGCGCTCGACGAGGTCGACGGCTCACGCGCCATGTACTGTTTGTCGCGGCGCGGCTGTTCTTGTCACAAAAAAGCAGAGCCGAGGTGGTTTTCGGGATGATCCCTTCGGCCGCGATGGATGTTTCGCCGCGGGTCGGCGTATCCTCGAAGCATCGTGAAGGCGACGCCGCTTCGATCGCGCGCGTGCTCGGCCGCCCTCGCTCTCGCCGCTGTCCTGCTCGCACGCCCCACGCGCGCAAGCGACCTTCTCGTGTCGCTCGACTACCAGACCGACCCGGCGCTGCTCGGCTGTCCCAGCGCGGCCGATTTTCGCAAGGCGATCGTGCGCCAGCTCGGACACGATCCGTTTCGGGAGAGCGCCCCGCGCCGGATGGTGGTTCGCCTCTATCCCACGGGCCAGAGGATGGCAGGTCGCGTCGAATGGCGCGACGCCAGCGATCAGTGGGAAGGGGAGCGGACATTCTCGGCGCGTAACGAAAACTGCGCCGAGATGGCGCGTGCGATGGCGCTCGCGACGGCCATCCAGATCGACCTGCTGGCCATCCCGGACCAGCCCCCGCCAGAAAAGCCAACGGTCGACACCAACGCGCCCGCTGCGAAGATCGCTGACGCCAAGCCCGCGGCTGTTCCTCCCGCTCCGCCGGTCATGGCCGAAGCGCCCCCGGCACCGAAAGAGCCGCGCATCGCCATCGACGTCGGCGTGGGGGCGATTCAAGATTTCGGGGACGCTCCGAGCTTCGTGGTTCCGCGCCTCGCGGTCTCGGTGGGGCGGCCGTCGGCGATCGGCTTACGCCTCGCGGTCAGTGGACTCGGGCCCTCGGCCGATGTCACGCGGGCGGATGGTGTCGCCCAGATGGGTCGCTTGGTGATGACCTTGGAGCTGGTTCGGTTCTTTCGAGCTGGCCGGCTGCTCCAGCCGCTGGTGGCCGTCGGTGCCGGCTGGCAGGATGTTCGCGTGAAAGGGGTCAGCGCAGACGCGGCCGGGACCACCAAGGGCAGGTGTTTTCGGGGCTCGTCACGGTGGGCGGTGGCCTGGCGTTCACGCTCGCCGCGCGGCTCTCGCTCGTCGTCGAGGTCGAGACGCTGCTGTTTTGGCCGTCGGTGACGGTCGAGGTCGGAGCCGCGCAGGCCGCTCATCTCGACGGCGCGGCGCTCTTCGCGCATGGAGGTCTGCTTGCGAGGTTCTAGCTCTCTCGCGGGACTCGCCCTGTCGGCCGGCTTGGCTCTGACGTTGCTCGGTGCGGGCTGCTCGGGGCGGACAATCGTCGCCGTCGACCCGTCGTGCGCGGAGGGGGGCGCGAGCGGTTGCACCGCGGCCCTGGTGAACGATCTGATCGGGTCTGGCGTCTCAACGACGCCCCCGGCAGCGCCACCGCGCACGATTCGTCGGGCTGGGAGAACAACGGCACGCTCGTCGGCCTCGACGCGGCCACGGTCTGGGTCGCTGACGGACGGATAGGTGGCGCGCTGTCGGTGCAGGGAAATGGGTACGTCAACGTCCCGGACTCAGCGTCGATCGATTCGGTCACCGACCAGGTCACGGTGGCCGCCTGGATGTTTCTGACGGCCCCGGTCACGAGCGGTTCGTATGCGACGGCCATCTCGCGCCAGATCGGCACCGGCTACGGCCAGCACTACCATCTGTCGGTCAACGACCAGAATCAGGCGATCCTCTTCATCACCACCACCACGGCCGGGCAGCAGGTCATCGGCGGACCGCCGACGTTCCCGCAGCAAACCTGGGTCCATCTCGCCGGAACCTACGACGGCAGCCAGATCCGCCTCTACGTCAACGGGGCCCAAGTGAACAGTCAAGCGGTCACCGGATCCTTCGCCGCCGAAACCAACCCGGTCATTCTGTCCGGCAACGGCAACGCCGCCTCCCACACGGTTTCGGAGTTCGTCCCCGGCCAGCTCGACGAGGTCATGTTGTACCGAAGGGCGCTCGGCGCGGACGAGATCGCCGAGCTGGCGCCGGGGCGCCGCTCCCCTCGGGGGCGCCTCACCCGGACGGCGGACCGTGAAGGGGGCGCTCCGTCGCGCGGGCGTGGTCCCGTTCCTCTGTCTTTGTCTGAACAGCTGCACTCCTTCCGCGCCCGGATCCGCCGGCGCGGCGAGCCCCTCGACGGAAAAGCTCCCCGCGGTCGACGTCCCCGCCGCTGCGCACCGTCGCCGGCGGGCGCCGCATCGGCGCGGCCGTGGAGGCGCGGCGCCTTCGTGAGCCGGCGTTCGCCGCGGTCCTGGCGGCGAACTTCAACTCGCTGAGCCCCGAGAACGACATGAAGTGGGTGAACGTCGAGCCGAGCCCGGGACAGTTCTCCTTTCAGGCCGGCGACGGGCTGGTCGCGTTCGCCGAGCAGAACGGGATGCGGGTTCGGGGCCACACCCTCGTCTGGCACACGCAGCTCGCGCCCTGGGTCGCCGGCCTCTCCGCCGAGGCGCTGCACGCCGCGATGCTCCGGCACATCACCGGCGAGGTGTCGCACTGGAAAGGCAAGATCAGCCAGTGGGACGTCGTGAACGAGGCCTTCGCCGACGGGCGGGGCGGCGGGCTGAGGAAGGATTCACCGTTCACGGCGCTCGGCCCGACGTTCATCGAGGACGCCTTTCGCGCAGCGCACGAAGCCGATCCGGCCGCGCAGCTCTTCTACAACGACTACGCGCTGGAGGACCCCGGGATCGGCCAAGACAGAGGCCGTCTACCAGCTGGCGCGGCGTCTGAAAGCGGCGGGCGTCCCCATCGACGGCGTGGGATTCCAGATGCACGTCGATCCGAGGCACTGGCCCTCCGCCGACGTCATCCGCCGGGGCTTTGAACGGTTCGCGGCGCTCGGCCTGGCGGTCGAGATCACCGAGATGGACGTCCCCGTCGGCGAGATGCCTGGCGATCTCCGCGCAAAGGCTCGAGCAGCAGAAGCGTCTCACGCACGACATCGTGGCGGCCTGCGTGGCGGTCCCCGCCTGCTCCGGCGTCACGTTCTGGGGCTTCACCGATCGCTATTCGTGGCTGAACGCTCCGCAATGGGCCCGGCTGTTCGGGCGAGGGCCCCATCGTCCGCTGCCGTTCGACGGCCAGTACGGCGCCAAGCCGATGGCGGCCGGAATCGCCGCCGCGCTCGCCGGGAACTGATCGAGGGTGCTCAAGGAAGACCGCGGTAGTCGCGAAGAGGGACCGGCTTTTCGAGCGCCGGTCCATGTTTCTTCCGGAGCAGGCGCTGCGCCGGATAGATCCCGCGGTGGCCGGAGAGCAGATACGCGATGACGGTCACGATGACGACGTAGGGGAGGAACGCGCCGCCCATGAGCTCGACCATCATGATGGAGAGCGCGAGGGGCGTGTTCGCGGCGGCGCCAAAGACAGCGGCGAGGCCGACCGCCGCGCCGAGCTCGATCGGGATCCCGAGCAGGCGGGCGAGGACATTGCCGAGCGTGGCGCCGATGAAGAAGAGCGGCGTGACCTCGCCGCCGAGAAAGCCGCAGCCCAGCGTCACCGCCGTGAAAACGATCTTGGCGGCGAACGCATAGGCCGGGAAGCTGTGGATCGCGAAAAGCGCGCAAGATCGTCGGGACGCCAAGCCCCAGGTAGTCGCTGCTGCCGACCAGGCGCCACAGAGCGACGATGGCCACGCCACCCACGAACATCCGGAAGGGGAGGCGTGGCACGTGTCGCTCCATGCGCGCCTTGATGAAGTGGGTCAATTCGATGAAGGCGATCGTCGCCAGCGCCATCGCGCCGCCGATGACCACGAGCTTGCCGCCGAGCCCGACCGAAAAGGGGATCGCCCGCGCGGCCGGGTAGGCGGTGTGCACGATGCCGAGCGCGCGCGTCACCCGATCGCCCACGAGGGCCGCGACGAGCGCCGGCATGAGCGCGTCGTACTCGATGCGCCCGATACAGACCACCTCGAGACCGAAGATGAGACCGGCGATCGGGGTCCCGAACACCGAGGCGAAGCCGCCTGCGATGCCGGCGGCGATCACGATCCGTCGCAGGTCGCGACCGACCCGAAACCGGTGGGCGATCGCATCGGCGACGCTGGCGCCCATCTGCACCGCCGTGCCTTCGCGGCCCGCGCTGCCGCCGAACAGGTGGGTGAGCACGGTCCCGATGAGCACCATCGGCGCCATCCGCAGCGGGATCTGCGGGGCGTCGTCGTGGAGCGTGTCGATGACGAGGTTGTTGCCCTCCCTTGATGGAATTCCCCCAGCGCTCGTAGATCGCGCCGATGCCGAGCCCTGCCAGGGGGAGGAGATAGACGATCCAGTCGTGCGAGCCGCGGAAGTCGGTCACCAGCTCGAGGAGGGCGAGGAACGCGGCGGAGGCCAGTCCGCACGCGACGCCGACGAAGGCCCCCAGCGCCGTCCATTGGCCCAAGGCGCTGCCGAAGTTGCGCAGCTTTTGAGTCGCAATCATCCTGAATCGACCTCCTCTGTCGGCACCGGAGGGATTCGAGGGGCGAACTCCTACGGCACCATGTTTGGTGCAACCGTAGGAGTCATTGGCTGCCATGAAGGCCAGCGGTTATCGGCGGACTCCACCGCCATCGTGAGAATGCCTCAGGGTGGATTGGACGCCGAAGGTTGTCAAGGACGGGCCTCCTCGAGCTCCCGCTCGAGCGCCTCCCACTCGACGACCAGCGCGTCGATCTTGGGGCCCAGCGACTCCTGTTCCTTCACCAGCGCGTCGATCTCGTCGCGGCTGGCGCGCTGGAAGAAGCCGGGATCGGCGTAGAGGGTCTGAATCTCGGCCTTGCGGGCCTCGGCGGCCGAGATCTCGGCCAGCACCTTGTCGCGCAGCTTGGGGAGCTGCGCGGCGCGGTTGCGGCGCTTCTTCTGATCCGCCCAGCTCTCGCCGGACGCCGGCGCCGCGGCCGCGCCGTTCGTCGGCGCGTCGGCCTTCTTGTCGGCGCGCTCCGCGCGGGCGCGCAACGCCACCGCGTCGCCGTCCAGGTGATCGTCGCCCAGCTTGGCCAGGTACTCGGCGTAGGTCCCGGGAAAATCGCGCGGACCCTCGGGCGTAATCTCCACCACCCGCGTCGCCAGCTCGCTCACGAACCAGCGGTCGTGCGACACGAACACCACCGTCCCGCTGTACGCCTTCACCGCCTCGACCAGCGCGTGGATCGCCTCCAGGTCGAGGTGGTTGGTCGGCTCGTCGAGCACCAGCACGTTGGGCTTCTGCACCGCCAGCAGCGCGAAGATGAGGCGCGCCGCCTCGCCGCCCGACAGCAGCGCGACGCGCTTGCCTGACGTCCGGGCCCGAGAACAGCACGCGTCCGAGCTGCGCGCGCACGAAGGTCGGGCTCTCCCCGGGGCAGAGCGCCTCCAGGGCCGCGAGCGGCGTCGTCTCCGGATCGTCCAGGGCCTCGCGGTGATCCTGCGGGAAGTAGCCGACGCGCACCTCGTGCCCCCACTTCACGCTGCCGGTGTCGGCCTCCAGGCGCTCGACGATGATCCGCAGCAGCGTCGACTTGCCGAGGCCGTTGGGCCCGATGATCGCCACCCGCTCGCCCCGCCGCACCAGCAGCGACAGGTCGGTGAGCACGCGCTTTTCGCCGTACGACTTGCTGACGCCGGCGAGCTCCAGCACCTCGCGCCCGCTCGGGCGCTCGGGCACGACCTTGAACTGCGGCGTGCGGCGCGAGCTGTCGGCGAGCTCGGCGACCTCGATCTTCTCGATCTGCTTGAGGCGGCTCTGCGCCTGCGTGGCCTTGGTGTTCTTGGCGCCGAAGCGCTCGACCCAGGCGCGCTTGCGGGCGATCTCCTCCTCTGCGCGCGCGACGGAGGTCTCCGCCCGCGCGCGCGTGGCCTCCTTCTCGACCACCGCCTTCGAGTAGGGGCCGGTGTAGAGCGTGATCGTCCCGTAGTCGACGTCCAGCGTGTGGCTGGTGACGTTGTCGAGGAAGCGCTGGTCGTGCGAGATGATCACCGCGCAGCCGGCGTACCCGGCCAGGAACTTCTCCAGCCAGCGGATGGTGAGGATGTCGAGGTGGTTGGTCGGCTCGTCGAGCAGCAGCACGTCGACGCCGCCCACCAGCACCTGCGCCAGCAGCACGCGCAGCTTGAACCCGCCCGACAGCGTCGACAGCGCCGAGCGGTGATACCGCGTCGGGATCGCCAGCCCCTCGAGGACCTCGCTGGCGCGCGCCTCCAGCGTGTAGCCGTCGTGCGCGGCGACGATGTCCTCGAGATCCGCCAGGCGCCCGGCGTCGACGTCGCCGTGCGCGTTGCGGTGAGGCGCTTCTGCTCCTCGAGCGCGTTCCAGACGACGGCGTCCCCGCGCATCGCGAGATCCAGGATGATCGCGTCGTCGTCGAGGAACCGATCCTGCCGCAGCACGCCGACCCGCGCGCGCTTGGCGATGGTCACCGTCCCGGCGGAGGCCTCCTCGTCGCCGGCCAGGACCTTCAGGAAGGTGGTCTTCCCCGAGCCGTTCGCCCCCACCAGGCCGTAGCGCGACCCCGCGTTCAGCTGCAGCGAGACGTCCGCGAACAGGACGCGGGCGCCGTACTCCTTGGCGAGGTTGGTCGTGGCGATCATCGGTGTGGGGCGCGCGTACCTTAGGCTACGCGGCCCCGACGCGAAACCATTTCGGGGCCGGTGGCGGGCGGAATGTTACGAAGAACCCTTCGTCCTGAAACCCGCCCGGATGAGCGGCGCGAGGAAGATTCGGCAGGATTCGCGGCTTTTCACCGCGGTCCAGACGACAGGAGGTTCAGATGAGCGGACTCGGCGGGCTCAACAAATCCCCCGCGGGGGTGGTGATCGGCATGGTCCAGCTGCAGCTCCCCACGGTGACCACCCCGGCGGAGCTGGCGGCGCAGACCGGCCGGATCGTCGAGCTGGTCGGCAAGGCGCGGCGCAACCTGCCCGGGATGGACCTGGTGGTCTTCCCCGAATACTCGCTGCACGGGCTCTCGATGAGCACCGAGCCGGCGCTCATGTGCCGGATGGACGGCCCGGAGGTGGCCGCCTTCCGGGCGGCCTGCCGCGCCAACCACATCTGGGGCTGCTTCTCGCTGATGGAGGCGAACCCGGCGCGGCAACCCGTTCAACACCGGCATCATCCTCGACGACCAGGGCGAGCTGCGCCTCTACTACCGGAAGCTGCACCCCTGGGTGCCGGTCGAGCCGTGGGAGCCGGGCGATCTCGGCATCCCCGTGTGCGACGGCCCCAACGGCAGCCGCCTCGGGCTCATCATCTGCCACGACGGCATGTTCCCCGAGATGGCGCGCGAGTGCGCCTACAAGGGGGCGGAGATCATCCTGCGAACGGCGGGCTACACCGCGCCGATCCGGCACACCTGGCAGATCACCAACCAGGCGAACGCGTTCTCCAACCTCGCCGTGACCGCCTCGGTCTGCCTGTGCGGCTCCGACGGGACCTTCGATTCGATGGGCGAGGGGATGATCGTGAACTTCGACGGCGTGCCGCTGGTGACCGGCGGCGGGCGCCCGGACGAGATCATCACCGCCGAGGTGCGCCCCGATCTGGTGCGGGAGGCGCGCCGCGGCTGGGGCGTCGAGAACAACATCTACCAGCTGGCCATCGGGGCTACGTCGCCGTGAAGGGCGGCGCGGGCGACTGCCCGTACACGTACATGCAGGATCTGGTGGCGGGCCGTTACCGGCTCCCTGGGAGGACGAGGTCGTCCACGTCGACGGAGCCTCGTGTGGTTTCCCGCCGCCGGAGCGGCGCTACGCGCCTGCGCCGGCGCCCGACATCGCCCGAAAGACGGCGTAAGACGCGCGGCCGATCGCGCACCGAATACGGCATCGTTGCCGTTGCTCGTTCGGTCGATGGATGGCCATTGGGCCATCTATGACCAAGGCACGGCTCATCTTGTCCGTTCACGCGCCCGTCGCTCGCGCTCTGTCTGCTCGTCCTCGGGACGTCGCGTCGCTCGGACGCAGTGGGCCTCGGGCGCGACCGATCCTCTCCCTTCCTGGAACGACGGGCCGAACAAGCGCGCGATTCTGGAGCTGATGAAGACGACCACCGACAAGAAGAGCGCGCACTTCGTGCCGGTGGAGGATCGGATCGCCACCTTCGATCAGGATGGGACGCTGTGGGTCGAGCATCCGCTCTACACGCAGGGGGAGTTCGCGCTGGACCGCCTTCGCTCGCTGGCCCCGTCGCACCCGGAATGGAAGAAGGACGAGCCGTTCAAGACGGCGCTGGCGGGCGACGCGGAAGGGCTCAGCAAGCTGGCGGAGTCCGACTGGGAGAAGGTGGTTGCCGCCACCCACGGCGACATGACCGTCGAGGACTTCCTGGCCGAGGTTCCGCACTGGCTGGCCACCGCCCAGCACCCGCGCTTCCACCGTCCCTACACGGCGCTCGTCTACCAACCGATGCTCGAGGTGATGCAGTATCCTGCGGGCCAACGGCTTCAAGACGTACATCGTCACCGGCGGCGGGCAGGAGTTCGTTCGCGTCTACGGCCAGAAGGTCTACGGGATTCCCCCCGAGCAGGTGATCGGCTCGAGCCTGCTGACCAAGTACGAGGCGAAGGGCGGCACCCCGGCTCTGCACCGCGAGCACAGGCCTTTCTTCATCGACGATCACGACGGCAAGCCGGTGGGGATCAACCTCTTCATCGGCAAGCGTCCCATCGCGGCTTTCGGAAACTCCAGCGGCGACGCCGAGATGTTGCAGTGGACCGGCGCCGGCAAGGGCGCGCACCTGATGATGCTCGTCTTCCACGACGACGCCGAGCGCGAGTACGCCTACGGTCCCGCCGAGGGGCTCCCGGACACGAAGGTGGGGACCTTCCCGCAATCGTTGATGAACGAGGCGAAGAAGGACGGCTGGTCGGTCATCAGCATGAAGACCGACTGGAAGCGCATCTTCCCCTAGTGCGACGTCCTGTTCGCGGTGGTCACGCGCGGCCAGGTATGTCCGATCTTCAGTCCGACACTGACCGCGGCATAGCCCATCACCAGACTGACGACGACATAAGCTGCCGCCACCACGGCGCCGCTGAGCGAAGCTTTCATCAGCACCGTCGAAGCGTAGGCAAAGCTCGAGAAGGTCGACAGGCCGCCCATGACCCCGGTGGTGACCGTCAAGTGCCAACGGCCGTTGATGACCTTGCGGTCGTGTCGCCCTGTGCTGACGCCGATGAGAAATGAGGCCACGACGTTGGCAACCAGGATATCCAGCGGGAAACCGCGCGACAGGGTGGGTACGAGCAACATGAGAAACTCGCGCGCGGTTGCACCGACGGCCCCGCCGATGAATACCAGTGGCACCGCGACGCTGACCTTCATCGATCTCAGCCCTTCCCTCCGGCAAGAGCGGCCCCTGCCAGCGCGGCCAGCAGCCCTGCGGCGACCGACAGCAACAGATAGAACAGGGCGAGGCGAGCGTGTTGCTTGGTGGCCAGCCGTGCAGCATCCAGCTGCATGCTGCTGAAGGTCGTGTAGCCGCCCAGGATGCCGGTGAGCACCAAGGCGTTCAGCACCATCCCGTGTCCATGGCGGTTGTGCCAGTCGACGTGGAAGAGGACCGAGAGGTAACCGATGACGAAGCTGCCCGAGACGTTGATCAGAAAGGTGCCCAACGGAAAGTGGCCCCGGTAGCGCGCGCCAACCATCCGCCCGATCCACCATCGCAGCACCGATCCCAGACCCCCGCCCAGCGCGACCCACATGACATCGACGGGCTTCAAGCTGATCGCTCCGAGGCTGAGGGGGGTCGTGGTCTCAACGTGTAGAGCACGCCCAAAACGCAGAGGCCGACGATCCCGCAGAACAGGAGGCCCGCGGTGACCATCCCGACCGCCAGCGCCACGAAGCCGACCCCCACGACGGGCAGCGCGACCCCGCAGTAGAGGAGGACGAAGTAGGCGGAGTCGGTCTCGCCCCGTTTGTCGCCCACCTTCTCGTTGATGGCGCCGAGGCCGAAGCCGACCGGGAGCCCTTCACCGAGACCCGAGACGGCCGCCGAGACAAAGAGCAGCATCGCCGACCTCGCCTCCAGCGCCGCTGCCAGCAATCCCAGACCGGCGAGCAGGACCACGCATCCGACGGCCAGCCCGACGCGCTTGGGGATCCGGTTGACCGTCAGCTGCCCCGCGGTGGCCATCGCGAAGAAAAGAAAGACCAGCAGACCGGCGCGCACGGCGCTCTTGTCGCCGAGCTCGTTTCCCAGAAACTCGGGCGCCACGGCGCTGAACACGCCGGCGACCGCAAAGGCGCAGACGCCGACGGTGGCGGCGGGCGGGAAGATGTCGGTGACCTCTGGAGGGACGCGCATGCTCTGCATGCGCAGCCGGATGCGCGGGTTCGGCAACCTGATGGGTTGGGGCGCTAGCCAGACGCCCAGCAGGGCGGGCGCCAGCAGGGCCAGATCCACGGCGAAGGGGAGGCGAAGCGGCGCAGGGGCGAGGCCGGCCAGGAGACCCGCGACCAGCGGACCGAGGGCGAGCCCTCCGATGTTCGCCGCGACGGCGAGCAAGGTCGCGTGCTGTTTGCCCCGCCGGCCTGCCAGATTGACGAGCCAGGCCGTCGCCGTGCCCGAGGCGATTCCGGCCGACAGCCCGGACAGCACGCGCCCGATCAAGAGCGCGGTCAAGCCCCGGGCGAAGAGGAACGTCACGGCGCTGGCCCCCGACAGAGAGAGGGAGACCAGCATCATCGGCCGCCGTCCGACCTCGTCCGACAGATATCCGAAGAAGAGCAGCGTCGCCACCACGCCAAGCGCGTAGGTCGCGAAGATCACCGGCGTGAGAACGGGCGCCAGATCGAAGGCGCGGTTGTAGAGCGGATAGAGCGGCGTGGGCAACGTCGTCCCCATCATCGCGACGGCGAACCCGAACGCGACGAAGGCGGTGCCCGCGAGGTGGCTTCTGGCGTGGACCATCGCTCAGAACGGTCCCATGTTGGCCACGATCCCGAGCAGCATGGTGAGCCCCAGGACGACGATGGCGCACGCCACGTAGAACGAGACGCTCGTTCGCAGAACTGAGACGTGGATCTGCCGCAGCATCTGCACGTGTTGAACGAGGCCGGCCACCAGCGATCCGGTTCCCAGCGCCGTCAGGAAGATGCCGAGGTGGCGCGGGCTGTCGGGGCGGCGGAGATGGACCGATCCCGACTCCGCGAAAGCGTGCAGGAACTTGTAGATGGTGAACCCGAAGCTGATCATCGCGAGCGCGGTCCGGATCCAGGCCATCAAGGTGCGATCCGCCGCCATCACCGTGCGATCGCCGGCCAGGTCGGTCCGCTCGTGCGCGAGGGTATTGGACGTCTCTGAGGTCGATGGGGGCATGGCGGCCAGCTCGACGGTCCGTCGCAACATGCGTCGCCTGAGGGACTCTGAGAGCTCTCGGGACGCGCACCAGCGGCCGGCGCACGAATCAGGGAATGGCTTCGTCGCGCCCGCGCGCGGAGTCGCCCGGCTCAGTCACACGTGCCGGAGCAAGGGACGAACGTGCCGACGCTGGCCTGGACGGTCGCGCTGCCGCTGGTGAGCCCCGACGCCGAGGCGGTCACCGTGATGGTTCCGGCGCCGGTCGCCTGAACGATGGCGAAGGCCAATCCCTGGTAGGCGTTGCGGACGTTCCCGCGGAACGTCTCCTCGGTCATGCTGGCGCTGTCGACGGCGATGATCGTGCCGGGGCCGGTGATGGCGAACGTCACCGGCGTCGTGCTGCTGACGACGGCGCCCGAGGCGTTCGAGATCGCCGCCTGGATGAACGACACGTCGTTGAGGTCGGTGAGCAGCGCGGCGTGATCGGCGGTGACGACCACCTTGGTCGCGCCGGTGCCGGTCGGCGGCGCGGTGGTCTTGGGCGCCCCCCAGGTGGTCTGCCAGGAGTAGCCGATCGTCTTGACGCCGCCCAGCTCGTCCATGATCCCGGCGGTGGAGCCGAACGTTGGCCAGGCGCCGTCGGCCTCGCCCAGGTAGTCGACGCCCGTCCACATGAACTCGCCGGTGAGCGCCGCGGTGTTCTTGATCGTGCTCCAGGTGCTGGTCTGCGTGCCGATCTCCGTCAGCACCGAGGCCATCGGCGGCGACGCCTTGGTCGCGTCGACCGCCGACGTGGTGTCGTAGTTGTTCCCCCACACGTCGACCGGATAGTTGATCGTCGGCGGCGTGGTGGTGGTGTCGATGTCGCCGGCCGTGGCCGGATCGAGCAGCGCCTGCGTGTCCTTGCGCGAGGGGTCGAGCGTGTGGCTCAGCGTGAGCATCTGGTTCACGATCGGCAGCCGCGTCGCGTGCGAGTCGTGGATCTCGTTGCCCAGACTGTAGAGCGCGACGCTCGGGTGGTTGCGGTCGCGCATCATCCAGCCGGTGAAGTCGACCTGCCACCACTTGGCGCCGGTCGCGACCGAGGGGACGGCCGGCATGCCGGTCGGGCTGGTGGCGATCTGATTGAAGTAGGCCGCGTAGTCGCCGGTGTCGGTGTACTTGTGCGCCGTCCAGACGTCGGTGAACTCGTCGAGCACCAGGATCCCCATCCGGTCGCAGAGCTCGAGAAAGTCCGGGCTGGGCGGGTTGTGGGCCGTGCGAACGGCGTTCACGCCGAGCAGCTTGAGCTGCGCCAGCCGGCGCTGGACGGCGCGCTCGGGAGCCGCCACGCCGAGCCCGTGAAAGTCCTGGTGATTGGCGACGCCCTGGAACTTGACGCTCTTGCCGTTGAGGCTCATCCCGGTGGTGCCGTCGAAGGTCAGGCTCCGGATCCCGAAGGCGGTGACGTCGTCGTCGACGGTCGCTCCGCCGACCTGCACGTTGGTGAGCAGCTGGTACATGTTGGGCGTGGCGAGGTTCCAGAGCTTGGGGTTCGCCACCGGAACATCGAAGGTGAAGCCGGCCGAAGCGCCCGCCGCGATCGTCTGGGCGGCCGTCGTGACGGGGGCCTGCGCCGCGCCGCTGGCGTCGCTGACGATCCCCTGCACGGTCACGCTCTGGCTGCTGGTCCCCGAGTTGACGACGGTGGTCGCCACGTGAACGGTCGCCGAAGTGGTCGTGGGGTTCGGCGTGGTGACGAAGGTGGCCCACTGATCGACGTGCACCGGATTGGCAGCCACGATGCGCACGTGCCGGTAGATGCCGGCGCCCGCGTAGTAGCGCTCGGATGGCTGTGTGGTGGTGTCGGTCTTCACCGAGATGACGTTGTCGCTCGTCCCGAAGGTGACGCTGGCCGTGATGTCGTAGCGGAAGCTCACCCAGCCGTAGGGGTGATGTCCGTAGTGGGTGCCGTTGACGTAGACGTCGCTGTTCTCCATCACGCCGTCGAACTCGACGAAGACGCGCCGGCCCGAGAGATTCTGGGGGAGCGTGAAGTGCTTCCGATACCAGCCGATCCCCGACGGAACGTAGCCGCACCGTCCGCTGCTGGCGGCGGTCTGGGAGAAGGGCCCTTCGATCGCCCAGTCGTGCGGAACGTTGACCGTCCTCCAGGACGAATCCGCGAAGCCCGACTGATCGGCGCCGGTCGCGCTCCCCTGGAAGAAGAGCCAGCCGGCGTCGAACGGAACGATCGAGCGAATGCGTCCGCTGACGGTGGCTCCGCCCGTGCCCCCGCGTGCCACCGGAGGTTCCACCAGTGGCCGCCGCGCCGGCCGCGCCGGCCGCGCCGGCCGCCTTTGCCGCCCGCGCCACCGCCGGTTCCGGTCGTCGTTCCCCCGCTTCCGCCCCCGCTCGCGCCGCTGCCTGCGCCGCCGCTCGTTCCGCCTGTCGGGCCCGTGGCGCCACCCGTCCCGACGTGCCGCCAGTCGCACCGGTGGCGCCGCCTGTCCCACCAGCGCCGACGCTGCCTCCGGTGCCGACGCTGCCTCCGGTGCCGACGCCGTTCGCGCCCCCGCCGCTACACCCGTACAGAGACGCGAACAGACAAAGCGCCACGCGCGATCGACCTGAAATTGTCACAACACATCAGAGGGCGAGCGCGCGCGAACTTGGTGCAGGTCGCCGACCGGGCGGCACGGGGCGTCAGGCCGTCACGCCTTGCCCACCTCGCGAACGTTGATCCGAAACTGCTCGGCCCCGGAGGTGCGCCACTCGGCGATCTTGAGCTTGACCGTCTCGAGATCCAGCGTCTTCGGAAAGACGCCGCCGTAGTCGCTGATCTGGAAGGCCAGGAGAGGCCACCAGGCGTCACTGAGGACGACCGCGCCAAACCCGTTCTTCAGCAGGGTGTCGGGAGAGCTGCCGACCTCCTTGGCGTTGTAGGTGATCCAGCCCAGGATCGGCCGGAACGTCACGGGCTCCTCCGCCTTCCCGGTCCAGTACGCGGCATGCAAGCCGAAATCGGTCGGGGTGATCGCGCTCCAGTCTTCGAGGTATCGCTTCGGGTCTGGCATCAGTCGCCCTCCTTGAGGCTCGACCCCTGATCTACACGTCAGCGACCTGGCTCGCCACGAACCTGTCGGACGCACGTGCAGGCGCGCAGGCGTCGACGTGCGCGACGAACCACTTCGTCGCTGGCGTGAGTCGAAGTCGTCGTTTGACGCCACATTATTTTCCTCACTTCGCATCGCGCCGACGCCGATGCAGATCGTATGGGGACCGCGCGCTCTCTCCGTTCGTCGATGATCGCTTCATCCGGGATGTCGCTGCTGGCGCTGTTGTGGATGATCGGTTGCGACTTCCATCCCGCCGCGCAGTCGACCTCCATCTCCGAAGACGGAGGGACCGCTCTCACGCTCACGGGGGGCGGCGGCGCCAGCGGAGGCGGCAGCACGAACGGAAAGCTGGGCTCCGGAGCTCACGACGGCGGTGCTCTCGGCGGCGCTGGCGGTGCGGCGGGCGCCGCCAGCGGCACGGGCGGCGCGCCGACCTGCCCCGCGCAGTGTCCGAGTGGGCAGGTCTGCCTGGGCGGAGCTTGCCAACCCGACCCCTGCCTGGCCGCCGCCCCCAGCTGCGCGACGGGCACGACCTGCCGCGCGACCTGCGTGACGGTCACCGACCCGTGCGCCGGCAAGACCTGCCCGGACGGCCAGACCTGCGTCTCCGGCGCCTGCACGGCGGGCTGTTTTCTCGAACCGTGCAACGGCGTGACCTGTCCCTCGGGGCAGTACTGCAACCCGGGAACCGGCGCCTGCGTGATGCTCGACGCGTGTGACGCCGCCTGCGGTCCGGGAAAGGCTTGCGACCTCACCTGCGCGTCGCCGAATCCCTGCGCCGGGGTCAAGTGCGCCGCCAATCAGCTCTGCAGCGGCGGCACCTGCGTGGCGAACCTCTGCGCGGGGGTGAAGTGCGCGGCGGGGAGCATCTGCAGCAACGGCACCTGCCTGGACACCTGCAGCTGCGGCAAGAGCTGCGGCTCCGCCGGTCACTGCATTCAAGGCTCGTGCGTCTGCACGCCTGTCTGCCCGACCGACGGAAGTCGCGCCGGGCTCGACGACGGCTGCGCCGGCCTCTGTCCCTGCCCGACCGGCAGCACGCAGGTGACCAACGGCTGCTGCATGCCCAACTGCCCCGCCGACGGGAGTCGCGGCGGCATGAGCGACGGCTGCGGCAAGACCTGCGCGTGCGCGAAGGGGAGCGCGCTCTACAACGGCGCCTGCTGCACGCCGAACTGCCCCGCCAACGGCAGCAACGGTGGCAAGTCGAACGGCTGCGGCGGAACCTGCAGCTGCGCCACCGGCAGCACGCTCTACATGGGCGCCTGCTGCACGGCGAACTGCCCGACTGACGGGAGCCGCGGCGGCATGAGCGACGGCTGCGGCAAGAGCTGCGCGTGCCCGAGCGGCGACGTCCTCTACGGCGGAAGCTGCTGCAAGCCGGTCTGCCCCAGCGACGGCAGCAACGGCGGCAAGTCGGACAGCTGCGGCGGCACCTGCGCCTGCGCCACGGGGAGCGCGCTCTACATGGGTGCTTGCTGCAAGCCTGCCTGCCCCGGCGACGGTAGCAACGGCGGCAAGCCGGACGGTTGCGGCAAGACCTGCGCCTGTCCGAGCGACGAGGTCGCTCTACGCGAGCTCTTGTTGCACGCCGAACTGCCCCAGCGACGGGAGCCGCGGCGGCCTGAGCGACGGCTGTGGCAAGACCTGCGCGTGCGCGAAGGGGAGCGCGCTCTACAACGGCGCCTGCTGCGCGCCGACCTGCCCGGGCGACGGCAGCCGCGGCGGGATGGCCGACGGCTGCGGGAAGACCTGCGTTTGTCCGGCCACAGAGGTGCCTTCCGCCGGTGGCTGCTGCCAGCCGACCTGCCCGAACAATGGAACCTGCGGCGGCTCCGACGGCTGCGGTGGCACCTGCGGCTGCGCCGGCGGCGGCAAGTGCACCAACGGCCTCTGTCCCGGCAAGACCTGCACGCCGACCTGCGGCTGCGGGCAGATCTGCAACAACGGCCAGTGCGCCGCCATCCTGTGCGATCCGGACGTCGTTCCGTGCGGGTGCGGCTGCTGCAACTCCGGCGAGTCCTGCATCGCCGGCCAGTGCACGGGCAACATCAGCCTCGGCTGAGCGTGACGAACAGAGGTTCGGCGACCGCGTCGCGCCAGCGAGGACATCAGGAGAATTCCCAGCACATCGTGGCTGCGGAGACGGGCGCCGGCGGTCGAGCGCGGCTATGCTTACGCCACGGAGCCTCGAACTGTGCAGCCGCCGACCCCGGATCCGATCTTCGCGCGCGGTCAGATGGCGTTGTCGTTCGCTTTCCACATCGTGTTCGCGGCGATGGGTGGCGCTCCCCGCGTTCATGGTCGCCGCTGAGGTCCTCCACCGCCGCACCGGCGACGTGTTCATCCCGAGCTCGCCCATCGCTGGGCCAAGGGACAGCCATCCTGTTCGCGGTCGGCGCCGTGTCGCACCGTGCTCTCCTTCGAGCTCGGTCTGCTGTGGCCACGGTTCATTGCCTTCGCCGGTGCCATCATCGGCATGCCTTTCTCGCTGGAAGGCTTTGCTTTCTTCACCGAGGCGATCTTCCTCGGCATTTATCTCTACGGCTGGGAGCGGGTCTCGCCCCGGATTCATCTCGCTGCCGGCGTGGCCGTCTCCGTCAGCGGCGCGTTCTCGGCGCTGTTCGTGGTGCTGGCCAACGCCTGGATGAACGCGCCGTCCGGTCTTCAACGCTTGCTGCCGGCCTGCCCGATCGACATCGACCCTATCGGCGGCGATGTTCAGCCCGCTGCTGGGCCGTCGAAGTCGTCCACGTCTTCCTCTCCAAGCTACCCGCCACCGCGGCGGCCATGGCCGCCATCCACGCGCTCGTTCCTGTTGCGCGCTCCCCACAGCACGTTTCATCGCGCGGCTCTGGCGATTGCGATCATGTTCTGCGGTGCCCGCCGCGCTCTTGCAGCCGCTCTCCGGCGACGTCAGCGCCCGGTCGGTGGCCATCCACCAACCCGCCAAACTGGCCGGCGCTCGAAGCGCAGTTCCCGACCGAGCGCGGCGCGCCCCTGCGCCTCGGCGGTTGGCCCGATTCCGGCGATGCACACCACCCGCCTATGCCCTTCGTTATCCCCCACGGCCTGTCCTTCCTAGCTTTTCACCATCTCAACGCCGAAGTGCGGCGGGCTCGATTCGTTTCCGCGCGACGATCTGCCCCGACCCCGTCCGTGGTACATGTTGCCTTTCAAGTAATGGTCGGGCGCGGTTCGGCGTTGGCGCTGGTCGGCTCTCTGGTGGCGGTGCCTTCTGGCTCGCAGCGCAACGGCCGCGTGCCTTACCCCAACGATTATTGCCGCTGCGGCTCTGTAGTCGCGCGTGGTCCCCTCGGTTTTCTGGCGCTTGAGGCCGGCTGGGCGGTCTCCGAGGTCGGGTCGTCAGCCCTGGTGTCTACGGCATCCTCCGCACCGCGCGACGCCGTCACTCCCGTGACCGGCCTCGATCGTCCCGTTCAGCGTTGGTCACCGTCGTCTACTTCGACCTCGGCTCTGGTCGTGGCGATCCTGCTGGGGCGCCTTTTCCTCAAGACGCGCGAGCCGCGCATGTGGATGAGCCGACGCTGCTGGGACCGTCGCATCCTGGCCGCGCTCATTCTCTATTTCCTATTCGGTGGCGCCGACTTCGGCGGCGGCGTCTGGCATCTCCTGGCTACCGGGCCGCGTGTCCCGGCAGCGGGCGCTGATTGCCCAGGCTGATTGCGCCGATTTGGGAGGCGAACCACGTCTGGCTGATTCTGGTGGTGGTCGTCCTCTTCACCGGTTCCCGCCCGCCTTCGCGGTGATCAGCACCCGGTTTCACGCGCCGCTGCTGGCGTTGCTGCTGGCCATCGTTGTACGCGGCTCTGCGTTCGTGTTCCGGTCGGCCTTCGGGCGAGCGCGGCGCGCGAGCGCCGTGGGTGGAGCGGCGTCTTCGTGGCGGGCAGCCTGGCGTCGCCGCTGCTGCTCGGCATGATCGTCGGCTGCGATTGGTCACGGGCCAGACGGCGGCGACCTGCGTGGCCCGTCTCGGTTGGAGCGGTCCCTTGGCCGACCCCGTTCGCGCTCGGCGGCCGGCCTGTTCACGCTCGCGCTGTGCGCTTCCTGGCGGCGGTCTATCTCACCGTCGAAGCGGAAGGCGATCGCCGAGCTGCAGGAGGACTTTCGCCGGCGGGCATTGGCCGCTGGCCTTGCCTGTGGGGCGCTGGCGCTGGCGAGCGTTCCTCCTGTCGGCGGGGGCGCGCCGCGCGTTCATCAGGGCCTTCTCGATCCGGCGCTGGTCCTGGCCGCTTCACGTCCCGACCGGCGCTCGCCGCCGTGACCGCCCTGCTCGCGATCGGTCGGCGTCGCTACCGGTTGGCGCGCCTGGCGGCCGCCGCGCAGGTGGCCCTGGTGGTCCTCGGCTGGGGCGCTTCGCTGTACCCCTTCGTCGTCGTGCCGGACCTGACCCTCGCCGCGGCGTCGGCGCCGCGGGCGACACAGACGTTGCTGCTCGCGACGCTGGGAGCCGGCGCGCTCGTGCTGTTTCCCTCGCTGCGGCTTCTTTTTTCGGGTGTTCAAGTCGCGGCCCCGCTGATTCGCAGCTCAGCGGCGCTTCGCAGCCTCACCCGAAGAAGCGCGTGGCTCCGTAGATCAACCCGGCGACGAGGAGGGCGCCCACGGCCAACACCACGTAGGCGCCGACCGTCATTCCGGCGATCACCTTCTTGATCTGTTCGCGGTCGTTGACGTTGGGGAACGGCCCGACCGGGACCGGCACGCCGAGAAACTTGCAGAGCGGCTCCCAGCCCTGATCGACGGTGAAGATCAGGAGCTGGTCCGGCGGGACGGCCGCCTTGACGTCTTCGATGTGCTGGTTGTACTGGGCGATCGCCCGGGTACGATCGTTCATCGTCCCCTTGTGATTGCGCTGCCAGATCAGCTTGCGCGACATGTCGCCCATCTTCCGGGCGAAGGGCGCCACCAACTTGAGGAGCTTGAACTGCCAGCGGTTCTCGGTGAAGTAGATCGTGTCGATGGTGCTCTCGTACCAGGCCTCCGGTCCCCGCGGATGCAGCGTCAGCAGCACCTTGGCTTCGGGATTGGCCTCCTTCAGCTCGCGCCAGACGCAGCAGGTGGGGTTGTCGACCGCCGCCGTGTAATTGGAGAGGACGCTGTTCCAGTCGTGGCGGGTCCCGGCCGGCGTGTTGGCCACACCCCGCCAGAAGTCGAGGTGGGTCTTGTTGGCCTTGTTCTCGATGACCTCGAACATGTGGTAGCAGGGGAAGCCCAGCTCGTTGAGGGCCGTATAGGTGGACAGGGTTCCCGTGCGGCCGTAGCCCGCACCGATCACTTTCAACGTCATCGTCGGTTTTTTCTCCTGGCCACCGTCTCACGCGGCGGGGTCGACAAGCAATCACGGACCGGCTACGAAATACGAATCTGCCGCTCGGTGTGGGAGCTCCGGATCGTCAACGCCATGACCAGCGCGGCGGCATGCTGGGGCTCGTCCCACGCCTGGAGCGAAGCGATCATGTTGCGGACGTCGTGCACCTCGAGGAGGTCCAGGTGCTCGAGGGCGATTTGAACCGCCCGATCGAGGTGCTCCGCCTCCGCGTACAGCTCGACCAAGAGACGGGCCGCGCGCTCCGCCGAACGTCGGCAGGCCGCGGGCGCGCTCGAGGGCTTCGGTGGCGCGGTCGGCACGGCCGTCCGCCCGCTCGATCGCAGCCTCGAGGCAGGGATCGACGAGCGCCCGCGGGCGCCGCATCCGTCCCAGGAGCTCACGGGCGGTCTCGCAGCGCTTCTCCGCGATCGCGATCTGCACCATGACTGTCAGCGCGGCGTCGCGCAGCCGGGTTCCCGCGGCTGCCTGGGCGGCGGGTCTGCCGCGTCCCAGGCTGCGTCGTGACTCCCCTCGGCGAGCAACCTGGTGGCCGTCTGGATCTGATCGCCCGCGATTGCGTCGGCGTGCCTCCGGTCCCTTCGCAGCCACCCGAAGGCGATGGCGAGACCGACGCCGAGGAAGAAAAGTCCCAGCAGCGGCCTTCGGCAGAGTCCCACCAGAAGACTCGCGGTGACCTCACACGCCATGACGCCGACGAGCGACGTCGCGGCACCAGGCGCCGGCTCGGAGATCTGGCGGCTGTTCGTGGCGCTCTGGTCGGCGGTCGCCTTGGACATCATTCCGTGCATCGCTCGCAGCACTCCCTGACCGGAAATCCTGCCAGCAGTGCATTTCGCAATTGTTTCCGGCTGCACGCGAACGTAGTAACTGTAACTAGTTACGCTGATGCGGCGTCCCAGGACCCGGCTCTGACCGCAATTTGCACGAATCTTGGTAGCCGCCAGGAAACCAGAACGCGAGCCGCCTCGGAGCCCGGATTTCGAGGCGCTCTCTCAGTCGCCTGCGAACGGGATCAGCCTCGGTCGCCACGTCGACCTTGCCCGCCTCGACCGCGTCGCTGAAAAGGTGCGAGGGACGCCGGCGACGCCCGCAGCGTAACGGCTCAGTGGGTCTTCTGCTGCCGGCGGAAATCGGCGAGGAGCGCCCGACAGCTCGAGGCCAGATTCGTTGGCCTCGTCCATGGTGCGGTAGATTGGCTTGTGGCTCGCGCCGCACAGAGAGGCGGCCGGGCTGGCGGTTCTCCCGGTGGCGGGAGCCCCAGCCGGTGGGCGCGTGCGCGCCGCTTTTGCAACGCGGAGGTGAGCGAGCGACATGCCTGTCAGGCTACTCTCAACTTGGCTATCCGCGAGAAGTATCGACTCTCGGCCGCACAAAATGAGGACGCTCTAGAGCGGGTCCGGCGTCCCGTCGAGGTAGTTGGGCGCATCGACCGGGCGCTCGATTTTCTGTCGGGCGCGATCGAGCGACTTCTTGCTCGCGGTCAGCCGAGCGATGTTCTGGTCCAGCTCGTGCTCGTCGTAGAGGTGCTCGGGAAGACAGAATCCGTCGCAAAAGGCGCAGTAGACGACGCTTCCGGGCCGTCGATTGCCCGCCTCTAGGTAGTCACCGTGTAGGTAATGTCGCGTGGCGGGCATTGCTCCTGGCTTCTCCACTCGTCGACGCTGTCGATCGGAGGCGGGAGAGTAGCAGACGGTGCTTGCGAAACCTCGGTCTTTATCGCTCGAGCCTGTAGACGACAGCGCGAGCGGGCCCCGGCAGAGCTTTCGCGGGGCCTCTGGCAGCTCCTTTTCAGATCGTTCGGGGAGCTCCTCGACGAGCCGCTGCGTCAGGGCCGCGCAAAATCAGTCCCGCCACCCCGGGGTCAGCCCGCGCCGGTCGCTCTCCGCGCCGGTCGCGGACGGGTACGACGGGCGGGCGATGTCCTCCTCCGCCGCCGCTCCAGCGCAGGAGCCGACCGCGCCGCTGCCCGCGCTGATCGTCGGCGCCGGCCCCGCCGGGCTGGCGACCGCCGCCTGCCTCAAGCAGCGCGGCGTCGAGGCGCTGGTGCTCGAGGCCGGGCCGTCGCTGGCGACCGCCTGGCGCGGCCACTACGACCGGCTGCACCTGCACACGGTCAAGCAGCAGTCGCACCTGCCGGGCCTCCCGTTCGACGAGGAGCTGCCGCGTTACGTGTCGCGCGCCGACTTCGTCGCCTACCTCGAGTCGTACGCGGCGCGGTTCTCGCTCGCGCCCGCGCACGGGCGAGGCGGTCCGCCGCGTGCGCGCGGCGGACGGCGGCTTCGTCGTCGAGAGCGCTCGGGCCACCTACCGGGCGCGCGCCGTCGTCGTCGCCACCGGCTCCAGCCGCGTGCCGAACCCGGAGCGGCTCCCCGACCAGGAGCGCTTCCGCGGCACGCTGCTGCACTCGACCAGCTACCGGAACGGCGAGGCGTTCGCCGGCAGCGGTGCTGGTCGTCGGCGCCGGCAACACCGGCGCCGAGATCGCGCTCGATCTCGCCGAGCGTGGCGCCAGGCCTACGCTCGCCGTGCGCGCGCCGGTCAACGTGTGCCGCGCGATCTGCTCGGCATGCCGATCCAGCTCACCAGCATCCGCCTGCGCAACGCGCCGCTGAAGCTCGCCGATGGGATCGGCCGGCTGGCGGGGCGGCTGGCGTTCGGGAACCTGGCGCGGCTCGGGTTTCCGCGGCCGCCGCTGGGGCCGATCTCGGCGATCAGGCTGCACCGGCGCATCCCGCTCATCGACGTCGGCACCATCGCCGCGATCAAGCGGGGGGCGATCGCGGTCAAGCCGGGCGTCGCGCGCCTCACCGAGACGGGCGCCCTGTTCGCCGACGGCAGCGACGCCTCGTTCGACGCGGTCGTGCTGGCGACCGGCTTCCGGGCGGCGCTCGGCGACTTCGTCGACGTCCCCGGCGTCGCTCGCCGACGACGGCACGCCGCGCGACTGGCGCGGCGGCGACGCCTGCCCGAACCTCTTCTTCGTCGGCTACGAGATCGTCCCCGACCGGCCACCTGCGCCAGATCGCCCTGCGCGCCGAGGCGGTCGCCGCGGCGATCGCCGGCCAGGCGCCCGAACCGGAGATTGCCCTCTCGAAGATCGCCCTCCTGGCGCCGGCCTCGACGTCGTCGTCGCCGCGGTGCGGCGGCAGCGCCAGAAGGGGAGGGCCGGAGGTTCGCGGCGAGCACGCGCACCAGCCACTCGCCAGGAACCTCGCAAGGTGCTGGGCCAGCGCGCGCCCCACGCCCTCCCGGCGGTGGCGGCGGAGGACGAAGGATCCTTGACGTCGCGCGCGGCCTCGCGCCCGAGCCACGCCTTGGCCGAGCTGGCCACGCCGAAGCCCGCCAGCGAACCGGCGACGCGCGCCAGGTAGACGGCCACCTCGCTCCGCCAGAGCGCCCCGGTGTCGAGAGGCCGTCGTCGCCGGCGTCCAGCTGCAGCCACTCGCTCATGTCGTGGATGTAGAGCTGGTAGAGGTTGCGCAGGATCGGTTCGCCGCGATCCCCACCCGCTCGATGGCGGCCTTGGCGGGCTTCTTGCGCCGGTTTGGGCGGCAGCTTGGCCGCCCCCGCGAAGGCGCGGGCCACCCAGCCGGCCAGCGCCTTCGGATCGCGCATCATCTTCTCGGGGAGCATGATTGTCGCTGCGCGCGCGCCCGTCGCCCATCGGGTCGAACGGGGCGGCGCCGGGCAGCGCCAGCGCGCGCGCCCGGTCGGCTCCGGCAGCCAGATCATCGTCGAGCGCCGAACAGCCCGCGAAGATGTGGCCGTTCACCTTGGCGGCGACGCCCCCGAACATCTTCATGGTCTCGACGCGCGCGTCGTTGGGCAGCGCCGCGAGAAACAGGGGATGGTGCTCGGGAGGAACCTTGACCCACGCCATGGCGGGACCTTACCGCGATTCGATGTTGCGGAATGCTGGCGCTCGCGTCGCGCAATGGCGATCCCTCGGAGATCGTAGCGTCGGGCCATGAGATTTCGGTCTCCTTCTCTCGGCCTGTCACGCTGGCGGCGGTCGGGCTGTTGCTCCTGTGGGATGCCGTCCCGGCACGCTTCCCGCCGACGTCGCACGACTCGCTGTCGGCGTTGCCCCTGGCGCTGATTGCCCTCGCCGCGATTGTCCATCGGCTGGAGCAGCGGCCGACGTGGGCTGAGCTGGCGCGCACCCTCCTCCTGGCGGCGGCCTTCCTCTGCTGGTCGGCCAATCAGTTCTGGCCGACGTTCGCGCGCGCGACGCTGCTCAACGATCTGGCGGTCGCTCTGTTCGTGATCGACGTCTGGTGGACGATCGCCGGCCGTCAGCCGGCGGCGTCGCGCGGTGGCGATGAACTCGCGCACCTGCGGGTAGACGATCTCGCGCCAGCGCCGGCCGCTGAAGATGCCGTAGTGGCCGGCGCCCTGCGACGGTCAGGTGGCGCTTGCGGTCGGCGGGGATGCCAGTGCAGAGATCGTGCGCGGCGCGCGTCTGGCCGATGCCCGAGATGTCGTCCAGCTCGCCTTCGATCGTCAGCAGCGCGGCGCTCGTGATCGCCTCGGGCGCGACGCGCTCGCCGCCGACGTGCCAGAGCCCGCGCGGCAGCAGGTGCTCCTGGAACACGATGCGGATGCAGTCGAGGTAGTACTCGGCCGGCATGTCGAGCACGGCGTTGTACTCGTCGTAGAAGCGGCGGTGCTCCTCGGCGTCGTCGAGGTCGCCCTGCACCAGGTGCTGGTAGAAGTCCCAGTGCGAGCCGATGTGGCGCATCGGGTTCATGGCCATGAAGCCGGCGTGCTGCAGGAACCCCGGATAGACGCGGCGGCCTCGGCCCGGGTAGCGCCGGGCACCTCGCTGGATCAGGTTGGTCTCGAACCAGTCGAGCGGGTTGGCGGTGGCGAAGCTCGTTGACCTCGGTCGGGCTGCGGCGCGTGTCGATCGAGCCGCCCATGAGGATCAGGCTGCGCGGCTGCGGCTCGCCCGCCGCCGCCATGAGCGCGGTCGCCGCCAGCACGGGCACCGCCGGCTGGCAGACGGCGATCACGTGCAGGCGCTCGGCCCCGATGTGGCGGATGAACTCGCGGATGTAGCCGACGTAGTCGTCGAGCGTGAAGGGGCCGCGATCGGTCGGCACGTTGCGCGCGTCGATCCAGTCGGTGACGTAGACCTTGTGGTCCGGCAGCAGCGTGCGCACGGTGTCGCGCAGCAGCGTCGCGTGGTGGCCCGACAGCGGCGCGACGACCAGCACCGCCGGGTCGCTGCTTCAGCTTGGCGACGACCTCCGGCTGGTCGCTGTAGCGCTTGAAGCGCAGCAGCCGGCAGAACGGCTTGTCGAGCACCGTCTGCTCGACGACGGCGACCTTCGCGCCGTCGACGTCCACCTCGGTGATGCCGAACTCGGGCTTCTCGTAGGTCTTGCCCAGCCGGTAGAGCAGCTCGTAGCCGGCGGCGACGCTGTTGGCGCCGGGCAGCTGGGAGAGCCAGCTTCCCGGTTCGGAGAACATCCGGGCGCCGGCCTCGGCCATCTGGATCGCGGGGCCAGGAGGGCGCGGTTGTACTCGTGGAGGCGGTACAGCAAGGAGCCAATCCGTTCTGCCGCGCGGAGCGACAAACGGATTATAGGCGATTGCCCTAAGGATCCTGTCTTCGAATGCGAACCTCAGCGTTGCGATTGTTCGCCGATTGCGATGCGATTACCGCGTGGTTGAGCTGCGGTCGCGCTCGCGACGTTCTTACTGCGCCGTCCAGCCGCCGTCGACGACGATTGTCTGGCCGGTGATGTTGCGGGCGGCCGGCGAGGCGAGAAAGGCGGTGATGCCGGCCAGCTCGTCGATGCCGATGAACACCCCCTTGGGCATCGGCTTGAGCATGATCTGCGGAGATGACCTCCGACTCGGGGATGCCGCGCGTGCGCGCCTGATCGGCGATCTGCTTGTCGACGAGCGGCGTCTTCACGTAGCTCGGGCAGATCGTGTTGATGGTGATGTCGACGTCGGCCGTCTCGAGCGCGATGACCTTGCGAGAAGCCGACCAGGCCGTGCTTGGCGGCGACGTAGGCGCTCTTGTAGGGGCTCGCCGACCAGCGAGTGGATGCTCCCGATGTTGACGATGCGGCCGAAGCCGCGCTGCGCGCATGCCGGGCAGCACCGCGCGCGTCAGCCGCCACGGCGCCGACCAGCATCACCTGGAGCAGGTAGTCCCACTTCGTGCATGGGAAACTCCTCCAGCGGCGCGACGTGCTGCAGGCCGGCGTTGTTGACCAGCACGTCGACCGGGCGCGACAGCGAGCGCCGATCGCGGCGGCGACGCTCGTCGTCCGAGGTCACGTCGAGCGCCACCGCCTCGGCCGAGCCGCCCGCGGCGCGGATCCGCGCGGCGACCGCGCCGGCCGTCGTCGAGCTCGACGTCGCTGACGATGACGTGATCGCCGCGCGCGGGCGAGCTCGAGCGCCAGCCCGGCGCCGATGCCGCTGGCCGCGCCCGTGATCAGGACGCTGTGCACGACATCGCCCGCGCTCACCAGTCGAGCGAGCGCGGCGCCCCAGGACAGGCCGCCGCCGAAGCCGCACAGCATGACGCGCGAGCCGGCGCGGAGCCGCCCGCTCTCCGACGGCCTTCTGCAGCGTCAGCGGAATGCTGGCGGCCGCCGTGTTGCCGTAGGTCTCGACGGTCGTGACGGTCCGCTCCATCGGCAGCTCGAGCGACTTCATGATCGCCTCGAGCATGCGCAGGTTGCTCTGGTGCAGGACGAGCAGGTCGAGGTCGCGCGGCGCAGGCTCGTGCTCGGCGAGCAGCGAGCGGATCGTCTCGCGGCACGGTGTCGACGGCGAAGTCCCAGACCTTGGGGCCGTTCATGACGAAGGTGTTGAGCCGCTTCTCGAGCACCTCGGGGCGTGACCGGCAGCCGCGTCCCGCCGCCCGGCACCTGGATGTGGCGGCTGCCGCGGCCGTCGCTGCCCAGCTGGAAGTGGATGCGCCCGTGCAGCCCGTCGTCGGTCTGCGACAGCAGCACGGCGCCGGCGCCGTCGCCGAAGAAGACGCAGGTGCGCCGATCGTTCCAGTTCATGATCTTCGAGAAGGCGTCGGTGCCGATGACCAGGGCGTGGCGGTACCGTCGGGGGCGGTGAGCATCATGCTCTGCGCGACGTTGAGGGCGAACACGAAGCCCGCGCAGACGGAGTTCACGTCGAAGGCCGGGCATCTGCCGCTCGGCCGACGCCGAGCTTCTCCTGGACCAGGCACGCCACGGCCGGCTGCGACTGATCGGGCGTCGCGCAGGCGACGACGATCAGGTCGACCGCCGACTTGTCGACGCCCGCGTGGGCCAGGCAGCGCAGGCCGCCTGGCACCCCATGTCGCTCGGGCGCCTCGTCGGCGCCGCGCGAGCCGCCGCTCGAGGATGCCGGTCTTGGCGGCGATCCATTCGTGCGACGTGTCGATCCGCATCGCCAGCTCGTCGTTGGTCACGGTCTTGCTCGGCACGTAGGCGCCGATGCCCGAAATTCGAATCCCCATGGTGTGCTCCTAGCTGCTCGTCTGGCCGTCTCGAGGCCGCCGGGCTTCGACGTCGAGCGCTCACCCAGCCAGCGTGTCGCCGCGGGCCAGAACGTCTCGTGCGCCTTGCTCCCCACGACCAGGCCGACGTGCCCCGCGCCGATCCCATCGACGTCACGTCGCGCGATCCGACGTGGGGGCGGATCCCTTCCGTCGACGCGGGCGCGACCAGGTGATCGTTCTTGGCGGTCAGCAGCAGCAGCGGGCAGGTGATGCGCGCGAGGTCGACGCGCCGCCCGCCGAGCGACAGCTCGCCCTTCACCAGGTGGTTGCGCTGATAGAGCTTCTTGACGAACTCGCGGAACGTCTCGCCCGCGACGGGAATGTTGTCGTTGAGCCAGCTCTCGAGCGCGAAGTAGCTCGGACGCTCGCGGATCGTCCATCTGCTCGTAGAACGCGATGGTCTTGTCGATGAGGTTCCGCACCGGGTTCATGGACAGGAAGCAGGTCTGCAGGAACCAGGCCGGGCAGTTGCCGTAGGCGTCGATGAGCGCGTCGACGTCGAAGTGTCGCGCGGTCGGTCCAGAGCTTGAGCAGCGTCGCCCTCGCCCGCGAAGTCGATGGGCGCCGCCAGCAGCGTGAGGGTCTGGAGCAGCTCCGGGCGCAGCGCCGCGAAGCAGCGCCGCCATCGTGCCGCCCATGCAGTAGCCGAGCAGGTGCAGCCGCTCGCCGCGGATGGCGCTCGCGGATGAAGTCGCGGCGCTCTGCAAGAAACCCGCACACGTAGTGCTCGAGCGTCAGCACGCGGTCGGCGTCGGACGGGACGCCCCAGTCGATCAGGTAGACGTCGAAGCCCCGCTTCAGGTACTGCCGGACGACGCTCTTGTCCGGCTGCAGGTCGAGGATGTAGGCGCGGTTGACGAGCGCGTAGCAGAGCAGCACCGGCTCGGCGTACGTGGCCGGCGTCTCGCGCCGGTAGTGGAGGAGCTTGTGCGTCCCCTCGCTCAGCACGACCTCGCCCGGCGTCGTGCCGACGCGCGTCTCGCGCGCCGCCGCAGGACGCGCGGGGCGGCTCAGCAGGCGGCGCCACATCCGCTGCTGTTCGGCGAAGAGCGGCGGCAGGCCGCGTCGGCCGTCGCTCCTCGCGTCGCCGATCGTCGCCGACGCTTCGCGCGCTCCGTCGCCCGCCCGTTCGGCTCTCCACCGTCGCCACCACCCCCTCCTGTTCGTCTTCGCCGGCTTCGCTCCCGCCGCTACATCGCCATGCCGCCGTTGACGTCGAGGACGTGCCCGGTGACGAAGCCCGCCGACGGCGAGGCGAGGTAGAGGACGCTGGCCGCCGATCTCCATCGGATCGCCGAGCCGCCCCACGGGCGTCATGTCGAGCACCGACTGCAGCGCCTTGTCGGGCACGCCGTCGAGCATGCGCGTCCGGACGAAGCCGGGCGCGATGGCGTTGACGGTGACGCCCTTGCGCGCGTATTCGCGCGCCAGCGTCTTCGTGAACCCGATGAGGCCGGCCTTGGCGGCGGCGTAGTTCGCCTGGCCGAAGTTGCCGATGCGGCCGACGATGCTGGAGATGTTGATGACGCGCCCCCACCCGCGCGCCGCCATCGCGTCGATGAAGCGCTGGGTGACCTCGAACACGCTGTTGAGGTTCGTGTTGATGACCTCGTCCCACGCGCCGCGGTCCATCTTGCGGAAGAGGCCGTCGCGCGTGACGCCGGCGTTGTTGACCAGGATGTCGATCGCCTCGAAGTCGCTGGTCACGCGCGCGCACATCGTCTTCGACCGCGCCGCGCGTCGCCACGTCGAACGGCGTAGGCCTCGGCGCGCCGCCCGAGCTCGCGGATCTCGCGGCACACGCTCTCGGCCGCTCGACGCCCGCCGGGCTCGAGCCGACGGCGACGTCGGCGCCCGCCGCCGCCAGCGTCAGCGCGCAGGCCCGGCCGATGCCGCGCGAGCCGCCCGTGACGAACGCCTTCTTGCCGAGCACGCTGAAGCTCGGGAGCACGACCGCCGGAGTCTCCTGAATTGCAACTGTCATGGTGCTTCTCCTAGTGGATTCGGAATGGCGAGGTGAGACGGTTCGGCAGGGTCATCGCGCCCAGGTTCATGCGCATCAATTCGAGGAAGGCCGGCGAGCGGAGCTGGCTGGCGACCGTCTGCCGGACCTCGGTCAGCAGGCGATTGCGCAGCCGCTGCGGCGGGCGCAGGCCCCAGATCGTCTCCAGGCACTCCCACCCGAGCGCGTGGGCGGAGCGCCAGGCGTCGAGCCACTGGTCGACCGAGGACGCAGGCGGCCTGGTTAGACGCGGACATCTTGCGCGGCTTCGGCCGACTTCTGGGACCATTGCTGGAAGGCGCTGAACTGAGCCTCGCTCTGGGTCTTGAACGTCTCGAACAACTTGCGCCAGAGATCCTCCATCAGTTGCCGGTAGTCGTCGGGCGACTTGGCGTCCGACGCGCGGACCGTCTGTTCGATGATCTGGATGCCAGCCGCGTAGGTCGAGTCGAGCGATTGCCGGTGCTTGTTGAGCAGATCGATCCACGCTGAGCTCGACCCAGCGACGCTGGACGTTGCGCCCGACGTCGCCCCGCGGAGGCGGTCGCCGCCCGCGAAGGGACCCCCCGAGGACCAGGGCTGCGTCCATTGCTTGAAGAAGCTCCTGCTGGATCTGCAGCGAGGATTCGGCGGCCTTACGGAATTGTCGAAGAACTGATCCATCATGACGTCTCTTTCGTTCGTTCGCTGAGCGCGGCGGCCCGACGAGATGTCCCCTCTCGTTCGCGGGTCGGATGGTAAGAACGGCACGCGCGACAGCAATTAGGGAGAATTACCGATTTCCTACGCCTGCCGTTCTGCGCGTTCTGAACGATCTCCATGCGACTTTCCCGCAAACGTCTGAACGTCCCGGAACTGGGTTTCCGAGTGGCTCTTCACGCTCTCGAACCACTTGCGCCAGAGAGATCCTCCGCCGCGCGGCGATAGTCCTCCGATGACTTCGCATCGGAGATCTGCGATGTCTGCTTGGAGGAGGTTGAATGGTCGAGCTTGAAGAGCGCGTCAGACCGATTCACGTTGACCGCTCCAGGACCTTGGTGGCGGAATCGACGCACTTCTTCTGGGCGTTGCGTGCCCACTCGGGCGCGGCGCCCGCCCCTTGGGGCACGTGCGAAAAGCGATGACGGCCCGCCCGGTTTGAAAAAGGTCTTGCTGGATCTTCACCCACGACTCGGACGCCTTGCGAAACGTGTCGAACATTTGGTCGCTCATCACACTCCTCCGTTCATTGGAAACTCCTCACTTCCGTGGATCAGCTGGCCGCAAACAATGGCGTCGGACCTGACCAACGACCAGTAGGGCAACCACCGCTAACGTCATCCTTCGGCGCAATGTCACCGTGGGCGTCCGCACAGATCGGGTGGCGACCCCACAAGGGAACGGGCCATCCGACGGCTTACAGAGGAGACCCGTGGCCAGAAAACGGATCGCGATCGCTTGCCAGGGCGGCGGGAGCCAGTGCGCCTTCGTCGCGGGCGCGCTCAAGACGCTGCTTCGACGCGCGGCATCCAGGATCGATACGAGATCGTCGGCCTCAGCGGGACCTCGGGCGGCGCCATCACCGCCGCGCTCGCCTGGATCGGACTCTCAAGCGAGCGCAGGGAGATCCGACGCCCATCGAGGACCGGATCATCGCCTGCTGGAAGGATCTCACCGCGCAGACGCCGCAGGAGATCCTGCTTGACGGGGTCTGCACGCAGCTCGTGCGGCTCGCCGAGCGCGGCCTCTTCCCGACCTTGGCCATCAGTCCCTCCTCGCCGCAATTCCAGCTCTGGTCGCAGGCGGCCTCGCCGATGATCGGGCGCCCCGAGTTCACCGATCTGCGGGCGCTCCTCGTCAAGCACATCGACTTCGACGGCGCTGCCCCGCTCGTCGACGCCGACAGCCCGTGCTCCTCCTCGGCGCGGGCGACGTGATCGACGGGACCTTCAAGATCTTCAGCTCGGCGCTGGGCGAGATCAAATCGAGGCGCTGCTCGCGTCGGCCGCGATCCCGAACCTCTTCCCGGCCGTGCAGGTCGACGGGCACGCCTACTGGGACGGCATCTTCGCCGAACCCGCCCGTCGTCCCGCTTCCTGCGCAAGCCGCTGATGGGCAAGGGGAAGCTGCCCGAAGAGATCTGGATCATCCAGGTCAACCGCTCGCAGCACGACGCGTCCCCGAGACGCCGAGCGACATCATCGATCGCCGCAACCATCTGGCCGGCAACCTGAGCCTCCAGCACGAGCTCCAGCTCATCGAGATGGTGAACATGCTCCTGCAGGAGGGCGCGCTCACAGCGCGCTTCCGCGCGCGCTTCGGGTTCGAGACGACCGAGCCCATCACCGTGCGCTTCATTCGCATGTCGGAGGAGCTGCAGGAGGGCCTCGACTACCCGAGCAAGCTCTCGCGCCACCCGGCGCACATCGACCGGCTCGTCGCCGACGGAGAGGCCCAGGCCAGCGCGTTCCTCGCGCGCTCGAGGAGCGTCGAGCGCCGCCGCACGCGGCGGCGGGCGATGCGTCCGACGGCACGCCGACCGCATCGGGGTCGAGACGGCAGTCGTGACCGCGGCGCTCGGCGCACGCGCGCGCTGTGCGGCCTGGTCGCGCTGGCGGCGCGCCGCGGCTCCTGTCGCCGGCTCGTCTCGCCGAGCGCCATCGCGCGCCGGACGCCGGTCGCCGACTCGGAATCTGCACCGGGCCCCGCCGCGCCGGTCGAGCCGTGACGGCGCCCGCGCCGCCGGCGCTGCCGCGCCGCCGACGACCGGCCTCTCGCCCGAAAGCCTCCCGCGGCCGCGCCGCGCCCCGCCGCCGGAGCGAAGCCGGCCGACGTCACCAGCCCGTCGGGATCCGGCAGCCGCCGCACTACGACAAAGGATTCGTGCTCGTCGCGTCGCCGGATCGGAGCCGCCTGCCCTATCGGCTCAAGCTCAATCACGTCTCGCAGTTCAACTACACGAACACGCTGGCGGTCCACGACGACGTACGCCACTCACCTCGGCGACGTGAAGGACGGTCAGCGGCGCAACGACTTCCAGCTCACGCGCGACGTCTTCTACTTCTCCGGCTACGTCTTCGACCCACGGCTGGACTTCAACATCCTGCTCTACACGTCGACCGCCACCCTGACCGCGACGGCGGCCGGCTACGTCGGGTACGTGTTCGACAAGGCCTTCGCGCTGCGCGCCGGGTTCTTCTCGCTGCCGAGCCTGCGCGCCATGACGGGCACCTACCCGTTCTTCCCGGGCACGGATCGCAGCATGGCGGTCAACTACATGCGGCCCGGGTTCACGCAGGGCGTTCTGGGCCAACGGCGAGCCGGTCCCCGGCCTCAACTACATCGCGATGATCGGCAATTCGCTCAACACGCTCGACATCGCGGCGACGAAGATCGACTACCAGTTCGCCTACTCCGCCACGCTCTGGTACGACCTCAACGACTTCGGCAAGGCCTGGAACGACTACGAGTACCACGAGCGCCGCCCTGCGCCTCGGCACGGCCTTCACGTTCGCGCGCGAGGATCGCCTCTCCGACCTCTCGACGTCCAGCCCCGAGAACAACGCGACCTACATCTCCGACGGCACGCTGCTCTTCGCGACCGGGTCGCTGGCGCCCAACGTCACCGTCTCGCTGGCGAACTTCTACCTCTCGGCGGTCGACGCGGGTATCAAGTACCGCGGCCTCGCCTTCAACGCCGAGTTCGCCGTCCGCTGGCTGAACAATTTCGACGCCGACGGGCCGCTGCCGATCTCGAGCATGTTCGACTGGGGCTTCGAGGCCTCGCTCGGATACTTCGTGGCTCCGCAGAGGCTCGAAACGCTACGTCCGCACCTCCCTCGTCCACGGCCCGTTCGCGACCGCCGTCGAGGGCGCCGTCGGCGCCCACTGGTACCCGTTTCACACGCGCCAGGTCTGGCTCAGCCCCGAGGCGATCGGGATCAAGAACTGCCCCTACAGGAGCGTGCTCTACGTCTACTGCTCCGGTCAGACCGGCTTGCTCGTTCCCGCCCAGTTCCTCGTGCGCTTCTGAGTCGATTCTGATCGACGTCGGCCTCTTGCTCCGCTTTCGGCTCGTCCTTAGTTGGGATGCGTGCGTGCTGTCTTTGGCTGTGTTCCTGCTCACTTTCGTGCGGCCCGTCGGTGGCCGCGCCAGGACGCCGGATGCCCGACGCCGGCTCGCCCGAACCGGACGCCGGCCTGGCACCGTCGCCGGACGCGGCACCCCGTCGAACCCGCCGCCGACGCCGCCGCCACCGCCGGCGCCGCCCGCGCCGCCGCGCCGCCCAGCCGACCGCCGAGCCCCTCCGGAGGAGACCGGGGACCGCAGAGTCGAAAGCGGAAGAAGAGCTGCCGCCGCCGACGAGGAAGAAGAGGAATACCAGGAGCTGGCGCCCCGGCCGAACGCCAAGGGGGACGCATTCGGTGACGAGCCGGAGAACGCTCCCAAGACCAAGGGCTTCGCCTTTCGGTTGCTGCTGCAGACGCGGTACACGCAGGTCTTCGACGACGCCAGCGTCAAGGACGCCGAGAGCAACGACGGCTTCGCGCTGAACCGGGCCTTCCTGCGCGGCGTGGTGCACCCCTACAAGTGGCTCTCGGCCAAGCTGCTGGTCGACTTCGCGGAATTCGCCTACTCGAACCCGCAGCAGGCCTTGAAGCTGGCGTACGGCGAGATCAAGCCGATCAAGCGCATCGAGCTCACCTTCGGCCTCTTCAAGCGGACCTACTCGCTGCTGGAGCTGCTCCCGATCGCCGAGTACGAGCTGGCCGACACCGGACCCACCGACAACCTGATCAAGGACACGCAGTTCGGCGGCCGCGACGCCGGCGCGATGCTGCGCGGCGATCCGCTCCCCAAGCGACGTTGGCTGCACATCTACCTGGGCGCGTTCGGCGGCGCCGGCGAGGGGGCCGAAGGGATTCCGGGGACAACGGGCAACGTCAACACCGGCCCCGATCTGGCGGCGCCGTCGCTGCTGCTGACCGCGCGCCTGATGTCGCGGCCGCTCAAGCACCTCTCGCTGGGCGCCGACGGCGCCTGGCGCCCGAACGGCACCCCCGCGGTCCCCTTCCGTCGCAGAGCCAGGTGACGTCCGGCAACGCCACCAGCGCCGACGCGACCTACTCCAACGAGTTCCTCGAGCTGCGCGGAGAGTGGTTGTGGGGCGATCGCACCGACATCGCCTATCGGGGCGACGCCCGGACGTTCATGGCCGCCTGGGGGATCTTCGCGGTGCGGTTTCCCGTCGCCCACGTCCTCGCCATGCCCACGGCTCGCTTCGAATGGCTCGACGCCGATCGCCAGCAGTCCGGGGGGCAGCGCTACCTTCTCTCGGGCGCGCTCAACCTCGACTTCACCGCGCACGTTCGCCTGCTGCTCGACCTCGTCGCGCGACCAGCTCGGCTCCGGCCTCCCTCCCGCGACGACGCCGCCAGGCGTGTTCACGCAGAGCGCCACCATCTTCGTCACCCAGATCCAGCTGAAGGTCTGACGCTCGAGCCCGACACCCCGGCCGCTCGGACGGAGGGGTTTGGGGGAACCACGGGCCCACATCCCGGAATCGAGGCATGCTCTAGGTGATGACGCCGGGATATCGCTACCCGCCCGACCTCGCCGGCTACGTCCGGCAGCACTGGCCGGAGGGTCGGACGCTCACGCTCCCCCGACGATCTCCTCTGCGAGGCGCTCTCGATCGCCTTTCACGCCTCGATGACCTCCGAGGAGACGCGCCCGACGCGGTTTCGCCTGCTGCTCATGTCGCCCGACGCGCTCCCCGAGCGCGGCGCGCCGAACCAGGGCGTCCTGCGCCTCGTCTTCGATCGCACGCGCGCCGCCACCGCCGACGAGCTGCGCCAGCTCAGCCCGTCGGCGCCGTTCGAGACGACGCTGATCGGCGTCTACCCCTTCGACGGGAAGCTGCGCATCTGGGGTCTCGCGCACTCGGGGCCGGCCTGGCTGGCGCCGACCTGGGGCGGTCGCGTCGTGGTGCCGAACTGGACGTTCGATCCGATCGTTCACGTGACCGGCCCGGGCCACATCGCCGTGCGCTGCGCCGGCAAGCTGATTGGCGCGCTCGAGCAGGGGGTGCTCGTCGACGCGCTCCTGGACGTGTTCGACTCCGAGTGGCTGCCGGCGATGTTCGACCACGAGCGCGAGGAGGTGCAGCGCGAGCACGCCGCGCTGCAGGCCCAGGCGCCGATCCCGACGGCGGCCGAGCCGTCGCTGGTCGGCCGCATCGGGCAGGATCTGCTCCGGCGCGCGATCCAGCTGGTCCTCGGCGCGCGCCACGGCGGGCTGATCCTGGTCGCCGACGTGCAGCCGGGCGCGCCCTTCGCCGGGCTGCAGGGGCTGAACCTCAAGTACCGCTTCGACCAGAGCGAGCCGTCGCGCCGCTATCGAACGCTGCTCCTGCAGATGCTCGATCGCCTGGCGGCGGGGACGACGAACGCGTCGGTCGACTGGTCCGACTTCGCGGGCGACACCAGCATGGATCTCGACAAGCTGGAGCAGTCGATCTTCGAGATGAGCCGGGTGATCGCCGGCCTGGCCGCCATCGACGGCGCGGTGGTCCTGGACAAGGGGTTCGCGCTGCTCGGCTTCGGCGCCGAGGTGTCGAGCGAGATCCCGGCGCCGCCGCGCGTCTGGCGCGCGCTCGATCCCGAGGGGCAGAGGCGCGAGGTCAACGCCGTCGAGGACGTCGGCACCCGCCACCGCGCCGCCTACCGCTTCGTCCGCCAGCACCCGCGGGGCCTGGCCATCGTCATCTCCCACGACGGCGGCGTCTCCTTCGTCGCCAACCGCGACGGCGAGGTCGTCTCCTGGCAACAGTCGGTCAGCCGGTAGCCGGACGGCGTCTGAGCCGTGCGCCAACTCCGAGCGTCCGGACTCGCCCTCTGTCATCGCGCCGCCCCCGACCTAGCTTCTAGGTAAGCGGGAGGTAGGACCATGTTGGCGGAAAAGGCCGAGCTGGGTTTGGCGTCGCGATGGGGATGGGTGGTGCTGCGCGGCGTGGTGGCGATTCTCTTCGGGGTGCTCGCCATTCGCGCAGCCGGGGACGATTGGATTGACCGTCGTCTTGATGTTCGCCGCCTATTCGTTCGTCAGCGGGATCGCGGCGCTGGTGAGCGCGGCGCGCGGCGGTCGCGAGGGTGATTCGCGCTGGGGGATGCTGCTCCTGGAAGGGTTGCTCTACGTCGCGGCCGGTATGGTGGCGGTGTTCTGGCCGGCTCGTTCGCGCTCGCGTTTCTCTGGGTGCTCGCCTTCTGGGCGATCATCTCGGGTGGGAATGGAGATCGCCAGCGCGATCCGCTTGCGCAAGATCATCGCGCACGAATGGACGCTCGCGCTGGCCGGCGCGCGTCTCGATCGCGTTCGGTGCGCTGCTGCTCTTTCGCCCGCTGGTCGGCGGCGGTGGCCGTCGTCTGGTGGCTGGGCGCCTACGCGATGGTCTACGGCGTCGTGATCACGGTGCTCGGGTTCCGTCTGCGGGGCTACCTGCACGCGCACAGGAGCGACGAGCTTCCGACGGCGGCGGGCTGCACCAGCCGACCTGAAGCCGGCGGCTGCGCGTCGCTGACGTACAGACGGGGTGATGAACCCTGGCTGTCGATTCCCGCTGCTGACTACGAGGGCACATGGGCCCCGGCGGCGCCGATCAGCTGGCGCCGCTGGCTGCATTCTCGCAAGGTCTACGCCGCCTCGCGGCCGTCGTCGATCGCGCTGCTCGGTGCGCGACCGGCAACGGGCTCGGCGAGGTCGATCCGGCGGTGACGCCGCGGATCGTCGGGGTCGACCAACCCGGAGTACCTGGCGATTGCGCGGCAGCGTCACGCCGACCTCGGCGTGCGCTCGATCGCGCGTGATCGATGGTCTGGCAGCGCGAGGGCGGCGGGTTCGCGCTCATCCAGCCGGCGCTGGTGTTCGAGCACGTCATCCGCCTGCGCTCGCGGCGCGAACACGCCGACTGAGCTGGTCGGATCTACGTCGATGGTCGTGCAGCTCCAGCGCATCGCTCGTCCGGCGCGCCCGTCGCGCCCTCACGGTGCTTCCATCCTGCGCGCTGGCCGACTCACGCACCTCGATTACGGCGCCGACCACTGGTCGCGATCGTGGCCTCGCCGAGCGTCGACCCGGGCGGTCACCGCTGCGCGTCGCCAAGGCGCTCTGCGCAGCGCCGGCTGACGCGCGACCGCCGCCGCTTGCGGGCGCGCGGCGGTTGGGCAAGCTCCGCGCATGAAGAAGACGCTCTTCCGCACTGTCGTTCTCCTCGGTCTTTCGCTGGCCGCCGCCTCGGCGCGCGCGCAGATGGGCGACCCCGCCAAGGTCACGCTCAAGACCACGCCGGTCGCCGGCAGCATCTCGATGATCGAGGGGGCCAACGGCTTCGCGGGCGGCAACGTCGCCGTCTCGGTCGGCGACGACGGCCTCTTCATCATCGACGACGAGATCGAGCCGATGACCGCCAAGCTGAAGGCCGCGCTCGGCGCGCTGTCGAAGAAGCCGGTCCGGTTCGTGGTCAACACCCACTGGCACATGGACCACACCGGCAACAACCCGGCCATGGCCGCCGCCGGCGCGGTGATCGTCGCGCAGGAGAACGTCCGCAAGCGCCTCAGCGTCGACAACGTCATGCACATGGGGGGCATGAGATGAACGATCAAGGCGCAGCCGCCCGCCGCGCTGCCGGTGGTGACCTTCACCGACGACGTCACGCTGCACCTGAACGGCGACGACGTTCACGTCATCCACGTCGCGCCGGCGCACACCGACGGCGACTCCATCGTCCACTTCAAGACCGCCAACGTGATCCACACCGGCGACACCGTGACCGGCGGCTACCCGATCGTCGACATCGACAGCGGCGGTCAGTTCGAGGGGTTCATCGCCGCCGCCGATCGCATCCTGGCGCTCGCCGACGACAACACCAAGATCATCCCCGGCCACGGCCCGCTGATGACCAAGGCCGACCTGGTCGCCTACCGCCAGATGCTGATCGAGGTGCGCGACAGGATCGGCAAGCTGCTCGCCGCCAAGAAGACCGTCGACGAGATCAAGGCCGCCAAGCCGCTCGCCGATCTCGACGCCAAGTGGGGCCAGGGGTTCGTCAAGGCCGACTTCGTGATCGAGGCGGTCGTCAAGACGCACCCGGCCGCCCGCCGCGGCCGACAAGGGGCACGGCGAAGCACAAGAAATAGCGCCAAGATTCGTCGGGTTCCCAAGAACTTTTCGGCGGCTCGTGCGTCTGACGATCCATGAGCCAGCCCGATTGCGCGCCGCGCGATGCGATCGACCAGATCGAGATCAGCTCACCCTGCACCGTCTCCTGGGACGAGATGCGGGTCGCGCGGGCGGGGACGGGCGGGTGCGGTTTTGCGGACAGTGTCGGCAAAACGTCTACAACGTCGAGGCGATGAGCCGCGTCGAAGCGCGCCGGCTGATCGCGGCGCGCGAAGGGCGCGTCTGCGTGCGCATCCTGCGCCGCCCCGACGGCACGGTGGTGACGGCCGACTGCTGGGCGCGGCTGCGCGCGGCGCGGCGCCGCGGATTCCTGCCGTTCCTGGGGATGATGGTGCTGGTCGGGTTCACCGAGCTGATCGCGATCGGCGTCGGCCTCGCGCAGGCTGAAGGGGCTGATGGGCGGTGCGGCGCCGGCGCCGTCAGCCGATCGCGCTGACCGAGCATTCCCCTGCCGCCGAGGCCGACAATGATGGGCGCGCCCCCCGCCCAGCGCGTTGCGCCAGCCCCTCCGCACAAGATGGGCGAGCTGGTCGCGCCGCATCGGCTGATGGGGAAGATGCAGCGCGACTGACGACAGGCCACTCGACCACGGTCCGCCCCGATGCGCGGTCGCGACGGACCGTGTTATGAGAGGCGCATGCTGTTCCCCGACATCGTTCAGTCGGTCGGCCGGACTCCGATGGTCGAGCTGCGCCATCTCGACGCCGGCGGGCGCGACGGATCTTCGTGAAGATGGAGTCGCGCAACCCGTGCGGCAGCGTCAAGGATCGCGTCGGCGTGGCGCTGATCGAGGACGCCGAGCGCCGCGGCGTCTCAAGCCGGGCGCCAAGCTGGTCGAGCCGACGAGCGGCAACACCGGCATCGCGCTGGCGTTCGTGGCCGCGGCGAAGGGCTACGCGCTCACGCTGGTGATGCCGGAGCGCATCTCGCAGGAGCGGGTGGCGCTCCTGCGGATGCTCGGCGCCGAGATCGTGTTCACGCCCGGGCTCGCTGATGCGCGAGGCGGTGGCCAAGGCCGAGGAGCTGGTGGCGGCGACGCCGGGCGCGGTGATGCTGCAGCAGTTCAAGAACCCGGCCAATCCCGAGATCCACCGCCGCACGACGGCCGAGGAGATCTGGACCGACCTCGGCGGCGAGGTCGACGTCTTCGTCTCGGGCGTCGGCACCGGCGGGACCATCACCGGCGTCGGCGAGGTGCTGAAGGCGCGCCGGCCGGGCTGTCGCGTCGTGGCCGTCGAGCCGGCGGGCGCCGCCGTGCTGTCGGGGCGCGCGGCGGGCACGCACCACCTGCCGGGCCTCGGCGCGGGGTTCGTCCCCGAGATCCTCAACCGCGCCATCATCGACGAGGTGGTGGCGGTGACCGAGGAGCAGGCGGTGCGCGCGCAGCTCGAGCTCGCGCGCAAGGAGGGGATCGCCGCCGGCATGTCGAGCGGCGCGGCGCTCCACGCGGCGCTGGTCCTCGCCAGGCGCGCCCGAGCATGTCCGGCAAGCGGATCGTCGTGATCCTCCCCGACGGTGGCGAGCGCTACGCGACCAACGCCGTCTTCACCGACATCGCGCGCAAGGTGGGAACTGGAGCCGCGCTGATGGCCCAGACTTACGAGCTCCGCCGCCGCAGCATCGTCAAGTCGATCTCCTGGCGGGTCTTCGCCGCCGTCATCACCAGCTGCGTCGTCTTCGCGATCGACAGGCAAGGGGGACTTCGCCGCCAAGGTCGGCCTCATCGACACCGCGGTGAAGCTGCTCATCTACTTCCTGCACGAGCGCGTCTGGGACAAGATCAACTACGGCCGCGTCCCGCCCGCGCCCGACTACGAGGTCTGAGGCGGGGCAAGGAGGCGCGATGCTCGACGAGGTTCAGTGTCCTTTCTGCGGCGAGCCGGGCGAGATTGCCGACGACTACGACCCCGACGCCGTCGGCGATCAGGTGTTCGTGCAGGACTGCGCGGTCTGTTGCAACCCCTGGACGGTGACCGTGCGGGTCTCGCCCGACGGCGACGTCACGGTCAACGTCGCCCGCGGCTAACCGAAGATCGCCGGGCGGCGATCGCGCCAGGGGCGGGCGGCTTCGAGCTGGGCGGCGACCCGGAACAACGTCGCCTCGTCGCCGAAGCGCGCGACGAGCTGGCTGCCGATTGGCAGCCCGGCGGCGTTCCAGGAGAGCGGGACGTTCATCGCCGGCTGGCCGGTCACGTTCGCCAGCGGCGAGAACGGGATGAACGAGAAGACCCGCCGGACCGAGGCGTCGATGACGCCCGGGATGCGCAGCAAGACGCCGAGGTGCAGGCCGAGCAGCAGCTCCTGCCCGAACGCCTCCAGCCCCCGCGGGTTGAGCGCGCCGAGGGGCGGTGGCGGCAGCGCCAGCGTCGGCGACAACAAGAGGTCGTAACGTTCGAAGAAGGTCAGCGCCTTGCGCGCGATCGCCTCCAGGCGTTCGCGCGCGCGCGCGGCCTCGACGGCCGACCGCTGTCGGCCGAGCAGCGCCGTGATGGCGGTGGCGCTCTCCAGCTCGCGACGTCGAGCCCGGCGGCCGATGACCGTCTCCGCACGCGCCAGAAAGGCGGCGGTCTCCACGCAGACGAGGGTGAAGAAGTCGCGCGCGAACGCCTCGGCGTCGACGTCGGGATCGGCCTCCTCGACCTCGTGGCCGAGCGCGGCGAGCAGCCGGGCGGCGTCGTCGGCGGCCGCGGCGCAGTCGGGGTGAAGCGCGGCGGAGGTCACCTGCGGTCGCTTGGTGAGGGCGATCCGCAGGCGCCCCGGCGGCGCGCCGACCTCCTCGAGAAACGGGCGCGCCGGCGGCGGCGCCCAGTAAGGCGAGGTCGCTTCGGGGCCGGCGATCGCGTCGAGCAGCGCCGCGCTGTCGCGGACGCTGCGCGAAACCGCGTGGGCGATGGTGAACCCGTTCCAGAGCTGCGAGTGATCCGGGCCGGCCGGCGTGCGCGCGCGCGTCGGCTTCAGGCCGAAGAGGCCGCAGCAAGAGGCGGGGATACGGATGGAGCCGCCGCCGTCGTTGGCGTGCGCGAGCGGGACGATGCCGGCGGCGACGGCAGCGGCCGAGCCGCCGCTCGACCCGCCCGGGGTGAGCGCCGGATCCCAGGGATTCCTGGTCGGTCCGTGAAGCGCCGGTTCGGTGACCGGCAGGAGCCCGAGCTCGGGCGCGTTGGTGCGGCCGAAGGTGACGAGGCCGGCCTTGCGGAAGCGCTCGACGATCGTCGCGTCGCGCGCCGGCTTGTGCCCGACGAGGTAGCGGCTGCTGCTCGTCGCCGGGACCCCCGCCATGTCGCAGTAGATGTCCTTCACCAGAAACGGCACCCCGGCGAACGGGGCTTCGAGCGGCCCATTGGGCCCCGCCGCCCCAGCGATCCGTCGGGCCTCGTCGTAGAGGGTCGTGACGACCGCACCGAGCTTCGGGTTCACCCGTTCGTTGCGCCCGATCGCCTCCTCGAGCAGCTCGGCGGGCGAGACCTGCCGCCGCCGGACGAGGTCCGCCAGATCCGAGCGCGTCGAGCGCGCCGTACTCAGCGATCGCCACGGTCCCACGGTCGTTGAGCAAGATGACGGCGGCGGCGATCGCGACGAGCGCGGCCATGCACCGGACGAGCGCGTCCAGCCAGTAGAGCGGCGCCCAGATCAGCCAGACGTCGAGAAGGTGGGTCACCGCCGCGAGACCGATGCCGAGCGCCAGCACGCGTCCAGGTGCGCCCCGACGACGGCGCGCCCGGCGCCGCGCGCGGCCCCGACGCCGCCGCAGGAACGCCGCCGCCAGCACGAAGCCGGCGAGCGCCAGGACGAGGTTCGAGACCCCCTCCAGCACCAGCAGCTTCGGCGTCCAGAGGTAGTCGTGCCCGCGGGGCATGAAGATCTCGGTCGAAAACAGCGCGCGGAGCGACGACACCGTCGGACAGAATGCCGGCTGTCCCACCCCAAGGCAAACGCGCCCTTGCCGATCGGGGCGGGCCGAAATGCAAGCTGGCCTGCATTTCTTGACGCACCAGTTAAGTTTTTCGGCGGTGCGCCGTTGATCCTCTCGCTCGTGTCGCAGGCGAAGGGCGTGATGGCGAATGACCTCCGCTTCCAAGGCGTCCGGATGACGACGTCGACCAACGTCACCGGCTCGACCACCGTCGGGCTGCCCGACACCCGCGGCCTGACGTCCGACGTGGCAGGCCGGCACGCACTTCAGCAGATACGAGATCGACTCGAAGCTGGCCACCGGCGGCATGGCCGAGGTCTGGCGCGCCAAGCTGAAAGGCGTGCGCGGGTTCGAGAAGCGGATCGTCATCAAGACGATGCTGCCGCAGCTGGCGGGGCGCCCCGATCTCGTCGAGATGTTCATCAACGAGGCGACGCTGGCCTCGGCGTTCAGCCACCCGAACATCGCGCACGTGTTCGACTTCGGTCAGCTCGAGGGGCGCTACTTCATCGGCATGGAGTACGTCCCTGGCGTCACGCTGCGCTTCGCGCACAAGCGGATGCTCGCGCGCGGCGAGCTGCTCCCGATGGCCACCACGCTGCACGTGATGATCGACGTCTGCGAGGCGCTGCACGAGGTCCATGAGCTCTGCGACGCGAGCGGCACGCTGGGCCTCATCCACCGCGATCTCAGCCCCGACAACGTCATCGTCTCGACCAGCGGCGCGGCGAAGCTGATCGACTTCGGCGCCGCGCGCGCCACGACCCGCACGCCCGTGCCGTCGGTCTTCGTCGGCAAGTACCGTTACGCGGCGCCCGAGCGGGTCCGTCGCACCTCCGAGGATCGCCGCAGCGATCTCTATTCGGCGGGCGTCATCCTCTACGAGTGCCTCACCGGGGGCCGGCCCTACGACGGGCCCGATCCAGGTGATCATCCAGGCGGTCGGGTCCGGGCGTCTCTACGATCCGCGCGACCGGTTGCCGTCGCTGCCGGCGGCGGTGGCCGAGGTGGTGATGCGGGCGATGGCCGCCGATCCGGCCGATCGGTTCGCGACGGCGCGGCAGATGCGCGAGGCGCTCACCCGCTGCCTCGACGCGCTCGGTGCCTCGAACCAGGAGCATGACGTGACGGCGTCGCTGGCGGCGCTGATGGAGACGCCCCGAGCCAGCGCCGATCCTGCTCGCGCCCGTCGAGGCGGTGCCCGAGGCGATTGAGCTCACCGCCGAGCCTTCGTCGGGCGGCGACGTCGCGCTTTGCGAGGTCGAGATCATCGAAGCCTCGGGGCCGATCCAGATGGCGGGCCCGCGCACGGAGAACGGCTACGCCGAGCGTCAGGAGGGGCCGCCGCCGCTGCCGGCGATCCCGAGCCGCGCGCGCGCCAACGTCGCGCCGCCGTCGTCGCCGCCGCCGCAGTCTCGCAGGGCCGATCCGTCGGCGCCGCACTGGAGCCCGCCCGGCCAGCTGTTCGAGCGGGTGTTCGGCGGGCCGAGCGGGACAGCGCCCGGTCTCCTCGGCTGGCGCCGCACGCCGGAGCAGCCGCCCCACGACAGCCACCGCTCGCCGCTCCAGCGCGCGGTCGAGCTGTTCGATCGGGGGATCGCGCTGCGCGTGGCGGGACGCTACGGCGAGGCGCTCGAAGCCTGGGAGCGCGCGGCCGCGCTGGCCCCCGAGAACCGCGTCTACCGAGTCGAACGTCGCCAGGCTGCGCGAGCAGCTCGACGAGCTCCGCCGCGCCCAGCACCGGCTCGCCGACTGGAGCCGCGGCCACGCCGCCTGCGACGACCAATCTCCGACTGACGATTAAGGAGTCTGGCGGGCCGCCAGGCCGACGGGGCAGGAGACGCCGGTGCCGCCGATTCCGCAGTAGCCGTCGGGGTTCTTGGCCAGGTACTGCTGGTGGTAGTCCTCGGCGTAATAGAACGGCGGCGCGGGGCGCGATCTCCGTCGTGATCGCGCCGAACCCCTCGTCCGTCAGCACGCGCGCGTAGGCGTCGCGCGACGCCTCGGCGGCGCGCTGCTGCTCGGGGCCGTGCGTGTAGATCGCCGAGCGGTATTGCGTCCCGCTGTCGTTCCCCTGGCGCATCCCCTGCGTCGGGTCGTGGTTCTCCCAGAACAGCTTCAACAGCTGGTCGTAGCTCACGACCTTCGGATCGAAGACCACCTGCACGACCTCGGTGTGGCCGGTCAGCCCCGAGCAGACCTCGCGGTAGGTCGGGTTGGGCGTCGTCGCCGCCGGCGTAGCCGACGGCGGTGCTGAAGACGCCGTCATGTTCCCAGAACTTTCGCTCGGCGCCCCAGAAGCAGCCCATCCCGAAGGTCGCCAGCTCGCAGCCCGGCGGGCCACGGCGCCTTCGAGCGGCGCGCCGTTCACGAAGTGGCGCGCGGGGACCGGCATCTTCTCGGCGCGCCCGGGCAGCGCCTCGCCCGGCGCGGGCAACTTGCTCTTCGCGGAGCTCCACATGTCGGTGATTGTGGCGCGTCCACATGCCAACAGACGCCAGCCGCGTGGCATGATGAAAGTCGGTCATGGCAGCCCCCCTGCCGCGTCTGCGCGCCAGATCTCGACCTGATGCCGTCGCCGCTGCCCGAGCAGCCCGGGCTGGTGATCCGCGATCCGTACCGCTACTCGACGGTGACGCTGGTGGTGCCGCCGCTGCTGGCGCGCTGCCTCGGCTGCTTCGACGGCCGGCAGGACGAGGGTGATCTGCGCGCCACGCTGGTCAAGCTGGCCGGCCGGGTGACGGTCGGTGAGGCGGCCAAGAATCTGGTGCAAGGCCCTGCGCGAGGCCGGCTTCCTCGACGACGAGCGGTTCGCCGAGCTGCGCGCGGCGCGCCTCCAGGAGATCGCCGCCTCGCCGGAGCGCCCCGCGGCGCACGTGGGCGGCGCCTATCCGGCCGAGCCGGCGCCGCTGACGGAGACGCTGCGCGGCTACTTCGGCGAGGCGCCACCCGAGGAGGACGCCGCACGCAGCCGGGCGCCCGCCCGGGCGATCGCGGCGCCGCACGTCAGCCCCTTCGGCGGCAGCGCCACCTACGCGCGGGCCTACGGTGCGCTCCCGGCCGATCCCGCGGCGCGCGACAAGGTGTTCGTCATCCTCGGGACCTCGCACTACGGCGAGCCGGATCGCTACGGGCTGACGCGCAAGCCGTTCGCCACGCCGTTCGGCGCGGCGCGGACGGAGGTCGGCCTGGTCGATGCGCTTTCGCCGCGCGGCGCCGAAGGCCGTCACCCTCGAGGACCCCTGCCACTTCGTCGAGCACGCCATCGAGTTCCAGGTGGTCTTCCTGCAGTACCTGTTCGGTCCGGCGGTCCGCATCCTCCCCGTGCTCTGCGGCGCCTTCGGCGATGGACCGCGCACGGGCCAGCGCCCCGAGACGAACGATCAGGTGGCCCGGTTCGCCGGCGTGCTCGGCGAGCTGGCCGCGCGCGAAGGGTCCCGGCTGTCCTTCGTCCTGGGGGTCGACTTCGCGCACGTCGGCCGGCGCTACGGCGACGAGCTGGCCGCACGCGCGCACGCCGGCCCGCTGGCGGCGGTGGCCACCCGCGATCGCGCCCGCATCGAGCGGATCGCCGCCGGCGACGCGGGCGGCTTTTGGGAGCTCGTGACCGAACGCGGCGGCGACGATCTGAAGTGGTGCGGGACCTCGCCGATCTACACTTTCCTGCGCGCCGTCCCCGAGGCCCGCGGGCGCCTCACCGGCTACGACCAGTGGAACATCGACGAGGCCAGTGTCGTCAGCTTCGGCGCCATGCTGTTTCCAGAAAAGGAAAGAGCTTGACCGATTGGCGCCGGGGCTGTCAGATGACCATGGGCGGGGACCGGAGGGCCGTGGAGCTCCGGTAGGCTTAGAATGAAGCTCACACCCCTAAGGACTTTCTTTGTTCTCTTGGTCGGCGGCTTGGCCGCGGCGTCGCTGGCGTCGTGCACGCCGCCGATGCGCGGCGGGTCCGGGGGAACGGGTTCTCCCTGTGGCTCCGGTCAAATGCAGTGCGGCACCACCTGCGTCAACCTGCAGAGCGACAACCAGAACTGCGGGACGTGCGCCAAGGCATGCGGGAGCGGCGGCATCTGCACGGCGGGTTCCTGCGTTTGCACGGGCGGCTTCGTGAGCTGTGGAGGCACCTGCGTCCAGTCGAGCCCCGAACACTGCGGCACCAGTTGCATGGCGTGCGCGAGCGGCAACGTCTGCGACAGCACGGGGACCTGCTCGTCGACCTGCACGTCGGGGACGAAATGCCAGGACGGCACGTGCAGCGGGCCGGCGAACGCGGCCGACTGCGGAACGTGCGGCAACACCTGCGGCTCAGGCTCTTCCTGCGTGAGCGGGATCTGCAGCTGCACCGTCTCCGGCCAGCAGCTGTGCAGCGGTAGCAGTAGCTGCATCGATACGACCTCCAACGCCGCCAACTGCGGCAGCTGCGGTCACGCCTGCGCCAGCGGCCTGACCTGCACCAACGGAACCTGCGCGACCGTCAGCACCGGCACGGGCGGTTCCGCCGGGACCGGCTCGGGGACCGGCGGCGCCGGGGGGGCACGGGGGGCGTCACCGGGACGGGTGGCCTCTCGCGCGGGCCGACGCCGCCCTCGAACGGAACGAACTTCCCGTTCCCGCAGAACCGCCAGATGTCGGGCTGCATCTACCCGACCGCGTACGACAACAACGACGTCATGGCCGCCTACACGAAATGGAAGGCGGACCTCGTCACCTCCAACGGCGCGGGCGGGTTCCAGCGCGTGCAGCGGACCACCTCCGACGGCCTCGGGCAGAACGGGGCGACGCCGCTCAACTCGACGGTGTCCGAGGGGATCGGCTACGGGATGCTGATCGCCGTCTACATGGGCGACCACACGCTGTTCGACAACCTCTGGAAGTACGAGCAGCTCCACCTGGACAGCAACGGGCTCATGAACTGGTCGATCGATTCGAGCGGCAACGTCACCAAGGGCTCGGACGGCAACACCGTGGGCGGGGGCGCCGCCACCGACGCGGACGAAGACATGGCCTACGCGCTGGTGATGGCCGACAAACAATGGGGCGGGATGGGCTCGCTGTCGAAGACCTACAGCAGCTACGCGCTCTCGCAGATCCAGGCGATCTGGAACCACGAGATCTACCAGTCCAAGCTGGCCGGCCCGGGCGACGGCTGGGGGCCGACCAACCTCTTCGGCGACATCAACATCTCGTACTTCGCGCCGGCGTATTACCGCGTGTTCAAACAGGTGGACACCGATTCGACCCACGCCTGGGACGCGGTCAACCAGACGGTCTACGACACGATCTTCGGGCCCGGCGGGAACGGCACCGGCGCCCTCAACTCCAGCAACAAGAACACCACCAACGGCCTCGTCCCGGGGTGGTGCACCAGCACGGGCGGCTCGTCGAGCGCCGGTCCGTTCAACTACCAGTACGACGCCTGTCGGACGCCGTTCCGCATCGGCCTCGACTGGTGCCTCAACGGCGTCGAGCGCCGCCAGCGCCGCCACGGCGATCAATCCCTCGCGCGCCCAGGCGTACGTCGCGCTGACCAGCAGCTTCTTCAGCGGGATCGGCGCGGCCAACATCGTCGACGGCTACAACATGGACGGGACCGCGATGTCCTCGGCGAACCCGGTGACGCAAGGGTCAGTCGGCGGCGTTCATCGGCCCCGCCGCGGTCGGCGCCATGAGCAGCGCCTCCTACCAGTCGTTCCTCAACGCCTCCTACAACCTGGTCAAGACCAACACGCTCCTGGTCGGCGGCGCCTACTACGAAGAGTCCTGGACGGTCATGTCGCTGCTCATGATGACCGGCAACTTCCTCGACTACACCCAGATCACCCCCGCCTCCCCCTGACCCCGCCGCTCCGCTCAACTCTTCGGCGGGGGCGAGGGGGACGGGTGTTCGGCCGGCCTACGCACCCGAGGGGTTGGAAGCGGCGAGCGGAACGACAGAGCCGCCCGCCTTAGCTCCGGCCGACCGAACACCCGTCCCCCTCGCTTGCCGAAGAGCGGCGCTCCGCTCCGTGCGAAGGTTGCGTGCAACGGAGCGTCGAGCTTCAGCGAGCAGCGCTCCGCCGCGGTCCTGAGGGCCCGACGTAAGCGTCGGGCGCAGAGAGCTGCGTTCCGTTCCGGGGCGGGAGCGCAGCGGAGCCGAGGTGAAACGCGCGCGCGGCCGGGGCCGGGGAGCTCCTCGGCCGGAGCTAAGGCGGGCGGCTCTGTTGTTCCGCCCGCCGCTTCCAACCCCTCGGGTGCGCAGGCCGAGGAGCTCCCCGGCCCCGGCCGTCCCCGCCGTGAACCGAGCGCAGCGGAGGGTGCGGAGGCCGACCGAGCTCCCGGCCGCCCGCTCGCTCCCGCCGAAGAGTTGAGTTGAGTTGGCGGGGAAGGGGCTCAGTTGCCGGCGACGGCGCCGGACTGGATGCCCTTGAGGGCGGCGATGCGCGGGCGGATGGCGTCCATGAAGGCGGCGTGGTCGGGGACCGGGGCGTCGCGGCTGACGTTCAGCTTGCTCGGGTCGACGAAGGCGCCGTTCTTGGTGACGCTGAAGTGCAGGTGCGGCCCGGTCGCCAGGCCCGTCATGCCGACGAAGCCGATGACCTCCTTCTGCTTCACCTGCTGCCCGACGTGCAGCCCGCGCGCGTAGCGCGACAGGTGGTAGTAGCGGGTCGAGAGGCCGTTCGCGTGGGCGAGCACGATGGTGTTGCCCGAGCCGCGCTTGAGGCCGACCTCGGCGACGCGCCCGCTGGCCGACGCCCAGACCGGCGTTCCTTGCGGCGCCGCGTAGTCGATGCCGAGGTGCGCCTTCTCGACGTGCAGGATCGGGTGGAACCGCTTGCGGTCGAACTTCGAGCTGATGCGCACGTAGCGCAGCGGCGTCTTCAACATGGTCTTGGAGATCGCCAGGCCGTGGTCGTCGTAGTACTTGCCGGGCTTGTCGCGCGCCGCGCCCTTGCCGGCCCAGAAGAACGAGCGGAAGGTGCCGACCTTGCCGCCGTACTCGGCCGCCAGGAGGCGCCCGTACTTGTAGAACTGCCCGCCGAGGTACTGCTTCTCGATGACCACCTTCCAGTGATCGCCGGGGTGGGTGTCGGTGTAGAAGTTCACGTCCCAGGCGAACTGCTCGACCAGCAGGCTCACGAGCACGGTCGACTCGCCCGCCTTCTGGACCGACTCGTAGAGCGACGAATCGACGACGCCGCCCGCCTCGACCGTCTTGAGCTCGACGGCTGCCTCCAGCTTGCGCCCCTTCCACGACGCCGGTCTCCTCGTCCTTCTCGACGAGGTAGCGCAGGATCGCCGACGACTGGTACTCGAACGAGGCGGGCGCGCCGTCCTCGCCGAGCCGCACGACGTACTTCTGCCCGCCACGGATGCTGCGCGGGTCGCAGAGCTTGGCGAGCGCGGCTGTCACCTGCGGGCCGGCGGGGCCGAACCCTTCGCGCGCCAGCACCTGGCCCAGCGTGTCGGCGTTGTTGAACTTCTTCTCGACCGAGTCCTCGTGCGCCTCGGCGTCGTCCTCGGCCGGCGGCGCGAAGGGGATCTGAAACGCCGCGTGGGGCGGCGTCGAGGCGCGCGGCTGTCATCGGCTCGGGCGGCGGCGCATAGGGGACCTGGAACGCCGCGTGGGGCGGGAGCGTGTTGGCGGCAAACGTCCGCGCCGCGAGATCGGGCTGCGGGAGCGAGCACCTTGGGGGCGCGGGCGGCGGCAGCGGGGCCTCGGTCGGCTCGACGACGGGCGCGGCCGGTTCGATGATCGGCGCGGTCGGCCCGGCCACCGGATCGGCCGGGTCGGTGGCCGCGGCCGCCTCGGGCGGGACTCAGTGGGCCTGTCTTCGCCAGCGGCGGTGGCTGACTTCGTCGCCGGCTGCGTCGCGGACCTGGTCGCAGCCTCGGCCGTCAGCGCCTCGCGCGTCGCCCGGGCGTCCGCCGCCAGGACCTCGCGGCGGCTCGTCTCCATGGTCTTGGTCGTCGACTGGAGGTTCAGGACGTCGCGCGGCGCCGTCTTGTGGTTGAAGAAGAAGACGTAGACGTTGATCCCGACCAGCCCGACCAAGAGCACGCTCAGCCTGAGCGAGCTCTTCATTTCACCGGATTGCCGTCTGCGTCGTCTGCGTGCCACTCGACCTCGGGGGGCGGGAGCCGTAGCCGGCGTGTTTCTCGCGGCCTGTCTCTTCAACTAGCACGCGATGCCCGCCCAATCAATTTAAGGCCGCCGCCCAAGGCTCGAACGCGGAGCTCAACGGCGGCGCTCCGCGGCGCTTCAGTCAGCGCGGGCGTTGCGGAGCATCTCTTCCGCGTGCGCCGTCGCCTGAGCCGACGGGGCGGCGCCGGCCAGCATGCGGGCGATCTCGCCGGGCCGGTCGGCGTCGTCGAGGCGCCCGATCTCGACGCGCGTCTTGCCGCGCGCGGCCGTCTTGGTGACCCGCACGTGCGCGTCGGCGAAGGCGGCGACCTGGGGGAGGTGGGTGATGACGATGACCTGCCGCTCGGCCGCCAGCCGCTTCAGCTTCCGCCCGATGATCTCGGCTGTGCCGCCGCCGACGCCGGCGTCGACCTCGTCGAACACGTAGGTCAGCACCTCGTCCGTGCGCGCCAGCGCCTGCTTGACCGCCAGCATGACCCGCGACAGCTCGCCCCCCGAGGCGATCTTGGCCAGCGGCCGCGCCTCTTCGCCGGGGTTGGGCGCGAACAGCAGCCGGACGCGGTCGGCGCCGTTCGGGCCGAGCTCGCGGGCCTCGATCGCCACCGGCAGACGCGCCGACGACGAAGCCGAGCTCGCGCAGGACGGCGTTGACCTTCTTTTCGAGGCTGCCGGCCGCCTGCCGCCGCGACGCGCTGAGCGCCGTTGCGGCCGCGGTGCGCGCGCGCCTCGGCCGCGCTCGCCGCCGCCTGTCGCGCCGCCAGCCCCTCCTCGAAGGACCCGAGCTCGGCCAGCTCGGCGCGCGAGCGACGTCTGCTTGGCGGCCAGATCCGCGACCGTCCCGCCGTGCTTGCGGCAGAGCCGCTGCAGCAGGAAGAGCCGCTCCTCGACCTCCGCGAGCCGCGCCGGGTCCGACCGGATTGCCGCGCGCGTAGCGGCCGAGATCGCGCGCGACGTCCTCGATCGCCGCCTGCGCGTCGGCGAGCCGCTCGACGAGCGGCGCCGAGCGCCGGGATCGAGCGCCGCCAGCGGCGCCAGCTCGCGCGACACGCCGGCCATCCGCTCGGCGACGGCGCCGTCGCCCGCGTACAGCGTCTCCTCGCCGCGCGCGGTCGCCGCCGAAGAATTTTTCGGCCCCCTTGAGACGCTCCCGCTCGCGCGGCGAGCGCGCTCGTCCTCGCCGGGCGCCGGGCCGCGCCGCCTCCAGCTCCGCCAGCTGAAACCGCAGCAGATCCTCGCGCTCGCCGCGCGCCCGCGCGTCGGCCGAGAACGACGCCAGCGCCGCCGCTGCGTCGGCCCGCGCCGCGTACGCCGCCGCCATCTCGTCGCGCAGCGCGCTGGTTCTCGGCGAAGGCGTCGAGGATGGCCAGCTGGCTCTCCGGATCGGTCAGCGACTGCTGATCGTGCTGCGAGGCGATGTCGATGAGGCCCGCCACCGTCGACGCCAGATCGGCCGCCGTGGCGAGGCCGCCCGCCGAGGTGCGCGCGGCCGCGCCCGCCGCGCGCGATCACCCGCCGCACGACCAGCCCCTCCTCGACCTCGCGCCCGTCGGCCACCAGGCGCGCGCGCGTCGCCGAGCCGGCCGGCAGCTCGAGGATCGCCTCGACCCGCGCCTCGTCGCGGCCGGTGCGGATCACGTCGGCGCCGGCGCGCCCGCCGCGCAGCAGGCCCAGCGCCTCGACGAGGATGCTCTTGCCGGCGCCGGTCTCGCCCGTGACGGCGGTCAGGCCGGGCCCGAGCGGCAGCTCGAGCTCGTCGATCAGCGCGAAGCCCGAGATGCGAAGCAGGGTCAGCACGCCGGCATTATCGCCAGGACGCGCCTCGGTTTCAGCCTAGTCGTCGGACCTGGCTGTCTACTTGCCGTCTACTTGTCTTCGACTTCGGACCCGGCGCGAGCCCCAGGAGAGCTTCTCGCGCAGGATGCCGAAGAAACCGCGCGGCGCCTGGTAGAGGCGCAGCGGCCGCTCGGCCCGGCGCACGTCGATCCAGGCGTCGCTCGGCAGCGTCTCGCGTCCACTGGCCGTCGATGGTCAGGGTGACCGGCCCGTCGGAGGCGTTGCGGATCGAGAGCCGCGAGTCGGGGCGGAAGACCAGCGGCCGGTTGGTCAGCGTGTGCGGGCTGATCGGCGTCAGCACGATCGCCTGCAGGTCGGGCGTCAGCAGCGGGCCGCCCGCCGCCAGCGAATAGGCGGTCGAGCCGGTCGGCGTGGCGACGATCAGGCCGTCGGCCTTGTAGGTCGTGATCTCGGCGCCGTCGAGGCGCGCCTCGAGATCGAGCAGGCGCGCGACCGAGCGGGTCAAGCACGGCGTCGTTGACGGCCGAGCGGGCGCGGCTGCGGCGCGCCGCCGTCCGTGCGGGCGGATGGAGACCGCCAGCCGGATCCGCTCCTCGATCACCAGGCCGCCGCGGCAGGCCTCGTCGATGGCGGCGGCCGCCTCGCCGCGGGCGTAGGGGGTGATGAACCCGAGGCTGCCGAGGTTGACGCCGAAGATCGGGATGCCGCGATCGCCCACCAGCGCCGCGCCGTAAAGGAACGTCCCGTCGCCGCCCAGCACGACCAGGACGTCGATCGACGCCGCCAGCGCCTCGGGCGCCACGACGGTCGCGCCGGGAATGGCGCCGGCGTCCTCGGCCAGCGCGAACAGCGCGGCGCCGCGCGCCGAGCAAAACCTTGCTCAGGGTCGCGGCCAGCTCCCGCGCTTCGGGCTTACCGCGCTTGAGCAGGAAGCCGAAACGCATCAGAGGCGAGCTTACTGCGGCGAAAGCTCGTAGAAAATCGTGATCGACAGGCAGTGGAACTCGCTGTCCGAGCTCTGGGTGACGATCTTGTCGATGATCTTCGCGCGCGGGTTGTTCGCGATCCAACGGGTGATCACCTCGCCGAGCTCCTCGCGGTCCTTGGCCTTCGTCGCGGTGAAGACCTTAGCCCCCATGACCATTCTGTCGCTCCTTTTTGGTCGAGGAATCCCGAAAAGGCTCCCCGAGGGAAAACCTACGGAATATTCCGAAACTTCAGCGTTACATACCCTGATCGTGCGCCTTGTGCAAAGACTCCTTTAGAGGGGCGAATGCGCCTTGACTGCGGCCCTTTGGGCGTGTCAAATGCCCCCTTCCTAAAAGGAGCCCACGCTTGGAGACACTGCTCGGCCGTCCGCTCGAAGTCGAAGTTCGCGATTCCGTAGATAAGGCCTCAAGATCCTGAAGCAGAAGATGTCCAAGGAGGGGATCCTGCAGGAGATCAAGCGGCGTCGTTATTACGAGAAGCCGTCGGTCAAGAAGAAACGCAAGATGCGCGAGGCCCGGAAGCGCCGGCGCCGCGAAGCGAAGCGCCGCGTACCGCGTTGACCCCCGCGGGGGCTCGACCCCCTCTGGATCGAGATTGTCATCGAGCTGCCGTTCGCGGCGGCGGAGGTGATGGCGGACGCCGTCGGGGAGCTGACCGGCGGGCGTGGAGATTCGGGACGCGGAGACGATCATCCGGGCCGGGGCCGGGCGGGCGGTGATCGTGGCGCAGTGCGCGCCCGAGATGGAAGCGGAGGTGCTGGCCGAGATCGAGGCGGCGGCGGCGCGCATGAAGGAGGCCGGGCGTGCCGGTCGACCCGCTGTCGGTGCGCCGGCGCGAGGCGCACGAGGACGAGTGGCGCGACGTCTGGAAGCAGTACTTCCGGGCGACGCGCGTCGGGCGGACGTTCCTGATTCGGCCGAGCTGGGATCTGAAGCCGGCGGCCGAGGGGGATCGGGTGATCGATCTCGATCCGGGGCGGGCGTTCGGGACCGGCGGGCACGCGACGACGCGCCTCGTGATCGCGCTCGGCCGAGGAGATCGCCGACCGGCCGGTGGAGCGCTTCCTCGACCTCGGCTGCGGGTCGGGGATCCTGTCGATCGCGGCCGTGCGGCTCTGGCCGGCCGCGCGCGGGCTGGCGGTCGACGTCGATCCGGAGTCGGTGGCGACCACCGACGAGAACCTGGCGCTCAACCGGGTCACCGCCGTCGAGACGCGGGTGGGGAGCCTCGACGGCGTGTCGCGGCGCGCACGACCTGGTGCTGGCCAACATCGAGGCGGGCGTGCTGGCGGCGCTGGCCCCCGATTTTCCGGCGCGCGTGGCGGCGCGGCGGGACGGTGATCCTCTCGGGCATGCTCGCCGATCAGGCCGACGGCGTTCTGCGCGCGTTCGCCGCCGCCGGGCTTCGCGCTCGAGGCGCGGCGCGACGAGGACGAGTGGGCCGCGCTGCGTCTCCGCCGCGCCATGAGCGCGCGGCGCCTGTTCGTCCCGGGCGAGCGGCTGGCCGGCGCGCGGCTGACGCTGACCGGGCCCGAGCACCGCCACGTCGGCGCGCGTCCTGCGCGCCCGGCCGGGCGACGCGCTGACGCTGTTCGACGGCGCCGGCGGCGAGGTGGAGGCGCGAGGTCGTCCGGGTGGAGCGCGACCGAGACCGAGCTGGCGCTCGGCGCGCGGCGCGTGGTCGCCGGTCCGGCGGTGGCGCTGACGCTCCTCTGCGCCGTGCCGCGCGGTCCGCGGATGGACTTCCTGGTGCAGAAGACCGCCGAGCTGGGCGTCGCGCGGATCGTTCCGGTCGTCACCGAGCGCTCGGTGGCGCGCCCCGGACGCCGAGGCGGGCCGGCGCGGCGCGCTGGGAGAAGATCGCCCGCGAGGCGGCGCGGCAGTGCGGGCGCGCCGACGTCCCGGCGGTCGACCCGCCGGTCGCGCTGGCGGAGGCGCTGGCCGCCCCCGGCCTGCCGGCTCGCCGGTTGGCGCTGTTCGAGGGGGAGCGCGCGCGATCCCTGCGCGCGGCGCTCGACGGGACGCAGCCGGCCGCCGACCGCGCTGCTGGTCGGCCCGGAGGGGGGATTCGCGCCGGCCGAGCTGGCCGCGGCGCGACGCGGCGGGGTTCGAAGCGGTCGGGCTCGGCGAGCGGATCCTGCGCGTCGAGACGGCCGCCATCGTGGCGGTCGCGCTGGTGGCAGGCGCGTACGGCATGCTCGGTTGATCCGGCCAGCGATTGAGCGTTAAACTTGCTGGCGCGCAAACGGCTCCGCAAAATGGGGTCGTGACCGCGTTCGCCGCCACGATGCCCGCCACAGACCCGAATCCGTCGCCGTCGCGCCCTCACGAGGAGCGGGTGCTGCGCGTGCGCGTCACCGGATTCCCGCGGCGCGCGTTCGCCGCCCTCTGCGATCTGGCGCTGCTGTTCGCCTTCACCGCGGCCGTCACGGCGACGGTGGCGCTGGGGCTGCACGTGCCGATGCCGGGGCTGCGCGAGATCGGCCCCGATCTGCTGGTGGCCGGCATCCTCGATCGCAACCCGATGGCGGTCGGCGCCGTCGGCCTGCTGCTCGGCATGGCCGGCCTCTACCAGCTCTACTTCGCGGGCATGGCGGGGCAGACGCTGGGGATGCGGCTCGTCGGCATTCGCCTCATCGACCGGCGCGGCCGGCCGCCCGGGCCGGCGCGCGGGCTCCTGCGCCTGGTGGCGCTGGCGCCCAGCGTGGGGCCGGCGGCGCTCGGCTGGCTGTGGGCGCTGTTCGATCGCGAGCACCGCGCGCTGCACGACCACCTCGCCGGCACGTACGTGATCGTCGACGAGGACTAGCGGCGGGCTCGGACGGGTCGTCATGCCGTCGCGCCTCTCCGATCGACTGCTCGCCACCGGCCTCGTCCCGCCGGCCGGCGTGCGCGCGGCGGTCGCACGCCAGGCGGTCTACGGCGGCGCGCTCGACACCGCGCTGCTCGAGCTCGACGCGCATCGACGAGGCGACGCTCTGGGGCGCGCTCGCGGCGGCGACCGAGCTCGGGATCCCGGATCGCGCGCTCTGCGAGGCGCCGCAGAAGCTGGTGAAGCCCGACGGCTCGGACGCGCTCGACCTCGACGCAGCCTGGTCGGCGCGCTGCCGGGCGGTGCCGGTGGGGCTCAAGGACGGCGCGCTGCAGATCCTGTGCGGCGAGCCGGTCGCGCGCGTCGAGATCGAGGCGGCGACGCGCGCGCTGGCCATCCCGTTCGCGCTCTTCGTCGCGCCGGAGATCTGGATCGCGCGCCGTCCAGCAGGCGATCTACGGCCGGCCGATGGAGCCGCGGCTCGTGCGCCTCTTCGCGCGGGTGGTCGGCGCCGCAGCCGGTGCGGCGCTGGCAAGCGGCGCACACGCCGCGCGCCGCCACCGACCCCGCCGGAGCCGCCGGTCGAGATCCCGCCGCCCCGGCTGCCGCCGACAGCTCCGGAGACACGCCGCGCCGCGCTCGCGCCGGCGACCGCTTCCGCGTCCGAGCCGCGCGCCCATCGCCGCCATCGGTCCCCTCGCCCTCGCCGGTGCCGTCACCGCCACCGGCACCGCTCGACAAGCGCGACGTCCCCGGCCTCATCGAACGTCTCGAAGCAGGGGGAGCGACGCCGAGGCGGCGCACGCCGCGCTGGTGGCGATCACCAAGCAGGACTTCGGGCCAAAGCCGAAGCGCTGGGCCGCCTGGTGGAAGCAGCACGAGGACGACGAGCGGATCGACTGGCTGTTCGAGGGGCTCTCGCACAAGACCGCCGAGATCCGGGCGGCCGCCGAGCAGGAGCTGCGCGCGCTCACCGGCGAGTACTTCGGCTACGCCTTCGATCTCCCGCGCGCGGCGCGCGAGGCGGCCCGCGCCCGCTGGCAGGCCTGGTGGACCGACCGGCGATCGCAAGCCGTCAGGCTGAGCGCTCGCACGCACGCGGGTGGGCGGCGTGCTAGATTCCGCGCCCATGTTCGAGACGCTCACCAAGGGATTCCGCAGCGCCAAGCAGCGCTTCCAGGGGCTCGCCGAGCTGGACGAGGCGACCGTCGACGAGGCGCTCAAGGACGTGCGCACGGCGCTGCTCGAGGCCGACGTCGGCTTCGACGTGGTCCAGGACTTCTGCAAGCGGGTCAAAGAGAAGGCCGTCGGCGTCATCGTCAAGGTGAAGGCCTCGACCGAAGGAGAAGGTCCGGCGGGTCAGCCCCGAGGACCACTTCGTCAAGCTCTGTCACGACGAGCTCGTCGACCTCATGGGCCCGGTCGACACCAGCCATCAAGTTCGCGAAGAAGGGCGCCGACCGGGATCATGCTGGTCGGCCTGCAGGGGTCGGGCAAGACGACCACCATCGGCAAGCTGGCCCGCTACCTCGAGAAGCAGCACAAGCGCCCGCTGCTGGTCGCCGCCGACGTCTACCGCCCCGCCGCGATCGAGCAGCTGAAGATCATCGGCGACAAGCTGGGGATCCCGGTCTACTCGGAGGTCGGAGGCAAGCCGCCGGAGATCTGCGAGCGGGCCGCTGCGCGTGGCCTCCGAGACCGGGCGCGACGTCATCCTGTTCGACACCGCCGGCCGGTTGGCCATCGACGAGCCGCTCATGCAGGAGCTGTCCGAGATCGATCGGCGCGTCCATCCGGGCAACATCCTGCTGATCGTCGACGCGATGATCGGCCAGGACGCGGTCGGCACGGCCAAGGCGTTCAACGATCGCCTCAACCTCGACGGCGTCATCCTCACCAAGCTCGACGGCGACGCGCGCGGCGGCGCCGCGCTGTCGGTCAAGGCGGTCACCGGCAAGCCGATCAAGTTCGTCGGTATGGGCGAGTCGTCGGATCGGCTGGAGGAGTTCCGCCCCGACGGCATGGCGAGCCGCATCCTGGGGCGCGGCGACGTGGTCGGCCTGGTCCAGCAGTTCGAGGAGGTGGTCGACGAGGAGAAGGCCGAGCAGGACGCGATGCGGATGCTCAAGGGGAAGTTCGACATGAACGACTTCCTCGAGCAGATCGGCGTCCTCAAGAAGATGGGTCCGCTCAAGGACATGATGGACAAGATCCCCGGCATGGCCGACGCGATCCCCGAGGGCGCGCAGGTCGACGACCGGGAGCTGGTGCGCATCGGCGTCCATGATCTCCTCGATGACCGGCGACGAGCGCCGCCACCCGGAGCGCTTCATCGTCACCAGCTGGGAAGAGATCGTCGACGGCGGCAAGCGCAAGAAGAAGCGCAGCGCGTTCTACGACACCGGCCGCTTGAAGCGCGTGGCGCACGGGTTCGGGGCACAAGGAGCAGGAGGTCGCCGACCTCCTGAACCGCTTCGGGATGATGCGCCAGATGATGATGCAGATCGGCGCGTCGACCGGTCTGCTCGGCAAGATCCCCGGCTTCAAGCAGCTCGCGCAGGCCAAGAAGATGATGGGGATGGACATGAACCAGCTGGCCGAACATGATGCAGACCCCGTCGGCCGAGCGCGGCCACTTCCAGGCGCCCAAGCGCAACGTCGATCGCGTCAAGGAGAAGAAGAAGCGCAAGGACGCCCGCAAGGCGCGCAAGAAGGCGCGCAAGAACCGTTAAGGCACGCCGGCACGGCCTCGGCCCAACTATCCACCGAGGGCCAACGTCACGATCACGGCGCCGATGCCGATGAGCACGACGGCGGCGACGATGATCGCCGTGCGTGAGCCGCCTGCGCCGCGGCCCCGCGCGGAGTCAGTCGACCGTTGGATCATGGCTGGCGTCTCCGGCGGAGCCGCTGCCACGGCAGGGGGCGGGGCGGTGGTCGCCTGCTCCGGCGGCCGGGCGGGAGCCGCAGCGGCGGGAGCCGCAGTCGCAGCGGCGGCAGCCGCAGCCGCGGGAGCCGGGACGGCCTCGTCCTCGGTCCTTGGCACCTGAGGCGCGCGCGCCTCGAAGTCCCGCAGGTACCGATCGGCCGGGTCCGACAGGCGGAGCGTGGCGGGACCAATCTGAATGAGGTCGCCGTCGCGCAGCCGGCGTCGCCCGCCGACCGCGACGTCGTTCACGCGCACGCCGTTCTTGGAGCCGAGGTCCTGGACGACGACGCCGTCCCACAGCCGGACGATCTCCGGCGTGCTCGCGCGAGATCTCCTCCGAGACCAGCTGCAGATCGCAGGTCTCGCCTCTGCCCGCGACATAGCGGCGATCGGTCGCCTCGAGCCGCAGGGGCGCTTTCGCGGGGACGCCGCCCACGATCGCCAAGCTCGGCGTGGCCATGTCGGATGAGGCGGCGAACAGATCGCTCACCAGCCGGCGCGCGATGGTCGCGGTCCGTTCGGCGCCAGCGACGGCTCCGACCGTGCCGTCGAAGATGAGGTTGACCTGGCCGAGCTTGATCTCGCGCCGGGCGCGATCGGGCGCAGCTGGCGCGGCGCCAGCCGTTCTCCGTCGACGCGCGTCCCGTTGGTGCTGCCGAGGTCCTCGATCTGCCAGCGTCCGTCGACGCGCACCAGGCGCGCGTGAAGCCCCGAGAGCGCAGGGTAGGGGAGCGGAAGCTCCAGGTCGGGCCGGCGCCCGATCCGGACCTCGCTCGCCTCGTCGCCGAGCTCGATGGCCCGCTCCGCCGTCGGTCCGGGGCTCTGGCCGGGTCCGGCGCCGGGAGAGGAGGCTGGGAGCATTCGCAGCCGCAGCGGCATGGCGGCGACTCTATCGCGGAACGCTGGCCAGGGCCTGCGCGGCCCGCGCGCGCTCTGCCACCATCGTCGTCGGCGCCTCGTCGAGAAATCGCGCGAGCTCGCGGCGGGCCTCGGCCGCGCGCGCCAGCCGCAGCAGCGCCTCGGCGCGAAGCAGTCGCGCCTCCGGGTAGTGCGCGCGGAGCGCGAGCGCATCGTCGGCGTCCTGCACCGCCGCTTCGGCCTGGCCGCGGTTGAAGGCCACGAAGGCCATCACGAAGCGAACCTCCGGTTGCCGCGGCGCCGCGGCCACCAGATCGCCGAGCGCGCGTGCCGCCTCGTCCCAGAGCCCGCGCGCCGCGAGGATGGTGGCGCGGACCAGCCGGTCGTCGACCGAGCCGGGGTTCGCGGCGATGGCCAGCTCGATCTCACGGGTCGCCTCCTCGAGCTCACCGTTCCGACGAAGAATCTCGGCGCGGGCCCGGTGCGCGGCCGGCAGATCGGGATCGATCGCCAGCGCGAGATCCACCTCCTCCCCGGCCGCGACCGGGCGGCCGAGACGCACGAGCACCAGCGCGTTCGCGGCGTGCGCGTCCGCGCGGCGTGGATAGGCCGCGCACAGCTTCTCCAGCTCCCAGTGCGCGTCGCTCATCCGCCCGAGTCGCAAGAGCAGCTCGCCGGCCAGCAGGCGCGCGTCGGCGTAGCCCGGATCGATCGCCAGCGCGGCGCGCGCCTCGCCGAGCGCGCTCTCGTCGGCGTCGCGGCGCATCAGCAGGTCGGCCAGGTTGACGTGCGCCTCGGCGAGATCCTCGTTGAGCGCCAGCGCGGTGCGAAAATCCTCCTCGGCGCGGGCCAGATCGCCGCGCCGGAGCGCAACCAGCCCGAGGCCGCTCTCCGCTTCGGCCAGGTGGGGGTCGTATTCCAGGGCGAGCGCGAAGTGTCCGGCCGCGATCTCCAGCTCGCCCCGCCCGAGCGCCTCGACCCCAGCGGCCTGCAGCGCCTCGGCCCGAGGGTGCGGGCGAAAAGACGCGGTCGTGCAGCCGGCGCCGGCGGCGATCAACGACACGGCGACGCCGAAGGACCGAGGGCCCCGAGGAGTCCAGCGTTTCATGAACCGGTCATCGGTCGCCGGGCACGGGCGGTTGCGGGCCGGGGCACCCGCGTTCGCAGGCGACGCTGAGGGCGCCGCCCGGCGCGACGGTGACCGTCACGGCGCCGTCGCGGTCGGTCCGCAGCGTCCGCGCCCCGCGCGCCGCATACCGGTCCAGCACCTCCGGCGCCGGAAAATGGAACTGGTTGCGCCAGCCGAGCGACATCACCGCCAGCTCGGGCTCGACCGCGTCGAGCAGCTCGTCGCTCGACGACGTCCGGCTGCCGTGGTGCGGGACCTTGAGCACGTCCGACCTGACGGTCTGCCCGAGCGACCGCTGGCCACAGAGCTCCCCCTCGCCGTCAGCCTCGAGATCGCCCGCGAAGAGGACCGATCGCCCGGCGAACGCGACGCGCAGGACGAGCGACGCGTCGTTGACCGTGAGCCCGGGCGGGGCGGCGATCCGCCCATCGAGGAAAGGCCCGAGCGGCGCCACCCGCGCGCCGCCGAGCGCCACCGGCGTGATCTCGGGCCTCGGGACGCCACGCGCTTCGGCCAGCGCGATGAGACGGCGATACTCGGGGTTGCGCCCATCGTCGCCGCTCGACCAGAACGCGCCGACTGGAAACCGCTGGAGAATTCGAAACAGCCCGTTGAGATGATCGGGATGAGGGTGAGACAGCGCGACGACGTCGAGGCGGGAGATCCCCCGCGCCCGCAAGAACGGCTCGACGATGCGCGCACCGGTGTCGAACTGTCCGTCGCGCGTGCCGCCGCCATCGATCAACATGACCGAGCCGCCGGGGGCCTCGATCACCGCGGCATCTCCCTGTCCGACGTCCAGGAAGGTCACGGTCAGCGTGTCGGCGAACCGCCGCCGGAGATCGCGGACGATGAGGCTGGAGGAGGCGACGACCGCGCAGGCGACCGCGGCCGCGACGGCCATTCTCCGGCCGCCCCCGCGCACGGTCGGGGCGACGAGCGCCAGCGCCCCCGCGGCGATCAGCAGGAACGTCTCCAAGACGTTCGGGGCGCGGCAGACCCAGATGGGCGCGTGCGCCCGGAAGCCTGCGGCGATCGCCAGCGCCAGGCGCGCGGCGGCGGCCGCCAGCACGAGCGGCCACCGGCCGAGGGGCGCCCAGATCGCCGCCGCCGCGGCGCCCGCCAGGCCGACCGGGACGACCACCATCTCGCAGAGCGGAACGAGCGCGAGGTTGCCGAGGGGCGCCATCGGCGCGATCTCGGCGAAGACGTGCGCGCACAGTGGCCCGGTGGCGACCGTCGCGGCGACCGTCGCTGCGCCGAACCGCAAGAGCCACCGCAGGCCACGTCGCCAGAGGGAGTCTCCGGGCCGCCCGCCGGGACCGAGCCGTCGCGCGCAGAGGGCGATCCCCGCGACCGAGGCCACCGACAGCTGCAGCGAGACATCGAAGATCTGCAGCGGTCGCGCGATCAGGAGGACCAGCGCGGCGCCGGCGATCGTGGGCCCCGGCGACGCCGCGCGCCCGACCAGCAGCGCCCCCATTCCCAGCGCCAACATCAGGGCCGAGCGCTCGGTCGCCACCGCCTCGCCGGTCAGGAGGGTGAAGAGCGCGATCGCCGGCAGCGAGGCCCCGGCGGCGATGGCGCGCGGGTCGACGTAGAGCGGAAGCCCCGGGACGCGCGCGGCGAGGCCGCGCACGAGGAGAAAGAACAGCGCCGCGACCGCCGCCAGGTGGAGCCCCGATACGGAAAGGACGTGGGTGGCGCCGGCGGCGCGGAACCCCTCCTCGATCTCGGGCCGAACGCCGCGCCGATCGCCGAGCACCGTGGTCTTGAGGAAGGCTCCGGCTTCGCCGTCGACCGCGCGGTCGATCGCCGCACGCAGGGCCCGGCGGGCCAGGTACGCCGCGCGGCGGGGCCCGAGCCCCGACGGCTCGGCCACGCGCCGAATGGCCCCTGCGGTCGGCACTCCGGCGAGCGCGTCGATCCCGACGGCCCGCAACGCCAGCGCAGGATCGGGCAGGCCGGGGTTGCGCGTCCCCCGCAGCGCCCGCAGCTTTGCCCGGCAGGCGATCGTCTCGCCGGGGCCGAAGTCGGGCCAGCCGTTCGCGACCGACAGCGCCAGCGTCCCTGCGGCCGGCGCGCCGTCGAGCGCGGTGAGAGCGACGACGAGGCGTGTCCCGTTCGCGGTCTCCTCGGGTCCGTGGACGACGACCGCCTCGATCGCCCGCGGATCGTCGGATTCGACGGCCGCGGCGAGCGCGGGAGCGAGCGGCGGCACGCGGGCCGCGCGCTCTCCCAGCACGCCCCCCAAGGCGAGGAACAGGAGCGGCCCGGCGAGCGCTCGGGCCCGCCGCACGCCCAGCGCCGCGACCGCGACAATGGCCACGGCGGCCGCGGCACGTCTGCCGGCCGCGCCGCCCGCCCCGAGCGCGTCTCCGACGGCAAAGGCGACGGCCCAGGAGACCAGACGCAGGGGACGCACCCGCCGTCTTCGGAGTCCCGGCGCGCTCGGTTGCGCCCTGGGAATCGGCCGGGGCATCAGCTAGCGTTCGCGTCGTGCCCACCCCCTGTCTCGTCACCGGTGGCGCCGGCTTCATCGGATCATCCCTGGCGCGCGCGCTGGTCGCCCGCGGCGACCGGGTGCGCGTGATCGACGACCTTTCGTCGGGGCGGCGCGAGAACCTCGCCGACATCAGCAAGGACGTCGAGCTCATCGAGGCCGACATCCGTGATGAGGCAGCGCTCGCGGGCGCGCTCGACGGCATCGAGCTCGTCTTTCACGAGGCAGCCGTCCCTTCGGTGCCGCGCTCCCTGGCCGACCCCATCGGGAGCCACGAGGCGAACGCCACCGGGACGCTCAAGCTGCTCCACGCCGCCAAGAGAGCGGGGGTCCGACGCCTGGTCTACGCCGCCTCCTCGTCGGCCTACGGCGACACGCCGACCCTGCCGAAGGTCGAGACGATGCGGCCGATGCCGCTCTCTCCCTACGCCGTCTCGAAGCTGGCGGGCGAGCACTACTGCCAGGTGTTCGCGGGCGCGTACGGTCTCGAGACGGTCTGCCTGCGCTACTTCAACGTGTTCGGTCCTCGGCAAGACCCGAAGTCGGAGTACGCCGCCGTCATCCCGCGCTTCGTGACGGCGGCGCTCGGCGCGACGGGGGTCACCATCTACGGCGACGGCACGCAGTCGCGCGACTTCTGTTTCATCGACAACACCGTCGAGGCGAACCTGGCGGCGGGGTCAGCGTCCGGCGTCTCGGGGGGCGTCTTCAACGTCGCCTGCGGGGCTGCGATCAACCTGAACGACGTGGTGCGACTGGTCGGCGAGATCGTCGGGCACGCCGTCCCCATCACCTACCTTCCGGGCCGTGTCGGCGACGTCAAGCACTCGCTGGCCGACCTCACCGCCGCGCGCGAGCGCCTCGGCTACCGCGGCGCGATCTCGTTCGCCGAGGGGCTGAAACGCACGGTCGCCTGGTACGCTGGTCGGACCTGATCGGCGTCAGCCAGCGCGTGGTGGCGCCGACCACAGTCCGAGGTTTCAGCCGGCGATCTGAAGGCCGAGCAGCGCCAGATCGTCGCGGCCGTTGGTCGCTTCGTGGGCCGTGGCGACGATGCGGCGGCTGATCTCGCCGATGTCGTGGGGCGCGCTGCCGACGAGCTCCGTGAACTGACACTGCCCCATCGTCGAGCAGGGGCGCCGCGGCGCCGAGAGGATCTCGAACACGCCGTCGGTGGCGAGCAGCAGGATGTCCCTGGCGGCGACGGAGATCGTCTCCTCGCGGTACTGCGCGTGGGCCACGATGCCGAGCGGAGGCCCCGACGAGTAGGCGACGCGCGACACCACGCCCGTCGACCGCCGCAGAAGCGGCAGGACGTGACCGGCGTTGGCGAAGATCCACTTCTTGTTCGGAGCGTCGAGCAGCACGCAGAGCGCCGTCACGAAGCGGTCATCCTGCATGCGGACGGACAGCGTGTGGTTGAGGCGCTCCAGCAGCTCCGCGGGACCCGAGACCTCGGTGGCCATACGGCGGATGTCCGCGCTGACGCGCCCCATGGTGAGCGCCGCTGTGACGCCCTTTCCGGAGACGTCGCCGATGACCCCCATCACCCGCCCGTTCCCCAGATCGATGAAGTCGTAGAAGTCGCCGCCCACCGCGTAGGCCGGCATGTACTCGGTGACGACGCGAACACCGGCGGAGTTCTCGCCGATCGTCTCGGGCAAGAAGGTCCGCTGAACCGTTCCCGCGGCCGCCAGGTCCTGCTCCAGCCAGGAGGTCGTCGCCGGCGAGACATGCGCACGGCAGCGAGGAAGAATGCCGCCGACCCCTTCGCCCAGCAGCGCGAGACCTTCGAGATCCTGAATCGTGAACGCGGGTCCGTCGGCCTGCCGTTGCACGACGAGGAATCCCTCCAGCGACTTGCCAGAGAAGATCGGCGTCGACATGGTCGAACCACGGCCCGTGGCGGCGTCGCCCGGGAGGAGCGTCGGTGTCACCGGCATCAGCCCCCGCGCAGCGATCGACCCCCACACGGCGTTCAGGGTGGCGAGCAGGCCGGCACCGGCGCGCGCGTCACGGACGCCCCGCAGGGGACGCCCCTTCTCGGGCAGGAACAGGTCCGCATCGGCGATCTGGGGCCAGAGCATCGCGACGACGACCGCGAGCCGCTGGGCGAGCTCCGACGGTGATTCCGGATCGCCGAGCGCAGCGATCGCCTGGCCGACCGAGTTGGATCCTGTCGGTTCGCTGAGCGACGCGTCGATAAGAAGAGGAGAAGTCATGGCAAGCGGGCCCGAGTCCATTTTCATCTATATTCCCGACATGAAGCTACTCGTCCCACCGTGTGCCTAAGGTAGCCGAGCCGTTAATGCTACGCCATTCAAAATCGTATTCTGGGTGACAATTCGGGAACGACATTTCGCTCACCAAAGTGCGTGGTGGTTTCTGGGTGTTGGAGCACACCACCTGGAGATGGTTCTGCAGGAACCGAAGTCTAGTGGCGTGACTTGGATTGCTTGGGCGCCGGAGAAGGGCTCCGAGTATCTGCCCCCAGCATCACGCGATCGAGACGAAGCAGGCGGAAGATCGCCAGCGGCTGGTCGCGAAGCCCCTTGATGACGACGCTTCCGCCTTGTGCCCTGATGCGCTTGTAGAGCGAGACCAGCGCGCCGATTCCAGAGCTGTCGACCATGCGGAGCGACGACAGATCGACCTCCACGACGGTCGGTCGGCCCTTGACGAGCTTCTCGAGATCGGGGCGCAGCTCCGAGACGCTCACGGCGTCCAGCTCGCCTTCGATGGCGAGGTGCGTGACGCCGGTGGCGGCCTTGATCTCGAATCTCATGTTGCACCTTCGCTCTTGCGGATGGCGCTCGGGCGTTCGACGTAGCGCTTGCTCAGGGTGAGCAGGTTGGGGCGGCCCGGACGGTACGCCATTTCCATGAAGGATTGCATGATGAAGAGGCCCAGGCCGGACTCGGGCAGGGTGTCGAACGCCGGTGGCGGAACCCGCCTCGGATCGAAACCGGATCCCCAATCGCGCAGCTCTATCCTGATGTGGCCGCGGCGAGTCTGGATTCGGAGATCGACGCTGCCGATCTGTTGCTGCTCCCGAGCTTGCTTCTCCCGGGCCTGCCGGTCGGCGTACCCGTGGAGCACGATGTTGTTGAATGCCTCGCCGACGGCGGACACCACCTGCATTTGAAAATTGTTCCATGCTCGCCCCTGCGGGCGGGGCGTCACCAACTTGCACGCCGTCGACACCGCACGAAGGGCAACGTCCCGATGCTCCAATATTCCGAGCAGCTGGAGGCGAATCAAGGCGGCGGCCTCGTCTGCGGGCGCTCCATCCTCCGTGTCATATCGGAGGCTCTCCGTTTCGGTGTAGCCTAACGGCGTGGTCCGGTCGGTTCGCGTCGTAAAAAGACTGATCGACGTCGCGGGCTCGCTTCTCGGCCTGGCCATCACTGCACCCTTTTTCCCTCTGATCGCGGCGGCAGTCTACCTTGATTCGCCGGGAACAATTTTTATTCGTCAGCGCCGCGCCGGGCAGCTCGTGCGCGCGGGGGACGAACCTTCCGCCGAGGAGGGAGACGGCCCCAAGTTCCGGGAATTTTCGATGCTCAAGTTCCGCTCCATGCGCCCCGACGCAGAGGAGCTGACGGGGCCGGTCCTGGCCAGCGAGGACGATCCGCGCGTCACCCGTGTCGGGCGCTTCCTGCGCCGGACGCGGATCGACGAGGTGCCGCAGTTCATCAACGTCTTCCTGGGCGAAATGAGCATCGTCGGCCCGCGCCCCGAGCGTCCGGAGCTGGCCGAGCAGCTCGCGCACGCCATCCCCTACTTCGAGGAACGGATGCGCGACGTGAAGCCCGGCATCACCGGCCTCGCGCAGGTCACGCTGGGTTATACGGGCAAGCCGCTGCCCGGCAGCGAGCTCGATCTGTTCGAGCAGGATCTGACCAACCCCTTCAAGGTGGACGGGGCGGAGGACGCCCTGGCCGATCACATGCGCATGAAGCTGCTCTATGACCTCGCCTACACGGCGGCGATGGAGGATCTGCGGACGTTCGTGCAGCTCGAGGTCTCCGTTTTGCTCCGCACCCCGCTGGTGATGCTGCGGGGCGGTGGCACCTGACTGGGAGCTGACGCAGGATCCAGGTTCCCTGATCCGGCGCCGCCGACACAAGTGTCCCGGCCCCCGGCCCCGCGCTCGAGACTACGAGTTGAGGATCTGCGTGATCGGACCGGTGCAGTAGCTCGGCTCGCCGAAGGTGGTCAGCGGCGTGCCCATCACCTTCGCCAGCGTGAGGAGCAGGTCGTTGTGCGACCGGTCGTTCTTCGCGGCGGTGGCCTCGGTGCCGTCAATCAGATCGAGCGGGAAGGTCACCAGATTGCCGGTCTTGAGCTGACCGTTGGCACCGCCCACCAGGACGAACGGCGTGTCGTCGTGGTTGTGGGCCGCCCCCATGTCGAGCTCGTTGCCCCAGCAGAGCACCGATTGATCGAGCAGCGAGCCGCCGTTGGCACCCGAGATCCCGTTGAGCTTCTGCGCCAGGTAGGCGACCTGCGTGGCGTAGAACTGGTCGATCGCTTCCTGCTGGGGAGCGCTCTGATAGAGGTTCACGTTGTTGGCGCTGTACATGTCGGTGACGCCCGTGCACTGGCCCATGTTGTTGTAGCCCTGGCACATGGCGAGCGCGCCCAGGTAGGTCGGCCCCATGTGCGAGAAGCTGTGGTGGTTGTTGTTCTGGGGGTTCTGGCTGGTGCTGAGCCAGCTGTGCGTCACCTGGCTGGTGGACGTCGAGAACTGCAGGCTCGCCACCCGGGTGAGGTCGCAGGCCAACGCCAGCGCCAGGATGTCCATCTGCTGCTTGGCGTTGGTGGGAAAGTCGGTGCTGGCGCTGATCGCCCCGGGCGGCGTGCACTTCGCCGACGCCGCCGCCGCCGCCTGCAGCTGCGAGTAGAGGTTGTTCCAGCCGTCCTGCAGCGCCTGCAGCTGCGTGCGGTCCTGGGTGCAGAGCTTGGGCATCAGGTTGTTGAGCTCGCTGTTGAGCTGGCCCGGTTGCGTCCCGTTGCCGAACAGCTGCTGCCGGATGAACGTCGTCTTGTCCGGCCCGGTGGTCGTCGACGCCATGGCCGGAAAGCAGGTCGACGCCGCCTTGGTCGGATCGTCGATCGGATCGACGAAGACGCCGGCCGCGTTGTAGAGCATGCGTGTCTTCACCTCGCGATCGGTGAAGTCGGCCGGGTCGCGGACCATCAGCTGGATCGACGGGAACGGCGTGCCGGCCTTGAGCATGGCGCTGATCTGCTGATCGATGCTGATGCTCGTGGCCGGGCTCCCGGTGGAGATCTGACCGGTCCAGAGCGAGGCCATCCCCGCCTCGTGCGAGCCCTGCGCCGCCTTGTTGTTGAGCCCGTCGAGGACGAGCACCTTGCTCTGCAGATTGGTCGTCCAGGAGGCGCCGCCGACGGTGCCGCCCTTGGCGAAGGGGGCGAGCGTGCTGCGGAAGGTGAAGGCGCTGGTGAGCGTCGGCGCCGCGCCGTACGCCGGTCGTACGATCGACGCCCCACTCATGTCGGTGGCGCCCCAGACCGGACGGACGCAGCCGCAGGGGGTGAACACCAAAATCAGATAGGTCGGCGCGCTTCCGCTGGCGGCGGCGTAGCTGGGGACGCCGCGCAGAAAGGGATAGGAGAGGGCGGAGGCGCCCACCAGCTGCAGGAAGTGTCTCCGTTCAAGCTGTATTTTACGTTTGTTCATTGGCAGACTTTCACTGACACGCTTGGCCCGCGTTCACCGGCGTGCGGTACATGAACGAATTGCTGCTCACGACGGCGACGAGGAGCTTCGAGAGGTTGAAGTTGCTTCCCGAGAACGCCTGGTAGATCTGCTGCGCCGAGCAGGCGTCTTCGTCGGTCTCCGAGCGGAGGAGGGCGTAGCGAATCTCCTCGAGCGCAAAGCACTGGTTGACCTGATCGCTCTTCGAGAGCTGGTTGATCATGTCGGTCATGCCGGTGAAGGTTCCGCTGATGTCTGTCGAGTTCGGGTAGGGGAGGAACTGCCCGCTCGGGTCGACGTTGACCGTATTCTCCTGCGTGATGTACGCGCCGGTCGCATCGTAGTTGTCGAAGCCGAACCCGATCCAGTCCATGTACTGGTGGCAGTTGTTGCACACGGTGTTCGTCGACACGTGCTGGAGGTAGGCGGCGCGCGTCGTGCCGCTCGCGATGCTGGCGGGCGGCGGCGGGATCGGCACGCCTCCGATCGAGGCGGGCGGGTCGGGGACCTCCTCGCACAGGATCTGCTGGCGGATCATCCGGCCACGTTTGGTCGGCGACGGCAGCGAGGTGTGCGCGTGCATCGACAGCACGCTCCCCTGGCTCAGGATCCCCGTCCGCGGGTTGGCCGCGGTGTTGACGGTCGTCGCCGTGCTGAACGTCGGGCTGCCGGAGAGGCCGTAGAACGACGCCAGGTCGGCGTTGATGTAAGACGACCCCGAGGTGAGCAGCGAGGTGTAGCTGCTGCTCCCCAGCACCGCCTGGGTAAACGTCGTCAGGCTCTCGGTGTGAAGGTCGGCGGCGACGGTGGCCGTCCACTTCTTGAACTGGGTGTCCTTGGTGACCGAGTTCATGTTCTCGATGTCGAGCCACTGGTCGGCGAAGTCGGAGAGCGCGCCCTTCGCCTTGGGATCGGCGAGCATCCTGGTCGCTTGCGTCGCCACGTCGGAGGCGCTGACGAGGCTGCTGTTGTTCACGCCGTTCGCCGCGTCGATCAGGGTCTGGTCCGGAATGGAGCGCCACAGGTAGAGCGCCAGGCGCGTGGCCAGCTCCATCGGCGACAGCGGAACGGCGGCGGCGGAGGGATCGGAGCTCGGCTGACCGAACTCGAGGACGAAGAGGAAGCGCGGCGACGTCAGCACCGCTTCGATCACCGCCTGGATGCCGGTCGCGAAGTCGAACTGGGCGCTGACGCTGGCGTAGAGCGTGTTGAGCGCCGTCGTCTCGCCGTCGTCGAGCTGCCCGCGGAAGGCGCGGTTGGCCCAGGTGGTGATGAACTGCGAGGCGCAGGCGGCGTTCCTCGTTCCGCAGGAAGATGAAGGGAGCAGCGCCGTCAGCACGTTGCTGTTCGCGACCGCGGCCGTCGCCAGCGCTTCGGCCGCCTCCAGGTACTGCTGGTTGATGAGCGTGCCAGAGATCGTCGCGTAGGCGTTGGTGTTGAAGTTGCCCGCCTTGCCACCGTCGATCTTCTGCTCGGTGACGAACTGGGTGGCGGGCTGCGTGTTGTTCGGGTCGAGCCCGAGGTCGCGCACCATGTTGTCGTATTCGATGCGGGACAGGCGCCGCACCGGGGAGCTTCCGACGGTGACGGGGCCTCCGCAGGAGGAGCCGGAGAACAGGCTGAGGCCCGAGACGGGAGGCTGTGCGACCATGCCGCCGCCGGTTCCCCCCGAGCTGCTGCCGCCGGTTCCCCCCGAGCTGCTGCCGCCGGTTCCCCCTGAGCTGCTGCCGCCGTTGCCGCTGGTGCTGCCGCCGTTGCCGCTGGTGCTGCCGCCGTTGCCGCTGCCTCCCGTACCACCGCTCAAGCTGCCCTTGCCGCAGGCGGGAACGATCGCGAGGGCGGAGAGAATCGCCAGAATCGAGTAGGGCTGTTTCCGAAGCATCGCTTCCTTATTTTTTCTATTTAGACGGAAACTCCGCGGGCCGAGCTCGCGGTCGAAACTTCCTGTACGACACTGGTGCGCCGACGACCGACGTGCGCCCCTCGGACCTCCCAACGGACCTCGCCCAACGGATCTCGGAAGACTCCCAACCCACGCGGACGGACGGCGCCCTGCCCAGACCAAGCACCCTGCGTGCCTGAAGATAAGCTTCGCCAGAATCACAAGGCAAGCGACCGATCGGCGGGTCTGCACGATTCGTAGGATTTGCCCGCATATGTCGGATAAACGCCTTCATCATTCAGCGGCCATCAGCCGAGGAGAGCGTGAGATTTCGCACCAAAATGAATAGGTAGGCGCGCTGACCGCGAGTCCACCCTGATCGCGATTCCTGGCCGTGGGGCCGGCATTTTCGTCGGAGGCCTTCGATCGGTGAGGGTGGCGGCGCTCGCATTGACGGGCGCGCCGGGCGAAGGTACCTGGAGTTCAAGTCATGACGACGCTGCTCGAACGGATCAAGACACGTGAGGCCAAGGTGGTGGTGGTCGGTGCCGGCTACGTCGGTCTTCCGCTGGCGGTCGAGGTGGCGAAGGCCGGTTTCAAGGTCACGGCCTATGACAGGTCGGTCGACAAGGTGCGGTCGCTCGGCCGTGGCGTCTCTTACGTCAACGACGTTTCGTCGGCGACCCTGGCGCCGCTGGTCGAGGCCGGCACGCTCGACGCCTCGGCCGACCCGGACGTGCTGTCGGCTGCGGAGGTCGTCATCATTTGCGTCCCCACGCCGCTCAACAAGACCAAGGATCCGGACAACTCGTTCATCATGGACGCGGCGGAGATGCTGGCGCCGAGGATGAAGCGGCCGCAGCTGGTGATCCTCGAGAGCACCACCTTCCCCGGCTTCACGCGCGAGGTGCTGCTCCCCCGGTTCGTGCAGGCCGGCCGACGGCCCGACGAAGACTTCTTCCTGGCTTTCTCCCCAGAGCGGGTCGATCCGGGGAATCCGAAGTTCTTCACCCACAACACCCCCAAGGTGCTGGGTGGCATCTCGCCGAAGAGCCTCGAGGTGGCGCAGGCGATGTACGGCCACTTCATCGAGACCATCGTCCCGGTGTCGTCGACCGACAGCGCCGAGATGGTCAAGCTCCTGGAGAACACCTTCCGCGCCGTCAACATCGGCCTCGTCAACGAGGTGGCGATCATGTGCGGGCGCCTCGGCCTCGACACCTGGGAGGTGATCCAGGCGGCCGCCTCCAAGCCGTTCGGGTTCATGCCGTTCTATCCCGGCCCGGGCCTGGGCGGGCATTGCCTCCCGATCGATCCTCTCTATCTGTCCTGGAAGTTGAAGACGCTGAAGTACAACGCCCGCTTCATCACGCTGGCCGACGAGATCAACTCGGCGATGCCCGAGGTCGTCGCGGTCATGGTGGCCGACGCGCTGAACGCCCGGCGGAAGTCGGTGCGCGGGTCGCGCATCTTGCTCTGCGGCGTCGCCTACAAGCGCGACATCGACGACGTGCGCGAGTCGCCGGCGCTGGACATCATCGAGCTCCTCCAGCGACGCGGCGCGGAGGTCGCCTACAGCGATCTCTACGCGCCGAGCATCCGCGTCGGAGAGCTCCAGTTGAAGCACACGCCCATCGAAGAGGCCGGCAAGTTCGACTGCGTGGTGATCACCACCGACCACCGCAACGTCGACTACGCCGCCCTCGTCGAGCGCGCCCAGCTGGTGGTCGACACCCGCAACGCCACCCGCACCCTGCGCGCCCAGTACCCGGACAAGATCGTTTCGCTCTAAACGGAAGCGGGGACCCTTTGGGGTCCCCGCCCGGACGATCACCGTGTGTTCAGCCTAGTACCAGTTGAAGCCGACCATCAGGCCGTAGTTCTGAGCGCTGAAGCTGCCGCCGCTGTCGCTGTAGAACCCGTTGCCGATGCGGAGCTGGATGTCGAGCGCGAAGTTGTAGGACTGGAGGACCTCGACCCCGGCCGCGCCGAACAGCGCGAAGCCTGTGGTGGCGTTGGACGAGTAGCCGTAGCCGTCGTCCACGCGGAGCTCGGCGATCCCGAGGCCTCCCTTGATCCACACGATGTCGTTGACCCAGTATTGCGCCGCGCCGGTAAAGAAGGAGTTGATCGTTTCGAGGCTGCTACCGCTGTTACTCCAGGGGTGGTCGGCTACCCAGATCTCGAACATCAGCGCCGTGCGCGGGTTGATCATGCCCCCGATGTGGCCCTCGCCCATGCCGGCGACGCCGCACGCATCGGCGAGGCAGTTGTTGATATGAATGGCCCCCACGCCGCCCGAGAAGCCGAAGACGAGCCCCCCGCGGTAGACGCCGTGCGGGGGTGGCGGCGGGGGCGGCGGGGGATAGTACGGGGGTGGGTACCCTTGCGCCTCGGCGATCGAGACGGATCCCAGCACCGTCAGCAGCACGACGCCGAGTCCGACGATCAGGTTTTTTCGATGGCTCATGGGGTCTCCTTGTTGAGAGGGGTGTCTCAGCATCCCTCAACGCTCCATTAACTGACGAAATTCAATTTTCGCAAATTTTTCCGACGAAAACAGGTGTCGGAAGTCACCAGGCGCGCGACGTGCTAAACGCACAGATCGCATGTCCTGGCACCAAACCGAGGTTCGCCTCAAGCCGCGGCCGCGCGGATTTCACCTGATCACCGGCGAGCTGGCGGCGGCGGTGCCGGAGCTGGCACGCTTCAAGATGGGCCTCGCGCACTTCTTCATCCAGCACACCTCGGCGTCGCTGGCCGTCAACGAGAACGCCGATCCGGACGTGCGCGGCGATCTGGCGCGCTGGTTCGACCGCGCGGTCCCGGAGAACGCCCCCTACTTCGAGCACACCGCCGAGGGGGCCGACGACATGCCGGCGCACGTGAAGGCCACGCTCCTCGGGGCGTCGGTGACGGTGCCGATCCGCGACGGGCGGCTGGCGCTCGGGACCTGGCAGGGGATCTACCTCGGGGAGCACCGCGATCAGGGCGGCGCGCGGACGGTGGTCGTCACGCTCCAGGGCGAGTAGACGACCCGACGATTGGCGCTCAGGCCACGCGGTTGCGCGCCTGGCCCTGGAGAAAGGCTGCCAGGTTGTGCGCCACCTCGGTCACGAGCCGGCGCCGCGACTCCACCGTCCCCCAGCCGATGTGCGGCGTGACGACCACGCGTCCGGCCCAGGGGGCGCGCGGATCGGTCAGTGGGTGATCGGGCGGTGGCGGTTCGGTCGCCAGGACGTCGAGCCCGGCGCCGCCGAGGTGGCCGCTGGCGAGCGCCGCGGCCAGCGCAGCGTCGTCGACCAAGGCGCCGCGCCCCGTGTTGATGAGGATGGCGCCCGGTTTCATCGCGGCGAGGAACCCCGCGCCGACCAGCCCGCGCGTCGAGGCGGTGAGTGGACAGTGCAGGGAGAGGAAGTCGGCGAGCGGCAGCGCCTCGGCGAGCGGCGTGCGGGGCTCTCCGGCGCGCGTCGGTGCACCCGGCACCGCGGCGCGCACCACGCGCATTCCGAACGCCTCGCCGATGCGGGCGACGGCGCCGCCGATCGCCCCGGCGCCCACAAGCACCAGCGTCTTGCCCGCGAGCTCGACCAGCGGCTGGCGGAAGAAGCAGAAGTCGGGCGACGCGGCCCAGACGCCGGCCTTCACGGCGGCGTCGTGGCCGGCGACGTCGTAGGAGAAGTGCAGGATGAGCGCGAACACCAGCTCGGCGACCGACGGGGTGGCGTACCCGGGGACGTTGGTGACCGCGATCCCGCGCGCGCGGGCGGCGTCGAGATCGATGATATCGGTTCCGGTCGCCGTCACGCCCACGTAGCGCAGCGCCGGCCAGGCCGACAGCTCGGCGGCGCCGAGCGACACCTTGTTGGTGAGCACCGCCAGCGTGTCGTTTCCACCGCGTGCGGGGAGCTCCGCGGTCTCTGTCCGCGGAAAGATCGCCAGGTCGCCGAGGGCCGCCAGTGCCCGCCAGGTGCTGTCTGGCTCTCCTTGATCGATGGCGAAGCTGTCGAGAACGACGATCCGCGGCCGGGTCACTTGAGCGCTTCGGCCTGGAAGTGCGCGCGCAGGCTGCTGATGACGTCTTCCAGGTCGCCGTCGAGGATCCCGGGGAGGTTGTGGCGGGTGAGGCCGATGCGGTGATCGGTCAGGCGATCCTGCGGGAAGTTGTAGGTGCGGATCTTCTCGGACCGGTCACCGGAGCCGATCTGGCTGCGCCGGGCCTCGCGGTCCGCCGTCTGCCGCTTCTCCTCTTCGATGTCGTAGAGCTTGGCGCGCAGCAGCTTCATCGCCATCGCCTTGTTCTTGTGCTGCGATTTTTCCTGCTGGCAGTGGACGATGAGGCCGCTCGGGATGTGGTGGACGCGCACCGCCGAGTCGGTGGTGTTGACCGACTGGCCGCCGGGACCGCCCGAGCGCATGACGTCGATCTTGAGGTCCTTCGGATCGATGGTGATCTCGACGTCCTCGACCTCCGGCATCACGGCGACGGTCGCCGTCGAGGTGTGGATGCGCCCCTGGGCCTCGGTGGCGGGGACGCGCTGAACCCTGTGAACGCCCGACTCGTACTTGAGCTGCGAGTAGGCGCCGCGGCCGTTGATGCCGCACACGACCTCCTTCACGCCCCCGGCCGCCGCGGCCGAGGTCGACAGGATCTCGATCGCCCAGCGGTGGCGCTCGGCGAACCGCGAGTACATCCGGAAGAGGTCACCGGCGAACAGCGCCGCCTCCTCGCCGCCGGTGCCGGCCCGAATCTCGAGAAGGATGTTCTTCTCGTCGTTCGGGTCCTTGGGCATGAGCAGCGCCGTCAGGTCCTTCTCCATCCGCGACTGCTCGGTGCTGAGCTCGGTCTCCTCTTGACGCGCGAGCTCGCGCATCTCGGGATCTTTTTGCAGCTCGCGCGCCTCGACCACCCGCGCGTTCACGTCGCGGTACTGCCGGAAGGTGTCGACGATCTCGCGGAGGTCGGAGTGCTCCTTCGACAGCTTCTGCATCTGCTGGCGATTGGCCAGCACAGCCGGATCGGCGAGCATCCGATCCAGCTCTTGGTAGCGCGCCTCGACGCCGGCGAGCTTGTCGAGCAGCAGCTGATCGAGCAAGACGGCTTAGGTCGTCGTCGCGGGAGGCGTACCCTTGCCGTACTTCTTCTGGAAGCGCTCGATGCGGCCGGCCGCGTCCACGAACTTCTGCTTCCCCGTGTAGAACGGGTGGCAGGCAGAACAAATTTCGACCGAGAACGCGCCGCGGGTCGAGAAGGTCTCGACCTTGTTGCCGCAGGCGCAGCTGATGGTCGAGGGCTTATAGACCGGATGAATGCCTTTTTTTGCCATGGTGTTGGGTCCTGGGAACCGGGGTTTATAGTGGGCGAAGCGTCCGGATGCAAGTCGGGTATATAGTGCGACCCGCCATGCCCGACCTTTCCACCCTGAATCTCGCGACCGCCGCCGGTCGCTCTATGCCTTCCTCGAACCCATCTGGCTGGGCCGCCGCGTGCTCGAGATCGGGCCCCGCATCGACGGGACCGCCGAGCTCCTGAAATCGCTGGGCGCCGAAAAGGTGGTGGTGTCGGACGGCGATCTCGCCAGCCTCACCGAGCGCTTCGACGTCGTGGTGGTCCCCGAAGGGGAGGCGCTGGTGCGACGGCCAGGCGCGGTCGCCGCCTGCCGCAAGCTGGTCGCCGCGGGAGGGCGCCTGGTGGTCGCGGCCGGCAACGCGGAGCGTCCGGGCGCCAGCGGCGGCGTCGGTTATTACGATCTGCACGGCGCGGTCGCGCCGCTGCTTCCGCTCATCCAGATGCTGGGGATGACGCCGTTTTCGGGCATCGGCGTGGTCGAGTTCGACGGCACCATCGAGGCGCTGCGGATCGATTCACGGCTGGTCAAGGAGCCAGAGGCTCCCGTCGCCTACGTCGCCATCGCCGGCACCGAGCCCGTGGCGGGCCTCGGCTACGCGCTGGTTCAGCTGCCGTCTGCGGGTCAAGCGGCCCAACCAGGCGAGGTCGCGGCGCTGGCTGCGGCCCGCGTCTCGCACCTCCAGGCCGAGGAGATCGAGGAGATGCGCGCGCGCGTCCGCCGGGCGGCCGAGGACCGCGCGGCGCTCGACGCGGAGAACGCCAAGCTGCGGCGTGCGTTGGCCGAGGCCAACGAATCGATCATGAACCTCACCCGCCGTACGACCGAGGAGATGGCGGCGGTCACCGAGCGACTGACGGCGGGGCTGCGCGCGCCGCTGGAAGCGGAGGCGCGGGCGTCGTCGGCGGCGCTGGCCGAGGCGCGCGAGGAGGCCGATCGGTTGCGGGTCAAGCTGGCGGAGAGCGAAGCCCGGGCCGCCGCCGCCGAGCAGCGGCTGGAAGAGATTGGCGGCCTCGCGCGGGAGCGGCAGACAGCGGTCGAGGACGCGCTCGAGCGCCAGCGGCTCGCCGAGAGCGAGCTCGCACGGGCCCGCCGCGAGATGGCGCGCCTCGAGAGCGGCGCGCGGACGGCGGTGGTCGACCCCGGCGCGCTCGAGGAGCGGTCGCGCGCGGTCGCGCAACGCGACGAGCGGATCCTGCGCCTCGAAGGTGAGAAGCAGGATCTGACCTGGCGTCTCGCCGAGCTGGAAGACAAGCTGCGGCAGGCGATCGCGCGCGCGGTTCAGGGGAACGCGGGGCGGGCGGAGGTCGGTCAGGTTCCGGGCGCGCCGACGGCGCCGCGGGTCACTGGCCAGGGCAATGACAGCGACGATCTGGCCGCGGCGCGCGGGCGCGCCCTCGAGGAGTTCCACCGGGCGTCCACGGCGCACGTCGACGAGCTCACCGAGCTGAAGGCGTCGGTCTCCGAGCAGTCGGCGCTGGTCGCGGAGCTTGAAGACACGCTGGCTGCCGCCGAGGCGCGCGCCGCGAGCGCGAGCGCCGAGACGACGACGTTGCGCAAGACCGCCAAGGATCTGGAAGAGGCGGATCGGACCCGGCGCGCGCGCCTGGCCGAGCTCGAGGGGAAGCTCTTGCGGCTCGAGCACGAACGCAAGGCGGCGGCGGGGCGCGACGGGGCCGAGGTCGATCGACTCCACACGCTGGAGGCCGAGCGCGATCGCCTGCGGGCTCGGGTGGGCGAGCTCGAGTCGCTGGCGATCGCCGGGGCCGGCCAGAACGGCCAGAACGGCAAGAACAACAACGGTCACGACGCCGGCGCCGCGGAGATCGCGCGCGATCTCGACGCGGTGGAGGCCAACCTGCGGGCCGAGGTCGGTCGCGTGGGGGCGTCGACCACCGACGCCAGCCGGCTGGAGAACACTCTCGACAACTACCGCCGCCGGGCCAGCCGGCTGCGCGACGATCTCGAAGGGATCCGGCGCCGGCTCGAATCGCTTTCTCCCTCGGAGATTTCGGGGTTCCTCGAGGAGCTGGGCGAGGATTCTGGCGGAGCTCGGGGGGTGACGACGACCAGCAACATCGGCTCGCCCGGCGCCACCCGCACGACGGGCGCCATCCGCGCGGCCGGAACCGTGCGCGTGGCGATCGTCGGCCTGGGGGCGATCGGCCGCGAGGTCCTGAAGGCGGTCCTCGCCCGACCGACGCTCGAGCTCTCCGGCGTCGCCGATCCGGCCTTCGTCGGCCAGGACGCCGGCGAGGTGGCCGAGGTCGGTCCGCTCGGCGTCAAGGTGGCGCCGACGCTGTCGGCTGCGCTGGCCGGCGCCGACGTCGCGCTGGTGCTGACCCTCTCGGGCGTCGCCGAGATGCTGCCGATCGTCGAGGCGGCGGGCGCCGCGGGCGTCGACGTGGTCTCGACCTGCGAGGATCTCGCCTACGCCCATCTGACGACGCCCGAGCTCGCGCAGCAGCTGGACGCGCACGCGCGCGCCGCCGGGATCACCGTCGTCGGGACGGGCGTCAACCCCGGGCTGGTGATGGATCGCTTGCCGCTCACGCTCGCCGCCGCCTGCGTGCGCGTCGATCGGGTGGCGGTCACGCGGGTCGTCGATGCCGCCAAACGGCGCGCTCCGCTGCGCGCCAAGGTCGGCGCCGGAATGACCGTCGCGGAGTTCGAAGCGGGCGTGGCGGCGAAGAATCTCGGGCACCGGGGGCTCGCCGAATCGTGCGCGCTCCTCGGGCTCGGTCTGGGGTTCTCGTTCGACGAGATCCGTTCGACGATCGGTCCGGTCACCGAGCCACGGCCGGGGATCGAGGCCGGGCGCGTGGCCGGGCTGCGGCAGTCGGCGATCGGCCTCGGCGGCGGGCGCGAGCTGGTCCGGCTCGATCTGGAGATGTCGGTCGGCGCGCCTGAGCCGCACGACCGCATCGTGATCGAGGGCGATCCGCCCCTCGATCTCCTGATTCGCGGCGGCACCCACGGCGACCGTGCCACCGTCGGCACCGTGCTGAACGCGATCCCGGCTGTGATCGCGGCGGCGCCCGGGCTGGCGACCGTCCTCGATCTGACGCTCCGCCGCTGACGCCTTCGCGTTATTCTGTCTGGATGACGCGTTCAACGTTCATGACAAATCGCAGTGGCTCGTGGCTCGCCTTGACGATGCGAATCGTGGGGGCAGCGATTCTTCTGACCGGCGCGCTCAGCGCGCCTGCCGCGGCCTTCGATCTTCACAGCCTGGCCGGCAAGGCGGGCGGCGCGGCGCGCGACAAGGCGGTCAAGGAGGTCAACGCCAAGCTGCTCGCCGAGGGGCGCAAGAACCAGTGCAGCTTCAAGAGCGACAGCGACCAGCTGGCGCCCGGGTGCGACAAAAAGGTCAAGAAGCTCGCCGACGAGCTGATTGACGCCAAGAAGAAGCTGCAGGCGGCGGGCGTCAGCGGCTTCAAGTTCGTGGTGTCGGGGCACACCGACTCGGCCGGCAAGCCGGAGCACAACAAGGAGCTGTCGGCCAAGCGCGCGGCGGTGATAGAGCGCGAGCTGGTGGCGCGTGGCGTGTCGCCGAAGGAGATCATCTCCGTCGGCATGGGCTCCGAGCATCCGCTGGTGACGCCCGACAACACGCCGGCCAAGAAGGCCAAGAACCGCCGCTACGAGATCCAGGTGCAGCTCTAGATGGCGCGGGCCGCGGCGCGGCTCGTGGGCGCGGCGGTCGCGACGGTGCTCGTCACAAGCTCGGGCTGTGGCTCGACGGGCAGCGGGCGAAACTACTCGTCGGACCGCGCCGCCTTCTTCGGCCCGAGCCGCTGCGCCGACGCCCGCCTCCTGCTCTGCGAGGACTTCGAGACCGGTGCGCTCGATCCAAACACCTGGACGGTGAATGGGACGCCGCCGGTCGTCGACACGCTGCAGGCGGCGCGCGGCACGCACGCGCTGCACATCACCGTGACCGGGAAAGGGGCGTCGTACATCGACGAGACCAGGACCTTCCCCGCGGCGAACGACACCTATTACGGCCGCGCCTTCGTCTACTTCCAGTCGCTCCCCACGCCGGCGTCGTCCTTCGACTACGCGCACTGGACGTTCATCGCCGCCTCGGGGACCGGGGTGACCGGGGAGGTCCGGGTGAGCGGCCAGATGCAAAACGGGGTCAACCTGTTCGGCGTCGGCACCGACAGCCTGACCGACCCGAACGGCACGGGCGACTGGACCAATCCGGACCGCGACCCGGGGCCGAACGGCACGCCCTCGCCGGTGCCGACCGGGCAGTGGCTCTGCCTCGAGTGGATGCACGACGGCGCGCACAACCAGACGCGCCTCTGGTGGGACGGCGTCGAGCACCCTTCGCTCGGCACGATCGCCACCACGCCGCACCAGGGGAACGCGACGGTGCCGTTCACGCTGCCGACGTTCACCAACGTCTGGCTCGGCTGGTACGAGTATCAGCCGACGACGGAGCCGTTCGAGCTGTGGCTCGACGAGATCGCCATCGACGGCGCCCGCATCGGCTGCGTCATTTGACCGGCTCGGCGCTCACGGCCTCGTCGCCGCCCCGGAGCGCCAGCACCAAGACCGCGCACTGCTCGGCCGCCAGCGAGCGCGGGCGGAAGTGCGCCGCCGCGTAGGAGATGACCGCGACGGGCAGCTCGGCGAGCGCAGACGGGATCTGCGGCGGTTGCCCGGCGCCACAGGCGATCACCCAGCTGGCGACCGGCCGCCGGTAGGCGGCGCGCCCCCAGCTTTCGACGGCCCGGCGCGCGCCTGCCGCCGAGGTCTTGCCGGCCTGAAGATCCTCGGCGAAGTTGCGGATCTCCGACTGGTAGCGCGGCGTCACCAGCGGCGCGGGGAGACTCCGCGCGGCGCGCGCCGCCGTGAGCGCGGTCAGAAACGAGTCCCCCGCGTCGACGTTGGCGGCGAGGCCGACTGCGACGGGGAGCCCCGGCTCGTCCGGCCAGGGGGTCGACGCGCAGGAGAGCGCGAGCGCCAGGCCGAGGCCGGCGAAGCGCGGAGCTAAACGCATTGAGCCTCCCCAAGGTACGAACTTCAATCTCGGCGGCCGACGCAGCTTCTTAAGCTCAGGCCGCGCGCTGCGACTCCTCGCGCGCGGCCAGCAGCGCCGCGCGGAAGCAGCGGGACGAAGAGCAACACCGCGGCTGACGATCCCGCGTTCAGCCAGACCAGCTGCTTGAATCCGACGTGGTAGCGGTCGTAGAGGTACGAGCCGAACGGGTCCGAGATCGCGAAGATGGCGACATTGCGAATGCTCATCATCAGACCGAAACCGAAGCTCTCGCTGCCGGCCGGCGTCGCACGCGCGGCCAGGTCGTAGATGGGCAGCGTCGCCAAGGTGCCGAGCAGAGCCACCGAGCTGTCGATCAGCGCCGCGGACCTGGCCGAGTCGTAGCGCAGGTAGAGCAGGATGACCGCGGCGTTGAGCAGGATCCCCGCCACCAACGACACCTTGAGCGGGAGCCGCCGACACAGGTACCCGTAGGCGGCGGCGCCGATGATCCCTCCCGCACCGCCCAGGAGCTGCAGGAAGCCGATGAAGCGTGGATCGAACTTCAGGACGTCTTGCTGGTAGTAGAGCATCGGCGTCTGAAACCCCGGCGCGAGGTAGACGAGAAAGAGCAGGCCCGTCGCTCCCCACATCGCCCGCGACCCGACGATCGTCTTGAGGTGGCTGCGCGCCGTCGCCCAGACCGCTGTGTTGGCCCGCGCGCCTCGCGGCTCGCGGATAGAGCCAGGCGACGACCGGCAGGAAGGAGAACATCACGAGGGCGCCGGTCACCGCCGTCCAGCCGAAGGCGCAGACGGCCAACCAGCCACCGACAGGTCCCCCGATCAGGTTCATCACCCCTTCGAGCCCGGTGCGGAGCGAGGCGAGCCGGCCGCTCGCGGCGTGGCGCTGCGAGACCTCGATCTGGAGACCGCCGACCACCGTGCTGACCGCCACCATGGCGATGTTGAGAAGGGTCATCACCAGCATGAACGGGACGTAGCGGCGCGGAACGATCGCGAACATCAACCAAAACAGCCCGGTCAGCACGGTCCCGACCAGCAGGTAGCCGCGGCGCCGCGTCCCGAACAGCGGATAGGCGTCGCAGACGAACCCGACCAACGGCTTGACGTACCAGACCAGCAGGGAGACGGCCCAGAACTCGGAGACGTCGAGCGCCGAGAGGTGCAGCTGGTTTTTGAACAGCAAGTTGAACGGCAGGCGCGCGAAGGATCCGGGCCAGCCAAAGCCGGTCACGAAGATGCCGGCCGCGATCACCGCGATCAGGCTCCGCGGTGACGACCCGGACGCGGCGACCGGCGGTGCGGGCTCGTCGGCAGGAGCGCTCATCTGCTAGAAGAGCATGCGCATGTTCTCCGCTTCGACGACAGGCGAAATCGCCCGGCGATGAAGATCGCCACCTGGAACGTCAACGGCATCCGCGCGCGCCAGGACGAGGTGGCGGCGTTCGTAGAGCGCGAGCAGCCCGACGTCCTGTGCCTCCAGGAGATCAAGGCCGCCGTCGACCACATCCCCAAGACGGTCGGCGACATCCCTGGATATTGGTCCTACTGGCACGGGACGAAGGGGTACTCGGGGGTGGCGCTGCTCGTGCGCAAGGAGCTGGCGCCCGACCGTCCGCTCTTCGTCCATCCGGAGTTCGACCACGAGACGCGCATCGCCGCCGACGACCGTCGGCGGCGTGCAGGTGGCATCGATCTACGTGCCGAACGGCGGCAAGGACTTCGCCGCCAAGGTCCGTTTTCTGGAGGCGATGGCCGCCTACGCGGGCGGGCTGCGCGCGCTCGGGACGAAGGTGATCTTGTGCGGCGACCTCAACGTGGCGCGCGCGCCGATCGACGTCAACAGCCGAGATCGTGACGAGCGGGCGATCGGCCAGCGTCCCGACGAGCGGGCGCTGTTCGAGCGGATCCTGAGCGAAGGCGGGCTGCACGACGTCGCGCGCGAGCGCGAGCCGGACAACGACGCGCTCTTCACCTGGTGGGCGCCCTGGCGCAACCTCCGCCAGCGCAACATCGGCTGGCGCATCGACTACCTGCTCGCCAGCGGCGATCTCTGGGAGTCGGTGCTGAGCTGCGTCTCGCAGCGCGAGATCGGCACCAGCGATCACGCCCCGCTGGTGGCGACGTTCAAATGATCGTCGTTTCCGACTTCGACGGGACTCTGACCATCGACGACGTCACGACGCTGTTCTGGGACGCGCACCTCCCGTACGACTGGCGGCGCGAGCTGCTCCCCGAGACGTACGCCGGGCGGGTGACGCCGCTCGAGATGATCGCGCGCGGCTACGGTGACGTGGCGCAGCCGCCCGGACGCGCTGCTGGCCGAGGCGCGCGCGCACACCCGGCTGCGTCCGGGCCTCGCCGAGCTGGTCGCGCTCTGCCGCGCGCGCGGCTGGCCGTTCGTGGTGGTGAGCCACGGGCTCACCTTCTACATCCAGGATCTGCTGCCGCCGGGGATCCCGATCGTCGCCTTCACCGGCACGTTCGACGGACGCAGATGGCAGGTCTCGCTGCCGGACGGGATGCGCCTCGCGCCGGGCGAGGACTTCAAGAGCCACGTCGTGGCGGAGCTCCGCCGCCAACATCCCGGACATTCGACCCTCTATCTAGGCGACGGTCGGCTCGATCTTCTGGCCGCCGAGACCTGCGACGAGGTCTTCGCCGTGCGCGGAACCAAGCTGGCGGAGCTCTGCCCGCGCGCGCGTCTGTTCGACCGGCTCGACGAGGTCGTCGCGGCGCTGGAAGTGCGTTAAGCTCCCCGCCCATGTCCAACCCCACCGCGACCCTCAGCACCTCCCTGGGCGACATCAAGATCGAGCTGCTTGCAGATCAGATGCCCATCACCGCCGGCAACTTCGTCAAGCTCGCCAAGAGCGGCTTCTACGACGGCCTGCACTTCCACCGCGTGATCGACAAGTTCATGGTGCAGTTCGGCTGCCCGTACAGCAAGGATCCGCAGAGCCCGCGCGCCGGCACCGGCGACTCTCCCAGCGGCACGATCCCCGACGAGCACCCGGCCAACGCCAAGATCTCGAACGCCCGCGGGACGCTGTCGATGGCCAACAAGGGGCCGCAGAGCGGCAGCTGCCAGTTCTTCATCAACGTCGTCGACAACCCCTACCTCGACTGGTTCTCGGCCGGTCCCTCCAAGCACCCGGTGTTCGGCAAGGTGATCGAAGGGATGGACGTGGTCGACAAGATCTCCAAGACGCCGCGCGACGGGGGCGATCGCCCGAAGACGCCGGTCAAGATGGTCAAGGTCTCCGTCTCGGAGTCGTAAGGCCGACGCGGAGCGTGGCGAACATGCGCACGCTGGTCGTCGGTGACGTTCACGGCTGCCTCGACGAGCTGCTGGCGTTGCTGGCGGCCGCCGGCCGCACGCCCGACGATCGCGTGGTGTTGGTCGGCGATCTGGTGGCCAAGGGGCCGAACTCGGCCGGCGTCGTGCGATGGGCGCGCGAATCGAAAGCCGACGCGGTCCTCGGCAACCACGACGCGCACGTCCTCCGGGCCGTTCACGACGAGGGGCACGTCGGCGCGATGCATCGGGCGGTCGCCGAGAGCCTGAGCGCCGCCGACGTCGCCTGGCTGGAGTCCCGCCCGCTCTTTCTGCGTCTCGACGCGGTCGGCGACCGCCCCTACCTGGTGGTTCACGGCGGGTTGGTCCCGGGAATTCCGATCGAGGAGCAGACCCGCGACCATCTGCTCAACCTCCGCAGCATCAAGGACAACGGCGAGCCGTCGAAGCGGATCGTCGGAGCGCCCTGGGCGTCGCTCTGGAAAGGTCCCGAGCACGTGGTGTTCGGCCACGACGCCGATCCGCGGGCTGCAAGCGCACCCGTTCGCGACGGGCCTCGACACCGGCTGCGTCTATGGTCGCGAGTTGACCGCGCTGGTGTTGCCGCAAACAGAGCTCGTGTCCGTTCCGGCGGCCCGCGCCTACGCGCCGATGAAGTAGGCCGCCAAAAGAAAACGGCCGATCCGCGGGGCGGACCGGCCGTCGTCGGTTGAGCGGGTGGCCGAGTTCAGATCGTCTGCGACGGCCTGGACGATGAACCGCTGGTACACGCTGGTCGCGTTGCAGTCGTAGGACTCCATCCCGGCGCTGACGGCGCTGCTGCCGCCCTTGACGTGGAGGCAGCGGCCGGTGGCGGCGGTCTGGATCAGGAAGGCGCCGTCCTTGGTCGGCTGCGGCGTGAAGGTCCAGTCTTGCGACGCCACGCCGCTGCAGCTGTTCAGGTGGACGGCGCTGCCGTTGGCGGCCGCGTTGGCGTCCACGCACTTGGTGGTGTCGGTCTTCATCCGGATGGTCCACTTGCTGCCATGCGCCGTGATGAGGAACTTCGACGTGTCGAGCATCGACGACTGGTAGTAGTCGCTCAGATACGAACCCGAGGCGTCGAGGATCATCGACGACGCCCCGAGGGGAGACATCGTGTAGATGTACCCGGCGTCGAAGATCGGGGTGTAGTTGTTGTTGCGCCACACGGTGATGCCGTGGAGCCAGGGGACGTTGTTCGAGAGGTACGGGTACTGCAACTGCTTGTAGCCATCCGGGCAGCCTTGCGCTGGGTCCGAGTTGGATCCCGCAGGGCAGCTGCCGGCGATCGTATTGTTGGTGAAGTACCCGACGTTGGCGGAGGTGTACCCGTTGCCGGCGCTCTGGCAGGTGACGCCATTGCCGAAGGGGTTCACGTAGGGGGCGCCGCTCTGGCCGGCGCCGAGACGACCGGCGACGGCGCCGCCGGAGCCGGCGGGGAAACCAGCGCCGTCACAGTAGTAGGCGACCGGGCCGTTGATCTGGGCCTTGCCGATGTTGCCCAGCGAACCGGTGTCCATGATGTCGCCGAAGAACGTTCCTTCCTGCATCGGATAGTTGACCCGATCGACGCCCCAGCCGATGGCGGTGTCGTTCGAGTCGAGCCAGAGCGGGACGTGGACGCCGGCCGTGTTGACGTGGGCCATCATGCAGGCGGAGACACCCTCCATGCACTGCTGGTTGGTGGAGACGCCGCCGCTTTTCCAGGCGGGGCAGAGGCCGATGCCACCGGCGAAGGTGTAGTTGGTGCCGTACTGGTCGGCCTTCACCAGCGTGTCGTTGGCCGCCAGCGCGCACTTGACCAGGTAGGAGACGGTCTTGCGACCCCCCGACGTGGTCATGAGGCCGTTGATGGACGACAAGGCCGTTGATGGAGGACAGCCCGTTGATGGAGCTGAGGCCGTTGATGGAGGACAGCCCGTTGATGGAGCTGAGGCCGTTGATGGACGACAGCCCGTTGATGGACGACAAGCCGTTGATGGAGGAGAGGCCCAGGTCGCGGCTGGTCGCCTCGACGTCGCTGGCCTGCTCACCGCAGCCGATCAGGCCGACGATGGCGCCGACCCCGATGCTGATCTGAATGGTCCGTCTTCCCAGCACGCTCATTTTCGATATCCCCCTTGAGGCAGCCCGGCCGACTGCGAGAGTCCCGTGGGCTTTGCGTCGCCCGATCGCTCGGGTTTTGCCGTTGTTCGCAAGATGGCGGTCCGACACAGGCACTAATAAAGCAGTAATCGAGCCAACGACTATTCGGACCGAATATGCGGAAATACTGGGGCCTTGGCGTGGGTAAGACGGTCCCATGCGTTGCACCCGGCACAACAGTTGAGATGCTTCAAGAACAATACCGCACCGCGTTGGCCGAGCCCCAAAAGGAAACGGCCGGTCCGCGTGGGCGGACCGGCCGTTGTTCGGTGGAGCGTGGGGCGGGGGCGCTTACCAGGTGCCGAAGTAAGCGGAGGTCGTGCCGCCGGCGGAGAGCTGGAAGCAGTAGCCGCCGTTGACCTTCGCGGGGAGCGTCATGTTGCCACCGCAGTTGATGGTCTGGCCGTTGACGGTGAAGGTGCGGCCGCTCATGTTGCCGCAGTTGAAGCCGGTCACCCCGTAGGTCGTCTCGTAGCACATCGCGTTCGTGCTGATGTTGCTGAGCGAGTCGCTCTGCGAGGCCATCTCGGTCGGGGCGTCGCAGAAGGAAGCGCAGGGCGAGGTGCCCGGTGCCGCCGGTCTGGTTGACGACCGCGCCGGTCTGGTCGCCGGCGTAGACGGTCGCCTGGATGGCGAACTTCTCGCTGGTCTAGGAGCTGTTGCAGTCGTAGGACCTCCATGACGGTTCCGGCGGCGGTGCTGCCGTTGCGGACGTTGATGCAGCGGCCGGTGTTCGACGCCTTCACGAAGAAGTTACCGGTCTGCACGTCGGGGGTGATGCTCCAGGCCTGCGAAGCGCCGCCGTTGCAGCCCGAGAGGACGACGCCGGTGGAGTTGGTGCCGGCGCCCGCGTCGAGGCACTTCGTCGGGCTGCTGATGGGCGAGATGGTCCAGTTCGAGCCGCTCGGGGCCATGGTGAAGACCGAGGTGACGAGGCCAGCCGAGGCGTTCCACTGCTGAACCGGCGAGCTGCCCGCGTCCATCACCATCGTGCCGCCAGTGATGTTCGCCGAGAGCGAGTACTGGTAGCTGGTGTCGAAGATCGGGTTGTAGCTGTTGTTCCGCCACACGGTGATGCCGTTGTTCCAGGGGACACCGGCCGGCTTCTCGAGCTTGACGTAGCCGTCGGGGTCGGACTGTCCGCCCGTGCCGTAGGTGTAGTAGGCGACGTTGGCCGGCGAGTTCTTGCAGAGGGTGCCGTTGCCGTAGGGGTTCGAGTAGGGCGAGTTCTGCTGGTTGGCCCCGAGGCGCCCGGCGACCACGCCAGCGGTGCCGCTGGTGAAGCCAGCGCCGTCACAGTAGTAGCCGACGGGGCCGCTGACGGTGGGCTTGCCAGTGCTGGAGAGAGGGCCGGTCTCGATGATGTTTCCGAAGAAGGTCCCTTCCTGGAAGGGATAGTTGACCTTGTCGATGCCCCAGCCGATGGCCGGGTTCTGGGCGTCGAGCCAGACCGGCACGTGAACGCCGGCGGTGTTGACGTGGGCCATCATGCAGGAGGACACGAGCTCCTCGCAGGAGGCGCTGTTGTGCACGCTGCCGTTCTTCCAGCTGGGGCAGAGACCGAAGCCACCGGCGAAGGTGTAGTTGGTCCCGTTTTGGTCTGCCTTGACGAGGGAGTCGTTCGAGGCGAGCGCGCACTTGACGAGGTAGGAGATCGACTTGCGGCCGGCCGACGTCGTCATGAGGCCGTTGATGGACGAGAGGCCGTTGATGGAGCTGAGGCCGTTGATGGACGACAGCCCGTTGATAGACGACAGCCCGTTGATGGAGCTGAGGCCGTTGATGGACGAGAGGCCGTTGATGGAGCTGAGGCCGTTGATCGAGGAGAGCCCCAGGTCGTGGGTCCCGGCCTCGACGTCGCTGGTTTCCTCACCGCAGCCGATCAGGCCGACGATGGCTCCCAGCGCGATACTGATTTGGATGGTCCGTTTCCCGAGCTCTCTCATTTTGAAGTCCCCCTTGAGGCAGCCCGGCCGACTTCGAGAGTCCCGTTGGCTTTGCGTCGCCCGATCGCTCGGGGTTTGCCGTTTGTTCGCAAGGTGTCGGTCCGACACAAGCCGAAGATAAAGCAGTAATCGGGCCAACAATTATTTGGATGAAATAGGCCGAAGACTGGGGCTTTCTCCTGGGTGGGCCGGTCCCATGCGTTGCACCCGGTACAACAATCGAGATGCTCCGCGAACAACACCGCGCTGCGTCGCCCGCCGTCCCTCTCTCCGGATGAGCGCGGCTGCGGGCAGCGTCAGGTTTCCGACTCGGGCTGCCCCAAAAGGAAACGGCCGGTCCGCGTGGGCGGACCGGCCGTTGTTCGGTGGAGCGTGGAGCGGGTGCGCTTACCAGGTGCCGAAGTAGGCGGAGGTCGTGCCGCCAGCGGAGAGCTGGAAGCAGTAGCCGCCGTTGACCTTCGCCGGGAGCGTCATGTTGCCACCGCAGTTGATGGTCTGGCCGTTGACGGTGAAGGTGCGGCCGCTCATGTTGCCGCAGTTGAAGCCGGTCACCCCGTAGGTCGTCTCGTAGCACATCGCGTTCGTGCTGATGTTGCTGAGCGAGTCGCTCTGCGCCGCCATCTCGGTCGGGGCGTCGCAGAAGGAAGCGCAGGGCGAGGTGCCCGTGCCGCCGGTCTGGTTGACGACCGCGCCGGTCTGGTCGCCGGCGTAGACGGTCGCCTGGATGGCGAACTTCTCGCTGGTGTAGGAGCTGTTGCAGTCGAGGACCTCCATGACGGTTCCGGCGGCGGTGCTGCCGTTGCGGACGTTGATGCAGCGGCCGGTGTTCGACGCCTTCACGAAGAAGTTACCGGTCTGCACGTCGGGGGTGATGCTCCAGGCCTGCGAAGCGCCGCCGTTGCAGCCCGACAGGACGACGCCGGTGGAGTTGGTGCCGGCGCCCGCGTCGAGGCACTTCGTCGGGCTGCTGATGGGCGAGATGGTCCAGTTCGAGCCGCTCGGGGCCATGGTGAAGACCGAGGTGACGAGGCCAGCCGAGGCGTTCCACTGCTGAACCGGCGAGCTACCCGCGTCCATCACCATCGTGCCGCCAGTGATGTTCGCCGACAGCGAGTACTGGTAGCTGGTGTCGAAGATCGGGTTGTAGCTGTTGTTCCGCCACACGGTGATGCCGTTGTTCCAGGGCGTTCCGGTCGGCTTTTCGAGCTTGACGTAGCCGTCGGGGTCGGACTGCCCGCCCGTGCCGTAGGTGTAGTAGCCGACGTTGGCCGGCGAGTTCTTGCAGAGGGTGCCGTTGCCGTACGGGTTGGAGTAGGGCGAGTTCTGCTGGTTGGCCCCGAGGCGCCCGGCGACCACGCCAGCGGTGCCGCTGGTGAAGCCAGCGCCGTCACAGTAGTAGCCGACGGGGCCGTTGACGTTGGGCTTGCCGGAGCCGGAGAGCGCGCCGGTCTCGATGATGTTTCCGAAGAAGGTCCCCTCCTGGAAAGGATAGTTGACCTTGTCGATGCCCCAGCCGATGGCCGGGTTCTGGGCGTCGAGCCAGACCGGGACGTGGACACCGGCGGTGTTCACGTGGGCCATCATGCAGGAGGAGACGAGCTCCTCGCAGCCGCCGTTGTTGTGGACGCTGCCGTTCTTCCAGGTTGGGCAGAGACCGAACCCACCAGCGAAGGTGTAGTTGGTCCCGTTCTGGTCTGCCTTGACCAGGGAGTCGTTCGAGGCGAGCGCGCACTTGACGAGGTAGGAGATCGTCTTGCGGCCGGCCGATGTGGTCATGAGGCCGTTGATGGACGACAGCCCATTGATGGACGACAGCCCGTTGATGGAGCTGAGGCCGTTGATGGACGACAGCCCGTTGATGGAGCTGAGGCCATTGATCGACGACAGTCCGTTGATGGAGCTGAGGCCGTTGATCGAGGAGAGACCCAGGTCGTGGGTCCCCGTCTCGATGTTACCGGCCTCCTCTCCGCAACCGATCAAGCCGACGATGGCTCCCAGCGCGATACTGATTTGGATGGTCCGTTTCCCCAGCTCTTTCATTTGGATACCCCCCTTGAGGCGGCCCGGCCGACTGCGAGAGTCCCGTGGGCTTTGCGTCACCCGATCGCTCGGGTTTTGCCGTTTGTTCACAAGGTGTCGGTCCGACACACGAAGTCTCTAAAGCAGTAATCGGGCCAACATTTATTTGCATCGAATAGCGCCCGGACTGGGGGTTTTCGATGGGGAACAGGCCCCCACCCGTTGCACCGCGAACAACAAAAGCGCTGTTACGTGAACAAGGTCATCGTGGGGGCCCGAGTCCCCAGCCGTTACAGCCGGGCGCAACAGACGCTGTTCCGCAGACAACGGTCCGCGGCGCGTCAGTCCGCCAGGATCAGGCGACGTGGGCTGACGCGGGCCAGGCAGCGCGACGCTCGCCTTCGTTCTCGACGGTCGACGGCAGCTGCGGGACGCCGTCGATGTAGGTGACGGTGTTGGTCTGAATCGCCTGGACGCGCTGTCCCGGCGTCACGATTCCGACCAGGTTCAAGGGGTCGCACGCCGACAGCCGGACGATCTCGCCCCGTCGCTCTTCCCGGCGCGTTGCGCGGAGCGCGTCGACCGCCTCGGGCGCGGCGAACTGCTCCCCGACGAAGCCGCCGACCAGGCGGCCGCCGCGCAGCTCGCCGCTCATCTCCATGCGGCGATAGATGCGGACCAGATCGCGCCAGACCGGCGCATGGGCCTCTCGCGCCAGGAGATCGCGGAACACGACGCCATATCTCTTGATGTACTGGCGCGCGAGCGCCTCGTGCCGCGTCTCCTCGGCCTGCGAGCCGTTCGGGTCGATTTGGGCGCTCTCGACACGGTACTCTTGCCGCAAGACCGCCCACCGACCGGCGCCGACTGGTCCGCCCGTGCGGCGGCTCCAGCGGGAGTGCCACCTGCGCGCGGGCGCCGCCCCGTGTCTGGGTCGCCGAGATGAGCGCGCGGAGACCGGAGAACCCGTCGCCGGTGACCCGACCCGCCGAGACCAGCTCGCCGAGCGCGTCCTCGACTTCGGTCCGCAGGCGCCGCGTTCCGGAGACGATCTCGTCGAGGAAGCTCGCCCCTCGGCCGGTCAGCTGCCCGAGAACGTCGCGGGCGGGTGCCGACAGCGCCGCTTCGTCGAAGCTCTCCGTTTCGGGCACCAGGAGCCAGGGGAGATCTCCACGCCGGCAGAGCGCGATCGGCGCGGCCCGGGTCGGTGTCCCGCCCGACGGTCGGGCCGCAAGCCGCCCCCAGGCGACGGCCCCCGAGAGGCAGAGCGCGTCGAGCCAGCCGGAGTCGTATCCGACGAGACGCGCCGGGAGAATCGCCCGCTCCCAGGCGCCGGCGGCGGCCTCGTACCCCTGCAGCTGCGCGATGACCCGCGCGAGCCCCGGCTGCCCGTGAAGCTGGCTGCCGGGCCGCACGTTTTGCCAGCCGAACAGGAAGCGCAGGAAGTCGGCGGCGGTGACCGGCTCGATCTCGCGCCGGAGGCCGTCGAGCATCCGCCGGTTGATCCGCGCGAGCAGGCGACGCTCGCACCACTGGACCTCGTCGCCGGGCTCCGCAGCGTCGGAGAGAAAACGCCCCCGCAGCACGCCACCCGCGAGCTCGATCTGAGCCAGCGCCGCCTCGACGTCCGAGGGACGCACGCCGAGCGGCGCCGCGATCCGCTCCGCGGTCGTGGGACCGTGAAAGGTCAGGTGACCGCGCACGATCTCGACGAGCGCGCTCTCCGGATCGGACCAGGGCGGTGCGCGCCGGGCGGGCGGCTCGACGACGTCGGGGACGAAGCGGTGCGCCGGCCAGACGAGCGCCGCCAGCGAGCGTCGTTCGGCCGCGACCCAGAGCACCGGAACGCCTTCCAGGCGGGCGGCCCGGCGCGCAGCCACCAGCGCCTCGAACAGATCTTCGAATCCGCGGGCGCGTCCCATCGCCTCGGGCAGCGCGCCCGCGTCGAGCAGCAGATCGTGCAGCTCGTCGGGATCGCGCGCCTCGACCTGCGACTCGGCGAGCACCGCTTCGACCGCCGCAGGGTCGAGCCCGCCGATCCGCTCGACGATCGCGGCGGGCAGACCTCGGCGCAGGCTGACCGCGCGCGTGCGCCGCTCCTCCAGCGGGGCGTCGTCGAGGAAGGCGTAGGGGTTGGCGTTGAGGATCTCGTGGGCGAACACCGATGGCTCGGGCAGCTCGCGCGCGGTCGTCTGGATACGACCGTCCGCGATGGCCTCGAGCACAGCGCGCAACCCCGCGGCGTCCATCGCCTCGACCAGGCAGTCCCGGATGGTCTCACGCACGAGCGGATGGTCGGGGATCTCGATCGCGCCGCCGCCGTGGTTGTCCTGGCAGGCGGTCTGCGCCGGGAACACCGCGGCGATCAGATCCTGGGCGCGCATCCGCTGGAGCGCGGGCGGGACGCGCTTGCCGCCGCGGCTGCGCAGGAGCGTCAGCGAGCGCGTCGCGTTCCAGCGCCAGCGCGTCTCGAACATCGGCGATTGCAGCGCCGCTTGGGTCAGCAGCTCCTGGAACGTCGTCGGCGCGCAGCATCGAGAAGACGGATTCGAGCGGGAAGCTGTGCTGCGGGCCCAGCGACAGCACGATCCCGTCGTCCGTCGCCGCGGCCTGGAGCTCGAAGTCGAAGGAGCGGCAAAATCGCTTGCGCAGCGCCATCCCCCAGGCGCGGTTGATCCGACCGCCGAACGGCGCGTGAATCACCAGCTGCATGCCGCCGGCGTCGTCGAAGAAGCGCTCGGCGAAGAGGCGCGTCTGCGTCGGGACGCCGCCCAGCACGGCCGCGCCGGCCAACACGTAGTCGCGCAAGAGCTCGGCGCCGCGGCGATCGAGCGCGCATCCTGACATCAGGGCGGGCGTCGGATCTTCATGGCGCGCGTGGGTGTCGACGATCTCGGTCGCGCAGCGCCGCGACCTCGGCCGACAGCTCGCGCGGTGCGGGCCGGCCCCTCGCCCAGCCAAAACGGGATGGTGGGCGCCGCGCCGCGTGCGTCCTCGACGCGGACCTTGCCGGGCTCGACGCGGCGGATGCGCCAGGAGGAATTTCCCAGCAGGATGATGTCGCCGGCCATCGACTCGATGGCGAAGTCCTCGTCGATGGTCCCGATCTGCGTCCCGTCGGGCTCGAGGATCACGTCGTAGTTGGCGTTGTCGGGGATGGCGCCGCCGGAGGTGAGCGCGGCGAGGCGCGCGCCGCGCCGTCCGCGCAGCCGCCGGTTGACCGCGTCGCGATGGAGGAGCGCGCCCGGAGCGTCCCCGGCTGGTGGCGATCCCCTCGGAGAGCATGTCGACCACGCCGTCGAAGTCGGCGCGGGAGAGGTCGGCGTAGGGCCCCGCGCGCCGGCAGAGCTCGTAGAGCCCGTCCTCGTCCCATTCTTCGCAGGCCGAGGCAGCGACGATCTGCTGCGACAGCACGTCGAGCGGCGCGTCGCGCAGGCAGATGGCGTCGATGTCGGCGCGCCGGGCCGCGCGGACCAGCGCCGCGCACTCGACGAGCTGATCGCGGGTGAGCGGAAAGAGGCGACCCTTGGGGGTGGCGGCGAGCGCGTGACCGGAGCGACCGATCCGCTGCAGACCGGTCGCGATCGAGCGCGGTGAACCGATCAAGCAACAGAGCTCGACGGCGCCCACGTCGATGCCGAGCTCCAGCGACGCCGTCGCCACGACCACCTTCAGGTCGCCCGCCTTCAAGAGGCGCTCCGCCCGGTGGCGGCGCTCGCGCGAGAGGCTGCCGTGGTGGGCCGCGACGCAGTCGACCCCGAGGCGCTCCCCGAGATGCAGCGTGACCCGCTCGACCAGGCGGCGGGTGTTGACGAAGACCAGCGTCGACTTGTGCTCGCGCGCCAGGGTGGCGATCCGATCGTAGAGCTCCGCCCACTGTTCGTTGGTGGCGACGGCACCGAGCTCGTCCTCGGGCACCTCGACGCCGAGATCGAGATCGCGCCGCTGGCCGACGTCGACCACCACCGGCGCCGGTCGCGTCCCGCCGACCAGCAGCCGCGACGCGACGTCGAGCGGCCGCACCGTCGCCGACAGGCCGATGCGCTGGAGCCTGGCCGGGACTCACCAGCGCCTCGAGCCGCTCCAGGGACAGAGCCAGGTGCGCGCCGCGCTTGTCGGGGGCCACGGCGTGGATCTCGTCGACGATGACCGTCCGCACGTCGCGCAGCGCCTTTCGACCGGACTCGGAGGTCAAGAGAATGTAGAGCGACTCGGGAGTGGTCACGAGGACGTGCGGCGGCCGTCGGGTCGCCTCGCGCCGCTCGCGTGCCGTCGTGTCGCCGGTCCGGACAGCCGTCCGAACTTCCGGCGCCGCGTAACCGAGCTCGGCAGCCAGCGCCTTGATCTCGCCGAGCGGCTCCTCCAGGTTCCGGCGCACGTCGTTCGACAGCGCCTTGAGCGGCGAGACGTAGAGGACGCTGGTCCGGTCGGGGAGGGTGCCGCCGGCCGCGATCGCCTCGCCGACCAGCCGGTCGAGCGCCCAGAGGAACGCCGCCAGCGTCTTGCCCGACCCGGTCGGCGCCGTGACCAGAACGTCCTTGCCCGAGGCGATCAGCGGCCAGGCCAGGGCCTGTGCCGGCGTCGGCGCGCCGAACTTCCGCTCCAGCCAGTGCTGAACCACAGGGTGAAACATTTGTTCAGGTACGAAGTTATAGATCGAATCTCGCGCGGCGCATCCGGCTTTCGCTTGACGCCAGATCTGGGGTGTTTACGGTTACCGCGAAATCGGACGCCAACCCTCCGAACCGACAGCGAAAAAAGGAAAACCAGCTCATGGGCAAAATCATCGGAATCGACCTCGGCACCACCAACTCCGTCGTGGCCATCATGGATGGCAAGGATCCGACGGTGCTCGCCAATGAAGAGGGCGGGCGACTGACCCCGTCGGTGGTGGCCTGGGACGATAAGGGGGAGGTGCTGGTCGGCCAGATCGCCCGTCGTCAGGCGATCACCAACCCGGAGAACACCGTCTACTCCATCAAGCGGTTCATGGGGCGCCGGTTCGACGAGGTCGCCCAGGAGGCCAAGCGCGTGCCTTACAAGATCGTGCGCAGCTCGAGCGGCGAGGCCGACGTCGACATCCGCGGCAAGAAGCTGACGCCGCCCGAGATTTCTGCCCGCATCCTGATGAAGCTCAAGAAGGCCGCCGAAGACCACCTCGGCGAGAAAGTCACGGAGGCGGTCATCACCGTCCCCGCGTACTTCAACGACTCGCAGCGCCAGGCGACCAAGGACGCGGGGCGCATCGCCGGTCTGGACGTCAAGCGCATCGTCAACGAGCCGACGGCGGCCGCGCTCGCCTACGGCCTCGACAAGAGCAAGGACCACCTCATCGCCGTCTACGACTTCGGCGGCGGCACCTTCGACATCTCGATCCTGGAAGTCGGCGAGAAGGTCGTCGAGGTCGTGTCGACCAACGGCGACACCCACCTCGGCGGCGACGACATCGATCAGGTCGTCATGGACTGGCTGGTGGCCGAGTTCAAGAAGGACCAGGGGATCGACGTCTCCAAGGACAAGATGGTGATCCAGCGTCTGCGCGAAGCGGCTGAGAAGGCCAAGATCGAGCTGTCGTCGGTGGCCGAGACGGAGATCAACCTGCCGTTCTTGACCGCCGACGCCTCCGGGCCGAAGCACATGCAGATCAAGCTGTCCCGCGCGAAATTGGAACAGATGATGGGAGACTTGGTCCAGCGGACGATCGAGCCGACCAAGAAGGCGCTCGCCGACGCGGGCAAGAAGCCGGCGGACATCGCCGAGGTGGTGCTGGTCGGTGGTTCGACCCGCATCCCGATGGTGCAGAAGCTGGTGAAGGACTTCTTCGGCAAGGAGCCGCACAAGGGCGTCAACCCGGACGAGGTCGTGGCGCTCGGGCGCCGCGGTTCAGGCCGGCGTTCTGGCGGGCGACGTCAAGGACATGCTTCTCCTCGACGTCACGCCGCTGTCGCTCGGGATCGAGACCCTGGGCGGCGTGATGACCACGCTCATCCCGCGCAACACGACCATCCCCACCAAGAAGAGCGAGACGTTCTCGACGGCGGCCGACAACCAGAGCTCGGTCGAGGTGAAGGTGTTCCAGGGGGAGCGGCCGATGGCGGGCGATAACCGCCTGCTCGGCAAGTTCGGCCTCGACGGGATCCCGCCGGCGCCGCGCGGGGTGCCGCAGATCGAGGTCACCTTCGACATCGACGCCAACGGCATCGTCAACGTGTCGGCCAAGGACAAGGCCTCGGCCAAGGTCCAGCACATCACCATCACCGCGTCGTCGGGGATGTCGGAGGCCGACATCCAGCGCATGGTGAAGGACGCGCAGGAACACGAGGCCGAGGACAAGAAACGACGGGAGGCGATCGAGGCCAGGAACAAGCTCGAGTCGCTGACCTTCCAGGTCCAAAAGCACCTGGACGAGAACCGGGACAAGATCGCCGAGGGGGACCGCACCGAGCTGGAGGCGGCGCTCAAGGAGTCCAAGGACGCGGTGGAGAACAACCGCGACCCCAAGGAGGCCCAGCTGTTCGAGACCGCGTTCGAGCGGCTCCAGAAGGCGTCGCACAAGATGGCCGAGGCGCTCTATCGCAGCGCCGCGGGCGCGGCGGGCGGTCCTGATGTGCCGCCGGCAGGTGACGGGGCCGCGCCTTCGGGCGGTGAAGGCAAGAAGGACGACGTCATCGACGCCGAGTACACCGAGGGCCCCAAGACCTAACGTCGCAGGGTCGAAGCCAGGTTTCGAGAAGGACAGAGCCGGACCGGCCCCGCCTCAGGTTCGCCCGCCCCGATTCAATCGACCGGACCCGTGAGAGGGGTCCGGTGATCGGCGGCGGGTTTTTGCTATCGTGCGATGATGTCCGTCGCACGTCGACCGACGGTGGTGCGAGCCGTGGAGCTCGGGCTGCTGTTTGTCTGCTACGCGGCGACCGCGAGGCTGGGGCTGGCGAAGTCGTTCGACGCTGTCGGGGGGATCGCCAGCACCGTTTGGCCGCCGACCGGCATCGCGCTCGTCGCGCTCAGCTTGCGCGGGGTGGGGCTCTGGCCGGCGATCGCGGCCGCCGCCTTCGCCGTGAACGCCACGACGGGGATTCCGCTCTGGAGCGCCGCGATCGTCGCCGCCGGCAACACGCTGGAAGCGGTCGCCGGCGCCGCGCTCCTGAAGCGCGCGGGGTTCGACAGCCGCCTCGAGCGGCTCCGCGACGTGTACCTGCTCGTCGGCGTGGCGGCGCTCGTGAGTACGACGATCAGCGCGACGTTCGGCCTGCTCGGGGCGCTGATCGGTCACGTCCGGACCGCGGACGGGTACCCGGCATTTTGGGCGGTTTGGTGGGTGGGCGACTCTCTCGGCGATCTGCTGATTGCCCCCTTCCTCTTCGCCTGGGCGAACGCGTCGCGGCTCTCGCGCCGCCCGTTTCGCTGGTTGGAAGGGACCGTGCTGGCCCTGCTTCTGGCGCTGGTGAGCGCGACGGTTTTTCGCCACGACTTCGCCTGGCAGGCCATTCACGGCATCGTCCGCGGCACCTATCCGACGGTGCCGTTGCTGATCTGGGCGGCGCTCCGGTTCGAGCAGCGCGGGGTCACCTCGGCGCTCTTGCTGGTGTCGGTGATCGCCGTGTCGGGCGCCGTCTCGGGCAACGGCATCTTCGGCACCGAATCGCCGCATGAGCGCCTGTTGCTGGTGCAGGGCTACACGGGCGTCACGGCGATCAGCATGCTGACCCTGGCGGCTGCGCTGGCGGAGCGCCGCGCGGCGATCCGGGCGCGCGACGAGTTCATCTCCATCGCCTCGCATGAGCTCAAGACGCCGCTCACCGCGCTCAAGCTGCGCCTCGGCTCGGCGATTCGAATGGGCGAACGCCTGGCCGCGGACGGACAGGCCGAAAAGCTGACCCGCGCCCTGGCGGCGTCCAGCACCACAGCCGATCGTTTGGGTGGCCTGGTGGACGATCTCCTCGACGTCTCCCGGCTGACCGCCGGGCGGTTTGTGCTCCGCATCGAGCGCGTCGACATCGTCGAGCTCGTGCGCGAGGTGGTGGGGCGGCTGCGCGAGCAGGCAACGGAGGTCGGGTCGTCGATCGAGATCGCCGTCGCCGCCCCCGTCGTCGGGTCCTGGGACCGCAGTCGGCTGGAACAGGTGGTGACGAACCTGATCTCGAACGCCATCAAGTACGGGATGGGGAAACCGATCGCGCTTTCGGTCGAGACGTCCGGCGACCGCGTCCGCATCCGGGTCCGGGACGTGGGGATGGGGATCCCTCGCGCCGATCACAGCCGGGTGTTTCAGGCCTTCGAGCGGCTGCCGACGGCCGAACGGGTCGGCGGCTTGGGACTCGGTCTCTACATCGGTCGCCAGATCGCGCTCGCGCACGGCGGGACGCTGACCGTCGAGAGCACTCCGCCCCACGGCTCGACCTTCACGCTGGACCTGCCGCGCGAGACCCCGGTTTCTTGAGCGGCGCGGGTCTGCTGGGCCGTGACCGCCGCTCCCGACTGTTACGGCGTCGCGACCTCGCTACGGCGTCGCGACCAGAGTCCGGAGCTGCGTCTGCGCTGACTCGACCCACCGTCGCTCGCCGGGGCGCTTCTCCATCGAGACGTAGGTCTGGTACGCCTTGCGGGCGTCGGCCTTGCGGCCGAGATGTTGGAGCGCACGACCGAGGCCGTAGTAGGCGTCGGGATCGTTCGGACGTAGCTTGATGTAGCGCTGATAGGCGTCGACCGCTTCGGCCGGGCGATCCCGAACGCGCAGTGCGAACGCCAGGTCATAGAGCGCCAGCGGGTAGGCGGGGTTCTTGTCGAGCGCGGCGCGAAAGACCTCGATCGCTTCGTCCTCGCGGTGGATCTTCAGCAGAAGCTCGCCCAGCGCAGCGCGCGAGGCCATGTGCTTCGGATCGGCGACGATCGCCTGCTGATATTTCGCGATCGCCTCGTCGAGGCGGCCGCGTTCGCGCAGCGCCTGCGCCTCCGCGTAAGGGCTACCGGTCGGCAGGGCGGGCGCGGCCGGCTTGGGGGCGCCCGGCTTGGCGTCGGCTGGCTTGGCGTCGGCCGCGACCGGCGGAGGGGGAGCCGCGGCCGCCGCCGCCCCCAGCTCGGTGAGGATGCTGCGCGCGTTTTCGACCCAGCGCTGCGAGGCAGGCTGCTTTTCGATCGCCACGTAATGTTTGAGCGCCTCGATCGCGCCCGGACGATCGCCGGTCTCGCGCAGGCAGAGCCCGAGTCCGTAGTACGGCTCGGACTTGTCGGGCTCGAGGGCGGCGTATCGGCGGTAGGCGGCGATCGCGCCCGTGCACTGGCTCATTCGCCGACGCGCGACCGCCAGCGAGTACCAGGCGGAGGCGTATCCGGGATCGGCCGCCACCGCGGCTTCGAACTTGTCAGCCGCCTCGGCCAGCTTCTTGGCGTTGAGCAACGTCTGTCCCTCGGCGTACGCCGCCTCGGACGCGGGCGACGCCGCACCGGCCGCCGACGCGACGAGGGTGAGTCCCGCTGGAACAACCGCGAGAGCGGTCGCAAGAACCATCGCAAGAACCGTCGAATGAGACCGAGGCCGCTTCACGCCGCCATCTTAGTCGAAATTCGGTGTAGTTCTTGACAGAACCTACAGGTAGTTTTATGTAGGTAAAGGTATGATTCAAATCGTCGGAAGCCTGGTCATGGGATCTTTCGCCGTGGCGCTCTTCTGGGCCACGATTTGTCTTGGCCGCCCGTCTGGCGGCCCGTCCCCCTCGCGCCGCTCGCCCTGACCTTCGGCGCGTCCCCACAGGACGCCGCTCGATTTCGGCTGGCGGTCGCCTCGGAGGAGACCTAACCTGACGCGGCTCATGCGGCCCGTCCGGTACGAGGACTTCACCCTCGGTGACCTGACCGCGATCAGGAACCTCCTGCGCGGTGGGTCGGTGATCGACTGGCATCGGCTGTATTTCACGGACCGGGACGAGGTGGATCGGTTCCTGCGGGTCAATGAGCTCGACCCCAACGACGCCCACGACATGCGCCGCCTCGGCGAGCTGCGCGCCGCGGCTGTCGAGTACCTGGAACGCCACCTCGGCCTCCAGATCCCTGACGAGGTCGCCAGCGGCGTGCCTCCGCAGGGACCTGCTGCTCATCGCTTCGCAGAAAGGTCGCCGGCGCACGCACGCCTGCGTCGTCCTCAAGGTCATGCACGTCCTGCATCACCTGGCGGGGCGCGAGCTCCTGACCAAGCTGCCGGTCTCCGGCGATCAGATCTTCCACCTGGTCGAAGAGAAGGTCCTGCGCACGGTCGAGGAGATCAAGGCGGTCGGCTGTCCGGTGGTGGAGTTCGAGTGGAGCCGCAAGCACGTCGACAGCCTGATCACCAAGCTCCTGGCCAAGAAGGAATCGATCGCCGCCGACGTCTACGACAACCTGCGGTTCCGCATGATCACCAACACCGAGGAGCAGCTGGTGTTCGTCCTGCGCGAGTTGACCGAGCGGCTGGTCCCGTTCAACTACGTGATCCCGGGGCAGTCGGTGAACGACATCATCAAGATTCGCGAGACGCTGTCGCGTTCGCCGGCGCTCCAGCGCTTCCTGCCCGACATCACCGATCTGGCGGCGGTCGCCGCTGACAAGAAGCCTTCGCCGCTGAACGAGTTCTCGGGCCCGGGCTATCGGGTGATCAACTTCGTGAGCGATCTGCCGGTGCGCATCGACAAGTACCTCTGTCGTCTCCCCGACGATCCGATCTTCGCGGAGTACGGGACGATCGTTTTCGTGTTGACCGAGTTTCAGATCATCGACGCGCGCACCGCCGAGAACAACGAGAGCGGCGAGAACAGCCACGACAAGTACAAGGAGCGGCAGGCGACGCGGGTGAAGGCGCGCCTCATGCACGGCATGAAGGACGACGGCCTGGGGGACTGAAGTAGCGCCGCCTTCTTCCTCACCCGGACACGGGAACGGGAGCCGGGAATGGGACCGGAGTCGGGAAACGAAAAGGCGGGCCGTTCAGTGGTGCCTTCGCAGGGCGTCTGGTTCCACCTGGGCCTGCTTGACCACGCGGCGGATCCGCTCGGCCCCCTCGACGGCGTCGGCGATCAGATCGTGCAGCTCCATCCGCTCCGGATCGCGGCTGCCGGCGGGAAATTTTTCCGCCAGGACGTGAAGGTTCGCCAGCACGTAGGTCAGCGGGTTGTTGATCTCGTGCGCGATCTCCGCGGCCATCACGGCGAACGCCGCCGTGCTGTCGACAGCCGCCCGTCGCTTTTCAGCGGCGATTGTGACGACGCTGCGGATACTCCCCACCAGAGCCGGGAAGTCGAGCGGCTTGCCCACGTAAGCGTCCGCGGCAATGGCGCGCGCCTTGGCGCTTCGGTCGGCCGACATCGCGATGAGCGGAATTCCGGACAGCGTCTGGTCGGCGCGCTGCGCGATCCGAAACTCCCAGCCGTCCATCACCGGCATCATGAGATCGAGCAGGATCAGGTCGGGCGGTTGCGGGGCGCGGCGCAGGGCCTCCAGCGCCTCGCGGCCATTGGCGACGGTCGCGAGCGTCGCCCCTTCGTCGCAGAGCAGATCGGCGAGGGAGGAACGGATGGTCTCGTCGTCCTCGACCACCAGGAGACGGAGCCCGTACAGGGGAGCGCTGGCGAGCACGTCTGGGAAGCTAAGGACGCCCGCGCCGGGCAGCAAGGGGCGCCGGCGCCGTCAGGCCCCTGACGCGCCCAGCAGCTCGTTGACCAGGGGCCCGTGGATGTAGCGTTCGCCGCCGTCGCAGACCATGAACACGATCGTTTTCCCTTCGTTTTCGGGGCGGCGGGCCAAACGCAGGGCCGCCGCCAGCGTCGCCCCCGAAGAAACGCCCGCGGAGATTCCCTCCTCCCGCGCGAGGCGGCGGGCGTGCGCGAACGCCTCGTCGTCGCTGACCGCCACCACCTCGTCGACGACGGCTCGGTTCAGGAGCGGGGGGACAAACCCGGCGCCGATCCCCTGGATCATGTGGTTCGCGGGTCGGCGGCCCGAAAGCACGGCCGCGGCCGCCGGCTCGACGGCCACCACCTTGACGCTCGGCTTGCGCGCTTTCAGCACCTCGCCGACGCCTGTGATGGTGCCGCCCGTTCCCACGCCCGCCACGAAGAGGTCGATCTCGCCGGCGGCGTCCTCCCAGAATCTCACGTCCGGTGGTCTCGCGGTGGGCTTCGGGGTTGGCGGGATTGCGGAACTGGTCGAGCGCCACGGCGCCCGGAATCTCCCGCCGCATCGACTCGGCCCTCGCGACGGCCTCGCCCATCAAAGCGCCGGGCGTCAGCGTGACCTGCGCGCCGAGGTAGCGGAGCAGCGTCAGACGTTCCTTCGACATCCGTTCGGGCATGGTGACGTGCAGCGTGTAGCCCTTGGTCGCGGCGACGAAGGCCAGCGCGATCCCGGTGTTGCCGCTGGTCGCCTCGACAATCGTCCCGCCAGGGTGGAGCGCGCCGCGCCGCTCGGCGTCCTCGACCATCGCCGCCGCAATCCGATCTTTGACGCTGCCCCCCGGGTTGCGCAGCTCCAGCTTGGCCAAGAGGCGGGCGCCGTTTTCACCAATCCGGCGCAGCTCGACGAGCGGCGTCCGTCCGATGGTGGCGTGCACGCCGCGGTAGAGCATCAGACATTCTACCGCGCGACAGGAGTCATCGCGCGGACGGAGCCGGGCTCTACCCGGCGGAGTCCATCGCCGGAAGGTGGGTTCCCATCAATCGGGGCTCTACCCGGCGGAGTCCATCGCCGGAAGGTGGGTTCCCATCAATCGGGGCTCTACCCGGCGGAGTCCATCGCCGGAAGTTGGGTTCCCATCATCGCGTGGGCGCGGGCGAGCTTTGCTCGACCGAGCCCGTCGCGGGAGGGTTTGGGAACCCTCCCAGGGTTCCCATCAAAGTCGAAAAGCGAGGCCGACGTCGAGGTCGAAGTTGAAGGTGAACTTCGGCGCGCCGAGCTCCGTGTTGACGCCGACGACGAGGTTGGCGGTGTCGCCAAGCTCGTAGAAGAAGCCGGCGGTGGGGCCGATCAGGAACGGCCCGCCGAGCAGGGCGTCGACGCACTGGGTGTTGAACGGGCCGCTCGACGATGGGGCGCACTTCATGTCCGCGAAGACCACCGCATGGGCGACGTAGCCGCCGCCGACCTGGCCGCCGACGGTGAAGCGGAACGGACCGTCGGTCATCAGGAAGGTCGCGCGCGCCAGGACGGCGCCGACGACGGTGAGCGGGTTACAGAACGTGTTGCCGTTCGGACCGCAGGCGTTCTCGCCGTTGAGGCCACTGACGTACTGGAGGCGGCCGACGAGCGAGAGCAAAGTCGTCGAGTTCACGAAGAAGCCGATCTGAGGCTCGATCTGTCCCAGCTGCCCCACCGCGAAGCCGGGGCCCGAGAGCTCGTGGGTCGGGTCCATGTGCCCGTGGCCGCTGGCGATGCCGGCGCTCGACCCGATGGTGAGGCCCAGGAAGATCGTCCCCTTCTGCCCCGCGCCCTCTTCGTCCTTGTCCTTGTTGTCCTCGTCCTCGTCCGACTTCTTCTTGCGCGGCTTGGGCTTGGGCCTGGGATGATCTTCGTCCCCCTCGTCACCAGCGGAGGCGGTGGGCCCGCCCTGATTCTCGTCGCCGCCCGCCGCCGCGGCAGGTTCGCCGCCCGCGTTCCCCTGATCTTCGCCGCCCGGCGCGGCGCCGCCCTTCGTGTTGCTGGCGAGCACCGCCTCCTCGAACGCGTCCTGCAACTCAGGTGTCACGATCGACTTGGTCAGCTTGATGGTGGGCTCGATCTCCAGCGCCTTCTTGAATTGCTTGATGCCGACTTCGCGCTGCTTGAAACCGACGATGGCGACGGCACCGAAGTGGATGTGCGTGCGCGCCGTGATGGGGTGCTGCTCGAGCCCGGCGCTGGTGCAGATCTCCAGCGCCTGCTTCAAGAGGTCGCGCGCCGTGTCGTAGTCCTGCTGGCTGTAGGCCTCGAGCGCCTTCTTGTTGAGGTTGGTGACCTTTGCGACGGTCGCCGGATCACCGGGGGGCGCCGCCGATGCGACGGCCGTCGTTGCGATTTGGACACCGACCACCACCGCCACCAGCACGAACAAAAGGGAAAGGGGGCGACGCAAAGCTGCCATGGCCGCGCATTAAAAGACGGCCCCGCGAAGAACGCAACACCTCATCCGAGACGTTGCGCAACCCACAAGTTCGGGGGGCGTCGGGCGCTTCGCGCCCTTGGGCCCCCCGCGCCCCCAGCTCGCTCCGGGCTGGCAAAGCCACCCTCCGTTCGCCTCTCGGGCGGCGGCCCGATGACGGGGGGCGAGCGCGTGCGGTGTCCAGGGCAGCGCGTGCGGTGCTCAGGCTACGGGAATATTCCGCGTTCGGCGTAGGCGCGGCCGACGCGCTCGAGGGCGATGGCCATGGCGGCCACCCGCCAGTCGCACTTCTTGGTCGCGGCGTACTCGTTCACGGCCAGGTAGGTCCGCTTCATCCGTTTGGCGAGGCGCTCTTCGACCTCCTCCAGGTCCCAGCGCTCGGAGCGCTTGTTCTGCAGCCACTCGTAGTAGCTGACGACGACACCGCCGGAGTTGGCCAGGATGTCGGGGATGAGGGCGATTCCCTTATCGTGGATGATCGGCTCGGCGGCGGTCTCGGTCGGGCCGTTCGCGCCTTCGACGATCAGCTTCACGTTGAGGGCCCTGGCCTCCTCGACGCCGATCTCCAGCTCCAGCGCCGCGGGGATGAAGACGTCGGCGGGGGTGGCGAAGAACTCGTTGCGGGTGATGACGCGCGTCCCGGGATAGCCGGCGACCGAGCCGGTCTTCTGCACGTGCTCGGTGAGCTTGAACGGGTTGATGCCGTCGGCGTTGGCGATGTAGCCCTTCCAGTCGCCGACCGCGACCAGCGAAGCGCCGGTGCGGGCCAGGATCTTGGCCGCGTTGGAGCCGACGTTGCCGAACCCCTGGACCATGTAGGTCGCGCCGTTCAGATCGAAGCGGCGGTCGCGCGCCCATTCGGCGATGCAGTGGACGATCCCCTGGCCGGTGGCCGACTCACGGCCGAGCGAGCCGCCCGAGCTCACGGTCTTGCCGGTGACGACGCGCCGGTTGGCGTTCTTGTCGGTGAACCCGACGACGTTCATGTACGTGTCCATCATCCAGACCATGATCTGGCCGTTGGTGCCGACGTCGGGGGCCGGGATGTCGTACTCGGGCCCGATGTTGGCCCCGAGCGCGTGGGTGAAGCGTCGGGTGATTCGCTCGAGCTCGGTCTGGGAGTGCTGGCGGGGCATGAACTTGATCCCCCCCTTGCCGCCGCCAAAGGGGATGTCGTGCAGCGCGCACTTGTAGGTCATCCAGGAGGCCAGGGCTTTCACCTCGTCGAGGGAGACCTGCTCGTGGTAACGAATGCCCCCCTTGTACGGTCCCAGAATATTGCTGTGCTGGACGCGGTAGCCCTTGAACATCTTGTACTCTCCGCTATCCATGCGGACCGGAAAGTTGACGATGATCTCGTTCTTGGGCTGGGAGAGGATCTCGCGGACGGCGGGGGAGATTCCCGCCACGCGCGCCGCCTTGTCGAGCTGCGCGAGCGCGACGTCGTACGGGTTCGTCTTGTCTTTCGCTGAGTCCTCTGCGTCGGCCATCTTGTTCACCATAACATCGGGGTTGGGGTCATGCCTGCTTCACGCCTGACGGGGGGCGCGCGGGCGCTGACGCTGGAGATCGCGGCAGAGGCGCGCGCGGAGTGGGGCTTCGCCAGCGACCTCATCGCGCGGGCGTTCCGCGCCCACCGCGAGCTTTCGAGCAGCGATCGCCGGCTCTGTTCGGAGACGGTCTATGGGCTCATCCGAATGGATCGGCGCCTCGGCGCCATTCTTGAGGAGCTGACCTCCGTGACGGCCCTGGCGCCGCACGCGCGCGACGAGCTGAAGCTGCTGGTGTACGAGGCGCGCTCCGGGATTCCGGTCGAGGCGCTGGCTGCCGAGACCAAGCGGCTCGGGCGGGAGCCGATCGATCTTTCGAGCGCGGTCAGCGACGAGGCGGGACTGAGCGGGCGGCGGGGGATGGAGCGCGAGGCGGTGCGCCTGTCGTACCCGACCTGGATGCTCGAGATGTTCGTCGAGGACCACGGCCACGACGAGGCGCTGGCGCTGGCCGAAGCCATGAACCGGCGCGCGCCGCTGGCGATCCGCGCCAACACCGCGCGCGGGACCCGCGAGGCGCTGATCGAGCGCCTCGCCGACGAGCAGGTGATCGCCCGGCCGACCGAGCTCGCCCCCGCGGGGCTCGTCTGCGAGACGCGCATGAACGCCTTCGCGCTGACGGCGTTCCGCGACGGCCTCTTCGAGGTGATGGACGAAGGGAGCCAGCTGGTCGCCGATCTGGTCGCGCCGCCGCCGGGCGGTCGCGTCGTCGACGCCTGCGCCGGGGCCGGCGGCAAGACGCTGGCGATCGGCGCCGCGCTCGGCGGCAAGGGGCGCATGCTCGCGCTCGACACCGACGGCAAGAAGCTGGAGGAGCTGCGCCGCCGCGCCCGCCGCGCGGGTCTGACCAACGTCGAAGCGCGGCAGGTGGGCGAGGGGCCGCTCGACGTCAAAGGGCAGTTCGATCGCGTTCTGGTCGATGCGCCCTGCTCGGGTCTGGGGACGCTGCGCCGCAACCCGGAGGCGCGCTGGCGGCTCACGCGCGCGACGGTCGAGACCTTCCCCGCGCGGCAGGTCGCGCTCCTGGTGACCTATGCGCCGTTGGTGGCGGTCGGCGGCCGTCTCATCTATGCGACCTGCACGGTGGCTCGCTCCGAGAACGATCTGGTCATCGAGCGCTTCCTCGCCGAGCGCGACGACTTCGTCCCCGTGCCGGTCAAGGAGATCTGGGGGCGCGAGCGGGCCGAGAAGCTCGGCGACGGCATGACGCTGCGGCTTTCACCAAATCGTCACGACACCGACGGCTTCTTCGCGGCGGTGCTGCGACGGATCCGGTGATAGCCTGAGGGTGATGGACGTTCGTTCGCGCGCGCGGGCGATTCTGGCGGGTGCGACGCTGCTGCTCGCCGCGACCGGCGTCTCGCGCGCAGGGCCCGTCGCTGCGCCGGTGCCTCCGTTCGAATGGGTGCGGGTCGAAGGACCCGCTGTCCGTCTACGTGATGACGTTCGGTCCCGGCGATCACCCGTTCTTCAAGTTCGGGCACGACGCGATCTGGATTCACGACGCGGCCGCGGGGACCGATCGGGTCTACAACTTCGGGACCTTCAGCTTCACCGGGCCGCGCCTGATCCTCGACTTCCTGCACGGCCGCATGACCTACTGGCTGTCGGTGTCGTACCTGCCGGCGGTGCTCGCTTCGTACGAGCGCGAGAACCGGACGATCGACGTGCAAGAGCTGGCGCTCGATCCGGACGGTCAAGCTGGCGCTGCGCGCGCGCCTCGACGTCAACGCGCGCCCCGAGAACCGCGCCTACAAATACGACTACTTTCTCGATAACTGCGCGACGCGCGTGCGCGACGCGATCGACGATTCGGTCGGCGGCCAGCTGCGCGCCAGCGCCCGCGCGCCGTCGCGCCTCACCCTGCGCCAGCAAGCGCTGCGAATGACGGCCGACTACTGGCCGCTCTATGTGGCGCTCGACATCGTGCTCGGCCCCGACGCCGATCGCCCCATCGACCGCTGGGGCGAGATGTTCATCCCCGAGGAGCTGGCGCGCGGGCTCTCGGCCGTCACGCTCGCGGGCTCCGGCGGAACGCGGCCGCTCGTCCGGGAGGCGCGCTCGGTCTTCGCCGCGCACCGTCCGCCGCCGCTCGAGACGCCGCCCGCGCGCGCTCGTACGCTTTTTCTGGCCGGCTCGACCGTCGGGCTGTTGTTTCTTCCTGCTCGGTTGGGCGGCGACCCGGCCTCACCTGCCCCCTGCGGCCCGTGTCGCCTCGCGGGCGCTCTTCGGCCTGCTGCTGGCTGGGTGGGGGCTGGTGACGGGCTTCGTCGGCTGTTTCCTGGTCTACGTCTGGGCCTTCACCGATCACGTCGTCGCGCACCACAACCAGAACATCCTGCTCTTCGCGCCCTGGGCGCTCGCTTTCGTGGTGTTCGGGATCGGCGTCACGCTTGGAAAGCCATGGGCCGCGCGCGGGGCACGCGTCGTCGCCCTCGCGGCGCTGGCGGCCGCGATCGCAGCGGCGCTGCTCAAGATCGGCATCGTGCGGCATCAAGAGAACCACCGTCTGTTGTCGTTTTCGTTGCCCGCCTGGCTGGGGATTTACGCGACGTTGGCGTTTCACGTTGGCAGGTGGCGTTCCGGCGGCCGTTGAGCCGCGCGCCGGAAACCGAACCTGCCGCGGACGTCCGCCGGACGTCCGCGGACGTCCGACAAGTAGGCATATTGGGCGGGTTTTCGCGAAAACCTGCTGGTCAACACCACGGAGCAAGCCATATAAACTTGGCCTGGCGTTGGCAGTGCGAACGCGCGCGCCATTTTCGATCTGACTTAGGAGGTCTGCTTTGGTCCGTCTATCGCTTTCTCGTTGGCTCCCTCTGCTCGTGACGTCCGTCGTCGGTCTGATCTCCTCGGGCTGCTCGACGCTCTTCCCCAGCAACAGCAGCCCATCGACCACCTCGACGCCGACCGGTTGCGCCGCCGCCACCACCAAGCATGTCGCGCCAGGCGGTTATTACGTCGCCGGCAACACCATCTGTACGGCCGCCGGTCAGCCACACCTCTTTCATGGTGTCGACCGTTCGTCGCTCGAATATGAGAGCAGCGGTGACCACATCTCTCTCTCTGACTTCCAGCTCATGGCGTCCTGGCAGGCGAACGTCGTGCGTATCGCTCTCAATCAAGACTACTGGCTCCCGGGGTCAGACCTGTCCGACCCCAACTACCCCTCCACCGTCGACAACGCCGTGCACTGGGCCGAGGACGCGGGCATGGACGTGATCCTCGATCTGCACTGGTCCGACCAGGGCGTGCTCGGCAGCTGCGCGCACAACTGCCAGCAGGTGATGGCCGACGCCAACTCGATCACCTTCTGGTCCGATGTGGCGTCCCGGTATGCGAGCGACGGGCGCGTTCTGTTCGAGCTCTACAACGAGCCGAACACCATCGCCTGGAACGTCTGGCAGTCGGGTGGTAACGCGAGCGGCTTCCAGATTGCGGGGATGCAGCAGCTCTACGACGCCGTGCGTGCGGCCGGCGCGGAAAACCTGGTGCTGATCGGCGGTCTCGCCTGGGCCTCCGACCTCTCGGGCGTTCCGGACCACCGCGTCTCCGGCTACAACATCCTTTACGCGACCCACCCCTACAGAACCAACGTCACGACCGCGGGCTTCGGCCCCGCCTGGGGCTTCTTGAGCCAGACCGATCCGGTGATCGTGACCGAGTTCGGCGACAACAGCGACTGCGATTCGAACGGAGGCTTCACCGACTCGGTCACGAGCTACGACTCCGCTGTGATCAGCGCTGCCGACCAGTACAACGCCAGCTGGACCGCCTGGGCTTGGAATCCGGGGAACTGCAAGAGCTTCCCTTCCCTGACAAGCGATTGGGCTGGCACACCCACCGCCCTCGGCACCTTGGTCCAGACCGCGCTGAGGGGCTACACCGATCCCGCACCCAACGGGAAGCGGCAGCCGGGCACCTTGGACGCGGGAAGCCCGGGCGACGGCGCCATCTCGACTGGCGACGGAGGCAACCCGGACGGCAACGGCGCCAAGACCGGCTCCGACGGTGGTACAGGGGGAGCGGGCGGCGGAAGCGCAGGTGCCGGCGGCTAAGCTGCTCGGTGCAGGTGGTGGCGATGCAGCCGGTGGGGCAACAGCTCCAGGTTGCTGCTCTCCGCTGTGAAGGCGACCGACAGAACCACGAACGCGAAGCCGAAGCAGAAGCTCAGCCAGGCAAGCCAGCGCGTCGCGCCGACCGCCATCGCAAAAAGCCAGGCCGATATCAATAAGGTACCGACGAGCGGCCAGGTGCCGACGCCCGGCATCTCGGCCATGGCCGCCGGGCCGAGCCCGGCCAATGCCACGACGGCGCAGCCGAGCACAGTCCAGCTCAGCCAGCTCGTCGCATGGTATCCAACCGCGAACATCCAGATCACCGCCAGGCCGGAGCCCAGCAGCGCCGCCACGCCAAGCGCCCTCTTATCCATGATCTCAAGGTGACCATTCGCTAGAGGATTCGGTAGGTCCAGGCCTTGAGGTGCCCCGTCTCGGGGACGCCCGCCAGCTCCGGGTGGTCGCGGCCGGCGCCCGCGCGGGACAGCAGATGAGCGGCCCGTCCGGCGTCGCCCAGCGCGTCGGTGCAGATCTCCTCCCAGTGCGCGCGGGTCACCCGGCCCGAGCACGAACAGGCGCAGAGCAGCCCTCCTGGTCGCGTGAGGCGCGCGCCGCGCAGGAGGAGCTCCTTGTAAGCGCGGGCGGCGGTGGCCAGCGCCGCGTCGCCGCCGCGCTTGGCGAGCGCGGGCGGATCGATCACCACCACGTCGAAAAGCTCGCCGCGGCTCTCGAGCGCGCGCAAGAGGTCGAAGGAGTTGGCGCGCTCGACCTTGAGGTTGGCGAGGCCGTTGCGGCGGGCGTTGGCGGTCGCGCGCGCCACCGCGGCGTCGCTCTCGTCGATCGCCAGCACCTCGCCGGCACCCGCCTTACGGGCCAGCGCCAGCGCGAACCCGCCGTGATAGCTGAAGGCGTCGAGCGCCCGCGCGCCCGCGGGAGCCAGCGCCGCGAGCGCCGCCTGGTTGTCGGCCTGATCGAGAAAGCCCCCGGTCTTGCCGTCGACCAGCAGATCGGCCTCCAGCCGGTTCTCGCCCAGGCGATAAACGATGCGCGCGTCCGTTCCGTGCAGGAGGCCGGCGAAGCGGGGGAGATCCTCGAAGTCGCGCGCGGAGCCGTCGTCTCGGGCGACCACCACGCGCGCGTCGAGGCGGGCGCGAACGATCTCGGCGATCTCGGAACGCGCGGCGTTCATCGCCACCGACGTCGTCTGCAGGACGGCGGCGTCGGCGTAGCGATCGACCACCAGGCCGGGCAGACCGTCGCTCTCGGCGTGGGCGACGCGGTAGGCGTCGCGGTCGAGCCCCATCCCGAGGCGCAGCTTCAGCGCGGCGCCGAGCCGCTCCTCAACGAGGTCGGTCAGCCGTGGCGGCTGCGGTTCGGCGCCGCGGGCGACCATTCGCAACGCCAGCCGCGCGCGCGCCGCCCAGGTGGCCCAGCCGAGCCGCTTGCCGCGCCCGTCCTCGACCGAGACCATCGCCGGACCGCCGTCGCCGGCGTCGTGCGCCGGCCCCCGGATGACGTCGGGGCGGTAGACCCAGGGGTGGCCGGCGCGGAGTCGCGCCGCCCCGCGTGTGCTCACCACGGCGGTCGCAGAATCCTGACCCATCGGTTTGGGGGGGCATCATAGGCTAAAATTGCAGGCATGGCCGTTGCGCCCGTGTTCAAGACTGTCGCGCCCCCTTCCATCTACGCTGAACGCCGTGCGCGCCTTTGCGAGCGGCTCGGCCCCGGCACGGCCTTGTTGCTGATGTCGCCCCCGGAGCGCCTGCGCAACGGCGACGCGCACTACAAGTATCGGCAAGACAGCGACATCCTCTACCTGACCGGCTTCGGCGAGCCGGGGGCGTCGGTGTTGTTGCGCCCCGGGCACGCCACACCGTTCGTGCTGTTCGTCCGCCCGCGCGATCCGGCGGCCGAGACCTGGACCGGTCGGCGGGCCGGCGTCGAGGGGGCGGTGACGGCCTTCGGCGCCGACGTCGCGTTCGCCAGCGATGACTTCGACGACAAGGTGGCGGAGATCGTCGCCGGCGCCGAGGAGGTGCACTATCCGTTCGGCCGCGAACCGGAGCAGGACGCGGCCGTCGGTCGGCTGCTCGGTCGGCTGCGCGCCGGCGAGCGGCGCGGGCGGCGCGCGCCGGTGCGTCTCTGCGACGCGCGCCTCACCTTGCACGAGATGCGGCTCCTGAAGTCGCCCGATGAGCTCACCATCCTGCGCCAGGCGGCGGCGATCACCGCGGAGGCGCACATCGCCGCCATGGAGACTGCGCGGGCAGGTGGCAGCGAGCGCGAGATCGAGGCGCTCATCGACTACACCTTCCGCCGTCGCGGCGGCACGGGGCCCGGCTACGGCACGATCGTGGGCGCGGGCGTGAACGCGACCATCCTCCACTACGTCGAGAACGCGTCGACGCTCGTGCGCGGCGACCTCTTGCTCATCGACGCCGGCTGCGAGGTCGAGGGCTATACCGCCGACGTGACCCGCACCTTCCCGATCGGCGCGCCGTTCTCCGCGCCGCAGCGGCGCTTCTACGAGGCGGTGCTGGAGACGCAGCAGGCGGCGATTGAGATGGTGAAGCCAGGCGCGACCATCGACCAGATTCACGAGGCGGTCGTCGCCCGATTGACCGGACAGCTGGTCACGCTCGGGATCCTGAGCGGCGACGTCCCCGCGCTGGTGGAGAGCGGTGCGTACAAACCGTTCTACATGCACCGCACCAGCCACTGGCTGGGGATGGACGTCCACGACGTCGGCTTCTACTCGGAGAACGGCGCCGCGCGCCCGCTCGTACCCGGTATGGTCCTGACGATCGAGCCCGGGCTCTACGTCGCCGAGGACGCGGCGTCACCGCCCGAGTTTCGCGGCTTCGGCGTGCGCATCGAGGACGACATCCTCGTCACCGAGACCGGCTGCGAGAACCTGACCATCGCCACGCCGAAGACCGTTCCAGAGATAGAGAAGCTAACGACTCAGTGACCCTGGCGAGAAGCTAACGACTCAGTGACCCTGGCGAGCTCGGCGCGGCTTTGCCGCGACGAGCGAGGGGGACCGGGGTGCGCGAGCGGCAGCGAGCCGTACCCCGTCAGATCGAATCGACTCAAAACTGAAATTCGACGCCGCCGCCGAAGTCGACGACCGAGTAGGTGTGGCTGCCGTGGAAGGTCGCGTCGTAGTCGATCCGTCCGACGGAGAACCCCACCTGGATCCCCAGCCCCAGCCAGTCGAAGAAGAAGTAGTTCGCGCCGCCCGCCGCGCGCAGCGCCACGCCCAAGGCGTCGGTCGCACCATTGGGAAAGGCAAACACGAGGCCCGCGTTCCCCTGGAGGTACGGCACAACCGGGACCGGGGTGGCGAACTTCCACTTCACGCCGGCCATCGTCTCGACGATGTCGCCGGTCACGCCCGCGCAAGCGTCGGGGCCGCTGTTGCCGGGGTTGCAGCCGCTGTGCTCGAAGCTGAGCAGCAGGTTGAGCCAGAAGGGAACCGCGCCCCCCGTGAGCTTGTAGCCGTAACCGAGCTCCAGCTTGGCGCCGGAGATCGCGTCCCCCTGACCTTCACCGATGAGGGCGTGCACCGACAGCTCGTTGTCCTTGAGGAAGGGATGCGGTCCGTGCAGCAGATTCTGGTTCTCCTGCGCGCCCGCCACCGACGGTGAGAGCATCGCCAGGACGAGCGCGAGCGCCGTCGGCAGCAGTGGATATGGAGCGCGTTCCCGCATAGCCTGAGGTTCGGTCGAGGATATGGAAGAACGATCGCGGCGTACAATTTTTGGTCTGATCTTGGCGCTGTCACTGGCCGCCTCGGGCTGCGCCGGGCGTCACGCCGGTCCCCGCACGCTGGCCTCGATCGGCGCCGTGTTGGTCGGCGCCGGCAGCGCGACCTGGGCAGCGGGAGAGGGGTTCGACAGGGCCGCGCACCCGTCAACCGCGCGCGCGCTCACCGATGGAGGGTTCGTCGCCGTCGCGGTGGGCCTCGCCGCCGTCGTCGCGGCCGGAGGATGGATGGCCGCCGCCGTCGCTTGCGACGCCGATCCCGACTGTCCTGAAGAGGAGACCTGCCGCGAGGTTCCGGCTCCGCCCGGCGGCGTCCCCTACAAGCAGTGCGTCCCGCGCGGCTAGTCCAGACGCGTCGAGCGTAGCGCAGCTTCGCTGCGCGGAGCTCATCGCGGGAGGGTCTCAGGGAACCCTTCGAGGGTTCCCTAGCCAGACGCGTCGAGCGTAGCGCAGCTTCGCTGCGCGGAGCTCATCGCGGGAGGGTCTCAGGGAACCCTTCGAGGGTTCCCTAGCCAGACGTCCCGTCGGGCGCGTCGATGTCCAGCTCGGCCCAGTCGGCCTCATTGTCGGGGCGCGCCGGCTCGGACCACTCGTCGTGCGCGCCGTCGCCGGCCTGGACGGCGCCGTTCGCGACGACGGGCGGCGGCGTTTTTTCCAGCGCCGCCGGGTCGGGCTGAAGCTCGAGCGGCAAGGTTGTCCGGCGGGGACGCTCTTTCTTGCGGGTGAGGAGGATCGGCGCGGCGCCCGCGGCGCCGGGGCTGGCGCCATCGTTGCGGACCTGGGGTGTTCCGGGCGGCGTACCGATGGTGCCGGAGACCTGGACGCTGTTCCGCTGCGGCGGCGAGGGAACGCCCGCCGCGGCGGCGCTCCGCTCGATCGATCGCCGGTAGCGGACCGACCCGTAACAGCGCTGCAGCTCCTCGTGCAGCTCCTCCATCGACTGCTGCCGCCGGAGCGGATCCTTTGACAGCGCCTTCATGATGAGCTGCTCGGCCTCGGGGGTGATCTCGATGCCCGGCGCGCGGTCGCGGGGAGGCGTCACCGGTTCCGAGACCACCTTCAACATGACGTCGACCGCCGTCTCGCCGGCGAAGGGGATGGTGCCGGTGAGCATCTCGTAGAAGATCACCCCCAGCGCGTAGATGTCGGTGCGCGGGTCGGAGACGCCGATGCGCGCCGTCTCCGGCGCCATGTACTCGGGCGTCCCGAACACCACGCCCTGCTGCGTGACGCGCGCCTCGCTCACGTTGGGGTCGCGCACCTTGGCCACGCCGAAGTCGAGGATCTTCACGAAGTCGAACGCCTTCTCGCGCTCGGTGACCACGTGCAGCCCCGACTCGTCGCTGATCTGCCGGATCAGCTCGCGCCGCCCCTCGCGCTTGGTGAGCATCACGTTCTCGGGCTTGAGGTCGCGGTGAACGATCCCCTTGGCGTGCGCGGCCCCGAGCGCGCCGGCGATCTGGTTCACGATGGTGATCGCGCGAATCAGCTCCAGGCGCCGCTCGCGTTGCATGAGCGCGTCCAGCGGCTCCCCGTGGAGGAACTCCATCACGAAGAAGACCGTCCCGTCGTTCGACTTCCCGAAGTCGGTGATGTCGACGATGTTGGGGTGGTTGATGAGGCTCGCCGCGCGCGCCTCGCGGAGGAAGCGCTTGATCGACTCCTCGCGGCCGCCGTAGCCGTCGTGGAGGATCTTCACGGCGACCTCTTTGCCGATGTAGACGTGCTCCCCGCGATAGACGACGCCCATCCCGCCGCGTCCGACAATCTCGTGCAGCTTGTACTTGCCCACCGTGGTACCGGCTCGGGCGTCGGCAGGAATGACTCTGTTCAAATTCGGCTCGCGGGGTCGAATTGGAGCTCGCGGTGGTCTTTTAGCAGGACCGACCGGGAAGATCTTCAGGATAAGCATGCCTTTCGAAAGCGGCTATTCCTAGAGTTTTCGGCTGCGCACAAGGGCCGCGCGTACACGACATGTGCGCCATCTGGAAACCTGCGGCGAACGAGATCCGCCAGACTGTTTCCAACCCTCTCTGGTCCGTCTCTTGACGTAGAGTACGCGCCCCATGCGACCTGACGGACGACGAACGGACGAGCTGCGCCCCATCACCATCACGCCGGACTTCAACCGCTACGCCGAGGGGTCGGCGCTGATCGCGTTCGGCGAGACGCACGTGATCTGCACGGCCTCGGTCGAGGAGAAGGTTCCGGGTTTTCTCGAGGGGAAGGGGAAGGGGTGGGTGACGGCCGAGTACGCCATGCTCCCGCGGGCCACGCACACCCGCTCGGGGCGCGCCGGCGGCGGCCGCGGCCAGGAGATCCAGCGCCTCATTGGTCGGTCGCTGCGGGCGGCGATCGATCCGCGCGCGCTCGGACCGCGTCAGATCACCATCGACTGCGACGTCATCCAGGCGGACGGCGGCACCCGAACGGCCGCCATCACGGGCGGCTACGTGGCGCTCGCGCTGGCGGTGCGCCGGCTGCAGAAGGCGGGCAAACTTGGGAAGGAGTCCAGCAAGGAGCCCATCCGCCAGCCGGTGGCGGCCATCTCGGCCGGGATCATCGACGGCGAGGCCCGGGTCGATCTCCCCTACGTGGAGGACTCCGAGGCCGAGGTCGACTGCAACTTCGTGATGACCGGCGATGGTCGGTTCGTCGAGATCCAGGCCACCGCAGAGAAGGGGGCGTTCTCGGCCGAGCAGTACGGCTCGCTGGTGGCGCTGGCGGCCGAGGCGATGAAGACGCTGTTCGCCCGCCAGCGCGAGGCGATCGAACGCGCGCGGCCGTGAGGGTCGTCCTCGCCACACGGAACAAGGGCAAGCTGCGCGAGCTTGGGCCGTTGCTCGCTCACCTCGAGCTCGACCTCTGCACGATCGACGACGTCGCGCCCGAGGCCGAGCTGCGGGAGGACGGCGTGACCTTCGTGGAGAACGCGCTCGCCAAGGCCCGCCAGGCCGCGCGCGCGACCGGCCTGCCCGCCATCGCCGACGACTCGGGGCTGGAGGTCGACGCGCTCGACGGGGCGCCCGGCGTCTACTCGGCCCGCTACGCCGGTCCGGGAGCCGACGACCAGAGCAACAACGCCAAGCTGCTGGAGGCGCTCCGGGGCGTGCCCCCGGCCCGGCGCACGGCGCGGTTCCGCTGCGTGGCGGTCTTCGTCGACCCCGCGCGTGGGCTGGAGCTCGTGCGCGACGGCGCCTGTGAGGGCGAGGTCCTCGAGGCGCCGCGGGGGCAGGACGGCTTCGGCTACGATCCGCTGTTCCTCGTTCCCACCGTCGGCCGTACGATGGCCGAGCTGCCGCTCCCAGAGAAAAACCGCCTCTCGCACCGGGCCTCGGCGTTCCGCGAGCTGGCGGACGCGTTGGCCGTCGCGCTCGGCGGGTGAAGCCCTCCTAGCGGGTGAGGACGAGATAAAAGATCAGCGTCAAGCCGCCGACGACGGCCGCCGAGATTGCCAGACCGACCCGCTCGCGGATGCGCCGGCGCCGCTTCTCTTCGCGGAGCTGCCGGCCACCGCCCGATGCCCGCCGTCTTCGAGAGGCCTGCTTGTAATAGTTGTCCCAGGCGGCCCACGAATTGGATAGCGCAGTAGCCTGGGCGTCAGTGCTGGCAGTGCCGGGCGCGGGGTCCATCGCACACCTACATTAGCGCCTATCGGGCGCTTTGCCAACGACGTTCGGACGGGCTCCGCCGCACCGCGTAGCGGCCGACGGTGGCCTCTCGTCTACAGAGGGCCAAGTATCGCGTGGAGCGGCGGCTAGGTGCTGGTGGAGGGACCCACGTCCGGATGCCCGGCGCGACGACCGAGGACGACCGAGGTGACGAACGGGATCGCCAGCAGCAGGAGGGCGATGAGAGCTCGGGCCATGACCTCTGCATCGACGGGCTCCGCCGGGACTTGAGCGGGGCCGCGCCTGCTTGACAGCGGAGCCCGGGCGGCAGGAGATCGCGAGATGAGCCTGAAAGACCAACTCCCGGATCGACTGCCCCTTCTGGCCGACCTCCTCATGGACGCCGCTTATGCGGACGACCACCTCGAAGGTGAGGAGAAGATGGCGGTCAAGCGGCTCCTGCGCGAAATCCTGGACGTGCAGACGCTGCCGATGGATCTCGACTTCCGGATCGACGAGTTCGATCCCAAGAAGTTCGATCGCGGCACGACCCTCGGCGCCTTCGCCCGGGACTCGAAGGAGTTGAAGAAGCGGCTCATCGAGCTGGTGGCCGCGGTCCACGCCTCGGACGGGGAGATTGACTTCGCCGAGGACGCCCAGCTGCGCGCGGTCGGCGAGGGGCTCGGGCTGCCGCCGGAGGAGTTTCAGGAGCTGGTGGTCGACATCGTCGAGGAGATCGATCTCGGCGACGATCTGGAGCGCCTCAGGTACGGCGAGTAGCCGTCGCGCCTCTCACCATTTGGCGTTGCGGGCCATCTCCAGCGCCTTTTGGGGCCACCAGTTGCCCGCCGCCGGGCCGTGGTTGCAGCGGCCGTCCGACTCGCCGGGTGGCTTGAGCCAGTAGTACGCGTCGCACAGCGGATCGCCGGTGTTGGTGGTGGGGGGCGTGCCGAGGGCGCGCCCATCCGGGTTGCACCAGGCGCGCTCGTCGTCGCCGGAGACCCCCTGCGGCGCGCCGTTGCCGTTGCGGCTGGTGTCGATGATGAAGTGCTTGCCGCCGAGCAGCGCGGAAAGCGTGTGCCCGTACCTCAGGAGATTGGGCGTCGCCTGGTAGTTGGAAACGTTGAGCGCGAAGCCGTCGGCCAGCTCGATCCCCGCCGCCTGGAGGCGCGGCGCCATGTCGGCCGCCGGGACCCAGGCCGAGTGGCCGGCGTCGATGTAGACGGCGGCGCCCGGCAGCGAGGTCAGCTTCTCGACGGCGTAGCGAATCATCGCCACCCGCTCCTGCTGCTTGTCGGGTTTGAGGCACTTGGTCATGAGCGGCAGGCCGTCGGGCTCGAGCACGAACACGGCGCGGCGCGACCCGACCCCGGCCGCGACGTTGTCGATCCACTTGCGATAGCCGGCCGCCGAGCCGGCGCCGCCGGCCGAGTAGCCGCCGCAGTCGCGGAAGGGGAGGTTGTAGAGGATCATCACGGGGAGGCCGCCGCCGCGGTTGCGGCTCCAGACGTAGGTCTTCACCGCTGTCTCGATCTGCGGAAACCAGTTCCCCATCCAGGCCGCCGCCGGCTGGCCGGCGATCTTCTCCATGGCCGCCGCGTCCTCGGGGCGGGAGCTGCGCCACTGATCCGCGGTGCGGCGGGCGTTCGAATCGGCGTCGAGCACCCAGTAGGCGTCCTTGAACGGGTTCTCCCCCTTCACGCGCGGCGCGGTCACGCTGGCGTGTGGCTGGCCGGAGGCCCCGGAGGCGGGGAGCGTCGCCGGCCCGGGCGGGATCACGCAGGCCAAGAAGGAGATGCCGGAAAGACCGAGGGCGACGATCGAAGCAAAGCTACGCATTCCCTTGGGGATATCACGTCGGCGGCGGCAGCAGGCGCCTGAAGGTCAACCCCTGCACGACGATCGAGAAGAGGACGACCACGTAGGTCATTGCCAGGAGGATCGGCGCGGCCGAGATCTCCGGTCCGACCGACAAGGCGAGCGCGATCGCCAGGCCGCCGCGCAGCCCCCCCCAGGTGAGGATGGCGATCGACCCGGGCGGCAGGCTCAACCGCCGGGCGAAGGGGGCCAGCGTTCCACCGACGACGGCGAGGCGGGCGAGCAGCACGACCGGGATGGCCAGGAGGCCTGCGCCGAGCACGCGGGCGGTGAAGGGGATGACGAGGACCTCGAACCCGACCATCGTGAACAGGACCACGTTGAGAATCTCGTCGACGAGCTCCCAGAACTTGTGAAGGCGGGGGGAAGACGATGACCGCCCAACATGAGTCCGGCGATGATGACGGCCAGGTACCCGGAGGCGTGCAGCCGCTCGCCGAGCCGCGCGAGCCCGAGCGCGAGCGCCATCGTCACCAGCAAGCCAACCGGCGGGCGACAGAGCGTGCGCAGGATCCGGCGGGCGACCCACCCGGCGCCGAGGCCGAGCGCCGCGCCGCCGCCCACCTGTTCGACGAAGGAGAGCGAGACGGCGGCGGCGCCGACGGTGTGGCCGGCGGCGACTTCGAACAGGGCGAAGAAGACCACCACGCCGACCGCGTCGTTGAAGAGCGACTCGCCGGCCATCTGGACCTCGAGGCGCTTCGGTGCGCGCGCGGTGCGCAGCATGCCGAGGACGGCGATCGGATCGGTCGGCGAGACGATCGCCCCGAACAGCAGGCTCTCGCGGAGATCGATCGGGATGCCGCAGACGCGGGCCACCAGCAGCGTCAGCCCGCCGACGACCGCCGTCGAGATCGCGACGCCGGCGGTCGCCAGGGTGGCGACCAGCGCCTTTTCGCCGAGGAGCGCGTCGAGATCGACCTCGAGGGCCCCCGCGAACAGCAGGAGCGAGAGCATCCCGTCGAGCAGCGTCTCGCGGAAATGCAGCCGCCCCACGAGCCGGCGCGCGAAGTCGTGGACGGGAGAGCCGAGCGCGCCGGCCGCCACCAGCGCCAGCGAGGCCAGGAGCGCCCAGACCGTCACGCCGATCGTGGCCGGCAGGCCGCCGAGGCGGCGGTTGATCGCGTAGAGAACGCCCGCTGCGATCGCGACAACGAGCAGCGGAAGCAGGTGCACGGTCGTCTAACGCTCGTCGCGGAGGCGATCGAGGGCGCGCTGGTGGCGCCGGTCCGCGCGGTGCTCGTCGCGCAGCGCGCGCCGTTCCTGGCGAGACTCGACCTTGCGGCGACGATGCGCCTGCCGCTCGCTCTCGCCGGGAAGCCGCATGGTGATGTCGACGCCCCCCATGAGGGCCAGGCCGCGGATGCGCAGGAGCGGCGCGTCGGGATCGGGCTGCGCAGGCGCGCGGTTCACGTTCTGGAAGCCGCCCATGATGGCGGTGCCGTGCACCTCGACCGCCAGGCCGGGCGGCACGATGATTTGCACGCCGCCGAAGACGGCCTTGACCTCGAGATCGATGACGCCGGTCGGAAAGCGCGCCTCGCGCAGATCGAGCTCCGCCCCGCCGAAGGCGGCGACCACCCGCCAGCGGCGCGGCACGTTCCAGGTCCCGCGCCGATCGACGCCGCCGAAGATCGCGTAGACCGTCTCGGGCGCGACGCCGTCGTCGGCGGTGGCCGGCGCCAGGGCGACCGTGGCCCTGGCGAGCGCCGTCGTCGAGACCGGCAGATCGGAGGTGAGCGCGGCGATCTCCTCGGGCGAGTCGGAGGTGTGCGCCAGCGTGACCCGGCGTTCGAACTCGTCGACGTCGAGCGCGTCATTGGCGAACCCGTCCGACAGCGTCGCGATCGCCCGCTCGCGCGCGTCGTGCACCCGCGCCTGCGCAGCGCGGTCGGGCCGGGCCGGGCCCGTCGGGCGATCGTCGTCGGACGGCATGGGGACGAAGTCTAACCTCGATTCGGCGGGGCGATCGGGCGATCGCCTGCCGCCCCGGCGAGCCCGTTTTCACCCCGCCGACGCTAAGCCGCGGTGGCCGTCGGCAGCTCGATGGAGAACAGGCTCCCGTGGCCGGCTTCGCTCTGGAGGCTGAGGCGGGCGCCGTGGGCCATGGTGATCTCCTTGGCGATGTAGAGGCCCAGGCCGGCGCCGCCCGAGCCGCTGCCCGGCATGCGGAAGAACTTGTCGAACACGGCGGTCTGGTACTGCTTGGGGATGCCGGGGCCGGTGTCCTCGACTTCGAGAACCGTCGCGCTGTCGCTGGGGCGTGCCCGCACGACGACCGTTCCGGCGGCGGGCGTGTAGCGGACGGCGTTGCCGATCAGGTTGGCGAGCACCAGCTGCATCCGCTCGGTGTCGACGTCGACCTCGCCCAGGCCCGGAAAGAGCTCGGTCTTGAGCGTGACGTTCTTGTCGCGCGCCGCAGCGCCGAACGGGAGCACCGCCTCGCGCACCAACGATTCGGCGCTGACGTGACGGCGGTGCAGCTCCATGCGCCCCGACTGGATGCGCGACAGATCTAAGAGGTCGTCGACGATCTGCTGCAGCCGCTCGGTGTCCTGTCGGGCCGCCTGCATCAGATCGAGCTGCTTTTCGTTGAGGGGGCCGACGCTCTCTTCAGCGCAGAGGTGCACCGCCATGCGCAACGACGTGAGCGGTGTCCGGAACTCGTGGGCGACGGTGGCGACCAGGTTGTTCTTCAGCTCGTCGAAGCGGAGCACGCGGGTCACGTCCTGCAAGATGATGGTGACGCCCACCAACCCCCCCTGCTCGGTGGTGACGCGCGAGGCGCGCGGCAGCAAGAAGAGATCGTTTCCTTCGCTGCTCGAGACCGAGACCCGCACCGCTTCGTCGAAGCCGGCCGGCGCGTAGCCGGCTTCGTCGGACAGGGCCTTTTGCCGCACCCGCTCGACGACCGCTCTTATTTGGGGCTCGGCGCGGGCCAGCGGTTCGCCGGTCGATTCCTCGACGGTGACGTGCAGGATGCGCTCGGCGGCGCGGTTGCCGCTGAGGAGGCGCCCGTCGAGATCGAAGATCAGCACGGGGTCGGGAAGGCTGTCGATCGCCGCCTGGGCCTGCTGTTGCGCCTGCAGGAGCTCCCCGAGCGAGCTGTGGCGGTACTGGGCCAGGCGATCGGCCATCAGGTTGAAATCCCGGGCCAGCGTGCCGATCTCGTCCTGGCGGCTCACCTTCGCGCGCACCTCCATGTCCCCTTCGCCGAGGCGCCGCGCGGTCTGCCCGAGGACCGAGAGCGGTCGCAAGATTCGATTGGTCAACACCGTCGACGCGACCAGGCCGATGAGCGAGGCCAAGAGCGCGGTGGCGATCATGAGGGCGTTGGAACGCTCGGAGGCGCGGCGTGCCTGATCCCGCTTGCGCACCATCGCGTCCTGGTTGAGGTCGAGGATCCGATTCGCCGCCTCCTTGGTGGCGACGAAGAGCGGGTTCATCGTCTTGAAATAGCTCGCCTCCAGCGCCCCGTGATCCGTTCCGGTGACGAAGCGATCGTAGGCGGCGCGGTAGCTGGTCCAGGCGTGGCGGAGCACGGTGGTCGCTTCCGGCTCGCCCCGCTCGGTGATGTTGCTCTGCTGGACCGCCAGCTGCTGCTCGAAGCGAGCGATGTGCTGGTCGGCCTGGGCGAGGCCGCGCGTCCGCTCGCCCGCGACGATGAACATGGCGGCGCTGTCGATCCGCTCCAGCGCCTCTTTCATCTGTTCGGCGGCCAACACGCTCCGGTAGTTGTCCTGCAGGATCGAGGCGGCGCTGCGCCCGAGCGTCGCGCTGGTGAGCGCCGACAGGATGGCGATGAGGAGGAGCGCTCCGGCGAGCGGCGTCTGCGCCAGGAGGATCTTCGCGCGCAAGGTCATGGTCGTGTGTCCCGCGCGCCGCTCCGCTCGGCGACGTCCGCCGTGGCTGCTTTGGGTGCCGGCTCCCTGAGCGGTCCAGGCGCGGGACGTGCCGGCTCCTCATCGATGGAGGCGATCAGGATGTCGAGACCGTCCGCTTCCTTGACCAGACGCATGGCGATGGTCCGGCCGAGCAGCTGCCGCCACCAGGCGGCCCGCGAACGGCCGACGATGATCTGCCCGACGCCGTGCGAGCGCGCGAAGTCGAGCAGGGCGGGGACCGGGTCGTCGGCCTTGATGTGAACGACCTCCGCCCCGAGCTCGCGCGCGCTCTCGGCGTTGGCCAGCAGATGGCGCTGCGCCTCCGCGTCGATGAGGTGCGGCGCCTCGCGCGGTGTCTCGACGTAGACCACGAACCAGTCGGTGTTGAGCCGGCCGGCGAAGCGCGAGCCCCGGCGTAGGAGAGCACTGGCGCGGGTGGGGAACGACGACATGCAGACCATCACCCGCCCGAGGCCGCCGCCCGAGGCGCCGCGCGCCGACTCTCCGGCGGCGCGCTCCGCTTCGTCGTTCCGGCGGCGGTCACCGCGGTCGAGGCTCTCGGCCACCTCGCGCAGCGCCAGCTCCCGCAGGGTGGCCAGGTGGCGATCGGTGAAGAAGTGCTCGAGCGCCCAGGGGATCTTGTCGGCGGCGTAGATCTTTCCCCCTGCAGCCGTTCGATCAGATCCTCGACCGCCAGGTCCAGGTTCACCACCTGGTCGGCCCGCTTGAGGAAGCTGTCGGGGACCGTCTCCCGGATCGCCACGCCGGTCACCCGCTGGACGACGTCGTTGAGGCTCTCGAGGTGCTGGATGTTGAAGGCGCCGATGACGTTGATCCCGGCGTCGAGCAGCGCCAGCACGTCCTGGTAACGGCGCCGGTTGCGGCTCCCGGGGACGTTGGTGTGCGCGATCTCGTCGACCACGGTGATCTCGGGGCGGCGTTCGAGGAGGCCATCCAGGTCCATCTCTTCCAGGGCGACGCCGCGGTATTGCGTCACCTTGCGCGGAACCTCCGGGAGCCCCGCAATCAGGGCCTGGGTCTCGGCGCGGCCGTGCGTCTCCACGAACCCCAACACCACGTCGACGCCGCGCCGCTTGAGCGCGTGCGCCTCCTCCAGCATCCGGTAGGTCTTGCCGACGCCGGCCGCGAACCCGATGTAGAGCTTGAGCCGGCCGCGCTTGGCGCGACGGAGCATCTCCAGGAAGTCCTCCGGGCGATTGTTGAGGCGATTGAGCTCGCCCGGCCGGCTCACGGCCTACGTCCCTTCGTACTTCTTGCGTTTTCGCCAGAGGGTCGAGGCGTCGATTCCAAGGAGGGTAGCCGCGTCCTCGACCTTGGGGACCCGCTCCAGCACCGACTGGATGTGCTCGCGCTCGACGTCGTCGACGGTGAAGTCGCCGCCGACCGTCGGCCGGCGCTGGGCCGCCCGCGGCACCCGGTTCGGCAGGGCCTCCGGCTCGACGACCGAGGTCGGCCAGAGGATGGCGATCCGCTCGATGGTGTTGCGCAGCTCGCGGACGTTGCCCGGCCAGTCGTGCTGCTCGAGCGCCATCGCCGCGGCGGGCGAGATCTCCGGCGCCATCGGGCGGGTCGCCCGGGTGAAGCTGCTCAGAAAGGCGCGCGCCAGCGGCAGGATGTCCTCACGCCGCTCGCGCAGCGGCGGCATCCGCACCTCCACGACGTTGAGGCGATAGAACAGATCCTCCCGGAAGCGCCCGGATTTGACGTCGGCCTCCAGATCTCGGTTGGTGGCGGCGACGATTCGCACGTTGCCGTGACGGGTGCGCGTCTCGCCGACCCGCTCGAAGTCCTTTTCTTGTAGAAAGCGCAGCAGCTTGCTCTGCAAGGCAGGCGGGATCTCCCCGATCTCGTCGAGGAACAGCGTCCCCCCCTCGGCCACCTCGACGCGGCCGGCTTGATCGCGGACGGCGCCGGTGAAGGCCCCTCTGACGTGGCCGAACAGCTCGCTGGCCAGCAGCTCTTCGGACAGCGTCGGGCAGTTGGTGACGACGAAGGGGGCGGCGGCGCGCGGGCTCTGGTTGTGGATGGCGCGCGCCAGGATGCTCTTGCCGGTCCCGTTCTCTCCGGTGATCAGCACCGGCGCGTCGGTGGCGGCGACCCGCGCCGCCATGTCCAGCACGGCGTGCATCGCGGCCGACCGGCTGGCGATCTCGACGTCGGGGACCTCCTCGGCCAGGCGCCGCTCGAGCTCGGCGACCTTGGCGGTCAGGTGGCGCTGCGTCTTGAACTTCTCGATCAGGTGGCGAATCTGCGCCGGCGTGAACGGCTTCGGCAGGTAGTCCCAGGCGCCCCGGCGCATCGCTTCGACGGCCGTCTCGATGGTGCCGTAGGCGGTGATGAGGACGATGGCCAGGCTGGCCTCCTCGCCCAGCAGCTTGGGGACGAGGTCGAGGCCGCTCTCGGTCCCCAGCGCCAGATCGACGAAGGCGAGGTCGTAGGGCTGCCGACCGATCGCCGCCAGCGCCGCGTCGCCGGTGCCGACCGCCAGCGCCTCGGCGCCGAGCCCTTCCACGCAGACGGCCAGCGTGGCCCGGATGTTTTTCTCGTCGTCGACGATCAGGATCCGCAGACCGCCGGCGACCGAGCTGGTATCAGCGCCCCTCATGAAGTGGGGAATCCTACCTCGTTCCGACGACGGCGGTGGCGGGCTGGGGCAAGGGGCGGCCGAACTGCTGATCCAGCGCCAGATTCAGCTCCAGGACGTTGACCCGCGGCTCGCCCAGGAAGCCGAGATCGCGCCCCTGGGTGCGATTGTCGATCACCGTGCGGACGCGGTCCTCGGCCACGTTGCGCGCGCGGGCGATGCGCGGGGCCTGCCAGAGCGCGGCCTCGGGCGGCAGGTCGGGGTCGAGCCCGCTGGCCGAGGCGGTGACCAGCGCGTCCGGGATCGGCAGCGGCGCTGCGGGGTTCTCCTTGCCGAGGCGAGCCACGTCGGCGGCCGCGCGGTCGCGCAGCTTCTTCGAGGTGGTCCCGAAGTTCGAGCCCGAGGAGGAGGTCGCGTCGTAGCCGTTGTTGCCGGCCGCCGAGGGGCGCCCCTGGAGGTAGGCCGGGGACGCGAAGGTCTGGCCGAGCAGCAACGAGCCGACCACCTGGCCGGCCTCGTTGTGGGCGAGGCTGCCGTTGGCGCGCTCGGCGAAGAGCGCCTCGGCAGCGCCGGTGGTTGCGAGCGGGTAGAGGATGCCCGTCAGGACGAGGGTGACGAGCGTGGCGCGGAGAGCGATCAGGATTTCTTTTCGCATGGTGAGCCTCAGACCAGGTGGAGCGCTTCGAGCGCGAGATCGATGAGCTTGATGCCGGCGAACGGCGCGACGACGCCGCCGACGCCGTAGATGAGCAGCGAGCGGCGCAGGATGGTGGCCGCGCCGAGCGGCCGGTAGCGCACCCCGCGCAGCGCCAGCGGGATGAGTAGGACGATGATGAGAGCGTTGAAGACGACCGCCGACAGGATGGCCGAGTAGGGCGACGCCAGGTGCATCACGTTGAGCGGCGCGATCTCCGGGAACACCACCATGAACAGCGCCGGCAGGATGGCGAAGTACTTGGCCACGTCGTTGGCGATGGAGAAGGTCGTCAGCGTCCCGCGCGTCATCAGCAGCTGCTTGCCGACCTCGACGATCTCCAAGAGCTTGGTCGGGTTCGAGTCGAGGTCGACCATGTTGCCGGCCTCCTTCGCGGCCTGCGTGCCGCTGTTCATGGCCACGCCGACGTCGGCCTGCGCCAGGGCCGGCGCGTCGTTGGTGCCGTCGCCGGTCATCGCCACCAGCTTCCCCTTGGCCTGCTCGTCCTTGATGAGGCGCATCTTCGCCTCGGGCGTCGCTTCGGCCAGGAAGTCGTCGACGCCGGCCTCGCGGGCGATGGCGGCGGCGGTGCGCGGGTTGTCGCCGGTGATCATGACGGTGCGGATCCCCATGGCGCGGAAGCGCTGGAAGCGCTCGCGGATGCCGGCCTTCACCACGTCCTTGAGGTGAATGACGCCCAGCGATCACGTCCCCATCGGCGACGGCCAGCGGGGTGCCCCCTCCGTCGCCGATGCGGGCGGCGATCTCGGCCATCTCGGCCGGCGCATGGCCGCCCGCGGCGACGACGTACTTGCCGATCGAGTCGACGGCCCCTTTGCGAATCTGCCGTCCCGCGAGATCGAGACCGCTCATGCGCGTCTGGGCGGTGAACGGCACGAAGGTCCCCTGCTCCGCGACGGCCGTCGCCAGCGCCGCCGAGGAATACTTCTCGTGCGCCAGCGTGACGATCGAGCGCCCCTCGGGCGTCTCGTCGGCCAGGCTGGCCAAGAGCGCCGCCTCGGCGAGCGCCTCCAGGCGCACGCCCGGCATCGGCAGGAACTCGGTCGCCATCCGGTTGCCGTGGGTGATGGTGCCGGTCTTGTCGAGCAGCAGCGTGTCGACGTCGCCGGCCGCCTCGACCGCGCGCCCGCTGGTGGCGATGACGTTCTTCTTGAGCAGGCGGTCCATCCCGGCGATGCCGATCGCCGACAGCAGGCCGCCGATGGTGGTCGGGATCAGGCAGACCAGCAGCGCCACGATCGCCGTGGCCGAGAGCGCCAGGCTGGAGTACTTGGCCAGCGGCACCAGCGTCACGCAGGCGAGCAGGAAGACGATGGTGAGGCCGACCAGCAGGATGTGGAGCGCGATCTCGTTGGGCGTCTTCTGGCGGGCGGCCCCCTCGACGAGCGAGATCATGCGGTCGAGGAACGACTCGCCGGGATCGCTGACGATCCGGACCACGATCCGGTCGGAGAGCACCTTGGTGCCGCCGGTGACCGCCGAGCGATCGCCGCCGCTCTCGCGGATGACAGGCGCCGACTCGCCGGTGATCGCCGACTCGTCGACGGAGGCGATCCCCTCGACGATCTCGCCGTCGCCGGGGACCAGCTGATTCGCCTCGACGACCACCAGATCACCCTTGCGCAGCAGCGAGGACGGGACCGCCTCCTCGCGGCCGTCGTGCTTGCCGTCGTCGACGAGCCGGCGGGCCATCGTCTCCTTGCGCATCTTGCGGAGCGTGTCGGCCTGGGCGCGACCGCGCCCCTCGGCGATCGCCTCGGCGAAGTTGGCGAAGAGTACGGTGAACCAGAGCCAGATCGAGACCGCGCCGGTGAACCAGATCGGTGGATGGTCGGCCCCGTGGACCACGAGATCGCGAATCACCAGCAAGGTCGTCAGCGCGCTGCCGACCTCGACCACGAACATGACCGGGTTCTTGGCCACCATGCGCGGCGACAGCTTGCGGAAGCTCTCGCCCACCGCCTGGCGCAGGATCGCGCGATCGAACAGCCCAACAGATTGTGCTTTGGAGGACATGACTAGAAGACCTTTCCGTGCAGGGCCTGGAAGTGCTCGACGATCGGGCCGAGCGAGAGCGCCGGGAAGAAGGTGAGCGCCCCGACGATCACCACCACCATCACGAGCAGCGTGGTGAAGAGAGGGCCGTTGGTGGGGAACGTCCCGAGCGACGGCGGCACCACCTTCTTGTCGACCATCAACCCGGCGATGCCGAGCGCGGGGATGATCATCAGGAAGCGCCCGGCCAGCATGGTGAGGCCGAGGGTGATGTTCCAGAAGGGCGTGTTGGCGTTGAGGCCGGCGAACGCGGAGCCGTTGTTCCCGGCGCCGCTCGAATAGGCGTAGAGGATCTCCGAGAGGCCATGGGAGCCGCCGTTGTTCAAGGACGACGTCCCGAGCGGCGAGACGGCCGCCCAGGCCGAAAAGCCGAGGATGATGATCGGGAAGACCAGCACGTAGAACATCCCCAGCTGGATCTCGCGCGCCTCGATCTTCTTGCCGAGATACTCGGGGGTGCGCCCGACCATCAGGCCGGCGATGAAGACGGCGAGGACGACGAAGACCAGAATTCCGTAGAGGCCCGCGCCGACGCCGCCGAAGATCACCTCGCCGAGCTCGATGTTCACCATCGGCACCAGCCCCCCGAGCGGCGTGAAGCTGTCGTGCATGGCGTTCACCGCGCCGCAGGAGGCGTCGGTGGTGACCGTGGCGTACAGCGTCGAGGCGGCGACGCCGAAGCGCGCCTCCTTCCCCTCCATGTTGCCGAGCGCCTGGTGGATGGGCAGGCCGGCGAACGCGCTGTTCCCGGCGGTTTCGGCGTGGTAGCAGGCGGCGACGCCGGCGAAGAACAGCACGCTCATCGCGGCCAGCAGCGCCCACCCTTGCTTGGCGTCCCTGGCCATCCGGCCGTAGGTGTAGGTCAGCCCCGCCGGGATCATGAAGATGAGAAACAGTGAGATGAGGTTGGTGAACGGCGTCGGGTTCTCGAACGGATGGGCCGAGTTGGCGTTGAAGAAGCCGCCGCCGTTGGTGCCGAGCTGCTTGATCGCCTCCTGCGACGCGACCGGTCCGAGCGCCAGCGTCTGCTTCCCGCCTTCCAGGGTGGTGACGTCGAGGTACGGTTTGAGGTTCTGGATCACCCCCTGCGAGACCAGCACCAGCGCGAAGATGAAGCTGAGCGGCAGGAGCACGTAGAGGATCCCGCGGTTGAGATCGACCCAGAAGTTCCCCAGCTGCTTTCCGCCGCCCGGCCCGCCCCGCCGGGTGAAGCCGCGCGCGACCGCCAGGGCGACGCAGATGCCGGCCGCGGCCGAGGTGAAGTTGTGCCAGGCCAGACCCGCCATCTGGGTCAGGTAGCTCATCGTCGACTCGCCGCTGTACGACTGCCAGTTGGTGTTGGTGCTGAAGCTGGCGGCGGTGTTGAAGGCGAGGTCGTGTCCCACGCCGGCGAAATGCTGCGGGTTGAGAGGCAGGTGACCCTGCAATCGCTGGATCGCGTAGGTGACGATCACGCCGAAGGCGCTGAACGCCAAGAGCGCGAACGTGTACGCTTTCCAATCTTGCTCCTGCCGCGGATCGACGCCGAACATCCGATAGAAGGCGTTCTCGATGCGGCCGAGCGCGCGGCCGAGGGGCGCGTCGCCGCCCTCGAAGACGCGGTACATGTACGCGCCGATGGGCTTCGTGACCGCCAGGATGAGCCCGAAGAACACGAGAACCTGAATCCACCCTACGAACGTCATGTCGTGATCCCTTTCGCGCCGTTAGAACCGCTCGGGGCGTACGAGCGCGTAGAAGAGGTAGCCGGTCAGCACGAGCGCCAAGATCGCGCCCAGTCCGTAGTCGAGCGACATCGTGAGAGCCTCCTAGAGCCGCTCAGCGGCCCTGACGTAGAACCATGAGATCGCGAAGAACCCGACGGTGATCGCGACGAAGAGCAAGTCCTTCATGCCGCGAGGTAACGCATGATTCGTGCCTGCCGGATCGAGGCGCCGCTCTGGCCCTCGGCCTGGCTGGAGATTGCAACTCGCACGCTCGCCGGCGACAAAGCCGTCGCGAAACGCACACCCCGGCCGTGCTAAGGTGCGCCGCATGCCGACCGACGGGCCGGGCGCATTCTCCCCCGCGCGCGTCTGCGCCGAGCTGGGGCCGCTGCTCCTCGACGAGCGCCGACTGCGCATCGACGAGGCGGTCGGGAGTCGCCTGGGCGGCCTGCGGGTGGTGATCGAGAACCTGCACGATCCGCACAACGGCGCGGCGGTGCTGCGCAGCGCGGAGGCGTTCGGCATCCAGCGGGTGGAAGTGATCGAGACGGTCGAGCCGTTTCGCTACTCGAGCACGGTGACCCAAGGGTGCGAGAAGTGGCTGGACGTCGTCCGCCACAAGACGCTGGCCGCGGCGGTCGCCGGTCTGCGTGCGGATGGGTTCGTCCTCTACGCCGCGGTTCCGGGCGCGCCGGTCGCGCTCGACGAGCTCGATTTTTCGCGCCCGGCCGCCGTCATGGTCGGCAACGAGCACGACGGGCTCACCGCCGAGGCGATCGCCGCCGCGGACGTCCGGTTCGGGATCCCCATGCATGGGCTCACCCAGAGCCTCAACCTTTCTGTCGCAACAGCGCTCATCGCCGCGCGGGCCTCGACGCTCCGCCGCAGCGCGCTCGGCGCCGCCACCGACCTCACCGACGACGCCATCCTGGCGCTGCGCGCCCGGTTCTATGCCGCGTCAGTCCGCGGCGCCGACGTCATTTTGGCGCGCGCGGCAGCGGTTTCTTGAACCGCCCCCGCTGGGGGATAGACTGACCGGCATGGCGGCCGGCCCCTCGCTCGAAGATCGCGATCCGCGCCGCTCCGCCGGCAAGCGCACGACGCCGAAGCCAAAGGCGCGCGCGCTCGGCCGCGGTGGTTCGCGCGGCGACAGGCCGCCCTGGAAACGGGCGCTGCGGATCGGCGCGGCTGTCGCCACGCTGGGGATGTTCGCCGCGATCGCCTCGGTGGTCGGCCTCTTCAGCTACTACGGCAGCGATCCCAAGCTCCCCAACCTGTCGCGGCTCGACACCTATCGCCCGAAGCAGCTGACGCGCATCCTCGATCGCAACGGCGCGCCGATCGGCGAGCTCGGCAGCGAGAAGCGGACGGTCGTCCCTTACGACGCGATCCCCAAGCTGCTCATCAACGCCGTCGTCTCCGCCGAGGACGCCGACTACTTCCAGCACGGGGGGTTGAACTACCGCGGCATGGTGCGCGCGTTCCTCGAGGACGTGCTGCGCGGGCGGCGGGCGCAGGGGGGCTCATCGATCACGCAGCAGGTGGTGAAGAACCTGGTCCTCTCGCCGGAGCGGACGATGCGCCGCAAGGTGCAGGAGATCATCCTGGCGCGCCAGCTGTCGGAGAAGCTGTCGAAGGAGGAGGTGCTCGCGCTCTACCTCAACCAGATCTACTACGGCCACGGCCGCTACGGCTGCGAAGAGGCGGCGCGCTACTTCTTCGGCAAGTCGGTGCGCGACATCAACCTGGCCGAGGCGGCGCTGCTGGCCGGGCTGCCTCAGAGCCCGGAGCGCCTCTCACCGCGCAAGCACCCGGACGCCGCCAAGACGCGCCAGCGCTACGTCCTGGGACAGATGGCGGCGCACGGCTACATCGAGCAGGCCGCTGCCGATCGGGTGGCGGCCGAGCCGATCCGCCTGGCGCGCGAGCCGGCTGCGGCGCGCGGTACCGCGGCGGAGGCGGTCGACGTGGTCGGGGGCGTGCTCTCGGCGCGGATGGGCGAGCAGGCGGCCGTCGAGAGCGGCATCACCGTCAGCACGACGCTGGACGGACATCTCCAGGAGCTGGCGCGCGCGTCCCTCGAGCGGGGGCTCGAGGATCTCGACGCGCGCCAGGGTTTCCGCGGACCGTCGGGGCACCTGACCGGGCCGGCGCTCGACAAGAAGCGGGTCGAGCTGGTGAAGGCGCACGCGACCGGTCTCAACGACGTCGAGATCGTCGAGGGGCTCGTGACCCGGGTGGAGCCCGAGGCTGGCAACGTGAAGCTCGGCCGTCTGTTCGTCGATGTGGGCGTGCGCGAGAAGGGGAACGAGGCCCGCGCGGCGGTCAAGGCTCCCAGCGCCGGCCAGCACGCCCAGGGCACAAAGGCCGAAAAGAGTGCGGCGCCGGGCGCCGGCAAGCCGCCGCACGGTCCCCCACGCAAGGGGCTCTCCGACGAGGCGCTCGAAGCGGCGAAGGTGGGCGTCAAGGAAGGCGTCGTCGATTTCGCCTCCGAGCCCCGCTACAGCAAGGGGACGAAGTCGATCGGCGAGCGTTTCAAGCCCGGCGACCTGGTGCGGGTGCGGCTCGCCTCCGATCGCCCGCACACGGAGGGGCACCCGTTCCCGCTGGCGCTGGAGCTCGGGCCGCAGGCGGCGATGGTGGTGATGGACCCGGCCACGCACGAGATCCTGGCGCTGGTCGGCGGCTACGACTTTCACCCCGGCGGTTACGACCGGAGCCTGCGGGCGATGCGGCAGCCGGGGTCGGCCTTCAAACCGATCATCTACGCGGCGGCGGTCGAGGCGCACAAGATCACGCCCGCCACGATCCTCAACGACGCGCCCGAGGTCTACCAGCTCTGGAAGCCGCAGAACTACGAGAAGGAAGAGTTCCGCGGCCCGGTCCGCGTTCGCACGGCGCTGGCCGAATCGATCAACACCGTCGCCATCAAGGTGCTGTCCGACGTCGGCCTCGATCAGGCGCGCGCGGTCGCCACGCGCGTCGGGATCACCTCGACGATCGCGCCCGACATCGGGCTGTCGCTGGCCCTCGGCTCGCTGACGGTGACGCCGCTGGAGCTGGCCAACGTGTACGCCACGTTCGCCGACGGTGGGCAGGCCGCCAAGGTCGACAAGACTTCGCTCGTGAGCGCGGTCGGCGATCAGAAGATCGCCCCGCCGCAGCTGATCCCCGGCCTGCCGCCCGAGGTCGCCTACGTCATGGTCTCGCTCATGCGCAGCGTGATCGACGAAGGGACGGCGCGCTCCGCGGTCGCCGGCAAGCTGCACCGCCCGGTGGCCGGCAAGACCGGCACCTCGAACGGCCAGCGCGACGCCTGGTTCGTCGGCTTCACGCCCGATCTGCTGGCGGCTGTCTGGGTCGGCTTCGACGACATGAAGAAGCTCGGACGCGGCGAGGCGGGGGGCAAGACGGCGGCGCCGATCTGGGCCGACTTCATGCTCAAGGCGACCGCTGGCAAGCCGACCAAGGACTTCGTGCAGCCGCCCGGCGTGGTGGTTCAGCGCATCGACAAGACGACCGGCCTCCTGGCGGCGCCGGGGCAGGAGTCAGGCACGCTCGACGAGGTCTTCCTCGACGGCACCGCGCCGACCCAGCAGGCCCCCGCCGCCGGCGAAGAGACCAGCCCGGACAAGCTCCTTCTTCAGTAGGGCCTATTCGCGGATCGGCGTCGCTCGCAGCGCCGCTTTGCCGTCCTTGACGTAGACGGAGAAGCGGACGGTGCGGCAGGCGTGCTTGGCAACCAGGGCAGACTTGTTGTCGCGCAGCTTTTGGAGAAACTTTGCCTGGGTGAGGCCGGCCGTCGGCTCGCCGCAGGAGCGCTTGGTCTCGACGAAGTCGTCGAAGACGTGGCGGAAGTGGGCGTCTTCCTCTTCTTGAAGATCGTAGGGGACGACGCGCGTCGCCTCGCCCTCGGGCATCTGGCGGTTGGCGTCGCCGTTCCCGTCGTCGATCGCGTCGGCCGGCAGCTGCTGCGCCCAGGGGGCCGGCTTGATTGAAGAGGGGAGAGGGAGGGAGGGGGAGCTGCTTCCCAGGCCGGCGGCCGAGAAAGGTTGCGGCAGCGACGGCGCCGAGAACGACGGGGCGGGCGGCGGCGCGAAGGACGGCAGCGGCGGCGGCGCGAAACCTCCGGGCGGCGGGGGCGGCGGGAACCCCGGCGCGGTCGGCGATGAGAACGACGGCGCAGCCGGCGGCGCGAACGCGGGCGCGGGCGTCGAACCCGAGAAGGCCGACCCGGCCGACGGCAGGTCGAAGGTGCTCCCTCCCGAGGGGCCGAGGATGGCGTTCAGGTCCTTGCCGGCCATCTCCGAACGGGCGCCCGGCGCGTGGGTGAAGCGCTCGACCGCCGCGTTCACGTCACGGGCGAGGCCGCCGTACTTGCCGCCGTACTTGTGGTCGTCGATCTTCTGCAGGTCGCCGGCCGCCAGCTTCTGCAGCTCCCGCCGGAGCCTGCCGAGCGGCGCCTCGACCTCCACCCGCTGCAGGATGAGGCCGACGGCGATCATGGCGAAGGTCACCAGCGCCAGCGGCACCCAGGGGAAGTTCCCCCACTTGAGATCATTCGAGCTGACGTTGGAGAGCAGCGCTCCGAGGTCGGTCTTGGCCGGCTGCATGCCGAGCAGCGCATAGTAGGCCTGCTGCTCGCCCGCCTGACCGGGGAACGGGGCAGCGACGGCGAGCAGCTTGTCCTGCCCGACGGTCAGGGGCAGCGCCGGCGTGCGCTTGAGCTCGGCGATCTCGGAGACATGCTGAGTGACCATCTCGGGGAGCGCGTCCAGCTCGCCTGCCGGGCGCGAGCTGGCGATCACCTTGCCCCGCAAGAGCAGCGCGACGTCGACGTCGAGGTTCTTCTTGAGGCGCTCGACCAGGCCGGGGCCGGTCTCGGCCCCGACATAGATCGCGCCGACGATTCGATCCTTCCCCTTCGACAGCACCGGTGCGCCGGCGACCCGTTCGAGCGTGCCGCCCACGCCCCAGACGTCGTCGGAGAGGTAACCCCGGAGCGCGTCGGCCACCACCTCGACGCCGCCGATGTAGTCGCCGTACTCCTTCTCGTTGCTGCCGCCCACGCGGGCGATGACGCGCCCCTTGTTGTCGAGGGCGACGATCTCGTCGATGCCGCCCGTCGCCAGGTCGGGGATCAGCGTCCGGAAGCGATCCTGGATGGTGCGGTGAATGACGGTGTACTCGCCCGAGCCGCGCGAGGCGGCGTCGAGAGACTCCGAGAGGATCGCGTCACGCCCGAGCTTGGAGACGCGATCGATCCACTTGTGCGCGTCGACCTTGAACATCTGCTCGGCCGCGTACTGCGCGCGATCGAGCCGCTGTCCCTCCAGCGCCGCCAGCTTCTGTACGGCGGGGCGGGGCGCGACCAGCGCGAACGTCCCGGCCACGGCGGAGACGAGGGCGATCAGGATGAACCAGATCTTCGAAAGGAACATCTACTCCGCCGCTTCTTTTTCGGCTTCTTTTTCAGCCTCTTTTTGGCCGGGCGCCGCGACCTTCACGGTCACCTCTTCCTTCGAGCCGGCGTCGACCTCCTGCTCGGCCGCCCACCGTCCGCGGGCCCAGACCTTGAGGTGCACCTTGCCGTCGGGGACGCCGGCGATCGAGAAGCTCCCCTTTTCGTCCGCCGTCGCGAAGAACGGCGAATCGACGATGATCACCGAGATCATGATGTGCGGGTACTCGGAGTCGTGAATGGCGTACCCGCCGATGGCGTCGAACTTGGCGCGCCGGGTGGCGCCCGGCGGCAGCTGCTCGAGCGGCATCACCGACGGCGTCTCGGGGGTCGACAGGTCGAGCCGGACCTTACCGGTGTTCTTGATCTCGATGACCGAGCCGGGGCCGGTGATCACCATCCGCGGATGCGCGTCGAGGCCGCCGATCTCGACCGTGACGGTCCGGGCGGGCGGCGGGTGCGCGCCGTTCACGTTCTGGAGCACGACCGCGGTCTCCAGCTTGGCGCCGCCGCTGTTCTGGACCGGGACGTTCCCGTTCTCGAGGCGCCAGTAGCCCTGGTAGAGGCGGCTCGACCGGGAGGACTCCGGGAGCTTGACCGACCCCTTGAGTGTCCCCGCCCACGCAGAGACACCGCCAGCGAACGCCAGCACGAAGGCCAGGGCGGCACTGACAGCGGGGAAAGAGACGCGGGAGGGGGTCCGCAGGGTCATCATCCAACAGCTGAAAAGACGAAACGAGGCAGGAGGTTAGCTTGGCTCTCTTCCCGCTGTCAACGAGTCAAATCCGTCGATTTCGCCGCTTTGATTCAGCGCTTCGGGTCGCCGGAAGAGGGCGCCGGTGAGCTGGGAGCGGGTGGTCCGGGTTTCCCTGCGCTTGCCGTCTCGCCGGTCGCCTCGTTCTTCTTGTCCGGAGCGGAGGCGCTGTCGCGGATGAGGCGTGTCGGCAGACCGAGCGCGATCCCCTCGCGCCGCAGCCGGGCCAGCAGACGCTTGCGCAGCTCGTGTCCCGCCGGTCCTTGCGCCTCGACGTTGGCGACCTGGAGTCCGGAGCTCCAGACCTGGCCCGCGTCGGTGACGTCGACGAGGAACGCGGCCGGCTTGCCGGTGATGAGCGACGGCAGCTCGGCGGCCGCCCGCCTGAGCTCGTCGTTGAGGCAGGCCTCGACGGCGGTCGGCTCCGCGGTCGGCGCGACGACCAGGTTGACCGCCATCCCCACCGGCGCGGCCGGCAGGTGAAAGTTGGTGAGGATCGCCTGCGACAGCTTTTGATTCGGCACGATGACCGTGTTGTTCTTCAGCGTTCGCAGCCGCGACGACCGCCAGCCTATCGATTCCACGTAGCCCTCTTCCCCCTGGGCGTCGTTGATCTTGATGTAGTCGCCCGCCCGCACCGGGCGGTCGGCCAGGAGGTAGAGGCCGGCGAAGAAGTTCGCCAGCGTCTCCTGCAGCGCCAGCGCGACGGCCAGCGAGCCGACCCCCAGCGTGGTCACCAGCGGCGCGACCGGCACCCCCAGCGTCTCGAGCGCGGTGATGATCGCCAGCGCGCCGACCAGCAGCCGGACCGAGACGCGCGCGACGCCCGACCGCCGGGCTCATCGACGGATTGCGCGTGGCGTACTCCGTCACGGCCGCGACGGCCACGCGCGACACCACCAGCGCGCAGGCGAGCACGAAGCCGATGTCGAGCGCACCTTGCAGCCAGCGGCCGAGCCGCCCCGGCAGCCCGATGTCGGGGATCCAGAGCACGCCACCGATGACGACCGCGCAGGCGACGGGGATCGAGACGGCGGGCTTGCTGGAGAGCCAGCGCGACGTCGCCCCACGGGCCAGACGGGCCGCCAGCCCAGCCAGCACGACCAGCGCCGCCAGCAAGATCGGGAAGATCAGCTCGGGCGCCGCGTCGACGTCGATTCCCGCGAGCCGCATGGTCCGCTGTTTCGTATATCCTTTTTCGCCCGATGACCACCAGGCCCACCAAAACACTGGAGACCTTCCCCAACCCGAACCCGGAGCGCGACTATGAGATTCGCTTCGATTGCCCGGAGTTCACCTGCCTCTGCCCGAAGACCGGCCAGCCGGACTTCGCGGTCATCCACGTCGACTACGTCCCCGACGCGCTGTGCGTGGAGCTCAAATCCTGGAAGCTCTACCTCTGGTCCTACCGGAACGAAGGGGCGTTCCACGAGGCGGTGACCAATCAAATCCTGAACGATCTCGTCGCCGCCACGCAACCGCGGCGGATGCGGGTGACGGGTGTGTTCAACGTCCGGGGCGGCATCACGACCACGGTCGTGGCCACGCACCCGAACCCCGGCTCTCTTTAGTCCCCAGCCCAACCTCAGCCGCGGGAACGCCTCCGATTCGAGTGAAGCCCGCTTCGAGGTGAACCCCGGGCCGTGCGGAATCGGAGGTCGCCCGTTCGCTCTCGGCGCTCACCTCCGCAAGTCTCGCGCGGAAGCTCGCGTGAGAGCGAGCGGGCGGCCCCCGATTCCGCGCGACGCGGGGTTCTCTTCGACCTCATGCGGCACCGCGACGAAGCACGGGAGGCGGAGCAACGAAGCACTTGCGGCCACGCTTTCGAAGCCCGAAGCGGTGCCCATAAAACGAAGAGCCCGCCGGCAAATGAATGCGTGGCGGGCTCGGGGAACCGAGGGGCCGAAGGCCCCGAGGGAGGGGACTAGTGGCGCTTCTTCTTCCCCCCGCCCTTGGCCGCCTTGGCCTTCTTTCCGCCCTTGCCCTTGCCGGCCGGCATGTCGGCGGAGGCATCGGCGACGGTCGCAGTCGCGGTGGCCGCGGGTGCCAGATCGCCGGCACCCTGGTTCTGGATGATCGCTTCCGTCACCCGCGTCTCGCCGAGGAGATCGCGCGCGCCGGGGAGGCGGACCGCCTTCTCGTCGCGGGCGATCTGCGCGTCGAGCTTCTCGACGCACTCCTTGCAGTCCTTCGTCCCGAGGCGCGCCAGGCCGAACAGGATCGCCTGGTGAACGGGGTAGCGATCCTGGGCCATCATCGTGATCGGCTTCATCGATGCGAGGAGCAGCGGGAGCGCCTGCTTGGCGTTGCCGGAGAAGGCGAGGGCGAAGGCGGCCTTCTCAGCACGAGTCCATGAGGGGTCGTTCAGCGTCTTGCCGTAGCAAGCGAGATTGTCGCCGCACTCCTTGGCGACCTGCATGCGGTCGAGCGCCATGCCGAACACGCCCTGGGCGGCCGTCTCGTTGTCGACCAGCGTCTTGAAGGCGTCGTAGCTCTCTTTACCAGCGATGCGGGCGAGGGCGATGGCGGCGCTGGCGCGCAGATCGGCCGCGGTCTCGCCTTCGCTGTTCTTGACGTTGCCGTTCTTGGCCACGTCCATGAGGACCGGCACCGCGCGGCGATCGCCCGAGAGATAGAGGGCGTCCGCGGCCGAGGCGCGCTCGGCGGGGTCGACCTTGGCGTCCTTCAGATCCGCCAGGATGGCCTCGACGGCGGTCGGCGTCGCGATGTAGCCGAGCGAGATGAGGGCGGCGCGCCGCTCGTCGCCGCGCGCCTTCTTGTGGAGAAGCGCGGTCAGCTCGGGGACGCTCTTCTTGGCCCGCAGGTCGCCGAGGATGATGGCGCCCTTCTTGGGGACCACGCCGGGCGTGAACTCTTCGAACTTGAGTCGGGTCGCCATCTCCTGAACCTGAGGGTTCTTCTCCTGCATGAGCAGAATGACCGGGTCGACGGCCGGCGCGCCGATCCGAACGAGTGCCAAGCGGCACTCCTGGAAGATGTCCGTCCCTCGACCGGTCATGAAGAGCCCCTTGATGAGGGCCGGGATCGCCTGCGGATCGCGGAACTCAGCGAGCGCCAGCGCGGCGCGCTGGTTGAGCAGGAAGTCCTGCTCGTCGGCCGACGTCGTCAGGATCTTCATCAGCGTCGGGATGGCGCGCTTGTCGCCGATCTTGACCAGCGCCCGCATCGCGGCGATGCGCGTGCTGTTGGCGCGCGACTTGATCGGCAGCGGCTTTTCGACCGCCGCGATCAGCGGGGCGACCGCCTCGGGGGCCTTCATCTCGCCGAGCACGCCGGCGGCGATGGTGGCGCGATCGAAGTCGTCGTCGTTGTAGTCGAGCGCCTCGATCATGATCTGCTTGGTGCGCGGATCCTGATAGCGGGCCAGCGCCTCGAGGAACTCGGGCCGCTTGGCGTCGTTGTAGAGATCGATGAGCGCCGGCACGGCCGGGCCGCGCCTTCTCGACGTCCATGTCGGCCAGGTGATCGAGCGCTTCCTTCTGGACGCGCAGATCCTTGAGCTGCTTGGCCCAGGTCATCGGGTCATTGGGGTCTCCTTGGCAAGCGAGGCCTCCGAAAACCAAAGTCGCGGCGAGGGCAGCGGTGAGCTGGGTGCGCATGGCATCTCCTTGGAGCGGGAACTACGGGGCGGCAAACGAGGAACTACGGAACAGAGCGGATGGAGCGTAACTCACTGCGGGATTGTTCGAAAGCGCGAGCATGGGTGCCGCAGTGAGGACACTCCCAAAACACAAACGGCCGGCTCTCGCGAGAGAGCCGGCCGGCTGGTTTGTGTCTTGTTCGATGGGACGAGCGGAGAAGGCTAGGGCGCAGGCGCCGGAGCGCCGCCCTTGGCCTTGGGGGTGATGGCGAAGTTGACGTTCTGATAACCGGCCACGGCGCACGAGTACATGATCTTTTTGAGCATCTTGAACTCGACGTTCTTGTCCGATTGGATGATGGCGATCCCGTTGAAGTCCTCGCTCGGGTGAAGGAGCTTGTAGTTGTTCTTCAGGGTCACCAGCTTGTCGTGCAGATCGGCGATCTTGAAGTCGCCGGTCGACGAGTCTTTCATGAGCTCGTCGGCGGTGGCGACCTGAGAACCGTCGAGCGTCACGACGTCCTTGCTGACGCCGATGACCGGCGCGCGCTCGAGGTCCGTCCAGTTCTGGGCGTCCGGGAGCACGATGTTCTTCTGCACGAACAGGATCTCGCCCGTCGCGGAGAAGGACATCAGCAGGAAGATGACGAGCATCGTCATCATGTCGATGTACGCCACCAGGTTGAGCGGTGCGTACAGGCTCTTGCGACCGGCGTGCCCGAGCTTGGCTTTCGCCACCTCGAGGTTGACCGAGTTGTAGAGGTGCGCGTGTGGAGGATGGATAGGCATGGTGCTTTTTCGCGCTCCGTTAAATCCCGGCGCCGCCGGAATCGATGAGTGAAATATCGGGGAAGCGCGCCGTCAGCGCCGCATCCATCGTCTTGACCAACACCTCGAACTTGATCGAGTCGTCGGACGCGACCTGGATGTCGGTCTTGTCGGCGTGCGTGTCCTTGATCTTCTTCAGCTCGTCGCCGAGCTTCTCGATGTCGTAGGAGCCGTCCCCCTTCTTGGGGATCGGCTGCTGATCTTGATCGGCGACCAGGTTGTAGCCGCTGTCGTTGACCAGCACGACGAGCTTGAAGACCTTCTCAGGAGGCGTGTCCTCACCCGCTTGGCCTTGCCCCTTCTGGTGCGCTTCGAGACGCGCCAGCTGGGACCAGACCGCCGTGATGAGGAGGAACGCCACCATGCAGGTCAGAAGGTCGATGTAAGGAACCAGGTTCAGGTCGGCATTGACGGATTTTTTTCCGCCCTTGCCTCCGGTATCGACTGAGACGCTCATGTGGTTTTGACTCCAGTGAGCGGCTTAGTATTGCTGATGCTGCTGTTCGCCACCGCCGGTGCGGCCAGCGACGACCAGGTTCAGCGTCTCGACCGAGGCCTGGTTGATGCCGTCGAGCACGCTCTGGGTCAGGCCGTTGAGCCAGGCGAAGGTCGCCAGACCCAAGATACCGGTGAAGAGGCCGAAGGCGGTGCAGTTCATCGCCTCCGAGATACCCTTCGAGAGCATCGTCGCCTTCATCGAGGGGTCGACGCCGGCGACGCCGGCGAACGCCTTGATGAGACCGGTGATGGTCCCGAGGAGGCCGGCGAGCGTCGCCAGGTTCCCCAGCATCGCCAGGTAGCCGGTCCGCTTCTCCAGCTTCGGCAGCTCACGGAGCGCCTCTTCGTCCATGCCCTGCTGGACGTCGTGCTCGGTGCCACCCGCGCGGCGGAGGCCGGCGGCGATGATCTTGGTGACCGGGGCCGGGCTCGCCTGACAGGTGTTGATCGCGCCCTGAATGTTCCCCGAGACGATCTGCGACTTCAAAAGCGACATCAGCTTGTCGACGTCGACCTTGCTCTTCGAGACGTACATCTGGCGATCGATCCAGATGTAGACGGTCATGATGAACAGGACGACGATCGGCCACATGCCCCAGCCGCCTTCTTGAAAGTGCTCCATCAAAAACATTTTTTCGTTCTCCTTATCGTGGGTCGTTTGGATAAAAGGTTTGGGAGGCGGGGTTACCCGTGGAGGGCGGCCTTCGCCTGGAACAGCAGGTTCGAGATGTTCTTCTTGACCTCGGCGATGTCGTCGAGCGCGTTCTGCGTGCGGCCGTTGAGCCAGGCGAATGCCGCCAGGCCGACGATGCCGGTGGTGAGGCCGAAGGCGGTGCAGTTCATCGCCTCCGAGATCCCCTTGGAGAGCAGGGTCGCCTTCTGCGAGGGGTCGACGCCGGCGACGCCGGCGAACGCCTTGATGAGGCCGGTGATGGTCCCGAGGAGGCCCGCGAGGGTCGCCAGGTTGCCGAGCATGGCCAGGTAGCCGGTCCGCTTCTCGAGCAGCGGGAGCTCACGGAGACCGGCCTCTTCCATGGCCGAGTTGATCTCCTCATCCGAACGGTTGGCGCGCATCAGGCCCGACTGCACGATCCGCGTGAGCGGCGTCGAGTTGCCGGAGCAGACCTTGATCGCCCCCTGGATGTTGCCCGCAGAGATCTGCGAGCGGAGAAGAGCCACCAGCTTCTCCTTGTCGATGACGGCGCGGCGCAGGAACACCGCGCGCTCGATGACGATCGAAATCGTGATCATCAACAGGAACAGAATCGGCCACATCCCCCATCCGCCTTCGTGGAATGCGTCGGCCAACATCTTGAGAACGATCATCCGGCTCCTCCTTCAATCCTTCTGAGTTCAACAGCGTTCGATACGGCGGGCGTCGCTTGCTCGGTCAACTCGGTGAGTCGTGAGAATAAAAAAACTAGCTGACGACTGTCGCAAACCGCCCCGGCCCCGAGAAATCCGAGAGTCTCTGTAGCACTTGTGGTGCCATTCGGTTTCATCGAGGTTTCGCCCCCGTTTCGCCCCTTGGGCCGTGGCGTTTTTCCCCAGTCGGGGTTTTTATCCCCGCCGGGCCAGAATCCTGGCGGCGAACGACGATCCGTGAAGCAGCGCCAGCGGAAGCGCGGGAGGCCCTCGCTTTCGTCGCAGCGGCACGCTAGATATGGGACCGTCGCCATGGGTATCACCCGTATCCTCGATCTGATCGTCATCATCTTGCTGGCGACGATTCTCCTCATGCCTCGCCCGGACGCGACGGTGAAGGCGGCGCTGAACGTCGACGGCGAGCGACGCGAGCGTGTGGCCGAGCTGCAGTCGATCCTGCTCGGCCGCCCGGACGACGTCGCCGCGAGCCTCGAGCTGGCGAACATCTATCTCGATGGCCACCGGCCCGACTGGGCGCTGGCGGCGGCGACCACGGCGCTTCGTTTTCATGACAGCGACTATCGGCTGCACCACGTCCGGGCCATCGCCTACGCCGACCGCTTCGAGGGGGAGCCGGCCTTCGAGGCCGCCGAGCTGGCGATGTCGCTCTGCGATCGGACACCGCAGCCGGCCGGCGTCCCCCCCTGCGACGACGCCGTTCGCGGCCGCATCTCGCTCCTGGAGACGACGCTGCGGGCGATCGCGCACGTCGACATGAAGAACGCGCCGTACCTCGCGAAGGAGAAGATCTTTCACGAGCTGCACCCGGCGTTTCTCCCGCGCCCCAGGCTCAACAAGAAGCCGGCGGCGAGGACTCCCGCGCCGGTCGCTCCTGCGCACCCTTGACGGGCAGGGGGCGCGTCGGCAACATCGCGTCAGCTTTGCGCCCGTAGCTCAACTGGATAGAGCATCGGCCTTCGAAGCCGAGGGTTAGGTGTTCGACTCACCTCGGGCGCGCGAGTCCATCAGTCCAGCGCCGTGACCTCGCAACTGCCGGTGCTGGTGAGCACGCCGGCATCGACGTTGGGGACGCAGCTCGCCTTCTGCGTCGGCGGATCGCACTTGATCAGCAGGATGGGGCCCCCGGTGAAGCACTGAGCGGTCCACCGCTGCAGCGCTGCGTTCACGCTGGTGGGGTCGTTCACCACGGTCATCGGTGCGCAGTTCGAAGGGTCAGGGGTATTGGCGGCCGTTGTCGCCACATAGGACTGGCACTGGTTCGGCGCGCCCGGCGTGCAGGCGAGCGCCGCCGTCACCGTCGCCTGGTAGTCGGAGACGAGCTGATCGCAGCTCTCGCCACCGTCGGGCACGAGCGCCGCGCCCGCGTCGGACCCGTAGGGGACGCAGAGCCCGGTCGTCGCGCCCGGGCTCGTCGGGACGCAGGCGGTGGGCGGCACGGGCGAGCCGCAGGCGATGGCAGGACATCCGTAGTGGACCCCGGGCTCGCACGCGGCGAGCCACTCTTCCCGCACGGCCTCGACGGTCGTGCCGTCATTCACGTACTCCAGGCCGCTGCAATCAGCGCCCGGGCACGCCGTCGGATAGGTACCGACGGGGGCCTGGCACTGGTTGGGGGCGCCCGGCGTACAGGCGAGCGCCGCCGTCACGGCAGAGGCGTAGGCAGCGTCGAGCTGATCGCAGAGCGCGCCGTTTCCGCCCGCCGCGCCGCCGCTGCCGTTGATGGCGCCCGCACCGGTCCCGCACCCCGTGTACGTGGTGCAAGGAGGCGCGTCGCCGCCGGCCCCCTTGCTTCCACCTGTCCCGCCGCCGAGCGGAGCGCCGCTACACCCGGCGGCGGCGAGCGCGACGACCGCCATTGTCGACAGGGCCTTCAGCAATCCACGCATCGTCTCAATGCTGAGCAAGCTGTATACCACCGCACCGATGCCCCATTTCCGGGCTGGCCCGAGAGCAGGGCCTCGAAAAACTGATGGTACCATGGCCGCTCCGTCCTCGATCGCGAGGCGGCGTGGCGGCTCTTCCCGGGGGCTCGCCTGCGCCGGCGCCTCTGCGCGATGGGGGTTGACGAAGCTGCGCGGGATGACGTAAGTACCGGAACCATTTCCGTTTCGGGCGCATAGCTCAACTGGCAGAGCAGCGGACTCTTAATCCGTTTGTTGAAAGTTCGATTCTTTCTGCGCCCACAATCTGGATGGAGGGACGGCTCGCTGCCGCTCGCGTCCCTCCAAACCTCCCTCGCTCCGCGTGGCGGAGCCACGCTACCCTCGCCTGCTCGAAGAAGGTGATCCTCTCGAAGCGGGGTGAGTGTACGGTTGGCTCGAAGTGAGGCAGAGTGCCCGCTCGGCGAGGGCACCAGGGTCGAGTGGCGGGTTCTGTTCCCGCGGCGCGGGGTCCCTCGAAAGTCACGATGGCTCAATGAGGAGCGGACGGATGGCCAAAGACGACCTGAGCAGGCGGCAGATGTTGGGGATCACGGCGGGCGGCGTGGCGCTGGCGAGCGCGGCGCACGCGGCGAGCAAAAGCGGCGCGGCCAAGGCTGGCGGCGCGGGGCCGTTTCCGAAGGACTTCGCCTGGGGGGTCGCGACGGCCAGCTATCAGGTCGAGGGGGCCGCGGCCGAGGACGGCAAGGGGCCGTCGGTGTGGGACGTCTTTTGTAAGCGCAAGGGCGCGATCTTCGAGGGCAACACCGGCGACGTCGCCTGCGACCACTACCACCGGTTCAAGGAAGACGTCGCGCTCATCAAGGCGCTGGGCGCCAAGTCGTATCGCTTCAGCGTCTCCTGGCCGCGCGTGCTGCCGAACGGGATCGGCGCCTCCAACCCGAAGGGGCTCGACTTTTACAGCCGCCTCATCGACGAGCTCGGGGCGCACGGGATCGAGCCGATGCTCACGATCTTTCACTGGGACTATCCACAGGCGCTCTACAAGAAGGGCGGCTGGCTGAATCGCGATTCGGCCGACTGGTTCGCCGAGTACACCAGCCTCCTGGCCGACAAGTTTTCGGATCGGGTCAAGGTCTGGGCGACGATGAACGAGCCCCAGTGTTTCATCGGCCTCGGTCTCCTCGACGGCGCGCACGCGCCCGGCGACAAGCTGAACGCGGCCGGGTACCTGACCGCCGCGCACAACGCGATGCGGGCGCACGCCAAGGCGGTGCAGGTGCTGCGTGCCCGCGCCAAGGACGCCAAGGGGACCAAGGTCGGCTACGTGCTGGCCGCGCAGATCACCCAGCCGGCCAGCGACAAGCCAGAGGACGTCGAGGCGGCGCGCACGGCGATCTTCGCCGTCGGCAACCGCAGCGAGTGGAACAACGCCTGGTTCAGCGACCCGGTGCTGCTCGGCAAGTACCCCGAGGATGGCGTCAAGGTGTTCGGCAAGGACATGCCGCTCTTCAAGCCGTCCGACCTCGACGAGATGAAGCAGCCGCTCGACTTCCTCGGTCTCAACATCTACAAGGCCGACACCTTCAAGCGCGGCGCCGACGGCAAGCCGGAGCAAGTCCCGCTGCCCCCCGGTTATCCGCGCGCCGGCTCCGACTGGCAGCCGATCACGCCCGCCTGCATGTACTGGGGGCCGCGCTTCTTCTACGACCGTTACAAGCTGCCGGTGGCGATCACCGAGAACGGTCTGGCCACGCGCGATCAGGTCTTCCTCGACGGAAAGGTGCACGATCCGCAACGGATCGACTTCATGCACCGCTACCTGGCCGAGCTCGCGCGCGCCATCAAGGACGGCGTGCCGGTCACCGGGTACTACGCCTGGTCGCTGCTCGACAACTTCGAGTGGGCCGACGGCTACAAGCAGCGCTTCGGTCTGGTCTACGTCGACTACGAGAACCAGAAGCGAGTGCCGAAGGATTCCTTCGACTGGTTCAAGAAGGTGATCGCCAGCAACGGCAGGACGCTCATCGACAAGTCGGCGATGCCGCTCGCTCAGGTAACGCCGTCGTCCTAGTGTGGCGGTTCAGGGCGTGGCTTGCGCCGCCGTCGGGGAAGCCGCCGGCGCAGGCGCGGGCGCACCCGGTGCTGGCGCGGGCGCTGGGGCCGCCTTGACCGTCGCGGATGGCGGCGCGCCGGGCGGCGGGGCGTGCACGATCCACTCCGTCATCGCGTCGGCCTGGGCCGAGGGCTGCAACTTGGTCCCGTAGGCGATGAACCAGTCGGCCGCCAGATCGGGCTCGCCGCGGATGAGGCGGGCGCGGTAGACCCAGATGCCGAGGCCCGGATTGGCGCTGGCGGACCGCAGCTGGGCCTCGTCGGCGACGACCAGCGCGCGACCGCGCATCGGCATGGCGGTGTTCGGATCGAGGTAAGGCTTGAGCACCCCATAGCTGTCGCGCGCGCCGCGCCGGAAGAGGATGTCGGTGGCGAGCTTGGCGACCTCCAGCTGCGGTCGGCGCACCAAGTGGGCCACCAGCTTGGTCGATTCGTCGGTGTGGAGGCGCTCCAGCTCCCGCAGCGCCGCCAGGGCGGGACGCGCGTCGTTGTCCTTGAACAGCACGTAGAGGTCGGCCAGGTTCGTGTCGCCCCCGGCGCGCACGACGCCCGCCGCCGCCGCTGCCCGCAGGTCAGGCGCGGGATCGCGAAGGTAAACCTCCATGGCGATCACCCCGCGGCGGCCCGCGCCCGGCCGGATCTGCGCCAGCATCGCGGCGCCGTGAACCATCGGGTTGTTGTCTTTGGTCGCTTCGGAGAGCGCCTTCTTGGCCGCCGGATCATCGATGTTGCCGAGCGCGACGGCCGCGGCGGCGCGCGAATCGGGGTGCGCCTTGGGGTTGCCGAGCAGCTTGGTCAATCCTGGGACGCAGTCCGTTTCGCCAGCGGTCGCCAGCGCCACGGCCGCCGGTTGGTGGTCGGCCCAGTTTTGGCTGTCGAAGGCGTTCTTGACCAGCGGGCAGACGGGGATCTTGAGCGCCGTCAACGCGGCGCCGGCTTCGGCCGCCAGATCGGGCCGCAGGACGGCCAGCTTGAGCCAGGTGATGGCGTCGGCGTCGCCACGCGCGCCGAGGATGCGCGCCATCGCGACCGTCGCATACGGTTGATGAAGCGCGGCCTTGATCCAGTCGAGCGCCAGCAGCGTGAGCTGGGGCGCAACGTGCACGCCGTTCCCGCGCGCGAAGGCCACGCGTTTGAGGGCCTCGTCGCGCCGCCCCTGGTGCAAGAGCTTCGGCAGGGCCATCTCGACGGGATCATAGGCGCGCGTCACCCTCACGCCCGAGCAGCGGCGCTGGTCGCGCGCGAACGTCCAGTGGAGGCGGAGGTTGTTGTCGTCGGAGCGAACCTCGACCGGTGGCTTCGGGTACGGGACGGCGTCGCGCAGGATCTCGACCACGGCGTCGTCGAAGCCGGGGAACCCGGACGAGCGCGCGACGGTCGTCGACAGGAGCTGTCCGTCGGCCGAGATCACGATGTCGAGCTCAGCCATGCGGTCGGGGACGTTGAGCGGATTATTGAGCTCGAGCTTCTCCCCGATGAGCCTCAAGAAGTTGTCGGTGAAGCTGCGGTGGATGTGCGCGTGCAGCTTCGCCAGATAGCTCGCCTCCGCGCCGGGCGGCGGCAGCGCCAGCGGGGATTCCGCCAGCTTGTCGGCCGGCAACGTGGCGGCCACGGCGGCAGGGCAGAGGCCGGCGCAGAGGATCAGCGCGCTCAAAAAGACGGTCGGGCGGTTCATGGCTCCTGGCTTCAGTGGGCTCGGATCCGAGTTCCGAGAATTGTGGCAGTCATCTCGTCGGCAGTGCGCCACGGAAGCTTAATTCCTTTTCTCATTTCGTGGTATGCGGGGCGGATGCGCACGGTACAAGCTCGAACTCTCATCGCTTCGTGTGGGCTCGCCGCCGCTCTCGGCTCTGGGTGTGGGTTGAAGCTGCAGATGGTGGACGCCTCCGTGCGGAAACCATCGAACGTCGCCGTCTACTTTACGGTCGACACGCACAATGGCCAGCCCGTCGCCAATCTGACGCCGCAGGATTTCAAGATCTATGAAGATAAGCAGCCGGTCTCGATCCTGGAGAGCAAGCAGACCATCCTCCAGCCCGAGGTCGCCGCGATCCACTACACCCTGCTGCTCGTCGACATGAGCGGCAGCGTGGTCGACTCGGGGGACATGCCGACGCTGATCGAGGCGGCCTCCTCGTTCGGCGAGCGGGTCGGGCCCTATCAGAAGGTCGCCGTCTACAGCTTCGACGGCAGCCCGCACCTGACCTCCGTGGTCCCGTTCGGCGGGAACGTCCGCGGCGGCGTCACGGCGCTGGCGATGAGGCGCCCGCGCGATCCGTCGACCAACTTGAACGGCGCGGTCATCGAGGGGATCCGCCTTTTGACCCAGCAGATGGAACACGCGCCCGTGCCGTTGCGCTTCGGCACGCTGGTGGTGTTCACCGACGGCACCGACCGCGCCCACCGGGCCAGCCCCGAGGACGTCGACCACGCGCTCGACAGCGCCGGCTTCGAGACCTACGTGATCGGCGCCGGGCAGGAGGTCGATCGCAGCCAGCTGTCGCGCATCGGTCGCTCGGGCACCTTCGCCTCGCAGAACCCCGCCGACGTCAAGAAGGGGTTCGACGAGATTGGCGCGCGCATCGAGGCGTCGTCGCGGCGGTTCTACCTCCTTTCGTACTGCTCGCCGTCGCGCGCGGGGGAGCACGAGGTGGAGATCGAGGCGAACGGCGCCGGGGCCAGCGGCCGGATCTCGTACCAGTTCAACGCGAACGGCTTCGGTCCGAACTGCGATCCCAAGCAGAAGCCGGCCTTCGACGTTCACCACCCGCATTCGGCGCCGCCGCCCAAGGTGATCGAGCGCGCCGACTCCTCGCCGCCGCCTGCTCAGAAGGAATCGGCAAAGAAGGAGCCGGCCAGCGGCTCTCCCATCGCCGGCTGGACACCGAAGCGCTGACCGGCCGACGCGGACGCGCCGCGGGAGTGATACCGTTGCAGGACGGATGACGCGCGGGCTGACCTTCCGCCAGATGACGGTGGGGCTGCTGTTCGGCGCCATGGCCGTCTTCGCCTGTTTGATGCCGGCGCAGGGAGACACCTACTGGCACCTGCGCGCCGGCCAGGAGATCTGGCGGACGCTCCACGTCTCGCTCGACGAGCACTACTCGTACACAGCCGCGGGTGGGTATTGGCCCGACCACGAATGGCTCTGGCAGGCCTTCTCCTACGCGCTCTATCGCCTGGGAGGGATGCGCCTCCTTCTGTTCGGCTCGGCGGCAATCATCGTCGGCGCCTGCGTGGTCCTCTACCGGCTCTGCGTCGGGTCGGTGGCGTCGCGCTTCCTCCTGTTCGCGCTCAGCCTGCCGCTCGCGACGCGCGCCTGGGCCCTGCGTCCGCAGCTCGTCAGCACGCTGGCGCTGGCGCTCTTGCTCTGGGTCCTGGTTCACGAACGGCATCGGTGGCTCCCATTGCTCTTCGTCGTCTGGGCGAACGTGCACGGTGCCGTGGCGATGGGGATCGCCGTGCTCGCCGTCGTCGCCGGCCTGGCCGTGCTGCGGGCCCGCGGGGGCGATGCGCACGATCGCCGGCGCGCCCGCGCGCTGGTGGCGCTGACGCCTCTGTGCGCGCTGGCGACGCTGCTGACCCCGCTCGGCTTCGGCCTGTGGCGGTACGTCGGCACGTCGATGGCGCTCTCTCACGAAAACGGGATCCGCGAATGGGAGCCGACGTGGCCCAATGCCCCGTTCGGGATCATCTTCTGGGCGCTGGCGCTGGCGTTCCTGGGGCTGCTGGTTTGGCGCCGCCACCGCCTGCAGCATCTCTCGCAGATTCCCTGGGGGAACCTGGTCTTGGTGGTGGCCTCGCTGCTCCTGTTGGTGCTCGCGGCGCGTGCCATCCGCAACACCTCCGTTTTCTTGCTGATCTCCGTTCCCGCCGCCAGCCGGTTGCTGGGGGCCGATTTCCGCTTTCGAAGGCGCGACGGGCGCTCCCCGGCCCAGACGGCCGACCACCCGCGCATGAACCTGGCGTTGCTGATCGGGATCTCCGCCTTCGAAGCGGCCGCCGTGCTCTACGCGTGGCAGATCTCATCCCCGGGTCTCGGCTGGCAACCGATCAGCGCCAGCGCGCTGGCGGCCGTGCGCGCCTGCCCCGAACAGGTCTTCGGACGCTACACCGAGGGCGGTCCGTTGCTCTGGTTCGTCCCGGAGAAACGGGTCTTCTCGGACAGCCGCCAGGATCCCTATCCGCGGGCGATCATGCGTGAGACCTATTCGATCGAGCACGGCGGCCCCTACCGGGAGACCTTCGCCCGCTACGGTGTCCGCTGCGCGATCCTGCCGGTCGAGTCGCCGGCGACCGAGCAGCTGAGGGGCGACGGGTGGCAGGTGCGCTACCGCGACGAGGCGTGGGCGGTGCTGGGCGCGCTCCCCGATCGTTGAGGTGGCGAGCGCAGGCTCATTTGCGCGACACCGTTAGCCCCGCGAACGCCTGGCCAACCGGCATCAGCTCGATCGTGTTGATGTTGACCCGCGCCGGCAGCGTGGCGACCCAGTGGACCGTCTCCGCGACGTCCTCCGGCAGCAACGGCTCCGCGCCATCGTAGACCTTCGCCGCGCGCGCGTCGTCGCCGTGAAAGCGGATCGACGAGAACTCGGTGCCGCCGACCATCCCCGGATCGATGACCGTCACCCGCACCTTCGTCCCGAGGAGGTCAGCCCGCAGGTTCAGCGAGAAGTGATGCACGAACGCCTTCGTGGCGCCGTAGACGTTCGCGCCGGGGTAGGGCCAGTGGGCCGCCGTCGATCCGAGATTGATGACGTGTCCTCGATCGCGCGCCACCATGCCCGGCAGCACCGCGCGCGTCATCGTCATCAGCCCCTTGATGTTGGTGTCGACCATCTCGTTCCAGTCGTCGAGGTCAGCCCGCTGTGCCGGCTCCAGCCCCCGCGCGAGCCCGGCGTTGTTGACCAGCAGGTCGATCGCCGTCAGCTCTGGTGGCAGCTCGGCGATCGCGCGTTCGATCCCGGTCCGATCCCGCACATCGAGCGGCAGCGTCAGCGCGACCGCGTTCCCCAGCTCGGACTTCAGCGCGGCGAGCCGTTCGGTGCGGCGGCCGGCGGCGATGATGCGGTGGCCGCCCGCCGCGAAACGGCGCGCGATCGAGACGCCGAATCCAGAGGTGGCGCCAGTGACGAGGACGAGCATGAGTCATTCTCCTTGGATCGAGTGCGACGCTTCAGGTGGAGCATGTCATCGCGTCGACCGACCGTCGAACGCAGGCAGGCGCGCTTGCCGTTTTGGGGGAACCAAACGCCCGGGTCGTGCGTTGTTCGTCCAGACGTGCGTTTTCACCAGCATGCTATGGATGTCGTATGTTCGGTCGGGCTGACGCCTCCCGCCGCGCCCGACTCATGCGCGATGCGCTGGCCCACGCCGATGCGCTGCACGACTTCGCCCACCATCTCACCGGCAACGCGACAGAGGCGGACGACCTGGTGCAGGAGACCTACGCGCGGGCGCTCGGGGCCGCCGAGCAGTTCGTCCCGGGGAGCAACCTCAAGGCCTGGCTGTTTCGCATCCTGCAGCACCTGTTCATCGACAGCTACCGCCGGCAACGCGATCGCCGGACTGAAGGCGGGCTCGACACCACCGACGCTGAACCGCCCGCTGGTCTCCATCCGGTGCAAGACGAGCTCGGGCAGGGGCAGCTCAAACAGATCGTGGGCCGCGAGATCGAGTCGGCGCTCATGAAGCTCACTCCCGACGCGCGCCTGGCCGTGCTGCTCGACCTGCAGGGGTTCGACGAGGCGGAGATGGCCACGCTGCTGGAGTGCGCGCCGGGGACCGTGAAGTCACGTCTCTTCCGGGCGCGCGCCACGCTGCGCGAGCTGTTGAGGGAGCACCATGAGCGCTGAGCCGGCCTGCACCGAGCTGCAACCGCTGTTGCGCGACGCCGGACGTGGCCGGCTGGACGCGGCACGGGCGGCGCTCGTCTCGGCGCACCTCGCGACCTGCGCCGCCTGCCGCGCCGTTTCGGACGAGGAGCGTGCGCTCGACCAGCTGCTGGAAGAAGCGCTCCCACAGCGACCAGCGTCCTTGGCGCTCAAGCGAAGGCTGGCCGCTCGGTTGCCGCCGGCGGCACCACCGTCGCCCGCCGGACGAGCCCGGCGGGCGGCGCTGATCGCGCTGCCGCTGGCGGCCTGCGCGGCGCTGGTGCTGGTGGTGCGGCCGCGCTTCGAGGCCAAGGATCCGCTGGTCGCCGAGGCGATCGCCGATCACCTGCGCGTGGTCTATCGCGAGCAGCCGGTCGACGTCGAGAGCGGCGGCCCCCACCGGGTCAAGCCGTGGTTCACCGGCCGGCTCGACTTCGCCGTCCCGCAGCTCTACGGCGGCGATCAGGAGTTCACCCTGGTCGGAGGCGCCGTGGCCCTGTTCCAGGATCGCAAGGCGGCTCTGCTGGTCTACAAGCGCCAGCTCCACACCATCTCGCTCTTCGTCTTCCCCGGCGAAGGGCTGACCCTGCCGAGCGCGCCTCGGCTGCGCCAATCGCGGGGGTTCTCCGTCGTTCTATGGCGGCAGGGCGATCTCGGCTATGCGCTCGCCTCCGATCTCAACGGCGTCGATCTGCAGACGCTGGCGCGGCGAATCGCCGACCAACGCTAAGCGGTCGATTGTGGGGAACCGAACGCGGGCCCTTCGCGTTGTGCGGGTATGACAACACACAACGACACAGACAAAGCCGCTCGCTACACCCTCTTCCTGCGCCTCATGGCCGGCTCGGTGTTCTTCTGGGAAGGACTGCTCAAGCTCGTCTACGTCAATCAAGGCGTCGGACGCTTCACCAAGCTGGGCTTCCCCTTCCCTGAGATCACAGCCCACTTTGTGGCCGGGTTCGAGATCGTCGGCGGGCTGCTGATGATGGCGGGCCTCTTGACGCGCGTGGTGGCGCTCGGCTTCGTGATCGAGATGGTGGTGGCCATCTTGTCGACGAAGATCTCTCTCTTCCTTGGAACCTCGCCGCTGGCGCTGCCAGCCTCGCCGCCCAAGGTGGGCCTCTGGGCCGTATTGCACGAGATCCGTTCCGAGTGGGCTCAGCTGACGACGTCGCTGTTTCTGGTGCTGGCCGGCCCGGGGCCCTGGTCGCTCGACGCGCGGCGCGCGCGCCGAGTCCCTGCACGAGGGGCACGCGATCCGCAGGCCCGCCCGTCGGAGAGCCTGACGATCAAGAGCGCCGCCGGGAGTTAGCGGCAGACGAAGATCTGAAGCGCCGCGCAGGCTCCGGACACGCAGGACACGCAGGACACGCAGGACACGCAGGACACGCAGGACACGCACGACACGCACGACACAGAGGTCTGCTGGCAGGTGGTGCCGATGGGCAGGTGGCGCCACCGCCGCGCGTGCAGCTCCTGGGCAGACCGCCTAGTTCATGTTGTCGTAGGTCGTCCCGATCGTGAGCACACGGAATCGGTTGAGCGGGATCGGTTCAGCAGCCGAGTTGCTGAGGACACCGCTGCCGCTGTTCCAATAGGTCATGGCGGCGGCAGATGCGTCGGCGGCGAGCGAGACGGAGCCCGAATAGTCGCCCAGGTACGCGCCATACTTCTGCAGGGCCCGCGCGATGGTGACGCCCGCGGGGGTGAGGCCGAGCGTCGTCACGTCGAGGGTCGGGTCGAGTTGGACGCGTCCGCCGCAGAGAATTCCGCGCGTGGAGATCGCATCGGTGGTCGTTCCTTGCGCGGTGCTGGCGGGCGGCGTGTAGTAGCGGGAGCGAATGTGCGGATGGGCGAGGACCAGCGCGTGCTCGATGGCGCCGGCGCGAATCTCGTCGGCGGTGATGAGGCCGGCGACCAGCGGAAAACCGCAGGCGCGGGGGCCGTGGCCGGCCCACCAGGGATCGTTGTTCGTGGGGGTGCGAACGCCGTCGCCCGACAGATCCATCGTCGAAGCCTCACCCGCCGTCCAGCTGCCGCTGCTGTTGTCTGCGTCCCAGAATCCCCACTCGATGGCCAGGGCGCGATCGATGATGGCCAGATGTTTGTCACTCCCTGCGCTGGGCATGGCGCCCGCGGGGATCGGCGCTGGCCCTTTTCCGCCTGCCACGGAGTCGTCGGCGGCACCCATTCGAAACCCGGTGCCTCCCAGGGAGGCGGTGACCGTGACCGACGAGGTGGTCTTCGAATCGACGAAGTAGAGTGGAACGCTGTAGTTCTGGATGTTGATCCAGAGGAACGTCTGACCGGGGACGGTCGAGAAATCGGCGATCATGGTGGCCGAGTTCGGGTCGATGCTCGGGTTGGCGGCGATCGGCGTGTTCCAGGGGCTGCTGTCGTTAAAGGGGCGCCACACCGCCGTCGTGGCGGAGTCGGTGCCCCCGTCGCGGGAGCCGCCGGTCGCGCCCCCGGTGCCGATCTTGCCTCCCGTGGCGGTCGCGCCCCCGGTGCCAAGCTTGCCTCCCGTGGCGGTCGTGCCTCCAGAGCCGGTCGCGCCTCCAGAGCCGAGCTTGCCTCCGGTGGCGGTCGCGCCCCCAGAGCCGAGCTTGCCTCCGGTGGCGGTCGACCCTCCGTGGCCGCCGCCGGCGTCGCTCCCGGCCGTGGCGGCGCTGCCGCACCCAATCGCGAACACGAGCAGCAAACCCCCACCCTTCTCAACGAAGCGCGCCATCGTCGGGGTAGTTTACTCCAAACGACGGTCGCGGATCTTCGGGGTGGCGCCGGGCCGCGCCGGGGTCTCAGCGGACCAGCGTGTCGACGAGCGCCGCGACGAAGAAGGCGATTGAGACGTAACCGTTGAGGTTGAAGAAGGCGACGTCGAGCCGAGAAAGATCGTTCGGCCGCACGATGGCGTGCTCGTAGATGAGCAGGGCGATCACCACCACCACGCCCGTCAGGTAGGGGACGCCGAGGTGTGCGACCGACCAGAGCGTCACCAGCGCGCCGGCGGTGACGAGGTGGCAGAGCGCGGAGATCGCCAGCGCACCGGTGACGCCGAAGCGGGCCGGGATCGAGTGCAGGCCAGCCGTGCGATCGAAGTCCCGGTCGGCCAGCGCATAGAGGATATCGAAGCCGGCGATCCAGGCGCCGACGGCAATCATGAGCAGGCCCGGCGCCCAGCCGAAGTCGCCGCGCACGGCGATCCAGGCGCCGGCTGGCCCAGAGGCGATCGCCAGCCCCAGGAACAGATGGCAGAGCGACGTGAACCTCTTGGTGAACGAGTAGCCGTAGAGAAAGAACAGCGCCACCGGTGACAGCGCCAGACAAAGCGGTCCCAGGGCCGCGGCGGCGCCCACGAACATGGCCGTCGCGACCAGGGTCATCGTCCAGGCGGCGCGCACCGAGATGGTGCCGGCGGGGATCTCGCGCCTGGCCGTCCGCGGGTTCTTGGCGTCGATGTGCCGGTCGACGATCCGGTTGAAGCCCATCGCCGCCGTGCGTGCGCCGGCCATGGCGATCACGATGCCTGCCAGGCGGGCGGCCGTGAGGCCGTGGCCGCGGGCGGCGATGGCGGCGGCAGCCATCGCGAAAGGCAGCGCGAACAGCGTGTGCTCGAACTTGATCATCCGCCCAAATTTCAGGATCGCTCCTCCGGGACCCTGAGAGGGTCCCGCGCCCCGCGACGGGGTCGGCCGGGCGGAGCCCGTCCGCCCCCACGCGATCGAGGTTGGCCCCAGTGGTCATGCGTGAGCCATCCAGCGCAAGGTGGGGTTCGGTTGGCGGACCAGCGCTTCGAGAGGTGCCGCGAGATCATCGACCTGCACGTCGAGGAGACCGGGGCGCTGACCCGGCGCCAGGGTGCCGTGGGTGGGCAGGCCGAGCGCGTCGGCGCCGCCCCGGGTGGCGGCCTCGAGCCAGCGCGCGGCCGGCACCGAGGGAAAATGCTGCGCCAGCGTCGCGATCTCACCCCAGAGCGACAGATCGGGCGTCGAGGCGAGGCTGTCGGTGCCGAGCGCCAGCGCGACGCCGTCCTCCAGCAGCGCCGGGACGTCGGCCAGCCGCCCGCCGATGTGCAGGTTCGAGCGCGGGCACAGAACGACGGTCGCGCCAGCCTGGCGGGCGATCCGGCGATCCTCGGCGCCGGCACAGACCATGTGAACCAGAAGCGGCGGCGCCGGACCATCGAAGGCGCCGAGCGACGCCAGATAATCGACCGGCGATTTTCCCGGCGCCCGCGTCGACGCGTCGATCCCCATGGCGGCCAGCATGGGGGGCCAGGCGCCGCTGCCGTCGCGGAGCAAGGAGACCTCGTCCTCGTCCTCGGCGATGTGGATCGAAGTGGCGTGCCTCTCGGCGGCCGCTGCGGCGAAGATCCTCCGCAGGAGCTCGGGACCGACGGAGTAGGGGGCGTGCGGCGCGCGCACGTATCCGAGGTCGGCCGGCCAGGTCGACGCGACCTCGGCGCGTTCGCGGGCGGCGTCGGCGAGCGCGTCGCCGGTCTTCGTCTCGCGCGAGCCGAGCAGCTCGTGGAAGAGGACCCCACCCATGCCCGCCGCGCCGATCGCGGGTGCCGCATCGAGGGAGTTTCCGACGTCCCCGATGGCCGCCGTGCCGAAACGCGCGGCGGCGGCTGCCGCTTCCCCGGCCGCCGTGCGTCGCGACTCGCGCGGCGTCTCGCCGACCTTTTTCAGGAACCGCTGCGCCCAATTGATGAAGCCGCCGCCGCCCGGAACCACCTCGGCCAGCGCCGACAGCTCCAGGTGGCAGTGGGCGTTCACCAGGCCGGGAAGCAGGACCCCCTCGGCGCGCTCTTCGGGCGCGCCGGAGAATTCAGCGCGCACCGAGGCGCGCGGTCCGAGCATTCGTACGGTGCCGCCGTCGTCGAGCGCGATCCCACCGTCGGAGATCGGCGGGCGATCGATCGGGATGACCCAGCTCGCGCTGACGATCCGCATGGTGACGCTCAGGCGGCGGCGAGCCGTTCGTAGCGCATGTTGCGGCGGCGCGGCTCGAAGCCGGCCGCGCGAATGTACCGTTCGATGTCCTCGGCCGAGAGCTTGAAGACGGCGCCCGCCTGCGAGACGACGTTCTCTTCGATCATCGCCGAGCCGAAGTCGTTGCCGCCGAAGCGCAGGCCGACCTGGCCGACCTCGGGGCCCATCGTCGGCCAGGAGACCTGAAGTCCGGGGAAGTTGTCGAGGTAGAGGCGCGACAGCGCGAAGATGCGGAGGTAGCGCATCGCCGTGGTGTCGTCGCGCAGCTTGAGGCGCGTCCCCTCGGCCTGGAACGGCCAGCAGATGAAGGCGGTGAAGCCGGCCGTTTTATCTTGCAGCTCGCGCAGCCGCTCGAGGTGGCCGACGAGGTGGCGCGGCTCCTCGCCGAAGCCGAACACCATCGTGGCGGTGGTGCGCAGGCCGAGCGCGTGCGCCTGGCGCATCACCTCCATCCAGGTGTCGGTGGTGCACTTGAGCGGCGAGATGGCGTGGCGGATCTCGTCGTCGAGGATCTCGGCGCCGCCGCCGGGGATCGAATCGAGGCCGGCTGCAACGAGCCGCTCGATCACGTTGCGGATCGACATCCCCTCGAGCTCGGCGATGTAGCGGATCTCCTCGGGCGACAGGCCATGGATGGCCAGCGGGAAGTTGGCCTTCATCCAGCGGAAGAGCTCTTCGTACCAGGTGATCGGCAGGTTCGGGTTGAGCCCTCCCTGCAGCAGGATCTGCACGCCGCCGAGATCGACCGTCTCCTGGAACTTCTTGCCGAGCTCGTCGCGCGACAGGACGTAGCCCTCGGTCTTGTTGGTGGGCGGGCGGTAGAAGTTGCAGAACTTGCAGCGCGTGACGCAGACGTTCGTGTAGTTGACGTTGCGATCGATGATGTAGGTGACGACGTCCTCGGGGTGGAGCATCCGGCGGCGGGCGTCGGCGGCGGCACCCAGCTCCAGCACCGGCGCCTCGGCGTAGAGGCGCATCGCCTCTTCGGGCGACAGGCGTCCGCCGGCGGCAGCGTCGCTCAAGAGTGCGTCGATCGACCTTGAACGGGCGCCGTTCGTGGCGCGCGCGCTGGAAGCGGCGACCGTGGCCTCATAGAGACGCGCGCGCGGCGCTCCATCGACCAGGCCTGCCGCGCGGGCGCGCGAAAAGAACGCTGCCATGCCGGAGAGCTCCTCGGCCCCCAGCCGGTAATGGATGTTCTGCGAGAGGTACGACTCGTAGACGGCCGGATCGCCGCCGTGCGCCTCGGCGTGGGCGCGGGCGATGATGGGGCGGGCGCCGAGTCCGTCGCCGAGGCTCTTTTGCAGGGCCGCGACGGCTTCGGCGTCGACGGCGCCGGGCCGGCCGGCCCAGACGGCGTAGACGAAGGGGAGCCCGGTCAGCGTGTGCCAGGCGACGCCCAGATCCTCCACGTTCGGGAAGCGCGTCTCGGCGGCGAAGCCGGCGTCACCGATCACCAGCGCGCCGGTCGTCCCGTGCGCGGCCGCGAGCACCTCGTCGTGCGCCACCTCGCGGAACTGCGGCGTGAGGCCCCGCTCGTGGCAGAGCAGCTTGAGCAGCATCGCCGAGCTGCGCGAGGCGCCGTCGAGCGCGATCTCCGTCATCTCCGCCCAGGGCACCTCGCCGACCAGCAGCACGGTGCGAACCGCGCCGTGGCTGGCGATGGCGATGCCGGGGACGATCCGCAGCTCTTCGGTGCTGGCGGCGTAGGCGCCGACGGGGATCAGCCCGAGATCGGCGTCGCCGTCGGCCAGGCGCTCGGCGCAGCGAGAAGGCAAGTCGAACGACAGGTCGATGCCGTCGTTCGCGGCCCCAAGCGCACGCTCGAGGCCGTAGGTGATGGGCCGGGCATTGAGGAACGAGACCGCGGAAATGCGGAGCTTCTTGTCGGGCGCTCACGAGACGACCTCCAGGCTGCGGCGAACATCGCGACGGAACGGCTTGTCGGGGATCAGCGCCGCTCCTTCGGCGACGACGTTGTAGAGCGTGTCGCGCTCGACCGGGGTCCGGCCGGCGTTCTGGATGAGGCGGATGATCTCGGTCGGGTGCATCACCTGCGGCGTGGCGGCGCCCGCCATGTGATAGATGCGCTCTTCCTGCACCGTGCCGTCGAGATCGTCGGCGCCGAACCAGAGCGCGGTCTGGGCGGTCTTGATCCCCAGCATGATCCAGTAGGCCTTGAGGTGCGGGATGTTGTTAAGCAGGAGTCGCGCGACGGCATAAGTCCGCAGGTCCTCGACGCCGGTCGGCCCCGGCAGCTTCATGAGCGCGTTCCCGTCCGGGTGAAACGCCAGCGGGATGAAGGTCTGGAAGCCGCCGGTCTCTTCCTGCAGCGCGCGCAGGCGCAGCATGTGGTCGACGCGCTCCTCGGCCGTCTCGATGTGGCCGTAGAGCATGGTGCAGTTCGAGCGCAGCCCCATCTTGTGGGCCACCCGGTGAACCTCCAGCCATTCGTCGGCGTCGCTCTTGTCGTCGCAGATCTTCTTCCGCACGCGCGGCGCGAAGATCTCGGCGCCGCCGCCGGGGAGCGAATCGAGCCCCGCCGCCCGCAGCGCCTGCAGCACCGCCTCGATCGACATCCCGAACTTCTTGGCGAAGTAGAAGATCTCCACCGCGGTGAAGGCCTTGAGGTGGATGCTCGGCTGGATCCGCTTCAGGCCGGCCAGCAGCTCGGTGTAGTAATCGAACGCCAGGCCGGGGTGCAGGCCGTTGACGATGTGGATCTCGGTGATCGGATCGGCCGCCGCGACCCGTGCCCGCAGTTTCCCCCAGGCCTCCTCCAGCGTCATCGTGTAGGCGGCCGGATCTCCCGGCTGCAGGCGCGCGAACGAGCAGAACCGGCAGCTCGCCTCGCAGACGTTGGTGGCGTTGATGTGCAGGTTGCGGTTGAAGTAGGTGCGGTCGCCGTGCAGCCGCTCGCGGACCTCGTTGGCCAGCGCGCCCAGCTCCATGAGGTTCGGGTGCTGGTAGAGCGCGACGCCGTCCTCGAACGACAGCGTCTCCGCTGCACGAACCTTGTCGCGGATCTGAGAGAAGCTGATTGTCACGCGGACATCTCCTCGATCGTTCCGTCGGTCAAACGCTCGCAGGGCGCGAGACCCGCGCCGCGGATCAAGGTGGCGGCCTCCTTGCGGGTCAATGACGGGTTGTGGGCGTTGGCGCCGAGGCGGAGCGCGCGCTCGGCGACGATGGGCGCGAAGATTTCGTCGGCGCCGAAGCCGAAGGCCATCTGCGCGAGGCGCGGTCCGAGCGCCCCGACGTCCGCCAGCAGATGCGCGACCCGGGGGAGGGCCAGGCGGCAGAGCGCGAAGAATCGCAGCGAGTCGAGGCCGTAGGGCTCGCCGACAGGCGCCGGCATCACGCCCCAGACGTCGTACGTCGCCTGGTCGATCGCCGCCAGACGGTCGAGGCGCTCCCGATCGTCCTCGCCCAGGCGGTAGGGGACGCGCAGGAGGGTGCGCAGACCCGCCTCGGCCGCGGCGCGGGCATGCGACGAATCGGGCGGCGCGATGAGGAGATCGATCCCCGCGGCGCGCAGGGCCGGGAGGCCCCCGAGGGCGGCCAGGTCCGACTCGTCGACGGTCGACTCGGCCGCGTCGCGCGGTCCACGCCAACCGCCGCTGGCCAGGAGCTGGCGCGAACGAATGAACGTTCCGCGCCGCCCGAGCTGCGTGTCGCGCGCCGCCGAAGCCTGGCGGCCGAGCGCGAACAGATCGAGCGCGGCGAGCGACTCGGGCGAGGGCGCTCGCTCGGGCATGGGAAGGCTTCGCGCCTCGACGCTCATCGCGATTCTCCTTTGGCTTCGTCGGCGCCCCAGCGGGGCATCAATTTGTTCGGGAGCCCCAGCTGATCGAGCACGCGGCCGACCACCGTGTCGAGCACCGCCTCGATCGTCGCCGGCTTGGAATAGAACGACGGCGCGGCCGGGAGCACGACGGCGCCCGCGCGGGTGACGGCCAGCATGTTCTCGAGGTGGATCGTCGAGAGCGGGGTCTCCCGCACGACCAGCACCAACTTGCGGCGCTCCTTCATCATGACGTCGGCGGCGCGCCCCACCAGATCGTCGGAGATGCCGTGGGCGATCCGCGCCAGCCCGCCGGTCGAGCAGGGGATCACCACCATCGCGTCCCAACCGGCCGAGCCCGAGGCGAACGGCGCGCGGAAGTCGCGCAGGCCGTAGCGCTTGAAAGGATAGGGCGGAATGTCTCCGATCTCGTGGTTCCAGACCTCGTTGCCGGAGTGCGTGAACACCAGCCCCACCTCGACCGTCGCCGCCAGCGGCACCAGCGCGTCGAGGAGCCGGCGGGCGTAGACCGATCCGGACGCGCCACCGACGGCGACGACCAGCTTCATGAGGCCACCACCATCGTCGCGACGCCCGAGGGGAACAGCGCCCTGGTCTCCACCGTCGCGAACCCGACCTCGTTCATGATCGCCGCGAACTCGGCGGTCGAGCGAAAGGCGGCGATCGAATCGGGCAGGTAGCGGTAGGCCTCGCGATCCCCGGTCACGGCTCTTCCGATGAGCGGAAGCACGTGCGGGTTCCAGATCCGATCGAAGAAGAAGCGGGTCTTCTCGGGGCGCAGGAACTCGAGGATCACCACGCGCCCGCCGGGCCGCACCACCCGGCGCAGCTCGCCGAGCCCGCGCGGCAGATCGCGCAGGTTGCGGACACAGAAGGCCGAGAACGCGCCGTCGAAAGCGCCGTCCCGATACGGCAGGTGGTGCCCGTCGGCGGCGTGGGTGGCGATGCGCTCTGCGCCCCCGTCGACGCTGCCCAGCTTCTGCCGTCCGGCGCGCAGCATCTCGCGCGCGAAATCGGCCGCCGTCACGCGCGCTCCGGCTGATCGCCGCGCGAGCTCCAGCGCGCCGTCGAGCGTGCCCGCCCCCAGGTCCAGGATCCGCGGCGTCTCGCCGAGCCCCTCCAGCAGGCGCGTGATCGCCTTCTTGCGCCAGACCACGTCGATCCCGCCCGACATGATCCGGTTGGCGGCGTCGTAGCGGCGCGCCACGCGGTTGAACATCCCCTGAACGTCCGCGCCCCCTTCGGCCAGGCTCGCCGAGGCGCTCACAGCCCCAGCTCCTTCATGAGCGCGGCCATCCGGGCGTCGACGGCGGGATCCATCTTGAGGACCTCGGGCCATTCGCGGGTGAACCCCTCGTCCTTCCACTTGCGGGTGGCGTCGACCCCCAGCTTGCCGCCGAAGCCGAACGCGCTCGAGGCGTGGTCGAGCACGTCGATCGGCCCCTCGGCGAAGAAGACGTCGCGCTTGGCGTCGATGTTGTTGAGCGTGCGCCAGGCGACCTCGCGCACCTCCTGCACGTTGACGTCCTCGTCGACGACGATGATGCACTTGGCGAACATCATCTGCCCCATCCCCCAGAGCGAATGGCAGATCTTGCGCGCGTGGTGCGGGTATTCCTTCTTGATCGACACGATGCAGAGGTTGTGGAACACCCCCTCGATCGGGAGGTTCATGTCGATGATCTCGGGGAAGGTCATCTGCAGGAGCGGCAAGAAGAGCCGCTCCGTGGCCTTGCCCAGCCAGGCGTCCTCCTGCGGCGGCGGACCGACCACCGTCGTCGCGTAGATCGGCGACTCGCGGCGGGTGATCGCCGTCAGGTGAAACACCGGATAGTCGTCGGCCAGGGAGTAGTAGCCGGTGTGGTCGCCGAACGGACCTTCCCTGCGCAGCTCGTCGACGTCGACGTAGCCCTCCAGCACGAAGTCCGCCGACGCCGGGACCTCCAGGTCGATGGTCTTGCACTGCACCATCTCGACCGGCTTCCTGCGCAGGAAGCCGGCGAACAGAAATTCGTCGATCCCGTCGGGGAGCGGCGCCGTCGCGGCGTACGGCAGCACCGGATCGCCGCCCAGCGCGACTGCCACCGGCATGCGCGACTGGCCGAGCTCCTTGTACCGCCGCATGTGGCGGCGCCCGGTCTTGTGCAGCTGCCAGTGCATGCCGGTCGTGCGCGCGTCGTAGACCTGCATCCGGTAGCAGCCGACGTTGCGCGTCCCCTTGTCGGGATCGCGCGTGATCACCATCGGCAGCGTGATGTAGGGGCCGCCGTCTTCCGGCCAGGTCGTCAAGACCGGCAGCTTGCCGAGGTCGATGTCGGTCTCCACCACCTCCTGACAGGGGGCGTTGCGGACCGTCTTGGGCGTGGCGGCGGCGATGCGCGCCAGCTTGGGGAGCATCCGGACCTTGTCCATCAGACCGACGGGCGGCTGAGACCGCACCAGATCGAAGATGGCGCGCGCGTGCTCGTCGAGATCGGGGACGCCCAGCGCCCAGGAGACGCGCCGGCGCGTCGCGTAGCTGTTGATGAGCAGGGGATAGCGCGACCCCTTCACCCGTTCGAACAGCAGCGCGGGCCCGCCGGCGCGGACGGCCCGCTGTGCCAGCGCCGAGATCTCCAGCACCGGGTCGATCTCCTGCGTGATGCGCCGGAGCTCGCCCCGCTGTTCGAGGTAGCGGACGAACGTGGCGAGATCGTCCCAGTGCGCGGGGACGGATTCGGTCGAGCTGTCCGGCGGGGGCGCAGCCGACATCGTCGTCGTCTGGGCAGAGGCCTTGGCCGCGGCGGTCGACATCAGGAGCTCCTGTCGGCCGAGGCGTGGGCGAGCGCGACCAATCCGTCGAGGTAACGCGAGGCGGGCAGCTCACCGACGGCGGCCACGGCCTCGGCGGCCAGGGCAGCGGCCTTCTGGCGTGCGCGCTCCACGCCGCCCGCCGCGCGAACGTCGGCCAAGATCTCGGCGACGATCCCGGCGGGCACTCCCTGCTCGCCCAGGTGCTCGCGCACGCGCCGCGCCAGCGCCGGGTCGGCCTCGCAGGCCAGCAGCACCGGCAGCGTCAACTTCCCCTCCTGCAGATCGTGCCCGACCGATTTTCCGGCGGTCGCCTCGTCGATCGCGCTGTCGAGCACGTCGTCGGCGATCTGGAACGCGCGCCCGAGCGCCCGGCCGTAACGCTCGAGCGGCGCGGCCAGCGCCTCGTCGACCGAGCCGCCCACCCGCGCGCACCAGGCGATCAGGGACGCCGTCTTGCGATCGATGACCCGGAAGTATTCGTCGACCGAGGCGTCGGGGTTCCCGGCCCGCTCGAGCTGCGCCACTTCGCCCTCGGCCATCTCGGTCACCGTCGAGGCCAGCGAACGAACCATCGGCAGCGAGCCGGTCAGCGCGACCGTCTCGAGCGCGCGCGCCAGGCAGAAGTCGCCCACCAGCACCACCAGGCCGTTGCCGAACACCATCCGCGCAGCGGGCCGCCCGCGCCGCACCCGCCCGTCGTCGACGACGTCGTCGTGGTACAGGGTGGCGGTGTGAATCAGCTCCGCGGCGCAACCGACGGCGATGCCGTGCTCGAGCGGCGCGCCGGCCGCCCGCGCGGCCAGCACCGACAGCAGCGGGCGCAGCCGCTTGCCGCCGGCGCCCAGGAGGTGCGCGCCGATCTCGGGGATCGCCCCCACCGGACTCTCCAACCGCTCGCGCAGCCGCGCCTCGACCGACCGCATCTCCTCTTCCACCAGCGCGACCGCGGACGCGATCGTGCCAACCGGCTTGGAGGAGCCGGGAGCTGAAGCCGGTGGAGAGACGGCCGCGGTGGTCAAGGCGCTGATATTTGTCATAGACCCGGCCGTGGTCACGATGTTTCTAAATATTCAAAAATAATTGAAACTTGCAAGGGAAACCGCTGCGCCCCACGTCCAGCGACGTCAGGGGAGCGTGTTGAGATCCCTCACGCCCACGTAGGACTTGAAGCCGCGCTCGGTCGCCGCGCTCTCCGCCCAGCGCGCCAGAGCCATGTCCCCCACGTCGGCGTAGTCGATCGTGAAGACCGGACGGCGCGCGACGGCGATCGCGTCGGCGATCCGGGCCAGCTTCCATTCGCGTTCCTGGGCCGTCGTCTCACGGTAGAGGCGCCGGCCGAAGTCATAGGTCGCGAAGACCCCCTCCACCACGAAACCGTCCACGAAGGGCGCCGCATCGGCCAGGGCGGTGGTCCCATTGGCGACCAGCGCCGCGCGGGGAAACCGGGTCCGGATCTGCCCCAAAAAATCGCGCAGCGCCTGGCGCGAGCCGGCGAAGCGCACCGGGTCCTTGGCTTCGAGATAGGGCGCCGTGTCGATCGTGTCGACCATCAAACCGTCGAATCCTTGATCCAGGAGCCGGGGGATCTCGCGCGTCAGCAAGATCTCTTGCCAGCGGCGATCGCGCACATCGACCCGGACGTTTTCGGGCCAGGCGGGATCGGGCTCGACCAGGAACGGCGCGCCGCGCACCTCGTTCCAGTAAGGGCGACGGGGATCCGCCTCGCCGACGCTGAGATAGCCGAGGCGCACCGTGTCGCGTGGGAAGTTCCCCGGCGGGATCTGCGGGTCGCCCCCCAGCACCACCAGCTGCGTGTCGCGCGCTGCCTGGTGCCAGTCGACCCCCTCCAGCACCGGCGAGGCGCCGATCAAGATCCACCAGCGACGCACACGCGCCAGATCGGCGCCGCTCGCCGACGGAGAGTGACCGCACGCGGCGGATGACATCGACACCAGCGCCGACAGAAGGGCGAACAGCAAAGGCGAGGCTGTGAGGCCCCGCCGGTCGCTGCGAAAGCTCACGCGCCCTGGACGGTGGCGATCACTTCGCGGCCGCAGGAGCGGCCGTCTCCCAGCCGAGCGCCGAGAAGACCTCCTCCGACGAGGTGTACGTCTTGTCGGGGAGCGTCTGGTCGAACCACTTCTTGTCGTCGGGCTTGATCCCTTTGACATGGGACACGATGGTCGCCTTCGCCGCCGGGTACTTCACCTTCTTGATCTCGGTGCGGAGCTTGTTGTGCTCCTTCAGCTTGTCCTGATCCTCCTTGGACATTCCGGCCGCCGCCGTGTCGTCGCTGCTGGCCGCCGCGGTCTTCGCCACCGCCGATCGCGCCGCCACGAAGCTGGGAGCTGCGAGCGCCAACGCCAACACGAACATTCCACCCTGATGCAACTTGCGCATGATTTTTCTCCTCTGGTTGAGTCGAACGGTTTGGAAGTTAGGGTCGACCGCTTTGCTGTCAAGGCGACCTCCCTACCGTCGAGTTACGGGTAACTCTCAGCCATTGGAGCGTTACGCAGCCGTAATCGACGATGTTGAAGCACGCACATGTTCCAGCGTGCGGACCGCCGGACGTGGGCATGGCAGTTGCAAAGTTCCGGCACGTGGCGGCCGCCGGCAGAGGGGGAACAGCGTGGGCGAGTCGAGTCGCGGCCGCCGCCTTCATCGCCAGCGCGCTCTATCTGGTTTTGATTTCAGGCGCCGCCGCACAAGAGGATGACGGATTCTCTGCCGTCAAACCGCTGCCTCCGGAGGAGGCGCAGCGGGTCGAGCAGGAGCGAAAGCAGGCGACCGAGACGCTGTCGCACGGCGATCTCGATCGCGCGCGGCGCCAGTTCGAGGAGATATTGAAGGCGCTCCCGCATGACGGGCCGGCCGAGCGAGACGCGGGACGCGCGGCGTCGGCGGCCGGCCAGTTCGAGTACGCGGCCGAGGCATTAGAGAAGGCGCACCACTTCGAGGGCCACAAACCGGATCCCGAGCTGCACTACCTGCGCGGCGAGGCGCTCTTCACCTTGGGGCGCGACGAGCAGGCGTTTCGCGAGCATCGCATCGCGGAGCTGGAGATCGGGCCCAACCCCGAGGAGCGAATGGCGAAGCTCTGGCTGGCCCGCATCTACGCCCGTCGCGGCTACGTGGTCCTCTCCGATCGCCTCTACGAGACGATGCAGCCGCCCCCGCCCAAGTTCGACGAGGAGGTCTCCTTGAATCAGGCCGACGCACACCTTCTCAACAAAGACTGGGAGGGGGGCGCCCGCGTTCTGCACCGCTACCTGGCGCTCGATCCCAAGAACGTGCGCGGGCGGCAGATGCTGGCCTGGGCGCTGGAGGCCGACGGGGACCTCGACGGCGAGCTCACGGTGCGCCGCAGTCTCGTCGAAGATCATCCGACCGCCGAGAACCAGCGTGACTATGGACGGGCGCTCGAGCGCGCGGCCAACTATCGCGCTGCCAGCCTGGAATACCACGCCGCGCTGGGTGACGGCGGTGGCGCCGACAACACGCTCCGCACCTCCTACGATCGGATGCACTTCCGCGTGACGCCGGAGCTGTCTGGCGGCGGCTGGGTCCGTTCCGATCCACAGGCCTGGGACTGGCGGGTGCAGGCCGGCGCCGCGCTGCCGTTCGGGCTCCGTCATCAGGCCGGCCTGCTCTTCTGGCGTGACACGTCGACCGACTGGTCCGCCAATCAGGTCGTCGGCTCGAACGTGTTGCGCGAGACCGGCTCGGTCACCGGGCTCGGCGGCTACGCCATGTTCGGCCGCCGTTCGGGGGCGTCGCTGCTCCTCGGCGCCGACACCCGGTTCTCCACGACCAGCGGCGACGACTCCGCCGGCGACCAGCTCTACGGTCCGGCCCGACAGCTCGCCTTCGGCGGCCAGACCGAGCTCGACGCGCCCGTCTCGCGCTACGTGCAGGTGAACCTGCACATCGACGTCAACGAGCAGTGGAACGACGCGCCGGTCACCATCCACGAGGGCGGCACGCAGACCGGCGCGATCGCACACCTCTATCTTTTTCCGATCAGCCGCGTCCTCCTCGTCGACAGCGGCGCCCTGGTCCGCCGGCTCAGCCTGCGGCCGCTGGAGGACGGCGACCCGACGCCGACCGCCAACCAGCTGCTGACCTGGGCGGGGGTCGACTTCAACCTCTGGAGCGACTCGACGCGTGTCGTGCGCGGCGAGACGCTCGACGAAAAGATGGTCCGGCGCATCGCGCTCAACGACGCCGGCGTGCTGGCCTACCGGCACTACGAGAACTTCGCCAACCTCTCGCCCAACTTTCGCATCGCCCTTTACCCGCGCGACTCGATCGACAACGGCACCTTCATCCTTCGCAAGGCGCTCTGGGGCGGGCGCACCGGCGTCGAGCTGCGGGGCGGGATCGGCTACGACAACATCCAGAATCAGCTGCTGGCTCAGGCCGGCGGCGCCATCGTCGTCGCCGCGTCCTGGTCGACACGCCTGACGGTCAGCTACGACTACACACACCAGAGCGCCACGACCGGGATTCCCGGCACGCTCCAGATTGGATGGGTCGCCTTTCATGCAGATCTCTAGCCGGCGCCTGGTGATCGAGGCGGGCGTCGCGACGGCGATGGTGCTCGCGGCGGTTGCGGTGGCGGCACCCGCGCCTCACCTCGGCTGGGGATTTTTGCGTCCGCATCCGGTCTGGCTGGTCGTGATGGCGCTCGCTGCGCGCTACGGCGCGCGGGGCCTGGTCACGTCGGTGCCGGTCGCCTGGGGGGCGCTCGCGCTGCTGGCGGTGCCCTGGCGGGCAGCGCCGGCGCGCGTGCTGACGGAGCTGGCGCGACCCTCCGAGCTGGGGGCGCTGGCCGCCGCGCTCGTGGTCAGCTGGATCGCTTCCGTGCACGAACGGCGCGCGCAGGATCTTGAACAGCAGCGCGATCTGCTGGCAGGGAAGGCCACTCACGAGGCGGCCGCGCTGGGGGAGCTTCGCCGGGCCGCGCTGGCCCTGCGCGCGCGCAACGATCGTCTCGATCTGGCGCTCACCTTCCTGCGCGACGTGGCGCGACGGATCGACGGCGGCGACGTGAGCACCGCCTCCGAGGCGGCGCTGGCGCTGGTGGTGGCGCGGCTGGGGGCGCGCGCGGGGGCGGTCCAGACGCCACCCACCGGCGGCGGGTCGAGCGACGTGCTCACCCTCGTGGCCACCACGGGCGCCTGGTCCGCGCCCGGGCCGGGCGACAGCGACGCCACCGTGCTCGAAGCATTGCGCAGCGGCGAGCCGGTCCGCGCGGTCGATCTGCCGGGCGCGGGGCCAGGTGACAGCGATCTGGCGGCGCCCATCATCGTCGGCGACGACACCGTCGGCGTGCTCACGGTGCGCGGGGTGACGCGGGTCGGCGCCGCGGCGTTGCGCGATCTGGCGGTGGTCGCCGAGTGGTTGGCGACCGCGTTCGCGCGCGCCCGTGCCCGCCGCAGTCTCGAACGGGGCGATCGCTCCAGTGGGTCGTCCGTCAATGTCTAGCCGCCGCGGAGCGAACGGCGCCGGCCCGCGCGCGACGGTGGTCGATGCGGCGGTTGCGCGCAGCCGGCCGTTGCCGGTGATCCCCTGGGTTTCGGCCGTGCTCATCGATCTCACGGCCGTGCTGCTGCTCTTCGGCCACGCGCCCTCGCCGGTTCGCTTGCTCTCGGCGGCGCTGCACCTGGCGGCACTGGTTCCCATCGTCGTCGCGCCGGCGCTGCCGCCGAGTGAGCGCCTGCTGGGGGCGGCGTACGCCTTCTCCATTCCGGTCTTCGGGGCCCCGCTGGCCGCCCTCTCGCTGGGGACGGCGGGGCAGGGTGAGCTGGTCGAGGCCGATCCCACTGCGGTGCCGGTGGCCGCCGAGGCGCCGCGCGCGGAGGAGCTGCGCAGCCTGGGCGAGGCGCTCCCCACCTGCGAGGCGCTGCTGGCCGGGAGCATCGACGAGCGGCGGGCCATCATCGCCACGCTCGCGCTGCGCGCCGACGCGGGGTCGGTGGCCCTGCTGCGCTGGGCGCTCGGCGCCGCCAATCCCGATCTGGCGGTGGAGTCGGCGCTGGCGATCGAGGAGATGACGGCGTCGTTCGAAGCGCGGATGGACGAGCATCGGAAGGCGCTGGCGGAGAACCCGTCGGCCCCCGGCGAGGCGCTGGCGGCGGCCGAGCTCGCCACGGACGCAATCGAGGCGGGGTTGGCCGAGACGGCGCTTCTCCCCACGCTGGCGCACGAAGCGCGCGGGTACTTCTCCGCCGCGCTCACGGCCGAGCCGGAGCGGGCGGCGGCCATCGCCATCGGCCGCGCGCGGCTGGAGCTGGCCGTGTTGCACCCGGACGCGGCGCTGGAGGCGATCGACCAGGTGATCGTGGCCGATGGGGAGGCCGGGAGCGAGCCCGTGTTGGCGGCCAAGTCGGTGGAGAAGATCGAGCCCGCGGAGATGGAGATGCTGCTCGCCCTGCGCGACGAGGCGGTGATGGCGACGCACGCGCTCCCCTGGGAGAGCGCCTCCGTGCTGGCCAGCTACCACCCGGCGTCGCCGCCATCGTTCGTCAGGCGCCGCCTGTCGGCCGCGCGGCGTCTCTCGGGTCTGCACATGCGCGGCGCGACCGGCGGTGCGGGCGTCACCGTCGGCGTCGTGCAGGTCCCTCCACCCTCCAGCACCCGCGAGGTCCCGGTTGAAAAGCCCTGAAGCTGACGTCTGTTTGCTGGTGGAAGGGACCTATCCCTTCGTCTCGGGCGGCGTGTCGTCCTGGGTCCACGACATCATCCTCGGCCATCCGGAGCTGCGCTTCGCCGTGCTCAACGTCGGGTCGCACCCGGCGGCTTACGGCGAGCCGCGCTTCCAGCTTCCCGACAACGTCGTGGGCCTGCACCGGGTCTTCTGTCAGGAGACGGCCCGGCCCCCGCTCGATGGCGCCGCGCGCGCCGATCTGCGCGAACAGATCCGCGAGCTGCGAACGACGCGTCGACACCCGCCCGCAGCCGTCGCGCGTGCTGGCCGGCCTGCGCCGGATGCACCTCGATGGCGACGGCGACTCGGAGGCGCAGCAGAGCATCCTCGACGACCTGGCCACCGACGATCTCACCCTCGACGAGCTGCTCTACGGTCGCGCCAGCTTCGACCTGCTGACGGATCTCTCCGATCGCGCCGCGGCCGAGGCCCCGTTCCTCGATCTCTTCTGGCACTTCCGCGCCATTCACGTCCCGATGCTGCGGCTCCTCGCCGCACCGGTCGTGCCGGCGGCCTGCTACCACGCGATCGCCACCGGGTACGCGGGCCTGTTGGCTGCCGTCTGGAGCCGGCGGACACAACGCCCGCTGGCCCTCACCGAGCACGGCATCTACGCCCGCGAGCGCGAGATGGAGCTGGCGCGCGCCGACTGGATCCGCGATGCGGCGGAGACCGACGACGGCGGCTTCGGCCTGCGCACGGCCACCTGGGCGCCGCACGTCTCGCCGCTGCGCAAGATCTGGTCGGGATTCTTCCGCGCGCTGTCCCGCCTCGCGTACGCCCAGTCCGGGCGCATCGTGACGCTCTCCGAGGTCAACCGCGTCAAGCAGATCGCCGACGGCGCTCCCGCCGCCAAGATCGAGATCGTCCCCAACGGTGTCGACCTCCCCGACGACGCGCCGCCGCTGGCGGCCGTCAACGACAACGACGCGCCGGACGACGGTCTCATCGAGCTCCGTCCCGCGCCGTTGCGGGTGGGGTTCGTCGGGCGGGTGGTGCCGATCAAGGATCTCATCACCTTCATCCGCGCCTGCGATCTGGCGCTGCATTCGGTCGATCTCCAGGTGCGCGTCATCGGTCCGATGGAGGAGGACGCCGCCTATGCGACGCGCTGTCGCGATCTCGTCGCGCGGCTCGGTCGCGGCGCGCAGATCGCCTTCGTGGGCCCGATGCCCCCGGCGGCGATCTACGGCGATCTCGACGTCGTCGTGCTGACCAGCTTCAGCGAGGGGCAGCCGCTGGTGATCCTGGAGGCCTACGCCCGCGGCGTGCCGGTGATCGCCAGCGACGTCGGCGCTTGCCGCGAGATGATCGAAGGGCGCGCCGCCGCCGATCGGGAGCTCGGGCCCAGCGGCTTCGTCACCCGCGTCGCCACACCCAAGGAGACGGCCGCGGCGCTGGTCCGGCTGGCTCGCGATCCGAAGCTGCGCCGCCGGATGGGCGAGGCGGGGCGCCGCCGGGTGGCCGCCTCCTACCAGCGGCGCGACATGCTGGCCTCGTACCGCGGGCTCTATGCCGCGATGGGCGCCGGCGCTCCGGCGATCGAGGTCCAGGGCTCGACAGAGGGTCCGAGCGCCGAGGTCACGGGTGTCGAGGTCAGCAGCGCCGATCAACAGCAGAGGGGAGCGGGGACCCTCTAGGGTTCCCGAGGTGAACATGGCCGGCATCGGATGGAAACTGCAGCGGCTCATCGATCGCGGATCGCTGGCCGGGACGATCGGCGCCTATCTGACCGGCGTCGCCGTCACCAGCGCCCCCTGGCTGCTCACGACGGCGGTGCTCACCAGCCTGCGCATCGTCGCCCGGCGCAGCGGCACCGACTTCGCGGTGGTGGAGCGGTTTCTGACGCTCGTCTATGCGTTCACGGTCATCCTGTCGGCGCCGATCCACGTCGTGGTGTCGCGCTACACCGCCGACCGCCTCTACGACCACCACATCGAGAAGATCGGGGCGCCTCTGCGGCGCGCGACGTCGTTGATCTTGGTGGGGTTCGCGGTGATGGGCGTCGTCCTGGTGATCCTCTTGAAGCTGCCGCTGGCGCTGGCGGTGGTCGGGGCACCGCTGACCGCGATCATCGGGGCGCAGTGGTTGATGCTGTCGGTCGGAGGCGGGATGACCTCCCCGATGATCGTGATGCGTGCGTTCGGGATCGGCGCGCCGCTCGGCCTTGTCTCTGCCTGGACGCTCGACACCACCCTTGGCTTCGGCGCGGCGGGATACCTCTACGGCTTCGCCGCCGGCCAGCTCGCCACGCTTGCGATCCTGGTCCAGGGGGTCGCGCGCGCGGTCCCCGGCGACGCCGACGAGGGGGCGCGCCTCGCCCCCGCGTTCCGCGAGTACCGCCTGCTGGCGCTGTCGGCGCTCGCCTACTACGTGTCGATCTGGGCCGACAAGATCGTCGTCTACCTGGTGGCGGGGGGGACGGCCGCCACCTTCTACGCCGCCATCGCCGCCGTGGCGTGGTTCTCGGTCATCCCAGCCTTCGCCTGGATCTACGTCCAGATCGAGACCTCGTTCTACCGCCGGTTCCGCGCCTTCTACGCCGACATCGAGATCGGCGCGCCGTTGCGCCGGCTGCAGCAGGGGGCCGAGGAGATCTCCATCGAGGCGCGCCGTATCCTGCGCGGCGCCGGCGTCGTGCAGGCCTCCGCGAGCGGCATCGCCATCGCCGCCGCGCCGTTCCTGGTGCACGCGGTCGGCCTGTCGCCGAACGCCACGCCCCTGTTTCGGCTCAACGCGATCGGCGCGGCGGCGCAGATGATCACGCTGCTCGAGGTGCTGCTCCTCTACTACTTCGATCTTCGCCGCGACGCCCTGGTGATCTCGGCTGGCCTTCTCTGCTGCACGGTGGCGCTCACCTTGCTGGCGCTCGCCATCGGCTGGCAACCGGTGATCGGCTACCTCCTGGCCTGCCTGGCGACGTCGATGTTTGGCGCGGTGCTGGTCCGCCGCCGCCTGAGCACGCTGGTGCTCGATACCTTCCAGTCGCAGCCGTTCGGCGTGTCGTAGCGCCCGAAGGCGACGCCCTTCTAGTGCGCGGACGAGGCGAGCTGCCTGCCGAGGCCGATCGCTGCTTCCAGCGCGCGACGATCGAGTGGCGCGTTGTAGAGGTAGACCCCGACCAGCGCGGCGGCCACCAGCCAGCCGCACAGATGGTAAAGGCTCCGCCGGCGGGCCTCCTCGGGCAGGGGCGAGCTTCCTCGATCCTCGTGCAGGCGCGCCGCGATGGCCCGCCAGACCTGCGGCGAAGGGCGCTGTGGAATCAGGGCCGCTCCCAGCTGCGCGGCCACCAGCTCCGCCGCGGCGACCGCCTCCCGGCAGCCCCGGTGCGGAAAGCCCGTCGCCAGGTGCTGCGCGCAGGCCGAGCGCTCCTGCTCGTCGAGCGCCACCAGCGCGTAGGCAGGCGCCATTTCCTTGAACTCGTCGCAGGTCATGCGGTCGTTGACGTTGACGTTGGCGTTCACGAGAAATCGTCTTTGAGCAGGGTCTTCAATTTTCCAACCGCCAACTTAACGCGCATCTTGACGGTCCCAAGGGGGCTGCCGGTCTTGGCGGCGATCTCCGTCTGCGACAGCCCATCGAAGTAGGCGAGCTGGATTGTCTGCCGCTGCTCGGCCGGCAGGGTCGCCAGAGCTTCGGCCACCTTCGACTCGGTCAGCCGGCGCTCGGTGTGCTCGACCGGCGACGGCGGGCCCGACGGATGCACCTCAGGCGTGGCGATCACCTCGTCGATCGTCCGGTCGGCCGTGCTGGATGAGCGCAGGCGATCGATGGCGCGGCTGCGGGCGATGGTGACAATCCAGGCGACCAGTCCGCCGCGGCGCCCGTCGAACTGCGGTGCCCGGCGCCACAGCTCGAGGAACGTCTCCTGGACGATGTCCTCCGCCTCCTCCACGTTGCGGAGAATGCGACGGGCGATCGCCATCGCGCGCGGCGCGTGATCGTTATAGACGAGACGCAACGCCGCCACGTCTCCGGCCGCGACCCGACCGAGGAGCACCCGGTCAGACGTCTTTTCTGGCGCTCCCGCTACGGCCGGGTGCAGCGCCGATGCTGCGACTGACTTTCCCAACTGGCGTTGAGTATTCGGGACGCCTTCCGGTTCGGCACGCCAAAAGGCCGGAAAAAACCATGCTTGAGCGCTCATTTTCTCTATGGATGAACTACGGATGCGCGTGTTCTGCGGACGTGCGGCTCGTGCGTGTTGCGCGAAAAGTTTGACATACGGCACATTTGTTCCGTACGCTACGCATGTTCAGTGCAAGCAGAGATGGACGGCGAGATGGAAGACCAGATCGCCAAGCGAACGGCAACGGCAACGGCAATGGGGACGGAGGGACACATGGGCTCGCTGACTCTGGTTCGCGACGATTCGCGCGGCGTCCTCACGGACCGGCAGCGCGAGATCCTCGACTTCATCACGCAGTCGATTCGCGACCGCGGCTACCCGCCGACCCTGCGCGAGATCGGCCTGCACTTCGGCATCCGCTCGACGAACGGGGTGAACGATCACCTCCGCGCGCTGGAAAAGAAGGGGCACCTCCTCCGCGAGGATCTCAAGTCGCGCGCGTTGAGGCCGGTCGGTCCGCGTGGCGCGCCGGTCCGTTCCCCCTCCCGCGACGAGGACATGGTGGAGATCCCGCTGGTCGGCCGCGTCGCCGCCGGCGTGCCGCTGCTGGCGGTCGAGAACGTGGAGGACACCGTCAAGGTCGATCGCTTCTTCATCGGCCAGACCCGCGAGGTGTTCGCGCTGCGCGTGAAGGGGGAGTCGATGATCGAAGACGGGATCTTCGACGGCGACTACATCTTCGTGCGCAAGCAGTTGCAAGCCAACCGTGGCGACATCGTGGTCGCCATGATCAACGACGAGGCGACGGTGAAGCGCTACTACCCCGAAGGGGACAGCATCCGCTTCCAGCCGGCCAACGCGGCGATGCAGCCGATCATCGTGCGCAAGCGCGACTTCAAGACGGTCAACATCATCGGCCTCGTCGTCGGCGTCTATCGCAAGATGCGCGCCTGACGTTCGCGCGCTGAGAGCGGCGAACGACGCTTCGAGCTCCGGGGCCGCCTCGGACGCGTACGGAACGAGATAAGCTGAAGCTGTATTCAGTGTGAGCTGAAGCACGATGAGTGCAGCGGCTCAGGGCGGGCACCGAAAGTGCGTGTTACCCTGACCACTCTCATGCGGCAGCGTCTGTCTACCCGCGCGCGCGGAAATCTTTCGCGCGGCGCGCTGATCTCCCTGCTGCTGCACCTGAACGTCGTCGCACCGGTGGTGATCGCGGCCTGGATCTACGGCGGGCGCGAAGCGGCCCAGCGCGCCGAGGAGGTCGATGTCGCGTTTCAGGCGGCCGACCAGACGGAGCTGCCGCCCGATCTTCCGCCGATCGAGCCGTCGCCGGAGACGCTGGAGCCCGAGGCCAAAAAGGCCCCCAAGCCGGACAAGAAGCGCCCGGAGCTGGTGAAGGTCCCGAAGCCGGCGGCGCAGAAGAAACCGGAGCCGCTGAAAAAAGAGAAGCCCGAGCCCGAGGTGATCGCCCCGCCGATGCCGCCCATGCCCCCCCCGCCGCCGCCGGAGCGCAAGGGGCACGAGAAGATGGTCGACCTCGACAACGACAAGGATGTTCCGCCGCCGCCCGACGCGAAGTTCCTGGCGCAGAAGAACAACCGCGCAGAGGTGGAGACGCGCGCCCAGGACACCAACATGGTCAAGGCGCAGAAGGGCGAGGGCGAGGCGTCGTCGAAGTCGGAGCGCGACGACAAGCAGGTCGGCGGCGACAAGGCGAAGATCGCACAGCTCGAAGAGGAGAAGTCGAAGCTGGGGCGGAGCGCGCCGGACGTGACGCCGCACCAGAACCCGGAGCTCTCCGAGCCGAAGGACCAACCAGAGCACCGGGACAAGTCGTTGCTGGCGCTGCGCGACCCGTCGCCGAAGCAGCACGAGCTGACCCCCGAGACGGCCGATCTGTCGCTGCCGCACGCAGCCGACGGCGAGATGCCGCTCCCCTCGCACGCGACCCGCGGAACGAAGAGCGATCCTTCGCACCTCGACAACGCCAAGCGGGTGAAGCTGGCGTTCACCGCCAAGGACTACGAGTACCTGTTCGGCGCCGACGCCGCCGCGGAGCGGAAGCTGGCGCAGCAGACGCGCTCGACGCGGCAGGGGAAGTTCCAGAAGCGCCTGGCGCGCGTGCAGTCGGCCGTCGAAAACTTCGTCCCCGAGGTCAAGCCCGGGAACCAGACGGCGCTCAACACCCGGGCCGCGCCTTTCGCCGCCTATCTCGCGCGCATGCACCGGAGCATCCACGAGCTGTGGGGCTTCGGTCAGCTCGAGGAGTGGGACGAGAAGCCCGGCTCGAGCCCCTACAACAACCGCAACCTGGTCACCGAGCTGGAGTTCGTCTTGAACGGCGACGGGACGATTGATCGGATCGGTGTCGCGAGATTGTCGGGCCTGCTCGAGTACGACGTCGCCGCCGTCGACGTCGCCTACACCGCGGGTCCGTTTCCCGATCCCCCGCGTGAGATCCGCTCGGCCAACGGGAAGATTTACGTCCACTGGCACTTCTTCCGCGACGAGCGGCAGTGCGCGACCTCGGGGGCCGATCCCTACATTCTCGAAAATGCCTCGGCGGGCGCCGACAAGACGACGACGATGCTCGACCTCCCTCGACCGATTTCTGCGCCCGGCGCGGCTGCCGCCCCAGGTGCGGGCACGCCAGCCGGCGCGCCAGCCGCCGGAACGACGGCGGGCGGCCCGCGGCGCCTCCAGCGATTCGACGACACGAACTCTGCGCATCGCGCGAAGAGGATGGCGCTCGACGGCGAGGTGGCCGCCGCTGAGGGCTCGGAGGAGCATTCGTCCGAGTCGCGCCCGTCGCAGCCCTCGCAACCAGCTGGGCCGGCGGCAGCGCCACCGAACACGGCGGATCCGGGCGCCCAGGCGGCGGCGCTGCGCTGGTTCACCGCGCTCGCCGCGGGGGACACCACGCATCTGCTGGAGATGGCCGCGCTCCCGTTCAAGACCAGCGGCAAGGATGTCAGCAAGAAGGACGATCTCTCAGCGATGCTCGCCGACCTGGCGAGCGAGGGGATTCGGCGTCCGCAGTCGGTCCAGCTGGTGACGGCCGCTCGGCTCCGCGCGGCCATCGGCAAGCTCCCCCCGAGCCTCGACGACACCGGCAGCGGCCAGCTCTACTCGGCGGTCGAGCTGGGCTCGGACCAGATGCTGATCCTGATCCTCGGCCAGCGCGGCGGCGCCTGGCGTCCGGTCGGCATGGTCAGGCGCTGAGGCTCGGCCACGCGTCAGGCCGCGGTGGGCGATGCTTCCTACCGGAGCTCGACCGCGGCGACGTGCCGCAGGTTGAGGAAGTTGATCAGGAAGTGCGCGAGCACCGGTCCGGTGAGATCCCCGGTCCAGAGAAACATCCCGCCGAACAGAAGTCCCGCGCCGAACGAGCTGGCCGTCCAGGGGAGGTGGCGCGCCTTCGGGCCGATGTGGAGCAGCGCGAAGATCGCGCTCGAGGCCACCAGGCCCACCACCGGCAAGAGCGCGCCGCGGAAAAACATCTCCTCGCCGACCGAGGAAGCCGCCGCCAGAACCACGATCTCCGGGTCGGTCAAGGGGAACAGCATGTGGCGCAGCTCACGGTGAAGCGCCCGCGCCCACTCGAATCGGTAGAGCGCCATCCGGGACGCGAACACCAACAGCAGCCCGGCCGCGAGGCCGCCCACGATTCCAGCGAAAGTCATTGATAAGACAGGGTCTTGCCCGCTGAGGTGCCAGACGTTCGGGTGTCCTCGCAGGTTTCCCCAGGCGAGCGCCACCGTGCCGAGCGCCAGGTAGGCGGTCATCACCAGGACTGGACGAGACCAGCTAGAGCCGCGTGACGACACGGTTTCCCTCCAAATCCATGGTGCGCCTGGTCGTCATATTAGTGCATTTGGGTGGGGCGATTCTGTGAACTTGGCAGCACGAGGAGCCACTCCAGATAACCAAGTAATATCAAATGGATATCGGATCGGTACGCACGGTTGGGGCGGGAATATTTTTCCCCGGGTTTTGCCGGGATTGCCCCCCGGCGTCATGGTAAACGAAACGACGCAATGGCTGTCGCGGCACTTCGCACCCGGCACCGAGCGTCGCGCAGCGTTCCGCTGTTGCCGACGACGGTCCTCCGCGAGGTCGGCCAGCAGAAATTGCTGGCGACCCGGATCTGCGACCTCGAGCTGCGTCCGGAGGGGACGCTCGCCGAATGCGTGGAGCAGGTCATCGGTGAGCTGCATGCCAAGGGGATCACCTTCGTCCCCGCCTACTACCTCGGCGACGACGACTTCTGGACCGCTGACCGCGCGGTCAGCGTGAACATCCCCTGGTATCTCTCCAACCCGCAGCTCTGGGGGTTGGTGAACGATCACCTATTCGAGTACACGCGCGAAGAGGTGTTGATGTACCTCCGCCATGAGGCGGGGCACGCGATCAACTACGCGTTCGAGCTGTGGCGGCGTCGCGACTGGACGCAGACCTTCGGCGACTTCCGCCGCCCTTATCGCGACGTCTACAACCCGAACCCCTGGAGCCGCGACTACGTCCGTTATCTCCACCGCGCGGGCATGTACCACTACGCCCAAAAGCACCCTGACGAGGACTGGGCAGAGACGTTCGCCGTCTGGCTGGAGGGTGGCCCCTGGCGCCGGCGCCACCGCAACTGGCAGGTCGCGCTGGCCAAGCTCGAGTACGTCGATCGCGTCGTCGGTATCGAGCGCGCCTGCCGCGGCAACCCCCACAATGTTCGTCTCGGGCTGCGGGTTCCGTACACCGAGATCAAGGAGACGGTCGCCGAATACTTCGACATCGGCGACACGCTCGATCTGGACCTCTTGGAGTATCGCAAGGACGTGGTCGAAATCTTCGGGCGGCGGCCACCGCGCGCGCGCGCCATCGCGATGCGCGGGCTGACCTCGCGGACGGCGAGCGCCCAGTCGGCGGCCCGCTTCATCCAGCAGCACCAGACCATCCTGGTCGATCGCATCAGCCGCTGGATCGGCGACTCCGACAAGCGCGTGATCCTGCGCTATCTCCGCCAGCTGCAGGCGCTCTGCACCGCCGAGCACATGGTCGTCCCCGACAGCCGTCGCACGGAGAAGCTCGTCGAGCTGACCGTCGTTGCCACCTGGCACGTCGTCGACGGCATTCATCGACTTTCATAGCCAGAGGTCGATGCCGTTGACAGTCTCGGCGTGCGCGTCTATATGACGTGCTCTCGCGAGGATGGCGGAACTGGTAGACGCACTAGCTTGAGGTGCTAGCGGTTAACAGCCATCGGGGTTCAAGTCCCCGTCCTCGCACTAGAAAAGCTCTGGGTAGTTCTCCAGGGCTTTTCGTTTTTCTGGGCTACTTCTCCGGACTTTTGTCCGTTTCCTTCTCCTTCTGCGCCTTTCGCATCAGGTAGGACTTGAGGACGGCCTTGTCCTCCGGCGAGAGCTTCGCGTCGGGGTGCATCGGCAGGACGTAGAACCAGGGAGGCATCTCCCCTGATTCGACCTTTTCCCAGGCGTTCTCGCGATCGGTCTGGCGTTCGTCCTCGTCGGCGTCGGCCCACTTGGAGAAGTTGAGGTGGTTGCGCCCCTTGTGGACGTCGCGCGCCATGAGCCAGGAGCCGGGCGCGACGCGCGCGTAGAGCGGCCAGCGCGTTTCGTTGGTGTGGCAGTCGAAGCAGGCGCGCCGCATGATCCGTTCGACCTCGGGCGGGCCGTCGAAGGCGAAGCGCTCGGGTGGATTCGTCCCGATCTCTTCGGTCGGAATGCCGAAGTGCTTCACCGGGAAAACTTGCAAGAGGGCGAACCCGACGATCGCCGCCAAGAGGCCGCGCTTGAGGAGCTTGGTCAGTTTCGGGGAGAGCAAGGGCATGGCGGAATGATAGAACGAGAACGACCATGTGCCGACGAATCACCTGCAACGTCTGCTCGAAGCCCTCGTTCGAGGGGTGCGGCCTTCATGTCGAGAGCGTGCTCGGTGACGTTCCGCCCGCCGGGCGGTGCCGGTGCGGCGAATCCGCGGAGACCGGCGGCCGACCCGCGGAGGCAGGCGCGGCGGCGGGAACGTCTGCTGGCGGCCCCGCTGGTCGGCTGACCGGTGTGCTCGCCGGCGCGATCCGACAGTCGATCCCACGGTCGATCCGGCGGTCGATCCCACGGTCGATCTCACGGATCTTGGGGTTCGGTTTCGGGCGACCGGATCGCGGCGGCCGTCGCTAGACGCGCCCAGCAGCGGACAGCTGGCGGGTCACCGCTGGCGCCGGGTTCGGTTGCGCCTGCGTCGGGCGAGCAGAGCAAAGAGCATGCATCCGAGACCGACGCTCGGCAGCGCCGACCCTCGGGGCGCGGAGTCGAAGCTGCAGGCGCATCCGCCCGTCAGGTTGGCCGTCTCGCTGGGGGGACCACCACCCGTTCCCGGGGCGCCGCCGACGCCGGGCGCGGTGGTCGCGCCACCGGTCCCCGAGCTCGGCGCGCCGCCGGTCCCGGGCGCGCCTCCAGTCGCGGTGGTCCCGGTCGATCCGCCTGTCGCCGCGCTGCCGCTCGTGCCGCCGGTGCCGGGGGCGCTTCCGGCGCAGCTCGTCGGACCGGGCGCGGTCAACGTCGTCCCGTCGATGCAGGTGGGCGAGCCGGTGCCGCCGCCGGGGTAGCTCACCGTCACGCTGGCGCCGGTCGCGCTGATCGACTGGAGGGTGATCGTCGCGCCGCCCCCGGGATCGGTGAAGCTCTGCCCGGCCGCCGTGAGGCCGGTGAACGGGGTCCCCGACGGTGTCGTGTTGATGAGCTCCGTCCAGACGCTGTTCTGGGCGCCGCCGCCTCCGCGCCCGGTCGGCATGGCGGGCGGGACGCGCACGTTGTCGCTCGCGTAGATGAAGACCGTCGGCGCGGTGAAGGTGGTGCTGCCGCCGCCGAACCCGCCGCCGCGTCCGCCCGTGGTCGAGAAAGTGTCGAAGATCCCGCCCGCGGTTCGCAGCTCGACGTAGTAGTCGTTCAGGTTGACGGTCGTGCTGGTCGCCTGCGGATCGCTCACCGGCAGGGTGGCCGGGAAGGGGACCTGGAGGACCTGGACGCCGCTGCCGCCCGAGCAGTTGCTCTCGAGCGGCAGCAGGTTGAACGTGCCGGTCGCGGGGACGCGGACGCCGTTGCAGCCCGACAGCCACTGCATGTACCAGCGCTCGTAGGCGTTGAACTGCCGGCAGCCGCCGCCCATCGTCGACATCCCGCTGCCGTACTCGGTGATCGTGCAGTCGGTGGCGGGATTGGCGGAGAAGCTGTTGGTCCCGCACTTGATGGTGTTGGCGTGCATGAGGCCGAGGTTGTGCCCGGGTTCCTGCATGAGGACGACGCAGCTGAGCGAGCCGTTCATCCAGGTGCGCTTGGCCGGCTTGGTCACCGAGCCCTCCTCACCGAGGCCGCCGAAGGTGCAGAGGTTCGTGTCGTTGAAGTAGTAGATGAGGTGGTTGTACGTGCCGGTGATCATCGGCTCGATCGCCTGATACATGCCGGTGGTGTCGCAGGTGGTCATGGTGAACGGGTAGGGGCCGATCACGTCGCCCGTCACCTGGTACTTCCCATAGGAGACTTCGCTGTAGTACTCGGCGAACGATTTGTCGGACGGGGTCAGGCTGTTGAGGTAAGCCATCCCCTGCGCGGCCGTCAGGTTGACGCCGCTGCCGAGATCGACGAGCACCAGCGCGTAAGAATCGACCGACGGTGCCGCGTTGAGCGCCGGCCCGGTGAGCTCCGCCGTGAGATCCTGGGGGACGACGTCGAGGCTGCTCACGTGCATGCGCTCTTCGACGACGTCTCCCACGACGCGCACCCGATTCCCGGTCGCCGCCAGCGGAGGCGTCTCGAAGTCGAGTCGGATCTCGCGCCCGCCCTTCGTGCGGAGCGCGTGCCACCATTCGCTGGTGCCGTCTCTGTTGTCGGCGACGTAGGTCACGAACTCGCCGGTCAAGCCGTTCGCCTCTTCGTCCGTCCCCGCAGCCTCCCCCGGCGCGCAGGCCACGCCGAACGTCGCCAGCGCCAACATGGCGGCCCACATGACGATCGGCGCGAAAGTTCCCGGAGCAACCGCGCGGCATCGATCACGCACCATGCTCTGTAAGTGGACACTTAGAACGCGGGGGGCTCAGAGAAATTCGAGCTGAGGACCGAAAGGTATCGGACTGACGACGGAACGGTGTCGGTTGCGCCACAAGGAGCTGTGTTGCGCCACTCAGCCTCGGAGGCAATGTTCTTGCGCTGAGGACGTCTGTCTTGTATTGTAGACAAAAGCGATTACGCTTTCCGTGGACGCCCTGGCAGGAGATCAGAATGAAACGGTACATACCAAGGCAGCTCATCAGTTTCCTCTCCGCGCTGACCGCGGTGGGAGCCCTTTTGATCCTGGGCCGACCCGTGGGGCCATGGTTGGTGCTGGGAGCCTTGATCGTGAGCTCAATCGTGCTGATTCCGGCCTTCGCACTGGCGTTTCTCCTCCGGGCGATCGGTCGGTCTTCCGATCGGCATCTGCTCTTGTCGGAGGAGCCGCCGCCGGTTCTACCCCGCCCGCGTCGCCCGGCGGTCAGCTGGCTCTCCGGCGATATCCGGTGAGCGTCCGCCAATAATTTCCGCCTCCTCGTCTCTTAAACTAGAGTCTCCGCCATGCCCAAAAAACAGGGTCCGGCGGGGCTTCGGGGCGCGCCCATCCCCTCGGGCGACGAGATCGGGGCAGCCGAGCTGGCCGGGCGAGTCGCGGAGAACCTGCGCGCACAGCGCAAACGGCGCGCGATGTCGCTCGACGAGCTGGCCCAGCTGACCGGGGTGAGTCGCGCGGCGCTCTCTCAGATCGAAACGCGCAAGACCAATCCGACGATCGGCGTCTTGTGGAAGATCGCCTCGGGGCTCGGGATCACGTTCGCCGATCTGATCGGTGAGACTCGGGCCGAGCTCGCCGTGCTGCGACGCGGAGAGGCCCAGCCCCTGCGCTCGATGGACGGAAAGTTCGAGAGCCGGCCCCTCATGCCCGCCTCCGGGATCCCGCAGGTCGAGATGTACGAGCTGCGGTTGGCGGCCCGGGCGCGACACGTCTCCGAGCCGCACGGACCCGGGACCCGCGAAATTGTGGTGGTTCTAAGCGGCGCGGTGAGGATGACCGTCGGCGACCACAGCGACGAGCTCGGCCCGGGGGACTCGGTGGTCTTCGACGCCAACAAGCCCCACGTCTACGAGAACGCGGGAGGCTCGGAATCCCGTTATCACAACGTCATCGTTTATGGCCGTTAGGCGGCTCCACTCAATTTGACGCACCAATCTTGGAAATAAACTTTTTGAGTAAGCCAGCCCCGTGTAACTTCCCCCCATGAGCCACGGGCCTCCACCCGACCGGAGAGTCGTGAAGGAGCCCGGCGCTTCTTTCCCGCCCAAGTCGCTCAAAAGCGGACCGATAGAAGCGGCCTTCGGCCTCAGTGACGCCGATCTGCGCCTGGTCCTCGACGCCGGTGAGATCGGAGGCTGGGAGTGGGACATCGGAACGGGCGTGGTGCGGTGGTCAGACAACCTGGAGCGGATTCACGGGCTCGAGCCCGGCAGCTTCGGCAACACGTTCGAGTCGTACCAGGCGATCGTGCATCCCGGCGATCGCGAGCGGGTGATCGGCGCGCTCCGCGGCTGCATCGAGGGGCGCTCCAACTACGAGATCGAGTTTCGCTCGACGGAGAAAGCCGGCGAGGTGCGTTGGATGCGCGCCAAGGGCCGCGTGCTATCCGGTGAGAAGGGCGAGCCGTTTCGGATGATCGGAGTCTGCTGGGACATCACCAAGCGCAAGCGGGAGGAAGAGGCCGTTCTCGAGACCAGCCGGCGGAAGGACGAGTTCCTGGCCATGGTTTCGCACGAGCTGCGCAATCCGCTGGGCGTCATCATGAACGCTTCGACGCTGATCAATCACCTGGCCGGTGGCGACGACGACCTGTCGAAGGCCAGCGCCGTCATCCGGCGCCAGACCGATCAGTTGGCGCGCATCGTCGACGATCTGATGGACGTCTCGCGGCTCTCCGCCGGGAAGCTGACGCTGGAGCGGACCAACGTCGACCTCGTGGCGCTGGTCCACCGTTGTGTCCACGACTTCGTCGACCGTCGCCTCTTCGAGCAGCATCGCCACGAGCTGCGCTGCGCGGGGACGTACGTGCACGGTGACGGCCCGCGCCTGGAACAGATCGTCAACAACCTGCTGATGAATGCGATCAAGTACACGCCGGCGGGCGGGCGGATCATCATCGAGGTGGAGCCGGAGGGCGGCGACGCCATCCTGCGCGTCAAGGACACCGGCGTCGGGATCTCGCCAGATCTCCTCCCCCGCGTCTTCGATCTGTTCGTGCAGAGCGAGCGTGGCCTCGATCGGCGAGACGGCGGCCTCGGCCTGGGGCTGGCGATCGTGCGCAGTCTGGTCGAGGCGCACGGTGGGCGGATCGACGTCTGGAGCCCGGGCCTCAACAGCGGGACGGAGTTTGCGGTCCGCCTCCCCCTCGCGGCCATGCTCCCCTCCGGTGACCCGCGTGGCGGGGTGGCGCCGCGGCGGAGGATCCTGGTTGTTGACGACAACATCGACGCGCGCGAGGCGTTGGCCAGGCTGCTCGAGATCGCCGGACACGAGGTCTATCAGGCCGGGGACGGACCAGGGGGGCTCGAAGAAGCGTCCCGCTCGCGGCCGGATGTGGCGATTGTGGACATCGGGCTTCCTGGAATGAATGGCTTCGAGGTCGCCCGACGTCTCAAAACCGGCGCTCCGAAGTTGCGGCTCATCGCTCTCACTGGATATGGTCAGGGCGATCACCGCCGGTTGGGCGATGAGGCCGGTTTCGAAACCTACCTCATCAAGCCGGTGGCCTTCGAAACACTGCAGCGTGCGCTGGCTAACAATTGACGGCCCCAACTCGCCACCAAGGGTAACGCCCAAGTTAACCGCCCGAATAAACGCCAAAAGTAAACGCCCAAAGTTAGCCCCAAAAAAGCGCCCAAAGCTAACGCAATCCGCCTAAAGGGCGTTACAATGGCGCGTGGATGGGGGAGCCATTGGTGGGACTATTCGGCGATCTCGAGCGCCGATTTATTGACGTTCTCGATCGGGTGAGTGACGCAATCGTCGCTCTCGATCGCGACTGGCGTCTTGTCTATATCAACCAGGCGGCCGAGAGGCACCTTGGCGCGCCGCGAGATCAGATGTTGGGAAAGATCTGCTGGGATCTGTTCCCCGGGATCGCGGAGTCGCCGGTCGCCGAGCAGTACAAGCAGGCCCTGGCGGGGATGACGCCGGTCGAGTTCGAGGGGATCTCGCCGGTTACGAAGCGCATCGTCCGGCAGCGACTCTACCCCTCCGGAGCAGGGTTGACGATCTACTTCCGTGACGTCTCCGACGAGCGCCAGACGGCTGAACGGGCGGAGCGAGCGATGAGCCTCCTCGCCGACGCGGGCGAGGAGCTGTCGCTGTCGCTCGAGCGTGACGAGATCGTCCGGAGGCTGACCTCGCTGGTCGTTCCGAACGTCGCCGACGTCTGCATCGTCGATCTGATGGTCGGCGACATCCTGACCCGGGCGACGCTCAAGCAGCGGGAGGAGCTCGCTGCCGGAGCCTTCGCGACTGTCGGAGCGGGGCGGGTCATTCAGACCGCATCGCCCGAGATGCTGACCTCGATCACCGACGCCGCCGACGGGCTCGCGGCGCTGGGCGTTCGCTCGGCGCTGCGGGTTCCCCTGCTGGTGCGGGGAAAACCGACGGGTGTCCTCTCGCTGCTGATCACCAACGACAGCCGGCGTTTCGTGGCGAACGACCTCCCGACGATCGAAGCGTTGGCCGATCGGGTGGCCCTGGCGCTGGAGAACGCGCGTCTCTACGAGCTGGCCGTCAGCGCCAAGCGCGCCCGGGACGAGATGATGAGCATGGTCTCTCACGATCTGCGGAACTCGCTGAACGCGATCGGGTTCATCGCCACCGAGCTGGCCCGGCAGAACGGAAATCCGCTGGCGACCCAGATCCGGAGCGCGGCCACCTTGGCCGACCGGCTGCTCGCCGACATGGGGGCCATGTTCGTGATCGAGTCGGGCGCGCTGGTGCTCGGTCGGGTGATGGAGTCGATCGATTCGATCATGAGCGAGGTCGCCGATCTGTTTCGCCCGCTGGCCGAAGCCCGGGCGGTCCGCCTGCGGGCGGTGACGGAGAAGAAGGGGTTGACGGCGTTCGTCGATCGCTACCGGATGGTGCAGGCGGTGAGCAACGTGGTCGCCAACGCGGTGGAGATCAGCCAGGACGGCGGCCAGGTCGACCTGGCGGTGAAGCAGGTGGGAGACCACGTCGAGGTGGCCGTCTCCGACACCGGTCCCGGGATCGCGCCGGACGAGGTCGAGCAGATCTTCGATCGGCATCGCTGGGGAAATGACGGACGGCGCCGGGCGAGCGTCGGGCTCGGCCTGGTCATTTCCAAGGAGTACGTCGAGGCGCACGGCGGACGAATTCGCGTCCAGAACCGTCCTGGAAGTGGCTCGACCTTCATCATCGCCATCCCCATGCAGCCGCGGGGCATCCCCACGGAGATGCCGCCGCAACCCAAGCGCCGCGCCTCCAGCCCGACCCGGTCCCGTTAGCGCGCGGCCAGCGCCGGTGGTGCGGGCGCCAATAGCGGTTACATTCCGGGCGATGTTCGCCGTGATCGCTTCGCCGCAAGCCCGATTGCGGCGTCGCCGGCGGCTCGTGGCGGCGGTCACCGTGGCGCTCGCCTGCGCGGCGGCGTCGACTGCGTCGACGGCGCACGCCGGGGAGAACGAGCTGCGCTACGACTGGCGCATCGACGGGGCGGTGACGGCTGCGGCGTTCGCCTTTTGGGGAGGGACCCAGCTGCTCGAAAGCAGGTTGGCCCCCGCCGACTGCCGTTGGTGCGACCCCGGCAGCCTCGACGCCTCGGTGCGCAGCTCCCTCCGCTGGGACGACACCGGCGCGGCCAATCTGGCGAGCAATCTGGGAGCCTACGTCTTCGTTCCGCTCACCAGCCTGGGCCTCCTCGCGCTCGACGCCCGGGGAGCGGGACGCCTCGGCGAGCTGCCGGGCGACGGTCTGGTGATCGCCGAAGCGGTCGCGCTCAACGGCGCTCTCACGCAGATCGTGAAGTTCGCGGCCGGCCGGGAGCGCCCCTTCGTCAACGCGCTGCCGGCCGCCGAGAAGCCGCTCACCGCACACCCGGCCGACAACAACGTCTCGTTTTACTCCAGCCACACCAGCTTCGCGTTCTCGCTGGCGGTGTCGACCGCCACCGTCGCCTCGATGCAGCGCTACCGCTGGGCGCCCCTGATCTGGGCGGTGGGGTTGGCGGGTGCAGCCGCGGTCGGCTACCTGCGCATCGCCGCCGATCAGCATTACTTCACCGACGTGCTGGTCGGGGCGGCGGCCGGGTCGGCGATCGGGTTCGCAGTCCCCTACGGGTTTCATCGGGGCTCGGGCGCGCTCGCCGTCAGTCCGGCTCCGGGCGGCGGCGCCATGCTGACGGTCACGGCGCACCTGTAGTCGGCACGGCGTAAGACCCGGTTGATCGAGGTTGTTGGATGTCCGAGGCGCGGGCCGCGTGTGGTCTTCGCCTTGCACCGACGCCCGGTCGGCCCCATTCCTCTTTGTTCGGGGCGGCGTTCAAATGCGAATAGGGATTGTCACCGAGTACTACTACCCGACGCTGGGCGGGATTCAGGAGCACGTCCACCACTTCGCGCAGGCGGCGCGGCGTGTCGGTCACGACGTTCGAATCCTGACACCGGCGGTGAGGGACAACCTGGCGTCCGAGAGCGCGGCGCTCTCCGCGGAGGCGGCCCGGCGCGCGGACGATGAAAACGGCGTCATCCGGATCGGCGTCTCCGTCCCCGTCCTCTCGGGCGGCTCGATCGCGCGGACGTCGATCGGCGGCGATCTGTCGATCCGGATGCGCGAGGTGATCCGCGGGGAGAAGTTCGACGTGATCCACGTTCACTCGCCGCTGATGCCGACGCTTCCGCTGCTGGCGTTGCGCTCTTCCGACGTCGTCAACGTCGGGACGTTTCACAGCGCGTTCGATCGCAGCCTGCTGCTCGCCCTCGTCAGGCGGCGACTGCAGCCGTACGTCGATCGGCTCCAGGCGGCGATCGGTGTCTCGGACACGGCGCTCACCGGCGTCCGCCGGTATTTCAAGGCGCCCTGGCAGATCATTCCCAACGGCGTGGACGTGGCGGCCTTCTCCGGGGGCCGCCGCCGCCCGGAGTTCGATGACGGCCGCCTGAACGTCCTGCACGTCGGACGGTTCGATCCCCGCAACGGGGTCGACCGCGTGATCCGCGCCTGGGTCGGGGTGAGGCGCCTCGGGACCGACGCCCGGCTGATCGTGGTCGGCGACGGTCCACTGCGGCCGAGGTACGAGGCGATGGTCCCGGCGGACCTCCGCGCCGACGTCCACTTCGTGGGGTTCGTGCCCGGCTCCGAGCGCAGCTCCTATTACGCCTCGGGCGATCTGCTGCTCTGCCCGGCCGTCGGCGGGACCTTCGGGATCATCGTGCTCGAGGGGATGGCCGCGGGGTGCGCGGTCGTAGCGGCCGACACGCCGGGTTTCCGCAACGTCATGCAAGACGGCGTCGAGGGGCATCTGGTGGACGTCTCGGCGGACCCGGCGTCGATCGAGCTCGCGCGCTGCGTGAACCGACTGCTGGTCGACGAGGCTGCGCGGCGCCGCTGCGCGGAGGCCGGACGTCGCACGGCGGCGCGCTTCGACTGGCCGGTCGTCAGCGAGCAGGTGCTCGCGCTTTACGCTCGGCTCCGCGGCGGTGGGAGCGAGCCTCAGGCGACGGCGCGGTCCGCGTGACAGCGCCGCCTCGGCGCGGCTTCTTGGGCGCGGGGGTCCTCGGCAATTCCTCGATGTTCGCGGCGATGCTGCGGTCGCTCTCCCACGACCGGCCGCTCGCGACGGAGGTGGCCTTCGCCGGCGTCGTGCTGCTGGTGGCGTTCCTCTTCAGGAACATCCGCAGCACCGTCCTGGCCCTCTGCTCCGCGACGACCATCATCGGGTACAGCTCTCTCTTCATGGCCTCGAACGGAGCGCTCCGCCCGTCGGAAAGCTGGCTGACCTCGGCGAGGCGGGCTGCCTGCTCGCGGCCGTGCTGTTCGTGCCGTCGCGCACCGGTCCCGTTGCGCGCACCGGTCCCGCTGCGCGCAACGGGACGGCCACCCGGCCGAGCCGTCAGCCATCGGACGATTCGTCCAAGACCTGACGACCATGCGACCTGTCTCACAGGTGATCTAGCGGACGATCCGCAGTGATCTCCGGGACTGCCTCGACGGCACGCTCAGCGGTGCTGACCTTGCATCTGGCGGCTGTGTCTCAGATGGTTAATTCAGTCAGTAGGACACCGACGTTGCAAAGCCAGCTCGTGTTTCTTGGGCGCCTTGGTCAACTGACCCTCGTGGCCTATCTGAAAGTTTTGCGGGTCGTGATCGCGGAACGATTGTGGTCGATCGACGACATCCCACCGCCAAAGGAGACCTCGCCGTGAGCCTTCACCTGTCGCCGGAGGTTATGGATGTTGCGTTCCTCGCCGTGTTCGCCTCGTTCTTCGCGCTCGCGCTGGTGACCTATGCGGTGCGCGTGAAGCTCCACCTGTCGACGCTGCCGCCGTTGCGACCGCGCGGGGCCGGGCGCCGCCTGCTCCCCTCGCTGCTGGTGGGATACTTCTACTGGCTCACCAAGCCGATCTGTCGACTGGCCATTCGCAGCGGACAGTCGGCCAGCTTCTTCACGGTGCTGGGGCTGGTCGTGGCTTTCGCGACGGCGATCGCGGTCGGGTCCGGGCACTTCGCCCTGGGCGCGGTCCTCTTGATCACGACGGGCGCGCTCGACGTGATGGACGGCGAGGTCGCACGCGCTTTGCGGTCGACGAGCCCGCGCGGGGCGTTCTTCGATTCGACCATCGACCGGGTGGCCGACGGGCTCATGTTCGGCGGGTGCGTCGTCTATTACGCGGGAACGGTGGTCATGTACGCGGCGCTGGTGGCGCTGGTCATGTCCTTCGTCATCAGCTACGCGCGGTCGCGCGCCGAGACGCTCGGCCTCACCGGCGCGGAAGGGCTCATGCAGCGGGCCGACCGGATCACGCTGCTGTCGATCGCGCTGGCCTTCTCGCCGCTGGTGGGCCACCAAGTCGAGGGGTTCGTGCCTCACCCGACCTACGCGGTCACGGCGGTGGCGCTGTTCATCATGGCGCTGCTCAACACCGGGACGGCGATCGCTCGAATCGTCTGGACGATGAAGCAGCTCGGAGATCCGGCGCTGGTCTCCGCGCAGGCGCGGCAGACCGAGGCGGCGCGGATCGAACGTCTCGTGCCGGTCGAGACGCCCGCGGCCACTCCGGGCGCGGCCGCGGCAGCCGCGCTGCGGGGCCGGTCCCACCAGGTCGGGTAGGGCGATGCCGACGCCTCGGCGTCGGGTGGCGGCGGCGCTGGTCCGCGGATTGGTGGGGGTCGCGGCCGTCGCCTTCGTCGCCCACCATCTGAGCTGGCGCGAGGTCTGGGGGACGCTCCGAAAGGCCAGGGTCGAGCTGCTGGTCGTCGTCGTGGCCATCAACGGCCTGATGTTGACGATCCGGGCGGCCCGGTTGCAGGTCCTGCTCTCCCCGGCGCGCGCTTCGCTCGCGAGCCTGGTTCGCGCCGTGCTGACCTCCTCGGCCATCAATAACGTGTTTCCGCTGCGCGCGGGCGACGTGGCCCGCCTCTACATGCTGGAGAGCTGCGCGGGGATCGGGAAGACGACGGCGATGGCGATCGCCGTCGTCGAGAAGCTGCTGGAGGTCGTGGTGTTGGCGGCGCTCGCCCTCGGCGCGACCTGCTTTGCCCCGGCGCAGCCGTGGGTGCTCGGAACCGGCGCGGTCGCCCTGGGGGTGGCGCTGGTGGCGCTGGTCATTCTGCGAGGGATGGCGGACGGCCGGAGCGGGCGAATACCTGGATTCCTTCGGGCGGCGGCGGCGCGGATCGCCCCCGGGATGTCCGTGCTCCGGAGCTCCGAGGCGACCGCCGAAACCCTCGGCGCTTCGCTGGCGGCGTGGTCCTGCGAGCTCGCCATGATCATCCTCTGCGCCCGCGCCATCGGTCTGCATGTCGCGCCGGTGCTGGCCGTCGTCGTCCTCCTGGGAATCAACCTGGCCATGGCGGTCCCCGCGCTCCCGGCCAACGCCGGGACGTTCGAGAGCGCCGCCGCCGTCGTCCTGGTGCTCGCCAAGGTCGGGAAGCCGACGGCGGTCGCTTTCGCGCTCCTCTATCATCTGATTCAGGTCGTCCCCGTGACGCTGGCCGGTCTGGGCCTGTTGGCGCGGAGCGGCTTGCGGTTCGGGCCGTACAAGACACCGGAGGCGACCGACCTCCGCGGGTTGACGAACCTGCGGCGGCCGTCGATGTCTGCTGCCTGAAGTGCTCCGAGGCGTAGGTCCCGGTGAGGTTTTTGGCGAAGATTCGCGGCCGACCGGTAACTCATTGAGCAATGCGGAGACTCGCCCTCGCGATCCTGCTGGCCGGGCTCTTCCCCGCCGTGGCTCGGGCCGACGAACCAGTCGTGACGGCGCAACGGTCTGCGCTACCAATCGGGGGGACCCCTGACGGTTGACGGCGGTCTCGTGTTGGCGCTGCCCACCGCGCTCGGCCCCGGTCTTTCGACCGGATTCGGGCTGGGCGCCACCTGGGGGCGCCGTTTCGCGGTGGAGGCGCGCGCCTCCTGGTCGACGGCCACCGAAGTCTTCGATCCCCTGGACCGTGACCCAGTCGGACCTGCGGCTGCGGGTCGGCGGCGTGCTCCAGCGCACACTTGGTCGCGCACGGGTCGGCCTTCGGTTGGGCGTCGGGCCGACCATCGTTCACGAGACGCGGCTGCGGAACGGCAGCACGCTCGAGACCAGCGCGTTCGCCACGTTGCCAGCGGGCGAGCTCGAGGCCTTCGTGGCGGTCCACCTGTTCGGACCGTGGCTCGTCACCCTCAGCGGGGGGCCGAGTGCCGCGCTGGACGACCCCGGCTTACGGGGCGGCTGGGTCAGCCTCATCGGCGCGGGGTGGCAGCCGTGAAACGCGTCGCCGTTCTGGGCCTCGCCGTCGCCATCCTGGGGACAGCTGGCTGCAACAACCTGCAGGGCCTGGGGGGGCAGGTGCCGCCGCTGGCGACGTTTCAGGTCGAGGCGACCGGGGACATCGGACTCGTTGCCACCGGGTCTCGCTGCAGGTCGCGCTGGTCTGGGGCGCGCAGTGGCTCACCGAGCCCTTCTGCATCCTTCCGCCGGATTCGGCCAGTGTCCCGCCGGATCCGAACAGCGTCACCGCGGTCATCGCCGCAGGCTGCCGCGATCCGTTCGGGCTTCGTTCCCACCCTCGTCGGCGCCAGCGTCCCGGTGACGCTCGGGACGCCCACCCAGCTGCCGCTCTTCAATCCGCCGGCGACGGACGTGCTGATCGGCGACGTGACCTCGCGGATCGCTTACGCGAGCCTCGTCTTCTATGACGACCGCGACGGCAACGGCACGCTCGACTTCTCGGAATCGCACCCGACCCCGTCGGCGGCGACGGTGGCCCCGACCAGCAGGACCAATCCGACTCGCGCGACGTCGTGTACGGCGCGAGCTTCCTCACGATGACGTCGCCCGACCAGCGGGTTTCGTTTCTCGATGGGACGTTCAACCCGAATGCCGCCTTTTACCCGCGCCACGGCTGCGGCGATCCGCCGCCGCAGTTCGGTGTGCTCGGCGCCTCCGGCTTCTCGGCCGCCGACGCTATCAACGCCACCGCGCGCGGGCACCTTGCCGACCGAGAGCGATCTGGCCCAGTGCACCCAAACCGACCCCGGCGCCACGCTGGTGACGATCGCGGCGAAATCGCCGGCGGACGTCGCGGAGGTCTCTTGCACAGAGCGGACGCTCGACGGAACGACGCGCTACCGCCAGCCGCCCACCGACACGCCGCTCTACGGCCACGTCTACGCCTGCGCCCACCTCCCGTCGTTCGACGCCGGCGATCAGACGAACCTGATCCAGCTGGTCGTTTCGGGGCTGCCGACGGATCGCTGCAAGGGGCTCACCCACTACACGCTGCGGGGGTGCCGCGAGGACGTCTCCTGCGCGGTCCCCGACTGGGATTTCACCGCGAATCCTCCTGCCTGGTGGCCGTGCTGAACCCGAAGCCCTCGGCGATACGCAGCACCACATTCGTGATCGCGCTGGCGCTCGCCGGACAGGCGCGCGCAGCTCCGCCCGCGGACGTTCCCACGATGACGCCGGCATCGGCGCCCGCGCCGGTGCCTCCGGATGTGCGCGCCGCAGTCGTCCCGGCGGCCGCGCCGCCCGCGATCACGTCCGCGATCACGCCCGACGACAAGGAACCGGAGCCCAAGCTCTCGCTGGCGACGGAGGCCGATCGGGACGCCTGGCGCCGGCCCGGTTTTCGGATGGGCCTCGGCGTCTCCTACGGCGATCTGGTGGGCCTCGAAGGAGCGCCGAGCGGCCGGCTGCTGGGCTTCCTGCTGCGGCTGGGCATTCGACTCGACCCGGACTGGTCGCTGCTGGCGTCGTTGCAGTACGCGCGTGCGTCGACGGCCGGCGGCCTCGACGGTCTCCGCTTCTCCGGCACGCTCGAATCCGACCTGGCATGCGACGTCGCATCTGTCGTTGGCGGTCGGCCTGGGGTTCGGCGGCATCGTCGAAGGGAGCACCAGCCGGCCGGAGGTGACACCGCTGCCCGGCTCACTCATGACCTCCTACACCTTCCCGGGCGCCGGTCCGCCGCTCCCGAGCTGCAGCGGCGTCGGCGTGTCGACCCTGGCGCGCGCCGAGTGGACCATCGTGCTCGGCCCGCGCTCGGCCACCAGCGTCGGGATCGAGGCGGTCGGCCAGTGGACCGGCTGCTCCGAGGACACCGGACTGCCCAACCAGGACACCGGACAAGCAATCGTGCGGCGGCAGTGGTGGCCCCACACCGGCGGGACCGTCCAGTGGGGGTTCACGTGGCGATGAGATCGGCGGCGCTTGCCGCTGCGCTGCGTCGCTCGTCTCGGCGCGGGCAATCGCGTCGCCACCACGCCGATGCGGGCGCCGGCGCCGAGGCCGGCGCAGCGCGCCAGACGCGGGCGCCGTGCGCCGACGGTCGACCGCACGCCGACGCGGCCGCGGGCGACGCGGCGCCGAGCTTCGAGCCTCCGCGCGCGCTCGGAGAGACCAACGTGGCGTATCCGGCGGGCGCGCCGCCGTCGCAGGCTCCGGTGATCGTGACGGTCAAGCTGCTCGTCGACACGGCGGGTGTCGTCCAGAAGGTCGAGGTTCGAACCCCGGCGCAGCCGATCTTCGACGACGCCGTCGTCACCGCGGCGCGCGCGTTTCGGTTCGCGCCCGCGCGCTACGGCGGCTCGCCGGTGCCGGTGGAGATCACGTTCACGCACACGTTCCTGCCGCCGCCGCCGCCGGCGCCCGCGCAGCCGGTCAACCAGGGACCGGCGCGCACCGCCGTGCTGCGCGGAAAGCTGGTCGAGCTCGGCACGCGCGCGCCGGTCACCGACGCGACCGTCGCCGCCGTGGTGGGCGATCGGAGATACTCCGTCGATGCCGACCGGCGCGGGCGGTTCCGGCTGCCGCTGCCGCCGGGGACGGCGCGGGTGTCGGTCTATGCGCCGAGCCACAATCCGTTCGTGCAGCAGGAGACCCTGGCGGCTGGCCAGGAGGTCGCGGTCAGCTACTTCGTCGAGCGCGACCGCTACGACCCCTACGAGATCGTGGTGGTCGGCGAGCAGCACCGCGAGGAGGTCTCGCGCATCACGCTGCACGGCCGCGAGCTGCAGCAGATCCCGGGCACGTTCGGCGATCCGTTCCGGGTGATCCAGACCCTGCCGGGCGTCGCCTCGGTGGTCTCGCTGCTGCCGTTCCCGGTCGTGCGGGGCGCAAGCCCCGCCTCCACTGGCTTCCTGCTCGACGGGACGACGATTCCGCTGCTCTACCACCTGCTGGTCGGGACCAGCGTGGTGCACCCCGAGTTCATCGACGAGATCCAGTTCTACCCGGGTGGCGCGCCGGCGCCCTACGGCCAGTACACGGGCGGGATCATCGACGGGCGGACGGCGCGTGCCCGCCCGGACGAGCACCTGCTCGACATCGACCTCAACCTGCTGCAGTCGGGGGTCTTCGTCCGCGAGCCGATTCCACACGCTGGGGGTGAGCTTCACGGCGGCTGCCCGCTACGGCTATCCCGGGGTTCCTGCTCGGCCTGGCGACCAACCAGATCTCGCTGTCGTACTGGGACTACCAGCTCCGCCTCGACGGGGGGAACGCGCGCAACGGGTGGACGGTGTTCGCCTACGGCGCCAACGACGAGCTCGACACCCGGGCGGCGACCTCCCCGCCGGGGAGCCCGGCCCCGGCGCTCACGCCGACGCTGATCCTGGGGTTCGATCGCCTCGACCTGCGCGATCACCGGACGAGCGGACGGTTCGACGAGACGGCGCGGGTGGTCCTCGGCTACGACCACACCTTCAGCATGGGGACCGACTTCGAGATCTGGTCGGTCGAGCCGTCGCTCACGCTCCGCTGGGTTCAGAGCCAGAAGCTGACGCTCGACGGCGGTCTCTGGGGCTCGGCGCGCGACATCGTGCAGGGCGCGGGGGCGAACGCGGCGGCGGGCTCGCTGGCGGCGATCACCAGCTCGCTCGACAAGTTTTACGTCGGGGCGGCCTACCTCGAGGCGCTCTGGCGGCCGACTCCGCGGCTCTTCATCCGTCCCGGGATCCGCGGCGACATCTACAACGACGGGACGACCACCGCGTCCTCGGCCGATCCGCGGTTCACCGTTCGCTATCGTCTGTTCGATCGCGATCTGCCCGACGTTCCGGCGGGGAGCGACGACAGCGCCGTGTGGCTCAAGGGGAGCGCCGGCATTTACCATCAGCCGCCGCGCTTCGTTCTGCCGTTGCCGGGGCTCGACATGTTGCCGCTCAAGTACGGGATCTTGCAGTCGTACCAGACCAGCCTGGGCGCCGAGATTCCGCTGCAGAACCGCTTCCAGTTCTCCGTCGACGGCTACTTCAACTACATGGACCCGACGATCTTCGACCTGGCGGTGAACTCCACGATGGTGGGGACGCCATACAACACGACGCTGGTCCCGACGTTCAACCCCATGCAGACCATGGACGTGCAGCAGATCATCGATCGGCTGACCCACCCGGAGCTGGGGCGGGCCTACGGCCTCGAGTTTCTGCTGCGCCGCCAGTCGAAGTCGGGGATCTACGGCTGGATCTCCTACACCATCTCGCGCTCGGAGCGGCAGCAGGGGTTGCAGTGGGTCCCGTACGACTTCGATCGCTTGCAGCTCCTGAACCTGGTGGTGGGGATACCGCTGCCGCGCAACTGGGATCTCGGTCTGCGTGGCCAGTACCAGAGCGGCCGTCCGACGACCATCACCGATCAGACGCTCCCGACGCCCGCGAACCCGATGCCCGGGTACAACCAAGGCCGCAACGACGGCTACGTCCGCATCGATCTCCGCGTCGACAAGCGGGCGGTGTGGAAGAAGTGGCTGCTCGATTTCTACGTCGACATCACCAACGTCGCTCTTTTCCCGGAGGAGATCGAGCCGGGGACGGTGATCCGGTACGTCCTGCCGACGGTGGGACTGAGAGCGAGACTATGACCAGGGAGAAGCCATGAACAACGGAAGCGACATCGGGAGCCGTCTGCTCGACCTCATGCTGCGGGCGGGATCGAGCTGGATCCTCTACCTCCTCCTGGGCCTGAGCCTGGCGGCGGTGACCATCATGCTCGATCGGATCTGGTTCTACCTCCAGGAGCGTCCGCCCAAGGAGCGGCTGGCCGCCGCGGTGGCTGCCCTCGGCAAGGGCGGGGCGGCCGCGGCGCTGGCCAAACTGACCGACGCGCGTTCGATGGAGGCGGCGGTGGCGCGGGCTTGCCTCCGTCACGCCGACGACGGCGTCTCGGCGGTCGAAGAGCGAAAGGCGGGCGCGATCGAGCAGGAGCGCACGCGCTACGAGCGCCGCCTGGCTTTTCTCGGAACGCTGGGCAACAACGCGCCGTTCATTGGCCTCTTCGGCACGGTCCTCGGCATCATCCGGGCCTTTCACGACCTGGCGGGGAACTCGCTGCAGGGGACCCAGGCGGTCATGTCCGGCATCGCCGAGGCGCTGGTCGCCACCGGCGTCGGGCTGCTCGTGGCGTTGCCGGCGGTGGCCGCCTACAACATCTTCACGCGGCAGGTCGAGCGCGCGGCGTCGGCGTCCGAGGTGCTGGCACACGAGATCCTGGCGCTGCTCAAGGCCACGCCGAGGCAGGGCGGCGGCGCGGCGGCGGAGAAGGGCTGATGGCCTCCGCCGGCGGCAAGCGCGGCATCATCGCCGAGATCAACGTGACCCCGCTGGTCGACATCATGCTGGTCCTGCTGATCATCTTCATGCTGACCGCCAACCTGATCGCCAAGCAGGCGATCGAGGTGGAGCTGCCGCGCGCCAGCCAGAGCACCTCGCTGAACCCGACGACGCTGGCGATCACCTTGACCCGCGACGGAAGCCTCTACCTCAACGGCAAGCCGACGACGGCGGTGGCGCTTGCGCGAGGCAGTGCAGGCCTCCGTGGCCAGGGACCCCAAGACCCAGGCCATCATCTCGGGGGACAAGTCGGTCTCGCACGGTCGAGTCGTCTGGGTGCTCGACGTGGTGAAATCGCTTGGCGTGGCCTCATTCGCGATCCAGATCGATCCCACCGCGATGACGGCACCCGGCAGCCCATGATTCGAGACACGCGGCTCTTCGTCTGCGCGGGTCTCTCGATCGTGGGCCACTTCGCGCTCGCCAACGGCCTCGGCCACCTGCCGAAACGGATCGACATCGCCAAGCGGATCATCTCGCTGCGCGTGGTGTCGCCGCCCCCGACGCTCGACCCGCCGCCGGAGCCGGCGTCGGCGCCCGAGGCGCCCGCGCCGCGGCAGGTGACCCACCAGCGCGCGCGCGTGCGGACGGCGCCGCCCGTGGCCCCCGACGTGCCGAGGCAGGAGACGCCGCCGCCCGAACGTCCGGCCCTGACCAACAACGGTCCGGCGGGGCCGGTCTTCGGGATCACGATGGAGTCGACCTCGCAGGCCGGGAGCGGTCCCGCCATGGCGGTCGGCCACACGGGGGGCGCGGTCGCCGCGGGCGGTGACGAGGCCGACGACGGCCACGGCGGACGGAAGGGAGGTCCGGGGGCTCCGGTCCCTGCCTACGAGGTGACCACCATGCCTCTGCCGCAGGGGCGCTGCGAGGGGAAGTACACGCCCGAGGCGCTGCGCGCCGCGATCGAGGGGACGGTGATTCTGAACGTGATCGTGAGCGAGACCGGCCGCGTGCGCGACGTCCACGTCGTCAGCGGGCTCGGTCACGGGCTCACGGAGGCCGCCGTCGCCGCAGTCAAAGGCTGCCGCTTCAGTCCGGGCGAAAAGGACGGAAAGGCGGTTCCGGTGCTGATCCCCGGCTACAAGATCCGTTTCTTGCTCCCGACCGACGAGTAGTCGCGGTCCGCCCGGCGCCTCAGGCGATCGCCAGACCGAGCTGGCGACGGACGGCGAAGTAGTCGTCGCTGACGGAGAACGCCACCAGGTCGGCCATCCGCCGGTGGGCGGGGATCGTCGAGAGCGGGATTGGCTCGCTGGAGATCACGCGGAACGCCGCCGCCAGCTCCCCGGTCAAGGCGAGCGCGAGGCGCGCGGCCGACAGATCGGTGGCGGCGATCCACCTCTCGATGTCGATCGGCTCTCCGTCGGCGGCGAGACCGCGGGCGGCCTCCGCGAGCCTGGCCAGCGCGGCGGGCGGCATCGCTCGGGCGAGGTGGGCCTTGAGCTGACCGGCTTCGCCCTCGAGCGGTGGCCCGCCGTTCGGTCTGCCGAGCGCGCGCAACACCCCGAGGACGCCCAGCAAGATGGGCGGCGTCCGCAACGCCACCTTGGGGAACCGTTCGGGGCGCAAGAACGAAAAGTGGGGCGCCAGATCGAAGACCAGAATCGAAGCTGTTCCGCCGCATCGTCGGTGGCCCGAGCAGCAGCGTGGGCCGCGGGCCGTTGCGGTGGCGGACATTGACCAAGGTGGTCTGACCGGCCTCGCCGTCCATCGCGTAGACGTCGGGGAGCGGGAGTGCCAGCGTTCCGGCGAGCTCGACGAGCGTGCGCGCCCAGAGGCTTCCGTCCTGCTGGAGGTCGACCTGCCCGCGCTTCTTGAGCCCGACGTGAGCCGGATCGTAGGCGGCCGACACCGCCAGAAACGGCGAGGCGACGGCGAACATGTCGCCGATCCGCACGTCCTCGTCGGGGTGCCGCACCTGGCGCCAGGTCTCGTCGGTGAAGGGGCGCAGCGCTGCGCGGGCGCGCGGCGGGCGGTGGCGGTGGAAAAGCTCGTCGAGCGCGGGCGTGTTCTTCTTGAGGTACCAGAGCGTGGCGGCGACGCACCAGCGCTTGTCGGTCTCGCCGGTCTCACCGTAGAGCTTCGCCAGCGCCAGGTAGGAGTCGGTCCGGTGGGGATCGTGGGCGATCAGCTTCTGGTGCGCGGCGATCGCGCGCTCGCGCGCGTCGGGTCCCACCATCTGGTAGACGTGGGCCAGCATCTCCTGCTTGGCGTGGTCGCCCGGATCGAGGGCCACCGCCGCCTCGTACGCCGTCATGGCCAGCTTGCGGTCGCGGAGCTGGCGCATCGCCACGTTCGCGATCCGCGTCCAGAGCCTCAGCTGGAGCGGGCGGGGCGCGTCCGCGGGCAGGCGCTCGAGCATCGCGCGGTGGCTGGCGACGAGACCCGCCCAGTCCATGGCGTCTTCGCGCAGACGACTGAGCTCGTCGAAGGCGTCGATCATGTCGGGGGCGTCGTCGAGGGCGCGCTCGAGGACCTCGATCGCCTCCAGTGGACGGTTCACCTTGTCGAGCAGAAGCCGCGCCGCCTCGCGCCGCAGCTTCGCGCGCTCGGCCGGCGACGTCTCCAGCTTGGCCAGCGCCGCCAGCATCTCGACCGCCGGCTCGAACCGCCCCTCTTCTTTGAAGATCGCCAGCAGCTTCTCGATCGGCGCGCGCCGATCGGGCTCGGCCTCGAACGCCTTGCGGTAGGCGGCCTCCGCGCGCGCGCGGTCACCGAGGCGCGCCGCGCAGGCATCGCCGATCTCGTCCCAGAGCGGGGCCCTCTCGGGCTCCGCGACGACGGCGGCCAGGGACTCGCGCTCGGCGATCCAGCCGGCCCAGTCCTCCTTCGCCGCCAGGAGCGGGGCCAGCGCCTCGCGGGCCGCGCGCGAGCTCGGTGCCAGCGCCGCGGCCTCGCGGTAGGCGACGATCGCCCCTTCCGGATCGCCGACCTCGGCCTTGCCATGGCCGACGCGCAGGAAGAGATCCGGGATCTCGATCGAACGGCAACGAGGCGCGGTGGAGCGAGAGCAGCGATTCGTAGAGCGCAATCGCCTCCTTCCATTCGCCGCGTCCGTATCGGAAGTCGGCGAACGTGCGCAGCATCGGCAGCAGCTCCGGGCGCAGGCGGTGCGCGCGCTCCAGGCAATCGAGCGCCTTCTCCGTTTTTCCGAGAGCCAGCGCGGCGCGCGCCAGCTGCGTCTGCAGCGCGGCCACGCGCTCGGCGTCAGTCTCTCGCTCCGTCTCAACTGGCGGATGCGCGCTCTGCACTTCGCGGTCGAGCAGCGCCTCGACGTCGGTCCACTGCTCGCGGCGGGTGTAGACGTCGACCAGACGCTCGTTGGCGTCCCGGTGGCCCGGATCGGCGGCCAGCGCGCGCACCAGCAGATCGGCGGCCCGATCTTCGTCGTGGCCGTGCTCCATCAGCACCACGGCGGCGCGGGTCAACAGCGCCGACTGCTCGCTGCGATCGGGCTCCTTGCTGGCCGCCCGCTCGTAGAGCGCCACGGCCTGGTCGTAGCCGCCCCCCTCTTCCCGGACCCGGCCGAGGATGGCGAGCGCCCGGGGGTGCTCCGGCGCCAGCGCCGCCACGCGTTCCAGCGCCGCCTCGGCGGCGGGGCTGTCGTGCAGGCGCTCGACGAAGACGCCCGCTGCCTCGACCAGGACCTCGGCGCGCAGCTCCGGCTCCGTCGCGGCCTCGGCCCAGGATCCGAGCGCCTCCGCGCAGAGCGACCAGCGCTCGAGGCGCTCCGCCAGGCGCGCCGTCGCCTCGTGAATCTCCTCTCGTCGATCGCCCGCGCTCCTGGCCGCGACGTAGGCATCGAGGGCCCTCTCCGGGTCCCCGAGCTCGGTCTCGTAGATCTGCGCGAGGGAGACCAGCAGGTCGCGCTTCGCCTCGGCCGTCTCGGTCACCTCCAGCCGGCGGGAAAGCGTCTCGGCCAGGGCGGCGAAGCGCCCGTCCGCGCGGCAGCGCCGGGTGAGCGCCTCGAACGCATCGGCGTCGCGCGGATCGAGCCGCAGGATCTCGTCCAGCGCGTCGGTCGCCTGCTCGGCGCCGCCGGGCAGCACCTCCGCCTCGGCGGCCAGCCGGCGCAGCGCGGTGATCCGCTCCGGCAGGCTGCCCGCCGCGTCGGCCAGCCGGCGCAAGATCTGGAGATAGTCGTCGTGCCGCTCGGCCCGCCGGTAGATCTGCTCGAGCTTGAGCAGCGCCCCGCGATCGCCTTCGGCCGCCAGCTCCTCCAGCTGCTGCGCCGCCTGGCCGAGGGCATCGAGATGGTCGACCAGGATGTCGACCCGCCGGTGGCGCAGCGCCGACGCCTCGCTCGCCGGCAGCCGATCGGCCTGCCGCTCGAGCAGCGCCGCCAGGTCGGCCCAGCGCTTCTCGCGGGCATAGAGCCGCTCGAGCGCGGCAGCGGCGTGCGCGCGCCCAGGGGCGATCGTCAGCGTGGCCTCGTAGGCCTCCGCCGCGCCGATCGGATCGTTGGCGGGGCCTTCGAGGACCTCGGCCGCCTCCAGCAGGCCGGCGATCGCCCGATCCGGCTCGTCGGTCTCTGCCGCCGCCGCCTTCAGCGCGGCGACCAGCTCACCCCAGCGGCCGAGCGCGCGGAGGAGAGCGACCTGCTCGGCGCGCGCCTCGCGGTGTCCGGGCGTCGCCAGCAACGCCTGATCGAGAGAGGCGAGCGCGTCGGCGGGGCGCTCCAGCTCCTCGCGCTCGACGCGCGCGATCTCGCGCCAGATCCGCGTCGCTGCCGGGGTGGCCCCGGCCATCTCGGCCACCCAGCGTGCCTCGGTCGCCAGCGCGGCCCAGGCGCCGCCCGCGCGCGCGTCGGCGCGCAGCCGCTCCCACAGATCGTCGTCGGTGGGCAGGAGCCGCAACATGACGATCTCGGCCTTGAGCGCCCGCTCGGGTGCATCGAGCCGATCGCGAAACAGGCGCGCCACCTCGCCGAGCGCCGCGATCTGCTGGCGCGGCTCGTCCTGAAGGTCGAGCCGGCGGAGCAGCAGCTCGACCAGGCGATCCCAGCGCTCTTCGTCGCGCAGCGCCGCCTCGGCGCGGGCCAAGAGCTGGCGCGGCTCGGGGTCGTTGGGGTTGCGGGCCCAGCGGTCGAGCAGCGCCGCCAGATCGACGTCGCCGTCCGACGAGCGGAGCTGCGTGCCGATCGAGCCGGCGATCTTCGCCAGACGCGCCATCGCCTCGGCGGTCCCCTCGAGACAGGGGAGGATCGTGAGGCCCGTGCGCAGCTCCCAGACCATCGCCTCGCGATCGGGATCGGCCTCCGCCGAAAGATCGAGGAAGAGATAGTGCGGTCCGGCGCCCCCTTGTGCCGGATGCGCCGCCAGCCACGATGAGAGCCAGATCAAGATCGGGATCGGTGGGGCGGAACCCGATGAGGACCAGCGACCGGCGGCGGCGCAGCTGATCGAGCCAGGCGATCCCGGCGGACGGCAAGAGACGCAGGCGCGCATCAGCCGGCCCCACACAGAGGCTCTTCGGCAGCGCGCGGCGGCCGCACAGATGCAAGAGCGGTGTGTCGGGGCCGCCGAACTGCGCCCGCGCCGAGGCGTCGATCCCGACCAGCACGCGCAGCGGATCGCGCCGCCCGGCCGCCGTCGCCAGCGCGCGCGCCCACTGGTCATCGAAGGCGGTGGTCACCACGGCGCGCCAGGGGAAATCGGCGGCCTGCCGGACGCTGTCGGGGAGCGGTGTCCCGTCGGCGAACGCCTTGTCGACGGCCTCCTCGACCTCGGCCGGTGGGAGCAGATCGCGGATCAGCGCCAGCGCGTCGCCCAGCCGCCCGGCGGCGGTGAGCCCGGCGATCTGCGCGCGCACGTCCGAGAACACCGGACGATCGGCGAGCGAGTCGATGAATGTTTTCCAGCTCGGCGCGCCTGCGAGCTCGCTGCAACCAAGCCCCGTGACCAGAACGACCTGACGCGCCTTGAGCCTCTCAACGAGAGAGTCGGGAATCTCGACCATCGGGACACCTCGTCGGCCGGATTTTGTTTGTTCATAGCGCGAAATCGCCCGGCGTCATAGCCCGCGCGCAACGTGTGCGGCGGTGTGCGCGGCACGAATTGAAGTGTCGGCTCCGTTTGGCTGAGCTGTTTCTCGTTGTGAGGCGTTTAGGCGCCGTCGGTCGGCTTCAGCAGAGCATATCCGGCAGATCGCTGGAGTCCGTCGCCCTTGCCGCCAGAAAACAGACGGCGGGTCTTCACCACCAGCCTCACAAAAAACGGCAGGGGCATCCGCCTCCGCTGGCGGACCGCCTCGTCCGCGAGGTAGCGCATCTCGGCCAGCTTCCAGCCGTGCTCGACGAAGAACCCAAACCAATCTCCGGGCTCGAACTGAAACGGCACCGCGCGCATCCGTCGGCTGCCGGCGATCAGCTTCCGATAATGGATCGTCTCGGGTGAGAAGTAGTCGACGATCCAGGAGACATCGACGTTGCCGCCGCGGATCGTCTTCAGATCGTCAGCCAGAGCTCCGACGGCGTCGGTCGTCAGGTAAGGGAGCACGCCTTCAGTCAGGATCAGGAGCTTGTTCGACGAGCCGGCGAGATCGGCGAAGAGCGCGCGGCGCGCGGCCACGTCGGCGAGGTCGAGCCTGACGCGGTCGAGGCGACAACGCGGCCGATCGCCCGCCAGTTTCTCGGCCTTCCAATCGATGACGTCGGGGTAGTCGACCTCGATCCAACGCAGCGACTCGGGCAGCGCCATTCGATAGGGCCGCGCGTCGAGCCCGGCGCCGAGATTCACGATCGTGTCGGCTCCCGCGACGACAGCCTTCTGAATCAGGTCGTCGATGATCAGGGTCCGGATCACCACCTGCCACCCGCCCAGGAAGCCGCGCAGGCTGGCGATGATCGCGCGGCCGTGTTCGCCGGCGAGCCGCGCCGCGAACGGGTCTTGAAACAGCGCGTCCGGGCGTTCCGATTCAGCCGCTCGCCAGGCGGCCACCATGAATGCGGTGTCGGAGACGCCTTTGATCAGGGAGTCGGCCATCTTCGCTATGCGGGGCGCCACTGAATCTAACGACGCCGACGAATGACGTCGGGATTATTTCCCTTGATGCTCGGCTGCGGTCCGATCGAGGAGCGCCAACATTCTGCGCGCCTCGGCGTTGCGGGGATCGAGGCGCGCGGCGGTGGCCAGCTCGGGCTCCGCAGCGGCGTAGTTCTTCATGTTGATGAGCAGCGCCCCGAGCAGGACGTGCGCGGGGGCTCCGGCGCCGGCCGCCACGGCCTGGCGCGCCAGCGCGTAGGCCCCGCGCGTGTTCCCGCGCTCCCACAGGTCGTTGGCCTGGCGGAGCAACCTGTCCCGGGGGGCGTTGTGCGGTGGCCGGTCGATTGAATGGGGCGACTCCGGGGCACGGCCGGCGACCCGGCGTGCGCTGTCGGTTGGCGGAACGCGCGCGGCGAGGGCCGCCGGCGTGGCTGCGGTCGCGACGGGCGGGTCGCGCAACGTCGGCGCGGCGGGCCCCTCAGGTGCCGGTGCAAACGGCGCTGCGGGCGTGGGCGTGGGCGTGGCGGACGGCGGCGCCACGACCATCGACGCCGCCGACGCGCGCGAGCGCGCCGTCCGGCCGTGCGTGCGAAGGAGCCCGATCCCCGAGGTCGCCACGATGGCGGCCACGGCGGCCGCCATCCAGGGACCGGGGCTGCTGCGTCTTTGGTCCGTCACGATCGGGGGAATCGGCACCGTCGCTGCGGCGGCGTTTACCACCAGGGGCGTCGGCACCGTCGCCTCGGCGCGCGTCGCCGGCTGGGGCGTCGGCACCGTCGCCTCGGCGCGCGTCGCCGGCTGGGGGGGCGGCACCGCGACACGCGGAGCTGGCTCGGGCAGAGGCAACGTCTCGTCGGCCGGCGGCGGCAGGTCGGAGAGGGACGGCAAGGGGAGTGTGACGACGTGTTGGTGGTGAAGGAACTGCTTCGCCTCGGCGATGTCGTCCCCCAGGAGCTGCTTTTGAAGCGTGACGTTGAAGCAGAGCCCCAGCAGAGCGGCGAGGTCGCGCCGCGGGTCGGCCTCTGGAGGAATGAACGCGGCCAGCGCGGCGGCGACCTCGTCCGCCGACTGATAGCGATCTTCGGGCGCCGGCGCCATCGCGCGCGCGACGACCTGGCCAAGCAACAGCGTCACGTCCGGGTTGAGCGCCGAGGCGTCGGGCAGCGACGGGTCGGGTGCCTCCTCGGCGCGCCGGCCGGTCAGCACCTCCCAGAGCACCACGCCCAGCGCGAACACGTCGGCGCGGTGGTCGACCTTCTCGCCTTCCCAGGCCTCGGGCGGGACGTAGCTGCGCCGCCCGACGACCACGCCGGTGTCCGTCACCCGCCCGTCGACCGCGGAGCGCGCGGCGCCAAAATCGATCAGCTTCACGTCACCGGCGAACGACAACATGACGTTCTCGGGGGTCACGTCGCGGTGGACGATCCCAAGCCGGCCGAACCCGTGCGCATGCGCGAGCGCCCGGGCGACCGCGCTCACCACGTGAACGGCGACGACGATCGGCAGGGGGCGCACGCCCAGCTGCCGCATCACCTTCCCCAGGTTCACCCCTTCGATGAACTCCTGCACGATGCACAGCTCACCGTCGATCTTCTCGATCCGCAGAGTGCGGGCGATGTTCTCGTGCTCGAGGCGGGCCGCTATCTGCGCCTCTCGCCGGAACCGCGCCTCGTTCTCCTCGTCGTGGAGCGCCCCGTGCAGCCGCTTGATCACACAGGCGTCGGGGTCCTTCTCGTCGACCCGCAACGCCACCTCGACCCGCCCCATCCCACCCGCGCCCGAGAGGCGCACGATGAGGTAGGGGCCGAACTGAATGTAGTCGTCGGGGGCAGTCATTGAATGGTCACGGTGCGCCACAGCCGGCGGCCAAGGACAGGCAGGAAGAAAAGTTACAACTGGTCGCGATGTCCCCGCCCGTGTTGGACATGACGTAGACCCCGGTCGCTGCGACCTTGCCGTCGCAGGTGATGCCGATCTGGTTGTTGTTCTTGATCGTCACCAGGTTGAGCTTGCTGCCGGCTCCGATCGTGGTGAGGTTCATTCCGCCGCTCGTCCCTTGTGATCCGGGACCGTTGTTCGTCACCGTCGTGTTTTCGATGTCGAACGTGGTGCCGCTGAGAAAGATTCCGCCGCCCATGCAGCTGTCGACCGTGACGCCGTCGAGCGTGAGGGACCCGCCGGTCGACTTGATGCCGATCGACGCCGAAGGGGAGAACTTCACCGCCCGAATGTAGACACTGCCCCCTTGCAGGCTGAACCCGGGGGAGGTGGAGCTGGCGATCTGTGCGCCGCTCTGTCCGACGATGGAGAGCAGCCCACCAGTGACATTGTCGTTGTAACTCCAGCCCGCTCCGGAGACCGTGCCGCTGACGATGACCAGGTCACGCGGCGGGGAGAAGGAGAGATACGTCGGGACTGGCTGCATCGAGCAGAACGGTTGCGTGCTCGTTCCGGCATTCGCGCTGACGGTTGGCGCGTCGGTGCAAGACGTGGAGTCGTTCTTGACGTAGATCGCTTCGGCGACGGTCGCGCAGTGGCCGTCCTTGATGCAGATCCCAATCCCCATCCCGCTGCAGTCCGAGTCAGCGCCGCACGGGGTGCAGCTGTTCGATGATTGATTGCAAATGGGCTTGGTCGGCGTGGCGCTGCAGTCGCTGTTCGTGAGGCAGCCGACGCACGTCCCCTTCATCAAGGTGGCGGTCGCGGTCGTCACGCAGACGGGCTTCGTCGCGTCCTTCGTCGTGCAGGCGTTCGAATCCGCGCATGCCTCGCAGGCGTGCGTGGAGAGGTTGCAGATGGGAGCCTGGGCGGTCGCGCTGCAGTCGCTGTTCGCGAGGCAACCGACGCACATTCCGGCGTTCGCGCCGGCGTCACCTGGGACGCAGACCGGCGTTCCCGCACCGAGGCTGCCGCACGCGGTGGCCTTTTCGGTGTTGCAGCCGCGGCAACTCCCGGCGTCCACGTCGCAGATTGGCTTCGTGTCCTTGCACATGCTGTTCGGGCAGGCGAAAGGCGTGCCGCCGGTGCCTTTGGCGCCCGCCGATCCTCCCGCGCCTCCGAGGCCTCCCAGGCCTCCCTTACCGCCGGCTCCCCCGTCCGTCGGGCACGTCTTGGTTTGGAGATCGCACTTGGCGCCGCCGCAGTCGTCGTCGTTGTCGCACCGGCCCGACTTTAGCTTCGTGCAGCTGAAGGCTGCCGTCGCGATCAGGACGAGACTCAAAACGCCCCGGGCGCTCACAGGCGACCTCCCAATGACAGGCCAAACGGTTGAACGAACAGCGCCACCCCGGGGTGTTCCTCGCTTCCGTGCAGGAGGTAGACGACGCCGCCGACGATGGCTGCGGCGGAGAGGCCCGCCGTGATGAAGGCCGGAACCAGAGTCGTCCGCTCGCGAGCGTCGAACATTGAGGTGTCCCCGTGCGGGGCGGCAATAGCAGCGTCGGTACCGTTGCCGTTGACCGCGAACAGGATCCCGCTGGCAGCGCCCGCGGCGACGCCCGCGCCGATCAGGGTCCACCCGAGCCAGCGGTGCTTCTTCTGCTCTGGCGTCGCGGCGGGGGCTTCGACGAGCGGGACGGCTCCGGCGACCGGCTCCGCCGTCACCGCGGGCACCGCGGTCGCCGAGAGGTTGGCGTGCAGGGTCGGGACGCGGTCGAGCAGCGGGTCGGCGGCGTTCTGGACGTTGTCGACCATCTGCTGGGCCGCGCAGATGTTGCACTCGGCGATGGCGTTGTCTTCGCGGTCGCTGGCGACGTTCCAGATCCGCAGCTCCACGTGGTAGCCGCGCATGTCGTTGCGGCCGCCGGTGGCGACCAGCACGTCAGTCGCGCCCGCGTTCACCGCGGCCACCCTCAGGCATTCGCGATCGGCGCACGAGCCGGCCTCGGAGGCCAGGTCGTAGCCGTGTTTGGTGACGGCGTCGTTCAGTGTCGTGCGCAGCTGCGCGCGGATGTCGGCCAGGCTGTCCGGCAGATCGACAGCGTTCACCACCACCACCCGCGGCCGCGCCGCCTCGCCCGGCGCCGCAAAACCCGCGGCCGGCACGAGGGCCGACGCGAAGGTCGCGGCGCAGAGCATCCCAAAGCCCCGCATCGAGATCATGTTTGGCCTTAGACGCTACATCCAGTCGCGGCCGATCTTCCAGTTCGTGGCTCACTTTGGCCCATCTTCGGTCCGCGTCCGGAAAAGGTGCGGGCCCAAGCACGGGCGCTAGCGGAGCTCGATCGTCTGGGCGTGAGCGGTTCGGACCCAGGGGCGGGGCACGCCCGCCTATTTTACCGGCGCCGGCGCCGGAGGCCGAGAAAGACCACCGTGCCGAGGAGGGCGATGAGGGAGAGCGACCCTGCGGTCGGCTCGGGGCCGAGGCTGCAGTGGCCGCAGCCGCTGCCCGAGGACGTGCCACCCTGCGCGTCCGGGGGACCGCCGTCGGAGGTCGTTCTTCCGCCGCCCGCGCCGCCCGTTCCGCCCTTGCCGGTGGCGCCGCCCGTACCGCTGCCAGGCGACCCGCCGGTGCCGCCGCCGTCGATCGGACTCGGCATGACGGCCGCCGAGCAGACGTCCTCCGAGAGGAGGTCCGCGCTCGAGCGGGTGTCGCAGTCGGGCTGGCAGAAGGACATCACGCAGGTCTGGATCGCCTGGATGGAGCCGGTGGCGCCGCCGTCGACGTCCTTGTTGAAGCGCATCAACGGCCGCCAGGTCGTCCCCTCGTCCGGCGAGGTCTCGATTGCGAAGGCGTCGGTCATGTTGTCGAGGGCGGCGTAGAGCGTCGTCCCGCGGGCCGACATCGCCTTGAACGTGAACGGCACCGCTGGCAGCGCCGGGAATGAGAGGCCGCCGTCGGTCGAGCGATAGCCGACGTTGGTGGTCCCGACGACGCCGCCCGCGATGAGCGAACCGCTCGGCATGCGCGCGAACGCGGTGAAGACCCCGCCCGGAAAGGTGAGCGGCGTGGCCGCGGAGGCGCCGCTGTTCGTGCTGATTGCCAGCGCCTCGCCCGCGGCGCTTCCGACCCGGAGGATCAGCTTGTCGGGGTCGGTCGGGTCGATGGCGACCAGCCGGATGCTGTAGGTGCCGGCTGGCAGGGTGGGGCTGAGGTCGTGGAGCGTCCAGCTGGTGCCCCCGTTGCTGGTCACCGCGATCTTCGGCGCGTAGGTCGATCCGCTGGTGAGCGTCAGGTAGACCGTCTGCGGGTCCGAGCGGGCGATCTCGACGCCGGTGATGTGGTCGCCGGCCGCGGCCGTGTAGCGGAGCTGGGGGAAGGTGGTGCCGGCGTCCGCCGATTCGACCACCGTGTAGATGCTGCCGGCGTCGGCGCTCTTTGCGACGACCGCCAGCACGCGGTTCGGGTTGGTCGGGTCGACGAAGGCGTCCACGGCGCCGCTGGCGGAGGCGTTCCAGATGCAGGAGCTGTCATCGGTGGTTATGAGGCTGGTCGGCGAGACGGCGTAGATGCGATTGAGCGGCGGCGGCCCCATCTGGTAGAGGGTCGCGAAGCTGTTCAGCGGCTGCTCGCAGGACCAGATCCAGGTCTGATCGTGGTCGAACGACATGACCAGGCCAAAATTGGTGGCCAGCAGCGTCTCGTTCGGCAGCTGTGCGGGGGTCAGGATGCTGAGCGCGTTGGGGAATGCGCCGTCGGCGCGGGCAGCGCCGGCCCAGAAGATCAGCGCCGCGGCGGCGAGCAGCGCCGGGACGAAAACAGGGTCGCGCCGCAGCGACGACGCCTGGGATTTAGAAGACGGGCGTGCGCTCATGATGCTGCGGCGCCATGCGCGCTCAGGCGCGCTTGCGTGGGCGCCGCGCACGGACCAGACCCACGAGGCCGCCCAGCGCCAACCAGAGGCCTGGGGCCGAGCCCGCGGGGTGGGACGGGTCGAAGCTGCAGGAGCAGCCGCCCGTCACGGTGGCGGTCTCGTCGACGGGGGTCGCCGACCCCCCCGCCCCCGAGGCTGTTCCGGAGCCTCCTGCTCCGGAGCCCGTCGCGCCGCCGGTTCCGGTCGTTGCTCCGGAGCCGCCGGCGCCTGTCGTGGTGGAGCCGCCCGTTCCGGTCACCGTCGTCGCGCCGCCTGTCCCGGTGGCGCCGCCTTTGCCCGAGGCGCCTGCAGCGCCCGTCGTCGCGCCTCCGGTCCCGGTGGTGCCGCCTGTGCCGGCGGTGGTCGTTCCGCCGGTGCCCTTCGCGCCGGCCGCGCCGGTGGCTCCGCCGGTGCCCTTCGCGCCCGCGGCGCCGGTGGTTCCGCCGGTGCCCTTCGCGCCCGCGGCGCCGGTCGTGCCGCCCGTCGCCGGGGTCCCGCCTGTGCCGGGCGTGCCACCCGTGCCGGTCGTCGAGGCCGTGCAGCTGGTCGGCCCGGGCGCCGTCAGCGCCGTGCCGTCGATGCAGGTGGGCGAGCCGGTTCCGCCGTTCGGGTAGCTCACCGTCACGCTGGCGCCCGTCGCGCTGATTGAGGTGAGCGTGATCGTCGGGCCGCCCGCCGGGTCGACGAAGCTCTGCCCGGCCGTCGTGAGCCCGGCGAACGCGCTGGCGGAGGGGTTCATGTTGAGCAGCTCGGTCCAGACGCTGTTCGACTGGGTGGTGCCGCCGCGCGTGCTCGTCGTCGGCACCTTGACGTTGTCGCTCGCGTAGATGAAGACCGTCGGGGCGGTGAAGACGACGCCCGAGGTCGGGGCGCGCGTCGCGTAAGCGTCGAAGATGCCGCCCGCGGCGCGCAGCTCGACGTAGTAGTTGTTGAGGTTGACGGTGGTCGACGTCGACTGTGGATTGCTGACCGCCAGCGTCGCGGGGAACGGGACCTGCAACACCTGGATCCCGGTGCCGCCCGAGCAGTTGTTCTCGAGAGGCAGCAGGTTGAAGGTGCCGTTCGCCGGCGTCTTGACGCCGTTGCAGCCGGTGAGCCAGTTCATGTACCAGCGCTCGTAGGCGTTGAACTGCTTGCAGCCGCCGCCCATCGTCGACATGGAGCTGCCGTACTCGGTGATCGTGCACGACGAGGCCGGGGTGGTGGAGAAGCTGTTGGCGCCGCACTTCATGGTGTTGGCGTGCATGAGGCCGAGGTTGTGCCCCGGCTCCTGCATCAAGACGACGCAGCTGAGCGAGCCGTTCATCCAGGTCCGCTTGGCCGGCTTCAACGACGAGCCCTCTTCGCCCAGGCCGCCGAAGTCGCAGAGGCTGGTCTCGTTGAAGTAGTAGATGAGGTGGTTGTACGTGCCGGTGATCATCGGCTCGATCGCCTTGTACATCCCCGTCGTGTCACAGGTGGTCATCGAGAAGGGGTAGGGGCCGATGACCGAGCCGGTCACCTGGTACTTCCCGTACGAGACCTCGTTGTAGTAGGCAGCGAACGACTTATCTGTTGCTGTTTGGCTGGAGAGGTAGGCCTGCCCCTGCGCCGCGGTGAGGTTGACGCCGCTGCCCAGATCGACGAGGACCAGCGCGTAGGAGTCGGGCGACGGCGCGGCGTAGGTGGTCGGAGCCGGTTCGCCTTCGGCGGCGATCTGCGTCGCGGGGAGCTCCTCCATCGCAGAGACGTGCATCCGCGCGCCGACCATGTCGCCGTGAACGCGCACCTGCGTTCCGGTCGCCGTCAGGGACGGCGTGTCGAAGTCGAGCCGGACCTCGCGCCCGTCAGACGTGCGGACCGCGTGCCACCACTCGGTGGTCCCGTCTCGCTTGTCGGCGATGTAGGTCACGAACTCGCCGGCCACCGCGTGCGGATCGCTGTCGACCGCGCCGATGTCCAGACCGTTCGTGTCCGGAGAGCTCGGAGCACAACCCAGGGTGAGCGTCGCCAATGCCAGCGCGACAGTGCTCGCACCCATTCCTCGGTACCGGGGGCGCACCATATGAGTAAGTGGCAATTCCGGTGTGATCGGGCTCAAAAAAGTTGGTTTTTTTGTGAGCTGCCTCGCAAATCACCGAAATGATAGGGGTCAGCCCTCGGAGGGTGGAGGCTCCGCGGCCGGCAGCGGGACGGCGTGGAGGCGCCGGACGCGCCGATCACGAACATCGAGGACGGTGAAGTGGAACCCCACGGTCGAGATCTCGTCGCCGGGGACGGGGAGCTCGGGGAGCTGCGTGATGATGAAGCCGCCCAGCGTCTCCACCTCCGGCGGGACCTTGGGGAAGATGAGACCGAGCTCGCGCGCGGCGACGTCGAGCGTGAGGCGACCGTCGACGTCGAAGCTGCCGTCGGCGTTGCGCCGGATGGGGGGAATCTCCTCGGCGTCCTGCTCGTCCTGAATCTCGCCGACCACCTCCTCGACGAGATCCTCGAGCGTGACGATCCCCGTGAAGGTGTGGCCGGAGCCGAGGATGACGGCGATGTGCACGCGCCGGCGCTGGAACTCGCGCCGCAGCCACTCGAGCCGCGTGTCCTCCGAGGCGTAGATCGGTTCGCGCACCAGCTCCCGCATCCGGGCCGGGCGCGTGTCCGAGGCCAGCGCGGTCACGATGTCCTTGAGGTGGACATAGCCGACCACGCGGTCGGTCGCCGGCTCGACGAGGGGATAACGCGTGTACTGGTTGGCGACGGCGATCCGCAGGTTGTCCTCGAACGGCCGCCCCGCCTCCAGCGTGACGACGTCGCGCCGCAACGTCATCACGTGGCGCGCCAGCCGGTGCGTGTAGTCGAACACGCGATCGATGAGGCGCCGGGCGCCCGGATCGAGGTGGACGTGCTGCAGGACCAGGCGCAGCTCGTCGGGGGAGTGGACCATCTCCGCCTCGGAGACCGGCGGTAGCCGCAGGATCTTGAGCACCAGCGCCGCCGCCCCCTTGAGCGTCCAGATGATCGGGAAGGTGAGCACGTAGAACGCGCGGAACGGCACCACCGCCCACAGCGCGATCGGCTCGGTGAGCTGAATGGCCAGCGCCTTGGGCGCCAGCTCCCCGAGGACCGTGTGCAGGAAGGTGATGACGATGAGGCTGACGGTGGCGGCCAGCGTGTGCACCGTTCGTTCGGACATCGCGCCGGCGCGGTGGAGCACCGGCCGCAGGATCGAGGCGAAGGCCGGCTCACCCAGCCAGCCGAGCGTCAGCGACGCCACCGTGATGCCGAGCTGGCTGGCCGACAGATAGGCCGGCAGCTGTTGGGTGATCGTGATCAGGAGCCGGGCGCGTCGACGCCCCTCCTTGGCGAGCTGCTGCAGCCGCGTCGGTCGGATCTTGACGAAGGCGAACTCGGCCGCGACGAAGAAGGCGTTGGCCAGGACCATCACCGCCGTCAGCAGCAGCGCGAGACTCGGGTGCATGAAGCCCCGAAGAATCGCATAGGTGGGGGTCGACCGCGACTGGGCTCTGCCAGGGCAAAGCCGAGTTTGGCCCCTCGGATTTGGTGGTAATGTCGCCCGGCTGTGATCTCCCGTAAATTAGCCTTGGGTTTGGGGTTCGCGCTGGCCACGCTGGCGTCGGGCAGGGCAGGCGCGCAGGCGCTGCAGTCGTCGAGCGACTGCACGACCGACAACCTGATCGGGGGCAAGGTCCCCGTCTGGCGCCAGGACATCCGCGGCGATCTCAAGTTGCCGACGGACAACGCGGCCGCGCCCGAGGGGGCGCAGTGGGACGCGCCGGTCGGCGTGATCCTCGAGACGCCCGCCGGGTCGTTGACCTACGACCTCGGGTCCATCCGTCCGGTCACGTCCTTCCTGCTCCAGGCCGACGCCAACGACACCTACAAGATCTTCGGCGCCGACGTGAACAAGCCGGAGGCGTTCAAGCTTCTGGTCGAGATCGACAACGTGGTCGCCTCGCAGGGCCATGGCTTCCGCACGCGCACCGCGACTATTGATCCGACGCCGGTCCGCTTCCTCAAGGTCGGCGAGCCGGTCGGCGACGGGGCCTACTCGATCGCCGAGTTTCAGGCCTACTGCCGCGCGCCGACGCCGTTCCCGCCCAAGCTGACCCTCACCAACGCACCGCCGGCGATCGTCGTCGAGCCGGGGTTCTGGAAGTTCGCCTGGTGGGAGAACGACGCGAGCTCCCGCTTCGAGATGTGCCTGGCGCTGGCGGCGATCGCGCTCATCGGCTGGGGGATCTGGCTGGCCAAGAAGGGGCGCCCCGACTGGAAGCGCAAGCTGCGCGATCGGCTGCTGATCGTGGTCGGCGTGCTGTCGTTCTGCGCCTACTGGAACTTCTTCAGCTTCCACTTCGGGAACTACGTCCACATGTGGGACACGTTCCACTACTACGTCGGCTCGAAGTACTTCAAAGAGCTGTCGTACGATCGCCTCTACGAGTGCGTCGCCGTGGCCGACGCCGAGGAGCCGGGGCTGAAGCGCCGGGTCGAGCTGCGCAAGATCATGAACCTGCGCACCAACATGATGGTCGACACCAAGGACGTCATGGCCGACCCCGTCGGGACCTGCAAGGTCCACTTCACGCCGGAGCGCTGGGCCAACTTCAAACACGACGTCGCCTACTTCCGGAACCACCACGACATCAAGCGCTGGGAAGAGGCGCAGACCGATCACGGCTACAACGGCTCGCCGGTCTGGAACATCGTCGGCACGACGCTGACGAACATGGCGCCGATCAGCGACGGCCAGGTCAGCTTCCTCACCAAAATCGATCCGTTCTTCATCTTCGGGATCATCCTCATGTCCTGGTGGGCGTTCGGCTGGCGGACCATGTGCGTCGCGCTGGCGGTGTTCGCCACCAACTTCCCCTCACGCTTTTATTGGACGGGCGGCTCGCTCTTGCGCTGGGACTGGCTGTTCTATCTGGTGGGGGGCGTCTGCCTGGTGAAGAAGGAGCGCCCGCTCCTGGGTGGTTTCTTCCTCGGCTATTCGACGCTGCTGCGCATCTTCCCGCTCTTCATCTTTTCGGGCCCGATCCTGGTGCTCGTCCGGCAGCTCTGGGGCAAGGTCGGCGTGTTCCCCTCGGAGACGACGCCCGAGGCCGGCTCTGACAAGGCCGCTGGCGCGGGCCCCGGGACGGCGAGCGACGAGCCGCCGCCGCGCCCCTGGTGGAAGCCGGAGCCTTGGGACTCGTGGCAGGCGCTCGTCGCGCGGGCCGATCGCCGGTTTGTTTCGATCCTGGTGGGCGGGGCGCTCGCGGCTGCCATCCTGGTTCCCGTCAGCCTGGTGACGAGCAACGGCATCGCTGGCTACCGCGCGTTCATCTTCAACACCAACAAGCACAAGGAGACGCCGCTCACCAACTACATGGGGCTGCGCACCGTCGTCGCCTACAGCCCGTCTGAAGCGGGCCGGGTCATGAAGGACGATCGGCAGGAGGATCCCTGGGGCCCCTGGAAGCGGCAGAAGGTGAAGACGTTCCATGCCCGCTATCCGCTGTATCTCCTCCTGGCCGGCGGATTCGTGGTGCTGCTCTACCAGGCGTTGCGCGACGCCGAGCCCTGGGTCGCCTGTTCGATGGGCGCGATGATGATGGCCGTCGGCGTCGAGCTGACCTGCTACTACTACTCGTTCCTCTTCGCGATCACGCTGCTCTATCACAAGCGCCGCGAGGCCGGCGCCATCCTGCTGGGCATCACGGCGATGACCGGCCTCATCGACTGGTCGCCGACCCGCTACATCCCCGACGTGAAGCCCTGGATGGGGCTCAAGTGGTCGCAGTGGCTCGACGAGCAATACATGGCGATGTCGATCGCGACGCTGCTCGGGTTCGTCTGGATCCTCTACCGGTTCGCCTACCAGCCGCCGATGGACGCCAGCCCGGCGGCGGAGGTCGTCGTCGCCGACGCGGCTGCCGGAGCCTCGGTCAATCGCCGCAAGCCCTCGCGGCGCGCGGGCGCCACTGGCGGCGGGAACAGCCGGCGTCGCGGTGGCGGTGGTCGACGCGGGCGCGGAAGATAGGGCAAAAGACAGCTCCAAGGCGTCGACCCAAATGAAAAAGGCCGCCGGCATGAATGCCCGGCGGCCTTTGAATCGTCGTTGGGTTTGACCAAACGACCGATTAACTGACGACCAACTTGGCTAGCGGCGGCCCTTCTTCTTGGCCGCCTTTTTGGCCGGCTTCTTCTTGGCGGCGACCTTCTTCTTCGCGCCGCCTTTCTTCTTGGCCGCCACCTTCTTCTTGGCGGCCGGTTTCCTCCGGGCGGCGACCTTCTTCGCCTTGCCGGCGCCTGCCTTCTTCTTTCGCTTCTGCCCACCGACGGCGCGCTTGGCGCGCGCAACGTCGCCGTCGCGATCGACGAAGTAGATGTAGTTCGTATCTACTTGGAAACCACCGTCGGCGACCTTCTCCGGGCGTCCTTTGGGCACGCCAGGCTGCTTTCGCTGAACCTTCCAGACCTCGCCGTCCTTCACGTAGTACATGAAGTCCTTCTCACGCTCGACACCGAGCTTTGCGACTTTCTCCGCCATCTCCGAGGCCCTCCGTCAGAAAGTTTGCGAAAAAATCAGCTGCAAAAGGTCACGTGCATCGTATCGGGGGCCGCAGGGCTGTCAAGGGGGATTCCCGGCGCTGATCGCTTGTTCGACCCCTGTTTTCAGCTTATTTCGAGCCCACGCGGCGCGTCGTCCTCTTCTTGTTCTCGTTCCCGGTGTTTCTTTTGGTCGTTCTCTCGCCCTTCTTCGTGGCGTGCTCGATGCGTGCCAAATAGATGTGTTGCTCGCTGCGCTCGTCGTCGGGATCGAGCGGAAGACCGTCAAATGAGCCCCAGCTGGCGATGAGTTTGAGCCCCGCGCGGGCCAGCAGCGCTTCGATTTCGCGGGGTTGAAGCAGGCGGTGACGCAATGAAACAGTCCGCGCTCGTTTGGCCCCGTCAGCGACGGTTTGATAACGAAAGGTCATCGCCAGGACGCGACCGTCGAGGACGTGGCTCTCGGTGTAGAGCGTCGCGCGGCCGCTCCGCGGATCGCGGAACCGCGTCGGGGCCGACGGCCCACGCCGCTCGACGAATCGGCGGGTCGGCGCGAACGTGTCGAACGCCAGCCATCCGCCCGGAACCAGCGCGGCGGCCGCCCCCCGGAAGAACTGCAACAGCTCGGGATCCGATTCGCAGTGCTGGATCGTGTGAAACGCCGCCACGGCGAACGAAAACCTTCGCTTCGTAAAAGGGAGCGCCCGCAGATCGCCGCGGACCAGCAGCGCCCGCCGTCGCAGCTCCGCGCGGAGGCGCGCCACCCGGGCGGCGGCGCGGGTCAGCATCGGCGGCGCGCGGTCGACGCCGACGACGACGTGCCCGTCGCGCAGCAGCGGCAGCATGAGACGCCCGGTCCCGCAGCCGAGATCGAGCACGGGCCCGCCCCGCTCGCCGGCCAGCGTCCGGTAGAAGCGGACATCGTCCCGTCGTCGGCGGTACTCCCAGTCGTAGAGAAGAGGGTCGTCGAACGGGCTCTGCGCGGAGGGCATTGTGGAAGGGCATTGTACGCGCGAGATCGGCCGCGGCTCCGCGTCGCTGGCGGCAAGCTCTCTCGCGGCAGCCGGCCGCGCTTGACTCGGCGGCGCCGGCTGCGGGAGCTTGGGCCCCCATGGACGCCATCGTGCTTCTGTCAGGTGGGATCGACTCGGCGACCGCCCTCGCCATGACCCGCGCGGCGGGTCACCGCTGTCACGCGCTTTCGTTTCGTTACGGGCAGCGGCACGCCGTCGAGCTCGAGGCGGCTGCGCGCGTGGCCCGCGCCCTCGGCGCCATCCGCCACGACGTCATGACGCTCGATCTCCGGGCGATCGGCGGCTCGGCGCTCACCGACGAGATCGCCGTCCCCAAGGGGCGCGACGAGGCCGCGATCGGCAGCGGAATCCCGGTCACCTACGTGCCGGCGCGCAACACGATCTTCCTCTCCTACGCGATCGCGCTGGCCGAGGTGCGCGAGGCCTCGGAGATCGTCGTCGGTGTGAACGTGCTCGACTCGTCTGGCTACCCGGACTGCCGGCCCGAATGGCTGGCGGCGATGCAGGAGGTGGCGCGGCTCGGAACCAAGAGCGGCGTCGAGCGGCGGCCGGTCACCATCCGCGCGCCCCTCATCAAGATGTCGAAGGCGGAGATCATTCGCGCGGGGATCAAGCTGGGGGTCGACTACGGCCTCACCCACTCCTGCTACGACCCCTCGCCTTCGGGCGCGGCCTGCGGCAGCTGCGACTCGTGCCAGCTCCGCCGGCGCGGGTTCGAGAACGCCGGCGTCGAAGATCCGACCCGCTACGCGTGAGCGTTACTCGGCGCGGCTCCAGGGCCCGCCGAAGGCCCCGCCGCCCAGGAAAGCCGGCCGGAGCTCGGGGGAGAGGAGCGCGCGGGCGGCGCTCGCCAGCGCCGCCAGGTTCATGGGGGACGAAGCGGATGCGGCGGACGGCGCCAGGGGCGGGCGGAGCGCCTGCGAGGGCGCAAGCCCCCGGTCGTGGCCACGGGGTTGGCCCCGGTCGTGGTTGCGATCCTGGCCCCAATCTCGGCCGCGATCGCGACCGCGGTGCCGATCGTCGTCGACGTAGATGATCTCCGGCTCCTCTTCCTCACCGCCCGCGGCGGCCTCGCCCGGCGTTCCTTCGCCGAGGATGGTTCCCTCGAGGAGAATGGGGCGGCCGGCGAGCGTGGGATCGGCGGACTCGGCGTCGAGGACGATCTCGGCGAGTCGGCGCGCCTCGCCGGCGAACTCTCCATTCACCTTCGTCTTCCGGCGCCGTGGATTCTTCGACGGGAGCAGGTGGCGGAGCGCCAGCAGGATCTGGCGCCCGAGCTCGCTGTCCCGGCGCGAGGGGCGCAGTCGATCCAGCGCCGGCGCGATCGCCTGCGCCACCATCTGCCCGACGTCGCGCACGCCGTTGCTGTCGGGATCGAGCGAGTCCCGCAGCGGCGGCAGCAGCAGCGCCGCCAGGATGAGCGCGTTCGACGGCGCGACCGGACGGGCCGCGGTCGAGCGATCGAGCGCTGCCATGTAGCCCCACAGGCGTGCCCGGCGCAGCGTCGCCTCGTCGTCCACCGGCTCCCCCTTGAGCCCGCGGGCGAGCTCCGGGACCAGGAGCTCGAGCAGATCCATCTCGACCAGCAGCTCCAGCGATCGCCGGGCGGCCCCGCCGCGGAGCAGGCGGTAAAACTCCTCCGAGACGCGCGCCTGAGCGCACTTCGCGATCTCCTGGCGGTGCTCCATCATCCGCCGGTAGGTCTCGGGCTCGATGGTCAGATTGCAGCGCGCGGCGAACTTCACCGCCCGGAGGATCCGGATGGGATCCTCGCGAAACCGGATGTCGGGATCGCCGATGGTGCGCACGAGCCGCGTCTCCAGATCGGGCAGCCCCTGGACGTGGTCGATCACCTGCTTGGCATCGATGTCGTAAAAGAGGCCGTTGATGGTGAAGTCGCGCCGCCGGGCGTCCTGCTCGGGCGTGCCGAAGACGTTGTCCCGGCGGATCAGCAGATCGCCGGTCTCGGGCGCGGCGCCGTCGTTGTCGTCGTCCTCCATCTCCCGCGGGTTGGCGCGGAAGGTGGACGTCTCGATGATCTTCGGGCCGAAGAAGACATGAGCCAGCCGAAAACGGCGGCCGATGATCCGGGAGTTGTGAAAGCGGCGTTTGATCTCTTGCGGGGTGGCGCTGGTGACGACGTCGAAGTCCTTCGGCTTGAGGCCGAGCAGGAGGTCGCGCACGCAGCCGCCCACCAGGTACGCGGCGTGCCCGGAGTCTTTCAATCTCCGGACGACGTTGGCCGCGTCGGGATCGATTCGATCCAGGGCGATGTTCATTGCGCCTAGGGGTAACACGCCGGTATGGCCACGGCAATCGGATGAGCGGTCAGCTGGCCCGCTCATGCATGCGCTCAGGCTCATGCGAAGGGGCGAAATTCACGCGCCCGGCGTCACTCGATCGACGGCGCCATCGTGGCGTCGGGATCGTCCTCGACCGGTCGCTTTGGCCTCGTTGGCTTGTCGGGCTTGTCGGGCTTCGCGCCCTCGTCCGGATTGGTGGTCCCCGCCGCCTCGGCCGCGGCGGGCGAACGGCGCCGCTCGGAGTGTGCCGAGGCTGCATGAGGGCGCCGCGGCGTTGACTCAGCCGGGGTCGACGGCGGCGGCGGGCTCGTCTCCGCCGGAACGGCGGCGGCTGCCTGATCGTCATGGTGGGGCGGCGTGGCCTTGTGCGCCACCTCCGGTGAGGGTGCCTTGGCGGCGGGCGCGGATGGCGTCGCCGGCGGCGCAGTCGTCGTCGCCGCGCTGGCAGGCTGCGGCGCTGGAATCGCCGGCAGCGGTGCCGGCCGGGCAGCCATCTGTTGGACTTCGACCGCCCTCGTCGGCGGCGGCACCGGGATGACCGCGGGGGCGCGCGCGCTGAGGTCACTCTCGTCGTTCGCGCGCACCCAGAGCAGCGCCGCCACCACGATCGCGACGATACAGGCGCCGGCCGCGACCGCCCGGACGGCGAGCTTCTTGCGCGACAAGACCGTGCGCAGCTCGATGGGAGTGTCCTCGGGCTCAAACCGGTTCGAGCGTGGAGGGGGGGGCTCGCGCCCGAGCGGGATCTCCGCCCGCTGCGGATAGGTACCCGGCTGGAAAACGGTGATCTCGTTGGTGGTCGGAACGCCGCGCTCCACCACGGCGAGCGCCTTCGACGTGTCGACCAACATCGCGCGCCTCGCCTCCTCGAGATCGGGCAGGTGAACGCCATGGCCGAACATCGTCCCGCGCAGCGCGCGGTCGTCGAACGGCTGCGTGGTCTGCTGGCCCATGACCGGGCCGCTGACGCTGCGTCCGACGGCGGTTCCGCGCGGGGGATCGATCGTGATCTCCGGCATCAGGAGGTCCGCGGGGACGGGAACCGGCGGCGTCGCGCGGGCCGGGTCGGCGAGCACGTCGGCGATCGCCTGGTGGATCCCGGTCAGGGGGCCGAGCGGTGCATCGAGAGAGCGGAGCTTCTTCAGCCCCTGCTCGACTTTGGCATCATCGACAACGGTCGGTCCCGAGTAGTGAGACTGGGAGTTGCTGCTGCTGTCAGCGGCGTCGGCCGGATCTAGCGGGGGCACCTCATCCTCCAGGTCGCCAATCCCGGGAAAGGTCTTACCCGCCATTGCCCCGGAATCTTAACGGATGTCGGCATAAAGACCCAGCGGAGAGGCAGCGCGGCAAGGTATAGTTTTCGGCGCGCCTCATGCGGCTCTGCTTTGTCGTCAACAGCGCCCGCACGCAAAGGGCGAGCTACACGACGCTGCACCTGGCGTTCGCGGCCTACCGGCGCGGGCACGACGTGGCCTTCGCCTCCGTCGACGCGTTCTCGCAAGGGGAGGGGGCCGACATCGTGGCCGAGGTGGTGCGTCCAAAGCCCGGCCGTTTGCGGGACGCCGTCGCCTACGCCAAGGCGCTGACGGGCGCGGAGGCCCCGCGCGAGGACGCGCGGCTCGTGGATTTCGACGTCATCTTCCTGCGCAACAACCCGAACGCGGGAGGCGAAGAGGGGGACCGCTTCAACCCGGCGCTCGACTTCGGACGGCGTCTCAAGCAGCTCGGCGTGCTCGTGCTGAACGATCCCGACGGCCTGTCGCGCGCGGGATCCAAGATGTACCTCGCCGGATTTCCGGTCGAGCTGCGCCCGAAGACGCTGGTCACCCGCTCGATGGAGCGTGTGCGGGCGTTCCTGCGCGAGCTGGACGGGCCGGCGATCATCAAGCCGCTGGCGGGATTCGGCGGAAAGAACGTCTTTTACGTCGCGCGCGGGCAGAGCGCGAACCTCCCCCAGATGATCTCGACCGTGCGCCGCGCCGGCTACGTCATCGTGCAGGAATATCTGCCGGCGGTGGCCAAGGGGGACAAGCGCGTGCTCCTCCTCGGGGGCGTGCCGCTCGAAGTCGGCGGCGTCGTGGCGGCCTACAAACGGATGCGCCCGAAGGACGACATCCGCAACAACATCCACATCGGCGGCTCGCGCAAGCGAACCGATTTCTCCGAGGCCGAGCGACGAATCTGCGATCTGCTGCGCCCGCGCCTGGTGGCCGACGGCCTCTACTTCGTGGGCGTCGATCTGGTCGGAGACAAGATCCTCGAGATCAACGTCTTCGCGCCGGGCGGGATCGCCAACATCAACGACCTCTACGAGATCGACGCGGCGACCGCCATCATCCGGGACCTCGAGCGCAAGGTCGAGCTCCGGTCTGTCTATCCCGATCCCATCCCACCGCACGTCTTCATGCGCGCTTAGTTCCAGGTCCCGCTTCCACGACCGGGACCTTAGGTCAGGGCCTCGCTCATGGTCCCCCCGACCGAAGGGCAGGTCAGGGCCTCGCTCATGGTCCCCCGACCGAAGGGCAGGTCAGGGCCTCGCGGAATCGAGGGCCGGGCTCAAAATCCCGCGATCCTCCGCTCGGAGCTTTTGCCGGCGCGTGGTCTGCAACAACATCAACGGCAGACCACGCGCCGGCAAAAGCCCACGTGCGGAGGCGAGCCGTAGTTCGAGGGGCGGCCCCCGATTCCGCACGTAACCGGCGGCGAGGTGCGGCCCGGGGTCGGTTCTGGGGGTGGTTCGGGAGAGAGTGAGGGGTAGTTCGGGAGAGAGCGAGAGAACGGAAGGCGGCAGGGGCGCGTTTCAGAGCTGAATGTGCAGCGGCAGCCCCTTCTCGATCGACTCCGTGGCCCCGTCGGCGACCAGATGCCAGATGTGCCGCAGCTGCGCCTCGATGACCGTTCCTTCGTCCTCTTCCTCTTCCTCGTCTTCCTCTTCGTCCTCTTCCGGCTCCTCGGTGTCGACCGAGAGCTCCTCGCGCATCTCTTCAAGAACGTCCAGCAGCGCCTGCGACGACGCGACGCGGAAGTCACCGACGACGACTCGCCCCTCGAATTCGACCGGCATGTAGATCTCCGCGCCCAGGTCGTGGGCGTCCAGTCGGTCCAGGAACTCGGTCAGGGCCTCCTCCGACAGGCGGGCGGCGATGGTGTGCGACGCGTGCTCGTCGGTCTTTTCCACCGGGGACGCGCCCGCTTCGGCCAAAAGCTTGGCGAGCGTCCGCGCCTCATCTTCGTCCAGGCGATGCGACAGCGGCGCCAGCTCGATCTCGGCCATGCGGATAACCGTGCCGCACGCCCAGACGGACGTCAAATGAGTCCGTCGGATTCTGGTAGTGTCTGGTCTCGATGACGTTGGATATCGTCCGGGCATTTTCGGAGGCCCGCGAGCGCGCGGCCGCGGCGGTGCGCACCGGCGGAAACGGGATCGAGGTGTCGCGAGCACTTTCCAGCGACGTCGACGCGATTGTCGTCGAGGCGGCCGGGCGAGAGGTGGCGAAGTGCAAGACCCCGGTGGCGGTGTTCGCGACCGGGGGCTTCGGCCGCCGTGAGCTGGCGCCCTATTCCGATCTCGATCTCCTGGTCTTGTGCCCGAAGACTCCCGGGCCGGAGGTCCAGACGCTGGCCGAGGCGATCCTCTACCCGCTGTGGGACGCCAAGGTCGACGCCGGGCATGCTGTCCGGTCGTACGACCAGGCGCTCTCTTTGCCGGCCAGTGATCTGGCGGCGGCCACCGCCCTCCTCGACGCGCGCTTCCTGACCGGGGACGAGGACCTGGGGCGCCGCTTCCTCGACGCGTTTCGCAAGCGGGTGGCGAAGACGGCCGCCGAGGACTTCGTGGCCCGCCTGCGGGCCGAGCAGACGGCGCGCCACAGCCGCTTCGGCGACACGATCTTTCTCCTCGAGCCCGATCTGAAGAACGGTCCCGGGGGCATGCGCGATCTCTGCGTCGGTCGCTGGGCGGCGACGGCCCGCTTCGGCACCTGCGATCCCAAGGAGCTGCTGGCCAAGGGGGTGATGACCGGGCGTCTGGCGCACGCGTTCGTCAACGCCACCGAGTGGCTGCTGCGCGTCCGGATCGCCATGCACGCCGCGGCCGGGCGCCGGATGGATCACCTGCGGTTCGCGCTGCAGGAGGCGATCGCGCCGGTGCTCTGCCCCGATGCCCGCGATCGCGGCGGCGTCATCCGCCCGGCGGTGCACCCGGCGGTCGAGGCGCTGATGCACCAGTACCACGCGCACGCCAAGCTGATTCGCAACGAGACCGAGCGGCTGCTCCAGCGGGCGACCGCGCGCGACGAGCCGCGCCGCCCCAGCCAACCCGTTCCGACGCTCGACGGAGGCGCTGTCGATGACAGCTTCGTCGTGCGCGAGGGAGCCCTCGAAGGGAAGGACGGCTCGGTGTTCGAGAAGAAGCCGTCGGAGATGCTCCGCATCTTCCAGGTGGCGATCGCCTTCGACATTCCGCTGTCGCTGCGGACGCTGGAGATGCTGGGGGAGCTGGCGGCCACCCGCGGCGAGGCGCTGCGCGCCGATCCCGACTCCGGCCGCTGCTTCATGGAGATCGTCTGCGACGGGCGGGACAAGGCCAACCCGTCGCGCCTCGAGCAGATGCAGGACCTGGGGCTGCTCGCCGCGCTCATGCCCGAATGGGAGCCGTCGACGGGGCGCGTGCAGCACGACATCTATCACGTCTACACCGTCGACCAGCACGCGCTCTACGCGGTCGGGCGGCTGCACGCGCTCGGTCGTGGTGACCACGCCGATCAGTTCCCGATGCCGACCGAGACGATGCGCGCCGTGACGCGCCCGGTGGCGCTGGCGGCCGGCACGCTGCTCCACGACGTCGGCAAGCCCTACGGCAGCCCGCACAGCGAGATCGGCGCCGGGCTGGCGGTGACCGTCTGCCGGCGCCTGGGGATCGAGGAGGAGGACATCCGGCGGGTCGAGTTCCTGGTCCGGCAGCACCTGGTGATGGGCCAGATGTCGCAGCGGCGCGACCTCGACGACATCGGCATGATCTCCGACTTCGCCGCCCTCTGCGGCGACGAGGAGAACCTGCACGAGCTCTACCTGCTCACCTTCTGCGATCTCGCCTCCGTGGCGCCGGACGCCATGTCGAGCTGGAAGGAGACGCTGCTCGGCGAGCTCTACACCCGCACCCTCAAGTTCCTGCGCCGCGGGCCGGATCTGCTGGGGGCCGAGCGCGCCGAGATCGTCGAGCGGCGCCAGAAGCGCGCGGCGGCCATCCTCGAGGAGCCCGAGAAGAACCCCGTGCTGACCACGCTCTTCGGCGGCTTCCCCGACCGCTACTTCGCCGAGAATTCGGCGCTGCGGATCGCCAAGCATGTCCGCCTCATTCGCGAGCGGCGCCAGGCGCAGAAGAGCGCGCTCGTCGAGGTCTCGCACGAGCCGCGCCTGGGGATCACGGAGATGGTCCTGGCCGCGCGCGATCTCCCCGGCCTTCTGGCCGAGGTGGCGGGCGTCCTCTACGCCAACCGGATCGAGGTCGTCGACGCCGCCATCTACTCGCGCCAGCCGGTCGACGACGGCGAGGAGGCGGAGGCGCTGGACGTCTTCCGCGTGCGCGACGGGATGCGCCGCCCGGTCATGGACGAGGGACGCTGGAAAAAGGTCCGTGAGGATCTGGAGGCGGTGCTGTCGGGCAAGGTCACCGGGGAGGCGCTGGTGGCGGCGCGCCCGCGCGGCGACTCCATCGCGTCCTGGAGGACCCCCGCCGTCCCCTCGGAGCTCAAGCTCGACAACGACGTCAGCCGCGACTTCACCGTCATGGAGGTGATCACCGAGGACCGGCCCGGCGTCCTTTATGCCATCACCCGCACCCTGTTCAACGAAGGGCTCGATATTCACCGGTCCAAGATCGCCACCGAGGCCAACCGCGTGATCGACGTCTTCTACGTGCGCGACAAGGCCAACCTGGTGAAGATCACCGACCCCGAGCGGATGGTGCGGCTCAAGACCAGGCTTCTGGACCTGCTGACCGAAAGGTAGACTGCGCGCGATGAACGCGCTCCCGCTGCTGTTGGTGCTGCTGGCTCAAGAGACGGGCGGCGGCGCCGCGCCCCTGCTCGAGAAAGGCGAACGGCTGTTTCGCCAGGGCGACACGGCCGGGGCGCTCGCCGCCTTTCAGGAGGCCGCCAAGGCCGACCCACGCGACGCGCGCCCGCAGTACCTGACGGGCGTCGCGCTGGAGAAGAAGGCGCACGCCGCCGGGCGCGACCGCCGCCTACCGCAAGGCGATCGGCGCTCAAGCCGCGACTTCCCGAGGCGCACAACGACCTCGGCGGCGCTGCTGATCGCGCGCGGCGACGCGGCGGGCGCCGCCCCCGAGCTCGAGGCGGCCCTGCGGACCAAGCCGGACTTCGCCGAGGCCGCCTACAACCTGGGCGTGGCGCGCGACGCGCTCGGCAAGAACGGGGAGGCGGTCGCCGCCTACCGGCACCGCCGTTCGCCTCAAGCCCTCCGACGCCGGCTACCGGCTGAACCTGGGCGCCGCGCTTCGCCGGCACCGGCGATCTGCCCGGGCGCGGTCGCGGCGCTCAAGGACGCCACCCGCCTGGCCCCGCGCAATCCCGTCGCCTGGGCCGACCTCGGCATGGTGCTCTCGGACCAGAAGGACCTCGACGGCGCACAGGCGGCGCTCGACAAGGCGACCAAGCTCAAGCCCGACTTCGCGCTCGCCTGGAACCGCCTCGGCCGCGTCGAGCTCAGAAGCGGGAGCAGCTTCCGGCGCCGCGGTCGCGGCCCAGGAGCGGGCCCGCAAGCTGGACGGCAAGAGCGCCGCCTTCGCCGCCGATCTCTGCCGCGCGTTGCTGGAACAGAAGGACGCCGCCCGCGCCGCCGTCGAGTGCCGCGCCGCCGTCGAGCTCGACCCCAAGAGCCCGCTCGCGCGCTACGAGCTGATGAAGGTCCTGGTCGCCAAGGGGGACTGCCCCGACGCCAAGTCCGAGCTGGCCGCTTCAAGGGCGCTTCCCGGGCGTCAAGCCCGAGGCGCAGAAGCAGGCCGACGCCATCGTCGCCACCTGCACCAAACACGGCGCTCACTGAGGCGGGGAACCTCCGGCAGACGCCTCCGGAAACCGGGCAGATAGCCTTGCCGCACCGGAGGTCGTTCGGCTAATCTCCCGAGATGTTGCCGGACGGTCCCCTTCGGGAAGCCCTCACCTTCGATGACGTGCTGCTGGTTCCGGCCGACAGCGACGTGATTCCGAAGGACGTCGACGTGCGGACGCAGCTGACGCCAGGGATCAGCTTGGCCATCCCGATCGTGTCGTCCGCGATGGATACGGTCACCGAGGCGGCCACCGCCATCTGCATGGCGCGCGACGGTGGCATCGGCATCGTCCACAAGAACTACACGATCCCCCAGCAGGCGCTGGAGGTCCTCAAGGTCAAGAAGGCGGAGAGCGGCGTGGTGGTCAACCCCGTCACCGTCGGCCCCGACCAGAAGCTGGCAGTCGCGCTCGAGCTGATGAAGAAGCACGAGATCTCGGGCCTGCCGGTGGTCGCCTCCGACGGGCGGCCGGTCGGGATCCTCACCAACCGCGACATCCGGTTCGAGCGGAACCTCGAGCAGCCGATCAGCGCGATGATGACCAAGAAGCTGATCACCATCGCGGAGGGGACCAGCGTCGAGAGCGCCAAGGAGCTCTTGCACAGGAACCGCATCGAGAAGCTGCTGGTCATCGACGGCGGCGGCTTCCTCAAGGGCCTCGTCACCATCAAGGACATCGAGAAGGCGCAGGCGCACCCGTTCGCCGCCAAGGACGACTTCGGCCGGCTGCGCGTCGGCGCGGCGGTCGGCGTGGGGCCAGACCGCGACGAGCGGGTCGACGCGCTCCTCAAGGCGGGCGCCGACGTCATCTGCATCGACACCGCGCACGGTCATTCGCGCGCGGTGGTTCAGGCGGTCGCCGACGTGCGTCGCAACTTCCCGAAGTCGCAGATCATCGCCGGCAACGTGGCGACGGGCGAGGCGGCGCTGGCGCTGGCCAAGGCCGGGGCCGACGCGATCAAGGTCGGGATCGGGCCGGGCTCGATCTGCACCACGCGCGTGGTGGCCGGCGTCGGCGTCCCGCAGATCACCGCCATCAACGACTGCGCCAAGGCCGTGGCCTCGATGAACGTCACCATCGTCGCGGACGGCGGCATCAAGTACTCGGGCGACGTGGCCAAGGCGCTCGCCGCCGGCGCCCACAGCGTGATGATCGGGAGCCTCTTCGCCGGCACCGACGAGGCGCCCGGCGAGATCATCTTGTACCAGGGGCGCAGCTACAAGGTTTACCGGGGGATGGGGTCGATCGGCGCCATGCGCGCCGGCAGCCGCGACCGCTACTTCCAGGGCGAGGTGACGAGCGAAGCCAAGCTGGTCCCCGAGGGGATCGAGGGGCGGGTGCCGTACCGCGGGCCGCTGTCGCAGTCGCTCTACCAGCTGATCGGCGGCGTCAAATCGGGCATGGGCTACACCGGCTGCCGCACGATCGACGACCTGCGGACCAAGGCGCGCTTCGTGCGGGCGACGGCGATGGGGCTGCGCGAGTCGCACGTCCACGACGTCATCATCACCAAAGAGGCGCCCAACTACCGCGTCGAGCAGTGATGGCCAGCCCCGCAGCCGCCCGATCGACCCGCGACCTCATCCTCATCCTCGACTTCGGTGGGCAGTACACGCAGCTCATCGCGCGCCGGGTGCGTGAGCAGAAGGTCTATTCGGAGATTCATCCGTTCAACCTTCCCGTGGCCCGCATTCGAGAGCTCGCGCCACGCGGGATCATTCTCTCGGGAGGTCCCGCCTCCTGCTACGACCCCGAGGCGCCGCGCATCAGCAAGGAGGTCTACGAGCTGGGGATCCCGATCTTCGGGATCTGCTACGGGACCCAGCTGACCGCGCTGCTCTTCGGCGGCAAGGTGGTCCCGGCCGACCGGCGTGAGTACGGGCGGGCCACCGTGCGTGTGAAAGGGTCGGAGGGCGAGCTGTTCCACGGGTTCTCGACCGGCGAGGACTTCCCAGTCTGGATGTCACACGGCGATCGCATCGAGGCGTTGCCGACTGGGTTCGACCTGGTGGGCGAGAGCGCCAACTGCCCGGCGGCGGCGGTCGCGGCCCCGGAGCGCAAGTTCTGGGGCGTGCAGTTCCACCCCGAGGTGGTGCACACGCCGCGCGGCGGAGAGATCCTGGCCAACTTCCTGTTTCGCATCTGCGGCTGCACGCCGAACTGGACGATGGCCGGCTTCGTCGACGAGGCGGTGGCGGCCGTCGCGGCGCGCGTCGGGCCGACCGCGCACGCCGTCTGCGGCCTCTCGGGCGGGGTCGACTCGTCGGTGGCGGCGGCCCTGGTCTTGAAGGCGATCGGGACCCGCCTCACCTGCATCTTCGTCGACACGGGCCTCCAGCGGGCGAACGAGGCGGCCCAGGTCGAGGCGCTGTTTCGCGACGCCTTCAAGGCCGACCTGCGCGTCATCGACGCGAGCGAGCGATTCTTGACCAAGCTGGCCGGGGTCACCGACCCCGAGCGGAAGCGCAAGATCATCGGCGGCGAGTTCATCGCGGTGTTCGAGGAGGAGGCCAAGAAGCTGGCGGGCTCGTCGAGCGGCGCCGAGTTCCTGGTCCAGGGGACGCTCTACCCCGACGTCATCGAGTCGGTGTCGTTCAAGGGACCGTCGGCGATGATCAAGTCGCACCACAACGTGGGCGGCCTGCCGGAGCGGATGAACCTCAAGCTTGTCGAGCCGCTGCGCGAGCTGTTCAAGGACGAGGTGCGCGCGCTCGGCGCCGAGCTGGGCTTGCCCCACCACGTCCTCTGGCGTCAGCCGTTCCCGGGCCCCGGCCTGGCGGTGCGCATCCTCGGCGAGGTGACCCGCGAGCGCTGCGACGTGCTGCGCGCCGCCGACGTCATCATCGAGGAGGAGATCCGCGCCGCCGGCCTCTACGAGTCGATCTGGCAGTCGTTCGGCGTGCTCCTGCCGGTGCGCACCGTCGGCGTCATGGGCGACGAGCGGACCTACGCCGACGTGCTCGCGCTGCGCGCCGTGCACTCCCGCGACGGCATGACCGCCGACTGGGTGCCGCTGCCGTACGATCTGCTCGCCACCCTCTCGTCGCGCATCGTCAACGAGGTCAAAGGGGTGAACCGCGTCGTCTATGACATCTCGTCGAAGCCGCCCGCGACGATCGAGTGGGAGTAGGGCCGCGCGGGTCTTCGCGTCGATCGCCTTGGCGGCGGTCGCCTCGGTGTCGCCCGCTTCGCCGTCGCCGGCCTCGCCGTCGCCCGCCTCCGCCGATCTGGTCGACACGCACGAGGGCGTGACCGTCGACTGGCGCGCCGGGACGCTCTCCGCCGCTGGCGGCGCGGCCGCCGACCTGCGGATGCCGAGCGTCGACCTGGCGCGCCCGGGCGCCGAGCGGCGCGCGCGCGCGGCGGCCACGGCCAAGCTGCGGACCGCGCTCGGCGCCCTGCCTGCGGGGGGAGGGCACAAGCTCGACCCCGATCGGATTGACCGAGCGCTCAACCGGGCGCGCACCGTCGACGTCCAGTACCAGTCGAACGGCGGGGCGGTGATCCGGATGGAGCTCGGGTTCGCCGACTGGCTCGAAGATCCCGGCGCGTCCACCACGGCGCTGGCCGTTCGCGAGGCCCACCTGGCCGCGGCGCCGAGGGCGGTGGTCGGGGGGCAGGAGATCTCCCTGGGGGCGGCGACCTATCGGGTCGGCTCCCCGCCCGCCGACGCCGCCGCGCGCGCCGCCCGCGTCGACCATTCGGGCCGGCTGCTGCTCGACGGCGGGGCTGATCTGGCCACAAAGCTCGCCCGCGGCGTGGCTGTGATCTACGTTCAGAAGGTGCTGCGGTGAAGAGCCCGTTCGTCATCTCGTCGTTGGGCCTGCTCGGCCTGACGTTCGCGCTCGCGGCCAAAGCCTCGGCCCAGACACCGGCGCCCGCGGTGCCGGTCGCTCAGCCGCGCGTCCCGATCGCCGATCCGATGGTCGATCCCAACAGCCGTGTCACCACCGGGCAGGCGCCGGTCGTGGGGGGAAATGCCGCGGGCGCGCGGGAGCGGGCGCTCGAGGACGCCATCCGGCAGGCGGTCGACGTGATCATCAACGAGCTCGTCGCCGACCCGCAGGCGCGTGCGGCGCAGGGGAAGACGATCCGCGCCATCGAAGCCAAGGCGCACAGCTTCATCGGACGCTACCGGACGCTGGAGGAGGGGGAGGCGAACGGCGTCTACACGATGCGCGTGCAGGTCGAGGTCGACCGGTCCGCCATCCAGAGCAAGATCGACCGCGGAGCCGCGCCACCGTCGCCGGCCGCACCCCGCGCGGCGGCGCCGGCGATCGTCGTGCTGCCGGGCGAGCGGACCCCGCAGGGCTTCGTGGCGAATATGGTCGCGGCGCTGTCGTCGGCTGGCCTGCGCGCCCGTGCGGGGGATCCACTCGCCAAGCCGCCGGCGTCTGCCGCCGCCACGGTGACCGCCGAGACGGTCGACGAGGGAGCCTTGCGCGGCACCGGTCGCGTCTCGGTGGCCTGCCGGGCGACGGCGCGATTCACCGGTGTCTCGCTCCCCGATCGCGCGGCGGCCGCCCGCGCGTTCGCCGCGGCCGCGGACGCCGGTCGCACCGATTGCCTCGGCCGTCTTGCCGGCGCGCTCGCCGCGGAGCTGGCCTCGGCGCTCACCGCTGCCGCCGCACCGTCGGCCGACCTGCCGCTCCTCACCATCGACGCCGACGTCGTCGAGCCGGGGGCGGTCCCGGCGCTGCTCAAGAGCGTCCGCTCGGTGGGGGCGGTCTCGGCCGCGGACCTGGTGCGGGTGGGCGGCGGCCGCGCCGAGATCCGGGCGCGCACCCGCTCGGCCCCCGCACTCCTGGCGGCCGCCCTCTCGCGCGATGCCGACGCGATGATCAGCTTGAGCGACGTGCAGGCCTCGGGCGCCGTCATCAAGCTGCGCGCCCGCCTGCGCGCCCCGGCGGCCCCGGAGACCGGAAACAGTCCATGACCAGGCTCGATCGCCTCTTCCGTCGATGCCGTTCGCTTCGCGCGCTGTTCGTCGTCGCGTTCCTGCTGGGCGCCACCGCGCTCGCCGGGTGCGCGCACACGCTCGGCTCCGGGGCGGTCGGCGTTCGCGTCGAGTGCAACGTCCCGGACGCCAGCGTCTGGATCGACGACCTCCTGGCCGGGAGCGCCAAGGAGTGGAAGAGCGAAGGGCACCAGAATCCGCGCCGGCTTCCACCGGATTGAGATCCGGCACCCCGGCTATTTCTCGTTCTTCCAGGAGGTCGACCTGCCGCCCGGCAGCCGAACCGTCGTCAACGCCAACCTCCGCGAGCTCCTCGACTAGTCTGCACCCTCTCTGGGCGGGAGCAGGGACAAGGTCTCTCTCGGTGCGTCGCGCCGGAGCTCGGGTTCGTCAGGGCGCTGCCCGACGCTTCAGGGGCGGGTCAGTTCAGGGCTTCGACCCAGAAGTCGTCGAAGAGCACGGTCTCACCCGTGATCACGCCGAGGCCGACGCCGCCTGGATCCGTGGGGATCGTGAGCGCGCCGTCGAAGACCTGAGCGCCGCCGACCTTGACGGTCAGCTGGGTGCCACGCAGATCGAGATCGACGGTGAGCGTGTCACCAACGTTGTGGGGAAGGGGGATCGTGTTCGGCGCGAGGAGAAACGATTGCTGGCAGTCCACGAGCTCCTGGAGCACCAGCACCCCGCCGCCTGGAGTTCCGTTGTCGTCCCAGTAGGCGATGAAGTTGAGCTCGATGCGATTTCCGGAGTCGCGCGAGCGGAGCACGATCACCTTGTCGGGGCGATCGAGCGAGGTCATCTGGACGTGAACGCGCACGTCGGCGGCGCTGAAGTTGTTGACGAGCGACGCCGTCATCGATGAGCCCGCGTCGACGCACGTCACGGGGGCATCCGGGCCGGTGCCGAAGTACTGGCCGTTGACGACGGTCCAGGTGCCTCCGTCGGGCATCCAGGACGAGCCCTGTGACGTACCGCTGAAGTCGAAGCAGGTGCGCGCGCTCGCGTCGGAGTCCAAGGGGCCGAGATCGCTGCAGCTGAAGGTGCTCGGCGGACTGCCAGCAGCACCGCCTGCCCCGGCGCCGCCCTGACCGGCGGTCCCCGCCGCTCCCGCTTGCCCGGAGCCCGCTTGTCCAGCCGCGCCCGCGGCGCCGCCTTGTCCGCCGAGCGCGCCACCTGCACCGGCGCTGGCGCCGCCCTGACCGGCGGTCGCTCCCGAGCCCGCCTGACCGGCGGTCCCCGCCGCTCCCGCTTGCCCGGAGCCTGCCTGTCCAGCCGTGCCTGCGGCGCCGCTTTGTCCGCCGGCGCCGCCGCTGCCAGCGTTGGTCCCGCCGTTGCCTCCGCCACCCGCCGCTGCCCCAGAAGCGCCGGACTTTCCGCCGCTGCCGCCCGTGCCACCTGATGACCCGGAACCGCACGCAGCGAAGACCACTGCGCTCAAAGCACACGACAGAATCCCAAAACCTAGGCGACGACAGTCAGGCACGCTTTAAAGCTCCGTTGATAGGGGGCCGCTCCACTGCGGCCCGAAGATAAGGCTATCGAAGTGCCCGAGGCTGTCAACGTTCATCGTGGAAGCGCCGGGAGGCGCCGGGGGTCGAGCTCGGGTCCGTTCTGTATCTATCTGGCACTAGGCTAGTACTCATCTGGCACCAGGCTAGTAGGCGGTGGTGATGATGCCGGACACTGCGGCATCATAGGTCGTCACCGCGGCGCCGGACTTTGGCGTGACGCTCGAGCCGTTGGTGAACGAGACCCCAGCGGCGTGGAAGATCTCCATGCCGGTGGTGGCCTGGATCTTGACGTTGTCGAACACGACGGTCGCGATCTTCTCTTCCGGCAGGCCCCAGAGGATGCCGGCGTTGGTCGAGCCGGTGACGGTCACGTTCTTGACGGTGATGTTCTTCCAGATCGGCGTGGTCGCGGTGAGGGCCATCGCCGTGTCGGCCGACGGATCGGTCGGCAGCGTCGGATAGTAGGAGGTGATGTAGATCGGGTTCTGCACGTTGGTCATCGTGATGTTGCTGTAGGTCAGGTTCTGCACCGTGCCGCCGCGGTCGCGCGCCGACTTCATCCGAATGCCTGACGTGGTTCCGTTGAAGGTCAAGTGGTCGACGGTCACGCCCGAGACGCCGTTCTGGGTGATGCTGCCGATCGAGCAGCCGTGGCCGACGCCGAAGGTCGAGTAGCCGAGGTAGAGGTTCGTTCCCCCCATGGCGATGTTGTCATCGCCAGCGACGATGTTGTTGTTGCAGAAGTACATCCCGGTCGCGCTGACGTCGACGCCGTCGGTGTTCTTGGGCGGTGACTTCCCCGACGTCCCCGGCGTCGCGATGGTGATGCCGGTGATCGTCACGTCGGTGTCGCTCTTCACCCAGATGTGCTCCTCGGGCGAGTTCTGCAGGCGAATGCCGCTCACCTGGACGCGCGTCACGTGTCCGAGGCTGAGCTCCTGCGGGCGCGCGGCGGTCGAGCCGTTGGCGAAGGCGTCCCACCAGTCCTGACCCTGACCGTCGATCGTCCCCGTCCCGGTGAGCGCGATGTCGTGAGAGGTGCCCGTCGAGGTGATGAAGGCGACGCCGCTCGTCGGGTAGCTCGCCATGGGCAGCATCTTGAGGACGGCGCCCGACGCGAGCTCGAGGCGCGTGCCGCTGCTGATCACAATCGGGCCCGAGAGAAAAGTCCCGGACGGGACGGTGACCGTACCGCCGCCCGCCGCGCCGGCCGCAGTCAGCGCGGCCTGGATCGCCGCGGTGTTGTCGGTCTTGCCGTCACCGACCGCTCCATAGGTCGTCACGTTGAACGTTCCGGCGCCGATGGTCGGCAACGGAACCGCGGCGTTGCTGGCGCTGCAGGGATCGCCGGCGCCGCCGGTGCTCGTGCCACCGCCCGTGCCGTGTCCCGCCGCTCCGGAGCTGCCCCCGGTCGCCATCCCGCCAGCCCCACCTTTGCCCGCCGCTCCGCCGCTCCCCGAGGCTCCGCCGGTCGCGCCGCCGGCACCACCGCCGCGCCCTGCCGCGCCGGCTGCGCCCGTTCCTGCCGTTCCGCCCGTGCCAGTCCCGCCGCCGCTGCTGCTTCCACCGGTGCCGATTGTCCCTCCGGCGCCGGTCTTGCCCGCCGCGCCCGACGTCCCGGCCGCGCCGTTGCCGCCCGAACCGGTCACCGTCGCTCCACCCGAGCCGACGGCCGTGCCGCCCGTTCCCGTTCCGCCGCCCGGCCCGGCGCTATTGCCGCCCGTTCCCGTGTTGTCCCCCGAATCTGAGTTCGCATCTCCGGAGCCATTGGCGCAGCCCAACCCGGCGAGTCCGGCAAGAGCTGCGGCCACAAAGAGGGCGCGCATCTGCATGGCGATAGATGCGCCTGGCGACCGAATCGATCACGAAATGACGGCTGGAAGTCAGCTAGATGACTTCGCAGAACTCGATCTGACGCGGGACTTTGTAGGGCGCCAGGTTGCGGGCGCAGTGATCGATGATGTCCTCGGCGCGGCAGACGCCGGCGCGGACGACGCGCGCCACGACCATCGGTCCGCCGAGGTCATCGGTGACGACGCGCGCCTGCGCCGCCTTCACCTTGGGGAACGCCTCGAGGCATCCCTCGACCTCGCCGAGCGCCAGGCGCTTGCCGTCGACCTTGACCAGATCGTCTTCGCGGCCGGTGATCACCATTCGCCCCGCCTTGTCCTGCTGCCCGAGGTCGCCCGTGCGCAGCCAACCGTCGTCGACCCCGCCGATCGGGACGCCGTCGCTGCGCTTGGGCAGGTGGATCTTCGGCACCGACACCGTCGACAGCGCGCGCGAGCGGACCCAGATCGGCCCCGCCTCGTTGGCGGAGAGCCGATCGCCTTTCGGGCCGGCGACGCGCAGCTCGACGCCCTCGAACGATCGTCCAACGCTCTCCGGATCCTTGCCGCCGCGATCGATCGCCAGCGGACCGGCCTGGGTGCTGTGGTAGCAGGAGAGCAAACGCACCCCGAACCTTTCTTGAAAGGCGTCCGCGATGCTGGCCGGCAGCGCCGAGCCCGAGCTCAGGAAGCGGGCGCTGCCGTTCTTGAGCGGCTTCACCGTCGGGACGCGCACCAGCGATCCGAAGAGAGCGGGCGTTCCGGCGAACAGATCGATCCGCTGCTCGCGCAACAGCTTCGCGATTCTCTTGGGCGCCACCTCGTCTTCGAGGAAGAGCGTGGCGCCGGTGGCCAGGGAGGTCAGCAGGCCGAAGTCAAAGCCATAGCTCCCGTGCAGCGGCAGCGAGCAGAGGATGCGATCGGCGGCGGTCGCATCGAGCGTCTTGCGGATCGCCTCGGCTGAGGCCTCGAGATTGGCCGAGGTCTTGACGACCCCCTTGGGGTCGCCGCCCACGCTGGCGGTGAGCTGCACGACCTCCGGCCCCCCCGGTCCCGGCGTCAGGTTGGTGAGCGTCGTGCGCTTGTAGAGCCCGCAGGTGAGGAGGGTTCCCTGCAGCCGTCGCCGCGACTCGGGGATGAACTTCGACGGCGGTCCGGCGGGGGGCCGCGGGAGGACCGGGCCGGCGTAGTAGGGGAGCCCCGCCGCTGCCTGTGCCCCTTCGCCGCCGCGCGGTCGGGTGATGAGCGCGCGCAGCGGCGCCGCCTCGAGCACCATCTCCAGCTCGCGGTTCCCGGTGGTGGGATCGAGCGGCACGATCACCGCTTCGATCTTCGACAGCGCCAGCGCCAGGATGACGAAGTCGGGGACGTTGCCGAGCATCAGCCCGACCCAGGCGCCCGGCGCGATCCCCAGCGCGTGCAGCTCCTGCGCGCGCCGATCGACCCGGTGGAGGAGGCCCCGCCAGGAGAGATACGTGTCTCGATAGACCAGAGCCTTTTCACTGCTCCGGTTCGAGGCGACGCTCGAAAGCCATTCGTAGAGCTGCATGCTGCGGGCGGAGGGCCTTTCGAAAGCGCCGCTCAGTTTATACGCCGACGGTCACCGGCCACAAGGCCCCGTCGGGGATCGGCCCGAAAAGGCCAGGAGGGCGTCCGTAAGGTGAGCGCAGCGAACCATCCACATCGCGACATCGCGACTATCGCGACATTGGCCCCCCGACGTGGCGTCCGGAGGCGCCTAGCGGGCGGCAACCAGGTGGGTCCCCGAGCGCTCGTTCTTCTCGGCCAGGTACTCCGTCACGATGTGGCGGCCGACGTACGTCGCCTTGATGCGCCAGTTGGGGGCATTGCCGAGGACCACGGCGAAGGCGATGGTGGGATGATCCGCCGGCGCGTAGCCGACGAACCAGCTGTAGCCGAGGGGGCCGTGGTCGGTCTGCGCGTTCAACGTCCCCGTCTTGCCGGCCACCTCGACGGGGAGGTAGCGCTGGCCCCGCTTGTTGCGGAACGTCCCCTTGGCGGTCCCGATCCGGGTGGTCAGCTCCATCATCCGTCCCACCTCGGAGGCGGCGGCGCTGGCGGCGACGTGACGGGGCGCGGCGACCGGGAGCTGTTCGAGGTGGCCGCTTCCGTCGACGGCCCGTTCGATCAGGGTCGGCGCCGGCATCTCGCCCGCGTTGGCGATCGTCGCGGCCAAGAGCGCGCCGTGCATCGGCGACAGCGTCGAGTGCCAGAAGCCGGCGGAGGCGCGGGCCATCTCCAGCTTGTTGTTCGCAGGCACGTCGAGGTGCGACGGCTCGATCGGGAGCTCGAACGGGATCGCCTCGCCGAAGCCGAAGCTGCGCCCCTCGCGGGCGAGATCGTCGGCGGTCAGATGCGTGGTGACCAGCTTGGCGACGATCGCGTTCTGGGACTTGCCGATCCCGTACGCCAGCGTGGCGCAGCTGCGGTCGATGGCCGGGATGTCGACGAGGTTGTCGGGCAGGATCGACGAGACGCCGCCGTGGTAGCAGATGCGCGTCGCGCCCGAGACGCCGCTCTCGACGAGCGCCGTCGCCGAGACGACCTTGAACACCGACGCCGACGGGGCCCAGGGGTGCAGCGCCAGATCGGCCGGGCCGAGCCGCGGATCGGCGGCGGAGCGCCCGACCATCGCCAGCACGCGACCGTCGGGGATCGAGATGACGACGGCGCCCGCATAGGGGATCTGGAAGGCGCGCAGGACGTCGTCCGTGCTGGTCTGGAGCCGCGGATCGAGCGTCAGCTCGGCATGGCCTCCATCGGTGAGATCGGCCACGTAGTGGCGTCCGGCGAGGCGGATCGAATCGGGCTTGAGAGAGGGGGACTGGCCCCGCGCGGGCAACGAAACGAAAAGAAGCGCGGCGACCGTTGCGATCCGGTGGGTATGTGCCATAATGACACCGTCTTACATGTAGGTATAGGTGTCAAATTATCCTCCCCTTGCCGCCTTCGTGGCTTTGACCTAGCCTGCTTCGCCGGACCCCGTGGCGCGCCATCCCCGAGATCCCAACGACACCTCCGAATCGGACCATGTCCGAGCGAAGACGGTCGTCACCAGCATCAGCCGCATTAGCGAGCGGCCAGCCGGTAACGAAGCGTGTTTGGTCGTGATTTACGGCTCCGAGCTGGGGAAGAAATACAACCTCAACGCGGCGTCGATGATCATTGGCCGCTCCTCCAAGTGCGACATCCAGATCGACCAAGAATCGATCTCGCGCAATCACTCGAAGATCGTCAACACCGGCAAATCAATCCTGGTGCGCGATCTCGGATCGACCAACGGGACTTACGTCAACGACGAGCCCGTCGACGAATACGTCATGCGCGACGGCGATCTGATCAAGATCGGCCGAACGATCTTCAAGTTCCTCACCGGCGGCAACATCGAGAACGCCTACCACGAGGAGATCTATCGCCTCACCACGGTCGACGGCCTCACGCAGATCTTCAACAAGCGCTACTTCCTCGACACGCTGGAGCGCGAGGTGGCGCGCGCGCACCGCTACCGCCGTCCGCTCTCGCTGGTGATGTTCGACATCGACCACTTCAAGAAGGTGAATGACGGCTACGGCCACCTGGCGGGTGACTACGTGCTCAAGCACCTCGCCCAGACGGTGCGCGCCAAGATTCGCCGCGAGGACTGCTTCGCCCGTTACGGCGGCGAGGAGTTCTCCATCGTGCTCCCCGAGATCGACGGCGGCAGCTGTTTGCCCTTCGCCGAGAAGATCCGGCAGATCGTCGAGAAGACCGATTTCAAGTTCGAGAACGTCCGCATCCCGGTGACCATCTCGATGGGGATCGCCACCGTCGACGCCGAGCTCACCGAGGGCGCTGCGATCATCAAGCGCGCGGACGAGCGCCTCTACGAAGCCAAGGCCAGCGGGCGCAACCGCGTCTGCGCCTGACGGCCTCGGGGGCCTCGGGGCCTCGGCCTTCGGCCTCGGCCATCGGCGATCAGTCCCTATCCAGAGTTTCTCGGCCGCAGGCAATCTCCGTTACGTGCAGCCTCGAACGCGATCCCTCGATCTGACTCTGCGGGCCGCACGTGGCTTTTTCCGGCGCGTCGGCTGCCTTGAATTTATTGCAGCCGACGCGCCGGAAAAAGCTTCGAGCGGCCCACAGAGCGTCAGACGAGGACGCGAACTCGGACGGGCCGTCGCGGGCGAGAGACGGGAACGGGCGGTCGTGATCGTTGGGAATCGAACGGGGGCTACCTGATGCTGGGCTCGAGGACGCCGTCTTCGTCGTCCTTCGGAGGATGCTGTTGCGTCTGGGCGGCGGCCGCGCGCGAGCGGTGCGAACGGGACGGCGGTGGTGGTGGCGCGCCGGTCGACCCACCTGCGCCCTCGGTGGCGGCCGGTTCGATGTCCGCCCGCCGCAGCGTCGCGAACAGCGGCGAGGGGAGGTTGGGGACGACGTACATGGTCTTGGGCTCGTAGCCCTGCTTCTTGAACTGGAACTCGACCGCCGAGTCGCTGTAGGCGATCTCGATCGACAGCGGCGTCAGGCCGAGCGTCTTGCCGTCGGGGCGCGCCACGACGGCGCCGTCGGGATCGGAGTTGAAGTTCACCCGCACGGTCGCCGGGTGCAGCGGCATGCTCGCGACCGGGATGGGGCGTCGGGTCTCGTGGCGCCCGAACACCGCGAACAGCGCCACCGCCGCCGATCCCAGCCCCAGCAGCAGGACGAGACGGCTCCCGGAGCGGGTCCGGATCAGGTTGTCGATGTTCTCGATCAGCTCGCCCCGGCCCGACGGCGTCCCGCCGGGCGGCGGCGGCGTCAGGATCTGCGAGGGGTGCCCGAGCGCCGAGCGCAGCTCCAGCTCGGCGCGCGCCATCGGCGCCGCGGCGCGGGCGATGCCCGACAGGTCGTCCGGGATGCTGAGCTCGGGGGCGGAGCTGGCGTAGCGCTCGGGATCGAGCAGCGCCTCGCGCAGGTCGGCCATCGTCTGGAACCGCTGGTCGCGATCCTTGGCCAGCACCCGATACATGATCGGGTCCATGAACTCGGGCAGCTCGGGGACGACGCTGCGGACCGAAGGTGGCGGCATCGTCACGTGCTTGACGATGATCTCGCCATAGCCCTCGCCGCCGAACGGGACCTTGCCGGTCAACATCTCGAAGATCAGCACGCCGAGCGAGTAGATGTCGGCGCGGTAGTCGATCTCGGTCTTCCCCTCGCACTGCTCGGGGGACATGTAGTAAGGCGTGCCCATCACCGAGCCGGTGCGGGTCTTGTGGGTCACCTTCTGATCGTTCTGGGTCAGCTTGGCCAGACCGAAATCGAGCACCTTGACGAACTCGCGGTTCGCGCCGCGGTGGCAGAGGAAGATGTTCTCTGGCTTGAGATCGCGGTGGATGATCCCCTGCTGGTGCGAGGCATTGAGCGCGTCGGCGATCTGCGCGCCGATCGACATCGCCTGGCCCAGCGGAATTCGCTTTTCGCGCTTGAGGCGGTCGGACAGGGACTCGCCCTGCAGGTACTCCATCACGAAGTAGAACTCGCCCTCCGACGTGTTGCCGAAGTCAGCGATGTCCACGATGTGCTCGTGCCCGATCTGATTGACCGCCTTGGCCTCGGTGATGAAGCGCGAGACGACGTCGGAGTTCTTCGAAAGCTCCGGGTGGATCGCCTTCATGGCGACCTTCTTCCCGATGACCGGATGCTCCGCCAGGTACACCACCCCCATGCCCCCCTCTCCGAGCTTGGCGGTAACCTTGTAGTTTCCGATCGTGTGCCCGATATCGATCATGAAGCCGGGGCTAAGTCCTCAGTTTATAACTGAACTGTATAGTGCCGCACGAATATAACGTACGAGAAGACAAACGTTTCCCGCCCATCAATCCGAATACCCCGAATACCCCTCCCCTCCCACCCTCCCTCCCTCCCGTACCCCGAATACCCCGAATACCCCGAATACCCCGAATACCCCGAATACCCCGATCATCCCGATCATCCGAAAAGAATCGAACGTCGCTGGACCAACAGATCGGCGATCATTCCGTCGATTGCCGTTCGGACCGCTTCGGCCACGCGGACGGTCCCCGGGCCGTCCCCTGGCGCGGGTGGCGGAATGGGGGCGCCTATCTGGATCGTCCATTTCGTGGGGACCGGGAGCAGGCCGAGTGGCCCAAGCCATGGAAACGTCGGCGTTATTGGGATGTAGGGGAGGCCCAGGGGTTCCGCCAGGGAGGTGATCTTTCCGATGACGGGGTGGATCTCCTCGGCGCCGACGATCGCCACGGGGAGAAGGGGCACCTGGGCCTCGCTCGACAATCGGACGAACCCCCCCCGGCCGAAGCGCGCCATCCTGTAGCGCTCTCGGTAGAGTTTCCCGACCCCACGCAGACCTTCTGGAAACACGGCGATGAGCTCGCCTCTGGCCAGGAGCGGCAAAGCGATCTCGCGTGATGCCCGGACCCCGCCGATGCGCGCGATGACGTTGGCCATCCAGCCCTGGCGAAAGGCAAAGTTTGCGACCAGGGGACGCACGCGCCGATGGCTCGGATGGTCGCGATGGATGCCATGCAGCAAGAGCGCGCCGTCGTAAGGGATGCCGCCCGAGTGATTGCCCACCAGCATGGCCGCCCCGGTCGCGGGAACGTTCTCGATGCCGAGCAGGCGCACCCGGAAGTAGCGCGACCAGAGGAACTCGAGCAGGGGCGACGTGCGGTCGAGAAAGGTGGGATCGTGCCCGCCGTCAGCCAGCTCGGCTGCCCTCTGGGCGGCGGGTCCGTAGGCGGACCGGATCACCTCCATCACGGCGCCGAGCGCCGACTTGATGGTGCCGTCAGATCCGGCAGTCGCCACGGGCGCCCCCCAACGATTCGATCACCTTCATGAAGTCTTCGGGCGGCGAGGCCTGCAGGCTGATCGGCGCGCCGGTCACGGGGTGCGGAAAGCCCAGCGACGCGGCGTGCAACATGAGGCGAGGCGCGGGGAGCGGCTGGCGGCCGTCGCGCAGGAGATCGCGGATGTAGACCGTTTCGCCGACCAGGGGATGGCCACGCTCCGAGAGGTGGATGCGGATCTGATGCGTTCGTCCGGTCTCGAGTCGCACGCGACAAAGTGTAGCGACGATCGAGCCCGCCCGCCCGGCCGGCCCGGTCGATTTGCGCGCGTAGTGCCTGAGCGGTTCGACGTAGGTGATCGCGAGCTGACCCTGGTCCGGGTGGCGGGTGGAGCCGCGGATGCCGTCGCCCCGGTCGGGGACGATCTGCGATTCGATGCGCGCCGCGGTCACGTCCCCTTCGGCGACGGCCAGGTAGGCACGCGCGGCGGTGTGGCGCTGGAAGACCTCATGCAGCGCCCGCTCGGCGAGCTTCGTCTTGGCGAACGCCAGCAACCCGGAGGTGTCCTTGTCGATCCGGTGCACCGTGTAAAGGGGCGTCACGGTGGCGCGCTTCCCGGCCCGCTTCCAGCTGGCGCGAATGAGGTCGAGCGCGGTGCCGGTCTCCTTGCGTTCGTAGGGGACGCTGGTGATGCCGGACGGCTTTTCGATCACCACGAGGTGCGCGTCCTCGAAGGCGATGCGGAAGCCGGCGGGGACGGTGTGCGGTTTGGGCGCGTTCGGTCGCAGCTCGATCCGCTGGCCGGCTTTCATGCGACCGGCAGGATCGAGCGCCCGCTCACCGTCGACGGTCACCTTGCCGGTCGTGCAGAGGGCGCGCACGTCACTCCAGCTCTGCCCGGCCAGGCGCCGGCGTAACGCCGCGGCCAGCGTCACTCCGGCGTCGGTCGCGTCGAGCTCGAAGGCATGCGCGCGGCGGTTTTCAGCCACGGACGAGATCGAACACCTTCGCCAGCGCCGCGTCGAGCGCGGCTGGATCGGAGCCGCCCCCCTGCGCCATGTCGGGCCGACCGCCCCCCTTGCCGCCGACGGCCTTGGCCACCTCGCCCACGATCTTGCCGGCGTGGTGCTTTCCGACGAGATCGGGCGAGACCATGGCGACGAGCGCGATCTTGTCCCCCTCGACGCCCGCCAGGACGATGACGCCCGAGCCGAGCTTGTCGCGCAGCTGATCGACGACCTCGCGCAGCGCCTTCGGATCGGCGACGTCGGCGCGGGTCGCCAGCACGCGCACGCCGTTGACCTCGCGCGCCTCGGAGGCGAGGTCGCGTCCGCCGCCCGAGGCGAGCTTGCGCCGCAGCTTCTCCAGTTCCTTTTCCAGCCCCCGCTGATCGGCCTGCAGCTTGGTGATGCGCGCGGCGACCTCGAATTCGCCCGCGCGCAGCAGGCGCCCCGACTCCAGCAGCTCACTCTCCATCTTCCGGACGAAGGCGAGGGCGCCCGCGCCGGTGGTGGCCTCGACGCGCCGGACGCCCTGGGCGACGCCGGTCTCCTCGGTGAGCTTGAAGAACGCGATGTCGCCGGTGCGCGCGACGTGCGTGCCGCCGCAGAACTCCTTCGACTCGCCCATCGTCACCACGCGCACGGTGTCGCCGTACTTCTCGCCGAAGAACGCGATGGCGCCGGCCTGCTTGGCGTCGGCGATCGCCAGCACGGCGGTGTCGGTGGCGACGTTCTTGCGGACGCGCGCGTTCACGAGATCCTCGACCTTCTGCTTCTCGTCGTCCGTCAAGGGGGCCGTGTGGGAGAAGTCGAAGCGGAGGCGATCGGGCGCCACCAGCGAGCCCTTCTGGGTCACGTGCGTCCCGAGGACGTGGCGGAGCGCCCAGTGCAAGAGGTGCGTCGCCGAGTGGTTGCGCCGGATGTCGTCGCGCCGGTCGGTGTCGACGGTGAGCTCGACGGTGTCGCCGACACGCAGCTCGCCGGTCTCGACCTCGGCGAGGTGGACCCAGAGCGTCGAGACCGGCCGCTTGCAGTCGCGTACGGCGAGGCGGGCCTTGGCCGAGGCGAGCGTCCCCGCGTCACCCATCTGCCCGCCCTGCTCACCGTAAAACGGCGTCTCGGCGACGATCACCGCGACCTCCTTGGAGTAGGGGCCGACCACGTCGACCTCTTTTCCTTCGGCGAGCAGGGCCACGACCTTGGACGAAGCCGAGGTCTTCTCGTAGCCGAGGAACTTCGTGGCCCCGACGCGGTCCGCGATCTGCTGGAACACGGCCGCCACGGCGACCTCACCCGAGCCCTGGAACTCGCTCCGCCGCCGCTGCTCGTTCATCGCGACCTCGAAGCCGGCCTCGTCGAGCGCGTAGTGGTGCTGCTCGGCGATCACGCGCGTCAGATCGAGCGGAAAGCCGTAGGTGTCGTAGAGCATGAAGGCCGTCGGACCGGGGATCTGCTTGGCGCCCCCGGTCGCAAAAACCTTCTCGTCGAGCAGCCGCACGCCGCGCTCGAGCGTCTCGCGAAAGCGGGTCTCCTCCTCGCGGGTGATCTTGGCGATGAGGCTCGCGCGCTCGACCAGCTCGGGATAGACGCCCCCCATCTTGGTGACGACGTCCGCCGCCAGCGCGTCGAGGAACGGCTCTTTGATGCCCAGCAACCAGCCGTGATAGACGGCGCGCCGCATGATCCGGCGCAGGACGTATTCGCGCCCGGTCTTGTCGGGAAACACGCCGTCGGCGATCAGGAAGGCCGCCGCGCGCGCGTGGTCGGCGATGGCCCGCAAGGAGACGCTCTGCCCCTCGTAGTCGGCGGGGACGAAGGTCTTCTTCGAGAGGTCAGCCACGCGATCGATGAGCGGACGCAGGAGATCCGTCTCGTAGTTGGACCGCACGCCTTGCAGCACGGCGCAGAGGCGCTCGAGCCCCATGCCGGTGTCGACCGAGGGCTTCGGCAAGGGGCGGCGATCGCCGGGCGCCACCTGCTCGAACTGCATGAACACCAGGTTCCAGATCTCGACCCAGCGATCGCAGTCGCAGGCGGGGCCCTGACAACGGCCGCCGGCGGTCTCGACCGCGCAGTGAATCTCGGCGCCCTGCAGGTAGTGGATCTCGCTGCAGGGGCCGCAGGGGCCGGTCTCGCCCATGGCCCAGAAGTTGTCCTTGTCGCCGAGGCCGATGACGCGATCGTCGCCGACGCCCGCGATCTTCTTCCAGAGCACGCGCGCCTCGTCGTCAGACTCGTGAACGGTGTAGACCAGCCGGTCGGGCTTGATCGCGTACGTCTTCGTCAGGAGCTCGTGGGCGAAGGCGATCGCGTCGGGCTTGAAGTAGTCGCCGAACGAGAAGTTCCCCAGCATCTCGAAGAACGTCTGGTGGCGCGCGGTGCGTCCGACGTTCTCGAGGTCGTTGTGCTTGCCGCCGGCGCGCACGCACTTCTGCGAGCTGGTCGCGCGCGAGAAGGTCGTCTTTGCCTTGCCGGTGAAGAAGTCCTTGAACTGATTCATCCCGGCGTTGGTGAACAGCAACGTCGGATCGTTGAGCGGGACCAGCGACGCGCTGGGCGTCTCCTGGTGGCCGCGCTGGGCGAAGTAGTCGAGAAAGGCCCGACGGGCGTCGATCGAAAGAGAAGAGGGCATGGGCGGAGCGAAGACTAGGAGGGCGTTGCCGCAAAGGCAACGGCGAGCGAAGCGCACGGTGGACCTCGGCCCGACGACGTGCCGCCCGGAGGCGGCCTAGTCGCCCGGGGCGTCGTCCTCAACGGCCGTGCGCGGATCACCGGTCCGCCGCTTGCGGGGCGGCTCGGCCGGGGGCTCGAAGGCCACGCTCCCGGGAAGCTCGGGCGCCGCGACGCCATCGACGAGGTGTGCCCTGTTTTCGGGTCCGACCCGCAACAACGTCCCGGCGGGCCCCCGGCGTTTGCCGCCCGCGGCAGGAACCAGTCGCTGGACGATGATGCCCCGCAAGCTGGCGGCGATCCGCGGTCGCGTCAGAGGTGTGTCGTCCTCCGGCGTCGCGCTCAGCCGTTCGACGACCTGCGGGATGTCTCCGGCCAGGAGGCCGGCGAGCACCAGCCGGCCTGTCTCGACCGCCTCCACGGCCAGCCGCGCGGCCGCCGGGTCCGCCAGATCGCCGACGACCAGCACGTCGAGGTCCTGCCGGCTCACCGAACGCAGCGCCGCCGCCGCCGAGGGGACGTCGGTCCCGACCTCTCGCTGGACGATCACGCCCATTCGATCCTTGAGCAGGAATTCCACCGGCTCTTCGATCGTCACGACCCGGCAGGGGCGTCGCGCGGTGAGATCCTCGACCAGCGCCGCCAGCGTGGTGGTCTTCCCCTGCCCGGGGCCGCCGGCCACGAGCACCAGCCCTGCGCCGGGCTCGGTCAGCTCGCGCACCTCGGCGGGCAGCCCGAGCGTGTCGAGCGCGGGGACCTCGGGCGGGATCAGCCGGAGCGCCAGGCTGAGGCCGCCGCGATGGTGAAAGAGGTGAGCGCGCTGCCGCCCGCCGTTGCTGGTGGCGAGCGCGACGATCACGTCGCCGGTCCGCTCGAGCGTCTCGCGGCGTCGGTCGTTCAGCAGCGAGAGTCCCAGGCTGTGCAGGAACTCGCGCGAGAGCGGGGGAACGTCGCTGAGCGTCCGCAGCTCCCCCGCGATCCGGAGGACCGGCGATAGCCCCGGCTTGAAGTGAACGTCGGAGGCGCCCAGGCGGCGCGCCAACAGCAGCGCTCTGTCGAAAAAGGAGTCCATGTCCGAGGCCCTCGCGATGCCCAAGCTTCTGCAAGACTACCAGCTCGCGCGCCAGGTTCTCTTGATGCTTGACCGAGCGCCGGGGTAAGTTCATCCGCACCGTGGCCAATCAACCCGCCGCCGCCGGGCAAGAGGTCCTGGTCGTCGACGCCGACGAGCAGGTCGTCAAGGGGCTCGACCGGCTGCTGACCAAGGCTGGCCTGATCGTCACCGGGACGCACGATCCGGTCCGGGCGCGCGACCAGCTGCTGAACAAGTTCTACGCCGTCGCGCTGGTCGACGCCGACACCCCGACCCCGGGCGGGGGCATCGAGCTGCTTCAGTTCGCGCGCGACAAATCGCCGCTGACGTCGGTGGTGATCATGACGGCCCGCAAGTCGTACGAGACCGCCGTGAGGGCGTTCCGCGCGGGCGCGGCTGACGTCGTGCTCAAGGAGCCGGACGTCGTCCCCTACCTGCGCGAGCGGGTGATCGAGGCCGCCGGTGAGATCAAGGCGACCGCCGATCGCAACAGCTTGCTCGAGGAGGTGGCCGAGACGCACGAGGAGTTCCTGCGTCGGCTGCGCGAGGTCTCGCACGAGCTGCTCGACCACGAGGACCGCGCCTCGGGCCGGACCTCCGACGACGCGACCACCTCGGCGGCGGTGAGCGTCGTGCTCGTCGACGACGACCCGGCGGCGCTCGAGAAGCTGGAGAAGGTGCTCACGGCGGCGGAGGGGTGGCACTTCCGCGCCGCGCTGTCCGGCGGCGAGGCGCTCGACGTCGTGACCCAGATGCGGCCACAGATCGTCATCGTCAAGGAAGACCTGCCGGATCTGCCGGGGAGCATGGTGGTCACCACCGTCAAGGCGAGCGCCCCGGACGTCCTGACGCTGCTCTACAGCCCGCCGGGCCAGAGCGGGCGCACGGGCGAGGTGAAGCTCATCGACGCCGGGCGGGTGATGACCCTGGTCGGAAGCTACAGCGAGGCCGGACAGCTGGTGGGGCCCCTCGGTGAGATCCGCGAGGCGCTCAAGCAGAAGGCGCACGAGCGCCGCTACCTGCAGGCCTTCCGGCAGAAGCACTTCGAGTTCCTGCAGCGCTACAACGGCATCAAGACCCGGCTCAAAGAAGAGCTCGACCGCCGCAAGAAGAACCGCCTCGCGCCCTGATTGACGGCGCCGGGCCCGGCGCGCTCCGGGCTCACTCCTCCAGGGCGCAGATCCCGGGCAGATTGCGGTAGAGCTGCCGCCCGTCCAGGCCGTACCCCACCACAAACGCGTCGGGCGCCGGGAAGCCGACGAAGTCGAGCGGCACTTCTTTATATGAGGGCTTGGCCAAAAGCGCGCAGACGTGGACCCCGGCCGGCCCGCGCGCCCGCAGGAGGTCGAGCAGGTAGCGGAGCGTCAGTCCGGTGTCGACGATGTCCTCGACCAGCAGGACCTGACGGCCGGCGATCGGCGCGCCCAGATCGCTGGTGATCTCCACGACGCCCGATGACACGGTCGCGTCGCCGTAGCTGCGGACGCCTAGAAAGTCGCAGGTCAGCTCGCGCGGGATGGCCCGGACCAGGTCGGCCATGAAGACGAAGGCCCCCCGCAGCACGCCGACCACGGTCAGCGGCCCTGGCGGCAGCCGGGCGTCGATCTCGGACCCCAGCTCGGCGACCCGCTTGGCGATCGCGGCGGCGGGGATCAGCTCGCGGACCGGCATGCCCCCACGGTGCCCGACCGGATGCCGGGTTTCAACCGTCAATGAAACGGCCCAGGCAACCGATGGGGAGGCTGCGATGGGAACCTGCCGACGGGAACCTGCCGACGGGAACCTGGCACCCTGGGACGTTGTCCCTAAGACTGACGAGAGGGACCTTCATATGATGAAACGACTCTGGGTGGTTCCGCTGACGCTGCTGGCGGCCTGCGCCGGCAAGGGGAAGAACGACGTGACCGTGGTCCCGCCGGGGGGGCCGGTGGAAGAGATCGAGATGGATCCCATCAAGATCGCCGCGGTGAA
>CAWFVU010000003.1:0-25000 GCA_963819375.1 uncultured Pseudomonadota bacterium | reverse complement strand
GGTGGTCACGGGGCGCGTGGAGCGCGGCATCGTGAAGGTCGGCGAGGAGATTGAGATCGTCGGATTCAAGGACACCGTGAAGACGGTGGTCACCGGCGTCGAGATGTTCCGCAAGCTGCTGGACGAGGGGCGCGCGGGCGACAACATCGGGGCGCTGCTCCGCGGGACGAAGCGCGAGGAGATCGAGCGCGGCCAGGTGCTGTCGAAGCCGGGCAGCATCACGCCGCACAAGAACTTCATGGGCGAGGTCTATATCCTCAAGAAAGAGGAGGGTGGCCGTCACACGCCGTTCTTCAAGGGATACCGGCCGCAGTTCTACTTCCGGACCACGGACGTGACGGGCCTGGTGACGTTGCCCGAGGGCGCCGAGATGGTGATGCCTGGGGACAACGTGAGCCTGAAGATCGAGCTCATCACGCCGATCGCCTGCGAGGAAGGTCTGCGCTTCGCGATTCGCGAGGGTGGCAAGACCGTCGGCGCCGGCGTCGTCACCAAGATTCTCCCCGACGACGTCAAAGCGAAGTAAATCCAAGCACCAAGAAGCCAAGTAGACCTGGAGTAGGACATGGCAGCCCAACGCGTCATCATCACCCTCGAATGCAAGGATTGTCGGGAGCGCAACTACTCCACGACGAAGAACAAGCGCGCCAACGCCGAGAAGCTCGAGCTTTCGAAGTTTTGCTCGCGCTGCCGGAAGCACACGAGTCACAAGGAAACCAAGTAGGAAACCAGGCAAAAGACCTGACAGGAAACCAAGAGGAACCCAGCAGGAAAGCGAAACGCGAACATTTAGGGCAGTAGCTCTAATGGTAGAGCAGCGGTCTCCAAATCCGCGTGATGGGGGTTCGAGTCCCTCCTGCCCTGCCAGCCGAAACCCAGCCAGCCAAAACCGACCAGACCATGGGACCTAACAAATTCGTACATTTGACGTTTGCGCTCGCCGGGCTCTTGGCGGCGTTCGTTCTGTCGCGCGCGACGGATTGGGCCTGGAGCTACTTCGCCAAGCCGAACGATCTGATCGTCAACGGCTTTGCCATTCTGATCGCCGGGACCGCGGCGATCGTCACCTACCGCAACGAGAAGGTTTACGCGTCGGTCGTCGACATCACGCGCGAGCTGGAGAAGGTCACTTGGCCCACCCGGAAGGAAACGTCGGCAGCGACCATCGTCGTCATCGTGACGGTGTTGATCGCGGCCGCCATATTGAGCAGCTTCGATGCACTCTGGTCATTTTTCACAAACTGGTTCCTCCGCTAATCGACTCGAGGGTCGCCTGATGCCGATGAAGTGGTACGTCGTACACACCTATTCGGGCCACGAGAACAAGGCCAAGCTCTCGCTGCTCGATCGCGTTCGTCAGGCTTCTCTGAACGAGAAGTTCGGGGACATCCTCATCCCGACCGACACCGTCGTCGAGCTCGTCAAGGGACAGAAGCGGTCGACAACCCGGAAATTTTTCCCCGGCTACATGTTCGTGCAGATGGATCTCGACCAGGAGACGTTCCACCTGGTCAAGAACACGCCGAAGATCACCGGGTTTCTGGGCGGCACCAACCCCCAGCCGGTCAAAGAGACGGAGATCCAGAACATCAACGTCGCCATGACCGAGGGCGCCACCCGCCCGAAGCCCCGCATCTCCTTCGAGATCAACGAGACGGTACGGGTGATCGACGGTCCGTTCGCGAACTTCACCGGGACGGTCGTCGAGGTCAAGGCGGACAAACAGAAGGTCCGCGTCAACGTCTCCATCTTCGGCCGCGCCACGCCGGTCGAGCTGGACTTCGCGCAAGTCGAAAAGTCGTAAGTCGGTAAAGCCAAGGAAGAAGTAAGGGACTCGACCAATGAAGAAGGTATCCGGATTCATCAAGCTCCAGGTTCCCGCCGGGAAAGCCAACCCGTCGCCGCCCATCGGGCCGGCGCTCGGTCAGCACGGCGTGAACATCATGGAGTTCTGCAAGCAGTTCAACGCCCGCACCCAGGCGCAGGCGAAGGACGACGTCACGATCCCGGTCGAGATCACGGTCTACTCCGACCGCTCGTTCACCTTCATCACCAAGACGCCGCCCGCGCCGATCCTCATCAAGAAGGCAGCTGGGCTGGCCACGCAGAAGAAGCCAGGTTCGGGCTCCAAGGAGCCCAACAAGGTCAAGGTCGGCAAGATCACGCAGAAGCAGCTGCGCGACATCGCCACCACGAAGATGCCGGACCTCAACACCACCGACGTCGATGCAGCGATGCGAACCATCGCCGGCACGGCGCGATCCATGGGTATCGAGGTGGAAGGCCTTTAGGCCGCCAGTAGGTCCGCGAGGAAACAGACCATGTCGCACCACGGAAAGAAGTTCAGAAACGCGTTCGCCAAGGTCGAGCGGGGGAAGCGCTACCCGATCGACGAGGCGTGCAAGCTGATCCCCGACACCAAGGTGGCGAAGTTCGACGAGAGCGTCGACATCGCCGTCCGCCTGGGCGTCGACCCCAAGCACGCCGACCAGATGGTCCGCGGCGCGGTCGTGCTCCCGCACGGGACCGGCAAGAGCCAGCGGGTCGTCGTCGTCGCCAAGGGCGACAAGGCCAACGAGGCGCGCGCCGCCGGCGCCGACGCCGTGGGCGCCGAGGACCTGGTCGAGAAGATCCAGAAAGAGAACTGGACCGACTTCGACTCGATGGTCGCCACGCCCGACGTGATGGGTCTGGTCGGTCGGCTCGGCCGCGTGCTCGGACCGAAGGGCCTCATGCCGAACCCCAAGGTCGGGACCGTCACCAACGACGTGGCCAAGGCCGTGCGCGAGCTCAAGGCTGGCCGCGTGGAGTTCCGCGTCGAGAAGGCGGGGGTCGTCCAGGCCCGCATCGGCAAGGTGTCGTTCGGCGGCGACAAGCTGCGGGACAACGCCCGCGCCATGGTCGACACGCTGCTGCGCCTCAAGCCGCCGTCGGCCAAGGGGACCTACATGAAGTCGGTGACGATCTCCACGACGATGGGTCCTGGAATCAAGGTCGACCACCTGCCGCTGGTCGCTGACTTCGAGACCAAGTAGTAGCCAAGGAACCAGGTAAGGAACATGGAAAAGGCTGTCAAAGAAGAGAATATCAGCGCGCTCAAGGCGTCGCTGGCCAAGGCGACCAGCCTGGTGCTGGCCGACTTCCGCGGCATCACCGTCAAGAGCGACACCAGCCTGCGCCGGGAGTTCCGGGCCAGCGGCTGCCAGTACCAGGTCGTCAAGAACACGCTCCTCGGCATCGCCGTCAAGGGCACGCCGATGGAGGGGATGGAGAAGCTCTTCGTTGGGCCGACCGCCATCGCCTACTCGTTCGAGGATCCGGCGGCGCCGGCCAAGGTCGCCGCCAAGGTCGCCAAGGCCGAGGAGAAGTTCATCATCAAGGGGGGCTACGTCGACGGCAAGGCGCTGGACGTCAAGGGCGTCGTGGCGCTGTCGAACCTCCCCGGCAAAGATGAGCTGCGGGCGACTTTCCTTGCAACTTTGCTGGCCGTGCCGCAGAACTTCGTCCGGCTCACCATCGCCGCACAGCAGAACTTCGCCTTCTTGCTGGCTTCGCGCGAGCGCGCGCTGTCGGAAGGTGGCTCGGAGCAGAAGTAGTCCAAACGTAGCCAGCCAGAAGGCTGGCGCATCCATTTTCTTCTTTTCAACATCAGAAATAACTCACCCGAAGGAGCGATTGAAATGGCCGACGTGTCGAAGGAGCAGGTAGTTGATTTTCTTTCCAAGATGTCCGTTCTTGACCTGGCAGCTCTGACCAAGGAGCTCGAGGACAAGTGGGGCGTCAAGGCAGCTCCGGTGGCCGTGGCAGCGGCTCCGGGGGCGGGTGCGGCTGCAGCGGCTCCGGCCGCCGAGCAGACCGAGTTCACGATCGTGCTGACCGATGCCGGCGCCAACAAGATCGGCGTCATCAAGGCGGTCCGCGAGGTCACGAACCTCGGCCTCAAAGAGGCGAAGGACCTCGTTGACGGCGCGCCGAAGACCGTCAAGGAAGGCGTCAACAAGGCGGACGCCGAGACGATCAAGAAGAAGCTGACCGAGGCTGGCGCGAAGGTCGACGTCAAGTAGATTTTGGTGACGCAAGTTTGGGACCTCAACCCAAGAGGGTCGGTCCCAAGCCCCCGCGATGAGGTCGGCCGAGCTAAGCTCGTCCGCCCTCGACGCGATCCAGTCCGAGGATAGTGGATAGCTCGGGCGGGTTCCGAAGTACGACGAAGACGAGATCCGGTAGTTGGTTCAGCAGGTCGTTACGGACATTCAAACGCATAGTACGTTGAAATTTTCGAGTCGCAGGATCCCCGCCATGGGCGGCACGGGATACCTGCGCGTCGGCCGTTCTGCAGTGAGAAAGCAAGGAGTCTAGATGGCGTCTCCGGTGATCCAGAACAACTTCAGGGCGCGCAAGACCTTCGCGAAGATCGCGAAGATCATCGACATCCCGAACCTGATCGATATCCAGAAGCAGAGCTACGAGAAGTTCCTGCAGAAGGACATCGCCCTCGACAAGCGCGAGGACGTGGGCCTTCAGGGGGTCTTCAAGAGCGTGTTTCCGATCAAGGACTTCTCGGAGACGTCGTCGCTGGAGTTCGTGTCGTACACGCTCGACAAGCCGAAGTACGACGTCGACGAGTGCCGCCAGCGCGGCATGACCTTCGCGGCGCCGATCAAGGTCATCGTCCGCCTGGTCGTCTGGGACACCAACGAGGAGACCGGCTCGCAGTCGATCCGTGACGTCAAGGAGCAGGAGGTCTTCTTCGGAGAGATCCCGCTCATGACCGACAACGGGACCTTCATCATCAACGGCACCGAGCGCGTCGTCGTCAGCCAGCTGCACCGCAGCCCGGGCGTCTTCTACGATCACGACAAGGGGAAGACCCACTCGTCGGGCAAGCTGCTCTACAGCGCCCGCATCATCCCCTACCGCGGCTCCTGGCTCGACTTCGAGTTCGATCCCAAGGACCTCCTCTACGTCCGCATCGACCGCCGCCGCAAGCTGCACGCCACGGTGCTCCTGCGCGCGCTCGGCTACTCGACCGAGGAGCTGCTCAACTACTACTACGACACCGAGACGATCTATCTCGAGCCGAACAAGAAGTACGCCAAGTCGGTCGAGTACGACCTGCTCCCGGGGCAGCGCGCCAGCCGCGACATCCGCCACCCGGACAGCCGCGAGATCCTGGTCAAGAAGAACCGCAAGTTCACCAAGCTCGCCATCAAGAAGCTGAAGGACTCGAACGTCGAGCGCCTGTCGGTCGAGGTCACGGACCTGGTCGGCAAGGTGGCCGCCGGCGACGTCATCGACGAGGCGACGGGCGAGGTGGTCCTCCAGTGCAACGAGGAGGTCACCGAGTCGAAGCTCGACGAGCTGCGCGATCACGGCATCAACGAGCTCAAGGTTCTCTTCATCGACAACCTGAACGTCGGGTCGTACCTGCGTGACACGCTCATCGCCGACAAGCTGCAGACGTCGGACGAGGCGATCATGGAGATCTATCGCCGCCTGCGCCCGGGGGATCCGCCCACGCTCGAGACCGCGCAGAACCTGTTCAACAACCTGTTCTTCAATCCAGAGCGCTACGACCTCTCCAAGGTCGGTCGCCTCAAGTTGAACTACAAGTTCAAGCTGGACGAGCCGCTCGACAACACGGTCCTCACCAAGCGCGACATCCTGGAGACGATCCGCTACCTGATCGATCTCAAGAACGGCAAGGGGTCGATCGACGACATCGATCACCTCGGGAACCGCCGCGTCCGCGCGGTCGGCGAGCTGATGGAGAACCAGTACCGCATCGGCCTGGTTCGCATGGAGCGCGCCATCAAAGAGCGCATGAGCATGTCTCAGGAGATCGAGACGCTCATGCCGCACGATCTCATCAACGCCAAGCCGGTCTCGGCGGTGGTGAAGGAGTACTTCGGGTCCTCGCAGCTGTCGCAGTTCATGGACCAGACCAACCCGCTCTCCGAAGTGACGCACAAGCGGCGCCTCTCGGCCCTCGGGCCGGGCGGTCTCACCCGCGAGCGCGCCGGCTTCGAGGTGCGCGACGTCCACGGCACGCACTACGGCCGCATCTGCCCGATCGAGACGCCGGAAGGTCCGAACATCGGCCTCATCGCCTCGCTCTCGACCTACGCGCGGGTCAACGAGTTCGGCTTCATCGAGACGCCCTACCGCAAGGTCGACGGCGGCAGCGTGACCGACAAGGTCGAGTTCTACTCGGCGCTGCAGGAGGAGGGGCACTACATCGCCCAGTCCAACACCGCCATCGACAAGAAGGGGAAGTTCAGCGACGACTTCATCTCCTGCCGCCACAACACGGAGTTCGTGATGGCGAAGCCGGAGGAGGTCACGTTGATGGACGTGTCGCCGAACCAGCTGGTCTCGGTGGCCGCCTCGCTCATCCCGTTCCTCGAGAACGACGACGCCAACCGGGCGCTCATGGGTTCGAACATGCAGCGCCAGGCGGTGCCGCTCATCCGCACCCGCTCGCCGCTCATCGGCACCGGGATCGAGGGGATCGTGGCGCGCGACTCGGGCGTCACCATGGTTGCCCGGCGTGACGGCGTGGTCGACTCGGTCGACGCCACCCGCATCGTCGTGCGTCCGACGCAGGAGAGCGAGACCGATCCGCTGTCGGCCAAGCCCGACATCTACAACCTGACCAAGTTCCAGCGCTCGAACCAGAACACCTGCATCAATCAGAAGCCGATCATCGAGCGCGGCGACCACGTCAAGATGGGGGACGTCCTGGCCGACGGTCCGGCCACCGAGCGCGGTGAGCTGGCCCTGGGCGAGAACATCCTGGTCGCCTTCATGCCCTGGGGTGGCTACAACTTCGAGGACTCGATCCTCGTCTCCGAGCGGCTGACGCGCAACGACCACTTCACCTCGATCCACATCGAGGAGTTCGAGTGCGTCGCGCGCGACACCAAGCTCGGCAAGGAAGAGATCACCTGCGACATCCCGAACGTCGGCGAGGAGGCCCTCAAGGACCTCGACGAGTCGGGGATCGTGCGCATCGGCGCCGAGGTGAAGCCGCAGGACATCCTGGTCGGCAAGATCACCCCCAAGGGCGAGACCCAGCTCTCGCCTGAAGAGAAGCTGCTCCGCGCGATCTTCGGCGAGAAGGCCGGCGACGTGCGCGACAGCTCGCTGCGCGTCCCCCCGGGCGTGCAGGGGATCGTCATCAGCGCCAAGGTCTTCTCGCGCAAGGGCACCGAGAAGGACGAGCGCGCCAAGGACATCGAGGACGCCGAGAAGGAGAAGCTCCTCGCCGACCAGCGCGACGAGGTGAAGATCGTCTCCGAGTCGTACTACGCCAAGATGCGCAAGCTGCTGGTCGGCAAGACCACGGCGGTGCGGTCTGGTCGACGACAAGGGGAAGGTCCTCTGCGCCAAGGGGCAGAAGATCGAGAGCGCCACGCTGGACGAGATTCCGGCGCGCTACTGGTCGGAGCTGCAGGTCGAGGAGACCGGCAAGGCCGACGACAAGCTGGAGCAGCTGGCCGCGCGCCTCGCCGAGGACGTGGCCGCCATCGAGGCGCTCTACCGCGACAAGATCTCCAAGCTCACCAAGGGCGACGAGCTCCCGCCGGGCGTCATCAAGATGGTCAAGGTCTACGTGGCCATCAAGCGCAAGCTGTCGGTCGGCGACAAGATGGCCGGCCGTCACGGCAACAAGGGCGTCGTCTCGCGCGTGCTGCCGGAGGAGGACATGCCGTTCCTCGCCGACGGGACGCCGGTCGACATCGTCCTCAACCCGCTGGGCGTTCCGTCGCGCATGAACGTCGGGCAGATTCTGGAGACCCACCTCGGCGGCGCCGCGCTCTACCTCGGCAAGCAGATCGACGAGATGATTCAGCGCGAGTGGACGGGCGATGCCCTCCGCTCGAAGCTGAAGAAGATCTTCACCGACCCGCACCACGCCGAGATGCTCGACGCGCTCGACGACAAGGGGCTGCTGCGCTTCGCGCAGACGGTCCGCGAGGGCGTCCACCTGGCGACCCCCGTCTTCGACGGCGCCAAGGAGGTCGACATCAAGTACCTGCTGGCGCTGGCGAGCCTCGCCTCCAACGGGCAGGCGACGCTGTTCGACGGCAAGAGCGGCGACGCCTTCGACCACGACGTCACCGTCGGGGTCATGTACATGCTGAAGCTGCACCACCTGGTCGACGACAAGATCCACGCGCGGTCGATCGGTCCCTACTCGCTCGTCACCCAGCAGCCGCTGGGCGGCAAGGCGCAGTTCGGCGGGCAGCGGCTCGGGGAGATGGAGGTCTGGGCGATGGAGGCGTACGGAGCGGCTTACGGTCTGCAGGAGTTCCTGACCGTGAAGTCGGACGACGTCATCGGCCGAACCCGCATGTACGAGGCGATCGTCAAGGGGGAGCACGTCCTCGAGTCCGGCCTGCCGGAGTCGTTCAACGTGCTCTTGAAGGAGCTGCAGTCGCTCTGCCTCAACGTCGAGCTCATCGAGGATCCCAACGCCCCGCGCAAGCAGGAGTCGACCCTCGAGCTGATGGCGCGCGAGGTGGCCGCCAAGGCCAGCGCGGCATCGGCCTCCGCTTCAGCTCCGCCGGCGGCCAGCGCCAGCGAGCTGGGCGGCGAATAAAACGATTTTGAAAAAGTCTTACGCACAAACGGTCCGGACCAACACAGAGGCAAGATGAAAGACATCTTCAATTTCTTCGAGAAGCCGAAAGATCCGCTGTCTTTTTCGGCGATCCGCATCTCGCTCGCGTCACCGGAGAAGATCCGGGAGTGGTCGCACGGCGAGGTGAAGAAGCCGGAGACGATCAACTACCGGACGTTCAAGCCGGAGCGCGACGGCCTCTTCTGCGCGAAGATCTTTGGCCCAGTGAAGGACTACGAGTGCAACTGCGGCAAGTACAAGCGCATGAAGCACCGCGGGATCGTCTGCGAGAAGTGCGGCGTCGAGGTGATCCAGTCCAAGGTGCGTCGTGAGCGCCTCGGCCACATCAACCTGGCCACGCCGGTCGCGCACATCTGGTTCCTGAAGTCGCTGCCGTCGCGCATCGGCAACCTGCTCGACATCACGCTCAAGGACCTGGAGAAGATCCTCTACTGCGAGTCGTACGTCGTCACCGACCCGAAGGAGACGGGACTCGTCCGCGGGGAGCTCCTCACCGAGGAGCGCTACATGAAGGCCGTCGAGGAGTTCGGCGACGAGGCCTTCGCCGCCGGCATGGGCGCCGAGGCCATTCGCGACCTCCTCAAGTACATCGACATCCACTCGCTCTCGGAGCAGCTCCGCGCCGAGATGAAGGAAGCGACCAGCGAGGCCAAGCGCAAGAAGCTCTCCAAGCGCCTCAAGGTCGTCGACGCCTTCCGCGAATCGGGCAACAAGCCCGAGTGGATGATGCTCGACGTGATCCCGGTGATCCCGCCGGATCTGCGTCCGCTCGTCCCCCTTGACGGCGGCCGCTTCGCGACCTCCGACCTCAACGACCTCTACCGCCGCGTGATCAACCGGAACAACCGGCTCAAGCGGCTCCAGGAGCTCAACGCTCCGGAGATCATCATCCGCAACGAGAAGCGGATGCTGCAGGAGGCGGTCGACGCCCTGTTCGACAACGGGCGCCGCGGCAAGACCATCACCGGCCCCAACAAGCGGCCGCTGAAGTCGCTCTCCGACATGCTGAAGGGCAAGCAGGGGCGGTTCCGTCAGAACCTCCTCGGCAAGCGCGTCGACTACTCGGGCCGTTCGGTCATCGTCGTCGGCCCCGAGCTCAAGCTGCACCAGTGCGGCCTCCCCAAGAAGATGGCGCTCGAGCTGTTCAAGCCGTTCATCTACAACAAGCTCGAGGAGCGCGGCCTCGTCACCACCATCAAGAGCGCCAAGAAGCTGGTGGAGAAGGAGCGTCCCGAGGTCTGGGACATCCTCGAAGAGGTCATCAAGGAGCACCCGATCCTCCTCAACCGCGCGCCGACGCTGCACCGGCTCGGCATCCAGGCGTTCGAGCCGCTCCTCATCGAAGGCAAGGCGATCCAGCTGCACCCGCTGGTCTGCGCGGCCTTCAACGCCGACTTCGACGGCGATCAGATGGCGGTCCACGTGCCGCTGTCGCTGGAGGCGCAGATGGAGGCGCGCGTGCTCATGATGAGCACGAACAACATCCTCTCGCCCGCCAACGGACGCCCGATCATCCTGCCGTCGCAGGACATCGTGCTCGGGCTCTACTACATGACGCGCGAGCGGACCTTCGCCAAGGGGGAGTACCCCCACGGCAAGGCCGAGGACGCCAAGAAGTCGGACAAGGGCGACGTCAAGGCGGAGAAGATCCCCGCCAACAAGCTGCAGGGTGTCTTCTCCTCGCCCGAGGAGGTGCGCCTGGCGTACGACCACGGCGAGCTCGACCTGCAGGCGGCCATCCGGGTCCGCTTCGCCGGCGAGATCGTGGCCAGCACCACCGGCCGCGTGCTCCTCTACGAGATCGTCCCCAAGCAGTTGCCGTTCAAGATCGTCAACCGCGTGATGGGCAAGAAGCAGCTCGGTGACCTCATCGACAGCTGCTACCGCGCCTGCGGCCAGAAGGAGACCGTTCTCCTGGCCGACAAGCTGCGGTCGCTCGGCTACGCCCACTCGACCAAGGCGGGCGTCTCGATCTGCGTCGACGATCTCCAGATCCCGGCGCGTAAGGTCGAGCTCCTCGAGACGGCCCAGAAGGACGTCCAGGAGATCGAGGAGCAGTACACCGAGGGCCTCATCACCGACGGCGAGCGCTACAACAAGGTGGTCGACATCTGGGCGCAGGTCTCGGAGCAGATCGCCGAAGAAATGATGGGCGAGATCAGCACCGAGGAGGTCACCAACGACGAGACCGGGGAGAAGCGGCGCAGCCCGTCGTTCAACCCGATCTACATCATGGCCGACTCGGGCGCGCGTGGCTCGGCTCAGCAGATCCGGCAGCTGGCCGGGATGCGCGGCCTCATGGCCAAGCCGTCGGGCGAGATCATCGAGACGCCGATCACCACCAACTTCCGCGAGGGGTTGTCGGTGCTCCAGTACTTCATCTCGACGCACGGCGCCCGCAAGGGCCTGGCGGACACCGCGCTCAAGACGGCCAACTCCGGGTACCTCACCCGGCGTCTGGTCGACGTGGCGCAGGACTGCATCATCGCCGAGTACGACTGCGGCACCATCGACGGGATCGAGCTCGGCGCGCTGGTCGAAGGCGGCGAGATCATCGAGAAGCTCGGGGATCGCATCCTCGGCCGCGTCGCCGTCGAAGACATCTTCGACCCGTACACGGGCGAGGTGCTGGTTGCCTCGGGCGACGAGATCACCGAGGAGAAGGTCAAGGTCATCGAAGACGCGGGCATCGATCGCGTCAAGATCCGCTCGGTGCTCACCTGCGAGAGCCGGCGCGGAATCTGCGTGCTCTGCTACGGCCGTGATCTGGCCCGCGGGCACATGGTCAACATCGGCGAGGCGGTCGGCGTCATCGCCGCCCAGTCGATCGGCGAGCCCGGCACCCAGCTGACGATGCGGACGTTCCACATCGGCGGCGTCGGTCAGGTCCGCACGGAGCAGTCACAGCTGGAGGCGCGCTACGACGGCGTCGTCAAGCTGGAGAACACCGACGTGGTCAAGCGCGACAAGGTCTACATCGTGATGAACCGTCACGGCGAGATCGTGGTCCAGGACGAGACGGGTCGCGAGCGCGAGCGCTACGGCCTGACCTACGGCGCGCGCCTCCACTTCGGCAACGGCGACAAGGTCAAGGCGGGGTCGCTCCTCTCGGAGTGGGATCCCTTCTCGGTGCCGATCCTCACCGAGGTCACCGGCGTCGTGAAGTTCGGCGACGTCATCGAAGGCGTGACGATGACCGAGCAGCTCGACGAGGTCACGGGCCTGTCGCGCAAGAGCATCACGGAGTCGAAGGACGCCGACCTCCGCCCGCGCATCTCGCTCAAGGACGCGCACGGCAAGACCCTCAAGATCCCGAGCGGCGAGAACGACGCCCGGTACTTCTTGCCGGTCGGGTCGACCATCGCGGCGAACGAAGGCGACTCCATCCAGGCCGGCGACGTCATCGCGCGTATCCCGCGCGAGACGACGAAGACCAAGGACATCACGGGCGGTCTGCCGCGCGTGGCGGAGCTCTTCGAGTCGCGCAAGCCGAAGGAGCACGCGGTCATCGCCGAGATCGACGGCGTGGTCAGCTTCGGCAAGGACACCAAGGGGAAGCGCAAGGTCCTCATCACGCCGGAGCGGGGCGACGCCAAGGAGTACCTCATCTCCAAGGGCAAGCACCTCGCCGTCCGTGAAGGCGACAAGATCCGCGCTGGCGAGCCGCTCATGGACGGCGCCGCCAACCCGCACGACATCCTCAAGGTGCTCGGCGAAAAAGCGCTGGCCAAGTACCTGGTCGACGAGGTCCAGGAGGTCTACCGACTCCAGGGCGTCAAAATCAACGACAAGCACATCGAGACCATCGTGCGGCAGATGCTCCGCCGCATCCGGGTCATCGACGTGGGCGACACCGGCTTCCTCGTCGACGAGCACGTCGAGAAGTACCTGTTCGAGGAGGAGAACGAGCGGGTGATGGGGAAGGGCGCCAAGCCGGCCCAGGGGGAGCCGCTCCTCCTCGGCATCACCAAGGCGTCGCTCTCGACGGAGAGCTTCATCTCCGCCTCGTCGTTCCAGGAGACCACCAAGGTGCTCACCGAAGCCGCAGTCCAGGGCAAGGTCGACTACCTGCGCGGCCTCAAGGAGAACGTCATCATGGGACGGCTCATCCCGGCCGGGACGGGGCTCGGCGCCTACAAGCGCCTCTCCATCCACGTCGAGGACACGGGCGCCGAGGACCTGCCGACCCCGCCGCTCGCGGCTGCCGCCACGGCCTCGCTTCCCCTCCCGCTCGAGGACTAACTGGCGGCTGATCGCGTCGAGCACCGGCGAGCTTTGCTCGCCGGAGCTCATCGCGGGAGGTGTGGAGGGGAAGGGTGGGGGCCCCCACCCTCACCCCTCCACTGTTGTTGCGAACTCAGCCCGGCCACAGCCAGGCTGCGCCGCGGACGCCGCTGGCGTCGCCGTGGGCGGCGTGGACCAACTTCGTCCGCAGGTCCTGGGCGACGGTGTGGCGTTCCAGCAGCTTGGGAACGTTACCGAAAATGCGCGCGTTGTTGGAGACCCCGCCTCCGAGGACGATCACCCGGGGGTCGATCAGGTTGATGACCGAGGCGAGCGCCCGCGCCAGCCGGTCCTCGTAGAGCGCGAAGGCACGCGCGGCGATCTCGTCTCCGGCCTCCGCGCGCCGGGCGATCTCAGCCCCGCGCACCTCGCTGCCGCCGAGCGCGCGATAGGTCCCCTCGAGGCCGCGTCCCGAGATGAACGATTCGATGCAGCCGGGGTGACCGCAGACGCAGCGATAGGGGGATTGCTCGTCGGGGGCCGCGAAGGGAAGGGTGGTGTGGCTCCACTCGGTGGCGGCGCCGTTCGCGCCCGTCAGGACCCTCCCGTCGACGACGATCCCGCCCCCGACGCCTGTCCCGAGGGTGGCGCCGAAGACGACATCCGGGTGGCTGCGCTCGAGATCGGCAGGTGGCGCTGCCGCACCGTCGATCGCCTCGGAGAGGACGAAGCACTTGGCGTCGTTGGCCAGCCGAACCGGGCGCCCCACCGCCAGCTCGAGATCCTTGTCGAGCGGTCGATCGTTGAGACAGAGCAGGTTCGAATTCCAGATCACGCCACGGCCCGGCTGCAAGAACCCGGGGGTTCCGACGCCGACCGTGGGGGCTCCGCCTGTGAGCTCCGAAGCGCGCGCGGCGAGCCCCTGCACGAGCTCGGCGATCGCGGCCAGCAGCTCGCGGTATTCCGTCGGGGTCGCGATTCGCTGGCGCGCGACTTCGCGTCCGCCGTCTCCCAGCAGGAGTCCTTCGATCTTGGTACCGCCAACGTCGATGCCGATCCGCACGGGGCCAAGATGGCACCCGAAGCCCAGGCTTTGCAATGCGTCCGTGATGCGCTTGCGCATCCCCGGCGCTCGAGGCCACAATAAGGGCCTATTGCGTTCCCTTCGCCTGGCTTTTGGGGCCGTATTTTCCCTGCTGGTGCTGGTCGCCCTGACGCCCGCCGTGGCGCGCGCCCAGTCGTGCATGACCCTCCAGTACTCGTTTCAGCCGGACTGCTTTCGGCCGGACGAGAGCTCCGCCTGTGTGCAGTCGGTGAGCCGGATGGACCTCGGCCCACAGATTGCCGTCTGGCTGCAGGATTCGACGGGCGCGTTCGTCGATACGTTGATGGTCACCAACGCCACCTCGGTGCGCGGGATCGGCAACCGCCCGGGCCGCCCGGATTTTCTCTCCGGCCCGCTGTTTCCCTACGGCAAGCGCGTCATGTCGCTGCCGATCTGGGCGCACGCGCGCGGAAAGACCTACGGCACCCTCTTCATGCAGGAGGAGACCTGCGCGGTCGGTGGACCGGGCGAGAGCTGCCTTGGGTGGCACGAGTCATTTTCGTCGCCGGAGCTCTACTTCTGCCGTCCGCTGCAGGCGAGCGAGGCGCAGGCGTCCATCGGCACCGAGGTCGACGCGATCACTTGCCCGACGAAGTTCAACAGCGAGAAGGGGCAGTTCGATCCGACGATGCCGTCCTACTACCCGCCCCGCAGCGATCTGACGACCTTCACCTCACTCGACGGAAACGATCCGCCGACGTTCGCGGCGATCAACGATCTCGACGCGGTGGCCGCGGCGACGCCCCCGTATGGCTCCAACTACAACGGCACCTGGTCGGTTCCCTCCACGCTGCCGCCCGGCGATTACGTCCTGATGGTCGAGGTGAACAAAGAGTACGACTCGAACGCCTCGCACCTGCACCCCGACTTCGACGACAGCCACCTGCCGGGCTACGGCACCGACGGCAACTTCGGCCAGCCGTCGGTCGTTTACCAGGTTCCCATCCACATCGACGTCACGACGGCGACGAATGACGCCGGTGCGGTTTTGCAGATCACCGGCTACGGCGACTGGACGGGAGCGACGGGCGTCGTCAACCCGCGCGACGCCAGCATCTCGACCACGGTCCCGGGCTCGGGCGAGTGGCGGCTGCTCCCGATCAGCAACGGCGCAGGGCAGACCGGGCGGGTGTTGGCCAGCGTCGCCCCCTGCTTCACGTTGGTGTGCGACCCCGACACGAACATGTGCAGCATCTGCGATCCGGCGAAGCAGGAATGCACGCCGCTGCAGTGTGTTCCGCCGCCGGCACCGCCCACCGCGGTCGCGAACCTCTCGATGCAGGACGGCGGGCTGACCGCTACCGGTGCCACGCTCAAATTCGCCAACGCGCAGTCGAACGGCGCGGCGGTCTTCAAATACGACATTCGCTACCAGACCGGCACGAACATCACGGACGAGCAATTCGGCTCCGCCGCCAGCGCGCCGCAGGTGATGCCGGGATCGCCGGGCTCGCTCGCCTCGGTCTCCATCTCGAACCTGAAACCAGGCACCGACTATGCGGTCGCCGTGCGGGCCGTCGATCCGTGCGGTCAGGTCTCGCCGCTCGCGACGGTGACGTTCAAGACGCCCGTCATGAAGTTCACGCAGCTCACGGGCTGCTTCGTGGCCACGGCCGCCTGGGGCTCGGCGCTGGCCCCCGACGTGGACGCGATGCGGAAGGTGCGCGATCGGCTGCGCCCCGCGAGCACGATGTTCGCGGTCGCCACCGACCTCTACTACCGGTCCGGCCCAGCTGCTGCCGACGTTCTTCGCCGCAGCGACACCGCCCGGGCCCTGGTTCGCCGCCTGCTCGGGCCCATCGGCGCTGCGTCAAAGGCCGCGGTCGCGCTGGCCTCTGCCACGCCCAAACCCCTGAAATAGCCACTCCTTGGCGAGGCTGAGCGACCTATGCCCAAGGCAGAGCCTTGCCGCGCAATCGGGGCCGGTCCAAAGTCAGATCCATTGCGCTCCCCTCGCTTGCCCTGTTCGCGATCGGTTTGTGGCGTCCTTTTCGTCTTGGCGTTTGTCGGCACGCCGCTCGCCGCTCGCGCCCAGTCTTGTATGACTCTCCAGTATTCGTTCCAGCCCGACTGCTATCGGCCAGACGAGAGCTCGGCCTGCGTCCAGTCGGTGAGCCGAATGGAGCTCGGCCCACAGATTGCCGTCTGGCTGCAGGATTCGACGGGAGCGTTCGTCGATACGCTGATGGTCACGAACGCCACCTCGGTGCGCGGGATCGGCAACCGTCCGGGCCGCTCGGATTTTCTCTCCGGACCGCTGTTTCCCTACGGCAAGCGCATCATGTCGCTGCCGATCTGGGCGCATGCGCGCGGAAAGACCTACAGCACGCTCTTCATGCAAGAAGAGATCTGCCACCAAGGCGGACCGGGCGAGAGCTGCCTCGGCTGGCATGAGCCCTACTCGTCGCCGGATCTCTACTTCTGTCGACCCCTGCAGCAGAGCGAGGCGCAGGCCGCCCTCGGCCCCCAGGTCGACGACGCGATCACCTGCGCGAGTCGTTTCAACAGCGAGAAGGGGAAGTTCGACCCCACGATGCTGTCCTATTACCCGCCGCGCAGCGATCTCACGACCTTCACCTCTCTCGACGGCACCGATCCGCCGACCTTTGCGGCGATCAACGATCTCGACGCCGTGGCGGCGGCGACCCCCCCGTACGGCGGGATCTACAGCGGGATCTGGTCCGTTCCCTCCACGCTGCCGCCCGGCGATTACTTCCTGATGGTCGAGGTGAACAAGGAGTACGACTCCAACGCCTCTCACCTCTACCCCGCCTTCGACGACAGCAACCTGATGGGCTACGGCACGGACGGCAACTTCGGACAGCCCTCGGTCGTCTACCAGGTTCCCCTCCACATCGACGTCGTGGCGGGGACGAAAGACGCCGAGGCGGTTTTGCAGATCATCGGCTACGGCGACTGGACGGGAGCGACGGGCGTCGTCAACCCGCGCGACGCCACCATCTCGACCACCGTCCCCGGCTCGGGCGAGGGGCGGCTTCTCCCGATCAGCGACGGCGCTGGGCAGAGCGGCCGCGTGTTGGCGAGCGTCGCCCCCTGCTTCACGCTGGTCTGCGACCCGGTCACGAACATATGCAGCGTCTGCGATCCCGCGAAGCAGGAATGCACGCCGCTGCAGTGTGTTCCGCCACCGGCGCCGCCGACCGCGGTCACGAACCTCTCCGTGCAGACCGGCGGGCTCACCTCCACCGGCGCCACGCTCCAGTTCGTGAACGGGCAGTCGAACGGCAGCGCGGTCTTCAAGTACGACTTCCGCTACCAGACCGGCTCGACCATCACGGACGAAGAGTTCGGCTCTGCTGCCAGTGCTCCGCAGGTCATGCCGGGGAAGCCCGGGTCGATCAGCACCACCTCGATCGCGAACTTGAGGCCGGCCACTCAGTACGTGGTCGCCGTGCGGGCCGTCGATCCGTGCGGTCAGGTCTCGCCGCTCGCGACGGTGACATTCAAGACGCCCGCCATGAAGTTCGCGCAGCTCACGGGCTGCTTCGTCGCCACGGCCGCCTGGGGCTCGGCGCTGGCCCCCGAGGTGGACGCGATGCGGAAGGTTCGCGATCGGCTGCGCCCGGAGAGCACGATGTTCGCCGTCGCCACCGACCTCTATTACCGGTCGGGCCCTGCCGCGGCCGAGGTTCTTCGTCGCAGCGACACCGCCCGGGCGCTGGTTCGCCGCCTGCTCGGCCCGATCGGCGCCGCGTCAAAGGCCGCGGTCGCGCTGGGATCGGGCGGCGCGGGCCGGCCCTGACCCAGCCGGAGCAGGCGGTCAGCCGGGGTGGTCCAATGTCGTTGACAACCCGCGCCCGATCCCTATAATCCCTGCCTTCTTGGCGCCCGTGGTTTGCGCGTGCGCCCTGAATTTCAGCAAGTTTTAGAACAACGACAGCGCCAAACACCGAGGTTTTTGCCCCAGATGCCCACCATCAATCAGCTGGTTAAGTTCGGCCGCCAGGCTCAGCGACGCAAGACCGCGTCGCCGGCGCTCATGGCTTGCCCGCAGCGGCGCGGCGTCTGCGTGCGCGTCTACACCACCACCCCGAAAAAGCCGAACTCGGCGCTCCGCAAGGTGGCGCGCGTTCGTCTCACCAACGGGATGGAAGTGACGACGTACATCCCCGGCGAGGGGCACAACCTTCAGGAGCACTCGGTCGTGATGATCCGTGGCGGCCGCGTCAAGGATCTCCCGGGCGTTCGCTACCACATCATTCGCGGCACGCTCGACACCTCGGGCGTCACCAACCGTCGGCAAGGGCGTTCGAAGTACGGCGCCAAGCGGCCTAAGTAACTTCGCCCAACACTTCGAAGAACCAGGACCAAGACCATGCCCCGCAAAGGTGAAGTTCCCAAGCGCAAGCCGCTTCCCGATCCGAAGTTCACGGATCAGCCCGTCGATATGCGCCGCAAGGTGACCAAGTTCGTGAACACCATCATGAGCTCGGGCAAGAAGGCGGTCGCCGAGCAGATTGTCTACCGCGCGTTCGACATCATCGCCGAGAAGGCGAAGGACGATCCGGTCAAGGTCTGGGATCGCGCGCTCGGAAACGTGCAGCCCAAGGTCGAGGTGAAGTCCCGCCGCGTCGGTGGCGCGACCTACCAAGTCCCCGTCGACGTTCGCCCGGAACGCGCCCTGGCCCTCGGGATGCGCTGGATCATCTCGGCGGCCCGCGATCGTTCGGATGGACGCACGATGCAGGAGAAGCTGGCGGGCGAGCTGCTCGACGCGTCGTCCAACAAGGGCAACGCCGTCAAGAAGCGCGAAGACACCCACAAGATGGCCGACGCCAACAAGGCGTTCGCCCATTACCGCTGGTAATTTTTTAGTTATCACCTAGATTTCGCGACGGTTTTCACTCCCAACACACAGCGCAAACGACGGACCTGACGGTTCGCGCTCGCCGGATCAGCCGGCGACGCAGATCGGCTGAGCGTCGGAAAGGCAACTCGGTAGTCGTGGCTCGGACATTTCCCATAGCGCAGATCCGGAACATCGGGATCATGGCGCACATCGACGCGGGGAAGACCACGACCACCGAGCGGATCCTCTTCTACACGGGCGTCTCGCGGAAGATGGGCGAGGTCCATGAGGGGACCACCCAGATGGACTGGATGGAGCAGGAGCAGGAGCGCGGCATCACCATCACCGCCGCCTCGACGACCTGCTTCTGGCGCGAGCACCGGATCAACATCATCGACACGCCCGGCCACGTCGACTTCACCGTCGAGGTCGAGCGCAGCCTGCGGGTGCTCGACGGCGCGGTGGCGGTGTTCGACGCGGTGGGCGGCGTCGAGCCGCAGTCGGAGACGGTCTGGCGCCAGGCCGACAAGTACCGGGTTCCGCGTCTCGCCTTCATCAACAAGTGCGATCGCGTCGGCGCCGATCCCGATCGCTGCGTGCGCGAAATCCGCGAGCGGCTCAAGGGGACGCCGATCGTCATCCAGATCCCCAACGCGCTCGAGGACGGGTTCTCGGGCGTCGTCGACCTGATCGAGATGAAGCTCGTCGACTGGGAGGACGACACGGTCGGCGCCGAGCCGGTCGTCAAGGCGATCCCCGACGAGCTGCGCGAGGCCGCCGAGCTGGCGCGCGCCACGATGATCGAGGCGATTGCGGAGGCCGACGACGAGGCGATGCGCCTCTATCTGGAGGAGAGCGCGCTTTCGCCCGAGCTCCTGCGCGCCGCGCTCCGCCGCGCGACCGTCGCTGGGCATGCGGTGCCGGTGCTCTGCGGCGCCGCGTTCCGCAACAAGGGCGTGCAGCCGCTGCTCGACGCCGTCGTCGACTTTCTCCCGGCGCCGAACGACATCCCGCCGGTGGTGGGCAAGGATCTGGACGGGAAGCGCACCGAGCGGCGCGCCACCGACACCGAGCCGTTCTCCGCGCTGGCGTTCAAGATCATGAACGACCCGTTCGTCGGGTCGCTCACCTACTTCCGCGTCTATTCCGGCAAGGTCACCGCCGGGTCGACGGTCTTCAACGCCGGCAAGGGGAAGCGGGAGCGGATTGGGCGCTTGCTGCACATGCACGCCAACAAGCGTGAGGACGTCGAGGAGGTGACCTGCGGGAATATCGCCGCGGCGGCTGGTCTACGCGCCACCGCCACGGGCGACACGCTCTGCGACGAGAAGAACCCGGTCGTGCTGGAGCTGATGGAGTTCCCGGCGCCGGTCATCTCGATCGCCATCGAGCCGAAGACGCAGGCCAACCAGGACAAGATCGGGCAGGCGCTGGCGAAGCTGGCCATCGAGGACCCGTCTTTTCGGGTGCGCACGGATGCCGAGACCGGGCAGACGATCATCTCGGGGATGGGCGAGCTGCACCTGGAGATCATCGTCGACAGGCTCGTGCGCGAGTTCAAGATCGAGGCTTACGTCGGGCGGCCGCAGGTCGCTTACCGCGAGACGATCACCCGCGAGGCCGAGGCCGAGGGGAAGTACATCCGGCAGACCGGCGGGCGCGGCCAGTACGGGCACGTCACGCTGCACGTCGAGCCGGCCGAGGGCAAAGGGATCGTCTTCGAGGACGCCACCGTCGGCGGCATCGTCCCGCGCGAGTTCGTCCCGGCGGTCGAGCGCGGCGTGCGGGAGTCGCTGGCGCGCGGGGTTCTGGGCGGCTACCCGGTCATCGACGTCGCCGTGAAGCTCACGGGTGGCAGCTACCACGAGCTCGACTCGAGCGAGATGGCCTTCCAGATCGCCGGCTCCATGGGCGCGACGGCCGCGGCCCGCGAGGCGGGGCCGGTCCTGCTCGAGCCGGTCATGGAGGTCGAGGTGCTGACCCCGGACGAGTTCATGGGCGAGGTGACCGGCAATCTGTCCGCGCGCCGCGGCCGGGTTTCTGGTATGGAAGCCCGGGGCTCGGCACAGGCAATCAGCGCCGAGGTACCCCTGGCCAGTATGTTTGGCTATTCCACTGACGTCCGTTCCATGACACAAGGACGGGCGACGTACACCATGCAGTTCGCGCGTTACGCGCCGGTGCCGACGCGCGTGACCGAGTCGATCGTCGAACGACGCGGAGCCTAAGGAGAGGACGAGAGCGATGGCGAAAGAAAAATTCATCCGGAACAAGCCCCACCTGAACATCGGGACGATCGGTCACGTCGACCACGGCAAGACGACGCTGACGGCGGCGATCACCAAGGTGCTGACGAAGAAGGGCTTCGCGAAGTTCCTGGCGTACGACCAGATCGACAAGGCGCCGGAGGAGCGAGAGCGCGGCATCACGATCGCGATCGCGCACGTGGAGTACGAGACGGAGAACCGTCACTACGCGCACGTCGACTGCCCCGGACACGCGGACTACATCAAGAACATGATCACGGGCGCGGCGCAGATGGACGGCGCGATCCTGGTGGTGTCGGCGCCTGACGGCCCGATGCCGCAGACGCGCGAGCACATCCTCTTGGGCCGTCAGGTCGGCATCCCGGCGATTGTCGTCTACCTGAACAAGGTGGACATGATCGCCAAGGAGGACGCGGAGCTGCTCGACCTGGTCGACATGGAGCTGCGCGAGCTTCTGTCGAAGTACCAGTACCCGGGCGACGACACGCCGATCATCCGCGGGAGCGCGCTGAAGGCGCTGGAGGGCGATCCGGGCGAGCTGGGCGAGCCGTCGGTGCTGAAGCTGCTGGACGCCTGCGACACGTTCATCAAGGAGCCGAAGCGGGAGATCGACAAGCCGTTCCTGATGCCGGTGGAGGACGTGTTCACGATCTCCGGCCGCGGCACGGTGGTCACGGGGCGCGTGGAGCGCGGCATCGTGAAGGTCGGCGAGGAGATCGAGATCGTCGGATTCAAGGACACCGTGAAGACGGTGGTCACCGGCGTCGAGATGTTCCGCAAGCTGCTGGACGAGGGTCGCGCGGGCGACAACATCGGGGCGCTGCTCCGCGGGACGAAGCGCGAGGAGATCGAGCGCGGCCAGGTGCTGTCGAAGCCCGGGAGCATCACGCCGCACAAGAACTTCATGGGCGAGGTCTATATCCTCAAGAAAGAGGAGGGTGGTCGCCACACGCCGTTCTTCAAGGGCTACCGGCCGCAGTTCTACTTCCGGACGACGGACGTGACGGGGCTGGTGACGTTGCCCGAGGGCGCCGAGATGGTGATGCCCGGGGACAACGTGAGCCTGAAGATCGAGCTCATCACGCCGATCGCCTGCGAGGAAGGTCTGCGCTTCGCGATTCGCGAGGGTGGCAAGACCGTCGGCGCCGGCGTCGTCACCAAGATTCTCCCCGACGACGTGAAGGCCAAATAAATGACCCCCAAGATCCGCATTCGTCTCAAGGCCTACGATCACCGCCTGCTCGACCAGTCGGCCGGCGAGATCGTGGACACGGCCAAGCGGACCGGCGCCAGCGTCGCCGGCCCGGTTCCGCTGCCGACCAAGATCAACAAGTTCACCGTGCTGCGCTCGCCGCACGTCGACAAGAAGTCGCGCGAGCAGTTCGAGATCCGCACCCACAAGCGGCTCCTCGACATTCTCGAGCCGACCCAGCAGACGCTGGACGCGCTCATGAAGCTCGACCTGTCGGCGGGCGTCGACGTCGAGATCAAGACCTAATAAAGCGAGCGCCAAGGCACCACCATGCAGATCGACATCGTCAATATCGAAGGCAAGAAGGTCGGGTCGGCCGACCTCGCCGACGCCGTGTTCGGCGCCAAGGTGAAGGACTATCTCCTCTGGGAGATGGTCAAGGCGCAGAAGGCCGCCAAGCGGGCCGGAACGCACGACACCAAGACGCGCGACGAGGTTCGCGGCGGCGGCAAGAAGCCGTACAAGCAGAAGGGGACCGGCAACGCCCGCCAGGGTTCGAGCCGCGCCCCCAACCACGTCGGCGGCGGCAAGGTCTTCGGGCCGCACCCGCGCGACTACTCCTACACCGTGCCCAAGAAGGTGAAGCGCGCGGCGCTCGTCTCTGCGCTGTCGCTGCGCGCCAAGGAGAAGAAGCTGGTCGTCGTCGACAAGCTTCCCTTCGAGGCGCCGAAGACCAAGCGGCTGGCCGGCATCCTCAAGGTGCTGGGCGTCGACTCGGCGGTGGTGGTCGACGGCAAGGAGAACGCCAACCTCTCGAAGTCGGCGCGCAACCTTCCCAAGTCGAAGTTCCTCGCGCCCGAGGGGCTCAACGTCTACGACATCCTCAACCACCCCGGCCTGGTGATCGCCGCTGACGCCGTCAAGCTGATCGAAGCGCGCGTCACCGTGGCCCCCAAGGCGAAGGCGTAAGGTCATGCGTTCACCCGAAGAGATCATCAAGCGCCCCCTGCTCACCGAGAAGGGGACGCTGCTCAAGGAGACCGGCGGCCAGACTGACGGCGAGGTCGATCCCGAGACGCTCAAGTCGCAGCTGCTGTTCGAGGTTGCGCGCGACGCCAACAAGATTGAGATCCGCCACGCGGTCGAGAAGCTCTGGAACGTCGACGTGGTGTCGGTCCGTACCGCGGTCGTCCGCGGCAAGGAGAAGCGGATGGGGCGCTACATCGGCCGCCGCTCGAACTGGAAGAAGGCCGTGGTGACCATCGCGCCGGGCCAGAACATCGAATTCTTCGAAGGGGTTTAAGGAGTCGCCATGGGTCTTCGTCCACACAACGCCACCACCCCCGGCAGCCGCGGCCGCGTCGCCCCCGACTTCGCCGAGCTCTCGCAGGGCAACGAGCCGGAGAAGTCGCTCACCGAGCGGATGTCCCGGTCGGGCGGCCGCAACAACAACGGCCGCATCACCTCGCGCTTCCGCGGCGGTGGCCACAAGCGCCGTTTCCGCGTCATCGACTTTCGTCGCAACAAGGTCGGCGTCCCGGCGATCGTCGCCACCGTCGAGTACGATCCGAACCGCACCGCGCGCATCGCGCTCCTGCACTACGCCGACGGCGAGAAGCGCTACATCCTCTGCCCCGACGGGCTCAAGGTCGGCGACGCCGTGGTCTCTTCGCGCAACGCCGACATCAAGCCGGGGAACAACCTGCCGATCCGGTTCATCCCGCTCGGCACGACGATCCACAACATCGAGCTCAAGATCTCGGGCGGCGCGCAGATGTGCCGCTCGGCCGGCGTCGGCGCCCAGGTCATGGCCAAAGAGGGCGACTGGGGTCAGATCCGGTTGCCGTCGGGCGAGACCCGCCGCGTCCACCTCGACTGCCGCGCCACCATCGGACAGGTCGGCAACATCGAGCACGCCTCGGTGCACGTCGGCAAGGCCGGCCGCACCCGCTGGAAGGGTCGTCGTCCGCACAACCGCGGCGTCACCATGAACCCGGTCGATCACCCGATGGGCGGCGGCGAAGGTCGTTCGTCCGGCGGTCGTCACCCCTGCTCGCCGTGGGGTCAGCTCTCGAAGGGGTTGAAGACCCGGCAGAACAAGCGCACCGACGCGATGATCATCAAACACCGCGGCAAGAAAGCCTAAGAGGACTTCTAGATATGGCTCGTTCAGTCAAAAAAGGTCCGTTCATCGACGCCAGCCTGATGAAGAAGGTCGTCGACATGCAGCGCCAGAAGTCGAAGAAGGTCCTCAAGACCTGGTCGCGGCGCTCCACGATCATCCCGGAGATGCTGGGAATGACCTTCGCCGTTCACAACGGGCGGAAGTTCGTCCCGGTGTTCACGACGGAGAACATGGTCGGTCACAAGCTGGGCGAGTTCGCCCCGACCCGCACGTTCCACGGCCACTCCGGCGAGCGCAAGGCTGCGGCTGGCGGCGGTGGCGGCGCGCCGGCCGCTGCAGGCGCGGCGAAGAAGTAAAGGACGAGGAGAGACTATGGCACGCGCAATTCTGAGACGGTTCCGTGAGTCGCCCCGCAAGGTGCGCGCGGTGGCCGACATGATCCGCGGACGTTCAGTGGACGACGCGATGTCGATCTTGCGCCTTCAGCAGCGCAAGGCGGCCCACATGCTCGTCAAGGTGCTCGACTCGGCGATCGCCAACGCGACCGAGAACGAGAAGGCCGACGCCGACAAGCTGTTCGTCACCAAGGTCTTCATCGACTGCGGCCCGGTGACGCGGCGCTGGATGGCG
>CAWFVU010000002.1:1705000-2287668 GCA_963819375.1 uncultured Pseudomonadota bacterium | reverse complement strand
GATCTCGAGGACGAAGCTGTGCTGGCCGGTGAGCTTGTGGACGCGGAGGTGACTTCGGGAGCGTCGGCACCCGCGAATATGGATTCGGTGTCGGTTACCACTCCTGCTCCAGCGCTAGAAATGGCTCCTGACTCGGCGATAACCAAGTCTGCACCTGAGCTGCCTGCCCCGCCCATGACCTCCCGCCGTCCCCGCGATCGCCGTTAGGCTCCCCTGACGTCGCTCGACGGATCCCGTGATGACGCTACATTTAAGCGTCATCCTCATGAGTCAGGAAACGAGTTGGCCCCAGCTGCGCTGACTGCGACGGTCTCGCAACAGGTTAGCTGCTCAGGCGGCTGCTAGAACAGGAAGAACAGACCGCAGAGCAGCTGCGAATAGCTCGGCGTCTGGGCCCTTCAATAGGCGAAGAACGAGCGCCGGATATTCGCCTTTTTTCAACCCAAAACAGACAGAGATCCGCTCAGAGAGGGACTTTCGATTGTATACCCTTAATAGATCGTTCAAATGATTGTTTGTAATCGCATCATTAATCGTCTGCTGCGCCTCGGACCAGAGCGACGGGACGCTCAGCGTTCCGATCAAGGTCGTCACACCCTGTTGAAGGCCTGATTCAGTCAACGAGATCGCGCTGTATTGCGACAGCTGGTAACGTATGCGGCGCTGCGCGCGCATGGCGATCTGGCTATCTAGTTCGCTTTTCAGCGCGTCAGAAACGTATTTCGTTACAGCTGCCAGCACATCTGCTTCGCTGAGAGACAACCGGGTCGCCACCAGCGTGACTAACTTCTCGGTGCAAAGGAGATTCTCGATCTCTGCGAAGGCAAGGATTTCAACACCGTGCGCAGCCAACGCCAAGACTTCTGCTTCGCTGCGAACGTCGCGATCAATTATGCCCCTTGCGGTGACCTTGTGTAAGTCCCCGTTCCCCTTTAGGGCCTTGGTCGTCTCAATAACCTTGTCTGAACCTCCGCGAGGTATGACGTGGAAGGCGGGATAGCAGAGTTGGTAGATGGTGTGGTCCAGCCCTCCGCGTTCTCCTTCACAAAGAAGCAGCTGCTTTCGGTTGCCAATGATTTCGAGGATGAGTGCTTCGGGCAGCGCCTGTGACCGGGATGTAGCGCCAGACCCAGTGAGTCCCTGAGAAGCTTTGAGTCCAGACCTCGGCCGCGCCCGCCCGGCTGGCAGCGAAGTCAAGATCGTGGGTGATGTAGATGAGAGTCTTGTCAGGACAGAGCTGTTTACTTTGTTCCAAAGTTTGTCCATCAAGGACTTGTGAAGGTGGAGTTCGGGCTCGTCAACTATCAACAAGGCTCCCAGGGGAGCACAGAGACATTGGCCCAGAAGGTAGAGCACCACGCGCTCACCGTCGCTCATTTCCTTCGCGTGATACTCCGTTGCGCTACCCTTTCCGACCATTACCTTTCCGTCATTGAAACTGACGGTTCTGTGGGGCATCAAGTCGGACCAAATGGTCACAATGGAATCGATCGGAGAATCGGGCACGGGAACATATGTCCCCGTAGCCCGGGTCTTCTCCGTGTGCAGCCGGTCTCGCTCGGCAGTTTTAGCGAAAAGGAGTCCAAGGAGTTTCTCATAGTCGGTTAGGAGGAACGTGGCCGGGCTTCCACCCCAACGATCGTGAATCTTCCTATCGATGCTTGCGTGGCGATTAGAACGACCGAAGAGCAGCTCTCTCTCTGCCTCCTCAAGATTTTTTACTGGGGCATAATCCGGCAGGTTCAGAACCTTTTGAGCACTTATCCGATGCACAGTCGTGTGGCTCTGGTTCTGTTCCTCAATCCGGATTCCGAATCTGGTTTTTCCAGACCCATTGGCTCCCACTACTACGACTCGGCTGCCCTGCTCGAGGGTGACGGGTTGGCCATCTGGATCCTGCGGGGGAAGAGTGAAGGTTTTTGGGGGAGTCATTTGGTGTGTTGTTCCACATTACCTTCTCGCGGCCCAAAATCTTCGGCAAGCGGCGAGCAGTTCGCAAACGAGTCCGGGCCGTCTCGGGAAGCACTCGGAGTGGTCTCGAGCGACTGGAAGAGGCGTCCGGCGTGTAGTCTGCCGCTGTCCACTGACCGGAGTCGCTTCACGCGTGGGTCACAAATCCACCCTCGACTCGAAAGGGAGTTGTCCGCTGGCGAGAGTGATTGGTTTCCGCCCAAGGGGGTCTCTCCCTCGCGAAAGCGGGGACACCGGGGACAGCGGAGGCTCGGCATCCGTATCCTCCGGTTATTCCGAAGAAACTTGGTCCTCGGCGCCGCCTCCGGTTTCGTCGGAAACCGGGGACAAAGCGGGGACAGAACCGGGGACAGGGGCGCCTCGGAGCGCGGTGAGTCGAAGGCGGAGGACGCGGCGCTTGCTGTCTCCGACCCGGACCTGCATCTCGGGACGGGCGTCCGGGCCCGGGACCACGACGCCCTTCCGGACCAGCGCCTTGTTGAGGGCGTGGGCGCTGTGGCTCCAGGCCTCGCCGGACTCGCGAAGGAACGTGGCGACCCGGCGGCGGGCGGCCTCGGGCAACAGGTACGCGAAGTCCTGGTCGTACCAGCCGATCGCCTCGACGTCGTCGGCCCTCGGCGAGTGCCCTTTCTCGACGAGCCGGACGCGCCGTTGCTCCAGCAGGGTCCCGAGCACGCTGATGAAGCGCTCCGCCGGCTCGAGGTCGCGCAGGACGGTACTTTGCGCTTCGCCGATTCCGCGTAGGGTTACCACCGCGTTGGCGCGCAGATCGGTGGCGCGGACCGCGTCGATGGCGCCCACGCCCTCGGCGAATTCGAGGAACAGCTCGAAGGCGGCGCGGAGCTGGGCGAGGGCGTCGGCCTGGCGCAGATGCGAGCCGATCTGGAAAAGCTCCCCGCGCAGATGCCCGAGCCGGGCCGGCATCTCCTTCTTGAGCTGCGGGATCGCGGGCTGGAGCCATTCGATGTAGCCGCGCATCGCGTGTGCGAGCCGATCGCCGCTAGCCTGCAGCTCGGTGATGACGTCGAGGTTCAGTCGCTCCCGGTCGACTTCGATGATGACGAGGCGGGCCTGGATCGAGTGACCGGTCGGCAGGTCCTCGCCGGTGCAGATGACGAGGCCGCGCGGCGGCCTATCGGGTTGCTGGCTCAGGTCGGCGCGCAACCGGCCGCGCGACGCGCGGTTCCCGATGCCGCGGATGATCCGTTGCGCGCGTTTCTCAAGCTCCTGCTGCGCGCGCGAGTCGGCGTTCGGGGCGTAGTCGTCGATGACGGCAACGGCGTCCTTGACGGTGAAGAGGCGGGCCTCGAGGGCGTTCTCCGTGGACGTCCAGCTGCCGGGCAGCGTCTTCCGGTCGAACCGGCCAAAGTGCCGCTGAGAGAGAGCCGCCAGCTCGGACTTCAAGCTGCCGGTCGGACCGACCATCCAGAGCGCGAAGTCCGGGCTGGTGATGAAGGAGAGCGGCGCCGCGTAGGTGGCCGCGAGGAGCGGGATCGACACCGACGGAGGCGCGGCGTCGAGAAGACGCAGCGACAGGCCGACCGCCTCGCGAAGATTCTCGACGGCCGGCGGCAGGACGAACCGATCGAGCGGCGGGTCCAATTCGACGGTCAGCGAGTCGGCCCCGACGCCACCGCCCTGGAACAGGTAGACCCAGCGGCCGTCGTGAAGGCGCCAGCCAGTGTGGCGGAAGACGAGCCGCTCGTTCGGCTCCGACAGCACCTGAATCGCGGCACGCAGGTGATCGCGCGCGCCGGCGCCGGCGGAGACCAGCGCGCGGGCGCCCCAGGCGCTGGCCACCCAGCTCATGCCGCCGAACTCGGCGGCAGTGACGCGCGCGTCGGTCAGTGGCGTTCCCGAGGCGAGGCGGCCTCGGAGCTTGAAGGCACGGACGACTTCGGCGCCGTCGTCGTAGGCCACCTCCTCGAAGATCCGCGCGTCGAAGTTGGCCAGAACCTGCACCAGCTCGTTCCCTTCGTGGTCGTGCCGGAGCCGGCAGATCTGGCCGTCAATCAGGCGGTACGGTAGGTCGGCGTCATCTCCCCCTTCGACCATGACCGTCTCGGCCCCCGGGCGCGTGGCGGTCTTGGGCGGCGGTCCGAGCGCGGCTTCGAATCGCTCCCGCGTCCACCCGGCCTTGAGGGCGTCGTTGGCGTCCTTGAAGAGCGCGTTGCCGTCACGGAACACGACGCGCCGGCAGCGGCGAGCGCCGAGTTCCTGCCGGAGGCGGCGGGCGAGCTCCTCGCCCGGGTCGTCCGCGTCGGTGGCGATGAGCACCTGCTTGTAGTCGGCGAGGGGCTGCAGCAGGTCGGTGGTCAGGCGCGACCCGGCGCCGTCGGGGACCGAGACGACGGCCGGGATCCCGACACCGCGGAGGGCGTGGAGATCGAGCTCGCCTTCCACGACGACGACGCGGCTGCGATTGTCCTTTGGGAGCTCGGCCAGGCCGTAGAGAGCGCTGGGACGGCCGCGCGGTGTCCGCCAGAAGACCTTACGGTCGCCGAGGGGACGGAACTTGTCGTAGAGGAACGCGCCCGCGGGATCCCGATAACGGAACACCACGGCGATGCCGGTCCGCGTGGCGGCGCCGAAGATCAGTCCGACCTCCGGCTCGGGCAGCGCGCGCGCCTTCCGCAGCCAGCCGGCGACCTGCGGTACCTGCGGCGCGGGCAGCGGGTCGGTGCCCGGGGGCCCGGCGGGCGCGGGCGCCGCCGACTCGGCGAACAGATCCCGGACTTCGATCCGTAGCGCCCCGACGATCGTGGACAGCTCGCAGCCTGCGAAGCAGCGTAACAGCACGTGCCCGTCGTCCGTGGCCGCTACGCTGAGGCTCGGGCGTGAATCCTCGTGGGCCGGACACCGCGCCATCCAGCCCGACGGGGTCTTCGACACCCGCTCAAGGCGCCCGAGGATCTCCTGGACCGTCACGGTCCCCTCGGACGGTCTGTCCCCGGTTTCTGTCCCCGGTCTCTCCGCGAAGCGGGGACAAAATCGAATGCGGACATCCGCGTGAAATCGCGGCCTTGGGCGGCCCCATCCCCGATGTACCCGCTGTCCCCGGGTTCGCGGGGAGGGGGGGCCATTCGGGCGCTCATTCGTCCTCCGGCCGGCCAAGTCCCTCGATCGGGCAATCCGGCCCGCAAGGTTCAGGGTTGTCGAAGACCCACGATTTCCCGTCGTCACCGCACTCGAGGCAGTCGCGCCCGGAGCCGTAGCACGAGGAACAGCGCGCGCGACGCATGCCGTGTTTGTCGACCGCGTGAGCGAACGCCTCTTTGCTGAGCCAGCGCCCGTAGGCCGTCTCCTCGCGCGGCTCGTTACCCCACACACGAATGGCCCCGCAGCCGTCGCACGCGAAGGTGAGGTTGTTGTAGAGGAGCTCGCCCGGGCGGTGTGGCGCCGGGCGACGTTCGACGAAGATATGCAGCGTCGGCGCCTGGCATCGGCCGCACATCAGGATGGGATTGATGTTCATCGGCCACCTCGCAGCTGGCGACTGCGCGGCTCGGGAGGCCGAGGGGCGGCAACCTCCGGCGCAATCAGTCCCTCGCAGCGCCCGCAGAGAAGGCTGTCCTCTCGCCTGAGCGGCAACGGTCGGTCGCACCGGCAGGCGACGATCACGCCGCTCGAGAACGTCCCCGCGTCGCGACAGCGTGCGGACACCTGAAGGTGCTCCCGGATGGCCGCGAACAGCCGCCCCTCGGCGTCGGGGGTCTGCCCCGGTCGCTTCACCTCGACAAAGGCCAGCCTGGCGCCGCACGTGCCGCAGATTCGGAACCGACCCCGCGCGGGTGCCACTCCCCAGGCGGTCATCGCTTCGCTCCCGCCGGAGCGGTCAGGCCCCGCACCAAGTCCGTGATGGAGGCGTACACCTCCACCTTCGGCAGGAAGTGGAAGATGTTCTCGCGTGGCCCGACCACGCAGAGCCGCTTACCGGCCGAGAGCGCGATGCCGAACTCGACGTGCCGCCCGCCGCGCGCCGCCCAGCTCACGCCGATTGCTGGCTCCTCTGTGAACGAGACCAGGCAGTCCGCGCGCAGGACGATCCGCGAGATCCTCCGCAGCCTCCAGCTCCGGCCCCTCGCCGCGCCCTTCGATCCACCGCGACGTGACGACATGCCCGGCGCGCATCAGGACGCCCGTGACCCCGAGCATCTCGAACCGACGGTCGTACCGCGCAGCGATGTAGATTTTCATCGCCGCCCGTCCCGCGTCAGCTCGATGAGCAGGTCCGACAGCCGCGGGCGCCAGTTGCGCCAGCACATGTGCGTCGACCCGTTCACCCCCCACCGCCGGCAGATGTCGCAGTAGCGGACGGTGGTCGGCTTCTCGACAGAGACGCCAGCGCCCCCGTCGACGTCCCCGGGGTAGCGAACGATCGCGACCTCGACCGAGTAGATCAGCTCGCCAGTCATCGCGCCCCTCCCGGCACGAGGGGGCGCTCACGGCAGTAGACCGTAAACAGCTCCGTCCCGTCCTCCGTCGCCCCCGCCGCCGCGACATGGAACTCGTCGCTGCCTTCGATTACCTGCTCGAATTCCCAGCGTCGGAAGAGTCCGGGCAGGCGGAGGAACTCTTCCGAGACCGTGCAAGGTCGCTCGTCGTGTTTCGTCGTCATCGACTAGCAAAGGCGGTCGGACACGCCCGTCTGTGACTGGCCTTCGGCAAGAAAGGCGTTCCGCGCGACGAGTGAGCGCGCGGCCTAGTCGCTGGCGCGCGGCCCCGTGCGAGATCCCGAACGCCTCGGCCAGTTCGCGACCGCTCTTCTCTAAGATGACGGCGCCGACAACGAGATCGGCGTCCTGGCCGACGGCGCCTCGGAGCCAGCCATGTAGGGCGCCGACCGACTGGGCGTTCCACTCTCCGCACGACGTACCGAACGGCGGTACGCCCGCTGGGATCAACGACGCGTCGGCCATCTCCGGCGGCACATCGCGGTGTGTCGGGCGATGGACGCCCACTCGCGCGACAGCGCCTCCAGTACGTCACGCTCGGTGTTCCGAATGAGCGTCGCCGTCAGGCAAGCGACGCGACCGAGATCCACCCGGTGCACATGGTTGGTGAAGTGGTCGACAATCTCGGCGGCGAGATCCTGGGGCCGAGGGCGAAACAGCCGCTCGCGCCTCCGGAAGATCGAATCCAGCGCCGGCCACATGCAGAGGAGCAGGAGAGACTGGGCGAGTCGTCGGGTCCTGCCGTTCCGGGAAGCGGTGACGAGAGCCCGAAGGGCGGCGTCCTTCGCATCGAGGTTGCGACTGGGGGCCAGGGTCTCTACGAGCGCGACTGGCCCGGAAAACTTGCCGAGCGCCGTGAATCGGCGCCGCGCCTCCTCGAACACCGTCGCCGCCTCGACACTGCTGATCGACCGCATCAGGCCCACATGAAGGGCCTCCCAACGTGAGCGCATGAACGCCTGCCTTTCCGGCCGGGCGTCTGGCGCTCACGAGGGCCGATGGTTGAAGGCGTCTAGCGCTCTGGTTGTGGTGGTTCGGACTGTTGCTACTTGCGCCCCTCCCGTGGAGAAGGCGTTGCCGTCTGACTGGTCGTCGGCGCAACGACGTGGACGACCGTCGTGTGCCGGCACGTGCGCCGGTAGCAGATCAGTTCGGCCTGCAACTGACCGGCTACCGTCGCCTGGAGATCACCGCGCTGGATGACGAGCGCGCCGCCGCGGACCTTGGCCAGCAAGCTCCCGCAGGCGGTGCATCGGATTTCCCTCGCGTCGATCGACATGCGCGGCGGAAGGTGCCAGGAGGCGCGTCGCCTGCGGTCGCCACGGAGTCGCTTTTTGGTCGTTTCTTTCGGCGACAAATCGGCGACACGGCCGCCCGTCGGGGCCGCGACCTGGCGAGCGAGGATCCGCGTTAGGATGTCCCACAAGGGATCGGACGGAGTCGCCTCGGCCCCGACACATCGCTCAATCGCTATGGAACACTACGTCGCCTACCACAGCACCAAAATCATGGGCCGTGACTACGCGCCCGGACAAGAGTTTGGCTATCGAAGCAAGAAGTCGGAAAGCTTCCTCCGCGGAGCAATCGGAGCCTGGGCCTGGGTGATCGTCGGGGAAAAGACCGCCGGAGGTACTGCCTTCCGCCTGGTAGGGGTGTACGCCGTTGCCGAGGTTCGCGAAGAAGACGAAGGGTTCGTCGTGAGCGGCCCCGGACATCCATTCGACCCACCTCTGCCACTCAACACTGAACCCTGGTTCCCAGAACTGCTTCAAGAGCAAGCCAACTTCAGCCTCGGTTTCAACCGGATTCGCGGCGACGTCGTGGTTGCCGCACTCGAGGATTGGCTCGCCGCCGCTGGCAGCGCATCGCTGGGCGTTCCTCCTTCAGCTGTTGCGACGTTCTCCTCGCGGGACGATCCGAACGCGCATGCGACGTTCCAGGCCTGGCGAGAAGCGAACCCCGACGGCTTCTTCCTGAACTGCCAGACCGCCACGAGGGGTCTGCTTCATCGCGTCGACTGTTCGCATCTTGGCGATACCTCATGGGACGGCAGTGACCTCGCCCGTTTGCGTAAAGCATGCGCGGCAGGCCTGTCGGTCCTCCGACGATGGGGCGAGGGGGAGGGAGTACGGGACATTAGAACGTGTCAGGACTGCGATCCCGTCGACGACGTACAGACCGCGGCGCAGTACGCCGACTCGATGTTGGCCGACGGATCTTTTCCCCCGATGACGCTGGTGATGCTCGTCGTCGTGTTCTCGCGAGCGTTGTTCAGCGCCAGGGGCAACCTCAGTTCCGGAGGTCACTCCTCGAGGCCTACGGCAACCGCTGCGCCATCACCGGATGTACCGAGGAGTCAGTTCTTGAGGCGGCCCATATCAAGCCGTACCGTGGGCCCTGGACCAATCATCCACAAAATGGCCTTCTCCTCCGAACGGACCTTCACACTCTTTTTGATCTGGGACTTATCAGCGTTTCGACCGAGACCATGACCCTGGTGGTGTCCCCAAAATTGTTGGACGGTACGTACACTGCCCTCGCAGGCTGTGCGGTGTCGTTACCGGCGAGGGCGGATGCCCGACCAAATCGTGAGGCGCTGGCTGAGCACCGCGCGCGGTGCGATTTCTAACGACGTATCCGTACCGGACGAACGTTCGGCGCCGTACGGGGCGACTCAATGGTGGGCTGGCGGCGCCCTCCTTCGCCAGCTTCCATCAGGCGACCACAGAGACAGCGCCAGGCGGGTTGAGGCGAAGACCTGTACTCGTCACCGTTTCGATCAGCCGGTCTATTTCGGCCTTGGGCACCTTGGAGCCTAGAGCGTGACGGAATGGTGCGAGTAGCTTGTACCGAAGGTCCCGAGCTTCCGGAGTCAGAAGCCGGTGACCGGTGCCACCGACCCGGCTCATTTGCGTCGCCAGATCGGCCAGCGTCACGGTCTGCCCAGCATGGGACGCCAGCACAGCGAGCGCGAGCAGGGGCTGCCGCTGGAGGTTGTGGGGCGGCCGGGTCGGGATCTCGATGCCCCGGTACGTGACCCGGCGCTCGCGGAGGTTGACCGTCAGGGTGATCGTCGGTCGGCGGTTCGGCATCCTCGGGGGCGCGTCGGCCGCGCGTGCGCCGCTACGTGCCTCGGCTGTAGGGTCGGGGTAGCCGGCCACCGGGCGGTCGACGACGGCCCACAGCGCGGCTGTGGCGGCCTTGTGCTTTAGAACGGCGGCGACGCCGTCGCGGCCCGCCGCCTTCAGGGACGCGGGGTCACGCAGGCCGGCGTCGACCAGGCGGCGGATCATGGCCCGGCCGAGGCCCTTCACGCGCAGCCGGGCCACGCCCAGGCCGTCCGCGGCCACGCCGAACGCCAGCCGCTGGGCGAGCTCCTCGATGACCGCCACGCGGGCGTCCGGCCAGCCGGAGGCGCGGGTGACGCCGGCCAGGGCGTCGACGATCCAGCCGTACTCCTCGCCGATACGGCGGACGGCGCCGGCCCACACGTGGTAGGTCGTCTCGAGATCCTTGGTCCGGCCCTCGGCGACCCAGTCGGCCAGGAGGAGGATCTTCTTGTGGGCCTTGGTGGCGTCGTACTCGAGGCTGGCCAGATCGTTCGCGATCTCGGCGAAGACCGGTCGGGCCGAGACGCCGGCCGCTGCGACGCGCGCGAGTAGGGAGCCCCGGTAGTCGGCTCGGTTGCGCTCCTCCTTGGTCAGGCCCACGTACACGTTGTCGCCGGCTGGAGTGCGACCGGCGACGGCGAGCACCTCGAGGTCCTCCACGGCGGTCGCCTTCGCCCCGACCGCCCAGCTGGCGAGAACGGCGCCGGTCGCCACACCGACACCCTTCGCCGCGCACACGCGACCGACGTCGGTGACCTCCAGGCGTCCCTCGTCCAGGTCTCGGAGCAGGCCGCCGGCAAGGCCGATGGCGACGGCCTTCGCCAGCGCCTCGCCGAACTCGTCGCGGCTCATCTTCTGCGCCCAGTGGACCGTGCCGGTGAAGCTCGAGAGCAGCATCTCGTCGAGGTCCGCGCGTGACGTGGCCAGCCCCGACGCCATCAAATCGAGGACGTGGTCCTCCAGCGGCGCGTCCCGAAGCGTGGGTCGGATCTCCTCGAACTCGCCGCCGGCGTAGTGGTCGAGCCATACGTCGGCCTCGAACGGCGAGTACGCGACCAGGATCGACCGTCCGAAGTCCTCGACCAGCGACAGGCGCCCAGCACGCCCGCTCATGTTCTCGTACTCGGATCGCGACACGTCCTCAAGCGACCAGCGCCCGTACCGGCGGAGGTACTGCCAGCGCCGGTGGTCGAGGACCACGTTCTTCACCGGTAGATTCATTCCGACGGCGAGCGTCGACGTCGAGAACAGCGCGCGGATTGTGCCGCCGCGGAAGTGACGCTCCACGATCTCGCGCTCCTCCGGCGACAGGTCTGAGTTGTGGAACGCGATCCCGCTTCCGACCACCTCGAGGAGCAGCTCCCGCGCGTGCGTCTCCTCTTGCTGGCGCAGTTCCTCGACGGCGCCGCCGAGAGCTTGCGGCTGGACCCTCTGGGCCAAGACGCGCGCGAACTGTACGGTGGTTGCCCGGTCGGGAACGAAGACCAGCGCCTGCTCGCCGCGGCGGACCAGTTCCTCGGCCGTCGCCAGGAGCAGTTCCTCGCGTTTGTTGCTCTCGAAGGCGGGAAACTCCTCGCGGTTCTCCTGCCCGGTGTTGTGCTCGCGGTAGCGGAACACGCCTCGGCAGAGCACGCCCTTACGCAACTCGACCGGCCGGCGCGTGTCCACGAGGAGGCGCGCACCGAGCCAATCGGCGAGCGTTTGGGCACGCCCGAGGACGGCCGACAGGCCGATGATCCGCGGCTTCGATGCGGCGATGCGCAGCTTCGTCAGCAGCAGTTCGAGCGCGGGCCCCCGATCGCGGTCCGTGATCATCTGCAGCTCGTCGACGACCACCAATCCCACCGCCTCCATGAGCTGCGGCTTTCCGACCAGCAGCGCCTGCAGCTTCTCGAACACCACGATCGCGATCTGGAAGTCCCGCCGCTCGATCTCCTGGTCGAACTCCCGCCGGTCGCGTGACGAGACCACGACCTTGATGCCGACCGGATCGTAGCGGCGGCGCAGCTCCTCGAACTTCTCGGCCGCCAGCGCCTTCTGCGGCACCAGGTAGAAGACCTTGGTGTTCTCGCGGGCCGCCTTCACCGCGGCCATTTCGCCGACGAAGGTCTTCCCTGACGAGGTGGGCGAGAAGACGATCAGGTTGCCGTCGCCGAAGAGGCCGAACTCCTTCACCGCCCGTTCCTGGACGGGAAGGAGCTCGGGACCGACCTGGTCCCGCCAGATCTTGAGGATTTCGGGCGGGACGTTGTAGGCCTCCAGCGTGTCGACCTTCATGGCGTCACGCGGCCTTCTTCGCTGGGGTGGGACGCACCTCCGTTTTCTCGGCGACCGTCAGCGGCGCTTTGGCGGCAGCGACCGGGGCTGGCGCAGTGGCCTTCGCCGGCGGGATAGGGGGTACGGCTGGCGGCATGGAGGCAACCGGCGCCGACGCCTTCGCCGCCGTTTCGGTGACCGCCGCCGGAGTCTTGGTCCCACCGATGCCGTTCCTCTCGAGCAACTTCGCCCTCAGCTCTCGGAGCAGGTCCTGGTGCTCGAGGAGGTACGTCTTCGCCGCCTCGCGGCCGTTGCCGAGGCGCTCGCTACCGTGGGCGATCCAGGCGCCGCTCTTCTCCAAGAGACCCGCCTCAACGCCGAGGTCGATGACCTCGCCCGCGCGCGATATCCCCTGGCCGTAGCCCACGTCGAACTCCGTCTCGCGGAATGGCGCCGCCATCTTGTTCTTCACGACCTTCACGCGCGTCCGGTTGCCGACCACCAGCTCGCCGTCCTTGAGCGCGCCGATACGCCGGATGTCGAGTCGCACCGACGCGTAGAACTTCAGCGCGTTGCCCCCGGTCGTCGTCTCCGGGTTGCCGAACATCACGCCGATCTTCATGCGCAGCTGGTTGATGAAGATGACCAGCGTGTGGCTGCGCGCGATCGCGGCAGTCAGTTTGCGCAGCGCCTGGCTCATGAGGCGCGCCTGCAGCCCCATGTGCGAGTCGCCCATCTCCCCCTCGAGCTCCGCCTTCGGTACCAGCGCCGCTACCGAGTCGATCACCACGACGTCGACCGCCTCCGACTTGATCAGCATTTCGGTGATGTCGAGCGCCTGCTCGCCGCAATCCGGCTGCGAAACGAGGAGGTCGTCGGCCTTCACCCCGAGCTTCCGCGCGTACCCGATGTCGAGCGCATGTTCCGCGTCGATGAACGCGCACGTGCCGCCGAGGCGCTGCGCTTCCGCCACGACGTGCAGCGCGAGCGTCGTCTTCCCGGACGATTCAGGCCCGTACACCTCGACGATGCGCCCCCGCGGCAGCCCGCCGGTCCCGAGCGCGATGTCGAGCCCGATCGACCCCGTCGAGATCACCGGCACCTCCACCGGCGCCTCCCCGGCTCCGAGCCGCATCAGCGTCCCCTTGCCGAACTGCTTCTCGATGTCGGCCAAGGTGGCGGTGAGGGCGCGGGTGCGCACAGTCTCGGCGGGGGCCTGCTTCGTGTTCTCGGTCGCGTTCTGGCTGCTCATGGTCGGCTCCTTTGTGATGTCCCCAAGGTACGCCCGACCTGTGACAGACTGGTTCAGAGCAAATGTTGACCCTTAGAGCCGTGGACCCGTCATGAAGGCAGCCCGCAAGAAGGTCGCGGCGCCGTCGCGACAATCTGGGAAGGGCAGGGGGACGCCCCGGCGGGCTGAGCGCTACGCTCCCGCGCGGCGGCTCGCCGATGTCCGCGCCCTCCTGAACACCGGAGAGGGTGCCAGCGTGTACGACGTCGCCGAGCGCTTCGACGTCAGCGTCCGCACCGCGATCCGCTACATCCGCGCTCTGCAGATCTCGGGCGAGCCGCTCTACGAGGAGGTCGCCGTCCGCCGCAAGGTCTGGCGCCTCATGGCCAGCGCCCACCACCAGACCGTTACGCTGACGACCGCGCAGATGGTCGCGCTCTTTCTTTCGCGCCGCGTCTTCGACTTCCTTGCCGGCACTGGCTTCAAGGAGGACCTCGACGAGGTCTTCGCCAAGCTCGGGGCCCAGCTCAAGCGCAAAGACTTCGCCGCCGCCCGCAACCTCGACCGCAAGGTCTTCGACGTGAACGAGGCCCGCCACATCTACGAGGGCCGCATCGAGGACGTGAACGACATCGTCACCGCGCTTCTGCGCGAGGAGCGGCTACGGGTCACCCACGAGAGCGTGTCGGGCGGTAAGAAGACCTTCGTCATCGAGCCGTACACCCTGATGGTCTACAAGAAGGGGCTCTACTTGGTGGGGCTGAGCCAACAGCACCGCGAGATCCGGACGTTCGCGCTCGACGCGTTCCGCGAGGTCGAGTGGCTTCGCGGCGAAAAGTTCGAGTACCCGGCCGACTACCGACCCGAGCAGGTCACCGAGGGAGCGTTCGGGTTGATCCGAGGCGAGCCCGCGCGGGTGCGGATCCTGTTCGACCCGAAGGTGGCGAGGTACGTGGAGCGGGTCATGTGGCACCCGACACAGAGGTTCAGGCGGACAGCCGCGGGGTTGGAGATGACCATGGAGGTGCGCGGCACCGTGGAGGTGGCGAGCTGGGTGCTGGGGTTTGGAGACAAGGCCACACTCCTGGAGCCTGCTTCACTCCGGCAGGTAGTCGAAGGTGAGCTAAGGGAGGCGCTAAGCCGTTATTGCTGATTGGCCAGCGAAGCCAATCCAGGAACCTCGCCCGACGGGTATGATGGCCGCCCTATATATGGCTGCCCCCGCCGATCCGTCCCAGATTGACCGCTTCTATCAGGCCGCCGTGCTGGGTCTGGGCGTGCTCGAGGCACGCTCGGCAACGGCTCGGCGATTCGGTCCGGATGTGGACGCCCGCTGGAATGCCTTTCGCGGCGGGCTTCAGGACTGGCACCGGATCGAGATCCTGGTGCGGGACGCGGCGGTGCGAAGTCCGGCGGGTTTCGCTCCGAGGGTGGTGTTCGACTTGCCGGCGCTGGCGGACGACGAACCCTGCGGGCCGGACTGGCCCGGGCCCTCTCCCAGCGAGGCGGCCGGCCTGCTTCGGGGGGCGGCGGCGGGAACGCACGATCCAGGCGCTGCGCTCGACGCGGCCGCGGCAGCCTGGGGGTTGGCTCCGGCGCGCATGCCGGCATCGGCCACCGCGGGCATCCGGCCGGCAACCCACCTGCTGATTGCCGGCGCTGGAGCCGTGCTGGCCGTAGCCGCCGCGTTCAACGGGCGACCCGAACTGGACCTCGCCGACCAGACGGTGTTGCTGGCAGACGATCCAGGCACGAGGCAGCTCTTCGGGCTGGCGCTAGCGTTCCTGGACACTCGGCGACCGCCCCGCCTCGCCCGCACGACCGCGACCGCCGACGAGGTCCGAGCGCTGGGCATGGTTGCCGCCGATCGCCTGCTGGTGAGCGACGACCTTCCTCCTGATTCCCGAGAGCGTGTTTCCGCGGTGGCCGTCGCGCTGGGAGTCCGCGCCTAGCGATGCCCCTGTCGCCCGATCGGATCATCACGCCCGGCCAGACACCGCATGCGCACGAACGCGACGCGTTCGACTTCGTCGTGCGCGAGCTGCCAGACTCGGACCCGTATCGGCTATGGGCATTCGTCGATCTCATCGACAAGAGCGGCCGCCGGTACGACATCGATCTTCTGATCGTCGGGTACCACGCGCTCTACGTTGTCGAGGTTAAGAGCCACGTTGGAACATTGACCGGCGACGAGGTCGACTGGCAGGTCACCTTCCCCGATGGCGGACGGACTGTGTTGGAGAATCCCCTGCGGGCGACCAACCTCAAGGCGAAGGTGCTCGGCAGCTTGTTGGACGAGCGATTTGCACGGGATCCGGATGCCAGGGCCCGCCACCTACGTCGGCCATGGGTGCAGCCGCTCGTGTTTCTGAGCGGCCCGAACCTCAAGGTCAACCTGACTGGCGCGGGCGGGATGTACGTGGTCACGCGCGAGACCTTCGTCCGCGCGATTACCCGCGGAGAATTCCCGGGCGCCACCGAAAACCTCCGGGATCATGTGGTCAATCGTCCCGTCGCCGGGGCGACACAGCGGTTGCTCAAGGACATGGGGCTTCGGCCGAGCATCGCCGCCTTGAAGGTTCAGGACCTCATCCTTCGCGAGCTTCTCGAGGACGGCACCCATTACCAGGACCACCTGGGCATCCATCAGTCGATCGCAAACCTCAAGCGTCGCGTTCGCAGCTTCATCATCCCAGCGAACACGACAGCCGAACGACGCGAGCGACTGCTTCGCGCTGCCGGTCGCGAAGCAAGGCACCTGACGGCGCTCTCCGATCACCGCAACATCCTCCGCCTTATCAGCTACACGCCCGAAGGCCCACTCGGCGGCCCTTGCGTGATCCTCGAGCACATCGAGGGGGCGCTGCCGCTCGATGCGTTCTTGCGCGCCAACCCGAACCTCGCCTTCGAGGACAAGCTGGCGATCATCCAGCAGATCGCGGAGGCGTTGGAGTTCTGTCACCGCAAGCAGATCGTCCACCGCGGGCTATCGCCGCGCGCGGTGCTCGTCCGTCGCGCTGGCGAGACCACCGGACCGATTGAAGTACGGCTCTACAACTTCCAGCTCGCCGCCGGTGAGGAGACCTCCGGCACCACGCACCTCGAGTCAGCGGCGCCCGTCTACGTGGCGCCCGAGGTCCTCGAGAACCCGGCGGCGGCAGACGCGGCCTCGGATGTCTTCTCGCTGGGGGCAATCGCCTACCTCGTGCTGACGGGCCAACCGCCGGGGAACACGCTGGCCGAGCGCGCCGCGCTGCTGTCTTCGGGACAGCTATCGGTGGCCGCCGCGCGCGATGATCTCGCCGGCGGTTTCACGCGTCGGTCGCTCGAAGATCCGCTCGGCGGCGTTCCTAGCGCGGAGGACGATTCCACGACCCGGCTCCGGTCGCTCGACGAGGTTGTCGGCTTTGCCACCGAGGTCAACCGACACGCCCGCGCCGACTCGGCCATCGCCTGGCTCAACCTACTCCTCGACACGGCGACGATGCCGGCGGCCAAGCCTGACGCGCCCTACGTCTCCCCGCTCCAGGCGAGCCCGGGTCAAAGGCTCGCCGAGGATCTCGAGGTGATCGACATTCTGGGCAAGGGATCAACGGCTCGCGTGTTGCGCGTTCGGCGCGACGGCACCGATTACGCACTCAAGGTCGCACTCTCGCCCGAGCTCGGGGAACGCCTCGAGCAGGAGGCCCGCGTACTCCAGACGCTGCACAAGAAGGTAACCAGCGATCGCATCGTCTCGCTGGTAGAGAAGTTGGATCTCGGCGGGGGGCCTTGCCTGCTCATGACCGACGCAGGCGAAAGCCTCGCAACACTGATCGCGCGGGAAGGGCCGCCTAGCCTCGACTTCGCGCGGCGCTGGGGGAAAGACCTGCTCGACGCGTTGGAGGCGCTCGAAGACAGGGGCGTTCAGCATCGGGACATCAAGCCCGCGAACCTAGGCGTGTTGTCCGGGCAAGCGAAGAAGAAGCGGAGCTTGATGCTGTTCGACTTCTCGCTGGCCGGCGCGGCCGACACCGCGATCACCGGCGGGACACCCGCCTATCGCGATCCATTCCTCGACCGGCGCGGGCGCTGGGATGCTGCTGCCGATCGTTGGGCTGCGGCTATGTCGTTGCACGAGCTCCTGACTGGCGTCCGTCCCGGCTGGGGCGACGGCACGGAGACCGCAGCTGCCTCCGAAGGTGACATCCGGATCGCCGCAGAACGTTTCGATCCGAGTGGCAACGTTCGCCCAAAGCTGACCGCCTTCTTCCGACGCGCGCTGGCCCGCGAGGTCGGTGAGCGTTTCGCCAGCGCGGACGCGATGGAGGTCGAGTGGACCGGTTGCTTCGCGACGCTCTCGTACGACTCGTCGCCCGCAGACGCGCCAGTTCCTTCAGCCCGCACCTGGGACTTCTCGGCGGTCGAGCCAGGCACCCCGATCGCGGCGCTGCCACTTTCGGCCCGCGCCAAGAACGCCATCGATCGTGCCGGCATGATGGTGCTCTCCGAGCTACTGCAGATGCCGCGCAACCGACTCTCCACCACGCGCGGAATCGGCCGCCACACCCACCAGGAGATTCAGCGCTTCGTCGAGGACGCCCGCACCGCCTTGGGTCAGCGGCTCGAGGTGGCGGCCGAATCGCCGTTCTTCGCCGGGTTCCGGGGCGAGGGTACGACTGTTGTGGGCCAGGTGCCCGACCTTCCGCTCAGCGCCGCCGCAGCACTGGAGGACGCTGGCCTCGCCGCCCTGGCGGCGGCCGCTGCAGCACCCCGGGCCCAGGTCGAGCGGGTTCTCGCGCCCTTTTCCGGCGCCGTCGATATCCTGCGCGCTCGCCTCCAGGCCGTCACGACTGGCGGCGGCTCCCCATCCGGCGAGCCCGCCACGATTGAGGACTGGATCGAGCAGCTCTTTGCCCGGCAGGGGAAGCGCGAAAAGTACCTGACGACGGCGGCGCAGCTCTTAGGCATCGAGCCCTGGCCCGGCGGCGCGTCACCCGCCACGCGCGATGCCCGGGGACTCGCCCGCGCACTAGACGTCTCCCAGGCTGCAATACACATCGCGTTCAGTAAGGCCCGCGAGCATTGGAAGGCGCACCCGCACCTGCCTGCGCTCCACGCGCGTCTTGAGCGCACGCTCGAACGTTTGAGCAGCGTGGCACCTCTGGCCCGCGTCGCTGCGGAGCTGGTCACTTCTGACCAGCCCCATCGCTCGCCGGTTGAAGGTTCATCAGCGAATCCTGGAGGCCCGGACGTGACGGCCGAGGCGCTTGCCCGCATCGCCGCCGAGACCCATCCTGACGTTGTCCAAGGCCGCATTCACGATCGCCCATGGGTTGCCTCGGGCGCTACGCCGCTGGCCCTAGCCCGCGAGCTCGGGAAGCGCGCGGACGATCTCGCCCAGCGCGAGCCGCTCCCCTCCAGCGAGGAGGTGCGAGACGCGCTCGCGCCAGTTGTAGGCGGCACAGCGCTCGCAGCGTTGCCTCAAGACCGGTTGGTGGCGCTTGCAGCGGAAGCGAGCGCCCGAGCCGCCCGCAGCGCCCGGCTCGAGCTGTACCCTCGCCACCTCGATGCGCGCCGCGCGCTGGAGCTATCGGCCAGCGCCATCGGCCCCCAGCAAGCCACCCCTGAGGCGATCCGTCAAATCGTCCGCGCCCGGTACCCTGAGGCCGAGCCACCGCCGGAGGGTGAGGCGCTCCACGCTCTAATGGAGTCGCTTCAATTCAGATGGGATCCGGCCAAGCGTTCGTACACCCGCCCTGGCGCCGAGCTGTTGACCTCGCTCGATACACTGATGGCGGTCCGCCAGAGCACCACGCACACCAGTCACCGCCTACCGCCGTCCAACAAAGAAAACCAGGAGGCGCTGGAGTTCGAAGCGCGCCTCCGCCTGGCCGTCGACAAGCGCAGCTTCCGCGTCCTCGATGTCACGGCGGGATTCGACGAGGATGCCGCGAAGGAGATCGGCCGCCGCTTCCACGCCCGCGTCGTCTCGCTGGACGGCGAGGTCATCGCCGAGATGGACCGCCTTGCGGTGGAAAAGCAGGTAGACCCAGCGCTAATCGAACAGACGGACCGTGAGGGCCCGGCCGCAACCGACGACTGGGCGAACCTCTGCGTTCTGATGCGCGAGGCTGCGGGTCGTGCAATTGACCGCGCGCTCGCTGGCGATGTGACGTCCTCCGTCGCGCGTCACGGCCCGCTGGTCTTGACCCAGCCAGGGATTCTGGCGCGCTACCAATTGGACGATGTCTTGGGCAACCTCGTCCAGCACGCCCAACGCGACGACGCGCCCGCGATCTTCCTCATCAACCCGACCGACGACGCGTCCGAGTGGGCACGCATCGACTCCGGAACGAAACCGCTCGTCGTGGCGCTACCATCACAAGCGCAGCGCCTAAAAGTCCCCCGGCCCTGGATCGACAACTGGCATCGCGGAGGAGCGACCTGATGGCGACATCGCGAGCCTCGAAGAAGGCACAGAAGACGCTGACGCAGGAGATGTCGGCGCTCCTCGCCAAGACCTTCCTCCCGGACCTCACCTCCCGCGCTCGCCAGCCAGCGGTCGAGCACGCCCTCCGCCAACGCTGGCAAGCTGAGCGTGACCGCAAGCGAACGGCGGCCGACTTCGACGAATGGGTGTCCGCCACCGTCGAGCAGGTGGGTGCCGCCTGGATCCTCTCGTGCGTGTTCGTGCGTGTGCTTGAAGACCGGGGCTTCCCCGACCGCCGCCGCATCGCCGGCGAAGGGGCCGACGACAGCCTTCAGCAGTTCCTAGAGATCGCGCCCGCGTTGACCGAGCGTGATTACCTCCTGACCGTGTTCCGCGAGCTGGCTACCTACCCTGGCGCCGCTGACGTCCTCGACCCCGCGCACAACCCCGCCTGGCACTTGTCACCGTCGAACGACAGCATACGTGCTCTCCTGACGCTGTTGCAGGAGACCAATGCCGAAGGAACCCTCCGCTTCCGATTCGGTCGCGAGGACACGCGCGACACGCGTGTTTTGGGTGACCTCTACCAGGATCTTTCTGAAAGCGTTCGCAAGCGCCATGCCCTGCTGCAAACGCCCGACTTCGTCGAGCGCTTCATCTTGGACCAGACGCTGGAACCGGCGATCAAGGAGTTCGGCCTTGAGTCGGTGCGACTCATCGACCCTACGTGTGGCAGCGGCCACTTCCTCCTCGGCGCGTTCCACCGCCTGTTTGAGCAGCGCCAACGTAAGGCTCCAGGCGTCGACCGACGGGAGCACGCCAAGGAGGCGCTGACCCAGGTGTATGGCGTGGACATAAATCCGTATGCCGTGGCCATCGCCCGCTTCCGGCTGACCCTAGCGTACCTCGAGCACGCCGGAATCGAAAGGTTGGCGCTCGCGCCGCGCATCGAGACAAACCTGGTCGTAGCGGATTCGCTGCTCCATGGCGGACCGCAGGTGCGGTTCGCCGACCGCAACGACGACGAAACCTGGGTCGAGAAGCAGATCTTCGCACTGGACGACCCCGCGGAAGCGCGGCGGATCTTCGGGCAGCGGTACCACGCCGTCGTGGGGAACCCGCCGTACATCACATGCAAGGACCCCGTTCTGCGCGAGGAGTATCGGCAGTCGTACGACAGTGCTGCCGGCAAGTACGCGCTCGCGGCGCCGTTCACGGAACGTTTCTTCCAGCTCGCCGAGCCAGGCGGCTACGTCGGGATGATCAACGCCAACAGCTTCATGAAGCGCGAGTTCGGCAAGGCGCTGATCGAAAAGGCGCTGCCTCGGGTGGAGCTGACCGAGGTGATTGACACCTCGGGAGCGTACATACCGGGCCACGGCACCCCCACGGTTCTCCTCTTCGGCCGCAACCGCGCACCAGTCGGAGCGAAGGTCCATGTCGTCATGGGCAAGCGCGGGGAGCCCACGACTCCAGAGGATGCGGAACGAGGACACGTCTGGTCCGCTATCGCGGAACATCATGGAGAGGTCGGGTTCGAGAACGACTACGTCTCAATCGCCGAGATCCCGCGCGAGACGCTGGGGAAGCACCCATGGAGCCTGGGTGGCGGCGGCGCGGCTGAGTTAAAGGAGTTGCTGGAGAAACGGTGCAGGACGCGCTTGGCGGATGCAGTCGAAAGCATCGGTGTTGCCGTCGTAACTGGAGAAGACGACGTCTACTTGCGTGACGAACGAGCCTGGCACAGGTGTGGTGTGCCTTCGAACGAGATCCGCCGTGTCGTTATTGGGGAAGAGATTCGCGACTGGATTCTATCGACTGGCGAGAGCTGCCTTTTTCCTTACGCTGCCGAAAAGCAACTTCGGCTTGGGAATGCTGCCGCCCAAACACTGTGGCCTTCGAGGCATCATCTCTCAACGGGTCTGGTGTTCGGCAAGAACAAGATCCAGCGAGGCATGCAGTGGTTCGAACCGGCGATGGTGACGTGGCCAAAACTGCGCACTCCTCTGTCGATCGCCTTCGCCTTTGTGGCCACGCACAACCAGTTTGTCTTGGACCGCAGCGGCAAACTCTTTAAACAGACTGCGCCCATAATCAAGCTCCCATCGACGTCCAGCGACGACGATCACCTCGCGCTTCTCGCGTATCTCAATAGCTCGACCGCCTGCTTCTGGATGAAGCAGGTTTTCTTCAACAAGGGAAATCGTGGTGAGGGAGGTGGAACCACCGCTGAGGAATGGGAGAAGTTCTACGAATTCCCCGCGACGAAGATGGCTGACACGCCGGTGCCCGAGCTCGGCCACCGTCTGACGCAAGTCGCCCGACTCATCGAGGAAGCGGTCTCCAAAGCCACGGACCTCAATCCGCGCCGAGTAATTGATGAGTGGGATGGGGCGGGGTCGGTCTCTGCGCTGTTCCTCGAGGCGCGGGAACGACGAGACAGCCTGTTCTCTCAGATCCGCTGGCTCCAAGAGGAACTCGACTGGCTCATCTACGAGGAAGTGGGATTCGTCGAGGATGCAGGCGTGGAGATTCCTGCTGCCTTGGTCGATGTTCCCACTAGGGATAAGGGCACTCGACCTTCGGATCGGCTCTTCGCGGATGCGGTTGTGGGTGGCGAGGTGGGTAAGCGCTACTTTGCTCTGTGCGGTCTTCCGCCCGTCGAGGAGATTCTCGCGTACCAACCAAGTGATAGTGACCGGCGCCGTATAGAAGTGATTCACGCGAGCGCGGAGCTGTCGATGATCGAAACGCCTGTCTTTAAGAGAACGTTTCGTGAGGGGCAGCGACCTTGGGATGATCGTCCCGCGCGGATATCATTCCTGCTCGAATCGATCGAGCGAGCATTTGAAACCAGTGGGCCTGGTATTCGCGCTACCCGCGAGGTTGTCAGTAGTCTGCGAATCGACCGATGCGCGAACGCGATCTTGGAGTCGTCCGACCTGGAGACGATTGATGACCTCATATTTGGCGATGCGGTTCCTTACCTGGCGTCGTTGAGATTCTCGGTATCCGGGCAGGAGAAGCACTGTGTCTGGGAGCAAGTGTGGGACCAGCAGAAATCGGAGGATCGTGGCGAGGAGTCGGGTGAAATCGGGGTTCCTCCGACGTACGACTCCAACGACTATCGCGAGACCCCCTCTTGGCGCTTGCGTGGCAAGCTCGACGTTCCCAAGGAGCGCTTCATCTCATACCCCGGTCTCGAGCGCGACGACGACAAGAGCCCGCTCGTCGGCTGGGCGGGCTGGAACCACCTCCAGCGGGCGCAAGTTCTCGCTGCGCTCTATCAAGAGCGTAAGGATCAGGACGGTTGGCCGAAGGAGCGGCTTGTCCCGATCCTCGCCGGGCTCCTGGAGCTGATCCCTTGGCTCAAGCAGTGGCACAACGAGGCAGATTCGGCATACGACGGTCAGCGGATGGGTGAGGTGTACGAGGCGTTCGTATCGGAGAAGGCGCGCTCGCTCGGGGCCACGATTGATGAGCTGCGCGCCTGGCGGCCGGCCGACGCGAGGAACGGCAAAAGGAAACCGAAGGCCAAAGGGGCCGCCAAGAAGGCCGCGCCAGACGAGGCCGAGGTCGATCCTACCGAGGAGACGGTGATCCCATGAGCGCCCTACGTGATCTGCTCGATCTCCCGCGCGAGGTTACCAAGAGCTCATTCGTCGTTCGCCTCACCGAGGGGGTGGCGCACCCAAAGGAGATCATCGAGAGCTACGCGGCCACGCCGGACATCGTCCGCAACCTGGACCTGGCGCTGGGTTACGTCGAGGCGGCGATCCGCGACAAGCACAGCGAGGCATCGTACGTCCACGGCAGCTTCGGGTCGGGCAAGAGCCATTTCATGGCGGTGCTGAGCCTTCTGCTCGCCAACGATCCAACAGTTTGGGCGGATCCGGAGCTTCACGGGCTTCGCGCGAAGCACGAGTGGGTCAAGGGCAAGAAGATCCTGCGCCTACACCTTCACATGGTCGGAGCGCGGTCCAGCGAGGAGGCGATCTTCTCTGCGTACATCGCGCGCGTACGCGAGCTGCATCCTGACGCACCGGTGCCCCCGCTTTTCGAGGACGAGGCGTTGTTCGAGAACGCGCAGAAGCTTCGAGAGAACCTGGGAGACGAGAAGTTCTTCGCGGGCCTGAACGCGGCGACGAGCGGCAAGAAGGGGTGGGGAAAGCTTGCAGAGCAGGGGGTCTGGGACGTGGCCGCGTTCGACCGGGCGCGAGTGTCGGCCGACCGTGACGAGCGGGCACGTCTGTTCTCGGCGTTGGTGCGTACTCACTTCCCAGCATTTGCACAGTCAGCCGGCGGACTGGTCGGCTTCGACGTCGGGCTCGGTCGCCTGGCGCGGCACGCAGCGACGCTTGGTTACGACGCGGTCGCTTTCTTCCTCGACGAGCTGATCTTGTGGCTGGCCAGCCGGGCTGGCAACAAGGACTGGATGGCATTGGAGGTCCAGAAGCTGGCCAAGTTGGTCGAGGCCCAGGATGAGCGGCGCGACATCCCGATCGTTAGCTTCATCGCGCGCCAGCGCGACATTTCCGAGATGGTCGGCGAGCAGTTCGCGGGGCCAGAGCTGCAAACGCTGCGCGATTCCCTCCGCTTCTGGGAGGGGCGGTTCAACACGATCAAGCTGGAGGATCGCAACCTTCCGACCGTCGTCGAAAAGCGCGTGGTGAAGCCGAAGAACGCGGAGGCGCGCAAGACGCTCGACGATGCGTTCGAGCGCATGCGGCGCGGGCTGGGGCAGCAGGCATGGGCGACGCTGCTGGGTGAGATCGGCGATGAGAAGGCGTTCCGGCAGGTCTATCCGTTCTCGCCGGCGCTGATCGAGACGCTGGTGGCGCAGTCGAGCTACCTGCAGCGGGAGCGCACGGCTCTCAAGGTGCTAGTCGAGCTTCTCGTCGAGCACCTTGAAGACTTCGAGATGGGGCGCCTCGTCGCCGTCGGTGATCTCTTCGACGTGCTGGCGGGAGGCGAGGAGCCGATGGACGGCCACATGCGCGAGCGCTTCGCGGCCGCCAAGCGCCTCTACAGCGCGGAGCTACTCCCGCGGATCCAGACCGAGAACGGCACAGCCACGAAGGCGCGCTGCCAGCGGTTGCGCGATGACCATCCGGTGGCGCTCGGCTGTTCGAACTGCCGTGAGTCGCGCTGTCGGGCCGATAACCGGTTGATCAAGACACTCCTCCTGGCGGCTCTCGTCCCGGAGCTGAAGCTCTTACGAGAAATGACCGCCTCACGCCTGGTGCAGCTCAATCACGGCACGCTCAAGTCGCCGATCCCCGGGGAAGAGACCGCGATGGCGACGGCGCGTCTGCGGTCCTGGTCGGCGGAGATCGGAAAGCTGCGCGTGGAGGGGGAAGGCGATCCTCGCGTGAGCGTCGTGCTGGAGGGCGTGGACGTTCAGCCCATCATCAGGGACGCCCGTGGCGGCTACACCGTCGGGGCTGGGAGACGCGTCCTGCGCGACATCCTGTTCGACGCGTTGGGGGTGGAGACTGGTCCAGAGGCTACAGTGGGACACAAGGTCACCTGGCGCGGAACCAAGCGCGAGGGGGTAGTGCAATACGGGAACGTGCGCGAGATGGACGATGCGACGTTCAAGGCGCCTGAGGATGCCCAGTTCAAGCTGATCATCGACTACCCGTTCGACGACCCCGGGTACGGGCCGGAGAAGGACGAAGAGAAGGTCGTCGCGTTCTGCACGCGGGATCGAGCGCGGACGATCGTCTGGCTGCCGAACTTCTTCGGCGATCGCATCAAGAATGATCTGATCGATCTGGTCGCCATCGAGAGGATCCTCGACGACCCACTGCGGGCGTACCTCGCGAAGCTTCGCCCGGATGATCAGCGCCGGGCGCGCGAAGAGCTTGAGCACCTCCGCTCGCAAAAGAAGGCGCGGGTGCGGCGGGCGATGGAGGCGGCGTACGGGCTCAAAAAACCAGAGGAGGGGGACCTCGACGCGGCCTACAAGGTCGACCGCCACATCCATGTGCTGATCCCAGGCCTCGAGATTCGAGGCGTGACGGAGAGCGTGCTCGATCGCGCCGTGGAAAAGGCCGTGAACGAGCTTCTGAGCCTGATGTATCCGCGCCACCCGCACTTCCGGGACGGCAGTGTGACGCCCAAGAAATTGAAGGACGCGCACGAACGGCTGGAGCGGTTGTGCGAGGCGGACGGTCAGCGGTTGCCAATCACGCGCCAGGAGGCGGGCGACTGGGAGGTCGTGCAGCAGCTCGGCGTCGTCGACCTGACTGAAGCGTTCGTGCGGTTGCGGTCGGAATGGGTGCAGGACATTGACAGGCTGCTGCGCCAGGACGGTATTGAGCGGGCCCCGACGGTGGAGCAGCTCCGTAAGCGATTGGACCCGGCCGGTCAGCGCGGGCTGACGCCGGATGTCGCGGACTTCGAGGTCATGGCCTACGCGACCGCGTCTCGACGGGAGCTTCTCCGGGGAGGCAAGGCCGAGGGGGAACGTACGCTGGGCAAGCTGCCGGGCGACGTCGAGTTGGTGCAGACGCCTCTGCCCGACGAAAGACCGTGGCAGGAGGCGGTGGAACGGGCCGGAAAGTTGTTCGGGGTCGCGCTGGGAGGGCGAGCGCGCAACGCCCGCAACCTGCGGCTCCTCTTCGACAAAGTCTCCGCAGAGCGGGCGATAGCGGTTCGCAATGGCGCTGACAAAGTCGCCGACCTGCTGGGGCAGCGCGGGGCATTCTTGCGTGCGAAGGCGCCCCGCCTCGCGACCGCGGAGCGAGTGACTGCGCTGCTCGCGGTCCTGGACACGCGCAATTCCGTCGAGCTGGCCCAGGCGCTGGGGACCTTTGATCCGGCGCCGACGTCGCTGCAGGCGATCGAGCGTCACATCGCGCATGCGGTCAAGGTGAGTCGCGCGTTGAGCGAGGACGTGTACTTCAACGTGTTCGAGGCCTTGCGGCAATCGGCGCGGCCCGAGGCAGGCGAGATCCTCGAGCGCGCGAGTGGCGCGCTCGGCGCCGATCAGCTGAACATGGACCTAGCCGCGGAACTCCCCGCGCTATCGGCCGAGGGACAGCGGCTATTGCATGCACAGCCCGGTGGCACTCCTGCTGGCGGCGGCGACGCATTGGTTGTTCGGCAGGCGGAGGGCGAGGGCCTAGAGGGTCTAACCGCGGCACGGGAAGAAGCCGGTCGGGCCCTGGTCGAGGCCGGACCCGGCGCCAGGGTCGTGTTCTCGTGGAAGGTCATCAAGCGCGCATGAGCACGGGCGGTGCCACGCCCATCCTCTCGGAGCGCGATTTGGAAGACGAGCTCCGGCGGATCCATGCGCGAAAACATCGCAGCTTCGCCACCGGCTTCTTCGGGATGCCGGAACCCGGGCTGCAAACGGTCACCGTCACACCAGAGAGCCAATCGGTTCGGCAGTTCCGAGTCGTCCACGCGACCTGCGAGCTGGCCGCGCGCCGAGCACTCTATAAGGCGCGCGGAGAACCCGTAGTCGTACTGTTCGACTACGAGGGACACATCCCGTTCGACATCACGAGCCGCCTTGCCGGGGGCAAGGTTCGGCCGATCCCTGACGAGCGGCGCCTCGCCCGGCTGTTCGGTGCGGGGGCCGTGAGCCCGGATGTCTTGGCGAGCCCACTGAAGGACGCCCTTCTGACTGACGGCGTGGCAGCTCAGGGGGGACTGCAGGGTCTGTCGCTGGATCTGGACACTGCCTGGCGCCGGTATCTGGAACGGATGGTTGGCTTTCCCGTGGACGCGCCCCTCTCGGAGGAACGCCTCACCGCGCACTGCGCGGTTGTCGGTGATCCGATGGACTTCCGGCCACTGCTGGAACGGCGCCCGAAGCTGCGAGAGGCGCTGCACCGCTTTATTGGTGACCGCGCGGGACCCGTGGCGCGGCTCGCTTGGCGAGCCTGGGAGCGGGGTGCCGGGAAACAGGTCGCAGCGTTCGCTTTCTTCCTGCAACCGGCGCTGAGTGAGCTCGGTGGCAGCGAATACCTCCAGGCCTGGCTTGGGCTCCGACTTGCCGAGCTCGACGGCGAGCTCAGGAACGCGGTGAAAAGCCAGAGCGCGTTGCTGGACAGATGGGGTCGGCTGGCAGACGGGTTGGAGCTGCATCTCAATGATGCTGCGTTCTCCGATGTCCTGGGCACGGTGGAGCGCTGGGCGTCCGACGACAATCGGTTGCGCCACGCGGTCCGAGGCAGCCGCTACCTGGCGATCGCCGCCGCCCAGCAACGGGAGACGCTGGCGATGGCGCTGGAGGCGGCGCTCGACCAGCCAGATGCGAGCACCCTAGCGGGGGTGCGCCGAGGTTACGATGCTCTGCGCGCGCACCGCGCGAGCGGCCGCGACCCTGGCGCCCGCCAGCTCAAGCGCGCTCTCATGGCCGCGCGGCTGGCGGGATGGCTGGTCTCGGGAGGACCCGATTGGGCTACGGCCGGCGGAACGAGCGCCCTGGCCGCGGATGTCGTGGCGGATCTGGCGACTGCTTACGCTCGAGAGGGAGGCTTCGTCGACTGGGCCCGGTCAGCGGCGCGCGGGCCGCAAACGGATCGCCTGGATCAAGCCATCGCTGGAGTGATTGCGAAGGCGGACGCAGCCCGCGACGCCATGGACGAGCGGTTTGCACGGGCGCTTCCAGATTGGGCGGCGAGGCGCCGAACAGATCGGGTGGTCCCTATCGACCAAGCGCTGGACAGGTTTGGGGTTGAGCTCCTGGAAGGTGGCGCCCGGCGGAAGTTGCTCGTGGTTTTGCTCGACGGCATGGCTTGGTCGAACGCCGTCGAGCTGTTGATGGACCTCGAGAGCAAGCGCTGGGGGCCGGTGCGATGGCAGCCGAAAGGGCCGTCTGCGGATCTGTTGCCGCCGATGCTCGCGTCGCTTCCGACGCTGACCGAGATCAGTCGGGCGGCTTTCTTCGCCGGGCGCGTACCAGAGGTCGGCGACCGGCGGAACAGCAGCGATGACCCCGATCGATTCGAAGGTCACGCCGGGTTGCGGAAGCTTTTGGGCCGCGGGCCCCAGCTGTTGCTGCGAGTGAATACCGAGGAGCGTCCCGGTCATGCGTCCAAGCAGGCGCTCGACATGGTGACCTCCGATGATCGCGTGGTGGCTTTCGTCGTGAACGCTATCGACGACCAACTCAAGGTGGGCGCGGGCCTCGACGTCCAGTATCTGGTCGATACCATCAAGGCGCTCCCCGACCTGCTCGCAGCGGCCGCGCAGGCCCAGCGGGCGGTGTTGTTGGTCGCCGATCACGGGCATGTCCGCGGGGACAGGTTCGACGCCAGCTGGCCAGGAGGCGACATCGGCTCTGCACGCGCGCGTGAGCTCGCGGCGGAGGAGACACCCAACTCGCACGAGGTCGCCTTCGATGCTGGTGTGTGGCGAACGAAGAAGCAGAAGCGGTTGGCGCTCTTGTACCGCGAGGTTGACACCTACGGCTCGCCCCACGGACGTGGCACGCACGGTGGCGCGTCGTTGGCCGAGGTCGTGACCCCTGCATTCCTGATAGCGTCGGACGACCTGTCGCGCTCGACCGACGACCCGGCACTGGATCTGCGGAGCTTTCCACGCCCGCGTTGGTGGGACATGGAGCTCGAGGTGACGGCCAAGCCCGGCGCGGCACCGAGTCCGCCGGTACGGAAGAAAGTCGACGAGCGCCCGAAGACTCAGCTCACCATCCCGCTGGTCAGCCCGCCGGCGGCCCGGCCGACGGCGCAGACAATCGCCGTCACCAAGTGGGCTGCCCTCCTGCGCTCTAGTGCCATCTACACCCAGACCAAGGGCAAGGAGCGAGAGGTGTGGGATGGGCGCGTAATCGTCACCGTCGACCTTCTGGCGGATCATGGCGGCGCGATGCCGGTCGATGTGTTTGCGGCCCGCCTTAGCCTGCCGATATTTCGTGTTCCCTCCGTTGTCAGCGAAGTGTCCGAACGCCTGAACCTGGACCAACACCAGGTTCTGTTGTTCGATCGGGCGGCAGGCCAGGTTCGGGTAGAGCTGGCCTTGCTGGAGCAGCTCTTCGGGGAGTGATGGGAAAATGAGCGACCTTTCGATCGTCCGCCGGCGCGAGATCATCGCCGCCCTACGGAACGGGACCGTCCCACGCCGGGGCCTGGAGCAGTTCGCGGTGGGCCTGGATCGCTTCGTCGAAGCCATCGACGAGGAGCTAGCGCGGGGAGCGATCGGCGAGGGAGTGTTCAAGGCGGTTCGGGGCGAATACGGATCGGGCAAGACTTTCTTCTCGCGATGGGTCCAGCACCGAGCGCAGCAGCAGGGGTTTGCCACTTCCGAGGTTCAGATTTCGGAGACCGAGACGCCGCTCCACCGGATGGAGACGGTGTACCGACGGGCGATGGAGAACCTGCAGACCCGCGAATGGGAGACCGGCGCCTTTCGAGCGCTGATCGACAAGTGGTTCTACGCGCTGGAAGAGGAAGTCCTAGGCGGAGGCAAGGTCGACGGCAACGACGGCCAAGCCGTCGCTACCGCGGTGGGCGACCTGCTCGAGCGGCGACTCGCCAACGTGAGCGCCACGCAGCCGCAGTACGCGGCGTGCCTGCGGGCAGCCTACGCAGCGCGGGTCGCTTCCGACACAAACACGGAAGAGGGGCTACTCGCCTGGCTGATGGGCCAGCCGAATGTAGGCGCCGACGTGAAACGGCGGGCCGGGATAAAGGGCGAGATCGACCACTTCGGCGCCGCCGGGTTCGTGCGAGGACTCCTTGAAGTTCTCAAGCAGACCGGGCGCAAGGGGCTCCTGCTGGTGCTCGACGAGGTGGAGACCCTACAGCGTGTGCGGGGCGACATTCGCGAGAAGGGGCTGAACGCCCTCAGGCAGCTCATGGACGAAATCTCAGCGGGACGGTTTCCCGGCTTGTATCTGTTGATCACGGGGACGCCGGCGTTCTTCGACGGCCCGCAGGGAGTCCGACGGTTGGCACCGCTAGAGCAGCGTCTGCACGTCGACTTCGACCCATCCGGACAGTTCGACTCGAGCCGCGCGGTGCAGATTCGCTTGCAGGCCTTCGACCACGCGCGACTGGTCGAGGTCGGCACCCACGTGCGCGACCTCTATCCGTCGAAGCACCCGGAGCGAATCGCCGCGAAGGCGTCCGATCCGGTCGTCGAAGCGCTGGCGCGCGACGTGACAGGGCATCTGGGCGGCAAGGTCGGTATCGCCCCCCGGCTGTTCTTGAAGAAGCTGATCGCACTTCTGGATCAAGTCGAAGAGCACCCGACCTTCGATCCGACGGAGCACTGGAAGCTTTCAGTGACGGCAGCGGACATGACAGCCGATGAGCGCGAAGCCGCAGGCATTCAGCGATCCGTCGACGATATCGTTCTCGACCTCGACGGAGGAGGTAAGGGTGGGGAAGAAACGTGAGCGGTGCTTTCGACCGGCTGAGTCCCGCGCTTCAGTACCAGATCGTCAACACGCTCAGGTTTAGCGAACTACGACCTGTTCAAGATGTCGCTACCGGCCCGATCCTGGACGGCAAGAACGTGGTCGTGCTCGCGCCAACCGCCGGCGGCAAGACCGAGGCGGCGTTCTTCCCCCTGCTCTCGCGGATGGACGCAGAGGACTGGCGTCCCGGTGTCCGTCATCTACGTCGCCCCGATCCGGGCCCTCCTCAACAATCAGGAAGCCCGCATCGAACGCTATGCCGCTCTGGTCGGCCGGCGGGCCTTCAAGTGGCACGGCGACGTGACCATCGGCCGGAAGCAGGCATTCCTAAACGACCCCGCCGACATCCTCCTTACGACCCCGGAGTCGCTGGAAGTGATGCTTATGAGCGCTCGCGTGCCTACCGCGCGGGTGTTCGCCGGCCTTCGTGCTGTGGTCGTCGATGAGGTTCATGCCTTCGCGGGCGATGACCGGGGCGGACACCTGTCGGCCGTCCTCGAGCGCCTGAGCCGATTCTGCGGCCAGGACGTGCAGCGGATCGGTCTTTCCGCCACGGTCGGCAACCCGGAGACAATTCTCGAGTGGGCCAAGGGCAGCTCGAAACGCCCGTCTGAAGTGGTGCGGGCACCGGGCATCGCAGCAGTTCCTCAGATTCTCTCGACTACGTCGCATCAGAGGAGAATGCAGCTCGGGTCGTGGCCCAGCTTCACCCCGGCAAGAAAAGGCTGGTGTTCGTCGACAGCCGTCGTGGCGTGGAGGTCATGGGCAAGACGTTGCGAGGTCTAGGAGTCGAGGCCTTCGTTACCCACTCTTCTCTCTCACTCGATGAGCGACGCGCTGCCGAAGCAGCGTTCGAGAACGGTCGTGATTGCGTCATCGTGGCCACCAGCGCCTTGGAGCTCGGTATCGACATCGGGGACCTAGACCACGTCCTCCAGGTCAACGCTCCGCCTACGGTCTCGGGATTCCTCCAGCGAATGGGCCGAACGGGACGGCGCCCTGGAACGGAGCCAAACTTCACGTTTCTCGCGGTTGACGACGCTTCGCTGTGGCAGGCGGCAGGGCTCGTCCTGCTCTATAGCGGGCGATTCGTGGAGCCGATCCGCCTGCGACGTCGTCCCTCATCTCCTGGCACATCAACTGCTTGCGCTGGCGATACAGGAACAGGGCGTGCCGGTCAGTGACTGGTGGGCATGGGTGTCCCACTCGACACCGTTCCAGTCCTTGACCGAAGTCGATCGAAAAGACCTGCTCGATCACATGTTGGAGGAGGCAATCCTCCACCAAGATGGCGGGCTCCTAAGCTTGGGAATCCGCGGAGAGAAGCTCTACGGCTTCAGAAATTTCACCGATCTCTACTCGGTCTTCTCCACTCCCCGATCCTGACGGTGCTCTGGGGTACGCGAGAGATTGGCTCGATCGATACCCAGTTCGCAGAACAGGAGGAGACCGGGAAGCTGTCATTCACGCTCGGCGCGCGAACTTGGAGGGCATTAGATGTCGACTTCAAGAATGCCCTTGTCCGAGTGGAGCCCAGCGACGACGCTGCGTCGGCCCGCTGGCAGGGCGGTGCCCAACTCCTAGGGGGGCAGCTCTGCGAGGCGATGCGAGAAGTTCTGTCTACGGACGTCGACGACCCATCTTGGAGCCAACGCGCTCGCGAGCGAATGAAGACGGTGCGAGAAGAGCATGCGGATATCCCCCCGCGGGGACTCCACCTCCGCCAAGAGGCCGCTGGGTATGTCCTGTGGACGTTTGCCGGCGGGCGCGCCAACAACCTGCTTGCGAAGGTCCTTGAGAGCGTTCTTGGCGCGAAGGTCACGTCCAGCAATTTGTATCTGCGTTTCAAGGGCGACGCCGGGAAGAGCGAGGCTGCGATTCGTGCAGCGATGGAGGACGTGCGGGTGCAGGGTCGACCGAACGACGCCGATGCGCTGCGCTTTGCCGCAGACTGTGCTCGTGGTCGTCCTTCTAAGTTCCAGCCCTGTTTGCCCGATCGACTTGCCGCAGCTTATCTCGCGGACGCACTGACGGATCCGGTGGCGGCTGCCGCGGTTCTGGAGTCGATGATTCCATCTCAGGAACGAAACGTCATGACGCTTGCTGCCGCCATCCCAAGTCCGGTTGTTGCCAAGGTCGAACGAATGAGGGAGGCCCTCCTCGATTTGAGCAATCGGAACCAACTTCTGAACTTTAAGCACAGCGAGCGCTCGCGAATGCACATCCGCGTCATAGATGAGCTCCCTGAGTTCTTGTTCGAGCGATTGGTCGGCGGTCGGGAGCTGCGGTTCAAAGCGTTCGAGCGGCCTACGCCCAAGGTGGATCCGAACGCAGGAGGCCCCGACGCCAGGGGGAAGCCCAATCCTCTCGCGAGCGCCCTACGGGAGGCCGCGGCCGCCCCTTCGCTGGCAGAACCCCGTTGGCAAGACGTTGCCGAGGCCCTCGGTATCGACACCTCCTTCGAGCTGCCGAGACCGTCGACGACTCCCGCTGCTCACCACACCGACAATGCCATCCAAGTCCCCCATTTTACCGACGTCGCGGAACGTAAAATGGAGGGCATTCGCCAGACCTACCGGACGCTGTTGGAGGAGATGGGCGTTCCCGCTCTCTTCGGGGCATTCGGGTTCCTGGAATGGTACGAGACTGCGGCGGAGAAGGATCCCCAGTTCGCGCCCCTTGTTCTGCTTCCCCTTGAGCTCGAGCGAACGAAAGCGGGCTATCGGTACGAGTATCGGGTTCGAGCAAACGACGAAGATCCCCAAGCAAATCTGTCTCTCCAGCTGCGGCTGAACCGCCTGGGCATCGAGCTGCCTTCGATTGACCAGGAGGACGCACAGATTTCCTTGTCGACTTACCTTGAGCGCGTCGAGGCGCGGATCAAACACATGCCCCGGTGGCGAGTTCGACGGTTCGTCACCTTCGGCATCTTCCACTTCGCTCGACAAGTGATGTACCAGGACCTGGAGCCAACGCGGTGGAGTGCCGGGGCTGGGATCGATCGGCATCCGCTCCTTGCGCCGATCCTGGGTCTCGCCGCTCCGGATGCGCGCTTCAAAGGCAGTCCAGTTCCGACTGAATCCTTCGTTCAACATCTCGTGACCGACAGCGACGCTAGCCAGCGCGAGGCGATTGCGCAGGCTCTCGGTGGCGGGAGCATGGTCATCAAGGGCCCTCCTGGCACCGGGAAGAGCCAGACGATCACGAATCTCATCACCGCGGCCCTTGGTGCGGGGAAGACCGTCCTCTTCATCGCAGAAAAGATGGCTGCGCTCGAGGTCGTCAAGAAGCGTCTGGACGACGCCGGCCTCGGTTCCTACTGCGTGGAACTGCACTCTACGAAGACGAAGAAGAAGGAATTCATCGACGAGCTCGAACGGGCGTTCAACGCCCGCAGTGAGGTCCGACGTCCCGACGGTGGCCGAGAGATCGCGGAAGGAATGGCTCGGATCGAAAAGGAGATCGGCTCGTACGATCGTGCGATGTCGACACCTATTGGACTCCTCGGCGAATCCCTAAAGGACCTGGTCTGGTCAGCGGAACGGTTGCGTGCGTCCATCGGGCAGCTCCCCGCCCGGCTCGGAGATGTCACCATATCTGGCGCGGAGGGCCTCACGAGGGAACAGCTCGACGACGACCGTGCAGCTCTGGTTCACCTTGAGCGGGCTTGGTGGGCTGTCGCGGACAGCGCCGGCAAGACGCACCGCCATCCCTGGCGTTTTGTTGATTGAGGCAGCCTCAGCATCGCGGACCAAGATCGACTTCTAGGCGCTACCCGGGAATGGCTTCGCGCTTTGGAGGAGATCGAAAGCGCGATGCGGGACCTTCCTGGCGCGTCGCCCCAGCTAACCGGCACCGATCTGCGACGACTCTGCGCCGCCTTGGTTCGGTTGCCGTCACTCGGTGCAGCATCCCCGGAATTCTGCGCCGCCTCCAACCAGAGAGGGATCAAGAGCCTTTTAGACGACTCGTCGTCGATCTAAAGGCCTTGCAGACAACACAGACCGCGCTGTCCGATCTCACGACGAACTTGGAGGCGACCATCGCGGTAGCCCAGTCGGCCGTCGATCTGCACGTTGAGGTCCAGAGATGGTCCGCCGAGGCTGCGACGATCCAGCAAGTCCAGGCAATGCTCCCACGTTGGCGGAAGCAGGTTGCGGCGATACGGGACAGTGGTCGCCTTGCTGCCGATCTTCTTCGGCGGTGCGAGCCGCAAGGTGCGCCCCGAGTCGCGTCTACGCCCGCCGTACGAGCCATCCTCGCGATGGCGGCATGTCTGCGTGACCAAAAGAAGCGCATGCTGTTTCTTCGGAGCGAATTCACGCTTGATGACGCTCTCGTCGAGAACTTCCGCGAGATGGCCGAGCAGGCAGCCCGCCTTAAGGGCGACCGTGAAAACCTGGACAGCAAATATAGCGGCTGGCGGCAAAAGTCTGCGGCCGAACTCCGGAACCTCGCGTTCGTCCTCCGGACGACGCCGTTCTTTGGACGGATATTCGGAACCGGTTACAGGGCCGCGAAGCTAGAGTTCTGGCGGCTGACCACTGGCCGAAAAGCGCCGAGACTGGAGATGGCCGACCAGTTAGAGGCGCTCGCCAACTTTGCCGAGAACTGGGAACGCTGGCCCGCCTCTGCCCCTATCCCGACGCTGGCCGGTCCCTCCTATCTCGGGATGGACACTGATTTCGACGGTCTCTCAGCGTGCAGCCAGTGGGCTCAATCGTGTCGTCAGCGTCTGGCAGTGCTGGGTCCGGATGCCAGATGGGTCCTGGATACTCTCTATCGCGGCTCTCCCGAGACCTTGGAGTTTATCGAGACGTCGCTAGCCCCTGCCCACGTCGAGCGACTCGAGCAATGGGCGTCTCAGAGTCGGAGCGGAGATGTCGAATCGTGGGCGACGCGAAAGACTCAGCAGCTCGACCGCATCGAAGCAGCGGCCGCTGCCCTACTTCGGGCAGGCGTCCGCGCATCCGCGGTGGTGGCTCACCTGCCAACACTTCATCAACTCTCGACGGACCTCGCCGTTCTGAGGGACAACGTGCGCAACAACAAGCGGGGAATAGAGATCGCGGGTCCTGAATGGGCGGGCTTCGAAACCATCCTCGCACCTCTCGATGCCGCGGTCACCGTTCGCTTGCGGATCGCTGCTCTGGCCCTTCCGATCGACGTGGAGCGAAATATCTTCGAAAATCCGGCCGCTAACCTGGGGCCGCTCCAAACAATCGGCGTAAAGCTCACGGCGCTCCTGGCCCGGGAGGACCGGGCGCGGTCGGCTGCTGAATCTCTGGGTGCAGCGAACGAACGGGTCTCGAGCGAACAGGCCTCCATCGGGCATGCGCTGGGCGTCCTGCGCGCTGCTGTCAGCACTCCCGAGCACCTCGCCGAATGGGTGGCCTTCCGCCGGGCGTGGGACGAGGCGATCCGATCAAGCGGACCTCGCGACTTCTTGAACGGCCTCGACTGGTCAGAGATCCCGCCCGAACAGTTGTCGATGGTCTTCGAGCTCGCGGTCTATCGAAGCCTCTGCTCGGTCGCACAAGACCGCTTCCCCAGCTTAAGCCGCGGGACTTGGAGCGGCGCCCATCTGTCTGCCGCTGTCGCGAAACACGCAGCCTTGGACGTGGAAGCGCTGGGCCTGCAGCGAAACACGCTCCGATTTGGCCTCGCCAAGAAGGAGATCCCGGAGGGCCGCGGATCCGGTCCGCGGTCGACCGATCGGATCCTGCTCCGCCACGAAGCCTCGAAGAAGAAGCGTCATCAGTCGATTCGCTACCTGATGAAGAATGCCCTTCCGGCAATCCAAGGCCTGAAGCCCTGTTTCATGATGTCGCCACTGTCTGTGGCGCAGTATCTGGAAGCGGGAAAGGTGTCGTTCGACATGGTGGTAATCGACGAGGCATCGCAGATGCGCCCGGCTGACTCCTTGGGTGCACTTCTCAGGACGCAACAGATCGTCGTTGTGGGCGATCGGCAGCAACTTCCTCCAACGGCATTCTTTGACTCGCTTGAACGTGCAGATGACGAACAATCGGAAGACGAGGTTGGAAGCGAAACGGGGAACACGGAGTCCATCCTCGACCTCATGGCCACAACGCAACCCCCCACCTGCGACTTGAGATGGCACTACCGCTCCCGCCACGAGAGCCTCATCCAGTTTTCGAACGCGCAGTTCTACGACGGTCGGCTGAATGTGTTGCCGTCGCCAACTCCTGGTCGCAAAGACCTGGGAGTCGATGGTCGCCACGTGGCGGGCCTGTACTCAGAATCGACGAATCCGATTGAAGCCAATGCGGTCGTCGAGGCCGCCCTAGACTTCATGCGCTCGAGTCCCGACCGTTCCCTAGGAATCGTCGCGATGAATCAGAAGCAGGCCGACCTCATCCGGACCCTCGTCGATGAGAAGCTCAGGACCGCGGATCTCGGATACGAGGAAAAATGGAAGGGGACCCTCCAGCCATTCTTCGTCAAGAATCTGGAGAACGTGCAAGGTGACGAGCGCGACGTCATCTTTGTCTCGCTAACCTACGGACCCTCGGCCCACGGCCAAAGGCCGGCCCAGAGGTTCGGACCTATCAACGGCGCGTTCGGCCACCGCCGTCTGAACGTGCTGTTCACACGGGCGAAGTATCAGATGGTTCTGTTCAGCTCGATGAGGCCCGAACAGGTCGAGGTAAAGGACACGTCCCAGCGCGGCGTTCGTGTGCTTCACGAGTATCTGGCTTTTGCATTCGGTAGAAGCGCACGAGGTGCAATCCCGGCGCGGTCAGCGCCGTTGAAGCGGCAACGGAGCACGGAGCATCTGACGGAGGAACTGACCCGGCACGGCTTGAGGGTGGAGGCCGACGTCGGTGCCCAGAACATCGAACTACCAATTGCCGTCGTGCACCCCAACACGCCCGGTTCCTATGCGTGTGTCGTCGAGTGCGACGGAAACGTTGACCAGACGACATACGCGGCGGACTTCCGTGAGCGGACCCGCGTCTTTCCGCAGATGCTGGACACCTTCGGGTGGCGGCGGGTCGGCACCTGGACTGCGGACTGGCTTCGAAATCCACTAACAGCCCAGCAGGAGCTTGTCCGCGGAGTCGAGGCTGCAGTGGCCCGACCACTCAGTCGCCGCGCGGACGCGGTTCCCACAGAGCGGCCGCAACCCATTCCATGGGCAATAGTCGAGGCGGACCAGAGTCTCGCGGTTGCTTCGCCCTCACTAACCCTGCCGCAGCCTAAAGCCGGCGACCATAAGGCCGACTATTCCTCCGCCAGTATGACCTCCGCCAAACGCGAGCCAGAGCTGGTGAAAAGTCTTCGTCGGGCGTCCTACTTTGCCTCTGCCCGCACCGACGACACATGGGAACGTCTCGTGATGCCCTTGGTCACGCTCTTAATTGTAGAAGGTGGCAGCGCACCGTTACCATCAGTCGCTCAAGCGCTCGGCTTCCCGGCGTACCGGATTCAAGGCGTCCTGGCGGAGGTCCAGGAACGGTTGAATGCCGGTCAGCACCAGGTCCTGCGCTGCGATCGTGAGGCAGGCCAGGTTCGGCTCGAAGTCGCATTGCTGGAACAGCTCGTATCTGGTTCGGTGTAGCGCCGGAACACAGGAAGAACGAAACCCTTGAAGGTCACTTTCGACGCGGCATTAGACGGAGCGGGGTGGGCGGGACCACTGGCGCGGCAGGACTATGTGTTCGGGGGGACCTGGGTCGGCCCTTTGGGTCTCCTGGACCTGCTCGAGACTCGACTTGGCCTCGGGGGTGGGTACGACAAACCGCTTCAACGAGCTTGCCGTCTGGCAGCACTGTTAAAGGCCAGGTCCGGTTATTGGCGGTCCGCGTTCGACGTGGATCCTCTCGGTGCCACCAAACGGTTGCTGCGGGACCGGGATCTCCTTTGTATGTGGGGGTGGCGAGGCCAACCGCTCTCCCCGCGTTTTGCTGGCTTACACGATGCCGTGGAGGGAGCGTCCCCGGGGATTCCGGATCGGCTAAGGGCCATCAGCGGGGCGCTTGCTGGCCGTGCTGTTGGCATCGACGCCTTGATCAGCTACACGACGCTCGACAATTTGCCGCCGGCGTGGAGGGCCGTCTTTCACTCTATGCAGCGCGCAGGGGTGTCGATAGAAGAGCGGCAGCTCGAGGCGGCGCCGGCCCTCGGCGACCTGGCGGATGCACGCTCCTCTCCGTTCGAGCCGGCTGGTGACGGACGGCTTTGCCTTCTCCGGCGCCACGGCCCTCTGGAGCTCGCGGACGAGGTTGCCGCCGCCCTAGCTGCATGCGACAGCCTTGAGGGGGTGGTCATCATCGGTGCCGACGCAGTGTTGGAAGGCGCTCTCGTCCGACATGGCCTGCCACGGAGCGGAACCAACATCGCGCCAACGGCGTCGTCTCGACTGCTTCCGCTCGTGCTGGAGGCCGCTTTCCACCCGATGGATATCGACGATCTTCATGCGCTTATCGTGATGGAGCCTGGCCCGATCCCCCGATCGATGGCGGCTGGTCTCATCTCGGCGTTGCAGAGGGTCCCTGGGCGGCGTACGGCTGACTGGAAGGAGGCACTTGCCAAAGGCCTCGAACACACCGAGGAGGCGAGGCGTGCGGGCGTTGAGCGCCGGATATCTGACCTGCTCATGCCTGTATGCGCTCGAACGGAGGCCCTGCCGGTCTCCGCGGTCCGAGGGCGTTTGGGCGCCCTTCAGAAATGGGCGCGGGATCGCGCCATTCACGCTCCGTCTCTGATCGAGGTCGTGGATCAGACCCGTGCCCTAGCCGAGGCGATCGATCTCGTCGGTGGTAAGGCATTTTCTCGCGACGAGCTACGTCGTTTGTGGGAGGACCTGGGCGAAGTGGCGTGGCCGTGGCAAGCCGCACAATTGGGACTGGCCCACGTCAGCCGTCCTGGGGCGATTCTTGGGCCCGCGCGCAGTATCGTGTGGTGGAACTTTTCCAGGGACGCCGCTCCGCGTCCCGAACGCCTCTTCTTGAGCCTGGAAGAGCAGAACGGGCTTCGAACGTCCGGTGCGGAACCGCCGGACGCCTCGTTATCGATGGCGATCGAGTCTCGGGCCTGGAGGCGGCCGCTGACTCAAGCTCAGCAATCACTCGTCATGGCGTGTGCCAATACGGGCGACGCCGGCGACACCAATCACCCGCATCCTCTGTGGGACGAGCTCACCGCTTCCCTCGACGACCTTCGGAATGCCAGTAGGTTGGAACGAGGACATCTTCTTCACCCGGCCGCGGCCAGGACCACGCTTATTCCGCGACGGCCCTTGGTAAAGGCATCTCCGATTGTCACGATCGGCGCGCCGCTGGTCCTGGGAGAAGTCGAGTCGCTCTCCAGTCTCGAACGCCTGCTCGGCTGCTCGCTGGCCTGGGCTCTTGATCGTCGGGCTCGTCTGAGGTCGGGGCTATCGGTCGGTGCTCAGCGACCTGGCCCGCTACTCTTCGGGACGTTGGCCCACCGCTTTCTGGAGCACGTTCTAGTACGGGAGCCTACTGACCCGGACAAGGCAGCTATGCTCGCCGCAGCGTACTTCGACGAACAGATCGCGGATTTGTGCGAAGTACTTGCCCTCCCTCAGTACCAGGCTGGCCGCGCCACATTGAGGCGAGCGGTGGTGGAGTCCGCCCGCGAGCTGGCCCGCCTTGCGGATAGGCACGGAACCAAAACCGTCGAGACGGAAGTCTCAGGACGAACGGTCGCCCTGGGGTTGACGATCGAGGGGAGACTGGACGTGGTCTGGGATCGCCCGGCAATCGTGCTCGACTTGAAGTGGGGCAAGCGCCGGAATGCGGAGCGCCTCCAGTCAGGGACCGCGATGCAGCTGGCTGCCTACGCGGCCATGCGTGAAGTTGACGGCCGACGTCCCGAAACGGCCTACTTCGTCCTGCAGACTCAAGACGTCCTGGCTGAGCCAGGCGGTCTGCTGGGGCCGGAAGCGGATCTGCAGGGTCAGCATGCGTCCCATCAGGTGTGGTCGGCCGCGGTATCGTCGATTCAGCGGCGGAGAGTCGAACTTTCTGCAGGTCACCTGGAGGCCGTGGGGGCCGTCGGAGACCTCGACCCTGTCTTTTCACCGACGGCTCTCCAACTGTCGCCCCCCTGTCAGTATTGTTCGTTCGCCGCCCTGTGTGGGCGCGGGGGTGCGTTGTGAACATTCGCATCATCACCGCGAGCGCAGGAACCGGGAAGACGACCCGATTGGCCGAACTCCTGGATCAGGCGGTGAGTAGCGCCGCGGCCCGCCCGGAAGCAATCCTAGCGACGACCTTCACTAGGCAGGCGGCGGCCGAGCTACAAAACCGGGCGCGAACCCGACTGCTTCGGAGCGGTCGCGCGAGTGCGGCCCAGGCTCTGCTGACAGCACGCATCGGGACTGTGAACGCGGTGTGCGGTTCGCTGGTTACGGATTTTTCGTTCGAACTGGGGCTCTCGCCCGAGCTGCGGGTCCTTGACGAAGCAGGGGCCGAGCTGGAGTTGAAACGCGCCCTCGCTTCGGTGGTCAGCGACGAGGTGTCCGATCAGTTGCAGGGATTTAGTGGGAAGTTCGACCACAGTTTCGACTGGCACTACGAGATCCGACGCCTTGTGGAGGCAGCGCGCGCGAACGGCATCGATTCAGAAGGCCTGGCAGCGTCCGCACAGCGCTCCATCGCGTCACTCGACGAATGTCTTGGTCCCCCCAACACCAGCGCTGAGTTCGTCGACGCGGGCCTTCGAGACGCGATTGGCGCGGCCCTGGCCGCGATCAGCGGAGGGATCGACACCACCAAGACCACACAGGAGTACTGTTCGTTCCTCCGTGAGTGCGAACGCGACCTCACTCGCGGTCGGTTACGGTGGGGGGATTGGGCAAGCCTGTGCACAAAGGTGCCGGCCAAGAAGGCTTTGGCTGATGCGGGCCCGGTCCGCGCTGCGGCGGCTTTACATCTCGGTCACCCGCGCTTGCGAGATGACCTGCACCACCTGATCGGCCTGATGTTCGATGTCGCGGCACGGGGTCTGTCCGCCTACCAGGCCTTGAAGCGCGAGCGCGGCTTGCTCGACTTTGTAGACCAAGAGGTCCTCGCGCTGCAGCTGTTGGATCGCCCGGATATCGTCGCGATGCTAAGAGGCCAGTTGGATTTGGTGTTGGTAGATGAGTTCCAGGACACGAGCCCGTTGCAGCTCGCGATCTTTCTGAAACTGGCCGGGGTGGCCGCACAATCTGTTTGGGTCGGCGATCCGAAGCAGGCGATCTTCGGATTCCGAGGCACCGATCCTGCGCTCATGGACGCTGCAATCGAGTCTCTCGTCAGCCCGTCGAGGGATCCCGACTTGGTGTCTGCGGCTATGGATGCGGTCTCGCGTCGCTCGCCAGTGGAAACCCTCTCCACCTCCTACCGGAGTCGTCCCGCGTTGGTCGAGGTGACCAACGCGATTTTCGCGCGCGCATTTGCGAAGAGTCAGGCAATGCCTGAGGAGCGGGTACGCCTGATTGCGGAGAGGCCAGACAGTGAGGATCTCGGGCCAGCTGTGATGCATTGGCCCCTGTCCAGCCAGGATCGCCTCAACAAGTCCGCCTTGGCACAGGCCGTGGCGGCGGGTGCCCGCGAGCTCCTCGAAGGGCGGCCCTCAGTATGGGATCGGGAAACTCGAAGCTATCGTACTGCGCTGGCGCAAGACATTGCGATTCTGTGTCGGACAAACGACCAATGCCTGCTGGTGTCGGAGGAATTGGGCAAGCTGGGCGTGCAATCAGTTGTGGCTCGGGTTGGTCTGCTCGCGTCGGCGGAAGCGCAGGTTCTGCTGGCCTCGCTTCAGTTGTGGATCGATCCCCGGGACAGCCTAGCTGCGGCGACTCTCGTTCGGATCGTCGACAATCCGGAAGACGCCGCCGCCTTCGTCGAAAAGGTCCTCGACCCAGAGGTTCGCGAACGCCTAACGAGCAGTGCTCCAGTCGCGGCGGTGCTCGCGCTGAGACAGCAAGTCGAGGACCTGGACGTTTTGGGAGTTGTTGACGCCCTTATCGATGTCGTCGAGCTGCGCCGGCTCTGCGTCGGGTGGGGCAACGGTCTCCAGCGCATCGCCAACCTAGATGCCCTACGGGCCCGCGCATCTCGGTACTGCAAGGAACGCCTGGCCGGCGGCGATGCTCCATCCACCGTTGGCTTCCTTTCCTACCTGACCACCTTGGTCGAGGGCGGGATGTGGGCCAAATCGCGTAGCGACACCACCGCGCGCGTCGGCGCTGACGAGGCCGTGACCGTCTCGACGTGGCACGCGGCGAAGGGGCTCGAGTGGCCCATCGTGGTTCTCTACGGTCTCGAATCTGTTCGTCAACCGCAGGCCTATGGAGTCCATGTGTTGACGGACCGTTCAACGTTCGACGTCAGCGATCCTCTCGGCGGCCGCTGGATCCACTTCTGGCCCAACCCCTACACAACGTCGAACCAGAATGGCCCGGTCAAGGACGCCTATTCTCAGAGCGCTGCCTTTCGGCAGGTCGTCACCCAAGGTCAGCACGAAGCCTTGCGACTGTTGTACGTCGGCTGGACGCGTGCGAGAGACCGACTCGTCTTCGCAGCCCAGCAAGGCAAGCTGGTCAGCGGCCTAATGAGCACGTTCACGGAGATCGACCCGGGCATGATTTCCGATCCTGGGGTGGCCGCGCCCGGGGTGGTAAGTGCGACGTGGGCGGGCCACACGTTCGGGTTGCAGGTTAGTCCACACCAACCGACGGAGCCTGCCTCACTCGCCCCTCACGAGGGCAACCTGCGAACGGGGAGGGCGGCGGTCGAGTATCCAGCTGCGTACCTTGTGCCATCGTCCGCTCCGGATCGAGCATGTCAAATGGGGAGTCCGGTGACGCTCGGCCCGCCGATCACGTTTCGAGGCACCGTGGCGGCGGAGGCGCTCGGCCAGGCGGTGCACGAGTTCTTTGCGGCGGACGACCCGCGGCGATCGTCCGCCGAGCGCATCGCAGTCGCTACGGGATTGGTGGAGCGCCATGCGGTGGCCGGCTCCATGAGCACCAGCGAGTTGATCGAACTCGCCGATCGACTCTGGCGATGGGTAAAGACTCACTTTGGTGACGCCTGCGTGATTCGGACCGAATGGCCTCTTGGCCTTCGCCTTGATACGGGAACTGTGGCTCTGGGCACAGCCGACTTGATCGTCGAAACAGATGACTCGATTGCAGTGGTCGACCACAAAAGCTTTGGTCTTGCTGCGGCCGCCGCTAGGGCCAATGCCGTGGCGGGACAATTGGGATGCTACGCGGACGCCGCCGCGAAAGCGCACCCGACGAAAGCGATATCCACGTGGCTGCACCTTCCGTTGGCGGGAGCCGTGATTCCGGTGACGGTGGGAAGCCTGACGTGACCGCCGTTGCGGAGACGGCCGCGACCTCGTAGTCGCGACTGTCACATCCGTCCATCGCTGGCCGCCTTTTCCTTCCGGAGGTCCGCGATGACGAACGCGAAGGATGCCCCGGCCGACGGTGCCGACGAACTCTGGGACGCGAACGACGCCGCCCGCTACCTGAAGGTGAGCCGGTCCTGGGTCTACCAACGAGCGGAATCGGGCCTGCTGCCATGCCTGCACGTCGGCGGCCTGATCCGCTTCGATCCGGACGTCGTCCGCGCATTCGCCCGCGGCGAGGTGCAGCCGCCAAAGGTGCTGGCGTTCCCGGCTTCTCCGTCGGGAAAGAACGGTTGACTGTGGGGGGCACAGAGCGATGCTGACCCTCGTGCAGGGGCGGGAACGCCACGACCGAGACACCGCCGCGGGGGGAACCTAACCGTGGCGTCGGTCTACCGAAAGCGCGACACCTGGTACCTCCAGGTCACCGACGCCGACGGGCACCGCCGGTGCTTCGGCCTCGACCGCCACGACCAAGACGGAGGCGAAGCGGCTCGCCGTCGAAATGGAGCAGCGATACGAGCGGCAGCGCCGCGGCCTCGAGCAGCCGGACCTCGACGACGGCGGCGGCACCGTCGACGAGCTCATGGAGTGGTGGATCGAGAAGTTTCTCCAGCGGGCGGCGTCCGACACGGGTGCGTCCAGCATCCGCAAGCACATCATCGGGTCGGCGCTCGGGAAGCTGCCGGCTCGCCGATGTCACGCCAGGGAAGGTCGACCTGTTCCTGACCGAGAAGGAGCACGTTCTCAGCGCGCGGAGCGTGAACCACCTGCGCGGCTATCTGAGCCGGGCCTTCACCATGGCGCGCCGGATGGAGAAGTTCCCGCGGCCGAACCCGGTGGCCGACGTGCCGAAGCGGAAGGTCGTGAAGCGGCTACCGGACTACCTGCGGCCGCACGAGGTTCCGCCGCTGCTCGCGTCGCTGAGGCCGAAGTGGAAGCCGCTGTTCGCGACCGCGCTCTACACCGGGATGCGGAAGGGCGAGCTATTCGCGCTGCAGAAGTCGGACGTCGATTTCACGCCGGCCTGATCCTGGTCGAGCCGGTCGCACGAGCGGGACATCCCGAAGGGCGGCCGCGTCGAGGCGGTCCCGATCAACAGCGAGCTGCTCGTCGTACCTGAAGCGGGCGATCGCCGCCTCGCCCTCGGAGCTGGTCTTCCCGGACGAGCGACGGGAAGATGCTGCCGAAGCACACGGCGCTCGAGCACGTGCTCCGGCGGGCGATGCGCCGGGCGGGCCTGGTAACTGGCTACGTCCACAAGTGCCGGCGCCAGGGCTGCGGCCACCAGGAGGCCGGCTGCCGACGCGAACCCGCGCCGCTGCCCGAAGTGCGACTTCAAGCTGTTCCCGGTCGGGCAGGTGCGGAAGATCCGGTTCCACCACCTCCGCCACACGACGGCGTCGCTGCTGCTCATGAAGGGCGCCGACCTGGCGGCGGTCCAGCGGATCATGCGCCACCAGGACCCGCGCATCACGACCGAGGTCTACGGGCACCTGCGGGCGACGCTACCTCAAGAAGGAGATGGAGCGCCTCAGCTTCGGGCCAGCCCCAGCCGAGCCTGGCGACGGCGTCGCCAGCCCCGCGGGATCGAGCTCAGAGCAGCGGACCCTGCTCGCGGCGGGTGGCGCCTCGGAGCCGCCGCTACCCGCCGCCACGCGCGTTGAGCCGCGCCTCAGCGGCTCCGTTTACTACCCATTTACTACCCGACCCCCCAAAGGCCCACCCACCGTCGCACCCGCCGCGGAGCCGTTGGAAAGGCTCTACGCGGACTTAGAGTTGTCGGGGCGAGAGGATTTGAACCTCCGACCTTTCGGTCCCGAACCGAACGCGCTACCAGGCTGCGCCACGCCCCGAAGAGTGAAGGGGGTTCATGCCAAAATTACCGTCGGGAGTCAATGGTCCCGCGCCGGCGAGGGGAGACGGATCCGCCGGAGCGCGACATCTGCGACGAACAGCGTCAGCGTGATCAGCAGGACCGGCGTGCGCAGGGGCTGCTCGGTTTCTCGCCGGTCGCCGCCTGGATCGAGCGCCTCGATCGCGTCATGGACCACACGCCCCCCGCTGGCGTTTGCCGCGCGGGCCAGCGCGGCCGCCCCTTCGGTCGACGTGGGCGGCCGGGGCGTCAGCTCTGCCGCGAAGGGGAGGGTGAGCCGGCCGCTGGCGTCGGCGACCACCGCACCGTCGGGGCCGGGCGCGCGGAGCGTGGCTGCGAAGAGGAGTGCCCCGGCGTCGATGTCGGGGCGAAAGCCGACCTCGTAGCGGCCGGGCGCGGTCTCGGCGAGCAGCAGTGAGCGGGCGGGTGCGGCCTCTCCACCGGCCCCGACGCTGGTGATCTCGACGCGGCCGTCGAGGCCGCTCAGGAAGGCGTCGTCGGCGCCGATCGCGTCGACCGCCACGGAGACGCGATCGCCGGCGCGCGCGCTGCGGATCGCGAAGTGGCTGGCGGCCCCCTTTCGCATGGTGGCGCGGGCCAGCTGCGCCCAGAGCTTGTCGAACGGCGCCCAGCGCGCCCAGTCCGCCCCCCAGCGGGCGCCGAGATCGCTGGTCCAGGCGGCCACCTGGCCGAGCCCGAGCTGCCAGCGGGCCAGCAGCGGCGCGCCGTCGGCCGTCGCCAGCACCAGCTCGGCCTCGGCGCGCGGCCGGGTCACCACGTATCCCCCGAGCGGCGGCGCGTGCGAAAGGTCGACGCCGGCAAAGGCGGCGATCCGCTTGGCGACGCGAACGGAGGTCGGTCGCTGGACGATCAGCTGATCGTCGAGATCGGAGGTCTCGCGCGAGAAGATGCGCGGGATGCTGGCCGGATCGCGCGTCTGGTAGAAGCGCCCGCCGCCGCGCTCGGCGATCATCTTGAGCATCGTCTGATCGGCGCCGTCGCCGACGCCGATCGCGGAGATGGTGATGCGGGCGGCGCTCGCCGCGTCGACCAGATCGGGGATCTCGTCATAGGGCGACTGTCCGTCGGAGAGCAGAATGATGTGCTTCTTGCGCGCCCGCGCCGGCAGCAGCTCCTCGACCGCCTCGCGCAGGCCGGCCAGGATGTTGGTCCCGCCGCTGGCCTGGATGCGGCCGATGTCGTTGGCGATCCGCTGCCGGTTGGCTGCGCGCTGAAGCTGCACCACCGGCTGCGATTGGCTGTCGAACACCACCACGGCGAGCTGATCGGAGGGGGGCAGCGCGTCGGCCGTCGCGCGCGCGGCCTGCTTGGTCAGGTCCAGCTTCTCGCCGGCCATCGAGCCGGACTTGTCGATCACCAGCGCCAGCGCCAGCGCGGCCTCCTCCTGCCGATCGGGGACGTCGAGCCGCAGGGGCAGGAGCGTCGCGAGGCGCGTCCCGAGGTAGCCACCGGGGCCGAAGCTCTGCGTGCCGCCCGCCACGAGGAGTCCCCCGCCGCCGCGGACGAACGATTCCAGCGCCCCGATCGCCCCATCCGAGAGCGCGGCCCGCGGCACGTCGGCCAGAACCACGAGGTCATGGCGGGCGAGGTCACCGGCCCCGCTCGCCCGGGCGGAGCGGACGTCAGTGGCGATCCCTTGGGCGGCGAGCGCGTGCGCGAACGAGGCGGCCGCGCCCGGCGTCCCTTCCAGACAGAGGACGCGGTGCGGGTCGCGTTCGGTGGCGATCGCCACGACACCTTCGTCGTTCTCTGGATGGCGATCGGATGACGCCTGAACGTGAGCGCGGAGGACCGCCGTCCCTGGCTCGGCGACGCGCACCTGGTAACTGACGGTCGTCGCGCCGGCCGGCAGCGCGAGCGCCCGGTCCGGCGCGTCGACCGTCGCGCCGCCCCCTTCGAGGCGCAGGTGCGCGTCGGTCGGGCGGTCGGCGACGACCCGCACCTCGACGCGGAACGGAACCCGCGGGCGGACCTCGACGGGCGCGGAGAGCTCCGCCACCGCCACGTCGCCGGCGGCCGGCGCAGGGAGGGGAAGCGCGAAGATCGGGAGCGCGCGCCCCCCGAGGCGTGCGGCTGCGCCCTCGAGATCGCCATGGGTGGCGAGCCCGTCCGAGAGGAGCAGCAGCCTCGGGACGGCGGTGGCGTCGACCAGCCCGGCGCCCAGGCCGACCGCCAGCGCGGGGTCGGTCGCCGCGCCGCCAGGCGGCGGGAAACGCGACAGCGCGACGTTCGTCGTCTCGCTGGAGACGACCTCCTCGGGGCGGGCGGCGAAGCGGACGATCCGCGGCGGCCGATCTCCACGTTCGGCGGCGGCACGGGCCAGCGCCGAGAGGGAAGCGCGTTCGAACGCGAGCGCGTCGTCGGACACGCTGTCCGAAACGTCGGCCAGCGCCACGACCGAGAGCGCACGCGCGGGCCGCCGGAGCTCCGGCCCGGCCAGCGCCGCGGCCACGCCGGCCAGGACCAGCGTGCGCAGCGCCGCCTGCAGCGCCAGCTGCCCCTGCGAAAAATCGGCCAGCGAGCGTCGGAGCAGCACGAACAGCGCCGGTGCCGCCAGGAGCAACAGCAGCCAGGCCGGTCGCTCGAACCCCAGGCGTGCGCCAGAGGCGAGGGTCGTCATGTGGTCCACCGCCGGTGGTAGCTGAGCCAGTCGAACAGCAGCAGCGCGGCCGCCAAGATCAGCGCCCAGCTGTCGACTTTCGCGCGCAAAGGTCGGGCGGGCGGATCGGGCGGCGCCAGGACGCGCCCGCCGAGCGCCAGCGCGCGAACGGGCGTCGTGTCCGACTCGCGCGCATCGCGCACCGTGGCGCTCGGATCGACGGCGGCGTCGGCCTCGTCGCGCGCCGCCCAGGCGAGTGCGTTGGCGACCAGCAGCGGGAACGCCGGGCGCATCGGCAGGTCCGAGCGGCGCGGGTCGAAGGCCAGCGCCGCGATGCGCAGGCCAGGGCGCTCGCGCGCAACGATCAGGGGGACGTCGAACGAGGCGGCCAGCGCGACGTCGCCGGGCCCGAGCGCCAACCGGTGCGCCTCGGCGACGTTGACGTCGGTGAGATCCAGCTGGCGCAGCAGCGGGTGATCGCGACGGAGCGACGCCGGGTCGAGCACCGGATCCCGCACCGGGCGTGCCTCTCTGCGGCCGCGAACGGGCTGCCGGGCCCCTGCGGGTCGAAGTAGAGAAAGCGCCCGGCCGTCGGGGCCGTGGAGGGGGTCACGCCGTCGAAGACGACGAGGTCGTAGTCGCGGGCGCGGGCGGCGGCGCGATCGGCGTCGGCCGCCGCAAGGCGATCGACGTGCACCGTGCGCCCGAGACCGAGGAGCGCGCCGTCGAGATAGAGGTCGGCGCCGCCGACGCGCAGGATCCGGCGGCGCGGCAGCGGCGGAATGGTCGCCGCCGCACGATCGTCGACCGCCAGGTCATCCGCGCCAGTGAGGCGCGCCTCGATGCGCGCGTCGGGCGCGAAGAGGTTGGGGAGCGTCAGCCGACGGCGCTCGTCGGGGGCGAGCGTCAGCGCGACCTTCTCGACGATCGCGCCGCCGCTCGTGACCTCGACTCCGACGGTGGCGGAGGCCGAGCGGAAGCTCTGCACGACGAGGGCGGTCTCGACGGCGCCGGGATCGGCGGGGATGCGCCGCGCCGCCAGCGACAGGATGCCGACGTTGTCGGCGCGCCGGCCGACAGGCGCGTAGCGGATGTCGAGCGCGCGGCCGTCGGGGTCGACGGGCGCGAGGCGGCGCGCGTCGTCGGTGAAGCCGCCGTCGCTCACCAGCACCACCGTCGGGACGCGGACGGCCACGGAGGATCGCGGCGGCGAACGCCAGCGCGCGCTGCAGATCGCCGGGCTCGTCGCTGGGCGCCACGGCGGCGATGGCCCGCGCGAGGCGGCGCGGATCGGACTCGAAGCCGCTCTCCGCGGTCGCGTCGGCGGCGAACGACGCCACCAGCGCGCGGTCCGCCGGGGTGAGGCCCCCGATGATCTCCTCCGCACGCCGTCGAGCGGCGGCGAGGCGCGAGCCCGCTTCGTCAGTCGCCGACATCGACGCCGACCGATCGATCAGCAGGATCAGGCTGCGGCCGCCCTGCAGGCTGCGCCCAGCCCCATCGACGGCGCCCTCTTCGACCGTTCCCCGCCGCAGATCGACCGCGCCCAGCAGGATCGCCGCAAAGAGGCTCAACGCCAGGGCGAGCGACAGCCAGTGGCGCAGCCGGCGGGTGCGGCGGGCGGCGCGCTCAGCGCCAGCCGCGCCCAGCCAGAGCGGCGCAAACGCGACGACCACCCGGCGCCGCCGCAGCCGCAACAGATAGAGCGCGGTGATCGCCGTCGCGCCGGCGACGCCGATGACGGCGGCCGCCGTCGTCGGCAGCGCGCCCGACGCGCCAGCGATGACCCCTGCGAGGCCTCCTGCCAGATTCATCGCGCCGCCTCAGCCGAGGAGCCCGCCGGCCCGGAACATCCGCAGCACGACGGCGTCGAACGGCTGGTCGGAGCTCGACGCGTGAAGCAGGGGATGGCGCGCTCGCGGCAATAGCCGCCGAGCTCGCGCAGCAGCGCCGCGTGCCGTCGCGCGTAGTCGGCCAGCGCCCGCGGCGAGATGGTCAGCTCGCGCACCTCGCCCGTCTCGGCGTCGCAGAGCTGCAGGTCGCCGCGCAGCTGCGGGCGCAGCTCGTCGGGCGCGGAGATCTGAACGGCGATCGCTTCGAGGCGGTTGCCGCCGGACGAGCTCCAGCGCGGCGCGTGCCCCCGCCGGGTCGTAGAAATCGGAGACGAGCGCCACCAACCCGCGCCTCCGGCCGCGCCGCCGCGACAGGAACTCGCGCACGGCTGCCGCCAGCGATGGCCGTGACGTCCGCTGCGGTGGGCGAACGACGTCGAGATAACGGAGGATCGGCAGGATGCGGGCCTTGCCGCGCGCCGGTGGCGGCCCGGCAGCCTCGGCGCCGAGCGCCGTCACCGCGACGCGGTCGAGGTTGGAGAGGCCGACGTAGGCCAGGGCGGCGCCGATCTGGAACGCCAGATCGAGCTTGGGCGGTCGCCCCATCGCCATCGAGGCGCTGGCGTCGACGAGCACGTCGATCGACAGGTCCTCGTCCTCCTCGTAGAGCCGCAGCGCCCGGCGCTCCAGCCGGCCGTAGAGGTTCCAGTCGAGGTACCGCAGATCGTCGCCCGGGACGTAGTCGCGGTGGTCGGCGAACTCGAGGCCGGCGCCGACGCGGCGGCTGCGCCGCATCCCGTGCGACCGGCCGGCCGTCGTGCGGCGAATCGTCAGCGCCAGCGACTCGAGCTTGCGCAGGAAGCGGTCGTCGAACCGGCCTCCGATCGGCCCGTCGGCCCGCGCGGCGCCGCCGGCCCCCGCAGCGTTTTCGGTCACCGCGGTCACGGCATCTCCGGCAGCGGTCGCCAGCAGCTTTTCGAGCAAGGCGTCAGGGGTGATCCCCTCGGCCTCGCCGTCGAAGTTGAGCAGCACCCGGTGGCGCAGCGCGGGGATCGCCACCCGCCGGACGTCGGCGAAGGACGGGGCGAAGCGGCCCGCCCGCAGCGCCTCGATCTTGGCCCCCAGGATCAACGCCTGCGCGCCGCGCGGCGAGCTGCCGTAGCGGACGAAGCGCGTGACCTCGCCGAGCGGCGAGCGCGCCGGATCCGTCGCCTCGACGAGCCGCACGACGAAGTCCTGGATCGGCCGCGCCACCGGCACCTGCCGGACGAGCCCGCGCATCTCCAGCAGGCGCTCGCGCCCGAGCACGACGCGGGTCGCCTCCTCGGGGGCGCCGGTGGTGCGGTCGAGGATCTGCGTGCAGCTCGGCGCCGCTCGGGGGCAGCGACCCGCAGCTTGAAGAGGAAGCGATCGAGCTGCGCCTCGGGGAGCGGGTAGGTCCCCTCCATCTCGATCGGGTTCTGCGTGGCGAGAACGAAGAACGGCGGCGGCAGCGCGTAGGTCTGTTTGCCGACGGTGACCGACTGCTCCTGCATCGCCTCCAGCAGCGCCGACTGCGTCTTGGGCGTGGCGCGGTTGATCTCGTCGGCCAGCACGACGTGCGCGAAGATCGGCCCCTTCTGGAACTCGAACCGCCGCCCGCCGGCGTCGTCGACGATGAGGTTGGTCCCGATGACGTCGGCGGGCATGAGATCGGGCGTGAACTGCACGCGCGAGAAGCGTCAGCTCCATGGCCGCCGCTGCGGTCCGCACCAGCAGCGTCTTGCCGAGGCCAGGGACCCCTTCGACGAGCACGTGACCGCCCGCCAGCAGCGCCGAGGCCACGGCGCCGACGACCTCGGTCTGGCCGACCAGCCGGCGGCCGATCTCGGACAGCAATCGATCGAGGTCCGCCCGGAACGCGGCAACGGCGGCGGTGACGGCCTCGGTGCCGAGCTCGACCTCGTCCGGGCGCGAGGCGCTCACCTGGTGCTCCCCGGGGCGCGCGCGGGCGGGCGCGGGCGGATGAGATCGAAGTAGCGGCGCACCAGATAGCGCTTTCCTTCGGGAACTGCAGTCGCGCCGAGCGCGTCTTCGACCACCGACGCGTAATCGCTGAACGTGCGCGCATAGCCGGGGCTGGCAAAGCCGCGCCCCGCGGCGGTGCCGATCACCTCGGCGCGTCCGGGTCCGGCGCCGTCGGGAAGCGGAACGTCGTCACCGGTTTCGGTTCCAGGCTCCGGCGCGTCGCGACGGCGCGCGCCGAGCGGCTCCCCCCCCGGCTGGTGTCCGATCCCGTTGCCGCTCCCGGATTCGTCCTGGGACGCGCCGCCACCCTCCGCGGCCATCGCGGCCGATGCGGCGGCGGTCTCTGCGCCGCCCCTGCTTTCAGGCGCGTCGTCACCTTCACCGTCGGCGCCATCCCCGGGGTGGTTCGCGCCGCTCGATCCCGTCTCTTCGCGATCCTGCGCGCCAGCTTCAGCGCTGGCGCTCCCGCCCTCGCCCGGCGCCGCTCCCTTCCCCTTTGCGGCGCGCCCGAAGCTGCGCATGGCCTGCGCGTCGCCGTCGCCGAGCTCGCCGCGGCTGACGCGGGCGCGGAGCTGCTCGGCGGAGCGCTGAAGCCGTTGCAGTGACTCTCGCGCGCCTCCTTGTCGGCCGAGCTGCGCCAGATCGCGCGCCCGCTCCTCGGCGCGTTGCCGACAGCCTGGAGCGCCGGCGCGGCAGGCCGATGCGGCGTCGTCGAGATCGCGCCGGAGCTGTTCCAGGTGCCGTGATTCGGGATCGTGCCTGTCGCGCGCGGTCGGCTCAGGCGCGCTCTTCGCGCTCGAATCGTCGCGTGAAAGGCGTCGGGGCCTCTCCTTCGCGTCGGTCCCGTCGTCGGCCGCGCCCTCCTTGCCCGCCGCGCCAGCCAGCTCCGCAGCCGCCGAGGCCAGCGCGCGCGCCGTCTCGACGGGATGAGCCGCCGCGCTGGCGCCAAGCGCGGCGGACGCCCGCTCGTCGTCGCCGGCGCCCGCCCCGGTTTTTCCCAGGGCCTGTCCGGCGGCGCGCGTCTCGGCGCTCGCCTCCAGCGCCCGTGCGGCTGCCTCCGCCGCCTGACCGTCGCGCTTCGCTGCCCGTGCCGCCTCGGCCGCGCGCGCCTCCAGCGTGCGCAGGAGATCGAGCGCCGCGGGATCGCTCAGCGTCCCGCTGGCGAGCCGGCGCAGCGCCCGCTCGAAGTCGGCCGCCAGCGCCGCCAGCCGCGCGTCGCCGAGCCGGGCCGCCGCCTCGGCCGCTGCGCGCGCCACCTCGCGCTCGGCGTCGAGCGCCCCGACGGGGATCGGCGCGCGGCGCTCTGGTTTGGGCACCGCCGCGGGGACCCGGGCGGCGCGCGAGGGAGCGGGAAACAGCGCCGCCCCGGCCAGCGCCAGCGTCGCGAGCCCCAGCGCCGGCAGCCCGGCCGGACGACGCGCGGGGACCGCGGCCTTCGGCAACAAGACGGCCGCCCGCCGAACCGCGTCTGCCACCAGCGCGCGCGCAAACGGCGACGGAGCGTCCGTGTCGAGGTAGAGCGCCGACAGCAACCGATCCTGACCGTCGAGCGCCGCGTCCGCGAGCCGGGCGCAGCGCGCGAGCGGGATCCGCCGCGCGCCGCGCGCGATCGCGCCGGCGGCGGTGCCAAGGAGAATCAACACCGTGACCACCTCGGCGCCCGGTGCGCCGCCACGTCCGCGGGCGAGGGCCACGGCGAGCGCCAAGGCGAGCATCGCCAGCGCCGCCCCGGCGACGCCCCCTTCGAGCGCCGCGTGGAGGCGCAGCCGCCGTCGAACTTGCCCGAGCCGCACCGACAGAAGACCGCCCGTGGCCACGGCGAAATCTTAGCAGAGGTCGCGATGTCAGCGGCGCGCGGTCAACGGCGGCATCGCGACCTCGACGGTCGCTCCGGGCGGCACGACCGCGGTCGGCGCGTCGACGATGGCGTCGGCGCGCAGCGGGAGGGCGGCCTCGTCGGCGCTCTCGGCGTAAAGACGCACGGTCGCTTCGATCGCCGTCTGGTTCCGCAAGGCGACCACCAGCCGGCCGGCGAGGCGCTCCTTCACCCGCGCCTCGACGTCATCGAAGGCAAACACGAAGCCCGCGTCCATCTGCGCGTAGACGCCCGGGAGCTCCGTGTAGGTGAGGAGGGCAATCGCGTCGTAGAGGCCCGTGGCCGGCACCACGCTGCCGTTCTCGGTGAGCCAATCGGAGCTGTCGGCGCGCGAGCAGTCGCGCGAGTCACGCCCTCCGGCCGCGGCGGGCCAGCCGGCGCCGTCGGCGCGGGGAAGGTATTGCGACAGGTTGTGGGCGGTGTCGCGCAGGAGCTCGAGCAGCGCGACCTCGCCGGTCGCCCGGTAGAGTCGAAACAGCGCGGCGCCCGACGAGAGGACGTATCCCGGCGCGCCCCGGCGGTTCTGCGCGTCCGTGAAGACGGCTCCCGTCGCGCGGACCGAGCCAGGTGGCGGGCAGCCGCGGCCGGCCGGCGGCGCATCGTACGAGATGACCCAGCTCGCGAGCAGATGCGCCGCCGCGCGGGCGCGCGCAATCCAGGCCCGGTCGCGCGTCGCCTCATAGAGGGTGACGAACGACTCCAGCAGCGCGGCCGCCGATTCGCTGTCGGGACACTGGAGCGCGTCGCCCGGGCCGCCGCAGGTGAGGCCCACCTGCACGAAGCGCTCGAAGTAGTGCAGCGCCGACTCCTCGGCAATCTCGAGGTAGCTCGGCTCCTTGAAGTAGGCCGCGGCGTGCGCGAGGGCGGCGGGCGCCATCGCCGCCGACGTGGAGCCGCCCACGATCAGCTCGCCGCTGGCGATGTCGACGAACTGCCCGAACTGTCGATGCCGCCCCCACAAGCGGGCGAGCGCGTCGGCGCAGCGCCTGGCCGAGCTCGCCCAGGCGGGATCGACCGGCGCCGTGGGCGGCTCGGCGCTCCGGCCCGAGGGGGGCGCGGCCAGCGCCTGCCGATCCAGAAGCGCGAGCTGCTTCACCAACAACGCGAGCGCGTCGGCACTGCGCCGGACCAGGTGCCAGCGCGGGTGACTGATAGGGCGGCGCCCGCGGCGGCCAGGCGTCGGCGGGCGCAGGTGGCAGAGGGGCCGTGAAGCCGTCGTCGTACCAGGTCTTGCCGTCGCAGACGCCGTGAAAGAAACCGGAGGGGGCCTGTCCGCCTTCGACGACGAAGCTGATGGTCTGCAGCGCGCGCGCGCGTGACTGCTTTCCGCCCGCCGCGAGCAGGGGGAGCGTCTGCCCGAAGCCGCCGCACCAGCCGGTCTGCCAGATTGAATAGGCGCTGTCGCGCGCGCCGAGCGCGAAGAAGCCCTGCTTCTCCACGAAGCGCGCGTTGACCCGCGCCTCGTGCGCGGCGAACGCCGCCGAAAATGGCAGCGTGTGCGCGTGGGCCGTCGGGCCGGTGAGCGCCTTGCGCAGGGCGAACAGCCGCTCGGTGAGCTGCCCGATCTCCTCGCAGTCGAAGAGATGGAGGCGCGCGCGGAGCGTGATCGAGGCGCCGGGCTTGGGCGGGAGCGGTCGCTCGCGCGGCCCCGGTGCCCCCTCGGCGCGGTGCCCCTCGCTGCACGAACGGCGTCGAGGCGGCAATCGACGCGCGCGTGCGGTCGTCGCTCTCGGCGACGGAGAGCCCGGTCCGCCCGACGGAGGTCGCCGAGATCGACGAGCAGGACGAGGCCGAGCTTCTCGGCTGGCAGGAAGACCGCCACGGCCGGCGTCGCCAGATCGGCCGCGGCAATCTCCAGCCGCGAAGGTCCGCGGTGGAGGTTGAGTCTCGGAATATCGGTGACGATCGGTGGGACGTGCGGTCCGATGTCGGCCGGCTCCGTCAGTAGAGGGGGGTAGCCGACGAAGCGCGACTCGAACCGATTGCCGGCGTAGCAGGCGCCCGGGAGCATCACGTAGTTGTCGCGCGACCAGGCGTCGAGATCGAGCGCCAGGCTGACGGTGCCGATGGGGGCGCGCGGCTTGGCGCGAAACGTGACCAGGAGCTCGACCGCGTCGTGGCTCCCGGCGACCGGCGCCGCCCGCAGCGCGAGCGTGCCGTCAGCCAGCTCGCGCCGCGCCGAGAGGCCACGGCCAAGCATCAGCTCGCCGGGGCCGCCGCCGGTGGCGTCCGCGGCAGCCACGCGCGCCGCCACCGCAATCCGCCCCTCCGGCAGGCGATCGAGCGCGCTCGGACGCGCTGCCTCAGCCGGACGCCAGAGCCGCGAAGCGAACGCCGCTCCTCCCGCTGCGCTAGCCCCCCGCAAGAACGCCCGTCGCTTCATCGTCCCCGAGACTACAACCATGGCACGGAACCGGGCACTCAGCTTTGCAAGCCCTTCGCCCGTCGCTCCCGTACGTCGTCTCGAGAGCCAGGTCGCTGCGCGTCGCGCGCCCCGATATTGGTGGTAACCTCCAGCCGCTCGTGGAATCCGTGTCGCTCGCTCACGCGGCGCTCCCCTTCGCGTCGTTGCTCTTCGTGGTTCCTCTCGGGGGTTGCCGCTCGCTCGGGGGCGCCGGGAAGACCAGTCAGCCCGCTGCCCCCGGAACCATGGCCGAAGGGGCGACGGCCACGATTCCCATGATGATGGGTGGTCCCCGGACACGCGCCGAGGTGCGGCTCGACAACGGCGTCCGTGTCATCGTCGAGGAGAACCACGCCGCGCCGGTCGTCGCCGTGCAGGTCTGGGTCGCCTCGGGAGCGGCGGACGATCCCCCCGCGCTCGCCGGCGCGGCGCATCTCTACGAGCACCTCGTCTTTCGCGGGACGCGTCGTCGCGCCCCGGGCGCGGGCGAGCGCGAGATCGAGGCCGTGGGCGGGACCGTCTCTGCCTGGACCGGGCTCGACGAGACGGTCTACCAGGCGACGGTGGCCGCTCCGTTTCTCGATGTCGGCCTCGACGTCCTGGCAGATGCGCTCACGGCGCCGACCTTCGATGCGGCGGAGCTCGCGCGGACGAAGAAGCTGGTGGTCGCCGAGATCGCCCGCGACGCGATCGATCCGGCCCGCGCGGCGAGCGAGCTCTTGCGCGCGGGCGCCTTTGCAGGCGACGCTCACGGCCGTCCGCTGCTCGGTAAGCCGGAGGCCGTCGAGGCGCTCACCCGAGACGCGCTGGCAGCCCATTTCGCCGAGACCTACCTGGGCGCGAACCTGACGGTCGTCGTGGTGGGAGATGTCGCCGCGCGCACCGCGCGCGATGCAGTGGCCCGCGCGTTCGCGACCGTTCCCCGCGGCGGGCGTCCTGCCGTGCATGCCGTCGCGGCTGCCAACCCCGCGCCGGCGCCGCGCGCGCTGCTGTCGACGGCGTCGGGCCTCGAGACGCAAGTGGCGCTCGGATTCCGGGTGGCGGCGCCACGCCCGGAGGATGCCGCCGCGCTCGATCTGATCGCCGCGCTGCTGACCCGCGGCAGCGACGCGCGCCTCGCGCGCGAGCTCGGCGACAACCGGCAGGTGGTCACGGCCGTGCACGGGCTGACCTTTCGAGCGCGCGGCGCCACGCTGCTCGAGCTGATGCTGTCGCCGACGCCGCAGCGGATCGAGCCGGCCGCGCAGGGGGCGATCGACGAGGCCCTGCGGCTCGGGCGCGACCAGGTCCCGGCCGACGAGCTCGGCCGCGTCCGGGGGCTCCTGCAGAGCGATCTCGGCCGCGCCGCCGACGGCGTCGAGGGGCGGGCGCGGCGGCTCGGGTTCGCCTCCGCCATCGCGGACGACGACGACGACGACCGTCGCTACCGCGAGAGCCTCGAGGCGATCGATCCGCCGGCGCTGCGCGCGGCCGCGGCCAGGCTGCTGCGGCCCGAGGCCCTCACGCTGGCCGTCCTCGATCCAGGTGTCGCGCCCGCCGCAGCCTCGGCCGAGTCGGCCCGGTTGGAGGCGATGGTCAGCGGGGCGGCGGCGCGGCACGACAAGGTGCCCCAGGGCGCGGCGGTGGCCGAGGGGGAGGGCGGGGGCGATGTCGTCCGCGCGGTCGCGCCGTCGGGGGTGCGCATCCTCGTGCTGCGCGATCGGGCCGCGCCGATGGTCGCCGTCGAGGCGGCCTGGGCCGGCGGGGCCCGGGCCGAGGACGCCGCCTCGAACGGCGCCGGTGCGCTCATCGCGGCGCTGCTCGATCGCGGGACGCGCACCCGCGCGGCGCCGCAGATCGCAGCCGAGGTGCAGGGCCTCGGCGGGACGCTGGCCGGCTTCTCGGATCGCGGCCACTTCGGGCTGCGGGGGCAATTTTTGCCCGGCACCTGGTCGCGGGGCCTCGGGCTCCTGGCCGACTGCCTCTTGCGCCCGAGCTTCCCCGCGGGCGAGGTCGATGGCAGCCGGCGCGTCGTCGTCGATCGGGCGCGGGTCGCCGACGCCGATCCGGCGGGGGCGGCCCGGCGTCTGTTTCGCGAGGCGCTCTGGCCCGGACATCCCTTTCGGCTCGATCCGCTGGGGAGCGCCGCTTCGCTGGCGGCGCTCGGGCGCGTCCGCCTCCTCGATCACTACCGCCGTCACTATCCGGTTTCACGTCTGGTCGTCTCGGTCGTGGGCGACGTCGATCCGGCAGAGGCCGTGGCGACCTTGACGGCCCTGTTCGCCGACGCCGCCGCCGGCCCGCCACCGCCGGAACCGCCGCCCGAGCCGGCCCACACCGAGCCGGTGGCGCTGTTTCACGGCACCAACAGGGACGTCGCCGAGATCGTGCTCGGCTACCCTGGCGCCCCGGTGCGCGACGCCGATCGGGCCGCGCTCGAGGTGCTCGCCGAGGTGTTGAGCGCCCGGGGTGGTCCGGTCGAGCGCGGGTTGGCGGCGACGCCGAACGTCTACCGATTCGGGGCCTCCGCCGCGACCGGCGTCGATCCGGGCGAGCTGGCCGTCACCATCGCCTGCGCCCCGGCCAGCGTCGACGCCGCCGTCGCAGCGCTCCGTGCCGCGCTCGCCGGGGTCGCCGCGAACGGCGTCGCCGCGGCCGAGGTGGAGCGCGCCGCGCGCCGACTTGGCGGCCTGCGCGCGCTCGCGTTGCGCAGGCAAGCCGCGATCGCTGATGCGCTCGCGACCGACGAGGCGTACGGTCTTCCGCTCATGACGTACCGCCAACTCCCGGCCGCGCTGGCGCGGGTGACCGCCCCCGAGGTCGCGCGCGTGGCGCGGCGGTTCATCGATCCCAAGCGCGAGACGATCGCGGTGGTGCGACCCGACGCGCCGGCGACGCCGACCGTGGCGCGCGCGGCCCGGGCCGAGCAGGGGGGGCGCTAAGTGGCGGGCTGCGTCGGCTGCTCCGGCGAGGTCCAGCTGGAGGACACCTTCTGCGCCCGCTGCGGGGCGCCCGTGACCGATCCCTTCATCGGCACCATCGTCGGCGAGCGCTATCGGATCGTGAGCCGCATCGGGGTGGGCGGGATGGGGGCCGTCTACCGCGCCGAGCACACGATGATGCGCCGCGATCTGGCGATCAAGGTCCTCCTGCCGGAGCTGTCGGGCAAGGAGGAGTTCGCCCGCCGGTTCGAGCGCGAGGCCGAATCGGCCAGCCGGCTCGACCACCCCAACATCATCACGACGACCGACTTCGGCCGGACCGGCGACGGGTCGCTCTTTCTCGCCATGGAGTTCCTGGCCGGGACCTCCCTGGGGGCGGCGATCGCCGCCGGTCCGATGCGCCTCGAACGCGCGCTGGCGATCGAGCGCCAGATCCTCCGCGGGCTCGACCACGCGCACGCGGCCGGCGTCGTGCACCGCGATCTCAAGCCGGAGAACATCATGCTGGTCGAACGCGACGGCCAGCGCGACTTCGTCAAGATCCTCGACTTCGGCATCGCCAAGGTGACCGAGCCTCAGAGCGGCGGGCAGGCGCTGACCCAGGCCGGCGTCATCTTCGGCACGCCCGAGTACCTCTCGCCGGAGCAGGCGCTCGGCGAGGCGGTCGACGCCCGCGCCGACATCTACGCCGCCGGCGTGATCCTCTACGAGATGCTGGCGGGCCGGCGGCCGTTCGAGTCGGAGGACAAGGTCAAGATCATCTCCATGCACCTCGCGCATGCCCCGCCGCGGGTCCGCGACGTGAGCCCCACCGTCGATCTCCCGGTGCCGCTCGAGCAGGCCGTGCTGCAGGCGATGGAGAAGTCGCGCGACAACCGGTTCGCCACCGCCGCCGCGTTCATGCAGGCGCTCGACGACGCCGAGGTCGAGAGTCAGCGCGACGACGAGTTCGCCGGCGGCGCGACGCTCGCGCAGACGGAGCTGCCTCCGAGGGGGCGCCGGCCGCGCGCGCTGCCCGTCGCGCTCGCCCTGCTCGTGGTCGCGGTCGGAGGGCTCACCATCAAGCGCCGGCTCGCGCATCATCGAGTGGGGGTCTCCGCGCTGGCGGTCCGGCCCGTGCAGCCGGCGCCGCCGCCGCCCGATCTCGCCGCCGAGATGAAGAAGGTGGAGGCCTGGCTGGAGGACGACAACACCACGGCGGCCAGGGTGGCGCTGGAGACGATGGTCACCTCGCGGCCCAAGGACGCGCGGGTGCGCTATATGTTGGGGCGCGTGTCCTACGCCCAGGACAAACACCAGGAAGCCCTCGACGACTACGCGGCGGCGATCGCGCTCGACCCGGGTTTCCGCGGCGATCCGGTGCTGCTCGGTCACGTCGACGCGATGCTGGCCGATCCCAAGCTGGACGACGCGGCGCTCACCCTGCTCATCGACCACGTCGGCGATCCGGCGGCCGACCTCCTCGGCAAGGTCGCGAACGAGGGGAGCGATTTGACGCGGCGACGACGGGCGGCCGCCGCGCTCGTCGACCTCGACGAGGAAAAGCGGATCGACCGCGTCTCGCTGGACATGCTCGAGCTGCGCAAGGCGCCCACCTGCGACGAGAAGAAGGACTGGGTCGAGAAGCTGCGCAAGCTGGGTGACGCGCGCGCCCTTCCCACCCTGCGGGGGCTGCGCGCCCGGCGGATGGGCCCCATCAGCTGGGGGGGGACGAACATCGGCTGCATGAAGCAGGAGCTGACGGACGCCATCACCGAGCTGGACAAGAAGTCCGGCCACCCCACCGAGCGTCACACCAGGCGCGGCCGATGAGGGCGGTCGTGAAGAAAGCGCCCGGCAAACCGCGCGGCAAGATCGGAGGGACGGCGCACGACCCCCGCAACCTGCTCACCAGCCTCGTGCTGGTGTTCCCGCTTTTTCTCATCTACCAGATCGGCGTCCTCTTCACGCTTCCGGTCCTGAACGGCGCCGACTTCCTGACGGTGTTCCTGTTCAAGAACCTGGGCCTGGCGCGCGGGAGCTACCTCGCCTACACCTTCGCCGTGACGGTGGGATTCGCCATCGCGGTGGCGGTGCTTCGCCACAAGCAGCGCTTCGATCCGAAGCTCATCGTCCCCGTGCTGGTCGAAAGCGCGATCTACGCGCTGACCATGGGGTCTCTCATCGTGTTCGTGATGACGCGCGGGCTGGGGATCTCGCCGCAGCTGGCGGGAGGCGGCGCCGGAGGCGGCGTCGGAGGCTTCGTGGCGCAACAGGGGTTCGGCACCCGCATCGTGATGTCGCTCGGCGCAGGGGTCTACGAGGAGACCGTGTTCCGCCTCGGCATCCTTTCGGGGCTGGTGGTGCTGTTCGACCGGGTGTTCGGCCTGCGGCGCTGGCTCGCGTTCGTGCTCGCGCTCCTGCTCTCAGCCGTTCTCTTTTCGGCGATGCACCACATTCCGCCCTACGGCGACCCGCTGCACGCCGGGATCTTCACCTTCCGCGTGCTCGCCGGGCTCTGCTTCGGCCTGCTGTTCTGGTACCGCGGCTTCGCCATCGCCGTGTACACGCACGCCCTCTACGATCTCTACGTGTTTCTCGTCAAGTAGCCAGAGGAGCGCCCGGCGCCGTGGCCCTCGGGGGGACGCCCCAGCCGATCCAGGAGATCGTTACTTCTTGCCGCGCTTGGCCGCTTTGGCGGGGCGCTTGGCAGCGGCACGCGGGCGGGGGGCCGCCGCCCTGGCCGGACGGGCAGGCTTCGTCGTCCGTTTGGCCGCCTTGGCAGCCGGAGCGGTCTTGACGGCCGCCTTGGGCGACCGGGCGGGGGGCGCCGGCTTGGCCGGACTGCCCCCGGCTCCCTTGGCGGCGGGCTTGGCGGGCGGGGGTGGCGGCGGAGCAGCCTTGCGGGCGTCTTTCGCGGGAACTTCGGCCTTGGTCGGAGCGACCTTGCCGGTCCCTTTTCCGGTCAGCTTGCCGTTTTTGCTGACCTTCGTGTCCGAGGGGTGCCCGTCGCCTTCCGCGGCGAGTGGCAGACCCGGCATGTCTTTCCGGTTGTGAACCAGGACGCGCCGAGAATCCTTGAACGTCACCTCGGCCTTGCTGTCGGACAGGATCTCCGAGATGAAGCCCTTGCCGAACTTGGGGTGCGTCACGATCACGTTCTCGTGATAGTGCTCACGAAACTCGTAAGGCTTCGCGTTCTTGTCGCTGTGCTTGGCGAAGAACTCATCGAAGGTGAGCTTCTTCATCATCGCGCGCTTCTTGGCCGCGATTGGCTCGGGAACATCATCTTCGACATCGCCCCGCGGTTTGCGGAACGAATGGACGTCCCCACACGGGTTGCACTGCACCCGGCGGATCTCGTCCTCGTACTTCGAGATGACGACGTGCGTGGTATCGCCCTTGCACTTGGGGCAATATGCCTCGACGTCCGACCCGACTTCGTCGACCTCGTCCTCGAACATGAAGTCCATTGGCGGCGCCCCTTTAGAGTTCGGTCACTAACACAGGTCTGGAGGCCCTGCAAGAATAAGAGGGCAATTCCAGCCGGTTCGAGGTAGAAAGACGTCCTCAGAGCTCGTGCGTTACTTCCAGGCAAAAATCTCGGAAAACCGGGTACTTGGAGGCGGTTACTTCATTTTGCAGCTCGTGGGCTGCGAGTCGCTCGCTTCTGCCCGGCCAGGTCAATTCGTAATGATTCGAGGGGCTTGGGGGCGTGACCCCCTGCTCCCCCGGGCGTTCTCTTTGATGTCGGTTGGACCGGGCGGCCGAGCCGAGATTCTGGCTAAAACGGTCGGTCGAGGTACCGCTCTGCTTGAGCGCGCGCTGCCTGGAGCAGAAATCGACATTTTGGGTCCGCTCGGCACCACCTTCCCGGAGCCCCGCGCGGATACGATCGACCTCCTGGTCGCCGGCGGGGTGGGGCTTCCCCCGATGTTCATGCAGGCGGCGCTGGCCGCAGAGCGTGGCCAGGTTGACCGATCCGAAATGATCTATGGGGGACGCGGCGCGCCCGATCTGGTTCTCCTGCGTGAGATGGAAACGATGGGCCTCGCCCTCTTCCTGACCACCGAGAACGGCGCCGTCGGCGACAAGGGTCTGGTCACCCGGGCGCTCGAAGCCCGGCTCGCCCACCACCGCGGAAAGTCGGTGCGGGTGATGGGGTGCGGCCCGAATGGGATGCTGTGGGCGATCGCCAGGCAGGCGCGCGACCAGAACGTCCCCTGCTTCATCTCGCTCGAAGAGCAGATGGCCTGCGGGATTGGCGTCTGTCTCGGCTGCGCGATCCCGGCGCGGTCGCGCCCCTACCGCTACGTCTGCAGCAACGGTCCCGTCTTCGACGCCGCCGACGTGCTCGACGTCGACCAGAAGCCGCCCGTCGCGCCTGCGGCCTGCCCGGCATGAGCACGGTCAGTCTGGCGATCGAGACAGGCGGAATCGCCTTTCGGAACCCGGTGTTGACCGCATCGGGGACGTTCGGCTACGGCAAGGAGTTCGAGCAGCTCACCGACCTCGGTGCGCTCGGGGGCCTCGTCACCAAGGGGATCTCGCCCAAGCCCCGGTTCGGGAACGCCACGCCGCGCATCTGCGAGACGGCGTCCGGCATGCTCAACTCGATCGGCCTCGAGAACGTGGGGGTCGAGGGATTCGAGCGCGACAAGTTGCCTTACCTGCGCGGGTGCGGGACGCGCGTGCTGGTGAACTTCTTCGGTGCCACGTTCGACGAATACGTCGACTGTGGGGCGCGCCTCGACCGCCTCGAGGGCGTCGACGGGCTGGAGATGAACGTCTCCTGTCCGAACATCAAGGCGGGCGGGATCGAGTTCGGGACCGATCCGCGCGTGCTTCGCGACCTCGTGCGCGCCTGCCGCGAGGTGATCAAGAAGCCCCTCTGGATCAAGCTGACGCCCAACACCTCGGACATCGTCTCGCTCGCCAAGGCGTGCGCCGATGGGGGGGCTGACGGCCTCTCCATCATCAATACGATCACCGGGATGGCGATCGACGCCCGCACGCGGAAACCGAAGATCGCCACGATCTTCGGCGGCCTGTCGGGCCCGGCCATCAAGCCGATCGCGCTGCGGATGGTCTATCAGGTGAAGCGGGCCGGCGTGCCGCTGCCGATCTCCGGCATCGGGGGCATTCAGGACGCCACGGACGCCATTGAATTCTTCCTCGCCGGTGCCAGCACCGTGCAGATCGGGACGCAAAGCTTCGTCGACCCGGACGCCTCGGGCCACATCGTCCGCGATCTCGCCGAGCGCCTGCGCGCCGACGGAGTCAGCGACGTGCGCGAGCTCGTTGGCGCCCTCCGCGTCGGTTGAAAACGGCACGATCGATCGCGCCGTTTCCGCTTGACTGCCCAGGGTTACGACGATTTAACTGTTGCGAAACGGGCTCGAAACATTGCCGCGCTAGCGTGAACAAATGAAGAAGATCGAGGCCATCATCAAGCCGTTCAAGCTGGACGATGTGAAGGATCGTCTTCGCGAGGTCGGCGTTCAGGGAATGACAGTTTACGAGGTCAAGGGCTTCGGCCGGACCGGCGGTAAAAAAGAGGTCTACCGCGGCTCGGCTTACGTCGTAGATTTCGTCCCCAAGGTTCGCATCGAGATCGTCGTCAAAGACGATATCGTCCGTGACGTCGTGGAAGCGATCATGTCCGTCGCCCGCACCGGCCGCATCGGTGACGGCAAGATTTTCGTGACTCCCGTCGAAGAGGCCATTCGTATCCGCACCGGTGAGCGGGGCGAAGACGCCCTGTAAAAAGCCGCTAAAAATGCGCTGCTCGCGCGCTTCGGACGAAGCAGGAGAATTTTCGGGAACCACCAACCAACACAACGGAACAGGGGAACTGAAATGACTCCAGCGGATGCACTGAAACTCGCAGAGCAGAGCGGCGCCAAGATGGTCGACTTCAAGTTCGTCGATCTTCTGGGGATCTGGCAGCACACCACGATGCCGATCTCCAAGCTCGGCGTCGAGGTCTTCAAGGACGGCTACTTCTTCGACGGCAGCTCGATCCGCGGCTGGCAGCCCATTCACGCCTCCGACATGATCTTCATCCCCGACGCCGGCTCGGCGGTGATGGATCCCTTCATGAAGCTGCCGACGCTGTCGCTCACCTGCGACATCGTCGACGCGATCACCAAGCAGCCCTACTCGCGCGATCCGCGCACGATCGCGGCCAAGGCCGAGGCTTACCTCAAGTCGACCGGCATCGGGGACACCTCGTACTTCGGTCCCGAGCCGGAGTTCTTCGTGTTTGACGAGGTCCGCTACTCCGAGGGGCCGAACCGTTCCAGCTACATGGTCGATTCGATCGAGGGGCGCTGGAACACCGATCGCGAAGAGGGGCCGAACCTCGGCTACAAGCCGCCGCACAAGGGGGGCTACTTCCCGGTCCCGCCGACCGACACGCTGCACGATCTGCGCGCCGACATGGCGATGACGCTGGAGGCGGTCGGGATCCCCGTCGAGGTGTTCCACCACGAGGTCGCGACGGGCGGCCAGTGCGAGCTGTCGATGAAGTTCAACAGCCTCAAGAAGATGGCTGACTGGACCATGTGGTACAAGTACGTGGTCAAGAACGTCGCGCGCGCCAACGGGCGGACCGCGACCTTCATGCCGAAGCCGATCTTCGGGGACAACGGCTCCGGCATGCACTGCCACCAGTCGATCTGGAAGGACGACAAGAACCTCTTCGCGGGCGACAAGTACGCGGGCCTGTCGGACATGGCGCTCTACTACATCGGCGGCATCCTCAAGCACGCCCCGGCCCTCTGCGCGATCACCAACCCGGGCACCAACAGCTACAAGCGCCTGGTGCCGGGCTACGAGGCGCCGGTCAACCTGGCCTACTCGTCGCGCAACCGGTCGGCGTCGGTCCGTATCCCCATCGGCGGCAGCTCGCCGAAGGCCAAGCGGCTCGAGTTCCGCTGCCCCGACCCGACCGCCAACCCGTACATCGCGTTCGCCGCGATGCTGATGGCCGGCCTCGACGGCATCCAGAACAAGATCGATCCGGGCAAGCCGCTCGACAAGGACATCTACGCGCTGTCGCCCGAGGAGTCGAAGGACGTTCCCAAGGCGCCCGGCTCGCTCGACGCAGCGTTGAACGCGCTCGAGAAGGACCACGCCTTCCTGCTCAAGGGCGACGTGTTCACGCCCGACGTGATTTCGACCTGGCTCGACTACAAGCGCGAGAACGAGGTGGACGCCATCCGCCTCCGCCCGCACCCCTACGAGTTCGCCCTCTACTTCGACAATTAGGTCGAATCTACATGGGAACCCTGGGAGGGTTCCCGAACCCCCCCGCGATGGGCTCCGGCGAGCAAAGCTCGCCTACGCCCGACGCGATCGAGTTCGGGGACCTAAGCGGAGTCCTAGGCGGCACGGCTGAGCCGAATCCGGGGGCTTTCCGAGAGAGAAGGGGCCGTTCCTGAAATGGGGGCGGCCCCTTAGCCTTTGACGGGGAACTGACGCTGCCCTAAGATTCGAGGTCCGCGGAAGCCCCCAACGCTCCGCAACTCCCATGGGTGGGCTCTCTTTCAGCGACCGGGCCAGGCGCTCGATGTGGCGGATCGTCCCCAAACGCGCCGTGTCGAAAGCTATTGGCTGGGGGGCGAGCCGCGGGCTCCCCCAAAGTCTGCGCGGCATGATGCTGTCGCGGTTCGCGCGGGCTTACGGGATCGATCTCGACGAGGCGGAGAAGCCGCTCGGGGACTACGCCGACTTCGATGAGCTTTTCACCCGCCGGCTGCGCGCGGGCGCGCGCCCGATCGCCGACGAGCCGGGGGGGATCGTCTCGCCGGCTGATGGAATCGTGGTCGAGTGCGGTCTGGCCACCGAGGGGAAGCTGATCCAGGCGAAGGGGACCCTGTTCGATCTGGCCGAGCTGCTGAGCGACCAGGAGATCGCGGCGCGCCTCGTGGGAGGCGCGTACCTCATCACCTATCTATCGCCCAAGGACTATCATCGGGTGCATTCGCCCGTCGGAGGGCGCGTCATCGGGTGGCGGCACATCCCGGGCAGCCTGTTCTCGGTCGGTGCCAAGAGCGTCGCCTCGGAGCCGGGCCTGTTCGTCCGGAACGAGCGCTTCGTGACGCTCATCGAGATGGACGGCGGCGGGCTCTGCGCGGTCGTCATGGTGGCGGCAATCGGTGTCGGTCACGTGACGGTGGCGTATGATGACGACGTGGCCACGCACCGGGCCCGGTTCTCGCGCGCGGCCGTCCGCCATCGTCGCTATGACGACCCGAAGCCTATCCGGCGCGGCGAGGAGCTGGGAATCTTTCATCTCGGTTCGACGACGATCGCGGTGTTCGAGCCTGGGCGGGCGGAGCTGGCGAGCTTTGCCCCCGGCGAGGCGATGAAGATGGGCATCGGCATCGGGCGGTCCCGGGCGACGAGCGATGTTTCCGCGGTGCCGCGAGGCTGATGGTCGTGTCCAAAGCCCACGACGAGACGTCTCGCTCGACCGCCTCTCATGATGAGGAGGCGACGCCCGCGCCGACCGCAGAGGACATCCAGAGCGCCAAGCTGGCCGTGAACGTCGCCGGCGCTCGGCGCCCACGCGTGGGATCCGCTGTTCCGCGCGAGCGCAGCGGGCCGATCGGGATCGCCAGCGGAGACTTTTCGACGCCCTCGGTGCGGAGGCGAACGACCACTCAACCGCGCGGCACACCGGCGGCCGGGATCCCGCTCTCCATGCCGATGGTGGCTGAGCCCGAATTGGCCGAACCGGAGGCGATCGAGCGCGAAGCTGCTGCGCCGCCGCCTCCCGCGCCGCCGCCTCCGCCGGTGGAGACACCTCCGGTCGGTGCCACGCCTGTCGATCTCGTCGACGGCGGTATTTCCGGTCAGGCTTCGGGAGCGCCGCCACTGACCGACAGCCCCTTCGGCGCGACGCCCGTGGACGGTGAAGCATCCGCGCTGGCGGCCGAGGCGGCGGCCGTCCGCGCCCTCGATTCGGGTCCCCTGACCCCGCCGCCGGAGGTCGCTCACGTCGGCCCGACCCCACCACCCGAGCTGAAGGCTGCGCAATCGCCGGAACCCAAGCCGGCGTCCCTGTCGCCGTCGGCCGAGGAGATGCAACCGACTCCACCCCCGGTGGTGGCCGCGGCCATCGCCCCACCTGCGCTTCCGTCCCCGGACCCAGTGGAGGCGCCGAGCGCGGACGTCGAAGGCGCGCTTCCAGTGCGCGCGATGGGGAGCGACGGCAGCGCCGCCTCTTCGGATTTGGCGAACGAGATCGGAGCTCCGACCCCTCTGCCCGCCAGCGAGACCGATGTCGATCTGCAGGGTGCCGACGAGCTGGAGGTCGAAGAGAGCGCCGAGGCGAGCCTCGTGGCCGATTCCGCACCGACGCCGCCGCCGACGCCTCGTTCCGTCGTGACGCCCGCACCGACGCCCCCGCCGATCCCCGGCAGCTTTCTCAAGACGCCGGGTCCCGAGAAGACGCCGGGCCCCGAGAAGACGCCGGGCCCCGAGCTGAAGCCGGCGCCGCCACCTCCTGTCGATGAGGCGGCCCATGGGCCGCTTCTCCCGGGCCTTCCCATCCTTCCCGAGGCGCTCTCCCAGCGGCCGCGCCGACCAAAACGTTCGAAGCCCTGGTTCGAGGAGGTCTTCGACGAGGACTACCTGCGCACGCTTCCGTTCATGCGTGCGGATCAGACGCTGCGCGAGGTGGAGTTCATCTCGGAGGCGCTCACGGCGGCGCCCGGCTCGGAGATCCTCGACGTCGGTTGCGGCTATGGCCGCCACGCGATCGAGCTGGTGCAGCGCGGCTTCAATGTCACCGGCCTCGATCTCTCCCTGCCGCTCCTGATCCGCGCGGCCGACGAGGCGCAGCGGCGCTCCCTGTCGGTGAACTTCGTCCACGCCGACATGCGAGAGATGGCGTTCGAAAAGCAGTTCGACGGCGCCTACTCGATGTTGACGTCCTTCGGGTATTTCGACGAGGAGACAAACCTACGCGTCGCCGAGCGGATCGGGCGCGCCCTCAAGCCGGGGGGCCGTCTTCTCCTGGACATCCTGAATCGCGACTACGTGGTGGCGGATCTACCGGTCCGCGTCTGGTGGGAAGGGACCGGGTGCGTGGTTCTGGAGGAGGTCGACTTCAACTTCCACACCAGCCGGATCAACACCCACCGCTCGATCGTCTTCGAGGATGGTCGGCAGCTGGAGCAGGAGCTCTCGGTCCGGGCCTACAGCCTGCACGAGATCGGGCGGTTGCTGCGTCAGGCCGGGTTCCGGGTGATCGACGTCTCAGGCGGGCTGGCGACGCGGGGCGATTTTTTTGGCAGCGCTTCCCGCAATCTGCTGATCGTGGCGGAAAAGCGCGACGACGAAGGCTGATTTTCGCCCCTCTGACGCGTCGCGCCGGCACCTCGAAAATCCCGTTGCGCGGCCATTGTGCTTGTGTCAGCGCTGCCCATCTTGCCGGGCGTGCGCAACTTGCAACCAAAGCACCGACGCAAGCATCTGAGTCTACGAGGCGTGGCGCGGTCAGACCCGGAATATTTTTCACCCCAGGTCCGTATATCCCTCACAGGTTCCAAGGTGTCTGGGGTGTCTGGATCGCGAAGCGGCTCGATGGAGATGAGCACAATGAGCGCACGAGGAATCAAAGTAAAACTGGCCCGCAAGGGTCGTCCGGCCGAGGCGGGCCGTAAACCGGCGTCGACATTGGGGCGCCGTCCAGCGCGGGACGCCAAGGCGAAGGTTCCCGCGGCGCGACCGGTCCCAGCCAACGATACTGTGCCGTTGTCGGCAGAGGCGATGGGGCTGCCCGCGGTAGAGCCGTCGCCGGACGAGCTGGAGGTCGAGGGCACCCTCGGCGCGACCCCGGGCGTCGAAATCGAGACCGACGAGACCGACGAGGTTGCAGCCGGCGTCCGCGCCGACGCAGCTGAAGAGGACGAGGAAGAAGAGGACGAGGAAGAAGAGGAAGAAGAGGCAGCTCCGGAGGTCAGCGTCAGCGCCACCAAGAAAAAGGTTCGCGGCGACGAAGAGCCAGCCAGCTTCCTGGCGATGTACTTCCGCGACATGGCGGAGCTGGACGTGCTGCGTCCCGAGCAGGAGTTCGAGACAGCCCGGAATATCGAGGAGATGGAGCTCCAGCTCTGGAAGACAATCCTGGGATTCGCGCCGGGGACCGACTGGATCCTCGACGTGGTTGAGCGAGAGGTCGGCAAGCCACTGCCAGAGGCGAAGCTACACCGGGCTGCGGCGGTGCGTGCGCGGCACAAATCGTCGATCCCTGAGCGGGGCCGGTTCGAGAAGACGGCGACCGCGCTGGCAACCAAGCTGCGGGTGCTGGACATCGATCGGATCTTCCTGGACGCGGCGCTGACCGAGATCCAGCGGGTCGGCCGGGGCGTGCAGGGGCTTCCTTTCGAAGGGACGGTCCCGTTCTCTACCTCGACGAAGGCTTTCTCCGACTTCGTGAGAGCGGTCGGGGGCAAAGCGTTCCGTCTCAAGGCGGCGAAGAACGAGTTCGTCAAGGCGAACCTTCGGTTGGTCGTGTCGATCGCCCGGCGGTTCAACCACGGCCGCCTGCCGCTCGCCGATCTCATTCAAGAGGGGAACATCGGCCTCATGAAGGCGGTGGAGCGATACGACTATCGCCGCGGCTTCCGGTTCTCGACCTATGCGAGCTGGTGGATTCGCCACGCGATCAGCCGTGCCTTGGCCGACAAGGGGCGGGCGGTTCGGCTGCCGGTCCACATGATCGACGCCTACCACCGGATCGCGAAATCGCAGCGCGAGCTGCAATCGAAGCTCGAACGGGTGCCAAGCACGCAAGAGATCGCTGCCGCCACCGGAATCGAAGCCGAGAAGCTCGAGAAGATGAAGACCTTCTTGTCGGAGACGCCGGTCTCGCTCGATCGGCCCATCTCGGACGAGGACGGACGCCGTCTCATCGACGTGCTGGTCGATCCAAACGAGGGACCGGCGGTGCCCGATCAGATGGCATCGACGGAGACGCAGAGCGAGATGCTCAAGTTTCTCTCCTCGCTGAAGCCGATCGAGGCCGACATCCTGCGTAAGCGCTTCGGTCTGGTGAACGACCGCGAGCGGACGCTCAAGGAAATTGGCGACGAGTATCGGCTTTCCCGCGAGCGGGTGCGGCAGCTGCAGGAGCAGGCGCTGGTCAAGATGCGCCGCGCGATGGCCAAGCGAGAGTCTGTCTAAAACCGGGCCCCGAATCAGCTCGGCCGGGCGGTGAGCTCGGCCGGGCAGCGCGGACTTGGGGTTGATGATCTGTTGACCGACCTGACGTCGGGGGCTATGGTCGCTTCCTTCTCTTTCGGAGGCGAACACACGATGAAGCGTGTCCTCGGTCTTGCCCTTTCCATGGCTGCGTTCGTTACGATTGCGGCGTGCACGCAAGGTGGCGGGCCGCTTAAAGTTGATTCGATCGAACCGCCGCAGGGCACCACTGCCGGTGGCGAAGAGGTCTCCATCAACGGCGGAGGCTTTCAGCCGGGGAAGACTCAGGCCGAGGTGAAGTTCGGGCACAAGAAGTCCGAGACGGTCACCATCGCCTCGACCGGTAAGATCCGCGTCGTGACGCCGCCGAACGAGAAGGGCCCCGTCGACGTCACGGTGATGTTCGACGACGGAAGCACCTTCAAGATTCCAAATGCCTTCCGCTACGTCGAGCCCGCTTCTGGCGACAACACCCGCCAGGCGTTCTTCGGCGGCCAGAAGGGCCCCGCAGGCAGCAAGATCGAAGTCGAGAAGAAGCAGTAGCGCCGAGTCCGAGGAGCCAGAGCGCTTCCCCGCAGTCAGAGGCCTTTACACTCTACTGCGAGCGGCGGGTGGCTTCGCCAGCCCGGAGCGAGCGGGGGCGCGGGGGCCAAAGCGAGCGCAGCGAGCGACGCCCGCTCTATCGAAACTCGAGCCGAAAGAGCTGCTGGCCCATCAGCATGAAGGCACCGGTGGGCACGGTGCGCTCGTGGCGGAGCCGCAGGAACGTTCCATTCGACGAGCCGAGGTCCGAGAGGTAGACGTGCTCGTCGTGCAGCGCGATCCGTGAATGGGTCCCGGAGACGTAGCCGTCCTCGGGAAACAGAATGTCGCCACGCTCGCGGCCGAGCACGATCGACTCGCCAAACAGGGGAAAGGCGGAGCCGTCGACATCGCGCCCGACGATGACCGAGAGTCGACCCCAGAATCCCGGGTTCGGCGTCCCCATGATCTCGGTACCATCCTCGAGCGGTTGCGGTGGCGAGATCACCTCGAAACGGAGCAACTCCTGGCCGATCCGGAAGATGTCACCCGATTCGAGAGCTTCCTCGCCGGAGATCTTCAGGAAGACGCCGTTGAGGCTCTGCAGGTCGCGAATGGTGACCCCCTCGGGGCCCACCGAGAGCTCGGCGTGCCGCGGAGAGAGATAGGCGTCGGCATCGAACAGCGGAGCCTGACCGCGACCGATGATGTTCTCGCCCTCATGCAACGGATGGGCGCCGCCCTCGGAGCCGTCCGGGCGAATCAGGATCAGCCGGCCTCGGGGGATCGCGGCGGGCGCGGCGGCGTTGGTCGAGCCGGCCATGAACATGGTGCGAGGTCCCGTCGCGGCGACGACGCTCGACGGTTGTCGCCCGATGCGTCCACCACAAGCGCCGCAGAAGGCGAAGCCGGCCTGGACCATCTTGCCGCAGGTCGGGCACGGGATTTCGTTACCCCCGGCGGCCGGGACAGCGGCCGGCGGCGGACCCCCGGTCACCCGCATCGGGGCGGGGGTCGCTCCGGCCGGAATACCCACGGCGCCGCCGTTTGCTCCCGACGTGACGCGCGGGGGCGGCGTCGCAGCGGCAAGCGGGTTCGGGGGAAGGTGGAACGGAATGGGTGCCGGCATCTTCGGGGAGTCGCCCCAGGGGATGCCGCCGCGCGCCTTGGGAACGGCCGGGGACGACGTGCGGAGCTCGCCCGCGACGGCCGTGCCCATCGGCGCAGGGGGGAGCACGGTCCTATCGAGGGCCGGATCGCGGTCGTCGGTTGCCTGCGGGCCTTGAGCCTGCGGGGCCTGGGCCTGTGAGGGCGCGTTGCTGGGTGGCGCCGGAGCCGCAACCGGCCTGGCCAGCTCGCTGCCGCAGCCGAGGCAAAACTTGTAGTGGTCCTGGTTTTCTTTGCCGCAGCGGTTGCAGGTAATCACAGAGACCCCCGTAAACCTATCGCAACTAACATGGCGGCCCTCCATCGTCAATTCGCCCCGCGGGCGTCGCCGGAGCTTTTTAGCCGGAAATCCAGCCCACGACGAGGGGCCTCTGCCGGCGTCCTCAGCTGATTTCGACGCGCAGGAGCTGCTGCCCCAAAAACACGTGGTCGCCGTGGTCGAGCGTCAGCTCATCCGTGATCCGGACGAAGGTTCCGTTCTTCGATCCGAGATCGGTGAGGGTGATCTGACCTTCGGCGTTCATCGAGATCTGGGCGTGCTTGCCCGAGATGAACGGATCGTCGAGGAAGTTGACGTCGTTTCCTTCGCGGCCGATCGAGATGGTATCGTTGCGCGAGCGATAGATCATGCCGATCTCGCCGCCCCGAAGGCGCTGGATCAGCTTCATTTTCGAGGGGCGCTTGGGGCTGGCGTAAAAGTAGGTTCCTTCGGCGTCTGGCTGCGGGCCGAGGTCGGGCGGCGACGGCTCGATTTGCAGGAGCTGCTCGCCGATGAGGAACAGCGCTCCGGGGACGAGGTCGACCGGCGCCTTGATGCGGATGAACACTCCGTTGACGGACCCCTCGTCGACGACGTGCAGCTTGCCTTCGCGGTAGATGAAGCTGCAGTGCCGGGGAGAGAGCAGCGAGTCGTCCGGGAACATGATGGCGCCCTCGAGGCGGCCAGCCATGTGCTCGTTCGCGTTCAAGAGGTAAGTGACGCCGTCCGTTCCCTCCCCCTTGATGACGGTCAGCTTGGCCCGTCCGGGGGCCTGCTGGGTGGCCCCGAAGAACATGGTCTTGGCGGGGGCGGGCGCGACGTCGATCTTGTTGCCGCAGCTTCCGCAAAATCGATTGCCGGTGGGGACTTCCGCGCCGCAGTTCGGACAGAGCATCCCGGCATTTTCGGCCGCGCCGCCCACAAGTCAAGCGGGGCCGGGCTGGGGGGCGAACAGACCCGGGTGGGCCGATCAGCTGCGGGGCGGTCCCGGACTGTTTCTTGGACCATTTCTTGGACTGTCGCTGGGACCGTCTTTGGGGCCGCTCGGGCGGGCCCGGTCGACGGCCTCGAGCGCCGCCGCCCGCACCAGCGCGTTGCGGTCGTTGACCGCGCGATCGAGCGGCGGCAAGCCGGGCGGTCCCAGCAACGCCAGGAGCTCCACCGCCGCGAGCCGGCCACTCCATGAGGCTGCCGAGCCATCGTCGATGACGAGCGGGGCCACCGCGATGGCGATCGGCGCGGCAAGAGCCGGATGGGCCCGAACGAGGATCTGGGCGGCCGACAGGGCAGCGTCGAGGAGCACCGGCGAGCCGTCGGCGATCGCGTCGGCCAGGCGCGCGGGCGTCAGCCGTTCGTCGTCGAGCTTGGCGAGCACGCGCAGCGCGAGGGCGCGGGTCCGGCGGTCCGGGTCGTCGAGCGCAGGCGTGATCCCGTCGGCGAGGGGCCAGGCGACCTCACGGGCGGCGACTGCCGCCTCCGGAGCCGAAGAAACGTCGTCCATCGGCGTCAGGGGCCCCAGAGCCAGACCGTCGGGTCGGGCGTCGAGCGCCTCCAGCGCGGCGCGCCGTCCGCTTCCACCGCGCGTGAGAGCGTCGGAGAGGATCGCGTCGATCTCGCCGGTGTGCGCACGCCAAAGGGGCGTGAGATCGGGCGTCGGCGCCGCCTCCAGCAGCGCGGTCAACATGGGGGGGATCGAGAGATCGTTCCCGGCGATCGAACGGGCTTCATCGGGCGGTGGTCCTCCGGCCTGCCAGGCGGCCAGCGCGGCGAGCGGCACCTCGGAGCTGGCAAGCGCGAACTCACCGGGAAGCAGCGCGCGCGCCAGGAGCGCCGGCAGCGCGCGCGGATCGCGTGTCCAGGCGAGCGCCAGCGCCGCCGCGCGTGAGAGGTCTTGGTCGCCGCGGTCGAGGCTCTGGAGCAGCGCGGCGGTGGCCTCAGCGCCCCCCGCGTGCCCGAGCGCCAGCGTCGCGGCGATCCGCAGCTCACGCGGCCGCGCCGGATCGGCGCCGAGGCGCGCCAGCAGGGTGACGGTCCGCCCCTCGGCGTGGCGACCGAGCCCGAGGCAGGCCAGCGCCTCGATCTCCGGGCGGGGATCCCCGATCGCGCGTTCCAAAATCGAGGAGACGTGTGGGTCGGCGATCCGTCCGATGGCCCAGAGGGCCGCGGCCCGGATGGCCACCGCGTCGGCTGTCGCCGCCTCCTCGAGGGACGCGAGCCCGCGCGGATCGCCGAGCCGTCCGAGAGCGACGAGGGCCGCCGTGCGCGCGTCGATGGCGGCGGCAGAGGGCGGGGCGAGCGGCGCGCTGACGGCCCCCCGCTCGCTGGCAGTGACCCGCGCGGTGCCGCCCCGCGCGATGCGCGCCAGCGCCGGCGTCGCGTCCCTGTTCCCCAGCATCCCCAGCAGCTCGACCGCCTTTCGCGGCGGGAGGTCCGCGGAGACCACCAGCTCGAGGAGCGGTGGCAGCGCCGTCCGGCCGAGGCGGGCGCGCGCCTCGTCCGCGGCAGGGTCGCGGTAGAGCGCGGGCAGCAGGCGCTCGAGCACGTCGACCAGCGCTCGACGGTGGGCCGGTGTCTCCTTCCGGGCGTCGCCCTGAGCGTCGCCCGAGGCGAGCGCCTCTGCCAGATCCGGAAGACGACCGAGCGCTTCGTCGAGCTCCAGCGCGCGCCGCGACGCGTCCGCAACCGACGCGTCGTCGTGAGCACCGCGCAGCAGCGCCTCGACCGCGCCGGCGGCCCCTGACGCGTCTCCCTGTCGCTCGAGAACGCGGGCCAGCGCCAAGGCCGCTGTCGGCGCCGCGTGGCGCGCGATGGCCTTTCGGTAGGTCGCCGCGGCGAGCGTGTCGGCCCCCGCTCGCTCGCGGATCTCCGCGATGCGGAGCAGCTGAGGGGCGTCGGCGCCGCTCTCCGCGGCGGCGGCGTGCGCGAGCGCGCCCGGCTGGTCGTAGCGCCCGAGCGCGAGGTCGGCGATCTGCAGCTCGGCCTCGCTGGCGCGGGCAGGGGCGAGTTGGGCGAGGCGGGCAAGTTGCGCCGCCGCTTCGGAGAGCTGTCCACTCTGCTTCAGCAGATGCACGAGAGCGAACCTGGCTTCGACCCCGGCCTCGCGCACCCGGCTGTCGGTCGCGACGGCGCCGCGGGCGGCGATCGCCCGCAAGGTCTCGGTCGCCGCCGGGGCGTCGCCCAGACGCTGTTCGGCCTCTGCCAGGAACATCGCCGTTTCGGTGGCGTCGGGGTGCGCGCTCGCCTCATCGCGCAGGCGGCGGACCTCGGCCTCGACCTTCCCGCGCCCCTGCCGGCCGAGCAGCGCCAGGAGACGCGTCCGGGCTTCGCGGCGTAGGCCAGGTGCCTCGGGAAGGGGGGCCTGCGCCAGGGTCAGGACCTGCCGCCACTCGGCGACCGCGTCGTCGAGCTTGTGCTGTCGCTCGTCGATCTGCGCAAGCAGACGGTGAGGACCGGCGTCGGCGCCGTCGGCCGCGGCCGCACGCCGGGCCTCCTCGGTCGCGTCGTTCAAGAGATCGTGATCGAACAACAGCTCACCGAGGCGCAGGTGCCCCTTCGCCGGCGACGCGGCCCGTGTTCGCACCATGGCCCAGGTCCGGCGGGCGTCGTCCCGCTTGCCCGCCTCGAACTGTGCCTCGCCGAGACCGACGATGGCGACCTCGCTGGTCGGCTCCGCACGGGCGAGTCGTGTCCAGGCCGCGAGCGCCCGCTTGTCGTCGCCCCAGCGTGCGGCGGTCTCGGCCAGCGGCTGGAGCGCGGTGGGCTGGAGCGAAGACCGCGCCAACGCGCGATCGAAAGCGGCGCCCGCGGCCGCGCGGTCCCCGTGGCGCCACTGTCGTTCGCAAAGGTCGGTCGAAAATCGGATCTCGGAGGGGAGCCGGCGAGCCAGATCCTCGAGCCGCGATGATGGCGTCCTCGTCGCGGCCGAGCCGATCGAGGAGTCGCAAGAGGCGGTCGCCGAGCGCGGCATCGCGCGGGGCGAGCGCCTCGGCCTTCTGCGTCGCCGCCAGCGCGCCGTCGAGATCGCCGAGCTCCTCGCGGATCTGGCCCAACAGAATCCCATTCGACCGGTCCGGGCGCCTCGGCCATCGCCTCGGCGAGCGCCCCCAGCGTACCGCGCGCGCGCGCCACCTCTCGCGCACAGGTCCAGGCGGCGCGGCGACTCTCCGTCGCGCCACGCGGAATCTCGCGCAACAGCGCGGTCAGAGTTTCGGCTGCATGCGCCGCATTCGAGGCGTCTCGATCCGCGAGACGTAGGCGCGCCGCCCGAAGAACGAGGGAGAGCTTCGCGAGCCGGCCATGGGGGGGAATTCGTTGCTCGAGGATCGCCGCCGCCTCGCCCGGTCGCCCCGCCTGCGCGAGCGCATTGGCCAGCTGCTCGGCGGCGTCATCGCTCTTCGGCGCGAGGCGCGCGAGCTCGCGGCGGAGCCGGACGACCCGCTCTGGATCGGCGCGGGGCCCGTCGCCGGCCGCGTCGCCGGGAACCTCGGAAGGAAGGAGCGCCAGCTCCGCTTCGATGAGCCGCCGTCGCGCCGGGGGCCGAGCCTCGCGTTTGATGGCTGCTTCATAGGCCGCGATCGCTTCGGCGGATCCGGCGAGCGCCAGCGCCCGCGCGCGGCCGGCCAGCGCCGCCGGCGCATCGGGCGACAGGCGCAACGCCGCGCCGAAGGCGGTCGCCGCGGCGGGCGCGTCCCGGAGCGCGAGAAGGAGCTGGGCGTAGGCCGCGATTGGCGCATAGCTGGTCGACGCCGCGGCGCGGGCTCTAAAGCGCTCGCGCAATCCGGCCGTCCGCTCGCGTCCGGCGATCTGGACCAGCCGCCGCGCCAGCGCGTCGTCGTCCGGCCGATCGCGCAGCGCCTGTTCGGCGCGCTCGGCGAGCGCGCGCGAGCCGTCGCGATGAACCTGCCAGTCAGCCCGCGCCGCTCCAGCGCCGGCCACTGCTGCGACGAGGACGACCGCGAATGCCAGCCGACGTCTCACCACCTCAAAGGTAGCAAGAATCCCTAAAAAAACGGCCTCCGGCGCCGCACCATTGCAGCACCGGAGGCCGACCGAGGAGAAGAAAAAAGCTAAGCGAAGCGGCTGACGGTAAGGGGGCGAGGGGAGAACAGGCGGGCGAGGCGCTCGCGCCGCTCGCGGAGATAGTCGCGAATCAGGCGCTCGTGCTTGCGCGCCATCGAAACGAAGCGCAGCCCGGAGATCTGGTAGCCGGGGTTCAGCGCGTCGAACCGGGGCTGGGCGCTGGCCCAGATCGTCTCGTTCGTTCCTGGCAGCTCGACTTCCAGCGTGACGACCTCCACGGGCCGGGGACTGTTCTCGGGCAGCTTCACCAGGGACAGCCCGGTCTCGCTCACGTCCCGGACGATCGCCTGGCAGGGGTCGTCGCCGATGTATTCGTTCAGGAAGACCCGCATCCGGAGACGCTGGGCGAGGCGGCGATTGTCGGAGCCGAGTGAGAGGGTGTCGTACATGTAGGACAGAGTAGTCGTAAAACTACATCTGTCAAAAATTAGATCACGCGGCGAGCCCGCGTCTGGACGTGTGGCACGACTTCCGGGATGCGTCGGCGCAGGCGCGCCGTCGTGCGCGTCAGCCTCGGCGCGGGTGCGGTACTGGTCGCGGAGCTCCGGCCCCGGGCGCGCTATCGGTCGCGACGCGACTGCAAGAAGCTGCGGATCGATTCGCGCACAGAGGACGGGATCTTCGTCGCCAGCGCCTCGCGGGTCAGCTCCGGGGTCTTTCGGTAGGTCTCAAAGAACGTCACGCAGTCTGGACAGCGCGACAGATGTTGACGAAAGCCGATCTGCTCATCATCGGGCAACATGCCCTCGATGTAGTCAAAACAGAACTCGATCAGCTCCTGACAGTTCATCGCGCCCCTGATCTCGTCATGCAGCGCCCGGCGCCTCTCATCTACCTATTCGATGGCCCCTTTGGGCCTCGGTTTCGCGGAATCATACCCCAACAGCATTGATTCGCGCGCAACTGCTGCCGCCCTCGGGTCGATAACCGAGCCGTGCAGGTAAGTGATTTGACCACCACCGGCGGGGCGCAGGCCGCTCGAACGGACGAGTTGGGTGGCCCGGGCAGGGACCCGATGCATCGGCGCGTCCGGCCGAGCAAGCCCTTTCGCGACAGCTTCAAGCACGCGGGCGGCAGTGAGTCTGCGACCGAAGCGGCGGCCCTGACGGGAGGTCCAGGTTGGTTCAACCCCGAGCCGCTCCGCGTGGGACCCCCGGCGGCCAAGCTGGCGCCCGCGTCCGCGGCGGCGCCGAAGGTCGATCGCGTCCTGATCGGCAACGCCGGGGCCGCAGCCGAAGCGCGCATTCGCATCGGTGCAGGCGCGCTCGCAGGCGCCGAGATCCGGCTGACGACGGCGGCCGGCTCGCAGGCGGTCACGGCTCAGCTCTTGACACCGACCGCGGGTTCGCGGCAGACGCTCTTCGTGGCGATGGAGGAGATCAGGCTTCGCTTGCGCGACAAGGGGATCGCGCTGGCGTCGTCCGTCGGCCGCAGCCGGTCGGAGAGCGACGGCCCGAACGACGGACGGCGTGACGCTCGTCGCGACGGCGAATCGGGCGAGCGCGATGGTTCGGGCGACAGCCGGCAGGCCGGTCGTTGAAGCCGGCGCCGTTCGAGCTCCGGACCTGCCCGCCGGTTCCTGCGGCCGAGGCGCGGGCCACGCGGGCGGTCGCCCGGAAGCTGGCCTCGCTTCCTCGCGCCTGGAAAGCGGAGCTCGCTCCCTTCGGTGCGGCCTCACTGGTCGTCGCCGGGATCGATCGCGCACCGACCTCATCGGAGGCAATGGTCCTGGCGATTGTGCGGGGAAACGCGCGGGGGCGCCTCTCCTTGGCGCAGCCGTTCGCGGCGCGGCTCGTCGACGCTGCGCTCGGTGGACGCGGCGTCTTCTCGGCGGCGCGAGCGCTGGGACCGGCTGAGCGCGGCGTGCTGGTGGCGTTGCTGGCGCCGCTGCTCGACGCGATCGGGTGGTCAATCGACCTCGCGCCGGCGCCCGAATCGAGTGTGGGAAGCTCGGGTCATGCGATCGCGGTCAACGTGGAAGGTCCGTTCGGCGCCGGCGTGCTCTGGCTCGACCTGCCGGCGACCCGCGACGCGGTGGCACCGCCCGCAGGCGCGGCCTCGGGCGTTTTGTGGGAGCGTGCCTCTGGCTTGCCGATCGAGGCGCGGCTGGAGATCGCGACGACGCACCTGCCTGCGGCGGAGTTGGCCCGGCTCGACCTGGGCGACGCGTTGGTGTTCGACGGAGTCGCCTTCGGCGCGTTCGCGCCCGAGGCCGACTGGAGCGCGCGACTGACGATGGGGGCGCACGCGGCGCCCCTGCGGATCGAGCCGCAGGGCGCCCTGGTCCTGACGGGAGATTTTCAATTGACCGATGCGGCCGACGGGCGGAAGGTCGGCGTCGTCAAGGAGGGCAAGGAGGGCAAGGAGGAAGCGATGGACGTGACGGGACCTACGCAGATGGCGACCGCGGCGCTCGCAGCCGCTCCGATCGAGATCGTCGCGGAGCTGGCGCGAATCACACTTCGGGGTGAAGAGGTGTTGGGGCTGGCGCCGGGCGTGGTGCTGACGGTGACTGCCGATCGAAGTCGCGCGGTTTTGCTGCGCGCGGGCGGCGAGATCTGGGCGGAAGGAGAGCTCGTCAACGTCGACGGGGAGCTGGGCGTTCGTGTCACCCGGCTCCTCCGACCCTAGCGGGCCCTGGCGGCCCTTGGCGACCGCCCGCGCCTAGACAGCCACGGGCACGGAGGCGATCGTCTCTTCGACGATCTCGGCCAGCGTCGCGGCGGTGGCCGACCAGCGGGGCGCGCCGTCCATCAGCGACTTCACCAGCGGCCCCCAGACATCACCGTCGGCCCGCAGGGTCAGAGCGCGTCGGACGCCGCTTTCGATCTCGAAGGGCGTGTCGGCGCTGTACAGGATCGCCTGGCCGGTGCGGGAGGCCGGGTCGTAGTCGACCAGATAGTCGTGGTTGGCCCCGACGTCGGGGACGATGGGGAGCGTGCCGTAGAGCAGGGCCAAACCGGCCGAGCGCCCGATCCGATCGTGATCGTCGCCGAGAAGAATCGCATCGGCGGCGCCGCGCGCGAAGCGCTCGTCCGCGGGCTCGCTGCCGGAGAGAAGAGCGACGCGGCCCGGCTGCCGCAGCGCCAGCAGCCGCGCGCGCTCGATCGCTTCCGGCTCGCCGCGCGGCACGATGACCGTGACCAGGTCGAACGGCGCCAGTCGCTCGATGGCCGCCAGGATCGCCTCTGTTCCGGCGTCGCGGCCGAGCGGACCCGTCGTGAGCAGGAGCGTGCGCGGTCCTATCGCGAGAGAGCAGCGGCGGGCGAGCGCGCGGCGGCAGTCGGCCTTCTGCGAAAGCTTGCTGGCGCTGAACGGCGCCGGGAGCGCCTGATCGGTCGCCGGATCGTTGGGGGGATCGTCGCAGCCGAATCGCACACTGACGAACGGTTCGTCAGAGGGGCGCGAGGCGAGGCCCGGATCGGACTCCGTCGCCCGCGCGGCGCTGGGGCTGGGGGCGATGATGGCGTGGGCGCCCAGGCAGCCGAGCGCGACCAGCGAGTGCGAGGCCGAGTCGTCGCCGAGCAGGAGCGGCCCCAAAATGGCCGCCTCGTCCGGGCTGAGCGGCGCGCCCGTGCGGCCGGTCGGCAACACGAAGAGACGTGCCGCGGCCGACGTCGCCGAGAGGGCCGCCGCAGAAGCCTCGCCCCAGCCGATGGCCACCTCGGGCGCGATCAGCTTGTCGGCAGCCAGGACGCGCGTCGCGCCGGCCAAGATTGCCGCCGCTTCTGCACGCGCCGGCAGGGTTGGCCCCGCCAGCACCAAGAGCCGCGCGTCGCTCAGAGGGGCGCGCCCCTCGTAGAGGGCGAGCTCGCGCGTCTCGGTGCCGACCGTGGCGGTCACCGTGCGCAGACGTCGGGCCAGGCCCGGCACGCGGCTGGCTGCCTCGACGCTCGCAAGCGTCAGCACCGTCGCCCGGTGACCGAGCGCCGCGAGTGCCCGGCTGAGCCCACTGGCCCCAACCGCCGACACCCCTTCGCCGAGCGGAGCCACCGCATCGGCTATCAACAGAAAATCTCGTCCTGCCAAAACTACTCGGTCGCGCCCCGCTCGTCCTCTTCGCCCGGAAACTCGTTCACGGACGGGTACTTCATGATCTCTTTGCGGGAGATCTTCCAGGCCTTCTGAACGATCCACGACAGCGACCGGTCTTGCCGGGTGGCTTCGTCCTGGATCTCTTTCAACATCTCTTCAGGAAAGTACAGGCTTTGCTTGCGCTTGTCGGAACCGCCCATGGTAGTGACGAAGCCTCCAATGTGGAACGTGGCTGATGGAGCTGAGCAAGTGAGTGGATATGCAAGTCAGCGGAGATACAGGTCAGCAGAGATGCCTGACGAGTGGGAGAGTGTAAGTTGGCGTATCGTCAGGTGTCAAGGCCAGGGACTACCTTGACGACTGTAGGCCGCCGGACTATCCTACCGGGCCATTTCGCCGCCTTTAGTTGCACTTCTGCACCACGGGCGCGGGGACGGAGTTCATGGAAGGGACCGGGCTGAAGAAGAAGGACCTCAAGCGGTTTCGCGACATTCTGCTCGCGAAAAAGAAAGAGATCCTGCGGAACGCGCAGCGGACGCTGAACGAGGACATGACGCTCGATTCGGACGACCTCCCGGACGAGATGGACCTGGCATCGTCCGAGTACCTGCACTCCTTCACTTTCCGGCTTCGCGGCCGGGAGAAGGTGTTCCTGCAGAAAATCGATCACGCGCTCGAGAAGATCAAGGATGGGAGCTTCGGCGTGTGTGAGCAGTGCGACGAGCCGATCTCCATCAAACGTCTGGAAGCGCGGCTGGAGACCACGCTCTGCATCCGTTGCAAGGAAGATCAGGAACGGATCGAAAAGGCCTACGGCTAAGAGGGCGTCGCCGGAAGGCGGCGGTGAGCGCAGCGAACATGCCCGACAACGCGGCGCCCGCAGGCGCCCGAGCGCACCATCCGCCGGCCCGTCCGTCTGTCTCCTGGGCGCTCGGGAAGAGCCCGCCACCGGCGGTGTGTACGGCTGCGCTCCGCGGTCCCCTCTGCCTGTTTTTGTCTGTGGCTTTGGCGGCCGGCTGTGCCGGACCGCTGGCAATGAATTTTTCGAGCGCGTCGCTTGGGACCAGCGGTGACGGGACGCTCCGTCACCCCGCCGTGCTCCCCTTCGACGGTGACGGATACGCCGTCCCAGCGCCCTGGCGGATGCGGCACGCGAACTATGGCACCGAGTCGCTGGTTGGGGCTGTGGCACGCGCGGCGCGCACCGTCCAACGCGAGGCGCCGGGTGGCAGCGCGGCCGTCGGGGATCTCTCGCATCGTTCGGGGGGCGGGTCTGTCCAGCACCGCTCGCACCAGGACGGCCGTGACGTCGACATTTTCTATTATGCGCTCGACGGAGAAGGGCGCCCGGCCCGGCTGACCGACGCGATGTTGCACTTCGGGGCCGATGGGCGCGCCGTTCGCTGGTCGCCGCCGCAGGGGGCGCGCCCGCCAGCCCGCCCGGTGCCGGGCTACCGCTTCGATGCGCGGCGGAACTGGGCCTTCGTGCGGGCGCTCCTGAGTGATCCCGACGCGGAAGTGCAGTGGATCTTCATGCAGCGCAGCCTGGGGGCCTCACTCTTGCGGGAGGCGGCGGCCGCCGGCGACGATCCGGCGCTGCTGGCCCGGGCGGCCTACATCATTCACGAGCCGAGCGACTCGGAGCCGCACGACGACCACATGCACGTGCGGTTCTACTGCGATCCGGGAGACCGGCGGCTCGGCTGCGCGGATCGCGGTCCGGTCCGCTGGTGGAAGAAGATGTGGAAGTACATGCAGGCTCCCTACGGCCGGGCCCCCGCCGACATGCTCGGCAGCGAGGGGATTTCGGCGCTCGGCCACCTCATCCGCGACGAGCTTCCCCCTCTCTTTGCCGGCGCCAAGCTGACGAGCTAGGCCCGCGGGTTCGCGTTCACCCGCCGCCGTCGGGATGCTCGTGTCTGTCGTCAGGCCGCACGGGGGCCTGGAGATCGAGCCGCGCGATCACCCAGTCGAGCGCGGCGCCGGCGGCTGCAAGGTCGGCTGGCGTGGTGGTCAAGGTGAGCACGATGGCTTGCCGCCAGGCCGGGCTCCCCTCGACGGTGCGGACCAGGTAGAGCTGGCGCAGCGCCTGGTTCCTCCGGGCGGCGCGTGCATCGACGACGACCCCGCCCCGCGGCCCCGGGGCCACGCCGGCGATCTCGATCCCCTGTGCGACGAGGCCGGGGCGGCTTTGCTCGGCGAGCGCGGCAGCGTCCCTGGCGGTGACTGCCGCGTCCACGGCCAGCGAGATCCGGCTCCCGCTCGGATGAACGAGCAAGCAGAGGATGTTGAGGTAGCCGGTGTGGGCCGACAGGCTCCAACCCGGCGGCACCTCCAGCCCAACGCCGGCGCGGGCGCTGTAGAAACGCCGCTCGCGATTGCTGGTCGCGCCGTCGCTGCGCGCGGCGACGAAGAGCGCCGACGCGACGAAGACGGCGGCAGTGAAAGCGACGGCGCTCCGGGCGACCTTCATCTCCCGCGCAGTATAGGCCGCAGAAGAAGACTCGGAGGAAGGGTCTTAAGCGGCCCTCCCGACGGTGAGGGAACAGTCGCTGTCGGCCGTCGGAGGCATGAGCTGAACAGATTCACAGTCGTTTTTCTATTGAGGAGATTCTATTCAATAGATTAGCTTGAAGACCGTACAATGAAACGCCCACTCTCATCGACGGCTCCCGCACTCCGCGGACTGCTCGATGAGCGGGAGATCGAAGAGATCGAGCGCACCTGGCCGAACGGCCTCACCTCGCGCCAGATCGTCGACGTCTTCGAGACGCGTGGGATCCGCTTCTCAGAAGCGACGCTGCGCAAGTACGTGCAGCTGGGACTCCTCCCCCGCTCGGTCCGGGTGGGGCGCAAAGGGAAGCACCGGGGGTCGTGCGGGCTCTATCCGGCGCACGTCGTCCGACGGGTGAACGTGGTCAAGGGGATGATGGCCGCAGACCGGACCATCGAGGAGATCCAGCGCTCGTTCGTCCGCTTCAAGGACGAGATCGAGACGGTGGAGAACGACCTGCGCGATCTCATCGCCGGGTTCGAGCGCGAGGCCAAGGCGCCCGCCGTCAAGCCCGACGGCCGCCGCGAGCTCGAGCGCGAGATCACCGAGGCCAAGCGCGCCGCCGGAGATCTGGTGCGCCTGATTAGCAGCCTGGAACGAAGAATTTCGGCACAAGCCGACGAGTCGCCCACGGGCGGCGCGTCGGCCGCCGGGAGCGACCTTTATTGACCCGTGGCCAAGCCGACCGACCGAGGAGGAGCCCATGGATGAATTGGAATTGGACGAGAGCGACGATCTGAACACCAAGCACGCTGGCACCGTCGAAGACGAGGACGCGCCGCAACCGGAGGTGGCGCGGATTCGCCGCAAGGTGCACTCCGCCGGCCGCGACGGGCGGGTGCGTTCGAAGACCATCGCCCCCAAACGGTTGACGCGTGATGAGCGCCGGCTGTCGGAGTTGCTCGTCTATCCCGACGACGTCGACCGGCCGAAGATGCGCGAGCACTGCAGCCAAATGGCGCGTCCCTGCCCGTTCGTGTCGTGCTCCCACCACCTCTATCTCGACGTGAACCCCGAGACGGGCGCCATCAAGCTGAACTTCCCGCACCTGGAAGTCTGGGAGATGGCGGAGACCTGCTCGCTGGACGTCGCCGATCGCGGCGGCATCACGCTGGAAGAGGTGGGCGCGATCCTGAACCTCACCCGAGAGCGGATCCGTCAGGTCGAAGTGCGTGGGCTCTGCAAGATCAAGAACGACGACACCGGCGGCGAGCTCGGGGTTCCGCCCGAACGCTTCTGAGGCCGAAGGCCGAACGCGACAGCTGAGCGGGTGTGACAGTCTGAGCGGGTGTGACAGCCTGAGCGGGTGCGACAGCCCTGAGCAGGATGGAAGAAGGCGGCTCCCCGAAGCGGTAGCCGCCGGCGCGCGAATCCGCGATACTCACCGACGTGGAGCTGCGCGCGCTCACTTTCCTCGATGTTCTTCAACCGCAGCTGGCGGGATTTCTGCAGACGGTCTCCCAGGGCCTGCTCCCCCTCGCCGGTCAGTCCTCACTGGTCGTCGAGATCGCGCCCGGGATCGCCATCAACGCGCTCACCGACGTGGCGCTCAAACAGGCGCGGGTGACGCCGGGGATGCAGATCGTGGAGCGCGCCTATGGTCTCCTCGAGCTGCACGCCTTCGATCAAGGGGAAGTTCGCGCGGCGGCCGCCGCGATCCTCGCCAAGCTCGGTCTTGCCGAGAATGACCGGCTGGCGCCGCGGATCCTGTCGCGCGAAATCATCACTGGCATCGACGGCCACCAGTCGGCCATGATCAACCGGATGCGACACGGAGAGATGTTGGTCGACGGACAGACGCTCTACACGCTCGAGGTTTCGCCGGCCGGCTACGCCGCGTTCGCCGCCAACGAGGCTGAGAAGCGCGCCGAAGTCGGCGTCCTCGAGGTGGTGACCTTCGGCGCGGTGGGCCGGGTCTGGCTGGGTGGCGGCGAGGAGGAGATCCGACAGGCGTCCGCCGCGGTCGACGCCGCCCTGGCTTCGCTCCCCGGGCGCACCTCGGAGAAGCGCTCGTGATCCTCGACGCGATCGACGCCACGCTGGCGGAGCGCCTGTTGGCCGCGGCGCTCAGCTCTGGCGGCGACTACGCCGATCTCTACTTCGAGCACCGCTCGGGCGCCGACTTCGTGCTCGAGGACGGGCGCGTGCGGACCGTCGGGCGCGGCGTGACGCTGGGGCTCGGTGTGCGCGTGCTGCGCGGCGACGCCACCGGGTACGCCTACACCGAGGAGCTGGCCGAAGATCGCATGCTGGAGGCGGCCCGCACGGCGGCGCAGATCGCCTCGAGCGGCGCCGCGCCCGGGCCGATCTCGATTCAGCCGGTGGCGCTCGCCGATCGCTACCCTGTCTCCGAGCCGACGGAGGGGCGCGCGGGCATCGACAAGATCGCGCTTCTGCGCCGGGCCGACGCCGCGGCACGCGCGTTCGATCCGCGCATCGTGCGGGTGGAGGCCTCGCTGGCCGAGGAGCAGCGCGAGATGCTGGTGGTGACCTCCGACGGTCACCTGGCGCGCGACAGCCAGCCGATGATCCGCTTCGGCGTCAGCGCCGTCGCCGAGGAGGGCGAAGGGGCCGGCCGGCAGAGGCAGGTCGGGCGCTCGGGCGGCGCCGGTCGCTTCGGCCTGGAGTTCTTCGCGCGTCCCGGGCAGAGCCCGGAGGAGCAGGGGCGCGAGGCGGCGCGGCTGGCGATCGGGATGCTGCACGCCGTGGAGGCGCCGGCCGGACCGATGGAGGTGGTGCTGGGGGCGGGCGAGTCGGGAATCCTCCTGCATGAGGCGGTGGGCCACGGTCTCGAGGCCGACTTCGCCCGCAAGCGGACCTCGAACTACGCCGATCGGATCGGGCAGTCGGTCGCCTCGTCGCTCTGCACGGTCGTCGACGACGGCACCGTCGACAACGCCCGCGGGTCGATCAACGTCGACGACGAGGGGAACCCCGGGCGTCGCAACGTCCTCATCGAGAACGGCGTTCTCGTCGGCTACATGCAGGATCGCCTGTCGTCGAAGCACTTCGGACTCTCGCCGTCGGGGAACGGCCGCCGCCAGAGCTTTCGGCACGAGCCGCTGCCGCGGATGACCAACACCTTCCTGGCGCCGGGGCAGGACGATCCGGAGGAGATCATCAAGTCGGTCACGCGCGGCGTCTACGCCAAGCGGTTCGCCGGCGGGCAGGTGAACATCTCGAACGGCGACTTCGTCTTCGCCTTGACCGAGAGCTATCTCATCGAGGACGGCAAGCTGACGGCGCCGCTCAAGGGGACGAACCTGATCGGCAACGGGCCGGAGGTGCTGCGCAACGTGACGATGCTGGGCGCCGACTTCGAGCTGTCGCAGGGGACCTGGACCTGCGGCAAGGACGGACAATCGGTGCCGGTCGGCATCGGCACGCCGACCATGAAGATCAAAGAGATCACCGTCGGTGGGACCAAAACCCGATGAGCGCCGCGCGCGTGGAACCGACGGGGCGGCGCCTGCCCGATCCCAAGACCTGCCAGCGGCTCGCCGAGCAGATGCTGGCGCTGACGCTCAAGGCCGGCGCCGACGGCGCCGAGGTGCTGGTGCGCGACGGGACCGAGCTCGAGGTCAAGGTCCGGCTCGGTGAGACGGAGCTGATCAAGGAGGCCGGCAGCCGCGCGCTCGGGCTGCGCGTGCTCAAGGACGCGCGCTCGGCCGTCACCTACACCTCGGACTTCACGCCGGCGGCGATGGAGCGGTTCGCGCGCGAGAGCGTCGAGCTGGCGGCGCTTTCGGAGCCCGATCCGGCGGGCGAGCTGCCGGCGCGCGAGGAGATGGCGCGCGAGCTCCCCGATCTCGATCTGTGGGACGAGTCGGTGCTGTCGCTCGACGTGGCCGAGGGGCTGCGGCGCGCCCGCGCCGGCGAGGCGGCGGCGCTCAAGCTCGACAAGCGAATCACCAACTCCGACGGCGCCGTCTTCGGACGCAGCGTCGGCGCCTCGGCGTTCGCCACCTCGGCCGGGTTCTCGGGCTCGGCGCGCGGGACGCACGTCTCCTTCGCCGTCGAGCCGATCTGCGACGACGCCGACGGCAAGAAGCGCAACGGCGTCTACTGGAGCGCCTCGCGCTTCGCCGGCGGCCTCGGCGATCCGGAGGCGATCGGCCTCGAGGCCGCCCGCCGCACGCTCGCCAAGCTGGGCGCGCGCAAGATCCCGACCGGCGCCGCGCCGGTGGTCTTCTCGCCCGAGGCGGGCCGGGGCCTCGTCGGCCAGCTGGCCGGCGTGCTCTCCGGCGGCGCGCTCTGGCGACGCAGCACCTACCTCGCCGGCCGCGAAGGGACGGCGGTCGCCTCGCCGCTCTGCGAGCTGGTCGACGATCCGCTCATCCGCCGCGGCCCCGGCTCGCGCGCCTACGACGGCGAGGGGCTCCCGAGCCGCACCAACGTGCTCATCTCCGAAGGGATCCTGCGGACGTTCCTTTGCGACGTCTACGCGGCGCGCAAGCTCGGGCGCCGCTCGACCGGCTCGGCGACGCGCGCCATCGGCGGCGGTCCGCACGTCGGCGTCTCCAACCTGATCCTGCGGGCCGGCCGCACCCCTGCCGCCGAGCTCGAACGCCTCGAGCGCGGCCTCTACGTGACCGATCTGATGGGCTTCGGCTTCAACGCCGCCACCGGCGACTACTCGCAGGGGGCGGGCGGCTTCTGGATCGAGCGCGGCGAGCGCGCCTTCCCGGTCACCGAGATCACCGTCTCGGCCAGCTTCGACGACCTCTGGAAGCGGGTCGACGCGGTCGGCGACGATCTCGACACCCGCTCGTCGGTGCAGTGCCCGACCTTCCGCGTCTCCGAGATGATGATCGCCGGAAGCTAGTGTCCTGAGTCAGAAATCCGGCGACAAAACCGACTGAGGCTGTCGAGGATCTGGTCTGCTGTCTTCGTCCAGACGAAGGGCTTCGGATTCGTATTGTGAACGGCAAGGAACTCCCGGATCGCAGACTCGAGTTCGCGGGTACTACGGTGGGTTCCGCGTCGAAGCTGGCGCTCGGTGAGCAGGCCAAACCATCGCTCGACCAAGTTGATCCATGACGCGCTCGTGGGCGTGAAGTGAAAGTGGAAGCGCGGATGTCGTGCAAACCATCGTCTGACAGCTGGCGTCTTGTGCGTACTCAGATTGTCTAGGATCAGATGAACGTCCAGCGACGCGGGAACACCTCTGTCGACCGTATCGAGAAATTTCCGAAACTCTTCGGCGCGGTGGCGACGATGTAATTCGCCGATGACCTTGCCGGTCGCAACATCGAGTGCCGCAAACAGTGATGTCGTGCCGTGACGAACGTAGTCGTGCGATCGGCGCTCAGCCACTCCGGGCACCATGGGAAGCAGCGGTTGCGTTCGATCGAGCGCCTGAATCTGTGATTTCTCGTCGACACACAGGACGACAGCTCTTGTCGGTGGGCTCATGTATAGCCCCACGATGTCGCGGACCTTCTCGACGAAAAGCGGATCCTTGGAGAGCTTGAAGGTTTCCTGGCGGTGAGGCTGCAACGAAAACGCTCGCCAGATCCGACTGACGGCGCTCTGGCTCATTCCCGTCTTCTCCGCCATCGTGCGAGTGCTCCAGTGCGTTGCACCCTTGGGCGCCGATTCAAGTGTCGTGGTGATCAGCCTCTCGACCTCCTTGTCCGTGATCTTTCTGGGCGCTCCCGGCCGTGGCTCGTCGAGGAGCCCGTCTAGCCGCTTCTCCGAGAATCGCCTCCGCCATTTCCCAACCGTCGTTCGCCTGACACTGAGGGCGCGGGCGGTTTCGGTGTCTGGTTGATGCTTGTCTGCACTGGCCAGGACGATGCGCGCACGCAAAGCCAGGGCCTGGCTTGTCTTCCCGCGCCGCGCCCACGCTTGAAGCGTCTCAAGCTCTTCGGGCGAAAGGATCAGACGCTTCGAGATCGCAGCGCGCACCGCGGTGGACATGATGCTTGTAGATCATGCTGCGATCTACGTGTCCACGAATTTACGACTCAGGACACTAGTCCGAGGCAGCTTGCGCTTTTCGTGATCGTGACCGGTCGAGCTCGCCATTAGTAGCTCGTGAACATCGCGCCTGCCTCGCTGGTCTTCGTAGCCTTGTCTTCTTCCGCCCTCGCTCAGGCGGCCGTCGGTCTCGCCTACGAAGCGCCGGATGGTTGCCCCTCCGAGCGTGAGTTCGTCGACGCGGTCGTCACGCGCGGCGCCGACTTCGAAGGCGCCGCGACGAACGGCGTCCACCGGGTCATGGTGGTCGCGCTCCGCAAGCAGGGCGACGGTTTCGCCGGCGTGTTCCAGATGCGCGACGGCGAGGCGGCGACCAACAAGCGGGAAGTCCAGGGCGCAAGCTGTTCGGAGGTGGTCGACGCGCTGGCGGTGGTCACGGCCATCGCGCTTCGTCCGGAGATCGCCACGCCCGCTGCGCCGCCGGCCTCTGCGGCTCCGCCGGCGGTCCCACTCCCTGTCGAAGCCCCCGCGACGCCGCCCGGGGAGGTTCCCCTTCGGGGAACCACGTTCGTCCGCCGTCGCGGGCACGAGAGCGTGAGCGTCCCCGCGGGCACGGTCAGCTTTGATTTGGCGCGCACGCTCACTCTCTACGGAGGCGCCATGATCGGCGGGGCCCCCTCCACGGTCATCCCGCGCCTCGATCTCGACCTCACGGTTGCCAGCTTCGTCACCACCCCAGAGCGGGCTCAGCGGATCATGGGTGTCGTCCTCCAGAGCCGGCTCTCCCTGCTCGGCCCAGGTACCTATCGGTCGTCCAACACGACGACCAACTTGATCGGGTACGCGGTGATGTTTGGATTCTGCGTGACCCCTCACTACGATTCTGCGGGGCTGGTGCTCCTGGTCTGCGCGGATGCTGGTCTTGGCGACATGAGCATTCGGACCACCGAAGGCGGCGCGCTGATCCAGTCGAAGTTCATCAGCTTTGGAGTGGCGAGTCTGCAGCTCGACGCACTCTACAACCTGACCTCGGTGGTCAACTTGGGCCTCAAGGTGGGTGGGGACGCCTATCCGGGGACCGCCCCGTGGTCGGCGGAGCGCGCCGACGGAACCCAGATTTTCGCGCAGAACGGGTATTCGGCCTACCTGCTCCTGGGGCTCGGCTTTCGGTTTTGAGATATTTTGTGATCGTGGCGCCGCCAGCCCGACATCATTCACTGTGGCCATGAGCGAACGCGCGGGCCGGGTTCTCCCCAGCTCCACCCGGATCGAGGCGCTCGATCTGCGCTCGCTCTTCGAACGGCACTACGCTTCGATCTGGCGCCTGCTGCGGCGGCTGGGCGTCTCCGCTGCGCAGCTCGATGACGCGGCCCAGGAGGTTTTCTGGGTGGCCGCGCGCCGCCTGTCCGACATCGAGCCGGGCCGGGAACATCCGTTCCTCTACGGGGTGACCCTCCGGATTGCCGCCAACGAGCTGCGGCGGCAAAGAGCGTTGCCGCCGGTCGCCGAGATTGGGCGGGTCCCCTCGCTGGTCGATCAGGCGCGGTCACCCGAAGACGAGGTCGCCGCGCGCGAGGAGCGGAAGTTGTTGGACGCCGTGCTCGCACGAATGCCGATCGATCTGCGAACGGTGCTGGTCCTCTTCGAGTTGGAGGGGTTGGAGGTTCAGCAGATCGCCGAGATCGAGGAGATCCCGGTCGGCACCGCGAGCTCTCGACTGCGCCGCGCCCGGGAGGAGTTCTCAGCCATCGCGAAGCGTGTGCGCACGGCGATAAACGCAGAGGGATGGAAGCGATAATGCCGTTCGATCGCGAAGCTTTGGATGAAACGGAGTTCGAGCGCAGGCTCCTCGCGTCGGCGCGCGCAGATCCCGCGCCCCACGACCTTCAGGGAGCCTGGGCCAGGCTCGCTGGCGCGCTCGGCCCGATCGTCTCGGATCCGGCGCTGAGCGGCAGTCCAGGCGTGGCGAGGAACCCGCTCGCTGCGCCGGCTCCGGTTTTGGCGACTCACGCGCGATTGGTTCCGGCGGCTGCGATGAAGTGGATCTTGCTGGGGGCGATCGCCGGCAGCGCCGTCACGACGGCGGTTCTGTTCCGACTCCGTCGGGGAGAGGTCGTCGCGTCTCCGCCCGTCTTTTCTCCCGCGGCTGGTGTCTCGGAGAAGGTCGTTGATCGGCGCCTGGCGTCGCCGGTCCAGGTGCCGGTTGGGGAGACGAGCCGTGAAACAGCAGCGGCAATTCATGCGTCGCGCGCGAGGCGCGCAGGCGACGGGCGGCCCCACGCTCTGCAAGAGAAAATAGGCGGCGGTGACTCTGTGGATGGAAACAGCGGGCCAGTCAGGACGCGCTCGTCGGCCCTGGCCGCCGAGGTGGCCCGCCTCGACACGGCGCGAACGTCAAACGCCGTCGGCGACTACGACGGGACGGTTCAGCTGATCGAACGCTACCACCGGGACTTCCCGGACGGCGCGCTCGCCCCGGATGCCGATGTCGTGGCGCTGGAGGCTGTCGCTGCGAAGCGTGACCAGGCGGAGACCGCGCGTCGGGCCGCGCTGTTCCTCTCGCGCTACCCGGGGGATCCGCACGCCGCCCGGGTGAGGTGGCTGGCGGACCACGGAGCCGGCGTTCGGTGATCCGTCAGTCTGTCGACCGGACGTGAGGCGCCAGCGTCTCGATCACGAACGGGTGCAGAGGGCCGTTCGAGGCGACGATGCCGCGGCGGTTGTGGAGCTCGTCCCGGTCGTAGACCAGCGGCTCGCCGTCGACGTCGGTCATGTTGCCGCCCGCGCCGCGCAGGATCGCCTCCGGCGCGCAGGTGTCCCAGATCTTGGTCCGGCCGCCGGTGTAGACGTAGAGGTCGCGGACCGCCTCGCTGACGAGGCCGATCTTGAGGCCGACGCTGCCGACGTTCATCTCGTCCTCGATCTGCAGCGCCTTCTTGATCTTATCGATGCGGGGCGTCCGGTGGGTCTTCGAGGCCACCAGACGGATGCCGGGCGCGCGTGCGATCGTCGAGGTGTGCAACGGCGTCCGCGCTCCCGTGCTCTCCTCGACCCAGGCGCCGCCGCCGACGATCCCGCCGTACACCTTTTCGGACAGAGGGTGCGCCACCGCGCCGACCGTGGGCCGTCCATCGATCACGAGGCCGATCATCACCACGAAGCCGGTGTCGCCCAGGATGAAGTCACTGGTGCCGTCGATCGGATCGACCATCCAGATCCGGCTACGTCCGATCCGCGCACCCGAGTCTGGAACCTCCTCGGACAGGACGACGTCCTTGGGAAATGCGGCCGTGAGTCGCTCGAGGATCAGGGTGTTCGCGGCCTTGTCGGCCTCGGTCACCGGCTCGTTGCCGGGTTTGCTCTCGATGTGCAGGCGCTTGCCGCGATAGCTGCGCACCAGCACGGCCGCCTCGCGCGCGATCTTCGCGGCGATCTCCAGCTCGGCGACATGGTCGCTCATCGGGCGCCGCTCTTGGCCAGATCGCGCGCCAGCGCCGACCGCCCGGCCAGCAGCACCAGGCCCGCCAGGATCGGCAGCGTCACCGTGACCAGCACCGGCAGCTGGAGGCCGATCCGATCGGAGACGAAGCCGATCGCCGTGGGCGATGACACGTCGCCCAGCAGGTGAATCGCCATCGTGTAGATGGCGAAGCCCCATCCGCGCAGCTGCGCCGGCAGGACGTTGGCCATCGCCGCGTTGAGCGGCCCCGTGTTGAGGAAGAGGAGGGTGAGCGCCACGAACATCGCCGGCCAGAAGATAGCAGGCGAAGGGGAGACGATCCCCACGACCGCAAACGGAACCGACAGAATCATCGATGCGCCGGCCATCTGGAAGTGACCTGAAGGATGGCGCGCTGCCATGCGATCGCCCAGCCGCCCGCCGATCAAGGTCCCCACCAGGCCAGCCGCCGCCAGCACGCCCCCGAACATCCGATCAGCCGAGGCGAGCGGCAGGTGGCGCACCCGCACGAAGTAGGTCGGCATCCAGGTCGCCAGCCCCCCGACCACGAAGGTGTAGATGATCTGGGCCGCCGTGTTGAAAAGAAAGCTCGGGATGCGACCGAGCGCGCCGAGCGACGGCGCTTTCGCCGCCGCGGGCACCTGGCCGTCCATCGCCCCCCTCGGCGGATCTCGCAGGAACAGCAGGGTGAGCGCCAGCGCCGCGCCGGGCGCCCCTGCCAGGAAGAAGGCCCACCGCCAGCCGAAGCGCGCGTTGATCGCGCCGCCGAGGACGTACCCCAGAGCGGAGCCGACGGGGATGGCGGCGTAGAAGATCGCCAGCGCGCGTCCGCGGCGGGCCGGCGGATAGTAGTCGGAGACGAGCGACGGCGTGACGACCACGTAGCTGGCTTCCCCGACGCCGGTCAGCGCGCGGGCCACCACCAGCGCCAGGAAGGTGGGGGCCAATCCCGACCCGAACGTCGCCAGGCTCCAGACGAAGACCCCGAGGGCGGCCAGCTGGAAGCGCGGCTTTCGATCGGCCAGCCAGCCCGCCACCGGCGAGACCAGCGAGTAGGTCAGGATGAAGAGGCTGGAGAGCGATCCGGCCTGTGAGTCCTTGAGGTGCAGCGCCGCGATGATCGACGGCATCACCGCCGCCGGGATGAAGCGATCGACGTAGTTGAGAAAGTTGAGCCCTGTCAGGATCGACAGCGCCGCGGGCGCGGAGGGGAGAACTCGCCGGGGCATTCCCTTGCGTACCACGTCGCCCGGACGTGGTGTAGATTCCCCGCCATGCCGAACCTAAAGGAAATTTTGTTGGTGCCGGGGAACCGCCCCAAGGTGGTCGCCGACTGCGGAAAGCTGATCGAGGAAGAGGTCGACTCGAAGGGGGGCCTCTCGGGGTTTGCGGTCAAGGCCGCCTTCGCCGTCGTCAAGGCGGTCAAGCCGGGCTTCATCGGCGAGGCGGTCGATCACATGCTCGACGACTTCGTGAATCGGCTCGAGCCGTTCTGGGCCGACGCCCAGGCGAAGAACGAACCGATCGGTGCGCTCATGAACGGGCGCGCGGGGCAGGTGGCGGACGCGCTCCTCACCATCAGCGACGAGCGCGCCGCGCGTTCGACCAACGGCACCCTCAAGAAGACCTACGAGAAGCTGCGCCCGACCGGCAAGAAGCACGTCGAGGCGGCCGTGCCGCGCGTCGGGCGTCTCGTCGCCAAGTACACCAGCGCCGCTCCGGCCTAGGCGCTACGGGTTGTAGCTGCAGCCGATCTGCTGCGTGGCCACCACCACGTCGTCGTACCAGACGGTGCCGACGTCGCCGCTGTAGTTCTGCGCACCGATCTTGAGGAAGGTGTAAGTGGGGGCCCAGGCATTGCGGGCGGGCTGTCCGGTGGCCGCGAAGTTGGTGACCGCCATGTTGGTGTTCTCGGTGCCGTCGATCCAGACGTGAAAGGCATCGTTGCCGCCGTCGAACAGCGCCTCCAGGCAGTACCACTGCCCGGCGGTGAAATCGAAGCCGGCGGCGTTGATCGGGTTGCCGCCGGTGGTGAAGCCGTTCGAGAAGCGGGTCACCTCGCCGCCGCTGTCGGTGGGGTTCTGGAGGTTCAGGTCCATCATCGCGGTCCCGAAGCCGGGCGGGATGGAGGCGCCGAGACGAAGCTCGGTCTTGCTCTCGTCGCGCGCCGCCGAGCCGACGAGGTAGGCGACGTGGCCGGTGAGCGCGCTGGTCCCGGTCCCGAAGTTCACGCGCACGCGCACGTAGAACCTGTTCATCGGCGCCGGCAGGCCGCCCACCGGCACCAGGAACGAGCCGTTGCCGCTGGAGGTCCCCTGCGTCCGCGCGGAGTTCGGCGGCGAGGCGGACTTCGAGCTGTCGATCACCGGCGCGCCCGTGTCCGTCGACGCGTACGCCTGCCACTTGGCGCTGTCTGCGGGCCCGTTGGCGGCCGACGAATCGAAGTTGTCCTGCACGATGATCGCGCTCGCGGGGAGACCGCCCCCGGCTGCGCCGCCGGTCGCCGAGCCACCGCCGGACCCGCTCGACCCACCGGATGCACCGCCGGTGGCTGAGCCGCCTCCGGATCCGCTCGTGCCGCCGCTGGCGCCGCCTGTGCCCGGGGCCGCGCCACCAGTGCCGGAGCCGCCAGTCGCCGCGTTGCCGCCGGCGCCGTTACCGCCGGTGGCCAGGGCACCGCTCCCACCGGTTCCCGTCGCGCTCGACCCGCCAGCGCAGCCCACGGCGACCGCGAGGATCAGTATGAGCTTGAACCCGATAGGGAGAGCGGCTCGGTTCCTTGTCATGAGAGAATGATACCCGCGCTCAGTTCTTGTGGGAGTGGGATGGTTCCCATAACGTCGAGGGATGCCCAAACGAGCGACCTTCTGTGCGATGGGTCTCGAAGTTGCCGTGCTCGCTGCGGCACTCATCATGCCGGCTTGCGGGAGCGCCACCCTTCGCGGAGCCACGGACGGGGCAGCGACCGGCGGTTCCGACGGTGGTAGGACCGACGCTCATGATGCTGGAGGCGCCGCCGCCTTGGCAATCGCGAGCCCGACATCGCCGGCCTACACAAACAAGACAGTGAGCATCCAAGTCAGCGTCAACGAGCCCGCGGGCGCGGGTGGCAGCGTTCAGCTTTTGGAAAACGGAACGATGCTCACGACGCTCGCCGGGCCCCCGTACGCGTACAGCTGGGACACCACGAAAGAGGCCGAGGGAAGCTACCAGATCGTGGCCCAGACGGTTGTAGGAGGGCAGATCGTGATGAGCGCGCCCGTGACGATTGTGGTCGATCGTACTGCACCCACGGTTCTGTCAAGTATCCCTGCCTCAGGCGCTACAAACGTCTCCCTGACCGATCCGATCGACGTGGTGTTCTCGGAGGCTCTCGCTCCGGCCACTGTGACAGCCAGTGCGGTCCGTCTGGCGTTCGGCACTGTGCCCGTGAGCGCCACTGCCACCCTCGGAACTGATGGGAAAACGGTCACCGTCGCGATCACGGATCGTTCGTCGCTCGCACTCCCTGGTGCGATGACTGAAGCCGTTTCCCCGACGATCACCGATCTGGCCGGTAATGCCTTCGCCGGCGCATCCTGGAGCTCATCCGTGCCGCTTTGGGTGGATATGGGGACTCTCGACGGAGGATATCCGCAGATGGTGTTGAACGCGATGGGCGAACCCATCGTGGTGACCGCCAACGGAACATTGCTCATCTCCCAGCATTCAAGCGGTACCACTTGGACCACGATCCCTTCTCCTACCTCGACCAGCGGCCAGAGCTCGAACACGTTCGGAATTACCACCGGCAAGAACGGGGACTTCTTTGTGGTATGGCGCGATTCTTCTGCGCTCCAGTTGGCGCGGTGGACGGGATCAACCTGGGAGAGCAGTTGGACATCGCCGGGAAGCGGGGCACTTCCTGCGATTGCAGTGAGTAGCGACGGTCGCCCCTTCGTCTCCTGGAACGCCTCTGTCGCGGGTGGTGGTGTTCAGGCGAACGTCGCGTCCTGGACTGGAAATGGCTGGAATCCATATCCAGGTCTGCCCTTCGGCATATGCGACTCCGTACCCTGCCAGATCGTGCTCGATGCCTCCGACCTTCCTGCGGTCGAGCAGGGAAGCCAATTGCTCCGCTGGACGGGATCGACCTGGACTGCTCCTGCCGGAAGCTCACTCGCAGGATTGGCGATCAATGCCTCGAACCAGGTGCTCTCGATCCAAGACACAACCACGCAGCTTCAAGTCGTTGCGCTTTCGGCCGTTGGTTCACTGTCGAACTACGTCCCCGTTCTGAGCGCAGCCGCCGACAACATCAGCTCCGACGACGCCCCTCAGCTTGCCATCGACGATCTCGACGAGCCGGTCATCGTCTGGGCTTCCCGATCTGCAGGTGTCGCCGCGATCGATGTCGCGCGATGGACGGGCGCGACGTGGGATCAATCGTACGGAGCCTTGATGCCGGCCCAGGGTAAAGCGGCCGTCGTGCTCGCGCAGGGATCAATTCCTGTCGTGGCCTGGGAGGACAATACAACACCCTCTCTCTCCACCCACGTCGCGAAAAGCAATCACTGAGCCGGCGCCGAGCAGGTCCGAACCCTAATTGCACCCGCCGATTCGCGTGGGCGCGACGGCGACGTCGTCGTACCACATCTGGCGGGGTGGACCGTGGAACTGCTGAAAGCCAAAAGTGAATGCCGCGAATGTCGAGCTGGGATAGGACGAAGACGGCGGATAGTTGGCCGCATCAATGACCAGGCTGCCGCCGATGTAGAGCTGCTGGTGCCGATTCGTCAGATCGTACGAGAGCTCGACGCATTTCCACGTCATAGCCGGGAGCGTATACAGATTGATTGCTCCGGATTGCAGCTGGCCGTAACCGGTTGGCCACGTTACGTCTGAGTCCATGGTGTTGAATGCGATACCGCGATCCTCGCAGAACGAGTCAATGATGCCGCTGGTGTTGCCGGTGTCGAAGTTACTTGGTCCGGCGAAACCATTGTGGTCAGTTCCGCCCATCGGCATGTCGCTTTGGACCCAAAAACGCACCCAGAAGGCTCCAGTGGGGACCGGCACGGCCAACAACCGGAGCATGCTGCCTGAGGAGCCGCTCGCGGTGGCGTTCTTGACGAGAAGCGACGAGCTGCCGGCGTGGTGCTGACTGGTATCGATGGCGAAGTCTCGGCTCCAGTCCCCTGGTGACCGCATTGAATAGGTAGGTCGCCCCGGTGGGGAGACCGGGACTCTCGAAGCCCGAACAGAAGGTGGCGTTCGATGGGCATCCGCCGGTCCCGGCGGTTCCGGTTGTTCCGCCGGTGCCGTTCGCGCCGCCGGTGCTCGACGCCACCCGTGCCTTTCGATCCCGCCGTGCCACCCGTGCCGGCGTTGCTGCCGCCGGTGCCCGTCGTGCCGCCGGTGCTGCTCGCGCCCCCGGTGCCCGTGACGCCGCCCGAGCCGGTCGCGCCGCCCGTCCCGGTCACGCCGCCGGTGGCGACGTTCGTGCCTCCGGTGCCGCTGGTCGTGCCGCCGGTGCCGGTGTTGCTGCCGCCGGTGCCGGTCGTGCCGCCGGTGCTCGTCGTGCCGCCGGTCCCCGTGCCTGTCGATCCTCCCGTTCCTGTCGTCCCGCCCGTGCCCCCGGCACAGGAGGCGGCGGCCGTCGCCATGGCCAGGGCCATCAGGGTAAGAGAACGTGAGCCGAGTCTTCGGTCGCGGGGGCGTGCGTCCATCTGAAGCTTCTCCAGGCTAGAGGGGAGGGGGGCAGCCATCTTACCCGAGCCGCTGCGGCTTGAGTACGGCGTCCGCGCGCGGACGCGCTGCGCTAGGGGCAGGAGAGGGGGCTGGCCGAGATCACGACGTCGTCGTACCAGACGGTGGCGCCGTTGGGATTGTAGGCAAAGTAGCCGAACGAAAATGAATTGAAGGCCTCCGTCGCCGGCGCCCAGGCCGCGGCGTTGATGATCTGGGTCGTGCCCGAGAAGACGTGGACGTTCCCGGTCGTGCCGTCGAACTCGGCCGTCATGCAATGCCAGCTGTTCGCCGACAGGGCGCTGTTGACCCCGCAGGTCGTCCCCGTCGGATAGAGGACGCCGCCCTTGTTCAGCAGGACGCAGCCGTATTGCTCGGACACCTCGACGTAGTTGCCCGTGCTGTAGTTGGGACCGGTTCCCGCCCCGAAGAACGAGTTGTGGTTTGGCTGTCCGATGGCCAGGTCACTCTTGATGTAGAGGCGGATCCAGAACGTCGCCGGGACCGCGACCACCAGCGTCCGCACGCTGGAGTTGCTCGACGGATCGATCCTCAGCGATTGCCTCCCGTCGAACGGGCCGTCGCCCGCGTCGAGGTCCATGACTCCGCTGCCGAAGGTCGCGCCCGATTCGATCGGATCCTCGAAGGTTGCGGCCCCGACGGGGTTGTTCGCCGGAGGGCCGCTCGCCTCTTCGAAGTCGGCGCAGAAGATCGCGCCCGACGGGCAGAATCCACTGGTCGTCCCACCGCCGGTTCCTGGCGCGCCGCCGGCACCCGTCACGCCGCCGGTTCCCGTCGCGCCGCCGGAGCCGGTCGAGCCACCGGTTCCCTTTGCGCCAGCGGAGCCACCCGTCGTTCCGCCCGCGCCGCTCGTCGTTCCGCCGGTTCCCGTCGCGCCGCCCGCGCCCGTCGCGCCGCCCGAGCCAGTGCTGGTCGACCCGCCGACTCCCTTGGTACCACCGGAGCCTGCACCGGTCGCACCTCCCGCTCCGCTCGAGGTCGAGCCGCCGGTGCCGGTGAACCCGCCCGACGCCGACGAGCCGTCCAGCAGGATGATGATGATCCCCGCGTCCAGCGGTCCGCTCGCGCCTCCCGTTCCGTTCTCCGCGCCCCCGCCGGTCGCTCCACCCTCCGCGCTCGATCCTCCGCTGCTCGATCCAGTCGAGCACCCGGTCCCGACCGCGCAGACGGCCACCGTCAGCCAGATAAGCGACCTCGAACCGAATCGTCGGTTACTGCAACCCGCGTGCATCAAATGTCTGTCCAGTCTAAGCGTGAGCTGGGAAAACTTCGATTCTAGCCGAGCCGAGGGCCCCTGAGGCCGCGTTCTGCGCGCGGCGGTCAAATAGTTGGGCTCAGCGGTTCGGCGCCGCGATTGCCCGGGGGAGCTCATAACCGCGCGCGTCGGGTGGTGGCCGAGCGTCACCGCTCCGGCCGGGCGAGCGTCGCGGCAGCACCCGCGACGCGGTCGTCGTCGGCGCGAAGAAGCAGATCGCCTCTTGACGCACCCGGTGCGATCAGGCAAGGTTCCCCGGCTTCGGAACTTGGTGCGGGGTGGAGCAGCCTGGTAGCTCGTCGGGCTCATAATTTTGTCTCCCCCGTCATTCCGCGTACTTGGCGGTGCGTAGCGTTTCACCACGATCGACGACGACGCGCTCAAGATTCGGTCCGTCCGGTACAACGGCCGGTACAAAGGAATCGGCGATCTGAGAGGGCGAAATTCTCGCGAGATTTCGCGAAAATTTGGCCTCGGCTGGCTCAGTCCCACGCGATAGGGCGTTTCTGGGCGATCGAGATCGGATTCAGTATGTCGCCTCCCGCGAGATAGATGTCGGATGCGGCTGAACTGCCACGCCCCTTCAACGCTAAACGTGTCGAGGAACACGTCGCACGATCGCTCCCCAGAGGCCGGGAAGAGCCGTCGTCCGACGGAGCGCTTCCGAACGCCCATATCTAACGAAAGCGATTTCGCTGAGTTCCCGCGCCTTGCGGTCCCGATCAAGATCGTAGCTGCTGTGGATCTCTCGCCGATCCCGGACATGTCATTCCGACGGATGACGGTGTTGCTCACCGAGCACTCGGCCGACGGCAGGGTCGTCGTGCGCGGCGTGACCGACAGCGGCATCGGCTTGGTCGCTTCGATGTCCGCCGCGCGATTCGCCGAGATCGCCCAGGTCGAGTTCGTGGAGAGCAGCGTGGGGTGGTCGTCGTGAAGCGGTCTGCAACTTCTACTGCTGCGCCACAATGAATTCGACCGGTTCAGGCAGCGGCTCGCCTCAATGCTGGTAGGCCAAAGTCGTTCTATCCGCTCCGTGCGTGCGCCGAGCCTCGGGGATTGGCGTGCTTTCGATTCACGTTGTCGGCCAAGCGTCGGAATTCGGCCGGAGCGTTCTGCAGCCAAACTCGATACTTGTCTTTCTCGCGACCGTATCGCGAAGAGGCGGTGTAGAGGACGTTGCTCGTTCTCAGCAGGCGACGACTAGAGGAGTTCAGATCAACCAGCATTCTACTTTTGCCAATCGGCCAGGGAATGTTGCTCGGAACCGACAGGGTATGGTCTTCTAGCTCGAGCACTCGTTCGACTATCACGTTCCCTGGGTGAGGCCCCAGGTACGGGAAAGCCTTGCTCGGATCCGCGAAGAGATACTTTCCTGTCTCCGGATCTTCGATTACGACAAATGCGTGACCTAACCCGGGATAGCTGTTGGCTCCCGGATATCTTGCGACGTCCTTCGGATCGATGCCGTCGCGGAACGCGACGACGAACGAGGCGCGGGCGACACCTGCCAACGCTTTCTCCGCGAGACGGGAACGCTGCACACAGCCACCCTTACCGACCTTCTTGATGAGGTCCGGGTCGACGAACATGTTGGTGGCAAACTGTGGCTCGACGCTGTCCTCTACCAGTTCGCGCACCTTCCGAAGCACCAAGTCAATTGTGTCGAACTCGGTCTTGCCCGGCCCGAGACCAAGAAAGGCAGGGCCACCGTCCACGAATTCCGGCGAAGGAAACCCCGCGGTTGCTCGTCGAGCCCTTGGGGGCCTCGGGATGGTCCCAGCCAGCGTTTGGGCTATCTCTTCCTGCTGCGGGTTGGAGAGAACCGGAGCCAGAAGCAGGATGAACTTAAGCGACACTGTGAATTCGGCCGGACATCGATCGACGATGAGCTCTGCGTAAATGTTGCCTTCGCGCTTGCCGCGGCAGTAGTGAAAGTCGCACGGAATGATGCGGCCATCTTTCGCCTGAACGGTGGGAAGACATCCCAACAGCAACTGTTCCTCACCAATATCGCCGGGAAGGGTAACGAGCGTAGCGTAACGATCGGCGGGGCCGTCGTAGACCAGCATCTTGGTCTTTTCGAACATGACGAGCTCCCGCGTTCCAACTGGAACCAGGCTCTGGCGGTCAACCAGCTTCGGGATGCGCTTGCTCCGGTCGAGGATGTACCAGGTGCCGGGAAGCGATCGGTCGGCCGAAACTTTCTGGTACGTCGGTAAATAGGCGGCATCGGGGGTAGTGCCGGATGTCGCCGCGACGGCTGCTTGTCGGGCCAGGACGCCCCGCGGAAGAAGTACAAAACCGCCGAGGGCCGCCAAGAAGGTTTTCAACAAGCCACGCCGGTGAAAATGCCCACCGTCCTGGCCAAAAAAATCTCGGTCGTGCATCGATCGCGGAATCAGGAAGGTTCCTACACTAACTCTACTGGCAGCAGACGGTCTCGGCTCCGGTCGGCGTTACAGCGCCCGACATCGTGGTGGTCCCCGTGCACGTACTTGGCGTGTAGGTCACGCTCAAGTCCGCGGTCGTAAATCCGCTCGTTTCGCCAAAACCATCACACCGATCGCCTTGTAGCAGGACGAAAGAACTTGGGTTGGCTACCGCGCATTCATTGGCAGGGTGCTCCAGCACGTCCGATTTTGAGCAATTTCCCGCAGCCGTGATTGTGCACCCGCAACTGCCGCAGGCCCGGTTGTCAGTCGCGGATGTATACCAAGTTCCACCTGTTACAGCCGTAAATCCGGCGGAACAGCTGCCGGAGCCAATCTCACAATAAGTCGTCGGACTCTTATGGACACATGCATATCCTGCCTTGCAACCGCCTCCCCGGAGGATCCGCGGGACAGAACTTCATCGTCGTCGACCATCCCCACGTCGACGGAACCGCAGCGCCGCCGCCTGAACAGGTCTGAGAGTAGGCAAAGTTGTCAACGTGCGGAAGCCCAGAATGGACGGCTGGGAGGGGCACACACTTGCTTGTCTCATCTAGGCTGGCGAGGACAACCGGCGTGCCCGTGCACGCGGTCGTGCTCGGGTACGCGCTGAGGGTAGTGGAACAGTGAGAAGCCACGGAGCAGGTACACCCGTTGCAACTTCCATCACCGGTCACCCCTTGATTGATGAGGGTGGGAGATCCGACCTGGAATCCGATTGGACAGGGACTGCCAGCTGCCACCGTAATCCCTAACGAGAATGCAGTGCCCATGGGAACGCACACCGCGACCGAGGCGCACGCTGGGTCCGCGCAGTCGACCAGGCCATCACAGTCGTCGTCGACTCCATTGAAGCAGAGCTCGGCCGGCGCAGGGTGACAAGTGGCGTCGGGGGAATCGGTGCTTCCGTCCCGAGGTGGCACCGCGCCACCCGTCCCGCCGCGGTTGCCTGAGCCGGCCGAGCCGGCAGTGCCTCCCGTTCCGCCCGCTCCGGCAGTGCCTCCCGCGCCCGCTGCCGTACCGGCTCCTCCGCCTCTTCCGACCAATCCGCCCGCCCCCCGACTCCACCCGTGCCTCCCGAGTTGCCACTTCCGGCGCTTCCTCCGGCACCACCGTTCGCAGTCTGGAGGGTGGCACTGCCACACGATGCCAGCTCAACAGCAAGGACCAATGCGCTGAAACAAAGCGCGAACGCCGAGCCTGACTCCCTGAGTTTAGTCCCCTCAATTCGCAAGTTCCGAGCCTCCGATATGGAAAATTGTGGCTACTCTAACATGCGACCTGCCGGCTGGGGCGGCGGACAGAGAGGACGCCCACTGGCACCGAGGTGTTGGCGTTCATCGCTGGCTGGCCCTTATCGCGCGAAGCGAGGGAGGGCATCGATGTCGCGGTCAAAATGGCACGGCGGGTTTGAGGCCGCTCAAGAACTCCTTGGGCGTCGAAGCGACCTTTCTCACCCGGTCTGACGGATCGTTATGAAGCCAGTACACGGTCGTCTTAGTTTGATCCTGACCTGCGCTCCCGTGATGCGGTTCGTGGCGGTCGCCCGGCTCTCGACGTGACTGCCCTCGATGACGACAGTCCCGTCACGCTTCAAGGTGATCGAGGCCTCGCCGCACTTCAGGACGAGCTCTTCTCGCGCCTCGATGGAGAGCAAGCGCTCCTGCCCATCCACGAGGACATCAGCTTCGATAAGGCTCTCGGCTACATGGTCCAGCGCCTCAACGCCGACGTGGTCGCCGTCGACAATTTCGGTCACGACCGGCCGCTGCAGATCTCCGTGTTCGAAGACGACGTGCACGCGGGCTCCGCTTGCGGCGCCGCGCGCCAACGCCTTTTTGTCGAGCGTCGCTAGGCAACGCGCGACCAGAGGCCCTCTATCGGTGAAGGTATCGACGACCGCACGGTGATCGCCCAGGTACGCGAGCAGCCGAGCGCTCCGGACCTCGGCTGTCGCCTCCTCTTCTTGTCGGAGCGGAATGATGTCGAGCGCTTTTGAGTTCATCGCGGGTTCCTTTCTCGTCTACCTCAGCGAACGCGCACCAGCACGATCGGTGTCCCCCGTTGGACGACGCAACAGAGATGGTTGAGCATGCAATTGAAGGCGGCTTCATCTGCCTGAAACACGTCGGGAAACGCCATCTGCACGGTGACCTCGTCCAGCAGAAGGGGACCGTCAGGGAGGACGCCCGACTCCCGGGCGGATAGGTCCTCGGGCGGATAGCCCCCGAACAGCATCAGATTGCTCCACAGCTCGAGAACAGCCGACAGGCCGTCGTAGACCTCGTCCGACGGCGGGCTGGAGAGCTCAATCTGGATCAATCGATCGCGCGACTCGCGAATGGCCTCCTCCCGCTCGAGCACATAGGGGAGGTTCGCGCGGACCGAGGGATAGGGAACCTTCAGGGGATCCAGTCGACGAACCTGGGCGGAGGCCGCCTTGGCTCGAACCTGGACCGAATCGAGGGCCCGGGCCGTGAGCAGGTTCGCGAGGACCCGCAGCGCTGCCAAATCGGCTTCCTCAATGTGCAGCCGCCACACCTGACGGGTGCGCGCGAGGTCGGCGGCGCTGTCCACGAGCCAGGCGCTGGACGTACAACGGCAATCGGCCCGGCCAGGGAACATCTTCTGGTTGACTGCGCCCACAAAGAGTTGCACCGGGTCGGGAATCGCCTCGTCGGGTGCGGGATCGTCAGCGGGCCGGTTGGGCGCGAAGAGCGCCACGTCCGGGCCCGAAACCTCGATTTCGATATCCTGAGGGAGCTGGTCGAAAACCTGAATCGAGAGCGAGGAACCGGTGGTCATGCCTTCGTCGCCCCTTCGCCCGTCGGTAGGTCGGGGCTCTTCTCGTCGAACATGTTGAGCCAGTGGCGGACGAAGTCCTCGTAATAAGCCAGAGGGATGCTTTTGAGGCGGACGGGCCGCAGGACGCGAGCCACGCGCCGTTGGAGAGGGAGCAACTCGTGGCGCGACAGGTCGCCCAGCTCGGGCGCCGGCCCGGCCTGGATCCCCAGGCCGTGCGCCACTGGGTGGAGCACAATCTTGGGCTCGTCAGCGAGCGCCGCCGCCACCTGGTCGCCCCCCCCAAGAACCTTGAGCGCGACCTCGCTCACGAACGTCAGCCAAGACGCGCGCTTGACCTGGAAGAGAACGGTGTCCAGCGAGGGTTCATAGCGGCGAAGAAAGCGCCCCGTACGTGCGCTGTACCAATCGAGTCCTGGCAGCCTCGAACAGGCGGCGTAACCGAAGTCGGTCGGCCCAGAGTCGTCACGGACGGACAGGGAATATCCGGACTCGCCGAGCATGAAAACCCCATCACGCAACAGGTCGAACCCCAGCACCCAGGGGACCCATGTCGCGGGCTTGGCCATTTCGGCGTCCACCGGCACCGTCACCCGAAGGACCGTAGTCGGGACCTCTGGTGGTTGACCATCTCGCCGCATTTTCTCCAGCGCCTCCAGGTTTCGGGGAAAGCTCGCCCGTCTCGCTGGATTGGGAGGGATGTAGTCGAAGATGATCTCGATGCTCCAGGGAGAGATGTCCCGCATCCCGTCGCCCCAGAAGAAAATGCGGTACTGGTGATCGATGTTCGGCCGCTTGCACCAGGCAGCCACCATGCCCTCCCCGCGCGCGGTGATCTTCGCGGGCTCGCGCATCCGCTCCGCGAGGTAGTGGGTGAGGTTCGGCCGCAATGAATCGTAGGCCCGTTGAAAAAAGGACAGAACTTGAGCCGGATCCGTTTCGTCGAGATAGACGGCGAGGCTAAGACATGGGGCCACGACGAGCTCTCCCCGGTCGTTCTTCGCCAACAGATCTGGGAATGCCATCGAGCCCTTCGCTTCGCTGGCATTCGCGCGGGCATCCTCGCTAGCCGCGACGCCCGCGCCTGCACCTGCACCTGCACCTGCGGTGCCCGGCATGAATTGCAACGAAGGCGAGGGACCAATGGTCACGCTTTCGGCGCCCCTTCGTCCGCGCTTGGCAACCGCGGTTTCTCGTCGTCGAACATGTTGAACCAGTGGCGAACGAACTCGTCCTCGAAGGCGAGCGGGATGCCCTTGAGGCGTACCGGTCTCAGCACGCGCGCCACGCGGCGTTGGAGCGGAAGCAGTTCCTGGCGCGACAAATCGCCCAACTCGGGCGCCGGCCCGGCCTGGATCCCCAGCCCGTGCGCGACGGGGTGCAAGACGATCTGCGGCTCGTCGGCCAGCGCTGCGGCCACCTTGTCGGCGCCGCCGAGAACCTTGAGGGCGATCTCGCTGACGAACGTCAACCAGGCCGCGCGCTTCACCTGGAACAAAACAGCATTCAGAGAGGGCTCGGCGCGCTTTAGAAACTTTCCGTGATCGGGGTAGAACCAATCGAGCCCTGGGAGCCTTGAGCATGCTGCATGCTCGAACTTACGTTGCCACGCTTCGTCCCGGATCGACAGCGAGTACGCGGACTCCGCGAACATGAAGCGTCCGCTACGCAGGATGTCGAATCCCAGGACCCACGAGATCCATGCCTCCGGCTTGGCCAACTCCGCATCGACCGGGACGGTGACCCGGAGAACCGTGTACGGAAGCTCGGGCTGTCCGTCAGGCGTCGCCTTCTCCCATTTTTCGAGCGACGCAGGTAAGCTGGCGAGCAGGGCGGGGTCGTAGCGAACGTAGTTGAGTACCACCCGGATGCTCCAGGGTGAGACGTCCAGCGTCTCCCCGCCCCAGAACTGGATGCGGTACTCGTGGCCCACATTCGGTCGCTTGAGCCAGGCGGCCACCATTCCCTCGGCCCGCGCCGTGATTTTCGCCGGAGCCCGCATCTGCTCCGCGATGTAATGCGTGAGATTCGGCCGCAACGTCTCGTAGGCCCGCTCGAGGAAACCGAGGACCTGTCCTGCATCCGTTTCGTCGAGGTAGATCGCAAAGCTCAGACAAGGAGCGACGACCAGTTCGCCCCGGTTGTTCTTCGCCCAGAGATCTGGAAATGGGATGACGTCAGTCATAAGAGGTCAAAAACCAAAGAGAGGTTCACCAAGAAATCCCCCTGCCGCACCGGTCGCCGCCTCACCCGCACCCTCACCCGCGGCTGCCCCCGCCCCCGCGCCGCTCGGCACTGCGTATGGCGAGTAGGGGCTGAGCATCGGAGACATGCTCGGGGCCTGCACGGGAACGGGGACCGGGTCGAGAGAACCAGGTTCGCCGCACTTACACACGTCAGAATTGAGCTGGAGGTCCTGTGCCTTTGGGTCGCTGCTTTGCTGCTTGTTTATCTCGTTGTAAGCGTCTTGTTGGCCGTTGTTCTGCCAAGAGTCACCGTCGAACTTGTTATCGACGACCAGGGGTTTTCCTCCATCGGGAGTGAGAGTCATGTCGGGGATACGCGTCGCACCGACATCACCCGGACTTGCTGTTCCTCCTGCACCCACGAACCTCTTCAGTCGTGAAATCGCGCCCACGACCTTGTACCAGACATCGCTTGATTGGCTCCACTGTTTGCTCACCGCATCTTGGACCCAGCGCTGTTGATCCTGAACCTTGAGATTCTTGATCTGCCCGGCGTCATCCAGGTTCTGGACCGCCTTTTTGAAGCATTTGTCGCGTGCGGAGGGCATGCGACTTATGCCTCCTTGCTCGGATCGAACCGCTGCACGATCCCATCCGGGTCGCCACCTGAGTTGCAACGGCAGAACGCCTTGCAAAGCATCTTGAGGTTGTCTTCGCCCACCAAGGTCTTGAGGGCGGCCTGGATCTCGGCGGTATCCGTCGCATTGGGGGCGTTTCCATTCATGGTCATGGGGTCCGACAGCCGCGCCACGTTCTTCCCCTCGAACTTGACGTCGAAGCTGTAGTTCACGAACTTGGCCGCCCCCTTGATGAGGCTCGAGACGACGCCGCCTCCGGCGCTGCCACCCTCATCGCCGGTGCTGATGCCGAATGACGAGTCCTTGACCGCCGCCGGGTTGCCGTCGATGGTTACGGTCGTTGTCCCCATCATGAGGTCCGCCGACTTCGCAATGTTGGGGTAGGGAATGGGCACCGGGCCGGCGGGCGAGGGCGTCTTGCAGACGTCGGGCGCGCTCGCGATCGCCATCCCGTTGCTCCCCTGGTGGACGACGCTCAGATCGTTCACGTTCACCGTCACTGCCATGTCCCGGCCGCTCCTTCCTCGCCGACGATTAAAGCTGCTGCCCGCGCAGGACTCAAGTCCGACGCCGTGAACACCAACGCGCTGCTCGATCGTGTCCGCGGGTGTGCGATCTCGAGCACCGCCATCGCGGCGAGTAGCGCGCCCGAGCCGGCGCCGACGTCACCCCAGGCATCTGCCGGGTGGCGCATGAAGAGTGGGTGGCCGTGGTGCTCCCCGGTCCGGATATACGTGGGTGCCCACTCGTCGGCGCGCCATGGTTCGCCGTTGAGGTCGGAATAGACGATGTCGGCGCGGAACCCCTTGAGTGCCGGAGGCGTGAACAGTCCCGCGATCGCCTTGGTCAATCCCACCGCGCGTCCTGGTTGCTGCGTGTACCACGGCGAAGGTTCCGACGCGCGAGACACGCCGGCGATCCAGGCTAACGGCGCGGTAGACGCGCGGGCCGCGGCGGACGCGGAGACGAGCAGGAGAAACGCGGCCCCCTCACCCGGGCAAAAGCCGAAGGGGCGCTCCTCGCCTTTGAGGCGGCCCTGCCCGTCAAGCCAGTCCAGATAGGCCAGGTCGACCGGCGACTCGACGCCCCCGACGAGGCAGGCGCCGATTTCCCTGGCGTTAAGCCACCGCATCGCCTGGAAAATTGCGGCCAGCCCCCCTTCGTGGCCATAGGGGAGCGTTCGACAGTGAGGTCTGCTGACGTCCTTCCCCAACCGTTTCAAAAATGAGATCGCCAATCCGGTGCACGCTGGAAGGTCGGCGCCTGGGCGCGGGTGGGGCGTTGCCAGAAGGACGCCGAGCGGCAATCCGGACGCCCCGCCACCTGCGAGAGCCTCGTGCGCCGCCGAGAGCGCCATCTCCTCCATGCGCGTGAGCATCGGAGTGGCGGGCGGCAACGTGGCATCGATCGCCAACGTGATGGGGTCGCCGGTGCGCTTCAAGCGCAGAAAGTTGCACTTCTTGAGGCCGCCGATTCCGATGCGCAGGAGATCAAATGTCTCACGAGCGTTGGCCCCGAGGGACGTTCGGGCCCCGCAACCGACGACGGCAACTGCGCCGAGCGATGACAGTACTCGTCGGTCCAGCATCAGAGCCGCCGCTTCAAATCGATCGAGGTGTAATCGACCTGACGGGCACGGGTCCCGCAAGCCAGCCGCGCGCTCCAGACCATCACCAATCGCCGGTCGTCCATGTCGACGATGACGCGATCGAGCTGGGGGGGCGGTTGGGCGATGCGCCGGCCCGCGACGCCCGACTCGACGATGAATGCCTCATACGGCAAGCGGAAGCTCGCCGACCCTGAGGGCGTAAGTCCGACGGTGGCCACCCGCTCGCCGCCTTTCAACGGTTGCTCGCTCCAGAGCCCTGGCGACGCGCTTCGATGGAACAGAGGCTGGTGATCGAGCGGCCACAACGGCGCCTGAGTTTGCTTCCACGCGTCGTCGAAGGTTCCGGCCAGTTCGCGCCGGGGCGACCAGTCAGAGGCGACGGCGCCCAGACCGGCCGGCGGCGGGCGATCCTTCCAGGATTCGATCTTCGTGTGGTAGTCCTCGACGTTGGGTACGGGATGATGATGGAGGTCGGTCTCGCGCAGGGCGAAGCCGACACCGATTGGGTTGCGCGCCTCGCCGCCAACAACGCCCTCCGGCGCGCGGCCCCCGAATGCCCGCTCGTACATGATCGGAATCGTTTGAAACGGCTCCGGCGTGCTCTTTCGGGTTCCGACGGCCCGGACCATCCAGATTCGATTCCCGAAGACCGTGAGCATCTTCCGCAGCCCTGTCACCTCGATGGCGACGTTCACGGACGTCGCGGACCGCCCGGGCGCGTGCGCCGAGGCGTTGAAGACGATGTCGGTCCCTGGGTGCTCGATGACCAATTCGCCCTCGCGCCTGAGGCTCGACTTGCCGGGCTCGCCAAAGTATTCCGGCGCCACGAACACCGGCTCCTGCTCGTCCGCGGGGCGCATCTTTCCCGATTCGTCGAAGAGATAGGTCGCCTTGATCGCGACCACCCAGACCTGTGCGCCGTTCTTGTCGAGCAGGATGCTCCGCTCGGTTTTGAACGGCGTGTAGTTGTAGATCTGGAGCACGTCGTCACCGGGACCTGTCGAGGGGAGCTTGGCACGAGACGCGTGCGGGGATCCGCAGACGCGCCACCTCCCGGAGCTGGCGCCATCCCCAGCCAAGCGTTTGGAGGCGCGCTTCGCCACTGGAACGGACCTCGAGCTCTAGGGCGCGGGCATGGCGCCGCCGCAGGGGCTCCCGTTTGAGCGCCGTCGCGAGGGTTTCGCCGGCGAGGGGGACACCCGCCCAAACCCGCCCGCCAAGGGCCCGCTTTTTGGAGTTCCACTCCGATGCTGCCTTCCGCGCGTCGACTGGAGGACGCTTGGCGAATGGCGGCGCGCTCCAGCATGTCGCTGCAGCCGTGGGTTCTGTTGGCTTCACTTCGCCAGCTTCCTCGCTCGATCCTGCCGCCGATGGCAGGCGGATCCCGGATATCGCCTCGAATCCTTCGACAGCAAGATCGAGGGCCTTCTCATCACTGAGCGCGCGCAAGCAGACGTCCGCCCCTGCCACCCAGCCCGCGAGCCCCATCGCCCAAAGCGCCTGTCGTCGCAAGGCGGGGTCCGCTGCGGCTTGCTCGAGTCGCTCGCAATCTGCGGGGCTGGCAGAGATCGCGAGCGCGATCGACGCCAAGTCGAGCGAGCCCTCCCGCCGATCGAAAGCCTGCCTGAGATCCTGCAAGGCCAGGCGTGGATCGAGCTTCAACGCGACGTATTGCGCTGCCCTTCGGACCGGTTCTCGGTCCGAACGGAGCGCTTGTTCGATGCTACGCAGGTCCCGGAGGGTAGCGAAAGGAACACAGCCCAACGCTGCTTCGAGCACCTCCCCGTCGTCCGTTCGGAGAAACGGATCGAGCTCCGCCCCAAGCGTGACCTCTCGGAAAGCTAGGGCGCGAAGTGTCGCCGCCACGGCCGGCGCCGAACGTGCCGCCCGCAACCACCCCATCAATAGGCCATCGAGATCAGTCCAGCAGAATCTCCAGCGCCCTGGCCAGCTGTCCTCGATGCTGCGGGTGCGACTCGAGCGCTTGGGCCACGCTATCGGCCGCCTCCTTCGTTCCCGAGATCAAGAGGGCCAGCGCGATTACGGCGACATCGTTCTTCTTGGCGGAGCCGTCCAGCGCCTTGGCAAACCATGCGCGCAGCATGTCGGGCGGAGCGCCTCCGAGCGCCTCTTCAGCGGCCAGGAGCCGCTCATCGAGCCCGTCGACGAAGTGGATGAGGGTGCCCGCGCCACCTCGCAAGGTCCGTTCCCACTGACCCCAAAGAAACCGCGCCTCGTCTGCGACCTTGCCGAAGTCCACGGCCTTCAGTTGCCAGACATCTTCGAGCCCTTGAGCACCAGGTCGCCACTGGACGTCACCGTGACCTTGTCTCCGTTGATGGTGATGTCTCCGTTTTTGTTCAGTACGATCGTGGCGTCCCCACACTTGATCGAGATCTGGTCACTCGCCTCGATCTGCGCGTTCTTGGCCTTGGCGCTCAAGTCTGTCGCGGCAGTGATGGCAACTGCCTTCCCGGCTCCGATGGTGACCCCGCCGCCCGCGGAGATGGACTTGTCTCCGCCGACATTTTCGGAGCAGCTGCCACCGACGGAAACCGACTTCGCCCCTCCCACCTGTTCAGCCTTCACGGCGCCGACTGTCTCATTCATCGCACCGCCCACCGAGATCTGATAAGCGGCTCCGATGGTCACCGCCCGCGCGGCGGCGATCGTCTCGGAGGACGCGACGCCAATGGTGACGCTCTCGCTCCCCCCCACGCTCTTCGTCCTGTTCGCGGTGACCTTCAGTGTCTGGTTGGCGCCGACGCTCACCGATTCGTTCGATCCGACCGTTTCGGTCCGATTCTTACCGATGTTGACCGTCTCGTTTCCTCCGACGGTCAAGCTGCGATCGGCGTTGATGTTCGCCGTCTGGTTGTTCTTGACCAGCTTGGTCTCGTCCTTCTCGGCCTGGATGTGGAGCTCCTCGCTCCCCTTCTTGTCCTCGAAACGGATCTCGTTGAAGTTCGAGGGCGCCCCGCCCTGCGAGCTGCGGCTCTTGATCCCGCTTTGCGTCTTGTTGGCGGGAAGGTCATAGGGGGGCATGTTGTCGGCGTTGTAAACACGTCCGGTGATGACGGGCCGATCGGGATCGCCCTGAAGAAAATCGACGATCACCTCCTGCCCGATGCGCGGGATGTGCATGCTGCCCCACTTCGCTCCCGCCCAGACCTGCGAGACGCGCACCCAGCAGGAGCTACGCTCGTCCGACATGCCATACCGGTCCCAGTGGAATTGAACCATCACCCGCCCGTAGTTGTCGGTATAGATCTCCTCGCCGCTGGGCCCGACGACGATGGCCGTCTCTGGCCCCTCCACGCGGCGCTTGCGCGTCCGGAGCGGGGGTCGGAACGGAACCTTGCTATCAAGCAGCGTCAGGCCCGAGCGGAACTCGTCTTCGCCGCTGCCGCCCGATTCGTAGCTCCCGACATGGATGCGGTAGGAGGCGCTGAGGACCAGGTACTCCTTGTTCTGATCGTCGCGCGGATAGTCGCTCAGGGTGAAAAGATCGCCCGATCCAATGCCGCGAACGTCGCCCGACGTCTGCACCACTTCGTACTCCCACTGGCGTTCCTGCAGCCGGATCTTCACGTGAGTGTCGCCGTCGGGCTTCTTCAGGAAGTCGCCCGGGTAGTCGAAGAGATCGGTATCGGCGTGGGCGTAGCCCTGGGGCTGGTTGAGGACGCTCAAGAGAGCGGTCCGGGGCGCCTTGAAGTCGAAGTCCGTCGAGGCGTACCCTCCGGAACGCAGCTGCTGGGCCACCACCCAGGACGAAAGGTGCTCCTTCTCACCTCGGCTAGTCTCCTTTTGCGGGAAGAACTCCACGGTGTCGTAATCGTCGACCGTGTCGTGCGCCCCCAGGGAGTCGGCGAGCACCAGCGTGTGCTTGCTCTCGTCGTGCTCGAAGAAGTAGTAGATGCCGGCCTTTTCCATGAGGCGGCTGACGAAGTTGAAATCCGATTCGCAATACTGGACGACGTACTCCAACTTTCCGTAGTCGCCGTCGTTGAGCGAGTCCTGGATGTCCGAAAAATTGGCACGCTGAAAGACGTCCTTGATGATCTCGGGAATCGACTTGTCCTGGTAGATTCGGCAATCCGACTGATAGTCGAGGAGAGACAGCCAGGGCTGAAGCGTAACGGCGTACCGGGCGTAACCCTCCTCGACATCGAGGTGAGTCGCGGTGGTCACGATGCCGTTGAAGTGGCGCGTCCCGCCTGCCGGAAGGTTGATGTGCACGGTCATCGGCTGGCCGAGCAACGTAGACAAATCGATGTTCGGGTCGATGCTGAGCAACGACAGCTCATAAGAGAACGGTTGCCCGAGCGTCTCGTGGCCGATCATCTGCTCGAGCGCCATGACGCCATCGGCAAGCGGGGTAGTCACCCAGATGTCGCGGGTGGTGGTGAGGTCGCTGTCGCCGCCGCCGCCGTCGCTGGTGTCACCCATCGTGGGCCGTACTCTATATCAAGGACCTGGAGCGATGGCAGGTGGGTTGGGGCTGCCGAAGAGATCTGGCGCCCATCTCACGGTGAAGCCTTGCCATGCTGTCGACCTTCGAGCGAGCTGGCACAGCCAAGCGAGACCAGGTCGACGCCTGACGCGCCATCGGTCGTATAGGCGACGGCGCCACCCGTGAAAGCCAGCGAGGCGACCCGACCGCGTTCGACCTTTTGTTGATAGGCCACCTCCAGCGAGGGGAGCGAGAGGATGGTCACCTTCTTCCCGCCAACCGCCACCCGGTCCGTCCCAGCGCAGCTCACTTGCCCGGCGACATCGACGTGCTTCGTGGCCCGTACCTGCCCGGTTTGCGCCGAATCGAAGCACCACGGTGTTCTCACCCGCCTGAAGGATCCAGTCGCCGCAGAGAACCACCGGGCCCTCGAGGTGATGGGGGACGCGCCACCCGCCGGGACCGGTGCGCTCGCAGAGGCCGTCGCCGTAGCCATCCGCGTACGGCGACCTCGGCAAACAGACCAGCCGTGCACCGTTGCGGTCGTCGAGGAGATCTGGGGGCGGAACGGGTGGGAAAGGTACGTCCGGGTTCACGCGTGAGACAATCGATTGAGGAAGTGGCTCGCACGGCCCGAGAGTCGAGCGCGGGAGCAACGGAATAAGGACCCTGTTCGTGAGGAGCCAGCGGCCTCCGGGTCGACTGGCAAGCGAGACGTCATCGCGGACATCCGCGGTCCAGCTCGCCCGCTTGGTCCCTGCAGAATCGAGGAGCAGAACCTCGACGCCGGGGCCGTGTCGCAGCAACAGGAAGCCCTCCGGATCGGCGACGGCCGCCCGAATCTCCGGTGCACCCAATTGCAAGACGGGGCTCCAGTGCCCCGTGTTGTCGCGGATCTGTCCCTGACCGTCCGGGCTCCAGACCAGTAGCCGCCCGTTCGTGGTGCTCACCAGGTTGGGACCGGTGCGGACGGCTTCACGGCTCACGCAATGGTCGGCGAGACCGGGCCGTCCGTTCGCTCGCGCGCTGACTGAGAGGACGGCGAGCACACCTACCAAGAACCGCCGCATTTTCAATTGGCGGGTCGAGCCGTCAATCTTTCAGGGACCTGCTCGTCGTATCGGTGAATGACGAAAGGAGTGCCACGTTGGAAGGCTCCCGCGTCGTGAAAACGATCTCGATCTTTGGGCGGTACGTGAATGCAGCCGTGGGAAGGCGTCAGAGTGATCGGACCGATGAGGCTCCCGGCGGCGGCGTTGACAGCGTTCTGCGCCTCGTTGAGTTGAACTGTATGAAGCATCTCGCCGCTGAGATGCTCGTCGCCATCGAGCTTTCCGTCGTGGTTCTTGTCCCGGAAATAGCGCACGGCCAGAGGACCGAAGTCATTGAACAACCATCAATCGGGAATGCCGTCGTGGTCCTTGTCGTAGAGGGCGGTGTCTTTCTCGTACAAGGTCGCATAGGCCCATCGAATCCACTTCGTGGTGGCCATCGGAACGAGATCCACGACGAGGCGCCATTGGCCGTGATGCCCTCCCGACCAGTAGTAGACCTTCTCGAGACCCCGGGCCCCCTCGACCTTCAACGCCGCCCCCCACACGATCCGGGAGAGCTGCCACGTCTTGGTGTGATAGGGACCGTACGAGTGGATGATGAAGCGCCCGGCGGTCGTACGGTGTGGCGTCATGAGCTTGTCGACCGGATCGCCCGGTTTGGGTTCTTCGCCGCCCCGAGCCTGCGCGACCAACGGCGCCTTCCCTGGCGCCACCCAGATCAAGGTCATCTTTCCGGGGAAGAAGTGCAGCACGCCGCCATGCCGCCCCGGCGAGGATCCCGTATCCGCCATCTCTCCTTATGACGCTACACGAACACGGTCTCAGGCGCACGCCGCCGAGGGGCCGATAATTGCTCCTGGTCTGAGCAGTTCGAGGATGGCACCAAGTTGCGGACTCACGGGGCCCAGCGCCTACGATGCGCCCCGAGGGGCACTACTGACGGGCGACCACGACTCCATTGGCCAAGCGTAGAAGCAAGACTTCCAACGAGCACATTTCGCGGGAGGCTCGACGACCAGTCAGGGCACCATCCCGCTCTCCAAGTGGGCGCTGATGGCTCTCGTCCACGTGGTCATCATCGTCTACCCGATGCTGGGAGAGCCGGACCTGCGCCAGCAGCGACCAGCCGCGCGGAAAGCGCGTCGAAGTGGGGAGCCGTCCACCGGATGCGCCTTGACCCCACCGTGGGCCGAAGAGCCCGCTGTCGCGCACGTCGTGCGCGACACGCCCCTCCAACCGCCTGTTCTCGAACGCGATCGGGCCCAATCTCCCTTGACGGCCCGTAGCCAATCAGGCAAGGTTCCCCCGCTTCGAGGCTCCGGTACAAAGCCGGTACAACGGTCGAGTCTGGGTTGTCGAAGTCGTACGTAAGTACGCGAAAACATTGATGCGGGGTGGAGCAGCCTGGTAGCTCGTCGGGCTCATAACCCGAAGGTCGCGTGTTCAAATCACGCCCCCGCTACAACAAAACCGCGGACTTCCAGCCGGGAGTCCGCGGTTTTTTGCGTTCCGGGCACCAGCATCCTTTCGGCGCGCGGCGCGATCGAAGCGCCGACGCTGGTCACGCTGGGCGGCGAGGACGTCATCCTGCCGGAGCACGCCGCGCAGCTGTCGAGGCTGGTGAAGCACCGGCAGCTCGCCATCTTCCCGGGCGTGCAACGCGGCACGTACCTGGGCGTGGCAGAGTCTCCGGCGCCGAGCCCGCAGCTGTTCGACTTCGCCGTCGCGACGCTCGAGCGCTTCCTCGGCGTTTAGCGGCGCGGGAGGAGGCCGCGCGCGCTCTCCAGCCAGTTCGAGATCGGCGGCTCGCCCCGAAACAGCCAGCCGGCGGCGCTCAGCATCGCCAGGACGACGACGAGCACGAGCCAGCTCCGGCCACCGCCCCGGCGCCCTGGTCTGTCGGCCTCGGCGTCGCGCGCCGGCCGCCCGGGTCCTTGCGCGGCCACCGCACGAGGCGGCGTGGGCGTGCCGCGCGGCCGTGCAGCTTCGTCGCGCTCCGGCGACGCGGCCGCCTCGAACGCGCGGGCGAACGCCTTGATCGTCGGGAACCGATCGGAGCGGTGCCTCGACAGCGCCCGGCGCAGAACCTTGTCGACCTCCGCCGGGAGGCGCGGGGCGCCGGGCCCGACAGGCGTGGGAACCGCGGAGATCACCTGATTCAGGATGGCGTTGACGTCCGGGCCGGTGAAGGGGAGGCAGGCCGTCGCGGCGAACCAGGCCAGGCAGGCCAGCGACCACTGATCACTGCGGTGATCGATGGCGTCCTGGCGCCCCTCGGCCTGCTCGGGGGCCATGAACTCGGGCGTGCCGAACACGGCCCGCGCGACGGTGAGCTTGGTGGCCGACGTCTTCAACACCTTCGAGAGGCCGAAGTCGACGACCTTCGCGAGCACGCCTCCGTCGGGGGCGCGCACCAGGAAGACGTTGTCCGTCTTCAGGTCGCGGTGAACGACGCCCGCGGCGTGGGTCTCGGCCAACGCCGACGCCACCTGGTTGACGATCTGCACGACCGTCTCCAGCGGGAGCGCCCCGACGCGCTCGAGGCGCGTCTGCAGGTCCTCGCCGTCCAGCAGCTCCATCACCAGGTAGGGCTGGCCCGCGGGGGTGGTGCCAAAACCGAACACGCTGACGATGTGCGGATGAGTCAGCTCGCTGGTCACCTTCGCCTCGCGCCGAAAGCGCATCGCCAGCTCCGGGTAGGCCAGGAGCTCGCGGTGCATGACCTTGACCGCCACCCGCTTGCCGGCGCCGGTGTGGTGCCCTTCGTAAACGGTCCCCATTGCCCCCTGACCGAGCAGGCGCGTGAGGCGGTAGGTGCCGTCGAGGATGGTGCCTTCGGGCAGGATGTCGCGGGGCTCGGTCATGCGGCGCGGCTTCGTGATAGCCGACCCCGAACGCTATCACCAGCGGGGGGGCTGGGCACCTCGGAGGAGATGCAAGGCGTGCATCTCCCCCTGGACATTTCTCGAAACAGGCCGGAGTGGCGGTGCGACGCGAACGCCCTGTCAAAGGCGCCGGTCCCGCCGCTGGCTTCCACTCGCGGAAAAAGGCCGAGCCCGCCGCACCGGTACGCGATTGGTCGGCGCGGCGGGCTCGGTGAGATCACACGGCTGTCGCTACAGGTGGCACGCGAGGGTGCTGCCGGCGGCGACCTCTATGGTCCGCGCGAAGAACGAACCCGAGAAGGTCAGCGTCGGGCCGGCCCCGAAGACCACGGAGGCGTTCGGCGCGACCAGCGTCCCGTCGAAGCGCGCGCCCAGGCTGACGCTGGTGGTGCCCGCGTAACCGAGGAAGATCGGCTGCACCGAGCTTCCGGTGGTGGCCAGGATCGCCGCGTTGAAGGTCAGCGAGTTCTGCACGAAGATTCGCGTGGTGGGCGTGGCCCGCACGATGACCCCCGAGTTGATGGTGAACGACTGGAAGAAGTAGTCGCCCGCCGACAGCACGAGCGTGCCGCCGTTGACCTGGCCGGACACGTATGAGCCCGGTGGCTTCGACACCGTACCGCTGTTGACGGTGAACGATCCGGCGGTGGGCGGCGGGAACGCCGGGAGGGTCGGCAACGGCGGCAGGTTCACCGTCCCGTTGGCCGTGATGGTCCCGGTCACGGTCGCGTCGCTGTCCTTGGTGACGGTGCTGGCCGACAGCACGTTGCCGGTCACCACCGAGCGGTGCTGGATCGTGACCGCCGCCCGGCTGGTGACGTTGCCGCTGCGGGTGTCGGGGCTGAGGCGCGTCGAGCCGGTCCCGTTGTTGTTCACGTCGCCGGGGCCGCCCGTCCCGTTCTGGACCTGGGCGCGATCGTCGACCAGGAAGCTCAAGCCGGCCTCGCAGGCGATCGTCGCCTGGTTGGTCACGACGTTGCAGGCCGCCGGGGCCGACGCGATGCCGTTCGCCACCACGACCAGCGAGCAGGCGCCCGTCTCTGTACTGGCCGGCACGTCGAACTGGGTCGTGATGGTCTCGGTGCTCCCCAGCGCTTCCACCCCCATGCGGCTGTGATTGTGCGTGCGGGCGTAGAAAACGTGCCCGGTGCCGTTGTTGGTGATGCGCACCAGCGGGTAGTTCGTGAAGCTCTGCGAGTCGTCGCCGTAGGCGGCGCCTTGCGTGAGCCCGTTGAAGAGCGTGCCCGAAATCGGGTTATTCAGGCTCCCCCGCGTGATGGTGGCCGGCGACGAGGTGATGGTCGGCCGCCATGCGTTCTGGGGAGTGCCCCCATTCGAGTAGACGTCGACGTCCTGGGTGGCTCCCTGGTTGAAGGCGACAAACAGCGCTTCGCCGCTCGGGAGCACCGTGAAGTGGCCCTCGAAGGAGGCGAACGACGCCGCGTTGGGTGAGTCGGCGACCTGGACCAGCGTGTTGGTGGTGAAGCCGACCTCCCAAAAGTGGCTCGGCGCGAGGAAGTCGCCCGCGACGTTATCGACCGGCGAGCCCATCACCAGCACGTTGCCGTTAGGCAATGTGACGGCGGGCCCGTCCTTGACGCCGAAGTGGTTGGTCTGACCGGCCACCAGCGGGAAGTCGATGCCGGCCGGGTGCGACCACGTGTTGGTGAGCGTGTTGAACAGCGCGTTTCCGCCCAGCGAATTACCAGTGAAGGAGACCACGACGCCATCCGGCCTCAACGTCGCCGGCCCGACCTCGATCGACCCACCCAGGTCGCCCGTGTCGGCCATGTTGACGATCGTGTTGAGCGGCGTGCCCCAGACGTTGGTGGTCGGGTTGTAGATCTCCGACTGTGCCTGGATGCGCGCGTCGACGGTCAACATGGTCCCGTTGGGAAGCAAGTTCCAGCCCTCTTCGTTGTTGGGATCCGCCTTGCCTGTCGGATTTAGCGCCGTAAAGGACAGAGTGGCCTCGTTGAATGCCTCGAGGTTCGTCGATGTAATCTGGGATACAACCATGGTGCCGTTGGCGAGCACGTTCGACATGGTGTCGCCCACGGTGCCGCTGCCGAACACATCCCCCAGCTGCGACGACCAGGTGTTGGCCACCGGGTCGTACAGGAACCCGATGTTGGTCTCGACGCTCGGGAACCCGGCCAGATCCTCGCCGCCGATGATGACCACCTTGCCGTCGGCGAGCACCTGTGAGGCAAAGAACAGCGGCGCGTACGTGCAGGGCGTGCAGCCGATGCGTGCGTCGGTCCCGTTCGGCATGGGCGCGATCGGAACCGTGTCCCACGTTCCATTGACGTAGCTCCCAAATGCGTCGGGAGTCAGCCGGTGCCAGGTATTGCTGAAGAATCCCTGGCACATGACCGTTCCGTCGGTGAGCAGCAAACAAGAGTTGAGAAACGTCGGTGGTGCGTTCGTGAGCGGCGTGAAGGCCGCTTTTGCGGCGGTCACACCCCCGAACGTCGTCAACAACGCGGCACCCAATAACCAAGCAGTCTTCAAACTGTAGCTGTGCTTTCGCATCTCTATCTCCTCTCGTGACAAACCAATGATTTCGTGATTTCACGACCCTCTCGACCCGTCCCCAATGCGATCCGTCTCGCGACCCTCCTCACATCGCACCCTCTCCAACGTCAGAATCAGTGCGCCTTCACGGCGCTCGTCGTGAGCGGAAGCCCGCGTTACCGCGCAACAATCCGCTTGATCTGATCCCAGCAGAACCTTGCCCTCATCCCTCGACCCTCGTGGCGCCTCTCCCGTCCCGGCATGGCGACGAAACGTCAAGGGCAATTATCAAGAGCAACGAATGGCGTCAACGATAATTTTGTGTCTTTGTCGTTGCAATCGGCTGCCGGGACGCAACCAACCGATTAGACATCGGTTGTCGCCAGCGATAGTCCACCGCGAAGTCACCAGCTCCGGCGATATGCCGCCGGGATCGCGTTGTCGGGCCGCCCGACGCCGTCTGGTCGCTCGCATGAACGAGCAAAACCAACGATCCCGGCAAGCTGCTGGTTCGCTGGAGAACGCGAATTACGGGAACGCCGGGCAGGCCCCGTTCGTCGGAACGTGGCATCGGGCAGTCGGCGTCACGAATGCGCCGCCCGCGCAACATTTGTAACCGCGGCGCAATGGCCGCCCTTCGCGCAGGGCGCGCCGGTGCCACCGTTGCCTTGCAATGCAAGACAGGGAATCCATGACGTCGAGGCCTTCCTGGCGGGCCGCGCACGCGCTCATGTGCGTCTTGCCGTCGCAGCCAGAAACGACGGCGGTGCAGTCGAAGCCGTTGGCGTTGCGCGCGCAGCAAACGCCTTGCTGATCACCGGCGCCGCAGCTGTCCGGCGTAAAGTCGCACCGTGAGAGGGCGTCGCATTGGGCGCCGGTGATTCCGCTGCTGATCGTGACGCGGCCGCCACCGGCCGGGCCCCGTGCCTGCGTCGGTCGCGCCACCGCCCCCTTTCGCGCCGCCCTTGCCGCTGTGCCGCCGCCATCCGGGCCGTGGCCGTCGCCCATGGTTGAGCCACATGCTACCGCGATGAGAACAGCGCGCCGGCATTGACCGGCCACAATCCACGGCAGTGCTGCTCGGGCATCGAGCGCCTGGCGGTTGTGATGGGTTCAAGCCTCCGGCAAATGACGTGCCAGCGATCCAGGCGGCGGAACTGCGATGTTTTCGGGACTTCGGGGACAACCAAGGGGCGGCACGCCCGAACCATCAGAATCCTGAGAGCCCCAGGGCACCGGTGTCGGCCTCACTTAGGAAGTTATTTGCCGTGCGATGAGCGTGTTATCGGCCGAGACTTTGTTCATTGCGCAACCGCGAGGATGGGAATATATCCGAGCCTTAATCCATGCTGTCTCGTAGCAAAGTGTGGTGGGCGTCGTTCTTGGGATCGGCCGCGCGCGGACTGTCGCCGGCCAGCGCGACCGCGATCGCTGGCCTCCTGGCCGGCGTCTTGGCCTCGGCGGGGTGCGTGGGTCAGATCGACCCCGGCAGCTCGATGACGGTCGGTCACGGAGGAACCGGCGGCGTGCTGTCGAGTGGAAATGGCGGCAGCGCCGGCGGCGGCAATCGCGGCGCTGGCGGCGCGAGCGGCGGCGGCGGCCTGAATGGAACTGGCGGCGGCAGCGGGACCGGTGGCGTCGGCGCGGGCGGCCGTGGTGGCGCGCCGGGAACCGGCGGGACGATGGGGAGCGGGGGCAGTCCGGGGACCGGCGGGGCGCTCGGGACCGGGGGCGGACCGGGAACCGGCGGGGCGATAGGGACCGGGGGCGCGCCGGGAACCGGCGGGACGATAGGGAGCGGGGGCAGGCCGGGAACCGGCGGGACGATAGGGACCGGGGGCGGACCGGGGACCGGCGGGACGATAGGGACCGGGGGCGGACCGGGGACCGGCGGGACAGTCGGGAGCGGAGGCGGGCCCGGGACGGGCGGGACGGTCGGGAGCGGGGGCAGGTCGGGGACAGGCGGGATGGGCGCTCAGGACGGCGGCATCGGCACGACCTTCACCGCGCTCTATGGAGCGATCTTCGGGACCGCGACGTGCGCGGGCACGCTTTGTCACAATCCAGGGATGCAAAAGGCCATCGATTTCTCGACTCAAGCGAACGCCTACAATTCGTTGAAGTTCGAAGTCGTTTCCGGAAACAGCGCAGGGTCCGCGCTTTATAAGCTGCTCTCGAACGGCACGATGCCGCCTGACCCTGCCCCCAAACTGACGCCCACTCAAGTGGATGCAGTGGCCGCCTGGATAGACGCTGGCGCCCTCAATAACTAGTCGATTGGCGACGAGCCACGAAGCTCTCACGAAGTATGCGAGGGTACAAACGGCCCCGGCCATGAACCCGAATTCGTGTGTGAGAGGTTATCCGACGTTCGCCTCACGAACCCTACAATTGTAATGGGACGGATGGAACAACGGGCGTTCGGGCCGTTTGTCACCCGGATGGAGGGGATGACTGCGCCCGGTCGGATCGTGGCCCTTGGAGCCGTTTGCGTTGGGGGCGCTGGTCGTAATGGGCCTCACTTGCTGTTGCGTCGGGGATGACGACACGAGCGCAGCGCTGTCCGCGAAAGCCGAACGAGCGGACACCCGCGCCACGACGGCTGCCTTGTGAGTGCGCGGTGTTTCAATGGTCGCAAACCGTTCTTAGGTCGGTCAGTGCAACGATCTGCCGCGCGCGTGACGGTGTCGTTGCTCGCACGCGCGACGATGCTTGCATTGTCGCCAAATAGTGCGTTGCAACGTGGCGCGCTTCCCGATAACGTCCGCCAATTAGTCAAATGGGAGTCGTCGATTTGAGGTGAACGGGTGAACGGGATCTCAAGAAGAGGAGATGTGTGCCCTATGCGAAACGATAGAGTGAGCTCGAGGTTCGGCTCTTTGCTCTTGGTCCTGGTCGGCTGGTCCAGCACGATGCGCGCGAGCAAATGGCGGACGCTGGCGAATCAAGCCCAGAACCGCAGTGGAGGCGCCGCCGTCATCGAAGGTTGCCACCTGCTTACGGACGGCACGGTCATGTGCCTCGAAACCGGCAAATGAGAGTCTGGCTTCCCGGCTTGCTCGGCCTGGTCCTGGTCGGACTCGTGGCCGGCTATGCTCTCTTTGGGCGGCGAGCACCACGGCCCGCGGCGGCCGCCGACGAGGCACCGCCCGACCTCACCGCGGGGTCCGAAGCGCGCCGGTTCCCAGAGCGGCTGGCAGAGGCGCGCTCCGAGGCCGCGCCGATCCCGTCGGCCAGCGCGCCTTCCGGGCTTGCGCCGGCCCTTTCGCCGCGCGCGCGCCCGGAGGTCGATGCGGCCGCGGCGGCCGAGGCGCGAGACCAGCAGATTGAGGCGATTCGCGCCAGCGGGCCCGACGCCGATGGCGTGCTCCTGCGCGCGGCTCTGGGGATCGGGGAGGGTTGGCAGAAGCTGGCGGAGGGGACCGGACTCGCGGCCGACTTCGAACCCTGGGAGTGCCACCGTTCCGGTTGCTTCGAGTCGATTGTTCACGGTTCGCCCGAGTCGCTCGAGGCGTTGACGAGCCGAATCCTCGCCTCCGACGAGCTCAACAGCTGGTCGGGCACCAAGACCCGAAGCGCGCCGATCGTGCGGCCCGACGGCACCGTCACGGCGACCTGGATGCTGCTCCTCACGCCCGACGGTGGAGCGGGCACGCCGACCAACTGAGTCCCGTCAGTGTGCCGGCGCTCGCCTGTCGCGCGAAAGACGACCTTTGAAGAATTCAAGCTTCTCTCGCCGTCCAGGAGAGCTAGCCTGTCGGCCCCATGTCGTTGACGTTCCCGCTCTGGTTGGCCCAGCAACACCCTCAGTTCGCGCAGGCCGGCACGCAGGCCGGCGCGGCCGCCGTGCTCGCGCTGGCGGAGGGGGGCGCGACGGTGCCGTTCATCGCCCGCTACCGCAAGGAGCAGACGGGAAACCTGGACGAGGTGGCGATCCGCCAGGTGCTCGACACCAAGGAGCGCTGGGACGATCTCGTGAAGCGGCAGGCCTTCATCGTCGAGGAGATCGGCCGGCAGGGGAAGCTGACGCCCGAGCTGGAGGCGCGCATCCGCGGGACGTTCGATCCGGTCGCCGCTCGAGGACATCTACCTTCCCTACAAGCAGAAACGAAAGACCAAGGCCGAGACCGCGCGCGAGGCGGGGCTGGCGCCGCTGGCGGAGTGGCTCTGGGACTGCGGGCACGGGGCGAACGCCGCGGGCGAGACCCCCGAGGGGCGCGCCGCCGCGTTCGTCGACGCGGACAAGGGGGTCGCCGACGCATCGGCGGCGCTGGCGGGCGCGTGCGACATCGTGGTGGAGCGGCTGTCCGAGGACGCGGGGCTCCGCCAGCAGGTGCGCAGCGCCTACTTCGAGCGCGGCTGCGCCCGCACGCGCAAGGGCGACAAGGCCAAGACCCCCAGCCGGTTCGAGAACTACTTCGCGTACCAGGAGCCGGTCAAGGAGCTGCTCAAGCCGGGGAGCTCGCACCGCTACCTGGCGATGCGGCGCGGGTGGATGGAGGAGGAGCTGGTGCTGACGCTGGGCGGACGCCTCGGCGACGACGGCACCACCGATCCGCTTGATGGACGAGATGCTCGCCGTGTTCGAGACCGCGGCCTGCCCCTCACTGTCCGCTTCCGGGGCCGCGTTTGCGGGCGCGGCGCTGCTCAAGCGCGCGGCGCGGCTGGCGCTGCGCGTTCACGTGGCGATGTCGATCGACACCGAGGTCCACAAGGCGCTGCGCGAGGTGGCCGACGCCGCGGCGATCACCGTGTTCGCCGAGAATGTCCGCAAGCTGTTGCTGGCGGCGCCCTTCGGCCCGAAGCCGGTGCTGGGCGTCGATCCGGGGCTGCGCACCGGCTGCAAGCTGGCGGTCGATCGACGCCACCGGGCGCTACCTCGGGTCGGGGCTCATGCACCTGGAGACGCCCGCAGGCAAGGCCGCCGCCGCGCCGATCCTGGCCGACCTGGTAAAGAAGGGGGGCATCTCCGCCGTCGCCGTCGGCAACGGAACGGCGGGGCGCGAGACCGAGACCTTCGTGCGCGAGGCGCTGCGCCACTTCGCGCTGGACGTGCCGGTGGTGATGGTCAGCGAGGCGGGCGCCAGCGTCTACAGCGCCAGCGACGCCGCGCGCGAGGAGTTCCCCGAGCTGGACGTCACCATCCGCGGCGCGATCTCGATCGCGCGCCGGCTGCAGGACCCGCTGGCCGAGCTGGTGAAGATCGATCCGAAGAGCATCGGCGTCGGGCAGTACCAGCACGACGTTTCCGAGACGGGCCTGCAAGCGCAGCCTCGAGGCCGTGGTCGATTCGTGCGTGAACCAGGTGGGCGTCAACGTGAACACCGCCTCGTACCACCTGCTGGCGCACGTCTCGGGCATCGGCCCCGGTCTGGCGCGCGCAATCGTCGAGCACCGCGCGAAGGCGGGTCTCTTCAAGTCGCGCGACGGCCTGCTGGAGGTGCCGCGGTTCTCGAAGAAGGTCTACGAGCAGGCGGCAGGATTCCTGCGCGTCCCCGAGGCGGCTCATCCGCTCGACAACACCGGCGTCCATCCTGAACGCTACGGCGCGCTCGACAAGCTGGCCTCGCGAGCTGGGGGTCAACACCGCCGCGCTGCTGGGCGCGGGCGTCAAGCTGGTGAAGCAGGCCCGCGGTTTCAAGGAGGAGGTCGGCGCCTTTACCTACGACGACTCGATCCGCGAGCTGGAGAAGCCGGGGCGCGATCCGCGCGACGGCTTCGTGCCGTTCTCGTTCCGCGCCGACGTCCACGAGCTGAAGGATCTGCAGCCCGGACATGGTCTGCCCCGGGATCGTCACCAACGTCACCAACTTCGGCGCGTTCGTCGACATCGGCGTCCACCAAGACGGCCTGGTCCACATCTCTCAGCTCGCCGACAAGTTCGTCAAGGATCCGCGCGAGGTGGTCAGCGCTGGCGATCGCGTCACCGTGCGCGTCCTCGAGGTGAAGCTCGACAAGAAGCAGATCGCGCTGACCATGAAGAGTGGGCGAGCGCAGTCCGCGCCCGCGCCGCGACCCTCGGACGACGACCGGCCTCGGACGAGCGATCGGGCGTCTCGTCCCGCGCCCTCCGCGCCGCCGTCCAAGCCGGCTCCCTTCAACAACCCGTTCGCCGCGGCCCTCGCCAACAAGACGAAGCGTCAGTAACGCGCGACGCCGCCCCTAGCGGCGCTTGGGCATCGCCTTCGCGGCGGCCAGGCGCTGTTCGAGCTGGCGCACGGTGGCCATGCCGATCCGTTTGATCCCCACCTTTCGGTTGAGCGCCGCGTTGATGTCGGCGTGGGTGCGGCCGGTCAGGTGGACGAGGTCGATGACCGCCTCGCTATTTTGCTCGCGCAGCTGCCGGCGGCGCGCCAGGGCGCCGCTCTTGGCGGGGGCGATCGGGGTGGGATCGGCGACCGGCGGAGGGACGCGGCCGAGGGCGGGGGACGGGCGCAACAGCGTGGCCCGCGGCGTCCGGGTGAGCTCCGCGGCGCCGACGAAGTCGGGAATCTCGCCGTTCGGGTCGAGGTCCGCCTCGCCGTCCGCCTCGTAGATGCGGGGCGCCTCGAGCGGCCGGCCATGCTCGTCGAGCGGCGTGGCCGAGATTGGCGCGAACAACGAGAGTTGCTCCGCCAGGTCCCGCTCGGTCTCAGTCTTCCTGGCGGGAGCTTCGCCGTCGCGCTCCGCTTCGTACCTGTCGTCCGATTGCGACTGCGATTCCTTGCGCAGCGAGTGGCGGCGCTGCTCGGCGATGCCGGCGCCGAACTTCCGCAGCCGGACATCGTCCGGGATGAACATGTAGGCGGCCTGCTTCGTGAGGCGCGCGTTCCAGCGGACCAGCCGTCCCACCGCCTGCCGAAAGAACAGCTCGGTCACCGTGTTGGTGGCGTAGACGCCGACGCGGAGCCGCGGGATGTCGACCCCCTCCGAGACCATCCGCACCGCGACGATCCAGGGTGCGATGCCGTCGGCGAAGCGGCTGATCTTCTCGGAGGCGGCGGGATTGTCGGAGGTGGTGACCGTGGGCGAGACACCGAGCCGCTCCTCCATGATCGTGGCGATCGCCCTGGCGTGCTCTTGATCGATGGTGATGGCCAGGCCGGCCGCCTTGGGATCCCTCTCGCGCAGGTGCATCAGCTGCGCGTGCGCCTGCGCCAGCACGGTGGGCATCCAGTCGCCGGCGACGTCGAGAGCGGTGCGCAGCCGCTGGCTGGCCAGCTCGCGCGCCAGACGATCGTCGAAGGTCGCCTCGTAGGAGACGCCGTCGGGCGCGGTCCACTCCATCCGCCCGTTGATGCGGGGAAAGTAGACCGGCCGCACGACCTGGCGGTCCTTGAGCGCGTCGCCGTATCCGTACTCGAAGTCGGGCTGGGCCAGCTCGCCGACGTAATTGATGAAGGGGATCGTCCGCTGGTCCGAGCGAAAAGGCGTGCCCGAGAGGCTCAGCCGCCGCCAGGCCGGGTCGAACGCCTGGCGGATCGCGTCGCCCCACGACCGGCTGTCCCCCGCGTGGTGGATCTCGTCCAGCACGACCAGCGCCTGTCGGACCATCGGCCGGAACGCCGCCGGCCCCGCGGCGACCTGCTGATAGGTGACCACCACGCCGTGCGCGTCGGACGGCAAGCCGCCATAGCCGACGCTCCACTCGGGATCCAGGTGGATGTCCAGACGTTCGGCGGCCTGGGCCCACTGGTACTTGAGGTGCTGCGTGGGGACCACCACCACCACCCGCCGGATCGCCTTCGACACCAGCGCGCGCCGGCCGGCGGTCAGCGCGAAGGTGGTCTTGCCGGCGCCGGGGGTCGCCACCGCCAGAAAGTTCGGCGACCCGCTGGCCTCGAACTGGGCCAGCGCGTCGTACTGCCACGGGCGCAGCGGCACCGCGCCATGGTCGGCGCCGCGCACGGCGTACTCCTCCGCAGAAGCGGCCTCGGCGACGAGATCGCCGCCGTCGGTGGAGTCGGTGGTGGGAAAGAGAGACAAGGTCGAACGTCGCAGCTCGGCAGGGGCGGGGTAGAGAACTTTAACGCACGGCAGTCTGAACGCCCCCGCAGCACATCAACAGCTAGACATTCTCGTCGGCGGTTGCCCGCGCGCCGGCACCTTCGACCGGGGCCTATCGGCGCCGAGCGAAGAGCGCTCTTAGTTTGCCCAGCGCCGACTCTGCGCCGAGGCCCGCGAGGTAGGCGATGCCGATCGTGGCCAGACAGGTCAGCGTCGCCTTGGGCGGGCCGCCGAGCCCGAGCTCCATCGCGACCGCGGTGAGCGGCAGGCGGTAGCCGCCGGCGATTCCACCCGCGGCGCCAGCGGCCCCGGCGAGATTGTTCCCCACGCCGAGGCTCGGTGCGAACACGCGGCCGGCGAGATCACCGACGGCGAGGAACGGTACGAAGACGCCGCCGCAGCCGCCTGCCGCGACCGCGGCGACGGTGGCCACCGCGCGCAGGAGGCAGATGGCCAGCAGGGTCAGCGGGAGCGCGTTGACGCTCTCGGCCCACAGGATGGCGCCGCCGCCCGGCCCGGAGGCGGCAGTGGGGGCGGCGATCCGGACGAGCGTCAGCGCAGCCACGACGGTGGCTGCCCCGCCGAGTGCGAGCCGGACGAGCGGCGGGGCCGTCCATTTCTTGGCGCGATAGACCGCCACGCCCGCGGTGGAGCTGATCGCACCCGACGCCACCCCGATGAACAGCGCGGTGAGCACCGCCTGGACGAGGCTCACCGGCGGCTCCTTTGGCACCACCAGGCGGATTAGGTTCAGGTGGAAGGTCGCGTTGATCGCCCAGCCGACGATTCCCCCGATCAGCGCCGCGGTGATGCGTTCGGTGCTGAGCGGCGCGCGCCGCCGCCGGCCGAGCTCGAGCATGAACGCCGTCCCGACGAGGGGGATCGCCATGAGCGCGGCCACGCCCGCCGCGCCGCCGGCGAGGGCCGCCGGCCGGAGAAGCCGGCGCCACCCGCGGCCGCGATCTCCCAGGCAGTCGCCGGCCGCCACGCCCAGATAGGCGGCGGGCGCCTCGGTCCCCATCGCCGCGCCCGAGCCGACGGTGGCGAGGATGGCGATCGCGCGAATCGGCGCCAGGCGCCAAGGGAATCGCTCCTCCTCGCCCGCGCAGTTCACGACGTCGGCGCTGATGTCCGCCCGGGCCACCTCGGGAGCAAACGTCCGCCAGGGGTGAGCCTTCTGGCCTGACGGCGAGGCGGCGCTCGTGCCGAGCCCGTGCAGCACGAACACGGCGACCGACAGCCCGACGAGCGGCGCCACGATGATCACCCAGGTGTCCTGGCGGGCGACGAAGTCCATCCCCGCCTTGAGCGCCAGAGTCACGCCCACGACCAGGAACCCACCGACCACTCCGCCGAGCAGTGCCCCGAGACCGGCGATGCCGAGGCGCGACAGGCGCGCGCCCGCGTTCGCCGATGAGCTCCCCGCGGCGAGCGGAGCGCCGGCGAGATGCCTATCGCGTGAGCGCGAGCGCATCGGCACGTCCCAGTTGCTCGCGGCTGCCGAGCGTGATGAGGGTGTCGCCGGCCGCGACCGGGGCGTCGTCTCCGGGGTTGAAGGCCAGCTGTCCGTCCTGGTGCTTGATGGCGACGAGGATGAGACCCAGCTGGGTCCGCAGGCCGCTGGTCCCGACGGTCCTTCCGTCGAGCGGACTGCCCGGACCGACCAGCTGCTCGTCCAGCCGGAGGTCGGGGTGCCCCTTCCAGGTCGCGTCCTCGACGAAGTCGAGCACCGCCGGGCGCAGCACGGCCTGGGCCATGACCCCGCCCGCGATGGCGTGGGGCGAAACGATCCGGTTGGCTCCCGCGCGCTCCAGCTTCTGCACCGTGGCCTCATCCTCCGCCCGCGCCACGATCGGCAAGGTGGGACAGAGCAGGCGCGCCGTCATGGTGATGAGGACGTTGTCGGAGTCGGTGCCGGCGACCGCGATGAGCGCCCGGGCGCGTCCGATGCCCGCCCGACTCAAGGTGGCGTCCGCGGTCGCGTCGCCCAGCACGGAATGAGCGCCCGCATCGGTGGCGGCTGACAGCGCGGCCTCCTGGCGATCGATCACCACGACGTGAGCGCCGGCGCCGAGGAGGTCGGCGCAGACGTGCTGGCCGACGTGGCCATGGCCGCAAACGATGACGTGTTGCTCGAGCGTCTCGATCCGCTTTCCCATGCGCCACTTGCCCAAGTAGTCACGCAGCTCGCCGGTGATGATCGTGCTGAGGAGCTCGGTCGCCGCGATCGCGACGGTGAAGATCCCGCCGAGCGCCAGCGCCATCGTGAAGAGGTGCCCCGAGGTCGAAAGGTAGGCCGTCTCGCCGTGGCCGATCGAGGTCAGCGTAATGACAGCCACGTAGAACGAGTAGAACCACGACCACCCCTCGAGAAAACGGTAGCCCACCGTGCCGATGCCGATCAGCACCGCCGGCACGCTGGCAAAGACGAGCAAGCGCAAAGGAGGCGGGAGCTTTCGCGGCGGCAGAATCGCCACATGAACTAGGTGCGTACGGGCGGACAGCTGTCAATGTCGCGGGCCGGGCGCCTGCGTTCGATGCAGGGCGGGCCCTTACGTACGTGGGGGGACTGGCGTCCTGCGCGAGACGTCCTCAGGTTCAGCCATGAACGAGTGCAGAGCGCGGTGAAGGCGTCAGGCGAAGGGCGGTTCCGGGGGGGAGGCGGTCGGTTTGGCCGGCTCGGCTGGCCCGCGCGGGTCGCTGCGGGCGTCGCCCTCGGCGCCACGCTCCTGGGCGCGCACGCCATCGAGGCGTCGCTTCCTTCGGCTCCGCCCCCGCTGCTGCCGGTTCCTCTGGTCTCGCAAGCTCGGCCGTGGAGCTGCGGTGCCGCCGCCCTCATGGCCGCGCTCGTCTACTTCGGCGTGTACGACGACGCCGAGTCGACCCTGGACGCGGAGCTCGGCGTCACCGCGGAGGAGGGGACGCGCGTCGACAGGATCGTCGCGGAGGCACGCCGTTATGGCTTGCAGGCCGACGCGCGGGTCGGTCTCACCATCGACGATCTCGAGCGGGGGTTGTCGCGCGGCGACGTCGTGATCGTGGCCTTGCAAGCCTGGGCGACGAAAGCAGTCGCGGACTGGCGAACGAACTGGGAGGACGGCCATTACGTCGTCGTCGTCGGGCTCTCGCGCGATCGCGTCTACGTCATGGATCCCTCGGTTCGCACAGGCTACGCGTTCCTCACGCGCGACCAGTTTCTTCTGCGCTGGCACGACTACGATCTCGACCGTGGCCAGAAGATCGTCTTCGAACGGCTCGGCATCGTGCTTCGCGGCGGCACGCGGCTCGCCCGATACCCCGCGGAACCGACGCCCATCGAGTGACGCGCGGGACGGCTGCTCGCGTGTTAGATCGGGCGGCGAGGCCGATCTTGGACAAGCTCACACGGGAACAGATGATCGCGGAGTTCGGAGACACCGGGGTGCAGAACCCCGCGGTCATCGATCTCATCACCCTGGACAAGGACTCCGACACCGTCGTCCTGGTCATGCTCGAGCGCCGTCCCTGGGACGCCGCGCGGGAGCAGTTCAAGCAGATCGAAGAGAAGCTCAACCGATACATGGGCTACGTGCTGGACGGCTTCCTCGCCGAGCAGTACCCGCAATACAGGGGCAAGTCGGTGCAGATTCGCCTCGACTGCGCCGAGGCGCCGCGCGGTGAGGCGGTGCGATTCGTCGCGGCGATGACCCACGCCACCGAGAGCCACGGCATCCGCTTCTCGATCGCCGCGCGACCGCCCCTGTCCTAGGGGGCTCGGTTCGGCCTCGAAGGAGCCGCGCGGGTCAGTTGAGGGATTCGCGCCGGTGGCGCGGTCCCCAGATCGCGTCCCATCCCGAGCGGTACGAATTGCTGGCCACCTGGGCCGGCCCGTTGCCCGCCCGCGCGGTCGCGGCGGCCGGGGCCTCGAGCTCGGTCTTGGCGTCGAAGAGAAATGGGAAGTCCTGGCGCGGCTGCATCGAAATCACCTCGCCGGTGATTGGGCGTCCCTCCGCGAGGGGTTGAAGCACGGCGGCCTCGATGGGGGCATCTTCGGAGCGTCGCCGGAGGATGTGGAGCCCCCGCTCGTCCTTGCCGCAGACGATCGCCACGTCTCCGAGCGGTCCTCTCACCGGTTCCCGGCTGCGCTGCTTCGAGGCCACGCCCCAGTGTGCCACCAATCTCGCCCGGGGGCGCGATTCCTTCAGACCCCGTCCCGTGAGCTAGGGGAGCGTCGGCGGCGCCAGCACGTCGCTGGGAGGGGGAGCCGAAGCCAGCGACTCGAGGAACGCCACCAGCGCGGCCTGCTCGTCGTCGGAGAGATAGAGCGGCTTGAACGATGCCGCCGGGTCGCCAGGCGTGTTCTCGTCGCTGATCCCCTGGTTGTAGTGCCACACGACGTCGGCCAGCGTGGCGAGCGAGCCGTCGTGCATGTAGGGCGCCGTCAGCGAGACGTTGCGCAGGCTCGGGGTTCGGTAGCCGCCGATCGGTCTCGCCGGTGGTGCTGCAGGCGGGGTGTAGCTCTGGTCGTCGCTCCAGATCGAGCTTCGGAGGAATCCGTTGGCCGTCAGCTTCTGCAGACCGTCGGTGGCCCCGAAGGGGAGGCAGTTCTTTGGCCCGTTCGGGTGATCGTTGGTGACCGGTGCGCAGTCGCAGAGGCCCCCCGCGGGACAGTCCTCGACCGTCGGGACGCCGGGGCCGATCTGGCCGACGCCGAGGTTGTGAAACAGGCTGTCGGAGAAGAGCGGCGTGTTGTGGCAGTCGCTGCAGCCAGCCTTGCCGACGAAGAGCTGGGCGCCGATCTTCGCCGGGCCCGAGATCTTGGTCGATGAATCGCCGTGACCCGCCTGCAGATCGGCCGCCCACTGATCGAACGGAGAAGGACCGAGGATCAGCGTCCCCTCGTAGGCGGCGATCGCCTTGCCGAAGTTGACCAGCATGCGCGTGACGGCCGTTTGAACGTCTGGGTCCATGCAATCCCAGGCGTCGCCGAACGGCTCGCTGGCCAGGCCCGGCTGACAGCCAGCCGTCTTCCCGGGCTTCCCCTGCAGCGGAACCACCGGCCAGCAGCTGTCGACGGTGTTCGTCGCCGTGGTGGTGGCGGCCCGACAGCTGGCGGTGGGGCACACTCCGTTCACCGGTGGCGGGCACTGCCCGGTGGCGTCGACCATCGCCTGGGTGCTGGACGACGGTCCGCCAAACGGTGGGAGTGGATCGGCGAACACGTTCGGGTAGTTGGTGAAGGCCGTCGAGGTCGGGACGTAGTGATCGTTGATCAACCACGCCGTGTGCAGTCGGTTGCCGTTGGTGGTCAGAGGGTTCTCGTTGTCGGCGACAGCCTGGGCCCACAACGAATCGATGCGGCCGTTCCAGAGGTGCAAAGAGTAAAACGCGGAATTGAACGTCGGGAGCGAGTTGGCGTAGGTCCAGCCGGCGCCCACCGAGACGTCGCCCGGAGCGCTGGCCGGATCGACGCTGCCATGGCCGTGGTCGTGACAGCTGACGCAGGCCACGCCCGCGCTCTGACCGATGGCGGTGCGCCCGAACGGCATCGTGCGATTGAGGCCGTCGAGCCAGGTCGACGGGCCGGAGAAGCGCGTGTCGAAATAGAACATCTTTCCGAGGGCGATGGCGTCGGGGTTCGTCGCATAGTCGTTGCTGAGGTCGGCGGGCGGCGTCGACGGCAGATTGGCGAGCGCGCCCACCCGAGAGAGATCGGTCTCGGACCAGCCGCACATCGCGTCGCTGCCGCAGAAGAAGCTGCTCGCGTCGCACCCGGCGACGGCGACGACCGTCAGCGCGACCGTGGCGCCCACCATTCCCCACCGAGCTGCTGCTTCTCTCCGTCGCATGGATCTCCTCGCTCTCGCAGCGTCCCTTCGGCCGTGTGAATGCGGCGCTTGAGGCCAATCCAATGTCGACATTGCACCGACGCGCATGTGCATGTCGGAGACTCGTTGCTCGCCGTTTGTACCGGTGAATACCCTTGGTGGCGCTTCAGTTAAGTTCCAATTTTCGGAGTCGATGAGTTTCGATCCGATGTCGATCCACGCGCACGCGGCTCCCCACGTCGCTTCGCAAAGAGCTCCGCAAGCGGCTCTGGACGACAGCTCGCGAATGGCGCCTCTGTCGGTGCGCACCCGACGACAAATCGCGCTCGCGGACATGTCAGAGACTGCCGCGCGCGGAACTGTGGTGGACCTGACGCTTTGTGATCTCCGAGGGCGATTCTCGTTCGCGTCGCTGGAGTTTTCGATCGCGATCGCGTTCGATGGCTGCGGAGAGCCGTGCAAATGACCGCGCCTGCAGCGCAACATGCGTGGTCCACCCACATCCGTGCGGTGGCGCCGGGCGCCGCGTTGGCGCTCATCGTCGGGGGAGCCGCGCTCGAGTTGCAGCGGCTGTTCCCGGTGCGATGGGCGCTCCCCGACGTGTTGGTGGCGTTGATTGTCGGATCGCTCGTTGTCAATTCGCCCCTCTCGAAGTGGTTGGGATTGGCGGCGCACGATCGGGGGCGCAATCGTTACGGGGCGGGGCTCACGTTCGTGGGCAAGTCGGTGCTGCGCGCGTCGGTTGTGCTGATGGGGCTGCGGATCGAGGCGCGCCTCTTCGAGTCGCGGCAGCTCATGGCGATCGCGCTGGGGCTCGTGACGGCCTTGCCGACGACCTTCTTCGTCACGCGCGCGCTGGCGATCCCCCTGCGCGTCCCCCGGCGGCTGGCCGACCTCATCGCGTCGGGGACGATGATCTGCGGGGCCTCGGCCGTCAACGCGGTGGCGCCGGTCATCGGGGCGCGGCGGCAGGAGCAGGGGGTCGCGCTGGCGACGATCTTCCTCTACAGCGCGGTCGCCCTGGTGCTGTTCCGGGCGGTCGCGGCCGCCGCCGGTCTCGACGCCCATCAGGGGGGAATCTGGAGCGGTCTTGCCGTGAATGATCTCGCCAGCGCCGTCGCCGTGGGCGCGCAGATGGGGACCGGCGGCGCCGAGATGGCGGCCGTCAGCAAGTCGGCGCGGGTCCTGATGCTGGCGCCGATCCTGATCCTGTTTTCGCTCTGGCGCTCCGATCGGGCGACGCGCGCCGATCGTACCGTCGGGCTCGGGCGCACCGTCATGGGCCACATTCCGGGTTTCGTCGTCGGGTTCCTGATCCTGGCGCTCCTGCGCGCGGCGGGCGACCGGCTGTTCGGCCAGGCTGGCGCCTGGCGCGCGACGTTGGCGGTCGATCGGCAGGTGGTCGCCTTCGCGACGGTCACCGTTTCGGCGGGCATCGGCCTTCATCTCGAGATCAAGGGATTGCTCTCCGCCGGCGCGCGGGCGGTGGTCCTGGGGGCGGCGGCCTGCGCGACGATGAGCGGTCTGACCCTGGCGTTGATGGTCATGGCGAGCCGTGGCGGGCGCGGCGAGCTGGTCTTGACCTCCGTCGCGGCCGTCGGTGGTTCGTTCGCGCTCTGGCAGCTCGTGCGCCGGACGCGCTCGCTCAGGGTGATCTCCGCCGAGGTGTCACGCCGACATCGCGCGATGACCGCCAGCGGTCCGATTCTCGTCACGGCCGCGGCGTCGGCGCTGACGGCGAGCGGCGCGCACCGACACGCCTCAGCCACCGGGGAGCGTCCGCTGCCATGAGCTCTTCGTTCGTTCGTCGACACACAAACGTTGCCATCAAGGAGGACACAATGCGCGTCACGCGAAGGTCGGTCAGAACCCGTTCCGGGATCGAGGCCCTGGTCTTGGCGATCGCGTTGGCAGGCTGCGGGACCGGTCCGGACTCCGCAGGAACCGTCGACGGAACAGCAGCAGCGATCTGGCGCTGCGCGATCCTTCCTTCATGCCGCCCATTCGCGCGCAGGTGGTGGCGCAGGGGATCCCCGGCGCGGGCGCCATCACCGCAGGTCGGCACCTTCCACCGTGGAAGCCCGATTCATGACAAGGCGACGCTCAACCCCTCCATCGCGCCGGGAATGGTCCTCGATCCCGCTGCGCCTGCTCGTCGCCAGCTCGTCGAGCTTCGGCGCCACGCTCTCGCGTCCGGCCGAGGCGCCCGGCGCCGTCCTGTCGCTCGACGTCAACCACGGTCTCGTCACGGTGGCGCCCGATCTGGCGATCGCCGGCGGGCAGGCGGCCAGCGCCGACGGGCTGGCGCGGATCTACGCCAACCAGGACGCCCCGTTCCTCAACAGCGTCAACAATCCGACGGCGGCGACGGCCGCGTTGCCTTCCTCGAGCCTGCCGCTCGGCATCTCGATCAACAGCGGCAACGGCCGCCCCTGGATCGCCAACGCCCCGACCGGCGCGAACGGCGCCGGGACGATCACCGTCGACGATCCCAGCGGCGCTCCGCTGGCAGGTCCGCCCAATCCGATCGCGGGCGGCGTCTTCTCCGGGGACGCGACCAACCGCGAGCAGCGCCTCGACCGAGGGGCTCGACCACGGCGCCGTGGCCACCGCCATCCTCAGCAAGTCGCCCGACGGAACCGGCAAGGCGGTCTTCCTGGCCGCCGAGGCCGACGGCAGCATCGTCCAGGTCCACGTCCTCAAGGGGGTCGATGGGCTGGCGCCGGCGGGGACGTTTCATCCGCTCACCAACGTGACGGTGGCCGCGACCCAGTCGATGTCGCCAGACGTCGTCACGCGCGTCGGGATGGCTGTTCAACTGGGTGCCGACGCGCATCGCCTTCGTGAGCGACCCGCTGGGCAACCAGATCGTGGCGCTCGACCTCAGCGACGACGGGACGCTGTTCGTCGCCGGCGCGCCGCGGTTCTTCCGCTCGCCCTGGTTCAACCGACCGGTCGATCTGGCGCCGGCGGTGCGTGAGGTCTCGAGCGACAACTTTGCCAGCAACACCACGCTCGGCGGCGGCTCCGACATCTACGTCCTCAACCGCGGCGACAACAGCATCGTCCGCATCAATCAAGCGGGCAGGTCCTTGCGGCCCGGCGCATCCAGGCTGCTCTTCCCTCCTTTCGCGTGAACGGCATCGCCGTCTCGGAGAACGCGCAGACGATCTGGGTGACGGCCGTGATGGCGGGCGGGCAGGGCGTCGTGCTGCAGATGCCGGCGTTCGGCGGCGGGGTTCGTGACGCCGACGATGGTCCATCCACGCGCTGGAGGCGGGCGCCACCGCTCCGTCGGCGATGGGCGCCGACATGTTCGCCACGAAGCTCTCCCCGCTGCAGGGCCTCGGGCCCGCTGTTCAACGGGCGCTCCTGCGGCGACTGCCACAACGCCCCGATCGAGGGCGGCATGGGCGCGACGGCCGACACGTTCGTGACCCGCGTCGGCCGGATCGATGGCGGCGTGTTCGATGATCTGAGCGGCCACGGCGGGCCCGTGGCGCGCTCCCATTCGATCGCCGGCCTGGGCTTCTTCTGCGGCCTGCCGACGGGCGTTTCGCCGCTGGCCAACGTGACGTCGAAGCGGAGCGCGATGACCCTGCGCGGGACGGCGCTCATCGACTTCGTCCAGACCAACGACATCCTGACGGCGCAGGCCGCCGAGCCGGCCGACGTGCGCGGCAAGGTGAACGTCCTCAGCGACGGTCGCCCGGGCAAGTTCGGCTGGAAGGGCCAGTTCGCGACCTTGATCGAGTTCATGGGCGACGCCTATCACCCACGAGATGGGGATGACCAACCCGCTGGTCCCCGACGACGAGGTCACGGCCTGTGGCGCCAACCTCCTGAAGCCGGAGATCGACGCCCTGCCGCTGCAGACCGTCGACACCTTCATGGCCTCGCTGGATCCCGCGGTGCCCGACGCCAGCTGCACCTCCTCGGCGGGGGCGACCACCTTCGCGACGGTCGGCTGCGCCAGTTGCCACACGCCGTCGTTGCCGGGCCCCGGGCGGACGATCAACCTCTACTCGGATCTGTTGGTCCACGACATGGGGCCCGGGCTGGCGGATCAGTTCGTGGCCGGCTCCGCCAGCGGCAGCGAGTGGCGAACGACGCCCCTCTGGCGCGCCTCCGAGCGTGTCCACTTCCTGCACGACGGCCGCGCCGGCAGCATCGCCGACGCCATCGCGGCGCACGGCGGTCAGGCCGCCGCCGCCGCCGCTGCTTACGCCGCGCTCGATCCGGCGTCACAGCAAGCGCTGCTCGCGTTCCTCGGCTGCATCTGAGATTCGGGGGTACGCCGCCGACCGCCCGCGATCATTGGCGCTAGCGGTCGGCGGCGTCGTTGTTGTGGGCGTCACGTCCAGGCAATTGGACGTGCATCAACTCACGTCATGTAAAGCGTTCGCGGCATTACGGGTCCTGGTAACGCTGATTAACCGTTGCCAATCAACGTCTTAATGCGAGTTTCGGAAACCTTCAGTCCTCGTGGATCGAGCCGATGTCATGGGTCTCAATGATGCCCCGATCGCGACGGATCCCGCCTTTGGTTGCGGGCGTTCTTTTGCTGATGGTTGATCGCGCGAAGGCAGCGCCCGATGACAAGGCACCGGCGCCCCTGCCCGTCGAGCCGGTCACCGCCGCGCCCGAGCCCGCCCCGGCGGATGAAGCGCCCAGCCTGGTGCTGCCTGACGACACCCACGACGAGGGGCACGAAGACCCCATCGCCAAGATCTCCGAGCTGGAAGCGCGCCTCGATCAGATGCAGTCGCTGGTCGCCAACCGACAGCCGCGCGTCATCCTCGGCGGCTACATCGACCTCGGGTTCTTCGCCACCCAGGGGAACGGCTCGGGAATCATCCGCGACCAGGGAAACTTCTACTTCCCGCAATATGCCGGCAAGTACGGCTGGGTGTTCCTGGGCGACCTTCTGGCCACCCCCATCAACACGCGCGGCGAGCCGGCGGATCTCGGCGACGCCACCGGCGCGGAGCCGCGCTACGACACCATTCACTCCGGCGGAGCGCCCAGCTTCATCGCCAACGAGATCAACATGACGATGACCTCGGGGCTGACGCCGAGCGCGGTCGCCACCGCCAGCGTCAACTTCATGCCGCGCAGCGGGTCGAACTTCAGCCTGGGGGACGTGTTCGACGCCGACATCGCCCAGCTCGAGTGGATGCCGACCCGCACCCAGAAGACGTCAATCTTCGTCGGCAAGTTCGATTCGGTCCTGGGGATCGAGTACCGCGATCGCAAGTCGAACCAGCGGTACGGCATCACGCCGTCGCTGATTGCCCGCTACACGACCGGCACGGCGGTCGGCGTGAAGGTCCGCTCCAAGTTCGGCCCCGACGATCTGCTGGTCGTCGCAGGCGCGGTCACCAACGGCTCGTTCACGCAGGAACAGTTCCACTTCTACGACGAGATCGACACCAATCTCGGCAAGACGGCCAGCGGGCGGCTCTCGCTGCACCCGCCGTTTCCCATCGACATGGAGCTCGGCGTGCTCGGGGTCGTACGGGGCCCAGGACCGTTCGCCCAACGACGTCGGCAAGATGTGGTTCTGGGGCGATCGACTATCAGCTGCACTTCAAGCGCGCTGACCTCAAGGCGCAGTACCTCAAGGGCGCCTCTCCGGGCGACGCCGCCAACGACGTCTACGGGCTGCAGCTCCACGGCGGCGGCTACGTCGAGCTGGACGGCTATCTCGCCTCGCACTTCGGCGTGATCGGCCGCATCGAGTATCGCGACGCGTTCGTCTGGCTGGGCGATCCGAACGTGCCGGGAGGCGCCGACCGCGCCTACCTGACCAAGGGATGGCGCGCCACGGGCGGCGTCCACATCAACTTCACCGATCGCATCATTCTGAAGCTCGAGTACCTCCACAACGGGGAATACGGCGGCATTCCCCAGATCAAGGACGACGTCTTTACGTCGTCATTGGTGTTGATTGAGTAAACAGACGGACGAACGCATCGCGAGGCGCACCATGGAGAAGACGTCGAGGCCGATTTGGTCGGGCATTCTGAGCGGGTTGCTGATCGCGCAGCTGGCTGCGCCGGCCTGGGCCCAAAACGGGCAAAGCGGATCAGACGGGAAGGACGGGAAGGCGCTCGAAGGGCAGCCGACGCGCGCCGAGTTCGCCAAGCTGCAGAACGACGTGCGCGAGCAGCGGCAGCTCATCATCCAGATGATGCAGACCGAGCAGCAACGCTACGACATGCTCTTGCGGCTGCTGCAAGGGCAGGGGGGCGGAACGCCGCTGCCCGGCGTGGCTGCGCCGGCTGCGTCGGCCCCCAGCGACGCGGCTCCCGAGGCCGCATCCGAGAAGCAGGCGAAGAAGTCGACCGCGACCGTCGCGGCGGCCGACCGGCGGCCGGGCTCGATCGAAGGCAAGGTCATCGTGTCCGGCGGGGCAATCGAAGATGTCTACGTCTACGTCGAGAACGTCAAGATGCCGCTCACGCACCACAAGGTCGTGGAGATCAAACAGGAGGGAAGGCAGTTCAACCCGCGCGTGGCGGTCGTCCAGACGGGGACCAACCTGATGTTCCCCAACATGGACGCCGTCTATCACAACGTCTTTTCGAACTCGCCGCGCAACAGCTTCGATCTCGGCACCTACCAGGCCGGCGACAAGGCCCGCTCGGTCACCGTGACGGGTCCGGGCGTGGTCGACATCTTCTGCAACATTCACCAGAAGATGTCGGCGAAGGTGCTGGTCGTGCCGAGCGTTCTCTACGCCAAGGTGCACCCCGACGGGACCTTCCGCATCGAAAACGTCCCCCCCGGTGTCCGCCGCCTGGTGGCCTGGAGCCCCGAGACCAAGGTGGAGTCTCAGCGGGTCGCCGTCAACGGCCCCACCACCGAGGTCTCCTTCACGCTGGCGCACGAGGACGCGTCCGCCCACGCCAACAAGTTCGGCCAGGCCTATGGCTCGTACCGTGATTAGTCGGGGTCGCTGACGTCAAGGAGAACCATGCGGAAGACACGCCTGTTGTTGGGGATCGCGCTCATCGTGGCGGGGACAGCGGTGGGCGTGCTCGGCGTGCGTTCTGTTCTCGGCGATCAGACGCGTGTGCAGGCGGCGCTGCTCCGGAGCGCCACCGGCGAGGCCGACGCGCGCGGCGCGCCGGAGAAGAAGTCCGCCGAGAAGGACGTCTGGGAGGCGGCGCGCCTGGAGCCGCTCGAGGCGGCGCTGCGGGCGCGGGTCGATGGACCGACGCTGGTCGATCTGTTCGAGAACGAGGACTGGTGGCGCCCCTACCGGAGCGAGTTTCCGCTGGTGCGCGTGCGCGTCGGCGACAAGACCACCGTCAGCCGCGGCCCCGACGTGGGGCGGGGCGATGAGGAGGTCGTGGCGGAGGCTCGCAAGCGCCAGATTGCCTCGGCGATCGTCGAGGTGGGCGGTCAGAGCTACGTGATGGCGGCGGCCCACCTGCCCGGCAGCCCCGAGATCGAGGCCGTGTTGTTGCTCGGTCGCCCGGTGACCCTCGCGGCCGCGCCGTCCGCGGCAGCGCCGAGCGTCGGCGCAGCGCGCTTCGCCGATCATCCGGGGTTATGGCTGCTCGCGCTCGGCGTCGCGCTCGGGGGCGCGGCGCTCGTCGTCTCGGGGCGGCGGAGCGGGGATGTCATGGGCGCCGTTGTTCAAGGCGAGATTCCGCACGAGCCGACGTCGAAGTTCGGGACGCCGGCCCGGCCCCGCGCGCTCCCCGCCGCCTCGGAGCTCGCCACCTCGCCGGAGCTCCGCCCCGGCCGCATCACCGACGGCAAGGCGGTCAGCATTCGCAGCCCGCAGGGGGCGGCGGCGAACCTGGCGGTCGCGCAGCGGCAGACCGGGCCGGTCGGCGTGGGCGCCATCTTCGGGCGTTACAAGCTGGTCGATCGCCTGGGCGAAGGGGGGATGTCCGAGCTGTTCGTCGCCGAGGTCGCGGGCGTCGAGGGGTTCACACGCAACTTCGTCCTCAAGCGCCTGCGCCCCGAGCTGGCGCGCGAGAAGGAGGCGGTCTCGCAGTTCATCGACGAGGCGCGGATGCAGGCGGGGCTCGTGCATTCGAACATCGTCCCGGTCTTCGACTTCGGCGTGGTGGCGGGCGAGTACTTCATGACCCAGGAGTACATCGTCGGCCGCGACCTGGCCCGCTTCGTCGGCCGCTACATCGAGCAGTACGACGCCGGTCTGCCGGAGGCGATGGCCTACTACATCGCGCACGAGACGCTGCAGGCCCTGGCCTACGCGCACGAGCAGCGCGACAAGGTCGGCTCGCCGATGGGGATCGTCCACCGGGACATCTCGGCCAGCAACGTCATGGTGTCGCTGCTGGGCGAGGTGAAGCTGTCCGACTTCGGCATCGTGAAGTCGAACCGCCGGGTCAGCAAGACGCAGGTCGGGATGGTGAAGGGCAACGCCAACTTCATGTCCCCCGAGCAGGCGCGCGGACAGGCGGTCGATCACCGCAGCGATCTCTTCTCGCTGGGGCACGTCCTTTACTACTGTCTCGCGGGCGAGCTGCTCTACTCCGGCGAGAACGATCTCGACGTGCTCTATCGCGCCGCCAACGGGATCACCCCGGACGATCTGACGCGCCTTCGCAGGCTGCCCGATCCGGCGGCCTCGGTCCTGGAGAAGGCGCTGGCCTTCGAGCCCGCCGAGCGGTTCCAGTCGGCCGCCGAGTTCGCCGACGCGCTGGCCGCCCACGCCAGCGGAGGCAAGGGCGCCACCGCGCGCATGATCCAGCAGCTGTTCGGCGACGAGCTCCGCCGGCAGACCGCGGGCGCCGCCGGCGGCGCGGCCTAGCGGGCGTTCGTTCCGTCGACTGAAGGCTCGCGGCCTGGCGGCCATGGAACGGTTGAGCCGGGAGCGGGGACGCTACCGGCGCGGCGCTGTTGTTGCACCGTGCCGGGTGGCTCGCCGCTTGAAACCAGGAATCGTTCAATCCGCCGTGGCATCTTTCGGGGGTCAAGCATCCGTAGATGCGGGGCCCTTCTGTCGTAAAAACCATCAGTTGTTCGATTTTTAGACAATGTGGATAGTCCGTCTCGCGCTCCGTCGCCCGTACACGTTCGCCGTCCTCGCGCTGGTTCTGCTGATCCTGGGACCGCTGGTCGCGCTCACCACGCCGACCGACATCTTCCCGAACATCAACATCCCAGTCGTGGCGATGGTCTGGCAGTACACGGGCCTCTCCCCCGAGCAGATGGCCAACCGGATCACGGTGCTCTCGGAGCGGTCGCTGACCACCACCGTCAACAACATCGAGCACATCGAGTCGCAGTCGCTGAACGGCATCGCCGTCATCAAGATCTTCTTCCAGCCCAAGGTGAACGTCGCCAACGCGGTCGCGCAGGTCACCGCCATCGCCCAGACCCAGCTCCGGCAGTTGCCCCCCGGCACCACGCCGCCGCTCATCCTCCAGTACAGCGCCTCCAGCGTCCCCATCATCCAGCTCGGCCTCTCGGGGCAGGGGCTGTCGGAGCAGCAGCTCAACGACTACGGGCTGAACAGCATCCGGACCCAGCTGGTCACCGTCGACGGGGCCGGGATCCCGTACCCCTACGGCGGCAAGCAGCGGCAGGTGCAGGTCGATCTCGATCTTCCCGCGCTGCAGTCGAAGGGGCTCTCGCCGGCCGACGTGGTCAACACCATCGCCTCGCAGAACCTCATCCTGCCGTCGGGCACCGCCAAGATCGGGCCCTTCGAATACCAGGTCGAGACCAACAGCGCGCCGCTCAAGCTCGAGGAGCTGAACGGTCTGCCCATCCGGGCCTCCAGCAGCGGCGCCATGGTCTTCATCCGCGACGTGGCCCACGTTCGCGACGGCTTCCCGCCCCAGACCAACATCGTCCGCGTCGACGGGCAGCGCGCCTCGCTGCTCTCGATCATCAAGACCGGCGACGCCTCCACCCTCGACATCGTCCAGGGGATCCGCGACAAGCTGGAGGTGATCAAGCCGCAGCTGCCGGCGGCGCTGAAGGTCACCCCGCTGGCCGATCAGTCGGTGTTCGTGCGCTCGGCCATCGACGGCGTGGTGCGAGAGGCGATCGTCGCCGCCTGTCTGACAGCGGTCATGATCCTGATCTTCCTCGGCAGCTGGCGCAGCACGGTCATCATCGCCGTCTCGATTCCGCTGTCGATCCTCTCGTCGCTGATCGCGCTCAGCGCGCTGGGCGAGACGATCAACATCATGACCCTGGGAGGGCTCGCGCTGGCGGTCGGCATCCTGGTCGACGACGCCACGGTCGAGATCGAGAACATCAACCGCAACGTCGACCAGGGCAAAGAGGTCGAGCACGCCATCCTGGACGGCGCCCAGCAGATCGCCGTCCCCGCGCTGGTCTCGACCATCGCCATCTGCATCGTGTTCGTGCCGATGTTCTTCCTGGGGGGCGTGGCAAAGTTCTTGTTCGTGCCGCTCGCCGAGGCGGTCTGCTTCGCCATGATCGCCTCGTACATCCTGTCGCGCACGGTGGTGCCGACCATGGCCAAGTACCTGCTGCGCGGGCACGAGCACGAGGCCGCCGCCGCGGAAAAGGCCAAGACCAGCCGCAACCCTTTGATCCGTTTCCAGGCGGCGTTCGAGCGGGGGTTCGAGGCCTTTCGCAGCGGCTATCACCGCGTCCTCGAGCTCTGCGTCGCGCACTCCAAGATCTTCCTGGCCGGCTTCGTCGGCCTGGCCGTGCTCTCGGCGGCGCTGCTCTACCCGTACCTCGGGCAGGACTTCTTCCCTTCGGTCGACACCGGCCAGTTCAAGATCCACGTCCGCGCCCACACCGGGACGCGCATCGAGGAGATGGCCAGCCTGTGCGACCAGATCGACCGGACCTTCCGGGAGATCATCCCCAAGGACGAGCTGGTCACGATCATCGACAACATCGGCCTGCCCTACAGCGGCATCAACACCACCTACTCGAACTCGGCGCCCATCGGGCCGGGCGACGCCGACATCCAGGTCTCGCTGGCCGAGAAGCACCGCCCGACCGCCGAGTACGTGCAGCGATTCCGCCAGCAAGAGTCTCGCTTCCCAGGCGTGACCTTCTACGAGCTGCCGGTCGACATCGTCACCCAGATCCTGAACTTCGGCCTTCCGGCGCCGCTCGACATCCAGGTCGTGGGGAACGACCTCGCCGGCAACCGCGCCTGGGCCAATCAGCTGCTCGACAAGATCAAGCAGGTGGCCGGCACGGCCGACCTGCGGATCCAGCAGCCGTTCGATAACCCGTCGCTGAAGATCGACGTCGATCGCACCAAGGCCCTGCAGATGGGCCTCGCCCAGCGGGACGTCGCCACCAGCCTGCTCACCGCCACCAGCGGCAGCTCCCAGACCTCCCCCAGCTTCTGGCTGAACCCGCAGAACAACGTCAGCTACAACATCGCGGTCCAGGCGCCGCAGTACGCGCTCGACAGCCTCCAGGATCTCGAGAACATCCCGCTCGCCATCCCCGGCTCTGCCTCTGGTGTGGGGGCCACGCTGGCCACGACGGCGCCGACCTTTACCTCGGGCAAGCCGGTGCAGATCCTGGCCAACGTCGCCTCCATCAACCGGGGGTCCGTGCCCGGAACCGTCTCGCACTACAACATCGCGCCGGCCATCGACATCTACGGCAACGTGGTCGACACCGATCTCGCCAGCGTCGACAGGAAGATCGAGAAGATCATCGCCGAGGCCAAGAAGGATCTGCCCCGCGGCTCGCAGGTCTTCGTGCGCGGGCAGGTCCAGACCATGCACAGCTCGTTCGTCGGCCTCCTGGCGGGGCTGGCCTTCTCGATCGTCCTCGTCTATCTGCTGATCGTGGTGAACTTCCAGTCCTGGCTCGATCCCTTCATCATCATCGCGGCGCTGCCCGTGGCGCTGGCCGGGGTCGTCTGGTTCCTCTTCGTCACGCACACCCGCATCAGCGTCCCGGCGCTCACCGGCACGATCATGTGTATGGGGGTGGCGACCTCGAACTCGATCCTGGTGGTCAGCTTCGCACGCGAGCAGCTGCACGAGCTGAAGGGCGACGCTCAGGCGGCAGCGCTGGCGGCCGGCTTCGTCCGTTTCCGCCCGGTGCTGATGACGGCGCTGGCCATGATCATCGGCATGGTCCCGATGGCGATGGGCCTCGGCGACGGCGGCGAGCAGAACGCGCCGCTCGGCCGCGCCGTCATCGGCGGCCTGCTGTTCGCCACCGTGTCGACGTTGTTTTTCGTCCCGACCTTCTTCAACGTGCTTCACGGGTGGCTCGGGCGCCGCAAGGGCGGCGCGCACCCATTTGCAGGAACCGTCACCGCCCCCGCAGGAGAATCTCGCTCATGAGTCACGATGTCCCTCCTCCCAAACCGGGCGAAGGTCCGCCGCCACTGAGCGGACGCAAGGCGCTGGTCCTCGTCGCGGGGCTCATCGGCGCGGCGGTCGTCATCGCCATCCTCGGCATCGTGCCGCGGGTTCGGGCCCGCACGACGCTGCAGCAGCAGACCGACGCGCTGGCGGCGCCCAACGTGCTGGTCGCTCCCCCCAAGCTCGGCAAGGTCGGGCAAGAGGTCGTGCTCCCCGGCAACGTGCAGGCCTTCACCGACGCGCCGATCTTCGCGCGCACCAGCGGCTACCTGAAGTCCTGGAGCTTCGACATCGGCGCCCACGTCAAGAGAGGGCAGCGGCTGGCGGTCATCGCCAGCCCCGAGGTCGACCAGCAGCTGCAGCAGGCCCAGGCCGATGTGGCGACCGCCAAGGCCAACTCGAAGTACGCCGAGACGCAGTCGACCCGCTACCAGGATCTCCTGAACGACAACGCGGTCTCCAAGCAGGACACCGACAACTTCCGCGCCCAGGCCAACTCGACCAGCAATCAGGTGGCGGCCGCCCAGGCCAACATGCGCCGTCTGGCCCAGCTCACCGGCTTCCAGAACGTCGTCGCCCCCTTCGACGGCGTGATCACCGCGCGCAACGTCGACATCGGGACGCTGATCGACGCGGGGGCCGGACGGGAGCTGTTCCACCTGGCCTCGGACGACGTGCTGCGCGTCTACGTCAACGTGCCGCAGGTCTATTCGCGCGGCATGGTGCCGGGGGTGACGGCGGGGCTCACCGTCCCCGAGCACCCGGGGCAGGTCTTTCAGGGGAAGATCGTCCGCAACGCGCAGGCCATCGACCCGACCTTCCGGACTTTGCTGGTGGAGGTCGAGGTCGACAACCACGACCATCACCTTTTTCCTGGGGCCTATGGGCAGGTTCACTTCAAGATCGACAGCGGCAACCCGACGCTGGTGCTGCCGGTCCCCACGCTGATGTTTCGTTCGGAGGGGCTGCGGGTGGCGGTGGTGCGGGACGGCAGGGCGCATCTGGTGCCGATCACGATCAGCCGCGACGACGGCAAGACCGTCGAGGTCAGCGAGGGGCTTGCAGCCATCCGACCTGGTGGTCCAGAACCCGCCCGACTCGATCATCGACGGCGAGGCGGTTCACGTGGTGGCGCCCGAGACCAACGGATCCAAGCCGGATGGCGCCAAGTAACCGTCTGCGGATTGGCACGCTGACCGCGCTCGTCTTCTGTGCCTCGGCCGTCGCCCCCTCCGGCTGCGCCGTCGGTCCGGACTACAAGCGCCCCGACGCGCCGGGCTCGGCGGGGTTCAAGGAGCAGCCGCCCCCCGGGGCCTGGAAGCAGGCGCAGCCCGCCGACGGCGCGCTTCGCGACAAGTGGTGGCAGCTCTTCGGCGACGCCCAGCTCGACGCGCTGGAGGAGAAGATCAACGTCTCCAACCAGACGCTCAAGTCGGCCACCGGGCAGTACCTGGCCGCGCGGGATCAGATCCGGGTGGCGCACGCCGCCTACTTCCCCACGCTCGCCGTCGGCCCGTCCGTCTCGCGCATTCGGCTTTCGGAGAATCAGCCCAACACCCTCCGCGGCACGACCAAGTTCAACTACAGCATCCTCGCGCTGCAGGGGCAGGCGCAATGGGAGCCGGATCTGTGGGGGCAGGTCCGTCGCACCGTCGAGCAGGCGCGGGCCGACGCCCAGGCCAGCGCCGCCGATCTGGCCAACGTGGCGCTCAGCCTCCACGCCGAGCTGGCGGCCGACTACTTCCTGCTGAGGGGCCTCGACACCCAGAAGCAGCTGCTCGACACCACGCTGCAGAGCGACGCCGACGAGCTGCAGCTGACGCGCGTGCGGTTCGCCGGGGGTGTCGCCAACGCGGTCGACGTCGCGCAGGCCGAGACGCAGTATCTGCAGGTGAAGGCCCAGGGGATCGACGTCGGCGTACAACGCGCCGAGTTCGAGCACGCCATCGCCACGCTGATCGGCGTCCCCGCCGCGAGCTTCACGCTGGCGGCCAGCCCGCTCGCGGCGAACCTGCCTGTCGTCCCTCCAGGCGTTCCGTCCGAGCTGCTCGAGCGGCGACCTGACATCGCGGCGGCGGAGCGGCGCCTGGCCGCCGCCAATGCGCAGATCGGGATCGCCGTCGCCGCCTACTACCCGAACATCATGCTGAGCGCGACGGGCGGCTTCGAGAGCGGCTCGCTGGCGAGCTGGCTGCAGATCCCCAGCCTCTTCTGGTCGCTGGGCGCCTCCGCCCTGGAGACGCTGTTCGACGCCGGCCGCCGTCACGCCCTCACCGATCAGGCGCGCGATCTCTACGAGGGGCAGGTGGCGACCTACCGGCAGAGCGTCCTCGGCGCCTTTCAGGAGGTCGAGGACAACCTCTCCACCCTGCGCATCCTCACGGACGAAGCGGAGGCGCAGGCCGCCGCGGTCGAAGCCGCCCGGCAGTCGCTGGCGCTGAGCCAGAAGCGCTACAAGGGCGGCGTGACCACCTATCTGGAGGTGCTGACCGCCCAGACGATCCAGCTCAGCAACGAACGCACGCAGGCTGACGTTGCGACGCGACGCTTTACCGCCAGCGTCCAGCTGATCAGGGCGCTGGGCGGCGGCTGGACCAGCGCGCAACTCTCGGAGAAATGAAAGCGGCGCCCGGGCGGGGCTGAACGCGCGGGCGCCCGTGTGTGTGGACCGAGTCCGTTCATCCGACGGACCAGGTCCCGGTCGCGAAATCGGCGATGATCGACGGTGTGCTGGTGTCGAAGCCCACGACGTCCAGCATGCCGCCGTCCTGCGGGTCGGCGATGCTGAAGCCGTTCGACACCATTCCGATCACCACCAGCTTGGCGCCGAGCCCCATCTTGGCGCGGTACTGCCGCAGCGCCTGGACCGGGTGGATGTCCCCGGCCCACGTTTCGCTGTCGGTGTAGACGCAGAAGATGTCGACCGGCACCTTGTTCTCGGCCGCCCAGAGCATGGGGAGCGCGCAGTCGGTTCCGCCGAACGGCAGCTCGCTCACCGCCTTGACGACGTCGTCGAGGCGGCTGCGCGCCGAGATGGCGAGCGGCGAGATCCCGCTCCCGAATCCGCGGTGCGCCGAACGGTAGGGACCGTTCGTGAACGCCACGAACTCATGGTGGCGCTCGACGGCCGCGGTGACGAGCGCCATCGCGGCGCTCCCCACGCGCGGCGTGATGCCGGGCAGGCCCGCGATGAGGCCGCCCGCCATCGACCCCGACACGTCGAGGGCCAGCAGCGTCCGGGCGTTCGTCGGCGTCACCGCCTGGAACGCCCGGTAGAAGGCGCCGTCGAGCGCGTCGACAATCCGCTGGCGCGGCGTCCAGGTGAGCTTTCCCTTTTCACCGTGCCCCTGCGCGTACGTACGCAGCGCCACCAGCAACTGCAGCGGGTGAACGCGCGCCGCGCGCAGGGTCTCGGCCTCTTCGAGGCGCGAGATGACCAGCCGTTCGGCGTCCGAGAAGGCGCCGAGGAGACCGACCTCGGTCATCTTGCCGAGGTTGCGCACCATCGCGGCGAGGCCCATCTCGGGGAGCAGCGCGTCCCAGACCTCGGCATGCTGCTTCATCTCCGTCGGCACGCACTCGTGCGGCAGGCGGTGGTCGCGGATGAGCCCACAGACCAGCGCGACGTCCTTCTTGTCGCGCAGGCTCTTCGCCCGCTCGAACGCCCAAATCATCGCCAGCACCTGGTCCGGGTGGGGCGCCTCGCCGACGCCCTCCCATCCCTTCGTCATCCAGTGGAAGATTGCCTGCTGCCGAGCGTCCTTGGCCACCGGGTGCGCCTTGCGCAGCAGATCGCGGTGCGACCAGCCGTCGCGGCTCTGGTACTTGACGGCCTGGAGCGCGAGGCGGCTCGTCTCCATCTCCGTGTACCAGCGTGCGAACGCCCGCATCGTGCCGCGCCCCCAGCCACCGAGCGCCTTGACGTGCTCGGCGAAGTGGAAGAGGTGCGTCCCGATGCGCGCCACCCGCGGCAGCGCCGCGAAGGCCGCGCGCCGCGTGTCGACGTCGCCCAGCTTGGCCGCCAACGCCAGCGCGAACAACGCCGGATCGTTCTTCGGCGCGCGGCCGGCGTCAGAGATGGCGACGATGCGCTCGACGACGCGCCGGCCGTCGAGCGCCAGGCAACGGAGGACGCCCTCCGCGTTCTCGCGCGTCAGCTTCTGCTCGGTCGCGTAGAAGCTGCCGCCTTCCGATCCGAGGATCAGGAAGCGATCGAGCCGCGTCCAGTCGTCGACGGCGAACACGAACCCACCGTCGCTGTTGGCGACCTGCGACGTGCCCGGGATCGGCGCCGACTGCGGCGTCTTGTTCTTGTTGAACCACTTGCTGAGGTACGACATGGGACTTCTCTCCTTCTCTCCTTGGTGACGGTCCGCGGAATTGCGGACGAATAGGCGGCGGACGAGGGTTGCAACTGGGGGCCATCCCGCTTGGGGATTGGAGCCCACCAAGGCTCCTGGCTGGTTGAGGTGGTAACCCAATCACTTCGGTCCGCCGAAGTGGCAAATGTGGAGGCGCTGGGATTCGAACCCAGGACCGATAACCATCGACCTTCGGTCCGCGTGAACGCGGACGAGGCAGCGGTGACGGACCATTGCTCTACCCACTGAGCTACGCCCCCGAAGTGGGGGAGACGGCGGGGGTTCGAACCCCGTCGACCTTGCGGCCTTACCAGTAACCGTCGAACGGCGGCTCGGCGAACGAGCGAGAAGGTGCCGACGGAGCGTCTCCCCCAAATCGCGTCCCCGGCCGGATTCGAACCGGCAGCCTCCGCCTTCGTAGGGCGGCGCCCATCCACTTGGGCTTCGGGGACAGGGCCGGCGTCGCGCTCGCGCGCGGCGCCGGCTTGGTCAGTTGTCCAGAACGACGTTCCAATAGGGACGCCACTCGTCGGGGACATGCCGGCGGTCCATCTGGACCGTGACCACGGGCAGATAGCGCGGCTTGCTCGGGCGCCGGTGCAGGCGCATTCGGGCCTGCTCGGGCGTGCGGTTTGCCTTCGTGTGGTTGCAAGGCACGCAACAGGTCACGATGTTCTCCCACGTCGTGCGCCCACCGGCCGAGCGCGGGACGACGTGATCGAACGTCAGATCCTCGGTGTCGAGGCGGTCGCCGCAGTACTGACAGGTGAAGCTGTCGCGCGTGTAGATGTTCACGCGGGAGAACCGGATGGCCTGGCGATCGCGCCGGAACCGCCGCAGCACGCGCACGACCGCCGGCATCGGCAGCTCGCGAGAGACGCACTTGATGGTCCGATCGCGGCTGTAGGCGATCACCTCGACCTTCCCGAGAAACAGATCCGTGATCGCGCGCGTCCACGGCTCGACCCGCAGCGGCTGCCAGTCGGCGTCGAGAAACAGGACAATCGTCATGGCTCACCTCCTTTGGGTTTGTTGTTGTAGGTCGTTCGTACCTGGAGAGGGATTCGAACCCTCACTGCGTGCGGTCTGAGCGCACGGCCTCTACCAGTTGGGCTATCCAGGCGCGGGCGCTCCCGACGGGAATCGGACCCGCCTCACCCGGTAGACGGCCGGGCAGCCTCGCCAGATGCTTCCGGGAGCAGTCGTGTCTCTCGTGCGGCGCGTGGCGTCCCCACAGGGATTCGAACCCTGGTCTCCGCCTTGAGGGGGCGGCGGCCTAGGCCAGCTAGCCGATGGGGACATTCATTCTAGGGACACTGCACCAGGGGCAGGAGTCGAACCTGCGGTGGGGCGCTTAACAGGCGCCTGCGTTGCCGCTTCGCCACCCTGGTAAATCACTTGGAGCCTCTCGACCGATTCGAACGGTCCTCTCCCGGATACGGGCCGGGTACGTCGCCATCTACGCTTGAGAGGCAGCGCTCGGCGGTCACCCCACCAGGCGACCGCCGACTTGCAGACGTGCGACCCGCGGTCTGCCAGCGCGGATTTCTTCCGCTCCTACCGACAAGGCTCGTGCCTCCCGTCGGTCCGTCGCCTCCCGGCTTATCAGGCCGGAGCTCTTCGAGAATTGACCATACGCGACCGTCGGCGGTGGGAGATCATGCGTCGCCACGGTTGCAGGGGTCGGAATCGAACCGACGGGGTCCGGCTTATGAGGCCGGCTCGGGTGCCAACCCTCCCTGCAGAAAGACTGAGCACGCGGCGGGAATCGAACCCGCCTCGCCGGCTTGGAAGGCCGGTGCCTCGTGCCGATCGGCCACGCGTGCACAAGCGAGCGAGCCGGCCCGGGACTCGGTTCACCACCGCTCACCCGGGCTGGCCCACTCCGAGTTCCCCGTCTGAGGGACTCTTCGCAGGCGGCCGAGGAATTGAACCTCGCTGGCCGGTTTTGGAGACCAGCGCGATCCCAAATCGCCGCCCACATCTTCAGGGTGACCGTCCGGTATCGATCCGGAACCTTCGCGTTCACAGCGCGACGTGCAGAGCCACTGACACCACGGCCACCGTGTCGTCGTAGAGGCGGAGGGAGTCGCACCCTCGTCGCGCGCTTATCAAGCGCGTGCTCTGCTCTTGAGCTACGTCTCTCAGCACCGGGCGCGCGGCCAGAAATCGAACCGGGCATTCGTGCTGGTGCCCTCGTCTGGAATCGAACCAGCGTCTCCTGCTGTTCGGGCAGGCGCCATCACCAGATCGGCTACAAGGGCAGTGTTGTGGCCGGGGTGGTGCCCGGCCACGGGCATCGTCTACTATTCGATTGTCAGAGAGCAGTTGCGTTGCGCAACGCAATCGTTCGGGGACGAGGAGTCGAACCTCGATTGACAGGGTCAAAACCTGTTGGCCTGCCATTGGCCGATCCCCGAGCTGGGACATTTCGGGCAAGCGTGGGGCGGCGGGGAGTCGAACCCCGTTCGCTCGGGTAAGAACCGAGTGCTTCGCCGTCAAAGCTTCCGCCCCTCGCAATCGGACGCACGCTCCCCCGACGAGGAGCCACCAGGACTTCTCAGTTGCATCAATCACCTCCAGAAATGAAAAAAGCCGCCGTGGTTTCCCAGGGCGGCTTCACAGCGAACTATCATGAGTTCGTGCTTAGCCGCTCCTCCCAATGCTCCACGCGAGGCGCTTCGAGCAGGTGACCGTTCGCAGGCCACCATGATGCTGGCCGTCAAACAGACGATCGCGATCGGCCGCCGATATGGCGCCTTTCGCTTCGCGTGTGTTGTTTGGTCCAATCAACATGATTGAGCGAAGGTGAACTCGGCGATTTGATCCGTCAAGAACTATTTCACAATCATTGAAACGCATTCAGGATTTCGTTCAGGCCCGGGCCAGAACGATTGTCTCGCCGCCCGCCGCCCAGGGGCGCCGGTCGAAGCCGCCGAAGAACTGGAGCTCGCCGAAGCCGGCGCGCGCCAGGAGGTGCTCCAGCTCGAAGCGGTAGAACCAGCGCATCTGGATCTCGCCGACGCCGCAGAGCTCGGGGGCCGCGGACGCGAAGCGAAAGGCGATCGTCATGACCTGGCGTGTCGGGTCGCGGCTCACCGTGTCCCAGCGCTGAACCTCGCGATCGGCGTCGTGAAAGGTGGCGGCCAGATGCTCGGGTTCCTGCAGGCGCGCGATGTGCGCCAGCTTGGGATCGAAGACATCGAGAGCGAAGGTTCCCCCTGGCTCCAGCTGGCGGCGCACGGCGGCCAGCGCCGCCAGCTGACTCTCCACGTCCAGCAGGTGCGAGAAGGCCCGGAAGGGGCAGGTCACCAGCCGGAAGCGCCGATTCGGCAGCTCGAGGCTCTCCATGCGGGCCTCGACCAGCTCGAGATTCGGGGGCGGCGACTTCTGGCGCAAGACCGCCAGCATCGCCGGTGAGGCATCGACGCCCACGCAATCGAGGCCGGCCTTGGCGATCGGCAACAGCGTGCGTCCGGTCCCGCAGCCGAGCTCGAGGACGGGGCCACCCGAGGCGCGCGCCAGCTCGCCGTAGAAGGCGACATCGCCGGAGGGGTTGCGCATGACGGCGTAGAGCTCGTCGTAGTGACGGGCGATGATGCTCTCGTAGCCGTCGATCGGGGGCGTTGGCGGGGACATTCGGGTGAGCGTATTCCACCTGTTCTCGTCGGGCGAGCAGGGTTGACCCCTCGCGGGCCAGGTCCTAAATGAGCACGAAGGCGATCAGCGAAGTAGAGTCCGGGGCCAACAACCAGGAGTGTGGGAATGCAGTCGCGTCTTTTGATGACCTTGGAGGTCGCGGTCGCCGGCCCGCAGAAGATCGGCGCCGTGCCTCACGGGACCCGCGTCACCGCGCCGATCGCCAGCGGCCACTTCGAGGGGCCGCGGCTGCGCGGCAAGGTGCTGCCCGGGGGCGGTGACTGGACGCTCCTGCGGGGGGACGGCGTCCTCGAGCTCGACCTGCGCGTCACGCTCGAGACCGACGACGGCGCGCTCATCCACCTGGCGTCGTTCGGGCTGCGTCACGGACCGCCGGAGGTCCTCGCGGCGCTCGCGCGCGGCGAGACCGTCGACCCCGCGACCTACTACTTCCGGACCACACCCCGCTTCGAGACCGCCCACCCGAAGTACGCCTTCCTGAATCGCCTCCTGGCCGTCTCGACCGGCGATCGGCGCGCCGCCGGCCCCATCTACACCGTCGACGAGATCCTGTGAGCGGCGCCGTGCGATCGCGACCCCTCATGACCCTTCGTCTGAGCACGGCGCCCACGCAGGACGTCGGCGCCGGACCTCACGGCAAGCGGATCACCTTTCCCATCATCGGCGGGTCTTTCGAGGGCGATCGGCTGCGCGGCAAGGTGCTGTCCGGCGGTGACGATTGGGGGGTCGTTCGCTCCGACGGCGTGATCGAGCTCGACCTGCGCATCACGCTGCAGACCGACGACGGCGCCCTCATCCACATGACGTTCGAGGGGATGCGGGACGACGCGGCGCCGGGGGGCCCCTACTTTCGGACCCTGCCGCGCTTCGAGACCGCTCGACCCGAAGTACGCCTTCTTGAACCGGCTGCTCGCCGTGGGCGTCGGGGAGATTCGCGCGGACGGGCCGGTTCACCTGCTCGAAGAGGTCTTGTGAGTCGCGCCGTCCACGTCCTCGTTCCGACGAGGAGGGGCTTCGGGCGCTCGCTGATTCGAGTGACCTTCTGGCGCTCCGCTACGACGTGCGCCAAGAGCCGACGGCCGAGCAGCAGCAGGCGGCCGTGCTGGTGACCGGGGTGTCGAACGTCGAGCCGGTGGTTTCCTTCATGCGCGCGCTTCCGCAGCTGAGGCTCCTGCAGACGCTCAACGCCGGCTTCGATCAGTGGGCCGGTCGCCTGCCGGCCGGCGTGGCGCTGTCGAACGCGCGAGGCGCCCACGGGCGTTCGACGGCGGAATGGACGGTCGCGGTCCTGCTCGCGCACTACCGCGAGCTCACGCGGTTCGCGACGGCGCAGGGCGAGGGGAGATGGGACCACCACGAGACTGCATCGCTCGAGGGCAAGCGCGTCGCGATCCTGGGGGCGGGGGACATCGGGACGAACATCCGGCGAATGCTCGCCACTTTCGGCTGCCGGCTCATGCTGGTCGGCCGCCGCCGCCGCGACGACGTGGTCACCATGGACGACTTCCGCGCGGTTGCCTCCGAGCAGGATGTCGTGGTCCTGGTCCTGCCGGTGACGCCGGAGACGCGCGGCCTCGTCGACGCCAGGTTCCTGAAGAGCATGAAGGACGGCGCCGTTTTGGTGAACCCGGGCCGAGGGTTCCTCGTCGTCACCGACGACCTGGTCGAGGAGACGCAGGCGGGCCGCCTGCGCGCCATCCTCGACGTGACCGACCCCGAGCCGCTCCCGGCGGGTCACCCGTTGTGGGCCGCACCCGGCGTGACGATCACGCCGCACGTCGCGGGGAATACCGCGGGTGCCCTCGGTCGGGCCTGGGCGGTGGCCGCGCAGCAGATCGGCATGTACGCCCGCGGCCAGGCCCCGAGCAATCTCGTCATCGTCCCGCCCGGGTGGTCGAGCGGCGCGTAGCTCAGAGCAGCGCGTAGACGCAGAGCACGACGCCGAACAGCGCGACGGCCACGCCGATCGCCACGATCGGGCTCCACATCGCCCACGGATCCCGGTAGGGTCGGGCGATGGGCGAGCTCGACGAAACGGCGCTCGATCGGCTGATCGGCGCGGGCTGCAGCGCCTGCGGCGGCACCACGTTGATCTTCGAGACCTACGTCGACGGGGTGATGCCGTTCCTGGGCGGCGAGCCGGTCGGGCGCGTGACCTGGGCCTATGACGGCGAAAAGTTCGTGGATGGCGTCTACGCCGTCACCTGCGCGGGGTGCCGGCAGCGGCTCTTCGGCAGCGAGCTCTGCCCGCGCTGCCACGCGCCCGGCGGCCTCGCCCGCGCGCTCGCCACGCCGAATCGATGGCCCGTCCCGTCGGCGTGCACCGACCCGGACTGCGGCTGCGAGGAGCTCCGCATCCTCGCTTTCCTTCCCGCCCGCGTCTCCTACGAAGGAAAGCGCGCCGACAAGGCCCGGAGCTCGACCGAGCCGCACGACGACGGCTTCCACGGCGTCCGCGCGGAATGCCGCGCTTGCCGGCGGACCGTCTCCGCTGCCACGGACGCCTGCCCGCTGTGCGAAGCCCCCGGTCCGCTCCGCGTGCGCCCGGGTTGATTCACTCCCCCGGCGGGTCGTAGTGGCGGGTGGCGCGCTCACCCGGGCGGGCGGGGAGCTCCTCGACGAACTGGTCGTCCGGATAGCAGTAGCCCCACTCCTCGCCCGGCTCGTACGAACGGATCACCGGGTGCTGCGACTGGTGGAAGTGCTTGGTGGCGTGGCGATGGGGCGAGTTGTCGCAGCAGCCGACGTGGCCGCAGGTGAGGCAGAGCCGCAGATGAACCCAGACGCCTCCGGTGGCGAGGCACTCCTTGCAGCCATGCCCGCTCGGCTTCGCGCCGGCGGTGCGCTTCGACGCTTGGTCCAGGTGAGCACAGGAATCGGGCATCTCATGACCTCGTTGGTGGATGGGCGGCCCCGCGCGGCGCGCGGACGTTCTCGTTTACCTCGTTCGCCTTGATGGTGACATCGTTCCGTTCGAGCCTCGCGCGATCCCACTTCCCGAGATCGGCAGCGGCCTCGTAGGTGCTCTGCAAGAAAGCGAGGACCGCCGCCGACGGATCCGGCGCGCTGCGGACCGCCGCATAGGGGAGCACGAACTCGCCCAGGGTCGGCTCGAACCGGGCGGCGGCGGGACGAACCGCCGCCTCCGAAAAGCCGGCCGGGGCCGGATAGGCGTAGGCGTAGAACGCCGCCTCGGGGAACCGGGCGTCCCCCGCCCAGAAGCCGGCGCTGCTGACCTCCTGCGAGTAGGCCTCCTGCATCACCCTGTCGCTGACGTGGGGGATCCCGCCGGGGTGCAGAGGCGCGGGGCGCCCCGAAAAGCGCGTCGCCGCCAGATCGCCTGCCCCCCAGAAGAAGTGGACGGGGCTGGCCTTTCCCAGAAATTGCCCGCGGAACTGCTTGAGCAGCCGATCGGCCTGGAGGAGCGCGCGGAAAAATCGGTTCGCCCAGTCGCCGTCGTAGCGGCAGAGGCGCGCATCCTGGTTCAGGAGCACGCGCTCGGGGATCTCGACCACCATCGGCGAGATCTCCACCCGCACGCCGAGCTTCCCGAGGAGCCGCATGTAATCGGCGTAGAAGGTCGACAGGGGCTGGTCGCAGAGGCTCATCGACGCGACGCCCCCGTCGCTGGTGCGCGCGACCAGACGGTGGTCGATGGCATCCAGCTCGATGTCCAGCACGCGGTGGTCGACCGGCATCGGCGTGGTCGTCAGGCCCCGGGCCGTCAGCCGTAGCGAGACCTGCCACCAGTGGTTGACCATCGGCGAGAGCGCCAGCCGCGTCTTCCCCAGGATTTGTCCCCAGAAGAGCAGCGACTGATTGGTCTCGGCGCCGCCGCCGACGTCGAGGCGGGGCCAGGGATCCTGGTCGTTCTTCGGGCTGCCGGTGGTCGTGGAGTTGGACATGGCCCCCAACCTAGGTCCAGTCGCCCTCGAGCGGCAGGCCCCCGGCCTCCCAGTCGATGAGACCGCCGGCGTAATGACGGACGTTCGTGTAGCCCTGGGCGCGCAACTTCTGGATCGTCGCCAGGCTGGCGTGGCAGTCGAGGTTCGAGCAATAGACGACGATCTCCTCGTCCTTGTCGAGCGCGGCGAACATCTCCTCCGGGCTCTTGAAGTGGATCGACCCGGGGATGTGCTTGGCGCGGAAGGCCCAGTCGCTGGAGGCCATCACCAGCTTGAGGGGCTCGCCGCTCGCGAGCTTGGCGCGCAGTTGCTCGCGATCGAGATCGGTGGCAGCTCGCTCGGCGCCCGGCATCCTCGTGACTTAGCAGGCTCCCAACCGGGCGTCGACTGTCGAGCTTCCGCCCGTCAGCCTTTGAGGAAGCCGAGCAGCTCCTCGTTGACCTGGTTCTTGTGCGTCGTGCACATGCCGTGCGGCGCGCCCTTGTAGATCTTGAGCGTCGCGTTCTTGATCAGCTTGGAGGAGAGCAGGGCGGAGGCGCCGATGGGGACGATCTGATCGTCGTCGCCGTGCAGGATCAGGGTCGGCACGTCGAACTTCTTCAGGTCCTCGGTCAGGTCGGTCTCCGAGAAGGCCTTGATGCAGAAATAAGAGGCGGGGAAGCCGGCCAGCATGCTTTGCAGCACGAACGATTCGCGCACCCCCTCCGAGACCTTCGCGCCCGGACGGTTGTAGCCGTAAAACGGCAGGCTGAGATCCTTCCAGAACTGCGGGCGATCGGCGACGACCGAGGCCCGCAGCTGATCGAAGACCTCGATCGGCAACCCGCCCGGATTGGCCGCCGTCTTCAGCATGAGCGGCGGGATGGCACCGATGAGGACGGCCTTGGCCACGCGCTTCGTGCCGTGGCGACCGATGTAGCGGGCGACCTCACCGCCGCCGGTCGAGTGGCCGACGTGGATCGCGCCCTTGAGGTCGAGCGCCGCGGTCAGCTCCGCCAGGTCGTCGGCGTAGGTGTCGAGATCGTTGCCGTTCCAGGGCTGACTCGACCGGCCGTGGCCGCGGCGATCGTGGGCGATGCAGCGATACCCGCGCGAGGACAAATGGAACATCTGGTCCTCGAAGGCGTCGGCGCTGAGAGGCCAGCCGTGGCTGAAGACGACCGGGGGACCGCTTCCCCAGTCCTTGAAGTAGATCTGCGTTCCGTCTTTGGTGGTGATGGTTCCCATGGAGCGAAGATATGCGTCGGTGTCGGAGCGTTCGTAACTCGGTGAAACCCCTGGTTTCGCAGACCTCGAGCGGCAGGGGCGATGGCGGTGCGGCGACACTTGTGCTACAAGCTTCCACGTCCTTTTTTGGTCCGGGTTTTCGTCTCTGCGTCGGAGCTTCGTCTGCCGTTCGTTCGAGGTCGATCGTCGGCACGCTTGAGGCTCTGCACGGCGGCAGCTTCCGCCGGGTTTCACGCAGGAGAATCGAACACATGGGTAGACGTCTTTATGTTGGCAACCTCTCGTACAACACGACCGAGCTCGAGCTGAGAGAGGTCTTCGGGACCATCGGCACGGTGGCCGAGGCCAAGGTCGTGACCGAGCGCGAGACCGGCCGTCCGCGCGGCTTCGCGTTCGTCGAGATGAGCACGGAGCAGGAGGCCAAGGCGGCGGTCGAGCAGCTGAGCGGGCGCGAGCTCGGTGGCCGCACGATCAACGTCAACGAGGCGCAGGAGCGCTCGGGTGGCGGCGGCAGCCGTGGCGGCGGTGGCGGCGGTGGCGGCGGCGGCGGCAGAGGCCGCTGGTAGTCGCCCGCAGGCACGGATAGCCTGCGTCCGATGGGCGCCGAACGAACGCGTTTGAACCGCGTCCGTTCCGGCGCCCTTCTTCATTTTGAGCTCGCCGCGCGATTTTGAGCCGGCGGGGCGTCTCTCGTGAGTCCCTGAGCGCGCCGCTAGCGAGGCTCCGCGCGCAGCCCCTTGGGGACGAGGATCCGTTCCAGCAGATCGAAGAGGCCCTGGACGATCAGGGCCAGCGCTGAGGCCGGGATCGCGCCCTCGAGGATCAGCGACACGTCGTCGAGGCGAATCCCCGCGAAGATCGGTTGACCGAACCCGCCCGCGCCGACCAGCGCCCCCAGCGTGGCGGTGCCGATGTTGATGACGGCCGCGCTCTGGATGCCGGCCAGGATGGTCGCGAACGCCAGCGGAAGCTCGATGCGCCAGAGGATGGCGCGACGCGAGAGCCCCAGCGCCTCCGCCGACTCGCGCAGCGGCGTCCGGAATCGAGGTGAGGCCGGCGTGCGTGTTGCGCACGATCGGAAGCAGGCTGTAGAGAAACAGCGCCGCGGTCGCCGGCCAGGCGCCGATGCCGAGCAGCGGGATCATGAAGACCAGCAGGGCCAGCGAGGGGATCGTCTGGACGACGCCCGACCGCGGCCAGCACGATCTCTCCCAGGCGCCGACGGCGCGCCGCCAGGACGCCGAGCGGCAGCGCGCAGAGGATGGCCGCCAGCAGGGAGACGGAGACGAGCGCCAGGTGCTCGCGCGTCCGGCGCCAGAGCGCCGGCCAGCGTGCCTCCTCGGCGCGGGCCGCCCGGACGCCGAACCGTTCGGCGACGAAGTCCGCGGCGACGGTCTGCTCCGGGACCTTGTCGAGCTTCACGCGGGCGTTGAGGCGCATCATCGTGGCGTCGTCGATCTGCCCGTACAGCTGTCCGAGCGCCGCGAAGGCCGCCGGCCAGCGCGCCTCGGCGTCGCGGCGGTAGAGCAGGATCGCCTGGTAGCGGGGGAAGAACCCGCGATCGTCGTTCAAGACGCGGAGCCGATCGCGCGCGATCTCGGCGTCGGTCGAATAGATGTCGGTCACGTCGAGCGCGCCGGTGGCGAGGCCGCGGATCGCCAGCTCGTGATCGAGCCCCTGGACCCGCCCGTCAGGCAACGCATAGCGCGCCGCCAGGCCGGGCCAACCGTCGCGCCTGCGCAGGAACTCGTTGCTGAGGTCGATGCGCAGCTCGGGGTGGCGGGCGAGATCGGAGATGGTGCGGATGCCGAGGCGCGCCGCCGTCTCCTCGCGCATCGCCAGCGCGTAACGGTTGTCGAACCCGAGCGGCCCGATGAAATCGAGCCCACGCGCCGCCAGCGTGGTTCGCAGCCCGGCGAGGTCGGCGGAGGCTCCGGCAGGGGGTTGCTGGCCCCTCAGGATCTCCTCGCGCAGCGTGCCCGTGTACTCGGGGTAGAGATCGAGCGCGCCGCCGACCAGCGCGTCCCAGCAGAGGCGCGTCCCCCCGAGCGCGCGGTGATCCTCGACCGGCGCTCCGGCGGCCGCCGCCAGCAGCCCGGCGGCCTCGCCCAGGATCACCGATTCGGCGAAGGCCTTCGACCCCACGCGGAGCGACGGTGCGGCGGCCGCGCGCACGGCGCCGAACGCGACGACCACGAACAGCGCGAACGCCGACGCGCGCATCATGAAGACCCGCCGTTCCGGCCGACCGTCAGGCGCCGCTGCGCCTCCACGAAGTGGGTGACGAACGGCTCCGCCGGCGCCCGCAAGAGAGTCTCGATCGAGCCCTCCTGGACGACGCGCCCCTGGCGCAGGAGGACCAGCCGCCGGGCGAAGAACGCCGCCTCGGCGAGATCGTGGGTCACGACGATCACCGCCTTGTCGAGCCGGGCGAAGATCGGCCGACAAATCGTCCTGCAGCTCGGCGCGCACGAGCGGATCGATGGCGCCCAGCGGCTCGTCGAGGAGCAGCAGCGCGGGGTCGAGAAAGAGCGCGCGCATGAGGCCCACGCGCTGGCGCTGTCCGCCCGAGAGCTGCGACGGATAGCGCTCGAGCGCGTCGGCCGGGAAGCGGGTCAGCTCGACGAGCTCGCGGCGGCGCGCGTCGATCCGCGCAGCCTCCCAGCCGAGGTGGCGGGCCATCAGCTCGACGTTTTGCACGGCGGTCAGGTGGGGGAAGAGGCCGCCGTCCTGCACGACGTACCCCATCTCCCGGCGGGCGGCCCGCACGTTCGACGGAGCGAGCGGCGCGCCGCGAAACCGGACCGCCCCGGCGTCCGGTGTCAAAAGGCCCAGCGCCAGCCGCAGGATCGTCGTCTTGCCTGACCCGCTCGGCCCGATGAGCCCGACGGTCTCGCCGTGGCCGATCCGCAGATCCAGCGCGGCCAGCACCGTCTTGCCGTCGTAGCGCTTGGTCGCACCCAGAAGCTCGAGTGTGGGTTCGATGATTGGCTCACCGACCGCTCCCCCGTCGGAGGTCTCGGGCATTTTGGAAGCTGGCGCGCGTTCGGGCATGGCGGGCGGGGTGGCGACCGCCAGCTTAGACCACCAGGAGCCCGGCCGCGCCCGCCAGTGCCGACAAGCACGGCGCTGGCGAACATGAGCGTGCGGAAGGCCGTGACGTAGGCGGCGGTGAAGGCGGCGTGCAGGGGGGCGCGCAGCGCGGGCGCAAAGGCGGAGAAGTCGGCGCCGCCGAGGCGAACGCGCTGGGCGTCGACGGCGTGCGCGCTCGCCGCATCGAGCGAGAGCGGGGCGAGCGCGCCATCCAGCGCCTGGTTGAACCGGTAGACGAGCAGCAGACCCCAGCGCCGCGACCGCCAGCAGCGCGGCGGTCCGCGCCACCGCGTTGTTGATCCCGGAGGCGACGCCGGCGTGCCGCGGATCGACGGCGGCCATGACCGTCGCGGTCAGCGGCGCGACGGTGAACCCCATCCCGAGCCCGAGCGTCAGGATGCCGGGAAAGAACGTGCTCCAGTAGCTGCCGCCCACCCCGGGGCGGGCCAGCAGCACGAACGCCACGGCGACGATCAGCGGCCCGCCACAGAGAAAGGCGCGCGGCCCGAGCTTGGTCGCCAGCGCGCCGGCCCAGCGGCTCATCGTCGAGACGAACAGCACGAAGGGGAGCAGCGCGGCGCCGGCGGCGGCCGGGGAGTAGCCCTGCACCTGAATCAGGTTGAATGGCACGAAGAAGAGCGCGCCGCCGAGCGCGGCGTAGAGCAGCAGCGTCAGCAGGTTCGTCCCGCTGAACCTCCGCGAGCGAAACAGCGCCAGCGGAACCATCGGTGACGTCACGCGCGCCTCGACGACGACGAAGGCGCAGAGGGCGGCGGCGCCGAGGCCCAGCAGGGCGACGGCGCGCGGGGAGCTGAGCCCCGTCGGACCGGCGTCGATGAGCGCGTAGACGAGGAGGCCGAGCCCGAGCGTCGCCAGCGTCGCGCCGGCCAGATCGAGCCGCGCCGGCGCCTGCGGATCGCGCGTCTCGGCGATCCGGCGCTTCGCCAGCGCCACGACCAGCGTCGCGATCGGGATGTTGAAGAAGAAGAGCCAGCGCCACGAGGCGTGCGAGGCGACCCAGCCGCCGGCCACCGGCCCGGCCGCCGCCGTGATGGCGCTCCAGGCCGACCAGGCGCCGATCGCGCCGCCGCGCTTCTCTTCCGGAAAGCTGGCGCTGATGAGCGCGAGGCTTCCGGGGACGAGCAACGCCGCGCCCGCGCCCTGCACCGCGCGGGCGGCGATGAGCAGCCGGATCCCCGGCGCGGCGCCGCAGGCCGCCGAGGCGACCGCGAACATCACCACCCCGGTCGAGAACACGGCCCTCCGCCCCAGCCGATCGCCGAGCGCGCCGCCGACCAGAACCAGCGACGCCAGCAGGAGCGCGTAAGCCTCGACGACCCACTGCAGCTGACCGACCGTCGCGCCGAGGCTCCGCTGCATGACCGGCAGCGCGACGTTGACCACCGTGCTGTCGAGGAACGCCATGCTCGAGCCCAGGATCGCCACCACCAGCGCCCAGCGCGGATCGTGGGCCGCAGACGACGCCGGACCGGGGGTCGCAGGCGGGGCTCCAGCGTCGTTCATCGCGGACAAGGATAGTCCACCGGCGAGGGCTGGTTCCGGCTGCGCGACGGACTTAGTCTCTTCGCAGGAGGAGGATCCACATGCTCGGAGACAGCGAAGCCATCGCCACCATCGCGGTGAAGGACCTGACGGTCGCGAGGAAATTCTACGAAGGGACGCTCGGCCTCGAGGTCACGAACGCCACGGGCACCGAAGCCCTCACCTTCAAGACCGGCCGGGCAGAGCTGATCGTCTATCGTTCCCAGTTCGCCGGCAGCAACAAGGCGACCGCCGTGAACTGGCGGGTGGGGGAGGAGCTCGACGCGATCGTCAAAACGCTGGCGTCCAAAGGGGTCGCCTTCGAGCACTACGACCTGCCCGGTCTCACCCAGACGGGCGACGTGCACGCCTTCGGCGAGTTCAAGACCGCCTGGTTCAAGGACCCCGACGGCAACATCATCGCGCTCATGAACCGCTGAGAGGCGGGCCGCTACTTCGTCTGCGGGTCGCGGCCCAGGGTCCAGGCGGGGGCGTCGCTGGCGGGGAAGGTCTCCTCGCTCGCCTCGTCGACGATTCCCGCGGCCGTCACGCGCGTGTCGATGGCGATCGGGTGCTGCAGCGTGCGCGAGATGGGACAGTGGCCCGCGGCGCGCTCCAGCGTGGCCCGTTGCGCGTCGTCGAGATCGCCGCGCAGCTCGATCGCCACCCGGAACAGGTGCCCGCCCGAGCTGCGCGACTGGGTGACCCGCACGTCGACCCCCTGCAGCGGAATCCTGTGCTTCTCCGCCGACCAGGCGACGGTCATCGCCGTGCAAGAGCCGAGGGAGGCGGCCAGCAGATCGTGCGGGCTGGGGCCGGCGTCCGCGCCGCCTTCCATGGAAGGGAGATCCGACACGAGCCGGTGCGGGCCGATCGAGAGCGTCTGCCGGTGGCGCTGTCCGGTCCCCTCGACGCGCACCTCGCGGAACAGTTGATGCTCGATCCGATCCTGGCGGGCGGCGCCGTCGATGGCGGCGGGCAGCGCGCTGGCGGCGTCCTCGAACCGGACGCCGTTGATGAAGAAGGTGGGCGTCGACAGCACGTGGCTGTGCCAGCCCGAGACCTCCTGCGCCTTGACCGTGGCCCGGTGGGCGCCGGCGTCGAGCTCCCGGTCGAAGCGCGCCAGGTCGAGTCCCAGCGTCCCGGCGAGCCGCGAGATCTCCGCGCGCGACAGCGCCGCTTGGTTCTCGAACAAGAGGTCGTGCATCTCCCAGAACCTGCCCTGGGCCGCCGCCGCCTCGGCCGCCTCCGCCGCGATCTCGGCGTGCGGGAACAGGTGACTGCGCGGGTTCGCCCGAAAGACGAAGCGCAGATCGGGCCGCCGCGCCAGCAGGGACCTGATCAGGCCGTAGGACTCGCCGCACGAGGGGCAGGCGAAGTCCCCGAACTCGACCAGCGTGACGCTGCCCGAATTGGGGTCGGCGGGGCCGCGGACGTGGTCGGCCGCGCTGACGGGCTCGGCCAGGAAGGTCGGGTGGTCGCGATCGAAGTAGGCCATCTTGCCGTCGGTTCTACGCGACGGCTGCCGGCGCGACCACCTCGCCCCCGCTAGGAGGCGCCGACGCGCGAGCGCCGGCCCGGTGGCACGCGGGCGAGAAAGAGGCCGAACCACCCGCGCGCGTCGTGCCACTTCGCTTCGGGCTTGAAGCCCGCGTCGACGAGCAGGCGGCGGAGCGCCGTGCGCGTCAGCTTGTAGCTCGACTCGGTGTGGATGCGCTCCCCACGGGCGAAGGCGATCTTGGCGCCGAGCGCGCGGATCGGCACCGTCTGCGCGACGGTGCTCTCCACGTAGAGCTCCATGCGCGAGGCCGCCGCGTTCCACTTGACGACGTGACGGAAGCGCCCGAGATCGAACGCCGCGCCGAGCTCGCGGTTGAGGCGCGCCAGCACGTTGAGGTTGAAGCGCGCCGTCACCCCCGCCGCGTCGTCGTAGGCGGGGCGGAGCAGCCGCGGCGACTTGGCCAGGTCGGCCCCGAGCAGGAAGGCGTCCCCGGGCTCCAGCCGGTCGCGCACGCCGGCCAGGAGCGCGCGCGCCTCGGAGGGGTCGTAGTTGCCGATGTTCGAGCCGAGAAAGACGACCAGCCGGCGCTCGGCCGACCGCTCGGGGAGCACCAGATCTTCGGGATAGCGCGCCAGGATCGGCCGCACGCGCAGCCGCCGAAAACGTCGCAGCTCGGCGACCGCCAGCCGCAGCGCCATCGGCGAGACGTCGACCGGCGTGTAGAGCGCGGTCGGCTGCCGGGCCAACAACGCCTCGAGCAAGAGAGAGGTCTTCGTCGCCGAGCCGGCGCCCAGCTCGACGATCTCGAGCGGCAGCCCCGCGGCCGAGACGATCTCGTCCGACGAAGACGCCGAGGATCGCGCGCTCCGTCCGCGTCAGGTAGTACTCCGGCAGCGCCGTGATCTCCTCGAACAGCGCCGAGCCGGTCTCGTCGTAGAGCAGCCAGGGCGGCAGGGTCTTGCGCGCGGACATCAGTCCCGCGCGGACGGCCGCGGCCACCGCCGCCAAGGTGTCGGATGCGTCGGGGGTCGCCACCACGATCGACGCGCCCGCCGTCCATCCCTGCGCCGTCCATCCCTTCGTTCGCCGCCGTGGTCGTCACGCTGCCTCTCATAGATCGCGCGCGAGTCGGATGCCACTCATCTGCCAGCGCGTCGCCGGCGGGAAGAAGTTGCGGTAGGTCGCGCGGACGTGACCGGCCGGCGTCAGGCAGGAGCCTCCGCGCAGCACCATCTGGTTGCTCATGAACTTGCCGTTGTACTCCCCGATCGGGCCTTCGGGAACCCGGTAGCCGGGATATCCGCCGTAGGCGCTGCGCGTCCACTGCCAGACGTCGCCGAACATTCCCGGTGCGGCGCCCGCCGGGTGCAGCCGCCCGGCGTCGGCGAAGTGACCAGCCGGCTCGCCGGGCGCCACGGCGGTGGCGGCGTGCTCCCACTCCTCCTCCGTCGGGAGACGCGCCCCCGCCCAGCGTGCGTAGGCGTCTGCCTCGTAATAGCTCACGTGCGCGACGATCTCGTCAGCGACGACGGCGCGTCGGCCGCCGAGCGTGTAGATGAGCCATCCCGTGTCGCCGCCACGGCCTTCCTGCCAGTAGAGCGGCGCCCGCCACCGCTCGCTCTCGACCGTCCGCCATCCGTCGGAGAGCCAGAGCTCCGGCCGCTCGTAGCCGCCGTCGCGCATGAAGGCCAGGTACTCGCCGCAGGTCACCGGCCGGTCGGCGATCGCAAAGGGATCGAGGAAACAGCGGTGCCGAGGCCCTTCGTTGTCGAACGCGAACGCCGATCCCTCGTGGCCGATCCAGACGACGCCCCCCTCGAACGATCGAAACCCGAGCGCCGGTGCCGCGTCAGGCGCTGGTGACGGCGTGTCAGCGTGATAGCTGGGCTGCAGCGGGTGCGATCCGAAGGCGTGCTTGATGTCGGTGAGCAGCAGCTCCTGGTGCTGCTGTTCGTGGTGGAGGCCAAGGGTGATCGTCGAAGCGATCGTCTTGGCGCCGGTGTCCGCCTCGAGCACCCGGCCAATCGCCTGGTCGACGTGGCGGCGATAGGCCTGGACCTCGTCGAGCGAGGGGCGAGAGAGCTCCCCGCGGCGCGCCCTGTCTGGCCGAGGCCCAACGCCCTCGTAGTAGGAGTTGAAGAGGAACTCGAAGGACGGGTCGAACGGCCGATGTTCAGGCGCATGCGGCTTGAGCACGAAGGTCTCGAAGAACCAGGTCGTGTGGGCGAGGTGCCACTTGGTGGGGCTCGCGTCCGGCATCGACTGCACGCCCTGGTCCTCGGGCGAGAGCGGCGCCGCCAGCTCCAGTGTGCGCGCGCGGACCGCGCGGTATTCGTCGAGGAGCCTCATCTCCGCACGCCCGTCCAGGATCATAGTAATCATAACGCCGGTCGGCCAGATCGGTACGTCGGTCGGCCAGATCGGTGACGCGCTCGGAGCTGTCTCAGAGGTCTCAGGATCGTCTTAAAGTTCTCGCAGAGTCTCTCAGAGCTCTTGCAGCGCGCGGTGAACCAGCTGCACGCAGATCGAGCCCTCGCCGACGGCCGACGCCACGCGCTTCACGCTGTTGGCGCGCGCGTCACCGACGCAGAAGACGCCGGGGATGCTGGTCTCCATCAGGTACGGTCGCCGCGGGAGCCGCCAGCGCGGCGCCCTTCAGCTCTTCGGGCAAGAGGTCGACGCCGGTCTTCACGAACTTCTTGTCGTCCAGCAACAGGCAGCCCGCGAGCCAGTCGCGTGTTGGGATCGGCACCCGTCATGGAGAAGACGTTGCGTGATGGGACGGGTCTCCTGCTCGCCCGTGTCGAGGTGGCGCCAGCGCACGCTCTGGAGGTGGTCGTCCCCCTGCAGGTCGTCGATCGAACGGCGGGTCCGCAGCGTGATGTTGGGGCGTCGAGTCGATGCGCTGGATCAGATAGCGCGACATGCTCTCGGCGAGGCCGGGCCCGCGCACGAGGACGTGAACGTGCGAGGCGAGCTGCGAGAGGAACACCGCGGCCTGGCCGGCGGAGTTCCCCCCGCCGACGACGACCACCTCTTCCCCTACGCAGAGCTGCCCCTCGAGGTGGGTGGCGCTGTAGAAGATGCCCACCCCCTCGAAGCGCGCCAGCATCGGCAGGTCGAGCCTCCGGTACTGCACGCCGGTGGCGACGATGATCGTGCGCGTGCGGAGCTCCTGTCCGTCGGCGAGAAAGATCCGGTAGGGGCGGCTGTCGCAGTCGAGCCGCGCGACGTTGCGGCCGACCGCGATCTCGGCCCCGAACTTCTCGGCCTGCGTGCGCGCCCGCCCCGCCAGCGCCTGGCCCGAGATGCCGGTGGGGAAGCCGAGGTAGTTCTCGATGCGCGAGCTCGTCCCCGCCTGCCCGCCGGCCGCCGTGCTGTCGAGGACGAGGACGCGAGGCCCTCGGAGGCGCCGTAGACGGCGGCCGCCAGACCCGCCGGGACCGGCCCCCACGATGATGACGTCGTGCACCTCCGTCGCGTCGAACGTGCCGGCGAGGCCGAGCGTCGTCCGCCAGCCCCTCCAGCGACGGGTTCTTGAGGACGTGGCCGCCGCGCGCAGACGATCAACGGAACGTCCGCGACGCCGACGTGGAAGCTGTCGAGCATCGCCTGCACGCTCGGATCGGTCTCGACGTCCTGGTAGACGAAGGGCTGCCCGTTGCGGCTCAAGAACTCCCGGATGCGCAGCGTGCTCGCCGAGTGCTGCGAGCCGACGAGAATCGAGATCCGACCCTTCCGCAAGGAGCGCCACGCGGCGCAGAATGAAGGCGCGCAGGAGGATCTCGCTCAGCTCGGAGTCGCGCTGCACGAGCAGCCGGAGATCCTGGCGATCGACGGCGATGACGGCGCCCGCGTCCTTGACCCGCCCGCGGACGAGACTGCGGCGCGCGGAGAGCATGTTGATCTCGCCGGTGAACTGCCGGGCCCCATGCAGGACGACCGGCTGCTCGCGATCGCCGACCGGCAGCACGACCTCGATCGACCCCTCGAGCACCACGAAGAAGCGGGTGTTCTGCTCGCCGACGTCGAACAGCACCTCGCCGGCGGCGATCTCGCGGCGCTTGCCGATCGCGGCGACGCGCGCGATCTGCGCGTCCGTCAGCTCGGGGAACAGTTGGGCAGAGCGCGCCAGCATCGGGTTGGGAGTGGCCATCGGGCCGGAGGATAGCCGAGCCGATCGGCGCGCGCCCGTGGGCCGCGGTTCAGGAAAGGTCCAAGAAAGGTCCAGGAAAGGTCCAGGAAAGGTCCAGGAAAGGCCGCAACGAAGAGTCGACTCGTTGTCAGAGGCCGGGAGTTCAGCTATTGTAAGCTCCTCGTGACGACGTTCGTTCGCTGCTGGCTCCCGATGATTCAGGTTACCCGTCTGGGTGGCCTGGCCGGGCACCGTCGCGGTTGAACGTTAGAACCGAGACGACCCCGGCCGATGGCCGGGGGTCGCTCGGTGGCTCTCGGTCTTCGGCTCTTCCCGGAGACGACGATGAGCCAGAACAAATTCGAGAGCGGTAGCGCCGGCGCAGTCCCGATCCGGATCGCGCTGCAACCGGAGGCCGTGGCGGCCAACGACATCGACCGCGCGCGGTTGGGACCCCTCGGCCTTCCTCGCACTTACTGGATGCTCTGGTGCGGGATGCTGCTCAACCGGCTGGGCGGCACCATCTTCCTGCTGCTCGGTCTCTACCTCACGCGCGAGCGTGGCCTCACCCCGGCGCTCACCGGGGTGATCATCAGTCTCTACGCGGCGGGGGGACTGCTGGCCGGGCCGATCGGCGGCACCTCGGCCGATCGCCTCGGCCGTCGTCCCACCCTGCTCGTCGGGACGGCGGCCTCGGGGGCGTTGATGCTCGCCCTCGGCTTCGCCCGCTCGACCGGCGCGATCATGGTGATCGCGCCGGTGCTGGGCTTCTTCACTGACGCCTGCCGCGCGCCGTTGCAGGCGGCGGTGGCCGACGTCGTGCCGCCGCGCGACCGGGCGCGCGCCTACGGGTTGCTCTACTGGGCGATCAACTTGGGATTCGCGGCGGCGGCCTCGTTCGGAGGGGCGCTCGCCGCGCATCACTTCGGCCTCCTCTTCGTCATCGACGCGCTCACCACCTTCGGGTACGGCGCCTTCGTGCTGTTCGGCGTGCCGGAGACACGGCCTCCGCCCCTTCTGGCCGAAGAACTGGCCGGGCCGGGCGCGCCTCTGCGGATGCTCGACCTGCCGTTGCACGACGCCCGTTTCGTGAAGTTCGTGCTCATTCAGATGCTGCTCTTGCTGGCGTTCGTGCAGGTGCTCGTCACGCTGCCGCTCGACATGCAGGCGCACGGGCTCGGCATCGGCCAGATCGGCTGGCTGCTCGGGCTCAATGGCGTCTTGGTGGTGCTCGGGCAGCCGATCGCGCTGCGCACGCTGCGCCGGTTTGGCCACCTCCAGTGGCTCGTCGCCGGGGCGGTGCTCACCGGGCTCGGCCTCGGGACGAACGCCTTCGCGGGCGCGGGCATCCGAGGCCCTCTCGTCTACCTGCTCGCGATGGCGCTCTGGACCGCGGGCGAGATCGGCGTCTCGTCGGCGGCGCCGGCGCTGGTCGCCGATTTCGCCCCCGCCGATCGGCGGGGGGCCTACCAGGGGACGTATCAGCTCGCCTGGGCCGTCGCCAGCACCGCGGCGCCGACGCTGGGCTCGCTGGTGCTGGCCCGTTTCGGCGGCCCGTCGCTCTGGCTCGGCTGTCTCACCGTCTGCCTGGCCGCGGCAGCGCTGCATCTCAAGGTCACCGCGCGGCGCCCGCTCTCTTGATCGTCGCCTGATCGCCGGTGGGGGGTTCCGGGATCTCTTCGGGTGCCTAGTTTCTAGCTCTCGTATTCCGGCCACCGGTGCGCTCGGCGGCTCGTTGCCCAAACATGAAAGCTCGTGATCCGTCGAAACGCGGCACCGCCGTCCTGGTCGTGGCGGCAGCCGTGGCGCTCGCCGGCGGCGCGCTGACCAGCCGGCTCAGCGTGAAGAGCGACCTCTCCTATCTCCTGCCCGAGTCGACCCCGTCGGTGCGGCAGCTGCGGGCGCTGGAGAAGCGGGCGCGCATCACCGCCACCTTCATGCTCGGCGTGGAGAGCACGGATGTCGCCGCGCGCGCGCGGGCGGGCGAGGCGCTGCTCCGGCGGATCCGGGCGCTCGACGCCCCGGCGCTGGGCATCGGCGGCGTCACCTCCGACGACGGCGTCTTTCGCCGTTACACCTGGGACAACCGCTTCCTGTTCGCCGACCTCGCCGATCTCACCGCGGCGCGGGACGGCCTGCGCGCCCGCATGATGAAGGCCAACCCCCTCTACGTCTCGCTCGACGACGAGCCGGCCGGCCAGAAAAGCCCGGGAGGTGACCGGCTGGACGCGCTCCGCAAGAAGCTGGACGAGGCCCGGGACAAGGCCCGCCATCCGAAGGCCCTGGTCTCCTCCGACGGGCGGCTGCAGCTGATCATCGTCCGGGCCGCCTTCAACGGCGGCGATCTCGACAGCGGGAAGCGGCTGGCGGACACGCTGCAGCGCCAGATCGACGCGACCCTCGCCGAGACGGGCCCGGTGGTCACGGTCGGGATGACGGGGGATGTGATCCGCGGCCTCGCCGAGCAGCGTGGTCTCGTCACCGGGATGACCATCGCGACCCTGCTCACCCTGGCGGCGGTGCTGGCGGCGCTGCTGCTCTACTTTCGCACGCTGGCGGGGGTGCTCGCGCTCGGCTGGTCGCTCACCGTCGGGGCGCTGGCGGCCTTCGCGGTCACCGAGCTCACCATCGGCCATCTCAACATCGCCAGCGCGTTTCTCTCGTCGATCGTCATCGGCAACGGGATCAACTTCGGGATCATCTACCTCGGCCGCTACTTCGAGGAACGTCGGGAGGGCCACCCCGTCGAACGTTCACTGCAGACCGCCAGGAGCGGGACGATGCGCGCGACCGCGGCCGCCGCGCTGGCGGCCGGCACGGCCTATCTCTCCCTGGCCGCGACGCCCTTTCGCGGCTTTCGCGACTTCGGGATCATCGGCGGGATCGGGATGGCGTGCTGCTGGATCTCGGCTTACACCGTGCTGCCGGCGGCGCTCGCCCTCGCCGAGCGTCGGGGATGGATCCGGGTTCGTCCCGAGCCGGCGGCCATCGGCTGGTTCGAGCGCGCGCTTGCCGACCCGGACCGGCCCCGTCCTCGTCGTGGCGGCGCTCCTCTTCGTCGCCTCCGCGCTGGGGGCCTGGCGCTATCTCACCCACCAGCCGCTCGAGACCAACCTGCGGAACATGGCCAGCACCAACGCCGATCTCGATCGCGGCGTCGCGCTCATGGACAAGTTCGACCGGGCCTTCGGGCACGGGATCTCCGGCGGCTTCGCGCTGGCCGTCAATCGCCGCGACGAGGTGGCGCCGCTCGTGCGCAAGCTGCGCGCCGCGGACGAGGCGAAGCCGGAGCGCCAGCGGCTCTTCAGCCGGATCACCACGCTCGACGATCGCCTGCCGGCCGATCAACCAGAAAAGCTGGAGGTCGTTGCCGAGCTCCGGCGCCTGATCGACCGGCAGCTGCGCCACCCCGACACCCTCAGCGACGATGATCGGAGATCGCTGCAGGAGTCCCGTCCTCCCGAAGACCTGCGCGCGCTCGGTGACGCCGACGTCCCGCTCGAGCTCGCCTGGCCGTACGTGGAGCGGGATGGGACGCGCGGGCGGATCGTCCTCGCCAACACCGGCCTCGGCATCGATTCCTGGAACACCCGCGATCTGCGGCGGTTCGCCGCCGCGGTGCGGGGGCTCGGGCTCGGCCCGGACGTGCTGGTCGGCGGGTCTGCCTTCGTCTTCACCGACATGCTCAACGCCATGGAGCGCGACGGCCCGCGGGCGACCGCGATCGCCGCGCTCGGCGCCATCGTCGTGGTCGTCGCGCTGCTCGCCCCGAGCCTCTCCGCGTTCGCCACGCTGTTCTGCGGGGCCTTCGGGACGCTGGCGATGATCGCCCTGGCGGGCCTCTTCCGGCTTAAGGTCAACTTCCTCGACTTCGTGGCGCTGCCCATCACGATCGGGATCGGCATCGACTACTCGGTCAACATCATCAGCCGCGCGCGCACCGAGCCCGACACGCCGCAGGGCCGGGTCGAGAGCGCCCGCACCGCCTCGGCGGTGGCGCTCTGCTCGTACACCACCGTGGTCGGCTACGGGTCGCTCTGGTTCTCCTCCAACAAGGGGATCCGGAGCTTCGGGTTCGCCGCGATGCTGGGCGAGCTCACCTGCCTGAGCGCCGCGCTGCTGATCGCGCCGACCTTGGCGCGGATGATCGGGACCCGCCGTCCGAGAGGGAACGGGCGTCAGCGCGCGGCGACCGCGGCGCGGACACGGGGCCAGGCCGCGCGCAGCTTCGGCGCCAGCGTCGAGGAGGCGAGGCCGAGCAGCAAACCGGCCGCGATGTCGGGCACCCAGTGATGGCGCAGGTAGATCGTCGACAGCCATAGCGATATGACCAGCGGCAGACAGATCCAGAAGTAGAGCCGCGGGCGCCTGGGGAAGAGGGCGTCGCCGAAGCGCCAGGAGTAGAACAGGGTCAAAAGCGCGATCGAGCAGTGCAGCGATGGGAACGCCGACCGGATGCGCAGCGGATCCACCGTGTCGAACGCGCTCTGCTGCAGCTCGTAGAGCCCGGTCAGGGAGTGCAGCTGGGCCGGGAAGAAGCCGCCCTTCGCCAACAGCGGTGCGTAAAAGCGCGGCGGCCCCGCCGGGAACAGGAGGAACAGGACGAAGCCGATTCCCATCTGCAGGATCACCGCGGTCGACAGCTCTCGCAGGTCATGCCTGCGGCCGCGCAACGACAGCGCGCTGGCGACGATCATGGGCAGGATGAAGTAGAGGCCGTAGGTGAGCGACATCCAGTCGGTCAGCAGCGGATGCGTGAGGCGGCCCACCCAGACGGTCGGCTCGACGCCGAACAGGCGCAGGTCCATTCGGTAGAGCGCCTCGTCGATCCCCGTCTTGCGGATGACGCCGGTGTACGTCTCCATGCTCTCGAAGGCCCACATGATGATGGTGAAGGGGGCCCAGTCGCGGACGACCCGTCGGGCGGCGGCGCGGAAGTCGCGCCAGGCATCGGGAGCGCCGCGGGCGATCGCGGGCGCGCGACGAACGAACGCCACGACGACCAGCAGGACGAGGATTCCCCCCGCCACCAGGATCGGCCCCTTGTTCCAGACGAAGGAGGCGCCGAACCCGGCGACGAGCGCCGAGAGGACGGCGAGAAAGACGATCGCCATCCCGAAGTCCGGGCCGAGCGCGGCGGCGACCCGGAAAGCGCTGTTGGGGCGCGGTGCGGCGACGGTCTCGAGGGCGAGGAGGGGGCCGGCGGGAGAGGCGAGCGGCGCATCGCTCCCCTCCGGGTTGCTGGATGCGGGGGAGGGGGCGGCGGTGGCGTGGGTGGGGATCGGCACAACCGTTAAGGGGCTGTCGCCGTCGTCATCTGTCAATCGCCCTCAGGACGAGAAAGTGCGCTGTCTTCGTCGGCCACGCGCCATCCCAGATCACAGATGCACGCGCCCCAGGCGAAGCCGAGGCTTACGGGGACCTCGATGCGCGGACCGGCAGCTAGTGGCGGCGCGGGGGCGCTTCGGTCGCGACGGGCTCCTCGTCCGTCAACGTATAGAGCAGCGCCCCATCCTCGCAGACGTCCGTGATGCTTTCGTGGTGGAACTCGAAGTCCCTCGGAAACACTTTGTCGCCCTCGACCAAGAACGTTTCGTCTCCGTCGTGGTGAATGATCGTTCCGATGGTCTCCCCCCCGCTGGTGACGACGAGCAGTCTTTCGTGGACCATGGCCGGCCTCCCCTCTCGCTCCTGCCCTTAAATCTCCCACCGCCCGGCGGAATTGCAGGCTCAACGCTGTTGGACGAGCTCAGCAGGGAATCCCTCAACCCACCTGCCACCTGGTCCGCGCGCGCTGGCGCTCAGGAGCTACAGGAGAGCATGGAGCATCCGGCGCGATGGCGGGCCCAGTCCGGGCGCTTGGCGGCCAGGCGGTCGCGCTCGGGTTGTTCGCCGTAAGGGTGCCGCAGGAGATCGAGGAGCTCGAGCACCAGCGAGGCGTCCCCCTTCTCGGCGGCGTCGATGGCCAGCTGGACGAGGCAGTTGCGCAGGATGTACTTCGGATTGACGGCGTTCATGCGCTGCTTGCGGACCGCGGGCGGCTCTTGGCCCTGTTGCCGGACGCAGGCGCCGTAGCGACGAAGCCAGGCCAGCGTCCGCGCGCGGGCGTCGCCGGTGAGCAGATCCGGCGTGTAATAGGCGCCTCGCGAGCGGCGACAGCAACGCTTCATCGGATGCTTCGTCGGATGCTTCGTCGGGACCGAGGTGCACCGGAACGTTCGCCAGACCCCGAAAGAACAGGGTCATGTCGGTCTCCACCAGCGTCAGCACCTGGAAGAGCTCGTCGACGAGAGACTTGTCGGCCCTGGTCAGCCCCAGCTTGGCCGCAAACAGGCGGCTCTCCTCCGCCTCGTACGTCTCCGTGTAGGCGACCAGGGCCTCCTCGAGCGGCGGGATGCTCGCCGATAAGCGGGTAGAGCGCCTCCGCCAGCTTGATCAGGTTCCACTTGGCGACGCGCGGCTGATTGGCGAAGCGATAGCGGCGCTCGCCCGCGTCGGTGGTGTTGGGGGTGAAGTCGGGGTCGAAGTTGTCGAGGAAGCCGAACGGCCCGTAGTCGATGGTCAACCCGAGGATCGACATGTTGTCGGTGTTCATGACGCCGTGAACGAAGCCGACCCGCATCCAGTGCGCCATGAGGACGGCCGTGCGGCGGCAGATCTCCGTGAGCCAGGCGGCGTAGGTCTCGGGCGACGGCGCGCCGAGCTCGGGGAAATGGTGGCGGAGCGTGTAGTCGGCGAGCCGGGTCAGGAGCTCCACCTCGCCGCGCGCGGCGAAGAGCTCGAAGTTGCCGAAGCGCACGAACGAGGGGGCGACGCGGCAGACGATCGCGCCCGGCTCGGCCCGCGGGTGCCCGTCGTAGAACATGTCGCGCACCACCTCTGCGCCGGTCGCGACCAGGCTCAGCGCGCGCGTGGTCGGGACGCCCGAGATGCGCCATCGCCTCGCTGCAGAGAAACTCGCGGATCGACGAGCGGAGCACGGCGCGACCGTCGGCCGAGCGGGAGTAGGGCGTCGCGCCGGCGCCCTTGAGCTGCAGCTCCCAGCGCTGCCCGGCCGCGTTCACGACCTCGCCGAGGCTGATGGCCCGCCCGTCGCCGAGCTGGCCGGCCCACGTCCCGAACTGATGCCCGCCGTAACAGGCGGCGTACGGCTCCATGCCCGGCAAGAGCGCGTTGCCGGCGAAGACCTGCAAGAAGGCATCGGACGCCGAGGCCGTCTCCGACAGGTCCAGCAACCGCGCGACCTCGGGCGAGGCGGCGACGAGCCGTGGCGCGCTCACCGGAACCGGCGCGATCGGCGAGAAGCAGGCGCCGCGGACCCCGCGAACGGCCCTCAGCGTCTCCGCTTCACCGGGGAGCTCACGCACGAAGCTGTTGTCGAACCGAAGCGACGGAAACGCCCCGTCCGGCTTCCAGCCAGACGGGCGCGGGCGAGGAGGTCTGGAGCTTGGGCGCGGTCACAGGCGTCGCTTACGCTTGGTCCGACTCATCGAGATCGTCGGCGGCCAGCGCGTCGATTTCGGCGAGGAGCGCCGTCACGCTGGAGGCGCCGAGTGGCGCGCCGTCCACTGTCGCCATCGCGAAGCCGAGCTCGCACTTCTGGCAGCGGTTGAGACAGTCCTTCACCACCGGCGTGTGCTCGCGCTCCCTCAGCTCGGAGAGCAGGGGCGCGAGCGGCGCGCCCAACCGCTCGAGAGACTTTCGGCACAGCTCGACTTGCACGATAGCGCCTACCCTACACGCTGCCAGCGGTCGAACAAGGCGCCACCGCGCTACCAGCGCCCTTGCACGTCCTTCATGAACGCGTAGGGATAGCCGAGGTCGAAGCGCGAGGCTTCGTCGAGGCGCGCGACCTGCTCGGCGCTCAGCGTCACGTCGGTGGCCTTCACGTTCTCTTCCAGCTGCGCCAGCGAGCGCGCGCCGAAGATGCAGGAGGAGACCTGGGGCTGCGCCAGCAGCCAGGCCAGCGACACACCGACGGGCGTGGCGCCTGTCTCGGCGGCGACCGCGCGGACCGCGGCCAGGATCTTCCAGTTGCGGTCGTTGTTGAATCCCGCCATTCGGTCCTTCCACTTTTCGAGGCGGGCCCCGGCCGGCGGCGGCTGGTCCTTGTCGTACTTGCCGGTCAGGAAGCCGGCGCCGAGCGGAGACCAGCAGAGGATGCCGAGCCCCTGCGCGCGGCAGAGCGGGACGTGCTCGCGTTCGAGCTCCCGCACGACCAGGCTGTACTGCGCCTGCAGCGTGACGAAGGCGGTCAGGTTCCTGGTGCGGCTCTGCCACAGCGAATCCATCAAGCGATAGGCGGCGTAGTTCGAGCAGCCGACGTAGAGCACCTTCCCCTGCGTGACGAGGTCGTCGAGCGCGCGGAGGAGCTCATCTTCCGGCGTGTCGAGGTCCTGCATGTGGATCTGGTAGAGATCGATGTGATCGGTGCGGAGGCGCTTCAGGCTGTGCTCCACGCAGCGCATGATGCGGTAGCGGGAGGCGCCGGTCCGGTTGGCCCCTTCGCCCATGGTGAAGCGAAACTTGGTGGCGAGAACGATCTCCTTGCGGCGCTGGTCGCGCTCGATCCAGGCGCCGATGATCCGTTCGCTGAGGCCGTCCTGCCCGTAGACGTCGGCGGTGTCGATGAAGTTCACCCCCAGCTCCAGCGCGCGATTCAGGATGTCGAACGACGTCTTCTCGTCGGCGCCGACCTTGTGCATGAACGACTTCTCGTCGGCTTCACCGAACGTCATCGCCCCCAAGCAGAGCTCCGACACCTTGACGCCCGACGCTCCGAGCTTTCTGTATTTCATGATTTCTCTTCAACCCTTTCGGCGCGCAAGCATACACGCCGCCTGCCGCGCCGCACCCCAGAGCAGGAGGCGGGCGTTGTGGCGATCGGTCGAGGGCGGTCGGCGTGGCAAGGAGCAGACGTGGCACAATGCCGCCGGACCATGGTCTCGCGCAGCCGCTGGCTCGGTTTCTGTCTCGCGCTGGCCGTGTGCGCCGGGTGCCGGCCACCCGCCGCGCGCGTGACCACCCCGGCGCGGCCGCCTGGCGCTGGCGCCACCGTCGGTGAGCGCGCGCCATTCGTGTCGTTCAACGTTCCGACCCTGCACTACATCGAGGACGACGCGCGCTTCGAATCGCTCCAGCACCAGCGGCTGCCCGACGACTTCGAGATCCGCGACGCGCTCCAGACCATCCGCCTCATGGGGGGGACGGTGGTGCGGATGTACGTGCTGTCGGTGAGGAAGCCGACCGACCCTCCCGGCGCCGTTCGGCACGTTCTCGGGCCGAATCAGTTCAACGAGGAGGCCTTCGTCGCGCTCGACCGGGTGCTGGCCACGGCGGCCGAGCTCGGCATCCAGGTGATCATGCCGTTCGTCGACAACTGGCCCCACTGGGGCGGCGTCGCTCAATATGCGGCGTTTCGTGGCAAGCCGCGCGAGGCCTTCTTCACGGACGAGCAGCTCATCCGGGACTTCGAGGCCACGCTCGACAAGGTGCTGCTGCGGATGAACACGATCAACGGGCGCGCCTACCGCGACGATCCCACCATCTATGCCTGGGAGACCGGCAACGAGCTGGCCCGGCCGGACGCCTGGGCCGCGCGCATCGCGAAGTACATCAAGCAGCGCGACCCGAAGCACGCGCTCATCGACGGAACGAACGGACCGACGGTGCGGGAGGCGTCGATCGTCGATCCGAACATCGACATCGTGTCGTCCCACCACTACGGTCTGGTCCGGCGCAATCTGGAGCTCATCGACGACAACGTCCGCAGGATCGCCGGCCGAAAGCGCTACCTCATCGGGGAGGTCGGTCTGTGGACCGGGGCGGAGACGGAGAACATGCTCCATCACGTGCTCGCGCTGCCGATCGAGGGGGTGCTCCTCTGGGGGCTGCGCGGCCACAGCCGCGAGGGGGGCTTCTACCACCACATGGAGCGGCCCCCGTTTCAGTCGTATCACCTCACCGGGTCCGACTCCGGGGCCGCTTACGACGAGCAGGCGATCATGAAGATGATGCGCACGCTCGCCTACGAGCAACGCCATCTTCCGGTCCCGGCGGTCGCGGTGCCCGCGCCGCCGGTGATGCTGGGCGCGACGTCTCGTGGGGCGGTCAGCTTCGGCGGCTCGGTGGGCTCCCGCGACTACACGATCGAGCGCCAGGTCGGGGCCGACGGGCCGTGGACCCCCATCGCCGAACACTACGACGAGACGTTGGTGGCGTACCGCGCCTTCGTCGATCCTTCTCCGCCGGTCGGCCAGAAGGTCCACTACCGCGTGACGGCTTCGAATGAAGCGGGTCGGTCCCTGCCGTCGGCAGCGAGCGGCGAGACACTCATCGAAGGGCGGCTCTTCGTCGACGAGATGGAGCAGGCCGGCGCCGGCCCGAGAGAGGACCGCGACGCGACCGTCACCACCGACCACCCGCAGCGCTGCAAGATGGACCGCGTGCGCCTCAAAGGCGGCGCCGGGGCGCGGACCGTGTATCGGCTCGAAGGACGAAGCACGGCCCTCCGGATCTACGCGTTCGCCGAACAGAAGACCGGCCAGCTGCTCGACGTCACCTGGTCCGCGGACGGCCACGACTTCGCGAAGCTGGCCACGTCCGAGGACTCGTTCGTCGTTCCCGGCAGCGATCCCCTGGCGCTCCGGCCCGTGCGGATCACCGCCGCGGCGATCCCGCCGGCCGCACGGCAGCTGCAGATCACCTGGGTCATCCCCGCCGAGATCGGTCGCGTCGAGATCGACTGGGTCCCGACGACGCCATGAAAGAGTCGGCACCAGGAGATCTCGAGCGCGGGCGCGAAGCCTACCAGCGACACGACTGGGCCGCCGCCCACGCGAGCCTGGCCGCCGCCGAACGGGCGGCCCCGCTCGCGGTCGAGGATCTCGATCGGCTGGCCTGGGCGGCGGAGCTCTCCGGGGACAGCGAGGGTTTTCTCAAGGCGACGGAGCGGGTCTACGAGGTCCGGCTGGCCGAAGGGGCGCTGCGGCCGGCGGCGCGGGCGGCGTTCTGGGTCGGGTTTCGAGCCATGTCGTTGGGCCAGCCCGGGCGCGCCAACGCCTGGCTCGGTCGGGCCCAGCGGCTCGTCGAGGGCGAAGCGGTCGAGTGCGCCGAGAAGGGATTCCTGCTGTTGCCGGCCGCCTTTCGGCACCAGATGGCGGGTCAACTCGACGCCTCCCATGACGTGGCCGCCGAGGCGGCGGCCATCGGCGATCGGGTGGGGGACGCGGACCTCTCGGCGTTTGGCCGCACCATCCAGGGACGGGCGCTCGTGCGTCTGGGTCAGATCGATCGCGGCATGGCGCTGCTCGACGAGAGCATGCTGGCCGCGACCGCGAACCGGCTGTCGCCGATCTTCACCGGCCTCATCTACTGCACCGTGATCGCCAGCTGCCAGCGCATCTACGCGATCGAGCGCGCGCGCGAGTGGACCGCCGCGCTCTCCGCCTGGTGCGAGAGCGAGCCGCGGGCGGTGGCCTTTCAGGGGCCTTGCCTCGTCCACCGCGCCGAGCTCCTGCAGATCGGCGGCGCCTGGCCGGAGGCGATCGAGGAGGCGCGCAGCGCCGGCAGGCGCGTTCGTCCGAACGATCGCAGCGCGCTCGCCGATGCGCGCTATCAGGAAGGGGAGATCCACCGCCTGCGGGGCGCCGTCGAGGAAGCCGAGCGCTGTTTCAAGGAGGCGAGCGTCCACGGGCAAGAGCCGCAACCGGGGCTGGCGCTCTTGCGCCTCGGCGGCGGCCAGCGGGAGGCCGCGCAGAGCGCGATCCGCCGCGTGGTCGCCGAGACGCAAGATCCGCTGACCCTGGCCAAGCTGCTCCCCGCCGCCGTCGAGATTCACCTGGCCGTCGGCGACGTCGCCAGCGCGCGCGAGGCCTGCGCGCGGCTCGACGAGATCGCCGCCAGCTTCGCCACCGAGGTGATCGGCGCGCTGGCCGCTCACGGTCGCGGGCGGATTCACCTCGCGGAGGGGGACGCGCAGGCGGCGCTGGGGCCGTTGCGGCGGGCGTTCTGGGTCTGGCAGAAGATCGGCGCGCCCTATCCGGCGGCGCGCGTGCGCGTCGATCTGGCGCGGGCCTGTCAGGCGCTGGGCGACGGCGAAGGCGCCCGGATGGAGCTGGAGGCCGCCGGGGCCGTCTTCGAGGAGCTGGGCGCCGGCCCCGACGTCGCGGCGCTGGGCACGCCCCCCGGCGCACCGGCGGCGAAGCCTCCGCACGGCCTCACCCAGCGCGAGCTGCAGGTGTTGCGCTTCGTGGCCGCCGGCAAGACCAACAAGCTCATCGCCCGCGAGCTGTTCCTGAGCGAAAAGACGATCGACCGCCACCTCAGCAACATCTTCGTGAAGCTGAACGTCGGCTCGCGCACCGCCGCCACCGCCTGGGCCTACCAGCACGATCTGGTCTGAGTCCTCGATTGTTCGCCGCCGGCCCCGGCGGGTGATGGGTGAAACCACCCATGCCGCCGCGGCCGGCAAAATGGGGGCTTCGGCCGATGCTGGCGCGGGCGCGGGTCGATAGCTTGGTCGTCATGGAGGCTCACATGACGAACCAGGGCGGGACGAAGTTCGACGTGATCGTGATCGGCGGCGGCCAGGCGGGTCTGTCGGTCGGTTACCACCTGGCGCGGCGGGGGCTGCGCTTCGTGATCCTGGACGGGCACCCGCGGATCGGCGACGCCTGGCGGAATCGCTGGGATTCGCTGCGGCTCTTCTCGCCGGCCCGCCACGATGGTCTCGACGGCATGCCCTTCCCGGCTCCGCCGACGTCGTGTCCGACCAAGGACGAGATGGCGGACTACCTGGAGGCGTACGCCGCCAAATTCGAGCTGCCGGTGCTGACGGGGGTCACCGTGAATCGTCTGTCACGCGCCGGCGCGGGTTTCCTGATCGAGGCGGGCGAGCGGAGGTTCGAGGCCGCGCAGGTGGTGGTCGCGATGTCCGACTATCAGCGGCCGAACATCCCGGAGTTCGCGCGTCAGCTCGACCCGCGCATCGTGCAGCTGCACTCGGGTGACTACAAGAACCCGGCGCAGCTCCGCGAGGGCGGGGTGCTGCTGGTCGGCGCAGGCAACTCGGGCGCCGAGATCGCGATGGAGCTGGCGCCTCGCCGCCGCGTCTGGATGTCAGGACGGCATCCCGGTCACGTCCCTTTCCGTTTCGACAGCTTCCTGGCGAAGCACCTCTTGATTCGCCTGCTCTTCCGACTGGTGTTCCACCGCCTCCTCAGCGCGAAGACGCCGATCGGCCGCAAGGCGCGCGCCCAGGGCCACACCGCGGGCGTTCCGCTGATTCGCCAAAGACCGAAGCAGCTGGAGGCGGCCGGCGTCACGCGCGCCGCCCGGACCATCGGCGTGCGAGACGGGCAGCCGCTGCTCGACGACGGTCGCACGATGGACGTGGCCAACGTGATCTGGTGTACGGGGTTCCGCCGAAGCTTCCCCTGGATTGACCTGCCGATCTTCGACGAGAAGGGGAACCCCCGGCACGCCAGCGGCGTCGTCCCAGAGATGCCGGGCCTCTACTTCGTCGGCCTGCACTTTCTCTACGCGCTCTCGTCCTCGATGATCCACGGCGTGGGACGCGACGCCAATCGCATCAGCGAGGCCGTCGCGGTCCGAGCGGTTCCGATCGGCGCTGCGGGCGCCCAGCCGCCGGCCAAGGAAGCAGTCCAACCGGCGGCCTGACGGCGATGTCTTCGGCGGGCGCTGAGCGTGTGGCGCCCGCGCCAGGCAGAGCCTAAGCTCCGGCGCCATGCCGATTAGCAACGAAGAGCGCCGCGCCCTCGACCAGCAGATGGTCGAGGCGGCGTTCGTTTGCGATCTGAGGCGGGTCCGAACGTTGCTTGCCCGCGGAGCCGACCCGAACGCCCGCGACGGCGAGGGGCGCACGCCGATCTTCTCGGCCGTGCTGGGTGGCAGCGTGGGCCTCGTGGGATTGTTGCTCGAAACGAAGGCCGACGTGAACGCCCGCGACGAGCATGGCGCCACCGCGCTGCATGTCGCTGCGGAAGAGGTCCTGCCCGAGGCCGCCACCCTGCTCATTGGGCGCGGTGCCGACGTGAATGCCCAGGACGAGGAGGGGAACACGCCGCTCAGCCGGGCCATCTTCTCGGCGCGCGGCCGGCAAGAGGTCGTCCGGCTGCTGCTGACGGCCGGGGCCAAGGACGACCTTCCGAACAAGGCGGGGGAGACGCCACGTCAGCTGAGCGAACGGCTGGGCGAGCCGATCTTCACGGTCAACTAGGTCTCGGGGATCACAGGCGCTGCGGGACGACGCGAGCGCTCGCGGAGGCGACCTGGGCCGACTTTCCGGGAGACAGCTTGAACCCGACATACCTTTGCGTCCGCTGTTCCGGCTTCTGCTCCTTACCGTCGCCGCCGTTTGAAACGGCGACCAGCACGTGGTCGCCAACGACGGCGCCGACGGTCATCGTCGCCGCCGCGCTCGGAAAATCCGTGGCGGGCTGGGAGTACTGGTCGCAGATGGCGGCCAGCACGCCGCCGGGCCGATTGAAGGAAACGACGCCCTGGGACCGGTAGCCGAGCTCGAACTCGTAGCTTCGGTCCTTCATGCACCAGAAGGTCGCGCCTGTGCCAGGCGGCGAGACCTTGCCGGTGGCGTAGTCGAGCACGACCGGTCCGGCCGGTGCCGTCAGGACCAACTGGGTCGGGCCGGCGATCGGCTGGCGGACATCTCCGGCGACCAGTGACCCGTCGTCGCCCAGCGGGACCGACCAGGTCGTCTTACCGGTCCTGACGTCGAACCCCTCGATCGTCACGTCGAGATTTCGAAAGGCCGGCTTGCCGTCCGCTTCGAGGATGACGGTGCCGCGCCGCCGGCAACGCACGGGATAGTTGCGGGTTGGCACGCGACAGCGGGCGCTGCCGTCGTTCCGCCAGAGCACCGAACCGTCGGTCTCGGAGAGGCCGGCCGTCGCCGAGCCGTGCACGAGATCGAGAATCCGCTTCGTGCCGTCCGTGACGAACGGCCCTCCCACGGAGCCCGCGAAGACATGCTGCTCGGAGAAGAAGAGCCAGGACCACCCGTGGTCCGTCGTGAATCCCGGAGGGAACGCGGCGCTGATTGGCGTACGCCAGCGGATCAGACCGTCGCGCAGCAACCCCAGCGTGTTGCCGGGACGATCGCCGAGGTCGAACAGTCCCCCGTTCGCGATCTCGCGCGCGCCGGACGGGAGGTGGTCTCCCTCGGCGACGTATCGACCGGTCGCGGTCTCCAGCCGGTGCGCGACGTCCCGTCCGGCGCCGGCCGTCCTCGAGGTTGCGCAGACATCCTTTTCGGATGCGCACAGGTACGGTGGGGAGGTGAACCGGGCTTCGGGTGTCTTCGCGAGGTCGGCGCCGGTTGCCGCGTCGGCGAGGACCAATTCGGCGTATCCGTCGCCAGCGCTCGTTGGCCGGAAGTACGCAATCTTGTCCTCGCCCACAGGAACGAACTCCACGCGGACGCCGGGCGTGACGACGCTGGGCGTGATCGGCTGTCGCCAGCGTGTTTGCCCGGTCGCCGGATCGAGGCCGACCAGCAACAACTCACGGTCGGGCGTGGCGACGATTCCGACCGCGACCTGCCCCACGGCCACCGGCTGATCGATGGGGTCGAGCTCCCGGTTGACCCAGGCGATTTCCAGCGAAACGAAGGCCGGGAGTGTCGCCGCCGTCGCTGCCGTCGCTGCCGCGGGCGGAAGGGTGGACCGTCCGGGGTTCGAGGCGCAGGCGCACGCGGTGGCGAGTACCAGCAGCGACAACTTACGCGCCGCCATCCGAGGAGGTGGGCCCATGCGAACCGTCGGCCTCCTGAGTGCGACTCAGGCGCTCCACTGAGGCTCGGGCAGCTCCTTGAAAGCGGCGCGGACACCTTCGCTCCACTTCTTGCTGAGCGCGCCGAAGTAGGGGTCGCCCTGCTCGAACCGGCGGCGCTTTCGGACCACGAGAGCGTCGCGCTCGTAGCAGAGCAGGTCGATCGGCATGCCGACCGACAGGTTGCTGCGCATGGTCGAATCGAACGAGACCAGCACGCACTTGGCCGCGTCGCTCAGGCTGGTGGAGGGGGTGATGACGCGGTCGATGATCGGCTTGCCGTACTTGGCCTCGCCCGTCTGGAAGAACGGCGTGTCGGCGCTGGCCTCGATGAAGTTGCCGGCCGCGTAAATGCGAAAGAGGCGCATCGGCTCGCCTTTGATCTGGCCGCCCAGGATGAACGAGGCGTTGAAGGAGAGATCGTGCTTCTCCAGATGCTCGCTGTCGCGACGGTCGATGGCGCGCATCGCGTCCGAGACGACGCGCGCCACGTCGAACATCGTCCGGGCGCTTCGGATGGTGACCGCAGGCTCGGCGTCGGCCGCGGCCTCATCCGCCGCGTCGGCCTCCTGGCGGAGCAGGCTGATGACGGCCTGGGTTCCGGCCAGGCTGCCGGAGCTCAACAACACCAGCACGCGCTCGCCGGCCGCCTCGAAGACGGTCATCTTGCAGAACGAGGCGAAGTCGTCGACGCCCGCGTGGGTGCGCGAGTCCGAGCCGAGGATGATCCCGTCCTCCAGGAGCACGCCCACGCAGTAGGTCATGCGCGCAACCTACTCTCCGAATGGCCGCCGCGCGAGGGGCCGGTCAGGAGGTCACTTCGTCGGTCCAGACGCGAAACGTGTCGAGCGTGTTGGGTCCAAACGTCGTGGAGATCGCCACGTCGGCGGCGTCGCGGCCGCGCGCGATGAGGACGCGCCCGATGCGCGGGGCGTTGTTGCGGGCATCGAAGGTGTACCAGGTCGATCCCGAGATAGGCCTCGAACCATCCCGCGAAGTCCATCGGCGCCGGGTCCTTGGGAACGCCGATGTCGCCCAGATACCCGGTGCAATAGCGGGCCGGGATGTTCAGGCAGCGGCAGAGGGTGATGGCCAGGTGGGCGAAGTCGCGGCAGACGCCCTGGCGCTCGTTGAAGGCCTCGAAGGCGGTCTTGGTCGAGCGGGCGAACTGGTAACCAAATTGAATGTGCTGGTGCACGAAGTCGCAGATCGCCTGCACGCGCCCCCAGCCGAGCGGGGCGCTGGAGAACTTGTCCCAGGCGAACTGCGACATCTTGTCGGTCTCGCAGTAGCGACTTCCGAGGAGGAAGACCAGCGTCTCCTCCGGCAGCTGAGGAACGGGGTGCTGAATGGCCGACGGGACGACCGGCTCTCGGGCGCCGCTGTCGTTGATGGTCGTGTCGCTGGTGACCCGAAAATTCCCGGCCGGGGCGATGAGGCGCGTGCACCAGTTCCCAAAACCGTCCCGGTAGGCGGCCGTCGGGACGGACGGCGTCGTCCTCATGTGGTCGGGATGCTCGAGATCCGAGACCCGGCTGTGGTGCACGTTGAGGGTCAAGATCATCGGCGTAGGCTGCGGTACCGTGTAGTTGAGCTCGTATCCCAGGCGAATCTTCATCTTGTCCTCATCGTGGTTGTGGTGACCAATGGCAGGATCCGCGCGAACCGCCGGGCCCACGCCTCCTGCCCACGTTCGTCGGCGACGAGGTCCTGCCGGATCTCGATCTCGACGTGGGGGATCCCGCGCCGCTCGCCGTGGTTGACGACCGAGTAGTCGGTCGCATCGCCGACGGCGTAGGGCTGGTTGTCGCCGACGACGAGATCGCCTTCGTCCCGGAGCGCCTGCAACAACGGCGCGGCCACGCGGGAATCGCGGTTGTAGAGCACGCCGACGTGCCAGGGACGGGGAACTTCCAGGAACACCGGCGTGAAGCTGTGCATCGCGACGAGCACGGTCAAGCGGCCTTGGGCCTGCCGGCGATCGAGCGCCGTTCGAATCTCGTCGTGGTAGGGGTGAAAGATCGCGCGCGCCCGCGCCTCGGCATCGGCGGGCGCGACGTTCTGGTTGCCCGGGACGGCCGTCTGCTCGCTGCGGGGCGCAATTGAGTCGGGCGCGTCAAGAGGGCGGTTGCAGTCGATCACCAGCCGGGAGTAGCGCTGCCACACGGTGTGCGCGCCGAGCGCCGCCCCCAGCCGGCGCGCCACACCCGCCGCCCCGATGTCCCAGGCGATGTGCCGTTCGAGCTCGGCCGCGGGCAACCCCAGGGTCCCGAGCGCTCGGGGAATCAGCCTGCCGGCGTGATCGCAGATGATGAAGAAGGGCGAGGGCCCGTCGGGTCCCGCAACCTCCAGCGGGGCGACATCATCCTGGGACAGCAGCACGGGCCCATCATGGCCGAACCGGGACCGAGGGGGGGCGCGATTCCGGCAGCGGCCAGATCTTCGAGATCACCCAGGTGACCGTCAGCCCCAGGACGCAGCCGAAGAAGACCTCCGCCACCCGGCGCAGGCCGATCTCGATCGAGACCTCCTTGGTGTGCCGCTCCAGCCCGGAGGCGATCACGATCGCCGCGGTGATGGGCGCCTGTCGCCACATGACCGGCACCCGCACGATGTAGCTGGAGAGGAACGCCGTCGCCGCCAGGGCCATGGGGAGCTTCCAGTCCCGCGCTTCGCCGACGATCAGGAAGGCCAGGCCGATGGCGCAGCCGAGCGCGGCGTTGATGACGCGCCCGCGGACACTCTTGAGCGCGTCGCCGACGTGCGGATCGGTCGAGGCGAGCATCGCGCTGATCGCCCAGATTGGATTGAGCCCGGCCCACTTTCGAATCACCAGCCAGAGCAGGCTGGTGGCGACGAAGACGTTCAGCGCGAGGTGCACGCCGCGGAGGTCCCCCCTGATGCGCTGTCGGAGCGGGCTCATGGCGACCGCTCCCGCGCTACTCGTGGGCGGTGGGCGGATTGCCTTTGAGCCGGTAAACGGTGCCGGTCTTGGTGGTGCCGAGAGCGATCCAGTCGCTGGCCGCCTCCTGCAGCAGGATGAAGAGCTGCTCGGCCCGCTTCATCGCCACCGCGTGCCGCTCGTCCTCGCGCTCGAACTTGCACTGATAGGCGAACTCGCCGACGAGCTGCTTTTCATTGCCGCGCGTGCGCCAGACCGCCACGTTGGCCTTGGCCTCGACCCCCTTGCCGAAGTCGAGCATGCCGATGTCGAGGAGCACCTCCTCGACCGCCGTGTGGTTGACGATCTCGACCTTCTCGCTCGGGGTCAGCTTGATGCCGCGCAGCGGTGGCAGCAGGCGCACCAGGGTGGTCATCGCGGACTTGTCCGCTGCGTGGACGTGGCTGAACGGAAACTGGGCGTTGTGCGAGTAGAGCGTACGCACGCCGCCGATCTGATCCTTGAGCGGCAACGTCTCCGCCTTGAACTTGATCCGGTGATCGCCGGCAATCTGGGGACGGACGTCCATGTCCGCGACCTTCTGCAGATCGGGGTGCCGGTACTTGAAGACGATCTCCGGATCGCCCACCGCGAACCCGTCGACGTAGTCGGTCCGGCGGCGCAGGATGAAGGCGTTGTTGTAGAGCCTGAAGTCGGGGGTGTCGAGGAAGAGCACTTCCCGGATGCGCGGCTTGGCGTCCTTGAAGGCCTTGCGCGAGAAATCGAGCCCCGCCTCCTTGGCGGTCCGCTTCACCAGGCGGGCGAACTCGTCGAAGCTGTCGACCGACGTGAAGCGGTCCCCCTTGAGGATGATCTTGGACTCGACGTACTGGACGTGATCCAGCGGATGCCCGTCGCTGTACCGCTGCTGCTGCTTCTTCTTTCGGGCGGACCGCGATCGTGGCGTGGCTTCGCTCGTCGACACCGTCATGCCGCACCCCCGGCCGAAAAGGTAACCACCTGGACACGGCTCGCCCCTCTGTTCGCCGAGATCAGCTGTGCGGCGCCGCCTGAAACGCGAACGCGGAAGGCCAGGCTCGTTCTAGTTGGCCGTCATCTCGTTTGGCTGTCGCATCAATTGGCTGACGAATCAATTGGCTGTCGCGGTGAAGTGCGTGAAGCCGTAGTCGCCGTTGGTCCCGACGCAGGAGGCGTCCCCCGTCTCGAGGTTCATTCCCATGCCGGGACTTCCCGTCGCGTAGGTGGCGTCGGTCGCGGTGCCGACCTCGACGCCATTGAGGTACGCCGTGATGACGTCGCCGACGATGGTCGCCTTGACCACGTTCCCCTCGGTCACGCCGTACTCGGCGCCGCTGGTGTTGACCAGGTAGCTGAAGTCACCGACCGGTCCGTTCCAGCGCACGATGATGAGGTAGGCGCCGGAGGTCTTGGTCGCCTTGAACGAGATCTCGTACCCGGTGCAGGTGTGTGGCGTCAGCGTGCTGCGGAGGCGCAGCTCGACCTCCTGGTAACAGGAGTCCTTGGGATTGACCGCGTGCACGACCGCCTCGACGGTCTGGTTCGGTCCCCAGCTCCCGGTGAGCAGCGCCGTGCCGTCGGTGTACGAGGAGCCGCTCTGGTGGCCGATCGCCAGGCCGGGCGTCGTCGACATGTCGTGCCAGTCGAGACCGTCGGTCTGCCCGTTGATCCAGCTCCCCCCTTCGGAGAGCGGATTCTCGCTGAGCGGGAACGCCGTCGTGTAGCTGCGGCCGACGCCCGAACCGGCGGCACCGCTGGTGCCTCCACCACCGCCTTTGCCTCCAGCGCCGCCTTTGCCTCCAGCGCCGCCCGCCGCTGCGTCGTTCCCGCCGGTGCCGGAGCTGCCACAACCGACTGCGAGCAGAGCCAGGATCCCGATCGGAGCGGAGATGCGCATCGGCATCTCATTGTCTCTCGGACAGCAATGTCGCGGTGAATCCTTTTGACGACGGGAGAGACCCGCTCGGCGGCGCGAATCGGCGCGCTCTACCTGGGCACACGGCTTGCTATTGAATACGGCATGCGTGATTGCGGGCAGGGGTCTTCGTCGCGGTCTTCGTCGGGTGCTTCGTCGGGTGCTTCGTCGGGGTCTTCGTGGGGACACCTCAGATTCTCGGGGCGACTCGTCGTCGGACTGGTCGTCGGGGTCGTCGTGCGCGCCTCCGTGGCGGTCGCGCTCGTGGCATTGGCCAGCTGAAGACGGCCCCCGGCCTATATTAGCGGCCATGCACGTGCGACCGGCCCGGCCGGAGGATCGCCAAAGGCTGCTCGAACTGTGGGAGCGGGCCGTGCGGGCCACGCATACCTTTCTCGCGGACAGTGATGTCGTCGCTCTCCGCCCGCTCGTCGCCGCGGAGCTGGCAGGCGACACCGTCGACTGGTGGGTCCTGGTTGCCGCCACCGAGACGCCGGTCGGACTCCTCGGCTACGGCCGCGACACGATCGAAGCGCTGTTCGTCGACCCGGACCACCTCCGGCAAGGCGGAGGCAAGCTCCTCGTGGCGCACGCGCAGAGCCTGGCCGCGGGCGCGCTGTCGGTCGACGTCAACGAGCAGAATGAATCCGCGCTGCGCTTTTACCGGGCGCTCGGCTTCTCGGTGACGGGGCGGTCACCAACCGATGGGGCCGGCCGGCCGTTCCCCCTGCTTCACATGAGACGCGCCGCGCCGCTCTCGATGCGTCCCCCGTTGGTCTACCTTCCCGGAGCGGGCGGGCTTGCGTCGTTCTGGCGCCCGGTGGCCGAGCTCCTCCGCCCTCGCAGTGAACCGCTCCTGGTCGAGTACCCCGGGTTCGGAGAAACGCCGCCCAACCGCTCCCTTCACAGCGTCTCCGATCTGCTCGATTCGATCTTAAAGCCGCTCCCCGTCTCCTTCGATTCTGGTGGCCCAGTCGATGGGCGGGGCCCTGGCGCTTCGCCTGGCGCTGGACCATCCCGCGCGGCTGCGTCGACTCGTCCTGGCGGCGACCACCGGCGGCATCGACGTGCGCCGTCTCGGCGCGGCGGAATGGCGAACCAGTGACTGGGTCGCGCAACGTCCAGAGATGCCGCGCTGGTTCGTCGACGATCGCAGCGACCTCGGCGATCGCCTTCGAACCCTGCGGGTGCCGACGCTGGTGCTCATCGGCGACGCCGATCCGCTCGCCCCCACCGGTGTCGGCGAATACCTGCGCGAGCAGATCCCGGGCGCCCGGCTGGAGATCATCGCCGGTGGCACCCACGCCATGGCCGAGGAGCTCCCCGAGCGCATCGCCGCGCTCATCGATCGCCACCTCGGGTGAGCATTTGCCGTCTTCATTTGCCATCATGGCTGGGCGTGGTATTCGGCAGGAATGAAGCGATCCCGTTGCTCGATCCTGTTCGTCCTCGCTCTGGCCGGCACGCTGGCGAGCGTCGAGGTCTCCGCCGCTCCGATCGAGCCACTGCCGTCGGCGCCACCGCCGTCGGCGCCGTCCGCGCCGGCGGACGTCGCGGCGCCGCCCGCCAGCGCCAAGAAGACCGCCAGTGGTCTCGCCTCGAAGGTGCTGTTCAAGGGCAAAGGGAGCGCCCACCCCGGTCCGCACGACAAGGTCTCCGTGCAGTACACGGGCTGGACCACCGACGGCAAGATGTTCGACAGCTCGATCCCGACCGGCGAGCCGGCCCGGTTTCCGCTCGACGGGGTCATCAAAGGGTGGGGCGAGGGGCTCCAGCTGATGGTCAAGGGGGAGAAGCGGCGCTTCTGGGTCCCGGCCGATCTCGCCTACGGTGATCCGCCGAACCACCCGGGCGCGCCCGCCGGAATGCTCGTCTTCGATGTGGAGCTGCTCGACTTCGTGAAGGTCGCGGCGCCGCCCGAGACGCCGGCCGACGTCGCAGCGGCGCCGAAGGACGCCAAGAGGACCGCCTCGGGGCTCGCTTACAAGATCCTCAAGCACGGCAAGGGGAAGGACCACCCCACGGCCGACAACACCGTCGAGGTTCACTACACGGGTTGGACGACCGACGGGAAGTTGTTCGACAGCTCGGTGGTGCGCGGCGAAACGGCGACGTTTCCGCTCGGGGGCGTCATCAAGGGCTGGACCGAGGGGCTGCAGCTGATGGTCGTCGGCGACAAGGCCCGCTTCTGGATCCCCGGCAACCTCGCCTACGGCGACACGCCGACCCGCCCGGGTGCCCCGGCGGGCACCCTGGTGTTCGACGTCGAGCTGCTGTCGATCAGGTAGCAGGCGCGCGCAGGACCTACGGCGCCGGCTGCGTGACCGTGCTGGCGTCGAGGCTGACCGCCGTCTGCGCCATCAGCCTGCCCGCGATCGAGGCGCCGGTTTGCAGGTTGATCATCGTCTGACAAAGGACGATCCCCTCGAGGTGGGAGGTCGTGCCGAGGTCGACCTTGCCGGCGACCTGCCAGAAGACGTTCTTGGCCAGCGCGCCGCCGGTGAGGTGGACGTTGACGGCGCTGCTCACCGTGAGGTCCTGGGCGATCTGGAAGATCCAGACCGCCGTCGCGCTTCCATGCAACGTGAGGTCGGTCGGAATCAGCAAGCCCGTGCCCCACTGGTAGACGCCCGGCGCGAGGGTCATCCCGCCGATGCTCCCGGCGCCGAGCTCGGTGACGTCGGGCGCGCGGCCGGCGGCGTCGGTGAAGGCGAGGCCCATGTCGCCGATCGCCGTGGTCAGGTTTGACGGCGTGGGGACGGCGTCGTCGGCCGCGTAGATCTTCCCGGTCACCTGCGTCGAGGTGGCGAAGACGTTGGTGGCGTCGGCGACCAACGAGAAGTTGGTGATGAACGTGGCCGCCATGGGGCTGAGCCCCAGGTCTCCGGTGACGACCGCGGGCGGCACAGTGGAGATGGCGCTCTCGGCCAGGATCGCGTAGTTGCCGGCGGTTCGCAGATTCACCGCCAGGGCGTTCCCACCGACCGGCGCGCCGCCGGTCCCACCAGTCGCAGCGCCCGCGCCGCCAGCCCCTCCCGTCCCGGTCGGTCCTCCGTCGCTCGGAGAGCTGGAGGACCCGCAGCCGGCCGCACAGGCGAGCAACAGCAGGACGGCGGCCATTTTGGAGTGACGGGGATTCGCGATCTGGTTCGAGGGGGCTTTTTGCATTTTGGTGCATCATCGATAACGCGAGCGTGACGTCCGTGATGTCGGGAGGCCCCCACGCCCCACGTAGTGTTTCTCCCGAGCCTGGCGGCCGCTTCGAGCACGTCTTGGCAGCGCTGCGGGTCGGACTTACGAGTCATTGTCATGGAAGCAACGGGCAGTGAATCTTCGTCGGGGCTCTCGGCCAGCCAGCTTTCCCTCCTGCGCGGGCGCCTCGAACGCGCGCGCGACGATCTGCGGGAGCGGATGCGGCACGAGCAGGCCGTGGCGCTGCAGTCCGAGAACCTCCCCGAGCCGCTCGACGCGGCCGAGCAGACGCGGGAGCAGGACGACGCGATCCTCTTCACGCAGCGGGACGTCACCCTGCTGCACGACATCGAGGATGCGCTGGCCAAGCTCGACACCGGCCAGTACGGGATGAGCGAAGTCTCCGGTTTGCCGCTCGGATTCCCGAGGCTGCAGGCCATCCCCTGGGCCCGCACCGCCGCCGACGAAGACGACGGCTCTGATGAAGGGTAGACGCCCGAAGGGTAGACGACCGACGAAGGGCAGACGAGGCATCTCCGGGACACGGACCCTGAGCGGACCCCCAGGAATGCTTGCCCGGCTGTCCGCTCGCGTCGAAATCGGCCGGCACGTGACGTTTTTTTGACGGGAATTAGTTTACGGAGGGCCGTTTTCCTCTGGTAGGACCGTGTGCGAAATGTAATATCGCACCGTACATCTTTGAAAACGGTAGTTGGGGGAAACGTGAATCGCTTCGCGGGTGGAATTGCGCTTCTGGTGCTGTTGGGGTCCGCTTGTTCGAGCTCGCCGGGACCTGGACACCCGGACGGAGGCGACGGCGGAGGCGGGGGAGCTGGCGGTCACGACGGCGTGGTCCGACGGCCCGACGGCGGGACCGATGCGCGGTCGAGCGCGGACGCCGCGTGCGGCAACGCGAACCGAGACAACGGCCTCGCGTGCAGCTGCTCCTTGCAGTGCAAGAGCAAGTTTTGCGTCGAAGGGTACTGCTGCAACACCGCCTGCCAGGGAACCTGCGAGACCTGCGCGCAGACGATGTCGCTCGGCATGTGCACGATGGTCGCCGCCGGCGTCAAGCCGAGCGACCCCACGCAATGTCCCGCCGATCCGAAAACGACCTGCGGCAAGGACGGGACCTGCGACGGCACGGGGGCCTGCCGACTTCATTCAGTCGGCACGGTCTGCACCGCGGGCACCTGTCAGGGGGCCGAGGTCGCCGGCACCTTCGTTTGCGACGGCTCCGGCGCCTGCCGCGCGGGCCCGATCACCGTCTGCGCGCCCTTCCTTTGCGACACGGGCACGAATCAATGCAAGGCGACCTGCAGCTCCGACGCGGACTGCGTCGCCCCCGTCAAGTGTCTCGGCGGAAGCTGCGGACCGAAGGGCCCCGGCGTCTCGTGCAAGGCCGACGCGGAATGCGACTCGAAGCACTGCGCCGACGGGGTCTGCTGCAACACCGCCTGTGGCGGCGCCTGCCAGTCCTGCGATCAGGTCGGATCGCCCGGCGTCTGCACGCCGACCCCCGCCGGCCAGTCACACCCGCTCTGTCCCAAGCAGGACCCGACGACCTGCGGAACGACCGGGATGTGTGACGGACAGGGAGGCTGCCCCCGCTATCCCGTCAACACGGCGTGCGGCGCCGCGGTCTGCGTCGACGCCACCTCGGGCAAGTCCACGCAGACCTGCGACGGCCTCGGAACCTGCCTGACGGCCAAGACGTTCAGCTGCGGAAACTTCGCCTGCGCGAACGGCGCCTGCACCGAATACTGCTCCAGCCCGGCCGACTGCGCGCCCGGGCACAGCTGCACGGTGCCGACCGGAGGCACCATCGGGACGTGCGGAAAGAAAGTCGACGGCCAGACCTGTACGGCCGACGCCGACTGCGTGAACGGGCACTGCGCCGATGGGGTCTGCTGCGCCACCACCTGCACGGGCGCCTGTCGCAGCTGCGCGGTCCCGGGCTCGCTCGGGACCTGCACGTCGATCGCGGCCGGCGGGGCCGATCCGCACGGCGTCTGCAAGGACGTGACGGCCGCGATGTGCGGGACGGACGGCAAGTGCGACGGCGCGGGCGCCTGCCGGAAGTACCCGGTGGGCACCGTCTGCGCGCCCGAGAGCTGCTCGGGGAGCAGCTACACGGCGCAGTGGACCTGCAGCAGCTCCGGCACGTGCACGCAGCCGAACGCCACCACCTGTGGGCCTTATCAGTGCAACAGCAGCGCCTGTTATGCCGCCTGCAGCAACGACGCGCAGTGCGTGGCGCCCAATACCTGCGGAATGAACGGCGTCGCCGGCTCCTGCGGCACGAAGCCCAACGGCCAACCCTGCTCGAACAACAACCAGTGCGGCAGCGGGCAGTGCGCCCAGGGTGTCTGCTGCGGCACGGCCTGCAACAGCGCCTGCCACGCCTGCAACATCGCCGGCAGTCTGGGCACCTGCGTGGGCATCACCGCCAGCTCGGACCCCCAGGGGATGTGCGCCCTGCAGGACCAGTCGGGCTGCGGCACGACGGGGCAGTGCCTGTCAGGTCAGTGCGCGAAGTGGCCCGCCGGCACGCAGTGCAAGGCGGCCTCCTGCTCGAACGGCAATCCCACGACGACGCTCACGCCGGCGGCGAAGTGCGACGGCGCGGGAAATTGCGCCACCGCGGCCACGATGAGCTGTCCCGGGATCTGCGCGAACGGTGGCTGCGGGTTCCAGGTTCAAGGCGGCGTCTGCGGAGCGACCAGCCAGTGCGCCTCCGGGTTGACCTGCGTCAGCGGCATCTGCTGCAACACCGCCTGCACGGGCGCCTGCTCGTCCTGCAATCTGGCGGGCAAGGTCGGCACCTGCTCACCAGTGGCGGCCGGGCCGACCTGTCGCGCCGCGAACGGCGCCTGCGACGTGGCCGAGACCTGCAATGGGAACGTCGCTCGACTGCCCGGCGGATGGGTTCGCAACGAAAGCGACCACCTGCCGGGCGGCTAGCGGAGCGTGCGACGTGGCGGCGACATGCACGGGAACGTCGGCGACGTGCCCCGCCAATGGTTTCATGGTTTCGGGGACGACGTGCCGGGCGGCGACCGCCGGGGGCTGCGACGTGGCGGCGACATGCACGGGAACTTCAGCGACGTGCCCGGCGAATGGATTGACGGCAAAGGGGACGACGTGCCGAGCAGCGACCGCCGGGACCGCCGGGGGCTGCGACGTGGCGGCGACATGCACGGGAGCGTCGGCGATGTGCCCGGCGAATGGATTCATGACCGCGGGGACGACGTGCCGAGCAGCGACCGCCGGGACCGCCGGGGGCTGCGACGTGGCGGCGACATGCACGGGAGCGTCGGCGATGTGCCCGGCGAATGGGTTCATGACCGCGGGGACGACGTGCCGCGCAGCGACCACCGGGACCGCCGGGGGCTGCGACGTGGCGGCGACATGCACGGGAGCGTCGGCGATGTGCCCGGCGAATGGGTTCATGACCGCGGGGACGATGTGCCGCGCAGCGACCACCGGGACCGCCGGGGGCTGCGACGTGGCGGCGACATGCACGGGAGCGTCGGCGATGTGCCCGGCGAATGGATTCATGACCGCGGGGACGATGTGCCGCGCAGCGACCCCAGGCGGATGTGACGTTGCGGCGGCGTGTATGGGAGCCTCCGCAACCTGTCCGCCGAATGGCGTCGCCCCGACCTCCAAGGTCTGCTCGCCCGCTTCGTGCTTCGATGCTCTTACGCAAATCCCGGCCACCAACTGCGATGGTGTGAGCACCGCGTGTCCCCCAGCGATGTCGCCGGTGCAGTGCCCGACGATGTGCGACCCGGTGACGCTGACCTGCATCTAGCCTACGGCCCCTGAGGCTGGCGCGCGTCGACCCTCGGGAGGCGGACGATGAAAGTCGACCCTCGCCCGAGCTCGGTCTCGACGGAGAGGGTGCCGCCGCTGGCCTGGACGACCCGGTTGACGATCGACAGGCCTAACCCCGTTCCCGGAAGGTCCTGCGTCCGCGGCGAACGATAGAACGGCTCGAACACGCGATCCGCGTCGTCTTTCGACATCCCCATCCCGTTGTCGGAGACGCGCAGGTCGTACCGATCGTCGACGGCGCCGCCGGAGATCTCCACCTCCGGGGTCGCGTCGGGGCGGTGGTACTTCATGGCGTTCTCCGTCAGGTTCGCCAGCACCTGTTGCAGCAGCCCTTCGCTGCACGACACGGCGGCGGGTTTGACGGCCACGCGCAGCTGACCCTTGGCGCCCGCAAAGCGCGCCGCGAAGTCCTCCTGGATCTGAGCCGCCACCGTGGCCGGATCGCAGGAGCCGCGCACCTGCCCCTCGACGCGCGAGAGGGTCAGCAGGTCCTCGACCAGCGTCTCCATGCGATGCACACCGCGCCGGAGGAGCTCCGCCGGCCGCGCATTGTTCGGGACGATCTGCCGAGAGCTGGTCGGACGCCAGGTGGATGACCATCAGCGGGTTGCGAATGTCGTGCGCGACCCGCCCGGCGAACGCGTCGAGCTCGCGGTTCCGGTCCTCGAGCATCCGGGCACCGTGCGCGGCTTCCTCTTCGCGGTGCGCGACCCGGCGCTCGGCCCAGGTCCCCACCGCCGCGATTCCGGCGATGGCCAGCAGGCCGGCCGCGAGGAGCGTGATCATCAGCCGGCGCCGGATCGCGGAGACCGCGGTCAAGCTCTGCGCGGCGCCCGCGTCGTTGATGAAGATGAGCCGGTCGAAGTCCTGGCTCACGCGGGCGAAGAGGCCAGCCGCCTGCTCCATCTCCCAGCGGGCCTCCGTGTCGAGGTTCTCCCGGGAAAACGCCACCACGCGCGCGATCGGGCCGTCGAGATCTTTCAGGTCAGCTTGCGCCTGGGTCCAGGCGACCTCTTCGCCGGGGAGGCTGACCCACGGCGAGTAGGCGTGCATCGTCGCGGCGATCTGCCTCTCGACGGCGGCGATCTGCGTCTCGAGGCGCGCCCTTTCGGTGGTCTCGGAGGCGAGGATGTGTTCGTTGACCAGGATCTCCTTGGTCTTCACCTGGCTCTCCAGCTCTCCGACCAGGCGAACGCTGGTCAACATGTTCTGCACGACGTCGCGTGCGCTGCCCTCCAGCACACGGATCTGCGCCAGGGCGAAGGCCGTCACGAGGAGCACGACCGTCGCGACGAGAGCGAACGCAACGCGCACCAACTGGCGGCTCGTCCTTACATCCACGCCTGGCCTCCGCGCCTGGGTCAACCGGTTCGTTCGTTGGCCCAATTACGAGCAACTCTAGTGCGCCGTCCGCCTGTTTCAATGTGCGGCGTCGCACAAGGGGCCAGGTATAGTTCGCGCATGGTGACAGCAGGCGGGACGTATGAGCTCTTCTATTGGCCGTCTATCCAGGGGCGCGGCGAGTTCGTGCGGCTGGCGCTCGAGGCGGCGGGCGCGCCGTACGTCGACGTCGCGCGCCTGCCGGCCGACGAGGGCGGGGGCGTGAAGGTGCTCACGGCTCTGCTCGCCGAGACCTCCGGCGGCGGCCCGTTCTTCGCGCCGCCGCTCCTGCGCCACGGCGGCGTGACCTTGTCCCAGACCGGCGCCATCCTCCAGTATCTCGGCCCGCGCCTCGGCCTCGTCCCCGAAGACGAGCCGAGCCGCGTGAAGGCCCACCACATCCAGCTCACGATCTCCGACTTCGTGCTGGAGGCGCACGACGCGCACCACCCCATCGCCTCCAGCCTCTACTACGACGATCAGAAGCCGGAGGCGTCGCGCCGGGCGGATCTGTTCGTGAAGAATCGGATTCCCAAGTACCTCGGCTACTTCGAGCGGGTCCTGGAGACCAACACGGCCGAGGGCGGCCGCCACGCGGTCGGCGCGGCGCTGTCGTACGTCGATCTCTCGCTGTTTCAGGTCATGGCCGGCGTCGGGTACGCCTTTCCCCGTGCGCTCGCCCGGATGGCCGCCAAGCTCCCGCACCTCGTCGCGCTGCGCGACAGCGTCGCCGCCGTCCCCGCCGTCGCCGCCTACCTGGCCTCGCCGCGCCGGATTCCGTTCAACGAGCACGGCATCTTCCGGCACTATCCCGAGCTCGACCTTTAGCTCAGACGGGAATCCCTCGATTCTAGATCGTAGAATGCCGGACCACTGTGAGCACTCAACCGACGCAACCGACGCTCGACCGGAAGGGGCACACGGCCGAGCGCGCCAAGGACTTGATGATGACGGCGCTGCGCGGGCGCGACGCCAGGCTGACCCGCGCCGACGCCATCGTCGCCTCCGGCCTCTCCGAGGAGGAGGCGGGGGAGGCGCTGACCACGCTGCTCAAGGAATACCGCAGTCACCTCAGTGCGACGGAGAGCGGCGAGCTGCTCTACGAGTTCGATCCGGCGTTCGAGCGGCGTGACGCGCTGTCGTGGCGCGAGCGGGCCGCCGCCGTCGGGAGCCAGCTCTGGAAGGGCTTCACGCTGCTCTTCAAGCTCGCCATCGTGACCACGCTGGTCAGCTACTTCGTCGCCTTCGTGGCGATGATGGTGGCGATGATCTTCGCCCGCAACGGCTCGTCCGATCGCGACGATGACGGCGGCTTCGGCTTCGACGGCCTGCTCTGGTTCTGGGGCTGGGACATGGGCGCCAACGGCTATGGCCGCGCGCGCGCCCGCTTCGCGCGCCCGCGGCGCGAGCCGCTCTACAAGCGGGTCTTCGCCTTCGTGTTCGGGCCGCCCAAGCCGCCGGCGGATCCGCTGGCCGAAGAAAAGCAGATCGTGGGCTACATCCGGGCGCAGCGCGGGCGGATCGCCGCCGTCGATCTGGTGCGCCTCATGGGGTGGACCTTCCCGCGCGCCGAGCAGGAGGTGACGCGGCTCATGGTCGATTACGGCGGCGAGCCGGAGGTCACCGAGGAGGGCGTCGTCCTCTACACCTTCAAGGCGGTGCGCAAGACCGCGGGGACGGGCCGCGCAGTCGAGACGGGCGCTCCCTGCTGGGCCGCCGAGCGGCTCGAGACGCCGGCGCCGCTCACCGGCAACGAGCCGGGGACCGACGCGATGGTCGCGGCGTTCAACGGCTTCAACCTGCTGGCACCCTTCTGGATCGTGCCGGCGTTCGAGAGCCGCCTTCACGTCTCGCTGGCGAGCTGGCAGTTCCTCTTGTGGGACTTCCCGCTGGCGTTCTCCGCGCTGTTCTTCGCGATCCCCGCCGGGCGCTGGCTCAAGGCCCGCCGCGAGGCCGGCCGGCTCCGCGCGCGGAACAATCGGCGCGAGCTGTTGGGCCGGATCTTTTCGCGCTCCCAGGCGCGGTCGCGGGAGGAGCTGGCCCCCACAGCCGAGCTCGCGACCGCCCTCGACAGGGAGCTGGTGGCGCTCGGCGGCGACATCGCCCCCGAGCCCGACGAGCTGGGCCGCGTTCTGTACACGTTCCCGCGCATCGAAGAGGAGACCGCCGCCGTGACCCGGGCGCGGGCCGCGGCCCCCAGCGCCGAGCAGGACGCCGGCCTGGTCGTCTTCTCGTCCGCGGACTAACGGCCGGGGAACTCGGTGGCGTCGGTGCTGCGGTGCCCACCGACGAAAACGGTCGGACGCACCGTCGCCTCGTCCGAGGGAGGCGGCGCCTCCTTGACGTCCGGATCTTCCTGCAGCAGCGGCTCGCCCCGCGCGGCTCCCCCGCGCGGGCCCAGCGCCTCGCGCCACATGATGGCGCGAACCGTCTGCAGGCTCTGCCGCCCAGGCGCCGACTCGACGACATCGGCCAGATCGAGCACCCCGGTCAGCTTCTCTTCGGCGTCGATGATCACCAGGCGGGCCTTCCGTTCGGCGGCCATCAGCGCCTCGGCCTCGCTGACCGCGGCGCTCTCGAGGAAGGTGAGCGCGGGCGACGACATCACCAACGCCGCCGACGTCGTATCGGGATCGATCTTCTTCGCCAGCACCCGCGTCGTCAGATCGCGATCGGTGACGACGCCGATCACCCGTTGCTCCGCGTCGCAGATGGGCAGAAAACCGACCCCCGTCTCCGCCATCACCGAGGCCGCTTTGCGGACGGTGTCCTTCTCGGTCAACCACTCGACGTTCTTGTTCATGATGTCGGAGCACTTCATGTGGCACCTCCAGAGGTACCAAGATGATGGCCACGATTCGGCGCGGCACAATCGGCGGCGGGTAGCGATCTGGGGCCAGTGTCGCGATTGGGTAGGCCGCGCATGCTCGGCGACGTCGTGCTCGAGCTGCCCCCGCGCCAAGGGCGCGGGGGCGAGCTGAGGTTCGGCGTGCTCGCCAACCTTGGCGATCTCGCCCTCGGTGGCGTCGTCGCGGGAGACCCTTTTAGGCGGCATCATGATCGGCGCCTCGGTCACGTTGGGATTCCGCCTGGACAGAGCCAGCATCGAAGCGATGAAGCATCCCCACGAGCTCAGTCGGTAGCGACCCGCGTTGTGCGCGCCTCTCCTTCGCGGTTGGCCGCCCCGTCAAAGCGCGAGAGTCAACGAGCGAGGCGGGCGGCGAGCTGCTCCATCGCGTGCGCGAGCGTCACGTCGAGCGCCGTGACGCCGCCGGCGTCGTGGGTGTTCAGGTCGACGCGCACCGTGTTCCAGACGTTGAACCATTCCGGGTGATGGTCCATCCCCTGGGCGACCAGCGCCGCGCCGGTCATGAATCCAAAAGCGGCCACGAAATCGGCGAACTTGTACTCGCGGTGGAGCTTGCCACCTGCCAGCGTCCACCCGGGCAGCTTCGACAGGGCGGTCGCAATCTCGGTCTCACTGAGCTTCACAGGCTTGGGCGTCGGCGTCGACATGGGCTCACCTCGGCAAAAAGTGTAACCACGGGTCTTCCGGGGTGCGGGCCAGTTTTTCACCGTCGTTTCAGCTGGTTGAAAAAAGATCGCCGCGCCCGTCGATCGGCGCGTGGGCGGTTCGTCGTGTCAGTAGGCGCCGGCAAGCGGTCGGCCCCGAACCACTTCGAACCGGAGGATCGTCATGGAAAACGTGCTCACCTCAACCACCCTGCTCGCCGCCCGGGGCCCGCGCGCTTGCCGAACGGGGCTCTGGATCGGCCGCGTGCTCACCGGTCTTTCGGCCGCCTTCCTGCTGTTCGATGCGCTCGGCAAGCTCCTCCTGCTGGCGCCCGTACGTCGAGGGGACCCGTCAGGTCGGCTATGCGATCGGGGTCATCCGCCCGCTCGGCGTCGTCCTCGGGCTCGCGACGCTCCTGCACCTCAATCCGCGCACGCAGTTCGTCGGCGCGCTTCTGCTGACGGCGTACCTCGGAGGCGCCACGGCCACGCACGTGCGGATCGGCCAGCCATTCTGGTTCCCGATCGCTGATGGGTGCGATCCTCTGGATCGCCTACGCCCTGCGGAGCCCGAGCCTGCGTGCGCTTATCCTCTCAGCACCCCAGCGCCGCCCCGAGACACACTGACCCCCCCAAAAAAAAGACCACGCCAGACATCGAGGAGACGACCATGCGCTTCATGATCATGCACAAGAACGATCCCCGCAGCGAGGCAGGCGAGAAGCCCCCGATGGAGCTCGTCGAGAAGATGGGCGAGTTCATCGGCGGACACGCGAAGGCCGGCAGCCTCATCGACGGCGCGGGCCTGGGCGCGAGCTCGACGCGCACGCGGCTCACCTTCCGCGACGGCGCCTGCACGGTGAAGCACGGCCCGTACCGCGGCGAGCACGAGCTGCCGTCGACGATGCTGCTGTTGAAGGTCAAGACGCGCGACGAGGCGATCGGCTGGGCCGAGCGTTACGGCAAGATCCTCGGCACCGGCGAGATCGAGCTGGGGAAGGTCAACGAGCCGTGGGACATCGGCCTCATGCCGGCGCCCGAGAACCCGCCGCTGCAGATCCTGCTGATCGACAAGGCCGACCAGGCGTCCGAGGCCGGCGTGCGCAGCGGCAAGCAGAAGGCCGACCTCACGCGGCTGCGGACCGAGATGACCAAGGCCGGCGTCCTCGTCCGAACGACCGAGCTGCAGCCGAGCGCCAAGGCCAAGCGCCTGGTGTTCAAGAACAACGACCTGCGGGTGGTCGACGGTCCGTTCTCGGAGTCGAAGGAGCTGATCGGCGGCTTCGCCGTGCTGGAGCTCGCCGGGATGGACGAGGCGATCGCCATGTGCCGCACCTACGCGGCGATCCTCGGCGGGACGCTGGAGATGGACATCCGGCCGCTCGCGCAGGTCGACGCCTAGGCGATCGCCGCGCGCTCAGGCCGTCGCGGGAATGTGCTCGACCGGCTTCGCCGTCCTCACGCCAACCACCAGCAGATAGAGGACCATCGCGATCTCGGCGATGGCCGAAGGATGACGACGAAGGCGTGAATCGATTGGCTGAGCGCGGGGGCCAGGAACGCCGCGAGCAGGTCGAAGAGGTAGCAGACGCCGCCTGCGACGAGGACGGCGCTGAGCCATCTGGGGAAGAGGCCCGACTTCTCGGCGAGATAGCCGAGCGGCACCAGCCAGAGGCCAAAGAAGACCTGCGCGACGAGGGTCCCGTAGTGCTGGGTGTCGAGCAGGAGCAGCACCAGCGCGTCCGAGCCCGCGGCGCCGAAGGCGGCGGCGTAGGTCCCGTCGGTCGCCACCCGCAGGGCCTCGAACTGGAAGACGGCGTTGAGACAGATGATGCCGGTGGCGAGCGCAACGAGGACGAGCATCGCCCTCGCGACGTTTCTCTGAGCGTGCTGGAGCAGGACGTGGAGAGTCAGAGCCAGGAAGACGAAGAACGTTCCGTCGAGCAGGTGAGCGACGACACCCAGGCGAACGAGCCCCGGGCTCGCGAGGATGTTCCCGACCGTGGCCGCCGCGTTGCCGGCCACGAACGTCCTCGGATCGACGAAGCCTTCGGAGAATCCCCCGAAGATACCGACGCAGAGGTAGAGCAGACCGGAGATTCGAGCGAGACGTTTTTGAGAGGAGATGGGATCTCGCTTTCGGAACTGGTCCACGACTATGGACCGGAATTCGCCGGGCGGTGTGGCCGCCCGGCGATTCGACTGCTCGCGGCTCTAGTTGACGAACGCGACGCCGCGGTAGGCGGTGCCGTAGGTGGGCCCGACCACCGTGCTGAAGGACTCAGCGGCCACCGCGGCCGCCGTGGTGGCGGAGAGTTGGTCGGTGATGACGACGACCTTGTTCGGATCGGCGCCGTTGTCGCCCGAGGCGCTGGAGGTCGACGTCGTGGCCCACAGCGTGACCTGGTCGCCGTTGACGACGCCGGTCAGGTTGCGGAGGCCCACCGTGGTCACGTCCGGGTAGGTGCCATCCGAACCGGTCAGGCCGCTGTCGACCACGCCGATCAGGCCCTGGGTCAGCACGTAGTCGAGCTGCCAGGTGCCGGCGACCAGGGTCCACTTCTCGAGGCCCGCGTGGGTCGACGTGTCGGTCGCGTTGCCCGAGCCTTCGTCGCTGACGTACATCGTCGTGGCGTTGGCGAAGAAGACGGCAAACGGCGTGAAGTTGCCGCCGGTCGCCTTGGCCGAGTCGGTCGGGAAGCCGGGGACGACGCTGATGGTGGCCGCGGCGGCGCCGGCGACCGTCGGCAGCGAGGAGACGGTGTAGACCGTCTGCATGCCGTTGCTGCCGCTCCCCTTGGTGAAGTAGAGCGCGCCACCGAACTCGGTCACGCCGCGGTAGTTGTTGTCCTTGCCGGGCTTGTCGGGCTTGGCGGTGCCGAAGGTGTACTGGATCAACGGATTGACCTCGGCCGAGTTGCCCGCGGGGATGGCGACGATTCGACGTCGCGGCGTCGATTGGCGTGACCACCTCGAGGCCGGTCGTCTCGGTGACGTCGGGGTTGGTGCCGTTGCTCGCGCCGAAGGTCGTCGCGTTGCCGTTGTTGGCGTTCCCCACCGAGTAATAAAGGCCGTTGGACCCGAGCAGCGCCGAGCGGCCGTTGTTCCCGCCGTAGTCGATCGTCGGCGTGTACGAGAAGTGGCCGCCGCCGTCCATCGAGACGATGGTGCGGGCGAACGCGTAGCTCGCGCCGAAGGCGAAGCTGACCGGGTTGGTCGGGTCCTGCCCCGCGACGGCGTCGGCGTTCGACACGTCGAGCGCGCCCACCGGAGCCCCGGCGTACGCCACGAAAACCAGGTGCGGCCCGTTCACGTCGGTGGTGACGTGAAGACCGACCTCGGACTTCGAGGGGAAGCTGGTGACCACCTGACTCGGGGGGACGGTGACCTTGCTGAGGACGGCGTAGCTGGTCGCATCGACGTCGGTCAGCTGGATCGCCGAGGTCACGCCGAAGCTGGCGTCCGCCGTCTCGTTGTTCCAGACGGTGAGGTAGTTGTTGCTGGCGATGGCGCTGGTGGTGGCGGTGTTCGTGCCGGCGAGCTGGGTCGTGCCAACCGTCAAGGATGCGATGGCGCCTTGGGTCCGATCGTAGGTGGTGCTGCTGATGACCAGCGACTTCGGAACGAGCAGGGTGCTTGGCTCGCAGGTCACGACGACCGACATCGACGCCGCGCAGCCGGCGGTCGTGTCGCCGTCGGAGGCGCTGGCCGTCAGGGTCACCGGGCCGGGCGCGGTGCAGGTGAACGTCGGCGTCGCCGAGGTGGCGCCGCTGAAGGAGCCCGAGGGCGCCGACCACGAATAGGCGAGCGGGGAGGGGCCATTGTCCGGATCGTGCGCGGCGAGCGCCAGCGCGATCGGGAAGCCCACGGCCACGTCCGACGGATTCGCCGAGAGGCCGTCGGCCACCGGGCAAATGTTGAGCGTGCCGTTGACGGCCACGCTGCCGGTCGTCGCGGGCTGGTGGCAGTCGAGCGTGACGGCGACGGTGGCGACGGCGCCCGCCGTGACGTTGAAGGTCCCGCTGCCGCCGCACATCGTCGCGCCGTCGGTGCCGGTCGCGGTGAGCGTGATCGTGTATCCGTTGCCGGCGGGGAGGCCGCCGATGACCGCGGAGATCGTGCTGCTCGCGGCGACGTTGATCGTCCCCGAGATCGAGAAGCTGTTCGGGCCGCTGATGGTGTAGCCCACGCTCGTCAGCGTGACGCCGCCGTGCACCACGGCGATGTCGACGGAGCCGACCCCGCCGTTGTTCGCGGTGCGTGGCGGTCGAGGGCGAGCCCTCGCTGCACCCTCCAATGACGAACGCCGGGGATGAGAGCAGAGCAAGAACGGACAAGCTGCGGATCGATCTAAACAAGGCCGCCTCCAGGTGGGGTTGGATGCGGCCGTATCCTTTCAAAGGTCGCGCCATGCGACGAAAGTCACGGAGTGGCGCTAACTTGGCGCGATCTATCGACGCACGGTCCGTGAGCTGGCACACGAGCTCGACCGGAGTCTCCGAGAATCGGAATCGTACCTTCCGATTTTCGGAGACCGTCGCTCGCGGCGCGATCAGGTCGTCGCGCTACTGGCCGTGCCGCTCGCCGTGGTCGTGCTCGCCATGGTCGTGGTCGTGGTCGCCGTGGTCGTGCTCGCCATGGTCGTGGTCGTGGTCGCCGTGGTCGTGCTCGCCGTGGCGGTCGCCGTGGTCGAAGTTGCGCTCGCCGTGGTCGTGCTCGCCGTGGTCACCATGGTCGTGCTCGCGGTGGTCGAAATCGTGGTCGCCATGGTCGTGGCCGTGCTCGCCGTGGTCGCGATCGCCGTGCTCCCAGCCGGCGGGATGCCACGCCTGTCGACCGCCGTCGCGATCCCAGTGGCCGGCTCTCCAGGTATCGCCCCGACGTTCGGGTTCCCAGCGAGGCTCGGTCCAGACGTACCGTCCGTCGCGCCACTCGTGCGCGCCCGCGATCCAGACGAAGCCCGGACGCGGCGCAGGCGGAGGCATCACGGCCTGAGGCGGCGGCGGGGGCGGGGCAGGGTTGTCGACGTACATCGACGCGGCGGGGACGTAGGCCTCCCCCTCGCCCCAGTTTCCCGCAATCCAGCCGTAGTGATCGCCTTGCCAGTCCCAGCGGCCTCCGTGCCACTGTCGGCCGGGACGCTCGCGCTCCCAGTGCCCACGGCGCGCGACATACCTGCCTCGTCGAAAGTCATACCCTCCTTCAACCCACACCCATCCGCGCCGCGGCCTGACGCGCTCAATGGGCGGGGGCGGGGGCGGATTGCCCCGCCACCCGGCGGCCTGGGCGAGCCTGGTCTCGGCAGCGACCGGATGCAGCGACGAGGCCGCCGGCGCCGGTGACGCCGCCATCGCGAGCAGCAGGATCATATCGGTCATGAGCATCGATGCACCCCCAGTGAGAGTTCGTGTTGCGGACTCGCGCGACCTTCCCGGCCGACCCGCAGGCGTGCGGCGTTCAGCTTCCTAGGCGAGCAACGCCGTGAAACCGGATTCCGATCTTTCGACCGAACCGGGGGGATCTTGAATGTCTCAGCCGCGGTGCGGCTCGGCGCGCCAGGCCACCTCGAGGGGGCGCGGCCACCGAGGCGGGTGCGCTTCGTGACTACTTTGCGCCGTTGCCCGCGCGCGGACGGGAGCCGGGGTCGGGGGCGGCGGTGCTGCCGTCGCCCTCGCGGAAGCCTCTCCCGGTCACGATCTGCGCGGCCATCAGCGTCTGGACGACGCGGAGCACGTCGCTCGAGCCGGTGGTGACGGCGCCGCGTTCGACGCCGTCGCCGCCGCCGCCGAAGTTGACGAACTGGCTGTTGGAGAGCGCGCTCGCGACCTGGGCGGTCAGCTCGGGCGCCATCTCCAGGCGGCGCAGATCGAGGTAAGCGCCGCCTGCCTCCATGAGCGCCTGCGCCTTGATGCGGATGGCCTCGGCCTCCGCCTGGGCGACGGCCCGGATCCGGGCAGCCTGGGCGCGCCCCTCCGCTTCTTGGTTGATCACGTTCTGTTCGGCGTCGGCCCGGGCCTGGGTGATCTGGTTGGCGTTCAGCTCCGCCTCGCGCTGCTGGCGCACGGCGGCCTGCTTCTCGGCCTCGGCCTTGGCGATCGAGGCGCCGTTGGAGGCGATCTGCATGTTGAGCGCCCGCTCTTGATCGTTGATCTTCTGCGCCGCCTCGAGCTGCGCGATGCGCGCCCGCTGCTCCTCCTTGGCCTGGACGACGTCGGCGTCGGCCTTGGCGCGGGCGCCCGACTCGCGGCGGCGGGCCTCGGCCACCTCGCTCAGAACCGCCTTGATGTTGAGGCTGTTGAACGAAAGGCCGATGTCCATCAGCTCGCGCGAGCAGGCGTCCTTGATGATCACCGCCAGCTCGTCGTCCTCGGCGCGTTGCTGCGCGAGCGCCAGCGCGCTCGGCGCCGCCGGGGCCAGCGCCGTCGTGGTGGCGGCGGGGGCCGGCAGGCCCGTGCGAACGCTGAACAGCTGATCGTGCTTGAGCAGGTTGATGGCGCGCCGGCCGGCCGAGGAGAGCACGTCGGTCAGGGTGGAGAGCTGCTCGGCGACGGACTTGGAGAAGAACTTGTTGGCGGCGGTGTTGACCATCGCCTCGTCCTCCCCGACGCTGACGATCGCAGAGGCCCGGACGGTGACCTTCACGGGCGCCGAACGTCCGTTGCTGTCGACGTCGGCCGTCTGATCGGTGATCTCGATGTCGACGTTGATCGCCTGCGCCGGGATGACGCGGGTCTGCGTGATGATCGGGACGATGAGCGCCTTGCAGGGGCCGCGGTAGATCTGGAGATTTCGCCCGCGGCTGGCGAGCAGGATCTCGCCCGCGTCGACGCTGCGCAGGAACGTGGTGATGATGATCGAGGTGAGGATGATGACGCCGGCGACGACACCGCCGACCAGAAGCAGAGACGGTTCGATCATGATGGCTCCTTACTGTGCCGAGCTTCCGGCGGGGTTGTCATTCGATATCACGGAGACCGTCACGGACTCGCGGCGCGCGTCGACGTCCTCGATGCGAAGCCGCTGGCCGAACTTCACCGGGAGGGCCGCCTGGGTCTCCGAGAGGCGCGCCTGAAGCTGCACGCGGCGTCCATCACGCACGGTGGCGACGATGCCTTTGCCGTTGCGAAACGGAACGACGGCCTCGGCCTCGCTCATGATCAGCGCCTCGAGCGGCGCGCTGGCCTGGCCCTGAAAACGAAACAGGAGATTCCAGATCGGCCGAATCAGGAGCCACTCCGTCAGGAGCGCCGGGAGGAGCGCGATGAGCGCTGCGCGCGTGGTCGTCAAATGCGCGGCGCGCACCAGCGCGTTTCCGAACGCGCCGTAGAGCGCGGCGATGCTGAACAGGGCGCGCGGCGAGGGGAGAAACCGGAGGCCGTCGCGCGCGGCGTGGGCGTGCGCGCCGTGGTGGGCGACGCCCGTCCCGTGCGCGTGCCCGGGGGCGTGGATGGGCCCGTGCGTCTGGACGTGGCCAAGGTGGCGGTGGCCGCCCAAGGCTGGGATGGCCATCATCACCAGGCCCACCAAACCGACCACCATCAGGGTCAAGAACACGCTCAACGCTCCTTTGTCGCGCGGTGTCGCAACCGACCACCCCTCGCTCGGCTGACTACTATGGCCCGTGCGCAATATTTGTCGAGCAGGGGACAGCTCGGTGCATCACGCCCCATGCGGCCCGCGGAGCGAGCTGCATCGTGCCCGCCATCGCCGTGGGTCGTGATCCGCGTCAGATCTCCGACGCGGAAGAACCGTTACAATCGAGCATGCGTTTCATGTCGCGCCTGCCGAATGCGGCGGCGGTGATCGTCGCGCTGGTGGCCGGGTGCTCGAGCAGCAGCAGCAACACTGACGGCTCGTCCGGCTCCGGGTTCGGGCCATCGACGAAGCTGGTCGACCTCTCGCGCGCCGATCTCAATCAGCTCTGCGCCGAGGAGTCAGCGAGCGGAACCGGCACGGTCTCCTGCGGCGCCGACGCATCGGTGAACGTCCTCCCGTTGGGCGTGTGCACCTCCATCGCGCCCGACTGCTCAGCCACCGTGGCCACCTCGCAGGCGTGCGCGACGCTGCTGAACGCCGACGCCTGCAACCCCAAACAGCTGAACGCCGACAGGAAGTCGCCCGCCTGCCTGGTCATGCTGGACTGCGCTCACTCCCTCTGCACCGACACGACGTGCTTCTGCCCCGATTACAACAGCCTCAATACCTGCACGACGACCTGCAACCGCTTCACCGCCGGCCTGACCACCGACTGCGCCGCCTGCATCGCCGGCCTCTTCAACGGCTTGTCCTGCGCGAACTTCACGGCGCTGGCGGCACCCTACGACACGTGCACGGCGATCTGCGCGCAAAGCAGCGGCGGGTGAAAGCGCGACCGAGTCTCAGGAGTCGAACGTGGGTGAGACGACGCGAGCCTCGCGGCTCAGCGCGCGAGGCTCTCCTTCAGTAGGGCGAGACCGAACGCCCACTGACCGTCGGCTGTGCCGACCTTCAGCTCGCCGTTCCGCATGCGCTGATAGAACTCGCCGAGAGAAAGCGCGGAGGCGAGCGTCTCCGCGCCGGTGGCTCCGGGGTGCTTCATCTGCCGCGCGATGAAGAGCTGCATCGTGCCGGCGAGGGCGGCCGCCAGCCGGCGGCTGTAGCGGAAGTTGTCGGGCAACACCGTCGCGGGTGCGTCGTCATAGGCCGAGAGCAGGCTGAGACAGGTGGCCTCGTCCATCCGCAGGAACACGGCGAGCACGGCGAGATCGTAGAACGCCTCCATCGGCCCCGCGGCCGCCCAATCGAGGACCAGCAGCCGCTCGCCGTCATAGATGAAGTTGGTGGGGTTGAGGTCGTTGTGCCCGAGGACGAGGGCGCCGGGGCGAGGCGGTGGTTCCTCCGCGAGCGCGCGCTCGATGGCGCCGGCGGCGAACTCGGGAAGGGCAAACCCGGCCCGCAGACCCGCCGAGATCTGGGCGAGAAAAGCGCGCGGATCCCGCACGCGCGCCGCGGCCGGAACTGGGAGCGCATGAATCCGCCGCACCGTGCGACCGAGCAGCGTCAGCGCAGCCTCGCGGGTGCGCGGGTCGAGATAGAGAGCGGGGAACGAACGATCGGCGACGAAGACAGTCAGGACCGCGCGCCGCGCCTCATCGACGTGCACGATGGCCGGCGCGAGCCCCGCGTCCGCGGCCAGCCGCTGAATCTCGAGCGCGCCCCGCCAGTCACCGCCGTCCTCGGCCGGTCCGGCGACCTTGAGCACGAAAGCCCGCCCGTCGCGCTCGACCCGGTAGACGCCCGCGCCCGAGAGGCCCGCGGCGATGGGGGTGATCGTGGTGGTGGGGCCTCTGAGATCGGGGGGCAAGCAATCGTCGAGAGTCATCGTGAGCTCCGGCGGGTGGTTGGCCTCAAAGGCGAGGCGCGATCTCCGCGGCCGCTTCCGCGGAGGTCATGACCGGGGTGATCTGAAAGTCGACGAGATCCTTCCAGCGGTCGATCCACTCTTGCAAGAGCTCCGGATCGTCGCACTCCATGATCTGAAAGCACTTCTGCAGATCGCGCGTGACCCAGCTGCTCACGTAGCGCAGTCCCTCGGGCGCAAGCCGTCCTTGATCCCGAAACCGTCGATAGACCGGAACCGGATCACCCCTGAAGTTCTCGACGATCAGATAGAGCATGGCGTGTCACCATCCTTGGATCTGCCCGAGTGTGCCATCGGGGCCGGCAGAAGTGGCGACCGCACCTCCGCTTCGAGGTTCGTGTTGCCGGGGCGTCGATTGATTTCGCTCAGCCCGTCGTCAGCACAATCTTCCCCTCCACCGCCCCCCCGACCAGCATCTCCATCGCCCGCCTCGCCTCCACCAGCGGCAACGTCGCGCTCACCAGCGGCTCCAGCTTCTTCTCGGCGATCAACCCGAAGATCTTCGGCAGGTCCTCGCGCAGGGGCTTCGGGTTCTTCCGGTACAGCATCGTGATGCCGTAGAACGCGCCCCGCCGTCTCCGCACCCGCGCTCCCACCAACAGATTCCCGAACATCAGCAGCGTCGCGGCCGTGCCTTTGACGCCCATGAACCCGTAGCCGACGACCGTCCCGCCACGCCTCGTCGCGCGGATGCAGAGCCCGATGTTGGCGCCGCCGACCGCGTCGAACGCGCAGTCGACGCCGCGTGGTTCCAGCTCGCGCACCAGGCGATCGAGGCGCCCGGCGCGGTAATCGATCGGGATCGCGCCCAGCTTGCGCACCGTCTCGTGCTTCCTCGCTGACGCGGCCCCGTACGTCTTCACGCCCGCGAGGCGCAGGATCTGCAGCGCCGCTGTTCCCACGCCGCCCGCGGCGCCGGTGACCACCGCGCTCTGGCCCTCCTTCACCTTTGCCACGCGGTGGATCATCTGCCAGGCGGTGACGTAGTTCAGGATCGCGCCGGCGGCCTGGACGTCGGAGACGCCGTCGGGGATCGGCAGGAAGTGCTCCGCCTCGCGCACGAGGAGCTCGGCGAAGCCGCCGTAGACGGTGAGGGCGGCGACCCGCTGGCCGAGGGTGAAGCCGGTGACGCCGGGGCCGATGGCGTCGACGACGCCGGCGATCTCGTAGCCGGGGACGACCGGGATCTTGGGGGCGTAGCGGTATTTGCCGGCCAGGAGCATCAGGTCGGTCGAGCCCACGCCGGCCGCGCGCACGCGCACGCGCAGCTGGCCCGCGCGCGGCTCCTCGACCGGCAGCTCGATGAGGGTGAGCGCCTCCGGCCCGCCAGCCTTCGTCACCATCATCGCCCGGTACAGTGCCGTCATCGCGGCTGGATCATGACTCACCGCGCGCGTCGGTGAAACGCCGGCAGCGTGAGGTCGCTCGCCGACGGCACGAAACCCGCGACAGTGCCGTGCGGCGGCAGTCGCAGCGGCCACCCGGCCATCAGGGCGGTCGGGTCCCAGTAGACCTCCGGGTGCTCGCTCGCGGGGTGGACGGAGAGCGCGAAGTGGAGGTAGCGGCCGGGGTGCTCGTTGCCGGTGTCGCCCACCAGGCCGATGAGATCGCCGGCCTTGATGGGGGCGCCGCGCAGGATGCGACGCGGGACGGCCGCCAGGTGGTCGTAGTGGGTGAAGACCATGCCGCCGAAGTGAGCCAGGCGGACGTAGACGTCGCCGCGCTCGTCGCCGGCGAGGTGCTGCACGCGATCGACGACGCCGTCGTGCGCGGCGTAGACGTGCTCGCCCCAGAGGTCGCCGCCCAGATCGACGCCGCACCTGCCCGCGACGCGACAGACGGGGCCGGGGAATTTCGGCGACGGGCGGGTGGTCAACACGCGGTCGTCGGCGGTGGGCGCGCGGCGCGCCGGGCCGGGAAGGGGGTAGGTCCAGGCGCTGTGGGCGAAGGCCGTCTGCCAGTCGTCGTCGGTGGGGGGCCAGGCGGGGCCGAACATGGGGGGCTCGGGACGCGGCTCCCGGGGCGGTCGGTACTCCGGCGGGTCGAAGGAGATCGACTCTGCCTGCGGGAGGCGGACCCGGTGCCAGAGCTTCGGCGCGCCGACGACGATGACGGCGACGGCCGTCGCCCGCAGCAGCCACCGGCGCTGGACGGCGGCGCGGGCGAGGCGGCGTCGCTCCACGTTCGCCACCAGACAGACCTGCGAGCAGTGCAGCTCTTCGCGCCGGCCGCGGAGCAGCACGAAGCGGTCGCCGTCGCCGACGCCGTCACCGTTCGCGTCGGCGATCTCGGTCTTGCAGACGACACAGACGAGCGGGGTCATCGCCTACTCGTCCCCCGTGGCAGGAGGCGTGGGCTCGGCCCCGCGGTCCGCCGGCGCCGCGTCGCCGGCGCCGCTCGCCTCGTCCGACGACTCGCCCACGTCGTTGGGGGTTCCGTCGTCGCTGGCCGCGCCGGCCACGCGAGGCCCGCCGCCCTTCAACTTGGCGAGCTGGGCCGCCTTGCGTTTCCGCGCCGACGCCGACGACAGAGGCGCGGAGCCGAGCGGCATCCCCGGCCGGGCCAGCGTGGTGACCAGCCCCTCTTCGCCGCCGTCGACGGGGACGCGCACCGGCCACAGCGCGATGAGCGGCTCCGGATCGAGGTAGCGCTCCGGCCCGTCCTTCCACGGTCGCACCGAGATGGCGAAGTGAAGGTGCGGCGCCGACTCCTTGACGCCCGTGTCACCGAGGAGGCCGATGACGTCGCCGCTCTTGACGTGCACGCCGCGCTCGAGACCGTTCGGGATCGCCGCCAGGTGGAAGTACTGCGTGAACACCGTGCCGTCCCGGTGGGCGAGGCGGACGAACTCGCCGCCGCGATCGGGGTTGGCGTTTCTCTGCACGAAGTCGACGACGCCTTCGTGGACGGCGTGGACCTGCTCGCCCCAGATCTCGCCGCCCAGATCGACGCCGCAGTGGCCGTTGCGGCACTCCGCGGGGCGCTCGCCCGGTCGCGCGGCGCCGAACACCCGCGAATCGGCGCGCGGCATGCGCCGCACCGGCCCGGAGAGCGGATGAATCCAGGCGTCCTGCCCCAGCGACGCCAGGAAGCTGGCCTCCGTCGGAGGCCACTCGGGACCGAACCATCCGGGCGGCAGGGCCGGGTGGACAGCCGGACCGGGCGGCCGCGGCGTGGGCGCCGGCGCGGCGTGCGCGATCCGCCAGTGGCCGGGCGGCCCCCCGTGCGGGGTCACGAAGACGCTGCCGAGGATGATGACCAGGCCGGCTTGCGCCGAGCGCCGTCGCCGCTCCGCCCAGCGCAGACGCCGCCCTTCGCGCGCGATCTCGCGAAGGCAGGCCGCAGAGCAGAGCACGACGACCGACCGGTCGTCGACGTGGACATAGCGGGTGGCCGGCAGCGGGCCGTCGCAAGCGCCGCAACCGGCGGTGCCCTCGGGCAGATCTGAATACGCCTCTTCGGGATCGATCATGGCGGACTCACAGCCCCGCAGCGCCAACGCCCAGCGAACTGCCTATGGTAGCAAGTTCCTGTCGTGCGCGCGTGACGCCCGGTAAATCGTCGCGGGCGGGCGGCGATTTATTTGTAACCTCAGCCAGAACGAGGCATCGATGCGTGATGCATCGACGCTCGCTGATTCCTCTCACCGCCGCCGCCACCCTCGCGTTGCTCTTGATCCCTTCGGGCGTTCGTCCCGCCTCGGGAAAGACCGTCGGACCGCCCGAGGTCGCCTGGAAGGACATGACCTTCCAGCAAAAGAAGGCCTACATGAAGGTCGCCGTCACGCCGACGATGAAGCCGATCTTCCAGACCTTCGACGCGAAGGAGTTCAAGAACTTCACCTGCGCCACCTGCCACGGCCAGGACGGCGCCGACCGCAAATTCAAGATGCCGAGCAATGACATCCACCCGCTGCCGAACACGCCGGAGGCTTTTCAGGCCAAGATGAAAGCGGAGCCGACCTGGCCCAAATGGACGGAGTTCATGTCCCAGAAGGTCGAGCCCGCGATGGGCAAGCTGCTCGACCTCCCCGTCTTCGATCCCAAGAACCCCGTCAAGGGCGCCTTCGGTTGCGCCAACTGTCACAAGCTCGAAGCCGCCAAGCCCTGACGGCGCGAAGCCTGATCGATTGACGGGCCTGACGTGCGTGCGGCGGCGCCCGCCATCACCTAGGCTTGCGGCACCCACGAAGGAGAGCCCATGCGCGCCGCCGTTCTCACCGAGTTCAACAAGGACTGGCAATTCCAGACCCTGCCCGATCCGCGCCCCGCGCCGGGACAGGTGCTGATCCGCATTCACGCGAGCGGCATGTGCGGGACCGATCTGCACGCGCACCACGGACACCTCGGCGGCAAGACGCCGATCGTGCTCGGGCACGAGCCGGCCGGCGAGATCGTCGAGCTCGGCGCCGGGGTGCTGGACCTCAAGGTCGGCGATCGCGTCGGTGTGTTCTGGAATCAGAAGGGGGACGGGCGCTGCCCGGTCTGCCAGGCGGGGCGGCCCGATCGCTGCCCGAACGCGCAGAGCTGGATGCACCTCGGCGGCGCCAATTCAGAGTTGATGCTCGCCTGGGCGTCGGGCTGCGCGCTCATCCCCGACGGGCTCTCGTACGAGCTGGCGGCGCCTCTCTTTTGCGGCGGGTACACCGTCATGAGCGGCCTGCGCAACGGCGATCCCAAGCCGGGTGAGCGCGTGGCGGTCCTGGGGATGGGAGGGCTCGGGCACATGGCCTTGCAGCTCTCCAAGGCGGTCGGGCTGGAGACGTTCGCGGTGACCGGTCAAGCCGACAAGAGGGCGGAGCTGATGGGATTCGGCGCCGACGAGGTGCTGCTGGCGGGCGACGATCCCGGCAAGGCGCTGCAGGCCGCGGGGGGCGCGGACGTGATCCTCTCGACGACCAACTCGGCCAAGCAGATCGCGGCGGCGTTCTCCGGGCTGCGCCCCCAGGGCCGCTTCGTGAACATGGGCGTGCCGGACGGGCCGCTGGTGATCAACCCGATGGCCCTGATGTGGGGACAGCGCCAGCTTCGCGGCAGCTCGCAGGACGAGCGGTCCGATCTCTTCGAGACGCTGACCCTCGCCGCCGCCGGCAAGGTGAAACCGAAGATCGAGCTCTATCCGCTGGCGCGCGCCAACGAGGTCCGCGAGCGGTTGGAGGCCGGCAAGGTCCGCTACCGCGCCGTCCTGCAGCACGCCGTCTGACGGCCCGCCCGGACCGCCCGCGCTGCAGTGGCTCGCGGCGGGCACCCCGTTCGATCCGACCGACGCCGCCAGGGCCGAGATCGTGATATGGCGGTTCACCGATGGACACAGGAACGCACTGGAACCCGTGGATCTATCTCGTGGCCGCCGGCGTCTGCGAGATGGGATTCACCACCTTCATGAAGCTGTCGGACGGCTTTCAGAGCTGGGGCTACAACATCGGCTTCGCCGTCTGCGCGCTGCTCAGCTTCGGCCTCTTGAATCTGTCGACGCGCGATCTGTCGCTGGGGACGGCCTATGCCGTCTGGACCGGGATCGGGGCCTTTGGAACGGCGGCGATCGGCATGCTGGTGTTCGAGGATCCGGCGACGTTCTGGCGCGTGCTGTTTCTGACGACGCTGATCGGATCGATCATCGGGCTCCGGCTGGTCTCGTAGCCTCGGCCGGCTGGTTGAACGGCCAGATGTGGTTGTCGGTCATGAGACCGACCAGCCCGGCGAGGCCCAGGACCCCGAAGAGCACCAGCAGCCACGGCACCGACTTCGTCGGGACTTTGGTGATCCCCATGGGGCGAGTCTAACGCCAATCAGACCGTTCGCCGGTTCCCGTCGGCGATCGCTGGATGGCGGTTCCGCGGAGGCGTCTCACATTGTATGGTCGCGAGGAGAACCGACATGTCGACCAAGCTCCAAAACCGACCGGCCTGGGCGGCCCTGACCGCTCACCACCAGGAGCTCGCGCCGCTGCACCTGCGCGAGCTGTTCGCCAAGGATCCCGGGCGCGGGGAGCGCCTCACCGTCGAGGCGGCGGGGATCTTCCTCGACTACTCGAAGAACCGCGTCACCGACGAGACGCTGGCGCTCTTGGGGAAGCTGGCGGACGAGTCGGAGCTGCGCGGCCAGATTGACGCCATGTTCCGGGGCGACAAGATCAACGTCACCGAGAACCGCGCGGCGCTGCATGTCGCGCTGCGGGCGCCGCGGGGATCCTCGATCGTGGTCGACGGCGAGAACGTGGTGCCGCACGTCCACGCCGTCCTCGACAAGATGAGCGACTTTTCGAACCGCGTCCGCAGCGGCGCGTTCACCGGCCACACCGGCAAGCGGCTCAAGAACGTGGTCAACGTCGGCATCGGCGGTTCGGACCTGGGGCCCGTCATGGCCTACGAGGCGCTGCGACACTACGCCGATCGCGCGCTGACCTTCCGCTTCGTCTCCAACGTCGACGGCACCGACTTCGCCGAGGCGACCTGGGATCTCGATCCGGCCGAGACGCTGTTCGTGATCTCCTCGAAGACCTTCACCACCCTCGAGACGATGACCAACGCCCAGACGGCGCGCGCCTGGTCGCTGGCGGGCCTGGGCGGCGACGTCCGCGCGGTGGCCAAGCACTTCGTCGCCGTATCGACCAACGCCGAGAAGGTCTCGGCGTTCGGCATCGACACCGCCAACATGTTCGGCTTTTGGGACTGGGTGGGTGGCCGCTACTCGATGGATTCGGCCATCGGCCTTTCGACCATGCTCGCCATCGGCCCCGAGGGTTTTCGCTCGATGCTGGCCGGCTTCCACGAGATGGACGAGCACTTCCGCACCGCCCCCTTCGCGCAGAACCTGCCTGTTTTGAAGGCGCTGCTGTCGCTCTGGTACAACGACTTCTTCGGCGCCCAGACCGTGGCGGTGCTGCCGTATGAACAGTACCTGAAGCGCTTCCCCGCTTATCTCCAGCAGCTGACGATGGAGAGCCTCGGCAAGCACGTCGGCATCGACGGCGCGCGGGTCGAGATCGAGACGGGGCCGATCTACTGGGGCGAGCCGGGGACGAACGGCCAGCATTCCTTCTACCAGCTCATTCACCAGGGGACGCGCCTGGTGCCGGTCGACTTCATCGCCTTCGCGCAGACGCTGAACCCGCTCGGCAACCACCACGACCTGCTGGTCGCCAACGTGTTCGCGCAGGCCGAGGCGCTGGCGTTCGGCAAGACGGTCGCCGAGGTGTCGGCGGAGGGGACGCCTGCCTGGCTGGCGCCGCACCGCGCGTTCGAGGGGAACCGCCCCACCAACGTGATGCTGCTCGACCGGCTGACGCCCGCCGCGCTGGGGAAGCTGGTGGCGCTCTACGAGCACGACGTCTTCACGCAGTCGGCCATCTGGGGCATCGACCCGTTCGACCAGTGGGGCGTCGAGCTCGGGAAGGTGCTGGCGCAAAGGATCATCCCCGAGCTGACCAGCGCCGGCGAGCCCGCGCTGGCGCACGACACCTCGACCAACGCGCTCATCCGCCGCTATAGAAAGATGAAGCGCAGTTGAGAATCGAACACATCTCCGTGGGCGCCGACCCCCCCAACGAGGTCAACGTGATCGTCGAGGTGCCGGTGGGCGGCGAGCCGATCAAGTACGAGATGGACAAGCACGCCGGGACGCTGGTGGTCGATCGCTTCCTCTACACGTCGATGCGCTACCCGGGGAATTACGGGTTCATCCCGCACACGCTGTCGGGCGACGGCGATCCGCTGGACGTGCTCATCGCCAGCCAGCGCGCCATCGTCCCGGGCGCCCTCATCGCGGTCCGTCCGATCGGCGTCTTGCGCATGCAGGACGAGGCCGGCATCGATGAGAAGGTGATCGCCGTGCCGGTCTCGCGGCTCACCCGCCGTTACGACCAGGTCGTCGACTACAAGAATCTCCCCGAGATCACGGTCAAGCAGATCCAGCACTTCTTCGAGCACTACAAGGATCTCGAGGACAACAAGTGGGTGAAGCTGATCGGGTGGGGCGACGCCGCCGAGGCGAAGACGGTCATCCTGGAGAGCATCACCCGCGCCGGGGCCGACCAGCAGCAGCGGGCCTGACGGGCCAGCGGGCTTTTCGCGAGGCGCAAAACAGGGCATCCTGGCTGCGGAGCTCCCGACGTGGCGCAACTGGCGAGGCGAGGCGGATTTCTGGTCGTGGCCGCGTTGGCCGGGGCGCTGGCGGCCGCGGTGTTGGCCTGCCAGAGCAACGCCCTGCAACCGCTCGGCGGGGCGGGGCCTGGCGGGCGGGGCGGCCATCCGAACGCGCGCGACGCGGGCGCGGGCGACGCTGCGAAACCGGTCGGTGACGCCAGCTTGGACCACCTGACCGCCGATGCGACGCCCGCTCCGTCCGGCACCGCCTGTACCGGCAGCCGGGGATGCCGCAGCGGATTTTGCGTCGAGGGGGTCTGCTGTGCGTCCGCCTGCACCGGTGGCTGCCAGACCTGCTCCGCAGCGGGGGCGGTCGGAACGTGCCTCGACCGCGCCTGGGGAGCGGTCCCCCGCGACGACACCGACTGCCCGCTCAGCGCGCCCGCCTCGTGCGGGCTCGATGGGACCTGCGACGGCGCGGGGGCGTGTCGCCTCTACCTCGGGAACACCTGCCTGGCGGGCGTCTGCGCCAACGGCGCCATCACCGGAGCCTTCGCCTGCGACGGCCAGGGCGTTTGCAAGTCCGGCGCTCCCGCGCTCATCTGTGCACCGTACATCTGCGACCCCGGGACGAATTCGTGCGCCGAGTGCCAGAGCGACAGCCAGTGCTCCGAGGGGCACCAATGCCAAAATGGCCTCTGCGTCGTTCCGAACGGAGGAGACGTCGGCGGACTCTGCAGTCGAGACTCAGATTGCCTCACGGGACACTGCGCGGACGGTGTCTGTTGCAACACGGCGTGTACGGGCTCGTGCGTCTCCTGCGCGCTCCCCGGTCACGTAGGAACCTGCGCGCCGACTCCCGTGGGGGCGCCAGATCCGCACCGCGTCTGCACCGACCAGGGCGCACCCAGCTGCGGCCATGACGGCACCTGCGATGGGCTAGGTGGGTGCAGCCTCTACCTGGCCGGGGTGACCTGCGCCGCCACCTCTTTCTGCTCGGGCACGCTCTGGAGCAGCGCCGGCCGCTGCGACGGCGTGGGGACCTGCCAGCGTCAGACGATCCCCTGCTTGCCGTACGCCTGCGATCCGCTGACCAACGCCTGTCACAACTTCTGCGCCACCGCGGACGATTGCGCGCCCGGAAAGCCCTGCGTGAACGGCGGCTGCGGCAACCCGGAGCCGGCGGCTTGCTCCTCCGACGCGGAATGTGCGAGCGGCTTCTGTGCGCAGGGCGCCTGCTGCGCCACGAAGTGCGACGGCCCCTGCTTCTCCTGCGCCCTGCCGGCGACGATTGGGACCTGCATGCCGGTGCCCAATCCGCCGGACGGGGGCGCCTGCGCGCCCTAGCGCCTCGCCCCGAGCCCGGCGGGCCTCACGCCGCCTCTGACTTGGCTCCCTCGAGCATCGTCGCGGCGAGGAGCTCATAGACGGCCGTCCAGGCGGCCTTGACCTCGGGCGTGAAGGCCGCGCCGAGTCCCTGTTCCAGCGTCCAGAGCAGCGCGCCGCCCACCGTCGCGTAGTCCTCCTCCTCGACCCCGTAGCCCGCGTGCTTGCGCCCGAGCTCCTTGACCGCCGGCACCAGCTCGTCGAGCTCATCGAGCTTGCCGACGCAATAGCCGATCATCTGCATCAGCTTTTTCCCCTGCTCGCGGAGGTCGGTCGTGAACAGCGACCGAAGCGATGGATCCAGCTCGAACAGGCGGCCGTAAAACAGCGCCGCGGCGGTGTCCGCGATCGGCACGACCTTGGCGAACGTCTCCTTGACCAGCGATTTCTGATTCGTCGTCATGCGGAGCCCCTTTCTCGAGTGAGCCGCAGTCTCGGCGCAAACCGGGCAGGGTGTGGTTTCCGGTTCGCTCGATTGCGGTTACCGGGTTCCGCAGATCCGGTATCCGGAGAGCGGGGTTCGTTTCGCCGCCGCGGCCGGCTCAGTGATGTTGCGGCGGCGGCGCGGCCGCCGGCAGCAAGCCCGGCGCGGTGACGACCGGATACTTCGCCTGTTGCCAGGCGAAGACCCCCTCGTCGATGACCGCGGTGTGCTTGTAGCCGCGCTGGCGCAGCTCGGCGACGACCTCGCCCGACACGTGGTGGGGACAGGCGCAGTAGGCGAGGACCCAGGTGCCGTCGTTGGGGATGTCGTCGAGGGTTCGCTTGTCGTAGTAGGGCGTCGAGATCGCGCCCGTGATGTGCAGGTTCAGCCAGTCGGAGGGGGCGCGCGCGTCGGCGATGATGAGCCGCCGCTTGCCGTCGAGCGCCTGCTTCACCTGCGCGATCGAGACGTAGAGATTCTCCTTGAGGACGAACTCCGGCGCCTTGCCTCGCGGGTTGAGCACGATCGGTCCCTGGCGCGGCGGCAGCGGTGCGCTCGCCTGGGTGATGACGGACGGCAGCGCCGGGGCGGCGGGCGGCACCGCCATCGAACGCACGAAGGCGACCACGTCGTCGATCTGCATGGGGGTGAGCGCGCCTTTCCAAGGAACCATCGACGTCGGCGCCCGGCCCCTCTCGACGGCCCAGTGCAGGAAGGCGTCGCTCGCCGTCGCCAGCAGGACGGGGTTCGCGAGGTGCACCGCGCTGCTCCGCTGGGTCGGCGTCCCGTGGCAGCGCGCGCAGTTGCCGTCGTAGACCAGCTTGCCGCGCTTGGCGTCGCCGACGACCGGGCCCTCCGGCAGCGCGCGGAGGGCGGGGCCGCCCGCGCGCAAGAAGGCGATGATGGCGTCCACCTCCGGCGGAGCGAGCGGCCCGCCGAGGTTGCTGGCGAAGGCGGCCATCGCCGTGCCCGGGCGCCCGCGGCTGATCCCCGCGCGGATGAAGTCGTCCGACGCGGACTCGAGGAAGGTGACGGCGCGCAGAGACGGCGCGTTGTCGGCGATGTATCCGTTGGCGGCCGGGCCGTGGCAGGTGGCGCAGTACCTGGCGTAGCTCTGGCGGCCCTTCTCGACGAGCGGCGAGGGGGGCGGCGCGGACTTGCGGGCGCAGCCGGTGGCCGGCGCCAAGGCCGCGAGGATCGCGAAGGCGAGGACGACGGGGGGGCGCATGCGCGCCTCCGTTCTACCTCGACCCGCCCTCAGAATCCGCGGCCGATCGCCAGGAAGCGGGACCTGCCGTTCGTTCCCCAGCGTGAAACCCGAACGAAGCGGGCACGTTTGGTGCCGCGCCTGAGCAGACGAGCCTCAGGCGCGCGGCACCTCAGTGCCGAAAACTAGACCAGCTTGACGCCGCTGGCCTGGGGGCCCTTCTTTCCCTCGACCACCTCGAACTCGACCTTCGAGCCCTCCTGGAGGATGGCGCCGCCGGTGTCATTGGCGTGGACGAACACGTCCTTGCCGCCGCCCTCTGGCGTGATGAAACCGAAACCCTTGGCAGTGTTGAAGAACTTAACCGTACCTTTTTGCATTTTCTCTTTTCCTTTTTCGCCCCCAGTTTCCTGGAAGCGAAAGCGTTTTTTGCCGCTCGACCCCGAAGTGAGGCCGAGCGGTTGGCTGACCGTATACCACGATAGTTATCGGCAACCGTGGAGGGGAGGGCGCAGGGAGCGAGATTCAGGCGTTTGCTGGGCTGTCGTCAGGGCCCTATCAGCGCCTCGATCCGCAGGATTTTCCCCATCGAAGAGGCGGCCTGGGCGTAATCCATGGCGGCGAAGACGTGGGATTGCTCGATCGAGAATCGGTCGGGACGCCGCTCGAGGAGCCGCACGTAGTAGTCGAAATAGCGCCCCTCCGGCACTGTGCCTTTGCCGGAGAGGGCGTAACGCACCACCGCGTGCAGCGCGAAACGATCGGGGAGCGGCTCCTGAATCAGCCGCCAGCGCCGCAGGCAGGCCAGCGCCGCCGCGCCCGCGCGCCCGGCCCCGGCCAGCGTGGCGAGCGCGCGCGCGTCCATGTGGTCGCCCAGGCAGTGGGCCAGCACGATCAACATCCGCTGGGCCGCGCGCGGCAGCCGGCGCCACGCCCACTCCACCACCAGCTGGACCTCCACCACGTCGTCCTCGTGGGCCATGACCCGCACCCGGGAGATCCCCTCGGCCACCAGCCACGCGCCGAGCTCGTCGACGGTGCAGGCGCCCGCGCCGACCAGCGCGTCGGCGATGTCGAGCGCCAGCGGATTCCAGCGCAGCGGGCTGGTCAGCGCCGCGACGGCGGGGAAGGCGTTCCGGCGCGCCTGCACGAGGGGGGCGATCACCGGGAAGATCGACACGCCCGAAAGGAGGCAGCGTCGCGCGGTGAGCAACCAGGTCACCGGCACACCGTCCAGCGCGTCGAGGAAGCGCGCCATCGCCTTGTCGTTTTCGTGGTTGTCGAGCACCACCAGCATCGGCCCGCGCGCGGTGAGGCCGCGCCGGACGCTGTCGACCAGCGGATCGCGCGCGACCGAGAGCTGAAGCGCCAGCATCTGCAGGAGCGTCCGGTGGTCCCACCCCCCGACCCGGAGCCAGGCGGCGCCGCCCGGGTATCGCCCGCGCAGCTGGTGGGCCAGCGCGGCGGCGATGACCGACTTGCCGCTCCCGCCCCCGCCGACGAGCGCCAGGCGTGACACGCGGCCGGTGGTGATGGCCGCCGCCAGCGTCGCCAGCTCCGTTCGCCGGCCCTTGAGCCGAATGGGCGAGGGGAGGGGAAGCGAGAAGCGGGACGAACGACCGTGATGCGCGCGCACGGGCTCATCTAGCCGGCGAAGGACCGACGAGGCAAGGAGAGAGTCTTGGCGAGGTCAGCCGTTGGCACAGGGCATGAACGCGCACCCTCGACCGTCGCCTCCAGGTTCTTCGAGCCTTGTAGGGATCGGACCGAGCACTAAGTTGCTTGCCGAGATGAGCAGCCCGACCCAAGAGCGGAGGCCCCTGCAAGAGCGGAGGCCCCTCGTCGACAGCGGCCTCATCACCGGCCGCCGGCTGCTGATCGCGGCCGCGGTGATCGCTGCCCTCTGGTTGGGGGCACAGTTGAAGTCGGTGATCGTGGTGTCGGTCGTCGCGCTCGTCCTGGTGGGGACGCTCAATCCCCTGACGGGATTTCTGCAGCGCCAGGGGCTCGGACGGACCTCCGCCGTCGCCGTCATCTTCGTGGTGACCGTCGGCGTCGCCGTCGCCATCGGCCTCGTCACCGTCCCCGCGCTCGTCGCCCAAGCGCAGAGCCTGATCCAGGCCGCGCCCGGGATGCAGCTTCACCTGGCCAGCCTGCTCGAGCGGTCGCACGTGCTCGTGCCGGTCGCGCAGGCGATTCGCAACGCGAACCTGCAGGAGCTGCTGCCGACCAGCCGGCAGGCGCTCTCTTACTCGTCCGATTTCCTGACCGCGATCGGATGGGCGCTCACCACGCTGGCGCTCGCGTTCTACGTTCTGGCCGATCCCCAGACGACCCAGGCCGCGCTCTACGGCGTCGTGCCGCGGCGGTTTCACGTCCGGCTGGCGCGGATCATGTTGAACCTCGAGACGATCGTCGGCGGCTACATGCGCGGGCAGATCCTCACCTCGGGGCTGATGGCGGTCGTCATCTACGTGCTGCTCCGTGTCCTCGACATCAAGAACCCGCTTCCCCTGGCGGTGTTCGCGGGGGTCACCGACGTGCTGCCCTACATCGGCGGCATCCTCGCCGCCATTCCGTTGGTCGCGGCCGCCGTCCCGCACGGCTCGGTCAGCGTCGTGGTCGTGATCGCCGGCGTGGTCCTCTATCAGGAGGTCGAGAACCGCCTCATCTTGCCGCGCGTCTACGGCAGGGTTCTGCGCCTGCCGGCGTGGCTCATCACGATTGCGCTCCTCGCCGGCGGCGAGCTGATGGGAATCGTCGGCGCGCTGCTGGCCCTTCCTGTGACGGCCGGTGTGCGGATGATCATCGACGAGCTGCGGATCGAGCTGCCAGGCGCGCGGACAATCGCGCTCGAGATCAGACAGCGTGACGAGGAGGTCGAGGATCTCTACAGCGAGCTGACGGCCGGCGCGGGCGCCGGGACGTCAGCAGGAATCGCGCTCGAGATCGCCAACGAGGTCCTGCACGCCCGTCCCCCCGCGCTCGGCGAGGGCGTGGTCGCTATTGACCGGGCCAAGGTGCCCGAGTAGACGGACTTCAGATGAAGCTGTTCACCTGTCCTGCCTGCGAGCAGCTGCTCTATTTCGAAAACTCGCAGTGCACGAAGTGCGGCCATGTGCTGGCGTTCGTCCCTGAGCATTCGCGGCTGACCGCGATCGAGCCGGTGGAGGGTGAGCCGGGGATCTTCTTGGCGCTGGGCCTGACGGACGAAGGGGTGCGTTATCGCTCGTGCGGCAACCGGATCGATCACGAGGCCTGCAACTGGACGGTGGTCGAAGGTGATGACCAGAGATTCTGTCTCGCCTGTCGCCTCAACGAGGTCATCCCCAACCTGGCGGATCCCGTCGCCAAGGAGGCGTGGGTCAAGCTGGAGCGGGCCAAGCGCCGGATGATCTACACGCTGCGGGTGCTGGGCCTGCCGGTGGAGCCGCGCTCGGTCCGTCCGGGAGGGCTGGCGTTCGCCTTCAAGCAGGACGTCCCGGGCGAGCAGAAGGTGATGATCGGCCATGACGAAGGGCTCATCACCATCAACATCGCGGAGGCCGACTCCCCCTTTCGCGAGAAGACGCGCAAGGAGATGGGGGAGGCCTACCGGACCCTGCTCGGTCACTTCCGGCACGAGATCGGGCACTACTACTGGGATCGGCTGGTGGCGGGCTCTGCCTCGCTGGAGCCGTTTCGGCGTCTGTTCGGCGACGAGCGGGCCTCGTACGAAGAGGCCGTCGCTGCTCACTACCGCGACGGAGCGCCCCGCGACTGGCAGGCTCGGTTCGTGAGCTCGTATGCGTCGATGCACCCCTGGGAGGACTGGGCGGAGAGCTGGGCGCACTACCTGCACATGGTCGACACGCTCGACACCGCGCGCAGCTTCGGGCTGGCCCTGCGCCCCGAGGTCCCGAGCAGCGGAAAGCTCCAGGTCGGCGCCCGGCGGCTGGACTTCGCCGACTTCGATGCTCTGGCGCGCGCCTGGTTCCCGGTGACGGTCGCGCTCAACGGGCTCAATCGCAGCATGGGCCTCCCCGATCTGTACCCCTTCGTGTTGTCGGCGCCGGCGCTGGAGAAGATCCGGTTCGTCCACGAGGTGGTCGAAGCGGAGAGTCGCGCTAGACTGCCGCACCCCGATGACCGACCAGCGCAAAGCCCCGCCGCCGGATGAAGACTTCGCCGCGATGTTCGCGGCCTCCGAACGAGACGGCAAGCAGGCGCGCCGCCCGACGTTTGCGGTCGGCGATTGGGTCTCTGGGAAGGTCGTGTCGGTCGGGCAGGAGGTGACGGTCATCGACCTCGGGGGCGGCGGCGAGGGGACGCTGGAGACGCTGGAGCTGCGCGATCCGAGCGGACAGTTGACGGTGGAGGTCGGCGACGTCCTCGAGGCGCGCGTGGTCGCGCAGGGAGATTGGCCGGGGTTCGTGTCGCTGCGCCGGGGCGCCGGTCACGGCTCCGGCGGCCGCACCACCCTCGAGGAGGCGGCCGCCACCGGCCTGCCGGTCACGGGGGTGATCACCGCCGTCAACAAGGGAGGCGTGGAGGTCGACGTGGCCGGCACGCGCGCCTTCTGTCCGCTGTCACAGCTGGAGCTGCGGCAGGTCGTCGATCCAGCGGCCTACATCGGCCAGCGGCTGGAGTTCCGTGTCACCCGCTACGAGGACGATTGGCGCGGCGCCAACGTCGTGCTGTCGCGGCGGGCGCTCTTGGAAGACGAGATGCAGTCGCGCGCGGTGGAGACGCGCAGCAAGCTGGTGGCGGGCGCGGTGCTCCCCGGCGTGGTCACGGCGCTCAAGGACTTCGGGGCGTTCGTCGACGTCGGCGGGATCGAGGGCCTCTTGCCCGCCTCGGAGATTGGCTTTCAGCGCAACACGCGCCCGGCCGACGTGCTGACCGTGGGGCAATCGATCACGGTGGCCGTCATGCGCGTCGAGAAGCGCGACGATCCCCGGCGGCCCGAGCAGGTCTCGTTCTCGCTCAAGTCACTGGAGCGCGATCCCTGGCAGGAGGCCGCGGCCGAGCTCCCGGCGGGCACGCTGACGCGCGGTCAGGTCACCCGCGTCGAGCAGTTCGGCGCCTTCGTCGAGCTGCGGCCGGGCGTCGAGGGTCTCCTGCACGTGAGCGAGCTCGCCGGCGGAAAGCAGCTGCGCCACGCGCGCGATGCGGCCAAGCCGGGCGACGTCCTCGAGGTCACGGTGCTCTCGATCGATCTCGAGAAGCGGCGTCTCTCGCTGGGGCTCGGGGCGCGCGAGGAGGGCGTCGACGACGAGGGGCGCGCGGCGGCGGCCCGCGTCTCCGGCAAGGGGGCCGGAATGGGCACGTTCGCCGATCTGCTGAAGGGCAAGCTCCCCCCGCGTTGATGGCCGCCGAGGGGGCGGCGACTGGGCGAGCGCGTGCTACCGGCCGCTCAGCGCCAGCGGGACCTGCGTCTCGTACTCGACCGGCGACGGTGGGAACACCCAGCGTGAGACGGTGTCCTTGAGACAGGATTCCAGCGCCCCCGTCGGCAGCGGCGGAGCGACCGAGACGTTCGTGACTCTGCCGGTCGTGCCGACGTCGATCGAGACGGTGACCCGGGCGGTGCCGAGCGTCGGGTCCTGTCGCAGCGCGCGCTGGTAGCAGCGCTGAAGGTCGGGGCGTCCATGCTTGATCACCCGGGAGAACGCGGCGCCGGTCGGCCGCTGCCCCTCCGGGCGGCGCGCCTCGACGTGGCGCTCGGAGGGGACGGGCATCGGTTCGAGATCCTGATTGCCGTCGATCAAGAACGCGCTCCCGGGCAGGGCCGCCGCCTTGGCGACCCGTGCCTCGCTCGGGCGATGCGGGCGGCGCGACCGCTCGCCGCGCGCCTTCAGGGGCGGCGGCGGAGGCGCAGGCGCGGGGGCTCCAGGCGCGCTCCAGGCCGCCACGGCCCCCTTGACCGTGGACTCGAGGGTGGTGAACTCGCTCCCCGCCGCGTGACCAAGCTGGTAGGACCGCTCCGCGGCGGCCCGGGCGTTGGGATAGTCGCCGCGCGCGGCCAGCAAGGAGGCCTTGATCCAGTAGCCGTACCAGGTTTCGCGCAGGGCGAGAGACTGGTTCGCGTACTTGAGCCCCGCCTCGAGCTTGTTCTTCTCCAGCATGTAGCGGGCCGCCTCCGCGTTCGCCTGCCAGGCGCTGTCGAGCGTCTGCATGGCCCCCGCCACCTGCTCGGCCGTGCGCAGCCCGATCGGAATGCGCACTCTCACGGCCGCCCATTCGAGATCCATGCTCGCGCGGTCATCGGTGAAGTCCGAGAAGACGAACGCCAGCCGTTCCCGCGGCGCGGCAGGCTCGGCGTGCGCCGTCACCCGGGCGACGTCGAGCGCGGGATTGCGGTTGTCCGCCCGCCAGAGCTTCGTCTCTCGGTTGAGGATGATCGTCCAGTCGCTCTTCGTCCAGTCGCCCTTCGGGGGGATGGCCAGGAGCCCGTAGGTGCCGGTCGGGATCGCCGCGTCGCCGACCACGACGTCTCGGCTGAAGGCGACGGTCGGCGCGGCCCCGTCACCCACCAGCCAGACCGCTCCCGGCTTGAGGACGGAGCCCCAGATCGTCCGCCCCGCGACCGCCGGGGTGGTGTAGCGGACCGTGATGTTCGTGAGGCCGACCCATTGCGAGACGCTGGCGTAAGGGCTGCGGCTGGGGAACGGCACCTCCGCCGCGGCGGCGTTCAGCGGCGCAGCCAGTGAGAGCGTGAGCGCCCAGAGCAGGTACGGTCTCGATCTCGACATCGCGCGCCTCCCGCGCACATCTATCCCGGGCAGGCGGGCGCGGCTGCGACGGTCGCGTATCGATTGCGTGACGGCGCCGGCCGGCGCCGGGAGCCCCCACCGGCGAAGGCTGCGCGGCAGAGGGCTCCGCGGGCGATCAGGCGGTCGTGGGGACGGTCGTGAGCGCGGCGGTGACGGACTTGCCGCCGGCCGAGGCGATCCAGTCGGCCGTCTGGACGCTGTCCGGAATGCCGAGCCCGGCGCCGAGCGTCTTGGCCGCGGCGACCATGGTCTGGCTCGCCGGGATGTCGCCCCCCTTCGTCGCCGCCCCCGTCGCCGAGGCGATGTCGCTCGCCGAGTAGCCGCCGTCGTTGCCCGAGTCGGCGGCCACCCCGCCGATCACGGACGACTTGAAGTTCTTGCCCACCATCACCGAGACGTTGTGATTTCCCCAGTGGTCACGTCCCGTCCGCGACGTCACCTTGGAGATCCCCGCCAGGTTGCGGCCGAACACGTTCCAGTTCGCGAACGTCACCTGATCGAGGAGGCCCAGGCTCGCCAGCACGCCGTTCGCCGTGTCGGGCATCAGCAGCTTGTTCATCGCGGTGATGCCGCTGACGTGCTGATCCGACTCCGCCTGCAGGTTGCTGTCGGAGTGGTTGTCGCCCCCCATCGAGATGTGGACGGTCACCACCGGCGTCACCTTGGCCGCGATGAGCGCGCCCGCCGCCCACAGCTGGCCGTTCAAATCGTTGGCGGTGATGTTGGCGAGCGTCGTCGCCAGCTGGCTGGCCAGGGAGCGCACCTGCGTCTGCGACGTCGACAGCGCGTCGAGGAACTGCGCCTGCACGCTCCCCGCCGGGTACTCGCTCTTGAAGAGCATGTTCAGGCTGTCGAGATCGGTGTCCCGCTGCGTCTGCATCGTCACCAGCGGATCGTTCTTCGTCCCCGTCAGCAGCGTCTTCAGCTGCATCGGCGTGATCGAGGGGAGCGTGCGCCCCGAGAAGCTCACCAGCTCGCCGGCGTTGCCGCCCGCGCCGACGGCGATGGGCGCCGTCTGCACCGTGCCGAAGCAGGCCGCCAGGTGCTTGGCGAACGCCGAGATCATCATCTCGCCGCCCGACGTCGCGCCCATCATCTTCATGACCTTCGGCTGGTCGCCGTGCACGACGGTGCCGGTCAGGTAATGGAAGAACGACGCGCGCGCCAAGACCGACGAGGAGAGGCACCCCTTGGCGCCGGCGGTGGTCGTCACCGACGGATTGGCCCACGGCAGCGCCGCGCCGAGCATCTGGCCGCCGACGCTCACCTTGGTCGCCGTCATCTCGTCGGCCGTCGGGTGGATGAGGCTGGTGTTCTCGTACGTCCCCGGACAGTTGCAGTTGATCGGATCGCCGTTGCTCGACGTGCTGAGGATCAGATACTGGTTGTTGTTCTTCGCGTTCAACATGCACTGCAGATCCTGCGCGGTGGCCCGGCGCGGGTTGAGCAGGAACCAGGGGGGCAACCCGGTGGCGAGGGCCCGCAGGCCGATGTAGCCGGTCCCGAAGAGCCCGGCGAGGAGACTCTCTCGTCGTGTCACTGGCTTGGAGATGGACATGGGCGGGCTCCTTTAAAGACCGATTCCGAGGGAGGAGGGGGACTCACAGGACAGGACGAACGTCGAACGGACGGCGTTCGTCTGGGCAGACCCGCCGCCGGTCGTCTTCACCTTCGCGGCGGCGGCGCAATGGGTCTGGAGAATGCTGAGCGCCTGAGCGTGGGCCGGATCGCTGGGGTTGAGGCCCATGACCTGCTCGACGAACTTCGTCAGAAGACCGTCGCCGTTCGCGCAGCTCGTGGAGCTGCTGGTGTACGGTGCGCCCGTCACGTCGACCACCAGCTTGGCGACGTTCTCGCAGAGCTCTTCCGTCGCCGCGCGGTAAAAGAGATCGGGGTAGGCCGGCGTGACTGGCGTCTGCGAGCCGCGGCTGAACGCATCGGCCGCCACGCTGCCGGCGATGGTCAGCGTGGTCGACTGGGCCGACGTCGGCATCGCTGCCTGCAGCGCGCAGACGTCGCTGACGCCCATCCGGTTCGACAGCGCCGCGCAGAAGTGGGCCTGCCGCGAGATCGTGATGGGGACGGTCTCGTTGCCGCTGGAGTCGGCGGGGTAGGTGGCGGTGGCCGCCGCGCCGGTGAGCAGCGCCGACGAGAACAGCTCCTTCACCAGCGCGGGGAAGTTGTAGTTGCTGCTGACGAAGTCGGCCACGATGCCGCGAAACACCGGGTCGGTGGGGGCGCAGGCGTTGGAGTTGGCCCAGTAGCAGAGCTGCTGCGCGACCGAGATCGCGAACAGCGGCAAGGGGCCGCCGGCGTCGGTGGTGTCCTCGTCCGTCACCTTCAGGAGGAGCGGCCCGAGATCGGCCATGGTCGAACCGCTCGAGGGAGCGGCCCAGTTCACGTCGCCGAAGGCGAACCCCGCCTGCAACGGCGCCGCCGGGCGCGGGTTCGGCTGCGAGCCGCTGAACGGATTCGCCACGAAGTCGTTGCGGTCGTTGAAGTCGTACTGGTTGCCGAAGAACATCCGCATCGGGTCGAGGCTCTTGTGGCAGCCGTAGCACTCACCCGAGTTCGTCGTGTGCGAGGAGGCGAGGCCCACCTCGCTGAGCGGCGTGAGGTTGTTGTCGCTGGTGAACGACTGCCCCAGCGCCGCCATCAGCGTCTGGTTCATCGTCACGCGGTGCTGGTTGCTGTCGTTGGTGTTCCAGAGGGCGAGAAAAGCCGGCGTCGTGTAGAAGCCCACCCGCGGCATCGCCAGCTTCACCGTCGTCAGCGTTCGCAGCGTCGGAAGATCGTACGGCTGGACGTAGGTGTCGCTGCTCGCCTTCGACGCAATCGTCACCCAGCGCCAATCCGCGACGTCATCGTCGGTCATGTAGGGCTTTGACGGGTGCTCCCAGCAGTCAGGCTGCCCCAGGAACGGGTACCTGGGCGTGTAGCCGATGAGGCGCTGGAACAGCTGCGCGTAGCCACCGGTGGGATTGCTGAAGCCGCCGCTGCTGGCGCCGCCGAAGGTCACCACCGTCTTCGCCGTCCCGACCATGTCGCCAACGCCCTGGCAGGTCGGCTGCAGCAGGAACCCGCTCGACTTGGTGGGCTTCTCGTCGTCGAACACCATGTAGTTGGGGCTGCTGGGATTGAGCGAGTCGGTCAGGGGGATCGTGTTGACGTAGTCCAGCTTCCACTGGAGCTTGGTCGTGGTGTTGGCCCCGCCGCTGAAGTTGTAGGGCTCGTCGTCGGGCATCTCGATCTGCGTGTAGAGGCTCATGAGGCCGGTCGTCATCACGAAACGCTTGGTCGTGAGCACGTCGGAGAACGGCTCTGTTCCCTCCTTCACCATCTGCCAGGCGGTCATGGCGAAGCTGTCCTGGAGGTTCTTCACCAGCTTGAAGTAGACGTCGTCGCCGACGGCGCCCGTCCCGAGCGGTCCAAAGTCGAACCCGCCGTTCTCGAGCAGCTGCGGCTTGAAGTCATCCGTCGGCGTGAACCCGACCTGCTGGAACAGGTTGCGGAAGAACGGGATCATCTTCCCCTGGAAGAGCGGCTGATACGTCGACCCGGTCTCCCAGGTGATGATCAGCTGCTGGAGGCCGGCCGGGCCCATCGTCTCCACGGTGTTCACCTCCGCGTCGGAGCAGGGCATGCCGACCAGCAGGTCCTTGATCTTGCGGCAGGTGGGGGCCGCGAGGGCGGGCGTGAAGGTCGTCGGCGTGACCGTCACGCCGCCCGCGTCGGCGTTGCTGCCGGCGTCGGGGGTGATGATCGTCGTTCCCCCTGCGCCCGTGTTGGACGAGCCGCCGGTTCCGGTGCCCGAGGAGTTGCCGGTTCCGGACGAGTTGCCGGTGCCGGACGAGTTACCGGTGCCGTTGGACGAACCACCCGTTCCGGTGCCGGAGGAGCTGCCGGTGCCTGTCCCGGACGAGTTGCCGGTTCCGGTGCCCGAGGAGCTCCCGGTTCCCGTCTCACCTCCACCAATTTTCCCCGTGCAGCCGTATCCCACCAGGGAGGCAACGAGGCAGGCCACGAGCGGGGCAGTGAATGCGAGGCTCGTTCGCCTAAATTCGTTCGTCAGCATGTTCCCTCCGAGGGACTCGAGCGGCGGCGCTCATGATTGGAAGACTCCGCGTGGGTGAAGTGCGTCAGCGATGCGATCCACACCCCTGCGGGTGTGCAGTAGCGGTCCATTCCCGGACAAGCTCACGTCGCGAGCGACTTTCAGCGTTATTTTTCGTGAAAAACTTCGATGAATGTCGAGAGGTGCGGATCCTCGCTGCAACGCCTGTTGCGCAACGCCTGCTGCGCAACGCCTTCATCCGGTCGTTGCTCGAGCGCGCTTCCGAATCCCGGCCTCCGTCTCCGGGGGAGAGCGCGAGGCGACGCTTTGGCGTATCTCGCTGTCCACCGACGGTGTGGACGTCCGTCCTGGACGTCCGCGGACGGGTTCGCACCCGGGTTCGGGCGAGCGACGAGCGATAAAGGAGCCTCGTCGTCAGCGCTGTGCCTGGCGCGCGCCTTGCTGTTCGGGCGGGCCGGAGGTCCCATGCGCACCGCGACGCCCGCGTTGTTTCTTTTCGTCTCTCTGCTCCCCGCCGCCGCCGGGGCCGAAACCGCGATGACCGTCGGTCCTTCCAAGGCCGCGGGAAAGAACATGCTCTGGAACGGAGCGTTCGACAGCGAGACGCTGCGCCCCTGGAACGTGGGCCTCGATTCGCCCGACACGGGACGCGCCGCGGTCACGAACCACGAGCTGTGCGTCCAGCTCGATCGCCCGGGCTCGAGCGCCGCCAGCGTCGTGGTCCGGCAGCGGCCGCTCGCGCTCGCGCATGGGCATCACTATCAGCTGCGGTTCGCGGCGCACGCCACCAAGGCGACGCGCCTGCGCGTGCGGCTCAGCAAGATCAACGCACCCTACACCGAGCTGTGGGCGGTGACGGCCGAGGCGGCGCCCGAAGCGCGCACCTACGCGGCGACGTTCGACGGCACCGTCGACGAGGAGAACGCCGAGCTGGCGATCGATCTCGGCGGCCCGCTGGCGGGCGCCGTGCCGCTGACCGTCTGCCTCGACGACGTGGAGCTCAACGATCCGCAGGCGGAGCTGCCGGTCGAACGCCTGAATCCGCGCGCGCTCCCCAAGGTGCGCGTCAATCAGGTCGGCTACCTTCCGGGTCTGCCCAAGATCGCGACGATCGCGACGGGCGCCGGCGCGCCGCTCGATTGGCAGCTGGTCGACGCCCACGGCGGCGTGCGCGCCAGCGGGAAGACGCGCCCGTTCGGCGACGACCACTCCTCGGGCGAGCGGGTCCAGCAGATTGATTTCTCGTCGGTCACCGCCACCGGCGACGGCTTCAGGCTGCGCGTGGGCAGCGACGAGAGCGTCCCGTTCGCCATCGGCGCCGGCGTCTACCGGCGGTTGAAGTACGACGCGCTGGCTTTCTTCTACCTGCAGCGCAGCGGCATCCCGATCAAGATGCCCTACGCCGGCTCGCCCGCCTTCGAGCGCGCGGCCGGCCACCTCGGCGACAAGAGCGTCGGCTGCGCGCCGGAGAGTCACTGCGACTACTCACTCGACGCCAGCGGAGGCTGGTACGACGCCGGCGATCACGGCAAGTACGTCGTCAACGGCGGGTTCTCCGTCTGGCTGCTGCAGAACGAGTACGAGACCCTCTCGCGCTTCGGCACGACGGCGACCGGGTTCGGGGACGGGAAGATGAAGATCCCCGAGTCGAAGAACGGGCGCCCCGATCTGCTGGACGAGGCGCGCTGGGGGCTCGATCTCTTCTTGCGGTTGCAGGTGCCGGCGGGACAGCCGATGGCCGGGATGGTTCATCAGAAGGTACACGGAGACAAGTGGTCGAACATTCCCACCTCGCCCGCGCACGACGACATCAAGCGCTACCTGCGCCCCGTCAGCACCGCCGCGACGTTGAATCTGGCGGCGGCGGCCGCGCAGGCGGCGCGCCTCTGGCGAAAGCTGGATCCCGCCTTCTCGGCGCGTTGCCTCACGGCCGCGGAGGCGGCCTTCGCCGCCGCCAAGCGCAACCCCGCCGTTCGCGCCGAGCACGACACTCCGGGCGGCGGAGCCTATGGTGACGGCGAGCTGGAGGACGAGTTCTACTGGGCCGCCGCGGAGCTCTTCATCACCACCGGGAAGCCCGAGTACCGGGGCGAGCTCGTCCAGTCGCGCTTTCATGCGCCGAAGTCGGGCGCGGCGGTGATGGCCGGGAACGTCGGCTGGGATCACGTGGCGCCGCTCGGCAAGATCAGCCTGCTGGTGGCTCCCAACAGCCTCGGGGACGACGCGCTCGCCGAGCAGCGACGCCAGATCGTCGCCGCCGCCGATCACCTGCTGGCGCTGATCGGCACGCGCGGCTACCGCGTCCCGATGGCGTCGGACAGCGTCTACGTCTGGGGCTCCAACAGCGGGGTGCTCGACGCCGCGGTCGTCCTCGGCATCGCCTACGACCTGACCCGGGACCGCAAGTACGCCGGCGGCGTGGCCGATTGCATGGACTACATCCTCGGGCGAAACCCGCTCGCGCAGAGCTACGTCTCCGGCTACGGCACGTACGCCATGCACAACCCCCATCACCGCGTCTGGGCCCATCAAAAGGATCCGGCGCTCCCCGAGGCGCCTCCGGGCGCGGTCGCCGGCGGTCCCAACTCGGCGTTGCAAGATCCCTACATCCGAAAGCTGGGCCTCGGCGGCTGCCCGCCCGAGACCTGCTACGTCGACAACATCGAGTCGTACTCGACCAACGAGGTGGCGATCAACTGGAACGCCGCGCTCGCCTGGACCGCCGCGTTCCTCGACGACGTCGGGCAGGGCCCCCCCGCGCCCCGCTAGCATCGTTCGCGCCGCGGCGTGGGGGCGATCACCGGTCTTGCACCGATTTGGCGGCTTCGTCGCCGGGCGAGTAGGCTCACGCGAATGGCTGCCTGCGAACGCTGCTCGGCGAGCTTCGATCCCGGCGCGCGCTTCTGCGGCAGCTGCGGGGCGCCGGCCGAGCCGGGCGACGTCCCGGCCGATCGCGATCCCTGGATCGGGCGGGTGGTCGACCGCCGCTACCGGGTGGTGATGCGCCTCGGCTCGGGCGGCATGGGCGTCGTCTATCAGGTCGAGCACCTTCACCTCGGCAAGAAGGCCGCCATGAAGGTCCTGACTCCCGACGGCGCGGCGCAGCCAGAGATGGTCCGGCGGTTCCGGAACGAGGCGCAGGCGGTCAGCAAGCTCGACCACCCGAACATCGTGCAGACCTTCGACTTCGGCCAGTGCGACGGCGCCCTCTACCTGGTCATGGAGTACGTCAACGGGGAGGATCTCTCCGCGCTCATCCGGCGCGAGGGGCCCTGGAGCTTCGCGCGGGCGGCGCGCCTCTTCGCGCAGGTCTGCGCCGGTCTCATCGAAGCCCACGAGGCGGGGATCGTGCACCGCGATCTGAAGCCCGAGAACCTGATGGTGGTGAAGCGGCGCGACGGAACGGAGCACCTCAAGATCCTCGACTTCGGCCTGGCCAAGCTGCGTGAGCGCGCGACCGACTCCGAGCGTTCGTCGGTCAGCTCGGGGGGCCAGGTGATCGGGACGCCGTACTACATGGCGCCCGAGCAGGTGCGCGGCGAGCCGCTCGACGCGCGCGCCGATCTCTACAGCGTCGGGGCCACCCTCTACCGCGTGCTGACCGGCGTGCCGCCGTTCGACGCGCCGTCGCCGATGAGCGTGCTCGCCAAGCACCTCACCGACGAGCTCGTCCCCCCGTGCGCGCGCGCGCCCGAGCGGGCGCTCCCCCCCGAGGCCGATCGGATCGTGCTGCGGGCGATGGAGAAGGCGGCCTCGGACCGCTACGCCTCGGCCCTGGAGATGCGCGACGATCTCGAGCGCGCGCTCAGCGAGCTCGGCGCGGGCGCGCGCGCGTCGTTCTCGTCGTCGTCCTCTTCGTCGCTGTCGCCGCCGCCGTCGCCGGCCGAGCTCGACCCGGTGCCGGTCAGCCGCGCCGACGCGCTCACCGTCCCGATCGACGACTCCGACATCGTCGGCTACGGCGATTGGCTGCGGCGCTCGGACGTCGACGACTACGAATGGGGGCTGCGGCGCCGCCGCCTGATGACCCGCCTCTTGCTCCCGCTGGCCGCGGTCGCCGCGCTCGGCGGCGGGGTGGCGCTGTGGGCCCGCTTCGGCGGTGAACGCGCCGAGCTCGTCGAGCGCGAGCCCAACAACACGCCGGGGTACGCCAACCTCCTGCCGATGGGCGCGCCGCTGCGCGGAACGATTGGGAAATTGAACGCCGACGGTCACGGAGACGTCGACTATTTTCGCGTCCCGGCGGGCAAGGGCGTTCGTGCGGTCGACGCGCGGCTGGAAGGGATCCCGAGCGTCGATCTGGTGCTGGAGATCTACGACGCCGCAGGGCGCCGCGTCGCCAAGAGCGACGAGCACGGCCCCGGTTGGGGCGAGTGGCTGCAGCCGACCACCATCGGACCCGGAGAGGCCTACCTGGCGGTGCGCGAGGTCTGGATCCAGGGGACGAAGCCGATCGAGGAGGTGGCCGATCCCTACACGCTGACGGTGCGCTGGGGGCCTCCGCAAGGGGGGTGGGAGATCGAGCCCAACGACTGGCCGGCCGCGGCGACGCCGCTGCGGGCGCCGGGGCGCCTGCGTGGCTATCTGGGTCGCGCCGACGATCAGGACTGGTTCGCGATCACCGTCGACCACGACGGCACGTTGACCGGATCGGTCAGCGCGCCGTCGGGCGTCGACCTCGTGTTGATGAACGAGCCCGCGGGGAAGCGGCCGATTGACAAGCACGGCGCCGGCGGGACCGAAGAGTTCGCCGTCGAGGCGCATGTCGGGACGCCGGTGCTGATCGGGATCGCCCGCAAGCTCCCACCGGGCGTCGACGCGAAGGCGCAGCCGCTGCAGGGCCTCGACGATCCCTACGAGCTGAAGGTCGAGCGGAAGGCCGACCTCCCGTGAGCGAGGAGCTCGTCCGCTCGGGCCGGCGTTCGTCGCGACGGCCCGTCAGGGCAGGGGGGTGCGGGCGCTGGCGCTCACGGGTTGGCTGCCGTCCACGGTGAGCGAACCGTCGGCGGCGATCGTGACGAGGTAGTGTTGCAAGGGATCGCGGGCCGGCCCACTGGTGACCGCGCCGTTGCCGTCGAACTTGGAGCCGTGGCAGGGGCAGTCGAGGCCGGCGGCGATCGTGCGCGCTCCATCGTCCATGAGACAGCCGGCGTGGGTGCAGACGGCCGACATGGCATAAACCCCTTGACCGTCCAGCCCGACGGCGATGTTGGACATCACCAGCAGTGCACCGACCTGGAGAGCGGAGACGTTGCCACCGCTGACCGGACCGGTCGGGGGCGAGCCGGTCTGCTGGCAGGCGGCGAGGCCCCCCACCGCGACCAGCCCCGCGGAGGAGCCGATGACCTGCAGGACGCGCCGACGGTTGGGACTGGGGCTCATGATGCTGATTTGGTTGCCGCCCGGGGCCACTTCTTCGCCGGGAGGGCGAAAGTTTCGCGCGGCGGTGAAGGATTTCGTCGCCGCGGGCACCAAAGGAACATGGGGTGGAGCGCTCCCGTCAGCCGTCGCCTGGCGACGGCATTCATGGCGGGGGGACTGGCCTTCGTCGCGGCGCGCTCCGCGGCGGCCGCCGACTGTCTGCCCGCCGTCCTCGTGCACGGTCCGGAGCAGGTTCGAACGGCGATCACGGTTGAGCTTGCCCGGGCCGGAGTTCACGTGACGCCTCCGCCCGGATGCGTCGCGGAGGACGTGACGGTGAGCGAACACGAGACGGGTCTGAATCTGATGATGATCGACGCCTATGGGCGCGTCACCCGGCGGACGGTCAGCGACGTGTTCGCCGCCGCAGCGGTCATCGAGTCGAGAACCGGCGTCGACCTCCTGGTGCCGTTGCTCCCCGAGGGGGAAGTGCTCTCCGGCGGAGGCAACGGCGCGCAGGGAGGGAACGACGACGGCAGCGACGACAGCCACGGGGACAGCAGGTATGGAAAGGGCGGAGGTGAGCCGCTGGCACGGGGGGCGACCCAGGCGCCGGCGCCCGCGGTCGTCGCGCAGGCCGCCGCGGTGTCCGAGGCGCATCCGGCCGCCCACGGCGTCACCCTGCTCGTGGCGACGGAGATGGCGGCTGGCTCCGATGACTCAGCCTGGGCGGGCCTGTCTCTTTCTGGCTGCGTCACCCTCGGACCCATCTGCCTCGGCACCCTGTTGCGCTTCTGGCACGACCTCGACGCCAGCGACGAGTCCGCGAACGTGCTCCACAGACGCGACGCCGGCGAGGTCGCCGTCTCCCTCGACCTCCCGTTCTCGCGCGGGCGTCTCGCCTTTCGGCCCGGCGTCGAGCTGGGTGTCGGCTGGATCCACATGGGCGGCTTCGGCGCGCATTCCCAGATGATTGACGACAACGAATTCGACCACGGCGACGTGAGCGCCGGCGTCCACCTCGCCGCGTCGCTCGCGGTGTCGCGGCACTGGTCGGTCGAGGGGGGCCTCGGCCTCAGCCTCTCGCTGTTCGCCCATCCCGCGCCGTTCGTGATCGACGGCGTCATGCTCCCGGGCGAGCCGCGCGCATACGGGCTGGCCTCGCTCGGTCTTCGCTACGGAGTCCCATGAACGACGGCGCCAAAAACGGAGCGCGGGGGAAGCTGGTCCCGCTTCGCCGGGTCGACGGGCTCCCCGTCGAGATGTCGGACGAGGCGCTGCTGGCCGCCTGCGCGCTCGGCGACGGCGCGGCGCTCGGCGCCCTCTACGATTGCCTCTCGCCTCACGTGTGGCGATTCCTCTCCCGCATGGCGGGCAACCAGGTCGAGGAGCTGGAGGATTCTCGTTCAGGCGACGTTCATCGCGATTCACGCCTCCGCGGCGACCTTCAAGGGGACGGCCCTCGTGCGCACCTGGGTCTTCGCCATCGCGGCCAACGTGACGCGACGGCATGTGCGCGATGAGGTCCGGCGCCGGTCGGCCCTCGAGCGCCTGGCGAGGCTGCCGACCCAGCCCGCGGGCCGGCCCGACGATTCTCTCGAGCAGCACCAGCTCGTGCTGCGGATGCGCGAGGCGGTCTCGGCGCTCCCGCACGATCTCCGCGTCGCCCTGGTGATGTGCGACCTCGAGGACATTTCGGGGCGAGAGGCGGCCGCGGTGCTGCAGATCCCCGAAGGGACGCTCTACCGACGGGTCCACGAGGCGCGTCGCGCGCTCGGCGCCCTGGTCGAGGAGGGGCATTCGTGAGCACGTCGCCTGCCGACGTGCGCCGCCTCCGCACCGAGCGCGAGCTGCTGGCGATCGCCAGGCAGCTCCCGGTCCCCGTCCTGTCGGAAGCGCGCCACGAGGAGCTGCGCACGGCACTTCTGGCAAGCGTCAGCGCCGGCGTCGGCAGCGCCGGTCACGTGGGCAACATCGGCTGGACGAGCACGAGACGAACGCGCGCTCTCGCCACCCAGGGACGGCAGCGGCTGCTGCTCGCCGCGACCATCGTGCTGGCCGGCGCCGGCATCGCAGCGGCGGCCTGGCGAATCAAGACCCGCGCCGCGCCGGTGCTGGTCGAGGCCGCCGCGCCGGCCGGCGGCGGCAAGCTACACGGCGTCAGGACCCGGGGTCCCGGCGAGCGATCCCCGCCGCCCGCGCAGGGCCAGGTCGCGGCGTCCGGTCCGGCTTCGCCCGGTCCGGCTTCGCCCGGTCCGGCGGAGCTCCGCCAGGCGGTACCGCGCGCGAGCCGCCGGGTGGCGGTCACCTCCACCTCCGCCCGCGAATCGCGGGCGAACGTCGAGATCGCGTTCGCCCGTGGGTGGAGCGCGCTCCGGTCCAATGACTTCGACGCCGCGGCCGAGGCCTTCGGACGAGCGGCCGCCGAGCGAAACGACAACGCGCTCTCCGAGGACGCTTCCTTCTGGAAGGGCGTGGCGCTCGACCGGGCGAAGCGTCTGGCGGAAGCGCAGGAGGCGCTCTCCCGGTTCCTGGTCCTCTACCCGAGGTCGGATCGTGCCGGAGAGGCGTCCGTCATGTTGGGCTGGCTGCTTCTGCGCGCGGGAGACCTCACCGCCGCTGACATGCGTTTCGGCAGCGCGCTCGGTGATCCATCGGAGCGCGTCCGGCGCAGCGCGCGCGCCGGGCTCGCGGCGTCAGGTCGTCGTCACGCAGACTGATCGGTCGCGGGTCGGCGTCGGCGTCGGCGTCGTTGCTCTCCTCTGCGTCAGTGTCGCCTGCGGCGGCGGAGCGTCAGGGCCTGACGCCGGTCGGGATGCGCCGCTCGCGACCGATCCGCGCGCCGCGATCTGCGCCGAGGTCGAGGCGGGGAGCTCCCCCGTCACCTACGACGTCGTGCAGGCGATCTTCACCCAGAACTGCATCGTCTGTCACGGCGCGGGGAACGACCTCGATCTTCGGCCGGGCGTCTCCTCGGCCAATCTGGTGAACCAGCCGGCTCCGTCCCCCGAGGCGTGCGGCGGAACGCTGGTCGTGCCTGGAAATCCGAGCGCCAGCTACCTCTACCAGAAGCTCACCAACCCTGCGCCCTGCTCCGGCTCTCAGATGCCCCGCACGGATCTCTTTCCCGATCCGCTCCCTGCTTGCGTCACCGCGCTTGTCGCCGCCTGGATCGCCGGGGGCGCGGCCGGGCCCGCCGACGGCGGCGCCGACCGATAGACGTCGAGCCCCCGGTGCTTACAAGGGGCGCGTGAACGACGACGACGCATCGGTGGTCACTGCCTGCAGCGCGTGCGGCAGCCTGAACCGGGTCCTGCGCGCGCGACTCGGCGACGATCCAACCTGCGGTCGCTGCAAGGAGAAGATCTTTCCGCGCCGTCCGGTCGCGGTCACCGACGCGAGCTGGAAGAAAGAGGTCGAGGACTCGCCCCTCCCGGTGCTGGTCGATTTCTGGGCCCCCTGGTGCGGACCCTGCCGCGCGGTGGCGCCGGTGCTCGAGGCGCTGGCGGCAGAGCGCGCCGGGAAGGTGAAGATCGCCAAGCTCAACGTCGACGAAAATCCGCAAGCCGCGTCCCGCTTCGCCGTCCAGGCAATCCCCACCATGATCCTGTTTCGCGGGCCGCTGGTGGTGGAGCAGATCCGGGGCGCCGTCCCCAAGCAGACGATTGCGTCCGTCCTCGACCGCGCGGTCTGAGCGGTCAGAGCAGCACGGACTTCACGACCCGCACGAGCATGTCGTTCAGCGGCACGCCGGCGAGGAGAGCCGGGACCGCCGGCGCGAGGCAGACCACCAGGAGGAGGACCAGCGACAGACGCCCGATCGGCAAGGGGCGCATGCGGCTGATCGAGCCGTAGCTGCTGCTCAGATCGGCCAGCGAGGAGAAGGACGGATCGCCGAGCAGCTCCGGGCTCTCTGGCCCGAACCAGCGCCGACCGAAGAGTCGATTGTGGCGGCTGGCCAGCTCGCCGTAGGTGAGCTCCCCGCGGCGCTTGGCGCGGAAGAGCTGGCGCGAGAAGAGAGCGAGCGGTCCCAGCACCATCGCCAGCGTGATGACGGTGAAGCCGGCGATCTCCTGTCGGACCGGCAGCAGCTTCGCCGCCAGTCGGCCGGCGACCACCGTCCCGGTCGCCACCTGGAGGCAGAGGAACGAGATCGCCGCCTGCTCGAGGAACCCGAGCCCTCCGACCAGGTCCGGGTGGGCCGGTTCGAGAGCCAGATCGAGGCGCGACGTGCGGGCCATCAAGATGGCCCAGACCACCCAGCGCCAGACCCACTGCAAGAGCACGATCCGAAACAGCGGGAGGCTCAGAAACGCCACCCACCAGTCGAGCGCCGTCGTCTGCGCCGTCGCGTCCACCCTTATGTGCGGCGTGAGGCCCACGAGGCCGCCGAGGCTGGAGATCCCGAAGGCGATCGCGACGATGGCGACCGCCATCCGGACCGAATGATGGAGCCGCTCCGATTCCGCCACGATCGACGCAAAGCGAGGGAGGTCGGCCGGCTTGACGAGCCCGCGCTCGGTGAAGCCGGCCACGGCGCTCTGCACGCGGCTGTCGACGAAGCCCTCCGCCCAGAGCAGGATCGGGATCGCCAGCAAGAAGCGGGTGTGAAGCGGAACGAGGGCGCCGCGCGCCGCGCCGAAGCCGAGCGCCAGGACGAGCGGTGGCACGTACCCGACGAGAGCCAGCGCCAGCGCTCGGGGCAGGACCCGATGGCGGCCGCCGGCCAGGTGGGCCGCGCGCTGCAGCTCGAACAGCGGATCGCCTTCGATGAGCGAGAAACGGCCCCTCTCCGACGGCTGAGGGCCTGCGAAGACCGGTCGCTTCATCTCGAAGAAGGTGAGATCGCTGTCGCGCCAGGAGTCCTAAGGCTGAGCCTGAATTCGTGCCTCGGCCGCCCGCATCGACGTACCGCCGGGAGGCGGCTCAGGCGGCGAGCGCCCGCTCGGGGCGCATGCCGATCAACAGGCCTGCGAGGACGAGTGCCGCGCCGCCCAGGTTGGCGGGCGCCAGCCGTTCGTGGCGCACGACCGCCCCGAGCGCGAGGGCGATCACCGGGACGATCACCGTGACGTAGGCGGTGCGCGTGACCGACCAGTGGTTGAGCAGCCACGACATCAGCACGTAGGCGCCGAGCGAGCCGGCGACGGTCAGGTAGAGGAGCGGCCAGGCGGCGCTCAAGGTCGCGGGGAGCGCGTGAGACTCCCCGAGCGCGAGGCTGATCGCGGCCGCGATCGGGGCCCCGATCGCGCACCCGACCGCGTTCGCGCCGAACGGATCCTGGCGCGGCCCTCGCTTGAGCAGGACCGTGCCCAGGCTGGCGGCCGTCGCGCCGACGAAGATCGCCGCGAGACCGACGGGCGCGGCGCGGGCCTGCAGCGTCGACGAGAACAGCACCGCGACGCCCCCGAACGCCACCACGGCACCCACCACCTTCGCCGACGTCAGGCGCTCGAGCCCCAGCGCGCGCGTCATGAGCGCGCTCGTGAGCGGGATGGTCGCGAAGACGACGGCGGAGAGGCCCGACGGGACCATCTTCTCGCCCCAGTATAGGAGCGGAAGGTTGAGGCCGAACTGCGCGACGCCGTAGCCAAGCGCCGCGCGCAGGGCCGCGCCCCGGGGGAGCGCGCGCCCCCGCGCGCGGGTCCAGGCGCCGAGCAACAGCGCCGCGAGGGTGAGGCGGAGGGTGGCCGCCCAGACGGGCGCCAGCGTGTCGTTGCCGATGCTGATGACGAGGAACGTGCTGCCCCAGATGGCGCCGCAGGCGGCGAAGGCCATCCAGGGCCTGGCGGCCCCGGCCGTCACGGCTGCGGCGGGCAGAGGTAGATCGCGTAGCCCGCGTCGGGCCCGCCGGCGTAGAGGGCGCAGGAGCCCGACTGTTGCGTGGGACAGTCGAGGTCCGTCACGCAGGTCTGATAGTTGGCCGCCCCCTGGCAGGTCGGCTGGCAGTTGAGCGCCGGCACGCCCGCGGTCTGGAAGCAGCAGACCTTTCCGCCGTCGCAATCCTTGGGCACCTCGCACTCGGGGGCCATCGAGGGCGGCTTCTCGCATTGGTCCGGGCCGAAGTCTGCGAGGTGGACGCAGCTGAAGTACGGCGCGATCTTTTGGTAGCAGCAGACGTCCCCCGCCTGGCAGAGCCCCGCCGTTCCGCACATCATGGGCCCGTCGCTCCCCGCATCTTTCTGACTGTCTAAAGAAGTAAAGTCGCACTTATGGGACTGGGCACCGCCGCAGCAACCGGCGAGCACACCCGCAAACGCGAGAGTCAAGAGCAGAGCCGCCGCCGACCTCGAACGCGACATTCTGATCATGGTTTCACAAATTTGAGGGACAATCACCAAGCGTACCCGTTTCATTAGTGCCGCCAAGTGGTGCTTTACTGAGCACGAATATTGCCTGACTCGCGCCCGGGGCAACCAACTCAACCTGTCCATGCCCGCCCCTAACCCCATCGCACAGCAAGGATCACGCCAATTGAATCGCGGGTCGTGCCAACCACCTAGGCCCTCCCGCTGCCGTGCATTGGCCGCGTCTGTGCTTCTGGCCGTGAGCGTGCTTTCCGTGGGTTGCGGCGACGTGCTGTTCGTTCCCTCGCCCTACACCCCGCAGAAAGTCGAACTGGTTTACAGCTCCCAAGAGGACATAACGATCGTGCGCTGGAGGATCTCCTCGACGGCGGCGGTCGGGGATGACCTGCACTTTCAAATTCTCGGCGAGAACGACGATCAGCCCATCGATTTTTCGCAGTCGCTGTTTCCCGGGGGCGCCTCGACCTGCGCCGACGCCGACGGGGGGACCTGCTTCCAGTATGTCGTGCCGGGCCTCTACCCCGTCGCGCGTTACCCCAATCCGGTCGTCGCCATGCACGCCACCTATGGGACACTGCCGGGGGAGCTGGCCACCTCGAGGACGGAGGACCAAACCCTCAGCGTGGCGCCGTTTTTCCAACTCACCAACGATCAGGTCCACGTCGCCCTCACGGACACCGTGGTCTTTGAGCCGCCGTACGTCTACGCGCGGTCCTATGAGCGGACGATGTGGCCGACCAAGGGGCTGTGTGTGGCAGATTCTGTACCCACGAGCGTCAGTTTTTCACCGCTCGACGCCCCGGCGTACACCTTTCCGCCCGACCAGCCGCTCAGCGACGCCGGACTTTACTGCGTCGGCATCAGGCCGACCCCGGCGGATGGGGGAGCGTCTGCCGTGGACAACAATGGCTGTTTGCAGAGCGGCTATTGTCCAAGCGTGGCGCAGGGGCGTCTCGCGACGCTGCCCCAGGTGGTGGACATGCACCAGACGTTCACCCCGCCGGTCGAGCAGTCGCCGGTCATCTATCAGATCGTCTTCGACCTCGAGGTCGGGGTCTCCGAGCGATGCGACGCGGCCCTGCTGAAAATCGAGCAGCTCGTCGACAAGTACATGCAGATGACCGGGGTGTACACGAAGCTGCCGACCATCAACATCGCGAAGAACCCCGCCGCGACCGGCAGCGCGCCCAACTGCTCCCAGTTCGGCGACGGCCGGGCGCTGCCGGACCCGACGGCCATGGCTGCTGCCGTCTTGCAGGCGGTCTCGAACTACCCCCAGACGTACCAGCAGTTTCACTTCTTATACTTCAACAACCAGAACATCCCGCTGCCGCCGTCGATGAACGATTCGCTGAAGGTCCTCTTCAACGGGCTGACGGCGCCTGCGCCGTACAACCTGCGGACGTATTCGTGGCTGTTCAACCCGGGCCTGGCGATGGCCATGGGACCCGGCTGGTGGAAGTCGACGACCTGGCTATCGGTCGACGATCCGACCCTCGAAATGACGCTGGCCATGTACGCCTCGCAGAACCTTCCCTACACCAGCCAGATCTTTGACCAGAGCGTCCCCGTGCCGTTGCTGTCGCCTGACGACGTCGCCACGTACGACGGGAGCTCTTTCAAGATCTGCGACGCGACCCCCTTCATTCAACCGGTCGACATCTCGTCCGGACGCCGGCTCTACGGCCAGAGCTGGGCCATCCAGGCGTCCGACCCTCCCGGTTACTTCGTCTCGTTGTTGCCAGAGATCGAGAAGCCAGGCCCCTCGTTCGCGGCGGGGAGCGCGTCTGTCGACTTCGAGATCTGCACCGCCTACTGCGACCACCCGTTCGTGGCGACCAACGGAACCGGCGCGACGTCCTGGGCGACGAGCACGTTCTGCTCGGAGACGAACTGATGCTCCGGCTCGGTTCCGCGTTGGCGTTGGCGGCGATCATCGTCCTTGGAACGTGGGGGGCGGTGGCTCTCGCTGCCGACGCGGCGCCGTCGGGCGCCACGCTGCCGCCGGCGGCGCCGACGCCCGCGTCGCCATCACGCTCGCAATTGTCGGCGTTGTCGTCACCCTCGCCGTCACCGTTGCCGGCTTCCGCTTCATCCCCCGCGCCGGTGAGAGCCGCGTCGGCGAGCGCGATTCAAGAACCGGCCCCGCGGCCGGAGGCGGCGGTCCGGGTCCAGCAGCGGTTCGCGCTCAAGGCCAAGCAGGTCCAGCTCTACGGCGGCTTCGAGTATCTCTCGCGGGGCGACTTCTACAACAGCCCTGGCCTGCGGGCTGGTGCCACGTATTACGTCCTCGAGTCGCTCGGCCTCGAGGCGCAGCTGGCGTACGACTGGAGCTCGCTCGACGCCACCGCCGAGCAGGTCGAGATGCACACCGGATTCGTGCCCGACAGCCACCCGCCGGGCGGGCGCGCCATGGTGGGCGCGCGCTACTCGATCGGCTACGGCAAGCTGATGGTGGGCGGCCTCGGCGGTGTGGTCCATTTCGAGCCGCAGGCGTTTCTCCACGCAGGGATCCACGACAACGGAGGCGAGATTGGCCCGTCCACCGACGCCGGGCTGGGCTTTCTGGTCTTTCTCACGCCGAGGTTTTTCGTCCGGCTGGACGCCGCCGTCACCCTCGACTTCGAGTCGCGCTCCGGAACCACCATCGGGGTCTGGGGCGCGTTGCCGGCGCTCGGCGCCGGAGGGACCCTGTGAGCGTTCCCCGCTACAGCTCCACGGTCCCGATGCTCGCTCTCGCCGTCGGGTTCGCGTCGGGCACCGCGTGCGCGGGGCACGCCAACGGACATCTGGCCGCGCCGCCCGCGCCCTGGGTGGGCGCAGAGGTGCCGGCCGTCGTCTCGCGCGAACGTCTGCTCACCGAGACAGGCGAGGCCGTCTGGCGCGGCGATCTGGCGACGGCCGAGGTGGCGCTGACCGCCCTCGCCGATCGAGAGCGCGGCCAGCCCGACAGCGCGCTCGACTTCTGGTCCGAGATGCTCGCGCTGCTGCGCTGTGAGCCGCTGGCGCGCGTTCCGCAGGTGTCTCCCGCCGCTCTCCCGCTGCGCGACCCCTGGGCGCAGCTGCGGCGCCTCGTCCAGATCGAACGGGTGCGGCTCTCGCGCGCGCGGCCCGAGCCTCCGAAGGCCGGCCGGGCGATGGCGCGCTCCGACGGGCGGGCGAACGGCCCCGGCGCCAAAGGCCCGACCCCAAGGACAACCCAAGTGACAAGCGAAGTCACCTGGCCCGTCGAGAGCGAGCACTGGAACGACGAACAACCGGTTCCCGTGCTCGTGACCCGTTGCCCCCTCGCCAATCCGATTCCTTCTCCGCCGGCGCCGGCCATGACGTCGGCGCCAGCCGCCGACGCGGAGATCGCGCTGGTGGCGGGGACCGCCGGCCTGTTGCCGCCCGAGCATCCGGCGACGGCGCCGCTCTTGTTGCAGGCGGCGGTGCTGGAGATGGCGCACGGCCGCGCCGCTCCGGCCGTCGCGACGCTGGCCCGGTTCGACGCCGTCGGCGGCGCGCGCGACAATGTGCTCGCGCTGCGCGAACGATCCGACGCGATCTTCATCGACGCCCTGGCGGCGATCAGCGATCCGGCGGTCGCTCCCAACCTGGCGATGGAAAAATCCCGCGCGGCGTTTCGGCTCGACCTGCCGGCCTCGGTCCGTCGCTCGCTGGCGCTCCTGCTCGCCGATCGGCTGGTCGCGGCCAAGCGGCCCGACGACGCCGTGGCCATCCTGGGCGCGCCGCCCCACGGCGACGATCCGATTGGCCGCTACATCGCCTTCCGTCAGGTCGAGGCGCACGCGCGCGCCGGCCGTCGCGCCGAGCTGTTCGCCGAAGCGCGGGAGGCGCTGCACCGGCATGGCCACGCCGACGTGGAGGCCGATCCGGCGCTCGGCGCCATGATGGACATGGCGCTGCGCACCCTGGAGGCGTCGCCGGTCTCGTCCGAGACGATGGAGATGCTGGAGGCGCTCGGCCCCCCGCGCGAGCGGCTCTCCCGCGCCCAGGCGTTCGCCGAGATGGCGCTGGGCGCTGGCGCGTATGCCTCGGCGATGGCGACCTTCGGCTGGCTCTACGACAACGACACCGACTCCGAGCGCCGGCTGCAGCACCTGGCGCACGAGTCTGTCGCCGCCGCCCGGGCCGGCGCGCGGGCCGAGTTCGCGCGGACCTTCCTGCTGCTGGCCGGTCAAGAAGAGACCGCCGCGCGCCCGTCGCCGTCTAAGGTGAAGGTGAACGCGAAGGCGAAAGGAACGACGGCCGCGGCAGCGGCGAGCACGGCAGCGGCGACCACGACGGCGGGCGACGGCGCCTTGATCGCCTCGGCCGAGGCGGAGGGGCACCGGACCAAGCTGCGGGCCGAGCGCTCGGTCGACTGGCAGCGCGCCCTTCTGGTCGTGGCGCGCGACGCGCTGCCGGCGCTGGTCGACAATGACGATCAGAGCGATCTCAGCACGCTCGTCGCGACGCTCAAGCGCCACCTCGATGAAGCGGGGCGGGGTCCGGTCGACGAGGAGCTGACCACGCTCTACCGCGCCGCCAGCGCTCACCTCAGGTCAGGGGCGCGGGCCTACGCCGAGACCGTCGGGTCGGCGCGGCGACCGATCCTGCTCGGCGAGATCCTGATCGGCCGCAGCTACGACGTGCGTCCGCCGGCCATCGACCTGACGTCGGCGCTGGAGGAGACCGGGCCGCTGGTGTTCGTCCCCCGGCACGGCGCCGATCCGACCCCCTCGTCGCTGCGACGCTGGCCGGGCAGCTTCCGGGTCGCCTGGACGGGAGGCGGCTCGTGACCGGCTGGACGTTGACGCTGGCCCTCTCCCTGGCCGTCGTCCTCGCGGTCGTCGGCGCCGGCGGCGCGCGGGCGCAGTCGCTCGTTCAGCAGCAGCCGGAGGACCCCTGCGAGGGGGCGCGGGCGCTCGACATCGCCGACACCACCCCGGCCGCGGAGAACCTGCGCCGGGCCTGTCGCCTCCAACGGTTCGAGGACCGCCTCGCCGCCGACCGAAGCCAACAGGTCGCCACCCAGGAGCTGACGCGGGAAGCGCGCATTCAGCAGTGGATCGACGCCACCCAACCCTGGCGCGTCACCCGGCCGCTGGCGTTCGAGGCGTTCTTCGGGACGGGACTGGCGAGCTATGGCCTCGGCTTCTCTTGGGACTTTCTCCGCCATGCGGAGCTGGGGGTCTGGCTCGGATGGCGTCCGATCTCCTGTCAGGATGCCGGGGGGGCCACGACCTCCAACTGCGGACGCACGGCGTATGGGCTGCGCGGTCGGTGGTATCTGCTCGATCGTGACCTCACCCCCTTCGTCGACACGGGGCTCTCCTTCATGAGCTCCAATCTCGCGCTGTACAGCAACAGCGGCTCTGGGTACCTCCCCGGAACGGGGCGCGCCAACAGTGCCTGCCTCGGCGCGGGACTCGCGTTTGGGTTCCGGTCCTTCCGGATGAGCATCGAATACGTGTTCGAATACACGTTCTACACGGGAGCGAGCTTGAACGACGACAAGAAGACGCCCAATGCGGAGCTGGATGCGGCGCTCAGCAGCAGCCTCCACGCCGATCGGAATGGCGTCCGCTTCCAGGTGGGTTATGCGTTCTAGCGACGCCAGGCGCGTCCTCCTGACCGCGGTTGCGTTGGCGGTTCTGCAGGTCCACGCGGGGGCCGCCTGGGCGGACGATCCTGCCGCCCCGAACGGTGGCGCCGCGCCCGCCGCCCCGAACGGTGGCGCCGCGCCCGCCGCTCCCGGTACCTACTCGCAGACGGAGGTAGAGGGGGCGGCCCGCACCCACAAGCCGCCGACCACAGGCGCCCCGAGCCCGCGCGGCTCGGCTCTGGATGCCCAGACGCAGACAGGCGAGGTTCCTCAGCGGGTCGACCCCGAGTACCCCCGGCGTCGTCAGGCCACTTACGATCCCGCCGCTCCGCCGCCAGGGCCGCCGGTCCGGGCGCCAGCGCCGGTCCGGGCGCCGGTGCCGGTGCGGTCGACTTCGGGCGCGGGGATCGGCGGCGCGCGCGTGCAAGCCGAGCCGCCGCCCGCGCCCCCCAAGCCCGCCTCGCCGAGCCAGATGGAAGAGTTGATCCGGCGCTCCAGCGACAACATCGACTTCTTCGAGCTGGTCGACGACATCATCGACGAGATCGCCCGCAAGCTCGCGCTCGAGGATCCCAACCTGCTGTCGCCGATGGCGATCCGCCTCGTGCGCGTGTCGGCCAACCTGCGTCCCGAGTTCGCGCACACGCTGGAGGCCCGGCTGACCGCGCGCCTCCTCAACGCGACGGCGGTCAAGATCAGCCTCTGCGTCGAGTGCGAGGCGATGCGGTCGCGGGTCGAGAACGGCAGCTGGGTCATCACCCTCGGCGCGGTCAAGCAGGAGGACCTGCGGCGGGTGGGGGAGACCACCGGCATCAAGACCTTCATGGATCTCGACTTCACCTTCAGCCCCGACCAGAACGTCATCTGGATGGAGGCGAGCGTGTTCCGCGCCTCCGACGGAAACGTGGTCTGGAGCGACGCCTACCGCTCGGACGGGACGATGACGGCGCTGCTGCGCACGGGGCAGCACATCCCGACGCGGGCCGAACGGGCCGCCGAGCTGGAGCAGAAGATCGCCGGGCGCCCCAGCTACGGCTACGCGGCGTCGCTCGGAATGTTGCAGATGGGCTACCAGGGGCCGACGGGGGACATCGTCGGCGCCAACGTGTCGCTGCGGTTCCACGAGAAGTTCGGCGAGAACCAGGGGAGCCTGTTCGGCATCAGCGCCGGCATCTTCACCACCGGCCCGCCCAGCACCAGCAAGCAGCCGCAGGCCCTGAACTCGATCCTGCTCGGCGCCTACTACTCGCACGATCTGTCGGCGCCCAACCTGAACAAGCCCGAGCTGTGGGCCTATGGCGAGGCGGGTGGCATGTTCACCGGCAACCAGGGCAACACGTTCTACCTGGAGAGCGGCCTCGATTTGCACCTCAAGTACCGGCTCTCCTTCGAGGGTGGGCTCATGTACGTCTTCCCCACCACGTATTCGAGCTACGATCTGGGAGGCCTGGGGTTCCGACTCCGGGTGGCGCTCAATTGGTGAACTCCATGTCCAAGACCGGTTTCCATTGTCTGTCCGGCGCGGTTGCCTTGAGGGCCGCCCTCCTGGCGACCGTCGTTCTCGCGGCTGGCGCGGGTTGCGCGAGCGGCGGCGCCGTGCCGGCGGACGTGCGCGTGCCGCCCGATCTGCTGCGCGGGTCGCCGTACACCGCCTCGGGCGAGTCGGGTCGGAGCCGCTACGTGGTGCGGATGACCGACGGGGTGCGCGACTGGGAGATTCAGCTCCCGGAGATCGCGACCGCCTACGAGGTGAAGGTGCCGCTCAGCGGGAAGCCGGCGGCGCCCATGTCGATCGACATGGCCACGGCGACCGCCGCCGACCGGGAGATCATGGCCGAGAACATGGCGGCCGCCGAGCGCGCCAAGACCGACGCCCCCGGGCCGGATGACGCCGTCGAGGAGGGGGGGGCCACCCGCCCGATCGCGAAGGTCCTCGAAAGGCCGCCCGATCGTCCGACAGGGTCCCCGGCGCGGCGGGGACGCCGCCCGTCGCGAAGGCGAGCTACCTGCTCACGCTGGCGCGGGTGAAGGATCTCTATCGGACGCGCCATTACGAGCTGGGGCTGGTGGAGCTGGTCGATCTGGAGAAGCAGTACCCCGACGACGAGCACATCCTCTCGATGAAGGGGTCCCTCTACGAGCGCCTCGGCAACAAGAACCTGGCGCGGGAGGCCTGGCAAGAAGCCCTGCGGCTGAACCCGTTCAACCTCGCGGTGCTGGAGGCGCTTCAGCGCCTCGGAAAGTAGAAAGGGAAGATGCACATCATCATCGGGCTGGCGGGGTTGTGGGCGACGTTGGTCTCCACGCGCAGCCACATGCCGAACGGGTTCACCGGCTTCTTTCACCCCGCGGCGCTCATCCTCTTGCTGGGCGCGCCGCCGTCGATCCTGCTGGTGGGGCACGACGTGCGCGAGATCTGGCGGGGGATCGTGACCCTGGCCCAGGCGCTGCGCTACAACGCGCGGCGGGCGGAGTCGCGGATGATCGCCGATCTCTATCGGTTCGGACGCGAGCTCAAGCAGAGCCGAACGGTCGAGGCCTCCAAGGTGCTCGCCGAGGCCGAGGATCCGCTGTTGCGCGAGGTCGGCCCGCTGCTGCTGCAGCCGGGCGGCGGCGCCGACGCGCGCGAGACGGTGCTGACGCTGTCGTACGCGCGTCTGTCGCAGGTCAAAGAGGCGGAGGAGGTGTTCCGCTTTCTCGCCCGGACCACGCCGGCCGTCGGCCTCATGGGGACGATCGTCGGCCTCGTGAACATGCTCATCAACCTGAAAAACTTCGAGCAGCTCGGTCCGGCGATGGCGGTCGCGCAGCTGGCCACCTTCTACGGCCTCATCCTGGCGTATGCGATCTGGTCGCCGTTCGCCAAGCGGATCGAGAACTATGGACGCAACCTGTCGGTGTCGGCACGCCTGCTCGAGCGCGGCCTCACCAGCATCGCCGAGGGGCGGTCGCTCTACGACCTGCGCCTGCTGGCCGGATCGGGCGGCGGCGCCCCCTCGGCCGCGGAGGCCGCGTGATCGGTCTCGAGACAGGCCCAGGGGCGGGGGGCGCGGGAGGGGGCAAGCGCTCCGCCAAGGCGAGCCCGAGTCGCAGCCCCGATGCCAGCGATCTGCTCGCCTACGGCGAGGAGGACGACACCTCCTGGCTCATCCCTTACGTCGACGTCGTCAGCCTGCTGCTCGCCTTTCTGATCCTGGCGCTGGCGATGTCGAAGGTGAACCTGCGCAAGTTCGAGATGGTCTCGGCGGCGATCTCGCATCAGGCGCCGCCGCCGTCGCTCGACGTGCTGAAGGAGAAGATCGACGCGGTGATCGCGGCGCAGGGGCTGACCCAGCAGGTGAAGACCGTCGTCGACGACGAGGGGCTGCGCATGGAGCTGAAGAACGCGCTGCTGTTCGACAGCGGGCAGGCCGACATCACGCCGACCGGCCACGCCGCAATCGATAAGGTGGGGAAGTTGCTCCCCACCATCGACAACCGCTACCAGATCGCGGTCGAGGGGCACACCGACGACGTCCCGATCCACACGGGCCGGTTCGACTCGAACTGGGAGCTGTCGTCGGCGCGGGCGATCAACGTGCTCAAGGCCTTCACCGCGGCGGGGGTCAGCCCGCAGCGGCTTTCCGCACAGGGTTACGCCGATACGCGACCGGCCACGCCCGTCCAGGGCGATGCCGCCGCGCAGACGCGCGCCCGCACCGAAAATCGCAGGGTCGTGATTAGGGTCCACTAGCTGGGAGTGGTTTCATGATGCGCATCACTAATACGAGAACCGGGATGGGGGCGGCCGCGCTGGCGCTCGTGACGCTGTTGGCGGTGGGCTCCGCGCGTGCGGAGCGCCGGCCACCGTTCGGCAACGACGCGCAGCTGCTCGAGGCGAACGTGCGCGATCAGGTTACCCGGCGCATCGCCCCGGTGCTCGAGGAGATGGCGCCCGGTCAGGCCGAGCTCAAGTACGTCGACGTCCGGGTCAATCGCCCCACCGCGCTGCCGGCCGGGGCGGCGCCCGGATTCGAGGAGCTGACGCCGGGGACCGAGTTCGTGGCGGAGCGGGTCGAGGTGGCCGTGACGCTCGACTCGAAGCTCCCCGCGCAGTTTCGCAAGGACCTCAAGAATCTCCTCAAGAGCAAGCTCGACATGCTGGACGTGCCCGTCGAGATCACCGAGAGCGTGATCGCCTTTCCGACGCCGCGGCCTCAGCCGCAACAGCGCGAGATGCCGCCGTACCCCTATCCGCCGCCGCAACCGGCCCCGCAGCGTGAGCGCGAGCAGCCCGCGCCGCAGCCGTACCCTGTCCCGCCGCCGGCGCCGCCGCCGACCGCTGACAACGGGACGCACGGAATCCCCTGGATCGTGGCCGTCGCGCTCGGCATCCTGGGCCTCCTCATCGGTGCGCTCACCTTCGCCCTGCTGAGCACGCTCGCCGACCGGCGCGCCAGGCGCCACATCCAGGAAGGGAAGGCCCCCGATCGGCGTGGCGAGGCGGCCGCTGGCGGCGCACAGGCGGCGGTCGATCATCTCCCCGAGGTCCGTCGCGCGCTGCGCGAGGATCGGGTGCTGGCCCGCCGCGTGATGGGAGAGCTCTTGCGCGAAAACCAGATCGAGAAGGTCGCCGTGGCGGTCGAGCTCATCGGCCCCGGCGTCGTCGAGGACCTCCGCGGCGATCCGGCCTGCGCCTCGGCGCTGCGCGAGGCGGCGGCGTTGCTCGTAGACGGACGGCCTCGCTCGGACACGCGCGAGATCGTCGACCAGCTGCACCGGCGCATCCTCAAACACCGGATGGTCGGCGCCGACGATCCGGTCGAGCAGGAGTTCGCGTTTCTGCTCGGGGTCTCTCCAGCGCGGCTGGCCGCGGTGCTCGATCCCGAGCCGCCCAGCGTCCGGGCGGCGGCGCTGCGCTACGCGCCCGCGCACCTGCGGTCGACCTATCTCGAGTCGCGCTCCACGGGCGAGCGCGCGGCGCTGGCGGCGGCCATCGCTTCGCCGAAGTCGCTCTCCAAGGAGCACCTGCTCGACGTGGCGGCGACGTTGCGGGCGCGGGCCATCGAGCAGGCCCACCTCGACTCGGGCCAGACCGGCGACCTCGACCTGGCGGTGGAGCTGGTCGAGGAGCGGCCGATGGACGAGCAGGCCGAGATCCTGGACGCCATGCGCCGCGCCGATCCGGTCAAGGCGCGCGCGGTCGAGGCCGCGCTCATCACCGAGCAGTCGTTCGAGCTGGTCTCCGAGGAGGTGCTGAGCGCCACGGTGGTGGGGGTCCCGACGGAGATCCTGGCGCGCTTCCTGCGCACCGCCTCGGCGACCGTCGCCTCGCGTACGATGGCGACGCTTCCGCGGACGGTGGCCGCGGCCCTGGAGGAGGATCTCTCGCTGGTCGTCGCGCCGACGCCGCGCGAGACGGCCGAGGCCCGACGCGCGCTCTACGCGGCGCTGCGACAGACGCTGCGCGCCCGTGGCCTGCAGGCGCCACAGGCGGAGGGTGGAAACAAATCCGGTACGGGATCCGCAACGTCGAAGGACAAGGGAAAGATGGTGGCACTATGAAGACCCGATCGCTCCTCTTGATTCTGGTGTTGGCGTCGGCTTCGGCGGGGGCCGGTTGCACGATCATCACGCCCCCCAGCCCGGACGGCGGGATGACCAAGAAGATCTACGTCCCGATCCCGTTCCCCGTCCGCCCCGATGCGCTGCCGCAGCCACCTCCGCTGACGGCGAGCGTTCTCTTCGTCGCCAACCTCGCGCAAACATCGGTGAACCTCTCCAACCAGTACGCCGGGATCATGACCGGCCTCATGAGCTACCTGGGATCGCGGGGGCTCTCGATCGCGAACATGGGGCTCATCTCGACCTACGGCGACCAGTTCGGGCCGCGGCTGCTGCTCGGCCGCCAGGGCTCGGGCTCGAGCTCGAGCCAGTCGCCCCCCCTGCGCTGGCGCTGCTCGGCCTCCTGGGGGCGGACGCCGGCCTCGGTAACTACCAGAACCTGCTGCCGATCATCGCGCCGACGCTGGCGAACATCGACGACGCCGACCTGCCTCTGGCGCTGCAGATCCTGGCCGGATCGGGGAACTTCGACGGCGACGGCCAGTACTGCGAGGCGCAGAACCTGATCGCCTTCGGACAGGGGCTCAACGCGTTCGCGCTGCCGCCGCAGTATGGCGGGATCGATCGCAGCGCCTTCTTCGACAGCCCCCACGATCTGTTCATCGTCGTCTACCTGCAGCCGCTCGCCCGGCGCTGCGCGCTGCCGAGCGACGCCTGCAACATCAACGGCCGCTCGCCCACGGACATCTTCCTCGACACAGACGGCAACGGCGGCGTCACCTGGCTGTCGTTCTCGAGCGGCACCACGATCTCGCCCTCGCAGGTGGTGCAGGTGGCGATCGCCACCGCCGAAGGGCAGAGCCAGACCGACTTCGAGACCACGTGCACAGCCGTGACGGGATTCCCGCTCAATCTGTTCGACGACATCGGCCCGTCGCCGAACGCCTACTTCACGCCGCTCATGGCGGCGCTCAACGCGGCCAATCCCGGGACCGGGCAGAGCGCGGATTTTTGCCAGCTGATCGGGTCGATGCCCACCGCCGCCATCCAGAAGCTCGGCGCCAGCGTCGCCACCCTGGCGACGAGCCACTGAGCGAGCACGCAGACGCCCATGCCGCCACAAACGCCCCGCTCGGCCAATCTCCCCGCCTGGTTGCGCCACTCCGGCGGCGGCGCGCCCAGCCGGCGCGGCGGCGGTCGATCGCGGGGGCCGGCGCTGGTGGGGCTGGCCATCCTGCTGCTCGGCGCCGGCGCCGGCGGCGGCTACCTCCTGGCGCTCCGGCGGGCGGTCCCGCCGGTCACAACGGCGCCCGCCGTCTGTCCGCCCGCCGTCGCCTGCGTGGCGCCGGCTGCGGCGAGCGGGGGCGGCGGATCGATCGGCGCGTCGCACGTCGCGCGGCATGCCAAGGCGGGGCGCGCAGCCCCCGCGGCGCTCATGCCGTTGCCCGCCGGGAAACCCATGGAAGAGGGGGAGCGCACGAAGGCGTTGCGGGCCTTTGCCGCCGAGCGGGCCCCCGAGCTTCGTGACTGCCTCGAGGATCCCGACCGCGGCCCGCCGCTCGAGCTCGGCGCCGCCTTCGAGATCGGGGCCAACGGCGCCGTCGAGCTGGTGCAGATCCTGGGCGCCGACGGCGCGCCCCGCGAGGTCCGCCACTGTTACAGCAGTCACCTCAAGAAGTGGCGGTTCCCGACGGAGCTCCTGCGCGGCGAAGAGAAGCTGCTGGTCAACTTCGTGCTTTGATCTTACGGAGCGCGGTTCGCCGGCTCGCTGCCGCTCGCACCCCCCGGGCCCCCTCGCTCCGCGTGGCAGAGCCACGCTGCGCTCGCGGTTGATTTTACGGGGGGTGGCTCGCTGCCGCTCGCACCCCCCGGGCCCCCCCTCGCTCCGCGTGGCAGAGCCACGCTGCGCTCGCGGTTGATTTTACGGGGGGTGGCTCGCTGCCGCTCGCACCCCCCGGGCCCCCTCGCTCCGCGTGGCAGAGCCACGCTGCGCTCGCGGTTGCGGGATTGAAACGCTCGGGCGGCTCGGGGCGGCCGGTCAACTGGCGTCGAAGCCGGCGCCCTCGAGAGGACTGGCGTCGGGGGCCGCGCCGTCGACGGACGGGCAGCGCGGTCCGTTGTCGCGCGCGTACTGGGACGCCGCGCCGCCCGCGCTGCCTTGCGCGGGGCGCTTACTTCGTCGCGTTGTAGAGCTGCATCACTGCGGTCGGCGACAGGACATGGTTGTACATCCGGACGTCGTCGATGAGGCCGCTGAAGTTCCCGGCGTAGAAGCGGCCGTTGTTGGAGGTGCCGATCCAGTACTCCGCGGCCCAGTTGAAGCCGCTGCACCCTTCGCCGCAATTGTCGGTCGCCGCCGACGAGCTGACGTCGGGGTGGCCGTCGATGTAGGTCAGGAAGCCGTTCGATTCGTCGAGCACGTAGGTCATGAGGTGCCAGTTGCCGTCGTTGACGGTCGTGACCCCTGTCATGTTGACCTCGTGCCAGGCGTTGTACTGCAACGTCGAGCCGATTCCGCTGCCCACCACGCGATCGAAGCCCGAGCCCCAGGTCGCGTTCCCTTCAACGACCTGCAGGCCGCCGGGGCCGGTGGTGTTGGTCTGGAACCACATCGAGAAGGTCATGTTCCCCTGTGGGATGGCGATGCCGGTCCCCTGGTTGATGGCGTTGTTGGGGAAGGGGACGCGGAGGTAGCCGTTGCCCGCCAGGGCGAGCGCGCCCGAACCTTGCTTGCCGGCTGTGGGAAGGAAGGTGACGCTTCCCTGCACGAACCCGGGGAGGTTGTTGGGTCCGCTGTCGGCGGCCTTGGTCGAGCCGGCGGGGTCGTCCATCTTCCAGTAGCCGATGAGCCCCTGCGACAGGTTGGCGGTGCAGACGGCCGAGACGCAGGTCTCCCCCAGCGCGCAGGACTTGCCGCAGCCGCCGCAGTTGGCGGCGTCGCTGTCGGTGTTGGCCTCGCAGCCGTCCGATTGAGCGTGGTTGCAGTCGGCATGGCCGGCGTTGCAGGCGGTGAGGAAGCAGCCCCCGCCCGCGCAGGCGGCCGAGCCCTGAGCGAAGGCGCAGCTGTTGCCGCAGACGCCGCAGTTGCTCGGATCGAACGAGGTGTTGGTGCAGAGCCCGCCGCAGACGGTCTCGCTCCCCGCGCAGTTCGCCTGGCAGACGCCGCTCATGCAGGACTGGCCGGCGCCGCAGACGTTGCCGCAGGCGCCGCAGTTGGAGGTGTCGGTCGCGAAGTTCGCGCAGTAGGGGGCGCCGCTCGAGGGGGTGCACTTCGACAGCGCCCCGCAGGTGAGCGTGCAGCTGCCGTTGTTGCAGACCTGGCCGGACCCGCAGCTGTTGCCGCACGTGCCGCAGTTGGCGTTGTCGGTTGAGAGGTTGGCGCAGTAGGGGGCGCCGCTCGACGGTGTGCAGGTCGCGAGCGCGCCGCAGGCGATCGTGCAGACGCCGTTGGTGCAGACGTCGGCGCCGGTGCAGGCCGTGCCGCAGGAGCCGCAGTTGGCGTTGTCGGTCAGCGTGTTGGCGCAATAGGGGGCGCCGCTGCCGGGAGCGCAGGTGGTGAGCGCGCCGCAGGTGAGCGTGCAGACGCCGTTCGAACAGACGTTGGCGCCGGTGCAGGCGTTGCCGCAGGAGCCACAGTTGGCGTTGTCGGTCGACGTGTTGGCGCAGTAGGGGGCGCCGGTCGAGGGCGAGCATTTGGTGAGCGCGCCGCAGGAGAGGGTGCAGACGCCGCCGCTGCAGACTTGCCCTGTGCCACAGACGTTGCCGCAGGCGCCACAGTTGTTGCTGTCGGTGGAGGTGTTGGCGCAGTAGTCGCCGCCGGTCGACGGTGAGCACTTGGTGAGCGCACCACAGGTGAGCGCGCAGCTGCCGTTGGTGCAGACCTCGCCTGCGCCGCAGGCGTTGCCGCAGGCGCCACAGTTGACGTTGTCGGTCGCCGTGTTGGCGCAGTAGGGGGAGGCGCTGCTGGGCGTGCACTTGGTGAACGCGCCGCAGGTGAGCGTGCAAGTGCTCCCCTGGGCGGTCATGGCGATGGCGATCTGCGTGTTGTCGGCGCCGGCGGCGTTGGTCGCGACCGTCAACGCTCCGGTGAGGACGGCGCCCGCGGCGCTGGTCGTCGGGATGATCCCGGCCACGACCGTCAGGTGCGCGGTCGAGCCGGGGGCGACGTCGCCGGTGAGCGAGCCGTCGGCCGCAGCGCCCTGCAACGAGAAGATCCCGCCGAGATCGATGGAGGCGCGATAGTGGAGACTCGCCGTCCCGGTGTTGGTGAACGACAAGGGAAGCGTTCCGCCTGCCGCGCCGCAGTCAATCCCTCCGAAGTCGATCGGCGTCGTGGGAATGGTCGTTGCGGGGGCCGGGGGAGGGGGTGGGACGTCGATTCCGGCGTCGAGCGCGCCCGCGTCCGTGGCTCCGCCGCCTGTTCCGGCCATCGCCGCGCCGCCAGTCGCGCTCCCTGCTGCACCGCCAGAGCCGCCGGTCGCGCTTCCCGCCGCGCCGCCGTTGCCGCCGGTCGCGTGGTTGCCGGCCGCACCGCCTGTCCCGACGTTGCCGCCCGTTCCGACGTTGCCGCCTGTGCCGACGCTGCCGCCTGTGCCGACGCTGCCGCCTGTGCCGACGCCGCCGCCTGTGCCGACGCTGCCGCCGGCCGAACCGCCGGCGAAACCGCCCGCGCCCGTGACGGCTGTTCCGCCGGTCGCTCCGCCGCCCGCGCCGCCTGTCGGAGCGCCACCGGCGCCGGCCGTGCCTCCGGGGGATGAGTCGCCGCAGGCGACGAGAAACATTCCGCTCATCGCCAAGAGGGCGACAACATTGGTCAGTCTGAGATTCGTGCGCATCTGTTCCAGACGTATCGACGAGGCGACGCGTCTTCTGTAGCGCGACGGCTCGCGATTACATGCAGGCGCCGGCGACGCACTGCTGGGTGCCCGTACAGGCGGGGCCGCCGCAGGCCCCGCAGGCGGTGTTCTGGCAGACGCCGCCGCCGCAGTCGGTGGTCCCCGCCGGACAGCCGTTGCAGACCGAAGAGGCGCAGATCTGGCGCGCGTTGTAGAGCAACGCGATCTCACCCGCCGACAGGACGCGGGTGTAGGCGCGCAGCTCGTCGATGGTTCCGTTCAAGATGTTGTTGGTGACGGCGCTCGGCTTGGCGCCCTGGATCTGCGTGGTGAGGAAGTCGGCGTTGCCCGAAGGCCAGTAGGTGATGTCCGCGGACTGTGATGCCTCCCCGTCGACGTAGAAGATCTCCTGGCCGGTGCCCGCGGCGCCTCCGGTCGGATCGTAGGTGATCGTGAGGAGGTGCCAAGCGTTCAGCGAGACCGTCGCCGACAGAGGGTTGTTGTTGGTCATCGACCAGAGCCAACCATAGACCGTCGATCCGGCGATGCTCAGGAAGGGCATGTTCCAATTCGTCCCCGGCAAGGTCTCGGTGACGCCGAAGATCGGGCCGTTGGTGGTCGCGGTCGCGAAGACCCAGGCGCTGGCCGACAGGGGGTTGTTGTTGCCGAACCAGTTTCCGAGCGTCGCGGTCAGATAGCTGGTGCCGTTGAAGGTGAGCCCCTTCCCCGACTCGCCCGTCACCCAGGTGGGGCTGCCGTTGAGTGTCGCGGCGTGGCCGTTCCCGGACGAATCGGCCGAGGTCGCCCCCGAGCCCTCGTCCAGGTGCCAGAGGCCGGCCATTCCGCTGCCGCAGGAGGCGCAGGTGACAGTGCTGCAGGGGGTGCCGCAGCCACCGCAGTTGTTCGGATCGGACGTGATGTCGACGCAGACAGAGCTGCAATCCTTGCCGCTGGCGCAGTCGCAAATGTTGGAGATGCAGCTCTCGCCCCCGGAAACGTTGCAGGTGGTTCCGCAGGCGCCGCAGTTGACGGGGTCGATCGTCTTGTCGGTGCAGTCGCCGCCGCAGAGCGACTCGCCGCCCGCGCAGCCGCCACACGTCGACGAGGAGCAGGTCTGGCGGGCGTTGTAGAGGATGGTGATCTCGGAGGCACTCAGCGCGCGGCTGTAGGCGCGCACCTCGTCGACCTTGCCGTTCAAGAAGTTGTTGGTGACGGCGGCAGGCTTGGCGCCCGGGATGGTGGTCGACCAGGTGTCGACGAGGCCCGAAGGCTGGTAGCTGCCGCTCGCCGTGCCGGCCAGCGTCCCGTCGACGTAGAATCTCTCGGTTCCGGAGCCTCCGGAGGGGGAGTAGGTGATGGCCAGGAAGTGCCAGGCGTTGAGGCTGACGGTGGCGGCGAGCGGGCTCGAGACGCCGTCCGTCCCGGGGACCCCCCACAGCCAGCCATAGGCGGTCGCGCCGGCAATGCTGAGGAAGGGCATGTTCCAGCCGCCGCCCGCGGGGATGGAGGTGACGCCGAAGACGGGACCATTGGTGGTCGCGGTGGCGTAGACCCAGGCACTGGCGGTGAGCGCGCTGTTGCTGCCGAAGGTGGAGCCGAGGTTGGCGCTCACGTAGCTGGAGCTGCCGTTGCCCGCGACCGCGTCGCCGGAGTAGCCGGTCGTCCAGGTCGCGCCGGAGAGCGTCGCCGTGTTGCCGTTCCCCGACGAGTCGACCGAGGTCGTGCCGGACCCCTCGTCGAGTTTCCAGTGCCCAACGAGCCCACTGTCGAGGCCGGCGCTGGTCGGCATCCCGCAGGCGACGCCGCAACCGCCGCAGTTGTTGGGATCGTTGGAGAGGGTCGTGCAGACGCCGCTGCAATCGGTGCCGGCGGTGCAGGTGCAGGTTCCGGCCACGCAGGTCTCGCCCCCGGCGGTGTTGCAGGCGTGCCCGCAGCTGCCGCAGTTGTTGGCATCGGTCGCCGTCGTGACGCAGCTGCCGCCGCAGGCGGTCCGGCCGCCGGAGCAGGCCGCACAGGTGCTCGCGCTACAGACGAGCCGCCCGTTGAAGAGCGCGGTGACATCTGCGGCGCTGAGCGTGCGGTTGTAGGCACGCACCTCGTCGAGCTTGCCGAGGAGGCCGCTGTCCATGACGCCGCCGTTCGGCTTGGCGCCGGGGATCGACGTGGTGAAGACGTCCGTCGTTCCCGACGGTTGGTAGGTTCCGTTCGCCGATCCCGCGACGACGCCGTCGACGTAGAAGAGCTCCTGGCCGACCCCCGCGCCGCCGCCGTTGGGATCGTAGGTGATGGCCAGGAAGTGCCAGGCGTTGAGGCCGACCGTGGCAGCAAGGGGGCTGGTCGTCTGGTCGATGCCCGGCACACCCCAAATCCAGCCGTAGACGGTCGAGCCGCGCACGCTGAGGAAGGGCATGTTCCATCCGTTGGTGCCGGCGATTCCGACCACCGGACCGTTGGAGTTGGCGTTGACGTAGGTCCAGGCGGAGACCGACAGCGTGTTGTTCGAGCCGAACCAGGTCCCGATGTTGGCCTGCACGGAGCTGTTGACGCCGTCCATTTCGACCGCATCGCCCGAGTAGCCGGTGACCCAGCTCGGGCCGTTGAAGAGCGTGGCCGTGTTGCCGTTTCCGGATGAATCGGCGGAGGTGGTGCCGCTCCCCTCGTCGAAGCGCCAGAGGCCGAGGAGCCCCGTGTCGAGCGAAGCTCCGACGTCCTGCGCGCAGGTCGTGCCGCAGGCGCCGCAGTTGTCGCCGTCGGTGGCGGTGTTGTCGCAGGTGATTGGGACGACCACGCCCACGACCAGAAGACCGTTCGCGCCGGCTCCCATGGTGTGTGAGAAGGTCAATCCGCTGACGCCCGTTCCGGTGGCGCTGGCGTCGATGGCGACGCCGCCCGCCCCGGCGGCGGTCCGCGAAACGAGGAGGCCTGTCCCGGCGACCGCCAGCGCGTAGAGGACGATGAGCGCGGCGAGTCGTTTCCGCCGGCGCACGCCGGCGACGAGGCCGAGCGCCAGCACCAGCTGCAACACCGTGCTGCGCGGATCGCGCGCGGCGACGGTACACCCGCCCGCGGCCGGCGATTCCGCCGGTGCCTGTCCGCCGGCGCCGGTGAAGCCGCTTCCCGGCGTCCCGCCGGAGGAGGTCGCCGGCGCGCCGCCGGTCGCGTCGCCGGCACCGGCCGGTCGCGGGGTCACCGGGCCGTACCAGGTCGCTGAGCCATCGAGGCCGACGTCTTCGACCCAGTACGAGACCGCGCCGTCCCAGCCAGCCGACGCGTCCTTCCAGGAGAACGACGACGCTCCCGCGCCGAGCGCGCCACCCGAGATGACCGCTCCGTTCAGCTGGACGCGGCCGCCGGTTCCGTCGCTGCGGTAGACGTAGAATCCCAGCGACGAAGGCTCGTAGCCGTCGTGCCACTGGACGAGCACGGCATTCGCCTCCAGCGTGGCGGTCAGATCGCTGAGGGCGACGTCGGTGAGGGGGGTCGAGGCCTTGATGGGGACCGCGATCTGGGCCCAGTCGGCGCTGGGGATGGTCCAGGACATGGTGATCGAGGTGGCCCCCTCGCCCGGCGCGGTGCTCGAGCCGATGACCACGTGGTCGAGGCCGCTTGCCGTGGTGTTCGTCTGGCGAACGGTCTGCGTCGCGCCCGCGACGGTCGGGGCGGTGGTCCCCACCGCGCCGACGACGTCGTAGAGGGGCTCGCCGACCGCGCTGGTGGAGGCGACCGACGGCGTCGTGCCGGTGCCGATTGCCGAGACCGCGCTGCCGAGCGGCGTGGCCTGGTTGACGCCGGTGAACGACATCGAGGTGGCCGTGACCACGTCGGCGTTCGGCGCGGTGACGACCACGTTGTGGGTTCCGCTCGTCGGCGCGACGAGGTACCAGAGCTCGCTGCGGACCGTGCCGTTCGTCGAGGCGCCGGCGAAGGTCAACGACGCGCCGTTGTAGGTCACGCTGGTGGCGGAGCCGCAGGCGGTCGTGCCGCACGCGGCGGCCTGGACGGCGGCAGGCCAGGCGATCGCCACTGCCAGGAATCCCGCCGAAACACCAAACAGAGCTCTCCGCCGAATCATCTCCCATCCGAATCGGTCGAGCCGGCGTCGGGCCTTAGCGCCTGGCGACCGAAATCGCATCTTTAGTCTGAGAGGGGACTCCCGATGTGGGGGAACGCATGGCGCGCGGGTCAATCGTCGTGGCCGGCGCGATCGGCGCGTTGGGCGCGTTCGGCTGGCCGGCGGCGCCCGCTGCCTTTGCGGCGGGCGCGGGAGCGCCGAGCCAGCTGGCGCTGGCGGCGCAGCCGGCCGTCAAGCTGGTGGTGACCTCGGCGGGGTGGCAGCACGTCTCGCAGCCGGCGCTGGCCGCGGCCGGGCTCGATCCGGGCGTCGACCCAGCCCAGCTCCAGCTCTTCGCGGACGGCGTCGAGCAGTCGCTCTCGATCACCGGCAACGGCGACGCTGTGTTCGACCCCGGTGAGGCCCTCGAGTTCTACGGCCAGGGGCGCGATGCGCTCTCCACGGGTGCGCGAACCTACTGGCTGATCGTCGGAACGGGAGCCACCGGCAGACGCGTCCCCCTTTCGGTGTATCCGGCGAGCGGTCCGCCGCCCGAGAGCTTTCCCGGCGCGGCGGTGCTTCGCCAGCGCACGAACTACTTCGCGGCGCTGAAGAACGGCGACGCCAGCAACTTCTTCGGCGACGTCGTCGGTCCCGGCGGCGTGACCGAGTCGGTCACCGTCACCCACGTCGACAGGACGCAAGCGGCCGGGCTGCAAGTGGTCCTGCAGGGGGTCACGGCCGGGAACCACCAGGTGGCGATCTCCCTCGACGGTCAGCCGGTCGGCGTCTGCGCGTTCGCCGGGCAAGCCTCACAGACCTGCGCGATCTCGCCGGTCAGCGTGAGCGAGGGGGCGAACGACGTCGTGCTGGTCGGGCAAGGGGACTCGCCGGACCAGTCGCTGGTGGCCAGCGTGGAGATCGACTACGCGCACCTGTTCGTCGCCGACGGGAACGCGCTCAGCCTGACCGCGCCGCCCGCCACGCCGATCTCCATCGCCGGGTTCCCCTCGTCCGACGTGCGGGTGATGGACGTGAGCGATCCGACCCGTCCGATCGAGCTCGTGACCAGCGTGGTGGCCGCAGGGTCGAGCTACACGGTCACGGTGAACACGCCGGGCGACACCTCCTGGCCGGCGCTCTACGCCTTCACGCGCGCCGCCGTCCTGGCGCCGTCGTCGGTCGCCGCCAGCCGCCCGTCTCGCTGGACGGAGCCGCGCGCCGGCGAGATGGTGATCCTCTCGAACGCGCTGTTCATCGACGCCCTGGCGCCCCTCGTGGCGGCGCGGCGCCAGCAGGGTTGGTCGGTGCAGCTGGTCGACCTGCAGGACGTCTACGACGAGTTCGGCGCAGGCGACAAGACGCCGTTCGCGGTGCGCGATTTCCTGCAGGCGATTCATGGCAGCTGGACGCTTCCGCCGCGGTTCGTGCTGCTGGTCGGCGACGCCTCGTTCGATCCGCGAAACTTCCTGGGGCAGGGGGACTTCGACTTCGCCCCCACCAAGCTCGTCGACACGCAGCAGATGGAGACCGCGTCGGACGGCTGGTTCGTCGACTGGAACGCCGACGGTGTCGAGGACATCGCGATCGGACGGCTCTCGGTCCGCACGGCGTCAGAGGCGTCGACGGTGGTGGGGAAGATCGTCGGTTACGGCGGGGCGGCCAACCTCGGTCGCGGGGGCCTCTTCATCGCGGACGCCGACGAGACCGGACTCTCGTTCGAAGAGGACAGTCGGGCCAGCGCCGCGGCCGTCGGCGGGCTGATGCCGACCAGCAATTTTTTCCTCAGCCAACCGGGCTCGACGGAGGCGGCCCTGCTTCCCTTGCTCGATGAAGGCCCGTTCCTGGTCAACTACCTGGGCCACGGCTCGGTCTCGGTGTGGGACGGGCTCTTCTCGGGCGGCGACGCCGCCGCGCTGACAAACGGGCCCCTTTCGATCTACGTCAGCATGAACTGCCTGAACGGATTTTTTCACGACGTCTATACGGAGAGCCTGGCCGAGACGCTCACCAAGGCGCCCGGCGGCGGCGCCGTCGCCGTCTGGGCCTCCTCGACGCTCACCTCGTTCGATCAGCAGGGGGTCCTCGACCGGGCGTTCGTCGAGCGCTTGACCCGCACCTCGCTCGGCGAGGCGGCGATGGCCGCCAAGCGCACGATCACCGATGTCGATGCGCAACGGACCTGGACCCTGTTCGGTGATCCGACCATCTTTGGCGTGCCCACGCCGCAGCCGGCGCCGGGCGACGCCGGCCTCGGCCCCGACGGGTCCGCGACGGACGCCGCCCGGCCGGACGCCGGCGCGGCCGGCGATTCGGCGGTCGCAGGAACACCTGACGCCGGTCGGCGGGACGCTGGAGAGGGCGACGGCGCAGGGGGGGACGCTGCCGGAGACGCCGCGTCCGTCGGGCCGCCGAACGGCGACGGATGCGGATGCGAGCTTCCGGGGCGGAGGGCGCCGGGCGCTCTCGACCTCTGCGCCCTGCTGGCCGCCGGGGGGCTGGCAGGGGCCCGACGACGCGGACGCCTCGGGCGTCGTCGTCTTCGTGACGAGGCGGCTCAAGGTTCGAGAGCAGTCAGCTGATACTATGTGCGTGTTGAGCACCGAAGGCATCTCGTCTGCCCGCTTCCCTCGCAAGGCCGAGGGCTTCGTCAGCCGGACGATCGCCGACGACGTCATCATCGTCCCGGTCCGTGGCGGCGTCGGCGACCTCGAGTCGATCTTCACCCTCAACGCGGTCGGCGCCTCGATCTGGAAATTGATCGACGGGCGGACCTCGCTGCAGGCGCTGGCCGTCGCGCTGTCGCGCGAGTACGAGGTCAGCGAGGCCGCGGCGACCGCCGACGTCCAGGAGTTCGTGGCGCTGCTGTTGGCCAAGGGTCTCGTCAGCGAGGTCTCTCCATGAACGCCGAGCTCCGGAGCTACGGCGACTTCAGCGCGCAGATCTACCGGCGTGCGCGCGGCGGACGCCTGCCCACCAATGGCACCATCGAGCTCACCCACCGCTGTCCGCTCGCCTGCGCGCACTGCTACAACAACCTCCCCGTCGGGGACGTCGGGGCGCGCGCGCGCGAGCTGTCGACTGTCGAGGTTTGCCGCATCATCGACGAGATGGCGGATGCCGGCTGCCTCTGGCTGCTGCTCACCGGCGGTGAGATCCTGGCCCGCCGCGACTTCGTGGAGATCTACCAGCACGCCAAGGGCCGCGGCCTCCTGGTCACGCTGTTCACCAACGGCACGCAGCTCACGGCGGAGATCGCCGACATGCTGGCCGAGTGGCGCCCGTTCGCCGTCGAGATCACGCTCTACGGACGCACGCGCGAGACCTACGAGCGCCTCACCGGCGTGCCTGGGTCGTTCGATCGCTGCATGCGCGGCATTCGCCTGCTCACCGAGCGCGGCCTGCCGCTGCGGCTCAAGACCGTGGCGGTGAGCATCAACCGCCACGAGGTCCCCCAGATGCAGCAGTTCGCCGAGGAGCTGGGGGTGGAGTTCAAGTTCGACGGGATGATCAACGCCCGCATCGACTGCTCGCACAGCCCGCTCGAGGTGCGGCTCACGCCGGCCGAGATGGTCGAGCTCGACGTCCTCGATCCGGTGCGCCGCGCCGGGTGGGCCGAGCTCGCCTCCCGGGCGCGCCCGGTGGCCGGAACCCGCGACAAGGTCTACCAGTGCGGCGGCGGCATCAACTCCTTCGCCATCGATCCCGAAGGGAAGATGAGCATCTGCGTGCTGTCGCACAGCGACCAGTTCGATCTGCGGCGGGGGAGCTTCAAGGAGGGGTGGGAGGGCTTCCTCGCCAAGGTGCGCGACAAGACGATCACCCGCCCGACCAAGTGCACCGACTGCCACATTCGTTCGCTCTGCTCCGCCTGCGCGGCCACCAGCGAGCTGGAGCACGGCGATCCGGAGGCGCCGGTGGAGTTCTTTTGCGAGGTGGCCCACCTGCGCGCCCGCGTCGTCGGCTTCACGCCGCCGGCGCACGGCGACTGCGCGTTCTGTGAGGGGGGCGCCCACCACGAACGCCTGCTGCGCGCCGTCGACACGGTCCGGGCAGGCCAAGCGGGCGCTGGCGCGCTGCGGCCCCTCGCGCGGGCGAGCTCTCTCAAGGTCTTGAGCACCGCTTCATCGTCGTCTTGTTCGAGTGGTGGGTGCGGCGCCTGTGGCGCCGCGGAAGGGACATAGGATCATCGGATGACACCAGAGTCTTCGCCGGAGCCCGGGCCCGGACGAAAGCCTTACGAGAAGCCGACGCTGTCCCAGGTGGCGCTGCGGCCCGAAGAGGCCGTGCTCGGCAACTGCAAGACGATGGGCGTGGCAGGACCGGCCGAGTCCGACTGCACCTCGCTCGGGGGCTGCATGACGTTCGGCTCATGAGCGGAGCGTTCGCGCTCGACATCGCCGGAATCAAGATTGCGCTCTCGTCCGGGGCGGATGATCTGCCGATCGCCGCCGCGGGCGCCGCCGCGAAGTTCGTCTCGGACGCCGACCGGCCCGAGGTGCGGATTCGGGCCACCTGGGGCGACCCGCGCGAGCCCGACGGAGGCGATCTGCTGTTCGATTCGGGCAAGGGGCTCTGGCGCCTCTACCGCGGCGGCCTCGGTGTTCAGTTCGTGTTCACGTCGGCGCCGCTCGGGACGCGCCCCTACCAGATGGCCTCGTTCAGCCCGGACTTCACCGAGGGGGAGGTCTCGGTTCGGCGGGAGGTCTTCGCCGGACGCTTGCCGCTCTACCCGCTGCAGTATCCGCTCGACGAGCTGGTGATGGTGCATCTGCTGGCACGGGGGCGCGGCGTCGCCATCCACGGCAGCGGCGTGGTCGACGCCGACGGCCGCGGGACCCTGTTCGCCGGACAGTCGGGAGCCGGGAAGACGACGATGGCCCGACTCTGGCTCCCCCAGCCGGGCGTGAAGATCTTGAGCGACGAGCGCGTCGTGCTGCGCCAGGAGGGCGATGTCGTCTGGATGTATGGCACGCCCTGGCACGGGGACGGGCGCATCTCCAACCCGGGGCGCGCGCCGCTCGACCGGATCTGCTTTCTGCGCCACGCGCCCCGCAACCAGATGACGGCGGTGGCGGCCACCGAATCGATCGCCCGCCTCTTCGCCTGCTGCTTTCCGCCGTTCTACGACGCGGCCGGCCTGGACGACGTCCTCGGCTCCCTCGAGCGCATCGCCGCCAGCTGCCGCTCGGTCGAGCTCGGCTTCGTCCCCGACGCGACCGCGCCCGACTTCGTCCGCAGCAACTGATCGCGGAGCAACGGCTCGCGCTGCAATCGAGCCCGCGCGGCAATTGCGCCGCGTGGCAACGGAGCCGCGTGGCAACGGAGCCGCGTGGCAACGGAGCCGCGTGGCAATTGCGCCCGCGCAGCAACTGAGCCGCGCGTCGCCCCGGGCGAAGCGCGTCTGAAAAATGACACCCGCGCCCGTCAGATCTCCGGCGCGGCAAAGACTCGGAATCGCGCGTCGATCGTTCATTTTCTCGACGGAAACTCCGATGTGTTGAGGCGTGACATCGAGCCGCGGCCACAGCCCTCTTCCTCGAGGGGCCTTCGCGTCCGTCATCGAAGGCCTGCTCGCTGAAGGGATCAGCGTGCGGTTCCGCGCGGGCGGTCGCAGCATGACGCCAACGATCGAAGACAGCGAGGTGCTGATCGTTGCGCCAGCCACCGTGCACGAGGTCGATGTCGCCGACGTCGTCTTCTGTCAGGCGGGCGCGCGTTCGGTAGCCCATCGCGTTCTCTCCATCAAGAGAGACGCCGCCAGCGCCCCGCGGTTGACCTTGTGCGGAGACGCGGCGCTGGAGATCGATAGCCCGGTGATCGCCCCGCAAATTCGTGGCCGCGTCGTGGCCGTCGAACGCGCCGGCCAGCGCGTCGGCGTCGAGGTGCGGTGCGGGCTTCTCGGTCGCCTGGCGGTCGTCGCCACGTTCGAGCTTCGCCGCTCGCTCCGGCGCTGGCGCGCCCGCGCCTGGCTGGGCCCGCTGGCGCCCACCCGCGCCGCGGGCTGAGCACCGGTCCGGAGTCCGCCGACGCTTCCGGTCAAGTCCCCGGTCGGGTTTCCGGAAATGTTCTGTTAGGATGGGCCGCGATTCGGTTGTCCATGGCGGTCAGTCCCCCCAGCGCCTCGACGGCTCGATGAAAAAGGCGGCAGCGAGGACCAACGGCTGATGGCGGGACGCACAAGGACGCGCGGGACGGCGCTGCTCGTGGCGCTTTCATTCCTGGCGCTCACGGGCGCCACGATGATCGTGCTCCTGCGTGCCGAGGGGGGGCGCAGCGGCGAACGCCGGACGGACGATGCGCGCGCCGCCGGGCTCCGCGCCGCCGACGCCGTCCAGACGCTGCTCGGCGCGCTGGAGGCCCAGGTTCAAAACGGCACCGCCAACCCCAGATTGATGGCTGCGCTCGACGCCAAGGTCGACGCCGCCACGCTCGGCGACCTCTTGCTGACCGAGCCCTGGTGGGACGCCTTCCGCCGGTCGGTCGACGGATTCGGGCTCTACGGCAGCGATCCGCAGGCGATCGTCGCCTCTCATCTTCCGGCAGGCTTCGATGCGCGCTCGGTGATTCGCGAGGCGCGCCAGGCGGGTCGCGCCCGTTCCAGCCTGGCGGTGGTCGACGCGCAGGTGATGCTGATCGCCGCGGCTCCCATTGCGCTCGCCGGCCGTTCAATCCAGCCCGTGCTCGTCTCCGCCCGGGCGCTCGATGCGGGGGGCCTGGCCATCGCCGCGGACCGCGCGGGCGCCTCGGTCGCCATCACGGACGGTCGCCGGTTGCTGGTCCAGGCGGCCGCCAAGGGCGGCGGCAGCGCGACTGGCACAGGTGCGAACGCAGCTCCCACGGATCGCGCGGCGGCCTTCACGGAGGCGCTGGCGTTGCCGGTTCCCGCGGTCGGGACGTTTGGGGGCTTCGCCGTCGCATCGCGGGCCCTGTCGAACGACCTGCGTGGCGACTTGCGGATTTTGGCGCTGGTCCCGGAACCGAGTGGCCTGGGGCTCAGCCTCACCAACCTTCCGAGCGGCGCGCTGCCCATCTTCATCATCGGCGTCATGCTGTCGCTGGCCAGCTTCACCGCGCTGTCGGTTCGCGCGGGACCGAAGAGAGCCGTCCGCGAGGCCGGCGGCGCCGCCGCCACCGGCGGGGCCGGGATGGTCGGCCGTTACACGCTGGTCTCCCGGATCGGCGAGGGGGGGATGGCGGAGATCTATTCGGCGGTGACGACCGGGGTCGGCTCCTTCCGGCGGCCGGTGGTGATCAAGCGGCTGCGGCCGGAGCTGGCGGCCGATCCCCAGGCGGTGGCCCAGTTCCGCGACGAAGCCACCCTGCTGGCCGCCTTCAATCACCCGAACATCGTCGCCGTGCACGACTTCGGACGATGGGACAATCGCTTCTTCCTCGCAGAGGAGTACGTCGCCGGCCGCAACCTGGGACGGATCATCGAACAGTGCTTCGCGCGCACCGGCCGGCCGCCCGCGCTGGAGCTCATCGCCTATGTCGCGCGCGAGATCCTGAAGGCGCTCGACTACGCGCACGGGATGGAGAACCGGGAGGGGCGGCCGCTCAAGATCGTCCACCGCGACATCTCGCCCGAGAACATCGTGGTCACGCCGCAGGGGGAGGTGAAGCTGCTCGACTTCGGGATCGTGAAGGCGGCGGAAGGGCGCGTCAGCAAGACCGAGATCGGGATGGTGAAGGGGAACGTGACCTTCATGGCGCCCGAGCAGGCGCGCGGGTTGGACGTCGACGGCCGCGCCGATCTCTATTCACTGGCGCTGGTCCTCTACTACTGCTGCGCCGGGCGCACGCTCTACACGGCCGACGGCGTCTACGAACGGCTGGTCCAGGCCGCGACGGGCCCGGGCCCGAGCGAGCGCGCCGCGATCCGAAAGCTGCCCCAGCCGTTCGCGACGGTGATCGCGCGCGCCACGGAGCCCGATCTGGATCGGCGCTACGCAGCCGCCCGCGAGATGGCGGCGGATCTGAAGAACTGGGCGCTGCGCGGGGCGACCCCCACGGCGATGCTGGTGAACGAGCTGTTCGGTGAAGAGCTCAAGGACGAAGCCCGCCGGCTGGCCACCTTCCCCACCGCGGAGCCGCCGCAGGATCTGGTCAGCTTCTCCTCGCAAGACCGGCGCTAGTCCGACGTCGCCAGGAGCGCCTAGAGGGACGGACCGGGGTACAGCGTCGAAGCGAGACCGGCGTCGAGGCCGCAGATCATCGACTCGAGGACGCGGACCGTCTGCAGCGCTGGAACGAAGAACGGCGGGCTGGATCCCGCGCAGGCTACGCCCGCGTTCGCCGTCGCCGTGACGTCGAGCGTGTAGGGCCCCCCGGCCGCGATGTTGGCCAGGGACAGGTTGATCTCCCCCGACGGGTGACTGAGCTCCAACGTCAAGGATCTCGGGGCACGTCCGTCGGACCAGAGGCGAACGGTCAGGGAGCCGATGCTCGCGACCTGACCGGTCGACGTGTCGACCGGCAGGCCTATCGTGAGCGCGATCGCCCCGCTCTCTGGAGGCGCGGGCTGCGACGCATCGGCGAGCTCCAGGGTGATCTGGCCATCGCCGAAGGAAGCTTCGGGACCGCGGGAAGATCCGCCCAAAGGCGTCGCCTGGGTCGCGGCGTCGGGGGAGCTCCGACTCAACACGGAGGGGAGATCTCCGGCCAGGCATCCGCCGATCCCCAGCGACCACACGATCGTGACCAGCCCGAGAAGCGTGCGCGACGCGGCTGCCTGGGGTGATCGCATGCCCGTCACGCCCGAGCCTAGCGCCCGGGCCCCGGCCGCGATCTGCCAAGTCCGTGTCAGATCCGTGACGGCGAGGGTCAGGTCTCCGCGTGGGTGCCGAGCCGGCGCTCGAGCCGGCGCGCGAGGCGCGTGAACGGATAGCCGAGCGCGAAGTAGAGGGCGGCGCAGAGCGCGCCCGGGACGAGCCAGCCGCGGCTGTCGACGGCGGTGATCGTCATGCGCTTGGTCAGCTCGACGACGGTCAGGACCGAGACCAACGAGCTGTCCTTGAGCAGCGAGATGAAGTCGTTGGTCACCCCAGGCACGGCCAGGCGCAGGGCCTGCGGCAGGATGATCTGGCGGAACGCCGCCCGGCGCGGCGCGCCGATCGCCAGCGCCGCTTCCCACTGCGCGCGCGGCACCGACGCGATCGCGGCGCGGTAGATCTCCGATTCGTAGGCCGCGTAGTTGAGCCCGAGGCCGATCACGGCGGCGGTCCAGGGGCCGAGCGGCAGAATCCCCGCCAGGCCGTAGTAGAGGAGATAGAGCTGCAGCAGCACCGGCGTTCCCCGCACGAGCTCGACGTAGATCGTCGCCAGCGGCGCGAGGCGGGGTCTGCCGAGACGAACCAGGGCCAGCGCCAGGCCGAAGGGCGCCGCCAGCGCCATCGCCGCCAGAGAGATGAGCAGCGTCACCAACGCCCCCTCGGCGAACAAAAGGATCTGGGGGAGCGTGAGCGGCAGAGGCGCAGCGGCGCCGGCAGCGCCTGCGCCGACGATGGCGGGTGGATTTTCGCCGCCCGCCGCGGCCAGCGCCTGCTCGCGATCGCCGTCGAGCCCCCAGCGGGCCAGCGTCCTTCGCCAGGCGCCCGACGCGATCAGCTCGCCGAGCGCGCGGTCGAGCGCCGCGCGCAGCTCCCCGTCGGCCGGCCGCAGCGCGAGCGCGTAGCGCCCGTCGGCGACGTCGGCGACGGCGGCCAGCGTCGGGTGGCGGCCGATGTAGCGGGCGACGATGATGTCGTCCAGCAGCACGGCGTCCGTCCGGCCGTGCTCGAGGTCCACGAACGGTTCGTCGACCCCCTCGTACGGGATGGCGACGGCGCCCGTCTCGCGCAGCAGATCCCAGGCCTGCGTGTTGGCCAGCGTTCCGACCCGCAGCCCGCGCAGCGAGGCCAGATCGTGCACCCGCGCGTCGGCGCGGCGGGCGACCAGCCGCTCGCCGAAGATGTAGTAGGGGCGCGTGAAGCTGACGCGGGCGGCGCGCGCCGGTGTCACCTCGATGCCGTTGAGGGCGACGTCGAAGGTCCCCCGCTCGAGCGACGGGATCAGCGTCGGCCAGTCGTTCTGGACCATGCGCGCGCGAACCCCGAGCGAGCGTGCCAGGGCGTCTGCCAGGTCGACCTCGAAGCCGCTCAGCGCGCCGCCGCGCCCCGGATCCTCGAAGGCGTAAGGCTCGCCCCCCTGTTCGTCAGCGCCCCAGAGCAGCTCCCCGCGCGCGGCGATCCTTGCCAGAGCTCGGCCGTCTGTCCGGCCGTCTGTCCGGCTTGCGGCCGGCGCGCACCCTCCCGCCGACCAGACCAGCAGCACGGCACCTGCGAGGGCGAACGCGGGCACCTGTCGTGATTCCGATTTTCGTAACAGCTCGACCAGGCGACGTTACGAGAGTTTCTTAGGCGGGGGAACATTTTCCCGCGGAACCGTTTGGTTTTGGGGGCCGGTGAGCTGGCACAAAGGTTGAAGAGGAATGGCGTCGTCATGGACGAGAACTCGGGGCAGACAGGACTCTCCGCCGCACGCACGGAGTGGTTGAAGGGGCGGCGCGGGGAGAGCGGATCAGTGGCAGCGGCGGCGACGGGCGTTGGGGCGGTTGAGCTGAGCGGCGGGGAGTCCTGTATGCCCCGGGTCGGCGATCTGCCGATCCGGGCTGTTCCGATCATCCCGGCGCACCTGACGATGGCGGCGGCACGCAAGGTCGCCGAGCTCAAGCGGGCGAGTGTCCTGTTCGTCGAGCGTGACGGCCGGTTGATGGGGACCCTCGACGAGCATGCGCTGGTCGAGGCGCCCGACGAGGCCGAGGTGGCTCACTGCCTCCGCGCGATCGAGATCGGCCTCGGTCCGACGACGACGGCGGAGCGTGCCCAGGAGCTCTTCATCCGCTCGCGGACGACGGCGTTGCCGGTCGTGGCCGGTGCATTTCTCCTCGGCGCGATTTCGCGGGCAGACGTCGAGCGCGCGCTGCGAAGCCACCGGATGCCGAAGCGCCGCGAGCGCTTCGCCGCGATGCGCGCAACGGCCTGACCCCTTCCTGTGGGGTCTTTTGCTCAAAGCGCGAGAGGCTCAGCCCAAGGATCCCGTCGCACTTTTGTACAACACGCTTGACGTTTTTCTTCCGGCGTGAACGGCGCTTGGTCAATGCTACTCTCACTCTTCCTGGAGCCTGGGGAGCGAGCGATCATGGCGTACACGACTGAAAACCTCGAGCCGGCGCCAGCGGGCCCCGCGCACGGGAATGGTGACTCCGCGCCGAACAAATCGTTCGCGCAGGAGCTTCTGGCGGCGCTGCTTCGTTACCGCGACGGTGACTTCGGCGCGCGCCTGCCGTCCGACGTGCTCGGCGTCGAGGGGAAGATCGCCGACGTCTTCAACGGGATCCTGGCCGTCAGCGCCCGCCGGACCTCCGAGACCGTTCGCGTCTGCCGCGAGGTCGGCAAGAAGGGGAAGCTCAAGGAGCGGATGCAGGTCCCGGGCGCCGTGGGCGGATGGGCCGACGACATCAGCGCGCTCAACACGCTCATCGACGATCTCGTCTGGCCGACCACCGAGGTGACGCGCGCCGTCGGCGCCGTGGCCAAGGGCGATCTCTCGCAGGCGATGGCGCTCGACGTCGACGGCCGGCCGCTCGAGGGGGAGTTCCTCCGCTCGGCGCGCCTGGTGAACAAGATGATCGATCAGCTCTCCGTCTTCTCGTCGGAGGTGACGCGCGTCGCGCGCGAGGTCGGCACGGAAGGGAAGCTGGGCGGCCAGGCGCAGGTCAAGGGGGTCTCGGGCGTCTGGAAGGATCTGACGGAGTCGGTCAACCAGATGGCCGGCAACCTGACCGCGCAGGTGCGCAGCATCGCCGACGTCACCATCGCCGTCGCCAGCGGCGATCTGTCGAAGAAGATCACCGTCGACGTGCGCGGCGAGATCCTTCAGCTGAAGGAGGCCATCAACACGATGGTCGATCAGCTGCGCGCCTTCGCCTCGGAGGTGACGCGCGTGGCGCGCGAGGTCGGCACGGAAGGGAAGCTGGGCGGCCAGGCGGTCGTCCCGGGCGCCGCCGGCACCTGGAAGGATCTGACCGACAACGTGAACGCCATGGCCTCGAACCTGACCGGCCAGGTCCGCAACATCGCCGAGGTGACGACCGCCGTCGCCCGCGGCGATCTGTCGCGCAAGATCACCGTCGACGTCAAAGGGGAGATCCTCGAGCTGAAGAACACCATCAACACGATGGTCGATCAGCTCAACGGATTTGCCTCCGAGGTCAGCCGCGTGGCGCGCGAGGTCGGCACGGAAGGGAAGCTGGGCGGCCAGGCGCAGGTGCCGGGCGTGGCCGGGACCTGGAAGGATCTGACCGACAACGTGAACTCGATGGCGTCGAACCTGACCAACCAGGTGCGCAACATCGCCGAGGTGACGACGGCGGTCGCCAAGGGCGATCTGTCGCGCAAGATCACCGTCGACGTCCGGGGCGAGATCTCCGAGCTGAAGAACACCATCAACACGATGGTCGATCAGCTGAACGGGTTCGCCTCGGAGGTGAGCCGCGTGGCGCGCGAGGTCGGCACCGAGGGGAAGCTGGGCGGGCAGGCGCAGGTCCCCGGCGTGGCCGGCGTCTGGAAGGATCTGACCGACAACGTGAACTCGATGGCGTCGAACCTGACCAACCAGGTGCGCAACATCGCCGAGGTGACCACGGCGGTCGCCCGCGGCGATCTGTCGCGCAAGATCACCGTCGACGTCAAAGGGGAGATCCTCGAGCTGAAGAACACCATCAACACGATGGTCGATCAGCTGAACGCGTTCGCCTCGGAGGTGACGCGCGTGGCGCGCGAGGTCGGCAGCGACGGCAAGCTGGGCGGCCAGGCGGCCGTCCCTGGCGTGGCTGGGACCTGGAAGGATCTGACCGACAACGTCAACGCCATGGCCTCGAACCTGACCGGGCAGGTGCGCAACATCGCCGACGTGGCGACGGCGATCGCCAACGGCGATCTGTCGCGCAAGATCACGGTCGACGTCAAAGGGGAGATCCTGGAGCTGAAGAACACCATCAACACGATGGTCGATCAGCTGAACGCGTTCGCCTCGGAGGTGACGCGGGTGGCGCGCGAGGTCGGCAGCGACGGCAAGCTGGGTGGTCAGGCGGAGGTCGAGGGGGTGGCCGGCGTCTGGAAGAACCTCACCGACAACGTGAACTCCATGGCCTCCAACCTGACGGGGCAGGTGCGCAACATCGCCGAGGTGGCCACCGCCGTCGCCCGCGGCGATCTGTCGCGCAAGATCACCGTCGACGTCCGGGGCGAGATCCTGCAGCTGAAGAACACCATCAACACCATGGTCGACCAGCTCAACGGCTTCGCCTCGGAGGTGAGCCGCGTGGCGCGCGAGGTCGGGACGGAGGGGAAGCTGGGCGGTCAGGCACAGGTCCCGGGGGTCGCCGGCGTCTGGAAGGACCTCACGGACAACGTCAACTCGATGGCCTCGAACCTGACCGGCCAGGTGCGCAACATCGCCGAGGTGACCACGGCGGTCGCGCGGGGAGACCTGTCGCGCAAGATCACGGTCGACGTCAAGGGGGAGATCCTCGAGCTGAAGAACACCATCAACACGATGGTCGATCAGCTGAACGGCTTCGCCTCGGAGGTGAGCCGCGTCGCGCGCGAGGTCGGCACCGAAGGGAAGCTGGGCGGCCAGGCGCAGGTGCTCGGCGTCGGCGGCGTCTGGAAGGATCTGACGGACAACGTCAACTCGATGGCGTCGAACCTGACCAATCAGGTGCGGAATATTGCCGACGTGACGATCGCCGTCGCCAAGGGCGACCTGTCACGCAAGATCACCGTCGACGTGCGCGGCGAGATCCTGCAGCTGAAGGACACCATCAACACGATGGTCGACCAGCTGAACGCCTTCGCCTCCGAGGTGAGCCGCGTGGCGCGCGAGGTCGGCACGGAAGGGAAGCTGGGCGGGCAGGCTCAGGTGCCGGGCGTCGCCGGCGTCTGGAAGGACCTGACCGACAACGTCAATTCGATGGCCTCGAACCTGACGGGGCAAGTCCGCAACATCGCGGAGGTGACCACGGCCGTCGCGCGCGGAGACCTGTCGCGCAAGATCACCGTCGACGTCAAGGGGGAGATCCTCGAGCTGAAGAACACCATCAACACGATGGTCGATCAGCTCCGCGCCTTCGCCTCGGAGGTGACGCGCGTGGCGCGCGAGGTCGGCACCGAGGGGAAGCTGGGCGGTCAAGCCGACGTCCCCGGCGTGGCCGGGACCTGGAAGGACCTCACCGACTCGGTCAACGTCATGGGCGCCAACCTGACCAACCAGGTGCGCGGCATCGTCAAGGTCGTCACCGCCGTCGCCAACGGCAACCTGCGCCAGAAGCTGACCGTCGAGGCGAAGGGGGAGGTCGCGGCGCTGGCCGAGACGATCAACAACATGACCGACACGCTGGCGACCTTCGCCGAGCAGGTCACCAACGTCGCGCGCGAGGTCGGCGTCGAGGGGCGCCTCGGCGGGCAGGCCAACGTCCCGGGCGCCGCGGGGACCTGGAAGGATCTGACCGGCAACGTGAACCTGCTGGCCGCCAACCTGACCACCCAGGTGCGCGCCATCGCCGAGGTCGCCACCGCCGTCACCAAGGGGGACCTGACCCGCTCGATCCAGGTCGACGCGCGCGGAGAGGTGGCCGAGCTCAAGGACAACATCAACACGATGATCGACAACCTGCGCGCGACGACCGATCGCAACCAGGAGCAGGACTGGTTGAAGACCAACCTGGCCAAGTTCACCAGCATGCTGCAGGGGCAGCGGGACCTCGTCACCGTCGGCAGGACGCTGCTCTCCGAGCTGTCGCCGCTGGTCGACGCCCAGCAGGGGGTCATCTACCAGATGGAGCGCAACGAGCCGGGCGAGCTTGGCGATGCCGTCGCGCCGCGCAAGCTGCAGCTTCTGGCCGGATACGCGCAGCGGGAAGATCAGCCGGAACGGATCACCACCGGCGTCGGTCTGGTCGGACAGGCCGCGGCGGAGAAGCAGCGCATCCTGCTCAACGACGTCCCGCCCGACTACACGCGGATCCACTCCAGTTTGGGGACGGCGCCGCCGCAGAGCATCCTGGTGCTCCCCGTGCTCTTCGAGGGGGAGACGATGGCGGTCATCGAGCTGGCCGCGCTGCGCCCGTTCACCAACACCCACCTGGCGTTCCTCGACCAGCTGACCCAGTCGATCGGCGTCGTCCTCAACACCATCGAGGCGACGATGCGGACCGAGAACCTGCTCATCCAGTCGCAGCAGCTCACCACCGAGCTGCAGACGCGGCAGATCGAGCTCCAGCGCACCAACGAGGAGCTGGCCTCCAAGGCCAAGCAGCTGGCCGAGCAGAACGAGGAGGTCGAGCGCAAGAACAAGGAGGTCGAGCAGGCGCGGCGCGCGCTGGAGGAGAAGGCCGCCGAGCTGGCGCTCACCAGCAAGTACAAGTCGGAGTTCCTGGCCAACATGTCGCACGAGCTGCGGACGCCGCTCAACTCGATCCTCATCCTCGGGCAGCAGCTGGCCGAGAACGTGGGCGGCAACCTGACCGTCAAGCAGACCGACTTCGCCAAGAACATCCACTCCGCGGGGACCGATCTGCTCACCCTCATCAACGACATCCTCGACCTGTCGAAGATCGAGTCGGGGACGGTCACCGTCGAGCCCGAGCAGATCACCTTCAACTCGCTGCGGGAGAGCGTCCACCGCACCTTCCATCACATCGCGGAGACCAAGGCGCTCGGCTTCAACGTCGACATCGACCCGGCCTTGCCGCGGGTCCTGATGAGCGACTCCAAGCGCCTGCAGCAGATCCTCAAGAACCTGCTGTCGAACGCCTTCAAGTTCACGGCGCAGGGCTCGGTGTCGATGAGCGTGCGGAACGTGACCTCCGGCTGGACGCCGGACCACCCGGTGCTCTCGTCGACCGGCGTGGCGGTCGCCTTCGTCGTCAGCGACACCGGGATCGGGATCGCGCCCGAGAAGCAGCGGCTCATCTTCGAGGCCTTCCAGCAGGCCGACGCCGGGACCAGCCGCAAGTACGGCGGGACGGGCCTGGGCCTCGCCATCAGCCGCGAGCTGGCGAACCTCCTCGGCGGCGAGATCCGCCTCTCCAGCCAGCCGGGCGAGGGGAGTACCTTCACTCTCTACCTGCCGTTCACCTACACCGGTCCCGCGCGCAGCCTCACCTCGGCGGCGGTCACGGCGGCGCAGGCGCCGGGCCCGATGCTCTCCGTGGTCAAGGCGGAGGAGAGCATCCTCGACGACCGCGAGGAGATCCGCGAGGGAGACTCCGTGCTCCTCGTCGTGGAGGACGATCCGCACTATGCGCGGATCCTGCTGGGGATCGCGCGCGGCAAGGGGTTCAAGGGGATCGTCGCCCAGCGCGGGCAGCTGGCGCTGTCGCTCGCGCGCGAGTATCGCCCCACGGCCATCACGCTGGACGTCTTCCTGCCCGACATGCTGGGATGGACGGTGCTCAGCAACCTGAAGCTCGATCCCGCCACCCGGCACATTCCGGTGCAGATGATCTCCGTCGAAGAGGAGCGGCAGCACGGGCTTTCGCATGGCGCGTTCTCTTACCTGGCGAAGCCGGCCACCACCGACGAGCTCGAGGGGGCGATGGACCGGCTCAAGATCTACCTGACGCCGCACACCAAGCGTCTCCTGGTGATCGAGGACAACGATCGCGAGCGGGCCAGCATCGTCGAGCTGCTCGCCCACGACGACATCGAGATCGAGAGCGCGGCGACCGGCGCTGAAGCGCTGACGCCGCCTGCGCGAGCGCCCCTTCGACTGCTGCGTCGTCGATCTGCGCCTGCCCGACATGAGCGGCTTCGAGCTGCTCGAGCGGCTGCAGGCGGAGCCGACCCTGCGCAGCATCCCGGTCGTCGTCTTTACGGGAAAGGAGCTGGCGGGCGAGGAGGAGGCCCGGTTGCGCTCGGTGGCCAAGAGCATCGTGCTCAAGGACGTGCAGTCGCCCGAGCGGCTGCTCGACGAGACGGCGCTGTTTCTGCATCGGGTGATCGGCGATCTCCCCGAAGAGAAGCGGCGGATGATCGAGCGGCTGCACGGGTCGACCGAGGTCCTGCGTGGCCGCAAGGTGCTGGTCGTCGACGACGACGCGCGCAACATCTTCGCGCTGACGACCGTGCTCGAGAACCAGGAGATGGAGGTCCTCTCCGCCACCAACGGCCGCCAGGCGATCGAGCTCATCCACGCCACGCCCGATCTCAGCGTCGTCCTGATGGACATCATGATGCCCGAGATGGACGGTTACGAGACGATGCGCGAGATCCGGAAGGACCCGAGGTTCCGCACGCTCCCCATCCTGTCGCTCACCGCCAAGGCCATGAAGGGCGACCGCGAGAAGTGCCTGGAGGCCGGGGCGTCGGACTACATCGCCAAACCGGTGAACACGGATCAGCTGCTGTCGCTGCTCCGGGTCTGGCTTTACCGCTAGATGGAGCGCCCCATCGACATACTGCTGGTCGACGACGAGGCCCGAAACCTCGACGCGCTGGAGGCGATCCTGGAGGGCCCCCAGTATCGGCTGCTGCGCGCCCAGGATGCCGATCGGGCGCTGCGCCTGCTGCTGGAGAACGACGTCGCGGCCATCGTCCTCGACATCAAGATGCCCCAGGTGGACGGCTTCGAGCTGGCGCAGATGATCAAGAACACGCGGCGCTTCCGCGAGACCCCCATCGTCTTTCTGACCGCCCACCTCATCGACGATCAGAACGTCATCGCCGGCTACGACGCGGGGGCGGTCGACTATCTGACCAAGCCGGTGAACTCGCAGGTCCTCAAGCACAAGATCGCGGTCTTTGCGGAGCTGTTTCGCAAGACCCGCGAGCTCGCCGAGCTGAACGAGAAGCTGGAGGAGCGGGTCAAGGAGCGCACGCTGGAGCTCGAGCGCTCGGAGGCGGCGCTGCGCGCGGCGGCCCAGCAGAAGGACGAGTTTCTGGCCATCCTCGCCCACGAGCTGCGCAACCCGCTCGGACCCCTGCGCAGCGGCCTCGATCTGCTGCTGCGCCGGAAGGAGGGCGAGCCGGTCATCGCGCGCACGCTGGGGACGATGAACCGACAGCTCCACCACATGGTTCGGTCTGATCGACGATCTGCTCGACATCTCCCGGGTCAGCCGGGGATTGCTGGAGCTGAAGAAAGCTCCTGTCGACCTGGGAGACGTCCTCGCCACGACGATCGAATCCTTGCGTCCGATGTTCGAGCAGCACCATCAGCAGCTGTTGCTGGAGACTGCCGAGACGATCGAGGCGTCGGCCGACGCGACCCGGGTGGCGCAGATCGTGACGAACCTGCTCACGAACGCCTCCAAGTTCACCCCCGAGAACGGAAGGATCACCGTCGAGCTGTTGCGCGAAGGCGATCGGGCGCTGATTCGGGTCACCGACACTGGCGCCGGGATCCCGTCGGATCAGATCGATCGTATCTTCGGAATGTTTGCGCGGATCAAACGGGCCGACGCCGATAGTCCCGTGGGCCTCGGAATCGGGTTGGCCCTGGCCCGGCGACTCGCGGAGATGCACGGAGGCACGTTGAGCGTCGCCAGCGGAGGCGAGAACGCGGGCAGCACCTTCACCCTTTCGCTCCCTGCCTCACCGAGGGCGCCCATGACAATGGCGCCGGCGCCACCACCGGAGGAGCCGGTCGGAGCGGTGAACGGTCTGCGCATCGTGATCATCGAGGACAACGAGGACGTCGCCGAATCGCTCAAGGATCTCCTGGAGGACACGGGACATCGGGTCTGGGCGGCCCTGTCCGGAACGGACGGAATCAACCTGGTTAAGCAGGTCCAGCCCAACGTCGTGCTGTGCGATCTCGGGCTCCCCCACATGGGCGGCGTCGAGATCTGTCGTCGCATCCGCGCGCTGCAGATCGCACAGCCTCCGTTGATGGTGGCGATCACCGGGTGGGGGCGCGAGGAGGATCATCGCCGCACCCGCGAGGCGGGCTTCGACCACCACCTGGTCAAGCCCGTGGCGGTCGACAGCCTGGACAGGGTTCTGCGCACCGTCACCGCCTGAGCCAGGCGCGCCCTGGGCGGACCGCGCGCGGGCTGCTCAGGCTGGACGACGGCTCGGGCTGGACGACTAAGAGAAGAGGGTTCGGGGGACGGCCTTGACCAGGGCTTCCTTGAGGAGGCCAATCCTGTTGCGCGCCGCCAGCAGCTGCTGACGAAGCGCGTCCGTCTTGCGGTGAAGGTCGTCGAAATCGGCGCGGCGCGCGTCGTTGGCCAGCCCCTCGCTGGTGGTGACGACGCCAGCCATCCGCTCCTCGATCTCGCCGAGCTCCGACAGAAGCGAGGAGACGTCCCCTTCGCTCAGCCCCTGCTCCCCGGGCCTGTCGGCGAGCTTGTCGCCGAGCTTGCGCTGCGACGCCAGCCGTTGGGTCACCGTGTTGAGCTCGGCGGCGTCGACCCCGATCGCTTCGAATCGTCCCAGGAGCGTCGCGTATTCCTCGCTCCGTGCCTGAATCTCCAGCGCCCGGCTGCGCACCAGCTCCGTCTGGGCTTCCTGGGCTTCCCGCGCCGCGCCGAGCGCGGCGATGAGCGTTTTCGCCCGAGTCTGAAGGTCCTCCTCGCAATCGGCGACCTCCTTGAGGGCGTCCGCGGCGCGCCCCAGGCCGTGGCTGGAGTCGAGCGAGGTGCTGCGCAGGCCCTCCGCCAGCGCCGCGAACCGGCGCAGCGATTCGTCGAACGCCTCCGCCGCAGCGACCAGCGGCGACGGTTCGGACGGCTTCTTGTGCGGCATGATCTCTCTCCGGACAGGGACGGCTTCGCGCGGTTACGGCTGCGGGCGTGCGGCTTTCGCGACCTTAACACCGCAGGGCCGCCGATGCCGGCTGAGGTTCGCCGATATTGTTGTACAAGATAATCGGCGCGCGTTAGTTTGGTTTGCCACCACGCAGTCTCCCGACGAATGAAGCGCGCCAGCATTTCGAGCAAGATCGCGAACAAGGTCCCGAGCAAGAAGGTCGATCTCGGCGGCGGCAAGAAGGTCAGGAGCTCGGCGAGAAGCAGGAGCGCCATGAACCTCCAGCAGCTTCGCGAGCACGTCCGCAAGACCCAGGGAGACGTGGCGCGCAGGGCCGCCGTCACGCAGCCGCAGCTGTCGCGCATCGAAGGTCGTCGCGATCACCTGGTCTCGACGCTGCGCAAGTACGTGCGCGCGCTGGGCGGCGACATTCGCGTCGTCGCCGAGATCGGCGTCGAGCAGATTGTTCTCCTGGACGTCTGACGACCCTCATGCTGTTGAGGGTATATTCCCTTGACGGCCTCGAGACGACCCGACTAACCTCAGCCGTGTCGGATGAAGACGATGGACGCATCGAGAGTCCGCGGCGGATTCGCCGGCGTTCTCGAGGCCGTGCGCGACACGGCCGAGACCGTGGTGGTCGTGAGGTACGGGCGCCCAGTCGCCGCGCTGGTCCACCTCGACCGTCTCACGCGCCGAGAGCTGCGCGCCCTGGAGCGAGACGACGAGACGCAGACAGAAGCGGACGAGTCGCCCCCCTAATCTTCGCCTGGGCTACGGCCCCGGCAGCCGTCTCGGCGCTACTTTTCGCTCTTCTTGTGCGCCTTCGATGAGGGCGCGTGGGCTCTTGCCGGCTTGTCGCTCTGGGGCCTCTCCGAAGAGGCTGCCGGCCCGTGAAGCCTCTGGCAGTCCTCGAGATCGGTAAGATCCTTCTTGGGGATGATCACGGCGACGGTCTTGTTGTAGCGGGTCAGCTTGATCCGTTCGCCCGCGGCTGAGTCGCGGAGCACGTTCGCGAAATCCTTGCGGGCCACTGCGGTAGGCAATCGCTGGGTCATCTCTCTCTCCTTTGCGGCATCGAGGGAATGCAGGGTTCATGCCCGAGCTGAACCATTGCAGCCCTGCACCTTTCACCTAAGCGTGACACTGTTTGGTAGCGCCGTCAGGGAGAGATACGTAACGGTCGGGCCACGAGCCGTTAGGTGGCGTACGTCTGACCGCGCGCGCCGACCGTAGATCCGGCATGCGCTCCCACGTGCGAAGAGTCTCTTGGTTGCCGGTCGCCTCGCCGATCGTCGTACTCTGCCTGGCGACCGTCGGTTGCGGATTCGCCGGACGATCCCAGACGGTCTCTCAAGGGCCGGGCACCGGTGGGGGTGCGGGAACCTCGACCGGGCTGGGTGGTGCGGCGGGGAGAGGGGGCGCCACTGCCTCGGGCGCGACGGGAGGCTCGCGCGTCGACGCCGGCGCACCAGGCCCGACGTTTGCGGACTTTCCCGCCACACCGATGGTCGACCCATCGGCGCCGCCGAACGCCGCCGCGCTGTTCGACGGCAACACGCCGCGCAGCGACGGCGCTCCCTGCGTCACCGCGCCCATCGCCGGGACGTTGATGCCGCGCAACTGGCTGCGGCCGCGCTTCGAGCTCACTGCGGCCGCGGGCGAGAACCTGTTCGAGATCGATCTCTCCGTGGCCGGGTTCGCCCACACCCTCCGCATCTTCACCGCCAATCCGAGCTACGCGCTCGACTCCGCGACCTGGAACGGGCTGCGCGAGGCGGTCACCGACCGACCGATCACGGTCACCATGCGCGCGCTCACCCTCGGCGCTGGGGGCACCGTCCAGCTGGCCCCCTCGGCGCCCGCGACCTCCAGCTTCGTGATCGCGCCGGTCGAGGCGCCCGGGAAGATCGTCTACTGGGCGCTGGCCGACGACATGGGGACGAAGGTCGGATCGCTGAAGGGGTTCGGCATCGGCGAAGAATCGGTAGAAAACGTCCTCGTCCCCAGCCAAGTGCAGACGCGCGCCTCGAACGACACCTGCATCGGCTGCCACGCGGCGACGCCCGACGGGAACTCGGTCGGGTTCACCATGGGGTCGCAGAACTACTTCAACCAGCTGGCCAACGTGACCGCCGGCGCCGTGGGGACGACGCCGGCCTACGCCACGCCGGCCGCGCTGGCGACGATGCAGACCCTGCACGGCATCCCCACCTATTCGGCGGCGCACTGGAGCGACGGCGATCGGGTCGCGCTGCTCAGCGACACGGGAAGCGCCTTGCACTGGGTCGAGGTCAGCGGCAACACCAGCGGCACGCTCGCCCGCACCGGCGACGTCAACAAGGTGACCGAACCCTCCTTCAGCCACGACGGGAAGAACGTGGTCTACGTGTCGGCCAACGCGATCGTCGACGGACGCCTCGACACCGGCCCGGGCGATCTGTTCGCGGTTCCCTTCCAGAACCGCGCCGGCGGAACGGCCAAGCCGCTGCCCGGCGCGTCCGACCCCAAGTTCACCGAGTACTACCCGGCCTTTTCGCCCGACGACACCTTCGTCGCCTTCACCCGCGTGCCCGGCTCCGAGTCGGCGTACAGCAATCCTCACGCGGAGGTCTATCTGCTGCCGTTCAACGGCGGCCTCGGCGGGACGGCGCTCCGCCTGCCGGCCAACGACGCGGCCGCCTGCCAGTCGACGACGGTCAGCCCCGGCCTCACCAACGACTGGCCCAAGTGGTCACCGCGGCCGACGATCGCCAACGGCAAGACCTATTACTGGCTGACGTTTTCGTCGAAGCGGACCGGCACCGGCAACGCGCAGCTCTACATCACCGCCGTGGTGGTCGACGAGGTCGGCCAGATCAGCACCTATCCGGCGCTCTATCTGTGGAATCAGCCGTCGAGCGAGGGCAACCACACGCCGTCCTGGGACGACTTCGCCATCGCCCCGATCGGCTGACCGGCCGCGCTCCCCATCCAGCGGGCGATCGTTCCCCGGATCAGAATCCTCGGCCTTGGGGACGGCCCCCTTGACGACCGCGCTCAATCCCATCCGCTCGCCGACGAACTCCGGTTCGCAGCCGACGAGCAGGATGGGGGGAGACTTGCCGCCCAAGGTCCAGGCCGCGGTGACCACCGTGGTGATGCTCATCCCGCGCGTCTCGGGCAGGTCGCGGGGCGGGGCGCTCGCCAGCTCGGTGACGTCCATCAGGTAGATCGTGCCGGGGGCGCCGCCCCGCCGGACGGCGTCGATCACCAGCAGCAGGTCCGGGCGCTCGAGCATCGCGTAGGCGAGGTGGAGCGAACGGATCCCCACGTCCGTGACGGTGACGCCGTCCGGGAGGGGATAGGTCTCCAGCCGTCGGGCGACCTCGACGCCGAACCCGCCGTCGCCGTGAAAGATGTTGCCGATGCCCGCAATCAAGATCCGCGCGCTCATTGGACCTCCACGGTTTCGATTCGCAGCTCCTTGCCACCCACCACGTCGATCTCCTGGCTGCCGCAGGCGCAGGGATCGACGAAAGTCTCCATGGTGACGTCGGCGCCGCAACGGCGGCAGTGCCCGCGCCCGCGCACCTCGTCGATCTCCAGCTCCGCGCCATCGAGCGCCGTGCCGCGCGTGCAGATGGCAAAACAGAACTGCACCGTCTCCGGCAGGACCCCGGCGAGCTTTCCGATCCGGATTCGGACGCGCGCGACGCGGGCTGGTCGAACCCGCGACTCCACCGCCGCCACCACGCGCCCCATCAGGGCCAGCTCGTGCATGGCGCCCAAAATACGTCCTTGGGAACGGCGGTCAATTCACCGGCGCGACTTTGGGGATCTCCCCTACGTTGCGCAATCACCGACGATGACGTCTGCTGGCGGCGCCGTTCGCGCGATTCGGCAAGCCAGCTGCCGCGCTATCTGTTCTCGCCGAAGCCGAGCCCGAGGAGGAGGTAGCCACCGGTCAGGCCCGCCGCCGTCGTTCCGTTGACGGTGGCGTCGATGCCATGAATCATCGCGCCGGCTTCGACCAGCGCGCGCAGGTGGCTCACCTTGGCGGCGGTCGGGAGGAAGATCCCGATCCGGCCGCCCGCGCTGGCGAACGGCGCCGACCCCGAGCTGGCGACGGCGTTCGGATCGCCGGTCTGTCCGGCCATCCAGGCCCAGCCAAGACGGCCGCAGGCGGACAGGTCGACGATCAGGTGGCCGAGCGAGAGGCGCGGACCCGCCGCCAGCGTGCCTGCCAGGAGGCGCGTGCTGACGTCTCCGAGCGCGACCGAAGGATCGCCGGCCATCGCGTCGACGTCGAGCGCCGCCTGCCAGTGGCCGCGCGCCACCGCCACCGACGGGCGCACGCCCCACAAGGTCATGTTGTTCCCCGGGTGGGTCTCGATCTCGACGAGTCCAGAAACAAAGATCCAGGGGACGCGTGGTCGCGGCGCCCCGCCGGAATCACCCGCGCGGGCGAGCACCGCGCTTGGTGCCGCCGGCGCGGTCACCGGCGGCGCGGCGGGCGCTGAGGCGGTCGCGGAGTGCACCAACTCCGCCACCGCCAGGGCGAGCGCCCGTGGGCGTGCGTCGATCGGAATGTCGCCCAGGCCGACCCGCCGTTCGAGGTCGGTCGTGCGGGCTGGAGCGCGCACCCGAACGTCGACCGCGGTGGCGCTCTCGTCGCACGGGTCGATCGAGAGAGTGACCCGCAGTCCCAGCTGTGGATTGGCTGGATCGCCGCCGGGCAATGGCGGACCCCGATCGAGGACGCAGCAGGGGGGGACGTGGCCCGCCAGCTCCACCTCGAGCGAGCCGAGGAACGCCTCCAACGAGAACGGTGCCGACGGACAGGCAGGCACCGACAGCCGGATTGGCGGCGCGTCCGCCGCGCCGGCGCGCGCGCTGCCGAGCGCGAACGCGGCGGCGGCCAGGAGCACGAACCGGAAAGCCCGCATGGGCCACGTTATCGCATTTGTGACTCGACGATGCTCTTATCGCGCCCGTCCGGATACTCGCGGAGGTAGGCTGCCGCGGCCGCGCGCGCCGCCGCCCGGTTGCCCGCTCGCGCGTAGGCCTCCACGAGGCGCGTCCGCACGTCCTCGCGCAAGCTGTGCGGAACGCCGAGCGAGAGCGCGAGGTTGAGCGCGGTCGCCGCCTTCGCGGGGCGGTCCAGGGTGTCGAGCTCGAGTCGGCCGAGGGCGAGCGCGGCCAGCGGCGCCTGAGGATCTCCCGGGAACTCGCGCAGGATTCGCTCGAGGGGGGCGACCGCTTCGGCGGCGTGCCCCGACAGGCGCGCGACGTCCGCCAGGACCAACAGGTCGGCCACCCCGCGACGCTTCGTCTCTCGCAGGAGGCCCCGCGCGCCGAGGGCTGCGAAGGCCTCGCGATGATGTCCGCCCCGCGCCAGCTCACGCCAGGCGCCGGCGTCCTCGGCGACCGGATCCCGCTGCGGCGTCGTGGCGGCGGTCGTCGCGGGCGGCTCCGGCGCACCGACGGGAGCTTTGCTCGACTCCGCAGGCGCCGCCGGCTCCAGGACCTCCAGCGTCTCGCCCGCGGCGAGCCGCCGGGTGCGCTCGGGAACCCGTTCCCCGCGCACCAGCACGGCGCCGTGCTGAACCGAAACGGTGAGTCGTCCAGGTGCCCGCGCGCAATCGAACCCGGTCCCCACCACCTCCACCGTCGCCAATCCACATTCGATCTGCCAGCGCCGCGGGCCGCCCGGACGGACCTCGAAGTGCGCGCTCCCGCGCTCGAGCACCGCGACGAACGAGGTGCCGGTCGACTCGAGCGGCGCGAACCGTGCCCCTGCCGCGAGCTCGACGCGTGACCCGTCGGACATCGCCAGCGCCGCCCCCGCCGCCGGCGCCTCCACGGCGTCGAGCGCGCGGCCGTCCGCGAACCGGAGCGGACCGCGATCGCGCCGCTCGAAGGTCGCGAAGGCGATCGCCACCGCCGCCGCCGTGACGACCGAGGCCAGCGCCCAGACCCGCCCGCGAACGCGGCCGCGCGGAGCGCGGGCGTCGATCCCCCGCCAGACACGCGCCAGGGCCTCCTCGCTGGTTGAATCGTCCAGGAGATCCTTCAGCGGATAACGGAGCCGGCTCATGACGCGTCCTCCGGGGTTTCGTTCGAGTCCTGCGGGCGCTCCGCGACGTGTCGATCGACGATCGCGTCCGCGTCGGCGATGCGGCGCTTGACCGTGGCCAGCGAGCAATCGCAGAGCGACGCCACCTCGCCGAGCTCGAGGCCGTCGACGCGACGGAGCATCCAGGCGAGTCGCAGCGCGGGTTTCATTCCGCGCAGCAGACGGTCGACGAGGGCCAGCTCGGCGCGCTGGTCGGTGGAGATCCCGGGATCGGCGAGGGCCTCCAGCGTCGCGTCGTCGGCGCCGCGATCGAGGCCCAGGAACCGCATCAGCCGCCCGCGCCGGAAGCGACGGCGGACCAGGTTCACCGCGATCTGTCCCAGCCAGCCGCGCACCGCGCCCGGCTCGCGCAGCGTGCCGAGCTGTTCGAACGCCGTCACGAACGTGTCCTGGACGATCTCCTCGGCCTCGCCGCGGTTGGCGAGCAGCCGGACCGTCATGGCCAGCAAGCTGCCCGCGTGCCGCCGGTACAGCATCTCGCGCCCCCACCGCTCGCCGGCGAGCGCGCGCCGGACCAGCTCTTCGTCGCTGACCGCCTCCGAGACCTTGAGCGACAGCGACTGACTCACGAGAACGCCCATTCTAGCTGTAATGATTCCCGGACCGGCGAAATCGGCTCACGTTCAAATAGGGTGAGCCGTTTTCACCTGCTCATGGTTCTTGCCCATCATGAGACCTTCGCCGACCTCGCTCTCCATCGCCGCCATCTTCGCGCTCCTCATCGCCGCGCTGCTGGTCCTCCCGAGCTGTGGCAACAGCTCCGTGAAGACGATCAACACCGGAACGGGCGGCGGCGCGTCACAAGGGGGGACGGGCGGCGGCGGCGGGACCGGGGTCGTCTGTACGGTGGCGGGCGCCGCATGTGCGTCGAACGCGCAGTGTTGCTCACAGTCGTGCGATCCGGTCGCCAAGACCTGCGCCTCGTCGGTCACCACCTGCAGCGGGTCGGGGAGCTCGTGCGCGGTCGCCACCGACTGCTGCAACCTTCAATGCGACACCACGCGCGGCGTCTGCAGCAGCGCCACCAGCTGCACGGCGGACAATCAGGCCTGCACCGACGCGTCCGCCTGCTGCAGCGGGACCTGCACCGGCGGCACGTGCCAGCCGCTCAACACCGCCTGCCTGACCGCCGGCAACCCCTGCAGCGCGACCGACGGGGGCGCGGGCGGCTGCTGCTCGGGGCTCTGCGCGGGCGGCAAGTGCGTGCTCGGCGCCTCGTTCTGCATCCAGCCCGGCGACGTCTGCGCGCGCGATCTCGACTGCTGCGGCGGCTTCTGCTCGAAGGCGTCCGGCGCGACGGAGGGGGTCTGCATGGACGTGGGGACGACCGGCACCGGCAACTGCACGCACGACGGCGTCCTCTGCAACGGTTGCGGCAGCTGCTGCAGCAAGAACTGCGGCCCCTGGGCGCTCACCGGCGTGCACGTCTGCCAGCCCGGCCTCGGCTGCAAGATCCTGAACAGCCTCTGCACCAGCGACAGCGAGTGCTGCGGCGGCGTCAATGGTGGCACCGGCATCGTCCACTGCACGCTCGCCACCAGCGGCAACGTCAGCATCGGGGTCTGCTCGATGAACATGGGCAACCAGGTGCCGGGCGGGATCTGCAAGCTGACCGGCGGCGCCAACGCCTGCTCCAACGCCGAGAGCGACTGCGCGTGCGCCGTCTCGCCCAAGGCGCAGTGCTGCGCCTATGACACGCTCGGCCTGCCGCGCTGCCTCGGCTCGGGCGCCTGCGGCGCCGACGGGGGCGCGACCGGAATCTTCAGCGGCACGGATCCCAACTGCTGCCGGAAGGCGGGACAGACGTGCAACACCGCCGCCGAGTGCTGCGGCCTTTCGCCCTGTGTCCCCGACTCCACCGGCACGCTGCGCTGCCTGACGACGACGCCCAACGACGGCGGCATCGTCTGCGTCCCGAAGGGCGGAACCTGCACGGCCACCGGTGATTGCTGCACCGGCTACGTCTGCAACGTCGCCGGCGGGGGGACCGGGACCTGCGGCCCGCCGCCCACGCCGCCGCCCGCCGACGCCGGCGTCTGCGCCCTCTACGGCCAGGCCTGCAACGCGGGAACTCCCTGCTGCAACGGCGTCCAGTGCACCTACTCGCCGACCAACGCCGTCTGCAACGGCCAGCAGGGCTGCACCTGTTACAACCCGATCATGATCGGCGCCGTCACCCCCTAGGCATCGGTCGTCGTCCCACGGCGTCGCGGCGCAGGCTGCCGCGGCGCCGCGCTCGGGCTATGATTGCCGCCGCGATGTCGGCTCTCCTGCAACCTTCTCTCGTCGTGCACGGCGGTGCCGGTGATTGGTCGGCCGAGGACGGCGACGGAGAGGCGCTGGTGGAGGCCTGCCGGGCTGCCGCGCGCGCCGGCTTCGAGCTCCTGCGGGCGGGCGGCTCCGCGCTCGACGCGGCGATCGCCGCGGTCGTCGTCCTGGAGGACGATCCTCGGTTCAACGCCGGGACTGGCTCGGCGCTGACCGTCGATGGCGAGGTCGAGTGCGACGCGTCCGTCATGTGCGGCGACGGCCGCGCGGGCGCCGTGGGCGCGCTTCGCGACGTGAAGAACCCGATCCGGCTGGCGCGGCTGGTGATGGAGAAGACGCCTCATGTCTTGCTGGTCGGCGCAGGTGCGGCGGCCTTCGCCGCCGAGTGCGGGCTGACGCCGCTGGCGTCCGGCGCGCTCGTCACCGAGCGGATGCGCGGCAAGTGGCGCACGGCCGTCGCGCGCGCGGCCGGAGCGCCCTCCGGTGGCACGGTCGGCTGCGTGGCGCGCGACGCCGCCGGCCGGGTCGCCGCCGCGACGTCGACCGGCGGGATGATGCTCAAGCGGCGCGGGCGGGTGGGGGACTCGGCGGTGATCGGCGCCGGGACCTACGCCGACGATGGTGCCGGCGCGGTCTCCTGCACCGGCCACGGCGAGGCGTTCATCAAGGCCGCCGCCGCCAAACAGGCGGTGGAGGCGCTGCGCGCGGGTCGCTCGCCGGCGGAGGCCGCCCGCGAGGTGCTGCCGGCGGTCCGCCGTCATGGCGGCTCGGGCGGGCTCATCGGCGTCGGCGCCGACGGGCGCGTCGGCTTCGCCTTCGACACGCCCCGCATGGCCCGCGCCTGGATCGACGCCGACGGGCGCGAAGGGGGCGGCTTTCGCGCCGCCTGAGCGCCAGCCCGCTCGCCCGGTTTGTCCGCCCCCGGGATCTACGAGAGACTCTGACCACGATGGATCGTCGAAACTTCGTGAAGACCCTGCGAGACGGCGTCAGCGGAAGCTTCCTCCTCGGGGGCCTGGGCGGCGCGGTCGTGGGCGGCGGCTCGGTCGCGGCCTATGTGGCCAACGAGCGCCTCGGACAGGGCGGGAAGCTCTCCTACGCGCAGCAGGGCGAGGACCTGGTGGTTCAGAACGTCCTCGACATGGTGCACATCCAGGGGCCGATCACGTATCTCGACATCGGCGCGTACGATCCGATCTTCGACAGCAACAGCTACGCCTTTTACAAGGCAGGCGGCCACGGTGTCTTGGTCGAGCCCAACCCCTCCAAGATTGAACGGCTCCAAAAAATCCGTCCCCGCGACAGGGTGGTGAACGTCGGGGTGGGCCTCTCGGCCGGACCGACGACCGGGGACTATTACGTGATCGGTGGGCCCGGCGGCGGGCTGTTCAACACCTTCTCCAAAGAAGATGCCGAGGACGTCCAGACCAAGAGCCACGGTGTGCACTTCATCGAGAAGGTGCTGAAGCTGCCGCTCGTGAACATCAACACCCTCATGCAGGACCAGCTCGGAGGCGCGCCGAATTTTCTCTCCATCGACACCGAGGGACTCGACCTCGGCATCCTCAAGACGATGGACTTCGAGCGCTACCGCCCGGACGTCATCTGTGTCGAGACGATGGAGGTGGGCGGAGACGCGGTGAGCCTCGACATCCTGCGCCTGCTCGAGACCGAGCGCTATTCGGCGCGCGGAGCGACGTTCGTCAACACGATCTTCGTCGAAGATCGCCACCTCTCCAAGCCGGGCCCGTTGACCGCCCCACCGCGCTCGAAGATCTAACGACGCGCCGGCCGATGGAGCGTCGCAAGCTCGGCAAGCTCGGCTTGCCATTCGGTGTGGGTCTGGTGGTGAGCAACGTGGTCGGCGTTGGCGTTCTCACCAACACCGGCTACATGGCGGTGCACCTCGGCCCGCGCGCCATCCTCCTCGCCTGGGTGGTCGGCGGCGCGCTGGCCATGGCGGGCGCCTGCTGCTACGGGGAGCTGGCGCGGGCGATCCCCCGCTCGGGCGGGGAGTACCGCTACCTGTCGGATCTGCTGCATCCCTTCCTCGGGACGCTGGCTGGCTGGACCTCGCTGCTGCTGGGATTCTCCGCTCCGGTCGCGCTGGCGGCGGCGACGGCCGGGCCGTTTTTCGCCACGGTCGTTCCCCAGGCGCCGCCGGCGGTGACCGGGGCGGCGCTGATTGTTCTGGCGACCGCCTCGCAAGCCTTCGATGCGCGGTGGTCGAAGGGGACCCAGGACGCGCTGGCGCTGGTGAAGGGGCTGCTCATCGCCGGCTTCATCGTCGCGGGACTGGTGTTGGGAGCTCACGCGGTGCCTTCCTGGCGCGCGCCCGAGGCGCCGGCCTCGCTCCCCGTGCGGCCCTTCGCCGTGTCGCTGGTCTACATCGCCTTCGCGTTTTCGGGTTGGAACGCGGTCGTCTACGCCGCCGAGGAGTTCCACGATCCGAGACGGACCGTGCCGCGCGCCATGCTCTGGGGGACGGCGCTGGTGACCATCGTCTATCTCGCCGTCAACGCCATCTTCGTCGCCAACCTGTCGGGAGATCGCCTGGCCGGATGGCTCGGACAGGACACCACGCGGATCACGCTGGCGCATCTGTTGATGGAGAAGCTGGCGGGTTCGGGCGCGGCGCGCGCGACGTCGCTCTGCGTGGTGCTCTCCCTGGCGTCGTCGGTGATCGCGATGACGATGGCGGGCCCGCGTGTCGCCGCCGCGATGGCGGCGGAGGGGTTCCTGCCGCGGGCGCTCGCCGGCCGCGAGGGCCGTCCGCCCGTCTGGTCGGTGTTGCTGCAAAGCGGGCTCGCGCTCGTTCTTCTGGCGACGAACACCTTCGAGGCGCTGCTCCGTTCGGTCGGCGCGATCTTGACCTTGGTCTCCGCGCTCACGGTGGCCGCGCTCTTGCGCCTGCGCCTGGGGCGGACGCGCTTTCCCCGTCCGTCGCGCCTCGTGGCCGCGGCGGCGATCGTCTATCTGGCCGGCTCGGCCTGGATGCTCTGGTACACGCTCACCGACGATCCGCGCGCGTTGCTCTGGCTGGCGGTGGTGGCGGCCGCGGCGGCGATCGCCTACGGGCGCATGGCGCGGCGTCGGCCCTCGCTCTGAAGAGCCAATCTGCTCGAACCGAATGGGCGCGCTGCCCTTAGAATGACTTCATGGACGCTTCGGCAGCCCAACGTCACCGCCAGCGGCTGCTGGCGCTCAAGGTCGAGATCCTCGCCGCGGGCGACATCGAGCCGGAGGCGGCGCGCGAGGACGACACGGCGGTCGGCAACGACGAGGACGCGCAACCTCTCGCCGAGATGTCGCAGTCGATCGCCTCGTCGCGAAACCGCAACCGGGCGGGCGTGCTGGCGCGCGTGCTGGCCGCGCTTGCGCGTCTCGACGACGACCCCGACGGCTTCGGCAATTGCGCCGAGTGCGACGAGCCGATCGCCGCCAAGCGGCTCGAGCTGATGCCGTACGTCGAGCTCTGCGTGGAGTGCCAGCAGGCGAAGGACGGTCCGCGCCGACAGGGCGGACGTCGGCACCTCAGAGACTTCCGGTAGAGGTCGTCGCGCGCAGGCCGCGCGCAGGTAGGCGCGCAGGCCGCGCGTAGGTAGGAATAGTGGGTGAGGGGCGCACACGGCTCTTCCGCGCCGCGTTGGAGCCGATGTAGGTGCGCGGCTGTCCGAGTGGTTGCAGCTAGGTAATAGACCGCGTTTCCCGTCGGTGAGGACCATCCGACAATTGACCTCGAGCATGCTTCGCATTAGCGTTATCAACTCTTAGCGGCCTCTCTGCCTCCCGCTTTTCGCTGCCCCCTCGGAGGTCTGATGCGACGGTTCTCTCTCTTTGTAATTTCTTCCACCGTGTTCGTTTTCACCGGTGGTTGTGCCGGCCGTGGCGGTCAGAACTTCATCACGGGGACGGGGGGAGATAGCGGCGGCGGAGGCACCATCGGCACCGGCGGCGGCACCGGGGGCGGCAGCACCGGCGGCACCGGCGGCGACACCGGCGGCGGCAGCATCAGCGGGACCGGCGGCGACGGACCGTCGACCGGCACCGGCGGCGACGGACCGTCGACCGGGACCGGCGGCGCGAACGCCGCCGACGGCGGCGTTCAGATCCTGCCCAGCGCGCTGGCGGACCCCGATTCGTGCACCAGCAGCGCTCCGGGCCCGCGTAAGGTCTGGCGGCTCTCGGCCCCGGAGTTCGCGGCCAGCATCCACAGCATCTTCGGCGACACCGCCAACGCCGCGCCGGTGGCGACGGTGTTCAGTGATACGGCGGTGCTCGGCTTCTCGATCGATGCCAATGGCCTCCTCGTTCAGGGGCTGAACGCCTCCCAGCTCGAGGACAACGCGGAGGCGGTCGCGGCCTGGGCAGCGACCGCGGGCAAGCTGGCGCAGTTCGCCTCCTGCGCCGCGACGACGACGGCGCCGGCGTCCACCTGCGCCACCTCGTTCATCCAGGCGTTCGGCCGGGTCGCCTTCCGCACCACGCTGGCGACGAGCGACGCGCGTCTCACGACGTACAGCAAGCTGTTCATGGCGGGCAGCTCGAACTCGGACGGCGCCCAGGCGGTCATCTCGGCGATGCTGCAGTCGCCGTACTTCCTCTATCGCCTCGAGCTCGGCAAGCAGAGCGGGAGCAGCTTCGCGCTGACGCCCTACGAGGTCGCCACCGAGCTCGCCTACACGCTGACGGGCACCGCGCCCGACAGCACGCTCCTGACCGCGGCCGACTCGGTCAACTCCGGCAGCACGGCGATGTCGGCGATGATTGACGCGCAGGCCATGCGGCTCGTCGCCTCGGGGGCGGCCAGCAATTCCACCGCGGTGATGGGCTTCATGAACGGCTGGCTCGGACTGCCGCGTCTCTTCACGACGGCCAAGGACACCACCGTCTACACGATGTCCGCCACCACCCAGAACGAGATGCAGACAGAGTCACAGGACCTCATCATGGAGGCCTTCAACGGCACGGGGACCATGGGCTCGGTGCTCACCGCCGATCACTCGTTCTTGAACAAGGACCTGGCGACCTTCTACGGGTTCCCCACCAGCGTGACCAACAGCCTGGGGACGTCGTTCACCAGCGTCAAGTACACCGCGCCGATCACCCGCGATCCGGGGCTCCTGGCGACCGGAACGATCCTGAACGGCTACGCCCGCCCCAACACAGACTCACCCACCCAGCGCGGGCACATGATTCGCACGCGGATGCTCTGCCAGGATATTCCGCCGCCGCCGCCGGGACTGAACACGACGTTCATGCCGTCGACGGCCGTCGAGACGACCCGCGATCACTTCATCAAGGAGCACGAGCAGTCAAACTGCATCGGCTGCCACAAGCTGATGGACTGGATCGGCTTCGCTTTCGAGAACTACGACGGGTGGGGGCGCTACCGCACCACGGACAACGGGCTGCCGACCGTTGACACCGCCACGATCTACTCCGCGCCCGACGACATGATGGATGACAGCGTGACCGGCCTCTCCGGCACGGGGAGCCTCGCGACCTATCTGGCCCAGAGCAACGAGATGACCCACTGCATGGAGAGGTACTGGACCTATTACACGTACGGGTCGAGCTCCTGGGCGCAGGACGGCTGCACCTACGACGCGATCTACAACGAGTCGAAGACCAACGGCTTTTCGCTCAAGAGCGTGTTGATGGCGATCCTCCACGCACCGAACTTCACGACCCGCGTGCAGGACCAATAAGGAGAACGACGAGACATGCCTAGCCGCAGACAGTTCGTGGGCAGCGTCGGCGCCGGTCTCTTGCTGGCGCCGTTCATCAACATGGGGCTCGCTCGAAAAGCGCAGGCCGGCAGCAAGCAATCCAAGCGCCTGCTGATCTTCGCCACGATGGGGACCTACCCGCCGCTCTGGACGCCGACGGTGTCGGGCGAGACGATCAGCGCCTGGAGCGCCATGACGCAGCCGCTGTCGGCGGTGGCGAGCAACGTGGTCCTCGTCGAGGGGATGCCGAGCGGCAACGTCAACGACGCCCACGGCAGCTCCGACAGCCTCACCGGCCAGGGGTTCGGCTACTACGCCGTGAACAACGTCCCGGTCATCAAGCTCTCCGTCGATCAATTCGTGGCCAAGAACCTGGCCGCCGCGGGGATCAACCGCCCGATCAGCTCGCTGCTGCTCGGCGCGAACGCCAACGAGAGCGGCGGCCTCTCCCAGTTCTATGGCGGCTCCAACGGCGGGAACCTCCCCACCATCAGCTCGCCGCTGTCGGCCTTCAACACCGTGTTCGGCACGGCGCTGCCGACCGGGACGTCGGCCTCGACGCTGCTCACCCGCCGGTTGAGCATCCTCAACACGGTCTCGGCCGAGATCAAATCGCTCGAGGGGACGCTGGGCAGCAACGAGAAGGCCAAGCTCGACCAACACCTCGACTCGATCTCGCAGCTCGAGAACAAGCTGAACGCCAGCATGTCGTCCGGCGGGGTCTGTACGAAGCCGGCGACGCCGGGGGCCGACAGCAGCTACCAGGTCATGGGCGACCTCGACGCGCTGGCGGCCAACCTGATCCACCAGCAGATCATCGTCAACGCCTTCGCCTGTGACATCACGCGGGTGGCCTGCCTCGAGTACGGCAACGATCAGAAGCTGATGGTCAACGCGCCGTCGAGCTTCAGCCTCCCCTACGACGATCAGCACGGCGGTTACATCCACAGCGGCGCCGCCTCGAACTACGCGAACCTGGTGAAGTTCGAGGCCTACCTGGCGACCCAGTTCGTCAACCTCATCAACGCGATGAAGGCGATCAAGGACCCGCTCGATGCCACCGGTCAGTCGACGCTGTTCGACAACACGCTCATGATCTGGGCGCGCGACATGGGGGACGCCCAGAACCACAACCAGCAGTCGATGCGCTTCGTGTTGGCGAGCGGCAACGCCGGTTACCTCAAGCTCGCCAGCGGCGGACGCTACGTGAAGTCGACAGAGCGGCACGAGCGCATCCTGCTCAACGTCTGCGACGCCTTCGGGATCACCAACTTCACCGGCTTCGGCGATCCCGGCCTCACGGGCGCGAGCAAGACGCCGCTCCCGAACATCGCCGCGTAGCCGGGGGTGACGGTGGCCCGGTCGGCGGGCCCCGGCGGGGTCCACAAGTGGACCGCGGCCGATCGCGGTCAAGGGGCGGATCGTCGTCGCGGGCGACACGCACCTCTGCGCCTGGTCGCTGCATTGAGGCGGCCGCTTCGCTGACGCGGTCGACGGCTGACGAGCCGCGCCCCGGGCGACGCCGTTCGTGATCGTCGCCGCACACAAGATCGCCCTCGCACTGTTGCCAATCGTTGGTCGTGGTGATTGCTGTCACCTGCAATTCCTTCGTCCGGTGGGCACACTGATCAGGTTCCGACCGCTGCGGTGTCTGGAAGATTCGAAGGTCATGCGGCGTCTTGCCATAGGTTGGGCCGCCTTGCTGGTCACGGCGACCGCAGCGGCCTGCTCGGGCGGCGGCAGCGCCAGACCAAAGTCCGACGCTGGTCCGCGGCCGACTCTGGACGCGGGCCTTTCGGACAGCGGTTCGTCCGATGTCGGTGCGCTGGCGTTTCAGGCCGATCCTCCGACGGTCTACCTCGCCAAGGTCAAGAACCTGCTGGTCGGGCTGCCGCCCACCAGCGACGAGGTCGCCGCCGTCACGGCGGATCCGACGCAGCTCAAACCCTTGGTTCAGGGCTGGATGCAGCTGCCGCAGTACACGACGAAGATGCAGCGGTTCTTCGAGCTGGCGTTTCAGCAGACCCAGGTGACGTCCGCCGACTACGCCGACCAGTTCTATCCGAAACAGATCGACGAAAACGTCGCGACGACGCCGCTCCTCCTGCAAAACCTCCAGGAGAGCTTCGCCCGCACGATGCTGGCGCTGATCGCCGCCGGGCAGCCGCTCACCGCGGCGACGACGACCAATCAGCTGATGATGACCACCGCGCTCAAGGAGCTGTACGCCTTCCTCGACGTCTGGGAGGTCGACGACAGCAGCACGGTCACCGACCGCTTCAAGAAGGCCAACCCCAAGCTGCAGATCACCGTCGAGACCGCCGGGGGCCCGATCCCGATCGCCGACACGCTCGACCCGACCAGCGCCAACTACATGCACTGGTACAACCCCGACGCGGCCACGGAAGACTCGTCGATTGCCGGTTGCGCGATGGATCCGATCGTCTATCCGCCGAGCGCCTTCACGTTGCACTGGTTGCTCTACGGCGTGCTCGACGGCCGCAAGCTCGCCGACGGCACCAACTGTCCCAACGCGAACGGCAGCGCGACCGCGGCGCAGCTCGCGGCCAGCGACTTCACCGACTGGACGCTGGTGACCATCCGTCCGCCGAAGACCGGTGAGGCGCCGAGCACCTTCTACGATCTGCCGGCGCTGCGGAGCGCGACGACGTTGGTCCTGTCGATCCCGCGCGTCGGGTTCTTCAGCACGCCGGCGTTCTTCGCCAACTGGCAGACCAACACCAGCAACCAGATGCGGGTGACGATGAACCAGACGTTGATCGTGGCGCTGGGGGCGTCGGTCGACGGGACCGATCCGACGGCACCGCCGACCAACCCGCCGCCCGGGCTCGACACGGTCCATGCCTCGAGCGGTGCCTGCGCGCACTGCCACGTCACGCTCGATCCGACGCGCTCGATCTTCGCCGCCAGCTACTCCTGGAACTACCATGACCAGCTCGACACCTCCTGGTCGGGCCAGCCGGGCGAGTTCATCTTCCAGGGGGTCGTCCAGCCGGTGACCAGCATGGCCGACCTCGGCAGCACGCTGGCCGCGCACCCGTTCTTCGCCGCCGCCTGGGTGGAGAAGCTCTGCACCTACGCCAACTCGGGGCCCTGCGACGCGGCCGATCCCGAGTTCCAGCGGCTGGTGTCGCTGTTCCAGGGCTCCAACTATTCGTGGAACACGCTGGTCGCCGAGCTGTTCGCCTCGCCGCTCACCACCAACGCGACGCCGACCGAGACGACGGCCGCGCACGGAGAGATCGTCGCCGTGTCACGCCGTGACCACCTCTGCGCCGCGCTCGACAACCGACTGGGGTTGAGCGACGTCTGCGGCCTCGAGGCGACCACCAAGAAGCAGATGACGGCCACGGTCCCCCAGATTGTCAGCGGCCTGCCGTCGGACGGCTACGGCCGCGGGTCGACGATCCCGGTCCTCCCCAATCAACCGTCGCTGTTCTACCGCGCGGCGACCGAGAACATCTGCGCGGCGGTGGCGGCGGAGGTCATCGACGTGGCGGCCGCCAAGCAGACCGACGCCGGGACCTATTGGTCGAGCAGCGATCCCGACGGTGCCATCGCCGACTTCGTCTCGACGGTGATGGCGCTGGTCCCGGCCGATCCGCGCTCCGCCGCGGCCAGCAGCGTCCTGCACGCGCACTTCACGGCGGCGCTGGCGCAGGGGGCCACGGCCACGGCCGCTCTGCAGTCGACCTTCGTCGCGGCCTGCCTGGCGCCGTCCGCGGTCTCGATCGGAATGTAGGAGACAGGAGACCCGCATGATCACCCGCCGGCAAGGACTCAAGACGACGCTCTTCGGAGCGGGGTTGGTCGGGCTGCGGGCGCTGGCCACCGGCCTGCCGCCTTCGTTCCTGCTCAATCCACGGCGGGCGTTCGCCGGGGCTGCGCCGCCGATGTGCGGGGCGAACGCCAAGGCCCAGTACGTCATCTTCAACACCTCGGGCAACGGCGACCCGATCAACGCCAGCGTGCCTGGGACCTACGAGGATCCCAACATCGTTCACAGCGCCGATCCCACGATGGCGGCGACCGCCTTGACGCTCGACGGTCAGAGCACCACCGCTGCGGCCCCCTGGGCGGCGCTCCCGCAAAGTGTGCTCGACCGGACCTGCTTCTGGCACCTCATGACCAACACCCCTGTGCACCCGCAGGAGCCGAACGTCCTCAAGCTGATGGGCGTGACGGCCGCCGGCGAGATGCTCCCCGCGCTGCTGGCGCGGCAGCTGGCCCCCTGCCTCGGCACCATCCAGTCGCAGCCGATCTGCATGGGGGCGACGACGCCGTCGGAGGGGATCTCCTTCGACGGGGCACCGCTCCCCATCATTCCGGCGCTGGCTTTGAAGGCCACGTTGACCAGCGCGCCGGGCGCGCTCACCAACCTGCAGGCGTTGCGCGACCAGACGATGAACCAGCTCTACGACCTCTACAAGAACGGCGCCAGCCCCGCGCAGCAGGCCTACGTCGATTCGCTGGTCACCTCGCAGCAGCAGGTCCGCAACATCAACCAGAGCCTGCTCGACGCCCTCGGCTCCATCACCGACAACACGGCCAGCTCGCAGATCCTGGCCGCCATCACGCTCATCCAGATGAAGGTCTCGCCCGTCATCTCGATCCACATCCCCTTCGGCGGCGACAACCACCGCGACGTCGGGCTGGCGGCCGAGACGGCCCAGACGGTCTCGGGCGTGGCGACCATCGCCTCGCTCATGCAGCGGCTGGCGGCGGCGGGCCTCGCCGATCAGGTGACGCTCATGTCGCTCAACGTCTTCGGTCGCACCATCGGCCCCGGCAACACCGACGGGCGGCAACACAACCCCAACCACCAGGTGTCGATCACCATCGGCAAGCCGTTCAAGGGCGGGATCATCGGCGGCGTGGCGCCCGTGGGGAGCGACTACGGCGCGCTGGCGATCGACTCCAAGTCGGGCGCGGCGTCGGCGAGCGGAGACGTCTCGGCGGTCAACAGCTTGGCCGCCTTCGGCCGGACGATGCTCGCCGCCGTGGGGGTCTCGCCCGCGATCATCGCCAGCGACGTCGCGACCGGCGCTGTCGTCACCGGCACCCTCGCCTGACCTGGCCGCCCGCTCACGCCGCCAAAGCGACGAAGCGGGCGAAGAACAGTCGGCCGAGTGGTCGACAAATCGGTCTACAAGGAGGTGTTGGAGGCACTCCGCCGCCGCTTCGCCAGCAGCGCGAGCGCTCCGAGGAGCAACGACAGGCCGACGCCCGTGGGGGACGAGCCGCCCGTGTCGCAGCTGCAGCCGCCGCTGCTGGCGCCTTCAGTTGTTCCGCCGGTTCCGGCGGTTCCGGTTCCACCAGTTCCGGCTCCGTTGCCAGCGTGACCGCCGGTCTCACCATGTCCGGCGGCCCCGCCAGTTCCAGCGCCCGACGCGCCTGCCGTGGCCGCGCCGCCGGTACCGCTCGTTCCCGCGCCGGCCGCGCCGCCTGTTCCGGCGGCGGTCGTGGCTCCTCCACCCACGCCGCCCGTTCCGGAACCGGACGCGCCTGCCGTAGCCGCGCCGCCCGTTCCCGTGCCAGACGCGCCGGCCGCGGCGTTGCCGCCAGTGCCCGCAGCCCCTGAGACACCGCCGGTCGCGGACAGACCGCCGGCACCGGCGTGACCACCCGTCCCGCCGGTGCTCGCGCCGTTTCCACCGGCGCCCGCAGCTCCGCTCCCGCCCGTGCCCGGGCCGCCGTTGCCGGCAGCGCCCGAGCCAGCGGCTCCGCCCGCACCGGACGAGCCGCCCGCGTTGGCGTGGCCGCCCGCGCCTCCGACTCCGCCAACGATGCCTCCGGCTCCGCCCGCGCCGCCGGTGCTGGATCCCAGGTGCATGCCGATCTTGTCGGCGATCGTCTGAAAGCTGATCGAGTAGTCGGCGTCGCAGATCGAGGCGACGACGCCATTCGACCCGAAGGCGTGCACCCACTGCGCGATCCGGACGCCCGGATCGCCGAAGCTCCCGTCATCGATCAGCTGCGTCGCCAGCGGGTTGACGTCGTCAGTCCCGGCCGCCCCGCAGGAATGCTCGATGAGCGGCCAGAGCTCGCCGGGTTGCGTGTTCAGTCCGCCCGACGCCGGGATCCAGGCGACCGTGTACGGAGTGACGGGCGGCGCGATGGCGCCGACGACGATCTGGTTGTCGGGATCGGCCTTGAGCGCCCTGATGCCCGCGACCAGATCGGCGACGGAGGTGAGCATGCCGCTGCCGCTGTCGTTGGACTCGCAGTTCGTCAGGTTCAGCGTCGGCGCCGTCGCCGCTCCTTGCGCGTCGGCAGGCGGATTGAGCGGCGGCGCGATGAGCGCGGTTGGCGCGGCGCCGGTCGGATCCATGCAGAGGTGGCCGAACTGGTTGCAGCGGTAATTGGCGATCGGCCCGAGCGGGTTGGCGATGTTTTGCTGGGCGCCGTTGAGCGAGAAGAGCGTCGTGTTCGGCGGGGCCGAGCAGTCGTCCTCGTTGGTCAGCAGCACGATGGCCAGCTCGGCGTCGTCCCGCAAGAACCCGACGTTTGCGCTGGGAGGCGGCGCGCCGTCGGCGCCGAGGGCGCGCGCGACCGACGCCAGTTGGTGCTCGAAGCCGCAGCCGCGCTGACCGAGCTGAGCGATGCAGCCGAACACGTCGGTCAGGTTGCCGGTGTAGTTGGCGACGCCGTCGACGTTGGAGATGAACGTCGCGCCCGACGCCAGCGTGGTGTTCGTGCATGCCCCGCGGGGCGTCGCTTGAAACACACCGTTGTCGCCGGTCGTCGTGCACATGACGGACGACGTCGAATCGCCGGGCGCCCCCATGTCCGAGGAGACGACCGCCACGTGAATGTTGGGGAGCCCGTTGGGGAGGTTCTCGAGGACCGTCATGAACGACGGATCCTGGGTGAGCAGCTTCATCTGGGTCGTCGTCATCGACGACGAGTTGTCGATCATGAACAGGATGTCGAGGTTGCCCGGATCGGCACCGAGGCTCACCGCACGCGATCGCGATTCGAGGTGCGCGACGCTGTCGGGCGCGCATCCGCCTGCCAGCGCAACGACGACCGAGAGCAGAAGAGCCCGAGACAGCACCGACGACCAGACCCAAGTCGCGAGAGAAGGAGAGCTGCGAGAGAAGATAAGCGAGTCACCAAACGAGTCATGAACGCCTCCACCAGTTGATTCGGAAACCCAGTTGATTCCCGACCGCCGGCAAACTTACTTCAAAATGCGACCGCCGACTGTTGCTCAGGTCACGAAGGTGATCCTGGCCACGCCATTCCGGGCAGCAGCGACACCACGTCCTGGATGACGGGCACTGGCCTCGACCCTGTCTGCAGAGGGGGCGTGGGCGTGGCCCGCCTCTCCCTGGGGCGGTGCTCCAACACGCCGCCGCACCGACACGCCCGCAAATGACAAAAGGGTCGGACGACTACAAATTGGTACCGCTTTGGTGCGTATTTTGGGAAGTCGTTTTATCGTCCAAGTGCGCTTTCGGACGGAGTATTCTGCGACCCATGCGCCCCCTCGTTCGTTCGTGGAGCAGGACTGGAATCGTTCTTCTGATCGGGCTCGCGCCGCTGTCGGCGAAGGCCGCCAACACGTACTACGTGGCGCCGACCGGCAGCGACAGCGCCGCCGGGACGATGGCGGCGCCCTTCGCCACCCTGCAGAAGGCGAACGACACCGCGGCGGCGGGGGACACCATCTATCTGCGCGCGGGAACTTACAACTGCACGGGTCAAATCACGCTCTCGAAGAGCGGAACCTCGGACACCAATCGCACCAAGATCTGGGCCTATCCGGGCGAGGTGCCCGTTCTCGACTTCTCGAACTTCTCGTTGGCCAGCCAGACGTCGGACCATCCCGCCATCACGGTGACCGGGAGCTGGATGCATCTCAAGGGCCTCGAGATCGCCAACGGTAAGGTCGGAACGAGCGGCTCCCACTCCTACTCCCTGTTGCGCACCAAGAACGCGAGCAACAACACGTTCGAGCTGCTCAACATCCACAACGGCTTCGGCCCGGGGCTGTTCGTCGACACCGGCACCGGCGGCAACCTGATTCTGAACTGCGATTCGCACGACAATTACGACGTCAACGGCAGCCAGGGGGATGGCCAGAACGGCGACGGGTTCGGCGTTCACTATCAAACCACCGGTCCCAGCACCGTCATCAGAGGGTGCCGCGCGTGGAGCAACTCCGATGACGGGTACGACCTCATCTCGCAAGAGGTTCCGGTGACCGTCGAGAACAGCTGGGCCTTCAAGAATGGCCACGGCGCTGACGGCAACGGCAACGGGTTCAAGATGGGGAGCAGCCAGACCGGCATCAGGCACCTGGTACAGCAGAACGTGGCCTGGAGTAACAAGGCGTCGGGCTTCTATGCCAACCACTCCACCGGTGGCAACACCTGGTACAACAACACGTCGTACAACAACGGCACTCAGTACAACATGCTGGCGAGCAGCTTTGATTCCTCCGGCAACGTGACGGGGACCATTACGCTGAGTGGCTCGAAAGCCCACATCATGAGGAACAACATCGGCTACCCCAACAAGAACGCCAACATGGGCGGGGTCGACACCTCCTTCAACACCTGGGACCTGGGGATCACCCCGGCGGCCAGCGATTTTGCCAGCACCTCCGACACCCCCTGCACGGGCCCCCGCGAAGCCGACGGCAGCATGCCGACCGCCTGCACGCTCCTGCATCTGACGGCCGGCAGCAAGATGATCGACAAGGGGACGAACGTGAGTCTCCCCTACGTCGGGTCGGCGCCCGATCTCGGAGCGTACGAATACGGCGCGACCGGCGGGACGACCGGCACCGGCGGGACGACCGGCACCGGCGGGACGACGGCGACCGGCGGAACCACGGGGACCGGCGGGACGACGGCCGGCACCGGCGGGACGACGGCCGGCACCGGCGGGATCAAAGGGACCGGCGGTTCGGGGACGGGGACCGGCGGTGCCGCAGGCGGAAGCGCCGGGACGGCCGGCAAGGGCGGGACGACCGGCACCGGCGGGACGACGACCGCCACCGGCGGGACCAGCGGGACTGGCGGCTCGGGGACGGGGACCGGCGGCGCCGTCGGGACCGGCACGGGTGGAAACACCGGAAGCGGTGGCTCGACGACCGGCAGCGGCGGGTCGATCGCGACGGGCACGGGCGGCTCCGGCACGACGACGGGCACGGGCGGCGCGGGAGCGTCCACCGGCGGCGCCGTTGGTACGACCGGTAGCGGCGGCTCGACGACGGAGACCGGGGGCACGACCGGCGAAACGGGCGGCGCGAGCGGCTGCTCGTGCGACACGGCGCCCGGCGGTCAGGGCAGTCTCCTCGGATTCTCGCTGCTCTCGCTGATGATCGTCGCAACCCGCCGCCGCACAGCACGACGGCGGTCGCCACCAGCGGCAAGTTCTCTTTGGTTGCCGGAACAGTGACGGTCACGTCACCCAACACGGCGGTCACCTGGCTGGTGGGCAGCGTTCACGCGATCACCTGGACGCACAACGCGGGCGTGGGCGCGCTGTTCAAGATCGAAGTGAGCCGCAACAGCGGCAGCACCTGGTCGCTCGTCACGGCGGCGGCATCGAGCAGCGGTGCCACGTCGGGCAGCTACAACTGGACGGTGCCCGCGCCGCGCGTCACCACCGCGCGTATCCGGGTGACCTGGACCGCCAGCACGGGGGTCACCGACACGAGCAACGTCAACTTCAAAATCAACTGAGGGAGGCAGCAGCAACGGGGCCGGTCTCCCGTCGGCCCAAGGGACGTTAGCCGCCAGGTTCCGCGGCGATAGATTCGGCCCCTGACCGCGCTCTGCGCCGTGCGGCGGTCCTCCGGACACTCACGGAGGCATGAGGGGCCCTTGCCGTCCGCTTGGCCGTCCGCTTGGCGGCTGCGTGTTCGTTCTCGCCTCGTGGATGCTGGGCTGCGCGCCCAACGTCGGCGGCGGTCCGGGAACGGGCGGAGAAGCGGGAGGCTCGGGCGGTAGCCAGGGCAGTCCTGGCGGTGTCACCGGCACCGGCAGCGCGAGCGCCACGGGTGGCGGAACAGGGACGGGTGGGACGCCGGCGACGGGAACGGGTGGGACGACCGCCACCGGCGGCGCAACCGGCACGGGTGGGGCGACCACGACGGGCGGCTCGACGGGGCACGGCGGGACGACCGGCACCGGCGGCTCGGGCACGGGCGGGACGACCGGCACCGGTGGCGCGCACGCGACTGGCGGCACTCTCGGCACCGGCGGCACCGGCACCACCGGCTCCGGCGGAAGTGGAACCACCAGCGGCCCCATCGATCTGACCGGCCGCAAGGCGCTCCTGGTCGTCGACTCGCCGAGCAGCATGAGCGACGGCGAGACCATCGTCGAGGAGGTGCTCCAGGAGCGCGGCATGATCGTCACCGTCGGCGCCTCCACCGGGCCGGCGTCGCTGGCGGCGGGGCAGAACGTGGTGGTCGTCTCCGACTCCTCGGGCGCCGGCGACTTCGTGCCGATCTTCGGCAGCGTCTCGGTCCCGATGATTGTGTTCGGGAACTCGGCGCTTCAGACGCTCGGGTGGACCGCCTCGTCGTCGGCCAAGGGGACCGTCTCCAGCACGACCAACGTCAGCGTGGTGAACGTCTCGACGCCGCTCGCGTCCGACCTGACCGCCGGGCTCGCCTTCCCGGTGATCCTCTCGACGACCAGCACATCGCTCTACTGGGGGACGCCGGGCGGCGCGCCGATCCTCGTCGCGTCGGTCATGGGCTCGGCCGACCGAGCTCGTCGACTTCGCCTACGAGAAGGGCTCCGCGACGGCGACCGGGACGGCCCCGGCGCGTCGGGTGGGGCTCGGCTGGAAGACCAGCGCCGTTCAGAACCTCACCATCGACGGCTTCAAGTTGTTCAGCGCGGCCATTGATTGGACCGCTGGGAGCAATTGACCATGAACCGACTTCATTTCGTTGCGGGCGTCGCGCTGCTGTTCTCGCTCGGGTGCGCCGGGGTCAAGTCGGGCGTCTCGACCGGCGGCAGCGGGGGGCAGGGGGCCAATGTGGGCGCCGGCGTCGACGCGGGGAACGACCACCCCAAAACAGGCAGCGGCGGCTCCAGCGTGAGCGGCACCGGCGGGTCGCCGGACGTCACCGGCAGCGGCGGGTCGAGCGCGGACGCCGCCTGCACGTCGACCGTCACCTGCACCCCGCCGGGCGGCGAGTACTGCGGGACGATCGGCAACGGCTGCCCGGGCGGGTCGATCAACTGCGGCGCCTGCCCGGGCGACGAGACCTGCGGCGGCCAGGGGATCTGCCTCGGCGGTCCGAGCTGCGTGAAGCTGACCTGCAGCTCGGGAACCGCGAAGTACTGCGGCACGATCGGCGACGGGTGCGGCAGCTCGGTCGATTGCGGCGCCTGCCCCGGCGGGCAGACCTGCAACGGCGGCGTCTGCGTCGTCTCCGGCTGCGTGCCGGCCACCTGCAACGCGGGCGGCGGGGCGCAATATTGCGGCGCGATCGGCGACGGCTGCGGCGGCTCGCTCGACTGCGGCGCCTGCACGGGCGCCAACACCTGCGGAGGCGGCGGGATCGCCGGCGTCTGCGGCGCTGCCAACGCCAGCTGCAACCCGGTCAGCTGCACCCCCTCGGGCGGGCAGTACTGCGGCGTGATCGGGAACGGCTGCGGCGGGACCGAGGACTGCGGCGCCTGCGCCAACGGGATGGCCTGCGCCACCACCGGCATGCTGGCCCACGTCTGCCCGTCGACCCAGACCACCTGCACCAACCTGCAGTGCAACCTCGATCATTGCAGCGGCACCGCCGAGACGTCGATCAGCGGCACCGTCTACGATCCCGCCGGGCTCAATCCGCTCTACAACGTGCTGCTCTACGTCCCGAACACGGCGGTCGATCCGATCCCGCAGGGGGTCTCCTGCAACAGCTGCAACTCGCCCATCTCCGGGACGCCGGTCGCGGCGGGGCTGAGCGACGCCAGCGGGCACTTCGTCATTCACAACGCCCCCCACGGCACCAACGTTCCGCTGGTCATTCAGATCGGCAAGTGGCGGCGGCAGATCACGCTCGCCAAGGTGACCGCCTGCCAGGACAACCCCTTCAGCGATCCACAGACCTTCCGGCTGCCGCGCAAGCAGAGCGAGGGGGACCTGCCGCAGATCGCGATCTCCACCGGACACGCGGATGCGCTGGACTGCTTCCTGCGCAGGGTCGGGATCGACGACTCGGAGTTCACCAACGACACCGGCACCGGGCGCGTGCACATGTATGCGGGTGGCGACGGGATGTCGAGCAACGAAGGGTCGACGACGCTCGCCACGGGCGCGACGCTGGCGAACTCGTACAGCAAGCTCTTCCCCAGCTTCGCGCAGATGTCGAAGTACGACATCGTGGTCCTCACCTGCGAGAGCTCGCAGCTCGACAAGAGCAAGGATCCCGACCTGCTCAACATGAAGCGCTACGCCGACAGCGGCGGCAAGATCTTCGCCGAGCACCTCCACTCGTACTGGATCCACAAGGGGCTGCCCCCCTGGCCGGCCACCGGCGCCTGGGCGCAGAGCGTCCTGCCCGACCTGGCCGATCCGACCAAGAGCCCGCCAGATCCGCCGCTCGCCGTGTACGTCGACACCACCTTCCCCAAGGGGATCGCGATGGCCGACTGGCTGGTGACGACCAAGGCCTCGACCACGCGCGGGCAGATCTTGGCGGCGTCGGTCCAGAACTCGATCGACAGCGTGAATCCGCCAGCGCAACAGTGGCTCCACACGACCAGCCCGAAGGTCTCGACGCAGTACATGTCGTTCAACACGCCGGTGGAGGCACCGGCGGCCAATCAGTGCGGCAGCGTCACCTTCACCGACGTGCACGTCGCGAGCGGAGACACCTCGCACCCCGATATCGCGTTCCCGATGGGTTGCCAGGCGACGACGACGATGACCGCGCCCGAGCTGGCGCTGGAGTTCATGTTCTTCGATCTGTCGTCCTGCGTGACGGTCCAGACGGGGACGCAGATGCTGCCGCCGATCCCGCCGCCGGGCAGCGCGCCGACGCCGCCGGCCGCGGCGGTTCCCCCGCCGCCGCCGCCGCCCCCGCCGCCGCCCCCACCGCCGCCGATCGTCATCGACAAGCCGTGACGCGCGGGTCGGTTCCTGGTGGCTACTCGAACGCCGCGGCCAGCCGCCGCGTCATGTCGCGCAGCGCCTGATCGACGTCGGCGCCGCGCTGCGGAGAATAGGGACAGGTCGGGCCGCCGCAGCCGGGATCGGGCGAAAGCCCCTCCAGCGCGAAGCCGCAGGTGCCGTCGTCCCTTTGGGCCGCGCGCTCCGTGAGCCAGACGCCGATGCCCCAGCCGAGGCTGCCGTTGCGCGTCGACGTGGTCTGTCGGGGCGGGCTGACGCGGGGGGTGTAGAACACGTTCGGGCCGAGCACGTTGCTCATTCGGATGTAGGAGGCGTCGAAGAAGACGCGATCGGCGGTGCCTGCGCAGTCGAGCGTCGTGGCCGCCGTTTGAACCGTGAGGTGTAACGGCTTGGCCTCGTAACAGGCCGTCGAGGAGAGCCCCCCGATGACGAGGGCCAGTGCCGCCCTGTGAACCAATGAACGCGAGCGCAACATCCGTTCGTGCACGCCTCATTTTATCCGAACCGGCGCCGGTTTTGGAGATCGCCTGGCCACCGCGCAGCGGCAATGGACGGCCGAGCTTCGCCGTGCGTCAGAGCGCAGGCGGAAAGTGGGGGCTAAACACCGGGGGTGAACTTGCTGAGGTCGTGGATCCCGAGCGCCTGCTCGAGATCGCCCACCTCCTTCAATGACCCCTCGAATCCGCCGCCGCCCAGGAGCTTGTGTTCCTGGGCCTCGAAGCGATCCCCCAGACGGTCGAGCTCCGCTTCGGTGTAGAGCTGGCGGAAGGCGGGGAAGAGCTCCGTGTCCTCCCAGGCGGCGTGCGGAGCGTACATGCGGATGAAGGCCTGAAGGTCGGCGGTCAGCGACTGGCGCCGTTCCGGCCTCAGCGACTTCTGCTTGGTCGCCTCGCGGATCGCGTCGGTGACCTTGCGCCCGGCGGCGTGCTGGATGCGCAGCACCTGGGTCAGGTCGATGAGCTTCCCGGCTTTCTCGAGCTTGGGGAAGACGAAGTCCTCCTCCAGCTTCTCGTGATACCCCTCGACGAACCGGTGGACGATGTTCGCCGCCCCGGCGATCACGTCGACCACCGCCGCGTCGGCCGATGGCAGCTTCCGGATCGCCTCCTCGTAGACGAGCAGGAGCCGCCGGAGCACGCCGTGCTCGCGCATCAGAATCCTCCGTCGGGGGAACGTCGCCACCGCCCCGCTTGGTCTCGGCGTGAGCGGCCCTCCCCGCGACCAGCACGGCGCCCGCGCCGGCCACGCCCGCCAGGAATTCGCGCCGCCCGTCACGCCTGCCGTCCTGCCGATCATCCATGGGGCAGAAGTATAGACACGGATAGCCGACCGCGATGCCGAGGGGCCGTCGAACCCGGCGACTGACGCCACGTCGGCGTCGGTCCCGGGCGCGCCGCCGCAGCCGGGGGGGCGTTCTCGGGCCGGGGACGGGAGCCCTCGCGACGATCTTTGATGGCCGTCCGCAGGGCGCTCAGTCTTTGTCGCCGTGGCCCTCGCGCTCGGTCCAGAGGCGGTATCCGCCCTTGATGGCGTCGGCGTTGTTGCAACGCCGGGCCCCCTTGGGGAGCTTCTTCAGATGCTTGGCGTTGCCGCCGCCGAGGACCAGATCCTCGGCTTCGAGCGCGAGCGCCAGGCGGCCCACGACGTCGGCGACGTCGCGCCGCCATTTCCTCTTGCCGCTGCGCTCGAGGCCGCGCCGGCCGACCAGATCCTCGTAGGTTCGATCCTTCTTGTAGGGGAGATGGGCCAGCTCCATCGGCACGATGACGCCGTCGGTGATCATCGCCGAGCCGAGGCCTGTGCCGAGACCGAGGAAGAGCATCCGTCCTCCCTGGTACGCGCCGAAGGCCTGCATCGCCGCGTCGTTGATCAACTTCACCGGTCGTTCGAACGCGCGGGCGAAATCGAACTTGACCCAACCACGCCCCAGGTTGGCCGGCTCGGCGGCGATCTGTCCGCGCAGGACGCGCGTCGGAACCCCGATCGATACGACGTCGTACTGCCAGTCGGTGATGAGATCTCCCACCTCGCGCACCATGAGTTGGGGCGTCATCCCGGGTCCGGACGGCAGCTTGCGCCGCGAGCGCTGTCCGGTGGCTTGCATCTTGACGTGGGTCCCGCCCACGTCGATGACCAGGATCTTCATGTGATCGCTGGGAAAGTACCATATGCCGCTTCGTCAGCCGGGGCGCTCGGCCGGGCCATCGGGTCAAGCTCTGGCAGAATCTGTCGAAAAGGCGAGGGGAGGCGGAAGATGGCCATGTTCGCAAAAAAAGAGAACTGGGAGCAGAAGGTCGCGGCGGAGGTTGGTGGCCCGGGACCGGCGCCGTTGCCGGCAAAACCGGGGCAGCCGCTCAAGTACGGGATCTCCGAGACGATCCAGCTGATGCGGTCGTTGCCGGCCGATCAGAACGTCGAGCTGGTCGTTCGCGTCGTGCGCGCCACGCTGGCGTCGCTCAACGTGCGGCTGCCGGAGATCATCGACGACGCGACCCGCAAGGAGAAGTTCGTGCGCGAGCGCATCGCCGACTTCCACGCCAAGAACGCCGAGCTGGAGAAGCAGCTCGAGGCGCACCGCCAGGAGATCGCGTCGCTGGAGGCCGATCTGAAGGAGACGACGGAGGTCAAAGAGCGGCTCCAGTTGGCCGAGGGATCGACGCCGACTCCGATGCCCGGCGCGGTGAGCGTCGCGGCCGACAAGCTCCCGATGACGACGATGATTGGCACGCCGATCGCGCGCTGACAGCCGGCGCAGCTCGAGACGTCGCGGCGGTCGGCTACGGCGACAGCGTGAGCGAGCCGGCGTCGAGCGCGAGCTCGTAGTAGCCGTGCGGGTCCCACGGCAGGGGGCGGCCGTTCTGGCTCAACGTGCCGCCGTCCACCCGCACGCGCAGGACCTTGCCGCTCGGGAAGTGCGGCGGCAACGTCCAGGTCCAGGTCGTGCGCGTGCCCGTGGGCGTGGCCGTCGCCGTGGGTCGCGCCTCGGACAGCAGCTTCTGCCCGCGCCAGTAAGCGGCCACGTCGCAGAGCGTGGCGGTCCAGACATCGGGGAGCGCCCGGGCGTGCTTCATCCCCGCCGTCACGTCGCCGATCGCTACCGGCGCGTACCAGACGGCATCGGCCGGCATCAGCGTGTGGACGAGAAAGATGACCCACTTGCCGCCGGCGCGCGCGGCGTCGGTCACCTGATTGAACCGGGCGGCCGTCTCGCCGGCGACGACGGGGTGGACCGGCAGGTCGTAGGGATCGGTCTGGTCGTTGGGCGCGATCATCCCGCTCGGGACGCCCCGGTTCACGAAGAACCGCGTCGCCGCCGCCCGGGCGTAGCCCCGGTCGCCGAACGGCGCCGCCGCCGTCCAGACGATCTTTTGCGGGGTGTGCTGGACGATGTAGCGGGTCGCTTCGTCGAGCTCGGCGTCCAGGGTCGAGGCGGGCGGCGGCCTTCCGGACGTGCAGCCGGTCAGGCCGGCGTGGCAGTGGTGCACGCTGTGGTTGCCGAGCTCGTGCCCGTCCTTGACCGCGCGCTGCCAGGTGTCGAGGAATCCCGGCTCCGCGTCGTTGTTGGTCGTGAGGTAGAAAGTCATCGGGACGCCGACCGCGTTCAGCTCGGCGTAGTGCGCGAGGTGCGACGGCTGCGCGTCGTCGAACGTCCAGCTGACGGCGCCTTTGAACCCGGCCCAGTCGAGCACGCGCAGGTTCCCGGGCGCACCCGACGGTCGGGGCACGCCGCTTGGCGCCGGCGAGGGGAGCGATCCCGAAGCGGCGAGCAGGCCCGCGAGCAGGCCAGGTGGCAGGAGGCGCATCGACGGCGAAGCGAGCGCGAGCTCAGTGGGATTTGCCGGAGCGGATGGTGGCGATGTTGGGCGAGTTGGCGTGCCCGTTCGCCCCGACGATGTCCTGCCGGCTGTCGCGCGCCTCGACGTAGTAGTGCAAGACCTTCCCGGCGATCTTGCCGCCGGGGATCAGCGCCGTGTACCACCCCTTCTTCGAGCGATCCATCGTGCTGGCGTTGTAGATGACGCCGCCGCCCGAGCGGTAGTAGAGCGCGACCACCTTGGCGTCGAGCCCGGGGCGCGGGACGCAGTGGACGAAGAGGTCGGCGCCCGGCGCGACCTCGTCGGGGACGGTGCAGGCGATCTGCTCGGAGACGTGCGCCGGCAGCTCGGGCCCCTCGGCCAGCTTCTCGCGCGCCGTTCGCTCCTGCAGCTCCTTGCTCTTGCGCTCGGCGTCGCGGGCGTCGGCCTCGCGGCGCGCAACGGCCAGCTTCTCCTTGGCCTCGCGCTCCTTCTTGGCCTCGTCGCGCGTGGCGGCGAGCTGTCTGTCGGTGTCGGCCTTCTGCTTGGTCAGCTCCAGCAAGCTGCGCTTCGCGTCGGCGAGCTGCTTGTCGCTCTCCGCCTTCTGCTGTTGGAGCTTCTCCTTGGCCTCACGCTCCTTCTTGGCCTCGTCGCGCGCGGCGGCGAGCTGTCTGTCGGTGTCGGCCTTCTGCTTGGTCAGCTCCAGCAGGCTCCGCTTCTCCTCGGCGAGCTGCTTGTCGCTCTCCGACTTGTCGTGCGCCAGCTTGTTGCCCGCCTCGCGTTCCTTCTTCTCGCCGGCCTGGCTGGCGGCGAGCTGCCTGTCCTCGTCCTGCTTCTCTTTCGTGAGCTGCTGGAGGCGCGCCTTGGCGTCGGCGAGCTGCTTGTCCTGGTCCTGCTTGTCTTTCGTGAGCTGCTGGAGCCGCGCCTTGGCGTCGGCGAGCTGCTTGTCGGTGTCGGCCTTCTCCTTGGCCAACTCCTGGGCGTGCCCCTTGCTGCTGGCCAGCTCCCGGTCCTGCTCCTGCTTCTCTTTCTGCAGACGGTCCTTCTCCGCCTGCTGGAGGCTCTCGCTCACCTTGGCGGCGGCGAGATCGTCGACCAGCTTCTCCTTTTCCGGATCGCTCCGCGGCGGATCGCTTCGCGGCGGATCACGCCGCGGCGGCGGCTCCGACTTCGCCGCGCGGGTGGGCTTCGTCGGCGCGGCCGGCTTGAGCAGGGCCTCCTCCGCCTCGTCTGGAGCTGCTTTTTCTGCGGGCGCCGTCGCCGGCTCACTCTCCTGATTCTCGGCCCGGTCGAAGGCCGCCAGCACGGCCTTGGAGGCCATCGTGGGCGGCACCTGAATGGCGGGGCTGATGTCGAGCGCCTTGGCGAAGTACTTGACGCCCTGACCTTTGTCCTTGAGACCCGCGACCTCGAGGACGCCGTAAAGGACGTAGACCTGAGCGACCAGCTTCTGGGATCCGAGCCCGTTTTCGTCCGCCAGCTTCAACGCCTGCTGGAGCTCGCCCTGCGTCTTGTCGAGATCGCCGTCGTCGTAGGCGGTCGCGGCCGCTTGATAGTGCGCCTTGATCTTGGCGAGGGCCGGTTTCTGATCGGCGGCCCGGGCGACGGGGGTCACAAAGGCGCAGATCAGCGCCAGTCCCAGCGTCGCCAAAAAGGTTGGCTTCCTGCTCTTCGTTCGGATCATGCGCGTTCGGCGACCTCGAATCGTGGTCCGTTCAGGGTGTGAGTGCATCGTATATGCAGTTGCTCGTCGAACTGAAACGGGCTCGCGAAAACCGAAAGATGATACTCTGGCCCGACCGCGGTGGCCGAACGACAGGCGATGACTCGGTCGCAGCTGATCCAGTTCGTCCAGCGGCAGCGGCTGGGCGTGGTTTCGTCGCTGGCGCCCGACGGCGCGCCGCAGTCCGCCGTCGTCGGCATCGCCACCTCGGCGGTGGGCGAGATCGTCTTCGACACGCTCGGCACGACCCGCAAGGCGCGCAACCTGCGGCGCGATCCGCGCGTGTCGCTGGTGGTGTGGGAGAACGAACAGACGGTTCAGCTGGACGGCCTGGCCGACGAACCGACGGGCGCCGAGCTGGATCGGCTGCGCGAGCTCTACTTCGCCGCCTATCCGGACGGGCGGGAGCGTCTGGCCTGGCCGGGCCTCACGCACTTCCGGATCGTGCCGCTCTGGGGGCGCTTCTCGGATTTCGAGGCGTCGGAGGGGCCGCTGATTGTCGAGCTCGACCTGGCGCGCGGGCGCTGATCGGTCGCCGCTCTCCGACGCGCTCGTCGGCGCATCGTCGCGCGGGTCGTTCCTCACCGAGGTCTAACTTCGCGCGGCGGGGCGGGTCCACCCGGGCGGAGGTCAGCATGACGACGCAGTTCATTCGCACGACACTGTTCGGTGTGGCGCTCGCCACTTCATCGCTCGCGTTTGCCCAGAGCGCTCCGCCACCGGCACCGCCGCCGAGCGAGGGTGAGGCGGGCGACTTCGCCAAGGTGCGCGAGGCCTGTCACCAGGACGTCGAACGTCTGTGCAAAGACGTCAAGCCGGGGGACGGGCGCACCCGCGAATGTCTGCGCGCGCACAAAGACGAGCTGTCGGCCGGGTGCCAGACGGCGATTCGCGAGGCGCGGGCCCACCATCACCCGCGACCCAACCACGACTGAGGCAACGCTTCCAGACGCCGTCGCATCGAATGCGCATGGAACCGAGCATGGCCTCCGACCTGAAGGCGCGCGCCGAACCCGAGAGCTCACGTGGCGGCCGCGCCCGCGACGTGCTGCTGGTGGAGGACGACGAGCTGGTGCGCTACGCGCTCCGACGTCTGCTGGTCGGCTGCCACCGTCCTTGCTTTGCCACCTCTTCCGTCGAGGAGGCGCAGCAACTGCTGGCCGGGCACCAGCCATCGCTGGTCTTGACCGACTACAACCTCGGCGGACGCTGGACGGGGATCGATCTCCTGGTCTGGATGCGCCGGAGCCCGAGGCTGCGAGAGATCCCGACGGTGTTGATGACGGGTGACGATCCCGAGGAGATTCGTGACCGGCTGGCGGCGGTGGGGCTGGAAGGCGTCGCGGTGATCGCCAAGCCCTTCGAAGCCGAAGAGCTGGTCGGCAAGCTCAGCGCGGCGGGGGTGGGCGGCGCAGATCGAGGGTGAACGGGAAGTCGGGGTTGCGCTCTTCGGGCGGCGCCTCTTGCGCGCCCGGCGTGTGGCCGAAGGGGGTGAAGCGGGCGATGCGCCGCCCCTCCGCCTCGAGCGCGTTCGTCGGCACCCGCTCGTGCGAGAGGCCGCCCGGGTGCGCGACGTGGTAGGTGCAGCCGGCGATGGCGCGGCCGGTCCAGCTGTCGATCAGATCGAAGACCAGCGGCGCGTGCACGCCGATCGTCGGGTGCAGCGCGGACGGCGGCTGCCAGGCGCGATAGCGGACGCCGGCCACCGCCTCACCGGGCGCGCCGGTCGGGTGCAGGGGGACGCGCCGCCCATTGCAGGCGATGACGTGTCGCCCCTCGATCAACCCGCGCGTCTTGACCTCGAGGCGTTCGACCGACGAGTCGACGTAGCGGGCGGTGCCGCCGGCGCCCGGCTCCTCGCCGAGCACGTGCCACGGCTCGATTGCCTGCCGCAGATCCAGGGTCACGCCGTCGGCGGCGATCGTGCCGGCCAGCGGGAAGCGGAAGTCGCGGTGGGCGCGGAACCAGTCGGTCACGAACGGGTAGCCGGCACCGCGCAGATCGTCGAGCACGTCCTCGAAGTCCTGCTCCACGAAGTGGGGGAGCGAGAAGCGATCGACGAGGCCGGTCCCCCAGCGGACTGGATTGCGCCCGTACGGCGCGCGCCAGAACCAGGCGACCATCGAGCGGAGCAGGAGCTGCTGGGTCAGGCTCATCTGCGCGTGCGGCGGCATCTCGAACGCGCGGAGCTCGACGAGCCCCAGGCGGCCGGTGGCGCTGTCGGGGCTATAGAGCTTGTCGATGCAGATCTCGGTCCGGTGGGTGTTGCCGGTGACGTCGACCAGCAGGTGGCGGAAGATGCGGTCGACCAGCCAGGGGGGCGTCGGCACTCCGTCGTCCCTTGCCGCCGAACCTCGCCGAAGGCCAGCTCCAGCTCGTGGACGCTGTCCTGCCGGGCCTCGTCGAGCCGCGGCGCCTGGCTGGTCGGCCCCACGAACATGCCGGAGAAGAGGTACGAGAGCGACGGGTGGTTGACGAAGTAGCCGACCAAGCTGCGCAGCAGATCGGGCCGCCGCAGGAACGGGCTGTCGCAGGGGGTCGCGCCGCCGAGGACGACGTGGTTGCCGCCGCCGGTTCCGGTGTGGCGCCCGTCGAGCATGAACTTCTCGGTGCCGAGGCGGCAGAGGCGCGCCTCTTCGTACAGCGCCTCGGTCATCTCGGTGAGATCGGGCCAGCTGCGCGTCGGGTGGACGTTCACCTCGATGACGCCGGGATCGGGCGTCACCGACAGGCGGTCCAGCCGGTAATCGGTGGGCGGGTGGTAGCCCTCGATGCGCACCGGCTGCTTGCGGGCGTGGGCGACATCCTCGACGGCGGCCACCAGCGCCAGGTACTCCTCGAGGAGCTCCACCGGCGGCATGAAGACGTGCAGCATCCCCTCGCGCGGCTCGACGCAGAGGGCGGTGCGGACGACGTTGCTCGGCGGCGGTTCCTTCGCCTTGTCGGAAGTCTTATCGGCCGACGGCTTGGGGCCCGGCCCGCGGCGCAGTGTCGGCTCCAAGCGGCGGCCGGGCGGCCAGCGGATCGCGCGCGTGAATCTGCATCCGCTCCCCCTCCGACTCCCAGGGGAGGCCGTCGAGCGGCAGCCGATACCCCATCGGTGAGTCGCCCGGCAAGAGGAAGAGGTGACCTTCGCGCATCGACCAGCGGCCGCTCTCCCAGAGCACGAGATTGTCGAAGGTCCGCGGGCGCAGCGGCAGGATGTAGCCGGCCACCTCGCCCGAGCCCGGCTCCGAACACGCGCGCCAGCCGGGCCCGCTCGATCGGATCCTCGAGCTTGCTCTCCAGCACGTTGACGTTCACCGGGAGGCGACGCTCGCGCCACAGGTAGTAGAAGGCGTCCTCGTAGGTGGCCTGCGCCAGCTCTTCGCCGAGGCCCAGCCGGTTGGCGAGCGCGGAGACGAACCCGTGCGCGGCCAGCCGGTCGGCGGGGCTGGTGGCCCGGCTCGGGCTCGGGTTCCAGGGCGAACAGCGTGGGATCGGTCCAGACCGGCTCGCCGTCGCGGCGGAAGTAGATGGCGTAGGCCCAGCGGGGGAGCGGCTCGCCCGGGTACCACTTCCCCTGGCCGTGGTGCATGAGGCCGCCCGGCGCGAACCGCGCGCGCAGCCGCCGCGCCAGCTTGTCGGCCAGCCGCCGCTTGCCGTCGCCGAGGGCGGCGATGTTCCACTCGGGCGCGTCGCGGTCGTCGATCGAGACGAAGGTCGGCTCGCCCCCCATCGTCAGCCGGACGTCGTACCGCTGGAGATCCTGGTCGACCCGCGTCCCGAGCGCGTTGATCGCCGCCCACTGGTCGTCGCGGTAGGGCTTGGTGACCCGCGCTGTTTCAACAACCCGCTGGACGCGCATGGCGAAGGTCGCCGTCTCCTCGACCTTGTCGTCCTCTTTCTTCGCGTTGAAGGTGAACGAGCCGCTGATCGCCGCCGCGGTCGTCGGCCAGGCGGTGGCGGCCAGCGGGATGTGACCCTCCCCGGCGAGGAGACCGCTGGTCGCGTCGAGGCCGATCCAGCCGGCGCCGGGGAGATAGACCTCCACCCAGGCGTGCAGATCGGCGATGTCCTCGGAGACGCCGGCCGGTCCGCCGTCGAGCGGCTTCACGTCCGGCTTGAGCTGGATCGAGTAGCCCGACACGAACCGCGCCGCGTAGCCGAGGCGGCGCAGCAGCTCGACCTCCAGCCAGGCGAAGTCGCGGCAGGAGCCGTGGCCGCGCACCAGCGTCTCTTCGGGCTCGAACACCCCGGGCTCCATCCGCAGGTCGTAGCGAAGGCGCTGGGAGATGTCGCGGTTGATGTCGACCAGCACGTCGATGTTGCGGCGCCCCGGGCGGGCGTACTTGCTGTGCACCTCCTCGATGAGCGCCCCGAATCGCGCCTCGGGCGCCGACTGGATGCTGTAGGGGGCGAGCTCCCGGGCCAGCGAGGCCTCGTACCGGAACCCGTAGTTCTCTGCGTACTCCTCCACGAAGAAGTCGAACGGGTTGAGCGCGATCATCTCGGCGACGAGATTGACCTCGACGGAGAGCTCGCGCGCCGGCTTGTTGAAGACGAGGCGCGCCTGGTAGTTACCGAAGGGATCCTGCTGCCAGTTGAGGAAGTGGTCCTTGGGCGTGACGCGCAACGAATAGGCGAGGATCGGCGTCCGGCCGTGCGGGGCAGGGCGCAGGCGCACGACGTGCGGCTGCAGCGTGACCTCGCGGTCGTAGCGGTACCGGGAGGTGTGAGTGAGCGCGACGCGAATGGCCATGGAGGAGGCGGACCTTACCAGGCCTTACGGACGCTCGCCGAGCAACCCGAAATCGGTCTTCACGGGCGTGAGGCCCCAGATCTCGGAGGCGTACTGGCGGATGGTCGCGTCGCTGGAGAAGCGGCTCGACCCGGCGATGTTGAAGAGCGCGCGTCGCGACCATTCGCGCGCGTCGCGGTAGACCTCGGCGGCCTCGGCCTCGCGGGCCACGTAGCCGTCATAATCGACGCAGACCATGTAGGGATCGGAGTAGCGCAGCCCATCGAGGATTGGGCGGTAGCGATCGCGCTCGCCGAGGCTGAAGAACCCCGATTCGACGAGCTCCATCGCCTCGGCCAGCGCCGGGGTGCGGGCGATGTAATACCGCGGGTCGTAGCCGTGGGCGCGCGTCGCCACCACCTCGTCGGCGGTGAGCCCGAACAGGAAGAAGTTCTCGTGCCCCACGGCGTCGCGGATCTCGATGTTGGCGCCGTCGAGGGTCCCGAGCGTGAGCGCGCCGTTGAGCGCGAACTTCATGTTGCTGGTGCCGGAGGCCTCTTTCCCCGCGGTGGAGATCTGCACCGACAGATCGGCCGCCGGGATGATCGCCTGCGCCAGAGACACCCCGTAGTTCGGCACGAAGGCCATCGCCAGCCGCCCGCGCATGGCCGGATCGGCGTTGATCACCGCCGCCACGTCGTTGAGCAGGCGGATGTGCAGCTTGGCCATCACGTAGCCGGGGGCGGCCTTGCCGGCGAAGATGTAGGCGCGCGGGACCGTGGCGGCGCCCGGGTTGCGCTTGAGCTCCAGGTAGTGCGCGACGATCTGCAGGCACGCGAGCAACTGGCGCTTGTACTCGTGGATCCTTTTGACCTGGATGACGAACATCGCGTCCGGCGGCAGGTCGACGCCGGTGCGTCGCCGCACCAGCTCGACGGCGTCGCGCTTGTTGGCCTGCTTGACGGCGTGGAGGGCGTCGAGGAGATCCTCGTCGTCGGCGAACGTCCTCAACGCCTCCAGCCGCGACAGCTCCGGCTGATCGATCCAGCCCGAGCCGATCTTGCTGGCGAGCAGGCGCGTGAGGCGCGGGTTGGCGTGCAGGATCCAGCGCCGCGGCGTCACCCCGTTGGTCTTGTTGTTGAACTTCTCGGGCCACAGCTCATAAAAGTCGTGCAGCAGCTCCGCCTTCACCAGATCGGAGTGCAGCTTGGCCACGCCGTTGACGCTGTGGGCGCCGACGGTGGCGAGGTGAGCCATCCGGACCTGCTTGCCGTGCGACTCGTCGACGATCGACATGCGCGCGATCCGGTCGTTGTCCCCCGGCCAGCGGATCTGCACCTCGTGCAAAAACCGGTGGTTGATCTCGTAGATGATCTGCAGATGCCGCGGCAAGAGGCGCTGGAAAAGCGCCACCGGCCAGCGCTCCAGCGCCTCGGGCAAGAGCGTGTGGTTGGTGTAGCCGATCGTCTTTCCGGTGATCGCCCAGGCGGCGTCCCAGTCCAGCCCCTCCTCGTCGAGCAGCACGCGCATCAGCTCGGCGACGGCGATCGACGGGTGGGTGTCGTTGAGCTGGATCGCGAACTTGTCGGCGAAGGCGTCGAACGTCGCGTGCTTCAGCTTGTAGCGGCGGATGATGTCGGCGATCGAGCAGGCGACGAAGAAGTACTGCTGCTTGAGCCGCAGCGCCTTGCCCTCCTCGCTCTGGTCGTTGGGGTAGAGGACCTTGGAGATGTTCTCGGTGTCGATCTTCTCCTCGACGGCGCGCCGGAAGTCCCCCTCGTTGAAGAACTGCAGGTCGAAGTCGCGGGTGGCGCGCGCCGCCCAGAGCCGCAGCGTGTTCGCGGTGTCGGTCCGGTGGCCGACGATGAACGAGTCGTAGGGCAGCCCGATGACGGCGCGCGTGTTGACCCAGCTGGCGCGGGTGCGGCCGTCGCGATCCTGATAGAAGACGACCTCGCCGCCGAAGCGGACCGTCTGCGCCTCCTCGTGGCGGGGGAGCTCCCAGGTGTTGCCGAGCTGCAGCCAGTTGTCGTGCTGCTCGACCTGGCGCCCGCCGTCGATCTTCTGCTCGAACATCCCGAAGTCGTAGCGAATGCCGTACCCGATGGCCGGCAGCTCCAGCGTCGCCAGCGAGTCCATGAAGCAGGCGGCCAGGCGCCCGAGACCACCGTTGCCGAGCCCCGGATCCCCCTCGCACTCGAGGACCTGTCCGAGCTCGAGGCCGTAGTCGGCCGCCACCTCCACCGCCGCGTCGTAGAGGCTCATGTTCATCAGACAGAGGCCGAGGCTGCGCCCGGTCAGGAACTCCGACGAGAAGTAGCAGACGCGTTTGACGTCCTTCTCGATGTACGTCCGCTGGGTGGCCAGCCAGCGGTGAACCAGGCGATCCCGGACCGTGTGCGCGAACGCGTTGTAAAAATCGAGCGCGGAGGCGTCCCGCAGCTCCTTGGCGCCGGTGTGCACGACGTGGTCGAGAACCGAGGCCCGAAAGTCGGCCGCCAGCACGCTGGCGCGGCGACCCGGCGCGACCCGGCCGCGGGGCTCCGCTTCTTCTTCGCGACGCGGCTGAATCCCAACGGTCATCGTCGGGCATTCCACCATAGGGGGGAGGTCGTCCGGGTTTCGGTTTTGTCTGGATTTGATGAACGACGCAGGGCGCCGCCCCGAGGTGTCAAAAATCGAACGGCCGTGACCGAAGGCTGACGTTCACAGAGGAGCTGCCGGTCCGGTGGTCCGCGGAATCACAGGGGTTCTCGCAGAGCCTTCCGGAATTTGCTTTGTCGCTGAAAATTGCAAGGCTGAGGCCCGGAGGCGAGCCATGAGATCCAGCGGAGCCGGATTTGGGAGGATTGTTTCGGGCGCGATCGGCACCGGTCTGGTCGGCTTCTTTGGCCTGGTCGGCCTCTCCGGCTGCGGCAACGTCGGCGGGATCCCGGTCGACCAGACCGCCACCCGGATCGCCAACACCATCTGCCCCAAGGCCTGGATGTGCTGCACGGTCGACCAGCTCTCGAGCAACTCGGCGGCCGGAACCAGCGAGCAGGACTGCATCGCGCAGACGACCACCAGCTACCAGAACCAGCTCTCCACGCTGCAGGCCTCGGTCGACCAGAAGCGCGCGAGCTACCAGTCGTCGAAGCTCGACACCTGCCTGATGACGATCCAGAGCTCGGACTGCGCCACCCTGAACGTCACCAACCACGTCGTCGGGATCCCTGGCTGCGAGTCGTTCACCACGCCGCTGGTGGCCGTAGGGGGGGCCTGCTCGCAGGACTACGAGTGCGTCAACGGCTGGTGCAACGTCCCTTCCAGCTCGAACAACGGCGAGGGGATCTGCGCCGCGTTCGTCCCCGCCGGCCAGTCGTGCGCGACCGCGGGTGGACCGAGCTGCGGCCCGAACGCCGTCTGCGACATCGAGGGGACGCCGGACGACAGCTCCGACGATCTCTGCGCGGCCGTCAACGACATCGGGGGCACCTGCGCCGACGATCTTCAGTGCCAGAGCCTCAACTGCAGCTCGAGCGGCGGCAGTGGGATGATCTGCGCGGCCGCGGCGACGCCGCCGGCGGCCATGTGCTTCTACAGCAGCGGCTGCTCGGCGGCGGGGGGACGTCCCGGCGCGGGGACGCTGCTGCTCTTCGCCGCGTTCGCGCTGATCGCCTTGCTGCGGGCCGGCCGCGCCCGCCGCAGCCGCTGATTTCGGCCTCCGTCCGCGGACGGAGGTCGAGGTATGCTCGCGCCATGCCCGACGCCGCCGACCGCGATGTGAAAGCCCAGCCGGCGCCGCCGGCCTGCGCCATCGACCCCGACACGGAGTGCCCCGTCTGCGCAGGGCGCGGCCAGCGGGTCAAGATGCTGCCCGTCAAGGCGCACTACCAGTGCCCGGAGTGTCGCTACTTCGACTCCTGCTGCATGTGAGGGACGAAAAAACTTCCGTCGCGCGTGTCGATCTCCACCCGCGGCGGTTCGTCGTCCTCCTGAGGGCAGGTTCAAAGGCCCTCCTCAAACAAGGAGAACAGGCCATGCGTTACATGATGTTCGTCAAGGGATCGAAGAAGACCGAGGCGGGGGTGCTGCCGACCGAGGAGCAGATGGCGGCCATGGGGAAGTACAACGAAGAGCTGCAGAAGGCCGGGGTGCTGCTCGACCTCTCGGGGCTGAAGCCGACGTCCCGGGGGATCAAGGTCCAGTTCTCGGGCGGCAAGCGCACCGTCATCGACGGTCCCTTCACCGAGGCCAAGGAGATCATCTGCGGCTACTGGATCATCCAGGTGAAGTCGCGCGAGGAGGCGATCGAGTGGGCCAAGCGCATCCCGGCTGAAGCCGTGGAGATGGCCGAGGTCGAGCTGCGTCCCTTCTTCGAGGTCGAAGACTTCGCCCCCGGGCCGGCGCTCGAGGCCGGCAAGGAGCTGGGCAAGAAGCTCCCCGCCGGCGCCACCTCGGGCCCCGGCACCCACAAGGGGTGAGGCGCGCGCCGGTGACCGCCACCGCCGACGAAACGCGGCGCCGGATCGAGGCGCTCTGGCGGATCGAGTCGCCCAAGCTCTACGCGGCCCTGGCGCGCCTGGTGCGCGACGTGGGCCTGGCCGAGGAGCTGGCGCAGGACGCGCTGGTCGCGGCGCTCGAGCGCTGGCCGGAGTCGGGCGTCCCGGAGAACCCGGGCGCCTGGCTGATGACCACCGCCAAGCACCGCGCCATCGACGAGCTCCGGCGCGACAAGCTGCTGGTCGGCAAGCACGAGGAGCTCGCGCGCGACGTCGCGTCGGGGCAGGAGGAGCGATCGGCCGATCTGGAGGCGCGCCTCGAGCGCGATCTCGACGAGGAGAACCTGGGAGACGACTTGCTGCGCCTGATCTTCACCGCCTGCCATCCGGTGCTGTCGCCCGAGGCGCGGGTCGCGTTGACGCTGCGCCTCCTGGGCGGGTTGACCACCGCCGAGATCGCGCGCGCCTTCCTGGTTCCCGAGCCCACCATCGCGCAACGGATCGTCCGCGCCAAGAAGACCCTGGGCGAGGCGCGCGTCGCCTTCGAGGTCCCGCGCGGCGCCGACCGCGCGGCGCGGCTGGCGTCGGTGCTGGAGGTCATCTACCTCATCTTCAACGAAGGGTACGCGGCGACGGCGGGCGACGACTGGATGCGCCCCGAGCTGTGCGAGGACGCGCTCCGCCTCGGCCGCGTGCTGGCGGGGCTGGCGCCCGACGAGCCGGAGGCGCACGGCCTCGTCGCGCTGATGGAGATCCAGGCCTCGCGCGCGCACGCCCGCCGCGGGCCGACCGGCGAGCCGATCCTGCTGCTGGAGCAAGATCGCGTCGCGCTGGGATCAGCTGTTGATCCGCCGCGGCCTCGCGGCGCTGGAACGGGCAGAGGCGCTGGGCGGCGCGCGCGGACCTTACGCGTTGCAAGCCGCGCTCGCCGCCTGCCACGCACGCGCGCGGACCGCGGGCGACACCGACTGGGCACGCATCGTCGGCCTCTACGGCACGCTGGGCGAGGTCGCGCCGTCGCCGATCGTCGAGCTCAATCGCGCCATCGCGCTGGCGATGTTGTTCGGCCCCGAAGCCGGTCTGAAGCTGGTCGACACGCTCAAGGACGATCCAGCGCTGGCGAGCTACCACCTCCTGCCCAGCGTACGCGGCGACTTCCTCACCAAGCTGGGTCGCTTCGACGAGGCGCGCGCCGAGCTGGAACGGGCGGCCGCCCTCACCCAGAACGCCCGCGAGCGCGCGTTGCTGCTGGCGCGCGCGGCGACGTGCGGGGAGGCGGCCGTCGCGTCGCGCGCCTGATGGGCGGGGAAGCACCGGAGGTGTTTTGCCCGAGTCGCGACTAGACTGCCGGCCATGAAGGTCATTCTCACGGGTGCCACCGGGATGGTCGGCGAGGGCGTGCTGCTCGAATGCCTGGAGAACCCGCTCGTCGAGCGGGTGTTGTCGGTCTCGCGTCGCGCGTCCGGCCGGACGCACGCGAAGCTGAGCGAGCTCCTGGTGCCGGACTTTCGGGCCGTGAGCGCGGTGGAGGCGGCGCTCACGGGCTACGACGCGTGCTTCTACTGCGCCGGGATCAGCTCGGTCGGGATGAGCGAAGCGGACTACACCGTCGTCAGCTACGACACGCCGGTCGCCTTCGCGACGAGCCTCCTGCGCCTGAATCCAGGGATGGTCTTCGTGCACGTCACTGGCGCCCATACGGACAGCACGGAGAAGGGCAAGGCGATGTGGGCGCGCGTGAAGGGCAAGGCGGAAAATGCGCTGATTCGCCTGCCGTTCAAGGGCGTCTACAACTTCCGGCCGTCGCTGATGAAGCCGACGTCCGGTCAGAAGAACATCAAGGGTGGCACCCTGCTCGTGGTGATCTATCCGCTGCTCAACCTGTTCTTCCCCGGCATGCGGCTCTCGGACGTCGGGCGGGCCATGATCAACGCCGTCCGCTTCGGCGCGCCCAAGCCGGTGCTCGAAGTCGCCGACATCAGGCAGCTCGCGGCGCAGCAGTAGCCGGCTGAAGGAGCGGAGCGTCAGTGCTGGCCGTCGCTCTCCTCCATCTTGCGGATCACGATCGCGATGGTGGCCGCGTCGATCTCCGCTCTCTTCATGAGCGCCGTGGCCCGGTCGACGTCGTCTGAGTCGACGGCATCGAAGAAATCTTCGACCTTCCCGATGGCCGCCAGCTGTTCGAGCACGAGCGTCCCTTCGAAGTCGCTGTCATCCATCGTCACCTCGACGGGGGAGGGATGAGCTTTTCATAGGGAAAGCAGAGCGACCCGCCAACTCCGGGAACGGGCGGCCCCGACGGAGTGTACCCGCTGTGCTCGTAGAAAGATCGGGCGCCGACCGTGCTGGTGAGGACAACCTTGTGGAGTCCGCGCGCTCTCGCCACAGCTTCGAGCGCACCCAGCAGCGCCGTCCCAACGCCGACGCGTTGTCTGCTGGGTGCCACGTAGCAAAGCTGGATCTCGCCACGCGCGTGCAGTGAAGCCACGCCACCGATCACCGCGTCGACCTCGGCGACGACGATATGGTTGTCCGCGCTGGCGACCCAGCCAACAAACGTCTCGACCGTCTTGTTTCGGAGCCAGGCTGCGAGCGTGACGGGATCGTCGTGGTGGTCGGCGACGCAGAGCCTGGTGATCGAGTCGCGGACCACCGCGATGGCAACCTCGGCGTCCCGGGGCCCCGCCCGGCGTACGAACACACCTCTCATCGGACGAGTGTTAACGATGTCCCTGGACCTCTGTAAAGGATGTTGTTTCCGGTTGCGCCCTCCTCGGGTCGGTAGGTACCTCGAAGTGACACCGCACTCGCGCCTCGTCTGGACCAACGAGGAAGGCTTGGACGGTGCTCCCGTCACCACGGTGACCTTCGACGAAAAAGGCGGCAAGACGCTGCTGGTCACGCACGAGCTCTATCCCTCGAAGGAAGCTCTCGACGCTGCCATGGCCTCCGGGGAGAAGAGCGGGATGGGCGAGACGTTCGAGCAACTGGACGATCTTCTCGTCGCCCTTGCGAAGAGCGCCTACCGCGCCAGATGCGAGCTCAATCGCCGAAATAGCTCCACCGACGCGTCAATCTCCGACCTTCGAATGGAGACGCTCTCGACGTTGATGCCGATGGGCAAGCGCTTTTCGCGAGCATAGTCCTGCACGTCGGTGAATACCCTCTCGCACAGGTCGACGGAGCGCTCCAGCGTGTCGGCCGAATGGCGGAGTTCGTTTTCGAGCCAGCGCGGGAAGGCGATGCCGAGCCACTTCATGAACTCGAGCGTGCGCACCGAGCCACAGGGCGAGAACGTGAGCACGACGGGAACGGGCGAGCGACCGGCCGTTTGCAGCGACAATGCGTAGTCGGACAGCAAAGATTTCGTGGAGTCGGCGTCGTACACGGACTGGGTGATGAAGAAGCGACAGCCGTGGTCCTGCTTGGCGAGCATCCGATGGTGCTCATCCTCTTTCGCGACGTGTCGCTCCGCGATGGCGATGCCACCAAGGACCAGGTTGGAAGCAGCGCGCGCGAGCGCATATGCCTCGGCAAGCGGCAAACTCGGGTGGTGCGCTCGGCCACGTGGGGCGCCGACGAAAACGCTGATGTGCCGGCCGGACATCGACCGCACGCCGTCGATCCAACTCGAAAACGCCTCGCGCGGCTGCGCGCCCACGCATCGGTACACGATCTTCGGAATCGCGAGCTCGGCGAGCGCGTCGCGTGCGTAGACCTCGGGGTCGACGGTGGGTAGGAAGGGGAACGGGCGTTCCTGGCCAGCGCGTCCCGGCTCGTCCTGAATGTCGTAGACAACCAGGCCGTCAGGCGCGAGCAGACGCAGTCGGGCCACCTGCTCGGCCGCGATGTCGCGCAACCGCTCGGCGGTCGATGCGAGTTTCGGCGGCGCGATTCCGTAGAGACGAATCCCGGCGCGCCCATCGTCTAGTTTTTCAAACAGCGTACTCAAGGGAGGTGTTTCTCCGCGTCGACATGCTCATTCGAGCGAATGGCTCACCATGTCGTCTGTCCAACGTCGTGGCGTTAACCCGCGGGCCGAAGGCCCGGCGGGTTCAACGCCGGGGTGGACAGCACGCCGCGACTCACCACAACTCCTTCATCAGATCATCCCCTTCGCACGAGAAATGATTTCCTTCTTTGAGCCTCGGCTCACCAACCCAGTTCTGGACCTCGCCCTGCAGAATCGCTTCGAGCAGCGGCGCGATGGGGCCGCTATGACTCGTAGCCGCCCTCAGGGCAGCGAACTTCCCCTTGGACCAGACGTCCACCCGATAGAACGACGCATCTTTGATGTCACACCCGAGGCAGACCGACGGCGATGTGAAAACGTGCAAATCGGTCAGGGCTTTCTGGATGTGCTTCATCTCAGCCTTGGTGAGCTGCGTGCTGTGCCACCCTGAAACCGCGACACATGCATCGCCCGAGTAGGACACCTTTCCTGTCCGCGAGATCGAAACGGTATAGACAGGGCACGTTCCTCTACAGGAAGTTGTCCTGAGCTCGATGAACTTGTCGGAAACGAGAGGAGTGGGAGCTCGACGTCCTCCACGCGCCTCGCCGGCGTTCGAAGCGATGAGGACAGTAACCCCCACTGCCAACGCGACGCATTTCGACGCCCTATAAACAGAGCCAGCACGCGGCCTCTCGCAAGACTGTCTCGTCACCGGCGCTCCCATTCGTCTGTCCAACGATTGCCGTTCAGCGGCGAACGCCGAACGGTCGCGCGATCGTACCACGGCCGCGAGGAGGTGCGGGCGCAGCCCGCACTGTGGGGGCATCAGCGTATCTGCATACGGGCAGCGCAGGCGTTCGTCCCCTGCGACGGCTTGTTAGACGGCTTCGTCTCGGACCTGCAGGTAGCGACCCTTCAGTGCAGGGGAGGGCCACTTGCTGTCGTACTCGTCGAAATACATAAGCAACTCGGCCTCGGCGTCGGCTCGCCAACGGGTCAAGAGCGACGGGATCTCGTGAACCGCTTCCCAGAGGTCATTGATCTGCTTCCGAGAAATGGAGTCGTCCAGGGTCCAGTTCCGCGTGGTGTACGCGCACGTGAACAAGACCTCAAGGGCCGCCTTCAGGATCTTCGGAGGTGGCAACTCCATGTCTGTCTAGTCAGAATGGAACGACCGGCTCACGCCTGAGCGTGGGTTACGTTCGGGCTCGGTGAGAAGTCCAACCGCAGAGCCACAAAGGAGGAGCCGGTCATGATGAAGAATACACGATACGTGGGATTAGATGTTCACGGCGAGACCATCGCTGCGGCCGTGGGCGAGGGGCACGGGAAAGCTCGGAGCCTCGGTCAGTTCCCGAATCGGCCGGAATCGGTGCGGAGGTTCATTGAGCAGCTCGGTGGGCCGGAAGGCTTGAAGATCTGCTACGAGGCCGGGCCGACAGGCTACGCGCTGTACTGGCAGTTGACGAAGATGGGCATCGAGTGCGAGGTCGTCGCGCCGTCGCTGATTCCGCGAAAACCGGGCGACAAGGTCAAGACGGACCGTCGGGACGCGGAGAAGCTGGCGCTCTGCTACCAGAGCGGGACGCTGACGCGAGTGTGGGTTCCCGACGCGGCCCACGAGGCGCTGCGGGACCTCGTCCGCGCGCGGGCGGCTACGAAGCGAGACGAGAGCCGGGCGAAACATCGCCTGGTGAAGTACCTCCTTCGAAATGGCCTCCGACATCCGGAGGACTGTCGCGCGTGGACGCATCCGTGGTGGCGGTGGGTGCAGTCCATCAAGTTCGACTACGAGACCCAACAGGTCACGCTCGGTGACTGTGTCGCCGAGGTGCTCCATCAAGCCGAGCGGCTGGGGCGGCTCGACCTCGCAATCGATCGTGCGATCGAAGCAGCGCCACCCGAGAAGAGAGCCGTGGTGGAGGCGCTGCAGTCGATGCGCGGCGTCGCCAAGCTGACGGCCGTCACCATCGTCACCGAGGTCGGCACCTTCCAGCGCTTCCGCAAGCCGACCGAGCTCATGGGGTACACCGGGCTCGTGCCGTCGGAGTATTCCAGCGGAGGTCGCGAAGCGAAGGGTCGGATCACGCGCACAGGTAACGCCCACCTGAGACACGTGCTCGGAGAGGCCGCGTGGCATGCGCGCCATCGACCATGGCTCAACAAGCGATTGAGGAAGACGCTACCTACGTTGCCGGCCGGCGTCTCCGAGATCGCCTGGAAGGCCCAGGAGCGCCTGCATCGCAAATTCGCGCGGCTGACGTTTCACCGCAAGCCGCCCGCCAAGGTGGCGACGGCCGTCGCCCGCGAGTTCGTGGGCTTCATCTGGGCAATCGGCCGACTGGCCGAGAGCCACGCGGCCACCGGCACGACGGAGTCTCGACGCTGACGACCACACGATGAACCCGGAGATGACGGGCCGAGCGCAGCACGGAAAGGAGAATCCTCGAAAATCGTTATGCGGCAACCAACCCGCGATGCCTAGTCCGAGGCAGCTCCCGACGCATCAAAGACTGTGAGGTACGTCGTTGCGATCACCGTCGCAGCGACCAACCCTCGAATATCAGCCTGATCAACCGTCGACTCAGCTCGCCTTCGGCCCGTCATTTCCTGATTCATCACCCAATAGGAAGGAAAACGAACCACTGACGAACGAACGTTGATTAGAGCTTGTGGGGTCGTTCCATATCAACGACCTGCCGTTCAGCAGCGAACGCCAAGGTCGCCTTCGAGCGTACCACGGCCACGAGGAGCCGCGGGCGCAGCCCGCGGCGTCGCGGCATCAGTCCATTCTCGAGCGGACGCGTGTGGCGTTCGTCTGCTGCAACGGCCGGTTAGACGGCGCCCGCCACAAGCGCTCGAATCGTGCCCGCTGCCATTCAGCGCACGTTCCTAGTATCGACAGGTCGCCATCCGTGGTTCTGAATTTTGGCGATGCCGAAGAATCCCCACGCCAGCAACACGCCGAAACCTACGACCACTGTTACTGCGTATCCGTGGCGGAATCGACGACGACAGTAGCCAAGGCTCAAGCCCCATATCGTCCCCAGTCCCACGAACACGGCGATCTCCCAACTCATTCTAGAATCCGATGGCGGTTTCTGACCGTGCCCACATCACTGTCCGTCTAACTCCTGTTGAGCAGCCAGCATAGACGTTATCCCAGCAAGCGGGGTAATCGACGGGCCGAGCGATCTCGCGTCCTTACGACGGGAGCATGGCTTCAGATCACGAAAACTCGCTGCATAACGCAATAAGAGCAGCGGTGGACCGGTGTTCGTTGGGGCTCAGACGAAACGGGTCCACCCCGTTCGGTGAGCTGCTTTGTAGCCGCGGTACCAGCGGCACACCGGGTAAAGGATCGCGATGACGGCGGCAGCGCCCAGGTAGGCGGCGCCGAGGCCGAGCTTTGATTCGACACCGAGCAATCGCGCGCTCTGAACGAGCAGGGGGAAGTGCAGCAGGTAGAAGAACATCGGAACTTGGCCGAGGACCATGAAGAGGCTGTTGGGGCTGGGCGTCCGGTGCGCGGCGAGGCGGAACATGACGGCGAGGACCAGGGCCATGATGCCGAGCTCCAGCGCGTCGTAGGTGATCGATGGCGGGTACTTGCTGACGTGCAACCATTGCAACGGCGCCAATGAATCGCGATAGAGGCGCATGTTGCCGTAGCCGTCGACGCCGCGCAGGACCGCGAACAGGACCAGCGCCGCGACGCCGGCGCGCGCGAGGTCTCGTCCGGCGGTGGCGCGCGCGGACGGGGCCGTGACGAGGCGGCGGCCCCAGGACCAGCCGAGCAGCAGGAGCGCCAGCCAGGGGATCGTCGGGTAGGCGATGATCAGTCGCCCATGTCGGCCTCCGGTCAGGAGGAGCGAGACCGGCAGCGACGTCGGCGTTCCCTGCTGTGAAGACGTCGCCAACCCGACCATCAGCTCGCTCGTCGCGATCAACAGCAGCGCCACCATCGGCGCGGCGCGATCGGGCAGCCGCCGCAGCGGGACCATGAGGACGTAGGCGGAGCCGATCCCGTAGAGCACCTGGAAAATGAAGCGGCCGTGGCCCATCACGGTGAACGAGATCCAGAGCTCGAAGGCGGCGATCACCACGCCGCGCACGAAGATGTAGCGATCGATCGCGGCGGGCCGGTCGCCGCTCGCCTCCTGGCGCGACACGGTGAATGCCAGGCCGGTGCCGGCCAGAAAGAGGAACGTCGGCGCGCAGAGGTGCGTGATCCAGCGGGTGAGGAATTGCGCGGCTGGCAGCGGCGAGCCCGCGTTCCACATGAAGGCCGCGTCGGTGAACAGCCGGCCGGCGTTGAAGGCGTCGGAGCTGTGGTCGATGGCCATCAGCACCATGACCAGGCCCCGCATCCAGTCGAGCGCCACCAGGCGCGACGCCGCGCGGGCCTGCACGGCGTCCGAGGCGGCGGGCGGGGTCATGACGGCGTCACGGCTTGTGCTCGGGCGGGGGCGGCGGTGAGACCGGCCAGCGCGTCGGGCGATCGGCCAGCACGTAGGCCATCGTCGCCATCGCCGCGACGTTGCGGCCGAGCGCCGCCGGATCGATCTTCTCCAGCGTGTCGGCGACCGAGTGGTGGACGTCGAAGTAGTGCGTCGGGTCGGAGAAGAGGCCCAGGAGCGGCACGCCGGCCGGGCGCATGGCGTTGATGTCGGCGCCCGAGAACCCCGTGTCGATCAGCGTGGCGCCGAGCGGCGCCAGCAGCGTGACCAGCTCGCGGAGCTCGGCGACGGCCTCCGGCCCGGCGTCGATCCGGAAGCCGAGCGGCGTGCCGGCGCCGACGTCGGTCTCGAAGGCGGCGACGTGGTGGGCGAGCTCCTTGGCGTGCGCCTCGGCGTAGGTCTTGCCGCCCTGGGCGCCTTCCTCTTCGGAGGTGTAGAGCACCGCGCGGATCGTCCGGCGCGGGACCAGGCCGAGGCGCCGCAACGTCGCCAGTGACTCCATGACGATCGCGCAGCCGGCGCCGTCGTCCTGCGCCCCTTCGCCGACGTCCCACGAATCGAGGTGCGCGCCGATGACGACGATCTCCTCCGGCCGCACGCGGCCGCGCAGCTCGCCGAGGACGTTGAACGACGGCGCGTCGGGGCGTGGCCCATCTTCCAGGAGCAGATGGACGGTGACCGGCCCGCGCGCGGCGAGGCGCGCGACCAGCGCCGCGTCCTCGACGGAGAGCGCCGCGGTCGGGATCTGCGGTCCCGGGCCGTAGTGCATCTGACCGGTGTGCGGCGCGCCGAGGCTGGCTGATGCCAGCGAGCGCACCAGCGCGGCGACCGCGCCGAAGGCCGCCGCGCGCGTCGCCCCTTCGGTTCGGTAGGGGATCGACTTTCCGTAGCCGGCGGCGGCGTTGGGGACATCGGTCGGGTAGGGGTGGTTGAAGAGGACGATCTTCCCGCGCACCGACGTCCCGAGCTTGGCCAGGTCGTCGAACGACGAGACCGCCACCACCTCGGCGGTGAGGCCCCCGGGCGGCGTGGCGACGGTGCCGCCGAGGCCGAGCACGGCCAGGCGGCGCGGCGCGGGGGTGACGATCTCGGCCGACTCCTTGCCGCGCTGCCAGATCGGGACGCGCACCGGATCGAGCGCGACGTTCTCCTGCCCGTCGGCGACGAACGCGTCGTGCGCCCAGACGATCGCCCGCTCCAGCGCCGGCGAGCCGGTCATCCGCGGTCCGAACTGGTCGGCCAGCGCCGCGACCCGCCGGTAGGCGGCCTCACCGTTCACGTTGGCGGCGGCGATCCGCTGGGCGGCGTCGCGGTAGGCAGCCACGTCCGCCTCAGCGGCCGCCGATGTCGCAGCGTGCTTGTGGCACCCCGTCGCGAGGACCGCGAACCCGAGCGCAGCGGCGGTGAAAGCAGAGCGCACGATGCCCAGACGATACGGGCGAAGGTCGCCCCCGCGCAATCGGTGTTCGCGCGTTTTACTGCGTGTTGCCGTTCACCAGCGTCGTCACGCTGTCGGCCTTGAGCGTGATGGCGCCGTTGGCCATGCTGCCGGCGGCGACGCAGTTCTCGCTCGACGACGTCCGGTAGGCGCTGAAGGTCTGCGGGACGTTGGCGCCGCCGATGGTCAGCGTCTTGTCGCTGGTGGCGGTGTTGATGGCGACGATGGTGAAGGCGCCCGACCCGGGGTTGGTGAAGGCGACCAGGAAGAGGCTGGCGTCGGTGGTCGTCACCTTGACCGCCTTCGCGCCCGGGCGGATGTAACGATAGAAGTTCTTCGAGACGTAGTAGCGCTTGCCGAGGTACTGCGTGCCGCCCATCAGCGTGTACTGCCCGGGCGCGCCGCCGAGCTCGCTCCCCTGCCACCAGATCCAGGCCGAGGCCTGTCCGTAGTTGAGCGCGGCGTAGATCGCGAACGCCAGATCGCGCGCGCCGTTGCTGTCGGACCAGCCGTCGGTGTAGCCCGAGGTCTCGGTCATCCAGGCGGTCTTGGCGTGGGGCGTGTCCCAGTTCGTCCGCACGTAGCTCCAGTAGGTCGCCAGCTGCGAGCCGGCGGTGGGCGCCACCCCGTCCTGGTAGCCGTGGTAGGCGAGGATGTCGAGGTTCCCCCAGCCGGCGCTGTCCATGTACTTCGAGTAGAAGTAGGGCTGCCCTTCCAGCTCCAGCATGTTCTCGGTGCCGAAGATCTTCACGGCGGGGTCGACCTTGCGGACGGCGGGGACGACCGCCTCGATCATCTTGGCGTAGGCGTTGAGCTTGGTGGCGTCGACGTCGTAGACGCACGAGTTGTAGGACTCGACGAACATCGGCTCGTTCTGCGGCGAGAGCGCATAGAGGTTGATGCCGGCGTCGGCGTAGTTCTTCACCCCCGCCTCCAGCCATTGCGCGTAGGCGGCGTACTTCGACGGGTCGAGCGTGCCGCCGTTCTTGAGCCCGTCGGGATTGGCGGTGCAGGGGTTGGTCCCGGCCTGCACGCTGGCGACGGTGCACTTCATGCTCGACGGCGGCGTCCAGACGGTGAAGATGAACTTCAACGGAACGTTGGCGGCGTCGGCGACCGCCTTCAGCCCCTGCACGACCGGCTTCTGTTTGGCCCAGTTGGCGTCCTGATTCGCCTCTTCGGAGTAGTACTCGTTGCGCCAGATCGTGATGCCGAGATCGTTGATGACCTGGTTCCCCCAGGCGTCGGAGTAGAGGTTGCCGGCATCGGACCACCAGTCGTCCATGGCGCCGAAGAAGCCGAAGCCGTCGATCGTTTGATACTGCGTCGCCGTGTCGATGGTGACGTTGGGGGTGCCGAGCGTGCCCGCGGCGCCCGTCGATCCGCCGGTGCCCTTGGTTCCGGCCGTGCCCGTCGAACCGCCAGTGGCTATCGCGCCGCCGGTGCCTGTCACACCGCCGGTGCCTGGCGCGCCGCCCGTGGCTGTCGATCCGCCGGTGGCCGACCCGCCTGAACCCGCTCCGCCGGCCGCGGCGTCGACCCCCACGGCGCCCCCTCCGCCACAGGCGGGCGCCAGCGCTGTCAGCAGCGGCAGAACAGCGAACGGTGAGAAGCGGGACTGGGCTCGGCGCATGATGACCTCTTCATGACGAGCGCGCGGCGGGCCGCGATCGGCTCAGAAAAGATCGACGGCGGTCGGGACGTTGCGTCTCGTCGTGTCGCCGAGGCCGAGCTGGCCGTTCGAATTTTCGCCCATGCAGACGACGCTGCCATCGATCGCGGTGGCGCAGGCGTGGAAGCGACCGACCGACGCCGCGCGGAAGCTGGTCCCCGGTGCGACCTCGGTCGGCGTGTACCGATCGTTCGTGTCGCCCAGGCCGAGCTGCCCCTCGGCGTTGCGCCCCCAGCACCAGAGGCTGCCGTCGGTCTTCACGCCGCAGGCCGAGAACGCTTCGATGCTGATCTGCGCCCAGTCGGTGTCGCTGCCGACCTGGCGCGGCGCCGGAACGGGGCTCGACTCCGGCGGAACGCCGAGCTGACCGAAGGCGTTGCTCCCCCAGCACCAGAGCGAGCCGTCGGCGCGAATGCCGCACGAGCTGTCCTGGCCGACGTCGAGCATCGCGGTCCAGTCGGTGAACGTCCCGACCTGCGCCGGGCCGCGCACCTGTTCGAGGCCGGGGTTGGTCCCCGTGTCGTCGGCGGTGTTGCGCCCCCAGCACCACATCGTGCCGGGCGCGCGGACGCCGCAGCTGTGTCCTTGCCCGCCCGCGACGCCAATCCAGTCGCTGGCGGCGCCGACGCGCTCGGGGGACTCGGCGTTGGGCGCGCCCTCGGCGTCGTCCTGCCCCAGCTGCCCCTCGGTGTTGTCGCCCCAGCACCAGAGCGCGTGATCGGCCGGGATCGCGCAGACGTGGTTGTAGCCGGCGGCGAGCAGCAGCGCGGACGCCGGCTGCGGCAGGGCGACCGGCGCGTCGCGGGCGTCGAGATCGCCGAGCCCGAGCTGACCGGAGGCGTTGTAGCCCCAGCACCAGACCGCCCCGGTGCCGTGCGCGATGCCGCAGGCGTGGTTCTCGCCCGCCGTGAGGAGATCGAAGCCCACCGAGGTGGCCAGCGCGGCCGGCGCGATGTGTGTCGCCTCGTCACCTGAGCCGAGCGTCCCGTCGACGTTGGCGCCGAAGCACCAGCCGCGCCCGGCGTTGAGCGCGCAGGTGAATTCCGAGCCGGCGGCGACGCTGGCCGCGGCTCCGAGGTCGGCCGTCGCCGGCGCGAGCACGAACGAATCGAACCCGCATCCGGCCGTCGCGGCCAGGAACGCGAGAACGACGGTGAGCGCGACGGCGGCAGCGTCGGCGGACGCGGGGCGCGCGGGTCTCATCGCGCCGCCCACCCGGCGCCGACGCTCAGACCGGCGCCGGCCCACAGCCCCCCGAGCGCGACGTCGCGGTCGCCGCTCACGCGCGCGGTGGCGGTGGGGAACGTCGCGCCGAGCTCCAGCTCCAGCGCCAGACGCGCGGCGCCCCAGAAGAAGACGGGCCCGGCGCCGAGCGCGGCCTCTCCCACGACGCCGGTCAGCGTGCTGCCGGCGAGCGCCGCCGAGCCTGCCTCGCCGCGCACGTCGGCGAAGCCGAGCGAGACGAGCGCCGAGCTGTCGAGCGCGACCGCCCCGTGCCGGCGCGAGCGCCACCCGGCGCCGAGCCCCGCCGCGCCGATCGACCAGCTGACGACGCCGGCCGCGCGGTCGGTCGACCCGTGCTCGAAATCGAGCTCGGCGAGCGCGCGGAGGCGGCCGAGCGGCAACGCCGCGCCGAGCGAGACCTGTTCCCCCAGCGCCGGGCTCGACCAGTCGCGCAGGCGCACGCCCGACTCCAGCCGCAGCTCGAGGCGCGCGGAGGGAGGGGGCGGCTCGCCACCCTGCGCGACGACGGTGGGGGAGGGGGTGGCCAGCGGGCCGGCGGTCGTCGTTGCCGTCGCGGCCGCGGTCCCGGTCGTTGTCGCCGTTTTGGGGCGCTCGAGCAGCCCCTCCGCCCACGAGGTCAAGAAGAGCTGCGAGACGAGGAGCGCGATCGTGCGATCGCGGCCCGCCTCGGGGGGACCGAGGACCACCTCGCGCGCGAGCCGGCGGTTCAAGATCGGGTCCTCGGCCGTCATCTGCAGCCGCGCGCCGGCGCAGGAGAGCGCGACCACGATCGGTCCATGCGCAGGCTGTTGGGCGGCGACGAAGCCGAGCTCGAGGGCCAGCAGCCGTTCGACCTCGCGACCGTCGACGTCGGCGCAGCCGGTGACGCGCACGTCGATCGCGGGCGCGGCGGCGCTCGCCCGGCCGCTGGCCCCGAGCAGGGCGAGGCCCGCGAGGAGGATCGCAAGGGCGGCGGTGGGACGGCGGCGCGTGCGCGCCGGCCGCCGCGCGTCGTCAGCGGCGGGCAAGCTCGCGCATGGCCGCCGCATGAAGACCGTTCGGGTGCGCGTCGAGGTAGGCCCGCGCGTCGGCCCGGGAGCGGTCGGCCACGCCCGCGACGTGCCACGACTGCGCGGCTTGAGCGAGCGCATCGTCGGCCAGCGGCCCGTCGGGGCGCGCCTGCACGCACCGGTCGAAGGCGGCGGCGGCCTCCTTCGCCCGCCCGCGCGCGTTCTCCACGCGGCCGAGCGTGAACAGCGTGGCCGGGATGCGCCGCTCGCGCGGATAGCCGGCGATGAACGCCTCCAGCGCGCGGGTGGCGTCCGCCGAGCGCCCGGTCGCCCGCGCCTCGTCGGCGCGCGCGAGCAGCTCCGAGGCCGAGGGCCGCGTGCCGCGCGCCGATGGTTCCCGCGCGGGCTGCGGCGCCGCCGGCGCTGGCTGGAGCGCCGGCGCGGCGGCCGGCGCCTCGCTGGCCGCTTCGCTCCCCGGTGTGGAGACGCTGAGCGATTCGCCCGCCACCGAGATCGCGTGTCCGGAGCCTGTCGGCGATCTCGACGCGGCCGCGCTCGACGGCGATCTCGACGGCGCTCGGGCGAACCGTCACCGAGAAGATCGTTCCGCGCACGCGGATCGTCACCCCGGCCGTCGCGACCACGAAGTCCCGGGCGGGGTTGTGCGCGACGACGTAGCGCGCCCCACCGGTCCGTTGCCGCAGCCGCACCCGCGCCGGGCTCTGCTCCTCGATCTGAACGTTCCCGTCGGCGGTCAGGGTCGCCTCCGAGCCGTCGGCCAGCGTCAATCGGGAGGCGGCGCCCGCCGCCTGCGTCCCCGCAGCTTCGGGGCGCTCCGCGCGATGAAGCGCGAACAAGAGGACGCCCGCGGCCGCGGCCACCGTGAACCCGCCCGCCAGCAGCGCCCGCCGCCGGCGCGCCTGCCCCTGCTGCCGCCGCGCCTCCGCGATCCGACCGAGCAGCCGCTGCTCCCGCACCTCGCTCCAGACGGGCTCGAGCGCCGCGCGCAGCCTGGGATCAGGTTTCACGCAGCCTCCGGTCGAGGCGCGTGCCCGCCTCGGCGATCCGCCGCTTGGCCGTGGCCAGCGAGATGTCGCAAAGACGCGCGACGTCCGGCAGTGTCTCTCCGTCGACGGCGTGCAGCGTCCAGGGGATGCGCAGCTTGGCGGGCAGCGCCCCCAGCGCCTCGTAGAGCTCGTGCGCCCGCTGGCGGCTGTGGGGATCGGAGACGTTCGGCGTGACCACCTCGACGGCCGATTGGAGCCATCGCCAGCGCCGCTTGCGCGCCATCCGCCGGTAGATGCGCCGGACGGTGATGCGCACCAGCCAGGCCCGAAACTCCGCTGGCTCGCGCAGCCCGCCGAGGGCCCCGGCCGCGTCGATGAAGGCCTCCTGAAGGACGTCGTCGACCTCGGCGTCATTGCCGAGCAGACGGTAGGTCACACCCGCCACGTAACGGACGTGCCGGCGGTAGAGCGTCTCGAACGCGTGATCGCGCACGGCCCGTCCCACCTCCGTGGCGCACGCCTGCGCCACCAGCGCCGCGTCGTCGGCGGTGACTGCGCTCGGAAAGCTGGCGTTGGCGCGCGCGTTCATTTCCGCCCTCAAGAGCGCCGAACGACCCCCGTTCGGCTCAAGATAGTTTACCGGAGTTCGTGGAAGCCAGGTGGCGAGAGGCTCTCGCCCCTGGGCGATGGGGCTTGATCCGGCAATCGCCGCGGGGGCACCATCAGCGCATGACGTCGACGCTTTTTCGAGGGGGGGCCGCCGCGGCGGGGTTTTGTCTCTGCGCGTTGGCGCTCGTCGCCTGCGGGCCATCGATCGATCCGGCGGCCAAGGCCGACATCGACGGCCGGATGGCGGCGCTCCAGTCGGCCAGCGGTACGATCGCGGCGCCGCCGTCGTTCGCGCCGCTTCCGCTCGTCGCAGGCCAGTGGTCCCAGTACAGGGTGATGGACGACAAGGGGCAGCCGTCGTTCCTCACCTACAAGGTGCTGGGTGAAGAGGGGGGGGCGTTCTGGATCGAGACGCTGCACGAGTCGTACTTCGGGCGCACGGCGCAGAAGATGCTGATCGCCTTCGGCAGCCGGAGCGATCCCACCCAGATCGAGATCCGCGCCGTCGTCACGCTCGACAGACGCGGCAACGTCAACCCGATGCCGCCGGCGATGATGCCGATGCTGCAGTCGATGTTCCGGGGCGTCGTCTCGGCGCTGGCGATCAACTGGCAGGGGCTGGCGCAGGAGTCTGCCTCCGTGCCGGCTGGCCGCTTCGACGGCTGCGTCCGCGCCCGCAGCGAGGGGCAGTGGGGCCCCTGGAAGAGCACCGCCGACTCCTGGCGCCACCCGGCGGTCCCGCTCTCCGGCATCGTGCGCAGCCAGGGGATCGACCGCCCGTTCACGATGGAGCTGGTCGCCTTCGGGATGAGCGGCGCGACGGCGGACTTCTAGAACGGCCGCGTTTCCGACGGCGGCGCGACTCGCTCGTGGGCGCGCTTTCTTGACCTGCGCCGGCCCGAGCAAATACGCTCTCGCAATGAAGAGCTTATTGCCTCGGGTCGTGACAGCGGTCGGGTTGTTTGGAGCGCTGCTGGCGGCCTGTGGCGGCTCCGGCGCGAGCAAGCCGGACGGCGGCGGTAACGCGGCGACCGTCTGTGCCGACTACGCCCAGAAGTACTGCGGTCGAATCCAGGCTTGTGAGCCGGGGCTCTTGCCGATCTTCGGATTCGCGACCGTCGACGACTGCGCGTCGTTCTACATCCCGGGATGCAAGGACCAGCTGACGGCGCCGCACACGGGAGATACGCCTGCCCTGGTCGAGCAGTGCGGCGCCGAGCTGGCTGCGATGAGCTGCGCGGATCTCCTGGAGGGTTCGGTCGCTTCGGCCTGCCTTCCGCGGGGAGGGACGGTTCCGAACGGCGGTTCCTGCAGCAGCAACTGGCAATGTGCGACCGGGCGTTGCTTCGTATCTCCCAACTTGATCGACGGGATTCACGACTGCGGGACTTGCGTGCCGGTCGTTCCGTTGGGTCAGACTTGCGACCCAAACGGCTGGCTCGGATCTGCCTGCGCCGATGGCCTGGTGTGCGCCGTGACGACGGTCGGTGGAACGACACCGGTCTGCGCAAAGTCGGTGGCGATCGGCGCCGCCTGCGCGGATCTCGCGGTCTGTCCGACCAACGCCTATTGCGACGGGACCACCCACCTTTGCGCCCAGCTTCCCACCGTCGGTCAGGCCTGCGATTACAGCATGGCCTTCTATTGTGATCCGACCAAGGCCGGGGCCCTGTGCGACTCCAACAGCTCGCTCTGCCAGCCGATCACGGTGGCGAAAGCGGGAGAGTCCTGCATGCCGCCGACCGTCGACACGACCCTGGTGTGCCTCGGCGCGTGCGACACGCCGGCAGACGCAGGGCAGGACGCCGGGGTGGGCAACTGCAACCCCTTCGTCGTCGAAGGCCAGCCGTGCAGCGCGTCCGATGTCTGCTACCCCGGCACCTCTTGCATGGGCGGCGTTTGTACCGCCCCCGTCTGCGGTGGAGCGGCCTCCTCGGGGAGCGACGCCGCTGGCGACGCGGGCCCGCCGGCCCGCAGCGCCCTGCCGCGGCGAAAGCTCAGCCGCCTGCCGGGCCCTGCGCTCGCGCCGGCCTTCTGGACCCGGCACTGACCCGATCGGGCGTGATATGACCGGCGCGTGATTCGCCTCGATCAGATCAGCAAGCAGCACGGACCACAGATCCTCTTCGTCGACGCCTCGGCGGCCCTCTTCCGCGGCGAGAAGATTGGCCTCGTCGGCCCCAACGGCGCCGGCAAGTCGACCATCTTCCGGATGATCATGCGGGAGGAGTCGCCCGACGACGGCCAGGTCTCGGTCGAGAAGAACATCAGCATCGGTTACTTCAGCCAGGACGTCGGCGAGATGAAGGGGCTGCCGGTCGTGGCCGAGGTGATGGCGGGCGCCGGCGCGGTGTCCGAGGTCGCGGCCGAGATGAAGACGCTGGAGGAGGCGCTGGCCGATCCGGCGCGCCAAGACAAGATTGACGAGATGGAGAAGATCCTCGCCCGCTTCGGCGAGGTGCAGGCGCGCTTCGACGAGCTCGGCGGCTACGCGCTGGAGGCGCGGGCGCGCGAGATCCTCGACGGGCTGGGGTTTTCCCAGGAGGTCATGGACGGCGACGTCGGCAACCTTTCGGGCGGCTGGAAGATGCGGGTCGCGCTGGCGCGCATCCTGCTCATGCGGCCGGACGCCATGCTGCTCGACGAGCCCTCGAACCACCTCGACCTCGAATCGCTGATCTGGCTGGAGGGGTTTCTCAAGGCGTACGAAGGCGCGCTGCTCATGACCTCTCACGATCGCGAGTTCCTCAACCGGATCGTGGGGCGGATCATCGAGATCGACGGCGGCGTGCTCACCAGCTACTCGGGGAACCACGACTTCTACGAGAAGCAGCGGGCGCAGAACGAGGTGCAGGCGCAGGCGGCCTACGATCGGCAGCAGTCGATGCTGGCCAAGGAGATGCGCTTCATCGAGCGCTTCAAGGCGCAGGCGGCCAAGGCCTCGCAGGTGCAGTCGCGGGTGAAGAAGCTCGACAAGATCGAGAAGGTCGAGCCGCCCAAGCGCCGCAAGGCCCTGGCCTTCGAGTTCCCCCCCTGCGCGCGCTCGGGCGAGGACGTCGTCAAGATCGCCCGCGTCCACAAGCGCTACGGCTCGCGCGTCGTCTACGAGGGGCTCGACCTGTCGATCCGCCGCAAGGAGCGCTGGGCGATCATGGGGGTGAACGGCGCCGGCAAGTCGACGCTGCTCAAGCTGATCGCCGCCGAGACCGCGCCGGACGAGGGCTCGGTCTCCGTCGGGCCGAGCGTGAAGCTCGGCTACTTCGCGCAGCACGCGATGGACATCCTCGATCCGGAAAAGTCGGTCTACGCCACGCTGGAGGAGTCTTTTCCGCTGGCCAGCGTCGGCGCGCTGAAGTCGCTGGCCGGCTGCTTCGGCTTTTCGGGTGACGACGTCGACAAGACCTGCCGCATCCTCTCGGGCGGGGAGAAGGCGCGCCTGGTGCTGGCCCGAATTCTCTACGCGCGGCCGAACTTCCTGGTGCTCGACGAGCCGACCAACCACCTCGACATCGCCACCAAGGACATGATCGTCCGCTCGCTCGCCGACTACGACGGGACGATGCTGTTCGTTTCGCACGATCGCCAGTTCCTGGCCAAGCTGTCGAACCGCGTCCTCGAGCTCGGCCCCGACGGGCCGACGTTGTACGGCGGCGGCTACCTGGAGTACGTCGCCCGCAGCGGTCACGAAGCGCCGGGACTGCGGTAGCCGTCGCGGTCGCCGCTGCGGCCGGCGCGCACCTCGGCTATCTTCTGCCCATGCCGCTCACCGCCGTCGCGCCCGGGCTCTGGACGTACGTGCACGTGATGCGCTCTCCTGGCGCGGTCCGGATTCCGGCGCGCATGAACATCGCCCGCGTCGGTGCTGAGGGCGCCCTCTGGGTCCATTCGCCGGTGCCGATTGACGACGCGCTGGCGGCGGAGATCGGCGCGCTCGGGCGGGTGCTCTACGTCGTCGCGCCGAGCGCGTTCCACCACATGTTCGCCGGGAAGTTCGCGGCGCGCTTCCCGGGCGCAAAGCTGTTCGTCGCGCCGGGCGTGGCGCGCAAGCAGCCCGAGCTCGCCTTCGCGGGCACGCTGGCCGACGGCTCGGTTGCCCCCTGGTCCGCGGAGATCGACCAGATCTTCCTCGAGGGGGCACCGAGGATGAACGAGACGGTGTTCTTCCATCGCGCCAGCCGCTCGCTCCTGGTGTCGGATCTCTTCTTCAACGTCACCGAGCCGGAGACCTGGACGACCGGCCTCGTGCTGCGGATGATGGGGACCTACAAGCGGTTCGCGCGGAGCCGCGCCTGGAAACTCTTCGCGAAAGATCGCCAGGCGCTGAAGACCAGCGTCGAGAAGGTGCTGGCCTGGGACTTCGTGCGGGTGCTCCCGGGGCACGGCGCTTCGTTCGAGACGGCGGAGACCCGCGCCGAGACGCGCACGGCCGCTGCCTGGTTCCTGGAATGATTCCCGTCCAACCGCCGGTGTTGCCGATGCTCTCGAAGCGGCTCGCCGAGCTGCCGGAGGGCGACGGCTGGATCTTCGAGCCGAAGTGGGACGGGTTCCGGGCACTGATCTTCCGCGACGGCGATGACCTCACGCTCCAGAGCCGCGACGGAAAGCCGCTCAACCGCTACTTCCCGGAGGTGGTCGAGGCGCTGAAGGCGCAGCTGCCCGGGCGCTGCGTGCTCGACGGCGAGATCGTCCTCGTGCGTGGCTCGGGCCTCGACTTCGAGGCGCTGCAGCAGCGCATTCACCCGGCGGCCACGCGCGTAAAACTTCTGGCCGCGGAGATCCCGGCCTCGGTCGTCTTCTTCGATCTGCTGTGCGACGGCGAGCGCGATCTGCGCGGCGTCCCGTTTGGCGAGCGGCGCGCGCTGCTGGAGGCCCGCCTCGGCAGCGTGAAGCCGCCGATTCACCTGACGCCGGCCACCACCGATCGGGCGCTGGCCGGGGATTGGTTCAAGCGCTTCGAGGGCGCGGGGCTCGATGGCGTGATGGCCAAGCCGACGACCGGCCTCTACGAGCCGAACAAGCGGGTCATGTTCAAGGTCAAGCACGAGCGCGAGTGCGACTGCGTGGTGGCCGGCTTTCGCTGGCACGCCCGCGGCGAGAAGACCGCCGTCGGCTCGTTGCTGCTCGGCCTCTACGACGACGCCGGAAAGCTGCAACACGTCGGCGTCGCCGCCAGCTTCACGGCGCAAAAGCGCCTCGAGCTGGTCGAGCTGCTGGCCCCCTATCGCGACAACGCCCTCGTCGACCACCCGTGGAAGGAGTGGGCCGCCGCGCAGGAGCTGGACGCCGAAGGGCACCGCGTCCCGGGCGTGAAGAGCCGCTGGAGCCAGGGCAAGGATCTGTCGTGGGAGCCGCTGCGTGCCGAGCTGGTGGCCGAGGTCGCCTATGAGCACATGCAGGGCTCTCGCTTCCGCCACACCGCCCACTTCCGGCGCTGGCGCACCGACAAGAGCCCACACGCGTGCACCTACGAGCAGCTGGAGGTCGTCGCCCCCCACGAGCTGGCCGCCATCTTCGCCGCCGGCCGCTGATCTCCGGGCTGACCAAAAAATATTAACCAAATTCCAGTTTGGCGGCACTAACCACCTGCGGGAATGGAAGAAACCAGCGGAGCTGTCGTCGATGCGTCTCTCAAGGAGCCGCCTTTTTCCGAGCTCATCAGCGTCTGGCTCGACGAGGGCGAGCGGTTGAGTGCGAGCGCGGCGGCTGCCCCGGCGTCCGGGCCCGGGACCGAGAGCCGCCTGCGGCACGTCGTTCAGCGTCTGCGGCCGGTCATCGAGCGCCACCGCCTGTTCGTGCTCGTCGGGATAGGCCTTCTGCCGCTGGCGCTGATCCTCGCTGCGCACGGGGGCGCCCCGGTGCCGGCCGCCCCGGCCTCCACCATCGCCGCGGCGCCCCCGGTGGCCGCGTCCCCGAGCGTCCAATCTCCGCCTCCGTCCAGCGCCCCTCTGCAGAGCGCGCCGGTCCGGGCGGCGCTCGCCAGCGCCGGGTCCCCCCACGCAAAGCCGGAGCCGCACCGGCACCATCATCACCACCGTCACCACGCAGGGAGCGCGCGGAGCAAGACCGTCGCTTCAGCGGGGCGCGCCACGCGTCGCTGAGCGCCGTCCCCGGGCCGGCACGGTCCTCACGTCTCCTGCTTGCGCGCTTCGGCCCATCGCCGGCGCCATTCGCGCGTCGGATCGTCATCGGGATCGGGTGTCTCTTGCGGCGGGCGCGTCGCCTCGGGGACGTGGCGCAGGTTGATCCGGATGCGGGTCCAGGTCGACGAGCGGCCGCGCATCGCATCGATGAGCACGTCGTCGACGGCGAGCTGCCGCGCCGCCTCGGCGTGCCTGGTCTTCCAGCGTTCGAGCCCCGCGAGCGCGGCGTTCTTGTCGGGCGAGTTGGCCACGGTGATGAGCGGCATCTTCGAGACGCGCGTGCGAGGGGCGCCGGTCTTCTTTTCGGTTTTGGCGGCGCCGCGCGCCCGTGACGGCGCCACCCGCGGCGCTTCGCCCTCGGTCTTGCGGAAGTGGGGCGGCCAGGGGGCGTCGCCGAGGCCCGCGGCGTCGTCGCGCGCCGCCAGCTCCAGCAGCTTGCCGAGGCTTCCGGCCGCGGCGTCCATGCCGGCGTGGGGATCGGGGCGCGCGGCGAATCGCGCCGGCATCGTCGCCACGGTGAAGTCGGCGGGGTTGCAGTCCGCGACCTCGCTCCAGTCGAGCGGCGCCGAGACGCGCGCGTCGGGGAGCGGGCGGATCGAATAGGCCGAGCAGGTGGTCCGGTCCTTGGCGTTCTGGTTGTAGTCGAGGAAGACGCCGTGGCGCTCCTCTTTCCACCACTTCGAGGTGGCGAGCCCCGGCGCGCGCCGCTCGATCTCGCGCGACAGCGCCAGCGCCGCGCGGCGGACGTCGTCGAAGCTCCAGCGCGGATGGATGCGCGCGTTCACGTGCATCCCCCGCGAGCCGCTGGTCTTCGGCCACCCGGTGAGGCCCAGCTCCTCGAGCAGCGCCTTGACCTCGAGCGCCACGCGGCGCACGTCGTCCCACCCGACGCCCGGCCCGGGATCGAGATCGACGCGCAGCTCGTCGGGGTGGTCGAGATCTCCGGCCCGCACCGCGTGCGGGTGCAGCTCGAGGCAGCCGAGGTTCACGATGAAGGCCAGGCCGGCCGCGTCGTCGACCACGACCTCCTCGGCCGTCCGTCCCGACGGAAAAGAGAGCGTGACCGTGCGCAGCCAGTCGGGGCGCTTGTCGGGCGCGCGCTTCTGGTAGAAGGCCTCGCCCTCCGCGCCGTCGACGAAGCGCTTGAGGACGATTGGACGATCGCGGATTCCGCCCAGCGCGCCGTCGGCGACCGAGAGGTAGTAGCGGACGACCTCGAGCTTGCTGAGCTTGGCCTCGCGCGAGAAGTAGGGCTTGCCCGGGCTGCTGACCCGCACCTGCCGCCCGGCGACGGTCAGCGTCTCGGCGCTGTCCTCTTTCTTCTCCTTCTTCTGGGCCACGCGCCAAGGCTACAACGACTTGGCGTCGGTCGAGCGGCGGAGGAGGGTGCCGAGCAGCGCCGCCCCGGCCAGCGCGATCACCGCCAGCCCATACTCGCGCGCGGTCACCAGCAGGCCCCCGCCATGGACGACGCCGAGCCCGGCGAGCACCGCCGGTGCGCCCATCGCCAGGTAGGCGACGACGTAGAGGACCGAGAGCACACCGGCGCGCTGGTGCGGCGCCGCCAGCGGAATGACGCTGCGGATGGTGCCCTGGAACGTGCCGCCGAAGCCGACGCCGGCGACGGCGGTGCCGACGAAGAGGATGCCGACCGAGGCGCGCGCGATCGCCAGCAGCGTCACCGCCACGCCGGCCATCAGCACGCCCGTTCCGAACAGCGTCAGGAAGCGCGCCGACCGCTGGCGGGTGAGCAACACGGCGAGCGCGCCGCTGCCGGCCATGGCGAAGAGCACCAGGCCCCCCAGCGCCGGCGAGCTCGAGCCGACGAGCCGCCGCACCAGGGTCGGCCCGAGTGATCCGTAGAACCCGACCAGCGACCAGGCGGCGACCAGCGCCGGCACCGCCAGCAGCATCGGCACGCGGGCGTGCGCCGGCAGGTGAAACTGAGGCCGCAGTGAGGCCAGGGCGCCGGGCCGCGGCGTCACCGATTCGGGCATCGCGACGACCCCCACCGCCTGGGCGAGGAAGATCGCGCCGAGCGCGACATAGATGAGCACGGTCGGCGCAGGGAGAAACACCACCATCAGGCCGGAGGCGAGCGCGCCCGTCGCGGTGCCGAGCATGGGCCCGACCGCGTTGGCGACGGTCCCCTTGGCGCGATCGAGATCCAGCATGCCGGCGCCCACGGCCCCTGCGGCGGCGCCGGTCGAGAGGCCTTGAACCACGCGGGCCAGGACCAGCGCCCCCACGCCGTGGGCGGTGGCGAAGATCGCCATGGTGACCGCCTGAAGCAGCGTGGCCGCGAAGAGGATGGGGCGTCGGCCGACGTAGTCGGAGAGGCTGCCGACCACCAGCAGCGCGGCCAGCACCGCCAGCGCGTAGATCCCGAAGACGACCGTGATCGTGATCGGCGAGAAGCCCCAGGCGGCCTGGTAGAGCGCGTAGAGCGGCGTCGGCGCGCTCGAGCCAGCCAGGAAGAACAGGATGATCGACGCCTGGAGATAGAAGGCCGCCTGCTTCGAGAGCTGGGGGAGGCGCCAGGCCGCGCGGGAATGGCGGGCGACCAGCGTGGCGGGGACGCGGGCGGTGGCTGGGGTCGACATCGGAATCTCCTTGCTGAGCCGGTGATACAGACCGGTCTGTCTAGTTCCTTGACGATAAACAGACCGGTCGGTATAGTCAAGACATGTCGACGACGAAGTTGCAGGGCTCGGCGCACGACCGGCTGCTGGCCGCCGCCAACGAGCTCTTCTATGCCGAGGGGGTCCACACGGTCGGGATCGAGCGGGTGATCGAGCGGGCCGGCGTCGCCAAGGCCTCGCTCTACAGCGCCTTCGGCAGCAAGGAGGAGCTGGTCCGCGCCTATCTGAAGGGGCGCGCCGAGACGCGGCAGCGGCGCATCGCCGAGCGGCTGGCGCTCCACGAGGATCCCCGGGAGAGAATTCTCTCCGTCTTCGATCTCCTGGGCGAGATGGCCGCTTCACCCACCTTCCGCGGGTGTGCCTTCCTGAACGCCACCGCCGAGGGGCCGCGCGGGGAGACCAAGGTGACGCGCATCTGCGCCGACCAGCGCGCCTGGACCCGGGGGCTCTTCACGGAGCTGGCGCGCGACGCGGGCGCCGGTGATCCCGGACGGCTCGCCGAACAGCTGATGATCCTCTACGACGGAACGACGGTGGGCGGCTCGATGGACGGCGGCCCCGCCGCCAGCCGGACCGCGCGCGCCATGGCGGAGGTCCTGCTCGACGCTCAGACGCCGGCCAGCCGGCGCGGCAAGCGCCCCGCGGCCTCCAAGAAGGCAACGTGACATCCCCCGCCCCGGTGGCGGCGCCCGGACGAAAGGCGCCAGCGCGGCCCGCGGTTCGCGTTAAAACCTCCGCATGGCCGACAGCAAGCAGGACGTGCTCGACATGCTGCGCGAGCTCGCCGAGCTCACGATGCTCGAGGAGGGGGACCCCCAGTCGTTCCGGGTGCGCGCCTACGAGAGCGCCGCGCAGGCGATCTCGGCGCAGGCGACCGATCTCGGACGGCTGACGGCGCGCGAGCTGCAGCAGATCGAGGGGATCGGCAAGAGCACCGCGGAGAAGATCCGCGAGCTGCTTGAAAAGGGGAAGGTCGAGAAGCTGGAGGGCCTCCGCCAGAAGCACCCGCGCAGCGTGGTGGAGCTGCTCCGGATCCAGGGCCTCGGCCCGAAGGCGCTGAAGCGGCTGCGCGCCGAGCTGGGCGTGCAGTCGATTGACGATCTGCGGCGCGTGCTCGTCGAGAAGAAGCTGCGCGCCCTCTCGGGGTTCGGCCAGAAGTCCGAGGAGAAGCTGGCGCAGTCCCTGGCGCGGCTGGAGGCGCAGGGGCCGATGGAGCGCACGCCGATCTCCGTGGCGCTGCCGCTGGCCGAGCGGATCGTGGCGCACATGCTGGAGCTCCCCGGCGTCACCCACGCCTCGACCTGTGGATCGCTGCGGCGGTTCTCCGAGACGATTGGCGACGTCGACATCTTGGTCGCGGCGGCCGCCGCCGGGCCGGTCATGGAGGCGCTCTGCTCCATGAGCCTGGTCGACCGCGTGCTCGGCCGCGGTGAAGCCAAGACCAGCGTCGTCACCCGGCGAGGCACGCAGATCGATCTGCGCGTGGTGGCCGAAAAGCAGCTCGGGGCGGCGCTGCTCTACTTCACCGGCTCGAAGGGGCACAACATCAAGCTGCGGCAGCGGGCGCTGGCGCGCGGGCTGACCCTCAACGAATACGCGCTGTCGGAGATCGAGGGGGGCCGGGTGGTCGCCTGCGAGACCGAGGAGCAGATCTACAAGGCGCTCGATCTCCCCTTCATCCCGCCGGTGCTGCGCGAGGACGCCGGCGAGATCGAGGCGGCCGAAAAGGGCGCGCTGCCGGCCCGGATGCCGCCGGTGATCGGCGACTTCCACGTCCACACCACCGTCTCGGGCGACGGCCGCTCGCCGCTCGAGGAGGTGGTCGCGGCGGCCAAGGCGCGCGGGTACCGGGTCCTCGCCATCACCGACCACGCCGAGGGGACGCTGTCGGGCGTCGGCCGGGAGAAGCTGCTCGAGCAGCGCGAGCGCTTTCGCGCCCTGCAAGCCGAGCTGGGCGATTCCCTGCGCCTGCTCCACGGCGTCGAGCTGAACATCGGTCGCGAGGGCGAGCTCGACTACGACCTCGAGTTCCGCCGCGGGTTCGACTGGTGCCTCGCCTCGGTGCACGACCACTTCGAGCTCGATCGCGCCGCGCAGACCAGGCGGGTCGTCACGGCGATGCGCGATCCGGCGGTGCGCATGATCGGTCACCTCTCGGCGCGCATGATCGGCGGCCGGCCGCCGATCGATCTCGACATCGACGCCATCGCAACCGCCGCCGAGGAGACCGGCACCGCGCTCGAGGTGAACGGGGCGCTGCCGCGGCTCGATCTCTCCGTCGAGGCGCTGCGCCACGCGCGCGCGCGCGACGTGACCTTCCTGCTCACCAGCGACGCCCACCGCGCCGAGGAGCTGGACCGCGCCCGCTTCGCCGCGCTCAACGCCGAGCGCGCCTGGGTCGACCCGGCGAAGGTCGCCAACACCTGGGCGCCCGAGCGGCTCCTCAAGTGGATCGCGGACGGCGCCCCGAATGCGGGGTAAAAACAGCCGCGCTCAGCGCCCGCGTTTCGCGTCGATGCTCCACGGTCCGGCGCCGGCGGCCGAGATGTAGAGCCAGATGAAGCAGTAGAGCACCGCGGAGACGCCCCCGTTGGCGACCGGCCAGAAGCCCTTCGGAAAGTGAGCCTGGAAGTACGCCACCGCCATCTCGCCGGCCAGCAGGAAGGCGATCGGGCGGGTGAAGAGGCCGATGAGGACCAAGCCGCCGCCAAAGACCTCGAGGATCGCGGCCACCCCGAGCTGAGACGCCACCCGGACGGTGCCGCCGCCGGGAAGCAGCGCCATCGGAAATGCGAACAGCTTCGCCGCGCCGGCCTGCATGAACAGGAACGCGGCGACGATCCGGAGGACGCTGCGCAGCTCGGGCGAACGGTCCGCCCATTTATCGGCGATCTTGGGTGTGGTCATGAGAGGCGGAGCATGGATCTCTGGATGCGGCCGGCGCCAGGTCGGCGGTCAGTGTCGGCGGGCGCGCTTCGGCACACCCGCCGCGCGCAGCGCTCGCTCGCCCATCTCGCGGAGATGCGCGCGGGCCTCCGGCGGATCTTGAACCTCGAACTCGACCCCCAGCGTCGACATCCAGACGGCCAGCCCATCGAGCGACGGCGCGCCGGCGAGCAGCAGGCAGGAGCGCGGGCCGACGCTCTCGAGCGTCCCGGTCGCCGGGGAGATCCGTCGCGCCATCTCGGCGATCGGCGCGTGCAGAAGGACGCGCGCGCGGACGGGGTAGGGGCCGAGCGACACCGAACGCGCCACGTAGGCGGCGAGACCGCCCTCGGGCGGGCTGCGCGGAAAAAAGCGCGCCCCCGTCGCGACCTTCGCCTCGATGCGGTCGACCCGGAAGGTCCGCCAGTCGGCGCGGGTCAGATCCCAGGCGACCAAATACCAGCGCCAGCCGGTGTGGACCAGGCCGGCTGGCTCGACCTGGCGGCTGGTGTGCGCGCCGTCGTTGCCGCGGTAGCCGAACGCCAGCCGGGCGTGCTCGCCGGAGGCCGAAGCGATGACGGCCAGCGTCCGCGCGTCGACGGTGGGACCGCCGCGGGCGAGCGGGACGATCGCGGCGTGCAGCGCCGCGAGCCGACGCCGCAGGCGCGCCGGCAGCACCTGTTCCAGCTTGGTGAGCGCGCGCAGGGCGACCTCTTCCATCCCGGTGACGCTGCCGGCGGCGGCGGTCCGCAGGCCCAGCGAGACCGCCAGCGCCTCCTCGTCGTCGAGCAGCAGCGGCGGCAGCTCCGTGCCGGCGCCCAGGCGATAGCCGCCCGCCACCCCCGAGGTCGAGCGCACCGGGTAGCCGAGGCTGCGGAGCCGATCGACGTCGCGCCGAAGCGTGCGCGAGGTGACCTCCAGCCGCCCACAGAGCTCGGGCCCCGTCCAGGACCGGCGCGACTGGAGCAGCGTGAGCAGACGGAGGAGGCGTGCGGAGGTCCCGATCATGAGGAGAGGATCGCATCCTATCGAGGACCGAATCTGTCCTCAATGAAGCGTAGGCTGTTTTCCGTCGGATCGGCGCGAAGCCGGAGCGAAAACTGAGAACAGGAGCGGACCATGGACATCGAAGCAACCAACGAAGCCACCAACGAAGCCACCTCCATCAAGCCCAAGACCGAGAAGGCCTACGCTGGAAGCTGCCACTGCGGCGCCGTCCAGTTTCGGGTCACCGCCGACCTCGCCGCCGGGGCGGGGCGCTGCAACTGTTCGATCTGCACGAAGGTCGCGCAGACGGGCGGGATCGTGAAGCCGGAGGCGTTCCAGCTCGTCTCCAGCGAGGAGGCCCTGTCGTCCTACGAGTGGGGCGGTCGGACGTCGAAGCGGTTCTTCTGCAAGACGTGCGGCATCCACTGCTTCGGTCGCGGCAGCATGGCGGAGCTCGGCGGCGCCTACGTCTCGGTCAATTACAACTGCCTCGACGGGGTCGAGCTCGGCGAGCTCAGCGTCGTCTACTGGGACGGCCGCCACAACAACTGGCACGCCGGCCCGCACGATCGGCCGTGGAACATTCTGACGAGCTCCGCGGCGTAGCTACATCTTCCGCTTTTTCTTGGGCGGCAGCTTGGGCAGCTTCGGCAGCTTCGGATGGCTGACCAGGAACTCTCCGACCCGCGCCAGCATGGCGGGCGTCGCCACCTGATGCCCGCCGCCGCGGACGGTCCAGAGCTGGACGCTGCCGTGCGGACAGTCGGCGTAGCCCTCGATCGTCGTCTCGGCGCCGGCGAGCCGTGGATCGAGATCGACCGCGGTCGTCTTTTCCTTGGTCTTGGCCTCGGTCGCACAGCCGAGGCGCTCGGCCCAGTCGTGGAAGGTCTCCGGCGCCGATGGGTGCGGATCGGCGGCGCGGTTGTCGAGCACGTGCCCGCCGCCGTAGCGGACGATCGGATCGGCGTCGCCGTGGATCTCCAGCACGGCGATCGTCGAGACCGGCGCGCAAGCCTCCTCGGGCGCCCGTCCGGCGCCGCCGATGCTGACGATCGCCGCCAGCCGATCGTCCATGTAGCAGGCGAGCCGGTGGGCCATGAACCCGCCGTTCGAGAATCCGACGATGTAGACGCGCGCCGGATCGATCTCCGGGCGCTGGGTCCAGTGGTAGAGCAGCGCCTCCAGGCGCGCCACGTCGTTGACCGCCTTGCCGTCGAAGTTGCAGCAGGCCCCCCCGGCGTTCCAGAACCGCCGCCCCTCGCGATCGAGGTTTCCGTCGGGGGCGACCAGCACCATCCGGTGGCGCTGGGCCAGCGCGCGGAGGTCGGGGCTGGACAGCGCCTCGGAGCCCGAGCCGCCGAGGCCGTGCAGGTAGAGCAGCAACGGGAGCCGCTCGCCCGGGGCGCGGTCGGCCACCGGCAGCACGTGAACCTCGGGATCGGCGGCCGCCGCCTGCGCGCAGACCAGCGACAACAGGAGGACGAGCGCTCGGGTCATCGTGCGGGTCACGGTGGTCGCTGGAGCATCGCACCGTTTTCGGGATAGCTTTCCGAAATGAGCGTGGCGCGGCTTCACCTCGTCGACGGGACCTACGAGCTCTATCGCGCGCACTTCGCGCCGCGCCCCGACCACCACGATCCGTCGGGCGCCGATCGCAAGGCGACGGTGGGGCTCGTCGCCTCGTTGCTCTCGCTGCTCTCCGAGGCGGAGGAGGCGGTCACCCACCTGGCGGTGGCGTTCGACAACCCGATCCGTTCGTTCCGCAACGATTCTGTTCCCCGCCTACAAGAGCGACGAGGGCGTTCCCCCGGAGCTGCGGGCGCAGTTCGATCCCGTCGAGGAGGCGGTCCGCGCGCTGGGCGTCACCGTCTGGTCGATGAACGAGCACGAGGCCGACGACGCCCTCGCCACCGGCGCGCGCCGCTTCGCCGAGGAGGTCGGCCAGGTGCGCATCATGACGCCCGACAAGGATCTCGCGCAGTGCCTGCGCGGCGACCGGGTGGTGCAGGTCGATCGCCGGCAGCGGAAGGTCACCGACGAGGCGACCTTCCGCGCCGTGCGCGGCTACGGCCCCGCCAGCGTGCCCGATTTTCTGGGGCTGACCGGCGACACCGCCGACGGGATCCCGGGGCTCGCCGGGTTCGGCGAGAAAGGGACCTCGCTCCTGATCGGCGCCTACGCGCACATCGAGGCGATCCCGGACGATCCCTCGCTCTGGACGGTCAGGCCGCGCGGTGCGCTGCAGCTGGCGGCCACGCTGGCCGCCCACCGCGAGGAGGCGCTCTTCTATCGAACCCTGGCGACCCTGGTCGACACCGTGCCGCTGGCTGAATCGCTCGACGATCTCCGCTTCCGCGGCGTCCCCCGCGCGCGCTTCGAGGCCTGGTGCGACGCCGTCGGCGCGAACACGCTCCGGACGGCGCCGAGACGTTGGAGCGAAGAGTGAGGGTCGGGTGGCGACCGGTGATCGATCTTCGTTGGGGACTGCTGAACGGCGGGCGTCAGTTTCCGACCGGGGCGGTCGAGGGGACCCGGCTCGGCATCAACGACGCGACGCCGTCCCCGAGCGTGACGCTGTTGCCCGAGCCGGACAGATTCATTCGAGCTGCCGCCGTTGATGGCGTCGTCGAAGGTCCAGTAGGCGACCAGCCCCGTCTGGGCGCCGGCCGGCGTGTGGGCCATGTCGGTGGCGACCTGCGCGGCGGTGCGGGTCAGCGACCAGACGCGAACCTCGTCCATCAGGCCCTTGAAGAGGTTGCCGGACCCGTCGGTTCCCAGCCACGCCGAGGTCGGCGTGCGATCGTCGGCCGGGACTGTTTCGGAGTCGACCTCGGCGCCGTCGACGTACAGCAGGTGCGTGGTGCCGTCGTAGCTGTAGGCGACGTGGTGCCACGTCCCGGCCGCCGGCGTGGTCGGCGCTTGCACCAGCACGCGGTCGGTGTAGACCCGCCAGGCGGCCAGGGTGCCGTCATGAATGCCGACCTGCACCCCGCTCTGGAAGTCGGTGCGCAGGACGAGGAAGTCCTGGGTGCCGCTCGGCGCCGCGTAGTTGATCCACATCTCCAGCGTCTGCGGTCCGCCGACGAAGCCGAACCCGGCGTCGCCCGCCGTCGCATATTCGTTGTCACCGTCGAAGCTGAGCGCGTATCCGGCGGCGCTGCCGTCGATCGGCGGGATGTCGAAGCTGAGGCCGTCGCGCGCCGGCATGCTTCCGTCGGAGCCCGGTGACTTCTGCGGCGCGCCGCAGGCGGCCAGCAGCGCGCCGCCTGCGCCGAGCGCCAAGACGATCGAGAGAGCTCGCCCCGACGACACGGAGGCGATCGTACGAGAGCGGCGCAGCGCGAACAAGACGACGTGGCGCCCGAAGGCGCCTCAGCGCGCTGGCCGGGCCAGAACCCGCTCGGCGGCCGAGCTGAAGCGACCGTGCGGGTACTCCTTCACGTAGCGCTCGGCGAACGCGGCGGCGGCCGGGCTGTGCCGCGCGTCGGCCGCCTCGATCGACAGCGCGACCGCTTCCTCGGCGAGCGCGCCGCGGGGATGGGTCCGGAGGTAAGCGGCCAGCAGCCGGCCGGCGCGCTCCGGATCGCGATCCTGGCGCAGCGCCTGGATGGCCGAGACGACCAGCGAGGGATCCTCGGACTTCAGGGTCCGCGCGCGATGAATGGGGGGCGCCGGGGGCGCGGGCGCCCGGAGCTCCGGCGGAGCTTCGGGCTCCGCGGGCGCCTCGAGCTCGGCGATCGGCGGCAGCTCGGCGCGTCGCGCCACATGGCGGACCGCCGGAGCAGGCGTCAAAGCGATCGGCGCGGGGGTGGTGGCCAACATTTTGAAGCGGACGCCGAACACGGCGGCGGTCGCCGCGCCCGCCATGAGCAGCACGCCGGCGGTCATCGCGGCACGGACCCCGAACCGCACGGTTCGCCGCCGCTCGTGGTGGCGGTTGTAGACGGCGCTGAGCGAGCGGCGCTTGCGCACATCCGAGATCACGACCGGCTCGCACGCTTCGATGAGCTGGGCGAGCTCCCCCTCGGCTTCCGTGGACGACCCCTTCATTTCAATCAAGCGCTCCACCCTCACCGACCTCCACCGACCCTGCTGAGCTTGCGCTCGCTCTTGCCGTCTTTTTTCTGTTGGCTGTCTTGTTTGCTGGCTTGGTCCTGCTGGCCGTCGGCCTTGGCCGCGGACTCGAGCAGGGTCGTCATCTTCTTGCGCGCGCGATGGATGCGCGCCCGGACCGTGTTGGTGGGGACGGACTGCATCTCGCTGATCTCTTCGGCCGTGTAGCCCTCGATCTCGAACAGCACGAAGGCGGCGCGCAACGGATCGCTCAACTTCGAGAGCAGGCGTTCGAGGTTTCGTTGACGCTCGCGCGTCTCCAGCATCATGACCGGCGTTGGTTTGGCCGAGGGCACCTCGGACGAAAGGGCGATGCTTCGCCGGAAGATGTATTTGATCCAGACCAGGCGCCGGTAATCCCGGACCTGGTGCGCGGTGATGCGATAGAGCCAGCCGGCCAGGTTTCGGCCGTCGAAGTCGTGCAGCCGCCGGTAGACGACCACGAAGACCTCCTGAATGAGATCGTCCTGATCGGCGGCGGGGCCGCCCAGCGCGCGGATCCAGCGCGCCACCTCGGCGTAGTAGGCGTCGTAGATCGCCTGGAAGCTGTGGACGTCGATGCCGGCCGGCTCCGCGTGGACGTCGTACGTCCCCACGCCTCGCCAGGCAGCGACCTCGCCTGCGTTTGTCCGTGTCTGGGTCAGTTTGAACGTCATGGCCAGATGCGACGGAAAGAGACCATCAGCTTACCCGAGTGGTTGGGCCGAGTCACTCACCGTCAGACGTCGCGCGCGCCGCGCCTCGCTTTGCGCCGTGGGGTGTCGAAAAGCGCGCTGTGCCAATTTGCGGATCCGCTCCCCTTTGTGGCCCCAACTGGGGTGCCTCTTGTGTGCCTTTGGGGGGTCACAGGTCCCCGGTCGGCGTGACGCGGGTGAGGCTCACCGCGGCATCGTCGACGTAGATGACCGACTCGGCGGGCGAGAGACCGTAGGTCCTGCTGGAGACCGTCCAGTAGACGGTGCCGTTCGCGCCGAACGGACGGTGGATGTCGTAGTTGAGCTGACCGCCGAGCCACACGGTGAGCCGACCGCTGTCGTCGTTCGCGTTGCGATAGAAGGTCTCGATCTGGAACCACTGACCGACGGGGACCAGGATGGCCGGATCGGGCGTCGGCGAGCGCAGGTAAGCGGCGCGGTGGTCGTAGACGCTGAGGATCAGATCGCCGTTGGGGAGGCTGCGCAGGTCGATGTCGATCAGCTGGCCGATGACCCCCGCGTCGCCGGTGGTCGGCACCTGGAGCTCGATGAGCGACCAGTCCGCGGTCGTCTGGTACGCGCGCGGCAGGTAGAACCAGGCGCTGTAGTACGCCTCGCGGGGGTAGTTGTCCTGCCGCCAGAGGTGCGCGTCCTCGCTCATCGAGACGGCGCCGTTGGTCAGCTTCACCGAGTACCGGCCGGTGTGGGCGAAGTCGGTCGAGACCGCCAGCGCGGTGTCGGGCATGTCCGCCGCCGTGCCCCCTTTGTCCCCCTCTGTCCATTCGCTGAGATCGCCGGTCTCGTGCCGCGCCGACCAGAGGATGCTGTTCCCCAGGTTGAGGTGCGGGTTGCACGCCGACAGCGCCAGCGGGATCAGGACCAGGGCCAGCATCGTGAATGGCCCGCGAGGCACACGGCCAGTCTGGCCGATCGATGGTTGCACGGCCATGGGTCGCGCGGGCATCACGGCTGCACCGCCAGCCCGAGCGTGCCGCCGACCCAGAAGGCGGGTGTGTGTCCGACCGTCCCCTGCGGCGTGAGGGTGACGTCGTAGGGCCTCGGGAAAGCCTCCAGATGAAGGCCGGCGACCCCGAGCAGCCGATCGCTCAACCGTCCCGCGTGCAAAAGGAGGCCGGCGCGCGCACCGAGATCGAGCCGCGTTCCCGCTTGCGGATCGGGCGTGTTCTTCGCCCGGTCGCGAAAGACCGCGCCCGCCACGCCGACGTCGGCGACCAGATCGAGCGCGGCGCGGGTCAAAAGCGGAAGCCGGAGGCCGAGGTCGAACGGGAGACGAACCTCCGACGCGCTGACGCCGCCGAAGTCGATCGACCCGGCGGCGAGCCCGACGGCGCCGACCGGGCCGAGTCGCTTCGGGCCGGGCGCGACGCGCAGCTCGCCGCCGAGCGCGACCGCCAGCGGCGAGCCGGAGCGCGGCGCGAAATCAGCCAGGAATGAGAGCTCGAGCCTGACCCTCCGCGCGACCACCGGAGGCGGGGGCACGACGACGAGCGGGTGCGGCGGCAGTGTGGGTGGTGGCGGAGGCGGGGGGGGCGGTGGTGGCGGCGGCAGCGCGTCGAGCAGAACGTCGGGCGGCATCAGCGTCAGCACGATGAACACGGCGGCGAAGCGGGCGCGGTGATCGCAGTCGTGCGCCAGGTCGCGGTAGACCCGCAAACGAGAGATTCCTTGCCCTTGGCCCTTGGCGTTCACCGACACGCGGTAGGTGTCGCCGAGATCGGAGACTTCGACCTTCGAGGACGCGGCAAATCGATCGAGATCCTTGGCCGGCACGATCGACGCGATCGCCTTGGAGATCGCTTCGCCGTCGGGGCAGGTTCCACTGACGGTGATCGCAATGGGCGGCTCGACCGGCGCCGGCTGCGGTCCCTCGGGCGGCGGCGACGCCTGCGCGGGCCCCCCGCTCATCAACAACAGGGCACCGGCGGCGGCGAGCGCGCGTGCGCGCGGCTTCATCGTTCAGCCCCACGGCGAAGAAAGAGGGACGTTCCGTCGGCGGTGGCAATCAGCTCGTAGGCGGGCCGGACGCGCAGCTGCGGACCGATGGCGGCGTCGGCGACGACCAGGGCGGGCAGCTCCCCCGTTCCCGCCGACGCGAGCTGGGTGCCAAACATGAACAGCCAGTCGTCGGTGACGCGCACGTCGAACCCGTGCTTGGCGAGCGTCACGATGAGCCCGGCCGCCCGCGGCCACTCGTCGTGCGCGGGGATCTCCAGCCGCAGCTGCTCGGTGCCGGCGCGGTGGAGAAAGGTCTCGACGTCGGCCGTCATCGTCTCCAGGGGAGCGTCGCGGTCGCGGACCATGGGCTTGTCGCCCCCGGCGCGCAGGGCGAGCGCGAGCAACGGCAAGCCGACGAGCAGCACGCCGCTGCGGAACCGCCGCTCGCCGACGACCGCCGGGACCAGCGCCGTGGCGACGGCAGCCCAGGCGATGAAACCCAGCACCGAGATCCAGGCAATGAGGTGACCGAAGATCTCGCCGCGGATCTCGTGCACCGCGTAGGTGGCCACGACGAACAGCCCGAGCGAGATCGCCGAGAGGAGCGCGGCCGGTTGATCACGGCGTCGCCAGGCGATCGCCAGCGCGGCCACCACCGCCGCCGCCTGACCGCCCGCCAGGAGGTGGCGCCCGGTCATGCCGACGTCCATCGAAGCCCGGCCGAGCGCGTGGCAGAGCGCCAGCGGGAAGATGGCCAGTTGACCCGACACGACGTCGATGGCGACCTGCCAGCTGTGCTCGGTCGGGTGCGGCAGCGAGAAGAAGACGCGCAGCAGGTGCAGGTTCCCCGCCGGACGGCTGAGATCTTCGTAGAGCGGCAGCGCCCAGAGCAAGATCAAGACGACGGCGGCGGCACCGAGGGCGACCGCGAAGCGACGTCGAGCGATCTTCGCCGACCCGACGACGAACAGCTGGCGGAAGCAGAACAGCGCGCCGGTGGCCACCAGGTAGAGCGCCGCCGGCGCGAACCCGACATGCGTCTGCACGATCGCCGACGCCAGGAAGGCCACCGCCGGCAGGATCCCGACGGCGCCGGAGCCGAGGCGGACGCAGAGGAACACCAGCAGGCCGAGGGGCAGGATCGGCGTCATGGGGTTCCACTCCCCTGAAAGGGGGAACGGCGCGGCAATTGTCTCGTAGACGGCCAGCAGGACCGCCACGGCCAGCGCGAACAGCTCGCCGCGCAGCCGGCGGGCGGTCAACACCAGCGCGGCCGCGGCCGCGAAGTTGGCGATCAACACGAACAGGTTCAGCGCCGGTCCGCGCTGATGAAACAGCTGATAGATGGGGAGCGCGAGGTAGAAGAAGGCCGGCCCCGGATGGCTCCACTGGAAGCGGGAGTAGGGGCCGAGCAGCTCGCGGCCATGCGCGGCGTGCAGCGTCCGGAGCTCCAGGACGGCGCCGTCACCGGTGAACATCACGTCGGTCACCCCGTGCCGCAGGAACTGCAGGGCGCCCGGCACGAAGGGCGCGGCCGCCACGGCCAGCAGGAGCAGCGGCCAGCGGCGCGCGGCCAGGGCGGGTCCGAGCGCGCGCCAGGAAGCCCGCATCGACGGCCGACTCAAAGCCCGAACACCCGCTTCGCCTCGGCGATGGGGTCGGCGCTCGCGCGGGCCTCCAGCGTGTAGCGCACGCGGAGAGAGGCGCGCTCGCCGCTCCGGAGATCGCGGAGCGGCGAGAGGAGCTCCAGCTCGACGTAGGGGAGCGCCTCGTCCGAGCTGGTGTAAATCTGCGCGTGCGCCCCGTCCGGCCATTCGCCCGCTGGGTCATGCGGGTTGGTGACCACTTCGATCAGGAGATGCGCAGCGCCGCCGACCCAGAGCAGCGCGTCGCCGTCGCTCGCGAGCATGGTCTTGGCGGCGGGATCGCGCGCCAGCGACAGGAGGCGCCCCTCGACCACCAGGTCCTTGGGCCGCTCGGGGAGCCGCAGCGCGAAGCCGCCGGGGAAGGCCGAGCGCGCCGGAAGGCGCATGAACAGACGCTCGGGCGAGCCGAGCTGCGTGATGGTCCAGACGCCGACGCGGATGGGCGCCCCTTCGACCTTCTCGTAAGAGGTCTCGACGGTCACGATCGGCGCCGTCCGATCGAGCGCGATCGTCCGTCGCACCCGCACGCCGTATGCCGGATCGACGGCGGAGAGGATCTCCACCTTGTCGGCCCCGATTTTGGCCTCGAACGGCGAGGCGTCGAACGTCCTCGGCGGCGGCCACCCCTTGCCGACGATCGCCTCCCAGCGCGACTGCGGCGCTGGCCAGGCCTTGTCGCCGCCGAAGTTGATCCAGCCGTTCTCGTCGCCGCCGAGGTCCGGACCGATTCCGGGATGGCTCCAGAGGGGGCCGGGCGCGGCGGCGCCGTCACTGTCGCCGTCGGCGCGGCCGTTCCGGAGCGCGATCTGCATGAGCCGACCGATGGCGGGGACGACGGTCACCTCCGCGACGCCGTTGCGCAGAACGAGCGCGTCCCAGCCGTGGAAGGAGCCCTTGTCGATCGTCACCGCCGGCGGCGGGGGTGGCCCGGCGGGTGAAGGGCCGGCGGGCGCTCGCGCGCCGGGCGCTCGCGCTGGGCAGGCGGCCAGGCCGACAGCCAGCAGCATGAGCCCGATGACGACAAGACAGAGAGGCATGCAGCGCTTCCGGGAAGGGGACATCATCATCATCGTCGGCGCCGCGCAGGGATCGCAAGCAGGCATCGCGTCGCATCGCAAGCAATCATCGCGGGCGCAACCCCTCGAGGATCGCGCCCAACCGATCGACGGTCCAGGCCATGTCGTGCGTGGCCGCCCAGCCGCGCGCCGCCCGCACGCGGCGGCCCCACCCGTCGGCGTCCCCCGCGATCCCGACGATGCGGTCGGCGACGTGCTGGGGATCGCTGGCCCGGACCACCACCGCCACCGTCTCGCCGAGGTCGGCGATGTGCCCCACCGGGGTGCTCACCTGCAACACGCCGCACATCGCCGCTTCGGTCAGCGAGCGGTTCTGCCCCTCGGAGAGCGACGTCAGCACGAACATGTCGGCCCAGCGGTAGTGATTCGGCATCTCCCCGAAGGGAACGGCGCCGGTCAGCTCGACCGCGCCGTCGAGCCCGAGCTCGCGGATCAAGGCGACGAGCGCGCCGCGCAGCGAGCCTTCGCCGACGATTCGCAGCCGCGCGCCGAGGGGCGCCGGGAGCCGCGCGAACGCCCGCAGCAGCGTCGCCTGGTCCTTCACGGCGGTCAGGTTCCCCACGTGGAGGATCTTGAGCGGCTTTGTAAACGGCTCCGTGCGCGGCCTGGCCTCGAACGGGAACAGCGCAGCCTCGGCGCCGATCGGGACCACATGGTCGTCGGGTCGCGCGAACCCGCACCTGGCGAGCGCGTCCAGCTGCGATTGCGCCACCGCCACCAGCGCGTCGGCGCGCCGGCAGGTCTCGATGACCAGCCTCCGGGAGAGGGGCTGGCCGAGGTGCCCGTACCCGATGGCGGGGACATCGGCGGTCTCGGCCCCGAGGAGCATCACCGCCGCCGGCACGCCCAGCGTCCGTGAGAGCCCGACGACGAATGCGCCGATGGGATACCCCCAGAGCGACAGCATCCGGTCGTAGCGGGCGGTCAGATGGTCCGCCACGAATCGTCGGGCCAGATCGAGCCAGCGGGCGCCCTTGACGTCGGCGGTGACCGACGTGGCGCGGAGCCTGAAGCCCTCCGGCGCGAACCCGGGATTGACCGGGGCGAGCGAGTAGAACGTCACGTCGAATCGCTCCGCCAACGAGGCGACCAGCGACCCCAGGGCCGGTTGCCCTTGCGAAAACAGCCCCACGCCAATCCCGCCAGGGGCGAAGATCGCCAGTCGCTTCCGGTTCATGAGCGGGCCCGAGGCTGGCAGACGGTCATCCGAGGGGGCATCCTACGCCGGGGATCCCCCGGCCAACGGGGAATGCTGGATCTGGGCCGGACGTCGTCGCCGTGAGGCTTGAAGTAGAATCGCCCGAGGGCCATGAGCGAGATCAGCGTCGTCATCCCCACCTGCAACCGTCGGGAGCGGGTGCTTTCGTTGTTGAGGGATCTCGACCGGTCGACGCATCGTCCGCTGGAGATCTTGGTGGTCGATTCGAGCGATCGCCCGCTCTCGCCCGCCGACCTGGCGCCGTTCGGAGATCAGGTGCGCTGCTTCGAATCGCCAAAGTCGGTCTGTGTGCAGCGCAACCGGGGGATCCGGGAGGCCCGCGGGCGCTGGATCTTCCTCTGCGACGACGACGTCGAGGTCCCCGCTGACTATCTCGAGAAGCTCACCGCTCATCTGGCCGCCCACCCCGAGGCCGGCGCCGTCTCGGGACTGTTCCTGGAGAAGGTGGTCGGCAAGTGGGTGGGCCAGTTCCCGGTCACCTCGCTGACCTGGCTCGTCTGGGTCCGGCTGTTTCACCTGGGGCTCTGGGGAGAGATCCAGTGCCCGGGCGCGCTCGGCGAGCTGCTGGCGCAGCCTTATCGGCGCCGCGGGAATCACATCTCGAGCGCCGGCTGGCCGGTGCTCACCGATTTTCACGGGCCCTTCTTCAAGACGCCGGTCTACTCGCTGGGCGCGGCGCTGGTGCGAAAGGAGTGGCTCCTGCGCTCGCCGTTCGACGAGACGCTCGACCGCCACGGCTACGGCGACAACTTCGGGGTGGCCATCGGATTTCCGGCGGAGGGGATCCACGTCGTGACCGAGGCCTTCGTTCATCACCACAAGGCCGAGACCGAGCGTCCCCGGGCGACGCTCGGCTACGCGAAGCGGGTCTTCGCCCTCGATCGTTTCATCGCGATGCGGAGCGAGCTTGCCGGCGTGCGCCGGAGCTGGCTCCTCTGGTCCCTGCTGGGAAACGCCCTCTATCAGGCCGGTACGCGGAACCTCGAGATGTGCTGGTCCAGCCTCAAGACCTTGTCGCTCCTGCTCGCGGGCCGGAACCCCTACCGCGTCGAGGAGGCGTGAGCGTGGCGCCCGGCGCCGTCCTGCTCGTCAACCCCCGCACGGGGGTGGCGAGCAACGCGCGCATGCCCCTGTCGATCGTCCATTTGACCGCGGTGCTGGAGGGGCGCTGGCCCTGGGACATCGTCGACGGGAACCGCCTCGCCGATCCGACGGCGACCACGCTCCGGCTGCTCGGGGCTCGCCCGCACGCGCTGGTGGGGCTCACCGTGATGCCGGGGCCCCAGGTGATCCCGGCCATCGAGATGTCGGCGGCGATCCGGGCCGCGTTCCCCGAGGTGCCGATCGTCTGGGGCGGGTACTTCCCGACCCTCTATCCGGACGCGGCGATCAACGCGCCGTACGTCGACTACCTCGTGCGGGGGCAGGGGGAGCAGACCCTCGTCGAGCTTCTCGCCTGCCTGGCCGACGCCGGTCCGCCGGCCCCCGGGAGCTCTGCGCGCGATCTCTCGGAGATTCGGAAGGTAGCCGGCCTGACGTGGAAACAGGAGCACCAGACGTTCCACAATCCCGATCGGCCCCCGATCGCGCCCGAGACGCTGCCGCTCATCCCCTACGATCGGATCGCCGACATCAACGAGTACATGCGCCCGAGCTTCCTGAGCGCGCGCACCACCGTCCATCAGGCGGCGCTCGGCTGCCGATTCAAGTGCGAGTTCTGCGGCGTGGTCTCGATGTGGAACGGCAAGACCCTGCTGGAGGCGCCCGAGCGCCTGCTGCATGCGCTCGGGACCCAGCGCGATCGCTGGGGCGCCGATGGTGTCCAGTTCTTCGACCACAACTTCTTCGATCGCGAGGAGACCTCCGTCCCGACCCTCGAGGTCCTCGGGCAGCTCCAGATGCCCTGGTGGTGTTACGCGCGCACCGACGCGCTGGCCGGCTTCAGCGCGGCGACCTGGGAGAAGATTCGCAAGAGCCGCCTGCGCATGGCCTATCTCGGCGCCGAGGCCGCCAGCGACGAGGCGCTCAAGCGGATGCGCAAGGGGTCTCGCGTCGAGCACACCATCGAGGTCGCCCGTCGCTGCCGCGAGTACGGCGTCATTCCGGAGTTCTCGTTCGTGCTCGGCGGGCCGGACGATCCGGAGGGGGAGATCGAAGAGACCTTCGAGTTCGTGCGCAAGCTCAAGACGCTGAACCCCGAGTCGGAGATCGTCCTTTACTTCTACAGCCCCACGCCGCAGCGCCGGAACTCGGCGGTTCCCCGGGGCTCCGCGACGCCGCGGCTGCCGGTGCTGCAGAGCTACGGTCCGTCGGGACCGGCGCTCCCCACCACGCCCGAGGAGTGGACCGAGCCCCGGTGGGTGCGCTGGGTCTGTCACCACGACGCCCCCTGGTTGACCCCGCGCATCCGCCAGCGCGTGAACGACTTCGCGCGGGTGGTCGCCTGCCGCTTCCCGACGGTGCAGGACGCCCGCATCTCCGGCGCGTCGAGGATGATCCTCAGCAACCTGGCCCGCTGGCGCTACGCCACCCGCCGCTACGACAACCCCTGGGAGCTGCGCATCGCGCGCCGTCTCATCCGCTTGCGCGAGCCCCAGAACGAGAGTTTGTGAATCGAGGTCGCGGCGGCAAGGCCGTCACCTTCGTCAACTATCCGTACGCCGCCGACGTGGACGGGCCGGAGGCGCTTTTGGCCCGCTATCCCGTCCTGACGCTCTGGGCCCGGGCGGTGGCGGCGGCCGGCGGGCGCGATGTCGACGTTTCGGTCGTGCAGCGGTTCTCGCGGGATGCGGTGGTGAGGGAGGAGGGCGTCACCTATCACTTCGTCGCCGAAGGGTCCCCGGACGCCGAGGTCGATCGGCTCTGGGCGCCCCGGGTGGTCGAGCGTGTCGCCGCCCTCGCGCCGGACGTCGTCCATCTGCACGGGCTGCTTCCGCTGCCGGTGCGTCAGCTGCGGTCGAGGCTGCCACGGACGACCGCCGTGCTGGCGCAGGACCACGGCGGCGCCTACGAGGCGCCCGGGTTTCGCAAGTGGAGCTGGCGCACCTTCAACCGCCTGGGGCTGCGCGCCGCGGACGGGTTCCTGTTCTCCGTGCGGGCACAGGCGGCGCGCTGGATCGAGACAGGCGTCATCGGTGGCGAGCAGCCAATCTACGAGCTCCTGGAGAGCGGGTCGACGCTGCCGGACACGCCTCCCGCCGTGGGTACGCCGTCGCGGCTCGCCGGCGCGCCGGCCCTGCTCTGGGTCGGTCGTCTCAACGCGAACAAGGATCCGCTGACGATTCTCGACGGCTTCGAGCGCGCATCGCCGGAGCTGCCGGAGGCGGCGCTGACGCTGGTGTTCGGCGAGGGGGACCTTCTGCCCGAGGTGTCGCGACGGATCGCGGCCTCGCAGCTGCTCTCGGCGCGCGTCCACACCGTGGGACGGGTCGCGCATGAGGCGCTGCCCGCGTTCTACGCCGGCGCGGATCTGTTCCTGCTCGGCAGCCACAGCGAGAGCCTCTGCTTCGCGCTCTGCGAAGCGCTCTCCTTCGGCGTCACGCCCGTCGTCACCGACATCCCTGCGTTCCGCGCGCTGACGGACGGCGGCCGCATGGGCGCGCTCTTTCCGGTCGGCGATGCCGCCGCCCTGGCGCAGGCCTTGATTCGCCTCGGCGGCGCGCCGAGGGATCGGGCTGCCGTGCGCGCGCACTTCGAAGCGACGCTGGGCTGGCCGGTGCTGGCCCGTCGGGCGCTAGGGATCTACGACCAGGCCCTGATGCTCGAGCCGAACCCGGCCCAGAAGGTTGGGCCGTGAGTGGTTCACTTCGTGTTGGCGCAGAGAGTGCCCCAACCATCCCCACAAGACGAAGGCGCCATAGAGGCGAGGGTAGGCCAATAAAGCCCGCCACCCGGCCTGGAAGTGGCGGGAGTCGTAAAGCCGAACCGGCGTGATGAGCAGCAGGATCGCGAGAAGAAGGAGAGCCCAGGAGATTCGGGAGACCCTTCGCTCCGACGCCCACCACAGAGCGATGACCACCGCAGGCAATACCAGGAGGTAGTGGTAGCTCTCGGCGATCGGCGCCAGCGACACGCAGAGGGCGGTGAGCAACGCCCAGGACAGAGCGCGGGCGTCCCGATCCTCGCTGGCGATCCGCTGCAGCCGTGCCGAGACGATGAGAGCCACCGCAGTTACGACAACGGCCAGGCTGATTGCGAGCTGCGGGCGGTTGGTGACCGGTGTGGGGTTCCAGCGGGCGTCGAAGACAAAGAGGTGGCCCATGAGACTCGTGACCGTCTGATAGCCGGTCACGTAACGTACGGGATCGGAGGCGAGGCGAGGCAGCTCGTGAAAGTAGCGGCGCCAGGCTTCGCCGTCGACGGCAGGCGCGGCGAAGATCGCCACGGCCAGCGCGGTGACAGCGGCTGTCAAGAGGACGCCCCACCGGCGCGCGGCCAGCAAGAAAGGCCAGAACCAGAGGCCCGCCATCTTGAGCACCAGCATGAATCCCAGCGGTACGCCCGCCCGCCAGGTTCGACGCGGATTCGGATCTTGCGCGAGATACAGCACAGCGCAGAGAAGAAGAAACAGCAGCGAGTAGCCCTGTCCTTGGCGGAAGTTGTCCGCCAGGGGAATGTACACGGTGGTCAGCGCCATCAGACGAAGCCAGGGAGCGACCGGCCCAGCACCCGTGCGGCAGAGGGTCTTCCCGAGGAGAGCCAGCCCCGACCACCAGAAGACGAAGCTACAAATGATCCAGCCAATCCGAGCGCGCGGCGGCGACATCCAGGCGATTGGCGCCAACATGAGGCTCATCGTCGGAGGTTGGAAGTAAACGTCCCGCACCCGCGTGAACCCGAAGGCGTCGATTCGTTCCTGGAACCAGGGATCGTCGTAAGCGCGCCTCAGCTCTCTCGGCGTCTCCAGGAGGATCCTCGATGCCGTGTAGTAAGCCGCGAAACCGTTGGTGTTCGGTGTTCGGCACGCAGGTGCCACGACGAACACGCAATAGACCGTCAGCACGCCGCCGCAGAGCAGCCCGAGAAGACGGTGACCGAAAGCAGCGGGAATCGCAGGCGTACGCACGATCACTCCGACGGGGAGTCTATCCGCGAACGCACGCACCGGTGGTTCGCATTCGGAACCGGCCCGCGATGGACGCCCGAGCGCCGCGGATATAAGTTCGGTCGCGTGACTTTCGGGGCACGCGTGCAGCGGCGGCTGGGACGGGCGGCGCTTCGCGCGCACTTCCTGCTCCTGCAGCGCCGGCGCCACCGGCGGCTGGTGCTCGAGGAGCTCGGAGGCGTCTCGCTGGTCGTCCTGCCCGACGTGTTCCACCCCGGGCTGTTCTTTTCGTCCAAGCTGCTGGCCGAGGTCGTCGGGCGCGAGCCGCTCGAGGGGAAGCTGGTGCTGGAGGTGGGCACCGGCAGCGGTTTTCTCGCGCTGCTGGCGGCGCGGCGCGCCCAGCGCACCGTCGGCACGGACATCAACCCGGAGGCCGTCCGCGCGCTCAGGATCAACGCGCTCCTCAATCACCTCGAGGACAAAGTCGAGGCGCGCCAGGGCGATCTCTTCGGCTCCGTGACCGGCGAGCGGTTCGACGTGATCATCTTCAATCCGCCGTATTTCGCGGGCGAGGCCAAGGATCTCTGGGAGCACTCCTGGCGGGACGTCAACCAGGTGCGCGCGCGCTTCGTCGCCGAGGCGGCCCAGTATCTTCGGCCGGGCGGTCGGGTCCTGGTCTCGGACTCGGACATCGCCGTCGACCGTCTCGATCAGTCGTTCGCCGCTGCCGGCTTTCAGGTCACGCCGCTGCGCGCTCGGACCGTCATCTCCGGCGAGGTGCTGACCGTCTTCGCCGCCTCGCTCCCGGCCTCGGGCGGGTGAATTGCCGCCTCACCACAGGCGGGAGCGTAGCCCCGTCTTGATGTTGCAGACGCAGCGCTGGCAGGTGGCGTCGTCCGCGACGGTCAAGGCGCGCCGGAAGGCCGGCATGGCGTCGGTCATGATCTCACGGAGCGATCGCTGCCGGATGTTCCCGACCGGATCGTGGAAGAAGCAGGGGCGCACCGCCCCGTCCGCGCCGATATAGACGCTCATCCAGGGCGCGTTGCAGGCGACGGGGGGGAATGCGCCGAGGCCGAGGTGAGCGGCGTAGTAGCGCACCAGACGTCGCAGTCCCGCGGGCCCTGGCGTGGCCCGCCCGTCGGCGAGCTGGCGCGCGTGGGAGCGGATGACCGACTCGACGACCTGCTCGAACTCCTTGACCTCCGCCGCATCGAGCAAGAGGTCGCGCGCCGGCGAGCTCTCGACCTTCGGCAGCCGCTGGACGCCGCGATTGAAGGAATCGGGGCCCACGTCGGCCGCCAGGAACGAGACCTGCGGGATCTCCATCTCCAGCGCCTGGTCGATGATCTGCGCCAAAAACCGGAAGTTGTGCCGGTGCAGCGTACTGCGCGCGCGAAACGGGACCCCGGGAACCAGCGCGCGAAAGGCCTTCACGCCCCGGGCCAGCGCCGGGAGGCCATCGACGCCGCGGACCTGGCGATAGAGCTCCGGGGAGTGGCCGTCCATCGACACCGTGACGTCGACGAACCTCTCGGCCACCTCGGGCGCGAACCGCTCGAGGGCGATTCCGCTGGTGAGGAGGTGCAGGCTGATCCCGCGCGCGCGAAACAGGTCGGCTATCTCCATGACGTCGGGGCGAAACAGCGGTTCGCCGCCCGTGAAGACCACCACCCGGGTGCCGAGGTCGCGGAGCTCGGACGCCAAGCGCTCGATCTCCGGGCGCGTGAGGTCAGTGGCGCCGTCGGCTTGCCAGAAGTCGCAGGAGACGCAGCGAGAGTTACAGCGCGCGGTCACCCCCAACAGCACCAGGGGGAGCACGTGGGTACGACTGGTAACCTCGCCGAGCTTGACGAGGAGATTGGTCCGCAGCCGCTCCATCGGAAACATGGACTCTCTTTGATAGCACCCCTTCCAAGGTGACGCTGGTGGGAGGGTCGGGCAGAATCGTCGGACGTGTCGGCCCCCGCGTCCACCCATGATCCCGCCGGGCCTATCCTGCCCGCGCGCCCGCTGCGGCACCTGCTCGCCACGCGCTACGTGACCGCGCTGCGCGAGGGGGGCTCGGTCCCGGCGGTGGTCGAGGCCGACGACGGCGCGCTCTACGTCGCGAAGTTTCGGGCCGCCGCGCAGGGGGGACGCGCGCTGGCGGCGGAGCTGATTGTCGGCGAGCTCGCGCGCGCGGCGGGGTTGCGCCTCCCCGAGCTGGCGCTCATCGAGATTGACCCCGCGCTCGGCCGCAGCGAGCCGCACCAGGAGATCCAGGAGCTGCTGATCGCCAGCGCGGGTCTCAACCTGGCGATGGGCTATCTCGCGGGCGCCGTCGGCTACGACGTGGCGGCGCGGCGGCCGATTGACGGTGCGCTCGCCTCACGGATTGTCGCGCTCGATGTCTTCGCGGTCAACGTCGACCGCACCGCGCGCAACCCGAACCTGCTCTGGCAGGGCGGCGAGCTCTGGCTCATCGATCACGGCGCCGCGCTCTACTGGCACCACGGGTGGGACGGGAGCGAAGCGAACGCGCTGACGGCCTCGGCGGCCCGACCGTTCGGCCGCGTCGGCGAGCACGTTCTGTTGCCGTTCGCCGACGAGCTTGCCGCGGCGGGCGCCGCGCTGGCGTCTGCGCTCGACGACGAATGGATCGCGCGCGCCGTCGATGCCGTCCCCGCTCTGTGGCTGAAGGGTCCCGGAGACGACACGCTGCGGGGGGCTTACGGAACCTGGTTGCGCGCGCGTCGCGCGGCGTTGCCCAAGATCCTCGATGAGGCGAACCGTGTCCGAGCGTCGCGCGTTTGATTATGTGATCGTGCAGGTCGTGCCGCGCGTCGACCGCGACGAGCGGCTCAATGTCGGCGTGATCCTCTTCTGTCCGACCGCCGGGTATCTCGGTTGCCGGATCGTGCTCGACGAGCAGCGGTTGCGCGCGCTGGCGCCCGACGTCGACGTCGCGGCGCTGGCGAGCCAGCTCGAGGCCGTCCGCGCGGTCGCCGCCGGCGCGGTGACCGCAGGCCCGATCGCCGAGCTGCCGCCGTCGGAGCGGTTTCACTGGCTGTCGGCGCCGCGCAGCACGATCGTGCAGCCGACCTCGCCGCACGCCGGCCTCTGCGACGATCCCGCCGCCGCCCTCGAGCACCTCTTCGAAACGACCGTCGCCTGATCGCGTGAGGGCGCAGGAACCCTCCCAGGGTGCTGTCTTACAGAAATTCACAGAGGTAGGCGGTCGGCGTTTTTGCGCGCACGTCGAACCCGGCTTGGCCCGCGATCTCGAAGGCGGTGCCGGCCGGGTAGGGCACCCAATCGGCGCTGCCGTCGGGCTTGACCGCCAGCTCGCCGCTGATGACCGTCATCCGCTCGGGGGCCTCGGTGCCGAAGTGATAGCTGCCGGGGGCGATCACGCCGACCGTCGCGCGTCGCCCGTTGCGCTCGTAGCCGACGCTCTGCACGTTCCCGTCGAAGTAGCTGTTGTGTTTCAGCGCTGTCGTGGACATGGCGGCGGACTATAGCGGATGTCGGCGCCCCCAGGCCGAGATCATCGGCGGCTGCGCCAGGTCGAGGCGGCCGGCGGCCACGCTGGCGAGGTGTCGGTCTATCTCCTCGGCGGTGGCGATCCCGTTGGCGAGCAGCTGCGCGCGCAGGAACTTCACCGTGGCGAGCTCCAGCGGGGCGCAGCCGGGCAGGGCGACCGGGAAGTAGGCGTCGGCCGCCACGTCGCCGAGCCCCGCCGCCCGCAGGAGGCGCGGCAGCTTGCGCCCGTACGCGAGGTCGACGCCCCGCTCGGCGAGCAGCGTCCGAAACCCGGTCCGCAGCTTGTTGGCCAGCAGGTCCTCCGCGCTGACCGGATCGATCACGCTCAGCGGCTGCAGCGCCGGATCGGCGTCCTCGACCAGCAGCCAACCGCCGGGGCGCAGCACGCTGACCATCGACTGCAGCGCGCGCTCGCGCTCGGGCAGGTGCACCAACACGAGGCGCGCGTGCACCAGGTCGAAGAGCTCCGCGGGGGGCGCGTCGCGCGCGACGTCGTGGCGCCGCACCTCGATCGGCGCCCCGGCCGCGGCGCCCGCCCAGGCGAGCTCGATGTCGGTCGCCAGCACGCGCCCCTCGGGCCCCACCCGCGCCGCCAGCCCCCGCGGCACCGACGGTCCGCCGGCCCCCACCTCCCAGCAGCGCCACCCGCGCGCGATGCCGAGCGCGTCGACGTGCCGGAAGGTGACCGGGTCGAAGAGCGCCGCCAGCGCCGCGATCCGATCGCCCGCTTCGACGACGCGGTTGTCGAGGAGGTAGTCGTCGCTGCTCACGCCGGCCTCGGGCGCAATCTTACCCGGGAGCGTGGGCTTCGGCCGCACATGCGCACTGGTAGCAGCCGTGGGTGGCGCAGGTGCCACAGCTCTGCGCGACGCGCAGGCGCAACGCCTGCCTCGCGCGGAACAGCCGTACCGCGGCGTTGCCGCGCGTGATGTTCGCGGCGGTCGCGAAGCTCTGCAGCGATTCTCCGGCCAGATCGACCCGCTGGATGGCGGTCGCGTAATCGGGCCGCAAGGTGTCGACCAGGCTGCCCACGCAGGCGCAAATGGCGTCGACCAGCTCCTGGTCGGGCTCGGCCCCTGAGCCGATGGTCTCCTCACGGGCGAACGCCGCGCGACCCCGCGCCTCTGCCGACTGGCGCCGCAGGTGATCGATCATGACGTTCCGCAGGAGGCGGTAGAACCAGGCCACCACCGACTCGTCATCGCGGAGCGTCCGCCCGCGCGCGATCCCGCGGGTGAAGGCCTCCTGCAGCAGCTCCTCGGCGACGTCCCGTTGGCCGACCCGCCGCTCGAGGAACCCCAGGAATCGACGGTGATTGGCGAGCAGCACGCGCACCACCGCGGGCGAGAGTCCAGCCTCGGCCTCTCCGCCGTTCGCTCGATCCTCGCGCCGCGGTGACACCGGAAGAGACATCTCCTGCAAGGATGTCAGATCAGCCGCACGGGCAGCCGGGCGGGCAATCTCCGTCGCAGGGGTCGCAAGGGCAGTCGTCGTTCTTGGTCGTCGTCATGGCTTCTCCTCGGTTGAGGCCGCTTCTTGCGGCTCTCTTCCTGCTGACGGGGCAGCCGGCCGAAAATTACAGGCGAGCAAAGCTAGCGCGGATAGGTACAGGTGCCGCCGCCGCCGTCATTGGCGACGCAGCTCGGGGGGCCCAGATACGCGCAGGTCGTCGAGCGCCGCCATCTCGGCGTCCGCCAGCACGATGCGCGCGGCCGCGACGTTCTCCTCGAGGTGAGCGACGCGCGACGTCCCGGGGATGGGAAGCATCACCGGGCTCTTTCGCAGCGTCCAGGCGAGCACGATCTGGCTGACGGTGCCGCCGTGGCGCTTGGCGATCTTGTCGATGCTCGAGCCCGGCTGGGTGAGCTCGCCGGCGCCGAGCGGAAACCAGGGGATGAACCCGATCCCCCGGCGCTCGCAGTGGGCCAGCACCTCCTCGCTCGCGCGGTCGACGAGGTTGTAGCGGTTCTGCACCGTCGCCACCGGAAAGTGCTTCGACGCCGCCTCGATCTCCTCGACGGTGACCTCGCTGAGACCAGCGTAGCGAATGATCCCGGCGTCGAGCAGCGCCTTGACCGCACCGAACTGTTCGTCGCGCGGGACCTTCGGGTCGATGCGGTGGAGCTGCCACAGATCGATCCGCTCGACGCCGAGCTGGCGCAAACTTCTGTGGGCCTGCTGGATCAGGTACTCGGGCCGCCCGAGCGGAACCCAGCGATCCGGTCCCGTGCGCGCCAGACCCGCCTTGGTCGCCACGCGGATGCTGCCGTAGGGGTGCAGCGCTTCACGAATGAGCCGCTCCGAGACGTCCGGCCCATAGGAGTCGGCGGTGTCGATGAAGTCGATCCCGAGGTCGCGCGCCCGCTGGAGGGTGCGGATCGCCTCCAGCCGGTCCGCGGGCTCGCCCCAGATCCCCGGCCCCGTCAGGCGCATGGCGCCAAAGCCGAGACGGTGGATCGGCAGCTCGCCACCGAGTTGGAAAGTCCAGGTCTTCGAAGGTTGGGGGTCGCTCATGCCATATAAGGATGAGCACGGAATCGCCGTCGGGCCCGGCTTGACTTGCGCGGGCAGATATCTCATTTTTGGCGTTCCTTCTCGCATTTGTGGCGGACCGGGGGTGCTTTTGATAGGGGTGGACGTTCCCGGGAATATGAAGATCTGCTCACTGTGACGCGACGGCGACGCGTGGACTGGCCGATCATTCTCGGGCCGACGGCACCGGTCCCGAAAGTGGTGGACCGCTCTGCCCGCGGCAAGCTCGCCTCGCTCCTGGCGGCGTTCGACGAGATCCACGCGCTCGACGATCCCGACCAGATCATCCGGCGCGCCGTCGAGCTGACCCGCGAGCGGATCGGCCTCATGCGCGCCGGGATCTTCGTGCTCGATCGCTCCCGCAATCTGATGCTGGGGAGCTGGGGGATGGACCTCCAGGGCGCCATCGTCGACGAGCACCACATCATGTACGACGTGAGTGACACCGATCGGGAGACCTTCCGGCGCTCCGAGGTGGAAGCGGCGCACTTCACCGTGTACGAGAACTGTCCCATCGTCGAGCATCACGAGGGGGAGACGCGGATCGCCGGGCGCGGCTGGGTCGCCTGCACGCCGATCCGCTCGACGCGCGCGCCGATCGGCATGATGTTCAACGACGCCGCGCTCACCGATGCGCCGGTCGACGAGGCCAAGCAGGCGCACGCCGCCATTCTCTGTTCGCTCCTCGGGACCGTGCTCGATCCGGTTCGCGGCTCGCTGGGGCGCGGGTCGACGCCCCCTGGTGAGTCGCCGGGCCACCGGCTGGTCGCGTCGACGGTCGGCATGCTCTCCAAGGATCCGGCGATGGGGGGCAAGGAGATCGCGGCGGCGCTCGACATCAGCCTCAGCCGTCTGGCGCGGGTCTTCAAGTCCGAGATGGGGATGTCACTGGTCGAATACCGCAACCGGCTGCGGCTCGATCGGTTCTCCGTGCTGCTCGACCGTGGACGCACCAACCTGCTCGAGGCGGCCCTGGCGGCGGGCTTCGGCAGCTATGCCCAGTTCCACCGGGTCTTCCGTGCGCTTCGCCACGTGACGCCGCGCGAATACCTGCGCCGGCAGACCTGATCGCGCCAAATCATGGGCAAAATCGTGCGATCATCGAGGCGATGGTCGCCCCGCTGACCGACGGATCGTCGACGCTTGGCGGCTCGTCCATGCGGCGGATTGCCTTGCTCTCGCTGCTGCTCGCCGCCGGTTGTGCGACGCCCAAGAGCGGCGGCGCGGACGCCGGTATCGGGCAAGGTGGTGGTGGGAGCACGGGCGGCGGCGGCGCGGGGACGGGCGGCGCATCAGGCTCGGGCGCTGGAGGCACCGGTGCCGGGGTCGGCGGCAGCACTGTCGGCAACGGCGGGAACACCGCCAGCGGCGGAATCGGCGGGCGGGCAGGCGCGGGGGGAACCGCTGGCGGCAGCGCGGGAATGGCGGGGTCGGGAGGATCGGTCGGATCGGGAGGATCGGTCGGATCGGGAGGATCGGTCGGATCGGGAGGATCGGGAGGAACAGCAGGCTCTGCGGGGACGGCGGGAAGCGTGGGCGGTGGCAACGGCGGCGCCGCCGGCAGCGGCAGCAGCCTGACCCCCGCGCCCGTCTGGGGCTGGACGGGCGTCGTCGGGACCGGCCAGAGCCTGGCCGTCGGCGGTCACGGCAACGCACCGGCCATGACGATCGGCGCCACCACGCAGCCGTTCCACAACTTGAAGCTGTCGCTCGGCAACGCCACGGTGCCGCCGTTCACGCCGACCAACGCCGCGCTCTCGATGGTGCCGCTCGTCGAGCCGCTGCGCACGATCACGACCACCTACCCGAGCCCGTATCCTGCCAACATCTACGGCGAGTCCTTTCACACCGCGATGAGCGACGAGCTCACCTCGCTGGCGATGTCTGCCGGCAAGGGCGACTTCGTGAGCACGCAGACCGAGGTCGGCGAGGCGGGGCAGCCGATCAGCGTGATCCAGAAAGGGGCGACCGACACCGGCACCACCGGGCGCGCGTATGCGGCGTCGCTGTTCGAGGTGGCGGCGATCGCGCGGCTGGCCAAGGCGCAGGGGAAGAGCTACGGCGTGGGCGCCGTCGTGCTCACCCACGGCGAGTCAGACGCCGGCAGCAGCACGTACGAGAGCGACATGGTGACGCTCTGGACCAACTACAACCACGACCTGCCGCCGCTGACCGGACAGACCTTCGCCATCCCGATGCTGCTGTCGCAGCAGCACTCGAACCCGATGGACGCCGGTTCGACCTCCTCGGCGACGGTCGCGCAGTGGAAGATCGGCGTCGATCACCCGGGCGACATCATCTGCACGGGGCCGAAGTACCAGTACTCCTACGTCAGCGATTACACCCACCTCATCAACAAGGACTACGAGCGGCTGGGCGAGAAGGACGCGCAGGTCTTCTATCAGCGCGTCGTCCTCGGCCACGCCTGGCAGCCGCTGGAGCCGACCGGCGCTTCGCGAAACGGCCGGGTGATCACGGTCAGCTTCAGCGTGCCGGTGGCGCCGCTCGCCTGGGACACGTCGCTGCCGGCGCCGCACCAGGCGAGCAACAGCGCCTGGGCGCAGGGCAAGGGGTTCGAGGTGTCGAACGGCAGCACGCCCGTCACCATCAGCAGCGTCGCCATCGCCGGCGACAGCGTTCAGATCACCGTCGCCAGCGATCTCCCCGCGTCGGGCGTGACCGTCGCCTATGCCTTCACCGCCGACGCGGCGCCGCGCGCGAACGGGACCGTCCGCTGGGGGCTGCTCCACGACTCGGATCCGTTCGTGGGATATCTGACGGGAATGCCAGGGCAGAACTACGCCGTGGCATTCCAGCTGAACGTTCCTTAGCCGTCCCTGGGCGGCCTAGTGCCGGATCCGCCGGAGGATGATGCGGGCCAGGATGAGGAGGAGCAGCAGGCCGAGGAAATAGATCCAGATCGGCCGGCGCGGCTGATTCGGGCGCTCGATCGACTCGACGGAGGTGAGCACCTCGACCGAGTGGGCGCTGACGCCGATCCGGTAGAAGTTGCGGGCGATCTCGGTGACGGTGGCGCCGCCGGCGCCGCCGAAGGCGTGCTTCCAGCCTGTCAGTGGCCCGTCGTGCGACACGAACAGGGTGAACGACGGCTGGGAGACGAGCAGCTTGGCGGGGCCATTCTTCGTCTTGGCGGTCTGGCCGTCGTCGCGCCAGACGTAGGCCGTGTAGGTCGGCATCACCTTGGCGACGTCGTCGTAGGTGATCCGTCCATCGGCCACCAACGCGCTCAGCGCCTGCGCGTCCTTCTCGCTGACCCGTCCCGGCGTGAGCGCGCCGAGCGCCCCCATTCGTTCCTTGGCGGCCGCTGACAGCTCGCGGCTGGGCGGCTGCCGCGGCGGCGGCGTCCCCTCGGGCGGCAGCTCGGAGGGCATGTTGTCGGTCTTGACGTAGACGTAGACGTCGCGCGGGCCGAGGCTGCCGATGTCGACGCGCGCCTTTCGCTCCAGCTTCGACGAGTGATCGAAGTCGAAGTTGTTCCAGGCGCTCGACGGCGAGAACTGGATCGGCGAGGCGGTCGAGGAGAGCTCGGCCATGATGCACTGGTGCGGGTAGCGCGGCCCGAGCGCGTCCGGTGTGCAGCCGGGGGAGAGGTCGGGCCGGTAGTCGCACTTCTGGCCGGCGGTCAGCGTCCAGCTGCACTTGAGAATCGAAGTGCGTGCCGCCGGTGATCGAGCCGACGGCCCCGCTGCCGGTGGCGGCGTTGCAGGTCGGATCGGGGACCGCCCAGAGCGGCGAGTCGCCGATGGCCGAGCCCCAGTCGGCGAGCCGCAGGCGCGCCTGGATCGCGTTCGGGTTGAACGGCGTCGTCGTGTGGTTGGTCGGCTTGACGTCGAAGTTGTTGGTGCTGTTCACGTCGATCGCGGTCCCCGCGCCGATGGCGTTGGTGACCGTGATGTCCTGAGACACGATCCCCACGCCCGCCACGCAGCTGCCGCCCACGGTGCTCACGCTCTGCCAGGCGACCGAGGTGGGCGAGGCGCTGCCGAGCGGCTCCGGAAAGGTGAGCGGGTCGGCGGTCGGATCGACGATGGCGGCGCCGACCGGCCAGTTGTCGTAGTCGGCCGTGTGCGTGTCGCTGTGCTCGATGTCGGTCTCGTACCACATGGCGAAGGTGTCCCCGAGGTTGATGCCGCCGTCGGCGGCGCTCATCGGGATGCGCAGCCGGACGACCCACTCGTCGCAGGTCACCGGATCGACGGAGGTGTCGCAGAAGGCGTCGAGGCGCGCCTGCGAGAGGATCGTTGCCGGCACCGGCGCGCTCGCCCACAGGCCGCTGGTCCCGGCGCGGGTGTAGGCGGCGCCCGTGAACGCGGTGCCGTCGATGGGGACGCCGCCGTCGGTGCTCTGGAGGATGGCGCGCTGGAGCTCGAGCACCGTGGCGTTTCCGCCCGAGGCTGGATTGAAAAAGCCGACCCACACCTGATCGCCGGGGCCGGCCGTGCCGGGGTCGGCCTTGACGTGCCAGCGGAGGATGAGCGCCTTGTGCCCCGCGCCGCCGGTCGTGTCGACGAGCGCGTTGAACTCGGAGGCGCCGTAGCTGTAACCGTAGGAGCCGATCCAGCGCGGATCGTCGTAGGGGGCGTTGCCGGTCCACCAGTCGGGGAGGCCCGGCAGCCCGGGCACGCCGCCGCCACCGACGGGGAAGCAGACCGACTGCGCCGCCGCTGTCTTCACCCCGAGCCCGCTCGCCGCAAGGCCGCTCGCGAGGAACATCAACCGGACCAGCCAGACCTTCGAATCATTCCTGCGTTTCATCCGCTCCCCTTCGTGTTTTGTCCGCCGCGAGTGTCGTCTATTGCGTGATGAGCGCGTAATAATTGGACGCCGCCTGGTTCGCTTGCGGCGTCAGCCCCGAGAGCGCCGTCGGCAGGGCGCTCCCCCAGCCGATGGAGAGGCTCTCCCGGTTCACGGTCGCGCCGCCGCCGGAGGCGATCTCGATCGGCGTGCTCATGTTGTACGCTGCCATGATCCAGTAGGTCCCGGCGGCGAGCTTGAGCGACTGGCCTGCGGCCGCCGTCGGCGTGTACTCGTTGCGCCCCGCGACGACGGCCTTGAACTCGGCGGAGCCGAGCAGCGTCACCGGACCGCTGCCGTTGTCGGCGTAGAGGCCGATGCTGACCAGCGTCCCCGCGGCGACCGAGGGGCTGGCGATGAGGCCCAGCGTCCGGATGGTGGTCGTGGTGGTGACGGTGAACGGCTGGCCGACCAGGATCCCGCCCGTCTTCGTCCCGGTGGCGCCGAGATCGTTGTAGTAGCCGACCGGCGTCGGTGCCTGACAGACGAGCGTCGAGCTCCAGCAGTAGTTGGGGGAGCACCCGGTGGTCGTGCCGACGACGCAGCCGTGGGCGTCGGAAGTGCACTTCAAGAGCGTCGTGTCGCTGGCGCAGCTCTGCGTTCCGGCGCCGCCCGAGCAGCCGGCAGGCGCAGCGGGGCAGGTGCAGCTGGCCGTCGTCCCGCTCTTCGTGCAGACGAGGCCGGAGGCCGCGCAGTCGGTGTCGGTCTCCGCCAGGCAGGTGCCGTTCGACGCGCAGGTCACCAGCGTGTTCCCGTTGCAGGAGGTGCCGGCCGTCGGGCAGCTGGGGACCGAGGGACAGGCGCACTTGCCGTTGGGGAACGCCGCCCCGTTGCAGACCAGCCCGGTCCCGCACTTCGCCGTCGACGACTGGACGCAGCCGTTCACGGAGACGCAGGTGATGAGGTTCCCCTGCGCGTCGCAGTAGCTGCCGGCGCCCGCCTGACAGAGCGGATCGGTCGGGCAGGCGCAGCCGGCCGTGGGCGCCGCGCCCGTGCAGACCTGCGGCGCCGCGCAGGCCGTGCTCCCCTGCGTGACGACCAGGCAGCCGTTCATCATCCCGCAGGTGATGAAGGCCTTGGCGTTGTCGGGATCGCAGACCGTCCCCGCGCCGCCGCTGCACGCGGCCGGGACGGAGGGGCAGACGCACTTCGCGCCGGGGATGGCCCCCGTGCACGCGAGGGGCGTCCCGCACGACATCGACTGGGTCGTCGTCAGACAGCCGCTGGCGTTGGTGTCGCAGGTGTCGAGGTTTCCGTTGGCCGCGCAGACCTTGCCCGCCATCGTGCACTCGGCGGGCGGCGTCGGGCAGTTGCCGCAGGCGGCGGCGCCCGCCGTTCCCGCGCAGGGGACGCTGCAGGTCTTGGTGCCGGAGACGGCGAGGCACCCCTGCGCGTCGAGCGAGCAGGTCTCGACGTTTCCGCTCGCGTCGCAGAACGTCCCGGCCTGACCGTTGCTGCAGATCGCCGGTTTGGCCGGGCAGGTGCAGACAGCGCTCGGAAAAGCGGTCCCGCACGGCTCGCTGCTGGGACAGGTCGTGGTGGCCGCGGCGGTGATGCAGCTCTGGGCGTCGACCGCGCAGGTGGTGAGAGCGTTCCCCACGCAGGTCGTTCCAGCGCCGGTGCACCCGGTCGGCGGGGTGGGACACTGGCACGACTTGCCCTGGCAGGTCTGGTGGCCCAGGCAGGCGGTGTCGGGACCCCAGCTGGTGCAAGGACCGACGGTCACGCAGGTCTCGACCCCGACGGTGCCACAGCGGGTCTCGCCCACCGTGCAGACGTCGCAGGTGCCGGCGTCGGTCGTCGCGCCGCCGGTGCCCGCTTTTCCACCTTGGCCGGCTTTTCCACCTTGTCCACCTTGTCCGGCGCCGCCCGTGTTGGTGCCGGCGCCGCCGTCGTGGCGTCCCCCGGCTCCGCCGCCGTCGGATTCACCGCCGCCGCCCGCACCGCGGAGCGCACCCGCGTCCGAGCCGAGCGCGTAACAGAAGTTGTTGGCCAGGCACTGGAACCCCGGCGGGCAGTCGTTCTCGATCGTGCAGTGGATCTTCCCGTCGGGGAAGGTGGGATTGAAGCAGGCGCTCCCCAGGAGCGGAAGGGCCACCAGCACCGCGCGAACCAGAGCCGACCGAGGCATCAGAACCGCACCCGCAGCGCGATGCGCGCGTCGCCGGGCGCGAACCAGGCCGTGACGGCGGGCGAGCCGGCGCTCTCACGGTCGTGGACCGCTCCCCAGAAGTAGAGGAAGCCGCCGCCGAGCAGCGCCGCCGCCCCCACGCTGTAGCCGATGATCTCGTAGCGCTCGGCCGAGCGTCCCTCGTCGTACTTGCTCTGCGAGAACGTCCCGCCGTTCAGATTGACGGCGTCGTTCGTCACCTCGTTCGAGAGCGAACGCGCGCGGAGACCCATCACCACGCCGAACACCATGGAGGCCACGCCGACCCCGCCGGCGACGACACCGGCCACCTTGTAAGCGTGCGCGTTCGGTCCGGTCGCCTCGGCGCGCGGCGCGGCGGCCGTCACCGCCACCGAGCCGGCCGAGCCTGGCGCCGGCGACACGGTCAGGGCTGGGCGGGTCTGCGCTTCGAGGTCGTCGATGCGCTTTTGGAGGTCGGTCTTCTCGTCGGGCGCGAGGCTCTGCGCCTTGCGAAGGTACTCGCGGAAGCGCGTGACCGCGTCGGTCGCGCGCCCGTTCTGTTCGAAGCAGCGCCCCTGGTTGTAGATGTAGGTCGGATCGTTCGTCTCGGCGTAGAGCTGCGCCAGGAGCTCGATCCCCTTGTCGGGATGGCCGCCCAGGCAGGCCTCCTTGGCCTGCAGCTCGCGGGCATCCTGGGCGCGCGCGCCGCTGGTCGCGCCCAGCGCGACGAACAGCAGCGCGCCAATCTGGCCGAGGCTACGGAGCGGGCACCTCACCATTTTTCAGCCTTGGCCTTCACCGCCGGGGGTGACGCGGGGGCAGGGGCTGCGGGCGCTGCCGGCGCGTGGGCCGCGACGGGCGGAGGTGCCTCCGTCGTGGCGACGGGCGCGCCCTCATGTCTGTGGGCGCGGCTCTTCGCTCGCCGCAACGAGGACGCCGATCCTGTGGCGGGCACCGCGAGCGCGGCCGGTGGTTCGACCGCCGGCGGCGGAGCTGGCGCCGCGACGGGCGGTGGAACCGGTGCCGCGACGGGCGGTGGGATCGGCGCCGCGACGGGTGGGGCCGGTGCCGCGACGGTCGGCGGCGCCGTGCTCCCCGGCGCAGGGGTCGCGCTCGCCGACGGCGCGACGGTCGGTGTGGCCCCACGTCGGCCGTCGAACGCGACGATCGCCAGCACGCCCGCGAGCGCGAGCACGCCCGCCACCCAGACGCCCGCCCGGCGCCACCCGCCGTGGGACGCCTCCGCGTTCGTGCCGGCGCCGAGCGCCCCGTCGATTGGTGTTTCGCCCGACACCTCGCCGCTCGCCGAGCGCAGGGTCGTCGAGGACATCCGTCCGCCGGCGGGAGCGCCGGTGGTGAAGCGGGTGCCGTCGATCGTCACCGCGTTGCGGAGCGCGGTCGCCAGCTCCGCCATCGACTGCCAGCGATCGGCGGACGCCTTGGCCAGCGCCTTCAGGACCACAGCCTCGAGCTCGATCGAGATGTTGGCGTTGAGCTTGCGCGGCGGCGCGGGGGCCTTGGTGACGTGCATCAGCACCACCTCGCCCCATCCCTCGCTCAGGAAGGGGGGCGCGCCGGTCAGCATCTCGTAGAGGATGATGCCGAGCGCGTAGATGTCGGTGCGGTGGTCGATCTCCTCGGTGATCCCGCGGCACTGCTCCGGCGACATGTACGGCGGCGTCCCCATCACCGAGCCAGATTGGGTCTTGGCGCCGCTCCCCGACAGCTCCCCCCGCAGCTTGGCGATCCCGAAGTCGAGCACCGTCACGCGGCAGCCGAACTGCTGCGCTTCGTCGGGCACCAGGAAGAGGTTGTCGGGCTTGAGATCGCGGTGGACGATCCCCTTGCTGTGCGCCGCGCCGAGCGCCGCGGCGGTCTGCTTGGCGAAGCTCACCGCCAGCGCCACGTCGAGCGGCCGCTCGCGCGCGATCCGCTGCGCCAGGCTCTCCCCCTCGAGAAACTCCATCATCAGGTAGGGGATCCCGGAGGGCATCCGCCCGACGTCGATGATGTCGATGATGTTCGGGTGGTGGATGGCGTTGGCGGCGCGCGCTTCGTTCATGAAGCGCTCGACCAGGCCCGGATCCTCGGCCAGCTCGCGCTTGAGGACCTTGATGGCGGCCTTCCGCCCCATGAACGGATGGAGCGCGAGATACACCGCCCCCATCCCCCCCTCCCCGAGGACCGACACGACCTCGTAGTTGTTGATCCGCTCGCCGATCAATCCGGGCGACTTGCCGGGCGGCATGATCTAGGCCGATCTCCGCGGGGGGTCGAGGTGCCGCCGAGCGCTCACGTCAGCCCAACGCGCGAACCTCGACTTATTCCCGGAGGTTACGCCACAAAACGCGACGACTTTTCAGGGGAGCGTGAGGCCTACACTGGAGCTGATCAGGATCGATGGCGCGCCGGTGCGTGCGACGACGTGGACACTTCCGAACGCGTCGAGGAAGTCCACCAGCTGGTCCGGCTGGGTCCCAAAGACCGCGGCGTTCGCGCACGCATAGAACCGATTCCAGAAGGTCCAGGAGACACCGCCGCCGATGCCGAACAGCGGGACCCACGCGGAAGTGATCGAGGTCGGGACCATTGTGTCGGCGCCCGGGATCGTGGCCTTCAGATAGTTGACGCCGGTGAGCACCGAGCCGAACGGTTCGAGCGGCCCCGTCATGAACCTGAAGCGAAGCTCCAGCGTGGCGAGCGCCTGCACCAGCCTTCCCGGCGCGGGGTAGAGGATCGGACTCGGGGCTGAGAGCGACGTATTGAACGGGCCCGCGAAGCTCGCGACGACCAGCAGGCGCGGTCCGACGACGGCGCCGGCGCTGATCGCGACGCCCAACGCTGGACCGACTCCCGGTTCGTTACTCGCCGGCGACGCGAGCATGGCCACGCCGGTCGACAAGCGCCAGAACGGCGGAACGGGGGGGGGCGGTGGGGGCAGCGGTATCTTTGGGTCTTCGGCGTCCCACGCGGGCCCGGTGGGGCGGGGTGGGGCCGGGCGCTGGACCGTGAGGCGGAGATCGCGCAGGAGCTCGACGGCGCGCACCGCGAGGACGGCGGGATCATCTCCCCCGTCGCGAGCCAGCACGCGGACGCGCCGGCTCAGCTCCAGTCCGTCCGGCAGGATCGTGCGAACGCCGATCTCCACGATGCCGTCGTCCTGCCGTGCGAGCGAGATGGTCGCGGTCGCTTCGGCGGCTGGACAGCCGCTTCCGTCGCTCTCGGTCGGTGGGCAATCGACGAACTGCCCCTCGAGCCCCATCGCGGCCAGCTCGGAGCGGAGCCGCGAGCCGGCCTCCGCGAGCACGGCGTCGCCCGGCGGCGGTCGCTTCACCGCCACGATTGGGCTGGTGGACGGCGCCGCGGTCTCGCCGGCCGGCGTCGGCGTGGGCGTCGCAAACGCGGGCTCGCCGGCGGCGGCCATCAGCCCGACCCAGAGGGCGCCCGCGCAGGGTGCGATCACGGAGATTGGAGAATAGCCCGAGCGTGAAGGAGATAGGTCCCGTCCGGGAAGCGGTGGAGATATTCGCGCGCCAGCGCGCGCGCCGCCGGTCGCCCGGAGACCCGCGCCACGCCAATCATCTCGCGCCCGAGGGCCTCGGCGGCGTAGGGTCCCTCCGGCTCCTCGCTCAGGTAGCGGCGGTACCAGTCGAGGCCGTCCGCCGCGGCGCCGCGATCGTCGGCCAGGCGCCCGAGGAAGAAGGCCGCCGCGCCCGCCGCAGCGGTGCCGGGGAATCGTGTCCGCTGGGCGCGCAGAACGCGCTCGGCCAGGTAGGTTCGGCCCGCGTAGCGGGCGGCGTCGGCCAGCGCCACCAACTGCGCGGCGTCGGCATCGGTGACCGCGGCATCGATCCCGTGCGCCACCGCTTCAGCGACCACCCCCTTGGCGTCACCCGTCGACACGCGCTCCGACCAGCGCTGTGGTGACCAGTCGGCGCTGGCGCGCGACGCCGCGGAGGCGACGGCCACCGTGCGGGCCGGCTTCCTCACGGCGCGCGCAGGGGCGGCGGGGCGCGCGGCGGCCGGTGGGGGCGTCTCGGCGGGCGGCCCCGCCTCCTCCGCCGTCGGTGCCGGCAGCGCCCCCGTTTCGCGCGGTGCTGCCGCGTCGGGCGACGCCGTCTTCTCGGCTGGCGAGGCTCCGGGTGGCGGCACGGCAATGGTGGGGGCCGCGGCGCCCCCGATGTTCTCGTCGATCCGCAGCTCGCGCGTCGCCAGGTGCGCCGTCAGATGTTGTCCCGGTCGCAGCGTCGCGTGCTCGGTGAGCATCGGCCCGCTCACGCGCACCGAGCCCGACTGCAGCCGCACCTCGACGATCTCGTCCGCGCTCGACCAGCGGACGTCGAACACGGTCCCCGTCACCTCGACGACGTAGGGGCCGGCCTCGACGCTCCAGGCGGCGTGCGGCAGGTGCATGACGGAGAAGTGCGCCGTCCCCTCGTCGACCCGCAGCCGCGCGCCGTGCGGTCCCGGCGCCACCACCGACATCCGCGCCCCCGCCGCGAGATCGATCCGCGTCCCGTCGGAGAACTGCACCGGGGCGCCCGCGTTGGCCGCGCCGCGGATGTAGCCGCTCTCCACGACCGCGCCGCCGCCGACGTCGAAGGTGAGCGTCCGGCCCGAGCGCCAAGAGTGCAGGCCGAAGACCACCGCCGCCGAGGCCGCGCAGAGGCCGAGCCCCGCCACCCACCGGCCGAGACCGCGGCCGCGTCGCTGTGCCCGCCGCTGCTCCAGCCGATGCCAGGCGCCCGGTCGGGGAAGATCCGCGGCGTCGGCGGCTGCCAGCCGACGCGCCTCCTCGGAGAGCGCCGAGAGGATTCGCGCGTCCCTGTCGTCGGGCCGGTTCACGCTTCGTCTCCACCGGCGAAGCGCATCAGCGCGGGCTCGCTTCGCAGCAGCACCGCGACCCGCTTGGTGGCCCGTGCCAGCCGCCGCTGCGCCGTCGAGATCGACACCCCGTGCGCCTCGGCCACCTCGGCCAGCGTCAGCATCTCGATGGTCCGCGACACGAAGATCGAACGCTCGCTCGTGCCCAACCGCTCGAGCAGCGCGTAGTAACGGGCGACGGCGTCGCGGGCCTCGACATCCGGGCCGGGGACCGCGGTGTCGGGCGCGTCGCCCGTCGGCGTGAGGCGCAGCCAGCGTCGCCGGTTGCGGCTGGCGATCTCGCCTTGCACGACCCGGAGGCAGATCCCGAACAGGAACCCCCGGACGGCCGCCGGCTCGCGCAGCGTCCGGATCCGCTTGTAGAAACGGAGGAAGACCTCCTGCAGCAGATCCTCGGGGTCAGGGCCGGGACCGAGCAGCCGTCGCAGCGTCTGGGCCGCCCCCGGCGAGAAGCGGTTCCAGGCCTCGAGCTCCGCCTGGCGCTCGCCGCGCCGGAGGGCCTCCGCGATCGCCGCGTCGGTCGGCTCGCCGCTCGGCTCACCGGTCGCGCTGCCGCGAATGACGCGAAAGGAGGTCGTGCCCATCACCTTCCCCCAATAGTGCGGCAGGGCGCCAAAAGTTGGTCAAAGATCGCGCGATCTCGAGTTAAATCGCTCGGATGGGGCGAAAGGCCGGGGCCGCGCGCATTGCCGGGATCGGGACGTCGATCTTCACCGAGATCACCGCCCTGGCGGTCGAGCATGGCGCCGCCAACCTGGGCCAGGGGTTCCCCGACTTCGCGGCGCCGGAGTTCGTCAAGGAAGCCGCGGCGCGCCACATCCGTGAAGACCGCAACCAGTACGCGGCGAGCGCCGGCCTGCCGCGCCTGCGCCGGGCGCTGGCCGACGACTACCGGCGACGCTGGCCGGACGGCCCGGTCGTGGACGCGGACGCCGAGGTCACGGTGGCGAGCGGCGCGACCGAGCTCCTGCACGACGCGCTCCTGGCGGTCATCGACCCGGGCGACGAGGTCATCATCTTCGAGCCGGCCTACGACGCCTACGGGCCGGACGTGGCGATGGCGGGCGGGACGGTCCGGGCGGTGCCCCTCGCGGCGCCCGAGTGGCGTTTCGATCCGGCGCGCCTCGAGGCGGCGATCGGTCCGCGCACGCGGGCGCTCATCCTGAACTCACCCCACAACCCGACCGGCAAGATGTTCCGGCGCGACGAGCTGGAGGCGATCGCCGCGCTCTGCCAGCGCCACGATCTGCTGGTCGTGGCTGACGAGGTCTACTCGGAGCTCGTCTTCGGCGCGCCGCACCTCTCGATCGCCACGTTGCCCGGGATGTTCGAACGGACGATCACCATCGACAGCATGGGGAAGACCTTCAGCGTGACCGGCTGGAAGGTCGGCTGGGCGATCGCGCCGCCGCCGCTCACGGCGGCGCTGCGCGCGGTCCATCAGTTCGTGACGTTCACCAACGCGGCGCCTTTTCAGGAGGCGCTGGCCGACGTCCTGCCGATCGCCGCGCGCGACGGCTACTACGCCGGCCTCCGCGCCGACTACGCGCGCCGCCGCGACCTTCTGTCGACGGCGCTGCGCGCGGCGGAGCTCGACCCGCTGCCGATCGACGGCGCCTACTTCCTTCTGGCGGACCTTCGCGCGCGCGGGATCACCGACGATGTGGCGTTTTGCCGCCGCCTCATCGCCGAGGTCGGCGTGGCGGCGATTCCAACGTCCGTCTTCTATACAGACGCGTCGGCCGCGCCGCCGTTCGTGCGGTTCTGCTTCGCCAAGAGCGACGAGACGCTGCGCTCGGCGGCCGCGCGCCTCGGGGCCCGCCGGCTGCCGGCGCCGTGACCGCCGGGCCGACCGACGGCGAGCGGCTGCGTGCGCGAGCCGCCACCGGCGCGCCGCAAACCCGTCAGGTGATGCGTCAGGTCTGGCGCCATCTCGGCTTTCTGCACTGGCCGGTCGCCGGCGCCACGCTCGCGCCGCTGTTGCCGCCGGGGTTGGAGGTCGACACCTTCGAGGGCGTCGCCTATCTCGGCCTCGTCCCTTTCACCATTCCGCTCTCCCGCACGCCGCGGCTCGGGCTGCCGGTCGCGCCGGCCTTTCACGAGCTCAACCTCCGCACCTACGTGCACCGCGACGGCCGGGATCCGGGCGTCTGGTTCTTCAGCCTGGACGCCGCGAGCCGGCTCGCCGTCGCAGGCGCCCGGCTCGGCTTTCACCTGCCGTATTTTCACGCGCGGATCTCGCTGGAGATCTCCGACGGGCCGTCGATCTCGTACAGCTCCCGCCGCCTCGGCTCCGGTCACACAGCGGAGTTCTCGGGCCGGTACGGCCCCGCCGGTCCGGCGGCGCCGGCGGCCGTCGGATCGCTCGAGTTCTTCTTGGCCGAGCGCTATCTCCTCTACGCCTGGAGCGGACGCGCACTCTCGAGCGCCCGCGTCCATCACGCGCCTTATCCGCTGCAGCCAGCCGCCGCGTTCGAGGTGCGACAGTCGCTGACCGGCGCTGCGGGCCTCCCGCCGTTCGCTGAGCCGCCGCCGCTCGTTCACTACGCACGCGAGGTCGACGTCCGCATCGAGGGCCCCCGCCGCATCCCGAGGTGACTCGCCGGCGGGTCCGATGGCCTTCGCGTCAGCCGCGCGCCAGGTCCACCGCCAGCTTGACCACCACCGCCAGCACGACGACGAGGACCACGGCGCGGACGAGGCGGTCGCCGTTGCGGACGGCCAGGCGGGCGCCGGCCGCGGAGCCGAGCACGCTGGCCACCGCCATCGGGACCGAGATGCGCCAGACGATGGTTCCGCGCGTGGCGAACAGCAGGAAGGCCGCCAGGTTCGAGGCGAAGTTCACCACCTTGGCGTTGCCGGAGGCCCGCGTCAGGTTGTCGCCGAACACGGTGGTGAACGCCACCACCAGGAGCGAGCCGGTCCCGGGGCCGAAGAAGCCGTCGTAGGCGCCGAGGACGAGCCCGATGACGACGAGGGCGAGGCGCGCGACCAGCGGCGCGAGCTTGCGCGGGCGGGGCTCGACGTTCCGCCCGGCCAGCAGGAATGCCGCGGCCGCGAGCAGCAGCGCCATCACGATGGCGCGCAGCGGGCCGAGAGGGACGGCCAGCAGGGCGCGGGCTCCGATCGACGAGCCCACGAAACCGGCCGCGAAGCCGAGCGCCGCCCGCTCGCGATCGAGCGATTCTTGATGCCAGTACGAGGCCACCGAGGTGAAGGCGCCGAAGACCGCCTGCGCCTTGTTCGTTCCGATCGCGATTTGCGGCGGGAGCCCGGCGGCCAGGAGGGCCGGGAGGGTCACGAGACCTCCGCCCCCGGCGATCGAGTTGACGAAGCCGCCGATGGCTGCGACGACGGACAGAAGAACGATGGCGGCAGGGGAGGGCAAGACGGGCGCGGAAGAATACCCGTCCTCAGCCGTTGTCACGAACGCCGCCGAGGCCGCGCGAGCCCGGCCGTTTCGTCGTTGCCATGGGCGGTCCGCACCCTACGTTGAGGCATATGACTACAAAGAAAACGCCACCGGCTGATCCGGTGCGATTCGCCGTCATCGGCCAGGGGCACTTTGCCCAGTCCGCGATCCTGCCGGCCTTCGCCAACGCGCGGGGCTGCCAGCTCACCGCGCTCTTCTCGGATGATCCGACCAAGCTGCGCGCGCTGAAGAAGAAGTACGACGTCGAGTACGCGCTCCCCTACGATCAGCTGTCCGAGTTCCTGGCGACCCGGTCGGTCGACGCGGTCTACATCGCCGTCCCCAACGATCTGCACGCCGCCTTCGCGGAGAGCGCGGCCGGCGCTGGCGTTCACGTGCTGTGCGAGAAGCCGATCGCCGCCAGCAGCGCCCAGGCCGAACGGATGATCGCCGCCTGCGAGCGGGGCGGGGTCAAGCTGATGATCGCCTACCGCCTCCACTTCGAGGAGGCGAACCTCTCGGCGATGGAGCTCGTTCGCAGCGGCCGGATCGGCGAGCCCCGGTTCTTCTCGGCGATCTTTTCGCAGCAGGTGACGCCCGACAACACGCGCACCAAGCGCGTTCACGCGGGCGGCCCGCTGCGCGACGTCGGGATCTATTGCATCAACGCGGCCCGCTACCTCTTCCGCGACGAGCCGACCGAGGCGGTCGCGCTCAGCGCCACCAAGGCGGGCGACCCGCGCTTTCGGGAGGTCGACGAGCAGGTGAGCGCGCTCTTGCGTTTCCCCGGCGACCGGCTGGCGCAGCTGACGTGCAGCTTCGGCGCCTACGGGCAGTCGGCGTTCACGGTGGTCGGAACCAAGGGCCTCCTGCGCCTGCGGCCGGCCTTCAACATGTCGGACCTCGTGCTCGAGGTCGAGGTCGACGGCAAGAGCAAGCAGTGGAAGTTCAAGAAGCGCGATCAGGTCGCGCCCGAGCTCGACGAGCTGGCGGCCTGCATCCGTGAGGACCGCGACCCCGAGCCGTCAGGCCGCGAGGGGCTGGCCGACCTGCGGGTCATCGAGGCGATCGAGGCCTCGGCGCGCCGCCGCGGGCGCATCGAGGTGAGCCGCGTCTTCCCCGAGCGCCGGCCGTCGATTGGTCAGGCGCGGCGGAAGCCGGCGCACGGGCGGGCCGAGACGATCAACGTCCGGGGGCCGAACCAACAAAAAAATTCCTGACCGCCATCCTTTTGCCGTCGGGGCCGAAGAGCTCCACGGTGTAGGCGCCCACCTCGAGCCGGTGCTGCGACCAGGTCCGCCACTGGCAGTCGTCGCCGATCGGCATGTAATGGCGCGCCACCTCGACGCCATCGTGTGTCCAGACATGTTCGATGAAGCCGGCGCCATGTCCGGACACATCGCTGTGCGCGTAGACCTCTTCGCCGGGGGCGAAGGTCTCACCGGGGCGCGCGACGGCGGCCAGCTCGCGGTTGATGATCCGGCGGCCGATCTCCAGCGTCGCGGCGGGAAAGGCGAACCGTTCGCCCGGAAAGGACCGGGCGGCCATGATGAACTCGAGTCCGGTCATGGCCGACTGGTACTGCAGCTGTCATGCCGTGGATGGTGGGCGCGCGACCGACGGCGATCGCCCCCGGGCGCGGGTGAGCTCGGCGGGCTTCTCTATGTTCTAAATATATGTTCTATAGAACATATAAACCTCAGATCTTCACAGTCTTCCAGCGCCCGCGGCGGAACAGCGTGATCGAGACGACCGCCACCGCGGAGAACGCCGCGGTGATCGCCACGTAGACCCCCGTTGGTCCGAGCCCGAGGCCCCGCGCCAGCAGCAGCGCCAGCGGGATCTCGCCCAGCCAGAAGCAGCCGAGGTTGATCGCGGTCGGTGTCCGGGTGTCCCCGGCGCCGTTGAACGCCTGCGTGACGACCATCCCATAGGCGTAAAACGCGAAGCCGGAGGCGACGATGCGCAGGCAGCGCCCCCCCTGCGCGACGACGGCCGGGTCGGGCGTGAACAGGCGGACCACCATGTCGCCGAACAGCACCAGGAGGAGTCCGAGGACGCCGAGGAAGATGAAGTTGTAGAACGCCGCTCTCCAGACCGCCGCCTCGGCGCGCGCCGGATTGCCCGCGCCCAGGTTCTGTCCCACCAGCGTCGCCGCCGCGTTGCCGAGCCCCCACGACGGCAGGAGCATGAACATCACCACCCGCATGGCGATCGTGTAGCCGGCCAGCGGCACGCTGCCGAAGGCCGCCAGGATCTTCACCAGGCCAATCCAGCTGGTGAACCCGATCAGCGTCTGCACGATGCCGTCCTTGGCCAGGCGGAAGATCGTCCTCATCGTCTCGCGGTCGAGGCGAAGCTGCGCGCGCCGCACCACGAGGCGCCCCTTGCCGCGGGCGAGCGCGCGCAGAAGGAAGAGCACGCCGATGCTGCGGCCGATGGTGGTCGCCACCGCCGCGCCGGTGACGCCGAGCCGCGGGAACGGGCCCAGGCCGAACACGAACAGCGGGCCGAGCAGGATGTTGATCCCGTTCGCCAGCCAGAGCGCGCGCATGGTGATCGCGGCGTCGCCCGCGCCGCGAAAGCCGGCGTTGATCAGGAACAGCAACAGGATGCTGACGTCGCCCACCAGCATCAGACGCGCGTAACCCGCGCCGACCGCCATCACCGCGGGCGAGGCGCCCATCGCCGCGAGCAGGCGTCGGCGCGAAGAGACCGCCGAGGAGGCCCAGCACCGCCGCCAGCCCGAGGCCGATGAAGATCGCCTGCGCGGCGGCGCGCGAGGCCCCCTCGTGATCCTTGGCGCCGATCCGGCGAGACACCACCGCGCCCACGCCCATCGCCATCCCCAGGCCGATCGCGTAGACGACGGTCAGCAGGCTCTCGGTCAGCCCCACCGCGGCGACGGCGTCGGCCCCCAGCTTGGAGACCCAGAAGATGTCGGCGATGGCGAAGATCGACTCCATCACCATCTCCAGCACCATCGGGACGGCCAGGAGGACAATGGCGCGCCCGAGCGGCATCGCGGTCAGATCGCGACGCGAGCCGCTCAGCGCCTCGCGCACGAGCGGCCAGAACCGCTCGTCTTGTTGAGCGGCGCCGGCGCTGGCTGATTCTACTTGTTCGATCTGCGGGCTGGTCATCTGGCTCTCTCCGGTGCTGCCGGCGGGAGGAGCCGCAGATCGTCACCAACGGACATTGGCGATCCTCGGCCCATCCGGCCGGGGTCGTCTTCCGCGAGTGCTACCCGCGCAGGACCCGGCCGGCACCGTCGACGACGGTGCGCGGGAACGGAATCGAAACGGGGCGCTTACTCATGGCTGGAGAAAAATACGCGGCCGAACCGGGGATGACAACCCCATCTTCAAGCTGCTGAGGGCGCCGGCCCCGCAGAGTGGGGCGGGACGAGGTCGAGCGCCACCGCCGCGCCGTTGATGACCGCCGCGATCCGGACGGCGTCGTGCACCTGGTCCTCCGAGAGACCGCCGGCGAGGACCGACCTTCTCGTGTGCCTTCAGGCAGCTGCCGCAGCCGTTGATGGCGCTCACCGCCAGGCAGAAGAGCTCGAAGTCGAGCTTGCTGGCGGCCGGCCTGGCGATGCGGTTCATCCGCAGGCGGGCCGGCTTCTCCGAATAGACCTCCCGTCCGATGAGATGACGGAACCGATAGTAGACGTTGTTCATCGCCATCAGCGCGGCGGCGGCGATGGCGTCATCGACCACCGCCGGCTCGGTCGCCGCGCGCGCCTCGGTCAGCACGGCGGCGCGCAAGAGCGGGTTGCGCGAAGCGACGGCTGCGGCGACGGCCGTCCCCCAGCGCTGCGCGGGCGACAGGCTGCTCTCGGCCAGCACCGATTGCAGGTTCAGCTTCAGGTCGCGCGCGGCGTCGGGGATGGCGTCGCGCAGTTCGTCGAGCGCGGACATCGTCAGGCCACCTGCAGGGTCGGCTGGCCCTTCTGCCAGTTGCAGGGGCAGAGCTCGTCGGTCTGGAGCGCGTCGAGCACGCGCACCACCTCGTCGACGTTGCGGCCGACGTCGAGGTCGGTCACCGAGACGAAGCGGATGATCCCCTCGGGATCGACGAGGAACGTGGCGCGCATCGAGACCCCCTCGGTCGGATGCAGGATGCCGAGCGCGTTGGACAGCTCGTGCTTGATGTCCGAGAGCATGGGGAACGGCAGGTCCTTGAGGTCGGGGTGGTTCTTCCGCCAGGCGACGTGGACGAACTCGTTGTCGGTGCTGACCCCCAGCACCTGCGCGTCCCGGTCGAGAAAGTCGCGGTTCTTCTTCCCGAACGCCGCGATCTCCGTCGGACAGACGAAGGTGAAGTCCTTGGGCCAGAAGAACACGACCTTCCACTTGCCGGCGTAATCGGCGCTGCCGATGTCCTGGAACTCCTTGCCCTTGTCCAGGCTGACGGCCGCCTTCAGTTTGAACGCTGGGAACTTGTCTCCGATGGTCAACATGTGTGCCTCCTTGGTCGTTACGTTGCGGCCGGGCGGCTGATAGAGCCAAGACAACGTTTGTATCCATGTCATAGTTTCTAGCTATGACGACGAAGCGGCTGGCTCCGCCTCCCTTCACCACCCGGCAGCTGCAATATGCGGTCGCGGTGGCCAGCGCGCGCAGCTTTCGCAAGGCGGCCGCGCTCTGTGGGGTGTCGCAGCCGTCGCTGAGCGCGCAGCTGGCCCAGCTGGAGGCGGCGCTCGGCGTGCGCCTCTTCGAGCGCGACCGCCGCCGGGTGCTGCCGACGCCGGCGGGCGAAGAGGTCGTCGCCCGCGCGCGGCGCCTGCTGGCGGAGACGGACGATCTCGCGGACGCCGCCAGGCGCCTCGGCGATCCGCGCACGGCCCGGCTGCGGCTCGGCGTCATCCCCACGATCTCGCCCTATCTATTGCCGCGGATCGTGCCGGCGCTTCGCCGCGCGCAGCCGGGGCTGGTCGTGCGCTGGACGGAAGAGAAGACCGACGTGCTCGTGCGGGCGATCGAGGAGGGGGCGCTCGAGGGGGCGCTGCTGGCCCTGGAGACCGATCTCGGCGATCTCGAAAGCGAGCCGGTCGGGCGCGATCCGTTCGTGCTGGCGGCGCCGCGCACGCACCCGCTCGCGCGCCGGACGTCGCCGGCCGAGATGTCCGAGCTGCGCGGCTCCGACGTGCTGCTGCTCGACGACGGGCACTGCCTGCGCGATCAGGCGCTGGCGGTCTGCGCGCACGCGCGCACGCACGAGCTCGACTTTCGGGCCACCAGCCTCTCGACGCTGGCGCAGATGGTGGCGGCGGGCGCGGGCGTCACGCTGCTGCCACGGCTGGCGGTGGCCACCGAGAGCCGACACGCCGCGCTGGCGATCCGGCCGCTGGCCGACCTGCGGGCGTTCCGGACGCTCGGGCTTTGCTGGCGCCCGACGTCACCGTTCGCGCCGACGCTGAGCCAGATCGCCGCGTTGATCCGCGAGATCGTCGGGGAGACGGCGGCGGCCGAGGTGCACGCGCCGCGCCGCGCCCGCTGAGCTACACCTTGCGGGGTTTCCCTTACGTTCCCACCTTGGTGGTGAGGCGTTGCGTGACACCAGCTGAGGAGGGCCCATGACAATCTTTCTCGGGACGAGGTTCTTGCGGTGTGGGCTGATCGTCGGCGGTCTGCTGGTGGCCGACGGGAGCGGCCGCGCCGCCGATCCCACGCAGCCACAGACGACCGCCGACGTGCTCGGAGTCCTGCACCAGGCAGATCAGAAGGAGATCCAGGCCGGCCGCATCGCGCAGAAAGACGGTCAGTCGAAGGCGGTCAAGGACTACGGAAAGATGCTGGTGAAAGACCACACGGCGGCCGACGACAAGGTCGCTGCGCTGGCCCAAAAACAGAACGTCAATCTGGTGGCGGCCACGCCGGCGCCCGGTCCCAACGACATGGGGACGATGGCGACGGGCCCGGACTTCGACAAGAAGTTCGCCCAGGAGATGCTCGACGACCACCGGAAGGCGATCGCGGCGCTGACCGCGGCGATGAACAGCACCGCCGACCCGCAGCTCCGCAAGCTCTTGACCGACCTCCTCCCGACACTGGAGAAGCATGCGGCCGCCGCCGAGAAGATCGTCGATGCTGAATTCGACAAGTAGTTAATGTCTTTGGGGCAGTCCGGCGGCGCCAGCGCGTTCTCCGTCCCCGCTCGTCTCTCAGTGTGGATGATCTGCCGCGGGCGGGTAGGGGGCGAGCGGTCCCCCGGACGCGGGCGGCGGCGCGGCGCCGCCCGGTGTCTCGGCGGCGACGTCGGCGCGCTTGGCGGCGCCGGGAGGCATCGCGCTCGGCCGGTGCTCGGGCGGGGGAGGCGCCTCGCCCGGCGCGCGCGCGCCCGAGGCTTTCCCCTCGCCGGAGGCGGCCTCCAAGATGGCGTTGATCTCGCCTCCCATGATGAAGATGAAGGCGGTGATGTAGAACCAGGTCATCAGCAACACGACCCCGCCGATCGAGCCGAAGGTGACGTTGTAGCTGCCGAAGTGGCCGGCGTACTGGCTGAACCCCCAGGTGGAGAGCAGCCAGACCAGCGTCCCCACCACCGAGCCCGGCGTGATGAACTTGAACTCCTGCTCGACGTCGGGCAGCAGATAGTAGCCGAGCGCGGCGCACGACATGATGAGCAGCGCCGTCACCGGCCAGCGTGCCCAGCTCCAGACGACCACATAGGCGCGGGCGATGTCGAGCTTACCGGCCGCCCACAGCCCGACATCGCCGCCGGCGACGAGGCCAGCGATCCCGAACAGGATCAGCGCCGCGCCGCTGATCGTCATCCCGAAGGCGAGCAGCTCGGTCTTCCAAAATGGTCGCGATTCCTTGACGTCGTAGGCGAGGTTGAGCGCTCTGCGCACGGCGTCCACGCCGCGCGAGGCGGAGTAGAGCGTGCCGGCCAGCCCGACGGTCAGCAGGTGGGGCCGCGGGTGTGCCACCAGGGCGCGCAGGTTCTTCTCGATGACGTGCATCGCCATCGACGGCACGAGCGCGTGCGCCCGGTCCAGCAAGGTTCCCATCGACACCTTGACGTGCGGGATATAGGCGGCCAGCGTGGCGAGAAAGAAAAGAAAGGGGAAGAGCGAATAGACGAAGTAGTAGCCGAGGACGGCGGCGGTGTCGGAGACGTTGTCGTGGTTGTACTCCCGGTAGACCTTCTTGAAGAAGTCCTTCCAGCCGAGCCGGCCGTGCCAAAAAGATCGCCCCTTCGCTTTTCGCACTTCGAAAAGCTAATGGCTGAGATCGGGTGGGCAAGCGCAGAAGGCGCGCAGCTCGGCCGTTTCAGGGGGCGCGGCTGAGCACGACGTGATCGCTGAAGGGCCGCTCGATCGCGCGGGCGATCCGCCACCCGCAGCGCGCCGCCAGCGCGCGAAAGGCGGGCAACCCGCGTGGTCGGGTGGCGGCGCGGCTGGTCTGGCGGAGGCGCTGCACCGGCTCGTCGGCGCGGGTCACCGAGCCGACCATGACGAAGTGGGACGGTGCCTCGTCGCGCAGGCAGTCGAGGTTGGCCTCGATCTCGGCGTCGGTCCCATACTCGAACAGCCCCCCCTCCGACGAGCCGGCGATCACCGAGGTGCCGATGCGCGCGGCGCGGAGGAGATCGCGCAGGGGGCCGGTCTCCGTCCAGTCGGCACGGACGTGGCGGAGCTGAACGTCGAGCCCGTCCAGCGGGGCGCCGTCGGCGCGCAGCGCGGTCAGGGCGCGCGCGCCGAACGCTGGACCGTCGCCGTCACGATCGAGCACGTCGATCTGGATGCGGCGGTTGTCGAGGACGCCGGGCCAATCGCGCCGCAGCACGATGAGCGCGTTGAGGCTGTCCATCGCCGGGCCGCCCGCGATGTTCACCAGGCGCAGGGGGTGGCGCGGGCGCGCCTCCAGCGTCGGACCGAGCGCCTCGGCCAGCAGCGCGGCCATGTCCGCCAGGCGCACCCGGACGGCCAGCACCGGCAGCGCGGCGGCGATGCGGCGATCGATGGGACGCGCGTAGGCCGCGCCGAGGTTGTCGGGGCCGAGCTTCAAGAGGTAGGTGTTCATGCCGCTCAAGAAGCCCCCCTCCGCGCTCTGGATCCCGCGGGCCAGCACCGAGCCGCGCAGCAGGAAATGCAGGAGCGGGCGCCGTAGGAACCCGGGCAGCCCGGCCAGCGGCTCCGGCTCTTTGAGGAAGCGGGCGACCTCGGCGGACAGCTCCGCGTCGGTCGGCGCCAGCGCGAAGGCGGGGTGGGTCACGTCGACGACCGGCAGCTCGATTTCGTCCTTGGCGCCGACGCCGACGCCCTTTGGGCCGGAGGGGCCGAGGTGCCCGAGGGCGTACGAGACGCCGGGCTTCTTGTTTTTTTCCTGTCGGATGCCCACTCAGGATCAATACACACGATCGCGCGCGGCGTCTGTCGCTCGGCTTACAATGACGAACGATGCGAAGCCGCACCGTCGCTCTCCTCGCCGCGTCGTGCGCGCTCATGGTCTCGGCCTGCGCGACCGGGCGCACCACCTGTCCGCTCGGGACCGCCCTCGCGCGGCAGATCTATTCGGGCGGCGCCGAGGCGGAGTGGTGTCGCCGCCCCGACGGCGCGCGCCAGGGGCCGGAGACCCGCTACTACGAGAGCGGCGCCGAGCTCGCGAGCGGCGACTACGTCGACGGCGCGCAGAGCGGCGTCTGGCGCTATCGCTTCAACGACGGACGCAACTGGCGCGCCGAGCGGTGGGACGACGGCGCGCTCGTCCAGCTGACGGTCGATCCCTCCGTCGCCCACATGAGCCCGGGTGAGCTGGAGGCGCTCGGGCCGACCAGCTCCGGCATCATCAAGCTCGCTTCGCACGATCCGATCCCCGGCCGCGAGACCCGCGCGGGGCTCGACGCGACCTTCGTCTCCCGGTTCCCCAACGGGCGCCCGCGCGTGGCCGGCAGCTACGACGCCGCGGGGCTGCGCGTCGGGGTCTGGCGGTTCTGGTTCGAGGACGGACGTCCGTCGCGCGAGCTCGAGTTTCTGGAGGGCGTGCGCGAGCGCGCCGCGCGCGAGTGGCACCCGAACGGGACGCAAGCCGCCGACGGCAGCTACGTCGCCGGCCGGCGCGACGGACGCTGGCGGTTCTGGGACGAGCGCGGCCAGCTCACCGCGGAGGTCTTCTACCGGGACGGCGTGCGTGTCTCGGCACCGAGCGGCGGTGGTATGCTGCCGCGCGAGCCATGAAGCATTCGGTGACGGTGCAGATCGCGGGTGTCCGGTACGCACTCAAGACCGACGAGGACGACCGGTGGGTGAAGGCGGTCGCGGCGCTCGTCGACGAACGCTTCCGCGACGTTCAGAAGAAGACGCGCACCCCAGACACCCAGGCGGTCGCCATGCTGACCGCGCTGCAGATCGCGGAGGAGCTGTTCCGTGAGCGGCGCGACACAAGTGAACTGCGGAAGAAGATTCGCGAAAAGAGTCAGTCGCTGCTTGACTGCCTGACGCACGAAGCGCGAGTATGACCCCCGATTGATTGTTCCGGTCTGCCGTTTGCCGTGGGCAACCGTCCGAAGGTAGACGCGTCAATAAATAGAGTACCGGGACCCATCACTCGACGATGGCTCCCCTCACGAGTTCAGATCTCTCCGAGCAGAAGCGCGCCCTCCGTCGCGAGATGAGCGCCGCGCGCGCGGCTCTGCCCGAAAACGAGCGTCGCACGCGCAGCGAGGCCGCCTCCGCGCGGCTGCTGGCGCTCCCCGAGCTGGCCGCGCTGGCGGAGGGTGGCCCCGCGACCCTGGCGGGCTACGTCGCGGCCAAGGGGGAGATCGATCCCGGGGCAGCCCTGGCGGCGGTCGCTGCCGCCGGCGCGGCGGTGGCGTTGCCGCGCGTCGCTCCGGAGGCGCCACGCCTTCGCTTTCATCGCGCCGACGCCGGGCCGCTCATGCCCGGCCCTTTCGGCCTCAGCGAGCCGGCTGCGGCGGCGCCCGAGATCGCCCTCGACGAGCTGGACGTCGTCATCGTGCCGGGCCTGGCCTTCGATGCGGAGGGGCGGCGGCTGGGGTTCGGCGGCGGCTACTACGACGGCCTGTTCGGATCCTTCGGAGCCTCCGATCTGGGCGAGCGTCCGGCGCTGATCGGCCTTTGCTACGACTTCCAGATCGTCGCGCGGTGTCCCGCCGGCGACGGCGACGTCCCGGTCGACCTGGTGGTGACCGACGCGCGCGTGCTGCGGCCCGCGCGGGCGCTGCGAGCCGAAGGAGAACGATGATCGCGCTGCCAGTCGCCATCTCGCTGCTGATGGTCGTTCTGGTGATCGCCTTCTTCGTCGGTCGGACGATGCGTCCGACCGGGCTGCCGCACTCCGAGGAGGAGAAGCGGCGGCTGGTCGCGGCAGCCGAGGTCGAGGCCGAGTCGCTCAAGCGGCAGGCGGCGCTGGACGCCAAGGAGCTGGCCCAAAAGGCGCGCGCGGAGATCGACGCAGACCTCAAGGCGCGCCAGGCGGAGCTGGAGAAGCAGGCACGTGAGACCAGCGAGCGTGAGCGCGAGCTCGAGCGGCAGGAGCGCCAGCTCAAACAGCGGCTCGACGAGACGGCCCGCAGCGAGAAGCAGCTGGCGGGGCGCGAGGCGGCGGCCGAGGCGGCGGCGCGCGCGGCGGCGGCCCAGGCCGTCGAGGCGCGCGCGCGGCTGGAAAAGATCGCCGGTTTGTCGATGGCAGAGGCGAAGGCGCGGCTCTACGACGAGGTGCGCGAGGAGGCGCGTCGTGCCGCGGCCGACGAGGTGCGAAAGATCGAGGAGAGCGCGCGGGCGGAGGCCGAAGAGAAGTCGCGAATGGTGATCTCGGCGGCGGTGCAGCGCTATGCGAGCGAGTACGTCGCCGAGCGGACGGTGGCCACCGTGCCGTTGCCCTCGGACGAGATGAAGGGGCGGATCATCGGCCGCGAGGGGCGCAACGTGCGCGCGCTCGAGGCGGCGACGGGCGTCGACCTCATCATCGACGACACGCCCGAGGCGGTCGTGATCTCCTGCTTCAATCCCGTGCGGCGCGAGATTGCGCGGCTGGCGCTCACCCGGCTCATCGCCGACGGGCGCATCCACCCGACGCGCATCGAGGAGATGGTCGAGAAGGCCACCTCGGAGATCGAGCAGCAGTGCAAGGAGGCGGGCGAGCAGGCGGCCTTCGACCTCGGGCTGCCGCGGCTGCACCCGGAGCTGACCCGGCTGGTCGGCACCCTGAAGTTCCGCTCCAGCAACGCGCAGAACCTGCTCCAGCACTCGATCGAGGTCGGCTTCCTGGCCGGAGCGATGGCGGCCGAACTCGACCTGCCGGTGAAGACCGCGCGGCGGGCCGGCCTCCTGCACGACATCGGCAAGGCGATCGAGCAGGAGGCCGAGGGGTCGCACGCCGCCGTCGGCGCCGCCGCCGCCCGCAAGTACGGCGAGCCCCCGCGTGTGGTCCAGGCGATCGCCGCGCACCACGGCGAGGTGCCGCACGTCGACGTCCTCGATCACCTGGTCGACGCCGCGAACGTGCTGTCGGGCCAGCGCCCCGGCGCGCGCCGGGAGATGCTGGAGTCGTACGTCCAGCGCCTCACCGATCTCGAGGAGGTCGCCCGCAGCTTCCCCGGCGTCGAGCGGGCCTTCGCCATCCAGGCCGGCCGTGAGGTCCGCGTCGTCGTGGAGAACTCGCGCGTCTCCGATCAGGAGGCGCGCTTGCTGTCGAAGGACATCGCGCGCAAGGTCGAGGCCGAGCTGGCCTACCCGGGCCAGGTCCGCGTCTCCGTCATCCGCGAGACCCGCGCCACCGACTACGCGAAGTGAGCGGCGGGCGCCCTCACTTGGGCGGCGACAGGTAAGCCTCCTCGACGGTTCGCGATCGCTAGGGCGGCGGGCTCAAAGTGATTCCAGGAAGGCAGCCAGATCTGTTTTCTCGGAGGGCGTGAGCGTCGTGCCGAAGTCGTGTCCGTGGTTGTCGTTGCCCGGGAGGCGGGTGTCGAAGACGAAGCCGGCCTTCCCGAGGGGGAAGGTGACGGGGCGCTTCGACGGCGGATCGAGGAGCCCGCGCAGAGACGGGACAGACCCGTTGTGCAGGTAGGGCGCGCTGGCAAAGAGGCCGACCAGCGGCGCGGTGCGCACCCAGGCGGCGCCGATGCGCGCCTGACCGACGTGCCCGGCGCGCGTCGGATCGGAGATCGTCGCGACATCGATGGCGAACGGCCACTCCGCCCGCGGAACATCGAAGGCTAGCCAGGGGTCGGTGCCGATCCCTCCGGCACGCCGATCGGTGGCGGGATCGAGCTGCGAGTCGCCGTCGCCGTTGGCGTCGAACGGGAACAGGCGGCTCGACGAGAAGACCAGCGGACCGAAGTCGCGGTGCTGGCTGTGGCACCCGGCGCAGAACGCGACCTCGTCGGCGGGTTGGCGGCCGAGCGGGAGCGCCGCGGTCGGAAGCAGCGCCGGATCGATCGACGCCGCGCGGATCGTTTTCCACTCGTCGATGCGCTCATGCGTCACGTGGCAATGTGTGCAGCGGCCGAGCGGCGGTCCGTTCGACGCCAACGGCAGCTTGCGCTCGAGCGGCACACCCGAATGGCAATCGGCGCAACGAACTGCCAGCTTCGCTTCGAGCGGCTTCGTCGGGTCGATCGGCGCGAGGATCGGTCCCCCGATCTTGGCGGCCGCATAAGCGGGCGGGGCGAGCTTCAGGATCTGGCGGTTGATGATCGCCCCGATCGTGCGCTCGGTGAAGATGGCGAGCCCGCGCGCGACGGCGTCTCCGTCGTCGCGCGGCCGTTCGAACCCCCGCCGCAGGACCGCGCGCACCGAGTCGGCCGCGTAGAGCGCGGGGATCGCGCCGAGCGTGCGCGGTGAGATGGCCGCGTGTCCATAGATCGCGTCGGCCCAGAGCAGCCCTGGGAACGAGTCCTGCTGCAGTCCCAGCGTGCCGAGGTTGCGCAGGTCGAACAGAAGGGCCCGTCGTCGCGCCTCCCGGTCGTCCTTGTAGAGCCCGAACTCGTCGGCGACATCGCGCGATCCCACGAGGTTGAGCAGGGCCAGCGCCGACCTCTCGGGCGCCTGCGCGAGCGTCACCAATCGTTCGAGCCAGGGCGCATCGGCGGCTTCCGAGCCGGACCAGTTCTCGAGCGTCAGCCCGGGCGCCGCCAGGATCGTCGGCACGCTGATCGGATTGACCAGGCCGCGCGTCTGCTGGCGCACACGGGCGGTGCCCGCGTAGCGCGCGGAGTGATACCCGGGGACGGTCACATCGAGCCCGAACTCGCCGGTGAGATCCTGGCGGCCTGGCCCAGCCAGCAACAGCCGCGCGCGCACGGTACGCCCCGACGGAAATCCGCTCGCTCGGCGGTCCTCGACCGCTGTGGCGTTGCCGTCGTCCAGCACCGCCGCCGTCGCCAGCAAGAGGCCGTAGTCGAAGCTCGCGCCCGGCAGGCCGAGCACGATCGCGCCACCGACCGGATTCGCCTCGCCGTGGCAGAGCCAGCAGGTCATTCCGATCTGGCCGGTCGGCTTGCCGTCGGGGCCAAGAGGCTCGCGCAGGCCGAGCACGCCCGTCGAGACCGACACCCGTCCGACGCGGCCGCGTGGATCGTCGGGTGTGGGCGTCAGGCCGAACAGCTCGGGGTTGGCGAGGATCCCCCCCTTGGCGTGGATGTGCCGCGTAACGCTCGTGTCGGGCTTGCCGTCGCCGTCGAGATCGACCGGCTCGCGATCAAAGTCGATGTCGACGTCGCGGTCCCAGGCGATCCCGACGAGGCGCGTCCAGTAGTCGGCGTTGGTGTTGACCAGCGACGACGTCGGATCGCCCGGGCGCGCGCGCTCGAACGGGCCGATGTCTTCGATCGCGCGGGCGCGCGCGCGGTCCCGGCCCCCTTCCGGCTGTTTGTGCGCGGCCCAGCTCCAGGGATCGACGACGTCGGCGAGCGCCGCTTCGGGCCCCGTGGCCGCGCCGGCCGGGGGCGGCGGCGGCGCGGGCGGAGCTCTGCGGCAAGCGATGGCCGACGCAACGATGACGATTCCGGCCAGCGCGATGCTATTCTCCCGGGCCCGCATGCGCATCGGCGACATCGAGCTTAACCCCGGCGCACTCCTGGCGCCGATGGAAGCGGTGACGGATCTCCCGTTCCGCACGATCTGCGAAGAGCTGGGCGCCGCGCTCACCTTCACGGAGTTCCTCTCGGCCGAGGCGCTCACGCGCGGCGCCGCCAAGGCGGTCGGGCGGATGTGGCCGAGCTTGGAGGGGCGGCGCTTCGCCGTCCAGATCTTCGGCCGCGAGCCGGAAGCTCTGGCGCGCGCCGCCGGCATGGCGGTCGACATCGGCGCCGCGATCGTCGACATCAACATGGGCTGCCCGGCCAAGAAGGTGACCGCCGGCGCCTGCGGCTCCGCGCTCATGCGCGAGCCCGAGCTGGCCGGCGCGCTGGTCGCGGCCGTGCGGCGCGCGGTGCCGGCGCAGATCCCGGTGACCGTCAAGCACCGCGCCGGCTGGGACGAGCAGAACCTCAACGCCGCCACCTTCGCCCGCAGCCTGGTCGACGCGGGTGCCGCGATGATCACCGTCCACGGCCGCACGCGCGCGCAGGGATTCTCCGGCCAGGCGCAGATGGCGCCCATCGCCGCCGTGCGCGCCGCGCTGCCGCCCGAGATCCCGGTCGTCGGCAACGGCGACGTGAAGGACGTGGCCGCCTACCTGCGGATGAAGAGCGAGACCGGCTGCGACGCCGTGATGGTCGGGCGGGGCGCGATGGGGAACCCCTGGTTCTTCCGCTCGCTGGCCGCGCTGGAGCGGGGCGCGCCCGATCCGGGCCCGCCGACGCTGGCCGAGCGCTCGCGCGTCTGGCACCGCCACGCCGAGCTGGTCCTCACCCACAGCCCCGAGAGGATGCGCGTGCATGAGCTGCGCAAGACGCTGGCCTGGTACTCGCGCGGCCTCTACGGCGGCTCGTCGCTGCGCCAGCGCGCCTCCTCCGTCGACGCTCCCACGGCGATGCTGGCGCTCGGCGAGGTGTTCTTCGCCGAGCTGGAAGCGGCCGAGGCGGCCGGCTCGCCGCGCCCCCTGATCGCGCCGGCCGATCCGGTCGCCAAGTCGATGGCCCGGCACGGCCGCCGCGGCGGCGAGCCCACCGAGGCGGACGAGAGATGCGTCGCGGCCTCCTAGTCGCGGCGCTGGCGGGCCTGGCGCTGGGCGCCGCCTGCGAGGACGGCTCGCACGCCGACATCGCCGACGAGATCAACATCCTCGTGCGCCGCAACGATCAGCTGGTCCCGCCGGCGACGGAGCGCCTCGCCGCCTACAAGCGCGCCGCCATCCCGCAGATCGAGACGTCGCTGCACACCTCAGCGCCCACCGGACGACTGCATTTGATCGCCGCGATGGCCCGCATCGGCGACAGCGAGGCGGTGCCGATCCTCCGCCACACGTCGCTCTACGACATCACGCCCGACGTGCGCGCCGCCGCGGAGGCCGTCCTCACGCGCTGGGCCGCCGCCGACGACGCCCGCGGAGCGCGGGCACGCGACGCGCTCGGCGAGATCACCCGCAAGCGTGCCGCCGGCGAAGGGCCGCTCCTCTTCGGCGACGGCGGAATCCCGGGCGCACCGTCCACCGTCGGCGCGCCGGATCCGGTCGGCTCCGGGCCGACGCCGTAACCCTCAGCGATGGCCACCGCCAGCTGAACGGCCCACCTCGGCGCGCCTCGTCAAACCCGGTCGCGCGCCGCCTCGGGTAGGCGTTCTTCCGGTAATTACGGGCTCCGAGCAGGCTATAGCGCGCACGTCTTGCGTCGGCATTCCGCTGGCCATGTAGGCCGATTTCGGTGTAACCAGTGGGGTGTTAGGCTCCGAGAACCGCTCATCCACGATGGTCGGATGAGGCCCCACTCGAAGTAAGGAGAAGCCTATTTCATGCCGTACCGTAGCTTTCTTTCGCTTCTTTCCGTGAGCGCGCTCTCAGTCGTCATCTCCTTTGGTTGCAAGGCCCCACTGCGGAACGGGACCGGCGCCGGCGGATCATCGAGCCCCGGCACCGGCGGCAGCGGGATGGCCACGGGATTGGGTGGCAGCGATTCGGGTGGAACCAACGGCTCCGGCATGGGCGGTGGAGGTGGCGACATCGTCATCCTCACCGGCATGGGCGGGAGCAGTACCGGCGGCGACTCGGGCGGGGATGGCTCCGCCGGCGCGACTGGCAACAGCGGCGGCAGTACCGGCACGGGAGGCGGCGGCACCGGGACGGGAGGCGCGCCGGTGAAGATGGCCTGCGGCGCCGCGACCTCGGACCCGCTTCCCTACACGTCTGGCTACGCCGCGGACGCGACCAATCACTCGAATGCGATGTCCATCGCGTCGGCGATGACCAGCGACGAGAAGGCGCAGCAGATGAGCGGCCTGCCCCAGAGTGGGACCGCCAATTTCAACGTCTTCAATCAGGAGACGAACAGCAACCGTGGCATCCGCGGCTTCTACTACCGCGACGGGCCGCGCGGAGTGAACCTCAACGCCACCGGCGACAATCAAGGTGACTTCTCGACGGCCTTCCCGGTCGCGATTGCTCGTGCGGCCGCATTCGATCCCGACCTCGAATACCAGGTCGGCGAGGCGATCGGTGACGAGATGCTGGCCTCTGGCAACACGATGCTTCTCGCGCCGACGGTGAACATCCTCCGCCATCCGGCGTGGGGCCGCGCGCAAGAGACCTACGGCGAGGATGTGTTCCTGCTGGGCCGGCTGGGCAGCGCCTTCGTCGCCGGCGTCCAGCAATACACGGGGGCCTGCGCCAAGCACTACGCCGCCAACAACATCGAGGACGGACGCGAGACGGCCAACGCGACGATGGACGAGGAGACGCTGCGCGAGATCTACGCGCGTCACTTCGAGATGATCGTCAAGGAGGGCGGGGTCTCCTCGATCATGGCCTCCTACAACGAGGTCAATGGCACGCATGCGACGCAGAACGCGCACCTTTTGACGGACCTTCTGCGGACCGACTTTGGATTCCAGGGCTTCGTCCTTTCCGACTGGTGGGCGATGCCGAACGGCAACAGCGTCCCGTATCCCGCGGCCAGCACGCTCCAACCGATCGCGCAGCAGGCGGTCAACGCGGGACTCGATATGGAGCTCCCCTGGCGTTACAACTACTCGACCCTCAGCTCGCTGGTGACGTCGGGCGGATTGCAGGGGACGCAGCTCTCGACCTCGACGGCCCGCATCCTCGAGCAGAAGTATCGCTTCCACACTGACAAGACGAATGGGTATGGGTTGAAGACGCCGTTCACCACTTACTCCGGCGGCAGCATCTCGGGGAATGACCAGACCGATCCGGCGCTCAACATGAGCCACATAGCCCTGTCGCAGCAGTCCGCCGAGGAGTCGATGGTCCTGCTGAAGAACGACAGCAATACGTTGCCCATTAACCGGTCGACCGTGAAGCGGGTCGCGATCATCGGCGCGAGTGTCTCCTACACGCTGCAGGAGACGAACAGCCAGGACGGCTGTCAGAGCGGCGCTTCCGGGATGATCAATTGCACCGTGGATTTCACCACCAACGTCCGCACGGGAGACAACGGATCGAGCCGTGTCTTCTCGGATCCGGCCAAGAGCACCGGTCCATACGCGGGCATGATGGCCGCGGCGAACGGTGTGATGGTCGCCAGGTACAGCAGCGCCACCGCGGCACAGGCGGCAGGGTTCGATGTCGCGGTCGTGATCGCGGGGCTCACGCCGCAGGATGAAGGCGAGGAGTACACCGGCGCTGGCGATCGCACGACCGGCGGGATCAGCTCGACAACCCACAGCGTCAACTTCGGGCTCGATCCCAAGGCCAACAGCGGGACCCAGAACAACCTCATCACCAGCGTCGCGGCGCTCGGTAAGCCGACGATCGTCGTGCTCGAGGGCGGCAGCGTCATCGATATGCCCTGGCTGGCGAGCGTCCAGGCAGTCGTCATGGCCTGGTATCCCGGCATGGCGGGCGGAAAAGCCCTCGGTAGGTTGCTGTTCGGCGACGCGAACTTCAGCGGCAAGCTGCCGATCACCTGGGACACGAATCCCAGCGACTGGCCAGCGTTTGCCAGCAGCACCGGCACCACGCAGATGGATTACTGGCTGGGGTACCGCTACTTTGATCACCTAGGCAAGACGCCGCAGTTCTCATTTGGGTACGGGCTCTCCTATACGACGTACAAGTACGCGCTCGACAGCACCACGCCGCTCGTCCCCTGTTCGACGGTTCCGTCGAACGGAACCGTCCCGGTGACAGTGGATGTCTTCAACAACAGCGCCGTGGCAGGGACCGAGACGGTCTTTGTGTTCGTCCAGTTCCCAGGCTCGTCGGTCGCGAACCGAGCCGGGAGTACTTACAAGGAGCTGAAGGCGTTCAAACGCGTTCCGCTGGCCGCCAACACGGGAGCGCGGGTCACGATCCCGCTTCGCGTGAAGGACCTGAAGTACTGGAACACCGCCTCGAGCAGCTGGGCGGTCGAACCGGGGACCGTCAAAGTCATCGTCGCTCCGAGCGCTGCCGCTGCGTCAACTCCCTGCACCAACGGCTCGGGAACCAACTGTTCACTCTCCGATACTTTCATGGTGACCCAATGAATGATCCGATCCTCCGGCAGATCCTCCGATGAGAGCCCGAACGAGCTCGAAGTCTTCCGTCGTCGCCGCTTTCACCATCGTCACGCTGTGCGCCTTCGGCTTTGCGCGTTCAGCTCGCGCCACCACCGACGATCCGTTCGCGGGCGATGCTCCGCCGCGCGTGACGCCAACCGCCGGCGCACCAGGGGCTCCCATGCCTCCTGTCGTGGAGGGGGGGGAGCCGGGGCCGCAAAAGCAGGGGCCGATCGCGTCGCCCGAGCAGCCGGCGGAGGTTCCGCCCGCGATTGTCCAGCAGCTTCCGGCCTCGGCCTATCCCGAGCCCTACATCCGGGGGCTCTATGGCGGTCCGCTGTGGCTCGACATGCAGGGGCTGCAGTGGCCCTATACCCCCCGAACCGGAATCGGCGTCTCGGGTTATGGATGGATCGACACCGACGAGAAGCATATCCGGCTCGGAGGAAACAGCGCGTCGTCGCACACGGACACGCTGTTTCAGCAGGGGCGTTTCCTGCTGCGCGTGACGCCGACCTACACCGACGGCATCTGGTTCGTTCAAGCACAGGGCGAGCTCGTAGCGAACAAGAACCAGCAGGACGTCCAGCCGACGCAGGGGATCGTCGACGCGGATGACGTTTGGGTCCGCACCGGCGTCTGGCAGACGTGGGACATCACCGTCGGCCGGTTTCAAGCTTTCGACGTCTTTCAGCTCGGGATGGGGCTCGACATCAACACCGACGAGCGCATCGGGGCCTATGATGGAGCCAACAACGCTCAGTCGGTGCCTCAGCTCTACAACGCCGACTATCTCTTTGGGCGGCCCGCGGGCCCAGGGAACGTGGCCTTTCACTACTATCCGTCCAGGTCCCTGAGAATCGAGCTGCTCGGACGCTGGGGCAACGACGATCTGCTGAACAATCTCGGCGCCCGGCCGGCGGCGATCTTCGATATCGGTTGGCTGAAGGTCCGCGCGGCGGCCGAATACCTCTGGCAGTTCGCGTCCGACCCGAGCCCGATGTTCCAGAACGATCACCGCAACCGTGGCGTGGCCGGCTCGGCGCAGATCGTTTTGGCTCCCTACGTCGAGTTCGGCGTCAACGTCGGCGCGGCAATCATCGACGTGGTGGATAACAACTCCGCCAACAAGGAGAACCTGAAGGCCTCCGGGAACCGCCTGAGCTACGGCGGGTTCGTCGACGTGGTGCCAGCGCCCGCCCTGCTCCCGAACTTGATGTTGGGCGCTGGTGGCGATTTTGCGACTTTCCACGATTTGAACGTCAACGGCGTGACTCATGCCGACGACCGTTCGACGAACCTACAAGTCTTCGGTGCCGCTCAATACCTCTTCTACAAGCAGCTCTACGTGAAATTGGTGGTCGCCTACGCCAAGTCGCACTTTGAAAACGACAAGTCGACGATGCCCTACGACGACGACCAGTTCAGCGCGCGGGTCCGCTTGATGTACCTCTATTAATCTCGACGTCTCGACGCCCCGTTAACCTGCTACGCGCCGTTCCGTTACGCCGTCGAAACGTGCGGCGCGCTATCTGTCGATGATGAGCACCGTGGCCGCCGAGACCTGCGCGACCTGCTACGGGCAGGGGGAGATCGTCACCGATCAGGGGCCCCTCGTCTGCCGGGACTGCATGGGGCACGGGAAGCTGGCGGGGCGGCTGGAGCTGTTCGAGTGGCGGCTGCGGGAGCTCGAGCGGGGACATCTCGGCAGCGCGCACGGCTGCGAGGATGACATCCGGTGGCTGGCGGCGGAGGTCCGGCGCAGCCGCGACGCGCTCCTGCAAATCCTCGCCCGCTGCCAGGACGCCGCCGACAGCGACGCGCTGGCCGCCGAGGTTCGTCACCTGGCGAACGGCTGCCTCGGGCTCTACGCGCTGGCCGACGAAAAGCCCAAGCTCTGAAAGGCGCGCCCGCGCCGCGCCGTCAGGCCCGCGCGGTCACGCACCAGGAGCTGGTCGGCATGAAGACGCCGGCCGGCGTCTGAAACCGCGCCAGCGTCCCACGCAGCTCCTCGACGATGACGGGGCGCTTCTCTTCCCCCAGCGCGCCCGCGTCGCGCACGATCTCGCCGGCCGGGCCGATGGCCAGCTGAAACGCCAGCGCGTCGTCGACGGTGTCGCCGATCCAGATGTCGGCGTCGACCCGCTCGAACGCGACCTGCGACCATTGCGCCGCCTTCAGCACCGCGCCGACAGTGTCGGAATCGGCCATCGAGAACGGCCCCGGGCCGCAGCTCGGCGCCTCGTCGGCCGGTGGCGGCAGATGCTTGCGCGCGATCTGCTTGGCCGTCCAGAAGGGGGCGTTGTCCTCGATGCGCCGCCAGACGAGCATCAGCAACCGTCCGCCCGGGCGCGTGGCGCGGCGCAGGTTCGCCATCGCCGCCGCCGGGTTGGCGAAGAACATGGTCCCGAAGCGCGCGAAGCAGACGTCGAACGGCCGTTCGAACTTCACGGTCTGTCCGTCGGCGAGCTCGAACGCGGCGCCCGCGACGCCGGCGCGCGCGGCGTCGGCGCGGCCGATCTCCAGGAACGGGTCGCAGCAGTCGATCCCCAGCGCGCTGCCGGTCGCGCGCGCGAGCTCGATGGTCGTCTCGCCGAAGCCGCACCCCACGTCCAGCACCCGTTCGCCCTCCCGGACGGGGTGCATCGCCAGCGCGCGCTGGCTGTGGACGGAGAACCCGTCGGCCAGCACCCGCCGGAAGCGGGTGAACTTCGGCACCAGGACCTCGTTCCAGACCCCGATCGCCTCCTCGTTCGGCGCGCTTGTTTCCGCCACGTGTCGATCAGAATAACCGCGACACCTACATTGCGCACAAAGAAACACAACGAATTACAATTCGATGACAATTGCCGATTTAGAGTGGCGCCATGACGATTTCCGGTTTGGTGGTCGGGACTTACCTGGCCGTCCTCCTGGTCCTGGCGATGTATGGCTTTCACCGGAGCTCGCTGGTCTGGCTCTACTACCGAAATCGTCACCGGCGCCCGCGCCCGCTGGGGCAGTTCGCCGAGCTGCCGGCGGTCACCGTGCAGCTGCCGCTCTTCAACGAGATGTACGTGGTCGAACGTCTGCTCGACGCGGTGGCGGGCATTCGTTACCCGCGCGATCGATTCCAGATCCAGGTGCTCGACGACAGCACCGACGAGACGCAGGAGATCTGCAAGCGGAAGGTCGCTGACCTCGCGCGCCGTTTCCCGGAGCTGGAGGTCGAGTACATCCACCGCGTCGATCGCGGCGGCTTCAAGGCCGGCGCGCTGCAGAACGGCCTGCGGACGGCGAAGGGCGAGTTCGTCCTCATCTTCGACGCCGACTTCCTGCCGCTGCCCGACATCCTCGAGCGGGCGATCGACCACTTCAGCGATCCGCGCGTGGCCGTGGTGCAATGCCGCTGGGAGCACGTCAACCGTGACTTCTCCGCGCTGACCGAGGTGGAGGCCCTGATGCTCGACGGGCACTTCATCATGGAGCACGCCGGCCGCAACTGGTCGGGGCGTTTCTTCAACTTCAACGGGACGGCCGGCCTCTGGCGGCGTGCCGCCATCGCCGACGCCGGCGACTGGCAGCACGATACATTGACCGAGGACATGGACCTCTCGTACCGCGCCCAGCTGCGCGGCTGGAAGTTCGTCTACCTCCCCGAGATCGCCGCGCCGGCCGAGCTGCCGGTCGAGATGTCGGCCTTCAAGTCGCAGCAGTTCCGCTGGGCCAAGGGGTCGGTGCAGGTGGCGTTGAAACTGCTGCCGACGATCCTGCGCTCGAACGCCACGTTCGCGCAGAAGTCGGAGGCGTTCTTCCACCTCACCAACAACCTGGCGTATCCGCTGCTCCTGGTGCTTTCGATTCTCCTCCTGCCGAACCTGGCGCTGCGCGCCCACCACGGCTGGCGCGAGGTGCTGATGATCGATCTTCCGCTCTTCTTCGGAACCACCGCCTCGGTGGCTTCGTTCTATCTGGCCTCGCAGCGCGAGATCGCGCTCATGCGCGCCCCGGGCGAGCGGAAACGCTCCCTCTGGTCGGCGGTTCGCCGCCTGCCGCTGGTGATGTCGATCGGCATCGGCCTCTGCGTGAACCAGACCCGCGCGGTGTTCGAGGCGCTCATGGGGCGCGAGACCGAGTTCGTGCGGACGCCGAAGCACGGCATCCGCGGCAAGCTCGAGAGTTGGTCGGGGAAGAAGTACCGCTCCGCCAAGTCGCTCACGCCGTTCATCGAGCTGGTGATGGCCGCCTACTTCGTGGTCGCCATCGGCGTGGCGATCGATCACGGCCACTACATCTCGATCCCGTTCCTCTGCCTGTTTCTCTGCGGCTTCGGCTACGTCGGCTGGGGCTCGGTCTGGCAGGGGGGCTTCGGCGCGGCGGTGCGCGGCCTCTTCGGTCGCCGGGGCGTCACGGTGGTGGCGCCGCCGGCCTACCCCGTCGTGGCCGGACGCGCGAGCGACCTCTCCGGGGAGATCACCGTCGCCGATGCGGCGCTGGTCCTTCCGGCCAGCGCTCGCAGCGTCGACGCTTGATTCTCTCGGGGACCCTGGGAGGGTCCCCGACCCCCCCGCGATGGACTCTGCCGGGCAAAGCCCGGCTCCGTCCACGCGCTACAGCGCCTTTTTGATCAGGTCTTCGATCTTGGCGCGGGGGACGGCGCCGACGACCTGACCGACGACCTTCCCCTCCTTGAAGACCAGCAACGTCGGAATGCTGCGGATGTCGTACTGGGTGGCGACCTCGGAGTTCGAGTCGATGTCGCACTTTCCGACGCGGAGCTTGCCGTCGTACTCCTTGGCCAGCGCCTCGACGTGCGGCGCGATGGCGCGGCATGGGGAGCACCAGACCGCCCAGAAGTCGACCAGCACGGGGAGTTTGGAGGCCAGGATCTCAGTTTGGAAGTTCGAGTCGGTGACCTCGACGATGTTCTCGCTTGCCATGCGCCACGGCTTAGCACGCCGGGCGGTCGCGTCCAAGCACAGATGCGGGAACCCTCGGAGGGGTTCCCACCCCATCCCGCGACGGACTCCGCCGGGCCCAGCCCGGCTCCGTCCACGCGATGGCCGAACCGCGCCGCCCGGCGCTCCGCGTGGTAAATCTAAGGGGTGGCGACCTTGACGGCGCTGGTGATCGGGGTCTACGCGCTCGCGGCCACCATCTACCTTGGCTATCTGCTGGGGCGCTCCATGAGTGGCGGCGCCATCGCGGAGCGTGCGCGCGCCGTGGGCGTCGCGCACGCGGTGCTGGCAGCCGGCGTCGGGCTGCACCTCTGCGACATCGGCGCCCGCTGCATCCATGGCGTCAACCCGCTGTCGTCGACGCCGGAGGCGATGTCGCTGGTGGCGTTCCTCATCGCGGCCGGATACTTCCTGGCCTCGCTCCGCTACCGGCTGGCGGCGGCGGGCGCGTTCGCCGTGCCGGCCGCGCTGGCGTCGCTGGTGCTGGCGCGGGTCGTTCCCGCCGAGACCGACGCGCCGCACATGGGCTCGCTCGGGCAGGTGCACATCCTGCTGGCGGTCATCGGCGTCGCGGTGTTCGCGCTGGCCGCCGTGCTGGCGCTGCTCTACCTGTTCGAAGACCGGCAGCTCAAGCGCAAGCAGTTCGAACGCATGATGGGGCGGGGGACGCCGCTCGAGACGCTGGACCGCCTGGCGCTCCGCTGCGTCTCGGTCGGCTTCCCGGTGTTCACGGTCGCCATCGTGACCGGGGCGATCTGGGTGGCGCGCCTGGGACTTCTGCGGCAGGCAGCCGCGGTACGCCCGGAGTACATCTTCGCGCTGGCGACCTGGGCTGCGTTCGGCGTCCTCCTGATCGCGCGGGTCGGTGCCGGCTGGCGCGGGCGGCGCGCGGCCTGGCTGACGCTGGGGGGCTTCGGCGGCGCGATGCTGGTGCTGCTCGCTTACTTTCTGCGCCACGCGGCCTGAGCCATGGGCAACTCGGTGATCGACCTCATCGTTCTCGGTGTCTCGCACAAGACTGCGCCCGTGGGCGTGCGCGAGCGGCTGGCGGTCGTGCCCGAGGCGATGGAGAGTGTGCTCGGCGAGCTGGCGGCGCTCCCCTCGGTGCGGGAGGCGGCGCTGCTGTCGACCTGCAACCGCGTCGAGATCTACGCCGCCACCGATCGAGACGGCGACCGCGCCGCGCAGGGGTTGGGGGAGGCGCTGGCCCGGCGCGCCGGCGTGACCTCGCTGGAGCTCGGCGCCCATCTTTATGAACGGCGCGACGCCGAGGCGGTGGCCCACCTGTTTCGCGTCGCCTGCAGCCTCGATTCGCTGGTGCTGGGCGAGCCGCAGATCCTGGGGCAGACCAAGCAGGCGCACGAGAGCGCCGTCCGCCACGGCAGCGCGGGCGCCATCCTCAACGCCTGCTTCCAGGGCGCCTTTCGGGTGGCGCGGCGCGTTCGGCGCGAGACGGAGATCGCGCGCAATCCGGTCTCCGTCAGCTCGGTGGCGATCGAGCTCGTGCGGCAGGTGTTCGGCGGCTTCGACAAGCGCCAGGTGCTGGTGGTCGGCGCGGGGAAGATGTCGGAGCTCGCGGCGCGCACGCTGCGCACGCACGGCGCCACCCTGACCGTCACCAACCGGACCCGCGCGCGCGCCGACGAGATGTCCGTGCGCTACGGCGCCGCCGTCAGCGACTGGAGCGAGCTGCCCGCCGCGCTCGGGGTGGCCGACATCGTGATCGCCTCGACCGGCGCCCAGCGTCCCGTGTTGACGGTGGAGATGCTGCGCCAGGTCCAGCGCGCCCGTCGCGGCCGCCCGCTCTTCCTCCTCGACATCGCGGTGCCGCGCGACGTCGAGCCGGAGGCCGGCTCGCTCGACGGCATCTACCTGGCCGACATCGACGATCTCCAGAAGGTCGCCGCCGAGCACCGGGACGAGCGCAAGAACGAGGCGGCCGACGCCGAGGCGATCGTGGCGCAGGAGCTCGACCGCTTCCTCAAGGCCTGGCGCGGCCGGCAGCTCGCCCCGACGGTGACCGCGTTGCGTGCGCACGTGCTCGGCCTGGCCCAGGCCGAGGCGGCGCGCACCATCTCGGCGATGCCCGGGCTCGGGGAGCGCGAACGGCGGGCCATCGCCGAGCTCGCCGAGTCGCTGGCCAAGAAGCTGCTCCACGCGCCGCAGATGGCGCTGCGCAACGACGACGCCGACGACGGCGTCTCGCTGGTGGTGGCGGTGCAGCGGCTGTTCGCGCTGGAGATCGCCGCAGCGGCTCCCGTCGAAGCCGTCGAACGGGACGCCGATCGCCCGGAGGCGCCCGCGGCGGCCAACGTCAACGTTCCGGACAAGAAAGCGGCCGGCCGTTGAGCGAGGCATCGAGCCACTCATCGAGTCCTTCGTCGCGCCCGGGGACGCTGATCATCGGCACCCGCGGCAGCGCTCTGGCGCGCTGGCAGGCGGGCGAGGTCGGACGGCTGTTGCGGGCCGCGCACCCGGGGCTCGAGGTGCGGGAGAAGATCATCGTCACCGCCGGCGATCGCGCGCAGTCGGGCCCGCCCGCTCTGCTCGAAGGGAAGGGCGCCTGGGTCGAGGAGATTGAGTCGGCGCTGGCGGCGGGCGAGATTGACGTGGCGGTGCACAGCCTCAAGGACGTCCCCGCCGAGCTGCGCGTCGGTCTGGCCATCGTCGCCGTGCCGACGCGCGCCGACCCGCGCGACGCGATTGTCAGCCGCTCGGGCGTCGGCCTCGACGCGCTCCCCGCTGGCAGCCGCGTGGGGACCTCCAGCCTGCGGCGCGTCTGCCAGCTGCGCGCGGTGCGCGGCGATTCTGACGATCGACATCCTGCGCGGCAACGTCGACACCCGGCTGCGCAAGATCGCCGAAGGGGTGGTCGACGCGGGCGTGCTGGCCTCCGCCGGCCTCGACCGCCTCGGCTTTTCGGAGCGGATCGCCGAGCGCATCGATCCCGCCCGCATGCTGCCCGCGATCGGCCAGGGGGCGCTGGCGCTGGAGGCGCGCGGCGACGACGCGCGCGTCACGCAGCTCTGCCGCGCGCTCTCGGACGCCGCCGCCGAGGTGACCGTCGCCGCGGAGCGCGCCCTCCTCGCCGGCCTCGGCGTCGGCTGCCGGACGCCCGTCGCGGGGCACGCGACGCTGGTCGGCGATCGCCTCACGCTCCGCGGGCTCGTCGGCCGCCCCGATGCCTCCGAGATGATCCACGAGACGCTCGACGGCTCCCCCGGCGACGCGCGCGCCATCGGCGCCGACGTCGCCCGGCGCCTGATCGCCCGGGGCGCCGGGGCGATTCTGCGCGAACTGGAGGGTGGGTTTGACTCCGCTAAGTCACCGGGCTGAAATCAGTTCTTAAGTAGGCGTATTTACATGACCCTGTCCGGTTGCTTGACCGCGCCGCCGAGCGGAGCTATCTGCAACGGCTCCGATGACGGGTCTTTTGAGGCACAACCGGGGCGTCGACCAGCCGACAAAGCCGTCGTTGTCCCTGCCCGCCGACCCCCAGGAAGTCCTTCTCGCGCCCGCCTCGCACGCTGATTTCCCAGATGTTTTGCGCCGGATCGCTCGACCAGTCGCGGCGCTCTGGTACCGGGGACGGCTCCCCTCCGACCCGTCACGCTGCTGGCGATCGTCGGCGCGCGGGCCGCGAGCCGCGTCGGTTGCCGCCGCACACAAGAGCTGGCAGCGATGGCGTCGGAGCACGGCCACACGATCGTCTCGGGCGGCGCGCTCGGGATCGACGCGGCCGCGCACCGGGGCGCGCTCGATGCGGGCGGCCCCGACCTTCGCCGTCCTCGGCTGTGGCGTCGACGTCGTCTATCCGGACCGCCACGCGGGACTGTTCGCCGAGATCGCGCCGCGGGCGGCCTTCTCTCCGAGTACGCGCCAGGCACGCCGCCGCGCGGGAAGCAGTTCCCCGTGCGCAACCGCATCGTCGCGGCGCTGGCCGAGGCGGTGCTGGTGGTCGAGGCCCAGGCGAGCGTCGGGCGCGCTCGTCACCGCGCGGCTCGCGCAGGCGCTGGGGCGCCGCTGATCGCGGTTCCCGGGCAGCGCCGGCACCGACGAGTTGCATCGCGACCGGCAAGGCCGCGTCCGGTCGCGACGGCGCCGAGCTGCTGGCGGCGCTGGCGGGCGAGCCGCGGCCGGCGACGGCCCGTGCCGGCGGCGCTGGCTCCGCTGCTGGCGGCGCTGACAGATGGCGCGGCCGGCGGTCGAGGTCGCGCGCGCGCTTGGGCGTGTCGCTGCCGGCGGCGCTGGCGCGTTCTGGCCGAGGCCGAGCTCTGGGGTGGGTTCGACGCCGGCCGGCGGCGTCTTTACGAGGTGCACCGTGCCAACTAAGAAGAAGACCAGCGCAGCCAGCAGAGCGGCGGCCGCGAGACGCTGGCGACAAGGCGCGACCAAGCGCCCAGCGAAGGCCCCGACAGCGAAGACGGCGGCGAAAGTCGCGGCCAAGCCAGCGGCCAAGGCGAAAGCCAAGACCGCGCGGCGCGAAGGCCGCGGACGAAGCCGCCGCGGCCGCGCCGGCCCGCAAGACGAAGGTCGCGACCAAGGACGCGCCCGAGGTCGGACGCCCGAGGCAGCCGTCGCGCGCCCGACGCGCGCCCGCCGCGGCAACGACGCGCTGGTGATCGTCGAGTCGCCCGCCAAGGCGAAGACGATCAAGAAGTACCTCGGCGCCGGCTACGTCGTGAAGGCGTCGGTCGGTCACGTGAAGGATCTGCCCAAGAAGAAGATGGGCATCGACATCGAGCACGGCTTCCAGCCCGAGTACGTGGTCATCGACGGCGAAGAAGAAGGTGCTGGCGGAGATCATGGAAGCGGCGCGCGAACGCCCAGCAGGTCTTCCTGGCGCCCGACCCCGATCGCGAAGGGGAGGCGATCGCCTGGCACATCGCCGAGGAGGTGCGCCCGGCGAACCCGAACATCCAGCGCGTCCTCTTCAACGAGATCACCAAGAAGGCGATCAACGAGGCGATCGGCAAGCCGATGGAGCTCGACATCAAGAAGTTCGAGTCGCAGCAGGCGCGCCGCGATGCTCGACCGCCTGGTCGGCTACCAGATCAGCCCGGTGCTGTGGACCAAGGTGCGGCGCGGGCCTGTCGGCGGGGCGCGTGCAGTCGGTCGCGGTGCGGCTGGTCGCCGAGCGCGAGGAGGAGATCACGGCCTTCCAGCCGCGAGGAGTACTGGACGGTCGAGGCGCTGGTCGAGGGCGAGCGCGCCGCCGCCGTTCACCGCCAAGTTCTCCAAGCTCGACGGCAAGAAGGCCGAGCTGACCAACGAGGGCAGGCGCCCGCGAGGTCGTCGACATCATCAAGGGCGCGTCGCTGGTGGTCTCCAGCGTCGAGCGCAAGGAGCGGCGCAAGAACCCGCCGCCGCCGTTCATCACCTCGAAGCTGCAGCAGGAGGCGTCGAGCAAGCTGCGCTTCTCGCCCAAGCGGACGATGGGGCTCGCGCAGCGGCTCTACGAAGGCGTCGAGGTCGGCGACGACGGCCTGGTCGGTCTCATCACCTACATGCGTACCGACTCGACGCGCATCTCGGACGACGCGGTCACCGAGGCGCGCGCGTACATCGGCGAGCGCTACGGCGCGACGTTCCTGCCGGCCGAGCCCGATCGTCTACAAGAGCAAGAAGGGCGCGCAGGACGCGCACGAGGCGATCCGCCCGACCTGCCTCAAGTACGATCCGGAGACGGTCCGCGCCGCCTGGGCCGGCGGCAAGGGCGGCGGGCGCGACGAGCGCGAGAGCGACGACCTGCTGCAGCTCTACACGCTGATCTGGAACCGCTTCGTCGCCTGCCAGATGGTGCCGGCGGTCTTCGATCAGACGTCGATCGACATCGGCGCCGGCCGGGTCGAGCTGCGCGCGAGCGGCCAGGTGATGAAGTTCGCCGGCTTCCTCGAGGTCTACGCCGAGACGGTCGAGGACGCCGCCAACGAGGACGAGACGCGGCGCCGCGCTGCCCGACGTGCACGAGGGGGAGGCGCTGCGCCTCCTCGAGACCAAGCCGGAGCAGCACTTCACCCAGCCGCCGCCGCGGTTCTCCGAGGCGACGCTGGTCAAGGAGCTGGAGGAGAAGGGCATCGGCCGCCCGTCGACCTACGCGGCGATCCTGTCGACGATCCAGGACCGCGGCTACGTCGAGAAGCACGAGGGGCGCCTCCACCCGACCGAGCTCGGCGTGATGGTCAACGGCCTGCTCGTGAAGAGCTTCCCCGACATCGTCAGCACCGACTTCACCGCGCAGATGGAGGAGCAGCTCGACCAGGTCGAGGACGGCACGGCCGACTGGGTGAAGCTGCTGGACGGCTTCTACGCGCCCTTCAAGCTCGATCTCGAGAAGGCCAAGATCGAGATGCGCGACGTGAAGCGCGAGGAGGAGGCCACCGAGCGAGGTCTGCGAGAAGTGCGGCAAGCCGATGGTCATCAAGTGGGGGCGCAACGGCCACTTCCTGGCCTGCTCCGGCTACCCCGACTGCCGCAACACCAAGGAGTACACCCGCAAGGCCGACGGCAGCCTCACCATCGTGCCGACGACGCGCCCGTCGGATCAGAATCTGCCCGACCTGCGGCTCGGCGATGGTCATCAGGCGCGGGCGCTTCGGCGAGTTCCTGGCCTGCTCGCGCTACCCCGAGTGCAAGACCACGAGCCCGATGTCGCTGGGCGTCGACTGCCCCAAGGAAGGCTGCGGCGGCTACCTGACCGAGAAGCGCTCGAAGCGCGGCAAGGTCTTCTTCGGCTGCTCGAACTACTCGAAGACCCAGTGCGACTTCGTGTCGTGGGATCGCCCGCTCCCGCAGCCCTGCCCGAAGTGCGGCGCGAAGTTCGTCGTGCAGAAGGTCTCCAAGGCCGCGGCACGCGCATCCGCTGCCTGAAGGAGGACTGCGGCTACACGGCCGACGCCGAGAGCCCCGAGGCGAACGAGGCGCCGGCGCCCGCGCCGACCGGCACCGGGTAGGGCGCTTCGGGCGCCACGTCGTCGGGCCTCGTTCGCTGCTCGCTGCTCGCTGCGCTCACGCTCGCCTCACGCGGACCCCCTGCCGGGCGCGGCGACTCAAGCGTCGCGGGCCAGCGTCGCCACGCACTCGACGTGACGGGTCTGCGGGAACATGTCGAACGGCCGCAGGCCGAGGCAGCGATAACCGGCCGCGCGCAGCACCGCCGAGATCGGGAGCCTGCGTCTCGGGATTGCACGAGACGTAGACGATCGTGCGCGGCGCGAAGGCGGCGAGCTGGCGCAAGAAATCGGCGCCGCACCCCTTGCGCGGCGGATCGACGATGACGGCCGTGTCGGCGGCGGGGAAGGGGACGGCGGCGAACACGGCGCCGGCGTCGGCGGCGAGGAACTCGCAGTTGGTGCGGCCGTTGCGGGCGGCGTTGGCGCGCGCCCAGCCGACGGCGCTGCGCGCTCACCTCGACGCCGAGCACCCGCTCGAAGCCGCGGCGCGGCGCCGAGGCCGAGGAGGCCGCTGCCGCAGTAGGCGTCGACCAGGAAGCGCGCGCCGCCGGCCTGGGCCTCGGCGGCGACGTGGGCGGCCAGCCGCGGCAGCAGGAACGGGTTGTTCTGGAAGAAGTCGCCGGCCAAAAACTGCAACGACAGCTCGCCGACCTCCTCGGTGATCACCGCGCGCGGATCGACCGTGACGCCCGAGGCGGCCTCGCGCACGAGCAGCGTCGCCCCCTTCCGATAGTCGCCCAGCGGCCGAGCACCTCGGCGCGCAGCTCGGCGAGGCGCGCGTTCACCGCGCGGCATCGCGATCGGGCAGGTGGGGACGTCGAGCGTCCGGCGCGGCAGGCCGACTTCGAGGAAGCCGATCGCCACCGGGCGGTCGGCGCGGGGCGCGGAAAGTGCGGCGTCAGCTTCGAGCGATAGCCGTAGGGGCGCGGCGACGGCACGCAGGGCGCGACGGCAGCCTCGGGGAAGAGCGCGCGAACTCCCTCGGTCTTGAGCGCGAGTTGCTCGTCGTACGCCAAATGCTGCAGCTGGCAGCCGCCGCAGCGCCCGAACAGCGGACAGAGGGCGGCGGACCCGGAGGCTCGCCGGCGGGCGCGGAGGGTGGGGCGCACGACGAGGCGGAAGATGGAACGGAAGACGAGGCCGAAGATGGAACGGCAGCTGGGACGGCGGCGGGCTCGGACACGCCCCCGGAGACTATCCGATCTGATCGGCCGATTCGCACGCTGCCCACGGCTGCGCTACGATCCGTGGCGATGGAGCAAGCGCTGGCGGCGTTTCGCCAATTCCTCACCGCCGAGAAGCGGGCGTCCGAGCACACCGTTCGCGCTTACCTGCACGATCTCGGTGAGTTCCGGGAGCACGCCGTGGCGACGCTGGGCCGCGCCCCGGCGCTCGACGAGCTTGACGTCATCATGTGCCGCTCCTACCTTGCGTCGCTCCATGGGAAGAACGACGCCGTGACGATCGGTCGCAAGCTCTCCTCCCTGCGCGCGTTCTTTCGCCTGGCGGTGCGCCGCCGCCTCTGCAAGTCGAGCCCGGTCGCGGCGCTGCGCGCTCCCAAGCGCGCCAAGCGTTTGCCATCCTTCCTGGGCAAGGAGGACGTCGGCCGTCTGCTCGACGGCGGCCCGCGCGCCGACGACGCCGGGACGGACGCCTGCGGACGCGCCCTCGAGCTGGCGCTGTTCGAGGTGATCTACGGCGCCGGGCTGCGCGTCTCGGAGGCCTGCAACCTCGACGTCGGTGACGTGGAGGCCGACGGCTCCGACGCGATCGTGCGTGTGCGCCAGGGCAAAGGGCGCAAGGATCGCGATCGTGCCGATCGGGTCCAAGGCGCGGCAGGCCACCGACGCTTACCTCCAGCGGCGCGTCGATCGGCTGTCCAGCACACCGGTGGCGGATCGCCAGGCGCTCTTTCTGAGCGCGCGCGGGCGCCGGCTCGGGCCGCGCGCCGTGCGCCGGCTCCTGGCCCGCCGCGAGCTCGCCTCGGGGACGCCGCGCGTCTCGCCGCACGCGCTCCGCCACAGCTTCGCGACCCACCTCCTCGGCGAGGGGGCCGACCTGCGCGCCATCCAGGAGATGCTCGGCCACGCCAGCCTCCGCACGACGCAGCGCTATGCGCACGTCGACATCGATCACCTGATGGCCGTCTACGACAAGAGCCACCCGCGCGCCAGAAACCGTCCGTGAGGAATCGACCAGTGAGGACCTGCCGGTGAAACGACCCCGCATTCGATCGACCACCGTTCTCGCCGTCCGCCGCGGTGGCCACGTCGTTCTGGCCGGCGACGGTCAGGTGACGATGGGGAACACCGTCGTCAAATCGTCGGCCCGCAAGATTCGACGTCTGCATGACGGACAAGATCGTGGCCGGGTTCGCCGGCTCCGCCGCCGACGGCATCACGCTGTTCGAAAAGTTCGAGGCGCGCCTCAAGGAGTACGGCGGGAACCTCACCCGCGCGGCCGTCGAGCTGGCCAAGGACTGGCGGACCGATCGCGTGCTGCGCCGGCTGGAGGCGCTCTTGCTGGTGGCCGACCACCACAAGACGCTGATGCTCTCGGGGACCGGCGATGTGATCGAGCCCGACGGCGACGCGGCGGCGATCGGGTCGGGCGGCGCCTACGCGCTGGCCGCGGCCCGCGCGCTTCTGGGCGCGACCACGCTGTCGGCGCGCGAGATCGCCGAGCAGGCGCTGACCATCGCCGGCGACATCTGCATCTACACCAACGGCTCGCGCACGTTCGAGGAGCTCTGAGCATGTCGTCCGCGCCGCATTCGAATGGAAATGGGTCCACCGCGCTCGCGCCGGTCAAGCGGATGCAAGACCTGACGCCGCGGGCGATCGTCGAGGAGCTCGATCGGTACATCGTCGGTCAGAAGGCCGCCAAGCGCGCGGTGGCGGTGGCGCTGCGCAACCGCTGGCGACGCCAGCAGGTGCCGCCGCCGATGCGCGACGAGATCGCGCCCAAGAACATCATGCTCATCGGGCCGACCGGCGTCGGCAAGACGGAGATCGCCCGGCGGCTGGCCAAGTTGGCCGGCGCGCCGTTCGTCAAGGTCGAGGCCTCGAAGTTCACCGAGGTCGGCTATGTGGGGCGCGACGTCGACTCGATGGTCCGCGATCTCGCCGAGACCGCGGTCTCGATGCTGCGCGACGAAGAACGCGAGCGCCTCCGTCCGCGCGCGCGAGAGAACGCCGAAGAGCGTCTCCTCGACGTGCTCCTGCCGCCGACGCCGCGCGCGCGCCCGCCGGCCGGCGCCGCCACCTCGACGCTGCCGGCGCCGCCATCGTCGCCGGAGCCGCCGGCCGACAACGCCACCCGCGAGAGCCTGCGCAAGCTGATGCGCGAAGGAAAGCTCGACGACAAGATGGTAGAGATCGACACCTCCGACTCACCGGCCTCGTTCGTCGACGTGTTTTCCGGGACCGGGATGGAGGAGATGGTCCTCAACCTGCGCGACATGATGCCGCAGGGCGCGCGCAAGACGAAGCGGCGGCGGCTGCCGCTGCCGGAGGCGCTGGAGGTGCTCACCGAGGAGGAGGCGAACAAGCTGATCGACGTCGAGCGGCTGCAGAAGGACGCCATCCGCCGCGCCGAGCAAGCAGGGATCATCTTCATCGACGAGATCGACAAGGTGGCCGGGCGCGAGGGGGGCGGCCACGGCGGCCCCGACGTCTCGCGCGAAGGCGTCCAGCGGGATCTCCTCCCCATCGTCGAGGGGTCGACCGTCTCGACCAAGTACGGCCCGCTCAAGACCGACCACGTCCTCTTCATCGCCGCGGGCGCGTTTCACGTCTCGAAGCCCAAGGACATGATCCCGGAGCTGCAGGGGCGGTTCCCGATCCGCGTCGAGCTGGAGTCGCTCACCGACGAGGACTTCGTGCGCATCCTGACCGAGCCGGAGAACGCACTCACGAAGCAGTACATTGCGCTCCTCGCCACCGAGAAGGTGACGCTCGAGATTCATGACGACGCCGTCGCCGAGATCGCGCGCGATCGCCACCCTGGTGAACGCGCGGATGGAGAACATCGGCGCGCGCCGCCTCCACACGATCATGGAGCGGGTGCTGGACGATCTCGCCTTCGAGGCGCCCTCGCTCGGACAGACGACCATCCCCATCACCGCCGCTTACGTGCGCGAGCGCCTCGACGGGATCCTCAAGGACGAGGATCTGTCGCAGTACATTCTCTAGGCGCGCGTCGCGCGTTCCGGCCGCCGGCTAGTGGTGCACGCGGCCGCCGCCACCGCCGCCCCGCGCGGGCGCCGAGCGGGCCGCGGGCGCAGGGTGAAAGGCCGGGGCGGGGGCCGCGTGGAAGCCGGGCGCCGGTCCGCGAGCCGCCGGCGGCGCGCCGCGAAATCCGGGGTTGCCCCCGCGCATCGGTTCAGGCCCGCGCGCCGGTGCGCCGCGCCAGGCCGTCGCGCCTGGGGTGCGGCGCCATCCTTCGTTGTGCTGGGCACGCCAGACGCCGGGCGCCACGGAGGGCCGGGCGCGCCAGGCGCCCACGGGCGCGCGGCCGCGGTATCCGTAGCCGTAGGCCCGATAGCCGCCAGGACCCTGCCAGTAGGGACGGTAGAAGACGGGGCGGCCGTCGAGGAACAGGAAGCGCGGGCCGATGAAGAGGTAGGCCTGGTCCGCGGGCGCCCAGTAGCCGGTGTCCCAGGCCCATTCAGCGCCGGTCCAGTCCCAGTAGCCGTTGACCCAGGCGTAACCGTAGCCGGGCGCCGGGGGCTGATCCTCGGGGATCGGATCGGGGGGAGGCGTCGCGGGGTAGACAGTGCCGTCGGCCGCGACAGGCTCGCCTGCGGCGGCCGGCTCGACGTAGGCCGGAGGTGGCGGTTGCGGGCCCATGTAACAGCCGGACACCGCCCAAGCGGTACCCAGCCCCAGACTGCAGACCAACCAAAGCCCTCGATTCATTGACATTCTCCTGTTGGGATTTCGCCCTACTGAATGCTACCTAAGCCACGATCCTCTCCTAAGCAAGCGCGAGGCCGACCGATCCCCCCTATCGACGCGGGCCCGGATGTTCTTGACCCCGCGCGGTGTGACGTCTAAACAACGCGGGACCATGGAGATCGTTTTCTCCGGGATTCAGCCCTCGGGCGAGCTGCACCTCGGCAACTACCTCGGCGCGATCCGGACCTGGGTGACGCTGCAGGCGTCCTACCGCTGCTTCTATTGCATCGTCGACTACCACGCGATCACGCAACCCTACGAGCCGGCCGAGATGCCGGGCCGCGCGCGGTCGATGGCCATCGACATCCTGGCCTGCGGGGTCGATCCGGACAAGGCGACGCTTTTCATCCAATCCGAGGTCCCCGAGCACACCGAGCTCTGCTGGATCCTGTCGTCGGTGGCGCCGCACGGCGAGCTCGAGCGGATGACGCAGTTCAAGGACAAGGTCCAGCACCAGCCCCACAACATCAACCTCGGCCTCCTGGCTTATCCCGTCCTTCAGGCGGCGGACATCCTGCTCTACGGCGCGACGCGCGTTCCGGTCGGTGAGGACCAGCGCCAGCACCTCGAGCTGGCGCGCGAGATCGTCCGTCGCTTCAACGCGCGCTTCGGGGAGACCTTCGTCGAGCCGCAGCCGCTGTTCTCGTCCACACCGAAGATCCTGGGCCTCGACGGGCAGACCAAGATGTCGAAGAGCCTCGGCAACACCATCGCGCTCGCCGAGCCCGACAAGGCGATCTGGGACAAGCTGCGCGCGGCCGCCACCGATCCGGCGCGCGTCAAGCGGACCGATCCGGGGACGCCGGAGAAGTGCAACATCTTCACCCTGCACAGGTTCTTCTCGGACGACGCGCAGCAGGCCGCCGTGCACAGCGGGTGCACCACCGCCGGCATCGGCTGCATCGACTGCAAGAAGATCCTGTTCGAAGGGGTCAAGACCGAGCTCGCGCAGATTCGCGCCCGCGCCGACGTCTTGCGGGCCGATCCGGCGCGCGTCGACGCGATCCTGACGCGCGGCGCGGTCGACGCGCGCAAGGTGGCCGCCCTGACGATGAAGCGCGTGCGCGAGCGGCTCGGCCTCTACGCGGCGCGCGGATGAGGCGTCTGAGGTTGGTGGCGGCGGCCTGGCTGGCCGTGGTGATCGGGACCTCGGCCGGGCTGGTGGTCGGCTGTGGCGCGCGCGACGACGGCTCCAGCCCCGAGGCGGCTGTCCGGTCGCTCATCGCCACCGCCCGCGCGGGCGATCGGGGCGCCGTCTACGACCGCCTCGGCCCGCGCACGCGCGCGCACATCGAGGCGCTCCTGGTCGCCACCCACCGGACCGGCAGCGCGCGCATGCTGGCCCCCTCCGACCTGGTCGCTGTCGGCTGGTTGCCTCCCGCCTGGGAGCCGGCCGGCACGCGCGTGCTGCACCGGGACGGCGCCGAGGCGGAGGTCGAGGTCTACTCGGCGACCGGCGACCGGCAGACGGTGCACACCGTCCGCGAGGGGAAGAGCTGGAAGGTGGAGCTACCGCTCCGCTGACGAGTCGGAGGAAGTCATCGAAGCTGCGGCTGCGCCGGCCGAGGCGGTTCCGGTTGGGTTGGGGCGGACCTGGGTCTGGTCGCCCTCGGCCAGATCGGCGTCGCCGAGCTCGATGATCGCGTCGTCGAGGTTCACCTCGGCGAGCTTGATGCGCGGATCGGTGTCGGCGAAGGCGTCGCGCATCGGGCCGCGCCGCTCGCCCACCCGTCGCTCGCGCGGGAAGATCCGCTGGTCGACCTTGCTGCCGGCACGCCGGTCGTCGTCCCGGCGGTCGCGGCGCAGCGCCTGCCGGAGCTCCTCGACGGTCACGGGCACCTCGGGGAGGCGCATCACCTGCGCCGCACAGCCGTGGCAAAAAGGGAGGCTGCGCCCCTGAAGCTCGACCAGCTTCAGCTGCGCCCGTCGCTTCTCGCCGCAGACGGTGCAGGCAGCGCCCCGCCCGACGGGGCGCGACTCCGCCCACCGCATGTAGCACCCCCAGCAGCGTCCTCGACGCAGCTCGCTCACGCCCGCCCCGCAGACACCGCACGGCAATGTCGCGCGTTCTACTTCAACGCTCATGGCCCCAGTAGAACGCCGGTCGCGACAAGGCGCAAAAAATTTACTCGTTTCGAGCCGAGCTCAGACCGATGTCGCGTAGATCGCCGGGCGGGGCTGCTCGACGAAGGCGCGGACGGAGGGGCGTACCCACTCGGTCTCGGCGTAGCGGCGCAGCTTCTCTGGCAGGGGATAGTCGGTCCGCCAGAGCCGCCAGAGCATCATCGCCAGGTCCGTGTCGGCGATGCACCAGGGACCGAACAGGGGGCCTGCGCCGTCGGGGATGAGGAGGCTCGCGATCCGGACCACCTTTTCGGCGGCGGCCTGGCCGTCGGGCGACAGCGGCCCCGGGGGCTCGAGACGTTCGCGCGGGAAAAAGACGTATTCGGACGATCGCTCCTCCCGGAGCGCGCCCACATCGCTGCGCACCCAGGCCATCACCTGACGCGCCCGTGCCCGCGCGTGCAGATCGGCGGGCAAGAGGCGCGGGTAGGCCGGAGGGGGATAGGCCTCCTCGAGGTACTCGATAATCGCGCTCGACTCCGACAGGGAGAGGCCTCCATCTTCGAGGACCGGGACCCGCGCGGTGAGAGAGGTCGCCACGAACTTCGGCTCGTGTTGGGCGCCCCGCTGGAGGGAGACGGCACGCATCTCGAACGGCAGCCCCTTCTCGCGCAGCGCCACGAAGCAGGCGAGCACGTAGGGGCTGTTCGCCATCTCGCTGCCGTGGAGCACCAGGGTCATGCGGCCAGCATATGCGGGGACGCCGGGGCCGCAAGCGGGCCTCCGCGCTCTTTTCCCGGTTCGCCGTCGATCGGTTAGGATCTGAGTGCTCATGTCGCACCCGTCCGCGCCCGAGGGGCCCATTTTCTTGATCGGCTTCATGGGGTCCGGAAAGACGACGGTCGGCGGCCTCCTGGCCGAGCGTCTGGGCTGGTCGTTCGCCGATCTCGATGACCTGATCGTGCGCTCGGCCGGCCTGACGGTGGCCGAGATCTTCGCCCGCGAAGGAGAAGAGGGCTTTCGGCGGCGCGAGACCGAGGCGGTCCGGGCGGCGGCGGCCGGGCGGCGGTCGGTGGTCGCCACCGGGGGCGGCGCGGCCTGCCGTGAGGAGAACCTGGCGCTGATGTTGGCCTCCGGTCGGGTCGTCGCGCTCGCCGTATCGGCCGCCGAGGCGGTGCGGCGGGCCGGCAGCCGCTCGGGGCGGCCGCTGCTCGATGACAGCGCCGATCCGCTGGCGGCCGCGACGGCGCTGCTCTCGGCGCGCCAGGCGTTCTACGCGCGGGCGCATCTCCGGGTGGAGACCGACCGCCGGACGCCGGCCGAGGCGGCGGGCGAGATCCTTGGGGGACTCGGGCTCGGCCCGGGCGCGCCCGAAAAACGAACCCAGGACAACGAGGACAGCGCGTGAGCGATACCATCATTCCCGTCGAGCTGGGCCCGCGCCGTTACGAGGTGCGGATTGGCGATTGCGCGCCCGAGACGATCGTCAACGTGCTGGCGTCGGCCTTCGGGCCGTCGACGACGGGGGTGGCGCTGCTGGTCGACGGCGGCCTCGGCGCGCACGCGCGCACGCAGGCGCTGGTGGCGGCGCTCGGCGCCAGGCTGCCCGGCGTCAGCCGCCTCGACCTGCGCGCCGGCGAGGCTTGCAAGAACCTGACGGAGATCGAGAAGACCGCAGAGTGGCTCGCCAGCCGGGGCTACGATCGGCGCGCCGCCATCGTCGGCATCGGCGGCGGCGCGACGACCGACCACGCGGGGTTCGCCGCGGCGGTCTACCTCCGCGGCGTCCAGTTCGCCACGATCCCGACGACGTTGCTGGCCATGGTCGACGCCTCGGTGGGCGGCAAGACCGGCGTCGATCTGGCGGCGGGGAAGAACCTGGTCGGCGCGTTCCACCAGCCGAAGGCGGTGATCGCCGATCTCGGGTTTCTCGACACGCTGCCGCTGCGCGAGCGGGCCGCGGGGTTGGCGGAGGTCATCAAGTGCGGGTTCATCGCCGATCCCACCATCCTCGAGCTGGTCGAGAAGAACGCGCCGGACCTTTCGCCTGCGCTCGTGCGCGAGCTGGTGGCGCGCGCGGTGCGCGTGAAGGCCGAGGTGGTGGCGGAAGACGAGACCGAGTCCGGGCGGCGCGCCATCCTGAACTTCGGTCACACCGTCGGGCACGCGCTGGAGTCGGCGTCGAACTATGGCCTCCTGCACGGGGAGGCGGTGGGGCTGGGGATGGTCGCCGCGCTGGAGCTGGGGGCCGCGCTGGGGGTGGGGCCGCGCGGGCTCGCGCAGCGGGCGGTGGCGCTCTTGGCGCGGCTGTCGCTGCCGGTCGATCTGGCGCGGCGCCTCGACGCCGACGTCATGTCGCGCGTCACCGTCGACAAGAAGCGCCGCGGCAGCACGATCCGCTTCGTCCTTTGCCCCAAACCCGGGGAGACCCTGCTGCGCGACTTGACACCCCAGCAGATCGCGGCAGGGTTGGGCGCCCCGGAAGCTTGACCCCCGAATCCCGAGCGAGTACAAGCCCAAGGCGACCATGGCGAGCCCTTTTCGCGAAAGCATCGACAAGCTTCTGAACGGGATCGAAGGCGCGGTCTCCTGCGCGCTCATGGGGTTCGACGGCATCACGGTCGACATCTCGTCGAAGGAGGCCGCGGCCGGCAGTCCCGACATCCAGACGCTGTCGATGGAGTTCGCGCACCTCATCGCCCAGGCCCGGCGCACGCTGGAGTCGGTCGACGCCGGGGCCCTCGAAGAGTTCACCCTGCGCACCGACAAGATGACCCTGGTGGTGCGCCTCTTGACCCCGGAGTACTTCCTGGCGTGCGCCATTTTGCCGACCGGCAACCTGGGCAAGGCCCGCTATCTGATGCGCCTTTCAGCCCCCGCGCTCCGCGCCGATCTGTAAAGAGCGCGCCGACCCCCAGAGGACGCAGACCTTTCATGGCCAAAAAAGAGAGCAAAGAGAAGACACCGGCGCGGACGCTCAAGGTGGTGGGCGGCCAGGGCAAAAAAGACAACGGCGACGGCGACGTCGTCGACTTCGCTTCGGTCAGGGCGCTGGCGCGGATCGCGACGGAGTTCGATCTCGAGGAGATCGAGGTCAACGGCGCGGGGCACCTGCGCGTTCGTCGGGCCGTTGCCCGCGAGGTCGGGTCCGGTGCGGCGTCGGCCTCGAGCCCGCGGCCCATCGCGCTGACGCCACCCGTCGAGGCAAAGGGGGAGGCGGGCACGTTCGTCAGCTCGCCGTTCGTCGGAACGTTTTACCGCGCGCCCTCGCCCGAGGCGCCCTCCTTTGTCGAGGTGGGGACGTCGGTGCGCAAAGGCCAGGTGGTCTGCATCGTCGAGGCGATGAAGCTGATGAACGAGATCGAGTCCGAGTCCGAGGGGCGGGTGGAAGAGATCCTCGTCAAGAACGGCGAGCACGTGGAGTACGGCCAGCACCTCATCCGCGTTTCGAAGTCCTGATCTCGCGTGTTTAAAAAGGTCCTCATAGCCAACCGCGGCGAGATTGCGCTGCGGGTCATCCGTGCCTGTCGCGAGATGGGGATCCGCTCGGTGGCGGTCCATTCGACCGCCGACGCCGACGCGCTCCATGTCCGGTTCGCCGACGAGAAGGTCTGCATCGGGCCCCCGGCGGCGCGTCAGAGCTACCTGTCGATCCCCGCCATCATCAGCGCAGCGGAGGTCTCCCGGGCCGACGCGGTCCATCCCGGCTACGGCTTCCTGGCCGAGAACGCGCACTTCGCCGAGGTGGTGAAGAAGTGCGGCCTCCACTGGATCGGCCCCCAGCCCGAGATCATGCGCCTCATGGGCGACAAGGTCTCTGCCCGGGCGGCGATGGAGAAGGCGGGCGTGCCGATCCTCCCCGGGACCGGCGTCATCGACAACGACCGCGACGCCGAGGAGGCGGTCGAGCGGATCGGGCTGCCGATCATCATCAAGGCCTCGGCCGGCGGCGGCGGGCGCGGGATGAAGATTGTCGAGAGCAAGGCGCGTCTGTCGGCGCAGCTCTCCGCCGCGCGCAGCGAGGCGCAGGCCGGCTTCAGCAACCCGAACGTCTACCTCGAGCGCTACGTCGGCCGGCCGCGCCATGTCGAGGTCCAGGTGCTGGGCGACGGTCAGCGGGCGGTCTCGCTCGGCGAGCGCGAGTGCTCGATCCAGCGCCGCCACCAGAAGCTGGTCGAGGAGGCGCCCAGCGTCGCCCTCGACGACGAGCGGCGCGGCAAGCTGCTCGGCATCGCCCGCAAGGCGACCGAGAGCCTCGGCTACCAGACCGTCGGCACGCTGGAGTTCCTGCTCGACGAGGACAAGCGCTACTACTTCATGGAGATGAACACCCGCATCCAGGTGGAGCACACGGTCACCGAGGAGGTGTTCGGCGTCGACCTGGTGCGCGAGCAGATGAAGCTGGCGGCGGGCGAGCCGCTGAAGCTGCCGCAGGACATCCGCCCGCGCGGCCACGCCATCGAGTTCCGAATCAACGCCGAGGACCCGGTCACCTTCGCGCCGTCGCCGGGGCGGATCACCGCGCTCAACCTGCCGGGCGGCCTGGGCGTCCGGATCGACACCCACATCTACAACCAGTATCTGGTTCCCCCCTTCTATGATTCCTTGCTGGCCAAGCTGATCGTCCGGGCCGAGAACCGGCCGGCGGCCCTGGCCCGGATGCGGCGCGCCGTGTCCGAATTCGTGGTCGAGGGGTGCAAGACCAACCTCGACTTCTTCCGGCGCCTCCTGGCCAATCCCGACTACGTGGCCGGTAAGATGGATACGCACCTCGTCGAGCGGATGTAGACTTAGCCCCGCCGGTGCTGACGAAGAAAGACAAGCATCTCGCCGCGGCACAGAAGTTCCTGGAGCGGGGGCAGGACCACCGCGCCTTGGAGGAGTTCGCGCGCGTCGTTCAGGAGGACGCGGCCGACACCCGCACCTGGCTGAAGATGGCCGAGATCCACGTCCGCCACGGCGCGCTGGCCGAGGCGCGCGAGATCTACCTGCGGACCGCCGAGATCTACATCGGCCAGGGGTTCCTGCCCAAGGCGGTGACCGTCTACAAGAGCGTCCTCAAGTTGACGCCGGGGCTGCCGCAGGTGCGGATCGCGCTGTCGGAGGCCTACCGGGGCCTGGGGATGGTGGCGGACGCCCTGCACGAGCTGGAGCTGGCGGTCGCCGAGCTCCAGCAGTCGAGCCGGCCGGCCGACGCGTTGCCGGCCCTGCGCAAGATGGTCGAGCTCCACCCGGACAACGTCGTCTCGCGCATCCGGCTCGCCGAGGCGGCGTCGCAGGCGGGACGGACCGAGGAGGCGATCCGGGAGTTTGGCCAGGCCAGCGACCAGCTGAAGCTGGAGGGGCGCGCCGACGAGTACGTGCGGGTGGCGGAGCGCCTGCTGTTTCACCGCCCCGACAATTTCGCCGTCGCGCGCGATCTGGCGGCGGCCTACATCGCGCGCAAGAACCCGCGCCTGGCGCTGGCCAAGCTGCAGGCCGCGCTCAAGGCGGCGCCGCGCGATCCGCAGAACGTCACGCTGCTGGCCGAGGCGATGGTGGAGCTCGATTCGCGCAAGGCGATTCCGGTCTGGCGCGAGCTGGCCGAGATTCACGCCGAGGCGCACCGGGAGGACGCGCGTGACGCCGCGGTGCGCGCGGCGTTGGCGCTCGATCCGACCGACGGTGAGACGCGCGAGATGGCGGCGCGCTGGGGGCTGTCGCTCGGCGCGGCGGCGGCGCGGGTTCGTTTGCCGCCGCCCAAGGTTCCCGGCGGGACGATCTCTTCGGTCGTGACCAGCGTGCAGCCGGTGCCGCCGGAGTTCGCGCCGCAAGATCGAACCGATGTCCGTTCGGGGATGCGTTCGGGTTTTGGCTCGGGGATGCTGCCGGGGATGTCGCGGCCTGGGGCTTCTGGCGTCTCCGGGCTGACGCCGATGAGCGACGTGGCGCGCATCCTGTCGGAGGCCGACGTCTTCGTGAAGTACGGCCTCGCCGAGCGGGCCGTCGATCACCTGCGCCGGATCTTCGCGCTCGAGCCGGAGCACCACGAGGCGCGCGAGCGGCTGGCCGGCGTCCTGGTCCAGACCGGACGAAAGCGCGAGGCCGCGGTGGAGCTGGCCACCCTGGCGGAGCAGCTCCATGCGGCCGGCGACGACGCCGCACCCAAGGTCGCCGAGCGGGCGCTGGCGCTGGATCCGGCCTGCGCCGAGGCGGCGCGTCTGCTCGGACGCCGCGCCGCCGCAGCCGCGCCCGAGCCGAGGGCCACCGCCGACGATCTGGCCACCGAGCTCGAGCAGCTCGACTTCTTCTCGCAGCAGTCGCTGCATGATGAGGCCCGGGCCGTGCTGGTCGATCTCGAGCAGCGCTTCCCAGGGCATCCGCTGCTGGCCGAGCGGCGGCGCGCCTACGGCTCCGAGGGCCACGGCGCCATCCCGGGCGGCGGCGCCCCCGCGCCGCCGAGCGCGCCGGTGGCCAAGCTCTCCGCGTCGGAGAACGCCGATCCGGCGACCCACGGCGATCTCGGCATCGCCTACAAGCAGATGGGCCTGCACGACGCGGCCATCGAGGAGTTCAAGCAGCTGGCGGCCGACAAGACGCGCGCGGTCTTCGCCTACACGATGATCGGCGAGTGCGTCGAGGCCAAGGGGGAGCTCGGCGAGGCGGTGAAGCGCTACAAGGAAGCGCTCAACCTGCCCCAGGCGACGGCGCAGGAGTCGGTCGAGCTCTACTACCTCCTCGGCGCCGTCTTCGAGCAGCTGGGGGACATCCGCGAGGCGCTCTACTTCTTCGAGAACGTGGGCAAGCGCGATCCGGGATTCCGCGACGTGAAGAAGCGGATCGTGACGCTGAAGACGCCGAGCGGCGTGAGGAGCTGAAGAGCCGATGTCCAATCTGCCGCCGATAGCGGATCGCGCGCACGACTTCTTCCTCGGGCTTCAGGATCGCATCACGGCCGCCATCGAGGCCGCCGACGGCGGCGGCCGTTTCCGCGAGGATGCCTGGACGCGGCCGGGCGGCGGCGGCGGCCGTACGCGGCTCCTCGCCGGCGGCGCGCTGTTCGAGAAGGCGGGCGTGGGGTTCTCCGACGTGCAGGGGACGCTCCGGCCGGAGATGGCCCGGGCGCTGCCGGGCGAGGGGCTCGACTTCCGCGCCACCGGCCTGTCGCTCATCTTTCACCCACGAAGCCCACGCATCCCGACCGTGCACGCCAACGTGAGGCACATCCAGCGCGGCGTCCGCAGTTGGTTTGGGGGCGGGACGGATTCTGACGCCTTACTACGTCGTTCCCGAGGACGCGACCTCGTTCCACCGGACGCTGCGCGACTGCTGTGCCAGGCACGACGCCAGCTTTTATCCGCGCTGGAAGCGCTGGTGCGACGACTACTTCTTCCTGCCGCACCGGAACGAGCCGCGCGGCGTGGGGGGCCTGTTCTTCGACTACCTCGGCGCTGGAGCCGAGGCGACGGCGGGACAGGCCGCGCCCGACCCGCCATCAACACGCGAGGACGACGCCGAGGCGATGTTCGCCTTCGTGCTCGACGTCGGCGAGGCGATCCTGGCCGCTTACCTGCCGATCGTCGAACGGCGGCGCGGCGACCCCTGGGGAGAGCGCGAGCGCGACTGGCAGCTCCTGCGCCGCGGGCGCTACGTCGAGTTCAACCTGCTCTACGACCGGGGGACCGTGTTTGGCCTGCGCACCGACGGGCGGGTCGAATCGATCCTGATGTCGCTCCCGCCCGAGGTTCGCTGGGCCTACGCGCATGCGCCCGAGCCCGGCAGCCCCGAGGAGGCCTCGCTGGCCGCGATCTGCGCGCGGCGCAACTGGGCCGATTAGTTTTTACGGGGGACGGCTCGCTGCCGCTCGCGTTCCCCGGGCCCCCTCGCTCCGCGCGGCGAAGCCGCGCTGCGCTCGCCTGCACCGCTGTGCCCCCGGGTACGAGATGCGCTCAGCGGCGGCGGCGCTGGGCCCGTGCCGGGATCGGCGGTGAGGGCTCGCTCGACGGCGCGGCCCCGAGCGTGGCCGGGACCTTGAACGCGTCTCGGAACTGGCTCACGTCGAGGGTGAGCTGGCCGAGCAACATGTCGAGCATCGTCTCGCCGAGGCGGCAAATCTCCCCCAGCCGGACGACCCGCTCGACGACGAAGTCGGCCTCGGCCTTGGCCCGCCGGGGGGCCGACGGTCCGGCGAGCGCAGCCTGGGCCGCGCGCGCGGTCTTCTCGGCGCGCCCGACGACCTCGACCGCGGCGCCGATCTCACGCCGCTCGCGCTCGTTGAGCACGCCCGAGATCATCTTCCAGAAGTCGGTCTCCGCCTGGTAGTGCTCGCGGCGCTGTCCGCGCACCCAGACCTTGTGCACGACGCCCCAGCGCCCCAGCGCCGCCAGCGTCATCGAGGCGCTGCCCACCGAGATCCCGAGCCGCCGCTGCAGCTCCCCCTGTCCGAGCGGCTCGCGCGACAGATAGAGCAGCCCGAACGCGCGCCCCATGGTGCGGGTGAAGCCCCAGAACTCGGCGATGCGGCCGCAGGCGTCGATCGCCAGATCGCGGGCGGCGGTCAGCTCGTCGTCGGTGGCCATGGTCCGACCCGGATGGTCGTCAGCCCGCCGGGGTCCTTGGGCGCGTCCACGTCTGGACGTGCGGCCAGCTGCCCGCAGGCGGCGTCGATGTCGTCGCCGCGGGGCGAGCGGATGTAAACGGCCACGCCTGCCGCGCGGAGGCGCTCCTGGAAGCTCCGGATGCGTTCCGCGGGGGGGCGCACGAACTCGGGGCCCGCAAACCCGTTCCAGGGAATCAAGTTCACCTTGGAGGGGATCCCGCGCAGAAGACCCGGCAGGCGATCCGCGTCGGCGTCGCTGTCGTTGACGCCGCCGAGCATGACGTACTCGAACGTGACCCGGCGCCCGTGCGAGAGCGGAAATCGCCGGGCGGCCTCCAGCAGCGCCGCGATCGGCCAGCGCTTGTTGATCGGCATGATCCGGTCGCGCACCTCGTCGGTGGTGGCGTTGAGCGAGATGGCCAGGTTGGGAGCCGAGCCCTGACCGGCGACCGCCTTCGCGGCTGCCAGCTTGTCGATCCCGGAGACCAGCCCCGCCGTCGAGACGGTGATCCGGCGCGGCGAGAAACCGGCGCCCCAGGGGTGCTCGAGCAGCGCCAGCGCGCGCAACAGGTTGTCGTAGTTGTGCAGCGGCTCGCCCATCCCCATGAACACCAGGTTGGTCGGCCGACGGCCGGCCAGGGCGGTGGCGCGGTAGATCTGCTCGACGATCTCGTCGGCGCCGAGGTGGCGGCCGAACCCCAGCGTGGCGGTGGCGCAGAAGCGGCAGTCGATCGCGCAGCCGACCTGCGATGACACGCAGAGCGTCAAACGGTTGCGGTCCTCATCCTCGTCGGGGATGAGGACCGACTCGATGGCGCGGCCGTCGTGCGTCCGCCAGCGCAGCTTGCGCGTGCCGTCGCGGGCGGTCTGGACGACGTCGGCGGTCAGGGGCCGCAGCGGATGCGCGTCGGAGAGCGCCTGCCGCAGCGCAGGCGGCACGTTGACCATCTGGTCGACGGTCTCGACCGTCTTTCCGTGCAGCCAGCGAAAGATCTGCTCGGCGCGATAGCCCGGAGCGCCGGCCGCGGCCGCCCAGGCCGCAAGCTCCGCCGGGAGCAGCCCGCGCAGAGGCGCGCCGGCACCGGGCTGGGGCAGGTCGCTGTCGGCGGGGAGGGCTGCGGCGGTCACGGCGGCGGAGGATAACGCCGCAGGAGGGGCCTGGCCAGCAGGGTCGCGGGTCTTCGCTTCGCTCAGCTCGGCCCCGCTCGGCCTGGCCCGGCTCAGCTTGGCCCCGCTCAGCTGCGCTTGCGCCGTCGCGCGACCACGAGGCCGAGCCCGAGGACCAGCCCCAGCCAGCCCTTCGAATCGGTCCCGCCGCCCACGGCACAGCTGCAGCCCGCTTCGCCGCCGCCGCGCTGGCCGACGTTGGTGGTGACCGACTGGCAACTGTCCTTGAGCGTGCAGGTCCCGAGGCCGTCGGTGGTGACGCCGCAGGTCCAGCAGGCGCTGGGGCAGTTGATGGTGGCGCAGGGATCCGCCTCGCAGATCTCGCTCGTGAGGGTCGAGGTGCTCGCGGCGGTCGAGACACAGGTTTCACCGGCCGGGCACTGGGTGGCGAGGCAGCGGTTCGGCTCGCAGGCGACGGTGGCCGGGTTGCAGAACTGTCCGGGCGGGCAGTACATGCCGCCGCAGGGATCGGGCAGGCAGTTGCCGTTGACGCAGCGCTGGCCGGCGACGCACTTGGTTGCGTCGCAGAGGTCGACGCAGGCGCCGTTGGCGCAGTACTGAGCGCCGGTGCAGGTGACCCCTTTGCAGGGATCAGGCTTGCAGAGGCCGTCCAGGCAGAGCTGTCCAGCCTGGCAGGCGAAGTCGGCGTCGTAGCAGTTGACGCAGCGGCCGCCGACGCAGGTCTGGTGGGGACCCGTGCAGGTGATCCCGGCGCAGTCGTCGACGCAGGAACCGGTCGCCTCGTCGCACATCTGGCCTGCCGGGCAGGCGGGGACGTTGGCGCAGCGCTGCGGGATGCAGTAGTTGTTCGAGCACTTGTAGCCGAGCGGGCAGGGGAACTCGCCCCCCTTGCACTGGAGCGAGCAGGCGCCGTCCTTGCAACCATACCCGTTCGGGCAGTTGCCGGTGGTGTCGGGCTTGCCGTCGCAGTTGTTGTCCTTGCCGTTGCAGATCTCGCCCGCCGAGGGGAGCACGCAGCCCGCGCAGACAAATCCGAGCGCGCCCATGCACTGGTAATGGCCGGCCTGGCAGATGCCGACGCCGACCTGGGACGGATCGAGCCCCGGGCAGACGCAGGGCATTCCCGTCTGCGGGAAGTTGCCGTCGTCGACGATGCCGTCACAGTCGTTGTCGATGCCGTCGCACACCTCCGGCTGGGGCGTGCTGGTCACGTTGCACTGCAGCTTGCCGTTCTTGCAGACGATGGTGCCCGACTGACAGGCCCCGAGGCCGTTGCCGCAAGCCTCGCCCACGCCCGGGAGCGTGCCGCCGGCAGGAGGGTTGTCGATCTGACCGTCGCAGTCGTCGTCGAGGCCGTTGCAGACCTCCTGCTGAACCGTCGCCGTCGGTGCGCTGCAGACGGTGTCGGTCCCGGCGGCGTTGCAGACGAGGATCCCGTCGCGGTTGCAGGCGCCGGTGAGGCCGTTGTTGCACTTGGCGCCCACCGGGCCGGTCGGCCAGGGGGCGTTGTCGATGATCCCGTCGCAGTTGTCGTCGAGCCCGTTGCAGAGCTCGGTGGGGACGGCGCAGCCGCAAGGGCCGCCGCAGGCGTTGACCGGCAGCCCCTCGTCGACCTGCCCGTTGCAGTTGTCGTCGAGGCAGTTGCAGGTCTCGATCGCGCAGTGCTTCGCGCCGGCGCCAAGGAGGTTGTCGGGGTCGGTGGCGCTGTTGGGGTTGATGACGAAGCTGCCGCAGTTCGGGTTGGTGTTTCCCGGCGTGCAGGTGCTGCACTGGTTGGAGACGCCTTCGTCGATGAGGTTGTTGCAGTTGTCGTCCTTGCCGTTGCAGGTCTCACCCGGCGGGACGTTCTGGGCGATGATGCCGACCAGCGCCGACTTGACCGCCGCCGTGTTGGTCAGCGTGACGAAGATGGCCTGGCCCGTGCCGCCGGCGGCAGCAATCTTGTTGGCGGCCGTCTTCTCCGCGGTGGTGAGGCCGCTGTCGGTCAGGATGTACGTCTGGACGCCCTTGGGGATGACCGCCGAGTGGTTGAGCGCGCAGGCGGTGACCTCGGGCGCGAACGTTCCATAGGTCCCGGTCTGGGCACAGGTGACGGGGTCGACCTTGCTGCCCGCCGTGGTGTCGCAGGTCTCGGCGCCGTCGGTGGCGATGATGACGATGTTCTGGCGGCAGCCCTTCTTGGGATCGTTCGGATAGACGTAGTTCTCGAAGTAGAGGCGCGCGTAAAACAGCGAGCGGCCGAGCGGCGTGTTGTTATTGGGGGGAATGCGCAGCTCGGGGTCGGTGTTGTACGTGGCCGCGGTCGTGCTCGTGCTCTCGGTCTGGTCGACCCAGCTGTAGATGCTGCTGATGTTGGCGCCCAGCGGATCGTAGTCGCTCCCGCCGCCCGGCTTGAGCCCCGTCGAGGCGAGCGTCACCGGGATCAGCAGCGACTGAGCGATGCCCATGTCGAACCACGGCCCGTAGCTGGTCTCGGAGCTCGGGTTGTCCATCTGGGTGGTCATCCGGCAGCCGAGGTTGCCGCTCACCGAGGTGCCGGCGTTGGTCCAGCGCGCGTTGGGGCAGTTGTCGGCCTGCGCCGTGTTGAACGTCTGCGGGAAGCGCATGAGGCCGAAGTTCGCCTCGTCGGTGCCGACCTCGGCCAGCGCGTCGCGCAGCGCGTGCTTCATGTTGTAGATGCGGCTGGTCTGCCCGTTCGCGTTGTTGTTGCAAAGCGGCGATCCGTCGTTCGCCTGGTTGTAGAGCATCGATCCGGAGGTATCGAAGAGGATCAGGATGTTGGGGCGCAGGGCCTGGGCTTCGGCGGGTCGCGAGGCCGCAAGGCAGACAAATCCCAGGGAGATCCCCAACAAGAGGGAGAGGTCTCTCCGCGGAACCGCTCGGCGGGTGGTACGCATCGGGCTCATCGTGTTCATTGCGGCAACGTCCCCGGCAAGCAGCAGCGGAAGCCGACCGAAGGGAGCCGGACGTCGATCCCTTGGGTCTTGGTCCCCCCGTCGGTCGCGATGGTGGCAAAGGGGGCCGGGATGGAGGCGTCGCACTGCAGGCCCGGCGCGATCGTCGCGGGTTTGGCCCCCGTGTTGTCGACGAAGCTGTCGATGTCGTAGGCGCCCCCGCGCAGCTCGAACAGGCAGGGAGGCGTCGTGCAGGTCGGGTTGCTGACCGGGTTTTTGCTGGTCAGATTGGTCGCCGTCCACTCCTTGACGTTGCCGCTCATATCGAAAATCTTCAGGCTGGGGGTGGTGGAGATGAGCGACGCGCAGGCCGACGCGCTGCCGGCTGGAACGGGCGCGGGCGTCTTCCCCATCCCGGTGAGGTAGTCGTTGCCGTTACAGGCAGTCGAGACGTAAGCGCTGCCGTAGGGGAAGATCGTGGGCGGGGTCGTGGGCGGCGTCGTTTGAGGGGAAGGGGGGACCAGCCCCTCGCACGCCGTCTGCCACTCGGTCGCGGTGCAGACGCGCCAGCTCGGGCCAATGAGCGCGCAGGCCGCTTCGGCTTCACCCATCGTGACGTTCGACCAGGGCATCTTGCCGGGGACGGTGCAGGGGCGGCGGGTCGAGTCGAACCCGTTGCTGGTTCCATTCGCGTCGTAGCGGCTCGCCTCGTAAGCGAACATCGTCACGTCCACCGCGCTCGCCCCCGTGCCCGTCTTGAAGTGGACGAGCACGTCGTCGGTCGTCCGGTTCGACGCCGAGTCGAGCTCGTCCACCAGCCCGTCGCAGTCGTTGTCGATGCCGTCGCAGATCTCGACGCCCGGCGGCTTCATCGTGCCCATGCAGGTGTGGTTGCCTGGCTGCGCGTTGGCGCAGACCCAGGTGCCCGTTCCCGCGCAGGGGCCGCTGCCGAAGATGCAGGACTTGCCGATCTGGAACGGCTCGTCGGTCTGGCCGTTGCAGTCGTTGTCGAGGGTGTCGCAGCCGAACTTGGTGTCCTCGATCGCCTCGTACGTCGCGGGGTAGTTGCAAACCCACCCGTTCTGTCCCGAGCAGGTCGGCTGCGTCCCCGCGCAGACGCCCTTGCTGAGGCAGGCGATCGTGGGCGCGCCCAGGTTGTCGTCGACGACGCCGTCGCAGTCGTTGTCGAGACCGTCGCAGATCTCGACGCCGCCGTTGGTCTTGATGCACTCGGTCTCGCAGCCCGGCACCGTGGGATCACGGTCGTAGAAGTTCGGCAGGCAGGCGCCCTGCGTGCAGACGCCGCTCACGCAGCTGGCGGTCGCGAACGGGAACGCGCACTGGTGGTTGCACGTGCCGCAGTTGTTCACGTCGCCCATGAAGTCGAAGGTGTCGTCGATGTGGCCGTTGCAGTCGTTGTCGAGGCCGTCGCAGATCTCGACGCCGGTGTTGGTCTTCGTGCACTCGCAGCCGTTGCTGGGATCCTTGTCGGCGTCGAAGAAGCCGGGCTGGCAGGCGAACTGGCACATCCCGGCGACGCACGAGGGGGTCGCGTTCGGGACGATGCACTGGTGAAAGCAGGTGCCGCAGTTCGCGGTGTCGGTCTGCAGCTCGGGCGAGTTCGGGTTGCACGCCGCGATGCCGCCCGTTCCGGTTCCCCCCGCGGCGCCGCCGGTGCCGCCGCCGATGCCGCCGGTTCCACCGTCGCGACCGACCGTCCCGCCGGATCCGAAGCGGAGGTCGAGGCTGCCGACGCTCCCGTCGGTGCGGCTGCGCGCATCGGTCATCCCGGCATCAGCTTCCGCGATGCTCCGGAACGGATAAAGATGGTCACGACAGCCCGTCGCCGCGACCGAAATGGTCGCGAGGAAAAGCCCTAATTTCACCAAGCTAACCGACCGCCCCAATATCATTGTGTTGCGCAACCACTATATCCCGAATCGAAGTAAGGATAAATACCGCCTTGTGAACGCTGCGCGCCAAATTCGCGCGACGTTCTGCCTCCGCCCGCCGCCACCCTGCCCCCGTACCCCGCACCCCCGCCACGCCGCGCCGACTGTGAGCTCAGCCGAGGTCGAGCCCGGCGAAGAAGAAGGCCAGCTCGCCGCGCGCGGTGTCGGGCCCGTCGCTGCCATGGACCGCGTTCTTCTCGATGTCGGTCCCGTACCTCTGCCGTATGGTTCCGGCGGGTGCCTTCTTCGAGTCGGTCGGCCCCATCACCTCGCGGTAGCGGGCGACGGCGTTCTCGCCTTCGATGGCCATCACGACGGCCGGACCCGAGGTCATGAACTGGACCAGCCCGTTGAAAAAGGGCCGCTCCTTGTGGACCGCGTAGAACGCGCGGGCCTGCGCGTCCGAGAGGTGCACCAGGCGCAGGCCGACGATCTTGAGGCCGGTCTTCTCGACCATCTCGATGACGCCCCCGATGGCGTTCTTGGCGACGGCGTCTGGCTTCACGATTCCGAAGGTACGTTCGATGGACATGGATCTTTCTCTGGTGGGGTTAGGAAACAAACTTGGCGACGGTCTTGCCGAGCTCGGCCGGGGTGGCGGCGATGCCGATGTTGGCCTCGCGGAGAGCGGCGATCTTCTCGGCCGCCGTCCCCTTGCCGCCGCTGATGATCGCGCCCGCGTGCCCCATCCGCTTGCCGGGCGGCGCCGTCTGGCCGGCGATGAAGGCCGCGACCGGCTTCTTCATGTGGTCCTTGACGAAGCGAGCGGCCTCCTCTTCGGAGGTTCCGCCGATCTCGCCGATCATCAGCACGGCCTTGGTCTGCGGATCGCGCTCGAACATGGCCAGGCAGTCGACGAAGTCGATCCCCTTGACCGGATCGCCGCCGATGCCGATGGCGGTGGATTGACCGAGACCGAGCGCGGTCAACTGATGCGCCGCTTCGTAGGTGAGCGTCCCCGAGCGCGACACGACGCCGACCTTGCCGGGCTTGTGGATGTAGCCCGGCATGATCCCGATCTTGCACTCCCCCGGCGTGATGACGCCCGGGCAGTTGGGGCCGATGAGCGTCACCTTCGACCCATACGCGTCGAGCGCCCGCTTGGCGCGCACCATGTCGAGCGTCGGGATCCCCTCGGTGATGCAAACGATGACCGCGATGCCGGCCTGCGCCGCCTCGAGGATGGCGTCGGCGGCACCGGGCGGCGGGACGTAGATGACGGTGGCGTTGGCGCCCGTCTTCTTGACCGCGGCCTCGACGGTGTCGAACACGGTGAACCCTTCGTGGACGAGGCCGCCCTTGCCGGGGGTCACGCCGCCGACGACGTTGGTGCCGTACTCGCGCATCTGCTTGGCGTGGAACGTGCCAGCGGATCCGGTGATCCCCTGGACGATCAGCTTGGTCTCTTTTCCGACGAGAACGGACATGGCTACTTGCTCCCCTTGGCGGCGAGGGCGACGACCTGCTTGGCGCCGTCCGCCATGTCGCCGGCCGTCGTCAGCGCCAGGCCCGACTCGGCCAGCATTTTTTTGCCGAGGTCGACGTTGGTCCCCTCGAGGCGCACCACCAGCGGCACCTTGAGGCCGACCTGCTTGACGGCCGCGATGACGCCGGCGGCGATGGTGTCGCACTTCATGATGCCGCCGAAGATGTTGACGAAGATACCGCGCACGCCCGGATCGGCGGTGATGATCTTGAACGCCGCCGTCACGCGCTCCTCGGTGGCGCTGCCGCCGACGTCGAGGAAGTTCGCCGGCTGGCCGCCGAAGTGCTTGATGGTGTCCATCGTCGCCATGGCGAGGCCGGCGCCGTTGACCATGCAGCCGATGTTGCCGTCGAGCTTGATGAACGACAGGTCGTAGCGCTTGGCCTCGGTCTCGGCGGGATCTTCCTCCTCGAGATCGCGGAGCAGCTCGAGGTCCTTCTGGCGGTAGAGGGCGTTGTCGTCGAAGGCCACCTTGGCGTCGAGCGCCAGCACGCGCCCGTCGGTCAGCACGACCAGCGGGTTGATCTCGATCATCGACGCGTCGGTGGCGGCGAACGCCTTGTAGACGAGCAGGATCAGCTCCGCCGCGTTCTTGGCGGCCGCGCCGTGCAGCCCGAGCCCGTAGGCCAGGTTGCGCGCCTGGAAGCCGGCCAGCCCCACCGTCGGGTCGACGACCTCCTTGATGATCTTCTCCGGGTGGCTGGCGGCGACCTCCTCGATCTCCATCCCACCCTCGGACGACGCCATCACCACCACGCGGCCGAAGCCGCGGTCGACCACCACGCCGAGGTAGAGCTCCCGCGCGATGTCGACCGCCTGCTCGATGAGGAGCCGCTTGACGATCTTGCCGCCCGGCCCGGTCTGGTGCGTGATCAGGTTCATGCCGAGGATCTTCTGCGCGGTCTCGCGGGCGGCCGCCGCGCCCTTGACCACCTTCACGCCGCCCCCCTTGCCGCGCCCGCCGGCGTGGATCTGCGCCTTGACGACCACGAACTCGTTGTCGGTCTCGGCGATCAGCGACTTCGCGGCCGCCTCGGCCTCGTCGATGCTGAACACCGGCCGACCCTTGGGGATCGGCACGCCGAACTTCTTCAGGATCTCTTTCGCCTGGTACTCGTGGATCTTCACGGCGTCACTGGGCCTTTCTCTTTTCTAGCTTGCGCGGTTACAGCTTGCGCGAGGCTTCGAGCACTTCGCGCACGGCCGCTGCCGATTTGTCGAGCGCGGCCTTTTCATCGGCCGCCAGGTCGAGCGCGACGATCTTCTCGACCCCACCCGCGCCGATCACGATGGGGACGCCCACGTAGAGATCCTTGTGACCGTACTCGCCGTCGAGGTAGGCCGCGCAGGCGAGGAGCCGCTTCTGATCCTTCAGGTAGGCCGTCGCCATGGCGATCGCCGACGACGCCGGCGCCGCGAAGGCGCTGGTCCCCATCAGCTTGACGATCTCGCCGCCGCCGTTGCGGGTGCGGTCGACGATGGCGGCCAGCTTGTCGGCGGCGACCAGCTGCTTCACCGGGATGCCGTTGATGGTGGTGGCGCTGAGGATCGGCACCATCGTGTCGCCGTGGCCGCCCAGCACCATGGCGCGGACGTCCTTGACCGACACACCGGCCTCCTGGGCCAAGAACAGCTGGAAGCGGCCCGAGTCGAGGATGCCGGCCATGCCGACCACCTTCTTGGCCGAAAAGCCGGTGACGCGCTTGAGCTCGTAGACCATGACGTCGAGCGGGTTCGACACCACGATCACGAAGGCGTTCGGGCAGTGCTGCTTCAAATTCTCCGCGACGTTGCGGATGATCTTCAGGTTCACCGACAATAAATCGTCGCGCGACATGCCCGGCTTGCGCGGCACGCCGGCCGTGATGATGACGACGTCGGCGCCGGCGCAGTCGGCCCAGTTCGAGCTGCCGGTGATCTTGGCGTCGTGGCCGAGGACGGCGTTGTTCTGCTCGAGGTCGAGCGCCTTCCCCTTGGCGACCCCCTCCTTCTCGGGGATGTCGAACAGGACGACGTCGCCGAGCTCGGCGCGCGCCGCCAGGGAGGCCAGCTCTCCGCCGATGTTACCGGCGCCGATGAGCGCAATCTTCTTCCGACCGGGCATGTTGAGGCTCCTTGAGGGGGTGGGACGGGAAAGCGGCGGGAGCTTAGCTCGCCCCGGCCCGGGGTCCAACGTTCAACGTTCCAACGTCGGGCTGGGGCGAACGCTCGCCGCGGTTAGAGGTTGGCGATGATGGCGTCGCCGAAGGCCGAGCAGCTCACTTCCTTGGCTCCCTCCATGAGGCGCGCGAAATCATACGTGACCGTTTTCTGCGCGATGGTCTTTTCCAGCGCGGCGACGGTCCGCGCGGCGGCGCCGGTCCAGCCGAGGTGCTCGAGCAGCATGACGCCCGAGAGGATCACCGAACCTGGATTCACCTTGTCGAGGTTGGCGTACTTGGGCGCCGTGCCGTGCGTCGCCTCGAACACCGCGTGGCCGGTGACGTAGTTGATGTTGCCGCCCGGCGCGATGCCGATGCCGCCCACCTGCGCGGCCAGCGCGTCCGACAGGTAGTCGCCGTTCAGGTTCAGCGTGGCGATCACCTCGAACTCGTCGGGGCGGGTGAGGACCTGCTGCAGGGTGATGTCGGCGATGGAGTCTTTCACAAGAACCTGGCCGGCCGGCGGCTTGCCGCCGCAGTCGTCCCAGCCGATGGCGCGCCCCTCGTACTCACGCTTCACCAGGGCGTAGCCCCAGTCGCGGAAGGCCCCCTCGGTGAACTTCATGATGTTCCCCTTGTGGACCAGGGTGACGCTCTTGCGCTTGAACTTGATGGCGTAGTCGAGGGCCGCGCGGACCAGCCGCTCGGTCCCCTCGCGCGAGACCGGCTTGATGCCGATCCCGGAGGTCTCCGGGAACCGGATGTGCTTGACGCCCATCTCGTTCTGCAGGAACGCGATCATCTTCTTCGCCTGGGGCGACTCGGCGGCCCACTCGATCCCGGCGTAGATGTCCTCGGTGTTCTCGCGGAAGATCACCATGTTGACCTTCTCGGGCGCCTTGACCGGCGACGGCACGCCCTTGAAGTACTGCACCGGGCGCAGGCAGACGTAGAGGTCGAGCATCTGGCGGATGGCGACGTTGAGCGACCGGATGCCGCCGCCGACCGGCGTGGTGAGCGGCCCCTTGATGCCCACGTAGTAGGTCTTGAAGGCCTCCAGCGTCTCGTCGGGGAGCCAGCTGTCGAACAGCTCCTTCGATTTTCCGCCGGCGTAGACCTCGGCCCAGGCGATCTTCTTCTTGCCGCCGAACTCCTTGGCGACGGCCGCGTCGAGCACGCGGACGCTGGCGCGCCAGATATCGGGCCCGGTTCCATCGCCTTCGATGAAGGGGATGATCGGGTGATCGGGCACCTCCAGGTGCCCGGCGGCGTGGACGGTGATCGGATCGGCACCTGACGGAATGACTGGTTTTGCGCTGGGCATGACAGGCCTGATTAGCCTCGACCGGGGGTCCCCAACGCAAGAGAAAAAGTGAGAGCCTCCGCCCGATTTTCACCGTTCCGGAGGCAGACGTATCTCCCGTCGAGTCTTGGCGACTCGTTGGCGACTCTTGGCGACGGCGGGTCGCTCAGGCGGCGGAGAGCAGATCGAGCAGCGGTGCGTCCGGCGAGGCGGGGTTGACCCGCAGCTCCCGCGACTTGGGATCGACCAGCAGGTCCAGCTCCTCGAGCGGGATTTGGCCGATGAGGGGCGTCGTGCCGGCGGCGACGACCAGGGCATTGGTCACCGTTTCGCGGCCGAGGATGGTGATCCGAACACCGCTCACCCAGGGCACCTCCTGGATTCGCCCGTCGGCATAGCGCACCTTGCGGTAGCCGGCCGGCAGGAGCCCGAGGCGCTCGACGACGTCGGCGGGGAGCACCAGCATCGTGGCCCCCGTGTCGACGAGGGCCTCGATCTCGACCGACCGGACATCGTCCGGTTGGAGTCGGCCCAGGTTGGCGTTCTCTTCGTCGTACTCGTTGACGAGCTTGATTGGCTCCATGACTCTCCCCATGCTCGGGTCATCGGCGCGTTCGTCAGCACAGTTGCCGCCGACAATAATAGCACCGGGCCGTTCAGCGGATTTTGGTGCCGGCCGGGACGTCGCGATCGAGGGCGGAGAGGCCGAGCACGTCGGCGTCGCCGGCGGCCAGGATCATCCCCTGCGACAGCACGCCGCGGATCTTGCGTGGCGCCAGGTTCGAGAGATAAATGACCGTGCGGCCGACCATTGTTTCCGGTGTGTAGGCGGGCGCGATCCCCGAGACGACGGTGCGGGTCTCCCCGGCGCCGACGTCGAGGGTGAGCTTGAGCAGCTTGTCGGCCTTGGGCACCCGCTCGGCCGTGAGGACCTTGGCGGCGCGCAGATCGATCTTCGCGAAGTCGTCGATCGAGACGTCGACGGGCGAAGCGGCGGCGGGCGCGGCGGCGGCCACCGGGTGCCCGACCGCAGGCGCGGCCTCGGCCGGCACCCATTTGGCGATCAGCTCAGCTTGTCGTTCGGGCTCGATGCGCGGGAAGACCGGCTTCGGCTCGGTGAGCGTGCCGCCCGGCCAACCGAACGTCATCGGCCAGCTCCCTTCGTCGCCCGAGCGCCCCAGCTGACGAAGGATCTCGCGCGAGGACTCGGGCATCGCGGGCGCCACCATGAGCGCGGCCCAGCGCAGCGCCTCGCAGCAGCCGGCCAGGACGTCGAGCAACCTCTCCTGTTCGCCGCCCTTGTGCAGCACCCAGGGCTTCTCTTCGTCGATCTTCTGGTTGTAGGCGCGCACGAGCCGCCAGGTCGCCTCGAGCGCCCCTGAGGGGTCGAACGCCTCCCACGCCGACTGTGTCGACGCGAGCAACTCCGAAGCGGCGCTGTTCGCGAGGGCGCGCGCCGGGAGATCGGCTCCGACGTAGCGGTGCACCATCGACAGCGTCCGGTTCAGCAGATTCCCGAGGTCGTTCCCCAGATCCGACTGGTGTCGCTGGAACAGAGACTCGTAGGTGAAGTCGCCGTCGCCGCCGAAGGTGTATTCGCGCAGGACGAAGTAGCGCAGCGGATCGACGCCCAGCTCCGCGGCGATGGCCTTCGGATCGACGCGCGTGGCGGGCATCGACTTGGAGATCTTCTGGCCTTTCACGGTCAGGTAGCCGTGGCAGAAGATCTGCTTCGGCGGCGGTAACCCCGCGCCCATCAGCAGCGCCGGCCAGTAGACCGCGTGGTGGCGGAGGATGTCCTTGGCGATCAGATGGTGGGCGTCTGGCCAGAGAGCTCCGCGCCCATCACCACGCGCGACCGCCTCGGGTCCGCCGAGCGCCGTCAGGTAGTTCGTGAGGGCGTCGATCCAGACGTAGACGGTGTGGCTGGGGTCGCCGGGAACGGGGATCCCCCACTTGACGGCTGTTCGCGAGATGGACAGGTCCCGCAGGCCGCCCTTGACGAACGAGCGCACCTCGTTGAGGCGCGACTCGGGACGCACCGGACTCGTGTCGTACCAGGCCAGCAGCTTGTCGGCGTAGGCCGAAAGCCGAAAGAAGTAGTTCTTCTCCTTGACCCTCTCGACGGGCGTCAGATGGATCTTGCAGAGCTTGCGATCTCCGTCGACGACAACGTCGTCCTCGGTCTTCGAGTCTTCGCAGCCGACGCAGTACATGCCGTCGTATTCGGCCGCGAAGATGTTCGGCTCGCCGTTCGGTGCCTTTCCTGCGGCGATGCGTTGCCACATCTCTGCGACGGCGGCAGGATGATTCTTGATGACCTCGTGGTCGCGGGTCTCGGCATTGCGGGTCGTGCGGACGAACGCGTCGTTGGAGATGCCGATGTCGCTCCAGGTCTGCTGAAACTTCGCGGCGATCTCGTCGCAGTAGGCCTGCGGGTCCATGCCACGCTCGCGGGCGATCCGTTCGATCTTCTGGCCGTGCTCGTCGAGCCCGGTCAGGAAGAAGACGCTCTGCGCGGGATCCTCGCCCCGTGACCTGGCGCGTGCGCGGTGGTAGCGCGCCAGCGCGTCGGCGACGACGGTCGTGTAGAACGTGCCGAGGTGGGGGAGGGCGTTGACGTAGTAGATTGGGGTCGTGACGTAGAAGCGGGACATGATCCTATCGCTCGGGTCTATTGGAGGGTGCCGGGGGTGGGGGCGCGGGCTGCAGGTCATCGGCGGTGAAGGTCTTGGGGGGCTGACCGTCGAAGTAGACACGGACCCGGCCGCGCAGCACGTCGAGGTCACCGACGCGCCCCACGCCTTCGGGCGTGGCGACGCGCTTGCCGATCTTGGGGAGCGCCGCCGCCGCCTCGACGTAGGTCGCGTCCTCGTAGACCAGACAGCACTTGAGACGGCCGCACTGCCCCGACACCTTGGTCGGCGCCATCGCCAGGTTCTGGTGCTTGGCCATCTTGATCGACACCGGCGCGAACTTCGGCAGGAAGGTCGTGCAGCAGAGCTCGCGGCCGCAGGAGCCGATCCCGCCCACCATCTTGGCCTCGTCACGCACGCCGACCTGCCGGAGCTCGATCCGCATGTGGTAGCGGGCGGCCAGATCGCGCACCAGATCCCGGAAGTCGACGCGCGCCTCGGAGGCGAAATAGAAGATCGCGCGTCCGCCACGCTGGATCTCGACGCGGAAGATCTTGATCCCCAGCTGTTGGGCGCTGGCGCGCTCGCGCGCGAAGGCCCGCGCCTCGGCCGCGCGCTCGACCGCCGCGCGGACCCGGGCGAGATCGTCCGGCTCGGCACGGCGCAGGATGCGCGGCAGCGGCGCCGCTGTCTCGGTCCTGGGGGTCTCGGGCCGCCGGGCGGAGGCCACGGCCACCGTCCCCACCTCCGTCTCCCGTCCGTCGTCGACGACGACCTGCTCGCCGTGGCGCAGCACCAGGCCGCCGGCATCACAGGCGAGCACGCGGCCGCGCGGATCCAGCTTCACGCCGGCGATGTTGACGGTCCGGGCACCCTGGTCGCTCACGCGCGCGGCTCCTGTCGCTCTTGCTGCCGTTCCGGCTGTCGCTCCTGCCGCTTGAGCGCGATGAGCAGCCGCTCGAGCGCCAGCGTCGGATTGACGTTCACCTGCAGCGCCAGCTGGACGTCGACGATGGCGGTGACGGCTCGGCCGAGGCGGTCGAGGCCCAGCGCGGCGAGCGCCCGCGGATCCCCGACGCGCGCCAGCGTCGCCAGCTCGGGCGCTCCGGCCGCCACTGCCATTGCGTCGCGATAGAGGCCGCCGAGCAGCGCCACCAGGCGGGGGAGATCCGCCTTGCTCTCCTTTTCGCTCGTGAGCCCCTGCACCGCATCGAACAGCTGGCCGGCGCCCGGGGTCGAGACCGCACGCCGCAGCTCGCCGAGCGCCTGTCCGAGACCGCGGTTTCCGTCGCCGTCGCCGTCAGCGTCGTCTCCGTTTCCGGTCTGGGCGCCGGCCGCCTCCAGCATCCGCGCCGCCGAGCCGTCGGCGAGCGCGACCGCGATCTCGGCCCGCGCCTCGGGGAGGCCGCGCACCCGCGCGATCGCCGCCAGCGCGGCCGGGCCGAGCGCGCGGAATCGAATGCGCTGGGCGCGCGAGCGGACCGTCGGCAGCAGCCGATCGGGCGCGCCCGTGCAGAGGACCAGGTGGTTGCCGCCGAGCGGCTCCTCCAGCGTCTTCAGAAGACCGTTGGCCGAGCTCGGATTCATCGCGTCCGCGTCGTCGACCACGATCACCCGCGCCCGCGCCTCGTGCGGCCGCGTGCGGGTCAGCGCGAGAATGGCGCGGACGTCGTCGATGACGATCTGCCCACCGGGACCGGACGGACCGAAGCTCGGCACGTCGGGGTGCAGGCCCGCCTCGATGCGCCGGCAGATCTCGCAAGCCCCGCAGCCGGCGCCGGGCGCGACCGGACAGTTGAGCGCCATCGCCAGCCCGAGTGCGGCGCTCCGCTTGCCGACGCCGGGTGGACCCTCGAACACGTAGGCGTGCGCGACGCGTCCGCCGGCGATTGCACGCTCGAGCGCGGCCCGCGCCAGATCCTGGCCGATGAGGTCAGCGAGTCGCACCGGCGAAACCTAACACATGGGATTGCGCGCTTCGGGCCCTGGTGACACCGCTGTCGCGGCTGGGCCAGAGGCCGACAGGTCGACAGGTCCCCCCCGTAACGCTAACCTTGGTGCGCGATGGGCATCCTCGGCAGGCTCTCCACCCTGATCAAGTCGAACGTCAACGACGCGATCGACTCCATGCAGGATCCCGGCAAGGGGATCGATCAGATGGTCCGCGACATGGAGGACTACGCGCGTCAGGCGCGGGCCGAGGTCGCGCGCTGCATCGCCGACGAGCGGCTGCTCGAGCGGCGGCAGAAGGCCATCGAGGCGGAGATCGACGACTGGCAGAAGAAGGCCGAGATGGCGATCCGCGCCGGCGACGACGGCCTGGCCAAGGAGGCGCTCACCCGCAAGGGCGAGAAGGAGACCGAGCGCGACGACACCAAGAAGGCGCTGCAGGAGCAGGGGGTCTACGGCGACCAGCTGACGGCGGCGCTCAAGGCGCTCGAGGCGCGGCTCAAGGACGTCAAGATGCGGCAAGGCACCTTGAAGGCCAAGGCGCGCGCGAACCGCGACGGGACGATGACCGCCAAGACCTCGGCGTTCGGCGAGTTCGACCGGATGTCCAGCCGCATCGACGCCACCGAGGCCGAAGCGGGGTTGGACGATGAGCTGGGCGGCAGGACGAGCGCCAGCATCGCCGCGGAGCGGCGCCTCGACAAGATGGCCAGTGACAGCGCCACGGACGATGCGCTGGCCGAGCTGAAGCGCAAGCTCGGCAAGTGATCCCCCGAGCGGTCGGTGCCGCTATGGTAATCTCCGCCAGATCATGGCCCATCGGCAGTCTGCGCCGGCCGGCATCGAGGCGAATGCCGGTGAAAACACGGCGCGCGTCGTGATGCACAAGAGCGCGCTTCCCGGATGGTTCTGGGGAATGCTCGGGTGTCTGAGCGTCCTCGGCTGTGGGCTTCGGCGTTTTGATTGTCGTCGCCAGGAACGGCCTTCTCGAGGGGGGCGCGATCGCACCTGCCGCCGCGGCCGCGGCTTCCCCAGCGCCCACGCCGGCCACAGGGCCGGCGGGCTCGCGGCCCCGGCCCGAGATCGAACCGCTCGTGCCGCCTCCAGCCGCTCCGCCGATTCCCATTGCTGAGCCGAAGCCGCGCGCTCAACCGCACGCCATCAAGCTGGCGCGCTCGCCCGCAGGCGGACATCCGGCCGCAGGTGACAAGTCAGCCGATGACAAGTCCGCCGATGACAAGTCCGCCAATGACAAGCCGGGCGCCGATAAGCCGGCCGCTCCGTCCGACGAGGCAGCGGCCGCCAAGAAGCCGGCCGAAAAGGCCGCCGCCGACGACGATCAGGTGGTCCGCCACCACAAGCCCGCCGCGTCCGACGAAGACGACGACGACGACAACTGACGTCGGCTAGGCCTGGGGCGCGGCCGGACCCGGAAACCGGGCGCCGTTTTCGCTGGCGCGCTCGAGCGCGGCCAGGCGCCGGGCGGTGACCAGCAGCAGCGTCGCCAGCAGGGCCAACACCAGCAGGACGGCCACCACGGCGCCGACGAGCAGCGGCCGCGTGCCGGGCGACAGGCGCAAGGGACCGAGCGGCGCCAGCGCCGCCGCCGTCGCCTCGCCGGGATCGGCGGCGGCGGTGACCACCACGCTGACGGCGGTCGCGTCGAGGCCGGCCACGCTCCCCGCGACCAGCCTCTGGACGTCGGCCGCCGCGATCGGGGCGGCGCCAGGCCGCGCCTTCAGCAGGACGGCGGCGCGGGCCGCGCTCTTCGGCTTGCCGTCGATCGCCAGCGGGTCGGTCTCCTCCAGCACCAGATGGACGCGCGCGCTCACGATGCCGTCGACCGTCTCGAGCGTCCGCTCGATCTCGCCGGCCGTGGCGTCGAGGTAGCGGGCGCGCTCCTCGGACGGCGTCGGGATCAAGCTCGGCTGGCCGTAGGTCTCGGCGAAGCCGCGGCGCTTGTCGCGCGGCAGGCCGAGCGCGGCCAGCAGATCGACCGCGCGGGTCCCGTCGCCGTGCGCGACGCGGACGGTGTAGCTCGCGCCGCTGCCAGTTGAAGCCCCCTCGTCGGGCAGCTTCTCGGCGCCGATTCCGGCGCGCTCCAGCGCGGCCGTCGCGTCGTTGGCGGCTCGCTCGTCGATCCCGTGCAGGATGTTGGTCGAGCAGGCGGCCGTCGTCGCGATCACCGCCACCCACAGCCACCTTGCCGCAAACCCCCGCCGCCTCATGGGCGCGTCATAACATGAAAATGCACGCCCGAGACCCGCGAGAAGACCGGTCAGACCTGGGTCCCCATCGTCTGTTTGACGGCGCCCACCAACCGATCGGCGACACGCGAGACCACCTCGACCGTCTGCGAATATCTGGCCACCGTCGCCTGCATCGCCAGGAGCTGCGCAGGCGAGAAGGTCTTGCCGCGGGCGGCAGCCTCGAGGAGGACGTCGACCTGCTTTTCGGCGCCGACGGTTCGCTCGAGCATCGCCCGAAGCGGGGTCGTCGCTCGGGCCGGCTTCGTGACCGCCGGAGTCGGGCTCGGCGCCTTCGACTCCGGCGCAACCGTCGCGGGGCTCGCGGGAGCGACGGGCGATGCCTCGTCGAGCACCGCGGTGAACTTCTTCGCCGCCGCCGAGGCTCGCGGCGCGGGTGGGGCGGCAGACCTTCCGGGCGAGGCGGGAGCGATGCGCATGGGGGGGCATCGGCCGCCCAGCGCGCGCGGTTGCTAGGAGGGCTCCCCTTCGTCCATGGCGTCGCGAAGCAGATCGACGGCCCGGGCGTGGAGCCGGCAGGCCCACGACTTGGAGAGCCCCAGCGCGGCGCCGGCCTCTTCCAGGTTCTTGTCGGCGAAGTAGTAGAGCTCCATCAGGCGCCGCTCCTTTTCAGGGAGCGCCGCGACCGCCTGGCGCACCCGGTGCGACATCCGGTGGCTGTCGACGGCCACGTCCGCGGCCGGCAGGCTCTCGTCGGGGACGCTCGAGGCGGCCTCCAGCGAGGTGATGTGCACCGTGGCGACGCTCGACAGGATCTCGTGGACCTCGGCCAATGTGGCCGCCTCGCTGGCGGTCGGGCTGCCCGCCGCGCCGGCTCCTCCACTTTGGGCCTGTCCTGCTCCCTCGCGGTCGGCGCGGTTGCGGAGGTACTCATTGGCGCGCTCCTCGGCGCGGTAGCGGGCGTAGTCGGCGCGCGAGTACCAGCCCATGGCGCGCAGGCCGTCGTAGATGGCGCCCCGGATCCGGTAGTAGGCGAAGGTCGTGAACGCCACGCCGTGGCGCGCGTCGAAGCGCTCCGCCGCCTCGACCAGCCCCTTCGAGCCATAGCCGACCAGATCGTCGAGCTCGATCGACGCGTTGAGCGTCTTCTTCACCTTGCGGGCGATCGCCTGCACCAGCGACAGGTGCTTCTCGACCAGTTGATTGACTTCCGACGCCGCCATCCCAGGTGACTAGACCAAGGGTTGCGTCACGCCGTCAAGTCCGCATAGTCTTCGCCGGTCGATGCGCAGGTATGTCGAAGCATCCGCAACCCATCAAAACGCCGCCCGCACCGAGCGCCTGCTCGAACGGATCGTCCCCGATCCCAGGCTGCACGCGCGGTTCGTCAACACGCTGGCCCGCCTCGAGTACGTCGGGGTCCGCAAGATCCTGAAGAGCCGGCGCGCCGAGCGGCTCGACCTCGACGGGATCCAGCACATCCTCGACGAGGCGGTGCACACGCTCCGGCTCAAGAAGGCGGCGGCCGCGCTCGGCCAGGCGAGCGGCGTCGACGTCGGGACCTTCGCGGCCGGCGCGACCCTGGCCGGCGACGCGGCGGAGAACTATCTCCAGGCGCTCGACCACCGCGCCGAGGAGGCGCTCGGCGATCTTCCGGCCGGCGAGCGCGCGGAGGCGAACTACCTCCTCACCAGCGCGGCGGTCGAGGTGCGCGCGCAGGTCTTCTACCCGGTCTATGACCGGATGCTGAAGGCGCACGAGGCCGGGTTCTCCGTCGCGGCGATCACCAAGGACGAGGACCGCCACCTGGACGAGATGGCGGCCGGACTCGACGCCAATCTTGCCGACTGGCCGCGCCGGCTGGAGCCGCTGCTGGCCGCCGAGGAGGCGCTCTTCGCGCGCTTCCTGGGCGCGCTCGAAGACGCGGTCGCGCACGCGGCACATGGCTGAGTGGCGGCGGCTCGGCGCGGGCGACGTCCGCGCAATCCTCCGCGACTTCGGCGTCGACGGCTACCGGATGCACCAGCCGATCCCGGTCGGCACCATCAACACCAACGTCCGGGTCGAGACGGAGGGTGGGGCGGTCTTTCTGCGGATCAACGAAGGCAAGTCGCTGGACGACGTCGAGCGCGAGGCGGCCATCGTCGCCCACGTCGCCGCCCGCGGCGTCCCCACGCCGGCGCCGCTCACCTCGGCGACCGGTCAGCCGTTCGTCCTGTGGCGGGAGCAGATCGTCTCGCTCTTTCCCTGGGTGCCCGGACGGACGCTCGACCGCGACGAGCTGACGCCCGCTCACGCGACGGCGGTCGGCGCGGCGCTCGGCGATCTCCACCGCGCGGGCGCTGATTTTTCCGACCGCCGCCCCGGCCGCTACGAGCCGGAGGAGATCGACCGCCGCCTGGCGCACATCGCGTCGCTCGCCCGCCCCGAGCTGGTTCCCTCCGCGACGATCCTGAGGGCCGAGCTCGGCGGTCTGGCGGCCGAGCGCGCGCCGGGCTTGCCGATGGGCCTCATTCATGGCGATCTGTTCGTCGACAACGTCCTCTTCTTGCCGACGGCGGGCGAGGGGCTCTCGGCGCTGCTCGACTTCGAGCAGGCGTCGTGGGGGCGCCTCGCCTATGACCTCGCGGTGACGGTGCTGGCGTTCGGCTTCGGCCGCGACGACTTCCACCCGGAGATCACGCGGGCGCTGATCGACGCCTACGTCGGATCACGACCGCCGAGCGCCGAGGAACGGGCCGCCTTCGGCGCCGAGCTCCGCTTCGCCGCCTGCCGCTTCGCCGTCACCCGCATCACCGACGTCCACCTCAAGCAGGGCGCCGGGGCCGCCCCAGGGAAGCGCTTCCAGCGCTACCTCGCCCGCCTGGCCAGCGTCCGCGTCCACCTCGACGCCGCCGACGGCCTGCTCGCTCTCTGAGCAATCACGGAACCCTCAAAGGGTTCCGTACCTCCCGCGATGGGCTCCGAACGGGCAGAGCCGTCTATGCCCGACGCGTGCGGGCTACTTTCTCACCATGTTGATGTACTTGCGGAGCGTGTCTTTGCGCTCCTCGTCGAGGTCGACGTAGCGGATCCCCATGTCCATCGGGGGCTCCCGGTTGGCCCAGACGACCTCGCCGGTCACGGCGATGGAGGCGTCGAGCTCGGGGAAGTTGAGGACCAGATCGACCATCGTTCCGACCTCTTCGACGCCCGAGGTCTGGATGCAGACCCCTCCGAGCGAGATGTTCTGGATGCGGTGGAAGAGGAGCACCTCGTTCCCGGTGTAGTCGACGTAGGCGTTGACCTCGAACCGGGGAAATTCTCGTGCGTGCTCAGGGAGATCACCCATGGTCGTGACACCGTCACTATCGCAGATCCCGGTTACGGTCAAAGGGCTAGGCGACGCCCGGCTTGCCAAACTGGCACGACCTTCCTGGAACGCGCGACGAAGCGGCAGAACGTGCCGGCAGAGCGCACGACAATTCGGGGCCAAACCCTGGAACGTTTCGTGCAGCCTGCCAACGGGCTCATGATCAGTCGACAGCACGCGCGTTCCGGATCAGCGATGGCGATGGCGGTGGTGGCGATCGCCCTGGGCGCGAGCTTCGCGGGGGGCTGCGCGCACCGCGAATACTTCCCCGGCACCGAGATCGTCCGGAGCGAGGAGAACCGAAAGATCATCGAGACCGTCGAGGAGTACCGGCGGCGGCTCATGCAGCGCAACGTGGTGGGGCTGCTGGCGCTCGCCTCACCGAAGTATTTCGAGGATTCCGGGACGCCCCGCTCCGACGACGACTATGGCTACGACGGCCTCAAGCGCGTGCTCGAGAAGCAGCTGCCGAGGGTCAAGTCGCTCCGCTACGACATCGAGTACCGCAACATCCGCGTGACCGGCACCGAGGCGGAGGTCGAGGTCTTCGTCGACGGGTCGTTCGAGATCGCCGCGCCCGAGGCGGGCGATCGCTACCGTCGGGTCAATGACTACCATCGCTTCCTGCTCGCCAAAGAGGGTGACGAGTGGAAGTTCCTCGGCGGCATGTAGGCGGGACCTGTTCGCCCGCCACAGAGTCACTCTGTAAGAGATGGGGCCGGCGCCGGGCGTCAGTCGCAGTAGCGCTGGACCGCCTCGAACAGGCGATTGAGATCCAGCGGCTTCATCACCAGCTCGGCGGCGTCGACCAGAACCGGACGCTTGCCCGTCGCGGTGATGACGACCAGCGGGATGTCGGCGATCTCGGGATGCAGCTTCTGCTCCTTGCGGAACTGCCATCCGTCCATGACCGGCATCATCAGGTCGAGGAGGATCACGCAGGGGCGCGGAGAAGCCGCCTTGAGGTGATCGAGCGCCTCCTGCCCGTTGCCGACGCAGGAGACGTCGTACCCTTCGTCCTCCAGCACCTCTCGCAGCGAGTCGCGAATATCGGGATCGTCGTCGACGACCAAAACCCCACCGCAGTGTGCTTTTTCGGTCACGAGCCGAGTTTCCGGGCGGGAGACGCCCTTGTCAAACAGGTTGGTTCACCTAAAGATGCAAAGGTTGATTCGTTCAGTGTACGCGGCCCTGCCCAGCAGCCTCGCGTTGGTTGTGCTGGCTGCCGGTGTCGCTGTCGGGCTGCCCGCGCGCGCCGAGGTCCGCCCGTCCGGCCCGCTCGACACGGCGGTCCTCATCGCCACGCACTACCGGGTCGAGCCGAACCTCCTCTACCTGTCGGTCGGCGGTTGGAACGGGACGCTCGATCTCTACTTGCCGCGCCGCCCGCGCGATCCGATGCCGGTCGCGCTGCTGTTTCACGGCGGCGGCTGGGTGAGCGGTGACAAGGACGAGATCGCGCTCGACGTGCTCCCCTACCTGGCGATGGGATTCGCGGTGGCGAACGTCGATTACCGGCTGGCGCGCGTCGCCACCGCGCCCGCGGCCGTGCAGGACAGCCGCTGTGCGCTCCGGTGGGTCGTCCGCCACGCCAAGCAGTACGGGCTCGACGTCGATCGGTTGATCCTGGTGGGCAGCTCGGCGGGGGCGCACCTGGCGCTCATGGCGGCGCTGGCGCCGCCGACGGCCGGCTTCGACGGCCTCTGTCCGGGCGACGAGCCGCTCAAGGTGGCCGCGGTGATCAATTTCTTTGGCGTCATCGACGTCGGTGCCCTGCTGGCGGCGCCGAGCGCGCGCGACTTTGCGGTCGGTTGGATCGGCACCGCCCCCGATCCCGCGGCGCTGGCGCGGCGAGTCTCGCCCATCACCTACGTGAAGAAGGGGGCGCCCCCGATCTTCACCGCACACGGCGAGGCCGATCCGGTCGTGCCGTTTGCCCAGGCGCAACGCCTGCACGAGGCGCTCGGTCGCGCCGGCGTGGCCAACCAGCTCTTCCCGCTGAAGAAGGGGGGACACGGCCAGTTCGACGGCGCCGACGTCCTGCTGGTCAACCGCGCCGTGCGGGACTTCCTGCTCAAGCACGGCGTTCTTCACAAAGGGCAGTCCGAGCTCTTGCAGTAGCGACGGTTGCCGCCCGGCCCCGCGCGCGTGATACGCTCGGCGGCGGTGGACGTCGAAGCTCCTTCGCCGCCCGACCCCCGCATCGGCAACGTGCTGCAGGGTCGGTACCGGATCCTCTCCAAGATCGCGTCGGGCGCGATGGGCGTCGTCTATCAGGGGGAGCGCGTCCAGCTGGGACGGCCGGTGGCGGTGAAGTTCCTGCACCCCTGGATCGCCGCGCAGAAGGCTTTTCTCTCTCGCTTCGAGAACGAGGCGAAGGCGATGAGCCGGCTCGCGCACCCCCACTGCGTCTCGGTGATCGACTTCGGCATCGAGGGGGCGCCCTACCTGGTGATGGACTTCGTCACCGGGCGGACGCTGCGCGAGGTGATGCTCTCGGGACCGCTCGCGTTGCCGCGCGTCTTCAAGATCGCGACGCAGCTGCTATCGGGGCTGGCGCACGCGCACGCGCAGGGGATCGTCCACCGCGACCTCAAGCCCGAGAACCTGATCCTGAGCGGCGAGGGGGGCCTCGAGGAGCATCTGCGGATCCTCGACTTCGGGCTCGCCAAGCTGCGCGACGGGCCGGCGATGACCGCCGGGATGGCGGTCGGCACGCCGAGCTACATGTCGCCTGAGCAGTCGGGAGGGGGTGGCGCCGTCGACGCCCGGACCGATCTCTACGCCGTCGGCGTGGTGCTGTTCGAGATCCTCGCCGGCCGCAAACCGTTCCAGTCGGAGAACGTGGGCGAGCTCATCTTCATGCACCGCGATGCGCCGCCGCCTCTCCTGCGTGAGGTTGCGCCCCAGGCGGGATACTCCAAGGAGTTGGAGTCGCTGCTCGGCAAGGCGCTGTCCAAGCTTCCGGAGGACCGGTTCCAGTCGGCGGGCGAATTCGCCACCGCGCTCGCCGCGACGCCCGAAGCCCAGGGGGGCGCTCGGCCCGCTGCCGCGCCGTCGCCCACCCCGGCGCCATCGGCCTCCCCGTCCCCGTCGGCTCCCCCTGCGCGGGCGAAGGCCGCGCGGGTCCCCGCCAAGACCACGGTCGACACGGTCTCCGCCGTCCGCCGCCGGCTCGGCGCCGAGCCGGCAGGCGTGCCGGCGGACGTCGTGCCGGAGGCCCCGGCGCCCGGCCATCGGCGTACGGCCTGGATGGTTCTCGGCGGCTTCGTCCTGGTGGTGATGGTGGCGCTCTCCCTCGGTCGGGGGCTGCGGCGCAAGGTCGGTGAGCCCGCCGAGGTGGTTACCGCGCCCGGCTCGCACGTCGTGGCTTCCCCCGGGGCTGGTCCTGCGGCGCCGTCCACGGGGCCACACGGGACAGCCGACGTTGCGCCGTCCGCTCCGCGGGCGCCGGCCGCCGAGGACCCGAGGATCGAACAGGCGCGGCAGCTGGTTGCGGCCGGCCAATCGCCGAAAGCGATCGAGCTTCTCGATCAACTTCACGCCGAGAAGCCCGCCGACGCCGATGCCCCGTACCTGCTGGCGACGATCTATTTCGATCAACGCCGGTGGTCGGAGGGGCTGGGGGCCGCCCAGACGGCGGTGCGATTGAATCCCGAGCTCAAGACGGACGGCGATCTCATTCGTGGCGCCATTCGGTCGCTGGTCAGCGATCGCGGCTACCAGCGCGCGCAGTCGCTTCTGCGAAGCCTGGGCGCCCCGGCCATGCCGTTCATCAAGGAGGCGGCGCGCCGAGATCCGGATCCGAGGGTTCGCCAGCGGGCATCCGAGATCCTCGATGGTGGTCGGGGTGGCTCCAGCTGGAGCGTCGGCGGCCGCCAGGCGAGCTCGAGCGTGTTCAAACGGTAACTTGCAGGTTTTCTCGCCTGCAAAAAAGTAACTACCCTTGCCTTCTTGGCGACTGATATTCTGCAGCGCGTGAGGGAGCTTCGGCGCGTCGCATGGAGGGTCCGTTGGCGACGGTGAGGGCCGCGGACGTGGTCGTGGCGCGGTTGGAGGAGCAGGTGCGCGAGCTGCGCGCTGCGCTGGAGGACGCCGCCGAGGGGATCTGCCGGATCGACCTCGACGGCCGGGTGGTCTCCGTCAACCGCGCCTTCACGCGCCTCGTGGGGGTGCCCGCCGAGCAAGCGATCGGTGGAAGCTGGGAGGCGCTCATCGCCGCCGAGGACCGGGCGGCGCTGGGGGGCGATCTGCGCGCTGTCGCCGAAAAGGTGGAGCGCGAGGTGCTGGGCGTTCGCGCCGACGGGGCGACGTTCGAGATGCAGCTGTCGATCGTGCCGGTGCTGGAGCCGAACCCGAGCCGTCCGATTCTCAAGGGGCACTACTTTTTCATCCGCGACCTCTCCGACCGCAAACGGATGGAGAACCAGCTCATCTTCGCCGGACGGATGGCGGCCGTCGGGACGCTGGCGGCGGGGGTGGCGCACGAGATCAACAATCCGCTCGCGTACATCGTGGCCAACATCGACTTCGCCCGCCATCAGATCACCACGGTGGCGTCGCGCCTCTCCCGGAGCGCGGCGGGCGGCGGCCCGGCGCACGTGCTCGACGAGACCAGCGAGGCGCTCACCGAGGCGCGCCAGGGGGCCGAGCGGGTCCGCAACATCGTGCGTGACCTGCGGGTGTTCGCCCGCGGCGACGAGGAGCAGAGCGGTCCGGTCGCCATTCGGCGGGTCCTCGATTCGTCGATCAACATCGCCTGGAACGAGATCCGGCACCGCGCCCGGCTGGTGAAGGACTACGGCGACACGCCGATGGTCGAGGGGAACGAGTCGCGGCTCGGCCAGGTCTTCCTCAACCTCCTCCTCAATGCGGCGCACGCCATCCCCGAGGGGGAGACGGAGCGCAACGAGATCCGGGTGACCACGCGGACCGACGGAAACGGCCGCGCCATCGTCGAGGTGCGCGACAGCGGAATGGGGATTCCGCTCGAGATCCGCGAGCGGATCTTCGATCCCTTCTTCACCACCAAGACGGCGAGCGAGGGGACCGGGCTCGGCCTCTGGATCTGCAGCGGCATCTTGAGCGCGCTCGGCGGCGAGGTGCGGGTCGAAAGCGAGATTGGCCGCGGCAGCACTTTTCGGGTAACGCTACCACCAGCCGTCATGGACTCGCCGAGCGAGCTGGTGAACGCCCCCACACCCGAGGTCGCCGCGCAGGGGGGGCGGCTCCTGGTCATCGACGACGAGCCGATGATCCTGGGGGCGCTGCGCCGCTCGCTGTCGGCCGAGTACAACGTCACCTGCGTCGGCGACGCGCGCAAGGCGCTCGAGCGGCTGCGGACCGGCGAGCGCTACGCGCTGATCCTGTGTGACCTGATGATGCCCGAGATGACGGGGATGGACCTCTTCGCCGAGCTCGAGAAGGTGGCCCCCGAGCAGGCCTCCCGGATGGTGTTCGTGAGCGGCGGCGCCTTCACGCCGCGCGCGCGCGAGTTCCTGGAACGCATTCCGAACGCCCGGGTCGAAAAGCCGATCGACCTCCAGAACTTGCGCCTCCTCCTCCGCAACCTCGTCCGCTGACTTCCCTCTGTCCGTTGCGCTTCGCTCGGCACTTCCGGCGAGGGGCGGCGGGGGCGTGGTGTCTCTCTGCCGCTCGCGGAGAAGGAATCCTCGGCCGCGAACGATCAGAGCGGCCTGCGGGCTCGCGGCAGAGAGACACCACGCCCCCGCCGCCTCTTTGGGCGAGCCCCGACTCCGCTGCGAAGGGCGCTTCTCGGCCCTGCGCGCTTACTGGCAGGTCGGGAGGCTTGGGTCGCAGATCAACATGGGACAGAGGGTGACCACAGGAATGAGGCTGCAGGCGCCCGAGTCGCAGAAGTTCTGGGTGAGGGAGATGTTGCCGAGGGCGCAGGAGCTCGCGCAGACCGTCGTCGAGGGGAGCGGGACGCAGAGGCCGCTGGCGCCGCAGGTCTGGCAGGTCGGGCAGGCGGAGACATTGCAGCAGAATCCGTTCGTGCAGTTGCCTGTGGTGCACTGATCGCCGCTCGTGCAGCTGCCGGTCGTCTGTTGAGCGACGCAGCTGCCCCCGTTGCAGTAATAGCCGTTGAGGCAGTCGGTATCGAGGCTACACCCGCCGCTCGGACAACCGCTGGAGGTGCACTTGAGGGTCCCGCCCCCGCAGGTGGTGGGGCTCGGGGTGACACAGCTCCCGCTGCCATTGCAGGTGGGGGCGGCCGTGAACTGCGATGAGTTGGCCACGCACGAGGTGCTGCCGCAGCTGAACCCGTTCGCTCTCTGCTGACAGCCGCTCGCGCCGTTGCAGAGGCCCGTGTTGCCGCAGGTCGCGCCCGCGGTGCACTGGCCGGACGGCGCCGGCTGGCCGGACGGGATCGCCGAGCAGGTGCCGGCGCTGGTGGTGTTCAGGTTGCACGTCTGGCAGGTCCCGCAGCCGTTGGTCATACAGCAGGCACCGTCGACGCAGAAGCCACTGCCGCACTCGTCACCGGACCCGCAGCTCTTGCCCAGCGCCTTTCGCGGCGTGCAGGTGCCGGTCGAGGTGCAGTAGTCGGTGCCGACGCAGTCGCTGTCGGAGGCGCAGCTGGTCTTGCAGCTGGTCGTGCCGCACACGTAGTCGCCGCAGCCGGCGGTCATCGCCGCCGGGCAGCTGCCGGCTCCCGAACAGAAGGACGCCAGCGTGGCGGTGCCCAGGCTGCAGGTCGGGGCGCTGCACATCACGGTGGTCGGCTGCTGCTGGCAGGCGCCGCTGCCGTTGCAGGCCCCGGTGTTGCCGCAGGTGCCGGCGGGCGTGCACCGCGCGTGCGGGTCGGTGACGTTGTTGGCGACGTTGCCGCAGGAGCCGAGGCTCCCCGAGACGTTGCAGGCCATGCAGGTCCCGCAGCTGTTGCTCGCGCAGCAGACGCCGTCGACGCAGAAGCTGCTGCCGCACTCGTGGTTGGTGAGGCAGGCCACGCCGTTCGACTTCACCGGGAGGCAACTCCCGTTGGTGCCGGTGCAGTAGTTGTTGTTGCCCGTGATGTTCACGCAGTCGGTGTCGGCGTTGCACGAATTGCTGCAGCTCGAGCCGCTGCAGAGGTAAGGGGAGCAGCTGGACGTCGAGGCGGCGGAGCAGGCGCCGGCGCCGTTGCAGAACGCCACCGGGGTGAAGGTGGTCCCGCTGCACGAGGCGACCGCGCAGGTCACGCTGGTGCCGGCCTGCGTGCAGGCGCCGGCGCCGTTGCAGGTGCCGGTGTTGCCGCAGGTGCCGTTGGCGCCGCAGCGGGCGTGCGGTTCGGTGACGGTGTTGGCCACGTTGGCGCAGGTGCCGGGGCTGCCGGCGACGTTGCAGGCCATGCAGGTCCCGCAGCTCGCGGTGCTGCAACAGACGCCGTCGACGCAGTTTCCGCTCCCGCACTCGTGGTTCGAGAGGCAGGCCACGCCGAGCGACTTGACCGGCAGACAGCTGCCGTTGGTCCCCGTGCAGTAAGTGTTGTTACCGCCGCTCGGCACGCACTGGGTGTCGCCGCTGCACGAGTTGTTGCAGCTCGTTCCGCCGCAGACGTACGGCGCGCAGCTGGCGGTCGTGGGGGTGGAGCAGGTGCCGCTGCCCGAGCAGAAGGCGGTCGGCGTGAAGGTGGTGACGCTGCACGACGCGGCGCCGCAGCTCACGCTGGTCGCCGCCTGCGTGCAGGCGCCGGCGCCGTTGCAGGCGCCGGTGTTGCCGCAGGTGCCGTTGGCGCCGCAGCGGGCGTGCGGCTCGGTGACGGTGTTGGCCACGTTGGCGCAGGTGCCGGCGCTGCCGGTGACGTTGCAGGCCTGGCAGGTCGGGCAGCTCGCGCTGCCGCAGCAGACGCCGTCGATGCAATTCCCGCTGCCGCATTCGTGGTTGGAGAAGCAGGCGACGCCCATCGCCTTGACCGCGAGGCAGGCTCCGCCGGTGCCGGTGCAGTAGCTGTTGTTGCCGCCGGCGGGGACGCAGTCGCCGTCGACGTTGCAGGTGGTCTTGCAGCTGGCGCCGCCGCAGACGTAGGGGGCACAGCTGGAGGTCGTGGCGGCGGAGCAGCTGCCGCCTCCTGAGCAGAACGCCGTCGGCGTGAACGTGGTGCCGGTGCAGGACGCCGCCGCGCAGCTCACGCGTGGTCGCCGCCTGCGTGCAGGCGCCGCCGCCGTTGCAGCTCCCGGTGTTGCCACAGGTGCCGTTCGCGCCGCACTGACCGCTCGGTGCGGTCGTCCCCGCCGGGATCGCCGCGCAGCTCCCGGCCCCGTTGATGTTGCAGGCCTTGCACGTGCCGCAGGGGCCGCTGCCGCAGCAGACGCCGTCGGTGCAAAAACCGCTGATGCACTGGTTGGCCGAGGCGCAGGTCTGACCGTTCGGCTTGAGCGCGCAGCTCTTGGTCGAGCCCGATCCCTGGCAGGTGAGCGGCGCGACGCAGTCGCTGTCGAGCGTGCAGGCCGTCTTGCAGGTCGCGTTGCTCGTGTCGCAGACGAAGCCGCCGGGGCAGGTCGAGGAGACGGGCGCCGCGCAGGCCCCCGTGCCGTTGCAGTGCGAGACCGGCGTGAAGGTCGAGCCGCTGCAGGTGGCCGTGCCGCAGGAGACGCCGGTGCCGCCGAGCTGGCACTTCCCCGCGCCGTCGCAGGCGCTGGTGTTGCCGCAGGGCGGGCTGGCGGCGCAAAGGCCGTGCGGCTCGAGGCTGCTGGCCGGGACGTTCGCGCAATTTCCCGCGCTGCCCGTGAGGTTGCAGGCCTGGCAGGTCGCGCAGGCGGTGGCGCTGCAGCAGACGCCGTCGACGCAGCTGTTGCCCGTCAGGCAGTCGGACGACACCGCGCAGGACTGGCCGAGGCGGTGCTTGGTGCCGCAAAGGCCGGTCTTCGGATCGCAGATGAAGGTCGGCGTCTGGCAGTCGGTGTCCACCCCGCAGGCCGCCTTGCAGGCCGTGCTGCCGTTGCAGGCGTAGGGAGCGCAGGGGATCGTCGTCGCCGGCTGGCAGGTTCCCTTTCCGTCGCAGGTGCGGCCCGAGGTCAACGTCGTGCCGCTGGCCGGGCAGGAGGGGGCCGCGCAGGATGTCCCGCCCGCGTACAGCCGGCAGGCCCCGCTGCCGTCGCAGAAGCCGTCGGTGCCACAGGTGGTGTTCCCTTGATCGTGGCAGGTCGCCTGCGGATCGGCCGTCCCGTTCGGGACGTTGCTGCAGGTCCCGGGCGCGGTGGTGAGCGCGCAGGACTGGCAGGCGCCGGTGCAGGCGGTGGCGCAGCAGACCGACTGCGAGCAGAACCCCGACGAGCACTCGGCGGCCGTCACGCAGGCCTGTCCGGCCGGCTTGAGACCGCAGGAGCCGTTGATGCAGACCGCCGGGGAGGCGCAGTCGGAGTTGGCGGTGCAGGAGTTCTTGCAGATGTTCGTGCCGCACTGGTACGGGAAGCAGGGGGCGGCGTTCGGGGTCACGCACTTGCCGGCGCCGTCACAGGTCGAGGTGCCGGTGAAGGTCGAGGTCCCGCCGGGGCAGGTCGACCCGAGGCAGGTCGTCCCCTGCACGTAGAGCTGGCAGCTGCCGTTGCCGTCGCACTTTCCGTTGGTGTTGCAGGAGGGGGCCAGCTTGTCCACGCACTGCGCGGACGGGTCGACCTGGTTGACAGGAACGTTGGTGCAGACCCCGACCGAGCCCGGGAGGGCGCACGACTGGCAGGCCCCGGCGCAGGGGGAGTTGCAGCAGTAACCTTGCGCGCAGGAGAGCCCCGACTGGCACTCCGTGGTGCTCGCGCAGACGGCGCCCGGACCCTTCAGCCCGCACAGGTTCATCGCGTTGCAGGTGTTGGGCGCCTTGCACTGGTCGCTGGTCCCGCAGACGTTGAAGCACTCGTTGCCGTTGCAGATGAAGGGGGCGCAGGGGCGCGAGTCGGGGGCGACGCACTGGCCGGTCGTGTTGCACGTCGACGCCGCCGTGAAGACGCCGCTCTGGCAGGTCTCGTTGGCGCAGACCGTTCCCTGGGCGTAGGTCTCGCAGCTGCCGGTGCCGTCGCACTTGCCGTTGGTTCCGCAGGAGGCGGCTCCCTTGTCCTGGCAGAGGCCGCGCGGATCGACGTTGTCGGCGGCGACGGTCATGCAGAAGCCGGGCGAGGTCGGCAGGGCGCAGTACTGACAGGTGCCGGTGCAGGCGCTCTGGCAACAGACTTTGTCGACGCAGAAGTTGCTGGAGCATTCGCTGGCGGCCTGGCAGCTGGCGCCGAGCGGCTTCGGGCCGCAGGTCATCATGCCGGTGCCCGTCGTCCCGGGGAGGCAGGCGGTTCCCTGGTCGCAGTCGTCCACCGACTGGCAGGACTTGGTGCAGGCGCCGTTGACGCAGCGGAACGGATGGCAGTCCTGGACGCCGGGCGTCCCGGCACCTGCCGAGACCGTCGCAGGTCCCCGCCGTGTTGAGGCGGTTGCCGGTGCACGACGGCTCGAGGCACTGGGTGTCGCGGGCGTAGTTGGCGCAGCCGCCGAAGCCGTCGCAGGTCCCGTTGTGGCCGCAGCTCGCCGCCCCCTGATCCTTGCAAACGGCGCGCGGGTCGGGCTTGCCAGGGTCGATCGCCGAGCAGGCGCCGAGCCGGCCGGGGAGGTTGCACGCGACGCAGGCGCCCTTGCAGGCGATGTTGCAGCAGACGCTGTCCGCGCAGTTGCCCGAGATGCAGTCGCCGTCGCCGCTGCAGTGCGCGCCGATGCCGACCTTGCCGCAGCTCCCGGTGCTGAGGTCGCACGAGTGCTGCGGGTCGCACTGGCCCCCCTGCGCGGAGGTGCAGGACTGGAAGCACGTCCCCGTCGTCGTGTCGCAGCTGTACGGGAGGCAGAGCATCTGCGTGACGCCCGCCTTGCAAACCCCCGAGCCGTCACAGGCGAAGGCGCCCAGCACCGAGTCGCCGCTGCAGGTGCCGCCCACACAGGTGTTGCCGAGGTACTTCTGGCAGGAGCCGGCACCATCGCAGAGCCCGTTCAGCCCGCAGCTGGACGGCGAGTCCATCACGCAATCGGAGGCCTTGCGGGGAGCCGAATTGGCCGCCCGGGCGAGACAGGTGCCCGGCGGACTGGTCTCCGCGCACGTCTGGCATCCGCCCGAGCAGGCGCTGTTGCAGCAGAGCCCGTCGACGCAATGATTGCTTCCGCACTCGGCGTCGCATTTACAGGCGTCGCCGAGACCCAGCGCCGGGCCATTCGCCCCGCAGGTATTGGTGGTGGTCGCGTCACCACCGCCGTCGATGATCCCACCGTCGGGGTGGGGGACCACCTTCATCATGTCGGGACGGTCGCTGACGCCGCCTTCGGTGTGCACCGGGTGACCGCCGCCACCTCCGCATCCGGCCAAGGCCCCGGCCAACAAGACTGCTGCTGCGATCGAAAGAAAGGACTTCATTAAATTTACTCGGCCACCGCCCCCCGTTAGGAAGCGCCCAAAATAACACGAGCGAAAGCTGAGAAGCCATCCCGAACGGCGCACGTGTCGGGCCGTTCGACGGCGGTCGCCGGCCAGCGGGCCCGGAGGCCTCCGGCGACCCTGACCGACCGCGGCAGCCCTGCGTCCAGCCCAGCCGCGGACCGCCGCGACGGGACCGCGCCAGCGGCGTGACCCAACGACCTTGGCGGCGGGCTCGTGATAATGTAAGTGTTTTTCCAGGAGGCCCCGTGACTCACTTCGCTTGTCTTAGACCCGCCTTTGGACGCGCGCTTGCGCCGATTCTGATCGCCGGTTGCAGCGCGCTTCTGGTCGGCGCGTTCGGCTGCAAGGCAGGCGTGTCGGCGAGCCTCGCCGGCACCGGCGGCAGCGGCAATGGCACCGGCCAGGGGGGCTCGGGCGGCAGCCACGGCACCGGCGGTGTCCTCGTCACCAGCGGCGACGGGGGCGGCGGCGGCGACATCGTCACGACCGGCACCGGCGGGATGATCAGCCAGGACGGCGGCTGCATGGCGGACAAGCTGATGCACGTGCCGAGCAACTCGACGGTCTTCATCTTGGTCGATCTCTCCGGCAGCGAGTTCGACAGTCCGACGACCGGGGTCTTCTTCAACCTGCGACCGGCCGTCGAGCAGGTGGTCATGCAGCTCCAGGGAAGTGTGCGGTTCGGGATCGCCGCCTTCGTCGGCACCCACGCCAGCGGCTCGTGCGCGCTCCAATACCAGCAGGTCGCGCCCGCGCTCAACAACTACGACCAGATCAAAATGAACTACGACATGTGGGGTCCGCTGCCGAACAATGCAAAGGCGGACACGCCGATGTACGCCGCCCTGGCGATGGTCAAGGCGACGCTCCAGGCCGACCCCGACCTCGGGCCGAAGTACGTGATGCTGGTGACCGACAGCGAGACCGACTTCTGCGACGACGGGAACCCGCTCTGCCCGGCGGACGCCATCACCTATCTGGTTCAGGATCTCTACAACCAGACGCCCAGCATCGGGACGCTGGTGGTCGGCATCCCCGACACGAGCTCGCCCAACCAGATCGAGCCGCAGGTTCTCAAGAACCTGGCCAACGCGGGCGTCGGGCAGGGGGTCGGGATCCCCACCGGCTCGGGCGCCACGACCGCGACGGACTTCTGGTACCAGTGCAACGGTTCGATGACCACCGGCATGGACTGGCAGAACCTGTTCACCGCGGCCGGCCGGACCGGAATGACCTCGCTGGCGAGCTACACGACGGTCGGGACGGCGACCGCGTTCACGCCGACCGACACCAGCACCAGCAGCCTGGTTTCGCAAATCCAGACGGCGATCGACACCATTCCGATAAGCTGCGTCGTCGACCTTTCGACCCTCGACCACCCGATCAAGGTCGATCGCACCAAGCTGAGCGAGGGCGGCGTCTTCCTCAACGGCGCGCCGGTCCCGCTCGACCCGAACAACACGGAAGGCTGGGACATGGTCAGCGACACCCAGCTCGAGCTCTTCGGCTCGGCGTGCACGACGTACAAGGCGGCCTCGGCGAGTCTCAACCTCGAGTTCCCCTGCGACCTCATCATCATCGTCGACAAGCCGTAGCGCCGGCGAGCCTCGGGGCGCGCTAGTCTCCCCGGCGGGTCCCGATGACCGAATCCCGTTTCCTCGAAGTCCTCGACTGGGCTGAGCTGCTCAAGCGTCTGGCCGCCGAAGCGCAGTCGGCCGCCGGGCGGGCGCTTTGTCTCGGCCTCACCCTGGCAGCCGACGCCGGCGAGGCCACGCGGCGAATGGCCGCGGTGGCGGAGCTGGCCGGATTGCTGCGGGCAGGGGAGTCGCTCCCGTCGCTGGCGGCGCCCGAGATCGAGGTGGCGCTCGCCTCGGCGGAGAAGGGGATCGTGCTCGGGGCCGACGAGCTTCGACCGATCGCCGTGCTGACCGACATCGCGGAGGGGGCGCGGCGGGCGTTCGTCGGGACGCCGGGAATTGGCGGGTCGCGTCCGGCGACGCCGGAGGTCGCGGCATTGGCGGCGAAGCTCGATCCGCCGCGCGGGCTGGCGCGGACGATCGGGACGACGTTCGACGCCTCGGGGGAGATCAGCGACGCGGCGTCGCCGGAGCTGGCCCGGTTGCGCGAGGAGCGCAAGGGGCTCGCCGAGAACGCGCGGGGCGCGATCGAGAAGCTGATGCGGTCGGAGGAGTACATCTCCGTTTTGCAGGATCAGTTCTTCACGGTGCGCGCGGAGCGGTTCGTGTTGCCGCTCAAGGCCTCCGCGAAGTCGCTGGGGCTCGGGATCGTGCACGACACGTCGCGGACGGGGGAGACGGTCTTCATCGAGCCGACGGCGCTGGTGTCGGCCAACAACCGGCTCAAGGTCGTCGAGCTCGACATCCGGCGTGAATCGCGGCGGATTCTCGAGGCGCTCACGGCAGACGTCGCCGTGGTGGCGCCCGCGTTGCGCAAGAGCGCGGCCGCGCTGGCCGCGCTCGACGCCCTCGCGGCGGCCGCGCGCCTCGGGATCGCCTACGGCGGGACGGCGATCTCCATCGTCGATGAGCCGATCGTCCGCCTGAAGGCGGCGCGACACCCCTTGCTGGCGCTGGCCCACGCCGCGTCCGGTGCGACCGGTGCGGTGGTGGCCAACGACGTCGCGCTCGGCGGCGACGCGGCGGCTGTCCTGATCGTCAGCGGCCCCAACGCGGGCGGCAAGACGGTGCTCATGAAGACGGTCGGCCTGGCGGCGCTGATGGCGCGCGCGGGCCTGCTGGTGGCGGCGGCGCCCGGCAGTCGCGTCGGGTTCTTCGACGCCGTGCGGGCCGACATCGGCGATCGGCAGTCGGTGCTGGGCGATCTGTCGACGTTCTCGGGGCACCTGGCGAACGTCGCCGAGATCCTGAACGCCTCCGTCTCCGGCTCCGCGCTGGTGCTGCTCGACGAGCTGATGGCCGGCACCAACCCGGATCAGGGCGCGGCGCTGGCGCGCGCGACCGCCGAGACGCTGGCGGAGCGGCCGGTGCTGGCGGTGATCACCACGCACTACGACAGCCTCAAGGCGCTGGGCGAGAGCGATTCGCGCTTCGCCAACGCGGGGATGGAGTACGACCTCGAGCGGCTGCGCCCGACGTTCCGGCTGGCGGTCGGCGCGCCGGGGCGGGCGTATGCCTTCGACATCGCGGCGCGGATGGGCCTGCCGGAGGCGCTGCTCGAACGGGCGCGAACGCTCGCGGGCGGCTCCAGCGTGGGGCTCGAGTCGGCGATCGCGCGGCTCGAGGCGCGCGAGGCGGCGCTCGGGCGCGACGCCGAACGGCTCGCCGAGGCCGAGTCCTCCGCGCGTGCGACCGCCGATGCGCAGCGCGAGGCCGCGGAGGCGCTCGCCCGCCGCGAGCGCGACCTCGGCCACAGGTCACGGGAGGCGGTCGAGGCGGCGATCGCCGAGGCGCGCGAGGAGATCCGCGGCGTGGTCCGCCGGGCGCAGGAGGGGGGAACCGCGCGCGCCGCCGAGGCGGGACGCGAGGAGCTGGCCCGCGTCGGGGCCGAGGCGCTGGCCAAGCTCCCGCGTCCCGACGCGCCCGCCGTCGTCGAGACGCCGACGCTGGAGCTGGGGGCGCGCGTGCGCGTCGAACGCCTCGGCGCGAACGGCGTCGTCGCCCAGCTCCCGGACGGGCGCGGCCGCGCCAAGGTGACCGTCGGCAAGATGACCGTGGAGGTCGGCGCCGACGAGCTGCGGCCGATCGCCGGCCCGCCGCGCCAGGCGGCACGCGCGGCGGCCGCCGCCACCAAAGGGGCGGGCGCCCCGGCGCGCGACGCGCGTCCCGCCGACGACGCGCTGGCGCTCGTCTCCCAGGGGAGCTCGCCGACCGCCGACCTGCGCGGACAGACGGGCGACGACGCGCTCGCTGCCGTCGAGGCGGCGCTCGATCGCGCGGCGCTGTCGGGCCAGAGCCACCTGGTCGTCGTTCACGGCCACGGCACGGGCGCCCTGCGCAAGCGGGTCCGCGCCTATCTCGACGACTCCCCCTACGTGGCGCGCTGGGCCCCCGGCACCTCCCGCCAGGGCGGCGACGGCGTCAGCATCGTCGAGCTGCGCTGACGGTGTCGAGCGCGGGGCGGCTCACCCAAACACGCCCACCGCCAGGTTGATCGCCGTGGCCAGGATCGCGGTGTTGTAGAGGAACGACAGCACGCTGTGGCCGAGGACGGCGCGGCGGATCTGGCGGCTCGGGACCGAGACGTCGGAGACCTGGAAGCACATGCCGATGGTGAAGGCGAAGTAGGCGAAGTCGAGGTAGCAGGGGTTGGCGTCGCCGGGGAAGGTGAGACCGCCGACGCCTTCGTCGTCGTCGCGGTAGTAGAGGTGCGCGTAGCGGAGGGCGTAGGCGCTGTGGGTGAGGAGCCAGGCGCAGGCGACGGCCAGGATGCAGAGCACGACGAAGAGGTCGCGGACGTCGGGCGCCTGCGCGCGCGCCTGACGGAGGATGACGGCGGTGGCGAGCAGGGAGACGCAGCTGGTGAGGATCACCAGGATGTTGACGGCGCGGCGACCAGGATCCTGGGCGCCGGCGTGCTGGTGGGTCTCGTGAGGGCCCGCCTTCAGGAAGATCATCCAGGCGAAGCTCGACATCACCAGCGCGGCGACGTCCCAGGCGGCGAGGAGGCGCAGCGCCATCCCCAGCCGCGCCGGGATCAGGAACGCGGTCGCGATCCCCAGCACCCCCGCCGTGAGCAGCCGCCCGTGCGCGTGGGGCGGAATGTGACGCAGGAACGGAACCGGCCCCTTGCTCACCCCCGGAGCTTCGCCGACTGGCGGCTTGGCGTCCAGCGGTCGACCCCGGCGCGCAGAGGGCACGGGAGGCGTTATCTTGACCGGATGAGTTGGCGGCTCGCGCGTGGGGCGGAGGTGGGTGCCGACGGCACGGTCACGTTCTCGATCTGGGCGCCGCGCGCCGCCGCCCTGACCGTCCGTCTGCTCGCTCCCGGCGGAGACGAGGTCCGCGCCGAGCTGCCCATGTCGCGCGCCGCGAACGGCGTCTTCACCGCGCGCGCCCCCGCCGCCCTGGCCCCGGTCGGCAGCGACTACGTCTATCTGTTGCCCGGCGTCGGTCCCCGCCCGGATCCGGTCTCCCGCCGGCAGCCCGCCGGGGTGCACGGACCCTCACGCATCGTCGCCACCGACGACTTTCGCTGGAGCGACCACGGCTGGCGCGGCCTGCCGCTCGGGGAGCTCATCTTCTACGAGCTGCACGTCGGGACTTTCTCGCCCGAAGGAACCTTCGCCGGCGTCGCCGCGAAGCTCCCCTACCTGCGCGACCTCGGCGTCACGGCGATCGAGCTGATGCCGGTGGTGACCTTCCCGGGCAATCGCAACTGGGGCTACGACGGCGCAACGCTGTTCGCCCCACACGAGGCGTACGGAGGGCCCGAGGGCCTCTGCCGCCTGGTGGATGCCTGCCACGCCCACGGGCTGGCGCTGTTTCTCGACGTCGTCTACAACCACCTCGGACCGGAGGGGAACTACCTCCAGGACTTCGGCCCGTACTTCACCGATCGCTACAGGACCCCCTGGGGCGCCGCGCTCAACTTCGACGGGCCCGACAGCGACGAGGTGCGCCGCTTCTTCATCGACAACGCGCTCCACTGGCTGACCGACTATCACGTCGACGGGCTGCGCCTCGACGCCATCCACGGCATCTTCGACTTCGGCGCGCGGCACATCCTCCGTGAGCTCTCGGATGCGTTTCACGCCGAGGCGGAGCGGCTCGGGCGCCGCGCCTGGCTGGTGGCGGAGAGCGATCTGAACGATCCGCGCGTCATCCGGCCGCGCGCGGCCGGCGGCCTCGGCTTCGACGCGCAGTGGAGCGATGACTTTCACCACGCCCAGCACGCGGTCGCCACCGGCAACCGGCGCGGCTACTTCGTCGACTTCGGCCGCGTCGCCGATCTGGCCAAGGCGATCTCGGAGGGCTTCGTCTACGACGGGCGGCCGTCGGCGTTCCGGCGGCGGCGCCACGGCGCCCCCTCGGCCGGCGAGCCCGGCGAGCGGTTCGTGGCGTTCAACCAGAACCACGATCAGATCGCCAACGCCTGCCAGGGGCGCCGTCTCGGTCAGCTGGTCGGGCCTGAACGCCAGAAGGTCGCGGCGACGGTCCTGTTCTCGACGCCCGCGCTGCCGCTGCTGTTTCAGGGCGAGGAGTACGGCGAGGAGGCCCCGTTCGACTACTTCACCAGCCACGGTGATCCGGCGCTGGCCGAGGCGGTGCGCCAGGGGAGGCACCAGGAGTACCTCCACCTTCTGGAAGAGGGCGCGGACGCCGGGAGCTGGGCCGATCCCCAGGCGGAGGAGACGTTCCTGCGCGCGAAGCTGCGCTGGGAAACGCTCGCTCGCCCGTCGCACGCCGAGATGCTGGCGTTCTACCGCGCCTTGATCGCGCTGCGGCGACGGCTGGCGCCGCTGCACAACGGGCGCAAGGATCTGACGCGCGTCACCGCCGACGAGGCAGGCCGCTCGGTGACCATCGCCCGGAGCGATCCGGGCGGCGCGACGACGTTCACCGCCGCCAACCTCGGCGAGCGGGCGGCGGCGCTCCGGCTGCCGGAGGACGGGGCCCGCTGGGAGCTGGCCCTTGCCACCTCGTCGACGGTGCATGCGCGTGTCGATGGGGACACGACCTCGCTCTCGTTGCCGCCCGACACAGCGGCAATCTTCGAGCGCGTCCGTGGCTAAGGACGCCGACGGCCCAGCGGCGAAGCTGCTTCTCGCTGGCGCTCCCGTTCGACGCGCCGTTCGCGGCGCCGACGCCGCCGGAGGTCCGGCAGGTGACGTAACTGCCTGACCCGCCCGCAGGCGACGGTCGCGTTAGTGGGCGTGTTTCTTGAGGACGCCCCAGCGGCCGCTGCGGGCATGCGGGGCGTCCGACGCGGCGGGGGCGACGGCCTCATGGCGGCGCTCCGCGACGTCCCACTTGGACGACTCGCCCTTGTGCGGCTCGCGCGTCGCGAGCACGGGCGCGGGCGTGGAATGAACCGGCGCTGAGTGAGCCGGCGCGGAGTGAGCGGGCGTGGAACGAGCAGACGCGGAACGAGCTGGCGCGGAACGAGCCGGCGCGGGTGCCGGCGCTTCGCTCTCCGTGAACGGGTCTTTCCACTTGGCGGGCTTGGCGGCAGGGGCGACGCGGCGGGTCCCGCCGGTCGCCTTGGCGTTCTTGAACGAGTCGCCGTCGTCAATTGCGTCGCGCGTTCCACGCCGCTGAGCTGCCGCCGGCTGCCGGCGGTTCACCGGGACCTCGCCGTCGAGGTCATCGGCACCGCTGTCATCCCGGTGGGTCTCCCGGGCGGCAACGGTCTTCTTCTGACCGCTCGGCCCCGTGGCGAACGGATCGTTCCAGCCACCGGGCGCGGCCTGCCGTCGTCCGGAGGGTGCGGCCGGCGCGCGCGTCGCGACGGCGTTCGACCGTGCCGGCGGCGGCGCAACCGTGCGCTGCGAGACCGGAACCGGGCGTCCGACCGGCGCGGCGCCCTGGACGACGTGGATGATTCCGTCGTCACGCTTGGGCTGGGGGCGGACCGGTATCGACGCCTGCACGGGCGTCGACGCAATCTCGGGCTTTGCCCACTCGGGGGTCTCGTGCTTGACGTGCGTCTCCGGCATCGGGGGCGCCTTGTCCGCCGACAACAGCAGGCTGTCGACGTCGTCCTTCTTGCCTTTGCCCTGGCCCTTCGCCGCCGGCTTTGGCTTCTCGACCGCCAGCAGATCGTCGAGCGCCTTGTCGTCGGATGCGGAGGCCTTGTGCTTCTTGCTGCCGGGGTCGTCCTTCAGCAGCTTGTCGATGAACTTGTCGTCGCCGTGCTTGACGGGTGGCGGGGGGGCGGCGGCGGCGGCCGTCTCGAGCTTGGGCGAGATGTCGCTCGACTTGCCCTTGCTGGACTTGGAAGAGCTGCCAGAGTCCTCATCCGGCAGCGTCGGCAGCGCGACGTCACCGCCGCGCTTGCTGGTCTGCGGCTTCGGTGCGGCGGCTTCCTTGGCGGATTCTCTGGCAGCTTGGGCGTCGGCCTTCTCTTTCTCTTTCGCCGCCTTCTCGGCCGCGGCCTTGTTGATCGCCTGCGCGCGGGCGATCTTGTCGAGCTCGGCCCGCTTGTCGTCGGGCCCCATCACGGAGTCCTCCCACTGCATCTGCTTGCTGATGACCTTGTCATCGCTGAGCGAGTCGCTCGACTTCGCTCCGCCAGACTTTTTGGCTTTGGGATCGGCCGCCCGTGCGACAGACGACCAGGTACCGAAACTACAGGTGCCGACGAGCGCGGCGCAGAGGAGCAACTTGGACCGCATCGAAAACGACCTCCACGTGGGGGGTGGGGGGATACGAGCCTCTATTATCGGCGCTTGTCGTTATTTGACAAGCGTCTTTCGCGCAGTTTCACCCCCACTATCCGACGTTGCCTTCATTCAGAGACATCGCGAGATATGAGCAGCCACCGCACCTCATGGAACCCAAGGTGGGGGAATGTAGTCAGGAGTGGACGACGATTCCCGACGCCACGACTTTGACGGTCTCGCCGGTGATGTCGACCTCGATGGCCATCTCCCCCTCCGCCCGGACCCTGGCCAGCCCGAGGCGCGACACGGACCCGACCCGGGCGTTCCGGCGCATCAGACTGAAGTAGTGAGCCATTGCGTCGGTCTCGGCGTTCATCTCGGCGTAGCAGGTGCCCAGATGATCGATGTGTTCGCGGCTCGAGTTGTTGGTGACGACGACGCGGATGATGGCGTCGTCTCCCCGCGGGGAGACGTCGACCTCGAGACGCGCCTTACCGTCCGAGGCGTACTTGGCCGCGTTTTCCAGGAGCTCGTGCGCGGTCATCGCCACCCGGAACACGGCGTCCTCGTCGTCCAGCACCGGCGCAAGCTTCGCCTCCAATAGGCGGCGCGTCGGCGAAACGATCGCGGGCGAGACCGTGAGCGGGAGATCGAGGTGCAGCGGAGTCACGGACGAATACCCTTCAGTAACATCAAGCTGGGCTCCTTGGCGAGACGTAGCGTCGCATTGTCTGGCCCCAGGCTCAAATCTTGGCCTCAAATCGGGCCGGCGATCCGTCGATGTAGGAGGCCCGAAGGCCCGAAAATTGTCGACGGAAGCCCCGCCCAACAACCCGCCCGCCGAACATGCCGCGACGCCGCTCGTCCGGGGCGCGACAATCGGGCGCTACGTCGTGCTCGGCCTGGTCGGGCGCGGCGGCATGGGGGAAGTCTACGCCGCCTATGATCCCGAGCTCGACCGAAAGGTCGCGGTCAAGCTCCTGCGGGTCAAGCCGGGCAACGGCGTCTCGCTGAACGAAGGGCGGCAGCGGACGTTGCGCGAGGCGCAGGCGATCGCCCGGCTCTCGCACCCCAACGTCGTCGTGGTCTACGACGTGGGGACGTTCCGCGATCAGGTCTTCATCGCGATGGAGTTCGTCGAGGGGAACACCGTCACCTACTGGCTGGCGGCGCAGCCCCGCAGCTGGCAGGAGGTGCTGAGGGTCTTCCGCGCGGCGGGGCGCGGCCTCACCGCCGCGCATGAAAAGGGGCTCGTGCACCGGGACTTCAAGCCCGACAACGTGATGGTCGGCCGCGACGGCGAGGTTCGCGTCATGGATTTCGGTCTCGCGCGCCAGGTGGCCGACAAGCCGGCGCCCGAGGGGACGCCGCCCGCCAGGCGCGCCCCGGTCGTGATTGCCGAGCACGGTCCGAGCTCGGGCAATGACGACGACCAGATGACCACCATCTTGCTGAACGGGCCGCCCTCCGGTCCGCCGACGCCGGCCCCCGGGACCGAGTCACAGCCCGGTTCCGGCATGTTCGAGGTCCAGCTCACCCGCACCGGCGCGATGATGGGGACGCCAGCGTACATGGCGCCCGAGCAGTTCCTGGGGACGGCGACCGACGCGCGGACAGATCAGTTCAGCTTCTGCGTGGCGCTCTATGAGGCGCTCTACGGCGAGCGCCCGTTCTCGGGCAACACCATGTTCGCGTTGACCACGGCGGTGGTGCAGGGGCAGGTCAAGGAGGCGCCGCAGAGCTCGAAGGTCCCGCTCTGGGTGCGCAAGGTCTTGCTGCGCGGCCTGCGGGCCCCGGCGGACGAGCGCTATCCGTCGATGCACGATCTGATCGACGCGCTGGGCAAGAACCCGAACGCCGCGCGGATGCGGTTCCTGGCGGTGGCCGCGGTGGTGCTGGTGCCGGTGGCGCTCACCGTCGGCGTCCATCAGAGCCTGGCCAATCATAAGTCGATCTGCGGCGCCGGCCCTGCGCGCCTGGCGGGCGTCTGGGATCTGACGGCGACGGGGGAGCCCGAGCCGGCGCGCCAGGCGGCCATCCATTCCGCGTTCCTGCACACCGGCAAGAGCTACGCAAACGAGGTGTATGCCACCGTCAATCGCATCCTCTCCGGCTACTCGCAGAGCTGGGCGAAGATGTACCGCGAGGCCTGCGAGGCGACGAACGCGCGCGGCGAGCAGTCTGCGGAGGTGCTCGACCTGCGAATGACCTGCCTGCAGGAGCGGCTCGGCGGGCTGCGCGCGCTCACCGACGTGTTCAGCGATGCCAACGGTCAGGTCGTCGAGAACGCGGTGAGCGCGGCCAACAACCTCGGATCGCTCGACCGCTGCGCGGACGTCCCGCTCCTGCGGTCGGTCGTGCGCCCTCCCGAGGATCCCGAAGACGCGGGCCCGGGTGGCGGAGCTTCGTCAGCAGCTCGCCGGCGTCAAGGCGCTCTACGACTCGGGCCGGTACCACGAGGGGCTCAAGGACGCGCCGGGGCGGATCGACGAGGTGCGCGCGCTCGGGTATCAGCCGCTCATCGCCGAGACGCTGTTCGCGATGGGGATGATGTACAGCAAGTCGAACGACGTGCCGGCGGCCGAGCGGGCGCTGGTCGATTCCTACCTGGCCGCCGACGCCTCCCGCGACGACGAGGTGCGGGCCGAGGACGCCACCAATCTGGTTTGGGTCGTCGGCTATCAGGAGGGGCGCTACGCCGATGCCCAGCGGTGGGCGAAGTACGCCGACGCGATCCTGCAGCGACTCGGAGGGCACGTTCTCTTGCAGGCCTGGCTGGCTCAACAACCTGGGAGGGCTGTTCGAGATCCGGGGCGAGAGGGAGGCGGCGTTGCGGATGCAGCAGCAGGGGTTGGCGCTCAAGGAGAGGGCGCTCGGACGCGATCACCCCGACGTGGGGATCTCGGAAGGGAACCTGGCGGTCGTCCTGACGATGCTGGGCCGCAACCAGGAGGCGCTCGAGCACGTCGACCGCTCCATCGAGATCCTCGAGAATGGCCTCGGTGCCGGCCATCCTGATTTGGCGACCCAGCTCAACAACCGGGGCGAGATCCTCAACGCGCTCGGCCGCTCGCGCGACGCCCGCGCGTCGTTCGAGAAGGCGCGGATCGTCTGGGAGCGCGAGCTCGGCCTCGACAATCGCAACCTCGCCTACGCGCTCACGGGGATCGGGGCCAGCTACCTCTCGGAGGGGGATGCTTCGAACGCGATCGTTCCGCTCGAGCGTGCCTTCAAGATCCGCGAGACCCACGAGACGGATCCTTCGCGCCGCGGCGAGACGCGCTTCGCTCTGGCGCGCGCCCTCTGGGACTCCGGGCGCGATCACCTCCGCGCGCGCTCACTCGCCGAGCAGGCGCGCGCCAGCTACACCGAGGCGGAGCTCGAGACCAACGTCGCCGAGGTCAACAGCTGGCTGCAGCTCCACGGAGCATCTTGATCGCCGCATCTTGATCGCCGCGGTCCTTCGTCGCCGCCCCGGGGGCGGCGTTTCAGTCGTTGCCGGCGTCCGGGGTGGTCGCCGGGTGGGCCGATGACGATTGGCTGGGGCGGCGCACCGTCACGCGGACGTAGTCGTCCTTGATCTCGACGTCGGGGCCACCGGAGTCGGTGAGGCTGATCTTGAGCTCGGTGCCGTCCTCCGGCTGGGCGTCTTTTTCGGCCTGGTTGATCCGGACCAACCGGAACCCTTCGCGCTCGACCCGGTAGAGCCGCATGGTGATCATCGAAGCGGCCCGGGGGAGCTTGACCACCACGGCGTGCGGACGGTTGGTCACGTGGAAGGTCGCGCCCTCACTCGAGCCCTTGAGCGGGATCAGCAGCGTGGCGCGCGGTCCGTCGACGCTGACGTCGGGTAGATTTCGCCGCCAGGCCTCGCGCGCGACGTCCTTGTCGGACTGCTTCTCGCCATTTTTGTCGGTCGTCGCAGCCGGCGCGGCGGGCAGGCCATCGTCCGTCGCCGCGGATTTGCGGTCGGCGTGCGGGCCGGTGGTTGACGAGGCGTCGACCACTCTGCCGGCGGCCGGCGCATTCGGCGGCGTCGCTGCGGCATCGCCCGGATGCGCCATTTCTCCGTCGGCGCGCCCGGCGGCGTCGGTGTCCGCGCCAGCGTCGGTGCCGGCAGCCGCAGGACCGTCGGGGTGGGGGAGCGCCGTCGCGTCGACGGCGGTGGCGGGCAAGGGGGCCCGCGCAGGGACGGCGGGCGGGGGCGGCAGCGTCGGCGTCGGGCGCTGCGGGATCAGCTGCTGGCCGACGAAGAAGACCGCCGCGGCCGTCAGCGCCGCCGCGAAGAGGCCGCCCGGGCGTCCCACGCCCGCCTGCGGATTGCGCTTGCCGCGGCCGGCCAGCCAGGCGCCGACCGGGCCGAGGATGCGATCGCGCAGGTCGACGTCCATTTGCATCCGTTCCAGGGTTTGTGCCGTCGCCTGCCTGGCGCCGTCGATCGGATGTGTGGCGAGAAACGTCCGCACCTCGTCCAGGTGGCGGCGCTCCGGGAGCGTGGCCATCGACTCGACCAGCCGCCGCAGGATCATCGGCGAATCGGCCTTGGCGCGCGTCTCGGTCCAGCGGTCGCCGATCAGACGGAAGGCCGCTTCCCGGGTGGCGCGGTTGCCCAGCAGCACGCCGACGTAGGACGAGAAGTCCTGCATGGGGACCTCGGGGCCGAGCGCCATTTCCACCGTTCGGGCCGTCAGCGCCGGCGACTCGACCCGCGCCAGCGCGTGAAGGTAGCGGCGCTTGGCGGCCGGATCGGCGTCGCTGCGGGCGCGGGCCCGCAGCTCGTCGAAGCGCGCCTCGTCGGCGCCGCGGGCCGCGGCGGTCACGACGATGTCCAGCAGATTTGGATCGAGCTTCGTTCCGGTTGCGCCCCCCTGTTCAGAGGGGGGGAGGCGCTTGGCCGCCTCGTCGACGGTGCCGGGCGCGCGGGCCAGCAGCACGAGCGCGCGCAGCAGGACGGCCCGGCGCAGCCGGGTCTCGTCGTCCTCGGACGTGCCGGGAGCCGGCGCCCACCCCAGCGCGGCGGCCTGCGGGCCGAACAGCTCGGCGACGAACGCGCCGAAGTTTTCCCGATCGGCGTCGGCGAGGAAGCGATGCTCGATCACCGAGAGCTTGCCGACCAGCTCGTCGAGCACGACGTGGTCGGTCTCGTGGCGCAGGCTGGCGACGAGCTCGAGGAAGGCCTCGATCGTGGCCTCGCCCGCGCGCACCAGCGCCCAGGCGTCCGAGACCAGCGCCACCCGCTCGGCCGGGCGCAGCTCGCCCACCGCGGGGAGGAGGCGCGCGTGGGTCTCGGGGGCATAGGCGGTGCGGTAGAAGCCGCGCGCCTCGGCGTTGCCGAGGCACCAGACGACGTCCCCCTCTGCGGCGAGCTGCACCCGCGCCGACTCCTCGGCGAGGAGCACCGGCTGCTCCTTGACACCAGCGGCGTCGCGGAAGCGCAACACGACAGGGACCAGCCAGCGGGTGGCCGACCCGCGCGCAGCGGCGCCCGGCTCGGCGAAGAACCGTCGCTGCCGCAGGTTGACGAACGTCCCTGCCGCATCGCGCTCGAGCGACAGACTCACCAGCGGGTAGCCGGTCTGGCGGATCCAGCCGTTGGCCATGGCCAGGATCGGTTGCCCCGACGATTCTTCGAGCGCGCTCCAGAGATCGTCGGCAGTGGCGTTCGCCTCGCGGTGGCGGCGCATGTAGAGGCGGATCCCGTCGCGAAAGCGCTCCGCGCCCAGGAACCCCTCCAGCATGCGCAGGACCGCGCCGCCCTTCTCGTAGGTGATGGCGTCGAACGACTCGCCCGCCTCTTCGGCGTTCTTGATCTCGGCGCGGATCGGGTGCGCCGAGACCAGCGCGTCGAGCGCCAGCGCCGCCCCCTTGCCCGCCTCGAAGTCCATCCAGATGCGCCACGACGGGCGCCAGTCGTCGACGATCTTGTAGGCCATCCAGGTGGCGAACGCCTCGTTGAGCCAGAGGTCGTCCCACCAGGCCATCGTCACCAGATTGCCGAACCACTGGTGCGCCAGCTCGTGGGTGATCACCTCCGCGACCCGCTTCTGCACCGCCAGCGGCGCGGTGGCCGGGATCGGCCAGCAGCGCCACCTCGCGGAAGGTGACGGCCCCCGCGTTCTCCATCGCGCCGGCCTCGAAGTCGGGGACGCCGATCTGATCGAGCTTGCCGAACGGATAGGGGAGGCCGAAGTAGTCCTCGAGCCGCGGCAGGACGGCCGAGGCCGTCTCCTGACCGAACGACGTCAGATGGCGTTTCTCGCCGGTGGTCCAGGTGCAGATCGGGATGTCGCGGACGCGGACAACGGCGCTCGGGACGATCGGGCCGACGATGAGCGCGATGAGGTACGACGAAAGCGGCGGCGTCGGCGCGAAGGTGACCCGCCGGCCGCCGCGACCGTCGCTCTCGTCGCGGGTGGCGACGCCGTTCGAGAGCGCGACCGCGTCGGTCGGAACACCCGACACGGCAACCCGCCAGATCGCCTTGAACCCCGGCTCGTCGAAGCAGGGGAAGACGCGGCGCGCGTCGGCCGCCTCGAACTGGGTGACGGCCAGCGGGCCGGCCCGATAGAGCCCGCGCAGCCCCGGGCTGAAGGCCCCCGCGTAGGCCAGCATCAGCTTTGCGGCGCCGGCCGGCAACGCTTCGGCAAAGGAGAGCGTCACGGTCTCGCTGGTCGCGTCAGCCGTGGTGCCCGCCCAGAGGCGTCGTCCGTCGGTGAGCTCCGCCGTCGCTGACGTCACGTCGAGGCCGACCGCGTGCAGGACGATCTCGGTCCGAGCGGAGGAGAGCTGCACCGCGATCCCCAGCGCGCCCTCGAACCGCCCGGCCGCCATATCGATGCGCAGATCGGCGTCGTAGCTCTGGGGTTTGATCTCCGTGGGGAGGCGAAAGTCTTTTCCGAGCGTCGTCACGCGGTCCTTGGGTGTGGTGGAGCGAACGCCTTTGTACCGTAATCTAGGGACGGATGTCTCAAGCGCCTGCTGTTCCCCTTCCCCACGATCCTTACGCCCCGCTCCGACTGGTGAATTTCCGCTGGTTCGTCGCCAGCATTTTGGCCATGGCGATGGGCGCCCAGATCCAGGGTGTCGTCGTCGCCTGGCAAATGTACGCCATCACGCACGATCCGCTGGCATTGGGGATGGTCGGTCTCGCGGAGGCCGCGCCTTTCATCGCTTTCGCGCTCTACGCCGGGCACGTGGCCGACCTCCGCGACCGCAAGCGGATCGCGCTCTGGGCGCTGCTGATCCTGTTTCTCTGCGCAACCACGCTGGCGGTCACCAGCCTGCTTTTCTTGATGCGCGGACAGTCGGGCCGCTGGATCCGCTGGACGATCTACGCGGTGATCGTCGTCTGCGGCGGCGCGCGCAGCTTCCTGCTGCCGGCGCGCAACGCGCTCGGCGCCGATCTGGTGCCGCGCCCGCTGTTCCCGAGCGCGGTCGCCTGGCGCACCGGCATCTGGCAGGTCGCCGCGGTCACCGGTCCGGCGATGGGTGGCCTCCTCTACGCCTGGGTCGGCGCGACGTGCTCGTACGCGATCGCCGCGGGGTTGATGGCCGTCTCTCTCGTCACCGTGGCGCGCATCGACGCCCCCGCGCGCCAGAAGGCGGACCGGGCCGAGCCGCTGGTGGCCAGCGTGCGGGCCGGGCTGACGTTCCTCTTCTCCCGTCCTCTCTTTCTCGGGGCGATGACGCTCGACCTCTTGGCGGTGCTGTTCGGCGGCGCGGTGGCCATCCTGCCGATCTTCGCCGAGGAGATCCTGCATGTCGGGCCGCAAGGGCTCGGCGCCCTGCGTGCGGCGCCGGCCGTCGGTGCGGTGCTGATGTCGAGCCTGCTGGCGCTGCGCCCGCCGCCCCGCCGGGCGGGGCGGCTGTTTCTCTCGGCCGTCGCTCTGTTCGGCGTCTTCATGATCGCCTTCGCGCTGTCGCGGTCGATCTGGCTGTCGCTCTTGCTGCTCGCCGCCAGCGGCGCCGCCGACATGCTCAGCGTCTACTTTCGCAGCACGCTGATGCAGGTGCTGGTGCCGTCCGGGATGCTGGGACGGGTCTCGGCGGTCAACCAGATCTTCATCGGGTCGTCGAACGAGATTGGCGCCTTCGAGTCAGGCGTCGCGGCCAAGCTGCTCGGCACCGTCTCCTCGGTGGTGGCAGGCGGCGTCATCACCGTGGCGGTCACGCTGCTCACCGCCTGGCGCGTCCCGGCGCTGGCCCGTCTCGATCGACTGGAAGAACAGCACCCGGGCTAGGCGAGCGCCGGCAATCTCACCCAGAGAGTCCGGTCATGCGGACCGTCTTCACGTTCACGAACTCGCGCATGCCGTAGCGCGAGAGCTCGCGGCCGTGTCCGGAACGCTTCACCCCGCCGAACGGAAACCGGGCGTCGGAGACGACCATCCCGTTGATGAAGACGCTGCCGGCCTCGAGCTCACGCGCCAGCCGGTCGGCCTCGTGGCGCTCGCGCGTGAAGGCCGCGGCCCCCAGGCCGAACGGCGTGGCGTTCGCGAGCGCGATCGCCTCGTCGAGGCCGGCGACCCGGAAGAGCGCGGCGACCGGCCCGAACACCTCGTCGCGCGCCGCGGGCGCCGTCGGCGGCACGTCGCAGAGGACGGTCGGCGCATAGTAGTACCCCGGGCCGTCGAGCGCGCGCCCGCCGGTCAGGACGCGCGCTCCGGCGGCGACCGAGCGCGCGACCTGCTCGGCGACGCCGTCGCGGATGGCGGCGGTCGCCAGCGGGCCGATCTGCGTCTTTGGATCGGATGGGTCGCCAACCACCAGCGCGCCGATCGCCGCGCTGAACGCCGCCGCGAAACGATCGTAGACGGCGTCGGCCACGATGAAGCGCTTGGCGGCGATGCAGGACTGGCCGGTGTTGACCATGCGCGCCTTCACCGCGGTGGCGACCGCGCGGTCGAGATCGGCGCTCGCCAGGACGAGGAACGGATCGCTGCCGCCCAGCTCGAGGACGCTCTTTTTCAAGTGAGCCCCGGCCGCGGCCCCGATGGCGCGTCCGGCCGCCTCGCTGCCGGTGACCGTCACCGCGGCGACACGATCGTCGGCGATGAGCGCAGCCACCGGCTCGGATCCGATGAGCAGCGCCTGGAAGACGCCCTCGGGCGCGCCGGCGCGGCGAAACAGATCCTCGAGCGCCAGCGCGCACTGCGGGACGTTCGAGGCGTGCTTGAGCAGGCCCACGTTCCCCGCCACCAGCGCCGGCGCGGCAAAGCGGATCACCTGCCAGAAGGGGAAGTTCCAGGGCATGACCGCCAGCACCACGCCGAGCGGCTCGAAGCAGATCGCGTCGCGCGCGTCCGCCGCTTCAGCGATGACCTCCGGCCGCATGAACTCCTCGCCGCGCTCGGCGTAGTAACGGCAGGCCGTGGCGCACTTGGCCGCCTCGTCCGCCGCCGCACCGACCAGCTTCCCCATCTCGAGCGTCATCAGGCGGCCGAAGGCCTGCCGCTCGCTCTCCAGAATTTCGCCTGCGCGCCCCACGATGGCGGCCCGCTCGCTGAGCGGACGGCGACTCCAGGTCTTGAACGCCGTCGCCGCGCGCGCCAGCTTCGCCTCGACCGCGGGGGCGCTTTCTGGCTCGAAAGACCGCAGCCGCTCACCGGTGGCCGGATTGACGCTCTCGATCCGCATTGCTCCAATGTAATGCACCTCGACGGCCGTGGCGGATCGTACCCCAGCCGTCGATCGTCGCGGTCACCCGCCGGTGATGAGGACGACGGCGAACGCGATCGCCGAGAGCGCGAACGACAGCACGATCGCCGTCGCGTCCAGCCAGCGTGGCGTGGGGCGCCGCACCGCCACGCGGACGAGGCCTATGGCCGCGCCGGCGCAGAGGCCGCCGATGTGGGCCGCGTTGTCGACCAGGCTGATCCCGCGCGCCGACAGCGACAGCCCCACCCCGAGCACGAACAAGATGTTGAAGGCGAGCGCCTTGGCGGCGGCGCGCTGCCCGCTGCGCCAGGCGAACGTCGCCGCCATCCCGATGAGCCCCATGATGGCCCCCGAGGCGCCGACCGCGACGGTCATCTGCGGATGCCCGGCCGAGCGCATGGTGGACAGCACGTTGCCGATCACGCCCGTGACCACGTAGGTGGCGGCGTAGAGACCGCGGCCGAGCGCCCGTTCGGACAGCACGCCGATCTGGCCCAGCACCCAGAGGTTCATCACGATGTGCAAGAGGTTGGCGTGGATGAACGCCGCGGTGAGCCACCGCCAGTGCGACACGTCGGCCCCGCCGCCCGAGACCGACGCGCCGGCCGCGATCAGCGTCGTGCCGTCGAACGACCAGCGCCACCCCGACGCCACGAACATGATGATGTAGACCATCAAATTCGCGGCGATCAGCGCACAGGTGACGGGCGCTTCGCGCAGTCGGAGGAGCCACTTCATGGGGCGAGACAGGAATGTTTCACTGTGGAGGACCGGTTATCCAGGGCGTTGCGGAGATTCGCAAGAATGCGCGTCCCGGCGGGCATCCCACTCGGCTTGACAGCTCATCCAACTCGATACAAAGGAACGCTATGAACCGGACTCGTCTGCGCCTCGTCTTTTGCCTGGCGGTGCTCGGCGCCGCCGTCGGCCTCGGTGCTCGCACGCCGATCTCGGTCTTCGCCCCGGCCACTGCCGTGGCGGCGGGCCCGGCGGTCACGCCGAAGACGGAGGCCCCCAACGAGGCGCGGGCCCTCTCGCACGCCTTCTCCAACGTGGCGAAGGCGCTGGGCCCGTCCGTGGTCCGGATCGAGGTCGAGATCGGCGCGGGCGCGGGATGGGGCCGCACGGCGGCCGTGCGCCGCAGATGCCGAACGACGAGGGGGACGATGACGAGGGTGGCGGCAACGAGGTCCCGCCGTTCTTCCGGCACTTCTTTCAGTTCGGCCCTGGCGGTGGAGGCGGCGGCGGATGCCGGCGCCCGGCCCCGCGCACGGCGTCGGCTCGGGCTTCATCATCGACACGAACGGCGACGTCGTGACCAACCGGCACGTCGTGCAGGGCGCGACCAAGGTGACCGTCACCATGAACGACGACAAGGAATACAGCGCCCACGTCGTCGGCAAGGACGCGCAGACCGACGTGGCGGTGGTGCGGCTCGACCACCCGCCGTCGAACCTGGTGGTGGCGCGCCTCGGCGACTCCGACAAGCTGGACGTCGGCGAGTGGGTGGTCGCCGTCGGCAGCCCGCTCGGCCTCGAGCAGACCGTGACCGCCGGGATCGTGAGCGGCAAGGGCCGCCCCGGGCGTCACGTGCAGATGTCCGGCCAGCGCGTGCGCGGCTACATCCAGACCGACGCCAAGATCAACCCCGGCAACTCGGGCGGGCCGCTGGTGAACCTCGAGGGGGAGGTCGTCGGCGTCAACACGCTCATCCAGGTCGGCGCGGGCGGCGCCTACGGCTTCGCCATCCCGGTCAACGAGGTGCGCCGCGTGGCGCAGGCGCTGGTGAAGGACGGGCGCGTTCGCTACGCCTACCTCGGGCTCATGCTCACCGACGTCAAGGATCTCGACGACGCGCAGAAGGCCAAGCTCGGCAAGGCGGTCCCGCCGACAGGCGCCTTCGTCGCCGAGACGACGCCCGGCGGGCCGGCCGGCAAGGCGGGGATGCGCCCCGGCGACGTCATCACCGAGGTCAACGGCCAGAAGATCGTGGGCGCCGGTGATGTGGTCGACTACGTGTCGAATCAGCCGATCGGGGCCCGCGTGCTCCTGCACTACGTGCGCGACGGCCACCCCACGCAGACGCAGGTCGCGCTCGGCGAGCTTCCCGACGAGGACCAGCGGCAGAACCCCGACGTGCAGGGGCAGGGGAAGATCGGCCTGGCGCTGCAGACGCTGACGCCCGACGTGGCCGCCTCTCTCGGGATCGATCGCGCCACCAAGGGCGCGGTGATCACCGACGTCGTCACCGGCAGCCCGGCCGAGCAGGCGGGGCTGCGCCCCGGCGACGTGATCGTCGAGATCGATCGGCGGCCGGTCGGGTCGGCCGACGAGGCGGTCGCCGCACTTCATGGAGCCTCGAAGAGCGGTGGGCACCTGCTGCGCGTGCGCGGTCCGAACGGGACCCGGTTCGTCACCGTCAAGTGACGGCGGCGTTCGGGCGCGGCCTGCGTCCGTAACAAAAGCCCGGCGCGCCCAGCCACTTGGGCGCGCCGATTCGTGGCTGACATGAGGGCACGGCTGATGCTTTGCCTGACGGCGAGGGATCGCCGATGCAAGCATCGTGGTTATGCGCCGTCGCGCTCGTGGTTCTGGAAGGCTCGTCCGCCCGGCCCGCCCGCGGCAGGGTGACGCCGCCGACTTCCGGGCCGGCCCCCGCGCACGCGCTCTCCCACGCGTTCGCCGCGGTCGCCCAGGCCATCGGGCCCTCGGTGGTCCGGCTGGAGGTGAGCGGGGATCGAGAAGACTCGACCGCTTCCGGTGTCATCATCGACACGCGGGGAGACGTCGTCACCAGCAGCCACGTCTTCGACGGATGGGCTCCGCCCGTTGGCAGCGAAGCGGAAGCAATCGCCGTCGTGCTCGTCGACGGGCGCAGGTTTTCGGCAGAGCTGGTCGGCCTGGACGCCGGGAGCGACGTCGCGGTGGTTCGGATGCGGCGGCCGCCCCGGGATCTCTCCGCGGCCCGCTTTGGCGATTCCGATGAGGCCTCGGTCGGCGAATGGGTGCTGGCGGTCGGCAGCCCGCTCGGGCTCGACCAGACGGTCACCGCCGGGATCATCAGCAGCCGGTCACAACAGGTCGACGAAACGCGCAGCGGCTCTCAGCGCCGCTATCTTCTGACCGACGCCAATGTCAACCCCGGCGACTCGGGTGGCCCCCTGGTCGATCTCGACGGGGAGGTGATCGGATTGACCACCGCGATCAGCGCTGGCCCGGGCGGCAGTTATGGATACGCCGTCCCGATCAACCGCGTCCGTCGCGTCGCTGTCTCGCTCATCAAAGAGGGGCACGCCTTGCATCCGTACATTGGCGTCGGTCTGCGCGATCTGCGGGACCTCGAGGCGGGCGAGCGGCGCACGTTTGGGGGCGATCCCCGGCAGCGGTGCTCTCGTGAGCCGGGTCTGGCATGACGCGCCGGCGGGCGCGCGCGGGTCTGCGCCGGGGAGACGTCATCACCTCGATCAATGACCACGAGGTGCCGACGCCGGCCGATCTGGTCGAGCTCATCGCCGAGCAGGAGGTCGGGGCGCGGGTCGATCATCGGTTTCGTGCGCGGCGGGGCCAATTGCACCGTTCCTCTGTCCATCGCCGACCTTCCGGTCGTGGGACGCGCGCGACGGGACGCGCGGTGGGAGCGCGGGTGGACGCGCCGACCAGCCGTTCGCAAGCTGCTCAGCCGGGCATCGTCTCGCCGCGCCCGCTCTCCAGCCGAATCTCGGTGATCTCGGCCGGCGCGCCGAGGCGCATGGGGGGCCCCCAGTAACCGGTGCCACGGCTGACGTAGATTTGCGAGCCTCCGCGGCGATGAAGCCCCGCCACGAACGGCTGCTGCAGTTCGACCACGAAGTTGAACGGCCACATCTGGCCGCCGTGGGTGTGACCGGAGAGCTGGAGCCCGATCCCGAAGGGCGCGGCGTCGAGCAGCGTCCGAGGCTGGTGCGCCAGCAAAACCAGCTCGCGGCCGGGATCGCGATCGAGGAGGGCGCGCCCGAGGGCCTCCTCGGGCGGCAGCCCTCCGTAATGAACGGCGGAGCGATCGTCGACCCCGGCCAGATCGAAGCCAACGGTCCCGTTGCCAATGGACACCCGCTCGTTGCGCAACACCCGGATACCGAGTCGATTGAGCTCTTTCAACCAGGCTTCCGCACCGGAGAAGTATTCGTGATTGCCGGTCACGAAATAGACGCCGTGCGGAGCCTTTAGCCTCGCCAACGGCTCGATCGCGGCAGCCAGCTGTCCGACCGTTCCATCGACGAGATCTCCGGTGATGGCGACGAGGTCGGGCGCGAGCGAGTTGGTTGCGCTCGACGATCTGTTCGACGAACGCTCGGCCAATCGTCGGTCCCACGTGGATGTCGGTGAGCTGGACGATTCGAAATCCGTCCAGCGCGCGCGGCAGCCGGTCGAGCCGGACGCTCACCGTTCGCACCTCGACCGGTTTGCGGACCGAGCGAAGGGCGGCCGCCGCCAGAGCGGAGACCAGAACCCCAGTTGCGCCGGCCGTCAGCCGGGCGAGGAGCGTGCGGCGCTGAGGATCGAGCGGTTGCGCAACTGCGACGCGCCGTGCGATCACCGCCAACAGGCGCAACAGGTCGGTCGAAAAGACGACCGTGAACAACAGAAACATGACACCGAGCCAGACATAACCTCCCCAAACGAATCCCCGGCGATAATGACCCTGTCCGCGTCCCAGGATCAAAGCGAGGGGAACGCTCGCTGCGAGCAATGAGAGAAGCGTGCCACCGACGGTGATCCAGGGGGCTGCCCAGCGTGGATCGCGTATCAGTCGCGCCCACAAATAGTAATGAATGCCGGCGAGCAAACTGAGCGCGATGGCAATGAACGCAAAGAAGCGACTCACTGTCTCCTTTTGACACGAACCGACGGAGAATCAAGCCTTTTACCTTTGCATCGACGATCGTTCGCAGCTAGTCTCCGCGCGCAACCAGGGGGAGAAAAAATGGCTAGAACGACCGATATTCAGGACCTCGTAGAACAGTTCGTCGATAGATTGTCTTCATTGATCGAGCAGGACACCGTGTCGCGCGCGCGCGACGCCGTTCTGACCGCGTTCGGCGGTCACGCGCCGGCCGGATTGGCACGCGGCGCCGGCAAGCTCGCCGGTGGTGGCCGCAAGCGGCGCAAGGGACCGATTCAGCTCTGTCCGGTGCCCGGTTGCTCCAACCGCGCCGCCCCGGTGTTCGGGATGGTCTGCTCCAAGCACAAAGATCTGCCAAAAGCCGACATCAAGAAGTACCGGGAGCAGCGGCGCGCCGAGAAGGTCAAGGGGAAGGCCAAGGCGAAAGGCAAGAAAGCCGCCTGATCCGGTCGCCGGGTCCGAAGGACGCCCGGTGGCCCGGCCAGAGCCCGGTTTTTTCACGGCGGGTGTGGCGTGCGCGCCACGTCACACCGCGCCGGGCTCCCCGGCTTCTCAGAATCCCTAATAGTTTCAGCCCTGTGGCGTTGGCACCGCCGTTGCGAAGGAGATGCGGCCGAAAGCCTAAGGAGGCGCGCATGGCCATCGCACCAGCAACGCTCGATTTCGATTCGTTCGGCAAATTGATGAGGCCGGCCGTCCCGGCCGACGCACCCATCATGGAGGCGCTCAAGGCATGTCCGCAGCTCGAGCGGGCACCGGCGGAGGCGCTCCGACTGCTCGCGCGGGACGCCACACTGCGCGCGGTCGGACGGGGCGCCAACATCGCGCCTCAAGGAGGGCGGCTCGACGTCGCCGTCGCCGTGGTGCGCGGGAAGGTTCGCGCGGTCTGCCGCGCCGTCAACGGCCGGGAGATCTCCATGGAGATCTTTCGCGCGGGCGATCTGATCGCCGATGGGGCGCTGGCGCCGGAGACCCCGCTCGCCCATGACTGGGAAGCGGTTGAGGCCTCGACGCTCCTCATCATCCCGCGAGAGACGTTCCTCTCCTGCCTCCGGTCAACGCCCGAGTTGGCGCTGGCGCTGGGGGCTGAGCTGGTGGCACGACTCGAGCGGTCGAAGCAGCTCGCGACCGGGCTCGCGTTGGCCGGTGTGCAGGAGCGTGTCGTCTCGCGCCTGGTCGCCATTGGCCGCCAGGATGGAACGGCTGGACCGGAGGGCCTGCTGATCCGCAACCGTCCCACCCAGCAGGAGCTCGCCAATCAGATCGGCGCCTGTCGGGAGACGGTTTCGCGCACCGTCTCGGAGCTGGTCCGGCAAGGGCTGCTCACGCCGCGCGGCCGCTCCCTGCTGGTGAGCAGGCGGCTCGTCGAAAACGCCGCTTAACGGGCGCTGTCGCGCTCGGCGTGTGGCCGAGATTCGAAACGCACGGCAAGAATTGACGCTGCGTCGAGCGCGGGTGAAACTTTGTAGGGATTGGCCAGCCAACCCAAAGTCGGTGGGGCTGCGGCGGAGGGGATACGCGTCCCGTTTGCCGAAGTCGACATCCGCACGTCCATCCGTCCCACGGTCGCCGAGATCGATCTCGGTGCCGTGCAACGCAATCAGGCGCGCCTGCGGCAGCTGGTCGGGCCGGGGGTCCGCCTTTTCGGCGTCGTCAAAGCGGATGCCTACGGACATGGCGCCGTTCCGGTGGCGCGGGCGCTCGAGCCGCTGTGCAACGCGCTGGCGGTCTCTCTGGTCGAAGAAGGACTCGAACTGCGCGCGGCGGGGATCCGCGCCCCCATCCTCGTGCTCGGCGCTTACTACAACCGTCATCAAGACGAGGTCTTGGCCGAGCGCTTGACGCCGGTCGTCTACGATCGCGGGGAGCTCGAGAGGTTCGCCCTGGCTGCGACGCGTCGTGGGCGTCTGGCTGACGTGCACGTCAAGATCGACACCGGGATGAGCCGGCTGGGGATCGCCCCGGCCGAGCTCGAGGCGATCCTGGGGCGCCTCGCCGAGCTTCCCTCGTTGCGCCTGGCGGGGCTCTGCACCCACTTTGCGTCGGCCGATCTGGCCGACGCCGGCACCACCGAGGCGGCGCTTGTCCAGTTCGAGCAGGGGCTCGCTCGGGCCGCGCAGCTCGGATTCCGTGGTCTCGTCAACCATGCGGCCAACAGCGCTGCGGCGGTCCGCTTTCCGTCGGCCCGGCTCGATGCGATCCGGCCCGGGCTGGCGCTGTACGGCGCGATGCCCTCCGAGCTCGTGGCACTGCCGGGGCTCGAGGGAGCTCTGGCCTTGCGCACGCGCGTCATGGCGGTGCGCGACGTCGCCGTCGGGGCCGGCGTCAGCTACGGCGGGACCTGGCGCGCGGCGCGTCCGTCCCGGGTGGCGACGCTGCCGGTCGGGTATGCCGACGGCTACCCGCGCCACGTCCGCGGCGCCGAGGTGCTGCTGGGGGGGCGCCGTGTTCCAATCGTCGGCGCCGTCTGCATGGACATGTTGATGATCGACGTGACCGATCTGCCGGCCTCCGCGCTGGAGGGGCCGGTGACGTTGATCGGCCGCGACGGCGGCGAGGAGATCACGGTCGACGATCTCGCCCGCTGGGCGGGGACGGTGAGTTACGAGATCCTGTGCGGGATCTCCAAGCGAGTGCCGCGCGTCCTGCGGGACGCCGCTGTGACCGTCTCCCCGAGACGGGCGCGGCCGCCGACGGGCGGGACATGACCGCTCCCTCCTCGGTGGACGGCGCCCCGGACGGGAACGCGGAGACACGACGCACGATCGCCGCTTCCTTGCTGGAGGCGGCGGTCACGCCGCTGCGCTCGATCCTGACCTATGCCGGGGATCGCACGCTGTTGCTCTCCGACGCGATCGCGGGGCTTTTTCGCAGGCCGTTTCGGCTGCGGCTGTTCCTCGAGCAGATGGACTTCGTCGGCGTGGGCTCGCTCCCCATCATCTGCCTGGTCGGACTCTTCTCGGGGGCGGTCTCCGCGCAGCAGGCGATCGCCGCGCTGCGCATCTTCAATCAAGAGCGGTTCGTCGGCGCGACGGTGGGGATCTCCTTGGCGCAGGAGCTGGCGCCGGTGTTCACCGCGCTCATGATCACCGCGCGCGCCGGGTCGGGCATGGCCACCGAGCTCGGGTCGATGCGCATCACCGAACAGATCGACGCGCTCACCACCTTCGCCGTCGATCCGATCCAGTACCTCGTGACGCCCCGGATCGTGGCGACAATCTTGATGATGCCGGTCATGACGATGGTCTTCAACATCGTCGGCCTGCTGGGTGCCTACGGCTACTCGATCTACTTCGAGCACATCGATCTGGGGCAGTTCATCGAGCAGTTCACCTACTGGACCGACCCGAAGGACTACATCATCGGCGCGACCAAGGCGGCGGTCTTCGGCGTCACGCTCTCGGTGGCCGCCTGCTATCAAGGGTTCCACGTCCGCGGAGGCGCCAAGGAGGTGGGGCTTGCCACGACGCGGGCTGTGGTTGCAGGCTCCGTCTCGGTTCTGGTGACCGACTATTTTCTCATCGATATTTTCCACATCCTTTGGCCCTATCAAAATTGAGTTCTCCCAGCGCGAATCTGCCCGCCGTCGTCGATCCCGGTGGGGGCGACGGCGCCCTGGCGCGCCGGGACGAACGCTGGCAGATCCGCGTGCGCGGCCTGCACAAGAGCTTTCCCCCGCAGCACGTGCTCCGCGGCGTCGATCTCGACATCGAGCGCGGCCGAACGAACATCATCATCGGTGGCTCGGGGCAGGGGAAGTCGGTGCTGATGAAGCACCTCATGGGGCTGCTCAAGCCCGACGCCGGCCAGATCTGGGTCGACGGCGTCGACGTCGTTCCCTTCAAAGATCAGGAGATGGGAAAGCTGCGCCGGAAGTACGGCATGGTATTCCAGTACGCGGCGCTGTTCGATTCGATGAACGTCGTCGAGAACATCGCCTTCCCCTTGCTCGAGCGTTACAACCTGCCGAAGTCCGAAGTGATGGAGCGCGTTCGCGACCTCCTGAAGCGGCTCGATCTGGAGAACGTCGGCGGCATCGAGCAGAAGTTTCCGCCCGAATTGTCGGGCGGACAGCGCAAGCGCGTCGGTCTGGCGCGCGCTCTCATCGACCGGCCGGAGATCCTGCTCTACGACGAGCCGACCACCGGCCTCGATCCCGTGGCCACCAAGAACGTCGACGAGATGATCCGCCGCACCGCCGACGAGTTCGGCGTCACGTCGGTGGTGATCTCGCACGACATGGCCTCGACGTTCCGGATCGGCGATCGCATCTCGATGCTCGCCGGCGGCAAGATCATCGTGAGCGGCACGCCGGAGGAGGTGCTGCGGAGCCAGCTCCCGCCGCTGCGTGAGTTCGTCGAGATGTCGGGGCTCGTCACGCCGGGCGCGCCCGGCAACCCTGGACCGGGGGCGCAGGCGTGAGGCGAAGCTGGGCATCGCTGACGGTCGGTCTCATGGTGGTGATCGTGGCAGCGATCAGCTACTTCCTGATCCGCTCGACCTCGGAGCACAGCTCGAACGGGAAAGGCGTGGCCGTCTATGGGCTGTTCCGGGACGCCTCGGGACTGTTCGAAAAGTCGCGCGTGCAGACCGCCGGCATCGCGGTCGGTCAGATCGACAAGCGCGAGCTCGACGCCGCCACGGCGAAGGCCAAGATCACCATCCGGATGCTCCCCAGCATCACGCTCTACGAGAACGCCGTGGTGTCGAAGAAATCGGCCTCGCTGCTCGGCGAGTACTACCTGGAGATCGACCCGGGGACGCCGGTCGGCCTCGACCACGGGCAGCGCCGCGAGATGCGCAAGCTCAAGGACGGCGACCAGATCCTGCGCGTCATCGAACCGACGCAGATGGGCGACATGCTGAACGACGTCGCCACGCTGCTGCCGATCCTGCACGACATCCTCGAGGACGTGCGGAAGCTGACCTCGGGCACCATCACGGACATCGCCGACAACATCAACAAGCTGATCGAGAGCAACTCCGACACGCTGGGGCGCCTTCTGGAACGGGTCGACACCATCGCCGCCAACGTCGAGGGGGTGACCTCGACCGAGGCGGGCGACGTCAAGGAATCGATCAAGAACGTCCGCGACATCACCGAGTCGATCAAGACGCTCGTGGGGACGACTCAGGGGCAGGTGGATAAGAACGGCAACAAGATGCAGGGCTCGATCGATCGCCTTCAGGCCACGCTCGACAACCTCGACAAGTCGATGAAGAACATCGAGTCGATCACCGACCGGGTCGACAAGGGCGAGGGGACGGTGGGGCACATCCTCAACGACGACACCATCGCGCGGAACGTGGAGGACATCACCGAGAACGCCAGCGGATTCATCCGCGGCGTCACCAAGCTGCAGACCATCGTCGGGTTGCGCACCGAGTACAACATCCTGTCCAACACGCTCAAGAACTACCTCTCGGTTCAGATCATGCCGCGCCCGGACAAGTTCTACCTGATCGAGCTCATCGAGGATCCGCGCGGCTACTCGAACACCGTCCTCACCGCGACCCACAGCTCGGCGAATGGCTTCGTCAGCAACATCACGACCACCACCTCGGACGCGTTGCGGTTCTCTTTGATGTTCGGCAAGCGGATCAGCTTCGGCGCCGCCGCCCTGGGTCTGCGGTTCGGCATCAAGGAGTCGACCGGCGGCACCGGCGTGGATCTCTACCTGTTCGACGACAAGCTCGAGCTGTCGGGCGACGTATTCGGATTCGCGCAGTCGACGGTTGGGCAAAACCCGCGCATAAAGGTCAGCGGCGCCTGGGAGGTCTGGAACAGGACCTTCTATCTGCTCGCCGGTGCCGACGATCTCTGGAATTACGGTCGCCGGGGCGAGGCGGGATCCAACGGCGGCTTCGACTGGTTCCTCGGCCTGCAGCTCCGCTTCAACGACGAGGATCTGAAGTCGCTCCTCCTCGTGGGCGGGGGCGCCGCGGCGGGTGCCGCCTCGAAGTAGGCAAAGCGTTCAGCTGAGCGGTGGCGCTGGCCGCGGTGCGCCGAGCCGCTCGGCTTGACTCCGGGGGCCTCCTTCCTATAGTAACTCACCTTTTCGACCCACCTCCGGGTGGCGAGTCGTTTCAAAATGCGGTTTAAAATCAACGAGATCGGAGCCGAAGGGCTTCCGCTGAACGTGCCGGTCACATCCGATTGGATGGCTGCCGCGTGCCCCGATCTCGACGCTCACCCCGGAGCGAAGGGGTTGGCCCTGCGCGGCCGGCTCGAAAAAATGGGCGAGGATTACCTGCTGCGCGCCAGCCTGCAGGGCCAGGTCGAGACGACCTGCGCCCGCTGCCTCGAGCCGGCGCAGGTCGGTCTGAACGTGCCGCTGGTGGTCACCTTCGTTTCGGCCGAGGCCAACAAGACGGGGGACGACGAGGACCCCGATGTGATCGCGTTCTTGGGAAACGAGATCGACGTCGGCGACGAGATCCGCGACGAGATTCTCCTGGCGCTGCCCATCAATCCGCTGTGCAAGGAAACTTGCCGCGGGCTCTGCACGGTTTGCGGCGGCAACCGCAACGTCACCGCTTGCGCCTGCAAGACCGACGTCGCGCCGGGGGGCACGTTCGCCGCGCTCGGCAAGCTGAAACTTTCCAACTCCCAGTAGGCACATTAAGAAAGGTTTCGACCCATGGCCGTTCCGAAGAGAAGACAGTCCAAATCACGCTCCGCGATCCGGCGCGCGCAGGTGATGAAGAAGCCAGTGCCGAACTTCGTTCCCTGCCCGCGTTGCGGCGAGCCGAAACGCACCCACCGAATGTGCGCGGGTTGCGGCTACTACCGCGATCGGCTGGTGATCGCGCCGAAGGAAGAAGAGCAGGCGTGAGTCACGCGTGGTCGGAGCTCGGCTTCGCCGAGCGAGGTCCGTCGCGGGAGGGTGCGGGAACCCTGCCAGGGTTCCCGCGTCCAAAGGCAGCGAGCGGCCACGTTCGATAGAACGGCTCGGTCCGCGAACATGCCGCGTATTGCCGTCGACGCCATGGGGTCCGACGCCGCGCCTCGTGTCGAGGTCGAGGGCGTCGTGGCCGCCGTGCGCGCGCGCGGAATCGACGTCGTTCTCGTCGGCGACGAGGCGCGCCTGCGAGCCGAGCTGAAGGGGCTCGGGGCGGAGGGGGCGCGCATCGCCGTGCGCCACGCGCCCGACGTGATCACCATGCACGACCCCCCCTCGATGGCGGTGAAGCAGAAGAAGAAGTCGTCGATGCGGGTCTGTTTCGATCTGGTGAAGGCCGGTGAGGCCGACGCGGTCGTCTCGGCCGGCAACTCGGGCGCGATGATGGCCTGCGGCCTGTTCGTGCTGGGGCGGCTGCCCGGTGTCGAGCGGCCGGCGATCGTGACCACCTTCCCCACGCGGGCGGGCGAGTGCGCTCTCCTCGACATGGGGGCCAACGTCGATCCCAAGCCGGCGGTGCTGGCGCAGTTCGGCGTCTTGGGATCGGTCTATGCGCGGCTCCTCCACGGCAAGACCCGCCCCAAGGTGGGCCTCCTGTCGAACGGGTCCGAAGAGCACAAGGGGACGCCACTCACCCGCGAAGCGCATCAGATCCTGGCGCGGATCCCTTCGGGCAACCCCGACTTCAGCTACGTCGGCTACGTCGAGGGGCGCGACATCTTCGAGGGGCAGGTCGACGTGGTGGTGACCGATGGCTTCACCGGCAACGTTCTGCTCAAGTGCGTCGAAGGCGCCGCGGAGACGATGCTCGGGATCGTCAAAGAAGAGGTTTCGCGCTCGGGCGTCTTGGCCAAGATCGGCGCGGCGCTGATGACCGGCGCGCTCAAGCGGCTCCGCAAGCGGACCGACTACGCCGAGCACGGCGGCGCGCCGCTGCTGGGCGTCGACGGCATCGCGCTCATCTGTCACGGAGGTTCGAACGCGACCGCCATGCAGAACGCCGTCTACGTCGCCGATCGCTTCGCGCAGATCGGCCTTGGCAAGGAGCTGTCGGCGGCGGTCGCGCGCCACGCCTTCCTGGCGGACGCGGCCGCCGCTTCGTCGCCGGGCGCGGAGGCGATCTCGTGATCCGCAGCCGCATCATCGGGACCGGGCGCGCGGTCCCCCCCAGGGTCCTGACCAACGACGATCTGTCGCGCATGGTCGACACCTCCGACGCCTGGATCGTCGAGCGCACCGGCATCCGCGAGCGCCACATCCTCGATCCCTCGCAGGCGGCCAGCGATTGGCGGCCCAGGCGGGTCGGGAGGCCTGTCGCAAGGCGGGCGTCGATCCTTCGGCCGTCGACTGCATCATCGTCGGGACCGTCACCGGCGACTGTCCTTTCCCGGCCACCGCCACCTTCGTGCAGAAGAAGCTGGGCGCGCCGGCCGGCGGCTGCGCCTTCGATCTGTCGGCGGCCTGCGCCGGCTTCCTCTACGGGATCTCGATCGCCGACGCCTTCATCCGCGTCGGGCAGTTCAAGAACGTGCTGGTGATCGGGGTCGAGGTGCTCTCGCGCATCGTCGACTGGACCGACCGCTCGACCTGCGTCCTGTTCGGTGACGCCGGCGGCGCGGTCCTGATGACGGCGGGCGACGACACGAGCGCCGGGCGACTTCTCTCGACGCATCTCTTCGCCGACGGAAACCAGGCCGAGATTCTGTGGCAGCCGGTCGGCGGCAGCCGCGAGCCGGTCACGCCGGAGGCGGTCGCCGCCAAGCGGCAGTTCGTCCAGATGAACGGGCGCGAGGTCTACAAGCACGCCGTGCGCAACATGGCCGCCTGCGCGCGCACCGCGCTGGAGGCCAATGGTTACTCCGCCGACGACGTCGCCTGGGTGATCGCTCACCAGGCGAACCTGCGGATCCTCGAGGGGGTCTCCGACCGGATCGGCATCCCGATGTCGCGTTTCTTCACCAACGTGGATCGCTACGGCAACACCTCCTCGGCCTCGGTGCCGATGTCGCTCGACGAGGCGATCGAGCAGGGGAAGCTCAAGCCGAAGGATCTGCTGATCTTCGCGGCGCTGGGCGGCGGTCTCGCCTGGGCCTCGGCGGCGGTCCGGTGGTGAGCACGGCGTCGTCGCCGGGGACCGCGCTGCTTTTTCCCGGCCAAGGCTCACAGAAGGTCGGGATGGGCCGCGCGCTCCATGACGCGGACGCGGGGGTGCGGGCCCTCTTCGCGGAGGCCGACGCCGTCCTCGGTTACCCGCTCTCCAAGATCTGCTTCGAGGGGCCAGAGGAGGCACTGACGGCGACCGCCAACGCCCAGCCGGCGATCCTGACCGTCAGCCTCGCGGCCCTTGGATTCCTTCGCGCGCGCACGCCGGTGACCCCGAGCGCGGTGGCCGGGCATTCGCTCGGCGAGTACAGCGCGCTCGTGGCGACCGGGGCGTTGCGGTTCGCCGACGCGGTTCGTCTGGTCCACCTGCGCGGGAAGTTCATGCAAGAGGCCGTTCCGGCCGGGGTCGGCGCGATGGCCGCCATCCTGGGGCTCGCCGCCGACGAGGTGGCCGCCGCCTGCCGCGAGGTGGCCGGCGCCGAGGTCGTGAGCCCGGCGAACCTCAACGGAGGCGGTCAGGTGGTGATCGCCGGTCACAAGGCGGCGGTCGAGCGGGCCTGCGCCGCGGCCAAGGCGCGGGGCGCCAAGCGCGCCGTCCCGCTCGCGGTGAGCGCCCCCTTTCATTGCGCGCTCATGCAGCCGGCTGCCGACAGGCTGGCGGCCGAGCTCGCGCGCGTGGAGATTGCCGCGCCCGAGGTGCCGGTGGTGACCAACGTCGACGCGGCGCCCAACCAAGACCCGACCCGCGTGCGTGAGCTGCTGACCCGCCAGGTGACGGCGCCGGTGCGCTGGGAAGAGTCGGTCGAGCGCCTCGCGTCGATGGGCGTGACGCGGGTCATCGAGGTCGGGGCGGGGAACGTCCTCGCGGGGCTCGTCCGGCGGATCGCGCCGGCCATCTCAACAGCATCGGTCGGCGATCCGGACGCCGTCATGGCACTGACGACAGATGCGGGGGAGGATCGTCCAAATGCGTGAACTCGAAGGGAAGATCGCGGTCGTCACCGGCGGCTCCCGCGGCATCGGGCGGGCCATCTCCGTCGCCTTGGGGCGCGCGGGGGCCAAGGTGATCGTCAACTACACCGCCAACGAGTCGGCCGCGGCCGAAGCCGTGGCCGCCGTGGTCGCGGCCGGTGGAACGGCGACTGCCAAGCGATTCGACGTGGCGGACTCCGCTGCCGTCGACGCCGCGTTCAAGGAAATCGTGGCCGCCGAGGGGGCGCTGCACATCCTGGTCAACAACGCGGGCATCGCCGTCAACGGGCTGGTGCTCGGGGGCAAGGACGCCGACTGGAAGCGCTCGCTCGACGTGAATCTGAGCGGCACCTATCACTGCTGCCGGGCGGCGCTGCGCGCCCTGATGAAGGCGCGTGAAGCGGGCCGCATCATCAACATCACGTCGATCACCGGCGAGGGGGGCTCGGCTGGCCAGGCGCCCTACGTCGCCGCCAAGGCCGGGATCATCGGCCTCACCAAGACTCTGTCCAAGGAGTACGCCTCGCGCGGCATCACCTGCAACGCGGTGTCTCCCGGCTACATCGAGACCGACATGACCGCCAGTGAGCTTCCGGCCGCCCGGCGCGAGGAGCTCATGAAGACGATTCCGCTTGGCCGGGTCGGGACACCCGACGACGTGGCGGCCGCCGTCGCCTATCTGGCGGGCCCCGGTGCCGCCTACGTCACGGGGCAAGTCTTACGGGTCAACGGCGGACTTTTAATGTAAGGTACGCGCCTTTCCGAAACCGGGTTTGCGAATCCGGATTGCGAAACCAGAAACACGTCATCGAGAGGACAAGAAACAACATGGCAGACGATATCGCAGAGAGGGTCAAGAAGATCATCATCGAGCAGCTCGAGGTGGCACCCGACAAGATCAAGCCCGAGGCTTCGTTCGCCGAGGACCTCAAGGCGGACTCGCTGGCGGTCGTCGAGCTGGTGCTGGCGCTCGAGGAACAGTTCAAGCTCGAGATCCCGGACGAGGACACCGAGAAGATCAAGACCGTCGGGGACGCCATCAACTACATCAAGTCGCACGCCAAGTAAGCTTCGCGGCGAGCGGCAGCGCTGCGCGCCGACGAGGCGCGCCAAGACAGGAAAAAGGCAGGAAAGAGGACGCTAAATGGCACGCAGGGTCGTCGTCACCGGAATCGGGCTCGTCACGCCGATCGCCGTCGGCACCGAAGAGACGTGGCAGGGGCTGCTGGCCGGACAGTCCGGCATCGGGCCCATCACGCACTTCGATCACACCGCCTTCGCCACGCACTTCGCGGGCGAGGTGAAGAACTTCGACCCCTTGCGCTGGATGACGGCGCGTGAGGCGAAGACGCTCGACCCCTTCGTCCGCTATGCGGTGGCGGCCGGATCGCTGGCGGTCGCCGACTCCGGCCTGGAGATCTCGGGCGAGTTCGCCGAGCGGGTCGGCTGCTTCGTCGGCGCGGGCCTGGGCGGTGTGACCACCATCGAGGCGACCTGCAAGACGCTCTGGGAGAAGGGGCCGCGTCACGGCTTTTCGCCGTTCTTCGTGCCGATGATCATCGTCAACCTGGCTTCTGGGAACCTGTCGATCAAGTTCGGCGCCAAGGGACCGAACCTGTCGCAGGTCTCGGCCTGCTCGACAGGGACGCACGCCATCGGCGACGCCGCCCGGGTGATCGAGCGCGGAGACGCCGACGCCATGATCTGCGGCGGCACCGAGGCGACCATCACCCCGCTCGGGGTGGGCGGCTTCAACGCGATGCGCGCGCTCTCCACGCACAACGAGGCGCCGCAAGAGGCCTCCCGCCCGTTCGACAAGGACCGCGACGGGTTCGTGATCGCCGAGGGGGCCGGCATCCTGGTGCTCGAGGAGATGGAGCACGCCAAGGCACGCGGGGCCAAGATCTACGCCGAGGTGAGCGGCTACGCCGCCAACGCTGACGCCCACCACATCACCTCGCCGGCGCCCGGTGGGGAGGGTGCCCAGCGCTGCATGCGCCTCGCGCTCAAGGACGCCAAGCTCACGCCCGCCGACATCGGCTACATCAACGCGCACGGGACGTCGACGGAGATCAACGACGCCACCGAGACGCTGGCCATCAAGCAGGTGTTCGGCGATCACGCCCGAAAGGTCATGATCAGCTCGACGAAGTCGATGACCGGCCACATGCTGGGGGCCGCCGGCGGCGTCGAGAGCGCCGTCTGCGCGCTGGTGCTGTCGCGCGGGGCGATCCCGCCGACCATCAACTACAAGACGCCCGATCCGGCTTGCGATCTCGACTACGTGCCGAACACCGCGCGCGAGGCGCGGGTCCGGCACGTCCTGTCGAACAGCTTCGGATTCGGCGGCACCAACGCCTGCCTCGTCCTCAGCCAGTTCAGCTGAGCGCCCGCTGGCTGAACGCCAGCTGACGGTCGTCCGCCGCTGAGCGATCTTCGGCGGATCTTCGGCGGCTGATGATCGCTAGCTGCCGAGCAGCTCGGCTTCGGCGCGCGCCCAGTCTTCCTCGGCGCGGCCGTGCTCGCCGCCACGCTCGAGGAAAATCTCGTAGGAGCGCTTGGCGATCTCCTCGTACGTCGGCGCCCCAGCCATCGTTGGCTTCGCCGCGCCCGACGTTTTCGTTTTCCCCGTCCCTGCCTTCACGGCCTTGGGTGCTGAGGTCTTCTCCCCTTTGACTGTCTTCCGCCCGGTGATCTTCATGAACTCGATCATATAAAACCACCTTGAGAGAGGCGCAAAAAAACTGCTCGCTTGACGCAAACGTTACTCAATCGGAGCCGATCTCCATGTTTCCAGATCGTCATCGTCGCGCATCTCACTCTCTTCTTCGAGCTCATCGGCGATCGCAACGACCAAGCCCGTCGCCAGATCGCGCGGACGCGACAACGTCCCGGTCATGATCTCGGCCAGGGTGAACGACCACCGACGGTCCCGCTTGGCCCAGTCGAGAATCTCGTGGGGGGCTTCGATGCGCCGCCGCGCCAGCTCGTACAGCTGAGCGCGCGGCCGCCGATCAGGGCGTCTGAGCTCCGCCCGCAGATCGCGGATGAGCCCGGGCAACTTCTGCGGTTCGAACTTCTCCACAGGGACCTCCTGGAATCTGGCAACGAGGCGCGAAGCAGCAAGGGGCTCACCCTGTGCTTCTCAGAGCCTAGATTGAACGAGACGCGACGAAGCGAGATTCAGCTCAAGCGATCGATCTAAAAATCCAGGGGAGGGTGATCAGATGCTCGGACGGGTGGTACGTGTGTGGCGGCGATCAGCGATTTTCTTCGGCGGAGTTTGCGCGCTCGCGATCTTCTCTTCGGTGACTGCGCGTGCGCAGAACGAAGGGACAGATTCCATCTCAGCACTTCCTACGCCGAGTGGTCCAGATGAATCGACTCCTGCCGCAGACTACGTGAGAAAGCAAACGGACCCGCCGCCGTTCAATCCAAGAAGCGTGCAAGCCACGACAGCCCGCAAGCGCGAGGCGGCGAACCAATCGGTGGCGAAGCGCCAGCTGGCGGAGGTGCCGACGACGGACGGCACCCCGGCGGCCGCGCCTCCCGGAAGTGCCAAGATCATGACCTCGCAACTTCCCGTGGCGGCGGCGAAGCCGGCCATCCCGATCCCCTCCACGGCGACGCCACCCTTCGCGCCGGGGCCCGCCACGCAGCCGAGCAGCGCCACGTCATCGACGGCCGCACCGGTGACCGCGACGCCGTTCGCCGCGCCGGCGACCGCGACGCCGTTTGCCGCGCCGGTGACGGCGACGCCGCTGGCCGCACCCGCCTCCGAGGCGCCGGCCACCGCGCCCTTGACGGCGCCGCCGGTGAATCCGTCAGCCGCGGCTCCGCCCGCGGCCGCGCCGCCCGGGCCCACGGTGGTGCCGCTTTACGCGACTCCAGTTCCGGCCAGCCCGCCCGATACCGCCGCGGCGCCCGAAGCGGCGACGCCGCCCGGCGTCGCCACGCCCCCCGTGGGAGCCAACCCGCCGGCTGAGGCTGCTCCGCCGGAAGGGGCCGCCCCTCCTGGAGCCCCGGTGGCGGCGCCCGGGTCTCCCTCCGAGGCGCCCGAGGCCGCTGTGAGCGGGCGGCGTTCGAACGTCGTCGGCGTCGACTCGTACGGTCAGACGACCGCGCCGGCGCAACCGCCGACGCAACAGACAGGCCAGCCTCCCCAGGCTGCCCCGACGACCGCGCCCAACACGGCAGCCTCCCCCACCACCATGGAGCCCCAGTCCGGCCCGCCGCCGACGGACGTGCCGCAAGGCCCGCCCCCGAATCAGTAGCGCGCGCGGCGGTTTTCGGTGAGCTGCGTCAGGCGCCGGGCGCCTGGCCAACGGCGCTCTCGACGGCCGCGATCGATTTGGGGATCGCCTCGGTCAGGACCTCGCGTCCTGTTTCGGTCACCAGGACGTCGTCCTCGATCCGGATGCCGCGAACGTCGGCGAAGGCGGCAAGCTTCTTGCGATCGAGCCGATCTCCCGCCACGCGGGTGAGCGCCGCGTCTTGCAGAATCGACTCCACCTGGTAGAGGCCGGGCTCGATCGTGATCGCCATGCCGGGGACCAGATCGCGGTCGAGGCGGAGCGAGCGCAGGCCGAACTCCTTCGACCGTTCCCTGCCCGGCGCGTAGCCGGCGCGATCGCCGAGGTCTTCCATGTCGTGCACGTCGAGCCCCAGCAGATGTCCGATGCCGTGCGGAAACAGCAGCGCGACCACGCCGTCTGCCGCCAACGCGATCGGATCGCCGCGCAGGATGCCGAGATCGACCAATCCCGACGCCAGCGTCTGGGAGGCGATCACGTGGACGTTGCGATAGCGCGTGCCGGGGCCGACCGCCGAGATCGCGCGCCGCTGCGCCTCCAGCACCAGCTGATAAAAGTCGCGCTGGGTGGGGGAGAAGCGGCCAGAGACGGGCCAGGTGCGCGTGACGTCGCCGGCCCAACCACCCTCGGTCTCGGCGCCGACGTCCGCCAGCAGCAGATCGCCTTCGCGCAGCTCGTGGTCGTAGCGCTCGCTGTGCAGGATCTCGCCGTGCGGCGTGACGATCGACGGGTAGGCGCAGCCCATCCCGCGCGCGATGAGCGTGGCCTCCATCGCCGCGCGGACCGCCGCCGCCGTGCGCCCCGGGCGGGTGGCCGCCATGCCGGCGCGATGCGCCTCTGCCGTCGCTTCCGCGGCGCGGCGCAGCTCGGCCACGGCCGCCTCGTCGTGCTGCAACCGGAGCCCGATCATCGCGTCGCAAAGCGGTGCATCGAGCACGTCGATGACGCCCGGACGGATCTCGCGGTTGAGAAGGCGGCTCTGCTCGAGGCAGGTTTCCACGTCCGGCGCGGCCAGCGTGGCGACGGCCCGCCCGCGCACACTGGCGGCCAGACGCGCGAGCGGGCGCACGGGGCAAGCGGTCGCGGCGGAGATCTCCTCGAACGTCGGTGCCGGTCCCTCCCAGAGCGCCTGCTCGGGGTGCGGCTCCGGCAGGTAGAGCGTGAAGGCGGAGCCGTCGTAGACCGCGATCGCGCCCCGCAGTTGAAGGCCGAACAGATAGAGGAAATGGCTGCTGGCGCGGTAGGGGTAGAGGTTCGCGGCGTAGTTGCGCGGGCGCGGCAGGCCAGCCGCAATCAACGCCGGGCGGTTGCCCAGCAGCTTGGCGAGGCGGGCGCGCCGTTGCTCGCAGGCGCGTCGCTGCAGGTCGGGCCGATCGGGAGCGCGCGGCTGCATCGCCCGAGTATATCGGGTCTCCAGCCAGCGTCAGCGGCGTCTGTGGGCGTTCGGGTCCGGCGGACGCGCGGTGGCGCCGTCCTCGGGCCAGGCGTGCCGGGGATAGCGCCGCCCGAGCTCACGCCGCAGGGCCGGGTAGTGCTGCGTCCAGAAGCCGGCCAGATCGCGGGTCACCTGCACCGCGCGCCCGTTGGGCGCCAGCAGATGCACCGTGAGCGGCACGCGGCCGCCGCCGATCGCCGGCGCGGCGCGCGTCCCGAAGAAGTCCTGCAGCCGCGATTCGATCCAGGGCGGGCTGGTCGGATCGTAGTGCACCGGCACCGTGCGGCCGCCCGAGAGCGTGATCTGCACCGGCGCGAGCGTGTCGAGCGCGCGGCGCGCCTCGTGCGGGAGCGCGGCGAGCACCGCTGCCCCGAGATCGGCTCCGGGCGTCGCCAGCTCGGCGAAGCTGTTTCGCCCGACGCAGGCGAGCCGCACGAGCTCGCTCACGGCGTCAGCGCCGAGCGTCGGAAGCGGCGCCTCAGGCGCGGCCTCGCGGGCGAAGGTGATCCGTTGCAGGAGGGCGGGGATCGCCTCGCCGCCGGGGAGCTTGTCGATCCCTCTCCCGAGCGCCGCGGCCGCGAGCAGCCGGGCAGTTTCCTCGTCGGGAGGCGCAGGCTCGGTGCGCGCGTCGAGCGCCAGCGCGCCGAACGCCAGGCCGGTGGTGCGCTCGACCCGCTCGGTGCGCGCGTCGAACGCGCGGCGATCGATCTCGACGACGCGCTCGGGGAAGAGGTCCAGCACCCACTCGGGCTCGATGCGCGAGCTGAGACGGACGACCGGGGCGCGTCCCGACAGGCCGCTTCGCCCCGACTTGCGATCCTCGACGACGTCGACCGCCACCAGCCAGTCACCGGTCTGCTCGAGGCCGAGCTCTGCGCTGCCGCCCGCCGCGAGCAGCGCCGTCTTCCCGCCAGCTTCGCGCCGGCGCGCGACGCGATCCGGGAACGCGGTCAGGATCGCCAGCCGCAGCGCCTGCGCCTCGGCCGCGGTGTCGATCCGCGCGCGGCGGCCGTCGAGCGCCGAGGCGAGCTGTCGACGGACGCGGCCCGCCTCCTCGACCGCGCGGGCGTCCAGCTCCAGCCGGCGAAGCAGGTCGGGGCGAAGGCGCCCGGCCTCGGCCTCACGATAGAGATCGACCAGATCGACGACGTCGGCGCCGCGATCGGGGCGCGCGCCGGCGTTGCCGCCGAATGACGCCCGCGCGCTCGCGCGGATGTCGCGCTCGCCGATGAGCGCGGCCGCCAGCGCGGCGGCGTCGCCCGCGCCGCGCGCCTCCCCCTCGACCACCAGCCGCGCCAGCCGGGGATGGATCGGGAAGCGGAGCATGCGTCGGCCGACGTCGGTGAGAGCGCCGGGCGCGGAGATCGCCCCCAGCCGCTGCAGGAGCTCGCGCGCGGCCCCCCAGGACGCGGCCGGTGGCGGCTCCAACCAGTCGAGCGCGTCGGCATCGGCGACGCCGAGCGCCCCCAGGGTCATCGCCAGGTCAGTCAGATCGACGCGCGCGATCTCGGGCGGATCGTAGGCCGGGCGTTGCTCGAAGTCGTGCTGTGTGTAGAGCCGCAGCGCGCGTCCGGGACGCGTCCGTCCGGCGCGTCCGGCCCGCTGATCGGCCGCGGCGCGGCTGATCTTCGCCAGCGCCAGCGTCGGCAGCCCCGTCCAGGGCGAGTGCGCGGCGACGCGCGCCAGCCCGGCGTCGACCACCGCCACCACGCCGTCGATCGTCACCGACGACTCGGCCACGTTGGTGGCCAGGACCACCTTGCGCCGTCCGGCGGGCCGCACGGCGCGCGTCTGCTCCTCGAGCGGCATCTCGCCGTGCAACGGGAGAATCGCCAGCTCGGCGGCCTGCGGGAGCTCGGCGAGCGCGGCTTGCGCGCGCCGGATCTCGCCGGCGCCGGGAAGAAAGACCAGCAGATCGCCGTCCGGCTCGTCGCGCAGGAGCTGCCGGACCGCGCCCGCGATCCGCCGCTCGAGCGGACGGTCGTCGGTCGCCTGCGCCACCGGCAGGTATTCGATCGCCACGTCGAACCTCCGCCCTTCGCTCCGCACGGTGGTCGCCCGCCGTCCCTCGCCGGCCAGGAACGCGCGCACCGGCTCGGCCTCCAGCGTCGCCGACATCGCCACCACCGCGAGGTCCGGGCGTGCCCCCTCGCGCAGGCGACGCAGCCAGGCCAGCGCCAGATCGGTCGCCACGTGCCGTTCATGCAGCTCGTCCAGCACGACGGCGGAGACGCCACGGAGCTCTGGATCGGCGAGCAGGCGGCGCACGAACAGCCCCTCGGTCATGAACCTCAGCCGCGTGCGGGGACCGCCGGCCTCGTCGAAGCGGACGCTGTAACCGATGGTCTCGCCGACCCGCTCCCCGCGCTCCGCCGCCACGCGGGTGGCGGCCAGGCGCGCCGGCAGGCGCCGGGGCTCGAGGACCCAGATCTCGCCCGCGCCCGCCAGCCGGGCGTCGAGCAGGGCGCTCGGCACGCGGGTGGTCTTTCCGGCGCCGGGGGGCGCCTCGACCACCACGGCGCCGTCGGCCTCCACCGCGTCGACGATGGCCGGAACGACCGCGTCGATGGGCAACGGCGTCAAGCCGGGGCCTCCGCCCGTCGATGAAGATGGCACGTGAAGAGGACAAGCCTCGCACAACATGCGCCGAGGTGGGTAAAGGGGTGATGTTCGGGTTAAAACGAGGATCGAGATGATCCGCTGCCCGACCTGCGGCCGCCGCCTGCGCGACGCGGCCCCCGTCTGTGCGGCGCATGGGACGCCGCCGCCCGTCGCCGAGCAGGCCGACGACACGACACCGTTCGTGGTGCCGACGCCGAACCTGCCGATCTTCCGGGTGCGGCGCACGCTGGGGCAGGGGGGATTCGGCGCCGTCTTCCTGGCCGAGCGGATCTCCGACGGACAGACGGTCGCGATCAAGGTCGCCCGCTCCGACAACGCCGCCGCCGGCGAGAGCTTGATGCGGGAGGCGTACGCGCTCTCCGCGGTCGGCGTCCCTTACGTCCCGGCGGTTTACGAGCGCGGCGTCCTCGACGACGGCTCGGTCTACGTGGTGATGGAGTTCGTCCAGGCGCCGCTTTTGGCCGAACGGCTGGCGGCGCTCTCCGGGCCGATGTCGCTCGATGAGTTTGCGCGCGACGCGCTGGCGATTCTGGCCGCCGTCGAGACCGCGCACGGCCGCGACTTCGTCCACTGCGACCTCAAACCGGAGAACCTGTTCGTCGACGAAACTGGCGTCAAGCTGTTCGACTTCGGTCTGGTCCGCAGCGTCGGCGCGGGGGGCGATCGCGTCGAGTCGACCAAGGAAGAGGCGCCGGCCGGGACGCCCGAGTACATGTCGCCCGAGCAGTGCGAGGGTCGCACCGAGATCGACGCCCGCAGCGACATCTACGCGCTGGGCGCGATCTTCTACGAGATGCTGGCGGGCGCGCCGCCGTTCTGGGGGAATTCGGCCGAGGTGCAGCAGAACCACCGCAGCCGACGTCCCCCCGCGCTGTCGCGCCGGGCGGAGATCGGGGTCGCGCTCGAGGACGCCATCATGCGCTGCCTGGCCAAGGATCCCGAGCGGCGGCCGGCGAGCATCACCGAGCTCCGACGCGCGCTGCAGGCGGGGATCGCCGCCGAGCGGGCGCGACGCGAGGCCGCCCAGCCTGCGCCGCCGGCAGCGGCTGCGGGTGCGTCCGACGCCAAGAGCGACGCCAAGGCCGCCGCCAAGCCGGCCGCGCCCCCGCGCGAACGGCGGGCGGTGGCCCTCCTCTTCTTCGAGAGCAAGAGCAGCGTGGCCGCCGTGCGCGAGGCGATGTCCAGCGTCGGCGCGCAGCTGGCGCACGCGGCGGGCGCGCAGTACGTGCTCGCCTTCGGGCACGAGGTGGGCGACAACCCGACGCGGGCTGCGGCCAACGCGGGCGAGATGATCGTCGCGCGGGGGCTCACCAGGCAGGCGCTGGTCGACCTGGCCTCGGTTTCGATCCAGGCGCGTCCCGACGGGACCCGGCGCTACCAGAGCCCTCTGTTCGCCAAGAAAGAGCAGTACCCTGGCGCGTCCGATCCCGAGGGGATCCTGCTGTCGCCGGCCGCGCTGGAGGTGTTGCCCGATCTTCCGGTCGAGCCGGTCCCGGCGCGGCCGGGGACCTCACGGCTGCAGAAGGCGGCGTCGCAAGCCGCCGAGCGGACCACCACCCGGATGGGCGTGGCGCCGCTGGTGGGCCGCGACGACCTTCTGCGCACGCTGCTCGAGTCGGCGCGCGCGGCGGCGAACGGCGCGACGCCGACGATCGTCACGCTGCTGGGCGCGCCGGGCTACGGCAAGACCCACCTGGCGCAGATGCTGGTGCAGCACCTCGAGGTCGTGCCGGCGTTCCAGATGCTGTTCGTTCGCGCCAAGGAGGTGCTGGGCGGCGTCGAGGAACAGACCACGCGCGAGCTCTTGCGTTCGACGCTGTCGCTCCCCGATGCGGCGCCGGCGGATCTCGGTCGCGCGCTCCTCGGCGAGCGGCTCGGCGCCGAGATCGCCAAGGAGGTCTGGGCCGGCGTGGCGATCACCATGGGGTGGGCCCCGCCCGAGCATCCCGAGCTGCGGGCGCTGACCGCCGCGCCGGGCGCCATCCGGTCGGCCGCCGCGCGCGCCGCCGGCGAGGCGCTGCGCGCGAAGGCCCGCAGCCGGGCGCTCGCGCTGGTCCTCGAGGACGCGCACTTCGTCGACGAGACGGCGCTCGACGCGCTGGAGTACGCCGCGCTGGCCGAGGCTGGCTGCCCGATCTGGATCTGCGTGGTCGGTCGCCCCAGCTTCGGGCGGGGGCGCACCGACTGGGCGGGTCGCGCGGCGGCCCGCCGCGAGATCACCCTCCCCGCGCTGGAGCCGGCGGCGGCCGCCGATCTGGCGCGCCGGCTGCTGTCGCCGGCCGAGAACGTGCCGGCCACGGCGCTGGCGCTGCTGGCCGCGCGCACCGAGGGGATTCCGCTCCTCCTGGTCGAGCTCGTGCGTGGCCTCAAGCGCGACGGCCTGGTGCGCAAGTCGGGGAAGGGGCAGAGCTGGACGCTCGCCACCGACGAGCTCGATCGCCTGCCCGATCTTCCGCTCGTGCAGTGGCTGGCCAGCCGCGAGACGGAGTCGCTGCCTCCCGATCTGATGGCGCACGCGCGGCTGGCGTCGGTGCTGGGCGCCGAGTTCAGCAGCGAGGAGATCGAGGGGGTGGTGCAGGAGCTCGAGCGCGGCGGCGTCTCGGCCGAGACCCAGCTCGACGCGGGGATCGGCGTTCGACGGCTGATCGAGAGCGGCATCCTCTCGCGCCACCGCGGCGGGCGGGCTGGCTTTCGCCACGCGCTTCTGCGCGACACGGTCTACCAGTCCGTCTCGGCGCCGCAGCGGGAGGCGATCCACCGCGCCGCCTACGATTACTACCGGCGCCAGGATCGACTCGCCGACGGAGCGCGCCTGCCCCCGATGGCGTTTCACGCGGCGCGCAGCGGTCTCAAGGTCGAGGCGGGGCGGCTCTACCTGGATCTGGCCGGCCGGGCGCGCGCGCGCCACGGCTACCTCGACGCGGAGCTGCTCTTCAAAAACGCGCTCGAGAACATTCCGGCCGAGGATCAGGCCGGACAGATCGCGGCGGCGCAGGGGCGGGCGCAGATGCGCTACCGCTTGGGGCGTCCCGAGGACGCGCTCGCCGACTACGGCGCTGCGCTGACGCGGGCGCGCGAGGCCGGCTCCAAGGCGGCGCAGATCGACGTCCTGCTCGACGAGGGGATCGTCCTCGATTACGTGCGAGATCTGCCGCTCGCGGCGGCGGTCACCGAGGAGGCGGCCGCGCTCGTCGGGTCCGATCCCGTGCTGGCCACGCCGGTGGTGACGGCCCGGCTGGTCATGTCGCAGGCGCGGGGGCTTTGGCGGGGTGACAAGCCGGTGGAGGCGATCGAGGCGTTCAAGCGCGCCATCGAGGTGGGCGAGCCGCTCGGCGATGAGGCCTACGAGGCCTACACCACCAGCATGTCGCTCGGAAGCTCGGCCGCCGCGGCGCTGGGACAGTTTGGGCTCTCGGAGGCCTGGAGCGATCGCATCCTCCGCGTCTGCGAGGAGCACGGCGACATCGTCGGCATCTGCTACGCGCTCATCAACCGCAGCACGCTCTCCTTCCTGACCGACCAGATCGATCGCCTGCTCGTCGACCTCGAGCGCGCGGTGCAGATCAGCCGCGAGTTCGGGATGCCGCTGGCGGAGAGCATGTGCGTGCGCGATCTGGGCGAGATCTATCTGTCGCTCGGCAAGCCGGTGGAGGGGGAGCCGTACATCCGGCGCGCCCACGCCATGTACACCCAGGCGTTCGGCGAGATGGCGGCGCGCTCGATCAACTGCGAGGTGCAGCTGGCGCGTCTCAAGTGGTGGAGCGGCGACGTCCAGGCTGCCGGGGAGATCTTTGGCAAGGTGACGGCGCAGCAGGCGGCCGCGCTGGCCGCCGGGCAGAGCGACTCCATCCTGACCGGCAGCGAGCGGTTGGCGCTCGATCAGGTCGGCACCGCGCTTGGCTCTGGATCGCCGGCCGAGTTCGACGCACTCATCGCGCGCGGGCACGAGCTGGCGCTGCAGCCGCAGGACATCGTCGAGCTCGTCGAGTGGAAGGGGCTGGCCGTATTGCGTGCGGGGCGCCGGCACGAGGCGATCCCTCTGTTCGAAGAGGCGCTGACCCTGGCGGAGAAGAGCGCGCGGCTGGTGAGCGACCGGGTGCGCCGCCAGCTGCTCGCGGCCACCGGCGAGGCCTCGGCCAGCCCGGCCAGCATGAAAGGGTGACAGCGCCTTCGATGGTCTTCGCGATCTCAGGATCGCGCCCGGCCGGAGACCGTGAATCGGCCGGGTCGATCGGCTAACCTCGCCCCGCATGGGCCTCTCGGCGGAGCAGATTCAGCGCGCGGTCTTGACGCTCATCGCGTTCGTGGTCTCGGTGTCGGTCCACGAGTTCGGACACGCCTTCGTCGCCGATCGCCTGGGCGATCGGCTGCCGCGCATGCAGGGGCGGGTGACGCTCTCGCCGCTGGCCCACATCGATCTCCTCGGGACGATCATCTTGCCGCTGGCGGGGGCGCTCTTGCCGGGGGGCTATCCGCTCATCGCCTGGGGCAAGCCGGTGCAGACCAATCCGCGCAACTACACCGGGCCGCTGTCGCCGCGGGTGGGGCACATGCTCGTGTCGCTGGCCGGGCCGTTCATGAACCTCGTCCTCGCCGTCGGGGTGTCGATCGTCTTCATCTTGCTGGGGAAGACCGGCCACCTCTCACCGACGGTGGCGGACATCCTCGTTCGGTATTTCCTTGCGCTCAATATCGCCCTCATGTTCTTCAATCTGATTCCGCTGCCGCCTCTCGACGGAGCGGCTGTGCTGTCCGGATTTCTTCCCGACGCACTCCAGTTCATTCCCCGCACACTCCAGCGCTACGGTACGGTATTGTTCTTCGTCCTCTTCCTTTCGGGATTCCTGGGAGTCGTCATGCGTCCGGCCTATCACCTCGTTCATCTTTGGGCCGAAACGTTGCAGCGGATTGTGGCCTCGTGAGCGCGGACGCCGCTCCCTACCGCATCGCGCTCCCGGAGTTCGAGGGGCCGCTCGACCTCCTCCTGCACCTCTGCAAGACGCACGAGATCGACATCGTCACGCTTCCGGTCGCCTTCATCACCGAGAAGTACCTGGAGTACCTCGACCTGATGCAGTCGATGCCGTTCGACGTGGCGGCCGACTATCTGGTGATGGCCGCGACGCTCGCCTACCTGAAGTCGCGCGAGCTGGTCCCCACGCCTGAGCCGCTCGACGTCGGGCCCGAGGAGGAGGGGGAGGTGCTCGACCCGCGCGAAGAGCTCATTCGCCGGCTGCTCGAATACCAGAAGTACAAGGACGCGGCCGAGAAGCTGGGCGGCCGGCCGATCGAGGGGCGCAACGTGTTCGGGCGCGGCATGTCGCTCTCGAACGACGCGCCCGACGCCCCCTTCGCCGAGCAGTCGGTCTGGAAGCTGATCGCGGCGTTCGGGCGGATCCTGGAGAAGGCGGGCGGCACCAAGAAGACGCACGAGGTGGCGATCGATCGGGTGTCGATCGGCGATCGCATGGGCCAGCTCATCGACCACATCGAAGAGGGGAGCGGGTCGTTCCAGTTCGAGGCCTGCTTCGATCTGTCGTTGCCCGAGGTGGAGCTGCGCAACCAGGTGGTGGTCACCCTGCTGGCGATCCTGGAGCTGGCGCGCCTCAAGGTGGTGCGCGTGCTGCAGTCGCCCAACGGCGAGACGCTGTTCATCACCCAGGCGGCCGGCGTGACGCTCGAGACCGCCCGCCGGGCCGCGCTGACCGCCGGCGACACCAATCAGGGTCCAGTCGAGCCGAAGGCCGACGAAGACAGCCCCGAAGCCCCCAAGGAGACGTCGGAGGAGAATCCCGACGAGTTGCTCGCCGAGGCAGACGAGACGCTCGAACAGCTGCTTGCCGAGAGGTCGGACGAGACGCTCGAGGCGATACTCGCCGAGAAGCCGGACGAGACGCTCGAGGAAACAGTCGCCGAGAAGCCCGCCGAGACCGTCGAGGAGAACCGGAAGAAATGCTCGAGGAAAAGAATGAGCAAACGTAAGAAGACGACCCAACCGAATGGCGAGGGCGTGGTCAGCGTTCCCGTTGAAGGCGATCTGACGAGCCCCGACCTGCGCCCGCCGTCGGTGAGACGCCCGGCGAGCACCTGTTCGACGGCCCCGAGCCCGACACGCAGGTCGGACCGGCGCCGACCGCCGACAGCTGGGACGGGCCGACCAACGTCGGGACCGAGGACGAGCTGGCGGAGCTGGCGGCCGCCTCGGTCAGCCGCGTCGAAGAAGAGACCGTGCTGGCCGAAGCCGCTCAGGCCGAGAGCGAGGCGGCCTGGTCGGACGATGGAGCCGCGCCGACAACCGGCGCTGCGGCGGGTCCGACCGAGGGTGAAGCGGCGCAGGCCGAAGGCGATGCCGCGTCCGAGCCGCTGCCGGAGGTGGCGCCGGGGCGCCTGGCGAGCATCATCGAGAGCCTGCTCTTCGCCAGCGATCACCCGCTCACGCTGGCCGAGCTCAAGCGGCTCGTCGGCGAGCGCGACGGCGAGCAAGCTCACGGCCGCGATCGAGGACCTGCGGGCGCGCCGCGAAGAGAGCGGCGTACAGGTGATGCAGGCGGCGGGCGGCTGGCACCTGCGCACCAACCCGGAGAACGTCGCCTGGGTCTCGCGCATCCTGGCCGGCAAGCCGCCGCGCCTGTCGCGCGCGATGCTGGAGACGCTGGCGATCGTCGCCTACCGGCAGCCGATCACGCGGCCCGAGATCGACGAGATCCGCGGCGTCGACTGCGGGCCGGTGCTTGAAGACGTTGCTCGACCGGAGTCTGGTGCGGATGATCGGCAAGAAGGAGGAGGTCGGCCGCCCGATCCTCTACGGGACGACGCCGGAGTTCCTGCGCACCTTCAGCCTGCGCGATCTGACCGAGCTGCCGACGCTGCGCGAGTTCCACGAGCTCGGCGAGGCCGAGATGGCCAAGGTCGCCGCGGCCACGCCGCGCCGGGCCCGCGCCCGAGGCGCCGCCCGAAGCCGGCGGCGATCCGCGAGGTCGATCCCGCGGAGGAGGACGCGCTTCTGGGCGAGCTCGATCGCGCCACCGCGGCGGCGTCGCAGGCCGCGGTCGTCCCGACCGAGACGCCGGTCGTCGCCGACGACGAAACGGTCGGCTAGCGCCGTGCGCCTGCAGAAGTTCTTGGCCCAGGCCGGCGTGTCGTCTCGACGGCGCGCCGAGGCGCTGATCGCCAGCGGCGCGGTGCGCGTCAACGGCGAGGTGGTGAGCGCGCTCGGCTCGAACGTCAATCCGTCCAAGGACCGCGTCGAGGTCGACGGACGCCGGGTGCACGCCGAGTCGCCGATCTACCGCCTGGTGTTGAAGCCGCGCGCCTGCCTGGCCACGCTGACCGCCGAGCGGGCGCGCGCCCCACGCTGAAGCGCTACCTGCGCGACGCCGAGCCCGGGTGGCAGGTGGTCGGCGCCGCTCGATTTTCCCGGCCGAGGGCGTGGTGCTGGTGACCAACGACGGCGCGCTCGGACGAGGCGCTGGCCAAGTCGCGGGTGCCCATGACCTATCACGTGAAGCTGCAGGGGATGATCAGCGACAACGACGTCGAGCGGCTGGCGCGCGGCTGGAGATGGGAGGGCAAGCCGGTCAAGCCCGCCTCGGTCGAGCGGCTGGCGGTCACCGAGAAGAACAGCTGGGTCGAGATGGTGGTCGGCGAGACGCGGCCACGCGCGCTCAAGGCGGCCGGCGATCTGATCCGCCACTCGGTGCTGAAGATCTCGCGCGTGCGCCTGGGCGGCCTGTCGTTCGAGGGGCTGAAGATGGGCGGCTGGCGCGATCTGACGAAGGTCGAGGCCGCCGATCTGCGCAAGCGCGCCGGGCTCGAGGGGGCAGGCGTCGCGGGATGACGACTGGCGGGCTGATGCGGCCACCGACGCCAGGATCAAGTAAAGGGGCGTAGGAGGCCGCTGGAAGCTCGCCCTCGCTGGGGCGAGAAGTGATAGAAACCCGCTCGTGGCAAGCACGAAGCTGGCGAAGATTTCTCGGGCGCTGATCTCGGTCTCGGACAAGGCAGGCGTGGTCGACTTCGCCCGCCGGCTCTCTGGCGCCGGCCTCGAGATCCTGTCGACGGGCGGCACCGCGCGCGCCCTCGGTGAGGCGGGGGTTCCGGTGCGCGAGGTCAGCGACTTCACCGGCGCGCCCGAGATCCTCGACGGACGGGTGAAGACGCTTCACCCGCGCGTCCACGGCGGCATCCTGGGGCGGCCGACGCCCAAGCACCGGGCCGAGATGCAGAAGGCCGGCCTCGATCCGATCGATCTGGTGGTCGTGAATCTCTACCCGTTCCGCGAGACGGTGGCGCGCGGCGCGCCGTTCGACGAGGTCATCGAGAACATCGACATCGGGGGCCCGGCGATGATCCGGTCGGCGGCCAAGAACCACGAGCGGGTGGCGGTGATCGTCGATCCGGCCGACTACGCGCCGGTGCTCGCCGAGATCGACGCCGACGGCGAGATCTCGGCGGCGACCCGGTTCCGGCTGGCCAGGAAGGCCTTCGCCCACACGGCCGCCTACGACGGGGCGATCGCCTCGCACCTCGGGCGGATGTCGACGCCGGAGGCGCCGCTGGCCGACTTCCCGGAGGCGCTGGTGATCTCCGGGACGCTGGCGCGCGCGCTCCGTTACGGCGAGAACCCGCACCAGAAGGCGGCCTTCTACGCCGTCGAGGCGGCGGGCCCTTCGCTGGCCCGGGCCGAGGTGCTGCAGGGCAAGGAGCTGTCGTACAACAACCTGCTCGATCTCGACGCGGCGATGCGCCTGTGCGCCGAGTTCTCCGAGCCGGCGGCGGCGATCATCAAGCACAACACCCCCTGCGGCGCTGCCATCAGCCAGGCGGGCGTCGCGGAGGCTTACCGCCGCGCGCGCGACACCGATCCGGTCTCGGCCTTCGGAGGGATCGTGGCGGTCAACCGCCCGGTCGACGGGGAGCTCGCGCGTGAGCTGTCGGAGACCTTCCTGGAGTGCGTGATCGCGCCGGGCTTCGCCCCCGAGGCGCTGGCGCTGCTCGCGGCCAAGAAGAACCTGCGCTTGCTCGCCGCCGAGATCGGCCGCGACGCAGCCGGCGCCGTCGAGCTGCGCAGCGTGGCGGGCGGCTTCCTGGTCCAGACCCGCGATCGCGACACGGCCGCGGCCGCCGACGGAAAGGTCGCCTCGCAGCGCCAGCCGACCGCCGCGGAGCTGCGCGATCTCGACTTCGCCTGGCGCGTCTGCAAGCACGTCAAGTCGAACGCCATCGTGTTCGCCGCCGACGGGCGCACGCTGGGGATCGGCGCCGGCCAGATGTCGCGCGTCGACTCCGTCCGGATCGCCGTCTCCAAGGCGCGCGCGCCGCTGGCCGGCTCGGCCGTCGCCTCCGACGCCTACTTCCCCTTCCGCGACGGCGTCGACGAGGCGGCCAAGGCGGGCGCCCTCTCCGTCATCCAGCCGGGCGGGTCGATGCGCGACGCCGAGTCGATCGCCGCCGCCGACGAGCACGGGATGGCGATGGTGATGATCGGCGAGAGGCACTTCCGGCACTAGAGATGTGCGGCTGACATGCGTGTCTTTCTAGTCGGATCGGGCGGACGCGAGCACGCGCTGGCCTGGAAGATCGCGGCCAGCCCGCTCTGCGAGCGGCTGGTGGTCGCGCCGGGAAATCCCGGGATCGCCGGCGAGCCGAAGGTCACCTGCATCCCGATCGCCGCCGACGCCATCGGCGAGCTGACCGCCGCCGCGGTGGCCGAGCGCGCCGATCTGGTCGTCTGTGGCCCCGAGGTGGCGCTCTGCGCCGGCCTCGGCGACGCCATGCGGGCCGCGGGCCTGTCGTTCTTCGGGCCGTCGAAGGGTGCGGCGGAGATCGAGGGCTCGAAGGCCTTCGCCAAGCGCCTGATGGCGGAGGCCGGCGTCGCCACCGCGGCCTTCGGCGTGTTCGAGGATCTTTCCGCCGCCGAGGCCTTCATCGACGCGCAGCGGGGCAACGTGGTGGTCAAGGCCGACGGCCTCGCTGCGGGCAAGGGCGTGGTGGTCGCCGACACGAAGGCAGAGGCCAAGGCCGCCGTGCGCCGCATGCTGAGCGACGGCGCGTTCGGCGCCGCCGGGGCGCGCGTGGTGATCGAGGAGCGCCTCACCGGCCGCGAGGTGTCGATGATGGCGCTGTGCGACGGGGAGCGGCTGGCGCTGCTCCCTTCGTCGGAGGACCACAAGACGGTGCGCGAGGGCGATGAGGGGCCGAACACCGGCGGCATGGGGACCTACTCGCCGTCGCCGCTGGTCGACGCGGCGTCGGCGCAGGCGATCGTGGAGACACTGTTCGTCCCGACCGTGCGCGCGCTGGCGGCGGCGGGACGGCCGTTCCGTGGTCTGCTCTACGGCGGGTTGATGCTGACCCCCGATCGCGGCCCGATGGTGATCGAGTGGAACTGCCGCTTCGGCGATCCGGAGACGCAGTCGGTGTTGATGCGGCTCGACGAGGATCTGCTGCCCTGGCTGGCCGCCGCCGCTGCGGGCTCGCTGCCGTCTGGGGCGCCGCGCGCACGGGCGGGCGTGGCGACCTGCGTGGTGCTGGCGTCAGCGCGCTATCCAGAGTCGCCGCGCCTCGGCGACGCCATCACCGGCCTGCCGCCCGCCGCCGACGATCTCCGGGCGTTCCACGCCGGCACGCGCCTCGACGGCGGCAAGCTGGTGACGGCGGGCGGCCGCGTCCTCGGCGTCACCGCGTTCGGCGGCGATCTGGCGGCCGCGCGCGCCCGCGCCTACGGCGCCATCGAGAAGATTCAGTTCGACGGGATGCACTTTCGCCGAGACATCGGCCTGCGAGGGACAAGGAGCGCATGAGCAACAACGACAAGATCGACGTGGCGGTGATGATGGGATCGAAGTCGGATCTCGAGACGATGAAGCCGGCGGCCAAGATCTGCCAGAAGCTGGGGCTGGCGGTCGAGGTGCGTGTGCTGTCGGCGCACCGGACGCCCGAGGAGACCGCGGCGTTCGTCAAGGACGCCGTCCGACGCGGCGTCAAGGCCTTCATCTGCGGCGCCGGCGGCGCGGCGCACCTGGCGGGCGCCGTCGCGGCGCACACCACGCGCCCGGTGATCGGCGTGCCGATCGCCAACGGCGCGCTGAGCGGCTTCGACTCGCTGCTCTCGACGGTGCAGATGCCGCCGGGCATGCCGGTGGCGACCGTCGCCGTCAACGGCGCCGAGAACGCCGGGCTGCTCGCCGCGCAGATCGCCGCGCTGGCGGATCCGACGCTGGCGTCGAAGGTCGAGGACGAGCGGGCCTCACGCCGCAAGAAGGTCCTCGAGAGCGACGCGCAAGCTCAACAAGAGATGCAGCGCGAGACGAAGGCCTGAGCCAGAACGGCGACATCGAGGCGGCGGTCGCCGCGCTCCGGCGCGGCGAGGTGGTCGCGTACCCGACCGAGACGTTCTATGGCCTCGGCGTCGACGCCTTCGACGAGGCGGCGCTGGAGCGCCTGCGCGCGGTCAAAGGGCGGGGCGAGAAGGCGATCTCGGTCTTGATCGACGGGCAGGTGATGCTGGCGCGCCTCTGCGCCGAGGTCCCGCCGCTCGCCGCCGATTTGATGCGGCGCCACTGGCCGGGCGCGCTGACCATCGCCCTGCCGGCGCGCGCCGGGTTGCCGGCGGCGCTGGTCTCCGACGGCTTCGTGGCGGTCCGCCAGTCGCCGCACCCGCTGGCGCGCGCGCTCGTGACCCGCTTCGGCGGCCCGGTCACCACCACCAGCGCCAACCGCGCGGGCGAGCCGCCGGCCACCACGTCGGCGGCCGTCACCGCGGCGCTCGGCAGCGGTTGCCACCTGCTCGACGGCGGCGCAACGACCGGGGGCGCGCCGAGCACGCTGGTGCGCGTGCGCGGCGACGCCGTCGAGATCCTGCGCCGCGGCGCGGTCGAGCTCGCGCGAACCTAGTTCCGCCAGGTGTAGGGGCCGGCCATCGTGACGTCGGTGGTGTTGGTGGCCGCGGTGATGGTGTTGTCGACGAAGCCGTAGAACGTCCCGGCCGTCTCGGTGAAGCCGACGCCGCGGAACTCGATGTCGCCGACGAGCGACGCGCTGCCGCTCAGCGACTGGCCGCTCTCGAAGAAGCCGAGCGGCATGAAGGTGGTCTTCACCGTCGCCGACCCGCTGACGTTGAAGGCGTTGGCCGGGGTCGTGGTGAGGCCCACCAGGCTGAGCGCGCCGATGGTTCCCCCCGAGACCGTCCCCTTCACGACCGTCGCGTGGTCCTGAATGCGCGCGTTGCCGCTGACGGTGGCGGTCGACAGCACCGTCGCGTAGGGGCCGACGAAGACCGTCGACGGCAGGCCCGACGGACCGCAGCCACCGCCGTTCGCCACGCGCACCAGGCCTGACGGGCAGGCAGCCTGCGTCCCCCCCTGCCAGCCGTCCGGCCAGGCGTTGGCGAGCTGCACCATGTAGGGGTAGCGGTAGATCGTGTTGTACAGCTGATCCCAGACGATCTGTTTCTGCACCGACGGCGTGGCGACCACCACCAGGAACAGAGACTCGTTCGGGTTCACACAGAAGGTGAGCGCGCCGTCGGTCCCCTTCTGGATCTGGCTGTAGCGCGGGGTGGCGATCCCGGCGTCGGTGGCGACCAGGCCCCACCGGAAGTCGGAGTTGGCCGCGCTCTGGACGACGCCGCGGAAGGTGACGGTCACGCTGGTCGCGCCGGCGTCCGGGGTGAGGCGGACGATGTTGTAGCCCCAGCGCTGCGGCGCCCAGCCGTCGGGGACGACGAAGCGCCGGTTGGTCGCGGTGCTGGTGTCGAGCGGATCCAGCGTCACCGTGCGGATGCGGCGATCGGTCTTCGACTTGTCGGTGATGAGGCCGTAGTTCTTGCGGAAGAGCGTCCCCTGGTCGCCGCCGGCGGTGCTCTCGGGGGCAGGATCTGACGTAGTCCCAGGTCACGTTGTGCATCGCCCACTCGCCGAAGAAGTCGTTCAGCTGGCTGATGTTCCAGCCGCGCGAATTCATGATGTTGGTGAACGGATCGTTGCCGGCGGGCGAGCTCAGCCAGATGCTGTTGACCGCCGCGTAGCAGTACTTGTCCTTGAGGTACTCCATGAACTGCCAGTCGCAGTAGCGAACGCGCGTCGAGCCCGCGTAGAGGTGCGGCGCGTTCACCGACAGCTCGGAGCAGTGGACGTTCGAGGTGTGGTACTCCGGCTGCTGCTGGGCCGCCCAGTTGGCGTGGCTCTCGTAGATCCAGCCGCAGGTGTTCGATTGGCCACAGCTGAGGCCGGTGCCGACGCTGCACTGCACGGAGTGCATGAACTCGTGCGCCAGCCCCCAGTGGTCGGCGGTGGCGCCGGGGCCGATCCAGAAGCCGGGGAGGCCGTTGCCCCAGCAGCCGCCGGTCAGGCCGTAGTCGCTGTGGATGACGACGCTGACCTTGGACTTGGTGGCCGACTTGCAGAACGGCTCCGGCAGGTACATCGGGCTGCCGAAGTAGAGCGGCCAGACCACGTTCTCCAGCTGGTCGGTGGCGGCGGTGCACTGCGCCGCGGTGATCGTTCCGGCCGGCGAGTGGACCGCGAAGTGCGCCGACTGGCAGACCAGCGGATCGTTGGTGGTCGAGCCAGGGTCGGTCCAGGTGCCGCTCACGCAGGCCGCCGTCGGGGCGGTGGCGCAGCCGCTGGCCCAGGTCGTGGTGGTGGTCCCCATATCGCAGCTCCCGGGCGCGCCGCCGGTGCCAGACGTCCCACCGGTGCCTGGGGTGCCGCCGGTGCTCGTCGCGCCGCCGGTGCCGGGCGCCCCGCCGGTGCTCGTCGTCCCGCCGGTGCCGGGCGTCCCGCCGGTGCTGGTCGTCCCGCCCGTTCCGGTGGCACCGCCGGTCCCTTTCGTGCCCCCCGTGCTCAGGCCGCCACCCGTGCCGGTGGCTCCGCCTGTCCCCGTCGTGCCGCCGGTCGCGCTCGTGCCTCCGGTCCCGACCGTGCCCCCCGTGCTGGTGCTGCCACCGGAGCCCGTCGTCCCGCCGGTCGCGGTCGTCCCGCCCGTCGCGGTGGCGCCACCGCTGCCGGCGCCGGTCGTCGATTCGCTGTTCGCACAGCCGAGCGTTGCGGCCAGCGCTGACGCTCCGAGCCAACACCAAAGAGACGAGGGGGATTTGCCCATGTTGTGATGGAGGTCCCTTTCGGGGGCACCGGCGGTTCAAAATTCCACCGTCGCGCGAACCCGCGGGTGAAAGCGGCCCTCCCGGCCCCTCCGGGGCAGCGCACCGGCTCCCGGATCATGAGACAATTGCCGCGCCGCCATGGCTGACATCGTTCCATTCCTGGGGATTCGCTACGATCCGGCGCGGGTGGGTGACCTCTCGCGCGTGCTGGCGCCTCCCTACGACGTGATCGGCGAAGCGGAGCGCGCCGTGCTCGAGGCGCAGCACCCGCAGAACGTGGTGCGGATCGAGCTGCCGCGCGGCGAGGGGGACGGGCGTTACGCCGAGGCGGCGCGCCTGCTCGGCGATTGGATGTCCGGGGGCGCGCTGCGCGCCGACGCCAAACCGTCGTTCTTCGTCCACGAGCAGCAGTTCACGCTGCCCCAGGCGGCCGGCCGGATCTTCACGCGGCGTGGATTCTTCGCGGCCGTTCGCCTGGAGCCGTTCGAGCGGCGGATGATCCTGCCGCACGAAAAGACGCTGGCGGGGCCGAAGGAGGATCGCCTCAAGCTGATGCGGGCGACGCACACGCAGATTTCGCCGATCTTCGGCCTCTTCCGTGACGGCGACGGCGGCGCGCGCGAGATCATCGACGGCGCGACGGCCGCGGCGGCGGTGCTCGACGCCACCACCTCCGACGGGGTCCGGCATCGACTCTGGCGGCTCGGCGAGCCGGCGGCGATCGCCGGCCTCGTGCGCCTCTTCGCCGACAAGCAGATCCTGATCGCCGACGGCCACCACCGCTACGAGACGCTGCTGGGGCTCGGCCCCGAGCTGCGCGCGCTCGATTACGCGGCGGGGGCGGCGGCGGCCGACTTCGCGATGATGTTCCTGGCGCGCGCCGAGGATCCGGGGCTCCTGGTGCTGCCGACGCATCGGCTGGTCCGCGATCTGCCCGACTTCGACTTCGCCGCGCTCTGCGCGGGCGCGGGCGCGGCCTTCGACATCGTCGAGGGCGACGAGACGACGGCGCCGGCGATCGAGGAGCGGCTCGGGCGCGAGGGGACCGCGGGGGTGGTGTTCGCGGCGCGCGTGCCGGGAAAGGCCGGGACGACCTGGTTCACGCTCAAGTCGTTCGTCGATCTCTCCGCGCTGGGACCGCCGGCGCTGCGCAAGCTGGACGTGACGGTCCTGCACGGGGTGATCCTGGCGCCGCTGCTGGGGATCGACGCCGCGGCGCTGGAGAGCCAGTCGTACCTCGGCTACACCCACGACACCGCCGAGGCGATGGCGCGCGTCGCCGCCGGCGACGTGCAGGCGGCGTTCTTCATGAACGCCACCAAGGTCGAAGAGGTGCTGACCGTCTGCGAGGCGGGCTTCGTGCTGCCGCAGAAGTCGACCTATTTCCAGCCCAAGCTGGCGACCGGCCTCGTGATGTACGGCCTCGACGGCCCGGCGCCCCGGTAAGATCGGCCGCACCCCATGGCGGACGACGACGCGGTGACGGCGGACGCGCTCCTGCGCGGGCGCGTCCGTCTCTACCAGCCGGCGCGCGGCGCACGCATGAGCCTGGACCCGGTGCTGCTGGCCGGCTTCGTCGCGCCGCCGTTCGGGCGGTTTCTCGACATCGGGTGCGGCGCCGGACCGCTCTCATTCCTGCTGCTGGCGGGCGATCCGTCGGCGACCGGGGTGAGCGTCGAGATTCAGCCGAGGCTGGCGGCGCTGGCCATGCGCGGGCGCGCGGAGAACGGCTGGGACACACGGCTCGAGATCATCGAGGGGGATATCCGCGCGCTCGGGGAAGGGTTGGCGGAGGGGACCTTTGATCTGGTGGTGACCAATCCACCGTACCGAACGCTCGATAGGAGCCCGCCGTCGCCGAACAGGGAGCGGGCCCTGGCTCACCATCGAGATCGCCTTGCGCTTGCCCGAGTGGGTCGCCATTGCCGCGCGGGCCGTCCGTCCCGGCGGGCGGGTCGCCGCCATCCTGCCCATCGAGCGCTCGACAGAGCTCGTTCAGACGCTCGCCGCGAATGGTCTGCGGCCCGCCCGGACGCGAGACGTTCATCCCCACGCCGGCGAGCCCGCCTCGCGCGTGCTGGTTGAAGCGTGGCGCGCCGTCGAGGTTCCCCTGGTGGTCGAGCCGCCGCTCGTCGTCCATGAGTCGACCTCCGGCTTCACGCCCGAGGTCCGCCGGATGTTGGGCGAGACCGGGAGAGGCGATCGACGAGACGGCCCCGCTCAAGGCGCCGGCGTGAGCACGAAGGCGCGGTAGCCGAAGTCGCCCCGGCGGAGCGCGGCGTTGAGCTCGCTGCCCTGGAGCGCGGCGAACTCGCCGAAGATTCCCGCCAGCGGCCGGTCGATCAGGCGGGCGATGAGGTCACGCTTCTCGCCGTCGTCGGCGTCGAGCGCCGCGACGACGCCCGGGCGCAGATCCCGCTCGGCGCGGATCGCGAAACCGGCGGCAAGGAGGCTCGCGCGCCATCCGTCGAGCTCGCCGCTCGGACGAAAGTCGGCGTAGAGGAAGTGGCCGCCGGGGCGCAGCACGCGCCGGACTTCAGCCAGGAAGGCGTCGAAGCGCCCGTAGCAGTGCGACGACTCGACGTTGAGCACCACGTCGAAGGAGGCGGCGGCGAACGGCAGCCGCTCGGCGTCGCCGACCTCGAAGGAGAGGCGAGGGTGGGCGAAGCGCTGGCGGCAGAGCGCGACGGCGCGGGGAGAGAGATCGACGGCCACCACCCGCTGCGGGTCGAGCTTGCGGGCGACGTAATCGGCGCCGCCGCCGCGCCCGCACCCCACCTCCAGGAGCTCGCGCCCCGCGACCGGCGCGCCCCGCGCGACCAGATCGTACAGCTGGATGCACGAGCGATTGTCCTCGTCGGCGCCCTCGAGCACGGGGGGCGGTTGCGCCATGATCGGATCGGTCTCCGCGGGCGCGCGGTAGCCGTAGTTCATGAACGTCCAGCGCGGGTTGGGGTAACGCGCGGCCAAAAACTGATACCAGGCGCGCCACAGGAGGCGCTTGCCGCGGGCAGTCCGGGTGGCGAACGCCACGAGGCGGGCGAGCAGCATCGAAGGGAGACCGGAGGCGCGGAGCGACGGTTAAGACGGAGGCGCAGCGGAGGGGGCGGGCGTCGCAGCGGGGCCGGCCGCGGGCGCCGCGGGCGCCGCCGGCGCCGCGGGCGCGTCGCCCTTGAGCGCGTCGTCGATCGGCGGCAGGTCGTCGAGGTTCGGGACCAAGGTGATCTCGATGCGTCGGTTCTTGGCCATGTTGTCGGGCGAGTCGTTGGGGACGACCGGCGACTGATTGGCGTAGCCGGCGGCGGAGACCCGCTTCGGTTCCATCCCGGCGCCGATCATGAAGTTGGTGACCTCCACCGCCCGCGCGGTCGAGAGATCCCAGTTGGAGCGAAAGCGCTTCGACTTGATCGGCACGTTGTCGGTGTGGCCGGCGACCTGGAAGTTGCGGTTCGGCAGCGACTTCAGCACCGCGGTCACCTGGGTGAGCGCGTCCTTGCCTTCGGGCTTGAGGTCGGTCTTGCCCGGGTCGAACAGGATCTTGTCGCCGAGGCGGACGATCATCCGGTTCTCGCGGATCTCGACCTGCAGCTTGCCGGCGTCGGTGAGCGCCTTGAACTGCGTCACCAGCTTGCGGAACTGCGCGGCGCGCGCCTCGGCTTGCGCCTGCGCCTTCTTCAGCTCCTCCATGCGCTTCTGCGCCTCGACCAGCTCACCGCTCAGGCCTCCGCGCTCGGTCTCGAGGCGCGAGACGTCCTGCCCCAGCGACGACAGCTTGTTGGAGAGCACCAGGATCCGCGCGTCGCGGGCGTCGATCTCCTTCTTGCGCTGCGCCTTCTCCGCGTCGAGCGCCGTCTGCGTGGCGGCGAGCTTCTGCTTCTGCGCGTCGCGGTCCTTGACCGTCGAATTGTAGAGATCTTCGTTGACCCCACAGCCGACGGTGCCGAGGGTGGCGGTCAACAGAGCGAGGGCGATCATCCGTTTGTTCATCGGGGGCTTCCTTTGGCGCGGGGGGCGGTCTTGCCGTTTGAAGACGTGCCGAACACACGGTCGAGAATGCCGTCGACATCCTTGTCGTCGAGCGGTCGCGCGGTGGGCGCAAAGTCCCACGCCAGGTTGCCCAAGAGGCGCAGGCGCGTCTGATCGCGGCCATGACCGAGCCGCCCCAGGAGCGCGGCGCGCTCCTCGATCTCGGCGCGATACATCGCCGCCCGTCCCGCCGCCTCGATGGGCGGGCGGTTCGGATTCCGTCGCGGCTCCATCCAGTCGAACGGCTTCGCGGTCGGCTTCGGCATGGCGGCTACTCTAACCTCATCCGGTCTTCTCGGCTCGTTTCGCCGCCTCCCACAGCCGCTCTTGCTCGTCGGGGGGGGCGTCGGCGACAGCGCGCCCCTCGGCCGCCAGCGCGCGCTCGACGTGGCCGAACCGACTGGCGAAGCGATCGGTCGCGCCGCGCAGCGCCTGCTCGGCGTCGAGCCCCAGCTTGCGCGCCAGGTTCACCGTGGCGAACAGCAGATCGCCGAGCTCGCGTTGCATCTCCTGGCGATCGCCGCCCCGGCGGGCCTCGTCGAACTCGCGCAGCTCCTCGTCGACCTTGGCGCGCGGCCCCTCGGCATCCGGCCAGTCGAAGCCGACCGCGCCCGCCTTCTCGCCCGTGCGGGTGGCGCGCAGCAGCGCCGGCGCGCTCTTGGGGACGCCGTGGAGCGCGCCGTGCTTCCCCTTCTCGGCCTTCTCGACGGCCTTCAGCTTGGCCCAGTTGCTGAGCACGGCCCCGGCGTCCTTCGCCACCACGTCGCCAAACACGTGCGGGTGGCGCCGCACCAGCTTGGCGACGATGCCGCGCGCGACGTCGTCGATCCCGAACTTCCCCTCGGAGAAGCGCAGCTCCGACTGGAAGGCGATCTGCAGCAGCAGATCCCCCAGCTCCTCGCGGTGGTCGTCGGCGTCCCCCTCGGCCAGCGCGTCGACCACCTCGTAGGTCTCCTCGACGAGGTAGGGGACCAGCGTCTCCAGCGTCTGCTCGCGGTCCCAGGGGCAGCCGTCGGGCGCCAGCAGCCGCTGCATGAGGCCGACCAGCTTGGTCACCTCGGCGCCGGTCTGTTTGCCCGGCAACGGTGTCAGATCGGGGAGCTTGTCTTCAGGCACGGGGCGCAGCATATCGCGTTGAAGAGGGGCCGGACGCGTGCTATCTGCAACAGGTTGAGCGAACCCGTCACCGAACGGTTGGTCACCGAACGCCTGACCCTGGAAGACAACCGGGTCGCCCTGGCGCTCTTCGGCGAGCGGAACGCGAACCTCAAGCTGATCGAGCGTGAGACCGGCGCCCAGGTCCACAGCCGGGGCAACGATTTGACCATCGTCGGCGCGGGGGACGACGTCATCGTCGCGCGCAGCCTGGTCGAGCAGCTGTACGGCATGGCCCGCACCGGCGCGGCGATCAGCCCGGAGGACATCGGCCGCGCGGCGATCGCGCTCCGGGCCGACGGCCGCGTGGATCTGCGCGACGTCTTCCACGACACCATCCTGGTCGCCGGCCGCGCCCGGCCGATCGCCCCCAAGGGCCTCGCCCAGAAGCGCTACGTCGACGCCATCCGCGAGCACGACATCGTGTTCGGCATCGGGCCGGCGGGGACGGGCAAGACCTACCTGGCGATGGCGCTGGCCGTCCGCGCCCTGATGGAAAAGCAGGTCAAGCGGATCGTCCTCACCCGCCCGGCGGTCGAGGCCGGCGAGCGGCTGGGGTTTCTCCCCGGCAGCCTGGAGGAGAAGGTCTCGCCCTACCTGCGGCCGCTCTACGACGCGCTCCACGACATGATGGACTTCGAGAAGGCCGATCAGCTGGTCGCGCGCGGCCTCATCGAGGTGGCGCCGATCGCCTTCATGCGGGGCCGGACGTTGAACGATGCGTTCGTCATCCTCGACGAGGCGCAGAACACGACGCCCGAGCAGATGAAGATGTTCCTCACCCGCCTCGGCTTCGAGTCGAAGGCGGTCATCACGGGCGACGTCACGCAGATCGATCTCCCCGACAACCGCCGGTCCGGGTTGAACGAGGCGATCGGCATCCTCTCCGACATCCCGGGGATCGCCTTCCGCTACTTCACCGAGGTGGACGTGGTGCGGCACCCGCTGGTCCAGCAGATCATCAAGGCCTACGACGCCCAGCGCGTCGAACGCGGCAAGTAGTTCGCGAACTGGGGTAATCTGGGGCTGTGAGCGACCCGGAGGCGCAGGCCGCGGCCGATCAGTCCAGCTACGTGCTGGCGCAGATGGTCGCCACCTCTCGGTCGCTCGCCTCGGAGCGCGACATCGGCAAGCTCCTGGCCGTGATCCTGGAGAGCTGCCGCCAGGTGACGGGGGCGGACGCTGGCAGCGTCTACGTCATCGAGGACGAAGACGAGCACGGCGCGCCGATTGCCAAGCGGCTGCGCTCCATGCTGTCGCAGAACGACTCGATCAAGATCGATTTCAAAGCCTTCATTCTCCCCGTCGACGACAAGTCGATCGTCGGGCAGGCGGCGCTCTCCGGGCAGCCGATCAACATTCCGGAGCTCGGGAACAAGTCGGAGACGGGGCGGACGAAGACTTATACGCACAACCGCAGCTTCGACGACAAGACCGGCTACCGGGCGCGTTCGATGCTCACCGTGCCGATGCACTCGGCGATGGGCGAGGTCATCGGCGTGATCCAGCTGATCAACAAGAAGCGCGAGCCGGCGCGCCCGCTGCCGGCCGGCGACTTCGACCGCGACGTGATTCCGTTCGACCAGCGCGCAGAGGAGTTGGCCTCCGCCTGGGCGGCGCAGGCGGGGATCGCGCTGGAGAACGCCCTCCTTTACAAAGAGATCCATGGCCTCTTCGACGGGTTCGTCGAGGCGTCGGTGAAGGCGATCGAGTCACGCGATCCGACCACCTCCGGTCACTCTCGCCGCGTGGCGACCCTGTCGCTCGACCTCGCCAGGACGGTCGACGGGCTTTCTGACGGCCCCTTCGCGGCCGAGAGGTTCAACGACAACCGGCTGCAGCAGATCGAGTACGCCGCCGTGCTGCACGACTTCGGCAAGGTCGGCGTGCGCGAGCGGGTGCTGATCAAGGCCAAGAAGCTCTATGAGGAGGATCGCCGCCTCATCAACCTGCGCTTCTCTTACATCAAGAAGGCGCTGGAGGTGGAGCACGCCGAGCGCAAGCTGCGCGTGGCGCTGGAGTTGGCCAAGGGCGATCTGCCGGGGCGCTTCGCCGAGATCGACGCCGAGCTCGGACGCCGGATGGACGAGGTCGACGAGGCCTGGTCCTTCGTCAACCGCGCCAACGAGCCGACCGTGCTGGATCAGGGCGGCTTCGAGCGGCTGGTGGAGATCGCGCGCCTCGTCTACCTGGCGTCCGACGGCGAGCTGCGCCCCTACCTCGAGCGCGACGAGGTCTCTGCTCTGCAGGTGCGTCGTGGCAGCCTCACCGACGTGGAGCGCGTCGAGATCGAGAGCCACGTCAAACACACGTTCGAGTTCCTGCGCCAGATCCCCTGGGGAAAGCGCTACGCCGACGTCCCGCGCATCGCCGCCGCGCACCACGAGTACATGAACGGCACCGGCTACCCCAACCACCTCGGCTCGCCGGAGATCCCCATCGAGTCGCGCATCATGACCATCGCCGACATCTTCGACGCGCTCACCGCCTCGGACCGGCCCTACAAGAAGGCCGTCCCGGTCGACCGGGCGCTGGGGATCATCGAGTCCGAGGTGAAGGCGGGAAAGTGCGACCCGGCGCTTTTTCGACTATTCGTCGAGGCCGAGGTCTACAAGAAGGTCCTCTGAGCGTGCCCGTCTCCACCTTGTCGCGCGGGCGGGCGCGGGGCGCGCTCGATCCTGACGTGCGCCGGCGCGTGGCGGCGCGCGTGCGGGTGGCGCTGCGCGCGCTCGGTCGGTCGCGCTCGTCGGCGACGCTGGTCTTCACCGACGACGACGAGATCCGCGTCCTCAACCGCGACTTCCGCAAGCACGATCGCGCCACCGACGTGCTCAGCTTTCACCTCCAGGAGCTGGCGGGGGAGGGCGATCCGGCCGGCGACGGCATCGCCCTCGGCGACATCGTCATCTCCGTCGAGACCGCCCGCCGCCGCGCGCACGGCCGCCGGCTCGGCGCCGAGCTGGAGCGCCTGGCCATCCACGGCCTCTGCCATCTCTTCGGCCACGACCACAAGAAGAAGGCGGAGGCGACGGTGATGTTCGCGCTGGAGCGCCGGCTGCGCCGGCTGCCGCTCGCCCGCGCGGGCTGAGCGCTATTCCTTGGTGCCCGTGGTCGGCATCGAGACGCCCGAGCACGAGGCATACGGGCCGAAGATCGCGCACGGCGCGGGATCGGCCGGGCCGAGGGTCCCGCCGCCGTCCGCCGCGAAGTAGGCCTTCAGGCTGGCGACCGTCAAGGTGCTGCAGCTCGGAACCGCGGCTCCATACTGGGAGTAGGCCGGATTGATCGCATCGATGCAGGTGGCGTAGTCGCCCACCGTGGCCGTACAGGTGGCCGGCACCGTCACGAATGATGAAGCGTCGCAGCTGTTCTGCACGCTGGCGTCGACGTTGCTGCAGCTCCCCGCCTCGGCCAGCTCGGCGACGCAGGCCGCGCGCACGTCCGCGTCCGTGGACGAGGGGTTGGCGACCAGGGCGTTGTACGCCGCCTTCGGTCCGAGCAGATCGCGGATGGCGCCGCAGAGGACCGGCACGACGGCGCTGTCGATGTAGTTGTCGACGTCGTTGCAAAGCTGCGTGGCCTGGGTCCCCGACAGGGCCGTCAACCTCGTCCCGCTGCTGACGCTGGTGGTGAACGCCCCCGTCGCCCCGCCGGTGCCGGTCGTTCCGCCGCTGCCCGTCGCCCCAGCTTTGCCGGTGCCGCTGTTGCCCCCGCCGGGCGTCACGCCGCCGCCCCCGCTACCGCCCGTCGCACTGCTGCTGCTTCCGCCGCCGCACCCGATGAGGGCGCCGATCAAGATGACACCACGCAATCCCCGACCCATCGTGCGCATTTGCTCAATCTCCTTAATGGAATGACGGATCGATAGTCACACATGAAATGGGGCCCGCCAATGGGCCGTGATACCTTCCGGCCTTCCACAAACCAAGAGGAGATAGCGCGCGATGTCGAGAAAAACAGTTTCCGCAGTGATCGGGTCGTTTCTGGTGGTCGGGTTCGCGCTCGGTGCCGTGCAGGGATGCGGGTCGAGCTCGTCCAACGGGACCAACATCATGTCCGTTTGCATGCAGGGCTGCACGAAGGCCGTGCCGTGTCTGGCCGACGCCGGAGTCTCCGAGACGGTGGCTCAATGCGTGCAGAACTGCACCTCCGCCGCGTCGCCCGATGGCGGCACTTGCTCGAATGAGAGCGCGATCGTCACGGCTGAGCAGGCGTGCGCGGCCAAGACCACCTGTGCTGAGTTGGAGGCCTGCGGCGCCACAATTCCACAGTGCGAGCACGGCGGTACGGGCGGTACCACCGGAACGGGCACCGGCGGCACGAACGGCGGCGGCGGCGCCAAGGGCACCGGCGGCACGAACGGCGGCGGCGGCGCCAAAGGCACCGGCGGCGCTGCGGGCGCCTCGGGCAGCGCCACCTGCTCGATCTGCGACAAGGCGGCGACGTGCTGCACGGCGATCGGCGGGTCCGCCGACGCCAGTGCAGATATGCTATCGACGGCCGCTGCAACGCGGCGACCGGAACGAACCAGACGACCCTGATTTCATGCCTGCCAGCAGGTCCTGACCGCGGGCGCGGCGCTCTCCACGTCTTGCCAGTAGGCACGCACTAGTGGACGCGGCGGCGGCACGTCAGGTGCCGCCGCGCGCGTCAAGGCGTGACTCGGGCCGCAGCCAGCTGGTCCGAGTGGTCGGAGACAGACCGCCCGCTCAGAAGCGCATGCCGCGCTTGGCGCGGTAGTGGAACCACTTCCAGGTGAGGTATCCCGCGCCGGCCGCCGCCGGGAGGATGAAGAACGTGCTGGCGCCGGCGACGCCCAGGAGCACGGTCCCGCCCCAGGCCGCTGCGGCGAACGTCCCCTTCTTTTTGGCCACCACCTTGTCGCGCTCGATCAGGCTCTCCATGCGCAGGGCCCTCCGGCGTCTAAGATGCCACTCGATCGGCCGGCGCGCCACGCGCCCCCGCCTGAGCGGGCCAAATAGGTCAATTCAGCAACTGGGGCTGCGTCAGGGCGAAGGGGGCGATTTCGGCGTCGAAGCGGTCCCCGTCGCGGGTGACCATCTGATAGCTGCCGTGCATCGTTCCGGTCGGCGTGGCGATCACACACCAGCTGGTGTACTCGAACGATTCGCCCGGGCGCAGGACCGGCTGCGCGCCGACCACCCCCTCACCGCGCACCTCCTGCACGGCGCCGAACGCGTCGGTGATGATCCAGTGCCGGCTCTTGAGCTCGGCCGTCACGGTCCCCTGGTTGGCGATGTTGACCTTGTACGCGAAGGCGTACTGCCGGGCGTGCGGCGACGAACGTTCAGGGATGTACTCGCTCCGAACCGTGACCAGAATTCCCCGTGTCAGTGTGGACGACATCGACGTTTTCGCGACAACCGTGCCAAAATCGGAGGATGCGTTCAAGAGCCGTCCGGCGGAGATGACATGCAGCCGCAAAAAAGACCGACAGAAGAGCCGAAAAGGCCGCTGAAAGAGCAGCACTGTGTGCCTTGCGAAGGCGGCGTCCCGGCGCTCGACGAGGCCACGTCCAAGCTCCTGCTCGATGAGGTCTCTGGCTGGAGTCTGCGGGCCGAGGCGGGGCAGGGACAGCCGGCGCAGATCACCAAGCGCTTCGAGTTCGCGGACTTCCTGGGGGCGATGGCCTTCGTCGACAAGATGGCGGCCCTGGCCGAACGGGAGGGGCATCACCCCGACTTTTGCGTCCATTACAGCCGCGTCGACGTGACGCTCTGGACGCACGCGGCGCGCGGCCTGTCCGAGAACGACTTCATCCTGGCGTCCAAGCTGGACGTGATCGTCTCGTGAGCGGCGCCGGCGGAGTCGCAGGCGCAGTTGCAATTACAGGGGCGACCGGGCTCATCGGGACGGCGCTCGCGGCCTCGTGCGCGCGGGACGGGATCAAGGTGGCGGCCCTCGTGCGCGACACCCGGCTCGGGGCGGAGCGGCTGCCGGCGGCGAAGCTTCACGCCTGGGACGCCACCGGGGCGCCGCCGCCCGAGGCGGCGTTCGAAGGGGTCGACGTCGTGGTCAACCTGGTCGGCGAGTCGATTTCCAGCGGACGCTGGAGCGACGCGCGCAAGAAGCGCCTCCGCGATAGTCGGGTGGTCGGGACGCGCGCGCTCGTCGATGTCCTGCGGGGCTTGCCCAAGCGACCCAGCCTCCTCATCTCGGCGTCCGGCGTCGGCTACTACGGCGATCGTGGCGACGAGATCCTGACCGAGACCTCCTCGCTGGGGACGGGGTTCATCGCCGAGCTGGGGCGCGACTGGGAGGCGGAGGCGATGAAGGCGGCCGAGATCGGGATGCGGGTGGTGCTCCTGCGCAGCGGCCTCGTCCTGGCGCGGGACGCCGGCATCCTGCGCAAGATCCTGCCGCCGTTCAAACTCGGGCTGGGCGGCAAGATCGGCAGCGGCGCGCAGTGGATGCCCTGGATCCACCTCGACGACGAGATCGGCCTCATCCGCCACGCGATGGCGAACGAGGCGGTGAAGGGGCCGCTCAACCTGGTGGCGCCCGAACCGGTGACGAACGGTGAGTTCGTGCGCGCGCTCGGCGAGACGCTGCGACGCCCCACGGCGCTCACCGCGCCGGCCTTCGCGCTGCGGCTGGTGTTCGGCGCGATGACCGACGAGCTCCTGCTGGCGAGCCAGCGGGCGATGCCGGTGCGGACCATGGAGACCGGCTACGGTTTTCGCCATCCTCTGCTGCGCGAGGCGCTGGGCGAGATCCTCGACAAGGGGCGGAGCGGGGCCCCGGCGGCCGCCGCCAGCTCGACTTAGGGGGGCAGATGCGGGACCGGCAAGACAGCCCGCCGCCGTCGTCTCCTGGGCCGACCCCGGCGGACATCGAGTCTCGCGTCGCCGAGCGGACCCGCGATCTCGAGGCGGCACGCGCCGAGCTGGAGGCGAAGTCTCGCCAGATCGAGGAGGGCGATCGGCTCAAGAACGCCTTCATCGCGAACATGAGCCACGAGATCCGGACGCCGCTCAACTCCGTCCTGGCTCTGACGCAGCTCTTGCGCGAAGGCGTCCCCGGGCCGCTCACCGTCGATCAACGCAAGTACCTCCAGGTCATCGAGCGCAATGGACACGCGCTCCTCCACCTCATCAACGACGTCCTCGACCTGTCGCGCATCGAGGCGGGGCACCTGGAGATGGACACCGCGGACCTCGACCTGCCGCCGCACGTCGAATCGGTGGTCGAGGCGCTGGCGCCGTTGGCCGCGGGCAAGAACCTCGATCTGACCGTGAACCTCCCGCCGGAGCTGCCGGCCGCGCGCGGAGATCCCGATCGGTTCCGGCAGATCTTGACCAACCTCATCGGCAACGCCATCAAGTTCACCGAGAGCGGCGGCCAGGTGATGATCGGCGCCGAGGCCCACCCGGAGACGATCGTCGTGGTGGTGACCGACACCGGGGTGGGGATCTCCGACCGGCACCGCGACAAGATCTTCCAGGAGTTTTACCAGGTCGATCAGACCCTGGTGCGGCGGCAGGGGGGGACCGGGCTCGGTCTGGCGATCGCGCGTCGGCTGGCGCGCCTGATGGGCGGCGACATCACCGTCGAGAGCGTGGTCAGCCGTGGCTCGCGGTTCTCGATCACCTTGCCGCGCGCCTCGGGCGCGCACGCGCGTGGGGACGGGCGTCGATCGGATGCGCCCGGGATCTCACCAGCCCCAGGGCCAGACGCTCGTCAGGCGCGGCCAATCGTCGCGCCGGAGGCACCCCGCCCGAGCGCGGTGGCGCCTTCGGCTTCTCCCGTGGCCTCGTCGGGTCCCGCGCAAGAGGCGCTCGCCTTGCCGGCGACGGTCCTCGTCGTGGAGGACAACGAGGACAACCTCTTCACCCTCCGGCAGATCCTGGCGCGGCGGCGGCTGGAGATCGTGACGGCGACCAACGGGCGCCAGGCGATCGAGCGCTGCCGCCAGCAGCCGCCGCCCGATCTCGTGATCATGGACGTGCAGATGCCGGGCATGACCGGCCTCCAGGCGACCGGAGCGATCCGGGCGCTGCCGGGCGGCGTCGACATCCCGATCGTCGCGCTCACGGCGCAGGCGATGAAGGGCGATCGCGAGCGGATCCTGGCGGCCGGGTGCGACGACTACCTCGCCAAGCCCGTGCAACCGAACGAGCTCATTTCAGTCGTCGACAGGCTCTTGCGCCGCGCCGGCTCGGATGCGACGATTTCCCCGCCCGTGGCCTCTCCCGCCGGGCCGTCTCCCGACCAGTCGACAGCTGAACCATCAGATGGCCCGCATACTCCTCGTCGATGACCCACCGGGCTCCGCGCTGGCGGCGGCGGAGGCCCTGGCGGCTGGACGCGGGCGCCACCAAACTGACACGGTCGGGTCGGCCGCCGAGGCGCTGACGAAGGTCGGTGAGCAGGGCTACGACTTCGTCGTGCTCCGTCCCGAGAGCCTGGTGTCGGCGTCAGCGTCCTCGTCCCTCGCGGGCGCACCCGGGGCCGGGCGGGACGTCCTGCGCGAGACGTTCGACGTGTTCGAGGACGGCGTCTGCCTGGTCGCCCCCGACGGCGGGCTGGAGATCGCCAACGCCATCGGCGCGCGGCTCTACGGCGGCGGTTTGCAAGGGGAGCTGCAGGCGGCGGCGCGTGAGGCGATCTCCACCGGCGCCAGCGCCGATCGCGGCCTCTCGGACGGCGGGCGGGCGTTTGCCGTGCGCGCCTATCCGCTGCCGGGGCGGGGCGCCGTCCTTTACATCCGCGACGCGACCGACGAGCGCGAGCGCGAGATCGGCCGGTTGCAGGCCGAGAAGCTGGCCTCGATCGGCCTCCTCGCCGCCGGCGTGGCGCACGAGATCAACAACCCGGCGGCGTTCGTGCTGGCGAACATCGAGGCGCTGACCGGCCACCTCCGCCTGGTGGAGGAGCGGCTGCGCGATCCGGACGTCGAGGGGGCGCGGCGCGGGATCGCGGACCTGCTGTTCGAGGCCAACGTCATCCTGCAGGAATCGAAGGAGGGGATGGCGCGCATCCACCGCATCGTGCGGGATCTCGGGTCTTTCTCTCACAGCGACGAAGAGACGATCGTGCCGATGAACGTCAACTCGGCGATTGATTCGGCGCTGGGGATGCTGCGCAACGAGCTCAAATACCGGGCGCGCGTCGAGCGCGATCTGCGCGCCAAGCGGCTCGTGCGGGCCAGCGCGCCGCGCCTCGGACAGGTCTTCTTGAACCTGATCCTGAACGCCGCGCAGGCGCTCGACGAGGCGGGGTCCCGGCGCAACCTGGTGACCGTGCGCAGCTTCGACGAGGGCCCGGAGGTGGTCGTCGAGGTCTCTGACAACGGCCCGGGGATCGCCGCCGAGGTCTTGCCGCGCATCTTCGAGTCCTTCTTCACCACCAAGCCCCGCGGGATGGGGACCGGCCTCGGGTTGCCGATCTCGCTGGGGATCGTCCGGACGCTGGGCGGGGAGATCATCGTCGACAGCCGGGCGGGCCAGGGGGCGACCTTTCGCGTGCGGCTCCCCGCCGACGAGAGCACCGCGCCGGAGCGCACCGCGACCCCGGTGCCGATGCCGACGCGGGGCTACCCGCGCCGCCGGGTGCTGGCGGTCGACGACGAGGCGCTGCTGCTCAAGGCCTACCGACGCATGCTCGGCGACGCGCACGAGCTGACGACGGCGCTGGGCGGGACGGAGGCGCTGCGCATCCTCGGGCGCGACGTGGCCTTCGACGTCGTGCTGTGCGACCTGCAGATGCCGGAGGTCTCGGGGATGGAGCTCTACGCGGCCGTTCGCGAGCGGTTCCCGGCGCTCGCCGATCGCTTCGTGTTCGTCACCGGGCGGCGCCTTCTCCAGCGACGCGCGCAAGTTCCTCGAGGATTCGGTGGCGGTGGTCATCCAGAAGCCGTTTCGGCTGGAGGACATGCTGTCGCTCATCGATCGGACCGCCCGCGGCGCGAGCACCCCGGCCCCCTCCGACCCCGGACGCCCGGCCCCGCGGGTGAGCTGACCGGCGATGCGCCCGCGCAAGCTGGTGGTCGCCGCGCTGGTGCGCGACGGAACGCGCGTCCTCATGTCGCGGCGGCGGGCCGACCAGCCGATGCCGGGGCTGTGGGAATTTCCCGGCGGCAAGGTGGAGCCTGGGGAGTCGCCGACCGACGCGCTCGCGCGTGAGGTGCGCGAGGAGCTCGACTGTGACGTCGAGGTCGGTCGCATTCACGAGGTGGTCTTTCACGCCTACCCCGAGTTCGATCTCTACATGCTGGTCTACGCGGCGACGATCGCCCGCGGCACGCCACGCGCGCGCGAGGTCGCCGAGATCGCCTGGGTCGAGGCGACGCGGCTGCCCGAGCTGGACCTGCTCCCCGCCGACTACCCGCTCGCGCGCGCTCTCGCGGCCGGGTGATGACGGCGGCTACCGGTCAGTTCGCTTCAGGAGAAGGCGCCGGTGACGGCTCGGACGCAGCGTCGGAGGCCGGTGCGTCGGGGGTCGCTTCGGGCGCCGGCTCGGCGTGGGGCGCGCCGGGCTGGGCGGCCGTGACCGCCGCGCGCAGCGCCTCGCGCTCGATGGCGCGCGCGGCCTCGATCGCGTCGCGCTTGCAGGCGCCGCACATCGCCGGGGCGGCCCAGGCGCCGAGGTGGGTCTGCAGCTGGCTCTCGGGCGGCCAGTAGATGGGCGTCCCGCAGGTCTTGCACGGGATCTCCATGGTCTTTTTGTCCTTGAGGAAGTCGCTGCAAGACTGGCAAACGCGCTCCGGCGGACGGATCTCGCGGCGCCGCTTCTTCTTGTTGCGACTTCGCTTTCCGCCCGACTTGTCGCCGCGCGACCTGTCGCCACCCGCCGCGGCCGCGGCGATGGCCGGGACCTCTGCATCGGCGGCCGACGTCTCGGAAACCGTCGTCGGCGGAGCCTCAGCCGCCGGCTCGGCGGGCGAGACGTCGGCTTCGACGCCCTTCGCCTCGACCGTCTCTTCGACCTTCTCTTCGACCCTGGGCTCCGGCCGCACGCCGGCCGCGAGCTGGGCCTGCTTGGTCCAGGTCCAGGTCCCCTCGCAGTTCTCGGTCTTGCAGGCGACCTGACGATCCTCGAGATCGCCCATCTCCTTCGCGCAGATCTCGCAGTACTGCGGATAGGGATCGCCGGTCTTGCCGCGCACGGCGCGCGCCAGCTGGCCACCGCGCTTGTCGGTCCAGGTCCGCTTGCAGCCGCTGCGGCGGCAGGGGCGCTCCACGTCCCGGAGCGCCTGGTAGATCCCGATGCAGCTCTCGCACATCCGGTGCGGCGCCTTGGGCGTCGGCTTGCGGGCGACGCAGGCGTCGAGCTGATCGCTGCGATTCCAGACCCAGGTCTTCTTGCAGCCCGACGTGCGGCAGCGGACCTCGCGGTCGGCGATCGCGCCGAAGTCGGCCTTGCAGGCCTCGCACATCCGCCGCGGCGGATCGTTCGACAGGCCGCTGGCGTAGGCCTGGATCTGCTCGTCGGCCGACCAGCTCCACTTCTGCTTGCAGCCGTTGATGCCGCAGTTGACCGCGCGGTCTTTCAGCTTGCGGTAGACGCTCTCGCACTGCACGCAGCGGAGCGCCGGCGTCTCGAGCTCGACCTCGGGCGCGCCCGCCAGGAGCTGCGCCCGCTTGGTGAAGACGGCGGAGCGCGTGCAGCCAGGGACGATGCAGGGGAGTTGCTTGTCCGCCAGCGCGGCCAGCTTCCCCTCGCAGCCGGCGCACATTCCGCGCGGCGCCTGGCGGTTGGTGGCGAACGCCTCCAGCTGGTCCTTGGCGCTCCAGGTCCAGGTTCCGTCGCAGCCCGGCCGGTCGCAGGGGCGCTGCGCGTCCGTCACGCGCGAGAACTTCTCGCGGCAGGGATCGCACATCGACGAGGCGGGATCGGCCGGATTGGCCGCGCCACGTCCGCCGAGCTTGGCGCCTTTGCCTGAGGCGATCGAGATCCAGGTGCGCGTGCACCCAGGAACAGAACACGGGGACGACTTGGCCCCCAATCGGTCAGCGAGCGTGAATCCGGCGAGACCCATGATGAAGGGGCCTATGCTGACCGAAACCCCCGAGGGCGTGCAAGGCGAAATCGTGCAACGCCTGCGCAACGCTTGCGCCAGGGGGAAGGCGAGGGTAGACAAGGCCCCTTTCCATGCAGATCACGATTGAAGACCTGTCGCCGGTAGAGAAAAAGGTCGAGTTCGAGCTCCCCTGGGCCGACGTCGCGCCAAAGCTGGACAAGGCCTACGACTCCCTGCGCCGTGGCCTGAAGATGCCCGGCTTCCGTCCGGGCAAGGTCCCGCGGGCGGTTCTCGAGCGGATTTATCGCCGTCAGGTCGAGGACGAGGTGGCCCGCGAGCTGGTCGAGCGGTCGCTCGGTCAGGCCATCCAGGAGAATCAGATCCAACCGGTCGCGCCGCCCGCGGTGGCCGAGATCGAGATCAAGACGGGCGCGCCGTTCAAGTTTTCGGCGCGGGTCGAGGTCCGGTCGCAGGTGACGCCCAAGGACTACTCCGGCATCCCGCTCAACCGTCGGCCGCCCAAGGTCACCGACGAGCAGGTCGCCGAGGCGCTGGAGGGATACCGCCGCCGGATGACGCAGTTCAAGCCGGTCGATGCGCGCAAGGAGACCGGCCAGGCCGATCTGGTGCGGGCCGAGGTCTCCGGCAAGGTCGGGGAGCACAAGATCAAGAAGCGCGAGCTGATGGTCGATCTGGAAGACGACGTGGGCGGCCCCTTGCCCGGGCTCGCCAGCCGGCTGCGCGGCAAGCCGATTGGCGGCGATGCCCCGATCGAGGTGGATTACACGCTCCCGGCCGAGGGGGTCGCCGCCGAGATGTCCGGGCGCCACGTCCACCTGCACGTGAGCATCAAAGAGGTGCGCGAGAAGCAGGTCCCGGCGCTCGACGACGAGCTGGCCAAGGACACCGGCGAGGCGGAGACGCTCGACGGGCTGCGCGGCAAGGTGCGCGAGAAGCTGGCCGAGACCGACGGGACGCGCATCAAGCGTGAGATGGAGCGGGCGCTGGTCAAGGAGCTGGTCGCGCGCAACACGTTCCCGATCGCGCCGGCGCTGGTCGATCGCTACGCGCAGGCCATCGTCAACCGCGCCAAGAGCCAGCTGATGATGATGGGCGTCGACGTGGAGTCGGTCGACGACACCAAGATGCGCGCCGAGGTGAAGACCGAGGCCGAAGAAGAGGCGCGGGGCGCGATCCTGCTGCAGGCGATCGGCGAGCGCGAGGGGATCAACGCCAGCGACGCCGACGTGCAAAAGCGGATCGCCGAGCTGGCGCAGGCGCGCAACGAGAACCCGAAGCAGCTGCGCGCCGAGCTGGAGAAGGACCATCGCATCCACCAGCTGCAGACGCAGATCCGCGAACAGAAGACGCTTGATCTGCTGATCTCGCAGGCTAAGATCACCGACGGCGAAGCGGCGCCTTCCCTGATCGTCACGCCGGAGCAGGCCCGCCTGGAAGCCGCCGGCGCCGCTACAAAGACCAAGAAGACTCCGTCCGCCAAAAAGCCCTAAGGAAGGGACCCACGCCATGAGCAGCCAGTTCGACGCCCCGCCGCCCGCCATCAAGAACTTCATCATCCCGACGGTCATCGAGCAGACCCACCGGGGGGAGCGCGGCTGGGACATCTTCTCGCGCCTGCTCAAGGACCGGATCATCTTCCTCGGGACGGCGGTCGACGATCAGGTCGCCAACATCATCATCGCCCAGCTCCTCTTCCTCGAGAGCGAGGACCCGGACAAGGACATCATGCTCTACATCAACTCGCCGGGCGGGATGGTGACGGCGGGGCTGGCGATCTACGACACCATGCAGTACGTGCGCCCCGACGTGGCGACCTTCTGCATGGGTCAGGCGGCCTCGATGGGGTCGTTCCTGCTCGCCGCCGGGACCAAGGGGAAGCGCTACTCGCTCCCGCACTCCAGCGTCCTCATCCACCAGCCGCTGGGCGGGTTCTCGGGGCAGGCGACCGACATCGACATTCACGCCCGCGAGATCCTGCGGACGCGCGACCGGCTGAACGAGCTCCTGGTCAAGCACACCGGGCAGCCGATCGAGCGGATCAAGCTGGACACGGAGCGCGACTACTTCATGAGCGCGATGGAGGCCAAGGAGTACGGCATCATCGACGACGTGCTCATTCAGAAGCCGTCCGTCGTCGGCAAGTAACCAGGGGGACCCAAGGTGGTGAAACACCTGGTCCTCTGGAAGCTCAAACCCGAGGCGCACGGGCAGGGCGCAGCCGAGAACGCGCGCGCCATCAAGGAAAAGCTCGAGGCCTTGCGCGGTCGGGTCCCCGGGCTATTGGGGCTCGAGGTCGGGATCGACTTCAGCCGGACCGACAGCTCCAGTGACGTGGCGCTCTACGCGGAGTTCGAGTCGCGCGCCGCGCTCGACGCCTACCAGGCTCACCCGGAGCACAAGGCGGTCATGCCCTTCATCCTCGAAGCGCGCAGCGAGCGCCGCCTCTGCGACTACGAGGCCTGAGCGCTGTTCGCCAGATCTCTCGCCCGAGGGATGTGCTACATTTTTCTAGGTGCCGCCCGAGCGTAAGCGCGACGATCACGGAAACCTCTCTTGCTCCTTCTGCGGGAAGAGCCAGAAAGAGGTCAAGAAGCTCATCGCAGGACCGACGGTCTACATCTGCGACGAGTGCATCGGTCTCTGCAACGACATCATCGCGGAGGAGATCGAGAAAGAGTCGGAGAGCTTCGGCCTGGCGCCGGTGCCCAAGCCGGCCGAGATCAAGACCGTCCTCGACGACTACGTGATCGGGCAGGAGCGGGCCAAGAAGATCCTGGCCGTCGCCATCCACAACCACTACAAGCGGATCGACGCCAAGGTCGGCGCCGAGGACGTCGAGCTCGGCAAGTCGAACATCCTGCTGCTCGGCCCCACCGGCTGCGGCAAGACGCTGATGGCCCAGACGCTGGCCAAGATCCTCAACGTCCCCTTCGCCATCGCCGACGCCACGAATCTGACGGAGGCCGGCTACGTCGGCGAGGACGTCGAGAACATCATCGTCAACCTGCTGCAGAACGCCGACCACGACATCGAGAAGGCGCAGCGCGGGATCGTCTACATCGACGAGATCGACAAGATCGCGCGCAAGGGGGAGAACCCCAGCATCACCCGCGACGTCTCCGGCGAAGGGGTCCAGCAGGCGCTCCTGAAGATCCTCGAGGGGACGGTCTGCAACGTGCCGCCCAAGGGGGGCCGCAAGCACCCGCAGCAGGAGTTCCTGCAGGTCGACACCACGCACATCCTCTTCATCTGCGGCGGCGCCTTCGTCGGCCTCGAGGACATCATCGAGCAGCGGATCGGCCAAAAACAGATAGGGTTCGGCGCCAAGATTCAGTCCAAGAAGGAGCGGCGCGTGTGGGATCTCCTGCGCGAGGTCCAGCCGGAGGACCTTCTGAAGTACGGCATGATCCCCGAGTTCGTCGGGCGCTTGCCGGTGATCGCGCCGCTGCACGAGCTGGACGAGGCGGCGCTCATCGACATCCTCACCAAGCCCAAGAACGCGCTCGTGCGCCAGTACCAGAAGCTGTTCGAGATGGACGGCGTCAAGCTGCGCTTCACCAAGGGGGCGCTGCAGGCGGTCGCCTCGGACGCCCAGAAGCACAAGTCGGGCGCGCGCGGCCTGCGGGCGATCCTCGAGCAGGCGATGCTCGACATCATGTTCGAGGTCCCGACCAACGGAACGCCGGTCCGCGAGGTCGTGATCAACGAGGAGACGATTCAGAAAGGGCAGCAGCCGCTCTTCATGTACCAGAAGGGACAGGCGGCAGCCGGAGAGCGATCGGCGTCTTGACCTTCACGCAGCACGGAGGGATTCGCATGCACGACCAGAGGGAGCGGTCTTTTGCCTCGTCTTGGGCCTCGTCCACCGACATCCCGCGCTCCACCCGATGGGTCGCCTGGATGCCGCTGTTGTTCGTGGCGGCCTTCCTCTACTGGAGCGTCGCGTTGGGCCTGGGCGGCCTGTCGCTGATGGCGGCCAGCGCCATCTCCGGTGACCTCCAAGACGGGTCCGAGGGCCCCGGATTGGCCCCTTCTGTCATGGAGCCGGCCCCGGGGCACACCACCGAGCCGATCGTCATCCACCTCGAGGAGTCGGCCGAGCCGGAAGACGTCAATGATAACGCCGGCGCCGTGATGCCCAGCGACCAGGCGGACAGCCAGATCGACGTCCAGATCGACGGTAACGACGGGACCGGACGCCTGCCGGGCCAGAGCCGCAACTAGCCCTGGGGACGCCTCAGGCCTGAGGGCGACGCCCTCCTAGCCCAGCCGCCCGGGGCAAGCCCGACCGCTAAAACAGCGGCACCTCAGGCACGTTCGAATTTGGCTTCCGCCCACGGGCGGCGCTACGATTGCCCCTGCGCATGTCCGACCGCCACGACGAGAAAAAGGGGCCCCGTCGCGTACCACTGCTTCCGTTGCGGGACATCGTCGTCTTCCCGCACATGGTGGTGCCGCTCTTCGTCGGTCGTGAAAAATCGATCGGCGCGCTCGAAGAGGCGATGGGCAAAGGTGGATCGTCTGGTGCTTCTGGAACCAGCGGCGGCAAGGAAATCTTCCTCTCCGCCCAGCGCAAGGCGAAGACCAACGAGCCGATCCCCGAGGACATCTTCACCATCGGGACGATCGGCACGATCATCCAGCTGCTCCGCCTGCCCGACGGGACTGTGAAGGTCCTTGTGGAAGGGAAGCGGCGCGCGCAGATCCGCCGCTTCACCCAGACCGACGGCTTCTTCACCGTGGAGATCGAGGAGATCCCCGAGGTGCAGGAGCGCTCCGTGGAGCTGGACGCGCTGATGCGCGAGGTCCACGCCACCTTCGAGACCTACGTCAAACTGAACAAGCGGATCGCGCCGGAGATCCTGATCTCCGTGCAGACGATCGAAGATCCCGGCCAGCTCGCCGACACGATGGTCGGGCAGCTGCAGCTGAAACTCGCCGACAAGCAGGCGATCCTGGAGATCGACTCGCCCTCGAAGCGCCTCGCCCGGCTCTACGAGCTGATCAAGGCGGAGATCGAGATCCTGCAGGTGGAGAGGAAGATCCGGACGCGCGTCAAGAAGCAGATGGAGAAGACGCAGAAGGAGTACTACCTCAACGAGCAGATGCAGGCGATCCAGAAGGAGCTCGGCGACAGAGACGAGTTCAAGAACGAGCTGACGGAGCTGGAAGAGCGCGCCAAGCAGAAGAACCTGTCGAAGGAGGCGCAGGGGAAGGTCAAGAAGGAGCTGAAGAAGCTCCGCATGATGGCCCCGATGTCGGCCGAGGCGGCCGTCGTCCGCAACTACGTCGACTGGGTGCTGGGGCTCCCCTGGGGCGAGAAGACCGACGAGAAGCTGGACGTCGTCGACGCCGAGCGAATCCTCGACGAGGACCACTATGGCCTGAAGAAGGTCAAGGAGCGGATCCTCGAGTACCTCGCCGTGCAGGCGCTGGTGAAGAAGCTCAAAGGGCCGATCCTTTGCCTGGTCGGCCCGCCGGGCGTCGGCAAGACCTCGCTGGCGCGCTCGATCGCCAAGGCGACCGGACGCAACTTCGTGCGGCTGTCCCTGGGCGGCGTCCGCGACGAGGCGGAGATCCGCGGCCACCGCCGCACGTACATCGGCGCGCTCCCCGGCAAGATCATCCAGTCGATCAAGAAGGCCGGCACGCAGAACCCGGTCTTTCTGCTCGACGAGATCGACAAGATGTCGACCGACTTCCGCGGCGATCCGTCGGCGGCGCTGCTCGAGGTGCTCGACCCCGAGCAGAACAGCACCTTCAACGATCACTACCTCGATCTCGACTACGACCTCTCAGACGTGATGTTCATCACCACGGCCAACTACCTGCACGGGATCCCGATTCCGCTGCAGGACCGCATGGAGATCATCCAGCTCCCCGGCTACACGGAGTTCGAGAAGGTCTCCATCGCCGAGCGCTACCTCATCCCCAAGCAGAAGCGCGACAACGGCATCGCCGACGTGCCGGTCGAGTTCCCCGAGGACTCCGTCCGCGACGTCATCCACTACTACACGAAAGAGGCCGGCGTCCGGAACCTGGAGCGGGAGCTGGCCACGGTCTGCCGGAAGATCGCCCGCGCCGTGGTGGCCAAGAAGGCCCCCGTGCACATGCTCGACGACGGCCCGACCGTCGGCTGGCGGATCACACCCAAGCGTCTGACCCGTTACCTCGGCCCGCACCGCTTCCGCTACGGGCGGCAGGAGGGCGAGGACGAGATCGGCCTGGTGATGGGCCTGGCAGTCACCATGCACGGCGGCGAGCTCCTGGCCACCGAGGTGTCGATCGTCTCGGGCAAAGGCAAGCTGGTGCTGACCGGCAAGCTCGGCGACGTCATGCAGGAGTCGGCCCAGGCGGCCATCAGCTACGTGCGCGCCCGCGCCCCCTCGCTGGGGCTCGACCGCGACTTCTACAGCCGCGCCGACATCCACGTTCACCTCCCCGAGGGGGCCATCCCCAAGGACGGCCCGTCGGCCGGGATCACCATGTGCACCGGGCTCGTCTCGGCGCTGCTGCGCGTGCCGGTCCGGCGCGACCTGGCGATGACCGGCGAGATCACGCTGCGGGGGCGGGTGCTGCCGATCGGCGGCCTCAAGGAGAAGATCCTGGCGGCCCACCGCTCGGGGATCACGACGGTGATCATGCCGAAGGAGAACGCCAAGGACCTGCGCGACATCCCCAAGCGGGTGCTGAAGACGCTGAAGGTCATCCCGGTCGACCACATGGACGAGGTCCTGCGCCACGCCCTGGTGCTGCCCGACCCCGCCAACTTCCTCACCTCGCCGTCGGTCACCGTCGACTGGCGCCAGCCGCTCGACCGACGTGACGATCGCCGCGACCGCGAGCGGCGCGACGAGAACTCACGGATGCCAGTCGCCAGCGCCGTCCCGCCGCCGTCGGCGGTGGAGGAGCCGCACAGCGAGCCGAGCAGCGACGGCCATCAGCCGCCGCCGGGCGCGACCGACAACCCGGGTTCGAGCCCCGACACCTCTGCGCGGCCGTTCGCCGTGCCGAGGCTGCAAGAGCACGAGTAGCGGCGGCGCCCGCGGGCGCCGTTCGCAGCATCCCCGGCCGACGTAGGTCCGCCGCGCCCCGGACAGCGCGCGCAAGGAGCCTTTCGTTCAGGCGGGTTCGCCGCCGGTGCCGGCGAGCAAGGCCGGCGGCGCCCCTTCCCGGATGGCCGCCATGATTTCTGCTTGGAGAGCGCTCGTGCGGTCCTGAAGCTTGCTGATCCGGTCGATGTCGTGTGAGCCAGCCACGGTCTGCTGGGTCACCCTGTCGAGAACGACGTCCGCGTAGCCGGCGCAATGGACCTGAAGGCTGTCACCGATCCATGGGCGGTAATGGGCCGCCTTTCGCATCAGGCTCAGACTGACTTCTCTAAACGCCTCGAAGGCATGCTCTGAGTGTGGTGTCTCGGGTGTATTCATGTCCCGAGGCCAGCCCTTGTCTTTCTCGATTCTCCTTCTCTCCAGGCGGGTGTACTCCCTGGCAGCAGCCTCGACCTCAAGCATCGGGACGTAAAGCTCGTCGAGTCGCCGGGTCCGCTCTCTCAGAAACTCGCCCTCGAGGGCACGACGAGCGCGGAACCGTTCGAGGCGGAGGTTCACGAGGTACCCTACGCCCAGCGCGGCGCCGCCCAGTAGGACCTTGTCGACCACGCTGAGCAGGACCTGCCGCGAGAAGTCGGTCACGAGCGGCAAGATACCGCGATTCTGTGGGTTCCTCCGGCCGGCGGCGCCGGAGCTACGTCAACGACCCGCTAACCGGTCGCACAGTTCCGCGTCCACCTTCTCACCTATGCAGATGCAAAGGGCTGGCCTCGACGTCGGCCCTCGCCCTGCGCGCGCGGCCCAGGCTGCGGCGTCTGGACCGCCGCTCAGCGGACGAGGGTTTATGACCGGAACGCGACGATGATAGGCTGGTCAGATCGATGACGTACCGACGTCGATTCCTAGGGATTGTGCTGTCGCTAGCCGTAGTCAACATCGGCTGCGGGGCCATGTTCAACAGCAGTACGACGCTGGTTCGGGTGAATGTCGCACCGCCGGGAGCAAGGATCTACGTCGACGGCCTCTATGTCGCCCAGGCGCCCGGAGCCGTGAACCTCACCAATTCCGAGTCGCATTCCATAGAACTCGATGCGCAGGGCTATGAGAGGCAAGGTACCCGCATCGAGTCCCAGACGAGCGCTGGCTATGTAGTTCTGGACTGTGTGCTGCTCGTCTTCTTAATCTTGCCCGGGATCATCGCCTTGGTCGTCGATGGCTCAACGGGAGACTGGAAGGTTCTCGACACCGGCCAAATAACCGCTCGTCTAGCCCCGTCTCAATCGCCTCAGCCGCCGGCAATGGCGCCGACGACCGCCCCCGCCGCGACAACCGGCTGGACAGCCGGCTGTCAGTACGATGCGCAGTGTAAGGGCGATCGAATCTGCCGGGACGGACAATGTGTCGCGCCCGCAGCCCCGAACGCTCCCGCCCCGTCCGCAGCGCCGGACGTTCCCGCCGCGCCGCCACCGCAAAAATATGTAGATCCATTCGTCCACTGACGGAGGGGGCGACACCTAATCACTTCCGGAGCGCCCGAGGCGCCGCGACGGAGGAGCCTCCGACCGATACGGGCCTGCCGGCTCTGGGCCTTACGGCCGGATGGCGATCGCCAAGCCCCCTTCATCATTTGCCCACGCCCCCAAAGAAGGCACCGTCTCGCCGCCATCGTCGCGCTCCACGCTCGGTCCTGGACGTCGAATCGATCCTACCAATCGCGCTAAGTAAGCGACTTATTCCGGCCTGCCAAGCCGAGGCAACCGCCGGCACCCCCACCGACCCGGGCTCCCGCGGTATTGTTGGAGCATGTCGGCGTGCTGGGCCGCTGTTCTTGGCGGGTGTAGCTCAAGAATGTCGGGCGAGCACGCCATCTCGAAGAGCCAGTACGGCGGCGCCGACTCGATCACGGTCCAGGGTTTCCCTTGGTGCCGTCAGCCGAAGGTGATCGGGCTTTCCAGCGCCGTCGCCAACATCCTCTGCAAGACGCACAACGAGTCGCTTTCGCCGGTCGACGAGGCGGCGAAGGAGGTTCTGACGGCCCTCTCCCTCGTGCGCGAGCGCAGCCAAGACACCATGCCGCCGCGCCAGTTTCCGATGCGTCGTTTCACAGTATCGGGCGACCTCTTCGAGCGGTGGATGCTGAAGACGACAATCAACCTGGCGACGATGGGAAAGGCGCGCCCGGAGGCCGGGATCTTCGACACCGGCGGGGTCGTAGCGAAACGGTACGTGCAGATCGCCTACGGGCTCTCTCAGTTCGACCTCGACGAGGGGCTGAGCTGGGTCGTCAAGCTCGGCGACCAGAATCCCCACCCGAGAGCTGGGCACGATCGCTTTCGCCCCGTGGACTCGGAACAGCGATGGCGCGCTCATCGCCGCACAGCTCACCTACCACGGATACCACCTCTGGCTCGCGGTGCGCGGAGCTCCCGCCATCGAGCACTCACTTCGTCTGCGAACGCTCAACGCGGACAACGTCGCCGTGCAGCTCAACTTCACCTGGTCCAGGCTGCTCCCGGCACCGCCGGGCGCCAGCTAGAGCTGTAGTTTCGACCGGCCTACGTCGCCGGCGGTCGGCCATCGATCGGTTGCGCGGACGGCTCTCGCCTGAGGGCACTATTTTTTTGCTGCTTGGCACCCGACGCTGAATTGAATCCCGATGTCTGCGGCGCGATCCGTCCGAAGCGTTGCCGTGGCGATTACTGGAGCGGTCGCGCTGCTTTCACATTCAGCCGCGACCTGCATGACGGAGTGGACGGTCGAGTTGAGGCAATAGATTCCCTGCGAGTAGAGAGCGCCATCGACCTTGCGGGCCGCGAGCGAGCAGTACCAACCATCCTTGGTCAAAGTCACCGGGATCGGGATCTCGAATCCGCTCTTCTTGTTCACATCGTAGAATGTTGGCTCCGGCTGCCCCGCCACGAGTTGGCTGGCGGCATAGAAAACAATCTTTGGTCCGCCCGTTTCTGCCCCCCCCGGTGAGGGTGTGAAGGCTCCCACGACAAGAAAGACTGCCGAAGCCACGAAGAGTCTCGCGGTGTGCATGACCCACGACGGTATCACGCGGCCTGCCCGGCAGACGGCGCCTGGCTCGAAGCTCTCGTTCCTCCGGCCTCAGGTCCCGGTGGGGGCATAGTCGGGGCAGAGCGAGTTGACGACTCCCGCACCGACAGCGTAAGTACCGAGTCTCGTTAAGTTCGGAGGAGTGGCCGAGTGGTCGAAGGCGACAGTCTTGAAAACTGTAGACCCGCAAGGGTCCGTAGGTTCGAATCCTATCTCCTCCTCCAGTTACGCGAAGGTCTTTGAAGGCCCCTTCGCTCCGCGCACTCTAGTAGGTCGCGGACCAGGACAGGTCGAGGGCGCAGTCGAGGTCGGGGTTCTCGCACTTGATGACGAAGTCGTAGGCGTCCGCGACGACCCCGATCTGGTCTTGGCTGTTGGATCCGACGAAGCTGACGTCGAGCGGGAGCTCCTTGGGCGGCAGATAGTGCGCCGACAGGTCGCATTGGTAACTGGAATAGAACGAGTCGGAGATGATCAACGCCCGGATGGCGTCGGTCCCGGCGGCATTGTCGATCGCGTAGTCGATCCACCCGTTACCGACGGTGATGGGGCCACTCACCAGGATGCAGGTCTGGGCGGCCACTCCGACCGGGCGGGCGGACTCGTACACGTACGTGGAGGCGCCGGTCGCATCGTTGCCCCCGCATCCGACGGCCGCGCCCAGGAGCGCCGCCAAGAGCAGGAGCGTCCTCTTCAAATTAGTCTTCACCGAAAACCGCGCCGCGGAGAGGGAGGGATTCGAACCCTCGATACAGCTTTTGGGCCGTATAACGGTTTAGCAAACCGCCGCCTTCGGCCTCTCGGCCACCTCTCCAGTGCCGTTTTTGAACACGGCACCGCGCAAGATAGAGGAACGGGTCCGCGGGCGCAAGGGACCAGAACGACACCTGAACGCGCCTCTACGATAGGTGAACGACCGGCGTCTCTTCTACTTGACGTGCGGACGCCCGCACGGCATACGTGTCCCTCCGCAAGTACCAATTGCATGTCTGCGGCTGTAGCTCATCTGGATAGAGCACCGGCCTACGAAGCCGGGGGTAACAAGTTCGAATCTTGTCAGCCGCACATTTCGGCACCGCAGCCGTTCAGGCTGCTCTGTTCCTGGGAGCCGCCCGGACGACGTCGGGGACGTCGTAGAGGTGAAGCACGCAGACGTTCTTGACCTCGATCAGGTCGATCACGGAGCGGAAGAGTCGGTGTAAGGGCACGCGGAGCGCCTGCGGTGCGCCCGTGAGGTGACCCGAGGTCTCCTTCCAGAGCTTGTCGATCTTGGTTTTGCAGGAGTTGTGGTTCACGGTGCGGTCTCCTTCGTGTGGAATGAGATCCCACCGTGCACGATCGAGCGTGACCTCGGGGAACTACTTGCTGTCGACGCGACGGTGCGCCACGCGCCAGAGCGTCGCCGCCATCGCCGCGAAGCAGCCGAGCCCCAGGATCTGGTAACCGCCGGCGCCCAGCGCGCGCACGAGACCGTTCTCGAGCGACAGCGCGTTGACGACGCGCGCCCCGCCGTCGGTCACGGTCGCGAGCGCGATGGCCACGCCGGCGACCGCGCCGCCCGCGACCAGGCCGGTGGCGAAGAGATTGCCGGGGCCGAGCTCCGCCTCGCTGGCGGCTACGGTCTCTCCCCGCTTGCGCGCCGCCCGATCGACCAGGGCGCGGACGAGGCCGCCCACGAAGATGGGCGAGGTGGTGGAGAGCGGCAGGTAGGCGCCGACCGCGAACGACAGCGAGCCGACGCCGCAGAGCTCGACGGTCGCGGCCAGCGCCACGCCGACCATGACGAACTGCCAGTCGAGGTTGAAGGAGAGGAGCCCCTTGATGAGGGTCGCCATCAGCGTCGCCTGCGGGGCGGGGTAGAGGTCGGAGCCGATCAGGTGGTGGGGCGGCCGATCGAGCACCCGGATGGTGAAGCCGACGACCAGCGTCGCGGTCACCACCCCGATGAGCAGGCCAATCTGCTGCGCGCGCGGCGTGGCGCCGACCAGGAATCCCGTCTTCAGATCTTGCGAGGTCCCACCGGCGTTCGCGGCGGCGATGCAGACCATCGCCCCCACGCAGAGCGCCATCGGCTGGTAGACGTCGGCCGTCCAGCGCAGGCCCACGAAGACCAGGCAGGTCCCCATCAGCGTCGCGATGGTCATGCCGGAGATCGGGTTCGACGACGAGCCGATGAGGCCGACGATGCGGCTGGCCACGGTGACGAAGAAAAATCCGAACACGACGATCAGGAGCCCGAGCAGCAGCTTGCTGCCGATCCCGGCGCCAGGGACAAAAGGGAGCAACGCCATCACCAGCACCAGGATCACGCAACCGACCAGCACCACGGTGATCGGCAGATCGCGCTCGGTTCGGGCATCGACCCGTTCGTGGCGGTGGCGCAGGGACGCCACGCTCTCCTTGAACGACGAGACGATCGTCGGCAGCGTCTTCAAGAGCGTGATGAAGCCGCCCGCGGCGACCGCCCCGGCGCCGATCTGGCGGACGTAGGCGCGGTAGACGGCGGCCGCCGTGTCGGCGAAGGCGTGCGTGGCCGGGATTCCAGCCGCCGGGTCCGCCGGCGGTGGAGAGGCTCCCCAGATAGCCGAGCTTCACCAGCTGGGCGGCGATCGTGTCGGCCGGCGTCACCACCGTCAGCAGCGGAATGAGCCCCAGCCAGGCGAGCACGCCGCCCGCCACCAGCACGCCGGCGATCTGCGGCCCGATGATGTAGCCGACGCCCAGGTACTCGGGCGTGATGTCGCCGCTCAGGACCGCGGCCGGCAGGTAGCGGTTGGTCGCGCGGATCGCCAGCGTCGGCGTCTCGGCGACGAAGCGAAACACCTTCTGCAGGAAGGCGTAGACGACCGCGAAGCCGAGCCCCTGGAAGGCGGTGCGGGCCAGATCGCCCCCCTTTTCGCCGGCGATCAGCACGGAGGCGCAGGCGGTGCCTTCGGGGTAGGGGAGGGTGGCGTGCTCCTTGACGATGAGCGAGCGGCGGAGCGGAATCATCATCAGGACGCCGAGCACGCCGCCGATCATCGCCAGCGTCAGGATCGTCCAGTACGAGAAGTAGGGCTCGCCGACGCTGACGCCGGTCGCGGGGTCGCGGCTGAGAAAGAGAAAACCCGGCAGCGTGAACACCACCCCGGCGGCGATCGACTCGCCGGCCGAGCCGATGGTCTGGACGATGTTGTTCTCCAGGATCGTCGACGAGCCGAACCGCTTGAACACCGAGATCGCCAGCACCGCGATCGGGATCGAGGCCGAGACGGTGAGCCCGGCCTTGAGCGCGAGGTAGACCGTGGCGGCGCCGAAGATCACCCCGAACACCATCCCCAGCGCGATGGCGCGCGCCGACAGCTCCGCCAGGTTCGCCTCGGCCGGCACGTAGGGGGCGGGGAGGGCGTCGCCGCCCGCGGGACGTACCTCGTGTGCGGGGGGCGAGGGGTGCGTCGGGATCGACCCCTGGCTCAAAACAGGTCGCCCCAGCGGCAGAGGCTGACGTCGCGCTGCTCGAGCGCGCGTCGAACCTTCGCGGAGGTCAGCGACGCCAGCTCGGCTGTGCGGTGATACCGGGGTGAGTTCCCGCGTGTATCGCTCTCGCCGGCCGCCTCGCCGGGGTGGCAGATGAGCTCGTGAGGCCCGGGCCCGAGGCGCCCGACGATCTCCAGAATCCGGATCTCATCGAGATGGCCCGCCTCGACGTAGCCCCAGCTCTGGGGCCCGTGGCGGCGCGCGCCGAGCTGGCGGCGCGTCAGCCAGGCCGAGAGGGTGATCATGCCGGCCTCGAGCCCCCGCCGGGGATCGGTCACCCAGGCCAGCGTCGGGCGCTCGACTGCGCTGCGGAGCCCGGCGATGTTGTGCCGCCGCGCCACCGCCTCCATCGCGCGTCCCACCACCGGCAGAAAGCCGAGGTGGTGGTGGGTGTCGAGGTGGTCAATGGGGATTCCGGCGTCGCGCACGCGCGCCACCTGGGCGTCGAGCTCCCGCTCGACCTCGGACGCGAGGACCCGCCCTTTCATCCAGGCGGCGATGAAGTCCTGCCCGCGCGGCCAGAAGGCGCCGTCCGGGGCCAGCAGCGATCGAACGCTGCCGACGGCCGCGACCGGGCCGCCGCCGCAGAGGGCCAGGTGGACGCCGACGCCAAGGTTGGGGACCTCGCTCAACATCGCTTTGGCGCCCGGCAGGTCGGGGGCGTTGCCGAGCAGGGACGTGCTCGTCACGATCCCGTCGCGGTGCGCCCGCAGAATCCCGCGCGAAATCGCCGCCGACATACCGAAATCGTCGGCGTTGACGACCAGACGGATCTCCCCGGCGCTCACGACCGGCGCATCATGCCTCATTCGCGTCGACGGAGCGCGGCTTAGCCGAGCGAAGTCGCTCCATGAAGCCATCGGAGGAGGGTCCGGTAACCCTTTCAGGGTTCCCGGCTGTTCGGCGCGCTTGCGCCCGCATTGACCACCTATGGCGTTGATGATATTTCCTGGTGAACATGGCGAAACGTATCCTGATCGCCGACGACAGCGTGACGATCCAGAAGGCCTTCGCCTTGACGTTCGCGGGCGAGGACGTCTCGATCGCTTCGGCGCGGTCGGCGGACGAGGGGTTGGCACTGGCGCGGCAGGCCCGTCCCGATCTGATCATCGCTGACGGAGCGATGCCGGGGCGGACCGGGTACGACCTCTGCACTCAGGTGCGCGCTGACGCTTCCTTGAGTGGGGTTCCTGTCTACATCCTCGCCTCGTCTCAGCATCCTTACGACGAGACGCGGGGGACGAGCGCCGGGGCGGACGGCCACCTGCTCAAGCCCTGGGACACCTCGGCTTTCTTGGAAAAGGTGTACGCCGCGGCCGGAGGGGGCTCGGCCCATCCCGCGGCAGCCGCGCCCCCCGCGCGCACCACGGCGGCGTCGCTCCCGGCCTCGGCCATGGAGGACGACGACTACGGCGAGATCAGCATCGATTCGTCCGGCCCCGCGACGCCGCTGCCGATCGTCACAGGCGCACCGGCCGTGCCCGCTGCACCCCGCCCCAGCGCTTCGTCCCCGCCCGGCGTGGGGAGTGCCCCCAGCGCGCCCGCGATGCGTCCCTCTCTGATTCCCGGCATGCGCCCCGGCGCCATGCCGCCCGGTCGCCCCGGCACCATGCCGGTTCGCCCGCTCGGCGGCCCGGTCGCGCCGTCGCCGAGCCTGCCGCCCCGACCGGCGGCGCCGCCAGTCGGACGGACGATGATTGGCCTTCCGGCAGCGGGGGTCCCGATTCCGGGGGCTCCGCGGCCGGCCGCTCCGACCGCGCCGCCGATGGCACCGCTGGCGCCCGCCATGCGATCGCCCACCGCTCCGATCGCGCCGCTGGTGCCGCCCGTCGCGCCGGCCATGTCGTTCGGGCAGCCCCGCCCACGGGCCATGACCCCGATGCCGCCGCCCGACCTGGGGCCGCCTCCCCGTCCCCGGGCGCCGACGCCGGCGCCCCTGGCGCGCACCCGCGAAATCACCCCGCCGCCTCCGGTGCGCGCGCGCGAGGCGACCCCGGTGCCTCCGGTCCGCGCGCGAGAAGCGACCCCGACGCCGCCGCCCGCGATGGTGACCGCGGCAGTCGATCAAAAGCTGGCGGCCATCAGCGCCAAGGGCCCCGAGTACGCGGCGATCGCCAAGCTGTCGCGGGAGATTATCGAGCAGATCGTCTGGGAGGTGGTGCCCGAGCTCGCCGAGGCCATCATCCGCGAGCGGCTCGATCGCCAAGGGCTGCCCCGAGCCTGAGCCCACTCCCGGTTCCGTCCCTCCACGTTCGATTCCCGCCCGTCGCTTCGCTTCGCGTCCCGCCCGTCGCGTCCCGCCCGTCGCTTCGCGCCGCAGGTGAACCCCGTTACGCGCGGATTCTAAGGCCGCCCGCTCGATCTTCCGTCCGCCTCCGCGCGGAACTTTTTCTGGGGCGCGGAGTGTGGCCTAACTTCGACCGACACACTCCGCGCCCCAGAAAAAGTCTCGTGCGGAGGTTCGGGCGGTTCGAGCGTGGCGTTCGACCCGCACGAAGCTGACGGACCTTCGGAAGCGCGGCGTTCAGGAAGCGGCGCGGCGTACAGGAAGCGGAGCGCGTTCAGGAGCGATCAGGGGGTAGACGGAGGGCTGACTTCGTTGCCCGCATACACCACCAGGCAGGTGACGTTGTCGTCACCGCCGCGCTGGTTGGCCAGGTCGACGAAGACGTTGGCGACGTCGCGGTAGAAGTGGCCCGTCAGCACCTGGCCGAGCTCGTCGATCGTCAGGTAGTTGGAGAGGCCGTCGGAGCAGAGGACGAAGCAGTCGCCGGCCTGGACGGCGATTCCGGCGAGGTCCGGCTCGACGCTTGGCTCGAAGCCGACCGAGCGGGTGATGATGTTGCGGAAGCGCGACTCCTTGGCCTCTTCGGGCGAGATGAGCCCGGCGCGCACCTGCTCCTGGATCCAGGAGTGGTCCTCGGTCAGCTGGCGGGCGCGGCCATCGCGGTAGAGGTAGGCCCGTGAGTCGCCGACGTGGCTGAGGTGCACGTAGCCGTCGGAGAAGAGCAGCGCGGTCAGCGTGGTCCCCATCCCCGAGAGCTCGGGGTTCGCCATCGCCGCCTCGTAGATGTGGCGATCGGCCTCGACCACCGCGCGCCGCAGGAGGGCGTTCACCGGGTGTGAGGCGCCGGTGGTCACGGCTTCGGGGCGAGGCGACAGCAGCCCGGCCCGACGAACCTCTTCGATCTCGCGCTCCAGGATCTCGACGGCCATGCTGCTGGCCCGCTCACCGCCGAGGTGGCCCCCCATGCCGTCGGCCACGGCGTAAAGGCGCAGGTCGTTGTTGCAGAGGAGACTGTCCTCGTTGTGGGCGCGCTTGCGTCCCACGTCCGACGCGCCCCAGCCGACGATCCGCATCAGATTTCCCGCATCACGCCTTGCCGGGCGCCGTCGTTCCGGGTGCAGGGGGCGGCGTGGCCGGCGGCGTCGGTGGCAGCGGCGGCGAACCGGCCGGCTTGGCGGCAGGGGCCCCGGCCGGCGCCGGCTGGGGGGCCGCGGGCGGTGCGGCGGCGGGGGGCGTGGCCGGCTTGGCAGCGGGGGCCGGGGTCGCCGCCGGAGCGGGAGTCGTCGGCGTGGCGGGCGGTGCAGCTGCTCCCGTGGCTCGAGCCGGGGCGCCGGGCTTGGGCGGCTCACCGATCGTGATGTTGAAGTCGATCCTGGCCGCGCCGGCCCCTTGCCCGACCGCCTCGATCCGGCTGCCGTCGACCCCCTTGCCGATCAGGAAGTCGCTCAGGGCATCGGCGCGTCGCTGTGTCTCGGCCTTCGGGACGCCGGGCGCGTAGACCTCGATCCGCAGCTTGGCGATCTCGGGGTGCCCCTTCATCACCAGCGCGACGTCGTTCACCACCTTCGCGGACGACTCGCGCAGCGTAACCCTGCTGGCGTGGCTGACGAAGCCGATCTTTTCGTCGACCTCGATCTTCCCCTCGCCGAGCCGGACCCACTCGGGGCCAGGATCGGGGCAGCCGTCGTCGTCCTTGATCCCGTTGAGGGTCTCGGGCTGCTGCGGGCACTTGTCGGTGGCGTCGGGGATGCCGTCCTTGTCGTTGTCGGGATCGGGGCAGCCGTCCTCGTCCTGGAACCCGTCGGTGTCCTCGGCCGCGTTCGGGCAGTTGTCGAAGTTGTCGGGGATGCCGTCGCCGTCGTTGTCGGGATCGGGGCAGCCGTCGGCGTCCTCGAACCCGTCCTTGTCCTCGGGCTCGTCGGGGCACTTGTCGACGCCGTCGGGGATGCCGTCGCCGTCGCTGTCCTCGGTGCTCGACGGGCAGCCGTCGTTCGGGAACTTCCCCTTGTGGTCTTCGGGGTCGTTCGGGCAGGCGTCGTGGATGTCGGGGATGCCGTCGTTGTCGTTGTCGGGATCGGGGCAGCCGTCCTCGTCCTGGAACTCGTCGATGTCCTCGGCCTCGTTGGGACACTTGTCCTTGACGTCGGGGATGCCGTCGTTGTCGTTGTCGGGATCGGGGCAGCCGTCCTCGTCCTGGAAGCCGTCGCGATCCTCCGGCTGATCAGGGCACTTGTCGTCGATGTCGTAGATGCCGTCGTGGTCGCGGTCGCGGAAGTCGGGGTTGAAGTTGAGCATCGCGAACAGGCGCAGGTCGGGCGCCCCGATGCCGTTGCCGAGCCCCCGCCCGACGCCCGCGGTCACCGCCCACATCCCCTTGATGGTGCGCCGCCCCGCCACGTCGACCTCGAACGGGTTGACGTCGTTGTAGAACTGCGCGAACTGGTTGAGGCCGCTGCGGCCGGCGATCTCCAGGATGACGTTCGTCTTCTTGTCGATCGAGTAGTCGGCGGCCGCGCCGTACAGCAGCTGCGGCCCGAGCTCGGTGGCGAAGCTGTTGGAGGTCTCGCGGATCAGGATCCCCAGGTTGCCGCCGGCGCGCACCGGCCCGAAGTCGAGGGTGCCGATGGCGACGATCCGGCCGGTCACCGTCTTGTCGCCGAGGTAGGCACGGCCGCCCGTGTGCCCGGTCGGCAGCGTCAGCCCGGCGGAGAGCCCGAGGTCGTACTGGTCATCGTCGCCCAGGGTGGCGAGGTGGGCCTTCCCCTGGAGCCGGATGTCGCCGATGCCGGTCTCGACGAGGTGCAGGTTGGCCGGCATCCCCATCCCGTTCACCTCGTCGCCGTCGAGGTAGAAGGTGAATGGAATGCCGATGCCGACCTGATAGCGCCCGAAGAGACCGATGGCCGCGTCCAGCTCGCTGGTGAGCTGGTCGGCGACGATGTGCGTCTCGCCCGAGCCGTTCGGCGTCTGGGTGAAGATCGTGTACGGCTTCTGCTGGTAGCTGAGCGTCAGGCCGAAGCTGAGCCGCTTGTGATCGGGGACATCGGCGCCTTCGACCGTCAGGAAGTTCTGCGGGCCGATCGCCGGCTGGAACAGCTGCGGATCGATGCTGCTGTCCTGCGGCGCCACGCTGGTCTGCGCGCGCGCGGTCCGCGCCGGCGCGAGCAGGACCAAAGCGAGGTAAGGGAAGATGGCCGCTGCGAGGCGCGCGTGCGACCTAGTCGGGCGTGTCATTCAGAGGAGGTCCCGCGCAGCAGCATATCGCTGAACGCCTCTCAAAGTCCAAGTCTGAGATGCTGGATCGGGGGGCTTTTCCGGAGGTCGTCCGAGTGGCATTGCGAGTGGCATTGCGAGTGGCATTGCGAGTGGCATTGCGAGTGGCGTTGCGAGGGGCGCTGGCGTTTCACGGGGCGGGGGGCGCGCCCGGGTCGACGTTGAGGGCGAAGCGGCGGACGCCGGCCCGTTTGACGATGTCGATCAGATGGACGACGTCGCCGTGCGGGACGGCCCGGTCGGCGGCGATCAGGGCCTGGAGATCCGGATTGCGCGGCAACTCGCCGCCGATGAAGCGCAGGACGGCGTCGTCGCTGCTGGGCGCGCCGTTCAGGTAGAGGGCGCCGTTCCGGGTCAGGGTCAACCCCAGGGAGGTCCGCTGCTGCTCGGTCCCCGACCCCGCTTTGGGCAGATCGACGCGGATCGCCGGGCTGACGATGTACGACGCCGTCACCATGAAGATGATCAGCAACACCAGCGTGATGTCGACCAGCGGCGTCACGTTGATGTTGACGATCATCGGCCCGGGCTCGTCGTCCCCGCTGCCGAAGTTGTTGGCGCGCGGCATGTTGGCCGTCAACTCCCCGGTCGCGGCGCGCTCGGCGCGTTCGGCAGGTTCGGCGGGTTCGGATTGCCAGGAGGGATCGTCGAGAGCACCAGGTGCGCGATGGCGTCGATCTCGGCCATCGCCTTCCTGACCCGCCCCTGGAAGATGTTGAAGGCGATGACGGCGGGGATGGCCACCAAGAGGCCGATGGCGGTTGCCACCAGCGCCTCCGAGATGCCCGACATCACCGCGCCGGCTCCGCTCGTCTGGTTGCGCGCCAGATCCGAGAAAGCCTTGATGATGCCGAGGACGGTGCCGAAGAGGCCGATGAAGGGGGCGTTGTTGCCGAGCGTGCCGAGGATCCCGAGGTGACGTTCGAGCTCGACCCGCAGTCGGGCCTTGGCGCCGGCCATGGTTTCGGAAACCGCGTCAGCGCCGCGCGGAAGCTCGGCGATCCCGGCGGCGGCCACGGCGGCGGCGGGCGTGCGATGCGCGGCGAGGAGGCGCGTCGCCGCGGTCGGGTCGGAGGCCAGCAGCAATTCGAGCATCCGGCGCCCGAGCGCGTCGTTGCTGCCGCCGGTCCCGGCGAAACAGATCGCGCGCTCGACCATCACGGCGACCGAGAGGATCGACAGGGCGATGAGCACCCAGAGGACCCACTCCGAGCCGAGCAGCGTGAAGCCGAGGATCCGTTGGGTCAGGTGCATGCGCTCTCCACGTCGCCCGTGGAAAACGCTATCACAATCACTGGCTCAGCAGCGCATCGACGAAGACGGTCGCGTAGCCGCCCGACGGCAACGAGAACCGGACACGGACAGGCCCGTCGGTGGTCGGCAGCTCGAGGACCGGGTCGCCCGCCTTGAGCAGCACCGCGCGGCGCGCGCCCGGAAGCTCTCGTCCCGCGCGCGAGAAGTCCTCACGCGTGGCGCCGACGGAGGCGATTGCCTCGTCGTCGATGGCGCGCGCGGGCGTGTCGGGGGGAGGCTCGATCTCGCGACCCCCGGGGAGCGGGCCGGTCGGGATCACCTCGCCGCGATTGACGCGCGGCTGATCGACCGCCGGATTGGTCGTCACGAAGAGGCCTCCGCTGTCGGTCTTCTGCAGGACGTCACCGCCGCGCACCTGCGCGAGCTCTCCCGAGGCGGCGCGCAGCTCGAGCGCGCGGTTGAAGACCGCGGACTGGAGGGCCGACAACAAGAGACGCCGCCGCCGCTTGTCGCGCTCGCGCCGCTCGCCGCGCAGGAGCGCCAGCCCGACGGCCGCGTTGTCGCCGCCGGCGCCGAAGCGTTGCGCGCCGAAGCGATTGGGGACACCCGCGGCCGCCAGCGCCTCGAAGCGCGCGCGAAACGCCTCCCGCTCGCCTTCGCTCGCGTCGCCGGTCAGCGTCACCTCGAACCGGTTGCCGCGCAGGTGTCCGAGCCGCAGCTTGTGAGGGTGCGGGAGCGCCTGCAAGACCTTGAGGTCCGGGTCCGCGATCGCGAGCGCGCGCTCTGCCGCGACGCCCGGCAGGCTCAACCACTGCCGGGTCAGCGCGTGGCGATCCTTGAGGCCGGCGTACCCGATGTCGCGGGGCGCGAGGCCGAGCGCGCGCGCGATCCGGGCGATGGCGTCGAACGTCGTCAGGCCCCGTTTTTCTATCCAGAGAAAAAGATGGGTCCCTTCGCCGCTCGGGGCGTAGGCCGGGATCTCCTCGACGGTGAACGTGTCGGGCGTGGAGGTGAAGGTCAGCACGGCGGTCGTGGGGGCCAGCGCTATTGGGCCGGCCCCTTGGCCGGATCGCCCGGCGCGGGCGTGGCGCCAGGTGGCGGTCCGCCCGCGGGCGGATTGCCGTCGAGCATCGCCAGGTACATCCGCGCCGAGGCGTTGGTCGGGTCGGCTTCGAGCACCGCCCGCCACTGCGCCGACGCGTCCTCGTGACGGCCGGCGGCGTGGTAGCTGAGCCCGAGGTGAACGCCCCCCGGCGCGTAGCGTGGCTGCTCGGCGCGCACCAGCTCGAGCTCGCGGATGGAGGTGGGCAGGTCGCCCATCTCGCGCAGCGTCTTGCCGAGCTCCGTGCGGATGTCGGCGAACGTCGGGCAGAGCGCCAGCGCCCGCTCGTACTCGCGGACGGCCTCGTCGAAGACCCCGACCGCGCGGTAGGTGGCGCCCAGCTCGGCGTGCATGTTGGCGATCTTGCCCTTGACGAAGGGGTCGAGCTCGCGTGGGGCGCGCTGGACGGCCGCCATCGCCTGCTCGTAGATTGTCCTGGCCTCGCCGTACTTGCCGAGGTCGTTGCAGGTGACCACCAGGTTCAGCGCCGCCTCGGTGTACGCCGGGTTGAGGCGCAGCGCGGTGCGGAACATCTCCTCCGCTTCGACCAGCCGGCCTTCGTGGTGGTAGATGACGCCCAGCATGTCGTAGACGTCCGCGTAGGCCGCCTTGCCGCGCAGGACCTGGGTCAGGCAGGTGACCGCCTCGCCGTACTCACCCGCCGCGTAGTGGGCGCGCCCGCGCGCGACCAGCGCGCGCACGTTGCCAGCGTCCGCGGCCTCAGCCATGGGCCGCCGCAGCCGCATCGGCCGTCGGCTTGGGCTGCGGGTTCGGGCCGAAGCGTTTGGCGATGTACTCGAGGTAGAGCTCCGACCGACGGGCCTGGGGCGCCGAGCCATAGTCGGTGACCACGCGTGCAAAGGTCTCCTTGGCGCGCAGCGGATCGTCCATGTGCAGGTAGGTTTCGCCGAGCGAGTAGAGCAGCTCGGGCTCGCGCCCCGACCCCGGGTAGCGCTTGATCGCCCCTTCGATGCGGATCGCCGCCGCCTTGGGGTGATCGTTCTTGAGGTAGAAGCGCGCCACGTAGACCTCGTGGTCGACGAGACGCTTCATGACCTCCTTGCGCATCTCGTCCACCTTCTTGCCGTAGGGCGAGTCGGGGAACTTCTTGCTGAACTCCAGGAGCTCACGCCCGGCGTCGTTCACCGCCGACTGGTCCTTCTCGTACGACGGCGGCATGATCCAGATGTCGTCGGGCATGTCTTTGTAGTAGCCCTCGCAGATCCGGAACGCGACGTAGCCGTCCTCGACCTTCTCGTGCGTCGGGTGGAGGCGCGCGAAGCTCTTGTAGCTCTCGATCGACTCGGTGTAGTTGCCCTGCGCGAACTGCGTGTCGGCCAGGGCCAGCTCGGCCATGACCGCGTACTTGGAAAACGGGAACTTCTGTTTGACGAACTGAAAGTACTTCTTCGCCTCGCCGTAGCTTTCGTCCTTCAGCTCGGCCACGCCTTTCTCGTAATTTTGCTTGGCGGTGAGAGAGTAAGTGACGGGGCGCGTGTCGTCGTCCGACTCGGCGCAGCCAAAGCCAACCGGGACGGCCAACAAACAGATGGCGAAGAGAGCCCACGAGCGCAGCTCGGGTCGGAAGTGATGTCGAAAGCGAGGTGACATGAACAATCTATGGTACGTAAGCGAGGTGTCGGCGTCCACCACCGTCACCGCGCTCAGTCGTCGCCATTGGACTCCGCACTTCGGTGCGGCGTTGCTCTCCCTTGCCTGCGGCCTCGGCTGCGCGGGATCGTCCCCCTCGGCGACATCGGCCGGAGCGGGGGGCCCGGCGCCGGGGGCGTCGCTCGAGGCGCCGGGCGCGCGCGACGCCAACCTGGCGGGCGCGCGGTGCCGCGGGGGCCCGGGCGCCCCCTGCGCCTGCCGCCAGAAGAACGGCGACGTCGCCGAGACCCGTCCGCCAGACGCCGACCACAAGCGGTTCGAGATCCGCATGAGCGGGATCGGCGGCGGCGCCACGCTCGACTCGCCGACGCTGGGACATTTCGCCGCCGACGCCGACGAGACCTGCTACTACATCGACGTCTTGCCGGGGACGACGCAGGAGGTGACCTTCACGGCCCGGGCGGCGACGAAGGAAGGTGGCGTCGCGCCCCGCCTCGATCTCGCCGAGTACGGGCCGAAGGGGCCCTGGTGGTACGACATTGTGTCCGTGCGCTGCAGCGGTCCGGGCGATCGGTGCAACCGCGAGGCCGCCGACGCCTGGAGCGTCGAGGCCAAGACGCGCAAGCGCGGGCGCATCGAGCCCTGCGGCTCGACGGTGATCTCGCACCTGCGCTGGGACACCTCGGGAGGGACGGGCGATCGCGAGCTGGGGATGTTCCGCGACTTCACCGTCGACTTCACGATGGAGGTGAAGCGCTTCGCGACCGAGTTCCACCCTGGCGCCACGGAGTGCGTGCCGAAGTGAAAATCCATCTGATCGGGATCTGCGGGACGGGGATGGGATCGCTGGCCGGTCTGCTCAAGGCGGCCGGGCACGACGTGCGGGGCTCGGACGAACACGTCTACCCGCCGATGTCGACCCAGCTCGCGGAGCAGAAGATCCCGGTGTTCGAGGGATTCGGCCCGGCCAACCTCGCGTGGGCCCCCGACGCGGTCGTGGTCGGCAACGTCTGCCGCAAGGACCACGTCGAGGTCCTGGCCGCGCAGGAGCGAAACATCCCGCTCGAGTCGTTCCCCTCGCTGTTCGGCAAGCTGTTCCTCGACGGCGTGGGTCCCGACGCGCGGCGCTCCTTGGTGGTCTCGGGGACGCACGGCAAGACGACCACCTCTTCGCTGCTGGCGCACGTGCTGCAGGACGCCGGGCGCGACCCGTCGTTCCTGATCGGCGGCGTGCCGCTCAACTTCCGGCAGTCCTGGCGGCTCGGCGGGGGCGGCGAGTTCGTGGTCGAAGGCGACGAGTACGACACCGCGTTCTTCGACAAGGGCTCGAAGTTCCTGCACTACCGCCCGAAGATCGCGCTCCTCACCTCGGTCGAGTTCGATCACGCCGACATCTTCCGCGACGAAGAGGCGGTGCACGCCGCCTTCCGAAAGTTCGTGGCGCTCATCCCCGAGGACGGCCTGCTGGTCGCCTGCGCGGCCTCGCCCGGCGCGATGGAGGTGGCGCGCGTCGCCCGTTGCCAGGTCATCACGTATGGGCGTCCCGGCTCGGGCGCCGACTGGACCTTCGAGGTCGCCGCGCGCGCCCTCGGCGGACGGACCACGCTGGCGCTGGCGCGCCGGGGCGAGCGGGTGGGGGCGGTCGAGACGAACCTCCCCGGCATCTACAACCACGAGAACCTGATCGGCGTCGTGGCGGTCGCCGCCAGCCTGGGCATCGAGCTGCCGGTGATCGCCCGCGGCGTGCGGCGATTCCTGGGCGTGCGGCGGCGACAGGAGGTCCGCGGCGTCGCGCGCGGCGTGACGGTGGTCGACGACTTCGCGCACCACCCGACGGCGATCCGCGAGACCGTGCTGGCGCTCAAGGGACGCTTCGGGCCGGGCAAGCTGATCGCCGCCTTCGAGCCGCGCTCGGCCACCAGCCGCCGCAACATCTTCCAGAACGAGTTCGCCGACGCGCTGTCGGTCGCCGACGAGGTGGTGCTGGCGCCGCTCTACGCGCCGGAGAAGGTCCCGGAGGGTGAGCGGCTCGACGTCGAGCGGGTGGCGGCCGATCTGCGGCGCGAGGACGTCCCGGCGCGCGTCATTGCCACCGTCAAGGAAACGGTCGCGCACCTCGCGGAGCGGGCCTCGCCGGGCGACACCGTGCTGGTGATGTCTTCGGGCGACTACGGCGGGCTTCATGACCGCCTCTTGCAGGCGCTCGGCGATCCGGTGATGCCGGCGCGCCTCGAGCACAAGGTCCTCATCGGCAACCTGCTCGACCGCGTCGGGATCGCGCACCCGGTGCTGGACAAATTTTGGCCCGCCTACCTGGTGATCCCGGGGGAGGAGGCCGCCGGGCCGCTGGTCGGGTGCGTGGCGATCGAGCTCGCCGGCGACGTCGCGCTTCTGCGCATGCTGGCGGTCGCGCCCGAGCGCCGGGGCGAGGGGCTCGGCTTCGTGCTGGTCGAGGCGGCGACCGCGCGCGCGCACCTGTTCGGCGTGCGGCAGCTCTACCTCGTCACCGATGGCGCGCAGGGCTACTTCGGCGAGAAGCTCGGTTTCAAAGTGGTCGATCGCAAGGATGTCGCCGCGGAGATCGCCGCCACCGCGGAGTACGCGCTGGCCCGCTCGAAGAACGCGAACTGGATGCGAAAGGACCTGTAACGACGATGGCCGCACCCGCCGCCGAATCCCCGCCGCGCGATCCGCTCGACGGGGCGCGCAAGATCGCCGCCGAGATCGCGCGCGACGCCGGGAAGATCCTGATGCAGGGGCTCGGCACCCGCCCGGCCGTCGGCTTCAAGGCCGATGAGGACATCAACCTGGTCACCGAGTACGACAAGCGCTCGGAGGCCTTGATCGTCGAACGGCTGGCGAAGGCGTTCCCCGCCGATCGCATCGTGGCCGAGGAGGGGACCAACGCCGCCGGCGAGGCGGGCGCGACGCGCGTCTGGTACGTCGATCCGCTGGATGGGACGACCAACTTCGCGCACGGGATGCCGATCTTCTCGGTGTCGATCGGTCTTTGCATCAATCGGCGGCCGGTGCTGGGGATCGTCGAGGCGCCGGCGCTCGGCTGGTCGTTCGCCGGCACCATCAGCGGCGGTGGCTCGACGTTGAACGGAAAGCCGATCGCGCCGTCGCGCACCGATCGCCTGGGGGCCGCGCTGCTGGTGACCGGGTTCCCCTACACGCGCAATCCCGTGCAGACGAACCTCCCCGAGTGGACGGCGTTCACGGCGGCGGCGCAGGGGACGCGGCGGTTCGGCTCGGCGGCGCTCGATCTCTGCTTCGTCGCCGCCGGCTGGCTCGACGGCTACTGGGAGCGGGCGCTGCACCCCTGGGACCTCGTCGCCGGCGCGGCGATTGTCCACGGCGCGGGAGGACGGGCGACCGATCTCGACGGGACGCCGTTCGACGGCGAGACAGGGCGGGTCCTGGCCAGCAACGGGCCGCTGCACGAACAGATGATCCGGGTCCTGCAAGGCGTCTCCCGCCGCGCCAACGCCCCCTGGCCCTAGCCATGCGGAGCGTCGCGGCCGCGATCATCGCCGGCGGCCCCGCCCTCAGGCTGGGCGGCGCGACCAAGCCGCTGCTCGAGATCGCCGGCCGGACCGTTGCCGATCGCCAGCTGGCGGTCCTGCGCCCGATCTTCTCGCGCCTGCTGGTGGTGGCCAACGATCCGGCCCCGTGGCGCGCGCGTGGTGTCGAGGTCGTCGCGGATCGCGTCGTCGGCGCCGGGCCGCTGGCCGGGCTCTCTGCGGCGCTCGCGGCGGCGGGAGATGCGGAGGCGGTGGTCTGTCTGGCGGGCGATCTGCCGTTCCTGTCGCCGGCGTTGCTGACGGCGCTGCGAGATCGGGCGCCCGAGGCCGATGCCCTCGCGCCGCGCCCGGCCGGGCGCGCCGAGCCGCTCTGCGCGCGCTACGCCGTTCGTGCCCGCGCCGTCGTCGACGCGCGCCTCGCCCAGGGTCGCCTGGCGCTGCACGAGCTGTTGACGGAGCTGGCGGCCGTCTGGCTCGACGACGCGGCGCTGGCGACGCTGGATCCCGCCGGGCTGAGCTTCGTCAACCTCAACACCCCGGACGACCTTCGCCGCGCCGAAGAGCTCGCCCGCCGCGCGCCTTGACGCGCGACCGCAGGGGCGCGCTCCTCGGGCTCGTCGCCGTCGGTCTGATCGCCGGGGTGCCGTTCTTCGTCTCGACGACCTTCTTCGGCGACGATCACCTCTTCCTGACGTTTGCCCGTCACGTCCGCGATCCTTTCCTGCCTTTCGTCAGGGACCTGCACGGCGGCGAGTACTACCGGCCGCTCTGGATGCTCGTCTGGTGGTTGCTCGCCCGGGCGGGAGGCCTCCTGCCGTTCGCGCTGGCGGCGCTGGCGCTGCACGCGGGCGCGGCCGTCTTGGTCGCTGCTCTGCTGCGGTCGCTCGGACGGCCGCTCTCCGTCGCGGCGAGCGCGGGCTTCCTGATGTTCCTGGCGCCTCAGAATCTGTCGGCCGCGCTCTGGTTTTCGGCGACGACCGACCTGCTGGCCACCGTCTTCGTCCTCGGCTCGCTGCTCGCGCTCGTGCGGGGCCGCCGCCTCGTCGCCGCGCTGGCGGCGCTGGCCGCGTTTCTCTCCAAGGAGTCGGCGTTCGTCCTGCCGCTGCTGTCGGCGCTGATGCTGGCGTTGCGCGAAAGCATCCCTTCCGACGTTTCCAGCGAGAAAAAACGCTCTCTCGGCCGCTCGCTCGGGCGGGAGCTCGCGCCCCAGGTGGTCCTCTTGGCCGCCGTCTGCCTGGCTCGCCGGGCGATCCTGCATGGATGGGGCGGGAGCGGCGACGCGCGGGCCGGCCTCGTCGGGACGCTGCTGCAGATCCTGGCCGGCTTCGCCCAGGCCTTCACCGGTGAGGCGGTCTTCCCGCCGCCGCTCGCCTTCGCGCTCGGCACGATGATCCTGGCGCTGACCGTCTTCGCGATCGCGCGGCGGGGCAGGGGCTGGGGGGCGCCGGGTGCCCGCTTCACACCGCTGGTGTTCGCCTTGGTCGCGGCCGCGCCTCTCCTCGCCGCCGGCTGGGCGGTCGGCGCCCGTTACTACTATTTGCCCGCGGTCGGCCTCTGCTGGGCGGTCGCCGAGGCGCTGGAGGGGGCCGGCGTCGGACCGGCCGCGCGGGTCACCCTGGCGGCGGTGCTCCTCCTGGTCGGGGTGGGTCAGGCTGGCGAGCGGCGGCAGGAGGTCGTCTCTTACGATCGGCGGGTGGCGGCCGCGCGTCGCGCGGTGGCGGCCGGCCTCGGCGCCGGGCACCACGTCTTCCATGTCGACGGCGGGATCAAGGATCTCGATCTCGCGGTCAAGGAGGCGCCGGCCCTCGAGGCGGGGGGCGTGCTGGTGCTCGGCGATGTGCCCGCATCGTTCGTGCTGGTTCCGCCAGAGCTCGAGGTCGCGGTGGCGCCGCTGGCGGCCGTCCCGCCGCTGCCGCCGAGCGGCGCCTACCGCTTCGGCGACGTGCGCGTCTTCGGGCTGGCCCGCCGGGGCGACGAGCCGGACCTCGACGAGGTGCTGTCGCGCCTCCCCGATCTGCGGTTCATCAGGCTGAGGTCGATCCGCGGCGGGCAGGTCATCGCGCGCGACCTGACCGAAGAGATCAAGCGACGACTCGACGGCAGCGGCGGCGACGGGCAAGATTGAGCGGCGCCTTGGAACCACCCGTCCTGCAATGCCCCTGTCGCGCGCGCCCCGCCTGGTCGCGCGTGGAGGACGACAGCGTGATGCAGTGGCCGGTCGTCGAGCTCGCCGAGTGGGAAGAGCTCCGCCAGTGCCCCGGCTGCAACCGGTTCTGGTTGGCGGCCTGGCCCGAGGAGGTGGAGGGGGGAATGATCCTGTGCAGCCTCGAGCCGGCGTCGGCGCGCCGCCTCAAGGAGATCGATCGGCCCGCCACGCTGCGCGCCTACTGCCTGGCGCGCCTCGAGGAGCACCTCGGCCCGCTGCGCGAGCGGAAGATGGGGTGCCGGAAGGCGGGGTGCGGACGCAAGCGGCTGGAGCGCTCCAACTACTGCATCGAGCACCTGATCGCCGACCGCTTCGGCCGCCACCTCGCCCGGCTCGACCGAGATTGAACGAGGGACGTCGACTAAAGGACGTTGGAGGCGAGCTCGGCGAGCGGTGAGCGCTCCCCCTTGGAGAGCGTCACGTGGCCGGCCATCGGCTCGCCCTTGAACTTCTCGACGACGGTGGTGAGCCCGTTGGACGTGGCGTCGACGTAGGGGTTGTCGATCTGGTAGGGGTCGCCGGTCAGCACGACCTTGGTCGCCTCGCCGACGCGGGTGATGATCGTCTTCACCTCGTGCGGCGTCAGGTTCTGCGCCTCGTCGACGATGATGTACTGGTTGGGGATCGAGCGGCCGCGGATGTAGGTCAGCGGCTCGATCTCGATGTAGCCGAGATCGATCAGCTCTTGATAGGAGCGTCCGTTCTTGCGCTCGGTCTTGGAGAGGCCCATCAGGAACTCGACGTTGTCGTAGATCGGCTGCATCCAGGGGTTCAGCTTCTCCTCGATGTCGCCCGGCAGGTACCCGACGTCGCGCCCCAGCGGGAAGATCGGGCGCGAGACCAGCAGCTTCGAATAGACCTGCTCCTCGACCACCTTCTGCAGGCCCGTCGCCAGCGCCAGCATCGTCTTTCCCGTGCCGGCCTTGCCGATGAGCGTGACCAGCTTGATGTCGTCGCAGAGGAGGAGATCGAGGGCGCAGTGCTGCTCCTTGTTGCGCGGCCGGATCCCCCAGATCCCTTCCCGCAGCTTGCGCAGCGCCACCAGCTGTTTGCCGACCGCATCGAAGCGGCCGAGCGCGCTGTGCGACGGGTTGTCGCGGTCGCGCAGGAGGACGTACTGATTGGACCTGAAGGTGGCCTCCGGCATCGCCAGCGTGTTCTGCGCGTAGAACGCGTCGACGTCGGCGCCGCTGGTCACGAACTCGGTCATCCCCGAGTAGAGCTCGTCGATGTCGATCCGCTCCCCCTCGAAGTCCATCGAGGTGAGGCCGAGCGAGTCGGCGCGGATCCGGAGGTTGACGTCCTTGGTGACGAAGATCGTCGGCTCGCCCTTGTTGTAGTCGCGCACGTCGAGCGCCACCATCAGGATGAGGTGGTCGGCGATCTGGCTCTCACGCAGCGTGGTCGGCACGGCGCGCGCCGCCGAGGCGACGCGCAGCTTGCCGCCCGACGGCAGCGGCGCGCCGTCCGAGAGACGCGCGCCATCGGCACGCAGCCCGTCGAGCATGCGCGCCACCTCACGGGCGTTCCGCCCGCGCTCCGAGGCCTCCTTCTTGAACTGATCGATCTCCTCGATGACGAAGATCGGGATGACCACCTCGTTGTCGGCGAACGAGAGGATGGCGCGCGGATCGTGGATGAGAACGTTCGTGTCGAGAACGAAGTGTTTCATGCGCCTACTTCTTCGCCTTCTTGCCTCTCGAGATGGTGACCTTCTTGATCACGACGTCGGTGACGGGCTTGTCGCGGGGGCCGCGCTCGACGCCGGTGATCTTGGTGACCAGCGAGAGCGGATCGCACTGGCCGAAGATGGTGTGGCGGCCGGTGAGGTGCTCGGGCGTCCCCTCGGTGATGAAGAACTGCGAGCCGTTGGTGGCCGGGCCGGCGTTGGCCATGGCGAGAAGAGCCGGCTTGTCGAACTTGAGATCGGGCGAGAACTCGTCCGCGAAGCGGTAGCCCGGATTGCCGGTCCCGGTCCCCAGCGGATCGCCGCCCTGGATCATGAAGCCGGGGATGACGCGGTGGAAGATGAGCCCGTCGTAGAACGGCTTCTTCACCCACTTGCCGCTCTTGGGGTCCTTCCAGGGGCGGAGGCCTCGCGCCAGGCCCACGAAGTTCGCCACCGTGACCGGCGCCTGCTTGTCGTAGAGCTCGCAGGTGAAGGCCCCCAGCGTGGTGTCGATCTTGGCGGTCAGCGGACCCGAGCCGGAGAGCCCCTTGGTCGCCTCTTCCAGCGTGAAGTGCCCCTTGGCCGGATCGTCGTCGTCCGCGCGCGCGGCGGCGATTCCAACCAGCGAGAGAGCGAGCAGCACCGACAACGAGATTTTCGAACGCATGAACGGTCTCCTAGGTGGGTTTGACGGCGCTACTCTTACCACAAGGCGATCGAGAATTTCGTCAACGATTGCGCCCCTGCGCGCGTTCGAGCGCGGCCCCGAGATCGATCCCCGGCGCCTGGCGCAGCCCGGCCCAGAGATCGCCCACCTCGTCGAGGCGCGCGGGCAGCGTCCGGATGGTGAAGGCGCGCGGATCGAGCTGGTCGTCGAGCTCGTCCCAGGCGAGCGGCGTCGAGGCCCCGGCGTAGTCGCTGGCGCGCGCGCTGTAGGCGCAGGCCAGCGTCTTGCCGGTGATGTTCTGCAGGCAGTCGATGTAGACGGTCTTCGGATCGCGCTTGCTGACGGTCCGCTCGACCGTCGCCGCCTCGGGGTGCTGGTGGACCACGAAGGAGGCGACGATCTGGCAAAAGAGCATCCCCGACTCGTACGAGGTGCCGGGGCGCAGCGGCAGGAAGATGTGCAGCCCACGCGAGCCCGAGGTCTTGAGCCAGCCCGGGATCCCCAGCGCGTCGAGCTCGTCGTGCACCCAGCGCGCGACGTCGCGCACGCGCGAAAACGGCGCCTCGGCCATGGGATCGAGATCGATCGCCGCGCAATCCATCTCCTGCGGCGATTGCGCGCGCGAGAACCAGGGATCCTGGGAGATCACCGCCAGCTGGACCATGTGCAGCAGCGTCGCCAGGTCGCCGCCGACCAGGCGCGCCGGCACGTCGTCGCCGATGTCGACCCGCTCGCTGCGGACGCCGCGCGGCACCGGCTCGGGCGCGCGCTGCTGGTAAAACGTGTTGCCCGTGATCCCGTCGGGGAATCGCTTCATCACCAGCGGCCGGTCGCGCACGACGGGGAGCAGAAACGGCGAAACGGCCAGGTAATACCGGAAGAGATCGCCCTTGGTGAGGCCGAGCGCGGGCCAGAGCAGCTTGCGCAAGTTGCCGAGCTCGAGCACGGCGCCGCCCGGCAGCTCGAGCTTGCCGCTGCCGCGCGCCGCCAGCGCCTCGAACGCGGCGCCGATCTTGGCCAGCTCGCGGTCGGCGGGTGGCGCCTCGGTCTTCGCCGAAGGCTTCGAAGAGGACGGCGGGGCTGGTGGAGGTTCCGGCGGCTTCACCTCGATGTTCAGCGATTCAGGAACCAAATCGTCGCGCAAGCCGAGGTAGACCGGCTGTCGCAGGTAACCTTCCGTCGTCCACTCGGCGAACTTCACCTCGGCGACCAGCTCCGGGCGAACCCAGTGCGGCCTCTCGTTCGCCGGCAGCGGGCCGTCGAAGGGCGACGTTTCCGCCGCGCGCGCCTTCAGCAAGCCCCAGACGTGGGCGAGCTCCTTGTCGGTGAAGCCGCCGCCCACGTGGCCCGCGTAGCGCAGCCGCCCGCTCGCGGTCGGCAGCCCGAGCAGCAACGCCCCGAAGTGGGCGCGCGCGCCGCGCGGCTCGGTGAAGCCGCCCACCACCAGCTCCTGGCGCTTGACCAGCTTCAGCTTCCGCCAGTCGAGCGTGCGCCGGCCCGGCTTGTAGGTCGAGCGCGCGTCCTTGGCGACGATCCCCTCCCAGCTGTGCGCGCGCGCCTCGTCCATGAGCGCGGTGCCGTCGCCGCGCACCTGGCGCGCCATCCGGAGCGTGCTGTCCACGCCGTTGAGAAGCGCGGCCTCCAGCCGGCCCCGCCGCTCGGCGAGCGGAAGACCGACCAGATCGTCGCCGCCGTCATGCAGCAGATCGAAGGCGACGAAGGCGACCGGCCGCTCGCCGGCCAGGCGCGCCACCTCGCGGGCAGAGGTCTGATGGATCCGCTCCTGAAGCCGCTCGAACCCGACGGGCTCCCCGTGGTCGTCCAGCGCCACGATCTCGCCGTCGAGCAGGGCGGCCGTCTTGCGCTTCTTCCCCCAGCGCGTGAGCGCCTCGACGACCTCGGGGAACTGCTTGGTCTTTTCGTTTCCCCGCCGCGAGGCGATGGTCACCTCGACGGAGCGCCCGCGCGGCACCACCGAGATCAGCGCCCGGATTCCGTCGTACTTCGGCTCGTAGACCAGGTTCGGATCGACGAGAGGCGCTTCGGCCAGGGTCGCCAGCATCGGCTCCATCCGCCCTCGATTCTAAGTCGCTTCTGGCGCGCGCCGCTCAGAGCGCGGGGGAGGGGACATTCTGAAATTCGACCGGCTCACCGCGATGAATTCCGAGCTTGGCCGAGAGCCCACCGCCGATCTCCAGCACGTACTGCGACGGCGCGCCGACCATCCGCTCCGTCTCGGTCTCGGGCGCGGCGTTCTCGACGACGCCCACGATCCTGCGGTCCTTGCCGATGAAGATCATGTCCAGGGGAATGAGCGTGTTCTTCATCCAGAACCGCTGGATCGAGGGTTCCTCGAACACGAACACCATCCCCGCGTCGTCCGCCAGCTGGGACCGGTACATGAGCCCCCGCGCGTGCTCCTCGGGGGTGACCGCGACCTCGACGCGAAACAGCACCTTGCGCCCGCCGGTGTCGATGGCGACGCTCGCGACCGAGGCCGGCGCCGAGGTGGTCCCCGCCTTCTGGCCTCCGCTCTTGCACGCGGGGAGAGCGGCCAGCGCCGCCGTGAAGAGCAGAGCTCGAAAAAGAGCTCGAGGAAACCCGCGCATCGCGCCGTCACGGTATCATCGAACGGTGCCCGGAATCCGGCAAGGAGGTGCCCTCCCGCTCGCAGGCTGGCGCGTGCTGGTCACCCGGCCGTCCGAGCAGGCCGGCCCCCTGCTGACCGCGCTGCGCGAGGCTGGTGCGGTTCCGCTCGCTTACCCGACGGTCGAGGTGAGGCCACCCCCCGACTGGTCGCCGTTCGACCGGGCGTTCGCGGCGGGGACCGCCGGAGCCTGGGTGGTGTTCACCAGCCCTTCGGCTGTTCGCCTGGCGCTGGCGCGGCTGCGCGAGACCGGCAAGGCCGAGACGCTCACGGCGGCCACGATCGCCGCCGTTGGGCCGGGCACGGCGCGCGCGCTCGCCGCCGAGGGATTGCGAGCCGCGATCGTCCCGCCCGATCACGAGCAGCGCCAGGAGGGGCTGGTCGCGGCTCTCGGGGACCTGCCGACGACGGCGCGGGTGCTCTTCCCGCGCGCCCTCGACGGCCGCGATCTTCTCCGTGCCGCGTTGGCTGCCCGCGGGATCGCGGTCGAGGTTCTTCCCGTGTCTCAGACGGTCACCCGCGCCACCCTCCCTGAGCTACCGGCGTTCGACGCTGCGCTGTTTGCCAGTCCCTCGGCGCTGAGGGCCTTCGTCGCCCGCTGGACCGCTGCGCCTCTCTCGGAGGCGACGGTCGCGGTCATCGGACCGACCACCGCCCGCCAAGCCGCCGATTGCGGCGTCGTCGTGGCCGCAATCGCCGACAGCCCCACCCCGGAGGCGCTCGTCGCTGCGCTCACGCGGGCACGGGGCGAAGGTCGTCAGCGCGTCGGATGAGCCGAAGTCTCGTCTGAGCCCTCGGCCGGTGCGTTCGGCGCGGCGTCCGGCGCAGCCTCGGGCGCTGCGCCGCTGGCTCCTGCCGGCCCCGAGCGCGTCGACGCCGCCGCGAGCGCGCGTCGGCTCGAGCGGTCATAAAGCTGGCTCATCTCGCTCACCAGCCCGAGCAGCGCCGGCTCGTGCACGGCGGTCGAGGTCAGCATGTCTGACTCCGCCGACTGCGCCTCCGCCACCGTCACCCAGAAGTCCCGATCGAACGACGCACCCCGCTCGTTGGCGAGGCGGCCGAAGTCGTCCGACTCCTTCTTCAAGGCGACCACGTTCTCGCCGGCCACGACGGACGAGAGCCGCGCCTCGTCGACTCCGACCGAGGCCGCCGTCGCGACGATCCGTTGGTCGAGCTCACGGAAGTCCGCCGACAGCTCCGCGCCGTACCGGCGGCTCGCCGCCGACGATCCGCCCGCTTCGGCCAGCTCCCCCAGCTGGACCTCTCTCTCGGCCGCGTGGTGCAGCCGACTCAACAGCGCGACAGGCGCGCCGACCTCGGCCCCGAACGGGGCCGCCTCCCGCGCCTCATGGCCCGGATCTGCCGCGCGCGCCGCAGCGACGCCAACGCCGACCGCAGATGCCACGAACAGCACGGCCGTCCCGAGTCTCCCCAGCCGCCGCATGTTCCCTCCTTCGCGCCGCTGCCCACTCGCCGCGACGCTCTCCCAGAAGAAACCTAGCTACGCGGCAATGGCTGACAAGGAGGCCTCCCGCTGAACGTGAAGCTGGCCTGGCCGGTTTCGCGCGGCACATGTCGGCAGCGCCGGCTTCGCTCCCCGTTGCCTTTACTGCAACGCCCTCCTAGGCTTCGCGCGATGTCCTTCCCCGAGACGCGTCCCCGCCGCCTGCGCCGCACGCCGGCCCTCCGCAGGCTCGTCCGTGAGACGACGCTGACGGCCGACAATTTCATCTATCCGCTCTTCGTTGCCCCGGGTAAGGGCATCAAGCGGGAGATCGCCTCGCTCCCCGGTCAATTTCATTTCTCCGTCGACGAGCTCGCGCGCGAGGCGGAGGAGATCGCCCGTCTCGGCATTCCCGGTGTGATCCTGTTCGGCCTGCCCGAAAAGAAGGACGAGGTCGGCAGCGAGGCATGGCACGGGGAGGGGGGCGTTCAGCGGGCGATCCGCGCGATCAAGAAAGCCACGCCCGAGCTGATGGTCTCCGTTGACGCGTGCTTCTGCGAGTACACCACGCACGGGCATTGCGGCGTGGTGATGGACGGCCAGATCGACAATGACGCGACGCTCGAAAACCTCGGCCGCGCCGCCGTTTCCTACGCGCGTGCGGGCGCCGATCTGATCGCTCCCTCGGGAATGATGGACGGCTACGTTGGCTTTTTGCGCGAGTCGCTGGACGAGGAGGGTTTCGAGCAGGTGGGCCTTCTCGCCTACGCGGCGAAGTATGCCTCCGCCTACTACGGGCCCTTCCGCGAGGCCGTCGACTCGGCGCCCTCGTTCGGCGACCGCACGGGATACCAGATGGATCCTGCCAATGTGCGCGAGGCGATCCGCGAGGTGGCGCTGGACGTGGAGGAGGGGGCCGACATCGTGATGGTGAAGCCTGCGCTGGCCTACCTGGACGTCATCGCCGAGGTCCGGAGCGAGTTCGACGTGCCCGTGGCCGCCTACAACGTCTCCGGCGAGTACGCGATGCTCAAGGCCGCGGCCGAAAAGGGCTGGATCGACTACGAAAAGACCATGCTCGAGACGCTGCTGTCCATGCGCCGGGCGGGGGCCGATTTAATTCTCAGCTACCATGCGAAAGAGGTAGCCAGACTGCTCGGGAAGCGATAGAAGGCGCCCCTCGAAACGGGTTCACGACTTCTTCAAGTTACGAACTCTCGTTTTTTTAGAAAAAAGTGTTGACCCAGAAGCTGTTCTGAATAAACTCTGCCCTCCCTGAAGCGCGGTGTGACTTCAAACCCGCCTCGCCCCAGGGATTTTTCGCGTCGGTCTCTGAAAGCTGAATAGCAAATCGAGTTCGAAAGGTAAGCGAAGGCTTCGGCCTTCGATACCCCAACAATTGTGATTTCCGAGCAGGCATTGATGCTCGATAGTTGTCAAAAGCGCCGGCTTCGGCCGACGTTGTAGATTTAACTGGAGAGTTTGATCCTGGCTCAGAGCGAACGTTAGCGGCGGGCCTAACACATGCAAGTCGAACGAGAATGTAGGCTTCGGTCTACTAGTAAAGTGGCGGACGGGTGCGTAACACGTGGGTAATCTACCTTCCGGCGGGGGACAACAGTCCGAAAGGATTGCTAATACCGCATACGTCAGCGGCGCCTACGGGCGCTGTTGGGAAAGATGGCCTCTCCTTGGAAGCTGTCACCGGAAGATGAGCCCGCGTCCCATCAGCTAGTTGGTGAGGTAACGGCTCACCAAGGCTTAGACGGGTAGCTGGTCTGAGAGGATGATCAGCCACACTGGGACTGCGACACGGCCCAGACTCCTACGGG
>CAWFVU010000002.1:0-1702500 GCA_963819375.1 uncultured Pseudomonadota bacterium | reverse complement strand
TGGCAAGGTTAAGTCGAACAGACGTAGCCGTAGCGAAAGCGAGTCCGAAATGGGCGTCCAGTCGCCAGGAATAGACCCGAAACCGAGTGATCTACCCATGTCCAGGATGAAGCGAAGGTAATACTTCGTGGAGGTCCGAACCCACTACAGTTGAAAATGTAGGGGATGAGGTGTGGGTAGGAGTGAAAGGCTAATCAAACCCGGTGATAGCTGGTTCTCGCCGAAACCTATTTAGGTAGGTCCTCAGGAAACTCTGTATCGGAGGTAGAGCACTAGATGGGCTAGGGGTCCTACCAGACTACCAAACCCAACGAAACTCCGAATGCCGACATATCTATCCTGGGAGCCAGGCAGTGGGAGCTAAGTTCCATTGCCGAGAGGGAAAGAGCCCAGATCGCCAGCTAAGGTCCCTAAGTTCATGCTAAGTGGCAAAGGATGTGGGAGCTCACTGACAACCAGGAGGTTGGCTTAGAAGCAGCCATCCTTTAAAGAAAGCGTAATAGCTCACTGGTCAAGAGAGCCTGCGCCAAAAATGTAACGGGGCTAAAGCATGACACCGAAGCTGCGGGTTCAAAGAATCTTCGGATTCATTGAGCGGTAGGCGAGCATTCCAAGGGCTGTGAAGTCAGACCGTAAGGACTGGTGGAGCGCTTGGAAGAGATAATGCAGGCTTGAGTAGCGATAAAACGAGTGAAAAACTCGTTCGCCGTAAGCCCAAGGGTTCCTGGGTAAAGTTAATCTTCCCAGGGTTAGTCGGATCCTAAGGCGAGGCCGAAAGGCGTAGCTGATGGCAAGCAGGTTAATATTCCTGCACCACCACGGATGGTTTTCGTAGGAGGGACGGAGAAAGGTAGCTCAGCCCCAGATTGGATTGTGGGGTTCAAACCCGTAGGAGGTTTTCATAGGACCCAACAGGGACAAACGTGAAAACACGACTCCGAGAGGTCATGAGGAGAGCGCTTTGCGCTCACGAACTGAGTGATCCTACGCTCCCGAGAAAAGCTCCGACGGAGTTAACCGCTGTGGTGTCCGTACCGCAAACCGACTCAGGTGGGCGGGAAGAATATTCCAAGGCGCTTGAGAGAACCCATCCTAAGGAACTCGGCAAAATTCTACCGTAACTTCGGGAGAAGGTAGGCCGGCGTTTGTTAGAGAGCCACGCGCTCCAAAGCGAACGTTGGTTGCAGAGAAATGGGGGTAGCGACTGTTTACCAAAAACACAGGACTCTGCTAAGTCGGAAGACGACGTATAGGGTCTGATGCCTGCCCGGTGCCGGAAGGTTAAGGGGAGAAGTCAGCCGCAATGCGAAGCTTCGAACCGAAGCCCCGGTAAACGGCGGCCGTAACTATAACGGTCCTAAGGTAGCGAAATTCCTTGTCGGGTAAGTTCCGACCTGCACGAATGGCATAACGACTTCCCCACTGTCTCGGGATGGGACTCAGCGAAGTAGCACTAGGGGTGAAGATACCCTTTACGCGCGGCAAGACGGAAAGACCCCATGAACCTTTACTGCAACTTGACACTGATTTTCGGGCTTAATTGCGTAGGATAGGTGGGAGGCTTTGAACCGGGGCTTTCGGGCTCTGGGGAGCCAATGGTGAAATACCACCCTGTTGATTCTGGAAATCTAACCCACGCCCGTGATCCGGGCGGGGAACAATGTCTGGTGGGCAGTTTGACTGGGGCGGTCGCCTCCAAAAGAGTAACGGAGGCGCGCGAAGGTTCCCTCAGGCTGATTGGAAACCAGCCGTAGAGTGTAATGGCACAAGGGAGCTTGACTGCGAGACTGACAGGTCGAGCAGGTACGAAAGTAGGTCATAGTGATCCGGTGGTACCGAATGGAAGGGCCATCGCTCATCGGATAAAAGGTACTCTGGGGATAACAGGCTGATCACGCCCAAGAGTTCACATCGACGGCGTGGTTTGGCACCTCGATGTCGGCTCATCGCATCCTGGGGCTGAAGTAGGTCCCAAGGGTTTGGCTGTTCGCCAATTAAAGCGGTACGCGAGCTGGGTTCAGAACGTCGTGAGACAGTTCGGTCCCTATCTGCCGTGTGCGCAGGATTCTTGCGAGGACCTGCCCGTAGTACGAGAGGACCCGGGTGGACGGACCGCTGGTGTTCCGGTTGTCATGCCAATGGCATCGCCGGGTAGCTATGTCCGGAACAGATAACCGCTGAAAGCATCTAAGCGGGAAGCTGACCTCCAGATTAGGAATCCCGAGGCGTAAGCCTCCTAAAGACCCCTCGTAGACGACGAGGTTGATAGGCTGGGTGTGGAAACGCTGTAAGGCGTGGAGCTAACCAGTACTAATCGGTCGTGCGGCTTGGTCACCATTATTTCTTTCTTTGATCGCGATTCACCGTTTATGAGGTCGAGTCGCTTGATTGCGACACTCAAGACACTTTGCAAGATTCTCCATCGACAGACGCTGCACGCTCGCAGCGTTGCGCTGCCGATGGAAACAGTTTTCCGGCGGTCTTACCGGAGGGGCCACACCCGATCCCATCTCGAACTCGGAAGTTAAGACCTCGAGGGCCGATGGTACTGCAGGGGAAACTCTGTGGGAGAGTAGGTCGCCGCCGGGAATTATTCCTAGCCCCGAGCCAACGACTCTAGTCGTCGGCTCGGGGCTTTTTTATTGTCTTGAGGTCGGTGTCCAGCGCGGACCGTTGCGTCGAGCTCCCACGTTCGAGGTCGAGCTCGACAAGCCTGTCTGGCGCGGCTGAGATCGCCGCTGTAGGGCCCTCGGGGGACCTGCATTCCGGAGCCGGCGGCCGCTTCACGGCACAACCGGAGGGAGGGTTTCGAGTGTTCGGCTTCCGCGCTACCAGCGGAGTCGCTCGCTCTTAGGTTAACTGCATGGCGACCTTGCGGGCGTTTTTCGCGGTTGATCCGAGGATGGGCGGAAAGGGTCTTCAGCAGCGTCTTCGGCTGGGCGAGCGATCCCGGGCGAGCGTCGATGGCTCGACCAGGGGGGAGGGGGCGGCTATGAGGGGAGAGGGGGCGGCTATGAGGGGAGAGGGGGCGGCGATGAAACCGGTGACGGCCCGCCGAGAAGGCGGGGAGGGCCGAGCCCAGCAGCGGCTCGGCACCGGAGCGCTGATGAGGAAAATCGTGTCTCAGGTGGAGCTCCTGGCCAAGAAGGAGATCGAGCTCGCCAAGACGGAGCTGCGCGCCGATCTGCGTTCGGAGGCCCGCGTTGCGGAAGGGCTGGGGGTCGCGGCCGTGGCCGCCCTCGTGACGGTCAACCTGCTGCTGGTCACCGCCGCGCTGGCCTTGTCGCTCGTCATGCCCGGCTGGGCGGCAGGTCTGATCGTCAGCGGCGTCATGTTGATCGTGGCGGTGCTCTTCGCCGCGGTGAGCTGGCGCGGGCGGTTGCGCGATCCGATGGCCCACACGCGCCGTACACTGAAGGACGGCGTCAAGTGGACCAGGGAGCGCTTCGCGTGAGCGCCGCCGGAAAAGAACCGGGCGCCGCTCCCACGAATGAAAACGTGGAGGCGCTCCGGCGGGAGGTCGAGTCGATTCGGAGCGGGCTCGACGGGATGGTGGGCGAGCTCGATCGCCGCCGCCACACGCTGTTTGATCTCCGCAGCCAGCTGCGGCGTCACGCGGTTCCGCTCGTGGTGCTGGGTGCGGCCCTGCTCGGCATCGCGGCCTGGGGGATCGCGCTTGGTGTCGCGCACCGAAGGCGGAGAGCGCGGCTGCGGCCACGTCTCGCTCGCTTTCACGAGGCGTTGCGCAGGATGGTCGATCAACCGGCGCGGGTCGCCAATACTCCGACGGTCGGACGGAAGATCGTCGGCGCGGGCGGGGCTGCCGCTGCCTCCGTCATCGCCAAGAGGCTGGCCGGGAATCTGCTGCGCGGAAAGGACCGCGCTCGCGCCTGAGGCTCGCCCCGCCGACGGCCATGTCGAAGGGCTCGACGGTCGTCAGGTCGGTCATCGTCTAGGCGCCGTCGACGGCGAAGCGCGCTGCGTCTTCGCTCTTCAACGTGAGGCCCAGGCCCGATCGCGTGAGGTCGGGCGCCAGGAGTCCATTTTGGGGCGCCACCGCGCCATCGAACAGCATCCGTTCGATCCGCTGGTGGTCGTGGAAGTATTCGAGGTGGCGAACGCGCGTCAGCGCGCAGCCGAGATGCAGGTGAATCGCGGGCGCGCAGTGCGCCGACAGCGGGAGCCCGTGCGCGTCGGCCAGCGCGTGCGCGGCAAGAAAGCCGCTGATGCCGCCGCAGCGGGTGGCGTCCGCCTGCAACACGTCAACGGCGCCGGCCTCCAGCATGCGGCGGAAATAGAACGGGTCATAACCGTACTCTCCCGCTGCGACGTCCATCCCGGTCGGCGCGCGATCGCGGACGAGGCGCAGGCCGGGCAGATCGTCCGAGCTCACCGGCTCCTCGAACCAGCGAACGTCGAGGTCGGCGAAGCACCGCGCCAGCGCGAGCGCCTGCTTGCGCGAATAGGCACCGTTGGCGTCGACGAAGAGCTGCGCCGAGCTGCCGATCGCCTCGCGCGCGGCCAGCACGCGACGCGGGTCCTCGCCGGGGTCGCGTCCGACCTTCATCTTGACGAAGGCCATGCCTTGCGCGACCCATTGCCCGAGTTGGTCCCGCAGACGCTCGAGCGAATAGGAGGTGAACCCGCCGCTGCCGTAGACCGGTGTCGCCGCGCGGGTCAGCCCCAACAGAACGGCCAACGGGAGCTCCAGCAACCGCGCCTTGAGGTCCCATAGCGCCACGTCGACGGCCGAGATCGCCATCGCCGCGATCCCCCGTCGCCCGAGGTTGCGCACGCCAGCGAGCATCCGGGCCGTCGCGGCCGAAGTCGCGAAGGCATCCTCGCCCTTCACGAGATCGGCCAACGAATCATGTACAACCATCGCGGTGGCCCGATCGGCGTAGGTGTAGCCGAGCCCGGTCGTTCCCCCGGCGCAGAGCTCCACCACGACCACCGTCGTGCGGTCCCACGCGAGCGTGCCGTCGGATTCGGGCGCGTCGGTGGGGACCACGTAAGTGGTGGCCCGGACGTCATCGACGCGCGGGCCGCGGTCGAGCGTCGTCGTGACAGGTGGCATGAGGCCAACTTGGGCGTGGTGCGCTCGGCCGCAAGTCGAAACGCTTCAATTCGATGCGCGCGGCCTTAGCTTTGCCAAGGGAGGCGACGATGGCAATCACGGTCGGCGAGTTCATTCTTCGACGTCTGGGTGCCTGGGGAGTGAAGCGCATCTACGGTTATCCCGGCGACGGCATCAACGGGATCATCGGTGCCTTTCACCAGGTGAAGGAGATGGACTTCGTGCAGGTCCGGCACGAAGAGATGGCGGCCTTCATGGCCTGCGCGCACGCGAAGTTTACCGGCCAGGTCGGCGTCTGTCTGGCGACGTCGGGTCCAGGCGCGATCCATCTTCTCAACGGCCTCTACGACGCGCAGCTCGATCATCAGCCCGTGGTGGCGATCGTCGGCCAGCAGGCCCGCGCCGCGCTGGGTGGGGAGTACCAGCAGGAGGTCGATCTGCTCTCGCTGTTCAAGGACGTGGCCCACGAGTACGTGCACATGGCGACGACGCCCGTTCAGATTCGTCAGCTCATCGACCGGGCGGTGCGGATCGCCGTCGCCGAGCGCACCGTCACCTGCGTCATCGTCCCCAACGACGTTCAGGAGCTGGACGCCGTGGAGACACCGCCGCGCGCGCACGGCACGGTTCACACCGGCGTCGGTTACTCCGCGCCGAAGGTGGTGCCGCAAGACGCCGACCTCCGTCGGGCGGCCGAGATCCTGAACGCTGGCTCGAAGGTGGCGATGCTGGTGGGGCAGGGGGCGCTCGGCGCCTCCGAGGAGGTCGCCATGACGGCGGACATCCTCGGCGCGGGCGTGGCCAAGGCGCTGCTCGGCAAGGCGGTGCTCCCGGACGATCTCCCCTGGGTGACCGGGTCGCTGGGGCTCCTCGGGACCAAGCCGAGCTGGGAGCTGATGCAGGAGTGCGACACGCTGTTGATGGTCGGCTCGAGCTTTCCCTACTCGGAGTTCCTCCCGGAAGAGGGGCAGGCGCGCGGCGTGCAGGTCGATCTCGCCGCCCGTCGCACCAGCTTGCGTTACCCGATGGAGGTGAACCTCGTCGGCGACAGCGCCACCACGCTGCGCGCGCTCGCCACCTATCTCACCCGCAAGACCGACCGGAGCTGGCGCAAGCAGATCGAGGCGAGCGTGGCCGACTGGTGGAAGGTGCTGGAGGCGCGCGCCATGAACGACGCTCACCCCATCAACCCCCAGCGCGTCTTCTGGGAGCTGTCGAAGCAGCTGCCCGACAACGCGATCCTCTCCAGCGATTCGGGCTCGGCGGCCAACTGGTACGCCCGCGACATCAAGATCCGCCGCGGCATGATGGCCTCTCTGTCGGGAACGCTGGCCACCATGGGCCCCGGGCTCCCTTACTCTGTGGCGGCGAAGTTCGCCTATCCCGACCGGGTGGCGGTGGCGATGGTGGGCGACGGCGCGATGCAGATGAACGGCAACAACGTCCTCATCACCGTCTCGAAGTACTGGAAGGAGTGGAAGGATCCACGGTTGGTGGTGCTGGTCCTCAACAACCACGATCTCAATCAGGTGACCTGGGAGCAGCGCGCCATGATCGGCGATCCGAAGCTGCAGGCTTCGCAGGACCTCCCCGACTTCCCCTACGCCGGCTACGCCGAGTCTTTGGGCCTGATCGGCATCCGGATCGACAGGCCGGAGCAGATCGCGCCCGCCTGGGAGCGGGCCTTCAAGGCCGATCGCCCGGTCGTCGTCGAGGCGATCACCGATCCGGAGGTGCCGCCGCTGCCGCCGCACATCACCTTCAAGCAGGCGAAGGCAATGGGGTCGGCGGTGCTCAAGGGTGACTCCGGCTGGCGCGGGATCGTCCGGCAGACGTATCGCGAGATGGTCGCGAGCTGGACGCCCCACAAGGACTAGGGGGCAGGCGATGTCCACCGCAGACGTCGTTCCGCTCTCCCGGATGCGCCGGCCGCCCCGCCCGCCGGCGGCGCCGCCCCCCGACCTCGAGGCCTTGCGGGCCGAGCTGGAGCGCCAGCTCGACGGCGAGGTCAGGTTCGATGACGGCAGCCGCGCGCTCTATGCCACCGACGGTTCGAACTACCGCCAGGTGCCGATGGGGGTGGTCATCCCGCGGCACAAGGTCGACGTGCTGGCCACGATCGAGCTCTGTCGTCAGTTCGGCGCGCCGCTGCTCTCGCGCGGCGGCGGGACCAGCCTGGCGGGACAGTGTTGCAACGTCGCCGTCGTGATGGACATGTCCAAGTACCTGCACGGCATCCTCGAGCTCGACGTCGCAGAGCGGCGCGCGCGGGTCCTGCCGGGGACGGTGCTCGATACGCTGCGGACGGCCGCCAACGCGCACGATTTGACGTTCGGCCCGGATCCCTCGACGCACAACCACTGCACGCTCGGCGGGATGATCGGCAACAACTCCTGCGGGGTGCACTCGGTCATCGCGGGGCGCACCGCGGACAACGTCCACGAGCTGGAGATCGCGACCTACGACGGCCTGGTGACGCGCGTCGGAGCGACGCCCCCCGACGAGCTGGAGGCGATCATCCGCGCCGGCGGCCGCCGGGGCGAGATCTACGGCCGACTCAAGGCCCTCATCGATCGTTATGCGCCGCTCGTGCGCGCCCGCTTCCCGAAGATCCCGCGCCGGGTCTCCGGCTACAACCTCGACGAGCTCCTGCCCGAGAACGGCTTCCAGGTCGCCCGCGCGCTCGTGGGGACCGAGGGGACGTGCGTGACCGTGCTCGAGGCGACGCTGCGGCTCGTCCCCTGGCCGCGCGCCCGCACGCTCCTGGTGCTCGGCTATCCCGACATCTACGCCGCCGCCGATCACGTTCCGGCGGTCATGGACGAAAAGCCGATCGGGCTCGAGGCGATCGACCGGCGGCTCGTCAGCGACATGCACAAGAAGGGGCTGCACGAGCGCTATCTGCGCTATCTGCCCGACGGTCACGGCTTCCTGCTGGTGGAGTTCGGCGGTGACAGCAAGGCCGAGTCCGACGCGCGGGCCGCCGAGGCGGTGGCCCGCCTGCAAGCGTCGAAGCCCCGCCCGACCGCGCGGATCTACGACGATCTCGATCAGGAGGAGAAGCTCTGGAAGGTGCGCGAGTCGGGACTGGGGGCCACGGCCCGCATTCCCGGCTCACCAGACACCTGGGAGGGGTGGGAAGACTCCGCGGTCCCGCCCGAGCGGATGGGCGACTACCTGCGCGAGCTGCGGCCGCTGTTCGAAGCGCACGGCTACGACGGTGCTTTCTACGGGCACTTCGGCCAGGGCTGCCTGCACACCCGCATCAACTTCGACCTCAAGACCGCGGCCGGCATCGCCAACTACCGTGAGTTCATCGAGGAGGCGGCGTCGCTGGTGATCCGGATGGGGGGCTCGCTCTCGGGCGAGCACGGAGACGGCCAGTCCCGCGCCGAGCTGCTGCCCCGCATGTTCGGGCCCGAGCTCGTGCAGGCCTTCCGGGAGTTCAAGGCGATCTGGGATCCGCTCGGGCGCATGAACCCGGGGAAGGTGGTCGACGCCTACCGGCTGGACGACAACCTGCGCCTCGGGACCGACTTCCGGCCGCCAGCGGTCGCCACGCACTTCCAGTATCCGGACGACGACGGCGACTTCACGCGCGCCACGCTTCGCTGCGTCGGCGTCGGCGAGTGCCGTCGCGAGCACGGGGGGACGATGTGCCCCAGCTACCGCGCGACGCGCGAGGAGATGCACAGCACCCGCGGCCGCGCCCACCTGCTGTTCGAGATGATGCGCGGCGAGGAGCTCGACGGCTGGAAGGACCAGCACGTTCACGAGTCGCTCGATCTCTGCCTCGCCTGCAAGGGGTGCAAGGGCGACTGCCCGATCAACGTCGACGTCGCGACCTACAAGGCGGAGTTCCTCGCCCACCACTACCAGGGGCGCCTGCGCCCCGTGGCCGCCTATTCGATGGGGCTCGTGCACCGGTGGGCACGCCTCGCGGCCCGCGCGCCGGGCCTCGCCAACACGATCGCGCAGTCGCCCTTCACGGCGCCCCTCTTCAAGCGTCTCGGGGGCGTCGCGCCCGAGCGTCGGATTCCGGTGTTCGCCGCGCGCACCTTCAAGCAGCTGTGGCGCCGGCGGGCGCCGCGAAACCCCCACGGGCAGCCGGTGGTGCTCTGGCCCGACACCTTCAACGATCACTTCTTCCCCGAGACGGCGCTCGCCGCCGCCGAGGTGCTGGAGGCGCTCGGCTTCCGGGTCGTCGTCCCCGAGGGGGACGTCTGCTGCGGTCGGCCGCTCTACGACTTCGGCATGCTGACGGCCGCCAAGCGCCTCTTGCAGAAGGACCTGCGCGCGCTGCGGAGCGAGATTGCAGCCGGAACACCGGTGGTCGGGCTCGAGCCGTCGTGCGTCTCGGTCTTCCGCGACGAGATGCTCAACCTGTTGCCGCGCGATCGCGACGCTCAGCGCCTGCGGTCGCAGACGTTCCTCTACGCCGAGTTCCTGACCAAGCACGCCGAGCCGGCGCGGTTGGCCAAGCTGTCACGGAAAGCCGTGGTCCACGGCCACTGTCACCACAAGGCGCTGTTCGGCCTGGACGACGAGAAACAGCTTTTGCAAACGCTCGGCCTCGACGTCGAGGTGCTGCAGACCGGCTGCTGCGGGATGGCCGGATCGTTCGGGTTCGAGCGGGGGGAAAAATACCGGCTGTCGCAGCAGATCGGCGAGCTCGACGTTCTGCCGAAGGTGCGCGCCGCCGCCCCCGAAGCCTTCCTGGTGAGCGACGGCTTCAGCTGCCGGGAACAGATCCGCGCCGGCACACCGCGCCGCGCGCTGCACGTGGCCGAGGTGGCTCGAATGGCCGTCGCCGGGACGGCGAAGCTTCCGGCCCGCTCGGTCGCCAGGCTGGATCCGGCGCGGCCCCTGGGGGTCGCCGCGCTGGCGCTCGCCGGGCTCGGGCTCGGCGCGCTGCTGGGGCCGGCCCGGCGGCCGCGGCGGGCGTCGGGCGCAGGCTGGCTGCGACTGGTCTTGGGCGCCGGCGCCGCCGGGGCGTTGGCCCTGGCGGCCCTGGCCGCTTCCGTACCGAAGGAGCCAAAGGGGGAGTCATGAGCAGAACAATCGGACGCTTCGTCTGGGCAATTCCCGAAGGATACATTCCCTCGGAGAGCCACGGGCCCCACCCGCAGATGACCAGCCACGAGGCGGCCTGTCTGCTCAACGCCGGCGACACCCCCGCGCACGTGCGGATCACCGTCTACTACGCGGACCGGGAGCCGATTCGCCCCTACGAGGTGGTGGTGCCGCCGCGTCGGACCCTTCACCTGCGATTCAACGATCTGAGCGATCCGGCGCCCATTCCGCGCGACACGGACTACGCGAGCGTCATCGAGTCCGACGTTCCCATCGTCGTTCAACACACGCGCCTCGACTCGCGGCAGTCCGCCGAGGCGCTGCTCTCGACAGTGGCCTATTCACAATAGGAGGAGACCATGAAGCAGCGGAAGTCGACACGCGGTCGTCGGTACGGCAGCGGGGCCAAGCGGTCGGTCGCCAGCGCCGTGCGGCGGGCGAAGCACGGAACGCTCAAGGCCGGAAAGGGGCGGCATCCGCGCGCCAAGAGCCGGAAGCAGGCGATCGCCATTGGGCTCTCGGAGGCACGGAAGAAGGGGGCCAAGGTCCCGCGGCGCACGAAGGGGAGTCGCTGATGCCGGCCTCCGAACGGCAGCGACGCGCGGCGCGCCAGAACGTCAAGAAGGCTGCCCGAGTCGCGCGGCGGAAGAAGACGATTTCAAAGCTCCCGAAGGCGACGCGGACGGCGCTCGGAAAGCAGGCGAACAAGGTCAAGCGTCAACGGGCGCACTGACGGGGCAGGGCCAGGTCCCGCCGCGGCTCAGGGGGTCGCGGCGGGGGCCGGCGCGGCCGTGCTCTTGCGATAGCGGGCGAGGTAGCTCTCCGTCACCCGGTGCGCGTCCATCCGGAGCGCCCGCGCGTACTCCATGACGTAGCCGCGCACGTAGACCGCGGCGGGCATCTCCGAGAAGCGCTCCTCCTCGATGGCGCGCAGGTATCGCTCGCTGATCTTCGAGCGTTGCGAGATGTCGCTGAGCTCGATGCCGCGGGTCTGGCGGACCTTGCGAAGATACTCGCCGGTCACCTCGGCGTCGGGATCGAGCGCGATCTCGGAGGTCTCGATGCGCTCCTCCGCGGCGCTGAGCGGCGCGGGGGGGCGGCGGCCGCCGCTGGCCGCCGCGCGCACCGCGCGCGCCAAATCTGCTTCGGGGAGCGCCAGGTCGTAGAGGCGCCGCCAATCGGGGGCGAACAGCGTGTCGTGCGCGGCGTTGACCCGCGCGTGCAGCTCCGCCAGCTCGTGCTCCTCGTAGAGCCCCGAGATCACCAGCGAGCCCGAGGCATAGATGTCCTTGATCGCCCGATAGGCACGGCGGACCTCCTCGTCGCTGACGCCGGGCTCGGTCTCCAGGATCTCGTAGTAGGTCTGCTCCTCCTCCAGCCGCAGCGGGGTCGTGGCCGGACGATCGCGCTCATTTTCCAGCGACAAGAGGCGCCGGCCCAACCGCTCGATGTTCTTCGAGGCCTTCCCCTCGGGATACTCCGCGACCAAGGACCGGTGGCGCCGCGCCGCGAGCCAGACCGTCTCGTCCGACTCGACGTGACCGAGATAGTCGAACGTGTGCCCGAGGCGCCGTCGCGCGGCCGAGGAGATCCAGGTGCCGACCTTCAGGTCCTGCACCGTCCGGGTCTGATTGACCACGAACGTCGGCCGGTAGCGCCGGATCTCCTGCTCCAACTTGTCCGTGGGGCCGCCCGCCTCTCGCACCGCGCGGTAAAGATCGAGCGCCGCCGGCGGCGGACCGATCGCGTTGCTCACCAGCCGGTCGAGGCCGCGCACGCCGCGCAGGCGCCGGACGAAGGCGCTCTTGGCGAACCGATAGATGGAGTCGATCGAGGCCGGGTCGGGGAGGGTGACCAGCACCGGGACGTCGGCGCCCAGCCACAGATCGATGGTCAAGGTGGAATCCGCCGGCCCGAGATCGACGATCACGTAGTCGACGTCGAGCGCGGCGATCGCCGCCAGCGTCCCCTTCGCCGTCTGCTTGGGGCGCGAGGCGCCAAAGGTGCTCCCCTCGCCGCCGATGAGCCCCACGCCGGCGATCGGCGTGTCGACGATCAGCTCGTTGAGGCTGGGCGCCTTGCCGCGCAAGAACTCGCCGAACCCGCGCGGTGGTCGCGCCGCACCGAGCAGCTGATGCAAAGGCCCGCCGGCCGGATCGGCGTCGATGGCGACGACCTTCTTTGCGGCCTGCGCCAGGTAGACGGCGACGTTCGCGGCCAGCAGCGAGCGGCCCGTCCCGCCACGTCCCGAGGCGAAAGCGATGAGACGCACCCGCGAGTGGGGCACGGGCTTCGAGGCCTCGAGCGGTTCGGCGAAGGGTTCGCTCGCGGGTTCGACCACGGGCTCACTCGAGGGTTCGGCAAAGAGCTCGACGACCGGTTCCGCGACCGCGTCGCTCACCGGCTCGCTGACCGGTTCGTCGGCCGGCTCGCTGGGGGCGGCCTCGACCTCCTCAATCCCGTCCACGGTCGGGGCCGTCTCCTCGATGTCGACGGGGGGCTCTCCGTCGTCGTCCTCGACCGCCATTGGCTAGTCTTCGAGCTCGACGTTCCAGTACGACGCGTCGGCGAGGCCCAGGAACGGGAGCCACTCGCGGTACCGGATCTTGCCGCCGTTGGTGCGGAAGGTCGGCGTCCAGCGCGGGCGTACCGGCGTCTTCAAGAGCTTGAGCCCCGCCTGGACGGGCGTGCGCGCCCCCTTGGAGAGGTTGCAGTCGATGCAGCAGCAGACGACGTTCTCCCAGGTCGTGCGGCCCCCCTGGGCGCGCGGAACGACGTGGTCGAGGTTCAGCTCGGCGCGCGGCAGCTCTTCGCCGCAGTACTGGCAGGTGTTGCCGTCGCGCATGTAGATGTTGTGGCGCGAAAAGCGGACCTTGGTCTTGGGGATGCGGTCATAGAGCTGCAGCACGATGACCCGCGGGATCCGGATGGCGCGGTTGACGGTCCGGATCACGTCGCCGTCGTGGACGCCCGCCGACAGCTCCGCCCAGCTGGCGAAGTCGAAGGTCTTGAACTCGGGGTCGACGACGCGCGCGACGCCCAGGTACAGCAGCGAGAAAGCGCGGCGGACGTTGGTGACGTGAATCGGCTGGTAATGCCGATTGAGCACCAGGACCGCGGCGTTGGTCACCCTCCGAACATAGCAGGCCGCGTTGGTCGCGGCAAAATGCCGGCGCGTCACCCACCTGCGTCGCCACCTGGATCTAGGCTAAGATCCTCACGCCTTGAGCATTCAACCGGTCTCCGCGCTGGTCGCGGCCATCGTCACCTTCGCGCTCGGGGGCTCGGTTCTGCTGCGGGAGCCGCGCCGCGGCGCGCACGTGCTCTTCGCCACGTTCGCCTTCAACATCGCGATTTATTGCGCGCTGTCGTTCGTCGCCAAGCGGTTCGAGTCGCCGCTGTGGGACTGGGCCTCGCTGCTGGCGGCCGTCTCGCTGCCGGCCACGGCGCAGCGCTTCTTTCAGGCCTTTCTCGGCGACGAGGCGGGGCCGCCCCCGCTCAGCCGGTCGACGGTGTTCGGCGCGGCGGTCTTCTACAGCATCCTGCTGTTTTCGCGCTTCATCGAGCCGGTGCACCGGACGCTGTCCTTCCACGTCGCGTTCATGGCCTACGTGTTCGCCGGCCTCTACCTGTCGGTCTTCTATCTCTATCGCCGCTACCGGGCGACGCCGTCTCGCGTGGAGAAGAAGCGGCTGCTCTACCTGCTGGTCGGCGGCTTCGCCACCGTCACCGCCTCGGTCGTCGAAGCGGTCCCGCACGGGCCGAGCTTCGGCAACATCTTCATCATCGTCTACCTCTACTTCCTGTCGCAGAACCTGGTCCGTTACCGGCTGCTCGATCTGAACGAGCTGCTCGGGCGCATGGTGGTGTTGGGGACGCTGGTCTTCATCCTCGCCTTCATCTACGGGGTGATGGTGCGGTGGGTCGGCACCGACGAGCCGGGGCTGTTCTTCTTCAACACGCTGCTCGCCTCGGCCACCATCGTCATCCTGATCGAGCCGCTGCGCACCCGGGTCGAGGGGGGATCAGCCGCTGGATGTTCCAGGAGAAGTTCGAGCTGTCGCGGCGGATCGAGGCCTTGCGGGGCGAGCTGGCCAACGTCATCGACATGCGGGTGCTGGTGCCGCGCGTCCTGGGGGCGCTCGAGGACTCGCGCCGGATCACGCACGCCTCGGTCTACCTGGCTGACCCCGATGGCTCGGGCTACGAGCTCGGCGGTCACGTCGGGCCGAAGCCGGAGGGGCGCTTCGACGCCATCACGCACCGCGCCTTCTTCGAGCGGCTGCGCCGCACGGGCGTCATCACGCTGGAGGGGATCGAGCGCGAGGTGGCGGCGCGGCGCCCGGTCTCGACCGAGGAGCAGGAGAGCCTGCAGCTCATGCTGCGCACGCTGGAGCAGATGTACGGCGCGGTGGCCCTGGGGTTCTCGAGTGAAGACCAGCTCCTCGGCGCGCTGGTCATCCGCGACGACCGGCTGCGCGAGGCCTACTCCACCGACGAGATCGAGATCTTCCGCGGCGTCGCCACCACCATCGGCATCACGCTGCAGAACTCGCAGGTCTACGAGCGGATGAAGGAGCGCGACCGTCTGGCGGCGCTGGGGCAGATGGCGGCCGGTCTGGCGCACGAGATCCGCAATCCGCTCGGGTCGATCAAGGGGGCCGCGCAGTTCCTGCAGCCCGCCCAGGACGGTGGCAAAGACGGCAACCGCGAGTCGCAGGGGACGCGCGAGGGGACGCGGGAATTCCTCGACATCATCGTCGAGGAGGTGAACCGCCTCAACAAGATCGTCTCGCAGTTCCTCGACTACGCGCGCCCCTATCGTGGCGAGCAGCGGCCGCTGGAGGTCGCCGACGTGCTCAAGAAGACGCTCTCGCTGCTCCCCAAAGAAAAGGAATCGCAGGAGCAGGGCGCCGTCGAGATCGTGACCACCTTCGCCGAGCGGATGCCGCCCGTGCGCGCCGACGCCGAGCAGCTCTTGCAGGTCTTCCTCAACCTCTCGCTCAACGCCATCCAGGCCGTGGCGCCGGCGGGCGTTCCGGGCAAGCTGTTCATCTCGACCGCGCTTCGCCGCGCCACCCGGCGCGGGGCGACCGCCGCGTTCCTCGAGGTGCGTTTCCGCGACACCGGCGTGGGGATCCCGGCCGGCGATCTGAAGAACCTCTTCATTCCGTTCTTCACCACCAAGGACAAGGGAACCGGCCTGGGGCTCCCCATCAGCCAGCGCATCATCGAGAACCACGGCGGGACGATCGAGGTCCGCTCGCAGCCGGGGGAGGGGGCCACCTTCACGGTTCTGCTCCCGATCGAGGCGGACGCCTACGCGGCCTATCTGGACGCGACCCGGGAGGCGCCGCGCCGGACGCCGGCCACGCCGCCGCCGTTCCCGCCGCCGCCCCCCATTGGAAAGCAACCTCCGCCGTTGCCCCCGCTCTCGCGCGTGGCCCCCTCCGTGCGCGAACGGGGTAAGCTCCCCCCGCCGTGACCGCCGCCGCTGCTCTCGACGTCAAACGGGTCCTCGTCGCCGACGACGAGCTGAACATGCGCCGCGTGCTGGAGGCGATGCTGCGCCGGGAAGGCTACGAGGTCATCACCGCCGCCAACGGCGTGGAGGCGATGGGGGGGATGGGGACGAAGGGCGGGATCCACACGGTGATCACCGACCTCAAGATGCCCGGGCTCGACGGGATGGGCCTGCTCAAGCGGCTGTCGGCCGAGTACCCGGACGTTCCGGTCGTCATGATCACCGCGCACGGGTCGGTCGAGAGCGCCGTCGAGGCGGTCAAGCTGGGGGCGTTCGACTATCTCGAGAAGCCGTTCGAGCAGGAGCAGATCCGGCAGGTCGTCGCCAAGGCCCTCAACACCTATGCGCTCGCCCGCCGCGACGCGCGCCCCGAGGAGCCGTCCGGGCACGGGCGCTTCCGCCTGGTCGGCCAGTCGCCGGCCATCCGGACGATCTACGGCGTCGTCGAGAAGGTGGCGAACACCCCCTCGACGGTCCTCATCAGCGGCGAGTCGGGGACCGGCAAGGAGCTGATCGCGCGCGCGCTCCACGAGAACTCGTCGCGGCACGCGGGGCCGTTCATCAAGATCAACTGCGCCGCCATCCCCAAGACGCTGATGGAGTCGGAGCTGTTCGGCTACGACAAGGGGGCCTTCACCGGCGCCGTCGGGGCCAAGCCGGGGCGGTTCGAGCTGGCGCACGGCGGGACGCTGTTCCTCGACGAGATCGGTGAGATCCCGATCGAGATGCAGGTGAAGCTGCTGCGCGTCCTGCAGGAGTCGGAGTTCGAGCGGGTGGGGGGGATCAAGACCATCAAGGTCGACGTCCGTCTGGTCACCGCCACCAACCGCGATCTGCTGGCCGAGGTGGGGGCCGGGGCGTTCCGCGAGGATCTCTTTTACCGCCTGAACGTGGTGCCGATTCACATCCCGCCGCTGCGCGAACGGCGCGAGGACATCCCTTTGCTGGCGGACCATTTCATCACGAAGTTCAACGATCGCTTGAAGAAAGAGATCGCCGCCATCACCCCGGAGGCGATCGAGCGCCTCGTCGCCTACCAGTGGCCCGGCAACATCCGCGAGCTCGAGAACCTGATGGAGCGGACGATCCTGTTCTGCGAGGGGCCCGAGATTCGCGTGTCGGATCTCCCGCCCGAGGTGGCCGGTGCGCCCGCACCCCAGACCGCTGCCAGCCGCGGCCCACGCCCCTGGGCGAAGAGACCCTGCGCCCCGCCCCCGAGTCACTCAAGGAGGCGGTCCGGGCGGAGACCGAGCGGGTCGAGCGCGAGCTCATTCAGCGGGCGCTCGACGCCACGGGCGGCAACGTCACCCAGGCGGCCCGCAAGCTCAAGATCTCGCGCAAGAGCCTCCAGACCAAGATGAAGGAGCTGGGCCTGCGCGAGAAATAGGCCGTCGAGCCAGCCGGGTCGGGACGAGGCCCCCCGCCTATAGCCGAGCTTCGTCCACGCGTGTTATCGTCGCCGCCTCCTTGAACGCCGTCACTTTCAACCGGAAGTCCTTGGCGATCCTTGGAGCGCTGATGCTGCTCGGCGTCTCCGAGCGCTCCGCGCGCGCCGCCGAGGTGACCCGGGTCGTCACCGCGCTCGATGAGAACGACACCTTCGACTTCAACCTCACCGCCGCCTGGTTCCACGACTCCCAGCAGCGCCGCCATCAACCGCGAGCTCCAGGGCTACAGCAACGACACGCAGGTGGTGCGCGACCTCAAGTACGCGCAGACGACAGACCTCCTCGACCTGCGCACCGACTTCGGCATCCTCTGGGACGTCGGCCTGCACGTCGATCTCCCCATCATCCTCGCCCAGTCGAACAACCTGACGTTCGATCAAGGTGTCAACGCCGGCAACTCGACCTTCGTCCGCGACGGGATCTACCCCGCCTACCAATCGACATCGGGACGTCGTCGACCGTCTTCCAGAGCCCGACCCGCAAAGGCCTGCAGTACCTCGGCCTGGGGATTCAGTGGGCGGTCTTCAACCAGAAGCGCGACGACACCAAGCCGACCTGGACGCTCGGGTTCGACGCCGATCTCGACATCTTCAAGGACATGCGGTTCGACCCCGCCGCCCCGGACGCCAACACCGGCGTCGGCCTCGGCTATCACCAGCTCATCTGGTCGACCTGGGTCTCGAAGCGCTTTCGCCACTTCGATCCCTACTTCGGCGCGTCCTACATGCTGCCGATCCGGACCAACGGCAGCATCTACCAGGACCTAGGGCGGCGGGCAGACGTCGGTGAACCCCCAGCAGTTCGCCACGGTGATCATCGGCGTCGAGCAGATCGCCTGGGAGAACCCCAGCGGCGACCAGCGCGTCACCGTCGAGCTGCAGGCGCACGCCGCCGAGCACTTCGCCGGCCGTGGCACCAGCCAGCTGTGGGAGCCGCTCTCGGGGCACCCAGACTGCACGCTCCCAGGGACGGGGGGCACGGCAACCGAGACCTGCCGCCAGAGCCTCGACGTCACCACCGACGCCTCGGGGAACCCCCACGCGACCCCCTACACGGGCGTCACCGACATCGACGCCTACGGATCGTTCGGCGGCGAGGCCGGGCTCAACATCCAGGTCGGCAAGTACATCCGCTTCCGCGCCCTCTACGGCATGACCTTCGACGCGGCCCACTTCATCACCAACGCCAGCGCCGGCGTCGACAAGGACCACGATGGCCAGGTCGTCTCGAGCAATCCCAACGAGGCCAACCCGACCTACCGCGAGTCGATCGACATCCCGGGGCGTCGCTTCCGAGTCGAGGACAGCAGGGACTGGCACCTGTTCGTCCAGGGCTCGCTGATGTTCTAGCGGCGGCCTTCTCGCCGCTCGCCGGCAGATCAGGTTCGAGAGATCAGGTTGTAGATCTCGCGCCGGGAACGGCCCGTGATCTCGGCGAGTGCGCGGGCGGCATCGCCGGTGGAGCTTCCGCTCCCGGTCAGCTCTGCAGCGCGGGAGCGGATCTCGTCGTCGTCGAGCTCCTCGGTGGCGGCGTCCTCCGGCGCCCCTTCGACGACGAGGGTCACCTCGCCGAGCGGGCGATCGGTCTCGTAGCGGGCGGCCAGCGCCGCCAGGGTGTCGCGCACCAGCTCCTCGTGCGGTTTGGTCAGCTCGCGCGCGAGGCAGGCCCGGCGGCCGGCGCCGAGCACAGCCGCCAGGTCGGCCAGCGTCGCCGCGGCCCGCATCGGCGACTCGTACAGCACGAGCGTGTAGGGGAGGGCGCGCACGCTCTCGAACAGGCGTCGCCGCCCCCCTTGCTTGCGCGGCGGGAACCCCAGAAAGAGAAACCGATCGGTCGGTAGTCCCGCGCCCACCAGCGCCGCCAGCACAGCCGACGGACCGGGGATGGGGACGATGCGCGCGCCGGCGGCGATCGCCGCCGCCACGATCCGGTATCCAGGGTCGGAGACGAGCGGCGTCCCCGCCTCGGAGATGAGCACCACGCGCGCGCCCTCCGCCAGCCTCTCGGCGACCTCGGCCGCGCGCGCGGCCTCGTTGGCGTCGAAGCAGGAAAGCACCGTCTTGCGCTCGGCGCCGATCTCGCCGAGCAGCCGCCGCGCGCTGCGCGTGTCCTCGGCGACGATCAGATCCGCCTCGCGCAACGCCTCAGCCGCCCGGGGCGACAGATCGCGCACGTCACCGAGCGGCGTGGCCACGACGGCCAGCGTGCCCGGGACGTTCAAGGGCGGTCCATGAGAGAATGTCAGTATATCGCGATCTCCCCGTGCAGCGACGGGTAGGGCTGGCTATCATAAAAAAATTCATGGATCTCATCGACGGACCGTCCCCGGATCCTTCGTCGTCTCCCCCCTCCCCCTTGCCCCCGGAGTCGCGCATGCGGCGGTTCAGTAAGGTTCTTGCGTTCTCGGCCGCCTGCAGCGCGGCGCTGATTCTCACCGTTCGTCATGGCGGGGACGGCATTCGCGTGGGCGCCGACAGCCAGCTGCGCGCGGCCACCCGTCCGGCGGCCGGGAAGTACGATCTGGCGCTCCTGCCGATCTTCTCGAAGACGCTGTTTTACGTCCGCGAGAACTACTTCGACAAGAACCGGCTCGATCCCAAGCGGATGCTGGTCGGCGCGCTCGACTTCGTTCAACGCGACGTCCCCGAGATCTTGATCGACCGCTGGCCCGAGCATGACCCCAAGCAGGTGACGGTGCGGGTCAACGGTCAGCAGAAGAGCTTCTCGATCGAGAAGGTGGACGCGCCCTGGAGCCTGCGCAGCAAGCTGCAGGAGATCTTCCAGTTCGTGCAGCCGAACCTGCAGCCGGTGCCCGAGAAGGAGGAGGCGCGGCGGCTGGTGGAGATCGAGATGGCGGCGACGAACGGGATGCTCTACACGCTCGACCCGCACTCGGTCCTGCTCGACGTCGAGACCTACAAGGACATGCGCACGCAGACCCAGGGGAAGTTCGGCGGCCTGGGGATCGTGATCGAGATGGACAAGAAGAACCGAATCACGGTCAAGCGCCCGATGCCCGACACACCCGCCATCCGGGTCGGCATGAAGCCCAAGGATCACATCGTCCGCATCAACAACGAGTCGACCGTCAACATGACGCTCACCGAGGCGGTCGACCGGCTGCGCGGCGACGTCGACACCAACGTCGACGTCTATGTCGAGCGCGACGGCGCCACGGGCGTGAAGAAGTTCACCATCACCCGGGCCTTCATCCGCCCGCCGTCCATCGATCCCGCGGCCCGTATCCTCTCTGTCTCGTCGGGGCCGGGGCAGTCGCCGGCCAAGGTCGGCTACTTCCACATGCAGCACTTCTCGGCCAACAGCGCCGGCGATCTGGCCGACGCGCTGGCGCTCTTCGATCGCGAGCACGTCAAGGGGATCATCATGGACCTGCGCGGCGATCCGGGCGGGCTCTACGAGCAGGCGCAGAAGGTGGCCGACGCGTTCGTGAAGTCGGGGACGTTGGTTTCGATGGTCGGGGTGGGTGGCGCGCAGCGCAAGGACGAGACCGCGACCGACAGCGGCCACGAGCCGACGGTCCCGCTGGCGGTCCTGGTGAACCAGAACTCGGCCAGCGCCTCGGAGATCGTGGCCGGGGCGATGAAGAACCTCGACCGCGGCGTGGTGATCGGCGAGGAGACCTTCGGCAAGGGCTCGGTCCAGGTGCTGTTCGACATCCCCTCGCCGATCTCGTTCGGGGACGGCGCCGACGACGACAAGCTGGGGCTGAAGCTGACGACCGCGCAGTACCTCACGCCGGGCGACATCTCGATCCAGGGCGTCGGCGTGGTGCCGGACATCGAGACCGACGCGTTGCTCGTTCAGAAGGACGGCGAGCGGTCCTGGATCCGGCTGCAGCCCTCCGTGCACAAGCGGCGCGAGTCCGACTACGAATGGCACCTCGAGCACCCGAGCGCGCGCCACGGCGAAAAGCCGGAGGAGACGGTGACCTACCTCTTCCAGCCGAAGCCGAACGAGAAGGCCAAGCCCCACGGAGACGACGACGAGATGGACGACGACGCCGACGATCAGGCCGACAGCGAAGACGAGACCCAGAAGACCGACTTCCTGATGGACTTCGCGCGCGATCTCCTGGCGCAGGCCAAGAGCAGCAAGCGGCGCGATCTGGTTCAGCAATCCAAGACGTACCTCGACAAGGTTCGCGCCACCGAGGACAAGAGAGTCTCGCAGGCCCTCGAGAAGCTGGGGGTGGACTGGACGGCCGGTCCGGCCACCGGCGCCGATCCCGACCTGCAGCTGACCCTGCAGACGGTCGGCGAAGCAAAGGCCGGCGAAGCGAAAGCCAGCGAAGCGAAAGCCGGCGAAGCGAAAGCCGGCGACGCGAAAGCCAGCGACGCGAAGATCGACGCGGGAACCACCGCCCACCTCAAGGGGGTGGTCAAGAACGTCGGGCACACGCCGGCCTACCGGGTGCGGGCGGTGTTCGAGAGCGACAATCCCCTCTTCGACGAGAACGAGATGGTGTTCGGCAAGATTGCGCCGGGCGAGTCGAAGAGCTATGAGCTGTCGGTCAAGGTGCCCACCTCGACCTTCACCCGCACCGACGAGATCAAGGCGACGCTCTACACGCAGCGCGGGGTGACCAAGGCGGTCGCGGCCGACATGCTGGTCAACATCGAGGGGAAGCAGCGCCCGATGTTCGCCTACAGCTACCAGACCATCGACGATCAGAAGGGCGCCAACCACGACGGCCTGGTCCAGCGTGGCGAGCAGGTGCGCACCCTCGTCACGGTGAAGAACATCGGGCAGGGGCGCGCCATGCACACCGAGGCGGTGCTCCGCAACGGCACCGGCCAGGAGGGGATCCTGATCAGCGCGGGTCGGTTCGAGACCAAGGATCTCGGCCCTGGCGAATCGAAGACCTTCTCGTTCGTCTACGAGGTCCGTCCCGAGTACAAAGGTGACGACTACCAGCTCGAGATGTCGGTCGGCGACACCACGCTGGGCGAATCGGTCAGCGACAAGATCAAGGTGAAGATCGCACCGACCGGTCCGGCCCCGGAGACGCAGGCGGGGACCGCGACCATCGCGCGCGACGATGTTCCTCTCCGCGAGACGCCCGCGGACGGTTCGCTGGTGGTCGGTCACGCCGGCAAGGGGACGACGTTCAAGGTGACCGGGAAGCTGGGAGCGTTCACGCGCGTCGACGTCGACGCGACCCGTTCGGCCTTCGTCGCGAGCGCCGACCTGAAGTCGGGCGGCACCGTTCACGGGACGTTCAAACCCGACTGGGAGGTGACGCCGCCGCTTTTGACCGTCACCGCGCCGACGATCGCCGCCGGCGACACCGTGCACATCAAGGGACACGCCACGGACGAGCGTGTCGTGCGCGACGTCTATATCCGGGTCTGGAATCGCAACGCGAAGATTCCGGTCAAGAAGGCCTTCTACCAACCGAACCGGCTCACCGGCGACCGCACCAAGATGGACTTCGACGCCGAGGTCCCGATTGGTGCGGGCAGTAACCTGGTGCAGGTCTTCGCCCGCGAGTCCAACGACGTGCAGTCGCTGCAGACAGTCGTCGTCCTCAAGCGAACGGGCCCCAATCTGGTTGCCCAGCCGTCGGACGGGCCGTTCCCGGCCGCTGCGGCCAAGAAGTAGCGGCCATCGTCGCAGCCTCCCGCGGCTGGCGGGACGTTGCGGATGTGCGTCGCACGTCTGACGCCAGAGATCTGGCGGCGACGAACGCAGCGCGGCTCAAAATAGGCATGTGGGCGTACATTGCCCTCGTCGCAAAGATGAGCTTGGGTGTAGGGTAATTGCGCACGGGTAACCGTGTGGGCGATGCGATTCATCTGGCAATCCGGTTTGGGGCTCAGGTTTCGGACGGCGCTGTCGATGACGCTCGTCGCGACGTCGCTTGGTTGCGGCGCCTGCACGGACGAGCACGCGCTCGACTCTGCCGCGGCCCCGCGGATGTCCGCGGCCGCTCGCGTCGCCGCCAACGCTGAGCTTCGCGCGCACTGCACCGCCGGCCTCTCCCCCCCGGCCGAGGCCTACGCGGCGGTCACCGAGATCCCGCCGCTCGGCAACGGCCTCGTGTTCATGCAGGACATCAACGACGACGGCGTGGCGGTCGGCTCGGCGCAAACGACCGGCGGCAGCTATCACGCCATTCGTCACACCGATCTCGGTGGCGTTCAGGATCTGGGCGCGCTCCCCGGTTTTGGCGCCCAGAGCTTCGCGACGGCGATCGCCCCCGACGGCGCGATCGGCGGCCACGCGGACCATGGCGATGGCACCGGTGCCCTGTTCGGCTACCGCTACACGCCGGCCAGCGGGCACACGGAGCTCTGCCCCGGCGGCTGCTCGGTCTGGGACCTGAATGACAGCGGGCAGGTGGTCGGCCTCTTGCTCGGCCGCGAGGCGACGCTCTGGCAGGCGTTCCTCTGGTCTCCAGCCTCGGGGCTGCACCCGCTCGGAACGCTCGGTGGGACGCGCAGCTCGGCCAGCGGCATCAGCGAGTCGGGACTGGTGGTCGGCAACGCGCAGGTCGCCGGCTCGGCGCTCGACGACGTCGGCCACGCGTTCCTCTACGATTCGCACGCGGCGCACCCGGCGCTGCAAGATCTCAACACCCGGGCGAAGACACCAGGGTGGGTGCTGCGCGCGGCGAACGACGTCAACGACACCTTCGTGGTCGGCTACGGCCTGCACGACGGGCAGAGCCACGGCTTTCGGATGAGCCTCGCGACCGGCCAGGTCGACGACCTCGGCACGCTGGGCGGCGCCCCGAGCGTCGGTTGGGCGGTTGACCCAGCCGGCGACGTGGTCGGCTGGGTCGCCAAGGATGCGCACACCAACGTCGCGGTCGTCTACGGCAGCGGCCTCGGCGGCCTGCGCGCCCTCAACGACTTCGTCGATCCCTCGCAGGGATGGGAGCTCCAGCAGGCGAACGGCATCAACAGCCACGGCGCGATCGTCGGGATGGCGACCCATCAGGGGATCCCGGTCGGGTTCAAGCTCACGCTGCCGATCTGCCGGGGACCCTGAGAGGTCCCCCCCGATGGACGCCGCGCCGGAGAACCCGCGCTCCGTCCACGCGATCAAGCAACCGTTGAGACCACCGACACCGTCGCTGCCACGCGCGCCGTGGTAGCTTCCTGCGCGGGATGGCTGACCACCCCCGCTCGAAAATCGGCCTGGGCGCGCTCGCGGGCGCCCTCGGGGGGGCGGCGGTCGGACTGGTCGACGGTGTCCGGGCCGCGCTGTTGGTCGGGGCCGGAGCGCGGATCGCGTTCGGAACGGCGATCCTGGCGGCCTCCGTCGACGCGCTCGCCGGGCTCTTGGCCGGGGCCGTGGCCGAGGCAACCTGTCGTTTGGCCGTCTGGGGGCGGCGCACGCGCTCGCCGCTCTTGGCCCGGGCCGTCGCCTATCTCATCGTGGGCGCCGGCGCCGCGGCGGCGGCGGCGGCGGTCGTGTCGGCCACCGCGCTGCGGCGCAACCGGTTTCTCGCCGCGGGGCTGACCGCGCTGGCGGGCGTCGTCGCGGCGCTGGCAGGCGCGATCCTGGCGCCGGCCTTGGCGCGGCTTCTGGGGCTCGTCGGGCCGAAGCGAGGCCGTCCCCCCGATCCTCGTCTGTCCGGCCGATCTGGCTTGGCTGTTCCGGCTGGCGTGCCCGAGCCGGCTCTGGCGCTGCTGGGCCCGTTGCTCGTCGCCTTTTCAGGTGGTGTCGTCTTCGTCGCGCTCGGGCGGACGCACGCGCCGCTGCGCGGAGACGCGCTCGTCGAGCGCAGCGTCTGGTCGGGGGCCGCCGCGCTCCTGCTGCCGATCGGGCTCGCCTGGGTCTCGACGCTCCGATTGCCGATCCGCTGGCGCGCGGCCGGGCTCGTCGCGGCCGGGGTCTACGGCGCGCTGGCGCTGGTCGCGCTGAGCGTCTTCTGGGGCGACAACCTCCGCTTCGCTCCCTGGACCGACATCCTCGGCGGCCTGGCGATCGGCGCGGCAGGGATCGGGGCGGCGCTCTGGCTGCGGCGGCGTCCCCCGCATCTGCCTGGTGCCACGCTGGGCTGGGCGGCCGCGCTCGGCGTCCTGGCGGCGCTGGTGCTCCTGCGCGCGTCCGAGTCCGAGCCGGCGCGCAAGGCCGGCAGCGCGCGCGCGGCGCTGGTCGGTCCGGCGCTGGAGGCGGGGCGCGCGATGCTCGACTTCGACGGTGACGGCTACGCCCGGGCCCTCGGTGGCGGGGACTGCGACGACCATGATCCGGACGTTCATCCGGGCGCGCTCGACATTCCGGGCGACGGCATCGACGCCGACTGCGACGGCCAGGACGCGACCGACGCGCTGCCGCCGCCCGCGGCGATGGCCGAGCTGCCGGCGTTGGTCCCGCGCGATCTCAATCTGTTGCTGGTCACCATCGATACGCTGCGCGCCGATCATCTCGGCTGCTACGGCTACGGGCGCGCGACCTCGCCGGCGATCGACGGCCTGGCCGCCGAGAGCGCGCTGTTCGTCAACGGATGGGCGCACGCGCCCTCGACGCGCTACTCGATGCCGGCCATTGCCACCGGCCGCTGGCCATCGGCGATCACCTGGGACGAGTCGATCTGGTGGCCGCGTCTCGGACGCAACATGCGCACCACCGCCGAGGCGCTGCACGACGACGGCTACTTCACGGCCGGGATGTTCAGCTTCAACTACTTCGCCATCGCCGACCATCGTGGCTTCGAGCGCGGGATGGACCTCTACCGATCCGACCGCGCCGTGCTGCACGTGGCGGTCAACGGACCGATGGAGTCGCGCGGCTCGTCGTCGCGCGAGATGACCGACGACGCCATCGCTTTCATCGATGCGCACAGGGACCACAAGTTCTTCCTCTGGCTGCACTACTACGATCCGCACCTGTCGTACGAGCCGCACGCGGAGGTCCCCTCGTTCGGGACGGCGCGCATGGACCTCTACGACGGCGAGATCCGCTTCACCGATCTGCACTTCGGCCGCCTGCTGGCCCATCTGCGCGAGGCCGGCCTCTGGGACACGACGGCGATCGTCGTCACCGGTGACCACGGCGAGGGGTTCGGCGAACACGGGGTGACCGAGCACGGCTTCGACCTCTACACGGCGCAGACGCGCGTGCCATTCATCGTGCGCGTGCCGGGGCTGGCGCCGCGGCGGGTGGAGGCGCCGGCCGGCCACGTCGACATCGCGCCCACCCTGGTGAACCTGGCGCGCGGGCGGGCCGAGCCGAGCTTCATCGGCCGATCGCTGGTCCCCGACCTCGTCGGGCCGCCGGCCGCCGACACCGACACGCGCGCGGTCTTCCAGGAGGTGACGTCGGAGCGGGGGAAGAAGCGCGCCTTCGTGACCACCCGCCGGCACCTCATCTGGAACGAGACCCCCAGCGACACCACCGAGTGCTACGACCGGACGCGCGATCCGACGGAGGCGCGCGACATCTGGGACGTCACGGGCGATCCGCTGTGCGTCGGCCTCTCGCGCGACCTGAGGCGAATGGTCGCCGGCCTGGCGTTCCCGCCGGGCGCCGCCGCCAGGATGGCGGCCGACGTGACGCCGGCGGGGCGGCCGGCACCGGCGCCGGCGCACCCGCTCGCGGCGAGCCTCGGCGACGAGATCGTCGTGCGCGGCTACGATCTGTCGGCCGCCGAGCTGCGCCCGGGCGATTCGATCGAGGCGGTCGTCCACTTCGCGGTCAAGCAGCGGCTGGCGAAGGGGTGGCGGCTGTTCTTCCACCTGGAGGGGCCGGTCGGCGGCGGCCGAAACCTGGACCACGTCCCCGTCGACGGGCTGATGCCGCTCGAACGCTGGCGCCCCGGCCAGCAGCTCCGCGACCGGTTCCAGATCACGCTCCCCGCGGGGAGCCCCCCGGGCCTCTACACGCTCTATCTCGGCGCCTTCCGCGCCGGTGAGCGGTTGCCGGTGACGCCGCCCGCGCTCGCCGACGGCCGGGATCGTCTGCGGCTCTTTCAGATCACGGTGCGCCCGTGACGCTCCGCGCGGGGCGTCGACACCTGATGCTGGGCGCCGCCGTCGTCATCTCCCTGCTGGCGGTCGTGGAGACGACCGTGGCGCTGGTGGCGCCGTTTCGCGCCCCGACGGACGCCGACTGGGCCGCCGCCGCGGCCGCCGTCCGCGCGGGATTTCGGGCGGGCGATCTGATCGTCGCGGCGCCCGCCTGGGCCGATCCGATCCTGCGCGTGCAGCTCGGCGATCTGATCCCGCCCGAGCTCGCCGCGCGGATGGACGATGATCGTTTCGCGCGGGTCTGGGAGGTGAGCCAGCGCGGCGCCGAGGCGCCCGCTGCGACGGGCGGGACCGCCAGCGTCGACGAGCAGTTCGGCCGGTTGCGGGTCCGCCTGGTCGAACGGCCGGCAGAGATTGTCACCTACGACTTCGTCGCGCACTGGGCTGACGCCCAGGTCAGCCGGCGCGACGCTGCCGGCAACGTGGTCGCCTGCGCGCTCGCCGGCGAGCGCATCGTCTGTCCGGCGCCGGGCAATAACAGCCTGCACCGGCAGCTCGTGGAGGTCGATCAGAAGCTGCGGGAGGCGCTGCTCACCGAGCCGGTCGCCGGCGCGGCGGTGGTGATCGAGTTTCCCGCCGTGCCGCTGGGGCGCGCGCTGGTGATCGCCACGGGGCTCCACGATACCTGGATGCGCAAGGCGGCGCGCGGCACGGTGGAGGCGCGCCTCACCGTGGGCGAGCAGACGACCGAGCTTCCGGTGACCAGCGACGACAGCGGCTGGACGCGGACGCGGATCGACACCACTCCGCGCGCGGACCAGACGGTCCCCGTCAAGCTGGAGATCACCTCGGCGGCGCCCTATGACCGTTTCTTCGCTTTCGCCGCCGAGGCGCGCCGGTGAGGCGCCTCACTCCGCGCCGGGTCGACTGGCTGGTCACGGCGCTGCTCGCGCTCGGGACGGTGATCTGGCTGCTCGCCGTCGAGGGGCGGCAGGGGATCGGGCGCGACGAGGCGCAGTACATGCGCGCGGGCGAGCGGTACTGGGGCTGGTTCAGTGAGCTCGGCGACAACCTCGCGCACGGCCGCCCGGGGCGCTCGTTCACCCCCTCGGACATCGATCGCTACTGGAGCGACAACGCGCCCGATCACCCGGTCGTCATGAAGGCGCTCTACGGGCTCTCCTGGCGCGCATTCCACACCTGTAGCTGCATGGGGGCGACGCACGGTTACCACCCGGTTCCCGTCCTCGCGCGGCACACGACGCTGCCCCTGTTCTCGCGCGACTCGACCGCGTTTCGTTTCCCGGCCATCCTTTTCGCGGCGCTGCTGGTCGGCCTCGTCTACCGGTTCGCGCGCGGCTGGCTGTCGCGGGCGCCGTCGGCCGTCGCGGCGGTGCTGACGCTGGCGCAGCCGCACTTCTTCTTTCACGCGCAGATCGCCTGCTTCGACGCGCCGATCGTGACCATGGCCTTCGCGGTCGGGTTCGGCTACTGGAAATCGCTGCGTGATCCGCGCTGGGGAATCGCCACCGGCGTGCTGTTCGGCGTCGCGCTGGGGGTCAAGCACAACGCCTGGCTGATCCCGTTCTTTCTCGTCGCGCACTATCTCTGGATGAGGCGGGGCGATCTGCGGGCGCGGCGGCTGACGCCGATCCCGCTGGTGTTCGTCTCCATGCTCGTCCTGGGGCCGCTCATCTTCTTCGCGCACTGGCCCTGGCTCTGGGTGGCGCCGGTCGCACGCACGCGTGCCTACGTGCTGCGCCACCTCGAGCACGAGCACTACAACTTCGAGTACCTCGGCTACAACTTCAATCAGCCGCCGACCACGACGGCGATGAAGTGGTTGCGCGCCACCGCGCCCTTCGTCGAGACCGGCTTCACCGTTCCGGTCACCACGCTCGCGCTCGCCGCCGTCGGCGCGAGCGTGCTCGCGCGCCGTCGGCGCGGCGCGGCCGTCGATCCCGAGAGTGAGCAGACGGAGGCCCTGACGGCCGAGCGTCCGAGCTGGCGGCGCCCGGGCGCCGACGTCGATCGCGCGCCGGGCGCGTTCATCCTGTTCCAGACGCTGGGGCCGATGGCGGTCCTGGCCGTCCCCTCGACGCCGATCTTCGGCGGCGTGAAGCATTTTCTGGCGGCGATGCCCTACCTGGCCGTGATGGCGGGGCTCGGCCTGGCCGCCCTCGGCCGCGCGCTGCGTGACGCGCTCCCCGAGGCGCGGGTGCGCTGGCGCTCCTTCACCCCCCTCGCGCTGGCGCTTCTCGTTTGTCTCCCGGCGCTCGTCGAGACGCGCCGCTCGCACCCTGACGGGCTCGGGCACTACAACCTCCTGGCGGGCGGCTTCGCGGGCGGCGCCTCGCTCGGCATGAACCGACAGTTCTGGGGCTACTCGGTGCTCCCGATGCTCCCCGACCTCGACCGCCGCGTCCCCGAGAACCGCAGGCTCTACTGGCACGACACCCTCTCGGACGCGATCTCGATGTACAAACGGGACGGTCGGCTCTCGCTCGAGGTCGGGGACACCGGCTTCGGCGAGGAGGGCATCAAGCGTTCGGAGATCGGAATTCTCTTCTACGAAAAACACTGGGCCAAGTACGAGGCTTGGTTCTGGCAGTACTACGGGACGACCCGCCCGATTGCCGTTCGCGCGCGCGAGGGGGTCCCGATGGTGACGCTCTACGAGCGGGGGGCCCGGTGACCACGTCGCCGTCTCCCGAGGAGACCGCCGTGGCGAAACCGGCCGAGCCTCCCGGCCCCACGAGCGCGACTCCTTCGTCGTCGTTGGGTTGGCTCGCGCGCTTCCGATTGTCGCGCCTCCTGCACGGATGGCGCGGCGCCGTTGTCGTCTACCTGGCGTTCGTCGGCGCGTACCTCGGCGCTTCGGGGGGCCGGCTGCGCGCGCACTCGCAGTACAACCACTACGTCTATCTGGCCGACGGCTGGCTGCACGGCCGGTTGACGCTCGCCGGACCGCCCCCGAACGAGAACGATTGGGCGAAGATCGATGTCCTCAAGCTGAAGGACGGCCGGGAGCTGCGCGGGATCTACGGCGGTGGGCGCATCGGCGGCCCGGCCGACCGCCTCTACCCGCTGCGCGGCGACCCCTTCACCGTGCCGGCCGCCGAGATCGCCTCACGCTCGACGATTCGACTGGTCTCCTTCCCGCCCTTCCCGGCGATCCCGATGCTCCCCTTCGTGGCCGTCTGGGGCCTCCACTTCAACGACGTGCTGTTCACGGCGTTGTGGGCGGGGCTGAACCCGATGCTGCTGTTCTTGCTTCTCCGCGCGCTGCGCGCCCGCGGCCTCTCGCGCCGCAGCGAGATCGAGGATCTGTGGCTGACGGCGATGTTCGGCGTCGGCTCGGTCTACTACTTCTGCTCGGTCGTCGGCGAGGTCTGGTTCACAGCTCAGATCATCGCCGTGACGCTCTCGATCATCTACGTTTGGGCGTCGATCGAAGCGCGGCGGCCGGTGCTGGCCGGGATCTGCGTCGCGCTCGGTATTGCCACCCGGCCGTCCTTGGGTGGGCTCCTGCCGCTGTTCTTGTTTGAGGCGGTGCGCGCCGTTGGTGGCCACGAGGCGCTCCGCGGACGCGCCACGCAGAGAGCGTTGCTCGCGTCGCTGCTGAAGCTCGCCGCGCCGCTCGCCGTCGGCGGCGCGGCGCTCGCCGCCTACAACTACGCCCGCTTCCAAAATCCGTTCGAGTTCGGGCACAGGTTCATGCCGGTGCAGTGGCAGGACCGGATGTTCCGGTTCGGCCTCTTCAACTATCACTTCCTCTCGCGCAACCTGGCCGCCGCGCTGGTGTTGCTACCGCGCATCATGACCCGCTACCCGTACGTGAAGGTGAGCCAGCACGGAATGAGCCTGCTCGTCACCTCGCCCAACCTGGCGTACACGGTGATGCCGCAAGAACGCAGCCCCCTCACGAAGGCGCTGTGGATCACCATCCTGGCGACGGCGCTCCCCTCGCTGCTCTATCAGAACTCGGGCTACGTACAGTGGGGATATCGCTTCAGCCTCGACTACATGATCTGCTTCATGGTGTTGCTGGCCGTCGGAAATCGACCGATCACCAGGCTGTTCCGCGCCCTCATCGTCGTCGCGTTCGCCATCAACCTTTTCCTGGCCGTCGGATTCGACCGCTACACCGAGTTTTCTTACGACGACAGCTTCTTCCCCCACGGGAACAACTAGCTTTCCCCTACGGGAACAACAGACCGCGTTCAGGCGCTGGTCAACGAGACTGCCTTCAGCCTGACGCGAGCTCCTCCCGTCCTAGTCAACGGGCGACTCGGGTTACGTGCGGCGCGAACGTCGCGCTTCGATCGGGCGCTGCTCGCCGCAAGCTCGTAAGCGGCCTCGAGCGACAACTCGAGACGCGACGTTCTGGCCGCGCGACGTGCGGGTTTTCGTTCGCTCGAGGTCGGCTTCCGTTCGCTCGAGGTCGGCTTCCGTTCGCTCGAGGTCGGCTTCCGTTCCCTCGAGGTCGGCTTCCGTTCGCGCGGCGTGCGGGTTTTCGTTCGCTCGAGGTCGGCTTTTCAAACCTGAAGAAGTATTCGAGAGGCAGCGCCCGATCGAAGCGCGCCGTTAGCGCCGCAGCGAACGGGAGTTGCCCGTTGCCCAGGACCGGTGGAGGCTCGCGGCTAGCGCCCGTGGATGTGGAAGCCGCCGCCGCCGTGGAAGCCGCCGCCGCTGTGGAAGCCGCCACCACCGCCGACACGCGGAGCGGAGTAGGGGACCGCCGCGCCGCCATGCCAGCCGCCGCCGCCGTAAGCGGGCGCCGCTGCGCCGCCGCGGTAAGCGCCTGCACCGGCCGCCGGCGCGCCGCGCCAGCCGCCGCCGGGCCCGCCACGATAGCCTCCGGCGACCGCTGGCCCGCCACGCCAACCCGCTCCGACCGACGCCGGGACGCGCGCGATCGGCGGGGCGGCGCGGAAGCCACCCCGGAAGTAGCGACCGCCCGCGTAGAAGCTCGGGTAATAGCTGCGGTAGTAGAACGAATAGAACGGCCAGTAGGCCCAGAAGAACGGATCGTAGGGGCCCTGCCAGTAGTACCAGGAACCGACCGTGGTGAAGTACGGCGACCACGGCCGCCACCAGTGGGAGTGCGGGCCGACCATGAAGCACCAGCCGCCGCCGTACTCGTCGGCGACGGGATGCGCGCCGTAGTAGCTGTACGACTGCCCGGTGTAACCGAAGTCACGCGGGTCGCCGATGAAGTAGTAGCAGCCGTTGTGGTACGAGAAAAGCCGCAGGTCGAACGGGGCGTAGTTGTGCACGTGCGGGTTCGGCGAGGCCTCCCACCCGCCGCCCGGCGCCGGGTGCGGCCCGCCGAAGCAGTAGCCGCCGCCCTGGACGGGTACAGCCGCGCCCTGGACGTTGGGGGGGATGGGATAGTCCTGCTGGGGCGGTCCCTGATCGGGGGCAGCGGCCTGCACCTGCTGCATCTGTTCGGGTGCCTGCCCTGGCGCCGGCGCCGCCTCTTGCGAAGGGGGCGGGGGAGGCGCTGCCTCCGCCTGAGCGCGGGCCGATCCGGACCCGGCGAGCCCGAGGCCAACCATTCCAACAAGCGCGGATAGTGAGCTCTTGAGACGCATGACCACCCTCGAAGAAGCAAGCGGCGCGCCCACCAAGGGCGGCGCGAACGTCCTCACAATATAGCACTGTAAGGTCGGGCTGGCCCCGAAGCGTGCCCCTGATTCACAGCGTGCGGTTGCGGGGCTACCGATTTCAGCCTAGCTTCCCCGGTCATGCCGATCGACGTCCAGCTCAACGATCTACTCAAAGAGGCGATGCGCGCCAAGGACAGTCGCACCACCGACTGCATCCGGATGATCAAGACGAAGCACATGGAGCGCCGCACCGCGGCCGGGTTCAAGGGGCCGCTCGATGACACGCTCTGGCTGGACGTGATCACCGCCTATCAGAAGCAGCTCCGCAAGTCGCGCGAGGAGTACGTCGCCATCGGGGCGCGTGGCGCCGAGGCTATCCCTCAGATCGACTTCGAGATCGGGTTTTGCGCGCGCTTTCTCCCCAAGGCCGCCTCGGATGACGAGACGCGATCGATCGTGCGCGAGGCTGTCGTGCGGCTCGGGGTCTCCGATCCGAAGGCGGCCGGCCGCGTCGTCGGCGAGATCATGAAGGCGAACAAGGGGAAGCTCGATCCCTCCGCCGTGAAGCGAATCGTCGACGAAGAGCTGGCGCCGCCGCAGAGCTGACCCCGGCGTGGGGGTCGGGCGCTGAGCGCCAGGCGCCGGGGCCGGTCAGTCTCGGTCAGCGTCGGCCGTGGTGGACGAGGGACGCCTCGGTGCGCTCGTTGATCCACTGCTGCACGACCACCAGCCGGGATGCGGAGATCCGGGATCCCCGCGTAGCCGTCGCGCGCCTCGTTCGCCAGCTCCAGCGCGTGCGTGCGATCGGTTTCGGAGGAGCCCCAGATGGCGCGGGCCAGGGCGAACGCGGTCTCCTCGCGCGCGCCGGCGTCGGTCACATGGGTAGAGCGAATCTCCCAGGCGCGCTCCAGCACGGCACGCGCGTCGACCGGCCGCCCCTCCGCCAGCGCCACCTCGCCGAGGACGGTCATCGGATCGGCCAGGAAAGGGTGGTCGCGACCGAGCGTCTTTTCGAAGGAGGACTCGACGGTCGTCACGTCGGCGCGCGCGTCGGCGGCCCGGTTGAGCACCACGAGCGCGTGCGCGCGCGCGAGCAGCGCCGCGTTCACTTCGTAGGCGTCGGCCGGAAAGACCGCGCTCGCCAGCTTGAAGGCGCGCCCAGCGGCGTCGCGCGCCTCTGCGGCGTCGTCCAGCATCAGCGTCGCCCTGGAGAGGTTCACCAGCGACGCCGCCAGATCGGGGTGTGCGGAGCCGAGCGCTTGCTCGCGAATCGACGCCGATGAGGCGAAGTCGGTCTCGGCGCGCCGCCATTGTCCGCGCGCCGCTGCGAGCGCACCCCGGACGTTGAAGAACCAGCCGCGCAGCCGCTCGCGCTCACCCGCGTGTCCGAGCGCGGCCTCGCCGAGGCTGGCCCAGCGCTCGCCGTCGGGAAATCGGTGCTGGAAGGTCCCCACGATCGCGGTCAGCTGAATGGCGGCCTCCGCGGCGAAGTCGTCGAGGTGCAGCGTCCCCGCGCGCCGGTAGGCCTCTTCATAAAGCGGGATCGCCCCCTCTGGGTCGAACGGCGAACGAATGCGCGCGTCGACGAGCAACGTTTCGACCAGCAGCGGCTCGTAACCGACAGCTCGGACGTCCTCGGTCAGCGCGCCCATTGGTTCGAGCGACTGCCAGTCGTGACCCGCTGCGGCGCTGGCCCGCAGGGTCAGGAGCCGGCCGGTCAGCTGGTCGACGCGGGCCCGCAGCTCCCGATTGTCGGGCGGCAGCGGCGCCGTCTGCAGGGCGACGAGATCGGCACAGCCGTCGACGCGCGCCAGGGACAGGGCAGCGGCGATCGAACGGCGGACCACCTTGGTATCGGCGTGCACCAGCACGTCGGCCAAGGCCCCGAGCTCGGCGCGCCGCCGCTCGAGGCAGTTGATGCGGAGACCCGTCGCGCCGTCCGCCGCATGGCTGGCCGCCTCGCAGACCACACGCGAGGCGCTCGACCACGCGCTGGCGTATCCGTCGAGGAGCTGGCTGACGCGATCAAAGCGCTCGCGGGCGTCGGGGACGTCATTGGCGACGCCCAGAAAGGCGGTCCGCACCTCGAGGCGCGTCCGCCCGTCGGCGGTCGTCTCCCAGACGTTCGCCAGCTTCGGTGCTGGGTCGCAGGCGGCCACCTTGCGGGCCCGCGCGCGCCAGACGACGCCGCCCCCGAGCAATCCCGCCAGCGCCAGCCCGAGCGCCACGCCGACGGCGGCGGTGCGCGTCGGCGCCCCGGTCGGCGCGGCGGTGAGCTCATCGAGGAGCGCGTTCATGTCCGGGAAACGGCGCGTGCGATCGACGGAGAGCCCGCGCGCGAGCGCAGCCTGGATCCGCCTGGGGACGCGGCTCCGCAACGGTCCGGGGCGCGGTCGCCCGGCCAGCACGTCGCCGCGCAGCTCGAGCACCGTGGAGCCTTCGAACGGCCGCGCGCCGTGCAGCGCCTCCCACAGCGCCACGCAGAAGCTGAATTGATCGGCCCGGGGATCGACCGTCTGGCCGACCATCTGTTCGGGCGACATGTAAAGCGGCGTCCCCAGGATGGCGCCCGCCTTGGTGAGGCGGACCTGGTGCGTCTGCCCCTGGCCGCCGCCGGCGGCGGCCAGCCCGAAGTCCATCACGCGGGCGCTGCCGTCGCGCGCCACCATCACGTTCTGCGGCTTGAAGTCGCGGTGGACGATCCCGGCGCGGTGGGCAGCCGCGAGGCCGCGCCCCGCCATCAAGAACATGGAGAGGATCTCGCTCGTCGTGCGGGTGTGGTGCGCGAGCCAGAGCGCGAGCGTCTCCCCCTCGACCAGCTCCATCGCCAGAAACATCCGTCCGGCCGAGGACCCGACGTCGTAGATCGCCACGACGTTCGGGTGCGACAGCTTGGCGACCGCTTGCGCCTCGCGCGCGAGGCGCGCCGCTTCGATGTTGTTGTCGGTTCGGGCGTCGGCCCGCAGGATCTTGATGGCGATCCTTCGATCGAGCTCGGGATCGTGCGCGGCGTAGACCTCGCCCATACCGCCGCGGCCGACCAGGTGCAGGAGGCGGTAGCGTCCGATCGCCAGCTCCGGTGCCGGCGCGCCTGGCTGACCGCCGGTGCGCGAGGGGGGGGCGGCCACCGCGATCAGCGTCGCACAGGCAGGGCAATCGACCAGATGGCGCTCCACGGCGGCGAGCGCGGGGCCACGCAAAGCGCCGTTCACAAAGGCAACGACGGTCTCTTCGTCGAGACAGTCCATGGGGATCGCCGCGCGATTATTGCAGAGACCGCCGGTCAGTGGCGAGAAGCTGCGTCTTTCTCCGTCTCCCTGCCTCTCTCTGGTAACTTACGAGGTCTCATGGCGGGGGCGAGTGAGTTGGCGTTGGCGGGTATCTACGCGCGGGCGTGTCCCTCCGGGCGCCTGCCGGCCGACCTGGAGGCGCGCCTGCAGGCGATCGTCACCCGCGTCGCGGAGGCCTGGCCCGAGCTGACGATCGCTCCGGCGCGCATCGTCGAGGCCATCGCCCGCGCAGCCGGCGAGGAGGTCGAGGCGGGCCTCGCCGATCTCCACGTCGAGGATCTGGCGCTCGCCATCGCTTGTGCCGACGGCGTGCCGAACGCGCTCGCCCTCTGTGACCGGCTGTGTGCCGGCGCGATCGCCGCGGCCGTGGCGCGCGTCGACCGGAGCGCCGATCTTCGCGACGAGGTCCGCCAGATCCTCTGGCAGCGGATCTTCGTGGGGACGACGGGAAAATCGCCGCGCATCCAGTCGTACGTCGGTCGCGGACCGCTGGCGGCCTGGGTGGCGGTTGCCGCCCAGCGGGTGGCGCTCGATCTCAGGCGATCGGCGGCGCGGATGGCGGGCATCGATCCGGGGGCGGACGAGATTCTCCCCGCCAATCAACACCCGGAGATCGACTACCTGCGGACGCGGTACAAGGCGGAGTTCGAGGCGGCCGTGCGCGTGGCGCTCGCCGGTCTGCCCGATCGCGACCGCCTGCTGCTGAAGCTGACGATCGTGAGCGGCCTGTCGCACGAGCAGCTGGCCAACATCTACAGCGTCAATCAGTCGACGATCACGCGCTGGATCGCGCGCGCCCGCGAACAGGTGCTCGACGCGACCGAGCGCGAGGTCTGCACCAAGCTGGGGATGCCCCCCGGCGAGTTTCGTTCGCTGGCGGGCCTCCTCGTCAGTCGCCTCGACCTCAGTATCTCGCGCGTGCTCGACACGCCGCGCTCGGACTAGCTCGCGTGAGCGGAGCTGAGCTTTGCTCGGCGGAGCTCGTCGCGGGAGGGTGTGGGCACCCTCTCAGGGGGCTCACTGCAACCTTTCGATGTAGTCGACCAGGTCGGCGGGGAGCGGGCTCTCGACGGTGACGGCCTCCTTCGTCTTCGGGTGAGGGAAGGTCAGGCGGTGGGCGTGCAGCGCGTGGCGGGGGAGGTCGTCGAAGAGCGCGAGGAGCTCGGGCGTGACCCCTTCGTCGCAGGCGCGCATGAACAGCGCCTCGCTGGCGCCGTAGAGCTTGTCGCCGACGATCGGGTGGCCGATCGACTGGAAGTGAACGCGGATCTGGTGCTGCCGTCCGCTCTCCGGGTGCGCCTCGCAGAGCGCGTGCGCGGCGAACCTCCGCACGACGCGGTAGCGGGTGACCGCCGTCAGACCGTCCGCCGCCGTCCCCATCATGATGTGCGACGGCGAGTCGAGCAGCTTGAGTGGCCAATCGATCCGTCCCTCGTCGGGCGGCTGCCCCTTGACCAGCGCCAGGTAGGTTTTCTCCACGGCGCGCCGCGCGAAGGCGCGGGTGAGGAAGCTCGCCACCTCGTGGCCGCGCGCGATCACGAGGACGCCCGACGTCTCGCGATCGATCCGGTGGGCGACCTCCATCGACTCGTTCGGGTAGCGCTCCCGCAAGAGCGCGGTCAGCGTGTTGCGCCAGAACTTGGCGGTGGTGTGCATCGGCAGGCCGGCCGGCTTGTCGATCACCAGGACGCTCTCGTCCTCGTAGAGGATCTCGAAGTGGCGCGGGACCTCCGGCTCGATGGGGGCCGGCCGGCGGAGCAGGATCGTTTCACCCGCGTGCACCGAGGCGGCCGGCCGCACCGACCGCCCATCGGAGAAGAAGATCTGCGTGCGGAGGATCGACTGGATGCGGGTGCGGGACAGGCGGCCGATGCGCCGCTTGAGGAAGTGATCGAGCCGCCAGCCGTCGCACTCCTGCGGGACGACGATGCAGAGCTCGATGATCTCCCGGGCGCCGGGTTGTGAGGTCTCGACCTGCAAGGCCGTCAGATTTTGCTCTCGATCGTGCTCAAACGGCGATCTTCGTTTGCCTCGTCGACCCGGCGCGCCGCCTCGAGCAGCAGGAAGGTGGTCGAGGACTGGATGTCGTCGACGCCGCCGATGTCACCGATCAGAAAGTCGAAGCTGCCGGTCCGCCAGGAGAGCGCCTCGTAGACCGCCGCGGCGCCCGACAGGCGTGGCTCGTCGCTGTCGGCCCTCACCACCCGCCCTTTGCGCAGGAAGAGGCGCGCCACCCCCGACTCGCGCTCGCAGAGTAGGATGCCGCTCTTGCGCTCCATCTCCAGCACCGTCAGCACGCTGGCCAGGCCCAGCTGATCGAGCGCGCCGCGCAGCGCGGAGAGCGGCCGGTGTCCGGCCGAAGGTTTGACCACTTCGGTTGTCTCGGCCTGCGCCGTCGCTTGCCCCACGAGGGTATTCACTTTCCCGCCCCCGAGAGCTGTAACGACTGCGGCCTCCAGATCTTCCATCCGGAACGGCTTGCGCAGCCGCTGATCGCGCGCGGCGGCGCCCGAGATGGACGTCGATTCGTCGACGTCCGACAGCAGGAAGATGATGGGAGCGTCGGCGCAGGCCGGCAGCGTGCGCAGCCGCTCCCACCAGGCCCACCCTTCGATCGCCGGCAGCGAGATGGCGGTCAGGATCAAGTCCGGCTTGATCTTGGAGGCGACCACGAACGCGCCAGTCGCTTCGCCGGCCAGGCTCACCTGGTGGCCGCGCTGTCCGAGCGCACGCGCGATGATCCGTTGAATCCACGGGTCATCGTCGACAACCAAAATCCGCCCCGGCGTCACGTGCGCGCCCTCGAGGCATTATCGCATTTTTCGGGCCAGCTCGCGCGGGGCGGCGTGCGGGCGCCGGTGAGCGCCCCCGAGACCTACTACTCGTCGTCCTTGCCGTCCCAGCGCCAGTTGCCCCGCTCGCGCTCCTCGGGCTTGGGGCGGGTCGAGCGCTTCTTTTCGGGACGCTCGCGCCGGGGCGGGCCCTCGCTGGGGCGCGCACCCGGTGCCGCACCGAAGCCCCCGGGCCTGAAACCGCCCGGAGCCCGCGGAGGGCCGAAGTCGCGGGGCGGGCCGCCTGGGCCGCCGCCTGGGCGAGGAGGTCCGCCGCTGAAGCCCCCTGGTCCCCCGGGACCGCGCGGTGGGCCGCCTGGCCCAGCCGCCCCAGGAGGACGCGGGCTGAAGCCGCCGCCTCCGGGGCGTGGCGGCCCACTGCCATAGCCGCCCGCCGGGCGTGGGCCCGCTGGCTTGGCTTGCGCCTCCTCCACGATGATCGGGCGCCCTTGCAGGATGCGCCCGGAGAGCTTCTCGATCGAAGCCTTGGCCCCGTCGTCCGTGGCGGTTTCCACGAAGGCGAACCCTCGCGGGCGGCCGGTTTCGCGATCGAGCGCGACGCGAACGCTCCGCAGCTCGATCTGCTCGCCGGTGAACGCCTCCCGCAACTCCTGCTCGGTGACGTTGTACGAAAGATTACCAATGAAAAGTCGGGTACCCATCTCGTCTTCTGGTGTCTGTCTGCTTTGCTTGCCTGGTGCGTGGACGGTCTGGATTGGAGCTTAGGCGGGGCGGTTGACCTTGTCCCGAAGCTCCTTGCCAGCCTTGAACGTGGGAACCTTGCGCGCGGCGATCTCGATCGGCGCGCCGGTCTGGGGATTGCGCCCGGTGCGGGCCGCAGACTCGCGGACCGCGAAGGCGCCGAAGCCGCGCAGGTCGATCCGCTCGCCTTTGGACAGACCGTCGGCGATGGCATCGATGAGCGCGTCGATGGTGATCTCTACCTGCTGCCTCTGCAGATTCTTCTGCTGCGCCACGACGTCGACCAGATCAGCCTTCTTCATGAGCTTCGTTTTCTCCTGGGTTGTTTTTCTGACTGTTGCCGGAACCGCGAACTGCGCAGCTTCAAAACCCGCTAAAGATAGTGCCTTGTCTTCGGCAAGGTCAAGGCGCCCGGCAGGGGGCTCACCCGACCTCATTGAGGTAGTGTACGGTCGGCCGAGATGAAAGGGTTTTTCCTCGACCTCTCGTCGCGGCTCTGGCGGACGGCGGTTAGACATACTGGAACCGGCGGAACAGGCACCCCGCGCCGGCGGTCCCTGCGACCCCGGGCGGGCCGTCGCCCCGGCCGCCGCCCGACCTCAAGCTGGTGAGCCCAGTTGACCTCGCGTCAATTCGGCTCGAGCAGGCGGCGGGCGTGGGCGAGGATGGCGCGGGCGTCGTGGGCGGGGGCGAGCTCGGGCTTGCCCAGCGTCACCAGCTCGGGTGGGGCCGCGGGGGTGTCGCGCAGGCGCTGGGCAGCTGCGCGGATTCTCGTCGGGGGCCGCGGGGTCACCGGCCAGCGCGATGACGTGCTCCATGTAGCTGCGCCCGGAGCGCTCGTCGGGGTGCGCAGTCAGGACCGCGTTCCAGGCCATGCCGGCGGCGCGACGGGCGTGCGTCACGCCCGGACGAAACGCGCGCCGCGCGAGCGCTGCCTCGGCGTGGCCGATCTCGGTCGCCGCCGCCGCCAGCCACTCCTCGGCCGTCAGCCGGTGTAGCCAGTGGGCGGGATCGGGGCCGGGCATGTCAGAGCCAATCTAGTTCCGGATCAGGTCCAGGCCCGGATCGTCTTCTCGGCCCGCGCCAGAATCTTCTTCCGTGTCGATCTCGCGCCAGAGCCCGTCGATGAAGAGCGGTCGCAGCGCCACCCCGCGCCCGGTGAGCGCGTTGAGCCCGTCGCTGAGGTAGGCCTGATCCAGCGTCGCCGCGGCGCCGAAGGGGGCCTTGCGGCCGGCCGCGCTCGCCTCGCGCCAGACCTCGCCGAGCGCCTCAGCCCCCTCGGCAGAAAAGCGCGCCAGGCCGATGAACTCGCCGGCGGCCTCTTCGGCTGCGACCAGCCGCTTGCCGACGCGCGTGACCGCCGCGGCGGCGCCCGCCCCCTCGACGCGCGCCAGCTCGGCCTCGCTCACCGGGTGGAGCGTGCGCCCCTCGTAGGCGTCGCGCCAGCGCCGATCGATCACCAGCGCCACCGGCCCCGGCGCCTCGACCAGCCGGCGGGCGTGCTCGGGCGCGAAGACGATGTCCGAATAGGAGAACAGGAACCCGTCCTTCATCTCGCGCTCGGCGTAGAGCAGCGAGGTCAGGATGTTGTTCTCCGCCCAGTCCGGGTTCTCGACGAAACGGAGCGGCGGCCCTCCGGCCGGCGGCGCGATCTTGTCGCCGCGGTAGCCGCGCACGATCACCACGTCGTCGACGCCGGCGGCCGCCAGCGCGTCGAGCTGCCGGTGCAGGATCGCGCGCCCCGCGACTTCGACCATGCACTTCGGGATCTCCTCGGTCTCCTGCCCGAGGCGGCGGCCGCGTCCGGCGGCCACGATGATCGCCTTCATTTGTGGTCCCCGCTCCCCCCCGCGCCGGACTCCGTCGGGCGAAGTCCGGCTACGTCCACGCAATCTCCGCTCCCTTTCCGTCCGAGCGAGCGTCCAATGGTCAGGAGCGCGCGCGCCGCGTACGCCGCGTTCATCGCCAGGTAGGCGTGGAGAAACAGATCCATGCGGTTAGCGAGCGCCACGAACACAATGTAGCTCGGGTAGTGGACGACGAAGCGCCCGACCGCCTCGACGAGGGCGAGCGGCGAACGGCGGGTCGGCGCCGCGGCAGCGAAACCCTCGCCGTAGTCCCCGGCCCCCTTGGCGACGGCGGCGCCCGTGGCGGCGGCATATTCGGGACGGCGCATGAACGTCGTGAGGCTGATGGCCCCCGCCACGATGACGAGGCCTCCGATCCCCTCCAGCAGCCAGCGCCCTTCGTGAGAGGGCCACCAGAGGCGGACCGCCACCGCGGCGACCAGCGCGAAGGCCTTGAGCTCGTCCATCAGGAAGTCGAGGTGGGCGCCGACGGGAGAGGACGTCCCCTTGAGGCGGGCCAGCTGTCCGTCGGCGCAGTCGAGCACGTAGGAGAGCTCGAGGATCGCGACGCCCAGACAGAGCATCGGCCAGCTGGGCAGGAACGCCATCACCGCCGCGCCGGCCAGAAAGACCGGCAGCGTCGCCAGCGTGATCTGATTCGGCGTCACGCGGGTGCGCGCCAGCGGGACGATCGCCACCGCGGCCAGCGGCCGGGCGACGAACTTGTTCCAGAAAATGTCCTTCGGCTTCCGTGTCCGCCGATAGGCGTCGACGACGGCGCTCAGCACGTTGCTGGTCCCCTCAATGGGCCAGAAGACCGTAGAGCTGGTAGATGCCGAGAAGGACGAGGCCGAACGCGAAGCCGACGCCGACGTAGGTCCAGATCGGCGTCTGTTTTCGGGGCTGCTTGTCCCCGGCGGCGGCCGCCACCGGCTCCGGCCGCTTGCGCGCGGCCCCGCGCGAATCGAATCCCGGCACCGTCGTCGGCTGCGGCTCGCTCGGCTCAGCGAGGGGGGCTGCGACCGGCGCGGCCGCTGCGCGGGGCGCGGCTGCCGCTGGCGTCGGGGCCGTCGTGGTCGACGCGGGCACCACCACCGCCGGCGCGGGGACGTCGACCTTGCGCGCGCCGGTCTTGCGATCGACCTTGGCGGTCTCCGTGCGCGCCGAGTCCGCGTCGGCGGCCACCGCGGGCGCACCCGGCTGCGACGCGCGTTGCGCGGGCAATGTGGATTGGAAGCCCTCGGGCGCGCGCGGCGCCGGCACGCCGAAGATGGTCTTGGTGGCGCTGTCGCGCGAGGCCGTCATCGGGGCGGGGGTGGCGCTTGGAGCCACGCCGGGCGGCGAGACGCGCGGAGCGACCGGCGTGGGGGCCACGACCGGCACCGGCGTCGCCACGCGGGGCGCCGCCGGTTGAGCGCTGGGCCGCGCCGCCTCTGACGCGGTCTTGGCGGCCTCCGCGGCCGCACGGGCCTTGGCGACCTCGGCGACCGGCATCCCGAAGATGGTCTTGGTGGAGCTGGCGTTCCGCGCGGCCTGCGCCGACGGCGCGGGGGCCGGGACCGGCGCTGGCGTGGCCGTCGACGACTTGGCGCGCTTGGGCGCGGTGGCCGGCAGCTTGAACTCGGGCACGACCAGCCGGTAGTTGCCCGACGACCACTGCATCACCTCGGCGAGCCGTTCGGGGGCATCGATGCCCCCGACGGTGACGCCGCTGATCTCGCCGCGCTTGTACTCCACGCGCGCCGTCTCGTTGCCGCGCCACACGTCGATGGCGCAGCTGATGACGTAGTCCTCGCAGTAGCGCATGAGGTGCGCCAGCGCGCGACCGTCGAGCGTCCCGGTCTCGGGTCCCGGCTCGCTCAGGTTGCCGTCGAGCGGGTTGGGGAGCCGCTGCTCCACGCGGAATCGGGTCGGCTTGTCTGCCCGGAGCCGATCGAGCGCGTCGTCAGTCGCCTTCCCTTGGTAGATCGAGTCCGAGACACCGCCCGCCAGCAGGTGAACCTCGCCCACGGCCTCGTCGCCAGTCGCGCCGAGCACCTCGACCCGCGCGGAAACGGCCGGCGCGCTCAGGATGGCGATCGAGATCGTCGAGATCACCGCCGCTCCAGTCGTGCGCCGTTTTGCTGCCGCCGTCGCCCTCGCTTCCAGCGGTCGCCTGCGGCCGTAGCGGGCCGCGGCAGATCGGACAGACCAGGCCCGTCGCTCCCTCGGGCGCATCGAAGCTGAGCTGGCACGTAGCGCAAACGACCTGCATCGGTTCCTCTAGGATCTTTTTTCGACCAAATCGGGCCTGATGTCCATGCCCTTCATTCCCCTATGCCCCTGCGCCGGCCGCCCCGACGTTTCCAGCCGCGCCGCCGGCGCCCGTCGTGCCGCCGGTGGCAGTCGTACCGCCGGTGCCGGTCGCTCCGCCGGTGGCAGTCGTGCCGCCGGTGCCCGAGGCCCCGCCGGTGGCAGTCGTGCCGCCGGTGCCGGTCGTGCCGTCGGTGGCAGGTCCGTCGACGGACGCCTCCGGCGTCACGTTCATGTCTCCGTCCGAGCCGGCGTCGATGATCGGCGCTCGGAAGTCGGCGCCGAGATCGGTCCCGAAGTTCTTGTCCGTCGGCGGTGAGCTTCCACAGGCCCCCCCGAGCGCACCGGCGAGCAGCGCAGCCGCCGCGCTGCAGATCAGTCGGGCTCGCGCCGGTCGCGACATCTCGCCCGACGGTACCAAGCGTGGCCCGTCCCCGCAACCTCGCGCTCGGAAAAATGCTAGGGGCGTGGCTTACCTGCGGGTATCGTCCCGGCATGATCGAGCCCGTCGGAAGGGGTGTGATCCTGTTTTGCGTGCTGGCGACGGCCTGTGCGGCCACGGCGCCTGCGCCGAAAACGGCCGCCTCGGCGGCGCCGGTCACGGCGGTGGTGCAGGCGCCCGGGCCGGCGGTCATTCCTCCGGTCACGCTCCTGCCGCCGGCCTCGGCGCGCCCCTATCAGATGGCGACCGTCTCCGTCGGCTCGTTCGAGCGCCTGCTGGCGAACGGCGTGAAGCTGGTCGGTTCGGCGGTGCCGATTCCGATGACCGCGGAAGGGGTGCGCGACATGTTGCTGTCGGAGGCAGGCCTCGCCCCCGAGGTGGCGACCAACCTCGATCTCGCGAGCCCCTGCGGCGCGGTCGTGGTCGCGCTCGACGACAAGGGGCGCAGCGGCGTCGTGCTGGCGATCCCGGCGCGTGGCCCGGCCGAAGCCGAGAAGTTGATCGCGGCGCTGGGCAAGCCGGTCATGATCAGCGGGCCGTTGACGAAGCTGGTGGACGCCACCGGCAAGGCGCAGGGCTGGGTCTACCGGGCCGGGGCCGTGGTGGTCATGGGTGACGAGGTGGACGCGATGGCGCGCGGAACGATGTTGGCGCTGGAAGCACGCCACACGAGCTCCGACGACGCCACCACGACGATCTATCCCGAGGCGATCGCCCGCGCGCACGGGACTGACGTCAAGAGCGCCATCGCCGCGTTTCTCGATCAGATGCGCCAGATGCAGACGGCGCAGACCTCCTTCATGACGCCCGACAGCTACGTCTACGAGACCTTCGGGACGATGCTGGGCCTCGTCGGAGACGCCGAGCGGATCGAGATCGGGCTGGCGCTCGATCCGGCGCGCGGGCTCATCTTGCGGGCGCGCCTCATGGCCCGCCCGGGGACGATGCTGGAGGCGACGGCGAGGGAGGTGCGTCCGTTCGAGATCGACCGGACGATCCTGGGCGGCGCGGGCGCGCCGGTGATGATCGGTGCCATGAGCATCGGGACGTTCTGGAAGCAGATCCTCGGGCATTACCGCGACCGGCTGGCGGCAGACAAGACCAAGGGGGCGGCCGCGGCGCTCGTGTACTACGACGCCTTCCTGGCCGGTATGGTGGGCGGACAGTCGGGGATCATGGCGACGACCAAGGAGGCGCCCTACTTCACCGGGGCGTTCTCCACGCCCCTCAAGGACGCGGCGACCGCGGGCAAGGTCGGCGGGGCGCTCGGCCGCATGGACACTGCGGCGACGTCCGCGCTGCTCCGGGCGCAGATGGGCAACTCAGCGGCGATGTTCGACTGGACCTCCAAGCGCGAGAGCGTCGGCAAGGCCAAGGCGATCCACTTCCGGATCACGATCAAGAAGGACAGCGCCTTCGACAGCCCCGAGATCCGCAAGTGGTTCGGGTCGGGGTTCGACCTTTACCAGGCGGCGGCGGGGACCCGGATGCTGGTCACCTTCGGTCGGGACGCGCGGGCGCGCCTCGCAGCCATTGCCTCGGGCAAGGCGGCGGCGCTCACCAAGAGCGCGTCGTTCACCGAGGCCGAGACGGGGGCCAAGGGGCGCGACGGCTTCTACTATTTCGACCTGGCCCCGGTCCTGGGGCTGGTCGGGACGCTCGGCGCCAGCCCGCGCCTGGCGGCCGTCGCCCGCGGCGGCAGCGGGCCGATCCCGCTCGTCTTCACCGCGGGTGGTGACGGCGTGGGCAAGATCTGGACGATGGATCTCACCTTGCCGCTGACCGCCTTCACCTCGATCGGCGCGCTCGTCACCGCCGGCGCGATGAATCAATAAGTACGGGGACCCTGGGAGGGTCCCCGTGCCCCCCGCGAAGGACTCCGCGCGGCGAAAATCCACCGCGCGCAGCTGGACCTACGCGGGGGCCCCCGGCCGCGCTCCGTCCACGCGAGCAATCGCCCGTTAAAAACTCTCGGGCCGCGCTCCGTCCACGCGAGCGTGCCTTAGAGACTTTCTAGGAGCGCGCGGACCTCTGCCTCGGCGGGCTTGCCGCGTGGCGTGTAGCTGGTGGTGGCGGGGCCGCCGTAGCCGTACCAGTTCCAGATGTAGACCCCGTCGAGGATCGCCGAGCCGGTCCAGGCGCGGCGGAAGGCGGCGAAGCCGCGGCGCTGCTCGTCGGGATCGGGCTTGCCGCCGGGGCTTTCGTCCCAGGGCGTCGCGGTCGCGCCGGCGCGCGAGCGGTAGCCAAGCTCCGTGAAGATGAAGGGGGCCGAGCGTCCAACCCGCCAGGCCTCGAGCTCTTGCCGCACCCGCCGCCAGCCCGCCTCGGCCGTCGCGTCGTCGTCGGGGGCCTTGGCGTCGCGGAGGTTGAAGTAGCCCGAGATCCCCTCTTCGTCGCAGAGGTCGAAGAGCGGCGCGTTCTTGTAGTGATCCCAGTTGGCCGAGTAGACGAGCCTGCCGCCGAAGACGGCACGAACCTTCTCGATGAGGGGGCGCCAGCGATCGAGGTCGCCGTCGAGCGTCGACAGCTCGCTGCCGACGACCAGCCGCTTGGCGCCGGTCATCGCGGCGACGCCGGCCAGATCGCCCAGCTTGTCACCGTAACTTCGAAACCAGGCGTCGCGATCGCGCGGCGCCAGCGTGCCGCGCCACTCACCCGCGCGCGGCGCCGACAGCCGAACGATGGGGAAGATCGTGACCTCGAGACCGTCGCGCTTCGCCGCGCGGGCGGTCTCGGCCACGGTGTCGAGGGTGGGGGAGAAGCGGGTGTCGAGGCCGAGCTCCACGCTGGCGCCGTCGGTCTGGTAGAGCGGCACCACCAGCGCGACGTGCGTGGCGCCGAGCGCGACGATCTCGGCCAGCAGCGGCCCGTACGAGAAGCTGACGTCCTCGGCGAAGAGGCCCAGCGCCACGCCGCGCTCACGCTCGGCGGGCGGCGCGGCAGGGGGAGGGACCCCGATGGGCGGCAGCGGTGCCGTGCCCGGCGCATGCGCGTGAACCGGGCCGGGCTCGGCCCGGGTCAGCTCGACGCGCGATGGCGCCGGAACCCTCCCAGGCGTCCGTATTCGCGTCGGTGGGCCGTTGAGCGCGGTCAGCACCAGCCCGAGCGCGGCGGCGAAGCGCGGGCCGATCACCGCGAGCAGTCCCGGCCTTCGTTGCGCTTGCCCAGCACGTCGACCAGCGGCTGGTAGAAGGCCATCATCGCGCGCGGCGAGATCGCCTCGCCGGTCGCGTCCTTGATGACCGTCCGCCAGTCACGCGTCGCGCCCAGCGAGAGGATCCCCTTCAAGAACGCGCCGACCTCCTTGTTGCCCGAATAGTCGCAGGCCCGCACGTCCTGTTTGAGGATCTTTGTGCAGATGTGATCGTGGAGCTGAAACTTGATCATCGTCGCCAGCGCGTAGTCGTAGTACTGGGCCGGATCGTCGTTGATGTGCGTCTTGGTGCAGGCGTCGCAGAGATCCCCCTCGCGGCTCCCCGGCGGCACCACGCCTTGAAATGTCGCGACGTCGTCCCACCACCGCTGCTGCCACTCGGCCGGCGGGAGCTCCTCTTCGTAGAGATCGTGCTCGAAGTGGCTCATCGTGCCGGCCGAGAAGGGGAGAAACACGATCGAGTCGAGCGCCGACTGGAGCAGCCATTCGGTCGGGTCGGGCTGCTTCCCCTCGGGCATCACCCCGACCTTCACCAGGTACGGCGTCTGCTGGCTGGCCAGCTTGGCCAGCTCGCCCACCGCTTCGTGAAACGCGCGGTTGGCGCCGTCCCGCAGCAGGTAGGGAACCTCCGGCCGGTCGTAGGACAGGAAGTAATAGATGTGGCCGAGCTCGTGGTGGGCGGCGTCGAACCATTCCGCGTTCGGCTCGACGCTCATGAGCGAGCGGACGTCGCCCGCGCGATCGATGTCCCAGGCGGAGGCGTGGGCGTTCTTCTTGCGCGCGACGCCCGTCGGCACGGGGTAGAGGTCCGAGCGCTCCCAGAACGCCGGCGGCAGCCTGGGGAAGCCGAGCGACACGTAGAAGTTCTCGGCGCTCTTGACGATGCTCTCTGCCGTCGCTCCCTTGAACAGCGGGTCGAGGTTGGCCGATTCGACGAGGCCGGGCCAGCTCTGCGCCCAGCGATTTCCCAGCCAGTGCGCCGGAATGAGCCGCGGCGGCGGCCGCTTGAAGCGCGCCGCCAGCTCGTACCTGGCGAAGCAGTGGAGCCCGTCGAAGAGCGGCTTGGTGGTCTCGAGCGCCTCGTCGAGCAGCTTCATCATCTCATCGACGGTCATTCCGTAGTCGGCGACCTGCAGCGCGAAGTACGAGTGGTAACCCATCTCGCGCGCCACCTGGTTGCGCAGCTTGACGAGCTCGACGAGGCCTGGTTTGAGCGGGCGCCCGATCTCCTTCGACGCCGTCCAGACGCGCAGCCGTTCGGGGAGATCGCGCGACTTGCGGAGAATGTCGTCGATCTGGTTGGCGGTCATCGGGTGGGCACAGGCGCCCGTTTTTTCTCCTTTGCCGGGCGGCGTCGCGCAGAACGTGAAGCCGTCGAGGATGCTCGACTGGTGCGCCTCCGCCTCCACGCGCGCCGCCACCACCTCCGGGATGGTCCCCGGGCTCTCGGCCGCACCGAGCAACAGCTTTTCGAGCTGTCGCGCTGTCTCCTCGTCGAGCTGCTTTCTGTTCTTCAGCAGCGCCTTGGTCTTCTCGATGATGAGCTTCGAGCCGGCCAGCGCCGCCAGCGTCTTGTCCGCACCGGTTCGCTGGCCGGTGTGCTCAGGCGTCACGTCGGTGATCGACGTCCAGTCGGCCAGGTTGGCGCTCACCGCGACGGGACCAAGCAGGCTGGTCACGGTGATGAGGAATGCCTGAGCCTCCTTTTCGGCGGCCGAGGCGGCCGGCTTCCTGGAAGGCTTGGCCGGCTTGGAAGGGTCGGCTGCGGGCCTCGGGGCCGCCTCCGCTCGGACGCCCGTGGCGACGACCGCCGCCACGATCCAGGCGACGATCCAGGCAACCTGGGGGAGGGCCCGCCGAATCGAAGCACGCATGCTTGGAACGTACCTCAAGGTATCGGCCATAGACAGTCAGGTGGGTGCGTGGTAACTGAGCGACCTCTCATGCGTCGGATCTCTTTTCGTCTCCGTTCGATTTTGGTCGCGTCTTTTTTTGCTGGCCTCGCCGGATTCGCCTGCACGCAGGGGCTCGGCGGTCGCTGCGTCCAGAACAGCGACTGCTCGAGCGGCATGTGCTCGTCCACCGGGCAGACGACCGAGGGGGGGCGCTGCGTGGCTCCGGGGAGCACCATTGTCCCGACGCCCGGCACGGGCGGAACGGCTGGTCACGGCGGAGCGGGCGGAGCAGCCGGCATGGGCGGCGCAGCGGGAGCCAGTGGCGCGGCGGGAGCGGGCGGCGCAGCCGGGGCGACCGGGCTGGGGGGCACGGCCGGTGCGACGGGTGTGGGTGGCGCGGCTGGCGCGAGCGGCGGCCAGGGTGGCTCCACGGCGGGGGTCGCCGGCAACGTGGGCCACGACGGCGGCGCGGCCGACGCGACCGCCGATCACTAGACGCTTCACGCGAGGCGCTCCGCCCGGGCGCTCGGCCGCGATCAGGTCGCGGGGACGAAGCGGACGTCGGAGATCTCGTACTCGCGCGTCCCTTTGCCGGTCTTGAGCGTGACCGACTCGCCGCGCTCGCGGCCGATCATGGCGCGCGCGAGCGGCGCGGAGACGGCGATGCGGCCGGCCTTGATGTCGGCCTCGTGGTCGCCGACGACCATGTAGGTCACCTCTTCGCCGCTGTCGGTGTCGGTCAGCTTCACCGTCGCGCCGAACACCACCTTGCTGCCGGACAGCTTGGTCGGATCGATCACCTCGGCCTGAGCAAGAATAGATTCGATGTCGCGCGACCTGCCCTCGATGAATCCCTGACGCTCCTTGGCGGCGTGGTACTCGGCGTTCTCCTTCAGGTCGCCGTGGGCGCGCGCCTCTTCGATGTCGAGCACGTTCTTGGGGCGCTCGACCTCGCGCAGCCGCTTGAGCTCGTCCCGCAGGGCCTTCTGCCCGCGCGGTGTCATCGGGAACTTGGCCATTGCTACGAACCTGCCTTCCAATCCACCTTGTCCACCTTGTCCACCTTGTCTCCCTTGTCTCCCTCGGCCTGGTACTCCTGCAGCGACCGCACGCGCATCTTGCCGGCGCGCAGCTCGGCGATCGCGCCCACGGCGGCGCGCGCGGCGGACATCGTCGTGTAGTAGGGGATCCCCTTCAAGAGCGCGTTGCGGCGGATGGGGAACGAATCCTTGATCGCCTCGGCGCCCGCGGTCGTGTTGATGACCAGGTGAATGCCGCCGTCGAGGATGCGGTCGACGCAGTGGGGGCGCCCCTCGCGCACCTTGTTGATCGCGCTCGACGGCGATCCCCTGCGCGCGCAGGAAGTCGTGCGTGCCGCCGGGTGGCCAGCACCTCGAAGCCGAGGTCGACGAGCCCCTTGGCGACGGCGACGGCGTTCGTCTTGTCGCTGTCCTGCACCGAGATGAAGGCGCGTGCCGCGCATGGGCAGCCGCGTGCCGGCGCCGATCTGGCTCTTGCCGAAGGCGGCCGCGAAGCTGGTGTCGATCCCCATCACCTCGCCGGTCGAGCGCATCTCGGGGCCGAGCAGCGTGTCGACGCCGGCGAACTTGGCGAAGGGGAACACCGCCTCCTTCACCGCGATGTGCTTGGGCGTCACCTCGCGGATCCCCATCTCCTTGAGCGTGCGGCCGACGGCGATGCGCGCCGCCACCTTGGCCAGCGGCACGCCGGTCACCTTGGAGACGAACGGCACCGTGCGCGAGGCGCGCGGGTTCACCTCCAGGATGAAGATGCCGCGCCCGTCGCGCGGGACGGCGAACTGGACGTTCATGAGGCCGCGCACGCCGAGCTCGCGGGCCAGCGCCCGGGCCTGCGTCTTGATCGCCTCGACCGTCTCGGCGGCCAGCGAGTAGGGCGGCAGGCAGCAGGCCGAGTCGCCCGAGTGGATGCCGGCCTCCTCGATGTGCTCCATCACGCCGCCGACGATGACGTCGGTGCCGTCGGCGACCACGTCGACGTCGACCTCGATGGCGTCGGGGAGGAACTGGTCGATCAGGATCGGCGCCTCCTTCTCGTCGGCGCGCGACTTGAGGCTCTCGCGGCGCGAGGCCTCCATCGCCGTGAGCACGAACTTCTCCAGGCCCGACTCGTCGTGGACGATCTCCATCGCGCGGCCGCCGAGGACGTACGACGGGCGCACCATCACCGGGTAGCCGATCTCGCGGGCCGCCTCGTAGGCCTCGGCGAGGCCGTAGGCCGTCTTCCAGGCGGGGACGCGCAGGCCGAGCTTCTTGATGAGCTCGCCGAAGCGCTGGCGATCCTCGGCGCGGTCGATGGCGTCGGCGCTGGTGCCGAGCAGCTTCACGCCGGCGTTCATGAGCGGCACCGCCAGGCGCAGCGGCGTCTGCCCGCCGAACTGGACGATGACGCCGTCGGGCTTCTCGGCGTCGACGATCTCGAGCACGTCTTCGCGAGTGAGCGGCTCGAAGTACAGCCGGTCGGAGGTGTCGTAGTCGGTCGAGACCGTCTCGGGGTTGCAGTTGACCATGATGGTCTCGTAGCCGTCCTCGCGCAGCGCCTGCACCGCGTGGACGCAGCAGTAGTCGAACTCGATCCCCTGGCCGATCCGGTTGGGGCCGCCGCCGAGGATGACGATCTTCTTCTTGCCCGTGGGCCGCCCCTCATTTTCGGCTGACGGGCTTTCCGTCGGCCGTCTCTTCGAAGGAGTTTTCGTAGGTCGAGTAGAGGTAGGGCGTCTGCGCCTCGAACTCGGCGGCGCAGGTGTCGACCCGCTTGAAGACCGGGCGGACGCCGTGCTTGATGCGCGCCTGGCGGACCTCCTCTTCCGACACGCCGGCGAGCTTCATGAGGCGCCGATCGGAGATGCCGTGCTGCTTGAGCCGCAGCAAGCCAGCCGCGTCGTCGAGCATGGCCGCGCCCTTGGCGGCGCCGGCGATCCGGGCCCCCTCGTCGGCGGCGACCATCTGGCCGAGGTGACGCAGGAACCAGGGGTCGATCTTGGTCAGCTGAAACGCGTCCGCCTCCGAGAGCCCCGCGCGCAGCGCCTCGGCGAGCTGCCAGAGGCGGTCGGGGCCCGGGCGCACGATCCGCCGGCGCAGCTCCTCCAGCGGCGGCGGGTTCTCGAGGTCGAACCCGGCGCGGCCGATCTCCATCGAGCGGAGCGCCTTGCCGAAGCTCTCCTTGAACGTGCGCCCGATCGCCATCACCTCGCCGACCGACTTCATCTGCGGGCCGAGCTCGTCGTCGGCGCCGGGGAACTTCTCGAACGCGAAGCGGGGGATCTTGGTGACGACGTAGTCGATGGTCGGCTCGAAGCAGGCCGGCGTCTCGCGCGTGATGTCGTTGGGGACCTCGTCGAGCGTGTAGCCGATGGCCAGCTTGGTGGCGATCTTGGCGATGGGGAACCCGGTCGCCTTCGACGCCAGCGCCGAGCTGCGCGAGACGCGCGGGTTCATCTCGATCACGATCATCCGCCCGTTCTCCGGGTTGATCGCGAACTGGATGTTCGACCCGCCGGTCTCCACGCCGATCTCGCGGATCACGGCCAGCGCCGCGTCCCGCATGATCTGGTACTCCTTGTCGGTGAGGGTCATCGCCGGCGCGATGGTGATCGAGTCGCCGGTGTGGACGCCCATCGGATCGAAGTTCTCGATCGAGCAGATGATGACCGCGTTGTCCTTCGTATCGCGCATCACCTCCAGCTCGTATTCCTTCCAGCCGAGCACCGACTGCTCGACCAGCACCTCGCCGCGCGGGCTCTGCGCCAGGCCCCAGGCGACCTTGCTGTCGAACTCCTCGGCGTTCCAGACGATCGCCGCGCCCGAGCCGCCCATCGTGAACGACGGCCGCAGCAGCACCGGGTAGGCGACGCCGGTCTCGGCCGCCATCTGCGCCTGGATCGTCCGCGCCTCTTCCAGGCTGTGCGCGTAGCCGGAGATCGGGACGTCGAGGCCGATCTTGGCCATCGCCTCCTTGAACAGCTGGCGGTCCTCCGCCTTCTCGATGGCCGCGACCTGCGCGCCGATCAGCTTCACGCCGTAGGCGGCGAGCACGCCGGCCTTGTGCAGCTCGAGCGCCAGATTCAGCGCCGTCTGTCCCGCCCAGCGTCGGCAGGAGCGCGTCCGGGCGCTCGCGCTCGATGACGCTGGTGAGCACCTCGACGGTCAGCGGCTCGACGTAGGTGCGGTCGGCCATCTCGGGGTCGGTCATGATCGTCGCCGGGTTCGAGTTCACCAGCACGACCCGGTAGCCCTCTTCCTTGAGCGCCTTGACCCCCTGGGTCCCCGAGTAGTCGAACTCGCAGGCCTGCCCGATCACGATCGGGCCCGACCCGATCAGCATGACGGTCTTGATGTCGGTCCGTTTCGGCACGTGTCGTCCTTACCTCTAATCCTTCTGTCGTATTCCTTCGGGCTGTCTTCATTCCTTCGGGGCCGGCTTCTTCTTGATGCGCGCCGGCTCCTTGCCGCGGCCCTCGATCGTGAACGCGTCGGGGAGGCGCTTCTCTACCTCGGCGCGCTTGTCGCCCAGCGACCATCCGAGCTCGGCGAAGCCGTCGGCGATCCGGATGCGGAGGCGCAGGCTCTCCTCCTGATCTGAGACGAAGACGTTCAGCAGGGGCTCGCTCGCCACTCCCTCGTCCCCCTGGGTGAGCAGCGCCTCGGCGGCGGCGTAGCGCACGCCCATGTCCATGTCGGCGAGGTAGGGGGCCACCAGCGACGGCACGCGCGGGCTCTTGACCCCGCCGAGGTGGGTCAGCAGCTGGATCTTCTTGGTGGGATCGCGCTCGTAGCCGGGCTCGTGGCGCTTCATCACCTCGGCGAGCACGTCGACGACCTCATCCTTGGTCGCCACCACCTTGTCGAGCACGCGCAGCGGCCAGGAGATTGATTCTGCCGCCAGCAGGTACTTCTTGAGCGGCTCCAGAACCACGCCCCCTTTTTCCACCAGGCTGTCGAACAGGTATTCCTTCTCCTGCTCGTCGTCGATCGTCTTGTCGTAGAGCATGCCGAAGCGGCGCATGACCGCGTAGAGCGCCTCGGGCGATCCGTCGCCGAGCAGCGTCTGCATCGCCTTCAGGCGGTCGGGCGACTGGGCGTACTTGTTGATGGCGCGGCTGGCGTTCCGCTCGCGCGACCGCTCCTTCGAGAACATGTCGAAAACGCCCATGGTGGTTTCCGCGCGGGAGTCTATACGGGAGCCGGGCAGGCTCCACGCGAAAAGCGCTCCGGGTCTTACTGCCCGGAGGTCGCGTCGGAGGTCGCGTCGGACTTGGTATCTGACCTGGCGTCCGACTTGGCGTCGGCCCGCGCGTCGGAGGTGGCGGCGTCGGTCTGGATGGAGCAGGTTCCTTGACCGTCGTCCCGGTGACAGATGAGGTCGCTGCCGCAGCTGTAACCGGACGGACAGATTCCGTCACCGGCGCAGGAGAAGGCGCAACCGGGCTGCGTGGGGTTGAAGCAGGCCGTCAAGCGCGCCATGGCGAGCAACAGCAGGGCCAGCCGGACCACCGTCCAGAACATCCTGGCGCGAGCTCTCAGAACCGCCATGACCAAGCTCCCTGGGCGCCGAATCCGCTTCCGGTCGGCGCGATCGAGACGGAGACGGCCGGGAGAACCGGCGCTGCTGGCGCGGGCTCGGACGGCGTCCGGACGGCGTCGAGGACGAAGAAGACCGCGGCGACGAGCCCCGTTCCAGCTGCCGTCAGCAACAGGATCTTGGACGTGTGGGCGTCGCTTCGTCCGTCAGCCAGGTCGCTCGTGTACGTGGCCGCGACCGAGGAGTACTGCGGCGGCGGGAAACGGAACGTGACCAGGCGGTTGATGTCCCCCTCCTTGGAGCTCGCCTCGGCGCCGTAGAAGGCCGCCGTCCCGAGGAGCGCAAGCGTGACGCCCGAGGCGATGACCGCGGTGGTGTTGTAGCGGTTCCAGCCCGAGTCCTCTTGCTCCTGGCCGGCCGGGTGTTCCGCGTCGGCGCGGGCGGCGTTCGCGGCCGGCGTCGCCGCGGCGGGCGGTACCGCGCCGGGCACCGGCGGGCTCGCCGGCGGCGTGCCGCCGAACTCGCCGGGGGTCTCTACCTTCGGCGCCGGGGCAGGCGCAGGCGCCGCCGGAGCGAGTCGGGCCAGCCGCTGCTCGATGTCGGCGCGGTCGGAGGCGTCGGGGGCCTCGCGCAGATAGCGGCGATAGCTCTCCACCGCCTCGGCCGTCTCGCCGGCCTTCTCCTCGGCCTCGCCGAGGTGGACCAGGAAGGCCGGATCGTGGGCGATCTCGTAGCCGGCCCGCCAGGCCTTCTCGGCCGCGCGCGCGTCGCCGGCCGCGAGGGCGTGCGTCCCTTCGTCGAAGAGGCGCGCTTCGTCGGGCGTCGGCGTGCGCTGCGGCGAGCCACCGACGGCCAGCAGCGCGACCAGGATCTGGAAGGCAGGAAAAATCGGGAGATGCACGCTCAGCCGCCGACCCGGCCGACGAAGTCGTCGAACAGCGTGCGTCCGAGGCCGAGCGGCGTGCAGCCGCCGTGCCCCGTGCAGACCGCCTCGAGCTCGGCGCCGGCCAGCTGCTGTTTGAGCGCCGTCACCGACGCCTTCACCTGGTCGCTGTTGCTGTCGAAGAGGCCCGGTCCGCGGTCGAGCCGCCCCTGCTTGAAGATCGCCGTGTCCCCGGTGAACAGGACGCCGTCGTAAAGGAACACGTACGAGCCGGGGGTGTGACCGGGCACCGGGATCGCCTTCACGGTTTTTCCGCCGCCGAGATCGACGACCTGCACGCCGTCGAGCGGACTGCTGACATTGATGGAGGGCGCTCCCATCCCCTTGCTCATCACCCGGAGCAGCAGGCTGTCCCAGGGGGCGCGACCTTCGGCGAAGGGGACGTCCCCCTGGCCGAGATGCACGCGCGCGCCGCTAAGGCCGCTCGCGCCCGCCGTGTGATCGCCGTGGGCGTGGGTGAGGAAGATGTCGGAGACGTCGCCGCGCCCGGCATGCAGGGCCGCGAGCGCGATGTCGACCGGATTGCCCGCCGGGTCAGCGCCGGTGTCGAAGAGGACCAGATGCTGTCCGGCGCGCGCGGCGTAGAGGTAGGAGCCGGCGGAGCTGACGGCCATCAGGTTCGGTTTGATCTCCTCGGGGGTCGACGGCTTCTGTCGGGCGATGCGAAACGCCACCAGCGCGCCGCCGCCCAGGACGGCGACGATCACGGCCAATGCGAACAGATTTCTCAGGGCGCGCATGTTCACCTCCTCGGCACGAGAATCGGGCGGCCTGGGCCGAGAATCAAGCTCCGATGTCGCGGACGAGGGCGGTCGCGGCCCCGATGCAGGCGCTCACGCCGACGCCGCGCAGGGCGTGCCCGAGCAGCGACAGGCCGGGGAGGCGCGTCAGGGCCTCGTCGACGGCGCGGACGCGCGCGAGGTGCGCGCGATCGTACTGCGGGATGCCGGGGCGCGCGCGCCACACCTGGGCGACGTCGGGCTCGCGCCGGAGCCCGGCGACGCGGCGGAGATCGCCGAGCACCTGTCCAACGATCGTGGCGTCGTCGGCGTCGACCAGCGCCGGATCGAAAGTTCCGCCGCAGAGCGCACGCAGGAGCACGCCGCCCGTGGGCGCGCGCCCGGGAAAGACCGACGAGTCGTACTGGCAACCGAGGAGGGAGATCCCTTCGCCGCGCGCCGCCACGAACCCGTAGGCGTCGAGATCCATCCCCAGCGCGCCGGCGTCAGCGGCGCGGAAGCCGAGGCAGACGACGGCGACGGGTGCGTGCGGGACGGCGCGCAGCGCAGCGACAGCGGCGGCCGCGTGTGGCGCGAGCAGCGCGGCGGTCGCAGCGGCCGGGGTGGCCAGGACGACGCGTTCGGCCTCGAGCGACATCCCCCCGTCGAGCGCGATCGTCCAGCTGCCTGCGCGCCGCTCGAGCCCGGTCGCGCGTGCCACGCGCCGTCGCGCCCCCAGCGCCGCGCCGAGCGCGCGCGGCAGCTCGCCGAGGCCTTCGGGGAACGTAACGGGACGACCGAGCCGGCTCGTCCCGCGGGTGCGAAACATGCCCCGCAGGACGCTGCCGTGCTCGCGCTCGAGCGCGGCGAGGCGCGGCAACGCCGCCCGCACCGACAGCGCCGCCGCGTCGCCGGCGTAGACGCCGATGAGCGCGGGGCCCGCCGCGCGCTCGGCCGCTTCGGTCCCGAACCGGCGCGCCACGAAGTCGAACACCGATTCGTCGTCGTCGCCGTCAGCTTCGACTCGGCGTCCGACGAACGGCTCGCGCAGGAGCCGCAGCTTGCCACGCGCGCTGAGGAGGCTCGTCTTGATCAACGCGGGCGGGCTGGCGGGAAACGGACGCAGCCTTCCGGCGACGTAGACCGAGCGGCGGCGCGAAGCGGGCAGCGCGCGGACGATCCGGGCCTCGAGACCGGCGCTGGTGATGAGCGCCCGCACCGCCTCGGACCCGTCGAGCACCGCCTGCGGCCCGCGCTCGCACAGAAATCCGTCGACGCGCGCGCCGGCGATGAGCCCGCCCGGCTCGGCCGCGTCATCGACCAGCGCCACGTCGTGCCCGGCGCCGACCAGCAGGTGCGCGGCCGTCAGCCCGGAGATGCCGCCGCCGATCACCGCGACGCGCACGCTTAGATCCAGCCGCGCTCTCGGGCGGCGGCTTCTGCCAGATCGGCCAGCGCGGCGATGAACGCGGGGTGCGTGCCGACGGTGCGGGCGCGGGCGAAGTGGACGATGCCGGCCTTCTCGGCGCGCTCGCGGTAGAGGATGTCGATCTCCTGCAGGGTCTCGATGTGCTCGCCGGTGAAGGCGATGGGGACGACGACGACGGCGCGCGTTCCGGCGGCGCCGAGCTCGTCGAGCAGCGTCTCGGTCGCCGGGCCGAGCCAGCGCTTGCGCCCCACGCGGCTCTGGAAGCAGAGGCGGGCGCGGGCGCCGAGCCGCATCCGCCGCGTGACCGCCTCGACGGTGATGCGGATGTCGTCGAGGTAGGGGTCCCCCTTGCGGATGTAGTCCTCGGGCAGGCCATGCGCCGAGAAGAGCACCGGCGCCGTCGCGGCGTGCTCGGGTGGCAGCGTGGCGACCGCGTCGTCGATCCGCTCCACGACGGCGCGGAGGTAGCCGTCGGCGTCCGGGTACCGTCGTACGGCGGCGATCTCCGAGCCCCGGGCGCGACTGGCGCGCCGCCTCGATCTGGGCGAGCGACGAGTCGGTCGTGGTGCGCGACTCCTGCGGGTAGAGCGGCAGCGCGATCGCCCGCTCGACGCCGCGCGCCCGCAGGGTCGCCAGCGCCTCGTCGGCCAGCGGGTGCCAGGCGGCCATGGCGACGACCGGCAGGCTGGCGATCCCGCGGGCGGCCAGCACGTCGGCCACGGCCTGCGCCTGGGCGGTCGTCTCGGCGAGGATCGGCGAGCGCCCGCCGATCTGCGCGTAAGCGTCGCGCGAGAACGGCGCGCGCGAGCGGGCGATCGACCAGGCGACGAACCTCCGCAGCGGGCTCCACCTGATCTGGAGGACCTCGGGATCGTCGAACAGGCGCTGCAGGAAGGGGCGCACGTCCTCGAGCGACTCCGGACCGCCCAGGTTGAGCGCGATGAGGCCGAGGGGCGCGCGCGACGCCGGACTCGACTGAGCCGCCGACATCAGGCGCTCCGGACGGCGGCCACCAGCGCGGTCACCGATTCGATCGGCACGTCGGGGGTGATCCCGTGTCCCAGGTTGAAGACGTGACCGCGCTTGCCGCCGCGGCGGACGATGTCGCGCGCGCGCCGCTCGATCTCGGCCGGCGGGCCGAGCAGCACCGCGGGGTCGAGGTTCCCTTGCACCGCGCGCGCGTCGCCCAGCCGCGCGCGCCCTTCGTCGATCGGCAGCCGCCAGTCGAGGCCGTACACGTCGGCGCCGACGCGCGCCACGCGATCGAGGATCGACGCGGCGCCGTTGGCGAAGTAGATGACGGGCACGCCGGTGGCGCGCAGCGCGGAGACCAGCGCCAGCGTCGGCGGCAGCGCGAACGTCTCGAAGTCCTCCGCCGACAGAACGCCGACCCACGAATCGAACAGCTGCACCGCCGCGGCGCCGGCCTGGATCTGCGCCAGCAGATAGTCGCGCGTCGCCTCGCCGATCAGCGACAGCAGTCGGTGCGCGTCGGCGGGGCGCTGGTAGAAGAGGCGCTTCGTCTCGGAGAAGGCCTTCGAGGTCTTCCCCTCGACCGCGTACGTCGCGACGGTGAAGGGCGCGCCCGCGAACCCGATCACCGGCGTCTCCGGCCCGAGCGCGGCCGTGACCGCCTTGATCGTCTCCATGACGAACGGGGTGCGGGCCGCCGGATCAAAGGGCGAGATCCGCCCGAGATCGGCGGCCGTGCGCACGGGCGCCGGCAGCCGCGGCCCCTCGTCGGTGAACTCGACCGCCAGGCCCATCGCTTCCAGCGGCACCAGCAGGTCGGAGAAGAGAATCGCGGCGTCGAACCCGAACCGCCGGATCGGCTGCAGCGTCACCTCCGCGGCCAGCTTGGGCGTCTTGCAGAGCTCGAGGAAGCTGACGCCGGAGCGCACCTGCCGGTACTCCGGCAGATAGCGCCCCGCCTGGCGCATCAGCCAGAGCGGCGCGCGCTCCGTGGTTTCACCGCGACAGGCGCGCAGGAAGAGGGGGGCAGTCACGGGAGGTACTTTAACTGAGTCGCGCGCCGGCCGCCGCCGCTTAGAACTGGCCGAGGAACGTGGCGATGGCGCCGGCGGCGAAGCTGGGGATGGTGTGGCCTTCGCCGTCGACGGGGCACCAGACGACCGGGTAACCGCTGTCGCAGCCGTCGTAGGACATGCAGGGGGACGGGTCGACGGCGGTGCTCGTCGTGCCGCAGTGGTTGTCGGCCAAGAATTGATCGCGCGCGGTCTCGTCGCCCGAGATGTCGACCGTCGGATCGGCGGTGCCGTGGGTGATCCAGGCGGCGATGTCGTGGCTCTTGCACGTCGAGCCGCGGCCTGTACTGAAGAGCGAGCCCGACATCACGGCGACGGCGCGGAAGACGTCGGGCATCTGACAGCCGATCGTGTCGGACATGATGCCGCCGTAGCTCATTCCGGTCGCCATGATGCGCGTCGTGTCGACGCAGAGGTTCGACTCCAACCAGGTCAGCATCGCGTTCAAAAATGCAATGTCGCCGCCGTTGGTGTTGGGCCAGCCGGTGGTGGTGGCGTCGCCCGGCGTGCTCTCGAGCCCCTGGGCGGCGACGTAGATCGCCTCCGGCAGCTTCGGCTGCACGCCGTAATACCCGCCGGAAAAGCCGGTCCCGGCCAGCGTCGCCGCCGACCCGCCCGCGTAGTGCCAGGCGAAGATCAGCCGGTAGGTCTTCGTCGCGTCGTAGTCGCTCGGGATCGTCACGTAGAACTGCCGTGCGGTGACCGTCCCCTTGCTGTCGGTCACGTTGAGCATCTGCGGGTTCGACGGGCCGAGCGCCGGCGGTGTCGCGCCGCAGCCGCTGGTCATGGCGCCGCTGCCACCCGTGCCGATCGCGCCGCCGGTGCTCTTCGCGCCGCCCATCCCGGGCGCACCGCCGGTGCCGGGCGTACCGCCGGTCGCGCCGACGGCACCGCCTGTGGCCACGCTTCCGCCGGTTCCTGTCTTTATCCCTCCGCTGCCACCGGTCCCGGTGGCAGCGCTCCCGCCCGTTCCCGTCGCGGTTCCGCTGGTGCCGTTGCCGCATCCGCCGACGAGCGCCGAGACCAGTCCGGCGGCGAACACCGGAACGAGCAAATTGCTGAAGCGCATGGGGAACCTCCTCGGTTCAATTGGCCTTCTGATAGACGCGGACGTAGTCGACCTGGTAGCTGATCGGGAAGGTGGTGTTGCTGGGGTCGCCGCCGTTGGCGCCGATGGCGAGGTTGACGAGGACGTAGAACTTCTTGTTGTCGTAGGGGTTGCTCGTCCCGGTGCCGGCGGTGGAGACGGCGTAGGTGTTCACCATCTTGTCGTCGAGATAGAGGTTGATGGTCGTGGCGTCCCACTCCATCGCCCAGACGTGGAAGTTGTCGCCCCAGGTGCTCCCCAGCGAGGCGGGCGACTGGTTGGTGCTGTCCCAGGTGCAGTTGCTGCCGGCGGGGGTGCAGACGTTCGCCAGCACCTTGTTGGCGTAGTACTCCATGATGTCGACCTCGCCCGAGGCGGGCCAGGAGGTGCCGCTGCCGAGGATCCAGAACGCCGGCCAGCTCCCCTGGCGGATGTCGATCTTCGCGCGCATCTCGAACCGCCCGTACTGCCAGTCGTGCTTGCCCGACGTGGTCATCGAGGTCGACGTGTAGTCGTAGTACTGGCGGTTGGTCTTCCAGTCGCTGCTCCCGGAGACGTAGTTCGGGTTCAGGATGTGGACCTTCTGCGCGGCGATCGTCAGCACGCCGTTGGCCACCGTCGCGTTGTCGGGCTGGTACCACTGCAACTCCGAGTTGCGGACGAAGCCTTTTTCGTAGCCCCAGTTCGAGGGGTCGGGGGCGCCGCTGCCGTTGAACTCGTCGGACCAGGCGAGGTTCCAGGTGCCGCCTGCCGTCGTGATCGTCTGGGGCGGGACACCGCCGTCGGGCGCGCTGCCGCCTGTCCCCGTGCTTCCGCCGGTGGCGTGTCCACCGGCGCCGGCCGCGGCGTGCCCAGCGGCGCCTCCGCTCCCGGTTGCGGCACCGCCGGCACCGCCTGTGGCGTGTCCGCCGGCGCCGCCTGTGGCGTGCCCGCCGGCGCCGCCCGTGTGGCCGCTGGCACCGCCCGCGGAGCTGCCGCCGGTCGCGGAGCTGCCGCCGGTGGCGGAGTTGCCGCCGGTCGCGGAGCTGCCGCCGGTGGCGGAGTTGCCGCCGGTGGCGGAGTTGCCGCCGGTCGCGGAGTTGCCGCCGGTCGCGGAGTTACCGCCGGTCGCTGGGCTGCCGCCGGTGGCAGAGTTGCCGCCTTGGCCAGAGGTATCAGTCGAGCCGCCACAGCCATAAAAGCAGGCCAAGGGCGCGGCGATCAACAACGAGACGAGGGCGCGGGGGACACGCATGAAAAGCCTCCTCGGGGGGGGAACAGGCAGTCTCGGCGCCGGTCCGAGGGCTGTCAACCGCGTCGGCCAGTTAATCTGATGATGCGTCGGGGCAGGGGCCGCAGGTCCAGAGACCTTTGACGCAGACGCCGCACTGCGGACCGCAGTCGTGGCCGGTGACCCAAGGACCGCAGGCCAGCGCGGCGGTCCAAGAAGTCTGCGCGCAGGCGACGGCCGGGATCGTCGAATTGTCACAGCTGTAGACACCGGCGGAGCAGGTGGCCGCCGTTGTCTCGGTGGTGTTCGACTCACCGCAGGAGTGAACGCAGGCGGTGAAGAACGCGCTGTCGCAGACGTTCGTTGTGTTCGAGCTGTCGCCTGGCGGCAGCTCGCAACACTTCGATTCGTCACACGAAGGGCCGATCGCAGCAATGAGAGCGGCAAAGGCCAACGAAAAGAGGACGGGCGAGCCACGCATGGAAGACCTCCCCGAAAGCTAGGCCTCGAGTCTCGGCGGCGTTACCGGCGCTGTCAAATGGGCGGCGGGTCAGCCCGCGGGGTAGCGGCCGACCTCGACGTAGCGATGCTGGTCGGGATCCCAGGCGAACTGCGCGGCGCCGCCGACGCTGTCCTTGCGGACATCGATGACGATGTACTCGACGGGGTAGGAGGGCTCGCCGTCCATCACGGCCGCGGCTTGATCGGTGTCGCTGAAGTAGGCGCCGACGTCGACGTGCGAGTGGTAGATGATCTTGGCCGGCGCGTCCCCCCGCAGGCTCTTGCCGAGCTTGAACAGATCGCCCGCGCCGAGGTTGTAGGCGGTGCGGGCGTCGCGCACGTGCGTCGCCGGATCCTGCGCGTGCAGGTCGTTCTGCGTGTTGACGCAGGCGACGGCGCGGTCGGCGGCCGGCGCTCCCTTGGGGCCGAAGACGATGCCGCAGCATTCGTTGGGGTAGTCGCGCCGCGCGTGCGCGTACATCTCGGCCAGCGCCTCGGCAGAGGCGGTGGGGTGGGGCGGCGGCATCTCGCCAACGTCGATTTCGCTCACGTCGCCGACTTCTCCGCGATCGTTGCTTTGGGGACCACCGGCGCCTCGAAGTAGCGCTCGGCGCGATCCGGGAAGAGCGTGACGATGACGCCCGGTTTGCCAGCGGCCACCAGCCGCTTGGCGATGCGCAGCCCGCCCGCCAGCGACGCGCCCGACGAGTGGCCGACGAGGAGGCCCTCTTCCTTCGCCAGCCGGTCGGAGACGTCCCAGGCCTCGTCGGTGTCCATCGCCAGCACGCCGTCGAGCTCATCGGGGTGGTAGATGCCCGGGACCAGCGAGCTCTCCATGTGCTTGAGCCCCTCGAGGCCGTGCAGCGCGTCCGCCGGCTCGACGGCCCAGACCTCGATGTCGCGGCGATACTCCTTCAGGCGTCGTCCCGTTCCCATCACCGTGCCGGTGGTGCCGATGCCGGTGACGAAGTGGGTGACGCGCCCTTCGGTCTGCTCCCAGAATCTCGCGCCCGGTCGTGTTGTAGTGGCCGAGCGGGTTCGACAGGTTCGAGTACTGGTCGGGGTAGAAGTAGCGGCCCGGATTCTCCTCGACCATCTTGCGGCAGAGGCGAATCGCGCCGTCGGAGCCCTCCATCGGATCGGAGAAGACCAGCGTGGTGCCGAAGGCCTCGCTGATCTTGCGCCGCGCCCACGAAACGTTGCCCGGCATCACCAAAGTGACGGGGAACCCCATCGCGCCGCCGATCAGCGAATAAGCGACGCCGGTGTTGCCGCTGGTCGAGTCGATGATCGTCTGACCCGGCTTGAGCGCGCCGGTGCGGATGGCGTCGCGGATCATCTGGTAGGCGGCGCGATCCTTGACCGACCCGCCCGGGTTGAGGAACTCGCACTTGGCCCACAGCTCGACGCCCGGCGTATCGCGCTCGAACTTGTGCAGCCGCACGATTGGCGTGTCGCCGATGAGATCGGTGATGCGCTCGGCGACCCGCAGCCGCGCGCGGCGGATGGCGTCCATCGGCTCGTTCACGACGCGCCGAGCTCCTGCGCCAGCGGCGCGCCGCCGTCGAGCGGGAGGCGCAGATGCCGGATGCGTCCCCCATCCACATTGCCGTCGACGCGCGCGAGCCGGACCAGCGCCTCGGCTGCGGCGAGTGTCCCGGCGACCACCTCGGCTGCGCCCGGCGCCGCCGACTCGGCGGCCTGCGGCGGGACGTCCAGCGATGCGTCGGGCGCGGGCGCCCGGCGCGGGAACGAGATGACGTCGACCTGCGCGGGCGTCGCGCGCGCCACGATCACCGGCAGGCCGAGGCGCTTGGCCGCGCCCAGCATCGCGTCGTCGTCGAAGCTCGCGCGCACGACGAGGTCGACCTCCGCCAGCGCCTCGAGCCAGGCGTCGCCGTCGGCCGGCGGGACGGCGCGCGCGATCACCTGGCCCACGCCCGCGGCCGTCAAATACGAAGCGGCGGTTTCTGCCACCAGCCCGCCGCCGGTCACCAGCACCCGCGCGGCGCCGATTCGCGTCTGTCCGTCAGGGCCGACCTCGGGGAGCGCGATCTGCCGCGCGAAGCGTTGGACCTCTGCGACGTTCATCCGCCGGCGATCGCCGGAACGATTGAGATCTCGTCGCTGTCCTTGACGGTCGTCTCGAGATTCTTGAGGAAGCGAATGTCCTCGTCGTTGGCGAAGATGTTGACGAAGCGGCGAACCTGACCGCTCTCGTCGCAGATCCGCTCCTTGATCCCGGGGTACTGGGTCTCCAGGCTGGCGATCAAGGCGCCGATCGTGCTGCCGGTCGCGGTGACCTCTTCTTTGCCCTGCGTCAGCTTGCGAAGTGGCGTCGGTATACGGATGGTGGCCATAGCTGTCGTCTCCTTAGGTCCAGGTCGCTTGCAGATCGTCGAAGTCGCCGAGGCGGGGGCCGATGAGCGCCGGGGTCGGCAGCTTGCCGACCAGCGGGTCCTGCGTCTTCATCCCGTTGCCGGTGATGCAGATGACCACCGGGCCGTCGTCCCTGCCGATCTGCCCGCCGGCGATCAGCTTGAGCGCCGCGCCCAGCGTCACGCCGCCGGCGGTCTCGGTGAAGATCCCCTCGGTCTCGGCGAGGAGCCGCATGGCGGCGACGATCTCGTCGTCGTTCGGCTTGGCCGCCCAGCCGCCGGAACCGATGATGGTTTGGCGCGCGTAGAAGCCGTCGGCCGGGTTCCCGATGGCCAGCGACTTGGCGATGCTGGTCGGCGTCTTCACCGGCCGGACATGATCGCGGTTCTCGAGCACCATGTCGATGATCGGCGCGCAGCCTTCCGCCTGGGCGCCGTGGATGCGCGTCTTGCGCGCGGGGGCCGGGACGAGGCCCAGCTTCTCGAACTCGCCGAACGCCTTGCCGACCTTGGTCACGAGCGAGCCGCCCGCCATCGGAACGACGACGTGCGCCGGCAGCCGCCAGCCAAGCTGCTCGGCGATCTCGTAGGCGTAGCTCTTCGAGCCCTCGGCGTAGAACGGGCGGAGGTTCACGTTCACGAACCCCCAGCCGTACTTGCCGGCGATCTCCGAGCAGAGGCGGTTGACGTCGTCATACGTCCCTTTGACGCCGACGACGCGCGCGCCGTAGATGCTGGTGCCGAGGATCTTGGCCGGCTCGAGGTCGTAGGGGACGAGGACGACGGCGGGCAGACCAGCGGCCGCGGCTTGCGCGGCGGTGGCGTTGGCCAGGTTCCCGGTCGACGCGCAGGCGATGGTGCCGATGCCGAACTCGATCGCCTTCGACACGGCGACCGACACCACGCGGTCCTTGAACGACAGCGTCGGATAGCAGACGGCGTCGTTCTTGACCCAGACCTCCTTGAGGCCGAGCCGCTTGGCCAGGCGATCGGCGCGCACGAGCGGCGTCATCCCGCTCTGCTGGCCGACGGCGGGCGGCCCGTCGAGCGGCAGCAGCTCGGCGTAGCGCCACATCGACGCGGGGCGCGCCTCGATCGCCGCGCGGGTCAGCACCTTGCCGATGCGCGCGTAGTCGTAGGCGACCTCGAGCGGTCCGAAGCACATCTCGCAGACGTGAATCGGCGCCTTGTCATAGGCAGAGCCGCACTCGCGGCAGCGGAGGCCTTCGACGTAGGAGGGGATGGTCTTGTTCATGGGGGCTGAGGCGGTGGTCATTGCGGTAAACACTCAGCGGCAGGGTAGTCGGCTGCGGCGAGCGCGTGGATTCGCGCTCCGGGGGCGCAGACGGCGCACTGCGGGTTGGGGTTGAAGCGGACGGCCCGGACCGACATGGAACGCGAATCATACTGGACCAGGCGCCCGACGAAAGCGGGAGTTTCACCTTTGGCCAGCCGGGCGGCCTCCGCTCCCAGGAGGGCCCCGATGACGCCGGGCACCGGCCCCAGGACCCCCGCCTCCGCGCAGGAGGGGCCGACCCCCGCGGCGGGCGGCTCTTCGAACAGGCAGCGGTAGCAGGGGCGGCCGCCCGTCAAACGCGCGAACCCTGGGAGGGTTCCCGCCCCCTCCCGCGAAGGACTCCGCCGGGCGGACCCCGGCTCCGTCCACGCGCCCGGGACGGTCAGCATCTGCCCGCCCAGCGCGACCGCGGCGCCGTGCACCAGCGGTCTGCCGGCCAGCACAGCCGCGTCGTTGGCCAAAAACTTGGCCGCGAAGTTGTCGGTCCCGTCGACCACGATGTCGTACGCGCGGACCAGCGCCTCGGCGTTGGTCACGTCGAAGCGGACGGCGTGCGGTTCGACGCGCAGGGCAGGGTACCGACGGGCGAGGGTGCGCACGAAAGCGCTCACCTTCAGCTCGCCCACGTCGGCGTCAGCGAACAGAACCTGGCGATGCAAGTTGCTGGCATCGACGCGGTCATCGTCGACGATCCCGATCCGGGTGAGGCCGGCCGCGCCGAGCGCGAGCGCCGCCGGGCAGCCGAGGCCGCCCGCGCCCAGAATCAGCACGCTCGAGGTTGAGGGCCCGGCGCTCATTCGAAGTAGGCGTCCGACGAGAAGTACCTCTCGCCGGTGTCACAGAGAATGGTGACGACCGTCTTGCCCGGGCCGAGCTCGCGGGCGATCTCGAGCGCGATCTTCACCGAGGCGCCCGCCGAGATCCCGACCAGCAGCCCCTCGCGCCGCGCCAGCGCCAGCTTGGTCCGCTGGGCGTCGCCTTCGGAGATGGTCCGCACCTCCGAGAGCACGGAGCGATCGAGGATGGCCGGCACGAACCCGGCGCCGATGCCGTCGATCCGGTGCTCGCCCGGCGGTCCGCCGGTCAGGACGGCGCTCTTCTCGGGCTCGACGGCGACGATGCGCACGTCGGGGCGCAGCTCGCGCAGCACCCGCCCGACGCCGGTGATCGTCCCGCCGGTCCCCACGCCGTGCACGAAGGCGTCCGGGCTGCGGTTCCCGAGCTGGGCGACGATCTCGGGTCCGGTCGTGCGGTAGTGCGCGGCGACGTTGGCCGGGTTGTTGAACTGCTGCGGCATGAAGGCGTGCGGGTTGTCGGCCGCCAGCTCATGCCGCGCGCTCGACGGCGCCGCGCATGACGGCCGCGGCCGGCGTCAGGTGCAGCTCCGCGCCGTAGGCCTTGAGCAGCGCGCGCCGCTCGAGCGACATGTTGTCGGGCATGGTCAGGATGAGGCGATAGCGCTTGGCCGCCGAGACCAGCGCCAGCCCGACGCCGGTGTTGCCGGAGGTCGGCTCGATGATCACCGACTCGCCCGGCGTGAGCTTTCCGTCGCGCTCCGCCGCCTCGATCATCGAGAGCGCCACCCGATCCTTCAGGGAGCCGCCCGGGTTGAACTGCTCGCACTTGCAGAAGACGTCGGCCATCCCGGGCTCGACGAGGTGGCGCAGCCGCACGAGCGGCGTCCCGCCGATGAGATCGAGCATGCTGTTGACCGCGTAAGCCGGCATCGCGGCGCGGAGATTAGCACTAGGCGGGAACCCTGAGCGGGTTCCCGCGACCTCAGGGCCGCTCGCCGATCTCGATGATCGAGCAGGCGAGGATCGGCTCGAGGCCGAGCGCCTCGGCGCGGGCGATGAGCGCGTCGCTCTCGGAACCCGGGTTGAGATAGATCTCCGTCGGCCGCTTGGACTTGATCGCCTCCAGCAGCGTGATCCCGATGGACGGCGGGACATAGAGCGAGAAGCGCTCGACGCCGACCGGGAGGTCGGCGACCGACGGGTAGACGGGCAGCCCTTCGATCGTCTTCTCCTTCGGGTTCACGGGGTAGACCGTCCAGCCCTGGCGAAGGTAGGCGCGGACCGCCTTGTTGCCGAACTTCTGCGGCGCGCTCGAGGCCCCGACGACGGCGACAGAGGGCATGCTACTCGGCCTTCCGGCCGCAGGTGCCGCAGACGCCGTCGGCACCCACGACCCCGACGCAGCTCCCATCGTCGCACAGGCGGCGGCCCGGATCGAAGCCGGAGGTCGCCCCGTCCGCCATCTCGGCGGCGCGCGCGTCGTTGCCCTCGGCTTCATCGTTCCCAGGGGCCCACGCCTCCGCGGGCGCGTCGACGGAGGATTCGCCAGCCGCCCCTGCAAGACGCTGGCAGACGCTGCAGCGCCCGTCGGGACCAAGCACGCCCACGCAGCTGCCGTCAGGGCAGAGGCGCCGTTTGGGATTGAACGCGGTCTCTTCCATGTGCGGCAATTCTAGATCCCTTCGCCCGGAGAAACGAATGAAGGTCGTCGACAGCCCCGCGCGGTCCTGGTGAATCTCGGACAGCTTCGACGAAGTTTCGTCTCCCTGGACTCCGGCGCTGGCTGAGATCACCGGACCTTACCCCTGCCATGCGCTGGCACCCAGACTGCAGTGACTGCCACCATGGTCAAGCGGACGCCCGCGATCAGGTCACGAGCAGCCCTCGCGCTGGCGCTCGTCGCTGTCGCCGCGGCTGGCGTCGTCGGCGCCGCCCGCGCCGAGAGCGTCCCTTCGGGCGAGAGCGTCCCCGCCAATGAGGTTCCCGCGGCTTTCGATGTGCGGGCGTTTGCAGGCTTTGGCAGCGGGATCGCCGTCGATGCCTGGGTCCCCGGCCGCAGCCTGCGGGTCGACCTCGACGCGGGGACCGTCGCGCCCAGCCAGTTCGACTGGGGCGGGCTGGCGGTGATCGTCCCCGTTGCGGGCGAGGCGCGAAGCTTCCTCGGCCTGCGGGCGGGCGACACGCTCGAATACACCGCCACCCAGGCGGGCGATGGGTGGGTCAGCGGGAGCCGCCTCGCGCACGCGCTCGATGCCGGCCTGGTGGGCCACCTCGAATCGGCCGGGGGGAGCACGGTCGAAGGGCAATTCGGCGTCGAAGCGGTGCTCCGCGCGGAGGCGACCGTCTGCTGCGACGACGCGGCTCTGCCGACCTCCAGCTTCGGTGTTCGGATCGCCCTGCGCGGCGAATTGGCCCTCTCCGACGCCTGGGCGCTGGTCGCCCAGGCCGGCCTCCGCACGGCCGACCAGGTCCTGGAAATCAAGGTGCTCCCCACCTTCGCGGCGGGCGTCCGTGTCCGGCTCTGATCCGCAGGTGTGCCGATCTCGAAGGTGCTCCAGGTCAGCGCCGGGTGAGACGATGCTCAGATCGGCTGGTGAAGGATGACGGCTCGGATCGCGTTCCTGGCGTTGGCTCTCCTGATTGCTGGGACGAGCACCGCGCGCGCCGATCGAATCGGAGACCCGGAGGCGCCTCATTTTCATCAGACCCCGCCGGTGGAGACCGAGCTTCCTCCGCCTCGCGCGAACGCCATCTACGGCATCTTCGGCTTCGGCACGCCGGTCGGGATCTTTGGATTCGAAGCCGTGCATCGCTTCCGGACGATGGAGATCGCCGCTGGTCTGGGGCTGGGCGTGGGCGCGGGTTCGAGCTCTCCACTCCAATGGGCGGTGATGCCGCGCTTCCGCCTCGCCGGGGACGACCACTTCGCGCTCACCTTCGGCGAGGGGCTGTCGGGCGGCCAGTACGGGAGCGGCGTCCTGAGCTTTTGCGAGGAGCCGCCTTGCACGTACCCCACCCGCTACGTCGTCTGGGCCAACACAGAGCTGGCCCTCGAGACATTTTGGTCGCACCTCACCATGCGCTATTTCCTGGGGCTCGCGGTCGGTTGTGGCGTGGCCGCCTGCGGGGCGACCTTGGAGGATCACGAGGACGTCATTCCGTACCTCGGACTCGGGCTCGGCTACGCGTTCTGAGAGAGCCCGCCGTCACGGCGTGGGCGGGGCCGCTCGGGACGCCGGCGCGCTTGCCTCGCGGCGGTGCATCTCCTCGATGACGAGGTCGATCTCGTTGCCGACCTCGCCCAGATCGACGTCGGCCTTCTTGTCGGAGGTGCGGGGGCGGAAGACCATGTTGAGCACGGCGGTGACCGGGGCGTCGCTGCGGGCGGCGCGCGGGACCTCGATCTCGAACGCGCTCTCCTGCAAACAGCGCTCGATGTCGGGGTTGTCGAGCGTCGACGATTCGATCTTCACGCCGCCGACCTCGCCCCGCGCGAGCTCGATCGCCAGGCGCACCTTGCCGGCGAGGTCGCGGAGCGCCGGCGTCGCGGCCGTGCGATTGAGGTAACAGGCCCGCGCGCGCGGCATGTACGCCAGCGACAGCACGTTGCGGATCACCATCCGATCCATCGAGCCTTTGACGCCGGCCTCCGACGCGGCGGTGGAGGCCGCGGCGGCGTGCGGGACGGGCTCGACCAGCGCAACGACCGACGGCACGCTCAGGAAGCGGGTCGGGTTGGTGGCCCCGGCGACGACCCACGGGCGCAGCCACTCCGGTGCGACGCGGCTCGGAACGGGCGCCACCGCGATCCGCTGTCCGCGCGCGACGGCCTCGATCCGCACGGTGCGCGGCGGTCGCCCCTTCCAGGGGACGACGCCGGCCAAGAGGCCCGCCCGGCGCGAGGCTCTCAGAGATCCGTCGCTCGACGCCGTCGGCGACCAGACGGATCGCGCCCAGATCGCCTCCGCTGTTGCAGATCGGCCAGCGCGGCCGGAACCCCGTCGCCGATCTCGTTCGCGCGCAGCTCTCGGGCCACGCCGCCGCGGGCCGCCGCCAGCACCCGCAGCGCGTCCCGGGCCCGCGTCCCGGCCGATTCGTCATCGACCGCGCGGATGGTGAGCGCGGCGAACGCGACGTCGAGCCCGCCGCCGAGCGCATGGTCGAGCGCCGCGCCGTCTTCGTCACCGAGCGCGCCGTCGGTGACGAGGACGAGCAGGGCGCGTGGACCGAAGGTCGTCGCCTCGCGGCGCAGGAGCGAGCCGGCCTCTCGCAGTGCCGCGGGCAGGTCGGTGCCGTTCTGCATCCGGTCGGGGACCATCTCAGCCTCGAAGCCCTCGATCGCCTGGCGGGTGGCCGGGCGGCTCATCGGGAAGAGGCGCTTGGTCCCGCGATCGAAGAAGAGCGCGTCGAACCGCGTGCTGGGCGGGAGCGCCTCGATGAGAGCCCGCACCAGATCCCGTTCCGCCGACAGCCCCGGCAGCCCGACGCTGCGCGAGCGATCGACGAGGAAGAGGACGCTGCCGGGCGCCCCACTCGAGGGGCCCGGGCGCCGACGGGCCAGAAAGGCCAGCGCCGACTGCTGGGAGCCGAGCGGCGCCAGCGCCACGCGCGCCTCCAGCCGCGGGGCGCCGGGCGCGGAGGGCTCGCGTGGCGTCCAGAAGATCTCCCAGGCGCTGCGCGTCGAGGCCCGTCCGGTGGCGGTGTCCGCGCCCGCGGCGAGGGGGACGCGAACGCCCGCGATGTCGGCGTCGGCGGCGCCGCCGAGGCGCAGCGTCACCTCGGCCGCAGGAGGCAGGCGCTCGGTCGCCGCCGGGAACCGGACGCGCAACCGGCCGTTCGCGGCCTCGGGGAGGACCCCGAAGCGATAGCGCACCGTGAAGGGCGCGGTGCCCGCTCCGGCGCTGCGCAGCAGGCGGAGCCGCTGCGTGGTGCTCTCGTCGTACGGCTCGCTGGCCGGCGTCACGCCGCGGGCGGCGCTCTCGGCGCGGTAGGTCTCGGCGGCGTGCGCGCTCCCCTCGGCCGCTGCGTCGACGCTGTGCCAGCGCCCGCCGTCGCGCACCTCGACGGAGACCAGCGCGCTTGCCTCGGGGAGCGCCAGGTCGAGCAGCGCCTCGTTCCCGCCGCCATCCTCGGCCGGCTCTGGGACGACGGTGCGGGTCACCTCCACCAGCGCCAGCGGCCCGCGGGCGTCGATGGCGATCTTCTGCGACGGGGGCGCGGACGCGGGCGTCGGCGCCGCGGTCGCGCGGACGGCGACGAGCGACAGCGGGGCGAAGGCCAGGGCGAACGCGGCGAGCTTCATCGGCGTCCGCGCGAAAGTCTACGCGAAGCCCTTGCCCGCCAGGTAAATCTCGGTGCTCTCCGCGCGCGAGCCGTCGGGCTTCACGGTGCGGACATCCGAGAAGCGCGCCGCCATCCGCTTGCGAATCACCTCGACGTCGGGCCCCTGGAAGATTTTGGCCACGAACGCGCCGCCCGGCGCCAGCAGCCGTTCCGCGCGGGCCAGCGCCTCTTCGACCAGGGCGGCGGACCGCGCTTGATCGGTCGCCCGGATCCCGGTCGTGTTGGGCGCCATGTCCGATAGGACAACGTCGAACGCCTTCAGTTCCCCCAGAAGCTCACCGTCGGTGACGGTCAGGAGGTCAGCGCAGAGGACGCGCGCGCCCGGCGATCGGCTGGGGGAGGGGATCGCGGTCGATCCCGACCACCGCGCCGCGCGGCCCCGACGACCTTCAGCGCGTACTGCATCCACGAGCCCGGCCGACAGCCGAGGTCGAGCACGCGGTGACCCGCGCGCAGGAGCCGCAGCTTGCGGTCGATCTCCTCCAGCTTGTAGACCGAGCGGGCGACGAACCCCGCGCCACGCGCCTTCTTGAAGAAGGCGTCGTGACGGTGGCGCGGATCGCCGAGCTTCGACAAGAAAGCGCCTCGTCGATCCGAGTCCGGGCGGCGAGCGCCGCGCTACTTCTTCTTGGACGCGGCCGCTGCCGGAGCGCCCTTCTTGGAGGCCTTCATCGGGTTCTTCGACTCGACCTCTTTGATCTGGCGCGGGACGACGTACTTGCGGACGTCCTTGACGCTCCCCTTGACGAGGACGACGCCGTTGGCCGGTCCGGGGACCGGGCCCTTGATGAGAACGAGATTCTTGTCGTCGAGCACGCTCACGACGACCAGGTCGGAGGCGGTGTTCTTGACGTTCCCCATGAGCCCCGACATCCGCTTGCCCTTGTGGACGCGGCCGGGGGTGAGGCGGCAGCCGATCGAGCCACCGTGCCGGAAGAACTCGTGCGTCCCGTGGGTCGCCGAGTCGCCCTTCATCTTGTGCTTCTTCATGACGCCCTGGTAACCCTTGCCCTTGGTGGTGCCGACCACGTCGATGACGTCGCCCGCCTTGAACACCTCGGACGCGCGGATGACCTTGCCGACCTCGTACTTCTCCAGCTCCTTGGCCTCGAGGCGCACCTCGCGCAGGTGGCGCAGGGGCTTTTCGATGGCGGCCTTCTTGAAGTAGCCGCTCTCGGGGGCGGGTCACGCAGCCGGAGCGGTCTTCTCCTCGAAGCCGAGCTGGACCGCCGAGTAGCCGTGCTTCTCGACCGTACGTTTGCCGACGACGACGCAGGGGCCGACGGAGACGACGGTGACGCCCAAGGCGGACCCGTCGTCGTGAAATGCCTGGGTCATTCCGATCTTACGGCCCAAAAGGCCCATCTTGAGAGACATGGCGAGCGGCGGTTTATAGTCCCGCCCCCGCGCAATGTCAACGCGCGCGGTCCTGAAAAGACGTTGACAACCATACCGCCTCCGGCAGGAATTGAAGCGGATTTGGACACGGCAGGTTCGTCCAGCCTCGGGGGCTCCGCAAGCGTCCCCGCGTCCCCCCGGGAGGGCCTGGTTCAGGCTCAACCAGGGCAACGCCACCCGTCCGTCTCCACGCCGGCGCCGAAGAAGCGCCAGCGGATCGATGCGGTCGACTGGCTGCGCGGCCTGGCCGTCCTCCTGATGATCCAGACCCACCTCTACGACGCCTGGTGCAACAAGGCGGCGAAGGCGACGGTGGCCTACGGCTGGACGCGCTTCATCGGCGGGATCCCCTCGCGCCTCTTCCTGCTGCTGGTGGGCGTGTCGATGGCGATCCGCTTCGAGAGCCAGCTCGCCGCCAAGGTCGATCGCGCGACGATGGTGCGCACGGCGGCCAAGCGCGGCCTCGAGGTGATCGCGCTCGGCTACCTGTTTCGGCTGCAGGAGTACGTCCTCGGTGGCTGCTGGGACTGGCACGACCTCTACCGCGTCGACATCCTCAACTGCATCGGCGCGTCGATGGTGGTGGGGGCGTTCATCACCGCCCCGTGGCGCGGGCGGCCGGCGATCCTGGCGACCGTGCTGGCCGCGGCGGCCGTCATCGCGCTGGGGCCGATCATCGGCCCGATGCACTTCCCTTCGTACTTGCCGCGGCCGTTGACCTCCTACCTCGGTGGCGAGCGTCCGATGGCCTGGTTCCCGCTGTTTCCGTCGCTGGCCTGGCCGCTGGTGGGCGTCCTCGTCGGCCACTACTGGGTGCGGTCGAGCGGCGACGCGCGCAAGCAGGCGGTTGCCTTCGTCATCACCGGCGTGGTCGGATTTCTGCTCATGCGCGCGGTGGCGATGGTCCGCGCCCACAACCCCTACATCATTCGCTACCCGTCGGAGCTGGTGCAGCAGATGGGGCCGGGGACGTTCTTCTACCGCCTCGGCCAGATTGGCCCGCTGGCGCTGCTCGCGCTACCTGGTGACGCGAGTCTTCCCGCGCCACTGGTTCTCGCTGATGCGCCTGTTCGGGCAGACGTCGCTGCTCGTCTACTGGGTCCACGTCGAGCTCGTCTACGGCCTCTTGCTCGGACGGCTGCACAACCGGCTGAGCATGCGAGGTGCCACGGTTGGTCTCGTCCTGATGACGGCGGCCATGGCTGGGGTGGCCAAGCTGCGGCTGAAGTACTGGCACGGCTGGCGAAAAATCTCGGTGCCCAAAGCGGCTGGGAACTTGCCCGCGCCGCTCGGTCCTCTATAACTGTCGAGGTGATGGGGCGCTTCCACCGGCCTGCGAGGACCTCCACCCCCACAGCGGTGGCCGTCGCTGCGCTGGCCGCCTCTGTGGCCGTGCAGCTCCTCTGCGGGAACGCCTTGGCCGCCCGGCACCACGCGGTGAAGCGCCACAAGCACGTCGAGCGCGAGCGGCCGGTCGCCGCCACGCGGGGCGGGCTCCCCAACGTTCAGGCGCAAGCGGCGCTGGTGATCGACGAAGGGGGCCGCGCGATCTTCGCCAAGAACGCCGACAAGGAGCGGCCCATCGCCTCGATCTCCAAGCTGGCCGCGACGCTCGTCGTCGCCGAGAAGGGGGTCGAGCTCGAGGGGCTCTCGACGATCAACAAGAACGACGTCGAGGTGGCGAAGGGTGGGGCGCGCTCGCGGCTGTTCGAGGGGCTGACGCTCTCCAACCGCGATCTGCTGCACTCCGCGCTGATGGGATCGGACAACCGCGCCATCCCGGCGCTCGGGCGCGCGGTGAAGCTGACGCCGGCGCAGCTCACGACGGCGATGAACGCCAAGGCGCGCGCGCTCGGGCTCAAGAGCACGCGCTTTCACGAGCCGACGGGCCTGTCGACCGGGAACGTTTCGACCCCGCGCGAGATCATCACCATGCTGCGGGCCGTGATGACCAATCAGATCCTGGCCCCGATCACCGCGCCGCGCCTCGTACGACGCGCATCCCGTCGGCAAGCCGCCCATCCACTACAACAACACCAACCACCCCGCGGCGCGCGGCAACGTCCAGGTGCTGGGCGGCAAGACCGGCTACAACGACGAGGCCCGCTACTGCCTGGTGGTGGCGACCAAGATCGACGGCCGCAACTACTACATGGCCTTCCTGGGCGACGACGGGAAGATGACCCGCTTCGGGGACGTCGCGCGCGTCGCCGACTGGATCATCAGCCACCCGCAGAAGCTGCCGCCGCCGCTGAAGCCTGCGCCGCCGGTGCCGTTCGCGCCGCCGCCCGAGCAGGAGCTTGTCGCCGCCGGGTCAGGCACGCCCGCTTCACCGGCCGCGCCCGCTGGCCCGGCCGCTCCGGCCAAGTTGCCGGTTCCGGTCGTGCCGCGCTCTGCCCAGGAGCCGATCGCCGCCGGGCCCACCACGCCGCCGGCCCCGCTTCCGGTCGACGTCGCCGCGCCGCCATCTGCTGCGGGGGCGCCCGGGGCGCCATCGGCCGTCGCGACGCCGTAGCGCGCGACGACGCGCCCCACCGCGACTGCCGCCGCGTGATGCATCGTTATCGATGCGGAGCCTCGCGGAGCGGTTGCGTCCAGGCCTTCCTGCCCGCGCCGTCGGTGACGACCGCCCGGAGGTAGCCGTCGCGCAGGCCGGCCAGCGGGAAGCTCGCCGCGCGCCCCGCCGACGTCGCGACGATCCTCCCCCCCGTGCCGATAAAATCGAAGCGGTGGCTCCCCGGCGCGCGCGCGTCGACCTCGAGGGTGAGCGCCTCGGCGTCGCGGTCGACGCGCGCGAGCAGCACGCCGGTCGAGGCGTAGAAGTCGCCGCGCGCGAGCGCGTCGCGGATGGCGGTCGGGTCCTTGCGCGCCCGCACCATCACGAAGCCGCGGTCGCCGATGAAGACGGGCTCCCCGCGGGCCGCCACCGCGGGCGCGTCGAAGTAGTGGTGGGCGTCGTCGGTGGCGGTTCCGTAGAGGGTCGCGCCGGCGGTGAGCGCCGCGTCCCAGATCGCCTCGGACGTCGGACGCCCCTTCTCGTCGGGGTGTCGTTCGAGTCCCAGGACTCGTTCGCGATCTCCAGCAGCGTCAGCCCGTCACGCGCGAGGGCGGCGACGAGGGGGCCGTCGGCGCCGTAGTGGAAGTTGGGGTGATTGAGCTGGGCCAGGCCGCCCATGCGGCGCGCGGTCGTGATCGCCCGCCGGTAGATGTCGGCGCGGTCCTGGGAGGCGGGCAGGCCCCACGGAATGAGGCCGAGCGCGGGCGGCGTCACGAACAGCGCGTTGACGTGAAGGAGGCACTTGCGCCCCGGCGGCGGCGCTGGGATGCAGCGGTTGCTGTTCTGGGTGAGCTCGACGCCCGGGATGACCAGCATCGACGGCGTTGAAGGGGGCGCGGTGACCCGGTTGTGGTCCGTGAAGACGATGAAGTCGTAGCCGTGGGCGGCGTACCAGCGCACGACGTCGTCGGGAGGTGTGTCGCTGTCGCCCGAGCGGTTGGAGTGAAGATGAAGCTGCCCCTTGAGGAATCGAGCGCCGGGCGCGGGCGCGGCCGGCCGGCCTCCGGGGTCGACCGCGAGCAGCGCGGCCAGTACCAGCCAGACCGTCATCCACCTGCAGGGTAGCACTGCCCCTGCGCTTCAATCTGCTTGCGGGCAAGGTTTTTGCGCCGGTCGTTCGTGCGGTAAGATCGCGGGATGCTCACGCTCGGTGACGCGCGTTTGACCTCTCTGGAGGGCGGCAGCTTCCGGCTCGACGGTGGCGCCATGCACGGGGTGGTGCCGAAGACCCTCTGGTCCAAGCTGGTCTCCTGCGATGCGCTCAACCGTTGTCAGTACAGCACGCGCTGCCTGCTGGTCGAGGTCGGTGATCGGCGCGTGCTGATCGAGACCGGCAACGGCGACAAGTTCCCGCCCAAGCTGAAGGAGATCTACGGCATCGACCATGACCGCGCGATCGGGGTGGCGCTGAAAGAGGTCGGGCTCAAACCCGACGACATCGACACCGTGGTGATGACCCACCTGCACTTCGATCACAGCGGCGGGACGACGCGCCGGACGGCTTCGGGCGGCTTCGAGCCGCTGTTTCGCAAGGCGCGGCACGTGGTGCAGCGGCGCGAGTGGGAGGACGCCACGCATCCGCACGAGCGCAACCGCGCGAGCTACCTGCAAGAGAACGTCGGTCCGCTCGGCGAGGCGGGGTTGCTCCAGCTGGTCGACGGCGAGACCGAGATCGCGCCCGGCGTGCGCGTCATCCCGACGCCCGGCCACACCGCCGGGCACCAGTCGATCCTCATCGGTCCGCCGGACGGACCGAAGGCGCTGTTCCTCGGCGATGCGGTGCCGACGGCCGTGCACGTGCGGCTCCCCTGGGTGATGGCCTACGATCTGGAGCCGGCCCGCAACGTCGAGACCAAGCGGTCGCTCTTCACGCGCGCGCTGGCCGAGGACTGGCTGCTGGTCTGGGGCCACGACCACGATCACGCCGCCGGCCGCCTCGGCGTCGACAAGGACGGCGGGTTCGTGGTCCGCGAGCTGGTGAACATCTGAAGGCGCGCCGGGGCGCGTAGATCGCCGCCAAAAGAGGCCACGGTGTCGCTGGAGCGACACGGTCGGTGCCCGAGCTGGGCCACGAAAGCGCGCAAATCGATGGCATCGGGCTTGCCTAGAGCGAGAGGCGATGGGGAGAGCGCGCTTCGGTTGGTGGTCGATTGGGTTGTCGACCCTGGTCCTGGTCGGTTGCGGTGACGGGACGCCGCCGCTCGACGAGCTTCCGCTGCGGGACACGCTGCGCGCCGATCCGGCGGTCGTCGCCGCTCTGGACGGTTCGGCGCGGCAGCGACTGGCGGCCCGGTTCGAGGCCGCCGCCACGCAGGACGCCACCTCCGACCCGGTCGCCGATCGCCCGACGCCCGCGGGCGAGGCCACGTCGCTGGACGAGGCGCGCCTGCGCCGGGCGGCAGACGCGCTGGTGGTGGGGACGATCGGGGGCGGCGTCGCCCGCCCGGTCGCCGTGGGGGTGGGGGCCGAGCTGCCGTTGCCGCAGCTCGAAGGCGAGGTGGCGACGACCACCGCGGCGCTCGAGGCGCGCGCTCTCGACGGGAGCGCGGGAGCGCGGCTGCGGGCGCTCCTGACGGTCTCCGGGGCGCAGCGCCTCGCGCGCGTCGTCGGTTGGCCGGCCGGCGCCGTCGCCATCGGCGAGACGATCTACGTGGACGCCTCCTGGTTGGTGGCCCTGGCGCCTGTCGAAGGTGGCGTCGACGGTCCGGACGCGGCGGACGGCGGTTCGCCAGCCTCCCCAACCTCGGTGGGCACTGGCGGTGACGCGCCGGTGTCAGGTGTGGCGGCGTCTCCGCCGCCGATCGCGCTGGCCACGTCCGCCTTGTCGTTCGACGCAGGAACCTATTCGCCACCGCCACCACCGCCGCCACCGCCGCCACCGCCACCGGACGGTCCGAGCTTCTGGGACGCTTGCTCGGCAGGCTCCGACGCCTGCGCGGGGTCGAGCGACAGCTGCGATACGACCAGCAGCGGGGACGATTCGTGCAGCGGGACCGACGACGGCTCCGACAGCTCGTGCAGCGGGACCGACGACGGTTCGGCCGACGCATGCGCCGCCCCGCCCGACGACGGCGGCAGCTGTCGGGTGTCTCCGGGCCGCGAACGTCCGCGCGACGCCACGCTCGTCTGGGTCCTCGCGCCCCTGGGGTTCCTGCTCGGACGGCGGCGATGAGGCCGCTGCTCGTCGCCTGGCTGGCGCGCCACGGTCTTCCCGGCTGGCTGGCGCCCGACTATTTCCAGCTCGCGTCGATCGCCACGCTGGTCGGCTCCGCGCTGGCGCTCCAGCTGGCGGCGCGCGACGGTGCCTCGCGCCGGCACACGGCCTATGCGATCGCCGCCGCCTACGTCGGGGCGCTCGGCGGCGGCTACCTGTTCGAGGCGTTGCGGGCGGCTCCGGCGGCGGTGGCCGCGGCCTCCTGGCGGCCGGTGTTGCATCCCGGACGCGCCGCGTACGGTGGGCTCCTGTTCGCGATCGGCGCCGCCGCGCTCTACCTTCGCCGCGCGAGACAGCCGCTGGCGCCGTTCTTCGACCGGGTGGCGATTGGCGTCGGGTTGACGTTTGCGCTCGTGCGGACCGGCTGCTTCCTGGCCGGGTGCGACTACGGCCTTCCCACCGCCCACGCCTGGGGCGTTCGGTTTCCGCCCGGCAGCCTGGCCGCGCTCGATCACGCGCGGCGAGGATTCGTCCCGCGCGGGGCCTCGAGCCTGCCGGTCCATCCGACCGAGCTCTACGAGGTGGCGGTCGGGTTGCTCGCGGCGCTGCTCTCCGCCATCCCGGTCCTGCGTGGCCGGCGCGACGGACGCGGGTTCGCGACCTTTCTCGTCACCTACGCCGTTGGCCGGTTCGCCATCGAGTTTCTCCGCGGCGATCCCGACCGGGGCCTGGCGCTCGGGCTCTCGACGGCGCAGTGGGTGTCGGTCGCGATCCTCGCGGCGCTGGTTACCGTCCGGGCGCGTCGGTGGGCCATTCGCTCGCCCGCGCTCGGCGTCGCCGGGAACCGCGGCTCAGAGGCTTAGGCGGCCAAGAGTGCGTCGAGCACCGGTCCGTCCCGGTTCGCGGTGGGTTGCGCCTTCGCCTTGCAGCTTACTCGGTCGGCGCGCGCTCGGCTGCCGGGACGGCCTCCGCGAACCGCTTGGCGAAGTGCTCGGCGGGGCGGGCGTCGGCGGGATCGAGGTTGAAGTCGGGGACGGCGGCCGACGGCGCCAGCTTGGCGTAGAGCTCGTCGATCTCGCGCTTCGAGAGGTTCCGCTCGCCGAGCGCGGCGCGATCGAGCCGACCGCCCGCCGAGGTGAGGCCGTCGTTCTCCACCTTGATGAGCGCGCGCAGCGCCTCGAGCTCGCCGCGTGAGACGTGCGTCCCGCAGACGTCGTAGTCGATCCAGGCCTCGTACGACAGGGGCGCGACGCGCTTGAGCATCCCGGCCATCACGCGACCGAACTCTTGAATTTCCCATTGCGCGTGGGCGTCCACGCGCAACGTCAGGAAGTGCAGCAGGTTGTGCAGGTCGATCTTCCAGTACCACTGCGTGTAGGTCGACAGCGGCAGATCGATGCGGGCCAGCTCGCGCGCGACCTCGTTGCCGGTCAGCCACGAATAGGTCTCGGTGCTCTCGCGGCGGATTGACTCCCAGCGCCGGAGCGCCTCGGCGTGGACGCCGGCGTCGACCGTCTGCCCGCTGCGCCCCTGGTTGTTCTGGCGGCTCTGGGTCTGCAGCTGCGCGGCGTCCGGCGTGTAGAACAGCATCGGCATCAGCGAGTAGCGCCCGGAGTACTCGTTCACATTGGCCGTGCGGTGGCGAATCCACTGCCGCGCGATGAACATGGGCATGCAGCAGTGGAACTTCAGCTCCACCATCTCGCTGGGCGTGGTGTGCTTGTGCCGCCGCAGGTAGCGGAGGAGCCCGCGCGTGGCGCTCCGCTGCCGCGTGCCGTAGCCGTAGCTGACGCGCGCCGCGCGCTCGACGCACTCGTCGGTCCCCATGTAATCGACCAGCGACACGAAGCCGTGATCGAGCACCGGAAAATAGAGCCCCAGGATCTCTTCTGCCGCTGGACTGCTCGGTCGCTTGGTTTCCGTCACGCCCGGACGTTAACACCGGGACGACGGCGCTTGCACCCTGACTCTCACTTGCACCGACTCTGGCGTCGTCGACTGTGGCTTCGTCCCTTCTGGCTTCGCGTGCCGAACACTTGCAGGTGCCGCCCGACCCGCTAAGGTGAACGGATGGGTGAGCGCGTTCCGCTCGGGTTTCTGGTCCCGCTGCGGCTCCTCTGCGGTTTGATCCTCCTCCTCGAGGGGTGGGGGAAGCTGCAGCACGGCTGGCTGCACGGCACGCCGCTCCTCGGCATGCTCGACGGCTGGGTGGAGGCGAACAAGACCTACGCGTTCTTCGTCCCGGTGGTCCAGTCGGCGCGGACGCACCCCAAGATTTTCGGCGCGCTCATCACCCTCGGCGAGCTGTCGATCGGGCTTTCGATGCTGCTGGGGCTGCTCACCCGGCTCTTCGCCTTTCTCGGGGCGCTCATGCTGTTCTCGATCGCGTTTGGCGCGGGGCAAGGGCTGGCGCCTCCGGGCAACGCTCTTCTCATGGGCGCGATGTTCCTCCTCTTCATCCTGGCGCCGCCGGGCCGGGTGCTGGGGCTCGACGCGGCGCTGCGGGCCCGGTTTCCGCGCTGGATGGTCTAGTGGGCACCGTCCGGGTCCGAGCCGGGCGGTCGATTCGTCCCGGGGGCGCTATACTTTATCGGTGAGCCTGGAACCTGGCTGGATCGTCGCGTCGCTGATCGTCTCGTCCATCGGGTTCATCCTGCTGAACTACGGGCGCAAGTTCGCGCGCGTGCCACAGATCGTCGTCGGGCTGGCGATGCTGATCTATCCGTACTTCGTCCCGGGCGTGCTGGCGAACGTGCTGGTGGCGGTCGGGTTGCTCGGCGCGATGTGGCTGGCTGTCCGGCTCGGCTGGTAGCTCGCTCTCCACGCCGCCGCCGTCGCTTGCTTCTCTGGGCGAGGCGCGCGTGATCCTGACCACCACATAGGAACCGACCGGGCGTACTGGCTCTGGAAGCGTGCGGGGCTGCAGGTTCCCCGACGAAGACCACGACGACGAGTCGCTGCGAGCGGGCCTCGTCCCGTACCGCCGATCGGGCCGACCACGTTTGGGCGTGCGACTTCGTATTCGACACGTGCGCGACGGCGCAACCGAGCAAGTGCCTGACCGCCGTTCGGTCTCGGCATTGTCGGTTGCATCCAGACCTTCATTTTCTCGGTCACCACACCTGACCGCGAGCCACGGGGCCGCGCCGACCTTGTGGGCGGCGCGGCCCATCACTCCCGTGCGGAGACGACGCCCGCTGGCCGGGTCAGACGCTCCGCTGTGTCATCGGGAATCTGGTTGCCCTACGGGACATAGCTGACGTTGACGATCTGACCGTTCGCGTTCAGGTTGCAGAATAGGTACATAGTGCCGTTCGACAGCACGGTTATGTTGCTAATGACGACGTGCTGGATGCCGGTTGAGGGGGATACGGACCCGGCCAGGTTCACGTTATTGTTCGTGTCAACCGTATAGACAGAGCACTGGAACGTACCGCCACCAGGATTGATCGTGGTGATGCCTACAATCTTCGACCCTGCGTTCACAGGCAGAGGAATTTCGTACTGTGTTTGCTCGCCGCACTGATTGATGACTCCGCCGTTGGTCTCGTTCATACACCCCTCGTTGGCGTTCGCATGGGGCCACGTCTTGCCAGCATATCCTCCGACCACGACAGCAAAGGCCGGAGCGGCCGCCGACAGCAGGCCCACTCCGGCAATGGCCATGGCGATGAGGGTGTTTCGCTTCGAGTTGAGTCGCGTGCGCATGGAATCTCCTTGTCGTTGGCTGGGTTACATTTCACGGACCTCGCCCGCTTGAACCAGTCGTTCCTACGACTGTCACTGCTCATTCGTCTGATCGACTAATTGGTCGGTTGATACCGTGCACGCAATCAATCGCATGCGATCTCGCGCAGCATCAATCCGCACTATTCCTACGACTATTCAGATGTAAGGCTTCTCGCGTCGCCACGCACAAGGGCCGCCAGTTCGAATCGTGAAATGCCGCCGCATTTTTGCAATACTGCGCGAGCCTGATGCTGGATCGTTCTTTTGGACGTGCCGCGCGTTCTGGCGATGGATGAATAGGACTCGCCGGTCACGATGGCGTTCCCCACCTCCACCTCGGCTGCCGTAAGCGCCGGACGGGCCAATGTGCGGACATCAGTTAACCAGGCGCTCCCTCCGGCGTAGAGTGACGCCAGCTCCGTTCGCGATTGCGCACCCAACTTTCGTTGCGCGCGGAGGAGATACGTCGACACCGCCTGTACAGAGATCGACAGATCGTATGCGATGACCTTCAAGGGCATGCCGCTCATGATTCCGCGTATTGCGTCCCGCTCCCGGTCGGTCAATGAGAGGACAGCAAGAATAAGCGAACGTGTCTGATAAGCGGGTGAATCCATCGGCGCCCCTCCCTCTTCCCTGTGCCCTTTGGGTCCTTGCCTGGCGAAAACAAGGACCCGTTGTGGTCGCGCAAACGCAATGAGGGGGAAGATTCGCTCATTCGAACGTGCGGGTCAAGCAGACGTGCGCAACGATCGCAGATCGTTGCGGCCTGGCCCCGTGGTCGTTATTGAAGACGAAGATCGGGAACGTTAGCAATGTGCGCGTCGCTCACTGCGACCCATCAGTGGCAGTGACATTACTCATTGCTGTAAGCCTGGTCGCAGTGTGCAACTCGCGCGACCGGGGATGAGGCGAACAAGCGCGGGTGTATGTGACGGCGGCGTGATTCTGCTCCTCGAGGGGGAGACGGAGGTCGCATGGCTGGCTGCACGGCGCGCCGCTTGTTTGGCGTGCTCGACGGCTGCGTGGAGGCAAACAGGGCCGCCGGATGGTCTAGCTGCCGCCGCGCCCAGTTCATCTTGCTGAACTACGGCCGCGAGTTCGCGCGCGTTCCGCGGTCGGGCTGGCGATGCTGATCTATCCGAAACTGCGTCCCTGGCGTGCTGGCGACCGTGCTGGGTTGCGGTCGGGTTGCTCGCGGTGCTCTGGGTCGCCGTCCGGCTCGGCCGTTAGCTCGCTGTCCACGCCGCCGCCATTCGCCGCCGCCGGCGATGCGTCTGGGCGAGGGGAGCGTGATCATGCCTGGTGACAGCCAGGGCGAAACCCGCTACAAACCCACCTCCCTGTGAAGTTGTCGATCATCGTCCCGGCTTTCAACGAAGCACGCACCATCGCCGCGCTCCTGGAGGCCGTCAGGGCCGTCGACCTCGGCGGCCTCGGCCTCGAGCGTGAGATCCTGGTCGTCAGCGATGGTTCGACGGATGACACCGCGGCGGTCGCCCGCGCGCAGCCAGGGGTCGACGTTCACGAATATCAGCCCAACCGCGGCAAGGGCGCGGCCGTCCGCCATGGCATCGAGCACGCCAGCGGGGATCTCATCCTCATCCAGGACGCAGACCTCGAGTACGACCCGCAGGACTATCTGGCGTTGTTGCCGCCGCTCTGCGACGGCCGCGCACAGGTCGTTTATGGGTCGCGGCTGCTCGGGTACGAGAAGCAGTTCGGTAAGGGCAAGGTACGCCGCCACCAGCGCGCCTACCGCAGCGCCTTTCTGGGCGGCCGGGTGGTCACCGAGTTCGCCAACCTGCTCTACGGCACACATCTCACCGACGCGCCCACCTGTTACAAGTGCTTCCGCGCCGACGTGATCCGGGCGATCACGATCGAGCACGATCGGTTTGACTGGGAGCCGGAGGTCACGGCCAAGATCCTGCGCAGCGGGATCGAGATCTTCGAGGTGCCCATCAGCTACCGCCCGCGCTCGTTCGAGGACGGCAAGAAGATCGGCGTGCGGGATGGGCTGGCCGCGTTATGGACGCTGGCGCGTTACCGGATCTGGCGCCCGAAGCCTGGGACCCGATGACCGGCCGGCGCGCCGCCGCCCTGTTGGTCGCGCTGGCCCTCGCGATGCTGATCGCCGAGACGCTGCGGACTTCGGCGACGCGCCCCTGCCCACGCTATGACGAGGTCAACTACCTGGCGCTCGGGCGCGCGCTGGCGCACGAGGGAGGCCTGCCCTCCCAGATCGGCTGCTACCTTGAGGCGCGCTGCAAGGAGGACAACCGCCCGCCGCTCTATCAGATGATTCTGGCCCCGTTCCTCGACGACAGCCCCAGTGCCTTCGCGCGCGCCAAGCTGGTCGAGCTCGGCATGGCGCTGCTCCTGGTTGCCACGGTGCTGGTGGCGGTCCGGCGCGCCTTCTCACCGGGGGTGGCCGCAGGATCGGCGGTGCTGCTCTGCCTGATGCCGGTCATGCCCGACTACGGGGCGCGGCTCATGCACGATCTGCTGTTCTGCGCGATCACCTTCGCGGCCGTCACCGGAATCGCGTCCTGGCAAGAGCGCGGGGCGGGGCACTGGTTCGTGGCCGGCGGCCTCATTGGCCTGGCGTTCATCACCAAGGGGAGCGGGCATCTTCTGTGGCTGCCGCTGCTGGTGACGGCCTTCGTCGCCCATCGCCGGCTGCTCTGGCGGCGGCCGCTGGTCTACGCGGCGGCCGCGGGATTTCTGGCGACCGCCTTCTTCCTGCTGATTCGCAACGTGAAGCTGTGGGGCAGCCCGTTTTACAACGTGAACGCCGCCGAGGTCTGGCTGGACAGGTGGCGCGACGCGCTGGTGATGCGGATGACCCCCGAGCGCGCGCAGCTCGGGCTCGGCTGGTACCTCCGCCACCACTCGCTGGTCGACCTCGGGCTCAAGCTGGGGCGCGGATTCGGCGAGGTGGTCGGGCTCTACGTCTACACGGCCGGCTTCGGCGCGGCGAACATCCCGGTCCGGATCGCCACCGGTCTTGGCGTGATGGCGCTGGCGGTCCTCGGTCTGCGGCGTCGCTGGCGTGCTGGTCAGCGGATCGAGATCGTGGCCGTGCTCTCGACGGTGGCGCTCTACAGCGCGGCGCTGGCGCTGGCGGCCAGCGGCGCGCCCGAGCCGCAGGTGCGCTACGTGCTTCCCTACGTGGTGTTGCTGATCCCCTTCGCGGTTCACGAGGTGATCGAGCGGTTCGGTCCCCGGCTCGAGACCTGGGGCGCGGCGCGATTTCCGCGGCTTCCGGCCGGGGCGCTCGGACCAGCAGCCGTCGGTCTGTGGCTCGCGGCGCGCCTCGCCTGGGCGATACCGGGCATCCCCGGCGATCCGCGCGCGTTCTACGGGGTCGACCCGCGCGCGCACGAGACGTCGCTCTGGCTGTCGGAGCACCTCGGCCCCGGCGAGAGGTATGCTCTGCCTTTCAAGAGCACCTACTCGACCTGGGACGTGCCCCGGCCCGAGCTCGATCCGCGCTGGTTCATGTGGTTCGGGATCTCCTCCAGCGATCTGCTGCGCTTCATGGGCCAGCTCGGGATCAACAAGGTCGTCATCGACATGGCCGACAGCGACCTCTCCGGCTACGCCGACAAGCTGGGGGCCTCACCGCGCGACGCGCACGGCCCGCTGGCTTTCTTGGGCTGGCCTCGCTGCTTTTCCGATCGCGACCTTCCGAGCCGACTCCTCGTCTACTGTCGACCCTGACGGCCCTCGCTCCCGGCGAGGTCTTCCCGCTCGGTCGTCGCACTTGACCAACGGTCGGCGCGCGGTCTATCTCCTCTAATCGTGGCGGCGAAGCGGACGGCCGAGGCGGTGAGCCTCCTGCGGGCGGGGGACGTGCGGGGACTGCTGTCGCGCTACGCCGATCTGGCGCTGGCGGGGCTGGTCGTCGCCATCGTCGGGATGATGATCGTGCCGCTGCCGACGCCGCTGCTCGATCTCCTCATCTCGGTCAACATCGCGGCGGCGGTGACCCTGTTGCTGGTCGCCATCTATGTCAGTGACGCGCTGAAGATCGCGACCTTCCCGACGTTGCTGCTGTTGACGACGTTGTTCCGCCTGGCCCTGGAGGTCTCGGCCACGCGGCTCATCCTGCTGCGCGCCGACGCCGGCGAGGTCATTCGCGCCTTCGGCAACTTCGTGGTCGCCGGCAACCTGGTGGTCGGCGCGGTGATCTTCCTGATCCTGACCATGATCCAGTTCCTGGTCGTCTCCAAGGGCTCGGAGCGCGTCGCGGAGGTGGCGGCGCGGTTCACGCTCGACGCCATGCCGGGCAAGCAGATGTCGATCGACGCCGAGCTGCGCGCCGGCCACATCGACCACAACGAGGCGCGCCGGCGCCGCGCGGCGCTGGCGCGGGAGTCCCAACTGTTCGGGTCGATGGACGGGGCCATGAAGTTCGTCAAGGGCGACGCCATCGCCGGCATCGTCGTCCTGGCCGTCAACATCGTGGGCGGCCTCGTCATCGGCATCGTGCAGCGCGGAATGGACGCCGGGACGGCCGCGCACACCTACACCGTGCTCACCATCGGCGAGGGGCTGGTGGCGCAGATCCCGGCGCTCATCATCTCGACGTCGGCGGGAATCATCGTCACGCGGGTGGCGTCGGAGGAGGAGGGGGGCCACCTCGGGCGCGACATCGGCTTGCAGATCATGGCGCAGCCGAAGGCGCTGGCGATCGCGGCCGGGCTCCTCGCGCTGCTGGCGATCGTTCCAGGATTGCCGACGGTGCCATTCTTGACCCTGGCCATGATTCTGGGCGCGGTGGCCTGGAAGCTGCTGCGCGCGCCTGCGCCGGCCGCAGAGACGCTCGCCGCAGGGCAGGGTGGGGCCGCCGCCGTTCGCGCAGGGTCGCCGCGGGGGACGGCCGCCGACGAGGCCCTGCTGTCACCGCTGCTGACGCCGATCGCGGTCGAGGTGTCGGCCGAGCTCGGCGCCTACCTCGATGGCTTCGCGACGGAGGTCGTTCCGCGGCTGCGAGAGCGGCTGTTCGCCGAGCTCGGGTTGCCGCTGCCGGCCGTGCGGCTGCGCGCGGGCGCCAGTGGGGGCGGCCTCGTGGAAGGCACCTTCGTCATCCGGCTCAACGAGGTCCCGCTCGCGCGCGGCGAGATCGCCCGAGACGACTGGGGCGTGGCCGGCGCGCGCCTCGGCGACGAGGTGCTGTCGCTCCTCCGCCGCTACGGCCACGAGCTGTTCGGGCTGGAGGAGGCGCAGGCGCTGCTCGACGCGCTCGAGCGGACGCACCCGGCGCTGGTCCGCGAGGTCGTTCCCAAGCTCGTCTCGCTGGTGCTCTTCACCGACATCGCGCGCCGCCTGGTCGAGGAGGGGATCTCGCTCCGCAACCTGCGCGACATCCTGGGCGCGCTCGCCGAGTGGATCCCGCACGATCGCGACCCGGTGGCGCTCACCGAGCATGTCCGCGGTGCGCTCCGCCGGGTGATCACCCACCGCTACGCCGGTGACGGCGGGGCGCTGGCCGCCTATCTCCTCGACCCGATGATCGAGGACGCGATCCGCGACTCGGTGCAGAAGACCGCCACCGGCAGCTACCTGGCGCTCGAGCCGCAGCTCTCGCACGACATCGTCGCCGCCATCGGCCGCGCCGTCGGTCCGGGCGCCACCGGCGGCGCCGTGTTGCTCACCGGCGCGGAGATCCGCCGCTACGTCCGCCGCCTGATCGAGACCGAGCATCCCAACCTGCCGGTCCTCTCGTTCCAGGAGCTGGCGCCCGAGGCGCAGATCCGGCCCATCGCGCGGATCACGGTGTAACGAGCGGCTTCGCCGCCGCGAATCACCGGGGCGAGCGACGAGCAGCCACGTTGACGGCGGCCGCAGGGCGGGATATTTGCCCAATCCATGTCCTCCGACTCGACTTCGGGCAGTCCCCCTCCCGCTGACGTCGACGGGCCGCTTCGCCCCTCGCGTTGCAACGGGTTGCTCCTCTCCTTCTTGTCGTTCTGGCTGATCGTGTTCGGGGTATGGGTCTTCTCGGCGGGGAAGCGTTACCGCGATGAGTACGCCCAGGGACAGGGGACGGAGGGCTGGAGCGTCGGCAGCACGCAGTCGGTCGAGCTGACGCTGGTGCGGGAGGACAGGCGCAATCTCGGATGTGCTTCTGACCAGGCTGTCGCGGGACTCCACTGCGCCTATCGTCGTGACGGGAGCGCGATCGTCACCTCGGGGCCAGACGACCCCCAGATCCTTCAGCCCTACAACACGGTGGGCAACGAGCTCCTCCTCGCCGCGGGCCTCTGGACGGCCTCCGAGATGAAGAAGCCGCTTCCGGCGACGCGGTTCACGGTGGTCTGCAACTACCACATCGAGGGGGTGGCGAAGTCGGCCGCGATTCGCTTCGACGCCGTGGCCCCCTTCATTCCCGTGGGAAAGAGGGTGACGGTTGGAACCCTCTCCGATTGCGCGCTCTCCCGATGAACGCCGACGCCTTGATTGCCCGTCTGCGCCACCTCGCCTCCTCGGGCTGGCAGGCGCTGGTCGCGCGGGCGCCCCGCATGTCGCGTCCGGCGACCGGCGTCTTGCTGGCGCTCATGATCCTCGGCGGGGTGGTGCTGCGCATTCAGCGCGTCGGTTATCCCTTTCACTACTGCTTCGACGAGGATCAGTTTGTCGGCGCCGCGCACCAGTTCCTGATCGGGGTTCCCGACAAGGCCGAGTGCTGCCATCCGCCGCTCGCCAAGCTCTTCATCGGCGTCGGCATGCTGCTCGAAGGGAACAACCCGCTGGGGTGGCGGTTCGTGCCCCTCTGCTTCGGGCTCCAGATCATCGTGCTCGTCTACCTGATCGCGAGCTCACTGTTCGAGGACCGACGGGCAGGGTGGCTGGCGGCGGCCTTCGTGGCGGCGGACGGGTTCTACCTCTCGTATTCGCGGCTGGCGTTTCCCGAGGGGATGCTGACCTGCCTCAACCTCTGGTGCATGTTCGCGGCGATCAGCGCGCGCGGGTGGGGGGGCGTTGTCGCCTGCGCCTTGCTGTGCGGGTTGGCGGCGTCGATCAAGTGGGTCGGCGTGATGGTCGCTCTACCTGCCTGCTTCGCCATCCTGCTGCTGAGGCGTGCCCCCTGGTACACGATCTTCGCGTTTGCGATCGTGCCGTTCGTTCACCTGGCGGTCTGGATGATCGGCCTCGGGTTGATCGGGCATCCGAACGATCCAATGTCGGTCGTGGCGGCGATACGGGAGCGGGCCAATCTCCACCTGGGGTTCACGCACCACACCAATCCTGCGGAGTCAGCCTGGTACACCTGGCCCTTCCTGTACCATCCGCTCATCGTCAAGAGCGCGCAGGTGGGAACCAACGTCCGGCTCGCGTCGGGTATCGGCAACCCGCTGCTCTGGATCGCGGCGCACGTCTGCTTCGTGGCGCTCATCGTGACGGGCGCCGCCGCTGCGCTGAGCGAGCGCTGGCGTGAGCGATGGCGACGTTGGTTCGATGTCCGCTTCAGCAAGGCCCTGGCGATCCTGGTAGTCTGCTGGATCTGCATGATGCTGCTCTGGATCAGTGGTCGCATCGTCACCTACTGGTACCACTACCTCACCTCCTGGGGTTTCACCCTGATCCTTCTGGCGGGCCTGGTGGCGCGGCTCGATCGCCGTTTCTCCAAGGAGGTCCTGATCTTCGTGCTGCTCGTGCTGGCGGTCTCGATCTACTTCGCGCCGGTCTGGGCGGAGCTCCCGCTCTCGCTCGCGGCCGCGCACCGTCGATTGATCTTCCCGCTCTGGCAATAGCGTCGGCGGCCGAGAGCGTGCGCAGCTCCACGCCGATGACGCAATCATGACGAGCTTGTGAGGGACGCGCCGCAACCTTCGCGCAACCTTCCAGGATGTCGTCGGTTGCAACTCATCCAGAGCCCGAATCCCTTGATTGCCGGGCCCTCAAAGATCTCCACGCCCGCATCGATGAGCGGGGGCTGTTCGAGCCCTCGCGCTTCTGGACGCGGAAGCTCTTGCTCTGGGTCCCGCTGTTGTTCCTCTCCTATCTCGGCCTTCTGCTGCTGCCGTTCGGCATCGTCTGGTCGCTCCTGGCGATTGTCGCCTCCGTCGGCCTCTTGACGATGGGGTACGTCGGCCACGACGCCGGGCACTTCGCGCTGTCGAAGTCACGCCGGGTGAACAACTTCTGGGGCCAGTTCGGCATGACGTTCCTCTGTGGGATGAGCTTCGGATTCTGGCGCTCCCGTCACAACGCTCACCACGTCCATTGCCAGGAGGTCGGCGGCGACCCCGACATGCACTTCGGCGTGCTCTTCTCGGTCTATCCCGGCTCGGCCAGTTGGCACACGCCGCTGGGGCGGTTCTTCCTGAGGATCCAGAAGTGGGCCTTCTGGCCGCTGTCGGCCTTCTACTGGGTCACGCTCCGCTACGACGCCATCCGCGATCTCTTCCAGCGACCGAAGGAGACGAAGATCGATCGGTTCTTGATGCCGCTGCACTGGATCGTGCTGCTGATCGTCCCTGGTCTGATCTTCGGCTGGCCGACCGCGCTGCTCGCCTACGTCACCGTCTCCTGCCTCTCCTCACTGATGACGGTGTCGGTCTTCATCCCCAACCACATGGGGATGCGTCGCCTCGACGAGAAGCACGAGGTCGGCTACCTCGAGCAGCAGGTGACCACCAGCCGAAACATCGCCAACCCGCCGCTGCTCGACTTTTACTACGGCGGGCTCAACTCCCAGATCGAGCACCATCTCTTCCCGCGGGTCGCGCACAACCGCTATCGCGAGATGCGCCCCATCGTCCGCGGCTTCTGCGACGAGCGCGGGATCTCCTATCACGAGGACTCGCTCTACCGTGCGCTCGCCTCGGTCGGCGGCCACCTCGGCGACATGACGTCCAGCTATCTCAAGGAGAAACGGGCCGCTGCAGCTCTTCAAGAAGCTCCGGCAGTGAAATGACCGCCACGCCGATGGCGGCGTCGGAGAGGCCGTAGGGGAGCACCAGGTTGCGCCCGTGCACCAGCGCGCCGCACGAGTAGACGACGTTCGGGACATAGCCTTCCCGCTCCGTCGCCTCGGGCGCCAGCAGCGGCTCGCGCAGCTCGCCGAGCACGCGCCGCGGATCGTCGAGATCCAGCAGCAGCGCGCCGATCGCGTACCGGCGCATCGGCCCCACGCCGTGGGTGATCACCAGCCAGCCCGCCTCCGTCTCGATCGGCGAGCCGCAGTTGCCGATCTGCAGCAGCTCCCAGGGGTGGCGCGGCCGATGAAGCTCGGTGACGTCGGCCCAGTGCCCGACCCGCGTCGAGGTGGCCAGGTGGAGGTTCTCGCGATCGCGTCGCGACAGCATCACGTAGCGTCCCCCGACCCGCCGCGGGAACAGCGCCATCCCCTTGTTCTGGGCGGCGACCCCGTTGAGGGTGGCGATGCGGAAGGTGAGGAAGTCGTCGGTCTGGATGAGCTGCGGAACGATCTCGTAGCCGTCGAAGGCGGTGTAGGTCGCGTAGTAGGTGCTGCGGCCATCCTCTTCGGTAAAAAGAACGAAGCGGGCGTCCTCCATCCCGTGGGTCTCGTGCGGGCCTGCCGGGAAGACGACCCGCTCCGAGAGGGCCGAGTCGGCGGGGAAGGTGGTCACGTAGCTCGAGGAGGCGAGCACCCGCATGATCTTGGCGGTCTCGTAGCTGATGGCGTGCGGTGGCCCGTCGCGGTCGAGCGTCGTGAGCGCCTGTTCGAGCTGGGCGGCTGTGAACGGCTCCGGCAGCGGGTCGATCACGCCCCAGGCGAGCTCGTTCCCGGCGCCGAGCTCGGCCAGCTTGGCGCGAAACTGCGCCTTGTCGTAGCTGGCGGGCGGCGCGCGCTCGCCGGTCACCAGTCGAGGACCGAGCGGATTGAAGGTCAGGTCGCCGGCGCCGTCGATGACGCCGGTGCGAAACTCGATCGAGGAGATGTGGCCCTCGCCGACGGCCCGCAGGCTCATCACGAATCGCAGCTCGCCCGACGCGGCGCCCGCCTGATCGGGAGCGGGCACGAGGGATGGGTTGAAGAGGGCGGCCCCCTCGACCGAGTACTCGTTGGTGAAGTAGGCCCCGATGAGGAGCCGGCGCGCCCGCGAGAGCGCGGCCTCGCCCACCCGATGCGCCACCAGGTTGAAATGGCGTTCGAGGAGCTCCTCGAACCGGTGGTGCCGGGCGCCGAAGCGGACGAGCGTGTCTTGCAGGATCGCCGACACCTCCTCCTCGGGCAGGGCGAGGATCCGCGCCATCAGCAGGCCGGCGCGGTTGCTGGAGTCGGCGGAGATCTCCTCGCCCGGGAGGTAGGGTTTGGCGATCACCCGGCTCGGGTCGTGCAGCAGCCGATGGGCGGTGCGTCTGACCATCAATTTTTTCGGCGTCTCCATCAGGCGGTGGCGGGGGCTTCGTCCCCGTACTCGAGGCCTTCGCCGGCCAGCTCCAGCATCTCGATCAGCGCCAGCAAGAACGAAACGGTGCTCTCCGCGCCCTGGTTCAGGTTGAGGGCGCTCGGTCCGAGGCCGTCGCGGCAACCGGCGGTGGCCGAGTCGTAGACCGAGAGGCCGAGGCGATTGGCGCCCAGAAACCAGGCGAACGACTCGCGCATGCGGTCGAGGTAGCGGCGATCGCCGGTCGCCAGGTACGCGCCGCGGAAGGCCAGCACGAACGCCGCGGCGTCGGTCGGCTGCTCGTCGGCGTCGGCGCGCCTTTCTCCCGCGGGTGTGCCAGCCGGCGTTGCCGACCAGCACCAGGCGATCGTCCCGGAAGCAGACCTTCTCGAGAAAGGCGAGCGCCTCGGTCGCGATCTGTCGGCTGGCCGGCGCCTTCGTGAAGCGATACGCGCGCAGGAGCGCCAGCGGCACCAGCGCGTTGTCGTAGGTCAAGGCGGGCTCGAACCAGCGCCAGTCGGCGTCGGCTTCGTCGTTGAAGCGCCGGCAGAGCCGCTCCGCCAGCGCGGCCGAGCAGGTCGGCGACCGGCCCCACCTCCGGGTGCGCCGTCAGGAACGCCGTCATCCCCAGCATCGTCAGCGCGGTCCCGCGCGGCCCGAGCTCTCGGTGGCCGCCAGGCCCCGCTCGAACATCTGCCGCGCCAGCATCCGCTGGCCCTCATCCCGCGCCAGGTGCGTCGCGACCCCCAGCGCCCAGAGCGCGCGCCCGGTGCAGTCCTCCGAGGCCGGCTCGTCGAGGTAGGCGCGGTTGTAGCTGAGCAGGTTCCGGAACCGTCCGTCCGCCGTCTGCGCCGCGTGCAGGAACGCCAGGTAGGTCCCGACGAGGCGCTTCGTTTCGGGGGAGCTGATCAGCCTGTCGGCGTGCAGCGCGACGATGAGGGCGCGGGCGTTGTCGTCGACGCAGTAGCCGCTCTCGCGGGTCGGCACGCTGAAGGTGGCGTGCTGAATGATGCCGGTGTCGTCGGTCATGCGCACCGAGGTGATCGAGGCGCAGCTCGGGGAGGCTGCTGGCCCGAGGCGGCGCCGCGCGTCGGACCCGCCTGGGCCTGGGGCCGAGGAGCGTCGCGCCGAGGCTCAGGTACTGCGCGCCGACCCGAGGCCAGGTGAACGCGCGCGTGAACTCGTACGCCCGGCTCCGGACGCGGGCCAGCTCCTCGGGGCCGTTGAGGATGGAGGTGATTCGGTCGGCCAGGGCGCCGCTGTCGCCGAAGGGAAACAGGCACCCGCGCCCGTCCGCCAGCAGCTCCTGGGCGTGCCAGTAGGGCGTCGACACCACGGCGGCGCCGGCGCCCATGGCGTAGGAGAGCGCGCCGCTCGTCACCTGCGCCTCGCTGAGGTAGGGGCTGACGAAGAGGTCGGTCGCCTGAAGGTAGGTGCAGAGCTCTTCGGTCGTGACGTACTGGTCGCGGAACACGACGTGATCGCGCACGCCCAGCCGCTCCGCCTCGCGCTCGAGCGTGGTGCGGTAGGCCTCGCCGTTCTCGCGCAGGACCGCGGGGTGCGTGGCGCCGACGACGAAATAGGTCAGGTCGGGATAGGCGGCGATGGCGGCCGGCAGCGCGCGGATCACCGTCTCGATCCCTTTGTTCGGCCCGAGCAGCCCGAAGGTGAGCAGCATGCGACGGCCGGCCACGCCGAAGCGGGCCTTCAGCCTCTCTTGATCGACCGGCGCCATGTCGGGGATGCCGTGCGGGATCATGTGGACGCGCGCACCGCCGAGGTCGTAGCGCCGCGCCAGGAGATCGAGCGCCACCTGGCTCATCACCACCAGGTTCGCCGCCTTGGCCATCTTCTGCACGATCGTCCGCTGCGACTCCGAGGGCTTGTCGAGGACGGTGTGCAAGGTGACGACCGCGGGGACCCGCAGGGCGTCGAGGAAATCGAGGATGTAGGCGCCGTCGTCGCCGCCGAAGATTCCGTACTCGTGCTGCACGGAGACCCAGCGCACGTCCTTGTAGTTGACCAGCTCGGCGGCGCGCGCGTAGTCGCCCTTGGTTCCTTGTCGGACCTCGTACTCGACCTCTTGCGGATACTCGTACTCGCCCCCCGCGTCGGTGACCGCCACGGCCAGCGGCGCCATGTGCGGATCGGCCGCCTTCACACCGGCGGCCAGATCTCGCGTGAAGGTCGCGATCCCGCAGCGCCGTGGTGGGTACGTCCCGACGAATCCGATCCGGAGATCCGGGTCGCTCACGGTCAGCCGGCCGTGGCCGGGGCCAGCTTGCGCCGGCAGGACAAACAGACCGTCGCGGTCGACGCGACCAGCTGCTGACAGAACGGACAGCGGACGTGGGTGGGCTCGGCCGCGACGGCGATCGCGACCTCGCGGGGCTGCGCGATCCCAGCCAGGATGCGCAGACCCTCCCTCACTGCCTCGAGCTGTTCCTTGATGGCTGCACGGACGTCGTCGAGGCGTTTCATGGGCGTCGTCCTTTCGATCGAATGGCGGATGAGCCGACGGGACTACGCGCCGACAGAAACGGTCTCTTCCGGCTTCTTCTCGCTGACCGGGGGTGAGGCCTTCACCTCGTCATCGCCTGCTGGGCTGGGAGCTTCAGCCACGGCCCGGACGGGCTTCGGTCCGTAGTGGTTGAGATCCTTGATTCCTTGCTTCGTCAGTCTCGGTTTGGTGTCCATCTTGTCATCATAGATGGACCCGGAAGGAGAAGTAGGCCAGACCGAAGTTTCAGCAGATAGCATCGAAAAAAGCGACGTATCAGGTTTGCCCAGAACGCCCGTGATGACGCGTGCGTGAAGGTTGAAGGCGGCGGCGGTGGGGGCGATCCGGCCTGCCTCGTGCTCGAGCTCCGCCATGGCGTCCAGGAGCGAGGCGAGATCGGCCGTTGCCAGCGGAAAGCCCAGCGAGAGGATCTCCCCGCGCAGGATGCTCAGGATCCTGTTCATCACGTGCTGTTGCCCGGCTCGGGTCACGAGCTCGAGCGTGCCCATCAGCTCGTCGACCACGGTCAACCGTTCGGCGAACGCGACGGTCATGGCTTGGATCCTGCGGCGACGAAGGCGAGGATTCGGCTCTCGTCCTGCTCCCGTTCGAGCGCCCGGGCCACCGAGCGCGACAGGCGGTCGGTCGCGCCGTCAGCGGCGGCGAACAGATCGGCGTCGACGTCCTCGACGCTCACGCAGCGAGGATGCAATGCCACCGCGATCCGGCAGCGCGTCTGGGGGGGCGCCTGCCCCGCGTCGATGCCCATGAATCGAACGCTCACCTTGTCGATCCGCTCGCCAAATCGTCCCAGGGCCAGCGCCAACCGGCGCCTCACGTGGACTCGCAAGCGATCGGTTAGCGCGACGTTGCGCGCCGTGAGTCGAATTGTCATCGGTCGGTCATAGGGTGAGGGGGTGACGAATCGTCGGCTATTAGGAAGTTTCAGAGCCAATCATCGAAAAAACCGATATATCGTTCCGGGCGATGGAATGGCTGAACTACCACCACCTTCAGTACTTCTGGGTGGTGGCCCGCGAGGGGAGCATCGTGCGGGCGAGCGAGGAGCTTCGCCTGGCCCACCCCACGATCAGCGGCCAGATCCACAAGCTCGAAGAGGTCCTGGGCGAAAAGCTCTTCGCCCGTCGGGGGCGAAACCTGATCCTCACCGAGGCGGGGCGGGTGGCGTTCCGGTACGCCGACGAGATCTTCTCGCTGGGGCGGGAGTTCGTCGACACGCTGAAGGGGCGGGCCAGCGGGCACCCGCTCCGGCTGGTGGTCGGCATCGCCGACGTGCTCCCCGCCTCTCTGGTGCGACGATTCCTGGAGCCGGCCTTCCGGCTCGGCCAGCCGGTACGGGTGGTCTGCCGCGCGGACAAGTCGGTCGAGGAGTTCGTCGCCGAGCTGGCGCTCCATCGCGTCGACGTCGTGATCGCCGACGGCCCGTCGAGCTCGGCAGTCCCGGTCCGAGCCTTCAGCCACCTGCTGGGCGAGTGTGGGACCTCTTTCTTCGCGGCGCCAAAGCTGGCCTCGTCGATGAAGCGGCGGTTTCCCCGCTCACTCGACGGGGTCCCCTTCCTGCTGCCGGGCGCCCCCTCGACCGTTCGCCGCTCGCTCGAGCAGTGGTTCATCGCCGAGGACGTCCACCCGACGATCGTCGCCGAGCTCGATGACAGTGCCCTGGCGAAATCGTTCGGGATGGAGGGGATGGGCGTCTTCGCCGCCCCCACGGTCATCGAGCGCGAGGTGCTTGCACCAGTACGCGGTGCGCGTCGTCGGCCGCTCGAGCGCCGTCCTCCAGCAGTTCTACGCGCTGTCGGTCGAGCGGAAGATCAAGCATCCCGCAGTGGTGGCCATCTGCAAATCGGCCCGCCAGGACATCTTCGGCCAGTCCTGAGCGGGCAGGTGGGGTCGACTGTCTTTTCGACTACTTCGCCGTGCTGGTGATCTGGCGATCGCGATGGCGGCGGGTGGTGCCGGCCAGCTTGTTGATGCGATCGACCTCTTTGCGCTCCGCCACGAAGGTGCGGATGACGGAGTCGACGTTCTCCTTGAACCGAACCTTGCCCGCGCCGACCTCTCGCAGAGCGGCGACGGCCGACTTGTTGGTGCACTCGACCAGCCGCGGGGCACCGACGGCGATCTGCCGGGCCCGGCTGGCCGCCAGGATCACCAACGCGAAATGATTGTTGACCCGCTCCAGACAGTCTTCGACCGTTACTCTTGCCACCTGCGCGCCTCCTTCATCAATGGGGCGTCTTTCCCGCGCATCTATGGTCGGGGGGGTTGGTGGACTTCCGCTCGCGCCACGGCGCCGAAGCCACCTGGCAGCAGCTGCGCCAGGCAACGGGAGAATGGCACGGCGTCGGCCGCTGCGCGCGCAATAAATGCGATTCCGCCGAAGAATGCGGCTTTTCCGTCGGTCTGAGCGGTGCGCTGTCTCTGTGCTCAGATGCCCGAGGCCGTCGCCCCGAGCCCGAGGAATCGATAGAAATGATCCACGCCCAGAAGGATCAGCGGGATCGCCACGGTGGGGGTGTCGAAGGTGTCGAGATAGATCCCGTACGCCCGCATGGCCCCGTCCCGCGCCGCCGGCTCGCGCAGCGGATCGCCCTTCGTCCAGGGGTTCGCGTGGAGGTAGTCGCAGTAGCGCGCCACCTGGTACCGCACGCTCGAGGCGCCGTAGACGCGGTCTCCCTCGAGCGGGTTCTTCGCCAACCAGATCGCGAACGCCGCGAATGACTGTCCGACGTCGCTCTTCGTGGTCAAACCCATGCTTCCGCTGCGGTGGTGTCTGTCAGCAAGCAAGCTCCGCCGCCAGAAATACTTTTGCGCGGGTGGCCAGGCGGTCGCCGAATCCAGGGTGTATGCTGGCCCCAAAGGCGGTGGTCGGTCATGGGGAAAGCAGAAGATAAGCGGGCGGCCATCGTCGCCGCGCAGGCGGCGCGAGAGGCGGGGGAGCGTGCGGCGCGAGGCACCTCGACCTCGGCCCGTCCCGCCCGCAAAGAGAAGCCCAAGTGGGCCATGCGACGGGGCCGCCCCCCGAAACCGCAAGAGTGACGCGGGCTCTCGTCGGCTGACCCGAGCCGACGGCCCGGCTACTGGAGGATCCGCGGGTTCATCTCGACCGTGGCCGAGAGCTCGAGGTGGTCGAGGTGGTTCTTGGCGCTCACCGCGCGAAGCAGGAGCGCCAGGAGTCCCGGCGACGCCAGCGCCTCTTCCCCGTCGATCTCGGGAACGGCGGCCACGGCCTCGTCGAGATCGGCGCGCGCGATTGACAGAGCCCGTCGCGCTGCGACGACATCCGCGGCGGGATCGTTCGGCATACGCTCCTATATAAGTGCCTCTGCAGGGGCACGCTACGTGTTTGAGGCGGCCCCGCGCGCTTGCCGATTGTGCTGGCGCCCCGGAATGACACGCGCATGCTTGCCCGCGTCGGGGAATGCTCGCCAGGAGACACTTCAAAGGGATCGCTGCCTCGGGCGGCGTGGCGATCGGCCCGGCACATCTGCTGGTCACCCGTGCGGCGGTGGCCGAGCGGCGGATCCTGCGCGCGGACCGCGAGGCGGAGCTGGCGCGTCTCACCACGGCGCTGCGCGCGGCGGACGAGCAGCTCGACGGCCTCCGACAGTTCCTGGAGGGGCGAAGCCCCGACGGGGAGGCGCTGATCGAGGTCCAGCGTCTGATGCTCCGGAGCCCGGAGATCGAGGGGGAGACCCGTCGGATGATCGCGGACGAGGCGCTGGCCGCCGAATGGGCGGTCACCCGGGCCATGGAGCACATCCGCGCCACGTTCGCCGCCTTGCCCGATCCGTTCTTTCGCGCGCGCGGCGCCGACTTCGAGGCGGTCGGTGAGCGCCTGGTGCGGGTGTTGCTCGGGCTGCCCGAGATCCGCCCCGGCGCGGGTGCGCGAAAAGGCTCGATCGCGGTCTGCTTCGAGCTGACGCCGCTCGACCCCTACCAGCTCGAGCGGGCCGGCGTCATCGGGATCGTCAGCGAGCGGGGCGGCAAGACCTCTCACGCCGCGCTCGTCGCCCGGGATCTGGGCATCCCTTACATCGCGGGAATCAAGAATCTGGGGGCCCACGTCTCTCCCGACGCCATGTTGATCGTCGACGGAACGCACGGGGAGCTGGTCTTCGAGCCGGACGAGGAGACGCTCGCCCGGTACCAGTCGAGCATGGCGCTCGGCCGCCAGCGCTCCCTGGCGCTCACGTCGTTGCGCGATCTGCCGTCGGTCACCCTCGACGACGTGCCGGTCCACCTGGCGGCCAACGTCGAATCGGTCGCCGGCATCTGGGCTGCGCGCGCCGCGGGGGCCGAATCGATCGGTCTCATGCGCACGGAGTTTCTCTACCTCGATCGCACCGACCTGCCGAGCGAGGAGGAGCAATACGCGGACGCCGTCTCGGCCCTGCGCGCCGCCGACGGCATCCCGGTGACCTTTCGGACCCTCGACCTCGGGGGGGACAAGCTGCCGGCGGCGCTACGGATCGCGACCGGCGCCAACCCGGCGCTCGGCATGCGGTCGATGCGCTTTTCGCTCGAGCGCCCCGACATTTTTCGCACCCAGCTCCGCGCCCTTTATCGCGCCTCGTCGCACGCCCCGATGCGGCTGATGTTGCCGCTGGTCTCCGGGGTGACCGAGCTCGAACGCGCGACCGCGATCTCCACCGACGTGGCCGCGACTCTGGCGCGAAAGGGGAACGTCACCGTCGGCCAGGGGTCTCCGGTCCCGCTCGGCGTCATGATCGAGACGCCCAGCGCCGCGTTGACGGCGGACCACCTGGCCCGGCGTTGCGCCTTCCTCAGCCTCGGGACCAATGACCTCATGCAGTACACCTTCGCGGCCGACCGCGACAACGACGACGTCGCTTACCTCTACCAGCCGCTCCATCCGGCCATGTTGCGGCTCCTGAAGACGGTCATCGACGCATCCCGACTCGCGGGGGTTCCGCTCTCGATCTGCGGCGACATGGCCTCGGATCCCATGCTGACCTGGATCCTCGTCGGGCTGGGGCTGCGCGAGCTCTCGATGGACCCCTCCTCGATTCCCTTGGTCAAGTCAGTCGTTCGCGGATTGCGAATTGCCGAGGCGGAGGCTCTCGTGACCGAGGCGCTGACGCTCGAGAGCGAGGTCCAGGTCGGGGAGCTGGTCGGGCGGCGGATGACGGAGCGGCTCCCCGCCGAGATCTTGGACGCGGCGGCCCTCTGACACCCTCATGACGGAAACGTGACCGGGCACTGACAGGCGAGCGGGTATGTTGGAAGCGTGTCCGCTACCAACGCTGATTGGTCCGTCACCCCCGCCGTCGCCGCGTCGCCCGCGCCAGTAACCTGGCGCAGCTATTTTCGCGTCACGACGGTCTCGTTCACGATGGTGCACATCGCTGCCATCGTGGGCGCCGTCTGGTTCTGGTCCTGGGGGGGCCTGGCGCTGGCCCTCGGGTCCTACTTCGTCCGGATGGTGATCGTGACCGCCGCCTACCATCGGTATTTTTCCCACAAGGCGTTCAAGACCTCGCGGGTCTTTCAGTTCATCCTCGCGGTCCTGGCCCAGACGACCGGGATGAAGGGGGTGATCTGGTGGGCCAGCCACCACCGCTGGCACCACAAGTACTCCGATACGCCGAAGGACGTTCACTCCGTCCGCCAGCGTGGTTTCTGGTACTCGCACGTCGGCTGGGTGCTGAGCAGCACCTGGACCGAGACCGATCCGGCCTCGGTGAAGGACCTGAGCCGCTTCCCTGAGCTGCGTTTCTTGGACCGCGAGAACATGGCGATCGTTCCCATGGTGCTCTTCGCCTTGGGCTTCCTGTTGATTGGTGGCGTGCACAACTTCATCTGGGGCTTTTTGGTCTCCTCGGTGCTGGTGTGGCACGGCTCGTTCTCCATCAATTCACTGGCGCACCTGATCGGGCGGCGCCGCTACGAGACGAACGAGGACTCGCGCAACAGCTTCCTCTTGGCGGTCGCCACGAACGGCGAGGGGTGGCACAACAACCACCACCGCTATCCGAGCTCGGCCAGGCAAGGGTTTCGCTGGTGGGAGATCGACGTGACATACTACGTGCTGTGGGTGCTCGCGCGCCTCGGCATCGTCTGGGATCTGCGACAGCCGCCCCAAGGGGCGTGAAACGCCGCGCGGGCGTGAGACACCGCTCGCCCACGACGGTCTTCCTTCACCGCGCCCGCATCACCTTCATGCTGGCGGCGCTGGTGCCGACCGTCCTCATGACGGCGATCGGCATCATCCTGGTCGCCTCGGGCGGATCGAAGTCCCTCTCCATCGTGGGGGGGATCCTCGTCTTGGCCTTCTGCGCGACGGCGCTGGCCGGCTATACGATGGGGAGCATCTTCGTCACCCGCGGGGCGAACCTGGCCTCCATCCAGAACGAGTTCCTCTCGTCGGTGTCGCACGAGATCCGAACGCCGCTCACCTCGATCCTCATGTTCATCGAGACGCTGCGGGCCGACCGGATCGAGTCTCCCGCCGAGCGGCAACGCTGCCTGGCGATCGTCCATCAGGAGCTGACGCGCCTCGACGGGCTGGTCGGCAAGCTCATCGAGCTGTCGAAGATCGAATCGCGCCCCACCGCCTTCGAGCGCCACCCGGTGCGGGTGTCCGACTTCGTCGGAGACGCGCTGACCGCCTTCGAGGCCATGAAGATCGGTGGGGCCGAGGTGGCCGAAGTGCGCGCCGATCTCGACCCGGATCTGCTCGTCTACGGTGACCGGTCGGCGCTGGCGCAGGCGATGAGCAACCTGCTCAGCAACGCCTGGAAGTACACCCGACCCACCGACAAGAAGATCGAAGTGCGCGCCCGCGCGGACCGCGAGACGATCTCGATCTCCGTGAGCGACAACGGCGTCGGGATTCCGCGACTGGAGCAGGCGGCGATCTTCGAGAAGTTCGAACGCGGTTCGGGGGCGGTCGCCGGCGGAGCGGCCGGGTCGGGCCTCGGGCTCGCGATCGTGCGGGCGGTCGTCGAGGCGCATCGCGGGCGCGTCGAGGTTCGCTCGCAGGTCGATCACGGCGCGCGATTCTGTATCGTGCTTCCGCGCTACCGGGCGGCGGCCACATGAGCGAGGAGACAGCCGCAGGCTCGTTGGTGGTCATCGTCGAGGACGACGCCGCCATTGCGGAGGGGCTCTCCCTCAACCTCAAGCTCCTCGGATACCGGACCGAGGCAATCGGCGACGGCGAGAGCGCCGTCGCGCGGATCGAGGAGAGCCGGCCTGATCTCGTCCTGCTCGACATCACCTTGCCGGTGCAGAGCGGCCTGTGGGTGCTGGAGCAGCTCCGCGGGCGGCAAAACCAGGTCCCGATCATCGTGCTCTCCGCCCGTCAGGACGAGTTCGACAAGGTGGCGGCGCTCGGGCTCGGGGCGGACGACTACATCACCAAGCCGTTCGCCCTGGCGGAGCTCCTGGCGCGCGTGGCGGCCGTGCTCCGGCGGGCGCGCATGAGCGAGCCGGCGCGGGTCGCGTCTCCCCAGGAGAGCCCGAGCCCGGCAGCGCAGCCCGACCAGGTCCTGCGGTTCGGGGACGTCACCGTCGATCTGGCCGAACGGACCGTGAGCCGCGCCGGCTGCCCGGTCAAGCTCACGCACCTCGAGTTCGAGCTGCTCAGCTTTCTCTGCAGCAACAGCGGCCGCGTCCACTCGCGCGAGGAGCTGCTGCGGCAGGTGTGGGGCTTCCAGCAGGGGCAGGCCCGGACCGTCGACAACTTCGTCGCGCAGCTCCGGGCCAAGCTCGAGCGCGATCCCGACCAGCCGCGGCACCTCCTGACGGTGCGGGGCAGCGGCTACCGCTTTTCCGCGGCCTGAGTCGCCCGATGGCGGCCTACGGTGTGGCCGGCGCCCTGGGCCGCCCGTGCCAGCGAACGGCGTGGGCGACGATGGTGTCGAGCTCGGGGTAGCGCGGCTTCCATCCGAGCCGCTCGCCGGCCTGGCGTGCGTCCGCCACCAGCACCGGCGGATCGCCGGCCCGCCGGCCGACCTCGCGGGCCGGCACGGCGCGGCCGGTCGCCTTCTCGACCGAGGTGATCACCTCGCGCACCGAGCTGCCGCGTCCTGTCCCGAGATTCAGGTGAAGGCTCGGTGTGCCCTTGGCGAGCGCGGCCAGGGCCAGGAGGTGCGCCTCGGCCAGATCGAGCACGTGAATGTAGTCCCGCACCGCGGTGCCGTCGGGCGTCGGGTAGTCGGTCCCGAAGATCGACAGCGGGTTGCCGCGGCCATACGCCGCCTCGATCGCCAGTGGGATGAGGTGCGTCTCCGGGGAGTGATCCTCGCCGACGTCGCCATCGGGATCTGCTCCGGCGGCGTTGAAGTAGCGCAGCGCCGCGTAGCGGAGCCCGTGGGCCTGCCCGTACCAGCGCAACATTCGCTCGACGGCCAGCTTGGTCTCGCCGTAGGGGTTGACCGGGCTCTGGGGATGGCTCTCGGAGATCGGGACCTCTCGCGGCTCGCCGTAGGTCGCGCAGGTCGAGGAGAAGACCAGATCGCGCACGCCGACGGCGACCATCGCGTCCAGCAGGTTGATCGTCCCCGCGACGTTGTTGCGAAAGTACTTTCCGGGATCGGTCATCGACTCGCCGACGTAGGCGTACGCCGCGAAGTGGATCACCGCCTCCACGGCGTGCTCGGAGAGCGCGCGGCGGATGGCTTCAGGATCGGCGAGGTCGCCCTCGACGAGCGGCCCCCACTTCACCGCCTCGCGGTGACCGTAGACCAGGTTGTCGAAGACGACAGGGCGGTGGCCCGAGGCCGCCACCAGCTTGGCGGTGTGGCTGCCGATGTAGCCGGCGCCGCCGACGATCAAGATGGACATGCTTATCGGATCCCTTTTTTCCAGAAACGCCGCAAGTTCTTTCGAACCCTATTCGGTGCTTCCGCTGAAGGCCATCTCGGTCGCCTTCTTCCAGGCCGGCCGTGCCCACATCCGCTGCAGCCAGGCCCGAACGTTCGGCGTCGCGGAGAAGTCGAGGCCGTCGTCTCCCTCGGCCACCGCCGCGAAGTGCGGCGCGTAGGCGATGTCGGCCAGCGAGAACTCGCCCTCCAGCCAGTCGCGTCCGGCGAGCGCTTGCTCCAGCACCGCGAGATAGCGCCCGAGCTCCTTCTGTGCGGCCTCGACCGCCTTCGGCTCGGCGTCGGTCTTCCAGAAGGCGCGGATGCGCTGGTTGGTCTTTCGAAAGATGGTGGTCGACGCCGGCGACACGTGGCCCGCCTGGAACATGAGCCAGCGCTGGACGGAGGCACGCCCGGCCACCGATGGCGGAAGCAGGCGCGTCTCGGGGTGCTTCTCGGCGACGTACCAGTTGATGGCGTTCGACTCCCAGAGGCGCACGTCGCCGTCGATGAGCGCCGGCACCTTCCCCATCGGGTTCAACGCCAGGTAAGGGGCCTCGCGATTTTCGGCGTTCGGCGTACCGACGGGGTGGGGCGTGAACGGAATGCCCGCCTCGCAAAGCGCGAAGGCGCTGCGGGTGGAGTTGCCGGAGAGCCGTCCGAAGTAGAAGTCCATCGGCCGACTCTACCGCGCGGTCACAGCCGGGCGTAGCTGGCGTCGCGATCGCGGCGGATCTCCCCGATGAGCGCGTCGAGCGCGGCCGGCGTGCGGGCGTTGACGGCCGCAAAGTTGGCGCGCGCGATCTCGCCCGAGAGATCGCGGCCCGCGGGCGCGGGCCGGTCGAGGAGGCTGGCGCGCACGAGCTGCAGCATCGGATCGGGCGTGCGGCGGATGAACGACACCAACGCTCCGGCGTTTGCAGCGGCAGTGGCGCTCTCGCCGCTCCCCGGATGAAAGGCGGCCAGCAGGAAGGGGGCGCTTTCGTCGGGCGCGCGGCGGGCGCGGTCGGCGCGCCGGATCCGCTCAGCGAAGGTTCCCCAGGCCGCCTCCGTCAGCGTCGCGCGGGGGAAGATCGCCAGGCCGATCGAGACGGCGGGATTCGGCGCGATCTCGTCGATGAAGGCCAGGACCCCGTCGATCTCCGTCGTCTGTCCAGGCGCCGGGGCGACCAGCACACGGCGGGCGACGGCGCCGTCACGCCAGGCCTGCGCAGCCCAGGGGCAGAGGCCCCAGCCGATCACCACCTCCTCGACGTAGCGGGCGTTGACCCGAAGCGTCTCTGCGACGAGCGCCGAGTCCGCGCTCACGCCGGCGCGGCCGCCTTGTCGCCCGATTCGACGAACGCGCCCATGTGACGGAACTTGGCGTAGCGATCCGCCCGTAGCGCCTCGGGCGACATGGCCGACAGCTCGGCCAGGTGGCGCCGCAGCGTCTCGCCCAGGTTGCGTGCCGTCAGATCGTGGTCGCGGTGCGCGCCGCCCGGCGCCTCGGGGATCACCTCGTCGACGATCCCCAGCCGTTTCAGGTCGGTGGCGGTAATTTTCATCGCCGCCGCCGCGTCCGGTTTGCGGTTGTCGTCGCGCCAGAGGATCGACGCGCACCCCTCGGGCGAGATCACCGAGTAGGTGGCGTACTCCATCATGAGGATCCGGTTCCCCACGCCCAGCGCCAGCGCGCCGCCGGAGCCCCCCTCGCCGATCACCGCGCAGATGATCGGCACCGGCAGGCCGGCCATCACCTCGAGGTTCTTGGCGATCGCCTCGGCCTGGCCGCGCTCCTCGGCGTCGACGCCGGGATACGCCCCCTGCGTGTCGATCAGACAGAGGATGGGGCGCCGCATCCGGGCCGCCAGGTCCATCAGCCTCAGCGCCTTGCGGTAGCCCTCGGGCTTCGGCTGTCCAAAGTTGCGCTGCACCTTCTCCTTGGTGCTGCGCCCCTTCTGGTGACCGAGCACCAGGACCGGCAGCCCGTCGAAGTTCCCGAAGCCGCCGACCACGGCGGGATCGTCGGCGAAGCGGCGATCGCCGTGCAGCTCGACGAAGTCGGTCACCAGCCGTTCGACGTAGTCGAGCGTGTAGGGGCGCGCGGGGTGTCGGGACAGCTGCACCTTCTGCCAGGGCGTCAGCTCGGCGAAGATCTTCTGTTGCAGCTCGCGGGCGCGTCTTTCGAGCAGCGCGATCTGCGGGCGCAGCTCGGAGGCACCGCCGCTCACCCGGATCAGCTCCTCGATCTTTCGTTCCAGCTCGACCACCGGACGCTCGAAGTCGAGCGTGGGGGTGTCGTTGACGCGGGCGGCGGAGGCTGTTGCGGGTTCGGCCATCGGGTCTATTTATTCCTCTAATCGAGAAATGCGCGCAAGAGGACCTGACCCTGCGTCGCGGCAGCGGGGGTCGGCTGGGGGACGCCGCCCACCGGGGGCCCGGCGGCCCAGGTCCCCTGCGCGACGTCGGTGGCCGTCGCCGCGCCCAGCGCATAGAGGATCGTGGCCGGCAAATCCGCGGGCGTGGCGGGCTGGCCGGTGACGACACCGGCGCGCACGCCGGGGCCGAGCAAAATGAGGGGCACGTGGCGCGAGGAGCCCGGCCCGTAGAAGTCGGATCCCGGATCGTCGATGGTGGTCGCCCCGCGGCTGGTGATGATCACCAGCGCGCCCGGCACGCCCTGCGCGGCCTCCTCGGCGGCGGCCGCAAGCGCCGTGAGCTCGTTCTTCGCCTGGCTGCTGTGGCGGTCCGCGGTCCTGGTACCGCCGAGTGCCACCACCGCCAGGAGGCCACCTGGGTTCGCCGCCGCCAGCGCGCCGAGCTGGTTGCCGAGCCCGCCGGGCGCGGCAGCATCGGCGGTCGTCGCCGGCGGATTGACGTGCAGGAGGTGAAAGTCGTCGGTCCCGATGAAGGCCGTCGTGAGGCCCCGCGCCGCGGCCGCGTCGAACAGGCTGCCGCCGGCAAAGATGGCCGGAGCGCGCCAGGCCGCGGAGCCGTCCGGATTGGCGACGTGGTTCGCGGGCGGCGGCATGGCCAGGAGACCCTGTCCCGGCGGAAAGGTCATGGTCGGGTCGTCTTCGGCGGTGGCAACGAAGGGCGCCACCGGGTAACCGCCGGCGAGCAGCTGGTACTCGGTGACCGGCCAGTCACGGCTTTCGGTCCAGCAGTCCTCGAAGCGTGTCCCGGACGCCGCCAGCGCGCGAAAGCCGGCCGCCGCCGTGGCGGTGACGTCATCGGCGAAGAGCTCGTCGTCATAGAGGCCGGCGACATCGAGGACGATCACGTTGGTCGCCGTCGCCGGCGGCGCGGACGACGTTCCTGCGAATCCGCTCCCCGCCAGCACCAGATCGCGCGCGCCGTCGGGCGGGTCGGGCACGACAATCGTCTCGCCGGGATCGCCGACCAGCGCGGCCTGGATCGCGCCACGCGCGGCGGTCCGCAACGCGACCGCCTTGCCGCCGACCTTGCCAAGGCTGGCCAGCGCGGTCGGCGCGACCTCCGGGTGCAGCACCGGGTGCGGCAGCATCACGCCGCTCTTGAACGCGGGGCCGGCCATGATGAGGGGGACGTAGAGCTCGTCCGCGGAGAAGCCGCCGTGCCGGCCGTAAGGGTACTGCGTGTGCTCCTGAAAAGGCCCCGGCGTGGTGTTGGTGGCGTCGACCTTGTTCAGCGTCCAGTCGTCCTTCGGGAAAACGACGATGTCGGCCTGATTCGGGCTGGCGGCGCGGAAGTCATGGAAGCTGCGCGTCCCGAGCGCGCCGTCCGCGGTCAACGTGCGGGTCGTGTCGAGCCCGGTGATGGCGCCCGACTGGATCAACGTGAGCAGCTTGTGGGTCACGTCCGCCTGCGCCGCGACGCCGGCTGAGGTGCCGGCGCCGGGAACGACGGCGTATATCTGCGCGTCGCCGTCCTCGTTGAGCAGCGCATAGCTGCCGGTGTCGAGCCCCATCGCCGGACCCAGAGACGTCACCAGCGCGGCCAGCTGGCCGTCGGCGTTCGCGCCCCCCTGCGTGCCGAGGACCACCTGGTTGTGCGTGTCGACCTTGCCGTGATCGAGCGTGAAGAGGATGTTCGTGCTGTCGAGCAGGTTCTTATCGGTGAGCGCCGCGATGAGCTCGCCGAGGCCGGCGTCGTAGTCCTCGATGATCTGCGCGATCTGCGCGCCGTCGGCCCCGTACGTGCTGGTGGGGTCGTCGTCGAGCGCGACGAAGTCCCAGACGAACATGAACGCGGGCATCGCGTGGTTGCGGACGTAATCGGCGGCGTCGCGCAGCGTGAACTGGGTCTGCGTCTCCCCGCTGGCGGGGGGGCCGTCGTAGTTGTAGCCGCTGGCGACGCTCGACGGGTAGCCGAGCGAATTGGTCAGCAGGTTCTTCGCTGTCGTCTCGTCCACGGTCAGCGGCCCGAGCGGCGTGTCGAACATCGTGCCGAGGATCGACAGGTGGACGTCGTCGGCGCCCGCCTCGAACGGGGGCAGCTCGCCGACGTAGGCCGACCGGCCACCCGCCGCGTGCGTCGCGCCGTAGACGCTGTCGCCCCGGACCCGCAGCGGGTTCTTGTCCCACTCGGCGTAGTCGCCCACGTCGAGCTCGCCGCCCACCGAGACCGGTGTGATGAAATTGTTGTCGCGCGCCAGCCAGTCGTTCGCCGGCACGTTGTTCCCGTCGGGATACTGGCCGGTGAGCAGCGACATGTTGTTCTGGTTGCTGTGCGTGGGGACGACGACGCGCGTGAAGGCCAACGTCCCGCGCGCGATCAGCCCCTTGATGTTGGGAGCCGAGGCCATCCAGAGGCCGGCGAGGCCATGATCGTCGATGTCGATCTCGATGACGTGGCTGCTTGGGCCGGCAGGGCTTCCGCTGCTGCCGCCGCAGCCGAGCGTGATCGCCGCGAGCGACGAGGCCGCCAGGCACGCGGCACGCCCTGTCCGCCACGTCGTCATGGGCCGAACTCTAGCTGAAAGCGGCGGCATTTTCCGAGCATCGCCAGGGATCGGCGTCGCCCCGTCGGTGGCGCCCGATTGTCGCGCTGAACGATCAGGGCGCGCGGGCGAAGAACGCGACGGACGAGCCAAACATCAACAGGGCGACGCCGACGCCGGTCCAGTAGAGCACACCGGAGACACGACGTGCCCGATCGACGACGAGGGCATAAGCGAGGCAAAAGGGCACCAGGACGGCGAAGACGTGGCGAAAGTCTTCGTGAAACTCGTTGGGTACCCAGATGCGGAACGCCACGAGGAAGATGAGCATGGTGACGACCGCACTGGCGTACACGCGATATCTTCGCCACGGCACGCGACGCAGGAAGATCGCGCCACAGAGGCAAACGGTCACCATGGCGAGCAGGAGCAACTTGATCGCGACCGCCAGAGCCGTGTAGCGCGCCGCTTGGAATTCGTCCCCCAGCGGCAAAACGCCGAACAAGCTCGATTTCGCGAACCGATTCCAGAAATAGTCGGGCTTGGCGTAGTCGGGCATCGCGTCCATGCGGCGGATGAAGTCCGGCAGATCGAAGAAGATGAAGCGGCTCGGCGTGTCGGCCACGGGCGGCCTGTAGCGTCCGTCACAGGCATGACCCAGGACCTCCAGGCACAGCGTGTGCGGGCTCTGCTCCAGGCGCGAGAACACGGCGAGCACGGCGACCGCGCCGAGGACCACGATCGCGATCGCGGTTCGCGTGACGTCGCGTCGGGCCACCTTCGTCGTGTGGAGGTGCACGAGCGCGAACAGGATCAAGGTCGCCGCCGCGACATAGCCCGTGGCCTTGGTCAGGATCGCCAGCGCCGATGCGACCAGCGCCTGCCAGAAGTCGCGGGGGTGTCGCTGACGATCCCACCGAGCGGTGAAGTAGATGGCCGCGAGAATCAGCGGCGAGGCGAGCGCGTCGTTGTGAACGCGCACCGAATTGAGAACACTGGACGGCCAGAACACCACCAGCGCCGCCGCCAGCCATTGGGTCGCGGGAGCAACCTCGAAGCTGCGGATGACCAAAAGAGCCAAGACCACGAAGCCGACGAACAGGAGCAACGAGAGCCACTGGAGCCCGAGCTCGAACGGCATCCATCCGCCGGCGAGCAGGCTCCTGGACCACGCCGCCCCTAGCGCGTAGTAGAGCGGCGGGTGCCCGCAGGCGACACACCCGGACATCGCCGGCAGGCGCAGGTTCTGCGCGATGGCCTGGATGTAGTAGACATGCGCCAGTCCGTCGTAGTTGCGTTGCGCGACCGAGGTGTACGTGAGGTAGTCCGCATAGAGCGCGACACCCGCGAGGACAATCGCGATGGTGCGCCGATCGAATCGCAGGCGTCTCAGGACAAGCAGCGCCAGGCCCGCGCTGCTCAGGAAGACGATTGCCAGCATGGTTCACGAACCAGATCCTAAGTCTGGCAGCGCGGGCAGTAGAAGGTCGCACGGCCGGCCTGGACGATGCGGACGATGACACCCTTCGACGCCTTGCCGGGACAGCGCTCTTGGGCACGGCCGTAGACCAGAAACGGGTTGGGGGCCGTGCGTTCTTCGACGTAGCCGATGTCGGCGCCGCCCCCGTCGGCTCCCGCCGCTGCGAACGTCTTCAGCGTGAAGTCGATCGATTTGCGGATGGCGGCGGCGAGCCGCTTCACCTCCGCGGGCGAGAGGGAGCGCGCCGGACGCCGGGGGTCGATCCCGGCGCGGAAGAGAGACTCGCTGGCCTGGATGTTCCCCACCCCGGCCAGGAGCGTCTGGTCGAGCAGGGCGACCTTGATCGGCCCCTTCAACCGCGCCAGCCGTTTTGCAAAAGCCGGCACGTCGATCCCGTCGGTGAGCGGGTCGGGCCCGAGCGCGGCGAGCTCGGGGATCGACTCGAAGCGCGCGCCGGGGACGAGTCGGAAGCGCCCGAACATCCGGCGGTCGACGTAGCAGAGGCGCGTGCCGCCGGCGAGTGTCGATCTCGACGCGGGTGGCGGGGGGCGCCGGCTCTTTGCCCGTGCGCCGGAGCCACTTCCCGGTCATACCGAGGTGCGACCAGACCCCGAGAGGAGCGCCCGCGCGCCCATGGGCCGTCAGCGTCAGGAGAAGGTTCTTGCCGATGCGCCGCACATCGTCGAAGCGCGTGCCAGCCAGCGCCTCGATGGCCTTCGGCTTCGCCGGGCGAAAGAGGCGCGCCGCTTTCGGGTCGGCGTGGACGCTGCGGATCGTCTTCTTCCCCGCCCAGCGCGTGCAGGCTGCGGGCGGCGACCTCGACCTCGGGGAGCTCGGGCATGTCAGACCGCCGCCCGGATGCGGGCCGCGAAGTCGTCCCGCTCTTCGTCGCTCGCGTAGGGGACGCGCGGCCAGAAGAACCCGCGCAGGCCGTCCTTGCGGCGGCGCGGGACGACGTGCGTGTGCAGATGCGCCACGCTCTGCGACACCTTGTTGTTCATCGCCACGAATGTTCCGTCCGCTTCGAGGCCGACCTCGACCGCGCGGGCGAGCCGCTGCACGGCGGCGAAGTAGGGGCCGAGTGCGCCCGCCGGCAGGTCGGTCAGCGTCGCGACGTGCGCGCGCGGGACCACCAGGACGTGCCCCTTGAAGACCGGGCGCGCGTCGAGGAACGCCACTGCTGCGTCGTCGCTGGCGACGATGGCCGCGGGTCGCGTGCCGTCGACGATCTCGCAGAAGGCGCAGCCGGCGACGCTCACCCGGCCGTCTCCTCGTCTGCCGCAAGCGCGGCCGGGGCCGGAACGGGCGGTGCGCCGCTGGCGATCAGGTCCAGCGCCGCCTCGACCGACGGGACAGTCGGGAAGCGCCCGGTGGCGGCCTCCTTCTTGAACCAGGTTCGCTGGCGACGCGCGTAGGCATGCGTGGCCCGCACGGTCTCGGTGACGGCGTCGCCCAGCGACGTCGTCCCGTCGACCACGGCGCCGAGCTGTCTGTAGCCGAGCGCCTGCATCGGCTTCAATCCGGCGCCGTAGCCGGCGGCGCGCAGCGCGCGCACCTCGTCGAGAAACCCAGCGGCGAGCATCGCCTGGACGCGTGTCTCGATGCGTCCCCGCAGCTCCTCGAGCGCGGGGTCGAGCACCAGCGTGGTCGGCTGGAGATCGCGCGGGCGGGGGGCCTGGCGTCGGAGCGTGGTGATGGCGATCCCCGTCTGCTCGTAGACCTCCAGCGCCCGGCTGGTCCGCACGAAGTCGCGCGGCGCGATCCCGGCGGCCGCTTCCGGGTCGACCTGCAAGAGGCGCATCCGCAACGGCTCGTTCCCCTCGCTCTCGTAGATCTCGCGGTGGCGCGCGCGGAGAGCCGGATCGGGCGGGGGGGCCTCGAAGAGGCCGGCCGTGAGCGCCCGGTAGTAAAGCCCGGTGCCGCCGACGACGATCGGCAGCCGGCCGCGCCCCGCGATGCTCTTGCACGCCGCGCGCGCCAGCGCCGCCCAGCGCGCGGCGTGAAACGGCTCGTCGGGGTGGCAGAGGTCGAGGCCGTGGTGCGGGACGCGGCGCCGCTCCTCGCGCGTCGGCTTGGCGGTGCCGATGTCCATCCCGATGTAGACCTGCTGCGAGTCGCAGGTGACGATCTCGCCGTCGAGACGTTCGGCCAGCGCCATGGCGAGCGCGCTCTTGCCGGACGCCGTCGGTCCGAGCAGGGCGACGATGCGGATCGCGGCGCTGGTCACTCCCCCTTCAGACACGTCCGAAGCGCCTCTCGATCTCGCCGAGCGGCATCCGCAGCATCACCGGCCGTCCGTGTGGACAGTGCGACCGGAGATTGACCTCGTCGAGCTGCGCCAGGAGCGCCAGCGCCGCCGGCCGCCCGAGCAGGTCGCCCGCGCGGACGACGCTGTGGCAGGCGACGGTCGCCAGCAGATGGTCGACCCGCTCGAGGTCGCCGCCCGCAAGCGGGGTCCCTTCGGCGAGCTCCGCCAGCACCTCGCGCAGGAGCGGCTTGGGATCGGCGTCCTTGAGCGGCTCGGGGAGGGCGTGCAGCATCACCACACCCGGCCCATGCGGCACGACCTCGAAGCCGAGCGCCTCCAGAACGTCGTGCGTGGCCGCAGCCGCCGCCGCCTCGCCGACCTCGATCGGAATCGGGAACAGCAAGCGTTGGCGGGGGATCTGCCGCCGATCGTGCGCCGCCTTCAGCCGCCCGTAGACGACCCGCTCGTGCGCTGCGTGCTGATCGACGAGGACGAGCGCGTCGTTCGCCTCGCAGACCAGATATGTCCGGTGGATCTGTCCGATGTAGTTCAGCGCGCCGAAAAATTGTGGATTGGCGCTCGGCAAGGGCGCGCTGTCGGCTGAATCGCGCGCGCGCAACGGGAGCGAGAACGCGCTCTGCGCCGGGCGCTCGAACACCAGTGCCGCCGGCGGCGCGTCGGCGATCGTCCCACGATGTCCCTGGACGCTCGGTAGTTTGGAGGTTGCGTGAAGGTGCGCAACGGGGCCTCATGGCTGCTGAGCCAGGGCGCGCGGGCGATCGCCGCGCCGACGACGTGGCGCACCGCCGCGTACACCTCCTGCGCGCGGGCGAAGCGGACCTCCATCTTCTGGGGGTGGACGTTGACGTCGACCTCGTGCCCGGGCAGGTCGAGAAACAGAGCCGCCAGCGGGTAGCGCCCTTTTTCGAGCAGCGGGCCGTAGCCGAGCGCCAGCGCGTGCAAGAGCGAGCGGTCGCGGACGAACCGCCCGCCGACGAACAGGAACGTCGAGCGCGCCGTGGCCGAGACCTCCTCCGGCCCGGCGAGAAACGCCCGGACTTGATTCCCCCCTTCGTCACCGGCCGCCTCGTGGAGCGCGCTCGCCCCGCGCCTCGCCAGCGCGGCGCGGACCCGCTCGGCGAGGTCTCGGTGGACCGGCAGATTGAGCGCCACCCGTCCGCCGACCCGCAGCCGCAGATGCACCGACGGGTGCGCGAGGCCGAGCCGCAGCATCGCCTCCGAGACGTTCGCCGTCTCGGTCGCCTCGGCCTTGAGGAACTTCCCCCGCGCCGGCGTGTTGAAGAAGAGGTCGCGCACCGTCACCTGCGTCCCGGGCGGCATCCCGATCTCCTTCGCGCCGGTCTCGACGCCTGCCTCGACCGTCAGCTCGAACCCCGCCTCCGCCTCCGGGGGGCGGGTGGCCAGCGTCAGGCGCGACACGGCCGCGATCGACGGCAGCGCCTCGCCGCGAAACCCGAAGGTGGTCAGCCCCCACAGATCGTCGGCGGCCGCGATCTTCGAGGTCGCGTGCCGCCGCAGCGCCAGGCGGGCGTCCTCGGGCGCCATGCCGCAGCCGTCGTCGACCACCCGACAGAGACGCCGCCCCCCCGCTTCGATCTCCACGTCGATCCGCCGCGCGCCGGCGTCGATGGCGTTCTCGACCAGTTCCTTGATCACCGAGGCGGGGCGCTCGACCACCTCACCGGCCGCGATCTGGTCCGCCAGCGCCGCCGGCAGCACGCGAACCTTCGCTCGCACCGCGGTGGTCGCGCCGTCCATCACCACGAACACTACTCAAAAAAACGCGGCCCGAAGGGATCTTTGACGGGATCTTTTGTCTCCCGGCGATCGGGTCCGGGCCCGCGCGGGTGCTGCGATTATTGCCGCGGCAGCTTGCTCACCAGATCTTCGCTGGCGCCGCGGACGGCGGCCTCCAGCGCCTCCAGCTCCATGCTCGGCCGCAGCTGGGGGCGCCACTGCCGCTTCGGTTTCTGCACCGTCGCCTGGCCGTTGGTCAGCATGAACACGCCCCCCGACGGCTGCCGGCTGATGACCAGCTGGACCGCGCAGCTCACCTCCACGTCACGCCCGGTCGTCTCGAGGGACAGCGCCTTGATGACACCGTCGACGGTGTAGGTCCCGCGCTGTTGCCCCGGCTCGACGTCGCCAAAGGGGCGAAGCTGATCGATCAGGAAGTCGCGCATGTGGCTCTGGAGGACGGGGCCGGCGCGATGCCCGGGATTGCCGATTGCCTTGACCTCGAAGGAGGTGGTCGGCGCGGCGTGGCGCCGGATGTCGGGCTCGCCCGGGGCGCGCGGCCCCTCATCGCCCCCGAGGCGTCGCAAGGCCGTGCGGGCAGCGCGCCGGACGGCCGGCTCGGGGTCGTTGAGCGCCCCCACCAGCGCCTCGCGCGGCAAGACTGACCCGATTTCGCCCAGCGACTCGGCGGCCGTGGCGCGCACGCCCGGCTCGGGATCGCGGAGCGCGCCGACCAGCGCCGGGACCGAGCGGACCTGGTGCAACCGACCCAGGATCAGCGCCGCTTCGACCCGCACCTTGAACGAGGAATCGCGCGCCAGGGACTCCTCGACGTCCTCGATCTTCACTTCGCGCGCCGCGCGGACTGCGGTCTCGCTCAGGGCCAAAAGGGCGACCAGGGCCAGCGTCTTGCCGAGCAGCGCGACGGATGTCCGGAACGCTTGGGCGGGGGAGGGCAGTCGCACCGCACGTTCAGCATCACCGATCGCGCATGCACCGGTCAATCGACTTCGGTGATGTATATGATGCGCCACCGACATGTCTGCTGACTCCGACAGCACCGTGGACTCCAAGTCGATCTCGCTCGCCTATTCGGTGGACGCCGACGATGCCTTTATGTTTCACGCGCTGCGCACGGCGGCCATCGACGCGGATGGGCTGACCTTCACCCACCACCGTGACCACACCGCGGCGCTCAATCGCCTGGCGATGGGCGGCGCCACGGACGTGGTCGCCGTTTCGCTCGGCGTCTATCCGGAGATCGCGGCCGGCTATCAGCTGCTGCCGCACGGCGCGTCCGTGGGGCGCGGCTACGGCCCCGTGGTCGTGGCGCCGCGCCCGCTCGCGCCGGCCGACCTGGCCGGGCTGAGGGTCGGGATTCCGGGCGCGAGCACCACGGCCTGGTTGGTGCTGCGCCTCATCGCGCCGCAAGCGATTGGGGTCGAGATTCCGATCGCCCCGTTCAACCGGATCTTTGACGCGCTCGCGGGCGGCGAGGTCGACGCGGCGCTGTTGATTCACGAGGGGCGGCTGCTCTATCCAGCCCGCGGCCTGCACCTCGTGACCGATCTGGGCGTTTACTGGCTGGAGAAGACGGGGTTGCCGCTCCCGCTCGGGGTCAACGTCATCCGGCGGGGGCTCGGCGCGCCGCTGGTGGCCCGCGTCTCGCGTGTTCTGCGGGCCAGCATCGCCTGGGCGCTCGCCCATCGGACCGAGATGATCGCCCTCATCGCCTCCGAAGATCGCGGCGATAAAGCCTTGTCAGACAAGGCTCTTATAGATCACTACTTAAACCTCTACGCGAACAGTGATACGGCCGCGATCGCCGACGATGTGCGGCGGGCGGTCGATGTCCTGTTCGCGGAGGCGCGCGCCGCCGGTCTGCTCTCGGACGAGACGCCGATCGACTGGGCGCCGTAGCTCACTCGTCGAACGGGTCGACCCACCTCTTCTTGGTGGGCGCGGGCATCGCCGAAGATTCGTCTGGAGCGGCCTCCGTGCCCGACGACGAAGAGTCGCTCTGCCCCGTCGCGGTCGTCCGCTTGTGGGGCAGCGTCGGCGTGGACCGGAGCGGGGCTGCGGCGCTCGATCGGGCGGCGCGGGCCGGCGGTGGGGGCGGCACGTGAGCGAGCAGCTTCCCGGCGGATTTCCCAGCGGATTTCTCCGCGATCGGGGGGAGCTGGACGACGACCGCTTCGGCAGCTGCTGCTTGGGGCAGGACGGGCGTCGACGATGAAGGCAACGAAGAAGGAGACGGCGGCGCGGGGAGGACTGCCGCCGGGGCGGGCTTCGCCGCTGGCTCGATCGGCGTCGTCTGCAGCACGACCGGTTCCGGCTCGCGCGGCGTCGGCGCTTCGCTCGCGCGGGCGTGCAGGTGGTCGATCGCCAGGGTCGTCACGATGCCGAAGGCGAAGGTCGTCAGGCAGAGCCCGAAGAGCACATTCCTCGAGATCGTGATCTTGTCGGTGGCCGCCGCCAGCGTCGAAAACCGTGACGAGCGAACCCGTGGAGGGATCCGTTCCGGGAGCCTGCTGTTGGCCGGCATCGTCACGGGGACCCCTTCAAGCGCCCTGACCGAGACCGGCGTCAGCGGTGGCGTGACACTCCGTCTGATCCTGAACCTTCGCTTCCCGACCGATAAAAACCCACCCTCCGGTGACTGCAACACGAAACGTCTCCTTTTCGGGATGGACCATATGCCGGAAATGGTCAAGACGCTGTGTCAATCGAGTAGATCTTTCGTGAAGAGAGTGTCGGCGGATTCGTGGCTCTATACCGCACAGGTCCACGTCGTGCAGGGGCACACCGTGCAAACGTCGGAGCGCCCCCGATCTTTCGCGAATCTGCGCGAAATCGATCGTCGCCGGTCTGGTCGGGTCTTGCCCCGTCCCGCGCTGCGGTTCAGGTTGGAAGCGGGACGTCCAGGAAGCGCGCGACGAGCTCGCAGGCGGCGCGGGAGGCGGCCCGGTGGTGGCGCTGCCACTCCTCGTGTCCGGTCGGACCGACGCGGTTCGAGACGCCCAGAACGGCTGCGAAGGGGACGCCGGCTGCGGCGGCCGCACGTGCCACGGCGAAGGCCTCCAGGTTCTCCAGCGTGGCGCCGGTCGCCTCCGCAATCCGCCGTCCGAGCGCGGCCGATCGGGTGATGGCCAGTGGGGAGGCCACGTCGCGGGGCAGATCACCTCGGCCGCCGCCGAGCGCCGTCTGCAGGCTGCGCGAGGTCGGAACTTGCACGACCATGGGTCCTGGCAGATAGGCCTCCCCCTTGAGCGCGGCCGTCGACATGCAGAGGATCTCGCCTGCCACCACGGCCGTTCCGATCGCCTGGCGCGCTTCCTTCTCGCGGCCGTAGAGCCCGGCCGTGCCCACGAAGAGGACGCGGGCGGGGCGGGTCCGCGCGATGGCGCCCGCGGCGCCGACGGCGGCGTCGATCGCGCCGATCCCGACCGGCTCGAGCACGAGCCCCCGCAGGCCGCGCACCATCCGGCGAAGCGGCGCGATCTCGGGCTCGAAGGCCGAGACGATCAGGGTGCGCGCCACCTCAGGCCCGCATCGCCTGGAGCAGCCGGATGCGCTCCTCAATCGGGGGGTGGGTCGACAGCAGGTTCATGAAGGTCGCGGCCGCGCCGCGCAGCGGGTTCACGATGAAGAGGTGCGCGGTCGCCGGGCCGGCGAACTCGTAGAGGCGCACCTTCTGCCCCTCTTCGAGCCGCGCCAGCGCAGCGGCCAGGTTCTCGGAATGTCCGCAGAGGGCCGCGCCCGAGGCGTCAGCGCCGAGCTCCCGCGAGCGGCTGATGGCCAGCTCGATCAGCAGCGCCATGATCGGCGCGACGATGATCCAGGCGAGCGCGGCGAGGCCACCGCCTCGTCTGTCGTCGTCGCCGCCGCGCAGCCCACCAAGCATGAGCCCCCATTGCATCACATGCCCGATGGTCGAGACCAGCCCGGCCACGACCGCCGCGATGGTGGCGATCAGGATGTCCCGGTTTTTCACGTGCGAAAGCTCGTGGGCCAGCACCGCCTCCAGCTGAGGTTCACTCAGGATGTCCAGGATCCCTTCGGTGACCGCCACCGCCGCATGGTGGGGGTTGCGCCCGGTGGCGAAGGCATTAGCCGAGGCTGAAGGGATGACGTAGACGCGCGGCATCGGCATGCCGGCGCGCTGGGTCAGCCGTTCGACGATGGCGTAGATCGTCGGTGCCTCGGCGCGCGTGACCGGCTGCGCACGGTGCGCGGCGAGCGCGATCCGATCCGAGAACCAGTACATGAGGAAATTCGTAGCCAGACCGATCCCGCCAAACAGCAGCATCCCCTGCGTCCCGCCGAGCGCCCGCCCGCCGATCGCCAGGAGGGCGATGAGCGCTCCCATCAGCAGCGCCGTCCGCAGGTAGCTGGAGAAGAAGTGAGGGCGCACCTCGGCTGTCTTCACGAAAGGCATCGCAATAACCGTAAGCACCTGCCACTCCGGGTCAAACCGGGTGCTCATTCAGCTTTTCGGGGCGGCCTTCAGCTTCGGCGGTCGTTCAGCTTCGACAACAGTCGCAGGATCTCGAGGTAGAGCCACACCAGGGTGACGAGGATGCCGAAGGCCCCGTACCACTCCATGAACTTCGGCGCCCCCTGCCGGGCCCCTTGCTCGATGAGGTCGAAGTCGAGCACGAGGTTCAGCGCGGCCACGATCACCACCAGCAGGCTGATGCCGATGCCGAGCGGCCCCGACGAGTAGATGAATCCCATGTGAACGCCGAACATGCTCAGCACCATGGAGAGCAGGTAGACGATGGCGATCGCGCCGGTCGCCGCGATGACGCCCAGCTTGAACCCCTCGGTCGCCTTGATCGCTTTCGTCTTGTACGCCACCAGCATGACCGCCAGCGTGCCGAACGTCAGCGCCATCGCCTGGAACGCGATGCCGTGATAGCGGACCTCGAACAGCGCCGAGATGCTGCCGAGGGCGAGCCCCTCGCAGGCGGCGTAGATCGGCGCGGTCACCGGCGCCCAGCTCTTCTTGAAGATCGTCACCATCGCGGTGATGAAACCGCCCAGCGATCCGATGAGCAGCCAGGGCATCACCATCCCCGGGTCGCGCGACTCGAACAGCAGCCGCCAGGGCCAGATCGCGGTGAAGATGGTGACCGCCAGCAGGATCGCCGTCTTGTCGACCGTCCCCTGGATCGTCATCGCGCGCGCGTCCGCTCGAGACGAAGCCGCATTTGACGAAGGCGCGCTTGGATCCACGGCCACGAAGCCCCCGAACGACTTCGACGAGAGCGCGGGGTTGGAGGAGCGGAACGCTGTTCTCATGGCCATGGAGCGAGTCTAGCACCAGCCTGCGCAGGGCAACCACGCGGGAAATATTCCCCGTCCGGCGCGTAAAATGTCCCAATTCCAGGCAGGTCCGTGACATGAAAACCCACAGAAGCGGTCGCCCGAGCCCGGCGCGATCATTGCTGCATTCATGATCACTTTGAGGAGCGCAAGCCTGGTGGCGGCGATGATCGCGGCGGTCGCGGCGGTCGCGGTGGTCGCGTCGTGGGACGCCGACCGAGAGGCGGCGCGGGCGCTCGGCGACTTCGCGGCCGAGCAGGCGACGCTGGCGCGCGCGCTCGGTGCGGTGGTGCGCGTCTCGGCGGGTGGGGATGCACGGCAGGTGCTGGGCGAGCTCAACGCGGTCCCGCGTCCTGCCGACACGGTCGTGCTGGTCCGGCGGGCCGGCGCGGCCCACTTTCTCGGTTCGGACGGTCGCGAGCTCGAGGCCCCGCCGGTCGCGGAGGCGTTCGCACGCGGCGAGACGGTGGCGCGGCTCTCGCGGCCTGAAGCGGCGCAGCTCGGGCTACCGACGCGCACCGCCTGGGCCGGGTTGGCGCGCGTCGAGGTGGCCGGCTCGGGGAGCTGGGAGATCGCCGCGATCGCCAGCGCCCAGCGGCAGCGCGATCGCGAGCGCGCGGCGTCGCGGCGGCTCGTGGGCGGTGTGTCGGTCGCCGCCGTGCTGGTGCTCGCGTTCGGCGGCTTCGCGATGCGGCAGCAGCGCAAGGAGCTGCTGCTCGAGCGGGAGCTGGCGGTCGCCTCGCTGCAAGAGCGCGGGGACGAGCGCCTGCAGCGGGCTTCCCGGATGGCAGCGCTCGGAACGCTGGCCATCGGCGTGGCGCACGAGATCGCGACGCCGCTCGGGGTGATCGCGGGGCGCGCGGAGCAGCTGGTCCCGCGCACCGACGACGACCGGACCCGGAGAGGGCTCCAGGCGATCCTCGACCAGGTCAAACGGATCGACGAGGTGATCCGCGGGCTGCTCGGCCTCGCGCGCGGCGTCGCGCCGGCGGGAGATCAAGTGGCGCCCCGGGCGGTGGTCGACGCCGCCGTCGCGCTCGTCGAGCACCGCTTCCAGAAGGCCGGTGTGCCGCTGACCCGCGAGGTGCCGCCCGCGCTCCCGGCGATCAACGGTGACGCCCGCCTCATCGAGCACGCGCTCGTCAACCTCCTGCTCAACGCCTGCGACGCCTGTCGCGGCGGGGGCGAGGTGGTCGTGCGCGCCAGCGCCCGCCACGATCCGCCCCAGCGCCAGATCGTCTTCACGGTCTCCGATACGGGCACTGGAATCTCCGAGGCCGATCTCTGCCGCGTCGTCGAGCCGCTCTTCACCACCAAACCGGTGGGCGAGGGGACCGGCCTCGGCCTGGCCATCGCGCGGGAGATTGTCAGCAGCCACCGGGGGGAGCTGGCGCTCGGGCCGGGACCCGCGGGGGGAACGGTGGTCACCGTCTGGTTGCCGGCGGCGGCGGAGGCCGCGGCTGGAAAGGAGAACCTTGGCTGAACGCGCCTGTGTCCTGGTGGTCGACGACAATCTGGAGATGGCCCGCACGCTCTGCGATGGGCTTGGCGATCATGGCTACCGGGCGCTCGCGGTCAGCTCCGGCGCCGACGCCGTCGCCAGATTGGAGGCGGGCGGCGTCGATGCGGTGGTGACCGACCTGCGCATGCCGAACGTCGACGGGCTGGCGGTGCTCGAGAGCTCGCGCCGTCTCGAGCCGGGACGCCCGGTCATCATCATGACGGCCTTCTCGGCCATCGACAGCGCGGTTGAATCGATCCGCCGCGGCGCCAACCACTATCTGACCAAGCCGTTCAAGCAGGACGAGCTGCTGATCTTCCTCGACCGTGCCCTCGGAGAGGTGCGCCTGCGGCGCGAGACGGCGGCGCTCAAGCGCGAGCTCGGCGGCCGGCTGGTGGCGCGCGCGATCGTCGGCGACAGTCCGCCGATCCGGGCGCTGCGCGAGCTGGTGGCGCGCGTCGCCGACGCGCCGGCGCCCATCCTGATCCAGGGCGAAACGGGCACCGGCAAGGGGTTGGTGGCGCGGGCTCTGCACGGCGAGAGCGGCCGTGCCACCGCGCCGTTCGTCTCTGTCAACTGCGCGGCTATCCCCGAGGGGCTGCTGGAGAGCGAGCTGTTCGGGTACGTGCGCGGCGCGTTCACCGGCGCGGCGCACGATCGGCCGGGTCTCTTCGCGGAGGCCTCCGGCGGGACGCTGTTCCTCGATGAGATCGGCGAGATGCCGATCGCGCTCCAGGCCAAGCTGCTGCACGTGATCGAGGCGCAGAGCGTCCGGCCGGTGGGCGGGACGCGAGAGGTCGCGGTCGACGCGCGCATCGTCGCCGCCACCAACCGCAACCTGGCCACCGCGGTCAAAGAGGGGAAGTTCCGGGAGGACTTGCTCTACCGGCTGGACGTCGTGGCGCTCGCGCTGCCGGCCCTGCGCGACCGCCGTGAGGATCTGCCGCAGCTCGCGGCGCACCTCATCTCCGAGCTGCGCGGACGCTATCCAGCGTCGCCGGTCGAGCGGCTCGGCCCCGAGGCGCTCGCCGTCCTCGGCCGCCACGCCTGGCCGGGGAACGTCCGGGAGCTCTCGCACGTGCTCGAACGGATCGTGCTGCTCGGGCGCAACGCCGAGATCGGGGTCGACGATCTCCCGCCCGCGGTGCGCGATCCGGCCGCCGCCGATCCGCTCGAGTTCCGCGGCGAGATCCTTCCCATCCGCGAGCTGCAGCGGCGTTATGCGGCCTGGGCGCTCACCCAGGTGGGCGGTCACCGCGCCCGCGCCGCCGAAAAGCTGGGGATCGACGTCAAGACGCTGCGGGGATGGCTAGAGTGATGGTTGGAATGACGGCCAGAGTAACGGCTGGCGTGACTCCACCTTCCATCCACTAGGGGTTCGGAATCAGATCGTCGACCTTGATCGAGACGGTCATGTTGGTCAGGGCCGGGTCGCCGGTCTTGCTGCCGAAGGTGATCATCTTCGACGTGCCGGGCATTCCGTCGAGCAGCTGGTCGGCGGTGGCGACGTAGCCGACGCTCATCAGCGTCGTCCCGTCGATGGCGACGATCTGGTCATTGACCATGATGTTCTTGGCGGCCGCGTCCGTGTTCGGATAGACCGACGACACCACGAAGTTCCTGGCCGTGGCGTCGAGCCCGAGCGTGATGCCGACGCGCCGAAACTCGTCCGGGATCGGTGGCGTCACATAGGGCTGCAGATCCAGCTGTCCGTTGGGGTAGTCGATCGTGACCAGGAAGTTGCGCAGGAAGCTGCCGCCGAGAAGACAGTCGATCTGCGTACCCAGCTCTCTGCTGATGCCGTCGAGCAGCTGGTCGGCGGGGGTGCTCATGATGGTCATCACCGGTGCGTCCATGACGGTCTCGCCGCCCACGGTGATCGTCTTGGCGCGGGTCAGGGAGGCGTTCGAAGCCCCGGCGATGGTCATGATGGCGATGCCGCTGACCAGCTGGGCGCGTCCGTCGGAGATCAGCTGAGCGTAGACGGTCGAGCGCAACGACACCTCTGTCGCTCCGGTGTCGACGATGCAAGAGTGGTTGGTCCCGTCGATCGTGACGGTCACCGGAATGCGCGTCGGCGGGATGTTCACGGCGGGGCTGTTGATGGCATTCCCCTGAGCGTCGGTGCCGAGAGTCACCGCTGAGTGGCCGCCCCCCTTGAGGCTGAACGAGACGCCGCCGCCCGGGAGCTGGACGTCGGTGCGATCGGTGCTGGCGGTGCAGCCGAGGCAGAAGCCCTCCATCATCGGCGCCGAGTAATCGAGCTGAACGGAGAACTGGCTCATCACGTCGCCGCCCAGGATTCCGCCGAACCCGAGCGCATCCATCATCGCGTTCGAAACCTGCAACACCCGCGCGTTGTCGATGACGACCACTGGCAGCCCGTTGGCACCGAGGAGGCCGAGGTCGACGGTGGTGGGGATCTTCGCGGCGGTGGTGGGTGGCGTCCCGCCGAACAGTGACGGGTCGATCAGTACGACCGGTGATCCGCTGTCAATCAACATCCCAAAGGATCCAGGATCCTCGGCCATCGTGTTCATCGACGCGTTGACGAAGATCAGGTTGCCGGCGATGAGCGCCGTGGACGGTTCGCCGAGCATCCCCATCGTGGAGACCCCCGAGTCCGGAGGGTTGCTCGAGCCGCCTCCGCTGCTCCCGCAAGAGACGGTCGCTGCCGTGACGAGCCCGCAGACCATCAAGTTAAGCTTCATGGAGAAGATCTTCTGTCTAACCCCGACCGAACGCAATCGGTAGAGTGTGAACAGTCGGTTCCAAATCCTGTGCTACTGTTTCGGCGCACATCCAAGGAGAATGAAATGAGTTTGGTCACGAAGAAGGCTCCCGATTTCACGGTGGACGCGGTCGTCGGCGACGGCGACTTCAAGAAGGTTTCGCTCTCGGACTACAAAGGGAAGTACGTCGTTCTATTCTTTTACCCGGCGGACTTCACTTTCATCTGTCCGACGGAGATCCAGGAGTTCTCGCGACGGCACGAAGAGTTCCGTGCCGCCAACTGCGAGATCCTGGGCGCCTCGACCGACTCTAAGCACTCGCACAAGGCGTGGGTGAAGGGCGGTCTCGGCAAGCTCAATCACCCGCTTTTGGCCGACTTCAACAAGACGGTCGCCCGCGACTACGGCGCGCTGATGGAAGACAACGGCATGGCGCTGCGCGCGACGTTCATCATCGATCCGAGCGGCATCGTGCAGCACGCGTCGTACAACGCCGACCTGCTCGGTCGCTCGGTCTCCGAGACGCTGCGGCTCGTGCAGGCGTTGCAGACCGGCGAGCGCTGCCCCGTCGAGTGGAAGCCCGGCGCCAAGACGCTCGGAAAACCGGCTTAGTAATGGGAACCCTGGGAGGGTTCCCAAACCCTCCCGCGACGGGCTCGCACGAGCAAAGCTCGTGCTCCCCCACGCGATCGTGAGAACCCTGGGAGGGTTCCCAAACCCTCCCGCTTTTTGCGTCGACCCGGCGCGAGCGCTTATGCTCGCGCCGTGGGGTCGGTCTTTCGGGTCGCTGCCTTCGCCGCGCTGATTCCGCTTTGCGGCTGCTCGCAGGCCCCGGCGCCGCCCGCGGCCGAGCTCTTGACGCTGTTCGACGCCCAGGCGCTTTACGCCGGCGGCGTGTCCGAGACCCAGGCGCTCGCCGACCATGCCGGGCTTCCAGGAGGAATACCGCTCGACCGGGTCTTGATGCCGCCAGCGTCCGATGGGTCATTGACCCTCGACCTGCGCACGGCTTGGTCAAACAGCGATTCGGTGGCCTTCCTGACCACCGAGGTCTGGGTCAACTACCCCCAGGTCTGGATGCAGCCGGCTTACGTCCCCATCACAGGTTGGGTGAACGGGAAGCCGCAGTTCCTCGGTGGCCTCCCGTGGCGACCGATCTTCAGCGTCGGAGAGGCGAGCGCGTTCTACAGCCCGTTCTGGCAGATCGTGTATGCGGAGGTTCCGGCTGACACCGCGCCGGACGCGCTGACCTCGGCCAGGCAGATCCTCGACGGCGGCTACGTGCTCACCACCGGCGAAGGGCGCACCATGCCCCTCGTGCCCAAAAATGTCGTCCTCCCGACGGCCGCGGAGCTGCCCACCAACGTCCCACGAACGGGCTACCTCGACGGGGCGACCGCCTCCTGTTTCGACTTCGGCCCCTCGCTTTTCACCTGGGACCCGAACAGCAAGGTCGTGCAAGAGGCGCCGATCTACGTGCTGACGTTCATCGGCCCCGATGGGAAGGCGCTTGCGTCGGCGAGCATTCCCACCGTTCTCGGCGCGGGGCCGGCCGGGTCCGGCGTGGCACTGCCCGGCGGCGCGCAACGCAGCTATGCCTACTACCGCGTTCACACCGTGGTGGTGCCGCCGACGGCGCGGGTGTTCGCGGAACCGGGCGGCGACCTGTACGACGGGCTGCCACACGATCTTCAGGCGCTCACCGGTTTTACTCCGGGCGCGTCCGCCGCCCAGATCACCACCTTTTCGGGCGCCGTCGCGCTGAACCCTGATCCGGATCCCGTCCAGGGTACCCCCGGGTGCTTCAGCGATCCGACCCTGCTCAAGAACGACCCGGGCAACCCGAACAGCTGCGTCTGGCTGCGCTCCGAGGCGGCGCTGCAGAAGAACCTCGATCTCTCCACGGAGGAGACGACGGCCATCTCGGTCACTTGGGAGGTCACGGACCTTCTGACAGTGAACATGGACGGCTCCGTCACGGCGGTTCCCGGACCGGTGGAGCCTCTGTGACGAGGGGCGCCGTCGCCGTCGCCGTTCTATTCTTCGGCGGGCGCGCCTTCGCGCAACCCGCGCCGGCTGCGCCGACGCCCGAGCCCGAACCCGAGCCGCTCAACGACAGCGACGGCTACACGCCGGCAGCGGATGGGGCGGGGGCGCCGTCGCCGCTGTCGATTGACGGCTACATCGACGTCGGCTTTGCCAAGGCGCAGGGGAACGGAACCAGCTTCGCGCCCAATGACCAGAGCGTCCCGGCGGACTACGGCGTCGACACCTTCGCGCCGGCGGTGAACTCGCGCGGCGACGTCGCCTCGACCAACTCGAACGGGCGGTTCGTGAACGGGTTTCTCCCGCGTTCCGTCGGGATCGGCGGGAACGCGTCGTTCCTGCTCAACACGCTCGACGTCGATCTCAAGTACGCACCGGCCTCGACGCCGCTGATGATCTTCTCGCGCGTGCAGTTTTTGCCCCGCTTCACCGGAAGCGGCGACGAGACGCGGGTCTACGTCGAGCAGGCCTTCGGACGTCTGGTCCCGTTCGACAGCCAGGAATTCGCGCTCGCTGCAGGCAAGTTCGACTCGGTGTTCGGGATCGAGTACCTCGACAACCAGGCCAACATCCGCACCGGGGTGACGCCGTCGCTGGTGGCCCGCTACACGACGGGCCAGTCGATCGGCGCCAAGCTCTTCTACCGCGTCCAGATCCAGCCGCTGCAGTCGGCGGTCAGCCTGAACGTCTCCGCCAGCAACAGCGGCAACTTCGTCGAGTCGCTGCAGCCGCCCGACGCCAGCCTGACCGGCGAGCCGGTCGGTGCCGGGCGGCTCGGTTACGAGCTGAACACCCCTGGGATCCAGGTCAAGCTCGGCGCCTCCGGCCTCGTCGGCCCCCGCAACGATCAGGCCTACCAGGCCGCGCACCAGAAGGCGTACGGGTTCGACGCACGCGTCGCGGTGGCCGGCGTCTATCTCAACGCCGAGTACGTCCACGTGGACGAAGGGGAGGGGGGACCGAAGACGACGTCGCTCGGTAACTATCCGATCTCGTCGACGTTCAACGCGCGCGGTGGCTACGTGCAGCTGGCCTACGCGCTGCCGTTCTCGGTCGGGGCCCTCCACAAGCTCACGATCTACGGACGTTACGATTGCCGGCACGCCTGGTTCGAGGGGTTCACCCCGATCACCGTCGACAGGTTCACCGGCGGCGTGCGGATCGATCTTTGGGAGGCGCTGATCCTGAAGGCCGAGTACCTCGACAACCGCGAGCTCGCCGGCGCACCGACGGTCGCCAACAACGTCTTCACCTCGTCGTTGGTGTATAGCTGGTGACGATGCGGAGGGGGCAAATCGCAGGCGGAACGCTGCTGGCGGCGGCCCTCTTCGCAACGCCAGCGGTGGCCGCGCCGCCGCCGTCGGACGCCCGCGGCTGGCTGGGCGAGGAGCTGCCGCTGCCGCTCGTCGTCCGGACGCCTCAGGACCTGGCGGTGAAGTCGGCGGTGGAGAAGCAGTACCTCATCTTCAACCTTCTCGCCGGCGGCAAGCTGGCCTGGGACGGCGGCGACTTCGCGACCGCCGCGACGAAGTGGGAGGCGCTGCTGAAGATCCACCCGCTCGATCCCGAGCTCGACAAGACGATCCGGCCGCTGGCGAACGAGGCGCGCAGCCGCGCCGCCGGGCGACCCGCCGCCGAGACGCCGGTGCCAGCGGCGCCTCCGCCGGCGCTCCCATCGGCGCCCCCTGCGCCCGTCCCGCCGCCCGCGAATCCGACTGTCAGCGTGAGTGGCACCGTATCGGGCGGCGGCCCCCTCGGCCCAGGTGGCGCGGTCATCTGGCTGAAGAGGGCCAACGGCGAGACGCCGCGCCCCGCGCCCGCGCACGGCAAGGTGATCAGCCAGCGCGGCAAGATGTTCGTGCCGCACGTGCTGGTGGTCCCCGTCGGCACGAGGGTCGCCTTTCGCAACGACGATCCGATCTTCCACAACATCTTCTCGCTCTCCAAGCCGAACGAGTTCGACACGGGGCTCTACAAGCAGGGCGCGACGTACACCGAGACGTTCCGGCATCCGGGCGCCGTGCAGCTGCTCTGCAACATCCACGCGTCGATGTTCGGGTTCGTCGTCGTCGTCGACACCCCTTACTACGCCGAGTCCGACGCGGGCGGCGCCTTCAACATCAAAGGCGTCCCGCCGGGCGAGTACGAGCTGCAGGTCTGGCACGAGGCGTCGGCCAAGCCGACCGTCGAGCACCTCACCGTCGGTGCGGGCGGTATCCGCGGCCTGGCGCTGCGGGTCGGCGGCGACAAGCGGGCGCCGCAGTTCGTGCCCGACAAGTCCGGCAAGCCCCGCCAGTCCCACCTCGGGTATTAACAACTGTGGGACCCTGGGAGGGGCCCACACCCCCCGCGAAGAGGGCGAGCCGGCAAAGCCGTCTCGCCCTCACGCGATCCTGGACCGTCTTTATCCTAGACCGTCTTCAGATAGTCGACCGCTTCGCGGGCGGCGGCCTCGAAGGGATCGAGCTGGCCTGGAAACAGATGCGTGGCGCCGTCGACGACCCAGAGGCGTTTCGGCTCGGCCATTCCGCGGACCGCCTCTTCGATCGCGTCGCGCGCTCCGTACTCGTCCTCGGAGGCCTGGATGATCGCCTTCGGTTTGCTGGAAGAGGCCAGGAGCCCGTAGTCGAACATCTTCAGCGCCAGACCGACGCCGAGGAGCTTCTGCACCCGGACGTCACGCGCCCCGACCGAGAGGCCGACCCGCGCGCCGAACGAGAACCCCGCGATCCAGAGCGGCAACGCCGGATGGCGCGCACGCAGGAAGTCGATCGCGTCGCGGGCATCGTCCTCTTCGCCGATCCCCTCGGCGTAGCTGCCGGTCGAGGCACCGACACCCCGGAAATTGAACCGCAGCGTCGCGACGCGCCCGTCGACCAGCGCCTTCGCCAGCCGGTAGACGACGTTGTTGTTCATCGTCCCGCCGCCCCGAGGATGCGGGTGACAGACCACGGCCGCGGCCACCGGCGCCGGGGGCTCGCGGAGGATCGCCTCCAGCTGTCCGTGCGCGACGGGTATGGCGCAGCGGCCTGACGGTGACAGCGGCTCCGGCATCTGGCCGCCGAACTTAGCACCGCCTCCTGACCCAGTCGCACACGGGACTTTCCGCCTCGCCCCTCGCCGCCGACCACGTCCCCCGGTCGCGCGCCCCATTCACCCAGCGGCTGCCCCTTTTGCCACCGCGGAAAGTCCCGTGTGCTTCGTCGATAAGCTCGTCTCGCTGACGTTCCCCGATCCATTCAACCGGCGTGCCGAAACGCGAGGGGCGCGCGGCCGCGGAGATTCCCGGCCCGGCTGCGGCGAAGCGGCGCCGAGCCCGTAACCCATCGCGGCCGCGTCGTTACGTCCGAGGAACCACCCCCCGAGATTGACCACCGAGGGGCGATGGTCAGCTTCTACCGGGGAGGGTTCAGATGAAAGACGACCTCAAGCGCGAGATCAAAGGCAAGGTGGACAACATCAAGGGGCGCGTGAAGGAAGCGATTGGCGCCCTCAGCGGGCACAAGGAGACTCAGGCGGAGGGGACGGTCGAGCGGGCCGCCGGCGCTGCCAATGAAAAAGTCGGAGAGGTCGAGGGAAAGCTCAACCGGGCGCTCGGCCACGAAGAAGCCGACGACGAGTGACACCGGCCCGGCTGAGGCCGGTGGGAACTACTTGGGCGCGCAGTAGGGGACGCCCGGGCTGCCCGCCGTGATCGTCAGCCCGCCGTCGATTCCGGCATCGGCGTCGGTCGCCACGGTGCAGCCGAGCGACGGATCGCTGGTGCAGGGGGTCGCCGCCGAGCAGGCGGGCAGGCAGAGCGTCGTCCCTGACAGGCTGGCGCAGGCTGCGCCGGCGGGGCAGGGGTGTGTCCCGTCGCAGGCGGCGCTGCACATTCCGAGCGCGCCGATGTCGGCGCAGCGGGCGGTGGTGCACCCGCTGTCGTCGAGCACGCCATTGGCGTTGCGGCACGAAGCGCCGAAGTCGCTCGCCACGCCGAGCGGAAGGCAGCCATGAACCCAGGGGCTCGCTCCGCCGCCGCCCGGAATTTGCTGGCAGACGAATCCTGCCGCGCAGGTGGCGGCCCCCGTGCAGTCCGCCAGGCAGACGGGGGATGTCGTGCCTGCGTCTGCCGTGATCCCCGCGTCGCCGGCGCCGGGCGACGCGCCGAGCGCGAAGGCGGCGCAGACGGCGCCCGCGCCGCAGAACCCCGTCGCGCAGGCGGTCGAGCAGATCCCGCGGGAGAACGCCGGGCCACAGCCCGCGCCCGACTTGCAGAGACAGCGCAGCCCGTCGCCGCACTGCTTGTCCACGTCGCACGCGGCTCCGGTCGTCAGCGCCGCTACGGAGATGAGGTTGTGGCGAACCTGGGACAGACTTCCGACGGTGTCTCCCTGGCCGGTCACGCTGACGGTGTAATCCCCGGGGAGCGCGTAGGTGTGGGAGGGCGCGCGCTCGGACGACGAGGCGGTTCCGTCGCCGAACGTCCACAGGAAGGTGGTCAATGCCGGCGAGCCGACCGGAGCGAACGAGACGGTCAGCGGCGCAGGCCCGCTGCAGACGACCTGCGTGACATCGAACGAGAGGCAGCCGGTGACCGCGATATCGAGGGTCAGCGGCGCGAAGAGGTCGCCCCCGGCGTCGCTGACGCTGGCATCGGGAGAGGGAACCATATAGGCGCGCTGGTGGCACCCGAGCGGAAGACGCCAGACAGATCGCCAGGCACAGCTCGACGCCCGCGACGCTTCGTGACGGCTGGCGGCGACCACCCAAGGTCGGGTCAGCCTCCCGCGCTCCGCGCCATCGGTCAAGGCGTGGCGAGCCGCGCGCGGGCGGCGGCCACAATCCGCGCGGCGGCGGCCCCGGGGCGCACGAAGCCGAAGCCGACCCGGTTGAGCGCGGGGATGACGTTCTTCACCATCACCTCGACCGAGAGCCGATTGTCGAGCTGGTAGAAATGGAGCATCCCGACATCACCGACCCGCAACGCCAGCGTCGACTCGACGGCGGCGCCGCTCTCGGAGACGTCGCGCACGCGCACGGCGTTCGGCTCGCCGGCGATCTCGAAGGTGGCCGCCCAGTCGACGGCGAAGCGCGGGTTTTTTCGCTGGTAGCGGCCGAGGTCGGTGGGGAGCCGTGCCGGCTCGAGCGCCGGCATGTCGCCGTCGAGCGGGCAGTCTGGCGCGGGCGTCGGGGCGCTCGGCGACGACCAGCTCGGCGATCTGGTTGAAGGCACGCACCTCGTCGTCGATCCCCCGGCGGGCGCAGAGCGGCTTCTTCGCCGCGATTGATTGGACGATCCGCGCGCTTTCGCGCAGACACCCGAGCGAGGTGAGCGGGATCCCGAGCTCCCCGCGCACGAGGCGCGCGAAGGCGTGGAAGGCCTCGGCGTCCGCGCGCGGCGGCCGCGCCGTTTCCCACCAGGCCTCCGGCGAAGCGCGCCAGCACCTCGCGCGCGGCCGGCGCCATGCCGCCGTTCGGCGCGAACGGCGGCCTCATTCAGGAAGGCGTAGGTCGCCTCCAGCGCCCGGCGATCGCCGGTCGACACCAACAGGCGTTCGGCGCCGGCGCCAAAGAAGTTCCACAGGTCGTCGCGGTGGGCGTCGGCGATGTCGACGATGACGACGTCGGCGTCCAGCTGCGCGAGCCCGTCGATGAGGGCGCCGCCGGGCCTGGGCGTCGCCGGCCCGGGCGAGCTGCGTGGCGGCTGGCCAGAGTCGCACGTTGCGCACGCCCGTCTGCCTCTCGGTCTCCTGGGCCGCCGCGACGCCGAAGAGCGCGTGCTGCCGGGGCGCGTCGACATCCAGGTCGACGACCACCACCTGACGGCCGAGCCCGCCTGACGCCACGGCCAGGTTCGAGGCGACGACGCTCTTGCCGACGCCCGGGAGCGCGGCGCCGACGGCGATCAGGCGTGGGGCGCGGCGGCCGGTCAGGGGCGTCTGCCCGAGCGGCGGCCGCCAGCGGCCGGTCGACAGCATCCGCACGCGCACCACGGGGCGCGGCGCTGTCGAGGACAGGCGCGACGACCGCGCAAAGCGTGACTGTCGCTCGGACATCCGGCGTTCCCCCTCCCTCTCCTCTCGACGGTTCGAAGCGCGAGCTAAAGATGAAGGCACGACTGGTCGATGGTGGGCGCATGACCTCTCGTGACGGGGCAGGGAATGCAGCCTGGGCCCAGCTCCCAGCCGATTCGACCGATCTGGCACCAGACGCGACCACGCCGGCGCCGGCTGTGAGCTTGCCTGTCGACCTCCCGGTGTTGTTGCGCGCGCTCGAGGACGCCTACATCCAGGCGGCCCTCCAGCAGACGCACAGCAACAAGAAGGAGGCGGCCAAGCTGCTCGGGCTTGGCCGGACGACCTTGGTCGAGAAGCTCCGCAGGCGGAGCCTCGCCGCCGTCCGCTCGTCCACCTGAGCGCGTCGCTCCAGACCTCGCCCGGCGTCTGGATGATATAGATCCACGGACGTGGATCGCTCGAGACCGTCTGTGGCCGCTCGCTCCGAACCGTTGTCGGGGGCGGCGCCGTGAAGAAGGTGGCGATCCTCGGCGCCACTAAGGGGATGGGGCGCTCGCTGGCGCGCCAGCTGGCGGCGCAGGGCGCCGAGCTCTTTCTGCTCGGCCGAGACGCCGACGATCTCGGACGGAGCGCGCGCGATCTGGAAGCACGCGCTGGTCGCGCCGCCGGCGCGATCGGAGTCGCGCCCTGCGACCTCGAACGGCCCGAGCAGTTTGGCGCCGCGCTCGACGCGGCCGAGGCGAGCCTCGGCGGGCTCGATGGCGTGGTGGTCACCGCCGGCCTCTTCGCGACGCAAGAGCAGCTGGAGGCGGATGCCGAGCTCACCCGCCGTCTGTTGACGGTCGATTTCGCCAACACGGTCGTCTTCTGCGAAGAGGCGCGCCGGCGCCTCTTGGCACGCGGCGGCGGGACGCTCTGCGTGTTCAGCTCCGTCGCCGGCGAGCGCGGACGCAAGCCGGTCGTGCTCTACGGCGCCGCCAAGGCCGGCCTCTCCCGTTATCTCGAGGGGCTCGATCACAAGTTCCGGGCGCAGGGCCTGCGCACGATCTGCGTGAAACCTGGTTTCGTCCGCACCGGCATGACTGAGGGGTTGAAGGCGCCGCCGTTCGCCGGGGAGCCCGACGCGGTGGCGGCGCAGGTGCTCCGCGCGGTGGACAGAGGCCGTCCGGTCATCTACGCACCTGGAATCTGGGCGCTGATCATGCTGGTCATCCGGTTTTTGCCCCGCTTCGTGATGCGCAAGATCGGTTTCTGATCGACGAAGATCGCGCAAACGTTGCGCGTCTTCATCGGGTCCGACGCGCGATCCACGAAGCTGGTGATCGAGCTTGTGATCTTCGACGAATACTTCTCTTGACGCGACCCCCAAGCTCAGCATAAATGCTCGCCGGAACGAGGATGAGTCCTCTCTTTCGACCGAAGCACAATACGCTCGCGCAGATCTCTCTGTTTGTCGTGGCGGCGGGAGCGGTGGGGGGACCGGGAGTTCTGATGCTGTACGCCCGCACGCCCTACGCGCGCGGGATGCAGGATCCGATCGAGCAGCCGCTGCAGTTCGACCACCGCCACCACACGCGTGACGAGGGGATCGACTGCCGTTATTGCCACAACACGGTGGACAAGTCGCCGTCGGCCAGCATTCCGCCGACGCAGCTCTGTCTCAACTGCCACTCGCAGGTCTGGAACAAGAGCCCGCTCCTCGAGCCGGTGCGACAGAGCTTCATCCAGAACAAGCCGCTCGAGTGGCGGCGCGTCTACAAGGTTCCCGAGTTCGTCTACTTCAACCACGCCATCCACGTGAACAAGGGCGTCGGTTGCATCAGCTGCCATGGGCGCGTCGACAAGATGGCGGCGGTCGAGAAGGACACCACGCTGACGATGGGGTTCTGCCTCGATTGCCACCGTCACCCGGACGCGAACCTCCGGCCACCTTCCGAGGTCACCAACATGGACTGGAAGCCCGAAGGGGACCCCGTCGAGGCCGGTAAGCTGCTGGCGGCGCAGAACGACGTCCACACGCGAACGAGCTGCACCACGTGTCACCGATGAACGTTCCATCGAGGGGTTTCATTTCATGAGCTGCGACGACAACCACGAAGCCCGCGCCAACGATCGCGTGCGGCGTTCGCTGCCCGTCGTCGGTTCCGGTGGCACGCCAGCCGGTGGCGCACCCTCCGGTGGATCTTCCGCCACGCGCAAGCTCTGGCGGTCCATCGAAGAGCGCTCGCGGGCGGTCACGCCGGGCGCAGCCAACGAATTTCCTGGCGGCGCCGGCCTGCTCGAAGGGACGTCGCGCCGCGGGTTCATGCAGCTCCTCGGTGTGTCGACGGCCGTCGCCACCGTCGGGGCAGCCTGCCGCAAACCGAACGAGAAGATCATCCCCTTCGTACGGCGCCCCGAGGAGCTGACCCCCGGGAACCCGCTGCACTTCGCGACCGGCTATGCGCTCGAGGGATTCGCGAGCGGCCTCCTGGTCGAGAGCCATGAAGGGCACCCGACCAAGGTCGAGGGGAACCCCGCGCATCCCGAGACGCTGGGCGCGACGACCGCCCTCGAGCAGGCGTTGATCCAGGGGCTCTACGACGACGATCGGGCCAAGCAGCTGCGCCGGGGCAGCACGCCCATCGCCTGGCCGACGTTCCTCTCGGACCTGAAGGCGCGGTCCGCCTCGCTGGCCGGCAACGGCGGCGCCGGGCTGAGGTTCCTCACCGGTCCGACCACTTCGCCGCTGCTGGCCGACCTGCGCCGCCGGATCCTGGAGCGCTTCCCGCGGGCGAAGTTCGTCAGCTACGCGTCGGTCGCCGGCGACGGCGCCATCGACGGCGCCAAGCTGGCGTTCGGCCGCCCGCTCATGCCGCGGCACCACCTCGGACCGGCCGCGGTCATTCTCTCGCTCGACGCCGACTTCCTCAACGACGGTCCCGAGCAGACCCGGCTGGCGCGCGAATATTCGGCCCGCCGCGAGCCCTCGCGCGACATGAACCGCCTCTACGTCGTCGAACCGGCCATGACGGTCACCGGCGCGATGGCCGATCACCGCATGCGCCTGCGCGGCGGCGACATCGCCGCCTTCACCGCCGGCCTCTGTGCGATGCTCTCCGGCCGGGGGCTCTCGGGGCTCGGCCCGGTCGGCTCGCTGGGACACGGCGCTGGGCTCTGGGACTCGAAGTGGCTGGTCGCGCTGGCGACCGATCTGGAGAAGAACCGCGGCCGCTCGCTGGTGATCGCCGGTCGCCGGCAGCCGGCGGTGGTGCACGCGCTGGCCGCCGCGATCAACAACGCGCTCGGCAACATCGGCGCCACCGTGGAGTACGGCGTCCCGATCACCACCGATGCCACCGCGGGCGTCGAGCCGCTTCGCGCGCTGGTCGACGAGATTGCCGGCGGGGCGGTCGACACGCTGGTGGTGACCGCCGAGAACCCGGCCTACGGCGCGCCGGTCGACTTCAAGCTGGGCCAGCTCCTCAAGCGCGTCCCCAACGTCATCTATCACAGCCTCTACGAGGACGAGACGGCGCAGAGCTGCAACTACCTCATCCCCGCCGCTCACCCGCTCGAGTCTTGGGGCGACGGGCGCGCCACCGACGGGGTCGTGTCGATCGTTCAGCCGCTCGTCGCGCCGCTGTGGGGCGGGAAGACGGAGGCCGAGCTGCTCTCTGCTTTCGTCGGCGACGGCGAGCTCGGAACGCATGTGCTCCTTCGGAAGTACTGGAGCAGCATGTCGAAGCTTCCGGGCAATCTGGCCGGATCGTTCGACGGCGTCTGGGAGCGCTGGCTGGCCGACGGCATCGTCCCCGACACCGGCGCCAGCTCCGAGCAGGGGCTGGCGATCAACGGTCAGGCCCTGGCCCAGGCGGCCGCGCCGCTGCTGGCGCGGCAAGCAGGACAGGGCGGCCAGGCCGGAACGGGTGCGCTGGAGCTCGGCTTCGCGCCCGATCCCAAGATCTTCGATGGCCGCTTCGCCAACAACGCCTGGTTGCAGGAGCTGGCGCACCCGATCACCAAGCTGACCTGGGACAACGTGGCCATGCTCTCCCAGGCGACGGCGGACCGGCTCGGCATCGAGACCGGCGAGATCCTGGAGATCAGCTCACGGGATCGAAAGCTGGAGGCGCCGGCGCTGATCGTCCCGGGCCACGCGGACGACGCGCTGACCCTGCCGCTCGGCTACGGGCGGCTGCACACCGGGCACGTCGGACTCGGAGTCGGCTTCAACGCCGGCGAGCTGCGGGCCAGCGACGCCCCCTGGTTCGATCGCGGCGCCACCGTGACCAACACCGGCCGGCACCACCGGCTGGCGATCACCCAGGATCACTGGACCATGTCCCCCGATGGGCGCGACATCCCGCCGCCCGCCGTCGAGGCCCCTCTCGCCGAGGTGCTGAACTCGGGCTCGATGTTCCACGAGGAGCTGGAGGCGCGCCGCGGTCCGGTGCCCGAGGTTTTCAAGCCGGTCGATTACAGCGGCCAGCCGTACAAGTGGGCGATGGCGATCGACCTCAACAAGTGCACCGGCTGCAACGCCTGTGTGGTCGCCTGCCAGTCGGAGAACAACATCCCCGTCGTCGGCAAGGACAACACCTGGCGCGGTCGCGAGATGCAGTGGATCCGGATCGACCGCTACTTCAGCGGCCCGGTCGACGACCCCCAGATGATCAACCAGCCGCTCGCCTGCGTGCAGTGCGAGACCGCGCCCTGCGAGTACGTCTGCCCGGTCAACGCCACCGTCCACAGCGACGAGGGCTTGAACGAGATGGTCTACAACCGCTGCATCGGCACCCGCTACTGCAGCAACAACTGCCCCTACAAAGTCCGGCGCTTCAACTTCCTCGACTACACGGGTGACATCAGCCCGGCGCGCGAGCTGGGGATGAACCCCGACGTCACCGTCCGCTCGCGCGGCGTCATGGAGAAGTGCACCTACTGCGTGCAGCGGATCGAGCGCAAGCGGATCGCCACCCGGATCGAGGGGCGGACCATCGCCGACGGCGAGCTCGAGACGGCCTGCCAGCAGGGCTGCCCCACGCAGGCGATCACCTTCGGATCGCTCAACGACGCGAGCGCCAAGGTCACCAAGCTTCACGCCGACCCGCGTCGCTACGATCTCTTGCACGAGCTCGGCACCCGCCCGCGCACGGCGTATCTTGCGCGCGTGCGCAATCCCAACCCCGACCTCGTGAAGGTGGACTAGGCGATGGCCGCTCCCAATCTGTCGCGCGACCCGCTCGAGCCGCTTCCGCTGCTCGAAGGGCAGCACACCGACAAGACCATCAACGACTCCCTGCTCAACCACGTCTTTCGTGGCGCGGGCAAAGGCTGGTGGGCCCTCTTCGCGTGCGCGCTCTCGGCGCTCAGCCTCCTCGTCATCGCCATTTGTTGGACCCTTTATAAGGGTATCGGCGTCTGGGGAAACAACATCCCGGTCGGCTGGGCGTTTGGCATCATCAACTTCGTCTGGTGGATCGGCATCGGCCACGCAGGCACGCTGATCTCCGCCATCCTCCTGCTTTTTCAGCAAAAGTGGCGCACCTCGATCAACCGGTTCGCCGAGGCGATGACGCTGTTCGCGGTCATCTGCGCGCTGCTCTTCCCGCTGCTCCACACCGGGCGCCCCTGGTTCGCCGCCTACTGGCTGATGCCCTATCCGTCGGTGCAGCGGATCTGGCCCCAGTTCAAGAGCCCGCTCACCTGGGACGTCTTCGCGGTCTCGACCTACTTCACGATCTCGCTGCTGTTCTGGTTCCTGGGCCTGGTCCCCGACCTGGCGGCGCTGCGTGATTCGGCGAAGAGCAAGACCAAGCGGATGATCTACGGGATCTTCGCGCTCGGCTGGCGTGGATCGGGGCGGCACTGGGCCGAGTACAAGTGGGCCTACCTGCTCTTGGCCGGTCTCTCGACGCCGCTGGTGCTCTCCGTCCACACCATCGTGTCGTTCGACTTCGCCGTGTCGGTTAACCCCGGCTGGCACACCACCATCTTCCCGCCGTACTTCGTCGCCGGCGCTGTCTTCTCCGGCTTCGCGATGGTCTTGACCTGGATGCTGCCGGCCCGCGAATTCCTGGGCCTCAAGCACGTGGTGACGCTCAAGCACCTCGAGAACATGACCAAGATCCTGCTCGTCACGGGCATGATGGTGACCTACGGCTACGCGATGGAGCACTTCATCGCCTGGTACAGCGGCAACCCGTACGAGTTCTCGCAGTTCTTCCGGGCTCGCCAGCACGGACCCATGGCGCCGATTTACTGGCTCATGATGTTCTGCAACTGCCTCGTGCCCCAGATCTTCTGGTCGAGGCGGGCGCGCACCAACGTTCTGGTGATCTGGTTCGCTTCGATTCTGATCAACGTCGGCATGTGGTGCGAGCGCTTCACCATCATCATCACCTCGCTCCACCGCGATTTCCTTCCGTCGAGCTGGAAGAACTACTCCCCGACCTGGGTCGACATCAGCCTTTTCATCGGCACGATCGGACTCTTCTCGACGCTGTTCCTGCTGTTCCTCAAGTTCGTGCCGGCGGTGGCGGTCACCGAGATCAAGGAGCTCCGCCACGAGCTCGATCACGATCCGACGGCCGAGACCGCGGGAGTGACGCACTGATGTCAGCCGGTCACGAAGACTCCGGGTTCGTCGCACGCCGGTTCGTGCTGGCCGAGTTCGCCACGCCCGAAGCGCTGCTCGTTGGCACGCGCAAGGTGCGCGAGGCCGGATACAAGAGTCTCGACACGCACACGCCGATGCCGATCCACGGCCTCGAGGAGGCGCTCGGCCTGGGGCGCCCGAAGATCCCGCTGATTGTTCTGTGCGGGGCGATCGCCGGGGCGTTCATCGCTTACTCGATGATCTACTTCTGCAACGTGGTCGACTTCCCGATCAATGTCGGTGGCCGCCCGCTGCACGGCCCGCCGGCGAACATCCCGATCACCTTCGAGCTGGCGATCCTGCTGGCTGGCGGATCGTCGTTCTTCGGTTTCTTCACGCTGGCAAAGCTGCCGCAGCCTTACCACCCGGTGTTCGAGTCCGAGGACTTTGCTCGGGCCGCCGTCGACGCCTACTTCCTCTCTGTCGAGCTGCCTCCGGAGGGCGAGCCAGAGAAGGTGTTTGCCGAGGTGCAGACGGCCGGAGCCCTGTCGGCCGAGCTGGTCACGGAGTCGGAGCGATGATGCCCCGTGCGCACAAGCTGGCGGTCGTTTCGACGCTGTCGCTGCTGCTCGGCCTGGCGGCTGTCGGCTGCAACGAGAATATCCTCGATCAGATGGCCGACTCGCAGCCCAAGTCGATCCGCTACAAGGAGAGCCCGTTCTACGCCGACGGCCTTTCGATGCGCGCCGCCCCGGAGGGGACGGTTCCGCGCGAGCGGATCACGCTGAACCCGCGATTGACGGCGGGGCGGGAGCCGGACGGGCCGATGCAGTCCAACGCAGAGCCGCTGCCGAACTACGTGGCGACCGTGCCGCTGCCGATCTCGCGGAAGTTGCTCGAGCTCGGCCGCAAGCGGTTCGACATCACCTGCGCCACCTGCCACGGTCCGCTGGCCGACGGCAAGAGCATCGTGGCGACGCAGATGTCGCTCCGCCCCCCGCCGTCGCTGCAGGACCCGAAGTACGTGGGGAAGCCGGCCGGCTACATCTACGAGGTCGTCACCAAGGGATTCGGCATGATGGCCTCCTACGCCGCCGAGCTCTCGGTGGAAGAGCGCTGGTCGGTGGTGGCGTACCTTCGCGCGCTGCAGCTTAGCCAGAACACGCCAGTCAGCGCGCTGCCGCCCGAAATTCGGCAGCAGCTCGAGGCGTTGCCCCCGAACATGGATGCGCCTGCACCGGCAGCGGCCCCGGCCCAAGGGCAACAAGGGCAACAAGGGGAAGAGGAGAAACGGTGAGCGCCGCAACTTTACACGCCCACGACCAAGACGCGTCCCTCGGCAGCAAGACGTTGGCGCTCAAGCCCTTTGCAGGCGGAGGCCGCTGGATCGTCGCGGGTGGCGGGCTCGGCCTCCTATTCTTGATCCTCACGTTCATCGGGATGGCGATGAATCCGAAGGACGCCGGCTTCTCCTACCTGATGGCGTTCACCTACTGGGGCGGTATCTCGCTGGCGTCGGTGATTATGCTGATGATCTTCCACGCCACCCACGCCCGTTGGGTGACCGTCCTGCGCCGACCCATCGAGGCGATGTCGGCGTCGATCTTCATCTTCCTTTTTCTGTTCATCCCGCTCATCTTCGTGATGAAGCACGTCTACGTCTGGGTCGACCCCCCCGACAGCTTGGGGCGCGAGGCGCTCAAGCTGATCGCCGGCAAGGCCGCCTACCTGAACGTCAAAGCGTTCGTCGTCCGGACGGTGATCTACTTCATCCTGGCGATCTTCGTCTCGCAGCGGCTCTACGGCTGGTCGCTCAAGCAGGACGCGACGGGCGACGTCATGCTGCTCCAGAAGCAGCGCAACCTCTCAGCAGGCGGGCTTCCCTTCATCGCCCTGGCGCTGACCTTTGCCGCGTTCGACTGGCTGATGAGCCTGAACCCGACCTGGTACTCGACGGTGTTCGGCGTCTACTACTTCGGCGGCAGCTTCGTGTCGGCGCTCTCGCTGCTGGCGATCATCACCAAGCGGGGGCGGGCGGCGAACGTGTTCGGCGGGAATATGAACGACGAGCACACGCACAACATCGGCAAGCTGATGCTGGCGTTCGTCTGCTTCTGGACCTACATCGCCTTTTCGCAACTCTTGCTGATCTGGATCGCGGGGCTCCCTGACGAGACGCCGTTCTACATCACGCGCTTCAGCCGCGGCTGGGCCGGCGTTGGCATTCTCCTCATCGTCGGCAACTTCTTCATCCCGTTCGGCGCGCTGCTGTCGCGATCGCTGAAGCGCAGCCCGACCCAGCTGGCCAAGGTGGCGGGTTGGATCCTCCTCATCCACCTTGTCGACATCTTCTGGCTGGTGATGCCGAGCCGCGACCCCGAGGGGATCGCGGTTCGCTGGACTGACGTCACGGCCTTCCTGGGCGTCGGCCTGGTGGGGATCGCCTATGGCGTCTCGCGCCTGCGCGGCAAGCTCCCTGTTCCGGTCAAGGACCCCTACATCGCCGAGTCGATTCGGTACAGGCAGCCATAACCATGAGCAGCCACAGCCACGACACACACGACCATCCCCCCGGACACAAGTCCGAGGACCAGATCGACTTCACCAAGGTGATCGCGGTCGGGGTCGTCTCGCTGATCGTCTTCGCCCTCGGCACGATCTGGGCGGTCGCCATTCTCCATCATGAGACGGCGAAGGTGGAGGCCGTGACCGGCGTGCCGCGCTATCCCGATCTCGGCAAGGCGGAGATCGGCATCGTCGATCAGGTGCTGTTCGAGGGGGACCACCGGCTGGCCACCTGGCGCGCCGAGCGGGCCGCGCGCCTCAACGGATACGGCTGGACCGATCGCAGCAAGGGGATCGTCCACATCCCGATCGAGCGTGCGTTGGAGGAGGCGGCGTCCGGCGCGCTGCCCGAAGGAGCGCCCAAGTGAAGCTCGGGCGAACAGTCTCTCTCGCGCTGGGCGCGCTCCTGCTCGGGGCGGCGGCCGGCCACGCCGAGCCGCAGGTGGTCTTCCCCCAGGGGAGCGCCGAGCCGCTGGCGGCGCTGCAGGACATCGACGTCATCGAGCACCTCGGCGATCGGGTGCCGCACGGCCTCACCTTCACGGATGTGACTGGCGCGCCGATGTCGCTCGATTCGCTGCTCGGCCAGGGACACCCGGTGGTGGTCACGCTCGGGTATCACCGCTGCCCGATGTTGTGCGGCCTGGTTCTCGACGGCCTGGCCAAGGCGGCCAAGACGGTCGGCCTCGCGCTCGGCAAGGACTACACCGCCGTCGACATCAGCATCGATCCCGGCGAGGACACCAAGCTCCTGCAGCAGAATCAGCACCGGGTCCTGGAGCAGGCCGGGCAGGGGCTGGCCACGCCGCTCACCCGCGCTGCCTGGCCGTTCTGGCTCTCCTCGGCCGACGGTGGCGCCGCGGCGCGCACCCTCGCCGATGCGGTCGGGTTCCGCTACAAGTACGACCCGACGTCGAAGCAGTTCGCTCACGAAGCGGTCGCCTTCGTGCTGACGCCCGACGGCGTGATCTCGCGCTACCTCTACGGCGTCGACTATCCCGCCCGCGACTTCCGCATGGCGCTCGTCGAGGCCAGCGACGGCAAGGTGGGGACCTCCATCGATAAGGTGATCCTCTCCTGCTACCGGTACGACCCAGTGACCCGTCGCTACGGACCCTTCGTGTTCGGCTTCATGCGGATCGGCGCCGGGTTGGTCTTCCTCGCGCTGGCCGGTCTCATGACCGTGCTCTGGCGGAAGGAGTTCGCCATGAGAAAGCGCCAGGTCGCCGCCGCCACCAGCGGGAGCGTCGCCGCGACCAGCGGGAGAGGGATATGACCGCCATCGAAGATCTCATGCGTCGTATGCTCTGGCTCCCCGAGCCAGGCTCCACCTTCGCGGTCCCCGTCGATCGGCTCCACTTCTTCGTCATCACGGTGACGATGATCGCCTCGACCATCACCGGCCTTCTGGCGTTCGCCTTCTTCTTCAAGTACCGCGAACGGCGCCCCCGGCAGTCGACGCCGGTCGTCATCCCCAGCGTGAAGTTCGAGATTCTGGTCATCAGCGTGCCGCTGTTCTTCTTTCTGCTCTGGTTCGTGCAGGGCTACAAGGACTACGTCTGGTACACGACGCCGCCCGAGAACGCGATGGACGTGTACGTGATGGCCAAGAAGTGGATGTGGAAGTTCTCCTACGGCGCCGAGGGGCCGAACGCCATCGCGACGCTGCACGTCCCCGCCAACCGCCCGGTCCGGCTGCTCATGACCAGCCGCGACGTCATCCACTCGTTCTTCGTCCCCGACTTCCGCATCAAGCAGGACGTCATCCCCGGCCGCTACACGGAGACCTGGTTCGAGGCGACCAAGCCGGGGCGCTATCAGATCCTCTGCTCGCAGTACTGCGGCACCTGGCACTCGCAGATGTGGGGCGAGGTCGTGGTGATGGAGGGTCCGGAGTTCGACCAGTGGATGCTCGAGCAGCGCAAGGGACTGCTCTCGGGCGCGCGTCGACTCCGGCGGCGACGACGGTTCGGGGTTCCATGGATCGATCGTCGAGTACGGAAAGCAGGTCGCCATGAACCAGGGGTGCGTCAAATGCCACTCCCTGGACGGCGAGCCGCACATCGGCCCGACCTGGCTCGACCTCTACAACAAGAAAGAGGTCCTCGAGAACGGCGAGACCGTGATCGCCGACGAGGCCTATCTGACCGATTCGATGATCGACCCGCGTGGGAAGATCGTGAAGGGATTCAAGCCGGTGATGCCGACCTACAAGGGGCGGCTGGCGGCGCCAGACGCCGCCGCGCTGGTCGAATTCATCAAGTCCTTGCGAACGCCGGGTCTCGAGGCCGTCCCCTCGAAGGAAGCGATTTATGAGCCAGCCAAGCCAGCTCAGCACTGAACACGCTGACAAACCGGTCATCCCGGCCGTCAACTACCTGAACGCCGATCGGGGCGTCTGGTCGTGGCTCACCACGATCGACCACAAGCGCATCGGCATCATGTACCTGGTGTCGGTGCTGATCGCCTTCCTGCTGGGCGGGATCTTCGCGATGGCGTTGCGGCTCGAGTTGCTCACGCCGGGGCCCACGATCATGGGCGCGAACACCTATAACCGGATGTTCACGCTGCACGGCGTGGTCATGATCTTCCTCTTCATGATCCCGGCGATCCCGGGCGTGTTCGGCAACTTCATGTTGCCGCTCATGCTGGGGGCCAAGGACGTCGCCTTTCCGAAGCTGAACCTGCTGTCGCTCTACCTCTACTGGACGGGCGCGACACTGGCGCTCTCCGGGATGATCATGGGCGGGACCGACACCGGCTGGACGTTCTACGCGCCCTACAGCACGACGACGCCGATGACGCTGTTCCCAGTCTTGCTGGGCGTGTTCATCCTCGGCTTCTCGTCGATCCTGACCGGCCTCAACTTCATCGTCACCGTCCACACGCTGCGCGCGCCCGGCATGGGCTGGATGCGGCTGCAGCTCTTCGTCTGGGCCATCTATGCCACCAGCATCATCCAGGTGCTGGCGACGCCGGTCATCGGCCTCACCGTCATGCTGATCGGTATCGAGAAGGTCGGGCACTTCGGCCTCTTCGATCCGAGCCGCGGCGGTGATCCGGTCCTGTTCCAGCACATGTTCTGGTTCTACTCGCACCCGGCGGTCTACATCATGGTGCTGCCGGCCATGGGCGTCATCTCGGACGCCATCGCCGCCTTCGCCCGTAAGAACGTCTTCGGCTACAAGATGATCGCCTACTCCTCGCTGGGGATCGCCTTCGTCGGCTTCTTTGCCTGGGGCCACCACATGTTCGTGTCGGGGCAGTCTTCTCTCGACAACGGCGCCTTCGCCGCCATCTCCATGCTGGTCGGTGTGTTCACCGCCATCAAGGTCTTCAACTGGGTGGCCACGCTCTACAAAGGCGCTATCGCGGTGAAGACACCGCTCATCTACATCTGCGGCTTTCTCTTCTTCATCGTGTTCGGCGGGATGACCGGCATCGCGGTGGCGACGGTGTCACTCGACGTGCACTGGCACGACACCTACTTCGTCATCGCGCACTTCCACTTCATCATGGTCGGCGCCGTGATCATGGCGTTCCTCATCGCGCTGCACTACTGGTTCCCCAAGATGTTCGGGCGCATGTACCACGAAGGGTGGGGGATGGTCGCCGCGTCGCTCATCGTGCTCGGCTTCAACGCCACCTTCATCCCGCAGTTCCTGCTGGGGAACGCCGGGATGCCGCGCCGCTACTACATCTACCCGGAGCGCTACCAGGCGCTCAACGTCGCCTCGACCGCCGGCGCGTCGCTGCTGGCGTTTGGCTTCGTCATCATCCTCATCTATCTCATCTACGCGCTGGTCCGGGGGCCGATCGCCGGCGACAACCCCTGGGATTCGCGTGGCTACGAGTGGATGACCACCTCGCCGCCGCCGAAGCACAACTTCGACGTGACCCCCATCATCACCCAGGACTCGCACTCGTACCAGGAGCCGGGAGAGGAGGTGGAGCATGTCGTCATCTGAGGGCGGCCTGACCAAGCCGCACCTGGCGCACCACTTCGAGACGATCGAGAAGCAGGACTACGCCGTCCGCCTCGGGATGTGGCTCTTCCTCGGGACCGAGGTGCTGCTCTTCGCCGGGCTCTTCCTCGGCTACACCGTCTACCGCCACTTCTATTACGAGGCTTTTCATGAAGCGTCGCGCCACCTCGATCTCTGGGCGGGTACGACCAACACGATCGTCCTCATCACCAGCAGCTTGAGCGTGGCGCTCGCCTACCACGCCATCAAGCAGAACAAGAAGAAGCAGTGCGCGGCGCTGCTGATCTTCACCATCCTCTGCGCGGTCGCCTTCTTGGGGATCAAGGCGTACGAGTACAACCACAAGTTCCAGGAAGGGGCGCTGCCGGGCGCCTTCTATCACTTCTCCGAAGTGACGGCGCCGGGCGCAAACCTCTACTACACGATCTACTTCCTCTCCACCGGTCTGCACGCGTTCCACGTCATCGTCGGGATGTCGATCCTCATCTGGATCCTGGCCCGCGTGCTCAAGGGGGAGTTCTCGGCGACCAACTACGTGCCTGTCGAGCTGGGCGGGCTCTACTGGCACCTCGTCGACCTGGTCTGGATCTTCCTTTTTCCGCTGCTTTACCTGATCTAGCGTACGGAGACTCAAATCGTGGCCCACGAACCAGCCCAGACCGAAGCCGGAAAAGCCGAGCACCACGGACACGGAGCCGGACGCTACTGGCTCGTCTGGATCGTGCTGCTCGCCTGCACGGGGCTCACCGTCTACACCGGGCACTACCACCCCAACATCTACCTCGCGCTGATCATCGCCATCTTCAAGGCGACCCTGGTCGTTCTCTTCTTCATGCACATGACCGAGGCGCCGGGCGCCAACCGGCTGGTCTTCTCCGTCTCGCTGGTCTTCACGCTGGTGATGATGACCGGCGTCTTCGGTGATCTGCTGACCCGCAATCCGATGTCGCTCCCAGGCGCCGCGCCCCCTTCCGAGTTCCCCGTCCCGTAGCTTCGCTCGGTTCGGCTTCGCTTCCGGGCCGGAGGCGCCGGCTACCGAGGCGCTGACGACCTAGTCGTTAAACCCGTGCATGCGGAGCTTCTCCCAGAGGTTCTTGCGGGAGATGCCCAGGATTTCGGCGGCCACCGTGCGCTTGCCGTCTGCCTGCGCCAGGGCCCGCTGCAGATACTCGCGCTCGAACTCCTTGAGCGCCGTTCCGAGCGGCCGAGGCGGCGACGACGGGCCCTCGACAATGTCACCCGCCTGGGCGATGTCCCGCGGCAGGTGTCGGACATCGATGTCGCCACCGTCCGCCAGCACGGCCGCGTGCTCGATCGCGTGGCCCAGCTCGCGAACGTTGCCCGGGAAGCTGAATTGCGACAGCGCGCCCCAGGCCGCCGGTGAGACGCTGGGGAGATCGCGGCCCGGCCTGGTGAACTTCTTCAGGAAGTACTGGACCAGGAGCGGCAGGTCACCCCGGCGGTCACGCAGCGGCGGGATGTCGACATCGAGGACGTTCAGGCGGTAATAGAGGTCTTCCCGGAACCTGCCGTCGGCGATCCGCTCCTTGAGGTCGCGGTGGGTCGCGGAGATGACCCGCACGTCCACCCGCAGCGATTCGTTCGTGCCCAGCGGTTCGACGGTCCCTTCCTGCAGCACGCGCAGCAGCTTGGCCTGCGCAGGGAGCGACATCTCGGCCACCTCGTCGAGCAGCAGCGTCCCGCCGTGGGCCGCCCGAAACCGACCGTCGCGGCGCCGGACCGCGCCGGTGAAGGCGCCGCGCTCATGGCCGAACAGCTCCGCCTCCAGGAGGGTGTCCGGGAACGCGGCGCAGTTGACCGCGACGAACGCGTTTCCGCGGCGGGGCCCGCGCTCGTGCAGGGCGCGCGCGACCAGCTCTTTCCCGGTGCCGCTCTCGCCCCGGATCAATACCGGCGCGTGGCTGGTGGCGATCGTGTTGACCCGATCCATCAGCCTCAACATCTGCGCCGAGCGGCCAATCACCGTCTCGTCGGCCTTGTGCTCGGCCAGCTGGGCGCGCGCGTCGTCGAGCTCGCGCAGCAGCGCCCGGTGCTCCGCGATGCGGCGGACCCTCAAGGTGATCTCGTCGATGTCGAACGGTTTGGTGAGGTAGTCGTGTGCCCCTTCCTTGACGGCGGCCACGGCGTCCTGGACGGCGGCGAACGCGGTCATCAGGATCACCGTGGTCTCGGGTGATTCCTGCCGCGTCCGCCGGAAGAGCGTCAGGCCGTCGATTCCGGGAAGTCGGATATCGCAGATCATGACGTCGTAGAGCTGTTTGCCGACCAGATCGAGCGCCTGCGCTCCAGTGGTGGCGATGCTGACCGTGTGTCCGGCGTCACGCAATGCCTCTCCGGCGGCGAGACCAATGTCCGGCTCGTCGTCCACCAGCAGGACGTTGAGCGCGCCCGGTCCGACCGCGAGAGGCACCATCGATGACTTCAAAGAAAGGTCTGCGTTCACGCCGTCCCCTAGAAACTTCTTTTAAGTTCAGGCCGGGACGAGGCAAGAGCGGGGCACTCCCCATTGTCATCCCCCGTCCGCGAGCGGTAACCGCGGCGCGCACGCCGTCACCAGGGCGGAACAGGCGGTCTCCGTCGCCTTCGTAAGTTGCCTGAAAATGCGACGTAGGTCGGACGACCACTTTGGCGTCTGACCTGCATTGGTTGCCTGCGAGCGGAGGCCCAAGATGCGATCATTGTTGTTGCGTTGGGGTGTGGCAGTCGTCGTCGGATCACTCTGGGGCGCGATCTCGTCGCCGGGCCGCCCAGCGACCGCGGGCGCGAAGACGACCCAGCTCGTCTCCAACGCGGCGCACTACGCGCAGTCGACGAGGCCGGTTCATGCGTTCGCGTCGTCGGGAGACAATCCGATGAACCTCTGATCTTTTTTTGATAATGCCCCCCCGGGCGTCGCACATATCCCACCAGTTAACAATCATCCCCGGGGGGATACCTCATGACGCGCTTGATCAAGTCCCAGAAGGTTTTGTTGGCCGTCGGCGGCTGTGCGGTGCTCGCGTTGACGTTCTTGGCGCCAGGCTGCGGTGGCACGAGCAGCACTGAAGGGACCGGCGGATCGACCGGCACCGGCGGCAGCAACACCACCGGCACAGGCGGAACTCACACCGGCGGTGTGAACGGGACCGGCGGCGGCACCAGCACCGGCGGCTCGGGCCCTGGGACCGGTGGCTTCGGCCCTGGGACCGGCGGCGCTGGCCCCGGGACCGGCGGCGCTGGCCCCGGGACCGGCGGCGTGGGCGGCGCCACCGGGAACACGTGCGCTGCGGGTCGGACGTGCACGGGCACGGAGACGTGCACGGAGACCGGCGGCGGGACCTGCACCTGCGGCACGAACGGTCGCTACACCTGTGGCACCGGGGCCGGCGGCGCTGGCGGAGCAGCGGGGAACACGTGCGCTGCGGGTCGGACGTGCACGGGCACGGAGACGTGCACGGAGACCGGCGGCGGGACCTGCACCTGCGGCACGAACGGTCGCTACACCTGTGGCACCGGGGCCGGCGGCGCTGGCGGAGCAGCGGGGAACACGTGCGGTGCGGGTCGGACGTGCACGGGCACGGAGACGTGCACGGAGACCGGCGGCGGGACCTGCACCTGCGGCACGAACGGTCGCTACACCTGCGGCACCGGGGCCGGCGGCGCTGGCGGAGCAGCGGGGAACACGTGCGGTGCGGGTCGGACGTGCACGGGCACGGAGACGTGCACGGAGACCGGCGGCGGGACCTGCACCTGCGGCACGAACGGTCGCTACACCTGCGGCACCGGGGCCGGCGGCGCTGGCGGAGCAGCGGGGAACACGTGCGGTGCGGGTCGGACGTGCACGGGCACGGAGACGTGCACGGAGACCGGCGGCGGGACCTGCACCTGCGGCACGAACGGTCGCTACACCTGCGGCGCCGGGGCCGGCGGCGCTGGCGGGGCTGGCTAAGCGACCCGCGCCTGACACAGGCATCAACCAACGCTGAATCGACGGCGGCAGCGAGCGATCGCTGCCGCCGTTGCTATTTGCCGAGAGGCTTCCGGGCGCCAGCGACCGCCGCGGCTCCGGCCGGGGGGACCAGCTAGACGGCGTGAACGTCGGACGCCTGCGGCCCTTCGTCTGTCGCGGGCTCCGGCGGCTCGCTGGCCGCGAGCAGCTCGCGGAGCTCGTCCCCGGTGATGGTCTCCTTGGCCAGCAGGACCTGCGCGGCACGCAGGAGGACCTCGTGGCGCTGGGAGAGGATCTCGGTGGCGCGCTCGTGCTGTTCGTCGATGATCCGGCGAACTTCGTCGTCGATCGAGCGCGCGGTCTGTTCGCTGTAGTCGCCGCGGAGCTGGGGCTCGCCCGGCGCCTGCAGCATGAGCGAGCGGCGGTCCTTCTCGAAGCTGACCTGTCCGACCCGCGCGCTCATCCCGAAGGTCTTCACCATGCTGCGCGCGATGTCGGTCGCCTTGCTGAGATCGTCGTGCGCGCCCGTCGAGACCTCGTCGTAGATGAGCTCCTCGGCGGCGCGGCCGCCCAGCAAGGTGGCGACCTTGCTCTTGAGCTCGCTCTCGGTCATGAGGAAGCGATCCTCCGTCGGGGCCTGCATCGTGTAGCCGAGCGCCGAGATGCCGCGGGGGATGATCGAGATCTTGTGGACCCCTTCGCCGTTGGGGAAGGAGAGCGCCACCAACGCGTGTCCCAGCTCGTGGTGGGCGACCCGCTTCTTCTCGGCGGGGGAGAGCACGCGGTTCTTCTTCTCCAACCCGGCGACGATCCGTTCGACCGCCTCCTGCAGCTCGGGCATTCCGACCCGATCGCGGTCGCGACGCACACCCAGGAGGGCCGCCTCGTTGATGATGTTGGCCAGGTCGGCGCCGACGAAGCCGGCGGTCATCGCGGCGATCACCTCCAGATCGTGCGGCGACTCGACGGGGACCTTGCTGGCGTGCAACTTGAGGATCTCGAGGCGCGCGATGCGGTCGGGCCTGTCGACGAGGACGTGGCGATCGAATCGGCCGGCGCGCAGCAGCGCCGGGTCGAGGATCTCCGGGCGGTTGGTGGCGGCCATCAGGATGACGCCCACGCGCGTGTCGAACCCGTCCAGCTCCACCAACAGCTGGTTGAGCGTCTGCTCCCGCTCTTCGTGCGTCACGGGGCCGATGCCCCGCGCTTTGCCGAGCGCATCGAGCTCGTCGACGAAGATGATGCAGGGGGCCTTCTGCTTCGCCTGCTCGAACAGATCGCGCACCCGCGCGGCGCCGACCCCCACGAACATCTCGACGAAGTCGGAGCCGCTGATGGAGAAGAAGGGGACGCCTGCCTCGCCGGCGACCGCGCGCGCCAGCAGCGTCTTTCCGGTTCCGGGCGGCCCCACCAGCAGCACGCCCTTCGGCAGCTTGGCGCCCAGGCGTCCGAATCGCGCCGGGCGTTTTCAGGAAGTCGATCACCTCGGCCAGTTCCTCCTTGGCCTCGTCGGCACCGGCGACGTCGGAGAAGCGAACGTGGACGTCCTTCTCCATGTAGACCTTGGCCTTGCTTCGACCGACGGCGAGGAATCCGTTCTGCCCGACCTGGCCGACGCGCCGGAGCACGACCATCCAGATGAAGCCGAGCACGACGAGCGGGATCAGCCAACCAGCCGCGTCCTTCCAGAAGCTGCTCTCGACGACGCCGGTCACCTTCACGCCGTGAGCGGAGAGGTCGCGCATCAGATCGGAGTCGTCGACCCGCACCGTCTCGAATGAATTGTTGCGGGCCGTCTCCTTTTGCAGCTGGGGTGGCGACGGCTGTCCCTTCTGCGGTTCCTGCGACGGCTGTCCCTTCGCTGCCCGACCCGGCTCCCCTTCCTGCGGCGCCTTGGCCTGTTGCGCCTCGGCGCCCTTCGCCTCGGCCTCGGTCGTCGCGTCGGGCTTCATGTGCCCGCGGATGACGGCGTGCCCGATGGCGACGTCGGTGACCCGACCGGCGCCGACCGCGGCTTTGAAATCGCTGTAGGAGGTGCGGGTCGGCTGGAGATAGGCGCTGAAGACCTGCTGCAGCAGCAAGACCGCCCAAAATGCGATGATGAGGTAGCCGACAGAGAACTTCAGCTTCTTCTTTTCGCCGTCCATTTGCTCTTGAAGCTAAGGCCCAGATCGCGCGCGGCAGGGGTGATTGGCGTCGTCACGGCGGCGTAACTCCAGGCGGTTTGCCGTTACGCTCCCGGCTGCCGTCGCGCCGCAAAGGGCAGGAAGTCCGAACCGGCGGGCTGGCACGACTCTTGAGATGTTCCCCACTCGAGAGTGTTGCCCCAGGATGATTTCTGGGGACCGGGGGCAGCGGGTTCGGGGAGCTGATCGGAGGCACGGTCGTGCTGTTGGAAAGACTTTTCGGGAAGACACCGTGGTTGACCCGCGCGCGCCGGCGGATCGAAGGGGCGCAGAGGCTCGGCCATTACGAGCTCCTGCACCCACTTGGCGCCGGGGGCATGGCCGAGGTGTTCAAGGCGCGCGCGATCGGCCCCGCCGGATTCGAGCGCGACGTGGTCGTCAAGCGAATCCTGCCGGCCTACGGCCGTGACGAGGACTTCGTCCGCATGTTCACCGACGAGGCCCGGATCCTCGGCCTCATCCATCATCCCAACGTGGTGCAGGCGTTCGAGTTCGGCGAGGACGAGGGGACGCTGTATCTGGCGCTCGAGTACGTGGAGGGGCCTTCGCTTTCACGCATCTTGCGCGCCCTGCGCGCGGCCAACCGACGCATGCCGCCCGCCATCGCGGCGTATATCGGGCGCGAGATCTGCCGCGCGCTCGACTGCGTTCACCGGTTGCAAGACGAAAACGGCGCGCGGCTCGACGTCGTTCATCGCGACGTCACTCCGTCCAACATGATCGTGACACCGTGGGGCGGGGTGAAGCTGCTCGACTTCGGGGTCGCCAAATTCACCAGCGCCGCGAGATCGACGCGCGCTGGAACGGTGAAGGGAAAGCCTGCCTATCTCGCGCCCGAGCAACTGGAGGGCAAGCCGATCGACGGGCGGGTCGATCTCTTCGCGCTCGGCATCGTGATGCACGAGATGCTCTCGCTGCAGCACCTCTTCGCCGGTGACAGCGATCTGCACACCGCCAAGAAGATCATGGAGATGAAGATTCCGGGTCTCACCGCGCACCGCCCCGACGTCCCCGAGGAGCTGGAGCGGATCGTGATGCGCGCGCTCGAACGCGATCGGCGCAACCGATTCTCGACGGCCGCCGAGATGGCGCGGGCCCTCGACGACTTCGTGGTTGGGTCGCAGCAGCACCTCGACGAGGTGGCGGCGTTCGTTCGCGAGATCGAGGCGATCTCACCGCTGGCGCGCCCGACCTCGGTCGAGGGCGCCGCGCAGGTCAATCGCGCGTCGACGTCCGACCGGCAGGAGGAGCCGACGGTCAGGGACCGCTCTCTTGGTCTCCGCATGCGGAGACTGCGGCCGCTCGGTCCGCACCTGGCGGCGGCCATTGGGCTCTCACTCGCCGCGCTCGGGCTCGGGACCGCGGTCGGTCTGCGGATCAGCACCGCGTCGGCGTCGGAGCCTCCCGCAACGATCCGTGGGGCGGTCGGTCGTTAACGAGCGTATCGCGTGAGGGCAAAGTGGCTCGACGGCTTCGCCGGCTCGAGCTCATCGCGGGGGCGTGGGACCCTTTGAGGGTCCCGAACTTAGTTGAGGGCGATCGGCGCGCAGGTCCCGCCAGAGAGGATCTGCGAGCAGAGCTTCTTGTAACGTGGTTCGAGCGGTCGATCGACCGTGCGGTCACGCTTGCCTGGATCGTGGATGGTGATCCGTCCTGCCGTCAGCTCGGGCGTCGGCGTGTTCATCACCGTCGCGAACGCATGATCGAGCACGGCAATTCGGTGCGGATAATGTCGCGGGTACCCCTTGTCGATGTAGCGGGGTCCGTGGTTGTAGTGCGCCCACCAGCCGTGCGTCTTGTGATCGCAGGGGACGTCCTTGGTGACGTGTTGCCGGTGGCCGTCGGCGTCCAGCTTGACGATGGTCTTGCTCATCACGCCGCCGCCATCGCGCCAATGCGCCAGCTCGCGGGCGCCGAGCTCGATGTTGGTCACCGGATCCATCAGCTCTTTCCAGGGGACGCCGCGAACGTTGCCGTTCGTGCAGCGATCGTGATCGTCGAGCAGGCAACGGATCGCCATCAACCCGCCGTCCTTCGCGTAGACCTTTCCGTCGCGCGTGTAAACGCGCGCGGCCTTCTCGTTCATGTCGCTCTCGTTGACCATGATCGCCAGCAGCAGCGTGGGGCTCAGATCGTGGCGCTTCGCCGAAGTGGCGACGGCGTCTGCGATTCGACCGCATTGCGACGGCGTCCAGGCGGGGGTTTGCCAGCGAATTTTTTCTTTCACCGAACAGACCGTCCGCGCGAGACACGTGTCGGCGTGAACCTCGCCGCCGGCGTCGGTGTCGCTGTCGGGGACCGAAACCGCGGAGGCGCTCGGAGGGGAACCAGCCATCGCGAACGATGGTGCGAGGCTGGCCAAGGCTGTGGCGGTACCAAAAGACAAAGATAGCTTTCGCAAATCGGCGAACACGGCTAATCCCCCTTTCGTTGAGAACGGTGCCGACTCTCGGTCGACAATCCGGGTTCTGGGGCCGTCGCGGCTTACCCGCGTGTTGGGAGCAAAGGTTTGATCCGGACCATCGGTAAGGCAAGAGCCTTATCGAAAAAATCGTCGTCGCCGTGCGGCGTAAAGCGAAACGCAGATTACAAATAGTAGCCGCGAAATTGACGCCGGATTTGTGACTTGCGAGCAATTCCCGCGTTGTACAGCTCGCGAGCACGCGCGGTGCAGTTCACAATACCGGTCATGTACCGATCTCCGACGCCCTCTTCGCCGCGCTCGGCGTCCGCGCCTGCGGCGTCCGCGCCCGCGACGTCCCGGCCTGCGGCGTCCGCGCCCGCGCTGGCCGCGCCTGGTATCGAAGCGATCTGGCGCGAGGCTGCCGGCGCGATCGGATTCTCGATCACGCGCACGCGCGACGCGTACGCCACCAGCGACGGGCGTGGCACGATCGCGATCGGCGCCGACGACACCCTCGACGCCGACGACGCGTTTGCGCAGCTGGTCTTTCACGAGCTCTGTCACGCGATCACCGAAGGGGAGGGCGCCGTGGCGGTGGCGGATTGGGGGCTCGACAACGTCGCCGGAGCACGCCGTGCGCGAGCACGCCTGTTTGCGGTTCGGCGCGCATCTGGCGGAGCGCTTCGGATTGCGCCCGGCGATGGCGCCGACCACCGAGTACCGCGCGTACTACGACGCGCTCGCCGCCGATCCGCTGGCGCCTGACGGCGATCCGGCGACGCTCATCGCGATCGCGACGCGCGAGCGGTTTGACGCCTCGACCTGGCGCGCCCCGATCGAGGCGGCTCTGGCACGCACGGCGGTCCTCACGGAGGCCCGTCACCCGCTGGGATTCCCCTGGGGCCCGGCCGGCGAGACCTGCGGCGGCTGCGCCTGGCTCTATGTCGGCGGGCGTGGCGCGCCGGTGGCGCGCTGTCGGCAAGCCGCGCCGACGGTGGGCGACGGCGCGCGGACCGAGACGCAGCACCGCGCGTGCGCGCGCTGGGAGCCGCCCGTCGATTGCCAGCGCTGTGGGGCCTGCTGCCGCGAGGCCTATCACTCGGTCACGGTCTCGGTGCGCGATCCGGTCGTCTGGAAGGAGCCCGCTCTGATCGTCCGGGAGGGCCACCGCTTCGAGATTCGCCGCGAGGGGGAGCGCTGCGCGGCGCTGAAGGTCGGCGCGCCGGACGCGACGCCACGCTACGCCTGCACGATCTACGACAACCGGCCCAACCCCTGTCGCGAGTTCGCGGCGGGCGGGCGGCACTGCCTCGATGCCCGCCGGCGGGTCGGGCTCTCCGTGAGAGCGGCCTAGGCGTCAGCCGGCAGCAACGATGGCCGAGACGATTGACCTGTTTGTTCCGCTTGGCGATCTCGATCAGCCGCTCGCGCCGCAGGTCGAACGCGCGCTCGGGTGGAGCGCGGGGAGCGCCGGTGAGTTGCGGGTGGTGCGGCGCTCGCTCGACGCGCGCAAAGGGCGACCGCTGGGAGAGCGCCTGCGCATCGCGGTCGCGCGCCGCGGGGAGGCGCTCGCGCCGCCGACGCCGACGCTCACGGCGAGCCGCTGGCCGGCTGGCCGGCCGGCGCCGCGCGTGGTGGTCATCGGCTCTGGACCGGCCGGGACCTGGGCGGCGCTGCGCCTCGGCGAGGCGGGCGTCTCGGCAACCATCCTCGAGCAGGGCAAGCCGGTGCAGCCGCGCCGTCGCGACCTGGCGCTCGTCACGCGCGGCGAGCTGGTGCCGCGCTCGAACTACTGCTTCGGCGAAGGGGGCGCCGGGACCTACTCCGACGGCAAGCTGTACGCGCGGGCGAAGGACCGCGTCGGTGTCGCCGCGGTGATCGCCGATCTGGTTCGCTTCGGCGCGCCGGCGGAGATCGAGGCCGAGGCGCGCCCGCATGTCGGCTCGAACCGGTTGCCCCGCGTCCTCGCCGCGCTGCGCGAGCATCTGACCGGGCTCGGCGTCACGCATCGCTTCGAGACGGCGGCCACCGGGCTCCGCGTCGAGGCGGGGCAGGTCCGCGCCGTGCGCGTCGATGGCGGCGAGATCCCCGCCGACGTCGTGGTGCTGGCGGTGGGGCACTCGGCGCGCGCCGTCTACTCCTGGGCCGCCGACGCAGGGCTCGCGCTCGAGCGCAAACCGATCGCCGTCGGCGTCCGGATCGAGCACCCGCAGCCGCTCATCGATCAGATTCAATACGGCGCCGCCGCCGGCCATCCCAAGCTGCCGCCCGCGTTCTACGAGCTGACCGCCAGCGCCGCCGAGCGCGGCGTCTACAGCTTCTGCATGTGCCCGGGCGGCTGGATCGTGCCGGCCGCCACCGAGCCCGACGGCGTGGTGGTCAACGGCATGAGCCTGTCGCGCCGGGACTCGCCGTTCGCCAACTCCGGTCTGGTCGTCTCCGTGACGGCCGACGACTTCGGGCCGGCCGGCGCCGGTCCGCTGGCCGGCGTCGAATTCCAGCGCGCGATCGAGCGGGCGGCGTTTCAGGCTGGGGGAGGACGGTTTCGCGCGCCGGCGCAGCGGCTGGGCGATTTTCTCGCCGGTCGCGTGAGCGACACGCTCGGCCCCTCCAGCTACCGGCCGGGGTTGACGCCCGCCGATCTCGGGGCGGTGTTGCCTCGCTTCGTGGCGGAGGCGCTGCGCGCGGGGCTGCGCCAGATCGGCGCCCGGCTGCCCGCGTTCCTGCTGCCGGATGCGTTGCTCATCGCCGCCGAGACACGGACCAGCGCCCCGGTGCGGTTTCTCCGAGATCCGTCGACGCTCGTCTCACCGTCGGCCAGGGGCCTCTATCCCTGCGGCGAAGGGGCGGGCTACGCCGGTGGAATCGTCAGCGCGGCGCTCGACGGCGCGCGCGTGGCGGAGCGGATTCTCGCCAGTTGATCCGGACGGTCAGCCGGTCGGCGGGCTGTTCGGGCTGATCGCCGCCAGCACCTGGCGGAGCCAGGCCCGTTGGTCGTCGGTGATCACCTCGAAGCGGACACCGGCGTTGTAGCGGTTGTCGTCGGTCTCGGCGTTCCAGGCGACGCGCGCCTTGACCCACAACGGTGGGGTGTCGCTCTCGACGTCGTCGACGACCAGGAACAGGCCGACCACGACCTCCTCCCCTTCCTCGAGCGGCCGGTCGGAGCTGAGACCGGCCCCCCCCTCGGAGAGATCGCGCGTCGTCGCGGTGAAGACGGTTCGCGCGGTGCGGACCTCGGCCGACATCCGAAGGTCGAGCCGTTGATGTTGACGGCGGCTCTGGGCTCGGGCTTGTGGTGCGTGTGGCATGAATTTTTAGAACGCGAACGGATCGTCGGGATCGGGCGCGCGCAGCGGCGAATGGCCGATCTCCTCGGATTCGCCGAGCATCCCGCCCGGCGCCAGCGTTCCGTCCAGGAACCCGACGAACATATCGAGGTACTTGGCTCTCTCGTCATTCACCTTCACGAACTTGACCCCGATCTGGTACGCGCCGAAAAGAGCGGTGCACCAGGCCACGCGCCCCTCGATCCGGAGCGGCTCGGAGACGCCGTCTTCGCCGAACGTCAGCACCAGCTCCAGCGAGACCTCGGTCTCGCGCGGGATCGGCCGCGTCGCCACCAGGCAGAGCCCGGCCCGCGACATGTCCCGCGTCCGCGCGTCGAGCTTCTCGTTGGCCACCGAGACGGCGACCTGGACATCGACGTTGTAGCGTTGATGCTGTCGGCGGGAGGGGCGGGCGGCTTCCGTCATGGCTCCGGCCGAGACTCTCCCTCGATCGGGCGGTGGCGCGCAAGACGCGTGAAGACGCCGCCGGTCAGGGCATCGAGCTCGGCCTCGATCTCGGCGATGCGCAGCTCCCGCCTCGAACCTGGAAGCATGTCCAGGTCATCGGCTGTGGTTGACTCGGCCTTGAGGCGCCGGCGCTCGAAGTAGAGCCGGATGACCAGCGATTCGATCTCCCGACGTGTGTCGGCGGTGCGCAGGGCCTGGAACTGCGCGCCGATCTCGTCGGAGTTGAAGATCAGTTTGCTCAGGTCCCAGGTCGCCCGCGCCTGGTAACGCACGTCGTTGTTGCTGTCGATTCCGACCGGCGCCAGCGCCGCCTCGTTGGTTGATGTCCCGAGGTCGACCGACTCGGTCCGCGCGAACCGCCGATCGACCATGATTCGCACCTCGGGGAGCCAACCGGCGAAGCGGGCGCGCTCGACCAGCGACCGGGCGCGCCCCGGCTCGGCCAACACCAGGGCCGTGGCGGCGGCGCGCAGCGCCTCGATGGGCGGATCCTCGGCGGCCAGCGCCCGCAAGACCGCGGGATTGAGGGGGCGTGACCTCCGTGGGCGTCGCGGCGGCTCCTCTGAGGGAGGGTGCGTGTCGGCGTTTGGCGGAAACGGCAGGGGGAGGGGACGGGGGCGCGTGGCCTCGGCCGCGTCGCGGGCGCGACTTTCGGGGGCGGACACAGATTGGGAGAGCAAGAGCGCGAGGAAGCTCGCGCCGAGCAAGGGCGTCATCGCAGGGCCTCTCTTTCTTGGCGGACGGATTCGAGGCGGGCCTCACGCTCGCCGTCGTCGACCTCCTCATCGTTGGGGTCGGCCTCGGCGGCGAGGTCGATTTGGTCACGCGCGAGCGCTTGGTCTCGGCGCGCGCTCTCGGCGGCCACTGCCGTCGGATTGGCGTGCCGACCGCCAGTGCGGCCGAGCGGAAACGTCAGCAGCATCATCACCTGCCAGGTCCGGCGATCCGGCGTGCGCGCCAGGCCGAAGAGAGCGGTGACCTCCGGCCAGGGGAGTGTCGGGGCCACGAGGTGGCGCGTCGGGATCGGCGCAAACCCACCCGCGGCCTCGGTCTGCACCATCGATCGCCCCGGCGATGGGCGGTGCCTTTGGTGCGCCTCGTCGGTCGGGTCGAACGCGACCATGCCGCTGTCGATCGCCAGCCAGACGCGCTCGCCGATGGTCGCGGCCGCCGCGACCCTTCGTCCCAGCGTTTCGGTCCGCTCGCTCCAGGTGGCTCCGTCGGGCGAGGTCCAGACGCCGAGGCCGGTCGCGATCCACCGCGCTTCACCCGGGGGACCGCAGGCGATCCCCCGGACCGGCGGTCGGTCGGAGGTCCGAACGGGAGGTGCGCCCGGCGTCCAGCGGTAGACGCCGTCGTCGGCGAGCGCAATCGCGACGCCGCCGCAAACCGCCAGCGCGTCGGTCGGGCGGTCGAGGATTCGCGCCGTCGTCCCGTCGCCGCCGATCACCAGGACGCCGTCGTCGTCCGCGACGATGGCCGCGCCGTCGGCGCCGAGCGCCAGCGCCCGCGGACGCTCGGTCAACCCTGCCATGACGGTGAACGTCGCGTCGTCGTCGCCATCGCTGATCTGGTCGACCTCGGGCGCACGCCTGAAGAGGAGATTGTCCGTGGCGGCGACCAGGGCACCACCCGCCGCGGCCGCGAGCAGCAGGTCGCGGCCGTCGAGGCCGGCCGGGAGGCATCCGTTCTCGTCCCCGCGAAAGATTCCAGACGACGTGGCGATCCAGACGACGTCGGACACCTCGCTGGCTGCGAGGGCGTGCGGCAGGATCCCGCCCTCGGATTGCGGGCGTGTCCGGCGCTTCGGTCCGAGCCCCTCGTCCTCCAGCGCATCCTCGGCCTCGGGCGTGCTGTCGTCGTCGGGCAGGCCGGCCGCGCGCAGCACCTCCTCCGCATCCAGCCCGCCGAGGGCCGCGCGCCTCTCCTTCTGCGGCGGCGGTGCGAATCCCGCGCAACGTCCGAGCGTCTCCCCGTTGTCGTCGAACGTTCGCACCTCGGCGCCGCTGAGCGCGAACAGGCGGTTGGCGCCGGCGACGACCCGATCGAGCGGATGGCCCGTCGATCACCTGCGGAGCTTCGAACGCTGCGGCTCTCTTCGGCATGAAGAGGATGAGCGCAGCGGAAGCCAGCGTCGCCGCGCCGATCGCGGCCAACCGGCGGTGGCAACGGCGAGAAGATGAAAGAGCGTCCATGCAGGGACGTCTTCGCGCGAAAGCCGGCCCCGGTTGCGCGCCCCTCCGACCGGCGCGCGTCCCGGCCCCGGGCCATGCTATACGACCGGCGATGTCGGCCAAGATTCTGGACGGGAAAGCGCTTGCCGCGCGCATCAAGGACAAGCTGGCGAAGGAGGTCGACGAGCTTCGTGCCCGCGGCGTCGAGCCGGGGCTGGCGGTGGTCCTGGTCGGCGAAGATCCCGCCTCGCAGATCTACGTCCGCAACAAGACCGCCTCCTGCGCGCAGGCGGGGATCCGCACCTTCGATCACCGCCTGCCGGCCACCACCTCGCAGGCCGAGCTGCTGGCGCTGGTCGCCAAGCTGAACGCCGATCCCGCCATCGACGGGATCCTGATTCAGCTGCCGCTGCCGCGCGGGCTCGACGCGCGCGAGATTCTCCCCGCGGTCGATCCGCGCAAGGACGTCGACGGCATCCACCCCGACAACCTCGGCCACCTGGTGATGGGCGAGCCGCGCTTCGTCGCCTGCACGCCGTTCGGGGTCATGAAGCTGCTCGAAGAGAGCGACCTTGGCGTTTCCTTGGCTGGCGTGAACGCCGTGGTGGTCGGGCGTTCGAGCATGGTCGGCAAGCCGATGGCCGCGCTCCTCACCAACGCGGACGCGACGGTGACGATCTGCCATTCGAAGACCCGCGATCTCGCCGCGGTCGTCTCGCGCGCCGATCTGGTGGTGGCGGCGGTCGGCCGCCCGGAGATGATCCGGGGCGAGTGGATCAAGCCGGGCGCGGTGGTGATCGACGTCGGCATCAACCGGCGCGATGACGGCAAGCTGCTGGGCGACGTCGAGTTCGCCCCGGCGGCCGCGCGGGCTTCGGCCATCACGCCGGTTCCGGGCGGCGTCGGCCCGATGACGATTGCGATGCTGCTGGTGAACACCGTCACCTCCGCCAGGCGGCGCGCCGCGCGTTAGGCGTCGTCCGACAGCCTCGCCCGACAGCGTCTCTCGACCCGGGCGATCAGCGCAGCTTGGCGGCCATCGCCGCCGCTTCCTTCTTCACGGCGCGCTCCTCGGGGGCGTCGTAGCGGCCCACGGGCGCGGCGGCGATCGCCGCCAGCAGCGACCTGGCGACGTCGGGGTGATCCTCGTCGATGGCGATGCGCGCCTGGTAGAGCCGCGCGCGCAGGTTCGCCGGATTGATCGCCAGCGCGCGCTGCAGCTCCTTGGCCGCCTTGTCGCGATCGCGCTTGGGCCAGGGCAGCTCGAGATAGTAGGCGGCCCAGACCACGGGGACGCTTCCGTGGTCGTAGCTGACGTCGAGGGCGGTGGCGCGCTCGAGGGGGCGCTTGAACTTCCCCTCGATGCCTTTGGCGATGGCGCGCAGGACGCCCATCTTCTCGGCGTAGCGGCCGATGCTGAGCGCGGCCCAGTATTGCGCGGCGGCGTCGTTGGGATTGAGCGGCGATGGCGCGCTCGGCGAGATCGTAGGCCTGCTGTCCGAGCCGCGAGCGCGCGTCGTCGGACAGCTGCGGCGCTTCGCTCTCGTCGAAGAGCACGCGCGCCGCGCGCCAGAGCGCGCCGTAATCTGTCGGCGCCTGCGCGAGGGCGGCGTCGGCCAGGCGGCGCGCCTCGGCGAGCGCGGCCGGCTCGTCGCGGCGCGCGTGCAACGCATCCAATCGCGCCAGCGTCTCCGAGAGGGCGGGGGGCGCGGCGCGCGCGCTCGCCGGCCTCGAGGAGGGCCGAGGCCGAGAGCGAGGCCCAGAGAAAGACGAGCGGAAGGAAGCGCACTCGGCACGGCATCGCGGCACCCGACGTGTCTAGACCGCTCGAACTGTGAGCGGCTTTCCGAGCGCGCGCAACACCGAGCTCTGCAAATCAGCGAATGCCGGGGGGTTGGAGAGCGCCTCGTCGAAGCCGAGCGACGCCGCGCGGACCCGGTCCCGTTCCAGCTGCGCGACCGCCAGCACCGGCGCCGAGCCCGCCTCCGGGTGCTCGCGGAGGCGCGCGTAGAGCTCGTACCCCGCGGCGCCGGTCGAATCGAGATCGACGACGCCGAGGTCGACGTTGCAGATCGCCCCCGGCTCCGCCAGACGCCGCTGGTCGATCTCGATCACCTCGCAGGTGACGATGGAGCGCAGGTAACGAATGAGCAGCGCCCGCGGCGCCGCCTGCGAGGCGGCCACCAGCGCCTTCAGCCCCTTGAACCCGAAGGCCAGCTTGTCGACGGCGTCGCCGAAGGTCTCGGCGCGCGAGGTGACCGTCAGCCCCACCTCGGTGGGGTGCGCCGAGCCCGCGCCGTTCGCGCCGGGCGACCACGCCGGCGAGGGCGATCGACGTCGAGGGGGCGACCAGCCGCAGCTGGACGTTGGCGCCGTTCGCCAGCCGCTCGGTCGTGTCGAGCAGCAGCTGGCCGCGGGCGAGGTGGGTGGCGTAGGCGACGAGGAGCGCGGCGTCCGAGCGGTAGACCAGCTCCAGCGACGCCGTCGCGCTCACGAGTGCATCAGCCTTTCGAGGAGCGCGTCGAGCTGATCGAGCGAGTGGTAGTGGATGGCGATCTGGCCGCGCTCCTTGCCGACCTCGAGGACCTCGACCCGCGTGCCGAGCGTCCGGGTGAGGCGCATCGCCAGATCGCGCGCGCTGGTCGAGGGGGTGCGCGGGGCAGGCGCGGCCGATTCGGGCGCCTTGCCGTCCCGCGAGCGCCGGACCAGCTCCTCGACCCGCCGGACCGAGAGCTCGCCGGCGACGATCTTGCGGGCCAGCTTCTCCATCGCGGAGGCGACCTCGAGCCCCAGGAGCGCCCGCGCGTGCCCCATCGAGAGCCGCCCTTCGGCGAGGAGGCCCCGGACGCTGTCGGGCAGGCGGAGCAACCGGAGCGCGTTCGCCACCGTGCTGCGATCCTTGCCGACCCGCTCGGAGAGCTGCTCCTGCGTGTAGCCGAACTCTTCGATGAGGCGTTGATAGCCGGCCGCCTCTTCCAGCGGGTTGAGATCCTCCCGCTGGAGGTTTTCGACCATCGCCATCTCGAACGCCTGCGTCGGCGCGACGTCGCGCACGACGGCCGGCAGTTCGTGGAGGCCCGCGCGCTGCGCCGCCCGCCAGCGCCGCTCGCCGGCGATGAGCTCATAGCCGCCGTCGGCGCGCGTGCGGACGATCAGCGGCTGGATGATCCCCTGCGTCTTGATCGATGCCGCCAGCTCGTCGAGGCGCGCGTCGTCGAACCGCGTCCGCGGCTGGCCGGGCGAGGGGTGGATCTCCTCGACGGCGATCGTCCGCGTGCCGTCCGACGGGCGCCGGCTGGCGATCCCGTCGTCGGTGCCGGGGCGCTCGGGGCCGGTGCGCCCGGGATGAGCGCCGCCAGCCCGCGGCCGAGGGCGTTGCGCTTGGGTGCGCTCATCGGGAGGCCGCCGTCGCCAACGACGTCGGTTTGCCGTCCGCGGCCTTGCCGTCGACACCCTTGCCGTCAGTCGATTTACCGTCGGCCACCTTGTCTTCGGGGTGCTGGTCGCCGGCGTGCCGGGCCAGCAGCTCGCGCGCCAGATCGAGGTAGCTCTTCGCCCCCTTGGAGGCGATGTCGTAAAGCAGGATCGGCTTGCCGAAGGAGGGCGCCTCGGACAGGCGCACGTTGCGCGGGATCGTCGTGGTGAAGACCTTCCCCTCGAAGTGGGTGCGCACCTCGTTGGCGACCTGCTCGGTCAGGTTCTGTCGCGAGTCGACCATGCAGAGGACGATCCCCTCGATGTCGAGCCCCGGGTTGAGGTTGTCGGCGACCAGGCGGATGGTCCGCTGCAGCGCCGTCAGCCCCTCGAGCGCGTAGTACTCGCACTGCAGCGGGACCAGGACGCTGTCGGCGGCGCAGAGCGCGTTCAACGTCAGGAGGCCCAGCGACGGCGGCGTGTCGATGAGGACGTAGTCATAGCGTTCGGCCGCCGCGCGCAGGGGGCCCCGCAGCTGGCGTTCGCGCTCGGCCATCGGGACCAGCTCGATCTCCGCACCGGCCAGGTCACCGTTGGCCGGGATGAGATCGAGGTGCCCGAGGTCGGTCTTCCGGATCACGTCGTCGAGGCGGGGCTGGCCGATGAGGAGGTCATAGACGCTCGCCCCGCCTGACGATCCGACCTGCTCGCGCGAGTACCCGAGCCCGGAGCTGGCGTTCCCCTGGGGGTCGACGTCGACCAGGAGCACCCGCTTTTCGGCCGCGGCCAGCGAGGCGGCGAGGTTCACCGCCGTCGTGGTCTTCCCCACGCCCCCCTTCTGGTTCGCAACCGCAATGACCCTTCCCATGATGATGCGATCCAGGCGCCCCCGTAGATAAACACGCTGGGGCGTATCGGCCAAGCCCGCAAATTTGGCGCGAAAATTTGACGCCGTGTAAGCGAGGGTATTCAGTATACCTACATGTCGGTTGTTCCCCGACGTGGCAATCAAGGAGAATGCCCATGAGCCGATTCGTCGACCAGAGGACCTATCAGACCTTCGAGGAGTTCGAGCGCGAGGAGCTTCGCCGCGACGGTTACTTCGAGTCCGTCGACTCGATGATCGATGACATGTTCGCCGGCGAGCTCGACTTCGACGGCGGCGGCGGCAAGCGCGCCGGCGCGCGCAACGACGAAGACGAATAGGTCGCGTGCTATAAGCGCCGCCATGGCGCAAGAAACGAATTCGTCGCGGCCTGCTTGGACCGCGGCAATCTGGCCCCTGGTGACGGGGCTGGCCGTCGGTTTTCTGGTCGGACGCGAAACGGGCAGTCACGGCGCGAGCGGCGGCGCGTCGGCCGACTCCGCGTCCGACAAAGCGGGCGAGGCGGCTCCGGCAGGCACCAAGATGCCCGCCAAGATCTATCACTCGGAGAGCGAGTTTCCCGAGGGGTGGACCAAGTCGGCCGATCTGGCTTCGGTGACCGGCGTCAGCTTCGACGGGCTCACGGCGCAGCAGAAGGTGACGGTGCTCCAGGCGCTCAATGAGCGCGACTGCGAGTGCGGCTGCGGGATGGGGAAGATTGCCGGCTGTCTGAAGAAGGACCCCAACTGCCCGCGCAGCCCGAACCTGGCCCGGGCGGCCATCGACCTCGGCAAGCAGGGCAAGAGCCTCGGCGCGATCCTGGCGGCCATCGACGACAAGCAGAAGCCGACGGGCGGCTCGGCGCCGAGCGGCGGCGCAGCGCCTGAAGGTGGTTCGAAGAAGATCGTACCCTTCGCACACGACCAGCGCCGCGGCGCCAAAGCGACCAAGGTGACGATGGTCGAGTTCAGCGACTTCCAGTGCCCGTTCTGCAAGCGCGCCGAGCCGACGGTGAAGACGGTCCTCGACAAGTACGGCAAGGACCTGGCGCTGGTCTGGATGAACCAGCCGCTGCCGTTCCACGACCACGCCATGGACGCCGCGACGGCGTTCCAGGCGGCCGCGCGGCAGGGGGCCGACAAGGCCTGGAAGCTGCACGACAAGATGTACGAGAACAACACCGCGCTCACCCGCGCCGACATCGAGAAGTACGCGGGCGACGTGGGGCTCAACGTCGCCAGATGGAAGAAGGACTGGGACGATCCGAAGATCAAGGACGAGGTGTCGCAGGACATGAAGGTCGGCACCGCCGCCGGCGCCAACGGGACGCCCACGTTCTTCATCAACGGCCGGCAGATCGTCGGCGCTCAGGAAGCCTCGGCGTTCGAGAAGATCATCGACGACGAGATCAAGGAGGCGGACGCGCTCCTCAAGAAGGGGACGCCGCTCAAGGACGTCTACACCAAGCGGATCGAGACCGCGGCCTTGGCGGCACCGCCGCCGGCGGCCGGTGCTCCCGACGATCAGGGCGGCAAGTTCGACGTCCACGTGGGCGACGCTCCGGTGAAAGGGCCGGCGTCGGCGCCCGTCACGGTGGTGGCCTGGAGCGACTTCCAGTGCCCGTTCTGCAGCCGCGCGGTCCCGACCGTCCGGCAGGTCGAGGACGCCTACAAAGGAAAGGTCCGCATCGCCTTCAAGCAGTTCCCGCTCCCCTTCCACGACAAGGCCCACCTGGCGGCCGAGGCGGCGTTGGCCGCCAACGAGCAGGGGAAGTTCTGGCAGATGCACGACAAGTTGTTCGCCAACCAGCAGGCGCTCGATCGCCCGTCGCTCGAGAAGTACGCGCAGGAGCTGGGCCTCGACATGGCCAAGTTCAAGGCGGCGCTCGACTCTGGCAAGTTCAAGGACAAGGTCGACGCCGAGGACAAAGAAGGCGCCGCCTTTGGCGTGACCGGCACACCCACCTTCTTCATCAATGGCACCCGCCTCGTCGGCGCCCAGCCGTTCGAGGCCTTCAAGGCCGCCATCGACAAAGAGCTCAAGGGCTCGAAGGGTTAGCCCGGCTCAGAATCTCTGCGTCGGGACGTCGGGGCGGGGGCGCCGGAGGACCTGGCCGCCGATGCCCCAGACGAGGCGCAGCTCGTCCGCGGCCGCCTGCCCCTCGTAGGCGTCCAGGCGGCGCTTCCCGTTGTCGCAGGCGTTCGGGTTCAACACCTCGAACGAGCTCTCGTAGATCATGATCTTGCTGCCGTCGACCTCGCCGCGAAACTGATAGCGGGTGACGATCTGGAAGTCGAGCGCCATGCTGCAGCGGTAGGCCTGCCCGTCGGACGAGACCTGATGGACGACGCGATCGTAGTAGCCGGTCAGCTTCGACCCATCCTGCGTGACGTGCCACTCCTCGCGCTCCTGCTTCTGGTCACCGCCGGGGACGACGCCGCTGTGCTCCCAGATCCACATCCCGCTCACGTCGGCGGGCGGCAGTGACGACAGGGCCGAGGCGGGGGCGGGGGCGTGATCCGGAAAGCGCGGATCCTCGGACACCGCTGCGGGCGGACCGCCTGGCTCGCTCGCGTCGGCGAGCGGGGCTCCGGCCTCGGTCGCAAGCTCGGCAGTCTGTCCGGCGGTCTGTTCCGCAGTCTGGTCGGGATGGTGGATCCGATAGAGCGTCTGGCGCTGGGCGCCGCTCATCAGCGTCATCACGTCGCCTTCCAGCCGACCGCTGTAGCGCGCCAGGCGTTTCTGCCCAGGGTCGCAGCGGTTCCCTTTCTCCGTGACCCGCTGTTCCTTTTCCTCGATCTCGATCTGCCCGCCGCGCACCTCTCCCGCGATGTTGAAGCGCTGGGTCGCCGAAAACTGCGGCAACCGGTTGCAGACGTAGGGTCGGCCGTCGCCCGAGACGAAGGTCAGCGCTGTGATGTAGTAACCACTGATCGCGCTGCCCGCCTGGGAGAGGTGCCACTCCTGCTTCTCGATGCGCGTGTCCCCGGCGCCGATCCCTTGACCGATGGTCGTGCGGCTGAGCGCGTCCCACACCCCGGAGATCTGGCTGGCCGGGTGGCTCGCCGTTTGGTTGGCGGCCATCGGCGGAGCATTCACGGGCGGCGCCGGATGTGTCGCGCAGCCGCCTGTGGCGACCGCGAACACGCATGCGACAAAACCAACGAACCGCATCCGGATACCTCCCGGAGAGAACCCCGCAAGTTTACACGATCAAAGTAGGACCCAAGGAGAGCGATGCAATGCTGCGGAGGTGAAACCAGCGTCCGACCGCAGGTTCGCGATCGTCTGCAGGTTTCCTGATGGTCAATCGGAAGAATTCGCATCCAGATTGAGCGCGGCGGCGCTGGCGGCTTCCCATTCGGCGATTCGGCGGGCGAGCAGGGTGTCGAGCTCACGTTCGCGCTCGGCCAGCGCGTGCAGTTTTTGCCAGTCGCCGGCGTGATCGCCGACCAGGTCGGCGCGGACGGCCGCCAGCTCGGCTTCCAGCTTGCTCACATCCGCCTCCAGTGTCTCCACGCGCCGCGCCAGCCGGCGCTGCTCCCGTTCGCGTTGCTTGTCACCGTCGCGCGTCGCGTTGGCGGCCGAGATCGGCCTTGCCGCCGGCTTGGGCGGCGGCGCTGGCTTTGCCTGTGGGACAGGAGCTGCCGACGCTTTCAGGCGCTCCCGCCAGTCGCTGTAGTTGCCGACATGGGCTTCGACGTGCGTCCCCTCGATGACGAGGAGGCGCGTGCAGATGCGGTCGAGAAAGTAGCGGTCGTGACTGACCGTGATGAGGGTTCCCTCGTAGGCGCCGAGCGCGTCTTCCAGGGTTTCGCGCGCCGGGATGTCGAGGTGGTTGGTCGGCTCGTCGAGCACCAGCACGTTGCGCGGGAAGAGCATGATCTTCGCCATCGCCAGCCGGCTGCGCTCGCCACCCGAGAGTCCCCGCACGAGGCGGAAGGGGTCGTCGCCAAAAAAGCGAAACTTGGCCAGGTATTGCCGGACGGCCTCGGGCGACAGGTCGGCGCGCACCGAGCGAATCTCCTCGGTCAGCGTCAGCTGCTCGTCGAGCGTTCCCAGCTTCTGATCGAAGTAGCCGATGCGGACCCCGCTGCCGAACTCGACCTTGCCGGCGAGCGGCGCCAGCTCACCGATCAGCGTCTTCAGCAGCGTCGACTTGCCGCTGCCGTTGGGCCCGACGACGCCCAGCTTGTCGCCGCGGTAGACGTTGACCGTCACGCTGTCGAGGATCTTCGCGCCCGGGTAGCCGACCGTCAGGTTGGGCGCGCGGATGATCTCCTTGCCGCCGAGGTCGCCGCCGGTCTGGAAGGAGAGGCCGATCTTGCCGGCGTGCTCCCACTGGTCGTCGGGGCGCTCGAGCCGCTCCAGCTTCTCCAGCATCTTGCGGCGGCTCTGCGCCTGCTTGGTCTTCTGCCCGGCCAGGTTGCGGCGGATGAAGTCCTCGGTCTTGTCGACGTGCTCTTTTTGCCTTTCGTATTCGGCCTGCGCGCGCTCGATGCCGCGCGGCGCGCTCGACGACGTACTTGTCGTAGCGAAACGGGTAGCGCGTCAGCTTGCCGTTCTCCAGCTCGACGATCTCGTTGCAGACCGCGCGGATGAAGGCGCGATCGTGCGAGACCAGCACGAACGCCCCCTCGTACTCGGCGAGGTAGGCCTCGAGCCGCTCGATGGCGGCGAGATCGAGGTGGTTGGTCGGCTCGTCCATCAGGAGGAGATCGGGCTGTCGCACCAGCACCTTGGCCAGCTCCAGCCGGCCGCGCTCGCCGCCCGACAGCGTGTCGACCGCGCGGGCGAGATCGCTCTCGGAGAAGCCGACGTCGGCCGTGAGCCGCTTGACCCGACCTTCGAGCTCGTAGCCGCCGCCGCGCTGGTAGCGCTCCTGGAGCTCGCCGTACCGGGCGAGCTCGTCGGCCTTTCCGTCCGCCAGGCGCGTCTCCAGCGCCGCCATCTCGTCGTGCAGCTTTTGCAGATCGGCGAACGGCTCGAGCAGTGCCTCGAGCAGCGTGCCGCCGCCCCCCAGCTCCTGCGACTGGCGCAGGTAGGCGACCGACGTGCGCCCGAGCACGCGCACGTCGCCGCTGTCGGCCTCGAGGTCTCCGGCCAGGAGGCGCAGCGCCGTCGACTTGCCGGTGCCGTTCGGTCCGAGCAGCGCCAGCCGGTCGCCCGGACGGATCAGGAGGGAGGCGCCGACGAGGATGTCGTTGCCGGGATAACCGAAGCTGGCGTCAGCGAATTGGGCGAGGGACATCGGTGGATCTGCTGGTCAAGTTGTATTAGAACTCGGGCCGCCGCCACACCCCAAAGGCGCCCAAAAGGCACAATAGAAGCATCATGAAGGAGTATCTCCTCACCGCCGGCCCGACCCCCGTTCCCGAGCGGGTCCTCCTGGCCATGGCCCGGCCGATCCTCTACCACCGGGCGCCCGCCTTCACCGAATGCCTGCGCGAGGTGCAGGAGGGGTTGAAGTGGCTGATGCAGACCAAGCAATTGCCGATCTTGCTCAGCGGCTCGGGCACGATCGCGATGGACGCTTCGGTTTGCAACTTCTTGAGCCCCGGCGACAAGGCGGTGGTGATTCGGGGCGGCAAGTTCGGTGAGCGCTGGGGGAAGATCTGCGAGGCCTACGGCATCACCTGCGTCTACGTCGACGTCGAGTGGGGGAAGAGCGTCGAGGCCAAGGCGGTGGCCGAGGCGATCGACAAGAACCCGGGCGTGCGCGCGGTCTACGCCACCGCCTGCGAGACCTCGACCGCCACCAAGCACGACATCGAGGCGATCGCCAAGGTGGTGCGGGCGCACGACGACATCATCTTGTGTGTCGACGCCATCACCGCGATCGGCGTCTACGACGTCCCGGTCGACAAGTGGGGGCTCGACGTGGTGTCGGTGGGATCGCAGAAGGGGCTGATGCTCCCTCCGGGTCTGGCCGGGATCAGCGTCTCCGACAAGGCCTGGAAGGCGAGCGAGCGCGCCAAGCTGCCGCGGTTCTACCTGGACCTGGCGCGGGAACGAAAGGCGCAGGAGAAGGGCGAGACCGCCTTCACGCCGGCCGTCTCGCTGGTCGTCGGTCTGCGCGAGTCGCTGCGCATGTTGAAGGAAGAGACGCTGGAGGGCGTGTTCAACCGCCACGAGCGGCTGGCCAAGGCGACGCGCGCCGCGGCCGGTGGCCTGGGGCTCGATCTCTTCTCCTCGTCGCCGGTGAACTCGGTCACCGCCTTCCGCGTCCCGCCCGGCGTCGACGGCACGGCGATCATCATTCAGATGCGGTCGCGCTACGGCATCACCATCGCCGGCGGGCAGGATCACCTGAAGGGGAAGATCGTCCGCATCGCGCACGTCGGCTTCTTCAGCCAGTTCGACATCATCACCGCCATCTCGGGCCTCGAGATGACGCTCTCGGATCTCGGCTTCAACATCCGGCCGGGAGCGGGCGTCGCCGCTGCGCAGGCGACGTTCGCCGAGACCCGGCGCGCCTGATTCGTCAATCCACACTGCACACTGCACACCGCACCCGCACGTCCAAAGAGGAGCAACAGTCATGGCCGAGCCAATCAAGGTCCTCATCGCCGACGACATGTCCAAGAAGGCGGTCGAAGTTCTCAACAAAGCGGGGTTCACCGTCGAGGTCAAGACCGGCATGAAGCCGGAGGAGCTCGCCGCGGTGATCGGCGAGTACCAGGCGATCGGGATCCGGTCGGCCAGCAAGATCACGGCGGCGACCCTGGCCAGCCCAGGGAAGCTGAAGATCATCGGGCGCGCCGGCGTCGGCGTCGACAACATCGACGTCAAGGCGGCGACCGAGAAGGGCGTCCTCGTCATCAACACGCCGCAGGGGAACGCGGCCGCCGCGGCCGAGCTGGCCATCGGCCTCATGTTCTCGCTGGCGCGGAAGATCCCGCAGGCGGCGGCCAGCATGAAGCAGGGGATCTGGGAGAAGAAGAAGTACATGGGGACGGAGATCGCCGGCAAGACGCTGGGCGTGATCGGCCTCGGCAACATCGGGCGCCAGGCGGCCGAGCGCGCCGTCGGCCTCAAGATGAACGTCATCGGCTACGACCCGTTCCCCCCAAGGAGCTCCCGGCGGGCGTCAAGCAGGTCACGCTCGACGAGCTGATCGCGCAATCGGACTACATCACGCTGCACGTCCCGGCCACGGCCGAGACCAAGGGGCTCTTCAGCGCGGCGACCATCGCCAAGATGAAGAAGGGCGCCTGCCTCATCAACTGCGCGCGCGGCGGCATCGTCGACGAGAACGCGGTGCTCGAGGCGCTCAAGTCCGGCCAGCTCGGTGGCGCGGCGCTCGACGTGTTCGCCAAGGAGCCGCCCGATCCGTCACCGCTTTTCGCAGAGGAGAACCTGATCGCTGTCCCGCACCTCGGGGCGTCGACCAAGGAGGCGCAGGAGAAGGTGGCGATCGAGATGGCCGAGGTGTTCGTCGGCTTCCTCAAGGACGGCGTCGTCCGCAACGCGGTCAAGTAGTCCGTGGCGAAGCGCGCGCCGCGGGGCATCTCCGCAACTGACTCTGCGCCGCGCGCCGCGCAGCCGCCGACCCTCAGGCTCCCCACCGGGATGCGCGACCACGCGCCGGTGGCGGCGGCGGCGCGCCTGCGGGTCATCGAGACCTTGCTGGCCGAGTTCGATCGCGCCGGCTTCGAGCGGGTCATCACGCCGGCCTTCGAGTACGAAGAGGTGCTGGCGCTCGGGCTCGGCGCCGCGGCCCGCGCGGTCACCGTCCGCTTCGTCGAGCCGAGCTCGGGGCAGGTGGTGGCGCTGCGCCCCGACATCACGCCGCAGATCGCACGCCTCATCGCCACCCGCTTTCGCGATCAGAAGGGGCCCGTGCGGCTCTGCTACGAGGGGACCGTCGTGCGGCTCGACCGCGCGGCCCGTGGTCAGCGCGAGCTGTCCCAAGCGGGCGTCGAGCTGGCGGGCCTCCCCGGTCCCGACGGCGACGCCGAGCTGATCGCGCTGGCGGTGGAGGCGCTGGCGGCGGTCGGTCTGCCCCGCCCGACGATCGATCTCGGACACCTGGGCCTCGCGCGCGAGGTGCTCGCCTCGCTGGCGCTGCCCGAGCCGGCGCTGGAAGAGGCGCGGCGTCGCATCGCCAAACGCGACGGCGCCGGGCTGGAGCTGGTGCTGCGCGCGGCACGTGGCAGGAAGCCGGCCGTGGAGTTCGCGCGCCGTCTTCCCGCGCTGTCCGGCGCGCCCGAGCTGCTCACCGCGGCCGTCAAGCAGGCGCCGACGGCCGGGATCAAGCGCGCGCTCGGGGAGCTCTCGGCGATCGTGCGCGCGGTCGAGGCGCGCAAGATCGACGCGCGGCTGCATGTCGATCTGGGCGAGGTGCGGGGGTTCGACTATTACACCGGCGTGCGGTTTCAGGCGTTCGTCGACGGCGCGCCCGACGCCGTTCTGCGCGGCGGGCGTTACGACGATCTGCTCGCCCGCTACGGACGGCCGAGCCCGGCGGTCGGCTTCGCCGTCGACGTCGAGGCGGTCGCCGTGGCGATGGAGAGCCGCGTTTCACCTTCAAAGAGGAACAAACAATCATGGCAGTCGTAATCGTCGTCGGTGTTCAGTGGGGCGACGAGGGCAAGGGGAAGATCGTCGACCTCCTGACCGAGAAGGCCCGCTACGTGGTCCGCTGGGCGGGTGGCGCCAACGCCGGACACACGCTGGTCGTCGACGGAATGAAGTACGTCACCCGGCTGATCCCGTCGGGCATCCTGCGCGACGGCGTCACCTGCGTCCTCGGCGAGGGGATGGTGATCGATCCCGCGGTGCTGGTCGACGAGATCCGGACCTTTCGCGGGCACGGCTTCATCAAGAGCGACAAGGACCTGGTGGTCGCCGAGCGCGCGCACCTGACCTTGCCGCACCACATGGAGATCGATCGGCTGCGCGAGGAGGGCCCGGGGAGCATCGGGACCACCAAGAAGGGGATCGGGCCGACCTACGAGAGCAAGGCGGCCCGCATCGGCCTGCGCGTCGGCGATCTGTTCCGGCCGGAGCGCTTCCGGGCGCGGCTCGACCGGCACATCGCGGCCATCGGGCCCTACGTCCGCCAGCTGGGCGGCGCCGCGCCGGTCGCCGCGGAGATCACCGCCAAGTACATGGCGCTGGCCGAGGAGATTCGACCGTTCGTGGGAGACGCCTCCCGCACCGTTCACGCCGCCGTGGTCCGCGGTGACCATGTCCTGTTCGAGGGCGCCCAGGGGGTCCTGCTCGACCTCGACCACGGGACCTATCCGTTCGTGACCTCGTCGTCGACGACGGCGGGCGGTGCCTGCGCCGGGCTGGGGATCGGTCCCACCAAGATCGACACGGTGCTCGGCGTGGCCAAGGGATACACGACGCGCGTCGGTGACGGGCCGTTCCCGACCGAGCTCAACGAGGAGATCGGCGACCTGCTCCGCAAGCGCGGCAACGAGTTCGGTTCGGTGACGGGGCGCCCCCGGCGCTGTGGCTGGCTCGACATCCCGGCGGTCCGCCTGGCGGTGCGGCTCTCGGGCATCGAGTCGCTGGCGCTCACCAAGCTCGACGTCATGGCCGGGCTCGGCCGCGTCAAGCTCTGCATCGGCTATCGGCTGAACGGACAGATGATGGACGAGATGCCGGTCGATCTCGACAATCTCGCCGCGTCCGAGCCGGTCTTCGAAGAGCTCGAGGGCTGGCCGGAGACCTCCTCCGGCGCGTCCGGCACGGCCGTTCCCGCCGCCGCCGCCGCGTTCGTCGAGCGCGTCAGCAGGCTGGTCGGGATCCCGGTCTGGGCCACCTCCTGGGGGGCCGGGCGCTCGCAGACGGTGGTCTCGAAGAATCCCTTCGCTTCCTAGCTTCGCGGCCCAGCTCCGCCGCTTAAGCTCGTTTAATGCTCGGAATTCGCGGGGAAATGCCGGCGGCTTGGCTTGCGCCCGGTCGCAGGCTCAATATAATGGTGGCCTTTTCCAGTGCCCTTCTCCTGCCTTTCTCCCGGCCATCTCGGGCCCAGCCGGGCCCAGCCAGGGCCGTCCGTGGAATCCTTCGTGGACTTTTCCTGGAACGTGCAGCCTGATCCCCCTGAATCGAGGCGTTGATGAAGATCGTTTGTGACTCGTGCGGGACCAAGTACTCGATTGCCGATGAAAAGGTTCGGGGCAAGGTCTTCAAGATCCGCTGCAAGAAGTGCAGCCACATCATCGTGGTGCGCGGGGGGGAGACGGGCGGCCCCGAGGCGACGGCCGCCCCCGCCACTGACGGCGGTTGGCACCTGGTGATCGACGGCGAGCAGGTCGGCCCCATCGGCGACGCCGACGTTCGCACCAAGATCGAGCGCGGCGAGGTCAAGGGAGACACCTACACCTGGAAAGAGGGGTTCGCCGACTGGGTGAAGCTCTCCGCCGTCCCGGAGTTCGCGGCGCTCGTGGCCGAGGACGTGGGGGGCGTTCCCGTCAGCGGGGGCGAGCTATTCCCGTCCTCCGGGGTCGTCGCGGCCGCATCCGCGAACGGAACCGATCGCGCCCGGCGCGCCTCGGGCGCGGGGCGCTCGCTGTTCGGCGGCGGTGGCGGTGGCGCCAGCGACGTCTTCGCTGCGTCGGCTTCCCCCGCTCGCAGCGGCGGCGGCGATCTGTTTGGATCTGCCTCGGCAGCGCCGGCGTCCGAAGAGTCACGGTGGCCCTCCTCGGGGGCGGCGGCGGCCGGCCATGACGGCGGTCGGGTGGAGAGCCTGACCGGCCAGCGGCACGAGAATTCGGTGCTGTTCTCGCTTTCGAACTTGCAGTCGCTGGCGATGCCCGCGGCGAAGCCCGCCTCGACGGCCTCGGCCAGCTCGGCGTTGACGGAGGGCTCGGGCCTGATTGATATCCGCCAGATGGCGGCGAGCACGCTCGGCGCTTCGAGCGGTGGCGGCAGCCCCAGCTTCGGCGGCAGCAGCTCGGGCGCGGTCGATGATCTGCCCGCCTTCGGGGCGTTCTCGCCGGCGGCGCCGGTGCTCCTTCCGCTGTCGTCGAGCAGCGGTCCGCCGAAGTGGGTCTATGTCGCGCTGGTGCTGGGTCTCGCGGCCGTGGGCGGCATCGCCCTCATGGCCTACAAAGTTCTGACCACCAAGTCGCCCGTGCTGGTCGAGCAGGTCCAGCAGGTGCCGGCGCCCCAGGAGCCGGTGAAAGCGGCCCCCGCAGGCGCGGCTGCCGCGCCGGGCGGCAAGCCGTCGACCATCGCCGAAGAGAACTTGCCGCCGCGCGAGGGGAGCTCCGAGGCCAAGGCGGCCGAGAAGGGCGAAAAAGCCGAGAAGGGCGAGCACGAGCATCACCACGGCGGCGGCAAGGGGGGTAAGGAAGCCAAGAAGGGGGGCGGAGGCGACGAGAAGAAGGGCGCGGTCGCTGCCGTGGCTGCCACCAGCGAGCCCGCCGAGAAGAAGCCCCCGAAGGGCTCGCTCGACGATCTGATCGACGGCGCCACTCGCCATGGCGGCGGGGGCTCCGGCCACGCGAAGGTGTCGGATGACGACAAGCCGGCCGTCTCCGCGGGGCCGCTCGCCAAGGGCGCGGTCGTCGCCGGGATGAACTCGGTCAAGCCGAAGGTCGCCGCCTGCTACAGCGAGTTCAAGGTCCAGGGGATGGCGATGGTGAACGTCGCCATCGGCAAGAGCGGCAAGGTCACCTCGGCGACGGTCACCGGCAAGTTCGCGGGGACACCGACCGGGGCCTGCGTCGAAAAGGCGGTGAAGTCCGCCACCTTCCCGCCGTCGGAGGGCCTCCAGACGCCGTACCCGTTCCAGCTCAAGTAGGGGCAGCGCAAACGTCGGGCGCCGATTCATCCGACGATCTGCTCGCGTCGCTCACGCGGGCGTTGGGTGAGCTCGGCCTCAACGTCTTTCTTCCGCTGACGCGCGCGGCGTTCGACGTCGCGGCGGGGCCGCTCGCTCTCGATGAGCTCTTGGCCGGCGCTGCCGGCGCGCTCGTCGCCGGCTCGGGTGGACCGGCGTTCTTCGATCGCTTCGACGGGGGAGCCGAGGCCACCGACGGCGCGCCGAATCCGCTCGACCGGTACACCGAGCGGGTGATCGCCGGCGCCACGCGCGACGCGCTCCGTCCGCACGGCGTCGCCCACGTGGTGCACTTCCCGTTCGGCGCGCGGCCACTCATCCCGTTTCAGCGCCTCGGGCGCGCCGCCGGTCTCGGGGGACCCGGGCCGCTCGGGCTGCAGATTCACCCCACGTTCGGCCCCTGGTGGGCCTACCGCGCGCTGATCGTCCTCGATCGGCCGCTGCCGGAGGCGCCGCCGCCCGGCGACGGATGCGCGGGGTGCGACGCTCCGTGCGTCGCGGCTTGCCCAGCGGGCGCCGTGGCGCGCGGGGGATTCGACATCGTCGCGTGTCAGGCGCGCCGGCTCGTCGCCGAGCCGTGCCGGCTGTCCTGCGTGGCGAGAATCAGCTGTGTGCGCGGCCCGGAGCACCGCTACCGAGACGAAGAGCTGGCGTTTCACATGCGGGCCTCGATGCCGGGACGCCGCCCAGCGCCTTGACGGCGCGCCGCCTGGTTCCTACGCTGCTCGGCCATGGCGATCAGCGTGAACGCTCACATCACCGGGACGGTCTGGAAGATCAACGTGAAGGTCGGCGACGCCGTCGCCGAGGGGGAGACCGTCGCCATCCTCGAGTCGATGAAGATGGAGATGCCGGTCGAGTCCCCGGCGGCCGGGACCGTCTCGGCCGTGCTGGCGAAGGAGGGGGCGTCGATCGAGGAGGGGGCGCCGCTGCTCGAGCTGACGCCGGCGTAGCCTCGGGGCTCACGCTTCTTTAAGCCTCCTCGACCTCCGCCGCGTGCGTCGATTCGCGCACGGCGTCCTTCAAGGAGACGTGCATGCCCCCGCGCGAAAGCGCCGGCAGGGAGAGCAATCCGGCGGCGACGTACCAGAGCGTCTGGATGCCGTGAAGCACGATGGCGTAGGCCATCCCGCTCGAGTTGACGACGGCGGCCGGCACGTAGGCGGTGAGGCCCATCTTGATCGCCGCATGGAATTGACCGACCAGACCCGGGGAGTTCGGCAGGGTCAGCACCACGCCGGTGAACGCCATGATCACGAAGGCGGCGCCGAGGGAGATCGGCAGGTTCATGTGGCGCGCCAGGATCCACATCCCGATGCCGTTCGAGGTCCAGTAGATCACCGACTGGACGAGGAAGATGGAAAAGTTCCGGCGATCGGCCAGGGCGCGAAAGCCTGAGATGAGGGCGCGCAGCTTCTCGTCGACCGCGGGCGCGCGGGCGGGCGCCAGCCACTGGATCAGCGTCAGCCGGAGCGCGATCGCAATCGTGCGGTCGGTCCAGAGCTGCGCGAGGATCAGGAACGTCGTCAGGCCGACGAAGCCGACCAGCGACAGCCAGGCCGCGACGCGCAGCTGCGATGAGAACAGGTCGCCCGCCGAGGCGAGGTAGGCGCCGAAGAACAGGACCGAGATGAGGAGGCCGTCGACGATCCGCTCGACCGCCACGGCGCCGACCATGGTGCTCATGCGGACGTCGCGCTCGCGCGCCACCAGATAGGGGCGCACGAACTCGCCGAGGCGGACCGGCAGCGCCAGGATCGCCATGAACCCCACCGACGAGATCGGCAGGAGGCGGCGGAACGGCAGCGAGGTCCCGAGCGCGCGCAAGAGGTACTCCCAGCGCAGCGTGCGGAAGAGGTGCGTCACCACCATGGTCCCGAGGTAGAGCGCCACCGCCGAGGGGGCCAGCGCGCGCACCGCCCGGAGCACGGCGTGCCCGTCCATGCCATGCACGGCGTAGACGACGCACACGGCGCCGACCACCAGCGACAGAAACGCTTGAACGAAGAGACGCCGGCTCATCGGGACCTCGGGGTCTCCGGCAGCTCGCCGGCCAGCATGCGGCGTGGGTTCTCGTCCAGCATCGTGGCGAGCGCGCCGTCGCCGAGCTGCTTGCGGATCCAGGCCATCCCCGCCGCCACCGAGGTCTGGTCCTCGGGCCGGTGGATGTCGGAGGCCGCCGCGGTCGCCAGCCCTTCCAGCACCAGCTTGCGCGCCGTCTTCATCTCCTGCTTGCCGTGGGCTCCATCGAGCGCGCCGAGATCCACCATCAGCGCCGCGTGCCGCGCGAGCCGCTCGGCGAGCGCCAGATCCCGCTGGACCGGCAGGTAGCGCTCCGGGTGCGCCATCACCGGCAGGTAGCCACTGACGCGCAGTTGAAACAGCTCGTTTTCGATCCCCGTCGGCATCATCTGCGTGCCGACCTCGAACAGGAATGCGGTCCCCCCACCGTAGGAAGGGACGGCGCGCTGGCGCAGCCGATCGTGCAGGACGGTGTCCCAGAAGTTCTCGGCGCCGAGCCCCAGCGTCGCGCTGACGCCCGCGGTGGCCGCGTCTTCCTTGGCCGCCGTGAAGGCGGCGTCGATCGCCACCCGCGCCGGCATGAACATCCCGGCCCGCTGGTGCGGCGTGGCATAGAGGTCGGAGAACCCGAGCGCCGCGATCGCCCGGACCATCTGCAGCGACATCTGTCGGTCGGTCGCGCCGTCGTCGAGGGCGGGGAGATAGTGGGCGTGGAGATCGACGTAGTGGGCCATCAGGCCGGCGTTCCTGCACCGGAAATTAGTCTGGAAGGCGGCCAACATAGCGCGCCGCCGCGGACGCGCAAAGTGTCTCGGCGCCAGCCACGCCGTTTTCCGACGGTGCGGGGGCGGGCAGGACAAAAGACGGGTGGGACGGGCCCAAAAAATTGACGGTGCGATCTACGGGCAGCTCTAAAGGTGGGATAAGCGGGGAGGCTGCCGTCAGCCGAACTGGCCGAAAGCTGAGCCGCCCGTAATCGGTTGCATGTGATTTTTCCACCACTTAGAATGAATTTCCCCCGGGAACGCGGTTGCTCGCGGCCCAGAAGAAGTTCAAAGGAGCGGATTTGCGATGAGCGAGAAAGTGGTGCTTCCGAAATTCGAGATCCCCTCGGAAAGCGCGCACCCGGCCGTGAAGGCCGCGAAGATCGTCGGCGGCCTGCTGCGGGCTCGCGCTGCTGCTTCTCAGCTGGGCGACCTGGAAGCACCACGCGGCGCAGATCGCGGCCGAGCAACAGCGCGACGCGCTCATTGCCGCCCGGACCGCGGAGGCCAACGCGGCCATCGAGGCCGCGAAGGCGCGTGTCGCCGAAGCCGCCGCCAAAGAGGCTGCCGCCAAGGCAGATGCGGCAGCCAAGGTCGAGGCGGCCAAGCTGGCCGCCGCGGCGGCCAAGGCTCATCCGGCCGACGGGTCTGGGGCGACCGTGGCCGATGCTTCAGGTGGTCACCACCACGGGCACCACGGCAAGGCGGGCGCGAAGGGGAAGGGGAAGGGGAACAGCGGCGCGGTGGCTGCCAAGGGATCGGGCGACGACAAGAAGTCGACGGCGAAGGGCGGCCGCGACAACGCCGCCATCGACAAGCTTCTGGCGCAGTTCAAGTAGGATCTCGGCGCTTGCCGAACGCCGGCGCGCCAGCCTGCGTTGAAGCGCCGGACAATTCGTGTTACCAGGAAAGGGCCTATGTCCGATCGACGTGAGAATTCGGTTCTGTTTTCGCTGAAGGAGCTGCGTCGGATCGAGGACGATCGCGTCCGCTTGGAGCAGGACGAGCTTGCCGCGCGCCGCGAGTCCGAGCGTGCCGCCAAGGAGGCGACGGAGCGCGCCGCCCGTGAGGCGGAGGAGCGCCGTCAGCGCGAGGAGGCCGAGCGGATCCGCCGCGCCGAAGAGGAGCACCAGGCGCGGACCCGCGAAGACCAGATGCGCCTGCAAGAGGCCGAGCGCCGGGCGCGCGTCGAAGGCGAGATGCGCATCCACGAGGAGCGGATGCGCCTCGAGGTGCACGCCAAGGCGCGCAGCTCACCGGTCAAGGCGGTGGTCACCGTGGCGGTCATCCTGATCGCCGTCGGCGGCGGCCTCGGCTACAAGATGTACACGCAGCACCAGGCCGAGCAGGCTGTCGCGCAAGCGCAGCTCGAGCAGGCGCACGCCGAGGCGAGGCGGGTGCAGGCCGAGTTCGAGTCCAAGATGGCGGCCATCCAGAAGGAAATGAACGACAAGCTCGCCAGCGCGAAGAGCGACGAGGAGCGGGCGAAGATCCGGGCCGACGCCGCCAACGCGCGGGCGCAGGCCCAGTCGCAAACACAGTCACATTCCCGCTCGTCGCACACCGCCTCGAAGTCCGATACGGCGACGACGACGAAGGTCAAGAACGTCGGCAAGCGCGAAGTCAGCAACGACCCGCTCGAAGGGCTCTAGGAGTCACCGCGATGTCGATCGGCGCGGATCTCTTCGAGGAGAACCGAAAGCGGCTCCTCGCGCTCATGACCCGCCTCTCGTACGAGGAGCGCGAGGTCACGCTGGCGTCGGGGGCGAAGAGCAACTTCTACATCGACTGCAAGCAGACGGTGCTCACCGCCGAAGGGCACTTCCTGGTCGGGAGCCTGTTCGGGCGAATTCTGGCCACTGCCGCGCCCGAGGTCGAAGCGATCGGCGGCGTGACCATGGGGGCCGATCCGCTGGCCTCGGCGGTCTCGACGCTGAGCTACGTGGCCGGCCGTCCGCTCCCGGCGTTCTACGTGCGCAAGGAGGCCAAGGGGCACGGCACCGCGGCCTGGATCGAGGGGACGAAGTCGCTGCGTCCCGGGATGCCGGTGGCGATCCTCGAGGACGTCGTCACCACCGGCGGCTCTGCGCTGAAGGCGATCGCCCGTGCGCGCGAGCACGGGCTCAAGGTCGCGATCATTCTCGGGCTGGTCGATCGGGACGAAGGGGGGCGCGAGACTCTGGAAAAAGAGGCGCCGCTGGTCACGCTCTTCCGTCGCCAAGACTTCGTTCGCCAAGACTTCGTGCGATGACGGGGGTGGGGCCGCGCGTGGGGAGCTGGCTCACAACTCTCGCGCGCGCGCTGACGGTCACTCTTGCGCTTTTCGGCGCCAGCTGCGCGACGCAAAAGCAGGTGCGCGTCGACTTCTCCGAGACGCCCCGCGACTACCTTCCCAATGACTACCGCGGGGTCTACGAGCGCTGGACCCGCCACGACTTCGCCACCGAGCAGTATGTCGACAAGTCGCTGGATGTCTGGGCGACCTTCAAGAGCTGGGACTTTCGCGAGGCGTACATCGAGAAGTACGCGGCGATCTACAGTCTCTCGGACGCCAAGCGGACCGAGCTCCGCCAGGCCCAGCACGAGGCGAACAGCCAGGCGTTCGAGTTCCACGTCACCGCCCAGAGCGCGAACTGGGACTGGAACGACCTCGAGAAGGCGAGCAGCCCCTGGCGGGTCACCTTGCTGGATGCGCTCGGGCACGAGCTCCCCTCGGAGCGGGTGCGGATCGAGAAGCTCCCCGACGCCTACGAGCGCGAGTTCTTTCCGGCCAAGACGCCGTTCACCAAGACCTACAGCGTCCGTTTCATCATGCCCGGGCCCGGCGCCGATTTCGCGGGAACGAGGTCCGGCTCGCTGACGCTCAGGTTCGCCAGCCCGATCGGCCGCATCGACTTGGTCTGGAAGAGCTGACGGCGCCCGCTACTTCTTGGGGGACCGGCGGCCGGGCAGGCCGGCGGCGGGATCGAGATCGTCGAAGGTCTCGAGCGCCTCGCGCTTGTAGAGATCCGCCTCGCGCGCGAAGAAGTCGGACTCGATGGCGTCGAACTCGTCCGGGGCGATGGTCTGTCCGTCGCTGCTGATTCGGCGCGGCCGGGGCGTCCGGTCGGAAGTCCGATCGGAAGTCCGATCGGAAGTCCGCTCGCTCTTGGGAGGCGGCGCGTCTTCGAGCGGGGGCATGCGCCCGCTGCCGCTGCGGGCACGAACGGGCAGCGGTGTCGGCTCGGATCTCGGCTCGATTTTGGGCTCGGTCGTCTGGTCTGTCCTCGGTGACGGCAGCGCCTCTTCGAGCGAGGGGCGGGGGCCGCTGCCGCCGCGGGCGCGAACGGGCAAGGGCGTCGGCTCGTCCCTCGGCTCGACCTTGCGAGAGGGCGGCTCATCCTCGAGGGGGACGAACCGGCCGCTCGGAGCGCGGGCGCGGATGGGGGGCGGCGTTCTCTGCGACGGGAAAGACGAGGGATCGGACGGCACCAGCGGCTCACCGACCGGCGCGCCGTTCGCGTCGAGCTGCACCTGGACCGTTGGCGCCGAACCCAGGAAGCTGGCCGATGCGGCGGCGGGTGTCGGCTTCCGCTTGGCGGCCGCGATCTCGCCGGTCGCGCTCACCCCCTTCTTGGTGGTGAGCGGAATGGGCGCGGGCGCCGGTGCCTTGGCTTCCAGCGGCCGGAGCCGCCGGCTGGTGGTCCGGCGATCGCCAACCACGCCACGCTGATCGGGGACCATCGCCCACTCGGCGAGCATCGACTTCGGCGTCCCGTTCTTGCGCTCGCTCCCCGAATTGGCGCCGGCGCCGGTGCGCGTGTCCCGGCGCTCCGGGCTCGGTTCATCGGGACGAACGACCAGCATGCCGCCGTCGCGCAGCCGGCGGATCATGCGGACGGTGTCGAAGATGCGAAACGGGCTCTCTTCGATGACGTCGGCCAGCACCCGGCGTCCGTCGAACAGCCGGAGCAGCGGTGTCACCTGGCTCGGTTGGAGGCCCCGCAGCTCCGCGACCGGTTCGGCGCCCGCCGCATAGACCGTCCGCGGCGAGCCGAGGTCACGGGCCGCGTGGGCGAAGTCGCGCAGGAACCGCTCGCATTCGTCGAGGATCTCCTGCGCCGACAGATGCAGCTGGCTGCGCTTGGGGATGGCCCTCCGGGTGAGGGTGAGGGCGGCCTCTTCCCACAGCAGGAGGTGATGCAGCGCCGGGAGCCCTTGCATCGCCCCGACGTTGGCCGAGACAACGGTCCCTTCGTGGACGCGCAGCTCGGCCCGCCGGTTGCCGCGGGTGAGGGAAAGGATCCCCGAGCGCTCGGACGACGCCATGGCGCGCAGCAGATAGAAGAGGCCGTAGTGCTCCGAGAGGCGCGTCTGCAGCTCGCTCGAGCCTTCGGGATCCGGCGCGTGGCCCGCCTTGCTTCCGAGCGCGCTCAGCCTCCCGACGCCAATCACGTCCCGCAGATAGGTCGGAAGGGTCAGAAAGTCGGCCGCCCCGGCCCGCAGCGCGTCCGCCTTGGACCCCTGCGGCCCGAGCACCACGATCGGAAGGTCCTTGGTCACCTCGCGCAGCGCGCTGATCACCTCCAGCGATGACGGCTCCGGCTCACGGAGCGAGACGACGGCCACCTCTGCAGCGGCCGAACGGACCAGGAGGGACGCCCGCTTCAGGTCGGAGGTCCCCGTGACCTTGCACCCCTCCCGCTCGAATCCGAACGTCAGAGTCTCGAGGCTGCGCGCGTCGGCGTCGACGACGAAGAGGCTGGACGGCTGAATCATGGAAGTTGGACGGGGCGCGGTGTCCCAGTATACGGCGGGAGGGTGAAGTCACCCAAATCAGGAACCCCGGCCCGAAGTTAGGTCATCGAATAAGTGCCTGCGATGGGTCACCGGCGTCAATTTTATCCGGTGCGGACCCGGGGCACGAGTCCTTTCATCCATCTCGAGAACGCCGCGCAATCGGAATTGACGATCGAGGGGGTGGTGGCTAGCCTTCGCGTCCCTTCGGCCCCCGTTCCCGCAGAACCGCTAACCTGATGTCCAGCCCCCAGTCTCCTTCGACCGGCCCTTCGGCCGCCGCGCCGCTTTCCCTCGAGGCTCTGGTGGCTTACTTCCGGTCGGGCAGCAAGGACCGGACCAGCTTCAGGATCGGCATCGAGCAGGAAAAGATCGCCGTCCGGGCCGACGGCCGGCCCGTCCCGTACGAGGGTGAGGGGGGCCTGGCTGAAGTGCTGGCGCGACTCGAGCGGCGGGGGTTCAAGGCCACGCTGGAGGACGGTCACGCCATCGCGCTGGCGCGAAACGGCGACCGGATCACCATGGAGCCGGGTGGCCAGCTCGAGCTGTCGGGCGGAGCGCTGCTGACGGCCACGGACTGCGCGGCAGCGCTCGATGCCCACGTGCGCGAGGTGGCCGAGGCCGCCCGACCGCTGGGTATCCATTTCATCGGCACCGGGGCGCGGCCGTTCGGCGCGCCCGACGACATCGCCTGGCTGCCGAAGCGCCGCTACGTGGTGATGCGCGACTACTTCCCCCGGTACGGCCGCGACAGCCGCCTCGCGCATCAGATGATGAAGATGACGGCCACGGTCCAGGCCAACTTCGACTTCGCGAGCGAGGACGACGCGGCCGACAAGATCCGCACCGCCTACGGCATCACCTCCATCATCACCGCGCTCTTCGCCGCCTCGCCGATCGCTTTCGGACGGCCGAGCGGCTTCAAGAGCTACCGGGCCGCGATCTGGCTGGAGACCGACGCCGATCGTTGCGGGCTGCTCCCGTTCGTCTTCAAGCCCGACTTCCGCTTCCGCGACTACGTCGAGTGGGCCCTGGACGTGCCGATGTTCTTCGTCGTGCGCGACGGCGTCTACCATCCGGCCGACGGGATGACCTTCCGTCGCTTCATGACGCAAGGGTGGCAAGGGCAGCGGGCGACGATCCCCGACTGGGAGGTCCACCTCTCGACGCTCTTCCCCGAGGTGCGTCTCAAGCGCTACATCGAGGTGCGCGGCGCCGACGCCGGGCCGATGCCGATGGCACGCGGCCTCGGCGCCCTCTGGCGCGGCCTCCTGGAAGACCCGGAGGCGCGCCGGGCGGCGTATGCGCTGGTCGCCGATCACCCGTTCGAAGAGCGCGAGGCCCTGCGCCGCGAGGTGCCGCGCACGGCGCTGGCGGCGCGTTTTGGCCGCCGCTCCGTGCGAGAGCTGGCGGTCGAGCTTTGCAAGATCGCCGCGCAAGGCCTCGCGCGCCTGCCCGCCCGGTCCGATGACGCCCTTCTGCTCGGACCGTTGCTGGCCTACGCCCAGGCCGGACGCACGGCCGCGGATGATCTGCTCGACGACTTCCAGGCCGCGGGCGGGGACCCAACCGCCCTCGTCCGCCGCTGGGAGCTGCAGGCCCCATAGCCCGAGGGGCTCGCTCGCGTCGGCTTCGCCTCGCTCGCCTCGCGGCGCGCGTGAACCGCGGGCGGTGCGGGATCGAAGGGCGCCCGCTCGCCGCGCACTCTCCGGTCCGCACCGGGCTTTTTCCGGCGCGTGGGCTGCCATTTCAAAACGTGAGCGCAGCCCACGCGCCGGAAAAAGCTTCGTGCGGACCTGGTCGCGCGCGCGAGCGGGCGGCGTTCGAGGCCGCACGAAACATGGTTCACGCGCGCCGAAATGATCCGAGCGGAGCGAAACGCCGAGCGAGCGCCGATCGGGCGGTAAGCGCCGCCGAGCGAGCGAAGCGAAGCGAGGCGAGTCCGAGGCGGTAAAGGGCGGGCGAGTAAAGCAGGCGACCGGGGGCGGGCAGGGCGAGCGAGCGAAGCGAGGCGAGCCCGGCGAGGCGAGCCCGCCCGGCGAGCGAGCCTTAGATGGAGGCAGCCGCGGCCGCAGGCGACCCGGATGTCACCGGCGACGTGGGCGCCCCCGACCGCAGGTAGTGGGACGCCATGTCGAACTCGAAGAACGAGAACATCTGCGTCTCCACCACCTTCTGCCAGAGCTGGTGCGCGTCGTCGGATTTCCCCTCTTCGAGGCGGTGCATCGCCTCGTAGAAGTAGATCTCGGCGCGCTTCCCCGGCGTGTTGGCCGCGGCCAGCACTTGCTCGTAGCTGATCTTGCCGACCGCGTAGCGGCCGAGCAGGCGGGACCAGGCGGCGCCGCGGTGCGGGCGCAGCTCGCCGTGGCGTTGATCGAGGGTGCGTAGGTAGGCCTCGGCCTTGGCATCCCCGACCTTGTTCTTCCGCCGGGTGAGGTCGAGGATCCAGAGCGAGGTGTAGACCTTCACGTACTCCGAGACGGCGCGCCCGGGGCGGGAGAGGGCGCGGTGGTACACGCTGAGCGCGGCGTCGGTCTCGCCCGCCTGGACGAGAAAAGCGACGATGTCGATGTACGACTGGTCGCGGTCGTCGTCGGCCTCGAGGGCGTCGTCGAACCGTTGCAGCGCCTCGCCGTGACGACCGAGGAGGTAGAGCAGCTTACCGACCTCGACGGTCGCCTCGGCCGCCTCGGCGACGTTCTTGCGGCGGAGGTGCTCGATCATCAGCCGCTCCCAGCCGATGAGCGAGCCTCGCCAGGCGGTCGCCGCGGCGTCGCGATCGCCGGCGGCGTCGAAGGTGTCGCCCAGGAGGCGGTCGAGGCGCGCGCGTCCCTCGACGGAGCCGATGGTGTCCTGCGACGCTCCCTTGGCGCGCATGGCGTCGAGCCCCTCGCGGACGATTCGGGTGGCGCGCGCGGGATCGCCGCGCTTGAGCGCCAGGTTGGCCAGCTCCACCGTCACCTCGGCCGTCGGCTCGCCCTCTTCGCGCGCCCGGAGAAAGAGCGGCTCGGCCCGGTCGATGAGGCCGGCGTTGACGTAGCTGCGCGCCAGCTCGAAGTCGATGTCGGCGTCTCGCACCTTCATCTCGGTGCTGGCGAAACGGCGCTTGGTGTCCGCGAACCGCCGCTTGAGAATCGTCGGCCTCCGCGTAGGCCGGCGTGTCGCGCTCGGGATCGAGGCGCAGCCGCAGGCGGACGAAGTAGAGCTCGATCAGCTCCGCCGAGATCTTCCCGTCGAGATCGCGCGCCGACGGGTTGGCGTCGAGCACCGCTTCCGCCTCTTCGAGCCGCCGGATGGCCAGGAAGTAGGACGACAGCAGCCGCGCGACGTGACCGTTGAGGATGAGGAGATCCAGATCGGAGGGGTGCGCGACGAGGCCCGCCTCGAGGACGCGGAACGCCACCACCGGATCAGGGGCCTCGGTGGCGGTCCCCCCCAGGAAGTCGACCCGCGGCAGGAACCGGCGCGCCAGCGCCAGATAGTCGGCTGCGGCGGCGTTCGGTTTGGCCGCGGCGACCAGCAGGGCGCGCAGCTCGGGATCGTCGCCGTCGTTGCCGGCCAGCTGCGTCGTCATCTGCGCCGTCCGCGTGGCCGCGTCGGCGATCCGTCCGGCGCGCAGATAGGCGCCGGCCATGCTGGTGACCGCCCGCTGCATCTCGTCGCCGTGCGCCAGCAGCAGCTCGCCGAGCGCCCGGCGCGCGCCGTCGCCCGACGGCGGGTGGTGGAGCGCGGAGGCGAACCGCTTCTGCCGCGCGAGGTAGAGCTGGTCGAGGCGCAGGACCACCGCCGGGGCCGGCCAGTCGCCGAGCGCGCTCTCGAGCGCGTCGATGGCGCTCCCGCCCCGGTGCATGCCGCCCCCTTCGTCGAAGTTGCTCTCCTCTTCGCTCCAGTGAACGACTTGATCGAGGCGCTCCTGCCATTCGTGCTCGGACGGGGCGATGGTCGCCAGCGCAGCCAGCGCCAATACCGCCTGCTGATCGCCGCCGCGGGGCGAATAGAGCGCGATGACCAGCTCGGCCGCGGGCCGCAAGAGGCGCCCCTCCTCGGGCGTCACGCGCGCCGGGGACGCCCACAGCTCGCCCGGATCGAAGAGCCCCAGCGCATCTCGGAAGGACGAGAAGACCGACTCGTAGACGTCGTCGCTCTCGAGCTCGCGCGTCTCGCGCCGGATGTCGTCCAGCTTGAGCGCCAGCACCGGATCGAGCAGGTAGTGGAGGAGCTTCGAGCGCAGCGCGATCCGCTCTGGCGCCGCCACCGGCAACGCCTGGAAGACCAGTCGGGCTTCGAGGAAGTCGTCCTCGTAGGCGATCGCGCCGATGCGCGAGGCTTCGCTGACCAGCGCCTGGCCGGGCCCGGACGGCGGCGGCTTGCTGCTGTGCGCACAGCCTCCGGCCATGCCCCCGAACACCAAACCCAAGGCGAGAGCCCCGGCCACGCCCGAGGGTGCACGTCGCGACATTGGCTCTAGTTTAATGCGCCGCCTCGCCGGTGGTACGCTTTTCGTGTGTGGCAGTTGCGACAGCCCGGGCAAGGTCCGTTGGTCATCGGACATCGCGGGGCGAGCGCGCGCGAGACCGAGAACACGGCCGCGGCGTTTCGGCGCGCCCGCACCGACGGTGCCGACGGCGTGGAGCTGGACGTTTTGCTGTCGGCGACCGGCGAGGTGATGGTGTTCCACGATGATGATTTCACGCGCCTGGCGGGCCGGCCGGAGCGGATCGCCGACCTGCCGTACCGGGCCCTGCGCGAGGTGCAGCTCCCGGGTGGGACGACCATCCCCACCCTGGAGGAGGCGCTCGAGGCCTGCGGTCCAGACCTCCTGGTCAACGTCGAGCTCAAGGCCAACGAGCTTGGCGTCCGCCCGATCGCGGCGCTGGTGGAGGCGGTGGCCGAGGTGATCGCGCGCACCGACAGCGCCCGCCGGGTGCTGGTGTCGTCGTTCAACCCGCTTGCGGTCCACCTCTGGATGCGTCGTGCGCCCACCGTCCGCGCGGCGCTGCTGTTCGAACGCCAGTCGATGTTGCCGCTCCGGCGCGCCTGGCTGGCGCCGTGGCTGCGGCCGTTCGCCCTGCATCCGGAGCTGGTGCTCTGCACGGCGGGGCGAGTGGCCGCCTGGCAGCGGCGCGGCTACGTGGTGAACGTCTGGACGGTCGACGATCCCACCGCGCTCGCGGCCTGCCGGCGGATGGGGGTCGACGGCGTCATCACGAACGACCCGGCTAGGACGAGGACGGCTCTGGCTTCCGCCTGAGGATCGCGTGCGTGGCGGTCGCGACGGCCAGAACGGCGCCGTGCTCGTCGACCGCCTCGGCCTCGACCACCGCCAGCCGCTTGCCGCACTTGCGGACCTCGGCCCGGGCGGTGACGCGCCCGGCGCGGATCGGCTCCAGAAAGTGGACGTTCATCTGAGCGGAGGCGTTGAAGGCCCCCTCGGGCGCGACCAGCGCCGCGATCGCCTGTCCCATCGCGGTGTCGAGCAACGCCATCACCACGCCGCCGTGCAGGACGCCGTTCGGGTTGAAGTGCTCGGGCTTGACGTCGTACTCCCAGGTCGCCGTGCCGGGCGCCGACGCGCGCTGCACGAAGCCCAGCGGGCCGACCGGCGTTCCGGGGGCGGGGAGGGCCGTCACGCCGGTCGCCATTCGGGCAGCTGCGCGCCGACGAGAAACAGCCCGGCGTAGATCTTCGGATCGACGGCCAGGCCCGCCGCGGCGCGGTCGGTCAGGAACCGGCGCAGCTCTGCGAGCGGCACCTCGTGGGTGGTGATCTGCTCGCTCGCGTCGCCGCCCCCCGCGCCGACGCGCTTCGGCGCGCGCGCATGAAAGAAGGAGATCATCTCGTCGCTGACCCCGACCGCGATGGGGCCCTCGGCCAGGGCGACCATCTCGCGCGCCGCGAATCCCGTCTCCTCGATGAGCTCGCGTTCGGCCGCCACGATCAGGCTCTCGCCCGCATCGACGTCCCCCACGAGGCCAGCCGGCAGCTCGATCACCCGGTTCCCGACGGCAGGGCGGAACTGCTCGACCAGCAGCAGCTTGTCGTCGTCGGTGATCGCGACGATGACCACCACCCCCTTGATGTGGGCGCGGGTGACGTACTCCCACCCGTCATCGTCGAGCAGCGTCAGGTAGCGGCCGCTCCCGAGGACGCGCACGCCCGCTTCGTTTGCCGCCCCTCGGGCCCGATCCTTCACAGCGGGAGCGTAGCATCGATTTTGAACGCCTCCAGCGTCGACGGGCGATGCGAGGCTGCAGACCGCAACGAGTGGCGCGCGCCGGATCATGCGCCGGGCCGTCAAAAACCGTCGTAGGGGACGACGTCGATGGCGCTCTCCTGAATCTTGGCTCCGATGAGCAGCTTCTTCATCACCGGGGCGGAGGCGACCATCGTGATGGCCAGATCGCGGGCGTGGACGTGGCGCTTGATCGCGGCGTTGACCTCGGCGGGCGAGACGGCCGAGACGCGCGCCCCGTAGCTGTCGACGAAGTCGGCCGGCAGCCCGGCGACCTCGGCGGCGACCCGCGCCGCGAGGCGCTGCTCCGGGACGTCCATCTCGGCGGCCTGGGAGCCGATCAGAAAACGCTGGAAGAAGGCCACGTCGGTCGGCGAGAGCCCCTTTTCCATGAACGTCACGTAGAGGTTCAGCACCAGCTTGAGCATGGCGACGGTCTTGTCGGTCCCCGAGAAGACCCAGCCGATGGCCGCGCCCGAGCCGCGGCGCTCTTCCAGGATCAGGTAGGCGCCGTAGGCGAGGCCGCGCTTGCGGCGGACCTCGTCCATCAGCGTCGAGCTCATCGCCCGCCCGCCGAAGGCCGCCATGGCGATCTGCAGCGGGACGAAGTCGCTGTCGGAGGCGTGCAGGGTGGCGTGACCGAACATCAGCTGCGTCTGCTGCCGGTCGGGCTTGTCGACCAGCTCGATGCGCCAGCCCTTGAGCGGGACCGGCGCGCGCAGCTCGAGCGCGTTCGGCGGCGGCGCCGGGGCCGCCGACAGACCGTGGAAGGTCCGCGCCAGCGTGGCGGAGAGCGCCTCCGGATCCACGTCGCCGGTGAAGGCGAAGATCAGGTTCCGCCCCCCGAAGTGGCGCCTGAAGTGCGCCGCGGTCTCCGCGGCGGTCGCGGCCTCGAGCGAGGCCGGCAGGCCGTCGACCGGATGGCCGTAGGGATGCTCGCCGTAGACGTTGCGCAGGAAGAAGCGCTCGCACAGCTGGCGATCGTCGTTGCGGTTCTCGTCGATCTCCCCCGCGATCTCCTGGCGGGTGCGGGCAAATTCGGCCGGATCGAAGGTGGGGCGGATCAAGACGTCGGCGACGAGCGCCAGGTAGGCGTCCAGGTTGCGCGCCAGGACCTCGCCCTCGAAGCGGGTCATGTCCTGCTCGACGCGCACGTCCAGCGTGCCGCCGAGCGCGTCGAACGCCTCGTCGAGCGCCGTGCGCGAGCGGCCGCCGGCGCCGTGCCGCGCCCACTCGGCGCCGAGGTTGGTGAGCCCCTCCCGGTGACGCGGATCGACCGCCGATCCCGAGCGCGAGGCGATGATGACGTGCACCAGCGGGACGCTGTGGTCGTCCTCGACGATGACGAGTGAGCCGGCGGGACCCGGGCGCCGGAGCGCGCCGGGGGCCGCGCCGGCCTCCGGCGCCGGCGGCGTCACCCCGACCATCAGCGCGGCTGAAACGATGGCGCCCACGCCGCTCAAAGCTTCTCCACCGCGGGCGGCGCCACCGGCTCGCCCGAAGGTTTTGCGATCACCACCGAGCGCGCCCCCGTGGCCAGATATCCGGCGGCCGCCTTCTGCACGTCGGCGGCGGTCACCCGCGCGTACTCGGCGCCCCGCGCCAAGAGCGCGCGGAAGTCGCCGGCCGCGATCTCGAACGCCCCCAGCGTCTCGGCGCGCCCGTGGCTCGACCCGAGCTGCTGCCAGAACTGCGTCTCCATCCGCGCCGCCGCCTTGCCCAGCTCCGCCGCGCCGACGGGGTGCGCCGCCAGGTCGGCCGCCGCCTCGACGACCAGCTTCTCGGCCTGCTCGGCGTTGTGTCCTTTCACCAGCTGGATCCAGATCGCGTAGAGGCCCGGATCCCGCGTCGGCGCGATGTCGCCGTGGACCGACGAGGCCCACTGCTTGTCGACGATCAGCGCGCGGTTGAGGCGCGAGGAGGGGCCGCCGGCGAGGAGCTCGTTCATCACCTCGTAGGCGGCGCGATCGGGGGCGCCCAGCGCCGGCGCCGGGAATCCGATCACCAGGCGATCGGCGGGCACCGGACGCTTGATCGTCGTGCGCACCTCGCTCTGCGGCGCGCGCTCGGGCTTGGCCTCGTCCTTGGGGAGCTTCTTCGACGGGGGGATCGCGCCGTAGGCTGTTGCGACAGCGGAGAGCGTCGCTGCTTCATCGATCTTCCCGGCGATCACCAGCACCGCGTTGTTGGGCGCGTAGAACTTCTTGTAGAAGGCGGACGCCTTGGCCTGGGTGATCGCCTTGATGTCCTTCATCGAGCCGATCACCGGCCAGCGGTAAGGGTGCGCCTTGAAGGCCTGCCCGTACATCAGCTCGTCGAGGATCCCGTCGACGTTGTCCTCGACCGACGCCAGGCGCTCCTCGGCCACGACGTCGCGCTCGTTGTCGACCTGCTTCTTGCGCAGATCGAGGTTGACCATCCGATCGGCCTCCAGCGTGATCGCCACGTTCATCTCGGTGGCGGGGATGTCGTCGACGTAGGCGGTGAAGTCGTAATAGGTCATCGCGTTCGTGCTGCCGCCGACCGAGTCCATCTTGTTGTCGAAGGCGTTGGCGGCGGCGGTCTTCGTCTGCGTGAACATCAGGTGCTCGAACAGGTGCGCGAGGCCCGTCTCGCCGGCCGCCGCCTCCTCGTTGCGCGAGCCGACGCGGAACCAGGTCGTGTAGCTGACCGAGGTCGCCCGCGGATCGGGCAGCAGCACCACCTCGAGCCCGTTGTCGAGCCGCCACTTGGTCACCGTCAGCGTCCCCAGCGAGGCGCGCGCGATCTCGGTCGGCGGCGCGGTGCCGTTGCCGGGCGGGCCGCCTCCTGGCGCCGCCGCCGACCCGCGCCGGGCCGAGGTCGCCGCGCAGCCGAGCAGCGCCAGCGCCGAGATCGCCGCCGTGGAGCCTGGGCTCAGCATCAGAGTCGAAAGGTGAAGGTGAGGCCGAAGTCCTGCACGAGGCTGGTGTAAGTCCCGTTGGCGCTCGGGCGGGCGGTGCCGTTCGCGCGCTTCTGGCAGGCTTTGTCGGGGTTCGCGAGGTCGTAGCTGTCGCTCGTACAGGCGGCGGCCGCGGTCGAGTCGAAGACGAGTTGGTGACGGTCACGCTGGGCATGATGGTAAGGCCGTAACCGGCGCCGAGCCAGAATCTCCGGCCGAGCCGCAGCTCGGCCAGGATGACCGGCTCGACCTGCCATCCGTCGACGGCCGCCGCGTTGACGGCGTTGCTGTCGACGGCGCCGTTTTCGAGCCGCAGCTCGGCGCCGATGCGCAGCCGCTCGCGCCACCAGTAGGCGATCCGCGCCCGGGTGTCGACCACGTCGTGAAACCCGCGGTAAAGAACGATGTGCTCGGGGAGCCCCTGGCCCTCCAGCGTGGGGCCGACCAGGCGGATGTCGATCCGGTCGTGCTCGTGGGTCCAGATCCAGCGGGCCATCACGTTGAGCTCCAGCCCGGGGCGCAGGTGCCAGGTGGCGCCGGCGATGAAGACGTCCGGAAGCCGATAGGAGATGTCGCCGAAGACGCAGCGGCTCGACTGGCCGCCGCAGGCAGCGAGGCCGCCCCCCTGACTTGGCGGCAAGGTCACGGTGGTCGCGTCGCCCGCGACCTCGACGCCCGCCACCTGACCGCCGAGCGGGTGGCTCTGGTACGAGACGCCGAGCTCCAGATTCTTGTGGCGCCAGTAGATCCCGCCGCCGAGCGTGACCGAGAACTTCGCGTCGCCGATCCCCTGTCCCGAGTTGATGTTGTAGCGGGCGTCGTCGGCCGCGTTCTGCATGCCGCCCTGATCCTCGGCGAAGCTGAGGCTGCCGGTCGAGAACAGGAACCCGGACGAAAGACCGATCCGCAGGTCGTTGCCGAACCGGATCGCCAGCGCCGGCACCAGCGCCAGGTTGCGCAGATCCATGCTCAACACCTGGTAGCGGGTCGGCTCGTTGCCCGTCGGCGAGGTCGGGAAATGGATCTGTTCGAGGTAGGGCATGTACGTCGCGAAGGCGATCGTGAACCGATCGCTGCCGTATCCGAGCGCCACGTAGGCGCCCGGGCCGGGGGGCCACTGAAACGGCTGCCGGAAGTCGGTGGCGGTCGCCGAGCCGGCCGGCTGCCCCGGCGGAGTGCTCGACACGCCGACCGACGACCAGCGCGCGGTCCCCGCCACCATCAGCTGGAACCCGCGCATCAGGCCGAGGGCCGCCGGATTCCAGTAAATGGCCCCCAGATCGCCCGACGTCGGTCCGCTGAACGACATTCCGGTCACGAACGGATCGTCGATCGGCGAGGCGGCGACCTCCGACGCGACGAGGAGCAGCGTCGCTGCGGCCAGCAGGGCGAGCGCCCGCGCGTCCCGACGCCCCCGGCGCTCACTGAAACACATGAGGTGACGCGACGTTATCCGAAGGCCCCCAGCGCGGCAATGCCCGGCAATGCCTTGACGGTCACAGTGGGCGCGTAGTTACATCCGCTCTATGGCCCGTACGCCGACGCGGCAGGGTCGCGGATCGCTTCCGCGCTCTCGCCAATCGCTGTGGGCGCTCGCGCTGCTCGTTCTGGGTTGTTCGAGCCGCGTGTCGTCGGAGAACATCGCGCTCTGGAAGACGACCGAGAAGGGGCCGGAGCGGCTGCACGACGCGCTCGCCGATCACTCGGTCGCGCCGAAGCTGCGCGCCGAGGCGGCGGTCGCCCTGGTCGATCTCGGACGCTCCGGCGAGGTCGACACGATCCTGAACGGCGCCTCCGCCGACGATCGCGCGGAGATCACCAAGACGCTCGAGCCGGCTTACGAGGTCGCGATGAAGGACCCGGCGCCCGAGAAGGCGCTCGCCTACCGGGACGCGCTGTTCTCGCTGCGACTCGTGGCGCTGCCCGAGGACCAGAAGCGGATCGACGCGGCGATCCTGCCGGTCTTGGAGGCGCAGCTCGAGGCGGGCAAGGTGCGGCAGGGGGAGCACTCGCTCGAGAAGATGCTGACCACCATCGGTCCGGACTCGTCCTCGATGCTGATCCAGGTGCTGGCCGCCCCCGATCAGCCCTACGGGCAGGCCGCCGAGCTCCTGGCGAAGGTGGGGGACGAGCCGGCGCGCAACCGCGGCGCCGGTGCCCTCGTCGCCCGCGCGCCGCAGATCAAGGTCAAGGACAAGGACCACCCCGACCTCTTCTACAAGGCGCTCGGCACGCTGGGCGGTCCCGTCGCCGTGAAGTTCCTCGAGGGTGAAGTGACCGGCGGCAAGCAAGAGGCGGCGCTGCTGGCGACGCGGGCGCTCGGAGAGCGGCGCGACCCGGCGGTGTTGGCGTTCGCGCTGAAGATCGCCGCCGATCCCAAGGCCGACAAGGCGGTCCGCGACGAGATGTTCGGCGTCGTCGAAGGGATCGGGGGGCTCGAGGCCGAGAAGGGCTTGCTCGGCATCATCTCGTCGGACAAAGAGGAGATCGTGCGTTACCGCGCGTTCGAGTCGGAGCTGGCGGCGCGCAAGGCCGAGGGGATCATTCCGGGGCTGGAGGCGTTTCCCGGGAGCGCCAGCTACAAGAAGGTCGACGTCGACGATCTGCTGGTCAAGTTGATCGAGAAGATCGGCCAGCCGGCCCGCCCGGCGCTGGTGCAGGCGCTCGGCTCGCACGTGCCGCTGGCGCGGATGACGGCGGCGATGGCGCTCGGGCAGCTCGGACATGCGCCCGACGCGCCGGCGTTGGAGAAGCTGGCCACGGACAGCTCGCCGGTGAAGGGTTTCCCCGCGGGTGACACGGTCGGCAAGGAGGCCGCGCAGGCGGCCGAGATGGTGAAGAAGAGATCCTGATGGCGCTCCCTGGACGCAAGAGCCTGCGGCAGTTTCAGTGCAACGACACTCTCTGGGTCACCTTTCGGCGCATGGCCGAGGACCAGGAGAAAGAGGTCGACGACATGATCGCCGACGCGATGGAGGCGTACGCGCAGCTCTCCGGCTATCAGACCGGCATCAACGCGCTCGAGTCCGAGAGCCAGCTGACGCCGCCGCCGTCGAGCGCCCAGCACCGCCAGCGTCCGGCGCCGAGCGCCGCCGCGCCGCCCCCCCGCTGCCGCCGTTGTCGTTGCCGCCGCCGCCGACACCGCCGCCTGCGCGCTCGCGGTTCGCCCAGCGAATGCCGCAGCCGGGTGGCGTCTCCATGTTCGACGCGCCGGCGACACCGCCGCCCCATCCGCACGGCGGGGCGCAGATGCTGGGGACGGGGGGGTTCGACGGGACGCCCGCGGTCCAGCCACAGATCCCGGTCTACCTGGTGTTCGACAACCAAAAATACCGGATCGACAAGGAGCAGTTCATCATTGGTCGCGGCACCAAGTCGTCCGACCTTCCGATCAAGGACGGCAACATCTCGCGCAAACATGCGGCAGTCATCCGACGGAATGGGACGTATTTCATCAAGGACCTCGGATCGACCAACGGGATCGACTTCAAGGGGATGCGCATCGACAACAAGCGCATCGAAGAGGGGGACATCTTCCACCTCTGTGACTACGAGCTCCGCTTCACCTTCAAACGATGACGCGTTGACTGCGCTCGGCTTCGCCGAGAGCAGTCGTCGCGGGAGGGTTCGGGAGCCCTCCCAGGCTGCCCGACTGATTGGCGCGCTCGAGGCGCCGCTGAGCTCGCTCCCGGGCGCGGGACCGGTGACGGCGGGGCGGCTCGGGGAGCTGGGCGTTCGGACGGTGCGCGATCTCCTGATGCGACTGCCGCGCGGGTATGACGATCTGCGGCGGGCGACGCCCATCGCCGCTCTGCCCGAGGTGGCCGACGGGACCGTGGTGCTCGTGCGGGGCAGGGTGCGCCGGCTGCACGTCTTCCCGCGCCGGCTCCTCGACGTCTTTGTCGAAGAGGGGGATGGCGTGGTCCGCGCGCGCTGGTTCCGGGTCCCCTCCGCGATGGCCAAGTCCTTTCCCAAAGGGAGCGAGATCGCGCTGGCGGGCGCGCTCCGGACCGCCACCGACGGGACGCGCGAGCTCGTCCAGCCGTCGGTCGTCACGGCGGCGCTGGCGGCGCGCGGGGACGGCGGGCTCGGCCTGCGGCCGCGCTACGGTCTCGTGCAGGGGGTGAAGGGGAAGGTGCTCGCGCGGATGCGGAGCGCGGCGCTGGCCCGCCTCGGCGCCGTGAACGACCTCGATCTCGTGCCGGCGGCGATCCGGCAGCGGCTCGCGCTTCCGACGCTGGCGGAGGCGCTCACCCGGGTGCACGCCCCGGCCGACGAGGACGCGGCCCGACTGGAGGCGCTGGCGCCGGCCCGACGCCGGCTGGCGTTCGAAGCCGCGCTGGTGGCGCAGCTGGCATTTCTGCTGCGGCGCGCGGCCGCGGCGCCGGCTGCGGTCGCGGTTCCGCCCCGCCTGGCCGCCGCGACGCGGGCGCGCGTCGAAGCGGCGCTCGCGTTCACGCTGACGGCGACGCAGGCGCTGGCGCTCGACGAGATCGCGGCCGATCTGGCCGCCGCGCGCCCCATGCGGCGGCTGCTGGTGGGTGACGTCGGCTCGGGGAAGACCGCGGTGGCGTTCGGCGCGGCGGCGCTGGTCGCGGCGGCGGGCGCCGCGACGCTCATGATGGTGCCGACGGAGGTGCTGGCCGAGCAGCAGCTGCGCGCGCTCAGGCCCCTCGGGGCGCGGCTGGGGCTGGGGCTCGCCGTGCTGACCGGCGCGACCCCCGCCGCCGCGCGCGCTGCGATCCTCGAGGAGTGTGCGCGCGGACGCGTCCAGCTCCTGATCGGGACGCAGGCGTTGCTGGGCGTCGCGGGCGAGCTGCCGCGGCTCGGCCTGGTGATCGTCGACGAGCAGCACCGCTTCGGGGTCGTCCAGCGCGGCGCGCTCGGACTTGCGGGCGGCGGGCGGGCAACGCCACATCTGCTGTCGATGTCGGCGACGCCGATTCCCCGCAGCCTGGCCCTGGCGCTGCACGGCGATCTCGACGCCTCGTTCTTGACCGAGCGTCCGGGCGGCCGGACGCCCCCGACGGCGAGCGTCTGTGGCACCGACGAGGAACGCGGCGCCGCCTATGCGCGGCTCCGTGAGGCGCTCGCCGAGGGGAGCCAGGCGTTCGTCGTCTGTCCGGTGCGGCAGGAGGCACGGCGGCCCGGCGCGGTGACCGCCGTCGCGCAGCACGCGCGTCTTCGCCGGGCGCTGGCGCCGGCGCGCGTGGGCCTCTTGCATGGGGCGCTCGACGCAGCGACGAAGGAGAAGGCGCTGCGGGCGTTCGCCGAGGGTGGGACCGACGTGCTGGTGGCGACGACCGTGGTCGAGCTGGGGATCGACGTCCCGAACGCGACCGTGATGATCGTCGAGGAGGCGGACCGCCTGGGGCTGGCGCAGCTGCACCAGCTGCGCGGGCGGGTGGGGCGCGGCGTGCGCCCGGGGATCTGTTTCCTGTTCGCCTCCGACGGTCTGCCGGCGGACGCGCCGGGGCGGGCGCGCCTCGCGCTCTGCGCGTCGCTCGACGACGGGTTCCGTCTGGCCGAGGCCGATCTGGCGGCGCGGGGGTTCGGCGATCTGTGGGGGACGGCCCAGGCCGGCGAGGGGGAGGGGGACGGCGCGCTGGGCGCGGCCGGGCTGGCGGAGTTCGCCGAGCTGACCGCGCTCGGACGCCGCGAGGCGGAGGCGCTGCTGGCGACCGATCCGCTGCTGGCCGCTCCGGCGCATGCGGCCCTGGCCGAGGCGGCGCGCGTGCGAACGGCGATGCTGTTCGCCGGCGAGGCGGGATGACCGCCCCACCGCCCGACGCGTCGTCGCCGCCGCCCGGTCGGGCCCCGTCCGACCTCGCGGGCGGGCGGAGCCTTCCTTGGCTCAAGAGCGGCCTCGTCGGGGGCGCCCTCGCCGGTGCTTTCGACGTCGTCCTGTCGATCGCCGGGAGGATCGGCGGGCTCTCGGCTGGCAAGGCCGTCCGGCTCATCGTGCTCGCGACCAGTCTGCTCGCGGCGGCTGGCGCTCTTGTCGGGGCGCTCATCGCCGTCGCCGGTTGGATCGCCCGGCGCACGCGCGCGCCCGCGCGGACGGGCGCCGCGCTCGCCGCGCTGCTCGCCGCGCCGCTGGTCGTTGACGACGCCTTGGCCCTCTTCACCGGCCATCGCGCGGCCTCGGTGCCGGCGCACGGCGCGATCTCGGCGGCCCTCGCGCTCGGCGCGCTGCTCGCCGTCGCCGGGGGGGCGCGCGCCTACGCCGGGCGGCTGGCGCGCGCGGAGAGCGCGACGACGCGCCCCTGGATGGCGCCGCTCGCGCTGTTCGCCGTCGGCGCCGGCTGCCAGATCGCCAATCGACTGGTGCTGCCGCGTCTCTATCAGTGGTTCCACCTCTCGCTGGCGGCGGCGACGCTGGTCGCCTTCGTGCTGGCGGTCCGGTTGGTCTCGCGGGGCGGCCGCACGTCGGCCGTCGGGCTCCTCGCGGCGGCGACGGCGCTCGCCTGCGTCGCGTCGCTCATCGGGCTCGGAAACAGCCAGGGGTTGCGCTATGCCGCCTACGAGCGCACGACGCTCACCGCGCTCGCGCTGCGTGCGTTGCCAGCCGGGCAGGCAGCCCACAGCGCCGCCTCGGGCGGGCCTCACGCGGGGAAAGCCGACCTTCCGCCGCTCCCGGCCGGACCGCGCCGCCCGCAGGCCGACGTCCTGGTCATCACCATCGACGCGCTTCGGTACGATCACGTGGGCGCCTACGGTTACGCCCGCAACACGACGCCCCACCTCGATCAGCTCGCCGCCGAAGGGACGCGCTTTGCTCGCGTCTATTCCCAGGCGCCGCACACGTCGTTCTCCGTGTCGTCGATGCTCACCTCGAAGTACTTCCCTTCGATGGCGCGCCTCGCGCCGGGGGAGCGGCACGACACGATCGCGTCGGTGCTGCGCAACTATGGCTGGAAGACGGCGGCCTTCTATCCACCGGCCGTCTTCTACATCGACTCGAACAAGCTGAAGACCTTCGCCGAGACGAACTTCGACTTCGAGTACGTCAAGTTCGAGTTCATCGACGCCCAGCGCCGCGTCGATCAGCTGCTCGCCTATTACGACACGGTCAAACCGAAGCGCTCCTTCGTCTGGGTCCACTTCTTCGAGCCCCACGAGCCCTACGTCGCGCACGAAGGGTTCTCCTTCGGCGCGGGTGACGTCGACCGCTACGACAGCGAGATCGCCTACACCGACGCCGCCGTCGGGCGGCTGGTGAAGGAGGTGCGGGCGCGGCGGCCGGGAACGATCGTGATCGTGGCGGCCGACCACGGCGAGGAGTTCGACGAGCACGGCGGCCGCTACCACGGCTCGTCGCTCTATGACGAGCAGCTCCGGATTCCCCTCATCATCTCGATCCCCGGCGTGCCGCCGCACGTGGTCGAGGGGCAGGTGGAGCTGCTGGACGTGACGCCCACGGTGCTCAACCTGCTCGACATCTCGGTCCCGGCGCGGATGCGGGGGACCGACCTCGGTCCCTGGCTGGCGACGCCGCCGGCGCCGGCCGCGCGCCTGCCGCCAGCCTTCGCGGAGCTCGAGGACAAGCGCATGGTGTCGATCGCCGGCGAGAAGCTGCTCTGCGACATGCGCCTCGGCTTCTGCGCCTACTACGACCTGACCGCCGATCCGCACGAGCGCCACAACCTCGCCGAGGAGCGACCCGCGCGTGTCGCCACCCTGCACGGCCTGCTCGACGGCTGGCTCGACGCCCACCTGCAGCTCGAGCCGTCACAGCTGGAGCCCTCGTCGGTCTCGGGAGGGAGAGCGGCGACGGTGGCCGGCGCCGTCCCCAAGGCCATCGAGCGCGGGCGCCTGGGCGATCTGTCCGCCGCGCCCGACCTGGCGGCGCTGCTGAACAGCGCCGCGCCCGTCGCAGAGCGGCGAGAGGCCGCCGCGCTCCTGGTCGGTCTGCCACCGCGGCCCGAGACGGCGGCGGCGCTCTCGCGCGCGGCGGCGGATCCCGACGGGGTGCTCGCCGACTGGGCCGCGGTCGGGTCGGTCCGCCTCGGAGACGCGACCCACCGCGCGCGCGTGACTGCCCTCGTCGGCGACGCCAAGACCGCCGCCGAGCTTCGCACGCGGGCGGCGCTGGCGCTGGCGACGGCGGGCGACGGCAGCGGAATCCCCGTCCTCGCCGAGGCGCTCGATCGCCACGACGACATCCTCCTTTGCCGGTTCATCATCGTGACGCTCGGGAAGCTCGGCGACCGGCGCGCCGTCCCCGTCCTGCTGGCGCACCTCCCCGAGGTGCAGAATCGGCGCGAGATGGTCGAAGCCCTCGGCGCGCTCGCCGATCCGGCCGCCGTCCCGGCGCTCGTCGAATGCCTGCAACACGACGCCTACGTGCCGGTCCGCGCGGCGGCGGCGACGGCGCTGGCCAAGATTGGCAACAGTGACGGCAACGCAGACGGCAGAAGCGACGGCGCCGCGTCCCGCCACCTCATCGCGGTCCTCACCGAGGCCGCCCGGCGCGACACCGAGCCGATGGTGGTGGCGGCGGCACGCGCGGCGGCCGAGAGTCTGAAGGCACGCCCGTGAACGGCGATGCGCCGGCCACGGCGGAGCCTGGAGCCGTGTGGCGCCGGCGCGCGCTGTCGGCGGCGCTGGCGTTCGGGCTCGGCGCGCTCTTCTTCGAGCGTCTCGGTCAACAGACCGGCTTCGATCCCGACGGGTTCCATCAGATGGCGCTCTTCCGCGAATGGCTGCGGACCGGGACGTTGCCGCTCTCCGACTCTTTCGCCTTCACGCACACCATCGTCCCGGCGGTGCAGCACGAGTGGGGGGCCGGGGCGCTCCTCTACGTTCTCGCGACCACGCTCGGCGCGCCCGGGATCATGCTGTTTCGCTGGCTGGTCTCGGCGGCGGTGGCCTTGGTGGCCACGGCCGCGGCCCGGCGCCGGGCGCCCGCCGTCGTCGTCGCGTTCTGCGCGCCGATCGCCATCCTGCTCGGTCAGGTGGCGTTCACCACCATCCGGGCGGGCCTCTACACGATGCTGTTCCTGGCCGTGGTGCTGGCGGAGCTCGATCGCGATTGCGACGACCCGCGGCCCCGTCGATTCCTGCTCATCACCCTGCCGGTCGTGGCGCTCTGGATCAACCTGCACGGCGGGTGGGTGGTGGGGGTGGCGGCCATCGCGCTCCATGCGCTCGAGCAGCTGCTGCGGCGCCGCCCGGCCGGGCACCTCGTCGCCGCGGTTGCAACGACGCCCGTGCTGATGGCGCTCACCCCCTACGGGCGGGCCTACTACGTCGGCTGGTGGCGCAGCATCACGTTTCCCCGCGATCGGATCGCCGAGTGGGCGCCCCTCATCCGGAGCCCCTACGTGATCGGCCTCTGCGCGTTCGGTCTGGCGGTTCTGTTCGTCGTCTACGCCGTCGCGCGCCGCGGGGTCCGGAGACTGCCGGGCCTGGCGTTCGTCGTCATCGCCGCCTGGGCAGCCTGGCGGCACGAACGGCACGTGGCGCTGTTTGCCCTGGCCTGGTTCTGCGCGGTGCCGGGCTATCTGGCCGCCACGCCGCTCGGCGAGCTGCTGGAGTCGGCGGTCGCCCGCCGGCGGGTGGCCAACACGGTGATCGTCACCTCGGCCGCGGTCGGCCTCGCGCTGCTCGTCGTCGCGGTGCCGTTGCATCCGTTTCGCCTGCGGGTTCCGGCCGAGGGGAGCGATCTCGCCTCGGGAGCGGTCGTCTATCCCGCGGGCGCGGTGGCCTATCTGGGCGAGGCGGGCTTTCACGGCAAGCTGGTGACGTCGTTCGTGAACGGCGGGTTCGTGATCTGGAAGCTCCACCCGGCGGCACGCGTCAGCTTCGACGGCCGGTACGAGGTCGCCTATGCCCCCGAGGTGCTGGACGAGGACCAGACGATCCACCGCGCGCGCGCGGGCTGGGCCGACCTTCTGGCCCGCTATGCGCCCGACGCGGTGCTGGTCGCGCGAAACGAGCCGCTCGCCGCCGCGCTGCCGGGCGGGTCGGGCCTGGGGCGCGTCTACCGGGACGACGCCTACGAGGTCTGGGCGCGCCCGGCGCTCGGGCTGCCCGCCGTCGATCGCTCGGGGGCCGTCATTCCGAGCCCCTTTCCGTGACAGCCACCGACCCGTGCAGCCAGTCGAGGTAGGCCTTGCTGCTGTCGTGGACCTTGAAGGCGAGGATCTCGGGGACGTCGTAGGGGTGCAGCGCCAGGATCCGATCGCGCAGCCTGTCGAAAAGGGCAGGGTGCGTCTTCATGAGGCAGAGCACCTCGTCCTCCTCGTGGACCTTGTCCTCGAAGCGGTAGATCGAGCGGACGCCCGGCACGATGTTCACGCAGGCGGCCAGCTCCTCGTCGACCAGCGCCCGGGCCAGGGACTGGGCCTGCTCGGCGTCGGGCATCGTGACGTGAATCTCCAGCGCGTCGGCCACGGCCGAGGTTTACCACGTCGCGGCGTTCGAGCGCTTCTTCCACGCGCGCGCACCCTTGACGCCGCGGCCCGGGGAGTGGAAATTGTCGCGCCTTGCTCATCGTTCAGAAATACGGCGGGACTTCCGTAGGAACCATCGACCGGATGCGCGCGGTCGCGCGCCGTTGCCTGGCCACGCAAAAGCAGGGACACGACGTCGTCGTGATCGTCTCGGCGATGTCGGGCGAGACCAACCGTCTGCTGGGCCTGGCCAAGCAGATCGCCGAGGTCCCCGACGAGCGGGAGCTGGACGTCATCGCCTCCACCGGCGAGCAGGTGAGCGTCGGTCTCGTCGCGCTTGCCATCCACGCCGAAGGGGGGAAGGCGGTCTCGCTCCTCGGGCATCAGGTCCGCGTCCTCACGGACAGCGCCTTCGCGCGCGCGCGCATCCAGGAGATCGACGCGCACGCCATCACCGACGCGCTCAAGGACGGCAAGATCGCGGTCGTCGCCGGGTTCCAGGGGGTGGATCGCAGCGGCAACATCACGACGCTGGGGCGGGGGGGCTCCGACACCTCGGGTGTCGCCATCGCCGCCGCGCTCAAGGCCGACGTGTGCGAGATCTACACCGACGTCGACGGCGTCTACACCGCCGATCCCAACGTCGTCCCCACGGCGCGCAAGGTCGGCCGCATCAGCTACGAAGAGATGCTGGAGCTGGCCTCGCTGGGGGCCAAGGTTCTGCAGATTCGCTCGGTCGAGTTCGGGATGAAGTTCGGCGTCCCGATTCACGTGCGATCGAGCTTCAACGACAACGAAGGGACGTGGGTCGTGCCGGAAGAAAAAGCGATGGAATCGATCATGGTCTCCGGGGTCACCGCCACGCGCGACGAGGCGAAGATCACCCTGCACGGGATCTCGGACCAGCCGGGGATCCAGGCGATGGTGTTCCGCCCCTTGGCGGCCGCCGGGATCGTGGTCGACGTCATCGTTCAGGCCTACGTCGAAAACGGTCGCACCAACCTCACCTTCACGCTGCCGGCCGCCGACATGGCGCGCGCCAAGGAGCTCTTGCTCAAGCAGTGCGGACATCTTTGCCCGGCGGATCAGGTCAAGACCGAGACGAACCTCTCCAAGGTCTCCGTGGTCGGCGTCGGCATGCGATCGCACGCCGGCGTGGCGCTCAAGATGTTCGAGATCCTGGCGCGCGAGAACATCGCCGTGCAGCTGATCTCGACCTCCGAGATCAAGATTTCCTGTGTGATTGAGGCCAAGTACGCCGAGCTGGCCGTTCGCGCGCTGCACGACGGCTTCGACCTCGACAAGGCTTGAAAAACGCCACCCGCGGCTTTGCATTTCGCGGGCAGGACCGCTGCTAATTGCGACTGTCAGGGCGTGTTAACAAGGTGTGTCGCCGTAAGTTGCTGTAGTTACGGAACTAGGTACAACTCGAAATAATTGCGAAATGCAAAGTCGCCATGATGGTCCCTAGGCGCCCCGATGGCGTCGAGAAAACTAGGAGGGACATCGTGATCAAAAGGTTCATAGACGGGATGAAGACCTCCGAGCGACGGCGTGTTTTCTACGCCATCCTCGGCGGCAAGGCGCTGGGGCTCGGGCTCCTCTTTCTCATCATTGCGGGGATCCCGCACTACTTCGGGCACAAGGCCTTGGCGGACGACGCGGCAGCGGCGGTCCCGGCCTACGTGAACCCGATCAACAACATGTGGGTGCTCGTGACGGCATTCCTCGTGTTCTTCATGCAAGCGGGGTTCATGTTCCTCGAGGCCGGGTTCGCCCGGACGCGCGAGACGGTGAACGTCCTCCTCGAGGGGATCGTCGACACCTGCCTCTGCGGCCTGCTCTTCTGGGCCTGGGGCTTCGCGTTCATGTTCGGCGCGGGGAACGGCTTCATCGGCCACCAGTACTTCTTCCTGCACGGCGCGCCTGACACCTACGGGACCACCGGCGTCTCGATCCTGGCGTTCTTCCTCTTCCAGTACGCCTTCGCCGACACCTGCTCGACCATCACCTCGGGCGCCATGATTGGCCGCACCGGGTTCGTGGGCGATTCTCGTCTACAGCTTCTTCGTCTCGGGCTTCATCTACCCGATCTTCGGCCACTGGGCCTGGGGTCCGGACGGCTGGTTGAACACCATCCACCCGGCCGCCTTCCACGACTTCGCCGGCTCGACGGTCGTCCACACGATCGGCGGCATGGTGTCGCTCGCGGGCGCCATCGTCCTCGGACCGCGCATCGGACGTAAGTTCAAGCGCGACGGCGGCGGGGCGATGCCCGGCCACGACATGACCATCGCGGCCGTCGGCGGCGTCATCCTCTGGTTCGGGTGGTACGGCTTCAACCCGGGCTCGACCCTGTCCGCCATGGACGCGGCCGGCATCGGGCGCGTCGCCGCCAACACCACGCTCGCGGCCTGCGCGGGCGGTCTCGGCGCCATGTTCTGGATGTACCCGAAGAACAAGGTCTGGGACTGCGGCATGACCATCAACGGCTTCCTGGCCGGCCTGGTGGCCATCACCTGCCCCTGCTACTGGGTGTCGCCCTTCGGCGCCATCATGCTGGGCGCCATCGCCGGCCCGGTCTGCGCTCTCTGCGTCGACCTGCTCGAGTACCTCCGGATCGACGATCCGGTCGGTGCGGTCGCTGTTCACGGCGCCGCTGGCATCTGGGGGACTCTCTCGCTCGGCCTCTTCGCGACCGGTCAGTACGGCGCGCCGACGCCGACGGGCGCCGACAACTCGGCGGCCTCGGTCGTCACCGGCCTTTTCTACGGCGGCGGCGTCAACCAGCTCATCGGGCAGGCGATCGGCAGCGCGGCCATCGGCGGCGCGACCTTCGTCGGTTCGCTGCTCATGATGTACTTCGTCAAGGTGACCGTCGGTCTCCGCGTCTCGAAGGAGGGTGAGCTCGAAGGTCTCGACCTCCACGAGCACGGCGGCGGCGCGTATCCGGAGCTGGTCGGCTCGTCGCACGGCTTTGTGCTTCCGGACGAGGCCAAGGGCACGGCGGCGCGGTCGGTCGTTCCAAGCCCGGCGGCCACCTAGGCCGGCGTTTCAGGCGCGGGCCCCGGGTTCAGCCGGGGCCGCGCTCAAAAGATGGTGCCTGCCGGGCTCACAAACCCGGCGGGGGCCACGCGACACGAGGGTGGTTCCTCGGTCGTGTTGGGGTGGACGGCGCCCCCGGGCAACCGGGGGCGCCATCCCGTTTTCGCTCCGGGCTTCGCCCTCCGCTTCGCGGGAGGGGCTGCGCCCCTCCCACGGGCCCACCCCCGGATCGCGACGAGAGCCGGTTCCGGATCTTGCTAGGCAAGTAAGTCTCCGGCGGGCAAAGCCCGCCTTCGATCAACCAGGGCCCAGACGGGCCCTTTCTTCGTTTCTAGCGAGGGCCCCAGATGGGGCCCTTTTCGTTTGGGCGTCCGTACTTTGAGACGGCCGCTCCGCAGACGGGTGCCGGGCGGGGGCCAACCGTTCCTGGGGCCTCTGGACCATTCTTAAAGTCTCTGTTGAGGTTTGTTCGGCCGCGAAACAGCATCGACGGAGGGGCCGGGCAACTCCCCACCCCGAAGCAGGCCCCGACCCGCTGAGCGTCAATCGAGGAGCTGGCGGATCTTCGACTCGAGGTCAGCGGCCGCCACGGTGAACTGGGTGCTCTTGGCGAGGTCCTTGACCGTCAGGTTGCCCGAGGCGACCTCGTTGCCGCCGATAATGACGGCGACGCGCGCCCGCAGCTTGTCCGCACGCTTGAGCTGGTTTCCAGGTTTGCCGCCCCGGTGCTCGACCTCGACGCTGATCCCGGCCGCGCGAAGGCGGTGAGCCAGCGGGAGGGCGTAGGCCAGCGAGGCCTCGTCCATCGACACGAAGAACGCGTTCACCGGACGCTCGTAGCTCTCGGCCGGCTGGGTCAGCGCCAGGAGCGTCCGTTCGACGCCCAGCGCGAACCCGATGGCGGGGGTCTTGGGCCCCCCCAGCGAGGCGACGAGGCCGTCGTAGCGGCCGCCGCCGCAGATGGTGTTCTGCGCCCCGAGCTCGCCGGCGGACGTCTTGATCTCGAAGATCGTCGCCGTGTAGTAGTCGAGGCCGCGCACGAGGCGCTGGTCCAGCGTGTGGCGCACGCCCAGCGCCGTGAGCAGCTCGCGCACCTTGGCGAAGCGGGCCTGCGAGCCGGGGCTGAGCGTCTCCAGCAGCACCGGGGCGCTGGCGTTGAGGGCGACGATCTCGGGGCTCTTCGAGTCGAGGATGCGCAGCGGGTTGGTCTCGAGACGGCGCCGCGCCTCTTCGTCCAGGACCTCGAGGTGGCCGCGGTAGAACGCCACCAGCGCCTCCCGGTAGGCGGCCCGCTCCTCGGGCTCGCCGAGCGAGTTGAGGCTCACCTCCAGCGCGGCGGCCGGGATCCCGATCTCCTCGATCATCATGGTGAGCATGGCGATCGTCTCGGCGTCCCCCGACGGCTCGTTGACGCCGAACCACTCGGCGCCGATCTGGTGGAACTGGCGCAGCCGGCCGCGCTGCGCGCGCTCGTGCCGGAACATGGGACCGAAGTAGTACCAGCGGGTGACCGGCTCGCGGTTCCACTGCGCGTTCTCGATGTAAGCGCGAACGGCCGAGGCGGTCCCCTCCGGGCGCAGGCTGACCGAGCGGCCGTCGCGATCGTCGAAGGTGTACATCTGCTTCTCGACGACGTCGGTCACCTCGCCGACCGACCGAACGAAGAGCGGCGTGTACTCGAGGACGGGTGTTCGCAGCTCGCGGTAGGCGAAGGATTCGAGGACGCCGCGCGCCTTCTCTTCGACGAACTGCCACTTCGAGATGTCCGGCGGAAGGACGTCGTTCATCCCTTTCACGCCGGGTGGAACGTCAGCCATGGCGGGCTTTTACCACGCAGGGGCGCGGTCACTCAGTCTTTGCGACGGCGTCTCCCAGGCGGTTGGCCAGAAAGGCGAGGGCGCGATCGACGGCGGCCGGATCGCGCCCGTCGAGGGTGATCTTCACGCGGTAGTCGGCCGCGTCGAGGTGCGGGTAGGACCCGACCTCCACGCCCGCGGCCGCGAACTGGGCGACGGTCTCGTCGAGCGCGCCGGCGATCTCGCCTTCGCCCGCCCGGGAGTAGAGCGCGCGCCCGTGAATCGGCGGCGCCCGGAAGAGCTCGCGCACCGCCTCGAACTTGCGGCGGAAGATCGAAGGCACGCCGGGGAGAATCCAGACGTTGCGGACGACCACCACCGGCCAGGTCGTGCCCACGCCGCCGGGGCCGTGCTCGAGGCGGGCGCCGACCGGAACGTCGGCCATGCGCAGGTCGCGCTCCTGCAGGCGCGGGCCGTAGCCGTTCCGCAGCAGCGCCTCGAGCTCCGCGTTGCGCGCGATCGGCATCCCGAAGGCCTCGCCCACGGCCGCGAGGGTCACGTCGTCGTGGGTCGGTCCCACGCCCCCCGAGGTGAACAGGTGGTCGACGGTGCCGGCGAGCGCGCGCACCCGCGCGGCGATCTCCCCGACCAGGTCCGGAATCACCTCGATCCGCCGGAGCGAGACGCCCAGCCGGCGCAGCTCGCCGATCAGATAGCGGGCGTTTTCATCGGCGACCTTTCCCGAGAGGATTTCGTTCCCGATGACCAGGATCGCGGCGGTGGGGTCGGCGAGCACGACGGCTTCATCATTACACGGGAAGCTGGCATAATCGTCGCGCGACCTTGACGAAGACCATCTTGCTTGTGGTGCCCGTTCTTCCGCTTCTGGCCTCGACGGCGGCCTTTTTCGGTTGCTCCAGTCCGTCGGCCGGCTCGAGGCCGCACGACGCCGGCATGGACTTCTCTGCGCCCAAGAAGGACGCGCAGCCGATCGACTACTACTGCGCGGCCGACGCCATGGGTGGCGGTGTCTGCCCCATCAATTTTTGCGGCACGCTGCAGACCACGAGCTCGCTCCCCTCGAACGCCTACGGGACGTCGGGCGCCGATTCGATCTGCAACAGCGGCCGCGTCTGCATCGTCGGCGCGGCGGTCCCGGCGGGCGACGCCTTCCAGCTCACCTGCGTGGCGCCGGTCTCGGGCGCGCTGCCGTTCGGGGCTCCCTGCTCGACCAACACAGCGGGGATGCACTGCGCGGACGACTCGCTCTGCGTCGCCTCCCCCGATTTTTCCAACCAGCCGTTCTGCAGCACGATGTGCCGCAACGACGCCGACTGCCCGGCGTCCTCCAGCTGCCTCGAGTACACGACCCTCGTGACCGCCCCCAACGGCTCGGCTGCCAAGGTCGGCTATTGCACCCCGTCGTCGAAGATCGCGGCCACCGCCTGCGCGCACGAGAGCGCCTGCCCGACCGGCCAAGGGTGCGTGCCGTACGGGTCGCGGACCGCGCTGACGGTCTGCAAGCCGGCCGCTGCGGGCGCCACCGAGACTGTCGGACAGGCCTGCACCGGCAACGCCGACTGCCTCAGCGGCGCCTGCTTCGATCGCCAGTTTCGTCTGGCCAGCGGGAGCAACAAGGCGTTTTGCTCGGCGGTCTGCGCGGTCAACAGCGACTGCGGTCCGGATCAGATGTGCACGCGCCTCGTGCAGAACAACAACGGCACACCGTCGGATCCGACCGACGACGTGGTGTCGGGTGAGTGCCAGACGATGTTCGTCGGCGTGAGCGGCTGCGGGCTCGACGCCGACTGCGTGGCGATGGCGAACGGCTCGGACACCTGCGACGCGACCCACGGCCTCTGTTACAACAAGACGGCGGTTCCGGGCTCGCCCTGCACGGCGGACGCCGGCTGCATGCTGGGCGGCATCTGCTCGGCCGGCACGCGCTTCCCCGGCGGCTACTGCCAGACCTTCGGCTGCGCGCCGAACCCCACCCCAAGCACCCCTCCCGTCGACCAGTGCGCCGGCGCTGGCAGCGTCTGCGTCCAGCGTGGCGCCCCCGACGCTCCGCTTCACGCCTGCTATGACGGCTGTCAGATCGGGTCGGACGCCGGCGCCCTCATGTGCCTCCGCGCCGGATTCGTCTGTACGTCCCCGACGAACAATCAACCTGCGAGCATCTGCCTCGGGCAGACCGGAACGTAGCAGGCGTGCGCGCGACGCACGGGAGGCACGGCATGACGGCAGCGAGGCGGGTGCGGCTGGGGTCGCTCGCGGCCCTGCTCCTCTGCGCTGCGCCGCTGCGCGCGCAGCAGACGGCGCCGCCCCCGGTCGTGGCCGCCCCCGCGACGCCCCCCGTGGCGACGGGCGTGGCTCCGCCCGAGACGGTCGTTGCACCGCCTGCGGCGCCGGCGGTGGTCTCGGCGCCGGCCGCCCCGCCGACGGGCGCCGAGACGGGCGCCGGCGTTGGGCCGATCCCCACCAGCGACGAGACGCCCGCCGCATCCGATCACGACGCCGTGGTCGGCCACCTCGGCATCTCCGCGCGCCGCCTGGATCCCGGGCCGCTGCCGCTCGCGCTGCGGCCGGGGCAGGGATGTGCCACCGACATGAGCACGCCCTGCACGGTGACGCTGGGGGCGCTCGGCGCCCGTTACTGGATGAGCCGCAACGTGGCGCTCAACGCCTACCTGGTGCTGGGGAGTGGGGGCGGATCGCTCCGCGGGCAGGATCTCGACACCTATCTCGGGGTCGGGCCGATCGTGGGGATGACGCTGCTGCTCGCCAACTGGAAGCACCTGGCGATCGGCGCCAGCCCCGAGCTGGCGGTGGTCTGGTTCCGTCCCGCCGGGGGCGACGCCGGAAACACGACGCTGTTCCAGATGCGCGCGGCCATCGAGGGCGAGCTGCACTTCGGGTTCATCGGCATCCCGGCGCTGTCGATCAGCCTGCAGGCGGGCGCGCAGGTGCTGTACGAGCACGCGCCGGCGGGCCATCTCTGGTCGGTCGGGGTGATCGGCGGTGGGAGCATCTGGGACGCGCTCTCGACCATCGATGTGCGGTATTACTTTTGACCAGCGTGAGCAATGTGGACGACGAGGACAGCGTGGACAGCTTGGACAGCGTGGACAGCTTGGATAGGAAGCTTCATCCATGACCCCGCGTTTGCCGCCGCCCGACAGCGATCTCATCGAGCGCCGTGAGATTCTCGACGCCGCCGGTCTCGGGCAGACGCTGCGACGCATGGCGCTGGAGCTGGTGGAACGGATCCCGCAGGAGGGGCGGCCGCTCTATCTCGTCGGCGTGCGGACCGGCGGCGCCTACCTGGCGCAGCGTCTCTGCGGCCTGCTGACCGAGGCGGGCGAGCCGAGGCCGCTCCTGGGCGCGGTCGACATCTCGCTCTACCGCGACGACGTCTTTCGCGGGCTGCCCAAGCCGGAGATCGGCCCCACCGAGCTCCCCGAGCCGATCGACGGGCGGACGGTCGTCTTGGTGGACGACGTGCTCTTCACCGGGCGTACCATCCGCGCGGCGATGGACGTGCTGGCCGACTATGGACGGCCGCGCGCGGTCAAGCTGGCGGCGCTGGTCGATCGCGGCCGGCGCGAGCTGCCGATTCAACCGGATGTCGTCGGCGTCGTCGTCGACACCACGGCGAGCGAATCGGTCCGCGTGATGCTGTCCGAGCGGGGCGAGGGGGACCGGGTGGTCCTGCGGGAGCGGCGCCCGTGACCGGTTTTGCGCACCGGCACCTCCTGGGGATGGAGTCTCTCTCCGCCGGAGAGATCGCCATGCTGCTCGATCTCGGCGACAGGTTTTTGGAGATCAACGAGCGGCCCATCAAAAAAGTGCCGACCCTGCGCGGCAAGACGGTCATCAACCTCTTCCTCGAGCCGTCGACCCGCACGCGGACGTCGTTCGAGATCGCCGCCAAGCGGCTGTCGGCCGACGCGGTGAACATCTCGGGCTCGGCCTCGTCGACGGTCAAAGGCGAGACGCTGCTCGACACGGCGCGGAACCTCGACGCGATGGCGCCCGACGTGGTGGTGGTGCGGCACGCGCAGGCGGGCGCCGCCGAGATGCTCGCCTCGCGCCTGCGCGCAGGCGTCGTCAACGCGGGCGACGGCGCGCACGAGCACCCCACGCAGGCGCTGCTCGACTGCTCGACGATCCGCAAGCACAAGGGGCCGCTCGCGGGGCTCGACATCGTCATCTGCGGCGACATCCGCCACAGCCGCGTCGCCCGCTCGAACATCTGGGCGTTCACCAAGCTGGGGGCGCGCGTCCGGATCGTCGCGCCGCGCACGCTGCTCGCGCCCGGGCTGGAGGCGATGGGGACGCCGGGGAGCGTGTCGATCCACGAGCGGCTCGAGCCGGCGCTGGAGGGGGCCGACGTCATCATGATGTTGCGCATCCAGAAGGAGCGCATCGGCGGTGCGCTCTTCCCCAACACGCGCGAGTACTCGCGCTACTTCGGCCTCAACCCGCGCCGCCTGGCACTGGCCAAGCCCGACGCCATCGTCATGCACCCCGGCCCGATCAACCGCGGCATCGAGATCGATCCCGCCGTCGCCGACGGCCCGCGCGCCGTCATCCTCGACCAGGTCGCCCGCGGCGTCGCCATCCGCATGGCCGTCCTCTACCTCCTCGCCGGCGGCGACGCAGGGCCTTCCGAGTAATCGTCACCAGAGCGTCGGAACTGCGTACTGCCGAATGAGCGGATCGGGCGTGACGAGCGTCAGGCCGCCCATGATCGCCTGACAGATCAGGATGCGGTCGAACGGATCGCGGTGCAGGTCAGGGAGCTGCGCGACCGCCAGGGCCGCCGGCTCGTCGAGGGCCAACGGCTCTATCTGGTAGCGCGCGCGCATCTCGGGGACAAGCAACATCGGCTGATTGGGCAGCGGCAACTTGCCGAGCGCGTGCTTGAGCGCAATTTCCCACGACGAGATGGCGCTCAGATAGACATCGCTGGCCGGATCGACGAACGCCTCGCGGGCCGGGCGCGAGAGCGCGCGATCGCCGAGCGCAATCCAGAGGAACGTGCAGGTGTCGAGGAGCAGCTTCATTCGCCCCGGAACGCCGCCTCGATTTCCGCCGGCAGGGGATCGAAGAAGCTGCGCGGGATCTTGAACTTCCCGCGGTGCAGGCCGATCGGCCGCGGCTCCTTGCGAGGGAGAGGGAGAGCGCGCAACTCGGCCACAGGAAGGTTGCGGTGGCAGATGACCACCGTCTCGCCGCGCCCCGCCGCAGCGACGTACTTCGAGAGATTGGCCTTGGCCTCGTGGATGTTGACCTTCAACATGGTCATAATTATGGTCATGAACTGGTCCTATGGCCAATGGTCAAAAAACGGCACCGCAGCCTCTTCGTGACGTCATCGTCGATCGGCCGCGGCTGTTGCTGGTGGGGATCAACCCGGGGCTGAGGTCGGGTGCGGTCGGGCACCACTTCGCCGGCAATGGGAATCCGTTCTGGCGGCTGCTGCACGCGGCGCGACTGACGCCGGTGCTCATCGACTACTCCGAGGATCAGCGGCTAGCCGAGTTTGGCATCGCGCTCACCAATCTGTGCCCGCGGACGACCCGCACGGCGGCCGAGCTCACGCGCGCGGAGATCTCCCGCGGTCACGTCGCGCTGGCGCACAAGATCGCCGCCTGGCGGCCGGCGGTGGTGGCGCTCGTGGGCGTCAGCCTCTATCGGACCTACTTCGGCGCCGCGGCCGGACCGGGCCCGGGCGCGAAGCGCGAGACGATCGCCGCGTCGCGCGTCTTCGTCGTCCCGAACCCGAGCGGGCTCAACGCCAGCTTCCCCGGGTTCGACAGCAAGCTGATCTGGTTCAGGCGGCTGCGGGCCTTCGTCGACCGCCTGGCTCCGAAACCGGTTGACTGAGGCGCCCTAACCCCCTAACAAGGGGACCCGGCAAATGGATCTCTGTCTGCGCGGCGGCCGGGTCCTCGATCCTCGGCGGGGTTTTGACGCCGAGGCGGACGTTCTGTTGAAGGACGGGGTCGTCGCCGAGGTTGGTCCCGGGATCGCCGGCGGTGTCGGCTCCAGCGTTCGGGTGATCGACGTGCGCGGGCAGTGGGTGATGCCGGGCCTCATCGATCTGCACACCCACCTGCGCGAGCCGGGGCAGGAGTACAAAGAGGACATCGCCACCGGGACGCGCTCCGCGGCGGCGGGCGGGTTCACCGCCGTCTGCGCGATGCCGAACACCACGCCGCCCAACGACAGTCGCGCCGTGACCGAGCTCATCGTCAACCGCGCGCGATCGGCGGGCGTGGTGCGGGTCTACCCGGTCGGCGCCATCACCAGGGGGCTCGGCGGCGAGCAGCTGGCCGAGATGGGGGAGCTCAAGGAAGCGGGCTGCGTGGCCGTCTCCGACGACGGCAAGCCGGTGATGAACGCCGAGCTGATGCGCCGGGCGATGGAGTACGCGCGCACGTTCGATCTGACGATCGTGCAGCACTGCGAGGACCTCACGCTGTCGGCGGGGGGCGCCATGAACGAAGGGGCGGTCTCCACGCGCGCCGGCATCCGCGCCCAGCCCTCGTCGGCCGAGTCGGCGATGGTGGCGCGCGACATCGAGCTCTGCGCGCTGACCGGCGCGCGCTACCACGTCGCCCACGTCAGCAGCGCCGATTCGGTGCGGCTCGTGCGCGAGGCCAAGCGGCGCGGGCTGCCGGTCTCCTGCGAGGTCACGCCGCACCACCTGACGCTGACGGATGAGGCCTGCGCGCACTACGACACGCACGCCAAGTGCAACCCGCCGCTGCGGACGGCGGCCGACGTGGAGGCGCTGCGCGCGGCGCTCGCCGACGGGACGATCGACGCCGTGGCCACCGACCACGCGCCGCACTCGCCGGTCGAAAAAGAGGTCGAGTTCGAGCAGGCGGCGTTCGGGATCATCGGGCTCGAGACGGCCGTGCCGCTGGTGCTCGACCTCGTCCGCGCCAAGCTGCTGACGCCGGCCGCCTTCGTGACCCGGCTCTCCGCGGCGCCGGCCGCGCTGTTCCGGCTGCCGGGCGGCTCACTCGGCCCCGGGGCCCCGGCCGACGTGACCGTCGTCGATCCGGAGGCCGCCTGGACCTGCGAGCCGGCGGCGATCCGCTCGCGGTCGCGCAACACCCCCTTCGCCGGCCGGGCGCTTTTGGGACGGGCGGTGTTGACCATCGTCGGCGGTGCTATCGTCTACTCCGGGGAGAACATCTCGTGACGCTCGACGCCTCGAACGATTCGTCATCAACACTGGGTCTGCCGCCGGCGCTGCTGGCGATGGAGGACGGCACCGTCTACCGCGGCTTCGGCTTCGGCGCGGCGGACGGCAGCGACGTGTCGGGCGCCGGCGAGATCGTCTTCAACACCGCCATCACCGGCTATCAGGAGGTGCTGACCGACCCGTCGTACCGCGGGCAGATCGTCACCATGACGGCGCCGGAGATCGGCAACGTCGGCATCAACCCGACCGACTTCGAGTCTTCGCGCCCCTGGTGCGCCGGCTTCGTGGTGCGCGAGCTGTCGCCGGTCGTCTCCAACTGGCGCGCCTCGGGCTCGCTGCACGAGCTCCTGGCCGGCAACGGCGTCGCCGGCATCACCGGCATCGACACCCGGGCGGTCACGCGGCGGATCCGGCTCTCGGGCGCGCAGCGGGCCGTCATCACCCGCGCCGTCGGTGATCCGGCCGCCGCCGTGGCGCGCGCGCGCAATCACCCCTCGCTCGAGGGGCGCGATCTGGTCCGCGAGGTCACCTCCGCGTCGCCCTACGAGTGGGACGAGCCGCTCTGGCAGGGGCCACGCGCGCCGAGCCGCGGCCCGGTGGTGGTCCCCCCCGTTCGCCACCACGTCGTCGCCTACGACTACGGCATCAAGCGCGGCATCCTGCGCCACCTGCGCTCCTCCGGCTGCAAGGTGAGCGTCGTGCCGGCCGCCACGCCCGCCCGCGAGGCGCTGGCGATGAAGCCCGATGGCATTTTCCTCTCCAACGGCCCCGGCGATCCGGCGGCGGTCGACTACGCCGTCGAGGCGGCGCGTGAGCTCTGCGCCAGCAAGATCCCCGTGTTCGGAATCTGCCTCGGCCACCAGATCCTTGGTCTGGCGCTCGGGGGCAAGACCTACAAGCTCAAGTTCGGCCACCACGGCGCCAACCACCCGGTCATGGATCTCGGCACGCGCAAGGTGGAGATCACCTCGCAGAACCACGGCTTCGCCGTCGACGTCGACTCGCTGGCGGGCAAGGCGGAGCTGTCGCACGTCAGCCTCAACGACAAGACCGTCGAGGGGATGCGCCACGCGACGCTCCCGGTGTTCAGCGTGCAGTACCACCCCGAGGCGTCGCCAGGGCCGAACGACGCGGGGTATCTCTTCGACCGCTTCCGCGTCTCGATGGAAGAGCGTCGCCGCCGCTGAGCATGATCTACGCTCTCCTCGATCGATTGACGGAGCGCTACAGCGAGAACGAGCATCGGCTGGAGGCGATGCGCGCGCGCGAGGAGTACTTCGACCGCGCCGGGAAGGTGTTCGACGACGACGCCGAGCTCTTCGAAGGACGGATGGCGTCGTTCCTCGAATGGTACGTGCTGGAGCGCCCCTCGATGGGGCTCGGGGGCAAGGTGCCGATCGCGCACGCCGTCGAGGCCGCCGCGAAGTCGCCCGCCGAGGAGCGCCGCGAGCTCGCGCACCTCGCCGCCAGCCACCGGAGCCTCTTCCAGCTCGCCTCGTCGGCCGACCGCGTGCTGGAGATCGAGGATCTCCTCGGCGGCGCGCGCTTCTCGGTGCTCGAGCGCCGAAACACCGCGGGGATCTCCGACGGGGACGTGTTCGAGGCGCGCGTCATCTGGGACGGTGAGCGGGCGATCTTCGGGCGCACCTTCCTGTTTCATCCCCCCGACGCGCGCGACGTCGCCATCGAGTGGGTCGAGCGGGTCGTCGGGGAGGGCATGAGCCACGACGAGATCCTCTTCCACCTGTCACGGCAGTATGTCCGCTGGCATCGCCTGGGACACATCGGCGCGGCGAAGGTCTACCGCGATGCCGGCTGACGCGAGCCCGGCTGACGCGAGACCGGCTGACGCGGGGCAAGTCCGGCGAGGTCCCTCGCGAAGGTGGTTTGCCGTCGCGGCGGTCGTGGTGCTCGCGCTGGTGGGTGCCGCGAACGCCTATCTCATCGCCCGCAGCCGCGAGGCGATCGTCGCCGACTTCAGCCAGACGCCGCCACGTCCCTACGCCATGGTGCTGGGCACCCAGGTCATGCGCGGCGGCGTCCCCTCGTGGGAGCTCGCGGCGCGGCTCGACACCGCGCTCCGGCTCTACCGGTCGGGGTTGGCGCGCCGGATCATCGTCTCCGGGATGGTGCGGCCGCGGTACGACGAGCCCGACGCCATGGCCGCCTGGTTGGAGCGCCGCGGTGTCGCGCCGGCCGACGTGGTGATCGATCGCGGCGGCTTCCGCACGGCGGCCAGCATGGCCGATGCCGCCGCGAGCGGTGTGCAGGCGCTGCTGGTGGTGTCGCAGCGCTACCATCTGCCGCGGGCCCTCTACATCGCGCGCCACGCCGGCCTGGACGCGATCGGCGTCCCGGCGCCCGAGATCAAGCGGGTGCTCGCGGACCGGATCTTCCTCTTCCTGCGCGAGACGACGGCGCGCGCCGAGATCATCCTGGAGGTTGCGGTGCGCGGCGTGCGCGGCCTGCCGGCCGACCGAATTCCGACCGCGCCGACCAGCTGAGCTCGGCCGACGCCGTCCGGGTGCAGCGGGGCGCACCGCATTGCAAACGGCCCCTCGCTTGGTTAGAAACGGCCGCATGCGCAATCTGGCGATCCGGTTGGCGGTCGTGCCGGTGGTGTTCGTCCTCGGCGCCTGCGTCGAGCAGGAGGCGGACAAGCCCTCCGCCGACGATCTGACGGTCGCCAAGCAGAACCTCCTGTCGTCGCCGCCCGCGCCCCGCTATCCGGTGAACGCGGATCTCGACGGGAAGGTGGTCTTCCTCGGCCTCGACGTCGACCCGCTGCCGGCCGAGGGGGGCAAGGACCTGAAGCTCACGCAGTACTGGAGGGTCGTCAGCGCGCCCGGCGACGGCTGGAAGACGTTCACGCACGTCGAGGGGCCGGGCAAGCAGAGCTACGTCAACGCGGACCACACGCCGATCCAGGGAAAGTACCCGGTCGGCGCCTGGAAGGCGGGGGACATCATCCGCGACATCCACACCGTCAAGCTGCCCGACGCCTGGAGCTACCCGGTGGTCGAGGTCTACGTCGGCCTCTGGCGCGGCTCCACCCGGATGCCGATCAAGAGCGGGGCGCACGACAATGAGGGGCGGGTGCTGGCGGCGTCGATCCCGGTGCGCGCGGCGGCTGTCACAGAGACCCGGAAGCGCTACGTGGCGCGCTTCATCGCCAAGCCGCCCAAGCTCGACGGGAAGCTGGACGACGCGGTCTGGGCGTCGGCGCCGTCGACGGGGCCGTTCGTGAACACGATGACCGGCGCGCCGGTGCAGCCGATGATGAAGACCGAGGCCAAGCTGCTCTGGGACAAGAAGAATCTCTACGTCGGGTTCGAGAACACCGACGACGACGTCTGGACCGACCTCACCAAGCGCGACGACAAGCTCTGGACCGAAGAGGCCGACGAGCTGATGATCGACGCCGACGGCAACGGCCGTACGTACATCGAGCTGCAGGTGGCGCCGAACGGGAACATCTTCGACACCTACCTTCCGCTGCCGCGGCGGTATGAGGACACCGTCAGTCTCAAGCTGAAGCCGTTCTCCTGGGACTCGAAGATGATCGCCAAGGTTCACGTCGACGGCACGCTCAACAAGCGCGACGACACGGACAAGGGGTGGACGACCGAGCTGGCGATTCCGCTCGAGGACGTCAAGGGGTTGGATGACAAGTCGGCGGTGCGGCTGCCGCCCGAGCCGGGCGACGTCTGGCGCATCAACATGTACCGGATGGACCTGCCGAAGGGGAAGCCGCAGCAGGCGGCCGGCTGGTCCCCGCCGCTCGTCGGTGACTTCCACGCGCTGGCGCGGTTCGGCGAGCTGGTGTTCGCCGACGCCGACGGGAAGATTGCGCCGCCGGTCGCGGCCGTGGCCAACCCGGCCGCGCATGGAGCCGCCAAGACCGCAGGCGGAATCGGAAGCCCGGCCGGGCCGAAGAATGTCGGGCCGGCGCCCGATCGCAAGGCGCCTGCGGCCGCCAAGGGCGGCGACCTTCACGACAAGAAGTAGTCCCATGCGGGCCGGTCGCTCCGGCGGGCGGAGCGTGTGGGGGTGGGCCTCGGCCCTGGCCTTCTTCGTGCTCGCCTTCTTCGTGCTCGCCTTCTTCGTGTTGGCCTTCTTCGTGTTGGCCTTCGGGCTGGCCTCGTCGGCGCACGCGACGGGCGGGGCGCGCGCCGTCACCGAGGCGCCGGTGATCCCCGGCTCGGCCCCCGCCGGCGCCTACACGGCCGCGGCGGCGACGCGCGGGGGACCGCCGCGCGATCCCCTGCGCGATGCGATCGTCGAGGACGCCCGGGCCGCGGCCAGGCGGGCAGGGCGGGCCGCCCCCGTCGCCGATGCGCGGCTCGACTGGGCGATGACGGATCTGGCGCGCCACCTGCGCGGCGACCAGCTGCCGGCGCTGGAGGCGGTCGCCTTCCTGTTTTCGCACTACGGTCTCATCGAGCCGTCGCCGCATTTCTTCTTCGCGCGCGCCTCCGCGGGGACCGACGCCGAGATCCGGGCGCGCGCCCGGGACGAGTTCGCCGTGGCGCTGCGCGGCGGCCCCGTCGGCCGGATCGGCGTGGGGATCGACCGCAGCGGCCCGGAGGTGCACGTGGTGGCCGGATTTCAGGAGACGCCGCTCGCGCTCGGAGCGGCGATCGCCCGCCGCCTCCGCCTCGGTGGGACGGCGCGGGTGGCGGCGCGCATCGACGCCGCCTACCGCGATCCCGCGCTGGTGATCACCTCACCCGACGGGCGCGTCCACGAGGCCCAGGCGGCCCGGGGGCGTGACCTCTCCGGCGAGGTCCGCTGCGACGCCGACGGGCGCTACCAGATCGAGATCGTCGCCACCGGCGCCGTCGGCCCGACCGTGCTGGCGAACTTCCCGGTCTACTGCGGCGTCTCGCCGCCGGTGGTCTGGCAGGGCGGGGTCGGGATGCAACAAGGCTCCGCCGATCCGGTCGTCGCCGAGCAGGAGATCGTCGCGCTGGTGAACCGCGATCGGGCGGGCGCCGGCCTGCCGCCGGTCACCGTCGACGCGCGGCTGACGGCGATCGCGCGCGCGCACTGTCGCGACATGATCGACCACGACTTCGTCGGACATCTGTCGCCGCGCACCGGCACCGCGATGGATCGCGTCCGGCGCGCCGGCCTCGCGCCCGAGATCGTGTTCGAGAACGTCGGACGCGCCTACAGCCCCGACCAGGCGGAGAGCGGGTTCGTCGGCAGCCCGGGGCACCGCGGCAACCTGCTCGATCCGCGCGCCCGCCGGATCGGCGTCGGCGTGGTCTTCGGTCCCGAGGTGAGCGGCGCGCGTCCGCTCTTCGTCACGCAGCTCTTCACCAGCTGAGGGGAACGGGCGCCACCAGCAACACCGGGCCGGCGGCCGTGCGGACGAAGGCGCGCGCCCGCGCCGCCGGCAGTCGGGCGAGGGGAGCGGCGACGGCGGCGCGCTCGGCGGGGGTGAGCGCGCCGAGCGGCTGCGGGTCGCCGGCGACGACCTCGTACCAGATCGCGCGGCGGTCGGCATCCAGCCGGAGCAGGCGCTGGATCCCCGGTCCACCTGCGGCGGCGATCTCGCGCAGCTCTTGCAACGCCTCGCTGTCGAGCGGCGAGGCGTGCTCCTCGACCAGCACCTCCCGCGCGGTGCGCGGATCGTGGCGCAGGACCAGACGCGCGTCGCTGGTGCGCCAGAGCTCCCGCTCGACCGGCGGCGGGCTCTCCGGCCTCTCCGTCGGGGCCGCCGCGGCGGCGGGCCGTTCCGTCGCCACCTCGAGGCCCTCCGTGGGCCAGGCGACGACGGCCTCCGCCATCTCGATCGCCGAGGCGAAACGCTCGCCGGGTGCCTTCGCCAGCGCGCGCATCAGCACCTCGTCGTGCAGCGGCGAGAGCCCCGGCCTGCGCTCGGACGGGCGCGGAGGCGCCTCGCCGAGGTGCTGCGCCACGAGATCCGGGCCGAAGAAGGGCGGCTTTCCGGTGAGCGCCTCGACCAGCGTCGCGCCGAGCGCGTAGAGGTCGGCGGAGTAGGCGATCGGCGCGCCCGTGATCTGCTCGGGCGACATGTACGCCACCGTTCCGAAGAAGCCGCCGGTCTGCGTCTGACCGAAGTCGGCCAGGTGCGCGCTGCCGAAATCGCCCAGCTTCGCGTTGCCGGCGGCGTCGTAAAAGACGTTCGCCGGCTTCACGTCGCGATGGACGATGCCGCGCTCGTGCGCCGCGCCCAGCGCCGCCAGGAGGTCGAGCGCCAGCCGCCGCGCGCCGACCAGCGGCAACGGCCCCACGGTGGCCAGCCGGTCGGCCAGCGTCCCGCCCGCCATCAGCTCGAACACGAACAGCCCCGACGCCGGCTGCGCGTCCGCCAGCGCGACGATGTTGGGATGGCGCAGCCGCCCGGCGGCCTCGGCCTCGCGCGCGTAGCGCTGGTAGGCCTGGCGCTCTGGATCGCCGCCGCCCCCGCCGCCGACCGCCAGCAGCTTGAGCGCGACCGGCGCCCCCAGCAGCGAATCGAACGCCTCGTAGACGCGGCCGACGGCGCCCGCGCCGATGAGGCGCCGCAGATGGTACCGGCGCCCCACGTCGCCGCCGTCGCCGCCGTCGCGTCCGGTCTCGGCCGCGGCCTCCTCCAGGAGCGCCAGCTCGCCGGGGAGGCGCGGCAGGGACTCGTCGGCGGCGTGCAGCCGCGCGGCGATCTCGGCGGCCGCGCCGGGCAGCCCCAGCGCGAGCAGCGGGCCGCAGAGCGCCTGCCAGGCCGCCGTCCGCACGGCGGGGACGCGCGCGGCGATCTGCAGATGGCGGACCGCCTCCTCGGCGCGGCCGAGACGCGCCAGCAGACGTCCGAGCGCGAGGCGTGCCGACGTGGCTTCATCGCCTGGGCTCCCCTGTCCGATCAACCGCTCGTAGATGAGGCCGGCCTCGCGCAGCGCTCCGGCCCGGGTCTCGGCCCGCGCCTCATCGAGCGGCGCGCCGGCGCGGCGGTACCAGGCCGCGGCCCGCGTCCAGGCGCCGGCACGCTCGGCCGCGCGCGCCGCCTCGAACGTCCGCCCGCGCGCGGCGAACGCCTCGGCGACGGCGAGCAGCCCCTCGGGCGGCGTCGCCTCGGCGATCTCGGCGGCCTGCGCCGGCAGGTTGGCGTCCAGCGCCAGCCGCACCGCCAGCGCCCGGTCGCCCAGCGTCAGCGCCAGCGGCCAGGCGTCCGCGAACCGCCAGACCCGCTCGTAGAGCGCGATGGCGCGGGCCAGCTCGCCGCGCCCGACGGCGGCGCGCGCCGCCTCGGCGTAGGCGCCGTGCGCCACCAGATAGTCGACGAAGTCGCCGTCCGCCATTGGCCGCCTGTCATGCTCCCACAGCTTGCGGGCGCGTGTTAGAAGCATCGACTTCTAAGAGTCAGACATGATCCTCGGCGTTCTCGGCGGCAGCGGGCTTTACGACATCGACGGTCTCGTCGATGCGCGCGCGGACGAGGTGTCGACGCCGTACGGGGCGCCGTCGGGGCCGCTCGTCAGCGGTCGGCTCGGCGAGGCGCGGCTGCTGTTCCTGCCGCGGCACGGGGCCGGACATCGCTTCTCGCCGTCGGAGATCAACTACCGCGCCAATGTCTTCGCGCTGAAGGCGGCCGGAGCGACGCAGGTGCTGTCGGTCTCGGCGGTCGGCTCGCTGCGCGAGGGGATGCCGCCCGGCGACTTCGTGCTGGCCGATCAGTTCATCGACAAGACCTTCCGGCGCGCCTCGACCTTCTTCGGCGACGGGGCGGTCGGCCACGTCAGCTTCGCCGAGCCGACCTGCGCGGCGTTCAGCGCCGCGGTCGCCGCGGCGGCGGCCGAGACGGGCGTGCGCGAGGCGCCGGCCGGCCGCGCGGCTCACCGCGCGCGCGGCGGGCGACGGCAAGCGGCTTCACCGCGGCGGCACCTACGTCTGCATGGAAGGGCCGCAGTTCTCCACCCGCGCCGAGTCATTTCTGCACCGGAGCTGGGGCGCCGATCTCATCGGGATGACGGCGGTGACCGAGGCCAAGCTCTGCCGCGAGGCGGAGCTCTGCTTCGCCTCGCTGGCGCTGGTCACCGACTACGACTGCTGGCACGCCGAGGAGGAGGCGGTCACCGCGCAGGCGGTGATCGCCGTGCTGACCGCCAACGTGGCGGGCGCCAAGGAGATCGTGCGCCGCCTGCCAATCCACGCCGCCCACGCCGCCCACGCCGCGGCCTGCGGTTGCGCGCAGGCCGCCGCTGCCGCCATTATCACCGCGCCGGAGGCGATCACGCCCGAGGCACGTCAACGCCTGCGGGCACTTCACGGGAGAGAGAGCTGAACATGTCGTCCTCTGCATCGCCTCTGTTGGTCGTCGGATTCGATCGGCCTCGACACGGTCGAGACGCGCGCCGGAAAAAAGACCGACGTGCTCGGCGGCGCCGCCTCGTACTTCTCGGTGGCGGCCTCGTTCCTGGCGCCGGTGCGCCTCACCGGCGTGGTCGGGACCGACTTCCCCGACGCGCACACCAAGCTGTTCGAGGCGCACGCCGTCGATCTGGCGGGGCTCGAGCGCGTGCCGGGCAAGACCTTCCGCTGGTCGGGCGTCTACGCGCCCGACTTCTCGACGCGCACCACGCTCGACACGCAGCTCAACGTCTTCTCGGAGTTTCGCCCCAAGCTCCCCGGCGGCCTGGGCCGACTCGCCGTATGTCTTTCTGGCCAACATCGATCCGGTGTTGCAGCTCAGCGTGCTCGAGCAGGCGGAGAAGGCCGGCCAAGGTGTCCAAGCCGAAGTTCGTGGCCTGCGACACCATGAACTTCTGGATCGAAGGGAAGCGTCCCGAGCTGCTCAACCTGCTCAAGCGGGTCGACATGCTGCTCCTCAACGACGAGGAGGCGCGCCAGCTCTCGGGGCAGGCGAACCTCCCGGCGGCGGCGCGCGCCATCCGCGCGCTCGGCCCGCGCGCCGTGGTCATCAAGCGCGGCGACGCCGGCGCGCTGCTGTTTCACGAGGGGGGCGTCTTCGCGGCGCCGGCCTTCCCGATCGAGAACGTCGTCGATCCGACCGGCGCCGGCGACTCGTTCGGCGGCGGCTTCATGGGGTGGATCGCCCGCGAGGGGGACACCAGCCCGGCCACCATCCGCACGGCGATGATCCTCGGCTCGGTGCTGGCGTCGTTCTCCGTCGAGGACTTCAGCCTCGATCGCTTCAGGCGCCTCGACCTGGCCCAGATCCGCGAGCGCTTCGCCGCCTTCGCCGATCTGGTCCACTTCGAGAAGATCAAGCTCTGACCCCCTGAGCCCCTTGCCGCGATGCCGGACGCGCTGATCCTGAACGCGACCACCGCCGCCGATCTGCAGGCGATCGGCGAGCGGCTCGGGCGCGCGCTGGCGGCCGGCGACGTCCTGGCGCTGGTCGGCCCGCTCGGCGCCGGCAAGACGACGTTCGTGCAGGGCGTGGCGCGCGGGGTGGAAGTCCCCGCCGAGCGCCACGTCGCCAGCCCCACCTTCGCGCTCGTCAACGAGCACCCCGGCCGCGTCCCGCTGGTCCACGCCGACCTCTACCGCATCAACGACCCGCGCGAGCTCGACGAGCTGGGCCTCGCCGACGCCTTCGATCGCGCCGCCGTGGCGATCGAATGGCTCGACCGCTTCCCGGAGGCCGCGCCGGCCGAGCGGCTGACGATCGAGATCGAGATCGGGACCGACGGTGGTCGGGTGGTCACGTTGCGCGCGACCGGCGCGCGCGCGGGGACGCTGCTCCGGGCCCTCGGCGGGGCCTAGTTCTGGCCTCTCATCGTTCGTTCCATCCTGTGGATCGATCGGCGTTCCTCGAAAGAACGGACACTCACGCGGCACGCTTCAAGCGACGTCCCCTTCAGGGCGCCCGCTCGCCCTCAACATCCGCGGATTCAAGTTGGGCGGTCGCCCCTTCGGGCGGCCCGCGCGCCTCAACATCCGCGGATTCAAGTTGGGCGGTCGCGTCAGCCCGGCCGGGTGTTCGTCGACCCGCAACGGTCCTCCCGCGCGCCGCCAGCCGATACGCGCCATCCAGGTGCCGGGTTGGACCGTGGCCGGCGCAACGTCCGTGACCGCCGGGGTGGCCTGCCACCCCGAAAAATGCAGCCCGGAGCTCCGCGGATTGATGCACGCGGGGGCGCGGAGATGCTTCCGGAAGTTGAGCAGCACGTAGACCATGCTCGACCGCATCTGGCGCGGCGTCCTCAGGGGTCGGGCGTGGTACCGATCGCCGACGACCTTCCCCTTGCGTCCCAGGACGCGGTTGACGGCGAGCGCCAATCGAATGGCGAGCCCGTGCACGCCACCGCGGGCACGGCGCGCCTCATCGCCCTCGACGATGAAGTGGGCGTGGTCTTGCTGGATCGAGAAGTGAATCACCCGGAAGCGATCGACCGACGCCCGGGCGATGGCGCGTCGGAGTGCTCCGAACAGCGCGTGGCGAGCGAAGCGACGGTAGCCCGGGCGTTGCTCGGATGGTGACCTGCACCGGGAAGCGCGGGTCAACCTTGGGGCGGGTGACGTGGGGCATCGCAGGTCGCTGCGCGGGTCGGCCGCGCGGCTTTCGGCCCGCCCCCTTGCGAGCACCGCCCCACGTTCTGGCCGCCGCGATCGGCAGCCGCATCTGCCGCGTCCGTCCCCGCTTGATTCCGCGCATGTTTGGTTTTCGGCGCGGGTGGCGACGGGTTGCGTGGCGTGTCCATTTGATTCGGCGGATGTCTGGTGTGACACCATTTCGACTCGAACGGACAGCCGGGACGGGTCATGCCATCCAGGATTGGAGACCATCGGGGAGGATTTCCGGCGGCGGGTCCGCCGGTCACCAAGCTTTGATCGTAACCAGGATCTCGCTACCGCAGGCGGCGCGCTCCAGCTAGACTGCGCGCCCCAAATGAGCGAGCTTCCCGAACCAATTCTCTCCCAGGCGGCCACCATGGCGCGGGGTCTGGCGATCGACGCGGTCGTCGCGAGTCAAAGCGGGCACCTCGGCCTGCCGCTCGGCTGCGCCGAGATCGGCGCGGTGCTCTTTGGGCACGCGCTCAGCTACGACCCGGCGCAGCCGGGGTGGCTGAACCGCGACCGGTTCGTGCTGTCGGCCGGGCACGGCTCGATGTTCCTCTACGCCTGGCTGCACCTCAGCGGCTACCGCGACATCACGCTCGACGAGATCAAGCGCTTCCGGCAGCTCGGCTCGAAGACGCCCGGGTCACCCGGAGCTGACCCACGCGCCGAGCGGCGTCGAGACGACGACCGGCCCGCTCGGCCAGGGGATCGGCAACGCGGTCGGCATGGCGGTCGGCGCCAAGATGGCGGAGGCCCGCTTCAACACCGCGGAGCACACCATCTTCGATCACCACATCGTCTGCCTGGCGGGCGACGGCTGCATGCAGGAGGGGGTCGCGATGGAGGCGCTCGCCTTCGCCGGCCACCAGAAGCTCGACAACCTGATCCTCATCTACGACTCGAACGCCGTCACGCTCGACGCGATGGCCAAGGAGACGCCAGAGCGAGGACACGGCCAAGCGGTTCGAGGCGCTCGGGTTCGACGTCCAGACGGTCGACGGCCACGAGATGGAGGCTTTCTTCGCCGCCTTCGTGCGCGCCAAGAGGGCGGGCAGCGGCAAGCCGCAGCTGATCATCGCCAAGACGCTCATCGGCCGGGGGATCCCCGAGGTCGAGGGGACGCAGAAGGCGCACGGCGAGGGCGGGGCGAAGTTCGCCGAGGCGGCGCGCAAGGGCCTGGGGTTGCCGCCGGAGCCGTACTTCGTCGCGCCGGAGGTGCGCGCGTTCTTCGCGGCCCGCGAGAAGAAGCTGGCCGCCGCCCACGCGAGCTGGACCAAGGTCTTCGACGCCTGGAAGGCCAAGAACCCCAAGCTGGCCGAGGAGCTGGCGACCTCGCGGGCCGAGGTCCGCAATCTCCCCGAGGGGACGGCCAAGCGGACGCCCGACGTGGCGGCGCTGCTGGCCGCGATCCCCGAGTTCCCCGCGGCGACCAAGATCGCCACGCGCAAGGCGGGGCAGGACGTGCTGCAGCCGCTGGCCGCGAAGGTCCCGCTGCTCATCGGCGGCAGCGCCGATCTTTACGGCTCGACGCTGAACTACATCGGCGATCTCAAGGCCGGCAACGACGACTTCAATCCGGGCCACCGCACCGGGCGCAACATCCGGTTCGGGATCCGCGAGCACGGCATGTGCGCCATCCTGAACGGCATCGCGGTGCACGGGATCTTCCGCCCGAGCGGCGCGACCTTCCTGGTCTTCGCCGACTACTGCCGCGGCTCCATCCGGCTGGCGGCGCTCTCCCACCTGCCGGTCATCTACGTCTTCACGCACGACAGCGTGGGCGTCGGCGAGGACGGACCGACGCACGAGCCGGTCGAGACGATCCCCGGGCTGCGCGTGATCCCCAACCTGGACGTCATTCGCCCGGCCGATCCCGAGGAGACCGCGGGCGCCTTCGTGGCCGCGCTCGACCGCACCGACGGTCCGACGCTGCTGGCGCTCACGCGGCAGAACGTCCCGCTGCTTGGAGAGCATCCCGGTGAAGGCGCGGCGCGAGGGCGCGCTCAAGGGCGGCTACGTCGCCAAGAAGGAGAGCGCGCCGCTCGACCTGATCCTGCTGTCGGCCGGCAGCGAGCTCCAGCACGCGCTCGGCGGCCGCGGAGAGCCTCGGGCCGGGGACGCGCGTGGTCAGCCTGCCGTGCTTCGAGCGCTTCGATCGCCAGCCGGCGGCGTACCGCGAGGAGGTGCTCCCCCGCGCCTGCCGGCGCCGCGTCGCCATCGAGGCGACGGTCAGCTCGACCTGGGCGCCCTACGTCGGCCTCGACGGCGCCACGATCGGGATTGACCGCTTCGGGCTGTCGGCGCCGGGCGCGGAGGTCATGAAGGAGCTGGGGATCACCGGCGGCGCACGTGGTGAGCGTGGCCAAGGAACTGGCCGCCAAGTAGCGCGCGCTCGCTTGTTGCTTGTCGCTGCTCGCCTCTGGGCGACGCGGTGCTATGGTCTGCCGCGTGTTGAGCGGAGCTCTTTCATTCTGGGCGCTGGGCGCGCTCGTCGCGCAAGCCGCGCCCTCTGTCGTCGCGCCGCCTGCGCCCGCGCGCGTGGTGGCCCGCACGTTCCCGGCGATGGGGACGGAGGTGACGTTCTCGGCGTACACGTCCGACCCCGACAAGGCCGAGCATGCCTTCGCGGCCGCCTACGACGAGATCCGGCGGGTCGAAAAGCTGATGACCGACTGGGAGCGGCCGGGCGAGCCGGAGAGCGACATCGTCCGCATCAACAAGGCGGCCGGGAAGAAGCCGGTCAAGGTCAGCGCCGAGACGATCGAGGTGATCGAAAAGTCGCTCGAGATGTCCCGCCGCTCCGAGGGCGCGTTCGACATCACCTTCGCGGCGATGCACGGCCTCTGGAAGTTCGACGAGGACATGGACAAGACGATCCCCTTGCCCGAGGAGATCGCCGAGCGCCGCAAGCTCATCAACTGGCGCGACGTGCTGGTCGAACGCCAAGGCGGGGACGGTCAAGCTGCGGCGGGCCGGCATGCGGATGGGCCTCGGCGGCATCGCCAAGGGTTACGCCGTCGATCGCTGCGCGGCGGTGCTGCGCGCGGCGGGCCTCGAGAACTTCATGGTGCAGGCGGGCGGCGATCTCTTCGTCGCCGGCCGCAAGGGGAGCGCGAGCTGGATGGTCGGCGTGCGCGATCCGCGCGGCGGGCCGCGCGACATCATCGCGCGCATGCCGATCCAGGACCACGCCTTCTCGACGGCCGGCGACTACGAGCGCGGCTTCGTGCTCAACGGCCGGCGCTACCACCACATCATCGACCCCAAGACCGGCTACCCGGCGACGGCCTCACGCGAGGTGACGATCTTCGCGCCCAACGCCTTCCTGGCCGACGCGCTCGACGATTCGGTCTTCATCCTCGGCCCGAAGAAGGGGATGGAGCTGGTCGATTCGTATCCGGACTGCGCGACGCTGATCGTCGACGCCCAGAACAAGGTCTGGATCTCCAAGTCGCTCGAGGGGAAGCTGCAGCGCACCGCCGCCCCCACGGACGGGATCTGATGGGAACGGGCGCCCACGAAGCGGAGCAACGCCGCGACCGACGTCGCCATCATCGGCGGCGGCATCATGGGCTCGGCGATCGCGCTGCGGCTCGCCCAGCGCGGGCTCGGCGTGACGGTCATCGAGCGCGGCATCCCCGGCGCCGAGGCGTCGAGCGCGGCCGCCGGCATCCTCGGCCCGCAGATGGAGGCCGAGGGGCCGGGCCCGCTGCTCGAGCTCGGGCTCAAGAGCCGCGCGCTCTACCCGGCGCTGGCGGCGGAGCTGCGCGAGCTGACCGGCATCGACGTCGGGTACGACCGCTCCGGCGTCCTGGCGGTGGCGCTTCGACGAGGCGGGCGAGGCGGCGCTCTCGTCGCGGCGCGCCTGGCAGCTCGCGCGCGGGCTGCGCGTCGAGCAGCTCTCGGGCGACGGCGGCGCGCGCGCGCGAGCCGGCGCTCGGTCCGGCCGTGCGCGCGGCGCTCGCCTTCACCGACGACGCGCAGGTCGGTCGCGCGCGAGCTCGCCCGCGCGTTCTCGCAGGCGGCGGCCGGCGCGGGCGCGCGCTTCCTCACCGGACGCTACGTGCGCCGCGTGCTGATCGACAAGGGCGCCGTCACCGGCGTCGAGCTCGACGGCGAGGTGCTGCCCGCCGGCGTGGTGGTCGTCGCCGCCGGCAGCTGGTCGGGCCTGGTCGAGGGGGCAGGCGTGCCCGCCGACGGTCGTCCGCCCGGCGCGCGGCCAGCTGGTGTCGATCGAGACCCGCCCGCCGCTCTTCCGTCACGTCGTCTCGGCGCCCGGCGGCTACCTGGTCCCGCGCCGCGACGGCACGGTCCTGGCCGGCAGCACCGTCGAGATGGCCGGCTTCCGCAAGGAGGTCACCGTCGGCGGCCTGGCCGCGATCCTGACGCTGGCCCGCACGCTCATCCCCGCGCTGGGCGACGCGCCCGTCACGGCCTCCTGGTCCAACTTCCGTCCCTTCACCGAGGATCACCTGCCGGTGCTGGGCGCGACGCGCGTGCGCGGCCTGGTCCTCGCCACCGGCCACTTCCGCAACGGGATCCTGCTGGCCCCGATCACCGCGCAAGCGATCGCCGAGCTGATCGCCACCGGTCAGGCGCCGATCGACCTGGCGCCCTTCGCGATCGAGCGCTTCGCCATGCGCACCACCTGGGACTGACCCCCTACTCGTCTGACGAGGGGGTCGTCCGTTCGGAGTCGCTGTCGCCGCCGGATTCTTCGTCGGACGACTTGTGCCCGCGCCCCTTGGGGTTCGACGGGGCTGGCGGCGGCGGTGCCTCCTCGGCGCCCCCCTCCGTCGTGGGGACGCTGCTGCTGCCGATGAGGATCGCGATGCGCGCCGTGAAGGCGAACGACTGGTCGACGGCGCCCTCCGCGACGAACGTGTCACCGGGCTGCGTGTTCAGCGCGAACCAGTAGCGGCGCCATTCGAGGCCCGCGCGCACCTGGAACCGCGACGAGAGGGCGTAGCGAACCTCGAGCTCGGCGTCGGCGCCCGCCACGTTTGCCTTGGGGAAGAACTGCGACGAATGGAACTGCGGGCCGCCGTGGTTGAGGACGACGCGGTACCCCCCGCCGAGCGCGAGGGAGAGGCCGCCCGCGAGCGCGAGATGGAGTCCCAGACCGGGGCGAACGTAGTGGTAAATGGTGTCCGGGCTCTCGAGGGCGGGCATGCCGCTTCGCCCGGTGAACGTGAAGGCGTCCTCGCCGGCGGTGGCCGAGAGGTAGACGTCGTCGTCGGCGGCAAACGGGATGCGGTAGCGCGCGCCGCCCGCGTAGTCGTGCACGACGCTCGGGTACGTGGTCGTCGTGCCGTTGCTCGTCAGCGTCGACGAGATGGCGAAGCCCTGCTGGATCTCCGCCTCGAGGCCGATGTTGCCGAGCAAGCCGCCGACCAGCGGGTCGAGCGGATACATCACCACGTTCGCGACGGCGATCGGTCCCACGCCCAGCTCGTAGGCGAGCAGACCCGGGGTGACGCTCTGGCTGAACGTCAGGTTGCGGTTGAGGCCGCCCATCCCCAGCTCGAAGTCGAGCCAGGGGCGCCCCGAGGGGACGGACGGCGTCGAGGGCTCTTTGGGCGGCGCCTCTTCGGGCTTCTTGTTCGGCGCGGGCGCCTTCTCCGGGGCGGCCTCCCCGGCGGCGGAGGTCTCGTCCTTGGACTTGGACGTCCCGGCTTCGCCCTCCTCGGCGTTCTCCTCCTCCTCGGGCTCCGCGGCGCCCGAGGTCTTCGACTGCTTCTTGGCGCCGGCCGGGACATGCCCGCGGCCGACGTCGGCGCCGAGCTTCCTCCAGAACGTCAGCTTCACCTCGTGCGCCAGCTTGCGCGGGTTGGCGGCGCTGAACGAGGCCTCGCCCAGGCTCGCGCCATCTCCGCCGTCGTGGACGACGATCTTGGCGCGCTTGGGTCCGATCTCGGCGGTCACGAGGGCCGACAGCGCCAGCTCCTTGGCCAGCTTCTTGCGGTCATCGCCGGACTCGAGGCCGGCGCCGGTGCTGCTCATCGCGTCCGCCATCCGGCGCGCGCCCACCAGCTGGAAGCCGTGCGCCCTCAGCGCGTGCATCACCTCCTTGCGAACCAGCGCCTCCTGCGCCCCCTTGAACTTGGGAACGCCGATCCGCTCGCCCGCGGCCTCGGCGGTGGCCGAGGAGAGCAGCAGCGCGATGACCAGCGGCGAAACCCGCGCCGTTCGTTGCAGAAGCTCGGTTCTGGACGAGACCATGGTGGCTTTCATCGACGGTGCGATGTTGCCACACGGCCTCCGCGTGCCCTAGGGGCGAGTGGCCCGCCGCCTGACGCGGTCAGCGCTTCGGGCGGCCGATCTCGTCGGGCGGGGGGGCGCGCAGCGTCGGATCGTCGCGCGTGCTGGCGGCGACGTCGCCGGTGGTGATGGCGGCGGTGCCGAAGCGCCTGGTGATCTCGTCGAGGGCGCGGTTGAGCGTGTCGGCGGCGCGGGGCGGGGGCGCGAAGAGGCCCAGCTGGGGGGCCGCGGTGGGCACCAGGTTCTGGGCCGACACGCCGCTGAGGCGGGTGGGGCGGGGCGGCTCGCGTTCGAGCAGGCGCGCGGCCTCGCGGTAGATCGCCTGGCCGTCGTCGGTCGGCTCGTCCAGCGTCACGCGGCGGGTCACCAGCGTGAAGTCGCTGCGTTTGAGCTTGAGCTGCACGGTGCGGGCGCGCAGCCCCGCGCGCCGCAGCCGGTGCGCCACCCGCAGCGCCTGGGCGTGGACGCGCGGCCGCAGCGCCTCGGCCCCGGTCAGATCCTCGTCGAAGGTCTCCTCGGCGCCGACGCTCTTGGCGTCGCGATCGGCGATCACCGGGCGCGGGTCGATCGCCTGCGCGCGCTCCCACAGATCGCGGCCGCCCGGCCCGAACCGCTGCTCGAGGAACGCCAGCCCCTTGGCCGCCAGCTCGCCGACGGTGGCGATCCCCATCGCGTCGAAGATCTTCGCGCTCTTGGGGCCGATGCCGGGCAGCCGCGCCACCGGCAGCGGGGCGAGAAAAGCGGCGCCGGCGTCGGCCGGCACCTCCAGCTGGCCGTTCGGCTTGGCCAGATCGGACGCGATCTTGGCGACCAGCTTGCACGCCGCGATCCCGGCCGAGGACGGCAACCCCAGCTCGTCGGCGATGCGGCCCCGCAGCTGCCGGGCGATCTCGGCCGGCGCGCCGAAGAGGCTGCGCGAGGCGGTGACGTCCAGGAACGCCTCGTCGAGCGAGAGCGGCTCGTAGAGCGGCGTCACCGTCTGCAGGATGTCGAACATGCGCGCGCTGACGTCGGCGTAGACGTCGAAGCGCGGGCGCACCACCAGGGCGTCGGGGCAGAGCCGCAGCGCCTGGGCCATCGGCATCGCGCTCCGCACGCCGAACGGGCGGATCTCGTACGAGGCCGCCAGCACGACGCCGCGGTGGGCGTGACCGCCGACGATGACCGGCCGCCCGCGCAGGGCAGGGTCGTCGCGCTGCTCGACCGACGCGTAGAACGCGTCCATGTCGAGGTGAATCAGGGCGCGCGTCGGCGTCGCCACCCGTCTCGCGGCCGCCGCCTACTCGACGGAGGGGGCCGCTCCTTCAGAGTCGTCGCCGCTCTCCTCGTCGGTCGACTTGTGCCCGCGCCCCTTGGGGTTCGGCGGCGGTGGCGGCGGTGCCTCCTCGGCGCCCCCCTCCGTCTTGGCGACGCTGCTGCTGCCGATCAGGATCGCGATGCGCGCCGTGAAGGCGAACGACTGGTCGACCGCGCCGCCCGCGATGAAGGCGCCCTTGATGTTGACGTCGCTGGGCTGCGAATGCATCGCGAACCAGTAGCGGCGCCACTCCACGCCGGCGCGCACCTGGAACATCGGGGAGAGCGCGTAGCGGGCCTCGAGCTCGGCGTCGGCGCCCGCCACGGTCGAATGGGGGAAGAACTGCAGGAACTGCGGGCCGGCGTTGTTGAGGACGATCGCGGTATCCGCCGGCGAGGGCGAAGGAGAGTCCGCCGCCCACATCCAGGTGGACGCCTGCGCCGGGCCGAATGTAGTGGTAGATGGTGTCGGGGATGTTGAGCATGCTCGCCGAGCTTCGCCCGGTGAAGGTGAAGGCGTCCTCGCCGCCGGTGAACGAGAGGTAGACATCGTTGGCGGCGCCAAAGGTGAAGCGGTAGCGGCCGCCGCCCGCGTAGTCGTGCACGACGTCCTTGTAGGTGGTCGACACGCCGTTGTTCACCAGCGTCGACGAGATGGCGAACCCCTGCTGGATCTCCGCCTCGAGGCCGATGTTGCCGAGCAGGCCGCCCATCAGCGGATCGAGCGGGTACATCACCACGTTCGCCACGGCGATCGGTCCCACGCCGAGCGTGTAGGAGAGCAGGCGTGGGGCTGAGGTTCTGGTTGAACGTCAGGCTGCGGTTGTACCCGCCCATCCCCAGCTCGAAGTCGAGCCAGGCGCGTCCCGAGGGGGCAGACGGGGCCGAGGCCTCCTCGGGCGCCTCCTCCATCTTCACCTTGGACTTCTTCTTCTTCACCGGCGCCGCCTCGTCGGAGGTGGCCGCCGCCTCGGAGGCCGAATCGTCCTTGGGCTTGGCCGGCGCCGCCTCGGCCTCGCCCCCCTCCGCAGCGCCCGTCTCATCCTCGGCCGCCGCGGCCGCGGACGGCTTCTTGGCGCCGGACGGGACGTGCCCGCGGCCGACGTCGGGGCCGAGCTTCTTCCAGAACGTCAGCCCCACCTCGGTCCCCAGCTTGCGCGGGTTGGCGCCGCTGAACGAGCCGTCGCCCAGGATCGACCCCTCGCCGCCGTCGTGGACGACGATCTTGGCCCGCTTCGGTCCGACCTCGCCGGTCACGATGGCCGACAGCGCCAGCTCCTTGGCCAGCGTCTTGAGGCCGTCGTCGGCGTCGAGGCTGGCGCCGGTGCTGCTGATGGCGTCCGCCATCGCGCGCGAGCCCACCACCTCGAAGCCGTGCGACTTCAGCACCTTCATGACCTCCTTGCGGACCAGCGCCTCCTGCGCCCCCTCGAACTTGGGGACGCCGACGCGCTTGCCGCCCGCCGCCTCGGCCGCGGCCGACGAGAGGAGGAGGGCGAAAGGCAGCAGCGAGACCAGCAGTGAAACCCGCGCCGGCGCAACCCCGCTCATCGGGCGGCCGCCCGGACGAGACCTTCGTGGGGCTGCTGACGACCGACCGTGCGCTGCGGGAACTGGGTTCTGGAGACCATGGCGCCTTTCATTCGAGCTTTCATCGAGGGGTCGTTCATCGTCATGGCGACGTCAGCGTCGTCGCCCACTGGATCAGGCAGTTCTGTTGTGTCGTGGAGAGGGGCAGGCCGGCGTACGGCATCCGGGAGCCGCAAGGGTAGGTGGGCTTGATCTTGTCGATGAGGAGGCCGGTGACCGGATTCGTGGCAGCCAGATACGGCTCCGTCTGGCTCGTGCACGCCGCCATGTTGGTGCCGGTCGGCTGCGAAGCCATCACACCAACGAGGCGCGAGCCGATGCTGGAGTTGACCGTCAGGTCGAGGCTGCCGGAGAAGGGGGCTCCCGTGGGGTCGTGGCAACCTTGGGTCGCGCAGGTCATCGTCACGATGGTGGCGCCGTCGTTGCCGCCCGTGCAGTTGGACGAGGCCGTGCCGCCGGTGCCGGTCGCTCCGCCCGTCGGGTTGCCCCCTCCGGTCCCGCCGGTCGCCGTGTTTCCCCCGGAGCCGGTCATGGAAAATTCATTCACGTCGAGCGTGCCGGGGCAGCCCGAGAGCATCAAGGCGGACATGACCGCTCCGGTGGTGCCGGCGAGCCCAACCCATTTCGAAACTTGACCGCGCATGGGTGCTCGAGGGTCGGTCATCGTCATGGCGACGTCAGCGTCAGCGCCCACTGTTTCAGGCAGGTCTGCTGCAAGGCCGACAATGGAATGGAGCCGAAAGGCATCTGGGCGCCGCACGGGGGGTGACTCATCGTGACCTTGTCGATGAGGAGACCCGTGGCGGGGGTTGAATTGGCGTCGAGGTACGGCGTCGAGTTACCCATGCACATCGACATCCGTTGGTGCCGTTCCCACCGACGTGACGCCGACCAGGCGCGAGCCGATGTTGGCGTCGACGGTGAGGTCGAGGCCACCGGCCGTGCCGTCGTTGCCCGAGCCCGGGATGTGGCAGAAGGTCGTCGCGCAGTTCTGCGTCACGATGGTGGCGCCGTCGTTGCCGCCGGTGCAGTTGGACGAGGCCATGCCGCCGGTTCCGGTCGCTCCGCCCGTCGGGTTGCTGCCCCCCGTCCCACTCCCGCTCCCGCCGGTCGCGGTGCCACCCCCGGTTCCGGTGTTGAACATCGACGGGTCGAGCGTGCCGGGACAGCCCGACAGCGTCAAAACGGTCACCAGCGCGCCGGCGGCGCCGGCGAACCCCACCCATCCCGAAACCTGGCTGCGAAGGAGTGACTGCATAGGGTGATTCCTTTCGTCTTCTTAATGGGGGCTCGGACGAAAAATGAGTGCGGGGGGATCGCTTTTTTTGGATCCCCGGCATTCGGATGCAGTCCTCTAGTGCCCGGTCATCGACCGGGCGTCGAGAAGTCGCGCCAGTTCGTCGGCGGGGAGCACATTTTTTTCCAGACAGAGCTCCCGCACCGTCTTCCCGGTCTTGACCGACTCCTTGGCGATGGCCGCCGCGGCGTCGTAGCCGATGCGCGGGTTGAGGGCCGTCACCATGGCCAGGCTCTGCTCGATGAGCTCGTTGCAGCGCTTCTCGTTCGGCTCGATCCCCTCGACACAGCGCGAGGCGAACAGCCGGCAGCCGTTGGCCAGGATGCCGATGGAGTGCAGCAGGTTGTAGGCGATCACGGGGATCATCACGTTGAGCTCGAAGTTGCCCGCAGCACCGCCCCACCCGACGGTGGCGTCGTTCCCGATGACCTGCGCACAGATCATCAGTAGCATCTCGGACATAACCGGGTTCACCTTCCCGGGCATAATCGAGCTGCCCGGCTGCAAATCCGGCAGGTGAATCTCCCCGATCCCGCAGCGCGGCCCCGAGCCCAGCCAGCGGATGTCGTTGGCCACCTTGGTCAGGCTGACCGCCGCCGAGCGGAGCGCCCCCGACGCCTCCACGAGGCCGTCGCGCGCCGACAGCGCCTCGCACAGGTTGGGCGCCTGCTTCAGATGAATGCCGATCTCCTTGGAGATGATGCCGATCACCTTGGGGGCGAACGACGGCTCCGACCCGAGGCCGGTGCCGACGGCGGTCCCGCCCAGCGCCAGCTCCGCCGCCGCGCCGGTCGCCGCCTTCACGCGGCGGATGGTGTTGGTCAGCATCTGCGCGTAGCCGGCGAACTCCTGCCCGAGGCGGATCGGCACCGCGTCCATCAGGTGGGTGCGCCCGATCTTCACGATGTGGTCGAACGCCTTGGCCTTGGCGGTGAGCGCCCCCTCCAGCGCCTCCAGCGACGGGAGCAGATCGCGCTCCATCGCCTCGACGGCGGCGATGTGGACCGCCGTCGGGAAGACGTCGTTCGACGACTGCCCCATGTTGACGTGGTCGTTGGGGTGAACCGGCTTCTTGCTGCCGACCACGCCGCCCAGGATCTGGATGGCGCGGTTCGAGATCACCTCGTTGGTGTTCATGTTGCTGGAGGTGCCCGACCCGGTCTGGAAGATGTCGACCACGAAGTTGTCGTCGTGCTGGCCGGCGGCCACCTCGTGCGCCGCCTTGATGATGGCGTCGGCCAGCTTGGCGTCCAGCTTGCCGCTGTCGCGGTTCACCTCGGCGGCGGCCTTCTTCACGAGCGCCAGCGCGCGGATCACGCGGCGGGGGAGGCGCAGGCCGCTGACCGGGAAGTTCTGGTAGGCGCGCTGGGTCTGCGCGCCGTAGAGCGCGGCAGACGGAACCTCGACGTTACCGAGCGAATCGGTCTCGATACGGAACTGGTCGGACATCGGTGGTCACTCCTCGAACATGATGTCGGCGGTCAAATCCTCAGCCCCCGCCTCCAATCGAGCCCCCGATAACTCCGCCGTGGTCTTGCGCAGACGGTCGGCCAGCACCTGGGTGAATGCCCAGAGCAACTTGGTCGACAGCTGCGGCTCCTTGCGAATGATCTCGTAAAAGTCTCTCCGGCTGAGCGATAGCACACGGGACCGCTCCTCGGCGGTCGCGCTGGCCGAGCGGGGCTGGCGGCGATCGATGAGCGCCATCTCCCCGATGTGCGACCCGGGCTCGAGGTGGGTGATGAACGCGTCGTTCTTGTGCAGCCGGATCTTGCCGCGCAGGAGCACGAACATGTCGTCCCCGGTCGTCCCCTCCTTGAGGATCTCCTCGCCCGGCGCGTACTCGCGCACCTGGGTGACGTTGAGGACGCGCAGGATCTCCTTGTAGATGAGGTGCCGGAAGAGCGGCATCTTCCGCAGCACGTCGACCTTGCGCGCCAGCTCCGCGGCGCGATCGTCGGCCGGCGCGCCGGCGACGGCCTCGGCCCCCTCGACGCGGATGACGATCGCCGTGATGTTGTCGTGGCCGCCCCCGGCGTTGGCCAGGTCGATGAACTTCTTGGGGAGCAGCTTGACGTCGTCGCCCTTGAGCGAATCGATGATCCGCGTGTCGTTCAGGTAGGCGTGCAGGCCGTCCGAGCAGAGCAGGAACTGGTCGCCGGGGAGGATTTCGAAGTCGATCGTGTCGGGCTGGACCGTCTCGTAGACGCCGACCGCGCGGGTGACCGCGTTCTTGTACTGCTTGTACGGGGAGGTCTCGAACCCCTCCTTGGTCACGCGGCCGCGCTTGATGAGCTCGTTCATCAGCGAGTGGTCCTCGGTCAGCTGGACCACTTGCCCGGCGCGCAGCATGTAGATCCGGCTGTCGCCGACGTGGGCGATGAAGCCGCGATCGCCGGCGATCAGCAGGGCCGAGCAGGTGGTCCCCATCCCGCGCTTCTCCGGCTCGGCGACCCCTTTTTGGTAGATGGTCTGCCCGGCCGTCTGGATGGCGTTCTCCAGCATCGACAGGATCTCGGGCGGCGCGGTCTTCCCGTCGGCCTTGGCGTAGTGCTCGATGCAGCTCACGCCCCGCGTCAGCCGCGTTGCGGAACTCGTGCACGGCCAGCTGCGAGGCGACCTCGCCTGACGCATGCCCGCCCATGCCGTCGGCCACGACGAAGAGCGAGAGCTTCTTGTCGACGAGGAAGTTGTCCTCGTTCGCCTCGCGCTTCTTACCTACGTCGGTGGCGGCCCAGAAGGATAGCTCCATGCGGCGGGTCTCTCCCGAGCCTTCAATCGCTACCATGAAACCGGGGATCCGCCAAACCCGAATCGTCGACGGATTTCGCGGGCTTGACAGCCGGCCGCCGCCTCTTTAGATATGTGCGTCCCGCCTTCCGGAGCGGCGGGGGTACGTGATTGGGGATCGTCTAATGGCAGGACGCCACACTCTGGATGTGGCTATCAAGGTTCGAATCCTTGTCCCCGAACTGAAAACTGAATAGCGGCCCCATGGTCTAGCGGTTAGGACGTCGCCCTCTCACGGCGAAATCTCGGGTTCAATTCCCGATGGGGTCACCAGCACCAACTAGTTGAGAGCGGCGCGTTTCTTAAGCGGCGCCGCTTGAGTTCGAACGGCTACCTCCGGAAGTGCTGGTAGGTGACCCCTCCTGGACCTTGCTCCGTCTTCGTCGGCTCGTCGGATTGCGGTGACGGGTAGTCCTCCGACATGGGGACGCGTTCCTCGAAGACGTGGACCTCGAACGGCAACCCGTCACATTGCTTCCGGTATACACCTACGACGTCCGCCAGGTCCTGTAATGGACGGGTGACGATGTCTCGCTTGCCCTCGACCACGTTCTGGCGGCGGCCCGAGAGCTTAATTTTGAGCGCAGTCACTGCTTGTGCGATCAAGCGCGTGAACGGGTTGGACGACTTCAAGTCGTCCGCATAGTCGTTGCGGGTATCATCCCAGATGAGCGGGATGCCATTCGTCTGTAACAGCGTCAGATGGACGTCATGCTCGCCGACGTAGAACACGCGCAAAACAACTGGCTTGGTATCGATGGTGGTCATGACCTTGTCTCCAGCAGGGTAGTGGGTGGGTCGGCGTGATTGTCTCCCGATTCATTGATAGCGACCGTCCGCTTTTGGCCGTTCACGCCATCGGGACCTGGCTAACCCCGATCGACGAACAGCCGGTGTTGCTCGGGCGCCAGGTGGCTGTAGCGCATGGTCATCAGGATCGTGCTGTGGCCCATCCGGGTCTGCGGCAGCGGCCGCAGCGCGGGGCGCTCCTCGGCAAACATCACGGCGAAGCGAGTCTGTCATTGCGACAAAGCGATTGACCGGTGTGGAAAGACGCGTCTACGATAAACACGGAGGCCCGCTCTTTGGATGCTCTTCAGTAAGCCAAAACTCGCCGATCTTTCGGTCACTTTGACCAGAGATGAGCTCATCAGACGCAGCAGGATCCTCATCATCGATGACGAGGAACCGCGCCTGCGAGCTGACCTTGAGCAGGCTGGGTTTTCCGTCGGCTATATGAAAGACGTTGATAAGGCCGGCCTCCAACTGCTCGAAAAGATGCTCTATGATCTCGTGATCTTAGACTTCTCAGGCGTGGGCCGAACTCTGGGAAAGGATGAGGGCCTCGCGATTCTGCGGCATCTCAAGCGGGTCAACCCTTCGGTTATTGTTCTTTCCTACACATCGAAACCGCTCTTTTCGGGACACGCCGACTTTTATCGGCTAACGGACGGGGTCCTGGCGAAGGATGCGGGAATCGGCGACTCCCTCGAGATCATCGAAAATGCCCTGCGCAAATCGATGAGCCTGGACAACCTCTGGCGAGGTCTCCTTGTTGCGACGGGTATCGTGACTGGTTCGAAGACGGACACAGACCTTCAAGCGAAGTTTGTTCAAGCCGTTCGAAACGGAAAGAAAAAGAAGGCGCTCGCGGATTATGTTGCCGCCCTACTGAATAGCGACGAGGCAAAGGCTGCCGCGATGACAGTTCTTGGCAAACTCATCGAACTAGGGGCGAAAGCCCTTGCCGGCGGTGGCGGGCAGTAAGACAAATCCCCTTGAAGCTAGCTCACCTTCCTGTTGTCGACCTCGCACACATTGCGGCGCCTACGCCGGGCTTTTCCGTCGTGACGTCTAAACTTTGCGACCGACACTTTGAAGCCACTGACAAGTGCAGGCAACACTACGAGAGGTTGCGGACTTTGCCGACGGGAAATGAAGTCTTCGTCCAATGCCCTTTTGGCCTGTCTTCGTACTTGGTTGCGATCGGTCCGGTCACAGTCGCGCTCACCGGGTTTGTCCCATTTCCTCGCGTCGGCGGCGCAGCCGAAAAGAGCGCTGCAAAGCACCATCCCGATCTCAAGGTTAGTCGAGAGTCCGTGCGCCTAGCCGCCGAGTCTCTTCGGGCCGCACAATCGCAACTGGATGACATCGAGCATCGCGCTGTCAAGCAGCAGTCGATGGCGTTGCATGAGATCAGGAAATTGAACCGAACGGTCAAACAAACGGCAGAGAGAATATGTCGGGCCGAGTCTCCCTCCGATCCCGACCGGGCGACCAAAGAATTTGTAAGCATCTGGAAGGCGTCTGAACTCATGTCACAACAGTTCGAGGTGATCGAACTTCTTGCAAATGAGTCTTTGGCGACCCTTCCTCTAAGGAATGAGTGCGAGCCTTATCGCATTTTCGACAAGTGCGCACGAATCTACCGTGATCGGTGGAAGGATATCTACCTCTGGGCGCCGCCCGGCTTTTCGCCGCGGATCGCCGCATGCGACAAAACGTTCCCTATTCTCGCGTCGGTTTTAATTGAAAATGCGACCAAATATGCCGTTCCGGGAACTCAGATAAAGATCGAGTTTCGGCCGATTTACGGCATGGGTGGGCGCTTTGCGATCGAAGTGCGGAACGTTGCGGAACCGAATGCGCCGCTCTCTCGGAACATCCTGTTGAAGGGCGTCCGTGGATCGTCGGATGGTGAAGGTTCTGGTAACGGGCTGTATGTCGCTGATCTCGTTGCGCGCCAGCACGGTTCTGAACTCTCGTTGGACGTACATAGTGTCTCCGGCATTCCAGGTCGGGTCAACGTCGTCTTTACCGTACTGCTCCGTCCGATCGATAAGTGAGAGCGGCGGCGCAGAGTCGCGGTCATCGTCCCGAAGCGCTTCCGCCACGTGTACAGCGTCGCTTCGCTGACTCCATGCTTCTTGGCCACCTCCGCGAGCGGCACCTTGTCCGCCTCGCGAAGCATCTTCACCATCTGCTCTTCCGTGAACTTGCTCTTTCGCATCGCTCCTCCGGCTCTCCGGAGGGCATGCTCTCAGGTTTTAACTGGTCCGAGAAACGCCAGGCAGGTCAGAGGCTTTATCTACAGGGGTTACTGCTTTCCCTCTGGGTCCGACCCGCAAGTCCAGTTAGAAGGGGCTCATGCCAAAGGAAGAAACGATCGCGTACACCTGCCATAAGTGTGGCGTAGCCTTTCGAGATGAGCCGAGGGAACACTCCGTCACGCGCCACTTCTCGCTGTGGTCCCTGCAATGCCCCGGTTGCGATACCCCGAACATCCTCGTCTCGTTCGGCCACGTGGCGGGACCAGCGGAACTGAAAAAGAAGGCGACGCATCTGTACCCGATCAAACTGGAAAGAGCGCAGCCGCTGCCCCCGGAAGTTCCGAAGGATGTTGCTAAGGATTTCTGGGAGGCATTCATGATTCAGAACCTCAGCCCGTGGGCTTGATCCGATCCCGTAGACAGTTTGTTTACGCTGCCAACTGCTATCGGTCTGTTCTTTTCGTACTCGGCCGGGCTGACGTAGTCCAGCGACGAGTGCCGGCGCTGCTGGTTGTAGAAGACCTCGATGTAGTCGAAGAGCTCCTCCTTGGCGCTGGCCGTAGCTGTCGAATCGCTCGCCGAGCTCGGCCTTCACCGTCGAGAACCAACTCTCCATCGCGGCGTTGTCGTAGCAGTTGCCACGCCGGCTCATGCTGCAGGTGATGCCGTGCGCCCTCGAGGACGTCCTGGTAGTCCTCGCTGGCGTAAGTGCTGCCTTGGTCCGAGTGGTGAAGCAACCCGGCGTCCGGGCACCGACGCCGAAGCGCCGAGTCCAGCGCCTTGATGGCAAGGTGACGATCGTTGACGGCACTCAGCGCCCAGCCGACCACGAAGCGTGAGTGACAGGTCGAGGATCGCGGCCAGGAACAACCGACCGCTGTCGCCGATGCAGCAGCTCGGTCGTGTCGCCGACCCAGCGCTGGTTCGGCAACTCGGCGTCGAACCGGCGGTCCAAGAGGTTCGGCGCGACCGGCTGATCGTGGTCGCTCATCGTCGTGCACTTGTACCGGCGTCGGACGCGAGCCACGAGCCCTTGCTGCTGCATCAGCCGAATGACGCGTTTGCGGCTGACATGCTCGTCCTGCGCCTCCAGGTCCTCGAGGATCCGCGGGCTGCCGTAATTCTTGCGGCTTCGCTCGAACGACTCGCGAATTTTCACCTCGAGCCGATCGATCCTCGCGTGCGTCGCGTCGACTCGGGACGCCCACGCCACGCGTAGTAACCCTGGTCGCGACACGTCGAGCGCCTCGCACGAGATCGCGACCGGACAGCTCGCCTTCTCCGCCTCGATGAGCGCGAACTTCATGCGCTCTCCTTCGCGAAGAAGGCCGCGGCTTTTTTTAGGATGTCGCGCTCCATCCGCAGCGTTCGGTTTTCCCGGCGCAACTGCGCGAGCTCAGCGCGCTCCTCGGTGGTCAGGCCAGTCTTGCCGCCAGTGCGATCGGCGCGCGCCTGTTTCACCCAATTGGCCAGCGACGATGCCGTCAGGTCGAGGTCCCTCGCGACCCGCGCCAGGGTCTTGCCCTCGTCCAACACCAGTCGGACCGCCCCCGCCCTGAACTCGTCTGTGTAGCTACGCCGCTGCCGCCGCTTCTTCGAGCCCTCTTCCATCGGTGCCATCGTATCCGCCTTTCATTTGGCGTCTACGAAAGCGGATCAAGCCCAAGCTCATCCGATCAAGTCGACAAACACTGGCGAAATAACGGACGTAGAAACAGGTGAGGCGGAGTGGCAACTCCAGGTGCTCCGCACCATGTTCGACGAAGTGTTCGTCAAGCCAGCGGTTCGGAGGAAGCGGCTAGCCGACCTGAACAAGAAGCTCGTGGCCGCCGGCAAACCCGAGATCAAGACGTAGTCAGCGATCGCGACTTGGTTGAACTCATGGCAAACTGAATGCACTAGCCGGAGAGGTCCGTGCCCGCGATCGAACCGGTGACTCCGGATCCTAAGCACGAAGGATTCCCCGACATCGCGCAGATGCTCGAAGCTAGCCAGAAGGAATTTGGCCGCCGCAGAGCAGAAGATGCTCTCCCCCGCCGACGACAAGGAGGGCTAGTGGAAGACGCCGCCGACACCCTGCGGCGTCGGCGGACCCGCAGCCGGAAATTTGGCTAAGATCTGTTCGTCCGTGGCGTCCTTGGGCGCAACGCAGTGATGGCGAGGGGGTACCCCGACCATGACGGGAAGCCAGTGGTCACCCATGACAAGTGGGACGAAGCCGTGAGTAGGGATAGTGCTGTCCGCTCTCCTACTGTCGTAGGTCATCCAACCGAGAATGGGGCGAGCGATCAGGGTCGTCTTCGTGTCATCGGCCCAGTAGACGGCTTTGAAGCCGAGATCACCCTGGGAGATGGCGCTCCACTTCTCGATTAGTGGCATTGGGGCCGGAGCCGCTGGTTTTGGGGCGTCGGACATTGGTAACCTCCGCAAACGAGACTGCACCTAGATTTGTCCGCGGCCGCCAACTTGTTCGCCCAAATCACGTAAGTATGGATGGGCCTTGGGGTTGTTCCTGTGGACAGTCTTTGCACTCGATCTGGTCTAACCAGTGATCCAACCAGTCGGGCTCGGGTTTCGGGGGAGGCGAGACGTCGACCAGGTCCCAAGCCAGCGGGCAGGGCGGCGCCCCGTCCCATTCGCCAGCCGTTCCGCAATCGCGCTCTCCAAAACAGCAGCCGCACCCGCCATATCCCGTGCCTCCCCCAGCCGAGCACACAACCGTCGCACCGCCACGTCGCCCCACAGATCCTCGAGCGCGACGATCCGCCCGGCCATTTCGGAGGCGGGCACGCCGAGCACCGCCTCCGGCGCGCCCAGCGCCAGGCGCGCCGTCACGCTCCGCTGGCGGCGGCGGATGAGCTTTCGGTGCACCCTCTGGCGGGCGCCGAACGCGTGGACGTCGAGACCGTTTCGCGACGACGGGCCGAAGCGGACGACCAGCTGGATCTCTGGACGGGGAATCACGACGCCGGGGCTGTCGCGGTCGCAGTCGTACGTGAACAACGCCGACAGAGCGGACGCGGTCGACGCGCTCGGCGTGATGCGGTCGCGGTGAGCGGCGCTGGCCTGCACGGGACGAGTCTGGTTGCGCGCGCGACGTCGCGCAACCATCCGGGCGCGCTTGTCCGATTCATCCAATCGGTTGCCGCCCGCCGGTGGCTATGTTCCGACCCATGAAGATCCTCGTCACCGGAGCGACCGGGAAGGTCGGGAGCCGACTCGCCAAGCGACTTGCCCAGCGCGGCGACCAGGTGCGCGCCCTGGTGCGCGATCCGGCGCGCGCCGCCGACCTGCGCGAAGCTGGGATTGCGCTCGCCGAGGGCGATTTGCTCAGACCGGAGTCGCTGCCACCCGCGGTGCGCGGCGTCGATGCGGTGGTCCACTGCGCGGCGTTCTTCCGGGGCGCGACGCCCGAGCAGGCGCAGGCGGTCAATGAGCTCGGGACGCAGCACCTGGCCAGCGCCGCCCGGGCCGCCTCGGTGAAGCGCTTCGTCTTCACCAGCACCGGCCTGGTCTACGGCTCGAACGGGGGCCGCCTGGCGCGCGAGGATGACCCCTGCGCGCCGACGGCGGCCTACCCGGTGAGCAAGCTCGGCGCCGAGCGCTTTCTCCTGGCGCTGGCGAGCGACAGTTTCGATGTCCGCGTGCTGCGGCTCCCTTTTGTCTACGGCGACGGCGATGCGCACATCGCGGAGGCGATCCCGATGATGCGCGGCTTTCTCGCCGACCCAGCGCATGTCGATCGGCCACCACGCCGACGTCGCCCAGGCCGTCGCCCGCCTGCTCGATGCCCCGTCGCCCGCGCATCGCATCTACAACGTGGTCGACGACGAGGCCCCCGACCTCGCCACCCTGTTCGCCTCCGTGGGGGCGCCGCCGCCGGACGGCTCGAACGCCGACGCCGCGCGCCCCTTCGACGCGCTCCTCGACGGCCGCCGCATCCGCGAAGACCTCGGCTTTCGGCCCAAGTTCCCCCGCCTGGCCGACGCGATGGCCGCGGGCGAGTAGCGGGACGGTCCGACTGCCGGAGGTCGCCAGTGTCGCGTGGTATCCTGAAGTCGCGATGACCGACTGGCGCGACCGAGTTACGACGAGCCCTGACGTCTGCCACGGGGCGGCGTGCGTCCGGGGAACGCGCATTCCAGTCTCGGTTGTGCTCGACAATCTGGCCGATGGTCTTCCTGCTGAAGAGATCCTGGCCAGCTACCCGAGCCTGACGCTCGACGACATCCGGGCTGCGGTGGCCTACGGCGCGGAGCTGGCTCGGGAGCGCGTCCTGGATCTTCCGCGTCACGCTGCGGGATGAAGTTCAAGCTCGACGAGAATCTGCCCGGGGAGGGCGTCCAGATTCTTCGCGCCGCCGGCCACGACGCGGTGACCGTGCTCGACCAGCGGTTGGGCGGAAAGCCCGACCCAGAGATATTCGCGGTCGTTCAAGCGGAGGGTCGTGCGCTCATCACGCTGGACGTCGGGTTCGGCAACATCCGAACGTACTCGCCCGGGAGCAGCGCGGGAATCGTGGTGCTTCGACTGGGGCGACAGAGTAAGGCCGTCGTGCTTGCCGCCATCGCCGAAGTCGCGGCGGCGGCAGTCGATGAGCCGGTTACGGGCAAGCTTTGGATCGTCGAAGATGGCCGCCTTCGGATTCGCGGCTGAGGCGCTGGACGTCGCGCCCGCACCCGCGCTCACCCCGGCGGCAACGCCACCATCAGCACCGTCAAACACTTCTCGTTGCGCGTCCCCACCCAGGCAGGACGGGCGCGGTGTCGGCGCTGATGTCGTATTCGCAGGTGACCTGCATTTAGGGTGTTGCGGCGCGGCCACACGTTGCCGGAATCGGGAGCGCCTTTGCGGTCGCCAGCAGCGTCGAGCGCTGCGAATCCGATGCCTGAGCGATCAATGTTCGGGCGAACCGCACCACGCAGTCGTTGTCGGTACCGGATTCTCTGCCGGTCGACGCCACGAGCTCTACGTCTGGATGAACGCCGGTCCGGTCGATCTCGGCTCCGCCGGAAGCCAAGAGGCGCCCGGTCATCAGCCGAAGCCCGAACGGGTCGCCCAGGAACTCGTCTTTGGCCGGCTCGGGCTTCACGGGCTCCGGCCTGACGTCGTTTAGGATGTTCTGAACCACATCCCGGTCCGGGTTCTGCGTGGGGCGGCTGCGCTGGGTCGGGGGGAGGACGTTTGGGAGATCGAAGAACACGTCGATTGATCCGGTTCCGGCCGTGAGCTCGCCCAGCACAACGCCACGGCCCAGGTTCTTGACGGCGGCGGCCAGCAGCTCCGCGCCCGACCCCGTTCGGCGGTTCACCAGCACGACGAGCGCCCCGGGAGGCTCGTGTCCGTCGGAGTGTGCCACCAAGTCCTTGCGCTCGCGCTTACCTACCATCGACCCGAGCACCCCTCCTTTGATGAACGCGTCGGCTACCCCCACGGCCTCGTTGAGAAGTCCGCCGGGGCTGTCGCGCAGGTCCAGGATGAACCCCCTGGGCGGCTGGCTCTCGGACACCGCCAGCGCGCGCTGGACCTCGCCGGCGACGCCTTTATTGAAGGTCCGAAGGCGTAGGCAAATGACAGGCCCTTTGGACGTCGTCGCCGCAGGAACGGAGACAGCATCCGCGGGCGTCGGGACCGAAGCGTTCCGGGACCTCGGTAGGACCTGACGATACGTCTCCGGGTCCAAAAGCTGGGAGTGCCCGTCCAGCGCCGACAACATGCCGTTGGTGGCCGCAAACTCGATCCCCATCATCCGCCGGGTGGACTCCGCCGAGGGCTTGGGCGCGAGGTATCCCTCGGTGAACCGCACCGCCTGCTGCAAGGAGGAGCGCATGTTCCAGGGCGCATTCACCGCTTCGAGGCTCAACGTGCAGGGGTGACCGTCAACCGTGACCGTCACCAAGCGGGGCGGAACACCGGGGTCCTGCGTGACCCGAACCGCACGATCTTGCGCCGCCATCGCTTCCAGCGCGCCGAGCAAGAGGTCGCGCGACCGCGAATCGGTGTACTGAGGATGGTTCGCGCGCACGTAGAACAGCGTCTTCGAGAAGAGCGAGAGCTGGGAGGCCGGGCCGCTCTCGGTGCCAGAGGGAATTGGGCAGCTCGCCGCTGGCGTCGCGCCACGCGCGGGCGGGTCGCCCGTCGTCTCGAGGGCGGCCAGCAACACCAGGCTCACTGCGCACGCGAACATCGGTCGATGTTATCCCGACGCCGGCGCCCGCGTCCTCTTTGCCCCTTCGATTCTGAGTCCCCTTGTCCTCCTCGTGGCGGCGGTTCCCGCACCTCGCTGTCCGGGGTGATCTTGGGGGGCGTCTTGTAGAAGTAGAACTCCTGCCAGTGGAAGTCCCAGCCCTCGAGGTGCGAGGCGCAGGCGAGGGCGCCCGCCGGTCCGATGCGCATCGACTGCCGGAGCCCGTGTCGGCCTACCCCGGCGGTGGTGACAGTCGCTTCCGGTGCAACGAGCCCAGCAGCTCCTTCTGGACCCGGTGCGTGCATTGAGATCGCGGCACTTCACACAATTCCCGCTCGCCGCAACCGTTCCCCCAGCCGTAGAATCACGCGCATGCTCACCTCCGCAACACCGAACCGCGCCGCTGCGTTCCTGGCGATGCATCGACCCGGCGCCGGTTTCATCCTGCCGAATGCTTGGGACGGTGGCTCGGCACGGATACTGGAACAGGCCGGGTTCGCCGCGATCGCCACCACCAGCGCCGGGATCGCCTTCAGCCGCGGTGCTGCGGACGGCACGATGGATAGGTCGGAGATGCTCGACTGCATCGCGCGGATTGTCTCGGCTGTCGCGTGCCCGGTGAGCGCCGACCTGGAGTCCGGCTACGGCACGACCGCCGACGACGTTGCAGCAACGGTTGCGGCTGCGGTCAAGCTCGGGGTGGTCGGAGGCAAAGGCACCCGGACGCCTTCGCCGAGACGGTGCGCCGGGCCGAGCGCTACCTGGCTACCGGAGCCGACTGCATCTTCGTTCCCGGTGTCGCTGCGGCCGAGGAGATCGGCAGACTGACCGCCGCGATCGGCGCGCCGGTGAACGTCGTGTCCGGGTTGGTCGCGCCCGTGCTGGACGCTGCCACCCTGCGCTCCCTCGGCGTCGCCAGGATCAGCGTTGGCGGCACCCTCACCCGCGCCGTCCTCACCTTGATCGAACAGGCCGCTCGAGAGATGGCGGAGCATGGCACCTTCGGTTTCGCCCAAGGCGCGATCCCGTACGCCGAGCTTCAGCAGCGCTTCAGCCGCTGAGGAGGTGCGGGGACTTCGGGCAGACGCGATGGCGGCCGGCGCGTAGAGGTTAGCCGCGCCCAAGCTCGGCGAGGGTGAGAATGTCCACGTTCCCCATGGTGCTCGCGCGTCCAGGATCTACCTTGGAGTTTCGTGAAGGGTGCAGGGCGGGGCTGGTTCTTGGCGGTGGTGCTTGGCCTGCTGCTGTCGATGTCGGTCGGAGGCGCGCGGGCGAGCGCCAAGCCGCCGTCCAGAGCCGCGGTGCGCCATCGGCATCGCGCCCGACTGAGAGCTGGCCACCTGGTGGCACACCACCGAGGGCTGAGGCAATCTCACCCCAGGGGGAGCCGTCACCCTGAGCGCGCAGCACCGGCGCAGCCCGAGGGGAATGGGCCGCCGGAAGTTGCCTTCGTAACCCTCACCACCGCCGCACGGGGAACCTCGTTTTACGTTGATAGCCGTCCCGTCGGTACTGGGTCGACGGTGCACCAGTCGCTGCCGCCGGGGTACCACCAATTTCAGGCGGTGCATCCGAGCGGCGCTCGCTGGCAGAAGTATCTGAGCTTCGAAGCCGGCGAGGATCGCGAGTTGATCGTCCATTGGTGACACGCTCGCGCGACGGCTCCGCCACCAGGGCCGCGGGTCGGCTCCCTTTCGTCTACGTCGACGGCGATGCGCACCAGGTTCCCCTCGGTGGGAACGCTGCCGATCAGCTGCGCTGATATTTTCGAGTGTAAAGCGCGTCCTTCGCGACCTCGCGCTGACTCAGGCTCGGTCCGTACTTCTTGAGGTAGGTGGCCTGCTTCGAGACCTCTACGAGACCGGGGTCGAAGGCCATTCCGACCGCTCGAGCGGCGCGGCCGAGCGAGTCGAGGGTCACGCCCGGGACGGTGTGGTCGAGCAGGCGCTTCGCGGCGGTGCGGCTGGTCCTCATTCTGCGCGCAAACTCGGACAGCGAGATCTTTCGGCGTCGCATGACCTCCATGAGCCGGTCGGCGTAGATCCGCTTCGCGAGCCGTTCGTTCATCTCGTCCAGCTCGCCGAGCTCTTCGAACAACGAGTCCAGGGGCGAGCCGAAGTGCTTCTTGTCCATCATCGTCACTCTTTCTGCCGGCGTCGCGCGAGGGCGACGCCCGCCGACGGGGTCTTCTTCGTCTTCTTGATGAAGCCGCGCAAGAGAACCATCGTGTCGTCCTCGATACAGAAGAGGACGCGGTACTCCTTCTTGTCGTGTTTGGTCCTGACCTCATAGAGCCCGCCGCCGAAGCCGTCGACGTAGGGCTTGCCCAGCCCCTCCGTCCATTTCTCCTGGACGTACCGAACGTCATCGCCGATGGCCTTGCGGGCCTCGGTGTCCATCTCCCTGAGCCATTCACGCACGGGTTCATTGCCCTGATCTGACTTCCAAAAAACGACCGGCAGCTTCATCTGCGTCCTCTTCGGACGAAGATTGAGACGGGTGCTAAGGCCGCCTCGATAGCGTTCCGAATGAGCGCTCGGTCCAGCTGCCGGATAGCGTTGTCCTTCTGCCTGCTCTGGTCCAATTATAGCCCAGGTCCAGAAATGGTCCATGGGAGATGCACTGGAACAGGCCGGGTTCGCCGCGATCGCCACCACCAGCGCCGGGATCGCCTTCAGCCGCGGTGCTGCGGACGGCACCATGGATAGGTCGGAGATGCTCGACTGCATCGCGCGGATTGTCTCGGCTGTCGCGTGCCCGGTGAGCGCCGACCTGGAGTCCGGCTACGGCACGACCGCCGACGACGTTGCAGCAACGGTTGCGGCTGCGGTCAAGCTCGGGTGGTCGGAGGCAATCTGGAGGACGTGACTCGGCCCGGGGAGCTGCTTCCCGTCGAGGCTGCCTGCGAGCGTCTCGAGGCGGCGCGAGCCGCCGCACCGGCCGGTTCGTTCGTGCTCAACGCGCGCACCGACGCCTACATGATCAGGCACCCGGACGCCTTCGCCGAGACGGTGCGCCGGGCCGAGCGCTACCTGGCTGCCGGAGCCGACTGCATCTTCGTTCCCGGTGTCGCCGCTGCCGAGGAGATCGGCAGACTGACCGCCGCGATCGGCGCGCCGGTGAACGTCGTGTCCGGGTTGGTCGCGCCCGTGCTGGACGCTGCCACCCTGCGCTCCCTCGGCGTCGCCAGGATCAGCGTTGGCGGCACCCTCACCCGCGCCGTCCTTACCCTGATCGCAGAGGCCGCTCGAGAGATGGCGGAGCATGGCACCTTCGGTTTCGCCCGGGGCGCGATCCCGTACGCCGAGCTACAGCAGCGCTTCAGCCGCTGAGGAGGTGCGGGGGAACCGCTTCAGCCGATGATTCGTTTCGGGAGATCGTCTGCACGCTGGCTCGCCGCCACCGTCGGGAAACAGACGGCGCGGATGACCTCCTGGCGAGGCACAGACTCGGGCGGCTGCGCGACGCCCGGCTGAGGCTGGTTTCGAGCTACTTGCCGGCGTCCGGACATACGATGTTGCATTCGGACGTCATCGTGCAGACGAACAAGCCGCCGGAGCAAGTGCACGTATAGAGCGAATGGCTCACGCCACAACAGACGGAGGCGCCGTAGGTGCACGTCAGCGCGCCGCTGCACTTGCCGCCTATCGGGACGGTTGTCGGGCAGGATGTCGCCGGGCCGTCGGAGCCCCCGTCGTGCGGGCTCCCGCCGCTCCCCGTCAGCCCGCCGGTGCCCGTCGAGCCGCCCGTGCTGGTGGTCCCGCCCGCACCCTTGCCGCCGTGTCCGCTCGCGCCGCCGCTCCCCCCGCTTCCGGTCGCGGTCCCGCCCGTCCCGCTGCCCCCAGTGCCCAGGTGGCCTGCCGTCCCGCCCGCTCCCGTCGTGCCGCCTCCAGTACCGGAGTGACCGGCCGCGCCGCCACCGGTGCCCGAGTGACCGGCCTCGCCCCCGGCGCCGGTCGTGCCGCCCGTTCCGGGCGAACCGCCCCCCATACCAGAGCCGTCAGTGGTCGAGCTGCTCGACGATGAGCAAGCGAGACCGACCACCAAGAGAACGGTCAATAGACGATGGGGCATGGCGTCTCCTCACGTTGGCAAGTTAGGGATAGGGCTCAACCGCGTCCCGCGTCCGGGCAGATGAAGTTGCACTCGTTCGTCATCGAGCAGACGAAGCCGCCGGCCTGGCAGCGGCACGTATAGGCGGAGGTGGTGACGCCGCAGCAGGTGGCGCTTCCGTAGGTGCAGATCCCGGAGCCGGTGCAGGCCGCCCCGGCGGGGCTGGGGAGCTGCGCCGGGCATCCGGCCGGGGCGTCGCCGGCGACGTCGGCCGGGCGATCGCGGCCCCCGTCCGAGGAGCCGCCGGGGCTGGGGCTGCCACTGCACCCCACCCCGACCGCCGCGATCGCCAGCCAACAAACAACGCACCAACGAGGCATGTTCCGATCTCCGATCCCGAATGATAAGCACCTTCGAGATCGCGAAACAAGCCTGCCCGGCCCCCCAATCAACGGATCGTCTGGCACATGACGAAGGTGTTGGTGCCGCCGCCGCCGATGCAGATGTCGTGCAGCCCGCCCCCGTTGAGGAGGTCATTGCCCGGGCCCCCGGTGAGAGTGTCATCGCCGCCGTCGCCGAACAGCTGATTGTTGCCCCCGTCGCCGAACAGATGGTCCTGGCCGTCCCCGCCGTGGATGACGTCGTCACCGTCGCCGCCGTGGCACGTGTCGTCCCCCGGACCGCCGTCGATGAAGTCGTTGCCGGTCCCGCCCGTGATCTGGTCCTGTCCGGCGCCACCGTAGATCCGGTCGTTGCCGCTGCCGCCGTCGATGACGTCGTCACCGTCGCCGCCGCTGATGAAGTCGTCGCCGCCGTTTCCGTTGATGTGGTCCTGTCCGCCGAGGCCGAGGATGCAGTCCGACCCGGCGGTCCCGTTCAACGTGTCGTTGTTCGAGGTCCCGATGATGATGTGCGTCCCAGTCGGGCAGCACGACGGGTCGTTGGCCAGTGAAGCGGTCACGACCTGGGTGGCCGTCGCGGTGCCGCCGGCGTCGTTGGTCGCGGTCCAGGTGACGACCGTGTCGCCCAGCGGGAACTTGGCGGGTGCGTTGTTGGTGACCCGAACGTTGCACGTGCCGGTCGCCGTCGCCCGCCCGATGTTGGGGGCGTTGCAGCTGGTGATCGAGACGGGCGGGGGGACGAAGGTGAAGACCGGCACCGAGCAGACCGTCAGGGACGCGCTCGCGCTGCTCGGCAGGAAGAACGCGTCGCCGGCGAAGCTCACCGTGATCGGGAAGGTCCCGGCGGGCTCGGTCGGCGTCAGCGCGCACGACGCGCTGCCGGCCGCGTTGGTCGTCCCGAGACAGCTGCCGCCGCTATCGAGGGTGAAGGAGAGAAGGCGCCCCGAGATCGGCGTGACCCCGTCCTCCGTCAGCAGGCCCGAAACGGTCACCGGGTTGTCGAAGTTGCTGAGAGTCGGGCCGGTATAGGCGACGACCGTCTCCTCGCGGACGATCGTGAAGGGGACGGTCGTCGTCGAGCCGAGGTGTCCCGGGTCGCCGGCGAAGGTCGCCGTCACGGTCTCGGGGGCGGGCGTCTGGTTCAGCACCACCGTGCAGGTCGCGCGGCCGAGCCCGTCAGTGACGCCGGTGCAGCCCTGCGACCCGAGCGTGAAGGTCACCGTCGCTCCGACCACCGGGTTGACGTCGCTGTCGACCAGCGTCGCGGCGAGCGTGGCCTGGTCGTCGAAGTCGTTCTGCGTGTCACCGTTGTAGGTGAGCGAGGTCTCGCGCACGCCGGGGAAACACGGATTGGGCAGGTCCACACGGGTGTACTGCGCGGCCTTGCCGAAGTCCGCCATCGTGAAGTCCGGAATGTCGTTGCCGAAGTTGAACTGGCAGGTGGGACCCGCGCCGGACTGCGTGTAGAAGGGATAGAACGCCCCTGTGGTCGACTCGGTCGTGGCGAACAGGATCGTCGAGTACCCCTCGTTGAAGTTGGTGAGGTTGGTCGTGGGGGTGCTCATCGGACCGACCCCCGAACCGTCGGCCGAGCCGATGAGGAGTGACGAGGGGTGGTTCGGGCTCCCGTCCGGCCACTCGGGAAGGTATGAGTTTCCGTCGTGATCGAGGTCCTGCACAAAGCAGCCGGCGACGCCGCGCTGGAACCCACAGGGTGGATTGCAGGTCTCGCCGCTCGGGCAGTCGGCGTTGCCGTGGTTGGTGTTGCAGGTCTGGGTATTCGTGACGCTGCAGGTCCCGGTCTGGGCCTCGGGCGGCAGCACGCTGCAGGTGGCGTCGGAGCAGAGCTCGAAGTGACCGATCTCAAACGCAACCGAGACATTGGGCGCAAGATTCAGCCAGGGAATGATGTGGGCCGTGGAGGCCGTCTTGTAGAGGGCGTGGAAGTCGAACGGCTCCGTGTCGCAGGCGGTCGGCGTGACGTTGTGGACGAAGCCGTTCCCCTTGCTCGCGATCATCGTCCCGCTGGTCGCCGTCGTCTGGTCCTGAATGAGGGTCTCGAGGCCGTTGGCCGTGTCGCGCATGGTGACGAGGATGTTGTCGCCGTTGTTCATGTCGAACCGCGTGTGGCCCACCGTGCCGTCGATGGTCAGGAACTGCGCCGTCGTCGGCTCGCCGCAGCCCCCGTTGTTCTCCGCGGTGTTGATGTGGAGCAGCGCGCACCAGGTCGTGTCGCTGTCGCAGTTCGGGAAGAACTGTAGCTCGAGGAACGCGGCCCCGGCGGTGCTCGGGTTGTTGGCGTCGCTCAGCGGCGTGCAGGCCCCGAACGGGCTGGAGTTCGGATCGCAGAGCGCGAGGCTGAGCCAGAACACCCCATAAAGCTCGGAGATCCCGATCTTGGTGCCGTCCTGCGTGGGCGTCGGATCGTTCGACGGCAACTGGACCTTCCACTGCATGTTGTAGCCCGAGGTCCCAGAATTGGAGAAGAACTCCGTGGCCGGCTCGGCGTGTCCGATGTAGTACGGGTCGCCGATGGAATGAAGGTGATCGATGAACGCCTTCGTCGGCTCCGCGCAATTGCGATCGTGCGAGTTCGGATCATTGCAGTCGGGAACGTTGAGCGAGCCGGCGCCCAGAATCGGCGCCCGCAACGTCGTCAACGCCGGCGGTTCACTCTGCCGACACCCACCGCCCGACAACAGCGCAACGACCACGATCCACAACCCCTGACCACCGATAGCGCGAACTGTTCCCCGTCCATTCATGGCTTCCTCCTTGGTTACGGCACGGAACGTATCACAGCGTGAATGACAGAGCAGAAACGTTTAATGACGTCGGCAACAATCGGCCGGCGAAGACAGCAAGGACCGGCCATTTCACAGCGACGGCGACCCGCCACCTTGGACGGCCTCAGCAACGGCACGGCCATGCCTCGAGACGCGCACGAGGACGCGCGAAAACGAACGCAAGAACGAAGGGTTGAACGCGGGACCAGGACCGATACAACGCCGCGATTCAGCCGCCGTCTCCGATGTTGTCTCGATTGGTGACGACGAGGCGACCGCGGCCACCGATTGTTCAAACAACTCCGTGAGTTGCACGCCGCACATTGTACGGTCGCGAGCCCGCGGGGTACGGGAGGGCACAACGCCGAATAACCGCAACTCCGGCGACACGCATCCCTTCCGCAAACACCTTCCCCCGATCTTCCGGGCCTACGGGCCCCGCCGGCGCGGCATCGATGGTGCGGTCATCCTGTTCGGAGATCGTCGCGCGCCGTCGCCGGCGCCGCCGAAGCACGGCCAGCCCGGGCGGTCGGGTGAGGCGTCGTGGAGCGATTGTACGATCGCGGAGTTGGTGAGCCCGCCCTCGCCGGGCGACCCGAGGAGGCACTCCCGAGCATCCTCGCATGGGCTGGGTTGCATGGGGCCGGATCGCCGTCGGTGTAGAGTCGGGCGATGGAAGAGAGGCGCCCGAGGCGGGCTCACGGTACGTGTCGCTGGCTGATCCTCGCGCAGAAGGCCGTTCGCTCCACGCTGATGGCCGACGACCTGTGAGCCGCAGAGACAACGCCGACGCACGCTGCCCTCGTTGCCGCGTCCATGCCAGCCTCTGCGTGTGCGCGTTGATCCCGCGCATTGCGACCCGGACGCGCCTCGTCCTGGTGGTTCATCGGCGCGAGGAGCGAAAGCCGACGAACACCGGGCGCCTGGCGATCGAGTGCCTGTCGAACAGCCAGGCCATCCTTCGCGGCCATGAATCGTCCCCCGTGGCGCCATTCGCCTGGGACGGATCGAGGCAGCCACTGCTTCTGTTTCCCCACGCGGACGCGATCCCGATCGCGCGGTTCGCGGCATCGGAACGCCCCATCACGCTCATCGTGCCGGACGGAACCTGGCGTCAGGCCGCCAAGGTGCGCGCCCGCGTCCCGGGACTTGGTGACGTCCCGTGCGTGTCGATCGAACGCGAAGCATCCACGATGTACCGACTGCGACACGAAACGCGCGACGGGGGCCTAGCGACCATCGAGGCGATCGCGCGGGCCTTGGGGGTCCTCGAGGGCGGGCACGTACGCAGCGCCCTGGAGAAGGTGTTCTGCGCCATGGTCGAGCGTACGCTGTGGTCGCGCGGGCAGCTCGGCGCCGCCGAAGTGTCCGCCGGCATCCCCGCGGGCGTCCTGCGCCACGACCCACGCAGCGGCCTGTCCCAGGCTCTCCTCGTTCCGACAGCCGTCCCCGGCGTCAGCGCGGGTCGCTGTACCACGCCGTTCTGACCGGACCTGGCAGGACGACGACTTGGCGCCCGAAGGCGTCCTAGACGATTTCGTGGCGGCGCCCGGTGATGAGCCGGTAGATCCCGAGCAGGGCCATCGCGCAGTGGAAGTCCCCCCAGCTCGCGAGGTGCGAGGCGCAGGCGAGGACACCCGCCGGTCCGATGCGCCGGCGGGTGTCCTCCGCAGCCCGCGATGGTGTGCCAGCGTTCTACGCAAACCTCGTCAGTTGATGACCGCTTTCGGCCAAGGTCACAAACGTTGCGAAAATTTGCACCCGGCGCTCGTTAGTGTTTGGGCGCCGGGGTTGGCTCGGCGACTGAATGGAGGGTAGCCCCGTGGAGCAGCGAACTGGCCGTCGAGTAGTTGTATGGTTGATTGCAGGTGCCGCTGGCATTGCTGCGGGTTGCGCTGACAACGTCGATCCGAAATTTTCGCCGCGGACGTACGATGAGTACACCGAGCCTCTGTCCGACGCGGTCATCGGGTCGCCCGACGGCACGACGGTGATTGGCCCGAACGGCGAGACGACATTTTTCCCGGCCGCGGTGACGGCGAAGCCGCCAGCCAGCGGCAAAGGGACCGGGGGCATCGCCGGCGCCGCGGGCAAGACCGGCTCGGGCGGGGCGGCCGGCATCATCGGGACCGGCGGCCTCGTCGGGATGGACGGCGGTCTCGCGACCGGCGGCATCGGGAGCGGCGGTTCTGGCTTCGACGGCGGCAGCGCCGGTCCGGACACCAGCGGCTTCGGCTTCTGGCACTTCGACGATTGCTCGCCGACCTCTCACTTCCTCATCGATTCGTCTGGGTTCGGCGCCAACGCGCAGCAGCCGCTGAAGGCCGCCTGCGTTGCCGGACTCAGCAACTTGGGCGTCCAGATCCGTAGCGCCAAAGACGTCATCCAGGTCCCCGACGAGCCTCAGTTCACGGTGTCGACCAGGGTGGCGGTCGCGGCCTGGGTCCACCCGAACACGGTCTCGGGGAACCAGCCGATCGTCATCAAGCGGCTCAACAACCAGACGTCGTTCTCGCTCGGAATCCACAACGGAAACATCGAGATGTCGGTGGTGTTGACCACCGGAAAGACGATCATCTCCAGCGCTCCGATCTCTCCGGGCGTCTGGACGCACGTGGCCGGGATGTACGACGGCACCTTCGTGTTCCTCTTCATCAACGGCCAGCAGTTCGGCCAGATATTCGCGGCGGGCACGCTCCGCGATGTGTTCGCGCCGCTGCGGTTCGGGGCGACGACCCAGGCGCAGTTCCTGGATGGGATCATCGACGAGGTGTTCGTGTCGACCCAGAACATCAGCAAGGACGTGCTGACGGCGCTGGCCTGCATCACACGGCCATCTGGGATGTCGGTCAGTCCGCTCGCCAGCGCCCCGACGCCACCCGACACGAACGCCCAGTTCACCGTCACGGTGACGGACAACGACGTAGGGTTCTGCCAGCCGAAGCAGTACGACGCGTTTTTCTTTTTGGTCGAGCCGGGGACCACCACCAGCTTCGATGATCCGCCGGGGTCGTTTCAGACGGCGTCGCCGGGACAGACGCTCACTTTCGGCGGCGAGGTCAGCGGCTCGGAGGAGCTCGACCCCGGCCCCCACCTGGTGTCGTTCCAGGTCGACGCGTTCCAGGCGAACGGCAACCTCCTCGAGCAGCTGCCCGGCCAGTTCACCTTCAACCTGGCGGCCCCGACCGGCTGCTTCGTGTCGAAGAGCAAGGAGCTGTTCATCACCAACACCGGGGTCGTCGACGATCCGGTCCGCACGGTCGGTGACGGCCCCTGGTCGTTCGGCCACCTGCTGCGGCAGCTGGCGCCCACGCCAGATCAGGCGCCGGCGTTCGCGCTGGCGCTGTTTCAGCACTGGTTGACCGACCAGAGCGTGAACGGCTTCACAGTGGCGGCGCGGCCGGTGGTTCAGCAGCAGATCCTGGACCCGTGGCCGAGGACGGCGACGGGCGATCTGGACCTCGATAAGGCGCCCTTCCAGCTGCAGGCGATCGTGAACCGCTTCGACGTGCGCGACCCCGCCAACGGGTCGGCGGGGCAAGGGCGCATGGTCTTCGCGCAGCTGCTGCCGGGCGGCGTCTTCGCCCAGGAGTTCACCGTCATCATCGAGTACAACCTGCCGGCCGCCACCGATCAGGCGGTGACCGACTGGGCCAACCGCTGGCACGCGCTGCAGTCGCACCCCTTCCCCTCGGAGGAGTACAACGTCGCGCTCGAGGCGATTACGCGCATGTTCACCGACCAGGACCCGAGCTCGACGCGGGTGAACCACAGCAACGCCCTCCAGCTGCGGACCAACGACTTCCTGCTGTCGAACTTCACCCGCTGGGAGCTGCGCGAGTTTCAGCTGTCGCCGACGACCGGGTTCTTCGACCAGGTCACCGTCAAGGAGACGCCCGACGTCTCGTTCAACGGCACGCAGACGTTCGCGGACTTCGTGAACGCCAACGCGCAGGCGATCATCCCGATCATCCCCGGCGCTCCCAGCAACACCGTCCCGGCCACGTTCGAAGGCGTGAACTTCCTGGCCGGTTCGGCGTTCAACGACTTCTTCGCGTGGAACGGGCCCGGGATCGCCAATCCCGATGCGCGATTCCACGCGTCGCTGAACACCTGCAACGGCTGCCACGGCCCCGACACGAACACCGGGTTCCTGATGGTGAACCCGCGCTCGATCGGGTCCGAGGCAACGCTGTCGCCGTTCCTCACCGGAACGACGGTGTTCGATCAATTCAGCGGGCAGATCCGGACGCTGAACGACCTGGCCCGGCGTCAGGCGGATCTGACCGGCGTGGTCTGCCCACCGGTGGCCCCCGCGATCGCGGCGAAGTGATCGGGTAGGCGGTGGCCTCCCCGGGCGTTGGAACGCCTCGGGGAGGCTCGTCCGTCGCGGCGACGGCCACGGTCACTCCTCCGCGCCGTCGCCGGTTTCATCCTGCCGAATGCTTGGGACGGTGGCTCGGCACGGTGCGTCCGGCGGTTCCTCCCGGCAGGGCCCGCAGGGCCAACGAGCGCCTCACGGCGGCTACCTGCAAACGGCGCTGTCGAACAGCCCACACGTCCCGGCGAAACACTCGGAGAACGTGTCGCACGTTCCGCCAGAGCACGGCTGCCCGTCGGGGACCACCATTGGGCAGGTCCCCGTGAGCGGGCCGCCGTCTAGGGATACGTGTGTGCCGCCCACGACTACGCCGCCGACGAGGTTGCAAGTCCCGACCAGACAACGGATTGCGTCGCCGCAGGCTTCGCCCGGATTCGCCCAAGTGATCGACACGCATTGCCCAGACACCGAGCATCCCACGCCAGGGCTGCAGTCGAGATCGCGGGAGCACGATGTGCCGGAAGCTCCGCTCGAGCAGGTGGCGGCGCCGGGCGACCCCACGCATCCGAGGGGGGCCAAGCAGCCGCCTGGATCGCCGGGCGATCCGTCGCCACATGGCGTGCCGATCGTCCCGAGTGGCGTGCAAGTTCCCGTCTGAGCCGCGCAGTAGAGCCCAGTCTGGCAGAGCGCGGTGAGGTCGTCACAGGGCGCGCCGACGTCACCCTGCACGATTGCCGTGCAGGTGTAGGTCGGCATGCTCGCGGTCGTGTCTTGCGTGATGCAAGCCCCTGTCGAGCAGCCGCCAGCGTTGCAGTTTCCACCAATGTTGGCCGCGGCTTGACAGGTACCGCACATACGAGAATCCGATTCCCCTCCCGGGTTGAACGAAAACTGGCCCTCGCAAAGGCCGCTCTGGCACTGCAAGGAATCCGTGCACGCGGTTCCGCCGGGCAAAGAGCCCTTGAAATCGCACGCCTGTGGCGGCCCGGCCGGGAATTCACAGGGCGATTCGTTGAGCGCCGAGGCGCACGCCTCCAAGGTTGCCGAGGTCACGCCGCTTCCGGGAAGAGCGCTCTGGGTGGCGCAGACCTGCTCGAACCGAGCCCGGATGCGCGCGGTTTCGTCCGGAGGAAGACGAGGGCCCCCGCATCGCAGATACGTGGCGGCGAAGTAATCGTCGCAAGCCTTGCTCGACGCGACGCAGGTGTTCGTGGTGGTGTTGCAAATCCATCCTGGCGCGCAAGGGCAGGGCTGGCCCGTCCCGATGGAGCGGCTTCCGACACAGCCGGCGAGAAGGGCGAGCGCCAACGTCCAAGCCAGGCGAGAAGTCAGGCGGGTCATGAGGGTCTTTCGAGTCATCTGGGATAGAACGAACGACACACGCGCGCGCGACGAATCAGAATGCCCGCGGTCGGTCAAAACCGCCCCGCCGCCTGGATCAGAGTCTCGCCGCCGACGCCAGGCAAGAGGCCCACCGCCAGTGACCGATCGGTCCCGCCGGTGAGGCGCGGCCAGAGCAGCAACAGCGTGCCGGTCGCGAGCGTGGCGCCGGAGATCCCGAACAGCACCCCCGCCCAGTGATTCCGCCGAGCGATGACCTGGTTCGAGTCATAGACGTCCAGCTGGCTGCTGGCGGCGCCTTGCTGCGCGTCCCGCGCGGACCACACGGCCCAGAGCCCGCCGGCCGCCGCGGCGCCACCGGTGATCATGAGGCCCAGGGCAATCGGCCGGCGCGGCGAAGCGCCGGGCGCGCGCTCTCCGGGGGCCGGCGGCGCGACCTCGGGCCGTCGCTCGACGAACGTATCGACGGTCTCGACCGAGAAGGGCAACGAGAACAGCAGCCGGAAGGCGTCCTGGGCGGCGCCGCGGACCGCGGTCGCCGACGGCTGCGCGTGGAGGTCCTCGAACCGCAGCACGGGCGGGGCGGCCTCCATGACGTACTCGACGTCGCGTCCCTTCGCCTGGTCGTCGGCCTGGCGGAGGTACAGGCGGCCCTCACCCGCCACGCGCATGAGGTGGAGGCGCTGGCCGCGCGCGTTGTTGAAATCGGCCACGCGCACGCCGCGCTCGTCCTCGATGAAGTAGTGCCCGGGATGCTCGCCGTCCAGCTCCAGCCGGCGCGCCAGCCCGGCGCGCAGGTCGAGCAGGATCGGCCCCGCGGTCGGTTCCCGGGCGTAGACGTCGGGGCGGAAACGTTCGTTCGGGATGGGCGCGTTGGCCCGCTCGACGAACGCGGCGATCTCCCGGTAGCTGATCCGCCCGTCCCCGTCGGCGTCGGCCGCCCCGAGCAGGCCCGAGCGGACCTCGTGGCTGAAGACGCCGGCCTGAAACTCGGACCACTCGTGGCTCTCGCGCGCCGACGACGTCGACAACAGCAGGCCCACGCCGGGACGGTCGGCCAACCCGCCGAGCGTCGAGAATCCATGGACCTCGCGGCGCTCTCCGCCGGGACCCCGGCTCAGCGCCAGGAACACCGAGTAACAGGCGTCGACGATGAAGTGGGTCTCCGTGCCGCCCACGCCGTCCACGATCAGCCGCTCCAGATCGGCTCCGTAGAGACGGGCGTCCTCCAGCATCAAATAGCCGCGGCCATTCTCGACGCCGCCGTGTCCGGCGTAGACGAAGTACACGACCGTCGGTACCCCGCGCTTCCGGGCGAGCGCGACGTCCGCAGACACCTGCGTCACCAGCGTCTCGAGCTCGCGCCGGCGGGGATCGAGAGCCTCCGCCACGGCCTGGGGATGCAGGCGTCGCGTGCCTTCGTCGAAGCGGCTGAGAACGTAGGTGCGCGCCCCGAGCGCTCGAAAGAGCTCCAGGTATGCCGCCGCATCATCGTCGGCATACCGGAGCGGGCGCACGTCGGCATCGACGCCCTGGTTCACCCCGAGGATGATCGCGAACCGCGCGGGCGCCGCGGGCGCGGCGGGCGTCGCGTCCTCGGCGGCGGCCCGACCGGCCGCTCCCAAGAAAAGGGGCAAGAAGAGGCCAAGCGTGGCCGCCAGCGCCAGCGTCGCTGACCTCGAGCCGCGGCCGGTCCTCCTCATCGCGCCGCCACCAGGTCCAGGTCCAGGCGGGTCACGTCGGCGCCCGGGATCGGAACTCGTAACCGTCCTTTTTCGTCGGACGGAGCGTGAGCCACGAGATCCTCCATGTCAGGCGCGGACATCGCCTGGTCCAGGAACACCCCGAAGATCTGCAGGCGACGCCCGGCGAAGTGATGGGTGGTGGACTGCGGGATCTCGTGGAGCTTGTCATCGCGCGCGATCTCGACCGCGACGGGGTGCTCGGTCTGGTTCTGCCAGGCGGGCTGGTACCAATAGACCCGGCGATCATCGTCGACGCCGAATACCATCAGCCGGCGCTTGCGTCCGATGTTGGCATAGGCGAAGGCCAACCCGGCGTCGGCATGAATCTGCGAGACGACGGGGCGCGGCGTCTCCCCGGCCATGAGCTCGTAGACGAGCAGCTGGCTGCCAGGCGTGGCGCCTCGCGGTTCCAGACCGGGCTGGCGGTGCAGACCGATGACCAGCACGACGGCGCACGCCACCGCGATCGCGCTTACCGCAGCAAGGACCCCAGAGCGGTAAAAAGGGAGCCGGTGGACGGTGCGCAACGGCGACAACCCGAGACCGCGAGCCAGGCGATCATGCATCGGCAGCGCGTCGTCAGGGTCGACCCTGGCGAGCAGCAGGTGGCGGTCGTAGTGGGCGCGGCAGGGACCGCACGTCACCAGGTGCCCGCGCATCTCTCTTTCGCCCGGCGGAGACAGCCGTCCCCGAAAATGCGCATCGACGAGCCGCCGGCAGCGGCGTTCGGTTCCGGTCATTTCGAGTCTCCTCGCAAGACGAAGCGGCGAAGCAGGCGGCGAATCCGATGTTCCTGGTAAGCGAGCGTCGTCCTCGACATACCGATGGCGCGCGCGGCGGTCGGCTGGTCATGGTGAGCGACGAAGCGGGCGTCAAATACGGCCCGCCACTTGGCCGGCAGACAGCGCTCGCGGAATCGCTCCAGCGTCCAGCGAACGTCGAACTGAACCTCGAGCGGCGATGGATCGAAGACCACGTCGGCCGATGAGAGACCACCCTTCTCGTCCGGGAGCTCTACCTCCAGGCGGCGGCGGCGGGCGTAGTCGATGGCCTGGTTGCGCGCCACCACCCGCAGCCAGGAAGGGAACGCCCCCCCGGTGAAGGACTGCCGCAGCGACGCATCGCTGAGCAACCGGAAGAACACCTCATGCACCAGCGTCTCCCGATCTGCTCCCCCCTGGACGATGCCACCCACGGCATGCGCAACTGTGTCGAGGTGGTCCATGTAGCAGCGTTCCAGGCAGGTGCGCTCTCCGGCGTGGAACGCGCGCAGCCAGGCGTCGGGGCGCACCACATCTGAGCCTGCTCGGTCGTCCAAAGCGGCCATTCGTCGTGTCGCCACCGGTATCAGGGTAGAACGAACGGAGGCGGCACCGGCGACGAAACAAAATCTTCGCGCCCCCGAGTTGTGGAACAACCAGCGGACCGAACCGCCGACCATCGATCCGCTCGTGCCTCGATCAGTAGCGAGTCGCGGGTCGTTCTACCGTCGATGGGCCCGGGCCCAGTGGGGGCCCATCTGAAGGGATTTCTAGGGATTCCTGCGGTTCTCAACCGCTCCCTCGTGACCCCATCGTGATGAATACAAGTCTCGGCGATCGCTGTGCAAATCGGCGTGGCGCTTGTGGTTTTTGCGATCTTCGAGGCCTGGTTCAATTCCCGATGGGGTCACAGGACGTAACTGGTTGATGCGCGCCAACTTCTTCTTCGGCGCGGCCTCCGCCCCACCGGTTTTGCGGCTGGTTTTGTGGCAGATTCGCGCCCGCACTGACGCCGAGGTTGTCGCAGGTCTTCAGGTTGCTCTCTCGGTCGTGTTCTCCTTGGCCGCCAAGATCGAGACGCTCGATGAGGAGTAGAAACGCGCGCGACCTAGGGAGAAAGGTCACGTTGATGCCGATGACGACGATCGCTGAGAGGGTGCAGACCGCAGGAGCTTCAGTTGAGACCGAAATGGGGACGCTCCGACAGCTTTACTCGAAAAAGGGAAAGCTGACGGAGAAGGAAAGGAAGCGCGTCGCTTGGCTCAGGGACGCCCACAAGGATCTCTCCGACGCGAAGAAAGCACTCAACCTCGCGGGAACGTGGCTCAAGAAGGCCGGCGCCTAACAGGTCGGGTCTCCTTCGGCGGCGCCGCGATCGCCTCCAAGATTCTGGTCGCGGCGCTCGTCAATTTAGTTGCCGCGTCTGCCGCAGCTCCCGCACGCGTTCGATGATCTCCTGGTCCCAGAGCCCCGCGATCTCGGGGTCGATCGGTTGCCTGCTGGGCATTTCCGGCTCGCGGTGGAAAAGGGCGACAGGCACCACCAGACTGGGAAACCAACAGCTCTCATGGAGATGGGGGGCGCAGCTCAGCCTTACAACCTGTAGCCCGTCAGCTCGCCAGCTTCTCCGGTACCGCGGGGGGAACCCAAGTGGTGTAGCAAGCGGGGAAGTTGGTGAGGTAGATGTCGGGCAATACGGGCGACACTCTCTTGAGAGCCTCGGCGGTGATCCCTCCGATTCGAAAACCCTCAGCCCGAAGCTGCCGGACGACGGCTGGCTCGATGACCATCAGAATCTGACGCCATTTGTCCGGCCGCCTCGTATTTCGCGTCATTGCATCTCATAGACGGGACCCGCTTGAGGGCGAACCAGGTGGCGAGGCCCTCTTCGAGTACTGACGTTTCGAAAGGCCGGGGATCGAGCATGTGGATCACCTCGTGGGCGAGCTCAAAGTAAGCCCGGTTCCTGTCCAGCATCGCGCTTCGAGTTAGCTGCACGATGATGTTCCGGCCGTGCGGCAGCCAGGTCTGTGGATATTCCAGCTCATTAAATTCGACGCCTAGGATCGTGAACTGCGGGTCCCTCGGACCAAAGAGCGCTTCGGCCTGCCGGAGCATGTGGCCGAGCATCGACGGGAGCGTGTAAGTAAACCCGTCATCGGTCTTCCGAGCCACGACCAGATCGGCGTCAAGATTTGCAGCGACCATGGGCGGATTGTAACAGGACCGAGCTGTCCCAATGAAATGCCCTGCATAAAAGTTCTTGCACGTTCTTGCTAGTGAACTACTTCGTCGGCGGAACGACCTGTCGAGGCGCTCTATCCGGTGCCCTGGGCCTTCGTAGCTAGCTGTTCCGCTTCCGCGAAACCCCGGCTCCTCTTGGACGAAACCCGCTTCAGGACGAGCCGCCCAATCGTGTTGCGATACAACGTGGTCGACGACGAGGCCCCCGACCTGGCCACCCTGTTCGCCTCCGTGGGGGCGCCGCCGCCGGACGGGTCGAGCGCCGACGCCGCGCGCCCCTTCGACGCGCTCCTCGACGGCCGCCGCATCCGCGAAGACCTCGGCTTTCGCCCCCAGTTCCCCCGCCTGGCTGACGCGATGGCCGCGGGCGCGTAGACCTGGAGCGACCTGCCGGCGATGAGGGTGGGTCGGAAGCGGAACGGATGGGGTCCGAAGCGAAAGGGGAGGGGCCAGACGATTGCCATCTGGACGCGACGAAGGGATACTGTCTGAATCGTTGAGGTGTCTATGGCACGCCCGTTAAGTCTCGCCGATCTTCCCGACGACGTCGCCCGCTTCGCCGAAGCGCAGTTGGCCAGCGGGCGGTTCTCGACCGTCGAGGAGGTGATCCGGGCCGGGACCGAGGCGCTACGCCAGCGCGAAGGCGAGGCCAAGCTGGCGGCGTTGCGGACGGCGCTGGAAGAAGGCGAGCGGAGCGGCCGTTCTGATTACAGCCTGGAGAAGGTGCTGGCCGAGCTCGACGCTGAGACTGCGCACTGACGCCGCGTATGGCCGGGTTCTTTCTTTCGGGGAAAGCGAAGGCCGACGTCAAAGATATCGGCCGCTACACGCAGGAGCGCTGGGGAGTCGAGCAACGGAATCGCTACCTCGGCGACCTGGACGCCTGCTTTCAGAAGATCGGCGCGAATCCCACCCTGGGCAATTCTGCGGAAGCAATCCGGGCGGGCTACCGGCGCATTCGCGCGGGCAGCCACATGGTGTTCTTCCGCAAGGCTGGAAACGAGGTCGAGATTGTCCGCGTCCTGCACAATCGGATGCTGCCCGGGAGACATCTGCCGTAATCAACGGCTCGGACGCTGTGATCGCGCGCCGGGGCCTGTTGCCACGTTCTGTCAGTCTTGCTGCGGTCCTGTTCTTGGCGATCGCGGGTTGCTATGCGGTCGACTTCGCCGGGAACGCTCGTCCGCGATCCAGCGTCTTCGGGATCGCGGCGGCCGACTACTTCCCGCTTGCCAGCGGATGGAAGTGGACGTACTCGGTCTGGAAGGATGGCGTCAGAATCCCGGTGCCCCACACGGTGCTGGAGCGCCAGGGCGACGTCGCCGTGGTGCAAGAGGGTGGGGAACGAATCACCTACGTCGTCACGGCTGAAGGGATTGCGGAGAAGAACGGCGACAGGATTGGCGACTACATAATCAAGAATCCGGTAACGGTCGGTGCGGAGTGGCCTGTCGAGGGTGGCCGTGCGCGCATTGTGTACGTCGACGGCGAGTACAGGAGCCCCCTCGTTGGGCACTACAAAGGCTGTGTCCTGATCTCGGTGAAGCGCACTGATCCGACGCGCGTCACCGATACGCTGTTCGCTCCTCACCTCGGCCCGGTCGCGCTCACCATCCAGGCTGCCGACGGAAAGGAGTTCCTGACGCTGGCGCAAGCGCGGTTGGTTGGTGTGACCAGACCCGGAGATCTGCCGTCCGCCTCGTCATCCCCACGGACCGGACGATGAAGCGAACAAGGGGGACGGAGACCTCTTGCTGTCGGGTGGCCTGGGCCCAGTCGGGGTGAGCCTTGAAAGGCGTGTCCGCCCAGGACGAGTCTTGTCTTTCCTATGAAAGCGCGCACTCTCTCGGGCGGTTACCGGAATTGCCCACTGGCAAAGACTTTCCTACCCGACGGAGTCACATCATGAATCGCAACGGATCGGCGGCGTGGCGCAGGTGGTTGGTGTCTCGTAGGAGTGGCGGCGTTGCCACCGCCTCTACCGCAGCCCTGACCTTGGCGGCGCATCTTCTGCTCACCTGCGGAATGGTCCCAGACGCTCGCGCCGAAGGGGGCAGCCGCACTGTCCTCAACGGGTCCGCCCCGCGACCCTTCTACATTTTTGCTCACAATCCCAACACCGTTCACGACGCCGAGGTCGCCTTGCAAGCCGGCGCGAACGCGCTTGAGCCCGACATCACGGTGGCCGAGCCTGATACCTCCAATCCTTCGTGCGGGACTGGCGTCCTCGTGTCCTGGGACTCGAGCTCTCCCAACCGCGATGGCCTTTGCAGCGACACGAGATTCGTCGACTGGCTGGTGGGTGTGCACAACCTGGCGATTCAGTATCCGGGGCTCTCGCTCATCGCCTTCGACATCAAGTCTCGTGCGGCTGACGCGGGGCATGGCGTGGTGATTCGGGACGCCGTCCGCACCTACCTCAACACCGGTCCGGTCAACGTCAACGTGATCTTCAGCGTCGCCACTGAAGACGATGGCGGAGTCTTCGACGACATTCTGGGCACCCTCGGTCCTCGGGAAGGCGTGCAGATCGATGCCGAGGACGATCCGGGAGCCGTCGTGAATTTCTTCACGGGACGAGGCTACTTCGACGATATCGGGTACGGCGACGGCACGGCGTTCCAGGGGCCGCACCTCCCACGTGCCATCGACCGCGCGGCCTTCCTCCGCGCGAGCGTGGGGTATCCGAAAGTGGTGACCTACGTCTACACCCTCGACCACATCACGAGCATGCACTCCTTCATCGACTCGGGCGTGGACGGAATCATCCCCGATTCTTTCGGGGTGCAGGCCTCGGGAGACCCGTCGCACATCACTGACCTGGTGAACGTCGTGAACGAGCACCCGGAGATACGGGTAGCGACCCGCGCGGACAACCCATTTGCCCCGGCGTTGCAATCGTATGGGCTGGGGGTCCTGACGGACGGCGACCTGTTCTCGGGAACGGACGCCAACCTCACTTTCACGCTCCAAGGTTGCCGGGGAAGCGCAACCATCACGATCGATGCGGGCGAAGTCCTGGACCCCATCTATGACTCAGAGCGAATGAGGGACGGCAACTGGGACTGGATGGCGATCCCCAGCATGAATCTCGGCAAGCTCACCTCCGTCACGATATTCAACGATGGAACCGGGGACGCCCCCGGATGGGACTTCGATGACGTTCGTGTCAGCAGCGCCGGCTGGCTGGGACCGGATTTCGGTGAGACGATTGAGTACCGGCATACCGCGTTCCACTCCCTGGATGGCGGCGACAGCATTACCCTGCCCCTCACGCCGAACTTTCCCGAACCGCTGCCGACGATCCAGTGCCCACCGCCCATCGCGGTGACCAACACGCCCACGCAATGCAGCGCCCCGGTGACGTTCTCGCCCACCGTGTCGGGCCTGTGTCCGGATGTGACCGCGGTGTCCACGCCCCCGTCGGGAAGCACCTTCGCGGTGGGTACGTCGACCGTCAGCGCCTACGCCCAGAGCGCATCCGGTCCGCGGTCGGATGCCTGCACGTTCACGGTGACGGTCAACGACACGGAAAATCCGGTGCTCACGTGCCCGGCGCCCGTCGTCGTCGACGCAACGAGCCCGCAAGGGGTCGCCGTCCCGTTTTCGGTGACAGCGGTGGACAACTGCTCGGTCGCTAGTCTCGTATCTACCCCGGCGTCCGCGAGCGTGTTCCCGATCGGGACCACGACAGTAAACAGCGATGTCCAGGATCCTTCTGGCAACCACTCATCTTGCAGCTTCACGATTCACGTGAAGGGCGCTGCGGAACAGATCGCTGATCTCACCACGGCGATCGACAACCTGGCCACCAAACAAGGCATTCAGAACGCGCTGCTCGTCAAGCTGAACGCAGCGCTGAAGAACATTGACGAGAAGAACAGCGCGGCTGCCTGTGGTGAGTTGCAGGCGTTCATCAACCTGGCCGAGGCTCAAAGCGGAAAAGCCATCAGCACGAGCGACGCGAACTCCCTGATCGTCGCAGCCACGCAAATCCGCGCCGTCATTGGTTGCTGACGACGGCTCGGCGCCCGAGCCCGGGAGTGCCTTCCGCCAGGGCGGCTCGAACGCCGACGCCGCGCGCCCCTTCGACGCGCTCCTCGACGGCCGCCGCATCCGCGGAGACCTCGGCTTTCGGCCCAAGTTCCCCCGCCTGGCCGACGCGATGGCGGCGGGCGCTTGGCGGTCTGACGGGGCCCTCCGCCATCGCGCCGATGTTGAGAAAATGGTCCAGGCGCGGACCGTGACCGGCGTAACGGATCGGGGGGCAGCGGGGACACCCAGGCGGCGTCGGTGACCAGAGCTGGTGCACGTCGGTGCTGTCGGGCCGTGGTCGGCGTCTCTGCTAGGCTTGCGCTCCAAGGAGTCGCGCGAGGCTGACCGAGGGAAACCGATGGAAGAGGGAGCAGTCGTAGGTAACTTTCTGCTCGGTCGTCTGATCGGTCAAGGCGCGCAGGCCAGCGTCTTTCAGGCCAGGCACCGTTTCCTTGATCGTGAGGCTGCTGTGAAGGTTCTGCCGCCGCAGCCCGATCCCATGGTCAGGGAGCGCTTTCTTCGGGAGGCGAAAGCGACTGCCAGTCTCGAACACCCCGGAATTGTGCGGGTCCTCGACTGCGGAATTGACGGCGACGTTCCGTACATGGCGATGGAGCTCCTGCTCGGTGGGACTCTCAAGGAGCTGAACGTCAGTCGTGCGAACGGCGGTTATTCACTCGGGGAGGTGTTGAGCGTGATGGTGCAGGCCACGAGTGCGCTCGCCCTGGCTCACACGCGTGGCATCGTTCATAGAGACCTGAAACCATCGAATATCTTCATTCTCAATGATGGAACTCTCAAGCTTGTGGATTTCGGCGTTGCCAAGGTCACGGGAAGCGAATTGACTCGGACGGGGGGCTTTGTTGGAAACATCTCATACGCCCCATTCGAACAGTGGCGGAACGCGGCAAATGTGACGCCTGCGGCGGACGTTTACTCCCTCGGCGCCATCATGTTCGAAATGATTGTGGGGCGATTGCCTCCTCGCTCAGATCCCTGGGAGCCGGGAACCTCCGGAGCCTCTTCTGAGCTGCCGGCAGGGACCAGTTTGCTTCGGCGTGGGACTCCGGAAGCGATCACGAATCTGCTCCTCTCGTGCCTCGATGAAAACCCGGACCTGCGTCCGCAGAATGCGGAGGAAGTGTGTCGCACGCTCAAGGCGCTTTCTTCGGGGAGCCAGTGGCGCCGAGAAGGTGGAGCGCAGCCTCGAGGACAAGGGCGGCTGGCGGAAGCTGTCGAGGGAGCAGCTCGGACCCGCACCCAGTACGCGCAGATTCGGGAACCAGTGGTTGAGGCGGAAGATGGGAGTCAGAGGCGGCGACGACCAGGCGCACGCTTCCTGGTCCCGGCTCTGGCGGCAGCCGCCGCGCTGGCACTCATTCTTGCCAAAGGCCGCGCGTTCTTTGGTCCGGCGCCTGCGACAGCTTCCATCGTGGCTGTTCAGCCCGCGCCACAGAAGAAGCCTGAACCTCAGGCGCCCGTCCTGGCGGCGTCCCCTGCCCAGTTACCGGCGGTGAGGGAATCGCCGTCGACAGTGGTGGCGGCGCCGGGCTTTCCTGAGGATGCGCTGAAGGCGTTGCGCGACGGTGTATCAAAGAAGGTCGTCCTCAATCATGGAGCTCTCGACCTTCCTTCGCCCGGCGACTGGTTCCTGTTTTGGTCGGATCGCACGATGTCGAAGTCGGCGCACCTTCCGGCCGCGTTTGTGGCTCACATGACCGACAGGGAACAACTCAAGACCATCATACGTCCAGAGTTTGCCGTGGACGGATCGTGGTTGATCCTGACCTCGGGGGGCACGCTGTTCAGGAGCGATGGGTTTCCGGAGGACGTCTTTTCGGCTCGGGCGGCCCGCGATTCGTCATCCCTGAGACTGTTCGAGATGATCTCTGACGACGCAGGCGGGTACCTGTCGGGATGGCCCTCCATCTCCCTGTACGCAGATGGTCATGCGACAGTCACGAATGACGACAGCCGTAAAATCCAAGATGCAGTCTCGAGGGTGTCGTCGGACGGTGGGATTGGTGACGTGATTGTGGAGCCTGGCGGTGAGTGGATGATCATCGGGAACCGAAGCGTGGCGATGAGCAGGAACCTCGATCCAAATCTCCAACGTCAGGTGCAAGAACTGGAGGCGCGGGGGGCTGCCGTCTGTCAAGCGGTGGTCGGAAGGAAGGGAAGATGGGCGCTCATCGTCCAGGAACCCAAGGGCGTGCCCTGTGTGAGGTCGGACGGGTAGCTGACCTCTCGCGTGCCCGAGTCTCCGAACACCGTCTGCCCCTGAAGCCTGGCTCCCTCGCGGGCTGCACGATCACAACGGTTGGATTGCAGCGCTATTTGGTTCGACGCGGGTTCCCGATGACCACGCTCGGCACACCCAATTCGACATTCGAACCCGACGGATGACGAGGATTTGCCATCTGGGGCTCTTGTGGAGGAGGCTCGTCGTTCCTAGATCATCGATTCCCCCGACATGAGTGGAGACGAAGAAGACCGTGCCGGCGGGCCGCGCCCCGATACCGGGCCACTCATTCGCGCCCTCAATCAGAGCGAGCACGTGCAGGACACGGTCGAGCAGGCGGCGGCCGACCTCTCCTCGGTCAACGCGGTGCTCAAGGACGAGATAGACGCGGGCGCACCGCTGGCGCAGGTCGAGCGGGCGCTGGATCAGAGCGAGGTCATCGAGAGCCAGATTCAGGAGGCGGCGGAGGAGTTGGTCGCCGTCAATGATGCGCTGGCGGAGGAGGTCGACGTGCGGCTCGAGCTGGAGCGCCGCCTGTCGAAGAGTGACGCCGCGCTGTCTGAGAGCCGCGCCGAGGAGAGGAAGTCGCGCCACAGCGCGCTCCATGACGGCGTCACTGGGCTGGCGAACTTCACGCTCTTCAAAGACCGATTGTGCAACGCGCTGCCGCAGGCGGAACGGCATCAGCGGCGACTGGCCGTGATGTTCATCGACCTCGACGACTTCAAGGGCATCAACGACGCCCACGGGCACGACACGGGCGACCGAGTGCTGGAGATGGTCGGGAAGCGCCTGCAGGGCATTGTTCGTGGTGGCGACACCGTCAGCAGACGCAGCGGGGACGAATTCCTCGTCCTCATGCTGGAAGCCAACGACCGATTCGAACGCCGACGACCTCGCCGTTCGGATCGCCGACGACCTCGCGGGGCCGTCCGACATCGATGGCGTGACGTTCGTGGTGAAGTCCAGCATCGGGATCGCGGTCTATCCGGAGAACGGGCGCTCAGCGCAGGAACTGCTCAAGAGCGCCGACCGGGCGATGTATGTGGCCAAGCAACTGAAGAAGGGCGCGGCCCCTCACGGCCGGACTGAACCTCCCGGCCCTCCAGGAAAGTGACTCTGTTCAAGAACGCGATCCCTGGGGAACCTCTGGTAGATCCCGAGCAGGGCCATCGTGCCGAGGATCGAGGCGATCACGCCCGGTCCCACATCGCCCGCGTGATAGAAGCCGAGCGAACGTCCGGTGAACGCGGCGAACATCGCCCCCGCGATTCCGATCAGCGCCGTGACGCTAAGGCTTGGTCGTCGCGTCGAGGTAGGTGACCGCCGCGCTGGCGTCGGCCACGTCCTTCTCGCTGGTGCTCACGGCGGTGATCGGTAGCGAGAGCAGCTTCTGGAGATCGATCCGCGCCACCCAGTTGTAGGCGTAGTTCACCAGGAAGCCGACCGGGTGACCGCCGGCCATCGACGTCGTCACCGCGATGCCGTGCGGGTCGCTGATGTTCTCCCAGCCGGTCGAATCGGGCAGGAGCGGCAGGAACGCGTGGACGTACGACGACATCGGCGCCGTCGTCTTGGTCAGGTCCGCGACGCCCATGTCGCCGCCCGCCTCGGACTCGAAGAAGGCGATGTGCGAGGAGGGCTCGATCGCCACGCCGGTCATCTCGTCGGCGTACGAGGCGTCGATCACCACGTGTGGCGCCGTGACGGTCAGCGTTGTCTTGTTGAACGTCGCCTTCGAGAGATCGACGACGTACTCGTAGAGCTCCCCCTCCGAAGGGACGACGATCTTGCCGGTCGTCGGATCGGCAGAGGCCGAGTCGGGCTCGGAGCCCAGCGGCTGGGTGGGGTCGGCCGCGGTCGGATCCTGGTAGGTGTAGACCGTGTTGCTGTCCGCGAGGTCGATGATGTTGAGGCCGTCGGTCATGGGATTGCCCGCCTGGTCCGTGTAGTTGGCGCAGAACGACGGCGGCAGGGAGGTGGTCGGCGCGAGCGAGTCGACACAGTCGTAGAACGGCGCCAGGATTCGGTGGTTGGCCGAATCGAAGCCGAAGTTCTCCGACGGCGGGACCGGGATGGTCCCGGTGATCTCCTCGGTCGCGAGGTCGACGATGGCGAACCCGTTCCAGACCGAGAGATAGGCCTTCCCGGCGTCGCCGTCGACCGCCACGCCGGTCACGTAGCCGCCCCCGCCCGAGAAGCTCGACACGCCGTAGGTCGCGTCCAGCGTGATCGACTTCGTCACCGTGTCCGTCGTCGGATCGATGAAGTAGATGCGGTTGTTCTGGGTCGAAACGCCGATGACGACCGACGACGTCCCCCCGGTCGCCGTCACGCCGTCGACGCTACCAAGATCGATGGTCGTGATGAGCGCCGGCGCGCCCGCCACGCCGTTGCCGGCCACGCCGACGTCCACGACCGCGATGGTCGCGTTCCCCGTCGCCGTGTAATAGGCGTAGGGCTGCGGCAGATACATCTTCTGCTTGCCGCCCACGGTCACGATCCCGAACGCGCCCGATCCCCCGGGTGACAGCGGTACGCCCGAGTCGGTCTGGCTCCCACCCCCGCCCGATCCGCAGCCGAGCGCACCCACTGACGCGCAAAGCGCGACAAACGATCCGATACCTCGCGAGCTGTTCCTCATGCCGGTCTCCTATGGTGGCGACGGTCTCTTCGGTAGGGGGGGCCCGATGCCGTAGCGTCGCCGGCTAGGAAACGTCGGCAATTAGAAATCTTCCAAGCTCTTCGCCATTTCGGGGACGAAGTTCTGGCGGGATCTCGACACTCGCGATCCTCGACCGCTGAGGCATGGAATTGTCCTGTGCAAGCGGTGGCATCGTGCAGTTTGGTCAGGGCCGCGCGGGCCCGCGGAAGGTCCATGTTCGCTATCGCGTTGATGTTCCGACCTGTTTCAATTCCCGATGGGGTCACAAGGAAAAGCCCAACGACGAGTGCCGGGTTTACTTGAAGTTGCAGGCGCTCTGGTCGCCGCGGGCACACGCCGCGCGCGCCAGCTCGGTAATCGGCGGCGGCCGTCTCGGGGTCACGGAGCAGCGGGCGGCGAGGAGCGGCGCGAGGCCGCGCTTCTCCGGGAAGACCTCGGGGGCGATGTACATCCCGAGGTACTGGTCGGGCCCGCAGTCGATCTCGACGGCCAGGAGCTGCAGGGGTTGATTGTCTTTGCGTCCGTGGCCGCGCCAGACCCTTCGGTCACCGCGGGGGCCCCTCTCGAGCGTCAGCGGGCCGAAGCTCGATGCGCTGCAGCCGAGAAACGTCGTCGCCCAGTGCTCCAGACCACCGGGTATGACGTCTTTCCTGATCTCTTCTCTCCCTAGTCCCCATGGATATCGGGCCACCGTGATCACATCGCCGTCCAAGGACGCGACGCCGAGCGAGGGTGGAGCGCCCACGGACCCGAAGTCGGGCCCGGCGTCGAGCTCTACGCCGATTGCAGGCCGCTTACCGTCGCGTTTGGGGTCCGGTGTGCACACGAAGCTCTCTCGAATGCGCTGCTCCAAGCTGGCGCCGGCGCCCATCCCGTTGAACGTGAACATACGCTTGCCGCACGGCCAGGCGCTCGCCACGAAGACGGTCTTGCCCTGCGCGTCGCGCGCCAGGAAACGAAAGCCACGGTTGCCTGCGACTAGGACGTCGGCCTCCTGCAGGTCGACCGAGCCCCAGGTCTGAGCCACGGGTTCGGTGAGCGCCCGCAGTTCTGCCTTGGTCGTCATCCTCGCGTCCGTGGCCCAGTAGAGGAGGACCTCATCCCGACCGCCCTTGCTGAAGCGGACGCTCCCGGCGGCATAGTCGATGTGGTCTTCTCGATCCGCGTGGGCCGGTAGCTCGATCGAAGCGCCGGGGAGCTCTTGCCGCAAGAGCTGCTCCTGCCCTCGCAACTCAGAGGACGCGGATGCGCTCGACCACAGCCAACCCATCGCGGCGAGCCCGCCCGCAAGCGCCACCGCCATGATCGAGATCGAAACGACGATGGCGGTTCTGCGCATCGGATGCTCTCATGTCGATTCTAACGCAGCCGCGCGCCGCATTACGGATCGCGTGCCCTTAGAACGGAAGGACCGATCTGCTCGTTCGCGGCACGGAGGTCCATCAGGGCAGCTTGGGCACCGTTCGAGTCGCCGTTAGCCACTGCATTTTCGGCTACGAAGGCCAAGCGCCGTGCGGCTGCCAATGCATCTCGCGAGGCCTGTAGGGCCTCGTTACATTCGTTACAGTGAAACGTCAGCCAGACTTCGTCGATGAACCGTGTGACTGTCAGCACCTCCTTCTTCTCCGGCGGCCCGTCGGGCTGACCGCGCAGAGTGCGCTCGATGTGTGCGGGCTCAGCCGCTAGGGGGGCTTATCGGACACCTTGAACTCCACAGCCCGACTTCAAGCTGCGTCATGATCACGTTGCTTGACCGCGCTTGGACGACCGCGCGATCCTTTCTCCTTCTCCTGGCGTGGGGGCCGCCGCGATGAGCCCGCGAGAGTTCGAGCTCCGCGACAAAACGTCCGGCAAGTTTTGGAAGATGACGCTCGTCGCGTCGAAGGTGAGGTCATGAGCGCCGCAACCGGCATCAGGGTTGCATACCGCTGGGACATGAACGAGAGCGCTGAGGATCGCAGCTGCCGGCCGTTCAACTCTTGGCGGAGCAAGGTCGGATATCTGACACTGGCGGCCGTCGTGGCAACGGCGGGCGCCCCAGGCTGCGGCGGTGGCGGCTGTCCGAGGACGGCGAACGGCGCCACGCCCTGCTACAACGACCACGAGATCCTCGGGTGCTACGGCGACCCGCATGACGTGGGCGGCCGGTACGAGTCAGTCGATACCTGCCCGCCCGACCGCGCGGTCTGCCAAGTGGACGCGTGCGTGTCGCTCACGCCGTTCATGTGCATGGAAGAGCTCGTGGCCACGGCGTCCGGGAACGCGCAGATTGCTGTCGCGGACATCGACGCCGACGGGCTCGACGATGTCGTGTTCTCCGATGGTGGCGCGCTTTGGGCGGCGGTCGCCCGCGCGGACGGCTCGTTCTCGCCCGCTTTGTCGGTCGCGACGGCGCCGCCGCGGTGGTCGCTCGCGGATCTGGACGGCGACGGCAACCCCGACCTCATCGGCGATGCCGGCGCCGTCGACACGACGACCGTGGCGCGCGGCACCGGGCGCGCTGGCTTCGAGCCGGCCCAGGCGCTGGCGGCGATTCGGGGCACCGTGGTCGCCCGGGGGGATTTCGACCGCGACGGCGCCGACGACGTCGTCGACGACGTCCTCAACAACGACAACAGCCAGGACATCGCCGTACACCTCGCGGCCTCTGCGTTCGCGGCCGGCGAGACGCTTCACTTTGCGCCCGACAGCGGGGGATTTGTTGTCGCTGCGTTTCCGCTGCAAGCGAACGCGCGGGGCTGGGTCCTGGAGGTCGATCATCAGGTGTCGCTCGACGTGCCGGCGTCGGCCGACCTGCGCGTGATCGGCGATCTCGCCGGTGCCGCGCTGGCGACGATTCCTGTGGGCGCGCACCCCGCGGACTACGACGGCGACGGCAACACCGACCTCATCATCCAGCATGTGGTCGCGCTCGGAGACGGCGCCGGTCACTTCCAGAGCGACCCGGCGCGAGACGTGGGGATATTCCCGGTCACACCCGCGGATCTCGACGGCGACGGGCGCCTGGACCTAGAGCAGGTCGACGCGGTGCCGGCCTCGTCGACCCTGGTCACGCTCCACGGCACGGGCGGCGGCAACTTCGTCGCCCGCGCCCCGGTCTACGTCCAGCGTGGGGTGGGCAACCCGGCCGTCCCCATCCACATCTCGGGTCGCCCCGGCACTGATCTGGTCGTCGTCGCGACCGGCGGCCCGAACGGCGACGAGATCCGCATCCTCAAGGGCGATTGCCCCTGACGCGCGGTATCTCAGTCCGCATGTCCGAGCGACAGGCCTGGCGCTGCCCTTCGCGCCGGCCAAGCCGTCGCGCGGTAGCGGGGATTGCCCGTGGAGGCGAGGAGTCCGTCGAGGATCCGGCTGTCATGAGCGGGCCGAACGCCTTCGTCGAGCGCACGCCCGGGCGAGGGCGTCGCGCACGTGCTGGCGGGACTTTACTCGGGTACGGCTCACGCGCCCCCATGCCGCCGAGGCCCATGTCCCGTCCGGCGTGCGTCCAGGTATACGGGGTGTCGGCTTCCCGGGCGGCAACGTATCGGGGGTCGCGTTGGAGAGCGATTCGAGCAGGCCGTCCGGGAGCAGGAACGCGAGCTGACGGTTAAGCCCTGTTCGCGAACTGCAGGTGCACGGTGGTCCGTCGCTCTTGCCGGCGGAGGCGGGGTCGGCGAGGTTGTAGTGGATTTGGATGACCAGCTTGTCGGTCGTCTTGAGCGGGACGCCCATGCCGGCCGGGTATTCCACGATCCCCTGGCCGGGCGCCCAGGCGATAGGCCTTGAAAGGGAAGCCGCTTGACGCGGCCCGCCGCGTCGCTGCCGTCCGTGTAAGGGTCTGGTACCAAGCGGGCCGTCCGGGCTACGATGCCGAGCGTTCAAAAAGAGCGATGGCGCACGGAGCGAAAGGCAGCCGACTCGAGATCGGATCTCTCCGGAGACCGCGCGCGTGACCTCGCAGAAGCCGACAGAGAGTCTGGCCGGCATCGTCCTGCAGGACTCCTTCCGGCTGGTCCGTCAGATTGGGCAGGGCGGGATGGGGACCGTCTACGAGGGGACACAGTTGCGCCTCAACAAACGCGTCGCGGTCAAGCTGCTATCCAGGCAGCTGTCGTCGAATGATGAGGCATTGGCCCGATTTCGTCGTGAAGCGGAGGTGACCTCCCAGCTCGGACACCCGCACATCGTGCACGTCTTCGACTTCGGCACGGCGCCCTCCGGCGAGCCGTACCTGGTGATGGAACACTTGGATGGCGAAGATCTCGACCAGCGCATCCATCGCGCGGGGCGGTTGCGGTTGACCGAGGTCGTCAACATCGTCAAACAGATCGCGTCGGCGCTGGCCGCCACCCACGCGCGCGGGATCGTCCACCGCGACCTCAAGCCGGCGAACATCTTCCTGCTGGAGGTGGAGGGTGAGTCGGACTTCGTCAAAATCGTCGACTTCGGCATCAGCAAGGTTCGGGCAGCTAGCGTTCGCATCACCGGCGAGTCCGTCGTCATCGGGACGCCAAACTACATGTCGCCGGAACAGGCTGCCGGCGTGGTCGACGGCGTCGACCACAAGACCGATCAGTGGTCGCTGGCCTGCATCGCCTACGAGATGCTGGCCGGGCGAGGGCCGTTCGTCGGCGAGAGTATCCAGTCGCTGCTGTATCAGGTGGTCCACGAGGAGCCGCGCCCGCTCAAACCGCAGGTTCCCGACTTGCCCGACGCCGTCGAAAAGGTGATCCAGCGCGCGTTAGCGAAACGTGCGTCCGATCGCTTTCCGACTGTCAATGCGTTCGCTCGCGCGTTCGCCACCTCGGCGACCGGCGTCGCAGTGACCGCCAGCGCCGGAGCCATCGATTCGGCGCCCAATCTCGCGCCGATTGCGGCCGACTCGCCTTCCCAAAGCCCCCCTTCGACATTGTCTCGGTCGGCCTCCGAGCTGATGCCGCGCCTTGGGCGCCTGCGCGGACGGCTGGCGTCGCAGGGCGTCGTCGCAGCGGCCGGTACAGCCGCCCTCGTGATTGTCATTGGCGGCGCCATTCTCCATTTCAGAAAAGCCCAGCTTCAGAGACTGCCAACGCCTCCCGTCGCGACGCCAGGGCCGCCTGTAGAACCGCAAGTTCGACCTGTCGTGATCTCGCCGCTGCCCTCATCAGCGGCGCCCCCGGCGACAGCTATCCCGCCCGCCGTGCCCGCCCGGCCGCTCAAACCGGATTTCCCGCCTCCGGAGGAGCCCAAGCACCGGAGGATCAAGGCATCCAAACCCGACGCCATCCCCGCGCTGTCATCACCGGCGGTCGAGCCACCGAAGAACAATGTGCCCCGTCCTCAAGTCCCCTCGAAGACACCGCCCAAGCATCACCTCATCGAGGAGCTGTAGCTGTGACTACAACCGTCTCTCTTTTATTCGTCCTTCTCACTCAAACTGTGTCGTCCGAGCCAGCAGATCCACAGGCCAAGACCCAAGCGCAGACCCTTCTTAGCGAAGGGACAGCCCTGTATGGGCGTGGCGATTTTGCGGGCGCGCTCGACAAATTTCAGGCCGCCTACGCCATCTATCCCAGCCCAAAGTTGAAGTTCGATATCGCGCAGGCCGACCGTGATCTCGGGCGCCCAGTGGAGGCGATCGAAGCCTTCGAGCAATTTCTCGCGCAGGCTCCCAAATCCGCCCCGGAATTGCTTTCGGAGGCGTACCAGTCCGTCGCTGATCTGCGCTCCAAGCTCGCGCAACTCAGGATCCAATGCGAGACGGCGGACTCGGAAGTCGCCATCGATGGGAAAACCGTCGGGACCACGCCACTGGATCGCGCGATCTGGACGACGCCGGGACGCCACGAGGTGGTGATCCGGCACGAAGGCTACCGGCCGATCACCTTGACTGTCGCGGCGGGAGAGCACCAGACGATCGTGTTCGAACCGAATCCGTCGCGTGGCTCGCTTCTCGCAGCGCCCACGGCGTCGCCCGAAAACGCCACGCCGGCCATGGTCGCGACGACCACGCCCTCATCGACCGAAAGAAAGAGCGGCGGCGGCCAGGACTGGTTATCCAGGCAAAGGTGGTACGTCTGGGTAGCCGCCGGCGGGACGGTGGCCTTCACAGTCGGCGCGATTGCCGCCGGCCTGTCCGCCAACTCGCTCTTCGACGACTTGCGCGGTTCCTGCGGCGCCACCACGGCCGGCTGCACCCCCAGTCAGAAAGACAGCGTGCACACCCGCGCCACCCTGGCAAACGTGTTCTGGGCCTTTGCCGGAGTATCGGCCGTCGCTACAGGCGTCTCTCTGTACGTTGACAACCGCGATGCGGGGGTCGCGGTCGCGTGGAGGTTTTAATGAGAGTCGTCATGCTGCTCTCCATCGTCGCATTGTCGTGCTCGTACGATTACAGCGAGCTCAGCGGGGCAGGGAGCGGCGGCACGGGTGGTGACTCTGTAACTGGCGGCCACGGGGGCTCCGCCCTGGGAAGCGGCGGACATTCCGGCGAGGCCGGGGGATCGAGTCCTGTCAGTGGGGCGGGCGGACAGGCAGGTGGTAAGCCGGGCACAGGTGGCCAAGCAGGCCAGCCCGTCGTCGCAACGGGCGGACTGTCAGGGAACGGTGGGACACGAAATGTTGGGGGTGGTGGAGGCACGTCGCCGCCGCCGATCGCGCCTCCGCGCCTCATCGCGCCGCTTTCCACGGCCACGGTAACGTCCCAGCGACCGACACTTCACTGGTCCCTCGCCGCAGGAACGGACGGCGCTCATATCGATATTTGCCAGGATCCCAAGCTCACCACGATGTGTGTGCCGTTCGATGCGGCGGGTAGCAGTGGTGCGCCTTCCAGCAATCTTTCGGCTGGCGTGTGGTTCTGGCGGGCTCTTGGCCGCAACGTTAACGTAACGGGACAGACGTCTTCACCTGTCTGGGAGTTCACCGTTGGACGCCGATCTGTCGCCGACAATTCATGGGGCACCACCCTGGATGTAAACGGTGATGGACTCTCGGACATAGTTATTGGCGCCGTTGACGCCGCGTACTTGTACGAGGGCAATAAATCTGTGACCACGTCTCCGGTCTCACTTCTGAATCCAGAGACATCGGTGTCGTCGACGTTTGGCGTATCCGTTTCTAGCGCGGGCGACGTGGACGGCGACGGATACGCCGATATCATCGTGGGGTCCCCAGGAACTGGCAAAGTGTATATTTACCATGGCGGACTCCAAGATACTTTTGAAGATCCCTCTACCCTGCAACCGACAGAGAGTTCGGATCCTGGATTCGGCCAATCTGTTTCCAGCGCCGGAGACGTCGACGGTGATGGATTCTCTGATGTGATTGTTGGAGCAAGTGGGGCCGCGTACCTGTATTTTGGTGGCCTTGGCGGCGTTGTTGCTTCATCTGGCATCCTATTGGGGGGGCCTGCTGGAATTCACTTCGTGTCCAGTGCAGGCGACGTAAACGGCGACGGGTTGGGAGACTTTCTCGTCGGCGTTCCCGCGGCAGGAGAGGCGTATCTATGTCTTGGGAGCAATACCAGAGCGATAACCTGTATGACGCTTATGGCACCCCCCGCTTCGGATATGATTTCGTCTTTTGGCGCTCCGGTAGCAAGTGCGGGAGACGTAAATGGCGATGGATTTGCAGATTTTCTGGTAGGCGCCTGGGGACCAGTCTATTTGTATCTTGGCACTCAGAGCCAAGTCGGTGACTTGACAACCGATAGCTTCCCTCCACAGACGATCCCTGCCGGCTGCTATTACGGCGGCGTGAGCGGTGCTGGCGATATCAACTCAGATGGTTACGCAGATATCATTGTTGGATCCGCTCTCCCCGGCACTGGCGGGGAAGGAACATTTTACTATGGGGACAGCAGTGGAGTGAGCCTTGCGGGGCCCCAGGGTCCGGTCTCGTTTTCTGACCCGGAAACGACCGAGAATGATTCCTTTGGCGCCTTCGTTACGAGCGCAGGCGACGTAAATGGCGATGGCTGTAATGACGTCGTTCTGAATGCCGCGTTTGCCGACGGTGGCGGAGAAGTGTATCTCTACCTCGGAAAAACGACGGGTGGCTCCTGTGTTCTGAGCGACGAGTCCCCCATTGAGCTTATGCACTCTGCGTCGGTGTCGGGCGTTGGCGTGGATTGCGCCGAACAACCGCCAACGCCGTAAATCGCCCGAAACGACGCGCGGTGCCGACCGGCGAGACCGCGCGTCGATCAAACGTCAGTTCAAGACGAGGTTCGCGGTCGTGGCCGTGCTGGCCGTGACCGTCACCGTCTTGGTGGCCGTCGACGCGCTGCCGGTCTTGGTCACCTCGACCTCCCAGCTCCCGGCCGGGACCGTGGTGAACGAGTAGTTGCCGGTCGAGCTGCTCGTCTGGGTGAAGATGCCGCGGTTGACGGTGACCGTCGCGCCCGAGACCGGCTGCGCGCTCCCGTCGACCACCTGCCCGGAGATCGTCCCCGAGCCCGGGTCGGTGCCGATGCGGACCTGGTAGTGCCCCGCCTGCGTGGTCAGCACGTCGCGCGTGTCTCGCGAGACGACGTGGAACACCCAGACGCCGTTGGTCACGTTGGAGAGCAAGAGCTGCTTCTGCGTGATCGGCAGGAACGTGTCGGCGCTGGTCGGCACCGTGTTGGCGAACTGGTCGAAGACGTAATAGACGCCCTTGAGGCTGGCGTCGGCGACGGGGAGCGTCCACGAGAAGAACGGGGCGGGGTTATTGACCCAGGTGGTCTGGCTCGGGTGGCTCGTCGACGAGACCGTGGGCGGCGTGGTGTTGAGGACCACCTCGAAGGAGGTCTGCACCGCACCGACGTTCGAGGTTGCGTCGATGGAGACCAGGTGCAGGTAGTTCGCGCCCGCCGCGAAGCCGCTGCGCGGAATGCTGAGGGTCTCGGTGGCCAGGAAGGTGCCGGTCGCGGGCGAGGGCACCGTCGCAGCGGTGGTGTCGAACCGGTAGTAGTACCCCTGGTGGCTGGGAAACGGCTGCGACCAGGAGAACGTCGCCTGAGCGAAGGCGTCGTTGTAGATGAGCGTCGGATTGGGGTGGGTCGTCGAGGTCACCGTGAGCGGCGGAAGCAGGCCGTCGGTGCGGGTGCCGGTGACGGTCCCCGTGACGCCGTGGCTCGAGCCGTAGAGGAGCTTCACGCGCCCGAGGCCACCGGTGCCGCCCGGCGCACCGCCGCTCTGGGGTCCACCGGAACCGCCGGACGCAGACAGGGTGCCGGTCACCGTGAGCGCATCGGCAGCGAGCAGGATCCCGCCGCCCGAGCCGCCGCCCGAGCCGTACCAGGTGGGACACGAGCTCGAGCCTCCCTGCGCGCCGTTCGCGGAGATCTGCCCGGCGACGTTGATGGAGGAGCTCGCGATCAGGCGGAGGACGCCGCCGCCGAGACCGGGAGCGCCGGTCGTGCAGCTCGACGTCATGACGCCGTACCCACCCGGGCTCCCGGCGCTGACGACACTGTCGGTCGATGAGCCCCAGATCGGCCCCCCCACGGTGCCGGTACACCCCGAGCCGCCGTAGTCACCCTGGGCTCCGTAGCCGCCGCCGAGCCCGCGGCCGGCGCAGAGGCTGCTCTGCGTGGCCGACGGGCCCTGTCCGGCCGCGGTCTGTCCCGTCGGCGCCACGACGATGGAGGCGCCGCTCTCGACGACGATCTGCGTCGCGTAGATGGTGAGGTTGCCGGTCGGCGAGGTCACCGTGGCGCCCGCGTGCACCACGAAGGCGCCATTGACGACCACCACGCCGTCGAGCGTCGTGTCGGCGGTGATGTCGGTGGCGGCGGTCGCGCACGTCACGTTGCGCGCGTCGCAGTAGCTGGCGCAGGTCTGCGCGACCTGCCAGGTCGTGCCCGTGCTGTCGCACTGCTCGAGGACGTCGGAGGTCCCCGATCGGTTGCAGCGCTTCGCGCCCGGCGTGCAGGCGCCCGTGCAGAGCCCGGCGCCGCACCCGTTCGCGCACGATTGCACGTAGAGCAGGCTGGTGCCGCTCGAGTTGCACACGTCGACATCGTTGTTCTGCCCGCAGCTTCGCGCCCCCGACGTACACGTCCCGCCTCCGCTCCCGCCCGTCGCGCCGGCCGCGCCACCGGTCCCTGGCGTTCCCGCCGCGCCCGCTGCGCCGCCCGTCCCCGGCGTCCCCGCGGCGCCAGCCGCGCCACCCATCCCCGTCGCGCCCGCGTTGCCGCCGGTTCCCGCGCCGCCGGTCCCTGTTGTCCCTGCGGCGCCACCGGTTCCCGTCGTCCCAGCGGAGCCGCCGGTCCCCGGCGTTCCCGCGGCGCCCCCGGTCCCCGTCGCGCCACCGGCGCCGCCCGTCGCCGTCGCGCCCGCGGAGCCGCCGGTCCCCGTCGTGCCGGCAGCCCCGGCCAAGCCGCCCTGACCGGCCCCCCCGCCGTGCCCGCCGAGCTCCGCCCCGCCGCCGGTCCCCGTCGTACCCGCCCCTCCGCCCGGCGGCGGCGACGAAGATCCGCCCCCGCAGCCGGCGAGCGCGACAGCGAGAATCCCCGTGAGGAGTGAAGCGATGGGACGACAAGAGAGGCGAGACGTAGGCATGGCCGGACATCATAGATAGGCCCCCCGAAAAGCGGAATCGCAATCTTCTCAGGCTGAGCTCGCGGGCGCGCTTTTCCCGGCAGGGCCCGGGAAAAGTAGGGGGACGGGGTTGACGGAGCGGCCATTTTCAGAGGCGCCCGCTTGAACGTCCTACCCTCCCGCCTTCCCAGCATTGACGAGGCCATGGAGCACGAGGATGAAGAGGTGCGGAAGCGACTCGCTCTGTTCATGGTCAACCTGTCCAAGAACTTCTCGGTGGTGAACTACAGGGTCAGTGAAGCGACTGATGAGTTCCGGATGGCGGTAGGCGGGTGGTGGACAGGCTGTGGATTCTTTGTAAGCGCTGCACGGACCGCACGTGGCGGGCCCGTGGCGAGGTACCTGGAGCTCGCGCCGAAGAACTGGACAGGCACGCGAGCCCGCCTGAAACCCGAGGAGCTTTCAGCTCCTCTCTCTGCGTTCGAGATTCCTGCCGAAGAGACGACAACAGTGGAAGGCGCCCGCCCCGCGAGGGGGTAATATCCACGCGGCCAAGTACGTACGCCCGATCTCACATCCGATCTGGAACCAGCTACTTCACCTCGGCGCGTCAGCGTGCCTACCCGCGGAAGCAAAGGAGTTCCGTGAACGGGCGCAACGGACGTCGTCGGCCGTTACGGTTGAGGGTGTGAAAAGTGGTATGAAACAGGCTGGGCCGTGCTTGAGAGCGTGAAGCGCCACTCCGTCCGGTTCGGAATGAGACGTGGTCAGACGGCGAACCCTGCTTGGTTTGACACTGATGTCGTGGTCTTGGGGCGGCGGGCTCGCGAGTACTATTGGTCCCTCCATGGTTCCACGGCCTTCGCCTGGCACCCCATTTGCTCTTGTCAGAAGCGTGCTTTTCAAGCGGGTGATTGGCGCACTTATTCTCGCCCGCGCTCTTTTCTCTCCGGTGCGCGCGCGCGCGCAAGAGGAACCGTCGCGTCCGCTCGTAACCACCGTCGATGTCGGGCTCTGCGTCCCTTCGAGCTACCACATGCACGCTGACATCGGAATGGGCACTCCCTTGCAGCTGTTGTACCTGGGTCTGACGAGCGAGCTTCACCTGCGAGGACCGGTCGACCTGAGCGCCTCCATCGGAGCAGGGTGCTCTGGCCTCCTGTTGGGGGCGACGGGCAGGATTGGAACGGATTGGAACAGTGGCGTCCGCTGGACCGCCGGGACCGGACCTTTGCTGATGCGCGGAGATTTCGGCTCGGCGATATTCGCCCAGGGCGACGGGACGCTCGAGGTCCGCTCGAATGCCGGCTTCGTATTCGCTCTCAGTCTCAAGCTCGCTGTGGCTCTCGGTCATGCTGGCAGTCCCGGCTGCGGTGTCTACACCTGCGAGGCCTACGTCGTCCCCGGGGACAGGGTCCTACTGCTGCGCGCCGGGGTTGGATTCAATCTCTGACCAGAACTGCAGCCGAGTAAAGAAGCGACCCACGTGTCCAGGCCCCAGGTCAACGAGGCTGGCGCACCATGGACGGTCGCCGGTGCTCCGCTACTCGTGTACTGCCTCCGCATACCCCCATCGCGCCAAGCTCGCGACGGTCTCGCCACGTGCGGTCCGTGCAGCGCTTACCTCGTGTCGGCCTTCCCGGGCGGCAACGTGTCGGGGGTCGCGTTTGGAGAGCGATTCGAGCAGGCCGTCCGAGAGCAGGAACGCGAGCTGGCGGTTGACGCTGTACGCGAACTGCAGGTGCACGCGTGAGCGTCGCCGGCGTCCCCTCGGGTCGGCGGTGCCATCGCCGAATATCCCAAGATACGAAGTCGCGTTATCCTGGACCTCTATGGACAAGCTTATTTGTGGACTGACTCGTTTTCTCCTGATCTCGGCCGCGCTGGTCAGTTTGTCTTGCGGCGGTGGGTCCGGCGCCTCGCCCACGGGCGGCAACGGCGGCCCACACATCGGCGGGGCCGGCGGCGGTCGCCCGCCGCTCCGCGCGGCGCCCCCGCCGGCTCGGGCGGCCAGGCCGGTCAGAGCGACGGGGCGGCAGCTACGGGAGGCACGGCCGTCGACAGCGGTGGAACGCCGGTGGTGGTCACCGATCCGACCGCGCACGCTGCAGCCGTCGCGGCGCTGAGCGCCGACCTGGCGTCGGACCAACCCACGGATTCGGCCAGCTTCCAGGCACGCTGGACGACGAGCTACCTGGCCTCTCTCCCCTACGACCCGCTCGCGGCGCAGGGGCTGGACCTGCTGACCGCGTCACGTTTGGGCGTCAGCGACGGCGAGCGACAGGCGCTCGGTCGCAACGGTTTCGTCATCTCGGAGCGGCAGGTCTTCCCGACGTTCTTCTACGGATACAAGGCGATCTATGCCGACCACCTGCCGCTCTTCGTATCGGTCGACTCCGTCATTCACGCCGTCCATCGCTCGTACGACGCGGCGTTGATGAACATCGAGCTCGGCTTCATGATCCCCACGCTGCAGACCCTCCTGGCGAACATGCAGGCGGCCCTGGCGTCGGGTGTGGGTACGGACCTGGCGCCCGAGGTGCGGGCTGACGTCGACCTTTACTTGACCGTCGCGCGGCAGTTGCTGGGCAGCACCGCCGCAGCCCCGGTCGCGGGCGCGAAGGCTTCGGACGTCGCCGCTCTGGTGGCCGCCGCCAACGCGGCCACCGGAATCGATCTGGTCTCGCTGTTCGGTCAGGACCGCTACGTGGACTTCACGCAATTCAAGCCGCGCGGCCACTACGCCGGCGACTCCCGGCTTGAACCCTATTTCCGGGCGATGATCTGGCTCGGTCGCACCGACTTCCGCTTCCTGCAGTACGACACGTCGGCGCCCAGCTCGCCACCCCAGTTCTTCCGGCGGCAGTTCCTGTCCGCGCTGCTTCTGGCGGAGCTCACCAACGGAAACAGCGGGCTCGCGACCTGGCAGCAGCTGGACTCGGTCCTCCACGGGTTCGTCGGCGAATCCGACAACATGACCGTTGCCGATGTTCCCCGGCTGCAGACCACCGCCGGCGTCACCACGGCCGCGGCCCTGGCCGCCCTGCCCGACGAGGCCATCGCGCAGGCGCTGCTGGACGGTGGCTTCGGAATCCAGCGGATCGCCAGCCAGCTCCTCCTGGTCCCCCCGGGAGGCGCCAACGCGCCGCTGGATCGCGTGTTCCTGTTCTTCGGCCAGCGGTTCGTGATCGACAGCCAGGTGTTCTCGGACGTGGTGTTCGATCGCGTGATGGGCGATCCCGAGCGGATGATGCCCAACCCGCTGGACGTCGCCTTCGCCGCGCTGGGGAACAACGCCGCCGCGCCGCTGCTGGCGTCCGAGCTGGCGACGTATCCGAACTATCCGGCGGCGCTGCACGACGCCCGGCGCCTGGTCGACCTGCACGGCGACGATTTCTGGGGCGATAGCCTTTATGGCGCATGGTTGAACGCCTTGCGGGGGCTGTCGATTCCCGGCGGCGATCCGACGACGGCTGCTGGCCTACCGGCCGTCATGCAGACCGAGCCCTGGGCCCGCCGCGTGCTCAACACCCAGCTGGCCTCGTGGGCCGAGCTGCGCCACGACACCCTCCTCTACGCGAAGCAGTCCTACACCGCGTTCCCGCTGTGCGATTTCCCGGACGCCTACGTCGATCCGTATCCAGAAGCCTGGGCCGGCATCGTTCGCCTCGCGCAGCTTGGACAGCAGATCGCGGCTGCCCTTCCTGCCAACACCAGCGGCAACCTGGGGCCGTACTTCGCCGCCGTTGAGAGCGTGGCCTCCACGCTGGGCGCGATGGCTCAGGAAGAACGCGCCGGGCAGCCGCTGACAAGCGACCAGCTCGCCTTCATCAATCAAGCGGTCGACGAAGTGACGGTGAGCGCTGGTTGCACCCAGATTGTGTCGCCCGAGGGCTGGTACGTGCAGCTCTTCTTGAATCAGACCGACACGCAGCAGGTCGATCCCACCATCGCCGACGTGCACACCGATCCGGCCGACAGCGCGATCCTGCACGTCGCCACCGGCTTGCCGCGCCTCATGTACGTCACCGTCGACGGATGCAACGGCCCCCGCGCCTACGCGGGCGTCGTCTCCTCGTACTTCGAACAGACGACCGCCAACCTGCAGCGCCTGACCGACATGGACTGGTCGGCCGAGGTCATGTCGTCGACGCCGCCGACGGACGTCGACTGGATGGGCGGCCTGGTCGCTCAGTAAGGAAGACCGGAAGGGGCCGGGGTTCGGCCGAAAAGGAGCGGGTGTTTGACCCTCACCCGCCGAGGGCAAAAACCTGCGGACGTTCGACCCAACTGGGAGCCGCTTCAGCCGATGATTCGTGTCGGGAGATCGTCTGCACGCTGGCTCGCTCGGAACTGAATGACGCGAAAATCCGCGAGGCCGTGCGCGTGAAACGGGTCCTCCTGGATGATGGCCTCGATTTGCTCCCGATCCTTGCCCATGGCCAGGATGATCCCTCCGTCCCGCGGGAGTTTTCTGCCCGAGACGAGGAAATGTCCGGAGGCGTAATACTTGTTCAGAAACGCGACGTGCGCGGCCATGTGCGCGTCGATTTCGGCGAGGTCGACCTTGTACGTGAGCTCGATGACGAACATCGGCGGTGAGCTTGCACCAACCGTGCGCCAATGAACACGTGCGCATCGGCGCGTCGCACGCCCGAATGGGCCGATCCGCGCGCGTGGCGCGAAGGTCATCGCGCACAGGGCAGCGCGGCGTTTTTCCGCATGGCGGAAGGACGCGTGATGACTAACTGCGGGCGCTGGCGCGGGCTACCTCAGGTGCGGCCTGGGCGCTGGAGCCGGCGCAGAACATGCAGATGAACCGCGGCGCCCGGGCGCGGCTCTGTTGGACCGCTGCCCGGAGGCGACCAGAAAGAGGTGAGAACCATGGAGCGCGGACGCTCGAGATTTCTCGTGGGGTTGATCGGGGCAATGGTGCTGGCGGGGATGATCGCCTGCAACGGCACCGATCCGGTTCCGTTCTCGCAGTTCGAGAGCGCGTACGAGCAGGCCCGCTGCCACGCCGACGTTCTGTGCGGCGACTTCCCCGACCAGGCGACCTGCCTGGCGTCGGTCCAGTCTGCACCGCACTACGACGACACGCTCGGCCAGGACATCGCGTCCGGGAAGGTGGTCTACGACGGCGCCAAGGCGCGGGCTTGCTTCGACAAGGTGAACGCACTCTCGAGCTGCAGTCCCGTCGGCCCCCCTGTCATCAAGTGGGATCTCGACTGCACCACCATCTTCACCGGGACGGTCGCGGACGGTGGGGCGTGCTTCTTCCCCTCAGAATGCGCCGGAGGGTTCTGCCGGCTGACCGACGCGAGCTGTGCTGGCTCCGCCCAATGCTGCCCCGGAACCTGCCTGGCCGTCCCCCCGCCCACCGCCTCGGGTAGTCCCTGTCCGTCGCTGCCAGCAGAGTGCGCGTCCCGCGTCTGTGTCATCGAACTGAACGGGAACGCGACTTGCCAGACGCCTGTCGGGCTCGGTGTGTCCTGCCTGGGGGAGCTCCCCTGCGACAACGGCCTCTACTGTGACCCGGTGACCGGAGTCTGCAAGGCCCCGTCCGGTGTGGGTGGGGCGTGCAACCCGGGGATCGGATCCCAAGACTGCGACCTCCCCAACAAATGCGACGCCACCACGTCCGTCTGTACGCCGCCCCTGCCGGTCGGCGCTGCGTGCGATCCGACCACCGGCGGCTGCATCCCCTACGCGACCTGCGACGCCACGACCGGCACCTGCGTCGAGCGCCCGCAGGTCGGCGCTTCCTGCGACCCGACCGGTGCCGGCCCGACGTGCCTGGGTGGTTCCTGCGATGCGACCACCGCGACCTGCGCGCAGGAGCCGACGGGCGGCGCCTGCTCCTGAGCGGGCGGTTCAGCCCACGCGGGTCAGCGTGGCCGCCGACGCGAGACGCCGCGTCAGCGATCGCTCGCTACGATTCGGGCGCCCGATTGTGCTGCTCGAGCGCGTCAGTCGCCCAGACTCGCTTTTTTCCCGGGGTCTCCTATCCTGCTGAGGGGCATTGGCTCGGTCCCCTGAGGAGCAGCATGTCGCGATCTGCGTTCTATCGGACGTTCCTGGGGTTGGCCATGTTGGGGATCGGTCTCGGCGGTTGCCAGGCCGGCACCGCGGCAAAAGGGCCGACCACCGGCACGGGGGGGAAGGGCGCCGTCACCGGTGGCGCTGGAGCGACCGGCCAGGGGGGCGTGTCGTCGAGCGGCACCGGCGGCACCGGGGTCGCTCTGCCGGTCCCGCCGGGCTGCGGCGACGGGATCAACAATCAAGGCGGCATCGAGCAGTGCGACGACGGGAACACGATCGCGGGCGACGGCTGCAACGGCGCCTGCCACGTGGAGCCGAACTGGACCTGCCCGCCGGCCGGCGCCTGCACGCGCACGTCCAAGTGCGGCGACGGCGTGATCAATCCCGGCGAGGTCTGCGACGACGGCAACACCACCGACGGCGACGGGTGCAATTCGACGTGCACCGTGCAGGACGGCCGCTACGTGTGCCAGGCGGGCCAGCCCTGCGTGCTCACCTCGATCTGCGGCAACAAGCGCGTCGAGCAGGGCGAGAACTGCGACGACGGCAATGCCACGTCGAACGACGGCTGCAGCTCCACCTGCCAGGTGGAAATGGGGTGGGTCTGCCCGGCCCCCGGCTCGCCGTGCAAGCTGGCGCCGCGCTGCGGGGACGGCATCGTCCAGGTCGCCCAGGGCGAGGTCTGCGACGACGGCAACATCACCGACGGCGACGGCTGCTCGTCGAATTGCAAGGTGATGGGGGCCGGCTGCAGCTGCGTTCCGGGCATGAAGTGCTCATGCCCGACGGCGATCTGCGGCGATGGCATCCTCGAGGGAACCGAGAAGTGCGATGACGGCAACACCAACAGCGGTGACGGCTGCTCGTCGACCTGCACGATCGAGAAGGGCTACGCCTGCCCGCTGGTCAAGGCGCCGTGCGTTCCCGACTGCGGCGACGGCATCCTGACCGGCAACGAGCCGTGCGATCCCGGCATCGCCATCGAGAAGAACGCCTGCTCGGCGAGTTGTCGCTGGAACCCCGGCTGGGCCTGCACAGGAAACCCGGTCGCGGAGTGCCATCAGACGACGTGCGGTGACGGCAAGAAGGAAGGGTCCGAGGGCTGCGACGACGGCAACACGGCGCCGTTCGACGGCTGCTCCTCGACCTGTCAGGTAGAGCCGGGTTGCACGGGATCGGGCGCGTGCACCGGCAAGTGCGGCGACGGCATCCTGCTCACCGGCGAGCAGTGCGACGACGGCAACAACCTCTCGGGCGACGGCTGTTCGTCGACCTGCGCCATCGAGTCAGGGTTTACCTGCACGCAGCCGCCGCTCGGCACCAGCATCCAGGTGCCCATGGTCAACCGCGACTTCAAGTTCCACATGCCAGCGGACTTCGAGCCGGGCGCGACCGGCCAGAACACCGCCACCACGGGCATGCTGGGGCCCCTCGGCACCATGCTCAACGGCGCGGGCAAGCCGGTGTTCGTTGCCGCCAACAACACCAGCTACGTCACCAGCGCGGCGACGTTCGCCGAGTGGTACACCGACGTCCCCGGCACGAACCACACCACCGCCCAGACGCTCACGCTCTGCAACATCACCGGCACCAACAGCTACGTCAATCGCTGGGGCCCGAACTGCCAGCAGTGGCCTGTCACGAAGATAGCTTACTACTGCGGCAACGTGGGGTCCGAGCAGCTGGACGCTGCCGGCAACCCGATTCCCTGCACGTCGAAGTTCGGGTCGACGGACTGTGACACCAACGTCGCCGCCGGCTACACGATGGTGGCGGGGAGCTGCACCCAGAGCGGCGGCAGCTACACAGCCCTCTTCCAGACCGCCCTGCTCGACGGCACGCCGGTCTTCTTCCCGATCGACGCCGAGATCGCCGCGGGCGGGTTCAGCGCCGGGCAGGGGACCGCCGCCAAGATTCCTCCCCCCTACGAGCCCACGGGAAGCTATCCCGCGGAGACGCCGTCGGTGCTCCACAACTTCAGCTTCACGAGCGAGATCCGGTACTGGTTCCAGTTCGACTCCACCAAGACCTACAAGCTCGACTTCCTCGGCGACGACGACCTGTGGATGTTCGTCAACAAGCGCCTGGCGGTCGACATCGGGGGCATCCACACCGCTCAGCCCGGCTCGGTGACAATCAACGCCGCCAACGCCTTCGGGATGACGAACGGCGGCGTCTACGAGGTGGAGGCGTTCCAGGCCGAGCGCCAGACCACCTCCTCGACGTTCAAGCTGACGCTCAGCGGCTTCAACGGCGCGCCCACCGCCTGCGGGCCGATCTGCGGCGACCGCGTCGTGACGCCGCCCGAGCAGTGTGACAACGGCACCGCAAACAACACCGGCGGTTACAACAAGTGCACGCCGGACTGCAAGCTGGGGCCGTTCTGCGGCGACGGGATGGTGACCGACAGCGAGGAGTGCGACAACGGCACCAACAACGACGCCTACGGCGCGACGTCCGGCTGCGGCCCCGGCTGCAAGCTGCCCGCCCGCTGCGGCGATTCGCTCGTCCAGACCGACTACGGCGAGCAGTGTGACCTCGGCGCCAACAACACCGGCGCTTACGGTGGCTGCACCAGCCAGTGCCAGAGCGCCGGCTATTGCGGCGACGGGACGGTACAGAGCCCGCAGGAGCAGTGCGACGACGGCGCCAACGACGGCACCTACGGGCACTGCGGCGACCCGACCATGCCGTTGCCCAACTGCCAGCTCGGCCCGCGCTGCGGCGACGGCATCGTGCAGGACGCGTACGGCGAGGAGTGCGAGCCTACATCTTCCAACGACCCCAACTGCACGGCCGCCTGCAAGAAGCCGGGCGTCTGCGGCGACGGCGTCCTGACACCGCCCGAGCAGTGCGACTACGGCAGCGTCATGAACGACGGCTCGTACGGGGGCTGCTCGCCCGGGTGCATCTTGGCGCCCCACTGCGGCGACGGCGTCAAGAACGGGCCGGAGGAATGCGACGACGGCGTCAACGACAACAGCTACGGCGGCTGCTCGCCGCAATGCAAGCTGGCGCCTCACTGCGGCGACGGGCACGTCGACATCGGCTACGAAGCGTGCGACGACGGCGTCAACAACGGGCCGACGGACGGCTGCTCGACGACCTGCAAGCTCAACTTGAACTGACCGACGCCCAGGTGCGTTCCTCGCTCGCCCGCCGGCGGAGCACCAGCTATTCGCTGGTTCTTCCGCCCGCCTGACGGAAGAGGCCAAGGTCCCCGTCGGGCGGCTCCCTCGTCGGCGGGGATGAGGCCAGGTCAACCATGGCCGCCGTGGCCCCGGCCTTGAACCCCTCGCATCGTTGGCGTAAGACCACCGGCCCAACATGATCTCCACGCAGAACCTTTCCGTCGCCTTCGGCGCCCAGAGCCTGTTCGAAGAGGTGGACGTCAAGTTCACGCCCGGCAATTGCTATGGGCTCATCGGCGCCAACGGAGCAGGAAAATCGACGTTCTTGAAGTGCCTGGCGGGCAAGATCGAGTCGACCTCGGGCGCCGTGAGCATCGAGCCGAACAAGCGGCTCAGCATGCTCTCCCAGGATCACAACGCCTTCAACGAGGTGCCGGCCCTGACGACGGTCATCATGGGCCACAAGCGCTTGCACGCGCTGATGGAAGAGAAGGACGCGCTCTATGCCAAGGTCGACTTCAGCGCCGCTGATGGCGAGCGTGCCGGCGAGCTGGAAGCCGAGTTCACCGATCTCAACGGATGGAACGCCGAATCCGAGGCGGCCAAGCTGCTGAGCGAGCTGGGGGTCGCGGCGGGGAAACACGCCTCGCTGATGAAGGACCTGTCGGACGCCGAGAAGGTCCGCGTGCTCATGGCCCAGGCGCTGTTCGGCAATCCCGACATCCTCCTGCTGGACGAGCCGACGAACCATCTGGACGTCGACTCGATCCTCTGGCTGGAGGAGTTCCTGCTCGACTTCCCGAACACCGTGGTGGTCGTCTCCCACGACCGGCACTTCCTGGACAAGGTGTGCACCCACATCGCCGACATCGACTTCGGCAAGGTGACGCTGTACTCCGGGAACTACACCTTCTGGTACGAAACCAGCCAGATGGCGATCGGACAGCGAACGGCCTCGAACACGAAGAAAGAAGAAAAGATCGAGGAGCTGAAGGCGTTCATCAGGCGGTTCAGCGCCAACGCCTCGAAGTCACGGCAGGCGTCATCGCGCAAAAAGCTGCTCGACAAGATCACGCTGGACGACATCCGGCCCTCGTCGCGCAAGTACCCCTTCATCCAGTTCAAGGCAGAGCGCGCCCTCGGCAAGGAGGTCGTGACCGTGGAGGGCCTGCGCAAGACCATGGGCGGTGACGTGCTGTTCGACGGGTTGAGCTTCTCGATCGGCCGGGGCGAGCGCGTCGCGCTGGTCGGCGACGACCGGGTGATCTCGGCCCTGTTCGACATCCTCGCCGGAGAATCCAAGCCCGACGCCGGCAGCGTCACCTGGGGACGCTCGGTCAAGTCCGCCTACTTTCCGAAGGAGAGCAACGCGTACTTCGCCACCAGCAAGAGCGTGCTCGATTGGCTGCGCCAATACGCGCCGGACAACCTGGACGAGACCCTCATCCGTTCGTTCCTGGGTCGCATGCTCTTCACGTCCGACGAAGTTCACAAGCAGGTCGGGGTCTTGTCGGGAGGCGAACGGGTGCGGTGCATGCTCTCCCGGCTGATGCTGCAGGACCCGAACACGCTCCTCCTGAATCAGCCCACCAACCACCTCGATCTCGAATCGATCACGGCGCTCAACAACGGGCTCTTGAAGAGCGAGGCCTCGATGATCTTCTCCTGCCACGACGTGCAGTTCGTGGAGTCGCTGGCCACCCGGGTCATCGAGCTCTCCGGGAAGAACACCTACGACCTTCGCATGAGCTATTCGGACTATCTCGCGGACGCCGAGAGACAGGCCCGGGTCGGCCGTCACGCGGCCTAAGAGCGCCACTTCTCGACCTCGACGTCGGAAGCGCGTCGGCAGCGACCCGCGCCCCGCAGGGCGGGCCGCGCAGATCCCCCACCAACCCGGCCGCCGCCGTCGGCTCAAGGAGAAGCCCTCCTGCCGGCTTCGCGGGGCGAGGGCGGAAAGCAGCGCGCGTGGCGCTCGGCCGCGAGAGCGTGCATGACGCGGTCGACGTAGATCTCGGTCTGGCCGTTCTGCGGGACATGGCCGCCCGCGATCGCGCCCGGTCCGGCGTTGTAGGCGGCGACAGCCAGGCGCACGCGGTGAAAGGTGGCGAGCTGCGCGTGCAGGTAGCGGGCCGCGCCGTCCACGCTCTCTTCCGGATTGAAGGGATCGCTCACCCCCATCGCGCGCGCCGTGGGTGGAATCAGCTGCATCGGCCCCATCGCGCCGGCGGCCGAGATGCGGTGAGGCTGTCCGCCCGATTCGACGAGCACGATCGCCCCGAGCAGCCCGCAGGGCAGATGATGTTCGCGCTCGGCGCGCGCGAGCAGGGGAGCGGTCAACGGCGTGTCTGCGACGACCACGCAGCGCGGGCGGTGCCACGCGTAGGACCCCAGCGCTTCGACCTTGTACCCGAGGTGGAACGGCGACAGCGGAAACACCGAGCAACGCCCCACCCACGCGACCGCGAGGTTGACGAGACAGATCGGGAGCAGGACCGCCAGCAACACCCAATGCCACCACCGCGGCAACTTCAGGAGCCGCGGCAGCCGGCGCCACCCGCGCGTTTGCAGCCAACGCGCCAGACGCGACCGCATTTGCTGGAGGCGGCGAATCTCTCAAGCGTAGCCGATCGTTCCCGGTCGTGTCTTCGGGCGCGCTCCGGTGACGATTGGCGACAGCTCAGCCGGTCGGTGAACGCCAATCGTTCGCGGCGTGACGCAGACAACATCGTCTTCGTCGACGACTGGGCGGTGGTCTCGGTCCCCTCCGGTTCTTGCGGAGACTATCACCACCAGCTGGTCGCCATGCCCACCGCGGCACCCGGAGGTCCCGTCGTTCAGCTGGCCGACGACTTGGGTACGCGTGCGGTTCTGGGGACAGGGCTCGCCTATGTCGATCTCATGGGTCAGGTCCACACGAGCACACTGGACCAGGTCCGCGCCGCTTTGGCGGCCGCTGGCCAATGATCGGCGTGCGGAGATTGAGAGTCATAAGCTCCCACCGCGCGGCGCGATCGCCTCGACCTCGGCGAGTTGCTCCGGACCCATAACTTTGTTAGGGCCCGCGGGTCTTCCGGCGGGCGGCGGGGTTCCGCCTGGATGTGTTCCCATGCTGAACAGACTCGTTTTGGCCGTGTCGATCATTTTCTGCGGGGGCTGCGCCGCGTTTGGGTACCCCGGGCCGCTCACGGCGCAAGGGTTGGCCGTTCAGGTCGCTGACGAGAACATCGTGCGACAGTGTCAATACCTCGGAGACGTGACCGGGAGCGCGGGCACCACCGAATATGCCCGCACCGACGCGCGCAATCGCGCGGCGACGATGGGGGCAACGAATATCGTGTTCGTGAGCGAGACGACGAGTCGGGCGATGGCGCGCGCCTACCGCTGTCCGGACCCTGTTGCCGCGCCGCCGAGGCAGTGAACCGCTAGCCCCGCGCACCGTCCGTCGCCGCCCGCTCAAGCTGCACGAGGCGCAGCGATGAAGCGGGCATTGCGCATTAGAGTCGGGCAGCTCGACCTCCGGCAGCGACGAGAACGTGCGCGGCTTGGTCCCGGACAGGCAGAACACGTCGAGCGCGCGTCAGCGGCCCTGGGCACGGCCGTGACCGAGCACCTGCGGCCCGTCGCACAGATAGGTGACGACAATCTGGCGGTCCCCTCCGTCCTTCGAGCTCTCACAGCTCGTCCCGTTCAAGGTGATGCTGGTGTGACTCGCGTCGGTGAACTCCCAGCCGTCGGTCGCGTCCTGAGAGATCGTCATTCCGCTGCCGTCGCTGAACGGAACCTCGATCGCCAGTGTCATGCCGGGGGGAACTGGGCTGCCGAGCGGGATCGCGCAGGAGGAGGCCGGGCTCCCCCTGGTGGGATCGAGCTCGGCGCCGAGATCGTCGGCAGTCGTGTAGAAGGCGTTCGCGCCGCCTTGCTGCGGCTCGCCGCCGTTCACGGCCATCTCGTTCAGCGCGGCGATGGCCGTCGTATCCGACGGCGCGACCGCAGCCAGCACGAAGGTGGGGAACGAGAAATACGCCCCAGGCTCCGACGAGCAGCCGGACTTGCCGTCCGTCACGAGGAGGACGTACTTGGGGCTCACGTCCGACAGCGACCCGAGATATTCGGCAGCGGCCGAGAGCGCCGCGTTGGTCGGCGCGTCGCCGCCCGGCGTTTGCGCGCCGAGCACGCCGACGATCGACATGGGGCCAGCGGCGTTGTCGGACACCGGAATCACGGGGGTGGGATTCACGCCGCAGGCGTCATCCGTCCCGAAGAACATCAGCCCCCAGTTCACCGAGCCGATCCCGACGACCAGCTTGTCGACCGCCGCCGTCAACAGCGCCCACTTGGAGCTGCCGCCGCAGCCGCCGGTGCAGGATGTCCCGGTGGCGTCGTCGAGGAGCGAGCGCGATCGATCCATGAGGATCAGGATGTCGGGGGGAGCCGGCGCGCTGACCGAAAATTCCTGCATCTCGCCGCAGACCGGCGTGCCGTCGATGACGTCGACTCCGGTCCCCGTCCCCAACGTTCCGCCGGTGCCGGTCGCGCCGCTGCCGCCGGTCCCCATCGGAGCATGGCCACCGAGCGATTCGCCGCCGCAACCGACCGCGGAAGCAATCGCCATCACCAGCAGCGCCCGTCCCCGTGCCATCGACACATGATGAGCGCGCGGCCGACGGGCGTCCACCCCTTGGGCAATACCCGTTGGACGCTGCGAGTCAGGACGCCGTTTCGAGGCGGTCAGGTGGGCGAGATCGGCCGCCTAGATGATTCCGTGGCGGCGCCCGGTGATGAGCCGGTAGATCCCGAGCAGGGCCATCGCGCCGAGGATCGAGGCGATCACGCCCGGTCCCACGTCGCCCGCATGATAGAAGCCGAGCGAACGTCCGATGAACGCGGCGAACATCGCCCCCGCGATTCCGATCAGCGCCGTCACGATGATGCCGCCCGGATCCTTCCCCGGCATGAGCAGCTTGGCGATGGCGCCGACGACCAGACCGACGATGAGAGACCAGAGAATGTGCATGGCGTTTCCTTTGGAAAAGGGTTGGTGGTGGTTGGTAAGTAGGCCAGGCGATGCGGGTGCTTCGTAGGTAACTTCCCTTAAGCGACAATCGTGCCGCCAGCCATCGCCTGATTTCCGACGGACTTGTGGGGGCGAGAGTTACGGCCCGGTGACTGGAAATGCCTTCGTCGTCACACCGTCGGTCAGGACCGGATGATCAACAGCAGCCCGATCGATCGCTCGTCGGCGCGCGACGCTCCCGGCGCCTGGTGCCCCAGCAGGTTGTCGAAGCTGAATCGCAGCCCGAGATCGAGGTGAGGGGTCAGATTGCCGACGATGCCCAGACCGAGCGGGATCTGGTAGGTGTCGCCCAGCGCCGACAGCTGCCCGGTGACCCCGGACAGGAGCTTCAGGGACACGGCAGCCGACGCCTGGAGCTGCAGCTCGAGCGGGATGAACAGCTGATCTTTGTAGAGGTCGCGGTGGGCCAGCATGATGCCGACCTGGGGATCGAAGTAGAGCGCGACCATGTTGGTGAAGTGGAACTTCCCCGCCAGACCGATGGTCCACATGACGCCGGTCGGATCCGGGATGGGCACCAGATACAGCGACGAATGCAGGGAGAGGTGGAAGTCCCCGTAGATCAGCCCGTACATGAAGTCGAGGCCGACGTTGTCATAGACGTGCGGGCAACCGTTGCTCGCACCGGTCAGGCACAGGCCCGCACCCGGGAGCTTCTGCCAGCCCATGGGAGCGTGTGCAAGAGGCCGAGCTGGACGGTGTCCGTGAACGAATAATAGAGATCGGGCGCGAACGAGGTCGGCTTGCCGAAGAAATCCTTGCTGGCGTCGATCAGCAACGACAGGCGGGCCGTGAACAACCCGGCGGGGCCTTGCACGCCGCGCCGAACCGCCACCTCGCCCATGGGCGCGCCGCTGACCGGGGGGACGTTGCCGCCGCTGTCGACCACCTCCGCGCGCGCCCGGCCGCCAGCGAGCAGAACCGCCAACAGGAGAAGCGCCAAGATCGGTCGCAGGGACAGAGATCGCATGGGGGCCTTTCGGTGTGAGTCGCGGCCCGACGACGGAAGACGACGGCGGCGTCCCGCCACGCGGGCGCCACTCGCGGCGACCGGCGTTCTGGGATGTTCGAACGTAGGTCTGTTCGTCACAGACGCAATGGTGCCTGTGTCGTTCGTCCGAACTCGCCGCCTCGAAGCGAGGACCTGTCGCCAGGGTTCCCGATCACAAGAAGTAGTGAATCTGGAAGAACAGCGTCCTGGCGACGTCTCCGCCGCTGGGGAATTGAAGGCGGCCCATCAGCTGGCCTTCGAGGTGCGCGTAGGGAAACCAGTTGAGCAGCAGCGTGGCCGCGGTCTGGGCGTCTGGAACCGCGACGTCGATCTGGTTTCGTTCTCCGAGGAGCGTCGCCATGACGCCGGGGAGCGGGAAGACGGTGAACCCGGCCGCTCCGACGAGCTGGGTCCGGACCGGATCGCCGATGTCGGTGAAGATCTTGTTGACGACGTCCACCTCGCCGAGCAGGAGGGTTCGCAGCGGTTCGACGTAGACCTTGCCGAGCGCGCCGGTCATCAGCTTGGTGACGCCGGGAGCGACGGCGAGGCGTGACTGGAGACCCACGGCGACGGTGTCTTCGCGGAAGCGCGTCTCCATGTAGGCGGCGAAGCCCTTTTCGTCGCTGCCGATGTGCCTGACGAAGTCTGGCGCGAAGAGCGTCAGGTGAAGCTCCGCGTTCGGGTAGATGACGCCGGCCGAGACGTTGTAGGTCTCTTCCAGCTCGTCGAAGCCGAGGTCGCGGTTGATGTAGAGGATGTGCTCCGCCATGCGCAGGCCGTAGGGTGCAAAGAAGCGCCCCACGCGCACATACGGGCCGATGGCCTCGGGGTCCCACATGAGGTAGTGCTCGCGCGAGACGAGCTGGGAGGTCGAGACCGGCTGGTAGTTCTGGAGCGGCACGATCTGATCCTCGCTGCGAACTTGACCCCGCAGGCCGCCGATCGCTTCGATGGAGAAACCGGCGGGCAGGGCGACGCGGGCGCTCAGATCGGCCTGCATGGGAAACACGGCGACCTGGGCGCCGCCCGGATCCCGAACGTCATTGGCGACGAACGCCCCGCGGAGATCTCCACCCAGCGCCAGCCAGGTCGGCAAGGCGACCGCGCCATGCAGGAAGGCGCCGTTCCCCCCGAACGACGAGAGCTGTTCCTCGACCGCGTCGCGGCCATAGCTGTTGATGGGGCCGCCGCCGGCGGGCGCGAAGTGGCACTGGTTGCAGCGCGTGGCGCCGGTCGAGAGCTGCCACTGCGGATAGGCGCGCGCCGCCCCTTCGCCGAGCGCGCAGACGCCCACCGCCGCCGCCAGAAACAGCAGCAGCCGCTGCAGCAGCAGCCGGTGCGCGAGCCGGATCGGCGACGGCGTGAACATGACCAGCGCGCCGGTCAGAGAGCCATGGCCAGTCGGAACAGGAGCTCCTGTTCGTAGGCGCTCGGCAGGGTGGTGATGAAGGGCGTGCTCCCGCCGAAGTGATTGACGAGATAGTTGAAGGTCGCCCGGTAGCGCTTCGAGTGCCAGTAGTTGATCCCGATCTCGCCCGAGTCGACCTTGGTCCGGCCGACATACTTGTTCCCGAGATTGAGGGCGGCCGCGGTGGCGTCCTCGGTGAGCGTCTCATCGAGGTGCTCGTAGCGAAGGAGGAGCGCGAGCCCGTTCTGGATCCGCCGGGTTGCGAACTTCCCGAAGCGGGGAAACCCGCCGACGGACTGCTGGTCGCCGATGATGCGGTCGTCACCGAGCAGCCAGACCGACGCCTGGCAGTAGAGCGAGTAACCCTTGAGATCCGCGCCGCCCAGGACGGTGCCGGTTCCGTTGGAGGCGATGCTCTCCTCCGAAAGCGGGCTGTGGCGCCAGACCAGCTCGCCGCGCAGGCCGAGCTTGTGGGCGATCGGCGCGTTGAGCTCGAGGGCGAAGGCGTTGAGCCGTCCGTTCTGCCGCAACTGGATCGACTGGGAAGCGGTCGAACCGGTCGGCGTGGCGGTGAACGCCGCCGTGTTGAAGAACGTGAACCCGGCCTGCGTGCTCTGAGAGGCGGGGGCCAGCGTGTTCGCGCGCTCGCCGGTCCAGAGCGAGGCGCCGATCTCGACGTCGTGGAGGGGCCCGGCCCCCGCGATCGCCAGGGGCGCGAACCAGGCGCGGCCCATCCAGTCGAAGTGGTTGTCGGCGTTCTTGAAGTTCTGGCCGTCGCCATTGAAGAGCCCGAGCGAGTAGTAGAAAATTCGCTCTTCGTTGAAGCCGTGCAGCATGGCCCCCATCTCCCGGTTGTCGGGGATGCCGAAGGCGCGCACGGTGATTGACCGCTCCATGAAGTCGGTGTACTTGCTGGAGATCCGGTTCTCCAGCGTGAACGGGGCGTTGAACTGACCGACCTGGAGGATGGCCAGGTTCTTCCATGGCGCGAGCGCGACGAACTCGTCTGCGGTCGAGAGGTTCGCCGGGGCGACGGGGGCCGCCGCGGCGGGCGGGCCGGCGGCGAACTCGCCGGTCACGAAGAAGTAGACCCACGGGCCAATCCAGCCGCCCAGATCGAGACGCGCGGTGCGGAGCAGGAACGTGTTGTTCGGCGTCTTGTTCTTGCTGTGGAAGGAGTAGCCGTCGACCTGGAACTGCCCGCCGGGGAAGAGCACGAAGTCGCCGTCGGACGAGCGGAGAAACGGCGTGCCGTCGCTGAATCCGCCCAGCGGCTCCGACAGGGACGAGACAGGCGAGACCGGGCCCGGAGGCGCGAGCGGAGCCACCAGGGGCGAGGGCGTCGGCACGACGGCCGGCGGCGGTGCCAACGGTGGATCGAGCGGCTGCGCATCTGCCGGCTTTGAGGGAGGCGCCTCTTGGGGAGGCTGCTCGGGCGGTGCCTCCTCGGGCGGCGGAAGCAGCGGCGGCGCATCGGGCGGCAGCGGCTCCGATGGCGGGACGGATTGGGCGCGGGCTTCGAACGGACTGCAGACCGTCAGGATCGCCAGAGAGATGAAGAGCCCCTTCCAGCGAGCCGGCGCGCTTCGTGGTACGAACGACGACGTCGTCACGTGGACACTTTCTCAGACGAGTGTCTAATATACAAGACGGAAGGGTGAAGGGGGAATGGGCAGCGGCCTGGGCTCGCCCGCCACTCAACGCGTCTGCTGGAGGACCGGGTAACGGGCCGAGAGGCGGTAGCCGGCGCCATAGACGGTCTCGATCAGCTCGGCGGCCTCCCCCAGCTTGGCGCGCAGGCGCGCGATGTGGATGACCAGGGTTCGCGTCGTCGCGCGAAGGCTGTAGCCCCAGACTTCGCTCAGCAGGTCGTCGCGCGTCCGGATCTGTCCACGGTGCTCGACCAGATCGGCGAGCAGGCGGAGCTCCATCCGGCTCACCTGAATCGGGACGCCTCCGACGGAGACCCTCTGCGCCTCGACGTCGATCTCCAGCGGACCGACCGTGTATCGTCCCAACGAGATCGTCACACCTAGCGAGCAGCCACGCTCTTTTGGCCCCACGCGCTGAGCGCCTTCTTGAGCTCGGCTTCGGGGAACGATGCGTCGCCCGACTTGACGCCGAGGTCGTAGGCGAGCTGGGCCTCCTTCTGGGCGGCCTTGTAGTCGGTCTTGCTCGCCTGGAGCAGGGCCTTGATCCAGAGGTTGTACCAGTCCTGCTTCAGCGCGAGGGATTGGTCGATGTAGTAGAGCCCCGCGACATAGTCCTTCTTGGTCTCCAGCATGTAGCGGGCGGCGTTGGCGTAGGAGCGCCAGGTGCTGTCGAGCCCGAGGAGATTGGTCGCGACCTGCCGCGAGGTGTTCACCCCGATGGGCAGCACGAGCTGCAGCTTGTCCCACTCGAACGCGAGGGCGGCGTCGTCGTCGGTGAAAGTGGCGAAGAGAAACGTCAGACGCTCTCGCGCCGGCGCCACCTTCGGGCGCGCGTGGACACGCGCGACCTCGAGCTCGGGGCGGTGCTCGCGTCCTCCGCCGGGCTGGTCGGCTCCCCTGTCGAGAATCAGAGTCCAGTCTGCTTTGTCCGGGATGGCGAACAGCGAGTACGTCCCTGCGGGAACCAGCTTGTCGCCGACCGTCACGTCCCGGCCAAACCGAACCCTCGGCGCCTGCCCGGCCCCAAAGCTCCACGGCTGGCCGTAGGCGACGAGGCCTCCCCAGATCTTCCGCCCCTTGACCGCCGGACTGACGTAATCAACTGCGACGTCGGTCAGCCCGACCTGCTGGAAGAGCCGGGCCGGCGGGCTCTCCCGCGGGAGAGCCAGCTCGGCGTGTGCCGCCGAGGAGATCCCGGCCAGCGCACCGGCCAGACAGAAAAGCATTCGCTCAATGGGGCGCATCTCGATCTCCTCCTCCCGCGGGAGCTGGTTATTCCATTATAATAGATAAATGTCTAGCGACCGACGGGCGGCGGCCACGACGAACGCGGCGGGTGACCGGTGCAGGCCGCGATCCGCTTGTCGAGCTGCGTGACGTCGACATTCAAGGCGCGGAGCTCTGGGCGTAATCCTCGAAAGGGTTGGCCGAGCTCGAGGCGCCCGCCGCCTCCGACGGCGATGGCCAGCCGCGACACCCGTCCCTCGATGGCGTCGATCCGGACCCCGCCGCCACGTCCACCGTTCCAGGCGCGGGAGTCGCGGCTCGCCGGGCGGTCGTCGCCCAGCACGAAGACCTCGCCCGGCGGCACCTTGAAGCGCGCGTGTCGCTCCTCGTCGAGCGGAGTGCGGAGCGTCAGATAGGCGCGGTCGGCGAGACTCTCCATCGCCAGCCGCGTGCGGTGGACGCGCGTTCCGTCGGCGATCAGAAAGATCCCACGTCGCAAGACGGCACGACCCAGCCGTTGATCACGGGCGATCCGTCCACGAACGCGACCTCGTCGCCGGGAAGTCCAATCACGCGTTTCACGATCGAGGCCGGCTCACCGGGGCCGCCACCGCGGTCGGGGTTGGGGAAGACGATCAGGTCGCCGCGCCGGGGCGGTTTGGCCTGGAGGGAGCGGCGCGACAACGGGAGGCGCAATCCGTAGGCCAGCTTGTTGACGACCAGGCGATCCCCAGGGTTCAGGGTCGGTTCCATCGACGGGCCGGTCACCGGGGCGATCTCGACGAGGCGCGCCCGGGTCCCGAACACGACGGCGCCCAGAGCGATGATCGCCACCGTGGCGCGCCCGAACGGGACGTCGGCCCGCGGCCCATCGTCACTCGTCACGAGCTGCCGCCACCAGTAGCCGGCGACGGTCGCGAACAGGATGAACAGGACGAGGCCGACGAGCAGAGGGTCGCGCTCAACGGCCCGCGCGAGCCAGGGCCAGATGCCGGACGCACCGGCCTGGAAGCCCGACGGAACGAGAAAGCGGAGGGTCACCACGGTCGCGGCCAGCGCCGCGGTCGGCGGAAGAGCGGACGACAGCCGTCGCGCCGCGCGTCCGGAAAGCCAGATTGGCCGCCGCATCAGGGCTGCCCCGCCGCGCCGGTCGAGGAGAGGAGCTCGCACTGGTTGTAGAGCGGGTGGGGCGTCCCGGTCTGCGAGAGCTGGTCGACGTAGAGGAAGACCGCCAGGCCGGCGTTGACCGCCCCGCGGAGCGCCCAGCTGTTGGCGTCCGGGAAGCTGAGGTTCTGGTTCGAGTCCTTGGGGGTCGCCAACCTCCACTTGGCGATGGCGTTGCTGTTGGCATCTATCCCCGTGGCGAAGAGCGCGGCGGGGCAATAGGGGATGACGTTCCCTCCGGTGGCGTTCTCGGCGAGCTTCTGAAGCAGGGCGTCGGCTGTCGCGTGGGCGTCGCTCCCCGCCGGCGGCTCGCGCACGCACATGGGAAACAGGTTCCCCGAGCTGGCCAGGTCGGCGGTGGAGACCTGCCCGCGCTGGTCCATGAACGGAGAGCCCGCGGGATAGATCGGCGCGCCGATGCGGTCGGCGCCGGTGCCGTCAGCTCCAAAGTAGAGCGAGGTTCCGGTGACGAAGAGGCCGGTCGCGCCGCTCCAGTACGAGGTCCAGTCGGAGGGCTGGGGATTCGGCGGCAGGGGGTTGAGCTTCGGATAGCCGCCTGCGCCTGGAACCAGCACGTGGATGATCGGGCGGTTGTTGAGGGTGCAGATCTTCATCCACGTCTCGGCATCGCCGTTCTTGTCGATGAGGGCCGTCGAGGCCGACCAGTGGACGGGAAACAGGCCCGGGAGCTGGCCGAGCGCCGCGAACTGGGCGTTCGGATCGGAGAGGAGCAGGTTGGCGCAGAGCTGCCGCGCCAGCTGCAGCATGTTGGCGGAGCCGCTGATCGAGATGTTCGAGCGGCTCGTGCCGGCGACCTGCGTCGCTGCCACCACCTGGAGGAGCTGCGGCGGGAGCTGGACCTTCGTTCCCCCCAGCGCCATCCACGCCATGTATCGCGCGGTGAGATCATCTGGTGTCGCCGAGAAGCTCGCCGGGACGTTCGGCGGAGAGAAGAGCGCTGTGCGGTTCATCCCCGGCGCGCTCTCCGGACCGAACAGCCCCGAGCGGAAGTCGGCCACCCGCGCGTTGCCGCCCGTCATCAGGGAGATCTCGTCGGCCAGGAGACCCTTGGCGTCGGCCTCCGGCCCGTGGCAGTTGATGCAGATGTTGGAGAAGACCGCGGCGCCCGGTGACTCGAGGTAGACGGGCGCGTCCGGATCCAGCTTCTGGTAGTCCATCCAGACCGGACGCTCGGCGCCCTGGTAGCTCCCCACGGTCGGGACGCCGCTGAAGTCGCAGCTGGCGTTGGGCTGCCAGACGGCGAAAGGGATGGGCGTGGTCAGCACGCTCTTGGTGTTGTCGTCTAGAAAGACATTCGGCAGATCGTTCACCACGGTCTGAAGGTCGCCCTGCAGGACGCCGGAGCCGGTGGCGTCGGCCACGGGCGGCCTGGCGATGAGCGCGTTGGTCCAGTCTTGCGTGCCGGCGCGCGGGTACCAGGGGCCAGGCGGATCCGTCTCGTCCGTGACCACCCAGTGCGGCTGGTTGGGAACGCCGTCCGCGATCATCAGCAGCTGCGGCGGCGACGCGTCGTTGTCGAAGACGGGCACGTCGGCGGGCGACTGGAGCGTTCCGCTGGTGACATCCGGATCGACGATGTCGCTGGCCTCGGGGCAGAAGTTGTAGCGGTGTCCCGCGTGGTACTGCGCGAGCCGCTTTATCGCCGCCGTCTGGGCGCTGGCGTAGGCCGGATCGCTCGGGAGGACCTCGGTGTACGGTTGGGGCGCGTCGTCCTGGGGGCCACCCGTGTCGGGCGGCACGTTGTTCTCGTTCGCGGCGTTGGGGTTCACCGCCGGGATGCTGACCATCCAGTCGCCCATGATCTGCGTGACCCGGCAGTCGTAGCCGGGCGTGTTCATCGGCATGTGGGGGAAGATCGCCAGATCGTCGACATAGTCGAACGGCGTGTCGGTGTTGCGATAGATGAGGCTGCGCCAGGGGGCGTCGACGAAGTCGAGGTACTGCTTGCTGCTGCTCGGCTTGGTGCACCAGCCGTTGGTCCCCGGATCCTCGTTGGCCGGGCAGATGACGTACTTCGATTTGTAATAGCCGGATTGCGGCTCCGGGATGTCCCGCAGCGACGGCGTGATGTAGGGGATCGGGATGTCCTGGCTGACGCCGCGGGCGCGCAGCGGGCTCGTCCGATCGAGCGGGAACTGGAAGATGCCGCCGTCCTTGCGGGGGAGAAAGTCGAGCAGGTCCTTGAGCACCGGCGCCTTCGTCGTCGGAAAGCCGCGCGGGTTGTGGCAGTGGGAGCAGTTTCCGAGCATGTAGCCCTGCGCGTTCAGCTCGTAGCCGTTGCGCGGCGTTCGCGGGAGCTGCGTCTTTTCCAGCGGCAGGACGTCGTCCGGCGAGGAGATCCCGGCGATGACGTTGTAGTCGATGAGGCGCTGGAGCTGCGTCAGCTCGTCGCCGGTCGCCGGCTCGATGACGCCGCTCTGGCCGAGCGAGTGGGTGGCGATCTGGACGGGAAGGAAGCCGAGCACGAACGACGCGCTGGCGCTCCCCATGTGGCACTCGATGCAGCGCTGGCTGCCCGGGACGGCGTAGTGACGCCGGACCGGCGGGCTGGCCGTGTCGAGCGCGTAGTCCAGATTCAAATTCGACGGCGTGCTCGCCACGATCGCCGCCGCGCGTGGCTCGTCGACGTTGTAGGTGATGAGGCGGTCGGCGAACGGCAGGCCGTCGCGGAGAGGATCTTGCTGCAGCGTCGCCTTGGTCTCGGCGTCGTTCCAGATGTAGGTGCCGAAGAGCGCGTTCTGCTGGATGGTGCCGTCGGCGGCTGTCGTATCAGGGCGCGAGACGATGAGGCGGGTCTCGATCTTTCGATAGGCCTCGTTGCCGGTGACGTCGATGATCTTTTTCAGGAACGTCTTGTAGAAGCGGGTGTTCGACGGGATCTGGAAGGTCTGGGTGCTCTTGTCGAAGAGGATCGGCTGATTGTGCGGCGTGCGGACGTGGCGCATCTTGCCGGCGGAGTCCGACCAGAGCGGATAGGCGGGGACGTAGGAGATGACGCCGTTGCGGGCCAGCGTGTCGCTGTCGAGCGACGTCAGATCGGTCTCGGCCAGACTGTCGGGCAGAGTGGTCGCCCGGGCGAAGAAGTCGTCGAGGCGATCCATGGCGTCGCCGACCGTCGCCACGACGTACTTGTTGGGGAGGCAGGTCCCGATGTTGGTGAGGGTGGCGCCCACGTCCGGCGTCATCGAGTAGGCGCCTTGTGGTCCGCCGCCGTCCGCGCCGGCCGCGTCGACGCCGCCATCGATGGCGGCGCCGGCTCCGCCGTCGAGCGGCGACAGATAGAACTGCCCGGGGGGGCTCTTCTGGGCGATCCAGAGCTGGAGGAGGTTGGCGAGCAAGCGGACGGGATCGTCGGGGCCGCGCTGCGAGAAGGGCTCGGCGTTCGCGCCCGACGGCGGCATGTAGGCGGCCGGATCGTCGGTGATGAGGTGCTGCTGCACCTGCATCTCTGTGACCTGGGTCGAGAAGGTCCCCTGGGTGACCTGCCAGCCCCCTTGACTGGCCGAGACGTGGCAGCCACCGCAGATCGTGTTGAACGCGGCCCAGAGATCGCTGGTGAAGTAGATGTTGCCGCCGGTCGTCCCGCTCCCCGGGTGGGTCACCACCGAGCGCGCCGGATAGACCTCCGCCGAGAGGAGCGGGAGGCACTTCGCTCCCGTCAGAAGCACGGTGCTGTTTTCTCCGAACTCGTTGCTGACGCCCGGTCCCCCGGGACGGCTGCACCCGAGCGCCGCCGCCACGACGAGGGAGACCAGGACGAACGACGTGGCTGTCTTGGGGTGGGTCATGGCTAGGGAGATGCGCAGGCGGTCGGGCGGACCAGGACGTTGTCGAACAGCGCCTCGGCGGACGACTGCCCGAGCGGCTTCACCGCCACCAGTCGGAGCGCCAGCGACCCGACGCCAAGCAAGATGCGCGTCGTCGTGCCCGAGATTGTCTGCCAGGCACCGGTGCTCGAGATCTGCGGCGAAAGAAAGCTGCTGACGGGCGGCTGGCTGCAATCGCTGGTGCTGTGCTGGTCGAGCACGAAACCGGCCGCCACGCTCGCCTGGCCTGAGGGGATCGAAATCTGCGCGTCGACCTGGTAGCAAGCCCCTGGGGTGACCGTCAGGCACTGGAAGGCGCCGGCGGTCGTCGTCCCGTACGGAGCGTCGGCGGCGTTGGTGTCGCTGTTGACGACGGCGACCGAGCCCGAGCTCGGGTTCCCGCCTCCGTCCTGCGAGGTCCAGCTCGCGCTGCTTCCGGGCTCGGCCGTCCATCCGGTCGTCGCGCCGTCGAAGCTCGAATTGTGAACCAGCGTCTCGCTGCAGTCGGGAACGCCGTCCGCGTCGAGATCAGGGCAGGGGAGCCCGCTCGCTCCCGCGGCCCCGCTGCGGCCGCCGCTCCCTGCGCCTCCGGTTGATCCGCCATTCGACCCCGCCGCGCCGTTCGGGCACGAGCTGGTCGACGTCAGATTGAAGCAGGCGGTGCAGCCGGAGCTGAGCCCGCAGATGAGGACGGTGTCCGCCAGGCCGATGGCGCTCGACGGGTGGGTCGCCTGAACGTTGATGTAGTTGCCGAGCACGGCGTTGGAGGCGCCCACCGGGATCCCACCCGGGGCGCCGTATCCGACGCTTGGGTCCGGCGTGGCGGGTCCCGCCGTGGTGTCGGCGATCGCCGCCGCCTCGTACTCGGCGATCGCCGAATAGGTCGGCATCGTCGCGAAGGTGCCGCTGGAGATGTCCGTCGCGTGCTGCCCCAGATCGAGCAGGCAGCCGAGGTTCGGCCAGATGCAGGCCTCCTGCGACAGTGTCTCGCAGCCGGGCATGTCGGCCGGCCGGTCGTGGAGCATCTGGTCGGAGTAGCACTTCAGGTCCAGCACGCGGTGGATGATGGCGAACGAGGCGTCCCGCTGTGCTGCCGTGGCCAGGGTGTCGGGGCCGAATCCCGTGGGCACTGGGTTTCCGTCCGAGTCCGACGTCACCGTGGCGGTCAGCAAGGTCGGGTCGCAGTAATTGCTGCTGCTGCCGAGCTCGCAGCTGGCGCAGGCGGCGGCGTCCGCGAATCTGTACGTGGTGGTGCAACCGCCACCCGCGCCGCCGGCTCCGCCGGCGCCTCCGCCCGCGCCGCTGCCGCCCGCGCCCGCGCGACCGCCTCCATCCGGCCGCGAACCGCCTCCGTCGGCGGGAGCGCCTCCGTCGGTCGCGGCCGTCGCGCAGCTCGTCGTCCCCGCGTCCCCGACAGCGAGGCATTCGGTCTGGCAGGTTCCGGCAACGCTCGAATTTCCGATCGTCGGATAGTCGCAGTAGATGACCAAGCCCAGCGCGGCGCCGGCGGCGTAGCTGTAGTCCAGCGCTCGGTTGGCCACTGTCGTCGTGGTCGTCGATTCCGCGCCTGAGGCGATCAGGTCCTTGCAGGGGCCCTGGGGTACGAAGCTGGGGCTGGCGCACTCCTGCCAGGTCACGCCCGCGCCGCAGTAGCAGGGAAGGTTTCCGGTGTCGGAGGCGTCGCAGCCGCTCTGGTGGACGCAGTCGACGATCTCGGCGCAGAGCTCGGATTTTTTCGCGCCCTGCATCGGTCCCGCGGCGACGACGCCCGTCGAGGCGTAGCAGTCGTGGTACCAGTCGACCCCCTGTCCTTGGGCCGTGTTGTTGGGGTCGCCGGGATCATAGGTCGCGGCGTCGTAGCCCTCGCCGTAGATGAAGGCGTTCGTGGTGCACTTCGTGGCTTCGCAGGCGCCACAGGCGGCGCTGGCCCCCGCCGGCAGGCACGCCACGCCGCCCGAACCGCCGCTGCCGGTCCGGGCCCCGCCGCCGTCCGGGTTCCCGCTTTGGCCTCCGCCCGACGAGCCGCCGCCGGCGACGATCGGCCCCGGTCCACCCGCCACGTCGCCCTGATTGGCGTCGAGGCTCCCGCAGGCGGCGCAGGCGAGCAGCGCCGCCGCGGCGGCACGGAAGAGGGGGGGCAAACGGGGGCGCATCCTTGGATTCCGTTCGGTGAAGACGACTGTCTATCATAGTAGATATCGATGGCAAGCCACAGGGCGCGCGCGGCCGTTGGGCAGGCGGAATTGTCTCAACAATGTCTCTTTTGAAGAAGTGATGTCTTTTAAACTAGACGGTCATCGAAGGTGCGTGTTAACCCCAGGTCAAGACGGAGCCGCCACGGCGACTCGGACAAACCGGAGAAACAGGGAGAGGACGACGATGAGAGTCAAAAAATCGACCAGGGTTCTATTGCTCGGCGCAGGGAGTCTGCTGGTGGCGGCGGGGGCCGGAGCGATCGGTGCGTCGACGACGACGGATCTGGACGGCAACAACCGCGTGCTCTCCGGGTCGGACGCGCTCAAGGCTCTGTCGAACGACATCCTCACGCAGTTCAGCTTCGGTCACGACAACCTGATCACCACGGTCGATCCGGCGATTCCGGTCAAGAATCCGGGCGCGGGCCCCGACTCGAACGGGAACAGCAGCGACGGCACCTACTACACGGGCGGGGGACAGTCGGTCGGCGACTCGGCGATCGCCGCCAACACCCAGCAGATCAGCGTCGGCACGGCCTCGCTCAAGAGCTCGACGTACGCCTACGCGGCAGCGACCGGGAGCGCGGTCGGCAGCATCGGCTGGATCAACGCCGACGGCGACACCACGACCAACGGCGCCAACGCCGGCGCCGGGGCCGCCGGCCGCGAGCTTCCGATCCAGGGGACCACCGAGACCCTGATTGTCGGCCTCGACGGCCTGACGATCCTGGGGAACACCGCGCAGACCTCGCCGCCGAACGGTCTGGCCGTTCAGGGGGTGCAGCTCCCCGTCCACCACTATGTGCCGAGCGACGCGCGTCCCTTCCCCGCCGCCGGGTCCGGTGGGAGCGCCGTCGCCTCGAGCAAGACCTGGACGCTGCCGAACGTGACGTTCGCGTCGACCGACGTGGGCGCCAAGATCGCCGTGTCGGGCGCGTCGAACGCCGGCAACAACAACATCTTCACGATCTCGGCCGTGACGCCCCCGTCCACCATCGTGACGGTGCAGGCGCCGGTGAACGAGACCTTCGCCTCGTCGGTCAACTTCACCGTCTTTGCGAGCCAGCTCTACGTCGTGAACGACAGCGACACGGCCTACCCGAGCACCGCCTACGGCGCGGTGGGCGGCGTGTACACCTTCAACAACTCGCTCGACGTGCTTCGCGTCCTCTACGGTGGGCTCCACCACGACGGACCCAAGAACGGCAGCACCGACCCGGAGCAGGGGACGTTCGACGCAGGGAGCGACGTGCGCCGGTCGCTGGCCGACAGCTGGGGCACGCTGTTCACGGGAGCGGTGGGGAGCCCCAGCGCCAAGCTGAATCACGCCTGGCGCCGGCCCGACTCGGCGGGCGTGACCAACGCCTTCATCGCGCTGGTGAACTTCGGCGCGCGCGGGATTGGCGCGCTCTCCGGGACCAGCACGAAGACCAACCCCTTCGCGAACTCGGGCGACGCCAATGGCCTCAACGCCACGACGAACCAACCGGTTCAGTTCCCGCTCAACAGCACGGTGAAGAGCAACGGAGGACCGGGCGACTTCGCCGACAACGATCCAATCCGGCGCCCCGCCGCGATCGGGCCGAATCCGTCCACCACCTCGACGGCGAACATCGATCTCGAGCAGGTCGCGGAGAACGACGGGACGCTGGGGCTGGTCCTCACGGTCTTCCCGCCGGACGGCCTGGACGGCGCGGTGCCGACCGCCGATCCGGCCTTCGCCTCGAAGGCTTGCACGACGGGGAAGTTCGACCTGCTGTCGCCGGGCTTCCTGCCGACCGGGCCGACCGGCACCTCGCCGGCGCCAGAGGGCGGCCCGTTCTCGGGCCTCGTCTTCATCCCGTACTTCCTCGACACCTCGGTGGTGCCGAACGTGAAGCACTACAACTGCATCGCGAAGTCCACCAACCTGCACCCGTTCGGCTCGCCGACGCCGGCCGACAACCGGGTGTGGAACCTGGCGGTGCGCAGCGATACCGACGGCCACTTCTACAAGGACCTGAGCGGGCGCTTCTTGGGGCGTGACGGCTTCTACCGGATTCACACCTCGGCCTCGAACACGCTCGTCACAGCCGGCGTTCCGAGCTCGGGTCTTCAGCTGGCCAAGAACCTCACCTCGGACGCGCAGGAGGGTGCCTTGGTGGCGGCCGATCCGTTCAGCATCGCCTTCACGGGCCGCGGTGTCGACTCGGCGAACCCGCTGGTCGCGGCCGTCAGCCTCTCGGGCCAGGCGTCCCTGGGAACGACCGGCCAGTTCAACCCGGCCAGCGCGTCGTTCCCGACCGACCAGAACATCAAGAACCTCGTCATCACCGGGAACACGCCGGTCTATCCGCTGGCGCGCCGTCTCTACGTGGCCACGCTGGTCGGCTTCACCGAGAATCCGCCCTGGTCGCAGGCCGGTATCCTGGCGGCGACCGGCCACGATCCCGGGCCCGGCACCTACACCTTCAACATCGCGGCGCACGCCTTCGCGCCGGCGAAGTTCAGCTGGAACGGAAGCGCGGTGGTGCCGGATTCCGCGAGCGTCGACCTGGGGGCAAACACGGCCGTGCGCGGCCTGCAGGGGCACGAGGCGCAGATCGCCCGCGCCTTCGAGAACAGCGACCACATCGGGGCCCTGGTCTCCTACTGGGGATTCGTTCCGCTCCCCTCGATCGCGGAAGGGTACACGACCGACTTCCAGGGGCACCCGGCCGGCGGCGTGACCGCGGTCGATTACCCGGAGGACCTGGCAACCGGCGCGCTGCCGCTCAACGGTGCCGCGGACACGGCCAACCGGTACGCCGCTCTGCACGGCATCAGCGCCGCCGCTTACCCGAACGCGAACAACGAGGACGCCACGGTGGTGAGTCCGGCGGACGCCATCAAGCCGTACAGCCTGAACGGCAGCGCGCCGCCGTTCCCGTACGACGCGACCCGCGAGCCAGCGCACCTCCCCTGGCCGGGCTCGCCGTAGTCGCAAACACGAAGCGGCGGAGACGGCAAATGAGGAAGACAGCAAAGACGGGGGCCGCCGGGGCAGCGTGGCTCATCGCGACGCTGCTCGGGCCTCCTGCCTACGCGGCCTCCAGCTCGGCGGGGGGCGCCGAGCTGGAGGTCCGCGAGCTGGCGTCCGCTTCGCCCAGGGCCGCCGCGCTCGTCGATGATGCGGAGGGCGCCGCGCGGGAAGGGGCGTCGAAACAAGCCTGGAACCTCTATTCCGAGGCCTGGACGCTCGCCCCGCGCAGCGCGATCCCCGCGCGTGGCATCTGCCGGCTCGCGCTCGCGCTCGGGATTGGGACCGGGGAAGAGCGGCGGGCAGCCGGGGAGGCGTGCACCCGCGCGCTTCTCCTTGGAGGAACGCCCGAGGACATTCGAAACAGGGTCGCGTCTCTGATCGACGGGGATCCGCTACCGACCATGGACGATCTCGTCGCGGCGTCGCTCGCCGCCGACGGCGCCTCTCGCACGGGGCCGGAGCAGCCCTGGGGGCCCGCCGCGCGCGGCGATCTCGCCCTGCGCCTCGGCGACCGAGAGCTCCTCGATGCGGCGGTCGCGGAGCTGACGAGGATCGCGCCCAATCACCCCGAGACCCGCCGTCTGCTGGCGCTCGCCGCCGGGGTCCGAGGCCGCTGGACATGGGTTGGACGGCTGGCGGTCATGCTCTTGTTCGTCTTCACCATCACGCACGCGGTGCGCGCACGGTTGCGGCGGAGCCGCCGGGCACTCCTCGCCGGCGTGACGGTCGTGGCGCTCCTTTGTGTCGCCAGGCCGGCCGCGGCAGCCGCGGCGACCGAGGACGCCCATCCCGAGCGGAGCGTCCCGACGCCCGCGCAACAGCTCTCCGATCCCTTGAGCTTTGCGGATCTGCTCATGGAGCTCGGCGGGCGCGCCGAGGCGGCGACCGCGCGGCGCGACCACGCCGCCGCTGCCCGCTATTACGCTGCGCTCGCCAGGGCCGTCCCCGAGCGCAGCTACGCCTACGGAAAGCTGTGCGACGCCTTCGAAGCGAACGGTCAGCGGGCCGAGGCGATCAAGGCTTGCGGCAGCGCGCTCTCCCGGCAAGGGACGACGGCCGGGGACTTCAGCCACTTCGTGAAACTGCTGCTGGCGAAGGACGGGCCCCTCACCGGCGCGGAGCGGAAACAGGCGGAGACGGCCATCGCCGCCCTCGCGCGAGAGCCGCGGGCCGCGCTGATCGCGGCGCGCCTCCGCTGCAACGTCGCCGGGCGCGAGCACGACCTCCTTGCGCTCGAGGCCTGCACAGCCATCCTGGTCGCCGAGGCTCCGGCCGACCCGCGCACGATCGCCTTTCAGTGGGCGCTCGCGATCGAGAAGAACGATCGCCCGGGCGTCGACGCTTTTGCGTCACGGGCCATCGCTGCTGGTCTGGATGGCGACACCGTGGCGCGGTTGCGCAGCGCGACTGTCGGCACGCGGGCGTTTCGGGTCGCCCGGACGCTGCGCTGGGGGCTGGAGGCGGCGGTGGCCTTCGTGATCGTGGCGCTCGCCGTGGGCGCGGTGGTTCGGTACGGCGAGCGCGCCCGCCGCAGGGCGGTGCTCTCGTGATTCTGAACCTTCGACGGTGGCGGATTCCCCGCGCTGCCGACACGGGCCCCTGTCACACGCCCATTTTGGCGTCCAACACGATTCGCGAATGCAATGAGGGAGGGTACGCAGATGAGTAGATCGTTGATCAAAGTGAGAAAGTTGCTGGCGCTGACCGCGCTGTCCGCCGCCGTGGGGCTGGGCGCTTGCTCGAAGAGCAGCGAGCCGACCAACGACGTCGGCGGCCTGAAGGTGGCGCTGGCCGTTCAGGGTGGATACACGGTCAACGCGGTGTCGTACACGGTCAACGCCTCGCCCGGAGGCGCCGTGGTCAAATCCGGCACCATCGACGTCAGCGGCGCCGGGGCCAACATCTCCTTCGCGCTCGAGTTGCCGCCGGGAACCGACACCATCACCCTGACCGCAACGTCGACCTCCGGGGTCACCTTCACCGGGACCAGCCCGGCGTTCACGGTGGTGTCCGGCCAGACCGCGGGGGTCAGCGTGACCTTGACGAACACTGTCGCGGACGCGGGGACGGCCCCCGGGCAGGTCGACGTGAACGGAACCATCGTTCCCGGCGATCACCCGCCGCAGATCACGTTCGTGGTCGTCTCGCCGCTGCAGATCGCGGTTGGAGGGACCGTCAACGTCTCCGTCTCGGCGACCGATCCGGACGTCGGCGATGCGCTGAGCTACGCCTGGACGGCGACGCCGGACGGCACGTTTGCCAGCGCGGCCTCCGACACCACCACCTTCTCGAGCAGCACGGTGGGGACCAAGACCTTGAAGATCACGGTCAGCGACAACCATTCGCCGACGGCGCTGACGGCGTCCGTCAGTGTTGCGGTCAACGTCATCTCGGTGACCGGAACCGGCGGCAGCACGGGCGCGGCGGGCGCTCCTGCGACGGGCGGAACGACCGGCACGGGCGGCGCTCCTGCGACGGGCGGAACGACCGGCACGGGCGGCACTCCTGCGACGGGCGGAACGACCGGCACGGGCGGCACTCCTGCGACGGGCGGAACGACCGGCACGGGCGGCACTGCTGCGACGGGTGGCACGACAGGCGCGGCTGGCAGCAGCGGTCCGTCGGCGCTGGAGACGGCGGAGCTGGCGATCTCCGCCATCGATCCGAACGCGCTGACGTACGCCCACGGCCAGGATTCCGACGGCAACCAAATCCCCATCGGGTGGGGGCCAAGCACCTTGCCGACGGTCGCGCAACAGCAGGCGTCCGCCGCTCTCATCCGGGCCATCGCGGCTGGGCTGCCGGGCAGCGTTCGCAATTCGACCAATACGGCCAACGCGGTGCCGGGCACGCCGACCAGCCCGTCGGGCAACGTCCCGAACCCGCCCAACGCCCTGCTGACGCTCGGGACCAATCCGTCGAGCCTCCTTTCGGGCTCGGGGATCGGGACCGACGCGGCGACGCAGGCGCTCTTGCTGGCCTACAGCAACGCGGCGATCGCCGATTCGGCGACGCCGGCGGGCCCGAACGATCCGGGTGGCTTGACGGCCACGCAGGCAGCCAGCCTCGCCACGCTCGGTGCCTACATCGCGAGCGAGTCCATCGACCCCTCGAGCGCGATCGGCATCGCGTCGAACATCGTGACCTACGCCGTGCAGTACGGGCTGGAGGCGCAGTTGCAGGCCTTCTAGGCGGTCGGACGTCAGGTGACCGCGACGTGGCGTGAATGAAGCCGCGTCGCGGCCGGAGAGGCGCGCTCCCAGTCGTGGGGGTGCGCCTTTTCGCGCAGAGGCAAGCGAAGCAAACGTGAGGAGAACATGAAGCGAGCGCGGCCCAAGATTTTTCTGGTCATCCCGTTGGGCGTGTTGGTTGGCGGCGCGCTCCTCGTGGCGCGCCTCTTCATCACGTCACCACACCATGTCGCGGACGCGGAGAAGAGCGGCGCCGAGAGCACGGCCGCCGTCGAGGCGCCGAGCGACGAGCCACAGGGGCACGGTCGCGTGAGGCTCGCCATCACGGTGCCCTCGGACCTGGAGTTGACCTCTGTCTCCTATGCCGTCGTCAACGCCGGACACATCGTGGTCGCGCGCGGAAACGCGCCTGTCGAGAAGCAGACGGCGATTGTGGCGCCGCCTCCGATCGTCCTGCCCGACGGGAAGGGATACACACTCTCGGTGGTCGGGAACTCGGCGGTGGGTGGCGTCAAGCGCGCCACTTATCTCGGGAGCGGCGCGTTCGAAGTCGCCTCCGGCCACGATACGCCGGTCAGCCTCACGCCCACCGCGGGCGTCGACCACGCCACGGGCGAGTCGGTCGGTGCGGTCATTCCGGCCGCGGTACCCGTCGACAACGCGACCGCCTGCCAGAGCTGCGAGCTCAGCAGCGGCCAGGGGATCTGCGCCTCGGAGAACATCACCGCGACCTCGAACACCGATCCGAAAACCGGTGACCAGACGGGCGTCGGCTGGGGCTGCGGCACGCTCGCCGGTCCCAAGGCGCGGTCCGCCTGCCTGGCGCTCCTCCACTGCCTCAACGTGAACGGGTGCGGACATCCGGGAGAGAACCCGGTGACCGGGTGTTATTGTGGCGCCGCGTCCGCCGAGGACTGCCTGGGCGGGCAGGGGATCACCGGGGCGTGCATCGCCGAGTACCGGGCCGCCGCCATTGCCAGCTCCGGGGGCCCGCCGTCCGGCGCCGGCGGCGGGCAGCTGTCGCAATTCGTCGCCACGGCGTCAGGGGATCCCACGACGCCCGTGGGGCTGGCCAACAACATCAAGCACTGCGCGATGGAGACCAGCTGCGACGCCTGCCAGACGCTGTGAGGTCTGCCGAGGCGCCCCGTCTGTCTTGTATGGTAGACGAGTCTCTGCTTTGATGCGACGGATGAAGCGCCGCTCGGGTCTGCTCGCCCTCGCGCTCGCCGTCGTGTCCCAGGGGTGCGGCGGCGCGGACGATTGTCCGGCGGTCTGGGGCTTCATCTCGCCCGAGGTCCTGCAGCCCAATTGCGCGACGACGAGCTGTCACGGCCCGGCGGCCGCCGTGTCCGGGCTCGACTTCTCGACACCGGAGCGCGGCTACATCAGCCTGACCGGTCTGTGGGTCTGGCTGGTGGTGCCCGACGGCGGCGCGGTGCCGCCCGGCGTTCCTTGCACGACGATGAACGGGACCGTGACCTGCGAGCAGATGCTCCGGCCGCTGGTCACGCCCTACGACCCGGAAGGCTCGACCCTGGTCAACGCGTTGCGAGCGCGGGACCTGTCGCGCATGCCGCCCGATTGGCCTCTCGCCGAAGCTGACATCGAGCTCATCGAGCGGTGGATCCTGAACGGCGCCTGCCAGCACGGCGCGAGCTGCGGCGCCGACGCTGCCGCGCCGACTCCTCAGACCGACGGCGCCGCCGACCATCACGGCGGTGGTTGAACGGAGATGCGGCCGATTCGCCACTGTCTCGCCGTCGGCGCCGGAGCTCTGGCGATCCTGGTCATGGGATGTGGCGCGCCTGCCGTCCCCGCGCATCCTGCCTGGGCCGATGTCGCGCCGATCGTCCGCGGAAATTGCGTGGGCTGTCATGGCTGGACGGCGTCGGACCGCCCGCCCAATGCGGCCGGCGTCCACCCACCCAACACGGGAGGCGGCCTTCGCCTCGACTTCTTCGACGTGACGGAAGCTGTCTGTGGCGACGCAGCGCTGGCATTGGATCCCAGCGTTCCGTTGGCTGGCTCGGCGAGCGTCGTGTCGCAGATCGCCGCTGATCTGGTGGTCCGACCCGGCGCCCAGGCGGCGCGCATGCCGCCCGAGCCGTATCCCTCGCTGCAAAGCTGGGAGCTGGAGACGATCGAGCGGTGGACCGCGGATCCCGTCAAGGGCCTGCCGGCCCCGGGAAACCGTCCGCCCACCATCGCCACCAATCGCCTCCCTGCGATGGTGGATCAGCAGCTCGCGTTCACCGCCATCCTCGACGATCCGGACGGCGACTCCGTCATCGGGGTCGTCGAGGTGCCCGGGCTGGACCTTCTGATGAACCGTCCGGGGGCTTTCGACGTCGTCTTCGACTCCTCTGCCTGGCCGCCGGGCCCCGTCTACCCGATCGCCGTTCTGTGCGACGGATGGACGAGCACGACAGTCGAGCTCGGACCGATCATCGTTCAGCACTGAGCGCGTCAGTGCGAAGGCAGCCTGAACGTTCCCCCGCCGACGAGCACGGCGTGTCCCCCCACCTCGACGCGCTCGATTCGATCTCGGCTTCCGCTCGCGCGCGCGTGGAGGGTCGACGGTCTCCCGATCTCGACGCCCTGCTCGATCACGATCTCATCACCGAACGCGATCCGCCCATGGCGGGCGAGGTGGACGGCGAGCGGTCCCGCCGCCGCGCCCGTCGCAGGATCCTCGGCGATCCCTTCGCCAGGCGCGAACACCCGGCATTTCCAACGTTTGTCCTTCTTCGCGTAGACGCTGAAGGCGGTGCTGCCGAGCGCGGCGAGGCGCGAAAGGTCCGGCGTCAGCGCCGCGATCTCTTGCGGCGTGTCGCGCTCGACGAAGACATAGTGGGGACCGTTGTCGTAGAGCTCGACGGGCAGCGTCGAACGAGGCACGTGCAACGCCGCCATGAGCTCCGCCACGCGGTCGTACGGCGCGATCCGCGGCAGCGGCTGGGTCATCCAACCGAAGCCCGCCAGTCCCGGCTCATGTCGCAGGCGGACGCCGACAAGTCCGCGGCCGGTCTCGAGGTTGATGGTCTCCTGTTGGCGACGAGCGGCCAGCACGAAGGCCGCGCCCAACGTGGGATGACCCGCGAACGGCAGCTCCATGGTCGGCGTGAAAATCCGGATGGCGGCGTCTGCTCTCGCGCTCGCGGCGCGGAGGATGAAAACGCTCTCCGAAAGGTTCGTCTCGCGCGCGAGCGCTTGCATCGTCGCGGCAACCAGGTGGTCGGCCGCGATGAAGACCGCCAGCGCGTTGCCTGCGAGCGCTCGGTCAGTGAACACGTCACAGAGCTCGTAGGGAATCTCTCTCATTGGCAGGGCGTCTCTGGGCTTCAAGACGACGAGCGGCGCTCGCCGGTCTGTGTCTTGTATGCAGGAGCAGTGTGCGTTATACAGGACTAACGCCATGACCATCACGCACAGATCCAGGGTTCCGCATTTCGTCGCCTGCCTCGGCAGCTTGCTGTTGCTCGCTCATTGCGGCGGGGGGAGCGGCGGAGCGAGCACCGGTGGCAGCGGCGGAGGAGGCAAAGCGGGCGTGGGAGGTGGTGCGGCCGGGACGACCTCTTCGGGCGGTTCAACTGGGACGGCGGGCATGGGCGGGACAGCGGGGAGTGGCGGCAAAGCGGGCGCCGGCGGCGCGGCAGGCGGGGGCGGCGCGCCGAGCCTCGGCGGTGCGGGTGGCGGTACGACGGGCAGCGGTGGTGCGGCGGGTGGTGGCGGCGCGGGGATTGCCGGAGCTGCAGGCGGTGGCGGCAAGGCAGGGGCGGGAGGTGGCGGCGTCGCAGGGGCGAGCGGCGCGGCGGGATCGGCAGACGCGACGGGCGTCGCCGGAGCGGGCGGGGCGGGGGGCGCGGCGGGAGGTAACGGCGCGGCTGTCTTGCAGGCCGCGGAGCTCGCGACGGGCTTTGACCCGAACGCGCTCACGTACAAGCACTCGGAGGATCCGGTGAGCGGCGATCAGTCGCCGATTGGATGGGGGCCGAGCACGCTCCCCTCGCAGGCACAGGCGGACGCCGCGACGGCGTTGATTCGCCGGATCGCCGCGCTCCTTCCGGGCAGCGTGCGTAACTCGACGAACACGGCCAACGCGGTTCCGGGCACCGCCAGCAGTCCCACGAGTGACATTCCGAATCCGCTCAACGGTCTGCTCACGTTGGGTGCGGATCCGACGAGTCTGATCTCGGGGACGAACCTGTCTCCCGCGGCGAACAGCGCGCTGGACGCCTTTCGCGCCGCGGCCGTCGCCGATTCGGCCGTTCCCGCGGACCCCAACGATCCGGGAGGGTTGAGCTCCAGCGCGGCTGCCGACAACGCGACGCTCAGCGCCTACATCGCGGCCGAGTCGGTCGATCCGTCCAGCGCCATTGGCATCGCGGTGAACATCGTGACGGCCGCCGTCCAGTACGGTCTGGTGACGCAGCTGAAGGCGTTCTGACCAGGCAGGCGGCTCGCGTTTGGCGAGCGCCAAGCTCATCAGATGTCGTCGTTACTGGCCAGGAACGAGATCGGCTGGAAGGTAACGGGCGCTCCGCCCAGCATGACGGCCCTGTCGAGCGACAAGGCCATGGGCACGTTGCAGGCGAGGTCGCCGTTTCGTTCCAGGAAGTGAACGACGAAGGTCTTCGAAGCGCCGGGCGGGATCGCGGCTGCGGAGTCGCTGCGCCGAGGCCGCTCGGATCGTCCGCCCGCAAAGAGGGCTGTCAGCGCGGGATCGAACGTGACGGCGGCCGCGCCTGAGTTGGCGACATTGATCTTCAGGTCGAGCCCCAGAATGTCGGCGTAGGACCAGTTGGGGTCGCTCTCGCGATCGCAGCTCTGGCTCACGAGAGCCACGGAGACGTCTCGGTCTCGAACGGGTCCGTCCGTTCGCACGAAGGGCTTCGACACGCAGCCGGCCAGCCCGAACATCTGAAACGCCACGATGGCTCTCGCAAGGCTGCTCCGCATGCTGTCTCCTCCTGTCGACGCAGGGGAACAGCAAGGATCAGGCCGTGCGTCGGAGACGGGAGAAGAAGGCCGCTTCTCGAGATGCTACGGACCGGCCGTCGTGAAACAGTCAGACGGCAAGGCAAAACCTCCCGGGTCCAGTGGGAGAATTTCCCGATTCGCGGACCTAATCGCGGACGAGCGGAAGGCCGGCGTTCGCCCACCCGCGCGTGCCGCCGCTGAGGTTGTAGAGGTTGGTGCGCCCTTCGGCCTCCGCGACCTTCGCGGCCGTCTGGCTCCGGATGCCGGCCGCGCAGACGAAGAGGATTCCGTCTCGCGGCAGGGTGTCCTTGGGCCTGGCCCTCAGCTCGCCGAGGGGGACGAGACGAGAGCCAGGGAGGTGCCCGCTCGACCATTCTCCGGGTTCCCGCACGTCGACCACGTCGAAATCGCCGTGCGCAATCAACTCCCGAGCCTGCTCCGGACCGATGGAGTGAATCATGTTGTCTACTATAACGGATGGAATGCTCGCATGCAAGACCATCCGCCGGTGCGGTCACGCGATCGCGACCGCGCCGGTCGGCAAGAGAACCGGGGGTGCGTCAGAGGCCCGGCACGCGGCCGGACTGGATTCGAAGCAGCGCGGCGACCAGCGCGTCGATGTCCTCGCAGGTGTTGTAGGGGGCGAGCGAGGCGCGGACGGTGCTCTCCAGGCCGAAGCGGCGCAGGATCGGCTGCGCGCAGTGGTGGCCGGAGCGCACGGCGATCCCCTCCTGATCGAGCGCCGCGCCGACGTCCTCGGTCCGCGCTCCGTCGAGCACGAACGACAGCACGCCCGCCTTTTCGGGCGCCGTGCCGATCAGGCGAAGGCCCGGGACGCGCGCGAGCTGCTCGCGTCGCGTACACGAGCAGCTCGTGCTCGTAGCGCGCCGATCGTTCTCGATGCCGATGCGCGTTGACGTAGTCGAGCGCCGCGCCGAGACCGACGGCGTCGGCGATGTTGCCGGTGCCCGCCTCGAACCGCAGCGGCGGCGGCTGGTAGGTCGTCTTCTCGAAGCGTGACGTCGCTGATCATGTTGCCGCCGCCCTGCCAGGGCGGCATCGCCTCGAGCACGTCGGCCTTGCCGAAGAGAGCGCCGATGCCGGTCGGCGCGAAGACCTTGTGGCCGGAGAAGCACGTAGAAGTCGCAGTCGAGCGCCTGCACGTCGACCGGCATGTGCGAGACGGCCTGCGCGCCGTCGACGAGCACGCGCGCGCCGTGGCGATGCGCCATCGTCGATCATCTCGCGCGCCGGCGACGATGGTGCCGAGCGCGTTCGAGACCTGCGTGAACGACGACGAGCCGCGTCCGCGGGCCGAGCAGCTTCTCGTACTCCTCGAGGATGACCTGGCCGCGATCGTCGACCGGCGCGACCCGCAGGCGCGCGCCCTTCTCGGCGCAGAGCTGCTGCCAGGGGACGATGTTGGCGTGGTGCTCGAGCCAGGTGATGACGATCTCGTCGCCCGCGCCGACGTTGCGCCGGCCCCAGCTCTGCGCGACGAGGTTGATCGCCTCGGTCGCGCCGCGGACGAAGACGATGTTCTTGCGTCGACGGCGCGTTGAGGAAGCGCGCGCACCTTGTCGCGCGCGGCCTCGTAGGCGTCGGTGGCGCGCGCGGCGAGCGTGTGCGCGGCGCGATGGACGTTCGAGTTCTCGTGCTCGTAGAAGTACGAGAGGCGGTCGATGACCGCCTGCGGCTTCTGCGTGGTCGCGGCGTTGTCGAGCCAGACCAGCCGCCGGCCGTGGACGCGCTCCTCGAGGATCGGGAAGTCGCGCTTGATGCTGAGCGGGATCGAAGATCCCGACCGGCGGAGGGCGAGATCGGGGACGAGCTCGGGCTGGAACTCGACGGCCGATGCGACGATGCTCGGCGGCGTCGGGCGGCGCGGACGACCGGCGCGTCGCTGGCGCGCGACGTCGCGGGCGACGAGGCAGGCGAACGACGGGCGGCGACGCCGGAAGCCGGCGACGCGGATGCGCGCCGCGGGCGATGCTCCCGAGAAAGTAGGGCGTCAGCGACGCCGCGGCGGGCGGCGTCTCGAGCAGCGGCGAGGGGGCGCCGAGCGCCCCAAGGCGTTGGCCATCGTCGGAACGGCGGAAGCGTCGCCGCGAGGTCGCTCTCGGTCGGCGGCGGGCGCGACTCGGCCCGAGAGGGGCGGCGTCGTCGCGGCGCGCCGGCGCGCGGCCGGGAGATGCCCCGCCGACCCGGGGGCCTGCGCAAACAGCTCGCGAGCCGCCAGCTCGGCGTCGATGGCGCGCCGTCGAGCGTCGCCTCGCCGGCAATCGCGACCGCGTCGGATCACTTGTACTCATGGTAGCTGCCGACCTCGACGTTCTCGAGCACGCCGAGCGCGTCGTCGGTCAGGACCGCCGCCGAGCAGTAGAGCGACACCAGGTACGAGGCCGCCCCGCGCTGGTTGATGCCCCATCAAGCGCACGGAGAGGCTCGGGCTCACCTCGCCCGGCAGCCCCGGCTGGAACAGCCCGACGACGCCGCGCTTCTTCTCGCCGGTGCGGAGCAGCAGGATGTTGGTCTTCCCGCGGCCGCCCTCCTTGCCCGCGATGCCGAGCTTGTCGCGACGGGATGAGCGGGAGGCCGCGCCAGGTGAGGAACGGCGAGCCGAACAGCGTCACCGTGGGCGGCGGAACGCCGCGGCGGGTGCACTCGCGCCCGAACGCCGCGATGGCGCGCGGGTGCGCCAGGAAGAACGCCGGCTCCTTCCACACGCGCGCGATCAGCTCGTCGAGATCGTCCGGCGTCGGCGCGCCGGCCGCGCGTCGCGACCCGCATCGACTGGCGCGGCGTTGCTGAGCAGGCCGTAGTTCGCGTTGTTGACGAGCTCGTTCTCCTGCCGCTCCTTCACCATCTCGATCAGGACGCCGAGCTGCTCGCGCACCTGATCCATCGGGCTGCGATAGAGATCGGAGATCCGCGTCTGGACCTCGATCGTCGTGGTGACCGTGCTGAGCGTGTACTCGCGCGGCTGCTCTTCGTAGTCGACGAACGCCGTCGGCAGCTCGTCGCCGTCGCTCGGGGCTGCACTGCGATGCGCGATCCCCGAATCGGTCGCCTCCTTGACCTTGTTGACGCGGTAGGTGCCGGCCTCGACCGGCGTCCAGGGCAGAAGCCTGACCAGCCAGCGCGGGGTGACGCCGACCCACTGCGGCGGCGTCTTGGTCGTGTTGGCGAGGTTGCGGGCGGCGGTCGCGCCGAGGGTGGGGTGAGATCTGTTCGCTTCGGGCATGTCCTTCTCTTTCTGTGATCGGATCGGTGCTGCGCTGAGACGAAGCTATCGGTGTGGCCGCCGAGGGCACAAGATCCAGTTATTGCGGGGGGCGACCACCGAAGCTTTCTCTCCGTCAACGCGGAAACGCCTCCGCCATCGTGGAAGCGAAGGCGAAGAACGCCTCACTTGGCGTTCTCGACGTAGGTCATCACCAGGTACATCACCGCTTCGGCAGCCCCGCCGTTCCTGTAGCTGTGGGGCACATCGGCGCTGAAGAGGATCGCGTCCCCGACCTCCAACCGGTGGGCGACGTGATCGACCTCGACCTCCACGGCGCCGGCCGTCACCACGAGGTTCTCGGTCGTTCCCGGGGGGTGAGGATGGGCCTGCTCTTCGCCGGCAGGCTTGAGGCGCAGCTCGTAGAATTCCGTGCGATTGCGCCGCTCATCGAAGGGAAACAACGCCCGGGAGGTGAACGTCCCGTCCTGATTGGACAGCAATTTCCCGGAGCGCGCTGGCAAAACCGTGGCAGCGTTGCTGGCGGCCCGATTGATGAGGCTGGAGAAAGGGACCTCCAGCGCACGCGCAACCTTCCAAAGCAAATTGATGGTCGGCGCGCTCTGACCGAGCTCGATCTGGCTCAGCATCGCCCGGCTCACGCCGGATCGGCGGGCCAGTCTTTCCAGCGACAGGCCTCGTTTGCTGCGCAATCGCCGGAGGTTCGGCCCCAGCGCCGGCAAAACTTCACCGGCCGGTCTCGACTCCAAAAGGGCACCACCCTCCTCCTTTGCACGCCGTGGCATTAAAACGGACTATTGTCCGTTATGACGGACAAGTCAAACGGCTTTTCGGGGGAGCCGTCGTCTCAGAAGGGATTGCTACCGCCCGTAGACGATGACGTTGTGGTAACGCGCCTCCGAGCCGCCAGAGTTTTCGTAGACGTGCGGCTTGTTGGCGTCGAACACCACCGAGTCTCCGGGGCCCAGCTCGTCGCTGTGATCGCCGACCGTCATTCGCATCGACCCGCTCAGCACCACCACGATCTCTCGCGTTCCTGGCCCGTGGGGCTCGGAGACGTGGCGCGCCCGGGCGGCCAGCCGGAGCTCGTACATCTCGATCTGTGGGATTCCCGAGGCGGGCATGAGCGGGCGGCTGTCGAACTTTCCGTCGAGCGACCGCAGGAGCTGGGCTTCTCCACGCCTCAGGACGGACAGTCCCGTTTGGGCCTCGCCGATCAGGTCGGAGAACGCGACGCCCAAGCCGGAGGCGATCTTCCAGAGAACCCCTATCGTCGGATTGGTCTTCCGCGTTTCGATCTGTGAAAGGGCTGCCCGGCTGACGCCGGTGAGCTGCGCCAGCTGATCCAGAGACATCTCGCGACGCTTCCGTTGCTCGCGGAGGTGATCCGCGACGCGACCAGCGAGCTCCGCCGCTCCGATCTCGTCACCCGACGGGATGGGAGCACCGCGCAGACGGGCCGTCGCCTTGTTCTTGGGCATGGCGTGACGGTATCACGCGATGACCTGGCCCCATAAGTGTCCGCGATCGAGGACAGCGGACCTTCACACCAGGGCGTCCTTCGCGGCTTCTGGGGTGGTCTGAAACTGGCCTGCTTCCCTGTCGCCAGTTGCTCGGCATCCTCCGTCTCGGATTGTAAACCGAAATCCCGTATAGTAGACAGAGGATATCATGCTGCGTACAGCCGACTCGCAGGCCTCCGCCTTCGACTCTTTCGCGGACGTCGTGGATGACATTTGCGCCGCCAACGAAGATCTCCTGCGCGGCCGCCGCAAGCAGCGCGGGCGGCACGCGCTCCCTTCCCGGGCCGCGGTGGCCGCGGTGGTCGACGATCTGCGGGCGGTGCTGTTTCCGGGGCACTTCGGGGCGACCGACCTCGCGCCGACCAGCATTCGCTACTACGTCGGTGCGCAGCTCGACAAATTGCAGGTCGCGCTCACCGAGCAGGTGCGCCGCGGACTCTCTCTCGTCTGCGACCACGACGATGTCACCGGCGCGGGCGAATGCCGTCATTGCGACCAGGCGGCCGTCGATGCCACGGAGGCTCTGGTCATTCATCTCCCGGCAATCCGGAGAGTGCTCGAGACCGACCTCAAGGCGGCCTACGCCAGCGATCCTGCGGCCACCTTTCTGGACGAGACGCTCTATTGCTACCCCGGCGTCTTGGCGATCACCCAGCACCGGATCGCCCACGAGCTCCACAGCCTCTCGGTCCCCCTGATCCCGCGAATCATCTCGGAGCTGGCGCATGCCGCCACCGGGATCGACATTCACCCGGGCGCCAAGATTGGGCCGTACTTCTTCATCGATCATGGGACGGGCGTGGTCATCGGCGAGACCTGCGAGATCGGCGCGCGCGTTCGCCTCTATCAGGGGGTGACGTTGGGCGCGCGCGGATTTCCCATCGATCCGGACGGGCAGCTGTTCAAGGGCCCGCGACATCCGATCATCGGGGACGATGTCGTCGTCTACGCTGGCGCCACGGTCCTGGGCCGCGTGACGATAGGGGAGGGGGCCGTCATCGGGGGGAATGTCTGGCTCACCCGGGATGTGCCGCCCGGCGGCCGCGTCACGCAGGCCCGCCTTCAGCACGACACCTTCGAGGGCGGCTCGGGAATCTAGCGTCGATGTCCATCCTGGCGAACGTGTGCCCCTGGCCTCTGGCCGGCCTCTTGGTCGGGCTCATCGCCGTGGGGCTGCAGTGGCTGGACAACCTGCCGCTCGGCGCGACGGGCGCGGCAGCCGGCTTTCTGGATTGGGCGTCCCACCCGCGGCGCGGGCCGAGCTGGCGTGCGCTCTTCTTCGTGGGGATCGCGGTGGGAGCCGCCATCCACGCCGCCCTGACCGGTCGGTGGGCGCTCTCCTGGTCCGCTCCGGGGCTCGAGCCGCGGCTTCCGGACGCTCCCGGAGCGAGGCTCCTGCTGCTGCTCGGCGCGGGCACGCTGATCGGCTTCGGCGCGCGCTGGGCGGGCGGCTGCACCTCCGGCCACGGAATCTGTGGCGTCGGGCGGCTTCAGAGAGGAAGCCTCCTGGCCACCGCGACCTTCGTCGGAACCGCAGTCTTGACCGCGCAGCTGGTCTGGGGCTTGACGGGGAGATAGCCGTGCGGCCACGCCTGCTCGCGACGACGCTGTTCGGAATCGTCTTCGGCTTCTGGCTGGCCTGGGCACGGATGACCGATTTCGACCAGATCGTCGGCGCCCTTCTTCTTCGGCGGGCCTACCTCTGGTTGATGTTTGCGACCGGCGTGCTCACGACGGTGGTCGGTCTGCAGCTGTTGCGCCGGGCGAAGGCATCGACCCTGGTCGGGCGAGAGCCGGTGAGCTGGCCTGTCGTGCCACCCCAGAGACGCCACGTCATCGGGAGCGCGCTGTTCGGCGTGGGGTGGGCTCTGGCCGGGGCTTGCCCGGGACCGATCGTCGCGCAGGTCGGGATGGGACGCCTGTCGTCGCTGGTCACCCTGGCGGGACTGTTCCTGGGAATCGCCATCGCCGATGCGTTCGCCCACCGGTCGTCGGCGGAGCTGACGCTTTCACCGTGCGCCGGAGAGACGGCGGAAAAGCTTGCCTAGATGCCGTGTCTAATATAATAGACACAGCATGGCTCGGGATGATGGAGGCGGGGACCCTGGTTGAGGGGACGGGGCAGGGAGGAGCGGAACCGAGCGGTGGAGGGGTGGGAGCCACCCGCGCGAGAAACGGGGCTTGCGCGGGTGGCTACGGGGCGGCACCGCACCGCGCGCGGGAGTCGCGCGAACAACAACGATAGACACAGGAGGACAGCATGGCTCTTCACATCGGAAGCATCGCGCCCGACTTCGAGCAGGACTCGACGGAGGGAACAATCAGGTTTCACCAGTGGCTGGGAGACAGCTGGGGCGTGCTCTTCTCCCATCCAGCCGATTTTACCCCCGTCTGCACCACCGAGCTCGGCCGCGTGGCCAAGTTGAAACCGGAGTTCGAGAAGAGAAAGACCAAGGTCATCGCGCTGTCGGTCGACACCGGCGCCTCGCACGAGAACTGGATCGGCGACATCGAGGAGACCCAGTCGGCGAGGGTCAACTTTCCAATCCTCGCCGACGCGGATCGCAAGGTCTCCACGCTCTACGACATGATCCATCCCGAGGCGAACGACACGCTGACGGTGCGCTCGGTCTTCATCATCGACCCGAAGAAGAAGGTCCGTCTCATCATCACCTACCCCGCCAGCACGGGCCGGAACTTCGACGAGATCCTGCGGGTCATCGATTCGCTGCAGCTCACCGAGTATCACTCGGTCGCGACGCCCGTCGACTGGAAGAACGGCGACCCCGTGGTGATCGTCCCGTCGCTCAAGGATCCGGACGTCCTCAGGCAGAAGTTCCCGAAGGGTTGGCGCGAGCTGAAGCCCTACCTTCGACTGACCCCGCAACCGGATCGGTAGGCGGGTGGCGCGGCCGTACGGCGTTTGCCGCGAAGCGAGCATTCTCGCTCGCCGGCAAACGCGCCCATCGGGTCCGCCGACCGATTCGGTGGCGCCGGCTGGTTGTCCACCCGAGGTGCTGCATCTCTTCGAGCAATACCTGCAAAATGACATCGATCGCTGCGCCTTCTTGGAGGGCGCTGCCTCGTTCATGAAGCCGGGGGCCAGCGCGGAGGAGCTGCTCGAAGAGTTGCGGATGCGCTACGCGGAGAATCACTAGTGAGGCGACGTCGATCATGAAGCTCGAGCTCATCAGCCACGCGCTGTGTCCATTCGTCCACCGGGCCGCCATCATGTTGCACGAGAAGGGCGTCCCGTTCGATCGGCGAGTCGTCGACCTCGCGAACAAACCGGAGTGGTTCCTGGCGATCTCGCCGCGCGGCAAGGTCCCGGTCTTGGTCGCGGACGGAGTTGCGCTGTTCGAGTCAGCCGCGATCTGCGAGTTTCTCGACGAGATGTACCCGCCGCGCTTGATCTCCGCTGAGCCGTTCGAGCGCGCCCGCCAACGGGCCTGGGTGGAGGTGACCAACGATCTTCTGGCGGCGCAGTTCAAGGCCTTCACCGCGGCCGATCCGGTCGAGGCCGAGAGGACGCGCGCGATCGTCGATGCGCTCTTGGTGCGATTCGAACAGGCGATCACCGCTGGGGTGATCTCGAAGTCAGCGTTCGGTCTGATCCATGTCGCGGTCGCGCCCGCCCTTCATCGATTCGTCGTCGCCGCCGAGCGGCTGGGTGTCGACTTCCTCGCCCACACGCCCAAACTGGCGACCTTGTCGCGAGGTCTGGCGAACAGGCCGTCTGTGGCCGAGACGGTGCCCGAGGACTTCGCAGACCAGTTCGTTCAAATCCTGGCCGAACGCGGAAGTCTGTTGGTGGCAGGGGCGGTCCCGACACGGGCGGCCTCGACCGGATAGCCGGAAGCGGTGCTCGAAGAAGCAGCGCGTGTCGCGTGTAACAGACAAGCACTCTATGCAGGATGATGCCGGGGGCCGCCCATGACAGAGTACATACTCATCGAGTCCCACGATCCCGTCGACGCCGGTGGCCTTGGGCATCTGTGGGACCTCGCCGAGGTTCTCACGCAATCCGGAGATCGTGTCACCGTGCTTTTCGTGCAGGATGGCATCTTCGCCGCCCTGGCCGGCCAAGGCCAGGCTCGTTTGAAAGCATTGCAACGCGCGGGCGTGAAGATTCTGGCCGACGGATCGGCTTTGCGAGCCCGCGGGATATCGCCTGCCATGCTGGCGCCGGGGATCCGACCCACGGACGGAGAGACTTCGTTGCAGATACTCCTCGAGGGCCGCAAGGCACTCTGGATCACCGACCGGCATCCTCGGCGAGCCGCCTGACCAGGAACATGGCCCGCTCAGAGCCCGGAGCGCAGCGCCGCCTGGAAGGTCGTGGCGCTGCCTCCTGCTGATTAAAGGAGCGATGGGCGGAACGAGACCGAGGCGACCTGGACCACCGCCGGTCCTTTAGTGACGGCGGCCGGCCCGTCGAGGCGCATTTCCTTCGAGCAGCTCAACCCGCCCCGGTCCGAGAAACGAAGCGTGAAGGATTCGGCTTGTCCTGCGGCGACCGTGATCGGCTCGTGTGCCCCCCAACCTTCGTTCGGGATCGCTTGCCCGTCGGGAGCGACGAGCTGGAATCCATTCCGGTGGACCGTCACCGGTTGGGCCGTCGAGTTGCGGACCTGCGTCTCGAGCGTCGCCTGGACCAGATCGGCCCCCTGCCACTCGGGATTGACGTTCTGACTGCAGCGCTGTCCGACCACGGAGACTGCCACGCCGGCTGGCGCGGTTGCGACGGTCGTTTGAACTGGCGGCTGCATCTGGAACTCGGCGCAGGCGGGCGCCAGCCCGACGGCGAACAGCGCTCCAAGGACCGAGACTTTCGATGACCTCGTCATGGCAAGAGCCTCCTTCGAGCGAGCCGCCTCGGCTCAACCGAGCGCGGGGATGGCTCCCCCCACCTTTGAAACTGCCGCTGGAACGGCAGGCGGCAAGGTCACTCTGGAGCTGGACGAACCCCGGCAAGGACGGCTCATCGGCCCGCAGGTGGCTCAAGGAAGAGGCGGCCGCCTGGACGAAGAGCGCCGCCGTCGCCCGAGGCAATCAGGCTGCCGGGTGGGCCGAGGGATAGAACGACGGGTCGAGGCAGAAGGCTATGACGAAGCGGCTCCGGCTCGCCCGACGACCGTCGCCTGCGGGACTTCCACCAGCCGGCCGCTGTCGACCTGGTAGATGTAGCCGTAGATGAGGATGTCGCGGGGGACCAGCGGGTGGTTGCGGATCCGCTCCACGTCGACGGTGACGCTCTCCGCCTGATCCCGGATCGTCAGCCAGTCGATGAATTCGCCCTGGCGCGACCCGGGGCTCGCTCCGCTGTCGTTCCACCGCTTCCCGTCGTGGGTCGACGTTCTGAGGCTGGACGCGAGCAGCTCGCGGATCGTCTCGTCGGTGAAGAGCTCCATGCCGCAGTTCGAGTGGTGGATGACGAACCACTCGCGGGTCCCGAGCAGCTTGTATGAGATCACCAGCGATCGAATCGCGTCGTCGCTGGCCCGGCCGCCGGCGTTGCGCACCACGTGCGCGTCACCTTCGCGGAGGCCCGCCAGCTTCGCCGGGTCGATCCGCGCGTCCATGCAGGTCAGGATCGCGAAGCGCCGCGCGGGCGGCAGCGCCAGCTTGGCCTTCTCCCCAAACGTGGCTGCGTAAGTCGCATTCGCCTTCAGGACCTCTTCCAAGATCTTGCTCATGAGCGCCCCCTTCAATGACCGGCCGGCAGAGCGGCAAGTCGTCCACCTGTGTACATCGGTCGTGTCTAGTATACAAGACAAATGTTCCGGGCCAGCTCCGAGGCCCCGACTCAGATCATGTAGTAGAGGTGCTTGGCGTTCGTCGTCCGGCGCGCAAGGCAGTGGCGGCAGCCGTTCGCGCCCGCGAGGCTGTCGAGGTACTGGTAGGCGCGGCGAACGGCGGTGACCGTCGCCAGGCCAGGTGAGGCAGGATCGCCGGGGACGACCCGGTCGGATGAGAGCCATTCATGAAAACGGAGGTCCTGCATCACGCGCGCGAAGTCCGCGCGGACACCGCAGAGCCAAACGGGGACCTCCAGACCGGCCATGTCGTGCAAGAACCGCTCGAGCTGCTCCATGCAAACGAGGTCCGGGTTCCGGGCCCGGCGTATACGCAGCACCACCGCCCGCGCGCCGACCTCGATACGTCTCCGCACCTTCTCCAGGTGCTGTTCGAGCTCCGGGGCGGCGCCGAAGAAGAACTCCCCTTCCAGATCGTAGATGACCGCCGCTTCGCAGAGGGCGATGCTTGGTTCGGGCGCGCGGATGACGCCATCGGAGCCGACCACCAGGTCGGTCCCCTTGAGCCGCGCCGCCCTCGGGATGAAAAGCAAAATCGACAGCGCGACACCGATGAGGATGGAGAACTCCACGCCGATGAAGATCGCGGAGAGGGCCGTGACCAGGACCAGCCCCGCGTCGAAGCGCGAGGCCCGCAGGGCGTATCCGAGGCGTCGCCAATCGATGAGCCGCGCCGCCGTGACCATCAGGATCCCCGCCAGGGCGCTCTTCGGGACGTAGCGTGCCAGTGGCGCCCAGAGCAGGACGACCAGCGCCACGGCGGCCGCCGTGAAAATCCCCGAAGCGCGGCTGACGGCGCCCGCCTGATGGTTGATGGCTGAACGGGTGAGCGAGCCGGAGCCGGGCAGGCATTGAAGGAACCCGCCGCCCAGGTTCGCCAGCCCCTCGGCGAGGCACTGTCGGTTGTAGTCGAGCGGCTGCCGCGTTTCATGGGCGATCGACTTGGAGATCGCCAGCGCTTCCAGCAGCCCGAGGACGGCGATCGCCAGGGCGCTGCCGGAGAGATCCTTCACCCAGGCGAACTTGATCTCCGGGATGTGCAGGCCCGGCAGGCTTCCCGGCACGCGCCCGATCGTCGTCAGCAGCGTCGTTCCCTGGGGGCCTGAGCGCGACCAGCCGAGCCATGCCGCGACGATCGAAGCGGCCACCAACGCGAGCAGCATGTCGACGCGCGGCAGGCGGTGGCGCACTGCGATGCGCCGCACGCCGACCACCAGCGCGATCGTGCCGAGCCCGACGGCCAGGGCGCGAACATTGACCGGCGCGTGACTGGTCAGCGTCAGCCAGAGCCGGTGCACCAGGAGCTGATGACCGGTCCCCTTGTCGGCGAGCCCGAGCAGGTTGCCGATCTGACCGAGCCCCACCAGCAGCCCGGCCCCTGCCATGAATCCCAGTACCACCGATTCGGAGATGTAGCGGGTGAGATCTCCGAGCCGAAAGACCGCGATCAGGATCTGCAGCGACCCCACCATGATCCCGAGCAAGAAGGTCGCCTGGTAGGCGTCGTACCGCGCCTCCGGATCGAAGATGGCCAGCGCGCTGAAGACGACCAGCGAGATGGCATTGGTCGGTCCGTTGATGAGGTGCGAAGACGATCCGAAGACCGAGGCGATCGCGGTGACGACGATGGCGGAGTAAAGACCGAAGCGCGGATCGACGCCGGCGATCAGGGCATAGGCCATGGCCTGGGGCAGTGAGACGGCCGCGACGGTCAGCCCGGCGACGAGATCCTTGCGCAACGCTTCGCGTCCGTAGGCGAGCCGGAGGCGCGCGGCCTGGGGCAGCGTCCAGGCGGTCATTGGCCGCCTCGCGGGGCCGCCCGGACGACGGCCAGCGTGGCCGGCCCGCGATCGAGCCGGTCGAAGACACCACCGTCGCCAAAGAACCTCTGCTGGGCCTCCTCCCAGTCCTTTGCCAGCAGCGTCACCGGGAAGAGATCCAGCGCCGGAAAGCGAGCGGCGTGGGCCGCCAGCACCGCCGGATCGATGGGCCGATAGCCGTGCGCCGCCACGATCTCCTGCGCGGCGGGCGTGAACAGGAACTCGAGATAGGCCTTGGCGGCGCCGGCGGTCCCCTTGCGGGCGACGTTGGCGTCGACCCAGGCGACGTACGGTTCGGCCAGGATGCTGGTGGAGGGGTAGACCAGCTCCAGGTCGCCTTTCGACTCGTCGACCTCGCGCAGGGCCTCGTTCTCCCAGGTCAGATGGACGTCGCCGATCTTCTCGTCGGCGAAGCTGGTGGCGGCGCCGCGCGCGCCCTCGGCCAGTGCGCCCGCGTGGCGATAGAGCTCGGCCACGAACGCCTGAGCCTCCGCCTCGTCACCGCCGCGGCGGAGCACGGAGCCCCAGGCGGCCAAGAAGCTCAACTTGCCGTTCCCAGAAGTGCGCGGATCCGGTGTGACGAGGGCGACGCCGGGCCTGGTGAGATCGGGCCAGTCGCGAACCTGCTTGGGGTTTCCCCTTCTCACGACGAAGACGATCGTCGAGGTGTAGGGACGGGAGGCGTTCGGCAGGCGAGCCTCCCAGCCGTCAGCGACGAGGCCGTGTCGCATGAGCGCGACGATGTCGGCGTGCATCGCCAATGTCACGACGTCCGCCGGCAGGCCGTCGATCACGGCGCGCGCCTGGCGAGACGAGCCACCGTGTGACTGCGCGACCGTCAAGCTCCGACCGCTCGTCCGGGCATACTCCGCCGAGAAGGATCGATCGATCTCCCGATACAGCTCGCGCGTCGGATCGTAGGAGACGTTCAAGAACTGGCGCGACGGATCCTGGGCCTTGAGGTTCTTGGCCACGACCGCCGTCGCGGCGGCGCCGATCGCCAGGAGGGCGAGGCCACTGGTCGCCCACCGAGGGGGCGGCCGAATCGATTCCTCTATCATGGACAGATAACTATTATAATATACGAGGCGGGGCAACCGATTCACGATGGTCCAAACGGCGAAAGGTGAGCGGCAGTTGATCCTCTCCTGGATCATCCCGGTGGGCCTGCTGGTGCTCTGGCAGTTGCTCGCCAGCCGTCCGCACGGCGGCCGCGCGCTGATCCCGGCGCCGCGCGAGATCCTGGAGGCGGGCGTGAGGTTGGTGCGGAGCGGAGAGCTGGCGCACCACGCCTGGGTCAGTCTGCAGCGCGCGCTCCTCGGGCTGGTCATAGGGGGCGGTCTCGGCCTCCTCATTGGTCTCGTCAACGGGTACTGGCCGCTTGCCGAGCGGCTGCTCGACACGCCGGTCCAGATGATCCGCAACGTTCCGCACCTGGCGCTCCTCCCGTTGGTGATCCTCTGGTTCGGCCTTGGCGAGGGGTCGAAGGTTCTGCTCGTCGCGCTGGGCGTGCTCTTCCCCGTCTACGTCAACACGCTGCACGGCGTGCGATCGATCGATCCAGGACTGCTGGAGATGGGACGACTCTACGGCCTCGGCCCGGCGGCGCTCTTCCGTCACGTCATTGTTCCCGGCGCGCTCCCTTCGATCCTGGTCGGTCTCCGATTCGCGCTCGGCGTGATGTGGTTGAGCCTCATCGTCGCCGAGACCATCGCCACCGATTCAGGCATCGGTTATCTGGCGATGAACGCCCGCGAGTTCATGCAGACCGACGTGGTGATCGTGAGCATTCTTCTCTATGCGCTGCTGGGGAAGGGGGCCGACATGGCGGCGCGTCTCCTGGAGCGGCGGTTTGTGGGCTGGGATCCTCGCCTCCTGCGGGAGCTGGCACCGGCGCCTCGGTCATGAGCGGGGCGCCGGGGATTCGCCTCTGTCTCGAGGGCGTGGGGCGCAGAATTGGCGATCGCTCGATCCTGGAGGGCGTTCAGTTGGAGGCGGCTCCGGGCGAGCTGGTGGCGGTCGTTGGCCGGAGCGGTTGCGGGAAGACCACGCTCCTGCGCATCATTGCAGGCCTCGACGCGCCGACCTCCGGCGTCGTGAGGTTGGATGCGGGGCAGGGACAGGCGGCCCACGGGCGCGTCCGCATGGTCTTCCAGGAGGCGCGTCTTTTGCCCTGGCGCCGCGTGCTCGACAACGTCGGTCTGGGGCAGCCTCGCGACCAGGCGCACCGCCACGCCGCCGCGGAGGCGTTGGCGCGCGTCGGCCTCGCCGGCCGCGAGCGCGAGTGGCCGGGCGTCCTCTCGGGCGGTGAGAGACAGCGCGTGGCTCTGGCCCGGGCCCTGGTGGGCCGACCGGGGCTCTTGCTCCTCGACGAGCCGCTCGGCGCGCTCGACGCCTTCACGCGGCTCGAGATGCAGCGGCTGCTGGAGAACATCTGGCTCGAGCGCCGTTTCACCGCCGTGCTGGTCACACACGACGTCCAGGAGGCGGTGGCGCTGGCGGATTGGGTGATCTGCCTGGCTGACGGACGGGTCGCCTCGACCGTCGAGGTCGACCTTCTGCGGCCGCGCGATCGCCTGAGCGCGCCCTTCACGGCCCGCATCGCCAAGGTCCTGACCCGGCTGGGCGGCGAGGGCGCCACGCGCTCCGAGCAGCCGCTGCCGTCGCGAACGCTGACGTTGGTGCCTTGAAGCCCGGCTGGCCGCCATTTATGTCTTGTAAGATGAAATAGCGTCTTTTATAAAAGCAGGGTGCCGCAGCCGTCATCCTCTCCCTTCTTCATCGTCGGGAGCGAGCGCTCCGGGACCACGCTGCTCATGGCGATGCTCGGCCGTCATCGGCGCCTGGCGGTTCCCGAGGTCTGCTGGTGGTATCCGCGCTTTCGGCGTCACCTTCACACCTATGGCGATTTCGCGCGCCCCGAGAGCTTTCGCGCCCTGGCCGAGGAGATGATCTTCGGGCTGAAGACGCCGTTTTGGGGGATGCCGGTCAATCCGCGCACCATCGTCGACGAGATCGTCTCCCAGACGGCTGCCCCGACGTTCGTCGAGATCGTCCGGGCGATGTTCGAGCGCTACGCGGAGCACGTCGGGAAGCCGCGCTGGGGTGAGAAGACACCACACAACGTCTACTTCGTGCCCGAGATCTCCGGCGACTTTCCGGACGCGCAATTCATTCACCTCGTCCGCGACGGCCGTGACGTGGCGGCCGAGCAGCTCCGCTCGGCCTTCGGTCCGCGCAACGTCCACGCGGCGGCGCTGCTCTGGCGGCAGACGATGGCGGCCGGTCTCGGCGCGCGCGCCGACGTGGCGCCGGGGCGCTGGCTCGACGTCCGCTACGAGACGCTGGTGGCCGAGCCGGAGGCCGAGCTGCGGCGAATCCTCGGCTTTCTCGAGGAGGACTTCGATCCGGCGGTGCTCCGCCCCGAGGAGTCGGAGATCGCCCGGCGCCGCGCCGAGACGCGCGATCACCGGCCGCTCGGGCGGCCGATCTCGACCGACTACGTCGGACTCTTTCGTCACCACCTGAGTCTTCACGAGCAGGGGCTCTTTGCCGGCGTGGCGGGGGGCCTTCTCCGCGAGCACGGGTACGAGGTGGAGGTCGAGCCGATCTTTCTCGACGACGTGCAGGCGGCGCGCGAGCTCGAGCTCGACGGCCGCATCCGCGCCGCCACGCTGGACGCCCCCGACGGCCATATCGCCTACGAGAGCTACAACGACTGGTTGGTCGACCAGCGCGAGGAACGCCGCCGCCGCGGACTCTGGTCGGGCGCCTCGACCGTCAGCTGGAACGACGAGCTGGTGAGCGGCCAACGTGCGCCACGATTCTGGAAGGACCACTTCGCGATCAAGCGCCGTTACCGCGGCGAAGGGAGGGTGCTATGAGCGGACCGAGGACCATTGAGCGCGACTGGACGAAGACGCGCTTCAACGACTACTACGTGATCGACGGCGATCGGCACGTGATCGAGCCGATCGAAGCTTTTTCGAAATACCTCGAACCGAGCTTTCGCGACCGGGCCCCCGTCCTGATCCGTGACAACGTCTACGGCTCGACGCGGTTCCTGGTCGAGGGGCGCCTCTATCAGAAGGTGTGGGGACCAGGGCAGGGGCGGCGCGAGGGGATGAGTGGCTACCGCCCGCGTGGCGAGAAGCCCGGCCTTTCGTACGAAGAGACGACCGCCTGGGTCTGCGGGCGCGGGAAGCTGAAAGACATGGACGACACCGGGATCGACGCCGCGCTCTGGATCCCCACCGTCGGCCTCTACATCCCCGACATCCTGGACGCCGAGCTCCAGGCGGCCTACTGCCGCGCGCTCAACAACTGGTTTGCCGACGCCTTTTGCGCGGAGAACCGCGACCGGCTCTGGTTCGCGGCCACCGTTCCGATCGATCCAGAACCGGGCAGGGCCGAGGCTGCGCGCGCGATCAAGGAGCTCGGCGCGCGGGCGGTCTGGATGCGACCGAACGTCATGCAGGGGCGCCGATGGTGGGACCGCTCCTACGATCGGCTGTGGCAGGTGCTGGAGGAGACCGGCACGCCGCTGGTCTTTCACGAGGCGACGGGCGCGTACCACACCACCGAGGATCCGACGCGCAAGTTCGACGCCTACTGGATGGCGCACGTGGTCTCGCACCCGCTCGAGATGACCAGCGCGCTGGTGGCGCTGATCGGCAGCGGGATTCTGGAGCGCTTCCCGGGGCTGCGCGTGCTGTTCTGCGAGGCCGGCCTCTCCTGGTTCCCCTATTACCTCTTTCGCCTCGACGAGCACTTCGAGACCCGCCGGGCCGAGATTCCGCTGACGTTGCCGCCGTCGGAGTACTTCAAGCGCCAGTGCGTGGTCTGCTCGTTCGAGCCGGAGGAGGCGCTGTTCGCCGAAGCGACCCGGTGGTTTGGCGGGAAGAACGTGGGCGCCACCTCGGACTACCCGCACTGGGACTCGGGCGGCCTCGACGTGCTCGCGCGCTACGTCGAAGCCTTCCCGCAACTTGGTGAACGGGAGCGCCGCGACTTTCTGCAGAACAACCTCACCGAGCTGTTCGGTGTGCGGTGGACCGAGGCGGCCCGATGAGACGCGGCGGCATGCGCGTGGTGGCGCGCCGCCTGATTTGCGCCACTCTCTTCCTCTCGTTGCAGGCGTGCCACGGACGGGATCACGCGAGCTCCGGTCCGCCCGCGGCCGGGGGCACGACGGAGCCCTTCACGGTGAGCGTCGGGTACCAGCGATCGAGCTGGGGCTTTCTCTATCTAAAACACCAGGGATGGTTGGAGGCGCGGCTCGCGCCTCTCGGCGCCCGGATCAAGTGGTTGGAGTTCACGGCCGGGCCGCCCATCCTGGAAGGGATCAACGTGGGGAGCGTGGACGTCGCGCTGGTCGGTGACGCGCCGCCGGTCTTCGCGCAAGCCGGCCACCTGCGGTTTGCCTATGCTGCCGTCGAGCCCGCCAAGCCCGAGGCCGCTGCGATTGTCGTGAGGGCGGACTCGCCGCTCCAGACCATCGCGGAGCTCAAGGGGAAGAAGGTCGCGTTCCAGAAGGGCTCGAGCGCGCACCACCTGCTGCTCGAGTCGCTGCGAGCAGCGGGTCTCACCTGGAGTGACATCCAACCTGTCTACCTGGCGCCGCCAGACGCCCGGGCTGCCTTCGAGCATGGGGGCGTCGATGCCTGGGCGATCTGGGATCCCCAGTACGCTGCCGCCGAGGTGCAGGTGGACGCTCGTCCGCTGAGGGCCCCGCCGAACCGATTCGCCTACCGCCAGTTCCTGGTCGTGCGCCCGGAGTTTCCGGCGCTACATCGGGCGGCGTACGAGCAGATCCTGGCCGCGGTCAGCGACGCGGAGGCCGAGATCCAGCGGCAACCGGCAGCGGCAGCGACGGCGCTGGCCGCGGACGCGCACGTCGACGCGCGAATCTTGGCGCGAGCCCTGGCGCGCGGGAAATTCGGCCTGCAGCCGATGAACGACGAGGTCTGGCAGGAGCAGCAGGAGCTGGCTGATCTGTTCGCCGATCTTCACCTGGTGGCGAAGATTCCCGACGTGCGGGCTGCGGCTCTCGAGACGTTCGGGGTCACAGCTGCCCGGCCGTGAGAAAGGAGAGAGTCCAGATGTCGAAACAACGTGTGACCGTCCTGCTCCTCTCGTTCGGTGTCGCCGCCGTGGCCGTCCTGGTAATTGCGCGGGCCAGCGCCGCCGCGCCGCCCAAACACAGGGTCGTCTTTCACGTCAATGTCGCCGACGAGGCGGGCTGGCAGGAGGTCCTGACCAACGTCGAGAACGTGCAGAAGGCCTTCGGCGGGAGCTCCGTCGAGATCGAAGTGGTCGCGCACGGCGCCGGCATCGGGCTCCTCCAGCTCAAGAACGCGGCGCTTCGCGACCGAATCGCGGCGATCGAAAAGACGGGGCCGGTCTTCGCCGCCTGCAGCAACACGCTCCGCAAGCGGCAGTTGACGTCAGCTGATCTCACACCGGGCGTGAGGATCGTCGATTCGGGCGTCGCCGAGCTGATCCGCAAGCAGGAAGAGGGCTTCACCTACGTGAAGCTCGGGTCCTGAGCGTGCCGCGCCCGACAGCGTCGTCCTTCGCGCGGCCCCAGGTTCTGCTCTGGATGGCGCTCCTGGCCCTGACCTCCGGGGCGGCGCACGCGCGCGACGTCACCGTGCTCAACGCCTCGTACGATGTCACGCGCGAGCTCTACAAGGACGTCAACGCCGCCTTCGGCGTCGCCTGGAGGGGGCGCAGCGGAGACACCCTCACGATCAATCAGTCGCACGGCGGCTCGAGCAAGCAGGCGCGTGCGGTCATCGACGGCCTGCCGGCCGACGTGGTGACGATGAACCAGGCGCTCGACATCGACCTCATCGCCGCCCAGAGCGGCCTTCTGCCCCAGGACTGGGCTGCCCGACTCCCCAATCATGCCGTCCCCTTTACCTCGACAATCCTGTTCGTGGTCCGCAAGGGGAACCCCAAACAGGTGCGCGACTGGGAGGACCTCGTGAAGCCGGGCGTGGTGCCGATCATCCCGAACCCCAAGACCTCAGGCAACGGCCGGTACAGCTATCTCGCCGCCTGGGCCTACGCCCTCGGCAAGTTCAAGGGAGACGAGGCGGCGGCGCGCACCTTCGTGGGCAAGCTATTCAAGGCGGTGCCGGTGCTCGACACGGGTGGGCGCGCGGCGACCAGCACCTTCGCGCAGCGCGGAATCGGCGACGTTCTCCTCACCTTCGAGAACGAGGCTCAGCTGTCCCGGGCCGATTTCCCCCAAAGTGGACTGACGATCGTCGTGCCGTCGGTGAGCATCCTGGCCGAGAGCCCGGTGGCTCTGGTCGAAAAGAACGCCGCCAAACACGGCACGACGGTCGCGGCCTCTGCTTACTTGCGGTTTCTATTCGAGCCGGAGGCGCAGGAGATCGGCGCCCGATATTTCTTCCGGCCGGTCGATCCGAAGGTCCTGGCCAGGCACACCGATCGGTTCCCCACGCTGCGGCTCGTCTCGGTGGCGGAGCTCGGTGGGTGGTCGGCCGTCCAGCGAAAGCACTTCGCCGATGGCGCAGTCTTCGATCAGATCTTCTCCCGCTGAGCGCGCCGGCGGCCGTCGGCGTCGGGCGCCATCCGGCGCCGGTAGGCGTCGACGAAGTCAGCGGCGGCCCGTCCGCCGCCGTGGACGAAGGATTTCATCGCCTCTTCGTGCAGCAGGGAGAGGACCTGCATCTTGATCTGGTTGGCCCGATCGTCGCTGACCAGGGTCGTCGAGATCGCGGGGTCTCGGCAGATCGACGTCGACCACCGTCCGGACCCGGGTCGGGATGTGGGTCATGACCAGCAGGTCATCGGCGAGGAAGATCGCCTCGTCGACGTCGGTGGTCACGAAGAAGTTCGTGCTGCTCTGCTCCTCCGCCAGCCGCGCGTAGTACTCCAGCATCAGCTTTCTGGTCATCGCGTCGAGACCCCGGAACGGCTCGTCGAGGATCATGACCGCCGGGTCATTGACCATTGCGCGCGCCAGTTCGGCCCGGCGTTGCATGCCGCCCGATAGCTGGGGCGGGAATTTTCCGCTGAACGCGGTCAGGCCGACTTTCTCCAGCAAGAGATCGGCGCGGCGACGGGCCCGGGCATTCATCTCGCCGCGTGCCTTCGGGCCGTAGAGGACATTGTCCTCCGTGGTCATCCAGGGGAAGAGCGCGGTCTCCTGGAACACCACCTGCCGGTCTCGTCCCGGTCCGCCGATCGGCTTGCCGTCGGCGAGGATCTGCCCGGCGGTCGGCTTCTCGAACCCGGCCAGGAGACGAATGAGGGTGCTCTTCCCCGCGCCCGAGGGGCCGATCATCACCGTGAAACGCCCGGGATGGATGTTGAAAGAGCAGTCGCGGACCACTTCCCGCGCGTCGGGGCCCGCCCCGTAGCTCTTGCTCACGCCGCGCACCTCGATGGTGCCTGCCGGGACGATACCTGCCGGACGGAGGGCCATCAGTGCGCTCGCAGCCAGGGGGTCAAACGCTTGGAGATCCGGTGCAACGCCGTGCTGGAGAGGTAGCCGGCGATCCCGATGGAGATCATACCGACCACGATCTGTGGATATGATCCGCCGACGTAGGAGCTCCAGATGAAGAACCCCAGGCCGCCACCGGTGGCGCCCGAACCGGCGCTGCCCCCGCCGGAGATCATCTCGGCGGCGACCACCACCTCCCAGGTGACGCCGATGCTGACGTCCATACCGACCAACACGGACGGCAAGACACCACGAAAGATGAGGCGGCGAAAAACGTTCCAGCGGGAGGCACCCATCGAGCGGGCCGCCTGGACGAGCCGGACGTCGATCGTCTCCACGCCGCCGAGGACGTTGATGACGATGGTGTAGAAGGCGCCCAGGAAGATCACGAAGTCGATCGACAGCTCCTGCGTCGGCCAAAAGATGATGGCGGCCGGCACCCAGGCCAACGGCGGGATGGGACGGAGGAGCTCGAAGAGAGGGAAGGCGATGCCGCGAAACGTGCGGCTGAGGGCCAGGAACAGGCCGAATGGAATCCCCACCACGACGGCGGCGGCGAATCCGAGGGCCACACGTTCGAAGCTGAGCGCCCAGCTCTGCCAATAGCCGGTATCGCGGACCAGGTGGCCCCACGCCGAAAAGACCGCCGTCGGCGCCGGCAGATTCCCCAACCAGGGGAGCGGGTGACCCAGCCAGCGGCCGCTCGTCGCGCCGAGTTGCCAGATCGCGGCGACGACGACGTACGACACCAGGGCCCTCCGCTTGGCGCGCGCCGAATCACCGGTCAAAAAGCGAGCGAGCCCCGAGCGAGCGGCTGGTCGGGCCGCCGATGCGGTCGGCGCTCCGGCGGCCACGGCGTGGGCGCTCATGGGCGCCCCTCCGCTTCGCCCAGCTCGAAGGCCTTGATGGCTTCGCCGTGAACGGCGGCGGTGGCGTGCTGCACGAGCTCGCGATAGCGATCGCTGGTCAGCACGTCGTAGCGGCGGGGGTAGGGGATGTCGACGTCGATGATCGTCTTGGGGCGGGCCGGCCGCGTGGTCATCACCACCACCCGCGTCCCGAGGAAGATCGCCTCCTCCAGATCGTGGGTGATGAAGAAGACGGTGATCCGGTTGCGCGCGTAGGTCTCGAGCAAGGTCTCGTGCATCACCGACTTGGTCAGCGAATCGAGAGCGCGAAACGGCTCGTCGAGCAACAGGACAGCCGGGTCGTTCATGAGCGCGCGGACAATCTCGACCCGCCGGCGGACGCCGGAGGAGGTCTGGCCGGGATAAGCGCCTTCGTGTCCGTGCAGCCCGGCGTCTGCCATCAGCCCGCGCGCCTTCTCCAACGCTTCGCGACGGGGAAGCGTCCCTTGCACGATGCGGACCGAAGGCGACGTTCTCGAGGTTGGTCTTCCAGGGAAAGAGCGCGCCGTTTTGAAACACGACGATTCGGTCGGGGCCGATCTCTGCCCTCGGCCGGTCCGGCCCGCACAGGATTCGGCCGTCGACGGAGATCGTGCCGGAATCGATCTCGTGGAAGCCGGCGATGGCGTTCAGCAGGGTGGTCTTCCCGCAGCCCGACGGCCCGACCACCACGCAAAATTCACCCGCCCCGATCTCGAAAGAGCAGTCGTCGAGCGCCAGCAGGCCGGACCCGGGCGCGCCGTACGACTTGCTCACGTGGTCGATCCGGATCGCGCCGCGCGCGGTGGCGCCCAGTTCCGGCGGCGGGGCCTCCGTGGCGAGGGCGCTCACCCGCCGGCTCCGAGCCCGAGGTCGCGTGCCCGCCAGACCATGACGCGATCGGCAGCCAGGCGAACGAGAGCGCTCGTCAGATAGCCAACGAGTCCCAGCGTGAGCATTCCGATGACGATCGTCGGATACTGGACCATCGTGTACGAGGTGTTGACGAGGTAGCCGAGGCCGAACTGCCCGGAGACCATCTCTGCGGCCACCAGCGAGAACCAGGCCACCCCGATGGAGATCTGCAGGCCCATGAAGATGTGGGGGAGGGCCCCCGGGATCGACCACGTGACGAAAGATCCGCCAGCGCGAGGCGCCCAGGCAACGCGCCGCCAGCACCAAGGACGGTTCGATCGATTGCACACCGAGCACGGTGTTGAGGGCGGTGGCGAAGAACGAAGCCAAGAACGTCAGGAAGACCACCGGTGTCTCTGAGCCCGAGAACATGATGATGGCCAGCGGCACCCAGGCCAGGATCGGGATCGGTCGCAGGAGCTCGAAGACCGGAAAGACGTACTCCTTGAACGACTTCGACCAGCCAAGAAGAAGGCCGACCGGCACACCGAGCGCGGTCGCCAGCGCGAAGGCGATGGCGATCCGGCGGACGCTGGTGAGGATGTGATCGTAGTAGACGCCGGTGTGGATCGAGACGCCGAAGGCGGGGTCGCGGCTCACCCATTCGCGCGCGACCTGCAAGAGGCCCGGCATCTTCGCGAAACGGCCGAGCGCCCAGACGTCGACCATCAGGTACCAGGCGGCCAAAAAGAGCGCGTACCCGAGGACCATCAGGTACGGCCGGGGACTCTTGAACCACTGGCCGAGGCGCCAGAGGATCGTGCCCAGACCGACGCTCTGCGTGGGACGTCCCATTGGCGGCTTGCTACTTCGCCGCCACTTCCGTGGTCGCTTTGATCTCGGCGACGGGCGCCGTGAGCGCGTGCTCCTTGAGGATCTGTGCGGTTAGGTCGGGCAGGACCGCGTCGGTGGGGAGCTCCGGGATGTTGATGCTCTTGACCTCATAGAGGAACGCCGTCGCGCGCTTGATGAGCTCGAGCGACTTGTCGGTGAACCCGAAGGGGATCGTCACCCGGATCGGGCCGCCGCCGGCGCTGGCCGGATAGCTGCCGAACAGCGCCTGCCAGAGGACCTTCTCGTCGAAGCCGGTGGTCTGCGCCTTGAGGAGCCCCACGACCTCGTGGGCGTTCTTGGGATCGGCCAGATAGTTCTCCGCCTCGAGCTCCGTCTCGAGCCAGGCTTTCACGACGTCCGGGCGCTGTTGAATCAAATCGGCGCGAACGTCGATGAAGGCGCCGTCATTCTCGCCGACGTCGTTGCCGGTCGCGACCCGCCGCGCCAGACCCTCGGTGACCAGGCGCGAGGCCACCGGCTCCCAGACGACGGCCGCGTCCAGCTTCTTGGCGCGAAACCCACTGGTGATGAGCTCGATGTTCTGGTTCAGGTAGGCGGCGGGAGTAACGTTCTCCTTCTTGAACACCGCCCGCGCGAAGCGATCGGTGCAGCTCCCTTTGGGGACCGCCACCGTCTTTCCATTCAGCCACTTGATTGCCTCCCGGGCGTTGGCGAACTCGGGTGCGTCGGGGCGGGTGAAGAAGACGTTGCACTGGTCGGTGCCGAGGCCAATGTTGGCGACGATGCGCAGGTCCGCCACGTTCCGCTTGGTGGCTCCCACGATGGACGGGGTGTCGCCCAGGTAGCCGATCTGGTCCTTGCCGGCCAGCATGGCATTCACGATCAGCGCGCCCTGCAGCCCGACGCTGAAGTCGACGGTCGATCCGGGCGGAAGGTGCTTCTTCCAGAGCCCGAGCCCGTTCACCACGGCGCCGGACCACGCCTCGGCGTAGTACGGTTGATAGCCGACCGTCAGGTGGATTGGCTCACCTGGCTTGCCGTAGGAGAGCGGCGCGGGGGCGGCCGTGGAGGCGGCGCCGGCGGTCGGTGCGGGCGCGCCGGGCGCAGCGTCGCGATGGCAGGCTGACGTCGCCGAGGCGGCTGCCAAGAGCGCCACTGCAAGGGTGGATGACAGAGGAGGTGTCCGCATGGATGTTCCTTTTGAGCCAGTTGGAGACAGATGTCTATTAAAATATACGGGACGCCTTGCCCACTGCGCTCCTGAAAGCCGAAGAAAGCCATCTGCTCTCCCGGACCCGGCAATTTCAGAGTTGCTTGGTCGCAGGGCTGCGTAGTAGACAGGCGTCTTTGATAGGAGACTATGGAGGCGGGCGACGCCCTGAACGGCCCCCGGTCGTCGCCTGGCTTCTATTCATGATTGCACGACGACCGAAGGAGGTTCCGCTTGTCTCGCAACGCCGCTGAGTGGGCCGCGCGCCCGAAGTTGCCCTCTACCCACTATGTCGACACGCGCCTCTACACCGACGCGCAGATCTTCCGCGAGGAGCAGGAGAGGATCTTCGATCGGACCTGGATCATCGCCTGTCACGAAAGCGAGATCCCCGCGGCCTACGACTACCGGACGTTCCGTCACCCCGCCGGGAAGAACCTGATCGTCATCCGGGGCGAGGACGGTGAGGCGCGCGCCTTCTACAACATCTGCCCGCACCGCGGGAACGTCCTGCTCCACGATCCCGCCGGCAGCGCGCGCAGCCTGACCTGCATCTTCCACTCCTGGACCTTCGACTGCCGCGGGAACTGCACCGGGATCGCGCGCCGCAAGGAAGGCTTCCAGGACCGGCTCGATTCACATGATGTCGGCCTACGGCAGGTCCGCGCCGCGGTGGGCTACGGTGGCTTCGTTTGGGTCAACCTCGATGACAACGCAGCCAGTCTGAGCGACTTCATCGGGGGGGCGCTGGAGACGCTGGAGCCGTTTCTGCGCGAGCCGCTCGAGGTGTTCCACTACCAGAAGGCCGTGGTGCGGACGAACTTCAAGCTCTGGCACGACACCAATAGCGAATTTTACCACGACTACATGCACTATTTTAACCGGGTGACCGGCATGCAGCAGCCGGGTTACTTCGACCGGCGCTACACGCCGTACCCCAACGGACACGCCGCGGTCGGTTCGATGGAGGTCAAATATGACCGCTACGAGGGGAGCGCGGGTCGCGCCGTTGGGTGGCCGGGGTTGACGCCGGGCGGCTGGATCCTCGTCGATCTCTTCCCGGGGATGACCTACAACCTGCGGACCTCGGTCATTCGGATCGACACCGCCATTCCGCTCGGGCCCAACGAGGTGCTGATCGAGTTCCGCGGTCTCGGCCTGAAGAGCGATTCGCCGGACGATCGGCAGGCGCGTATCCGCGACCACAACCAGATCTGGGGACCCTTTGGGCGCAATCTGCACGAGGATCTTCTGGGTGTGACGGGGCAGGGCACCGCCATGCGCGATGGACGCACCGGCAGCCGATGGGTCCTGCACGCGCGCGAAGAACACCAGACCATCCACGACGAGATCGGGATGCGCCACTTCTACGCCGAGTGGAGTCGCTACATGGAGCGCTCGCCCTCCGACCCGTTCGGCGAACGAGGGACGCCGTGAGCGGCGCCCGCGCCGCCGTCGAGGAGACGATCTACAGGTCCGCCTTGCTGCTCGACGCCCACGACTTCGAAGGATACCTATCGCTCTGCGCGCCCGAGTTTCGTTACACCATCGAGGCTTACAGCCCCGAGATCCGACGCCAGATGATCTGGTTCGACCACGCCAAGCCGGAGCTGGAGGTCCTGTTTCGCACGCTCCCGCGCCATAACAGCGACCACGCGCCCCTGACCCGCCACGTGACGGTCTACACCGTCGTGCTCGACGAGCCGACGGGGGCGGCGGAGGCCGTCTCGGCCCTGCAGGTGTTTCGGACCGCCCTCGATGGAGGCGAGACCGCGCTCTTCGCCGTTGGAAAGATCTACGACGTGGTCAGGCTCGAGAGCCAAGGAGGCCGACTCCTGCGGCGGACGATCAGGCTGGATACCCGGCTGCTTGGCATCGGCAGCCACATCCCGTTCTAAGTCTGGTCCGAAGCGCCTCCACCCAGGTCCTCCCGCACGCCGACGAGAAAATGCATGTCGGGCGGCGGGGCGATGGAGTTAATTCTAGTATAATAGACATAGGTCCTGTATAGCGACGTCTGCATGGGGATGCTGTCGCGCAAGGCGCACTACGCGTTACAGGCAGTCGCTGTCTTGTCTCGATTGGGATCGCGCCGTCCAGTGGTCGCTTCCGAGGTGGCCGCCCGGTCGAGCTCACCGCCGAGGTTCCTCGAGGCGATCCTCGTGAACCTCACACGCGCCGGGATCCTCATCAGCAAGAAGGGCAAGGGCGGCGGATACGCGCTGCTGGCGCCGGCCCATCAGGTCAGCGTCGGCCAGGTCATTCGAGCGATTGACGGCGCGGTCGACCCGTTGCCGTGCCTTCGCCAAACCTTTCCCCAGCGCTGCGACGACTGCGCAGGAGAGCCGACCACGTGCAGCGCTCGGTTGGTGATGGCGCGACTTCGCGATGCAGCGGCCGGCGTCCTCGACGGCACCACTTTGGCCGACTTCGCCGGCTACCCCACCGACGTCCGGGCGCGCCGGCCGAATGGCCTTCGATCCCGCTGCACCCTCGAAACGACCGTCACTCTGAAACCCACACGAGCAAAAGGAGAATGAGATGAGAGGTTTGGTATCTGCGTTGCGTGCCGCGACTGGTGGAATGGCCGTGGTCGTCGCGCTGGAAGTGCTTTCGGCTCCGGTCCGGGCGCAAGACGCTCCGGCCCAGACGGCCGTGCCCGTTCGGCCCGAGGCTGCCGCGCCGCCGGTGAAAGGAAGCCCATCGGTACCGTCCGGTGGTCCACAGGATTCCGGCCCAGCGGCGCCTCCCCAGCCGCCACCTCCGGTGGCGCCCACAGCGGTTCCGACCCCCGCTCCCTGGCAGGGACAGTTCGACCTGATCGATCAACGCACGCGAGCGCTCGAGAAGGATCGGGCCGCCGCCGGGCCGATCTTCCAGACCGATGAGAACGGGTTCGCCATCATCAGCCACGATGGGAGGTACCAGGTTCGCTTCAAGGGCCTCCTGCAGTTCGACGGGCGGGCATTCCCCGACTCGGCGCTCGCGCCCAACGACACGTTTGTCGTTCGGAAGGTTCGTCCGATCCTCGCTGGCACGGTCCTGGGGCTGACGGACTTCTACTTTTCGCCCGACTTCGGGAACCTCGTCACCCCCACGTCTGCGCCGTTCCTCGCGGACGCCTATCTGGACACGCACCCGCGTTCCTGGCTGCGGATCCGGGTCGGCAAGTTCAAGCAGCCCTATGGCCTCGAGCGGCTGCAGGCCGACCAGGATCTGACCTTCATCGAGCGCGCGCTCGATCAGAACCTGACGCCGCAGCGTGAGCTGGGGGTGCAGATCTGGGGCGACATCGCGGGCGGGATCCTCCGGTACGAGGGCGGGATCTTCAACGGTCTCTATGACAACGCCATCAGCCCCGACGTCGACTCGAACGAAGCGAAGACCTACGGCGGCCGGCTGTTTCTCCAGCCGTTCAACACACCGGGGCTGAAGTATCTGGGGCGGCTCGGGGTGGGCATCGCCGGCAGCATTGGGAAGGAGCAGGGATCGACGACGGCTGCGACGGGCACCTGGCTCCCGACCTTCAAGTCGGCGGGGCAACAGAACATCTTCGCGTACTCGGCGGGGATCGTCTCTTCCGGCCGGCACACGCGCGTCAACCCGCAGCTCTACTACTACAACGGGCCGTTCGGTTTGCTGGCCGAGTGGGTGCGCGAGCACCAGGAGGTCGCGCGGGGGACGGCGACCGGCGCCTTCAACAACAATGCGGGGCACGTGACCGCGTCGGTGGCGATCGGGGGTGTCGTGACGTACGAGGGGGTCAAGCCGTATCACGATCTCGACGGGGCTGCGGGGCACTGGGGCGCCCTCGAGATTGGCGCGCGCTTCAACTGGCTGGACATCGACAGCGTCGCCTTCCCGAACGCCGCCAATCCGACGACCTCCGTGAGCAAGGCGGAGGGTTACGGCCTGGCGCTCAACTGGCAGCTCAGCCGGAACCTCAAGCTCTCCGGCAACTTCGAGGAGACCTGGTTCAACGAGGGAGCGGGCAAGACGGGGGCGATCACCGATCGACCCACGGAGAAGGTTCTGATCGGCCGCTTCCAGGTGGCGTTCTAGACCGGCGTGGGCGGTGTGCACCGTGTGAATAGGCACGGATCGATGTCGTCTCATGATGCGAAAGGAATGAGTGGACCTATGAAACGGACGATGGTGACGATTGTTGCTTTGGCTCTTCTCGGAGCGGCGGGATGCGGAGGCTCGCAGGCGCTGCCGCCACCCGACGGCGGCGCGGCGGGGGCCAGTGCCGGTGCCAAAGGGGGCGGCGGCGCGGCGGGTGCCAGCGCCGGTGGCAAAGGTGGTGGCGGGGCAGCAGGAGGCGCGGCTGGCGGGGCGGCCGGCGGCGCAGCGGGAGGCGCGGCCGGCGGTGCCGCAGGGGCGTAGTCTGAGAGGAGACGCCGCCGCTCACGACGCTTGAATCAGTGCTCCCGCGTTCGATGACCGAACGCGGGAGCCTCGCGGCCGCGAGAGTCGAGTCTGCGCCGCGTTTGGGCTTGACGGCTGTCTTGTATAATATATATGTGTCTATGAATGACCGAGCCGGGGACCACTCTCGAGGTCGATGTCGTCGTCGTGGGGGGCGGCAGCGCCGGAAGCACCGCGGCCATCCGCGCGCAACGGGAGCTGCCGCTCGGCCGGGTGCTGCTGCTGGAGAAGGCCCACGTCAAGCGAAGCGGCGCCATCGCCATCGGCATGGATGGCCTGAACAACGCCGTGATTCCTGGACACACCACCCCCGAGCAGTACGTCAAAGAGATCACGATGGCCAACGACGGCATCGTGGACCAGCGCGCCGTGCTGGCGTACGCGGAGCGTAGCTTCGAGATGATCCGGCAGCTCGACGCCTGGGGCGTCAAGTTCCAGAAGACCAGCACCGGCGACTTCGACGTCAAGAAGGTCCATCACAACGGCAGCTACGTTCTCCCGATGCCCGAGGGGTACGATCTGAAGAAGATGCTGACCCGCATGATCCGTCGCTCGGGCGTGCGGGTCAGCAACCGGGTGATGGCGACGCGCCTCCTAACCGGAGCCGACGGTCGGATCGCCGGCGTTCTCGGCGTCAACGTGCGCGACGGCAGCTTCCAGGTGATCCGCGCCAAGACGGTGATCCTCTGCTGTGGCGCTTCGGGGCGTCTGGGCTTGCCGGCCTCCGGCTACCTCTTCGGTACCTACGAGAATCCGGCCAACGCCGGGGACGGATATTCGCTGGCCTATCACGCGGGCGCCGCGCTGACGGGCATCGAATGCTTCCAGATCAACCCGCTCATCAAGGACTACAACGGTCCGGCCTGCGCCTACGTGACCGGCCCGCTCGGCGGCCACACCGTCAATGCCCTCGGGCACCGCTTCATCGAGAGCGACTACTGGAGCGGCCAGATGATGTTGGAGTTCTACCGAGAGCTGCATTCGGCGAACGGGCCCGTCTATCTGAAGCTGACGCACCTCGCCCCCGAGACGATCACCGAGATCGAACGCGTCCTCCACCGCACCGAGCGCCCGAGCCGCGGGCGTTTTCACGCCGGGCGCGGACACGGGTACGCGGAGGATTTGGTCGAGATGCACATCTCGGAGATCGGGCTCTGCAGCGGTCACAGCGCGTCCGGTGTGGCCGTCAACGAGCGGGGCGAGACGACGGTTCCGGGTCTCTACGCCGCCGGCGACATGGCCTGCGTTCCGCACAACTACCTTCTGGGCGCGATGACATATGGAGAGATCTGCGCCGAGAGCGCGCTCGGGTATTTGCGGGCGGAGCCCGGCGCGCCAACCGGCGGGGGCGAGGACACCTACGAGTTGCCGGAGCAGATCGACGCCGAGCGGACCAGGTTGGCGCGTCCGATGGAGCGCCGCACGGGCGTGCCGCCGCACCAGTACGAATACAAAGTGCGCCGGCTCGTGAACGACTACCTGCAACCGCCGAAGACGGCCACGCGCATGAACCACGGCCTGGCTCTGTTCGAACGCGCCCAAGACGAGCTCGAAGAGGTCAGCGCCACGAACCCGCACGAGCTGATGCGCTTCGTGGAGGCCGGCTTCATCCGCGATTGCGCGGAGATGGCAGCGCGCGCCTCCCTCTACCGGACCGAGAGCCGCTGGGGCCTCTATCATCATCGGCTCGACTATCCCGAGCTGGACGACGCCAACTGGTTCGTCCATGTCGACGTCTACAAGGACGCCGAGGGTCGAATGGCGGCGCGCAAGCGCCCGGTGGCACCTTACGTGGTCCCGCTCGGCGACGACGAGCGGCGCAGCTACTACAAGATCCGCGTCCCCGCCGGTACGCCGCCGGTAGCGCCGGAGATGTCTACCCGTGCCGAGGTGTCCCAATGAGCCAGCTTCCCGATCGCGAGAGTGCAAAGGCTGCCGAGGCCCTCACGGTCGGTCACGCCCAGACGACCGAGCGGTTCGATGTGCCGGTGATCGTCGACGAGGAGCGCTGCATCTCGGGCTGCCACATCTGTATCGACTCCTGCCCGGTCGATTGCTTGTCGGTCAGCCCGGCGAGCGGCAAGGCGCACATGAAGTTCGACGAATGTTGGTACTGCCTGGCCTGCGAAATCGACTGCCCCAAGGACGCCATCACGGTGAAGATTCCCTTCTTGGTGCGCTGAGAACCGATGAGTGACATCGAGAACACGCTGCTCTCTCGGTTGCGGCACCCGGAGGCTGCGGAGCGGCAGCTGGCGATCATGGCGCTCGAGGACGTGGCCAGCGTGGATGCCGTCGACGCCTTGATCGACGCCGCCCGGGACAGCGATCCGACCGTCCGTCGGTTGGCGGTCGGGTTGCTGGAGGATCTCGGAGACGGGCGCGCCGTGCCCGCTCTCGTCGGGGCGCTCCTGGACGAGGTGGGCGAAGTGAGGGCCGCTGCTGAGACCGCGCTCCGCGAGCTGCGCGACGAAAAGGCGGTGGAGGCGCTGGTCGCGGCGGTCGTTCACCCCAGCCCGGATGTGCGGCGCGCGGTCATCGTGGCGTTGCGCGAGCACCGCGATCCGCGCGCCGTCGCCTCCTTGGTTCGGGCGCTCGACGATGCCGACGTGTCGGTGCGACGTGAAGCGGTGGTGACGTTGGCCTATCTGCGGCGGCCAGAGACCGTCTCGGACCTCCGTGGACGGCTGCGCGATCCGGACCCCGAGGTGCGGCGTCTGGTGCTCGGCGCGCTGGCGTTCTTCCACGGTCCGGCGCTGCTCCCCGATCTGATTTCAGCGATGGCCGACGTCGATTGGCGGGTGAGGGCGGAGGCCGCCATCGTTCTCGGCCGTACGGCGCTCAACCAGGCGGTGCCGGCCTTGATCGCGGCGCTGGACGATCCGTTCTGGCAGGTTAGGAAGGAGGCTGCGGTGGCGCTGGGGCGTTTGCGTGCCGCCAGCGCCGTTGAGCCATTGGTCTACCTTCTCGCGTCGGGTGTGGCCGATCTCCGCAAAGTGGCCGTCCTGGCGCTGGCCGAGATTGGTGTGCGCGAGGCCGGCGAGGCGCTTCGTCCCCTCGCGACCGATCCCGACGTCGAGGTCCGGAAGGCAGCTGCACGCGCGCTCAGAGTCCTGGAAGAGTTGCAGTAACGAATTGTGCGTTCAAAACGGAGCCCCACCGGTATGGCGAAGATGCGGGCGAGCCTTCGAGGCGCACCGATTCCGTCAGGTGATGAGACCGGTGCCGCGGATCTTGCCGGATGCGTGGCGGATCACCTCCGCGAGCAACGCAAGCGCCGCGACATGTCTCTGGACCAGCTGGCACAGCTCACCGGTGTGAGCAGGGCGGCGCTCTCACAGATCGAGACGCGGAAGACCAATCCGACGATCGGGGTTCTCTGGAAGATCGCCTCGGGCCTGGGGATTGCATTTTCTGATCTGGTAGGCGAGCCCCGCGCGGGGCTTTCCGTCTTGCGGTACGGCGAGGGCCAGCTCCTGCGGTCGGCCGGCGGAAAATTCGACAGCCGCCCTTTGATGCCAGGGGCCGGGATCCCCAAGATCGAGATGTACGAGCTCCGGTTCGCCGCGCGGTCACGCCACGCCTCTGGACCCCACGGACCGGGCACGCAGGAGATCCTGGTGGTGTTGAGCGGTGTCATGCGGATGATCGTGGGCGAGCAGAGCGACGAGCTGGGCCCTGGAGACTCCGTGGTGTTCGACGCCAACAGGCCCCACATCTACGACAATCCAGGCAGCTCAGAGGCCCGTTGCCACAACGTGATCGTCTATGCCCGCTAACCGCCCGTCCGGAGCGGCCCGATCGGCGTCGGGATAGGTCACGACGCGCTACCGGCGTGCAATGTTACAAATGTTGGCAGTGTCCCCGCGGGGCGCTTAGTCTCGCTCGTTGAAGGGCGACGGAACGCGGCGGCCGCCGTCGCATTCCGGTCGCTCCAACGACAAGGAGGGACCATGCGACGAGGGAGCTCGGACCATTGGCGACGGCGGGCGATTGCTCTCGCCGTCTCGGTTGCTGCGGCGGGGGTGTCGGCCGGGTTGCATGCCCAGGGGTTGCCGCCGGCAGCGCCGGACGTTCCGGTGATCGCTCCTCCGCCAGAGCCGGCGCCGCCGCCCCCGGCGCCCCCGGCGGTGGTCGAGGTCGCGCCGCCGGTACCGGCGCCGCGGGTCGAGTCTGACTTCGACGTCGAGCAGCGCCGGTGGGCCATCGGCTACGCGGGCGTCAGCACCGTTCCGACCGGCGCCGGATCCGTCACGGTGCCGGCCCTCGGCCTGCGGTACTGGATGAATCCGGGCATGGGTCTGGATGTCGCGTTGGGGATCGCCTGGACGGGCGGCTCGACGAATTCGGCCGGCATGAGCACCGACAAGAACGCCGTCTTCGGGGTCCTCGCGCAGGGGGGCCTCCCCTTCGTGCTTTCCGCCCACCGGCACGTCAACTTCGAGCTCGGGCCCTACCTGACGCTGGGCTACGGCCGGACCTCGGCGGGGATGAACTCGGCCTACACGACGGCGACCGACTTCAACGGACTTCGACTGGACGTCGGCGCGCGCGGGGGCTTCGAGGTGTTCTTCGGGTTCATCGGCATACCGGAGCTGGCGCTCTCCGCGACGATCGGCGTCCAGTTCGAATACCTGCGGAGTGCCCAGAGCACGAGCGGGACGGACGCCACCGACACGACGCTCTCCATCTCCACGACGGTGCAGAACAACCCGTGGGACATCTTCACGGGGAACGTCTCGGCGCGATACTATTTCTAGCCGGACACCGACATGAAATTTCTCGTCACTGGGAGTCTGGCGCTGTGGGGTGCGATGCTCGTCTCCGGCTGCGGCGGCGGCGCCGGGCCCCCGACCCCGTTCAATCCTTTCGGGACCGATCCGTCGGGGAGCGTCCCCGAGCCGGCCGGCAGCTCCGGCGAAACGCCCCCGGCGGGGGGCCCGCAGTCGCAGACGATCGGGCAGCTCTGCGCGACCGTCTGTGCCCACATCGAGACGAGCTGCCCCAGTTATCTGTCGGGGAGCTGCACCTCGATGTGCAGCCAGTCGGCGACCGAGTTCCCGAGCTGCCTCGGGGAATTGAAGTTGTTCCTGAACTGTGCCGCCGCCGGGCAGATCATTTGCTACGGCCAATCGGTCGAGGCTCCGAGCTGCATGCCGGCCCAGACTTCCCTGCAGAGCTGTGAAGGAGGCGGGACCGTCACCATGCCGACGGGCGGCGCGCTGTAACCGCGACGACCTCGGCCTTCAGCCGAAGCATCTCCTCCACCATCCCGATGAAGCGTTCATCGTTCGCCTTATCCCTAACGCTCACCGCGCGACGCGGTCGATCTCCCAGGTGAACGTCGTCCGGTTCTGCGTGCTGAAATAGACGGCGTCGGGGGCGACGGCGACACCTTCACCTGTGGCCCCGTCGTCGATGGGTGCGCATCCCAGGAGAGTTCCCGTTCCCTGCGGGTCGACCAATGTGATGGTGAGACGATTCGATCCGTCGTCGAATTCCTGCTCGCCCACCAGCACCCATCCACCTTCGGGATTGGGCGAGACACTCTGAAAGTTCGCTGAGGCAAACGGCAAGGAGGGCCACAAGGCGCTGGCCGATCCCCGGTCGGACGGCGAGAGGACGAGCGCGGAGAAATGCTCCTTCGTGCTCGGGATCGACCAATACACCCCCAGACTGTCCGCTCCGGCCACAAAGGGTGCGGGATCCGTCGGCGGGGACGAGGGAATGGACAGGGCGGAGCGGCCACTTCCGTCGAACGGGAAAGCATCGGCGCCGGTTTCCAAGGGCGAGGCCTGATAGCGCGGGTCTAGCCACTCGGCTCCGGTCAGAACGGCGTTCGCGGTGAGCGCGAGATGGTCCGGATACCTCTCAAGTTGAAAATTCCCGATCTGGTTCGCTATCCCGCCCGAGCGCGATTGGTGCCAGACGGTCGCCCCCTCGATCCAGTAGAAGTCGGTCGCGTTGAAGGCGTGTAGACCAGCGTCGCCTGGGCTCGTCTGACCCGCGCCGCCATCGAGCAGGAGCTGGGGCGTCCCGCCGGCCATCGGGAGGCTGTAGATCTGGTTGTGCAGTGTTCCCTGCGAGAACAGCAGGTTCGTCCCGTCGATCCAGAGCTCGGTGGTCGATGTCGGCAAAGAGGCCAAGGTGGTTGGCGCGCTCCCGTCCGTTGGGAGCGCCACCAGGTCGTTGGCGCTGCTCACGTAATAGATCATGCCGGCCTGATAGACGAGCTGCGAAGTTGGCAGGTCTGACGGCCCAGAGTCGGGGAACAAGGGCTGTGGCGGCGTGAAGGGCTGCCAAGCGGCGCTGCACACGCTGGCGCTCTCCAGCGGTGTCGGGGTCGGCGGTCGCGGGACGGCGGTCACCGGCTTCGCCCCATCGCACGCCGGGACCAACACGGCGGCCAAGCACAAAACCACCCGAGCACCGAGCTGCCTCAAACGTCGCATCATACAAACTGTAAAAGGGTGCGAACGCTCGCGCAACGCTCGAACGTCGAGCCCGAAGCCTTCGCGCTCGCCGCGCTCGGCCATGGGCGCAACCGCGCTCACCCCGGGGGCAACGCCACCATCAGCACGGTCAGGCACATCTCGTTGCGCGTTCCCCACCCGGGGAGGACGGGCGCGGTGTCGGCGGTGGTGTCGTATTCGCAGGTGACCTGCACCTCGCTGTCCGGGGTGATCGCGGGGGGCATTTTGTAGAAGTAGAACTCCTGCCAGTGGAAGTCCCAGCCCTCGAGGTGCGAGGCGCAGGCGAGGGCGCCCGCCGGTCCGATGCGCATCGTCTGCCGGAGCCCGCGCCCGTGCATGTGGGGCATCACGGCCATCAGATCGACGGACGGGATGCCATCGAGGCCCATGTCGCGTCCGGTGTGCGTCCAGGTATAGGACGTGTCGGTCTGCCCGGGCGGCAACGTGTCGGGGGTCGCGTTGGAGAGCGATTCGAGCAGGCCGTCCGGGAGCAGGAAGGCGAGCTGGCGGTTGACGCTGTTCGCGAACTGCAGGTGCACGGTGGTGCTGTCGCTCTTGCCGGCGGAGGCGGGGTCGGCGAGGTTGTAGTGGATCTGGATGACGAGCTTGTCGGTCGTCTTGAGCGGGACGCCCATGCCGGCCGGGTATTCCACGATCCCCTGGCCGGGCGCCCAGGCGACGGGGAGACCCGACTCCGCCACGCCGTCGCCGGCGCCGCCGAAGCACGGCCAGCCCGGGCGGTCGGGAGAGGCGTCGTGGAGCGATTGCATGATCGCGGCGTTGGTGAGCCCGCCCTGGCCCGTCGCCTGCGGATCGACGATGAAGGCCAGCACGTGATGCACGATCGACGCCTCGCCGGGCGTCACCGCGTAGCCGGTGAGGAAGGCGTCCGAGGCGACCGGCGGATCGAACAGGAAGCAGCGGTACTCGTCGAACTCCGCGAGCTGACCTCCCTGGGCCACCGGCGTGAAGAGGGGCGTCGCGATGTCGACCGCGTTCGCCAGCGCCGGCTGCGGCGGCAGCGTGAGCGTCTCCGGCGTCCCCTCGGGCGTGCCGCCGTCGACCCAGGCGGCGATCGTCGACTTCTGCTCGGCGGTGAGCGACACGTCGTCCTGGAAGGACTGGCAGCTGCCGTCGTTGACCATGAAGTAGGGCGGCATCGTGCCGTCGGCGGTCCGCTGCTTTTCGAGCGCGGCCTGCGCCTTCGCGTCGGCGTAGTTGTCGAGGCTGAAGGGCGCGATCCCCCCCTCCTGGTGGCAGCGCACGCACTTCGAGTAGTAGATGGGCGCCACGTCCTGCCAGAACGTGACCGCGCCCGTCGTGGTCTGCGTGCCGCCACCACCACCGCACGCGGCCACGCCGAGGGTCAACACCAACACGCCCGAGATCACGCCGACACGAACCATGAGGGAGCTCCTTTGTCTGTCTTCCGTCTAAGACGATGGGACGTCGCGATGCCCGTCCCCGTTGCCTGGAAACACCGGAGCCCTCGGAAAGTGTCACCGCGCTCATCGCTGATCGATGAGCACTTGGGACTTGCGAGGTGCGTGCGTTTCTTCTATTGGCCCCAGAGCTCGACGTGCGCGCGCGTGCCGGGCGGCACACTTCCGCGAACCAGCTCCAGACTCTGGATGAATCGGACGTGGCCCGGAAGGTCGATGGCGCGGCTGCGCGACCCGTCGGCGAAGGAATGCCGAAGGCCCGGCGACACGTGCTGGCCGTTGCCGAACTGGAGCACGACGTCGGCGACGTCCAGGCTGCTCTCGGTCACCACGAGCGCGACGCGCGTGGTGCGCCCTTGGTTCTTTCCGACGCGGATGATCTCGCGCTCGAATTGACCGGTGACGATCGCATCACCCATCAGGCGCCAGCCCGTCATGTCGGGGCGGCCCGCGATCCCCGGGGGAGAGGCGGGACCCGCAGGCGGCGGCGCGTAGCCGGCCATACAGGCCGACAAGGCGACGAGGAGAACGGATGACAGCCGCAGCATCGACACGGTCCCTGCGATCGTAACACGTCGGCGGCGTGGACGAGGCCGAGCTCTTCCAGGTTGTTGACGGCGGCCTTCCGCGCCGGCATGAGCTTCGCGGAGAGGTCAAGAAGTCGCCCGACATTCCGGCAGGAGTCCGCCGATCGCGGGCGAACGTGTGACGCGACGTTGAGGCCTCGGGACAGATTGGATTGGCAAGCGGGTGACAATGCCGCAACGGCCATGACGCAACGTCAGTGGCGGACATTCCTATCATCAAATCTCCGCATTGACGTCCCCATGGTGAATCTCAAAGTTCGGGCACCGTAGCGTCAGGGGAGGGCGGCGCTCGTGTGCGGCAAGAGGCAGGTGAGGCTCGTAAGTGTGTGCGGCGCATCGGTGGAGGCGAGATGTAACCACCGTCACTGCGTCCGTGGGAGTGGCGGCGATGAACGCCGGCTCGTCAGTGGCTAAAGGGGAAGGGGAAGCGAATCATGAACACGGAACATCGGCTTGTTGTGGGTGTCGCGCTCGGGTTGTCCATGTTGGGTTGGACCGCGAAAGCATCTGCGGAAAGTTGGTCACCGGAGGTGACGATCTTCCCTCAACAGCAATCGCTCGCATCCAACGCGTTTGCGCTCAATGCGGCCGGGAACGAGGTGTGGGTGACTGAATCACTGGCGAACTTCGCCACGACCGTGACCGCCGCGCAGCGTTCGTTCGGAGGAACGTGGAGCTCGCCTGCGACCATAACATCCCTGCGTGTCACCTCCCTGCCTGTGACCGTTGTGCTCAGCGCGAACAACAATGCGGCTGCGAGTTGGGAGGACGTCATCGCGCTCCGCTCGCCAGCGGGTGTCTGGCGAGCGCCCGTGAGTGTTGGCGTGACGGGAACCGTTTCCGATTTTCAGGCGAAGCTCGACGCCCAAGGCAACGGGGTCGCCGTGTGGGGCCGACTGACGGACACCAACTCGCTGGTCGAGGCCGTGACTTGGACCGCTGCCGGCACGTTTGGCAGTGTCGTACAGCTCTCACCAGCATCGCACGGCGCCTTCGGGCCACAGTTGGCCGTCAACGACGCTGGAACCGCCGTGGTCGTCTGGCTCGCGTCGCCTCCGCGAGACAATGCCGACCCGTATCAGGTGGAGTCGACGGCGCGACCTGCCGGAGGGAACTGGAGCGCAGTCACGACGGCTTCGCCGAACGTGCCACAGACCTTGGCGTCCGGAGTGGCGCTGGACGGAGCCGGCAACGCGACGGCGATGTGGATCACGGCCACGACGCTCACCAGCAAGCGCCTCTTTGCGGCGACGCGGCCCAGCGGTGGCGCATGGGGCAGCCCGACACGGATCGAGCCGTCCGACTGGTATGACCTGAGTGAGAACGCGATGGCCGCCGACGCCGCCGGCGACGTGACTGTGAGCTGGGTGGGGGAAGACACGACTGGGCAGAACAATGTCCGTACCGCCACGCTTCCCGTCGGCCGCCCATGGACAGCGCCCACCACCTTGGGGCAATGCAAGATCGTCAGTTCCTCCTGTCTCGTGCAGGTCAGCGCCGCCGGTGACGGTTCGATCACCGTGGTGGGATGGGGCGCCCACGCGCCGACGCTCAATAACGTCGCCGTTCGGTTGGGCTCGGGGGCGTGGACGTCGATGGCGGTCGGCAATAACAGCCCCCAGCTCAGTCACGTGCTGGCGACAGACAATGCGCACGCATCCGTGGTCTGGTCGGCACCCATCGGCGTGCGCTACAAGCTGGACCTGAGACAGAGTGACTTCAGATAGGGTCGCGGCGACCGCAGGGTCGGAGCGAACCTCGTCCTGAAGAGAGCGCTCTTGGCTTTCCGACGGTCGGCTCAGAATCCGAGGGGCCCGCTGCACTGGCTGGGCGTGAGCGATCCGCATTGGATGTCGGGATTCGCCGGTCCCGGATGCTTGGCGGTCGAAAGGTACACGGACGTCACGTACGTGTAGGAAGGGAAGAGGGTGCCCGGGGGAGCGGGCGTGTCATTGGAGGACCTCACGATGATATCGGTCGCGCCGTCGCCATCCACGTCTCCCAGGCCGCTCACGTGAGCGACTGGACCGAAGGGACCGTTGTGATCAAAGAGACTGCGCGGGCCATCGTGCAGATAAAGGGGGACAAACCCGCTCGCGTCCGGGTTGGGTGAAGCGAACCCGAGGTCGCCGTCACCAGCGAAGTCGCCGCCGTAGAAGGCGCCGACGACATTGGGTCCCGCCGTGAAGGTCCCTCCCCCGTCGTTCCACAAGATTTGCTGACTGCCTCCTACCGAGGACGTGACGACATCAGCCAATCCATCTCCATCGATATCGAGCAACGCCCAGGGCGACTCGAGTCCCGGCTGGGAGATCAGATTCGGGGCGCCTGCTCGTCTGGAATGTGCCGTCCCCGTTTCCGTAAACGAGCACCTCCCGTTGCCCCAGGTTCGGCATCAAGACTCCGACGAGCAGATCGGGATTGCCATCACCGTTTGCGTCGCCGGAGATGGTTATTGAGGGTTGCAGGCCATTGACGGCGACCGGTACGTACTTGTCGATCACCCTTTTCGACTGGAACGGAAATCCAGACGTGCCCGGATGGCCACGTTCGAGATGGCCGCCGTCGTGACCGACAGCGTGGCGTTCGTCATCGAGCTGGTGATGGCGGTCTGGGCGTCGTGCATGACCACGCCGGTCAACGTCGCGCCGAAGGCATTCGGGCCGATGACGATGCCGTACCAGGTTTGAGAGGTGCCGTTCTGACGGCCGACGTGACCGACGAGTTGAAGGTGCCGTTGACGACGAGGCGTCCGTTGACGGTCAGCTCGACGCGGCTCGGGTCGAGGCCGGTATGCTGGCCGTCGGTGCCGGCAAACTGGATCTGCACGCCCGATTGGATGGTCAGCGTCGTGCCCGACTGGACGGTGATGTCGCCGTTGATGAGGTACGGGCTCCCCGCGCCCGTCCACGTCTGGCCGCCGACGTTCCCTCCAGCGAGCGTCGTCGCCGCAGACGCGGCGGACGTCAACCCGAGCGTCGCAACGAGCACGATGAGACCCGACGAAAGCGTCGACAACGATCTGCGGCGCGTCATGTCGCCGGGCAGAATACGCGAATCCGCGGCGAATCAGAAAGCCGAGCGGCGCCGCCGCGAGGTGCGCGCAGCGCTCCGTCATCTTCACCGACGAATGACCGAGGAGGCCGCAGACGAGGAGGAGCATCCCTCCCGAGGCGAGGACGGAGGCGTGGCCGACTTACATGCACCCGTCGTCGACGAAGCCGTTGCAGTCGTCGTCGATGCCGTTGCCGCAGATCTCGGTCGCGCCCGGGTGGACGGCGCCGTTGCCGTCGTCGCAATCGTTGCACCAGGCGGCGCCGTCACCGTCCGCGTCGGTCACGTCTCCGGTGCCGTCCTCGCAGCCGAGGAACTTGTCGAGATAGGCGGGGCGGTCGACCACCTCCTGGCGCGTGCCGGCGATGGCGCGCTGGTGGTCGGCGACCGTCACCGCCTTGTGCGGGTCGGCCGCGACGGCGTCGGCTATCTGCGCCGCCCAGGCGTCGATCCAGCCCTGGATCGCGGGCGCGTCCCATTGTGCGCGCAGGGTCCGGAGCGCCTCGATGTAGTGGCCGCGCCAGGTCGGATCGCCCATGACGATCGAATAGTGTTGGGCCGGGCTGTAGTGCTCGGTGCGGGGGGCGATCCACCAATAGATGGGGTGCTCGTTGACGTAGCCGAACCAGTCGAAGCTCGAGTCGGCGTCGCAGACGAGCCAGCGGTATCCCTGTCCGGGGTAGTCGTAGAGGTAGAAGTTGTGGTCGCCGCCGTAGTAGCCGTCGGCGTCGTTGATGAGCGCTTCGGCCGCCCACTCGGTCACCGACCACTCCATGTCGACGAGCGACGCCATCGCCCCGATGTCGTGCGCGTCCCAGAACATCCCGAGCCGGGCGCTGTTCGGGGCGGACGTGTTGGTCTCGGCTGTCCAGCCGCCCTTCCACAGGTCGGCGTCGGGCGCCTCCGGGAAAACGCGCTTGATGTACGCGTGGCTGACGTGCTCCTCGTTGGCGTAGAGCCCGTAGTAGGCGCCGTTGATGGTGAGCTTCGCGCTCGACGCGCAGGGGGCGGGGCGACCCAGAAACGTGGGCAGGACGTTGAACGCCAGCCGCTCGTTGAGGAAGCTCTCGTCTTCACGCGGCATGTCGAGGGTGATCTTCGAGACGCCGTGGAACTTCTGGGTCGTGTCGATCTGGTCGAAGGCGATCACGAACTGCATCTTGGCGTTCGCGCCGTCGAGCGCGACGGTCTCGTCCCACGATGAATCGCCCTTGAGGCGGATCGACGCGTTGGCGACGGTCTCGGCGCCGCGGTGGAAAACCACCGGGTGGTAAGGGGCCGTCTCGCCCCCGGGGAGCGCCACGGCGCGGTTGCGGAACTCGTAGTCGAGCTTGGTCCATTCGTCCGCGCTGATGTCCACGGCGTAGTCCTGGAGGGTCGCCTGATCGAAGAGGTCCGAGCAGCCGAAGGGTTGGCCGCCAGGGGCGCCGCCCGTACCGGTCGACCCGCCGGTGGCGCCGCCCGTACCGGTCGACCCGCCGGTGGCGCCGCCCGTACCGGTCGACCCGCCGGTGGCGCCGCCCGTACCGGTCGAGCTGTCCGTGGGGGCCCCACCCGAGCTCCCTCCGGGAGCGCCCGTCGTCCCGGCCGCGCCGGTTCCGGTCGGACTGCCGCTGCCCGCGGCTCCGGTGGGACTGCCGTCGCCGGCGGCGCCCGTTTGACCGGGGGGGCCGCCATTGGTTCCACCGGTCGGTGTCGAGCCGGTCGCCCCCGTCGAACCCCCGCCGGCCGGTTGCCCTCCAGGGCCCGGACCGCAGCCTGCGGCGATCAACACCGGAACAACCGTCAGACCAACCAGCGCCGCCAACTTCGTCATATCTCGCCGCCCCCGCCGAAACACGCTCGGCTCAAACGGGCTTGAGCAAAGCAACCGGCGCGCCAGGCGCGGCGCTCGGGACCTCTGCCCCGGCGCCACCTTCGGGTAACGATTCGTGGACGACCGTGGCCCCCGCAGGACGTGGGGCTCCGGCTCGATGCAGACCGACAGAGACCAGACGCCGCACATGCGCGCATGGTGTCTCTCCTGCTTGTTCTGACTTGTAAGCCGTCGATCGAGGCGCCCATACTGTCAATCGCCATGCTTCAGGTCGCTCGCCTTCGCCGACCCGTGGCGTGCTTCGGCGGGCTCGGCTTGCTGATGTTCGGGGTGTCCGCCTGCGGCGGCGACGGGGGCCCCGTCAGACTCGGCGGAGCAACCGCGGTGGCGACGAACTGGGGCACGAGTTGCGCGGTGCGACGGGACGGCAAGGTTCTCTGCTGGGGTGGAAACAGCGACCTTGCGCTCGATGTCGATGGCATTGCCGGTGCCACCGCTGTTTCGGTCGGCAACGCCTTTGCTTGTGGGCTGCTCGCTGACGGGACCGTTCGATGCTGGGGAGATAGCTTCGGTGGGGAGCTGGGCAACGGCACGAGCACGATCGCCGTCTCGGCACCGGTGGGCGTGTCTGGCATCTCCTCGGCCGCGGCGCTCAGCGTCGGCTACTCACACGCCTGCGCGCTGCTCGACGACGGGACGATTCAGTGCTGGGGCGCCAACGACGCCGGTCAGCTGGGCATCGGGACCAATGTCGAGAGTGACGTGCCGAGCACGGTTCTCGGAGTCAGCGGTGCGACGGGTGTGTCCGCCGGCCAGTACGGAACGTGCGCCGTGCTCATGGACGGCACTGTGCGTTGTTGGGGCGTGAATTCGTACGGCCAGCTCGGCGATGGCACGACGACGGATAGCTCTGTCCCGGTTGCCGTATCGGGATTGACCGGCGCGGTGGCTGTTTGTACCGGTTCCGACCACAGCTGCGCCAGCCTCGAGGACGGCACCGTTCGATGTTGGGGCTCAAATGCATTTGGTGAAAACGGAAATGACGCCGTGACGGGCAGTCCCATACCCGTCGTGGTTACTGGCATCACCAATGCGGTGGCCGTCACGTGTGGCACCGTTGAGACCTGCGCCGTCTTGAGCGACGGCTCGATTCAGTGCTGGGGCGGCAATGGTGGTTCGAGCACCGATAGCTTCGGCGCGCTCGGCAATCCCACCGCGGCGACGCTGGATTGCAAGTACAACCCGAATCCCCCTGACGGGACCGTCAGCTACGAGACAACTTGCGCTCCGACTCCGGTGCAGGTCTCGGGCATCACCAACGCCACGACGGCCGCCGCCGGATACTACAGTGTCTGCGCGGCCCTGGCCGATGGATCGGTGGAATGCTGGGGTGACAATCAGTTTGGACAACTTGGAGACGGGTCTACGTCGAATCGTACGTCGCCCGTCCCGGTCATGGCCCAATCAGGCCAATAGCTCAGTTTCCCAGCGTGCCGACCACCAGCCGGGCGATGAACGGTTCGACTTCGTCGGTGTAGTACACGGCCCCGGGAACGGTCGCCAGCATGCGGGGGGCGCTTGGCAGCGACCAGAGCGAGAACGCCCCCGTGGTCTGGCGCTGGGCGGTCAGCCGGGTCACCTGCGCGGGCGCCTGTTGGCCAGACAGCGTCTCCATCGTCGGCGTCACGACGGACGTCCGCGGGGTCACCGTTTGGGGCATCGGCGAAAGGAGCGTGTCCGTTCCGGCGACAGCTGGATCGAGCGCCTCGAGAGCGGTCGGCGATGAGCTCGAGAAGAAGACGTGGCCGGAGAGCAGGTCCAGCGATTCGTACCCGAAGAGGTCTGACGTCGCCCAGTTGGTGAGGCGGCCCGTGTCGGGGCTGAATCGCGCCAGCCCCTGGAAATCGGACGACAGCTGCAGAAAGAAGATCTCCCCCGCGCCGTCGACGACAGACGCCCAAGGCGGCTGATCTACGAGCACCCACGACGTAAATACGCCGGTCGCCGGATCAAGGCGCACGACGTCGAAGGACTGAGAACCGCTGGTGCAAAGGACGGTCCCGTCCGGCGCCAGCCTGACCCGGACCGGGCCGCCGTCCTGGAAGGTCCAGACGTCCAGGTGACCGCTCACCGTGTCGAGCCGTCCGATGAGTGGGCCGCTCGCATCGTTGGCGGAGAAGATCACCCGGTCGCTCGCGTCGAAGGCGATGCTCCACGGTCCGGGGGTGTCGCCGGCGGGAACGTCGAGGGGCAGCGGCCACCTCCGGAGGAGCTGGCTCTGTGGATCGAACTGGCCAAGCTCGCCGACGGTCGCGTTTGTGAAGAAGACGGCGCCATCGGACGGACGAACCTGGACGTCGCCCGGACTCGTCGCGGGATCGGACAGGGGCCATTCGGTCACCGTGTCGTTCTCGGTGTCGAGACGGCCGAGCATCTGTTCGAACCCAGTGTCCAGGTAGAAGACACTCGTCCCCGAGGCGGCGATCTGGAACGGCTGCGAGCCCGAGAAGGGAAGGGTCCACTCAGTGACCGAACCCTCGCTGCCGGCGGCGCCCGCGCTTCCTGTGCTGCCGGCGGCGCCACCAGCTTGGCCCCCGCCGCCGTGACCGGCTGCGCCGGCTGTTCCACCGGAGATTCCTCCGGCCGGGCCCGCACCGCCGATCGCCTGGTCCGCGCCCGCGTCCCTTCCGGAGCCCAACTCTTCGCCGCCACACGCCAGGGGCGACACGATTGCCATCAGACCGACCACCCCGAGGATCCCGACCCTGAGCGCTCGATGAATCATCTTTCTCGATTGTACGTGGATCGACCGCGGGACAGAAACCGGACCGACGGTGAGCCTGACCTCAGCTGCAGGAACAGTTCGTCGAACCGGGCGCGCGTTCGAGGTCGCCGTCCGCTGCCACCGGCCATTGCTCTCTGGCTCCGCGGTCGCTACGCTGCCCAGCCGGTGGTCGCCGACAACGGGTTGTTCGTCGGTTCGTGCTCCGTCACGACGACGCGGCGGCGGCGGTTCATGTGGGTCGCCTGGTGGACCGGGCCGCCCGCGCGCGAGCCCTTTCGCAAACCCGACGCGTTCTCCGGCGGCGCGCGCAGCCCCGAAGAGGCCCTGGCGCAGGCGCGCCGCGCCGCGGGCGTGCCGCTGGTCGAGATCGAGCCTTCCTGGGCGCGGGCCTGGGCGCGCGTGCTCCTCGGTCGCCCGCCGTGGGGCGTCCGCGCAGAAGGGGCGGGCGGCGGCCCCGCCCACAGCCGGTCGAGCGGCGCCTCGCCCACGGCCACGAGGGACGGCGCCAGGGCCACGTCGATCTGGGAGACGCTGGGCATCACCGCGCGCGCGACGGCCGACGAGCTGAAGCGCGCCTTTCGTCAGCGCGCTCTCGCCACCCACCCCGATCGGGGCGGCGACGCGGAGGCCTTCCGCCAGGTGCAGCGCGCGTTCAAGGAGGCCCAGCGCCGGATCGCCCGCCGCCGCCCCACGGGCGCCCGGGCGCGGTGACGGTCTCTTCAGGCGCAGCCGACGAGCCGTTCGCCCGACTTCGTCTGGGACCGGATCAGTTACACTGCTTGGGGATGCCTGGTTATTTGCGTTCGAGTCGATCCCCCACCAGCAGCCAGGAGATCGGGATGAGAGCCCACGCCATTTCAGCGCGCGATCTTCGAAGGATCCCCTGCCGCCCGCGAGGGGCTCCGACCGGGGCGGCGCGCATGCCCCGCGCGCTGCTGTGTCTGGCCGGAGCGGCGGCCGTGGCAATCTGCCTTTCGTCACCTCGGGCCGCTCGCGCGCAAGGGATGGATCCCGCCGCTGCCGACGACTCCGTCACCATGGACGATCTCCAGCAGGCGACCGAACCCTACGGTGACTGGCTCGACACTCCCGAGTACGGGCGGGTCTGGCGGCCCGACCAGCAGGTCGTCGGTGACGACTTCGAGCCCTACCTGACCAACGGCCACTGGATCTCGGCCGAGGAGGGCTGGGCGTTCGAGAGCGCATTTGCGTGGGGCTGGGCGACCTTTCATTACGGGCGCTGGCTGTGGGACGCGCGCACCACGCGCTGGCTCTGGTGCCCGGATCTGGCCTGGGGCCCCGCCTGGGTGCAGTGGCGAACTGGCGCCGACACCGTGGCTTGGTTACCGCTGCCGCCGCGCACGGTGACCGTCGACCCGCACCTCTACGCGCCGCTCTGGATCGCGGTCGAGAACCGCAGCTTCCTGCGCCCCGATCTGTCGCGAAACCGGATCGCCGCCTCGGCGCGGATCCTGGCGGGCCGTTCGGCGCCGCCCGCGCTCCCGCCGCGCACCGGGCCGCCCGCGCCGTTGCGCCGGGGCCCGCCGCGCACGACGATTGCGGCGTCGCGTCCGGGCGCGCCGCCGCGGGCCAAACCCGCGAAACCGCCCGCCGCTCACTGACCTCGACACCTGAGCGCGGGTGGGGACTCGGTGGGCACGCCAGCGACGGGGCTATCCGAGGGCGCCACGCCAGGGACGGTCAGAGCTTGGCCAGCGCCTCGACGGCCAGGGGCTCCAGCGAGGCCTCAGGGACCTCCGGCGTGAAATTGTAGACTTGCACGCTGACGACCGTGCTCCCCTTCAGGGCATTCAAGATCTGACCGAGCCCCTGGTTGACCAGGTACACGGCCTTGTCGCCCACGCCGGAGACCGGTGTCGCTTGCGTCGTGCTGCTGCTGTTGGCGTCGACCTCGACGCCCAGCACGAATTGTCCGTTGCTGGTCAACGCGCCGTCGACGAGCAGCGTGACGCCCATGCCGCCGCTCCCCTGCCAGTTGCACCCGCGAGACCAAATGTCGGCGTTGTCGTCGGGGGCCAAAGGGGTCCCCGCGGCTGCACTTGGCAAGAGCGTCTGAACGTCCGCCAGCGCCACCATGCCGCAGACGTCCGCGACGGGTGTCGTGGGCATGACCGGCGTCCCGCTGCCGCTGCCGCAGGCCGGTGTCGCCAGCACCAGGAGACCGAGCCACCGAACCCACCGTGTACCCATGACCTCCACCGTGCCGAGAACTCGCGCCCGCGTCAACGACGGCTGGCGGGGCCCCTTTTTCTTGAGCCATCCGCCGCGGACGAGGGGACATTAGTTGTGGTGTCTGCATCCGACGCCAGGGAGCGACCGATGACCTCATCTTGGACCCGGCTGTGCGACGTCCTGCTGGTAGGAACCCTGGCGCTCGCGGGCGCGTGCAGCAGCTCGGCAGGCACCGGCGGCAAGGGGGGCGAAAGTGCGAGTGGCGGCGCCACCGGGAGCGGCGGCGCGACAAGCTCCGGAGGCGCGACTGGCTCGGGCGGCGCGACGAGCTCCGGCGGGGCGACCGGCACGGGCGGCAGCCCCGGCTCGGGCGGCGCTGGCGTGGGCGGCGCGGTCGGCAACTGTCCAGGGACCTGCCCGGCCGCCGCGGTGGGATCGTGCTCGGCGCCGCAGGTCCGCGTCACCGCGGTCAACGTGGGCGGTGCTGTCGCCTACTCGACGGACGAGACCTACGCGGTGCCGCTGGCGATCGCGGCCGAGCCGGGCGGCGGCACGCGCGTCGCCTGGGTGACCGGCTACTCGCACTACGGCAGCAGCACCACCGGCGTGGTCCACGTCGGGGAGCTGGATTGCAGCGACCAGCTGACCGGCACGCCCTGGACGTTCGACGGGCACGACTTCCAGGACCTGGCCGCCGACGGCAACGGCGGCGTCGTCGTGCTGACGCGCGACGGTGAAAGCACCGTCGATGCGCAACACTGCGGCGACGTGAACAACCTTTGCAGTCTGCCGTCCGATCGTCCCGGCTGCTACGACACGTACATGGTGCGGTACGACTGCGCCGGCCAGGAGCAGTGGGCGACGAAGCTGACCAACTCGAGCGCCAGCACCCCCGGGCTACGCCAATCCTTCTGGCAACGGCTCGACTGAATTCGACTGGTGGTACCAGCACCACGGTCGCGTCGCCTCCGACGGCACCAATTACGCCGCCTACTTCTGCGACGCCATCACCGTCACCAACAACACCAGCTCGTGCGCGGGCGGCGCGGGCAAGATCGACATCCACGAAGGCGATCGCATGCAGGTGGTCGGCCCCACGGGGGCGCTGCTCACCGGCCACGACACCTTCGGGATCGGGTGCAGCCACAGCTGGACGACGCGCATGGTCTGGGATCCGCGGACCAGCCACTTCGTCATGGTCTGCGCGACCGACAACAACTGCCGGATCGCCCAGCCCAACGGCTACCACACGGTGGCGACCGGAACCTGCGATGGGACGCTGTTCGGCGGCGACATCGTGCTCGCCGGCACCACCGGCTACTGGACGGCGTGGAGCCAGGGCGGGACGATCCGGCTCGAGCACTTCAGCGGCACCAGCCCCTCCGATCAGACCGTCATGGCGGCGAGCTCGATGCATCCGCATCTCGTCTCGTACGGAACGGGAAAGATGCTGCTCACCTGGGGCTCGGGCTCCGGCATGGCGGCGCAGATCTACGACTCCAGCACCGGCGCGGCGGTAGGTTCGCAGTTCACCATCGCGGCGCCCGATCACCCCTGGCAGTCGTGGAAGGCCTTCCCCGACGGCAGCGTGGCCTGGGCCGGCGTCGCTTCGTCGTCCAGCACGATCCAGGTGGCTCGCGTCATGCCCTGCAACTGAGAGCGAACCCTCAGCGCTTCTTCTTGCCGGCGCGCCGCGCGCGCGCCTGCACGGCAGCCGACATGAGGCCGCTGTCGTCGTGGACTACGGGGAGGCGCTTTGAGCTGCATCCGCCGGTGCGGTGCCGCCGGCACAGAGGGCCTTGATCGGTGTCGGGGAGGTCGACGACAGGGCGCGGTTGTAGTCGTCGACCCACACGACGTCGGACCCCGAGACCTGCAGGAGGCCGGCCCCGCTCAAGTCCGTTGCGATGGTCTCGATGGCCCCGCCCGCCTTCGGTAGACGGGACAGCGATCCCGTCGTGAAATAGAGCTCGGATGGGCCGAGGGCGATCCCGCCCGGGCTGTCGACGCTGTTGCTGCCGTCGACCAGGGGCGTCTCGTTCCGGCCGTCGAGATCGGCGCGGACGATGCGGGAGTTTCCGAAGGTGCCGACGGCGGGCTCGTCGATCCAGTAGAGCGCCTGGCCATCGACGACCAGATCGTCGGGGAACCCAGGGAGGGTCAGCAGGCGATCGGTGGGACCGCCCGCGTCCGACTTCGGCATCCGGACGATCACGCCGTTGCCCGGCGAGGTCGCGAGGTCGCCCACGGCGGCATAGAGGTAGGTGGCATCCACGGCCAGCGCGCGGATCGAGAACGTCCCGTCGAAGGTCAGGGTCACCGGCGTCGTGCTGGGGGGCGTGATCTTCAAGACGCTGTCAGACGCTCCGCTCGCGAGATACAGAGATGCGCCGTCGCTCGCCGTCGGTCCGGTCACGAAGTTGTCCTGGATCAGGAGCGTGGTTCCAGCCGGTGCGCCAGCGTCCGGGGATACTCCGGTGAACGGCGTCGCATAAAGAGCGGGGGCGCTCGATTGCTTCCCGTCGGAACCGGGCGCCCCGACCGGATGGTCGGCGGTGGTGTAGAGCGTCCCGCCGACGATGGCGACGCCGCTGGCGCCGGTCGCGAGCGGGGTCGCGGAACCTCCGCCGAGCGCGACGCTGGAGAGCCCGCCGCTCCAAGAGAAGAAGACCCGGCCGCCGAAGACGAACTGCCCGCCGACGACCCCGCCCATCAGATCTTCGAAGAGCGTCGTTTCCGTCGACGGCGCGTTGCAGGCGGGCACACCTCCATCGACGCCGGGCGACGGCGCGCGCGCCGATGGCGTGGTCCCGCTGCAGGCCGCGAGCGCCGTGGCGAGCGCGATCAGCGGTGGCCCGCGCCGGAGTCTGGGTCTGGCAAGCATCATTGCAGCCACCGTTGATTGACCATTTGCCCTGTCCCCACGCCTGTCAACCGCGGGACCGTTCGGTCGCGGCCTCGATTTCCGGTGGGCCATGAGGACGACCGCGAGGGTCGCGGCGTGCCCTTCCACTTGCGGCGACAGGATTTACATTGTGGACCCTATGATGAGAAGAAAAGTCCGCTGTCGCAGGGAGGCGCGCCCATCGGGGCGTGACGGCGTCGGGGTACGCCGAATCACGATTTGATGACGGTCTCGCCCGAAGCCCGCGCAGGTCACACCGTCGGGCTCTACAAGCTTCACGAAATCCTGGGAAGCGGCGCGATGGGCGTCGTTTACCGGGGCGAGCACGTCTACCTTGGCAAGGAGGTTGCGATCAAGGTGTTGCGGGTCGGCTCCGCGCGTCGCGCCCAGGCAATAAAATGGTTTCTGCGCGAGGCGCGCGCGGCGAGCAGGATCAGTCACCCGGGGATCGTCGAGGTGACGGACTTCGGAAAATCGGCCGATGGAACGGTCTTCCTGGTGATGGAGCTGGTTCGGGGCGAACCTCTCGACTTCATGCTCGCCCGCGAGCGGCGCTTGGAGCCCGCCCGCGCGATCAACCTGGCTCTCCAGATCGCCGATGCAATCGCCGCCGCGCATCGGCAAGGGATCGTTCATCGCGATCTCAAGCCGGCGAACGTGATGGTGAGGACGCGCGCGGAAAGGTCTCAGCCAGCGCGCCGGCCCTCGGGTGTCGAGACCTTCGAGTCGATCAAGCTGCTCGACTTCGGCGTCGCCAAGATGTGCGATCCGGCCACCGGCGGATGGCTGGCAGAGCGGACCATCACAGGCACGGCGGAGTACATCGCGCCCGAGATCGTGCACGGGATGGCCATCGACCCGCGCACCGATATCTACTCCTTGGGGGTGATCCTCTACGAGATGCTCACCGGTTCGGTTCCGTTCCGCGGTGTGTCCGCGGTGGATACGATGTTGATGAGCACGGCAGACGCCGTTCCACCACTTCGGTCTCGGTCATCAGAATCTCGAGGTGACACGGAAGCTCGATGCCTTGCTGAGCCGGGCCCTCGCCAAGCGCCCCGCGGAGCGACACGCGTCCGTCGAGGAATTCATGGAGCACCTGCGCAGCTGCCGCTCTCGACAAGGTGCCGATGCGGGTCACCCATCATCTGCCGACGAAGAGGTCAGCCGTCATCGCGGCCGCGGCAGGCGCCTCTCAGCGCCCGGAGAAAACCTCCGAGCTCGAGCGGCTTCAATAAAACCTCATACGCCTTGAACTGTTGCTGCAGGGTGCCCCGCGTGAACCCGGACGCGCTGATGACGACGACCGGGGTGTCGCGCAGCAAGGGATCCGCGAGCTGTTCCGCGCGAAAGTCCCAGCCATCCATCATCGGCATCATCACGTCGAGCACGATCGCGTCGACGCGAAGGCCCGAGCGCAGCCGGTTCAGTGCCTCGAGGCCATTGCTCGCGGGCACCACGGAGAAGCCCTCGCTTTCGAGAAAGTCAGAAACACCGTCCAGAATCGCGAAGTCATCGTCGATGAGGAGGACCTTGGCCGCCACCCCAGGAGGTGGAAGCTCGACCGTTGTGTGAGGCGCTCTAGATTCGGTCACGAAATGCCATCGGTTGTGCTGGCGTGTCGGTGTCCTACACACCCTGGGTCGAGCCTCGCGCAAATCAAGGCCGCAATCACGATCACCACCCGCGCGGAGGCCGCAATCAGACAGGGCCCCCGGGTTCGACGGCCGCGAGCGTGTTGCGTGCCTCCTCGAGGGCGTCATCAATCGAAACAAACGCCCCGGTCGAGACGCGGAGTTGTTGCACGGGGCACCTGCAACCTTCAAGTCCAGGCCGCGCTTCCGGCCGCCACACTCCGGCGGTGAGCTGGTTGAGCTTCCAGGAGGGGCTGAAGTCATCGACCGGTGGCTGGTCAATCTCCTCCTCTGGGTTCTACGCGGCCAAGCACGATCCGTTGGGATCGTGAGCCCGCTGCCTCGCGACGACGGGCTCATCGAATTGTGGCTGACGGGGTCGCCTGTGCCAGCGCCGCCCCGATGCTGGTGCCCGCCCTGTTGTAGACGGTGACCTCGAACACCCCGGGAAACGCCGATCGGAACAGCGTGATCGCGCTCGACGCCGCGGTGAACTCGGAGCTCCCGCTCCAATCGAATCCCCCGTCCGGAGGCGGACAGGTCTGGGTGAAGGTGGCGGTCATCCCCGACACGGCCACCGTCTCGTGCGACCGGGCCACGATTGTCCCCGAGGTCTCGACCTGATCGAGGGTGAACGAGGTCGAGGTGACGTCCGAGAGGACATACGTTTGCCGGATCGGTTGGCCGGGCAGGAGAACGATTCCGGCGTCGGCCGGATAGTAGAAGGTCTGCGAGACGAGGTCGTACGTCCCAGCCACGAACGCGCCACCCGCCGGCGTCGGCGCCGCCGCAGTCGAAAAGGTCCCAGTCACGCACGGCCCGCCGGCCACGACGACGTTGCAGGTGGCCCCAGAGCTCGGCCCGGTGTCGGCGCCGCAGGCCGGAGCGCCTCCCGCGCCGGCCGTACCGCCGCCCGCGCCAGCACCCGCGGTCCCTGCCGCGCCGCCGCCCTGACCGCCGACGCCGGCGCCGCCGGTCGTGCCCGCACCGCCGGTCGCACCTCCCGCGCCGCCGGTTCCGCCGCCGCTCGGTGAAGAACCTCCGCACCCGTTCACGGCAATCGCGATCGCCAGCAGAACCATCCCGCCCCTCGCCATTGCCGCCGATGTTACCTCGATTCGCGAGCCGCGTTCCGGCGCCGGGCCCTTACGTTCGCCCGCTGGCAATCCACCGGGTGCCGGAAGCGCGCTCGTGGTGTCCTGTCCCCGCTCAACCGGAGCAGGTGTGGCCACTGCAGGTGCCGCTCGCGCAGTCTGAATCGACCGCGCAGATCTGGCCGGCTCTGCACCTGGGGCAGGATGGACCGCCGCAGTCCGTATCGGTCTCGAGTCCGTTCTTCACGAGGTCGAGGCACGACGGTGCCGCCTGGCAGACCGACGGCGACCCGGAACAGATGCCGGACTGGCAACCGGGGGCCTGCCCGACCGAGCACGGCTGACCGTTGCTGAGAGCGCAGAGACCGCCGACCGGAAGACAGTGTCCGACGGTGTCGCATGTTCCGGCCGAGAGCCCGCTCGCGGAGCCGCAGATCTGGAACGGATGACAGGAGGTGCCGGCGGGCAGGAAACCGACGGGAGGGCAAGTCAGGTTGACACCGTCGCAAGTGGAGACGCCGGCGATACAGTCGGGGTCAGCGGTCCCGGTTCCGCTGCAGCTGGTTCCCTTCGCAGCGGGAGGAGGCTCCGGGCAAGTGGGCGTCACGCCGTCGCACGTCGCGTCCGCGCTGCACGCGCCGGCTTGACCGCGGGGCTGGCAGAGGGTGGTCGGAGACGCGAGGTTGTGCGCACAGGTTCCCGACGCGCAGAAGTCGATGGTGCAAGGTTGGTTGTCGTTGCAGTCGGCGTCTGTCGTGCAAGAGCCGCTGGACGCCCCGGCATCCGGCGCCACGCTGCCGGATGCGACCCCGTTGCAAACGTAGGTCGTCTGCTGAACCTCTCCAGCTTCCAGGCTGCCGTCGCGGTTCAGGTCCTCTCCCACCTCGATCTGTTCGCCACCCGCGGGGCACTCGGTCCCAGTGGGAGATACGGGAGTCACGGCGACGAGAGAATTGAGTCCATCGCCCGCCGGCCCCGCTGGTCCCGTCGCACCGGTCGGCCCCGTCGCTCCGTTGGCGCCCGTTGCCCCGGTGGCGCCCGTTGCGCCTTTCGGTCCCGCCGGTCCGGCCGCGCCTGTGGCACCCGTGGCGCCCGTGGGCCCCTGAGCTCCCGCCGGACCCTGCGCCCCGGTGGGCAGAGCGATCTGCGTCCACTGGCCTTGCACGCAGGCGAGGAGCGTCTTGCTCGCGCTCGCGTAGGCGATCGCGCCGGCGCCGACCGTCAGGCACGGGATTGGGACCCACTTGCCGGCCTGACAGGTGAAAAGGCCCACCGGGGACTGTACGTATGCCGTCGTTCCGTCCGGCGTACAGCTCGACGAAAGTGCGCTCACCGTGCTCGCCGCGACCGAAATCGAATACACGTCGCCTGGCGGAGGCGGTGTCGAACCTTGCACAGGCGACGCCTGGTTCGCGCACGACGCGACGACGCCGACCAACGTCGTCCATGCCAGCCACCGCGCCGCCGCCGTTCCATTGATGCTCCCGCCCATGTCGAACCTCCGCCTCGCGCCAGGCGGCGCGACGTCATTTGTGTTTGTAGAGTCGTCTTTTGAGCCTCGACGTGGCTGACCGTTTGCTCTGTCTCCGGCTTCGTCTCGGTGTCGTGGTGTGGTCTTCATCGTGGCGGTCTCCATTCAGAAGCCTTGGCGGATTGCACGCGCCGTGCCGCCATCAGCGACCAATGAACATCACGACGCACTCCATCGGTGCCGCGCACCCGGCGGCACACGGCAGGCAGGAACCTGCACAGTGAACGGACGCGGCCAGGCCCGCTCCGCCGCGATGTAGCTCATCTTCGCGGCGCGCGCCTTGTCTTCGCGCCGTCGAAGCGAGAGAGTGCCCCCGCGTGATAACCGGGGATGAGAACGCGGAGGAGCTGCGCCTCATCGCCAACGCGGTCCCCGCGCTGCTCTCCTACGTCGATGTCGAGGGGCGGTACGTTTGGTGCAACGAAGGCTATCGCCGCGCCTTCGGCTACACCGCCGAACAGATCCGCGGGAGGCACATCCGCGAAGTGCTCGGGGCCGCCGGCTGGGAGGCGGTTCGCCCTCACATGACCCGGGCCCTCTCGGGTGAGCCGGTCAGCTTCGAGAATCGGGTGCGCCTCGAAAACGGTTCCCTCTACGAGGGCCACGTCTGGTTCGCTCCGCATCGCGACGCGAGCGGAGGCGTTCGCGGCGTCGTCGTGATGGTCAACGACGTGACCGATCGGAAAGCCACCGAACGGGCGCTCCGCAAGAGCGAGCAGATGCTCGAGCGTTCACAGTCGACGGCCCACGTCGGAAGCTGGGAGGTGGAGCTGGCGGGAGCCGACGGGTCGCGCCCTGGAGGCGAGCGCGTGAAGTGGTCTGCCGAAACCTTCCGGCTCTTCGGCTATGAGCCGGGCTCGCTGGAGCTCAGCGAAGCGGCGTTTTTCGACCGCATTCACCCGGACGATCGCGACCGGATGCGCTTCTCCGCCGAGCGTTTCACGAAGCGCGCCGCGCCGTACGAAAACGAGTATCGGATCGTGTGGCCGGACGGGAGTGTGCGCGTGATGCACTCCTGGGTCGATTTCGAGGTCGACGCGGCCGGCCGGCCGATTCGCGTGATCGGCACCTGCCAGGACATCACCGAGCGCAAGCGGGCGGAGGAGGAGCTGCGGGACGCCGACCGGCGCAAGGATGAATTCCTCGCCATGCTGTCGCACGAGCTGCGCAATCCGCTGGCGCCGATCCTGAGCGCCGTGGAGATCATCGAGCAGGCGCGGCCCGCGGAGCGCGAGCTGCGGGCGACCTACCAGGCGGTCATCACCCGCCAGGTCCTGCACATGAAGCGGCTGCTCGACGATCTGCTCGACGTCGCGCGTGTCAGCCAGGGGAAGATCCAGCTGCGCCGGGAGCGGGTCGAGCTGACGACGCTTCTCTTGCAGGCGGTGGAGGTGAGCCGTCCGATGATCGTCGACAAGGGTCAGACCCTGGCGATCGCCCTGGCGAGCGAGTCGCTGCCGCTCGACGCCGACAGCACGCGCATCGTCCAGGTGTTCGCCAATCTGATCAACAACGCCGCCAAGTACACCGATGCCGGCGGCCACATCACGCTGACCTCGCGGGTCGACCGCGGCGAGGCGGTCGTCTCCGTGCGCGACGACGGGAGCGGGATGGGCCCCGACCTCCTCGCGCGCGCCTTCGACCTCTTCGTGCAGGAGACCCGAGCGGTCGACCGCGCCCAGGGTGGGCTCGGCATCGGCCTCACGATGGTGCGGACGCTGGTCAAGATGCACGGCGGATCGGTGGAGGCGTTCAGCGAGGGGGCAGGGCGGGGGAGCGAGCTCGTGGTCCGGCTGCCGCTCGCGACGGCGCCGCCGGCGACGCTCGCGCTGCCCGGGGCGAACGGTGGCGCCAGGACGACGACGGCCCCGCTGCGCGTCCTGGTGGTCGACGACAACGTCGACGCCGCGCGCGGGCTCGCCCAGTTCCTGGCGCTGTCGGGTCACCGGGTGACGATGGCCCACGACGGTCCCGGTGCGCTGGCGGCGGCCGCCGCGCTGGCACCCCACCTGGTGCTGCTCGACATCGGATTGCCGGGGATGGACGGCTACACCGTCGCGGCGCGGCTGCGCGCGGCCGGCCACGATCGGGCGGCGCTCGTCGCCGTCACCGGCTACGGCCAGGACGACGACCTGCGCCGCTCGAGCGCGGCGGGGTTCGAGCGCCACCTCGTCAAACCGATCGACGGCGCCGCGCTCCGCAAGCTCCTCGCCGATGTGAGCGACCGGCTCGGATCCGAAACGGCTTGACCCCCCACTGTGTGAAACGAAACGCCGGGTGGCGGGGTGATGCGATCGATGGTGCGCGCAGGTTGGCTGCCGACTATCCCCGCGAAGATGGACCGGCGGCGAAGGCATATGCCGCGGCGAGAAGAATCGCGACAGCCGGAATCGCGATCGAGCGGGCACCCCAGGCTGGTGCCGCGATCGCCCCCAGCATCCCGCCGGCGGTAAACGTCAGCGCGATGGTCAGCAGGAGAAGCGAACGCGTCGGGGTGGGCCGTGCTGCCGGGTTGCGGCCGGGGGGCGGAGCCAGGCCACTCGGTCCCTTCGACCAGGTCCAGCGAGCCCAGCGGGCGATCTCGATGCCGAGGTCCGTGATCACGCCCGTGAGGTGGGTCGTTCGAACCACGGAACCCGAAAGGCGGGTGACGAGGCTGTTCTGCATGCCCATGGCGAACGACAGGAGGCTGCCAGCGTCTGTCACGACAAACGCAGAGAGCAGCGAGCCCTCGACCAGCAACGCCGCGCCGTACGCGCTCGAGGTCCGGCGGAAGAAGCTCGTCTCGACGAGAAGGCTTGCCGTCACGGCTCCCAAAAGGAAGACCGCGACGAGAACACCAGCCTGCGCTGCTCCCTTGAGGTCGGCGCGGGCCACGCTCGCGCTCACCCGGGCGACGTTGCCGGTCACGTGCGAAGTGAAGGCTCCGAAGAGGACCAGGCCGGAGGCGTTGGCGAAGCCAGCCACGAACGCCAGGTAACCCGCGAGCACGCCGTTGCTTCTCGCGTTTCGTGCTGGGCCCTCATGGCTGAACATCGATGTCGACAGTCTGCCCGAGCTCGGCGCCGTCCGCGATTCAAGTTGTCGTGTCACGCCGCGCCTGGCGACGGCGCCTTCCTGTCACTTGCAGGTGCCCGCGGTGCCGCCGTCCGGCAGCGCGCACATTGTCTTCTTGGCGCAGTCGGCGTCGGAGGCGCAGCTGGTCTTGCAGGCCCCGGCGGTGGCGTCGCAGGCGTACATCCCGCACGGCGTCGGCGTCCCGGCCATGCAGCTCCCCTTCATGCACGTCGCCGCTCCATTGAGCTTGCCGCTGTTGCCGTCGCACGCCGGCGCCGCGCAGGCGGTGCCGTCGGGATAGGTGGCGCAGGCGCCGGCACCGTTGCAGACGCCGGTGGTCTTGCAGCTCGACGCGGGCATCGCCTGGCACTGGCCGGCCGGGTCGGCGCCGCCGCTCGGGACCGCGGTGCACGTCCCCTGCTTTCCGGCCACTGCGCACGAGCTGCAGCTGCCGCAGTTGGACGATCCGCAGCAGACGCCCTCGGTGCAGTGACCGCTGGCGCAGGTCGTGTCGGCGGTGCAGGCGGTGCCGCTCGGCGAGAGGTTGGTGCAGCTCTTCGACTGACAGGTGTCGCCCGCCACGCAGTCGGCGTCGGTCATGCACATGGTCAGGCAGGCGTTGCCGCCGCAGACATACGGCGCGCAGGCGGCCGTCGTCTGCTTGCAGGTGCCGGCGCCGTCGCAGCTGCCGGCGCGGGCGGCGGTGCCGGCGGTGCACGAGGGCGCGCCGCAGCTGGTCCCGGCCGCCGCCGACCGGCAGGCGCCGGCGCCGTTGCAGGTGCCGTCGAACCCGCAGGGGGGCGCCGCGGTGCAGCCGCCGTGCGGCTCCTTCGTCCCCGCGGCCACGGGGGTGCAGGTGCCGGCCGACCCGGCGACGTTGCAGGCGGCGCACGTCCCGCAGCTGGCGGTCCCGCAGCAGACGCCGTCGACGCAGCTTCCCCCTCGCACTCGCTCCCCATCGCGCAGGCCTGGCCGAGCCGCTTGAGACCGCACGAGCCGCCGGTGCAGACGTTGCCGGGCGCGCAGTCGCCGTCCTTGCTGCAGACCGCGACGCAGGCGGTCCCGTTGCAGGCGAAGGGGGCGCAGCTCTGGGTGCTCGCCGGCTGGCATGACGCCGGCTCCGTTGCAAGTGCGCGCCAGCGTCGCGGTGGTCGTCCCCGTCGGGCAGGTCGGCGCCGCGCACTGGGTGCCGGCCGCGTACAGCTGACACGCCCCCGCGCCGTCGCAGAAGCCGGTGGTGCCGCAGGTCGCGGCCGGCTGCGCGGCGCACCTGTTGGCCGGATCGGCGCTCCCGGCCGGGACCGGCGTGCAGCTGCCGGCGCTGCCGGTCAGCGCGCACGACATGCAGGTCGACGCGCAGGCGGTGGCGCAACAGGTCCCCTGCGCGCAGATCCCGGTCGCGCACTCGGCGCCCCCGGCACAGGCCGCGCCGGTCGACTTCAGCCCGCACGAGCCGCCGGTGCAGACGGCCGGGGCCACGCAGTCGGCGTTCGAGGTGCACGTCGCCTTGCAGGCGGCAGCGCCGCAGATGTAGGGGGCGCACGACGTCGCGGCCGGCTTGACGCAGGTCCCGGCGCCGTCGCAGCTGGCGCTCGCGGTGAAGGTCGCGCCGCTGGTCGGGCAGGTGGCCGCCACGCACGACGTCCCCTGCACGTACTTCTGGCAAGCGCCGGCCGCGCACTTGCCGTTCGTGCCGCAGCTGGCAGCGCCCTGGTCATTGCAACCGCCCGCCGGGTCGGGCGTCCCGGTCGGCACGTCGGTGCAGAGGCCCAGCGAGCCGGCCAGCGCGCACGAGCGGCACGAGCCCGTACAGGCCGTCGCGCAGCAGATCCCCTGCGCGCAGGTGGCCGAGAGGCATTCGACGTTGGTCGAGCAGGAGGCGCCGCTCGGCTTGAGGCCGCAGGAGCTGGCCGCGCAGACCTTCCCGGGCGAGCACTCGGCGCTGGTGGCGCAGGAGGCGAAGCACCTGGAGCCGTTGCAGGTGTAGGGCGCGCAGGTGATGGCGTCGGGGGCGGCGCAGTTGCCGGTGGCGTCGCAGCTGGCCGCCGGCGTGTAGATGCCGCCTGCACACGTTTCGGCCGCGCAGACGGTCCCGGCCGCGTACTTGCGGCAACCGCCCGCGCCGTCGCAGGTGCCGTCGGTCCCGCACGAAGCGGCCTTTTGATCGACGCACGTCGCGCGCGGATCGGCGGCGCCGGCGGCGATCGGCTGGCAGGTCCCCAGCGCGGAGGGGAGCGCGCAGCTGCGGCAGGCCCCCTGGCAGGCGTCGGCGCAGCAGACGCCGTCGACGCAGAAGCCGCTGGCGCACTCGCCGGCGCCGGCGCAGGTCCGCCCGTTCGACTTCGGACCGCAGGTGCCGTTGACGCAGCTGTGGCCGCTGACGCAGTCGGCGTCGGTCTGGCAATGGCTCACGCAGGCGCCGTCGACGCACTGGAACGGGTCGCAATCCTGCACGCCGGGCGCTCGACAGGAGCCGATGCCGTCGCAGGTCCCGGCGGTGTTGAGTCGGTTGCCGCTGCACGACGGGGCCACGCAGACGGTCTGCGCGGAGTACTTGGAGCACCCTCCGATCCCGTCGCAGACTCCCGACTGCCCGCAGCTCGACGCCGGGCTGCGCGCGCAGAGGCCGTGGGGATCGGCGGCGCCCAGCGTGGTCGGCCCGCAGGTCCCCATTCGCCCCGGCTGCGCGCAGCTGACGCAGGGGCCGGTGCAGGCGATGTTGCAACAGACGCCGTCGGCGCAGAAGCCCGAGGCGCACTGCGACCCGGCGGTGCAGACGGCGCCCGGCGGCTTGGGACCGCAGCTGCCGTTCACGCACTTCGAGCCGACGCAATCGGTGTCGGAGGCGCAGGTCACCGCGCAGGCGCCGCCGGTCGCATCGCAGTTGAATGGCGCGCAGATGACGGTCGGCCCGGCGGTGCAGGTCCCCTGACCGTCGCAGACCCGGCCTCCGCTGACCTGCGCGCCGTTACAGGACCCCGGCGTGCAGGTCGTTCCGAGGACGAAGCTTCGGCAGGCGCCGGCGCCGTCGCACGTCCCGTCGAGGCCGCAGGTCGACGGGTCCGAGGCCGGGCAGAGGCCGGCGCTGCGGGGCGCCCCGCCGGCCGGCACGAACGCGCAGCTCCCCGGCGCGCCCGCGGTGTTGCAGGACTTGCACGTTTCAGTGCAGGCGCTGTTGCAGCAGACGCCGTCGACGCAGAACCCACTGGCGCAGTCCCCGTCGCACCCGCAAGCGGCGCCGTTGGGCCCGCTCATCTTGTTGGTGCCGCTGCAGGCGACCGCCGGGGCGTCGTTGCGGCCGTCGTGGACCGACCCGTCGGCGAGCGGCGCGCTCGAATGGCTGCCGCACCCGGCAGCGCAGAGAGCGATCCAGCTGACCGCGACGATGCGCAATAGGTGCGAGCCCTGAAAGCTAAGCATTTCGCCAAACGTAAGCCCGAGTGCTCTCCGGGCAAGACGAGAGCGGAATTCCGTTCAGATTATTGCCAGCGTCTCGCGACCTTGGCAGGGCTCATCGTCGCCTGCAGAGGGCTGAGCACCGGCTATTGGCGGCTCAGCCCGCGGAGGTCTCCGAGGCCCGCCGCTCGCCGATCCCGGGAGACGGGCGCGCCGCGGTCGACAGCGGGTACTGGGCCTCGACGAACTGGACGAAGCGCTGCTTGAACCGGCGGCGGTTGTCGGGCAGGTCGAACCACTGGCGGTGCAGGGCGTTTTCGGCGGCGATGATCGGGTACCAGGTCTCGCGCAGGCGTCGCTTCGACCAGCCCTGGCAGCGGTCGAAGATGGTCTCCACGAAGTTCCAGACCATGAACGCGTAGGCGCCGTACTCGCGCGCCTTGGCCGGATCGGGCGAGGTGGGGAAGGAGAGCAGCTCCGGCCGCTCGAGCCCGATCTTCAGCAGCTCGAAGTACACGCGGTCGAGCTCGGCATAGTAGGCGTCGCGAAGGGTCGTCGTGAAGCTCCACACCGAATAGAAAAGGGTGAACACGATCCCCAGCGACCCCAGGGCCTCGGCGATCACGCCGGCCTTGCTCCAGGTCACCAACGAGGCGGCTCCACTCTCCATGTCTCATCTCCTCTCTTTCGTTCAGTCGAGCAACACGGGATCGGGCAGGGGGGCCAGCATCTGCGCGAGGCGCGGGTCGTCCGGCGGGCAGTGATAGACGTCGCGATAGATGATCTCGAGCCAGCGTTTGACCTCGCTTCGCGGGACCTCGCTTCGCGGGACCTCGCTTCGCGGCAGGCGGCTGAGCGGGGCTGCTGGGTAGATGAGAAGGTCCATCTCGGGCGGCGCACCCTCGCCGGCGAGCGGCATGAGGTAACGAAGCCCCGCGAGCCGGAGGCAACCGAGCCGCCGGTAGAAGCGCTCCCGGCGCGTCCGGAGGGCGCGGTCGCTCGAGGCCTCCCGGTCCGAGTCGACCTCCAGCAGCACGGGGAGCTTGTGCCCCTCGGGCGTCACGGCCTGCCCCACGGTCTGCCGGAACAGCTCGGCGCCCATCCCATGATTGCGCTCTGCCGGCGCGACCGCCATGTACTCGAGCAGCGCGAACCCGCCGGCCGCCGGCACGAACAGAATGCTGAACCCGCGCACGAGGCCGCCGGCCTTCGCCACCCAGACGCGATAGTCGGCGGCGCCGATCATGGCGGCGATCCAGCCCTCGCGTTTCTGCTCACGGGCGGCGATCGACGCGGCGTAGATGGCGTAGAGTTGCCGGAAGGTCTCTCCCTCGGAGGATTCGAGTTGCTCCAGCTTCACGGGTTCGCCCATAGCGCAGGTTCCAGCTGCGAGGATACGCCATGAAGGCGCCGCCGGAGGTCCTCGTCATCGGCGCCGGGGTCGCCGGGCTGACCGCGGCGCGCGATCTCACCGCGGCCGGCGTGCGCGTGCTCGTGCTGGAGGCGCGCGCTCGGCTGGGCGGCCGGGTCTTGACGCACCACACGCCGGACGGGCCGGTCGAGCTGGGGGCCGAGTTCGTGCACGGCGCCGTCGAGGAGACCCTGAGCGTGGCGCGCGAGGCCGCCTTGCCGCTGCGGGAGACCGACCGCGGCGCGCCCCGCACCGCGGAGGTGGACCAGGACGGGCCCGCCGACTTCTTCTCGGCCATGGACGTCGTGCTCGCCCACGCTTCGGCGGATGGACCCGACGAATCCTTCCGGCACCTCGTCGATCGGGTGGACGTCGCGCCCGAGATCAAGGCGCAGTGCCTGGGGCTCGTCGAGGGATACCACGCGGCCGATCCGGCCCGCATCAGCGTCCGGTCGCTGCTCAAGAACACGGCCGCTGACGAGCGCCCCGGGGCCAACCGCCAGTTTCGGTTCGTGGGCGGCTACGACGGCCTGGTCGCCGCCATCTTTCAGCGCATCGACCCCGGGCTCTGCGACGTGCGGCTCAACACCGTCGTCAGCGCCGTCAGCTGGGAACGCCGGCGCGTCGTCGTCCGGACCTCCGCGGGTGAGGAGCTCACGGGGCCGCAGCTCATCGTCACCGTGCCGCTCGCCGTGCTCAAGGCCGGGGCGATCGGTTTTTCGCCGAGGCTCCCCGAAAAGGAAGACGCGATCGGGCGGCTGGAGATGGGCGACGCGGAGCGGGTGAGCCTCTGCCTCGCCAGCGACGCCTGGGTGGCGCCTGACCGCTTCCCCCCGGGCGGCTTCCTGCTGACGGGCGAGCCGCCGTTCCCCGTCTGGTGGGTCAGCCGGCCGCCGCCGTTTCCGGTCGTCACGGGTTGGGCGGGAGGCCGCAACGCGCGGGCGCTCGGCCAGCTGGGGGGCGCCGCGCGGGTGGACGCGGCGGTCGCCGCGCTGGCCGCGGCGCTCGGCGCCGACGCGGGCCGGCTGCGCCAGGATCTGCGCGGCGGCTTTTGTCACGACTGGCTGGCGGACCCGTTCGCCCGCGGCGCCTACAGCTATGCCGGCGTGGGCGGCAGCGACGCGGGGACCGAGCTCGCCGTTCCCATCGAGGGGACCCTCTTCTTCGCAGGCGAGGCGACCGAGTCCGACGGTCAGAACGGGACCGTCCACGGCGCCATCGCCAGCGGCCACCGGGCGGCGAGACAGCTGCTCGCCCGATGACGGTCAGCGCCCGGTGAAGACCGGCTTGCGCTTGGCCAGGAGCGCGGACATTCCCTCGCGCGCGTCGTCCGTCGTCAAGCTGGCCGCCTGATCGTAGGCCTCGGCGCGGGCGGCCGCGCGCGGCTCCAGGCCGAGACCGCGCCGCAGCGCGGCCTTCGTGGCGCGCACCGCGAACGGTGCGTTGGCGGCGATCGCGCGGGAGAGCTCCATCGCCTCGTCCATCACCTGCGCCGACGCCACCGCGCGGTTGACGATGCCGAGCCGCTCGGCCTCCGCGCCGTCGACCAGGCGCCCCGTGAACAGCAGCTCCGAGGCCCGCGCAAGGCCGACGAGCCGCGGCAAGAGGTGGCTGATCGCCATGCCTGGCGCCAGCCCCAGCGCCACGAAGTTCGCGCCGTACTTCGCCTCCAGGGCGGCGATCCGGAGGTCGCAGACCAGCGCCAGCCCAAAGCCGCCGCCCACGGCGTGGCCGTTGAGCGCGCCGATGATCGGCACCTCGACGTCGAGCAGCGAGAGAAACGGCTCGTACATCGCGTAGCTCCGCTCATGCGGCGCCAGGTCGTCCCCTCCGCGTTGCACCCCGGCGGTGAAGTCCGCGCCGGCCGAGAAGCAGCGGCCGGTGCCGGTCACGACCAGCACGCGGATGTCACCGTCGGCGCGCGCGGCGGCGCTGGCGCGCGCGAACGCGTCCAGCAGCTCGGGGGTCATGCTGTTGCGGTTGTCAGGCCGATCGAGCGTGATGACGCCGATGCCATCGCGCGCCTCGTAGCGGACGGGTTCGGACATCTCGTGAGTCTAGCCGGCTCCGCGCGGCGGCTGGTCGGCCAGGGTGTCCGGAGCCCGTTCGGTCACGGCTGGTAGCGTGCGACAGCGATGGCCGCCACGCCTGTCGTCCCGTGGCGCCAGGCGGCGACGAGGCGCCCGCTCCGATCGACCGCGATCGTCGGATCGGTGACGTAGCTCTGGGGCGGCGGTGCGGCGGTGACGCCGGGCGCAGGCGCCTGCCAGGTGGCGCCGTTCCAGCGATAGCTGAACAGCCGATCGCTCGACTCGGCCAGGACATACTCCGAGTCAGCGACGATTGGGGCGCCGGAACCATCGATGGTCATGTCGTAGTCCTCGGCCGCACCGGCGGAGATCAAGGGGCCTCCGAGCGCCTGCCAGGCGCTGCCATCGAAGCGCGCCGCCGAGACGTGAAACAGGCCGCCGACGCGCGCGATCGAGGCGAGGAAAATGTCGCCCGCTCCGTTGATGCGCACGAGCGGGCCGTTCACCGCGCCGCTCCCGAAGTCGACGGCGGGCGCCGTTCCGAGCATCGTCCAAGTCGTGCCGGAGACGAACTGCGCCACCGTGGTCACGTAAGACAACGCGGGCCAGGCGGCCACCGGTAGACCGTCCGGGGTGATCGCCAGCGACAGCGCGCGCGGCACGCCCCCGGATACGCGGGCCCCCAGAACGCCCGCCGCAGGGCTCAGCATCACCCAGCCGCTCCCGTTCCATTGGGCGACCTGGACGTTTGGACTGAGGCCGTTGATCCCGTCGACCCAGGCAAGGATCGGATTGCCGCTCGCGTCGGCCACCATTGCGGGCGAGCCAATCGCTCGGTTCTGCGTCGGGAACGGCGCGCCCAACGCCTCGAATGCCGTTCCGTTCCAGCGCTCGACCGTCAAGACCGGTGACTGGTCGTTCGAGACCCAGGCGCGCAGCGGCTTGTCGCTGCCCGGGGGGACGAGCAGCGCCGCAGTGTTCCCGGTGACCGGCGGCCCCATCGCCTCCCAGGCGCCGTCGCAACCGCCCGGTGTCCAGACCTGCGTATAGGTCTGGGCCGAGTCCGTCCACGCCACCACCGGGCTTCCGTCGGGAAGCAACGCCATCGCGGGCAGCAGCGCGCCCGAGGCAGAGACGCTGAGCGGCGCCCCGAGCAAGCGCCAGGTCCCCGCGCCGGCGTCCGGATCGCAGGGCGCTCCGCTGTCCGGCGGGGCATCTGTTCCGCCGTCCGTCGCGCCGCCGACACCGCCCGCGCCCGCGAAGCCGCCGGCCGCCCCAGCAGCGCCGTCGGCACCCGCGAAGCCACCAGCCCCCGCGAAGCCACCAGCCCCCGCGAAGCCACCAGCCCCCGCGAAGCCACCAGCACCGCCAGTTCCAGCGACGCCACCGGCGCCGCCCGCGGCCGCGCCGCCGGCAGCGCCATCACGAGTCCCTCGGCCGCCACCGCAATCGACCAACGAGAGCACCGAGGCGAGCACCAGCGTCGCGCGCACTGACTTCGTCATGTCGTGTCCCGTCGAAACCGATCGGTCATTTACCGGCTAGGCGGGAACGAAGCTGGCGCCGATCCCCGCGCAGATGGTCTGAATGCTGGCGGAGGTCTGCAGGCCGCTGCCGTCGTCGTAATACCACTCAGTGACGGAGAGGCCGCTCATCGTGATCTTGCAACCGCCGAGCGCGTGAACGTGCGAGCAGGGCTGGAAAGAGCCATGCACCTCGGCGCTCACGCCCGCGTCCGGCAGGCTGAGCATCTGGGAGCAACCCTGCACGACCTGCTGCGCCTGCTGGGCGCTGTACCCGGTCACGTCCTCACAGAGCTGGATGAGAACTCCCTCCCCTGCTGATTCGGAGATCGTGCACGACACGACGCCCGAGTACGAACCGACGTCACTTCCGCCGCCGCACGCGCCCGCGAATCCGGTCGCCAGGATGACCAACGTGATCGACATGCCCCGCAAGCTCCGCATCGTCTCCTCCTTTGAAGGCCGCCTGTGTCGTCCGCCCTAACCGCTGCGGCCGCCATGCTGATTTGACCACGACTCTTGCGGACGTGAAACCAGTAGTTCCAGTGCTGGACAGGCGCCTGGACGGCGCGTCGAGACGCGAATGAGAGACACCGCGATCATCAGTGTGTCCCGAACCACCTCGCCGCGGCGCGTGTGACCTCCTCGGGACCGGGCGGCGTGTCGGTCGCCCAGGCAACGAACCCATCGGGACGCACGAGCAGGGCGCGGAGGCCTAGGCGATCCTTGGCGTCGGTCGCCACGTACCTGACCTGGTCGCCCCACAGGCCGTCGAGCGCCCGGAGCGACGCCTGGCGGTCGAAGTCCAGCAGCAGTCCGCCTCCATCTCGGAGGAGGGTGCCGACTCTCGTTCCGTCCGCGAGCTCGAAGTCCGGACAGCTGCGGCCGAGCAACGGGTGGTCGTCGGGCTGTCCATCGCCGAGGTCGTAGCGGAGGGACACCCCCCAGACACGTTCGGCGAAGTAGGTCGCGCCGTCGCGCGTGGCGATGAGGTCGCGGAAAACGGCCTGGAGCGCGCGAGAGCTGGGTCGCATCAGCGCGACCTGGGCCCGGGTCCAATCGAGGATGCGCGCCCCGATCGGATGCCGCTCCGTGGTGTAGCTGTCGAGCAAACCATCCGGGGCATCGCCCCGGATGGTCGCCGCCAGCTTCCACCCGAGGTTCATGGCGTCTCCAAGCCCGAGGTTGAGGCCCTGTCCGCCGAGCGGCGAATGAATGTGCGCCGCGTCGCCCGCCAGCAGCACCCGGCCCTTGCGGTAGGTCGTCGCTTGCTTCGAGCGGTCGGTCCAGGTCGAGGCGAGGTGCAACGCCGTCACGGTGACGTCCGTGCAGGAGACGCGCCGCAAGACCGCCTGGACGTGCGCGCACGTGATCGGGTGAACGCGATGGGCTGCGCCGCCGTCGAAGTCGGCCATCCCGATCACCCCCGGCTGCCACTGGGTGTACATCCCCGCCGGCGTGTAATGACGGCCAAGGGGGAGCATCGAAGGGTCGGCGAGCTCGACCTCCACCGAATATCCCGTGAATTCAGGCTCGGTCCCGACGAAGTCAAAGCCACCTTGCTTGCGGACGGTGCTGCGGCCGCCGTCGCAACCGACGACAAAGCGCGCGCGAAAGCGCCGCTCGCCGGCGCGGACGATGACCTCATCGTTCGACGCGTCGAAGCCTTCGACACCGTGGCCGCGCGCGATCTCGACTCCGACGGAGAGAGCGCGCGCGGCGAGGACGCGCTCGAGATGCTCCATCTCGGCCCCCAGCTGGGTGTCGGCGGGGCCCGGGAGCCGGTACCTCCACCGCGACGAATCGATGTGGCCGTGGTCGAACTGGATACCGGCGAAGTGGCCGGCCGGCCCGCGGCGGTCCGCGCCAGACGCCATCGAGCCAGGTCTCGGCTGGCCGGGGCCGCTCGCGTCGGCGCGAGGTTGCGACGCGATCTGTTCCAGGAGGCCGCGCCGGTAGAAGGCTTCGATGCTCGGACCCCAGAGGCCGCGCATTCCAAACGGGAGCCGCTTCAGCGGCGCGTGTGGGTCCTCCAACTGTTCGAGCACCAGCACGGAGAGCTTCGCGCGCCGCAGCTCGCAGGCGAGGAACAGGCCGACCGGGCCGGCCCCGGCGACGATCACGTCGGAGATCAGGGTATTCATGTACGATGTCCCAATATATACTCAGTACATGATTGTTCAAGGCTCAAGGCCCTCCGACCGTCGATCGCGCAAGCGCCTCGCCACGCGACAAGGCATCTCCACCGCCGCCACGCGCCTCTTCCTCGAGCGGGGCTTCGAGCAGGTGACGGTGGACGAGATCGCGGCCGCCGCTGACGTTGGACGGATGACGGTGTTCAACCACTTCCCCCGCAAGGAGGACATGTTCTTCGATCGCGACGAGGAGGCCCGCGCGCTCTTGCGCGAGGCCGTGCGGCAGCGCGATCCTCGCGTCGCCCCGATCGAGACGTTGCGCCTGCTCGCCCATCGGCTCGCTGCGGAGCAGAGCCCTCTCGTCAGATTCACTGCTGCGAGCCGAGGCTACATCGCGACGATCGAGAGGAGCGAAACCCTCAAGGCTCGGGCGAGGGCGATCCGTGACGAGCTGGCGCAGGTCGTGGCGGTGGCGCTTTCCGAATGCGTGGGACGAAAACCGACCGATCGCGCCGCCGAGCTGGCAGCCGGTTTGCTCCTGGCGACCTGGACCGTGGCCCTCATCCAGGCGCACCAGACCTTTCACCGGAGTCGAAACACAAAGAAGGCCAGGGCCGCCTTTCTCGCGATTGTCGACCAGGGGACCGTCGGCCTCAAAGCGGCGATGGCAGGCACGCCCTACGCCTGAGCAGCGCGCCCACGCAGACTATCTGCGCGGCTTCTGATCGCCTCCGCACTGCGTTTCAAGGCACTTCAGGAGCCCCTCGAGGTTGACGCCGGCTTTCTGAAGACGCGCCAGCAGCTCACGATCCAATACCTGGTCCTGGATGAGGCACTTCAACAGCTGACACCAGGACGGAGATCCACCTCCTCCTGTTCGAGGCGGGGTGTCGGCGCCCGCGTAGACCGCTCCGGTGAGCGTTTGCTCCCTTTGGAATGGCACGCCCAGGAACGTCGCGCCGACCGAGCGGACGCGCATGGTGTAGAGACCAGGAAGCGTCGTCATGAATTGGCCGGTGAATCGTCCAGGATCGCCCTCCGGCATCGCCAGGGTGAACGCACTGCCGTCCGGCCGGGTCACCTCCGCCCAACACGACGCCCGGTGTTCGACCGGGACGGCGTACTCGAGCAGGCTCGCGTAGACGCTCACCGCGGCGCCGGGCGTAAAGCCGCTCTGTACGGCGCGGGCGTTGAACAGGAGGTTCGAGTAGCAATGGACGACGAGATCGTAGCTGACGCTCGCCTTGGAGCCGCCGGCGACGTAGCTGTTTCGATATCCGATGCCCCTGTTCCCGACCTTCAGCACCGCGTTCCATACCCCAGCGTGGCTGCCTGCCGGCTTCGCCGCGATCCCCGGGAGCGACAGCCGGTAGTAGGCCATCGCGCCCGTTTGTACGTATTGCACGTTGGTGAGGAGCGACGTCGACGCCGGATCGATGAGGTCGCCATCCGGTGTCTCGAGCGCGAAGTCCAGCGCCCAGGGCGTTTCGGTCAGTGCGAAGACATCGAGGCCGTACTCGGTCTCCGCGATCTGGAACGGGATCTTGTGAACGGCACCTCCCGTCAAGACGCCATGCGGATCGAGCACGACGTTCGCGTTCGTCACCCCGGCGAGCACCTGCACGAAGTACTTGTTCAGTCGGGTCGACTGATCCGAGGTCAGCGTTCCCGTGACCAGGAGATAGCCGTTGTGGTTCTGCGTCAGCGTATTCAGCGCCGCCGTGCTGATGTTCTCCGGCTGTCCCAGCCCGATCGCGAAGGTGTTCGCCGTGATGCTACTCCCCACGTCGGCCAGCATCGGCGCGGTGTTCTCCTCCCCATCCGTCAGCACCAGCATCGCCAGCACGTCGTAGGGCGGCGATGCCGTCGCCTGGGCTGCATCGAGCGCGGCCTTTCCCGCAACCACCCCCGCGCCGATCGAGGTGTCCCCTGCGGGATCGAGCTCGGTCCCCGTGATGTGGGCGTTCGCAGCGATGCGGCCCGCGCCCACCACGGCGGGGCCAACCGGCGTCACCCCCATGAGTGTCTGTGCGGTGTCGTCGAAACGCACGATGGCCAGACCGTCGTTGTCCAGCATGGCCTCGACGAAAATAGTGCAAGCCTCGCGCAACGTGTCCGCCTTCGTGACGCCGTCTCCGGCGTCGTCCTGCATGCTGCCGGAGTGATCCAGCACCAGCGCCACCGCGCTCTTCGGGCGCGCCACGGTGTTGGCGTCGATGTTGATCGTAAAGCTCTGCCCAGTCTCCACGCACTGGACCGTGACCGTTCCGTGGCTCGTCGAGCCCGCCGTCGTCGAGGTATAGGAGAGCCACAGGCGCGCCTCCGCAATCGGGTCGGCGTCGTTTGCGCTGACCGCCACCTGGGTGCCGAAGGGCGTCCCGAATCCCCCCGTCGGCCCGGCCGTCATGCGAAATGTTCTGGTGCCGCAGGTGACGACCTCGAAGACAATCGCCCGGTAGGTCGTCACACCAACGCCGCCCAGACCCTCCGGAACGTTGGTAAAGGCGATGCTCGGCGTCGTCAGCGTCAGCAGCTCGGCCGGCAGGAACGGCGCCAGCGTTTGGCGAATGACGGCCTGGCACACTGCGCAGAACGGGTTCCCCAGCGCGCGCATTCGACAGTTGAAGGACGGTCGATAGCAACCGCAGTGGTAGTAGTCCGCTCCCTCGTAGGCGCCGACATAGCTCGCGCTCTTGGGATTGGCCTGTGTATCCCGTTGTGTGCAGTCGGCGTTCGCCGTCGTCGGCAGAGCATCGGTGGCCGAGGTGAGCTGCGCCTTCCACTTGATGGTGTCAGGGTTGGTGTCGATCGTGACATTGGGCTGGGAAGGCTCGGCGCCCGAGAAGTGATCACGCCCCGTCTCGCCAGCAACGCAGGTCCAGCAGTCGTACTCGTCGGCAAAAGCGAAGGCGAGATGGCCCATCTCGTGAATGGCAATCTCCGCCGATTGCGCATTGGTCGAGAGCTTGGCCACCCGGCCGTCGCTGGAGCCGCCATATTCGCTGGAGTTGACGATGACCATCGTGAGGTGATTCTCAGGCACGTAGGTGTTCGCGACGTCTTGCGCCGTGTCGTCGTTGCAGCTCAAAAGGCGTCGAGCGCTTCCGCCGCTGCAAAAGGTCGCATCGAAGTAGGTCTTGGGGGTCGCGCCCGAGCCGGTCGAGCCATCGCCGCACGTGCCGGGATCGTCAGCGCCGCTCTCCGTCGAGACGACGTCGATTCGAAACACATTGAATCCGCACCACAGATCGGGATACGGGGCCGTTGTTCGCAAGGTGTTGATAAATGTGTTCGTGTCCGTTTCGAACTGCGCCAGCTGTGACGCCGTGTAACCGTCTCCCATGATCACGAGATTGAAGCGTTGCGAGTTCGGCCCGTGGTCGACGATCTTGTGCGAGCCGACGACGTACCCATCCGCCGTGCTCATGGCGTACGTCCGTCCTGCGCCAAGCTGCGCAAGTGCTCCATCTGCCGTCGATCCAGTACGGCGCTTGGTTTGCGACGCTCCGAAAGACGCTCCGGGCCGTGCAGCGTGAACTCGGTCGCCGCGGGGAGATCCGGAATGATCAGCTCGATCTGCGGATCGGCCTTGGCAACCGGGACGCGGCGGATCGTCCCTCCCTGAGGATCATCGAAGACCTCGATGCCGTCCAAGCTGCCGTGCGGAATGGGCCGGTGATACAGCAGCGCGCCATCCTTGTCCCGAACCTCGAACCAGAACCCCGAGCCGTTCTTGGCCGGCGGCGACGCGGGTGGCGCTGGCGCCTTCATCGCGACACGCAGGGCCTTCAAGACCGCCACCTTGCCCGAGCCCAGCGAGAGCGTCACACGCAGTGAGTGCGTGTAGGGCGTGGAGGCGGATCCGATGTGCAAGTTCGACATGGAAGTCTCCTCGGGGTCAACGATACGCCAGGTCTCGCGATGAGCCTGGCATCGAGTCGTCGTTGATCCTGATCCCAACAACGGGCTCCGCCGCATTTCTTTCGAGGAGAATCTGCATGGGGATCGACACCGCCGGACAAAAGCCGCAGACCTACAGAAATGGTCTTTCGGGAGCGAACAGCAGCGCGCGCGCCTCGGCGCGCCAGCTCTCGGGGGCGGCGTCGCCCAGGATGATGCTGCCGACGAGGTAGGCGTGCCCGCGGTCGACCGGGTCGAGCGACGAGATGGCGGCCAGCGTGGCCGGCTTGTCCTTGACCATCCGGTCGGGGTGCAAGAACGCCTCGACGCCGGCGACCGCGTCGGGGGCGACGAGGTCCTTCACGCGGGCCAGCAGGGCGGTGGCGTCCTGCTGGTCGCGCAGGGCGAGGCCGATGGCGGGCCAGATCGTGTGGTCGTCGAGGCCGGCGTCGGGGGGCAGGGCGGCGGCGGCGGCGATCTGCGCGGCGGTGGCGCCGCGCGAGGCGGCGACCAGGCGGACGATGCGCGCGCGGGTGAAGGTGTCGTCCCCGGCCGCCTCGACGGCCTCGGCGAGAGCGCCGCTCGCGAGCTTGACGTAGGCGATCGCCGAGCCCTGGATCGGCTCCGTCCCGCTGTTGGTCTCGAGCGCCAGGTAGTTGCGCAGGTCGACGAACTGCTGCGCGAGGCTCTGCAAATCGTTGTCGAGCCCGGGGCCGAGGACCCGCATCACGCGCGCGCTCTCCATCGCCGCCCGCACCGCCAGGGCCTCGCTCCCTCGGGCGACCGCCCAGCAGGCGAGCGCCTCCTTCCATTCGGAGCGGTGCGCGTGGATGAATCCGGCGGCGTACGCGAGCCAGACGCTGTGGGGTGCCTGCGCCTGCGCCGCCAGGTCGGCCTCGTCGCGCGCGGCGTCGTGGGGCCGGCAGCGGATCGCGAGGTAGAGGAGATCGCCGTCGTCGGGGCTCGCCTGCGCGAGGCGCGTCTGGCGCGCGCACGCGTCGGCCTTCGCGGCTGCGTCCGGCTGGTCCTGTTCGGCGCGCATGGCGGGAACGTCGTGTGGATCGCGCCCGAGACGCGCCCGCACGATCTCCGCGAAGTCGGGCAGCGCGTACGCCTCGTGCAACCAATCGCTGGTGTTCGGGCGGTCGGGCCCGTCCCAGATCGCGTGCAGGCGCGCCAGCTGCGCGCGCGTCCCTGGATCGTGCAGCGACTCGAGCACCTGCGCGGAGGGGCCGTCGGCGAAGGCGGTGAGGACGGACATGGTCGTTCCGAGACCACCCTGGGTCGATACGCTGCGCGGGGGCTGTTCGAACATCAGCTTCGCGTCGCTGGTGCTCCAGCGCGGGGCGCCGAGCTGACGCGCCGGCGCCCCGGCCAGCCTGCCGTAGACGGCCGTCCAGCGCACGAGCGGCGCCGCGCCGGCGACGTCGTAGACGTACTGCTGGAAGGTGCGGTCCAGCGTGACGTCGAACGCCTCGATCGGCTCGCCGGCCGTCGTCTCGGCGGCGATGTGAAGCCGGCGCTCGGTCACGCCGTCGACCGATGCCTTGGCAAACGCGGTCAACTCGTGCCGCTCGGCCCCGAGGTGGACGACGACGTCGCGGCCGAGGCCGTTGTAGATGACGATGCGCGAGTCACCCACCGACATTCCGAGGAGAATCATGCCCGTGACCAGCGCGCCGGCCACGGCGAAGCGGGCCAGCGAGGGGAGAAACCCGTCCGCGATCTGGAAGCGCTCCCACCAGCCGAGGTGCCACTGGCGCTCGCGCTCGGATCCGGGGACGAGCGTCGGGTACGTCGCGGGGGCGGCGGCGGGCGAGGGCGCGGGCGTCATCGTGGAGGGAGCCCGCGCGAGCTCCGCCACCTTGGCCTCGGCCTTCAGCAGGGCCTCGAGCGTGCAGCGCTCGAGGGCGGTGAGCGGCCCGAGGAAGCCATCGAGCCAGCTGTCGACCACCTCGAGCCAGTGGCCGAGCCGGTCCGGGTTGGGGAGGGAGAGCTTGAAGTCGTCGGGCAAGGCCTTGGGCCACGTCTCCACGCCGAGGGCAGCGGCGATGTCGGCGGGCAGGCGGACCTGGGCGCGCTGCTCCCAGATGGCCTCCATCGCCCCGTGGACGTCGGCGCCCGCGGCGGCGACCCTGTACCGGTCGGACGAGCTGACGCGTCCGTCGGCCGCCGCGATGGCGACGGCGTTCGCCAGGGCGCCGCGGGCGTCGCGCAGATCCGCTGCCGTGTGGTCGGCGTAGTGCAGAAGCGCCGCGAGACCGCGCAGGTGCTCGGGCCAGCCCTGACCGATGCGCTCGGCGGCGGCCAGATGGGCGCTGCGGTGCTCGCGGTCGCGCTCGGCGAGCGCCGCGCGCGCGTCCGCGCATTCGATCCGCACGGCCTCGAGCGTCGCCCCGAGCTCGCGCCGTCGCAGGACCTCGCCGCGGAACTTGATGTCCGCGCCGTTCGATTGGAGGAACCCCCGCTGCAGCCCCTGGAGCGCGCGGAACTCGGACTCCCGGCTCTTCCACCGCTCGAGCGCGCCGCGCAGACTCTCCGGGTAGAGCTGCTCGAGCGGCAACGCGCGCGCGGCGTCGGACGGCAGGTACAGGTCCGCGGGCGTCTTGGCGCCGCGGACCGCCGACCGTCCGAGGTAGGCGCCGCGGTAGCGGGGATCGAGGAAGGCGCGGTCGAAGGAGGCGTCGACGGCCGCCAGGCTCTCCGCGCGCGTCAGCTTTCGCGCCTCGTCCTGGGGCTTGGGCAACGCCGCGAGCGTCGCCTCCGTCGAGCGCGCCCGGGCCGCGTCGGCGTCGCCGAACACGATCCAGGCCGAACGATCGTCGAAGTCGCAGGGGACATAGCTGCGCTTGATGTTGTCCTCGCGCTCCCGGTTGGGCGGATGCGACGACCACATGCGGGGGGGATTGGCGATGCGCTCCTCGAACAGCCGGTGTCGAGCGCGCCCCTCGGCGGGGAGCGGCGGTACCACGCCGTGGGTCTCGTCAGCCAGCACGCGGCGATCGTGCTCGAGCACGCGCGACTGCATGGCAAACAGATCGTCGACGAGCTCGCCCTTGGCGTGCCTGTCCGCCGCGATGCCGAGGGCGCGGTCCCAGGCCGTGTCCGCGGCCCCCAGCTTGTGCAGCGCGTTCACCAGGGCGTCGCTGCCCGTCAGCGTGACCGCCACCAGGTCCGCCTGTCGCTCCATCTCGTGGTCGAGGGCGCGCTGGGCGCGCACCACGCCGGAGAAGACGGTGTCGAGAACCGCGCGCAAGGCCCAGACGACGAGACGCATGATCCAGCCGAGCCAGGCGATCCGGATGTCCATCACCGAGAGGCCGTGCAGGAGCCGGTCGAGGCCGTCGCGCTTGTGGACGATGTGCGCGGCCACGCGCTGGGCGACGAACACCCAGCGACCCACAGCCATCGCGCCCTGCGCGAAGTGCCCGAACTCGTGCGCGAACACCGCACGCAGCTCCCCCAGCGTGAGCACATTGACGAGCCCCAGGCCGATGTCGAGGTTCTTCCTCGACGGGAAGATGAGGTTGAGGATCGAAAAGTCGTAGAAGACACCGGCGTTCACCCGGCCGGAGAGGAACACCCGGTGGGGCCGGGGGGCGCCCGCCTGGTCCGCGATCCGGTGAAGGAACGCGAAGAGGCGCGGCTCGGCGGCGGCGTCGATCTCGATCGCGCTCGCGGTGCTCGATCTCGCGCGAAAGAACAGCGCCTTCAGCATGAAGAACGCCAGGAACGCCAGCGGCAGCGCCAGCAGGAACGCCAGGCTCTCCTGACCTCCCTCGCTGAACGCGCCGACGCCGATCCGCCAGGCCGACCAGACGAACCACCCGGTGAGCGCCGCGTAGACGGCGATGAACGAGAGCAGCGCCACGAACGCCAGCGCGACCCGCCGTCGATAGCCTGGGCTCGGCGCGGCCAGCTCGCGGGGGACCTCCAGGGGTGCGGGACAGGTCAGCTCTTCCACGCTCGTGGTCCTTCCGGGGGCGGCTACTGCTTCTGCGCGACGATGTCGCTGTAGACGGTGGTCGTCTGGGCCCCCGTGCTGTCGACCGACGTGCCGGCCCCCGTCAGATGAAGAAGGCCATCCTGCACGCAGTAAGAAAAACCGTCGTTCAAGGCGTCGCCCGATGGCTCGGTGAAGCCGATCTGGTTCCCCTGGAGGCTATAGGTGCCCGAGTCTCCGATCACCGTGTGCTCCGTCTCCGCGATGGTGCAGGCGCACGCGGTCGTCGACCCCGCGCAGTTGGCGTAGCTCAAAATCCCTCCGTGGCCCACGTTCGACTTCAGGCTCTGGTCCTCGTCGGCGCAGGTCATGTTCATGTACCGGTAGCCCGTCCAGCAGCTGAGCGGCGTGGTGTCGACCTCGGCGCGGTCCTCGGTGAAGTCCGTGGTCGTGAAGGTCATGTCCGGATTGAACGTCACGGTGCCCCGGAAGTTCAGGGTCAGAAGCTGAATCTGAGCGCATCCCGGGTTGGCGAGCCCGGCCGGGGTGAGGCAGCCGCCGAGGACCTTCCAGGTGCCCGTCAGGTCGCCGCCGCAAGGGTCGACCGTCGCGCAGCTCTCGGGCGCCGGCATGATTCCGGGCGGCGGGAGGCCGCTCGGGCCTCCACCTCCACAGCCGAGCAGCGAGCCAGCCAGCGTCAACGCGCCGATCCCCACACCCAGTCGGAGCACCTTCACCGCCGCGATCGTCTCAAACCTGGCAGCAGGGCGCAACTGCGCCCGGAGCTGACGGGGTACGATGCCCCCATGCTCGCGTCAGGCCTGTGGGTGATGCTGCTCGTGGCCGACTGTTCGACAGAGGCCCAGGACTGTCCGGCCGGTCAGATGTGCACCGCAGCCGGGACCCCGGACAAGTGCCCCGCGCGCGGGGAGTGCGAGCCGTTCCCCGCCTCCGCGGAGATTGACCTCTCGCTCCCGGTCGCCAAAGGCGAGCGCCTCTACTGCGTCAACGACGACTTCCGCCACCCGAGACTGCGCATCAACAACGCCTGCGCTCCCGCGGAGCGCTTTGGATTCTCCCTGGCCTCGCCGGCGTTCGAGGCGCCGCACGTGGTGGTCGCCAGCGCCGACGGGGTCGCCTACTTCTGGGGGGGCTGCGGGAGCGCGAGCCTGACCGACCCTGTCGGGGCCTGGTTCTGCAACGCTGGTGATGGAAACTACGTCCGGGTCCAGCATGGGCCCGACCTCTACACGCAGTACCTGCACCTCTCGGCGATCCTGGTCGACGCGGGACAGGTGGTCAGGCGTGGCCAGCCGATCGGCATCGAAGGGAACACCGGCGGGCCGGGCGCCAAGCACATTCACTGGAGCGTCCACCGGGGGAACGCGCTCCGCGGCGGGCGAGCGATCCCGATGAGCAAGATTCGGTTCCTGGGCGGATGGGGGTCGTCGGCCGACCTGAAGTGCGGCGACTGGATGCACGCGCCTGCGCCCGATCCCGCGACGGCGTACGTCTCCGACAACGAGCCGGTGCCCCCGACAGAGCCTGCCCGATTTCGGTTCGCGCCGTCCAATCCGGACAGGCAATCTCCTCAGGCCATCTTTCAGCGCGTGTTCCAGACCACGACGGGGGGGAGCGCCGAGCTGGCGCAGCTGCGCGCCCTTCCCGACGTCGGCGCCAATCGCTATTGGCTGGGCGCCGCCCTCCAGGAGTTGAAGAAGAACGCCGAGGCCGAACGGGTTCTCCGCCAGCAGCGTGGGCGGTCTTTTCGCGACCCCAGCTACCAGCAGTGGATCTCTCTTCGCCTCGCGGAGCTGTCGGCCGCCCGGGGGTCGAACGCGGAGGCGCGCGCGCTGCTCGAGAAGTGCCGCGGGGCAACCGTCGATCCGTATTTCAAGGAGCGCTGGGACCTCGTCTGGACGCAGATCGGCGCAGATCCAAAGTGACGCCTGGCTCCTTCGCGGGCCGCACGATCACAACGGTCGGGCCGCAGGGCCATTTGGTTCGAGCGTTGCAGGATGCTGCGAGGTCATGCCCAGGAATGCGGAGAAACCGCTCACCTCGAACGGGTGGTCTGACATTCCGATCGCGGTTGGTCGCCTGCGCTCGGGCGACCATCAAGGATGGTGGGCGACCGGGGGCGCGGCTTGCTCGAAGAAACCCAAACGGATTTCCCTCGCCGGCGACACTAGGAGGGCTGAACGTCCAGCCCTCGGTAAGGAGCTCTCCATGGCCACCACGACCTTCGCTTCGCCCCGTGAAGTTTGCCGCCTGCTCACGGCGCTGGCCGTCGGCCTCGCGGCCGCATCCGGCGGCTGCGCCGGCTCGAATCCCGGGGAGGTGATGCCGATGCCGTCGAACGGCCCCGACGCGGGGCTCTTCCCCGGGAGCGTGTCGTTCAACCCCCCGAACTTCGACACCTCGGTGTCTGCCGCCGATCCGCCGCCGGCCATCAGCGGCGGGACGCTGGCGATCCTTCCCGACGGCATCACCGCGGTCGCCGCCGATCCAGACCGCGACACGATTGCGGTCGCCGACCTCTCCACCAACACGGTGACGGCCAGCATCGCGCTCCAGCCACACGACGAGCCCGGCCGATTGGTCGCCGACGCTGCCGGCCATGTTCACGTCATCCTCCGCCGCGGGGGCGCGCTGGTGACGATCGATCCGGTGGCGGGGACGATCCTGGCGCGCCGAGCGGCCTGTCCGATCCCACGCGGGGTGGCTTACGATCCGGCGACCGATCTCGTGCACGTGGCCTGCATGGGGGGCGAGCTGGTCTCGTTCCCGGCGGCGGGCGGGGCCGCCACGCGGACGCTGCAGCTGCCGCGCGACCTGCGGGACGTCGTGGTCGACGGCGACACGCTGCTCGTGAGCCAGTTCCGGTCCGCCCAGGTCTTGGTCGTCGACGGCAACGGCACCGTCACGTCGACGATCGTGCTCCCCAACTACGCCGATCCTTCGGCACGGCTCGGAGACACGTTCACGCCTTCCACGGCCTGGCGGATGCGCGCTCAACCGGGCGGCGGCGCGGTCCTGCTGCACCAGCGCGGCACCACCGGTACGGTGATGGTCGGCGGACGAGGGAGTCTGCCCGGGGTTGGAGGGGCCGGCGGGGGCTCGAGCGGCTACGGATCGAGCGATCCCTGCGCCGGTTTGGTCCATCCCGCGCTCACCCCGATCGCGCCGGGCATGTCGCCTCCGCTCACGCCGCCCATCCCGGGGATGGTGCTTCCGGTCGACTTCGCGATCTCCAGCGACGGCGGCACGGTGGCGGTGGTGGCCGCGGGCAACGCCCACAACGGGCTGGTCCAGTCGCTGTTCGTCTCGAGCTACGCGGACCTCACTGACCACGGCCATTTCAGTTGCTGTCCCGACGGTGTTCACGGCCCGAACCCGGTCGCCGCGATGTTCAACCCCGTCGCCTGCCCGCCCCCGTCCGTGCCCCCGCCGAGCTGTCCTCAGCCGAGGGGCGAACCCGAGGCGGTCGGGTTCGATGGGAGCAACCGGATCATCGTCCAGACGCGCGAGCCGGCGACCCTCCAGATCCCGCAGACGGGCGTGGTCATCTCGCTCTCCGGGGTCAGCCGCGCCGACATCGGTCACGAGATCTTCCACGCCAACACCGGCAACGGGATCGCCTGCGCCTCGTGCCACATGGAGGGGCAAGAGGACGGGCGGACCTGGAACTTCGACACGGAAGGGCCGCGCCGCACGATGACTGTTGCCGGCGGCATCAGCGGGCGCGCGCCCTACCACTGGGACGGCGATCTCGCGTCGTTCGACGCGCTCGTGACCACCGTCTACAACCAGCGCATGGGCGGCCCCATTCTCGCAACGAACCAGGTCACGGCGACCCAGTCGTGGATGAACGCCATTCCGCCCCTGCCCGGGGTGGTCAGCGATCCCGACGCCGTCGCGCGGGGCCAGGCGGTCTTCACCGACACCACGCACGGCTGCGCGCTCTGCCACACCGGGGCCCAGCTGACCGACAATCGAACCAATCTGGACGTCGGGACCGGCGGAACGTTCAAGGTCCCGTCGCTCGTCGGGCTGGCCTACACCGCTCCTTATCTACATGACGGCTGCGCCGCCACGCTCGCCGATCGCTTCGGCTCCTGCGGCGGGGGCGATCAGCACGGCGTGACCTCGACGCTCACGCAGGCTCAGCTCTCCGACCTCGTCGCGTACCTCGACTCCCTCTGAGCCTCGACGATCTCGATGCGGTTGCCGAAAGGATCGTCCACGTGGCAGCGGGTGACGCCTGGAACGTCCACCGCGACACGCACCTCGATGCCCGCCGCCGCCAGGCGCGCCACCAGGCCCGCGTAGTCGCGGCAGCGCAGCGCGGGGTGCGCCTTGCGGGCGGGGCGGAAGTCGTCCTCGACGCCGAGGTGAATCTTCACCTCGCCGCTCTCGAACCAGCAGCCGCCCCGCGCGGCGGGCGCGGGGGGCTTCGGGACTTCAGTGAGCCCCAGCAGCTCTCCGTAGAATCGACGGGCCGCCGGCTCGCCGCCTGGCGGGATGGCGAGCTGGACGTGATCGATCGCGACAAACGGCGGTACGGACACCCGGCAAGGATAGCCGGCCTTGATGTGATCTGCGTCCCGACTCGACACCCGCTCCGGGCGTTGGCCCGATCGCGGGCGCGTGAGCCGGGCGCCTAGGGTGTGTAGGTGACGGTCGCGATCGCGCGAGAGGGGAGCGCGATGCTGCCGTCGCTCTCGGGCGCGACGACGGCGGTGCGCTCGCTGTCGCCCGAGCTGCGATAGACGGTGAGCGTGCCGAACGGGAAGGCGCCCGGGCTGACCGAGACCGTGTGGTCCTCGGTGCCGCTGTTGAGGAGCAGCAGGGTGAGGCTGGTCCCGTCAGGGCTCACGAAGGCCGACGTCCGGACGGCGGAAACCGAGGAGGTCGCATCGACCCGAACCCAGCCGGGATCCGTCCAGCGCGCGAAGTGCTTGAGCGCGTAATAGAGGTCGGTGACGGTGTACGACGCGCTCGGAGATGGGCCCGCGATCGACACGAGCCCGGTCGCCGGCGTCGTGTTGTTCCAGACCAGCTCCCAGTAGAGGTAGGCCGAGGCGTTCTCGACCGTGAGCGCGTTGTTGATGAGCCAGGCGGTGTCGAACATCGTGGGGGCGTTGGGCGAGTATTCCGTCATGAAGGTCGGCAGGCCCTCCGCGGCGCCCGATCTGGCGAGGTCGCCCAGTGACCCATTGAACGCGTCAGGCCCTGGATTGTCCCCGGGGATGCCGTACAGGTGATGGGCGATCCCGCCCAGCTTGGAGGGATCGAGGCCGTCCAGGTACTGCTGCACGACGTTGCCGCTGAACCCGGTGGTCTCCGGTCCGAGCAGGACGGGCGGCGCGGCCAGGGTTGCGGCTCCGATCGCGCCGGAGACGGCATCCAAGGCTTGCCCGTACCCCGCGGCCGCGATGCCGGCCACGGTGGCGCCTTCGGTGGGGCCGAAGACGCACGTCTCCCATTGGTTGGTAAAGAAGTCGGGTTCGTTCTGAATGCTGACCCAGTCGGGCACCACCCCCGCGGTCGCGTAGGCCTGCAGGGAACGAGCCCACCAGTCGCCGAAATCCGCGTAGGCATACGCGCCGCCGTTCTGAATGAGGGTGCCGGCGGGAACGCTGGCGCCGCTGCCGAAGGGGGGCTTGGTCACGCCGTTGCTCTTGAGGTACGCAGGTGGCGTCCAGGAGGACATGAGGATCTTGGGAGGTGTGCCCCCGCGCGCGGCGGTGGCCTTCTGGACGATCTGCACCTCGTCGTTGTCGTTGAAGGGAGTCGTGGCCGTGTCGGTCTGGCCCTGGTTCTGGTACCAGTTCCCGAGGCGCAGGATGTCGAGACCGGAGTCGACGAAGAGAACCTGGAAGATGTCGTCGGTCCGGCCGGCCAGGAGATAGGCCTGGTAGGCGGTCGCGGCGCCGAAGCCCTCCAGCGTCTGGTGGGTCAAGGTGGTGTCCACCGCGACCGAGACGTTGATCGGATCTGGGCCCCCACCGCAGCCACTGGTGGCGGCGAACAAAGCGCAAACCAGGACCGCGCGCAGCGGGCGTGAGCGGCGCGGACTGGGTTTCACGGCGCGTACCTTAGCACCGCCGTCAGCTTGGTTGACGAGCAGTTGTTCGCTTGCGGGGCCGTGCGGCGGCGCGCGGTCGCACGGCTTTCGCCGCCCGTTCAGGAAAACAGGCCTTCCACTCCTCGGGAGCGAGATGAAGGTGCTTCGTCTTCTTCGAGGTCACGTTCATTTGGGTTGCCGACGCCATCACGGTGCTTGCGGTTGCGGGCTTCGGCTGACGTGCCAGAAGGCGAGAACATCGATGCCGTCGTTGGTCTCGCGATAGTAGATCCAGTAGCCAATACGCGAGAGCAGGAGTCGTCGAACACCGGTCAAGCGAGCGTTCGTGGCGGGAGCCCCAAGGCCGGGTTGAACAGCGATCAGCGCGGCGGCGCGAGCCAATTCATCTCGAACGGCAAACCGTGCCGCTGGCCGATGGTCACGCCACCAGTTATGCGCCTTCTCGACCTGTTCGGCGGCCGAGCGCCGAAACCGGACTGGGCGGGTCACTTCAGACGATCGAGAAGGTCTTCACCCGTAATGGTCCCCGCGTCCTCCGCCAAGGCCGCCAGGAGCGCCACTTCGTCATCAGGGGGAGCGGTGAACACGGCCTCGCCATCGTTGGCGACGACGCTGACCGTCGCGCCCTCGACCAGAGCATCGTGATCCTCCGGAACGACGACGCCATTCTTCACCTTACCCGCGATCACGCGCATGAGGCGATTATAGCGTGTTCCGTCGCCAGCTCGGCCGCGGGTCGCAAGGTCACTTGCTGGTGGTCGTCACGTTCGCCACCGGGAAGTCGATGCTCCCGGTGCCGCCGCCTACCTCTACGTTGATGTGGACCGAAGCCAGGCTCCCCAGGTTCCAGCCCTGCTTCGCCCACGCTGCGAAGTGGTCGCTGACGGTCACCGTTCCGCATTGCCGAGCCTTGGCCCGGGTGCTCGTCATGTTGGTCCAACCGCCCGTGTGACCGGATTCGCAGGCGTTGGCGCCACCCGTTCCGGTCGTCGTGCTGGTGGTCAAGTAGTACGTCGCCCCGTCAATGACGGCCGTGACGCTTCCCCTCGGTGCGAGACCGGTGAACGAGTCTTCGTTGATGTACCACTCGACACAGGGGCTGTGCATCCACCCGTACATTCCGATCGACGAGAAGCTGCCGGAGGTTCCCGTCTTCGACTCGACGAAGTCCGCCGAAACGGTCCCGTAGGCGGTGTAGTCCTTGGGGGTGTTGAAATCCAGGCCGACGTGGGCCAGGAAGTCCATGCTGTTGCTCCAGGAGGCGGAAAACGCGTGCGCATTGGGAAAGACGGTGATGCTGCCGCCGCTCCCATTCGTCCAGATGCCGTAATTGAGGCCGTCCGACGTACCGTTGATGTTGGTTCCGGTCTTCGTGGTCCCGCCGGTCGGCAGGGTGGCCGTGCAGTCGACCGTCGACCCTCCGTCGATGCTGGAGCCGCCCGTGCCCGTCGCGCCAGCGGTGCCGTTCGTACCGCCGCGCCCGGCCGCACCGGTCGTCCCGGCGGTGCCGTTCGTGCCGCCGCGTCCGCCCGTGCCGGTCGTCCCGGCAGAGCCGTTCGTGCCGCCGCGCCCGCCCGTACCCGTGGTGCCGCCGGAGCCGATCGTCCCGCCGGAGCCGGTCGTACCGCCGGAACCGGTTGTACCGCCGGAGCCGGTCGCGCCGCCCGTGCCGGTCGTGCCGCCCGAACCGGTCGTGCCGCCCGTGCCGCCCGTGCCGGTCGTGCCCTCGGAACTGGTCGTACCCCCGGAGGCGCAACCTAGGACGGCCATGGAGGTCGCAACAACGGCGAAGTGAACCTTCGATCTCATCGATCTCATCATGGGAGCTGCTCCTTCAAGGGGACCCAGGCATTCGACGAGCTAGGTTCAATCGCGTGACCAGGCTAACTGGAGGCACCTGACGCGATGTGCCCAATCCCGGGTGAACCAGGGCTGCCTTCTGCACTGATTGTCGCGGCCCGGCCGCGATTGTCACGGAAAGTTCGGTAAGTTCCCAACGGCTGGTCCCGCCGGGCGGCTGTGGGCGCGTCGACATCGATGATCCCGCCGGCGCCGCGGCCTGGAGCCTGGAACCACCGGAGCGGGTGCGCCCCCCTGGTGCGGTCGAACCTTTCAGGGCTGAGTGACAGGCCGGCCCGGCTCGTTGGTCGAGCCGGCCTTGGCCTCGGCGGGGTCGAGCAGGCGCGCGCGCGCAAGCAGGCGCGCCGCCAGGGGTGATGTGGGGTGGGCCTGCAGAAACCGGTCGATGGCCGCGCGCGCCTCGGTGCTGCGGCCGAGATCGGCCAGCGCCAACGCGCGCTCCGCCTCGCGTTCCTCGGCCAGCACGCCGTTCGGATACAGGCGCGCGTGGAAATCGAACAGGACCAGGGCGCGGGCCGCCTGGCCGGACCGCAGCGCGACGACCCCGTCGTGAAACAGGCTGGCCTCGTCGGCCACGGCGGGCGCAGATGGTCGTGCGGCGGGCGCAGATGGTCGTGCGGCGGGCGCAGATGGTGCGGCGGGCGCGGCGTGCACGCCACCGACGTCGCCGAGCGCCGCCTTCGGGGTCGGCACGATTGCGGGCGCGGTCGGCGGCTGCTTACCCACGCTCGAAACGGTGGGACGCGCGACCAACGGGGCCGTCTTCGCGCTCTGTTGATTCGGGTCGGTCGCGGGCAGCGACGGCTGGGGGGGCGCCGCCTCGGGCACCTCGGGCGGGGCCGCCTCGGGAACAGCCGGCCAGGCGTTCGCCGCGGCAATCGTCGCACTTCGGCGTGGGCTCGGCGGGGACGCCTTGTCGACGACGGCAACCCGGGCGACTGGAGCGCGTCGGGCGTGATGGACCGCCGCCGCGCCCGCACCCAGCGTCGCCGAGACGACCAGCGCGGCGCCGACCACCTTCAACGCCCCGACGCCTGCGCCCACCGCCCCCGCGGTCATCCCCGCGCCGGCCCCGGCCGTCGCCGTGGTCGCCGTCGTCGCCGTGGTTTTGGCGGCCGCGCCCAGCCCCGCCGCCAGCCCGAGCCCCGCCGCCACGCCGATCCGCGACGCCAGCGCCGCTCGCACCCGCGCCCGGTCATCGTCGCCGGGATCGTGAGCGTCACGCGCGAGCGCGATGAGAGTGCGTGCTTCGTTGCTCAGGTCCATCATGGGCTCCTCCGCTCGTCTCGAGCGCGGTGGCGGGCGACGGCCTTCCCGAACTCGGCCCGCGCCAGCCGGAGGCGCGAGTACACCGTGTTGAGGGGTGCGCCGAGCACGGTGGCGATCTCCGGGGCGCTCAGCTCCTCCAGCTCGGCCAGCACGAAGACATCGCGCTGGTCCTCGTTGAGCTGTCGCACGAAGCCATCGACGAAGCGGGCAGCCTCTCGCTTGGCAACCGATTCTTGCGGGCCATCGGCGCCGTCGGCGAGCAGACCCGGATCGGTGCGCTGCTCCGCGCTCAGCGCGGCAGGGTACTTGGCGCCGAGCTCGCGCCGATGGGCGCGGACCACGTTGAAGGCGATCCCGTACAACCACGTCTTGAGCGAGGAGCGCCCCTCGAAGTCTTCTCGCCGCCGGTAGGCGACCATGAAGGTCTCTTGAACCACGTCATCCAGATGCGGCTCCGGGACTCCCAGTCGGCGCGCCGTCCGCCATACGAACACGAAGTAGCTCTCGAACATCTGCGCGAAGGTCAGGGCCGGCGGCATCGCCGGCAGCTGCTCTCGCGGTTCTTGAGGAATCACCGAACGCTGCGCCATTTCCCGACTCTGCTGGTGCCCAGAATGGACCACATCCGTCACTCAAAGCGAGCCCGGTTGGCAGCGCGCCACGCCGGACCAGGGCGCCCTGGTGTCGGCCATCGACGAGGAATCGGTGACGGATACAGCCGGAGCTCGACACCAGGCAGCAGATTCGACAGGAGAAGAGATGACCGACTCTGGGATCCGACTGCTCGCGCTCACGATCTTGTTCCCGGTCCTGGTGATCGTGGCCGTCGCTGTGGCCTTGGTCGGCTGCGACGCACAGCTGTCGGCGGCGAGACCGCCGCAAGTGCTCGCGACCGTGAGCTCCCCCTTCGGCCCCGGGTCGGACGCCCTCGCATGCGGAGCCTCAGAATTTTGAGGTTTCTTGCGTGAACGCCACGCGGTTTGTGGCCTTGCATCCTGGTCCGCCGCTTGCTTCGACGGTCGGCATGCGATCGTCTCTCATGCTCTCGATCCTGGTGGCTGCGGCGCTCGGCGGCTGCGGCCAGTCGCTGACGACGGACAAGACCGGGACGGGCGGCGCTGGAACAGCCACCGGGGGCGCCACTGGAGGCTCCGGTCCGGGCGCCGGTGGCTCTGGCGGGAGCGTCGTGGCCGTCTGCAACACGCTGGCGGCTGAATATCGGTCGGCTCTCACCGCCGCCGAGAGCTGTCAGGTCGGGGAAAGCGGCCAGTGCCAGCAGATTGTCGGCGGAGCTCTGTCCGGCTGCTCATGCCCGATCTACGTCACCGACGATTCGGCGCTCGCCACGATCCAGAGTGCCTGGCAGGCGGCTGGCTGCGCGACGCCAGAGCCGCCCTGCGCTCTTCTTTGTCCAGCCGCGCTCAACACCACCTGCGTCCCGACCGACGGCGGCAGCGCCGGCTTCTGTTCTTACGTGTCGGGGACCGGCGGGACCAGCGGCGCGGGCGGCGACGGCGCCACCGGCGGAACCAGCGGGGCAGGGGGCTCGGCGGTGGATGGTGGCCCTGGCGCCTGCGAGACGCTCGCCTCCGAGTACGCGGCCGTGTTGATCGGCGCCAGGAGCTGCACGCCCGGCGCCGCTGGCCAGTGCGCGACGTCGGTCCCCCCGTCGCTCTCGCCGTGCCTCTCGGGCTGCAACGAGTTCGTCACCGACAGCAGCGTCCTCGACGCCATCCGGACGGAGTGGGACGCGGCCGGCTGCGGAAACGCGCAACCCGTCTCCTGCCCGCGCATCTCCTGCCCCCCGGGCGTCAACGCCACCTGCGCTCCCAGCGACGCTGGAGGTTCGGTCTGCGTGACGAGCCCCCTGCCGGTCGCGACCAACTGAGCACGCTTGCCTGAGGGTGCTCCGCGCCTAGCGGTGGTTGGCGGCAGCCCCGTAAACCGGGTGCCCCTCGAAGCGGTGGCGCGTCTGGAGAAACCGGACGCTGCCAGAGCGCGACCGCATGACGATCGAATTGGTGTCCGCGCCGGTCGCGGTGAAGCGGACGCCGCGGAGGAGAAATCCGTCGGTGACGCCGGTCGCCGCGAACATGACGTCGCCGCGCGCGAGCTCGTCGATCGCGAACACGTGATCGAGATCGGCGATCCCCATGGCGATCGCCCGATCGCGCTCCTCGGGGTTACGCGGCTTTAGCACCCCCTGCATCTCGCCTCCCATGCAACGCAGCGCAGCCGCGGCGAGCACCCCCTCCGGCGCGCCGCCGATGCCGAGCAGGACGTCGACCCCCGTCGAGGGCTCGGCGGTGGCCAGGGCGCCGCCGACGTCTCCGTCGGAGATGAGGCGGATCCGGGCGCCCGTCGCTCGCACCTCGGCGATCAGCGCCGCGTGGCGGGGACGATCGAGGATCACGACCGTCAGATCGCCCACCTCGACCCGCTTGGCCTCGGCGACGGCCGCGAGGTTGTGCGTGGCGCTCCGGCGGATGTCGATCGCGCCCTTCGCCTCGGGACCGACGGCGATCTTGTCCATGTAGGTGTCCGGGGCGTTGAGGAACTGACCGTGCTCCGCCATGGCGACCACGGCCAGCGCGTCGGTCGACCCGTCCGCGACCAGGTTCGTCCCCTCCAGCGGATCGACGGCGATGTCGACCTCCGGCGCATCGCTGGCGCCGTCCCCGACCGGCTCGCCGATGTAGAGCATCGGCGCCTCGTCGCGCTCCCCTTCGCCGATGACGACCCGCCCGCGCAGGTGCACGAAGCTGAACGTCTTCCGCATCGCCTCCGTGGCCGCGCGGTCGGCCCCCTCCCGATCGCCGCGGCCGACGAAGCGCGCGGCCGCCAGCGCCGCCGCCTCGGTGACCCGAACCACCTCGAGCGCCAGGTTTCGATCCACGAAGACATTGTGAGGCCTGCGGCGGCCGACGGATAGGTGTACGCAGATCCCTCACTCGGCGCGCGGGCGGTCGTCGCGGGCCCCGGGACGGGCGTACCAGTAGAGGATCGCGTCGGCGGCGATCGACGTGTCTGACCAGTGCCAGATCTCCAGGTCGAAGCGCAGCGAGCGCTCGAAGGGGACGGGGTCGAGCACGAGGAAGCGATTCATCGAAAAGAGACCGGCGAAGCCGCTCGGGGGCGCCCGCGTCTGGGCGTGGTAGGCGTGCGCGAAGGTCTCGGCCTGCGACCAGGCGTAGCCGAAGTAGTCCTCGGTGCCGGTGCCGAACAGGCTGGGGAACGACTCGCCGTCGACGAAGATCTTCTCGTCCCCTTCGCCCCACCAGGAGACGCCGGGAGGGTTCTCCACATCGAGGAGCGTTCCGACCTGTTGCCCCGTCCCCTCGAGCGTCGCGATGTGCCAGTCCTGAAGCGGTCGGGTCGGAAGCACCGCGCGCGGCCTCCAGGTCGCGCGGAAGAGCATCGAGGCCGCGTCAAAGGCCACAGCGTCGACGACGACGCTGCCGTGGAGCTCGGCGGTCCCGCTGCCGTCCCGAGACACGTAGAGCACCGCGCGCTCCCGAAACGGCATCGGGAATCGGCAGACCAGCGTGCCATCGGGCTCGATGATCATCGGCAGCGAGCGGTAGGGGACGATGTCGGGACCGGTCCCGAAGAACGCGACCAGCGGGGCGGACACGGTCTCGTCACCGTCGAAGGCGAGCGTGAGCGTCATCGAGCGGAGCTTGTCGGGGGCACGCTCGCTGGTCGCCAGACGCAGCTCGGTGAGGCGCCCGCCGCCGGCGGGCGCCGCCACCGTCAGCGAGGCCGGGTGCTCCCGATCGAGCGTCGCCGCCGGCAGCGCGATCGTCCGCCGGCCGGGCCGGGACCCTGGAGCTGACAGCCCGTCGCGCAAGAGGACCGCGGTCCGCGCGATCGCGCCGCCGGCCCGCGCCAGCTCGGTCGAGGCATAGGGGCGAAGATCGCCGGCGGCCGAGGGGCGGTAGGCTCGGTACCCGATCTGGTAGTAGAGCTTCGCGGTCGGGCGTCCGTTGAACGGATCGGGCGAGACGATGCTGTCGACGGTGACGACGCAGTGGCTGCGGTAGGGAATCGGGAAGTAGAGGCTGTAGCCGCGCGCCGTGATCTGACCGAACGGCGCGACGAACGGGGAGACTGCGCCCGACAGCAGCGCGGCCATGGGTGCCTCGAGCGCCGGTCGTGCGTCGCCGTCGACGTAGATGCGCAGCGTCCCGGTGGGGTTGGCGCTCCAGATTCGCACCAGCGCGCCTGGTCCGGCGGCGTCGAGCAAAACGTAGCGCTTGCCGCCGTCGGGGGCGGTTTCGACGCGGACGAGGTTCGCCTCGCTGTCGGTCACGAAGTCGTCGTTGGCGAACCACCCGTCGGCGTCGGTGGGCCGCTTCGACCGCCGGTCCGTGCTCGCCGCCTGACCGGCCGCGAAGCGCGCGCCGGGGAGCCGCGCGAGGTGGTCGAGGTCGACCATCTCGTGGAGCAGCGTCAGGACGCTGATCTCGCCGGGCGCCGGCGTCGGCTCGGGCCCGGGCGGGGGCAGGGCGGCGACAGGCGGCGTCGGCGCCGGCCGCTCGACGGGCCGCGGGGGCCGCTCTTCGGGCGTGCGCCCGCGGCCGAGCCAGAGGATGGCGCAGAAGCCAGCGGTCGCGAGCAGGCCGATCGCGAGGTGGCTCTTGCGCACACGCCGATGGTCGTCCCGACCCGACGGGCGGTCAAATCGCCGCGGCGAGGCACCTCCCGAAAACGCTGACCGGGAAGATTGGTGCTGGGGCAGCGCCCTGCACCCTCCGAAGCGCCCTGATTTCCGCGTGGGCGTCTGCAGCCCGAACGGATCGCCCCTAGGTTCTCCGTGGGAGGAGAGCGTGCGCACACGCCTGAAGGGCTACACGCTGGCGATCGCCGCGTTCGTCTTGGCGGTGCTCGTCCGCTGGTTGCTCGATCCTCTGCTGGGCAATTCGCTCCCGCTGGTGACCTCCTTCGGCGCGGTCGCCGCCAGCGTCTGGGTGGCGGGCTACCTGCCAGCCGCGATCATCGCCGTTTTCGGCTACTTCGCTTTCTCGTTCTTCTTCATCCCGCCGCGCGGAACCTTCAATTTCGCCAGCTCGGCGGACGTGGTTGGGATGATCGCCTATCTCTTCACCTGCAGCCTCATCATTGCCATCGGCGAGGCCATGCGCGCGGCGAAGGCGCGCGCCAATCAACAGCGCGACACGCTGCGCGTGACGCTGGCGAGCATCGGCGACGCCGTCATCACCACCGACACCAAAGGGCGCATCACCTACCTGAACGGCGTGGCCGAGCTCTTGACCGGCTGGACCGCCAAGGAGGCCATCGGGCAGTCGGTGCAGGCGGTGTTCCTCATCGTCAACGAAGAGACACGGCAGCCGGTCGCGAACCCCGTCCCCCGGGCGCTGGAGCGGGGCGCGGTCGGGCTGGCCAACCACACCGTGCTCGTCCGCAAGCACGGCGGCGAGGTTCCGATCGACGACCGCGCCTCACCGATCCGCGACGAGCAGGGTCAGGTCTCGGGATGCGTGCTGATCTTCCGGGACGTGACCGCCCAGCGGCGCGAGGCGCAGGAAAAGGCGAGCCAGCTTTTGACGGCCCGGCGGCTGGCGTCGATCGTGGAGTCCTCTGACGACGGCATCATCAGCAAATCGCTGGGCGGGATCATCCAGAGCTGGAACGCCGCCGCCGAACGCCTGTTCGGCTACACGGCCGAGGAGGCCGTCGGGCGCCACATCTCACTGGTCATCCCGCGGGAGTGCCTCGCCGAGGAGGACCACATCATCAAGACGCTCAAGGCTGGACGGCGCATCGACCACTTCGAGACCGAGCGCGTGCGCAAGGACGGCCGGCGCATCCGGGTGTCGCTCACCGTATCGCCCATCAATGACGAGGCCGGCAACATCGTCGGCGCCTCCAAGGTGGTCCGCGACGTCACCCGGCAGCGGCGGACCGAGGAGCGCGAGCGGGAGTTGCTGGCCGAGACGGCCGCCGCCAACGCCAAGTTCCAGGCGTTCTTCGAGCAAGGCGCGCTCTTCGCCGGCCTCATGGAGCTGGACGGGACCCTCGTCGCGGCCAACCGGCTGTCGTGGGAAGGGTGCGGCTTCACTCGCGAGCAGGTCCTTGGAAAGCCGTTCTGGGAGGGCCCCTGGTGGGCGCCTTCGGCAGTGCTGACGCACCAGATCCGCGCTGGGTTCGAGCAGGCCATCGCCGGCGCGACGTTTCGCGCCGAGATGCCTTACTTCGTCGGCGACGGCAGCCAGCGGATCGCGGACGTCACGATCGTGCCGATCAAGGATGAGACAGGGAAGGTCCTCTACGCGGCCCCGACGGGGATCGACGTCACCGACCGCAAGCGCGCCGAGGCGGGTCGGCAGCAGTTCGTGACGCTCGTCGAGAACAGCCACGACTTCGTCGGCATGTGCGATCTGCAGGGCATCCCCTTCTTCATCAACCGCGCCGGGCTGGAGCTGGTCGGACTCACGGACCTCGAGGAGGCGCGCCAAAAGCCGGTGGCGGACTTCTTCTTCCCCGAAGATCGCTCCGCGATCGTGGAGCGTTTCTTGCCCGAAGTGCTCGAACGCGGCCGCGGCGAGATCGAGGTCCGCTTCCGGCACTTCAAGACCGGCGAGGCGCGCTGGATGGCGTACAAGGTGCTGACGCTGCCGGACGCCACCGGCCAGCCGATCGCCTTCGCCACGGTCAGCCAGGACGTCACCGAGCGGAGGCGGATGGCCGACGATCTGCGGCTCGTGGCGGCCGACCTGTCGGAAGCGAACCGTCGCCAGACAGAGTTCCTGGCCATGCTGGCGCACGAGCTGCGAAACCCGCTGGCCCCGATCAGCAATGCCGTCCGCGCCCTGCGGGTCGGAAACGGCGACGGCAAGGTGGCGCGCGCCATGCTGAGCATGTTCGAGCGCCAGGTGCGTCAGCTCGCGCGATTGGTCGACGATCTGCTCGATCTCAGCCGCGTCACGGGCGGGAAGATCGCGCTTCGCCGTGAGCCGGTCGAGCTCGGTCCCATCGTCGAGCAGGCGGTGGAGGCGGTGCGCGCCCAGTACGGGGGGCTCAATCACGAGCTGACCGTGACGCTGCCGACCGAACCGATCTATCTGCACGTCGATCCGGTGCGGTTGACGCAGGTGCTGGGGAACCTGCTCAACAATGCCTGCAAGTTCACCGACCCGGGAGGCCACATCGCGCTGACGGTCGAGCACGCGGGCGGGGAGGCGGTCGTGCGGGTGCGCGACGACGGCATCGGCATCGCGCCCGAGCAGCTTCCCCACCTCTTCAGGATGTTCGCGCAGGCAGACACGTCGCTGGAACGGACGCGGGACGGGCTGGGGATCGGCCTCACGCTGGTCAAGGCGCTGGTGGAGATGCAGGGCGGGAGGACCGCGGCGCGCAGCGAAGGGCTCGGGCGGGGGAGCGAGTTCGAGGTGCGTCTGCCGGCCCTGGCAGGAGCGCCCGCGACGACGGCCCGCGCCCCGAGAATCGGCCGACGAGGACCGCCGGCCACCGCATCCTCATCGTGGACGACAACCTCGACGGGGCGGAGTCGCTGGCCATGTTGCTCGAGGAGGTCGGTCAGGAGACGTACGAGGCGCACGACGGCCTCCAGGCGATCGACGCGGCGGAGCGCCTTCGTCCCGACGCCATCCTGCTGGACATCGGGTTGCCCAAGCTGAATGGCTACGAGGTCTGCCGGCGCATCCGCGAACGCCCCTGGGGCGCGAATCTGATGATTGTGGCGCTGACCGGCTGGGGGCAGGACGAGGACCGCCAGCGCTCGGTCGAGGCCGGCTTCGACTCCCACCTCGTCAAGCCGGTCGACTTCGACCTCCTCATGAAGCTGCTCGATTCGCTTCCCGTCCCTCCCGGCACCATCCGCGCTGTGCCAGGTCGCAACGGCTCGCGCGACGTCGGCGCGGCCAAGGGGCACTGACGCGTGCCATAGAAGTCGCTGTTCGTCGCCGTCGGCCGCGGCTAGCCGACCCGATTCGTGCTCGCGGCGCCTCGTTCGAAGTGGGTGATGTTGTCCAAGGTGGTGGTCGCGATGTCGCGCAACGCCTGTGCGGTGAAGAAGGCCTGGTGCCCGGTGACGATGACGTTCGGGAGGGTGAGCAGGCGCGCGAAGATGTCGTCTTGAACGATGTCCCCCGAGTGATCTTCGAAGAAGAGCCGCTCTTCCTCCTCATAGACGTCGATCGCGAGGCCGCGCAGGCGCCCCAGCTTGAGCGCGTCCACGACGGCCGCGGTGTCGATGAGGGCGCCGCGGCTGGTGTTCACGACCAGGGCGCCCGGCCGCATCGTGGCGAGGCGGCGGGCGTCGAGGAGATGGCGTGTCTCAGGCACGAGCGGGCAGTGGAGGGTGACCACGTCGGCGGCACGAAGGAGGTCATCGAGCGGGACATAGCGAACGCCAAGCGCGGCGCAGACCGGGTTCTGGACGACATCGGTGGCCAGTAGGGTGACGCCGAAACCGGAGAGGATGCGCGACAAGGTGGCGCCGATCGTGCCCGTCCCGACGATCCCGACCGTGCTGCCGACAGCTCGTGTGCAACGGGTGACCGGGCGTTCGCCTCGAGCAACGACTCCCGATCGTATCGCTTCGCGCTGAAGACCCCGACTCTCATCGCCGGAGCTTACCGCTCATGATGCGTCCTTTCGCCCGCGCGAAGCGCCGGCCCCCGGACACGCGCCTGCCCCGCAGTTCGGCGCTGAGACTCAGGTTCAGGCGCCGTGTCTCGGAGGCGGCTCGTGAAAGTAGCTCCGTAGATGCGCCACGAGCTGTCCGTCGGTGGGGTGATCCGCCGATTCGATGCCGACGACCCTCGCCTCGAGGGGGCGGTCGTGATGGTGCAGGTAGCGGAAGAAGTGGACCTTCGTCTGCGCGGGGCCAACCAGAAGAACCTGGCCGCGCCCCTCCAGGGCCCGCGCGACCTCGCGAAAGTACCGGTGCTCGTCATCGGGGTGGTTCCGGACGCGGAGATTGACTTCATCGGGGTGACGGTGAATGTGGGGGCCGGGCGAATCGACGATTGACTGCCCGACCTTGTCGGCGTCAACCTCGAAGATCCGCGCCTCTTTCCGATCGATCCAGATGACTGCGTGCTTCATGGTGAGCTCTCCTTGACTGGGGTGTGCCGGTCGAGATCGACGGGACCTGGAGCGGTCGCACGGACGGGCGGGTGGTCGTTCTTCGGCTCCGCGCTCTGTTTCCGCTGGCAGGCCGCAACGAGTCCCCATCGTTTGTCGGGCGCGGAATCGGGCACCCGTTGCGCGGACTCTGGACGGGAGCGGGGCCCGGTTGCGCACGACAAGGCGATCGCGCCGGCGCAAATCATGCCGAGGAGCGGCCGAGTGATGGTCATGCCTCGGGAAAGAGCAAGATCCCGGCCATCACCCCAGGCGGCATGACCGCACGGTCTCGGTTGGGGTTGCGCGCAGTTCTTTCGCGGCCCGACCCAACCGCGCAGAAAGTGCGGGCTGCGTATCTGGCAGCTCCTTACCGCGACGGGCCCGATGCGGCTCGTCGCTTGCACCCTCGACTCCCGATGCCAACACCGCGGACGACGACCCTGGCGCACGATCTTCTCCGCCAGGCGGGGCCCCATCCGCTGGATCCGTTCTTCCGCCCGCGTTCGGTGGCGGTCATTGGCGCGACCGAGGCGCCCGGCAGTGTCGGACGAACGCTGCTCCACAACTTGATGTCGTCCCCGTTCGGCGGGACGGTCTATCCGGTCAACCCGAAGCACGACAGCGTGCTCGGCCTGCCGGCCTACCGTTCGATCGCCGACGTTCCCGACGCCCGTCGACCTGGCGGTCATCGTGACGCCAGCGGCGACCGTTCCGGCGATCGTGGGCGAGTGCGCCGCTCGCGGCGTTGCGGCGGCGGTGATCATCTCGGCCGGCTTTCACGAGACGGGGCCGGCGGGCGCCGCTGCTCGAGCAAAAGGTGCTCGTCGAGGCGAGGCGGGGGCGGATGCGGATCGTGGGGCCGAACTGCCTTGGCGTGATGAGCCCGCTGTCTGGGCTCAACGCCACCTTCGCTGCGGGGATGGCCCTTCCGGGCAGCGTCGCGTTCTTGAGCCAGAGCGGCGCGCTCCTGACCGCCATCCTCGACTGGAGCCTGCGGGAGCAGGTGGGCTTCAGCGCGTTCGTCTCGTTGGGCGCGATGATCGACGTGGGGTGGGGCGATCTCATCGACTACCTCGGCGATGACCCGCGCACCCGCGCCATCGTGATCTACATGGAGTCAATCGGCGACGCGCGCGCGTTTATTTCCGCCGCGCGCGAGGTCGCGCTCTCGAAGCCGATCATCGTCATCAAGGCCGGGCGCTCCGAAGCGGCCAGCCGGGCGGCCGCCTCGCACACGGGGGCTCTCACCGGCTCGGACGCCGTGCTCGACGCGGCGTTTCGGCGAAGCGGAGTCCTCCGCGTGACCGACATCGGCGACGTGTTTCGTCTGGCCGACGTGCTCGGCCGGCAGCCGCGCCCCCAGGGTCCGCGCCTCACCATCGTGACCAACGCGGGGGGCCCCGGCGTCCTGGCGACCGACGCGCTCGTCGCCGGGGGCGGAGAGCTGGCGCCGCTCGGGGCCGACACGCGCGCCCGGCTCGATGGCGTGCTTCCGTCGGCCTGGAGCCACGCCAATCCGCTCGACATCCTGGGAGATGCTGACCCTGCACGCTTCGCGACCGCGCTGTCGCTGGCGGCGGACGATCCGGCCAGCGACGGTCTGCTCGTCGTCCTCACGCCCCAAGATATGACAGAGCCGACGCTCACCGCGGAGGCGCTCGCCAAGCACGCCCATGTCGACGGCAAGCCGGTCCTCGCGAGCTGGATGGGGGGCGCCAACGTCGCGGCCGGAATCGACATCTTGAATCGGGCCGGAATCCCCACCTTCCAGTTCCCGGACGACGCCGCGCGCACCTTCTGCCAGATGTGGCGCTACGCGGACAACCTGCGCAGTCTCTACGAAACGCCCGAGCGTCTTCCTGATGCGGACCTCCGTCCGGAGGAGGCACGGGCGATCATCGACGCCGCGCGCGCCGAGAGCCGCACGCTGCTCGATGAGCACGAGTCGAAGGCCATCCTGGAGGCGTATGGAATTCCGACGGCCACCACGCGCGTGGCGCGCGACGAGGCCGAGGCCGTCGCAGCCGCGCGCACGCGCGGGCTTTCCGGTCGCGCTCAAGCTCTGGTCGCGGACGATCACCCACAAGACCGACGTCGGCGGCGTCAGGCTCGGTCTGTCCAACGAGGCAGCCGTGCGCGACGCCTTTCGGCAGATCGAGGCCAGCGTGAGGGAGAAGGTTGGCGCCGGGCATTTCCTGGGCGTGACGGTCCAGTCCTCGGTCGACCGGCGCGACGGTTACGAGCTCATTCTGGGCAGCTCGATCGATCCCCAGCTCGGGCCGGTGTTGCTCTTCGGGACCGGCGGGGAGCTGGTCGAGGTGTTTCGCGACCGGACCCTGGCGCTTCCACCTCTCAACATGACGCTGGCCCGCCGGGCCATCGCCGAGACGCGGATCTCGGATGCGCTCGCCGGCGTTCGCGGGCGGGCTCCGGTCGACCTCGACGCCCTGGCCTCGCTCCTGGTCCGGTTCGGCGACCTCGTCGTCAAGCAACCCCGCATCCGGGAGATCGACGTCAATCCGCTCCTGGCGTCGGCGCGCGGCCTCTTGGCCCTCGACGCCCGCATCGTGCTCCACGATGACACCGTCGCCGACGGTGCTCTTCCCCGTCCGGCCATCCGGCCCTACCCGACGGAGCACGTGGCAACGGCCGCGTGCCACGACGGAACGCCGCTGATCATCCGGCCCATTCGACCGGAGGACGAGCCGCTGCTGATCGCGTTTCATCGGACGCTCAGCGAGGAGAGCGTCCGGATGCGCTACATGCAGGGGATGAAGGTGGACACCCGCACCGCCCACGCGCGGCTTCTTCGCATCTGCTTTCCCGATTACGATCGGGAGATCGCGCTGGTCGCCGAGCACCAGCGCTCCGAGGGTGGAGAGAGGACCGTCGTTGCTGTCGGACGTCTGAGTCGTGACCGGGTCGCCCGCTCGGAGGCGGAGTTCTCGTTGCTCGTCGCCGATCCCTGGCAGGGCCGCGGCGTCGGCCCGCTGGTTCTCTCGCGTCTCATCGAAGTGGCGCGCCGAGAGGGGATCGGACGAATCTACGCCGATATTGTGGAAGCGAACATGCGAATGCAGCGCCTCTGTGCGCGACTCGGGTTCACGATCGGAGAAGCGGACGGTGGCGTGGTCCGCGCCGAACGAGAGATCTGACGCCCGCCTGGGCTTTCAGCGGCCCGACGAACGTTTGACGGCCAGCTGGACCCAGGAGACGACGCTGCCCGTGTCGAGCGGCTTCTCCAGCATGTCGACGTCGCCTAGAGCGCTCTTGATCTCGTCCTCCAGGCCGTCCGCATGGCCCGAAATGAAGAGGATCTGGATGGATGGATCCCGCGCCCGCAGCTGGCGGGCAATCTCGAGCCCGCTCGCGTCCGGCAATCGATAATCGAGAACGGCCGTCTGCAGACGCCGGCGGTGCGCGAGCGCCTCGGCCGCCGTGTGGCTCACGACGACCTCGTGCCCCGCCGCCGTGAGGGCCTCGACGAGGTTGTCGGCCAGATTGACTTCGTCGTCCACGATGAGCGCCTCGAAGCGGGAAGAGGCCCGCCGCTTCTTCGGGCTCGCGCGCGCGTCTTCGGGTCCGCCTCTTGATCGGCCCTTCCTGATCGCCGTGGGCGGGGTGATCGGAAGCGGGAAGAGCAGTCTCGCCGCGGAGCTGGGGCGGGAGCTGGCGGTCCCGGTCGTCAGCTCCGACCGCACGCGCAAGCTCTCCGCCGGCCTGCCCCCCACGTCCCGCGGGGACGGGACCCTCTACGCCAAGAGCGAGCGCGAGCGGACGTACGGGGAGATCATCCGCCGGGCCAGCCAGGTGATCCAATCGGGGCGCGGCGTCGTCCTGGATGCGACCTTCTCGACCCGCCACTGGCGCCAGCTTGCCGCAGACGCGGCGCGCGCTGCGGAGGCGACGTTTGTGTTCGTCGAGACACGCTGCCGGCCCGATCTCCTCCACGGACGGCTGGCCGACCGACGGCAGAAGCCGTCGGTCTCGGACGCCACCGAGGCCCTGCTCGAGCCCTTTCTGCGGGCGTACGAGCCTGTGACGTCTCAGGATCCCCAGCCCTGTCTTGTGGTCGATACGGATGAGCCTCCGGAGGTCGCCACCAGAGATGCGCTGCGCCAGCTGGCGACCGCGGGAATCCTTCCGGCCGCGGCGCGGCGCGCCTCCTGAGCCGGTCTTCGCGCAGATTGTGCGCGCGGCTCCACTGACCGCGCATTCCTTGCGGGCCGTGCGCGGTGCCGAGCCTTCGACCGCCGCACGCCGTGTGGTCTGGCCGTTGCAATACCTGTCGGTATGACGAGCTCATTGAAGAGGATTCTGGTCGCCACGGACTTTTCCGAAGGAAGCGACGAGGCCATCACGCAAGCGATCGAGCTTGGCAAGCAGACTGACGCCTCCCTGGAGATCGTGTACGTGAGGGAGCTCGGCGCCCTCGACTTTCCGTTCGGAGCGCTCTATCCGGAAGACGCGGGCAGCGTCATCGCCTACACGGACCTCGAGCTCGCGCGGCGCCGCGATCGCGTGACCTCCGCGGGCCTGCAGTGCCACTCCCGATGCCTCGACGGCAGCCCGGCCAACGAGATTGTTCGGCGCGCCGGGGAAACGAACTCCGATCTCATCGTCATCGGTACTCACGGTCGCCGCGGGCTCGCTCACGCGCTGCTTGGAAGCGTGGCCGAGCGGGTCGTCCAGCATGCGGCCTGCCCGGTTCTCACCGTTCCCTTCGCCAGGAAAGCGGCGTAGGCGGTACGATGGGCAGCTTCAACCAGGCCGTCGCAGCGTCGCCGTCGAGAGGAGCTCCCCGCGTCGTGGAAAACAGAGGAAGAATTCTGGTCGTCGATGACGAGGTCAACGCGCGGACGGCGCTCCTCGAGCTTCTCCGAGACGAGGGCTACGTGGTCGAGTCCGCGGCGGACGCCTTCAAGGCGCTCGGCAAGGCGGCCGACTTCGCGCCCGATCTCGTGCTCACCGATCTCAAGATGCCGGGGATGGACGGCCTCCAGCTTCTCGCCAAGCTGCGCGAGACCGACGCCGACCTTCCGGTCATCGTCATGACCGCCTTCGGCGAGGTCGAGACGGCCGTTCGGGCCATGCGCTCGGGGGCGCGCGACTACCTCGCCAAGCCGGTCAACGTGGGCGAGCTCTCCGTCGTCGTCGCGCGCGAGCTCGAGCAGCGGCGCCTGCGTGCCGAGACCGGTCTGCTGCGGGCGCGCCTGTCCGAGAAGTACAGCTTCGAGAACATCATCGGCAGCTCGGCGCCGATGCAGGCGGTGTTCAAGACGGTCGCCCAGATCGCGCCGTCGCGGGCGAGCGTTCTCATCACCGGCGAGTCGGGCACGGGCAAGGAGCTCATCGCTGCGGCGATCCACGAGCGGAGCCCGCGCGCCAAGGGGCCCTTCGTGAAGCTCCACTGCGCGGCCCTGGCCGAGTCGCTCCTCGAGAGCGAGCTGTTCGGGCACGAGCGCGGCTCGTTCACCGGGCGCGCAAACCCGGCGCGACGGGCGGTTCCAGCAGGCCCACCACGGGACGCTGTTCCTGGACGAGATCGGCGAGATTGCGCCGGCGGTGCAGGTGAAGCTGCTGCGCTTTCTGCAGGAGCGGGAGTTCGAGCGGGTGGGGGGCAACGAGACCATCAGCGTCGACGTGCGGGTCATCGCCGCGACCAACCGGAACCTCCAGCGGATGGTCGAGGAGGGGAAGTTCCGCGAGGATCTCTTCTATCGCTTGAACGTCATCAGCCTCGAGATGCCTGCGCTGCGCGCCCGCCCGTCGGACACGTCGCTGCTGGCGTCCCACTTCCTGCGCAAGTACGCCGCCGAGAACGGCAAGGAGCTTCGGGGCTTCTCCTCCGAGGCGCTCGAGCACCTGACCGCGTACCACTGGCCAGGCAACGTCCGGGAGCTCGAGAACCTCGTCGAGCGGGCGGTCGTGCTGGCGCAGTCGGCCGAGGTGACGCTCGCCGATCTTCCGCCGCAGCTCGCGACGGCGAAGCCACGGGAGGGCCTTCAGATTCCGGGGGCGACGATGGACGAGATCGAGCGCTACGCCATCACCAAGACGCTCGAGTCGACGGGGGGATCGACCAGCCGCGCCGCCGAGATCCTCAACATCAGCGTGCGCAAGATCCAGTACAAGCTCCACGAGTACGAGAGCGCGCCCAAGTCCGCGCGGCCTTCCGTGAGCGACGAAGAGCCCGGAGCATGAGCAGTGTGGCCGCCGGCCGCTATCTGTCGCTGACGGGGAGCGTGAACGTGAAGCAGGTGCGGCCTGGCCGCGACGAGACGGCGATGGTGCCGCCATGGTCGGCGATGATCCGGTGGACCAGAGCGAGACCGAGGCCGGTTCCCTGGTCCTTCGTGGTGAAGAAGGCGTCGAAGACAGGCAGCTCGTCAGGAAATCCCGGACCGTCGTCCTCGACGTCGATCTCGAGGAAGTCGTCGCGACCGCGGGCACGCAGGGTCAGCGTACCGCCCCGTTCCTGCATGGCCTCGACCGCGTTGCGAGTCAGGTTGAGCAAGACCTGACGGAGACGCTCGGCGTCGCCGGCTGCCCGGGGAAGCGGGGTGTCTGCCTCGACCTTCACCGCGATCCCTGCGGCCTCGGCCTCTGGCGCGATCAGCTCGACGATCCCCGCGAGGAGCTGCGGCAGATCGACCGGCCGCGGATCGAGCGGGGTCGGCTTCGCGAAGGCCAGGAACTCGCGGACGAGCCGCTCGAGCCGGTCAATTTCGCTCTTGATGATCCGGGTGATCGAGGTCGCCCTCTCTCCGGTCTCTCCTCGTTCCAGACGACGCTCGAGGACAGCCAGCTGAAGCGACGCGGAGTTGAGGGGATTGCGAACCTCGTGGGCCAACCCGGCGGCCAGGGTTCCGACCGCCGCCAGACGTTCCGCCCGCATGGTCCGGAGCAACATCTCCTGCTCGTCCGTCACGTCGAGCCCGACTGCGTAGACCAGGGGGGCGCCGTCCGCGTCGGGAATCTCGGCGCGGCTCCACCGGACCTTGCGTGCGCCGCCAGCCTTCAGCGGAAGATCGTGCGGACGCTCGTCCGACCCCACCAACGCGGCGCCCGACGGCGCCCAGCATCTCGGCGCGCGGGTAGCCGGTCACACGTTCGAGCTGCCGATTCCAGGTCGAAATGCGCCCTCGCTCGTCCAGGGCCAGAACGAAGGCCGGCATCGACTCCACCAGCTCTCGATGGCGGCGCTCCGAGCGTTCGAGGTCGAGCCGCAGACGCTCTCGTTCGCGATAGAGCCCCGATTGCTCGAGCGCCCGCCGGACGGTGTCCAGCAGGTCTGGTGGGGAGACGGGCTTGAGCACGTAAGCGAAGGCGTCGCCGCGCACGGCGGCGATCGCGCCCTCGAGGGTGGCGTTTCCTGTGACGAGCACCAGCTGGATGAAATGCGAGCGTGCCCGGAGCAGCTCCAAGAGCGACATCCCGTCTCCATCCGGCAGACGCACATCGATCAACGCGACGTCGAAGTCTCGCTGGCTGACCAGCTCGAGCGCGGTCTTTCGGTCCCGTGCCACGGCCGTCTGGACGTCGAGGCTCTCGAGGATCTCGGCGACGTTCTCCGCCAGTGCGGCGTCATCGTCGACGACCAGGACGTTTCCACTCATGCGGTCATGTTAGCCGCGATGGGTGCGGTGGCGAGAACCAGCACGAAGGCAGCGCCGGTCTCGGTCTGGGCGAGCCGGATGCTGCCGCCGTCGGCCCCTCCTGGCTCATCTCTGCGCGTCGGGGAAAGCCGGCTCAGCTTCTTTGTCACACTCTGCATGGAGAACCTCGACCTTCGCCGTGATCTCGACCTCGTCACCGACCACGATGCCACCCACGTCGAGATCCTGATTCCAGTGCAACCCGAACGACTGGCGGTCGATCACGCCCCGAGCGGCGTAGAAGGTCCGCTCCCGGCCATCGGAATCGGCGATCGTCTCGCCGACCTCAACGTCCGCGCGGATCTCGACGTCGTGGACGACGCCGTGCATGCTCAAAAGGCCTTCGACGACGACCTGCCCGTCAGGGAGCTCGACGTTCGTGCTCTTGAATTCCGCGCGGGGAAACCGTGCCACGTCCAGGAACTCGCTGGAACGAACGTGTGCGTCGCGCTCCGGATCGTCGGTCGTGATGCTGGCCAGGTCGACCCACACTTGAACGCCCGATAACCACGGCTGATGAGAATCGATGAAGAGCGTTCCCCCCCATCGCTCGAATCGCCCCCGAATCTGCTGGACGACGATATGGCGGAGCTTGAATGTCAGGCTCGACCGGTCGGGATCGATCTCCCAGCGTTGCGAGCTGGAATCGCCGGCGGTGCCGTTCACACCCGGGGAAGAGCCACCTTGACGATCACTCACGGTGTTCATGTTCATTGGGCGTGCACGACGAGTGCCGGCAGATGTCAGTCGCGGACCACCTCGAACGCGCAGGAAACGCGCGCCTGGTCGTGGAGATGCAAGCTTTTCGCGATCCCGGTGAGCTCGGACAGCGCCCGTTCGCTCATGCGCGTGATAGCGTAGAGCCGTGTTCAAGACCTTCCGCGAAAACGTGAAGGCTTACATTGGCTTCGACGACGCTGCGACGGCGTCCCTCCGCGAAGCGCATCCGCTGGTCGCGCCGCGCTTTGGGGCGATCATCGACGATTTCTACGCCACGATCGAAGCCCATCCGAACGCACGGGCCGCGATTACTGGGGGATCCGCTCAGATCGCCAGGTTGAAGCAATCGCTGCTGCGCTGGATCGACGAGCTGTTCACGGGACCGCACGACGAGGCCTATTTCGAGCGCCGTGCCCGGATCGGTCGGGTCCACGTTCAGATCAACCTTCCGCAGATGTACATGTTTACCGCGATGGATCGCATTCGTCTTCGCTCGGCGGACGCGCTGCGCGAGGCGCCCGGGGTAGCGCCCGAGGCGCAGAGGCGGATGTTGGAGGCGTTGCATCAGATCCTGGACCTCGAGCTCGCGATCATGCTCGAGACCTACCGGGACGACCTTCTGACCAAGAACCGTACCGCCGAGCGGCTGGCGACCATCGGTCAGTTCGCCGCGGGTATCGGACACGAGCTCCGGAACCCGCTCGGCGTCGTCGAGAGCTCGGCGTATCTGGTGACGCGCCGACTGGAGCAACTCAACTTCGCGGATCCGGGAGTGACCCGGCATATGGAGAAGATCACCACCGAGGTCCAGAGATCCGGAAGGACCATCAACGACCTTCTTGAGCTGGCGCGGAGCAAGCCGCTCAAGCGCCGCATCGTCGATTGCCATCAGTTCGTGCTGGACGCCGTCCCTGCGGCGCACCTCGCCGCCACCATCGAGGTGGTCGTCGAGATCCCGCCCGGCGTGCCCCTCGACGCCGATCCCGATCAGCTCAGCCGAGTCCTCACCAACCTCTGCATCAATGCCGGCCAGGCGATGAGCGCCAAGGGACACATCTGGATCGACGCCTGGCGGGAGGGGGCGGCCACGATCCTTCGCGTGCGCGACGATGGCCCGGGAATTCCGTCCGGCCTGCGCGAGCAGATCTTCGAAGCGCTCTTCACGACCAAGGCGAAGGGGAGCGGGCTCGGCCTGGCGCTCTGCAGGCGAATCACGGAGGCGCACGGCGGAACCGTCACCATCGAGCCGTCGGAGCAGGGGGCCGCGTTCCGGATCGTGGTCCCCGACACCAGCACCGCAGCTGCCGCCAGCTGAGTCGAACGCGCAGGACCTGCGCCCCACGGACCGCTGCGGGCGCAAGGTTTTCGCAGCCTCTACGTCCTCAACCCTCCGCGCGCCGAGGTTGAATGGCACGAACGATGCTCTTCAGACGGATTGGGAGGAGCGCGTCCATGAACGATCTCGGATGGTCCGCCCCCGCGCGTCCGGTCGACGCCGGCACGGCCAGGCGTGGAATTCTCTGGCAGCACGAGAGGATTCGAGCGCTGCTCGAAAAGGCGCGGGCGGTCGCCGACGCGCGGCTCGAAGGGGAGCGCTTCCGGTCGGATGCCGTGGCCTCGGCGATCGGAGACATCCACGTGGCGATAGAGGTTCACTTGAAGTTCGAGGAGGCGGTTCTGTTGCCGCTGCTTCGCGACGACCTTCCGATCGGTCCGCAGCGGGCGGATCGGCTCGTCGAAGAGCACGTCCAGCAGCGCGGCATGCTGGCCGCCCTCCAGAAGGAGGCCTCCACGCATCCTGAGCTCCCTCTGCTCGCCAGCAAGCTGGCGGCACTGACCTCCTGGCTCCTCGCCGACATGGCGGAGGAGGAGCGCTCGCTGTTGAATCCGGACGTCGTTCGGGACGACGTCGTTGTCGTCGACCAAGAGTCCGGCTGATCTCACGCACCCTAGAAATTCCTCTGGCAAGCAGGCGACCGACCCCGTCGGCGACGGCTCCGATGGTGAGCGGACGGTCCTCTCCTGTCAGGGATTCACGCCATCCCTGTCAGGGATTCGCGCCATCTGCGGGGGCGGCGAGATTGTTGCCGGCCAGGGCGGTATTGTCCGGCCATGGGCCAGCTGGTGGGGACTGGAGCGCGGGTGCTGATTGTCGACGACAACGTCGGCCTCGCCGAGAACATCGCCGAGATCTTGGGGATAGATGGCCACACCACCGTCCTGGCGGCAAGCGCCGAGGAGGCACTCGCGATGGCCTTCGCGAGCGATCCGGAGGTCATCGTGACCGACTATCGGTTGCCCGGGATCAACGGCGCCGATCTGGTGAAGCAGTTTCGGAAGATGCGGACCCCAGTTTGTGCGGTGGTGATCAGCGCGTACACCGATGAGCGCACGATGCGCGAAGCCAAGGACGCGGGCGCCAAATTCGTCGCCAAGCCGGTCGATTTTCGGCTGCTTTCCCGGTTGGTTCGCGAACGTGCCGTGTAGCTCCGCGCCAGCCCGTTCCGTCCGCCGGAAACTCAGTCGCGCGGGCGGTAGTCGGCGTGGCAACGGACGCAGGTTTCGGAAACCTTGCCGTACGTCCGGGCGACCTGGTACGGATTCGCCGTTCGGCCGGCGGTTGCGAGGCCGTGGGCGGCCGCCTTGAGGTCGTCCTGGCGCACGAAGAACTTCTCCGGGAGCGAGGCGTTGAGCTCGGTCGCGTCGTTCGAGGTGGGGCGGCTCAGGTTGACGTCTTCGGCGATCTTGTCGGCGCGCGTGATGATCTCGGAGTACTGGAGCAGCATGATGGCCGATACGAGCTGGCTCATGTCCTGCGCGTGTGAGGACATCCGGTCCCTCAGAAGAGCTCTTGCCGTGGGGGACAGTGGCTCGGGTGGTCCTTCCCGCTCCGGCGGTGTGATGGCCTGGGTGAGCTGCGCCATCTGCGGCGGCCGGTTCGCCTCAGGGCTCGCGCAGGAAAGGGACAAGATCGCCGTGACCGCGACACCCAGCATCCAGTTTCGAAGACCATCGAGGTTCGCCATGGCTTCCGCTTCAGCAAATGGGAGGCCATCTGAAAGGCGGGCTGTCTCTGGGACCGAGGCGCGAATATTGTGCGTTGGGCGACTCCGTGGGCGCAGGAATTGCGCGCCGAGCTCGCGGCTGCGTAGCGAAGCGCGGCGGCGTCGAGGCGACTCCCCGCGTTCGAACTCGGAGCTTGACGGCCCGGAGGCCTCTGGGAACATCCGCCGCGTGCCGTTCAAATCCGTGTTCGTCGCTGTCGTCCTGGGCACCGCGCTCGTGGTGGCGGCGATGCTGGTCAACGCGCGCCGACGGCACGTCGAGGTCAACCAGCCGACGCCGGCCCTCGTCGAGGCCAGCGGAAAGTGCGCCGGGTGCCATCGACGAGAGACCTCGGCGATCATCGACCAGTTCGAACGGAGCCAGCACGCCGTCAAGGGCGTGACCTGCCTCGACTGCCACCGCGCGGTCGAGGGGCAGCCATCGATGGATCACCGCGGCTTCGTGATCGCCAAGACGCTGACGGCAAAGAACTGCGCGCAGTGCCACGCCGGCGAGTACGAGCAGTTCACCCGGAGCCGTCATGCGGCGCCGTCTTGGGCGGCGGTCAATGGTCCGAAAGACTTCTCGCCGGAGCAGCTCGCCATCGGCGAGCGCTGGCACAAAGGCTGGGTGAACCGGGCGCCCAACCCGATCGCGACGATGGAGGGGCAGGCGGCGATGGCCAGCGGTTGCAACGCGTGTCATGCGATCGGGAAGCCGAACGCGGACGGGTCGTTCGGGACTTGCACGAGCTGCCACGCGCGTCACTCGGCGTCGGTCGAGCTCGCGCGCCTCCCCAGCACCTGCGGCCAGTGCCACATGGGTCCCGATCACTCGCAGATCGAGATCTACGAGGAATCGAAGCACGGCGCGCTCTTCGTCGCCCAGCGGGAGCGCCTCAATCTGCGCGCCGATCCAAAGCACCTCACGACCGCCGACATGAGCGTGCCGACCTGCGCCACCTGCCACATGAGCGGCCTCGAGGGAGCGGGCCTGACCCACGACACGACGGAGCGCCTCTCCTGGTATCTGTTCGCCGCCGTGTCGACGAAGCGGCCCGGTTACGAGCGCGGCCAGGCCGCGATGAAGGACGTCTGCGCGAAGTGCCACGCCCGCTCCCGCATCGACGAGTTCTTCACCAAGGCGGAGGCGGTCCTGCTGGCGACCAACGAGAAGGTGCAGGGGATCACCACGGTGATGGACGGCTTGCGGAAGGAAGGGCTGGTGCCGTCGAAGCCGTTCACCACGCCGCTGCAGTTCGAGGAGTTCAATGCCTGGCACTACTACGGCCGCACCGCCAAGCACGGGGCCTTCATGGGCGGGGCAGATTTCGTGCAGTGGCACGGAAACTACGAGCTTCTCCGCTTGCGGGCGACGATCGACGAGGCGGCGGTGGCGCTGCGAGCGAAGCGCGACCTGAAATGAGCCCGGCGGAGAGATGGCGTCGAATCACGCCTGAGCGCTGCGCCGAATGGTTCGTGGCGGCGAATCTGGCGTTCCTGGGCCTGGACATCGCGCTCGCCCACGCGGAGAACGCGTTCCATCGGCGCGCCGAGTGGGCGCCGATTGGCTTTTCCGCCCTCGCCACCTTGTTGCTGGTTCCCATGATCAGCGGTCGCGGCGCTCGGGCGTGGCGGTCCGTTGAATGCGCCGTGGCGGCGGGCGCGATCCTGGTCGGCGTCGCCGGGATGGTGTTCCACCTTCAGAGTGGATTCTTCCAGCAGCAGACGCTTCACGACCTGGTCTACTCCGCACCGTTCGTGGCCCCGCTGGCGTACGTCGGGGTGGGGCTACTCCTGCTGCTCTTGCGGATGGAGCCGGCCGGATCGCCCAGCGTCGCCTGGTGGCTGATGCTGCTGGCTTTCGGCGGGTTCGTGGGGAATCTGGGCCTCTCGCTGCTCGATCATGCGCAGAACGGATTTTTCCACTGGACGGAATGGATTCCGGTCGTGGGGGCGGCGTTCGGAAGCAGCTTCCTGTTCATGGCGTGGGCGCGACCGACGCCGGCTCTGTTGTCGGTTGCGTGGCCCTTGGTGGCGGTCCAGGCTCTGGTCGGTCTGGTGGGGTTCGTCCTGCACACGGTCTCCGACTTCCACCGCCCAGCGGCGAGCGTCGTCGATCGGTTCATCTTCGGCGCGCCCGCGTTCGCCCCGCTTCTCTTCGCCGACCTCGCTGCGCTGGCGGCGATCGCGTTGTGGGCAACTGCCAGTGCCTCACCTCCTGCGCCGAGGACCAGGTGAAAGGGGCGTCCGGCCGCTTTCGTGTCCCGGAGGGGACCTCCGTCAACCTCAAGAAGTGGCCCACCTCGGTCAAGCGGCTCTATCGATCGAAAGAGGCGTACGACGGTCTCCTGGCGGACCACGTGGCGGAGCTGAGCAAGCTGCAACGGCTGCTCTATGCGTCTGATCAGCACGCGTTGCTGCTCATCTTTCAGGCCATGGACGCGGCCGGAAAAGACGGCGTCATCGCGCACGTGATGTCCGGGGTCAATCCGCAGGGCTGTCAGGTGTTCAGCTTCAAGCACCCGAGCGCCGAGGAGCTGGAGCACGATTTCCTCTGGCGGACGACGCGGTGTCTCCCCGAGCGCGGTCGGATCGGCATCTTCAACCGTTCCTATTACGAGGAGGTGTTGATCGCCCGGGTTCACCCCGAGATCCTCCGCGGCGAAGGGCTCCCCACGCACGATGGCGAGGAGGGCCACATCTGGCGGGGACGGTACGAGTCGATTGTCGGGTTCGAACGCCACCTCCATCGCAACGGGACCCGGATCGTCAAATTCTTCCTGCACCTCTCGAAGGAAGAACAGCGGAAGCGATTCTTGAAGCGCATCGACGATCCGGACAGACGGTGGAAGTTCAGCCAGGCGGACGTCGAGGAGCGAAAGTCCTGGCGGCGCTACATGAAGGCCTACGAGGCGTGCCTGAGTGCCACCAGCACCGCCGGCTCCCCCTGGTACGTGGTCCCGGCCGACGACAAGAGGAACGCGCGGCTCCTCGTCTCCCGGATCATCGTCGACACGTTGGCCTCGCTGAAGATGCAGTATCCGGCGTTGTCGGAGTCCCGGCTGCGCGAGCTGCGATCGATTCGGCGGCAGCTGGCGAAGTCGTCCTAGCGGGCTCTTTCGTTCGCCGCGCAAATCCGTCGCCGCAAGGCCGGTCGGCTTGCTCCGGGCGCAAAAGATGCGCGCCCGTCGGAACTCGAGCGGTCTCCGCGCTGGAACGCTGGTTGCATTCGTATGGAGGCAGCCATGAAGATCGTATGCGCCACAGACCTCACGCCGCGCGGCCAGGCTGCGGCTCAGGTCGCTGTCGACCTGGCGCGCCGGACCGGCGGCTGGGTCGAGCTGGTTCACGTGATGAGGCCCGGCACCGTCGATGTCCTGGCGCTGGCGGCCGACGCCGTGGTCCTCGAGGCTGAGGTGCGGGCCAGCGTCGAGGCCCGACTGGCCCGGGCGTGCGACGGTCTCTCCACCGCGGACATTCCCGTAACCTTTCACGTGTGCGAAGGCGAGGTCGAGGTCGCGGTGCACCGCCGTGCCCGGGAGCTCGGGGCGGACCTCGTCGTTGCCGGGACCCACGGACGGTCGGCCTTGCGCCGGTTCCTCGTGGGGAGCGTCGGGGAAGGGCTGGCGCGCGAATCGGATCGCCCGATCCTGGTCGTACCGCCGGGCGTCGAGAGACTCGGCTCAGGGAACGGCGCGCCAGGGACGCTGTCCGTCACGGTGGCGCTCGACGGCCGGACCACGGGCGGCGGGGCCATCGGGTTCGTGCGAAGTCTGCGGGGTCACCTCGCCTGTGACGTGACGTTTCTGCGGCTCTATTGGGCCATGGAGGAGTTCCAGCGCCTCGGTCTCACGGGCCCGCGCGATTTGTTCGAGCCCGACGCCGAGGTGGTGGCGGACCTCGAACGGGCGCTGCGTCTCGAGGTCGGGAGTCTTCCAGGCACAGGCCGGACCTCCTTCGTCATCAAGCCCGCCTGGGGCGAGCCGTCGGCTCAGATCCTCGACTTCGCGCGCGGTCGGTCCGACGACCTGCTGATCGTCGGAGCCGAGAGTCGACACGGGGTCGGTCGACTCAGTCACCCGGCCGTCGCGGAGCGGATCGCGCACGAGGCGTCTCGGGTTCCGGTGGTGTTCGCTCCGGGCCACGGGCAAGAGCCCCAGGGGAGGGGGACGCCGGCGATCTTCACCGTTCTCGCGCCCACCGACCTGTCGCCCGAGGGGAACCGCGCCATCGCGTACGCGTACGCCATGCTGTCATCGCACGGTGGGGTCGTCGAGCTCTGTCACGTGCACGAGCGCATCCTCGCAGCGCCGGCGTATGCCTACGAGCGGACCGAGGGAAAGCTGACCGAGACCGAGCGGGCGCGCATCGAAGGCGCGCTGCGCGGCCTGATTCCGGGGGATGCGAAGCAACGGGGCATCACCACCCACGTCACGGTGATCGACGGCGGACGCGCCGGCGATGCCATCGTTCAAGCCTCGGAGCGGCTGGTCGTCGACGCCGTCGTCCTGGCCTCACACGGCCGGGGTGGCGCGCTCAAATCGCTCCTGGGCTCGGTCTCGCATGGCGTCGTGGAGAACTGCCGGCGACCGGTCCTCATCGTTCCGAGCCCCCAAAGCAAACGCAGTTGAAGGAGGAAGAAGCCATGGCAACGACGATGCGAGCGGCCGTGTTTCAGGGGAAGGGGAAGATTGCGCTCCGCGAGGTTCCGCGTCCGGTTCCTGGCGTCGGGCAGGCGCTCATCAAGGTGACGCTGACGACGATCTGCGGAACGGACGTCCACATCCTGAAGGGCGAGTATCCGGTCAAGGAAGGGCTCATCGTCGGCCATGAGCCGGTCGGGGTGATCGAAGAGCTCGGACCGGGGGTGACAGGGTATCAAAAGGGCGATCGGGTCATCGTCGGCGCCATCACCCCCTGTGGCCAGTGCCGCGCCTGTCTGTCGGGGGCATCGTCGCAGTGCGGTCACGGCGGAGACGGTCATGAGGCGGTCGGCGGCTGGCGGTTCGGGAACACCATCGACGGGTGCCAGGCGGAATACGTCCTGGTTCACGACGCGCAAGCCAACCTGGCCAAGATCCCCGCCGGTCTTTCGGACGAAGAGGTCCTCCTCTGCCCGGACATCATGTCGACCGGCTTCTCGGCCGCCGAGCGCGGTCAGGTGCGACTTGGAGACGCGGTGGCGGTGTTCGCGCAGGGGCCGATCGGGCTCTGCGCGACGGCCGGCGCGCGTCTCGCCGGTGCGTCGCTGGTGATAGGTGTGGACAGCGTTCCGAGCCGCCTGGAGGCCGCGCGCCGGATGGGCGCCGACGTGGTGCTCAACTACAAGGAGCAGGACGTGGTCGCCGAGATCAAGCGGCTGACCGGCGGCGGCGTCGACGTGGCGATCGAGGCGCTGGGCACCTCAGGAACGTTCGAGAGCTCCCTGCGCTGTGTCCGGCCGGGCGGAACGGTGTCGAGCCTCGGCGTCTACTCGGGGCACCTGACGCTGCCGCTGGACGCCTTCGCGGCCGGCCTCGGGGACCACACCATCGTCACCTCGCTCTGCCCGGGTGGCAAGGAACGGATGCGGCGTTTGATGAGCATCGTCGCCGCGAAGCGGTTTCCGTTTCAGGAGTTGGTCACGCACCCCTTTCGCCTGGCCGACATCGAGGCCGCCTACGACCTCTTCTCGCATCAGCGTGACGGCGTCATGAAGGTCGCTATCCGACCGTAACGGCCAGCGTCCGAGGGTGGTCCAGGATGCATGGCCCTCCGTGTGCGGGTCAGGGCATGAACGCGTGGAGGGTCGAGATCGAGGCGACCCGTCCGGGGCCATGGCAGAGCAGGCACTCCTCCTGCTGCGGCTTGGTGAAGGCCGTGCTGCGCGGTTCGTAGAACGAGCCGCCGTTGGTCTGCATGTGGTCGATCGCGATCGCCGAGTCGTGGCAGGAGACGCAGGCCGCGACGAGTGGCGAGATCACCAGCGTGGTCGGATCGGGAGTGGTCGTCGCGCCCGTGAGCGCGTTGTAGCTGAACCCGACGCCGTAGTTGGTCCCCTCCGCGATGAAGGGGGCGTGCACGCTGCCGGCGGCGTAGGTTCCCTGGCCGACGGTGCTGGCCAGCATGTTGGGGTAGGCGCTCGTCGTGGTCGTCGAGCTGAAGTCGTACGTCCCTGGCAGGTGGCACATCTGGCAGTCGTTGAGCACGCCGGGATAGGTCGTCTTCCAGAAGCCGTCGGTGGCGGACGCCTCGTGCCAGGTGAAGGTGTTGGTGCGCTCGGCTGCGCCGTGGATGGCGTGGATGAAATCCTTCTGGTTGCCTGACCAGGCGCTGGTGGTCTGAGTGGGGCGGTGGCACCAGTTGCAGGTCTTGGCGTCGTTGCGCTGGCCCGCGTGGAAGTCGGGCCCGACGCCGAGCGAGACGTGGCAGGCGCTGCAGGTCGAGTTGTCGACGATGGCGCGCCGGGCGGTGAAGCCGGTGGCGACCATCGACACGTCGAGCGGCGGCACGATGAGCCCGCCTATCCCCGCGTAACCGGGGGTGACGCCGTCCGACTTGAGGTTTGGCTTGTACGGATAGGCCGTCAGGTTGATCTGCGTGAACGGCTGCGTGTTGTTGATGAAGTCGAGATCCGGGTTCGACGGGCTCTGGCGCGATCCGAGCGCGTAGGTGTAGCCGATGCCGCCGGTCAACATCGTCGCGTTCGCCGGGACGATCGCGCACTTCAGCTGCAGGGTGTAAAAGCCGCTGGCGTCCGGCCCGGTGAGCGTCCCCGCCCCGGTGCGGGTGGTGGTCGAAGCCGCGTTCGAGCAGGTCCCGGTGCCGTTCCAGACGTTCCGGAGGTAGGCGCTCGCCGAGGCGTTGAAGTCGGCCGGCGCGTTGATCCCGTCCTGCGGCAGGGCGAACACGAAGTACGCGCTCGGCGAGCCGACGAAGCTCGGGATCATCTCGGTGGCCGTCGACGGATCGGGGAAGACCACGTCCTTGCCGTCGAGCTGGATCTTGAAGGCGATCTGCGGCCGCAGCACGTTGCCGTTGGCCGTGTCGGTCCAGGTCGAGACGCTGTTCACGACGTACGTGATCACGCTGGCGCCGGGGGGACGGCGCCGGCCGCCGCCACGTAGGCGGCGTTGGTGTTGCCGTTGCCCGCGGAGCTCGCGTCCGCGTAGATGTTGTGCGGATCGGGGGGCGAGACCGGGGTGTGCCAGGCGGCCGTGTCCCCGCCGGTGCCGCCGGGCCGGTGACAGGTGCTGCAGCCGGCGTCGTTCGGCTGCGGGCCGCCGGGGTGCATGATCCGCCCGTTGGGGATCGTCGCGTCGAAGCTGATGTTGTCGTGGCAGGCGCCGCAGGCCCGGCTGGACGGCTTGCTCTCCCAGTTGTCGGCCAGCGGCGCCGGGGAACGGTGGCACTTGGCGCAGTTGCGAATGTCCTGCGGGTAGGTGGTCTCGTACGGCTGCGCGACCCCCTGGTAGCTGCCGCCGGTCAGCGTCAGCTTCTGCGCCCATGTGGATCTTGTGGATGTAGACGGGGAGGTTGATCACCGCCTCGCGGTTGAGCACCGCTGCGGTCCCGGTCCAGGTCCCGTCGGCGGCGATCGCGGGCTCGGTCAGCGTCGCGCCCGAGCTCGAGAAGCGGCGCTGGTCGTTGTGGCAGGCGACGCAGGTGCGGATGTCGTAGCGAACGCCCCCGTGGAACTCGCCCGATCCGAATTCACCGGTACCGCCCGTGATGGCGCGGAACGAGGTGTGGCACTCGAGGCAGGCCTTGCCGTCGACCTTGTCGCTCTGGCCCGGTGACGTCGGCGCCCGTCGCTGGGACCAGCTCCTTGACCAGGTTGATCGGCGCGAAGGGGTTGCCGGAGGCATAGAGCAGGACGATGAGGCGATGCGTGGCCGCGGGGTCGTAGGTGGTGCCGGCGGTGGTGGGGCCGCCATTGATCGCGTTGGCGAGCCTGTAGTCGTAAGTCCCGTCGCCGTGGTCCTTCAGGTTCGCCGCGGCCGCCGTCTCGGCCGAGGCCGCGGTGTGGTCGTTGGGAGCCAGGTAGCTGACCCAGGTGTCGCTGGCGCTGCCGTTGACGCCCCCGGTGGTGCCCGCAATCCCCGGGACCAGCTTGAGCAGCGAGAAGCGCCAGGTGACCGCGGTCGCCGAGAGGTCCTTCACGCCGTAGCCGTGGCGCTCGGTGACCTTGAGCGAGATGACCGGCCGCCCGTCGGCGGGGAAGCTGACGTTGGTGATCGTGGCGGTCATCGCCGCCTGCGCCTTCTCGTCGTCGCTCATCGTCGCGTAGTCGGCGACCGCCGGCAGGACGGTGATGGCGCCCTGCGTCGCCGCCGCAGTCGAGCGTGTAGCTTCCGGCGTCGCCGTTCTTGGTCACGGTGCAGGCGCCGCCATCCGCGCTTGCGCCGCTCTTGCCGTTCGTGCCGCCGGGGACCGTCACCGAGGTTCCGTCCGTGCAGCGAATGACCGCCCCGCCGTCGGTCGCCGTGACCGAGCAGGAGGTGCCGCTCGGTCCGGCTTGTCCGGGGCCGCCGTTGCTGCCGGAGCAACCGGCGACGAGCGCGACGGCCAGCGCCGCGACGGAACAGAGTGCATGCGATCGATTGGCATTCCTCATGACTTCACCTCGGGTCTGCGATCGTGTTTCTGCTGGCACCGCCCAGTCATTCCGGACATTCCGGTCATGGCCGCTTCAGCTTGCTGACATCGCCGCCCAGATCCTGCGTGCTGTCGTAGAGGAGCTCGGCGGTGTAGTCGAAGTTGTGCGCCCAGGATCCCGGGTCGTTCTGGGAGAGCTGGTAGTTGAACGCCGCCTTGCTCAGCGCGGGCGTCCAGGCCGTTGAAGGCGTTGGAGGAGACCGCCTCGGTGGCGCTGCAGGTCTTGTCGCCGTTGGTGTCGACGAAGAAGTTGGGGTAGATGCGGCCGCCGAGTAACAGAGCCCCGGCGCCGGCGCCACCGCCTGCATCGCCGCCAGCGTGCGTCGCCGCCAGCCCCGCGATCTCGGCGGCGAGCGGCTCCATGGTGTCGCCGTCGCCGTCGTAGTCGAGCGTGTGGATGACGCGGATGTTCTTGGGATCGCCGTTGGCGTCGGCGTGGCAGACGCTGCAGAGGCCGTTCCAGGCGTCCGTGATCTCGAAGGTGTGGTGGCTGCTTGCCGGGATCGTGGCAAGAGGTGCACTGGGTCCCCCCGATGTGCGAGAGCGCGCCGACGTAGGTCTTGCTCGGGTACTCGTACCCGACGTGGACGTCCGAGCCGAGCTTGACCGCGGCGGCCGGGAGGTGGTGGACGTCCTCGAATGCCGGCTTGCCGGCGGCGATCGCCGCGTCGACGTCCGACTTGGCCGCGCGACCCTTGTGGCAGGTCTCGCAGACGTTGTCGTTGCCCGGCTCCTTGACGCGTGACGCCCGAGGGGAAGGTCACCGAGGGGACCATCGCGATCGACGTGAAGTCGGTCCCGGGCTGTTGTGGCAGGTGCCGCACTCGAGCCCGTTCGGAGTCTCCTGCACGACCTGCCCGACGCCGTACTGGACGTAGAACCGGAAGCCCTGCTCGCCGCCGTGGCAGGAGGAGCAGTCGGCAGGCGACCGATCCCTGCGCGTCCAAGTGGCGGAAGGCGAGTGTCGCTGCCGTCGAAGTGGCCGAAATCGGTGCGGGTCGCCTTGCTCATGTCGACCTGGGCGGCGAGCGCGGTGTTGAGGTCGGTGATCGCGTCGTAGAGCAGCTCGATGACGTACTTGGCGTTGTGGGCGAAGGCGCCGGGGTCGTTGTTGACCATCTGGTAGTTGTAGGTGGCGCGCACGCAGGCGCGCGGTCCAGCCGGTGAAGGCGTTGCTGGCCATCGCCTCGGCCGCCGAGCAGGCGCCGTCGCCGTCGCCGTCGGTGTCGACGAACCAGTAGGGATAGCTGCCGCCTGCGTAGCAGATGGGCGTCCGGTGCTCGGCACCGTAGGTGACGATGGCCGCTGCCGAGCTTCTTGAAGAGGCCGCTGACCTCGTCGGAGATGCCACCGGAGACGTTCCCGTCGCCGTCGTAGTCGATGCCGATCGACGACTCCATCCGGATCTGCTGCGCGCCGGCGAGGTCGGTCGACGCCCGCGTGGCAGGTGGCGCAGGTGGTGAAATTGACCTGGGTCGAGTGGGGGTCGTGGCAGGTGATGCAGGTGTCCGTGCCGTCGACGTGGCGGAAGCGGACGTCGTAGCTCTGACCGGCGTACTCGTAGCCGCCCTGCGCCCGCCCGCCGTAGAGCGTGGCGGCGGCCGGCGTGTAGTGGATGTCCGCGAAGCTGAGCGCCGCGCTGACCGTGTCGTCGTTGGCCGGCGCCGCCGCGGCTGATCGCAGCGTCGACCGTCGGCCCCGAGGAGCGTCCCTGATGGCAGGTCATGCAGCGCGCCTCGCCGCCGAGCCCGCTGACGGTCACGCCTGACGGAAACGTCACCTGGGTCAGGGTGTTCGCGGCCGAGTTGTGGCAGGTCTGGCAGTCGACCACCGAGCCGGTCGGCGCCGGCTGGTCGACCACGAACGGCGCGCTGCCGTCGCCGCCGAGATAGTCGATGAACCCCTGGCGGCTGTGGCAGCGGGCGCACTCGACCGGGATGCTCCCCTGCGTGTTCCAGTGGTTGAACGCCTGCGCGGTGCTGTCCGAGTGCGGGGACATCATCCAGGCCTGATAGAACGGGACCTGCGAGGGATCGGTCTCCACCACGATCGGCGTGCTGGCGGTCGCCTTCGTCTGGGCGCCCGTCACCGTCACGCTGGTCTGGCCGGGCGCGACGCCGGTGACGACGCCGGCGTCGTCGACGGTGGCGATGGATGGGTTGGCGCTGGTGAAGGTGTAGCTGGTGTCGGTGCCGTGGCTGGTCGTGGCGGTCAGCGTGATCGTCTGGCCGACGACGACCGCGTTCGGGCCACCAATCGTGATGGCGGGGACCGGCGCGTTGGGAGTTGTCGCTCTCGAGCTGCGCGCAGCCGAGCGCGCCGCCCAGGAGCAACGGCGCCAAAAGGACGAGCGATCGCCGGCGAAACGTCATGGCGGTGCTCCTTGCTGAATCCAGTGCAGGATGGTCTCGTACTCGGGCGACCCGGCCGCGTAGATGGTCCCGCCGCCGTGCCCGTTGCCGCTCACCTTGGAGAGGATCCGGCTGCCGGCGGCGGCGGAGGTGTCGACGAACTGCAGGACCGTCGTGTAGTCGGTCGTGGCGTTGCCGCTGAAGAGGAGCGAGGTGGTCGACGCCGCGCCGCCGGTCACGTGGCAGTTCATGCAGATGGTCAGCAAGCGGGTAGACGTCGGTGGCGAACGAGAGCGCCCCCTGGCCGTCGCCGGTCCCGCCTCCGTCGGCCGTGCCGCCGGTTCCCCCGTGCTGATCTGGGTGGGGCCGCGCGAGAAGTCGGCGCACCCCAACGCGGCGACGACGAGAAGCGGCGCCAGCGCCCAGCGGCAAAGTGGAGGTCGGCGCTCAGAACTCATACGTCACGTTCAGGCGGAAAAGATCGTTGGGGATCTCGTTCACCTTCTCCAGGTTGACGAAATAGAAGATCCCGAACCAGAGATTGCGCGTGCGCGCCACGAGGCCGAAGTTGTGGGTCGACCCGTCGGCGTTGGTGAGGCGGGAGTTGTCGAGAACCAGCGCCCGGCGGTTGTCGAAGGTAAAGAGGCCTGTCCGGTACTGGAGAAAAAGCCAGTCGATCGGGTAGTAGCGGAGCGGTCAGGTAGTCTGCGAAGTCGTAGTAGTCGTAGCCGACCCCGCCCACACCGGGACCGCCGCCCGAGACGTCGGCGCGCAGCAAGCCGAACCCTAGGCTGAAGTGGCCGACCACTGGGAGCTGCCGCTGCCGCCAGATATTGACGTCGATGGCCTGCATGAAGAGGTGCCGACCGAACCCGAGCGGGTTGAAGTAGGCCGAGTACCAGGCGGAGATCCCCATCCAGGCGGCGCCGATCCGGTTTCCGACCGCGAGCCTGGTGTCGTCCTCGGGTGAGAAGCCGCTCTGCAGGTTGATGACCGAGTCGGCGTGCGGCCAGCGCGTAGCCGCGCACGACGAAGAGATCGTCGGTGAAGACGAGCTCACGCCGGGAGAACACCGCGTGCGCAGCCACGCCCTCGATGGCCCAGACCGGAGGCAAGACCACCTGGTCGAAGCCGGCCAGACCGCCGTAGCTCTGATGAAAGAGCGGATCGGCGCCGAACGGCACGACGATCTTTCCGGCCGCGACGGTGACGGCGACCGGGCCGAGCCGGCGGGGGAGGCGGCAGTGCCCCTCCCAGAACAGGAGCGTGAGCACCTCGACGGTGAGGCCGCAGGGATCGCCCGCGTCGCGCGAGAGAAAGAGAAAGTGGTGGTAGCTGCGGAGCGCCGCGACGCTCGTTGAGCCCCGAACGGATCGCCGGTGAACTGGTCCGGCGCTCGTAGTTCAGGTCGAAGCGGCCGTTGAGCATGAACCCGAGGGGCAGCGCGAGGCCGACAGGCGGGCCGGCGCTGGGCGGCGGAGGAGGTGGCGCCGCAGCAGCCGGGACCATCGACACCGGGGCCGGCGCGGCGGACGCTTGGAGGGTGTTCGGCGCCGACGCGGCGGCCGGCGGCGGCGCCGCCAGCCCGGCGATCCAGGCGACGATCGCCGCCCGGCGCGGATCGCCGGCGGGGAGCGGCGCACCTCCCGCGTGCATCTGTCCCGCGGCCTTGCTGAGCAGCAGGCTCGACTCCGGCGCCTGCGGATCGACGAGGGCGCGGACGATCGCCTCGTCCCTGGCGGCATCGCCCGAGAGCAGGAACCGCGTCATCCCCGCGGGGCCACCTGCGCGGTGACAGAGCGGCGCAGACGCTCATCAGAACCGGGTGCACCGCGATCGCGAACGTCGGTCCGGCCGGCGCTGCGACCGGCTGTTCCGGGCGCGGGCACGGCCGACACGGGAACGGCCGGCGCGGCGGCGGGAGACGGCGGCGGAGGCGGTGGAATCGGCGCCGCCTCCGCTGTGCGCGTCTCGGGGCGTTCGCCCTCGTGGTGTCGCTCCGGCCCCCGGGCCTCGGGCACCGCGGCGGCTTCCTCGCGCGCGGCGTGATCGAGGCGGGCGCCCGCGCGAATCCAGGCGAGCACCCGCTCGTAGGGGCCGCTGCCGGCGGGCCAGGGCGCGCCGCCTCCGTGCAGCACCGCACCCGAAGACTTCTGAAGGAGCTTGCTCGCCTCCGGGGCGTGGACGTCAGCGAAGCCGCGCCAAGACGCGGTGATCGGCCTCCGCGTCGCCCGTCAAGACGAGGGGCGTGGCGCCCGCCGCGGCGCCCGCGCGCGTGGCAGGCCTTGCAGGTCGCGAGAAACAGCGGGTGGATCGACCCGGGTGAAAGACGGCCCGGCGGGTGCGGCGGTTCGGCTGCCGTTCTTCGTCTTTGCCGGCAGGCCCCTCTGGCCTTCTCGTCTCCCGTCGCGGGCTCGCCAGCGGGCGCCGCGGCTGCTCCGGCGGGCGGCGCGGGCGGCTTCTTCTTGAGCCCGAGCTCGTCGAGGATGTTCCCGCGCTTTGTTTCCTGGGGGCTCTGGGCGCGCGCGACCACGCCAAATCCCGATCGCCGCCACCACGAGGAGGCGCCCCACCGCGCGGCTAGTGGGCATCGACGTGGCACCTACCGCAAGCAGTCCCGGGGATGGCGAACGCCGTCCGGCCGTCGTGACAGCGGCCGCAGAACTTCCCCTCGCTCATCTCCTGGTGGGTGAAGCCGACCAGCGCCTGCTGCGGAAAGATCGACGGGTGGCAGGCGTAGCACCCGAATGTCTCGTGCGAGCGGTGCGAGAAGAGCGCGCGCGGAGGAAAAGGGACACCGGCATCGCGGCGGGGAATTCGCAGCACCGCGGGGAAGGCCGCGCCGAGCGCGGCCGACGAGACCAGCAACCCGAGGACCATGCCAAGCCACCCGCCATCGACCTGCCGACCGCTTCTCTGGGGCGGGCGGCCTCACAACGCCCCTTTGTCCCGCATGTTTCGCCAGACGGCGGCCAGGAACAGCGCTCCCCCGACGAGCACGAGCGGGGCGCCAATCGTGGCCGAGAGGATGAAAGTCGCCGGCGTCCAGTGGAACGCGGCCCCCAGTTGCACCGCGAGGCCCGAGCCCGGCGATGATGGCGGCGCGACGAATCTTCCGGGCGACGTCTGGACGCTCGGCGGTCATTGCGCCTGCCAGAACTCGCCAGCGTCGACCTTGGCCATGTCGTGCGCGATGCGGTGGCAGGAAAGGCAGGAGGTCGTTCCCGCGTAGAGCGCGCTCAGCACGGGCTTGTGCGCTGGCCCCTCCACGAAGCGGCGCATGTCGTCGTGACAGTGGAGGCAGTTCGAGTTCGGGTACGGCTGATAGAGCTCGATCTTCTTGGGCACGCCCGCGATGTAGTGAGCCCAGACGTGGCGCAGTCCGTTCAGCTTCGCCTTGACGTCGCCGAACATCGCGTAGTCCTTGTGGCAGGAGTAACAGACCGTCTCGCGGTCCACGAAACGGTTCTGGTAGTGGACGGCCGCCAGCGCCTGCCGGTTGTCGACGAACAGACTCTTTCCGTGGGGCCGCATCTCGTGACACGAGAGACAGAAGGCCGTCGTGCTCGACTGGTGAAAGCCGTATGAGATGTTCCCCGCCGACAGCAGCAGCGGCAGCGCGAGCAGCCCCACCAGCAACACCACCCGCCCGACGGTGTGACCGGCAGGACGCCGGCGCCGATAAAGAGCAGCGCGATGATCGCGAGACCGACTGTGAGCGCGATGATGGCTGGGAGCGGAAGCATGTCTTGGCGCTAGCGCTCTGCAGTCGCCGTGCCCAGCCGCTGGGGCACGCCACTGCATGAGTTGCTCGCCGAAGCTCGCCGGAGTTAAACGATGGTAGGCGCAAGAGTTGCGCGACCATTCGTTGGGTCGCGCAAACTATTCGCAATCGTTCGTTGGTGTCATGATGCGCGCTGTCGTCGAGCACCGTCGATCTTTGGTTAACCATTAGCAACGGCCACAGTGACATATTCGAAGTGTCTGATGTTATCTATCATTGTTAAAACTGTGCAAAGCGCCGTGGCTGTCGTCTCAACGAGCTGAAGCCGCCCCACGCGAGATACATCGACTGTGATCGCCGTTGTTTGGCGGCAAGGTCGACTCCGGCGCGTGTGCCGTGTCAGCCGGGGAACTCCTTGGTGTCGGTCCCGCGGTGGCCTCCCGTGAAGACGCTCGGACGCACCTCGGCATCATCCGAGGGGATCGGTTGATTGCGGGCGATCGGATCGTCCTGGAGCAGGAGTGTGCCCTTGGCGGCGCCTCCGCGAGGTCCAAGCGCCTCTCGCCAGAGAACCGCCCGAAGGGTCTCCATGACTCTTGCGCCCGGGCGCCTTCTCGATGAGGTCAGCCAGGCTCAAGACGCCAGCCAGCTTCCCCTCGGCGTCGGTGATGACCAGGCGTGCCTTGCCTGCCCCGATCATCAGGTCCTCGGCGTCGCGAAGGTCTGCGGTCTCGAGACAGGTGAGCGGCGGGGAGCTCATGACGAGGGCCGCGGATGTCGTCGCGGGCGCGATCTTTTTGGCGATCACCCGCGTGGTGAGGTCACGATCCGTCACGACTCCGATGACCTTCTTGCCGACGTCGCAGATGGGGAGGAAGCCCACCCCGGCCTCCGCCATCAGCGTGGCGGCTTTCAGCACACTGTCCTTCTCGGTCAGCCACTCGAGATTCCTGTTCATGACGTCAGCGCATTTCATGGTCCGGCCCCCCTTGTTTGCCATCCTGGGCTGCACCGGCTATGCCAGTCGCCGTCGAACAGCGCTCTCGATGATTGTCACCAAGGGCGCAAACATTGCGCGGCAGGCGCGAACGCCCGCAATTGTTGCGCGTGCTCACCGTAGACGCGCCCGGGATCGGGAGACTCGCACGGGCACGCGCCTCGATGGTCTCGGCGGCAGAAGCGACGACCACGCTGCAAATCAAAGACGTCATGACCGGGAACGTATACACGGTTGGGGCGAGTGCCTCGGCGGAGGAGGCGGCGTGGGGGCTCACGCTTCGTCCCTCAGGCGGTCGACCAGCGCGAGTTCTCGCCCTGCCATCGCTCGCACAGCGTCTTCGATCAGGTGAACGTCGAGGCAGAGGGGCGGCCGGTCATCCTGAGCGTCGGCAGGGTCTCACACGAAGAGAATCTGCCGTTGATCATCGAAGCGGTCGAGCTCTTGCAGGGTCGGCAGCGCCAACCGCTGCTCGTCGGGGCTCGTTTCGGCGATCGAACGCGTGCTCGACGATCCGTTGCATGCGTGCGCATCGGCAGCGAGGGGCGCAGGGTGATGATCGAACGGTGGGAAGATGCTTCGTTTCCCCGCATCTGGAAGTCGATGGTCGGGTGTCCCGTATCGTCACTGAACGCCCAGGATCATCTTGACGACGAACGGGTTGGAGGCGGCGGTGAGCCCCTCGCCCACGCCGACGTTGAGCTCGAATCCGTGACCAGCGAAGGACGTTGAGCACCTCGAAGAGGTAGTGCTGCTCGGCGCTCGCGGCAGAGGGCTGGTCGATGGGGCCGAGATCGCCGTAGTACTCGAGACCGGCGGAGAGCAGCCCGTCGAACACGATCACCGCCGACAGCGCCGGCTCGAACGAGGGCCATCCCCCGGCGCCGGCGCCCGCGAGGTCGAAGTCGAAGATGGGATTGAAGGCGAACGCGAAGCGCCGCGCCGGCGTCGTGTAGGCCAAGATCGGCCGGACCTCCGCCCCCCAGCGATTGGGGTCGAAGCGCGCGGGAAGATCGCTGAGCTCGAGATTCAGGCCCCAGCGGAGCCTCTCCGAAGGCCAGCTCGGGCGAACGAACTTCGAGCGCAGCTTGACGCCCGAGTAGGCGAAGGTCCCGTCGGGAAGCACCGTGGTCTGGACGTACATCCCCACCTCCCACCAGCGCGTGATGCCGAGCGAAGGCTCGAGCGTCAGGTGCGTCTGATGATTGGAAGGGAGCTCGGGCGGGACGGCCCCACGTTGTCCCGAGACGACCGCGTTGGCGTGCAGCTCGAGCCCCGGTTTGCCCGGAGCGTCGGCGGTCCCGTCGTAGACCTGGATCTCGAACGCATCGAGCGCCCGCGCCGGGGAGGTGGCCAGCAGGCTGACCGCCCCGGCGAGCACCAAGGCGGCTCTCATCCGTAGGCGCCTCCACACCCCGAGAGTATGTGACCGGCTGGTCCCCCCATGACCTGAAAGCTGTCATGAAATCAACGGCCTCCCGCCAAAAACCTCAACCGTCGCGTGAGCTGGTGGTCGATTTCCGTGAAGGTTTGCCTGCTCTCGTGCCCCTGAGGGTACTAACGCTGGCCGAGCCCAATTCGGCTCCGGGGTCCACAATGAGCATTCGTTCCGGATATACGGGCCTGCTGGCCGCCGCGGGTCTCCTGGTTGTTGTCGCCAGTGGATGTGCCGTGAGCGACCCGCTGGAATTTCCCGACGCCAGCGTCAGCGGATCGGGCGGCACCGGATCGATGGGCAGCGGCTCGGGAGGAATCACCGACCAGGGGAGCGGAGGCAACGTGGGCACCGGGGGCGCGCAGGCGACCGGGGAAGGCGGCGTCACGGGTTCCGGCGGAATCATCGGAACCGGTGGTACGGGAACCGGCGGAAGCGGCACCGGAGGCAGCGCGACCGGGGGAACGACCGGGACCGGTGGAGTCAAGGGTGCGGGCGGGTCGATTGGCACGGGCGGATCGACCGGCACCGGCGGTCTGACTGGCACGGGCGGGTTGACCGGAGTCGGCGGAATCAAGGGCACGGGTGGAACGACCGGGACCGGCGGAATCAAGGGCACGGGCGGTTCGACCGGCACGGGCGGGGCGGGCGGGAGCGCCGCGCCGACGTTCACCCAAGTCTACACCACCATCCTGGTCACGTACTGCTCGGGCAGCAGCTGTCACAACCCCGGGAGTCAGAAGGGCGTCAGCTTCGCCTCGCAGTCCAGCGCCTACTCCGCGGTCAAGAGCCGGGTCACCGCCGGCAACGGCGCCGGATCGAGCTTCTACACGACGGTCAACTCCGGCTCGATGCCGCCGGGGGGCCCCAAGCTCTCGGCCGCAAACCTCGCTCTCATCAAGGCCTGGATCGACGCGGGGGCGCTGAACAACTGAGGGAAACTGGCGATCGCGACGTATGATTCGCCGTCATCGTGACGGCTCCGCTCGTTCTCCTCATCGCGGTGACGACGAACCCCGGTGGCATCTCGATGCTTCGAGACGCCGCCTCCGCGTGCCTCGAGTCCCTGCCCTCAGGGGCGACGAGCGTCGTGCGCGTGGCACCCGCCGTCCCCCAAGATGTCGAGGTGGTCGGCGACGCCTCCAAGATCGGCGCCGCAGCCGTGGTCATGGTCAGCTGGCACGACGCCTCGCTCTTGACCAGCGAGGTGCGGGTGTATGTCGCCTCGCCCGAGGACGGTGTCAGCCACTGGATCGCGCGGACGATCGTCTTCAGCACGCGCGATTTACCCGCCGAGCGCGGGCGTGCGCTTGGTCTGGTGATCGCCTCGGTGCTCGACGAGAGTTGGGGGATCGCGCCCGCGGCGAGCCTGGAGTCGCCGGCGCCGGTCGTGCCACCACCCGAGAGAGCCCGGAAGATCGAGGACCAGCCTGTCTCGGTCGCAGCCCGCGCGGAACCCATTGAATCTGCGGAGGCACCTCCGCGATGGGCTCTCGAAGCCAACGTCACGACGGCCGCCGGTCACTGGGGAGATGTCGATGACAGCATCGGCGGCATGATCGGGTTGCGGCGCTCTCTCTCGGCGCGCTGGGCGTTGCGGGCCGGGTTGGGCTTCCGGGTTGCCGACGTCGATGGGGCCGACGCGACGGCGCGCACGGTGCTCGGAGCTGCAGGCGTGGCCTGGATGAGCGCGGGGTTGGAACGACCCCACGCGTTCGGCTTGGGCGCTCGCGCCGATCTGCTGGGCGCGCACGAGGCCATCCAGCGCGGTGACGGCGGCCAAAACGGCTCGCGGACCGAGGGCTACTGGTCCTTGGGCGGCGATCTTCTGGCGCAGGTCGGCTACGGGCTGTCGCCCGGAACGGCTTTGCTCCTGGCAGGGGGCGTCGAGGAGTTCCTGACCGAAGCGGACATCTACGTGGCGGGCCAACCTGCCGCCACCATCCCGCACACGCAGCTGGTGCTCGAGCTAGGGGTCCTTTCGCGCTTCTAGCTGCCTGCTTCGGGCGCCCCCGCGGTACTCTTGGTATGGTCGTCATGGCTGCCCTTCGAACGTCCGGGCCCTCGCTTTCCGTCGTTTCGAGCGACGCCGAGGGCCTCGTTGAACGCCGAGTCTCGCGAAGAGACGACGAGATCCTCGAGGCGGTGCGTCGTGGGGACGCGCTCGTCGCCGAGGATTTCTACTGGCGCATCAAGCCCGTCGTCGAGCGCACGGTCCGCCGGCTGATCGGCCGGCTCGATCGTGACGGCGAGGATCTGGTTCAAATTGCACTCGTTCAGCTCATCGAGTCATTGCCCGCCTACCGCGGCGAGTGTCCGCTGGATGCGTGGGTCTCCGCGGTCGCCGCGCACGTCGTCTACAAGCACATTCGGCGCCGCCGACTCGAGCGAAATATCTTCGAATCGGCGCTGGACGGCGACGAGGAGCTTTCGGCCAGTCAGAAGACCCCCGGGATCGCGCAAAGAATTCTCCTGCGCGACGCGGTCAAGCAGGTGGTGGACCATCTGACGACGATGCGGCCGGACCGCGCCTGGGCCTTCGTGCTCCACGACGTCTGCGGTTATTCTCTGGATGAGGTCGCCCACATCTGTGGGGCGTCGGTCGCCGCCGCCCAAAGTCGACTGGTCCGCGGACGGCGCGATCTGCATCAGATGATCGCCGCCGACCCGCGGCTGGCAGACCTCTTGGAGCGAGGGGAATCGTGAGCGGCCGGTTTCGATATGCGCTGTTGGCGGCGCGGCTTCTCCGCGGCGCCCGCGCGCGAATCAGGCCGCAGCGTTCGTCGCCACCCGACCGTACCATCGCGCTGCTCGCGGGCGTCATCACCGTCGCGGCCGGGCGCCGGCGTCGCCGTCGGGCGGCAGGGATCGCGGGCGTCGCGGCGGGGATGCTGGGGCTCGCTCTGGTTCTGGCCCTCGGCCTGAAGAGAACGGCCTCTTTGCCCGCGCGCGCGGACCGGGAGGCCCCGCCGCCGGCGAGCCAGAGTTTCGTCGCCGAGGGGAGCGCCATCGCCAGCGTCACGGTCGCCGATGGTGAGGTTCAACCCTTGCTGATCGGGCAGGAGTGGCACGCCGGGGAGCGCCTCCGCAGCGATGCTCTCCCCATCGCGTTGACCGGCGCCGACGGGACGACAATCGAGGTCGATCCCCGCTCCGAGCTCCAGTTGGTGCGCGCCGACGCGGAGCGCTGGTTCCGGCTGGCGCGTGGCGCCGTCGCGGCGCACGTGACCAAGCTGAAGGCGGGCGAGCGCTTCGTGGTCGCCACGCCGGACGCCGAGGTCGAGGTGCGCGGCACCCGCTTTCGGGTGACGGTCGTCCCTGCCGACGAGGCGTGCGGTCAAGGTGTCGTCACGCGGGTCGCTGTCGCCGAAGGAGTCGTGGTCGTTCGGTCGCTCGGACACGAGGTCAGGGTCGAAGCCGGTCATCACTGGCCGCTCAGCTGCCCCGAGCGGCCTCTCTCGACAGTGCCGCCGGCGCCCGAACGGGCGACGGTCTCCGTGAAGCACGCCCCGGCGCATGTGTCGTCCGCGCATGCGTCCTCGGCGACGAGCGAGCGCGCCGAGAGCGTCTCCCCTTCCACGCTGGCCACCGAGAACGATCTCTTCAGCTCGGCCCTCAAGGCAGGGCGTGCGGGCGATCGCCGGGAAGCCGTCGAGTTGCTCGACGTTCTCCTCGCGCGCTTCCCGCAGAGCCCGCTCCGGCAGAGCGCGGAATCGGCCCGCGCGAAGCTGAGCGAGTCAATCCAGCCAGCGCGATGACCTTCGGCGAGACGCCCTCGTCCGGGTCACGGCGGCGGTCCACGCAGGTTGCGATGGCGTTCGTCGTCGCCTGCGGCACTCGGTCTCGTCGGCTGCCGGGTCGCACTTCAGTTCGACCAGTCGGACGCCGGAGCGGATGCCCCGACGGAGGATCGGCCGTGCTCGACCGATCAGGAATGCGCGAGCCCACTCCCACGCTGTAATCGATCGACGGGCCGCTGCGTAGGTTGCCTGACGGCGGCGGATTGTCCGGGGAATCAGGTCTGCGATCTCGACGACTCGAGGTGTCGAGCTCCCGCTTTGTGACCAGCGTCCACATCTGCCTGATCGCCGAGACGCGGCGGTACTGAGTCTCGCGGAGGGCAGACGATGATCAACGACGAAACGGACCGCTGTTCCAGTTGTTCCAGGGGGGCGGTCAATCGCCGCGAGCTCCTGCTGCTGGCGGGCGCCACCACGGGGTTGGTGGTCCTGGGGGGCGCGGTGTCGGGCTGCGGAAATCAGACCGGCACGCCACCGACCGGTCCGGTCACCGCCGGGAACATCTCGGCCCTGACGGTCGGATCGCTCCTCGTGATGACGAACGTCGCGGTGGCACGGGACGCCAACGGCGTCTACGCCATGTCCGCCGTGTGCACGCACGCGGGATGCCTGCTCGATGACAGCGCCGACAAGATCTCCAGCGGGTTGAGCTGCCCTTGCCACGGATCGGCCTTCGACGGCAACGGAAGTGTCACCGCGGGGCCGGCGAGATCGCCGCTGCAGCACTACGCGGTCACGATCGCTGTGGACGGGAGCATCACCGTCGACGGCAGCCAGCCGGTCTCCGCGAGCACCCGCACTCCGGCCGGTTGAGAGCGGCGCCCGTTTTCTGGTTTGGTGGAACCGGCACCCGCGTCTCCCCTTGGCCTGCCGCCGAGGATGAGCTTCAAAAAACGTCACCTCTCGCTGGCGCCATTCCTTCTTCGAGGCGATCCCCGCTGTTGACACGGTTGTAACGAGGATTAACCGTTCACGTTGGACGTTGGTCGTCCAATTCGGGGAAGGGGAGCATGGTCCCTGAAGAAGAGGACGGGTACGCGGCGGCTCGCGCCCAGGAATCGAAAGGCGAGGCGGATGCGGAGCAGAGGGCGAGAGAGCTGCTCCGCACCGCGAGCCATGATCTGCGTTCTCCCCTGACGGCGATCCAGCTCTTGGCGCAGAGGCTGGTGCGGCTTCGTCAGGCGGAGAGCGCCGGCGGCGACGCGGACTGGGCGACCACGCTGTCACGGCTGTCGCGCGTCGCCGATCATGCGCTCGCCCTGATCGAAGATATCCTGAACTCGGATCGAATTGACCCGCGCCAGCCAGAGGCGCCCCCGCCCGAAGCTCCGGTCGACGTCGAAGCCGTGATCGCCGAGGCGATCACCTTGCAACAGGAGCTGCTCGAACGGGCGAAGTGCGCCGTCACGGTGAGCCGCAAGTCGGGCCTCGGCCGCGCGCAGGGAGCCTGGGACAGAGGCTGCCTCCTGCGGATCTTCTGTAATCTGCTCCAGAACGCGAGCAAGTACGCGCCTGCCTCGCCCATCCACGTTCAGCTGGCCCGCGCGGGCGACAGGTTGCGGATTGCCTTCGCCGACCGCGGTCCTGGCCTCCGGACCGGTCTGGAGATGACGGGCAAATACCTGGATGACGGGCTGGCGCCGATCGGACCGCACGGCCTCGGGATCTGGATCGTCCGGCGCGGCGTCGCCGAGCTGAAGGGGAGCCTGAAGATCCGGAACGCCCCAGGAATGGGGCTCGCCTTCGCGATCGAGCTTCCCGGTCTACAGTCCTGACCGGACGGGGTTCAGGCCGCGACCTTTCGGACGCTGCGCGCGCCGAGCAAGACCAGGACGACCGTCATCCCGAGCAGCGCGGCGATGTGGGGCCACAGGTCGACGACGCTCGCGTTGCGGAGGACCACGCCGCGCATGATGGCGATCATGTGCGTCACCGGAAAGAGGAGCCCGATCCCCCGCAGCACGAGCGGCATCCCCTCGAAAGGGAAGATGTAGCCGGAGAGAAACACCCCGGGCAGGAACAGCAGCTGCCCCATCTGCTGCGCCTCCATCTGCGTCTTGGCCCGGGTGGAGATGAGCAGACCAAGGGAGAGCAGGGCGCTCAGGTAGAAGAGGGCGATGCCGTAGAGGAGCAGGATGCTCCCGCGAATGGGGACGCCGAACCCGAAGCGCATCGCGATCAGGATGAGGGTCATCTCGACGAGGCTGAGCACGAGGTAGGGGCAGAGCTTCCCCATCATCAGGCCGATGGGATCGATCGGCGTGACGAGGAGCTGCTCGAGGGTTCCCCGCTCTCGCTCGCGCACGATGGCCCCCGCGGAGAGCACGATGCCGACCAGCTGCAGCAGCACCGCCACCAGCCCGGGGATGATGTAGTTGGCGGTCCGCCCTTCGGGGTTGAAAAGAATGATGGGCTGCGCGGCGATGGCCCCCTGCCCGGGGACGACCGTCTCGAGGCGCGCCAGGTTGTCGCTGGCGGTGAGCCCGTTGACGCTGGCCAGCGCCTGCGCGCTGGCGGTCGAATCGGAGCCGTCGATCAGCACCAGCACCTGCGCCGTCGTTCCGCGGACGCGGTCGTCGTGGAACCGCGGCGGGATGACGATGGCGATCCGCGCCCGACCGGAGCGGATCTCCTGGCGCGCCTGCTCGGGATCGGTCGTGACGTCGATGATCTTGAAGGTCCTGGTGGCCCGCAGCTGATCGCGGAACAGGCGGCTGTCGACGGAGTGATCCTGGTCGACGATGGCGGTCGGCAGATCGTGGACGGTCTGGTCGATGAAGCCGAACAGCACCAGCTGCATGACCGGCAGCATCAGCGCCAGCCGGAGCGTGCCGGCGTCGCGAAGGATGTGCAGGAACTCCTTGCGAAACACCGCCAGGAACGAGCGCCACATGGCTAGGCCGCCGACTCGCCGCGGGCGCGGGCCGCGTCTTCGGTGAGCTTGACGAAGACGTCCTCGAGCGAGGGATGAATCTCTCGAATCTCCGCGCGCGGGAACCCCGCCTCGCGGGCCTCGGCGAGGATGGCGGCGTCGGACTTCTCGCGGGGAATCACGGTATGCACCGACTGGCCGAAGATCGTCGCGCCCAGACACCACGCCTGCGGCCGGATCCAGGCCAGCGCCTTCGCCGGCTGCGGCGTCTCGATCTCGACCCGGCGCGTGTTCGGCTGGTTGACCATCGGCAGCGTCTTCAGCCGCTCGGGCGTCCCGGTGACCAGCAGCTTCGACAGATAGAGGTACCCCACCTCGCCACAGCGCTCGGCCTCGTCCATGTAGTGGGTGGTGACGAGAAAGGTGATCCCCTGCGCGGCCAGCGCGAACAGCAGGTCCCAGAGCTCCCGGCGCGCGACCGGATCGATCCCAGCGGTCGGCTCGTCGAGGAACACCACGCGAGGCTCGTGCAAGAGCGCCGCGCCCAGGGCCAGCCGCTGTTTCCAGCCCCCCGACAGAAGCCCGGCCCGCCGATCGAGGTAGGGGCCGATGTGGGTGAGGGCGACGACCGCCTCTCGCCGTTCGCGCAGGCGCTTGCCCGCCAGGCGGTAGACGCCGGCGAAGAAGTCGAGGTTCTCGCGCACGGTCAGATCTTCGTAGAGCGAGAACCTCTGGCTCATGTAGCCGATGTTCCGGCGGATCGCCTCACCCTCGGTGGTGACGTCCAGGCCGAGGACGGCGGCGTGGCCCGAGGAGGGGGCCAAAAGCCCGCACAGGATTCGGATCAGGGTCGACTTCCCCGAACCGTTCGGCCCGAGGAGGCCATAGATCTGGCCGATCGGGACGGTGAGCTTCACGTCGTCGAGGGCGACGAAGTCGCCGAACTTGCGTCCGACGCCTTCGACCTGGATGGCGAGCGCGGGCGCGCCCGCGGACGGCGCGCCCGTGGGTGACCCACTCGACGATCCACTCATTTGGGCACCCGCACGAAGGCCGCCATGCCGGCCCGAAGGACGTCGGCCCCATCCTCGATGCGGACCCGCGAAGCAAACACTTGATCGGCGCGCTCGTCCGCCGTCTGCAGGTTCCGCGGCGTGAACTCCCCCTGGCTGGCGACCGACTCGACGCGACCGTGGAAGGCATGGCCGGGGAAAGAGTCGACGAAGATCGGCACCTCGAGCCCCGGGCGGATGCGACCGATCTCCGTCTCGGGGACGTAGATCCGCACGAACAGCTCCGCCGGCTCCAGCAGCTTGGCGGCCGGCGCGTTGGGGGCGAGGATGTCACCGGGGCGAAGATCGAGCGACTCGACCCGCGCCGCGCGCGGCGCCCGGACGACGAGCTCGTCGAGCATCACGTCGATCTGTTGCAGGCGCCCCTGGGCGGCGGTGACCATCCCCTCGCCGGAGCGGACGTCCTCCGGCGTCCCGTGCAGGAGGCTCTCCTTTTGCGCTCGCTGGGCCGCCACCTGAGCGCTGGCTGTTCGCAGCGCCAGCGACGCGTTGTCGGCGTCCACCCGCGTCCCGGCCCCGCTCTTGTAGAGCTTCTGGGCCCGCTCGTCGTCGAGCGTGGCCTTCGCCTCCAGCGCCTGTTGCGCCTGCAGCCGCGCCTCCGCCTCCGCCAGCTCCGCGCGGCGGGCGGTGGGGAGGGTTCGGCTGGCGACCTTCTGCAGCACGCCCTGCGCCTGTTCGAGCTGCCCTTGTGCGATGAGGCGCTGCGCCGGAAGGTCGCCCTTCTCCAGCGTCACCAGCGGCTGCCCGGCCGCGACGTTGTCGCCTTCGCGGACATGGACCTCGAGGACCCGACCGCCGACGCGCGAGCCGACCTCCATCGTATGGGCCTCGACCGTTCCGCTCCATTCGAGAGGCGCGTGGCCCCGACGGATCCGGAAGGCGACGTAGGAACCGAGCGCGACGGCCACGATCAACAGAACGACGAGCCGTCGCTTCAAGGTCTCTCCTCGGTCTTCATGTCGTCTCCCATCGCGGGGACTTCGCGGACGACACGAACCCTAGCAGCGAACGGGCTTCCCGGCGCGTCTCCGGGGGAGCGCCTCCCTTATTTCCGGAGGCGCCTCGCGGCCGTCACCAGGCCGACGGTCGACGGCGAAGACGAGCCCCCGTTGCAGTTCGACTCCAGCGCTGTGCAGGTCGCAGACATCGAGGTGCCGGCATCTGCGTTCGACGCGAGCGTCGCCAGCGCGGTGATCAGGTTGGCCGTCGTGATCGAGCTGCAGCTCGGGAGCCCCGCCACCTCCTGTTTGGCGGTGGCGAGGTCGGCGTTGGTGCACATCGTGAGGTCACCGACGGTGGCCGTACAGGTGGACGGCTCGGTCGTGAAGGTGGACGGGTCGCAGTTGCTGGTGCTCGTGATGCCGCCGTCCCCGCTCAGACAGCTGTTGTAGGTCTGGGTGCAGGTCATCTGGAGCATCGCGTCGCTCGGCTGCCCCGTCGACGAGAACGACAGCGACAGCGCGGTCGCCTCGATCGCCAGCAGCCTGCACAGGTCAGGCGTCAGCGTGCTCGCGGAGGCATCGAAGTCGGAGCAGAGCTGCATCGCCTGTTGTGGCGTCAGCGAGGTCAACTTCGTCCCCGAGGGAACGCTGGTGGTGAATCCGCCGCCACTGCTGTTGCCGCCACAACCCACCAGAGCTGAGATCGCCAGCGCGCCAATCAATCCGACCTTGCCGACCTTGCCGACCTTGCCGACCTTGCCGACCTTGCCGACCTTGCCGATCTTGCCAACGAATCCGACCTTGCCGAACCTGCCCAACGTGCTTGTGATCTGCATCCCGGACCTCCTTCGAAGCGAGACGGCGGCCTTTCTATCGAAACGCCGCTCGTCCCTAAAATGCCCGGGCGTCGTCTCTGCAAGAATGGGGACATCTTGCTGTGCCGGACGTCCGCTATCCGGGAACCCAGTGTGCGGCAGAGTGCCACTTGCGGTTGGCGTGATTAGTTTCTCGCGGCCAATCCGGCAAGGAGCCACCGATGAAGACCCTGTCCGCGACAATTGTCTGCGCCCTGCTCGCCGCCACGCCCGCCTTCGCCGCCGATACCGGCAAGACGAAGGCCGAAGCGATGTCCATCAACGCCGCCGAGATCAAGTGGGGTCCGGCGCCGCCCGATCTCCCCAAGGGCGCCGAGATTGCGGTGTTGCACGGCGATCCGTCGAAGAAGGGACCGTTCACCCTGCGCCTCAAGGCGCCGGCCGGTTTCAAGATCCCGCCGCACTGGCACAGCAATGACGAATACCTGACGATCCTGGCCGGGACGTTGATCCTGCACATGGGCGACACGATGGACGCCCCGGCGACCAATCTGGCGGCCGGTGGATTTCATTTCCTTCCCGGGAAAATGCACCACGCGGCCGAGGCGAAGGGCGAGACGATCGTGCAGCTCGAAGGGATGGGGCCCTTCGACATCCACTACCTCAATCCAGCCGACAATCCCAACCCGGCCGCCGCCAGCAAGAAGAAGTAGCAGGCGCGGGTGGTTCGCCGGTCAGCGTCTGGCAGCGCGCTTGCCGGTGCGTTTGCCGGACGGCTTGCCTGGGCGCGTGGCCGCTCGCTTCGCCGTTTGCTTTGCCGCTCGCTCCTCGGGGGTCGCCCCTTCGAAGCGAGGCTCACGCGGGTGGCGCTTGTAGATGAGGATGGCGTGCCCGACGATCTGAACGATGTTCACGCCGGGAAGCGCGCCGAGCCGCTCGGCGACCGCGAGGCGATCGTCGGGGCTGTCCGTGTCGACCTTCAGCTTGATGAGCTCGTGATCGGCCAAGGTCTGCTCGACCTGCTTGATGACGGCGGCGGACAGTCCGCCCTTGCCGACCTGCACGAGCGCCGACAGCGCGTGCCCGTGCGCGCGCAGCGATCGCCGCAGCTTGCTCGACGGCATCAGGGAACGCTTCTTCGGGCTGGTGGCTGGAATCATCGCGACTCGCATATCACACCCGCTCGGTTTCCGGGCGGCATCAGGCGGCGGTCGCGCGTCCCGCTGGCCGACCGCCGCGGCTCGCCGGCTCCCGCCGCGCCCGAGCTGCCCCCGGTTCCTGTGTTTGGTCTCAACGTTCGCAATGCGCGCCGAACGTTCGGCTGATGGCGGCACGGCCGCTAATCATTCCGCTCGAGCGGAAGTCCGTCCAATGTGTCGGCAGTTGGTGGCCGACTGGCTCGACCCCCGGTCGGAGCGGGCCTATTCTGAGACCCTTATGCTTGCGGTAAATATCCTAAGAAAGCTGGGTGTGGTGGTCGTCGTCTTTTGCGCGGTCGCTTGCGGCGGCTCTCTGGGGCCGCGCGCGGACGCCGGACGCGACGTCGTCGCGCGAGGAACCGGCGGGAGCGGCGGTCGGAGCACCGGGGAGGATGCGGGACGAGATCGGGCTTCGGGAGCGGGTGGGGCAAGCGGCGGGGCCGGCGGCAACCGGGACGCCGCGGCCGTTCGCGCTTGCAAGACCACCACGACCGCCACGACGGGAAGCAAGAGCTGTCGAGTGCCCGACGAGTGCGGGCCAATCGGTCCGTACAAGTGTTGCACCGGCGAGCCTTGCTGGCCCGCCTCAGCGTGCCCGTTCCCTCCCTCGATGTGTCCGAACATGAGCAGCCGTTTCGCCTGCACGACCTCGAGCGACTGCGACGGGGGCGGGACCTGCGCGAGCATCACGATGGGATGCCCCCAGTGCGAGTACCGCAGCTGCACGTCCCCGCCGCCACCTCCAGCGGCTTGCACCCTGGCGCCGGACAGTTGCGGCACGGGCGCGCGTTGTCAGACGGACGGGACCTGCGCGCCCCTCTCTTGCGCCGACGGCTACGCCTGCGCCGCCGGCTCACGCTGCCACCCGGGCGGGGCGCGCTCGGACACGCACCAGTGCGAGCTCCTTCCCTGTGACGATGGCTGGACCTGCGACGAAAATACCCGGTGCACCGCCCCCGCGGACCCGAGCAGCCACGGCTGCACGACCGTCGGCTGCACGAAGGACGACGACTGTGACTGCGGGTACTGCGTGAACGGCTCCTGCGCGAGCAATCTCGGCTTCTGTTCGTATCCGCCCCAGTGACGAGGACAACGCCGTGCGCGTGCGGCGCGAGCCGTTCGACGCCATCGCGGCACGGGCGTTCGATGGCGCTCACCAGCGTCGGCGGGCCCCGGGCTGTGTTGCGGTTTCCGCAATACAGACTGGCAATAATAGGCTCAAACGCAACGTTGGCGCCGCGCGCGCGGCGATCTATCCTGAGGGAAGTCGATGCCCCGAGGCATCAGAACCACCGAGGAGCCCACCATGTCCCGACAGAACTACTTCAATACCCTCACGATGGCGCAGAAGCTGGACCAGCTCGGCCGCTGCCGGTTCATGGACCGCAGCGAGTTCAACGGCGTCGAGAAGCTGAAGGGCAAGAAGGTGGTCATCGTCGGCTGCGGCGCACAGGGGCTCAACCAGGGCCTCAACATGCGCGACTCGGGCCTCGACATCAGCTATGCGCTGCGCGCCGACGCCATCAGCCAGAAGCGGGTGAGCTTCACCAACGCCACCAGCAACGGCTTCAAGGTCGGCACCTACGAAGAGCTCATCCCCACCGCCGACCTGGTGTGCAACCTGGCTCCCGACAAGCAGCACGCCGACGTGGTGCAGAAGGTGATGCCGCTGATGAAGAAGGGCGCCTGCCTCGCCTACAGCCATGGCTTCAACATCGTCGAGGAGGGGCAGCAGATCCGCAAGGACCTCACGGTCGTGATGGTGGCGCCCAAGTGTCCCGGCACCGAGGTGCGCGAGGAGTACAAGCGCGGCTTCGGCGTGCCGACGCTGATCGCGGTGCACCAGGAGAACGATCCGAACGGCGACGGCCTGGAGATCGCCAAGGCCTACGCAGCGGCGACCGGCGGCGATCGCGCCGGCGTGCTCGAGTCGAGCTTCATCGCCGAGGTGAAGAGCGACCTCATGGGTGAGCAGACGATCCTCTGCGGCATGCTGCAGACCGGCTCGATCCTCTGCTTCGACCGGATGGTGGCCCAGGGGATCGACCGCGGCTACGCCAGCAAGCTGGTCCAGTTCGGCTGGGAGACCATCACCGAGGCGCTCAAGCAGGGCGGCCTCACCTTGATGATGGATCGTCTGAGCAACCCGGCGAAGGTCAAGGCCTTCGAGCTGGCCGACGAGCTGCGCGGCCTCATGCGCACGCTCTACAAGAAGCACCAGGACGACATCATCACCGGCGCCTTCAGCACGACGATGATGAAGGACTGGGACGCGGGCGACGTGAACCTGCTCGGCTGGCGCGCCGCCACCAGCGACACCGCCTTCGAGCAGACCCCCGCGGGCGCCATGAAGATCGGCGAGCAGGAATACTTCGACCACGCGGTGCTGATGGTCGCCATGGTCAAGGCCGGCGTCGAGCTGGCCTTCGAGTGCATGGTGGACGTCGGCATGAAGCCCGAGTCCGCCTACTACGAGTCGCTGCACGAGGTGCCCCTCATCGCCAACCTGATCTCACGCAAGAAGCTGTACGAGATGAACAAGGTCATCAGCGACACCGCCGAGTACGGCTGCTACCTGTTCAGCCACGCCGCCGTGCCGCTCTTGAAGGAGTTCATGAGCAAGCAGTCGACCGACGTGATCGGCAAGGCCTTCGCGCCCGGCAGCCAGCAGGTGGACAACCGCCGCCTCCTGGCCGTGAACCAGGCCATCGAGGGCCACCCGGTCGAGAAGGTCGGCGCCACGCTGCGCGGCCACATGACGGCGATGAAGCAGATCTCCGTCGGCGGCTAGGAGGGCGTTGCCGTTAGGCGGGGTGAGCGAAGCGAACTACCAACATTGGCCCGACGACGTGCCGCCCGATAGGCGGCCTAAAGTTGAAGTGAGCTCCCTCGTCGAGCTCACGTTCTCCGGGCCCGGGCTGACCCTGGTCACCGGTCCCAACGGCTCGGGCAAATCGACCGCCGCGCGCGCCCTCGAGGCACGCGTGGCGGGGGCGCAGCTGCTCTCGGCCGAATCGCAGCAGGCGTTCTACGAGGCGCAGCTGGCGGCGGACGAGAGCAACTTCAATCAGGGCGCCGACACCAGCAGCCGCGTCCGGCAGCTGCTGGGCGAGCCGGGCCGGAGCCACCCGCTGTTTGCGGCGTTTCGGCTGGAGGCGCTGTGGGAGCGCGGCTACCGGCTGCTCTCCACCGGTGAGGCGCGGAAGGTCCTGCTGCTGCAGGCGGTGCTCCGCGCGCCCTCGCTGCTGATCCTCGACGATCCGTTCGATGGCCTCGATCGCGCCGCCTGCGCGGAGCTGGCCCGGGCCATCGTGCAGGTGGCCGAGCGCCTCCCCGTGCTGGTGGTGGGGACGTTCGGCGCCCGCGAGCTGCCGTTCGCGCCGGAGGCGCTGCGGGAGGTGGTGGTCATCGTCCAGCGCGGGGTGGTCTTTCGCGGCCCGCCCGAGGCCTTTGTGGCGCGCAGCACCGCGGAGACGCATCGCCGGAGGCCGCCGCCGGTGGAGCTGGGATCCTGGTACGAGCCGCTCGACCCCGGCGTGCCGCTCGTGCAGCTCCGTGGTGGTTACGTCCGCTACGGCGCGGACGTCGTCTTCGAAGAGCTCGATTTCAGCGTCTCCGCGGGGCAGCACACCTTGATTGAGGGCCCCAACGGCTCGGGCAAGTCGAGCTTGCTCGAGATGATCACCGGCGAGCACCCGCAGGCCTACAGCAACGACCTGCATCTGTTCGGCCGCCGGCGCGGCAGCGGCGAGACGGTGTGGGACATCAAGAAGAACGTCGGGATCGTCTCGGCGCGCCTGCACCGCGACTACCGGGTGGGCGGCAGCGTCGAGGAGGTGCTGCTGAGCGGCCTCTTCGACAGCATCGGCCTCTACCAGAAGCCGGAGCCCAGCCACCGCGCGCGGGCGCTGGCCTGGCTCGACTGGCTCGAGCTCGGCATCGCGCCCAGCGCCGCCTTCCGCGAGCTGTCCTTCGGCCAGCAGCGCCTGGTGCTGATTGCGCGCGCGGCCATCAAGGTGCCGCCGCTGGTGGTGATGGACGAGCCCACCTCCGGGCTCGACGCCGACAACCGCCTCCGGGCCCTCGAGCTCGTCGAGTCGCTCTGCACGCAGCGGAGGAGCACGCTTTTGATGGTCACGCACCGCGCGGACGAGCGCGCCTTCTGGCAAGAGCGGATCGGCGGCGCGATCCTGTCGCTGCCGTCGCGGGCCTGACGCTGGCGGCGACGAGGTCGTCCGCCAGGATCGCCGTCATCGTCCCCGGTTGGCGAGCTCCAGCACTTCCGCTGCATCGGCGTCGGCGTCCATGCGGCGGAGCTCTCCGGCGGCCGCCGCGGGCATGGCGGGCGCCCACTCGGAGAGCACGCGGACGGCGTCGTGACTCCGATGGGCCGCGACGAGGAGGCGCGCGACGAGCAGGATCTCGCGGCCGTGTGAGCCACGCCGGTCGATCATCCAGGCAAGGCTCTCGGGATTGGAGGTCCGGTCGAGGCCAAGGAGAGCCGCGACCTGTTCGACGCGGTTCGCGAGGTCGCCCTTTGCGGCGAGGGCCACGAGCGCTCCCCAGGTCGAGAGATCCGGATCGACCGCCTGGACGGCCGGAGGCGAGGGCGCGATGGGCGCCGCCTTCGGCGCCATCCCGACGGCGGGCGTCAGCACGAACGGGTAGGAGACGATGGCGAGCCCGCCGCCGAAGGGCTTCGGGAACTCCCACCGGCGCACAGCCTGGACCGTGCAGCGCTCGACGCGCCCGTTGCCCACCGTCGAGCTCTGCAGCTGCGCGGCGGTGACCTGGCCGGACGGCGCGATCGTGAACTGCACGGCGATGCGGCCGCCGAGGGAGGGTGTCGTCGTCAGCTCTTGTTCGTAGCAGTACTTCACTTCGTTGATGTGACGCCGGACAATGCGGCGGATGATCTCCTTGTCGAGCGAGCCGCGCACGGTGGCCTGACCGGGGATGACGTCGGGGGCGCTTGCCGCGACGGCCGCCGAGGCCACCGACGCCGCGGCCGTAGCCGGAGCCGTTGCCTTCGCCTCGTTCCGTGGGCCGCTCCGATCGTCCCCAGGTTCCCGAGGCCGACCGTCCCCTCGGCCGTGCCGCCGCCGCCCGCGCCCACTCCAACGATGCCGAGACCTCCGACACCGTAGGCCTCGCCAATCGTGTTGCCGACGAGACCGAACAGCGCCTCCTTCGCGTCGGTGCCGAAGGCCGAATCCCTCCCCACGACAGTCGCGATGTCTGGGCCGCTGCCGGTCTGTCGCGGGGAGTCGTCCTTCACGGCGAGGCCGAAGCGCTTGTAGTCGTACTCGGTCTCGAGGACCAGCAGCGCTCGCAGGGGCGTCAGCGCCGTCGTCGTGCTCCGGTCGGCGTCGGCGTGGTCGCTGTGCTCCGACCAGGCGAGGCGCGCGCGATCCCAGAGCGGCATCAGGTCCGCCGCGTCGGCCGCCCCGATCTCTGTCTGTGCCTCTGCTGGCGATCGCGGGCCCTCGAGTGCGCGTCCCACCCAGACGGTCTGTCCGGTCACGGTCTCGAGCGAGCGCCAGTCGAGGCCGCGCGCCACCAGCGTGGGCGGGGAAGGGCGCGCGCTCAGCGCGGCGACGAGGGCCGCGAGCTCGCCGTCCAGCGTCGCTGCCCGCAGCGCCTCGCCGCCGGTCAGGGCGGCTGCGTCTGCCAGCGCCGGAGGGACGTCGCTCGTCGTCACGACGGAGAGCCGAGCGCCGGCGTCGCGCAGCTGCCTGAGCGGATCGCGGACGGCGTCGCCGCTGAAGCCGTCGAGGCCGCGCCCCACCAGGAGCACCGCGGTGGCGGTGCGCTGGCGGGCGCGCGCGGCTGCGTCGGCCAGCACGCGCTGGAGGTGCAGGACGCCCGCGGAAACGATGTCGTCGAGCTTGGCGAGGGCCTTCCGGGCGCCCGGGGGGTCGACCTCGTCGGCGAGGACCGACACCTCCCAGTCGGCGGCGAGCAGGGTCACCTTCGACGTCGCGGGCAGCGCGCCGAGCACGGCCTCGAGCGCGGCACGCTGGCGGACGCGGTCGGCGGCGGTCATTGCCGCCGAGGTCTCCGCCACCATCAGGACCTGCGCGGAGGCCGCGGCGGGCGTGGTTCGAACCAGCAGATGATGAAACGGGTCTCCAGGCACCCGCGCCGCAACGATGTGAGGGATGCCCGCCAGGCGCCGCGGCCAGGGCGACGACGTCGTGGCCGGCGGTCGCGAGCGCGTGTCCGTCGACCTCGACCGACGGCCGTCCCAGTACGCGGCCGGCATCGACGATGGTGGGCACGCGGTACTGCACGACGCCGGCTTCTGTCGCGGCCGGCTCGATCCACTCGAGCTCGAATCGCCGCGGCTCCCCTTGCTCGAGCGGGAAGATCGAGACCGAGACCCAGCCCGGGCCGTCCCAGGTGACGAGCGCCGGATCGCGCCGCCGGTCGACGATCGATCGATAGATCTGGCGCGCCCGCTCCCGCTGCACGAACGCGCCGTTCATCGGCCGGCCGTTCACCCAGAGGATCGCTCCCGTCACGGCCGCGCCTCGCGGGACGGCCAGCCGCAGGATGGCCTCGACCCGCTCCCGCGCGGGGCCCGCGATCTCCATCGTGAGGTGGGTGCGCACGGTCCCTGGCTTCGTCGTCACGCTGACGGCGAGCTTTCGCAACATGAGCTCGCGCGTCTCCCCTCTGTCGGTCCGGCAGAAGAACTGCCCTCCTGGAGTCTCGCCCCGCGTTGCGCGCGGGGCGAGCGCGTCTTTGCTGGGGGAGGGTGGTGGTGGCGGCGGCGCGTCGATACGACAGGCGTCGAGCAGGATCGCGAGCGAGACAGCGGCCAGCGTGTGCCTCATGCCTCCAAGGACAGCCGTTCCCGGGCGCGGTTCTCAGGAACTTTCAGAGGCGACCGGTGTCGAGGCGCGCGACTACGTCGCGTAGGTGATGGTCCACTCGCGCGGCTCGCCCTGGACGGTGACCTCGACGGTCTCGCCGACCCGGCGGCCGAGCACCGCCTTGCCGACGGGCGAAAGGGGCGTGACCACCGAGAGGAACCCATCCCCGCCAGGTCCGGTGAGCTCGACCCCGGCGCCGACGGGCGCGAGGAAGAACGTGCGGCCCATCCCCTCGTCCTCCACCTCCACGATGGCGCCGATCGCGATGCGCGCTCCCCGCGGCAAGGGACCGGGTCGAAACGATTCGAGCGTCGAGAGCTCGGCCTGCGCGCGGCCGGCGCGCGCTGCCTGGCCCCGCGCGAGCCCGGCGTATTCCTGGGCGACGCGCGCGTTCTCCCGCTTTTCGGCGGCGGTCGCGCCGTCGCGTGCCTCGTCTGCCGCGGCCTGCCCGGCCTTGCGCGCCACGGTCGCGGATTCGCGTAGCTTGTCCGAGAGCTGCTCGACCAGGAAGCGCTTGTCCATCTGGGCAGCGTAACGGCGCGGTGGAGCGGGGGCAAAAAATAGCCCACCCGAACGACCGCGCGGGCCGGGCGCTAGAGCTTCGAAAAATCCGGCGGTCTCTTTTCCTTCACCGCCGTGAGGGCTTCGCGCGCCTCGACCGAATCGAGCAGGCGCGCGAACGCCTCGAGCTCTCGCTGGTTCGCCTCGGCGATCGCGGCCGCGAACGGTCTGCGAATCAGCGCCCTCGTCAGCGCCAGGGCGTGCGGCGCCCGTCGGGCGAGCAGGTGGGCCTGGCCGGCCGCGTGCTCCTGGACCTTCTCGTCGTCGACCGCTTCGGTGACCATTCCCAGGCTTGCAGCCTCGTCGCCCGAGATCATTTCGCCGAAGTAGAGCAGCTTCGTCGCGCGCGGCAGGCCGATCGCCGCCGGCAGCAGCACCGTCGAGCCGGCTTCGGGAACCAGCGCCAGATTCAAAAATGGGAACGAGAGGCTCGCCGTTCGGCCGACGTAGACGAGGTCGCAGTGAAGCAGCATCGTGGCACCGATGCCGACCGCGACGCCGTTGACCGCCGCGACCATCGGCTTCGTAGCTTGCGAGAGAGCTGTGATGAAGCCGGTCGCGGGTGTCAGATCCCGTCCAGCCGCGAGAAAGTCGTTCAAATCGTTGCCCGCCGTGAACGCCGCAGGTCCCCCCGAGAACAGCACGACGCGGATCGCGGCGTCTGCTTCTGCTTCGGCGAGCGCGGCCGTCACCGTCAGGTACATCGCCTGGGTGAGCGCATTCTTCTTGCTCGGCCGGTTCAGCGTGACGCGCAACACCCGACCGTCCCTGACCACCTCGACGTCGCCTTGCATGCATGCACGATAACAGCGTCACCGGCAGGCCGGAAGCGGAGGGCCGTCGCTCGCGTGAGCGTCGACGGGCTTCGCCCCGCGATGCTCGTCGCGGGGGATTCAAAGGACCCTCCCGGGTCCTTTTGTCAATAGTGCGGCGGCTTCTCGTTCGTCAAAGGTTCGCTCAGCTGAGCGAGATCAGCCTTGGTGGAGCTGAGCTGCCGGACGAGGCTGTCGATGGCCCGCTGCTGCGCGAAGACGACGTCGCTCAGCTCGGCGACCTGGCGCTCGAGATGGGTGTAGCGGACCTCCAGGTCCACGAGTCGCGATTCCATGGTGGCCGGAGGCTACCACCCGCCTGGCTATCGAACGAGCGCGAGGAGCCCGATCAGCCGTTCGGCGCGCGGCATGAACACGGAGAGATCGGGCGACACGCGATCCGACTGCTGCTCCATCTCCTCGACGAGCCCGGTCAGGATCTCTCGTTCGCGTCGACTGACGAGCGGCGCCGCCCGCTGGACCTGGTCCCGGACGACGGCGACGACCTTGCCGATGACGTGGTGCTGACCAGCCGTGGTCAGCGTGTCGAGCGTCGCCACCATGTCCCCGAGGACGGAGACCTGCCATGAAAGTGACGCGCGCTGGTCGGTCTGCAGGAGGTCGACCGGGATTCCTGGTACGCGGAAGGTAAGACTCATCCGTAGGCTCCTACTGTCGGCAGATGTGTAGGGAGCTTGAGGAAGAACTCGTTGTTGGCAATGGGCCGTCGCCCAACTAACGTCCGAGGGCGCCGATGCCATCGAAGCTGCGTTGGGTTGCTGCGCTCTGGTCCGTCGCGTTCGGACTCGCGGCTGGATGCTCGAGGAGCGTGACGGGCGACCGCCCGGACTCGGGCGGCGCGCCGGGAAGCGCCGGAGCGCTCGGCGAGGGCGGCTCCTCGGACGGGGCCTCGGGCGGGGCCGCGGGGCAGGGCGGGGCGGCGGGGCTCGACGCGGGACTCGACGGCGACGACCGGCTCTTCGTGCCCGAGGGGCTGCCCAACACGAACGAGAACGGCCAAGACGTCGGCCTGGTGCTGGTTGCCTTCACCCTGGTGCCGGGAGCGAACGGCCCCAGCTTCTACGCCGCAGTCCAGAACGTCTGGCCCACGCCGCTCTGTGAGGCGGGGATGATGATCTCCTTCTACGACAGCGGCGGGCAGCTCGTGGGCAGCGCGGCCAGCGTGCTGCAGAGTGGCCGTTTCTCTCTGGTCAACGACGGCTCGGGCGCGATCATTCCTTGCGTCGATCCGGGCCAGATCGCCATGACCGGCGAGATGGCCCTCCCCGACACGATCGCGATCGCTCAGCTCGGGTCCCTCCAGCACCTGTTTCCCTCGTTCAACCTGGACGTCACCCCGGTCGGGGGCCTCACGGTGACCGGGGTCGAAGCGGTGGCGAGCGCGCAGGGGACAGCGTACACCGGCACCGTCGTCAACGACCTCGGTTCGACGTTGAGCGCGCCGAGCGTGACGATCTTTCCGGTGAATCGCGTCGGCCGGCCGCTCGGCATGGCAATCGCCAGCACGACGATCGATCTGGCGCCCGGAGGAACCTGGACCTTCCAGACCGACGCCGTGGGCGATCCCGGCGTCGACCAGGTCGCCTATGCGACCGGGTCGGTTCCCTGACGGACCTGAGACCTGGCCCTTACGAGCCTGCTTTACGAGCTCGCCTTCAGGATCGTGTACTCGCCCGGGTTCTTGATGGCGGCGGCTGCGGTGCCGCCGCCCTTGAAGAGGGTGGTGTCGTCGTACTTGCCGAACTTGGTGACCGGCATGGTGCCGCCCTTGACGGGGAAGCCGGTCGAGTCGGCCTTGACGCCGACGGCGTTCATCAGGTTGCAGAAGTACTTGTTGATCGGCTGCGAGGCGACGGTCGACGGCGTCGTCCCGGCGCTGTCCAGGTTCGAGAGCGTGCTGCCGTTGACGCAGTCGCCGTCGCTGTTTCCCACCGGCAGCGCGGCGTTGGGATTGCCGCTGCTGTCGTTCTCCACGCAGACCGCCTGGCCGGTCTTGAAGTAACCGCCGCAGCTCCCCGCCTGCAGGATCGGCAGGTTGTTGAGGTTGTGGCTGTCGCCGTCCGACATCTCCTGGAACCAGACCGTGGCGCTGTTGTCGAGGACCGTCCCGGTGCTCTCCTGGAACCCGTCGAGCTTGCCGACCAGCGCCGCGAACGTCTGCGCGTAATACGTGTCGATGCTGTGGAGCATGTCCATGACGCCGTTGATGCAGGCGCCGCCCATGTTGGCGCTGCCGATCCGGTGCGACAGCGAGTGGGATTCGACCGTCAGGTTCAAATTGCTGAACACGTAGTTCGGCGGCATCTTCAAGAAGATGACCCGGTTCGAATCGCACAACGAGGTCAGCAACGTCAGATCGAACATGACGTCGGTGAGCTTGGAGACGTCCATGCCCGTCGCCGCCTTCGCCTGCGCCGAGGTGACGATCTTGTCGGCCGCCGTCTGGGTGCAGCTGTTCCCCCCGGTGACCGTGTTCGACGTCTGGTGCAAAAGCTCGACCCAGTCGCTGAGCTTCTTCTGATCCGAGCTGCTCATCGGGACCCGCTGGAGATTGCTCAGATCGTCCCGCACGATGTCGATGATGCTGTTGCCGCTGGCCACCGCGTAGGTGTCCGGCGACGTGGCACCCGCCCCGAACAGGTTCGTCAGGCTGCTGTAGATCTGCTGGGGCGAAGAGACGCCCGGGAAGATCTGATTCGGCTGATCGAACGAGATGACCGCCTGCGTGTTGGACGCGTTGCCGAAGATCCCGCCGATCTGAATGAAGAGAGGCCCGCCTCCGCTGGGGTTGATCTGCTCGGCGACGAAGTGATCGAGCGAGCGGCCGGTCGCCGTGGCGGTGAACTTCCCGCTGTCGGGCGTCACCGGCTGGCAGGTGAAGTACGACCCGCACGGCTGCGTGTGCGGATCGGTGGTCTGACCTTCCGCGCCGTTGAAGCTCCACTCGTTCATCGAGCGGATGCCGCGGACCATCAGCAGCTTCTGGGCGTAGGGCGCCATGGGTGACAGCGTCTGCATCGCCGTGTAGTCCGACGACGCCAGCGGGCCGTGCGACAGCTTGGGGAACCAGCGGTCGGTCAGACACCCGTAGTGCGTGAAAAACACGATGAGCCGCTTGGGATCGGTCGCCGTGGCCGACTGCGCCTTCGCCTCACGCTCGGCCACGGAGCTCAAGAAGGGGGCCGCGACGACAGCTCCGCCCAGGCCACGGAGAAAGTACCTACGATTGAAGTGCTTTTTCATTTGTCTGGGTTCCCTTCAATTGCCAACGGTGCGCAGGCTGAACGAATCGGCTTGGGTGTAATCCGCCATCATGCTGGCGATGGTGTAGCTGCTCTGGGCGAGGCTGGTGCTCAGCGTGTTGACCGTGCAGGCGTCGTTCGGGTTCGCGTTACGGTTGCTGGCAAACGCCACCCAGTCCTGAGCGAACGTGTACTGCGCGTTCGGCAGCGTGGAGATCTCGGTCATCAGGTCCGACGGCGACGAGATCGTCTTCGTGTCCGTCGAGCTGAAGTAGACGTCCGCGGTCCCGTTGATGGTGCCGCCCAGGGGATCCGTGTCCTGCCAGGTCCCGACGGCGTTGTAGTGCTCGAGCACGAAGCCGGGCGGATTGATGTACGTGCCGTGGCAACCGAGGCACGGCTGATTCGCGACCATGGCCGTGATCGCGTCGCGCTCGGTGGTGTAGTTGCCTGCGGGAGGCGTCGCCATCAGGAACTTCGCGTCGGGCGTCCCCGGGTTGATGCCGAACACCCTGCCGGTGATGAAGGCGCCGCGCAGAATCGGGCTGGTGACGTCGGAGTGCGAGAAGGTGCTCAGGAACCCGACGCGCGTCAGGAATCCCGGCCGCTTCGTCGCGTCGAGCGTGACCTGGGTCGGCGTCGAGGTGTAGGTGGTCCCGGTCAACCCGTAAAGCGCCGCCGTGTCCTTGGTGACGTACCCGACGTTGCTCAGGAAGAGATCCTTGAACGCCCCGCCGTTCAGCGTGACGTTCTCGAAGAACGAGTTGATCTCGGCCATCGCCGGCGCGTACGAGCTCGCCGTGAACGCCGGGTACTTGGTCGCGTCGTGTGTCGTGTTGTTGAGCCAGTGCGACCCGTTCTGGATCGCCAGGTAGTACTCCGCGAAAGCGTCGGCCATCGCGGTCGCCTTCTGGCTCTGGATCAGCCGCTTCGCCTGCGCCAGGATCTGCGCCTTCGTCATCAGCGTCGTGCTGTTGGCGGCCGTGGCCAGCGTGTCGTCGGGCGTCGAGTTCAAGAACAGGAACGAGAGCCGCGTCGCCAGCTCGTAGTTGTTGAGCTGGAGGCTCGACCCGGACGCCGTCTGATTCAGCTCCGGCAGCATGATGAAGGAAGGCGAAGCGAGAAAAGCGGCCAGGATCGCCTGCGCGACCTGGGCAGGGGTCCCTGCCGGCGTGAGGCTGTTGAGCCGCATGAAGCTCGTCACCTCGGTCGTGGTCAGCGGCCGCCGGAACGCCTTGCGGCCGAAGGTCTGAACGGTGTTCGTCAGGCAGGTGGTCGTGTTCGTCGTCGGGTCGCAGCTCATGAACTTGGCTTTGTTCGTGGTGTTGCCCATGACCTGCGCCGCGATCGCCTGCGCCGCGGTCAGGTAGCCGTTCCACCCGATGGCGTCCAGGCTCCCCGCCGAGTCGGGCGAGAGCATCGAGGAGGGCGGCAGGTTGCTGTTGGACGTCAACGCCGTCACCCCCAAGAGATCGTTGATGACGTTGTCGTACTGCGCGTCGGTCATGCGCGGGATCTGCGTGGTCGGCGCGATGCCGTTGACGCAAGCGATGACGTTCGACTGGCCGACGACGCTCGAGGTGCCGCCGTCGGTGCTGCTCGAACCGCCGCTCCCGGTGCCGTTGGAATTGCCGGTGCCGTTGGAATTGCCGGTCCCCGTCCCATTGGAACTGCCGGTCCCCGTCCCGGTTGAACCGCCGGATCCGCTCGTCGCCTGGCCCGATATCGCTCCAGTGCAGGCAGCCACGCTGGCGACCAGAAGGCCCACGAGCGTCAGTCCAGGAATCGGTCGTTTGAATGGCGTCATTTTGGTTTGCCCTTCCGCCTGCGGTTCAGCGATCAATCGAAACGTGCCGCAAGGGTGCGGCCACACGGAGGTGATCGTCGTCGTCCTCCATACACATGGCGATGGCCGTCGCGATTCTTCACTCGCTGGTTACAAGGACCCGAGATTTTGGGTCAGCGCGTCGACTGGCGCCGATGCACCCACACTGTGCGATAGGCGGCCTCCAGGTGGCGCGCGAACCGACGGGCATCTCCGAGGGGTGATGCTTCCAGTCGGGAGCGGAGCTGGGAGCGCAGCCCGGTCAACCGTTCCAGGTCGCGGGCCAGCCCGCTCGCGACGGAGACGTACTGGTCGGACGAGCCGGCGACCAGCTCCGGCAGCGCCAGGTTCCTGGCGATCGAGACGCCGGCGCGATGCAAAACGGTCTCGCCGCTCAGGGTTATGACTGGCACACCCATCCAGCTCGCGTCGAGGCTGGTCGTGCCCCCGGCGAAGGGGAAGGTGTCGAGACCGATATCGATGCGGTGGTAGTGCTCCAGGTACTCGCGGCGGTGGACGCGCCCGGTGAACGCGATCCGATCCGCCTCGATGCCTGCCGCGCCGAACGCGCGGAGCACGGACGCGCGCGCGTGCGCCTCGGCGACCAGCAGCAGCCGGGATCGGGGGACCGCGCCGAGGACGCGGGCCCACAACGACACCACGCCCGGGTGCACCTTCCGCGGGCTGCCCAGGCAGCCGAAGGTGATGAACCCTGCGGCGAGCGCCGGCGGCGGCCGCACCGGAAGGTCGGACTCGAGCGCGTCGTAGCACCAGAAGGTCTCGGGAAGATGCAAGGAGCTCTCCGCGTACACGCCGAGATCGGTGCCGGGGGGATCAAGGAACGGATCGGTGAGTCGGTAGTCGATGCTGTCGAGACCGGTCGTCCCTGCGTAGCCGAGCCAGGTCATCTGGATCGGCGCCGGCTTGCAGGCGAAGAGTCGCAAGCGGTGGCCGGCGCCGTGAACGGCGAGATCGACGAGGATGTCGATCCGGTCGCGCCGCACCAGCTCGGCGGCGCTCACGTCGTCCATGCGGCGGATGTCTCGGAAGTGGTCGCCGGCCCAGGCGCGGTACTCGTCGGTCACGGCGTCCGGCCGCTCGACCGATCCGTAGAGGTAGATGTCGAACAGCGACCGATCGTGATGCCGGAGGAGCGGCATCAGAAAGTGCCGCGAGGGATGATGGCCACGCAGGTCCGGGGAGACGTAGCCGACGCGCAGTCGGCGATCGCCGTCGCCGTCGTCGGCCACATGGGGACGCTGGTGCCCGTGCAGCGGATCGGCGTGGAGCTTCGCCCAGGCCCGGGCCTCGGCGCCCAGGCCGGCCGCGTCGTAGCTGGGGTCGGTGAGCGCCACCAGGATCAGGTTGCTGTGCGCGTCGTGGTCCGTGGGGTCCAGCGCGACGGCGCGCCGGTAGCTCGCGATGGCGCCGCCGCGATCGCCCTCCTCGGTGAGCGCGTTGGCGAGGTGATGGTGAGCCGCCGCGAGGTTCGGGGCGAGCTCGAGCGCGCGACGGCAGTGCGCCGTCGACTCGGCGAGCCGATGAAGCTGGAGGAGCATCCAGGCGAGGCTCACGTGAAACTGAGCGCTGTCCGGGCGGAGCGCCACCGCGCGCTCGAGGTGCGGCCGCGCTTCGTCGGGCGCGCCGGCGTTCATCAACGTCAGCCCGAGGTTGTGGTGGGCCTCGGGGAGATCGGGATCGGCAGCGAGGGCGCGCCTGCAAGCGGCCGCCGCGGCGTCGAGGTCGCCCTGCCGGCGGTGGGCTTCGCCGAGGTTCGTGAGATACGCGGGGTGCGGCGCGAGGGCGACGAGGCGCTGCAGGAAGAGGCTGGCCTCCTCGAAGCGACCCGATTCGAAGAGCAACCCACTCAGCATGAAGAGCGCCCGATCGTGCTGCGGCTTGCGCGCCAGAACCTTGCGATAGAAGGCCTCCGCCTCCTTCGGCCGTCCGGCGCGGTGGTGGGCCGCCGCTCGTTCCAGGAGATCCGCCGTCGTTCTCTGTGGCTTCATGTTGCCGGCGCCGCGCGCTCGGGCGCGATCAGGCCACGGACGACGCGTCTCTTCAAGGTGGACCGCGGAGGCGTGTTAAGAAGACGGCGCGTCGCGCACCTGATGCGCGACATTGGAGATCTCATGAACGTCGGCCCTCGCTGTGGAGTCGTCTTGATTGCAGCCACGCTGGCCTGGGGAGCAACCCTCGGGTGTCACCGTGACAAGCCCGAGGCCCAGCCGGCGTTACCGATCGAATCGTACGAGGTCCTCAAACCGAAGGTCGCCGAGCTGCAAAGAACGCTCGCCGACGTTCACAAGGGCACCGACGAAATCGCGGCCGAGATCCCAGGGGGGCAGGACTTTCGAGCGAAGCTCCTCGCCACCGAGGAGGTCCTGGGGGTGGCCGACGCGCGGATGAGGTGGCTGGGCGGAGAGCTGGAGGCGGCCAAGACGTCGCCGAAGAAGAAGGAAGAGATCGCGGAGCTCGCCGACCAGGTCACGAAGACGGCGGCGGACCTGGCGCAGGTGAACACCGCCGCGCTCGAGTTGACGCACGAGAAGGCACGCCTGCAGCGGGTCGGGGCGCTCCTCAAGGCGCCGTACGAAGAGGTGCTGTCCACCGGGTATCGGGTCAAGGCGGCGAGCTCCGGAGTCGAGGCGCGTCTCATCGCCTTCATCCGGGATCCCAAGAAGAAGGTCGACAAGACGACCTGGTTCGACTTCGACCGCCTCGTGTTCATCACCGAGAGCGCCGACATCGATTTCCCGAAGTCGAGATCGCAGCTCGAAAATGTGGTCGAGATCCTCAAGGCCTATCCGACCGTGAAGCTGAAGATCGGGGCCTTCACCGACGCGGGCCCGCCGACGCGCAACACGAAGCTCTCCACCGATCGCGCCCAGACGGTGAGGACCGCGCTCATCCAGATGGGCGTCACGCCCACCCGGCTCGACGAGGAAGGGTTTGGGGCGGAGCACCCGGTCTGTCCGGCGAACGACTCCGAGTTCTGCCGCGCGCAGAACCGGCGGACCGCCGTGCACGTGACCGCAAAGTAGCCGCCGACCGCTTTGTGGCATCATGCCGCGGATGAGGTGGTCGGGCGTCTGGGGGCTGGTCGGGGTATTTCTCTCGGGCGGCTGCTTCGGCACCGGCCCCCAGACACCGTCGCCGCCACCCCGGCCGATCGTCCAGTTCCCGAGCGCCGCAGCGCTCGCCGCGGTCGAAAACGGACCCGCGGAGCTGCCGCCGGTCGTGACCGCCGAGGTGCCGGCGGAGGGCTGGGCGGTCGAATCCGACGCCGATGGGGCGGCCGCTGATTCTTGGAGCCCGCGCGGCCCCTGGGAGGAGGCGATCGCGGCCGCCTTCACCGCGTCGGGGAAGAAGGGGCTGCCGACGCGCGCGATGTCGTGCGTCGCCAAGGAGCTGGGGCGCTTCGAGCTGGCGCACAACGGGCAGCCGCCCGAGGCGCTGCAGCGGTTCATCACCGCCGTCTGCGGCGTCTACGCGCCGTCGGTCGGGTTTCAGTGGCTCCGGGGCGACGTAGCGTCAGCGCGCGTGAGCGATGAGCGCCTGCTCGACCAGTGGCGCGGCCAGATTCAGTCGACGCTCATCGACCACGTGCCGGCGGGCGCCCGCCACGTTGGTTTCTGGTTCGGCCGGCAGGGGGGGCACGCGATCGCGCTCGCCACGCACGAAGAAGCGCCGGTCATCATGAAGACCCTTTCGCCGATTCCCGACACCCGCGGGAATGTCCGGATCGAGGGGCGATTCGACGGGGACGCCGCTGCGTTCGACGGCTACGTCAACCAGGGGCGCTTCGGCGTACAGCGCTGTCAGGTCGATCCCTTCGTCGTCCGTCCCGCCTTCCGGATCACCTGCCACGTCGCTCCCGACGACGAGACCGCCTGGCTGCAGATCGTCTACGTCGCCCCGCACAGCGTCCTGGCGGTGCCGCTGGTGCAGGCGCTCACCTGGCACGATCCGGCGGCGCCTCCGCGCTTCGTGGAGACGCCCTACGCGGCGCCGCACCCGGTGACGGCCGCCGCGGCCTTCGCGCCCGCCGTTCTCGCCGAGCTGAACAGCGCGCGCGCGCAGGCGGGTCTGGCGCCGGTGCAGCTGTCCGACGCCGAGTCGGCGGTGGCAGCGCGCGTGGCCCGGCCGTACTTCGCCTCGGTGTTGTCGCCGGGGGGGCAGCGCGCGCGGCCGACCCGACCACGATCGTCCTCGGATTGATGGCCGGCTGGCAGGTCGCGGGGACCATTCGGGATGGGACCTTCTTCTCGGCGGTCGTTCCGAACACCCACGACGCCGGGCGGTGGCTCGATCTCGCGCTGTCGCTGCCGCTCGGGCGGCACGCGCTCCTCGCGCGTGACATCGATGCGGTGGCGTTCGGCCCCGCGTTGTTTGGAGCGCCCGAGGCGCTGGGCGGCGTGGCCTGCGGATACCGCTTCCACCACGACGACGACCACGCCGCCGACGTCGCCGCGGTCTTCGGCCGTATCGCGGCCGCGCGCGTGCGGCTGGGCCTGTCGCCAGTGAAGCGGATGGGCGGGGTGGCGCCGTTGCTCGCGCGTGAACTGGCGCTGGTCAACAAGGGGACGGTCGGTCCGTACGATGCCCTGCGCGCTTCGCTGCAGGTCGCGGCCGCCAGGAGCGGGTCGCGTGCGCTCAAGGGCTACCTCGTCGAGGCGACCTCGGTCGACGTGGTCGATCTGCCCCCGAAGTTCCTCAGCCAGCCGAACCTGGAGCTGGAGATCGCCGTGACCCACTACAAGCCGCCCGGTGCCGCCTGGGCGCAGCTGGTCATCCTCGTCATCTACGACGCCGCCGCGACGTTCGAGATTCTGAATTTCTCAGCGCGGACGCGCCAGCAGCTGGCGAGCGAGTCGCGGGAGCACCTCGGAGGCGGGGGCGGAGACCTTCGTTTGCACCAGTTCGTCGGCGCGGGTGGGACCGATGTTGACGAGGGCGATGGGCAGAGCGAGCTCCTGCGCGCGTCGCACGAACCGGAAACCCGAGTAGACCGTCAGGGACGAGCCGACCACCAGCAGGACCTCGCCCGCGGCGAACAGCTCCCAGGCGGCGGCCAGCGTCGGCGCCGGGACGTTGCCGCCGAAGAAGACGACATCGGGCTTGAGCGCGCCTCCGCAGGGCTCGCACGCGACCACCCGAAAGGCCGCCACCAGGTCGGCGGGGAGATCGGAGTCGCCGTCGGGCAGGGCTTCGGCGCCGAGCTCCAGCCAGCCGGGGTTCGCCTCCAAAAGGCGCTGTTGCAGCTCGTCTCGCGCCTCGGCGACCCCACAGCGCATGCAGCTGACCTCCGCCAGCGCGCCGTGCAGCTCGACCACCCGGCGGCTTCCCGCGCGGTGGTGCAGGCGATCGACGTTCTGGGTGATCACCCCGGCGAGGAGGCCCGCTGCTTCGAGCGACGCCAGCGCGCGATGGGCGGGGTTGGGCTCCGCCGCGCGAAAGCGCGCCCACCCGAGGGTCGCGCGCGCCCAGTAGCGGCGGCGCACGTCTTCGCGCCGCAGGAAGGCCTCTTGTTGGATTGGGTTTCGCGGCCCGGTCCGCCCGTTGCTCCGATAGTCGGGGATTCCCGACTCGGTGCTGCAGCCGGCGCCGGTCAGCGCGACGATGCGCCGCCCGGCCAGCAGGGGGAGCAACGGCGCGACGAGGTCGAGAGCGAGCCCCTCGCCGTGGCCTTCGTCGAGGTCTGCGTCGACGTCTTCGCCGACGACCTGGCTAGTGGACGTGGTGGTGATGGACGTCCTCGCTGTGCTCGTGGTGGTGACTGACCGGATCGTGGTGGTGAACGTGAGAGTGGGGGCCGCGCGGCATCGGGTCGTGGCGGTGCCCGTGGTGTCCGTCGTCATGAACGTGGGCGTGGTCGTGGTCGAGCGCCAGGTGCGTGTGCGCATGATCGTGACGCTCCGTCGCGTGAAGCCACATGCCAGCGGCCATCAATCCGGCGGACAGCGCCACCACCGCGCCGGGCCAGGGGGTGCCGACCACCATCGCCACGGCGACGCCGACGAACGGCGCGGCCGCGAAGACCGACGCCGTGCGCGCCGCCCCGACCATCCGTTGCGCCCGCAGGTAGAGCTGCAGGCTCAAGCCGTAGCCGACCGCGCCGACGGCCAGGAGCCGCAGCGCTGCGCCGAGATCGATCGTGATCGATCCGGCGGCGAACGCCACGGCGAGTGACAGGGAGGCTCCACAGAGGCCCTTGGCGGCGACGACGGCCAGCGGATCGCGATCGGCCAGCTTGCGGGAGACGCTGTTGTCGAGCGCCCAGGCGAGGCAGGCCAGCACGACGAAGAGCTCGCCCGTCGTCTGGCCGGCTGAGGCGCGATGGGCGAGGGCCGGGTACGCCAGCGTCGCGGCGCCGATGGTGATGAGCGCGACCGCGAGCCAGACGCGCCGCGAGACGTACTCGCGAAACAGGGCCGCCGCCAGCAGGGCGGTGAGCGGCGCCTCGAGGGTCAGCAGGAGCGACGCGCGGACCGCGTCGGTGCGCTCGAGGCCGAACACGAGCAGCGCCGGGCCGGCGAAGCCCCCGAGCAGGGCCACCAGCAGCACCCGCGGGAGGTCGGCGCGCGTGAGGGCGGCTTCCTTCCGTATGCCCGAGGGCCGTGCGCCCGAGCGCCCGTCCCGCGCGAGCTTGGTCGCCAGCGCCAGCACGCCGGCGCCGAGGTACAGGAACGCCGCCGCGGCGACCGGGTTGAGGCCGCGCGACGCGATCTGAAGCAGCGGCGCCGTCGCGCCGAACAGCAGCGCCGCCAGCGCGGCCAGACCGACGCCTCGCGCGAACGGACGGCTGGTCTCCGGGCCGGTGGCCATCCCCTATTATCTGACAGATCAATGTCGGACGCGCACAAGCTGCTCTTCACGCGCGGCGTTCGGGGCCTGGCCGACGGCGTCGTCAGCATCGTGCTGGCGACCTACCTGACGGGCCTCGGCTGGAGTCCCGTCGCGGTCGGCGCCATCGTCACCGGGACGCTGCTCGGGTCGGCGGCGGTCACGCTGGCCGTGGGCCTCCTCGGCTATCGCCTCTCCCGCCGGCGGATCCTGGTGGGCGCGGCCGCCCTGATGCTCCTGACGGGGCTGGGGTTCGCCGGCGTGACGACCTTCTGGCCGATGATGGTCGTCGCGGTCGTCGGCACGTTGAACCCCTCGTCGGGCGACGTGAGCGTGTTTCTCCCGACCGAGCAGGCGGCGCTGGCCCACACGGCGGCCGGACCGGCCCGGACGACGGCGTTCGCCCGCTACAACCTGGTGGGGTCGCTGGCGGGGGCGGTTGGCGCGCTCGCCAGCGGGCTCCCCGCCCTCGCCGCCGCCAGGTGGGGGATCTCCCTCCTGCGCGCCGAGCAGAGCGTCTTCCTGTTCTACGCCGCCTGCGCCGTCGTCGCCGCCATCGTCTACCTGAGGCTGTCGCCCGCGATGGAGGTCCACCCTGCCAAGCGCGGGCACCACCCGCTGGCCGAGTCTCGCGCCATCGTCTTGCGCCTCGCGACGCTGTTCAGCGTCGACTCGTTCGGCGGCGGGTTCGTGGTGCAGTCGCTGCTGGTGCTCTGGCTCTATCGCCGGTTCCAGCTCGATCAGCGGACGACCGCGGTCGTGTTCTTCTTCGCCGGAGCGCTGAGCGCGTTCTCCCAGGTGCTCTCGCCCTGGGTCGCCGCCCGCATCGGCCTCATTCGAACGATGGTCTACACGCACCTGCCCGCCAACCTGTTCCTGATCCTGGCGGCGCTCATGCCGACCGCGCCGCTCAGCATCGCCTGCCTGCTGCTGCGCATGGCCGTCTCCCAGATGGACGTTCCGGCGCGTCAGGCGTTCGTCATGGCCGTGGTTCCGCCCGAGGAGCGCGCGGCGGCCGCCACCGTGACGAACGTGCCGCGCAGCCTGGCCGCCGCCCTGGCGCCTCTCATCGCGGGAACGCTCTTGCAGCAGACCACCTTCGGATGGCCGCTGGTGATCGGGGGCCTCTTGAAGGCCGGCTACGACGTCGCGCTCTTGATACAGTTTCGCGCGGTCGCCACGCGGGAAGAGGGGGTCCGGTGACTTCGTCGCCCGGCCGGGGCTCGTCGTCGTTTTCTACCCGGTGACCTGTTCCGGCCGCTCCCCTTCCTTGCGAAGGATCAGCGCCTTGGGGAGCGCGGGCACGAACAGCAAGACGGCTGCGGTCGTGCAGGCGTTGATGAGGACGAGGGTGGTGAAGTTGAAGTGGGCCTGGTCCATCAGCATCGAGCCGCCGACGTCGCTCATGGCGATGCCGAAGTTGCGCACGCTCATCATGAGCGCGAAGCCGAGCCCTTCGCATCCGCGCGGGGTCGAGCGAACGGCGAGATCCATGAGCGCGAGCTCGGACAGGACGCTGAGCGCGCCGGTCACGGCGTGGATGGCGTAGGCGTCGGAGGCGGTATAGATCAGATACAACAGGGTTCCGGCGGCGTTGGCTGCCATCGAGAAGATGATCAGCGTGCGCAGGTTGAACCGGCTGCAGATGACGGCGTAGACCAGCGCGAAAACGATGCCGGCCGCCCCTTCGACGCTGGCCACCCGCCCGATCAGCTCCTTGCTGAAGTGCAGTTCGTCGCTCTGGCGATAGGTGAGGGCCGTGTTGAATCCAGGCACGACGTAGACGAGGAACAGCATCCCGGCTGCCAGCCAGAGGGCGCGAGAGCGCAGGATCTGCGACAGCTGGTGCTGGGCCTGCACCAGCACCGGATTGCGAACGCGGGTCATGGCCAGCGCCAGCACGAACAGGAAGACGGCCAGCATCGCGAACAGCGACAGGCCGACGTTGAGCATCCCGTGGACGAGCACGCTTCCGCTGCCCGCGGCGAGGAGGATTCCGATACCGAGCCAGGTGGTCGCCGATGGCCGGTAACGTGGCCCCTCTGCGGGCGCGGGCTCGCCGGGCGCGCGTTCGGGTGCGGGGAGGGGGGCTGTCTCCTTGAATCCGAACAGCGCGAACCCGACCAGCGCGAGCATCACGAGCGTGCCGACGCCGGCGGTGGCGCCGAACTCCTTCTTCGCCAGCCAACCGCCGAGCAACGGTCCCGCCACGAGCGCGATCGACACGACCACCTGCCGGAGAGACGAGATGCGGCCGGACAGGCCGAAGAGCTGTCCTGCCTCGACCTGGAGCCCGCCCATCGCCGTGCTGGCCAGAACGAGGCCGACGTTGAGCAGGATCGAAACCAGAAGAAACAGGTGATAGTTGCCGGTGACGACGCTGAGCAGCGCCCAGCAAGAGCCGCCGATGAGGCCGCCCGTCACCAGGTAGGCGCGCCGTCGCGACCCGCGGATCGGGAACGCGTCGGTGAGGACGCCGGCCAGCGGCTTCATGCTCCAGGCGAAGGTCGCCCACATGAAGAACTCGGCGACCTGCTCCCTGCCGAAGTGCAGCCGCTCCTTGAGGAGAAAGAGGATCGGGTAGTTGCCGAACGTCGAGCGCTGTTGGGCGAAGGTGGTGGCGAAGGCGCCGATGGCCACCATCAGCAGATAGTCGCGCCGGCGAGCGGCCGGTGCGGGTGCGCCTTCGGGTCGCGCTGAGGTCGCGGTCATTCGAGGGTCCATCCGTCGGGATCGGCGCCCAGCACCCGCAGCGTCTTCTGCCCGAAGGCGAGGGCGGCTGCCAGCAGGAGCGAACGCTCGGTGGTCATGCGCTGGACGAGCTCGACGTCGTCGGTGCAGATGGTGGCGATGTTCACGCCGGCGGCAACGGGCAATCGTCCGAAGGCGAGGTCCCGGAGCGCGGCGTCGCGCTCGTGTCGCAGCTCGAACGCCCGGCTGAGAAGCGGGTTGCCGGGCGCGCAGATCCGGTCGAACAGCCAGCGCAACATCCGGCCGGCGCGGGGGCGGCGGTAGGCGAAAGGACGCGTCAGGAGCACGAGGATGTCGGTGCATCCGGCCGCCACCGCGTCGGCGATCGGAAACGAGTTCACCAGCCCGGCATCGAGGCAGCGGCCGCCTGCGACCGTCACGGGCTGGTTGTAAAGGAAGGGGGCCGCCGTCGCCGCCCGCAGCGCCGACAGCAGCTCGGCCTCGCCGCCGAGGGCCTGCGCGTCGAAGATGCGTCCGGTGCCCGTCTTCGCCTCCAGCGTCGCGATGTGCAGCTTCGAGCGCGCCGCCAAGACGGCGTCGAGGCGCAGCCGCTTGGCGCTCAGGATCGTCTGCGCGAACAGCCGGTCGAGATCGAGGATCTTCCAGAACCGCCAGGGGTTCACGACCGCGCGCCGGTTCATGTCCTCGTAGTAGATGCGGATCCCGAGCCGGGCCTGCCCGGTGACGAAGTAGCTGGCGTTCATCGCGCCGGCCGACGTGCCGTAGACGTGGTCGAAGACCTCGGTGAGGCCGAGGTGCTCGAGCGCGACGACGCCGCCCGCCGAGCAGACGGCGCGCAAGGCGCCGCCCTCGACGACCAGCGCCAGCTTGCGCCCGTCGGGCGCGTGGTCACCGGCGGCGAAGCGGGCGCCCCGCGCCCGGATGGCCGCCAGCGCGGCCTCCGGATTGACCCCCCGAACTTCCGTCAGCGCCTGTTCGTCCGACATTGCACTGCGACCGACATTGCCACATTGGCCCCGTCGCTGGGACGCCACACCCTGCTTTTCCGCCGGCGCTGGTCCAGGTCGATGGCGCCTCTCGCGCTGGCACAGAACCTGAACAACAGCCGCGGATGCTGCGGATCCATCGATGTGTCTCGCGCACCCGGGGAGCGTGCGTCAGCGTTGTGACTCTCGCCGCGTTTCTTCCCCTGGCGGTCGGCTGCACCTCGAATGAATACGTGATCCCGCACGAGGAGCTGGCCAGGCTGGCGGCGACGCCGCCGCCCGAGCGCGGGGCGCGCGTCCGCGTCGTCCAGGATCTCGGCGAGCGGCGAAATGATCCGGTGCAGATGACCGTCGAGCCGTCGCCGCCGCAGCTCGTGACCGACGAGGAGAGCCCCGCTGACGACGGCGTTGGCGACGGCGCGGACGGCGATGTTCGGGGCGACCTGCCGGGCGACCGCCGACGCCCCGACCGGCGCAGGGGTGATTCGATCAACGGCAGCGGCGGCGGCTCGTCGTCGTCGCCGGGGCGAGCGACGTCGCAGACCGGTCGCGCGGCGCCGGGCTCGACCCGCGGACCGGGCGGCAGCGGCGGCGGCGGGCGGGGAACTTCGGGCGGCCACATTGGAGGGGGCGGAGGCGGAGGCGGCGGCAACGGAGACGCGGTGCTGGTGGTGATCATCGTCGTGGTCGCCGTGGTCGTGGCGATCGGCCTGGTCTCCAGCGAAGGGGTCCGCTTCGACGGCTACGTCGCGATGTCGCCGGAGCAGCCGGTTCACCTCCGCGCCGCCAACGGACAGCAGACAACGATTCCCGTGGCCGATCTTTCGCCCGGGTGGGTCGCCGGGACCGTCGAGGCGAAGGTCATGGACGACGAGGGGTTCGGGCTCCGGCGCCTCGAGCGCCTGCCGCTCGATCGCCGGGGCGCGACGTTCAAGCTCGACTCGGGGACGATCGCCTTCGACTTCGCCGGCGTGACGCTGGCGGGTCCGGCCATGAACGTCCAGGCCGGCTACTTCTTCACCCGGAAGGTCGGGCTCCTGGCCAATCTGGGTCTCGGTGGCGGGGCCGCCGCCGGGGGGCTGGTGCCCCGGCACGCGCTCGGTCTCGAGTTGCAGGCGTTTCCGCTGGCGTGGGGGCGGGTCCACCTCGGCGCGTACGGCAACGGCGGCATGGCGATCACCGAGGTGCTCGTCGGGCCGACCCCGACCTACGTCAACGGCCCCTCCGTTGGGTCCGGCGCGCTCGCGGAGCTGGATCTGACCTCGCGCCTGGCGCTCACGTTGCGCGCGGGCGGCAGCCTCGCCAAGCTCGACCAGGTCTGGACGCCCGCCGGTCAGCTCACCGCGGGCGTCGCGGTCTATTGAGCTACGGCGTCACCTTGAAGCCGAACGAGACGGCGAGGAGCAGGGCGGCTTCGGGCGGGATCGACGCGCCCCGGACCTGATTGGTGGCCGGATCGAGCAACAGATCCTGCGAACCGGCGAACGAGGCCTTGCGCAGATCGCACCGCTCGAAGCGCGCGCCGGTCAGCCGGCAGCCGTCGAACCTTGCTTCGGTCAGATCCGTCTCGACGAAGCTCGCCTCGACCAGCGAACAGCGGACGAAGGGAGTCTTGCGCACGCGCAGCGAGGTGAACGAGCAGTAGTCGAGGTTGCAGTCGGCGAAGCTGAGATCGGGATATTGACCGACGCCGGTCCAGTCGATGCCCATCATCTTGCAGCGGTTGAACTGCACGCCGCGCAGCGCCATCTCCGCCGGCCCGAGGCGCGTCAGATCGCAAGCCTCGAGCACGCAATCCTCGAGTCGCGCGCGGGCCCAGCGGCTCTCTGGCAACTTCACGTTCCGAAAGGTGCAACCCGCGAACGCCTTGCCGCTGAGGTCGGCCCGCGCGAGATCGAGGCCGACGAAGGTCTCGTCGTCGAACGACTCACGTTCGAGAAGCTGCTCCGGCGTCGTCGTCATCACCGCGTGGGGCCTCGATACTGTCACATCGTGGAGCGAAGGGCGGCGTCGGTTCCCGGCCGGTAACGGCGGCCGGAGATCTGTCGGCCGTCGGGCGGGCATCCCGCTTGCTGTTGGTTGGACAGACGAGGTGGGCATGGGCTGGCGCGGATGGTCGGTGGTCGTGGCTTTGTCGGTGCTGGGGGGGTGCGGCTCGAAAGGGGCGGCCAGCGAGGGAGGCACGCACTCAACTGGCAGCGGCGGCGGCGTGGTCGGCGGGGGCGGCAGCGGAGGGAACAGCGGCGCCTCGACGGGCGCCGGCGGGACGTTCGTCGATGCGTCGGCGCCCGTGGGAGGCGGGCCGGCGTGCCCCGATCTCTTCGACCAGAACATGGTCCGGACCTACTCCATCGACATCGATCCGAACGAATGGGCCAGCGTGATGAGCGAGTTCAACCAGGTGGCGACGCTGACGGCGTCGGGGAACGACTTCGTGGTCCGTCATCCGGTCGTGTTCCACATGGGGAGCGAGACGGTCAGCGGCGCGACGCTGAAGCTGCACGGCCAGTCGTCGTGGGCGCAGACGGCGATGCTGGACGGCAACCGCGCAAAGATTCAGTTCGACATCTCGTTTCACCAGAGCGACCCCAACGGAAAGTTCCACGGGATCGAGAAGCTGGTGTTCGACATGCCCCGCAGCGACTGGACCTTCATGCACGATCGGCTGGCGCACGCCTGGCTGCGGCAGGTCGGGATCGCCGCCGGCTGCGCGGCCAACGCCCGCGTGGAGATCAACGGCAGCTACTACGGGATGTACGTCGCCGAGGAGAACACCAACAAGCGCGTCCTCGCGGAGTTCTTCCCCAACAACCCGAGCGGCGGCCTCTGGAAGGGGGACCTCCAACCGGAGACGGCCCTGACGCTCGCAGGCGGCGAACCAGAGCCGCCAGGCGACCTTCACGCAGGCGACCGACCTCGCCCACATCTCGGCGATCGTCGATCTGCAGTCGTCGGTCGTCGAGTGGGCCAGCGAGGCGCTGCTCAACAATGCCGACGGGACGTATGGCGGCAATCACAACCTCTACATCTATGACCAGGGGGCGAAGGGCTTCGTCTACTTGCCGAACGACACGGACTCGACGTTCGACTGGCTGAGCCTGTTCGACCTGACGCCCTCCAACGATCACCCGATCTACTGGTGGTCCAATCGCGCCGCAGCCGATCCAGGGACCGGGCGCCGTCTGGATGGCGGTGATGAGCGATCCGACCTGGCGGAGCAAGTACGTGGATGCGATCGCCACCCAGCTCGGCAAGTGGAACGTCCAGCAGATTCAAGGATGGATCGACACCTGGTCGCAGCAGATCGCGGCGGACGTCGCGGCCGATCCGCACACCTGGGCCTCTCCGGCGCAGTTCCAGATGGCGGTGAGCACCGCGCACGACGTCGTCGCCGCAGCGGGCGCAGTTTCTTCAGACCTTCGTCGACTGCGAGCGGAACGGTACGGGCGCCGACCAGGACGGTGACGGCTTCCGCTGGTGCGAGGACTGCAACGACAACAGCGCCTCCGTGCACCCCGGGGCCGCCGAGATCTGCGGCAACGGGATCGACGACAACTGCAACGGCGACCGTCGACGAGGGGTGCCACTGAAAGGGCGCACGCTGGGCCCTACGGCACCTCCCGCAAGTTGTGCGCCCCGCTTCCCCCGCTCGGGGGACGCCTCACGATGGAGCAACCGCCGTGCTGCTCCTCGCGACCCTTCTCGGCGCCGCTCTGCTCGCGGTCGAGCCAGCCCAGGCGCCGACACTGGGGCCCGCGCATATCCCGCAACCGGCGGCGGCCCCCGCCGGGGGCCCCGCTGAAGGCGCCGACATCGCAGAGGAGCCGCAGGGCGGCGCCGGCGTCAGCCCGGTCGAGCTGATTCCGCGGCTCGAGCTGCGGCAGACCTTCACCAAGCTCGACGGGTGGGGTGTCGCTCCACGACACCACGGTCGAGATCGACATCCAGTTTCTCCGTCGGCTGCTGCTGCGTTACCAGGTCCCGGCGCGCCTGATGGAGACGCCCGCGGGACAGGTCTCCGGCATCGGGGATCTCCAGGTCGGCCTGATCGGCATCCTCGCCTCCAACGCCCGAGCGGTGGCGGCCCTGCTCGCCGGCGCGATGCTCGAACACCGCCACGCAGCCGACTCTCGGGGCCGGCAAGCAGCAGCTGGAGTTCGGGGCGGGCGCCGCCTTCAAGCCCTATCGCTGGTGGCTCGCCTATGGCGTCGCGCAGGACCAGTTCTCGGTCGCGGGCGACGCCGGCCGACCCGACATCAATCAGCTGTCCGCCGACTTCGGCAGCATCCTGTTCGGTCACCAATACAACTGGCTCAAGCTCGACGTGAACACGACCGTCGATTTCCGGAGCAACAGCGGCGCGCGCCTCTATGGCCTCGCCGAGGTGGGGAGCCTGGTGATCGGTCGCGTGGGCCTCTTTGCCAGGGCCGGCACGCAGCTGCTCGGACCGCGCCTGGTCGACTACACGATGGTGGCGGGCGTTCGGTATCTCTTCCGGCTCGAGACCTCGCGACCCAAGCCCGACTGAGCGGCGCCGGCCGGCCGCGCCAGCCACAAGATGTGGCGGCGGCTGGTGCCGTCGCCCGCCAGCGACGCGCATCGTCCGCGCGGCGAAGCCCGCCTCGTGCAGCCGCGCGGTGAACTTCGCGTCGGCGAACGTCGACCAGACCGCCAGGACGCCGTCGCTGCGCAGCGCCTGGCGCGCGCACGCGAGCCCGGCGACCGTGTAGAGCCGCCGGTTCGTGAAGGTCGAGAGCGCCGTCGGACCGTTGTCGACGTCGAGCAGGATGGCGTTGAACCGCGCCGCTTCGGTCGTGGCCGCCGCCGCTCGTTCGATCACGTCGCCCACGTCCCCTTCGACGATCGACAGGCGCGGATCGCCGAGCGGCATCCCGGCCAGCTGCCCGAGGAGGCCGGGATCGCGGTTCCAGGCGATCACCTGGCCGACCGCCTCCACGACCACCACCTCGGCGTCGGAGGCGACGCGGTCGAGCGCGGCGCGGGCGGTGAATCCCATGCCGAGCCCGCCGACCAGAACCCGCGCGTTCGAGCGGGTGGCGAGCCCGGCACAGCCGTGGATCGCCAGCTTCTCCTCCGAGCCGTGGCTGTTGCTGTGCATCAGCTCCTGGCCGTCGACGCGCAGGGCGAAGCGCTCGCAGAGTTGATCGGCAAACCAGCAGAGCGTCAGCTCGCTGCCGTCGCTGGTGACCGCGCGATCGAGGGTCTGCCAAGAGGGCATCGATCAACATCACTCCTTGCCGAGCCAGTTCTGGTCGAGCCAGTCGAGCGAGACGGGCGCCTCCCGCAACGTTCGATCGAGCCCACGCACGATCTCGTCCGGCCCGGACGAGCGATCCCGCGTAGGCGCGCGCGTAGAGGATCCAGTTCGAGAGCTGGTAGTGGTGGAGGAGCGGCGCGAACCGGTGGCCGGCCAGCTGTTCCAGCGCCGCGTGAGCCGCGGTCGCCGCCTCGCAGGCGACGAGCGCGCAGGCCGCGTCGAACAGCAGCGCCCGAAGATCCTCGAAGGCACGCTCGGGAGCGCGCGTGACCTCGTCGAGCAGCGCCGCGAAGCCGGCCTCGGGCAGCCCCGCGTTGTCGGCGCACTCCGCCATCAGCGGCACCTGCGTGGCGAGGAAGTCGGACTCGGCCGCGCGCGGCAGGAGGCGGCCGACCAGATAGAGATCGAACGCGCTGGCGATTGATTCGGCAAAGAAGAGCCCGGCGCTGCTGGGCGGCGTCCGCGCGGCGCCGCGCCGGGCGGGCGATTTGCCGCGTGGCCAGCTCGTGCCAGGCGACGTGCGCGACGACGTCGGCCGGGATGTGGTCGTCGCAGAGCACGTCGGCGCCGGCCTCGACGTTCCAGTAGGTGAGGTTCAAGAACAGCGCCCGATCCCAGCTGGCTTGCTGGCCCGCTTCCGGAATCAGAAAGCGATGCCCCGAGCCCCGCAGGAACGTCTCCAGGCGCTGGTAGATCGCCACCCCCACGGCCGGGGCTCGATCGTCGATGGTCAGCTCGTCGAGCGTCGCCGGGCGAAAGTGCATGGTAGAGCGCGAAACGGCGTCCGTCAGCTTCGTGGCGTCGGTTCGATGGCGCCGCGGCGGAGGGCTATTCTTCGGGCTTGTTGGGGGCGCGGCCGCGGGGGTTGCCGTGAATCGGACGGGTCGCGGCCCAGTTGGTTCGTGGCTTGCGCGGTCGCGCGGCCGGAGAGGTCGAGGGACCCTTCAACTTGCGCTCGGCTTCCTCGCGTTCGGCCTGCCGGGCGACGATCGCCGCCCGCTTTTCATCACCCGTCGCCATGGCGGGGGAGACTACCACGGACAGGTCGTCAGCGCCGACGTTCATGTGTCCGGGAAGGTAGGCGAAAGGGGGGAAAAGCCGCGCCGGGGGCAAAGTTGGCAACAATTCGTGCTCGAGCCTTGCGCCAAAGCGTGCCAGCGTGAATAACCTGATCACGATGGGTTTCCGCGAGATCACCGCTCCCGTCTACAGTGAGAGCACGGTTCACCGCGTCGAGCGGGTGCCGGAGTGGCTCACGTCGGAGGAGGGGCCGCAATGGCGGGCGCTCTGCGGCGTCCGCATCGGCGAAGCGGGACGCGGAGGGGTGTTCGAATTCGAAGTGCCGGTGGCGCTCGATCCAGAGTCCTGGCGCCTGGCCGCCAACTGCCCCGCTTGCCTGGCCGCCACCGAGCGACGCGAGCTCGGCGCGCTCGGCTGAGCGTCGACCCGCTCGGCTGAGCGTCGGCGCGCTCCCCGCTCCGACCGCGCCAGGATCGTCTGAGGGCCCGTCTCGGCGGACGCCCGCGGCCGTCCGAGAGCGTCCGCCGGACAGTCCCCCCGCCAGATCGTCCCGCGAGAATCGGGCGCTGCCGACTCGGCACGTCCGTTGCGATGGCGAGCGAGCGCTGCCGAACGAGTCGGCTCGCGAAATGTTCGCGATGCCGCGATGTCGATCGGCGCGTTGCCAACAGCCAAGGAGCGGACGATGCAAAGACGCGCAGTCGTGTGGAGAGCAATCGTGGGAGCAGGCTTACATCGGGATCGGTTGCGCCGACGAGGGGGCGCCGGCGCCTGCCCCGCAGCTGGAGGCGGGGGGCATCGAGGTCAGCTCCGCGGCCACCCGATCGACGGTGACGCAGTTCTTCGTCCCGCCGCCCGACGCGGCAGCGGTGAATCAGATCACCAGCCTGGTCCGGCAGCGAGACTTCGGCGACGCCGTCAAGCTGGCGGCGATGGAGGCGACACCGCGGGCGGTCTGGTTCGACGGCGGGACGCCGCGTGAGGTCGAAGAGTCGGTCCGGCAGACGATGGATCGCGCGACGCGCGAGGGTCGGGTCCCCGTCCTGGTGGCGTACGACATCCCGTTCCGCGATTGCGCCCAGTATTCGTCGGGCGGCGCCGTCGACACCGCCTCCTACGAAGCCTGGGTCGCCGGCTTTGCGCGGGGGATCGGCAAACGAAAGGCGGTGGTCATCCTCGAGCCGGACAGCCTGGGGATCATCCCCTACAACACGACCATCTTCGGGGCTGCCGACTGGTGCAAGCCGACGGTCACCGACGCGACGGGCGCCAGCGTCCCGGCGCCGGGCGCCAGCTCGGACGAGCGCTACGCGCAGCTCCAGGGCGCGATCGCGACGCTGACCGCCAGCGCGCCGGGCGCGTCGGTCTATCTCGACGGCACGCACAGCGACTGGCTGGGGGTCAGTGAAGCGGCGTTTCGCCTTCACAAGGCGGGCTTCGATCCGACGAGCGGCGCGTCGCTGGTGAAGGGCTTCTTCCTCAACGTCTCGAACTTTCAGCCGACCGATCAGCTGGTCCAGTTCGGGACCTGGGTCTCCCAGTGCCTCGCTGCGGCGACGGTCGGCGCCGCGGGGGCCATCGGTCAGTTCGGATCCTGCCCGGGCCAGTACGATCCGGCGACGAACTACACGACCGTCAACTACACGCCGGCGTTCGAGGCCACGGTGACCGCCACCCTGGCGAACATGCTGAACGGCGCGGCGGCGACCTTGCCGTTCGTGATCGACACCGGCCGCAACGGGCGCGGCCCCCTCGACACGTCGCCGTTCGCCGCGGCCCCCTACGACCAGCCGGCCAGCGTGATCAGCGGATTGAACGGCGGCGCCTGGTGCAATCCGCCCGGCGCCGGCGCGGGGTTGCGCCCGACCGCGAGCACCGGCGTCCCGTTGCTCGACGCCTACCTGTGGATCAAGACCCCGGGCGAGTCGGACGGCGCGTGCGCCATCAACGGCGGCGCGAGGGCCTGGGACTTCACCGCCTACAACCCGTGGAACGTCACGGGCGACGCCCAGAACGCCTTCGATCCGCTCTGGGGAGCGGTCGATCCTGCGGCGGGCGCCTGGTTCCCGGCGCAGGCGCTGCAGCTGGCCGAGCAGGCTGTTCCGGCGCTGCTCTGAGACAGCTCGACCGATTGGGCCCGCTGCGCTTCGCGCGCGGCGGGCCTGTCGGCCGTCGCTTTTTCTATCGTCCGCCGCCTCCAGGGGTGCCCCGACTGCGTGCCAATGCTTCGACAGCCTCGTGTTGCGCGGCCGCTGTGGCGGCTCTGGCGGCCGAGTAAGAAGAGGCGTGCGTGGCGGCGATCGATTTTTCTCTCTCCGCCGCGGCCGTCGCGACCCGGGACGCGACCTCCGCCTCGGCCGCCGCCATGGCCGCCGCGTGGGCCGCAGCCATCGCCTTGGCCACGGCCTCGCGCGCCGCGGCGGCAGCCGCCTTCGACGAGGGGGCCGGGAGCTCGAGGTCGAGTGCCTGATGCTCCGCCTCTCGGAGAACCACGATCCGGATCAGAACCGGGATCCCCTCCACCGTCGCCAGGACGGTGTGCGTTCCGGGGTCGATCCGAACAGGTTCGGTCAAAGGGGTGGCGCCAATGTCTCGTCCGTCGATGCTGATGTGCGCACTCGGGCGATCGGTGGTGATCGAAAGCGCCGCGAGCCGAGAGGTCAGTGCTGCGATCAAGGCTTGGACTCTCTGCCGGCGCGACTCGGCGATGAGGTCCTTCCCCTCGGACAAGTACCGGGCGAAGACTTCAATGGCTTGCGATGGATGGTCGAGGGCCATCTGCGCCTGGCCGATGTTGTAGAGCACGGAGAACTGCGGACTGGTGGCGTAGGCGGCGCTGAACTCCTGAAGCGCTGCCTCGTACCCGCCAGCATTCGCCAGCTCGATGCCGCGCGCGTAGTGCACGCGGGCCGCATCGCGCGCCTCGTCCGCCGCCGCGAAACGCGCCAGGCCGACCGCCAACAGAATAGAAAGTGCGATTTGCCGGACGGGCACGGACGCAGCATAGTCAACATCGCCTTCGCCGGGCAAAGGAGGATTGACAGGCCTCGGGGGCTGGGACCCTTCGTGGTGCTTGCCGCGATTCGGAGCTGACGATAGCGCGTCGCGTGGTTTCCGGGTCGACGCACGCGGCTGTCAAAGGCGGAACGTCTCGTTCTGCCGGTGTGAAAGTGTTATCAATCGACCTTGGGTACCGGTTCGGGGGGAGGGAGTACGACTGTCACCGTGGCCGCCGAGGCGGCACGGGCCAGCTCGCCCGCGCCATCGGCCGCGCTCGTCTGGCTGTTTCCGATGGCGGCGGGGGATCCCGTCGGGCTCCGGGGAGAAGGCCCGGAAATTACAATTGGAAGAGACGAGACCTGCGACGTTCATCTGACGGGAAACGATGTCTCACGACGTCACGCCGTCTTGCGCAGGAGCCCGGAAGGCACGGGAGCGACCATCGCCGATCTCGGAAGCCGCAACGGCGTTCGGGTCAACGGCCGCCTCGTCGCCGAGGCGCCGATCGGTCCAGGTGACGTCGTCCGTCTCGGCGGTTGGGTGGGGATCGTGACCGCCAGCCCCGGGCCTTTCGAGGAGATCGCGCCGGGGCTGTGGGGCGGCGGCGCCCTGCAAGCAGCGCTCGCTCCCCTGCGGCAAGCGGCGTCGAGTGATCTGCCGATCATCCTCGAGGGCGAGACCGGCTGCGGCAAGGAGGTGGTCACCCGGGCCCTCCATCGCTGGAGCGGACGCACGGGACCGCTGGTCGCCGTCAACTGCGCGGCGCTCCCCGAAGGCCTCGCGGAGGGGGAGCTGTTCGGATATCGCCGTGGCGCCTTCACCGGCGCCGAGCGGGCCAGCCTCGGCTATTTTCGCGGCGCCGACGGCGGGACGTTGCTGCTCGACGAGGTCTCGGACCTGCCGCTGGTTCTGCAGGCGAAGCTCCTGCGCGTCCTCGAGGAGCGGGCGGTCCAGCCGCTCGGAGAGACCCGACCGGTGCCGATTGACGTGCGCGTCGTCGTGGCGGGCCAGCAGCCGCTCACGGAGATCATGCGCGCGGGGCGGTTTCGCGCCGACCTGCTCGCGCGGCTCGACGGGCTCACCGTGCGGCTGCCGCCGCTGCGCGCCCGCCGCGAGGATGTCCTTCCCCTGTTCTCGCGCCTGCTGGAGGCGCACGGTCAAGGGCGGCCGCCCGCGATCGACGTCGACCTCGCGGAGCGGCTCTGTCTGCACGACTGGCCGTTCAACGTCCGCGAGCTGGTGCTGCTCGCGAAGCGCCTGCTGACCCTCCACGGAGGCGAGGGTACTCTTCACGCGGGACATCTCCCCAAACGGATCGTGGAGGGCGGGGTCGACCTGCCGACCTCGGGCGCTGCGGAGAAGTTCTCCGGGTCAGCGCCACCTCGCCCGATCTCCGAGCCGGTCGAGCTTCCGGCGCTGGTCGTCGCGCTCCGCGCTTCGGGCGGAAACGTCGCTCGGGCAGCCTCCATCCTCGGCATCAGCCGCCAGCGCGCCTACCGCCTGATGGAGGGGCAAGCGGTCGATCTCGAGGCCTTGCGCGGCGAGCCGGAGAAGGCACCTTGAGCGCCGGCTCGGACCCGAGCCCCATCGGCACGCTCGTCGGTGGCAAGTACCGGATCGTGCGGCTGCTCGCCAGGGGCGGCATGGGGGTCGTCTACGAGGCGCAGCACACCGTCGTGCGCCGCCGGTTCGCCATCAAGTTCCTGCGCCGCGATCTGGCCGAGCGGCGCGACATCCTGAACCGGTTCCAGCGCGAGGCCGAGGCGGCCGGAGCGCTCGAGAACGATCACGTCACGGCGGCGATCGACTTCAGCATCTCCGACGACGGGACGCCTTACATCGTCATGGAGTATCTCGTCGGGGAGAGCCTCGCCGCGCTCTTGGAGCGTGAAGGGCGGTTGTCCGTCGGCCGCGCCGCGGACCTGGTCCTGCAGGCCTGCCGAGGCGTCGGGGCCGCCCACGCCGCCGGGATCGTCCACCGGGATCTCAAGCCTCACAACCTGTTCGTCTGCCGTCGCGACGACGGGACCGATTTCGTCAAGGTCCTCGACTTCGGCGTGGCCAAGCTGCAGGCCCTCGACGAAGCGAGCGCGGCGACGCGGACGGGCGTGGTGCTCGGGACGGCCGCGTACATGTCGCCGGAGCAGGCGCGCGGCGACAAGCTGGTCGACAAGCGGGCCGACGTCTACGCGCTGGGCGCGATCCTCTACGAGTTGGTCTCGCTGAAGAGGCCTCATCCCGGCGATTCCCAGAACGCGATCCTCCATCACATCGCGACGCAGCCGCCGGTGTCGCTCGCCTCCATCCAGCCGGATCTGTCCGTCGACTTCGTCGAGGTCGTGGCCCGCGCGGTCTCCTCCGATCCGGCCGCGCGGCCTGCCACCGTCGAGGCGCTGGGAGACGCGCTCGCCGCCATCGCCAGGCGTGAGGTGTGGCCTGCGCCGCCGAGCGACAGCGGCGCCGTGCGGGTGGGGGAGCTGTCGTCGACGATGCAGATGGAGGGCGGCCCGGCGCGCGGCACGCCCGTCGTGCCGACCGTCGACGACCACGCCGTCCACCCGGTGGCCCCGAGCGCCGATGGCCGCGCGTCGGTTTCCGCGCCGCCGCCGCCGCGCAAGCGCCGTGTCTGGATCGGCGCAGGCCTCACGTTCGCATTGGCGACGGTCGCGGTCGGGGCGAGCGCGCGTCACCGGACGAGCACACCGTCGCAACCAGTCCCCGTTGCTCGGCAGTTGGCGCGGGCTCACGTGCTGACGCCCGAGACCCGATTCTTGAACGCCGAGCCCGTGCCGGGAGCCGTCCAGCAGATCGAGGGTCTGCTCAAGACGAAAGCGTTGCGCGACGCCGCGCTGGTGAACGCGATGGTGGCGACGCCGTCGGCCGTCTGGATCCTGGGTGGAACGCCGCAGGATGCGGAGAACGCGGCGCGCGACGCGGCGACGCGGGGCGCGCGCCAGGGGCGGGTGCCGGTCTTCGTCGCTTACGACCTTCCTTTCCACGACTGCACGGGCTATGGCGCGGGTGGCGCGGCCACCAGCGCGGCCTACAAGGCCTGGATCGACGGCGTCGCCTCCGGAATCGGCAACGAAAAGGCCGTCGTGATCCTGGAGCCCAACAGCCTGGGGCTCATCCCCTACGGAGTCCGTCTGGATGGAAGGAAGGACGCCTGTACGCCGTCGGAGGCGGACGCCGAGGGCAAGCGGAGCGCGCCGCCCGGCGCGTCGCCCGCGGAGCGATACCGCCTGCTCGGGTACGCGCTCGACCGTCTGGCGGCCAAGGCCCCGAACGCCGCCGTCTACCTCGACGGCACGCACAGCAGCTGGTTGCCGGTCAGCGAGATCGCCTTCCGTCTCGAGCTGGCCGGCATCGACCGAGCCGCCGGGTTCTTCCTGAACGTGGGCGACTACCAGCCGACGCCGCGGCTCATTCAGTACGGGACGTGGATAGCCAAGTGCTTGCACCACGCGCGTGGCTCGGCCAGCGGCGACGCCAAACGCTATCGGGAGTGTCCGAGCACCCCGGACTGGGCCGATTCGAACGACGACGCGGTCTGGTCCAAGGTCGAAGCCTGGTACGCGGAGAACGTCGACCGCGCGCCACAAGGGCCGTCACCGGAGACCCTCGCGCACTTCGTCATCAACACGAATCGAAACGGGCTCGGGCCGCTCGCGGCCGACCGTTATGCGGGGCCCCCGTTCAACCAGCCGCCCTCGGTCGTGGAGATGCTTCGGAACGGCGCCTGGTGCATGCCTCCCGGCCGCGGCGTCGGCCTTCGTCCGACCGCCGACACCAAGGTCCCGCTGGTCGACGCCTATCTGTGGGTCGAGCATCCCGGGACGTCCTCCGCCTCTTGCGACATCGCGGGAGGCGCGCGCGCCTGGGACTACGCCAAGTACAACCCGTGGGGGATCGTGGGCGACGCCCAAAATCACTTCGACCCGCTGTGGGGGATGGTGGTGCCGCCGACGGATGCCTGGTTCCCCGAGGAGGCGCTGCAGCTCGCGCGCAACGCCAATCCGCCCCTCGAGGAGGTTGGTGCTCCGGTGACCACCTTGTGGGAGGGCGAAAGAGGCATGAGGGGCCCGGTGCCGACCGCCGCGATCGCGCCCTCGCCCGCGGTCGATCCGGAGCCCAAGGCCCGCGTGGACCGTACGGTCGTGGCAGATCGGGCGGCGTCCGCGGACGTTCCTCCGTTGCTGTCCGGACGTCCGGGGACGAAGCCGATCGGACGTCCGAGCAGCCACGCGGCACGGCGATCTGCGGGCGCGGCCTCGACGAGCGACGTCCCGAGCCCGCCATCCGCCTCCGCTCGCCCCGAGAGACGGGGCGCGGCGCCGCCGACGTTCGATCCTGACAATCCCTACCGCTGACCAAGAGCAAAGGGCCGCGAAGAGACGTGCCCGGCGCTTGGCCCGGTCGTTGCTCAACGTCCGGCCGTCTCGCAATCACGCGAGCGAAACGAAGGGGAGGGACGTCATGAACAAGGTGATTTTCGCGCTGTCGATGGTCGTCGTTGCTGCTGCCGGTTGCTCCGCGATGCCGAGGCAGGAGGCGCGGAACGCCGGGTACCTGGGCGTCGAGAGCCGGGGCGCGTCGTCGGTGCACCCGCGGCGCGCCAGGGCACTCGTCAGTGGTCCGGTCGTCGTGCAGCACCTCGAGACAGAGGGGGACGGCGCCGTGACGCTCTACCTGGCCGACGATCCAGGGATCGGGGATCGCGCCTGTCCCAGCGCGCCCGCCGAGAACGAAGCGCCGATCGCCTTCTTGGAGCGGAGGAGCCGCCTCACCGATCTGATCGTTCCGGCCGGCAAGCGGGTCTGCGCGGCCGCCAGCGCCACGCACGCGATGACGGTGACCTGGCACGCGCGCACGACCAGCGACGCACCGAAGGAGTCCTTCGAGCTCGCGCTGCGCTCGGCGCTCGAGGAGGCGCGATAGGGGCTCGCCGATGATTTCGGTCGCTTGCTCCGCCGAGGCGCCGTGCGATATTGCGGCGCCGCCTGACCGCGGAGTCACCGATGAGCGCCGATCCCGACATCCTGGCGGAGGTTCCGCTGTTCCAGTTGCTCGACGGCGACGAGCGGGCGGCGCTGGCGGCCAAGGTGGAGGCGATCAGCGCGCCGGCGGGCAAGATGCTTTTCAGCTACGGCGATCCGGGCGACTCGCTCTACATCGTCCGCGAAGGGGAGGTGGAGATCTTCTTCAAGAACGACACCGGCCAGCGGATCGTGCTGGAGCGGCCGGGGGCGGGCGACTTCTTCGGGGAGCTGTCGCTCATCGACGCCGGCCCCCGCACGGCCTCCGCCCTGGTGACCAAGGCTCTGCAGGCGGTGGTGGTCGATCGCGAGGACATCGAGGCGCTGCTCAAGCAACATCCGGCCGCGGCCATGGATCTCCTGACCGCGACGGGCAAGCGGCTCCGCGAGGCGTCGCGCCAGCTCCGCCACGCCGCCTCGCGCGACATCAACGAAGAGGTCGAGGACACGCGCACCACGGTCATGAAGATGGCCGACTGGATCTCGGAGTTCAGCGGCAGCCTGCCGTTCCTCTTCATCCACTGCGTCCTGTTCGCGCTCTGGATCCTGCTCAACACCGGACCGCTGGAGCACACGGTGCTCGGCGGCTGGGATCCCTTCCCCTACGGCTTTTTGACCATGTGCGTGTCGCTGGAGGCGATCATCCTCTCGGTGTTCGTGCTGCTCAGCCAGAACCGCCAGGTCGCGCGCGATCGGACCCGCAACGACATCGAGTACCAGGTCAACCTGAAGGCGGAGCTGGAGATCGCGCACTTACATGAAAAGATCGACGAGATGAACGCCGAGCTCCTCGACAGGCTCACGAAGCTGGAACGCACGCACGTTCGTTAGCCGCTCGGTCGTGCGGCCGAGGCCCGGTCGCGGCCGGCGGCTATCGGAGGTACTTCGCCAGGCCGATGTTCTGCGACTTGATCGCCGCCTCCACGAAGCCGGCGATCTTCTCGGCGCCGGCGGCGTTGGTGTGGGTCATGTCGCTGCCGAGCGCGTGGTACTGCTGCCAGGCCTTCGGTCCGATCTGGTTGTACCAGGTGGTCGTGATCGACGTGAGGTCGATGTAGGCCACGCTCTGGGCGGTGGCGACGGCCTGCATGTCGGCGGAGTGCAGGCCCGACTGATCGCTGAGCGTCTGGCCGCTGAACGTCGCGCGCGCGGGGGGCGAGACCAGGACCGGCGTGGCGCCCTTGGCCTTGGCGTCCTTCACCATCTGCGTGATGTTGGCCTGGAAGGTCGCCGAGGTGGTGGTCTTGTCGTTGTGGCCGAACTGGATCAGCACCCAGTCGCCGGCCGCCATCAGGTTCTTCACCGTCCCCCACTCGGCGCCGCTGGCGAGGAAGCTGGAGGAGCTCTCGCCGCTGTCGGCGTAGTTGGCGACGTCGGCCGGCGGCGCGAAGTACTGCGGGATCATCTCGGCCCAGCCGGCGTAGTCGGTGTCGGTCTGGTCGCAGACGGTCGAATCGCCGGCGACGTAGATCATGACCGGCTTGGTCGCCGCGCTGACGAGAGCGTAGCCAATCGCCGAGATCTCCAGATCGCCGGCCGTCGGCCCCGAGAAAAAGAGATCGAGCCCCGGATATCCCGCGGCGACATTCTCCGTCGGCTGTCCCTCTTTCGCGCGGACGTTGACCGCGAACGAGTAGGTCGTCGACTGGCCGGAGCTGGTGGAGGTGAGGCCGAGCAGCACCCGGTTCGCCTCGGCGTGAATCTCGGTCTGGCCGGCCGCGCTGCCGCCCAGCGTGACGGTCACCGCGTAGTTCCCCGCCTCGGAGGTCCCCTGCGACGTCGCGACGTCGGTCGTCGTGTAGGTGGTTCCGCCGAACAGGCACTCGACGCAGCTCGGCCCGACGCCGCCGCCGGGGCAGACCATGTCGCCGTTGGCTGACGTCGTCTGTGCCACCGACATGCAGACCGCGCGATTCGCTGTCGTGGGTGTCGGGTAGCCGGGGGGAACGCTGCCGGTCGCTCCAGCGCTGCCACCCGTGCCACTGGCGCCACCGGTCGCAGTCGTGCTGCCTGCCGCGCCGCCGCTCCCCGCGCGGCCCGCGGCACCGCCCACTCCGGACGCGCCCCCTTTGCCGCCGGTCGCCGTCAATCCGCCCGTCCCCGGGGCGCCGCCGCTCGATCCCCCGGTTCCGACAGAGCCGGCGCCGCCGCTCTTGCCGCCGGCTGCGCCCGGGGCGCCTCCACCCGAATCCGCCACCGGTCGCCGACGATCCGCCCGTCCCGGGGGCGCCGCCGGTGGACCCACCACTGCTGCCGCCCGTTCCACTGGCTCCCGCGCTCGAGCCGTTGCCGCCCGAGCCGGTGACGCCGCCCGACCCTGTGACGCCGCCGGTCTCCTGGGTCGTCATCGCCGCGTCGGAGCTGTCCGTCCCGCCGCTGCTGCAGGCCGCTGCCAAAAGGACCATGGCCGCGAGAATCGGAAGGGGTGTGCTGCGGCCCCGGAAGGGCCTATTCTCTGGGCTGCGCTTCATCTTGATGAAAGGGCGGGCGGCAGAACAATTGCTGCGGCCATCGGTCCAATTCCCGAAGGAGGCGACCATGGAGACCAACCAGGGCAAGCAAGGGACAAAGGCGGAGTTGCCGGGTCGAAAGGGATCTGGCTACGGAACCATCGGCGTGACCACGACGGCGGTCGCGCTGTTCGTGGGCGCGATCCTCGTCGGCACCAGGCACGGCGGCGAGAGAGCGTCGCCCAGCGCGGAGCCCGCGCCGGCGGCTCTCCCCGCGGGCGGTGGCGCCGTTGCGGCGGCGGACCCTCCGCCCGCCAAACATCCCCCGCGACATCTGGAGGCCTCCAACCGCAAGGAGCTGGAAGGCACCCTGCCGAAGGGCGCGCCCGTCGACGTCACGGCCAACGACGGAGATCCGGAGGCATTTCGGCTGGCGCAGGAGATTCGGTCCTTCCTGCTCGTCAAGGGCTACCAGGCGACCGACGTGACCCGGAGCATCTCGACGCCGCCCGCCAAGGGCGTGGGCCTCGAACCACTGACCGGCGGAAAGTGGCGGGTCATCGTCGGTTCCGCCCAGGAATGACGGAGAGACGCCGCGCTGGGCGGATGGCTGCTAAGTCGTCGGGTTCGGACGGCGCTCGGCCGCCAGGGTGAAGATCATCAGGGGGCAGGGGGGCGATGACGCCAGCGCGAGACGCCCTTGGGGTCCGCGGAAGCTCGGCTCGCTGGGATCGATGACCGTCTGTTTGTATCCGACGACCATCACGGGATCGCCGCTGCGCAGGCTGTGAATGTGCCAGCCGGAGTTGGTCGCACCGGAGGGGACGCCGAGATCCGCGTACAGATGACGGAGCTCGTGGCTGTCGAGGGCGACGTTGGGCTTGCCGAACATGCGCCCCTCGGAGGTCTGGATGAGGATCGATCGACCTTCTTCGTCGACGAGCTCGAAGTCGTGCAGTGATTCGAAGACGCCGGGAAATTTATGCTGGCAGGGAAGCCCCACGCCCACCGCCGGCTCGCCACCGACCGGTTTGCTGAGGTGCTGGCGGCCGCGCACCCACCCGACGGCCGAGACCACGGTGTCGTTGGGCGCGTTCTCGAGGGCGGCCCAGTCGTCGGCCGCGACCTCATTGGCCTGCCGCCGGAGCAGGTCCTCCAGGCGATCGTTCTTGATCCGCAGGATCGAGCGTCGGATCCCCGGCGCCATCAACGCGGCCAGACCGCCGACGACGAAGAACGAGATGCGCCCCGAGAAGAGCGGGGTGACCAGGGTGAAGATCGCCGCGCGAACGATCCGCCGGACGACGAACGCGCTCACCACGAACGCCGCCCACAAGAACCAGCCGAGCGCGTCGATTCGCATCTTCTCGCTGGTCGACAACCAGGCCCAAGCCGGGTCGTCGCGGAGCGGGGTCATGCGATGCAGCGGGCGTACCGTCTGCTCCGACCCAAGGGCCCCGAACATCCCCACAGGGCCATGATACAGGAACTAACCCTTTTGGTGGGGGCGCAGTCCCTTGGCGAACAGGCCCAACCCGCCCGCGATGAGACCGAACATGACGATCGTCGCGAACAGGCTGGTGGGCTGAAAGTAGATGTCGAGGTTCATGAGCACGCCCGCCAGGATCAGGGCGACGCCGCCGACCGCCAGCAGCCAGCCGAGGAACGACTTGCCGTTGAACGCCAGAAACCCGACACCGGCCAGCAAGGGAAGTAACGTGACTCCGAAACTGGTCTGCGCCCCGCCGAAGAACCGCCAGAACGAGGTGTGGACGGTGACGCGGTCGAACACCATGTAGATCCCGACGCCCATCATCACCAGGCCGGCGAAGAACGAGCCGCCGCCGCCGGGCGTGCCGCCGGGCTGGAACTTCGTCTTGCCGCCGAAGCTGCCGCCGGTGTCGGACATGCGCCGCAGTCTATCCTCAGTCCAGCTGGCGCGGTCGGTCAGCGCACGCAGCGGACCCAGGCGCCGGTGAAGTAGTTCCACTCGGGACCGCCGTTCTTGCCGGTGGCGCTGCCGGAGTTGTAGCCGGTGAAGCCGTCGTCGAAGTTGATCGCCCAGCCGTAGGCGCTGGTGCCGTAGGTGGTGCTCGCCCAGTACCAGTTGTTCGAGTACGAGCCGTACTTGGTGTTGGGGAACATCGTCTTGTTGATGGCCGGCCCGACGTGCGCCTCGTCGACCAGCGTGGCCAGCTCGTTGATGCTGGGGACGCGCCAGGAGTGTCCATTGAGACCGAGGGCCGCGCAGTAGCCGGCCGCGCCCGACCAGGGGATGACGGCCGCGCCCGACGGCGTCGCCGAATCGGTCTGCTGCCAGATGAGGCCGGTGTAGTTGTCGGTCACCTCGCCGGCGGCGGCGGTGTATTGATTGGGCGGCGGAGCCGCGAAGACGCTCTGCCCTTCGCCGGTGCCGTTGCCGCGCACGCAACGAACGTAGGCGTTGCTGGTGGTCTTTGCGTAGGCGTTGCTGGTGAAGCCGCTGCTCATTCCGTAGATCCAGGAGAAGCCGCTGCTGTTCTGGCCGGTGATCGTCTCGTACCAGTCCGAGCCGGTCCGGTAGTAACCCGACGGCTCCTTGGGAAACGCGGTGGTGTCGATGGCGTCGCCGGTCCGCGCGAAGTCGACGAGGGAGGCCATCTCGACGCGCGTCGGGAGCCGCCAGTCGCTGTAGCCGGCGAAGCTGCTGGTGACGAGGCTGGCGCAGTGATCGGAGTTGTCCTGCCAGAACCCCTGCGTCGCGTCGGGCGCCTTCTCCCAGACGAGGCAGGTGACGTTGTCGAGCACGGCGCCGTTTCCGAGATCGGTATAGCTGGCCGGATTGGGCAGCCCGCTCGCAGCCGGATTCGGCATGTGCCAGCAGGGCCACTTGTGCGTCCCGCAGGTGGCCGGGACGCACGCGCCGGGCGAGCCGGAGCCGCCCGTGCCGGTCGCGCCGCCGGTGCCGCCGCCACCGGTGCCCGCGCCAGAGGTCCCGCCGGTGGCCTTGTTGCCGCCGGTCGCCGTGGTTCCGCTGCCTCCCGTCGCCATGCCTGAACCGCCGGTGGCGCTGACGCCACCGGTCGCGGTCGCGCCGCCGGTGGCGCCCTTCGATCCCCCCGCGCCGGTCGAAGAGGCCGTTCCGCCGCAGCCGAGGGCGGCGAGCGCAATCTGCAGGACCGAGATCGAGAGGGCCAGACGCTTCATGACACAGACCTCCCCGTAGGTGTTTGAAGCGGCGTCTGTTTCGTCGATCTTCTGTCGTACACTTCCCTGGTGAAAGGGCTGGGCGTCGGGCTTTTGGTGCTTGGGTTCCTCTCCGCGCCCTGCGGTAGCGCCAGCGCCGCTTCTTCACCGACCGGCCCGCGTCCCGCGGCTGCGCTCGATGGCGCGTGGGTGGGAACGATTCACCTCGGCGCGGTGAATCTGCGCCTGGTTCTCAAGATCAAGCGGGCGGGAGCGGGGTGGACGGCCACCGTCGACAGCGTCGACCAGCACGCGAGCGACATCCCGGTCGAGACCGTGACCCTGGATGGTGACAGATTGGCGCTCTCGCTGCCGAAGATCAACGGGAGCTACGAGGCGCGGCTCGACGGGGACCGGCTGATCGGGACGTTCAAGCAAAACGGGGCCGCGTTGCCGCTCGAGCTGGAGAAGACCGCGAAGCCACCTGTCGTCACGGCGCGCCCCCAGGAGCCAAAGCGGCCGCTGCCGTATGAGGAGATTGACGTCAGCGTCGAGAATCCAGCCGCTGGAGTCTCGCTCGCCTGCACGCTCACCGAGCCGCGCGGCAAGGGACCCTTCGGCGCTGTCGTGCTGGCGACCGGCTCGGGTCCGCAGAACCGCGACGAAGCGCTGATGGGGCACCGTCCGTTCCTGGTCCTTTCGGACGCCATCACCCGCACCGGCGTCGCCGTCCTTCGATGCGACGATCGCGGCGTGGGCAAGTCGACCGGCACGTTCGCCAAGGCGACGACGTTCGATTTCGTCGACGATGCGCTGGCCGAAATCGCGTCCCTCCGGACCCGACCGGAGATCGCCCCCGCGCACGTCGGGTTGGCCGGCCATTCGGAGGGAGCAGAGGTTGCTGCCATCGCCGCCGCGAAATCGAAGGATGTGGCCTTCATCGTCCTTCTGGCGGGACCTGCGCTGCCAGGTGATCAGATCCTCGATCTGCAGCGTGCCGTGATGGAGAAGGCGGCCGGAATGAAGGCCCCGGAGATCGCGGACAGCAAGGTGAACTGGGACAAGGCGTTCGCGATCCTCAAGGCGGAGAAGGACGAGGCGACAGCCACCAAGAAGTTGCGCGCCCTCTACGACTCCTTGCCAGCCGCGACCCAGGCGCAGTTCGAGCAGGCGGGCGGGTTCGACACAAAGGTCAAGGAGGTGCTGTCCCCCTGGTTCCGAACCTTCGTCGCGCTCGACCCACGGACATTCCTGGGGCAGGTGAAGGTGCCGGTGCTGGCGCTCAACGGCGCGCACGATTGGCAGGTGCCCCCCAGCGCGAATGTGCCGGAGATGAAGCGAGCGCTGGCACACGACCACGACGTCACCGTCGAGGAGATGCCAGGCCTCAACCACCTCTTCCAGTCCGCCAAGACCGGGTCACCCACCGAGTACGGGGAGATTGAAGAGACCATGTCCCCGGCGGTGCTCACGCGCGTGAGCGACTGGATCGCCCGCCACGCAAAGTGAGGCGGGCCGCGCTTCGCTCAATTGTGGGTGCGGCGCGCCCACCAGACGGGGATACCGATTTCGGCGGAGCCCGGCGGGCCGCCATTGCCTCCCCCGGGCGGGTAGAGGAAGTCGACAGTGGGGCGCGGCGGGAGGTGAGGTGCCAGCTTCACCTGACCGCAGAACGCAACGCGGCGGCGTCATCGCCGGCGTGTCCCTACAATCGGTGCGGCGGGCCTATTGCTCGGTCGCCCGGAGATCGATCGTCTTGTGCCCGGGCGCGACGACCAGGTCGACGTGGACCTTCTCCTCGCCGGGGAGGGCCACCAGCTCCAGCGTCCAGACCAGCGTCACCAGCCGGCCGCGGAAGCTGTAAGGACCTTCGGGGAGCGTGAGCAGGAACGGGCGGCGTTCGCTGGCCGACGGGGCGGGCAGGGGGACCGTGGCGGCGATCCTGAAGTCGCGGCCGCCGCGGCCGTGCATCGCCCAGCTGAGGCGGAGCTCCATCCCGCGGGGCGCGGCCGCAGCCGACCAGGCGGCCACGCCGGCCAAGCGCGCGCCCGGTTCGAACAGCGTGCGTCCGTCTTCCAGCGTCAGCTCGAGGGCGATGGGGGGTGCGCTCAACGGAGCCTCGGGAGAACGGCGACGGGGAAGTGGCCACGCCAGAGCGGCTTGGCCTGGTAGGCGGCCTCGACGACGATCGCCCAGGCGATCTCGTTCAGGGTCCCGGCCACGCTCGGGACCGTCGACAGCGGGACGGTCACCGCGCCCCGGCCGTCCGCGGAGCGGGCCGTCTGCTCGGGCATCTTGCGGTCGATCGGCAGCTCGAGGAAGGGGCGGGTCTCGGTGACGATCGAGATCCCCGTGCGGGCGCTGATCCGCTGGCGCGCCACCTCGGTTCCCAGCAGCGTGACCGAGACGTTGGTGACCTCGAGGCTGCCGTAGTCGAGTCGCCAGGAGACGTCGAGCTCTTCACCGAGCCGCAGCGCGGGCGCCGCGATCACCTGCGCGCGCGTCCTGGCGCGGCCGAACGTGCGGCGTATCCAGGCGATGAATCCGCCCGAGGTGGCCTGTTTGAGAGCGCGTCGTGGGGCCGCAGAGGGCGCCGCGCTCATCTCTTCAGCGGCGCTCATCGGCACGCAGGTGGGCACGATCGCCAGCGGGGCGCCGGTGCGCCGTCGCGGAGAGCTCGTCTGCCGCGGAGACGGGCACCGCTCCGGTGCCGAGGGCGCGAACGAGGACGCCGACCGCCAGCAGGATCGCCAGCCCGCCGACGATCGCGATGGTGCGCCGTTCGGCGAAGGTCGAAGCGCGAGGCTGGATCGTCTCGAGGGGATCGAACGCGTCGCCCTGGTTGTCCGCCATTGAGGCGAGCATGTCACCTGGACGCGATCGATCCGTCAAGACCCTCACGCGCAGCCCCGGAAGGGTCGCCGCGCCACGTCGTGGTTCAGCCGAAGGTGCCGCCGTCCCAGCCCCAGAGGTAGCCGACGGCGTCGGCGAACTCGATGTAGATGCGATCGCGCGCGACGCCGAGGCCGGTCGTGAGCCGTTCGCAGATCTCGCCCGACAGCGTCTCGGTGTCGCTGGCGGTCATCTTGCCGACGTTCTTGACCGCCACGAAAGCGGCAGGCGCGGGCGTGCCTCCAAAGGTCATGCCGAGGCCGGCCGCCAGACAGGTCATCACCCAGCGCTCCGGCTTTCCGAAGCGGGTGGCGAGCAGCTTCGAGAGATCGGCGAGCAGCGCCTTCTGCGCGTCGGCCACGGGCGCCGGCGCGGAGGTGAACACCTGGATGAGCGGCATCCGCCGTTCCTATCGCGGCGCCGAGGCCCCCGCAACCGGGCCTGTGAGGGTGGTCCCACGCAAGGGGGGAGGCACTGTTGTCCGGCCCATTCCTGTGCTACGAGGGGCAAATGAAAACCTGGAAGAGTGGGGCAATGGCCGTCGCCAACGTGGTCGTGGCCGTTGCCGTGGTCGGATCGTTGGCGATGTCTGGTTGCAAGCGCCTGGGCGGCGGCGCGACGCCGTCGAGCGAGGACGAAAAGACGCTTTACACGCTGGGGATGCTCCTCGGCCGCAACCTCGGGACGTTCAACCTGACCGCCGCCGAGTTGGAGCTGGTCAAGTCGGGTCTCACCGACATGGTCCTCAAGAAAGAGCACAAGGTCGACCTCGACAAGTACGGCCCCAAGGTCGACGCGCTCGCCCGCAAGCGCGGGCAGGAGCGGGTGGAGATCGAGAAGGCGCAGGCCAAGACTTACCTCGACCAGGCGGGCAAGGAGGCAGGCGCCGTCGTGACGCCGTCGGGGATGGTCTTCCGCACCGTCACGCCGGGGACCGGCGCGACCCCCACGCCGACCGATCGCGTGAGCGTGCAGTACGAAGGGCGGCTCACCGACGGGACGGTCTTCGACAGCACCAAGAAGCGCGGCGGCGTCCCGGCGACCTTCCCGCTCAACGGCGTCATCAAGTGCTGGACCGAGGGCGTCGGCCGGATGAAGGTCGGCGAGAAGGCCGTCCTCACCTGTCCGTCGGCGATCGCCTACGGCGACAGCGGCCGTCCGCCCACGATCCCGGGCGGCGCCACGCTGATCTTCGACGTGGAGCTGGTCAGCATCGCGCCGCCGAACCAGACGCCCCCCATGGGGATGTCGATGCCCGGTGGCGGTCCTGCGGGCGGCCCCCCCAGGCCGGGGGCGCCGATGCAGCTGCACATGGGCGGCCCGGGCGGCCCGCAGAAGATGACCTTGCCGCCGCCGTCTCAGAAGCCGGCCGCGTCGCCCAAGTAACGCGCCACCAGCAACGTCACGTCGTCGTCGAGCTTCTCGGCGAAGGCGTCGAGGGCGGCGAGGAGCGCGTCGCGCACCGCAACCGGTGGCGACGCGCCGTGGGCCTCGACGAGCGCGGCCAGGCGGTCGGTGCCGAAGCGCTCGCGGCCGTCGCGCCCCATCGCCTCGATGAGGCCGTCGGTGTAGAGCACCAGCAGATCCCCGGGCGCAAGCGCGACGTTGCTCTCGACGGTCCCCGCCTCGATGTCGCGCTTGGCGCCGACCCAGGGGCCGGGCGTGGGGAGCCGCTCGCAGCGTCCCGTCGCCGCCCGCAGGATCAGGATCTCCTCGTGCGCGCCGGCGAAGGCGATCCGCCCATCCTGCCGGTAGCGGAGCAGGGTCAGCGTCGCGTGCTCCCGCTGGCCGAGCCGCATCCGCACGTTGTCGACCAGCATCGCGTTCAGGGCCAGCAAGAGCTCGCGGGGGGTCGCGTCCGGAAGCTTGCGGCTAAGGGCGCTGATCCCGCTCTGCATCATGAGCATGACGAGTCCCGTGCCGAGCCCGTGGCCAGCCACGTCGCCGATCCCCAGCCAGCATCCCCCCTCGACCGGAATGACGTCGTAGTAGTCGCCGCCGACCTCGGTGGCGGTCCGCATGGTGGCGGCGATCTCCAGCCCGGGGACGGTCACGTCGCGTGGCAGGATCGAGGTCTGGATGCGGGTGGCGATCTCCATCTCCTTTTCCAGCCGCTCCCGCTCGGCGACCTGGCGGCGGGTCGCCTCCTCGACCAGGCGCCCGACCAGGCGCGCCCCCTCGAGCGCGCTCGAGACCTGCTCCGCCAGCGACTCGTAGACGATCCCCTCGCGCGGTCCCATCTCCATCAGGAGGCAGCCGAGCGTGCGGTCGTGAAAATAGAGCGGCTCGACGATCACCGACGTCCGTCGGCCGAGCGGCTCGATCACCGCCGGCAGCAGGGCCGCGGCGGCCAGCTTGGTCCCGGGGGCCGGCTCGCTGCCGCCGGGCGCGCGCTCGATGTCGTGCGCCAGGACCACCTCCATCTGGGCGGTCGCGCTCGCCGACTCGGAGGCCCGGTCGGTGAGCGTCATCCAGGCGCCGGGGATTCCGAGCCGCGGGAGCTGGGTGCCGACGGCGGCGGTCAGCGCCGCCACCTGCTGCGTCGCCAGCAGCGCCGCGCCGCTGACGGTGAGGGCGTGGGCCAGGCGTTCGGTGTGCAGCCGGTGCTGCGCCTGGGCGCGCTCGGCGAGATCGGCGATGAGGATGCGCGCTTCGTGCCAGAGATCCTCGGCCTGCACCCAGCGCAACGGCTCGCTGGGGAGCGCGGGGAGCAGGAGCTTGCGCAGCGCCGAGATCATCCGCTGCCAGGCCGAAACGTCGTCCCCGGACGCGACGACGGTGGTGAGGAGGCGGTTGAGCGTCGAGGCAAACAGACCCGCGCCGGCGCCACGCAGCTCCGCCTCGAAGGCGTCGAGCAGCTGGCGATCCCACCCTGCAGGGAGCGCGGTGTCGGAGCCGTGGACCGCCCGCCCGATCTCCCGCCGCAGATCCTCGCCGTGCTCGGCCAGAAGGCTGTCGACCGGCGTCTCGGTCATGGTGACCGGGCCAGCGCGCCCGGGCCGGACGAGGCCGGAGAGGCAGCCGCACGACTGCCGCACCACCAGCTCCGTCGGTGCGTTCCCGCGCAGCTCGACCGGCCGCCCTTCGAGCTGCGTGAGGACGAGGTCGAGCGCCGCCTCCCCCTGCTGGTAGAGCGGTTGTCGGATGGTGGTCAAAGGCGGCGTCGAGAACCGCGCCTCCTCGACATCGTCGAAGCCGATCACCGCCACGTCGGCGGGGACCTGGAGACCCCGCTCCTCGAGCGCACCCATCGCGCCGAGCGCCATGTAGTCGTTGCAGGCCACGAGGCCGTCGAACTGCACCCGGCGCTCGTCGACCAGCAGCTCGACGGCCGCCTCACCGGAGCCCTTCTCGAAGTCTCCCTCGCAGATGAGCGCCGGATCGATCGGGAGACCCCGCTCGGTGAGCACCGCGCGGTAGATGGCGTAGCGGCGCTCGGCCTCGGCGTTGACGGCGGGGCCGCGGACGAAGGCGATTCGCCGGCAGCCGTGGCGCATCAGCAGGTGCTCGAGCGCCTGCCGCATCCCCGGCTCCTCGTCGAGGGTGAGGCAGGGGACGTTCGGCGGACCGAGCGCCAGGCTCGCCATCGGCAGCGGCGCCAGCCGCGCGCAGAGCGCGTCGACCGCCGCCGGTCCGAGCGCGTTGCCGAGCGCACCGCCCAGGATGACGGCGCCGTCGATGCTCTCGGCGTCGCACAGATCAAAGACGAAGTTGCGGTGCATCCCCTCGGTGCCGGCCGCGCCGATCACGCCCCCCGCGAAGACGGCCAGGCTCACCTCCCGCCGGCTGGCGGCGTCGGCCAGGCCGGCCAGCAGCGTCGTCTGGTAGGTGCCGCGCAGCGAATCGAACAGCACGCCGATCACCGGCCGCCGGTCCTTCCCCTTGCCGCCGCGCGCGCGTGTCCCTTCGCCGGCAGGGGCCGCGCGCATCGATCCGGTCTGATCGCGCCAGCGCATCATCGCCGGCGCGGTGCGCGACCCCGCATCCCCCATTCGTACCACGAGCGGCCGCGAGTTTGAAAAAGCCCGGCCGCGAGTCGAAAAAGCCCGGCCTGAACGGCGACTGGCGCGCGCGGCGCGGAAGCGTATTCTAGGCCGGCGTGAAGCGCTTCGCGGTTCCACGGCCGGGCTCGCGCCGGGCGATGGTTATTGGGTGCACCACCTTGATCGCGGCGACGCTGGCGACCGGCATCATCATCGCCCAACGCACGCGCCGCGAGATCCGCAGCGAAGAGCTGGAGATCCTGCAAGGGGTGCGCAAGGTCTGCAAGCTGTCGACGCTGGAGATGTCGCTGGCCGACTACGCGAAGAAGACGGTCCCCAAGACGATCGATCTGCCGTTCACCAAGGAGCCGACCGCCTACCTGTTCTATTCTGGGATCGTGTCGGCCGGGTTCGACGTCTGTGATGGTGCGGCGACGATCGATGTCAACCACGCCAAGCGCGAGGTGCGCATGGTCCTGCCACCGGCGCGGATCTTGTCGGTCGATGTGGTGCGCTTCGAGACCATCAACGAAGACACCGGGTTCCTGAACGAGATCGCGCCCGCCGATCGCAACCGCTGGTTCGCCGAGGCGCGCGCGGCGCTGGAGCAAGGGGCCCGGCGTGGCGGTGCGCTCGCACAAGCGACGACGCACGCCCGCGAGCTGTTTGCTGGCTTCGTCGGATCGCATGGCTACTCCCTGACCTTCACCGTGGCGGACGGCGAACGATGAGGCGGGCCCGTGGCGTTCTCATGGCGGCGCTGGTGCTGACGGCGGCCGGAGGCGAGGTTCAGGCGCGGGCCAAACACGCCACGCCGCACGCGACCACCGGCAAGTCGCCGGCCGTGGCTCCCAGCGCCTCCGCTTGCACCGACAGCGACGAGACCGCGCTCTGGTGGTCACCGCTCGCCCCATCGGCCGGCGCCACCATCAAATTGCTGGCCGTTGGCGAGGAGAGCGGCGCCGGCGAGTTGTCAGCGATCGATCCCTCCGGCGCGCGCCACCCGCTGACGGCGGTGCGGCATCCAGGCGTCCCCGGCAGCCTGTCGTCCGAGCTGACTGCGCCGCACGCCGGCACCTACCGGGTGCTCTGGACACGCGGCGATCGAACGCTGGCCTGTCGCACGATAGAAGTCGCGGCGCACCCGCTCAAGCCCGACACCAGCGTCGGGAAGGTGGTCTGGCCGGCGACGCACGCCTGGGACCGCCGCTACGAGAACTTCTTCTCGGCCTGGATCGACGTGCTGTTCGACGCGCCGCCCGACGCCTCGCTCGACTTCCGCCCGCTGCACCAGGCGCTGCGCGATCCGGCGCGCAACTTCTTGATGAACTTCCTCGGCCTGCGCGAAGACGACCCCAAGAACAAGGCCGCCGTCGTCGCCACGCCCGACTGCGCCGACCTGCCGTATTTCCTGCGCGCCTACTTCTCCTGGAAGATGGGGCTGCCGTTCGGCTTTCGCGACTGCGACCGCGGCACCGACGCGCGTCCGCCCCGCTGCACGGGTTTCTTCAGCAACGAGGATCCGCCTTCGGGCAAGGAGACGCTGGGCACCATCCGGTCGTTCCTGCGCCTCATGGGGAACCACGTCCAGTCGGGGAGCGCGCGGACCGCGCTCGACGACGACGCCACCGACTATTATCCGGTCGCGCTCGAGAAGAAGGCGCTGCGGCCGGGGACGATCTACGCCGATCCCTACGGGCACGTGATGATGGTGGTGAAGTGGGTCGCGCAGACGCCCGCGCGCGGCGGCCTCCTGCTGGCGGTCGACGGGCAGCCCGACACCTCGATCGGGCGGAAGCGCTTCTGGGAGGGGACGTTCCTCTTCGCCAACGACGTCAAGAGCGCCGGGCCGGGCTTCAAGGCGTTCCGCCCCGTGGCGCGAGGCGCCGACGGGAAATTGGCCTCCGTTCCCAACAAGGCGATCGGCGGCGCCGGCGATCCGGCCCATGCGCCGTTCTCGGACGAGCAGGCGAAGCTGACGCAGGACGGGTTCTACGCGCGCATGGGCAAGCTCATCAACCCGCAGGGGCTGGAGGCCGAGGCGGCCTACCGCGAGACGCTCGACGCGCTTGCCGAGCAGCTGACCGTGCGGGTCGGCTCGGTCGACAACGGCGAGAAGTTCCAGAAGGAAAAAGGGCCGGTGGTGATCCCGATGCCCGACGGCGCCAAGATCTTCGAGGCCACCGGCCCGTGGGAGGACTACGCGACGCCGTCGCGCGACATGCGGCTCCTCATCGCGATGAACGTGCTGCTCGGGATCCCCGACCGCATCGTCAAGCACCCCGATCTCTTCAAGCTGGGCGGCCGGAAGCCCGAGGCCGTGCGGGGCGAGATCGTCAAGCTGCACGCCAGCCTCATCTCGACCCGCGGCATCACCTACACGCGCAGCGACGCCTCGCCGCAAAAGCTGACCGTCGCCGACCTCTTGGCCCGCCGGGCGGCGCTGGAGATCGCCTACAACCCCAACGACTGCGTCGAGACCCGCTGGGGCGCCGCCGAAGGGACGCCCGAGGCCGCCACCTGCACGCGCCACGCGCCCCCCGAGCAAAAGGCGAAGATGGCCGAGGTCCGCGTCTGGTTCCACGAAGCCCGCCGCCCGTCGCGCTGAGGTCGCGACCGGCTCCGCTGATCTCGCGTCGAACGTCAGTGACGTTTGAAGTACTGGACCGCTTTCTCGTGCTTCTCGGCGGCCTGACGCGTCTTGAAGGTACCGAGATTCCGCCGGCGACCTGTCTTCGGGTTGAGCTTGCGCGAATAGAGCCTGAATTCACCGGACGAGAGCTTGCGGATCATGAGCGTCCCTCCTGGTCTCTCTTCGGTGGTCCCGTACCGTCCAATTTAGGTTTCGGACGGGCCTCGACAACCCGGCCATGGCCGAAACGAAACAATCGAGGCGACTTCCGAACCTCTCCGCCGTTCTCGACGGTCCTGGGTAGCAATCGGCACCGTCGGCGTTGTACGCTGCCGGGCCATGAAGGTGGGTATCCCGAAGGAGATCTATCCTCACGAGTCGCGCGTGGCGGCCGTTCCCGACACGGTGCACAAGATTCGCAAGCTCGGCTTCGACGTCGTCGTCGAGGCGGGCGCCGGCGACGCCGCCACGTTCGCCGACAGCACCTACGTCGAGGCGGGCGCCACCATCGCGCCGACTGCGGAGGCGCTCTACGCCGAGGCGGACGTGGTGCTGAAGGTGCGGCAGCCGATCGCGATCGCCGGCGGCAAGCACGAGGTCGAGCTGCTGAAGGAAGGGGCGACGCTGATCAGCTTCGTCTGGCCGGCGCAGAACAAGGAGCTGCTCGAGCGGCTGGCGGCGCGCAAGGTGACGGTGCTGGCGATGGACGCCGTCCCGCGCATCACGCGCGCGCAGCGGATGGACGCGCTGTCGGCGATGGCCAACATCGCCGGCTACCGCGCGGTCATCGAGGCGGCCTCGCACTTCGGGCGCTTCTTCCCCGGTCAGGTGACGGCGGCCGGGCGGGTGAAGCCGGCGCAGGTGTTCATCGTCGGCGCGGGCGTCGCCGGGCTGGCGGCGATCGCGGCGGCCCGGGCGCTCGGCGCGCAGGTGCGCGCGTTCGACACGCGCCCCGCGGTGCGCGAGCAGGTGGAGAGCCTGGGCGCCACCTTCGTCGAGTTCAAGTTCGACGAGGCGGGCGAGGGGGTGGGCGGCTACGCCAAGGAGATGAGCGAGGCCTATCTGGCGGCCGAGCAGGCGATGATCGCGCAGCACGCCAAGCAGTCGGACATCGTCATCTCGACGGCGCTCATCCCCGGCAAGCCGGCGCCGCAAGCTCATCACCTCGGGCGCGGTCGTCTCCATGGAGCACGGGTCGGTCGTCGTGGACATGGCGGCCGAGCAGGGCGGGAACTGCGCGCTCACCGAGCGGGACAAGGTGGTCGAGAAGTTCGGCGTCACCATCATCGGCCTCACCGATCTGCCGAGCCGGATGGCGCGCCAGTCGAGCGAGCTGTACGCGACGACGGTCTTCAACCTCCTCAAGGAGGTCGCGCCCGAAGGAAAGGTCGCGCTCAAGCTGGACGACGAGGTCCAGCGCGGCGTGCTGGTGCTCAAGGACGGCGAGCTGATGTGGCCGCCGCCGAAGCCGCCGCCGCCGCGGGCCGGCGGCCCGACCGGGGCGCACAAGGTGCTCGATCCCAAAACCGCGCACCCGACCCCGGCCCCTGCCAGCAGCGGCGGCGGGAAGATGCTGGGCGCGCTGGCGGCGCTGGCGCTGGGCGCGGCGGCCATCTTCGGCCCGCCCACCTTGATCCAGCACCTGACGGTCTTCCTGCTGGCCTGCGTGGTCGGCTGGCACCTGGTCTGGAGCGTCACGCCGGCGCTGCACACGCCGCTCATGAGCGTCACCAACGCCATCAGCGGCATCATCCTGATCGGCGGCATGCTGGCGCTGTTCGGCGGCGGCTCCGGCGCGCTGGCGCTGGGCGGCGTCGCGATCCTGGTCGCCTCGATCAACGTGGCGGGCGGCTTCCTGGTCACGCAGCGGATGCTGCGGATGTTCCGCAAGTAAAGGCAGACGGGCCCAACCATGGTCATCACCATCCGCTCGGTCGCCTACCTCGCCGCCAGCCTGCTCTTCATCCTCAGCCTGCGCGGCCTCTCCACCCAGGAGAGCGCCCGGCAGGGGAATCGTTTCGGCATCATCGGCATGCTGGTCGCCGTCGTCATGACGGCGCTGGCGCTGCTGCTCTCGGGCGACGGCACGTCGGCCGTGTCGGACACCACCGTCGTCGGCGTCCTGGCCGGCGCGCTGGGGATCGGCTGCGTGATCGGCGCGCTCCTCGCCATGCGCGTGGCGATGACGTCGATGCCCGAGCTGGTGGCGATCCTGCACAGCTTCGTCGGCGCCGCCGCGGTCCTGGTCGGCATCGCGACCTATCTGCAGCCGGCGGGCGTGGAGGCGGCCGACCGCGGCGCGCACCTGGGCGAGATCTACGTCGGCGTCCTGGTCGGCGCCGTCACCTTCAGCGGCTCGGTGATCGCCTTCGGCAAGCTGCGCGGCAAGATCGGCAGCAAGCCGCTGCTGCTGCCGGGCCGGCACATCCTGAACGTCATCGCGCTCACCCTCTGCGTCGCGCTGGGGGTGATCTTCCAGCGCGCCGACGTCGCCTGGCCGGCGCCCGGGATGAGCCTCTTCGACGCCGGGATGCCGGCGCTGCTGATCATGACCGGCATCGCGCTCCTGCTCGGCGTGCACATGGTGATGGCGATCGGCGGCGGCGACATGCCGGTCGTCGTGTCGCTGCTCAACAGCTACTCGGGCTGGGCGGCGGCCGCCGCCGGCTTCATGCTGTCGAACGATCTGCTGATCATCACCGGCGCGCTGGTCGGCAGCTCGGGCGCCATCCTCAGCTACATCATGTGCAAGGCGATGAACCGCTCGATCTTGAACGTCATCCTGGGCGGCTTCGGCGCGGAGAGCGGCGCCAAGCCGGCCGCGGGCGGCGCCGCGGTCCCGGCCGGCAAGGTGAACGAGACCACCGTCGAGCAGGTGGCCGAGATGCTGCTGGCCTCGCGCAGCGTGATCATCGTTCCCGGCTACGGGATGGCGGTCGCGCAGGCGCAGCACCCGGTGAAGGAGATCTCGTCGCTGCTGATCGAAAAGGGGATCAAGTGCCGCTACGCGATCCACCCGGTCGCCGGCCGGCTCCCCGGGCACATGAACGTGCTGCTCGCCGAGGCGTCGGTCTCCTACGACATCGTCAAGGAGATGGACGAGATCAACGAGGACTTCCCCAGCACCGACGTGGTGATGGTCATCGGCGCCAACGACATCGTGAACCCGTCGGCCGAGGACGATCCGGGGAGCCCCATCTACGGCATGCCGGTGCTGCAGGTCTGGAAGGCGGCGCGCATCGTGATGCTCAAGCGCGGAATGGCGGCCGGCTACGCGGGCGTCGACAACCCGCTCGTCTACAACGACAACACGCTCATGCTGTTCGGCGACGCCAAGCAGAGCGTCAACAAGCTGCTGACCGCGCTGCGCGCCGGCGGCTGATTCAGCGCCCGAGCCGTGCGATCTCGGCGCGCGCCCGGGCGGCGGCCGGGTGTTGCGGCGACAACGTGAGAAAGGCGCGGAAGGCTGCGACAGCCTCAGCGCTCCGCTGCAGCGCCTCGAAGGCGAAGCCTTGCGCCAGGCGCGCTTCGGGCTGCCCGGGATCGGCCGCCAGCGCCGCCGAGAGCTCGACCTCGGCTTCGCGGGCACGTCCGAGCGCCATCAGGGCCAGGCCGCGGTTGGCGCGCGCGTGGGGATCGGTGACCCCGGCGTACGCCTCGACGGCGGCCGACGCGTCGCCGTTCTTGAGCGCCAGATCGCCGCGCGCGATCGCGGCGGCGGCGCGCGCCGCTGCGTCGAGGCACCCGGGGACCTGGGCAGCGGCAAGGTAGGCTTCGCGGGCGCGGGTCTCGTCGCCGAGTTCCAGGAGGATGTCGCCGCGTCGTTTGTCCCAGTCGCAGCCCGCCACGGGTGATCCGGCTGGACGCGCCTCCAGCGCCCGCGCGGTGACGCCGGTACCGCGGGCGAAGGCAAACGTCATCGGGATCTCATCTCGCGCGATGAGCGTGGCGAAGTCCGGCGCGTCGGGCCGCGAAGACCAGCGCGTCGGCGTCGCGGTAAACGAGCGCCCAGCGCGCCGGATCGAACAGCGCCGCGCGCGGGTTGAGATCGGGGTAGCTGACCAGCGCCGTCGTGACGCCGAAGCGGTCGAGGAACGCCTCCCATTCGGCGCGCGACAGATCGTCGCGGCGAAGCGTGGCGTGGAACGCGGTCGGATAGCCGTTGATGCGTGGGTCCTGGAAGACCCGGTGGTGGTCGCCCCAGTGCCAGGTCAGGTAGGAGCCGACCTCGAGGTCGTTGTACATCCGGCCGGCGAGGCCGTTGTCGTCGACGAAACGGATCGCGGCGGCCGGGATCAGTTCGGGCTCGATGCCGAGGTCGACGAAGCGTCCGCCGTGGCGAGCCGCGGAGACGCGCGGCATCAGCGTCAAGCCGACCAGCGCGGCGGCGATTGCAACGGTGGCGCAAGTGGGGGGCCGGCCCGCGCCGGAGCCGCCCGACCGCGCGCCGCCGCAACCTCGGTCAATGCGACGGCCAGGATCGGGCCGCCCAGGATGGCGAACTCGGCGACGAAGCGGATGCGCCGCGCGCCGAGGAGGCCGAGCGCCAGCGCCGGCAGCGCCCAGCGCCACCGCCGAGCGGGGAGCGCCGTCGCCGCCAGGACGCCGGCCGCGACGAAGAAGAAGGGCCCGTCGAGCGGCCAGCTCGCGACACGGTATTCCTGCAGCGGCCGCAGCCAGGGCATTCGCCAATGGTTGGCGATGTAGGCGAGCGCCCCCGCGCCCGACGGCGTGGCGAAGATGAACGGCACGAGCAGGAGCGCGAGCAGCGCCGCGCGCTTCGCCTCGGCGGCCCGTCGATCGATGACGGCTCCCGCCGCGTAGAGCGCGAGAAGAACCGGGGCCAGGAAGAAGCACGAATTGGCGTTGGCCCAGACGAGCGCCAGCGGAACGAGCGCGAGGAGCGCCCGCGGGCGCCCGGTCTCCGCGCGCTCGAGCGCCAGCAGGAGGTAGGCGAGACCGAGGAACGTGCAGAGGTGCGGTCGCTCGACGAAGCGCGGCTCGGCCGCCCAGGCGGCGAGCGCCAGCGCCGCGGCGGCTGCTGCCGGATGCGCGCCTCGTCGGAGCGCGACGCGAAAGAGCAGCGCCCAGGTGGCGAGCACGAACGTCGTCTTGAGCAGCACCGTTCCGGCGATTCCGCCGGCGCGATAGGCGAGCGCCAGGACGATCTGAAACAGCCAGGCCAGGTTCAGATCGCGCGCCTCGGGGTAGGTGAAGGAGAGCAGGTTCGTGCGCGGAACGGCGTGTTGCCCGAGGATGATGTCGCCGAGCCGCAGGTTGAAGAAGAGATCGGTCTCGTCCATCGGAACGAGGCAGCGGCCGGCGACGAACAGCAAGAGCGCCGCCAGCGCCGCCAGCTCATGACCGCGCCTGCCCGTCGGGGCGTTCATGGCGGCGCGATCCCGTAGACGCGGGCCTCGGGCGAGGCGTAGCGAAGGGAAAACTGTGCCGGGTGGGCGTCGGCCCAGGCGCGCTCTGCCGGGAAGCCGTCGTCGTCGGCGGCGACGTTGCGGGCGACGATGTCGTCGAGCGCGGCGACGAACAGCACGTCGGCACGCGCCGCGCGCAGGTTGCGCCACCAGACGTCGAAGGCGGCGCCGTCGCGGTAGGGGGCCGACTCGGGGTTGGCGGCGCGCCCGGGCGGCGGCAATCGCCGTCCGAAGTGGTGGAGCCGGTCGCCGGGATCGCCGGCGACGTTCACGTACGTCACCCGGTTCGCCAGCTCGCGCCCGGTCAGCGGAAAAGCGAGGTTCGTCCCGGTGTAAGCGACGTGCGCGCCGTGCACGTTGCGGCGAAACCAGGCCCAGGCCTCGTCGAGCCCGGTGCCGACGGCGTAGCCCGGATCGCGCGCGCGATAACGTTCGAGTCCGAGCGTGAGGGGCACGGCGGCGGCCAGGAGCAAGGCGCCGAGACCGAGGGGCAGCATCGAACGCTGCCGCAGCCGCGACCGCACCCGAAGATGGCGCCAGCCGAAGGCCGTCGCGGCGCCGAGCGCGCCGACCGGGACGATCAGCCATCGCTCGGGGGTCGAATACTCGACGAGACCGATCAACACGATGCCCAGGCGCCAGTCGAGCGGTCCCCGCGGCGGCCCGCTCGGCGGCCCCGTCGCCTGGCCAGTCGCCCGTCCGATGGCCACCGCCGCCACACCGAAGGCGGGGAACAGAAACCGACTCTCCTGATAGGGAATCCAGAGCCAGAAGATCGCGACGAGCGCGAGCAGGAGCGCGGCTTCCAGCAGCAGACGCCGCCAGACGACGACCACGGCGGCTGCGAGCACGAATCCGAATCCGGCCGCGCCGAGCATCTCGCCGAGCGCGTCGAGGTCTCCGATCGGCAGGTGATAGATCCAGGCACGCATCGCGGCGCGATCGGTGAGGCCGGGAAGGCCGAGCGTCGCCACCGGGTAGAATGGATTGCCGGTCACGAGCGCGTTGCGCAGGTACCAGAACCCTCCGGTCGCGAAGACGACGGCGGCCGCGGCCATGAGATCGCGCGGGCGCGGTCGCCCCGATTTGCTCGAGAGAGCGGCGGCGAGCGCGAACGGCAGGGCGAACGGGAGGCCGACGTACTTCGTCCCCGCGGCGAGCCCGAGGGCGGCGGCGGCGGTCACGAGGTCGCCCGCGCGGGCCAGCCGGGCGACCCGCAGAGTGAACGGCAGCGAGGCCAACAGAAGCGCCGCCAGTCCGAGGTCGGTCATCGCCGTTCGCGCCTGCTGCCAGACCTCGGGGACGAGCAGGAAGACGATCGCCGCCGCGAGCGCCGCCGTTCGGCGCCCGCCCGCCTCGCGCACCGCAGCGACGATCGCCAGCGCGGCGAGCGCCGCAAAGGCAACCTGGCCGGAGCCGGCGAGGTAGTCGGACTGAAGCGGCGCCATCAGGAACGCGAACCAGAGCTCGAGGTTCGATGGCGCGTAGGCCCACGACGGATCGCCGAAGACGGCGGGGACGATCTCCAGTCGCCCCTCGGCGAGCCAGGTCGCCGGTACGTGCAAGTGGTACGAGAGCGTGTCGTAGAGGAAGGTGGTCTTGCCAAACCCCGACCAGGCGCGCAGGAGGACGAGGGCGGCCAGGGCGAAGACGCAGGCGACGTCGAGGAGGGCCAGCGGCTCGTGCTCACGCTCGCTGTCCGCGTGCCGCCGCGCCATCCGGCGCGCGCTGGCCGCCAGCGCGAGGGCGACCGCCGCGAGCCCGCCGAGCGTGCTCCGCGCGCCGAGCCGTCCGCAGAATCCGAGCGTCGCCTCGACGACCACCAGGACCGCGAACGCCCAGAGCGTCACCCGGACCGCCCGGGTGGCGCGCGACTCGTCCGGCGAGCCGGTGACGCGCGCGAGGCAAGCGCCGGCGATCGCCAGCAGGCCGAGCGAAAACCCGAGGACCATCACCTCGGCTCCTCCGGCGGTGGGATGGCGCCGGCTGCCGCGTTCGCGCCGACGAGCGCGGCGACGGTCAGGGCGGCGCCCGCCAGCGCCGGCCAGCCGGCGAACGGCGCCGGCAGCGCAACGGCGATCCAGGCGACCGCAACGGCGATGGCGGGCCCACGCGGCACGCGCCCTTCGTTGACCAGCAGGGCAACGCCCGGCGCGAGCGGCAGCGCCAGCACCAGGCCCATGACCCACCCGGCCGGCGAGGTGACGACGCAGGCCACGGCCGCCGCCCAGAACAACAGCCCATCGACCTGGCGTGCGCGCAGTCGCCGCGCCAGCACCGTGAGCCCGCCTATCGCCAACAGGAACGGAAGGCGCGCGCTGGCCGGCGACGGCGCCTCGGGCGCCAGCAGGCGCGGCAGGCTGGCCGCGGACGGCGCGTCACCGACGGCCGTCCGGTAGCGCCGCCCGTCGAGGTGGGTGGTTCCGTCATCTTCGCTCGCACCGGATTCCTCGGTCACGGCGTCGAAGCGCGAGGCCGGCAACAGCATCTCTTCGGTTCCCCCTTCGCCGTAGAGCGCGGCGCGCGGCAGCACCTCCCGCGCGTACTCCGCGACGCGCGCGGGCCCGTCGACGATGGCGGTCAACCCGAGCAGCGACGCACCCGCGACGACGGCCGCCAGCACGATCTGTCTGCGGCCGGCGGCCCAGACCACGGGAAGAAGCCCTGCCAGCGCCGGTTTGAACGCGACGCCCGCCGCCAGCGCCGCGCCCGCCGCCCAGGGGCGCGCCCGCTCTCGCCAGGCGAGCGTCAGCAACAGCAGGATCAAGAGATCGATCTGGCCGCGCTCGAGGTGGCGATAGAACGGGAAGAAGAGCGCGCTGGCCAGGAAGAAGACGGTGCGTTCGCGCCCGGCCTCCGGTCTCCCTCGGTCGGAGACGAGCAGCCCGGCCCCGAGCCAGGCCCCCAGCATCGCCGCGGTGAAGAGCGCCTTCGCCGTCGCATACGGCAGCGACGCCAGCGGTCGAAACGAGATCGGCGACGAGCGGCGGATAGAGAAAGCGGCTGTGACGGAAGAGGGCCACACCGTCCCAGAGTGTCGGGGCACTGGCCGACCCGACGTGGTTGACGTACGGATCGAGGCCCAGCCGGCGCGCGGTCCCCGCGATCCAGTAGGCGGCGAAGTCCTGTTGCAGTGAATGCAGCGTGAACCAGGCGCCGGCCGCCACCGCTGCCACGACCGCCGCCCAGGCCGCCGCGACTGCCGCGCTGGCCGCGGGCGGACGCCGGCGCCTCATGGGAGCCCCTCAGCGGGTGCGGCCGAACGCGCCCAGGGCCGCCTGATCGTTGTGCTCGAAGGCCGCCTCGGCGTCGAGGCTGACGAGGTCGCGCCCGAGCGTGGCGACCGCCAGCGTCTGTCCGCCGCGGCGATAGGCGAGAGTGGCGTCCCGCTTCGTCAGATCGCCCGCGACGTCGATCCGGTCCCAGCTCTCGGCGTGGCCGACGTAGTTGATCGTCACGTCGAACTGCGTGCTCCAGAAGAACGGCGGCGAGGCGAAGGGAAGGTCGCGTCCCAGGATGTTGAGCGCCGCCAGGCGCCCCATCCGCTGGGCGACGGCCCAGTGCTCGATGCGCACCGACTCGCCGGTCGGCGCGTACGGGAAGCGGGCGATGTCGCCGGCGGCGAACACGCCGGCCGCGCTGGTCCGCAGCCGATCGTCGACCACCACGCCACGGTCGATGGTGAGCCCGGCCGCCTGGGCCAGGTCGATCGCCGGTTTGACGCCGACCCCCAGCACGACGAGATCGGCGGTGAGCCGCTCGCCGCTCGCCAGCACGACGGCGCTCGCCTCGATGCGCGCCGCCGTCTGACCGAGGTGGAAGCGGACACCGTGCTCCTCGTGGACGCTGCGGAGGAGTCCGCCCAGCTCGGGGCCGAGTGACTTGCCGAACGGGAGCTGCTCGGGCGCGACCACCTCGACCGTCAGATCGCGGGCCCGCAGCGACGCCGCCACCTCCATGCCGATGAAGCTGGCGCCGATGACGACCGCGCGCTTGGCCCGGCTGGCGCCGGCGATGATGGCGCGGCTGTCGGCCAGCGTGCGCAGCGTGTGGACGTGGGGCAGGTCGGCGCCCGGCAGCGACGGGCGGATCGGATCGGCGCCGGTCGCCAGCAGGAGCGCGTCCCAGGAGACCTCTCGGCCATCCTCCAGCGACAGCTTCTTGGCGGCCGGATCGATGGCCGCCACGCGGGACCCGAGCGACAGCGCGATCTTCTGCTCCCCGAAGAAGGACGGCGGCCGCAGCGGCATCCATTCCTCCTGAGCGCTGCCGGCCAGGTAGTCCTTCGACAGGTTGGGGCGATCGACCGGCGGGGCCTCGTCGGCCCCGAAGAGCAGGATCTCGCCGTCGTAGCCCTCGCGCCGCAGCGTCTCGGCCGCCGATTCGCCGGCCGCCCCGGCGCCCACGATGGCGATGGTTCGCAGCGACGATTCACGCCGCAAGCTGAGCGGATCACCGCGCCGGCCGGCGACCCGGATCTTCCCCCCGGCGCGCTCGACGTCGTAACAGGGCAGGGGATTCAGAGCCGGCGCGCGCAGCACCGCGCCCGTGCGGAGATCGAAGCAGGCGTGGTGCCAGGGGCAACGGATCGTCCCGTCGACCACGCGCCCCTCCGCCAGTGGCCCGCCGTAGTGGGTGCAGGTCGCGCCCACGGCGAAGATCTCCTCGCCGTTCCGGACCAGCAGCACCGACTCCCCGTTCGCCTGGCCGAGCAGCGGCCCCTCGGCCGGAACGTCGGTCTCTGAAATGCCGGCCGCCAGATCTGGACCCGAGAGCTTGGTTTCTCCACCCATGGGCGTTGATAGGTAGAGTTGCAGGGACCGGCCGAGGTGACAAGGCCCCCTTTGTTTTGGGTCTCCTGTTTTGGGTCTAGGTGGTGTGGCTGCCTACTGGCGGAGCGTTCGCCGGCCGCCGGCCGCCCCCGGCTCGCGTCGGCGGCTCGCGCTCTCCGCCGGCTGCCGCGGCGCCGGCGTGGTCACCGGGCGATCCTCGCGCTCGCTCTCCCCGCCCCCGGCCGACAGTTCAGCCTCCGCCTGCAGCCAGTCGTCGGTCTCGTGCCCTGGCACCGATCCCCGCTGAAGGAAAAGCTCGTACGCCCGCCGCGCGATCTCGTCTTGGCCCGGACGCGTTCCGGCGCCAGCTCGATTGGACTTCGCCATTGAAATTCCTCCAGGCAGCGAAGCTAAGCACCTCGCGTTTCTCTGCAAGCCCATCGAAAGGGACGGAGCGACGACGGGCGGAGTTCCTCGATCTCCGATGACCCGGGACTACCAAGTCCGACGGGCTTGTGTAATATGCGCCCATGCTGCCCCGCCGAAGGAGGTCCCACGGGCCTCGGGTAGGAGTTGGCCTGGCTCTCCTGGCCTCCATCCTGTTGATCTCCGTTGGAACACCCTGGTCGGCCCGCGCCGCCGAGGACAACGAGGCGCCGAAGGCGGCGGTCCCCGACGCACCTCAGGTCGAGGACACCGACAAGCCCAGGGACAAGTCGCTGTTGGCCCAGCAGCCGGCCGATACCGCGAAGAAGAGCCAGGCAGCTGACGAGGCCTTCTACCAGAAGTGGCAGTTCTGGGCGGTGACCGGCGGCATCGTGGTCGGCGCGGTCGCACTGTTCTTCGGCGGCAAGGCGCTCTATCACTCGGCCAACGGCGGCGACGTCCGCCCTTGCAACCCGTCCTTCCTCCGTTGCTTCGGACAGGGGCAGTAGCCATGAAGCTCTTTCGATTTCTGCGCACGGTGCCGCTGCTGGCCGTCGTCTTGGGCGGCCTCGCCAGCGGGCTGCGACACCTACCACTACTACGACATCGACGTGAAGTTCATGACCCCGGTCACCGGGGGCCAGGTGAGCGTGATGAAGCTCTGTCTGATCGACGTGTCGGGAGCGGCCACCGACGAGGTGACGTTGGACGTGTCCGCCGGTGAATTTCCCCGACATGGGCACGTTCGAGTACTCGACCTTCGCGGATTCGGGACCGATCACCTTCACGTTCAACGGCTTCTTGGATGTTCCGAAGTCATCCAACAACCAGTGCACGTCGCACAACACGACGTTGACGGCGAGCAGTCAGATCACCCAGACGGGCACGATCACGGTCACCGACTTCAACACGACGAACTGTCCGCAGATGGTCACGCAGTAGCGCGTGAGGTCGGACGAGCTTTGCTCGGCCGACCTCGTCGCGGCGGGCACGGGACCCTCTCAGGGTCCCTGCTCAATGGACGTCGTCGCGCTCAATCCAGCGCGTCGTCGATCTGCACGCCGTCGCCGAGCTCGGACATCAGATACTGCCGGAGCCGCTTCTTGAGGCGCTCCTCGATCTGACGGACGCGCTCGCGGGTCACGCCGAAGCGCTCGGCGATCTGGACCAGCGTCGCTGGCTCGTCGTTGAGCAGGCGGTCGCGGAAGATCTCCAGGTCGCGGTCGCGCAGCGTCGCGCCGAACTCGTGCAGCTTGTCGCGGAGGATGGAGCCGAACTCGCCCGCCTCGACCTGCAGATCGGGGCGCGACGACGGAGCCGCCCGCACGAAGTCCCCCTGCGTCCGGTCCCCCTGCTCGTCCGAACGCATCGGCGCGTCGAGGGACGTCTCGGAGGCGTTGAGCCGGCGCTCCATCTCGATCACCTCTTGCTCGGTGACGTCGAGGGCGGCCGCCAGGTGCTTGGCCTCGACCTCGAAGCCCTGCTTCTCCAGCTTCTCGCGCTCCTTGCGCAGATTGAAGAAGAGCTTTCGCTGGGCCTGGGTCGTCCCGACCTTCACCAGGCGCCAGTTGGCCAGGATGAACTTCAGGATGTACGCCCGGATCCACCAGGAGGCGTACGAGGAGAGCTTCACGCCGCGGTACGGATCGTACTTTTGGACGGCGTGGATGAGGCCGATGTTCCCTTCCTGAATCAGGTCGAGAATGTTGCGGTGCGCGCGCCGGTACTCCTGCGCGATCTTCACGACCAGGCGCAGGTTGGCCGTGATGAGGCGCGCGGCCAGGCGCTGCTCGGCCGTCTTCGAGAACTGGACCGCGACCTCATGCTCCTCTTCTCGGGTCATGAGCGGATAGCGCCGCAGCTCGTGCAGGTAGGCCCCGATGGTCGAATAGTCGGTCGGGGTCGTTTCCAGCCCTGCCGCGGCCGCGGAAGTCGGGGCCGCGCCGCTGTCGTCGATCCGGGCCGGCATCGATGGGAAGCCCGGCCACGTCTGGCGCGACGCCGCTGGCTCCGACCTCGACTTCCGACTCGGCGTCGGACGGCTCGGTCTCCGCGTCCTCGGAATCGACGGATTTGAGGTGGCGGCCCGGCTCCTTACCCTCCTCGAGGGCTTGGACATCCTGCGGTTCGGCCGACTCCGACTGGCGGCGACGGCGGGCTGCGGTGGTGCGCTTCGACGATGAGGTTGCGATGCTGAGCATGCGGCACATCATCGCAAGGCTCGTGCCACAACCTCGAACCGTCATACCAAGAATTGCCGGCAGTTAGAGGAGCCCTCAACCGGCCCTGTTACGATCCGGTATCGTTCGCCCCTAGGCCTTCAATCCTTACGTAACCACTTTCACCCACGGCGTCCAGGCCCTACGAGAGATCACGGACTGTCATCGTAATGCTCGGCACGTCCGAAGATGTCGTCGTGGTAGCGAATGAAGTAGTAGAGCGAGACCGCGCCGAAGAGCGCGGCGGCGCCGAACGAGATGTTGGCCGCCAGCGCAAAGTGGCGTTTCTGCTCGAGATCGTCGGCCGCCGCCGCCCGGGTCGACCCGTTCGGCTGGAGCTGCGACAGCTCGCCCAGGAATCCCCCCGCAGCCAGGGCGGCCCCCGCCGCGATGGCCGAGCCGTAGGCGGCATAGGGGGGCCAGGAGCGCCGCCGCGGCAGGTTGTCGGAGCTGAGGCGGATCTGGAGCTCCTGCCCCGGCAGGACCTCCACCCGCGACGCCCAGGGGAAGCGACCGTCCGCCTCGACCCGGACCGCGTGCTTGCCTGCCAGCAGCGTCCCTGAGATGAGCGGCGTCACGCCCAGGTAGGCGTTGTCGATCGAGACGCGCGCGCCGTCGGGCTCGGTGGCGACCTGGATCTTCCCCGGCTCGACGTGGGGTCGGAACAGCTCGCCCGAGGCCTCCTGAACGGCCCGGATGAGATCCTCCACGCCCCCTTCGACCAGGCGGAAGACGCGGCTCTCGACCTTGCCGTCCTCGACGTTGTCGAGGTTCAGGTTGAACAGGAACTGCTTGCCGCGCGTGCCGACGCTCCCGGCGACGATCCGCCGCACGCCGAGCGAGACGCCCGCGCGCCCGAGGCAGGAGATGTCGTCGAGGCAGCTCTGGGCCCGCTGTTCGTTCTCGACGCCGAGCCGCGCGCGAAACTCCTCCTTGCCGGCGATCTCGAAGCCGCCATGCTGGGCGACGTAGGCGATGAGGACCTCGGTGAGGTTGTCGGCCAGCTCGGCCTCCTTCTCGGAAGACCCGAGCACCAGCACGGCGAGCTTCTCACCGGCGCGCGCCGGCCGGGGGAGCGCCGCCAAGCCGAGCGCGGCCAGCGCGGCGAGTGCGATCCGGCGCGACGACCTCACGGGGTCGGCTCCCCGCAGCTTCCGACTCCGCCGGCGTCCGGCTTCTGGCAGTTCTTCGACTGGCACTGGTCATCCTTGAGGCAGGCCTTCCCGCCGGCCTGGAGAGGCGCGCAGAGGCCGGAGGGGGCGCAGAACGACTGCCCGGCGCTCCAGCGATCGGCGTTGCAGTCGTCGTCGATCTGGCAGAGCGCCGTGCAGATCGTCGTCGTCGCGTCGCTGGGATCGACCTGCCGGCATTTCAGATCACCCACGCAGTTGCCGTTGCCGCGGCAGGGGAGCCCGAAATTCCCGGGGTAGCAGGCAGCGGTCGGAACCGCGGCCGAGGTCGGGTCCGCCACGGTGAGGAAGGGGAGACAGGTCTGCCCGATGCCAGCGCGCGGCGCGCAATCGGGCGTCGCTTGTCCCTGGGCCACCGTGCACGGGCGCAGGCAGGTCCCGAGGTCCGTCGGCTTCTCGGGTGGCGACTGGAAGACGCAGATGGTGTTCTCGTCGCGCGTGCAGTCGGCCGTGGTGCGGCAGGAATTGCCCCGGTATGAGTAGGGGCTCTCGCAATAGCCCTGGCCGTCGCTGCGCGTGATGCAGGAAAACGTCCCCTGATTGCTGTCGAAGGTGGCGCAGTCGGCGTCGCTGTTGCACTTGAGCGTGCAGAGCTTCAGCCCGTTGTCGGCGTCCGGATCTGCCGTCGGAGAGGCACTTGCCGACCAGGCAGTTGATGTCCGTCTCGCAGATGAAGCCGAGCAGGCCCGGGATGCAGATCGCCGGGTTGGCCGGTCCCGAGATCCGTTGGAAGCAGACCGAATTCGGCGGGCAGTTTTGCGCCGAGTCGCAGTTGGGGACGCAGATGTCGGGCGGATGCGCCGCGGCCGGAACCAGCAGCGGCAGGCAGGACTCGCCCGGCGAGCAGGACGAGGCGCCGCTCTGACAGTTCTTCTGCAGGCAGTAGAGGTGATCGGCCTCGAGCGTGGTGTTCTTCGAATAGAGCTGCGTGAGGAACGTGGCGGCGCAGGTCGAGCGGACCGGATCCCTGCAGTCTTTGTCCTCCGTGCAGGGGATCATCGTGGTGCAGACCCCCTCTTCGCTGGTGACGTCGGTGCGCAGGCAGCCGAGGTCGCTCTGTCCGCAGACTGCCGTCGGGTCCATCCCGGACGGGTCGCAGAACTTGAGGGCGGCGTTGCCCTCCACGCAGACGGTTTCCGTCGGGGAGCGACATCGGCGCGTCGCCGCAGTCGGAGGCGCAGAAGTCGGTGCCGTCGAGCAGGCTGGCTGCGTAGCAGACCATGGCCTTGCCGTCGCGTCGGTGCCGCACCCGGGATCCTTGGCGCGAGGGATCGCAAGCGAAGATGCGGTTGTCGAAGGCCGCCTGGTCGACCTTGCAACCAGCCAGGAACGCGATTCCCAGAAGCCCCGCGCGCGCCAGTGAGCGGCGGGGACTCACTTGATCATGCTCTTGATGAACGGGGCGTCGGAGGCGTTGGGAGCCAGCTCCAGGTACTTCTTGTAGTTGTCGTTGGCCTGCGGCGCGCGGCCGGCGCGCATGTAGCACTTGCCGAGGAACTTGTAGACGGCGGGGAGCTTCGGGCTCATGCGCTTGGCCTCTTCGCCGTGGCTGCAGGCGTCGGCGACCTCGCCCTGGCCGAGCAGCTTGTCGGCCTCGGCCAGCACCTCGGTGGCGCCGCGCGGCGGAGGCGCGGGCGCGGGGGGCGGCGCGACGACGGGCGCCGCGGCCGGGACCGTCATCGCTGGCGCGGTGGCCGAGAGCGATCGGTTTGCCCGCCGGGCCGACGGCGGCGTGGTGGTGCTTGCCATGATCGTGCGATCCGGTTTCGTGGGCGCCGGCGGTCGGTGTCTCGGCCGCGGGGGGAGGGGTGGCCGCCAGGGCCGGCGGAGCAGGCCCGGCCGGCGGTGGCGCCGGAGGCGCAGGTTCGGAATTGGGTGCCGGCGCCGGTGGCTTGGCGGCCATGGACGGCAACGGTGTGGCGCGGGCGGCTTCGATCGCCGCGATGTTGGCCTGTTCGGCCTGCTGCATCTGCTTGCGGGCGTGGATGGTGTAGATCGACGCGGCGATCGAGACCCCCGCCAGCGCCACCAGCCCGGTCACGAGGATCGGCGTCTGCGCTTTCGGCCGTCCGGTCAGGTTGGTGGTGGTGCCGAAGCGTTGCGAGGGCGACTGCGCCGGAATCATCCCGGTGTCGACCTGCACGGTCAGATCGTGCCCCGAGATGTCGCGCACCGTCGGCTGCGCGGCGCGCGCGCTCGGCAGCACCGGCGTGGCCGGACCGCTGGTCGCGCCGAGGACACCCTCCAGCACCTCGCGGAAGGCGACCGCGGTCGGGTAGCGCATCTCGCGCTCCTTCTCGAGCCCGCGCAGCACGACGTCGTCGATGATCTTGGGGAGCCGCAGGTCGGGCCGCCGCTTGCTGGGGGGCACGGGCGCCTCGACCAGGTGGCGGCTCACGATCGCCATCGGGCGAGTCGGCCCGGAACGGGATGTCGCCCGGTGACCATCTGGTAGAGGATCACCGCGGCGGCGTAGAGATCGGCGCGGCCGTCCAGCGGCTCGGCGCGCGCCTGCTCGGGCGCCATGTACTCCGGCGTGCCGCAGACGAGCCCCTGGATGGTCAGCATCGCCGCGCGATCGTCCGCTTCGCTGAGCGTCGCCTTGGCGATGCCGAAGTCGCACACCTTGACGAAGTCTTTCTCGTCGCGGCGCTGGATGAGCATGATGTTGCTCGGCTTGAGATCGCGGTGGATGACCCGCTGCGCGTGCGCCTCTTCGAGGGCCGAGAGGACCTGGGACAGGATCCGCACCACGCGCGGCAGCGGCAGCGGGAAATCGTCGCGGATCACCTGCGCCAGATCGCGCCCGGTGAGCAGCTCCATCGCGATGTAGAGCGTCCCGTCGCGATCCTGCCCCGAGTCGATGATCTGGATCGAGTTCGGGTGATTGAGCAGCGACGCGCTCTTCGCCTCGCGCTTGAATCGCCCGACCAGCTTCTCGTCGCCCATGAGGTGCGGGTGCAGCACCTTGATGGCGACCTGCTTGCCGAGCGAGAGCTGCTCGGCCTTGTAGACGTTGCCCATCGCGCCGCTGCCGATGAGGCCGTCGATCCGGAAGTTCCCCGCGATGACCCGCCCCGGCAACGGGTCGAGTCGCGGGGGCGCCGGGTCTTGATCCTCGTGCGGGCTCATGGGCGGAGGTACGACCGCGCGATGATACCCCAGCTTCCTGGTTTGTGAACAGAAGCTCAGCCGGGCCGAGGCCGGCTGACGCGGCCCTAATCGCCCAGACAGATGCCGAGATCGCGCGCCGTCTGGACGGTGTCGGAGTCGAGCGGCACGGTCTTCATGACCGCGATCGCTTCTTCCATCCGCACCGGCACCATGTGCGGGGGCTGGTAGGCGACGATGTGGCCGAACTTCCCCTGTTCGACCATGCGAACCGCAGCGGCGCCAAAGCGCAAAGCCAGGAGCCGATCGCGGTGCGTGGGGCTGCCGCCGCGCTGCAGGTGTCCGAGCACCAGCGAGCGCGACTCGAAGCCGGTCTTCTCCCCCAGGTAGTGGCCGATCTTCTCGGCCAGGCCGCCGAGGCGCACCTCGCGCCCGAGCTCGGTGCCGATGGTGCTGAGCTCGCCCCCCTTGGGGATGGCCCCCTCCGCCACGACGACGATGCAATAACGCCGCCCCGAGGCGTAGCGCTTCTTGATCCGATCGACGACGCGGTCCATGTCGTAGGGGATCTCGGGGAGCAGGATGACGTGCGCATTGCCGGCGACGCCGGCGTGCATGGCGATCCAGCCGGCGTAGCGTCCCATCACCTCGACGACCATGATCCGCTCGTGCGACTCGGCCGTGCTGTGGAGGCGGTCGATCGCCTCGGTCGCCACGGTCACCGCGGTGTCGAACCCGAAGGTGGCCTGGGTGCAGGAGAGGTCATTGTCGATCGTCTTGGGGACGCCGACGATCGGCATCCCCTTGGCGATGAAGCGGGTGGCGATCCGGAACGCGCCGTCGCCGCCGATGGCGATCACCGCGTCGGCGCCGATCTCCCGGTAGCGGCGCATGATCTCGTCCGAGACGTCGATGGTCGTCTTCTTGCCGTCTTTCTCGACGATGAACTCGAACGGGTGCCCCTTGTTGACGGTCCCGAGGATGGTGCCGCCGAGGTGGGCGATGCCGCGCACCTTGTCGCGCGTCAGCTCGACGAGCCCGTCCTGGGGCGATTCCAGGAGGCCGTGGTAGCCGCGGCGGATCCCGGTGACCTTCCAGCCCCGGCGGAGCCCCGAAAGGGTGACGGCCCTGATGACGGCGTTGAGCCCCGGGGCGTCGCCTCCCCCGGTATTTACGAGAATATGCATTTCCTAGAGGCCATATCCCGGCTAGCGCCGGATGGCAACTGGGATGCGCTTCCCGTGAGGGCGAGACGGTATGGCCGGCTCGACCTCTTCGGGGGGACGCGGGGCCCTTTAGGGTCCCGAACTAGATCAAGTCCTGTCGCTGTCCCGGATGGACGAGCGGAGCGTCTCGAGCTCCGTGGCCAGCGCGACGGCGGCGGTCACGGCTGAGGTGGTCTTGGCCTCGAGGCGGCGCTGCACTCGGTTCTGGACCCGCAACTGGCGGAGCTGCCAGTCGAGGCGGGCCCGGGAGTCGTCGGAGAGCGCCAGCGCAGGGCGCTCGTAGAACGGGTTGTCGCACGTCTCTCCCCGCACCACCGCGATGGGGTGGGTGCGCAGGACGTCTTGAACCCGGTTCGCAGGGACCACCATCCGCGGATAGCGGCAGAGGCCGGAGAAGGGGAGGCGGGCGAAGTTCTCGTTGATCTGCGCCTCGTACCAGACGATCTCGCGCCACACCGTGTCGGAAGGGACGTTCATCAGCTCACCGGTCGCGCAGAGGCCGGTGAACCCGTCGGCGAGGGCCTCTTTGAGGTAGCGGTCGATGCGGGCCAGGACCGCGTTCGGGTCGAAGGCGCCGTTGGTCAGATACTCGTCTTCCTTGGTGCTGAAGATGAGCGCGCCGCGGGATTCGGCCCGCAGCGAGCAGATCCCTTCCTCTTCCAGATGCAGCCCCAGCTGCTCGTACTCGGCCCGGGTCCCCACGAACAGGCAGCGCTTGCCGTGCGCCAGCCCTTCATGGATGAACGAGAGGACGGCGGCCTCCTTCTCCGACTCGGTCTCGAACGGGAGGCAGATATGACGGCCGTGATGGGCGCTGTCGTTTGCGGCGTGGATCGGTGGGCTCATGATTCTAAGGAACGGTCTTTGGAAGCGGCCAGTCTACACGTCCACGCAAATTGCTGTGCAAGTTTGTGTCCGCGTCAGAGCCGGCCGGGTTCGAGAATTGCGACCGGAAGCATGGAGAAGATTCGACCGAGCGGCAACCCGGTTTTGCGCTCGGCGCTTGGGGTGAGCTCCCTGTCGCTGATGACCTCGCGGTAGGAGTCGCGCAGGAGCTCAGCCGGCAGGCGCAGGCGGGTCTCCTCCCAGAACGCCGCGTCAGCTGGGGGGGCGCGGCGCTTTCGCGCGCGGCAAAGAACCGACCGGTCACGGTGATGGCGGCGCGTCCGTCGCGGGCGACCCGGGCGAAGGCGACGACGTGGCGCGCGCGCGGACCCTCGGCCACGAGCGGAAGGTAGGCGCCCCCCTCGTAGAGCTCGCGTTGGCGCCGTCGGTGGGCGAGGGCGCGCATCACCACCAGCAGCTTCAGCTTGCCGTCGGCCGGCCGCGCGCGGGCCTCGGCGATCTGGGCGTGCAGCGCCTCACCGCGCAGGGGGGCGAGCTCGGCAAGACGCGCCCGGCGCTCGGCGTAGTCGACGGGCCGGCGGTTGTCGGGATCGACCAGCGCGAAGTCCCACAGCTCCGTCCCCTGGTAGAGATCGGGAACGCCGGGCACCGTGGCCTTCAAGACGACCTGCGCGAGCGAGTTGTAAATCCCCGGGAGCGCCACCCGGGGCAGAAACCGCTGCAGGTCGCTGAGGAACGGGTTCCCCGTGGCGTTGCGGTCGAGGAGGTGGCGGAGAAACTCGGCGCAGGCCTTCTCGTACGGCTCGTTGACGTTGATCCAGCTGGTGTGCAGCTTGGCTTCCCGCAGCGCCTTCATCAGATAGGCCCCCACCCGCTCCTCGAGCGCGCGGTGCTCCGTCTCTGACAGCTCGCGCTCGAGCGCCTCGAGGGGCCAGACGCCGAGCAGCGTCTGGTAGAGCAGGTACTCCTCGTTGGTGCCGGGGACGCGCGCCTCGTCGACCACCGGCTTTGCGCGGCGGTTCATCCGCTGCCAGCGCTTGACGGTCTCCATCCACTCGCGCGGGATCTCGGAGAGGACGTCGAGCCGGGCCCGCGTGTCCTCGCCCCGCTTGGTGTCGTGGGTGGCGGTGGCGGAGAGCGCGTGCGGCCACCTTTCACAACGACGCGCGCAAAAGACGTGGAAGCGTTCGAGCTCGGTGGGCCCGGTGGTCGGCCGGCCGCCGACTTCGTTCAGCGAGGCGAGCGGGTAGTAGCGGTAAAAGACGGTGTCCTCGAGCCCCTTGGCCATCACGGGTCCGGTCAGCTGCTGCAGGCGCATCACCAGCTCGCGCCGCTCGGCGTGCTCCGTCTCCGCGAGCCCCTCGGGATCCCGCAGCAGCAAGAGGTCACAGAGGAAGTCGAAGATCGACTCGCTGGTGCTGCGGTTGCGCCGCTTGGCCTCCCGGACCGCGCGCAGGACGTGCAGCCGATCGCCGTCGCTGATGGAGATGGTGTCGGCCTGCGCGTAGGTCCGGTAGACCGGGAAGCAGGCGATCACCTCGCCGAGCGCCAGGTGGAGGCTGCTGGCCGTGAAGTCTCGCGACCAGCGGTGCTGCTCGGAGATCCGATCGAGGCGGCGCGCCAGCACGTGCAGCTCGCTCGACATCGCCGTCCGCAGGATGAGCTTCTTGGCGCGGTAGAGGAGATCGTCGAACGTCCCGCTCCCCTCGCGAAGCCGCCGGTAGCCGCGCTCGATGAGGCGCACGCCGAGCGCGTCGACGTAGAGGCCGTTGACCACGTTCAGGAGCTCATAGCCGGTCGTCCCATGGACCGGCCATTCCGGGGGGAGCTCCTCGGCGCCGGTCAGGATCTTCTCGACCACGACGTAGACGTGTCGGGCCCCGGACGCGGCGGCGCTCGGCACGGCGTCGCTGGGAACGGCGTCGCGCGGGCGCTGCAGATCTTCCAGGTACCGACGCGGGTCGAAGAGGCCGTCGACGTGGTCGATCCGCAGGCCGGTGACCTTCCCTTGCCGCAACAGCTGGAAGGCCTTCTCGTGCACCGCCTCCAGCACCTTCGGCTCCTCGATCCGGATGGCGGCCAGGTCGTTGATGTCGAAGAAGCGCCGGTAGTTGATCTCCTCGGCCGCCACGCCCCAGTAGGAGAGGCGATAGGCCTGCTCGGCGAGCAGCGCCTCGAGCGCGTCGAAGCTGCGCGGCTTGCCCGGCTCGCCGTTGATGGCGCCGAGGCTCCGCTCGAGCGCGTCCCGCACGGCGGCGCTCCCCGACACCAGCGCGTCGAGGCGCCGCTTGACGATCTCCTTTTCGCGCTGCCGCTCGCGGATCTTCTCGGGCTCGATCTCCCAGCGGGTGGGAAGGTTCTTGGTGGCGGTGACGATGCTCTCCATCTCGAGCACGTCGGGGTGATCGTCGGGGTGGTTGCGCCGCAGGTCGGTGACCATCGGCTCGAGCAGCGGCAAGATGGTGCGCGGCCCGATGGGGAACGACGAGGCGCCGTAATGGGCCTGGAAGGCGCCCCCCGCATAGCCGATCGAGATCTCGCTCCCCTCGAGGACACGGCCGTACTGACGTCCCAACACCGGCAGGAGGATCTTCTCGTCGAGCTCGGCCTTAGGCGGGTGCCAGTCGATGTCGAAGAACGGCGCGTAGGGGGAGCTGCGGCCGTTTTCCAGCACGTCGTTCCACCAGTGGTTGGCGTCGCTGGCGATGCACATGTGGTTCGGGACCACGTCCATGAGGAGGCCCATCCCGCGCGCGCGGAGGGCGACGGCGAGCGCGTCGAAGTCGCTCTCGGTCCCGATCTCGGGGTTGAGCCGGCTGTGATCGACCACGTCGTAGCCATGCACGCTCCCGGCCCTCGCCATCAGGAAGGGCGAGGCATAGAGATCGGTCACCCCCAGCGCGTCGAGGTAGCCGACCAATGCGGTGGCGTCGCGAAAGTTAAAGTCCTTGTTGAACTGCAGCCGGTAGGTGCAGACAGGAATTCGGAGTCCCATCGTGATCGTCGTCCCAACGTAGTCGCCTGGGCCGGGAAGGCAAGCCGCCAGCACGCGCCGCGGCTCTCCGCCCTGGTCTCAGAACGACGGCGCCATCGGCTGGTCGGAGGGGGTTCTGGCCCGTGGCGCGCTCGGCTGACCGGGGGGGGCGCTTGTTCGGGGGGCAGGTGGGGCCGTCGGGGCCGGCGTGATGGCCGGGCCGGGACCGGGCTCTCGCTCGGGCTCCGCCGGCGGCACGAGATCGCGGGAAGGTGAGTCCTCGGTCGGCGCCGGCGGCGGGATGGCGAACTGGTTGTGCAGCGTGTCGGGCGCGGGCGCCGTGCTGGGCGGCGGGCCGCTCGGCGGCTGCAGGAACGGGTTCGGCCGCGCAGCCGGCGGCGGCGCGGCGCCGGACGGGGCGGCGCCCGACGGCGCGGCGTTCGAGGGCGGCGCGAACGGGTTGAACTGATCGTCCACGGGCGGCGCGGGCGTGGAGGGGAGATAGACGCTCCCCGGTCGATTGACGATGCGCGGTTGTTCGCCCGGGATGCGGTGGTGGCGGGCGCGCGCCGCCGGCGCGGGGGGCGGTTCGGCGGTGGTCGCCTTGGCCGACGTCGCCGTCTTGGGGCGCTCAGCCGGCGCCGGCTTCGCCGCGGCGGGGCCCTCGCTGGGCGTCGTCTTGGCGGCGGGCGTCGACGCCGTCGAGGGCGAGGCGATCGCGGGGCCGGGGGCCGGGTTTTCGACCGGCGGCGCCGTGTTGACCGGCGGCGTTGCGCTCTGCGCCGGCACCGGATGGGCGAGCCCGAGCGCGCGGCGGCCGCCCGAGATGAGGTGGCGGTAGATGCCGGTGACGCCCAGAATTCCGGCGATCGCCAGCAGGGCGAGGGCCGCGAGCGCCACCCGATGATGCGTGACCGGGAGTTGGTCGCGCAGGTAGGGCTCCTCGGAGGCCAGGCTGCGGGGGAGGGCGCCATCCGGTGCGGTTGTCCCATCGATGCTGAAGTCGCGTCCCAGGCGCGGGCGCGGGGTCGCCGCGCGGGACGGCTCCGCTCGCTCCGTCACCTCGGGCGCGGGGGTCCGGATGGGGGGGGCAGAATCCTCGATCTCGCTCGCCGCGTACGCCGCGCGATCTCGCTCTTCGGCCGCCGCCGGCGTGCGCGCGGGGCGCAACGGCGGCGGCGGGGGTGCGGCGATCAACGTCGCGCCCAGATTGACGGTCCCCCTGGCGGAGATCTCGTGCGAGAGGGTCTGCTCTGACGCCGCCTCGAAGGCGCGCGCCATCTCCATCATGCCGCCGAAGCGCTGCGCGGGATCCTTGGCCAGCGCGCGATCGAGCACGGCCTGCAGCGCGCGCGTGTCCCACCAGGCGGGCAGGGTGCGGGCGAGCCGCGGCGCCTCCTCGTGCACCACTTGATAAAGCAGGGAGGCGATGTCGTCCCCCTGGAAAGGATCGAAGCCGGTCAGCATCCGGTAGGTGATCGCGCCGAGCGCGAACTGATCGCTCCGTCCGTCGATCTCGTCGGTGGCGCCGCGCGCCTGCTCCGGCGACATGTACGCCGGCGAGCCGATCATGTCGGTCGGCGACGACAGCAGCGTCCCGGCGGAGCGGATCTTGGAGATGCCGAAGTCGAGCACCTTCACCAGCTCATCGATCTGGCCGTCGATCGCCACCAGGAAGATGTTGGCCGGCTTGAGGTCGCGGTGGACGATGCCGTGCGCATGCGCGGTCGCCAGCGCCGAGGCGACCGCGTCGACCACCCGGACGGCCGCCGGCAGCGGCATCGGCCCGGACTGGGTGAGCCGCGCCTCGAGGTCGCGCCCTTCCAGGTGCTCCATCACGAAGTACGGACGTCCCTCGGGCGTCGTGTTGAAGTCGTAGATCTGGACGACGTTCGGGTGGCGCAGCTCTGACATCACCTCCGCTTCGCGACAGAACCGGGCGAAGGCCTCCCGGTTGCCCAGCAGCTCGGGGCGGAGGATCTTGACCGCATAGCGGCCGGGCAGGCGCGCGTGCGTCGCCTCGAACACTTCACCCATCCCGCCGAGGTTGATGCGCTGGCCGAGCAGGTACGTGTTGCCGAGGAGGATGCCGCCCGCCCAAGAAGCCTGATGACCCTGGTGACCCCGGCCCTGGTCCGAAAGAGAGCCCACTCCCGGAAGCTAAGGCCGCTCCGCCGGCTCAGGAAGGAGGTTTCAGGCTTGGACTCAGCCGAAGGTGATGATCGGCTTGACGTCCGTGGGCCCGCGCACCAGCGCCTCCTGCCAGCGCTCGAGCGGGACGCGGCGCGAGATCAGCTGCTGCAGCCAGCCCCGGTCGGCCTTCCCCAGCGCGGCGACCGCGGCCCGGTAGTGGCGCAAGTTGGCGTTCACCGCCCCGAAGACGACGTTGTTCTCCAGCACCATCTGCTTGTTGAGCGCGGTGAGGTTGATGGGGATCGCCCGCGCGCCCGAGGACACGCCGGTGAGACAGACGATCCCGTCGGGGCCCACGTTCTCCATCACGTCGAACACCAGCTCGCCGACGCCGGTGCACTCGAGCACGATGTCGGCCGGTGGGATGTCGGTCACCTTCCCCGTGTGGTAGCTGGCGCCAAGGGCGGCGACCAGCGCCGGCTTCGGGCCGTCGGTGACCCGATCGAGGACGTGCACCTCCAGACCTCGCTGCCGGCCGAGCAGCGCGGCCAAAAGGCCGATGGGCCCCGCGCCCGTCACCAGCACGCGCGACGGGTTCCAGGTGGCGCGCGCGCCGATCCGCTCGATCTGCTCCCAGGCCTTGGCGAGGATGGTCGCCGGCTCGACGAGCACCGCCAGATCGCCGACCGACGCCGGGACCGGCACGGCGAAGGCGGTCTCGAGGCGATAGCGCTCGGAGGCGTAGCCGTCCTGGCCGGTGATGCCGCGCTCGGTGAACTTTCCGTTCTTGCACATATCCCATTCGCCGGCCGCGCAGCTGGCACAGGGGACGGGGTCGGGGCGGCGCACGACGCCGACCACCAGATCGCCGGGAGAAAAAGCGCTGCCCGGCGGCGCGGCCCGGACGCGCCCGACGTTCTCGTGCCCGATGACCAGACGTTCGCGGCCAGGCGGGGGCTGACCGTAGGCGCCGCTCAGGATCTCGAGGTCGGTGCCGCAGACGCCGATGGCGATCGCCTCGACCAGCAGCGTGTCCGGCGCGTCGAGGGCCTCGGGGATCTCCTCGAGGCGGGCGCTGTCGGCGGTTCCGGGCAACGTGGTGATGGCGCGCATCGCTCCGTGACTTTTACAACTTTCCGAGGGCCTTGCGCTCGCCATCGGCAGATCGCTAAATAACGCCATGAAGATCGCGGGGCCACGCTCACTTCGTCTCGTCGGTGGCGCGCTCGCGTTGGCGTCCTCCCTGGGGCTCGCCGGTTGCCGGCAGCTCGCCGAGCGCTTCAACCCGCACGAGACCGCGCCAGCTCCCGGGACCGCGAACGGGCCGTCGTCCCAGCCTGCTCCTCCTGCCGGGCCGAGTCCCTCCGAACCCTCGGCGCCTCCTGCGCTGCAGCCGGGCGGGGCGGTCACGCCCAAGACCGAGGCGCCCAGCGAGGCGCGGGTCCTCTCGTCGGCCTTCTCGGCGGTGGCGCGCGCGCTGCGTCCCTCGGTGGTGCGCATCGACGTCGAGATCGCCCCCTCGCGGGGAGGCCAAGCTGGCGGCGGCGAGGAGGACGAGGACAGCCGGATGGCGCCGTTCCTGCGCCGCTTCTTCGGCCCCGGGATGCCGGAGCCGGCGCCCGGCCCCCAGCGGGGAACCGGCTCGGGCGTGGTGATGGACGCGCGCGGCGACATCGTGACCAACCGCCACGTCGTCTCGGGCGCCACCAACGTCAAGGTGACCTTCAGCGACGGGCGCGAGTTCACCGCCAAGACGCTGGGGATGGACTCGGAGACGGACGTCGCGGTCATCCGGCTCGATGCGCCGCCGCGCGATCTGGTGGCGGCGCGCCTCGGCGACGACGACAAGCTGGAGGTCGGCGAGTGGGTGCTGGCGGTCGGCAGCCCGCTCGGCCTCGACCAGACGGTCACCGCCGGCATCGTCAGCGGCAAGGGGAAGGTGGGGCGGCACGTGCAGATGTCGGGCGGCCGCGTCCGCCACTACATCCAGACCGACGCCAAGATCAACCCGGGCAACTCGGGCGGGCCGCTGGTGAACCTCTCCTCCGAAGTGGTGGGCATCAACACGCTCATCAACACCGGTCCCGGCGGCGCCTACGGCTTCGCGATTCCGATCAATCAGGTGCGGCGGGTCGCCGAGTCGCTGCTGAAAGAGGGGCGCGTGCGCTACGCCTACCTCGGCGTGCTGGTCGGCGATCTCAGCGAGATGGACCCGGCCGCGGCCAAGGCGGCCCCGAGCGGCACGAGCGCCTTCGTCAGCGAGGTGACGCCCGGCGGCCCGGCGGCCAAAGCGGGGCTGCACCCCGGGGACTTCATCACCGACCTCGACGGCAAGAAGATGGACGGCGCCGGCGACGTGATCGACTACGTCTCGACGCGCGGGATCGGCGCGCACGTGGCGGTCGGGGTGTGGCGCGAGGGCAAGCGGCAGACCGTCGACGTCGCGCTCGGGGAGTTGCCGTCGAAGGACGGGCGCGGCGCCGGGCCGTCGCCGAAGGTTGGTCTGGCGCTGCAGACGTTGACGCCGCAGCTGGCCGAGTCGCTGGGGCTCGATCCGCGGACGCGCGGCGCGGTGGTCGCGGAGGTCGCCCCGGGCGCGCAGGCGGCGTCCGCCGGTGTGCGCGAAGGGGACGTCATCCTGGAGATCGATCGCCAGCGGGTGACGACGTCCGACGAGGCGGTCGCCATGCTGGGCGCGCCTCGCAAGGGGGGGCACCTGGTCCGCCTGGCGACAGCCGCCGGGCTTCGCTACATCACGCTCGGCGGTCCGTGAACGGCCCGGCGGCGCTGGCCGGGCTCGCGGCGCTGCTCGCGTTCCCTCACCCTCCGTCGCCCACGGACCCGAGCCGGCCGCTCGTCGCCGAGAAGTTCGTCTCGCCCGGGGGCGCGATCGAGGCCTTCCTCGGCGACGCGACGGGCGTCGTCGCCTTCGGCGAGCTGCACCAGACCGTGAAGACGGCGGGCGTTCGGTCGTCGCTCGCGCGTTTCACCGACGAGATCCTGCCGGCCATCGCGCCGCGCGCGTCGCACCTCATCGTCGAGACCTGGGTGTCGCGCGGCGACTGCGGCGAGACCGAGAAGCAGGTGACCAAGGACGTCGCCCGCACGACAGAGCGTCCGGCCGAGACCGAGAACGAGATCGTGCGGCTCCTGCGACGCGCCAAGGAGCTGGGGGTCGCGCCGCACGTGCTCGACGTCGATTGCCACGAGTACCAGACGCTGGTCGGCGCGGGCGGCGCCGTCGACTACGACCGGTTGCTGACGCTGACCGGCCAGCACCTCGGCCGCGCAATCAAGCAGGCGCTCGCTCTTCCGCGCCCGGCAGAGCGCCCGCTGGTGCTGGTCTACGGCGGCGCGCTCCACAACGATCTCGCCCCCGACCCGGAGCTGGCCAAGTACAGCTTCGGCCCGGCGACCGATGCGCTCACGCAGGGCGGCTACCGCGAGGTCGATCTCTACGTGCCGGCGCTGGTCGACGCCTACCCCGCGCTGCGCGCGGAGCGCTGGTATCCGGTCTGGCGCAGAACGCGGGCGGCCCCCGGGGCCACCCTGATTCGCCGCCAGCCGCGGTCGGCCGTGCTGCTGTTCGGGGACCAGGCTGCGTCGGCTACGCCGCGAGACGCTGCTCGAGGCGCCGCACCCGCACGAGCGCGCGGATCGCGGTGACCAGCGAGCCGGCGAACAGCGCCATGGGAACCAGGGGGATGAACGGAAAGAACGGAACGCGGATCTTCTTGCTGAACGTCATCTTCGCCTCCTCGCTCAACCTGCCCACGGGCCGCGATCTCGCAAGCACAGCCCGGACGGGAGATCAGCGGTAGCGATCAGCGGTAGACGATCGTCGCGATGGTCAGCTCGCGCAGGCCGGCGTGCCAGCGCGCCGTGACGGTCTCCCCCTTGGCCTTGCCGAGCAACGCCCGCCCGACCGGTGACTTCCAGGAGATGTCACCGGCGGCGCCGTCAGTCTCGTCGACGCCGACGATCCGGTAGGTCGCCTTGTCGCCCTCTTCGTCCTCGACGGTGACGGTGGCGCCGAAGAAGACGCGGTCGCGGCGCGGCTGCGTGGCCGGGTCGACGATCTGCACGTCGTCGAGCCGCTTGGAGAGGAAGCGCAGCCGCTTGTCGATCTCGCGCAGCTGCTTCTTGCGATAGATGTACTCCGCGTTCTCCGAACGATCTCCCTCGGCGGCGGCGTCGCCGAGCGCGCCCACCACCTCGGGGCGCTTCTTGCTGCGCAGGAAGGTCAGCTCGTCCGCCAGCCGTTTGAAACCGGCCGGCGTGATGTAATTGATCTCCGTCGGCGCCGGCTTCTTTTTGATGACCACGGGGCCAGCGTAGCGCGGACCTGCCGGAAGCGTGAAGCGGCCGTCACGCCCGAGCCCTCCGCGCCGCTCCTGGACGAGCTCAGAAAAGCGCCCGAAAACCCGTTTCGCCGTCACGGGTGGGAAACCGGACAGGCGATCCCGTGGTATACGGTTCCCCTCGATGGCTTCGAGAAAGATCGCCGTTTTGACCAGCGGTGGGGACGCGCCCGGGATGAATGCCGCCATCCGCGCCGTCGTCCGCACCGGGATCGCCAAGGGCTGGGACGTTTTCGGTGTCCGCAACGGATACGCGGGTCTCTGCGACGGGCACATGGACGTGCTCGGCGCGCGCGACGTCGGCAACATCTTGCAGCGCGGCGGCACCTTCCTGGGGAGCGCGCGCCTGCCGGAGTTCAAGGACGAGGCGGTGCGTGCGCGGGGTCTCGCGCAGCTGAATGCCCGCGGGATCGACGGCCTGGTGGTGATCGGCGGCAACGGCACCCAGACAGGGGCGCTGGCGCTCTCCCGGTCGGGGCTCCCGGTGGTCGGCGTCGCCTCGACCATCGACAACGATCTCGCCGGGTCCGAGATGACGATCGGCGTCGACACCGCGCTCAACATCGCGCTCGAGGCGATCGACCGGCTGCGGGTGACCGCCTCGTCGCACAAGCGCGCGTTCCTGGTCGAGGTGATGGGGCGCAACTGCGGCTACCTCGCGCTGATGGCCGGCATCGCCGGCGGGGCCGACTCGGTGGTCATCCCCGAGGCCGACGTCGAGCCCGAGCTCATCGCGCAGAACCTGCAGGCGGCCTGGGAGCGCGGCAAGCCGCACGCGATGGTGGTGGTGGCCGAGGGGGCCAAGCACAACGCCGTGAAGCTGGCGCAGCACTTCGAGCGTGAGAAGGGGCGGCTGGGATTCGACCTGCGCGTGACCACGCTCGGCCACGTGCAGCGCGGCGGCGAGCCGGGGGCGTTCGATCGCCTGCTGGCGACGCGGCTGGCGGCGGCGGCGACCGACTGCCTGGATCGCGGCGAGCACGGCTGCCTGGTGGGGCTCATTCGCGGCGAGGTGCGCACGACGCCGCTGGCCGACGTGGTCGGCGCCGGCAAGACGATCGATCTCAAGCTGCTCCAACTCCAGAAGGTGCTCGCCCAGTGATCGCGTGAGGCTTTTGGATCGGCTCAGCGAGCGCCAGATGGCGCTGCTCGTGATCCTCTTCGGCCTGCTTCTCTACATCCCCTTCGCCGGCAGCTACGGGCTCTGGGACCCCTGGGAGACCCACTACTCGGAGGTGGCCCGCCAGATGACCCACCGGGGCGACTACATCAGCCTCTGGTGGCCCGGCTCGCCGCGCGACGCCGACGTCTTTTGGTCCAAGCCGGTGCTGTCGTTCTGGATGATGAGCCTGGCCATGCACGTGGTGGGCATCGGCCTGCCGGGACATCCGGCCGGCGAGATGGCGCTCGGGCACCGCGCCGAGTGGGCAGCGCGCGTTCCGTTCTGCCTGACAGGCGTGCTCGGGATCTACGCCGTCTATCTGGTCACGTCGCGCTTCGTCTCGCGGCGCGCCGGCGTCCTCGGGGCGATCGTCGTCGCCACGGCGCCGATGTACAGCCTGGTGGCGCGCCAGGCGATGACCGACATGGCCTTCGTGGGCCCGATGGCGATGGCGCTCGCGCTCGCCGGGTTGGCGCTGTTCGACGACGCCGACGAACAGCTGCCGCGTCGCGGTCGTGGCTGGAGCAGCTGGCCTGCGAGCGGGCTCTTCTACGGGACGGTGGCGCTGTTCGCGCTGACGGTGCTCCCCCAGCTGATCGTCAATTCGATCCAGCTGAAGGTGGAGATCCCCTGGGGGGGGCGGGTGTTCGTCCTCTACGGGGTGGTGGCGATGATTCCTTACTACCTGGGGTTCTTCGCGTTCCTGTTCCTCGCGGCCCGAACGCGCACCCGGGCGCCGCTCTATCTCTACCTGGCGGCCATCCTCTGCGCGCTGGCGGTGCTGGCCAAGGGGCTGGCCGGGCTGGGACTGCCGCTCATCATCCTGCTCGCCTACCTCGCCTTCACAGGCAGCTGGCATCGGTTGCGGCGCCCGCAGATGGCGTTCGCCCTCATCGTCGCGGTGATCGCCTTCGCGGTGGTGGCCGTCCCCTGGCACCACGCGATGTTGATCCGGCACGGGATGCCGTTCTGGGACGAGCTGTTCGGTGACAACCACTGGCGCCGGATGATCATCGGCCGGCACGGCGATCGCGGCACGTTCGAGTACTTCCTGCGCGAGCTCGGCTACGGCATGTGGCCCTGGATCGTGCTGGCGCCCGCCGCGCTCGGGTGGGCGGTGCTGCGCCGGCCGGCCAGCGCGACAGCGACCGGACCGGGGACCGACCTCGCCGCCGCGTCACGCAAGCAGCAGGTGATCTGGCTGGGCGCCATCTGGTTCGTCTCGTCGTACGCCCTCGTCTCGCTGTCGATGACCAAGTTTCACCACTACGTCCTGCCGGCGATCCCTGGGCTGGCCATCGTCGTCGGCTGCTTCCTCGACGAGCTGATCGCGCGCAAGGCCTGGCGCACCGGCGCGGCGGCGCTGCTGGTGGGGCTTCCGCTGCTGGTGCTGATCACCCTCGATCTGACGGTCAGCAAGAACGCCGCCGAAAAGTTCCTCTGGCTCTTCTCCTACGACTACGTGCAGAGCCCGGTGGGACGCCCCTGGCCGCCGTCGCTCGATTTTTCGACCGCGCTGGTCGTCTTCGCGGTCATTTTCGCGGTGGGTTCGGCGCTGCTCGTCTGGCCGCGCGCCCAGCGGGTCGCTCTCTGGGTGCTCCCGGCGTCGGCCGTGGCGTTCACGTTCTACGTGCTCGATGACTTCATGCCCAAGGTGGCGCCGTTCTGGTCGCAGAAGGGGCCGATCGCCACCTACTACGAGCGCCGCCGCTCGCCCGACGAGCGCCTCTGCGCCTACATGCTCTACTGGCGCGGCGAGACGTTCTATACGTCGAACGAGATCTACGAAGGGCCGAGCGAGGAACGCACCGTGTTCGATCAGGAAGGGGCGGACGATCACCTGAAGGAGTGGGTCGCGCACCATCGCGGGCGGCGCGCGTTCTTCATCTTCGAGCGCCACCAGCAAAACCGGATCAGTCAGGATCTCCCCCCGACGCGCGGTCGTCGTTCCAGATCGTCGACGAGACCAACAACAAGTTCAGCCTGGCCCAGGCGGATCTCTGACCTCAGGATCCCCGTCCATGTCGGAGAGCGCGAAGGCACGGTGGGCGCGGTTCCTGGAGCTGGGGGGGGGCGTCCCGGTCGAGGGGGAGGGGAGCGCGCTGCTCGACGCGATCTTCGCCAGCGGCGAGTTTCTGCCGGAGCTGTTGCTGGCCGACGTCCGCGGGCTGGGGGCGCTGGCCGGCGATCCCTTCCTGCGGCGCCCGAAGCCGGCCGAGGTCATCGCCGCGGAGGTCCGGACGGCGACGGCCGGGGCGCGCGATTTTGTCGACCTCCAGCGCCGCTTGCGCATCGTACGACGCGCGGAGATCTTGCGCCTCGGCGCGCGCGAGCTCGGCTGGGGGACGACCGAGGAGGTGGCGCGTGAGCTGTCGGCGTTCGCCGACGTCTGCCTCGACGTGGCGGTCACCTTCTGCGACGCCGCGCTGACCCGCGAGCTCGGCCCGGCCCGCGCCGACAGCGGCGCCCCCACCAGCTTCGTGGTGATGGCGATGGGGAAGCTCGGCGGACAGGAGCTGAACTTCTCGTCCGACATCGACGTCTGCTACTTCTATTCGACCGACGCGGGGGCCGCGGGCGCGACGGGCCAGCTGACGTTGCACCACTACTACGCTGAGCTGTCGCGCCGGGTGACCGCGGCGATCGAGGAGCCGACCGCCGACGGGATGATCTTCCGGGTCGACCTGCGGCTGCGGCCCGAAGGACGGAGCGGGCCGCTCTGCAACGCCTTGCCGGCGGCGGAGCGCTACTACGAGACGTTCGGACGCACCTGGGAGCGGCAGGCCTGGCTGCGCGCCCGCCCGGCGGCGGGCGATCGCGCGCTCGGCGACGAGCTGCTCTCCGCGCTCGATGCGTTCATCTACCCGCGCAGCGTCGAGCCCCGCATGGTCGAAGAGGTGCGGGGGCTGCGGGCGCTCTTCCGCGATCCGGCCGATGCCTCCGGGGCGCTCGGCGACACCGGCTTCGACGTCAAGCTCGGCTCGGGCGGGATCCGCGACGTGGAGATGGTGGTGCAGGCGCTCCAGCTCTTGCACGCCGGCAAGCGGGCGGATCTGCGCGAGCGCAACACGCCGCGCGCGCTGCCGCGCCTGGTGGTCGCCGGCCTGCTCGGCGATCGCGAGGCGCAGATCCTGCTCGACGCCTATCGGTTTTGGCGGCGGCTCGAGCACCGGGTGCAGGTGGCGACCGGTGCCCAGCGACACCGCCTGCCGGCGACGGACGAGGCGAGGGAGGCCTTCGCGCGCGGCCTGGGGTTCGCCGATCTGGCCGCCTTCGACGCCGAGGTCGCGGCGACGCGCGCGGCGGTCGAGGCGATCGCCGCCACGCTGGGCGAGCCTCCCGCCGAGGCGCACCTGGCGGCGGCGCGGCTGCTCGACCCGATGCGCGACCGCGAGGAGCTGGAGCGACGGGTCACGGCCGCGGGATTCCGCGACGTCGAGGTCGCGGTCGACACGCTGGAGCGGACCGGCGCGCGCATGCCGGTGGCGTTCCTCGAGGAGGCGATCTCCTCCCCCGATCCCGATCGCGCGCTGGCGCATTTTCGCGACCTCGCGCTGCGGGGCTCGGTCGGCCTCATGGCGCTCTTGCGCGATCACCCGCGGCTCGTTCGCATGTTGGGGACGCTGTTCGGGACCAGCGATCGGCTCGCCGAGCTCCTGGTGCGCCATCCCGAGATGTGGGAGCCGTTCCTCGACGGGCTGGGGGCGCGGGTCCGCTCGATGGCGGAGCTCTCCGAGCGTCTGGCGAAGCGGATCGCCGACGAGAGCGAGGAAGACAAGGACGAGGAGACGGCGCTGCGCGCCATCCGGTCGTTCCAGGCGGAGGAGCTCCTGCGGATCGGCCTGCACGACGTGGCCGGCAGCCTGCAGGCGCTGGAAGTCTCCGCGCAGCTCAGCGATCTGGCGGAAGCGTGCCTGTCGGCGGGGATCGCGGCGGCGCTGCCCGCCCTCGAGGCGCGCCTCGGCAAACCGGGAACGGCGCTCACCGTGCTCGGCCTCGGGAGCCTGGGCGCGCGCGAGATGCGTTACGGCTCCGATCTGGATCTGGTCTTCCTCTACGGCGCGGGCGGCGAGAGCGACGCGGGCGTCGATCACCGGGAGTGGTTCGCGCGCGCCTCACAGCGGTTCATCGCCACCATGGAGGCGATGCTGGAGGAGGGGCGCCTCTATCAGGTCGACACGCGCCTCCGCCCCTCGGGCGAGCAGGGGCTGCTGGTGACCTCCTGGGCGTCGTTCGAGCGCTACCACCGCGAGGAGTCCGCCGCCTGGGAGCGGGTGGCGCTCCTGCGCGCGCGCATCGTCTGGACCGACGAGCCGGCGGCGGCGCGCGACGAGCGCGCGCGGGCGCTGACCTCGCTGGCGTTCGACCTGCCGGTCGACGACGACAGTTTTCGGGCCGATCTCCGCCGCGTGCGGGGGCGGGTGGAGCGCGAGCGCGGGAAGGTGCCGGACGGCTCGCGTCACCTCCAGTTCGACCCGGGCGGGATCATGGACGTCGAGCTGCTGGTCGCGCTCGGCCAGCTTCGCCACGCCGCGGACCCGGAGGTCCGCACCACGTCGACGGACGCGGTGCTCGAACGGCTGGTGGCGCTCGGGTGGCCGTCCGTGCTGCGCGACGACTACGCCGTGCTCCGGCGGACGGCGCTCCGGCTGAGACTCCTGCTCGACCGTCCGCAGGCGGTCGTCTCGCCGCGCGATCTGCCGGCGCTGGCCCGCAGCCTGGGGACGACGGCGACGCTGCTCGCCGCCGAGCTCGACGCGCGGATGGCGCGCGTCCGCGCCGTGTTCGCAAAATACTTCTGAGGGCCTACTCTTCGGCCTCGGCCTCGGAGGCGATCCCGTGCAGCCGGAGCTTCTCCCAGAGGTTCTTGCGCGAGATCCCCAGGATCTCGGCCGCCTTCATCTTCTTGCCGTTGGACTGGGCGAGCGCCCGCAAGAGGTACTCGTGCTCGAACTCCTTGAGCGCCGCGCTCAACGAGCGGAGCGAGCCGGCCGGCGTGCTGACGGCGCCGTCGAGCGCGCCGGTGATCCCGCCGGGGAGGTGCTCGACCTCGATCTCGCCGCCGCCCGCCAGCACCACCGCGTGCTCGATGGCGTGGGCGAACTCGCGCACGTTGCCCGGGAAGTGGTACTGCGACAGCACCGCCCAGGCGCGCGGCGAGATCGTCGAGGGCGGCTTGCCGGGCTGGGTGAACTTGTTGAGAAAATATTGCAGCAGGAGCGGCAGATCCCCGCGCCGCTCGCGCAGCGGCGGGATCTCGATGTCCAGCACGTTGAGCCGGTAGTAGAGATCCTCGCGGAACCGCCCCTCCTTGATCCGCTCGCGCAGGTTGCGGTGGGTGGCCGAGATGATGCGCACGTCGACCCGCGTCGATTCGTTCGTCCCGAGGGGCTCGACCGTCCCTTCTTGCAACACGCGCAGCAGCTTGGCCTGGGCCGGCAGCGGCACCTCGGCGATCTCGTCCAGCAGCAGCGTCCCGCCGTCGGCCGCCTTGAAGCGCCCGTCGCGCCGCTTGACCGCGCCCGTGAAGGCGCCCCGCTCGTGGCCGAACAGCTCGGCCTCGAGGAGCGTCTCGGGGAAGGCGGCGCAGTTGACGGCGATGAAGGGCTTGTTCCGCCGCGAGCTGCGGTCGTGCAGCGTGCGCGCCACCAGCTCCTTGCCGGTGCCGCTCTCGCCGGTGATGAGCACGGGCGCGTCGCTCTGAGCGATGGTCTCGATCCGATCGGAGAGGCGCAGCATGGGCGGGCTGCGTCCGATGATCGCGCCGGGCCCCGGTCCCGCTCCGTTCGACTTGCGCTGTGACAGCTCGGCCCGCGCCTGTTCCAGCTCCCGCTTGAGCGCCCGCTGGGTGGCGATCCGCTGCAGCTGGAGGACGATCTCGTCGAGGTCGAAGGGCTTGGTGAGGTAGTCGTAGGCGCCCTCCTTGAGCGCGGAGACGGCGTCGTTGATCGCGGCGTGAGCGGTGATGAGGATGACGTCGGTGCCCGGCGACTCCTGGCGCACCCGGCGGAACAGCGTCAGCCCGTCGACCTTGGGGAGCCGGATGTCGCAGATCATGACGTCGAAGACGTTCGACGAGATCTGGGTCAGCCCCTCGGCGCCGTTCGCGGCCAGGCTGACGCGATGGCCGGCGTCGCGGAGTGCGTCGCCCACCAGCACCCGAAAATCGGGTTCGTCGTCAACCAACAGGATGTCGAGCATTTCGCTTCGAGACTCTACAGCGGATTAACTGGAGCTGTCCGGGGTCGTCGTCAAGGCGGCGACTGCCGGAATGTAGCCGACCTTCGGTCGACGGGCGACGGACGTGGGCCCGGGTCGGAGCGGGGGGGGGCGGCGAGCACACGGTCGCGCCCCGCGGCCTTGGCCGCATAGAGCGCCGCGTCGGCGGCGGCGTGGAGGGACAGGAAGGTGGGGAGCGTGATGTCATCGAGGTCGGCCACGCCGATGGAGACCGTCACTTCGGGCGCCGGCACGGTTTTCTCTTTCCCTTGTTCTTTCTCGTGCCCGGCCGCGCCGAGGCGGCGGACGGTCGCGCACACGCGGTGGGCGAGCGCCAGGGCCTCTCCGGCGCTGGTGTTCACGGCGAGGACCAGGAACTCGTCGCCCCCGGTGCGCGCGGCGAGATCGGTGGCGCGGCAGCTCCGCCGCAGGCTCTCGGCCACGAGCTGCAGCGCGCGGTCCCCCTGAGCGTGCCCGCGCCGATCGTTGATCTCCTTCAGGCGATCGAGATCGATCAGGAGAAGGGCGAGGGGTGTCCCGTAGCGGGCGCTGCGATTGAGCTCGTCACCGAAGGCGGCCAGCAGGCGGCGGCGGTTGGCCAGACCGGTCAGCGGGTCGGTGACCGACAGCGCCTCCAGCAGATCCTCCTTACGCCCGACCAGCCACCCGAGAACCGTGGTGAGCGCCACCGTCGCCGCCAGCAGATAACCGTAGACCAGCGGCTGCCGGCGGAGCTCGTCCGTGACGTGCCAGGGGCGCTGAGGGCTCGCCGCGCGCTGTCCGCCCCCGCCGACCCACATCTGCAGCGCCAGGAGCCCCAGCAGCAGCCCGACCGACAGCAGGACGCCGATCGCCGGGTAGACCAGCCGCCGGGGGCGGCGCGCGCGGTTAGGCATGTCGGCTGTCGCCGATCGCGTGCGGCTGCGCGGCGGGGGCGAGCGCCCGGTCGAGCGCGCGCAGGAGCTCATCGGCGGTGCCGTCCCCCTTGCGCACGACGCTGGCGACCGCCGGGCCGAGGACGCTCCGCTCGCTCCGGGTGATGTAGAGGGCCGACAGCACGACGAACGGGAGCACCGCCAGCCGCTCGTCGGCGCGGGCCGCGCGCAGCACCTCGAGGCCGCTCATCCCCGGCATCACGAGATCCAGCACCACGGCCTCGAACTGTCCGTCCCGCAAGAGGGCCAGCCCGTCGCTGCCAGAGGCCGCCGCCGTGACGACGTAGCCGCTCTCTTCGAGTCGGGTGGTGACGTGCGACCGCTCTGCGGCGTCGTCGTCGATGAGCAGGATCCTGGCTCCTGCCGCGTGCCGGGGGCGCGTCGCGTCCCCGGAGAGGCGCGCGCCGGCCTTGGCCAGAGGGACAGCGAGCTCGAGGCTCAGCCCCTCCTCGTTGCCGGCACGGACCTCGATGGGAAGCCCGATGCGTCGGGCGAGGCGCGCGGCGATGGCGATCGGCAGCGGCGTCGCGCCTTCGTCGCTGTCATCCCCATCTTGTCCGTCCTGATAGGCGAGGGCGAGGGTGCGGCGGGCCGACTCGGAGAGGCCATCGGGGGTGTTCCGCACGCGGACCACGGCCTTGTCCGCGGCATCGTCGACGGCGATCTCGACGTAGCCGTGCTCGGTGGTCGACAGGAGGTACTCGACCATGCGTTCGAGCAGGTGGCGGAGGCGCTTCTCGTCGGCCGACGCGGGCAGCGACTCGCGCCGCAGGCTCACCTGGACGGGGATCCCCTTCTCGCGGCCGGCGGCCTCATGGCTCTCGGCGACCTGCCGCACCAGCGCGGCCAGGTCGACGGTGTCGACGTCGACTTCGCTCCGCCCCGACTCGACGGCCGCGAGATCCAGGATGTCATCGACCAGCCCCAGCACCGACTGACCGCTGCGGCGGATCACCTCGATGTACTGGCGCTGCTTCATCGACAGCGGCCCGGCGTCACCCTCGACGAGCAGCTGGCAGAGCGTGACCAGCGAGCCGAGCGGACTGCGGAGATCGTGGCTCATCCGCAGGAGAAGGAGATCGTGCGACAGGTCGGAGCCGTGGCCGTCCTGCGTCCCGCCGTCGTGCGCCGCCGGAGGGGGCGCCGCGTCGGTCTTCGGCAGCGCGTCGTCGGCGCTGCGGTCCTGATCGTGCGAGGCGGCCGCACGTTTGACCAGCACCAGCACGATGACGGCGGTCCCGGGAAGCAGCGCGGCGATCCAGATTGCGGCAAGAGCGGATGCTGACATGACGACGGGTCGCACGTCGGCGATCCTCCCCTGGATGTGCGCACGACAAGCGCCTCCGTCAACCGGCGCCGTCAACCGAGTCACCGTCGGGAAACGGTCTCAATGAAAGTCGTGTGACACGTCGATGGCGGCGGCGCGCCCGCCGAGCGGCTCGAACCGATCGGCCTTGATCGACACGACGCCGTCCTGATTCTGGACCACCCCTTCGATCACCAGCGCGCTCACCCCGAGGATGATCTGCCGGTGCTGCTCGAAGCGGTCGGGGGTGACGATGGCGTTGGCGAAGCCGGTCTCGTCCTCGACGGTGATGAAGACGAACCCCTTGGCGGTCCCCGGCCGCTGGCGGACGATCACCACGCCCGCCACCCGCGCGCGCCGTCCCCCCGGCACCGTGCCGAGCTCGGCGGCGCGCGTGATCCCCTGACGGTCGAGGGCGGCGCGCGCGAAGGCGACCGGGTGCTGGCCGATCGTCAGGTGGGTGCCGGCATAGTCGGCGGCCAGCTCTTCCTCGGCCGACATCTCGGGCAACGGCGCCTCTTCGGGCGCGTCGGCGCGCGTCTTTGAAAATAGTGGACCGGAGCGTCCCAGCGCCTCGACCTGCCAGAGCGCCGCCCGCCGCGCGCCGCCCAGCTCGGCCAGGGCGCCGATCTCGGCCAGGCGAGCGAGCGCGCCCGCGTGCTCATCGGCGCCGCTGCGGTTGGCGAAGTCAGCCAGCGACACAAACGGCGCCCTGCGCCGCGCCTCCTCGATCTTCCTGCCGAGCTCCTCGTGAAGGCCGCTCACCGAGCGCAGGCCGAGCCGCACCGCGCGTCCGCCGTCCTCCAGATCGGCGAGCCACCCCGAGCGGGTCACGTCGATGGCGCGGACGACGACGCCGTGGCGGACGGCGTCGCTGACCAGCGTCGACGGATGATAAAAGCCGAGCGGGTAGTTGTTGAGCAGCGCGCAGAGGAACGCCGCCGGGTGATGGGCCTTGAGGTAGGCCGAGGCGTAGGCGATCAGCGCGAACGACGCCGCGTGGGATTCGGGGAACCCGTAGAGCGCGAACGATTTGATCCCCTGGACGATCTCCTCCTGCGCCGCGCCGGTGATCTCGTTCTTCGTCATCCCGGCGCGCAGATCCTTCTCGATGACGTTCATCCGCTCGTGCGAGCGCTTGAAGCCCATCGCGCGTCGCAGCTCGTCGGCCTGACCGCCGGTGAAACCCGAGGCCACCATCGCCATCCGGATGAGCTGCTCTTGAAACAGCGGAATCCCCAGCGTGCGTTTCAGGATCGGCTCCAGCGACGGGTGCGGGTAGGTGACCAGCTCGCGGCCATTGCGCCGTTCGAGGTAGGGGTTCAGCATTTTTCCGACGATGGGGCCGGGGCGGATGATCGCCACCTCGACGACCAGATCGTAGAACCGCTCCGGCTTCATGCGCGGCAGCGTCGCCATCTGCGCGCGCGACTCGACCTGGAACACGCCGACGGTGTCGGCGGCGCGCAGCATGGCGTAGACCTTCGGATCGTCGGGCGGCAGCCTGGCGCAGTCGAGGTCGATCCCCTCGTGCCGCGCGACCAGCGGAAAGGCCTCGGCCAGCACCGCCATCATGCCGAGGCCGAGGAGATCGACCTTGACGAGGCCGAGATCGGCGCAGTCGTCCTTGTCCCACTGGACGACGACGCGATTTTCCATGGCGGCCGGCTCCAGCGGCACCACCTCGTCGAGGAAGCCGCCCGAGAGCACCATGCCGCCCGAGTGCTGGCCGAGGTGGCGCGGCAGATTCAGGAGCGCGGTGGCGGCGCGCGCGGCGAGGCGCGTCCGCCGCTCGCGCGGCGAGAACCCCGCCATCTCGAAGTAGTCGGTGAGCGGACGTTCCTCACCGGCGATCCAGCCGGGGAGGAGCTTGGAGATGCGACCGAGCTGCTCCTCGGAGAACCCCAGCGCGCGGCCGGCGTCGCGCACGGCCATCCGCGGGCGGTAGGTGATCACGTTGGCGGTCATGGCGGCGCCGCGCCGCCCGTACTTGGCGTAGACGTGCTGGATCATCTGCTCCCGCGCCTCGCCCGACGGCAGATCGAGATCGATGTCGGGCATGCGGTCGGCCACGTTGCTGGCGTTCTGCACCCGCTCCTCCGACAGGAAGCGCTCGAACAGCAGCTCCATCCTCACCGGATCGACGGCGGTGATGCCGAGGACGTAGCAGGCCGCCGAGTTCGCCGCCGAGCCGCGCCCCTGGATCATGATGTTCTTCTGCTGGGCGAACTGCACGATGTCCCAGACCAGCAAAAAGTAACCGGCGAGGCCGAGCCGCCCGATGATCCCCAGCTCGCGCGCGAGCTGCGCGCGCACCTTCGGGCGCAGCGGATCGTCGGCGGCGTAGCGGTGGCCGACGCCGGCCTCGCACAGCTTCTCGAGGGTGCTCTGCTCCGTCTCGCCGTCGGGCACGGCGTACCTGGGGAAGGTGTAGCCGAGATCGGCGAGCGAGAACTGACAGCGCTCGGCGATCGCGCGCGTGGCGCGGACGGCGGCGGGGCGGTCGGCGAACAGCGCTGCCATCTCGCGCGGCGACTTGAGCCAGCGCTCGCCGTTCGGCAGCAGGCGCCGGCCGATCTCGTCGACGGTGCGCTTTTCACGCGCGCAGGTGAGGACGTCGTGGACGAGGCGCTCCCGTGGCGTCGCGTAGCGGACGTCGTTGGTCGCCACCAGCCCCACGCCCGTCGCCGCCGCCTGCGCCGCGACCGCGCGTTCGTTCCAGGCCTCGCGCGCGTCGAGGTGGCGCTGCACCTCCAGGTAGACGTTCGCCCGTCCGAACGCCGCGCAGAGCGCCGGAAGATCTTCGCGCGGTGACGCCCCGCCGAGCGCGACCAGCCCTGCCGCGTGCTCGGCCAGCAGCGCGCGCGTCGCGCGCGGCGGATCGGCCTTGCAGAGCCCCTCGCGCGCGCGGGTCAAGAGGCGGCAGAGGTTCCGGTAGCCGGTCTTGTTCTCCACCAAGAGGAGCAGCGGCGCTCCGTCCGCCAGCGTGACGTCGGCGCCGACCAGCGGGCGAATCCCCGCCCGGCGCGCCGCCGCGGCGAAGCGGGGCGCGCCGTAGACGCCGTCGCGATCGCCGAGCGCGAGCGTGTCCATCTCGGCCGCCGCCGCCGCCTCGGCCAGCTCCTCCGGCAGCGAGGCGCCGTCGAGGAAGCTGAACGCCGATCGGCAACGCAGCTCGACGTACTCAGAGGCGGCGGGCATGCCCGGCTTACTCTGAACATATGTTCAGTCCAAGGCAAGGTCTGCCGACGTCACCGTCTCGAACGACCGCCAGGCCTACTGGAGGTCGATCTCGTCGACGTAGATCGTGCCGGCGTAACCGGAGGTGGAGAAGGCTTCGATCGCCAGCTTGTTTACGGCGCTGGCGCCGGCGACGGTTGCCAGCGAGGCGGAGACCGTCGTGAAGTTCGACGTCACGGTGTTGATGCTGAGGGCAACGGGCGAACCGCTGGCCGTGTCGAGGATGACCTTGAACCTCAGATCCTCGCCGCAGACGACGGGGCTGGCGGAGACATGGACGGTGAGGGTCTTGCCGCTCAGGTTGGCCGCGCCGCCGTCGACGCCGAGGGGAATGTCGACCTCTCCCTTGGTGGCGGCGCCGCTGGTGCCGCTGAAGGTGGCGGAGATGGCCAGAGAGCCAGCGCCGCAATAGGTGTGGGGCGTCGTCCCTTGCGAGACGGCGGTGAAGGCCTGGCTCCCCGCGAGCAGGGTCGCCCCCTCGGTGCTCCCCTCGAAGTTGAACATCGCGCCGCAGACGGTGGTGGAGTGGTCGAAGAGGGCGTCCGTCACCAGGCTGCAGCTCGCGTCGACGTTGGAGCCGCCGCTGCCGCCACCCTTGCCGGTCGATTCCGCCGCCGCTGCCGGCGGCGCCGCCTTTTCCGCCGGTGGCGCTGCCGCCCGAGCCGCCGAGCGCGACAGTGCCGCCGCTGCCGCCGCCGGTGCCGGTCTCTTCCGATGGGGCGACCATGCCGCGGTTGGCGCAGCCCAGCAGAAAGGAACCAGCGAGGGCGCTCGCGACGACGAGACGCACGAAGAGAGGGCGCATCAAAGGAGTACGGAAATCATAGTCGAAACCGCTCAGTCGTAATAGCCATCCAGATAAAAACGGCCGGAGCGTCCGTCGCGGTGCAGCCGGTAGACGGCGCCATCGGAGGCGTGGACGTCCCAGTAGTCGCGCGCCCAGCTTCCCCCCTCCGCCGCGTCCCGCCACCATTCGCCCGACAGGCGGTACGGCCCGGCGGCGACCAGGATGCGGGCCGTCGTCTCGGCGCCGCGCAGCGCGGCCGGCCCGTCGCGGTCCATCAGCACCTCGATCTCTTCGGGCGGCCGGCGGTGACGGAGACAGAGACCCGGCTCCTCGACCGGCTGAGCTGTCGCCGAAGATCCGCCCGAAGATCCGCCCGAAGACGGATAGGCCGCCACCCCGATCGCCTCCGCGCGCCAGCTGTCGATCGCCGCCGGCGTGCCGACGTTCTCCGGGCCCACCAGCGCCGCGAGCCGCGCCAGCGTGGCGGCCAGCCGGTTGGGGGCCGGCCCAGACGGGCGCAGGATGTCGAGCTGGGTGGCGCGCACCCGCGCAGGGAGCGCGATGAGGTGCACGCCGATCACCGCGGCTTCGGGCGGCCGGCGCGCCAGATCCAGCCGCGCCAGCTCGACCAGGATCTTCGCCTCGCGCGTCGGCGCCGCGACCGGGACCTCGCGGACGTCGAGGCCGCGCGGATCGAGCGTGAGGCGCAGCGTCAGCCCGGCGCAGGCCAGGCTCCGTCCGGCCAGCCGCTCGAGCGCGCGATCGCAGAGTCCGCGCAGGACGAAGGCGAGCGGCTCCAGCTCGTAGACGGGGTAGTCGAGCTCGACCGCCTCTTCCAGCGCGTCGGGCGGCAGCTGCGGCAGGAACGGCTCGTCGTCCTCGCCGCGCGCGAGATGCGCCACCGTCGCGCCAGCCGGGCCGAGGCGCAGCGCGACCGCGTTCGCCGGCAGCGCCGCCACCGCGCCGGCCGTGCGCGTCCCCCAGCGCCGGAACGCCGCGCAGAGCTCGGCGTCGTCGGTGAAGAAGTGGACAGGCAGCGGCGCCAGGAATGCCGCGGGCGGCGGCGCGCTCTGCCGGCACCACCGCCAGCTCGTGCGCGCGCGTCGCCACCCGCGCGCTCCCCTTCGTCGAGGCGATCGCCACGCGCGCGCCGAACCCGAGCCGCGCGGCGTGCGCCTGCACCGCCTGCGCGATCGCCTGGTCTCCTTCCGGGTAGAGCCGGGAAAGATCGTCGGCGGCGAAATAGATCCGCTCGCCGTCGCGTTCCACGCGCGGCGCGAAGGCGTAACCGACGTCGGCCAGCGCCGCCGCGCCCGCCTCGGCATCGGCCGCCGTCGCGGTGAAGAGCCGCAAGCCGGGGCAGGTCGCCGACGCCTGCGCGGCGGTCATGCCGGGGCGCACGCCGGCGCCGCGCGCCTGGCTGTCGAGCTCGGTGACCCGTGGCTTGCTCTTCCCAGCGGAGGCCAGCAACGCCGACGGCGACTCCCGCGCCTCGGGAGATCGCCGCAGCGCCGCCTGCAACGCTAGCTGCGGGACATAAACGCAAGCGAGACGCATGGCAACTGTTCCCCCTCCGTGCGCCCATTTCGCAAGCGCCGCGCGCGGACCTCGAGGCGGGCGAAGAGGGGAGGGCCCTCGGTGTCGAACGCCGGCGCGCCGCCGAGATCGACGGCCGCCGCCGCGAAGGCCCCCAGCCGCCGCGCGCCGCTCGCGACCAGCACCGTCGTCCCCTGCGCGCGCGCCGCGTGGCGCAGCCGCATCCAGGCGGCGTCCGGGATCCGCAGCCGCGCGTCGCACAGATCGAGCGCGACCGTCCCGAAGCCGCCGGCCGCCACCACCAGATCGGCGGCCTTGAGCGCCTGCGCGACGCCGCAGCGGATCCAGAGCAGCGGGGGCCCCGGCGATGTCGTCGCCGTCGTCGAGATGACCGCCGCGCGCGCGTCGAGCGTCCCCCCCACGTCGACGAGCGCCGTCGACTCACCGGCGGAGAGCGCCGCTGCCAGCGCCGCCCGCACCACGGCCGTCCGCCCGGAAGAGCGCGGCCCGGAGATCTCGCTCAGCGCCGCGCGCGGCCAGCCGCCGCCGAGCAAGGCATCGAGTGCCGCGAGGCCCGTCGCGCGGCGCCCGCGCTCCTCGCTGAGCCGCTCGAGCGAGACCAGATGCGCGGAGATCTCCGCGGCGATCTCCGGATCGCGAACCAGCTCGAGAGCGCGAACCGACACCCTCCCAAGGTGGACCTGAACATGGGTTCAGTCAACCGAGAAAAAAGTGAGAAGAAAGAGAGTGAAGTAGCCTTTCGGGATGGAGACCGCCGCGCTCGAGACCCTCGCCGCCCGACAAGAGATTGTCGACGTCATCACCGAGCTCTTCGTGGCCACCGACCAGCGCGACTGGGGGGCGGTGAAGCGCTGCTTCGCCGACCAGGTGCTGTTCGACATGTCGTCGCTCGGCGCCGGACCGCCCGCGCGCCGCACGCCCGACGAGATCGCCGCCGGCTGGGAAGAGGGGCTGCGCGCGCTCGCGGCCATCCACCACCAGGCCGGCAACCACCGCGTCACCATCCACGAGTCCCGCGCCACCGCCAGCTGCTACGGCATCGCCTACCACTACCGAAAGACCGCCTCGGGCCGGAACACCCGCGTCTTCGTGGGCAGCTATGCCTTCATCCTGGACCGCGGCGGCCTGCTCGGCTGGCGCATCTCGACGTTCCGCTTCGACCTCAAGTTCATCGACGGCAACGCGAATCTCGAGAGCGACGGGTAGACCCGCGGAGCTCATGCGTCCTCCTCCGCCGCTCCGCACCGAGCCCCCAAACAGGCCTTCGGGCAACGCCTTCGCTCACCACAGCATGAGCGTGCGGGTCCCGAAGATCCTGGAGGAGGTCAGCGCGCGCAACCCCGACTATCCGCAGTCGGTGCACGATTCCATCGCTCGCTTGCGAGACGACATCCGCGCCGGCGGTCCCTTGCCGCCGCTCGGGTTTCCGGCGCCCGACGCCGGGGAGTGGCAGGCGGCGCTGGACGCGCGCGCAGGCGAGACCTGGTTGGCGACCGAGTGGTTCTTCGCCGAGAATTACGTCTACCACTGCCTGATGACGGCCGTCCGTCACTGGGAAAACGGTCGCGATCCGTTCGCCCCTGCCAAGCAGGAGGAGGTGGCCGGCTCGGCTCTGTGGCAGGGTCTGCAGCGCGCGCTGGACCTGGCCGTCGCTCCTGACCCGGAACGGATCGCGGCGCTGTTGGTCGGTGCGCTCTGGGGAAATCGGGTCGACCTCAGCTATGCGGTCGGCGTGGCGTTCGGCGCCGCCGGCGACAGCGCCGACCTCTTGTGCGACGACAGCGCGCGCGCCGCCGAGCAATTGTTGCTCCCCGGCGGTGACGTCCACCTCGTGACGGACAACATGGGCAGCGAGCTGTCGATGGATCTGGCCCTGGCCGATGCCTTGATCGCCCGGGCCGGCGCGCGGGTCAGCCTGCACGTCAAGCTGCATCCGACCTTCGTCAGTGATGCCGTCGCCGCCGACGTCTGGTCGCTGCTCGGCGGCCTTCGCCGCGCGCGGCGGCGGCGAGGCAGCCCTCTGCGATCGCCTGCAGCAAGCGTGGCGCGACCAGCGCCTGCGCGTGCTGCCCGATCCCTTCTGGAACGGTCCGCGCTTCCTTTGGGATCGGCCGCCGCGGCTCGGGCGCGAGCTCGATGCCGCGACGGCCGTCGTGCTCAAGGGTGACGCCAACTATCGGCGCGCCGTCGGCGACGCGCTGTGGCCCGCGGACACGACCTTCGCCGAGGCCACGGGTTATCTCCCTGCGCCCGTGGTGGCTTTGCGGACGATGAAGAGCGACGCCATCATCGGGCTCCCGGCCGACCAGACCAGCCGGCTCGACGCCGCCGATCGCGACTGGCGCATCAACGGCCGCCGTGGCCTCATCCAGACCGGCGGCCGCTGGCGTTCGCGATAGAACGACGGGCGATCACAGACAGACCCCGTAGATCGTCTGGTTCGGGACGACGGTGCAGGTCGTGCCGGTGGTGGGGCAGTCGTTGGGCGCGGTGCAGACGCCGCTCTGCGCGTCGCAGCGGCAGACGGCGCGGCAGGTCTGTTCGCACAGGAACCCCGGCGCGCACTGCGCGGTGCTGGTGCAGGGGGCGTTCTCTTTTCCGGTGCGCGTCGCCTCGGGGCAGCTGCAGTCGACGTGGTCCATGCTGGACGGGATCACGCAGGCGAGGCCGGCCGGGCAGCCGGTGTGGGCCGGCGACCCGACCGCCGCCGCCGCGGTCGGATCGCAGCTGAACGAGCAGGTGTGGTAGGCGGTCGTCACGCCGCCGCAGGCGACGGGATCGCGGCAGAAGCTCCCCGGTCCCACGCCGCCGTCGCCGAGCGCCGCGCAGTCCGCGTCGGTCGCGCAAAATTTCAGGCAGAGCTGCGTGCCGCATCCGAGCGCGCTGTAGTCGAAGCACTGCGAGCCGGGGGCGCAGCCGGTCATGCCGGGGCAGGTTCCGCCGGCGGGGCTGCTGCCGGCCGCGGCGCAGATGTTCGACCGCGCCTGGCAGTCGAGCTGACAAGACTGGGCCGCTGGACAGGAGAGGGCGCTCGGCTCGCAGCCGGGGAAGCTGCTGCCGGGCGGCAGATCGGGCGCGCCCGCGTCACCGGTGCAGCTCTCCTCGGGCGCGAGGAAAACGATCCCCTCGTTGGTCGCCCCCTTGATGATGTTGATGAGCGCGGCGCCGACGCCGATCGCGCAGCCGTGGATGTCGAGGGCCGTGACCAAGAACTTGATGTCGCCGGTCCGGTTGCCCGAGAAGCTGACCGACAGCGTTCCCATGTTGGCGTTCGCGTCACTGTTGTTGATGGCGCTGGCGAGATCGCCGGCCCTGTAAGTCAGCGTCTCCATCTCCGTCGTCCCCTGCGAGACCACGACGGTGATCTGCGCGACGTTTGCGATCGGCGTCGACGACGACTCGAGCAGCAGCACGATGTACGACTGCGGGCTCGAGCAGCCGAGCACGGCGGCCGCCAGGAGGATCGCTGGCAGGGGGAGCCGACTAAAACGCATGCATGTTCCCCAGCGTGGTCATGGGGGGGAAGAGCTCGACATGGTGGAGGTGGAGACCACGATGATCGCCGTCGTGAGCACCACCAGACCGACGGTCCCCCAGAACCAGTTCTTTCGATAGAACGGGACCGGGCGTTCGGAGGGCGGTTGCGCGGTCCGCCGATCGAGCTCCAGCGGCGGCGCCGGCGCCGGCTCGGGGGTCAATGTCAGCGGCGGCGCCGGGGAGGTCGCAGGCGCCGGCGCGAGGGTGGGCGGCTGGCCCGGCGGCGGCGTCGCCGTGGGCGCGTCGGCCGGTGGCGTCGGCAGCGCGGGCTCGGCCGGCGGCACGGGCGGAGTCGCCGCCGAGGGAGGTGTTGAAGCCGGTGTGGCGGCCGGCGTCGCGGTCGAGGCCGGCGCAGTCCCGGCGCGCGCGAGGTCCGACCAGAGAACGACCGTCACCAGAAACAGCCAGCCGGGCAACCCGAGACGCGCGTGTCGCATCGGCTGCATTGTCGCGCCGGGGCGGTGCTGGCGTCCAGTTACCGCGGCGTGGCCGTGCTCGCGCGGCCGCGGGCCTGGTTCGGCCAGCGCTCTGCGGCTACCGCGATGCGCCGGCCGCGCCGGTGCGCTGGCCGGCGGCCCAGTCGACGCGCGCCCGCATGTCGAGCGCGCGCAGGCGATCGGCCTCGGTGGCGTCGGTGGCGAGCCGCGCCAGGGCCGCGCGCGCCCGGACGAAGTCGCCCACGCGGTAGGCGGCGTCGGCGATCATGCGGCGGCACTCGCGCTCGAACTCGGGGGCCAGTTGCGTCCGCTCGGGGGAATCGGCGATCTGCTCGTCGCCGCAGGCGCGGGTGAGCTGGGGCAGCGCGCGGGCGGCGTCCCGTCCGAGGAGCTGGCGCCCGATCAGATAAGGTCCCAGACGATCGGTGGGGAAGAGGCGCGCGTACTCGGCCAAGAGGTAGAAGGTGAGCACGGGATCGATGTCCGGCTCGAGCACGTCGGCGTAGAGCGCGCGGCCGAGCGTGCCGCGCGCCGGCGGGCTGTCGAGCGCCCTGAGCTTGGCGAGGGCCTGCCGGCGATCCGCCTCGGTCGCCGCCAGCTCGAGCGCGCGCCGCTGGTGCGTCTCGGCGCCGGCGTAGTCGCGCACCGAAAAATCGATCGCCGCCGAGAGCGACTCCGCCTCGGCGTGCAGCGGCACCGTCAACGTCCCGTCGAGCGCCAGGTGTCCCAGCTCCGTCCGGGCCGCCCCCTCGGCGCCGGCCGCCAGCTCGGCACGCGCCAGCGCCAGGCGATAGAGCGGCTCGTTCGGATCGTCGTGGCAGGCGGACCGCAGGAGCTCGGCGGCGCGCGCCGGATCGACGCCCATGATCCCGCGGGCCTCGGCGACGCGCGCGGCGAGCTCGCGCGCGCAGACCCGGCTGAAGATCGCCGGGCGGCGGAACTCCTCGGTGGCGTGGGCGCGCTGGCGCGTGCTGAGCGGCTGCTTGGTCAGGAACTGGCGCCACTCGCGCTCGAGATCGCGGAGCGGCACCCGGTAGACGTCGCTGAAGTTGCCGGCCGAGCGGTAGAGCGCGCGCAGCTTGTCGGCGCCGCGCGTGGCCAGCAGGAACGCCGAGAACGATCCCGCCAGCGTGTAGGCGCGCGCGCCGGCCAGCGTGCTGAACCCGGCCCCCACCACGTCCGCGAGCGGCGGCGCCAGCCCGGCGGCGATCATCGCCGCGGCCTCCTGGTGAATGGTCGCGTCGCCGTAGGGATCGCTGACGGTGGCCGCCTCGGCCACCCCCTCGACGAGCCCCATCGCCAGCGCCGGGTGCGGCAGCGGGCCCCAGCGCCAGGCCAGCGCCACGCCGAAGAACGGATCGCCGAAGCTGCCGGCGAAGACGTGCGCCATCTCGTGCCGCAGGCGCGACGAGGGGAAGTGCTCCTGCACGAACATCTCGCGCGTCCAGGGCTTGGCGTAGAGCGTCTCCCCCGCGCCGACCAGGGCCTTCTTCACCGCGGCGTTCGGGAAGTCCCACACGGTGATCGGCAGCTTGGGCTCCATGCCGAACGTCTCGCTGAGCTGTCGGTAGCGGAACTCCAGGTCCTCGATCTGCAGCGCCCGCTCGGTGCGGCTCTTGGTCCCGGGCACGGTGTGGACGATGAAGTGCGCGGTGGTCTCGGTCTGGCTCAGCTCGCGGGCGAGATCGTCGTGCGTGATGTGGAATCCCAGCCTGCCCCCGAGTCCATAGAGGACGAGCGACGCCACCAGCAACGGGAGCGCCGCGGCGCTGCCCCCGGGACGCCAGCGGCGCGGATCGCAGCCGCGCCCGACCGCGGCGAGCGCCAGCACGATCGCGGTGGCGGCCCAGACGACGTTGGCCACCCGGAACAACACGAGGGACGTCGGCGGGCGCAGCGCCTCGTCGTAGATCGGCCCCGGGAAGTATCCGCCGAACGGATCGAAGGCGAACACCGGCGGATCGCGGTAGAGCCGGAGCAGCGTCCAGAGGATCGAGGCGACGGGCAGCGCGAAGGCGAGCAGGCGCGCGCGGCGCGGCCGGGCCGCCGCGAGCCCCGCCAGCACGCCGGCCGTCGCGGCGTAAAGGGCGCTCGCCGAGCGGAAGGAGCGCGAAGAAGGCGAGGCCGACCGACAGGCTGCAGTTGCGGACCCGCGCGGCGTTGGCGAGGCCGAGCAGCAGCGGCAGGAGCAGCGTCGCGGCGGAGAGCGCCGCCGCCTGGCCGAAGACGCGGGCGAGCTCGCCGCCCGCCGGCGCGCGCCCGAGCCGCGCCCGCGCGCGCGCCGATCGCCCCCTGGCCGATGTCGACCCCCGCCAGCGAGACGCCAAAGCCGAGCGCGAAGGCGAAGTCGTAGCCGAGGAGGTCGTAGAGGGGGACGAAGTCGAGCGCCAGCGCCAGCAGCGCCAGAAAGCCGCCCCAGACGAACGGGCGGAGGCCCCAGCTCGCCCGCGCGGCGCCCCAACGTCTCCAGGCAGAATTGACGGGTTTCCCGGGGGGGCCTAACATGGGCGACACGCTCGCAACGACCTAGGGTTGCGTCCAGAACAGCGGATCATGACCGAAGAAGAACGACGCCGCGAGGCACGCGCCCCGATCGAGTTGAAGGTGGAGTACAAGCGACTCAACACCTTCTTTTACGACTACACGAAGAACATCTCCAAGGGGGGGACGTTCATCAAGACCGAGAAGCCGCTCGACATCGGGACGATCTTCTTGTTCAAGCTGCAGGTCCCCTCGCGCGAGGCGCCGCTCGCCCTGCGGGGCGAGGTGCGCTGGGTGATCAAGGAAGGCTCCCCCCCGCCGGCCGACCTGCCGGCCGACCACGAGCCGGGGATGGGGATCCGCTTCGTCTACGAGGGGAACGAGCAGCGCCAGGCGCTGGAGGAGCTGGTCGAGAAGATGATGATCGACAGCCTCGGCCCGCTCATCTACTCGCGCCTGGTGAAGAAGACGCCCAAGACCTGAGCCACTGGCCGATCGGCGCCCGCGGCGTCATCCTTGCGGCCATGAACATGCGTCAGCTCGGAAGGACCGGCTTGCGCGTCTCGGAGCTCTGCTTCGGGACGATGACCTTCGGCGGCGAGGGGATCTACCAGGCCATCGGCAGCACCGCGCAGGCGGAGGCCGATCGGCTGGTCGGCGCCTGTCGCGACGCCGGCATCAACTTCTTCGACACGGCGGACACCTACTCGATGGGTCGCGCCGAGGAGATCCTGGGCCGGGCGCTGGGCACGCGGCGCAAGGAGGTGGTGGTCGCCACCAAGGTGCGCGGCCGCGTGGGCGCTGGCCCCAACGACGTGGGCCTCTCGCGCGGGCACATCATGGACTCCGTCGAGGGGAGCCTGCGGCGGCTCGGCACCGACTACATCGACCTCTATCAGATCCACGGCTACGACGCGCTGACGCCCTGGGATGAGACGCTGCGCGCGCTCGACGATCTGGTGCGCGCGGGTAAAGTCCGCTACCTCGGCGCCTCGAACCTGGCCGCCTGGCACCTCATGAAGGCGCTCGGCGTCAGCGAGCGCCACGGCCTCGAGCGCTTCGAGACCATCCAGTCCTACTATTCGATCGCCGGGCGCGATCTCGAACGGGAGCTCGTCCCCCTGATGAAGTCGGAGCAGGTGGGCCTGCTCATCTGGAGCCCTCTGGCGGGCGGTTTTCTGGGCGGGAAGTTCGGGCGCGACCAGAAGAGCCCCACCGGCACCCGCCGCGCGGGCTTCAACTTCCCGCCGGTCGACGAGGCGCGCGGCTACGGCGTGCTCGACGCGCTCGGCGAGGTGGCGCGCGAGCTGGAGATCTCGGTCCCGCGGCTGGCGCTGGCCTGGCTGCTGCATCAGGGCGTCACCACCAGCGTGATCGTCGGCGCCCGCAACGACGATCAGCTGCGCGACAACCTCGCCGCCTCGGAGGTGAAGCTCTCGCCCGCCCAGCTCGAGCGGCTCGACCGGGCGAGCGCGCTGCCGCCCGAGTACCCCGGCTGGATGGTCACCGTGCAGTCGCGCGATCGGCTGGAAGCGATCCCGCCCGAGCGGCGCTTCGCCAAGACCTAGCCGATGATCATCTCTTCGCGGTCCGCGGCTGGCGGGGCGCCGCCCGGCCCGAAGCGATCCGCGCGCCAGGCGGTGAAGAAGGGGTGGGGGGGCTCGCCGTCGAGGTAGGCGGCGTAGTGGCGCGCGACGACGGGGGCCATCATGAAGCCGTGGCCGCCGAAGCCGCAGACGACGTAGAAGCCGGGGACGCCGGGCAGCTCACCGACGATCGGGTTGCCGTCGGGGCTGACGTCGTAGGGGCCCGCCCACTGGCGAACGACCTTGACGTGTCCGAGCCGTGGCATGAGCGCCACCAGGCCGTGCGCCATGGTGGTCAGAAAGTCGAGCCGCGAGCCGAGGCGGACCTCGCCGTCGGGGTTCGCCTCCTCGGGCATCGACACGCCGCCCACCAGCTCGCCGCGCAGCGACTGCGAGACGTAGAGCCCGCTCTCGATCACCGAGACCATCGGCTTCAAGAACGGCTTCAGCGGCTCGGTGGAGAGGATCTCGTGGCGCACGGGACGGTCGGGCAGCGCCCCGCCGGCCAGGCGCGCCACGCGCGGTGACCAGGCGCCGGCCGCGCAGACGACGCGCCCGGCGGTGAGCGTCCCCGCCGGCGTGGCGAGCAGGAAGTCGTCGCCCCGACGTTCGATGGCCGTCACCGGCACGCCCGTCTGGATCTTCACGCCGCGCCGCTCGGCCGCCCGCGCGTACCCCCAGAGAAACGGCCAGGGGAAGACGATCGCGTCGGTCGGGTTGTAGCAGGCGGCCACGAAGCCGGTTGCGCCGCCGGTTGCGCCGCCGGTTGCGCCGCCGGTTGCGCCGCCGGTTGGGCCGCCGGTTGCGCTGCCTCTGGCGCCGGGCCCGGTCTCGAGCTCCGGCACGAGGTCGCGCGCCTCCTCGAGCGGGATCATCCGCGTCGGCAGGTCGCAGCGGTTCTGCAGCGCCACGTTGCGTTCGAGGCGCTCCGCCGCCGCCTTGGTGCGGGCCAGGAACAGGTAGCCGCCCCGGCGCATCCAGACGTTGATCCCCATCTCCTCGGCGAAGCGGGCGCAGATCTCGGTCGACTCCTGCATCAGGCGGACGTTCATCTCCGTCGACCACTGCTGGCGCACGCCGCCGCCGTTCCGCCCCGAGGCGCCCCAGGCCAGGTAATGCTCGTCGAGCACCACGATCCGCCGGCCGCCGCGCGCCGCCAGGTTGTAGGCGATCGCCAGCCCCATCACGCCGGCGCCGACGATGACGACGTCGGCACGGTTGCTCGACCCGCGCGCGGTCATTTACGTGTGGCGTGGCGCCCGGCGGCGGCCAGCACGCCCAGCTCGACAGGCACGAGCGGCGGGCGCGCGGTGAAGGGGCTGAGCGCGGCGGGATCGCTCCCCGCGGCCTCCGCGACGGCGCGCGCCACCTCGCGCAGGCACTCCTTGCCCTGGCAGGGTCCCGTCCCGAAGCCGGTGTAGCGCTTGACCTCCTCGAGATCGCCGCGACCGAGCTTCACCGCGTGCTGGACGTCAGCCAAGGTGACGTCCTCGCAGCGGCAGAGGATCACCTTGCGCGACACGGCGGCGCCCCGTCCCCGTTACGGCGCGCCCGGCGCCGGCGGCTCGAACATCTTGTCGTCCATCGGCTCGTCGAAGACGATCTCGTTGACGGTGGTGACCACCGTGATCGGCCCGGCCTGGGTCACGGAGTCGAACGGGATCTTCACCCCGCCCACCGGACGCCAGTCCTTCACCGCGGAGTGAAAAGGGACGTCTCCCTGGGCAGTTGCGCGCATTCCTTCTTGTGAGGCTTGAAGGTGTGTCTGGGCGTCGTAGCAGCTGCGGATCGGCGGACCGACCTTGGGCGTCATCGTCAGGCACTCGAGCCCCGCCGGCGAATCGATGGCGGTCTCGATCTTCGGGAACAGCTCGTGCGCCTGCAGATCGGTGTTCCAGGCGGCCTCGATGCGCGCCTGCTCGGCCTCGGCCCCTTCGAGGAGGCGGAGGCCGTTGATCGGATCCTGCGCCCACAGCACCTTGCCGTTCGAGCCTTCGCGGATGGCGCCGACGCCCGGGAGGGTGGTCAGGGTCAGCGACCGGTTGGCGTTGGTCTGGAAGTGCTCGGCCGGACCGCCCATTCCCATCCCCTGCAGGCTGATGGTCAGCTTGATGTGGGCCGTCTTGTGCGCGGCCCAGCCGGCCACGCCCCCGGTCGCGGCCACGGCGTCGGCCAGGATCGCATCGGGGGTGCGCATGCCGGGCGCGGCGGGCGCCCCCTGCGCGGTGGCCGGCGCCGGCGGCTGCTTGCCCGCGCACCCGGCGGCGGCCAGCACGGCGACGAAGGGGAAGAGGAGCGAGGCGCGCCTCGGCTCGGTCGTCAGGTTGGTCGTCTTGGTCATCGTGATCGTCATAGTCATCCTTTACGGGCCGCGCGATGCTCGGACGGCGGTGAGGGCGGCGTCAAGGACCGGATCGCGTCCGCCGCGGAACGCCGCGCGCGTCTCCACCACCCGCCGGTCGGGCTGTACGCCGCGCCCCTCCAGCATCACCCCCTTCGGCGTCTTGAAGTCGGCGACCACGTACTGCATGACTGCGCCGCCCGGCAGCTGCTGCACCACCGACGGCAGCACCGCGCCCAGCGTGGTGTCGCCGACGACGATCGCGCGCTTGGCCTCCTGCAGCCCCGCCGCGAACATCTCGGATGTTGAGGCTGTCCCCTCGTCGGTCAGGATCGCCAGCGGGCCCAGAAAGGGGGTGGCGCCCAGCTCGGGGCGGGCGTCGAACTTCTGACCCATGTCGCGGAAGGTGAGCGTCCCCAGGCGCACCGGCTGGTTCACGAACAGCGAGGCGACCGGGATCGACATCGCCCCCTGGCCGCCCGGATTGCCGCGCACGTCGAGCACGATGGCGCGCACGTGATGCTCCTGAAAGCGCGCCACCGCCTTCTTGATGTCGCCGAGCACCGGGTCGAGAAAGAAGATGCTGAAGGCGATGACGCCGACGTCGCCGACCTCGTAGGCGCGCACCTCGGGGTAGATCGGCGGCAGGAAGCCGAGCTGCACCGCCTGTCCGCGCGGCGGATCGCGGACCAGGACGGCCTTTCCGGGGTGGTCGCGGTCGTCGAGGTAGCTGACCGTCACGCGCGTCCCCACCGGTCCGGCCAGCCGCAGGGCCGCGGCGCGCCGCAGCTCGAACCGCTCCTCCACCGGACGGAGCGGGCGCGTCGAGTTGTGCGGCGCCTTCAGCGGACGGCCGCCGATCTGCGTGACGACGTACCCGGGCGCCAGGCCCACCTTCTCGGCGGACGAGCCGGCGCGGACGCGGGTGATCGTCGGGCGCCCCTCGATGATTCGCACGGTGAGCCCGGGATCTCCAATCGGTCCGCCGACGGGGCCGGCGGGCTCCTCGGCGGGCACGTCGGTCGGGGCGTCGCCCGGCTTCGCCGTCTCGTCGGCGGCCACCTCGTCCTCGGCGCCGGGGCCGGTGATCATCATGTGCGACTGCCCCAGCTCCCCAATCATCTGGTTGAGCACGCGGTAGAAGGCCGCCTCGGACGGCGCGCCCAGCGCCAGCGGCTCGTACTTGGCCCGCACCGCCCTCCAGTCGAGGCCGCCGAGCGTCTTGTCGTAATGCTTGTCGCGCACCGTGGTCCAGGCGGCGTCGAGGATCGACCGGCGCAGCCGGGTGCGCGCGTCGGCCGTGCTGTCCGCCGTGGCCGGGGGCGGAGCGGCGAACGGGGGTGGCTCGATGACTCCCGGCGGCAAGGTGGGCGCCGGCGCGGTCGCGGCGCCCGCCGACGCGTTGGCGGCAGGAGGCGTCGCCGGCGTCGCGCAGCCGGTCGGCGTCACCGCCAGCGCGGCGAGCAGCGCCAGCGTCGCGGCCAGCGCGCGCCCAACCTTCGCGCCGTCGCGCGCGGCCGCCTCGGGGCCGGCATAGCCGGTGACGTCGCCGCAAGCGAAGACATGCGGGACCGTCGTGGCACCCTGGGCGTCGACGACGGCGGCGAATCCGCCGCGGGCTGCGTCGAAGGCGACGGCGGCGCCATGTTGCCGCGGCAGCTCGGAGGCGGGCGAGGGGAGCGTGGCCACAGCCACCAGCGCGCCCTCGAGCTTCCGGGTGGACCCGTTGGCCCCTTGGAGCTCGAGCCCGCGCACCCGCTTCGTTCCCCGCGCGCCGACGACCGTCTCGCGCGCGAGCTCGACGCGCGTGGTGCGGATCGCGGCCGCGTTCAGGGCGCGCTCGAGCGGCGCCGCCGTCGGCGCACCGTCGAGGATGATCACCGTCCCCTTGGCCGGCACCGGTCGGACGCCCCAGTGGAACGCCAGCCGCCCACAGGCGCGGGCGGAGATGACCCCCGGGCGATCGTTGTCGGCGAAGGGGAGGTTTTGATCATAGCCGCCGGTCGCGTAGAGCGTGCGTCGCGCCCGCACGCGCAGCAGCCGATCGCCGGCCACCACGGCCAGGAGCCCGCGCCCGCTGTCTGACGCCTCGTCCTCCGGGTAGTAGCCGATGGCCGTCGCGCGCGAGAGCAGCTCGACGCCCGCGCCGCGGGCCGCCGCGGCCAGCGCCGCCGCCCGCGCCGTGCCGCCCGCCTCGGCGAGCAGCGAGCCGCCCGGCGCCGCCTGCTCGTCGTACAGCGCGACGCGCGCGCCGGGCGCGGCCTCGCCGATCGCGCGCGCCGCCGCCAGCCCCGCCGGGCCGCCGCCAATCACGCAGACGTCGAGCGTCTCGTCGCGCGGCGCGAGACGGGCCGCGGGGGGCGCGTCCGGCAGGGTTCCCGCGCCGCCCATCTCGCGCACCAGCTTCAGGAAGAGCGCGTTGCCTGTCTGACTGCCGGTCATCATCGTGTGGTGGTCCATCCCCTCGGGGAAGAGCCAGTCGGCGGCGGCCAAGAGGTCGATGTCGGCGCTGGGGAAGGCGTTCTGGCGCGTGCAGGAGAGGTCGGCGCGGGCCGGTGTCAGGCAGGAGCGCTGGTTGGGGCGGCCGTCGATCCGCAAGAGACAGGCGGCGCAGTGCCCGTCGAGGCAGAAGAACCCGCGCGGGCGGTGGTACTTCGACGAGCGCGCCAGCGTCTCGATCCCCGCGGCGTGCAGCGCCACGGCGACCGGCTCGCCCGTGAAGGCAGCGACAGGCGCTCCTTCGAAGTCGATGGTGATGGGGAGGCCGCGGGTGGCACCGGGAGAAAGGTCTCGCAGGTCGGGGGACACGTGCTTAATCTACCAGCGACGCACGTCTGATTCGTGCGAGGAGATCTGAATGACCAATCGATTCGTTCGCGCGATCGCTGCCAGCACGATGCTCACCGTCGGGAGCGGCTCCGTCGGCTGCGGTTATTTCCTTCATCCCGAGCGGCGCGGAACGCAGTCCGGCATCATCGACGGCGCGACGATGGTCATGGACATCCTGTGGCTGATCCCCGGCATCATCCCGGGCGTCATCGCGCTGGTCGTCGATTTTTCGAGCGGCGCGATCTACGTCAGCGGCAGCCGCCGGGTGGGGCTGCATCTGTCTCCGGATGGGCGCGTGGCGCTGCAGGTCCCGCACGCGGCGCGGCCGGGGCAGGTCGAGTTCCGCCTGGTCACGGCGTCGCACCGGGTCCTGGCGCGCAAGCTCGCGCTGGTCGGACCGGGGCACAGCCAAGGTGGGTCGTCTGAGTCGATCGAGCTGCAGGTCGGCGCGCCGGTGGAGGAGCCGGTCTACCTCGAGGTCGAGGCTCAGGACGGCAAGACCGAGGGGAGAACGGCGCGGCTCTCGGCCGCGATCGAACGCGCGCCGGCCCTCTAGGCCGTCAGCTCCGGCTCACAGCCCGGCGACGCTCAGCCCAAGGGTGAGCAAGCCGGAGACCAGCACCGCGCCCGCGGCGATGCGCGCGCGCCGGATGCGCGACGGATCGTGCGCGCGCGCGACGGCGACGGCCGCCCGGAGGTAGGCGACGGAGCCCCAGAGCACCAGCGCCAGCTCGGCGGCCGCCGTGACCAGCGGCCAGCGCCAGAGCCCAAACCCGAAGAGCGGCGTGCCGGCCGGCGCGCCGGGCAGAAGCGGCATGTCGTGCCGGTGCACCAGGAGGTCGAGGAGCCAGTGTGAAAAGACGACGGCGCCGAGGACGCCCGCGGCGCGCCGCCCCCAGCGCCAGGCGGCCGGCAGCGCGAAGACCAGCGACAGGACGACGGCGCCGAGCAGCGAGTGCGTGTAGTCGGCGTGAATGATCCCGTTCCCGTAGCCGGCCGGGCCGCCGCCGATGACGTCGATCCGCTCGACGTGGGTCAAAAACAGCGGCACGAACACGACGTCGAGCCACTGCGTCGCCAGCATCAGCGCCCAGAGCGGCACCGCCGGCCGGTGCGCCTTGACCCCGGCGGCCAGGCCGAAGTGACCGGCGATCACGAGCGCCTCTCGGTGTCCCGCGGCCGCGGCCAGGGGAGCTTGGCGTCGAGGATCCCGACGACGACGACGAACAGCAGCAACCCGACGAAGAACGACATGGCTCTCTCCCTCTGCGATCTGCGCTGAAGTGTATACGCCACCTTGGGGCTCGACGATGCGGAAGGCGCGCGGTATCTCTGGCGGCGCAACGATGGAACCGATCGTCTCGATTCGAGGGCTGACCAAGACCTACGCCTCGGGCTTCATGGCCCTCAAGAAGATCGATCTCGAGATCGGCAAGGGGGAGATCTTCGCGCTGCTCGGGCCGAACGGCGCCGGCAAGACGACGCTCATCAACATCATCTGCGGCATCGTCACGCCGTCGACCGGCCAGGTGACGGCAGACGGTCACGACATCGTGCGCGACTACCGCGCGGCGCGCTTTCGGATCGGCCTCGTCCCGCAGGAGCTGACCACCGACGCGTTCGAGACGGTCTGGGCGACGGTCAGCTTCAGCCGCGGCCTCTTCCGGCGCCCCGCCAACCCGGCGTACGTCGAGAAGGTGCTGCGCGAGCTGTCGCTCTGGGACAAGCGCGGCAGCAAGATCATGACGCTCTCCGGGGGGATGAAGCGGCGGGTGATGATCGCCAAGGCGCTGGCGCACGAGCCGGACATTCTGTTCCTCGACGAGCCGACCGCCGGCGTGGACGTCGAGCTGCGGCGCGACATGTGGGCGCTCGTGCGGCGCCTCCGGGCAGGCGGCGTCACCATCATCTTGACCACGCACTACATCGACGAGGCCGAGGAGATGGCCGACCGGATCGGCATCATCAACAAAGGCGAGCTGGTCGTCGTCGAGGAGAAGACCAAGTTGATGCAGAAGCTCGGCAAGCGACAGCTGACCTTGAACCTCCAGGAGCCGATGACGGAGCTGCCGCCTTCCCTCGCCGGGTGGCCGCTGGCCCTCAAGGCGCACGGCAACCAGCTGGAGTACACCTTCGATACGCGCGACGCGGGGGCCGGGGCTGGCGGCGCGAGCGACAAGCCGCAAGACATCCCCTCGCTGCTGCGGCGCCTCGGCGAGATCGGGATCGGATTCAAGGACCTCTCCACCAGCCAGAGCTCGCTGGAAGAGATCTTCGTCAACCTCGTCACCGACGGCACGCACGCCGGCCCCACCGCGACCGAAGGGGGGAGGCGCGCGTGAGCGACGTCGGCTTCAACCGCACCGGCGTCTGGGCGATCTACCGCTTCGAGATGGCGCGCTTCGTCCGCACGCTCCTCCAGAGCGTGGTCACGCCGGTGATCTCGACCTCGCTCTACTTCGTGGTGTTCGGCTCGGCGATAGGCTCGCGCATGGCGCGCGTGGGCGGCGTCTCCTACGGCGCCTTCATCGTGCCGGGCCTCATCATGCTGTCGGTGCTCACCGCCAGCATCTCGAACGCCTCGTTCGGGATCTACTTCCCCAAGTTCACCGGCACCATCTACGAGATCCTCTCGGCGCCGATCTCGTTCGTCGAGATGATCATCGGCTACGTCGGCGCCGCCGCGACCAAGGCGATCAGCCTGGGGCTCATCATCCTGGCGACCGCCACCGCCTTCGTCCCCGTCGAGGTGCACCACCCGCTCTGGATGATCTCCTTCCTGCTGCTGACCGCCGTGACCTTCAGCCTCTTCGGCTTCGTGATCGGCATCTGGGCGGGCGGGTTCGAGCAGCTGCAGCTCATCCCGATGCTCATCGTCACGCCGCTGACCTTCCTCGGCGGTGCCTTCTACTCGATCGACATGCTGCCGGCCCGCTGGCGCACGGTGGCGCTCTTCAACCCGGTCGTCTACCTGGTGAGCGGCTTCCGCTGGGCCTTCTACGACACCGCCGACGTGGCGGTCGGCATCAGCCTGGCGATGACCTCCGGCTTCCTCGTGCTGCTGCTCATCGTCGTCGGCTGGATGTTCAAGACCGGGTACCGCCTGAAGAAGTAGCCCGGCGCGCCGGCCTCACAGGCCGATGTCGAAGACGCCGCGAACTCCGCCCATCACCCAGCTGTGGGTCGACTTCAGAACGAAAGAGAGAGGGAGACGCCGGTCGTTCCGGCGTCGGCGGATTGGTCGGCCAGCGTGGCGGTCAGCGTGCCGTGCGCCTTGTAGGTGAGGGAGCCCAAGATCCCCGTTCCCGCGTCCGGTTCGGCGGTGAGCGAGGTGAGCGTCACCGTCCAGCTCCCCCCGCCGGGGGTCAAATAGCCGTGGCAGTCCGCGGGCGCGACGGCGGCGTAAATGACCTGCGGCGGAATCGGCAGGCAGGGTTGGTCCTGTCCGGTCGACTCGCAGCCGTTCGGACAGCCGAAGATTTCGGCGTCGGTCGCGCAGATACTCGGATCGGGAACAGGCAGGTCGCCGATCAGCACGACGGCGCCGCAACTGGCATCCTGGGTGTAGGTCCCGGGGGTGGCGGCGGGGATGCCGACGTCGATGCTCAGCTCGCCGTCGGTGACGTTGGCCCCATCCTGAAAGCGGATGCGCGCGGCGGGATCGCCCGCGCCGACGCTGGCGATCTTGAGCTCGACCCTGGGCGCGCCGCCGTCGTCCGCGGGCGTGCTCTGGACGCTGGCGAAGGTGCCGCCCGTGCAGACGGCGCCGGCCAGCGCGCCGGAGAAGGTGCCGCTGGCGGCCGTCATGTTCGGGTCCGTCTGCTGGCTCGCGTTGTCGGTGCAGGCGCCCCCGTCGAACGGGCCGAGCCCGGCGTCGGTGAGCGCGCCGCCGGTCCCTAGGCCACTGCCGCCGCTCCCGGACGCGCCGCCGGACGTGCCGCCGGACGTGCCACCGTTGCCGTCGTTGCCACTGTGGCCCCCTTGAACACCTTGGCCGCCGGTCCCGGGGCGAACGCCGGCGGCGGGCGTGCTGTTGCTGCAGGCGGGCGCCAGCGCGACGAGCGCCAGCGCGCAAATCGATCTCCGTGACTGCCACCATCGGGACGATCTCGACTTCGGCTCTCCGCGCATGGGTGCCTCCTTCCGTCGGCAACGAGCGCCCTCATCATGGTCAGCGAGGCGCGAGAGGCAAGCGAAGAAGCGCCGGACGGCGATGACGCAAAAGATTTCGCGGTTCAGCCGTTACGTTTCCCGATCTCGGTTATCGAGAACGCCTGAAATCAACCCTCCATCGGAATCGGTCCGCCGCCCGCCGAGCGGCGCGGGTGGTCACTGGCTGCAGTCGGGTCCGGAAGGAGAAGGGGTGCAGATGTTGTCGCAATTGAGAGCCGGAAGGCAGACGCCCGGGCCGTCGCACGGCTCGCCCTCGGGGAGCCAGCGGACGCAGTTGGAGAGGCCGGTCGTTCCGTCGGTCACGCACCGCGCGTCGGCGATGCAGGGGTTCGTCGTCGAGGAGGCGTCGGCCGGGCAGGGGGCACCGGGCTCCAGTCGTTTGACGCAGGTTCCGCCTGCGGTCGATCCATCGTTTGCTTGCTGGCAGTAGTCGTCCATGCGCCCGCAGGGGAAGGTCGCGGTAGGGACGCAGGCCTCGCCTTCGCCCGGCGGCACGAGGCAGGTCCCGTCGCAGACGGAGGGGAGCTGGCAGAGCCCGTTGTCGCTGCAGTCCTCGCCCGCTGCGTGCGGCTGCGGGCTGCGGCCGGACTCGCACTCCGCAGGGAGGCAGGTCTGCGTGCGGTCGAGGAAAACAGGCACGCAAGAGGGGGCGCTCGGCGGACATTCGAGGTCGCTGCTGCAAGCGGCCCCTGGTGACAACAATCCGGTGAACACCTCGTTGCAAGCCGGGACGGCCGCGAAGACATTGAACGCCGCGTAGATCCCGTCGCCCTGCAATCCCCACCCCTGGTTGACCGCACAATCGGTCGGCAGGGCTGCGATGCAGGCCGCGGCGGCGTTGGGATCGTAACGTACGGTCCCCTTCTTCACGGCGCTGACCGTGGAGAGCATCCCCGAGCTCTCCTCGAAGATCGTGGCGTCCAGGCACGTCTCCAAATCCGGGTACGCTCCACAGCTGACGGCGGGCTGGCAGAAGAAGACCTCGAACGTATGGGCGAACGCCGACAGCGGAACGCCGTCGTAGGGGGCCCCGCCGCTCCCGCTCCCGGCGCCCGCGCCGCCGGTCCCAGTCCCACCGACCGTCAGCGGCTCTCGGCCGGCGCAGCCCGCCAGCGAGGCGAGGCCGAGCACGGCGCTCGACGCCATGAGCAGGGACAGACCCGACACGCGCGCAGCCATCGACCGACCCTCCCGCCGAAATGAGCCTCCATCGTAGCCCCGGGGCTCCCGCGGTGCCACATTGACCGAATGGACGAGGAGCCCGTGCGTCACGAAGATCCGGCAGCAGGTCCGGTCGTCGTCCCGGCGCCGTCCGTGCAGGCGGTGCGCTACCACCGGAGCGGCAACGTCATCTGGGCGGTCGAGCAGCTGCTGGGCATGGTGCTGCCGGCGCTGCTGCTGTTCACGGGGCTGTCGGCGCGGCTGCGGACGCTCGCCGCGGGCGTGGCGCACGGAACCTTCTACCCGACGCTGGTCGTCTACCTGGCGCTGCTGTCGGCGCTCCTGTTCGTGATTCAGCTGCCGTTCTCCTACTACACGGGCTTCGTGCGCGAGCACGCCTATGGCCTGTCGTCGCAGCGCTTCGGCAAGTGGGTGAGCGATGAAGTGAAGGGGCTCCTCCTGGGCGTGCTCATCGGTGCGGCGGTGCTGTGGGTGCCCTACCTGCTGCTGCGGTCGAGCCCCGACCGCTGGTGGCTCTGGACGGGCGCTCTGGCGCTGCCGTTCTTCGGGCTGGTGCTGCTCGTGACGCCGGTCTTCATCGCGCCGCTCTTCAACAAGTTCGGTCCGATGAAGGACAAGGCGCTGGAGAGCGAGGTGCTGGCCGTCGCCGCGCAGGCCGGCGTCGACGGCGCGCGCGTCTTCGAGGTGGAGAAGAGCGTCGACACCAAGAAGGTCAACGCCTACGTGACCGGCGTCGGGAAGACGAAGCGCATCGTCCTGTGGGACACGCTGCTCACCCGCCTGACGCCGCGCCAGACCCGCTTCGTCGTCGGCCACGAGCTCGGCCACTACGTGCTGGGCCACGTCTGGATCAACATCGTGATCTCCTCGGCGCTGACGGTGGCGGGCCTCTACGGCGTGCACCGCACGGCGGATGGGTTGATCGCGACATTCGCGGATCGGTTCGGGTTCGACCGGATCTCGGACGTCGCGTCGATGCCGCTGCTCATGCTGCTGCTGTCTCTCTTCGCCATGGTGATCACGCCCGCGATGCTGGCGCTCTCCCGCCACCACGAGCGCGCCGCCGACAAGTTCGGGTTGGAGTTGCTGCGCGACAACGAGGCCGCGGCGACGGCCTTCGTGGCGCTGCAGGAGCAGAACCTGGCCGTCCCGCGCCCCGGGCGCCTCTACAAGCTGTTCCGCGCCAGCCACCCGCCGATCGGCGAGCGGGTCGACTTCATCAACGGGTATCGGCCGCCGGCGAGCGGCGTCGACGCCTCTTCGCGCTCGCCCCCTACGGCGTGATCGCGACGTCGACGAGGCACAGACTGAACGGCAGGTCCGTCAGCAGCCCCGGCACCAGGATCGACGCCTGCTCGATCGGCGTGCCCGCGGTGAGCGGCGTCTGGGGCGTCCCGCCGGTGTAGCAGTTGGTCACGAAGCTGGTCCACGGGGTGAGCTGGCCGCTCGTGAGGGGGACGCACCAGCGGTCGCTCCCGCTGTGCGGGTCGGTGCCTTGCAACTGCAGCCGCAGCGGCGTGTTGCCGGGGTTGCTGACGGTGACGGTGATGCCGCCTGACGCCGGGATCGGCCAGGTGCCCGCGGCGCCGCCGTCCATCTGGTTGACGTTCCAGCCGAGCATCGCGAAGCCGGTATAGTCGGTGCGGCCGGTGACGGTCCCCTGCATGCAGAAGGAGCTGCCCGTGAACGGCGGCACGCAGCCCGCGCTGCCGCTGCAGTCGGGGGTGATCGTCGCGGCGCCCGGATCGGTCGCCGTGAACCCGTAGCCAGCCCAGGGGCCGGCCGTGACGAAGCCGTTGTTGACGACCTGGCTCGCCACCTGGCCGGAGCCGTCGGAGGCCCCGTCGGTGCCGGAGGTGCCTCCGGTACCGCCCGAGTCGGGTTTCTGGCCTGCGCTGCTGGTGCAGGCGGCCGCGCAGAGCATTGCGGTGGCCACGGTCCGGGCGAGGTGGGCGTACGCTGTTTTCATGGTGCGCCGATGGGGCCACACTCGCTGCCGGCTGTCCAGCTTCCCGGGCGTTTCGCGACGGCGGATGCCCGCTGGGTCTTCCGATAGCGCCCGCGCACTACGCCTGTGCCGAAGGATTCGTTCGGTCAGATGGCCTGGCAGGAGAGCGTTGCAAAGCCATTCGTCTCGCTGCACCGGCACTCAGTCTGACAATGGAAACCACCGCGTGAAAGGTCGCAGAAGCAGGCGCAAGTTGGATCCTGTGCGCAAGCGGGGGCCACGCCGGGATAGAATGGTCTGCACCACGCGGTCGCTTGGCCGGTGGTGTTCGGATGCGGGAGAGCGATATAGCAATAGGTCTGCCCGACGGTGCAGGTTGGCGGCGAGCCGGCGTCGGGGACGGCCACCTCGCCGCCGTCCGGCGTGACGACGAATCCCCCAGCGCACGCGTAAGGCGTCCCCTGCGCGGCAGCACCGTCCGCGCCGGAAGAGCCGGAGAGCCCACCGGCACCGCCGGTCCCTCCCCCGAGGCCACCGACCCCACCGGACCCTGAGCTCACACCGATCCCGCCACCGCCTCCGGAACCGACACTCCCGCCGGTCGCGCCTCCAATGCCGCCGATGATGCACTGGGATATCGACGGTTCCTCAATCGTGCCTGCGGGGCAGACCCAGGTCCCTGTGCTCGCGCAGATGTACGGTTCGGTCACCGGGTCGTGGTCTACGAGCGCCAGGCAGCAGACGCCCGACAGGAGGGTCTTAGGGCAGACACTCGCGCCGCCGCTCCCGCCGCTTCCGCCCGACAAGGAGCTTCCGCACCCGATGGTGAAGAGAAGCGCCGCGAGAGGGACGACGCGTCCACGGGGACCACGTTCGAACGATCGGCGACCCGGCACGGAATTACCCATCTCCGATCGTGAAGCAACAACCAGACCCGAGACAACCCCCGAAACTTCGGGCCCGGCGCTGAGATCAACCGGACAAGCGCCGGCAAAACGCGACAGAACTGTCGCGGGTCAGTTGATGAAGCCTTTGGCCATGGGTCGAAGGACTAGGGGCAGGTCGGGGCGGCGGGCGGCGGATCGGGGCAGCAGACCACGATCGTCTTGTTCGAGGTCATCGTGACGGTGGTGGCCATGCTCATGTCGTGGGCGGAGGTCTTGTCGCCGTCGGTGCCCGTCCAGTAGCCCCAGACGAAGATGTAGTTGGGCGCGGCGCTCAGGTTGACGACCGTGTTTGGCGCGAACGACGTGACCGGCGGGACGCCGGCCGCGTAGAGAGTGCCGTTCTCGGTGACGTCGCACCAGTTGAGGTAGTTCTGCACCGTGAGCGTGTAGAGCACCGGGCCGTCGGCCGCGCCGTCCTGACCGCCGGTCGTGGACGTGCCGCCGGTCCCGGGTGTGCCGCCGGTTCCCGGCGAGCCGCCCGTGCCGCGCGCCGCCGGTGCCGGAGCCGGGGGCGGTGTAGCTAGAGCCGCAACCGGCGGCCACGGAGAGGGACAGCATCGCGAGAGCAAGCAAGGTTGTTTTCATGGCTTCGACCGCTACGGTGCCGCGAGCCGCCCCGGCGGTTGAAAGCGCTCACGAGGCGTCGAAGCAGTCGTACTTGCGCCGGTGACGAGGTCTGTCAGACGTCGATCTTGAACCCCAGCTCGACGTCGATGGCGGCTTGCCCGCCGCGGATCCCCCAGTTCTCGCGCGGGAGCTCGCGGAGCAGGATCTTCACGTGGTCCTTGGGGATGCCGAGCGCGCCGAGGTTCTCGACGATGGCGCGGTAGAGCGCGCGCTTGGCGTCGAGGGAGCGGCCGGCGAAGGCGTCGATGCTGACGTGCGTGTAGAGCTCCGACTGCGCGAGGTGCGGCGGGCAGGCGAAGCGGTGCGGCGCGTGGACCATCAACCGCACGTTGCGATCGGACGGCAGGATCCGGAAGGCCGACACGAGCGCTGCGTGAACGGCCTCCATGAGCGCCGTCTCCTGCTCGGGCGCGTAGGTCTTTCGAACCTCGATCAAAACGCTGGGCATCCTCGTCTCCTCACAGTTGGGGCGCTTCGGCGCAGAGGCCGAGCTGGTTCGACGTGCGGACGCACCGCTGGGACCGGGAGCAATCCGCGTCGGTCGCGCATCGTCCCGGTCGCAGCTCGCACCGTCCCGGGTGAGTTTTTCTGGGGGACTTGGAGTACGTGGTCCCGGTGCAAAGCATTCCGTCGGGACAGTCGTCGATGCAGCGATCGCCGGGATTTTGGGGGTCGAGCTTGTCGGGGCCGGTGGCGCACCCGAGGAGCAGGCAGAGCGCAAGGAGCGAACGCGCCATCGCGTTCGAGCGTACCACCGGACCGAAGGGGCATGGCGTGCGCGCCGGCCCGGGCGGGCTACTGCCGGTAGAGGAAGTAGATGTCCTGGTTGTTGCAGCCGCCGGCGGTGGAGCCGGTGGCGACCAGCGTGCGGCAGTCCTGGAACGGCTTGTGGTCCCATTCCCCGATCTGCGGTGGAGTCGCCGGGGCGTTGGGGTTGGACCAGTCGGCGCTGGTGCTGAGACGGGTGAAGGCGAAGCCGCCGAAGCCCTTGAACAGGAAGAGGGTCAGCCGGTCCGAGGAGATGCCGGAGACGTACTCGTAGTCGGTGGTCAGCGCGGTGTCGCGCTGGCCGGCGGGGAAGGGGACGGTCGTCGAGGCGCGGACCGAGCGGTAGATGCCGTCGGCGGCGGTGCTGATTCCGTTGATGGTGTAGTAGAGCTCGAGCCCGTCGGCCGAGAGCGTCGGCGCGCGGAACTTACCCGCCGTGCCGGCCACGAAGCCGTTGATGGTGACGAAGTCGGCCGTCGAGGGCGTCCCGAAGTCGATGAGCTGCAGCGCCGACCGCTTGGCCGATTCGATCTTCGTCTGGTCGGCGGAAAAGCCGACGAAGGTCAGGCCGTCGCCCGACAGCGCCCCCATCTCTCCCGTCGCGTGGAAGATGCTGTTGGTGGTGATCCAGCTGGTGATGTCACGCGAGGTGTAGGCGCCGCTGTCGGGCGCCGTCTCGTCGGCCAGGTAGACGGAGAAGGCCTCACACGTCCCGGCGGGCGAGGAGCGGGCGTAAGCGATCGACTGGCCGCTCGCGCTGGCGGCGACGATGACCTCCTCGGTGCCGGTAATGCTGAAAGAGGCGAACGCCGTCGGCTGGTAGTTGAAGGTGGTGCAGACCGGCGTCTGGCAGACATTGACCACGCAGCCCATCCCGGTGGCGCACGCGCCGCAGTTGGCGTTGCGGGGGGCCCCGCAGCTGTCGGTTCCCGCGAACATCTCGCAGCTCTTGCCGAGGCGGGCGCAAAACTGAGCGTCGGTCTCGGCGAGGCAACCGCCGCCTGCGCCGCCCGCCGCCGAGCCGCCGCCGCCCGCCGCTGCGCCGCTGCCGCCCGTCGCCGCGCCGCCGGCGGAGCCGCCCGTCGCCGCTGCGCCGCCGGCCCCCGCAGTTGCGCGCGCGCCGCCGTTGCCACCCGTCGCGCCGGTGCCGCCGGTGCCGCCGTCCTGTCCGGCGATGGTGGCTGCTCCGCACCCGGAGAGCAAAAGCAAGATTGAGACGCCCGCGTGGCCGATTCGCATCGCGCCATCCTAACCCGCTTTGGCGACGGAGCTCTCCCGCGACGGAGCTGCGCCCGGCTTCGCCCTTCCTGGGGGAGACGGTCAGGCGTTGCGCCGCGGGCTTGCGCGCGTCGGGATCGCGAACTAAAGACCACAGCATGAGCGAAGGTCCTCGTGTTCTGCAGAAGCGCCTCTACACCGCGACCGCCTGGGCGACCAACGGGCGCGATGGGCGGATCAAGAGCGACGACGGGATTCTCGATCTGGCCGTGGTGCCGCCGAAGGAGATGGGCGGAAGCGGGGCACCAGGGACGAACCCGGAGCAGCTCTTCGCCGCCGGATACTCGGCCTGCTTCGGCAGTGCGTTCGCGCACGCCGCACGACTGCAGAAGATCAAGACGGGTCCGGTGACCATCAAGGCGCACGTCACGATCGGCCCCACGGTCGGAGGGGCGTACGGTATCGCCGTCGAGCTGGTCGCCGAGGCGCCGGAGCTGGCGCGTGAGCAGGGCGAGGCGTTGCTGCGCGCCGCGCACGAGATCTGCCCGTATTCGAACGCCACGCGCGGCAACATCGTGGTCGACGTGCGGCTGGCGTAACGAAGGGGGGCGGCGCTCAGACCCGGCGATTGCGCCGTCGCGCGCCGGCCGTCAGCCCCGCGAACAGGACCAGCGCGATGAGACCTGTGGGTCCATCGGTGGCGGCGATATCGCAGGCGCAGCCGGATGCGCCGCCGGCGGAGACCTCCTCCCGCGCCGCCGGTTCCGCCGGCGCCCGTGCTCGGCGTGCCGCCTCGACCGCCGGTGCTCGGCGCGCCGCCACCTTGGCCGTTGCCGCCGGTGCCAGGTGAGGCGCCACCGGTTCCCGAAGAGCCCGCCGCGGAGCCGCCGTTCCCCGTGACGCTCGTGCCGCCGCTCCCCCGACCGCCACTGGCGCCGGTCGTTCCAGCGTTGCCTCCCGTGCCGCCGCTGCTGCCGCGTCCCGCGGTGCCGCCCGCGGCCGTTCCCCCCGAGCCGCCGTTGCCGCCTGCTTTTCCGGCTTGCCCGGCGCTCCCGGCGCCGCCGCCGGTTCCGACGTTGCCGCCAATTCCACCTTGGCCGCCTTGTCCGGTGTTGCCGCAGGGCTTGAGCGCGGTGGTCGACATCGCGCCGGCGACCGGCCAGTCGTCGCTGCTCCAGGTGAGGTCGTTCTCGCCGAGGATCGACGACGCCGTCGGGTAGTAGTGGTAGGTGAAGCGCTCGACGCCGCAGGCGCTGTAGATGCCCATGTGGCCGGGGCCGTGGATGTTGCCGCTGCCCGCGTAGAAGACCTTGTTGCCGCTGTAGGGGCCGGTGATGCTCCCCTGCGCGCGCGCGACCCAGATCGTGTAGGTGCTCGACGTTCCGTCGCAGCAGCTCCCCTCGTTCCAGAAGAGGTAGTAGTAGCCGTTGCGGGAATGCACGTACGAGCCTTCGCGCCGGCCGGTCTCGAGCGCGTGTCCCAGCACCGTCGGTGGTTTGTAGGCCGTGTCGGAGGCGAGCGGCAGCCCCGTGGTGTCGAGCCGCGTGAGCCAGAGCTGCGTCAGCGACTGGTCCTTGCCGTAGCCGCTCCCCCACGACGACCAGAGGTTCCCGGACGGATCGATGATCGGTCCCGGATTGATTGTCGAGAACTGGTAGGTGCTGTCGTTGGTCGGGTTGTTCACGACCATCCCCGCGTCGGTCAGCTTGTAACCGGGCGCGGTCGAATCGAGCGTCGGCGTCGTGTAGAGGCCGATGACACAGGGGGCGTTGGCCGCCGGGACGCCGCAGAACGAGTAATAGATGTAGTACCTGTTCTGGTAATAGACGATGTCGGGCGCCCAGATGCCTTGATTGCCGCCCGGCGTGTAGGTCGTCGACCAGGAGGGGACCGTGAGCCTCAGCCCGGTCGACGACCAGGCGAGCCCGTCGGTCGAGGCGGCACAGCTGCCGCCCGTCGAGCAGAAGAAGAACTTTCCGTTCGACTCGACGATGCGTGATGGATCGTGCGTGGCGTTGATGCCGGTCGTTTGCGCGCGCGCCGGCGCGTGGAACAGGCCGGCGAGCAGCGACGCGGCAACAATTGCCGGAACGAACGCGCGCGTCACGGCGCGACCGCCGTCTGCAGCCCGTTCAACGTCGGCACGACCGGGACGATCGTTCCGTCGCTGTTGAAGGACATCCGGTCGATGCAGGTCTCCCGGTGCGTCCCGTCGCCGCCCGGGATCTTGAAGCGGTGGTAGACGATGTAGTACTCGTCGCGTCCGGGGATCGCGAGGACGGTGTTGCCGCCGGGGCCCAGGATTCCCAGCGTGGGGTTCTGGCTCAGGATGACGCCGAGGCGGGTGAACGGACCCATCGGCGCTTGCGCCTTGGCGTAGGCGACCTGGTAGGTGGCGTTGCGCGTGTCCCCCTCGGACCATTGCAGGTAGTAGGTGCCGTTGCGCTTGAACATCAACGTCCCCTCGACGACGCCGCTGGCGCCGCTGGGGGTGATGTTGGCGGGCGTGCCGACCAGCGACTTCATGTCGGCGCCCAGCTTCACCACCCGCGCGCCGTTGGTCCCGCTGCCGAAGTAGAGGTAGTTGGTCCCGTCGTCGTCGGTGAACAGATACGGATCGATCGAGTGCGTGCCGTAGGCCGTGGTGGCGATGAGGGGGTGCCCGAGCGCGTCCTTGAACGGCCCTGTGGGCGACGACGCCGTGGCGACGCCAATCTGCTGGTCGGCGCAGAAGTAGAGGTAGTAGGTGCCGCCGGCGCGGGTGATGGCGGGGGCCCAGGCGTGGCCCGTCGCCCAGGTCAGATCGCGCGGCACGTCGAGGATCACGCCGCGATCGGTCCAGTCGACGAGATTGGTCGACGAGAAGACGCTGAAGGTGGTCGACGTCCAGTTGGCGAAGCCGTCGGTCGTTGGATAGATGTAGTAGACGCCGTCGAAGAGCGCGATCTGCGGATCGGCGTTGAGCCCGGGCAAAACCGGGTTGTTGGTCCCCGCCACCGAGGGCGCGTCCGCGCTCCCCGCATCGACGGCGCCGTGGCCCGCCTGCCCGCCGCTGCCACGACCGGCGCCGCCGCCGCTGCCCGCGTGCCCGCCGGCGCCGCCCGTCGTGCTGCCACCGGAGCCACCGCGCGCGCCGGCCGCGCCGCCGCTGCCGCCTCCAGCCGCACCGCCACGCGCGCCGGCCGCGCCGCCGCTCCCCCCGGTGACGCCGCCGGTCGAGGGGCCGCCGCCGGTCGCATTGCCGCCGGAGCCGCCCTCGTGCGTCGCGCCGCCTGTGCCTGTTGCGCCACCGGTCGCCTGGCCGCCGCTGCCGGTCGAGCCCGCACCGCCTGAGCCGGTCGTGCCTCCGCTGCCGGCCGTGGACGAAGTCCCTCCGCCCGAGCAGCCGAGCGCCGCCGCCAGCGCACCCATCGCCACGAGGCGGGCACGCCTGGGAAGGGCCGAGAAAATGCGCATCAGCTTGGTTAAGGGTTGAGCGGCGCGTTTGTGGTGCGTTGTATAATGCCCCGACCCGCGTGGGGTTTTCTTCCTGGACGGTCATGCTCGGCGATCTCCGGGGCGCGGCGCCGCTCTCGGCGGAGCTGCGCGCGGAGCTGCTGACGTTGCGCGCCGGGCCGCAGCCGGGCGAGCCCTATGGGCGCCGCGCGCTTCATCGTGACGACGCGGGCGAGGTGATGCTCGCCGGTTGGGACGGCGACGCCGAGTGCGCGCCGCACGATCACGCCGGGGGCGTGGGCGTGGTGCACGTGCTCGACGGCGCCTTCACCGAGACCGACTGGGTGTGGCGCGACGGGATCCTGACGCGCGGCGCGACCCGTCGCTGGCGCGCGGGCCAGTCGATCCCGGTCGTCGCGGGTGGGATTCATTCGATGGTCGCGCACGGCGCGGGGACCACGCTGCACCTCTACCGGCCGATGATCTCCGGGATGCGAGTGTTCGATCCGACGCGCCGCCAGACGCTGTCGGTGCGCGACGACTGTGGCGCCTGGGTGCCGCGCGACGAGGCGCTGGTCCTGGCGCGCGTCGACTGGCAGGCGGCGGGGCAGACAGCGTGACGGACCGCGCGATGATCTGGATCAGCTACACGACGCGCTATCGCACCGGCAGCGACAAGTTCGCGCGCGCCGCCGAGACGATGCGGCAGGAGCTGGCGGCGCAACACCCGGGGGTCGAGGTCCGTCTCGAGCCGCTGGTCCGCAAGGGGGACTTCGTCGCCGCCCTCGGGCGGATCGCCGGCGAGGGGAAGCAGCTCGCGGAGCTCCACTTCCTCGGCCACTCGGGGATGTACGGGATCATGTTCGGCTCGGTCGACTGGCCCGAGCAGTTCAGCCCCCACGAGTGGCGGCAGATGCGCATCCCGTTCGCGGCCGGCGCCCACGCCTACTTCCACGCCTGCCGGACAGGACGGTGGTTCGCGCCGTTCTTCGCGCGCACCTTCGGCGTGCACGCGCACGGGCATCACGGCTACACGACCGTCTCGACCTCGCCCGAACGGTTCACCTGGGAGCCGCTCCGTCTCGGGGGCGCCGGACCGCTCTACCTCATCGCCTGCCCTGGAAAGAAGTCGCACGGGATGCCGGGCGCGCTCACCAAATACCTCGGGGCGCGCGCGGTGCCGATGGAGGCGTACGCGCCGCAAGAGTCCGGTGGCGACGCTTCGTACGACGCCGTGGCGGCGCTCTACGACCGGGCGTTCGCCGACATTCGGGTCCGGCGCGACGAGTGGCGCTGGCTCAACGCGCGGCTCGATCGGGCGGCGTTCCCGGGCGGCCGCCCGCGCGTCCTCGACCTCGGCTGCGGCACCGGGGCGCTGCTGCGCGCGCTCGCGGGCCGGGTCGCCACCGGTGTCGGCGTCGACACCTCGGCGAAGATGATCGCGCAGGCGGCGGCGCGCTCACCCGGCTCCGCGCAACTGCGCTTCCAGAAGATCGACGGCCCGGCGCTGCCGTTCGCGAGCGGATCGTTCGATCTGGTGACGTCGTTCCTGTCGTTCCGCTACCTCGACTGGGATCCGATCATGCAAGAGATCCGGCGGGTGCTGGCGCCCGGGGGACACCTGATGATCGTCGACATGGTCGAGCGCGCGCTCGCCTGGCGCGACGCCCGCAAGCTGGCCGAGTCGGCGGCCAAGCACCTCTTGCGGCCGGTGCGCGATCGCCAGTTCGTGCGCGACGTCGCCGCGCTGACCGGCCATCCCGATTGGAAGACGATGCTCAAGTACAACCCGATCCGCGCGCAGCACGAGTACCAGTGGTACCTGGAGAGCCGCTTCCCCGGTCGCAAGCTGGAGATCCTGAACGTCGGCCGGCGGCAGCGGCTGGTGGCGTTCGACACCGGGCCGCTCGCGCCGGGCGCGGTCGCGCCGCTGTCGTATCCGTGAACGGGTGATGGAACGCCTCGGCTTTCTCGACTGGGGGATCGGCGGCGTCGGGATCTTCCGTGCCTTCCGGCGGCGCCGGCCGGAGGTCCCCGTCCTCTACTGGTCCGACACCGGCGCGACGCCGTACGGACGGCTCCCCGCCGCCGCGTTGACCGCGCGCGTGCGGCGCGTGCTGCGCGCGATGGCCGGGCAGGGCGTCACCCACGCCGTCGTCGCCTGCAACGCCGCCTCGACCATCCTGCCCGATCTCGGCGAGGTCGGGATTCCGGTGATGGGGGTGATCGAACCGGCGATCGCCATGGTGTCCCCCACGCTCGAAGGCGTGCTGGGGGTGGTGGGCGGCGCGCGGACGATCCGCTCCGGCCTCTATCGTCGCGCGCTGGCGACGCCACGGCGGCGGGTCGTCCAGCGAATCGCGCAGCCGCTGTCGGCACACATCGAGGCGGGCCGCGTCGGCACGCCGGCCTTCGAGCGCGATCTGGGGCGCATCCTGGGGCCGCTCGCCCACGCGGACGCCATCCTGCTCGCCTGCACCCACTACCCGTCGGCGCGGGAGGCGTTTCGCCGGCTGGCGCCGCGGGCGTCATTGCTCGATCCGGCGGAGGCGGTGGTGGAGACGCTCATCACCCGCTGGCGCTTGCCCCGCGGGCGCGGCGATCTGTTCGTGACGACCGGGCGGCCTGGCGAGATGCGCCGCGCGGCGCGCACGGCCTGGGGGAGCGATCTCGGTCGGTGCGCCGCGGCTCGGATCAGCTAGACGCGGTGGTAGGCGAGCTCGCCCCGCTCGGGATCGAGCATCACCAGGGTGTCGCGGCCGGTGAGGCGCAACGTCAACGGTCCGGTCGGCTTGTCGATCCGGAGCGATTCGACCGTCCCCGCCGCGAGGTCGAGCGTCGTGCGGAAGTAGGCGACGCCGTCGACGTAGGAGGTCAGCTCGCCGGCCGCGGAGATCTCGAACGCGGAGCCGCGCGCCTCGCGTTCGACCTCCGCCATCGCTGACTCCAGCGCCGCCGGATCGCGAAGCCTGTCGGCCAGTTGCTCGCGGTGGTGCTGGCGAACCCGGTCGGTGAGCTGGAACTGCCAGCGTCCGACGAGGACCTGCGGGTCGAAGGGGGAGGTCATCGACCTCGGATTTTAGATCGCGACCTCTGCTCGGGAGGTCAGGATCCTCATTGAGCCGGTTGCCCCGGCGGCGGCCGGCCCCACCTTGTGGTCGAGCCACCTCATGGGAACCGCCCGGCAGCCTCCGCCCGGCGAAGGGGAATCCCTCCGCACGGTCGTCATCGCGCTCCTGGCCAACGCCGGCATCGCCGCCGCGAAGTTCGTCGCCGCGCTCTTCACCCGGTCGAGCGCCATGCTGGCCGAGGCGATTCACGCCACCGCCGACACCGGCAATCAGGTCCTCCTGCTGCTGGCCGATCGGCTGGCGCGGCGGCCGCCCGACGAATCGCATCCGCTCGGGCACGGGCGCGAGGCGTACTTCTGGGCGCTGGTCGCCGCGCTGGGGATGTTCCTCACCGGCGCGCTGCTGGCGGTGCGGCAGGGGATCATGGAGCTGTTTCACCCGGTGCGGGTTTCGTCGCCGCTGGCGGCCTACGTGGTCTTGGGCATCTCGTTCTGCCTCGACGGCATGTCGCTCATGCGCGCCTACCGGCAGCTCAAGAGAGAGGCGACGCGCCTCGACCTCGAGTTCCTCGAGCACTTCGACCGCAGCTCCGACCCGGTGGGGCGCGCCGTCTTCGCCGAGGACGCGGTGGCGATGGTCGGGAACGTCGTCGCCTTTCTGGGGATCGTGCTCGATCGACTGACCGGGTCGGCGATCCCGGACGCCGCGGCGGCGCTGCTCATCGGCCTCAGTCTGGCCGTCGTCGCGCTCGATCTGACGCGACGGAACCGCGACTTCCTCGTCGGGCGGCAGGCCTCGAAGGCGCTTCGGGATGCGCTTTGCCAGCTGATCTCGCGGCAGCCCGGCGTGACGGCGGTCGACGAGCTCTGGGTGACGTTCGTCGGTCCGCGGCGCCTCTGGGTGGTGGCGCGCATCCAGACCGACGACGCGCTCGACGGCCGGGCGATGAAGCGCCTCCTGCGCACAACCGAGGCCGCGGTCCAGGGCCAGTCGACGTCGTTCGAGCGGGTCGACCTAGTTCCGAGCTGAGCGGACCCGGAGGCGGCTAGCGCCGGTAGACCTCGGGGTCCCAGCGCTCCATGTAGCCGTCGCCCTTCGCCAGCGGCGTGAAGCCGTAGCGCGCGTACAGGCCGTGCGCGTCGCGGGTGACGAGGACCCAGCGGCGCAGGCCCTGCAAATCCGGGTGGGCGACGATCGTCTCCATCAGCAGCTTGCCGAGGCCGCGACCCCGGTGCGCGGGGAGGACGAAGACGTCGGCCAGATAGGCGAAGGTGGCCCGATCGGTGGCCACCCGCGCGAACCCGACCTGCGCATCGCCGTCGACCAGACTGAAGCAGAGCGAGTTCGCGATCGCCCGCTCGAAGACGTCGCGCGGGATCCCCTTCGCCCAGTACGACTGCGAGAGAAACGCGTACACAATCTCCTTGTCGAGCTTCGCCGGATCGGTCGTCACGAGGCAGGCGCCCATGCGCCCGATTCTAGAGCAGCGTTCAGATAAGTGACGTCGTGACGGCGAAGGCGGCGTCATGAACCCGACGCGATCCGGGTAGGCCGAGGTCAGTGTGTCGCCCACGCGCGCCTGCAAGTTCGCGTCGCGAACCGTAAGCAGCACGACGTCGGCGGCGGAAAATTGCCGGATTCCGAATCTTCGCTCAATCGGCGACGTTCCCAGGTCGATGATGATCGCTCGCAGGGGGACGGTGGAATCTTTCGAGATCAGGCCGGAGAAATTCGGTCGCTACATCCTTCTCGATCGCATCGGGGCGGGCGGGATGGCGGAGGTGTTCCGCGCGGTGATGCCCGGCGTGGAGGGGTTCCAGCGGACGTTCGTCGTCAAACGAATCCTGGCCGAGCGCGCGAAGTCGCCCTACTTCGTCGACATGTTCGTGCAGGAGGCGCGCATCAACGCGCTCCTGCACCATCCGAACATCGTGCAGGTGTTCGACTTCGGCAACGTCGGCGGGAACTACTTCCTGGCGATGGAGTACGTGCGCGGGCGCGACGTCTCGGAGATCCTCCGGCGGTTGCGCGATCGCAATCGCCCCTGTCCGGCGGGGGTGGCGGCTTTCATCGCGCGCGAGGTGGCGGCGGCGCTGGTGTACGCGCACACGCTGGCCGCCCCGGACGGCACGCCGTTCAATATCGTCCACCGCGACATCAGCCCGTCCAACATCATCTGCCTGCGGGCCGGCGGGGTGAAGCTGCTCGACTTCGGGATCGCCAAGGCGCTCGGTGAGCCCGAGGTCGAGAAGACGGGGCACGGCACCTTCAAGGGGAAGCTCTCGTACATCTCGCCGGAGCGGATCAAGGACCTCCCGGTCGACGGCCGCGCGGATCTGTTCGCCCTGGGCGCCGTCCTGTGGGAGCTCCTGGCGGGGCGGAAGCTGTTTCGAGGACAGAGCGACTTTCAGACGCTGAAGAACGTGGCCGAGATGGAGGTGCCGCCGCCCTCGTCGATTCGCCGCGACGTGCCGCCGGAGCTGGATCGCATCGTCGCCCGCGCGCTGGCCCGCGATCCCGCCGAGCGCTACCCGACGGGGCAGGCGCTGGCCGACGATCTGGATGGCGTGCTCGAGGCGATGCGCCACCAACCGCGGGCGCTGCCCGAGCTCCTGCGGGAGCTGTTCGGCGCCGAGCTGACCTCGCGGCAGATTCCGACGACCATGTTGACGAATGAGATGCTGGCCGCTTGCAGGGCCGAGTCTTCGAGCAGCGGCGGCAGCGCGACGGATTCGACCCCGATCGCGGCCTCGCGCACCCCCGCGCCCGTGCCTGACGACGACTACAGCATCTCCATCGGGGTGGGGGCGCCGGTCCGGCCGCCGTCGCGCTGGCTCTCTTGGGTCGCCGCGAGCATCGGGACCGCCACGCTGCTGCTGTTGCTGGTGGCGCGCGGCGGCGGCGGCCGTTCCCAGGGGGCGACCCTGCCAGCCCCGCCGCCGGTCGTTTCGATCGGCGTGGCGCCGGCGGAGCCCGCGCCCACGCCGGCGGGGAAGATCGATCCGCCACCCTCTCGGGTCGCCGCCGCGGCGGAGGACCAGGGCAAGGCAGAGCCACAATCCTCGGAACCGGGCGGCAGCGGGGCCGGACATCACGTGCGCCGGTCCGACAAGGGGAGAATCGCCCGCGGTCTCTCGGTCGATCCATTCGCCGAGGCGGCCTCGCGGGCGGGGCGATGACAGGCGCGCGGCGAGGGGCGCTGTCGGCCGTCGTCGCGCTCGCGCTCGTCGCGAGCTCGCTTGGTGTGCCGTCCGCGCTGGCCGCGCCGAACGCGGCCCAGAGGGAGGCGCGCCGCCACTTCGACGAGGCCGAGCTCTCCTACCGCGCCGGTCACTATGCCGAGGCCCTGACGAAATACCAGGCCGGCTATGCAGCGGCGCCGCTGCCAGGGTTCCTGGTGAACATCGCGCAGTGCCAGCGGCGTCTCGGCGATCTGAAGACCGCGCGCGCCACATACCGTGAGTTCGTTCTGGTGGCGCCCGACTCCCGCCTGGTGCCGGAGGTCGAGACCCTCATCAAGGAGCTCGACACGCTGATCGCCGATCTGGCCTCCGGCGGGTCGGGCGAAGCGGCGGCCCAAATGGGCGTTGGCGCCGGCGCTGACGCTGACGTGCACGCCACCGACCCGAGCGCGCCACCTCCGTCTCAGACGCCCGCGGCGCCACCGCTTTCATTGGCGGCCGCCGCGCCGGCGGAGACCCTGGCGCTCGTCGCCACCCCGGCGCCGGTCGCCACGGAGACGACACCGCGGCCGCGCGCGCGTGCCCGCTGGTGGCTCTGGGGCGGCATCGCGGTCGCGGCCATCGTCGGCGGCGTGGCGACGGGGATCGCGCTGTCGTCCCCCGGGACGACGACGATTCGCGAAGGGTCGCTGGGGACGCTCAGCCGCTAGGACCGGCGACGATGCGATTCACCTTCGACCGACGGACAATGGCTCTCCTGGTGGCGGTCGTCGCGGCGGCGGCCTGCCGCAGCTCGAAGCTGGTCCCCGAGGCGGGCGCGTACCTCCTGGAGGTCCGGCTCGATCCGGGCGCCCAGATGCCCGACGAGATTCGGGTGTTCGTCTACGACAAGACCGGCGCCTTGTGGAGCGACGTGCGGGTTCCCGCGCAGGGACCGCTGGTCCCCCAGAGCATGACGGAGCTCGGAACGATCCTCATTCAACCAGGCGCGACGGTCGGTGATCTCCGGTTCGACGTGCGCGGGCTCTCGTCCGGCGCTTTGGTCGACGAAGGGGGGCTGATTATCCCCGCGGCCTTGGCGACGGGTGGGACGTTCGACGTTGGGCTGGCGGCAGACCTGCCGACCGACATCGACGGAGACGGCGTCCCCGATCCGCTCGACGACTGCCCGTCGGTGCCGGATCCGAAGCAAACCGGCTGCGCGACCGATGGCGGCGTCACCGACGCGGCGATCGGGCGCCGAGATGCGGCGGTCGACGCCTCCCAGGATGCGTCCCCCGTTCGCCCCGACGCGGGCCGAATAGACGCGGGCCGGATGGATGCGGGCCGGACGGACGTCACCCGGATGGATGCCGGCCGCGTGGACACCAGTCGGATGGACGCGGGGCGCGACGTACCGCTCAAGGCGAAGGGCACCGTCTGCGACGTCGCCGGCGAATGCGCGAGCGGATTCTGCAAGGACGGCGTCTGCTGCAACAGCGCCTGCACCGACGCATGCAACAGCTGCACGACCGGCACCTGCACCGCGGTCAAGAGCGGCACCGACGCTCCGGAGTGCATCGCCCCCATGTCCTGCAACCCCAAAGGGAAGTGCGTCACCGGCGCGACCGCCGGCAATTGACCTCGGTTCCGCCGCTCGCTGGCGCGTGCGGTGATATGGTTTCGGCGTGCGGGCGCGAACCATCTCGGCGCGCATGCTCCTGCGGGTCGTCGAATTCTGCCGCGCGCGTGGGCACGACGCGGACGCGCTCTGTCGTGACGCGGGGCTGACCGCGGCCGCGCTGGCCGAGCCGGACGCGCGCGTCGGGTACGACGTCGCCGCCGCCGTGGGCGAGCGAGCGCTGGCGTTGACCGGCGACGAGAACTTCGGTCTGCACCTCGCCCAGGATGTCCGCGACACGCGGCAGTTCGACGCCGGCCTGCTGCTCCTCATGGCCAGCCCCACCGTCCGGGTGGCGCTCGAGCGCATGGTCCGCCACCAGCGCCTCTGGGGCGACGGCGATCGGGCGACGCTGGTGCGGGCGCCCGGTGGTCTGCGGGTCCGCTACGCGCTCCGCGGAACGACCGGCGCCTACGCGCGGCACGGCGACGAGTGCGCCATGGCGGAGATCGCCCTCGGCATCCGCGTCCTCACCGGGCAGGATGTCCGGCCGCGCGCGGTACGGTTTCGCCATCCTGCGCCGCGGTCGCTCGAAGAGCACCGGAGGCTGTTCGGATGTCCGGTGGCTTTTGGACAGGCGCACACCGAGCTCGAGCTCGACGACGCCGTCTGCGACACACCGATGCAGCACGCGAACGCGGCCTTCTTCGCCGTCTTCGAGGAGCAGGTGGTGCGGGCGCTGGCCCGTCTCCCCGCCGTCGCCGGGGCGTCGGAGAGCGTGCGGGCGGCGGTGCGGGCGGCACTCTCCTCGGGCGGCTGCACGCTGGCGGGCACCGCCCGTGGCCTCGGCGTCAGCACGAGGACGATGCAGCGCCGGCTGGAGGCGGAGGGGACGTCGTTCGCGGCCGTCGTGGACGCTCTCCGGCGCGAGCTCGCCTGCGTGTATCTGGACCGGCGCGTGCCGATCCCCGAGATCGCCGCGCTGCTCGGCTACGCCGACGGGACCGCATTCCACCACGCGTTCCGCCGCTGGACCGGATCGACGCCGCTCGCTTACGTCGACCGCGCCTCCCGGTCCTGACACGCCCTCCGCTGACGGCGCGCGCCGAAATCCTGATGGCGCGCGCCAATTCGAAACTGACGCCCGCCGGGACTGTCGGTACCGGTCATGAAAGCGACCTCCACTGCCGGTCCGACATCAGGAACCGACGGCGTCTACCTCTTCTTCGGGCTCGCCTGCGCCGTCACCTGGACGATCTCCGCGCCGGCGGCGCTGGCCTGGATGCACCACCGGTCGCCGGGGCCGCTGGCCGTCGCCGGGGCGGGCCTGAGCGCGTTCGGTCCGCTCCTGGCCGCGCTGGTGGTGGCGGGCCGACAGAGGCAGCTGCGTCAGGTATTCGGGCGCTGGCGCACGAGGCCGGCCTGGGTGCTGCTGGCGCTGCTCGCGGCGCCCATCGTCCACCTGATCTCCACGGCGCTGTTCGTGGCAATCGGCGGCCATCCGGACCGCTGGTTTCATCCACCGAGCACCCCCGAGGCCCTGGCGGCGCTGGTGGTGTTTCCGCTGGGCGAGGAGTTCGGCTGGCGCGGCTTCGCCCACCCCCGGATGGTCAGCCGCCACGGCGTCGTCCGCGGCGCCCTCCTCGTCGGCGTCGTCTGGGGGCTCTGGCATCTCATGTACACGATCACCCCCATGGCCGGCGGGTTCGACCCGATCGAGCTCGCGATGATCGTGACCGAGCTGCCGCTCTATGCGCTCCTCATCGCCTGGGTCTTCGAGCGGGCCAATCGCAGCATGGCGGTGGCGATCGCCTTCCACGTCGGCGCCCACCTCGACCACATCGAACGCGCGCCGCGCACCGATCTCCGTTTGCACCTCATTCATCTCGCCGTGCTTGCGGCGGTTGCCGCCACCGCCGCCTGGTCGTTCTCTCGCCGGGCGGCGGTTCAGCAAACGACGATTCGCTGACGCCGGCAACGGTTGCAGGTCGCTGCTGCGCCAGGCACGATGACGCGATGTCGGAGAAGCGGCCGGGACGTTGGGGCCGCCGACTGCGAATGTTCGTCGGTCTCGTCGCCGCACTGCTCATCACGTTGGTGGTCCTGACCTGGATCTCGACCGACCACTTCCGTTCGTTCGGCGGTGCGCCCGCCGGCGAGCGGCTCGAGCGAATGCGCGCGTCCAAGCAGTTCGTGGACGGCAAGTTCCAGAACGCCGAGCCGACCAGCGTGATGGCGCCGAGCCATTACTGGGGCGCGTTCAAGCGCTGGCTCTTCGGCAAGGAGATGCGCGTCCCTTCTTGCCCCCTGCCGCTGGTGACCGACGCGGCGGCGCGCCTGGCCGTGCCGGCGGCCTCCGGATTGCGTGTCACCTGGCTCGGACACTCGAGCACGCTCATCGAGATCGACGGCGCCCGCATCCTGACCGATCCGATGTGGGGTGAGCGCGCGTCGCCGTCGCGCTGGGTCGGCCCGAGCCGCATGCACCGGCCGCCGCTGGCGCTCGCCGAGCTGCCGCCGATCGACGCCGTCGTCATCTCGCACGAGCACTACGACCACCTCGACATGGGGACGATCGAGGCGCTCGGCGCGCGGGGCGTCACCTTTCACGTCCCGCTCGGGGTCGGCGCGCACCTCGTGGCCTGGGGGATTCCGGCCGCGCAGATCGTCGAGCACGACTGGTGGCAGGAGGCGGCGATCGCCGGCGGCGTGCGGATCGTGTCGACGCCGGCGCGCCACTTCAACGGGCGTGGGATCCCCTGGCGGGTCGGCGCGCTCTGGACCTCCTGGTCGATCGTCGGGCCGCATCACCGGCTGTTCTTCAGCGGCGACACCGGCCTCACGGAAGGATTCTCCGAGGTGGCGCGGCGGGAGGGGCCGTTCGACGTCGCGATGCTGGAGATCGGCCAGTATCACGAGAGCTGGGGGACGATTCACCTCGGGCCGGTGGGCGCGCTCGAGGCGTTCGCCCGGCTCGGGGCCAAGACGCTGATCCCGATCCACTGGGGGACGTTCGTGCTGGCCTACCACGCCTGGTCCGAGCCGGCAGAGACGCTGGTCGACGAGGCGCAGAAGCGGGGCGTCTCCGTGCTGACGCCCCGCCTGGGCGAGCCGATCGAGCCGGTCACGGCGGGCGGGGCCGCGGCGCCGCCGTCGACCACGACGCGCTGGTGGCGCGAGCTGCCGCCGATCGCGCCCCGATGTCCTGAGTGACCCCTGACTGGTCCGAGCTGGGCGTCCCCGATCAGGCGGCGGCACCCGGCGCGCGATCCGGGGGCCAGTCGGCGTCGCGGACGCCGCCCGTCTGAAGATCGCGCAGGGGATAGCGTGTGCCGCGCCAGATCACCGCGCCGCGCAGCGTGGCCGACAGCGCGCTCGTCAGCGCGACGAGCGCCAGGCAGATTCCCGCGAACGGCAGCAGCAGACCTTCGGTCCCGCGGCCGCCCGCCAGACGGCGCGCGTTCGCGCCCTGCAACACGACCGGCACCGCGAAGGCCGCCGCCGCCAGCAGCCGGACGCTGGTGCCCGGGCCGAGCGCGAGGCAGAGCGCCGGGAAGGTCGTGGCGAGCGGGACCAGCAGCAGCGTTCGCAGCGTCCCCAGCCAGCGAAACTCGAGGCCGGCGAAGAAGTTCTTCACCAGGCCCCGCATCGACGCCACGAATCCCTGCTGCCAGCGCACGCGCACGAGGCCCCCGGAGTAGGCGCACCCCTGACGCACGCCGCTCCGCCGCAGGACCAGACCGAGCTTCACGTCGTCGGCGACCTCCAGCCGCAAGCGCTCGTGCCCACCGATCGACAGGTAGGCGTCGCGCCGGACCAGGTTGAAGGCGCCGACGCCGACGTGCGCGCGGCTGCCGGCGCGGCCCAGATCGTCGACCCGCAGGTCGAGCAGCAAAAACATCCCGAACAGCGACACGAAGCTTCGTTCGACAAACCCGGGCGCGACGAAGTGCGGGAGCGCCACCGCGTGCCCGAGCCCGTCGCGGAGCGCCCAGACCATGGCGCGACGCAGACAGTCCGGCGCGAACACCACGTCGGCGTCGGTGAAGAGCAGCCAATCGCCGCTCGCCCCCACGGCGCCCCGCTGAAGGGCGTTGGTCTTCCCGAGCCACCCGGCCGGCAGCTCGTCGACGCGCACCACGCGCAGGGCCGGGTGTTCGGTGGCGACCTGCCGCAGGATCTCGCCGGTGGCGTCGTTCGACCGGTCATCGACCACGACCACTTCGTAGGAGGGATAGTCTTGCGCCAGCAACGAGGTGATCGCCCTGCGGACCCCGGCCTCTTCGTTCCGGCAGGCGACCACGACCGAGATCCGCGGCCAGGCGGTCCCCTCCGGAAGCTCGTTCGCTTCGCGCGCCAGGTCAGGCAGCCGGCCGACGCGAGCCCAGATCCAGGCGAAGCGCAGCCAGGCGAGCAGGACGCCCGCCAGCAGCACGGTCGAAATCAGGGCCGCCACGCCCATGGTCTACCCCGGATCGTCCGGCGCGCGGAGGTCTGTCTCGCCGCCCGCATGGTCTGCTATAGAGAGGCCGGATGAGGTTGCTGGATCCGGGATCGCGCCATCACCGCCGCACCGTCGGCGCGGCGTTCGGAGCCGTTGCGTTTGCCCTGGCGATCACCGCCGCGGCGGCCGAGACGGCGGCGCCCGAGGCCCCGGCCCCCCAGCCGCCGGAGCCAGCACCGGAAAGGATCACCCTGGGCGATGCGGTCTCGCGCGCGCTCGGCCGTAACCCGTCGGTCGCCGTGGCGCTCTCCGAGATCGATCGCGCCGACGGGCTGATCAAAGAGGCGCGCTCCGGCTGGTATCCGACGCTGAACGCCTACGCCGCCTACACCCGGCTCGATCACGATCGCGTCTTCAACGGCGTCCGGGAGCTGTCGATCAACGAGGTGTCCGCCAACCTGACGCTGACCGTCCCGCTGATCTCGGCGCCGGCCTGGGTCAACACCCGGCTGGCCAAGGACAACCGCCGCATCGCCGAGGCGAGCGCGGCCGACGTGCGCCGGCAGGTCGCGCAGGCGACGGCGCGCGCCTACCTGACCGTGGTGACGCAGCACCGGCTCATCGCCGCCGCCGAGACGGCGCGCGCCAACGCCAAGGACCATTTCGACTACGCGCACACGCGGTTCGTCGGCGGGATCGGGCGCAGCATCGACGAGGTGCGGGCGCAGCAGGATCTGGCCAGCGTCGACGTTCAGGTGCAACAGACGTACTACGGTCTGGCGCACGCCCGGGAGGCGCTCGGCGTGTTGCTGGCCGCCGCGGCGCCGGTCGATTCGGTCGACGAGGTCGACCTCGGCGCCATGCCGTCGCTGGGGAGCGCGCTGCAGGAGGCACCTTCACGCCGCCCGGACATCAGGGTCCTGTCGGAGAAGGTGGTCACCGCGAAGCAGGCCGCCGACGACGTCTGGGCCTTCTACGCGCCGTTCCTGAGCCTCGTCGGCGAGCCGTTCATTCAACGCCCGCCCACCGTGCTTCAGCCAGGAACGGGCTGGCAGGCCCAGGTGGTCCTGTCGCTGCCGATTTACGACGGCGGCCAGCGGTCGGGCGTGTCGCACGAGCGGGACGCGCTCTACGCCGAGTCGCGCGCCAACCTCGACGCGGGGCTACGGCAGGCGCAGTCGGACGTGCGGGTCAGCTTCGAGGAGATGCTGCGCGCCGACCAGGGTCTCGGCTCGGCGCGCGACGCCGCGCGCCTCGCCCACCGGGCCTACGACCTGGCGACGCTGGCCTACCGCGCCGGCGCCAGCACGAACATCGAGGTGCTGGACGCCGCCCGGCAGGCCCGCGACGCCGACACCGCCACCGCCCAGGCCGAGGACCTGTCGCGCCAGGCCCGCCTCGACCTGCTGGTCTCGGCGGGCCGGTTCCCCTGAGTCACGGCTTGGTCGCGTGGGTGGCGAGCGCGCGGCTGTGACGTTTCAGCGGAAGAACAATCAGGCGCATCACCGCGAAGACGGACGCTCCCACGCAGATTGCGGCGGCGGGATGGTGCAGTGACGAGTCGCGGTTCACCAGCGCAAACGTCAACAGAGCGGGCGCGACGAAGTAGGTGAAGATGAACTTGTAGGCCCACCCTCCAAGCCGCCCGATCGCCCGTCGCGCCTGAGCGACCTCGGCGGCAGCGATTTCGGCCAGTGTCATGCTCTTCGGCGCCAGCTTTCGCCGGAGACAGATCCCGAGGAGATCCTGCTGATGCCGGCGGAGGAGCTGCTCTGGGTCGACGTCGCGCAGCTCGGTTCGCCACTCACGGGCCTCCTCGTCGACCCGCACGCGGCCCGTCACGCCCGGGCAGGTCGTCCGCAACATGCCCCCACCCGCGAAGTACGAGGCCGCGCCGAACCTGACCGGCTCATCGGCGACGAGGCGGTGGAAGCTGACGAAGGTCAGTCCGTCTTCGCTGGTCAACCAGCGCATGCCCTGAAGAGATCGCCAATAGGGCTTGATGGGGCTCTGGAACCAACACGTCTCAAAGGTTCGTCCCAACGGGCGAAACGCGAGCGCCGCGAACTGTTGATAGCGGCGCCGGTAATCGTGGTCGGCCGGCGGAGGCCCAGCCAGGGTGGGGTCGTCGTCCACTCTGTTTCGCAGGCGCACCGGCGCCAGCCTGAAAAGGAGAGCCGGGAGCAGGATCGAGAGCGCGACGACGCCGGCAATGACCCACAGAAGCCGGTCGGCCGCGGCCGCTGACAGCATCGCACGATGGTAGGTTAGTTTTGCGTCTCGGCCAAGCCGCGGGCGCCGAAGATGGCGGTGCCGACGCGGACGATGGTCGCCCCCTCGGCGATGGCGGCCTCGAGGTCGCCGCTCATCCCCATCGACAGCTCGCGGAGCGCGACGTGCGGGCGGGCGGTGGCGGCCTCCCGGTCGCGCAGCGCGCGCAGCGCCGCGAAGTGCGGGCGCGCGTCGTCGGGGTTCTCGGTGAACGGCGGGATCACCATCAGGCCCGCGCAGGTCACGTGCGCCATCGTCGCGAACCGGTCGAGCAGCGCCGGAAGATCGCCGGGCGCGATGCCGCGCTTCTGGGCCTCGCCGGCGACGTTGACCTGCACGAGACAGGCTTGCGGCACGCCGCGCGCCTCGATTGCCTCGAGCAGCGCCGCCGAATCGACGGTGTGCGCCAGCGCAACCTGCCCGGCGACGTACTTCACCTTGTTGCTCTGCAGCGGGCCGATGTAGTGCCACTCGGGCGGCTGCGCCTCACCGGCCAGCGCCGCCCGCTTGTCGCGCATCTCCTGCGCGTAGTTCTCGCCGAACGCGCGCTGGCCGGCGGCGAGAGCGGCGCGCACGTCGTCGGCGGTCATCTTCTTGCTGACCGCCAGGAGACGCACCGAGCCGGGCGCGCGGCCGGCGGCCCGCTCGGCGGCGGCGATTCGCTCCCGAACCTGGGCGAGCCCGTCCGCGATCGCCTGCGCGCGCGTCATCGATTCCATCAGTCCGTGGACGAGGCGCCGAAGCCGGCCGCCGGATAGCGCGGCAACGCGCCGAGCGCCAGCAGATCGGCCAGCACCTCGGCGAGCGGCAGGCCGATCACGTTGGTCAAGGACCCGCGCAGCTCGGTGATGAACGCGGCCGCGATCCCCTGCACCGCGTAGCCGCCCGCCTTGTCGCGCCACTCGCCCGACGCGACGTAGGCGTCGACCTCCGCCGGCTGCAGTGCCCGCATCGCCACCATCGTCGTCACGGCGCGGTCGAGGCGGCGTGCGCCAAAACGGAGCGTGTAGGCGGTGACGACCTCGTGCCGCCGCCCGGCCAGTCGCCCCAGCATTGCCCGTGCCCCCTCGGCGTCGGCGGGCTTGCCGAGGATGGCGTTCTCGATGACCACCGTCGTGTCGGCGCCGAGCACCGCCAGCTGGCGCTCGGGCGGCAGGCCCTCGGCCACGGCGTCGCACTTGGCGGCGGCGACCCGGCGGGCGTAGTCGCCCGGCTTTTCGCCGGGCTGGGGCGTCTCGTCGACGTCCGCCGGGACGACCTCCAGCACGAGGCCCATGCGCTGCAAGAGCTCGCGCCGGCGCGGAGACGCCGAGGCCAACAGGAGATCGGGCAGCTCGGGCGTCGACGACATCGGCGGGGCTTTTACCACGCGGACAACCTTGGCGAGCGCCGTCCGACAATCCGGGGCATGCGCGCCTCCGTCACACTTCTGGTTCCCGTCCTTCTCACCTTTTTCGATGTCGCTTGCACGCCCGAGACCGACCTCACCGACGTGACCGCGACCGGCGCGACCCCACCCGTGCCCACCGGGCCGGCGGGCGCCACGCTGGTCGATCCCGCCGCGGGAGCGACAGGGGTGCCGCTGAACCTGGCGGGGGTCGTGGTCCGCTTTCCGGCCGCCGTCAGCTGGGGGACGGGCGGCCTCGTCGTGTGCAACGGGCAAAGCGCGCCGGTGCCGGCCTCGGCGCCTGCCGAGACCCCCTGCACCGACGGAGGGGGTGGGGCCTGCTACCGTGTCGATCTCACGGGGAGCCTGCCGCCCAGCACCTCGTGCGCCGTCTCGATCGCGGCAGGGGCGGTCGACGCCAGCGGCGCGGTGGTGGCCGCCGGAACGATCGGCGTGTTCGAGGATGCCGACGCGCCCGACGTGACGCCGCCTGTTCTGTCTGGCGTCGCGGCCGCCTCGGCCGGCCCGTGCCTCGACGTCAGCTTCGCGACCGATGAGCCGGCGACCGGAACCATCGTCGTCGAGGCCGGCGGCGTCGAGATCGACACGCCGGCCGGCGCGGGTGCGACCAGCTTCGACGTCGGCATTCCGCTCGGAGCGCTGCCGCCGTCGACCGCCGCGACCGTCACCGTGCGCGCGACCGATCTGGCGGGCAACGCGGCGGCCTCGGCGCCGCTCGCCTTCACGACGCCGGTCGCGCTGCCGCCCGTCGCCATCACCGAGGTGCTGGCCAATCCGGCCGGTCCCGAGCCGCAACAGGAGTACGTCGAGCTGCGCAATCTCGGCGACGCCGACGTGCCGCTCGGCGGTCTGCGGCTGCAGGACAGCAAGGGGGGCGACGATCTGCCGTCCGAGACGCTGGCGGCGGGCGGTTACGCGCTGGTCGTCACCGCGACGTACGATCCCAACGAGGGCAGCGATCCCGCGCCCCGCGCCGGGACGCTGCTGCTGCGCGTCGACACGCGGCTCGGCGCCGACGGGCTGTCCAACTCGGGTGAGGCCGTGCAGCTGGTCGTGGGGGATGCCGTCGTCTCCAGCTATGGCGGCTGGGTCTCGGTCTCGGCCGGAAGCTGGAACGGCCACGCCGTCCACCGACTGGTCCAGACCGCCTGCGACAGCTCCAGCGCCTGGAACCACACCCCGTTGCCGCCCACGCCGGGGTCGGGGCCGCCCTGAGGCGGCCTTGCGGCATTGTCGCTTGCTGGTACGTTCGCGCTTCCGGAGATGTTCGACCTCGACGCCTATTTCGCCCGAATCAGGTATGCCGGGCCGCGCGCGCCGACGCTGGCGACGCTGCACGCGCTCACGGCCGCCCACACGCAGGCGATCCCGTTCGAGAACCTGGACGTGCTGCTCGGTCGCCCGATCGAGCTCGGGGCGGAGGCGGTCTTCGACAAATTGGTGCGGCGAGGACGGGGCGGCTACTGCTTCGAGCAGAACGGTCTTTTTCTCCAGGTGCTGCAGGCGATGGGGTTCCGCGTCCAGCCTCGCGGCGCCCGCGTCCGGATCGATCGCGCGCGTGCCGACACGCCACCGCGCACACACATGTTCCTGCAGGTCGAGATCGACGGCGCGCGCTGGTTGACCGACGTCGGGGTGGGCGGGCTCTCACTCACCTCGGCGATTCGCCTGGACGCCCAGGGGGAGCAGGCGACGCCGCACGAGCCGCGGCGGATCATCCGGGAAGAGGGACGATGGTTCCACCAGGCCCTCCTCGGCGGCGCCTGGACCGACGTCTACGAGTTCACCTACGACGACATGCCGCCCATCGATCGCGAGGTGGCCAACTGGTTCACCAGCGCGCACCCCGGGTCGCACTTCAAGAACCGCCTCATCGTGGCCCGCGCCGCGCCCGACGGCCGCCGCCTGACGCTGGTCGACGGCGAGCTCAAGATTCGCGGCCGGGACGGGCGGGCGGAGGCGCGTCCGGTCGCCTCGGCGGAGGCGCTTCTGGCCCTGCTGGAGGCCGAATTTGGCTTGAGATTTCCCGGGGAAACGCGGTTCGGGCCGCCCGGTTCGCCCTGGCCATCCTGAGGCCGCCTCCGGCGGCACGTCGTCGCGCATGGTTCGCTTCGCTCACCGTGCCTTCGGCACGCGCTCCTAGCGAAAAAGTTGGCTGCCGGCGCGAGCGCCGTGACTATGATAGGCGCCATGTCTGGTCACAATCGGTGGAGCAAGATCAAGCACAAGAAAGAGGCTTCCGACTCCAAGAAGTCGAAGGTCTGGACCAAGCTCATCAAAGAGCTGACGGTCTCGGCGCGCTCCGGCGGCGGTGACATCAACGGCAACCCGCGCCTGCGGACGGCGGTCGACAAGGCCCGCGCCGAGAACATGCCGAACGACACCATCGATCGCGCCATCAAGAAGGGGACCGGCGATCTCGAGGGGGTCAGCTACGAGGAGTTCAACTACGAGATCTTCGGCCCCGGCGGCACGGCGGTGCTGGCCGAGATCATGACCGACAACCGCAACCGGACGGCCGGCGAGGTCCGCAGCCTCATCGCGCGCCACGGCGGCAACCTGGGCGCCTCCGGCTCGGTCGCCTACATGTTCAAGAAGCAGGGGATGATCGTCTACGAGGCGGCCGCGGTCGACGAGGACAAGGTGACCGAGCTGGCGATCGAGCTCGGGGCCGAGGACATCAAGACCGAGGGGGAGTCGCTGATCGTGGTGACCGACCCCAAGAGCTTCGAGGCCGTCCGCGAAGGGCTGAAGAAGGGCGGGCTCCCCGAGCCGCACCAGGCCGAGGTCACCATGGTCCCGCAAACCGTCGTGAAGCTGACCGGCAGGGACGCCGAGGTCGCCGTGAAGCTGGTCGCCGTGCTGGAAGACAACGACGACGTGCAGAACGTCTACTCGAACATGGACGTCGACGAGTCCGTCCTGGAGAGCGTCGGCTGAGCGCGCATTCGATGCCGGGACGGGGCGCGCCGCGGGCGTCTGAGCGCGCGGCGGTCCGCATCCTCGGCATCGATCCCGGGTCGCTGCGGCTCGGATATGGGGTGGTGGAGTGCGCCCGGGGCGGCGCCACGGTCGCTTACGTCGAGTGCGGCGTCATCTCGGCGCCGCGCGCGCGATCCGCGCGCGGTCCGTCTCGGGGAGATCGGGCGCGGGCTGCGCGAGCTCATCGAAGAGGTCCGCCCCGACGTCGTGGCGATGGAGGAGGCGTTCTTCGGCGTCAACGTGCAGTCGACGCTGGCGCTGGGCGAGGCGCGCGGCGTGGCGCTGTTCGTCGCCGCCGAGCACGGGCTGACGGTGACCGGCTACCCGCCCGCGACCGTCAAGAAGTCGGTCGTCGGCCACGGACGCGCGACCAAGGAGCAGATCGGCTTTCTGGTGCGCGCGCTGCTGTCGCTGCGCCGCACGCCCGAGCCCGACGCCGCCGACGCGCTGGCGATCGCCATCTGCCACGCCAGAAGCATCGTGCCCGAGCGGCGGCCTCGCGCGTTGCGGGGCGTTCGATGATCGCCTTCCTGCGCGGGCCGCTGCTGGAGGCGACGGCCGACAGTCGCCGTGATCGACGCCGCCGGCGTCGGCTATCAGGTCATCGTCAGCGCGGCGACCGCGGTCGTCTTGCCGGCAGTCGGGAGCACCACCCAGCTGCACATCCACGCGCACTTCGTCAAGGACGAGCCGCTGCGCCTGTACGGCTTCGCGGACGTGGGCGAGCGCGGTCTGTTCCAGACGCTGATCAGCGTGCAGGGGGTCGGGCCGCGCGTGGCGCTGGCGATCCTGGCGGGCATCGAGCCGGGCGAGTTGGTGCGCGCCATCGCCACCGGCGACGTCGCGCGGCTGACGCAGGTCAAAGGGGTGGGGCGCAAGACCGCCGAGCGGCTGGCGCTGGAGCTGCGCGAGAAGATCCTGACCTTGCCGGTGGGGAAGGGTGTGGTCGTCGCGTCCGCACCGGCGCGCGGGGAGCCGCCGAGCGGGCCGCTCGGCGACGTGTACGGCGCGCTGGTCCAGCTCGGATACAAGGCCGGGCGAGATCGAGCCGCTGCTCGAGCGCCTCGACCCGGCGCGCCCCGTCGCCGATCTGGTGCGCGAGGCGCTGGGCGCGCTGCGGAGGCAATAGAGCGTGGCGCGCAAACGACACGAGGACGAGCCGGGTCAGGCGGGCGAGCCGATGCCCGAGCCGCGCGTGCTGTCGGCCGGGGCAGGGGAGGGCGCGCGCGAGCTCGACGACGACGCGGCGCTGCGGCCGCGCAGCTTCGCCGAGTTCGTCGGCCAGAAGAAGGTCGCCGACAACCTGGCGGTCTACGTCCAGGCGGCGCGCAAGCGCGGCGACGCGCTCGATCACGTGCTCCTCTCCGGCCCGCCCGGGCTCGGCAAGACCACGCTCGCCTATCTCCTGGCGCGCGAGATGGGGTCCGAGGTGCGCGTGACGTCCGGCCCGGCGCTGGAGCGCAAGGGCGACCTGGCCGGCATCCTCACGTCGCTCGGACGCGGCGACGTGCTGTTCATCGACGAGATCCACCGGCTGCAGCCGGTGATCGAGAGAGTCCTCTACCCGGCGATGGAGGACTTCCGCATCGAGCTCGTCACCGGCACCGGCGCCGGCGCGCGCGCCATCCCGCTGCCGATCGAGCGCTTCACGCTGGTCGGCGCCACCACCCGCACCGGCCAGCTCGGCTCGCCGCTGCTGTCGCGCTTCGGGATCGTCGAGACGTTCGCCTTCTATTCGGCCGAGGAGCTGACGACGATCGTGCGCCGCTCGGCGCGCCTGCTCGAGATCCCGATCGACGACGCCGGCGCCGAGGAGATCGGCCGCCGCGCGCGCGGCACGCCCCGCATCGCCAATCGGCTGTTGCGCCGCATCCGCGACTTCGCCGACGTGCGCGGCGACGGGCGCGTCACCCGCGACGTCGCCGAGTACGCGCTCGGCCGCCTGGAGGTCGACGCGGCGGGCCTCGACGCCGGCGACCGCCGGATCCTGTCGACGATCGTCAAGCGCTTCGACGGCGGCCCCGTCGGCATCGACTCGCTCGCGGCGTCGCTCGCCGAGGACCGCGACACGCTGGAGTTCGTCTACGAGCCCTATCTGATTCAGGAGGGCTTCCTGATCCGCACGCCGCGCGGCCGCCAGATCACCAAGCGCGCCTACGACCACCTCGGGCTGCCGCCGCCGAGCCGCCCGCAGGGGACGCTCTTCTGACGCCGTTGCATCCTCGGCCGCGGCAAGACCGCGCGCATTGGACGGACGGGGCGACCGGAGGATAATCGCTGCGTGAGCGCACCGAGCGTCGCCGCAGGCTCACCGGCAGCTTCACCGCTGGCGCGCGCGCTCGAACAGCAGCGGGCACGCGCCGGGCGGATGCTGGCGCGCGTGCGGCTCGCCGGTGTGGCCACGGTCCTGGTGCTGGTCCTCGCGGTCGCCTACGGCGGCGCGCAGGCCGACTGGCGGGTGATGGTTCCGGTGTTCGCGACGTACGCGGTCGGCGCGGCGCTGCTGGCGATCGCCGTGCGCCGCTCGGATCGCGCGGCGATCTGGGCCGGGTTCGCCGTGGCCGTGCTCGACGTGCCGTTGGTCTTCGTCGCCCAGTGGCTGTCGGTGCCGGTGTCGCCGTCACCGGGCGGCGTGGCGGGGTTCGCGCTGGGGATCTTCGTGCTGCTCGTCTTGCTGAGCACGCTGTCGCTGAGCCGGCGGCAGACGACGCTGGTCGCCGCCGTCTCGGCGCTCGCCGAGGTGTTGCTGCAGCGCGAGGCTGGAATCCGTCCGGGCGCCTGGGCGGCGTCGATCGTGGTGCTCGGCTGCGCGGCTGCGGTCGCCGCGCACCTCGTCGCGCGCGTGCGGGCGCTCGTGGGAAACGTCGCGGAGGAGCAGCGCAAGCGCGAGCGGCTGGGGCGTTACTTCTCGCCGTCGGTGGCCGAGCGGCTGCAGAGCCAGCGCGAGGGCGAGGCCAAGCCCGAGGCGCAGGAGCTGACCGTGCTCTTCTCGGACATCCGCGACTTCACCGCCACCTCGGCGGCGCTGCCGCCAGTCGAGGTGGTCCGCATGCTCAACGAGTACTACGGGCGGATGGTCGACAAGGTGTTCCAGCACGGCGGCACGCTGGACAAGTTCATGGGCGACGGGATCATGGCCTACTTCGGGGCGCCGATCCCGGACAGCGACCACGCCGCCAACGCCGTCGATTGCGCGCTGGCGATGATCGACGAGCTCGACGCGCTCAACGCCGTCCGCGCCGCCCGCGGCGCCCCGCCTTTGAAGATCGGCGTCGGCCTTCACACCGGCGTCGCCGTGGTGGGAGACATCGGTTCGCCCCAGCATCGCCTCGACTACACGGCGATCGGCGACACCGTGAACGTGGCCGCGCGGATCGAAGGGCTGACGAAGGCGGCCGGCGCGCCCATTCTTGCCTCGGAGACCACGCGCCGGAGCGCCGCCGCTCGCCACGCCTTCCGGGCGCTCGCGCCGATGAACATCCGCGGCAAGGTCGAGCCGGTGACGCTGTTCACCCCTGAGCGCGACCGGCAGCCCGATCGCCAGAGCTAGAGCGCGAGCGTTCCGGTGAAGGCGATCCGCGCTGGACCGCGCAGCCGCACGCCGGCGTAGTCGGGCGCCACGGTGATCGACAGCGTACCGCCGGGCAGGTGCACGGGCGTCTCGGCGCCGGGCGCGAGGCGCTCCTCGAGGCAGGCGGCGACGACGGTGGCGCAGGCGCCGGTGCCGCAGGCGAGGGTGAGGCCGCTGCCGCGCTCCCAGACGACCAGATCGATCGCGCTGCCGCGCACGCGGGCGAACTCGACGTTGGTGCGGCGGGGGAATCTGTCGGCCACCTCGAGCACCGGGCCGTAGGTCTCGGCCAGCGCGCGCAGGTCGTCGTCGCCGTCGACGAAGATCACCGCGTGGGGGTTCCCCATCGAGACGGCCGTGAAGCGGAAGTCGCGCTCGCGCGCGCGGATCGTCTCGCGCAGCGCGCGGCTGTCGCCGCCGGGCGAAAGCGGGATCTCGCTGCGGGTGAGGCGAGGGCGCCCCATCTCCTCGGTCACGTGGGTGACGACGCCGTTGGCGATCTCCAGCGTGCAGGTGAGGACGCCGGCGCCGGTCTCGATCCGCAGCGTCGGGCGGCGCAGAGTCGGGTCGGATTCGTAGAGCACCTTGGCCACGCAGCGCAGGCCGTTGCCGCACATCTCGGCCTCGCTGCCGTCGGCGTTGAGCACACGCATGCGCGCGTCGCCGGTGGCGCTCGGCAGGATCGCCAGGACGCCGTCAGCGCCGACGCCGAAGTGGCGATCGCAGATCTCTCGGACGGTCGCCGGATCCTCCGGCGAGCGGGCGGCATGATCGAGCTGGCGCGTGGCCGGCTGACCGGGGCGCAAATCGACGACGACGAAGTCGTTCCCGGTCCCCTCGGCTTTGACGAACGGAAGCGGCATGGTGCCCGCCCGGTAGTCTACGGGTTCGCGGGCGCCGGTGCCGGCTCGGCCGGCTTTTCGGCCTTGGGGGCCTCGCCGGCAGGCGCGCCCTCGGTGGGAACGGCGTGCTTGCGCTTGCGCGTCGTCGCGGCCGGCTTTTCGGCGGTCGTGCCCTCGTCCTTGCCCGCGGCCTTGCTCTCGGCCTTGGCCTTCGGGGCCGGCTTGGCCTCGTCCTTGGCAGGCGCCACGGGGGCAGACGGTTCGCCGGTCGCGGGCGCAGCTGCCCCGGCCGCCGCGCCGCCGGCCGTCTTCTGGACGCTCTCGCGCGCTTTCTCGAGGTCCATCTTCAGCTTCTCGGCCCGGGCGTCGTCGGCCTTCTTCTCGACCGACTTGCGCTCCGCCAGCCTCTGCAGCCGCCGCGAGTCCTGCTGGCTGGAGAAGTGCGCCAGCCCGAGCGACGTCAGCAGGAAGAGAAACGCCGTGATCGACGTGAGCCGGGTCAGGAAGTTCCCCGCGCCCGACGAGCCGAAGACAGTTTGGCTGCCGCCGCCGCCGCCGAACGCGATCCCCATGCCGCCGCCCTTTCCGGCTTGCAGCAGGACGACCAGGATGAGGAACAGGCAGACGATGACGTGAAGGACAGTCAGAAACGTGATCATGACGCGGAGCCCTCTTTCACAAGACGAATGAACGATTCAGCCGACAGCGAGGCGCCGCCGACCAGGCCGCCGTCGACGTCCTCCTCGGCCATCAGCGCGCGGATGTTGTCGGGCTTGACGCTGCCACCGTAGAGAATGCGAAGCTTGGGCGCCAACGCGGGCGCGCGCATCGCGAAGCGGGCGCGAATGAAGCGATGCACCTCTTGCGCCTGCGCCGGGGTCGCGTTGCGACCGGTGCCGATCGCCCAGACCGGCTCGTAGGCGATCACGATCCGCTCCAGCTCGGCGTCGGTCATGTCGACGAGGGCGCCGTCGAGCTGCGCCTGGATGCGGCCGAGAGTCTCGCCCGCGTCGCGCTCCGCCAGCGTCTCGCCGATGCAGATGACGGGCGCCAGACCCGCGCGCAGCGCCGCGCGCGACTTGAGGTTGACGGCCGCGTCCAGCTCGCCGAACAGCTGCCGCCGCTCGGAGTGACCGACGATCACCAGCTTGCAGCCGGCGTCGGCGAGCTGCGAGGGCGCCACCTCGCCGGTGAACGCACCTTTCTCCTCCCAGAAGCAGTCCTGGGCCGCCACCATGACCGGACCGTCTTCGAGCCGCTTGGCCACCGCGTGGAGCGCCGTGAAGCTGGGCGCCACGGCGACGTCGACCTCGCGCACCGCCGCCACGCCGTTGCGCACGTCGGTGGCCAGCGTCAACGACTCGGCGATCGAGCCGTTGAGCTTCCAGTTGCCGCAAAAAAATGCCCGCCGCGTGCTCGCCATTGGATCCTCTTCTTCTAGCCTTGTTCGAGCGCCGCCAGGCCGGGGAGCTTCTTCCCCTCCAGGAACTCCAGGGAAGCGCCGCCACCGGTGGAGATGTGGGTGATCTTGTCGCCGAGGCCGCTCTTGTGGATGGCCGCGACCGAATCGCCACCGCCGACCACGGACAGAGCGCCCGGCGCCTCGGCCACCGCCTTGGCCACCGCCATCGTCCCGCCGGCGAACGGCGCCGACTCGAACACGCCCATCGGGCCGTTCCAGAAGATGGTCTTGGCGCGGGCGATGGCGTCGGCGAAGCCGCGCGCCGTCTCGGGGCCGATGTCCAGCGCCGCCAGATCCTCGGGCACCATCATCGCCTGGACCACGCGTCCCGCGTCCGACTTGATGCCGGCGGCGGCCACCACGTCGCGCGGCAGGAGAACGTCGACGTTCGACTCCTCGGCCTTCTTGAGGAAGGCGCGGGCCAGGGCCAGCTTGTCCTCCTCCACCAGCGAGCGCCCGAGGTGGCCGCCCTTCGCCTTGAGGAAGGTGTTGGCCATCGCGCCGCCGATCAGCATCTGGTCGACCCGCTCGAGCAGGTTGTCGAGCACGCCGATCTTGTCGGAGACCTTGGCGCCGCCGATGATCGCCACGAACGGCCGCTCGACGTCGCCGAGCAGCTTGCCGAGGAACTTCACCTCGCGCTCCATGAGGAGGCCCATCCCCTTGGCGGCGACGAACCTGGTGATGCCAGCCGTGGAGGCGTGCGCGCGGTGCGCGGTGCCGAAGGCGTCGTTGACGTAGACGTCGGCGTAGCTGGCGAGCTCGCGCGAGAACGTCTCGTCGTTGGCCTCCTCGGCCGGGGAGAAGCGCAGGTTCTCCAGCAGCGCCACGGCGCCGGCGCGCAGATCGTTGACCACCTTGCGGGCGCCGTCGCCCACCGGCTCGTCGGTCAGCGCGACGTCGGCGTCGAGCAGCTCCGCCAGCCGCGCGGCGACCGGCTCGAGCGTGTACTTCTTGTCGACCTTCCCCTTGGGGCGGCCGAGGTGCGACGCGAGGACGACGCGCGCCCCCTTTTCGATGCGCCAGCTTGATGGTCGGCAGGCTCTCCCGGATGCGGGTGTCGTCCGAGACCTTCCCTTCGGGGTCGAGCGGGACATTGAAGTCGACACGGATGAAGAGTCGCCGGCCGGCGATGTCCAACTCCGAAATCGTCTTGATGCCCATCTCGAAAGCTCTCGTTTTGCCGACCGCTGGAACGCTTTGGACAAAAAAAAGCGCGCCCGTCGGGGCGCGCGAAGAATGCTAGAACAGGCCTGGAAAAGCTAGAAAATTAGTCCAGATCGAGGTCCGTGGTGACGAGGCTGATGATCTCGCTCGCGAGCGCCACAATCTGCTTCGGCTCGTAGCCGTTTTCGCGGAGCTCCTTGTAGATGGACTTCGAGAGAATCTGCAGCGCTTTCTCTCGGTTCGGAGCCGGGGCAGCCGGGATAACAGCGGCGGCCTGCGCGTTGATGTTCGTGACAGATGTCGTTTGCGTTACGGCCTGTGCCATTTGGAACCCTCCTCCCAGAAGGTCGCCGCGATTTCTAGCACGGGACATGCCAGATTCAATTGCCGTGTAACACGTCGAAAATATTAGCTACTTATCCACGAAACAGGAGTCTGGCGCGAAGCCGGCTACGCACCGTGCGGCCGGGGTTTCGGGCCCTCGAAATCGCGAGAACCGTGGTTTTCCCGACGAACAGACGTGACCGGGGCGTCACAGGAGGGGCCGCGCGCAATGGGGCAGGCCTCGGCCTGGGTGCGAAAGATGTTTTGCAGGCGCGTCGATCGGCTCGTTCTCGCGTTATCCGTTCTCCTCGTTTTCGAATGGGCTGCTATGCTACGGCTCCGAGGTCAGCCGTGAAGCAGTCCCAGTCGATCGAGATCGCGTATCTCATCAACGGTGAGGTGGTTTCGGTGCGGCGCCTGTCGAGGCGCAGCGAGTGGCGCAGCGCGCTCGCCGCGTTCGGCCTGGTCGCGCTCATGTCGTCGGCGGCGGCGGCGATCGTCGCCGCGGCGATGCTGGCGGCGCACCGGGTGCTCTTCATCCCGACGTATTTCGGCCTTTGGGCCGCGGTCTGCTTCGGCGCTGCGGCGCTCGCGGCGACCCGCGCCGCGCACCGTGCCCGCTCCTACAACATCGGGGCGGCCATCGACGATGACGCGTTCTCGGCGCTGGCGCTCCCGCTCGTGCGCCGGACGCCCGGCGGTTACCGGCTGGCGATCGTCCCCGGCTTTACCGGCCGCATCGACGGCGACCGGGCGCCGATGGCGGTCGAGGGGCTGGCCCGCGAGGAACGGGGGACCGACCTTCCGCTCGAGATCGGCATGCGCGCCGAGGTGGTCTTCGGGCCGGCGACGTTCGTGGTTCGCGCCTTCGCTGACGTCGGGCCGCCGCCCGCGCAGCCGGCCGGCTTCGTCCGCCGCTTTGCCCGCCGCGCGCTGCTCCCGCTGGAGCTGGCGGCGCTGGCGAGCATCTTCTGCGCCGTGCCGGTCGGCGCGCAGATCGCTGATGCTGACATGAAGTCGGCCATCTCCACGCGGGCCACGCCCTGGGAGATCGAAAAGGCGCTGCGCGCCGAGGCGCAGATGCAGGCGCGCTCGCTCCACCAGTGCTTCGACGTCCTGCCGATCTCCTGCCAGCACTCGGGTTACGTCGGCGTCGGCGTGTCGCTGTCGCGGGAGGGGGAGATGCGCGACCACTGGATCGCGCGCTCGACCTACAGCGCCGACTGCCCGGTCGAGCAGTGCATGTCGGATGTGGTGTCGACCTGGTTCTTCGAGCCGCTGCCCGCCTCGATGCGCGTGATCCTGCCGGTGCAGGTCCTGCGCACCGACAAGCCGCTGCCGTACGGACAGGCGCGCGCCGCCGCCGATCTCCAGCGGACCACCGCACGTCAGAAGGTCGCGAGCAGCGTCAATTGAGCGACGGCCCCGCGCCCAACGGACCCCACCATCCGGGGCCGGCCGAGGAGGAGCGGCAGGAGCTCGAGCTCATCGAAGCCGTCTATGCGTTTCCCGGCGACTTCTCGCTCTCGGTGATCGCGCGCAACGAGCAATCGGTCGTGGACGCCGTGATCGCGGCCGCCACGGCTGAGGGGCGCACGCTGCGATCGCATCAGCGGCAGGCGTCGTCCGGCGGGAAGTACGTCAGCCATCGGCTGGAGGTGCGCGTCGGCAGCGCCACCGAGGCCCATGCGCTCCGCGCACGCTTGCGCGGCATCGACGGCGTGAAGACGGTCCTCTAGATTTCCTGGCGCCAGCGGCGGGAGACCGCCACGGCGTCGCGGTAGCCGGTGAGCTCTCTCGCGCGCCGCGCGTCGTCCCATCCGAGCTCGCCGGCGGCCAGCGTCGCCGCCTGCGGGGCCACGCCGAGGCCCTGATCGGCGGCGTCGCGGAAGACGGGGACGCGGCGGACGAGCAGGTCGGTGAGATCGCGGGCGCGCTCGTGGCGGGCCGCGTGGACGATCTCGGCCCAGAGGTAGGGGAGGGCGGGATCGATCCGCTCGTCGAGCTGGGGCGACTCGGCGGCGATCGCCAGCACGCGATCCGCGTGCGCTGCCGTAGGCATCGCCGAGGCGTATCGTCACGTCGGGCGGGAGCCCCGGCGCGGCGAGCGCGTCGGGGAGCGGTCCGGCCCCGGGGAGCGGGCGCGTGGCCGTCACGCAGGGGGCGAACGGCCGTTCGACGCCGGCGGCGCGCAGGGTCTCGACGGCGAGATCGACGGTCTCCTCCGCCATCCGGCGCAGGGTGGTCAGCTTGCCGCCGGCGACGACGACGATTCCGTCGGTGGTCGCGCGAGATCTCGTGCTCGCGCGAGGTCTCGGAGGGGGTGTGCGCGTTGCCGGCCAGGAGGGGGCGCAGGCCGGCGAACGTCGACACGACGTCGTCGGGGCCGAGCCCGAGCGCGGGGAACGCGTGGCGCGCGGCCTCGAGGAGATAGGTGACGTCGGCGCCGCGGGCGCGGATCTCGTCGCCGATCGCGCGGGCCTCGCCCGGGTGACGCGGCGGGGGCGAAGTCGGTGTCGGTCGTTCCGACGATCGTGCGCGCCCCGGCGGGCAGGACGAAGTAGAGGCGGTTGTCCTGCGGCGTGCGGAGCACGAGCGCGCGGCCGCCGTGCGGGACCCGCGCGGCGTCGAACACCAGGTGCACGCCCAGCGTCGGGCGCAGGCGGCGCCCGCCGGCGAGGAAGCCGTCGGTGAAGGGGCCGGTCGCGCTGACGACGAGGCGGGCGCTGGATCTCGGCGCGCGCGCCCGTCTCGGCCGTCGACCACCAGCGCGCCCCGCGCGCGGCCGCGGCGATCGCGGGCGATCCGCTCGACGGCGCAGATGGTTGGCGGCCGCGGCGCCCGCGGCTTCGGCGTCGAGCACGTTCTCCAGCACCAGCCGGGCGTCGTCGGTCTGGCAGTCGACGTAGAGCTGCGCGCCTTCGAGGCCGGCGCTGCGCAGGTGCGGCGACAGGGCGTAGAGCGCGTGCGCGTCGAGGCGCCGGCTGGCTGCGGGCGGGCGCCAGAGCGCCGAGCGCGTTGTAGAGCGCGATGCCGGCGCCCAGCGTGACGAGGCCGGGGCTCTCGCCGCGGTAACCCGGGAAGACGAACTCGATCGGCCGGCACAGATGAGGCGCGGTCGACATGAGCCGCCGCCGCTCGCGCAGCCCCTCGAACACCAGCGGCAGATCGCCGTACTGCAGGTAGCGCAGGCCGCCGTGGATCAGCTTCGAGGAGTGGCTGGAGGTCTGGCCGGCGAAGTCGCCGGCGTCGACCAGCGCGACGGAGAGGCCGCGCAGGGCCGCGTCGCGCGCGATCGCCGCGCCGGTCGCGCCGCCGCCGACGACGAGGAGGTCGAAGGGCTCGGAGGCGAGCCGCGCCAGCGTGGCCGCGCGGATCGCGTCCGGCCCGGCCTCGCTCATCCTTCAGTCATCTTGGGGGTCATTCCTTGAGCGCGATGTGCAGCTCGTCGAGCTGACGTCGCACCACCGGCCCGGGCGCGTCGGTCATGAGATCGGTCCCCTTTTGCGTCTTGGGGAAGGCGATCACGTCGCGCAACGACTCGGCGCCGCAGAGGAGCATCGCCAGGCGGTCGACGCCGGCGGCGATCCCGCCGTGCGGCGGCGGGCCGAACTTGAACGCCTCCAAGAGGAAGCCGAACTTGGCCTGCGCTTCCTGTCGGTGAGGCCGAGCGCGCGGAAGACGCGCGCCTGCACGTCGGACTGGTGAATTCGGATCGAGCCGCCGGCGATCTCGTTGCCGTTGAGCACGAGGTCGTAGGCGCGCGCGCGCACCGAGCCGGGATCGCTCTCCAGCCGCTCGAGATCGGCGGGGTGCGGCGAGGTGAACGGGTGGTGGGCGGCGACGAACTTCCCCTCGTCGTTCTGCTCGAAGAGCGGGAAGTCGGTGATCCAGCAGAACCGCCAGAGGTTCTTGGGGACGAGGTCCAGCTTGTGCGGCCAGGTGCAGGCGCAGGCCGCCGAGGACGGCGTTGACCAGCTTCTTGGCGCCGAACTGCAGGAAGAGCAGATCGCCGTCGCCGAGCCCGGCGGCCTCGTTGATCGTCTTGCGCAGGTCGTCGGTGATCGTCTTCATCGGGCTCTGCGCCCAGGCGCCGTCCGCGCCGATGCGCGCGCGCGCCAGGCCCGCGCGCGCCGAACCCCTTGGCGAACTCCTCCAGCTTTTCGAGATCGGCGCGCGAGAGCGTCTTGGCCTGGGCGGCCGGCAGCCGCCACCCTTTGACCACGCCGCCGGACGCGTTCACCGCCGACTGCAGCAGGCCGACGCCGCCGCCGTCGTGCTTCTTGCACCGCCTCGGTCAGATCGCAGAGCGGCAGCTCGAAGCGCAGGTCGGGCTTGTCCGAGCCGTAGAGTGCCGGTCGCGTCGGCGTAGGTGAGGCGCTGGAAGGGGCGCGGAATGTCGATCCCCAGGACGTCCTTCCAGAGCGTTGACCATCAGCCCCTCGACGACGTTCTGCACGTCGTCCTCGGTGACGAAGCTCATCTCGAGATCGATCTGGGTGAACTCCGGCTGGCGATCGAGGCGCAGGTCCTCGTCGCGGAAGCAGCGGACGATCTGGAAGTAGCGATCCATCCCCGCCACCATGAACAGCTGCTTGAAGATCTGCGGCGACTCGGCGAGCGCGTAGAACTGCCCGGGGTTGAGGCGCGAAGGCACCAGGAAGTTGCGCGCGCCGCCCGGCGTGTACTTCACCATGAACGGCGTCTCGATCTCGAGGAAGCCGGTTGTCGGCCAGGTAGCGCCGCGTCGTCTGATAGACCTGCGAGCGGGCGATGAAGTTCTTCTGCAGCGCCGGGCGCCGCAGATCGAGGTAGCGGTGCTTGAGACGGATCGTCTCGTCCGAGCGCGTGTCGTCCGCCAGCTCGAAGGGGGGCGTCTCGGCGACCGAGAAGATCGTCAGCGTGTCGGCGGCCAGCTCGATGTCGCCGGTCGGCAGCTTCGGGTTCTTGTGCCCGCCGCGCTCGCGGATCGTCCCCGCCACGCCGATGCAGAACTCGCGGCGCAGCTCGGAGGCTTGCGTGTGCGCCGCGGCGCTGGTCTCGGGCTCGAAGACGATCTGGGTGAGACCTCCACGGTCGCGCAGATCGATGAAGACGCAGCCGCCGTGATCGCGGCGGGCGGCCACCCAGCCGAAGAGGACGGCGCGCTGTGCCGGCGTCGCTGGCGCGAAGTGCGCCGCAGTCGTGAGTACGTTTGAGGTCGACGAGGAACTCGGCCATGGCCGGGTAATCTAGCCGCTCCCTTCTCCGCGCGCGAGTTCGTGTTAGCTTCTTATCGATGCGCCTGCGCGTGCTGTACCACGGCAACTGCTTCGATGGATGCAGCTCCGCGGGGGTGTTCACCCGGTTCTATCGCGAGCGGATCGCCAAGGGCCCCCTCGACGTCGCTCTACCGGCCGCTCGAGCACAAGGGGGACGCGCAGCCGTTCGCCGCCGACTTCTTCGACGGCGACGAGAACGCCTGCGTCGACTTCCGCTACTCGCAGGACCCGCGCCTCACCTGGTGGTTCGACCACCACGCCTCGGCGTTCCAGCTGCCCGGCGACGAGGACCACTTCCGCGCCGACGCCACCGGCCGCAAGTTCTACGATCCCAAGGCCAAGAGCTGCACCAAGTTCCTGGCCGACACCGTCGCCGCCAAGTTCGGCTTCGACACGGCGCCGCTCGCCGAGCTGATTCACTGGGCCGAGATCATCGACGGCGCGCTCTTCCCGGACGCCAAGATGGCGGTCGAGCTGAAGGAGCCGGCGCTGCGCCTCATGACCTTCATCGAGAACAATCGGGATCCCGCGCTGGCGGAGACGTTCATCGGCGATCTCATCAGCCGGCCGCTGGCCGAGATCGCCGCCGACCCGTACGTGACGGGCCCGCTCGGGGTCCTCCTCGACCAGCACCAGCGCAACATCGAGGCCGTTCGCGGCGCCGCCAAGCTGGAAAAGGGCGTGGTCTTCTTCGACCTGGCTGACCGAGAGACCGGCCCCTTCAACAAGTTCATCGCCTACTATCTTTTTCCCGAGGCGCGGTACTCGGTCGGCACTGACCTCATCGTCCTCGCGGGCAAAGATCTCCGTCGGGTCGAATCCCTGGGCTCCCACGCCGCGCACGCACGAGATCAACAAGATCTGCGAACGCTACGGCGGTGGGGGGCACCCCGTCGTCGGCGCCATCTCCATCGCCCGGGGCGAAGTGGCGCGCGCCCGCCAGATTTTCCACGACGTCGTCGCCGAGCTGCAGACCTAAGGTCTATCTCCGAACCGGACGGACGCCGCGCGAGCGGCGGCGGGCGATGGGGCGGGGGCGCTTGGTCTTGGGGGGCGGCGGGCTCTGCGCGGGTGGGGGCCCGAGTCGGGCCTCCAGTCGGTCCATCCGCTCGCGCAGCTTGGCGGTCTCGCCGCGCAGGCGCTGGACCTCGTCATGCAGGCGGCGCGCCTCCTCCGCGGGGCGGGCGCCCTCTTCCAGATCGCGGATCGCCTCGTTCATCCGCCGCTTGGTGCGGCCATCGAGCTCGCCGCTGAGCGCGCTGCGAATGGCGGGGATCGCGTCGACGAGGCCGAGCCGCCCGAGCGCCATCGCGGCCTCGGTGCGGACGCGGAAGTCGGCGTCGCGCAGCCGCTCTTCGATGGCCTCGCGGGCCGCCCGGGCCAGGCCCGTGCCGCGCGCCAGCTCGGCCAGCGCGGCGACCACGGCCCGTCGGGCCGGAAAGGGCGAGCCCGCGCGCCAGGCGCTGCGAATCAGCGGGAACGCCCGCTCGTCGCCGGTCTTGCCGAGCCCCTCGATGGCGCGGCTGGCGAGCACGGCCTGAAACGACGGGCGATCGACCAACGGCGGCAGCAGCTCGACGGCCAGCGGCGATCGCGTGCGCCCCAGCGAGAGGGCGACCTCCGCTTCGACGAAGACGCTCCGATCGCCGGCTTGCAGCTTGGCGGCGAGCGCGCGGCCGGCCGTCTCGTCGCCGGTGAGCTCGCCGAGGCCAGCGGCGACGGCCCGCCGCACGCGCGGCTCGGGCGCGTCCATCGCCGCGATCAGCGCGTCGCGCGCCTCATCGCGCCGGGTGCGCCCCAGCGCCCGGGCGGCGGCGGCGCGAACGCCCCAGAACGGATCCTCGCCCAGCGCCGCGATGAGGGCCGCGACGTTGGCGGGGTCGGGGAGATCGGCCAGCGCCCGTGCCGCCAGGACCCGATCGATGCCGAGCTCGGCGGCCGCGAGCTGGCGGCGCCAGAGCGACGCGTTCTTGTCGAGCTTGATCGTCTTCAGCAGGACGTCGCCCGGATCGAAGATCACCTGCGTCGGCCGCGCCGGCAGCTTGAACTCGAAGTTGTGCGCCGCTTCGCGGACGCTCACCCGCTCGTCGCGCGCGCCGCCGTCGAGCTCGAAGCGGACGGTCGTCGAAAACTCGTAGAGCGGCGTCTCCGGCGTGACCTCCTGCTTCTGGGCCAGGGCCAGCGTGCCGACCTTGCGCTCCTCGTCCCAGCTCCAGCGACCTTCCAGCGCCGGATGACCGGGGCGCGCGATCCAGCGATCGAGCATCTGCTCGACCCCGCGTCCGGTGACCTCTTCGATCGCGCGCGCCAGATCGCGGGTCTCGACCGAGCCCCTTGGCGTGCTTGCGCGCGTAGTGGCCAATGGCGCGCCAGAACGGCCCGTCGCCCAGCTCGTGCCGGAGCATGTGCAGCACGCGGCCCCCCTTTTCGTAGAGGTGCGCGTCGAAGAGATGAATCGGCTCGTCGTATTGCCGGCAGACCACCGGCCGCTGGTAGCGCCCGGCCTCGGCCAGGTAGCCGTCGGTGTCGAGGAGCAGCTCGTGGTCGGCCTCGTCGCGCCCCTTGGCGTGCTCGCGCCAGACGTACTCGAAGTAGGTGGCGAACCCTTCGTTCAGCCAGGCCTCGGACCATTCCCGGCAGGTGAGCAGATCGCCCCACCACTGGTGCGCCAGCTCGTGCGAGACGAGGCCGTCGACGTCGTGATCGAGCGCGGCCCGCTCGTCGAGGAGCGTCAGATCGGTCAGCGTGGTGGCGCTGGTGTTCTCCATCCCGCCGAAGATGAACTCGGGCACGGTGATCTGGCTGTAGCGCGCGTGCGGGTAGGGCAGGCCGATCTTCTCGGAGAAGTGGTCGATCATGGCGCCGGTGCGGGCGAAGCTGCGGCGCGCGTCGGCCTCGCGTCCCGGCGCGCAGAAGGCATAGACGTCGACGCCGGTCTTCTCGGCGCGGTCGCGAAGCTCTGCGAAAGGGCCGACGACGAGCGTGAGCAGATAGGCGGGCTGGGGCAGCGTGAGCGCGTAGTGCCAGCGGGTGGCGCCGCGGTTGGCCAGGTCGGTCCGGTCGCGCAGATCACCGTTCGACAGCACGAACGCCCCGGCGGGCGCCGTGCAGATCACCTCGGTGGTGAACTTTTCGATCGGTTGATCGAGGCAGGGCCAGAAGTAGCGGGCGTCGTCGTCCTGCCCCTGCGTCCAGCACTGCGGCGCGCGATCGGGGTGGCTGGCGTCGGGGCCGACGAAGTAGAGCCCGCGGCGCGGCCGGCAGGCGTAGCGGACGGCGACCTCGAACGTCTCGTTCTCGGCCGGCGGCTCCGCCAGCGTCACGTGCAGCGATTGGCCGTCGTTGATGAAGGCGGCCGCGTGCTTGCCGACCGTCACGCGCTCGACGTCGAGCTCGACGGCGTCGAAGCTGACCGAGGTCAGCCCCTCGCGGCGGGCGGCGACGGTCAGCGTGGCCGTTCCGGAGAGGCGCTTGGCCGCCAGATCGATCTCCCACTCGAGGCGGACGTGCTCGAGGCGGACCGGCCGATCGCCGACGAAGTTCGTGCGCGTCCCCGGCGGTGCGAAGGGGCGAGGGGGCATGGGCGCGCAAGTTAAGCGGCGTGGTCACCCAAGGTCAACAAGTCTGGAACCCTGGGAGGGTTCCTGGCCTCCCGCGATGAGGGAGGGCGAGCTGAGCTCGCCCTCCCTGGCGCGGTCGCTCTGGAACCGCTTGGCGACCTGGGGGCGTCGTGGTGAAATCGGGAGGCCATGAGCGGACGCGAGCCGGTTCACAAGCGGTACCTCCTGACACGCGCGAAGCCAGCGGAGGTCTACGACATCGTCACCGACTTCGCGGCCTATCCGGGGCTCTTCCCCGAGATCAAAGGGACCAGCGTGCTGCGCGCCGGGGCGCCGTCGGCCGACGGCAAGGCAGTGACGCGGGTGGAGTTTCGGGCGCAGGTCGTGCTGCCGGTGCGTTACGTCCTCGATCTCGCCTGCGACGCGACGGCGCACTCGGTCGACTGGACCTTCGTCGAGGGGGAGATCATCACCAACTCGGTCGGCAGCTGGCGCTTCTCGGCCGAGGGGGAGGCGACGGCCATCGACTACCGGGTCGCGCTCGACGTGAAGGCGCCGGTGCCCGGGTTCGTGCTGCGCAAGGTGACCGACGGGCTGGTGTCGGCGTCCATCCCCAGCATGTTCTCGGCGATCGAGCGCGAGGTTCGCAAGCGCCAGCCTCCCTTCGAGACGTAGGGATCGCCGCGGGACGTAGAAGCGCAGCTTGCGCGCCGCCCAGGCGCCCGCGTAGGCGACGCCGATGCGGGCCGAGGCGGCCCGGCGCGGCGGGGGCGCGCCGTCGTCGGCCAGATAGAAGTCACCGCCCGCGGTGAGATCGAGCCCGTTGTCCCGACGGGTGATGCTCGAGGCCCGCGCACAGCTTGCCCGGTCCGGTGAGCGGTCGCTTGAGATCGGGAACGCCCGCCAGCGGCGCCGCCGCGCGCAGCAGGACCGCACCGGCGACCCCGTCGCGTCTCGGTGACGACGTTCATGCAGTTGTGCATGCCGTAGATGAGATAGACGTAAAGAAACCCGGGCGGGCCGAACATGATCGCCGCGCGCGGGGTGGGGCCCCGGCGCGCGTGCGAGGCGGCGTCGCGCACGCCGAGGTAGGCCTCGACCTCGACGATGCGCGCCACGCGCGGCGCGCCGATCTCGCCGGGCGGACGGCGCACCAGCAGCTTGCCGAGCAGCGCGTGCGCGACGTCGACCGTCGGCCGCGCGTAGAACGCCCGCGGCAGCGGCGGCAGCGACGCCGAACCGTCGCGCCTCAGTCACCGAGCAGCAGCCGTTGCCGGTTCACGCCGTCGAGCAGCTTGCCGAACCGCCCGTCGGACTCGCAGGCGGCCAGGAGGCCGCCCGCCGCGTGGCGGTAGCCGTCGCGGTCGAGATCGCCCGCCACCAGCCGGTAACGGAGGAACAGGAACGCCGTCTGCGCGACGTCCGACAGGCAGTAGCGTCGCAGCGCCTCGATCTGCCCGGCGTGGAACAGCCCCTCGACCTGGCTGCCGTCGACGCCGTCCTTCCCCGGCAACCCGATGACCCGCGCCGCGCCGTCGAGCGAGGTCATCTTCGCCGCGCCGTGGTCGGAGATCACGTCGCACAGATCGAGATGCCCCTCCTCGCTGAAGCGATAGCGATAGCCCTCGCCGCGGTAGTACCAGCGAAAATCGAGGCCGAAGCGCAGCGCGCGCAGCGCCAGCACCGGCAGGTCGAAGCCGCGCCCGTTCCAGGTGATCACCTGCGGGCGGAACTTGGTCATGAACTCGGCGAAGTCGGCCATCATGCCGGCCTCGTCCTTCGACTCGCCGATGGTGCCGATCCGCTTGACCGCCAGCGTGGCGTCCAGCCACATCACCCCGAGGACGACCGGCCGGCAGGCGTAGAGCGGCGGGAACGGCCGGTCGACGGCGCCCGGCACGCCGGCCGGCTCGGGCGGGTCCCACAGGTCGCGGTCCGGGATGGTCTCGATGTCGAGCACGAGATAGCTGAGGTCGGTCGCCACGGGCCGCAGTCTAGGAGGGCGGCGATGAAAAGGCGACGGTGAGCGAAGCGAACGATCCGATAGGTTGGCCCGACGACGTGCCGCCGATAGGCGGCCTAGCGTGAGCATGGGCATTCGTGGATGTGGGCGGTCGTGATAAAAGCCCGGGCATGGCTTCCTTCGGTCGCCTTCGCTTGTTGGTGGTGGCCGCTCTGGCCGCCGCGGGCGTCGCCGGTTGCGCCCATCGGCCGCCGCCGCCGGTTCAGCCGTGGCAGCGCGAGTACCTGGCCCGGCGGGCGCTCCGCTTCGACGCCGATCCGCTCGAGGATCGCTTCCGGCAACACTGGTACGGCGCGCGCGAAGGGGCCGACCTCGGCTTCGGTCAACCCGGCGGCGGCTGCGGCTGCAATTGAAGCGCGCTCGGCTCTGCCTGCTCGCCGGCTTCGTTCTCTTGGGAGCGCTGCTCTCGCGCTCGACCGTGCGCGCGGAGGATCGGGTCACCATTCGCGGCGCCTACTACCGCGAGCCCTCGACGCGCGTCATCCAGCCAGTCGTCGAGATCACCAAGGATCTGCCGCACGGCTTCGACATCAACGCGCACTACCTGGTCGACACCATCACCTCCGCCTCTGCTGCCGCCGGGACGTCGGTCGACAGCATCTTCACCGAGATCCGCAGCGAGGTCGGGCTCGGCGTCGGCAAGACCTGGGACCGGACCCGCGCCACCTTGAGCTACAAGTACAGCGCCGAGTCCGACTACTGGTCGCACGCCTTCTGGGCCTCGCTGAGCCGAACCTTCTGGGGCAACACCGCGACGGTCGGCGCTTTCGGAGGATTCAGCCTGGACTCGGTCGGATTCCGCACGCGAACGCCGAGCTGCCTGCGCGGCGGACGGTTTTTCCTGCCCGCTCGAACTCGGCGTTCGGCGGCCTCGGGTACACGCAGGTCCTGTCGCCGGTGGCCGTCGCGCAGATCAATCTCGACACCGCCTACCTCGACGGATTCCTGGCCAACCCCTACCGTCAGGTCGCGGGCATCGGGCCCGAGGTCTTTCCCGACCAGCGCCTCCGGACGTGCGGTCTCCGTCAGGGGCGCCTACTACTTTCCAGAGATCGAAACCGGTCTCCAGATCCAGTACCGCTACTACCGCGACTTCTATCCGGGCGCGCTCCCGCCCGGCGTGACCCAAGATCCCTGGGGCCTGTCGGCCAGCATGGTGGAAGGGCGCGTCTATCACCAACTGAGCCGCGACCTGGAGGTGCGGTTTCTCTATCGCCAGTATTTCCAGCAGCCCCCCGCCTTCTGGTGCGACGTTCCGGCCAACGTCGGCTGTTCGCCGATGTCGATGTCCGTGTCACCGACCTACGCCTCATCTGACCCGGCGATCGGCCCGGTCCGCACGGAGTACCCCGAGGTCAAGCTGATGTGGGACGCCGCCTCGTTGGAGTCGATCCCCTTCTTTCGATGGTTCGCCGCCGGGACGTTCGAAATCTCCTACGGTCGCTACTTTCAAAACAACAGCTTCGGCGACGCGCACGTGCTCCAGACCGGCTACTCGATGCCATACTAGGGCGATGGCCCTCGAGGATCGGCTGACCCTCCGGCAGGTGCGGGCGGCGCGGCTTCGCGGGCGGGCCCGCAAGCGGGCCATCACCCAGGTGCTGCTGGGGTCGGTGTTTCTCATCGGGGCGCTGGCCTACGCGCGCGCCCCGGACCATCGCGCTCAGGTGAACATCACCTGGATGGCCGCGCTGGTGGTGTTCTCGACGGCGGACGTGGCGTTCGGTCTGCGGATGCTGGCGCGCCTGGCCCGGCGCTCTTCCGTCTGGTGGATCCTGGGCAGCGCCGCCTGGGGTGGCCTCGCGACCGCGCTCTTGGCGTTCCTCGTGAGGAGCTGACCCATGGCCTCCGGGGAGACGCGGACCATCCTCATCACGGGCAGCTCGTCGGGCATCGGCCGCGCCGCCGCCAAGCGGTTCGCGGCGCGGGGCTGGCGCGTGTTCGCCAGCATGCGACGCCAGGTGGCCGGGGTCCCCTTGCTGGCGCTGGCCGCCGAGAAGGGTTGGAAGCTGACCACGCCGGCGCTCGACGTCACGCGGGACGACTCGGTCGCCGCGGCGGTCGGCGCGATCCTGCGCGAGACGGACGGGCGGCTCGACGCGCTCGTGAACAACGCCGGCTACTACGCCTGGGGCCCGCTCGAGGAGACGTCGCCCGACGAGCTGCGCGCCCAGCTCGAGACCAACGTGATCGGCGTCCACCGCGTGACGCGCGCGGTCCTGCCCGCGATGCGCGCGCGCCGCACCGGCACGGTCGTCACCGTCGGGTCGATCTCGGGCCGCGTCGCGATCCCCATCGCCGGCCCGTACCACGCCTCGAAATGGGCGCTCGAGGGGATGATCGAGGCCTGGCGGCTCGAGCTGGCGCCGTTCGGCGTGCGGGTCGCGCTGGTCGAGCCCGGGCCCTTCGCCACCGCGCTGCACACCAACGAGCAGTTCGCCGCCGCCAGCGACGCCGATGGTCCCTATGCCGGTCTGGTCGCCGCCTACCGCCGTCAGTCGGCGGGGCTGGCGCGGGCCCAGGATCTGACCCCGGTCATCGACGCCATCGAGCGGGCGGCGACCGCCGCCGACCCGCGGCTGCGCTGGCCGGTCGGCCCGACCTCCTTTTCGGCCCGCCTTCGCCCCTTCGTTCCGGATCGGCTCTACGAGTGGATCATGCGGCTCGCGTTTCGGCCGCGCCTGCTTCCTGACGGTTCGAGGGACCCCCGCGCGGCCGAGATCGGCGCCGATCCTCGCCGCACGGACCCCTCCTTGCGGCTATAATCAACCGTCGTGTCGGACAAGCTCTCGCGCGCGGAGGTCGACTTTGTTCTGCGCCGCGCGGCCGAGATTGACACCCAGTTGCCGTCATCGCCTGATCGTTCCAGCGCCGAATCGCTGAGCATCGGGGAGCTGGTGCGCCTCGGCGAGGAGGCAGGTCTGCCGCGGCCGGCGGTCGAGCAGGCGCTGGCCGAGATGCGGCGGGGGACGCCGATCGAACCGGAAGAGCAGGGGGCGCTCACCCGCGCGCTCGGCGCCAGCCGGGTGGTCGTCAGCCGCGTCGTCGAGGCGCCGATCGAGACGGTGCGACGTGCCGTCGATCGCTTCTTGCGCGAGCAGCTCATGACGGTGCGCCGCCACCACGGCGATCGCGTCGAGTGGGAGCGCGCGCAGGGGCTCTGGCCCGGGCTGGTCCGCTCGCTCGACTTCTCCAAGCGCTATGCCTTCGCGCTGGTGACAAGGGTTGAGACGATCCTGACGGAGGAGGGGGAGGACGGCCGCGAGACCGCGGTGACGTTCAACATCGATCTCTCCGACATGCGGCGCGAGCGGTTCGGACAGATGGGGATGCGCGCGGCGATGGCCTTCTTGCTGTTCGGCGTGGGCGGCGCTCTCATGGCGCCCGGCTCCGCCGTCTACGACATCGTTGCGCTGGCGGGGGGCGGCGTGGCGGCCGGCGGCATCTTCGCGCTGGAGCGTCGCCGCTACCTCGAGAGCCGCAGCCGTGTGTCGCTGGCGCCCGAGCGCTTCCTCGATCTCCTCACCCAGCGGCACCGACGCGGCGCCTTGGCCCCCTCAACGTCTTCCCCTTCGTCTTCCTCAGAACCTCTGCCGCCCTCGGAAAACGAGGACTAGCAGCAGCGAGCGCAGCGTGGCTCCGCCACGCGGAGAGAGCCGGGGGTGCGGGGGACCAAAGGGCGCGCAGCGCCCGACGTCCCCCGACTAGAACGACGGGGTCGCGAGACCGTCTTCGTCGACGGGGCTCTTGTGCTTGCCGCCGCCGTGGTGGGCGGGCGCGCGGTGCTTCGTCTCGCTGGCCGCGGCGGTCGGGGCGGCTGGGGCGAGTTTCTCGAGCGAGACGTGCAGCGTGCGGTCGGCGTTCGGCTTCGCGGTCAGCGCGACCTCCCGGTAGCCGGCCAGCCGGAACAGATAGGCGGAGGGCTCTGCCCCTTTGGGGACCTGCAGCTCGACGGGGATCTCGCCCAAATCCTTGCCGTCCTTCTTTCCTTCCTTCATCGCGAAGACGTGGGTGCCAGAAGGCTCGGCCTCGAAGCGCAGGGTGACCGTCTTGGCCACGGGCGCGACCGGCGGAGGAGGGGTCTGCGGCGGCGGTGCGGGGGCGGGGAGGGCAGCCTGGGGGAGGCTCGGCGGCTTGTCGTGGCTCTTGGGCACAGCGAGCAACACGACGCCTCCGATGGCGGCGGCGACGCCGAGCGCGGCCATCACCTTCCAGTTTCGGCCGCTCCGCGGCGCGAGGGCGTCGTCGATCTCCGAGGACGCCGACGACAGCGTGGTCGCGGTCTTGGGCGAAAGGGTCTGGGTGGCCGAGACCGACGAGGAGCGGACGGCCGTCGCGCGCGCGGGCGCGCTGGTCAATTTGACCTCGCCGACGAGCGCCTTGCGGAATTCGTCCATGCTCTGGAACCGATCCCGCGGCTCCTTGCAGAGCGCCTTCATGACGGCCGCGGCCATGTGGGGCGGCGTGTTGGGGGCGAAGTCGGTCAGCGGAGGCGCCTCCTCCAGCATGTGCTTGGCGAACAGCTCGCCGACCCCTTCGGCCACGAACGGCGGGCGGCCGGCCAGCATCTCGAACAGCATCACGCCGAGCGAGTAGATGTCCGTGCGGTGATCGAGTGTGCCGGCCCCCTTGCACTGCTCGGGCGACATGTAGAGCGGCGTCCCCATGAGAGAGCCGGTGCGCGTCTTCACCGACTGCGCGCCGTCTGGCGAGGCGAGGATCTTGGCCACGCCGAAGTCGAGGATCTTCACCAGCGGCCCCGCGCCATCGGGCCGAGGGACCATCTGGACATTGTGAGGCTTGAGATCGCGATGGACGATCCCCTTGGCGTGCGCCGCCCAGAGCGCCTTGCACATCTGCGTGCCGATCGCCTCCACTTCCTCCGGCGTCATGGGGCCCCGGGCGACGGCGTCGCTCAGCGCCTCGCCTTCGAGGAATTCCATGATGAAGTAGGGCTGGCCGTCGGTGGTCTGGCCGAAGTCGAGGATCTCGACGATGTTGGCGTGCGCGATCATGTGGATCGCGCGCGCCTCGTTGAAGAACCGCGAGACGATGTCCTGATCGCGCGCCAGCGCCACGTGCAGCAGCTTGATGGCGACCTTCCGTCCGATGACGGGGTGCTGCGCCAGATAGACCACGCCCATCCCGCCCTCGCCGAGGAGCCGGCTGACCCGGTAATTCCCGATGGTCTGGTTAATCAGGCTCGCGGTCGCGCTCAAGGTCCTCTGGTTCCCCTCAACAAGCTAGACGCAGCAAGGCGGCCTAATTGTAAAACGAACAGGCCTAAAAATCGAACTCCGCGGCGATCCCTTGGGCGGACGCGGTCGCGGTGGGGAAGATCCGTAACCCGTGATTTGACGCACTCGCGCTGCCGTTTCCGTCGGCCGCCAGGTAGCCTTTGTACAAGAGGTAACCGCCGGCCACTGCGAAGGCGCCCCCGACGCCCACGAAGACCCACTGCAAGGCTTCGTCCTTGTTGCCCTTGTCGCTGAGGGTGCTGACGGAGCTCTTCTGCGCGGAGGTGAGCGGCTGCGAGGCGTTCCCCTGGCTGTCGCACACGCCAGAGGCGGAGGCGCTGCAGGTGAAGCGGCGGTACTGGTCGAGCTGCTGGTTGACGTCCCTCACGTCCAGGCCGTACTTCACTGCGAGCCCCGCCGAGGCGGCCGTTCCGACCACCGCCACCCAGAACCCGGCGCGGGCCGCCTGATGGCCGTTGCCGGCGCTGCTGTCGCCGTCACCGGACGGTCCGCCGCCCAGCTGCGCGCCGCGCCCCTCGCCCTCGGGGTGACCCTGGGGCTTCGGGACCTCGACCGAGACCGGGCTCAGATCGAGCGTCAGCGGCAGGCTCTGGCCGGCCGCCAGCGTGAACTCCTGCTTGGTGGTCGTGTAGCCGCTCTTCTCGACGGAGACCTCGTGTTTTCCGGGAGAGACGTCGGAGACGACCACCGGGGCGTTCCCGGTGATGCCGACGCGGGTGCCGTCCAGGCTGACAGCCGCGCCCACGAAGTTGGCGCGCACCGTGATCGTTCCGTTTCCCTTCCCGCTCAGCTTGGCCAGCCAGAATCGGCGCCAGCTGCCGGAGAGCGGTCGCGTTGGCGCGCCCCCCCGGTACCGTATCGGTCGTGAAGCTCTCGACGACCGCGCGGCTCACATCGAGCAGCTTGAGGGTGACCATGAAGTCACTGCCGGTCTTCTTGACGTTGCCGAAGATCAGCTTGGAGGCGCCCAGGCTCTTGCCGGCCTGGGAGAGGCAGGCCGGGGCCTCGTCCGAGCAGGCGAAGATCAGCTTCACCTCGACCAGATCCTTCCCCTGCAGGAGCTGATACTCCTTGGTCGCGGCCACCCGCTGGCGCAACGCGTCGGTGATGTCGGCGGCCAGCGTGTCGGGAACGCCTTCCAGGGGCTCGAACCCCAGGACCGCCGTGGGGGTCGCCGCGTCGGCCGCGATCGCGCGCGTGGCGGGCCCGAAGGCCAACGACGAGGCCAGCAGAACAAGAACAGTGCCGAGGCCCCGTGAGCTCATGCGGACGCCATTTTTTCCGCATGCTTACGCGGTGTCAATTGCCGACCGCCACATTTCGGCGCGACCCCGCGGTGATCCCCCTCGCCGGAGGCTCTCTTCGAATTTGGGCCAGGCCCGGGGCGTGCTAGCGTGAATTCGCATGCGGCTGGGCGTTTTCGGCAAGATCGGGCTCGCCTTCGGCGTCCTGCTGCTGGCCTTCGCCGGCTATGCCACCTTCACCCTGCTGTCGGTGCACCGGGCGCGCCAGGGGGTGGTCGCCAACGAGGCCTATCTGGAGTTGCAGGGGGCGGTGGACGCGGCCTGGAAGTCGGTCAACGACTTCGCCCCGTCGCTCGGGCGGGCGGGCGACCGGCTCGACCCGAACCTGCCGCTCGCGCTGCGGACCGCCCGCAAGCACATCGACGACGCGGTGGGGGCGATCGATCGCTACCTGGAAAAGGCGCCCAGCTCGACCCTTCGCGCGGACTTCGATCTGCGCCGGCGTCAGATCGCGGCGCTCGGGCGGCAGCTCGACGCGCTGGCCATGGAGCTCGGGGGGGCCGAAGCGTCCGTCGAGCCGCGTGCCCGCTCGGACTTCGAGAGTCACTTCGCGACGCTGGTCCATGGTCTCAACCGGATGCGCCAGCCGCTGCGCGGCGCCAGCGGGCAGATCGCCCAGCGGCTCTCCGACGACGAAGAGACGGCGCTGTCGGTGGCGATCATGCTGGGCGCGGCCGGGCTGGCGGTGGCGCTGGCGGTCTTTCTGTTCACGCTCCGCACGCTGCGCCCGCTCGGCGTGCTGCGACGGCGGGCGCGGCAGGTGGCGGAGGGGGAGTACACCCAGCGGACGGGCGTGACCTCGCACGACGAGATCGGCGATCTGGCGCGTGAGTTCGACGCCATGGCCGACGCCATCCAGGAGCGCGAGCATCGGTTGATTCGGTCGGAGCGGCTGGCGACGGTGGGGCGGATGGCGGCGCAGATCGCGCACGAGGTGCGCAACCCGCTGTCGTCGATCGGCCTCAACGCGGAGCTCCTGGGCGACGAGCTCGCGGCCGAGGCCGAGGAGGCGCGCCGGATGGTCGCCTCGATCATCGGCGAGGTGGATCGGCTGACGGAGATCACCGAGACCTATCTGCGGTTCACCCGGTTGCCGCGACCGAAGTTGGAGCGCGAGGATCTGGGGGGCCTGGTCGCTTCCGTGGTGGCGATGGGGCGTGGGGAGATCGCGCAGGAGGGGATCACGCTCGACGTCGAGATCGCGCCGGAGCTGCCCGAGCTGCCGGCCGACGAGGCGCAGCTGCGGCAGGCGCTCATCAATCTGGTGCGCAACGCCCGCGAGGCGCTGGCCTCGGCGCCGACCAAGCGGCTCGGGATCTCGGTCGTGAACGATCGTCCTTCCGGCTGTCTCCTGGTCCGCGTCTCCGACTCGGGCGCCGGGATCGACCAGCATGACCTCGGCAAGATCTTCGATCCGTTCTTCTCGACCAAGGCGCAGGGGACCGGCCTCGGGCTGGCGCTGGTGCAGCAGATCGTGGTCGATCATGGCGGTCGGATCGACGTCGAGAGCGTGCCGGGGCGTGGCACCACCTTCACGCTGGCGTTCCCGATCCGAACGGCAAGCGGGGCTGGGGCGTCAGCGGCGGGCGGCGTCGCGGTGGGCGGCGGCGCGGCTGCGCTCCCCGAGGGTGTCGTAGAGGGAGGCGAGCGTCAGGTGCAGGGCGGCCGGATCGGCCGGCTGGAAGACGAGCGCGTGCTCGAAGGCGACGGCGGCGGCGGCGCTCTGACCGGTCGCGGCGAGGGCGCGGCCTAGCGCCGCGTGCAGATCGGCGTCGGCCGGGTCGATGAAGATGGCGATGGGCCCGAACTGGATGACCCGTGCTGGATGTCCGGCCCTCGCCTCACCGAGGACGACCTCCTTGGCGACCGCGTCGTTCATCGGATCGAGCTCGAGCGCCCCCTCGAGCGCCACCAGCCGATCGGGCTTGCGCTGCTGGTCCCCGTAGAGCTCGGCCAGCAGCGCCCGGGGTTCCACCCGCGTCGGCACGAAGTCGACCGCGTGCCGCAGGTGCGCCTCGGCCGCGAGGAGATCCTTGCGGTGGATCTCGGCCAGCCCCAGCCGGACCTGGACGTCGTAGCCGTCGCGCGGTGAAGGTCCGACGCTGAGCAGACCCCGGAGCGCGGCGATGGCGGCCTCGGCGTCGCGCCGGGCGAGCGCGATCTCGGCGGCCAGAAACAGCGTGTCGGCTTCCCCGTCGAGCGGCGGGCGGGGCAGCGCGCGGGCGCGCTCGAGCGCCTGGCGGGCCCCATCGAGATCGCCCGCCGTGAGCGCGGCGATCCCGCGGGCGGCCTCGTCGTGGGCGCCGTGCGCCGTCGCGGCCGGCAGGCCCCGCAAGGACTCGGTCGGCAGGTACTGCGCGTCGTAGCGGGCGAGCTTCTGCGCGAGATCGGCGCGGAACGCGGCGTCGAGAGCCGCCGCCGGCATCCCGGTGACCTTTTCCAGCACCGCCGCCCCGCGCTCGCCGCGCCCATAGGCGACGAGCGCGTTCCGGATCGCCGCGAAGCCGAACCGCCGCTCGAGAAACTCGACCGCCAGGGCCGCCTGCGCATAGGCGCGCGTGGCGTCGTCGCCGTTGCGCGCGTTGACGAAGGCGTTCGACAGCTCGGCCAGCGGCGGCAGATCGCCTCGCTTCAAGGCGCCGTAGAGCGGGACGTCGTCGTGCCGGGTCCACTCGGGCCGCACCCGCGCAGTCTCCACCTCCGAGAGCCCCTCGGTGAACCAGCGCGGCACCCGCTGGTGCGACAGCTCGATGGCGAAGACGTGCCCGAGCTCGTGGGTCAGCACCATCCCCCAGTTGAAGGCGTGGTTGGTCGGCGCCTGCGAGGTGATGATCCGCCCGAAGCAGACGCCGGAGACGCCGATGGCCGGCAGGCCGACCGTGCGCACCGCGAAGTGGCGCGGATCGCCGTACAGCTCGAACGTGATCGGCCCTTTCGGCTCGAAGCCGTAACGGGCGACGTCGGCGCGGTAGCGCTCCTCGAGGAACGGCGCCACCACCTCGGTGATCGCGGTGCGCGCCGCCGGCTCGACCCGAAAGCGGAGGTGCGCGCTCGACACCGTCACGTACCGGGCCGGGATCACCTTCTCGTAGAGGTCGAGCAGGTTGTAGGTCCGCAGGTTGTAGGGATCGCGCTTCCAGGCGCGCTGGAGGGCGCCGAGCCCGGCGGCCTCGTCCCCGAGGCGCAGCAACGTCGTCGCCAGGACGGAGAGGCAGCCGGCGTCGTCGGGATCGGCGCCGACCCCGTCGGCGGCCACCAGGCGCGCCTCCTCGTAGCGCCGCTGGCGCGACAACGCGTCGGCCACGAAGGCGAAGAATCCGCCGTCGTGCGGATGCACCGCGAGATCGATCTCGCGGGCCCGCTCGAACGCCGCCCGATCGTCGAGCAGGAGGGCCGCGGCCGCCTCGACCCGGGCGGCGCCCGGATCGCGCGGGTTGGTGCGCCGGATGGTCGCCACGTCGGCGCGCGCCGCCGCGAAGTCCTCGGCGTCGAGGGCGAGCTCGGCGCGAAGGGCGAGCGCGCCGGCGTGCGCCGGGTTCACCGCCAGCGCGCGCGCGAGCTGATCGCGCGCAGCCGGCGAGTCGTAACGGTCGTCGAGCGCGGCCCGCGCAAGCCCGACGTGCGCGTCCGGGTTGTCGGGATCGACCTTGAGCACCTCGCGGAACGAGGTCTCTGCATCGGCGGCGTTGTGCTTCTCGAGCAGCAAGGTCCCCCAGTCGAGGTTGGCACCGACCTCCTTGCGATCGGCGCGCACGGCGTCGCGCAGGACGTCGTTGGCGTCCTTCCAGTTCTCGTCGAGGCGGACCGCCGTGGCGATCGCCCTCAGATCGTCCGGCTTGGTTCGATCGACCTGCCCGCCGTTCCAGTCGACGTAGCTCGCGTCGACGAGTGGCTTCCAGGCGGCGCGATCGCCGGTCGCCTCGTAGAGGCGCATGAGCGCGTCGCGCAGCGGAAGATCGCCGGGGTGGGCGGCCGCGGCCGCCTCGAGCCGCCGCCGCGCCTCGGGATAGAGCCCGGTCGCGGTTTCCGCGCGCGCGCACAGCACCGTCTCGACGAGATCGCCGGGAGCACGCCCGAGGTGCAGGCGACAGAGGCGGAGCGCGTCCTCGTAACGGCCGGTGCGCAGGGCAGCGCCGGTTCGGGCCAGTTCCGGGATCGCGGGGCGCCGCGCCCCGGCTGCGGGGGCCGCCCCGAACGCGAGGCCCACCGCGAGCGCGCATGCCGCCGCCTTCATCGCCCCGTAGTCTCCCCCACGAGCATGGTACGATCCACAGACACCCACCGACGGAGGCGCCAATGGCGACCGAGGCTGAAGGCAAGACCAAGCAGGTGGACCTCGGCCCCGAGGTCTTCGACGACTACGACGCGTTTCTCAAGCAGATCATCAAGGACTACTACGACCGCGGCTGGAAGAGCCGTCGGGGGACCTTCATCGCGCTGGTGATCGCCTCCGGACAGGCGACCTCGATGGCGGCCGATTCGATCCGCGACGGCAGCGGCCTCAAGAAGGCGGCGCTGGGGGCGGCCGGCGTGGTCGCGCTGCGGCTCGGCTTGCGCTACGCGCTCTCCGGTCCGCTGGGGGTGATCTTGACCGGCGCGGCGGCCATGTCACTCGGCGGCTATCTCCTGAAGAACCGCAAGGAGATCACGGACAAGGTCGGGATCTGCAAGACGCTGATCGCCGAGACGCGCACCAAGTTCGAGGAGACCCAGGGCGGATATCGTGCCGGCCGCTACGACGGCCCGAGCCGCAACCTGATGGTCGACGGCCTGCTGAAGCGCTTCCTGGAAGAGCTCGACGCCCTGGGCGGAAACTAATCAACCTCGGAACCCTCGAAGGGTTCCGAACCGGCGATCAAAGCAGGAACCCTGGGAGGGTTCCTGCGACCTCCCGCGATGAGCTCGGGCGAGCAAAGCTCGCCCTCCCTCGACGCGCTCCGGGGCTACCGCAGCATCAGCGACTTGAGGCCGCCGACCGAGAAGCGGACGAGCAGGCTCGAGCGCAGGACGTTCTGGATCTTGCCTCGGCCGTACTCGGGGTGGGAGATGATCTCTCCCGCCTTGTAGCGCTCTCTCGGGTCGAAGAGGCGCACGTCGGTGGAGGCGGCGACCTCTTCGCCGAGCGCGCGCAGCTCGGCCGCCTTGCGCTTGGTCTCGGGATTGACGGGCCGCCCGCGCTCTTCGATCTCGCCAGCGCCGGTCGCGGTCGAGCCGGTCGCGGTGCGGCGGGCGGCCACGGTCCGGTGCGTGTGGCGCGAGCCACAGACCTGGCAGAGCACCTGCTTGGGCTCGCTGCCGACCATCGCCACGATGCTGTGGGTGGTGAGCTCGGCGCAGCGGCCACACCAGGATTCGACGTCGGCGCCCACCCCCAGCGCCGCCTTCGGCGCGCCGCGCTCGTGCGTCCAGGAGACGCCCGTGATCCGGCGACCTTCCGGAGCGCCGCCGCCGGCGGCGCGATCCGGGGTGCTCCCGGTCGAGGCGCCCGGGACCTTGGGGAGCAGCGACGCGAGCCGCTTGAGGTCGACGACGCGGCGTCCGAGCGCGCGCTCCACGCTGAGCTGCTCTCCCGGCGAGAGGGAGGCGATGAGCGCGCGATAGCGCTGGGACAGCCGTTCCACGCCGGCGTGCGCCGCGGCCACCAGATCGCGCTCGTCTTTGCGCTCCTCCGCCAGGTGGACCTGCAACGAGACGTCGGTGAGCTCGGCCTTGAGTTGCTCCAGGGAGGGAGTGTCGTCCACGGTCGGTCTATTTCTCACGCCCGCGGGCGGACTGCAATGGGGTCATGAAAAGGGGCCCGGGGAACGCGTCAAGAGGTGCCGGGGGAACCCTCTGCCGGCCGGCCTGATGCGGAACTCTCATCTCGTCGTTATAATAGGGACATGCCTTTGAATCTGTCGTCTGGGGTTGGGGCAATTTCCGAGAAGCTGGGGGCTCTGGGGTACGAGCGCGTGAGGCGGGCCGTCTCCGCGCTTTCGCTCAGCTTCTTCGCCATCGTCTACCTCTTTGTCGCGCTCAACGCGCCACTGCCGGGATGGGAGGCCACCTTCCTGGCGCTGGCCGCCTGCTACGTGATCGGTTTTTTCGCGGTGGTCGCCGAGTGGTTCTGGGGGCGCTGGTTCGCCAGCGGGCTCGGCTGGTCGGGCCTGATGGTTGCCATCGTCTCGATGGTGATGATCGGCTGGGATCCGGCGCTCGCGATCTATGGCCTACTGCACGCGGCGATCATCGTGCCGCTGGCTGGGAAGTCGATGGCGGCGCGCTACGACCTGCAGGAGGGGTGGCGCCAGCGGTACAAGATGGACGACCTCGGCGTCGCCCGTCTGCGCAAGACCATCACGCGCTCGTCCGCGTCGCTGCCGAGCCTGATCCTCTGGGCCCTCGGCCCCAAGGAGCCAGGGCAGGGGATGCTGCTGTCGCTGGTGGCCCTGGCGCTCGTGGCGACAGGCCTTTCGGGGCTCGTCCGGCTGCGGACCTGGGGGTGGCTGGCGGTCGGCACGTCGGCCGTGGTCACCCTGTTCGGCGGCAGCCTGCTGGCCTCCGCGACGTTCTCAGTTTTCGCGTTTCCTGCTGTCGCCGGGCCGGACCTGGCGATCTGCTTCCTGGTGGCCGCCGCGCTCCCCTTCGTTTTGCCGGCGCTCCGGTTCGTGCGCGCCCGGGCCTAGTGTCCTGAGTCGTAAATTCGTGGACACGTAGATCGCAGCATGATCTACAAGCATCATGTCCACCGCGGTGCGCGCTGCGATCTCGAAGCGTCTGATCCTTTCGCCCGAAGAGCTTGAGACGCTTCAAGCGTGGGCGCGGCGCGGGAAGACAAGCCAGGCCCTGGCTTTGCGTGCGCGCATCGTCCTGGCCAGTGCAGACAAGCATCAACCAGACACCGAAACCGCCCGCGCCCTCAGTGTCAGGCGAACGACGGTTGGGAAATGGCGGAGGCGATTCTCGGAGAAGCGGCTAGACGGGCTCCTCGACGAGCCACGGCCGGGAGCGCCCAGAAAGATCACGGACAAGGAGGTCGAGAGGCTGATCACCACGACACTTGAATCGGCGCCCAAGGGTGCAACGCACTGGAGCACTCGCACGATGGCGGAGAAGACGGGAATGAGCCAGAGCGCCGTCAGTCGGATCTGGCGAGCGTTTTCGTTGCAGCCTCACCCCTCTCTGCCAACGTGAGTGAGACAGCTCGACCCAAGAAGTTTACTGAGCAGGGCGAGCAGGGATCCCACCATGACCGCGACCGCGATATCGTCCCTCGGCGAGGTGACCGAGGTGCCAGAGAAGGCCAAGCGACGGGCGTTCACCGTCGAGTACAAACGGAAGATCGTGAAGGAGGCCGAGGCCTGCAAGGGGGCCGGCGAAATTGGAGCGCTGCTTCGTCGCGAGGGGCTGTTCTCGTCCCACCTGACGACCTGGCGGCAGGCACGGGACCGGGGCGAGCTGGCTCCGGGCGCAGCGGCGAAGAAGCGTGGGCCGAAGGCGGCGCCCGTGGATCCACGTGACAAGAAGATTGCGGAACTGGAGCGGCAGATTGCGAAGGTGACCACGCGAGCTGAGCGCGCCGAGGCCATCGCGGAAATTCAAAAAAAACTGGCCGCGCTGTTTGGGCGTCCGTTCCCGAGCGAGGAATCATGATGGAGACCGTCGCGCTTCATGGTCCGCGGCTTGGCATCGGGCGCCTGTGCCGCGCCCTCGCCGTGCCGCGGGCGACGTACTACCGGCATCTCGAGGCCAAGGCGCCGCCACCTCGGCCGACGTCGACTCGAGCGCTCACCGTCGCCGAACGCAGCGCCGTTCTCGACGTCCTGCACGAGCCGCGCTTCGCCGACCAGGCCCCAGCAGAAGTGTATGCGCGCCTGCTCGACGAGAACCGCTACCTCTGCTCGGAGCGGACGATGTACCGGATCCTCGCTGCAAATGCCGAGGTCCGCGAGCGACGAGATCAGCTGCGGCACCCGGCATACAAGAAGCCGGAGCTGCTCGCCACGGCGCCGAACCAAGTATGGAGCTGGGACATCACGAAGCTGCTCGGCCCGGCCAAATGGACGTACTTCTACCTGTACGTCCTCCTCGACATCTTCAGTCGCTACGTCGTCGGCTGGATGGTCGCCCACCGCGAGAGCGCAACGCTCGCGACGAAACTCATCGAAGAGTCCTGCCAGCGCCAGCGCATCGTGCCCGGCCAGCTCGCGATTCACGCCGATCGCGGGCCATCGATGACCTCGAAGATGATCGCCCACCTCTACGCCGATCTCGGCGTCACGCAGAGCCACTCGCGACCCAACGTCTCGAACGACAACCCGTTCTCCGAGGCGCAGTTCAAGACGCTCAAGTACCGGCCCAACTTCCCTGAGCGCTTCGGCTCCGACCAGCACGTGCGCGCCCACTGCAGCCCCTTTTTCGACTGGTACAACCGCGGACATCGCCATGGCGGCATCGGCCTCCTGACCCCGCACGACGTCCACTTCGGCCTCGCCGATCAGCGCGTCGCCGCGCGAGCTCGCGTCCTCGCCGCCGCCCACGCTGCCCATCCCGAGCGCTTTCCCGCGGGCCTGCCTACGCCGCCACCGCCACCCACTGCCGTTTGGATCAACCCACCCAAGCTGACGTCGCCCGACGTCGAGGAGGCTCACTAAACTCGAACCACCGCTGTCTCACTTTCGTTGACAGGTTCCGCACCGCCAGGAAACCTTCAAGCTCTCCAAGGATCCGCTTTTCGTCGAGAAGGTCCGCGACATCGTGGGGCTATACATGAGCCCACCGACAAGAGCTGTCGTCCTGTGTGTCGACGAGAAATCACAGATTCAGGCGCTCGATCGAACGCAACCGCTGCTTCCCATGGTGCCCGGAGTGGCTGAGCGCCGATCGCACGACTACGTTCGTCACGGCACGACATCACTGTTTGCGGCACTCGATGTTGCGACCGGCAAGGTCATCGGCGAATTACATCGTCGCCACCGCGCCGAAGAGTTTCGGAAATTTCTCGATACGGTCGACAGAGGTGTTCCCGCGTCGCTGGACGTTCATCTGATCCTCGACAATCTGAGTACGCACAAGACGCCAGCTGTCAGACGATGGTTTGCACGACATCCGCGCTTCCACTTTCACTTCACGCCCACGAGCGCGTCATGGATCAACTTGGTCGAGCGATGGTTTGGCCTGCTCACCGAGCGCCAGCTTCGACGCGGAACCCACCGTAGTACCCGCGAACTCGAGTCTGCGATCCGGGAGTTCCTTGCCGTTCACAATACGAATCCGAAGCCCTTCGTCTGGACGAAGACAGCAGACCAGATCCTCGACAGCCTCAGTCGGTTTTGTCGCCGGATTTCTGACTCAGGACACTAGCCGGTCGCGCCCTCCGTCATCGAAGGGCGCCTCGGGTGTCAGGCGGCTTGGTGCCTCAGGCGGCGGGGGCCTTGGCGGCGGCGGCCGGTTCCGCGACGGCGCTCCCGATGCGCATGCCGTAGAACGAGCGCCAGACGAAGACGATCGAGACGGCGAGGAAGACGCCGGCGAGCGCCAGGCTGGTGGTGCGGTTCATCCCCACGGCCAGCTCGACGGCGAGCAGGCCGAACAGCGTGGTGAACTTGATGACCGGGTTCATGGCCACCGAGGAGGTGTCCTTGAAGGGATCGCCGACGGTGTCGCCGACGACGGTCGCGGCGTGCAGCTCCGTGCCCTTCTCCTTGAGCTCGACCTCGACGATCTTCTTGGCGTTGTCCCAGGCGCCGCCGGCGTTGGCCATGAAGATCGCCTGGTAGAGGCCGAAGAGCGCGATCGAGATCAGGTAGCCGATGAAGAAGAACGGCTCGAGGCAGGCGAAGGCCAGCGTGGTGAAGAAGACGGTCGAGGAAGATGTTGAACATCCCCTTCTGCGCGTACTGCGTGCAGATCTCGACGACCTTCTTGCTGTCGGCGATCGAGGCCTTCTCGACGCTCGTCGAGCTTGATGTTCGCCTTGATGAACTCGACCGCGCGGTAGGCGCCGGTCGACGACCGCCTGCGTCGAGGCGCCGGTGAACCAGTAGATGACCGCGCCGCCCGTGATGAGGCCGAGCAGGAACGGGCGGGTGGAGCAGCGACAGCTTGTCGAGGTCGGCGGTGAGGCCGTGGGTGAGGCCCATGATGATCGAGAAGATCATCGTGGTGGCGCCGACGACGGCGGTGCCGATCAGCACCGGCTTGGCGGTCGCCTTGAAGGTGTTGCCGGCGCCGTCGTTCTCCTCGAGCAGGTGCTTGGCGTTCTCGAAGTTGACGTCGAAGCCTCGGTCCTTCTTGATCTCTTCCTTGATGCCCGGGATCGTCTCGATCACCGACAGCTCGTAGACCGACTGCGCGTTGTCGGTGACCGGGCCGTAGGAGTCGACGGCGATGGTCACCGGGCCCATGCCGAGGAAGCCGAAGGCCACCAGGCCGAAGGCGAACACGGCCGGCGCCGTCATGATCTCGCCCAGGCCCTGCGTGCTGACGCCGTAGCCGATCCCCATGAGCGCCACGATGACCAGGCCCATCCAGTAGGCGCTGAAGTTGCCGGCGGTGAGGCCGGCCAGGATGTTGAGCGACGCGCCGCCCTCGCGCGACGCGGTGACGACCTCCCTCACGTGCGCCGACTCGGTCGAGGTGAAGACCTTGACCACCTCGGGGATGATGGCGCCGGCCAGCGTGCCGCAGGTGATGATGGTCGAGAGCTTCCACCAGAGCGAGTCGTCGCCGACCGGGCCGAGGCGCGGATCAGCAGGTACGAGACGATGTAGGTCATGCCGACCGAGACCAGCGAGGTGAGCCACACCAGCTGGGTGAGCGGCTTCTCGAAGTTCATCTTGTCGGCGTTGCCGTAGCGCGCCTTCACCACCGCCTCGTTGACGAGGTACGAGAGCCCGCTCGAGACGATCATCATGATGCGCATCGCGAAGATCCAGACCAGGAGCTGCACCTGCACCTCGGCCTCGGAGACCGCGAGCAGGATGAAGGTGATGAGCGCGACGCCGGTGACGCCGTAGGTCTCGAAGCCGTCGGCGCTGGGGCCGACCGAGTCGCCGGCGTTGTCGCCGGTGCAGTCGGCGATGACGCCCGGGTTGCGCGCGTCGTCTTCCTTGATGTTGAAGACGATCTTCATCAGGTCCGAGCCGATGTCGGCGATCTTGGTGAAGATGCCGCCGGCGATGCGCAGCGCCGAGGCGCCCAGCGACTCGCCGATGGCGAAGCCGATGAAGCAGGCGCCGGCGTAGTCGCGCGGCAAGAAGAGGAGGATGCACAACATCATCACCAGCTCGATGGAGATGAGCAGCATGCCGATGCTCATGCCGGCCTTGAGCGGGATGGCGTAGATGGGGTAGGGCTTGCCCTTGAGGCTGGCGAAGGCGGTGCGCGAGTTGGCGAAGGTGTTGATGCGGATGCCGAACCAGGCGACGCCGTAGCTGCCGGCGATGCCGACGAGCGAGAACAGCAGGATGACGGCGACCTTCACCGGCTCGAAGTGCCGGAGCACGCCGAAGTAGAAGACCATGATGACGCCGATGAAGACCTCCAGCAGCAGGATGAACTTCCCCTGCGTGACGAGGTAGGTCTTGCAGGTCTCGTAGATCAGCTCCGAGATCTCGAGCATCGACTTGTGGACCGGCATGTTCTTCAGCTGCCGGTAGATCACCAGCCCGAACACGAGGCCGAGGACGCAGACGACGATCCCGCCCGAGAGCAGCGTGCTCCCCGGTGTCGACCCGAGAAAGTTGACGCTCGCGAGGTCGGGCAGGACGAGCGTCGCCTCACCCCCTTCGTGCCCCTGCGCGAACGCGGGGAGCGCGGCGAGCGAGAGCACCACGGACGCCAGAACACCAACCAGGACGGACAGACGAAATCTCATCATCGCGCGGGCTGTTTAAACCATCCCCCCGGCGAAGTCCAGAGCGCCAAAGCCTGGTTTCCGGATGTCTCCCTGCGCTCGTCCTAGACCGGGCGACGACGAGCGCGGCGACGAATCCGTTGTCGGTGGCGACCGCCCGGGTCACACGTTCGGACAGTTGCTGACGTTGCTCTGGTACGTAGAATTCGCGCGCTCGAGGCCCAGATGACCTCGAATGATCCCATTGGGTGATGGTGATCTCGCGTCAGCCTCGCGTCGAGGATTGTCTGGGGGGGCGTGGTGGCAAGTTGTGGTCGTACTCGGAGCGCAGGAAGGTGTAGCAGCCGCGTGTCGTCGGGAACGTGCAGCTTGCGTCTAGCAGTCGCTGTCGTCCCGAAGATGTCCATCACCTGCGCGTCCGTCAGGTTCGGCAGGGCGACGCCTTGCTGGTCGTAGAAACGGATCTTGCCTGACTGGCCATTCCGGATCTCCAGGGTGTAAGTCGTGTAGACGCCGCAGAACGCAGAGATGACGGTGAGCTTCTTTTCGTAGTCGACCCAGACCGTATCGCCGCCGCCGTTCGCCTGCTGAACGTAAGGCTCGAGTGCGGAGGACAGGGTCCCGTCCCAAATGAGCTCCGACCCGTCCCCGAACACAATCACGGGACCGCTCGCCGTCGATCGCAGCGACGCCATGCCCGTGCACGCCGTGCCTGGGTAGACGGCCGGCACGCTCCGACAGAGCGGCGGGGCCGGCGCCGCCCGTCGGTGCCTGCCACGCCTGCGGCGCCGCTGGAACCGGCATCGGCCGGAGCTCCGATGAGCGTCCACCCGAAAGGGCGGGGCGAATCCAATGTGCCGAGGGGGCCAGTCGTCGGTGCCGAGCATGTTCCGCCATCGGGGAAGAAGAATCCCGATCCCGCCGGTCCCCGGTCCACCACCCGTGGCGAAACTGCCCGTTCCCGGTGAGCCGCCCCAGCCGTACCCACCCGTGCCGAAATCTCCGCCTGTCCCGATGTTCCCCCCCTCACCGGTTGTTCCGCCGCCCCACCCGGAGCCGCCGCTTGGGTAGCCTCCGGTCTCGAATCCTCCGAAGCCTCCGACTCCCGTGCCGCCGGCTCCGCCGGTGCCGGTGCCTCCCAACTTCGAGCCTCCGCACGCACCCAACGTCATCGCCATCCCCGCCAGCACAACAGAAGCTCGAGTGACGTTCGTCATGGGCAGGCGACGATAGCAAAACCTCTGCCATGCACAACCTGCGAGAAACCGTCTGCGGCTCACGTCGCACGGCTTCCGCTCTGTCAAAACCCCGACACGAATGTCATCCCCACCTCGCGACCCAGCGAACAGAACGTCCTCGCCACGACCCCAGTGGATCGCAGGCGGGCTTTGCCCGCCGGAGACTTACAGGCCGAGCAAGATCCGCCTACGGCTCTCGTCGCGATCCGAAGGGGAGGGCCCGCGGGAGGGGCGCAGCCCCTTCCGCGCGAGCGAGCGTCAGTCGCCCTTGGCTTTGAGGACGAGGAGCCGGTAGTTGGCGTAACCGGCCTGACCGCACGAATAGATGATCTCCGTGAGCAGCCGGTAGGGCGTGGTCTGGTCAGCGACGATCATGAGCTGCGCCTCGAACTTCTGGCCGGTCAGCTCGGCGACCCTCTTCTCACGCTTGGCGTGCTTCTCGAGGATGTCGACGAGCGGCGAGATGTAGTAGCCGTTCTCGCCGTCGCGCTTCATCGCGGGATCGATGCGCCCTTGATTGATCGGCGCGATACCGTCGCCCTCGACGAGCAGCACCTTCTTGGTGACCGTCACCGTGACCGCCAGCTTTGGCTTGAGCTGGGTGATCGACTTCGGAATCTGCAGGTTCTGGTCGAAGGTGATGGTCGACGTCGACGAGGAGAACGACTTCAACAAGAACACCAGGATGATGGTCATCATGTCCATCATCGGGGTGATGTTGAGGTCTTTGATGACCTCCGGCTCGGAGAGCTTGCGGGCGTAAGAGCGAATAGCCTTCTTGCCCTCTAGCCGGCTGACCTCGTTGGCCATCGGCATTAGAGGATCCCCGCTGCGAAGGAGACGTCAGGGAAGAGGATCTTGCCGTCTTCTTCCTGTCGCATGGCATCGAGCGTGGCGATGACGACGTCGTAGGGCGTGCTGGCGTCGGCGTTGAAGTTCGCCTTGGTCTCGGTGGCGTTGTCCGGGTTCGACTTGATCTCTTTCAACTTGGTCGTCAGCCCCGGGTAGTTGTACTGGCCGTTGGGCAGCTTCGGGATGATCGGCAGGACACCGCCCGACGCTGCCACCGTGAAGCCGGTGGCCCCGACGGAGACCGTCAGGTTGAGCGGCGGCTTCTCGGGCGGCGGCTGGTCGGCAGACGAGCCGCTGCCGGAGGAGATGGTGGGAACGGTCACGTTGACGTTCCCGAGCGCGACCTGATTCACGACCGAAGCGAGCAGGAAGATGATGATGTTGGTGACGATGTCCATGTAAGGGACGAGGTTCAGCTCACCAGCCTCTTCCTCGATCTCCTCGACATGGTCACGCATCCGGCGGCATGCCGCCCGGACCTGGCTTCTCGTCATGGAACGCTTGGCCCTTTCATCCGTGAGTCAGGTGAGACTTTGTCGATCCCCCTTGCCCCGGACTAGGCCTTCGCTCCGCCCTGGGCTGACTCGGCGAGGAGGTTCTCGAGCTTCAGCGCGAAGCCTTCCAGGTCACCGACCTGCTTCTTCGAGGCCGACGAGAGGATGGCGTGGGCGATGATGCAGGTGACCGCGATGCTGAGACCCATGGCGGTGTTGTTGAGCGCCTCGGAGATACCTTTGGCGAGCAGGGCCGAGCGCTCTTCCGGCTTGGCGGCCGCGACGGCGCCGAACGCCCGGATGAGGCCGATGACCGTTCCGAGGAGGCCGACGAGGGTGGCGATGTTGGCGACCGACCAGAGGATCTGGACGCGCTTCTTGAGGAGCGGCGTCACGTCGACCAGCGTCTCTTCGATCGCCTGGGCGATGGCGATCTCGCCGCGGTGAACGCGCTGCAGACCGGCGCGGGCCACCTGGGCCACCGGGGCCTCGGTCGCCGAGCAGAGCTTGACGGCGCGGTCGATGTTGTTGGCCAGAACCAGCTTCCGAATCTGCTCGAGGAACGCCTTGGCGTTCACGGACCCCTTGCCGAGGAAGAAGATGGTTCGATCAACGATGAACGCCAAGGTGATGATAGACACCACCAGGTTGACGTACATCAGCGTGCCACCTTGCTCTAAGAACTGGGCGAGTGCCTGCATCTCGTGTCTCCTCGCGCGCTGCGCATTAGCTGCGCGGCAAACGACTCTCGGGTGTGGTTGGGGGAAGCGGTTTTGGTGAAGAATGAGGCCCTGTGAGGGGCTTTGCTGCTGGAGCGTAAAGTAACGCGGTCGCTATCTTATCGGTATGTCCTAGGGTGTCAAGCTAGTGACCGCGGCTGCAACGTGGATGATTACGTCGGATACTTCAGGAAACTTTACCCTTCACGTCACGGTCTTTTCGTAAGCGAGTACGTGGGCCTTCATAACGCTCATGTCCGAAGGCAATTGCGGAGGTGGCGAGCCGAGTCGACGCGCGACGCCGGTCGAACCCCGCGCGGTCGGTGGGGCACCTTGCCGGCAGGACGATCGGTGGTGAGCTCGAGGCCGTCAGCGGTCAGGGCCCGGGGTGGGCTTGTCCGTTTGCGGGGTGGGTGTCCGCCGGGGCGGCCGTGACCGGCTCGCCGTCGAGGTCGCGGAGCTCGACCGGCGCCAGCTTGGCGAGCGGCCCCTCGATCGCCTTCCGGTCGCCGACCACGACGATGGTCAGGTGCGACGGGTCGAGGTACTTGCGCGCGACCCGCCGGACGTCGTCCTTCGTCACGGCGGCGACCTTGCGCGTGTAGTCGGCGAGGTAGCTGTCCGGAAAGCCGTAAACCGACAGCTCGGCGAGCTGGGCGGCGACGGCGGCGCGCGTGGCGAAGCGGGCGGGGAACGACTTGATGATCTGATCCTTGGCGCGCCCGAGCTCGGCGTCGGTGACGTCGCCGTCGCGGATGGCGTTTAGCTCCTTCAGGATCTCGGCGACCGAGTCGGCGCTGTGGGGGGCGACGAACTCGCCGCCGGCCGAGAACGGCCCGGGCGTCTTGCGGCTGTCGAAGCTGGAACGGGCGCCATAGGTCCAGCCTTTTCCCTCGCGGAGGTTGAGGTCCAGGCGATAGAAGCCGCCGCCCAGGATCAGATTCATCACGGTGACCGGGAAATAGTCGGGGCTCTGACGGTCGATGCCGACCAGGCCGACCCGGATGGACGACTGCGGCGCGCCGGCCTTGTCGATGAGGAAGATCTTGGTCTCGGGCGCGACGCCCGCCGGCGGCGGCAGCCGACGCGCGGCCACGTGCTTGCTGCGCCACCCCTTGAACGCCGCCTCCAGCTTGCCGCGCAGAGCGGCCTCGGTGGTGTCGCCGGCGACGATCAACGCCGCGTTGTTGGGGTGGTAGTAGGCGTCGTAGAAGGCGCGCAGGTCGGCGGGGGTCAGCTTCTTGATCGATGCCTCGGTGCCGCTCATCGGCCAGCCGTAGGGGTGCTTGGCGCCATAGAGCAGATGGCTGAGCGCCAGGCCGGCGACCGTGGGCGGGCTGTCCTTGCGCCGGGTGATGGCGGTGAGGAGGTTGTCGCGGACGCGCGTGAACTCCTTGTCGTCGAAGGCGGGGTGCTGGACGACGTCGGAGAAAATATCCAGCGCCGGGTCGAGGTTGCGGCTCAGCGTCGAGAGGCTGACGCTGGACGCATCCCAGGTGCCGCCGGTCAACAGGGTGGCGCCGAGCGCCGCGACCTGGTCGGCGATCTCGATCGCGCCGCGGGTCTTGGTCCCTTCGTCCAGCATCCGCGCCGTCAGGTCGGCCAGACCTGCTCGGTCGGCCGGGTTGGCCGCGCCCCCGGTCTTCACCATCAGGTTGAAGTCGATGAGCGGAAGGTCGTGAAACTCGACGAGGAAAACGTCGAGCCCGTTCTTCAGCTTGAACCGCTTCCAGTGCGGCGGGCTGAAGGTCGGCTCGGCCCCGGCGCTGGGCGCCTGCTGCCGGAAGGGGGCGTCCGGGGTCTTCCGCTCGGGCACGGGTGGCAGCGGCGCGGGCGCCGCGGAGACGACGATCGTCGGCGAGACGGGCGGAACGGCGGAGACCGCAGGTTTTTGCGAGGCCGGCGTGGCGCAAGCGGCGCCCACCCCGGCGAGCGCGGCGGTGACCAGCAGACCGAAGGCGCGTGAGGCGGTCATTTCTTCACCCGTCCCATGATCGGCGCCTCGGGATTGGGATCGATCGTCACCACCACCCGGCCGTCCTTGTTGAGGACCTCCTGGGCGGCGCGCTGGAGCGCGGCGGCGTCGACCGCCCGGTAGCGGCGGAGGTCCTCCGTCAGATACCCCGGGTCGTTGAGCAGATAGTTGTAGGACTGCAGCCGCTCGGCGCGGGCGAGCAGCGGCTCGAGGCTGCGGACCGCCTCCGATTCGATCTGGTTCTTGGCGCGATTGAGCTCGGCGTCGTCGACCGGCTTGGCCTTGAGCGCGGCGATCTCCTGATCGATGACCGCCAGGATCTCGTCCAGCGTGTGCCCCGGCATCGGCGAGGCCGTGATCTCGAAGGTGCTGGAGAGGAGCTGGCTCTGCTGCGACGCGGCCACCGACTGCGCGATCTTGAGGTCGTAGACGAGGCGCTTGTAGAGCCGCGACGACTTGCCGTTGCCGAGGACGTTGGCCAGCACGTCGAGCTCCCGGTCGCCGGGCGCGAAGTTGGCGGGCGACGGGTAGTCGACGTAGAGCTGCGGCTGCTGGATCTTGGCCTCCATGGCGATCCGTTGCGGCGCCGGCAGGTGGACCTCGCCCCCCGCGCGGCGCACCACCGGCGGGCCGGCCGGGATCGCCCCGAAGTACCGCTCGACCAGCGCCTTGGCCCTGGCGCGATCGAAGTCGCCGGCGATGGTCAAGGTGGCGTTTCCGGGTGCGTAGTAGGAGCGGAAGAAGCCCTGAACGTCGCCGACCGATGCGGCGGACAGATCCTCCATCGACCCGATCACCTCGTGGTGGTAGGGGTGGTCGGGCGGGTAGAGCGCCTCGGCCAGGACGTGGGAGATGAGGCCGGCCGGCCGGTTCTCGTAGCGCTGGCGCTTCTCGTTCTTGACCACGTCGCGCTGGTTGTCGAGCGTCTCCTTGAAGGACGGCCGTTCGAGCAGGAAGCCCATCCGGTCGCTCTCCAGCCAGAGCGCCAGCTCGAGCTGGTTCGCCGGGACGACCTCATAGTAGTTGGTGCGGTCGGCGGCCGTCGACCCGTTGACGTTGGAGGCGCCGGCCTTCTGGAGAAACTCGAAGTACTTGTCCTCGGGGATGTGCTTGGTCCCCTGGAACATGATGTGCTCGAACAGGTGCGCGAAGCCGGTGTGGCCGGGCGCCTCGTCGCGCGAGCCGACCTTGTACCAGACGTCGACCGCCACCTCTGGCATCCGGTGGTCCTCATGAAGGATCACCTCGAGGCCGTTCGGTAAGGTGTACTTTTCGAAGGTGATCTGTGGCAAATCCGCCGACGGTGACGGCGGTGCCGTCGTGCCGGCCAGGACCGCCAAAGCCGCCGCGGCTCGTGCGTGCATGCGCGAAGTCTTACCACGCTATCGGCGGAGGGAATTATCTGGGAGAATTCGACCCTCGCTTGTGATGTCGACCCCGACCCCACCTCCGCCCGAACCGAACGCCCCCGCCGTCGTGTCCGACGAGGACCTCGTCGCGCGCGCGCGCACCCAGGACTTCGCGGCGTTCGAGGAACTGGTCGATCGCTACGAGGACAAGATCTTTCGGCTCGCCTTCCGCTTCGTCCGCAACGAGACCGAGGCCAAGGAGATCGTGCAGGACACCTTCCTCCTGGTGTGGCGGAAGCTCGACACGTTCAAGGGGGACTCCCAGTTCGGCAGCTGGCTCTACCGCGTCGCCACGAACACGGCGCTGATGCGGCTGCGGGCGCAGCGGCGGCACCCGGAGATCTCGACCGAAGAGCTTCCGGTCGACTACCTCGACAACTACGGTCAGCTCCCGGCGGCGGGGGAGAACTGGGCCAAGCGGCCCGACGACGAGCTCCAATCGGACGAGCTGCGCCGACGAATTCAAAAGGCGGTCGACGAGCTGCCGGAGATCTACCGGACGGTGTTCCTCATCCGCGACGTCGAGGGGCTCTCGACCGAGGAGACGGCCGAGGTGCTCGAGATCTCCATCCCGACCGTGAAGACACGGCTCCACCGCGCGCGGCTGGCCCTGCGCGACGCGATCACGCGCTACTTCGATCAGAAGTAAAGCGTCGGGAAGTAAAAGTCCCGATTTTCCGGCTATAATCGCGCCGGCCCATGGTGAAGATTCGGGCAGCGGCGGCGCTGGTGGTTTGCGTCGTCGTGGCCAGCGCGGGTCGCGCGGGGGCCCAATCGGCGACAGCGACGGCGACCGTGTACGACGAAGTGCTGGCCAAGGCGGGCGCGCGGCTGGCCGCGGAGGCCAGCAAGCCGCAAGCAATCGCCGCGCTGGCGGAGCTGGCGGCGCTCGATGAGGCGGTCTCGCCAGCGGCGCTGGAGGCGGCGGTCAGAGGAGGGCTCGTCCCCGGGGCGCATCCGCTGGTCGCCGCGCAGGCGGCCTTCCTGCTGGCGCATCTCTGCGACGAGCGTGGCGCGAGCGGGGAGGCTGCTTCGTTGCGCAGCGGCCTCGGCTTTCTCGCGCACCCCTTCGTGATCGGCCCGTTCGGGGAGGGGCGCGCCAGCTTCGGGACGGCCTTCCCGCCCGAGTCCGAGCACGCGCCGCAAGAGCTCGCGCGAAGCGCTCGAAGCTCTCGCAGTTATCCTGGAAAGGCCCACGACGTCGGCTGGCGCGCGGGGGACGCCGCCCTGCGCGAGGGGGCGCTGTATCTCGACGGCCTGCTCCGCCCGGACGATCAGGCGGTCGCCTATGTGGCGGCGTTCGTCCATAGCGATCGCGAGCGCGCGGCGGCGCTGCGGATCGGCTCGCCGGGCCCGATCAAGGTCTGGGTCAACGGCGCGCTCGTGTTCGCCGAGGACGTGGTTCGGCCCGCGGTGTTCGATCAGGACGCCGCCCCCGTGCGGCTCGGACGTGGCTGGAACCGAATCTTGATCAAGACGGTGGTGGTCGACGGCGCCTGGCGGCTCTATGCGCGGCTGACCGAACCGTCCGGGGCGCCGCTGCACCTGGGCGGTCAGGCGGAGGTCCCGCCGCCGGACGCCAAGTGGACGACGGCGACGGCGCCCGCGCGTTCCGCAGGGAAGATCCCGGTCGTGTCGCTCGACGCCCTGCTCGAGCGGCGGGCGAAGGGGTCGAAGGGAGACGCCTCCTCCGAGGCGTGGCTCGATCTGGCGCGCGCGCTCGCCTGGATCGCCCCGCGGGATCGCGAAGCGCATGCCGCCGCAGACGCCGCGCAGCGATCGCTGGCCGCCCGGCCCACGCTGGGCGGCTACCTGGTGGCGGCCGAGGTCGCCGACAACGACGATGAGCGCCGCCGCGATCTCGAACGGGCCGGCGAGCTGCCGATCTCGTCGCCCTGGCGGGCGCTCCTGCTGGCGCGGCTCGGGGAGCTGGCGCGAACCGAGCGGCGAGAGACGCGGGCGACGGAGTCGTTCCGCAGCGCGCTGGCGCTCGACGCCGGATGCTGGCCGGCGGCACTGGCGCTCGCAGACCAGGAATCGGAGGCGGCGCTGCCGCTGGCGGCGGTGGCGCGGCTCGAAGCCTTGCCGCCCGCCGTGCAGACGCTGCCGCGGGTTCGCCGGGCAGCGGCGCGGCTCTATGAAGCCGCCGGGCGCCGAAGCGAGAGCGATCGCCTGCTGGCGGCGCTCTCCGACGAGCGCCGTGTCGAGGTCGATCTGTTGCACCAGCTCGCCACGCGGGCGCGCGCCCGGGGAGACGGCGCGGAGGCGCGCGCGCGTCTGGCCGCCGCTGCGGTGCTGCGGCCCGATCTGCCGTCGCTGGAGATCGAGCTCGGGCGGTACGACGAGGGGGCGGGGGAGGGGGCGCGAGCGCTGGCGGGGCTCACCGCGCTGGCGGGGCGGCTGCCGGACGATCCGTCGGCGCTGATCGCGCTCGGCAAGCTGCTTCACCGCCTCGGGAGGACCGACGAGGCGCTGGTCCGGCTGCGCGGCGCGCTGGCGCTGCGGCCCCAGGATCCCGAGCTCAAACGGTACGTCGACGGTCTGGTCGCCGGCGACCACGGCGATCCGGCCGCGGCCGACGAGCTGGCGCGTCGCTTCGCGGAAGAGGCGAGCGGCCTCGTGCCGCTCCACCCGCCGACGCTGGCGGCGACGGGCGACACCGCGGTGGTGCTGCTCGATCGGCGCGTGGTGCGCGTGCACAAGAACGGCCTTTCGCGGACCTTCGCCCAGCGCGTGGTGGAGGTGCTCACCGAGCGCGGCGCCGAGGACAACAAGGAGTTCGAGGTCCACTACACGCCGGGCAGCGAGGAGGTCGACATCCGCCAGGCCCGCATCTACCGGCGCGACGCGCGCGGCGGGCTCGAGGTGCTGGAGGCGACCGACCGCAGCGACGAAGATCTCTCCGAGCCCTGGTACGGCCTTTACTACGACAACCGCGCGGAGGTCGTCCGCTTCGAGGGGTTGCGCCCGGGCGACGTGGTCGAGATCCAGTATCTGGTCGACGACGTCAGCAACGAGAACCAGATGGCCGACTACTTCGGCGATCTGCAGTACGTCGCCGAGACGATCCCCAAGCGCCGCTGGGACTACACGCTCATCGCGCCCGTGAGCCGGCCGATCCACGCGAATCAACCGCGCGTCGCGCGGCTCGAACAGAAGACCACCGTCGACGGCGACGATCGGATCTACCGCTTTGCCGCCACCGACATCCCCAAGGTCGACGCCGAGCCGGCCATGCCGGGGACTGCGGAGACGGCGCCTTACCTGCACGTCAGCACCTACGCGACCTGGGCCGAGGTCGGCGCCTGGTACTGGCACCTGGTCGAAGACCAGCTCACCGCCGACGACGACATCCGTCGGACGGCGCGCGGCCTCGTGACACCGTCGATGAGCGACGAGGCGCGGGTGCGCGCGGTCTACGACTTCGTCGTCGAAAATACCCGCTACGTCGGGCTCGAGTTCGGCATCCACGGCTACAAGCCCTACAAGGTGACGCAGGTGCTGGCGCGCCGCTTCGGCGACTGCAAGGACAAGGCGTCGCTGCTGCTGGCGCTGCTGCGCGAGGTGGGCGTCGAGGCCGATCTGGTGCTGGTGCGCACGCGGCGGGGAGGCCGTCTCGACCCGCAGCCGGCGTCGCTGGCCGTGTTCGATCACGCGATCGTCTACGTGCCGAAGCTCGATCGCTATCTCGACGGCACGGCCGAGTTCGCCGGCCTGGCCGAGCTGCCGACGGAAGACCAGGGGGTGATGGTGCTGCGGGTCGGCCCGCACGGGGGCGTGTTGACCGAGACGCCGATTCTCCCGTCGGGCGCGAGCCGGGTCGAGCGGCGCTGGCAGGTCGCCGTCGATCTCGCCGGCGACGCGCACATCGACGAATCGCTCTCGATCCGGGGCGCGGCGGCGGCCAACTGGCGCGAGCACTACCAGACCCCGGGCCAGCGGGCCGAGCGCTACGGGCGGGTCTGGGACGGTCGCTTCCCGGGCGCGCGGCTCGCCTCCGTCGAGATGCCGGCGATCGGCAATCGCGACGCCCCGGTGACGGTGCGGGCGGCGGTCAACGTCCCGCGCTTCGGGCAGCCCTCGTCCCGCAAGTCGCTCGAGCTGCCGGTGAGCGGGCGCGATCCCGATTTCGTGCGCACCTACGCGCGCCTCTCGGCCCGGCGCCAGGATCTGGTGCTCGCCTATCCCTGGCAGCACGACGAGGAGGTGACCTACCACCTGCCGGCCGGCTGGCGGATCCTGGACGGCAGCGCCGGCGGCGAGGGCGGGCGCGAGGTCGAGAGCGCGTTCGGGCGGTTTCACCTGGAGGTGAGCGCCGACGGCGACGTCGTGAAGGTCAAGTCGTTCCTCGACGTGGCGCGCTCGCGGATCGCGCCCGACGAGTACGCGCGGTTCCGCGCCTTCCTGGGCGAGATCGACGCCGCCCTCCAGACGCGGCTGGTGGTCGGGCCGGGCGAGGCAGGCTCGTGAAGCGCATCCTTCGCTGGCCGGTGCGCGCCGCCGCCAGCGCGGTCATTCCGACGTTGGCCGGCCTCCTCGCGATCTCGGGGTGCGCGACGCTGCCGCGGCGGCCGGCGCCCGCGTCCGATCCGTCGGTCGCCGGGTGGGACGCGCTCGCCGATGGCCGGCGCGTCGACGCCGCGCGCCTCTTCGCCGCCCGCCTGGCCGTGGCGCCCGGAGATCCCGTGGCGCTCCTCGGACGGGCCACCATCGCTTACGAACGGGGCGAGAGCCTGGCGGCGCTCGCCGACGACGTGGCCGCGCTGACGGTCGCTCGCCTCGGGAGCGGATGCGGCGTCGGGCTCCGCTGGCGGAGGTGGCGGCCGGCCGCGTGCGCGATCTGTGGGGCGAGATCGGGCCGGCCGACCGGACGCGGATCGCCTCGACCTTGCGCCCGGTCGAGCTGGCCCGCGCGCCCGCGCTCCCCTGGTTGGCCCGCGTCGAGCTGGCCCGGCTCGGCGACGAGATCGCCCGCGAGGCCGACGATGCCCAGGCGCTGGCGCGGGCGGCGCGCGAGGACGGCTGCGCGCGCCAGGCGTTCGAGGTCGGCTCGCTGGGACCGTTCGCGCACCTCGACCTCGATCGCGCGGCGAGCGCCACGGCGCGCGCGCCCGGGGCCTGGCGGGCGCTCACGGCGTCGGGCTGTCACCTCGACGTCCCGCTGTCGCCGGACGGGCGCCCCGATGCGCGCCTCCTGCGCGCGGCGATCGAGGTGCCCGCGGGCGACTACCGAGATCGTTGTCGAGTTCTCGGACGAGGCGCGGCTGGAGATCGACGGCGTCGCCGCTGTCGGTCCACGGATCGGCGCGCCGCTATAGCCCACGTCTCTCGGCGGCGCGCGTCTCGCTGGCGGCCGGGCGACACGAGCTGACGCTGCGGATCGCGACAGCCGCGGGCGAAACGCGGCTGGGACTGTTCGTGCTCCCGCTGCAGGGCGAGGGGCAGGGCGAGGGGAAGGAAAAGGCGGCCGGCGCGGTCGAGTTCGTCGATCCGCGGTCGCGCGCCGCGGCTGCGCAGGCGGTGCTCCGGCCGGAGCTCCCGGCGCCGCGGCAAGCCGCCACGGCGGGCGGCGGCAGAGCGCTTGCGCGACTACGCTGACGCCTTCGCCGCCGCCCGCCGCGGCGCGATCGACGAGGTGGCGGCGGCGCTCGAGCGTCTCGCGGCGCGGCCCCGGTTCGCCGTCGGGCTGGCGCTGGCCGGTGAGATCGCGCGCGACGATCCGACCCGCCCGGCGCCGTTCTCGCGCGACGCCGCCCGCCGCTACCTGCGCCAGGCGGTGGCCGTCGATCCCGAGCTCGCGCGCGCCTGGCAGACGCTGGCCGCGCTGGAGATGGACGACGATCGCTCCGCGCGACGCCATGGCCGACGCGCGCCGGGCGGGCAACGCGGCCCCCGCCTGGTGGGCGCCCGAGCTCCTGCTGGCCCGACTCCTCGGGGCGCGCGGCCTCGACTTCGACGCCGCCGGCGCGCTGGCCCAGGCCGCCGCCAAGAGCCCCGGGGCGGCGACCCCGTGTCCCGTGCTCGAGGCGCAGCGGCGTGAGGCAGAGGAGCGCCGCCAGCTGCCGCGCGAGGAGTCCCTCAGCGCCGCGCTGGCGCCTGCGGGGGCGACATCGACGCCCGGGTCGACCGCGATCGCGCGCGCGGCCAGACCGACGCGGCGATCGCGCTTCTGCGGAGCGCGCTCCGGCTCGATCCCGATCGCGACGATCTGACCGGGGAGCTGGCGCTTCTTCTGGCGGAGGAGCGGCCGCGCGGCGGAGGCGGTCGCCGAGCTCGACCGCGCTCGGTCGGCGCGCGATCCCCAGGACCCGACGCGCCGGGTGCGGCTGGCCGACGCGCAGGTGGCGGCCGGCCAGATCGAGGCTGCGCGCCGCACGATCGCCGAGGTGCTGGCGGTGCGCCCCGACGTGCCCGAGGTGCGCCGGTCGGCGCGGGCGCTGGGCGTGCCGCTGCCGCTCGACGGCTTCCGGGTCGACGGGCGCGCCGCCATCCGCGACGTTCGAGGCTGCGGGCCGGCGCGTACGCGGCGCCGGCCGTCATGGTGCTCGATCGCGCGGTCACGCGCGTGTTCGGCAGCGGCGCCACCATGACCCTCACGCACGAGATCGTGCGCGTCGACAGCAAGGACGCCATCGATCGCTGGGGCGAGATCGAGGTTCCTGCGGGCGCCGAGATCTTGACCCTGCGCACGCACAAGCCCGACGGCACGACGCGCGAGCCCGAGGAGATCGCCGGCAAGGAGAGCGTCTCCGCCGCCGATCTGGCGATCGGCGACTACGTCGAGTGGGAGCTGCTCGAGACGCACGGGCCGTCGGAGGCGTTCGCGCCGGGCTTCCTGGCCGAGCGCTTCTTCTTCCAGTCGTTCGACGCCCCGATCGCCCGCAGCGAGCTCGTGCTGGTGACGCCGGCCGGGCTGCCGCTCGCCGTCGACGCGCGGGCGGGAGCGCCGAAGGCCGGAAAGACGTCCGGCGCGCCGACGGCGCGCAGCGTCACCACCTTCGTGGCGCACCAACGTCCCTCAGCTCTTCGCCGAGCGCTCGGCCGTCCCGGCGATCGAGTACGTCCCCTCGGTGCGCGCGTCGAGCGGCGTGGGCTGGAACGCCTGGGCCCGCTACCTGACCGAGGAGCTGCACGACGCGGTTCGCGTCTCGCCCGAGGTGGCCGCGCTGGCGCAGGAAGATCGCGGCGCGCGGCGGGCGGCGATCGCGCGCGGATCGCCGCCGCGATCGTCGACTGGGTCACCGAGAACATCGAGGCGACCGACGAGCTGGCCGAGCCGGCCGGCGTACACGCTGGCGCGCGGGCGCGGCAGCCGGGTGACGCTGACGCTGGCGCTGGCCGCGGAGCTGGGCCTGCCGGCCGAGGTGGTGCTGGCCCGTTCGCGCCTGGTCGCCGACGCGGCCGCGGCCGACGCCGCCGCAGGAGCTCGACGACTTCGGCGACACGCTGGTCGGCGTTCGACCTCGCGTCCGAAGAGGACGGTCTACAGCGATCTGCGGCTGCGCCACGCGGCGTTCGGCTACGTCCCGCCGGGGCTCGACGGCGCCCGCACGCTCAGCCTGCGCGACGGCTCGTTCGGCGTCGCCCGCAGCGCCGCGCGGCGAGGATCGACGGACGATTGACATGACCATCCGCCTCGACGAGCGGGGCGGCGGGTCGGCGGTGGCGACCGAGGAGCTGGCCGGGTGGCCGGCGCTCGAGTGGGCCGACCTCGTCGACAGCTTCGGCGCCGACCGCGTCCGCCTGCGCGAGGACTTCGAGCAGCGCTGGCTGGGGGTGCAGTTCCCCGGCGCGCGGCTGCGCGATCTCGAGGTCGACCTGCCGCGCGACGCCTCGGGCCGCGTCGGCACGGCGCGCGTGCGCTACTCGTTCGTCAGCGCGCACCTCGCCGCGGTCGCCGGTGCGACCACCGAGATCGGGCGGCGGGCGCGCGCGAGATGCGCATCGCGCCGACCTTCTTCCGCTCGCAGCCGGGGCGCCGCTTCGCCGCCGAGCCGCAGCGCTCGACGGCGCTGATGCTCGGCTTCGACGTCCCGATCCGGATGACCGCCACGGTGGAGCTGCCGGGGGCCGCGCGGCTCGACGCGCCGGGACGACCGGCGATCTGGTGGTCTCCCGCGCGGGCGGCTATCGCTTCGTCGAGGCGCGCGACGTCGAGCCGGGCCGCCCGAACGTCATCGTGCTGCGCCGTGAGTCGACGTTGCCGATCATGCGCGTCGCGCCCGGCGAGTACGCCGGCGTGGCCGCCGATCTGCGGCGCGTCGACGGCGCCGAGCAGGCGGAGATCCGGATCCGGCTCGGCGCCGTCGGTCACGGGACCGGTGGGCATTGAGGGCGCGCCGTCGCGTCTGGGAGGCCTCGCGCTCGCTCTGCGCGCTCGGTGCCTGCAAGAGCGCCCAGCCGCTGCCGGGCGGCCCCGCCGATCGGCTGGTGGTGGCGCGCTCGACCGACGCGGTCAGCCTCGATCCGGCGCGCACCAACGATCTCGAGTCGCTGGAGGTCGCCGAGCAGGTCTACGGACGGCTGGTCCGCTTCTCGCCGGGGCGCCTCGAGCCGGAGCCCGATCTGGCGACCAGCTGGTCGGTCAGCGCCGACGGCACCGTCTGGACGTTCGAGCTGCGGCCCGAACATGCGCTTTCAGGACGGGACGCCGGTCGACGCCGAGGCGGTGGTCTTCTCGTTCGAGCGGCAGATCGTCCCCGAGCACCCGTACCACGAGCCCGACTTCGTCTGGACGCGCGCCTACCACAACATCCGCCGCGTGCGCGCCGACGGTCCGCTGCGCGTGCAGTTCGAGATCGATCGCCCCTACGCGCCGTTCCTGGCCAACCTGGCGATGGGGCCGGCGGCGATCGTCTCGCCGACGGCGGTGAAGAGGTGGGGGCACGACTTCGGCCGCCACCCGGTCGGCTCGGGGCCCTACCGCTTCGTCGAGTGGATCCCGGGCGACCGCATCACGCTCGAGCGCAACCCGACCTACTGGGACCAGCCGGCGCGCACCCGCTACCTGGTCCTGCTGGCCATGCCCGATTCGAAGCAGCGGCTGCAGGCGCTGGAGTCGGGCGCCGCCGACGTCATCCAGCAGCTGGCGCCCGACGATCTGCCGCTCGTGCGCCTGCACCCCGATCTGCGGCTGGCGATGGCGCCGGCGGCGCTGGTCTCGTACCTGGCGATGAACACGCAGCGGCGGCCGCTCAACGATCCGCGCATCCGCCGGGCCATCGCCCACGCCATCCGCACCGAGGCGCTGGTCAAGCTGGTCTACCAGGGGCTCGGCATCCCCGCGATTGGCCCCTTGCCGCCCAACGTCTGGGGCGCGCGCTCCGACGTCGTGACCTATCCCTACGATCCGGCCAAGGCGCGCGCGCTGCTGGCCGAGGCCGGCTGGCAGGGGGATCGCGAGGCGCCGCTCAAGCTGTTCGCGCCGTCGGCGCCGAGCCAGTACATGCCGGCGCCCGGCGCGCGTCGCCGACATCATCAAGCACTGCCTCGCCGAGGTCGGCATCACGGTCGAGGTCATCCTCAGCGATCCGGCCGACCACCAGCGGGCGCTCTGGGCCGGCGAGCACGATCTCGCGCTGCACGGCTGGTTCAACGACAACGGCGATCCCGACAGCTTCCTCTACACGCTGCTCGACTCGGACAACACGACCGGGACCCGGCCGTCGAACATCGCGTTTTACAGCAACGGGTGGTTCCACGACGTCATCGGCATGGCGCAGCGGACGACCGATCGCACCGAGCGCGAGCGGCTCTACTCGCAGGCGCAGGCGATCCTGGCGATCGACGTCCCCTGGGTGCCGCTGGCGCACTCGAAGGTCGTGTTCGCCGAGCGGACCAACATCCGGGGCCTGGTGGTGCAGCCGTCGGCGATGGGCCTCTACCGCTTCGCGGAGCGCGTGCAGTGAGGGGCGGCCGTACTGGAGCGGCGGCAAGGGGTCGGCCAAGGCGTCCGGTCACGGCGCCGGCGCGGCGACAACCGCTTCAAGTCGCTCGAGCGGCAACCTGCGCGCCTCGGCGATGTACCGCCCGCCGGAGTGGCTGGGGCGCGGCAGCTCGAACTGGACGCTGCAGACGGCGGCGCAGCCGCTGCACCGGCAGCGGCCTTCGCCGCCGCCTGTCGGGTCGCCCTCATCGTCGCGGCGCTCGGCCCGGTCATCGCGGTGTCGTTCGTCGCGGTCGCGCTCATCTTCTCCAGCGTCGAGCAGGGGATCAAGTTCGAGGCCGAGCGCGGCCTGCAGGTCGCGCGCGGCCTCTTCCTGGCAGCAGGTGCAGGAGGTGGCGGCGGGCGCGGCGGCGCTGGGCGCCGATCCCGAGCTGCTGGCGCGCCAGCGCGCGCCTCGGACCGGACCGAGTCCGCGCGCGGCTCGGCGCGCTTTCCGGCGGCGACGCCGAGCGCGCTGTTCGAGATCACCGACGCGACCGGGCGGATCGTGGCCCGCTGCTCGCGCGGCGCCTGCGACGAGCTGCTCACCGGCGCCGGGCGCGCCGGGCTCGAGCCGGCCGCGCGCTCGCCCGTCATCCTGCGCGCGCTCGACTACGAGCGCACCGTCTCCATCGAGAGCGCGCGCGACCGGCTGGTGGTGCGCGCCGCGCTGCCGCTCACCGATCCGGCGCTGCGCCTGCTCGGCGCGGTGGTGGTGACGGTGCCGATCGACTGGACGGTGGTCGATCGCCTCAAGGCGGCGCTCGGCGCGGGGCGCGAGGTGGTGGTCTACGTCGGCCGCGATCCGAACTCGTCGACGTTCATGGCGGCGACCGGCGCGCGGCTGGTCGGCCCGACGCTGCCGCACGGGTTTCATGTGGCGGGCGCCGGCGGCCGCCACCTCGGTCGCGCCGCTGGAGGTCGACGGGCACGAGTACTCGGTGGCCTTCGGCCAGCTGCAGGACGTGAACGCGGCGTCGCGTCGGCCTGCTCGGCGTGGCCGTCGATCGCGAGCCGCTGGCGGTCGCGCGCCGGCCGCGCCATCGACCACGCTGGTCTCGGGCGTGCTGGCGACGCTTCTGCTGGCGATCCTGCTGTCCAACCTGCTCGACGCGGCGGATGACCCGGCCGCTGCAGGATCTGCACGCGGGCGCGCTGTCGATCGCGCGCGGCGATCTCGACACCAGCATCTCCGTCGACACGCTCGACGAGATCGGCGATCTCGCCGAGGCGTTCCGGATCATGACCCGCAGCCTCAAGGAGAACCAGGAGGGGCTGGCGGCGCGCGTGCGCGAGCTGGTCACGGTTCACCAGGTCGGCCGCGCGGTCAGCACCGTCGTCGATCTCGGGCAGGTGCTCCGCTCGGTCGCCACCGAGGTGCTCAACGTCCTCGGCGGCAAGACCGCGGCCATCGCGCTGGCGATCGGCGCCGATCCGCCGGAGTTCGTGGTGCGCGCCGTGGCGGGCGACGAGGTGGGCGGGCGGCTCGGCCAGGCTGGCGGCCGCGGTCGTCGGCGCTGGGGCGCGCGCGCCGCACGCCGGCCGTCGAGGCCGATCCGCAGCTGATGGAGGCGCGCGCTCTCGCGCGGGCCTGACCGGACCGGTGATCGCGGCGCCGCTGACGCTCAAGGAGCGCCTGGTCGGCGTGATCGTCATCGGGCGGCTCGGCGAGTCGCCGTTCGGCGAGGCCGACCTGCGCCTGCTGGTCACCTTCGCCGATCAGACGGCGACGGCGATCGAGAACGCGCGGCTCTACACCGAGGTGCGCGCCTTCTCCGAGGTGCTGGAGGCGCGCGTCCGGGCGCGCACCGCCGAGCTCGAGAAGGCCAACACCGAGATCGAACGGACGCTGCACGAGCTCGGCGAGGCGCAGGGGCAGCTCATCCACTCGGAGAAGATGGCCGGGCTCGGCATGCTGGTCGCCGGCATCGCGCACGAGGTGAACTCGCCGGCGGCCGCCGTGCAGGGGCTCGTCGACGCGCTCGCGGAGACCGTCCGGCGGCTCGGCCACTGCGCGCAGGCGCTGACCGCGCTCGAGCTGCCGCCCGGCCTCGGTGGCACCGCTTCTTCGAGCTCATCGACGGCCTCCTGCCCGAGATGATCGTCGGCGCCGCTGATGACGTCGCTCGAGGCGCGGCAGCAGGCGCGGCGGCTGCAAGACGGCGTTCCTCGGGCGCCGACGGCGCGGCCGAGGCGGCCGCCATGCTGGCCGAGGTCGGCGAGATCGGCGAGCGGGTCGCGCCCGAGCTGCGCGGCGCTGGTCGGCGACAAGAGTCTGGCGCCGCTGGCCGGCTACCTGCGCGAGGTCGCCTTTCTCGCGCGCACCGCCGGGACGATCCGCACCGCGATCGGCTCCATCCGCCGGATCGTCGGCGCGCTCAAGAGATACTCGCGATTGGACGAAGCACCTCTCGAGCGCGTCGACGTCCACGCGGGCATCGAAGATACCCTCGTGATCCTCTCGCATCAGTTGAAGTACGGAGAAAATGGCGTTAATGTGAAGAGATCATTCGGGTCGTTGCCAGCGATAACAGCGTATGTAGGTGAGCTGAACCAGGTGTGGACGAACCTGATCCACAACGCGATACAGGCCATGGACGGGCGGGGTGAGATTCTCATCGAGACCAAGTCGGAGAACCGGGACGTGATCGTCGGCGATCGAGGACACCGGTCCCGGGATCCCGGCGGACGTCGCTGCCGCGGATCTTCGAGCCGTTCTTCACCACCAAGGCGAAGGGCGAGGGGACCGGCCTCGGGCTCAGCATCTGCGCGCGCATCGTCGAGAAGCACGGCGGCACGATCCGCGTCGACAGCAAGCCCGGGCGCACGCGGTTCGAGGTCCGCCTGCCGGTCGAGGGTCCGCCGCCGGCGCCCGAGCCGTCAAGGAGGCCGCGGTCGGCGCCTGGCCGTCGTGGTCCGATCCGGATGCCGCCAGCTCAAGGAGCGCGCGTGAACCCGCCAGGCACCGCCGCTGCGCGAGCACATCGTCTGCGTCGACGACGAGGAGGGGATCCTCGCGGCGCTGCGCCAGCAGCTCTCGGCGCGCTTCGGCAACGAGTGCGACATCGCCGTCGCCAAGAACGCGCGCGAGGCGCTCGAGCTGATCGACGATCTGCAGCAGGACGGCGAGCAGCTCGCGGTGGTGATCGCCGACCAGATCATGCCCGGCATGAAGGGCGTCGAGCTGCTCGAGGAGGTCCACCGCCGCAGCCCGCAGACGGTGAAGATCCTGCTCACCGGCCAGGCCGGCCTCGACGCGGTCGTCTACGCCATCAACAAGGCGGGGCTCGATCAGTACATCCCCAAGCCGTGGGACGAGCCCGATCTGCGGCTCACCATCCAGAGCCTGCTGTCGCGCTTCCGCCTCGAGCGCGAGCGCGCCGAGCTGCTCGCCGAGCTGCGGAGCAAGAACGCCGAGCTGGCGACGCTGAACACCTCGCTCGAGGAGAAGGTCGTCGAGCGCACCCAGGAGCTCGAGAACCTGAACGCGCGCCTCGCCGAGCTGGCGATCACCGACGGCCTCACCGGCCTCTACAACCACCGCCACTTCCGCGAGCGGCTGTCGCTGGAGATGGAGCGCAGCAACCGCACCGGGCTGCCGCTGTCGATCCTGATGATCGACGTCGATCACTTCAAGGGCTACAACGACCGCCACGGCCACCTGGCGGGCGACAACGCGCTGCGCGGCGTCTCCAAGATCCTGCAGCACGGCCGGCGCGCCAACGACGTGGTCGCGCGCTACGGCGGCGAGGAGTTCGCCATCATCCTGCTCGACGTCGGCAAGGCGGCGGCCAAGGAGGTCGCGCGAGCGGATCTGCGCGCAGATCGCCGAGTTCCCGTTCGAGTTCGGCAGCACGCAGCCGATGGGCAAGCTGACCATCTCGCTGGGCGTCGCCGCGTTCCCCGACGACGGCGCCGAGCCGGCGCTGGTGCTGGCGGCGGCCGACCGCGCGCTGTTCGCCGCCAAGAACGGCGGCCGCAACCGCGTCCGCGTCGCCGGGCCAGTAGCGGCGGAGTAGCGGCGCGATGAAGGTCGCCGTCCTCGGCGGCGGCGCGTGGGGCGGCGTGCTGGCGGCGGTGGCCGCGGCGCGCGGCCACGACGTCGCGCTCTGGGAGCCCGATCCGGACGGCGGCCGCACACGCTCGCGGCGGACGCGCGCGAGCGCCGCGCTCGGTCCCCGGGTTTCGCCTGCCGGACGCGGTGGCGGTCTACGGGCGACGCCGGCGCGGCGGTCGGCGGGCCGGCAGATGCATCGTCGTCGCCATGCCGTCGGAGCTGGTGCGCGCGACGCTGATGCGCGCGGCGCGAGATCTGGACCCGAGGGACGATCGTCGTCTGCGCGTCGAAGGGGCTCGAGCCCGACAGCGGCGCGACGATGGCCGAGGTCATGCGCGCCGCGCTGCCGGGCGCGCCGCGGCGTCGTGCTGTCGGGCCCGAGCTTCGCGCAGGAGATCGCGGCCGGGCTGCCGGCGGCGCTGGTGGCCGCGTCGGCCGACGCGGAGGCGGCCGGCGCTCGTGCAGGCGCGCGCTCGGCGGCGAGCGGCTGCGCATCTACACCAGCGACGACCCGATCGGCGTCTGCGTCGGCGGCGCGCTCAAGAACGTCGTCGCCATCGCGGCCGGCTGCTGCGACGGGTTCGGCCTCGGCACCAACGCGCGCGCCGCGCTCATCACCCGGGGCCTCGCCGAGATGGGGCGGCTGGCCGATCGGCTGGGCGGCGCAACCGCTGACGCTGGCCGGGCTGGCCGGCCTCGGCGATCTGGTCCTCACCTGCACCGGCGATCTGTCGCGCAACCGCCAGGTCGGCCTGGCGCTCGCGCGCGGCGAATCGACCGCGCAGATCGTCGCCAACCTCGGTCACGTCGCCGAGGGGGTCGGGACCGCGCGCACCGCCCGCGCCCTGGCCGAGCGGCTGGGCGTCGACATGCCGATCACCCGGGAGGTCGCGGCGGTCCTCTTCGACGGCAAGCCGGCGCGGGCGGCGTTGACCGATCTGCTCGCCCGCGACGTGCGGCCGGAGCGGGCGTGAGGAGGCGCCAGCGCGGGCGGCTCGGCCCATCCCGAAATCGTCCTCATATTGTTTGTAACGCTCGGCGGGCTCGCCGTACGTCTTCCCCAAAAGGAGGTCAGGAATGACCACAGTCCACGCCGAGTCGGGTACGAACGTCCACGAGATCGCCGCCGGGATCTTCCGCATCAGTGTCCCCGTGCCGCCGAGCGCGATGCCGGGGGGATTCACCTTCAATCAGTTCCTGCTGGTCGACGACGAGCCGCTGCTCTTTCACACCGGACCGCACAAGATGTTCCCGCTGGTGCGGCAGGCGGTCGCGCACGTCCTCGGCGACGTGACCAAGCTGAAGTGGGTCGGCTTCTCGCACGTCGAGGCCGACGAGTGCGGCTCGCTCAACGAGTGGCTCGAGGCAGCGCCCCAGGCCACGCCGGTCTGCAGCCAGGTCGCGGCGATGGTCTCGGTGAGCGACTTCGCGATCCGGCCGGCGCGGCCGCTCGCCGACGGCGAGGAGCTGTCGCTGGGAGGCAAGCGCGTGCGCTGGTTCAACGCGCCGCACCTGCCGCACAACTGGGAGTGCGGCTACCTCAACGAGTCGACGACGCGGACGCTGCTCTGCGGCGATCTCTTCACGCACGGCGGCGCCGACGGCCCGCCGATCACCGAGTCGGAGGTGCTGGGCCCGTCCGAGGCGTTCCGCCAGGCGATGCCGGCCGGCAGCGTGGCGATCGAGCGGGGGAGCCGCGCGATCCTCGAGAAGCTGGCGGCGACCGAGCCCAGGACCCTCGCGCTTGATGCACGGCAGCTCCTACCGGGGCGACGGCGCGAAGCTCCTGCGGGGGCTCGCCGACGCGCTCGACGTCTGAGGGAGCGCCCGGGATGGGGGCGGTCGCCGTCGGCGGCGGCCGCCGGAGGAGGGCGGCAACTGCTATTCTGCCGCCTCTCCGTGATCCCCCCAGGCAATCTCGAGACCCTCGAAGCCAGTCGACCGATGCAGAGCTCGTGCGGCGCGCCGCCCTTCGTGGCGAGGGGGCGCGCGCCGTCGAGGCAGAGCTCTGCCGGCGGTTCGCGCCGCGGGTGCGGCTCTATGGCCTCCGCCATCTGCGGGACGAGGACCGCGCGCGCGATCTCGTGCAAGCGGTGCTGCTCGTGCTGGTGGAGGCGGTTCGCGCGGCGCGCATCGAGAGCGCCGGAGCACGTCGATCGCTTCGTGCTCGGCGCTTGTCGCAACGTCGTGGCGCGCATGCGCGACGGAGCGCTCGCGCGCGATCCCTGTCGACCCGGTCGACCTGGAGGTCACCGGCACGACGCCAACGTTCGAGCGGCTCGACGCCTCGGCCCTGTATCGTTGCCTGGTGAAGCTCGAGCTGCGATTCCCGGGTCGTCGTCCAGATGTGCTTTCACGATGATGCGACCGCCGAGGAGATCGGCGTCCACCTCGGCATCACCGCGGGGAACGTGCGGGTGTTGCGCCATCGGGCGATCGCCCAGCTCCGGAGCTGCCTCGACCGAGGCCAGGAGGCCGAAGCATGAGCGCGCCGTGCGCCAATCCCCTGTCGTTCGAGACGCTCGTCGCCTACTGGGCGGGCGATCTCTCGCAGCCCGAGACCGACGCGGTCGACGCCCACGTCATGGGGTGCGCGGCCTGCGCGCGCATGTCGGAGCGCGTGGCGGTCGTCACCGAGGGGATCCGCGCCTCGATCTCTCCGTTTATCTCCGCGCGCGAGCTCGACGCCCTGCGCGCGCGGGGCCTTCGCGTCGAGGAGAACCCGGTGCGTCCCGGGGAGCGCGCGCCGGTGCTGTTCCGACGCGACGTCGACCTCCTGCTCCACCGCCTCGGGCAGCTCGACCTCGCGCGCGCCGAGCGCGTGCAGGTCAAGGTCTCGTCGGAGAAGACCGGCGAGGTGATGATGGAGAGCCCGTCAGTTCCGTTCGAGGCTGCCAGCGGCGAGGTGCTGATCGCCTGCCAGCGTCACTTCAGCGCGCGTCCGCACGACGTGGTCTTCGAGGTCTCCGTGATCGAGGCGGGGGTCACCAAGGCCTCGGCGACCTACTTCGTGCCGCACATCTTCGAGCCGGCGCCAGAATCGATCCCGTAGCGAGATCCCTCTTCACTGACGGCACCACAGCTCGGTGCCATAGGCCACCCGCGTGAGTCCGTCATCGAGCGAGCTCACGGCGGGCGGGAGCTGCGCGAGGACGGCGGCCGTCGCCACCTCCCGCAACTCGCTCTCGGAACCTCGACCCGGCGAAACAGAACGACGTGATGCCGGTGCCGAGCAGGACCTCCGCGCCGCGCGGCCCGAGGCCGTCGACCAACTCCTGGAAGTCGGCCCCGTCGCTCGGCGGGCCGAAGGCCTGCAGGAGGCCGCCGCCGGAGAGCTGCCGGACGGTCACGGTTCGAGCGGGATAGAGATCGGCAGTGGCCAGAAAGTCTCCGTCCGGGGAGACGACCGCGCTGCTGGCGGGGACGGGAAGCTCGTCGCAGCTGTCACAGGAACGATAGACGCCCGTCATTTGGTTGAGCAGCACCGGGCATCCGCGCGAAACTCCCACGAGGTACGTGCCGGAGGCGACCGGGCGCGCCGCGGTGATCTGTCCCGTCGAGAGATCGACCTTTTCGAGCTGGCCGGCCGAAGGGCCGTCGGGGAACCAGATCGTGTAGAGAAATCGCTCGTCGGGAGAAAACAGAAAGCCGTACCAGAAGCCCCCCTGGCGCGCCAGGTTGGCGACCAAGCCGTCCGTGGCGGCTGCGACGACGGCCAAAGTGAACGGCATGTTCGGGGCAGGTTGGAGCTGCATCGCCACGTAGCGCCCGGTGCGCGACAGCGCGATCTTGGAAATGCCATCGCCGTTTCCCGTCGCCGTGGCGACCAGCCCGCCGTCCTCCGGCCGCAGCACTTCGACGTTGGGGCCGACCACCAGCGCGGCCAGCCGCCCATCGCCCGAGAGCGCCATTTCTGGTCCAGGGACGGAGCCCTCGACGGTGCAGACGCCGAGCGCGTAGCTCTGGCTGACGGTCCAGGCGCGCAGCAGATCGGCACCGTCGCCGCCGACGGCGACCGTGCTGCCGTCGGCGCTGACCGCGAAGACCGATCGCGCCGTGGTGGGGGCGGCGGCCATGGCCGTGGTCGCGCCGTCGCTCAGCCGGACAGTCCTGAGCTCACTGCCGTCCGCGATCAACATGTCGCCGTCGGGCAGGAAAGCGGCCGGCAGGCTGGTCATGGTGAGCCGCGGGAGCTGGCCGCCATCGCTGAGCCTGAAGGCCCGGATGGTCTGGTCGGGGTCGAGCGAGCTCGCCGGCACGAAGACGACATCGTCGGTGGGCGAGGCTCGGAAGGCCGGCGTCACATCGTCGCCACGGTCCCCGGACCAAGACGTCACGACGACGGGGCTGTCCAGCGTGTTCGGATCGAGCGCCACGATCCGTGCGGCGCCGGAGCTTTCGAAACAGGAGCCGGTGAGGCCGTCGATGGCCACCAGGCGCTCCCCTCCCCGGGCGTACGCCGCATCGAGGATCGCCAGCGAGGTGTAGGAGGCGCGCAGCGCACCGGTCGCGGTGTCGAGCAGGTAGAGGTTCCCGCCCGGCGAGACGACGACGGAGAGCCCGTCGGGTGAAAACGTGGCGGCGCCCCCGAGGCCGTCCACGTAGCCATAAAGTGGGCCCGGGAGCGTGACCGTCCAGCGGGGCGTCCAGGTGCTCGTGCTGTAGAGCGTGACCTCGTGCTCGCCGCCCGCGACGGTCAGCACCGCGTCGCCGCCCGGAGAGAAGGCGACGCGGCTCACCCGCGCCCGGGGCGGCGCCAGCAGCGCGATCACCTGCTGCGATCCGAGGTCGACGATCCGGGCGACGCCGTCACCATTGACCATCGCCGCCCGACGCCCGTCCGGCGAGAGCGCGAGCACCTTGGTCGCCCCGAGTGAGAAGCTCGCGCAGCGCGCGAAGAGCCCGGGGGAGCCGGGCGGCGAAGCCGGGAAGATCAGGGAGCGGCCGCAGCGGATTGCAGGTCGTGGGCAGGGCCGTCGGAACGCGCGCCGGCGCCGGTGCCGCGGGCGGAAGGACGCGCCTGGTCGCCGTCGGGGCAGACCGCCGCCGTCGGTCGCGTCGCGACATCTCCGGTCGAAGCGTCGCGCCCGGCTTGCCCGTTCGCAGGCCGCGCGTCCCACGCGCCACCGTCGATCTCCAGACCACCGTCGGCTCCGAGCGATGTCGGTCCACTCTTCGGGACGGCGGCGTCGGCGTGGGCGGCGGCGTCGTGATGAACCTCCGCACCGCCGAGCGAGGAGGACTGACACGCCGAAAGAACGAGGGCCACGCACGCGGCGCCCCCGAGCCTCGCCCACCTCACTGCCGGCACCGCTCCCCCATCCGCATCGAGCCACCCTCCCGGTAAAACAATCCCAAACTGGGGTCGCGCCCAGCAGCGTCGCAAGTAACGTTGCTGAAAGTGCGTCGGTCGAGGTTCGCTGGCGCTAGCTCCGGACGCCCGCGGCGATCTCGAACGAGCGCAGGCGCGCGGCGTGGTCATCGATCTGCGACGTGAGGATCAGCTCGTCGGCGTGAGTGCGCGCGAGCAGGCTCTCCAGTCGACCCCTGACTGTGTCGGCTCGAACAGCGCAGGCGCGCGGCGTGCTCGTAGATCTGTGACGTCAGGATCAGCTCGTCGGCCTGGGTGCGGGCGATCAGGCTCTCCAGCCGACGACGGACGGTGTCGCGAGTCCGACCGCCGCGCAGGCCAGGATTCCCTCCAGCAGCGCGGCCTGCGGCGGGCGTGAAGCGCTCGGCGAACCCGGCATCGGCGGCGGGAGCCGGGTCGGATTGCCGCTGCGAAGATTGACGAAGGCCTGCTGCAGCGAGGTGAGCAGCAGCGCCGCCTCCTCGTCGGTGTCGGCGGCGACGACGTTCACGCCGAGCATGAGACGAGGGCGCTCGAGCCGCTCCGACGGGCGAAACGACCGGCGGTAGATCTCGACCGCTTCCGTCAGGAGCGCGGGCGCGAAGTGAGAGGCGAACGCGAACGGGAGGCCCATCGTCCCGGCCAGCTCGGCGCCGAACAGGCTGGAGCCGAGGATCCAGACCTCGATGTCGGCGCCGCCGCCCGGCACGGCCCGCACCCGCTGGCCCGCCTCGGGCGGACGAAGGTAGGAGAGGAGCTCGTCGACGTCGTCGGGGAAGCTGTCCGGGCCGCCGACCAACGTTCGGCGCAGCGCATAGGCCGTCGCCTGATCGGTCCCCGGCGCGCGCCCGAGGCCGAGATCGATCCGGCCCGGATAGAGCGCGTCGAGCGTGCCGAACTGCTCGGCGATGATCAGCGGCGCGTGATTGGGGAGCATGATGCCGCCGGCGCCGACCCGGATGGTCGACGTGCCGGCGGCGACGTGGGCGATCGCGATCGAGGTCGCCGCGCTGGCGATGCCGGGCATGTTGTGGTGCTCGGCCAGCCAGAAGCGCCGGTAACCCCAGCGCTCCGCGTGCCGCGCCAGATCGACCGAGTTGCGAAACGCCTGCGCGGCGTCGCCCCCCTCGACGATGGGCGCCAGATCGAGGACCGACAGCGGAGTCACGGGCGCAACGATAGCGCATCGCTGCGCCCGCAGCCACCGTGAACTGGACGCTCAGCGCGGGATGGTCAGCGTCTGCGCGGCCTCGGGGGTGAGCGGCGACGGCAGGTCGATCCCGTTGGCGTGCAGATCGAACGCCAGGATCGCCCAGTACTGATCGTTGGTCAGGCTGCCCGCCTTGCCGGGCGGCATGTTGGCGACGACGAACTGCGCGACGTCCGCGACGGTGACGAAGCGGCCTTTGCGGTACTTGCGGTCGGCCGGTGGGTCGAGCGGGAGCGCTCCATCCTTGATGCCGACCACCCGAGGCGCCTTGCCGCCCTGGCCGGCGTCACCGTGGCAGTTGGCGCAGTTGTCCCCGTAGAGCGTCTGCCCCTCGGCGACCTGGGCAGCGAAGGAGGCCGGAGGCGCCGCGGGCGCCGCTGCGGCCGGAGCCGCCGCGGGCGACGAGGAGGTCGCGCACCCCCCGAGCACCGAGAACGCCGCCGCTGAGAGGAAACCCAAAAACATCCGCCCCAACTTCTGGAATGACCCTCGCTGTCGCATCGAAGCCTCCTTGTGCGCAATAGGCGCGCAACATGGAGCCGCGAGGTGAAAGAACGTGACAGGAAAAAACTGAAAAGCCGCCCCGGAGATCTGGGATGCTGGAGCTCAGGCCCGGCGACGGCAGAGCGCAACGGCGGCAGTCAGCGCCACCAGCGCGACGAGCGTGAGCAGCGCGAGGTCCATCGTCGCCGAGCCGCCGGCGGGCACGAGCGCCGCGGGCAGGGCGTCGCCATGGAAGCCGCGACGGATCGCCGAGACGGTGTAGGTCATCGGGTCGAGGGCCATCAGCGTGCCGATCCAGTGGCTGTCGCCGGACGGCGGGAACATCGCGCCCGACAGCATCCAGAGGGGGATGAGGGCGCCCATCATGACGGCGTGGTAGCCCTGCGTCGAATCGATCCACCAGGCCATCGCGAAGCCGAGCGCGGTGAAGCCGAGCGCCGAGAGCGGCAGCGCCAGCGCCAGCAGCGGCCAGTTCATGCTCGCGGCATGAAAGCCGGCCAGCGGCGCCAGCGCCAGCAGGATCGCCGCCTGCATCGAGGCGATGGCCACGCCGCCGAGCGTCTTGCCGAGCACCAGCGACGCGCGCGAGACCGGCGCGGCCAGCACCGCTTGCAAGAAACCGTGGTGGCGATCTTCGATGACGGAGATGGTCGAGAAGATGGCGCTGAAGAGCAGCGTCAGCACGACGACGCCCGGGTAGAAGTAGCTGAGGTAGTCGACGCCGCTGCCGCCGGCGGGTCGGAAGCTGCCGCCGAGACCCGCGCCCAGCACCGCCCAGAGGATCAGCGGCTGCGCGGCCGAGCCGACGATGCGGCTCGGCTGCCGGAAGAAGCGCCGCAGATCGCGCCCGGCCAGCGCGACGACGGTGCCGATCACGAGGACAGCCCCCGACCCGTCAGCTTGGCGAACACGTCGGCCAGCGTGGGGCGCGAGGTCGCCAGACTGGCGATGCGGCCAGTCGGGAACAGCTCGGCGATGCGGGGGACCACCTCGTGGCCGCGCGGCGCTTCGATCACCACGTCGCCGTCGAGGACGCGGCCGGGGAGGTTCAAGCGGGCGGCGATGGTGTCGCGGAGCTCCTCGGGGCGCTCGCCGCGAACGCGAATCACGTCGCCGGCCACGCGCGCGCGCAGCTCGTCGGGCGTGCCCAGCGCCGTCAGCTTGCCGCCGTCGATGATGGCGATCCGGTGGCAGCGCTCGGCCTCCTCGGGCTGGTGGGTGGTGACGATGACCGAAAGGCCGCGCGTCTCCACCAGCGCGGCCAGCTGATCCCAGATGCGGCGCAGCGCCTCGGGGTCGACGCCACGCCCCGGCTCGTCGAGCAGCAAGAGCGAGGGCTCGTGCAAAAGGACGCGCGCGATCTCGATTCGCCGCCGCATGCCGCCGGAGTACTTCGCCGTCGCCTCGTCGGCGCGGTCGCCGAGCTCCATGAGCGCCAGCGCGGCGTCGATCCGCTGGGCCGCCAGAGCGCCCGGGAGGCCGTAGAGCGCGGCGCCGAGCCGGAGGTTCTCGCGGCCGGTCAGCTTGAGATCGAGGCTCGGCTCCTGGAACACGACGCCGAGGCGCGCGCGGTAGCGGGCGTCGCCGCCGTCGGTCGGCTGGCCGTCGAGGGCCAGCGTTCCTGCATGCGGCGGGATGAGGCCGGCCAGCAGGCGGAAGGCGGTGGTCTTGCCGGCGCCGTTCGGGCCGAGCAGGCCGAAGATCTCGCCGGGCGCGACGTCGAAGCTGAGGCCGTCGAGGGCGGTGCGTTCCTTGAATCGCCGGGTGAGGCCGATCGCCCGAAGCCGAGGCACCCCCTCGGCCGGCGCGCTCTGCGGCGCCGAGGCGGCGGCCGCGGTCAGGGGCGCGGCCGCCGTCAGGCGCGCGGACGCCGTCATGCGATCGTCCTGTCGATCACCAGCGCCACGAACAGCAGCGTCAGGTAGACGATCGAATAGAGAAAGAGCGACCGCGCCCAGCGCGTTGGCCGCCGCGCGGCGGAAGCCGGCCGCCGCCCAGCCGATGAACACCGCGCCCAGCAACGCCGCGCACGCCAGGTAGCCGAACCCCGCCACGCGCAGCGGCTCGAGCGCGATCGTCGCCGCCACCAGGCCGACGGAGAAGAGCACGATGGTGGCGCGCGTGGCGCGCGTCGAGATGGCCAGCGGCAGCACCTTGAAGCCGGCGCGCGCGTAGTCGGCCGCGCGGTAGGTGGCGATCGCCAGGAAGTGCGGGATCTGCCAGAGGAACAGGATCGCGAAGAGCGCCAGCCCTGGCGCGTCGAGGTGACCGGTGACCGCCGTCCATCCCATGAGCGGCGGCAGCGCGCCCGGCACGGCGCCGACGAAGAGCGCGATCGCAGAGTGGCGCTTGAGCGGGGTGTAGACGACCACGTAGCTGCCGAGCGCGGCGAGGCCGAGGATCCCGGTCAGGAGGTTGCCGCCCAGGAAGACCAGCGGCACGGCGGCGCAGGCGACCAGCGTTCCGAACGCCAGCGCCGTCTCGGGCGAGAGCGCCGCGCGCGGCAGCGGGCGATCGCGCGTCCGCTCCATCAGCGGATCGACGTCCCGCTCGAGGTACATGTTGAAGGTGTTCGAGGCGGCGACCAGCAGCGCGGTGCCGATGAGGGTCATGATCGCGCGCCAGCCGGCGATCTGCCCGGGCGCCAGCCAGAGGCCGCCCGCGAAGGTGATGATCACCATGCCGGTGATGCGTGGCTTGGCGAGCTCGACGACCGCGCGGAACCAGGCGAGCCCCGGGAAGCTGGGGAGGCCGTCGGGGCGCGCCGCGAGGACGGTGAGCACCATCGTCCCGAGCAGAGCGGTCGCCACCGCCAGGTGACTCTCCACGGTGACGAGGTCGAGGAAGGACTGCACCGAGCGGATCCCCAGCCAGATCTGGATGCCGACGAGCACCGGCGCCAGAACGGCGAGCAGGCGCAACGCCGGCCGCGTCGCCCGCCGCAACGTCACGATCGACGAGGCGAGGACCAGGCAGGCGACGGTGACGGCGTTCAGTCGGTGCAGCGCCTGGATGAGCACCGTCGGGTGGGCGTGCGGCCAGAGCGATCCGCGGCAGAGCGGCACGTCGGTGCAAGCCAGCGCCGCGCCCGAGTGGCGAACGAGGCCCCCCAGCACCATCTGCACGTAGACCGCCACGGCGGTGATCAACGCCAGCCTGGCGACCACCGGCGGGGCCGCCGCCTCGCGGATCGCCGCAGGTCGCGACCTCACCGCGATGTACAGCACCGTCATGAAGAAGAGCAGCGACGTCGCGGTGTGCGCCGTCGAGATCGGCGTCGGCAGCCGCAAGAGCACGGTGATCCCACCGAGCAGCGCCTGCGCGAACACCAGCCCGACAGCCAGCCACCCGAACGGGCGCAGCCGGCGCAGCGCCGCGTCGCGCGTCGCCGTCAAGAGGCCCGCCAGCACCAAGGTCAGGATCACCACCGTGCCGGCCGCCAGACGGTGGCTGTGCTCGACGAGCACGCCCCCCTCCATCTTCGGCATGAAGGTGCCGTAGCAGGTCGGCCAGTCGGGACAGGCCAGGCTCGAGCCGGTGCCATGGACGAGACCGCCGATCAGGATCAGCAGATACGTGGCGAAGGCTGTGGCCACGGCGAACCGGTGAATCCACGGCCGACCTGCCTGCTGCTGCGGCGCCGGCGACGGGGAGATCGACGGCGTCGCTGGCTCTGCGCGTAAAAGCTGCGCAGCGCTTACTTCACTTGGCATCGTAAGCGAAGCTCACCTCGGTCGGTTTGTCGGCGGCCACGGTCACCTCGGCGCTCTTGGCGCCGTAGCGCTCCTGCCAGGCGGTCAGCGTGTACTTGCCGGCCGGCACGCCCGTGATCTTGAAGTGGCCGTCCGGCCCGGTGACGGCGAAAAACGGATTGGCGTTGACGACCACGTAGCCGGTCATCCAGGGGTGGACGTCGCACTTGAACTTGAGGATGTCGCCCGCGTCGCCGATCTTGCGCGCGATCGGCGGCAGCCCCGGGATCTCCGCCTGGTTGAACAGCGTCGAAGGCCCCTTGTAGCCGTGCACGTTGTGCAGCGTCTGATCGCCGTTGCGGATCGAGACCATCTGCCCGGCGACGATCGCCTGGACGCGCGGACGGTACATGCAGGCGCTCTGGTCGAGCGCGGCGGGCGTCGACGGCGGATCGTAGTGGCCGGTCGCGCCGTCGGTGATGCGGACGACGACGTTGGCGAGGCCGCCCGCCGGCCCGACCACGACCTCTTCTTCTCTCGTCGGCGTCTTGGCGCAGAACGGATCGGCGTCGCGCTTGGTCATCGCCATCTCGGGCGGCGTGCCGTTCAGCTTCACCGTCCCTTCGATGACGGCATTTCCGGCGGGCGGCGGCGTCGCGGCCGCCGGGACGGTCGCGGTGGTGGCGCCCGGCGTGACGGGGGCGGGCGCCGAAGCCGGCGGGGTCTCCTTCTGGCAGGCGCCCGTCATCGTCGACACGGCGAGCGCAAAAACGGCCAGGCCCCGCTTGATCATGGTCGTCGTGCTAACAGGCGCCCGCCGACCCGTCAAGCGTCGCAATGGCTGGGCCCGGAGCTCAGGCTCCGTTCGCCACCCGACCTGCCGCGGCAAGCAGCAGATCGATCCCCTCGGGAGTGGCGGGAAAGTAGCCCCGGATGCGGAGCTGGCGGTCGACCAGGACCAGATTCTCGCCGTGGAAGATCTGCCAGAAGTCGCCGGTGCCGTCGCCGGGCAACTTCTCCTTCCCCATGCCGACCTTGAAGCCCCCCTCGACGGCCGCCTCGATGGCCTCGGCGGGGCCGGTCAGGAACGACCAGGCGATCGGGTTTGCGCCGTAGCGCGCGCCGTACTCGGCCAGGCGCGCCGGGGTGTCCCGCGCCGGATCGACGGAGATCGACACCAGGTGAAAGTCGGGGCCGAGCTGGCGCGCCCGGCGGCCCACCTCGGCCATCTTCTGGCTGAGCAGCGGGCAGGCCTCCTGGCAGGAGGTGAAGATGAAGTCGGCGACCCAGACCCGGCCGGCGAGCTCGCGGGTGCCGAACGGCTGCCCGCGCTGATCGGTCAGCGTGAAGGCGGGCAGGGTCCCCAAGACCGCCGGCGAGGCGCCGAGGCGCCGGGTGACCGACCGAAAGATCGGCACCCCGAACAGCAGGCCCAGCAGCGCCGCCCAGATGAGGGGATTGCCCGCCAGGCGCGCGGCCGCCGACGGGCGGCGCGGGCGAAAGCCGGCGGAGAATCCCGAGGAAGACCCCGAAGAAGAAACCGGGGATGACTGCTCGGAGGGATCCGCTGAAGCGGGGGTGCTCACCGCTTGGTCTTCCGCCGCGTTCGCGCTTGTGTCAAGCGTCCGTCCTTGACCGGTGACCCCAACTCGTTTACGTCATGGAAGCAGGCTCATGCGTCTACGTGCGGGGAATCACAGGGCTTCGGCCGCCGCCAAGTCGCTCACCGTCGCGGTGATGGCGGCGGCGATGGTCGCCCAGCTTCTGTCGATCTCCGCACGAGATGACGGTGCGGCACTTCCGCTGCGCCGAGCACGGCGAGCTGACGCACGTCGCGGCGATGGTCGCGGCGCCGGCGGAGCCCCCCCCGCAGCGCACGAACGACGCGTTTCGCGCGCGCGAGCACCGAGACGGCCGACGCGCACGAGCATTGCGGCGTCACCTTCACCGTCGAGGGGAGCTCCTGCACGCCTTCGATCGGTGCCGCGACCGGCGCGGTTCCGCCGGCGCCCGCGCTTCGTCCGGCACCGTCCTCGAGCTCCCGGCGCGCGCGGGCGCTCGTCCTGGCGAGCGCACCCAAGACCTCTCCTCCGTCGGCGTAACGGGATCGACCTCGGCCGGCCTTTTGGCCGCCGACCTTCCGCTCGCCGCGCCTTCTTTCGAAGGCGCCGGAATCGACACTGGCCGCGGCGCGCTTCGCTCGCGCTGCCCTGCTGCTCCGGAGTCTGGAGGCCTTCAATGTCTCGTCAAGAACCGTTCGCCGCCCCAAAATCTTCGTCGCTTCCTGCCGGCGAGGGTCTCCTGCACGCGCGGGAGCTCACCGTCGGGTACGACGGCATCCCGATCTTGCCGCCGCTCACGCTCACCGTGGGCGCCGGGCAGCTGTGGGCCGTCATCGGGCCCAACGGCGCGGGCAAGTCGACCTTCGTCCGCACGGCCCTCGGGCTCGCCCATCCCGTCGGCGGCACCATCGAACGCCGGCCGGGCCTCCGCCTCGCTTACGTTCCGCAGCAGTCCGCCCTCGACGCCATCTTCCCGGTCTCGGTCCTCGACTTCGTGCTCATGGGCCTGCAGGGGACCGGCAACGTGACGCTGGCCAACCCGCGCGCGTACCTCGGGCGCGCGCGGGCCGCGCTCGCCGAAGCGGGCGTCGAGACCCTCGAGCGGCGGCAGCTTCGCGATCTTTCGGGCGGGCAGCGGCAGCGCGTGCTCATGGCGCGGGCGCTCGCGACCGACGCCGATTCTCGTCTTCCTGGACGAGCCGACCGCCGCGCTCGACGCCTCCGCCGAGCAGCAGGTCCTCGAGCTCATCCAACGCCTTCGCCAGGTGCGGGGCGCCGCCGTCGTGATGGTGACCCACCTGGTCGAGGACGGCCTCGAGCGGGCCGACCACGCGCTGCTCCTCGATCGCGACCACCGCGTGGCGTTCGCGGCCACCGCCGCGGCGATGCGGTCCGCACCCGACTTCGAGCACATCTACGCCCGGTTCGTCGGCCGCCGGGCGCAGGAATCTCGAGACACGCGACGGGAAGAGGAGAAGTCGTGACCGACACCGCCGCCACCTGGCACGATCTCTTCGCCAATCTGGGAATCTTCAAGGACGCGATCCTCGCCGGGGGGCTGGCCGGGGCGCTGCTCGGGTTTCTCGGCGTGCACGTCGTCCTGCGACGGATGGTGTTCGCGTCGTCGGCGATCGCCCAGGCCGCCGCGCTCGGCGTCGCGCTGTCGTTCTGGGTGCCGGCCGTCATCGATCCGCTCGGCCACGCCGCCGGTCACGCCGCCGGGCCGGGCGGGCACGTCATCCCGTCGCCGCTCTTTCAGCCGGTGCTGTGGGCGATCGCCGCCTCCCTGCTCGCCACGCTGGTGTTCATCGCCAACCCGGTGCGCCTGCACCTGACGCGCGAGAGCATGCTGGGCTTCGTCTTTCTCGCCAGCGGCGCCGGCGCGGTGATCATCGGAGATCGGATCACCCAGGACGCCCACGACCTGGCCACCATCCTGTTCGGCAGCGCCGTGGTGGTGCAGACGAGCGACCTCTACTGGGTCGGGGCGGCGACCGTGATCCTGCTGGGCGGTCATCTGGTGCTCTGGCGGGCGTTGCTGTTCGTCGGCTACGACCCGCTCGGCGCCGAGGTGCAGGGGATGCCGGTGCGCGCGCTCAACGGGTTTCTCTTCGTGTCGGTCGGGCTGGCGGTCGCGCTTTGCACGCGGGCGCTGGGGGCGCTGCCCGGTGTTCGCCTTCAGCGTGCTGCCGGCGATGACGGCGCTGGCGCTGACCTCGCGCATCGGCCTCTGCTTCGTCCTGGCGACGGTGTTCGGGGCCTTCTCGGGCGTGGCCGGCTACGCCGTCTCGTTCCGGGCCGAGCTGCCGGTGGGCGCCACCGAGACGGCCATGGCGGCGGCGCTGCTGGCGGCGGCGCTCGCTTGGCGTTACGTGGGCGCCGAGCGCGATCGCCGACGGGCGCGCCAGGGCGCTTCTCAAGGCGCATCCAAGACCGCATCGAAGATCGCATCGACGAAAGGCGGCCCCAATGCTTAGCGTGGCGATCGTCTGTCTGTTGGCGCAGCAGATCGACCAGAGCGCGCTCGAAAAGGCGATGGCCGCGGACGCCGCCGCCAAAGCGGCATCCGCCCCCGCGACCGCGCCCGCCTCGGCGCCCGGCACCTCCGCCGGGACGCCGATTCCGGGCGTGACCACCCCGCCCGAAGGCGCCGCGGCGGACGCCACGGCCGGCGGCGGCGCCTGGGCCGCGCAGCAGGGCGCCCGCGCCCCCGGCGGCAGCCTCCTCAACCCGGCGCTCTCGTTCATCCTCGACGGCAGCTTCGGCTACTACGGCGCGCACACCGGTGACTTCGCTGCGCTCGGACTGCCGCCGGCGGGCGACGATCCGTCGGTGAGCCGGCAAGGGTTCGGCCTCCAGGAGATCGAGCTCGCCGCGCAGTCGGCGATCGATCCCTACTTCGAGGGGGCGATTTTCCTCACCATCCCCAACCTCGACGGTCTGGAGGTCGAGGAGGCGTACCTCGTCACCACCTCGCTGCCGTTCAACCTGCAGATCAAGGCGGGGACGTTCCGCTCGAAGTTCGGACGCAACAACGGCCAGCACCTGCACGTGCAGTTCTTCACCCGGCGCCCGCTCATGACCGCGCTCCTCTTCGGCGAGGACGGTCTGCGCGGGCCCGGCGCGCAGGCCTCGGTGCTGCTGCCGTTGCCCTGGTTCGCCACGCTCTACGCCGAGTCGTTCAGCATCACGCCGCCCGACGATCTGGCAGGCGTCTCGACCTTCGGCGGCGGCGTGCGGCTCACCCCCGACAACCTGACCTACACCGCCGAGCTGGAGCAGTTCTTCGAGCTCGCCGAGTCGCACTCCTTGTTGGTCGGCCTCAACTTCGCGACCGGCCGCTCGGTCGACTGCCCGACTGACGCGCGCCCTGCGTCCCCGCCCCCGTCGAGGGCCCGCGCAGCTTTCTCTACGGCGCCGACCTCTACTACAAATGGAAGCCGGCCAACGTCGCCCAGAGCTACGCCAGCTTTCAGTGGACGACCGAGTTCTACGCCCGCACGCTGGCCGACGGGGGGCCCACCGAGGGGGCCGGCTACAGCGAGGCGGTCGTGCAGATCGCCCGGCGCTTCTACCTCGGCGGGCGGTTCGATCTGACGGGCCTGCCGAGCGGGCCGAACGTGCCGCGGCGTTACGGCGGCGCCGCCTCGCTCACCTTCGCGCCGAGCGAGTTCTCGCGCCTGCGCCTCTACGCGCAGGAGCTGGGCGGCCCCGGCGTGGCCGCGACCACCGTCGGGTTCCTGCAGGTCGAATACTCGATGGGCGCGCACGGCGCGCACCCCTTCTGATAGGAGATCTGCCCATGCGCCTCGGATCCAAGCTCACGGCTCTCTTGCTCGCGGGCGCGGTCGCTGCTCGGCGCGCGGAGCGCCTCGGCCAAGCTGCGGGTGGTCGCCACCATCGAGACGCTGGCCGATCTCTGCCGCCAGGTCGGCGGCGATCGGATCGAGGTCACCTCGCTCTCTCACGGCTACCAGGATCCGCACTTCGTCGAGGCCAAGCCCTCGCTGGTGCTCACCCTCAACCGCGCCGACGCGCTGGTCTACGTCGGGCTCGATCTCGAGATCGGCTGGCTCCCGCCGCTGGTCCAGCAGTCGCGGAACCCGCGCATCCAGCGCGGGCAGCCGGGAAACATCGACGCCTCGACGGGGATCAAGGTCGAGGACGTGCCGAACATCCCCGCCGATCAGCTGCGCGCCCTCGGCGACATCCACCCGCTCGGCAATCCGCACTACTGGATCCCGCCCAAGAACGCCCGCGGGATCGCCAGCGTCCTCGCGCAGCGATTCGCCGAGCTCGACGTCCGCGGGCGCCGGCCGCCTACCAGGCCGGCCTGGCCGCGTTCGAGCACCGCCTCGACGCCAAGGAGGCGGCCTGGGACAAGGCCGCGGCGCCGCTGCACGGCCTGCACGTGGTCACCTATCACAAGAGCTGGTCGTACGTGGCCGAGTGGCTCAAGATGCAAGGAGGTCGGCTACATCGAGCCGAAGCCCGGGATCCCGCCCACCGCCAATCACACGGCGCAGCTCATCGAGCTCATGCGCAAGTCGAACGTGAAGCTGGTGATCGTCGAATCGTTCTACCCGAGCAGCCTCGCGCGCTTCGTCGCCGAGAACGGGCACGCCCGTCTGGCGAGCGCCCCCTCGGACGTCGGCGCGGCGCCGGGCATCAAGACCTACTTCGATCTGGTCGACGCGGTGATCGCCGCGTTCGTGGGCGGCCAGTAGTTTCGAGCGATGACTGAGCACCGCGACGAGACGCCTTGCCCGCGCTGGCCGTCCACCAGCCGCACGCGCGTGGGCCTGGCGGGGATGTGGACGTTCCTGGCCACCGACGCGATGGGGTTCGGCGGCCTCTTCGTCGCCTACGCCGTGCTGCGTGTGCGCGCCGACGCCTGGCCCGACCCGCGCGCGCACCTCGGCGCTGGGCTGGCGGCGGCGATGACGTTCGGGCTCCTGGCCTCGGCGTTCACGATGACCCTGGCCGCCCGGGCGACGGCGGCGCGGGCGCGCCTCGGCTGGCTCGGCGCGACGGTCGGTCTCGGCGCTCGCCTTTCTCTGGGGCGAGGTCGCCGAGTACCGGCGGCTCTGGACGGCCGCCGATCCGGTGCGGCTCGGCGGCGACCTCTACGGCGGCGACGTTCTACGCGCTCACCGGCTACCACGGCCTGCACGTCGCGGCGGGCGTCTCTGCCTGCTCGCCGTCGCCCTCCGCGGCGCGCGGCCGCGGACGCTGGAGGTCGTCGCGCTCTACTGGCACTTCGTGGATCTGGCCTGGATGCCGATCTTCACCTTCCTCTACCTGATGCCGGCCCGATGACGACGACGCGGCGCCCAGGACGATCGCGCGCGGACGGGCTGCGGCGCGACCGCGCTGACGTTCGTGACGCTCGCCGCGCTCACGCTCGCCGAGCTGAAGGTGGCCAGCGCCGGGGCGCCGGCGCCCGGCGGGCGACGACGCTGGCGGGGCTGCTCATCGTCAAGGTCGGCCTGGTGCTGGCGTTCTGCCTGCGCGCCGATTTTCGCCGCCGTTCGGCGGCGCGGCTGGTCGCTGATCGCGCTGGTGTTGGCGGCCGGCGTCGCCGCCGTCGCTGATGCTGGAGGCCGCGTTCCAGGCGCGCGTGCGATGAACGAGAAGGGCAAACGGCGGCTAGGCGAGCGCGATCGCTCTGGGCGTGGGGCTGGCGCTGCTGGCCCGGCCCGCCTGGGCGCTCTGCCCCAACTGCCTCGGCCAGTCGTCGACGCTCGGCGCGGCGCTGCGGCTGGTCGGGCTCTTCCTGCTGGTCCCGCCGGCGATCTTCTTCGCGGTGGCGATCGCCATCCGCAAGCTGTCGCGCGCGCGGTAGGCGCTGTCCACCATTTCTACGGCGCGGCATCCGCCCCGGCGTCGGGCGCGGGCAGGGGCGGCGGCGACCAGGGCGGCTGATCGCGCAGCTGCTGCGTCCAGCGCGCGCGGCCTCCGGGGTGTCGCGCAACATCGCCAGCGAGCGGACGTAGTGGGCCATCGCCCAGAGGTCGGCCTCGGGCAGGACGTTCTTCCAGGTCGGCATGGCGGTGCCGCCGATGCCCGAGGCGATGGCGCGGTAGATGTCGGCGCAGCGCGTCGCCGCCGCGCAGGTCGTTGAAGGTGAAGTCGGGCGGCAGGATCTTCACCCCGTAGTCGCTGTCCTTGGCGACGGCGAAGTAGAGGTCGGGGCGGAACTCGCGAACCTCGTTGCCGGTCAGCTCCTTGGTGAAGGCGTAGATCTCGGCTTGGTCGCGTAGGCGGGGTGGCAGGCGACCGCGCACTGGGCCAGGCCGTGGTAGACGCGCGTGCCGCGGGCGAGCGCCTCGGCCTCGCGTCCGACCCAGGGATCGGGCGAGGCGACCAGGGGCTCGCCGGCGGTTTCGGTCCGCCACCTTGGCGAGAAAGACTTCAAGTACTGGATGAGGTCGTCGAGCTCGGCTTCGGGGACGTCCCAGGCCAGCATGGCGGTGCCGTGCAGGCCGTGGCGGATGGTGCGGACGAAGTCGGCGTCGTTGGGGAGCTGGCCGGCGGCGACGGCCGCGAACTTGTAGACGCCGAGGCGCAGATCGCGCGGCGGCGGCGAGCAGGCCCGCGGCGGCCGTCCCCTTGCCGTCCCCGGCGTCGCCGTGGCAGGGGCGGCAGAAGTGGGTGAAGACCTCGCGCCCGTGCTCGAGCGCGGCCGGCGCCACCACGCGCCCCCCCAGCGTCACCGGCGCGGTGAACGGCGGGGGCGCTCCGGGCAGCGTCACCGTCCGCGTGCAAGCCGGCGCGGCCAGCAGCGAGAGCGAGCAGCGGCGCGCGACTCTCACAGCAGGCACACCGCGACGTAGACGACGACCCAGATCGATCAGCACGAAGTCCCAGTAGATCGCCAGAAGGCGCAGCCGGCGCGCTCCGGTCAGCGCCAGCGCGAGCAAGCCCGCCGAGGACGTGCAGCGCGTGAAGCGCCGAGAGCGCGAAGAAGACCTCGCCCAGCGCCCCGGCGCTGGGGCCGAGGTGAATCGCCACCAGGTGCCGCCAGAGCAGCGCCTGGGCGGCCAGGAACGCGGCGCCGAACGCGAAGGCCGCGCGTGCCCGGCCCCGCCGCAGCGCCAGGCTGGCGGCGACGAGGGCGAGGGTGTTGGCGGCGGCGGCGCCGCGCGGAAACGGCGGCGCGCCGGCCGGGGGCCAGCTCGGCGCCTGCGAGCGAACGATCGCGTACGCCAGCAGCAGCGCCGCGAACAGCATGGCCGTCGCGCCGAGGAAGATCACCAGGCCGACCTGCGCGTCGATCTCGCGCCGGCGCGACGTCGTGGCGGGCGCCGTCGTCATGCCGGCTCCGTCGACGTCGGGGCGGCCCCGGCCGGTGGGGTCGGCGCCGGCGCCGTCGAGCTGTCTCGGCCTGTCCCAGCCAGTCGCGCCCGAGCGCGCGGGCCGCCGGGTGGCTGAGCTCGTGCGGCCCGCGCACGACGAGCGGGATCTGATCGAAGTTGTGGTGCGGCGGCGGCGAGGCGACCGTCCACTCGAGCGTGCCGACCTCCCAGGGGTTCGCCGCCGCGCGCGCGCCGCGGGCCAGGCTCCAGAAGAAGTTCAGCACGAAGATGAGCTGCGCCGCGCCGAGCAGGTAGGCGGCGTGCGAGATGCCCGCGGTTCAGCGGCAGGAGCGGCTTCAGGAAGTCGTAGACCGACGGGTCGTAGAGCCGCCGCTGCATCCCCTCGTAGCCGATCACCAGCTGGCCGATGAAGACGACGTTGAGCGGGACGAACGTCAGCCAGAAGTGCAGCTTGCCGAGCCCTTCGCTCATCATCCGGCCGAACATCTTGGGGAACCAGAAGTAGACGGCCGCGAACAGCGACATCAGCAGCGCCGCCGCCATGATCAGGTGGAAGTGCCCGACGACGAAGTAGGTGTCGTGCAGGTACATGTCGGCCGTGATGTCGGCCAGGTAGAGGCCGGTCAGGCCGCCGACGCCGAAGGTGAACACCATCCCCAGGCAGAACAGCATCGGCGTCGCCATCCGGATCGCGCCGCGCCAGAGCGTCCCCAGCCAGCTCAGCACGATGAGCGAGGTCGGCACCGAGATGATCATCGTCAGCAGCATGAAGCTCTCGCCCAGCAGCGGGCTCATGCCGGTGGTGAACATGTGGTGGCCGTAGACGACCGTCGACAGGACCACCACGCCGATCGAGCGCCCCGACCGTCACGCGGTAGCCGAACACCGGCTTGCGCGCGAAGAAGGCCAAGAGATCGCCGACGATCCCCCAGGCCGGCAGGATCAGGATGTAGACCTCGGGGTGGCCGAACAGCCAGAAGAGGTGCTGGTAGAGGATCGGATCGCCCCCCGCGCCCGGCGTCGTCCCGGCGATGAAGAACTGCGTCCCGAGCACGCGGTCGAAGAAGAGCAGGACCATCGCCGCCGCCAGCACCGGCACGAACAGCGCGTTCAGGATCGAGGTCAGGAAGAAGCCCCAGACGGTGAGCGGCATCCGCAGGTAGGTCATCCCGGGCGCGCGCATCCGCAGCACCGTGGTGATGTAGTTGACCGCCCCCATCACCGACGAGGCGCCGTTGAGGTAGATCGCCACCACCCACAGCGTCTGCCCGGGACCGGGCGCGCCGATGGTCGTGGAGAGCGTCGCGTAGGCGGTCCAGCCGGCCTCGGGCGGGCCGAGCGGCACGAAGAACGACGCGGTCAGGACGGCCGTCGCGGCGAACATGGTCCAGAACGACGCCATGTTGAGCCGCGGGAACGCCATGTCGCGCGCGCCGAGCAAGAGCGGCAGCAGGAAGTTGCCGAAGCCCGCCGATCAAGATAGGCGTCACCGCGAAGAAGATCATGATCGTCCCGTGCATCGTGAAGAGCGCCGTGTAGGCGACGGGCGAGATGACGCCGCCCGACGGCCCGAACAGCAGCTTGCCGACGAGCGGCACCGGCGCGCCGGGGCGGGCGAGCTGCCAGCGGATCAGCATCGCCATCAAGCCCGCCGACGGCCAGGAAGCCGAGACCGAGAAACAGAAACTGGCGGCCGATCACCTTGTGATCGAGCGAGAAGACGAAGCGGCGGAGAAAGCCGACCGGGCGCGGGCGGGAGCTCGTCGGTCTCCGCGTCGGCCGCTTCGACGTCGGTCGTCATTTGCCGGTCTCCCAGTCCCAGGCGCCGGTCGCCGTGGCCTCGTCGTAGCGAAGGCGGCTGTCGGTCTCGGCGCGCGCCAGCCAGTCGCGGTAGTCGGCCTCCGGGCGGGCGTTCAGGACGCCCCGCATCTTGTAGTGGTTCACGCCGCAGAACTGCGCGCAGGCGATCTCGAAGCGTCCGGGCTCGGTCGCCTGGAACCAGAGGCGGGTGGTCATCCCCGGGATGGCGTCGATCTTGGTGCGGAAGTTCGGCAGGTAGAGCGAGTGGACGACGTCGCGCGAGCGGAGCTTCAGGTAGATGGGGTGTCCGACCGGGATGTCGAGCTCGTTCAGGGTCACGACGTCGTCGGCCGTCCCGAAGCGGCCGTCGGGGCCGGCGGTCCGGAAGGTCCAGGCCCACTGCCGCGCCGTCACCTCGACCCGCAGCGCGGTCGGATCGTCGTCCGGATAGCGCCAGAAACGTGTCTCGAGATCGTGCGACGTCCGCAGCGCCAGCGTCACGTCGATCGCCACGAACATGACGAGCGCGACCGTGAACATGAGCGCCCGATCGCGCGCCCGGATGCCCGTGCGTGTGGTGCCCCCGGGTCCGCCTGGCGCGGGCGCGGTGGAACACGATCGCCACCAAAAGGAAGCCGAGCGCGGCCGCGAAGGCGATCCCGGTCGTCAGCGTCAGGTAGCCGATCGCGCCGTCGACGAGGTGCCCGTCGAGCGAGGCGTCGCGAGGCAGGACGATGTGCACGGCCGGGTCATTCCTAACGCGCGCCCGAAGTGGAAAGCAATCACCACAAAATCAGACGCCGGGCAGACATTTTATGGATAGGATTCGCGCCCGATGGCGAATCCCGGCGATCTGGTCGGCCGACAGGTCGGACGTTACGCCGTGGTCCGTCACCTCGCCTCGGGCGGGATGGCCGAGCTCTACATCGCGCGCCAGGAGTCCGTGGGCGGGTTCGAGAAGCAGGTGGTCCTCAAGATCCTGCAGCCGCGCTACGCCAAGAACCCGCGCGTGGTGACCATGTTCCTCGACGAGGCGCGCCTCGCCGCCAAGCTGAATCACCCGGCGATCGTGCACGTCTACGACGTCGCCGACGAGGGGGGACTCAAGTACATCGCCATGGAGTACATCCACGGCGAGACGATCGCGGACATCGTCAGGCGCGGGCTGGCGGTCGACCGCTACCTGCCGCTCGAGCACGCCATTCACATCGTCCGGCAGACGGCCGCGGGCCTCGCCTACGCCCACGAGCGGAAGGAGGCCGACGGCAAGGTAGTGCGCATCGTCCACCGCGACGTCTCGCCGACGAACATCCTGGTCAGCTACGAGGGGCAGACGGAGATCGTCGACTTCGGCATCGCCCGCGCGCAGGACGAGCTGCGCGAGGAGGCGGGGATCCTCCCCGGCAAGGCGTCCTACATGTCGCCCGAGCAGGTGCGGGGCGAGACGGTCGACCACCGCTCGGACATCTTCGCGCTGGGGATCATTCTCTACGAGCTGACGCTCTGCCAGCGCCTCTACCGCGGGCCGGCCGACGCGGTGATGAAGCGGATCGTGAGCGAGCGGGTGCAGCCGCCGACGGCGGTCCGGCGCGACTATCCGGCCGCGCTGGAGCTGATCGTCATGCGGGCGCTGGAGAAGCGCCCCGAGGACCGCTACCAGTCGGCGCAGGAGATGCACGACGATCTGGAGGAGTTCCTGAGCGAGAGCGGCCTGCGCAGCGGAAACCGGCGCGTGGCGATCTACATGAAGGAGCTCTTCGCGCCCGACGCCGCGGCGGCGGGCGGGGAGGGGGCGGGTGATGATCAGGAGGCGCTCGACTTCGACCGCCGCGCGCCGCTCAGCATGCGGATCGAGCCGGCGGCTGAGCCCGAGCGAGAGCGGCGCACGCCTCAATCCTCTCAACCCCCTCAATCATTGACGGCGGCGACTCCTCGCCTCTCGCCGCCGGTCGCGGTTGCCGCCCGTCGAGGGCCCGCGGCCGAGGTGGTCGCCAGCCCCGCGTCAGCCCCAGCCGGGAGGCGGTCCCGAGGAAGCTGGATCGTCCTCGCCACCTTCATCGTTTTGGGCATTGGGGCGATGGTATTCCTCACCCTTCGATGATAATTTCGCGCGACGTTCCGAGCACGGTTGGCTGCGGAGCCGGGAAGCTCTAACTGCATGAAATTCGTCTGCGATCGCTGCCAGACCAAGTATTCAATCGCGGACGAAAAGGTCCGCGGGAAGATCCTCAAGGTCCGCTGCAAGGCCTGCACGAACATCATCACCGTGCGGGAAGAGGGTGCGGGCGCTGCGCCGATCCGCCGGCCGTCCGTACCCGTGTCGCCGGTTGGTTCTTCCGGCGCCTCTCCCCGGCCCGGCCGCCCACGCCCGCCGTGCCGCCCACGCCTGCCGTGCCGCGCACGCCGCTCGGGCCACCGGCTGCGGCGCCGATCGAGCGCCGGGCCGCGGCCCGTCCAGAGCCGCCCGCTGACGACGGCGTCGCCTGGTACATGGCGCTGGACGGCAACCGCACCGGGCCGTTCTCGCGCAAACAGCTGATCGACAGGGTCGCGCCGCTCCCCAAGGACGCCGATCTCCACGTCTGGAACGAGAAGCTCGGGAGCTGGAAGCCACCGACGGAGGTGCCGGCGCTGGCGCACGATCTGGCCGCGCGCCGCCGCCCGCCCACACCGGCGCCGATGCCCCCGCCGCCACCACCGTTTCCCGGTGCTCCCCGTCGTCCGACCGCGCCAGCGGTCCCGCTCGCGGCGGCCGCGGCCCCGGCGTCCGCTCGCCAGACGGGCGCGCACCCCGTCGTCGGCTCGCCCATCGGCGTCGGGCTGAAGCTGCCGCCGCCCGTCGCCCCGCCCGGGGGCCGGCGCCCCACGGGACCCGTCGCCCGACCGATCGGCCTGGCCGAGCTGGCGCAGGCACCCACGTCCACATCCTCGGGAGCTTCGTCGGACGTGGGGATCGACTTGGATCCCTCCTCGATGCTGGAGACGCCGGCGCCGCAGTTGCACATGCTGCACGGCCACGGCACGAACGGCGTCGCGCACGCGGAGCCGTCGGCGTCGGCGTCGAACGGCACCTCCACCGCGGCCGAAAAGTCGGATGTCCTCAACACGCTGAACCTCACCTCGGCCTCCGGGGCGGGCCCCGCGCCGCGGCTGCTCTCGTCGGAGGCGGTCGTCGGCTGGCAGCCGAGCGCCGGAGAGGCGCCCGCCGCCCGACAGCGCACCGCCCGCATGATCCTCTTGCTCCTCGCCGTCATCGCGGGGGTCTGCGTGGTGCTGATCCTGAGTGTGGCGAAGAAACCGAAGCAGGCCGTGACGCTCCCGTCGAAGGGGGTGACCGATCCACTGGCCGGCGTGGTCGACAACCCGCCACCGCCTTCGCCGCCTGCGGCTGTCGAGCCGCCTCCATCCGTCGCTCCGACGCCGGAGGCCGCGGCGGAAGGGCGGGGGCACACGAAGGGGCACCCGTTGGCGCGCGGTCGAGGCGCCGCTCCGACCTCTCCGACCTCTCCGCCGCCGATCGGCGCGACGACGCCGACGCCCCCGCCGGTCGCCGACAACTCGGCCAACGCCCGCTACCGCGACGGACACAACCTGAACATCAGCGGAGGCAGCGGCATCCAGCGCCCCGCGCCGTCGCAGTCCGACATCACGCGCGTCATCAACAACAACAGCGGCGGGATCAAGAACTGCTACCAGCGCGCGCTGCTGCGCGACAACAGCCTCACGCACGGCAAGATCAGCGTGAAGGTCACCATCGGGATCTCCGGCCGCGTCAAGCACACCGGGATCGACGGGCCGCCCCAGTTCCGCTCGCTCGAGCCCTGCATCAAGGAGGTCGTCGGGCGCTGGGCCTTCCCGCAGGCGAGCGACGAGTACGGCACCGAGTTCGTCTACGTCTTCCAGGGCAATGAGTAGGCGCGTGGCCCGGCGTGCTAGCTTGAGTCGAGGCCCAGCAACTTGTTCAAGCACCCGTACGCCGAGTTCCTGAGCAAGGTCGAGAAGCCGTCGCGCTACCTCGGCGGCGAGTACCAGGAGGCGCGCAAGGACCCGGCGGCGGTGACGCGCGCGATCTGCCTGGCGTTCCCCGACGTCTACGACATCGGGATGTCGCACCTCGGGACGAAGATCCTCTACGCGTCCTCAACAAGACCGACGGGATCGCCTGCGAGCGCGCGTTCGCGCCCTGGCTCGACTGGAGGCGGAGCTGCGCGCGCGCGGGCTGCCGCTGGTGACGCTGGAGACGGCGACGCCGCTGCGGCGACTTCGACGTGGTCGGCTTCTCGCTGCAGTACGAGCTCACGTACACCAACGTGCTGACCATGCTCGACCTGGCGGGGATCCCGCTGCGCGCCGCCGATCGCGGCGAGCGACGCGCCGCTGGTCATCGCCGGCGGGCCGACGGCGACGCACCCCGAGCCGCTGGCGCCGTTCATCGACGCGTTCTTCATCGGCGAGGCGGAGGAGGCGCTGCCGCCGCTCGTGCGCGAGGCGGCCGAGCTGCGGCGCGCGGGCGTTCCGCGGCGCGAGCGGCTCTGCCGGCTGGCCGAGAAGTACCCGCTCTACGTGCCCGAGCTCTACGCCACGGAGCTCGACGCGGAGACCGGCCTCGTGGTCGTCGGCGCGCCGCTCGACCCGCGCGTGCCGGCCCGGCCGCGCCGCGTGCTGGTCGCCGACATCAACCACTTCCCGTTCCCCGACGACTCGCCGCTGCCGTACGCGGAGGCGATCTTCGATCGCATGGCGGTCGAGGTCGCGCGCGGCTGCACCGAGGGCTGCCGCTTCTGCCAGGCGGGCATGATCTACCGCCCGGTGCGCGAGCGCGATCCGGACGCGGTCATCGACGCGCTGGTCGAGCGGCGTCAAGAAGGGCGGCTACGACGAGACGGCGCTGACGTCGCTGTCGACGGCCGACTACTCGTGCGTCACGCCGCTGGTGAAGGCGGCGATGGCCAAGCTCGCGCCGAGAAGGTGTCGCTCTCGGTGTCGTCGCTGCGCGCCTACGGGCTCAACGAGGATCTGCTCGACGAGATCGCCAGCGTGCGCGCCGGCGGGCTCACGTTCGCGCCCGAGGCCGGCACGCAGCGCATGCGCGACGTCATCAACAAGAACGTCACCGAGGCGGACATCCTCGAGTCGGCCCACCGCGTGTTCGGGCGCGGCTTGTCGCGCATGAAGCTCTACTTCATGATCGGCCTGCCGACCGAGAACGACGAGGACGTGCGCGGCATCGTCGAGACCGCGGCGCGCGTGCAGGAGATCGGGCGGCGCCACCAGCGGGGCGCGCAGGTGACGGCGTCCGTCTCGACGCACGTGCCCAAGCCGCACACGCCGTTTCAGTGGGCGGCGATGGACAGCGAGGCGGAGACCCGGCGCAAGCAGGGCGCTCCTTGGCCGACCGGGCGCGCGCGCTGCGCGTGAACCTCAAGATGCACGAGAACCAGCAGTCCCACATCGAGGGGATCTTCTCGCGCGGCGATCGGCGCGCGGGCGAGCTCCTCGAGGCGGCGTTCCGGCTCGGCTGCCGCTTCGACGGCTGGGACGACGCGCTGCGGATCGATCTGTGGGAGCAGGCGATGGCGGAGACGTCGCCGCGCACGGGGTTCGACTCGCGCGCCCGCTCGGGACGCTCCCGGTGACGGCGCGGCTGCCCTGGAACCACATCGACATCGGGCTCGAGCCGGACTTCCTGGCCAAGGAGTACCGCAAGGCGCTCAAGGACCGCCTCTCGCCCCCCTGCGGCAAGCCCTACAAGAAGCTGCTGCACCCGAGCAGCGTCGCGGCGGCCGAGGCGGGCGCGAAGGACAAGCTCGTCTGCTACGACTGCGGCGTCGCCTGCGATCTCGACGCCATGAAGGCCGAGCGGCTCTTCTACCTGCGCCGCATGAACGCCTGGGGAGGCGCGGCGCCTCCGCCGGTGGCGCCCAGCGAGCAGACCTCGGCGGAATCCCAGGCCATCGCCGTCGCGGCCGCCGCAAGCCGCGGCCGGTTCAGGACCCGACGCGGCCGCCGCCGCGCTCGCTGCAGGGGAAGCCGCACGGCTACCGCATCCGCTACACCAAGCTCGGGCGCGTCGTCTATCTCGGGCACCTCGATCTGGTGCGCCACCTGCCGCGCATCTTCCGGCGCGCCGGGCTCGAGGTCTATTACTCGATCGGATTCCACCCCAAGCCCGAGCTGTCGTTCGGCCCGGCGCTCGGGCTCGGCATCCCGTCGCTGGGCGAGCTCCTCGACGTGAAGCTGGTCGATGACGTTCCGCCCGACGAGCTGGCGCGGCGTCTCGCCCGCGTCTCGCTGGACGGGATCGACATCCTCGAGGTCGCGCGCGTCCTCGACAATGACCGCGCGCTCGGCCGGGTGATCACCGAGTCCGAGATCGCCCAGCTGCCGGCCGGCGCCGACGCTGGCGGCCGCGCTCGCGCGGTTCGCCGGCGACGAGCCGCTCCGAATCCTGCGCGAATCGGACAAGGCGATCGCGCGCACCGTCGACGTGCGCAAGACGTTGCGGTCGCTCTCGCTGTTCGAGGACGCGGAGGCGCGCCGCCGGCTCGGCTGGGCCGACGGCCCGATGGTCTCGTTCGCGCGTCTCCGTCAGCAACGAGGGGAGCGCGAAGCCGATCGAGGTGGTGACGACGCTGTTCGGCGCCGAGATCGCCCAGAAGACCGATCTGGCGCGGCTGGCGCTCTGGGGCGACGCGCGGACCGATCCGCTGCGCGTCAGCGAGCTGCGCCGGCGCCATCGTCGTCGCGCGGCCGCCCACCGCCGCGGCCGCGGCGCCGTGATCGAGACCGTCGGGCTCACCAAGCGTTCGGCGACACGCTCGCCGTCGACGCGCTCACGCTGCGGATCGAGGCGGGCGAGGTGGTCGGCTTCCTCGGCCCGAACGGCTCGGGCAAGACGACGACCATCCGCCTGCTCATGGGCCTCCTGCGCCCGAGCGCGGGGCGCGCCGCGATCCTCGGCCGTGACTGCCACGCCGACGCGGTCGCGCTCAAGCGCGAGGTCGGCTACCTGCCCGACGAGCCGTTCCTCTACCCGTACCTCACCGGGCTCGAGACGCTGGAGCTGGTCGGCGGGCTGCACGGCATCCCCGCGCGCCGAGGCGCGCCGCCGCGCGGCGCGACATCGCCGAGCGCCTCGGCCTCGGCGCGGCGGCGCGGCGCGTTACACCGTGACCTACTCGCTGGGCATGAAGAAGCGCCTGGCGCTGGCGATGGCGCTGATCCACGAGCCGCGCGTGCTGATCCTCGACGAGCCGACCAACGGCCTCGATCCCGGCCGGCGCCCGGCAGATGCGCGCCACCATCGCCGAGTACGCCGCCGGCGGGCGGACGATCTTCCTGTCGACGCACCTGCTCGACGCCGCCGAGCGGCTCTGCCACCGGGTCGCCATCATCCAGAAGGGGAGGCTGCAGGCGGTGGGCACCCCCGACGAGCTGCGCGCCCGCTTCGCCGCCGCGCCCGGCACCACGCTCGAGGATCTCTTCCTGCGCGTGACGTCGGACGACGCGCCTCGCGCCAGCCACGCGTCGCGCGCCGGCGGCAGGCGGTTGACCGCCGCGCAACCCATCGGCGCCGGCCCGCTGGCGGCGCTCCTCATCCGGTCGCGGTTGCGCTCGTTTCGCAACGGTCTTCGCGCGCGGGGAAGTCGCCGCACGCCGGTCCTGGCGACCGTCGCCGGTCTCGTCATCGCGCTCGCCTACGTCGGCCTCTTCTCGCAGGCGTTCTCGGCGATCGTCGGCGCGGTCGGCCTCGTCGAGCAGGCGGCGGCGCTGGCGCTGGTGACCGGGACGCTGGCGCTCGGCAGCCTGACCGCCAAGGCGGCCAGCAACGACGCGGTCCGCGCCGGCTCGGCCGAGAACGAGTTCCTGCTGGCGCGCCCGGTCTCGCTGCCAGGCGCTGGTCGCCGCGCGCGGCCTCGCCGACGCGGTGACCGATCCGATGGGCGCGCTGTTTCTCTTTCCGGTGCTGGTCGCCGCGGCGCTGGTCTGGCGCCTGCCGCCCGCGGCCTGGCTGCTGGCGGCGGCGATCTCCTCGGCGGTCCAGGTCGCCATCTCGATGCTCGCCTATGCGACCCAGCTCGCCGTCGTGCGGGTCGCCGCGCCGGCGCGCCGGCGGACCGTCTGGATGGGCCTGCGCCTCGTGGCCGCGCTGGCGCTGGCGGCGGTCTGGATGGTGGGGACCTGGGTGCTGCGCGCGCCGGCGGCGCTGGCGGCCAAGCTCGGCGCGGTCGCCTGGTGGGCGAACCTCACGCCGGGGGGCCTCATCGTCGCGCCGCTGGCGGCGCTCGTGCGCGGTGAGACGGCGGTCGCTCTCGCCGCGCTCGGGCTCCTCTGTCTGGTCGCCGCTGCCGCGTTGCTGCTGGCCGTGGCGGTCGCCCGCCGCGCCGGCATGCGAGGCTGGGAGGAGGCCGGCGCCCCCTGGGCCGAGGCGGCCCCGATTCCGTCCGGCCGGGCGCGCCCGATCACCGCGGCGAACAAGGACCTCCGCCTCATCACGCGCGATCGCGGGCAGGTGCTGGTGTTGATCGCGATGCCGGCGATCTTCGTCGGGATCCAGATCTTCGGCTCGGCCGGCTGGACCTGGTCGACCGCCAGCCTCGGCGCGCATCTCCTGTCTGGCCTACTCGCTGGCGCTCTACATGGCCACCATCGGCCCGCTGACCCACATGCAGGCCGAGCGGCGCGCGTTCTGGATCCTGCGCACGGTCCCGGTGCCGCTCGGCCAGCTGTTCGCCGCCAAGGCGCGCGCCTGGTCGGTCGTGGTGGGCGGGCGCGGCGGCGTTTGCTTTCGTGCCGCTGGCGCTGGTGATGCCGCCGGCGCCTGCCGCGCAGCGTGGTCGTCGCGGGGGTTCTGGTGGTGGGCGGCGCGGTGTCGATGACCTTCCTGGCGATCGCGATGGCAGCCGGGGGCGCCGACCTCTCCGACGAGCAGACGACCGCGGTCGGCCCGGTGACGATCTACGCCTTTCTGCTTGGTCGGTGGGCTCTACAACCTGGTCCTGACCGGCGATCCGCGCACCCGGCTCTCCGGCCTCGGGCTCTACCTGTTCGTCACCGCCGCCTACTGGGGAGCCGGGGTGTCGCGCGCGGAGATCTGCCTGGACGCGGAGGCGGTGCGCACGCCGCGCCTGCGGGCAGCCGACGCCGCGACGCTGTTGCTGATCTATGCGCTCGGCGCGCGCGGCCTCGGCGCGGCGGCGCGGGGCGCCATGGCGGCGACGGTGGACGGGATGCGTCTCGGGTGGGCGGCTCTGCTGGCTCTCGTTGCGCTGGCGCTGCTGCGCCGCGCGCCGCCGCTGCCGGAGCGCCGCGGACTGGCCGTTTCGGCGCTCGGAGGCGCCATCCTCGGTGCGGCGACCGGCGCGTTCCAGCGGGGCGCCGCCGCCGGCACTCTTCGCCGCGGCCATCCCGCATTGGCTCGGCGCCGCCCTGTTTCTCCTGGGGGAGGAGATCATTTTTCGGGGTCTCCTCCAGCGGTCGCTGGAACAGGACCTCGCTCCGTCGGTGCCGGGCCCGACGCGGGAGCGCACCTCCTGGAAAACGCGCGCTGCCGCCGGCGCCCTGACCGCGGCGCTCGGGATCGTGGCGCTGGCGATGACGAGCGGGCCCCTGACGGGGTTGATGATCTCTCTTCAGGTCGCGGCGACGCTGGCGAGGGGCGTCACCGGGCGGGTGAGCGCCTCTGTGCTCGCGCGCCTGACCGGCCTGGCCGTTTGCACTTTTCTATAATCAAGCAGGGGTTTACGATGGTTCCATGCGAAGTATTGTCTCTTTGCGTGGAGCCTCTGCAGGAGCGGCCCGCTTGGCTTTGGGCGCGACCCTGGCGGTCGCCGTTTCGTTCGGCTGCAGCGTCGACCAAAACGGTCTGGCCGAGACGAGCGACAAGCTCCAGCGCGACGGCGGCGGGACGGGGGGCTTCGCGACGACCGGCAGCGGCGGCACCGTCGTCGCCAGCGGTGGCACCGTCGGCAGCGGCGGCAACCTCGGCAATGGTGGAACGACGGCCAGCGGCGGGTCGAACGGCAGCGGCGGCATCGTCGCCGTCGGGACCGGTGGCGCGTCGGCCAGCGGTGGCGCGCCTGGGACGGGCGGCGTGGCGGGTGAGGTCGGCACGGGCGGCGTGATCGGGACGGGCGGCGCGACCGGCACGGGGGGAGCAACCGGGACCGGCGGCACGCCAGGAACCGGCGGCACACCGGGCACCGGCGGCGCGGACGGCGGCACCGGGCGGTACGCCGGGGACGGGGCGGCGCGCCGGGGACGGGCGGCACCCCGGGGACCGGGCGGTGGTGGCGGACCGAAGTGCGGCCCCGGCACCTGCAATGGCTGCTGCAGCGCCGACGGACAGTGCGTGCGCAACGTGACCGCCAAGCAGTGCGGAAACGCGGGCGCCGCCTGCGCCGCCTGCGCGCCGTGCGAGATCTGCTCGAGCTCCGGCGCCAGCGCCGGCAGCTGCGCGATCGATCCGACCTCTCAGTGGACGATCGTCGCCGTTTCGGGCCAGGTCTCGATGACCCCGCCGGGCGGCGGGACCTGGGATCCGATGCACGGCGACGAGGGGGGCACGGCCCCCGATCTCTTCTGTGAGTACGAGAATCCGTCCGACAGCGTCAGCCCCACCACGGCCGGCGTGACCGACACGGTCACCGACGTCTTCACCGCCAACTGGGACCAGACCATCACGCCGCCGGGCGTGACGGTCAGTGCCTCGGCGCTGATGGCCAGCAAGCCGGCCTGGCGGATCTGGGTCGGCGACGAGGACTGCAGCCTGGGCAAGTGCGGGACGTCGGGACAGATCGCCTGCTCTTACCAGCAGCCGATCAGCGCCGCCTCGTTGATGAGCGGCGGGACGACGATCAGCAACTATCAGAACTGCGTCGCGCTGCAGCTGTCGTTCGTCTGCCAGGCGCCGAGCGTCGCGGCGCCGTAGGCCAGAGCCGCTCGGCTTTCCTTCAACGAAGGCTGGAGCCTTCGATCGCACGAAGGCTGAGCCTTCGTCTGCCGCGAAGGCTAGGCCTTCGCGATGAAGCCGGAGCGGAGGCAGCGCGCGCAGACGCGGATGTGGCTGCGGGTGCCGTTGGCGAGCTTGGTGTGCACGCGGCGCAGGTTGGGCCGCTGGATGCTCTTGGTCTTGATGTTCGAGTGGCTCACGTTGTTGGCCACTCGTCGCCGCTTGTCGCAGACTTCACATTGCGCTGCCATTTCAAATCCCTCCGGAAGGCGGGTACCTTTAGCACTGGCCGATGGGAATCGCAAGCGCGCGTCGCGCCCTGCCTGAGCTGCCTTGCCTCGCGCTCGCGGTGCTCGCTTTCGGGGGAGCGGCGCCTGCCGGCGGCGGCACGCAGCCTACCGCGGCGGAGGCGCCGGCGGTACCCGTGGCTGCGGTTGCGCGCCTGGCGGGGCAGGTCGTCGACGGCGCGCTCACACGCCGTCCCCGAGGCGCGCGTGCTGGCGTTCCGCATCACCGACGGAGGATTCGCCGGCGGCAATCCGGGCGGCGCCACGGCCGACCTCGACGGACACTTTTCCATCGACGGCCTGACGCCCGGGGCGTATCGCGTGCTGGTGGAAGCGGCCGGCTTCCCCGCGGCCGAGACCTCACCCGTGACGGCGCCCGCGGCGGAGCTGGTCCTGCGCGTCGTCGGCGAGGGGCGATCGATCTTCGGCCGGGTGGCGCGTTCGACGAACGAGCCGGTCGCGGGCGCGCGCGTGGCGCTTGGCGCGGAGGGGGGAGGCCCGGGACGCGCAGACCGTCAGTCGCCCCGACGGCCGGTTCGCGTTCAGCGGTCTCGGCGACGGAACGTACGCCCTCCGCGCGCTCCTCGGGGACGAGGCGTCGGCGACGGTTCACGGGGTCTCCGCCAGCCGCGACGGCGTCACGATTCCGCAGCCCCTGGTCCTGCGGCGGGGCGCGGCGATTGGCGGGCGCCTCGTGCAGGACGCCGGCGCCGGCCTCGCCGGATTCGAGGTCCGTGCCGAGTCCGCCGCGCTGGCGCCCGGCGACGACCCGTTGCCGGTGGTCGCGCGAACCGACGAGAGCGGTGGGTTCACGCTCGGTCCGCTCGCGGCCGGCAGCTACCGGGTGACCGCGGCGCGGGCGGGCTACGTCCTGCGCCACGCGCCGACGGTGACGCTCGAGGCGCGCGACGGCGGTGCTCTCCTGGTCGACCCCGCGCGGGGCGAGACGCCGCCCCTCAAGCTCGAGCTCCTGCGCGGCGCGCGGGTGGCGGGGCAGGTGACCGATGCCCGCGGCGTTCCTGCGGCGTCCGCGCACGTGCGGTGCGTGGCGAGCGCCATGGACGATCTGACGGTCGAGTCGGGGCCGCTGCCGCTGGCGGCCGAGGCGGCCGCGCTGCCGTCGGGCGCGGGGCGTGCCCTCGGCGGCACCCGGAGCGCGATCGCCGACGCCCACGGTCGGTTCACGGTCGACGATCTGATCCCGGGCCGCTACCGCGTCGAGGTCGCGCACGCGGGGTCCGAGCCGATGCGGACCGACGAGATCACGTTGGCGCCGGGCGAGCAGCGCGATCTCGGCGTCCTGGCGCTGCGCGAGGGGTTCCCGCTCGAGGGGCGTGTCGTCGACGAGGGCGGAGCTCCGCTCGAAGGGGCGCGCGTTTCTGTGACGGGCGGCGGCGACGCTTCCGGCCTCTACGCGCTGACCGACGGGGCCGGCTCCTTTTCGCTCGCGCTTCCCGCCGGACACTACCGCTTGACGGCGAGCGCGCCGGGCCACGGCGCCGCCGGCGCCGAGGTGGACGTGCGCCCAGGCGCGCCCTCCGCGCCGATCGCGCTGCGGCTGGCGCGCGCCGAGGCGATCCTCGAGGGGCTGGTGCGCGACACCGGCGGGCGTCCGCTCGGGCGCGCGCGCCTCTTGGCCTGGCCGCGCGAAGGCGCGGTGGGGGGCGCCTCTGCCACGCCGCTCGGCACCGCCTCGGCCGACGTGGGCGGGCACTTTCGGATGGCCGATCTCCCGGCGCGGCGAGCTGCGGATCGAGGTGCAGCACCCCGACTACCCGCGCGTCACGATCTCCGCGACGCCGGGACAATTCGCGTCCCTCACCGTGCCGTTTCCCGGCGGCATCGCGGGCGAAGCGCACGCCCGCGGAACAGGCGCGCCGGTGGCGCGCGGCCGGATCGACGCGTCCGGGCCAGAGGGCGCCAAGGCGAGCACGGAGCTTCAGCGCGCCGGAGCGTTTCGCCTTCCGCGGCTCGCCCCGGGGCGCTGGCGGCTCAGCGTCTCGGCGCCCGGGTACCGCCCGACGGAGCAGGAGCTGGAGGTCCCGCCCAGCGCCAGCCTCGGCGAGCCGTCGGTGCGCGATCTGCGCGTCGACCTGGACCCGGTTTAGGAACGACGCCGCCGGCACACGGCAAGCGCCAGAGCGGTGAGCGCGACAGCCGCCAACGCGCCCGGCGTAGCTCCGGCGGTCGCGCAGCCGCAGCCGTCGTCGGGCAGGTTCTGCGCGCAAGAGTGCGGATCTCGCGCGGCTGGGTAGATCGCGCAGACGCCGCGCGCGTCGTCGGTCGAAAGGACACGCTTGGCACTGCTGCCGTCGTCGATGTTGGCCCACATCACGGACGCGTACTGTGGCACGCCGGTGTCGTCACAGCTGGGGATCGGCTGGCCCATGTCGTCCTTGCCATTCATGGGCGCGTCGTTCCCGTCGTCGTTGCCGCTGCTGTAAGGGTCGTTGACGCAGGTATGGGCCAGGCCAAGGAAGTGCCCGAACTCGTGGGTCATGACGGTCTGCAGATCGAATTGGGTCAAGTGCCCGCCCGGCGGCGCGCCGGGATCGAGATTGGCCCACTCGAAACCGAGGCCAGGCCGCGCGTTGATCTCGATGTCGGCGTCAAAGATGTATCCGTTCGGTTCCTTTGAAACGGAGGTGAAGGCCAGCGCCTCGGGACTGACGCCATCCAGGGGCTCCGTCTCGAAGACGATCGAGTTCTTGCCGTCCTTCGAGACAGCGGTCCCCGAGCCGGACGCGAGCTGAGTGATGATCTCGAAGTAGGGATGGTCGCCACCGTCGCCTGGGCAAGTGACGCTGTCGGGGCCCCAGGCGGCGGCTGCCGCGCTGATCGACTTGGCGACCTCGTCGGGGGTCATCGCGGTGAAGCCGTTCAGATAGATGGTCACCGTCTCGCAGCTCGTGGGCCATTTGAGCGGTTGCGAGTCGGGCGGCTGGCTCACGCTGCGCACGTACGCGCGGCTGGTCCGGGTGCAGAGAGACGCGGCGATCAAGATGCCGGCGACAACGAGTGCGCGGGGCGCTCCGCGCATCTCAGCTGCGTTCGCCCGTCGCGATGTCGCGCGCGGCGGCGGCGCGCAATCAGGACCGCTGCCAGCAGGCCGAACGTCGCCGGCAGCGCCGGACTCGCCCGACCGCCCGCGGCCGCGCAGCCCTCGCATCCGCCGTTGACGCCGGTCCCCGGCGGCGGAGGGGGATCGTCGATGGGGTAGATGGTGCAGACGGCGTCGACGTCGTCGGGGGCCAGCGTCCGTTTTTGCGTGTCGCCCGGCTGGGCCGAAGGGAACATGGTCGTCGCCTGGACGTCCGGCGAGGCCGTCACGCAGTCGGGGATCTGCTGGCCGTCGTTGTCGTCCGGGCGGACGCCGGTCATCGACGACAGCGGGTCGAAACAGGTGTGGTCGAGCCCGATGAGGTGCCCGAGCTCGTGGGTCAGCGCGTTCTGCAGATCCATGTCGCTCGTCAGGTCGGGATCCGCCACCAGGTCGGCCCAGTGGTAGTCGACCAGGTTGACCTCGACGTCGGCGTCGTAGATCTGGCCGGTCCGCGTGTTGGCGGTGTCCGTGGTGACCGCCAGCGCCGAGGCGTCGTAGTCGACGTTGCACGTGCCGTTGGCGCCGATGTGACACCAGAGGCTGTCGTGAAAGATGAGGGAGTTGTGCCCGTCGTTGGCGGCCAGCGGGGTCGCCGCGGTCGACAGCGCCGGCACGAGCTCGAGGTACGTGCAGGAGTTCGCCTCCTTGCTCCAGGCGGCGGCGGCGCCTTGCAAGGCGCCGGCGACCTGGTCGGTCGTCATGGAGGTCTGGGTGAAGTCGTTGGCGTAACCGGTGATCGAGACGGAGGCCTGCGCCCAGAAGAACGGCTTGTTGTCGTCGGTCAGATAGCGGACGAACGCCTCGGCCGGGCGGCTCCGGCCGACGAGGACCGCCGCCGCGACGACGGCGAGCGCGACCGTCGATCGTCCGGTCATGCCGCGTCTGCCGCCGCGACTCATCGCGCGCCGACCAGAGCCCGCACGTCGCTGCGCAGCTCCGCGAGCGGCCGTGGCCGAACGGAGAAGATGGAGCCCGAGGCGGGCGTGGTGGGCACGAAGTCGGCGCCGCGGCGATCGGGGGCGCTCACCATCCAGCGGCCGCTCTCGCGGCTGACCGGGCGTTTTCCCTGCGCCATGCCGACCACGCTGGCGTGCTCGGCCTTGCCGCGCAGGAAGAGCAGCGTCCGCTCGCCTCGCTCGAAGTGCGGCATGCCGTCGATCCGCATCGTGAGCTCACCGACGGTGCCGCCCCCCTGCACGATCTGAACGTGCGAGCCCGGCGCCGCCGTCCCTTTCCAGCAGTCGACCACGGCGACGTCGATCGTGGTGACGATCCGGTCATGCTCGGCGTTCCAGGCCGCCTTCGTCGACACGACGTCGACGACCGCGATCTGGTCGGCGCGGGTGACCAGCGTCGGCAGATCGAGCGCGAGGATCAGCGAGGCGAAGGCCGACGACGAGAGCGCCAGCGCGGCGATCGGCGCGAGCATCGCAATCAGGCGACGCGAGGGGCGCATGGGGAGCATGATACGGCGGAAACGGGGGTTTGTTGAGCCCCCGCCGCCGAGGCAGCTAAGAGGGGAGTGAGCCGCCGGTCGGCGCCGGAGGGGCGGGCTGAGCCGGCGCGGTCGTCGTGGGCGTGGTCCCGCCGGTACGGGTGGGGGGCGTGGTGCGAACGTGATATGCGCCACCCGCACCCGGCAGCGCCGGACCCGACTGGGCCTTCTCCCGGGCGAGCTCCATGAAGCGATACTGACTGCGCAGCGGGCGTGGGCCGGCCGCACCGGGCGTCAGGCCGTTGCTGCCGGTGACCCCGTTGCTCCCGTTGGTCGCGCCCTCCGGGCGCACACGGGTGTAGCCGCCGTCGGGGCCGAGCCGCCGCGACTTCACGTTGTCCGACAAGGCGATCCCCAGGATCTCGTCGAACACCCGATCGCGCAGCCCCTCATCTTCGATGGGGAACATCACCTCGACCCGCCGCTGGAAGTTGCGCGGCATCCAGTCGGCGGACGACAGGTAGACCTCGCGCTTGCCACCGTTTTCGAAGGAGAAGATGCGCGCGTGCTCGAGGAAGCGGTCGACGATGCTGGTGACGCGGATGTTGTCGCTGGTGCCGGGGACCCCGGGCCGCAGGCAGCAGATGCCGCGGACGATGAGATCGATCGTGCGCGCCGGCCTGCGACGCCCGGTAGAGCGCCTTGATGACCGGGCCGTCGACGAGGGCGTTCATCTTGGCGACGATCCGTCCTCGTGAGCCGAGGGCCGCCTCGCGGTCGATGAGCGCGATGATCCGCTCTTGCAGCCCGAGCGGCGCCACCGAAAACTTCTTCCACGACGGCGGCGACGAGTAGCCGGTCAGCAGATTGAAGAGCGCCCCCGCGTCGTCGGCGTAGGCGTCGCGCGCGGTGAAGTAGGAGAGATCGCCGTACACGCGCGCCGTCGACGGGTTGTAGTTGCCGGTCGACAGGTGCACGTAGCGCTTGATCCGGTTCCCCTCGCGCCGCACGACCAGCGCCACCTTGCAGTGGGTCTTGAGGCCGATGAGCCCGTAGACGACGTGCACGCCGGCGTCCTCCAGCGTGCGCGCCCACTGGATGTTGGGCGCCTCGTCGAAGCGGGCCTTCAGCTCGACGACGGCGGTGACCTGCTTGCCGTTCTCGGCGGCGCGGATGAGCGCGCGGATGATCGCCGAGTCGGCGCTGGTGCGGTAGAGCGTCTGCTTGATGGCCAGCACGTTGGGATCGTCGGCCGCCTCGGAGATGAACTCGACCACGTCTTCGAAGGATTCGTAGGGGTGCTGGAGGAGCACGTCGCGCTGGGCGATGACGCGGAAGATGTCGTCATACTCCTGCAGCGGCGGGACGATCTGCGGCGAGAAGGGCTCGTCCTTGTACTCGCGGAGATCGTCGCGTCCACAGATGGACATGAAGTCGGCCAGGTGCAGGGGGCCGTCAAACAGGTAGACGTCATCCGGCTCGAGGCGCAGCGCCGAGCTCAAGAAGCCGACGACCTCGGCGGGAGTGTCGTGCGCGATCTCCAGCCGGACCGCGCTGCCGCGCTCGCGCCGGCGCAGCTCCTTCTGGATCGTCTTCAGGAGGTCGTCGGCCTCGTCCTCGTCGATCGAGAGATCGAAGTTGCGGGTGACCCGAAAGGCGCTGCAGCCGAGCACGCGGAAGCCGGGGAAGAGCTCCCCCGCGTGCATGGTGATCAGATCCTCGAGCAGCGTGAAGGAGAACTTTCCCGGCCCCGCCACCTCGGTGATGCGCGGGAGCACCGACGGCACCTGAACGACCGCGACCATCGTCTCGCGGCGCGCCACCTTCTCCTTCTCCCGGTGCATCAGGATCGCCAGGTTGAGGCTGCGGTTCCGCAGCATCGGAAATGGGTGATTGGGATCGACCGCCAGCGGCGTCAGCACGGGCCAGACCTCCTTGGCGAAGTAGGTCGACAGCGGCGCCTTCTGTTCGGGGGTCAGATCCTGCGCGCGAAGCAGGCGGATTCCCGCTTCGGCCAGCCCCGGCGCGACCTCAGCCCGCCAGACGCGGTACTGCTCGGCCACCATCGCGTGGGCGCGTGCGCTGATGGCGGAGAGCTGCTCGGCGGCCGTGAGCCCATCGGGCGGCGTTTCGGCGACGTTGCCCGAGAGCTGCTGCTTGAGGCCCGCCACGCGGACCATGAAGAACTCGTCCAGGTTCGAGGCCACAATCGCCAGGAACTTGAGTCGCTCGACCAGGGGGACCGTGGCGTCGCGCGCCTCCTCGAGAACGCGTTCGTTGAACCCGAGCCACGACAGCTCCCGGTTGATGAACAGCCTGGCGTTGGCCGGATCGTTGACGACCGGCGGCTTGACGACGGCTTGTTTCCGCGAGCGACGGGCCACGGCTGGAGCTTACCTTACCGATCCTCGACCGTCGCGCCCTGGACCGTCGCGCCCTGGACCGTCGCGCCCTGGACCGTCGCGCCCTGGACCGTCGCGCCTTGGACCGTCGCGCCGGCCTAGTGCGCGTCGGTCAGAAACCCGGTGCGGCGCTCGTGCCCCTGAAAGTTGACCTGGACGGCGCGGCGGTCTCTCCGATGGCCGTGCGCCCGCAGGCGCGCCCCCTTCAGCGTCTCTTCGACGAGATCCTCGAACGACAGCCCCGCGCTGTGCGCGATCTTGGGGAGCAGGCTGGTGGGCGTCAGGCCGGGGAGGGTGTTCACCTCCAGCACGATCTCGTTCCCCTTCTCGCTGACGATGAGGTCGACGCGCGTCGCGCCTTCGCAGCCGAGCGCCTCATGGGCCAGCGTCGCCAGCCGCAGCGCCGAGCGATAACGCTCGGGCGACAGCCGCGCCGGCAGGTGGTACTCGGTGCGGCCGCTCGTGTACTTGTTGCGGAAGTCGTAAAAGCCCCGCTTGGGGACGATCTCGACCGCGCCGAGCGGCTTGCCTTCCAGGATGGCGACCGAGAATCTCCTTCCCCTCGACGAACCGCTCCACCAGGACGTCGTCGTCGAAGCGGAGCGCCTGCTCGACGGCCGCCTCCAGCTCCAGCTCGTCGCGCGCGATCCGGATCCCCAGCGACGACCCTTCGCCCGCCGGCTTGACGATCACCGGGAAGCCGAACGACCCGTGCAGCTCCAGCAGCTCCTCGCCGCCGTCCGACTGGACCACGTAGCCGGGCGCGGTCGGCAGGTTGTTGAGCCGGAAGACCTCCTTGGCCCGGACCTTGTTCATCGCCAGCGCCGAGGCCAGCACGCCCGAGCCGGTGTAGGGGATTCCCAGAAGCTCGAGCAGCCCCTGGATGCAGCCGTCCTCGCCGTAACGGCCGTGGAGCGCGATGAACGCCACGTCGATGCGAGCCTGCCGCAGGACCATGTCGACGTCGCGGTCGACGAACAGCGGCCAGGCGTCATAGCCGCGGTCGCTGAGAGCGGCCACCACAGCCTCTCCCGTGCGGATCGAGACGTCCCGCTCCGCCGACAGCCCGCCCATGAGCACACCGATCTTGCGCTGTCCGATCATCCTCCACGGGTAACCTTGCCGCGAGCAGGCGTCAAAAAAACTTCATCTGTGGTAAAGACGGGCGCCATGACTTTTCTAGAAGCGGCCCTTGAAGTCCTTCGACTGGAAGGCAAGCCGCTACATTACAAAGAGCTGACCGAGCGTGTGATCGGGAAGAAGCTCCTCACCTTTGTGGGCCGCACGCCCGAAGTCACCATGCAGACGCAGCTCACCGCGGCCGTCAAGAAGGCGCCGGGCAACCCGTTCGTACGGGTGAAGCCGGGGATCTTCGGGCTCCTCCGCTATCCGGAGGTGAGCCCCGAGGAGCGGGCGGCGGCCGCGGCCGCCGCCAAGCCCGCCGAGGAGCCGCCCAAGCGCGCGCGTGCCGAGGACGAAGCGGCGCCGTCAGGCGACCGGGGCCGGCGAAGGCGGCGCGGCGGCCGAGGCCGCGACGGCGCGCGTGACGGAGGACGCGACGAGGCGAGACGACCCGCTCCGGGCGCTCCCGCCGGAGCGAGCCACCCGCAGGGCCAAACGGACGAAGGCGAGGCCGACGAGCCGAGCCACGGCGGCGGCCTCTCGGCCGAAGCACGGGCGGCCGCGCTGGCGGAAACGGGAGTCTTGGAAGGCGACGACGACGCAGATGGCGACGAGGAGGTCCCACGCGCGATGGATTCGATGGACGAGGATGAAAGCGCGTCCGCCGCGGCGCCCGCAGCAGGTGCAGGCGCGCCCGCCGACGAGGCAGACGACGAAGGGGACGAGGGAGAGGAAGAGGGAGCTGAGGGAACCGCCGAGGCTGGCGGCGAGAAGAGCGAAGCAGGTCCCGATGGACGCCGACCGGAGGGGGAGCTCGGACCTGGTCGCCGCCGCCGTCGCCGCCGCCGCCGTGGCGGGCGTGGCGAGGCCGAAGAGTTCGGCGATTCGCCGCGGCCGCCGGCTGGTGAATCGGCGATCTCTGCCCCCACGGGTGATGCGCCCGGATTTTCCTCGAGCGAGTCTGGCGGCGGGGCCCCGTCCGGTGAGTCGAGCGGTGCTCCGGCGATGTCCGGTTCAGCGGAGAGCCAGGGCCCGCGTCGGATCATGACGCCGGTCGACGCGGCGCTGGAGATCATGCGCGGGCAGGCTCCGGGACGCGGGACCGCGGTCCGTCAGATCGCCGACATGGCGACGCGGCGCCGTCTGGTGCACGGCGAGCCGAACGAGGCCTGGCGGGTGATGCGAACGGCGCTGGCCGCCGAGCCGCGCGAGCGGCTGCGGGCGGGGACGCGGCCGCGCGTCCGACCGGCGGGCGCGGGCCTCTTCGCGCTGTCGCGCCGCCCCCCGGAGGCCGAGCTCGAGCGGGCCGAACAGGTGTTCGGCGACGCGAAGCGCGCGCTGCGCGAGCGGACGCTCGCCTCGCTGGAGCGACGGCTGAGCGAGCTGCCCGCGTCGGCGTTCGAGGCGCTCACGCGCGTCCTGCTGCAGCGTGAGGGGTTTGGCCCGGCGACGTTCGTCAAACGGATCGAGGAGACGGTCTACGTCGAGGCGCTGCGGGGCCGCGGCGGCCGCTCGTCGCGCTGCCTCATCGGCCTGCGGTTCGGTCCGTCCTCGGGCGGGCGCCGCGCCATCGGCGAGCTGCGCGTCGGGATCGAGAAGCGCGGTCAGGACGAGGGTCTCCTGATGTTGGCCGGGCGTCTGGCCGAGGACGCGATAGCGGCGTGGAAAGCGCCGGGACCGCCGATCGAGATCGCCGACGGGCCGGCGCTGGCCGAGACCTGCATCCGTCACGGCGTCGGGGTCATCAACGCGATGGTCAGCGTCGACTTCGTCGATGCCGACTTCTTCGCGGAGATCGCCGAAGGGTAGGGGAGGGCGCGCTGGACGCCGTCTGGCGTTGGCTGGGGCGCGCGCCGTTCGGGGAGACCACCGCGCTGCAGGAACGCCTGCGCGCGGCGGTTCTGTCGGGCGAAGGCCCGGAGACGCTGCTCTTCTGCGAGCACGAGCCGGTCATCACGCGCGGCCGCTCTGCGCTCGTCACGAACATCCTGGCTCCGGCGTCCGAGCTCGCGCGCCGCGGCCTGTCGGTCGCGCAGGCGTCGCGGGGTGGTGACGTCACCTACCACGGACCCGGCCAGCTGGTCGGCTACCCGGTGGTGCGGCTGCGCGGCGGTGTGGTCGATCACATGACCGCGATGGCGCGGGCGATCACCCGCGTCGTCGCCGAGCTCGGCGTCGCGACAGAGTTCCGGCGCGGCGCGCCCGGCCTGTGGACAAATGACGAAAAGCTGTGTGCATTCGGGGTGCATATCCGCTCGCGCGTGGCGATTCACGGCTTCGCGCTCAACGTCACGACCGAGCTCGACGCGTTCAATCTGATCGTGCCCTGCGGTCTCGTCGGCGCGCGCGTCACGTCGCTCGCGCGCCTTCTCGCGTCTGTTGGCGCCGCGCCACCGCCGCCGCTCGAGATCCTCGCCGCGCACATCGCGCGCGAGCTCGGTGCGGAACTGAACGTCACGTTTCACGCCAACGCAATTGCAATGTCGAAGGGGATCACTAGAATGAATGAAGCGTGAAGTCTGCTCACCAGCCGCGCGTTTTGGTCGTTCACAACCGCGACTACGAAGGGGCCGAGGCCGATCCGGAGAACCGCGCGCGCGCCGACGTTCTGGGAACGGCGCACAGCGTGGCGAAGGTGCTCAGCCAAGGGGGAGCCGGATACGACGCGGGCACGGTCGGCATCGGCGCTGATCTGTACGGCGCTGTCGCCGAGATCGCGGAGTTCGCGCCCGACGTGGTCTTCAATCTTTGCGAGTCGATTGACGGCGCGAGCAATCTCGAGCCGCTGCTGCCGCTGCTGCTCGAGCGCGCGGGGCTCGCCTACACAGGCTCGTCGCCGCTCACGCTCGGGCTTGCCGTGCACAAGCACAAGGCGAAGGATGTGCTGCGCGGCGCCGGCGTGCCGACGCCCGAGGCGGCCGTGCTGACCACGCCCGACGTCTCGAAGGTCGCGCTCGCCTTTCCGCTCATCGTCAAGCCGGCGCGCGAGGACGCCTCTGTCGGGATCACGACCGATTCGGTCGTCCACGATCGCGCGGCGCTCGAGCGTCAGGTGACCTTCGTGCTCGCCCGTTACCTGCAGCCCGCGCTGGTGGAGAGCTACATCGAAGGGCGCGAGATTCTATGTCTCGCTGCTGGGACGCCCGGAGGGTGGCGTTCAGATCCTGCCGCTCTACGAGATCGACTTCTCGGAGATGCCGGCCGGCTGCCCGCGCATCGTCTCCTTCGACGGCAAGTGGGTGGAGAGCTCGCCCGAATTCCGCGGCACGAAGCCGGTCCCCTGCGAGGGGCTGTCGGCTTCTGTGCAGGCTCGGATCGCGGAGGTCGCCCAGACGGCTTTCGCGGCGATGGAGCTCCGCGACTACGCCCGCCTGGATGTGCGCTTGTCGGCCGACGGCACCCCCTACATCATCGACGTGAACCCCAACTGCGACCTGTCGGAAGGGGCCGGGTTCGCGCGCGCGGCACGCGCCGCCGGCCTCGGATATGATGAGGTGGTCCGGCGCATCGTCGACCTGGCTCTGCAGAGGCGTCCGCATGCCGACACGATCCCCTTCACCGCGCGCACCCGTACGGTCCCGCGCACACGTCCGGACCCACGGCCCGACCAACGGCCTGACCAATCGACCCGGCCGGCCCGCCGGGGCGTCCGCTCGGGCTAACGCGCTCGGGCTCCTCGGGCTGCTGGCCGTCGGCGCCTGCCGTCACCGAGAGACCGCTGCCGCGCCGCCGCCGGCGCCAAAACCGACGCTGGGGGCGGTGGACGTCCAGATCGCGGCGCCGCCCGACGACAGGACGCCAACCCTCGAATCCGGACCGCTGGGGGCGGCCCTGCGCGAACGCTTGCTCGCCACGGGGCTGTTCGCGCCGGGCGGGCCGGTGGCCAGGTTGGGGGCGCGCGTCGGCACGGAGGTCGTGGAAGCTGGCGCGGTGGGCGAGGCGCGGGCCGACGTCGGGCTGCAGCTGGACGACGGCCGCGCCGAGGCGGCGGACGGAGTGTCTTTCAAGCTGGAAGGGCGCGGGAGCGAGCGCTACGCGATCCCGAAGCCCACCCGCAAGGGGGCGGGCGAGCAGCCGCCCGATCGCGCCACGATTCTGAGCCGGCTGGTGTTGCGGATCGCCGGCGATCTGATCGACGGTTACGTGGCCCGGCGTCAGCTCGAGCGAGGTCCGCCCGCGGTCGTGCACGCGGCGCTGCAGGCCGACGGCGGCGCGCTGCGCGACGACGCGATCCGGGCCGTCGGCGAGCGGAAGCTGCGCGACGAGGTCCCGACGCTGCTCAAGCTGCTCAGCGATCCCGACGAGCGGACCCGCGACGCGGCGCTGGGATCTTTGATCGCGCTCGGCGATCGCCGCGCGGTCAGCGAGCTGACACGCACCCGGTCTCTGCGCGATCGGCACGAGATGCGCAAGATGATCGAGGCGATCGCCATCCTCGGCGGCCAGGAGGCCGACCAGTACCTGAGCTTCGTGGCCGCCACCCACGACGACGACGAGATTCGCGCCGAAGCCGCCGCCGCGCGCGCCCGGCTGCAACGACGCGAAAACGATGCAGTTGCGCGAGGATCGGAGTGATGTCCGGAGTGATTGTCCGAGCGTGGCATCCGCCGAACGCAAGCCCAGCGAGTGCCAACTAGAATATTTGTCTACATTTTTGTCAGTGATTGCAATAACATTGCATGAGTGTCGGTCGCCAATGTAGTTGACAGCCGGGTGACGGCGCAGCTGCCGGCGCGCTATCAGGTCGGCGAGCGCCTGGGCGCGGGCGCCTCGGGTGAGACGTTCGCGGCGCTCGACAGGACGACCGGCACCGCGTGCGTGGTCAAACTGTTCGCGGATGGATCGCGCGGCCGCCGCTTCGCGCTCGCGGAGTTCCGGGGGCTCGAGACGCTGGCTCATCCGAGCGTCGTGCGCCTGCGCGACATCGGCCGCCTCGAGGACGGGCGCCTCTACCTGGTCACCGACCGCATCGTCGGTCCGGGCATCGAGGGGATCGCCACCATCGCCGACGAAGAGGAGCGGCGCACCCTGTTCGTTCGCGCCGCGCTGGATCTCGGCGTCGGCGCTCGCCCACCTGCACGCGCGCGGCATCGTCCACGGCGACGTCTGTCCCGCCAACGTGCGGATGTCGGCGGTGGGCGGGGGGTCGCCCCGGGCCGTCCTCATCGACTTCGGGCTGGCGGGTCCGGCGCACCCCGGCGACGGCGCCGCGCGCGGCACGCTCGGCTACGCGGCGCCCGAAGCGCTCACCGGCGCACGCACCCCCGCCGCCGATCTGTTCGGGCTCGGTGCCACGCTGTTCGAAGCCTGGAGCGGTACGGCGCCGTTCGGCCGCGGCCTGCGCGCGGCGGAGCGGGTCCTCGGGGGGCCAGCTCCGCCCCTGTCGTCGGTGAGGCCAGGGCTCGGCCCCGCGTGGGATGGTCTCTTCGATCGCCTGCTCGCGGCCGATCCCGTCGATCGACCCGCGCATGCTCGCCTCGTCCTGCGTGAGGTGACCCGCCTCGGGGCCGGCGCGGCGACGCCGACCGAGGTCGATCTTCAAGTTCCGTATCCCGACGGCGATCCGCTGGCGGGGCTGTTCGTGGGGCGCCGGGCCGAGCGGGCCGCCTTGCGTGGGATCCTCGAGCGGCTGGCGGAAGGGGCGGCGCCCGCCGCCGCGCTGGCGCTGGTCGGCCCGCCTGGCAGCGGACGGCGGACGCTGTTCGAGGTGGCGGCGCGCGACGCGGCGGTCGCTGCCGCGGCGGGGGCGCTGGGGGCGATCGATGTTTGGCGGGGCGACGTGGCCGCGCTGGAGCAGTTCGTCGGCGCGATCCCGCCGCCGCGCGACGACGACGCACGTCGCGCGGTCGAGGCGCGCATGGCGGCGCTGGCCCAGGCGATCGAGGTGCATGCCCGCGCGCGCCCGTTCTGTCTCTTTCTCGACGAGGGAGCCGCCTCCGAGTCGCTGGCTGCCTTCGTGGCCGGCGCGGCGCCGACGGGACGGACGCTGCTGGTCGTCCCCATGCGCGCGCCAATCGCACGTCCTTTCGCCGCGGAGATCGCGCTGCCGCCGCTGACCCCGGCGGAGATCCGAGAGCTGGTCGCGGCGGGCGTCGACGAGGAACCTCCGGAGGCTGCGCTGGCAGCGATCTCGAGAACCTCGCGGGGCAACGCGGCGCTCGCCAGCTTGCTCGCGCGCCGACTCATCGCCAACCTCCGGGCCGGCGACGCCCTGGCGCCCATCGAGGTCAGCGGCGACCTGGACGGACTCCTGGCGGCCGGCCTGGCGTCCCTGGCGGAGGAGACCCAGCGCCTGTTGCTCGCCGTGGCGCTGCTCGACGACGACGCCGTGAAGGTGGCGGCGCTCGACGAGGAGAAGGCGGCCGGGGCGCTGTCCGCCGCGCGAGCCGCCGGATGGATCGACCTCGGCGCAGCGGGCGAGCTCCGGCTGCCGAGCGCCGCGCACCGTCGGGTGGTGCTGTCCGGTGTGTCGGCGGCGACGGCGGCCGAAGTGGGCGGGCGGGCGCTGCGCGCGCTCGGAGCCGACGTGGACAGTCGGGCCGATGCGCCCACCGGGGCGGAGGCCCTCCGCCGTGCCGACGTGCTCGCGGTCTGCGGGCGAGCGGGAGAGGCGGCGGAAGTCCTCCGTGGCGTGGCTGCCACGGCGACCGCGACCGGCGACCACGCGCGGGCAGCCGGTCTGCTCGAGCGCGTGGCAGCGCTCGCGCCGGGGGCCCTCGCGTACTCGGAGCGGTTGGCGCTGGCGACCGGCCTCGGCGCCCTCGGCCGCTACGACGACGCGGCACAGGTCCTGGCCACCGCCCGCGCGGCGGTGTCCGGCCCGGCAGATGTCGCCGCCGGCTGCGAGCGCGAAGCTTGGTTGCTCGGACGGCGCGGCGATCTCGAGGGCGCCCGGCGGGTGCTCGAGCAGGGCCTCGGGGAGAGCGAAGCCGCCGGATTGCCGGCGGCCGCGCTGCGCGCGCGGCTCGGCCGCTTGCTGGTGACGGTCGGGCGCTTTGGCGAGGCGCTGGAGATTGTCGAGCCGGCGCTCACCCAGGCGGCGAGCGCGACAGCGATGCCGGCGACCGCAGCCACGGATGCCGTCATCGCGCTCGCCACGGAGACGGCGCTGCTGGCGAGCGCCTACCTGGGTGATTTCTCTCGCGCGCGTGAGCTCCTGGCGTCACTCGAGGGTGGGGTCGGCGAGTCACGGTGGGCGTATCTCGACGGCCTGCTCGCGCAGCTCGCGGGGAACGAGGGGGCAGCGCGTGAAGCGTATCGAAAGGCCTACGAGATCGCCGCCGGGCAGAACGACCTGCACACGGTCGCGGCGGTGGCGCTCAATCTGGGCGGCCTGCTGATTGAAGAGGGGCTCTACGGCGAGGCGCTGACGGCCTTCGCGCGGGCGGTGCACGAGCTCGGGCGCCTCGGGGCGGCCGCGGAGCTGGGCCCGGCCCTGGTGAACGCCGCCAACCTCTTCGTCGAGCTGGGCGATTTGGCGGCGGCGCGCCGGGCACTCGATCGGGTGCTCGGCCTCGGCGCGGAGGGGCGCGTGAGCCGCGCGCCGGCGACGGCCTCGTTCGTGGAGGGCGATCTGGCCCGCCGGCGAGGCGAGATTGACGCGGCGATCGGTCACTACCGGCGGAGCGCGGGGCTGTTCAACGACGTCGGACAGCGCTCCGGCGCCGCGAGCGCATCTTTCGCGATTGCCGAAACGCTGGCCGGCGCCGGGCGCCTGGCCGACGCGAAGCGGGCGCTGGCGGAAGCGGAGCGGCTGCACGTGACGCCACCCGAGCCGAGCGACGATCCCGAGCTCGCCCGTGCCCGAGCCCTCTTGCTCCTGGCCGAAGGGGGGGCCGGCGGCGACGCGTCGGCCGCGCTCGCCGCGCAGCTCGATCGGCTGGCCCGGCAGGCGCGCGCGCGGTCCCGCCGGCCGGCGGCCTGGCGCCTGGCCGCCCTGGCCGGCCAGCTGTGGGGGCGCGCGGGGGCCGCTGCCGAGGCCCGCGTCGCCTTTGAGTTCGGCCGCACCGTTTTCGAGGAGGTCCGCATGGCAACGCCCGAGCATCATCGCGCCGCAGTGGAGAGCCACCCCGATACGGCCTGGCTGAGCCCCGAGGGGCGCGCAGGGCAGGGCGGGGCGCCCGGCGCGCGCGCCGAGGCGGCGGAGTCACGGCTGCGGCGACTCCTGCGCATCAACAAGCGGCTCAACAGCGAGCTGCGGTTGCCGCGCCTCCTGGAGATGGTCCTCGACACGGTCATCGAGCTGACCGACGCCGAGCGCGGATTCATCCTGCTCGAGGACGAGAGCGGCGAGCTGAACGTGAAGGCCGCGCGCAACATCGATCAGCGGACGCTGGAGACCGACGAGCTGGCGCTCTCCAAGTCGATCGCCCGACAGGCCGCGGCGGGGGGCGAGCCGGTGGTGACCATCGACGCCGCGGGCGACGATCGTTTTCGTGAGGCGCTCTCGGTGTCGGACCTGCACCTGCGCTCGGTGCTGGCGGTCCCCCTGGTCATCAAGGGGCGCGTGGCCGGAACGATCTACGTCGACCACCGGCTGCGCAAGGGGGCGTTCGATCAGGAGGATGTCCGGCTGGTGCTCGACTTCGCCGAGCAGGCGGCGATCGCGCTGGAGAACGCGCGCCTCCTCGGCGAGTTGCGTCGTCGAGAACGGCAGGTCGAGGCGCTCAACCGCCGTCTGGAAGCCGAGCTGGCCGCCGGGCGGGAGGAGATCTCCGGCATCAAGGTGGAGCTGCGCGAGAACCGCGAGGCGCTGGCCGTCCGCTACGACTACCGCAACATCATCGGTCGCACGCCGCGCATGCTGGATCTGTTTCGCCTCATCGATCGGATCACCGACACGACGCTGCCGGTGGTGATTCAAGGCGAGAGCGGCACCGGCAAGGAGCTGGTGGCGCGCGCGCTGCATTCGAACGGGCCACGCCGGGCGCAGCCGTTCGTCGGTGAAAACTGCGCCGCCATCCCGGAGACGTTGCTGGAATCGACGCTGTTCGGCTACGCGCGCGGCGCCTTCACCGGCGCCGACCACGACACGCGGGGCCTGTTCGAGATTGCCGACGGCGGCACGCTGTTCCTCGACGAGGTCGGCGAGATGTCGCCGGCCATGCAGGGCAAGCTGCTGCGCGTGCTGCAGGAGGGGGAGATCCGCCGCGTCGGCGCCGAGCGGACCCGCAAGGTCGACGTCCGGATCGTCGCCGCGACGAACCGGGACCTCACGCGCATGGTGGAGGAGGGGAAGTTTCGCCGCGATCTGTTTTTCCGGCTCAACGTCGCCGGGATCTCGTTGCCGCCGCTGCGCGAGCGGCGCGACGACATCCCGCTCATGGTGGAGCACTTCCTGGCCAAGCTGGCCGCGCGCGACGGCCGCCCGGCCGGCAAGCCGATCGACCCGGCCGCGATGGCGCGCCTCGCGGCCTATCGCTGGCCTGGCAACGTGCGCGAGCTCGAGAACGAGGTGACCCGCGCGGACGCGCTCTCGGGCGCCCGGATCACGGCCGCCGATCTGGCGCCCCGCATCGGCGCCGCCGACGATCCGGGCGTGGTCGCCACCGAGGACCACGACAACCTGGTGTTGAAGCCACGCGTCGAACGCCTCGAACGTTCACTGGTCCGCGAGGCGCTGGGGCGCTCGGGGAACAACCAGACCAGGGCCGCGGAGCTGCTCGGCCTGTCGCGGTTCGGCTTGCAGAAGAAGCTCAAGCGTTACAACTTCGTGCTGTAGCCGGGGCGAACCATGTTGCGATTCCCGCCAACTTTGTTGACGCCCGACCGGCCGGGACCCCCGGTTTTCGCGGCGATCGGTAGGCGTGTCATTTGCAACTCAGCCTCTGCGAGGGAATCCGCCCGATGAATCTGCTCCGCCGACGCTGGCTGAAGATGGGGACGCTGCTGGGCGCGTCCGCGCTGCTCTGGTCGTGCGTGGCCCCGGTCTTCCCGGTGCCACCGCCGGACGCGATCTCGTTCGCGTCGAAGATGCTGACCGCCAGTGACGGGACGCAGCAGACCTTCTGGATCACCTCGGGCGGGCCGCTGGAGCAGGCGGCGAACGCGACCTACTTCGTCGTCGATCGCACTCTCGGAAGCGGCGTCATCGCCACCGCGCGCAACGACGGTTCGTTCACCGCGCCGCCGATGCAGGGGAACGACAAGGACCAGGTGCTGGTCTATTACAAGACGCCGTTCGGCGACTACAGCGACTCGCTCTGCGTCTTGCTCGGGATCGCCGCTTCGCCGGCCACCTGCGAGTAGCCCGGCAGCCGGCGTACTTCTTCGCGCGCGAGCCGCCAGGCGGCCTGGATGATCCAGGAGATGGAGCGGTCCTGACGGATCGCTTCGTGCTGGGTCTCGCCCAAAACAGTCGCGTTGAAGTACAGCGTGACCTTTTTCTTCGGCGACGACATTCGTCCTCCGTCCTCGCGGGTCGGGCGCGAGACTAGAAAGAGATGCTGGGCGTCGACGGGAGGTAGAAGACCAGGTTGGCCGCCACGATGAACGTGTGCGTCCAGGTCAGATCGTCGGTCGTGGCGTGCAGGTCGCCGTTGGTGTCTCGGCCGGACGGGTTGAGCTTGGCGAGCATGTCGCGCAGCTCGACGTTCAAAGCCATCCAGTGGTTGAAGTAGCTGTGCAGCCCCAGCCCGAAGGTGGCGGCGAGCTTCGAACCGCTGACGCCGCAGTAGTAGGCCGGGCCGCTCTTCGTGTTGTCCCCGGAGTTGGACGAACCGCAGGCGGTGATGCTCGAGTCGGTGGGCGTCACGCTGATGACCCCGGCGCCGCCGAAGAGGTAGAAATCGTAGTTGGCGAACAGCCAGCCGGCGAGCGAGTACTTCCCGGTGAAGGGCGTGAACTCCGCCTGCCCGCCCAGGATGTTGTTGATCTTCTGCATCGACCTCAGCGCGTCAGCCTTGCTCGGCTCGAAGTTCGTCGTCGGCATGTCCTTCAGCGTTCCCAGAAGATCCGACTGGAACGTGGTGGCGATGTTCGCCACCGCAAACCCGCCGAACACCGAGACGGCGAACCAGTCGTTGAAGTGGAACCCGAGCTTCAGGTTGAGAAAGACCGTGTGATAGAAGTCTTGATTGATCGTCGAGCCGACCCCGGCGCCGAGCTCCAGGCGGCTGGCCCGCAGCTCATAGCGCTTCCGGATCGCCGGCGCGTCGGCCAGCGGGCTCTTGCGCTGTGCTTGCGCCGCGAGCGGCACCACCGTCACCGCCAGAGCGATGAGCAGCGAGAGCCACCGAGCTTTGGTCGTCTTGGTCATGGGCATGTCCTTCTCCGAGCGCCGGGTCACGTTCAGGTTCAGATCCGCGTTCATGTTCATGGACGCCGCCCTAACGAGGAGTCTTGTACTGGAATTTCGTCGGCAGATAGAGGCCGACGCCGACGTAGAACAGGACGTTCTGGACGAGCTCAGACTGCGCCTGTGCCTTGGCTTGCGCTGAGGTCGTGATTCCTCTGCCCGCCCCGTCGTTGAGTGGCTCGAACTTGTCGGGGACCAGGTAGTCGCGCAGCGCGAAGTTCACGCTCAGCCAGTTCAACAAGAAGAAGCGGCTGCCGATGCCGACATTCGGCGTGATGTCGGTGTTCTGGAAGGCCAGCGCGTCGTTGGCGGGGTCGCGCGGGATGACCTTGGTGAACGTCACGCCGACACCTGCCGAAGCCCAGATCTCCCAGCTCAGAATCGACCGGTTGAACAGGGCGAACTTGCCGTAGATTGGCACGTACCCGAAGTTCAGCGCGCCGCCGTAGAGGTACTGGTTGAGGGTCGGCGAGCGGTTGTACTCGCTGCCAACCAGCTCTTCCTGGTTCGTGAGCTGATGGATGAAGTACTGCCCCTGCAGGCCAATCCAGAAGACGTCGGTCAGGAAGTAGTTGAGGTCGAGGCCGAGGACGTAGTGGCGGATGAGGCTGTCGTTGACCGAGATCCCGGTGAAGGGCTGAAACTCGAAGCGCCCGCCTTTGAGGAACGCCTTTCGGGGAACGACCACGATGTCCGCCCAGCTCCCGGTCGAGTTCGGGCGCGCCGCCTTGGGGGTGCCGCCCAGGTCTTCCTCGACCTTGCCCGGCTGAGTTTCATCCCCCTCCAGGCTCTCGCTCGGGGTGGCGGCCTCCTTGCCTCCGGCGGCGTCCGCCTTTCCGGTATCGCCCGCGGCCTTGTCGTCCGCGCCACCCGAAGTGGCGGTCTTGCCGCTGTCATCAGCGACCGCGGAATCATCCGCTGCCGGTGCCGCCGCCTTCCCGCCTCCCTTTTTCGCGTAGCCGGGTGCCGCCCATCCTAGGAGGGCAACCCATATGAAGAGGCAGATGGCCGGTCGCTTCATGATCCCTCGCTGTCTCTGGGGGGGTGGAAAGAGCCGAAGGGCTAAAAACCCAAAAAAAATCAAAGACTTACGGCCAGAATCAGAATTTTGCGCACTATAGCACGCGGAAAAAAATCCAAGCAACTAAAATTGCTGAGCTAGCCCTCGAGGGGCGCGAAGAGCGCCTCCACGAACTCCTCCGGATCGAAGCGCCGCAGGTCATCCACGGTCTCGCCGACACCCACGTAGCGAACCGGGATCCGCAACTGATCCGCGATTCCAAGAATGACGCCGCCTTTTGCCGTGCCGTCCAGCTTGGTGAGGACAATACCGGAAACCGCCATCGCTTCCGTAAAGATCTGCGCCTGCGCGATCGCGTTCTGTCCGCTGGTCGAATCGATCACCAGCCAGGTCTCGTGAGGCGCGCCCGGGGCCGCCTTGGCCAGCGTGCGGCGGACCTTCTGCAACTCCTGCATGAGATCGACCTTGGTGTGCAGCCGCCCCGCGGTGTCGGCGATCGCGACGTCGAAGCTCTCGGTCGCCGCGCGCTTGACGCCATCGAAGATGACAGATGAAGGATCTGCCCCTTCTTTCCCGCGGACGATCGTCGCGCCCGTGCGCCCGGCCCAGATCTCGAGCTGCTCGGCCGCGGCGGCGCGAAACGTGTCGCCGGCCGCGAGCAGGACCCGCTTGCCATCGCCGGCCAGCTTCGCCGCCAGCTTGCCGATGGTGGTCGTCTTGCCGCTTCCGTTGACGCCAATGACGAGCAGGACGAACGGCTTCGCCGAGGAGAAGTCGAGCTCCGGCGCCGGCAGCGAGAGCATCTCGGCGCTGCGCCGGCGCAGGAAGGCCCAGACGGCGTCGGGATCCTTGAGCTCGCGGCGGGACAGCGAGCTGCGGATCTCTTCCAGAAGTTTTTGGCTGGTCTTGACGCCGATGTCGGCGGTGAGGAGGACCTTCTCGATCTCGTCGACGACCGAGGGGTCGAGCTCCTTGCGCCCCGAGAACAGCTCGCCGAGCCGCGCGATGAAGCCCGCGGAGCGCGTGCGCGCCAGCCCCGGCGCCAGTGCCGAGACCTTCTTCTCTGTGGGCGCGGCGGGCGCCGGGAAGGGGATGACCTGCGCGGAGCGCGGCTCTGCTTCGGGCGCCGCCGCTTCCGGTGCTTCGGCACGCTCCTTGTGGGCGTGCGCGTGGCCAGCGGCGACCCGCGCGGAGCGAGGTGGAGGGGCCTCTTCTTTGGCGGCCTCCGGTTCCTCTTCCTCTTCTTCTTTTCTTCGGGCTCGGGCTCGGGCTCGGGCTCGACTGCTTTGGCTTTGGCCGCGGGTTTTGCCGCACCTTGGCGCCGCGGCAACGCCGCCGGGACCTCGTCGACGGCGTCGATCTGCCGCTGGCGGGCGGCGCGCGCGCGGCGGACGAAGAGGACGCCAAGAACGCCGGTCACACCCACGCCGCCGACGACGGCAATCAGCTCATAGAGCTCGGTTGGACTGATAGGCAGCGAGGACAAATCCATCGGGGGTGGGACACTATCACCAAACGTGGGATTGTCGCCGCAGAGCCCAGCCGCACCGGCCGTCAAGCCAGAATTTGCGTCGACGGACTTCATCGCGCGACGCTGTTTACAGAAGCGAGACGAGGGTGCTACAAGGTGACGCTGCCGTGACAATACATTCTACGTATGGTCTTGGCTCCCGGTCCCCACCGAATGCGGAGGCGCACGTGAAGATCAAGCGCATCGAGATCTGCGGTTTCAAGTCGTTCGTCGACAAGACTTCCATCAGCTTCCCGGACCCGATCACCTCGATCGTCGGCCCGAACGGGTGCGGAAAGTCGAACGTGGTCGACGCGATCCGGTGGGTCATGGGCGAGCAGTCAGCCAAGCACCTGCGTGGCCGCGCCATGGAGGACGTCATCTTCGCGGGCTCCGAGTCGCGCGGCCCGGCCGGTTTCGCCGAGGTGTCGCTGTCGTTCGACGCGCGGAGCCTGAGCGCCGACGCGGTGGCGGGGGGCGTGGCCTGGGGCGCGGCCCGACCCGAAGAGATCGTCGTGACCCGGCGGCTGTATCGGGACGGGCAGAGCGACTATCTATTGAACGGCGTTCCGTCCCGGCTGCGCGACGTGGTCGAGTTCTTCCTCGGAACCGGGGTCGGCTCGAAGGCCTACGCCATCATCGAGCAGGGGCGAATCGGGTTCATCGTCTCGTCGCGGCCGGAGGATCGCCGCGGCCTCATCGACGAGGCGGCCGGAATCACGCGCTACAAGTCCAAGAAGAAGGCGGCCGAGCGCCGGATGGACTCGACCCGGCAGCACCTCCTGCGGGTGACCGACATCGTCGGCGAGATCGAGGGGCGTCTCCGCTCGCTGCGGCTGCAGGCGCAGAAGGCCGAGCGCTACAAGCGCTACAAGGGCGAGCTGCGCGATCTCGACCTCTGGTCGTCGTCGCAGCGCTATCTTGGTCATCTCGCCGACGAGAAGTCGGCGATCTCCGAGCTCGCCGAGGTGCGCGAGCGCCACGATCTCGACGCCGGCGCGCTGGCGGTCGAGGAGGCGGCGGTCGAGGCCGAGCGCCTGTCGGGCGCCGAAGAGGCGAGCGAGCTGGCGATGGCCAAGGACGATCTGTTCGCGCTGTCGAACCGGGCGCAGCTCGGAATGCAGCGGGCGGCGCACCACGAGTCGGAGGCGACCGAGCTGACGTCGCGCGCCGAGGCCGGGCGCAAGGAGGTCGAGGAGCTGCGGGCGCGCGCGATCGCGCGCGGCGCCGACGTGGAAGAGATCTCCGCCCAGCTTTCGGAGATCGACGGCGACGCCGAGCAGCGCGAGCGCGAGTACGATCAAGAAGCCCGTTTTCAAGATGTCCGTCGCGCCGCCCTCATTGAGGCGCGCGGCGCGCTCGACGGGGCGGTCGGCGAGATGGCCTCGGCCAGCGCGCGCCTCGCCCGCCTTGGGGCGGAGCGGACGGCGGCGATGGCGCGGCGTGAGGATCTGGCCGGGCGTCTGGCCGGGCTGGCAGGCGAGGAGGACGCCGCCCACGAGCGGCTGTCGGCGCTGACGTCGGACGAGAGTGAGTTTCAGGAGCGGGTAGTGGCCCTGCGCGAGCGGGTCGAGGCCGCGCGGCACCGGGCCGCCGACGAGGAGACTCAGCTCACCGCGTTGCGCGCCGAGCTCGGCCGGGGCGAGCTGGAGCTCGAGACCTTGCGGGAGGAGTCGCACCGTCGGCGCTCCCGGCTGGCGTCGCTCTCCGAGATCCAGGAGCGCTACGAGAGCTTTCAGAAGGGCGTCCGCGCCATCATGCAGGAGCACCAGCAGGGGGGCGGGGCCGCCGGCGTCACGGGGATCGAAGGGATTGTCGCCGACATCATGCGTCCGCCGCCCGAGCTCGAGACGGCGGTCGAGGCGGTGCTGGGCGAGCGGCTCGGCAACGTGATCGTCGAATCGCACGAGGCGGGCGTGGAGGCGATCCAGTTCCTCAAGCAGAAGAGCGAGGGGCGCTCGTCGTTCATCCCGATCGCGCTGCGCGCGCAGCGAGGTGAGGTGCTCTACGACGCGATGGGGTCGTCGGGGTCGTCTGGATCTTCGAGCGCCGGCGACGGCGGGCTGACCCCGCTGGTCGATCCGGCCGCGGTGGCGGACGTCTGGCCCGAGGCGCCCGGCGTGCGCGGGAAGATGCTCGACCTCATCAGCTACGATCGAAAGTACGACGCGGTCGCGACCTACCTGCTCGGCGACGTGCTGGTGGTCGAGGATCTCGAGCGGGCGCTGGCGCTCTGGCGCGAGACGCGCACCAGCAAGACCATCGTCACCCTCGAGGGCGAGGTGATCGATCCGCACGGCGTCGTCACCGGCGGCTCGCGCGAATCCGCGCTGGCCGGCGTGCTCGAGCAGAAGCGCGAGATCCGCGAGCTCGAGGCGGTCATGCAACGGCTCGACGCCGACGTCGAGGCGGCTCTCGCCCGGCACGTGGCGAAGAAGCAGGCCACCGCGGATCTCGGCCGCCTGCGCGACGAGGGGGCGGTGACGCTGCGCTCCGACGAGATGGCGCTGCTCGGCCAGGAGAAGGATCTCGAGCGGCTCGTCGAAGAGCGGCGGCGCCTCGAGGCGCGGCGGGCGGCGCTGGCGGCGCAGACCGTCGATCTGACGCGGGCCCGCGAGGAGAGCGAGGCGCGGCTCGAGGCGGCGACCACCGCGCTCACCGATGACGGAGCGACGCTGGAGGACGCCGAGCGGCGCGCGGGCGAGCTGCGGCTGCAGACGGTGGCGCTGGCCGATGAGGTCGACCGCGGGGTTGCCCAGCTGACGACCCTCAAGGTGGCGGCCTCGCAGGCGACGGAGCGGCGGAAGAACGCCCGCCAGACGCTGGAACGGCTGCTCTCCGATCGCGCGGCGGACGAGGCACGGGCGGTGCGCCTCGACAGCACGATCGCCGAGGATCTGGCCCGTGGCGAGGCGCTGCGCGAGCAGGTCCTCGAGCTGCGCGAGGAGGCCGAGCTGGCCCAGGCCGAGGCCGAGGCGCGCGCCCGGGCGCACGGCGAGCGGCAGAGCGCGCTCGAGGCGCGGCAGACGGCGCTGGCCGCGCGTGAGGCCGAGCTGCGCGCCGCGCGCGCCGAGGTGGCGCGGCTGGCGCAGGCGGCCTCGAAGCTCGAGCTGCGCAGCCGGGAGGCCGGGATGCGCCGGAGCGGGATCGAGGAGCAGGTGGCCGACCGCTACCGCGACGTGGTCATCGCCTCGGTGGTCTACGACTATCACCTCCGGGCGCTGTTCGGCGACGTCGAGGAGACGCGTGCCGAAGAGCTGCGCGGCCTCATCGAGCGCATGGGCGAGATCAACCTGACCGCGATCGAGGAGTCGGAAGAGCTTCAAAAACGCTTCGACTTCCTGACCGCGCAGCGAAGCGATCTGGAGTCGGCCATCGGCCAGCTGGAGACGGCGATCGAGAAGATCAACCGCGCCTCGCGCAAGCGGTTCCGCGAGACGTTCGACGCGGTCAACGCCGAGTTCCAGGCGATCTTCCCGCGCCTCTTCGGCGGCGGTCACGCGCGGCTGGCGCTCACCGACGAGAGCGACATGCTGGAGACGGGGATCGAGATCGTCGCCAACCCGCCGGGGAAGAAGGTCAGCCAGAACATCGAGCTCTTGTCGGGCGGCGAGAAGGCGCTCACCGCGGTGTCGCTGCTGTTCGCCATCTTCCTGGTCAAGCCGTCGCCGTTCTGCGTGCTCGACGAGGTCGACGCGCCGCTCGACGAGGCGAACGTCGGCCGCTTCAACCAGGTCGTGCGCGAGATGACCGAGTTCTCGCAGTTCATCATCATCACGCACAACCGGCGCACGATGGAGATCGCCGATCGGCTGTGCGGCGTGACCATGGAAGAGCCGGGCGTTTCCAAGCTCGTCGCGGTCAACCTGCGCGCCAACAACAGCGGCGGCGAGAAGATTGGCCGTGCCAAGGTCGCGACGGCGGTCGCTCCGGCGGCTCAGGCTTGACAACGCGACATTGACGCACTAACAGCGGTCCCCTAAACTCCCCGGCAAGAAATCGATGGCCACTTACATCACCGAAGAATGCATCAACTGCGGGGCTTGCGAGCCCGAGTGCCCCAACGAGGCAATCAGCGAGGGCGATGACATCTATGTCATCGATCCGAAGCTCTGCACCGAGTGCGTTGGTTTTCACGACCACGAGGCCTGCCAGGCGGTCTGCCCGGTCGAGTGCTGCCTGCCCGATCCGAAGAACGTCGAGACCGAAGACTCGCTCATCGCGCGCGCCAAGTCCCTGCATCCGGACAAGGCGTTCGGCGACGGCTACCCGTCGCGCTTCCGCAAGAACGGCTAGGGCTCGAGGCCCTTGGCCCCGCGGCGGCTCATCGTGGCGATTGACGGGCCTGCGGGGGCCGGGAAATCGACCACCGCGCGCCTCTTGGCGGAGCGGCTCGGGTACGCGCTGCTCGACACCGGCGCGATCTACCGGACGATGGCGCTGCGGGCCCGCGCCGCGGGGATCGGCTGGGATGACGGTCCGGGCGTGGCCTCGTTGGCCGAGGCGCTCGACCTCTCGTTTCGGCTCGAGGGGACCTTGAATCGGGTTTTTGCGAACGGCGACGAATTGACCTCGTTGATTCGCACCCCCGAGATCTCGGACGGCGCGTCACGCGTCTCGGCGCTGCCCGAGGTGCGGGCGGCGCTGCTCGAGTTGCAGCGCCGGATCGGCGACGCCGGCGGCGTGGTGGTCGAGGGGCGTGACATCGGGACGGTCGTGTTCCCGAACGCCGAGGCGAAGTTCTTCCTGACCGCCACCGCGGACGAGCGGGCCCGGCGCCGGGTCGCCGAGCTGCGGGCGGCGGGCAAGCCGGCGGAGCAGGAGACGACGCGGGCCGAGATCATCGCCCGCGACGAGCGCGATTCGACCCGCGCGGCGGCCCCGCTGCGGCGCGCGGACGACGCGATCGAGATCGACTCGAGCGCGCTCGGTCCCGACGAGGTGGTCTCCCGGATGGCGGCCATCGTCAACACCCGTGCCCGCGCGAATTCGGCAGGGTCCTGACCCAAGCGCCAGGCTCGGGATTCGCCCTCCGGACGCCCTGCGTTGGCAGGCGCCGGATGCGTTGACATTCCCCAGACGCGACGCTAAGTTTCGCGCCTTCATTTGACCTCGGGCGTGCCGAATGGTCGGCGCGCGCCGGGAGAAACCCGAACCCCCGCAACGTGCGGGACGTCAGCAGAAGGCCCCGCGTGTGGGCCCGGAAGGCAGAGGATTAGCGCATGGTTTCAGCTCAGACCGAAAGCAACAACGCGATGGAGGAGAGCTTCGCAGCACTGTTCGAAGAGTCCCTCAAGCACGAAGACGTCAAGGAAGGCGACATCGTCAAGGGCAAGGTCATCAGCGTCGGCAAGGACCACGTGGTCATCGACATTGGTTACAAGTCCGAAGGAACGATCCCCCTCTACGAGTTCACGCAGGCCGACGGCGCGGTTGGTATCAAGGAAGGCGACGAGATCGACGTCTTCCTCGAGAGCCGCGAGGACGAGAACGGCCTCTGTGTTCTGTCGAAGGAGAAGGCGGATCGCCTCAAGGTTTGGGATGAGATCTCGGGCGCCTGCGAGCGCGACGAGCTGATCGAAGGCACCATCAGCGCGCGCGTGAAGGGGGGCCTCTCGGTCACCATCCGCGGCGGCGTGAAGGCCTTCTTGCCGGGCTCGCAGGTCGACCTGCGGCCGGTGCGCAACCTCGACGCCTTCATCGGCAAGTCGCACCGCTTCAAGGTCATCAAGTTCAACAAGAAGCGCGGCAACATCGTGCTGTCGCGCCGCGTGCTGCTCGAGAAGGAGCGCGCCGAGCTGAAGGGGATGACCCTCGAGAAGCTCAAGGAAGGGCAGATTGTCGAGGGGATCGTCAAGAACCTCACCGAGTACGGCGCCTTCATCGACCTCGGCGGCATCGACGGCCTCCTGCACATCACCGACATGTCCTGGGGGCGCGTCACGCACCCCTCGGAGCTGTTTCAGGTCGGCGATCACGTGCGGGTCAAGGTGCTCAAGTTCAACGCCGAGACCGAGCGCGTCTCCCTTGGCTTGAAGCAGATCAGCGAGGATCCCTGGACCCACGCCCAGGAGAAGTACCCGCCGGGCACCGTCGTGCGCGGCAAGGTCGTCTCGCTCAAGGACTACGGCGCGTTCATCGAGCTCGAGGAGGGGATCGAAGGTTTGGTCCACATCTCCGAGATGTCCTGGACCCGTCGGGTCAAGCATCCCTCCAAGGTCGTGGCTGTCGGTGACACCGTCGAGGCGGTCGTCCTCGACATCGACCCGCGCCAGAACCGCATCAGCCTCGGCATCAAGCAGCTCGAGCCGAACCCGTTCGCGTCGCTCAAGGAGAAGTACCCGCCGGGAACGGTCGTCAAGGGCGTCATCCGCAACATCGCCGACTTCGGCATCTTCGTGGAGATCGAGGAGGGGATCGACGGCCTGGTGCACGTCTCCGACCTTTCGTGGACCCAGCGGGTCAAGCACCCGTCGGAGCTCTACCAGAAGGGTGACGAGGTCGAGGCGGTCGTTCTCAACATCGACTTCGATGGCGAGAAGCCCAAGGTGTCGCTCGGCATCAAGCAGCTGGTTCCCGATCCCTGGGATCGCATCCCCTACGACTACCCGGTCGGCAAGATCGTCGAGGCCAAGGTCATCAAGGTGCTCGACTTCGGCGCCTTCGTGGAGATCGAGAAGGGTGTCGAGGGCCTCATTCACGTCTCCGAGTTCGCGGAGGAGCGGATCGAGGACGCCAAGCAGTTCGTGAAGCCCGGCCAGACCCTCAAGGCCGAGATCATCGGCGTCGACACGGCAGAGCGAAAGATCGGTCTGTCGTTCCGCGGCGCCACGCGCGCCGAGGAGCTGGCCGACGCGCAGGGGTTCTCCGGCGGCGCGCCGACGGCGACCCTCGGCGACGTCATGCGCGACAAGCTGGCGGCGCTCTCGGCGCAGGTCCCGGGCAAGAAGAAGGCAGAGCCCGAGCCAGAGACCGAGCCCGAGACCGACGACGACGAATCGTCGAAGTAGCGTCGAAAGCAACGAAGAGAGCGACGAAGGGCACCAATGACCCCGGCGACTCGCACGCTGGCGTGGCTGCGCCAGTTTGCGAAGCTCTGGGGCTTTGCGCTCTTCTGCGTCCTCATCGTCTACATCTTCCGGGAGGTCGTCCTCCCGTTCCTGTTCGCCATCCTGGTGGCGTACATCCTGGCGCCGGTCGTCGACCGCTTCAGCCGGCTGCGCGTGGGCGGAAAGCCGTTCCCCCGCGCGGCCGCTGTGATCATCCTCTACGTCAACATCATCGCGGGCCTGAGCCTGTTCATCGGCTACTTCGTGCCGAAGCTCTCGGGCGACTTCGCGCGCCTGTTCCGTGAATCGCCGCAGCTGTTCGCCAAGGTGAACCGCGAGTGGCTGCCGCGCGCGGGGGCCTGGGTCGACCACCACTTCGGCGCCGAGCAAGGGGAGGGGACCGAGGACGTCATCACGGGGCCAGTGGCGCCCCCGTCACCGCATTCCATCGTCCTCGAGCCGATGAGCGAGGGGCGCTACCGGGTCGACCTCGACACGCTGGCGCTGGAGGTGCGTCCGGGGCCAGACGGCCGGTACGTCATCGCGCCGCCACACTCGGAGGAGTCGTCCGCCGGCGGCGGTGGAAAATGGGAGCGGTCGATCAAGCAGTGGCTGTCGGAGCGGCTGAAGTCGACCGAGGGGGAGAGCCAGCGCGCGCTCGAGTATGGCCAGAAGTTCATCGGCGCGGTGGTGGCCGGGATCGGACGCCTCTTCCTGGTGCTGATGGTGGCGGCGTTCATCCTGGTCGATCTGGTCCGCATCCAGGACTTCCTGCGGTCACTCGTCCCCGAGCAGTACCAGGTCGACTACGAGCGGATCGCCAGCGGGATCGATCGCGGCCTCTCCGGGGTCATCCGCGGGCAGCTGGTGATCTGCTGCATCAACGGCGTCTTCACCTACACCGGTCTCTACATCTTCCACGTGAAGTACCCGCTGCTCCTGGCCGGGATCGCCGCGACCATGAGCCTGGTCCCGATCTTCGGCTCCATTCTCTCCTCGGTGCCGATCGTGGCCATCGCGCTCATCTCCTCGGGCACCTTCGATCTGCGGCAGGGGGTGCTCGTGCTGGCCTGGATCATCTGCATCCACCTCCTCGAGGCGAACCTCCTCAACCCGAAGATCATGGGCGACGCCGCCAAGATCCATCCGGTGCTGGTGGTGTTCGCGCTGATCGCCGGCGAGCACAGCTACGGCATCGTGGGCGCTCTCTTCGCTGTCCCGGTCGCCTCGATCATCCAGACGATCTTCATGTATTACCGCAAGCGCCCGCGGTCCCCGACGGCGGTCGTGGTCGTCTCGTCGTCGCCCTAGGAGGCCCTGGCGGGCGCTCAGAGGGCGATGACCTGGGGCGCGCGATCCGGACCGGCGATCAACGCCGATCGATTGGGGACCTCGTGCCAGCCGGCCCGCTTCGCCACGTCTCGGTCCGCCTCGACGACCAGCGCCCGCAGCCCCTCGTGCGGGACGCGGCGTCCGTTCCGGCCGGCGTCGTGCCTGGCCTGGCAGACGGGGCAGTCGGTGATCCCCTCGATGCCGAGGTAGCGGATCGGATACCCGCACCCGGTGGCGACGAAGCAGCGGCCGTTGGTCGCGGCGAGCGCGATCTGCAGCGGCGCCGCATCGACTTCCGCCAAGAGGCCGTCGACGAGGGTCAGGCTGTTGCGCAGGGCCGCGTGAACGGCCGTCGGTGCCGGCGTGGGCTGATCGAGAATCCCCGCGTCGTGCAGGAACGCCAGGAAGAGGTGAAACAGATGCTCGCTCGAGGCCTTCCCGCGGATGTTGCGGCGCAGGAACGCCGGCGTCTTCTCCAGCATCTTGTCGCGGATCGCTTCGAAGGTCGCGTCCGGGAGCTCGGCGATGGAGCCGAACAGCCAGGAGCGGAACCGGAACGGATCGGCGTCCTCGGCCGGCGTGCTGCCGTCGTGGGCGAGCCCAACGCGACCGACGAGCGCCTCGGCGCGCGTGTCCTTCACCAGGTTGTAGAGATCGACCTCGACGGTCTCGGCGCGCGGACGTTTCTGCAACAAGACGTCCCCGCCCTGGACGAAACCGAGGCCGTAGCCCTCGACCGTGCGCGCCTCGCCCCGCACGTACAGGGCTGCGCGCGCCGAAAACAACGCACAGGCGAGGTTCTCGGGCTCGTTTCCGAAATAGGCGACGAGGTGCCTCACGACGCAAATAGAAGTATACGGACCATTGCATGAAAATCACGGAGATCTACGCCAGCATCCAGGGCGAAACCCAGTACGCGGGGTTGCCGTGTACGCTCGTGCGCACGACCGGCTGCGATCTGCGCTGCGGGTACTGCGACAGCCCCTTCGCCTTTCAGGGCGGGCGGGAGATGACCTTGGACGACATCACAGGCGAGGTGGACCGTCTGGGCGCTCCGCTCGTGCTGCTCACCGGCGGTGAGCCGATGCTCCAGCGGGAGCTGCCCGCCCTGGCGCAGCGCCTCCTCGCCGCCGGCTACAAGGTCATGATCGAGACTTCCGGGGCTCATCCGTTGGCGTCGCTTCCGGACGAGGTGGTCCGCATCGTCGACGTCAAGACGCCGGCCTCCGGCGAGTCGCACCGCATGAGGTGGGAGCTCCTCGCCGAGCTGCGGCCGCGGGATGCCGCCAAGTTCGTGGTCGCAGATGAGGGGGACTATCGGTGGGCGTGCGAGGTCATCCGCGAGCACGACCTCGGTGGCCGCACGGAGGTGCTGCTCTCACCCGTCCATGGACAGCTCGACCCCAAAAACCTGGTCACGTGGATGTTACGAGATCGGCTCCCTGCGAGGCTCAATCTGCAGCTGCACAAGTATGTCTGGGCTCCGGAAGCTCGCGGCGTATAGCTTTAAAAAACCAGCACTTGCTGGCGGAGTGCCAAGATCCGGGATAAGATATTTCAATTGACAGGCCGCGCCGCCGGCTGTTAGCTTCCGGACGAAATTTAGGCAGTAACTGTCCAAAAACGTTAAAGAAAACTCGTCGAGGAGACGAGCTTTGGAGAATCCCGACTCCATGGACGACGAGCACTTTGGAAACTGCCTCCGACGCGCGAGAGAAGAAAAATCTCTCACGGTTGGTGACGTTTCTGCATCGACGAAGGTTCCACGCTCGGCCATCGAGCTCTTGGAGTCAGGATCGCTGAGCGGTCTGCCGGCGCATGTGTTCGTGCGCGGCTTCATTCGATCGTATGCCAAGGCCGTCGGAATCGCCGAGTCGCAGCCGCTCGGTCTCTACGATCGCGCCATCAACCGCGAGAGCGAAGCGGCGCGTGCCAAGTCGGTGAGCCCGGTGGTCGACCCGAGCCTCGCCGGCGGCGCCGTCGAGGAGGACGATGCCGGTCGTCGCCGTGGGCTCGGTCTGGCGGTGTTCGTCATCATCTTCGTGCTGATCGCGACCATCACGCTGTCGTTGCTCCTGCGCCGCCCGCCCCAGTCGGGTGAAGGTCTGTCGGAGCTCGCGCCCACACCGGCGCAACTGGCGCCGACATCGGCGCGACTTGTCGGTGCGGCGACCCACACGCTGACCTGACCCGATCTAGACTCGGGGCCAATGGCCTCCTCCTTGTCGACGCCCGCGATCGTTCTGCGCGCGGTCAATTACGGTGAGGCCGATCGCATCGTCACGCTGTTCGGGCGAGAGACCGGACGGGTCTCTGCGTTGGCGCGGGGAGCCCGCAAGAGCCAGCGCCGGTTCGCAGGCGGGCTCGGCCTCTGCGCGGTGGGCGTCGCTTCGCTGCGCGAGCGGGCCGGCGCCGAGCTCATGACGCTGGAGGGATTCGACACGACGGTCTCCTATCCGGCGCTCGGGACCGACGTGGCGCGGATGGCGCACGCCGCCTACGCCGCCGAGCTCGTGACCAAGCTCTGCGCGCCCCGGCAGGTCGAGCGGGCGGTCTACGGCTGGTTGGAGGCGCTGCTCGGCCTCCTCGACGCCGAAGGGGCGAGCGCCGAACGACTCCGTGTGTTCGAGCTGGGGCTGCTGCGTGGCCTCGGCTTCGGTCCTGTCGTCGACCATTGCGCGGCGTGCGGTGAGAGCACGCCGACGACTTCCTACCGGTGGGATCCGGATCGGGGCGGCGCGGTCTGCACCGCTTGCGCGCGGGCGGGGCGGCCCATCACAAAAGAGGCGCGGGCGGCGCTCATGCACCTGTCGCAGGTTTCGTTGCCCGATGCGGGGCGTGAGACACTGTCCGCCGACGTGAACCGCGACTGCCGCGAAGCGCTGCTGGAGATCATCAACCATCACATCAGCGGTCCGCTGAAATCCGTGGAATTCATAGCCAAGCTGAGCGCAGGGGGACATCGATGAGCAGGCCGGCGTTGCTCGGGATCCGTCACGTCGCGCTCACGGTGCAGGACCTGGAGGCCGCGGAGAAATTCTGGGTCGGGGTGATGGGGTACGAGATCGAGTGGCGTCCCGACGCCGACAATCTCTACCTGCACGGCGGCCGGGACAACCTGGCTCTCCATCGCGGCAATATCCAGGAGGGCGGGCAGTTGGACCACATCGGGATCGCCGTCCCGACAGCGGCCGACGTCGACGCCTGGGCCGCCCACCTCGCCGCGCACAGCGTCTCGCTGAAGGCGCAGCCCAAGACCCACCGCGACGGCTCCCGGTCGCTCTACTTTTACGGTCCGCAATCGCTGCTCATTCAGATCATCCACCACGTGCCCATGACGTGAGGAGGGTCTTCGACTAAAGTCTCCCGCCCATGCCCGCGTCATCGCTCGAACAGATCGTCAGCCTGGCCAAGCGCCGGGGGTTCGTCTTTCCGTCGTCGGCCGTCTACGGCGGCCTCGGCAGCACCTGGGACTACGGCCCCCTGGGCGTCGAGCTGAAGAACAACGTCAAGCGCGCCTGGTGGCGCTCGGTCGTCTACGACCGCGATGACATGGAGGGGCTCGACGCCGCGATCCTGATGAACCGGCTGGTCTGGAAGTACTCCGGCCACGAGGCGACGTTCTCGGATCCGATGACCGACTGCCGCAGCTGCAAGGCGCGCCCACGGGCCGACCACGTCTTCGTGGCGCAGAAGGGGCGCGATCCGGTCAACGTCGCCGAGATCAACGCCGCCATCGAGGCCAAGGAGCTGAAGTGCCCGAAGTGCGGCGCCACCGACCTGACGCCGGCACGGCCGTTCAACCTGATGTTCAAGACCACCGTCGGGCCGGTCGACACGGGCGACGACTCGGGGCTCGCCTACCTGCGGCCGGAGACGGCGCAGGGGATCTTCGTCAACTTCGGCAACGTGCTCGACACCATGCGCCGGAAGCTGCCGTTCGGCGTCGCGCAGATCGGCAAGGCGTTCCGCAACGAGATCACGCCGGGCAACTTCACCTTCCGGACGCGCGAGTTCGAGCAGATGGAGATCGAGTATTTCGTCAAACCGGGCGACGACGAGGCGGCGCACCAGGCCTGGATCGACGCGCGCACCCAGTGGTACGTCGATCTCGGGATGCGGCGCGAAAATCTGCGCCAGCGCGAGCAGACGAAGGACGAGCTGGCCCACTACGCCAAGCGCTGCGTCGACCTCGAGTACCGCTTCCCGATGGGGTGGAGCGAGCTCGAGGGGATCGCCAACCGGACCGACTACGATCTGAAGGCGCACAGCCGCAGCCCGGAGAACCCTGACGCCGTGGGCGAGCTGCGCTACTTCGATCAGGAACAGAAGAAGCACATCGTCCCCTACGTGATCGAGCCGTCGGCCGGGGCCGATCGGGCGACGCTGGCGTTCCTCTGCGACGCCTACGACGAGTCCCTGGTCAAGGAGCCGCCGGCCGAGGAGAGCGCCAAGCTGCGGGAGCTCGTGCTGAGCTTCGCCAAGTCGGTCGACAAGCGCGATCCCAAGCAGATGGAGACGGCGACCAAGGAGCGGCTGGTCGCGGCGGCGGAGAAGCTCGCCGCCGCGCTGCCGGGATCGCTCCCGGAGCTGCTGGGGCTGGCCGACGACGCCGACGCCAACCGGATCGAGGTCTGGAAGAAGGTGCGCGGCGCCGCCGAGAAGCTCGGCGAGGAGCACACCCGCACGGTCCTGCGCCTCAACCCGAAGCTGTCACCGATCACGGTGGCCGTCTTCCCGCTCAAGAAGAACGAGCCACGGCTGGTCGAGACGGCGCGCGGGATCAAGCGTGACCTTCAGCGCGCCGGGCTGCGGACGGTCTACGACGACACGGGCGCCATCGGGAAGCTCTACAGGCGGCAGGACGAAGTCGGGACGCCGTTCTGCATCACCGTCGACTTCCAGAGCCTCGACGACCAGACAGTGACCGTCCGTGATCGCGACACCATGGGGCAGGAGCGGGCCAGCATCACCGAGCTCGCCGCCGCGCTTCGCGCGAAAGTGAACGGATAGGGCGCTGTCGCAGGTTGTCCCACTCGTCAGGCGAGCGCGGGAACGTCTACAGTCTGCGAGACGCAAATTTCAGATACAATCGTCTCCGTGCCGGGACCCGCGTTCGTTGTAGCGCTTTGGGTTGTCGCCGTGGGTTTGACGATCTGGATCCTGGGTCCAGTCGTTGGCTTCCTCCTCGGACGGAGACGGCTCGAGGTCGACGTTCATCCCGAGACCCTGATCGCTCGGCCGTACCCCGAGGATGCCGATGGGTTGCGCCGTTACGAGCAGTTCGTCGCGCTCGGTTTTCGTCCAGTCGGGTGGACGTCTGAGCACGCGCGGTTTCTCACGCCGCTTCATTGGCGTTGGCGCTCGCTTCAGGGAGCGCGCTGGCTCGCGTCGCCCGACAAGCGCACCTTCGTTTGCATTTACCGCTTGGTTGCGAGCGAGCCGGCTCGCTTCGGCGCCGTGACGTTGTTGGAAGACCAAGGATCGTGGCAAACCTACTACCCGGGCGCGGGGCTGAAGCACGAGCCGTTCGGCAATCGCGGACGCGCCGAGGTTCGGGGAGTCGACCCTTCTGAGCTTCTCGTCAAGCACGCCGAGTACGTAGAGACATTTCGGCGCGAGCGCGGCCTCGCAGTGAGGCCCGCGACGCTGGCCGAGGTTGCGAACGCGACGTTAACTTACGCGCGGGCTGCGCTAACGAAGCAGGGAGGGGCTGCTTTTCTCGCACTGCCGCTCGGCATGTTCGCGCTTCCCGCGGGATTCTCTTTCGCGATGCTTGCGCGTGAAAGCGAAAAGGCGCGGCTGGTTGGTGCCCTCGGCGTGATCTTCATGGCGCTCTTCTACGCCGTCTTCCGCTACGGCCTCTTGACCCTCACGAAGGGCTGGGCGGCGCGCCACGCGCATACACGCGAGTTCGAACTCGAACAGACTGCAGTGGCTTCGGACGGAAGCATCGTCCCGGGGAGGTACGAACGCTGGGTACGCGTTATCGCGATGCTGGGCGTCGCTGACATGGTTGGCAGGCTCGTCCTTATCGCCTCGAAGAGCCCCGCGATCTTCCGGCTCGGTTCGGGCGGGATCTTGATGGCTGCGTTCATGGCGGTTGCCTCCGTTTCCACGCTCCTGTTCTTCATCCGGCGGATCCGCGGCCGGGCTATTCAGATCCGAGGGAAATCTCAGGCTCCGACGGCGCTCTGGTCGAGTTGGGCCTTCCTTGCCTGGTGGATGAACAGCGCTTCGAAGAATGAATTCCGCCCCTCCCGCCTCATCTGGCTCGGCGTGGTCGTCGGTTTGGCGGTTCTCGGCTGGTGGCTCGAGAAGCGCGGGCGGAAGTAGATCCTCGCGTCAGGGAAGAATTCGAAACCGTTCGCGGCCGTTGGCGCGGTAGGTCTCGAAGCCGCGCCGATCGAGCGTCAGGACGTCGCGCGCGTTGCGCTCCTCTGCGACCGTCACGAGGAGCGCGTCGACGAAATCCATGGGGACGTCGTGGTACTTGTCCATCAAGGTGACGGCCCGCTGTGCGCGCTCGCGCGTCGTCGGGACGAGCTCGGTCGCGGCCCCATACACGAGTCCCGCCACTGCCGCCGCTCCGCCTCGGAGGCGCCGGAGAAGGTGCGCGCTCTCCACCAAGATACCTTCCACGGAGATCAGGCGTGGGGCGCGAAGCTCGTTCCAGACTTCGACGCAGCGCTCGTGATCGGAATCATCCGCACGGAGGAGGGCAACGAGGAAGCCGGTATCGAGAAGGAAGGTACCGCGAGCCTCAGCCACGGCGGTCGGGGTTCCAGTCCTCGAGAACGCTTCGGGCGTCGCGTCCGTTTGGAGCTGGACCCCGAAGGACGCCGATCCACTCCCGGGTCATCTCGGCCGCCGTCGGCTCTTCGGCCAACGGGCCGACCTCACGCTCGAGCGCGGTCCGGACGAGCTCCGAAGGCGTGACGCCGATCGCACGGGCCCGGGCCTTCAGCCTGCGTAGCGCGGGCGGTGGGAGCCGTACCGTCAGAGTCGCCTGCAACGACTTCATGTCTTACGTGTAATACAAGGGAACCTCCGGATCAAGTCCGCTCCCACCGAGGCGAGCTGGGCACGGGCAGGGGAGATCGTCGATCGTCGCAGAGATTTCGCCGAGATCCGGCCACGAAGGACCTTCCCTCGCGGCGCGGCTCAGGGTAAATAAGCGCCCATGCCAAGCGTCACCAAGAACCGCCCCACGAAGTCCTCCCTCAAATCCAAGCTTAAGTCGAAGGTCGCCCAGCTGAAGAAGGTCGGTAAAGACCTGCTCGCCAAGACCAACGGCAAGAACGGCCACAGCAACGGCGTTCGCCTCGGCGCGAAGACGCTCGTCAAGGGCGCGGCTGCCAAGCTCTCGATCAAAGAGACTGCAGTCAAGGCCGGCAAGGTCGGCAAGCGCGTTTACTTCTTCGGCGGCGCGAAGGCCGAAGGGAACAAGGAGATGAAGAATCTCCTCGGCGGCAAGGGCGCGAACCTGGCCGAGATGGCCAACATCGGCCTGCCGGTCCCCCCGGGATTCACCATCACCACCGAGGTCTGCACCGAGTTCTACGCCGACGGCAAGAAGCTCCCCAAGCAGCTCGACGCCGACATTCGCGGCGCGGTGGCGCGGATGGAGAAGCTGGTGGGCGCCAAGTTCGGTGACCCGTCGAACCCGCTGCTGGTTTCGGTCCGCTCGGGCGCGCGCGCCTCGATGCCGGGCATGATGGACACGATCCTGAACCTCGGGCTCAACGACAAGACGGCCGCCGGTCTGGCCGCCAAGTCGGGCAACGAGCGATTCGCCTACGACAGCTATCGCCGCTTCATCGCCATGTACGGCGACGTGGTGCTCGGCCTCAAGCCGGAGAACAAAGAGGATCACGATCCGTTCGACGAGATCCTCGACCACAAGAAGAAGGCCAACGGCGTGAAGCTCGACTCGGAGCTCTCGGCCGAGGCGCTCAAGGAGCTGGTCGTCGAATTCAAGGGCGTGATCAAGGAGCGCCTGGGGATGGACTTCCCCGACGATCCCTACGTGCAGCTCGCGGGCGCCATCAAGGCGGTGTTTCAGTCGTGGCGCAACGACCGCGCCGACCTCTATCGCCGCCTGAACAACATCCCGGTGGAGTGGGGGACGGCCGTCAACATCCAGGCCATGGTGTTCGGCAACAAGGGTGGCGACTCCGCCACCGGCGTCTGCTTCACGCGCGATCCCGCCAGCGGCGAGAACATGTTCTACGGCGAGTTCCTGGTGAACGCGCAGGGCGAGGACGTCGTCGCCGGCATTCGCACGCCGCAGAAGATCGAGGAGCTCGGCAAGGTGCTCCCGCAGGCCTACAAGGAGCTGCTCGACATCCGCAAGAAGCTCGAGAAGCACTACAAGGACATGCAGGACATCGAGTTCACCATCGAGAACAAGAAGCTCTACATGCTGCAGTGTCGCAACGGGAAGCGCACCGGCTTCGCCGGCGTGCGCATTGCGGTCGAGATGGTCGACGAGAAGCTGATCCCCAAGGAAGAGGCGCTTCGTCGCGTCGAGCCGGAGGCGCTCAACCAGCTGCTCCGTCCGGTCTTCCTGCCGTCGGCCAAGAAGGCCGCCGTCGCCGAGGGGCGCCTCCTGGCCAAGGGCCTTCCGGCCGGCCCGGGCGCCGCCACCGGTAAGGTCGTCTTCTTCGCCGACGAGGCGGAGGCGCTGGCCGCCAAGGGGGAGCAGAGCCTGATCCTCTGCCGCCACGAGACCAGCCCCGAGGACATCCGCGGCATGAACGCCTCGCTCGGCTTCATGACCGCGTTCGGCGGCATGACCAGCCACGCGGCGCTGGTCGCCCGCCAGATGGGCAAGGTCTGCATCGTCGGCTGCGACGCGCTGTCGTTCGACTACCACGCCCGCACGATGACGGTGACCACCGCCAAGGGTGAGGTCGTCGTCAAGGAAGGCGACTGGATCTCCATCGACGGCTTCGCCGGCGAGGTGATCCAGGGGCGGATCGAGACGACCCCCTCCGAGGTCATCCGGGTGCTCATCGAGAAGAACCTCGACGCCAAAGAGGCGCCCATCTACCAGACCTACGCCAAGCTGATGAGCTGGGCCGACTCGGCGCGCAAGCTGAAGGTGCGCGCCAACGCCGACCAGCCGGATCAGGCGGTCGCCTCGGTCGCCTTCGGCGCCGAAGGGATCGGCCTCTGCCGCACGGAGCACATGTTCTTCGGCGAGGGGAAGATCGGCCCCATGCGCGAGATGATCGTCGCCGAGAACGAGGCCGACCGCAGGAAGGCGCTCGACAAGCTCCTGCCGCTGCAGCGGGAGGACTTCCGTGGCCTCTTCGAGGCGATGGCGGGGCGACCGGTCACCATCCGGACGCTCGATCCCCCGCTGCACGAGTTCCTGCCGCACGACGAGGCGGGCGTGGCCGATCTGGCTCGCTCCACCGGCAAGACCGTGGAGGAGATCCACGCGCGCATCGCGGAGCTCAAGGAGTCGAACCCGATGCTCGGCCACCGCGGCTGCCGCCTCGGGATCACCTACCCGGAGATCACCGAGATGCAGGCGCGCGCGGTCTTCGAGGCCGCCTGCGATCTCGCCGCCGAAGGACACAACATCTTCCCGGAGATCATGATCCCGCTCGTCGGGACCAAGAAGGAGCTCGACCTCCAGGCCGACGTCGTCCGTCAGGCGGCCGACGCCGTGTTCAAGGAGCGCGGCAAGAAGGTCGGCTATTCGATCGGCACCATGATCGAGGTGCCCCGCGCCGCCCTCACCGCCGGCGAGATCGCCGACACGGCCGAGTTCTTCTCGTTCGGGACCAACGATCTCACCCAGACCACCTTCGGTCTGTCGCGCGACGACGTGCCGCGTGTCCTGGCGGCCTACCTCCAGCACGACGTCTACAACGTCGACCCGTTCGTCAGCGTCGATCGGAGCGGCGTCGGCGCGCTCATGAAGATGGCGGTGGCCGCGGGGCGCGCCAAGAAGCCGAAGCTGAAGATCGGCATCTGTGGCGAGCACGGCGGCGATCCCTCGTCGGTCGAGTTCTGCCACCAGATCGGGCTCGACTATGTGTCGTGCTCGCCCTACCGGCTGCCGATCGCCCGGCTGGCGGCTGCTCAAGCAGCGCTGAAGACAACCTAGCGGACAACCGGACTGCCTCGGGTCTGGTCGAAGAGCTGAATGAATCGCGCGTCGGCGTCCCCGCCTGCGTCGACCCGGATGCGGGCGGCGGGCGCACGCGCGCTCAAGTTCACGGCGCTGGCGGCGCTCGTGCCTTGGCTCTGGGCTTGCACCCTGAGCCAGAACGGCGTCGTTCCCCCCTCCGACACGTTCTTCTATCCGACGAGCGGCGCGATGAGCCCGACCGATCCGGCCGGGCAGTGGCTCTACGTGGCCAACTCGAACGCTGACTTGCGTTTCAACGACGGGACGCTGGTCATGGTCGACGTCTCCAAGGCCTACGCCGATCGACACGCGACCGACCAGCTCGCCACCTGGGGAGCCTGCCCGCAGGAGGACTACGTCAATCCGCTGTCCCGCAACGTTCCCCCGGGCTGCTGCTGGGATCTGCTGGACTCCAACATCCTGAACTGCGACGAGCGCCTGTACATCCAGCCCGACGCGACGGTGCTCATCGGCAGCTTCGCCGCGCTGATGGTCTGGCAGTCGGCCTGCGACGATCCCTGCCTGGCCTATCACGGGACGACCAACATGCCGCTTGCCTGCCAGTCCGACCCGAGCGCGGGGCGGTTGCTGATCGGTGTCCGGGGCGACACCTCTCTCACCTACGTCGACGTCGCGCCGGTCGGCTTGCAGGGCAACACGGCCTCGCGTCCCGCGTTTCACTGCACCGGCGACGTGGCGACGACGTCCATGGCCGAGTGCAATCAGAAGGTGGTCGACACCAGCTCTTCGCTGGCCGTCGAATCGGGAGACCCGCAGGCGCCCGCGACGACGCTCCCGGATGAGCCCTACGCCCTGGCTCTCGACAAGGCGCGCGGTTACCTCTACGTCGGTCATCTGGTGGGGAGCACCTCGGTTCAGGACACGGGTGGCGTCTCGCTGTTCGACGTCTCCGGAACTGGCTTCATCGCGGCCGACGAGTTTCCGCCGGCGCCGAGGTTCATCGCGCCATTCGGCAGTCCATTCCCGCCCAGCAGCTCCGGCCTCTTCGGGGTGACGGCGTTCACGCTGCACGAGCCGCTGGGGGTTGAGCCGGATCCGAACAACAGGCAGCTCTTCGTCAGCTCCCGCTACGTGCCGCTGGTGACCGCGATGGTGCCGATCGGACCCTCGATCTGCGCCGGCGACCAGAACGACGACGTCCTCGTCCCCTCGGGCAACACGCTGAACTCGAATTTGGTTGGATCGGAGATGCGCGGCGTGGAGTTCATCGACCCGCTCCCGGGCAGTGCCCCCCCCTACGCCCAGCGGGCCTACGCGCTCCAGCGGGTGCCGCCCGACCTGGTCGGCTTCGACATCGCCAACAACGTGGCGGGCGGCACGACCGCCACCCCGACCGACGTGCTCGAGACCTGCTCGAGCCCGACCTTTCTCTACCAGCACGACTCCGGTGACGGCCCCCGCCTCTTCGTCAACTGCTTCGACACGGGCGAGGTCTATGTCTTCGATCCGTCCGGCCCGACGCTGCTCACGACCTTCGCGATCGGTCGTGGCCCGGCTGGGATGGTGTTCGACACCACACGTCCGCTCGCCTACGTGCTCGACTTCAGCCAGAACGACGTCTCGGTCGTCGATCTGGCGCCGGGGAGCCCGACGCAGTACCACCTCATTCAACGGCTCGGATATCCGTCGGTGACGCCGCGATGAAGCGCTTCGGCCTGATCGCGATAGCGACGGTGACGGCCAGTTGCGGCCCGGCGACGAATTTGTTGCCGGTCAACGACTTCAACCGGCCGACCGACGTCGCCTTCATGTGCTTCGGCGCGTTTTCGAGTGGGGCCGATGGTGGCGCCCCCGACGCCGCCACCGGCACTCCGGGGAAACTGCAGGTCACCGGACGGCCAATGCAGGCCTGCCACCCGCAGAACCAGTACGATCCCGGCGCGACGGCGCAGACCCGCACCTTCGCCTTCCTGCCCAACAGCGCCGCGGGCACTCTGTCCGCGGTCGATGCCGATCACTGGAAGCTGGTCGACCTCAACGTCGACACCAGCGGTTACGGGACGGCTCCGCTCGGCCAGCTCCCCGAGCAGATCTCGGCCAGCGACGACGGTTGCCGGCTCATCTCCGCGAACCGCGGCTCTTGCGATCTGACGCTGGTCGATCCTTCGATCCTCGTTGCTCCCACGTTCAACGCGAACTACGGCAACGTCGATCTCGACAGCGATGTCCCGCGGACCGCCTCCCGAACCTTTCGTCCCATCAAGGGGGACGGCACGCCACTCGTCGCGACCCCCTACGAGGCGGTGTTCCTGCCGCAGGATACCAGCGGCCTGCTCGCGGCGCCGTTGAACGACAGTCTGCCGATCCAACCGGGGCAGAATGCGATCTGTGGCGAAACCGCGGCCGTCGGTCCGCCGAACTGGCCGACGGGGCCCCAACCTTGGTACGCGCTGGTCACCTACCCGTCGTGCGATCTGATCACGATCATTGCGCTTCCGAGCGGCCAGATCGTGAGCGCCGCCTACGTGCGGGCGACGACCGACAGCTACGGCAACAAGAACGGCGTCACGCTGGTCGACGCTGGCCCCTCGCCCGTCTGTTCGAGCTCGACCTGCGCCGGGCAGACACTCGTCCCGTCCGCGGCCCTGGGCTCGGACGCCGCGCCTCCGGGTGATGCCGCTCGGACGGTCGATGCGCTCGCTCCGGGACAGCCTGAGGCCGGCGTGTCCGACGGGGCCGCGATTGCCACCGACGCCGGAGGTGGCGCCGCCGGCGCCCCCGGAATGACCGGCTTGGGTGGCGCCCCGGGCACAGCCGGATCGCCGGGCACGGCCGGTGCTGCCGGCAGCGCCGACGCTGGTGCCACCGGCGGAACGCCGGGTGGGGCGCTGCTCGGAAATCAGTACCCCGACGTCCCCTATTTCGGGCCGGGGCCGCTCAGCCCGAGCGGAATCGCCATCGTCCCGGGGGGCAGCCAGGCCTATGTCTCGCTGGCGAACGCGTCGTTCGTCATCTCGGTCGGGCTGACGAGCAGCGGGCTGACGCTGCCGGGGAACGGCATCTACCTGCACGAGGGGGCGCGCGGCTCGAGCCGCGTTCGCCTCAACGTCGACCCGAATCGGTACCTGACGAGCTCCGGCACTGCCGGCGTGTTTGTCGGCGCGCAGACCGCGACGACAAGCCCGGGGACGACGCCAGATCAGGCGCGGGAGTACCTGTACGTGATCGCGCGCGACGGGACGCTCCGCGTGATTCAGGTCGCGAATGCGGGCAGCGAGACCGAGTGCGAGACCAACGCCGATCCGCTTCACCTTCCGGCCGGCGCCTCGGCCGCGACCCCGTGTATCGGCGTCGATCCGGCGCACCGGCGGCCGTTCAGCATCGGCCCCGGCATCCATTTCCCCTCGCTGCCGATCGACGTCGCCGCCGCCGACATCGAGAACTCTCCCCCCGACGCCACCGAGCAGAGCGTCAACGGCGCCTACGCCTGGGTGATCACCGACTCGGGGATCGTCTACCTGGTGAACCTCAATCCGGTCCTGCGCAATTACAGTGCGGTCGTGCCGACGACCATGGCGCCGCCTCCGCCGCCGATGCTGCCGAGCTATGTCCTCAGCAATATGGTGACCGAGTCGGAGCCGTTCGTGAACACGCTGCGCGACCGCAACGTGATCAGCTACTCCCTGACGCTCGATCCGAGCTCGGGGCCGCCCCGCGTCGACGTCTTGCCGAGCGTTCCGGCGACCGGCCCGTATATCGAGCCGTTCTGGACGCAGGGCTCGATCCTCAACGCCACGGCGCTCAGCACCTCTTACGTGCAGACCGTGGCGTTCTTCCCGCAGGCCCCCAATCCTTCAAATTTCCAGGACCCGATCGATCGCCGCGCGATCACGGCCCAGACGTGGACGGTCGCCTGGGAGGGCGCCCTGTCCGGCGTCCGCAACAGCGGCCATCCGTTGGCCAGTGAGCTTGGCCTGGCGACCTTCCCGGGGGGGGCCTCCGGGTCGCTCAGCACCGATTCGCTGTTCCAGGACGGCGGCGTCAATTATTGCGCCCTCGGCGTCGTCCCGGGCGATCTGGTGACGCTGACCGGTTGCACCGACAACTCGCAGTGCGGCCTCGGTGAGGAGTGCGTGCTCGGCGACGGCGTCTCCTCGGCGGCGGCCGGGCTGACGGTCACCGGGATCTGTGTCGATCCCAACCGCTCGAGCGCGCAGACGTCGCTCTGCACGGAGTTCCTCAACAGCGTGCGTCGCTACGAGGTCGAGTCCGCTGCTCCCAACAGCCTGATCATCCGGCCGCACCTCGACGAGGTTGTTCTGTCGTCGCTCACCCCGCCTTGTAACGATCCGGTGAATCCGACCTCCTGCGCTGACGTCACCGACGATCTGACCTCCGCCAACTTCAAGTGCGAGACCGCGTACCCGGGGACCAACATCGGGCCCCGTTGCCTCATGCCGTGCACTTTGAGCAGCGATTGCCGCGCCGGTCGGTTGTGCGTCAACTTCGACAATGCCACGACGGTGACACCGTTCTGCGCGCGAAAGCCAGATGGCGGTACGTCCGACGGCGGGACGGCTGACAACTGCGCTTGCACCGGGCCAAACTGCTTCTGCGCCGACGCGCCCCCCTTCGACCACACGGGGAAGGCCTGCTTCGACCAGCTGGTGAACTACCAGGTGAACGCGGGCAAGACGTTCCTCGTGGCCGGGTCACAGGCCGGCTTCGTCACCACGGCGCCGCTCCCGGGCACTCCCAGCAGTCCGGGCAACCCTGGCAATCCGGGCCCGACCTGTCTCCCCAACCCCACGCCCGACGCGCGGTTCGGCTTCCGCATCCCGATGAGCGGGCCGACCTGCAGCAACCTGCCCAGCAACCTGACAAGGATCGACAGCCGACTCGATCCGGACGCCTTCGCCGGAAACGCGGCGGTCGTGACCTCGGTGGCGACCGACGACAATACGTTGGTGAACTTCGTGGTCTCGACGCCGTCGCCCGGCGATCCCTGCCTCTACCGCGGCGGGCCGACCGCCGGCGACGCGCCGACCGACCCGACGAGGCCCAGCGACGGAGGCGTGAGCGCGGGCGCTGACGGAGGCGTCGCCAGCCCACGGGTGCACGTCCGCGCGCTGTTCCAGAATTCGCAGATGAGCTTCGTGCTCGCCAACATCGACCGGGCGCCGAGCTCCGAGTTCGTCACCAGCTTCGACGTTCACGGCGGATTCGCCCCACAGGTCGTCCAGGACCCGATCACGCTCGAGGTGTCGATGCCGGCGCGAATCGTCCTCGGCCCCGTCGACTCGCTGGCGCAGGTGACGACGGGGACCGTGTCGCCCACGTACGAGGTTCCCTACCTCTTCGTCGTGGACCAGCACCGGCTGGGGCGCGAGCAGGGTGGGGGGCCGACCCGCGGCCAGCTCCTGCGCATCAATCCGTTGGGCTACTCGGTGACCGTCGGATCCGCGCCGGTGGGCTATCAGCCGATCTTCGAGGACTACAACGCCAGCGGCGGCCTCTTCCCGATCCAGTGAGCCCGGCCGGCGCGGGCGACCCGCAAACTGCGGGAACTTGACGCGGCCCAGGTGCGCGTAGAAACTACATGTAGGTGAACAACGTGCGACCTTTCAGTGCGCGTGAAACCGTTCGGGAAATCCTGGTCCGGACGGTCAATGAGCTGGCGCGCGAAGGGTTCGTCGCCGCGGTGACCGGCGACTCCGTGTCGGTCGATCGGACCAAGCGGCCGGAGCATGGCGACTTCGCGTCCAACGTGGCGCTGACGCTGGCCAAGCCGGCCGGAAAACAGCCGCGCGCGGTCGCCGAGGCGATCGTGGCGCGATTGCCGCTCGGCGGGCAGTCGCCGCTCAGCGAAGCGACGGTGGCGGGACCGGGGTTCATCAACGTGCGGCTGGCGCCGGCGTTCTGGCAGGCAGCGCTCGGCCAGATGCTGGCGGCCGGCGCCGACTGGGGGCGGGGGGCGCCGCGTTCGTCGCCGAAGGTGCTGCTCGAGTACCTGTCGTCGAACCCGACGGGACCGATCACGGTGGCGCACGGACGGGTCGCCGCCGTCGGCGACGCGCTGACGCGCCTGATGCGGTTCGCGGGCTACGCGGTGACCCCCGAATTTTACATCAACGACGCGGGCAACCAGGTGCAGACCCTGGCGCTGTCGACCTGGGTCCGCTACATGGACACCGCGCGCGCCGCTGACGCGACCGTCCCCGAGGTCGCCTTCCCCGAGAACGGCTACAAGGGGGCCTATATCCGCGACTTCGCCCGGGCGCTCTACGAACGCGACGGGGCCCGCTGGGTCAGCGCGACGCCGCCCGCGGGCGCCGACATGGAGGCGATCCAGAGCTTCGCCATCACGGCGTCGCTCGGCATCATCCGCGCGACGATGGAGCGCTTCGGCGTGACCTTCGACGTGTGGCAGAGCGAGCGCGAGCTGCACCGCTCGGGCGAGGTGACCGCGACGCTGGCCGGCCTCGAGGCCGCCGGCTTCATCGACCGGCACGACGGCGCCGTCTGGCTGAAGACGACCGCGCTGTGGGGCGACGACAAGGATCGCGTGGTCATGAAGTCGGACGGGCTGCCGACCTATCTGCTCGCCGACATCGCCTACCACCTGAAGAAGCTGGCCCGCGGCTACGACGAGCTGTGCGACATCTGGGGCGCCGACCACCACGGCTACATCCCCCGCATGCAGGCCGCGCTGAAGGCCTTCGGCCACGATCCGGCCGTGCTGCGGGTGATCCTGATCCAGATCGTCAGCCTGCTCCGCGACGGGCAGCCGGTGGCGATGGGGAAGCGGGAGGGGGAGTTCGTGACGCTCGACGAGGTGCTCGCCGAGGTCGGCCGCGACGCGACCCGGTTCTTCTACCTGATGCGCCGCCACGACACGGCGCTGGAGTTCGACCTCGACCTGGCCAAGAAGCAGTCGATGGACAACCCCGTCTACTACGTCCAGTACGGGCACGCGCGCTGCGCCGCCATCATCCGGCGCGCGGCGGAGCTGGGAGCGGAGCGGCCGGCGTTCTCGGCGGAGATGGCGGCGGAGCTGACGCTCCCCGAGGAGCTGGCGCATCCTGCGCCGGCTGGCGGAGTTCCCCGACTTCGTGGCCGACGCCGCCGCGGCGCGTGAGCCGAACCGGCTGACCACCTACCTGATGGAGCTGGCGGGCGAGTTCCAGAGCTACTACACGCAGCTCCAGAAGGTCCACGGCGACACGATCCTCCCCCAGGAGCGCCACCGGACCGGCGACTGGCGGGCGACCTGGAACTGGCGGAAGACGGCGGCCCGGCTCTACTGGGTCGACGCCATCGCCCAGGTGATTCGCACCGGGCTCGACCTCCTCGGCGTCTCGGCGCCCGAGACCATGGCCAAAACAACGAAAGAAGACGATTCATGAGCCTGCGATACACTGCAGTGGCCAGCATGGATGGACCCCCGCTCGAAGACGTCGATCAAAACGTCGAGCGCTGGCGCGAGAAGATCGAGGTCAAGCTCGACAACCGCCAGGTCTTCTTCCTGTTCTTCGGCAGCGCGGTCGTCGCCTGCATGCTGTTCGTCCTCGGCGTGATGGTCGGCAAGCGGATCGAGTCGCGCGGCCAGGCCGACGCGCCCGTGTTGCAGGACCCGCTGGCGGCCCTCGATCGTGCGCACCAGCCGCCGCCGGGCGTCGCGGCGCCCGATCCGCAGCTCACCTTCCCGAGCACGCTCGGCAGCGCGCCCAAGGCGAAGGGGGCGAGCGTGCACGCCCTCTCGACGCTGCCGAAGATCCTGCCCAAGGCGGCCCCGGCGGCGCCCAAGGTCGCAACCGCGCCGAAGCCGATCGCCGTCGCCAAGCCGACTCCTGCGCCGAAGCCGATCGCCGTCGCCAAGCCGGCGCCTGCAGCCGCCCCGCCCGTCGATCCGGCGAAGGCCAAGGGGAAGTACACGCTGCAGCTCAGCACCTTCACGACGTCGGCCGACGCGGACGCCTTCGTGCAGAAGTACCCGGGCGCGTTCGTCATCGCGGCGGATGTCCCCGGCAAGGGGATGACCTACCGGGTGCGGCTCGGCAACTACGGCTCGTACAAGGACGCCGTGGCGGCCAAGGACAGCTTCGAGAAGCAGCACAGCACGATCGCGCTCATCGCCGCGCGGTAGTCGCGGCGACGGTCTCCTGCGCCGTCGTCTCAGGACGTGAAGACGGTCTTCCAGTCGTTCTTGACGCTGGCCACCGTCCAGGCGCTCTTGCGGGCGAGCGCCTGCGCCTCCTCGGCGCCCAGCTCGTAGGCGAACTCCCGTCGTTCGTCGTCGTGCTCCACCAGCAGCGCCAGCGATGGACGCGACGGATGCGCGCAGAAGTGGAGCATCGGGATGTCGCCATTCGAGTTTCCGCCGGCCAGAATCGGGCGCCGTCCGATCGAGTCCCAGATGGCGACAGGCTTCTCCGCCCCGTCGTCGAAGAGGCCCAGCTTGGGGAGGTGCACCAAGGTCGCGAACGGCCCGTCGTCGCGGTACTTGAGCGTCGCCGAGCTTCCGATCACGTGGTCCGACGGGATGCCGTAATAGGTCTCCGCGACAGCGCGGATGAAGTCGCGACCGCTGGCCGAGACGATGTAGCTCGAAAAGCCGTTCGCAGCGAGGTAGCGCAGCAGGTCGAACATGGGTTGGTAGACGCAACGGACGTAGGGGCGTCCGAGCTTCGGGTTTTTGGCGGTGGTCAGGAACGCCTTCGCTGCTCCTTCGAAGTCCTCGATCGTCGTGTCCGCGTAGGCGGAGAGAAGGCCCCCCGCCATCTCCTCGAGATCGCTGTCGTCGCCGCGGTAGTGCTTGGCGATGACGCCGCCCAGCCAGGCGAAGTCCTTTTCGACGACGGCCTTCCAGGGCTGGCGCGCGCTGAGAGCCGGATCGCGCGCCGCCATCTGGCCGATGCGGCGGAACAGGAAATCAGCCTGAACCGGCAGCGGCTTTTCGCACCAGAGCGTACCGTCGTTGTCGAACACCGCGACGCGGTCGACGGTGGGGACGTGGTCGCTCCCTCCGACCCGGGTCACCCGTTCGACGAAGTCGATGATGGCCCGCTTGGCCGGACCTTCGTTCCACGACGCGAGCTGATCCGGCGGCATCGATGGTCGTCCCGAACATCAAGGTGTATCGGGGCGGCTGCCAGGCAATCCCGCGCGGGAGTTCTCAGCCAGCGGCTTACGCGCTCAAAACATCAGGCCGACGTTGACGTGCAGGACGCCGATGCGGGTGTCGCCCGGGCCGGGATCGAGCGGCCAGCCCCAGGCCAGGCTGACGTCACCGATCGGCAGGCGGATGAGCAGCGGCGAGATGCCGACGCCGTGGCGAAACTGCGAGAGCCCGAGCCCGGAGAACGAATCGGCGACCACGCCGTTGTCCATGAACACCGAGCCGTACCAGGGGGGGAGGATGGGGAACTGCAGGTCGATGTTCTGCAAGACGCGGAGGTTGCCGCCGAGCGGGTGGTACTCGATGGCGTAGAGGCCCTCGCCCAGCTGACCCCGCTCGACCTCGACGCGGGCGTGATCGAGCTGATAGCCGCGGATGGTGGTGTCGCCGCCGGCGAAGTAGCGCTCGACCTTGGGGAGCAGCGCCGCCCCGCCGAAGGGGAAGCCCTGGTCGTAGCGGAAGCCGTGCCGCAGGTAGATGTGCCTTCCGAGCGGGATCACCGACAGGGAGTGGACCCCCACCTTGAGGAACGTGTCGTCACCGATCGCGAAGGGGAAAGGCCGCAGCGGCAGCGAGAGCGCCGGCAGCGCCAGCTCGGCGATCGCGTCGACCCGAAAGCCGCGCGTCGGGAGCAGCCGGTTGTCCATGCGCAGCCACTCGATGTTGGCCGAGAGGCTGCCGACCGTCGTCCCCAGGGTCACGTTCGCGGTGGTTTCGTTGGGCCCGGCCGCGCGCACGAGGGGCTCAGTGTGCGTCGTGTTGCGCAGGTTGTAGTGCAGCCCCGCATCGACGCCCGGGTACATCTCCCGCGAAAAGCCGATCGACCCGCCGCCCGAGTGGATGTCCCCGAGCCTCACCGTCTCCTGCTTCAGATAGGTGAACGACGCGTCGAAGCGAAACAGCGTGCCCAGAAAGCGCCGGTCGAGAAACCCCACGCTGGCCCGGAGGATGGCGGTGCCGTAGGTGAGCTGGCTGGTGAGCGTCCAGCCGCGCCCGGCCAGGTTGCGGTCGTCGTAGCCGCCGCGCACGTAGACGCCGAACGGGAACGACGAGTCGGGCGGCTTCTGATCGGTCGAGGCCCCGGCCCCGAGGTGCAGGACCTGGTACTGCTCGTAGCGCTCCTCGACGTTGACCAGCATTGGGACGCTCTGGTCCAGTGATCCATTGAGCGGTCGATCGTCCTTGCCCGGGAAAGAAATGGGCGTGGCGTTGTTGAACAGCTGGAGAAATCCGATGTCGCGCTGGCTGCGCTCGACCGGCGTGGTGCGCAGGTAGTCGCCGGTGCCGAGGCGGATCTGCTGCAGGATCGTGCGCGGTCGGGTGACGAAGTTGCCCCGCACGAAGACGGGTCCCACCCGCATGCGTGGCCCCAGCGTCACGGCCCAGGCGAGCGTCACGTCGTTTCCCTTGCGGTTGACGTCGGGGGTGACGGTGGCCGTCGGGTATCCGGCGTCGCCCAGGAGTCGGACCAGCCGCTTGGCGTCGGCGGTCACGGTGGGTGGGGCGTAAGGGGCGCCGGGACGCAGCGCCAGGCTGGCGAGCAGAAAGTGCGGATCGTAGGGGAGGGGGGTGCCGTCGGTGCTGCGCAGATCTTCGGCCGTCAAAATCAGGCGCGGCCCCTCGTCGATGGTGAATCGAACGTAGAGAGCGCCAGCCTCGCGGGAGGCGGTCTCTGCCGCGGCCGCGGTGGCCCCGAGCGCGCCGAGGGCGGCCGGCGCGGTGGCGGCGTCGACGCGCGCCTTCGCCTCGACGAACCCGCGGGCGTGGTAGTGCTCGAGGAGGCGTTCGACGTCCTGCTCGAGCTGCCGGCCGGTGGCGTAGCCGCCCGATCCGATCCCCCAAGACGGGTACCGCCGGACCGAGACGACCTCGGCGAGCTCCTGCGGTCGCAGAACGCCTGCGCCGACGAACTCGACCCCGCGCACCTTGAGCACGGGCCCCTCGTCGATCGAAAACACGATCCGCTCCTGCTCGGCCGACAGCCGTTCGCGCCGCCAGTCGACCCGGGCGAAGAAGTGCCCCTGCTGCTGGTAGCGGCGCTGGATGGCGTCGGCGCTGGCGCCGACCTCGTAGTCGTCGTAGGACCCGCGCGAGAACAAGGTCAGCTCGTCCTGCAGCGACGACGCCGACTGACTGGCGTTCCCCTCGAACGCGATGGCGATCCGCTTGCGTTCGTTGATGGCGATCCCGATGCGCACGTCCTTGGCGGCGCGGTCGATGCTCTTCTGGACGCTGAAGTCGGTCGTCACGCGGACGCCGGCGTACCCGAGCGCCCGGTAACGCTTGGTGAGCGCGTCCATGTCCTCGCGCAGCTGCTTCTGCGTGAAGGGGACCGGCGTGTTCCAGAGCGTGATCCAGTCGCCGTGCCGGAACATCGGATCGAGCTCGTCGGTGCCGATGGCGTGGTTGCCGGTGAAGGTGATCGGCCCGAGCGGATAGGCCGGGCCGAGGCGAACGGAGACGTAGAGATCGAGCGCGCCCGGGGCGCTCCCCGACCGGGCGTCGAGACCGACGTTGGCCTCGAAGTAGCCCCGGCTCCGCAAAAAATCGATGATCAGCTCTCGCTCGCGCTCGAGCACCGCGACGCGCTCGGGGCCGGCGGGCGGGAGCGTCTGGCCCGGGCGGATGGTGATGCGGCGCTGGATCTCGTCCTGCTGGATTCTGCGATTGCCGCTGACGAACACGTAGCGCAGCCGTTCGTACGGGAGCAGCGTCGCCGTGAGGATCACGCCGCCGGGCGCCGCGCGGCTGCTGATGGCGGCGCGGTAGCCGACGGCGTCCAGCGCCTGCACGAGGCGCGGGATCGTCCCGAACGGCCGCCCGATCCGATCGCTCGGTCCCGATTCGACGAACGGATCGCCCAGCGCGGCGACCGAGAACATCAGCGCGCGCAGCTGGTCGTCGGGATCGATCCGCGAGCCACCGAGCTCGTAGCCGACGATCGGGACGCGCGCGGCCGGAGCGGTGCTGCTCGGCGAAGGCGGCTCGGGGGCGGGCACGGCCGCCACCGGCGGCGCAGGCGTCGGCGTGACTGCGGGCGCGGGGGTCTCCGTCGCTGGGGTCTGGGCGCGGACGGCCGGCGCCGATACCGCCAGCGCAAACACGATCGCCGCGAGCGCGATCGAACCTCTCTTCATCGCCTTCTTATCGCGTAGTCGAGCCGCAATTCGAGGTTGTAGTTGAGGGGGAGCGTCTCCGGGACCCCCTGCTCCGAGGAGAGGCGGATCTGCTCGATGCCGCCGCCGATGGTGAAGTAGTCGAGCAGCCAGAGGTTCCCCGAGCCGTTCCAGTGGCTCTGGTTCTGGAACCCCTGCAAGTAGTCGAACTGCAGGTCTCCATAGCGGCTCACCCTCTTGCGAATGCGCCCCTCGAAGCCGTCGGAGCCGACGGTGAGGCGCAGATTGAGGCCGGTCAGGCGCTGAAAGGTGTCGTCGATGTAGGGTTCCATCAGGTTGGCCACCGTGTCGCGCGTCGCCTGCCCGGCGATGTCGGCGCCGGTCGTCAGGTTGGCGCCGACGGTGGCGTTCTGCGTGCCGAACGGGCTGCTGGTCGAGACGGAGGTCCGTCCCGTCAATAACAGGAACGCCGTCTGATTGCGATCGAGCCCGTCGTCGCTGGAGAGATCGATCTGCGCCTCGCGGAGGGGCCCGCTGATCCGCATGTGGACGTTGTGGTCGGCGCCGTTGGCGTCGGTGACCAGGTTGGTCGCCTCGATCTGGATGTCCGGCGTGTCGCCGTCGGCGATCGACTTGGTGGCGATGAAGGTGACGTGGTTGACGTTGGGGACCAGGTCGAAGTCGCCGCGCATGAAGGGGATGTTGAAGCGCCCGTCGGTGGGGCGGATGTCGCCGGCCAGCTGCGGGATCGCCAGCGTCCCTCCGACGTGCAGGACGATGTCGGCGTGGATCTCGGGGGCCAGGTTGTTCTGCACGACGAACCCGTCGCCGACGGTGCGCACCGACAGGTCGAGGCGGAGATGTTCCAGCAAGGGCTTGCCGTCATAGAAGGGCCGCACCGACGATTCGTCGACCCGGGGACGCAGGGCCAGGTTCTGCACCTGGAAGGCCTGCAGGTAGCGTCCGGAGACGAGCCGGACCTCACCGCCGAGGCCGAACCCCTGTTCGAGGTTCCCCTTGAGATCGAGATCGAAGGCGAGGTCGTCGACCTCGAAGGTGCCGGGGCTGCGGTAGGTGAGCCGCTCGCCATGGATCGGAAGGTCGAAGTCGCCCGGTTTGAAGGGGAAGAGGTTGGTGAACTGGACCCGGCCGGCACGCACCCCGGAGGCGCCGATGATCAGCAGCCCCTGGTCGTCATAGAGGACCTTGACGTTGTGGAGGATGACGCCGTCGTTGCTGATCTCGACGATGCCGCTTTGGACCTGGACCTCGCTGCCGAGATCGCGCAGGCGAAAGTCGATCGTGTCGAGGTCGAGGCGGCCGCGGATGTCGGGGTTGAGCAGGGTCCCCCGCAGGTGGGCGCGAATGTGCGCCTTTCCTTGCGCGTCGGAGACGGCGTCGGGCGCCGCGTAGGCCAGGAGCCGTGCGCTGACGTCTCCGTCGACGTCGGCCTGGAGATTCTCCGGGACGAACCCGGGGCCGAGCGTGGCGCGTCCGCCCAGCTTCATCGTCGCGCCGTCGACCGTGATCGCCAGGTTCTCGATCGACACGCCCCCGCCGGTGGTGAGGGCGAACCGCCCGGAGTCGACGACGATGTCGCGATTGAGCTCGTGCAGGCGGAGGTGGATCGGGTTGACGATCGCCACCTCGCCCCGAAGATCGGGGCGGTCGAGCGTCCCGCCGGCGATCAGCTCGGCGCGCAGATCGCCGCCCAGCCGATCGATGGCGGCGGCTCCCAGAAAAGGCTGCAAGAGCTCGAGATCGAGGTGACCGGAGAGCGCCCCTGAGATGGCGCGTCCGTCGAGGCGCGCCTCGACGCGCAGGTCGCCTCCGTCGGTGGCGAAGTGCGCCTCGTCGAGCGCGATGTGCTCGCCGGCGACGTGGACGTGGACCGGGCGCGCCGCCTCGATTCGGACCCGCTGCATCGTCGTCTCGCCGTTGGGACCGTCGACGGCGCGGGCGATCGAGAGCCACAGCTCGGGCAGAAGCACGTCGAGCGCCAGCGGCTGCCCCGGCTCGAGATCGACGGCCACCCGCCCGCTGGCGACGCTCCGGCCGTCGCCGAGGGCGACCAGCTCCGGCGCCAGCGTGTGGAGCTCGAGCCGGCGGAAGGCGACCCGCCCATGCACGCTCGGTCCCTTCGGAAGCAAAGCCGCGTCGACATCGACGTCGAAGCGGTCGAACAGCTGACCGTGAACGGCGACGCCGGGCGCACGCGTCGGACCCACCGTCGCGGGCGTCAGCGCCAGGTGCCCCTTGCCGAGGCGGACGCCGCGCACAACCACGTCCGTGAGATCGATGTCGCCCGCCAACTCGGGGCGCTCCGGCCGCCCAGCGACGTGCAGCTTGGCGCTCACGAAGCCGCTCACGGGGATGTCGGACGTCGCGACGCCTGGCAGGGTCGCGAGCGGAAACTTGGTGAGCGCGACGTCGAGATCGAGATCCTGATGGGCGAGGCCGACACGACCGTGCACGTCGACCGCGCCGCCGCCGTGGTGGGCAACTCGCAGCGCCTCGATGACGAGCGTCTTGCCGTCGAGCGCGATGTTCACGGGCCCGAGAGAGAACTTGTCGCCGAGCGCCGCGATCGGCGTGCCCGCGGGAATTGCGACATGGGCGGTGACGGCGTCGAGCGGCCCGTGCGCGTCGGCGGAGAGGGTGATCCGTCCTGCCACACCGGCCTCGGGGGCGAGCGCCGCCAGGTCGAGGTCGCGCGCCTCGAGCTTCAGATCGACCACCGGCGACTTGAGCGGCTTGCTGGCGCGCTTCTCCCAGAGCCGCAGCGATCCGTGCGCGTCGATCTGACCGCCGAACGCCGGTCCGGAGAGCCGATCGAGCCGCGCCAGCCCGTGCTCCAGCCCGAAGCGAACGCCGAGCTCGCGCATGGTGCGCGTTCCCGAGCCGAGACCATGGACCGTCGCCTGGCCGGAGAGGCCCGGGTCGTCGAAGCTGCCGTCGGCCTTGAGGTCGACGCGCGCGTCCTTGGCCAGCGGCGGCAGGCCCAGCTCGCCGCAGAGCCGTCCGAGATCGAAGGCCACCACATCGAGTCCCAGGTCGAGGAGCTGCCGGTCGATGTTGACCGACCCGCGCGCGGTGGCGTCGGCGCCGGCCACGGAGACCGTCAGGCCGTCGGTCTTCGCCCTGCCTGCCGCGAGCTCGGCGCCCCCGTGCACGCGCACCTCGCGCGGCAGGCCGCGAGCGCCCGCCCGCGTGAGCTTGAGGTCGATCTTCTTCAACCGCGCCGACTTCTTGCCGAGCTCGGCGTGTGCCTCGATCTTCCCGTCGAGACGACCGCCTGCGAGCGGCCGCAGCTCGCGCGGCAGATAGCTCTCGGTGTGAAATCCGGCGAGGCCAAGGGCCGCGTCGAGGGAGAGCGTGTTGATGTCGAGGTGCGCCTCCAGGCTCGAGCTTGCCGCCGCCGGGCGCGCCGAGCCCGAAGCGCGTGACGTCGACGCGTCCGGCGCCGCCGTCGAACGCCGAGATCGAGGCCGAGGTCCTGCGCGCGGTTGTCGTCGAAGCGGACGTCGAGCCCTCGGATCGCCGCCGCCACCTTGATCTTGGCGAAGGGCTGCGTCAGGTCGGCGGTGACGCTCGCGCCTTCTCGCCGGTCACCGCCAACCCCGCCGAGCCCCTTGCCGGCAGCGACGGCCGCCAGCGCGTCGCCCGCGCGCGCGAAGGCGACGTGCAGCTCGATTCCGGGGACGCTGGTCGCGCCGTAGATGCCGGTGAAGGAGCCGAGGCCGGTCAGCTGACTGCGTCCGGTGTCGGCCTCCCCGAGATCGAGCAGGATGTCGTCCGGGTGATCCTGCGTGGTCGCGATGCGGTTGATCACCACCCGATCGAGCGGCAGCACGTTGTCGTCCATGATGCGCAGAAAGCCGCCCCCCTCCGCCACCACCTGACGCGCGTCGAACCCGAAGATCGGTGGTGCGGGCTCGACCGACGACTGGATCAGCGAGACGGTTCCGTGGGTGTGCCGCAGCTCCAGCCCCCAGGCGCCCGGGAAGTCGAACACCGCGGTGAGGTCGCCCAGCTCGGCGTCGCCGATCTCGAACTTCGAGCCCGGCCCGGGCGGGGCGCCCGGACGGCGGCGGGGGCGGCGGCGTCTTGGGCGCGAGCGCCGCCAGAAAACCGATGGCGTCGCCGTGTTTGAGCTGCGGCGAAGCGCCAGAGGACCTTGGGGACGCGCAGGTCGTGGATCGAGAAGCTGCCGCCGATCAGCGTCCGCAGCTTCACCTTCGCCTCCAGATAGCGGGACGTCGAGCACCACCGTCCCCTCGGGGTCGACGATCTGCAGCCCCTCGACGGCGATCGGGCTCGGCGCGTCGGTCACGAGATCGCCCAGCGCGCGCAGGTGCCAGGTGACGCCGCCGATCTGCAGCTTGCCGGCGTTGGGCGGCAGCGCCCCCTCGATCAGACGTCCGAGGCGCGGCCCCTGCAGCACCACCGACGCCGCCAGCACCGCGAACACGATCGTCGCCCCGAGGCCCAGTGCGGCGATGCGGGCGAGGCGGGCGATGCGAGCGAGACGAGGCCTCGGCAATGGGGAACCATTGTGTCATAAACGCCCCGGGCCGTGCCTATGTCCGATGACACATCCGCAGACCAAGCCGAGCCGGGCCCGGCGCTCTGTTTCGACCTCGGCCGCGACGTCCACCGCGACCTCAGCCGCGAAGCCGAGCCTGTTCATCGTCGACGCGCTGAACTTCCTGTTCCGCGCGTTCCACGCGCTGCCGCCCCTCACCACGACCAAGGGGCTGCAGACGGGCGCCATCTACGGCCTCTGCCAGATGATCCTGCGCATCGAGCGCGAGGAGCGGCCCACGCACCTCTGCGTGGTCTACGACGCCCCGGGCGACAACTTCCGCAACGAGATCTTCCCGGCCTACAAGGCGCACCGCCCGCCGATGCCGCCCGAGCTGGCGGCGCAGATGGCGCTGGTGCGGCAAGTGGTCGAGGCGTTCGGCCTGACCCAGCTGGAGGTGGCCGGGTTCGAGGCCGACGACATCATCGCCACGCTGGCCAAGCGTGGCCAAGGCCGCCGGAATGGAGGTGGTGATCTGCTCGTCGGACAAGGATCTGATGCAGCTCTGCGACGGCGACGTCTCGGTGCTCGACACCATGAAGAACCGACGGCTGGGCGTGGAGGAGGTGCGGGAGAAGTTCGGCGTTCCGCCCGAGCAGGTGGGCGACGTGCTGGCGCTGATGGGCGACAGCATCGACAACGTCCCCGGCGTGGACGGCATCGGGCCCAAGACGGCGGCCGAGCTCATCAACAAGTTCGGCTCGCTCGACGGCGTGCTGGCCGGCGCTGGCGAGGTCAAGGGAAAGCGCGGCGAGTCGCATCGTCGAGGCGCGCGAGTCGATCCGCCTGTCGCGCGAGCTGGTCCGGCTGCGCGACGACGTGCCCTTGCCGAAGACCCTGGCGGAGCTGCACCGGATCGATCCCGATCAGCAGCGCCTGGGCGGCCTCTTCCGCGAGCTCGAGTTCTCCCGCCTGGCCGAGCAGCTGACGGCGTTCGACCGGGAGAACGCCGCCAAGGCGGCCGGCCGCCGCGGCGCCGCGTCGCCGCCGGTCGCGCCGGCGCCCGTTCCCGAGCCGCCGGTCGCCGTCGACACGATCCTCGACCGCGCGGCGCTCGCCGAGCTGGCGCGCCAGATCGAAGCGGAGGGGGCCGTCGGGCTGTCGCCGCGCTCTACGACGGCGTGTCGGCCGTGCGCGGCGATCTCGTCGGGCTCGGCTTCGCGCTCCCCACGGCGGGCCGGCGCGTCTACCTCCCGTTCCACCATCGCTACCTCGGCGCGCCGGTCTGCCTGCCCGAGGCGGCGCCTCGCCGAGCTCGGCGCCGTGCTGGCGTCGCCCGCGGTCGCCAAGCACGCGCACGACGTCAAGACGCTGGAGGTGCTGCTCGGCCAGCGCGGGCTCGCGCTCGGCGGGCGTCGCTTCGGATCCGATGCTGGCGGCCTACCTGCTCGACGCCTCGCGCACGCACTACGACCTCGACGTCGTCGCCACCTCCGAGGGGCTGTCGCCGCCGGCGGCGCGCGGCAGCTGGATGGGGACGGGCGCCTCGGCGCGCCCGGGCTCGGACATCCCGGTCGAGGAGGTCGGCCCGCGCCTCGGCGCCGAGGCCGCCGCCGTCGCTGGCGCTCGCCGCCAAGCAGGCGCCGCTGATCGTCAGCGGCGGCTTCGACGGCGCTCTACCGCGACCTGGAGCTGCCGCTCGCCGACGTGCTCGCGCGCATCGAGTGCCGCGGCATCCGCCTCGACGTCGGCAAGCTGCGCGAGATCGGCCACGAGGTCAGCACCTCGCTGGTGGCGCTGGAGATCGGAGATCCACGCCATCGCCGGCGGGCCGTTCAACATCGCCTCCAACAAGCAGCTCGCCGACGTGCTGTTCGGCAAGCTCTCGCTGCCGGTGGTCCGCAGCACCAAGACCGGCCCGTCGACCGACGCCGATACGCTGGAGGAGCTGGCGGCGCTCCACCCGGTGCCGGCGAAGATCGTCGAGTTCCGCGCGCTCGCCAAGCTGCGAGGGACGTACATCGACGCGCTGCCGGCGCTGGTGAACCCGGCGACCGGGCGGCTGCACACCTCGTTCAACCAGGCGGTCGCCGCGACCGGCCGGCTGTCGTCGAGCAACCCGAATCTCCAGAACATCCCCATCCGCACGGAGATCGGCCGGCGCATCCGCGAGGCCTTCATCGCCAAGCCTGGCCATCTGCTGGTCTCGGCCGACTACTCGCAGATCGAGCTGCGGATCCTGGCGCATTTCTCCCAGGATCCGGCGTTTCTCGAGGCGTTTCGCTCCGGCCAGGACATCCACCTGCGCACGGCGGCCGAGGTGTTCGGCGTGCCGCTCGAAGGGGTCACCGCCGAGCAGCGCCGGATCGCCAAGGCGATCAACTTCGGCCTCGTGTTCGGGCAGAGCGACTTCGGCCTGGCGCAGGTGCTGCGCATCCCGCGCGCGCAGGCCCGCGCCTACATCGACAGCTACTTCGCCCGCTACGCCGGCGTGCGGGCGTACATGGAGCGCGCCATCGCCGACGCGCGCGCCGCGGGGGCGGTCTCGACGCTGCTCGGCCGGCGGCGCCCGCTGCCCGAGATCCGCGCCACGCGCGCCCAGGATCGCGCCTACGCCGAGCGGATCGCGCGCAACACGCCGATCCAGGGCTCGGCCGCCGACCTGCTGAAGCTGGCGATGATCCGCGTCGAGCGGGGGATCGCCGCCAAGCAGGGCGGCGGTGGCGGACGCGGCGCTCCTGCTCACGGTCCACGACGAGCTGGTGTTCGAGGTCCCGGAAGCTGGCGTTCCAGAGTTCAAGCAGTGGGTTAAGAACGAGATGGAAGTCGGTCTTCGAGCTGGCGGTTCCGCTGGTCGTCGATGTGGGCGCCGGCGCCACCTGGGGCGCGGCGCACTGAGGCGAAAGTTGACACAAAGCGCCCCCCTTCCGGGGCGCGCGAATCGCGTCCAGTCGGGTATGATGATCGAACTCATGCAGGTGGCGAATTCACTCGGGGCTGCGCGGCCGATTGTTCTGGGGGCTGGCTGGACTGGCGGTCGCGCTCGGCGGCTGCCGTCGTCCCCCGGCGACGCCCGCCGGGGGGCCGCTCTGCGCGCCCCCGTCGGTGACGGCCCAGAGCACCAAGGGAACGACGACCGCCCAGACGAAGGACAGCGACCCCGCCGAGCCGCCGCCGCGGCCGCTGCGGCGCTGCTTTCCCGAGCAGCCGGCCTGGGTCGACGCGCCCGTCGCCGATCTGCTCGATCAAGGCGGCGCAGCTCTTCGACAAGGGCGACTACGCCGGGACGCTCGCCTGCGCCGAGGAGGCGGCGCGCCAGGCGCCCGCGCTCCGTCGAGGCGCACCACAACCGGGCCATCGCGCTCATGCAGCTCGACCGGCTCGACGAGGCGCGCGACGCGCTCGAGCTGGCGCTGGCGCTGGCGCCCGACGATCCGGAGACGCTCGAGGCGGCCGCCGATCTGCAGATCAACCAGCTCCCGCCGTCGGGCGATCGTTCGGCGCTGGGGCTGGAGTACGCGCGGCGCGGAAGCCGGCACGTCCCGCGCGCGCGACGTCGAGCGAGGTCGCGCGGCTGGCGCTGCTCGAGGGGCAGGCGCTGATCGATCTCGGGCGCGCGGCCGAGGCGCTGCGACGGATCGACGCCGCGCTGGTCGCGCAGCCGCACTTCGGGGCGGCGGTCTACGAGCGCGGCGTGGCGCTGTTCGAGCTCTGCCGGTTCGACGAGGCCCGGGCGCACCTTCACCAAGGTGCTGGCCGAGACGCCCGATCACGCGCACGCGCTCTACCACCTCGGGCTCATCGAGGAGCGCATCGGGGACGAGGCGGCCGCCGCGACGCCACCTGGCCGCGGCGACGGCCGCCGATCCCAAGTCGTTCCCGCCGGCGCCGCAGATCACGCAGCCCGACTTCGAGGCGCGGGTGCGGCGCGCGGTCGCGGCGCTGCCGGCCGATTTTCGTCGCGATATCTCGGGCGTCGAGGTGCAGGCCGCCGATCTCCCGGATCTGGAGGATCTGACCGCCGAGAAGCCGCCGCTGTCGCCGACGATCCTGGGCCTCTTCCGCGGGCTGCCGCTCGACTACGACGATCAGGCCGCCGCGCCCACGCCGGCCGGACGGTCGCGCAAAGGGCACGCGGCCCCGCCCCCGCCGTCGGAGAGCGCGCCCGTGCAGTGCGACGCCGGCGATCGCGCCATCGTCCTTTATCGTCGAAACCTGCTGCGCACGGTGAAGGACGGCGCCGAGCTGGACCAGGCGATCACCCGGACGCTGCTGCACGAGGTCGGCCACCTGCGCGGCGAAGACGACGGATCCCTGCGCGATCGCGGCCTCGAGTAATACATTAGACGCGTGATACGCGTCGACGGTCTGGCGAAGAGCTACGGCCGCCCGGGTGACGGTCGGGCGCCGGCGCTGGACGGCGTCTCGTTCGAGGTGGGGCGCGGCGAGATCGTCGGCCTCCTGGGGCCGAACGGCGCCGGCAAGTCGACGATGATGCGGATCCTGACCTGCTTCCTGGCGCCCACGCGGGGGGCGGCGACGCTGGCGGGCGCCTCGATCGCCGACGACCCGCGCGGCGTGCGGCGCGCGGTCGGTTACCTGCCCGAGGCGGTCCCGTTGCCGCCCGAGATGCGCGTCGTCGAGTACCTCGACTTTCGCGCCGCGCTCAAGGAGGTCGCGCGGCGGGCGCGGCCAGCGGCCGTTTCGCGCGCGATCGAGGAGGTGGGGCTGGGCGAGCGGCGCCGCCAGATCATCGGGACGCTGTCGCGCGGTTACCGGCAGCGGGTGGGGCTGGCCGACGCGCTCCTGGCGCGGCCTCCGATCCTGATCCTCGACGAGCCGACCGTCGGGCTCGACCCGAACCAGATCCGCGAGACGCGGGCGCTCATCCGCGAGCTCGGCCGTGAACGGACGATTCTGCTGTCGACGCACGTCCTGCCCGAGGTGGAGGCGGTCGCCACGCGGGTCATCATCCTCCACAACGGCCGGGTGGTCGCCGCGCAAACCCAGGACGAGTTGCGGGCCCGCCTGGCCGGGGCGCGCCGGGTGATCGTCGAGCTCGCCGCGGCGGAGCTTCCGCGCGCCAGGGAGCTGTTTCGCGCGGTCCCGGGGGTGGGCGAGGTCGCTCCAGTCGGTGAGACGCGGCTGGCGCTGACGGCGGCGGCCGGTGCGCCGGAAGACGACGGCCCCCTGCGCGAGGCGGTCTTCCGCGCGGCCGTCGCCGCCGGTCTGGCCCTCCGCGAGCTGCGCCTCGAGGCCGCCTCGCTCGAGGAGCTGTTCGCGCGCGCCACCTCCGCGGGCGGGGAGCGCCCTGCGTGAACCGCCTCTGGGCGATCGCCCGCCGCGAGTGGGCCGCCTACTTCCGCACGCCGGCGGGCTGGGCGGTGCTGGCGCTGTTCCTCTTGCTGCAGGGGATCGTCTTCTGGATGTTCGTGCAGTTCCTGGGGCGCCCCGACGCGCCGCCCGGCGGCGTGATGGAGTTCTTCTTCGGCGGGACGATCCTCTTCTGGATCGCGCTCGGCCTGCTGGCGACGGTGGTGCCGATGCGCCTCGTCGCCGAGGAGCTCCGCACCGGCACGATCGAGCCCCTGCTGACGGCGCCGGTCTCCCCGGGCGAGGTGGTCGTCGGGAAGTGGCTGGCGGCGCTGGGGTTCTATCTGGCGGCGTGGGCGCCGACGCTGCTCTACCTCCTCTACCTCGGGCGGGTGGGGGCGGCGCTCGAGCCCGGGCCGATCGTGGCCGGCTATCTGGGGACGGTGCTGGTCGGCGCCGCGGCGCTGGCGATCGGCCTTCTGGCCTCGGCGCTGACACGGAATCAGCTGGTGGCGGCGACGCTCTCCTTCGTCGGATTTCTGGCCGCGCTCCTGGCCGGCGCGCTCGAGGCAACGGTGCGCACACCGGCCGTCGCGGCCGCCCTGCGGCGCTACAGCCTGTTTCGCGTGATGGAAGACTTCGGCCACGGCATCGTCGACTCCCGGCCGGTGGCGCTCCTCCTGACGGTCGTCGTCCTGGCGCTCGCGGCGGCGACGGCGCGGGTGACCGCGTTGCGCGGACCGGTGCCGCTCGACGCGCCCGCGACGAGGCGGTGGTCGCCGCGTCTGGCCGCGATCCTCGTGGCGGCGATTGCGCTGATGGCCAACGCGATCGCCGCGCGCCGCTACGTCCGGGGCGACTGGACGCGGGCCTCGCTCTACGCGCTCTCCGACGAGACGGCGAACGTCCTCGGTGAGCTGCCGCGGCCGGTGACGGCGACGATCTTCCTCTACCCGAAGCGCGACTCCGAACGGGCGCGTGCGATCGCCGGCTTCGTCCGCGAGCTGACCGAAAGATTCACGCGCGCGTCGGCCGGGAAGTTCCAGGCCGAGATCGTCGACCCGGATCGCGCGCCCGATCGCGCCGAGGCGGCCGCCAAGCGCTACGGCATCGGCGCCTACGAGATGGGGCAGGGGGTCGTCATCTTCACCTCGGGCGCCCGCTCGAAGGTGATCACCGAGGAGGATCTGGTCGAGACGGAGGTCGACGCCGACGGCGAGCCGGGGCCGACCATCCACGCCTGGCGCGGCGAGGCGGCGTTCGTCTCGGCGCTGCTGGCCGTCACCGACGATCGGCCGCCGCTCGTCTGCTTCAGCAAGGGGCACGGCGAGCCCGACCTGGCGTCGCTCGAAGATGGCGGATACGCGAGCTTCGCCGAAGATGTCCGGCGGGACGGCGACGAGGCGCGCGCGCTCGACCAGCTCGCCGACGCGGCTGGCGCCGGGTGCCGTGTGCTCGTCATCGCCGAGCCGACGCGCGCCTTCTCCCAGCCCGAGATCGCCGCCGTCGAGGCCTTCGTCGACAGCGGCGGGCGGCTGCTGGTCATGGTGGGTCCGGTGTTCGCCCCGGGCGGCGCCGCGTTCGCGCACCTCGGCCTCGAGGCGCTGGCCGCACGCTACGGCGTGGCCCTCGGCGATGACCTGGTCGTCGACCCGACCCACGCCAGCGACGTCGAGGGGCCGTCGGTCTGGGCCGCTGGACGCGACAGCTACCTTCCACATCCGATCACGGCGCGTCTCGGCGGACGGCTGACGTTCTGGCCGCGCACGCGCCAGGTTGCGCCGGCACCCCTGCCGGCCATCCCGGCCGGTTTGACCGTCACGCCGCTCGTCCGCACCAGCGCCGAAGGGTGGGGTGAGACCGATCTGCCGACCATCCGGGGCGACGCCGACCTGACCTTCGAGGCCGACCGCGATCGGAGAGGGCCGGTGACCGTGGCGGTCGCCGTCGCGCGCGCGGCGACGGGGGCTGAGCCTGCGACCCGGCTGGCGTTCCTCGGCACGGGGCGGCTGGTGATGAACTACCGGCTGTCGGGCGTCACCCTGCGCGACTACGACGCCGACTTCGTTCTCTCGACGATCGCCTGGCTGGCCGATCGCGACGCGCGCATCGGCATCGGCCCCAGGCTCACCCGGCGGGTGGTGTTGTCGCTGACGGCCGCCGACGTCAGCTGGGCCTTTCGCCTGTTCGTCATCGGCCTGCCGTTGTTGGCCCTCGGCGCGGGCGCCTGGGTCGCGATGCGGCGGCGGGTCTGATGCGCAAGCTGGCCGGTCTGGCGGCGCTGACGGCGGTGCTCGCTGGATACTTGTTGTTCGGCGATCGACGCCCGGGCGACGGGGGAGCCGGTGGTCACGCGCGGTTGCTCGACGCCTTCGATTGCGCGGCCGTCCGGCGGCTCACGATGCGGCGCGCCGGCGCGCCGCCGTTCTCGCTGGTCCGACAGCCGCCGGGCCAAGAGCCGGCCTGGCGCGAGAGCCCCGGTGGACAGCCGGCCGATGAAACCGCTGTCGACGATCTCTTGAACGCGATCGATCTGGCCGAGACGACCCGCACCGCGGACGTCGGGGCGGACGCCGCCGGGCTGGCGCCGCCGCGGGTGGCGCTGGAGCTCGACGAGCCGCGCGGTCCGCTCACGATCGAGCTCGGGCGTCTGGACGCCGCCGGGCAGGGGGTGTTCGCGCGCGCCGGTGGGGCGACGGCGATCCGTGTGGCGCCACGTCGGGTGGCCGACCTCGCCGATCGCGAGCCCTCGGCGTTTCGGGATTGGCGGCTGGTCCCGCTGTCGGCCGACGCCATCACGGCGATCAGCTGGCGTGAAGGGGGCGGCAATCGGCAGGAGCGCAGCTTGCGCCTCGTCGCGGGGCGCTGGCAGAACGCGGACAAACAGTGGGTCTCCGGCGAGCGGGCGGCAGAGAGCCTGCGCCGCCTCCTCGCGCTGCGCGTCGAGCGGTACGAGCCGCCACGGCCCGCGCCGGAGGCCCCTTCGCAGATCGCGGTCCAGACGACCGGCGGCGCGACGGTGCGCCTGTCGTTTCCGGGCGACCGTTGCGCCGTCCCGCCGGAAGTGCGCGTCGAACGCGCCGGGCCGTCCGCCGTGGATGGGGCCTGTCTGGCGCCGGAGGCGCTCGGCGAGCTCTGGCGTTCGCTGGCGGCGGCCTCGGCGCCCGACCTGCGCCTCGTCTCGTCGCCCCCCGATACGGTGACCCGCGTCGAGCTCACGGCAGACGCCGGCGACGCGGGCGCCGCCAGCTATGGTCGACGGCTGGTCCTCGCCCGCCGGCCGGGTGGCGCCTGGCGATTCGAGGAGCCCAAGGTGGCGTTTGCGGCCGATCCACGCCTGATCGACGATTGGCTCGTCGCGCTCCGCAGCGTCGAGGTCCGGCCGACGCCCACGGCCGTCAATCCGAAGCCGACCCGGGGCCGCGTCCGCCGTCTGATCATCGACGGCCGGGCGCGCGAAACGGCGGTCGTCGCGCCGGGAGACCCGGGGTACGCGCTGGTCGATCCCGATCCGCTCCGTTTCCGCGATCGCGCCGTGCTCGACTTCGCCCACTTCGACGCGCGCGAGCTCGAGCGCTCGGCCGGCGGCCAAACCGTCGCGCTCACCAGCGCCGATGGCGAAGACTGGCGCGCGGTCACGCCGGCGGGCGCCGCCGCCGATCGCACGAGCGCGGCCAGGGTCGTCGGCGCGCTCGGCAATCTGCGGGTGGAAACGTACCTCCCGGCGGAGAAGATCCCCTCCGGCGCGCCGAGCGTCTCGCTGGCGATCGCCATCCAACCACCCGGCGAGGCGGCGCCGATCCGCCACGCGCTCGAGCTCTACAAAACAAAAGAGGCGCCCGGTTGTACCGGACGCCTCGATCGTGACGTCGCGTTCACGCTCGCCCCGGCGGCCTGTGAGGAGCTCCGCCTGGGGCTGCTGAACTGAGCGCGCTACTTCTTCTTGCCGCCAGCCTTCTCGGCGTCGATGCGGGCGCCGCCGACCTTCTCGGCCGGCTTGCCTTCGAGGTTGATCGTCTGCGCGTCAGGCGGCAGCACGGCGTTCCCCTCGGCGACGATGTTGCCGGTCGCGTCCTGCATCTTCTTGTGGATGATGAGGCCGTCGGAGGCGGCGAACCCACCCATCGAGTTGATCGAGAACGTCCCGGTCACCACGTACTGCTCGCCGGCCTTGGCCACGAGCGGCTTCGGCTTGCCGGTGTTCCAGTCCTTGACCGGGTAGTCGGCGACCAGGAGGCCGTGGTCGACCTTGGTCGTCGCGGTGTCACCGAGGAAGAAGTGCGGCTGGTCGCAGGGGCGGCAGCCGCCCTTCATCGCCGCCGGATCGGGTGCCGGCGGGCCCTTGCCCGGCAAGCCGCCCGACTTCATCTCCTTCTTCTTTTCCTTCTTCGTCTTCGCCGCCAGATCGTCGTTGCACTTCCGCTGCTCGGCGGGGCACTCGTAGATGGTCAGCAGGTACGCGCGCACCTGGACGTCCTTGTCCAGGTACTGGTTCATGTGCTTGCGCAGCCCGTAGATCGACATCTCGCCGCTGGGGTATTTTTCCGGCGCGGACTGGATGTTGAAGTTCGGGGGCGGCGGCAGATCGACTTTGACGGGTGGCAGCTCCTGCCCCTGGCCGTAAGCTAGCCGAATGCCGCTGGGCGCGAGCAGCGCCAATGCCAAAGGAATGGTCCGGTGATATACGGTCGGCAGTCGCTTCATGGACAAGCCCTCCACCGCACGATGCGGGTGAACCTGAATAACACAGCGATTTTCGACGAGCAAGCGTGGCCATCGCGGCTTGCGGTTGTGCTGGCGCTCGCCGTTTTGACGGGCGCCTCGTCGGTCGCGGGCTGTCGATCGAAGAAAGAGAAACCGGCCTCCTCGGCCTCTGCGGCAAGCTCCGATCTGCAGCTGGCCCATCCGCCGCCGCCGCCTGCGGAGGCGGTGCCCGCGCCGGCCGAGGTCCCGGCGCCGGGCCGGCGGGGCGGGGTGCTGCGCGTTCATCTCGACGCCGAGCCGACCAGCCTCTTACCGCTCGCGGAGTCGGACGCCGCCGCCGCGCAGGTGACGAACGGCCTCGTCTACGAGACGCTGCTCGACTGCCGCGATGGGACCTACAAGCCTGGCCTCGCCGAGAGCTGGGACGTCTCGAACGACGGCATGCGCCTGGCGGTGCGCGTGCGCAGCGGCGTCCACTGGCACGACCACCGCGCGTTCGGCGTGCTCGACGTGCAGGGGACGGTCGAGCCGCTCTTGCGGTCGGGCACCGACGCGCCGGTGCTGCGCGCCGAGCTGGCCGACGTCGCGTCGATCGAGCTCGTGACCGAGCGGACCGTCCGTTTCGTGCTCAAGCGTCCCTCCGACTTCGCGCTGCGGGCGCTCTGCGACGTGCCGATGCTCCCCGACCATCTCGTGCACGGCATCCGCCCGGAGGCGTCGCCGATCGCGCGCCAGCCGGTGGGGACGGGGCCGTTTCGTTTCGCCGGCTGGGACCACGGCAAGCGGATCCGGCTCGAGCGCGCGCCCGAGTACTGGGGCGCGCCGGCCGGCGTCGACGAGATCCTCTTCGACCTCGATCCCGACGCGGTCCGCTCGCTCAACCGCACGCGGCGGGGCGAGATCGACGTCCTGTCACGCGTGATCGACGCGCACTACCCGGATCAGGTCGAGCCGACCACCTTGCACGGTGGGACCACGCTGCTCCGCCTGCGCTCGCGCCGCTATTCGTTCCTCGCGGTCAATCACCAGCACTACCCGCTCAGCGATCCCCGCTTTCGCAAGGCGCTGACGATGCTCTGGGATCGAACCCGCTTCGCCGGCGAGCTGCACAACGATCTGGCCCGCCCGATCGGTGGCCCCCCTCTGGTCGACGATCTTCCGGCGCCGGCGCTCGATCGCCCGCGCGCGGCCGCGGCGCTGGACGACGCCGGCTACCACGACAGCGACGCCGACGGCGTGCGCGATCACCTGGGGCATCCCATTCGCCTGACGCTGCTCGAGCCGGCGGGCAACCGGCAGTTCCACGTCGAGGCGCACGCCTTCGCGCTGGAGGCGCGCAAGGTCGGCATCCTGGTCGACCTCCTGCCGGCCGACGCGGCGACGATCCAGCAGCGGCTGAAGCGCGGCGAGTTCGATCTCGTGCCCCTCATCTGGGAGGGGACGCCCGACGAGGATCCCGAGCCGCTCTATGGGGCGGGCGGGGCGTTCAACTACGGCGGCTACCGCTCGAGCGCGCTCGAGGCGCTGATCGACGAGGCGCGGGGCGCCGCGGGACCGGTCGCGCGCGCGCCGATCCTGGAGCGCATCGCGCGCCTCCTCTCCGACGAGCAGCCGGTGATCTTCCTCTATCGCTACGACATCCCGGCGCTGGCGTCGACGCGCGTGCACGGGCTGGCCGCGGTCGGCGACAGGTTCGATCTCCGGCGCGTCTGGCTCGACCCTGATGATCTGATGCTCGGGATGACCGGCGCTGCGCCCTGGCGTTCGTCCTGGCGCTCGACCCGGGCCGGGCGAGCGCGGGGTGCCTGCCGCAGAAACCGGCGGCGGGCCCAGGCGTCGCCGACCCGTTTCGGGCGCCCGACCCGCAAGCCACCGCGCTCAACGCCGCGGCGAAGGTCCTCTATCGCCAGGGCAAGTGGGAGGAGGCGCGCACGGAGTACCGCGCGGCCGAGGCAGCCGATCCGACCTTCCTGGCGCCGCGCCTCAACGTCGCCTGCTCGTTCGTGCGCCAGGAGCGGTTCGGCGAGGCGGTCGACCGAGGTGCGCGCGCTCATCGATCGGGCCTACGTCCCCTGGTCGCGGGAGGTTCTGGAAGCGGCGGATCTCGGGCGCGCTCAAGGTGCAGCCGCAGATGGCGGAGCTCAAGCGCGCGATGACCACCGCGGCGACGGCCTGGGGCGCCGGCCTCGACGAGAGCGTCATCTTCGTCGGCCGCCTGCGCGCGCCGCTGCACGTCCCGCCCGACGGCGCCGGCGAATTCATCCTGAACCCGCACCAGGAGGTCTTCGCCTTCACGCCGTCGACGGGCCTCTACCGCCAGCTCACGGCCGAGGACGGCCACGTCGTCGCGGTGGCGCTGGCGCCCGATCGGCGCCGCATCGTCTACGTCACGGCAGGAAAGCTCGTCCGCGGCGCCAGGCCCGACGCCGTCGCGCTGGACGGCGTCGCCCTCGGCGAGCTGACGCTGGCCACCATGACCGCCGATCCGCCGATCCCCATCGCGGGCCCCGTCCGGCGGCTCGAGATCGCCGGGACGCCGCACGGGTTCGCCTACCGCATCGAAGGGGAGCGCACGAGCGGTCGGTTCGTGGTCGGCGCCAGCCCGGACGCTGGTTCCCCTCGGCGGCGCCAGGCTCGGCCGGGTTCGCTGCGCTGCTCGCCGTCCTGACGGCAGGAGGCGCGTTGCCGGTCGCCTCGGTGGCGGTCCCTGGCGGCTGTCCAGTCGTCGCGCGCGATCGAAAATCAGCCGACGGAGGACGCGCCGTCGTCCTCACCGCGCGCGGGCAACCGCCGCGAACGATCGGCGGCCCGCTCGGTGCGGGCCTGTCCGGACTTCCGCTCCCGTAAGCGCGTCGTAACTTACAAGGATGAGCAAAAAATTGCGGCTGCGCACAGGTAGGATACTGTACGACTATGTCGGCAAAACCACGCATCCTCTGGATTGTTCCGGCGGCCGTCCTGGCTTCGTGGCTGGCGGTTCGTTCGCTGGCGGCCTTCCCGGCCTACGGGCTGGAAGACCCGCCGATTTCGACCGCGATGCCCAAGATCGCGGATCCGGTGCTGGCGGAGATGATCTCCCGCTTCGCCGTCGAAGCCCGGCTCCACCACAAATAGTCGTCGCCGGAGCTCGGCGATGAGCCTCTGTCTCGTCACGGGCGGGGCAGGGTTCATCGGGTCGTCGCTGGCCCGGGCGCTCATCGCGCGCGGCGATCGCGTGCGCGTCATCGACAACTTCTCGTCCGGCAAGCGGGAGAACCTCGCCGACATCGCCGACCAGATCGAGCTCGTCGAGGGGGACATCCTGGACGATCGGGCGCTCGCCCGCGCCATCAATGGGGTCGAGCTGGTGTTTCACGAGGCGGCGATCCCCTCGGTGCCGAAGTCGATGGCCGAGCCGATCGAGAACCACGCCGCCAACGCCACCGGCACGTTGCGCGTGCTCGAAGCGGCGCGGCGGGCGGGGATTCGCCGGCTGGTCTACGCGGCGTCGTCGGCCGCCTACGGCGACGATCCGCAGCTCCCCAAGATCGAGACCATGCCGCCGGCGCCGATCTCGCCGTACGGCGGGTCGAAGCTGGCGGGCGAGCAGTACGCGCAGATCTACGCGCGCGCCTACGGCGTCGAGACGGTCTGCCTGCGCTACTTCAACGTGTTCGGGCCGCGGCAGGATCCGGCCTCCGAGTACGCGGCGGTGATCCCCAAGTTCATCACCTCGGCGCTGGCGGGCAAGCAGCCGCGCATCTTCGGCGACGGCTCGCAGTCGCGCGACTTCTGCTTCATCGACAACGTCATCGAGGCGAACTTCAAGGCGGCCGTCGCCGACGCGCGCGCCGTCTCGGGCGGCGTCTTCAACATCGCCTGCGGCCAGGCGACCGACCTCAATCGGGTGGTCGCGCTCATCGGCGACTTCCTGGGGCAAAAGGTGGCCGCGGTCTACGAGGACGAGCGCGCGGGGGACATCAAGCACTCCTGGGCCGACATCGGGGCGGCGCGGGCGCGGCTCGGCTACACCGCGGGCGTTTCGTTCGCCGAGGGGCTCGGGCGCACGATCGACTGGTATAAGTCCAAGGGGTGAGCCTCCTCAGCATGACCGGTTTCGGGCGCGGGTCGGTGGACGCCGGCGAGCGCCGCCTGCGGGTCGAGATCCGCTCCGTCAATCACCGCGGCCTCGATCTCAAGATCCGCAGCGGCGAATCGGACGCCTTCTGCGACAGCGAGATCGCGCGCGCGGTGCGGGCGGCGGTCGAGCGGGGCGCGGTGACGGTGCTGATCCGCGACGAGTCGGCGGCCGCCTCGGCGGGGATCGACGCGGCGCGGGTGCGGGCGCTCTACGGCGTGCTCGAGCAGCTCCGCCAGGAGCTGAAGATCGCCGAGCCGGTCACGCTGGGGACGGTCGGCGCGTACCTCGGGGCCAGCCACGGCTCCGCGCTCTCGGGCGAGACGCTCTGGGAGCTGCTGCGGCCGGCGGTGGCCGCGGCGCTCAAGGAGCTCGCGGCGATGCGGGCCCGCGAGGGGGCGGCGCTGGCCGTCGATCTGGAGGCGCGGCGGGTGCATCTCGGGGAGATGGCGGCGAGCCTGCGCGCGCCGGGCCGCGACGCTGCCGGAGAAGTTCGCCCAGCGGCTGCAGGAGCGCCTCGGCGGCGCAGACCGCAATCGAGCCGGCGCGCCTGGCGCAGGAGGTGGCGCTGATGGCCGAGCGGCTCGACGTCACCGAGGAGCTGGTCCGCCTGGAGACCCACCTCGGCCACCTGGGGGAGATCCTGAAAGGGAAGGGCGCGGTCGGTCGAAAGCTCGACTTCGTGGTCCAGGAGATCGGTCGCGAGCTGAACACCGTCGCCTCCAAGGCCCAGGACGCGGAGATGGCCGCCGTCGTCATCGACGCCAAGGCGGAGCTCGAAAAGCTGCGCGAGCAGGCCCAAAACGTCGAGTGAGGTCGGCGAGATTCGGCCGTTCTCGACGGCAATGATAGACTTTCCCCGATGACAGACGAGGAGCTGGGAGCGCACAAGGGCATCCTGCTCGTGATTTCGTCCCCCTCGGGGGCGGGCAAGACGACGCTGGCGCACCTCCTGGCCGAGCAGGAGCGGCTGGAGTTCTCGGTCTCGTACACCACGCGGTCGCCGCGGACCGGCGAGCGCGACGGCGTCGACTACAAGTACGTCACCGAGGACGAGTTCACCCGGATGGTCGACCGGAACGAGTTCGCCGAGTGGGCGGTGGTCCACGGCGCGCGCTACGGGACGGCCGTCCACACCGTCAACCGGGCGCTCGAGGACGGCAAGGACTACCTCTTCGACGTCGACTGGCAGGGCGGGGCCCAGATCCGGCGCCAGTGGCCGGAGGAGAGCGTGCTCGTCTTCATCCTGCCGCCGTCGATGGCCGAGCTCGAGCGGCGGCTGCGGCGGCGGGCGACCGACTCGCCGACGGCGATCGAGCGCCGCCTCCAGACGGCCACGCGCGAGCTGGAGCACTTCGCCGAGTACGACTTCCTGGTGGTGAACGACAACCTCGAAACCGCGCTCAAGGAGCTGTCATCTATATACGTGGCGGCCCGCTGCGCGCGGTCGCGGCGCGGGCACTACGGCCACGCGTTGCTGCGGCGAGGCGCGGACGAGGGGGCAGCCTCCCAGCCAATGAACGAGGTTCAAGAGATCTGCACGCAGGTGCGCGGCTACGACGCCGCGGCCGACACCAGCCTCATCGAACGCAGCTTCGCCTTCGCGGCCGAGCGGCACGCCGGCCAGAAGCGCCGCTCGGGCGAGCCCTACGTCGTCCACCCGGTCGGCGTGGCGCGGATCATCTCCGAGCTGCGGCTCGACGTCCCGTCGATCTGCGCGGGGCTCCTGCACGACTGCGTGGAGGACACCAGCGCCACCGCCGAGGACATCGGCCGCCTCTTCGGCACCGAGATCCAGTTCCTCGTCGAGGGGGTGACCAAGCTCGGCCAGATCCCCTGGACCACCCGGGAAGAGCGCCAGGCGGAGAACTTCCGCAAGATGCTGCTGGCGATGGCGCGCGACATCCGCGTCATCCTGATCAAGCTCGCCGACCGCGTCGACAACATGCGGACGCTGGCGCACATGCCGCGCGACAAGCAGGAGCGGATCTCGCGCGAGACGCGGGAGATCTACGCGCCGCTGGCCAACCGGCTCGGGATCCAGTGGATGAAGGTCGAGCTCGAGGACCTGGCGTTCCAGTACCTCGATCCGACCGAGCACGATCAGCTGGTCGGCGCGGCTGGCGGAGACCGCCGGCTCGCGCGAGTCCTACATCACCGAGGTCGTCGAGCGGCTGAAGACGGTGCTGGCCGAGGGGGAGATCAAGGCGCAGGTCTACGGCCGCGCCAAGCACCTCTGGTCGATCTATCAGAAGATGAAGAAGACCGGCCGCGACGTGGAGCAGATCTACGACGTGCTGGCCTTCCGCGTGCTCACCGAGTCGGTGCGCGACTGCTACGCCGTGCTGGGCGTCGTCCACTCGAACTGGACGCCGGTGCCGGGGCGCTTCAAGGACTTCATCGCGCTCCCCAAGCCGAACCTCTATCAGTCGCTGCACACCACGGTGATCGGCCCGCGCGCCGAGCGGATGGAGGTGCAGATCCGGACGCAGGAGATGCACCGGATCGCCGAGCAGGGGATCGCGGCGCACTGGAAATACAAGGAGCAGAAGACCCCCGGCGCCGACGACGGCAAGGCCTTCGCGTGGCTGCGCCAGCTGATGGAGTGGCAGCGCGATCTCAAGGATCCGACCGAGTTCATCGAGACGGTGAAGATCGACCTCTTCCAGGACGAGGTCTTCGTCTTCACGCCCAAGGGGGACGTCAAGGCGCTCCCCAAGGGCTCGACGCCGATCGATCTCGCCTACGCCATCCACTCGCAGGTCGGCGAGCACTGCTCGGGCGCGCGGGTGAACGGCCTCATCGTTCCGCTGCGCTATGCGCTGCGCAACGGCGACACGGTGGAGATCCTCGCCTCGGCCAGCCAGAAGCCGTCGAAGGACTGGCTCAAGTTCGTCATCACCAGCCGGGCCCGCACCAAGATCCGCCACTTCATCCGGATGGAGCAGCGCGAGCGCAGCGGCCAGATGGGGCGCGATCTGCTGGGGCGTGAGCTGCGCAAGCAGGACGCCTCGCTCGCTTCGGCGGAGCGCGATGGCCTCCTCGACGCGGCGGCGCAACGGCTGCGGCTCGGCACCGCCGACGAGCTGCTGGTCGCGATCGGCTACGGCAGGGTCAGCCCGGGGCACGCCGCCGACGCGGTCCTCGTCGATCGCGTGGTCGACGGTGCAGCGCCGGCCGCGCCGGCGGCGGAAGCGCCGGCCGCCGCTCGCCGACCCGTCCTCAAGCGCTCGATCGGCGGCATCAAGGTCCAGGGTGAGGCCGACATCCTGGTCAAGTTCGCCAAGTGCTGCACGCCGGTCCCGGGCGATTCGATCGTCGGGTTCATCAGCCGCGGACACGGCGTCGTCATCCACACCCGCGAGTGCCCGAAGGCCCTCGACCTCGATCCCCTGCGCCGGGTCGAGGTCGCCTGGGATGACGAGTCCAAGGCCGTCCGTCCGGTGGCGGTCCAGGTGACCTGTTCGGACCGCCCGGGACTGCTGGCCGCCATCTCCAAGTCCTTCACCGAGCACGGGGTCAACATCTCCCAGGCGAGGTGTCGGACCTCCGAGGACGGCCGCGCCGTGAACACCTTCCAGGTCACGGTCGGGCACCTCGACCAGCTCAAGACCGTGCTCCGAAACCTGGAAACGATCCAAGGGGTGGTTTCGGCCACCCGGCTGTGATAGAAGGCCGCGGCGATGGCTTCGAACACACGAAAGACTTGGAAGCGCCGCGTGCGCAAGCACGCGACCATGGGTAAGAAGCGCAAGGCCGTGGAGTCGAAGCGCTCGACCCCGTCCGCCGAGGCGCTGTTCGCCGAGCTCGGCACGCCCGGAAAAGACTAGGCACGTCGGCCTGCCAGCCGAGCACGGTGCACGAACCGGTGCACCGAATAGGTGCTCATGTTGGACAGGGTATTGGTCAGCTTAATTGGCCAATTTATTGATCTTGTCGACGAAGTGTGCGTTAACTATGGTTTGACGTCGCGCGACGAATCGGCGACTTCCCTTGCTCGTCCCCAGGTCGTGAGGCCAAGAGCCGGATGAAAGTCTGCCCGAACTGCCAGACCAAGTATCCCGAAGACTCCAACTTCTGTCCGCAAGAGACGTGCGCGACGCCTGAGGGCCCGCGCAGGTTGGAGATCATCTCGGAAGCGCCCGCTTCGCGCTACGAGATGGAGGGGCAGATCGGCGGCCGCCGCAGCGGCGAGGTCTTCCGTGCCCGCGACCGGCAGACGGGCACGACCGTCGCCTACAAGCGCGTCACGCGCGCGGTGCTGACCTCTCCCGCCGTGGTGGAGCGGTCGCAGCGCGAGCTCAAGCAGCTGCAGCGCGCCCAGAGCCCGCGGCTGGCCAAGATCCTCGACTTCGGCAAGGAGCCCGACGGGCAGCTGTTCGTCGTCAGCGAGCTCGCCGACGGACAGACGCTGGCCCAGGTGGTCGCCGCGTCGGGCCCGTTCTCGCTCGATCGCGCCAAGAAGGTCGCCGCCCAGATCGGCGAGGCGCTGCTCGAGGGTCAAAAGGTCGGCGTCGTCCACCACGACCTCGCACCCAAGAACGTGCTGGTCGGCGCGGGCGATCAGGTGAAGCTGATCAACTTCGTGGCTCCTGTGCCGGTCACCGAGACCGTGTTCGGCGTCCCCGAGTACCTCTCGCCGGAGCAGGCGGAGGGGAAGCTCGTCGATCAGCGCTCGAACACCTACAGCCTCGGCGGCATTCTTCTGTTCATGCTGACCGGCCAGCCGCCGGTTGAAGGGGCGAGCGCCGGCGCCGTCCTCGAACTTGTGATGAGGGGCGCGCCGGTTCCGCCTAGCCTTCGGGTGCAGGGACTGAACGCGGAGATCGATCGCGTCATCGGCAAGGCGATGGACAAGAGTCCGAACCGCCGCCCGCTGACCATGCGGCAGTTTCTGACGGACGTGGCGGGGATGATGGCGGTCGCGCCACAGACCGCCGATCCGGCGCGCGGCGTCGGCTTCGCCAAGACGATGATGTTCGCGGGCGGCTCGCCCGAGGCGCAGAAGCTGGTGAACCAGGCGCTGGCCGCGCGCGCCGAGGCCAACGGCGCCGGTGCGCCGCCGCCGGGCGGCGCGGGACCGAATGCGACGGCCCCGATCGCGATGGTCGCCTCGGAGGCGCGGGGGGTGAACGATTCGCAGGCGACGCCGCCGCCGGTCGCGCGTCCTGCGGGGGCGGGGGGGGCGACGGCCGAAGGGCCGGGGCCGCGTCGGACCCACGGCGCAGCGGTCGCGGCCACGATGGTGGCGCTGCCGGCGGCAGGGAGGCTTCCGGGCGCCGTCACCGGGCAAAACCATCTCGACAGCGGAGCGCAGGCGACGCCACCGCCGGTCGCGCCCGCACCGGCTGCGGTTCCTGCAGCGGCAGGCGGGGCAGGCCCCGCGAAAGCGACGGGCGCCGCGGCCTTCCGCGAGACGCTCTGGTTCAAGCAAGGGGACGTCGATCAGATGGTCGCCGACGCGCGTGCCAAGCTCGACGCCTCGCGGGCCAAGTCGGGTCCAGGCGCAGCGCCGGTCCCTGCGCCGGAGCCCGAGGCGGTCGTCGCGGAGGTGGAGGCGAAGCCGCTCGAGGAGCGTTACCGCGACGACGGCACCGTCTCGGTGGACGATCGCAAGAAGTACTCGCTTCGCTCTGGCGCCACCAGCACCTCGCTTCCCACCGTCGGTGGCGTCGTCCCCGGCGACCGGATGAGCGCCGAAGAGATGATGGGCGAGATTGGCGGCGGCAAGCGGACCGTCATCATCATCGCCGCGGTGGCGGTGGTCCTGGCGGTGGTCGTCGGGATGTACCTGGCGTTTCGCGGCAAGCATGTGGCGCAGAGCGCGGCCGCGCTGACGCCGGTCCAGGTACCTACACAGCCGACGCCGCCTGCTCCGCCACCTCCGCCTGCAGCGGCCCCAGCTGCCGCCGCACCGAAGCCGCCTGCAGCGGCAGCGGCCCCTGCTGCACCGGCCGAGGCGCCGGCCGCCGCGGCTGACGAGGAGCAGGCCCCCAAGGCGCACGCTCCCGCGGCCAAGAAGCACGCGGCCAAAAAAGCCAAGGGCAAGAAGCACCACTAAGAGCGCCCGCTCCGCTCGCTGCGCGGAAGGGCTGCGCCCCTCCCGGGCGGAGCCCGCCTTCGATCGACTCAGTCAGAGCAGTCGGTCGACGGCGGCGGCGATGGCGCTGGCGACCTCGGCGACGCTGCGAGCGGCGTCGAGGATGACGGCGCGCGGATCGCCGGCGCAGAGCTCCCGGTAGCGCGTCGCCACCCGGGCCTGGACGGAGTCGGCGTCGTAGCGCTCGTCGGGACGTCCCGCGGCGCGGCGGCGCTCCGCGGCCACCTCCACCGGCAGGTCGAGGAGCAGGGTCAGATCCGGGACGCGCAGGTCTCGCGCGAGGCCGGCGACCCACTCGCGCTCCGCTTCCTGCGCTTGATAGGCCAGCGAGGAGAGCAGGTAGCGGTCGGAGACGACGTCGGCGTCCGCGGCGAGCGCAGGGGCAATCTCCCGCGCGAGGTGATCGCGCCGATCGGCCGCGAACAGCAGCGCCATCGCCAGCCCGTCGACCGGCGCCCCCGCGGGCGATTTGTGGCCGCCAAGCAGGATCTCCCGCAGCAGGCGGCCGATGGGGCCGGTGCTCGGCTCGCGGGTGGCGTGCACCCGGCGCCCGCGCCCTTGCAGATGACGTTCGAGGAGATCGAGCTGCGTCGTGGTGCCCGAGCCGTCGATCCCTTCGAGCACGATGAAGAGGGGTGGGGTCATGAGCGCTCTTGAGTAAAACGCCTCATCGATCTACACGGAAGGCAGGGTGGCGAAAAGACGAATCGCGCAACGGGTCGCGCTCGGCGTCTTGCTGGCGGTGGCGGCGCTGCCGTCCTGCCGTCGCTCGCGCGGGCACTCGGCCGCGCCCAACATGTCGACGTCCGTCATCGACGTGCGCGACGTTCGTTGCGTCGAACGCCCGGAGGGGTGCATCTGGTGCGAGGGGCGCGGTCCGACGCCGCCCCTGGTCGAGCCCGACGCCATCCCGCCGTCGCTCTGCGATCCGAAGGACCCGGGCGACTGCGTCGACTTCTGCTCGCGGCTGACCCCCGAGTGCGCGGTCCCCTGGCGGACGGTGCCGAGCTGTCTGCTCCCGAGCGAGCAGGAGTTTCGCCGCGAGCTCTTCCGCCGCGACACGGCCGATCGCCCCGAGGCCTTCGTGCAGGGGCGGATCACCGACGAGGGCGGCCGGCGGGTCGAGGGGGCGAAGATTCGCGTCTGGTTTCAGGGGACGGCCATCCTCGACGAGGTCTCGGGCAAGGACGGCAGCTTCCGCGTCCGGCTGCGCGCCGGACCCTGGACCTACTCGGTCCGCGTCAGCCACACCGGCCTCGCCACGGAGATCGCCGACCTGCACATCGATCGGGCCGGGACGACGCTGCACAACTTTCGTCTGGCGCCCGAGTCGACGATTCACGGCCGCGTCGTCAGCACGGCGGGGGAGCCGATCGGGGGGGTGACGATCAACGCCGTGCGCAGCCCGGACGATCTGGTCGCCGCCGGGGAGACCCAGAGTCTCCCCGACGGGTCGTTCGTGATCAGCGGCCTCGACGTGAAGCGCTACTTCCTGCGCGCCTCGAAGTTCGGATGGCTCCCCCAGATGCTCAAGTGGGGGATCACCGCGCCCGCCACGCGGATCGGATTCAAGCTGGTTCGCACCGCCGTCATCGAGGGGCGCGTCCTCGACGCCGATGGCGAGGGGCAGGCCAACGCCACGGTCGTCGCGCTCCCGTCGGCTGGCCTCGGGAACGCCGGCTCGCCGATCATCTGGGCCGTCGACGGCGACGGAAAGTTCGCGCAGGATCGGTTCGAGCCCGGGACGTACTACCTCTGGGCGCGGCGGGGCGAAATGCTGGTCTTCCCGCCGGAGAAGATCGAGATCAGCGACGGCAACCTCGATGCACGGATCGAGCTGCGGCTCTCGCACAAGGGCGCGCGCGTTCGCGGGCGGATCATCACGCGCGGCGGGACGGCGCTGGACCCCGAAACGCGGGCGGTCCTCTTCGGTCAGTCGCCGCTGGCGTTGCCGCGCAAGGCGGTCGGGGAGATCGACCACGACGGTGTCTTCGCGGTCGGGGCGCTCTTGCCGGGGCGCTACGAGATCTCGGTGCGGGTCGGCACGCGCGTTCTCTCGATCATCAGCGGTCCGCGCGAGGTGGAGATTCCGATCGAGCCGGGCGCGACCGTCGATCTCTCGGACACCATCGTCGTCCGTCCGCAGGCGGAGGAGTAAAGCGCGCGCTCAGTGAAGGACGCGCATCCGATTGAGGCAATCGGCGAGCACGTGGTGGCTCTCGTTCTCGAAGGAGGTGAAGCGGACCGCCATCCCGGCGACCGCGCGGCTGGTGCCGGCCTGCGTGTAGTTGATGAAGTAGTGGTTCTTGACCTCGCCGGTCGCCACGACCTCGCCGGTGCCTTCGGGGGTGAGGAAGCAGACGCGGACCGAGGCGCCGAGCGGAAGCGGATCGGGCAGCTCGAGAAAGATCCCGCCGGCCGAGACGTTGCGCGCGATGCAGTAGGTCTCGCCGAACAGCAGCGACTCGACCCGCACGGTGAACATCTTGTCGAAGCGCAGGTGCGCCCGCTGATCGGCCAGCGACTCGTCGGACGGGGCCGTGGTGCGCTCTCCGGAAGGGGAATCGATGATCGACATGCCCTGAGCTTACATTGTCGTCAAATGAAGTCAAAAAACGTACATGTAGGATAAATGCTGTATTACGTCACGTTCGTGCCAAATTCATCCCAAATTCGTTCGAGGACTGCTTGCTTGGGGTTGGGATTCGGTCGCCGTCTGTCGATGCCGGTGGCGCCTTGTTCAGCAGAGACACGCGCACGACGGTCCGCGATCCCAGCGACGCGATGGCTCAAAATCCGACGCTGCTCTATGATGGTCCGGGGCTCTAGCCGAGATGCTCGCCGACGAGAGAACCACCCACCGCAACGAGCTTCCGCTGCCGAGCGAGGCCGAAGGGTTGATCGTCGCGCCGGACCGCACGATCGCGCGCCCGCTCGTCGGGTTCCTGCGGGCTCAAGGGCTGACGGTCCGGACCGCCGACGACGCCGACGCCGGGTTCGAGGAGGCGCTCCTGCACCCGCCCGACGTGGTGCTGGTCGACGATCGGGTGCGTCCCACGGGCGCCGTCGATCTGTGCGCCCGCCTCAAGGACAACGTGCGCACGCACTTCGTGCCGGTGATCGTCTGCGCGCTCAACGATCTGCGGAGCTTTCGGGTGCGGGCCCTGGCGGTGGGGGCCGACGCGGTGTTCGCGCCGTCGACCGACGCGCAGGAGCGCCGCGCCCGCCTCTGGGCGCTGTTGCGGACGCGGGCGCTGCACCGGCGCGCCGAGCGGAGCCAGCGGACCCAGCAGACGGAGATCGTCGAGCGCCGGCACTGGCTGTCGCACTTCCTCCACGATCTGACGGGGCAGGTGGCCGCGCTGGCGGCGAACGTCGACTACCTCGCCAAGTTCGCTCCGCCTGCCGACGACCCACGGCGCCGCGACTTCGACGAGAGCGTCTCCGACGCCGAGGGGGTGTTCGAGCGGCTCAAGGGGACGATGCGGACGGTGATCGACTACGACCGCTTCGAGACCGGCCAGCTGGTGCCGCGCGAGGCGCGGATGTTTCTTGGCGAGACGGCGGCCGAGGTGGGCCTCGAGCTGCGGCGCCACGCGATGCTCGCCGAGAAGGGGTTCGCGCTGATCCGTCCCGAGCACGAGCGCGCGCTCTACGGCGACCGCGAGCTGCTCGCGGCGGCCATGCTGAATCTCGGGATGGGCGCGCTCCGCCGCGTGCCGGCCCGCGGGACCCTGTCGATCGAGGTCGGGACGACCGACAGCGGCGTGCGCTTTCGCGCCGTGGCGCCCGGGTTGCCCCTGGCCGCGGCCGAGCGGTCGCGGATCTTCGAGCCGTACAGCCGGCGCGCCAACGGTTCGGCGACGTACGGGCTGGGGCTGGCGCTGGCGCACGCGGTGATCGATCTGCACGAGGGGAAGATCTGGACCGAGGAGGTCGAGGGGGGCAAGGGGTGCGCCTTCGTGTTCGAGCTCGGCTGGCAGCGCAGCGGACCGCGCCCCAAACGCGGCGCGGGCGCGGAGCGTCGATGACGGGCAGCCGATGAAGGGCAGCCGATGATCGGCGGACGCTCCCTCCGGGCGCTGGTCAGCGCCGCTGCGCTCGCTCTCTTGCTGATGATCTCCGGCCGCGCCCGGGCGGGGGTGAGCGTCGACGATCTCTGCCGGGCGGTGGTCGAGGATCCCAGCTACAAGGTGCGCGTCAGCGCGGCGCTCACGCTGGGCAAGGTCGGCGGCTCCGCTGCCGTGCCGTCGCTCATCAAGGCGCTCTCCGACCAGAACAACTCGGTCCGCGGCATCGCCGCGCAGTCGCTCGGCAAGATAGGGGAGGGCTCCGCCTCCGATCCGTTGCGCGATCTGTTGCGGCGGGAGAGCGACGCCTTCGTCAAGTCGCAGGCCACCGCCGCGCTGGCGCTGCTGTCAGGTGGCGGGGCCAACAAGCGCGCCAAGATCTACCTGGTGTTCGGCCCCTTCACGGGGGGCGTCAAGTCGGCCGGGCCGGACGCCTCGAAGATCATCGCCGACGCGCTCGCGCAGCGAGCTGGGCAAGCTGCCGTCGGTGACGCTGTCACTGAGCGCCACCGATCAGCACAACTTCGCCAAGACGGGGATGCTCGGGTTCTTCATCGACGGCAACATCACCCGGCTCGAGGACATCGTCGGGGGCGGGGCGACCGAGACGAACTGCGACGTCAAGGTGATGGTGGCGCGCTGGCCGACGAAGAGCATCATCAGCTGGACCAACGCGGGCGCCAGCCTGCAGTCGGGCTCGCGGCCGCGCGACAAGGAGAGCGCGCGGCGCGATTGCCTGGAGGCGTCGGCGGGCCAGCTGGCCGACGACCTGGGACATTTCTTCAAGTCGCAAGGCGGATAGATGAGAATGCAGCAGCAAGAGAAACCGAAGCATATGTGGATCGGGAGGGTGTCATGACCACGAGTGAAGCAGCAGGGGCGCGTCCTCCTGTGTACAAGCGCAAGATGCGGAACTACCTGCTCGACGTCGGGCTGCAGCTCCGCTACACAGCCACGATCGTCGTCGTCGCGATCTTCCTGACCGCGGGACTGGGCTTCAAGATGTACCAGGCGACGCGCGAGATCTCCCGCATCATCCTCTTCACCGGCCTGGCCGATCCGGCGACGGCGCAGGAGCTCCAGGGTCAGTTCGCCAACAGCGATCGGATCGTCCTGTGGGGGATCATCGGGTTCGGGATCGTGCTGGTGCTCTCGATCAGCGCGGTCGGCATCCTGATCACGCACAAGGTGGTGGGGCCGCTCTACAAGATCTCCAGCCTGTTCGGGCGCGTGCGGGACAACCGGATGAACCCGGCGCCGTCGGGGCTGCGAAAAGGGGACGAGCTGCAGGACTTCTATACGTCGTTCCGCGAGATGCATGAGGCGGTTCGCGGGCGCGTGATCACCGACGTCCAGGTCGTGGGCGGCGCGGTGGCGGCCATCGAAGCCAGCGGGGCGGCCAGCACGCCGGCGGTGCAGCGCGCGCTCGACGAGCTCCGGCAGCTGAAGAAGCGCAAGGAAGACAGCCTCGAGGCGCCCGCCACCGGCGAGCCGCGTCCGAGCTAGCGCACCTCTCGGGACCTTCGCCGTCGCGACGTCCTCGCGGCGGGGCGTCCGCCGAACCCGCGGTTAGCTTCCGCTGCGCCGGCTCTGCGCGGCGCTGACCAGGCAGAGGCCGTGGAGGAACAGGCCCGGCAGGAAGCAGCAGGCGTAACCCATCAGCGTCGTCGCCATCCAGGCGACGCCCGCGCCGGCACGCCCGGCGTAGATGTGTCCGGCGCCCGGGATCAGCATCGAGAGCATGACCGCCGTGACCGGGCTCGGGCGTGGCCGCAGCGTCAGGAAGAACGAATCACCGGTCGAGATCGGCGGTGGTCCCAGCGACGTGTCGCCGCCGACGCGCGCAGCGATTGGCTTCCGTCCCGGATAGACGTACTCGACCACGCCCGCGGCGTTGGTTCGCACGTTCAGCGTGCCGTGCTCGACCATCCGCGCGAGGTGCTTCTCCGCGGTGCGCACCGAGGTCCGACCGAGGTAGGCGACGTGGGCCGCCGTGACCGGGACATCGGTCTCAAACAGAACCTTCAGAACCAGCTGCTCGAACTCGTCGAAGTCCATCGGGCTCCGTCTCTAGGGTAGCACAAGGCTCCCGCCCGAAGCCCACCACTTTTTGGCGAACTTCGCAGCGCCTCTGTCGTTGTTTCCAGACGAATGAGGGAAAGGACCATCCGCCGCCGCGGCCACCGTCGGTGGCGGGCCGGGGACACACACCGCTCAAGGTTGAGGTGTATCCGCCGATGCGCGGACGGGCGGGCCACCCCCACCACGAAAACCCACACAGAAAGAAGAACCGCACGTGAACATCCAGAGACTCACTTCCTTGGGATCCATCGCCTTGATGGTCGCAACCATCGGATGCGGGGGGAGCAGTGACAGCAAGACCGGAACCGGGGGGAACGGCGCCACGGGAACCGGGGGCACGTCCGGCACCGGCGGCACCTCCGCCACCGGGGGGACGAACGGAACCGGCGGCGCGGGCGTGCAGTCGAGCGAATTTACGTTCAGCCTGGCGCCGACGGCGCTGATGCTCCCGCTCGGGGGAACGCAGACGGTCACCGTCACCATCAATCGGGACGCGGGGGCGACGACGTTCACCGATCCGCTGATGTTCGAGCTCGATCTGCCGAGCACGATCACAGGAACGGGTGTCACGGCGGCCTTCGCGCCCAACCCGGCCACGGCGGGCTCGACCACGCTGACCGTCGACATCGGGACGACCGGCGTCGCGGCCGGAAACTACACGATGAACGTGGTGGCGACGGCGGGGACGGGCGCCGCGGCGATGCAGTATACCGTCGCGCTGCCGCTCAAGGTGACCAGCGCCGCAGTGACGACGCTGCTCGTCGATGCGGACTACAGCGAGAACAACGTGGACACGACGGACGTCAACGCCACACCCTCGGTGTCGGACAAGTTGTTCCCCGGCCTCCTGCAGAGCGAAGCGATCGACTTCAACACGTTCGTCGTGCCGGCGGTCGGTGCCGCGGCCACGACGCCCGCCACCACTGACTTGAGTGGATACTCGACGATCCTCTGGTACACCGGCGAGACGTTCGGCACCATCAACGCCACGGTCACGCCGGTGCAGCAGGCCATCCTCGAATCCTGGCTCGATCAAGGTGGCCACACGTTGATCATCTTCTCGCAGAACATGGTCTATGACCTCTACGCCGGGGACTGGACCTCGGACACGAACTCCTTCCTGACGAACTACGTCGGCGCGATGGGCACCGCGGTCGATGGCGATCTCAACCACGCGACCTACACGATCACGGGCGCGACCGGGACCGCGCTCGCGGGGAAGGTGTTCCAGGTCATCGGCGACCAGCCGATCGGCAGCTCGGGCGACACCATCAACCCGGCCACGGGCACCGACGTGCTCGGCACGGTGGTGTCAAACGCCGACGGCGCGCTCTCGCCCGCCGCGGCGATCCCCATCGTCGTTGGGCGAAAGGCCGTCGGCACCGCCGGGACGTCGAGCGTCGTGTACGTCGGCGCGCCGGCCGAGAACATCCTCATGACGGCGGCCAACAACTCCGCCGCTCAGCTGTTCCACGGCATCCTGGTCTACCTGGGCGTCAAGGCCTCGTAGCCGGTCTCCAAACGGCGACCGCGGCCTCCGCGCGATCGCCATCGTCCTCGATGGAAGGCCCTCCACGGCGTGCGTCGCGCAGTGGGGGGCTTCTTCATGGGGGCTGCAGCTTCAGGTCCCTCCAGGGGCTCGAAGGCGTTTAGTTGACGGAATATTTCTTATCGGACATTTGTCCCCGGGTGCGCCAGCCGGCTCGAAAATGGCTGTTTGGGCCACGCCGCGGTGCTCGGTAGATCGCGATTTGGAACCGCTGTAGCATCCTTGACCTCGCAATGAGCGATCGAATGTCGAATGCGCGGTCCGGCTTCGGTGGCGCCGCGGTTCCCACGGCAAGTCGGGTGCGGGAGCGGGTCAAGGTCCGGCGGCGCCGTCGGACCCGGAAGGAACCGAAGGCGCTCGACTCGGAGCGCTGGCTGACCGGCGCGACGTCCCGGCGGCTGCGCAGCTTCACGCTCGGGTCGGCCGCGTTGCTCGTGCTGGTGCTCGGGGTCTACCTGATCTGTCGGTAGCGGTTTTCGGACGGTGACCCGGGACGAAGGTCCGGGACTCAGGGGGTCTTGCGGCGCGGAATGCGTGCCCGGAGCGCCCAGACCAGCGTCACGGCCTCGAGGACGATGTTGCCGGACATCTTCGACTGTCCGACGCGGCGGTCGACGAACTTGATGGGAACCTCGACGACGCGGAAGCCGCCGCAGATTGCCCGGTAGGTCATCTCGATCTGAAATCCATAGCCGTGGGCCGACACGGCGTCGAGATCGAGGGCCTGCAGCGTGTCGGCGCGCCAGGCCTTGAAGCCTGCGGTCAGATCGTTGACGCCGACGCGCAGGACCAGCCGCGCGTAGAGCCCCCCGCCGCGGCTGATGATCTTCCGGCCGAGGCCCCAGTTCTCGGTCCCGCCGCCCGCTGTGTAACGCGACCCGATCGCGACATCGGCGCCTTCATCCAACGCTCGCAAGAGCCGCGGAATGTCCTGGGGATCGTGGGAGAAATCCGCGTCCATCTGGACGATGCGCTTCCAGCCGCGCGGCGCTGCCAGCGCATGCTTGTAGGCCGCCAGATAGGCGGCCCCCAGCCCCTCCTTGGCGCTTCGATGCATCACCTCGACCTGGCCGTCGTGCGCTTGGGCCGCGAGCTGGTCGGCCAGCGCCCCGGTCCCGTCCGGCGAGTTGTCGTCGACGATGAGGAGCGTCGCCGCCGGCACCGCCGCCCGGACCGCCGCGACGATGTCCGCGAGGACCCGCCGCTCGTTGTAGGTCGGGATGACGATCAGGGTCGAGGCGTCGCTCATTGAGACGCGCGACTACGCGCTCGGGGTGCGGCCTTGGAGCGTGAGGCGCACGTCCTCCTCGTCGGCCTTGACCATCATCTCGATGAGCTGCTTGAAGGTGACCTTTGGCTTCCAGCCGAGGGCCTTCATCGCCTTCGCCGGGTCGCCATGAAGGTGGTCGACCTCGGTCGGACGGAAGTAGCGCGGATCGATCTCGACGTACTTCTTCCAGTCGAGCCCGAGCGCCCCGAACGCGACGTCGAGGGCCTCGCGCACCGAGTGCGACTCGCCGGTCGCGATCACGAAGTCGTCGGGCTTGTCCTGCTGGAGCATCAGCCACATCGCCTCGACGTAGTCGCCGGCGAAGCCCCAGTCGCGCTTGGCGTCGAGGTTGCCGAGGTAGAGCTTCTTGTCGAGCCCGTGCTTGATGCGGGCGGCGGCGCGCGTGATCTTGCGGGTCACGAAGGGGATGCCGCGCCGCGGGGACTCGTGGTTGAAGAGGATGCCGCAGGAGATGAACATCCCGTAGGCCTCGCGGTAGTTCTGACAGAGCTGGTGGGCGAAGACCTTGGCGCAGGCGTAGGGGCTGCGGGGCTCGAACGGCGTCGCTTCGCTCTGCGGCGGCGCCGCCCCGCCGAACATCTCGCTCGACGACGCCTGGTAGAAGCGCACGCTCTTGTCGAGGCCCGACTCGCGGATCGCCTCGAGCAGGCGCAGCGTGCCGAGCGCGACCGTCGAGGCGGTGTACTCGGGGACGTCGAAGCTCACGCGCACGTGGCTCTGCGCGCCGAGGTTGTAGATCTCGTCGGGCTTCACGGTGCGGAGCGCGCGGTTGAGCGAGCTGGCGTCGTCGAGATCGCCGTAGACGAGCCGCAGCCGGTAGTCCGCCACGTGCGGGTCCTGGTAGATGCGATCGAGCCGCTCGGTGTTGAACGAGCTCGAGCGGCGGACGACGCCGTAGACCTCGTACCCCTTTGCGAGCAGCAGCTCGGCCAGGTACGACCCGTCCTGCCCGGTGATGCCGGTGATCAGCGCGCGCTTCATCGACTCTCGATCTCCTTTTGATTATTTTCGTAGTACTCGACGGTGGCGCGGAGGCCGTCGTCGAACGACGTCTTGGCCACGAAGCCGAAGCGCTCGCGGGCGCGCGTGACGTCCAGCTGGCGCCGCGGCTGGCCGTTCGGCTTGCTGGTGTCCCAGACGAAGCGCCCCTCGTAGCCGGCGGCCTTGGCGATCTTGGCCGCCAGGTCGCGGATGGTGATCTCCACGCCGTTGCCGAGGTTCACCGGCTCGCTCGATCGTAGCGCTCGGCGGCGAGCAGGATCCCTTCGGCGGCGTCCTCGACGTAGAGGAACTCGCGCGTCGGCGAGCCGTCGCCCCACAGCTGACCTCCGGCTCGCCGCGGGTTCGCGCGCCGACGAACTTGCGGATCATCGCCGGGATGACGTGCGACGACTCGAGGTCGAAGTTGTCGCGCGGCCCGTAGAGGTTGACCGGGAAGAGCACGACGCTGTTCATGCCGTACTGCTCGCGGTAGCCCTGCGACTGCACCAGCATCATCTTCTTGGCCAGGCCGTAGGGGGCGTTGGTCTCCTCGGGGTAGCCGTTCCAGAGATCGTCTTCCTTGAACGGCACCGGCGCGAACTTCGGGTAGGCGCAGATGGTGCCGGCGCGACCAGCTTGGGGACCTTGGCGAGCCGGCACTCCTCGAAGAGCTGCAGGCCCATCATGGCGTTCTCGAACAGGAAGCGTCCCGGGTTGGCGCGGTTGGCGCCGATGCCGCCCACCTGCGCCGCCAGGTGGATCACCATGTCGGGCCGCGCGTCGGCGAGGAGGCGCCGGGCGGCCGCGCGATCGACGAGATCGTAGTCGGCCGAGCGCGGGACGGTCACCAGCGCGCCGGCGCGCGCAGCCGCCCGACGACGAAGCTGCCGAGAAAGCCGGCGCCGCCGGTGACGACGACCCGCCGGCCGTTCCAGAAGCTGCTCATGGAGCGCGGAATCTATCCGCAACCGCTCCCGGGCGCTACGCCCACGTGAGGGGCAAAGGCAGGCGCGGCAAGGCAGGGGCAAGTCAGGGGATTGGCAGCGCCGCCCGGCAGGAGAGTTTTCCCGCCGCCACCTCGGCCGCCAGCGCGGTCAGCTCGGGCAAGGCGGTCCCGGGGTCGGCGGTCGGCGGGCGCACCCCGCCCGGCTTCACGGTCGCGCCGTAGGTCGTGATGACGAAGATGCGGATGACGTCGGCGCGCTCGGCGGGCAGCGCGCGGGCGTAGGCCTCGACGAGGTCGCCGATGTCGCGCGGCGGCCGCCCTTCGAGCACGGCGCGCCCCCAGGCCGACAGCAGCTTGGCCTGGAAGTTCCGGAACGGACCGAGCACGGCGGCGGGGCTGACGCCGGCGGGAATGCGGTCGGTCACGAACGGCGCGTAGACCTCGGCGGGCGCGATCTTGCGCCCGACCGTCTTCGACTGCGCCAGCCGGTAGAGCACGGTCGCCGCCACACCGGGATCCTCCAGCAGGTCGGCCGCCGCGCGCGGCGCGCCGTCGGCGCCGAGGACGTAGCGGTTCTCCCGCACGGCCGCGAACAGCGCGCGCTGGGCGCTGGTGCCCGCGTCGGCCGGCAGCGTCCCGGCGGGCCCCTCCCCCATCCGCCACTCGCGCGCGATCACCTCCAGCGCCGAGGCGTAGCCGTCCAGCAGCGGACGTGGCGGCGGGCTCGGGGCGCCGGCCGCGACCCGCGCGGCGGCCTCGTACCCGAGGAGGCCGGCCAGCGTCTGGGGCAAGGCGCGGTCCTGATCCGGATAGGCGGGGAGCGCGATCCAGGCGACGTCGGCGTGCTCGTTCGACGCCGCCGAAGGTCCCCTTCAGCGCCAGCCCCCGCCCGGTCTTGTCGCCCACCGCGCCGCCGACGATGAAGGCGGTCGGCTGCGCCGCCTGCTGCGCGATCGGCGTCCGGGAACCGCTTGCCGCCGACGTTGGCGTCGCGCACCAGCTGCTTGGCCAGGTAGTCGGTGCGCAGCACCTCGCCGGAGAACCCGGCCATCAATTGCTGGTAGAGCGGCGCGGCGCGCGGATCGTCGGGCGCCACGGTCGACACCACGGCGAGGCCCGCCGGGCTGCGCGCGGCCGCGCCCTCGAGCGGAGCGTAGACGGCGAACGAATCGGGCGGTCCCAGCGAGGGGTCGCGGTGACAGCCGAGCGCCGCGGGCCCCACGACGGCGACGGCGACGAGCGCGAGAGGCGCAACGCCTTGGGCGCCCCGAGCTCCCCGCGCCTTCCCGCCGCGCGCGGCGGGCGTCATTGGATGCGCGCCGACGCGGCGGGCTCGCAGTAACGGTGGAGCAGCCGCGTCAGCGCGTCGAAGTCGACCGGCTTGTAGAGCACGGTGACGTCCTCGCGCACGCCGATCATCTGGTCGTTGGCCGCTGTCATGATGACCCGCGGGATCGACGCGAGCCTGGGCGTCTTCTTGATGACCTTGAGCAGCTCGACCCCGTTCATCACCGGCATGAACAGATCGATCAGCATCAGCGCCGGGACTTCGTCCTCGAGCAGGAGCAGCGCCTCGCGGCCGTTGCCGGCGCAGATGGCCCGGTAGCCGCTGTCCTCGACCACGTCGTTGATGGTCAGCGCCACGTCATGATCGTCCTCGACGATCAACACCGCGGGACGCAGGGTTGAGGTCGGACCGGGTCCGGCGGACGACGGTTTCGTGGCCATTGGGTTCACGTATGCGCTGCGCGGGCTTCGCTTCGTGCTCTCTATAGATCCGAGATCGATCGGGATCAATGCTCCCAGACGTAAAAGCTGAAGCGTGACCCCGGCCTGATTCGAACAGGCGACCTACGGTTTAGGAAACCGCCGCTCTATCCACCTGAGCTACGGGGCCGTGCAAGTTATTTCGGTGACTTACCTCGGGGCTGTCGTGGGACGCTTTCGATGCGCGGCCAGTTGTACCACCTGCCCAGCCGGCCGAGAAAGATCGACCGACACCGCGCATTCAAGTCTCGTTCCCAGCCGGACGATGTAGGGAGTGTCAGAATCGTGCCTTCGGCCAGAAGCCACGATAAGATAACGAGATTCGCGGAGAACCACCGGCGACCGGCAGGAAATAATGGGAGACAAACGGTGGATCGTCGCCGGCTCGGTCGTACTGCTGACGGGACTGGGCTGGTTTGCGCTGCGGGATCGCGGCACCAGCTGGCGGCACCCGCTCGGCGCCGAGCGGGCGAATGACGACAGGTTCCAGGGCTTTTCATCACGGCCGTTCGCGGCGGCGGGCGCGAGGCTCCCCCCGCCGCCGGAGACGCCGGAGATGATCGCCACCCAGGTCGAGGGCGCGATGGGACGCTGGCGAACGGCGATCCTGATGAAAGACGCCCCTTCGGTCATCGCGCTCGATCTGACGTTCCGCCAGACGCCGGACCGCTTCACGGCCGCGCTGGCCGCGAGCGCCGAGAGCGATGCAAACGAGCGGGTGCGCGCCTTCTCGACCCGCGTGCTCGGGAAGCTCAAGAACGCGGCTGAGGCGCCGCTTTACCGGCGGCTGCTCACGGACAAGAGCCCCTACGTGCGCCAGAACGCGGCCTGGGCGCTGGGCGAGCTCGGCCCCGCGGCGGCGCCGGCCGTCGCCGAGTTGCACAAGGCGAGCGCCGCACGATCCGGCGAACGATGTCCGTGCCGCCGCCAAGGCTGCCCTCGCAAAGCGCTAGCAAGAAGAACGGACCGTCATCGTGGCAAACAAAGCGAAAAGAAAACCGACAGGGCCGGCCAAGAAGGCCTGGCAAAAGCCGCGCATCAAGAGTGGCCGCCTGTTCGAGTCGAACAGCCTGGCCTGCGGCAAGAACGGTCCCGGGATGGAATCGTGCGAGCAGTTCCCGAAGATGTCATGACGAGACCGACCGCCGGCGGTTCCGAGAAGCTGACCCTGTCGCTTTCGCTTTCGATTGGCGGCATCGTCGGCCATCTGTCGATCGAGGGCGCCCAGGCGGTCTTTCTCGAGCAGGTCCGGGCGCGTTACGGCGCGTTCATTCTGCCGTCCGGGAGCCGCGGGGCGAGCGACTTCAGCCTCCGGCTCGCGCTCGACCCGCTCGCCGCGCCCGGCGCCTCGGCTTCGAAGCGCCTGGCCGAGACCGAGGCGCACCCCCTGAAGGTCACCGCCAAGGGGCGCACCATCGTGGCCGAGCGCTGGGACTTTCGGGCGCGCCTCCAAGGACGGTCGGCGCCGCGGGCTACGCCCGGTCGCGGCGGCGTCGGCGAGCGCAGCATCAGCTATCGCAGGATCGGCTATCGCGGTGTCAGCTATCGCGGCGAGGCCCGCTGTGAGGCGAGCCCTTTCGCGCTCGACTGCCTGCTGCGCGTGATCTACGCGACGCTGCTGCCGCGCGTGGGCGGGATGCTCATCCATGGCTGCGGGCTGCGGCACGCAGCGATCGGGGTGATCTTCCCGGGCGTGAGCGGCGCCGGCAAGAGCACGCTCGCCCGCAAGGCGCCGGACGCCGACGACGTGCTGTCGGACGAGCTCGTGGCGGTGCGCCGGCTGGACGACGGCTGGCGCGTGTTCGGGACGCCGTTCTGGGGCGACTTCGCCCGCGGCGGCATCTCGATGCGCAGCTGGCCGCTGCGAACCGTCGCGTTCCTCCATCAGGCGCGTGAGGTGGCGATGACGCCGATCACCTCCTCGGACGCGACGCTGCGCCTGCTCGGCTGCTTCCTGGGCTTCACCACCGATCGCGCGTCGGTCGAGCGCAGCCTGGCGGTGGCGGTCCAGCTTTGCGCCGAGGTTCGCTCGGTCGAGGCGTCGCTGACCCGCACGGCGCCGACGGCGACCGTGTTCCGCAAGCTCGGGCCCGCACCTCGGCCCCGAGGTGACGCGCGCGGTGCCACCCGCCAACGCACGCGAGCTCATCTCCGAGTTCCGGGCGCTCCTGCGCAAGCAGCGGTCGTACGCCTTCCGACCGAAGGGGCCGGCAGGGGCCTGGCTCAAGAGCGGCGAGTCGCTCGCGGTCCAGACGCCCGGCCTCGGCGCGCCGCTGGCGCCGGGGGACGTCGTCCTCTCCTGGGTGCCCGGGGCGACCGCCGACGAGGACGCCCTCGCCTGCCGCCGCCTGTCGACGGCGGGCGCGCGTGACGCCGAGATCGGCGGCGAGCTGCTCGGCCGCGTCACGCTCGTCGCCCGCGACGGCAAGACCCTGCCCTTGCCGGGGCGGGTCGGCGATCTGGCCCGCAGCTTCGGCCCACTGGTCGCGATCCCCATGTTGAAGATGGCCGGGCGATGACCTACAAGCGCGATCCAGGGCTTCCGTTTCAGAAGCTGGAAGAGGAGACCATCGTCGTCGACCCGCGCACCCGCGAGGTCCACCTGCTGAACGACACGGCGGCCCGCGTCTGGGAGCTCCTGGCGTCGTCCTCCACGCTCGACGAGCTGACGGAGACGCTCGCCGAGGAGTACGACGCGACGCCGGAGGCGGTGCGCGCGGGGGTCGAGGAGCTGCTGAACGGGCTGCGCGACAAGGGCCTCCTGGTCGACGTCGGGGCGGCCTGACGCATGGACTCCGCACCGCGGGGCGCTGCGCCGCGCAGGGACTCCGCGCCGCGCTGTCAGGACGACGCGATCCAGGCACCGGCTGGCGAGCACGCGGTGGTGAGCCAGCTGCAGAGCATGGCCTACGAGCGGATGATCCCGCTCAACGTCTCGCTCGAGCTGACGCTCAAGTGCAACATCCGGTGCCTGCACTGCTACAACTTCGACCGCGACACCGCCGGCCCGGCCTGCGGCCCGGGAGACACGGCGTCGCCGGCCGCCGCGCTGGCCGCCGAGCTGTCCTTGGACGAGATCTTCCGCGTGATGGGCGAGCTGCGCGCGGCGGGGACGCTGTTCCTGTCGCTCACCGGCGGCGAGGTCCTGAGCTCGCCGCACCTCTTCCCGGTGCTCGACCGCGCGCGCGAGCTCAACCTGGCGGTCCAGATGCTGAGCAACGGGACGCTGCTGCGTCCCGGCGTGGCGGCGCGCCTGGCGAGCTATCGCAACCTCTTGGGCGTCAGCATCAGCGTCTATGGCGCGACGCCCGAGGTGCATGACGCCGTCACGCAGATTCGCGGCTCGTGGCGCCGCACGCTCGACGGCGCCGAGCGGCTGCGCGCCCAGGGGGTGGCGGTGCGCCTCAAGCTGATCGTCATGCGCCCCAACGTGCATGAGGTTGGGGCGATGCGGGCGCTGTGCGACGCGCGGGGGTTCCCCTACCTGCTCGATCTCACCGTCACGGCCCGCCACGACGGCAGCCAGGGGAGCCTGGCCCTGCGGATCACGGAGGCCGAGCTGGCGGCGCTCTACCGAGGGCCCCCTCGGCGACCTCATCCCCAACGGGAGCCGTACCGTCGACGAGGCGGCGTTCCCCTGCAACTGCGCGCGCGGCAACGCCGCCATCTCGGCGCGCGGCGACGTCTTCCCCTGCGTCTCCGTCCCCTGGACGGCCGGCAACGTGCGCCGAGCAGCCGTTCGGGGAGATCTGGCGGAGCTCGCCGGTGTTCGAACGGATCCGCGGGCTGAAGATCGCCGACTACCCGGCCTGTGCCCCCTGCCCCGACAAGTCCTTCTGCTCGCGGGATCGCGGCGCCGCCTACAACGCCTCGGGCAGCTACACGGGGACCGACCCGTTCGTCTGCGCCGCAGCCGGCGTCGCGCGCGCCGTCGCGGAGACGCGCCCCGTCGGGGACCATCGTCCTCTGGCCGCGCCCGACGTCCGGCTTCCGCTGGCGGTCGCTGGCGCGCGCTGACCACCTTTCTTGTCGACGGACCGTCGTCAGATTTATCGTCGGTGACCGCCATGCCGCCGCTCGTCCCCGTCGTGGAGATCAAGAAGACCCTGGCGGGGGGCGAGAAGCGCTTCGACTGCTTGCGCCTCGCCGGAGGCAGCGGGCACGCCGTCCTGCTCTGGATCGCGCCGGCGCCGATGCACGTTCACGGCGTCGATCTGCCGGCGGGCACCGTCAGCTTCGGCCACTTCTGGACCGAGCGGTTCTACAACGTGTACCACTGGCTCGACGCCGGCCGCCGGACGCTGGGGTTCTATTTCAACCTCGCCGACCGCACCCGGATCGCGGAGGCCGAGCTCGAGTGGCGCGATCTGGTGGTCGACGTGCTGGCGACCCCGGGCGGACGGCTCGAGCTCCTCGACGAGGATGAGCTGCCCGCCGTCGTCGAGCCCGAGGTGGCGGCGCACATCGCGGCCGGGAAGGCGGCGATTCTCGGCGCGCCCGCCGTCGTGATGGCGGAGATTGAAGCCGCGTCCCGCGCGCTCTTCTCCCTGGCCTTTCCAGGGCCCGGCTAAGGCAGGTCGACCACCACAGGCTCGCGGGCGATGCGCCGCCAGCGAGAACCCGTCGACGAGCGCGCCGGCCGGCAGCGACCGACCGGGCGGGCGAAGACCTGCCGAGGCGGCCAGCGCGCCCACGACGGTCTCGGGCGCGACTCCCCGTTCGCGGAGCGAGGCGAGGGTCGCCGGGCGGGTCCGCTTCGCCAGACGCTCACCGCCTGGTGTGAGCACCAAGGGAACGTGCGCAAAGGCCGGGGGCGCCAGCTCGAGCGCGCGGTAGAGCGCAAGCTGCCGTGGCGTCGAGCGCAGCAGATCGTCGCCGCGCACGACGCGCGTCACCTTCATCGCCGCGTCGTCGACCACCACGGCCAGCTGATAGGCGGCGGTGCCGTCGGCACGGCGCAGGACGAAGTCGTCGACGCCACCCGCCTCGCTGGCCACCGCCCCGTGAACCTCGTCCACGAAGTCGATCCGCGCGCCGCCGCCCGCGAACCGCACGGCCGGCGCCCGCCCCTGCGCCGACGCCCGCGCGATGACATCGGCGGGGACGGCGTCGCGGCAGGTCCCCGGATAGCGCGGCTCCGCGGCGGCGTCATCGTGCGGCGCGCTGGCGGCGCGGGCCACGTCGGCGCGCGAGCAGGCGCAGAGGAACGCCCGCTTCGCGGCGAGCAGGGATTCGATCGCGGCGTCGTAGCGCGCCGTGCGCTCGCTCTGCCGGTACGGCGCGAACGGACCGCCGCGGTCGGGCCCCTCGTCCCAGTCGAGCCCCAGCCAGGCGAGCTCGGCGAGTTGCCCGTGCTTCGGCGCCGGGCTGCACCCGCGCCCGGTCGAGATCTTCGATCCGCATCAGGAACGCGCCGTCCGCGCTGCGGGCGTCCAGCCAGGCGAAGAGCGCGGTCCGGGCGTTGCCGAGGTGAAGCTGGCCGGTGGGGCTCGGGGCGAAGCGGCCGCGGACAGGCATCAGTAGACGAGCAGCGACTCGATCTGCGTCCCGGCCAGGCGCTCGCGGCCGCGCAGCATGCCGAGCTCGACCGCGAAGGCCAGGACCGCGACCTCGCCGCCGAGCTCGCGGACGAGCTCCAGCGTCGCGGCAGCTGTGCCCCCCGTCGCCAGCAGATCGTCGACGATGGCCACGCGCGCCCCCTCGACCACGGCGTCGGCGTGGATCTCCAGCGTGTCGGTGCCGTACTCGAGCGCGTAGCTGCGGCTGGCGATCCGGAACGGGAGCTTCCCGGGCTTGCGCACCGGCACGAACCCGATCCGCAGGGCAGCGGCCACCGGCGCGCCGAAGATGAAGCCTCGCGACTCGACGGCCACGACGATCTCCGGCCGGTGCGGCGCGAGCCGTTCGGCCAGCATCTCGACGGTCTGCTGGAAGGCCGCGCCGTCGCCCATCAGCGGCGTCAGATCGCGGAAGAGGATCCCCGGCTTCGGGAAGTCGGGGATCTCGCGCACGCGGGCGCGCAGCAGCGCCAGGCGCGGATCCAGCTGCCGGTCTGCGTCTTGCGCGCTCATGGTGGGTCTCCCAGCGGCGGTAGGTAGCTCATCGGATCACGAGGAATTTGCCCGCTTCGGACCTCGAAGTGCAAGTGCGGCCCGGTGGCGTGCCCGCTCTGGCCGACCAGCGCGATGCGGTCGCCGGCCCGGACCGATTGTCCCTGGGACACCAAGAGGACGGAGTTGTGCGCGTACGCGGTCAGCAGATCGCCGGCGTGCTTGAGCACGACGAGATTGCCGTAGCCGCGGATCGCGGCCCCTGCGTAGACCACGCGGCCGTCGGCCGCCGCGAACACCGGCGTGCCGACCGGCGCCGGCAGATCGATCCCCTCGTGTGGCTTTCCCCAGCGGGCGCCGAAGGGCGAGCCGACCAGGATGCGGATCGTCGTCAGCGGCCAGCGGAGCGCCGGCGCCGTCCCGAGGCCGCTCACGGCGGCTCCCGGTGATGACGTCCCGTCGGACGCGCTCCCGGTCAGCACGAACAACAACGTTCCCGGCTTCACCAACGCCGCGCTCTCGAAGCCGTTCAGCTCCAGGATGTCCTCGGGCGGGACCCCCGCGCGCCTGGCGATGAGGTCGAGCGTCTCCCCCGCCTCGACCACATACCAGTGTCCGGGTGGGTTGGTGGGATGCATCGGCGGCCGATCGCCGTGACATCCCAAGAAGAGGAGCAAACCCGCGCAGGCGACGGCCCGGGGGTCGAGGATGGCCGCCCGAGGCCGCGGACTAAGCGACCGGCGCGCCGCCACCGACACCGAACCGGCCGAGGAGGTCGACGTATCGGCAGCGCGTGTCGTAGGAGATTGTGAAGTCGTCGCCCGTGCGGCGGACCAGCGCCAGCGTCTGCTCTTCGGGGCCGCCGAGCGGAATGACGAGACGGCCACCTTCGGTCAGCTCCGCTGCCAGGAGCGGCGGGACGCGGGGCGCGCCGGCGGAGACGATGATGACGTCGTAGGGGGCGTGCGCCGGCCAGCCGCCGCCGCCGTCGAACGCGTCGAGCGTCACGTTGCCGAGGCCGATCTCGGCGAGGACGCGGCGGGCGCGCGTGCAGAGGGCCGGGACGATCTCGATGGCGAACACCTCCGCGGCGAGCTCGGCGAGGACGGCCGCCTGGTACCCGCAGCCCGCCCCCACCTCGAGCGCGCGATCGGTGGCGTGAACCTCCGCCAGCTCGGTGGCGCGCGCCACCATGTAGGGCTGCGAGATGGTCTGGCCGTGCCCGATCGACAGCGGACGGTCGTCATAGGCCATCCCGGCGAGACGTGCGTCGACGAAGCGATGGCGAGGCACGAGGCCCATTGCCCCCAGCACGCGCGGATCTCGGATGTCACGATGGACGAGCTGCTCGATCACCATCGCGCGCCGCGCTCGGGCGAACTTGTCGTCGTCGCCGTCTCCTTGGCCGTCACCGCCCTGGCCACCTCCCTTGCCCCCCCGCGTCTCGTCCATGACGATCCCTAACTCTTAGCGCGTTCGATCGCGGCGTGCACGAATTTCCCCACCTGCCAGTTGCCGAGCTCGCCGATGAGACCGGTGTGCGTGAGGTCGAGGCCGAGCGGCGTCACCGACGCGAGGCCATCGCGCACGGCGCTGAGGTCCGAGCCCGGCAGATCGGTGGCGTTTTCTTCCGGGCCGCCGATCCAGTAGTAGGCGCGGCCGCGCAGATCCTGCCGCACCTCGACCTGATCGCGGTAGACGCGGCGGCCGAGGAAGGTCACGCGGTAGCCGGCGATCGGGCCGGCCGGCAGGTTCACGCTGAGCAGGGAGGCGTCCGGGATGGCCTTGTCGCCACGCCGGAGGATCTCCTCGGCCAGCGCCGCGCCGAACCGCGCCGCGTGCGAGAAGTCCTGCGGGCGGCGCCGCTCGAGCGACAGCGCCAGCGCCGGCACGCCGCGCAGCGCCCCCTCCACGGCGCCCGCGACCGTCCCCGAGTAGAAGACGTCCGAGCCGAGGTTGAACCCGTTGTTGATCCCCGAGACCACCAGGGCGGGCCGGCGCGGGACGAGGTGCATGAGCGCCAGGTAGACGCAGTCGACCGGCGTGCCGTCGATCGAGAAGACGCCCTCTTCGATCTCGTCGACGCGCAGCGGCCGGTCGAGCGAGATCGAGTGCGAGGCGGCGCTCCGCTCGCGATCCGGCGCGGCCACCATCACCTGCCCGATCGTCGCCAGCGCCTCCCGCGCCGCACGAATCCCCGGCGCCCCCACCCCGTCGTCGTTCGTCAGCAGGATCAGCGGCTGGTCACTCATCTTCATTAGTCGGGGCGACTGGATTTGAACCAGCGACCCCCTGTCCCCCAGACAGGTGCGCTAACCAGGCTGCGCCACGCCCCGCGACTAGTTTTCTTAAGCTGTCTCTAGGTTCTCTTTTTAGCTCTCGTCCGCGCAGATACGTATCAGATCTTGAAGCCCTTGCTTGATCTTTCGTAGCGTTTCCGGAGCGATTCCGGTCTGGGCCGCGGGCTGCGCGGGGACCGGCCCCTCCTCGTCGTGGCCGAGGGCGCGCAGGCGGGTGCGGGCCCCTTCGATGGTGTAGCGCTTGTCGTAGAGCAGGTGGCGAATCTTGAGCAGCAGCTCGACGTCGCGCCGCTTGTAGAGGCGCTGCTGTGAGCGGGTCTTCTGGGGCTTGACCGACTTGAACTCGGTCTCCCAGTAGCGAAGGACGTAGGGCTTCACGCCGCACAGACGGGCCGCTTCGCCGATCTTGAAGTAGGGCTTGTCCGGGATCCCCGAGCCGTCGGTCGGTGTCGCGCGGCGGGGCGATTTTCCTGGCCTCATTTCCGGGGCCTCAGCGTCCGCCGACTCAATCGTTGAGGACGTTCTTCAGGACCTGGCTCGGCTTGAAGGTCAGCACGCGGCGCGCGCTGATGGTGATCTCCTGGCCGGTCTGGGGGTTGCGCCCGGCGCGCGCGTTCTTGTCGCGCACCACGAAGTTCCCGAAGCCGGAGATCTTGATCTTCTCCCCGCGCTCGAGCGTCTCCTTGATCGTGTCGAACACGGTCTCGACGATCTCGGCGGCCTCCTTCTTCGAGAACCCACCCACCTTCTCGTAGACGTTCTCCACAATGTCGGCCTTCGTCATGACCATACGTTCTATATCATCGAACCGGCAGGGCTGAAAAGCGGCCGCAAAGGCCCCCGCCCTCGTCGGCCTCTTGGTCGGCCTCTCGGGCCGCCGCCCGGCTGAGCTCGGGCGGCCTACTGCCGGAGGACGACCGAAGGGGCGGTCTTCAACGTCGAAACGATCCGGGCGTGGGCGGCGTCGACCTCGACGTCGGTCAAGGTCCGATCCTCGGCCCGGTAGACCAGCGTCCAGAGCATCCCCTTCTTCCCGGGGGGCGCGTAGCGCGGATCCCGGTAGTCCTCGAGGACGGCCAGATCGCGCAAGAGAGGCTCGGCGGCCGACGCCAGCAGGGCCCGCTGCGCGTCGGCGGTCACGTCCGCGTCGATCCAGAACGAGAGATCGCGCGACGAGGCCGGGAAGCGCGGCGGGGCCACGCTGCGGACCGCGCGCCGCTCGCCGGCGATCGCGTCGAGCGCGACCTCCAGATAGAACGCCGTGGCGTCGAGGCCCGAGCTTCCGCCGGAGCCGCGGGTGGATCTCGCCAATCTGACCGATCAGGTGCCCGTTGGCGCCATTGGTCCGGATCTCGGCCGAGACGCCGGGGTGAAACAGCGCCGGCGCGGTCGCCGTTGTGGCCGGCACGAATGCGGGCGCCTCGACGCCCAGTAGCGCAACAGCTCGCGGGCGATCTTCTTGGCGTCGAAGAAGTCGACCGGCTCGTCGGGCTTGAGCCAGCCGGGCGGCGCCCGACCAGGATGGCGGCGGCCGCCGCGGTCTCGACGGGCGCCTCCTTGGGATCGGCCGCGCGCCGGACGATCGGGCCGACCTCGAACAGGCCGACGTCGGTGACGCTGCGGGCGAGGTTGCGGCGGGCGGCGTCGACGAGGCCGGGGAGCAGCGACGTCCGCATCACCTCGTAGTCGGCGGAGATCGGATTCTTGAGCGCGATGCCGTCGGAGAGGCCGCCTCCGAGCGCGGCCAGCCAGGGGCGCGGGACGAACCCCCAGCTGACGATCTCGGTGAGGCCGATGGCGGCCAGCGCGTCGCGGGCCCGATCGGCCAGCGCCTCGGGGCTGGGGGCCGGCGCGCCGCTCCCGCGCGGCAACCGCGCCGGCGCGCGGTCATAGCCGACGAGCCGCATGACCTCCTCGACGAGATCCTCTTCGATGGTCACGTCGGGACGGAAGGTCGGCACGGTGGCGGCGATCGTGTCGGCGCCGTCGGGCGCGCTGGCGATGCCGATCGCCGCCAGCTTCTCGGCGGCCTGCGCGAGCGGAATCTCGAAGCCCGCCAGCCGCGTGAGGCCCGCCGCCGACAGCGTGACCCGCCGCGGATGCTGCTGCTGCGGATAGCGGTCGATCCCTTCGCCCGCCAGCGCCCCGCCGCCCAGCCGGGCCAGCATCGCTGCGGCCCGGCGGCTGGCGTGCGGCACCCCTTCGGCGTCGACCCCGCGCTCGAAACGATGCGACGCCTCGCTGTGGAGGCCGAGGCGCTTGGCCGTCCGGCGCACGGCGCGCGGATCGAAGGTCGCCGCCTCCAGCAGGACCGCGGTCGTCGTCGCCGAGACCTCGCTCTCGGCGCCGCCCATCACGCCCGCCAGCGCGATGGCCCCCTGCCCGTCCGCGATCACCACGTCGCCCTCCTGCAGCGGGCGCTCGACGCCGTCGAGCGTCTTGAGCTTCTCGCCCCGGTTGGCGCGCCGGGCCTGGACGATCCCGCCCCGCAGCCGATCGAGATCGAAGGCGTGCAGCGGATGGCCGATCTCCAGCATCACGTAGTTGGTGACGTCGACCAGGTTCGAGATCGCCCGCACGCCACAGGCGGCGAGACGCACGCGCATGGCAAGCGGGCTCGGTCCGACCCGCAGGCCGGTGATCACGCGCGCGGCGTAGCGCGGACAGGCCGCCGGATCGCGGATCTCGACGTCGACGCCCCGCCCTTGCGGCAGCGCGATCTGCGCGACGGTGTCGATCGCGGCAGGCGCCAGCGGGTCTCGAAGAGCGCGGCGACCTCGCGGGCGATCCCGGCGTGCGAGAGCGCGTCGGGCCGGTTCGGCGTGACGTTCACCTCGAGCACCTCGTCGAGCAGGCCGACGTGTCGCGCCAGATCGGCCCCCACGCGGCGTGTCAGGCGACAGAATCAGGATTCCGTCTCCTTCTTCGCCGAGCCCCAGCTCGATCTCGCTGCAGATCATCCCCGGCGACATCACGCCGCGGATCTCGCGCCGGTCGAGCGTCTTGCCCCCCGGCAGCGTCGCGCCAGGCTGCGCCCAGGCGACCTTTCCGCCGGGGACCGGAACGTTGGGGGCGCCGCAGACGACCTCTTCTTCGGCGCCGCCCGCCGCCAGGCGGACGATCGACAGCGTGTCGGCCGAGGGGTGCGGTCGCTTGCCGAGCACCTCGGCGACCACGACGCCGCGTGAGATCGCGCCCGCGCCGATCGATCGACTCGACCTCGAGCCCGGCCAGCGACAGCTTCTCGGCCACGCTGTCGGCGGTGACGCCCGGCTTGAGGTCACAGAGCTCGCGCAGCCAATTGAAGGAGATCTTCACGGGTCGTCTCTAGCTCACCGGAATTGCGACAGGAAGCGCACGTCGTGCTCGTAGAAGGAGCGCAGGTCGTCGACGCCGTACTTGAGCATCGCCATGCGCGACAGGCCCACGCCGAAGGCGAACCCCGACACCTCGCGCGGGTCGTAGCCGACGGCGCGGAAGACGTTGGGGTGGACCATGCCGGCGCCGCCGATCTCGATCCATCCCGATCCCTTGCAGAGCCGGCAGACCTTGGGGCCGACCTTGCGGCCCCCTTCACACAGGTAGCAGTCGGCGTCGACCTCGGCCGAAGGCTCGGTGAACGGGAAGTAGCTCGGCCGCAGCCGGAGGCCGAGGCCAGGGCCGAAAAACCGATGGATGAAGTGGAGCAGCGTCCCCTTGAGCTCGGCGAAGGAGACGCCCGCGATCGACCAGCAGCCCCTCCATCTGGGGGAACATCGGGGTGTGGGTGGCGTCGTCGTCGCGCCGGAAGACGTTGCCCGGCGCCACGATCCGCACGGGCGGCGGCCCGGCCAGCATCGTCCGGATCTGCACCGGCGAGGTGTGGGAGCGAAGGATCCGCCCGCCCTCGACGAAGAAGGTGTCCTGCATGTCGCGCGCGGGGTGATCGTGCGGCGTGTTGAGCGCGTCGAAGTTGTTCCACTCCGTCTCGATCCAGGGGCCCGTGCGGACCTCGAAGCCGAGCCCCAGGAAGATCTCCTCGATCTCGCGGCGCACCAGGGTCAGCGGGTGCAGCGTCCCGAGCGCGCGCCCGCGCGCCGGCAGCGTCACGTCGACGACGCGCCCGAGGTCGGCCGACAGCTCGGCCTCGTCGAGCGCGGCCAGCCGGGCGGCGACGGCACCTTCGATCCCCGACTTGGCCCGGTTGGCCGCCTCGCCCACCGCCGGTCGTGCCTCGGCCGGCAGCTTGCCGAGCGCCTTCATCAGCTCGGAGACCTTCCCCTTCTTGCCGAGGAAGCGCGCCTGCGCGACGCGGATCTCCTGCTCGGTCGCGAGCGCGCCGATCTCGGCCGCGAACTCGCCGGCCAGCCGATCGAGATCGGCGATCAGACCGGCCGCAATCGGCGTGGCGGCTCCGCTGTTCGTTTCGCTGGACACGGCGCGCTCGTGACGTCCGTTGACGTTGGCCGGCCGCGTCGCCGGGCGCGCGGCTAGGCCGCGGCCCGCGCGGTCTCGACGACCTTCTTGAAGGCGGCGGGGTCGCTGATGGCGAGATCCGAGAGGATCTTGCGGTCGATGGCGATGTTCGCCTTGTCGAGCGCGGCGATCAGCTTGGAGTACGAAACGCCCAGCTCACGCGCGGCGGCGTTGATGCGCACGATCCAGAGCCCACGGAAGTCGGGTTTGCGCTTGCGCCGGTGAAAGAGCGCGTAGCGCCACTTGCGGTGCACCGCTTCGACGGCGGCCTTCCAGAGCTTGGACCGGCCGCCCCGGAAGCCCTTGGCGGCCTTCCGGATCTTGTTGCGGCGATGACGGGACTTATAACCACCTTTTGCGCGCGGCATGACTTGGCTTTCCGACTTTCTACGCTAGGCGTAAGGGAGCATCGCTTTGATCTGATGCTCTTGGGTCTTGCTGACGTAGGCGCCGCGGCGGAGCTTTCGCTTCGCGCCGGACGACTTCGCACCGAGGTTGTGGCGCAGATAGGCTGCCTTCCGCTTGACGCGCCCATTGGCGGTCAGCTTGAAGCGCTTCTTCGCGCTGCTGTTCGACTTCATCTTGATCTTGGCCATGGCGGAGCGCGGAAGTATATCGATCTCGGCCCTTGGGGCAAGAGATTCCATGCCACCCCGTGAACTCTTCCGTAGACCCACCGAGGGGCCCCAATCAGGGGGTCCATCCCAAGAAGAGGCTGGCGATGACGTTGGTGCGGTCGTCCCCCGCCACCGGGACCTCGGCCAGAAACGCCAGCGCAGAGGCCGTGCGCCAGGGCCGAGCGCATGCCGGCCCGCGGGGCGACGCTGAGGAGCGTGAACGTCGGCGCCACCTCGCGTCCGGAGGCCTCCTCCCGCAGAAAAGCGCGAACGCGGGCTTGGGGGCGAACCAGACCTCGGCCAGAGCCGCAGGCTGGAGCTGACCGTGCGCTCTGCCCCCCGGTGACGAAGAGCGGGCCGGCCAGAGACAACCCTCCATCGACCAACCAGCGCCGGCTGAGCCGCGCGCGACCGCTGGCGCCGAGCTCGAGCCCGGTCTCGATTCCGCTCTGACGGTCGGTGGCGATCGGCAGCAGCGCCCGGGCGTACGCGGCGACGGCCGCGCGCGCGCCGGTCGCCAGCACCAGGTGATAGCCGACCGTGGCCGGCCCGAACGAGGGTCCGGTCGCGGCCAACCCGGCGTCGTTGACGTACTGGTAGGTGATGAAGTCGAGGGCGATCGAGAATCCCGCTCCGCGCGCCGATCCGCCGCCGCGCGCGCACGGTCCCGCTGGCGATGATGCGCCCCTCGAAGTCGGGCGCCGCGCTTCCGTCGAAGAGCTCGCCGCGCAGGCGCAGCGTGAGATCGGAGCCCGGGCAGGTCTCCGGGACCGCGCCGAAGTCGGCCGGCTGTCCGGACTCGGTCCCGCCCGGCGAGCGGTCCGGCCGCCGCCTCGAATCGCCCCGGACAGACGCCGCCCGCGAGATCGGCGCGCGCCGCGCCGGCGGCGCACAGCAGAACGCAGCCGAGCAGCGCCGCGCGGCATGTCGGCCTTCACTGCAGACCCGGCGCCGTCCAACCGCCGCCGTCGAGGTCGAGGTAAAACGGATTGCTGAACGCCGTGGGCCAGACGCCCGGCGCGATGGCCTGCAGATTGAACCGGGGATCGTCGAGCGGGGCGCCTCGGCGGATCGGTGTCCACGAAATCGGGCAGACCGTCGCCGTCGGTGTCGGCGGGCGTGTCCTGGTGGAGCCCGGCCTCGACGACCAGCCAGGCGTCCCCCTTGGCGGGAAGCAACGTCGCGAGCTGCAGGCTGACGGCGCCCGGACGAGACGTGCGTGCCGAACGGGTCGCTGCTCGGGAAGAGAGACGAGAGGTCGAAGGTGTGCGCGAGCGCGCCGTTGACGAACACGCGCGCCTCGGTCACCGGGATCCAGGGCGCGGCGGCGACGGAGATCCTCAAGCGTGGCGGTCGGGCTGACCGTGATGGGCGCCATGTCGGGGCGGTAGATCGTTTTGCCCCGCTCGTCGTCGATGGTGACGTCGAGGACCGGACCGTTGGTCCCCTCGAGGTGGCCGGCGCGCACGTCGGCGTCGAAGCTGTCGAAGTCGAACGTCGCCCTGATCGTGGCTTCCCCAGACGAGGTTGCGCGGGTAACCGACCCGCTCGATCGACAGGGAGTGCGAGTCGCTGTTGGCGGTGCCGACGCGCATGAACCCCTGGTTGAGCAGCGAGAACCAGAGCGCGCGGTAGCGCAGCCAGTCGGCGCGGGAGGCGCCGGTCATCACCTCCTCGACGTCCCAGTCGATGTTGCGGTGGTGGTCGGGGCCTCGCCGCCGGGCGCTGCGCGCCAGCGCGTTCGCGGCGAAGCTGAAGCCGTCGGTCGGCGTCGCCGGGATCGGCGTGGTCGGGTCGTAGCCGATCGCTTGCGGGTAGCCCTGGTCGCGCCCCAGCTTGGCGAGCAGGTACGGGTGATTGAGCTGACGCACGCCCTTCGCGCGGTCGGCGAAGACCATGCTCCATGTCGTCCATCAACTGGCCGGGCTCGCGCAGCTCGGACCAGGGGGCGCCGTTGCGGGTCTGGAGAACGTCGGGGGTCAGCGGCCAAAAATTGAAGTGGCCGAGCGTCTTCGGGAACGTGTCGCCGGGGACGTAGTACCAGAGGATGTTGGGCGTCTGCTCGACGCCGGGGATGACGGCGATGGAGCTCGTCGCGCCGAGCGCCGCCAGCGTGCTCGGCGTAGCTGGTGACCACGTTGTGATCGGTCGCGATGATCACGTCGACGCCGGTGGCGAGGAAGCTGACCACCCGATCCTGATCGGGGATCGCCGAGTCGAAGCTGGCGCCGCCGTGGACGTGGAAGTCGCCCGAGACGACGCCCGTCGGCAGGAGCTGCGGCGAGCGACTGGACCTGCAGCGTTGACCGGCACCGACATCCCCGGCGCGAGCGTGACGTCGGCGCGATCGATGCTCGAGAACGGGCCGCGCGTCGCATAGACGTAGTAGTGCCCGGGCGGGACGGCCAGATCGAAGCTGCCGTTGGCGGTGAGCGCGCGGTTGCAGGCGGGCGAGCCGCCGTCCGGCGGGCCGAGCATGGGCGAGCAGACCACGAGCTGCTGTCGCACGGGGTCGAGCTGCCATTCGAGAGCCGACCGTCGGCGCGCAGCCGGCGAACAGGCTGTAGAGGCTGGGGACCGGCGCGCCCGTGGTCGCCGGATCGTCGAAGGGGATCAGCACCAGCTCGGCGTAGGTGACGGGGACGCCGGGCGACGATTCGACGGCGACCGTCAGGTTGGCCGACGCCGTGATCGTCAGGTCGCCGATCGACAGGTCGGTGTCCGTCGACGACGAACGAGGCGGCGGCGCCGGCCGGCAGACCGAAGGCGTAGGGCTGGACGCGGTAGCTGCGGTTGGGCGGCAGGGAAACCTGGAACGTGCCGTCGCTGGCCGGGACGACCTCGTTCCACGGGGTGATGCGCGCCGGATCGTCGACGTTGGGGCCGGCGGCGGGCTCGTAGAACAGCAGCGAGGCGGCGCTCCCCGAGCGGGGGTCGACCGGCGCGCCGTTCGCCACGACGCGGCCGCTGACGGTGACGGCGGGCGGATCGCCGTGAACCAGCGTCCGGACGTGCAGCGCCTCGGCCACCGCCGGGGCCGAGGCCGGGCCCCGGCTCGGCGAGGATGAATCGCTCGAAGTGAAATCCGTCGCCCGGCTGCGTGACGTCGAGCGGGACGCCCGAGGCGGTCAGGGTCGAGCTGTTGAATCCGGCCGACTGCGCGCGATCGCAGGTGACCGCCGCGTACGCGGTGTCGGGCGCCGCTTGCGAGCGCGCGGCGAGAAACGGCCATTGCCGCCAGGCCTGATCGAGGTGCAGCAGATCGAGGTCCGGCTCGATGAACCCGAGCCCCGGTCCGGGGACGAACGGGAGCGAGGCCGTTGTCGCCCCAGAAGAACGCGTCGGCGAGGTAGAGCGTGTTCGGATCGGGCGCGCCGTTGTAGAGATCGCTGCGGACGCGGACGCCCGGCTCGCAGGGGCGCAGCTCGTAGCGGGTCACGACGGTGACGCGCGCATCGCTCTCCAGGTGGCCGCGGAAGATCACCGCGGCGTAGGCGCCGGGCGCCGACGGGTCGAGCTGGGGATCGAGGATGGCGGCGCTCTCGTAGTGGACGGCGTCGCGCGGGAGCACGCCGGCGGCGTGGTAGATGGCGTTGATCTGATCGCCGGTGCTCGTCGATCGGAAGGGCCCTGGCGCAGCGGCGCCAGGTCCAGGATCGCGCCGCCGCTCGGGCCGAGGAAGTGCGGGTGGTCGGGGGCGTCGAGCACGACGCGGATGAGATCGTTCTCCAGCAGGTAGTCGCCCTCGGCGGCCAGCGCCTTCGGCCCGTGACCCGCTCCGGATCGTTCGGGCCGATCTGCTCGACGCGCAGCTTCGGCGCCGTGCACGCGGCGTAGACCAGCGCCGGGCAGGCCGCCGGTGGAACGCATTGGCCGTCGTCGCCGCCCACGCAGCCGTCGCGGTGACAGCCGGCGACGGTCGCCGCGAGCGCCAGGGCCCCGAGCGCCACGGCCAGGGACAGGTTGCGCGGGCGCCTCATCGCGCCCGCATACTACTGCCGAATCGGACGAATCAGGCTTTGCTTCCGGCGGCCTGGGCGGGGGCGGCGGCCGGCGGCGGGGCGGCCGGCTTGGCGGGCGCCGCCGGCTGCGGTGGCGGGAGCGGCGCTGGCCGGCGCGGGGCTGGCCCGCTGCCGGACTGGCGCGGCGGGGCGCCGCTGGGCGGCGCGCTCGGTGCGGTCGGCGGGCGGCTCGGCCCTGGCCGGGACCGGGGCCTGAACCGGTGACCGGCGAAGCGGGGCGAATGACGCCGCCACGCGGGCCGATGATCATGACCATGCGGCGCCCTTCCATCATCGGGCGCTGCTCGACCATCGCGATGTCGCTCACCGCCTTGACCACCGAGTCCAGCATCGCCTGCCCGGTCTCGGGGTGAACGATCTCGCGGCCGCGGAAGACGATGACGAGCTTGCACTTGTTCCCCTCGGAGAGGAACCGGCGAATGTGCTTCACCTTGAAGTCGAAGTCGTGCTCGTCCGTCTTGGGACGCAGCTTGATCTCCTTGAGAACGACCGTCGTCTGGTGCTTGCGCGAGGCCTTCTCCTTCTTCGACGTCTCGTACTTGAACTTGCCGAAGTCCATGATCTTGCAAACCGGCGGCGCTGCGCGCGGGTTCACCTCGACCAGCTCGAACCCGGCCTCTTCGGCCAGCTTGAGCGCTTCGTGCGTGGGGATGACGCCAATTTGTGCGCCGTCGGCGCCGATGACGCGCACCTCGGGCACGCGGATGCGGCGGCCCACTCGGTAGTTGTCCGTCGCGCTGGGAGGAGCTTGATTGAATGGTCTTGGGATGATCTTTCTCCTGGTGGGTGGTGGTTAAGGTAAGGGAGGGAAAAGCGTCAGCTTATTGTAATGCCGGCGGGCGCTGCGGGATCCCCACCGAGATCAGGAATCTTTCTTGTCGGGATCCTTGGCTGGGTCGGGATCCTTGGCCGGGTCGGGAGCCTTGCCCAGGTCGGGGATTTTGGCCTCGGCGGCCAGGCGCCGCGCGAACTCATCGAGCGGGGTGGCCGGCTGCTGCGCCCCTTCCCGGGTGCGCGGCGAGACCACACGGGCGGCCATGTCCTTTTCACCGACCACGACCATGTAAGGGATCTTCTCCAGCTGGGCCCGTCGAATTTTCGCGCCCAGCTTGTCGGCCGCCAGGTCGGCCTCGACGCGCAGCCCCTCGGCCTTCAGGCGCTCGGTGACCTCGCGCGCGTAGGCCTCGGCCTTGTCGCTGACCGATAAGCACGCGCGCCTGGACCGGCGCCAGCCACAGCGGGAAAGCGCCGGCGAAGTGCTCGATGAGCACGGCGATGAACCGCTCGATCGAGCCGAGCAGCGCGCGGTGGATCATGACCGGCCGCTGGCGCGACCCGTCCGTGGCCACGTACTCCAGCTTGAACCGCTCGGGCAGCTGGAAGTCGAGCTGGAACGTCCCGCACTGCCACTCGCGGCCGATGGCGTCGCGGATCTTGAGGTCGATCTTCGGGCCGTAGAACGCCCCGCCCCCCTCGTCGACCTCGAACGGCTTGCCGGTCCCCTCGAGCACGCGGCGGATGGCCGCCTCGGCCTGGTCCCACAGCGCCGGCTCGCCCATGAAGCTCTCCGGGCGCGTCGAGAGGAACAGCTTCACGTCGGTGAAGCCGAACAGGTCGAGGATGTCGATGGCGAACTTGAAGCAGTCGCGCATCTCCTCTTCGATCTGCTCCTCGCGCACGAAGAGGTGCGCGTCGTCCTGGGTGAACCCGCGCACGCGCAAGAGGCCATGCAGCACGCCCGAGCGCTCGTAGCGGTAGACGGTCCCGAGCTCGGCGAACCGGAGCGGCAGATCGCGGTAGGAGCGCATCTGCGACCGGTAGATCGCGATGTGGAACGGGCAGTTCATCGGCTTGACGAGATACCGCTGCCCTTCCAGCTCCATGCCGCCGAAGAGGTTCTCTTTGTAGTGCTCGAGGTGCCCGGAGATCTCGAGCAGCTTCTCGCGCGCGACGTGCGGGCTGTAGACCGGCTGGTAGCCGCGCCGCACGACCTCGCGGCGGATGAGATCCTCGATCATCTGGCGGAGCATGCGCCCCCTTCGGGTGCCAGAGGGCGAACCCGGGGCCGACCAGCTCGTCGAACGAGAAGAGATCCAGCTCGCGCCCCAGCGTCCGGTGGTCGCGCTTCTTGGCCTCCTCCAGCCGGCGCAGATGCTCGTCGAGCTCCGCCTGCGAAGAGAACGCCGTCCCGTAGACGCGCTGGAGCTGCGGGTTGCGCTCGTCGCCGCGCCAGTAGGCGCCGGCGAACGACAGGACCTTGAAGGCCTTGATGTCGCCGGTCGACTCGACGTGCGGGCCGCGGCAGAGATCGATGAAGCTCCCGTGCTGGAAGTACGAGACCTCTTCCCCTTCCGGGATCGATTCGATGATCTCGACCTTGTACTTCTCGCCGCGCGAACGAAACCGCTCGATCGCCTCGGCGCGCGAGACGACGTGCCGCTGGAACGGCAGGTTCTCCGCGACGATCTTGCGCATCTCTTCCTCGATGCGCGCGGCGTCCTCGGGCGCGAACGGCTCGGTGTCGAAGTCGTAGTAAAACCCCGTCTCGATCGACGGACCGATCGCCACCTTGGCGCCGGGCCGGAGCCGCTGGACGGCGTCCGCCATCACGTGCGAGGCCGAGTGCCGCATCCGCGACAGGGGATCGTCAGGAACGTCGCCCTTGTCGCGGGGCCGAATGGTCTTGTCGGAGCTCACGCGAACAGCATAGCCGCGAGACCCGATCTCGCACCCGACCAAACAGCAACGAAATCGTTCCCTCCCATCCCGAGAAGAGGCGCGGGAAGAGGGCTGGTAGGCACGGGCGGGATTGAACCGCCGACCCCTACCGTGTCAAGGTAGTGCTCTACCACTGAGCTACGTGCCTGGGATTTTTCTCTTACGATTCCGACGCCGATTTCGATTCGGCGTACGTTACGGTTCCCGCGTTCCGTGTCAAGGGAAACAAGCCGGTGGTCGGCGGCGATGATCCAGGTCCCCGTTGTCGGTGACGGAGGTGCCGGCGCGCGCGCGGCGCTCGCCAGGATTCGCAGCTGGCTGGCCGCGCGGGCGACGACGATGCCGTTCCGGCTGGTGGTGGCGCTGGGCCTGCTCGGTTTGCAGCTCGCGGTGGCGGTTCACTCGGGCCAGCGGTTCAAGGCCAAGTTCAACGCCGCACCCGGGAGCCCGCCCCACTTTCAAAACCCGGCCAGCGACTGGGCCCCGACCAACTGGGATCGGCTGATCGTCAGCCGCTGGGACTCCGGCAACTACATCGAGCTCGGTCTCCGCGGTTACAAATATTGTCCGCCGCGTGGGCCCACGCTTCCTGTCAAGGCGCCGGGCTGCAACCTCGCCTTCTATCCGACCTACGGCCTCCTCGGGCGCTACGTCGGAAAGGTCACCGGGCTTCCGATCGACTTCGCGATGTGGGGGATCTCCCTCGCGTCGGCGTTCCTGTTTCTGTTCCTCTGGACCGGCAAGGAACTGACGTCGCGGATGGGCGTCGCCGAGACCTATCTGGCGCTGCTGTTTTTCAACGCGTACACGACCGGCTACTGCCTCGTCATGGTCCAGACGGAGCCGCTGACTCTGGTTCTGGCGCTGGGTGCCTTTGTCGCGTTCGCGCGGCGTCACCTTCTTCTGTGCGCGGCTCTGGCCGGGGCGGCGAGCGCACTTCGGATCACCGGCATCGCCGTCGGGTTCGCCTTCGCGGCCGGCCTCTTGCTCGAGCTTCTGCGCGAGCGTCCGCGGGCTATCTGGCCCTGGCTCCGCGCGGCCCTCCTCGCCATCGTCGGCGTCTGGGGCCAGCTGGTGTTGATGGCCTACTTCGCCCATCGGTTCGGCGATCCCGCTGACGTACATCCACGCGCACGGCAAACTGTTCGGTCACGAGCACGTGGGTCTCGGCGTCCTCTTTCCACCTGATCCCGACAAGATCGTCCAGTCGATGGACTTCCCCCTGCACGAGGGGCTCTGGCTGGCGGCGGCGTTGCTCTGGTTCGCCCACGGCCACCGCGAAGCGCTGCGACGTTTCCCCGCCGAGCAGCAAGCGTTCTGGTACGTCATGTACTTCGCGACGGTCGGCATCGCCACCGTCGGGATGTTGCCGATCTCACTGGCGGGGATGAGCCGCTATCTCCTCTTGGCGCTCCCGATGTTCTTCGCGATGGCGGCGGCCATGCGCCCGCGGCCCCTGCTGGCGCTCGTCTGGCTGGCGATGACCGCCTGGCATTCCTGGAACGTCGATCTCTGCACCTACACCGGCGGAATGGGCGACCACGTGATGGCCGTCTGCCACACCGGCCACTGGATCAGGCACTGAGACGGGGTCCTTAGGAGGGTCCCCGTCCCGCCCCGGGAAGGACTACGCCGGGCGGAGCTCGGCTCCGTCCACGCGATCGATCTTTCGCCGTTCGCGCGCGAATAAGAAGCCCTGCACGACCGCCGTGAGGATGAAGAGGAAGAGGCCCAAGGTGAGGCCAGTCGGCCGATAGGAGAGCTCCACGAGCTCGTCGCCGGTCTTCACCTTGGCGCCGACGAGGCCGTGCCAGTTCTCGGCAGGCCCCCCGCCCGCGCTCCAGCCGGGATCGAAGTTCATGTCGTAGACGACGCGATCGCCGGGCGACGCGCCGGTGACGTGGAGCGTGACCGCGTTCGGCGTCCAGCGCGTCACCTCGGCCCGTCCCACGCCGCTGGCGAGAAAAGCGAGGCCGCGATCGGCGGGTTGATCGCTGCCGCTGACGTTGCTCTTGGCCTCGGGCGGGATGCCGTAGCAGGTGACCATCCCCGTGTTGGCGAGCATCGACGGATAGATGATCTTGGCCGGCCACTCGTACCGATCGCGCAGTTCCGGTCCGACGGCGGGCTTGCCGTAGCGGTAGTGCTGAGACTTCTCCTGCCTGAAGGCGGGGCTCGCCGTGACGGGCGGAACCTCCAGGCGGAACGGCGCGACGGTGGACTGGCGGGAGATCGTTGCCAGGTCGAATCCGTAGAGGCAGACCAGCGCCAGCGCCGCGGCCTCCGCCCAGGGACGGCGCCGCGCGAAGCGCCGCCAGGGCTCCTCGGCGCCGGCGGCGAGGACGAGGGCGAGCAGCAGGATCGCCAGGAACAGAATCCGTGCCGGCAGGTGCTGCGAGCTGAAGAGCGGGATGTGGTGGACCAGCGCCCAGATCGATTGCCCGAGCGACAGGACGACGCAACAGAGCGCGGCGATCTTGAGCGCCACCAGGCGGGGGCTCCAGCCGACGGCCAACGCGGCGCAGAGCGCCAGCACCCCGGCCACGCCGACGTAGGCGCCCCACTCCCACCAGACCCAGAAGACCCGCACCGGCAGGTGGGGGTAGAAGTCGAACCCCTGCTGGCGCGCCGTCAGCATCACCCAGACAGAGTGCAACGACACGGCGTCGTCCGACTCGATGAGGCGCGGGAAGCGCGACATGGTGGCGAGGACCGGCAAGAGCTTCGGCGCGGCGAGACCGATCGAGGTGACCGCGGTGAGAAGAAACAACGCCAGCGGCCGGCGCGAACGGACGGCGACGGCGCGCCCGATGGCGTAGATCCAGAGCACCATCAAGGTGTGCGGATAGGGATAGATGCCGCCGACGTAGACGATCAGCGCCAGCAGCGCGCCGCCCGCCGCCGTCAGGGCCCGGCGGTCCTCGTCGATCGCGCGGTCGAGGAAATAGAGGACGAACGGCGTCCAGGCGTAGGCGAGGTGCCACAGGTGCCCGGAGGCGACCTGCAGCGCCCAGCGGCTGCCCAGCATCCAGATGGCGGCCACGAACGCGCGCCAGGCGGGGCTGCGGGTGAAGCGGCCCGCCAGCAGGAAGGCGCCGAGGACGCCGACCCAGGTGGCGGCCACCGCCTCCAGCCGCAGCGCCAGCGGAAACGAGAAGAGAAAATAGAGGGGCGCGAAGGGGGAGATGAAGTTGGTCGCCCCCTCGGCGTAGCCCCAGGCGGGGAAGCCACCGCAGAACCAGGGGTTCCACCAGGGCGCCTGGCCGTGGCGGAGCGCCAGCACGGTCACGTAGCGGTAGGCGGCCTGCGAGTCCCAGTCCTGAAAGCCCATCGCCCGCACGTCGGCGAAGAACGGCGCGAAGATCCAGAGCGCCAGGAGGAGGATCGGGATGACCGCCGCCCAGGCGAAGAGGCGAGCGCGCCGATCGCGGCGATCGAAGATAGAGCGCGTCGATTCGGGCACGGCGCGACTTTCGTACGGCCCGACGGTGACGGCAAGCGCGGTGAGGCCCGGTGGTTGCCCGAAGGCGGCTGGCTCCGGCGGCCGCACTTGCTCCGGCGACTCGACTTGCTCCCGCCTCGCCGCGCTGGCAAGCTTTCCGCGCTTTGATCATCGGCCGTAGCCCTCTGCGCGTCTCTCTCGGCGGAGGGGGCACCGACCTCCCCTCGTACTATCGCGAGCATGGCGGTTTTCTGATCGCCGCCGCGATGACCAAGTACGTCTACGTCTCGATGCACGAGACGCCGCTGCAGGAGATGCTGCTGCGGTACTCGCAGATCGAGCGGGTGAAGGAGGTCTCCGAGATCCGTCATCCGATCATCCGCGAGGCGCTGCAGCTGACCGGCATCCGCGGCCCCAACATCGAGATCACCAGCATGGCGGACATTCCGTCAGGGACCGGGCTCGGCTCCTCGGGGAGCTTCGCCACCTGCCTGCTCAAGGTGCTGCACAAGTTCAAGCGACAGAACATCCACCCGCGCGAGCTGGCCGAGATGGCCTGCCACATCGAGATCGACGTCCTCAAGGAGCCGATCGGGAAACAGGATCAGTACATCGCGGCCTTCGGCGGCGTGACCGTGTTCGAGTTCAACCGCGACGACAGCGTCTCTGCCCGCCCGGTGCGGGCCAGCGCCGACACGCTCGATCTGCTCGAGGACAGCCTGATCATGGTGTCGACCGGCTTTTATCGCGCCGCGGGCCAGGTCCTCAAAGAGCAGGACGACAGGACGCGGACGGCCGACCCCACGATGGTCAGCAACCTGCACTACGTCAAGGAGCTGGGGCAGCGCAGCCTGGAGGCGATCGAGAGCGGCAACCTCACCGATCTCGGCCGCCTGATGGACGAGCACTGGGCCCACAAGAAGAAGCGTTCCAGCTTGATGTCGAACCCCGACATCGATCGCTGGTATGCGCTGGCGATGGAGAACGGCGCCCTCGGCGGCAAGCTGATCGGCGCGGGCGGCGGCGGCTTCCTGCTGTTTTACACCGAGCAGAAGGGGCGCCTGCGCCACGCGCTCCGGGGCGCGGGCCTGGTCGAGGTGAACCTCGGCTTCGACTATGAAGGCACCAAGATCCTCTAGCCTTCGCGACCTCCTCGGCTCCTGGCGGGATCGAATTGCGCAGATGCCCTCTGGCGACCGCGTGGGCGTCGGGCTCGGTGCCCTCGCTCTGCTGATCGCGTTTGCCGTCTCGGTCTGCGGGATCGGCGGCGCCTTCCCCGACGGGCACTACGCTTCGACCTCGGTGATCGGGACCGCCGCCTACAACAGCTACCGCTGGAAGACGCTGTTCCCGGTCGAGGTCTACGTCGATCATCCGCCGACCTCGGCGCTGTACTACATGCACCACCCGCTGGGGATGTTCTGGGTCATCGACCTCCTCGGCAAGACCTTCGGGCTTCACGACTGGGTGCTGCGATTGCCGCCGCTCGTCTACGTGACGGCGACGACCCTTTTTCTGTTCAAAATCGGGCGCGCGCTCTGGGGGGCGATCCCCGGCGGGCTCACCGCCCTCGCCTACGTCGCGCTGCCGATCACCATCGGATACGCGAACTACCACGACCTCGAGCAGCCGGTGATGTTCGGCATCGTCCTGGCCAGCTGGGCCTACCTGCGGTTCGTGCGCACCTGGCGCGAGCGGTACGCGATCGCCAGCGTCCTGGGGTTCGTGTTCGCGCTCAACAACGACTGGGCGGCCTACCTGTGGGGCGCACCCTTTCTGGCAGGCCTCTTCGTCTATGCGTTCCTGCTCTCGGAGCCGACGCGCGGGCGACTGGAGATGAAACCGGTCGGCCGCTACTGGGCCCTCATGTGCGTCGGGGTGGCGCTCAGCTTCGCCGTCGAAATCGTCGTGCTCAGCCAGAGCGGGCGGATCTCGGACGTGCTGTCGTCCTATCTGCTGCGCTCGTCCGGGACGGCCATCCCGCTCAAGGTGGTCCTGGCGGCGCGCCGCTACCGCATCGAGCTGATGTTCACCACGATCGGGATTGGCCTCGGAAAGCTGGCGCTCCCCGTCATCGTCGCCCGTGCGGTGATCAAACGGAATCACCTCGAGCTGCTGGCGCTCCCGCTCTTCTTCTGCGCGCTCTGCCAGTACCTGGTGTTCAAAGAAGGTGCCGACGTTCACATCTTCTGGCCGCACTACTTCGCCCCCTACTTCGCGCTGGCGGTGGGCGCGCTGGCGGCGTCGGTCTCCGAGCTGACCGTGTGGGTCTGGGAGCGCCTCGGCCGGCCCGAGCCCGCGCGCGGCGTGCGGGCCGCGCCCTGGGTGGCGCTGGTGCTGCTGGGGTTGCCGGTCGGTTTCGTCCTCAAGGACGGCCTGTCGCTGCTGCGCCTGGCGCGCGAGACCGGCGGGCGCTTCGCCGAGGCGAACATGGACACCGACCTCGACAAGGAGGCGGTGCTGCGCTGGTTCCTGGCCCGCTATCCGCCGACGGTGGGGATCGCCTATCACGGCGCCATTCACGACGGCTGGGCGCTGCAGTGGGAGCTGCGGCCGCGCCTGTCGGCCGCCAATCAGCCGGTCGTGGCCGCGGTCTCCGACAGCACGCGCGTCTACATCATGGACACCCGGAGCGCGACGCCGGGCGAGCTGCAGCAGGCGGCCGGGCACTACCACGTCCACGCGGTGGGCTTCCTCTGGCTGTTCGATCGGGCGGAGCGCGCCGCGCCGCTGGACGGATATGTTCTCGACGAGCGTGAGCCGAGCCTCTGGGAGCGGTGGTGGCAGGGCCCGACGGAGCCGATCCGGTCGGTCCGGCCCAACGCCTGGACCACCTGGGAGTGGCGCAAGATGCTCGGCCAGCCGGCGGTGGCGCCGACGAGCGCGCCCACCACGAACGACGAGCTGCGGATCGCGCACAACGCCGCCGTCGATCGCGGTGACGCGGCGTCGGCAGCCCGGTTGCGGGCGGCGCTGGTCGCGCGCCTCGACGTCCACCTGACCGCCGAGTTCGAGGGGGGGACGGCGCTCCTCGGCGCCGTTCACCGGACCGGCGCGCGCCGCAGCTTCACCCTGTTCTTTGTCGCGGGGAACATCGCCGGCGACGCTCGCTTCTCGGTGCACGCCAAGGTGAGCGCGCCGTCGCGCCTGTCAGGGCTGCCGGCGGCGCCGGAGAATCTGGAGATCGCCGGGGGCTTCGCCTGGCCGACCAGCCTCTGGCGCCGCGGACAGATCTACAGCCTGGAGGCGGTCTATCGAAAGCGACCTGGGACCGAGCTTTTGACCGGCGTCTGGGCGCCCGGCCCGCGCCGGACCGACGCTGCGGTTCCCCTCGAGATCGCGCGACTCTAGGGGACTCTGAGGGGACTCTCGGGCCCTGAGGTTCGGCAGACGGCAAAGGTGTTGAGTCCCAGCTTGTGCGAAAAGCAGGTGATGCCGCTCGGGCGGAACCCGGCAGCCACCAGCAGCGGCCAGAGATCCTTCACGTCGTAGTACATCTTGTGGTCGTCCATCTCCGCCGCAGGGGAGAGGCCCAGACGGAAGGCCGACAGCTCCAGGTACTTTTTGCCTCTCCATGACGGGACGTTCACCAGAAGGACCCCGCCCGGGACGAGCAGCCGGCGCGCTTCGCTGAGGAGGCGCAGCGGATCATTGACGTGCTCGAGCACCGAGACGATGAGGGCGACATCGAGCGAGGCCGAGGGGAGCGCCGCGAGCGCGTCGGGGAGGTGCCCCTCCACCGCCTGGACACGCGGGTCACCCTTGAGATCGTCGGCCAGCGCGACGTCGACCAGGACGGCACCGGCGAGCTCGTCCAGGATCGTGCGCGAGAACGACGCCTGATACCCGCAGCCGAGGTCGCCGATCCGCTTGCCGGCAAAAGTCGGAACGTGGCGGCGAATCTGCCAGGACGACAACCAGACACCGAACCTGTCGACCACGGTCCCGCGGCTATTCTGGAGAAAGGCCTCCTGACGGACGGTCATGGCTTGCGCCTGACGGCCACGGCGGTCGAATGCAGGATCAGCGTGAAGGTGAAGGTCATGAAGCCGAGAATGGAGAGCAGGAGTCCGGTCGCGGCGAGGTTGTTGATGGGCGAGCCGACCAGGAGTTGAAATCCGTTGCGGAGGTAGTTTCGGGTCAGGAGGCCTCCGCACACGAGCCCCGCGCCGAAGAGCCCTGCCGCGATCGCCACGCTGCGGTTGTAGGGGAAGCGGCGGAACCACCGGGCGGTGACGTCGCCGTCCCAGTCGAAGAAGATCTGCGACAGGATCCCCATGTAGACGCACTGCAGGCCCAGGATCGAGAGCGACAGACCGAGCAGCATCCAGTGCAGATCGAAGGTGACCGGCCCGAGGGTCAACGTCCCGAACGACAGCGGCAACGTCAGCAAGAGCCCGGCGGCCAGCAGGATCAGCCCCGGCTTGTAGAGGAAGAAGTCGGCGCCGTAGACGAACATCGCGCGCAGGTTGATCCAGGCCGCCGCCCAGGGGGAGAACCAGCCGGAGCGCTTGTGATGGCTGAGGCGCCCGTCGCGGTCCTTGAGGAAGCGGATGGGGACCTCCTCGGTGCGGAGGTTCATGTGCACCGACTTGAGGACCATCTCGGAGGCGTACTCCCAGGACTGCGAGCGGAGATCCATGCGCCCCAGCGCCGCCTTGGTGATGCCGCGCATGCCGCAGTGGATGTCGGAGAATCGGCTGCCGAAGATGACGTTCAGGATCGCGGTCGTGACCGGCGTGCCGAGGTAGCGGTGGAGCGGCGGCATCGACCCCGGCTCGATGAAGCCGCGTGAAACGCGAGCCCATGACGAACTCGGCGCCGCCCCGGAACTTCTCGACGAAGGGCGCGAGCTCGCGGAAGTCGTAGGTGCAGTCGGCAGTCGCCCATGACGATGTAGCGGCCCCGGATGTAGGGGAGCGCGTCGATGTACGCGCGCCCGAGGCCCCGCTTCGGCGTGCGCAGGACGCGCGCCCCGCCGGCCAGCGCCAGCTCGGTCGTGCGATCGCTGCCGCTGTCGATGATCAGGATCTCGCCGACCACGCCGGCCTTCTTCATCCCCTCGTGGCACCAGGCGACGAAGTCGGCGATCGTCAGCTGCTCGTTCAACGCCGGGATGACGATCGACAGCTCGGGCTCCGCGACGTCGTTGGCGGGGAGCAGGAGCTCGACTTCGGGATCGACGTCGGCGGCCGGCACGAGGTTCACGGCGGGTGAGGGAGGCGCGGTCACATCTTCCCCGCTTTCATGTCGGGGATCATCGCCAGCATCGACCGGCGCAGCGCCTCGCGCGTGGAGTGCTCGCAGCGCCAGCCGAGCCCGCGGATGCGGCGCCGTGTCGAGGCGGACGATCGGGCACGTCCCCCTTCCAGCCCCGGTCGCCGCCGGTGTAGGCGAAGACGACCCGTTCCTTGGGCAGGCCGACGCACTCGACCGCCAGCGCGGCGATCTCGGCGACCGTGATGTAGTCGCCGGTCGCCACGTTGTAGGCGGCGAACGGCGCGGTCGTCTTGTCGTGCGCGGTCAAGCACGGCGCGCACGATGTCGCTCACGTGGACGTACGACTTCGACTGGGTGCCGTCGCCCAGGATCTGGAGCGTGATCGGATTGTCTCCCGCCGCCTCGGCGGCCAAGCAGGCGGCGCGCGAAGTCGAAGCCGACGCCGTGGGTCTGGCGCGGGCCGACCACGTTGCCGAACCGGAAGGCGCAGCCGGAGAGCCCGAACATGTAGCGCGTAGCTGGCGATGAGCGCCTCGCCGGCCAGCTTGCTGGCGCCGTAGGTCGACACGGGAATGAGCGGCCCCATGTCCTCGGTCCCCTCGCGCGTGCCGAGGTCGCCGTACACGCCGCTGCCCGAGGCGTAGAGGATGCGCTTGGCGCTGGTGGTGCGCATCGCCTCGACGACGCTGCTCGTGAGCGCGGTCCCCTGCGCGAAATCGATGGTCGGCTCGCGCGCCGCGCGCGCGATGTCCGGGTTCGAGGCCAGGTGGATGACCACGTCGTGCCCGTCCATGGCGGCGGCCAGCGCCCGCGGGTCCTCGACGTCGCCGCGCACGACGCGAAAGCGCGGGTCGGCGTCGTGCGCGGCGTGGTGCCACGGTCGCCCCGACGAGATAGTTGTCGTAGAGCGTGACGCCGGCCGCGCCCGCCGGTCGCCGAGCAGGTGATCGGTGAAGTGGCTGCCGATGAATCCGGCGCCACCGACGATGAAGAAGCGCTGCGCGGAGATAGGCTTAGGCTGGCTCACGGGGCGGGCATCCTAGTCCAATCCTTCGTCGAAATCCTACCTCGCGCGTGCGGAGAGGCGCGGCCCGTTCAGCGGGCCGGTTCCGTCGATTCCCATTTGGTCGCCGACTGCTTGAGCGCGGGGTGGCTGACCAGGAGGTGCCAGACGACCGCGCAGAGCCCCTCGGTGTGCGGCGTGATCCGGTCGGGCGACACGGTCGGGATGATGCACGCAGGCCTCGGCCGCCGTCTTGGTCGCGCCGCCGTCCTTGCCGACGATGCCGAAGACCGCCGCGCCCCGCTCGCGCCCGAGCTCGACGGCGCGCACCAGGTTCATCGAGACGTTCTTCTCGCGGCTGCCGCCGCCGACCGAGAAGACCAGCAGCGCGTCGCGCTTGTCGAGGCGCGAGACCTTCAGCCACTCGGAGAAGCTGGTGTCCCAGCCCTCGTCGTTCACGCGCGCCGTCAGCTCGGAGACGTTGTCGGTCGGCGTGTAGGCCTCGAAGCCGCAGATCTTGCGGAAGTCGTTGACCGCGTGGCTGGCGTGCCCGGCCGAGCCGCCGACGCCCAGGATGAAGAGCCGCCCACCCGCGTCGCGCACGCGCCCGAGGCCGATGGCCACCGCGTCGACCGCTGCCGCGTCGATCTCGCGGACTGCCTTCAGGGTCTCTTGCAGGAAGAGATCGACGAAGCCGCGCGTCTCGGTGCTCACAGCTTGAACCCCGCCGCCTGCGGCGTCGCGGAAGAACATCTGCACCGTCTCCAGGCTGAAGTCGGCGAGGTCCTTGCCGACCAGCTCCAGCTTCTTCGAGAGATCGGGCGTCACCGTGATGATGTCGCAGCCGATCTCGGCCGCCTGGACGATGTTCAGAGCTCGCGCGGGCTGGCCCAGAGCAGCTCGACCGACTTGCCGGCGGCCCGGCAGATCGAGAGCGACTCCTGCATGAGCGGGATCGGATCGCGGCCCGGTGTCGGCGATGCGCCCGGCGAAGACCGAGACGACCGAGGGCGCCCCACCCTCGAGCGCCCGGGCCACCTCGCGCACCTGCGCCAGCGTGCAGATGGCGGTGACGTTCAGCTTCACCCCGGCGCCGGCCAGCTCGCTGCACGAGCTCCGTGGTCGGCTCGCGCTTGGTGTTGGTGACCGGGATCTTGACGTAGACGTTGGCGCCCCAGGTGGCGATCTCGCGCGCCTGCCGCCGCATCTCGGCGACGTCTCGTCGGCGAAGACCTCGAACGAGATGGGCCGGTCCTGGATCGCCGCCAGGACCTCCTTGGCGAAGGCGCGGTAGTCGGAAATACCGGCCTTGCGCATCAGCGTCGGGTTGGTGGTGAAGCCGGAGATGCGCGGGTCGCGCGCCGATTCCAGCATCGACGGCAGCGACGCACCATCGGCGAAGATCTTGATCCGGTCCACATTAGGCTTTTCGGGCATTTGGGTCCTCGAGATAAGAGCGTTCCAGTCTCGCAAATCGCTGGCGAGATAACAAAGTCAATTTGGCCGAGTCAATTGGGCTCCGCGGGGATCTCCCCTGACAGACCGAGAGCCCCCGGACGAGCTTCTAGTGGCAGAACGAGAACCGCCGGCCGAGGCGCGCGTAGAGCTCGGGATTGTGCTGCTTGAACATCTCGTCATACCCCTGGAAACCAAGCAGGAATCCGATGCCCAGCGTCGCGAGCGCCAGGCCGATCAGCACCGCGAGCACCGCGCGGCGCGACCAGCGGCCATGGACGGCGTCGAGCAGCGACCAGCCGCCCCAGACCGCCAGCAACGTCGCACCCGTCGCGGCGTCGGCCAGGTAGCGCATCGTCGTCGCAATCGCGGTGAGGAACACCAGCGGCATGAGCGATGCCAGGGCCGCGAAGCTGGCGACGCACCAGACGGTCGTGCGGCGTCGCTGATCCGAGAGGATCGGGGGGCGCTGGGCGTGGCGCCACCAGCGGACGCTCGCGCGCCCGGCAAAGAAGAGCCCGACCAGGCTGAGGCAGGTCCAGGGGGCGGTCAGCCAGAGCCCGGCCAGCGGCTCGTGCGTGGAGTACTCCGGCGGAAGGCGCACGCCGGGAGGGAAGCCGCGCCGGCCGATGTCGTAGAGCGCCGACACGAACGGGAACCGGCAGGAGAGCCCCATCGGCCGGAGCAGGTAGCTGAACAGGTTCAGCGGGAGGTAGGCCCGCGACGTCAGAAAGGGGAAGACGTTGAGCTGGTATTTGACGCCGATCTCGAGCCAGGAATCGAACCGCGCCTTGTTGTAGGCAGCGAGCAGCGCGAGCACGACGGCGATGGGTCCGCTGAGCCAGCTCGCGCTGGCTGCACGTCGCCTCCAGCGGTCCTGCAGGCGCGTCGACGAGAAGGACGCCGTCAGGAGGACGAAGGCGGCGCTCGGAAGCACCGCGCTCACGCGGCAGGCGATGGCCGCGGCCCAGCAGCAGCCGGCGGCCAGGAGGAGGCCTCTCCGCGGCGGGGCTTCGGAGGCATGCCAGACGGCGTCGAACGCGAACAGCAGCCCGAGCAGCAGGCAGAACTGCGCGGCGGCGATCGCCGCCTGGTAGATACCGGGCGTGGCCAACATGAAGGTGGCCGGCGTGACGTACGCGAACGCCATCGTCGCCAGCAGGGCGAGGCGCGGCGGCAGTCGGGGAAAGAGCCGGCCGGTCATCCGCGCGATGAAGACCGCGCCGACCATCAGGAGCAGCGTGTACGACGCGAACAGCACGTACTGGTCCCCGATCGTGGCGGTGATTCGCAGCGCCACCTTGATCGCCAGCAGCACCAGCGCCGGCAGCGGCCCCCAGTAGAGGTAGTAGTGGCCCTTGTAGAGGCTGGCGTCCAGGAACCAGAGGTTGGAGTTGGACCAGTCGAACGGATTCGGCCTGGCCAGGAGCTCAGGCGGCGGCGGTACAGGGATGTAAAGATGCCCGGAGCGGAAACCCTCCGCGATGAGGTCGTAGTTCGTGTTCCAGGTCGACCAGGTGGTGAAGGTCCCGGCCGTGATGATGAAGAGGTAGCTGACCTCGATCGCCACCAGCAGAAGCGCGAGCGGGACCCAGCGCGGCCAGGAAAGAGATCGCGCGCGCCACCAGGCGGTCAGTCGCTCTGTCGTCCGAGGAGAAATTCCGCGAAGTTTCGCAAATCACGCCCATGAAAGGAAGGTCGAACGCCGAGCGCGGCCAGCGTCGCGCAGTCGTCGGAGGCGACGTCACCAAGGTACGCGGTCAGGAGGCCGAACGAGCTCCCGGCCAGGATGTCGGGCGCCCGATCGCCGACCATCCAGGAGCGCGCGCGGGTGAAGGTCGGGTGGCGCGCGAAGGCCTCTTCGAGCAGCCCCGTGGCCGGCTTGCGGCAGCCGCAGCCGTCCTCGGCGCGGTGGAAGCAAAGGTGCGAGCTCAAGATGACGCCGCCGCTCGTCGTCGCGGCCCGCAGGACCTCTGCGTGCGCCGCCTCGAGCTCGGCGCGCGTGGTCTTCCCCTTGGCCGCGGCCGGCTGGTTGCTGGCGATCACCAGCCCGAACCCGGCGGCGGTCAGATCGCGCAGCACCGCCGGCACCCAGGGGAAGACCTCCACCTCGCTCGGGCGCATCGGGCTGTCGGGACGCGGCTCCGCCGGGTTCACGAGCAGGCGATTGAGGACGCCGTCTCGGTCGAGGACGATCAGCGTTTCGGCAGGTGCGCTCTCTGGGCGAGCCATTGCGAAAAATCCTCCAGGCCGGCGGGAGACCCGATCTCGTAGAACCGCTCCGCCGATTCGAAGCCGCCGAGCTGGCCGCGCAGCGACAGCGTATGAAACAGCTCGCTGAGGTCGGCCTTGGCGCCGGTGGGGACCTCCTCGGCGACCACGCGCCGCTCGAGCGCGGAGAGACCGTAGTCGATGAAGGCGAAGTCCTCGGCCGGGCGCGTCCGGCGCTGCTTGTCGTAGAGGGTCACCATCCGACCGTCAAAGATGACGTTGCTGGTGTCCCAGCGCCCCTGATTTCGAAACACGGTCATGAGGGCCGGCGCGCCCGAGGCGGCGAAGGCCCGAAAGACGGCGGCGAAGTCGATGGGAAGGAACGAGTCGCCATAGGTCAGCAGGAAGCGCTCTGCGAGCGCCCCCTCGTCGAGGGCCAGCCGCACCGCCCCCGCGGTGCCGCGCAGGTTGGGCCCTTCATCGACGGTGCGGACGCGGAGCCCGAACGCGGCGCCGTCGCCGACGTGGTCGCGCAGCGCCTCACCGAGGTACCCGACCGACAGCACCACGTCGGTCACGCCGTGCGCCGCCAGCCAGTCGAGCTGATGATCGATGAACGGTCGTCCGGCGACCGGAATCAGCGCCTTGGGGATCGTCTCGGTGAGCGGCCGCATCCGGGTGGCGAGGCCACCCGCCAGGATCAGACACTGCACGGGCGCGGCATCCGGCTTCCACATTTCACATTCCACCTAGGGGCGGTAGGCGACGCCGGCCAGCAGCTCGAAGCGCCCGATGTTGTCGTAGAAGTTCTTCTTCTTCGCGCTGTTCGCGTAGGCCGGCCAGAAGAACAGCGAAACGCTCTTCGTCAGGTCGTACTCGGCGGCGACGCCGATGCGGACCAGCGAGAACGCCTGCGAGGCGCCGTTGACGCTGACGTTGGGGTTCTCCAGCAGCGTCGAGGTCGGCGTGATGCCGCTGATCGACAGCACCCCGATCCCGAAGTCGCCCATGAGGACCATGCGCGACGCGACGCGCACGACGATCGTCGGGTCGATCAGAAACGAGGCGAAGCTGTCCTTCGAATCGGTCTCTTTGAGGAACGTGTAGCCGAAGAGCGCCCCGAGCCGGAAGCGCACCCGCGACGCAGGGTTGCCGAAGGTGTAGCCGCCCGCCAGCGTGAAGGCGAACGACGGCTGGGCGTTCTCCTGCAACCCCGACGACCAGGTGTCGAACCCGATGGCGGCGCGCAGATCGATCCGGTGCGGCGGCGGCTGAGCGGCGCCGCGAGAGTCCACCTCGACGAGCCCGCTCGGGCTGGTCATCCCCGCGCTCCCCTCGGCGGGCGTCGGCGCGCCGGCGGCGGTCCCGTCCGTGACCACCACCTCCGGGCTGACCGTGCGAGCGTTCGGCGGCTCGGTCGCGGGCGGCGCGCCGTTGGCTCCCGGGTTGTCCGGACCGAATGGCCCCGGCGGCGGGAGTCCCCTGGCCTGCTCCTGAAGCGAGAGCTGTTTCTGCAGCGCCTCGATCTTTTGCTCGACCTCGGACCGGTTGCGCGCCTTGGGAGAGTTGCTGAGGTAGCGCTTGTAGAAGAAGATCGCCTTCTGCGCGTCCCCCATCGTGCGGTAGGCCTGCGCGATGTTGTAGAGGAAGCCGGGATCGTTCTTGAGCTGGTACCCGTTCTGCCAGGCGTCGATCGCCTTGTCGAACTGCCCCAGATCGAAGTAGGTGTTCCCTTGCGTGAACAGGTCGCGCGCCTTCTGGGCGTCGTCGGCGCGCGCAGGCGTCGCGCCCGACGCCATGAAGACGGTCGCCACCAGCAGCGCAACCAGAGACGCGCGGGCTCGCACTGCCGTCCATCGTAGCTGGAAAGACCCTGCCCCGGCAAATTCGCGGGGCCGAGAGAGCCTGCAAGAGAGGCTGCACGAAGAGGCTGCAAGAAGGGCCGCAAGACCGCGACGGTCTGCGTGACTGTCGGGACCTGCGTGACCGTCAGGATCTGCGGACGCGCGGGGCCAGCTCCAGCGCCGCCTTGCCCCGGCGGAACACCCGGACCGAGCCCGAGGTCTGCGAGACGACGATGGCGATGGCCTCGGTGTCGCGCGAGATCCCGGCCGCCGCCATGTGCCGCGCGCCGAGCCCGAGCGGAAGGTCGAGCTCCTTCTCGTCGTCGAGGTTGAGGTAGCGGCCCGGCGGCCACCACCGTGCCGTCCTCGCGGACGATGAACGCGCCGTCGAGCACCGAGAAGGCGTGCAGCGCGTGCCGCACGTCGGGGTTCATGATGTTCTTCTCGTCCTCGGAGTAGCCCTGAAACGGATTCAGCGTCAGCTGGCGCGACTTCTCCATCACGGTGTTGGAGTCGCCGATCACGAACAGCGCGCCGACGGGCCGCCCCTCCCACCCCTCCACACCGATGGAGACGGCCAGCTCGATCAAGGTGTCCATCACGCCTGCCGAGACCCCCTCCGCTTGCAGGAAACCAAACGACCCCTCCCCGTCCTCAGGGCCGACCGTGACCACCAGGATCGAGTCCGGGTAGGCGGCGGGCTTGCGCGCCAGGAGGCCGACCACGACGTCACCCTCTTTGTAGATCCCGCGCGCGATCCCGCTCACCAGGGCGATCTTGAGTTTCTCGGGCCGGCCGAGGTCGTAGTCGGGCAGCGGCAGCACCGGCACGCCCGAGGCCTCGATCACGTCGCGCTGGTTCTCGCTGACCACCGCCTGCACCAGCCGCTTGCGGGCGCGCGGTTTGCCGCGAAAAAGCTCCTCGGGGAGCGCCAGATCGCCGACGTACAGCAGATGGTCGACGCTGGGGCGGGCGGCGAGCGCCACCGCCGCGCGGATCACGTCGGCCTGGGTGGCCGTGGGGGCTTTGGCCATATTCGGCGGTCCTCGGGGGCACATGCTACGCTGAAATTGGAAGGCTCGGAATGAAGTTGCCACTCAAGGGCCTGGTGCCGCGCTGGATGCCGCTGTTGCTCGGCGCGCTCATCGTCATCGGCATCGCCTTCGACATGGTGACCCGCTCCGAGCTCTCGGCGACGACGGCGCTCATCTGCGAGGGGGAGTACGCCGACACGCTGCAGGTCCAGTCGGCGCGCACGCGCGACATCGAGCAGGGGGCGAAGGGCCAGTTCAGCTACCTGGTTCGCAGCTCCGCGAAGTACGAATGCCCCTTCTTCGGCCCCGACGGCAAGCTGCGCCGCCGGCGCGTGCAGGCCAGCGAGCTCGGCACCGCCTTCGGCTACGAGATCTCCGGCAGCGACACCTACCTGCTCACCAACGAGCACGTCGCCGCCTGGCCGGACGTGACCGACACCTTCCACCGCATCGACGGCATCCCCGAGGGGTGCAAGCGCGTCGAGGACAAGCTGCGGATCGTGCGCGACGAGCGCGACGACTTCGAGCCCGGGCAGATCGTCCTTTCGCGCGTGGCGGTCGATCCGCTGCTCGACGCCGCCATCCTCAAGGCGAGCCAGAAGCTGACCGTGCTGCCGTACAAGATCGGCAAGAGCGCGGCGCTGCGCCAGGGGAACGCCGTCGAGGTGCGCGGCTTTCCGCTCGGGCGTCATGCAGGCGGTCTCGGGCGGCAAGGTGGTCAACCCCTACGACCGCGATCAAGAACAGGGGTGGGACCACGTCGACTTCGTCATCGACGCGCTCCTCGCCGAGGGGAACTCGGGGAGCCCGGTGCTGGCGGCGTCGTGCAAGTCGCGCGATCTCGAGCTGGTCGGCGTCTATCACGCCGGCTACAAGGGGCATGGCGCGCTGAACGTGGTGGTCGGCATCGACCAGCTCACCGAGTTCATGCACAAGAAGCGGCGCCTCCCGCGCGCCTTGACCGAAGGTGGGCCGGGCGCCCCCTCGACCGCCGATCGCGTGCGGATCAAGGAGGCGCTCGGGGCGGGGACCCTGCCCCTGTTCGACTTCGGCGGCCTCTTCGTCCGGGCCGAGGAGGTGGACGGCGTCCTCCTCTATCACTTCTATGGCCGCCAGTTCCCGCTCGACGATCGGCGGGTCGCCGTCCTCGAAGATCGCGCCAAGGACGGGGCCTTCGGGGAGATCGGGCGGTTCTGGGTGCTCGGGCAGACGGGCTGGCGCGAATGGCCGCCGTCGGCGCTGGGGACCGACGAGCACGATTTGCTGGCGCGTGCCGGCGACTCGATCCGGCTGCAGATCCTGCACACCGTCGACTACCGGAAGGCGCTGGCCAACCCTGGGTCGCCCGATGAGAGGCGCCACGGCCGCGATCTGTCGCGCGCGATCTCCCGCGACGTCCCCGTCGCGCGCGATCTCGGCTTCCAACCTGCTCGACACCGTCGACCGGCTTTCTTCGGCGCGAGATTCCGGCCGCCGCGGGGCCGGCCGTCGCCGGCTCGGAGACGCCGCCGGGGGCTCCGCCCTTGCCGACGGCGCCGCCGCCCTCGCCGCTCAGTTCACCGCAACACCCGGTCGGCCGCGCGGGTCAGCTGTAGCGCTTGCGGACGAGGGCCAGGATGGCGTCCTTGGCGCAGTCGTCGCAGTAACCGAACCGCGACTTCATCGTGGCGAGCGTGTTGCCCGAGGCGGTCGCGGCGTCGGGCTGCATGCGCGAGGGGCCGTCGGTCAAGAGGACCAGCAGGTCCTCGTTGATCTTGCGGACCTGCTTCTTGCGCTCCTCGAAGAACGAGTCGCGCAGCTCGGCGATCGGGCGCGGGAAGATCTGCTCGTAGTCGGTCTTCTGCCGCGGGTGATCGATCGACCAGGCCCCGATGCGGCGATGACCTCGCGGCGGAACTCGTCGCGGCGGCCGGCCATCTGCGAGGATCCGCTCGATCTCCGCCATCATCTCCTCGTCGGGCTCCTCGTCCCGGCCGGTGATCGGGTTGGGGACCTTCTCCTTCTTGACCCAGTAGGAGACGTGGGCGACGTAGCGCTCGAAGTGGTCGATGTAGCGGCGCTCCTCGACGAGGCCCATCGAGGTGCGCACCTCGTCGTCGATCTGATCGATCAGCTTGTCGCGCACCTGGAAGATGAACTTGCGGTTCTCGTGGAAGCCGCCCGGCAGCGGCTCCTGCTTGAGGAACTCGTAGACGGTCACGCCGCGGACCAGCTCCTCCAGCTCATCGAAGACCGCGAACGGCGACAGGCACTTGTAACGCGTGCTCTGCGCCGCGTTCATGATCACCAGCTTCATCTCGCGCGGCGAGGCGCCGGTGCGCCCCTCGTAGTTGGGGTAGTTGTCGGACTCGCGGGCGATCTTCTCGATGCCGGCCACGAGGTCACGCTGCTGCTCGGTGCTGAGCCCCTCGGGCGTGGCGCCGTCGGCGTAGAGCTGCGCCTTCTCCATCGGCCCCAGCTTGGAGACGATGTCCGACAGCGTCTTCGTGTACTTCTCGGCCAGCGGCTTCTTCATCCGCGTCAGCGCCGCCCACAGCGCGGTCACCCAGGCGACGTGCGGCGCGACGTGCCGGGCCGACTCGGTGTCCGCGGCCCGGATCTGCGCCTCGTAGATCCGCTGCTCCACGCGGTAGTCGAGCAGGTAGGGCACGCGCACCAGCTCCATGCGCCCCTTGAACGACTGGAACTCGGGGATCTCCTTGAACGCCGCCAGGTAGCCCTCGTTCGACGAGCCGATGAAGACCGTGTCGAGCTCCAGGCTGGCGACGTCGAGCGAGACCCGCCCCTGCTCCACGGTGCCGAGCAGATACTTGTAGGACTCGAGCGGCCGCTTGAGCAGATCGGCGAAGTCGATCACGCCGCGGTTTCCGTCGACGAGCTCGCCCTGGTATTCGTACAGCGTCAGCGACTGCAGCGCCGGCGGCAGCGAGGCGAGCGAGCGGTCCATCGTCAGCTGCCGCGAGTGCGCGTCGACGGCCAGCTGCGGCTCGACGGTGGCGGCCGCCTGCCGGTAGCGGCGCGAGACGAAGAAGCGCTCGACCTGCACGTGGCGCAGCACCTTGCTGAGGTCGCCGTGGTACGACGACAGCAGCGCCTCGAAGATCTGCCGGTTGCGGTGCGACAGATCGCCGCGCAGGAGGTAGTCGGCGGGCCGCAGCTCCGGCCGGTTGACGGAGGCGAGCCGCTCGGTGACCAGCTCCCGCCGCTTGGCCCGCGGGAGCAGCAAGAGCGGGTGGTCGCGCATCTCGTCGACGATCTTCGCCTCGATCAGCTCGTCTTCGAGATAGGCGAAGGTCTCCTGCGCCGCCGCCCGACTCGATGCCCGCCGCCGAAGCCGATCCCCCCCTTGGTCAGCTTCTGCGAAGGGAAGATCCAGTTGAACCGGTAGAGCGCGCCCTCGTCCAGCGTCGAGTAGTGCTCCATCGCGCGCTGCAGGCAGGCGACGAAGGTCGACTTGGCGCTGCCGTTCGGGCCGTGCAGCAGGATGAGGCGGTTGGTCCGCCCCTCGCGCGCGAAGTTCGAGACCAGCCGGTAGACCGCGGCCTGGACCTCCTCCTGCCCGACGAGAGCGTCCTTGCCGCTGTCCCAGGGGCAGTCGAACAGCTTCCAGCGGATCATCGGCCCGCGCGGCGTGCGCACCGGCTCGGTGCCGAAGTGGTCGAAGACGTCGCGCACGTACTGGGCGGCCGAGCGCAGCTGCCGGGCCGGCTCGGCGCTGAACAGCGTCAAGTACTCGGCGAAGGAGATCACCCGCCGGTTGCGGGCGAAGCTCTCCCGCATCTCGCCGGTCGCCTGCGTCAGCCAGTCGCGCGAGTCGAACCCCTGGGCCGGTTTGGCGCCGGCGCCGTTCGGCCCGTTCGTGGCGGATGGTTGGTCGTCGGCCTGCCGCGCTTCCGCAGATTCGCGGCGATCCGACGGGGACGCTTCGCGGATCGGCATCGACCATCACGGTAGCACGCGCCCGCGACAGCTGCATAACTTCGACCGCTGCATAACTTCCCCGGTGTCGGGGCGTCTTCCTTTGAGTTACTTCGACTGGTATGTAAAGGCACACAATGTCCAGCTTGCGCCGTATCTCCGCCGGTCTCTCGGCTCCTTTGGCCGCCACGTTCCTGGCGGGCTTCCTGGCTGGCCCGCTGGTCGGGTCGGGGTTCGAGTCTTCGGCCCGCGCCGCGGAGACAGCCGCCCCCTGCCAACTCCAGCCCGATGGCCGAGCTGAAAAAATCGAACGCTCAGCTCGACAAGGTGCTGCAGAAGAACAAGCCCAACTGGTCGCCCGAGGCGGAGCTCGAGCGCAGCGAGGTCAAGAAGCTGGTCGGCTCCTTCCTCGACTACGGTGAGCTGGCCCGGCGCTCCCTCAACAAGAACTGGGACAAGCTCACGCCCAAGCAGCGGGAAGAGTTCGTGGAGACGCTGCGCCAGCTGGTCGAGCGCAGCTACCTGCGCCAGATGCACGGCAGCCCGAACTACAACATCAAGTACGAGAAGGAAGAGAAGACCGGCTCCGAGGCCGACGTGACGGCGACGCTCAACACCGTCGCCCGCGGCAAGAAGACCAAGGTCGCCCTCGAGTACAAGATGATCTGGAAGGAAGGGCACTGGGTGGTCTACGACGTGGTGACCGACGAGCAGAGCATGCTCGAGAACTACCGCGCGGAGTTCAACAAGATCATCAACCGGGACGGCTTCGACGCGCTCCTCAAGAAGATGCGCAAGAAGCTCGACGAGAAGGACGACGACAGCGAGTAATGCGCGCCGCCCGCGCGCGTCTCCTGGGGTGGCTCGCCGGCGTCGGTCTGGCGGCCAGTGGCGCGGGCGGTTGTAGCAAGAACTGCTGCACCGTCGACTCGTATCCCATCCAGCTGACGCGGGCGCCGCTCGGCGCGCCGCCGTTGCCGAGCGCCAGCCTCGGCGACGGCGGGACACCACCCGATGGCGGAGCGCTGGTGGCGGTCGCCGGTCTGCCCGGTGCCAGCCAGCCCTTCAACATGGTGATCGACACCGGCAGCCCGTTCACCATCCTGGCGGCCCCCTCGTCCGCGAACCCCCAGACGAACCCAGGCGACTGGAACCTCTACCAGTACCAGGCTGGCATTTCCTCTTCCCCGTCCATGCTGCCGCCGTTGCGCGCGACCTTCAGCGGCTGGGACGTCATCGGCGTGCCGCTCTACCCGGCCGGCGATCCGGGGTTCTTGACCCAAGGCGTGCTCGGCGCCGATCTCCTGCGTGGCTACTCGGTCGAGTTTCGTTTCGGGGCGCTCTGCCCGGCCGGCGGGCCGGCGCTCTGCTCTTCCATGACCTTCTGGGGCCACCTGAACGAGGACGCCTCCCTGCTCGAGGACGCCGGCTACGCGGTCGTCAACTTCACGCCCTTCGGCGGCGGCGAGATCACCGCCGACGGCGATCCCGACTTCCTCGGCCTGCGCGGCCCGCTCGACGTCCCGGCCACGCGGGTGGTGCTGCGCGCCTGCGCGGTGCCGGACGCGTTCTCTCCGGACACCGGCGCGGGGCTGTCGCTGGCGGGCTGCACCAACGGGCAGCAGGCGCTCAAGCAGGCCACCGGCGTCGATCTGTCGTTGATGATCGACACCGGCGTCGGGCCGCTGGTCCTGAGCGCTTCGGCCTGGGCGCGTGTCGTCGCGGCCGCAGGCCAGGCGCAGCCGCCAATCACGCTGCCGCTGCCGCCCCCGGCTCCGCCCACGCCGGCGCCGCCCCCGCTCTACGTCGCGACCTGGCCGACACCGATCGACGTTCTGCTCTGGGCGACGATCCCGCGCTTCGTTCTCATCAACCTCGAGGCGGGGCCTGACAACGATCCTGGACCCTGCGTCGAGCTCGGACGGTCGCGGCGCACGGAGATCGTCTCGTACTGGACGGTCCACAAGCCAGACCTCGACCTCTGTGGCGCCCGCTGTGACGTCGATCCGAACAACACGGGCGAGGCGGCGAACAGCGCGGCCTATCTGGAGATCAGCGGCCAGATCCCGGTGGCGGTCATCTCCGACGACGACCAGTTCCTGCAGGGGCTGCGCTTCGATGTCCTGCCGGAGGGGCCAGAGCTCGACGGCCTGGTCGGCGCCAACGCGCTCGGCCGCTCGCGGCTGGAGCTCGACTACCTCTCGTCGCCGGCGCGCGCCGTCTTCTCCTGCGAGACGGACGCCCCGCGCGACGCTTGCTGGGCCGCGGCCCGCTGCCCACAGCTCCCGGACCACTCGTCGACGCATTACTGCTTCGGCCTGGGGCCGCACGGGCTGCCGGCCAGCTGCAACCCGGACGCCGGCGTTCCGTCGCCTGAAGCGGGCGACGGCTCCGCCGACGCCGGGGCAACGACCGCCCCTGACGCGGGGACGGCGGTCCCCTGACCTGCGCGCGGCTCCAGCCGATCCGCTGGCCTGCCGACTGAGGTAAGATGCCGTCGAGGATGCGCCCCCTTCTCGCCGCCGCGCTGGGCCTTGCTCTCCTCGCGGTCGCCGCCCCGGCCGCCCAGGCGCGGGCGCGCGTCACCATCCCTGAGTTTCAGCTCGAGGGGGGGGCACCGGCGCTCAGCAACCAGCTGCAGGATGGCTTCGTGCTCGGCCTCGTCCGTGCCGGCATCCAGGTGCTCGATCCGGGCGACACCGCGCACAAGCTGGAGGCGCACCCCGAGCTCGCGCACTGCGACGCCTCCCCCTGCCTCAAGTCGATCGGCCAGGTGCTGGACGTCGGCTACATCGTGCGGGTGAAGATCGAGGTCGCCGGAAACAGCTACAAGAGCGTGGCGCGGCTCTTCTCCACCGAAGGGGCGGCGCCGGCCGCCCTCCCCATCGCCACGGAGTCGAAGAGCTGCGACGTCTGCACCGTCGGCGAGGCACGCGCGACGATGTTGCGCCTGGCGGACGCCGTCCGCTCGCACATCGACGAGGCGACGCCGCTGCCGGCCCCGGTGGCGCCCCCGCCGCCCCCGCCGGCGCCGCACCTGGTTGGTCCGGCGGTGCTGGCGATGGTCGGGGCGCTGGCCGTCGCCGCCGGCGCCGCCGTGCTCGCCTCGCAGGGGAGCTGCACGGGGACCGACTGCTCGGCGAACCGGTCGCGCAACATCGGCGGCGGCGTCCTCATCGGCGCCGGCGCGGCGCTGACTTTGACGGGCGCCTACGTGACAATCGTGCGCGGACGCGGCGGAGATCCCGTGACCGGGGCCGCCGTCGGCTGGCGATGGTGAAAAAGGAGCGGCGATGACGAGAACCGGCAAGGTGACGATCGTGGCGGCGACCTCGGTTTTGGCCGCGGCCCTGGTCGGGGCGATCAGCTGCGGCGGCGTTTCGACGGACGACGTCACGTCGGCGCGGAATCAAGCCACCACGGCCAGCTGCAACTACTACCAGATGTGCAATCAGATCGGACTTGGGCTGGCGGGGGGCGCCACGTTGGCGGACTGCAAGGCGAAGGTGTACGGCCAGTGGACCAACGGCTGGCCGACCACGACCTGCCAGGGGCACATCGATCAGTCGCAGCTCACGATCTGTCTCGACGCGATCGGCGCGACCACCGACTGCAGCGGAATCGGGGCGCTGTTGGCGCTGAGCAAATGCTCCTCCGCGAGCGTCTGCTCGGCCGGCGTCGTTCCGGACGCAGCGACCGACTGACCGCGCTCAGTCGACGTCGATCGAGGCGCCGAGCGCGCCGAGCGTCTCGCGCGAAGGTCGGGAACGACGTGCCGATGTCGGCCGTGGGGACGGTGGTCTCGTCGGCGCCGGTGAGGCCGAGGATCGCGCCGGCCATCGCGATCCGGTGGTCGTGCTCGGGGACGACCGAACCGCCGGCGGGCGAGCGACCGGCCAGACCCTCGACGACGAATCCGTCGGGATGTTCCTCGACGCGCGCGCCGGCGCGTCCAAGCTCGCGGGCCAGCGCGGCGATGCGGTCCGATTCCTTGATGCGCAGCTCGGCCAGATCGGCGAACGTCGTCTCTCCCTCGGCGCTCGCCGCGGCGACCGCCAGCGCCGGGATCTCGTCGATCGCGCGCAGCGCCAGCTCGCCGGCGACGCGCGTGCCGCGGAGCGAGCTTGCCCGTGCGCGCACCCGTCCCACCGGCTCTCCCATCGCCTCGGCCACCGGCTCGATGGTCAGGTCGGCGCCCATCGCGCGCAGCACGTCCAGCGCCCCGGCGCGCGTCGGGTTGAGGCCGACATTTTCGACGACCACGTCGCTGCCGGGGACGACCAGCGCGGCAACGATCAGGAACGTCGCCGATGAGAGATCGCCCGGGATGGTGAGCGCCGTGGCCTTGAGCCGGCCGTTCCAGCCGGCGGGATCGACGACGATCTCGCCGCTGGCGGCGGTGGTGATGGGCGCGCCGAGAAATCCCAACATGCGTTCGGTGTGATCGCGCGAGCGGGCCGGCTCGCGCAGCACCGTTCGCCCGCGCGCCTGCAGCGCCGCCAGGATGAGGGCGCTCTTGAGCTGGGCGCTGGCGACCTTCAGCTGGTGCTCGATGCCCACGAGCGCGCCGCCGCGGACCCGCAGCGGTGGGTAGACGTCGCCCGGGCGCGCCGGATCGCTGCGCCCCTCGATCGTCGCCCCCATCTGGCGCAGCGGCGCGGCCACCCGCCCCATCGGTCTGCGGGTCAGCGAGGCGTCGCCCGTCATCTCGGTCTCGAACGGCCGCCCGCTGAGGAGCCCCAGCAGCAGGCGGATCGTCGTCCCCGAGTTGCCGCAGTCGAGCGCCTCCGCCGCTGCGTGCAGCCCCGCGAACCCGACCCCGGTGATGCGCGCCTGACCGGACTCCAGCTGGACGTCGACGCCGAGCGCCCGCAGCGCCGCCGCCGTCGACAGGTTGTCACCCCCGAGCCCGAGGCCGCTCGCCTCGACGACGCCGTCGCAGAGCGCTCCGAACAATAGCGCGCGGTGGGAGATCGACTTGTCACCGGGGACGCGGCAGCTGCCGCGCAGCGGGCCCGAGCGGTGTACATGCAGCGAGGATGACATCGCCGGATCCACTACCACGAGATCACTGGCGTGCGGCGGCGACCATCTGCAGGATCGCCAACAGCTTGTCCGACAGACCCTCGCGCCGCTCGGCCGGAATGCGGAGGTGGCCGTGCACGCGCGTCCCCTCGGCGGTGAGCACGGCCGCCTGGAGGATCGGCCCGAAGCCCAGCATCCGGACCATCGGGTTCTGGGCGTACTGGCGGACGGCCACGTTGCCGGCGATCATGGCGGCGGCCGCGTCCTGCGCGTTGTCCATCACGCCGACGACGTCCAGGTTCAGGTCGTCGGCGAGATCGACGCGACCGCCGCAGATGGCGAGCCCGGGCGGCAGCTCGACGACCCCGGCCGCGCGGGCGCGCATGCCGTCGGTGACGTTGAGCGCGATGAAGACGGCCGGTCCCTGGTGATCGGCGTCGAGCGAGCGTCGCAAGGCGCCGAGCGGGACGGTGCGGGCGTCGGGGACGATCCCCCAGGCGGCGTCGATCGCGGCGCGGACCTGGTTCGCTTCCCCCTGCACCAGCGTTCGGGGCGTCACCAGCGCGACGGCCTGGGCGACGCCCTGCGCGTTTTGGCCCCCCTGGCCTTCCCACAGCGGGCTGTCACGCCAGCGCCCCGCGGTCGCGCCGGGCGTCGCGGCGATGAACGCCGCCCCGACGCGCGCCGGGTCGAAGGTCCCACGGACGATGGTCAGCGTACGCGGCACGCCGCCGGCCTCCGTCATGACCGCCAGCAGACGCTCGCTCTCGCCGAAGATGTCGTAACCGAAGAGGCGCCGCCCCTCCTCGCGCTGCCCCGAGAGGCCGCTTTCGGTGAGCGCGTGCGACCAGGGGGAGGCGCGCAGCGCCGCGAGGTCGACCTCCGCCAGCGCGTCGGCGCTGGCGGGCGCCAGGTTCCAGAGATCGCTGTCGTCGGGCGCGCTGCGGGGACCGGCTTCTGCCGCCGGCGTCGCGGGCGACTGCTGCTGCATGAAATCGGCGCAGCCCGGCGCCAGCAAAGCCGCGAACATCCCGACGACGAGGCGCAGCCGCAAGAGGAGACGCAGACAAGGCTCCATCGAAGGTCTCGAACCTGGGCCGCTAGCCCGGCACGAGCCGGTCGCGTCCGACCTTCCCGGCCTCGAGCAGCTGCTCGATCCGCTTCCCGTCGCCGGCGGCGATGGCCGCACGCAGCGTCTCGATCTGCTCCACCAACGCCTCGACCAGCGGGAGCACCTCGGCGCGGTTGTCGAGGAAGATGTCGCGCCACATGACGGGGCTCGAGGCGGCGACGCGGGTGGTGTCGCGCAGGCTGGGGGTCGGCAGCCGCCGCAGCCCCTCGATCACGTCGCCGGAGATCGCGCCCAGCGTGGCGGCCAGCGCGTAGGCCGCCACGTGCGGCAGGTGGCTCCCGGCGCCGAGGACGCGATCGTGCAACTCGGCGTCCATCCGCACCGGCTCCGCGCCGAGAGCCGTCCAGAGGCGCTCGATCGTCGCGACGGCCTCCTCGCGGCTGGCGGCCGTCGGACAGAGGACGCAGCGCTTCCCCTCGAACAGCAAGGGGCTGGCGGCGTCGGGGCCGACCCGCTCGGTCCCGGCGATGGGATGGCAGGCGACGAAGGCCCCCGGCGGCAGCTTGGGCTCGACCGCGGCGATGGCGGTCGCCTTCACCGACCCGACGTCGATGACGATGGCGTGCGGGTCGAGCGCGGGCGCGATCTCGGCGGCGATCTCACCGAGGCTGCGGACCGGCGTCGCCAGCACGACGATCGCCGCACCGCGCGCCGCCTCAGCCGCCGACGTCGCCGAGCGATCGATGATCCCCAGCGCCTGCGCGCGCTCCAGCTTTTCGCGCGTCCGGCTCCAGGCGACCACCTCGGTGACGGCGCCGGCGGCGCGCGCGGCCAGCGCGACCGAGCCGCCGATCTGTCCGGCGCCCATCACCGCCATGCGGCCGAGCGCGGGGCCTGACCAGCGCCGCTGGGTGCTCATGCGCGGGCACCTTCGTGATGGGGGGCCATCGCGCCGAAAGTTACCGGTTGTCGTTCGTAACCGCAACGACATTGGCCCGTATAATGGGGAGGAGATCGCATGAACGGCGGCGCGCACCCCAGTCTGCTCTTCGCGCTCGGCTACGGCGTCCTGACGGCGCTCACGCCCTGCGTCTACCCGATGATTCCCATCACCGTCAGCATCTTCGGCGCCAAGGCCGGCGTGCCGCGCGGGCGCGCGCTGGCGCTGGCGACCGCCTACGTCGTCGGGATCGCGACGATGTTCGGAACGCTGGGGACGACCTTCGGGCTTCTGGGACGCGCCTTCGGGACCTTCCTGGCCAACCCCTGGGTGATCGTGCCGCTGGCGCTCTTCTTCTTCGCGATGGGGCTGTCGATGTTCGGCGCCTTCGAGGTGGCGCTGCCGTCGGGGCTCCAGGGGCGTCTGGCGCGCGTGGGCGGCCGCGGCTTCCTCGGCGCGTTCGGGATGGGGCTCGTCGCCGGGATCATCGCCGCCCCCTGCACCGGGCCGCCGCTGGCCTCGCTGCTGGCCTACGTGGCGACGACGCGGAACGCCTCCTGGGGGTTCCTCTTGCTGGCGACCTATGGCGCCGGCGTGGGGCTGCCGTTCTGGCTGCTGGCGGGCTTTTCGATGTCGCTGCCGCGCCCCGGCCGCTGGATGGAGTGGGTGAAGAGCGTGTTCGGAATCGCGCTCTTCGCGGCGGCGCTCTACTACCTCAAGAACGTCGTCCCCCAGCTGGCGCGGTTTGGCTCGGGGACGCCCCGCTTCGCGCTCACGATGGCGGCGCTCGTGCTGGTGGGCGTGGGGCTCGGCGCGGTACACGCCAGCTTCCACGGCAGCGCGGCCGAGCGGGTTCGCAAGGCGCTGGCGGTGGGCCTGGCGACGATCGGGATCTTCGGGGCGACCAATTACCTGCTGGCGCCCAAGGGGGACGTGAAGCTGGCCTGGCTCTCCGACGAGCCGGCCGCCGTCGCGGCGGCGCGCGCGGCCGGTCGCCCGCTGCTGGTCGACTTCGCCGCCACCTGGTGCGTCCCCTGCCGCGAGTTCGAGGTGAAGGTCTTCTCGCGCCCCGACGTCGCCGCCGCCATGCAGCGCTTCACGCTCCTGCGGGTCGACGTCTCGCGCGAGGACGAAGACCCCGCGCTCGGCGCGATCAAGCGCAAGTACGGCGCCGACACCCTCCCCGCCATCCGCATCCTCTCCGCCGACGGCGCGGTCGTCGCCAAGACCGACACGCTGGTCCCGCCCGAGGAGTTCCTCGCCCTACTCTCCCGGGCCGCGCCCTGATTGCGGTCGATCGCGTCGGGCGCAGGCGGGCTTTGCCCGCCGGTGCCCATCGCGGGAGGTCAATCAATACCCCAAGTGGAAGGTGAGCGTTCCGAGGGCGCTCACGTGATAGCCGGACGAGTGACCCTCGACGGAGTTCACGACGTCGCCGCCGAAGAAGTAGTGGTAACCGAAGGTCCCCTTCGCACCCACGGCGATGAAGGGGTTGAAGTAGTGCTCGTACCCGAGGGTGCCGTTGACCACGAGCCCCTTGGCCGAGACCTGACTGTCGTTCAGCGGCGGATTCACGGGCCCCGGCGTGCCGAATCCGAAGCCCGCGGCGATCTCGGGCTCGAGGACGTTCTGGCTCTGCCCGTCAGCGTTCTGGCTCTGCCCGTCGGCGTTCTGGCTTTGCCCGCCCGGCAGCTTGGCGTCGCCGACCGGGATGTCGACCTCCGTTCCAAGCAGGAACTGAACGAGCGTGCCCGCCGCCCCCGAGCCATTGAAGGTCTGAAAGAAGTTGGTGGAGAAATCGAAGATGAGCAGCTTCAGGCCGAGATTGAACCCGACACCCCCACCGCGCGTGGTGTCGAAGAAGTCGGGCGTGCCCGGCGTGGTCCCCCAGCCGGCCAGGCCGCCGGCCGTGGCGCCCGCGTAGAGATCGATGAGCCGCGCCTCCGCGGGTCGCGCCGCCAAGAGCGCGCCGCCGAGGACGAGCGTCAGCAGCAGCGCGCCGCGCTTCATGTCGGTTGCCCCAGGAGCGCCTCGATGCGTTCGCGATCGAACCCCAGCAGCAGGCGTCCGCGCACGTCGATCACCGGCACGCGGTCGGTCGGGATCCCCATCTTGCTTGCCTTGTCGGCCAGCTCCTGCGCGGCGCCCGGGTCGCGCTCGATATCCTTGTCGGCGAACGGAATCTTGTGCGCCGTCATGTATTCGCGCGCGGCGCGGCAGGCGCCGCACCAGGAGGTCCCGTAGATTGTCACCACCGGCGTCGTGCCGGGGGGAACGTTACCGCCGGGCGGGGTGGCCGGCGCTCCGGTCGGCGCGTGCGCGGGAGGAGGCGCCGCCTGTCGTCCCGCGAGCGGTGACGACTCGCCGCCCGGCAGCGCCGCCAGGGCCGCCGTCTCGAAGGCCTCGCGCGACATCGCCTTCGCTGACGACTTCCCGCCGGCGAGCAGCTCGCCGACGCTGGTGACGTAGACGCGATCGGCGCCGCCCTTCATCTGCTCGGTCGGCTCGATCACCCGGACGAGGCCGCGCGAGGCCTCGGGGATGGTCTCCGGTTTGTCCGTGGTGGCGAAGGTGCCGGCCGGCTCCGCGTAGGTGAAGAGCCAGCGGCCGCCCTTGAGGACCTCGATGGTCGCCGGCGCGCCGGCAGCAGCCGGGGCGGTGGCAGGCGCTGCGCGATGGCAGCCGGCCCCGATCGCCACCCCGGCCAGCGCGCCCAGCAACACAGACAGAGGGCCGTTCAAACGACGCCCGTGGACGAAGCTAGAACGCATGCGAGCAGTCTAGCAGGCGCCGCCCTGCCGCGCGCGTGACCGAGACCGCGAAGTCGATCGCTCATCGCGGGGGGCGCGGGACCCTTTTAGGGTCCCGACTTCAATTGACCGGAACCAGCTCTTCGCCGTCGCGGCCGCAGAAGGTGGCCTCACTCTCGTACCGCCGCGAGCAGTTGGGGCAGATCTTCCCCAGCCCGCCGGCGAAGGCCATGGTGCTGGCTGGGTCGCCGGCGCTCATCGCGAGGGGGAGCGGAACGAGCTCCTCACCGTCAAACGCGCAGAACTTCTTCCCGGCGTCATACGAGCGCTTGCAGGTCGGGCAGGTGGAGCCCGCACCCGCCGCCCGGGCCGCCGGATCGCTGGCCGGAACCAGATCGCGCGCGTCGTGGGGGCAGAACCGCAGCCCCGGGGCATAGTCGCGGTGGCAGGCCGGACAGACCATGGCCTGGGGGCGTGGCGCGAGCTCCCTCGGTGCCGGCGGGAGCTCGGCGGTCGCTTCCTCGGAAGTCGATCGGCGCCTCGCGCGCAGGTAGGGCCGCAACGCGTATCCGATCAAGGTCAACGCCAGCGCCGCCACGGCCGCAAACAGTGCAATCTCGACGAGCTGCATCGATCGGGGACCTCGAACCTAGCAAAATGGCGACGGACGGAAAAGGGGCTCGATTGGCCGGGCCGGCGCCCCTATTTCTTCTTCTTGTGCTTCTCGTTCATCGGGCCGGGATTCCCGATGGAGAGCTTCAACACGGCCTGATCGACCGCCTGCTTGATGGCGTCCTTGATGACGTCCTTGGTCGTGGCGGCCGTGTCGGCGGCCAGGCGCCGCTCGGAGACCTCGGCCTCGCTCCCTGACTGCCCGTCGCCGCTGAAGGCCAGCTTGGCGTCAGGGATGGTCGTCCCGAAGACCGTCAGCTCGACCTGGACGGCCAGCCGCTTGTTGCGCTCCCCTGGCTTGGGATCCTTCACCTCTTGCTTGAGCTTTTCAATCCGGGCGGTGACATCGAACCCACGCAGGTTGCGCTTCTTGAGCTCGCCCACCAGCGCCGTCCGATCGCTCCCGGGCGCGGCTGTCCCGGCGGGGCCGACGTCGGAGGCCCACTCGGGACGCGACGCCAGCTCCGCCTTCAGCGACTCGCCGGTGTAGCTCTTGAGCGCGGCGTCGACCTCCGGGCCGGCTTTGACCGGCTGAAGCTGAAAGTAGTACTTGGGGGCCGCTGCCGCCGGAGCCGACAGCGCCGGAGGCGTCACGGCGGCCAGCCCTGCGGCCAGTGCCCATGTCCATCGCTTCATGTCGTGCCTCCTCGCTCCTGGTAGCTCCTGGTCGCGAGCTTGCTTGTATACTGCCCCCGATGCCGGCTCGCCCCAAGGACAAATCCGCGGCGGCGCCCGCGGCAGGTGATCGGGTTTCGCTGGTCGTCGCGCTCGGAATCACGGCGTTGACGGCGGGCGGAGTTCTGACGATTTTTTCGGCGCCGCTGCTGGCGCTGCTGGGCCGGTAGCCCGCTGGATGGCCGGTCGCCCGCCGGATGGCCGGTGGCCCGGTCGCCGATTTTTGAAAACCGACCGGGGCCGATTCTTGACCCTGGGAATCGTCGAGAATAACGTCGCGAGGCGCCGTTTCTGTGGTTGAACCCCTTCCCGAGGCTCCATGATCAAGCTGACGCTGACAGAGAAGAACGGTGAGCCCAGGCTCCTCACCTTCGACAAGGACGAGATCACGATTGGTCGCGTCTCCGGCAACGACATCGTGCTCGCCAAAGGGAACGTCTCGAAGAGACACTCGCGGTTCACGGTCAAGAGCCCGGGGCAGATTGAGGTGGCCGACCTCAAGAGCACCAACGGCACCTACGTCAACGGGCGCAAGATTGGCTCGCCGATGTTGCTCTCGGCCTCCGATCGGGTCTACGTGGGCGACTTCCTGATCAACATCGACCTCGGTGGCGGCGCCGTGCAGAGCAATTTTGCGGCCGACTTCCCGGGCGATTCTCCTGCCGCCGGCGGTGGCAGCGCGGGGCACCGGCTGCCGATCCCCCCGCCTCCGCCCCCGCCGCGCGGGCGCGTCGGGTCGAGCTCCGCGCAGCTCCCGACCTACGACGACAGCGACGGCGAGGGGGACGCGGGGTTCGGTGGCGGCGACGACGAGGAGCTCGGCCTGGCGGCGCGCCCGCCCGGTTCGGGGCGCGTGCCGATTCCCCCGCCCCCGCCGCCCCGCCGTCCCCCGACGCCGCTGGCCAGCCGCGGCCTCGGCGAAAGCGACTTCGACGATGGGCTCGGCTCGGCCGCGCCGACCACGACCGACGAGCCTGCCGAGGACACCGGGAGCGTGGGCCTGTTCGCCAATTCGCGGAGCCCGGACGACGAGAGCAGCCGGCGCCCCGCCGCCGCGCGGCCAGGCGCCCCGGCGGCTCCCGCGGCCGTCCCCTCGTTTGGCTCCGCGAGCGTCGCGCCTCCGATGACGACCGACGTCGGCGGCAACGCGGCCGGGTTCGAGGCGCTGCTGGCCGATGCCGCCGTCACGCAGATCTTGATCACCGCGCCGGACGCGGCGCTGGTCGATTGGGGCGCGGGGCTCGCTCTTCACGAGGGCAGCCTCGGCGAGCCCAATGCCGTGGCGGATGCCCTCTGGCGGCTGGCCAACACGGCGTTCCCGCCCCCCGCGCCGGACAACCCGGTGGTCGACGTCCGGCTGGCCGACGGGACGCGCGTCTCGGCGGCGTTTCCCCCCGCTTCGCCCACCGGCGTCGTGGCGGCGATTCGCCGACCGGTCTTGCTCGCCCGCACGCTCTCCGATCTCGATCCCGGGCGGGAGCAAGGACGCGCAGACGCTGCTCGAGAGCGCGGTGGCGGCGCGGCGCAACTTGCTGCTCACCGGTGACGCGGCGGCGATGCCGCAGCTCCTGGGGGCGCTCGCCGCGGCGATCCCGGCCGACCGCCGGGTCGTCGCCATCGGTGCGGCGCAGCCGCAGGCGCGCGGTGGTTGGACCGATCTCGCGCCCGCGGCCGACATGGCGGGCCTGCTGCGGGTGGCGTCGACCCTCCGCGCCGACCACCTGATGGTGGGCGAGGTCATGGGACCGGAGCTCGGTGAGCTGTTGCTGGTCGCCTCGCGCGGTCAAGAAGGGCTCATCGCGGCGCTCCCCGGGCGTTCGACGAGCGAGACGCTCGGGCGCCTGGCGGCGCTGGCGGCGGCGGGCCTCGGCGCGACGGCCGCGGTCACGACCGCGCTTTGCGCCAGCGCCTTCGACCTCGTGCTGCATGTCGTGGCGGTGACCGACGGGACCGTCCGCATCGTCGAGGTCGCGGAGCCGCGCGTGGACGGGGCGGCGCTGGCCGCCGACCCCGTGCTGACCTTCTCCGGCGACGGCAACCGCCGCGAGCCGGGCGCAGGAAGGCTGCAGGGGCGCGGCGTCTCGGCGCGCCTCAGCGCGGCGTTCACCGTCGCGGGCAGCCCTCTTCCGTCCTCGCTCGTCAACAAGTGACCCGCAAGTGACTCGCCGCCGCGGGCGCGAGCCAAGTCGTCCCGAGGTCTTCTTCGATCACTTTCGGGGGGCGCTGTCGCGCCTGCCGGCCGGCCTCATTCGGGTGATGCCGCCCGCGCCCGCCGGCGAGCTGGCCCGCGCCGAGGCGGCGCTCGGCCGGGCGCTCCCCGAGGTGTACGCGGCGTTTTTGCGGTCGTTCGACGGGGCCGATCTGTTTCACGAGACGGTGCTCATCGCCGGCCTCGGGCCGACGGCTGCGCTGCGGCTCGCCGAGCTGCCGCAAGATCGGGCGGGGGAGCTGGTCTTCGCCGTGGGGGCTGCGGGTGAGCGCTACGCGCTCGACGGCGAGGGGCGCGTCGTGCGCACCGATCCCGGCGCGGACGAGCGCGCGCTGGCCGGCTCGAGCTTCGCCCGCTGGTTGGACGCCACCGTCGCGCGCGAGCAGGTGCTCTACGGCCCCGACGGCGAATACGCCCCCGACGTGTTCGACCCCTCGGGCGAAGAGGTGACGCCGCTGGTGGCGCTTCGACAGGCCGAGCGGGCGCTCAAGCAGGATCCCGGCGCCGCGGGCGCGGCGCACGCGCGTGGCCTCGCGCTCCGCCGCCTCGGGCGTCTGACGGCGGCGGTCGACGCCCTCGAAGAGGCGACCGCGCTCGATCCAGAGAATCCCTGGCCCTGTTTCGACCTCGGGCGCACGGCGTTCGACGACGGCCAGAACGCGCGCGCCGTGAAGGCGTTCTGCCGCGCGGCCGAGCTCGACACGGGACCGGAGGGCGGACGCCTGCTGGCCTGGGCAGCGCGGGCCGCGGGACCAGGCGACGAGGCGACCGGGCTGCGGGCGGCCGCCCTCGCCCGCGACGGTGCCCTGGTCGAGTCGCTCCGTCGCGCCGTCGATGCCGCGGCCGCGGATCAGGATGCGGAGGCTGAAGGGGAAGCGGCGGCGCTGCTGGCGGCGATCGCGCCCGGCGAGACGGTGGTCGCGCGGCGGCGACTCCCGATCGTCACAGAACTGGCTGCTCCGCCACCGCCACCAGCTCGCCCGCGTCGTCCTCGCCCCGCAGCACCGCCGCGATCCGGCGGGTCCCGGCGGGGATCGTGAGCGTCGTCGCCGTGGTGGACGCGGGGACGGCGGACCAGGCGCTCCTGCGTCCGGCGGCGTCGTCGACGTAGAGCCGCACCTCGCCCTTGCGGACCGTCCCGCGCGCGCCGGTCACCGAGACGGCGACGCCGCCGTCCTTGATCTCGAGGTGGACGTCGGCGCGGAAAAGGTGATCGATGAGGCCGGTTGCATACGCGCCGATCTCGGGGAGCAGCGCCATTGCGCTGTCGTGATAGACGGCGCGGTCGAGGAAGAACTTCACGCGCCCCGGAACGCGGAGGTAGGCGAGCAATCGCCGCTTGTGCGCCGCTTTTGTGCCCTGCTCTGCCGTCGCGTAAGCGTAGTGCACGTCGCCGAGCCCCACGAGATCCAGGTGCGGCACCGACGGGAGCGCGTACGGCAGCGACTCGCGCGCGTCATGCATCACCTCGGCCCCGGTCGTCAGTCGATCGACGACGACGGGCTCGGGCAGCGTGCCGTCCGAGAAGAACCGGCGCTGCGTGCGATCCGCCAGCCCCTGCCGATCGGCCGCGGTGAAGTAAGCCATCACCGTCGGGCGTCCGACCGGCGTCGCCGCGGGGGGCACGCCGGCCTGGCCGAAGGTCTCGGACACGTAGCGTTCGAACGGCGAGCCGCGATCGAACAGGCTCGCGCCGCCGTCAGCCATGTAAGCGCCGCGGAAGTCGTTGCGGACGTGCGCCGGATCGCCCGCGTCCTCGAGGACGGCCAGCGTTCCGCCCAGCGCCAACAGCGCCCGCGCCAGCGCCGTTCCGCGCGGCCCCGGACGCTCGGCGACGGTCGCCTGTTCGAGCCCGTCGTAAAAGGCATTGAGGCCAACGTCGTTGTCGGGCGCCACCAGCCACTCCGGTGAGGGCCGTCCGGTCAGGTTGAAGGTCGTCCCCGTCGCCGCGCCCCGCAGGCCGCCACCCTCGGCGAACAGCATCCGCAGATCGTGACTGATCTGAAAGACGCCGCCGGCCTGGCTGAGGCCACTGCCCCGCGACGGATCGAAGAAGAGGTTCTGGGCGCGCTCGGCCGGCGTCTCGGCGATCACCGCGCCGGCCACCACCCAGGCCAGCGCCGGGGCCGCCCCGTCGGCGCCGGGACGGTAGCCGCCAGACGGGTCGAGCGCGTCGAGGCGGCCGCCGAGGAGGCGCGCCGCGGTGGGGTCGAGGTCGGCGCGGTTGAGGACGACGGCTCGAACAGCCCGAGCGGCCGCGACAGCCGGTGGGCGAGCACCCGGTGCAGCTCCGAGGCCAGCACCGCTTGCTCGGTGAGGCCAGCGTGCGTCGTCGCCGGATCGTAAGCGCGCGCCGGAAGCGTCACCAGCAGCAGCGCGGCCGGGACGATCATTCGAAGCATCCCAGCCAGACGACTGCAGGCGCGGATCATGGTGAGACCTCGGGGGTCGGCGTCGGCTTGACGGCCGGATTGTCGACGTCGTTGGGGGGCGTGGCCTCGGGGGGCGCGAGGCGCGGCTGCTCGGCCGGAAGCTCGGGGAGGCGCGACTCGACCAGCTTGGCCAGCTTGGCCAGCTGCGCCGGCTCGGGGCACTGGCCGCTGCCGCAGGTCATCGACACCACGACGCCGCGCTCGCGAACGAGGAAGACGAGGCCGCCGATCTCGCCCGACTGCGCGCGGAACGAGCCGTCGCCCACCTCGTCCGTGGCGTGCGCCCCGGGCAGCGTGCTCATCAGCTTGCCGTACTGAACCTCCGAGGCCGCCGAGCCGAGTCGCCAGACCCGCAGACCGACGTCGAAGCTCTCCGGCTTGCCGAGCGCCTTGAAGTGGCGGCTGTCGTAGAACTCGGTCGTCGGCAGGTCGGTCAGCTTGCCGTCCTCGAACTTGCCGACGTAGCCGGTGACGCCGCGAATCTCGTCGTCGGTGAGCAGCTTCGAGATGTCGAGCGGCGTCAGCGGTCCAGCCTGCGCCGCTGTCTCCGCTTTTGCGCGGGCCGAGAGCGGCAGGTGCTCGCCGTCCAGCTCCAGCGCCGCCGCCTGCAGCTCCCAGGCGGCCGCCAGGCGCACCTTGGCGCCGCCGCCCAGGAACACCAGGTGGGTGGCGTGGAGGTAGGCCGGCTGCCAGCGATCGAGCCGCACGCGATTGCCGCGCTGGCTGAAGTCGCGCCGCGCGGCCTGGCCCGGGAACACGCGATCGCTGCGCCAGCCGACGTGCCCGCGGTGGTAGACGACCAGCGTGAAGCGGCGGATGCGGGCCGACGCCCCCTCCGGCAGATCGTCGAGGCGCGGGATCGTGTAGCGGCCGTCGGCGCCGGTCTGCACCACCACCTCGCGCGAGCCGGACGGCGCATGAAAGCCGATGCCGTTCTCGAACGCCCAGGAGGCGGCGACGGTGGCGCCGGCGACCGGACGATCCGAGATCGGCGTCGATGACGATGCCGTCGTACGGACCGAGCAGATCGGCCGGACGGATCGAATCGGGGCGGACGGCGAACGGCGCCCGCTCGATCAGCGGGCCGCAGGCCGCCGAGGCAATGAGCGCTGCCAGGAGGAGCACCCCTCGTCCCGCCGACGGCGCGCACAAGATCGTGCGGACCATCGCAGGGGTGCCCGTGGGGGTGACCCTCGAATTGACCGATCCGGCGGAAGTTGTTATCTGTTGACGCACTTAGGAAATCGCGGGGCAGCGCCGGCGGGTGTGTTTGTCCGGGCCGCCTGTTACCAAAGGATCCGGCCCCTTGCAAACCCCATCGACATGATCAAATGCGGTCGCTGCGGAAACGCCAACGGGTCGGAGGTCGTTTATTGCCAGTTTTGTGGGACTCGGCTGACGGCTGAACCGTTGTCCGAGGTCCCGGTCGGACGTCCCGCGCCTCTGGCGCCTGCCGCCCCGGCCGCGCCCGCAGCCTCCAACCGCTCGACCGACCGGATGGTCGACCCGGCGCCTGCCGCGAGCCCGATGGCGGCGGCCATCCGGGTCGGCCAGCAGCAGGTCGGGTTTCGCCTGGTGGTCGTCCACCGCGACGGCACCGACGGGATCTCCTACAACCTGCTCGGCGACCAGATCGACATCGGGCGGACCGAGGGGGACCTGCTGTTCGAGGATCCCCACCTCGCCCCCCGGCACGCCCGCGTGGTGGCCAGCCTGACGGGCCGGGTGCTGACGCCGCTCGAGAGCCGCAACGGGGTCTATGTCCGCCTCCGGGGCCCCATCGACCTGCAGGACGGCGACCACATCCTGGTCGGCAAGCAGGTCTTGCGGTTCGAGCTCCTCACCGACGCCGAGCGGAGCCTGCGGCCTGCGCTCGAGCATGGGGTGGTGGTGTTCGGGACGCCGGTCCGCCCCCCCTGGGCGCGCCTCCGCCAGGTCACCCCAGCCGCGGTCAGCCGGGACATCTTTCACCTGACCCGCCCCGACGTCGCCCTCGGGCGGGAGACCGCCGATCTGGTCTTTTCGGACGACGAGTTCATGTCCCGGCGGCATGCTCAAATTTCCTTCCGGAACGGCCGAGGACACCTGGAGGACCTGGGGAGCTCGAACGGCACCTTCTTGCGTCTCCGGGGGCCCCATGGGCTCAATTCCGGAGACCTCATTCGAATGGGAGACGAGCTACTCCGGTTCGAGATAGGATGAGGCCTCAGCCGCCCGATGCCAACGCCCCCCGACATCGCGATCGAGGTCTTCGGTAAGACTGACGTTGGGCTAATTCGCGAGCACAACGAGGACAACTTCCTCGTTGCGGACGTGACCGCCCGAGTCCGCGCCGCCGACGGGCGGCCCCCGTTCACCTTCAATCTCGGCGAAAAGGGGGCGCTCCTCCTGGTGTGCGACGGGATGGGCGGCGCCGCGGCGGGCGAGGTCGCCGCGCAGATGGCGGCCGACGCGATCTACGAGGCGCTCACCCACGCGGACGGACAGCCGCGCGACGGGTTCGCGCGGCTCCTGCGGCGCGCCGTCCAGCGCGCCAACGAACGGATCTTCATCCAGTCGCGCGACAACCAGAGCGAGCGCGGGATGGGGACCACCTGCACGGCGGCGGGCCTCGTCGACGACACGCTGGTGATCGCGCAGATTGGCGACTCGCGCTGCTATGTCCTGCGCGACGGCAAGCTGGCGCAGGTGACCAAGGATCAGTCGCTGGCCTGGCAGCTCATCGAGGCCGGCGCGATGACCGCCGAGGAGGCCAAGGCCTTCGAGCACGCCAACATCATCCTGCAGGCGCTCGGCGTGCAGGAGCACGTCGAGGTGGTCCTGTCGCAGGTTCAGCTGCGCAAGGGCGACGTCGCCCTGCTCTGCTCGGACGGCCTCCACGGACCGGTCACCGACGAGGAGCTCCTGTCGGTGCTGGTCACCGAGCCCGACCTGCAGAAGGCGGGCGAGGCGCTGATTCAAAAGGCGCTCGATCGCGACGGTCCGGACAACATCACGGTCGCGCTGGCGCGGTTCGATGGCGAGGCGCTGAAGCCGGCCGCCCCGGAGGACACCATCAGCTTCCTCGGCTACGACCCCGGCAGCGACCCGGTCCCGGAGCCGATGGGGACGTTCGACGACTCGAGCGTCGGCCGCGAGACGGTCGAGGAGCGCTTGCCGGTTGGCCTCTTCGGCGGCGAGGAGGAGGTCCCGACCAAGACGGACGCCACGACCGATCCCGGCGTGCTTGGGGGACCGGGACGGCCGGGCGGGCTGCGCGCACGGCGCGCGGAGGCGTCGCCGGCACCCCGCGGTCTCCCGTCGCTGTTGGCGCTGTTCCTGATTGGGCTGGTCGCGGCGGCGGCGGGCGGGATCTTCGTCATGAAGTGCGAGCGCGATCAGTCCACCCGCTCCGACGGACGGGTCACCCTCCCCTGAGCGTCTGCGGATGCCGTCGCGTTGCCCACATTGCGAGGTCGAGATCGAGGAGGGCGCTCGGTTCTGCGGCGCGTGCGGCCGCCCCATCACGGCGACCGCCATCAGCCAGCGCGCCGCGGCGGCGCTGCCGAAGTACTCTCCGGCCGCCGCCACGATCAAGGTCTCGCCCCGGGAACCCGCGGCATCGGCGCCCGGGACATCCGGCGCGTCTCCTTCGTTCGGCATCCCGTTTCAAGCGCCGCCGGCGGCGGCGGCGACCATCGTCTCCTCCACGCCCTCCATCGCACCGGTGGGCTCGGCGCCCGCATCGCCGGCTCCGGTCCGCGCGGCCGTCGGCGTGCGGCCGGCGGCCCAGCCGCTGGAAAATCTGATTGGCCGGACGCTCAACCACCGGTTCGTCGTGGGGGACAAGATCGGCGAAGGGGGATTCGGCGCGGTGTTCCGGGGCAAGCAGATCGCCACCGGGCGCGAGGTGGCGCTCAAGATCCTCCATCCGCACAACGTCTCGGACGAGACGATCGTCGCCCGCTTTCGCCGCGAGGCGGAGGCCTGCTCGAAGCTGCGCGATCCGCACACCGTCACCACCTACGACTTCGACGAGACCCCCGACGGCATCCTCTACCTGGCGATGGAGCTCCTGCGCGGGCAGAGCCTGCACCAGGTCCAGAAGGCCGAGGGGCCGCTCGGCTACGCGCGGGTGCTGAAGATCCTGGATCAGGTCGCCGCCTCGCTGTCCGAGGCGCACCGGAACGGCATCGTCCACCGCGACATGAAGCCGGAGAACGTCTTCATCGAGGCGCGCGACGGCCAAGACCACGTCAAGGTGCTCGACTTCGGGATCGCCAAGGTGGTCTCTGACGAGCGGCAGGTTCCGGCGCTGACGGCGGTCGGGCAGACGCTGGGGACGCTGGAGTTCATGTCGCCCGAGCAGCTCCGCGGGCAGAAGCTCGACGGCCGGTCCGACCTCTACGCCCTCGGCATGATGTCGTACGAGATGCTGACGGGGATCCTCCCCTTCGCAACGGCCAAGAGCCCGATCGACATCATCAACTTCCACATGCGCCACGAGCCGCCCGCGCCGTCGAAGCTCTCCGACAAGGTGACGATCCCGGCCCCGGTCGACGCGATCATCCTCAAGATGGTGGCCAAGGACAAGGACAAGCGGTTCGCCGACGCGAACGCGCTGCGCGAGGAGATCGCGCGCACGCAGCGCTCGCTCGACAGCAGCCCCGATCGCTTCGAGGCCTACCGCGTGGTCGCCGTCGTCGGCGCCACCATCGCCATCGTCGCCGCCCTGCTCTTCTTCCTCCACCGCTGAGAGCGCGTGGAGCTTCGAGGGCTCACGGCGGTGTCGTCCGGGAGGCGACGAAGGCGACCATCTGACCTGCGACGCCGCTGCACGTGCAGGCGGTGACCGGCCCCAGCGCCTGCTCCGAGCGGGAATACCAGATGACCGAGAAGGTGCCGTTGGGCGTCGTCACCTGGGCCGGCTGGCCGTACGGCACGGTCTGTGGCGGCGTCGTTTGTAAGACGTGATCGTTCAGCGTCTCGCGCATCGTCGTGCAGCCCTCGATCGTCTCGTAACTGCAGGATGGAACCGTGTCCGCGCTGACCCCAAACAGCGGAATGAGATCGTCGGCGGTCAGCTCCGGCAGGGTTGGTGCCTGAAGCGCCATGTACAGGATCGTTCCGCCCTCCGACTCGCGGAGCTCCATGGTCTCCACGTCCACCAGGCTGCACATCTTGTCTGATCCGACGCTGCTGTAACGCTTCATCTCGGCCCAGACGCGCCGGTCCGGCCCGTCGGCGGGGATGGGCGAAATGATCGCCGGATCCGCGGCAACGATCGGCGACCAGATCAACTTCGACCCATCGTCCCAGACGACCGCCGCCCCGCCCGCCCCGCCCATGCCGTCGGCGTCGGCGCGCAGCGTGGCGGGACCGCTGCAAGAGACGTCATAGCTGGGGGTCACCTGGCAACCCGAGGGCGTTCCGGCGTCGGCATTTCCGCCTCCCTGGCCGCCGAAGCTCTGTTGTTGGAACTTCCAGGGGAAGGTGCGCTGGTATTCCAACCCCGGGTTGCAGGTGGCGTCGTCGGCCGGCGGGATGGAAGCGTCACCAAAGCCGCCCAGGGCCGGTAGACCGCCGGTCCCGATGGCGCCTCCCTCGGCCCCCGGCGCACCGCCAGAGCCCGAGGGCGAGCCCAACGACATGTTGGCGTTGCAGGCAACGAGCGACGTCGTCGCGCAGGCCACCAGCGCGAGAAGAGAAAGAATGAAGCGGCTCATGCCGGGAGAGTTTGCAACATCTCAGCCAATCGAGCGCGCGGAAAATCTCGCCTTTTCGGCTCACTCCACCGACCGCTCAGGAGGTCCCGGACATTTCTGTCAGGGGGGGCGGCTCACGACCCCCTAACGGACCGTGTGGAAGAAGCGGTTCCAGTGGATCGCTTTGAACCAGGAGCCGAAGCTCCACCCGTCGGTCTCGCCGCGCGACCACCAGACGATGAGCGCGCGCCCCTTGACCAGATCGAGGTCGACCGTCCCCCAGAAGCGCGAGTCGGACGAGTTGTCGCGGTTGTCGCCCATCATGAACAGGTGGTGCGGCTCCACAATTTTGCGCGGAAAGTCGCGTCCGCCATGACCTGGCACCTGGATGGTCTCATGGCGCACGTCGCCCAGCGTTTCCATCCAGAGCTCGCAGTCGTGGGCCTCGAACAGCTCGCCGCTGCGGGGCGCCTCCTCGTCGTCGCAGGGACGCGGAACTCGCTCGCGGGGGACCGGTTTGCCGTTGATGTAGAGCTGCTCGTCCCTCATCTCGATGACGTCGCCGGGAAGGCCGACCACCCGCTTGATGTAGTCGATGCTGTGGTCGTTGGGCCACTTGAAGACGATGACGTCGCCCCGCTTGGGCTCGGCGTACTGCAAGATCTTCATGTCGGTGAAGGGGATGCTGAGCCCGTAAGAGAACTTCGAGACGAAGATGTGATCGCCGACGGCCAGCGTCGGGATCATCGAGCCGGACGGGATCTGGAACGCCTCGACGACGAAGGCGCGCAGGAGCAGCGCCACGGCCACCGCCACGCCGATCGACTCGGAGTATTCGCGGACGGTCGACTTGCGGGCGAACGCCAGGTGCGCGTCCATGGCGTCGTCGAGCGCCGCGATCGTCTTGCGCAGCTGCTCGAGATCGTCGCCGCCGAGCGCCTGCTCGACGGCGGCGATGTCGGCCTGCACCTGGGCCGCCACGCCGGCCGGGATGCGGTAGCTCTTCTTCTTCAGGATCCGCTGGGACTCCTTGATCAGGTGTCGCCCCTCGACCCGCGTGCTGCGATCGGCGGTGCGCGCGCGCCACCAGGTCAGCAGGCTCGGGGTTCGCTCTTCGGGCATCCTCCGCTTCCCCATCGTCGACCGACCTCAGTCGACCTTCAGGATGGCCAGGAAGGCCTCTTGCGGGATCTCGACGTTGCCCACTTGCTTCATCCTCTTCTTACCCTCTTTCTGACGCTCCAACAACTTGCGCTTGCGCGAGATGTCGCCGCCGTAGCACTTGGCGGTCACGTTCTTGCGGAGCGCCTTCACCGTCGTGCGGGCGATGATCTTCGAGCCGATGGCCGCCTGGATCGCCACCTCGAACTGCTGCGACGGAATGAGCTCCTTCATCTTCACGCAGAGATCGCGCCCCTTCTCGTACGAGCCCTGGCGGTGGACGATGAGCGATAGGGAGTCGACCCGATCCCCGTTGACCATGAGGTCCATGCGGACGAGATCGGCGACCTGGTAGTCCTTCGGCTCGTAGTCGAGCGAGGCGTAGCCGCGCGAGACCGACTTCAGGCGGTCGTAAAAGCCGAACACCATCTCGGTGAGCGGCAGGTCGTAGCGAATGATCACGCGCTTTTCGCCGGCGTAGGCGAGCCCCGTTTGCGTTCCACGCTTCTCCTCACACAACTTGAGGATCCCCCCCACGTATTCCGGCGGGGTGTGGATGGTGACCGCGATGACCGGCTCCTCGATCCGGTCGATGTCCCCTTCCGAGGGGAATTTCGCGGGGTTATCGAGCTCGATGAGCTCGCCGTTTCGCAGCACACAGCGAAAGCGGACGGTCGGGGCGGTGGTGATGAGGTCGAGGTTGTACTCACGTTCGAGCCGCTCCTGGACGATCTCCATGTGCAGGAGCCCCAGGAAGCCGCAGCGGAACCCGAAGCCGAGCGCGGCCGAGGTCTCGGGCTCGCGCGTGAACGAGGCGTCGTTCAGCCGCAGCTTGTCGAGCGCGTCGCGCAGATCCTCGTAGCGGGCGGTGTCGGTCGGGAAGATCCCGGCGAACACCATCGGCTTGGCCGGCTGGAAGCCGGGGAGCGCCTCGGTGCAGGGGCGCGCGGCGTCGGTGATGGTGTCCCCCACCCGGGCGTCGCTCACCTCCTTGATGGCGGCGGTGAAGAAGCCCACCTCTCCCGGAGTCAGCTCGGACATCTCGCGCGCGAACGGCGCGAACGCGCCCAATGTCTGGACCTCGTAGTCGCGCCGGGCCGCCATGAAGCGGAGCTTCTGCTTCGGCCGCATGACTCCGTCGATGATCCGCACCAGGATCACCACGCCCCGGTAGGTGTCGTACCAGCTGTCGAGCAGCAGCACGCGCAGCGGTTTGTCCGGATCGCCCGTGGGCGGCGGCACCTTGGCCACCACCGCCTCGAGGATCTCGACGATCCCCTTCCCCTCTTTCGCCGAGGCGAGGATCGCCTCCGAGGCGTCGATGCCGACGACCTCCTCGATCTGGCGCCGCACCATCTCGGGATCGGCGGCCGGCAGATCGATCTTGTTGATGACCGGCACGATGGTGAGGTTGTTGTTCACCGCGAGGTAAACGTTGGCCAGCGTCTGCGCCTCGACCCCTTGCGAGGCGTCGACCACCAGCACCGCCCCTTCGCAGGCGGCGAGCGAGCGCGACACCTCGTAGTGAAAGTCGACGTGCCCGGGGGTGTCGATGAGGTTGAGCTCGTAGGTCTCACCGTCGGAGGCGAGGTAGGCCAGCCGCACGGTCGCCGCCTTGATGGTGATCCCGCGCTCGCGCTCGAGATCCATGCTGTCCATGAACTGCGCCTTGCGCTCGCGGTCGGTGAGCGAATTGGTCGCGTCGAGCAGCCGGTCGGCCAGCGTCGACTTGCCGTGGTCGATGTGGGCGATGATCGAGAAATTACGAATCAGGCGTGTCGGCGTGGACATTGGGGCGGGGCCGGCGGCGCTCTGCTAGCGGCCGGAAGGGACGTGCAGTGTGAGCTGTCCCGGAAGGTTGTGCCGTTCTTTTTCCAGGACCATGTCGATCCCCTGCCTGATGTACTCCGCGACCGGAACGCGCGTCTTCGAGTTCAGCTGCTTGAGCTGCTCGTTCTGCTCGGGCGTGATGTAGATGGTCGTGGAAATCTTCTTCCTCGCCATGGCGTGACCATGCATGACCATAGGTCAGGGGTCAAGTTCGCAAGCACTTGATACGCCGGCATTTCCGCCCTACCGTAGACGCCATGCCCCATTCCAAGACCTGGCTGGCGCTGGGTTCCCTGGCGTTTCTGGCCGTGGCCTGCGCCGAGACGCCGAAGCACGCAGAGATGGTGACCGCGGGCGGCGCGAACATCCCGACCCCGCCCAACGTCGACCGCACCAAGTGCGACGAGAAGGGGAAGACGGTCATCACCGCCGACACCAACCTCGATCAAAAAGCCGACGTCTGGAAGTTCTACCAGTCGGTCGACGCCGGCGGGCAGAAGACGGAGATCCTGACCTGCAAAGAGGTCGACCTGAATCACGACGGGAAGATCGATCTCGTCTACTACTACGACGACAAGGGCGCGACCCTGACGCTGGACGAGGCCGACACCGACTTCGACGGCAAGTTCGACATGACCCGCTACTACGCGAACGGCAAGATCGTGCGCGAAGAGCTCGACACCAACTTCGACCAGAAGCCCGACGTCTGGAAGTACTACGAGGACGAGAAGCTGGTCCGCCAGGAGCGCGACACCAACGGCGACGGCAAGGTCGACGAGTGGGAGTACTACGAGGGCGGCAAGCTGGATCGAATCGGCTACGACACCACCGGCAACGGAACGGTCAACAAGTGGGACCGTGCCCCCGAGAACGACGAAGAGAGCGCTGGCGGCGGCTCGGCTGCCGCTCCTGCGGCGCCTGCCGCTCCTGCGGCTGCAGCTCCCACCGCGCCGCCTCCGGCAGCGACGACGCCTCCGCCGGCCAAGCCTGCGGCAGCCACGACGCCACCGGCGGCCAAGGCAGCGCCCGCCACGGCACCGGCGCCCGCGAAAAAGTAGCCCGCTCGGGTCGACGCTCGGCTCGCTCCGCGCGGCGCGTACGGTGCGTCTCGCTCGCGCCTGATCTGCCGCTTGGTTGCGCCCCTCCGCGTGAGGTCCGCGGACGGACCTCACACTCCGGGGCACCCGTTCCGGAACCCTTCGATCGACGCACCGGGGACGAGTGCGGCCGTCGGTCAGGAGCACGGAACGTGGGCAACTGAGTCGAGGCTCGCCCGCGCCGGAAGAGCCGAGCGAAGCGCGGCGAAGCGCCGCCAGCGCGGAGGCGCCGGCGGGCGAAGGCTAGCGGGCGTCGATGGGGGTGTAGTGCGTGAGCGCAGGGCCGGTGTAGACCTGGCGGGGCCGGGAGATCTTGGTCGAGGTGTCCTCGCTCATCTCCCGCCAGTGGGCGATCCAGCCTGGCGTTCGGCCGATGGCGAACATGACGGTGAACATGTTCGTCGGGATCCCGAGCGCGCGGTAGATGAGGCCGCTGTAGAAGTCGACGTTGGGGTAGAGCTTCCGTTCGACGAAGTACGGATCGCTGAGCGCCGCCGCCTCCAGCGCCTTGGCGATGTCGAGCAGGGGATCCGGGTGCTTCATCTTGGCCATCACCTTGTCGGCGGCGACCTTGATGATCTTGGCGCGCGGGTCGTAGTTCTTGTAGACGCGGTGGCCGAAGCCCATCAGGCGGAAGCCCGAGTCTTTCTTCTTGGCCAGGTCGACGAACTTCTGCGGCCCGCTGCCGTCGGAGCGGATCTGCTCCAGCATGGTGAGCACCTCTTCGTTGGCGCCGCCGTGAAGCGGTCCCCAGAGGGCACAGATGCCGGCGGAGATCGAGGCGAAGAGGTTGGCCTGCGAGCTGCCGACCTGACGCACCGTCGAGGTGCTGCAGTTCTGCTCGTGATCGGCGTGGAGAATGAGGAGGAGGTTCAGGATCTTGACGATCTCCTCGTCGATCTCGTACGGCTCGGCCGGGACCGAGAACATCATGTTGAGGAAGTTCGCGCAGTAGCTGAGGTTGTTCTTCGGGTAGACGAACGGCTGGCCGATCGACTTCTTGAACGAGAAGGCGGCGATGGTGCGCATCTTCGACAGCAGGCGCGCGATCGTCGCCTCCTGCTCGGCGCGGTTCTTCACGTCGAGCGCCTCCGGGTAGAAGCTCGACAGCGTCAGCGTCATCGCCGACAGGATCGCCATCGGGTGGGCGGTGCCGGGATAGCCATCGTAGAAGCGCTTCATGTCCTCGTGAATCATCGAGTGACGGGTGAGCGCCTCGGAGAACTTGGCCAGCTCCTGCTTGTTGGGCAGATGTGCCATAAATGAGCAGGTACGAGACCTCGACGAAGGTCGACTTTTCGGCCAGCTCGTCGATCGGGATGCCACGGTAGCGGAGGATCCCCTTTTCGCCGTCGAGGAAGGTGATCGCGCTCTTCGTCGACGCCGTGTTCATGAAGGCCGGGTCGAGCGTCACGAGGCCGGTCTGCGCGCGCAATTTTCCGATGTCGATGGCCCGTTCGTTCTCGGTCCCGATGACGACCGGAACTTCCAGGGTCTTTCCGTCGATGATGAGCTCTGCTTTTTGCGTCGAAGTCTCGGGCACGGCGTCCTCCTCGGGCTCGCGCGAGCATAACCTATATACTCCGCCCGTGAACCTGCTAACCGTCGCTGTCGCGGTCGGTTTGTTCGTCGATGCCGGCGCGGCGGGGGTGCGCGACGGCGGGGCGCTGCGAGGTCCTGGGCACCCGTCCGCGAAGGATGCCGGGGCGCTCTTGGCCGCGCCGTTGCCGTCGCTGGTGGCCCGCATCGACGAGCTGCACCGCCGGCGAGACGACAAGAGCGCCTTCGCCGAGGAGCAGCGCCTCGTTCAGTCGGGGCTCGCGCGCGCGCCGAACGACTACGAGGTCCTCTGGCGCGCCGCTCGGTTCTACTTTTGGGCCAGCGACGATCCGGGGCTCCCCAGGGAGCAGAGGTCGCGCTGGGGGAAGGACGGCTGGGACATCGCCGAGCACGCCATCGCCGTGAATCCCAACGACGTCGCCGGGTACTACTGGGCGGCGGTCAACATGGGGAACTACGCCCTCGGCCTCGGGGTGGTGAAGGCGCTCTCGAGCGGCCTCGAGGAGAAGTTCCGCGACCGGTTGGGGAAGGCCTCCGCGCTGAACGACAGCTACGAGTGGGGCGGCATCGAGACCGCCTGGGGGCGGTTCTTCGACAAGCTCCCCTGGCCGAAGCGCGATCGGAAACAGGCCGAGGAGCACCTCCGGCGCGCGATGCAGATCAATCCGTCGGCGCTGCGGGCGCGGCTTTACCTGGGGATCCTGTATCTCAACAGCGATCGCGCCCGTGAGGCCAAGGGGGTGCTCGACGAGGTCGCCGCGGCCCCGGTCGGCCGGTACGACCCGCCCGAGGAGCGCCGGGCCAAGGCGATGGCCGAGGGGCTCCAGCCGGAGCTGGCCTCGAAGCTCAGGTGAGCGTGGTGGTGGCGATCGCCGCCGGCGGCTGCGGATAGAAGAGATAGTTGGCGATTCCGGGGAGCCCGCCGTACTCCGCGGCGTAGCTGCCCGGGTCGAAGCCGGCCGGGGGCTCGACGATCTCGCCGAAGTCGAGGTGGCGGATGTTCAGCTCCGCGCAGCACGCCGACGAGCTGCTGCAGCCGCTTGAGCAGCGCCGGCTCGAAGATCCCGGCGCGCGGCGCCTCGACGACCGCGATGGCGCCGTGGTCCGGATCGAAGGTGGCCGTGAGGCGGACCTCCTGGACGGCCGCGAACGGCGCCAGCGTCGAGAGCGCGACGCGCAGGTAGACCTCGGCCACCGGCCCTTCGGCGATGGCGGCCCGAAGCGCCGCGCTGGCCTCGGCGTCCAGCGCCGACTCGCGCAGCTCGACGAGCGACGGCGTGCGTCCCACGCAGAGGATGTAGACGTAGTCGCAGGTCTCCTCGGGCCCGCCCGGACGGTAGAGCGTCGCGGCGTGCAGGCGTGCCGCGGCGGCGGCCGCCAGCGCGTCCCCCTCCCCCGCTCCGAGGCCGGCGCCAAAGCCGGCGGCGTCGTCGCGCTCGTCCCAGCGCCGGGTCGGGTAGAGCCGCGCCAGGGCCTCGTCGATCGCGCCGAACATCTCGTGCTTGCGCGAGTCGCAGCCCCCCTTGTTCCCGCAGTTGGTGCAACCGTCGCTCATCGCAGTTCCTAAAGGTGCGGCGTCGCCAGGGCCGCCGCGCGCGCCTCTTCGATCATCTTGCCGTGCTCGGCCGGATCGGCCCAGCGCGCCTGCCCCTCGGGCGGCAGCAGATCGATCGGATCGAAGTAGAAATAGATCACCCCCGGGTGGACGGCCGGGGCCGTATAGACAGAGATGCCGGTGGTGCGGTCGTAGTGCTCGTAGGAGTGCGCGTCCCGCTTGCCGCCGCCGCCCGGCGCGTCGACCACGACCGTCGGGCGTGTTGAACCCCGCCGTGGCGCCCCGGATCTCCTTTTCGATCTGCAGGCCGGTCTGCAGCGTCGTGCGCAGGTCTTCCACCCCCTTCACCAGATCGTGCATGTAGACGTAGTACGGGTGGACGTTGACGTAGCTGAGTCGCCGCACCAGCAGCGTCATCGTCGCGGCGCTGTCGTTCACCTTCCGCTGAAGCACCGTCTGGTTGCGCACGGTGATGCCGCGCTCGGCGAGCCTGTCCATCGCGGCCCGGGTGATCTCGGTGATCTCGCGCGGGTGGTTGAAGTGGGTGTGGATCACCACCTCCTTGTGGCGGCGGCGCCCCTCCTCGACAACGCGGGTGAGCGCGTCGACCCAGGCGTCGTCGGTCAGGATCTTCTGCGGCATCACCGCGAGGCCCTTGGTCGCGTAGCGCATCCGGCGGACGTGGTCGATGTTGAGGAGGGTCTCGCCGATCTGGGTGATCTGCTCGGGGCGCAGCTGGTAGGCGTCCCCGCCCGAGATGACGATGTCCTCCAGCTCGGGGCGCGAGCGGATGTAGGCGAAGGTCTGGTCCCAGCGCTCCGCGTTCACCTTGAGCTGGAACTTCTCCACCTCCTCGGTGTCGATTCCGACCGCGTAGCTGCGCGTGCAGAAGCGGCAATAGACCGGACAGGTGTCGAGCGCGAGGAAGAGCGCCTTGTCGACGTAGCGATGGGTGAGGCCGGGGACCGGCATGTCGGCGCGCTCGTGCAGGGAGTCGAGGTCGAGCCGCGGATGATCGGGCAGGAGCCGCGAGCCGAGCGGGATGAACTGCGTCCGCAGCGGATCCTCGTAAGGGTTCGTCCAGTCGATCAGCGACAGGAGATACGGGGAGACGCGGACGGACATCGGCGCGCGCTCGAACCCGCGCTGGGCGTCGGCGACGAACGCCTCGGAGACCAGCCCCGACAGCGTCGCCAAGAGCTTGGGGATGTTGGTGATCGAGTGCTTGGCCTGCCACTTGTGATCGAGGAACTCGGCCGCGCTGGTTTCGGAATACGCGGGGATCACACGCCAGAACTCGCCGCCGAGCAGATCTCGGTGCGCCAGCGTCGCCGGATCGACCGGCGGCTTCTGGGCGGCCGGCGCCGGCAGGTCCGCCGCCGTCACCGCCTGGGCGAGCTCAATCTTGGGGGCCATCGTTCCCCTGATCGTAGCGCCTGATCACACTCACGAGCAACGGGTGCCTCGGGCCCGAGCGAAGCGCGGCGCAGAGGCCGCCGCGGCCGTACGCCGCGCCGGCGATTCCGACGCGATCGGGCGCCTCGCCTGGAAGCCCGAAGACCGCGACTTCGTCCCCCTCGGTGAGCCGCTCGGCGTTCACCAGCCGCCCCCCCTCTGCCAGCACGAGCGTGGGCCTCCCGCCGTCGCCACGCAGCACGAAGTCGTTCCCCTCCTCGACCGCCCACAGCCCCGTGTCATCTTCGAGCACCGAGGCGCGCCACAGATCGCCGCCCTGGTCGTCCGGAAGCCGCGCGCAGGTTCCCCGAAGCTGAACCGGCCCGTCGCTGCCCGGCAGCTCGGCCACGGTCGGCGGATCGGCCCCCAGGGCGCGCAGTCGTTGCCGGATGGTCCGCGCCGTGCTGGCCGACGCCCGCCGTGGCAGCGGAAGCCAGTCCGTCCCCACGACCGCCGCCAGTGATCGCCACGAACCGAAGCGAACGAGGCCCCGCGCCAGCGGGCCGTCCGAATCGATGGCCGCCACCTCGACCAGCAGCGCGCGCGCCCGCTCGAGCGCGTCCCGACCCGGGAGTTGCCGCCGTGACGTCACGGCGGTGCTTCCTTGACGCTAGGTCGCCTTCGGCGACACGTCGTCGGGCATGGTTCGCTTCGCTCACCGTTGCCTGACGGCAACGCCCTCCTAGCCGCGGTAGACGACGATCCCGCGCGTCGGATCGTACGGCGTGAGCGCGACCGTGACCTTGTCGCCGAGGACGACGCGGATGCGGTGCTTCCGCAGCTTGCCGCCGAGATGCGCCAAAACCTGATGGCCGTTTTCGAGCTCGATACGAAAATTTCCAGCAGGCAACACCTCGATGACGCGCCCCTGAAATTCGATATGCTCTTCTCGACCCATCGGCGGCGAGACCTTAGTCGCTCCGCGGGGCCCGGTCAATGACAGCCTCCCCTTATTCGTCCCCGTCGCTCCAGGCCCTCACGCGCTACGTGGAAGATCCGCGCGCGCTCGTGGCAGGGAATGCCGTCAAGCTGCTGCGCAACGGGGCGGAGGCGTTCCCTGCCTGGATCGCGGCCATCGACAACGCGAAGAAGCGCGTGTCGCTGGAGATGTACATCTTCAGCGACGACGGCATCGGACGGCAGTTCTCCGAGGCCCTGGCGCGCGCCGCGCAGCGCGGGGTGGAGGTGCGGCTGCTCTACGACTTCGTCGGCTGCCGCGAGACGCCCGCCTCCTTCTTCCAGAAGATGCGCGGCTTCGGCGTTCACGTCGTCGGCTACCACAAGTATCGTTTTTGGCGCCCGCGCCTCTGGTCGCTCATCCGCCGCAATCACCGCAAGACCCTGGTCTGCGACGGGGGGCTCGCCTTCACGGGCGGGATCAACATCTCGAACGAATGGGTCAGCCAGGCCGAGGGGGGCGGCGGTTGGCTCGACGCGGCCGTGGCCCTCGAGGGGCCGGCCGCGGCGAAGATCGAGGCGACGTTCCTCCGGACCTGGAACCGGCGCGCGCCCAAGCGGATGCGCCTCGATCCCGACCGGCTGGCGGTGCCCAAGGCGGCGGGGGGCGTCGCGCTGGCGGTCGTCTCCAACTCCGAGCTGCGCGATCGCTTCGTCATCCGGCGGGCCGCGCTGCACGCCATCCGCGAGAGCCAGCAACGAATCCTGCTGGCGAACCCCTACTTCGTCCCCGATCAGGGCGTCCTGCGCGCGCTGCAGAGCGCGGCCCGGCGCGGCGTCGACGTGCGGCTTCTGGTTCCGCTGGCCAGCGACTCGCGCCTGCTCGACTTCGCCACCCGCGCCGTGTTCCCGCAGCTGCTCGCGGCGGCGGCGCGAATCTTTCGCAGCCCGGTCGTCACCCACACCAAGGCGCTGATGGTCGACGACGCGTTCTTTTCGATCGGCAGCTACAACTTCGACCACCGCTCGCTCGCCTACAACCTCGAGCTGGTGGTCAACGTCCTCGATCCCGCCACCGCGGTCGAGGTCGGCACGATGCTGATCTCCGACATGGCCGCCAGCGAGGAGCTGACCGCCGCCGCCTTCGCCCGGCGCGGCTGGCTGGGCCGCCTCATCGAACGGATCGCCTACGGCCTGCGCCGCTGGCTCTAGAGCCTTCGGCGCGCGATCGCTACTTCTTCTTGGGGGGCTTTTTTGCGGCCGGTGGTTTGGCCGCCGGCTTGGCCGCCTTGGCGGGCGCTGGGTCGGCCGGCTTCGCGGCAGCAGGCTTGGGCGCCGCCGGCGCCCCACCCTCCCCCTTTCGTTGCCAGAGGCCGAGCACGTTGCCGTCGGGATCGGCGAAGAGGCCGATCTCGCCGCCGCCGGCGAAGGGCAGGCTCCGCACGAGGATCCGTCCGCCCGCCGCCTCGACCTCGGTCAACTTGGCCTCGAGATCGTCGACGGGCAGATAGGCGACCGGGCCGGGCGACTGGACCAGATCGGCGCGGAACCAGCCGGCGCTGGGGCCGTCGCCGCCGGCGAGCTTCATGTAGCTCGCCGAGGCGTTCTGCTCCATCTGCCAGTCGAACAGCTTCCCGTAGAACTCGGAGGTGCGCGCGAAATTGACGCTCTTGAACTCGATGTGGGCGATCTCGGCAGGCATTGGCGACCGACCGTAGCGCTCGCCGGGAGGAGCGTCAATTGGCGCGCGCGCTTGTCGCGTTCTAGGAATCGGCCTGGCGCGCCAGGCTGGCGAGGTTGGGGACGACGACCAGGACCGGCACGCGCGTCGCGCGGATGAGCCGCTCGTTCTCGTAGCCGAAGAACAGCCGGTGCTGGACGGCGCGGTTCTCGGTCCCCAGCACCACGAGATCGTAGTTCCCCTTTTCGACCGCCTCGGCGACGGGGCTCGAGCGCGGGTCGAAGGCCAGGTGAATGATGCTCGGCTTCACCGCGGAGGCGCGGAACACCACCGAGATCCGCGCCAGCTCCTCGTCGCCGGTCGCGGGCACCTCGGCGAGGACGTGCGTGCCGCTCAGGTCGGCGTAGGCGGCCGCCTGCGGGCGCCGCTCGGTCAGCACCGCGAGCGTCAGCTCGGCCCCGGTCGCCTCCGCGTAGCGCAGCGCCAGCTCGACCGCCAGGCGCGAGCCGATGCTCCCGTCGACGGGCACCAGCAGCCGCCGGTACTCTTCGGCAGGCGCCGGCGTCTTGAGGATCGCGACGTGGCAGGGGGCGCCGCTCACCACCTGCTCGACCACCGGGCCGCCGATCGAAGGGCCCTCGCCCGAGCCGATGACGATGAGGTCGCAGCCGCGGCGCGCCTCCTCGCAGATGGCGTCGGCGATCCCGGCTCCGCGCGCCCTGGCGATTTCGGGCGCCCGCTCGCCGCCGAGAGCTGCGCATCTTCTCGATCTGGTCGTTGACGCTGGCGGGCGCGCGCCGGGCGAACGGGCGAAACAGATGCCGCCACCAGGCCTGCTCCGCCTCGACGTGCAGGATCTTCACGCGCGGCGCTGCTCTTCTTGGTCAGCCCGAACGCCAGCGGCGCGCCGGCCAGCGCGTTCGGGCCGCCGGCCGTCGCCAGCAGCAGCCGGACATGCGCTGGGTCGAACGCGCCGGTCGATTCGGAGGCGAGGATGCGGCGCGCCTCCTCCTCGGTCATCCGGACGCGCGGCATCGTGAGCCGCAGCCCGACCGGCGCCAGGAATGACGTCACGATCGCCACCATGACGATGATGGAGAACATCTGCGGCGTGAGGATCCCCAGCGAGAGGCCGATGGTCGCCACGACGATCTCCATCGCGCCGCGCGCGTTCATCGCCACGGCGATCGAGGCCGCCTCCCAGAAGCGCAGGCCGCCCCAGTAGGCGCCCAGCGAGCAGCCGACGAGCTTGCCGAGGCAGGCGACGATGATGACCAGCGCCAGCATCCGGCCGCCGCCGAGGTCCCAGAGGTTGACCTGCAGGCCGACGATGCCGAAGAAGATCGGCGCCAGCACGCCGAAGGTGAACGACTCGAGGCGCGCGACGGTCTCCCGGCGCAGGCGCGGCACCTGATGCAGCACCGTGCCCGCCACGAAGGCGCCGAACACCGCGTGCACGCCGATCCGTCTCGGTCAGCCGCAGCGCAAAGGAAGGTCACCACGATGACGACGACCAGATCCGAGTCGTTGGCCTTGAAGCGCTCCGGTGGCCACGCGCACGGCGACGCGCAGGATCGGCAGCAGCACGAAAGCGGCCACCTGCCATGAAGACCGCGAGCCAGATAGATGACGTGAGCGCCGAGGTCGGCGACGTGCACGACCCCGTGCGTGGCGGCGCCCGCGATGAGCGACAGCACCAGCCAACCGACCGTGTCGTCGACGACGCCGGCCGACAGGATGACCAGGCCGATGTTGCGCTTCGTGAGGTCGAGATCGACGAGGATCTTGGCGATCACCGGCATCGCCGAGATCGACATGGCCGTCGCCAGGAAGAGGACTGAACAGGATCCGGTGGCTCGGGATCGGTCAGGTACGCCGCCGGCGTGAGGTAGCCGAGCCCGAAGCCGAGCCCGAACGGGAGCACCATCCCCATCACCGAGGCGATGAGCGCGGCGCGCCCGAGATTCCGGAGCAGGCGCAGGTCGGTCTCGAGGCCCGGTGAGCAGCAGCAAGCAGGCTCATCCCGACGCTGCCGAAGGCGTCGAGCAGGTGAAACTGTTCGGCGCTCGGCGGGAAAGATCGCCGCGAAGGCGCCCGGGAAGTAGTGCCCGAGCAAGGTCGGGCCGAGCGCGATGCCCCCGGTCATCTCGCCGACCACCGCCGGCAACCCGATTCGCTTGGCGATCTCGGCCCCGATCCGCGCCATGCCGACCAGCAGCGCCAGCTGGATCGAGCAGCAAGGAAGACGGAGTGGCCCGGCAGGCTCGGAACGTGCACGCGCGCCGAAGCTAGCACGCGAAGTGCGGGATGTTACACTCGCGCCGGTCTTGGTTTCGATCGATCGGACGACCTAGGCCGGCGGGTTCGCACGCGCGTTCTCGTGCGGATCGTTCCGTACCTGCTCCTGCTCTACTTCGTCGCCTATCTCGATCGGGTGAACATCAGTTATGCCGCGCTGGAGATGCGGCACGACCTGCGCCTCACCGACAGCCAGTACGGGTTCGGGGCGGGCATCTTCTTCTTCGGCTACTTCCTGTTCGAGATCCCCGGGACGCTGATGGTCGAGGCCTGGAGCGCGCGCAAGTGGATCGCGCGGATCTTGGTCGGATGGGGCCTCGTGGCCTGCGCGATGGCCTTCATCAAGACGCCGCGGCAGTTTTTCTGGCTGCGGTTCCTGCTGGGCGCCGCCGAGGCCGGGTTCTTCCCGGGCGTGGTCGTCTATCTGTCGCACTGGTTCCGCGTCGAAGATCGGGCGCGCGCCTTCGCCTTCTTCATGCTGGCGGTCCCGATCTCCAACATCATCGGCGCCCCGGTCTCGGGGCTCTTGCTCGGCGTGCACTGGGCCGGGCTGGCGGGCTGGCGCTGGCTGTTCTTGTTGGAGGGCCTACCGGCGATCGTCCTCGGCGTGGTGACCATCTACTTCCTGACCGACCGGCCGCGCGACGCCCGCTGGCTGACGGCGGAGGAGAAAGACCACCTGCAGGAGGCGCTGATGCGTGAGAACGCCGAGACGCCGTCGCACGGACCGGGGGGCTGGTCGCTCGCCCGCGCGGTCTTGCGCCGAGAGATCCTGCTGCTGGTCCTTGCCTACTTCGGGATCGTCACCACGTCGTATGGCTTCAGCCTCTGGATGCCGACGGTGGTGAAGAGCTTGACCGGTTTGCCGAACTTCACGGTCTCGCTGCTGGCCACCCTCCCCTATGTCGCGGGCGGAATCTGCACCGCCGTGACCGGCCTTTCGTCCGATCGCTCGGGAGAGCGACGCTTTCACGCCATCGTCCCGATGTTGATGGCGGCGGTCGGGCTCTTCATGGGGGTCGCCTCGTCCGCGCCGGCGGTACGCCTCCTGAGCCTGGCGCTGGTCGGCGCCGGCATCTACGGTTTCATGCCGCCGTTCTGGGCGATGCCGCGCTGGTTCCTGTCGGGCGCGGCCGGCGCCGCGGCGGTGGGGCTCATCAACTCGGTCGGCTGCCTGGGCGGTTTCGCCGGGCCATACTTGATGGGAAGAATGAAGACGGGCGCGACGGGCTATGGGCCAGGCTTGGTGGCGCTCGGCGCGACGGCGACGTTCGCCGCGGTGATGGTGTTTTTGGTGCGCCGACCGGGCCGGATTGCAGTATGAGAGTCACGTCGTGAGCAAGATCTATGCTGGCAGTGATCACGCCGGGTTTGTCCTGCGTCGCAGACTCGTGGAGCATCTTCGCGCGCGGGGGCACGTGGTCGAAGATCTGGGTCCCGAGACGGATGCCTCCTCCGACTACCCGACGTTCGGGGCGGCGGTGGCCCGGGCGGTGCGTGACGAGGCCGGCGCGTTCGGGCTGCTCGTCTGCGGCACCGGCCTCGGGATCTGCATCGCCGCCAACAAGATTCGCGGCGTGCGCGCGGTCGACGCCTGGAACGTCGAGGCGGCGAAACAGTCGCGCGCGCACAACGACGCCAACGTGTTGTGCCTGGGCGAGCGGCTGATCGCAGAGACCGAGGCGATCGCGGTCGTCGACACCTGGTTGGCGACGTCGTTCGAAGGCGGACGCCACGCCCGCCGGGTTGCGCAGATCGCCGCGCTGGAGATCGAAGAGAGCCACTCGGAAGACCTGCGGCAAGCGCCCGCGACAACTGACGTGCAACAACAGTAGCAACAGGAGACAGCGAAATGGCCAGCCCGAAGTCGACGACGACCCTGCATCAGGCCCACCAGGTGGGACAGAGCATCTGGTACGACAACATGCGCCGCGGGCTCCTCCGCTCGGGCGCGCTCGGCGACCTGGTCGAAAAGGGGGTGCGCGGATTGACCTCGAACCCGACCATCTTCGAGAAGGCGATCGTCGCCTCCACCGACTACGAAGAGGCGCTGAAGCAGCTGACGGCGGAGAAGAAGTCGACGCTGGAGATCTATGAGGCGCTGGTGATCGAGGACCTTCGCGGAGCCTGCGATCTCCTGCTGTCGGTCTACGAGGAGAGCAAGGGCGTCGACGGGCGCGTCTCGCTGGAGGTGCTGCCCCAGCTGGCCACCAACACCGAGAAGACCATCTCCGAAGGGCTGCGCCTCGCCAAGCTGGTTGGCCGCCCCAACATCATGATCAAGGTGCCGGCCACCCCGGAGGGGATCCCGGCCATCCGCGCGCTGACGGCGCAGGGGGTGAGCGTCAACGTCACGTTGATCTTCGCTCTCGACAAATATGAGGAGGTCGTCGAGGCCTATCTGGCCGGGCTCGAGGACCGCAAGGCCGCCGGCGGCTCGTTCGATGGGCTGGCCTCGGTGGCGAGCTTCTTCGTCTCGCGCGTCGATTCGGCCTGCGACAAGCTGCTCAAGGAGAAGGCGGTCGCTTCGGCGGGCGAGGCGGCGCGCCTCAAGGCGCTGGTCGGCAAGATCGGGATCGCCAACGCCAAGAACGCGTACGCGATCTACCAGCGGACGGTCGCCTCGCCGCGCTGGAAGGCGCTGGCCGCCGCCGGCGCGAACCCGCAGCGGCTGCTCTGGGCCTCGACCGGCACCAAGGATCCGAGCTACCCGGACACGTACTACGTCGACGCCCTCATGGGGCCCGACACCGTCGACACCGTCCCGCCCGCCACGCTTGGATGCGTTCATCGATCATGGCGATCCGGGGTCGCGCCTCGGCAGCGATCTCGACGGCGCCAAGAAGACCGTGGCCGAGTTCGCCGCGCTGGGGCTCGATCTCGGGAACGTCTGCCAGGGGCTCCTGGCCGACGGCGTGAAGTCGTTCACCGCCTCGATGACGGCGCTGACCAACGCCATCGACGCGCGCAGCAAATAGGTTCGCGGCCCACACGCGCGTAGCGAAAAACAAGAACAACCAGACGACAGGACCCCCGTGGAGAAGATCTCAGTCCCGTCGTCCGCGCTTGCCCAACCCCTTGCGCGAGGGGTTGGTCGAGGAGCGGATCCCCGAGCCGGCCACCATGGTCATCTTCGGGGCCTCGGGCGATCTGGCTCGCCGCAAGCTGCTGCCGGCGCTCTACAGCCTGACCCGCGACCGGCTGCTGCCGGCGCGGTTCGCGGTCCTCGGCTTCGGCCGGCACGCGCAGGACGACGCGGCCTTTCGCGAGGAGATGCGCCGCGGTTGTGACGAGTTCGCGCGTCGGCGCCCCGTCGACGCGCCGCTGTGGGCTGCGTTCGCGCGCAACCTCTTCTACCAGCAGGGGGCCTACGACGATCCGGCGGCGTTCCAGCGGCTGAAGGTGCGGCTCGAGGAGATCGAGCGGACGCTGGGGCTCCCCGGCAACCGGGTCTTCTACCTGTCGACCCCGCCCTCGGCGTTCGCGCCGGTGATCCGCAGCCTCGGGCAGGCCGACCTGGCGCCGAAGCCGGCGCCCGGCAAGCCGTTCGCGCGGGTGATCATCGAGAAGCCGTTCGGCGTCGACCTGGAGACGGCGCGCGCGCTGAACCGCCAGGTCCACGAGATCCTCGACGAGCAGCAGATCTACCGCATCGACCACTACCTCGGAAAAGAGACGGTCCAGAACCTGCTGGTGTTCCGCTTCGCCAACGGGATCTTCGAGCCGCTCTGGAACAACCACTTCGTCGATCACGTCCAGATCACCGGGTCGGAGACGGTCGGCGTCGAGGGGCGCGGCGGCTACTTCGAGCAGGCCGGCAGCATGCGCGACATGGTGCAGAACCACCTGCTCCAGGTCTTGAGCCTCGCCGCGATGGAGCCGCCGGTCGCCTTCGAGGCCGACGAGGTGCGGGACGAAAAGCTCAAGGTCCTGAAGGCCCTTCGCCACATTCCCGAAAGTGAATTCGAGCGTCAGGTCGTGCGCGCCCAGTACGCCGCGGGCTCGATCGCCGGCCGGGCCGTCCCCGGCTATCGCGCCGAGCCGGCCGTCAACCCGCAGTCGACCACCGAGACGTTCGTGGCGCTCAAGCTCTTCATCGATTCGTGGCGCTGGGCCGGGCGTGCCGTTCTACCTGCGCTCGGGCAAGCGGCTCCCCAAGCGGGTCACCGAGATCGCCATCCACTTCAAGGAGGCGCCGCACCTGCTGTTCGGTCAGAAGAAGGGGCAGGCCATTCGCGCCAACGTGCTCAGCATCCGGATCCAGCCCGACGAGGGGATCGCGCTCAACTTCGGTTCGAAGCTGCCGGGGCCGGCGATGGAGATCGCGCCGGTCAGCATGGAGTTCCGCTACGGATCGTCGTTCGGCTTCGAGCCGCCCGAGGCCTACGAGCGGCTGCTGCTCGATTGCCTGCTCGGCGACGGGACGCTCTTCACCCGCGGCGACGAGGTGGAGGCGAGCTGGAACTGGGTCTCGCGCATCCACCAGCGCTGGGCCGCCGAGGCCGCGTCCGGCAAGACCACCCTCCCCGCCTACGCCGCCGGAAGCTGGGGACCGGAGGAGGCGGACCGGATGCTGGCCGCGGACGGAAGGGCCTGGCGACTGCCATGACGCGAGGGCGCCGGCGCCAGCTTCGAGCACTTCGCCCGCGGCGAGCCGATCGCCGTCGACGTCGGAGAGATCGAGCGCGAGCTGGGCTCGCTCTGGCAGGCGGCCTCCCACGCCAGCGGAGGACAGTCCGGGGCGGTGGCGCGCGCCGCGCTCTGGAACCTGGTGGTCCCGGTGCGGGGCCGCGAAGCGCTGGCCAAGACCAAGGCGCTGGTCGACGCGATCGCGCCGGCGGTGCCCGTCCGGGCGATCATGCTCTGCCTCGACGACGCCGCAGGCGGCGATCTTTCGGCGACCATCGAGAGCAACGTCGTCTCGCAGCCGGGCGGCGGCCGCGTCGTCTACTCCGAGGAGATCACGCCTGGTCGGTCCGGCCGGCGCCGAGGCGCACTTCGGCGCGATGGTCCGGGCGCTGCAGGTCCCGGGCGTCCGCACCGCCACGCTCTGGATGGACGCGGCGATGTCCGCCTCGCTTCTCACGCGCGAGCTCCTGCCCGTGACGCGCCGGCTGATCGTCGACACGGCCAGCTGCAGTGGACCGCTGCACCTGCAGGATCTCGATCGGCTGGCGGCGCGCATGCATCCGCGGCCGGTCGCCGATCTCGGGTGGCTGCGGCTCGGCAGCTTCCGGCTGCTGTTCGCCGGCCTCTTCGATCCGCCGGTGGGTGGCGGCCCCTTGCGCAGCGCGACGCGGCTGGCGGTCCGCCACCGATCGGGCGGTGACGTCAGCGCGCTGCTCGTCGTCGCCTGGTTGGGGCAGCTGCTCGGTTGGCGGCCGCTGCGCTGTGGGGAGACCTCGGACGGCGGGCTGCGGTTCGACTTCGATCGCCCGGACGGCGGCAGCCTCGAGGCGCTCGTCATCCAGAGCGGCGGTGCCTGCGATCAGAGCGCCATCCTGTCCATCGAGCTCGGGAGCGGCGGCGACGAGTACGTCGTCACGCCGCGAGGCGATCGATCAGGCGCGCCTCCAGCTGCCGATCGCCCCGGCGCGCACCGTCAAGCTGGACGCCTACTCCGACGCCGACATCTGCGTCGCCGCGCTCGGTCCGCGCGGCCGCGATCCGCTGTTCGCGCGCTGCCTCGAATACGCCGGGCGCCTCTGGGCGCTCGAGCCGCCCCGGCCGGCGATAGCGCCCGTCGCGAGCATCCGGTGGCACACCGGGCAGGTCGGAAGAGCGTGCCCCTTCTGCACCGGACTCAGCTCCGCCTGGCCTCCCTCCTGGCGACGCTCGCCGCCTGCGCGGCCCCGGCCTGGATCGATCAGAGGCCGAAGTTCTCCTGGGGGTCTCCTGGCGAACCGCAGATCTGGGATCTGCCCCTTTACGAGCCGCTGACCCGCGTCGGGCCGCACGTGATCGCCACTGCGCTGGGACACCCATCCGGCGACGGTCCAGTCCCGAGCGAGCAAGTGCTGCTCTACGTCGACAGCGGCTCGTCCCACGCCGCGCTGCTGGCGCCCACCTTCGCGCGCCTCGGCCTCGCGACCGACTCGTCGCGCTTCGTGACCATCGAGGACGCGGCCGGAGACACCCACGGCTGGACGGGCGGGCTCATCCCCGCGCTGCGCGTTGAAGAGGGGCTCGCGCTGTCCGACGTGGTCGCCTCGGTCACGACTACAAAGCGGTCCTCGGCGCCGACGTGCTGGCCGCGCGCGGCTGGCGGATCGATCTCGACGACGGGATCCTGCGCCTCGGCGCCGAGCCGTGGCCGCCATCACCCGACCTCGTCGAGGTGCCCACAGAGCGGTTTCGCGATCACGCGCTCGTGAAGCTTCGCATCGCCGGTGAAGAGGTGCCGCTGCTCATCGACACCGGCGCGCCGTTCACGCTCGTCGACGTCACCCTCCTGCGGCGGCTCGGCCTGCGCGAGCTCCCGCTCGTTTCGCGCTGGCCGCTCGGCGGCGCCGGACGGACAGTGAGCGTCTCGACCTCGTTCGAGGGACCGCTCGCGCTCGGCTGGGAGCGATCTCGGCATGCGGCGGATCTTCGCCCACCCAGGCGGCCAGTCGGTCGGGCGCGGCATGCTGGGGAACGACATCCTTTACGGATATGCGTTCCAGGTGACGCGCGCGGGGCTCGCGCTCAAGCCCCGGGGCGCCGATCTCCTGAGCTCGGCGCCCCGCCGGATGGCCCGCTGGCGAGACCTCCCCTCTTGTCCCGCTGTGCCTGGATGCATCACGGCCGAGCTGAGGCCGCGGGCGGCCGCGGAAAGCCTCCCGCGGGTCGGCGTTCGCTTCCAGGCCCTGCCCCCGCGCCCGTTCCGCTACCTCTTTGGCTGCTTGGACGCGTGCCGGCCGGTTGCGCGCCTCACCGCTCTGGATCGAGATCGCCGTGCGCCAGCCACGGCTCGGCGCCGAGATCGACATCGCCGTCGCGCCGGAGGTTCCGGCGGCCTTCGGGCGTCTCTGGGCGACGGGCTGCGAGCGCCTCGCCTTGCTCGACGCCAACCCGATCGTCAACGGAGCACGTCCGCTGCCGGAGACGGCCGAGGCTCACCTGGCGATCGACATCCGCCGCGTGAGCTTCCGATGAAGGCGGCGCTAGCGGACGCGGACGACGAAGTTGTTTCGCTTGCCCCGCCGGAGGATCGACCAGACGCCCGTCGATGAGGTCGCCGGCGGTGACGCGCGAGTCGGCCGATCCGTCCGCCAGCGGCACGCCGTTGACCGCGATGGAACCGGCCGCGATCTGGCGGCGCGCGTCCGACTTCGACGGGCAGGCGCCGACCTCGGCCAGCAGATCGACGAGCAGCGCCCCCTCCCCTTCGAAGCGCGCGCGCTCGACGGTGATCGCCGGCGCCGCGCCGAGCGCGGCGTCGAGGGTCGCGCCGCTGACCGCCCGCAGATCGCCGCCGCCGAACAGGGACTCGAGGGCCCGGAGCACCTCGGCGAGCGCCTCGTCGCCGTGCACCCGGCGGGTGAGATCCTCGGCCAGCGCCCGCTGCGCGCGCCGCTCGGCGCCGGGGGTCGCCTCGAGCGCCGCGATCTCCTCTTTGTCGCGCACGGTGAGCCAGCGCAGGAATTTCCCCACGTCGGCGTCGGCGCTGTTGAACCAGAATTGGTAGAACTCGAACGGCGAGGTGAGGTTCGCGTCGAGGAACACCGCCCCTTTCTCGCTCTTGCCGTACTTCTTCCCCTCGCTGTTGGTGAGGAGCGGCGCCGTGAGCCCGTAAACGGTGCGCCCGAGAGGCGGCGAACCAGATCGACGCCCGACACGATGTTCCCCCACTGGTCGGAGGCGCCGACCTGCATCCGGCAGCCGTGGCGGCGGTTGAGCTCGTGGAAGTCGTAAGCCTGCAGCAGCATGTAGGAGAACTCGGTGTACGAGATGCCGCTCTCGCGCGACTCGAAGCGCGCTTTGACAGAGTCGCGCTGGATCATCTGGTTGACCGCGAAGTGCTTGCCGACGTCGCGCAGGAAGTCGAGCAGCTTCACCTGGCCGAGCCAGTCGAGGTTGTCGACCACCTTCACGGGCGGCCCCTCGTCGTTGGCGAAGAAGCGCTCGATCTGCGCCCGGATCTTGGCGGTGTTCTCCAGGACCTTCTCCCCGTCGAGGAGCGTTCGCTCGCTGCTCTTGCCCGAAGGATCGCCGATCATTCCGGTCGCGCCGCCGACCAGCGGCAGCGCCTGGTGCCCGTGGCGGCGCAGGTGGGTGAGCAGCATGAGCGGAACCAGGTTCCCCGCGTGGAGGCTGGCGGCGGTCGGGTCGAAGCCCGAGTAGACCGCCGAGGGGCGTCCCCAGGATCTCGGACATGTTCTCGGCGGTCGCCTGCTGGACCAGACCACGCCAGGAGAGCTCTTCGAAGGCGCCCATGTGACGGTCTCAACTAGCATCGCGCGTCGGCCGAGACAAGACGCGCGCTGCGCGGTAAGTTCCGCGGCGCCGTGCCCGAGCAACCGAAGATCGTCGTCGCCGCCAGCCTCCCCGAACTCGTCGCGCTCGCAGCGGCGCACGTTCGCGCCGCCGCCAACGCCGCCGTCGCGGCGCGCGGGCGGTTCCGGATCGCGCTCGCCGGCGGCTCCACGCCGCGGGCGCTCTATCCGGCGCTCGTCCAGGGCGTCGACTGGACCCGCGCCAACGTGTTTTTCGGCGACGAGCGCGCGGTGCCGCCCAGCGATCCGAAGTCGAACTACCGGATGGCGCGCGAGACGCTGCTCGATCCGGCGCACGTCTCACCCGCCAACGTGGTCCGCTGGCGCGCCGAGGACCCCGACCTCGACGCGGCCGCGCGCGACTACGAGGCGGCGCTCCGGGCCGGCGCCTCGGCCCCCTGGCTCGATCTGGCGCTGCTCGGCCTCGGCCCCGACGGACACACGGCGTCGCTCTTCCCGGGGACCTCGGCGCTGGCAGAGGAGGAGCGCCTGGCCGTGGCCGTCGACGTCGCCGAGATGGGGACGCGCCGGCTGACCCTCACCTACCCTGCTCTCTGCGGCGCGCGCGAGGTCTGCTTCCTGGTGACGGGACGCGAGAAGGCAGCGGCCCTGGCGACGGTCGTCGAAGTCGGTCATCTGCCGGCCGCGCGAATCGTGCGGCGGCCAGGGCCCGTGACCATATTCTGCGATCGGGACGCCGCGAGCGCCCTCACCACCGGGTTCCTGAAGAAATGACCGTCCTGGCAGGCGACATCGGCGGCACCAACGCGCGGCTGACGATCTACGACGCCGGGCCCAACGGCACGGTCGGCGCCGCGCTGTTCGAGAAGACCTATCCCTCCCGGGCCTACCCGTCGCTCGACGTCATCGTCGACGAGTTCGCGGCCGCGGCCAACGGCAAGATCGGCGCCGCCGCCCTGGTGACGCAGGCCTGCTTCGGCATCGCCGGCCCGATTGAGAACAACATGTGCCGCGCGACCAACCTCCCCTGGATCGTCGACGGGCGGACGCTGGCCCAGCGGCTCGGGATCGCGCGGGTCACGCTGGTCAACGACTTCTACGCCGCCGCGCTCGGGCGTCACGGCGGTCGGCTCCAGCGAGCTGGTGGCGATCGGTGGCGGGACGCCCGTTCCGCACGGGCCGATCGCGGTCCTCGGCGCGGGCACCGGGCTCGGCCAGGCGTTCCTGCTCTGGTCGGCCGCCGACAACGCCTATCAGGTCGTCCCTTCCGAGGGGGGGCACGTCGATCTGGCGGCGCGCACGCCGCTCGAGCTCGGCCTGGTGCAGTTCCTCGATCACCAAGTACGGGCGCGTCTCCTGCGAGCGGGTGCTCTCCGGGCACGGGCTGGTCGACGTCTTCACTTTCCTCTCCGAGGAGCCGGCCTGTCGGGGGCTCATCCGCCCCGAGACGACCGCCGCCCTGGCCGCGCACGGAGGCGATCCGGCGGCGGCGATCTCGCAACGGGCCCTGGCCGGGACCGATCCGATCTGCGAGATGGCGCTGTCAATTTTCTGTTCCGTCCTCGGCGCCACGGCGGGGAACCTCGGGCTCATGGTGCTGGCGACAGGCGGCGTCTTCGTCGCCGGCGGCATCGCCCCGCGCATCTTGAGCTACCTGCAGCGGGGGGCGTTCCGGGAGGCCTTCGACCGCAAGGGGCGCCTGCACACGCTGGTCGAACGGCTGCCGGCCTTCATCGTCACGAACGCGCAGCCGGGCCTGCTGGGCGCCGCGAAGATCGCCCTCGCGCACTGAGCGTGCCGAACGCGGCGCGGCACGGTCGGCAACGAACTGCCCGCATTTGGTCAAGGAGACTGTTTCACCGGTCGATGTCTGGACCGTGGGGAACGGTCACCAGGAGGCTCGTGCTGCATTCAGCGTAGGCAGCGGGCCCGTCCGTTCCGAGACCACCGATTCGGGCCGGATCCGCGCCGCGGGCGGTGAGGATCGGTTTGGCCGCATGCTGGGCCGCTCGTCCGCGATGCAGGTCGTGTTCGACGTGCTCGGCAAGGCGGCGCCCAGCGACGCGACGATCCTGCTCGAGGGCGAGACCGGCACCGGCAAGGAGGTGTCGGCCGAGGCGATCCACCTCGGCAGCCCGCGCAAGGACAAACCGTTCCTGGTCGTCGACTGCGGCGCGATCCCCCCGACGCTCCTCGAGAGCGAGCTCTTCGGCCATGAGCGCGGCGCCTTCACCGGCGCCGTCTCGGCGCGCCAGGGCGTGTTCGAGGCGGCCGCGGGCGGGACGGTGTTCCTCGACGAGATTGGCGAGCTCAGCATCGATCTGCAGCCGAAGCTCCTGCGGGTGCTCGAGCGGCGCGAGGTCCGGCGGGTGGGCACCAACAACCACGTCCCGGTCAACGTCCGGCTGGTCGCCGCGACGAACCGCAGCTTGCGCGATCAAGTCGCCGCGCAGAAGTTCCGCTCCGACCTCTACTACCGGCTGGCGGTCGTCGAGGTGAAGTTGCCGCCGCTGCGCGAGCGGCTGTCCGATCTGCCGCTCCTGGTCGACCACGTGGTCCGGGGGTTCGGCGTCGTCGACGCCACGACGCTGGCGCGGGTCCGCGCGCCCGAGTTCCTCGAGGCGCTCGGGCGCCACATCTGGCCGGGCAACATCCGCGAGCTGCGCAACTACCTCGAGCGCTGCGTGGCGCTCCGCGACTTTTCGCCGCCGCGCGCCTCCACCGGCTCGATGCCGGCCGTCTCGGGACCGGAGAGCGCGGTCAACATCGGCCAGCCGCTGCGTGAGGCGCGCGAGGCCTGGGTGAGCGCCTTCGAGCGCCGCTACCTGGAAGAGCTGCTGCGGCAGCACGAGAATCGGGTCAGCGCGGCGGCGCGGGCGGCCGGGGTCGACCGGATCTGATTTCTATCGCCTGCTCTGGAAGCACGGTCTGCGGACCCGCGAGCCTTCGGGCCGCGAGCCCGAAGATCTCTAGTGAGACTCGCGTGAGCTTCGCGTGAATCTCGCGGCGCGGGTGGCGGTCACGGTAGAACCTCGGCCGGTGGAGATCTCGCCGCGCCCCGAGCTGACCGCCCGCGCGCTCCTGGTGGGGGGCGCCATCGGCGCGGTGCTGGCGGCGGGGAACGTCTACACCGGCCTCAAGATCTCGATCATCGACGGCGGCAGCATCACGGCGGCGCTGCTGGGGTTCATGTTCTTCGCCACCTTCACCCGCCTCGGGCGCCGCCCCTACAGCGCGCTCGAGAACAACATCACCCAGACCACGGCCGCCTCGGCGGCCATCATGGGTTACGTGGCGGGCGTCGGCGGGCCGGTCCCGGCGATGGCGCTCCTCGGGCGGGCATTCCCCGGCTGGGCGCTCTGCATCTGGGGGCTGGCGGTCGCGCTGGTCGGAATCGTCGCCGCCGTGCTGCTGCGCCGCAAGCTGGTGGTCGACGAGGCGCTGCCGTTTCCGACCGGAAACGCCACCGGCGATCTGATCGAGACCATCTTCGCCGCGCGCGCCAGCGCCGTTCGCCGGGCCCGGTTCCTGATCGGGGGCGCCCTGGTGGCGGCGGCCGTGACCTGGTTCCGCGACGGGCGGCCGCACCTCATCCCGGACAGCACGGCCTTCGGCGGCGCGATCGGCGGCGTGTCTCTCGGTGCGCTCACCGTTGGCATGAGCTGGAGCCCGCTCCTGCTCTCCACCGGGATCATGATGGGGCTCCGGGCGGCGGCGAGCATGGCGCTCGGCACGGCCATCGCCTGGCTGGGCCTCGCCCCCTGGCTGGTCCGCACACAGATCGTCAAGGAGGCGTCCTTCTCGGCCTGCTCATCCTGGCTGGTCTGGCCCGCTCTCGGCCTCCTGCTGGCGGGGAGCTTCCTGCCGCTGATTCTCGACTGGCGCTCGGTCGTCCGCTCCCTGAAAGACCTCGGCGGCTTCGTCCGGAGGCGCGCCGGAGGAGAAGTCCCGTCGCAGCAGAGCGAGGGCGCCGCGCGGAAAACGAGCACCGCTTTTCCCGCGGTGGTCCTGGGCTTCGTCGGGATTGCCACCGTGGGGCGCCTGGTCTTTGGCCTCCACCCGCTGGGCGCGCTGGTGGCCGTCCTGGCGGCGCTCATCCTGGCGGTCGTGTCGTCGCGCGCCACGGGCGAGACCGATCTGGCGCCGGTGGGCCAGGTCGGGACGCTCACCCAGTTCCTGTTCTCCGGCTACGGGCCGCTCGTCTCGATCTTGGCGGGCTCGGTCTCGATGGGGACCGCGTCGCAGGCGGCGCAGACGCTCTGGGCGTTCAAGGCGGGAGAGCGGCTGCGGGGGTCGCCACGCGCGCAGCTCGTCGCCCAGCTCCTCGGCGCCCTCATCGGCGGCCTCGTCGTCGTTCCGGTCTACCTGGTGATCGTCAAGGCGTACGGCATCGGGACGGAGAGCCTGCCGGCGCCTTCGGCGATCTCCTGGAAGGCGACCGCCGAGGCCGTGCGGGGGGGCTTCTCGGCGCTCCCGCCCCACGCGGCGGTGGCGGGCGCAATCGGTCTCGCCGTCGGTGTGCTGCTTTCGGTGCTCGGCCGCCGCCCCTGGGGGCACTTCCTGCCATCGCCGGCGGCGATGGGGATCGCGATGCTCATGCCGGCCTCGCTCTCCCTGGCGGCCCTGACCGGCGCAGTGGCGGCGGTGGTGGTGATGCGCCTGCGCCCCAGCGTCGATCAGGAGTCGCTGACGTCGCTGGCGGCCGGCGGGATCACGGGCGAATCGGTCATGGGCGTGGTCATCGCCATCGCCATCGCGACCGGCCTGTTGAAATAGTCGGGGCGGTTTCTCAGGCGCGGGCGGCGTCGGTGAGGTGGACGCCCGGGACGTTGGCCTCGGGCGCCCAGTCGGCGGTCGACATCACCTCGCCACCGACGATCTCCTTGCCGCCGGGCGCCTCGGCCGAATCCTTGACCGACGCCCCGCCGACATGGACCGTGATGTTGACGTGGACGTCGGCCACCGCGGAGTCGCGCGCGGCGAGCGCCTCGCCAAGGCCGGTGGCGATCGCCACCACCTCGGCGCGTTCGCCGGCGGCTGTCGCCGCATCGTTCGACAGCACGCGCGCGCCGATGATGGCGCCACCGGTCTGCAGCGGCAGCCCGAGGCCGGCGCCGCGAAAGCTCTGCTCGGCGGCGTCGAGGATCGCCGAGGTGTCGTCGAGGACCTCGTCGCTCTCGGCGTCGGCGCCGTCGGCGATGCGGATCTCGAGGTAGATCGCGGCCGCGCGGGCGGTGAGCTCGGCCTCGGCAGACTTCGAGCCGACCGCCTCGCGGAGCGCCGCCAGAAAGGCCTTGGCGCTCTGGTAGCGGCGCTCCGGCGTCTTCTCCATGCAGCGCAGGACCACGGCGTCGAAGGCCGGTGACACGGGCGCGGCCTGGCTGGGGCGCGGCGGCGGCGCCTCCAGGTGCTGCCGCTCGATGTCGGTCATCGTCTCGGCGCGGAAGGGATACTGCCCGGTCAGCAGATGGTAGAGCACGACGCCCAGCGCGTAGATGTCGGTGCGCGGGTCGACGCCGTCGCCGCGGATCTGCTCGGGCGCCATCGTGTACGAGGTCCCGAGCCGGGTGCCGACGACGGTGAGACCAGCCTCCGAGGCGTCGGGGTGCATCAGCTTGGCGATGCCGAAGTCGAGCAGCTTGATGGTGCGCTTGTCACCCGAGGTGGCCATGAAGATGTTGCTGGCCTTGAGATCGCGGTGAACGATGCCGTGCTCGTGGGCCACCTGCAGGGCGGCGCAGACCGGATCGAGGATCTCCAGCACCTCCGCGGGTGGGAAGCGGCCGCGGTCGTTGAGCATCGAACGCACGTCCGTGCCGTCGAGCAGCTCCATCACGTAGAACGGACGCCCGTCGGGGAGCGTGTCGAACTCGTAGATGTCGACGATGGCCGGGTGCTTGATCATGTTGACGGCCTGCGCCTCGCGCACGAACCGGGTCACCATCTGGGGCGAGGCAGCCAGCTGACGCCGCAGCACCTTGACGGCCGCCTTGCGTCCAAGGACCTTGTGCTGCGCCTCGTAGACCGTCCCACCGCCGCCCGAGGCGATCTCCCGCTTGAGGACGTAGGCCCCCGCGACGGTCCCCGGCGACAGCGCGTCGGCGTCCACGGCGGCGGCCACACCCATCGGTGTCTGGTTGGGGCCGAGCGCCCTGGTCTTGTCCTGGTCTTCTGGTTTGGGGAGCACGTTCGTCCTCGGCGCAGTCGAAACCCGCCGCTTCCCGTAGAATCGGAGGCTCTGCTACAAACATTTAGCTCATGATTGACTCACATTGTCATCTAGATGCTGCGTACTTCGGTGAAGAACGTGCCGGGGTGCTGGCGCGCGCCCGGCAAGCCGGCGTGACTGCTTTCGTTTGTGTCGGCGTGGGGCGCGGGACGGCGGCCGCCGAGGAGGCCGCCGCGATCGCCGCCGCGGAGCCTGACGTCTTCGCCACGGTCGGCGTCCACCCGCATGACACCGCCGAGGTGACCGAGGAACACTGGGCGACGTTCGAGCGGTTGGCGCGCGCCCCCCGCGTGGTCGGGATCGGCGAGACCGGGCTCGACTACCACTACGACCACGCCCCCCGGGAGCTGCAACAGCGCGCCTACCGGCGCTCCATTGCCCTCGCGAAGGCCGCCGGCCTGCCGATCGTGTCGCACGTCCGGGACGCCCACACGGACGCGGCGACGATCCTCGGCGAGGAGGCCGCGGGGTTGGGCGGCGTCATCCACTGCTTCACGGGCGGCGTGGCCGAGGCGCGCGCCTACCTCGACCTCGGCCAGCACCTCTCGTTTTCGGGGATCGTGACCTTCAAGAACGCCGCGAACATCCGCGAGGCCGCGGCCTTCGCTCCGCTCGACCGCATCCTGGTCGAGACCGACGCCCCCTACCTGGCGCCCGTCCCACATCGCGGCGCGCGCAATGAACCGGCCTACATCGTCGAGACGCTGAGGGTGGTGGCTGGGCTGCGCGGAATTCCGGCGGACGAGCTCGACGCCGCGACCAGCGAGAACACCCGCAGGTTGTTCCAGCTGTCGGCACACGCGTAAAGCACAAGCAATCAGCCCAAACAGAGCCAAACGCGGTTTTAACGGCCGTTGCGTGATTGACGGGACAGGATCGAACGGCGGATACTGAAGCTCCTTCGTGAGCTCCGAACTGTCCGGCTTGCAGCCCCCCTCGTCCGCGACGCCACCGGCGGCGCCCGTTCGTGTGAGGCTGCGCTACGCCGCGTTCGAGACCTTCATCGAGAAGTTCGCCCCCAACGTGACGCGTGGCGGGCTCTTTCTCGCCAGCCGAACGCCGCGTCCGATCGGCGAGGTGTTTCAGTTCGAGGTGCAGCTGGCCGGCGGCGAGGTGGCGCTGGCCGGCGACGGGAAGGTGACCTGGGTGCGGGAGTTCGATCCTGCGGCGCCCAACAAGCCGCACGGGATGGGCGTGCAGTTCCTGCGGCTCGACGCCCCCTCACGCGAGGTCGTCAACCAGATGCTGGCGCGCAAAGCCGGATCGCCAACCGGGGCGATGGCCGGGGCGGGGAACTACTCCGGCGCCATTCGCGTGCCGATGCCGGTCGGGAGCTCGGGCGCCGTACGCAGCGGCGCCAACGGTACGAGCACGCCCGCCGCGCGCGTCGACACCAGCGTCGATCTCGGCGTCCGAGATGGGGATCGACGAGGTGCGCCTCAAGCGCGCCGTCGAGCGAAACTGGCTCGGAAATGGACGCGCCTCGGGCGAGGCCGACGAGCTGGAGGCGCTGCTGCGCCCCGAGGCCATAGAGCCGGTCAGCTTGGCGCAAGCGCTGGCTGAGCTGCCGCGTCTGCTGGATCCGCCGGCGCGTCGGATGAGCGGCGCCTTCCGGCCGCTGGGGGAGCTGCTGGGCAGCCAGACGCCACCCCCCAAAACGAACGAATAGACCGGCGAAGGGACGCCGCGGTCAGCGTCTAGCGCCGCCGCCTTCTGCGCACGCCGACGAGACCGACCAGACCGAGCAGCAGCGCACCGCCACCCGGCGCCCCGTCGGTCACGCGGCAGTCGCAACCCGCACCCGCGCCGCCAGTGCCTCCCGGCGCGCCAGCCAGACCACCGCTTTCGCCGGCTCGGCCTGCGCTGCCGCCATCCGTCGCTTCGGTCGCGGCGTCTCTGGTCCCTGGGCCCGCTTGGCCACCTTGGCCGCTCTCGGCGCCGCCGCCCGTCCCCGTCGCCGCGCCGCCCGCGCCCGTCACGCCGGAGGCACCGCCAGAGCCGGCGTGGCCAGCCGAGCCAGCGTCTCCCCCGGCGCCGCCCGTCGCGCCGCCGAGGGCGCCAGCGCCGCCCGTCGCGCCGCCGCCGCCGTTCATGTTGCCGCCCGCGGCGCCGGAGAGGCCAGCGCCGGCCATTCCGCCGCTCCCGCCCGTTCCGGCGCCACTGCCGGCCGAGCCGCCCGTGCCCGCGGCGCCGATTCCCCCGGTGCCGTTCCCGCCGGAGGACCCGCCCGCCCCCGACGCTCCACCGGCGCCGCCGGTTCCATAGTCCGGGTTGCAGCCCGTGAGCGACAACGTCACCGACTGGCCGGCGGCGAGGGGGAGATACGAGATCGTCTGTCCGCCGTAGCTTTCGGCGCCGGGGACGCAGAGCCCGGTCACCGGCACGGTCGCGGCCGAGGTGACGCTGATCGTGACGGACGTCTGAGGTTGAATCGTGGCGACCACGCCGGAGGCGTTGAACGTCATTCGATTGGTCACGCGCGTCGCCAGATCGTCCATCGTCGGGCTGACGATCGGAAGGGTCGCGATCGCCGCGTACTTGTCGAAGGTGGCGGTCAAGAGCTCGGACAGCAGGCTGTGCCCGCCGCCGTCGTAGTCGCGCGTGTTGGCCTGGTGGAACATCCAGGGGTCGTTGTTGCCCTCGAGAAGGTCCCGCAGGAGATCGTCGCTGGTCTGGTCGATCATCGTCGGGTAGTCGACCGTCGCGCCGGCGCTCACCGTCGCCTCGTACTCCGGGAGCCATTCGGCGGGTTGAGAGACGTCGTAGTCGAGGTTGGTCGGAATGCGTGGGATCTCGAGGACCGACGGCTGGAACGCGTTCCAGAGGCCAGCGTTCGGCGAGGGATTGTCCTGTCCCGGTTCGGAGGTGTCGCTCACCAGCTGGCGAATCCCCACGTCATGAATCGCCTGCATGGCGTCGGCGCTGGCGAGCCCCGAAATGCTCGGTGTCACCACGTTGGCCGTGGTGTACGGCGCGAGGCCGAGGCTGCGGATGTAGGTGTCGTTGCGCGAGAACTCCGTCACGACATCGGCGTAGCTGAGCCCGTCGAGGATCGGGTGATCCCAGCTGTGGTTGATCCAGGAGAACGTCGGCCCCAGCGCCAGCGCCTTGGCGGTCAGCGGATCGCCGGGCATCGATTGCGACCCCTGCCCGTTCACCGCCCAGACCAGCCGGAAGTCGGCGGTGAGCGGCTGCGCGCGCATCAGGTTCTGCCAGTCGGCCAGCGCCTGCAGATCGGCGTCGTTGATCCGGTAGGTGCCGCCCGTATAGATCGAGCTGGCCAGGAAGAAGTCGTCGATCTGTGGCACGGCGTAGACGTGCCGCTCCCCCACGAAGAGACCGCGCGTCGCCCAGCTGACGAGCCCGTAGGCGAGCTGCAGGTAGGGTGTCAGGTAGGTCGCCTGCGCGAAGGTGAGCGCCACCGCCTCGCGGCCGTCGGGGTACTGCCGGAGCGCGCCGAAGACATTCCCGGAGGCGTCGACGAGCAAAGGGATGGTCGAGGCGTCGGTCGCGGTGGCCGGGTAGGCCCAGCCGTCGGTCATGACGATCGGGTTCGCGCAGTTGGTCCCGACGAAGAGAGACGTCCCCGCGGCGGTGCAGGTCATCGTGATGGGCGTTTGCTGGGGATCGATCGAGCCGTTGTCGGAGAGACCATAGGCGCTGCTCGGCGAGGTGTAGAGCGACACGCGCCGGACGCTGAACTCGGCCTCGTAGGTCGAGAGCACGGTCCACTCGTCGGCGGTGAAGGCGCTGCCGGAGCTGGTCTCGAGGCCGCCGAGATCCAGGAAGACGGCGTCGTACTTGCCGTGCGTCCCGGAGGCGAGCGCGTCGGCCGTCAGCGTGGGGCCGGTCGTCGCGTTGAGGACGTCGAACGGTGATCCCAAAAACTGAAGCGTCCTGCTGATGGCCGCGAAGGCCGAATCGGTTCCGTCGGCGGTGATCACCAGCGCGCGCGCGTCGACGGTCGCGCCGGCGAGGGGCGTCGCCCCCGTGGTGGGCGCGCTGTCGACGGCCGACGCGATCAACCGCGGCTGCTGCATGGCGCGCCGCACGATCGGCGGCGGGTGGACGTGTCGTTCCTGCGCGACGACCGGTTGATCGTTTCCGGTGGCGTTACAGCCGAGGGCGCCCGCGAGGCCGCCGGTCAGGGCGACCGTCCAGTAAGCGAAATTGATCTTCACGCCGGTCATCTCCTGCAAGCTCGCCGACAGAAACTGGCGGCGAATTGAAGACGACAGCAGCTTTCATGCCGCGCGAGCTGGGCCGATCTCGGGCGCGAACGATACCGTTCGGTATCGGCATGCCACCTGCGGAGGACGTCCCGCCTCGGCGCGTCGTCGCGCGTCGAACGCGCCCCTTACGGGGTGAGCTTGAGGTTTCGGCGGATGCGCGCGATCGGCTCGTCGGTGTCGGGAACGAACGGGCGGCCGGTGAGCAGCTCGCAGACCTGAATGTAGCGGCGGGCCGCCTCGACGCGCAGGTCGTCGGAGAGCTTGGGCGCCGGGCCGTCGCCCTTGAACCCCTGGTCGGCCAGCGCCCGGCGGACGTACTCCTTGTCGAGACCGCGCGGCTCTTCCCCCTTGGCGAAGCGCTCCTCGTAGTCGTTGGCGTACCAGTAGCGCGACGAGTCGGGCGTGTGGATCTCGTCGATGAAGCAGAGGCTGCCGTCGGGTCGGCGGCCGATCTCGTACTTGGTGTCGACCAGGATGAGCCCCCGCCGCAGCGATTCGACCTGGCCGAAGGCGAACACGCGGGCGCACATCTCGGCTGCGCGATTGAAGTCCTCGGCGCTCACGCGTCCCATCGCCAGAATCTCCGCGCGCGACGCCGATACGTCGTGATCACCCTTGGGGGCCTTGGTCGACGGCGTGAGGATCGCCGTGGGGAGCTTCTGGTTCTTCTTCATCCCCTCGGGGAGATCGTGGCCGCAGAAGCTGCGCCCCCCGTTCTTGTAGGCCGTCCAGATCGACGTCGAGGTGACGCCGGTGAGGTAGGCCCGCATGATGAGCTCGACCGGCAGGAGCTCGCACTCGCGCGCGACCATCACTGACGGATCGGGGACGCTGATGACGTGGTTGGGGACCAGATCGGCGGTCGCCTCGAACCAGAACGACGCCATCTGGTTGAGCACCTGCCCCTTGAAGGGAATGGTCCCGAGGACCACGTCGAAGGCGCTTATGCGATCGGTCGCTATCAGCGTGCGTTTTCCGTCGCGCACGTAGCAGTCGCGTACCTTGCCTTCGTACTTTTCGCCGAGCTCGGGAAAGTCGGTGGCGTCCAGCGTCTGGCCGAGCTGCGCGCGCAGCACTTTTTCGTCGATCTGGGTCATGGCGGGTGTCCCTTTCCCTAGTCTGTTTCTGCCGGCGAGTTTGTCTCTGCGAGCGCGCGATCGATGATCGCGCCGGCGTGGCGAAGGTGGTGGCCGAGGTCGAAGGCGCGGTCGATCTCCGCGGCCGAGAGCCGCTGGGCGATGTCGGGATCGGCGCCCAAGAGCGCGCGGAAGGCCCCCTCGCCCGCCACGGCGCGGAGCGCGTTGCGCTGGACCAGCTCGTAGCCGGCCTGGCGCGCCATCCCCTTGCGCACCAGCTCCAGCAGGACCGCCTCGCTGAAGTAGAGGCCGCCCGACAGCTCGAGGTTGCGCTTCATCCGGTCGGCGTTGACGATGAGGCCGTCGACGAGGCCGGCCGCGCGGCGAACCATGAAGTCGCAGAGGCCAGTGGCGTCGGGGCCGATGACCCGCTCGACCGACGAGTGCGAGATGTCGCGCTCGTGCCAGAGCGCGACGTCCTCGGCGGCGGCGGAGGCGTACGACCGCAGCAGCCGGGCGATCCCGCACAGGTTCTCGGAGAGGATCGGGTTCTTCTTGTGCGGCATCGCCGAGGAGCCCTTCTGCCCCTTGCCGAACGCCTCGGTCGCCTCGCCCACCTCCGTGCGCTGCCAGTGGCGCACGGTGACCGCCAGCCGCTCGACGGCGGTGCCGACGCGGGACAGCGCCGCGAAGTAGGCGGCGTGGCGATCGCGCGCGACGATCTGCGTGGGGACCGTCTCCGGACGAAGGCCGAGCGCAGCCAGCGCCTTTGTTTCGATCGGCCGGCTCGAGGTTGGCGTAGGTCCCGACCGCGCCGGCGATCTTGCCGACCGCGATCTCGGTGCGCGCGGCGACGAGCGTCGCGCGCGCCCGGCCGAGCTCGGCGTAGAACCCGGCGAAGACCAGCCCGGCCGTGATCGGCTCGGCGTGGATGCCGTGCGAGCGGCCGATGGCGGGCGTGGCGCGGTGCTCCTCGGCGCGGCGGCGGCAGGCGGCGCGCAGGAGGTCGATGCCGGCCAGTATTTGATCGGCCGCCTCCACCAGCTGGATCGCCAGCGCCGCGTCGAGCACGTCGGACGAGGTCATCCCCAGGTGCAGCCAGCGCGCCGGCTCGCCAGCCAGCTCCTCGACGTGGGACAAAAACGCGATCACGTCGTGCTTGGTCCGCTCCTCGTGCTCGAGGATGCGCGCGGGGTCGAGCTTCCCGGCCGCCTTCGCCTGCACGGCCGCGGCCGTCCCCACGGGGACGCTGCCGGCCGCCTCCATCTCGGTGCAGGCCGCCAGCTCGACCCGCAGCCAGGTGTCGTAGCGGTGGCGGTCGGACCAGAGCTCGGTCAATGCCGGACGCGTGTAGCGGGCGATCATGCGCGCCCTCTTCTAGCCAAATCGGTGGAGCGGTTCAAGGCACGAGCACGGTCGAACCGGTCGTCTTGCGCCCCTCGAGATCGCGGTGCGCCTGCGCCGCGTCGCGCAGCGCGTAGGTCTGCGCGACGTCGATCCGCACCGCGCCCCGCCCCACCAGATCGAAAAGCCGGCCCGCCGACTGGACCAGCTCCTCCCGCGTCGCCACGTAGTGACCGAGCGACGGGCGCGTCACGAACAGCGAGCCTCCGGCCGCCAGCCGCGAAAGGTCGAGCGGCGGCACGACCCCCGACGACTGTCCGAAGAGCACCAGCATCCCCCGCGGCGCCAGGCATTCGAGCGATCCAGAGAAGGTATCCTTGCCGACAGAGTCGAACACGGCGCGCACGCCGGCGCCGCCGGTCAGCTCCTTGACGCGCGCGACGAAGTCTTCGCTCTTGCTGTCGATCACCTCGTCGCAGCCGTTCTGCCGCGCGCGCCCGACTTTGTCTTCGCCGCCGGCTGTTCCGATGACCTGCAGGCCGAGCGCCTTCGCCCACTGGCAGGCGATGCTGCCGACGCCGCCCGCCGCCGCGTGAAAAAGTATGGTGTCGCCGCGCGCGACGCGCGCGCAGCGCAAGAGGAGGTACTCCGCCGTCATCCCCTTCAGCATCATCGCGGCTGCCGTCCGGTCGTCGATCCCCGACGGCAGGCGGACCAGGCGATCGGCGGCGATGACGCGCGTCTCGGCGTAGGCTCCGTTCACGCCGGCGTAGGCGACGCGATCACCGACCGCCAGCCCGGTGACTCCGGGGCCGACGGCGTCCACGACGCCCGCCCCCTCCTGCCCCGGCGTGAACGGCAGGCTGGGGACCTTGTAGAGGCCGGTCCGGTAGTAGCAGTCGACGAAGTTGAGGCCGATCGCGGTCTGCCGGACGCGCGCCTGTCCGGCTGCGGGCGTCGGCTCGGGGACGGTCTCGAACTGCAGCTTCTCCGGCCCCCCCAGCTCGTGGACGACGATCGCGTTCGGCATGCCGGACCGATATACCGCGAGTTGTCGCGGCTGCCACGGGCAAATACGACGGAGCGCGCTCTAGCCTAGGCCGAACAGAACGCGCAACTTCCCGGCGACCCGGTGGCCTCCGCCCGCGCGGCGCGGGGCGACGAACACCGTGTCGTCGCCGGCCAGCGTCCCCATCACCTCGGTGAGGCCGGCCTCGTCAAGGGCGCGTGCCACGGTGGCCGCGGCGCTCGACTTGGTGCGCACGATGACGAGCGCGCCGTTGCTCTCGACGCCGTCGACGAGGCGGCGAACCGGATCGAGCGGCAACGCGCCACCGTTTCCGTCGACGAGGTAGCGGGGGCCGTCGGGACCAACCGCGCGCCGCACGCCGAGCATCGCCATGTCGCGCGAGAGCGTCGCCTGCGAGGCGCGAATGCCGCGCGCGCCGAGCCGGCGCAGGAGCTCACCTTGATTGGCGACGGGCCGCCCGCTCAGGATCTCGCGGATGGCGTCGCGGCGGGCTTCCGAAGAAGGCATCGGCTACGTGACCAACGTCCCGACGCCGTGGTCGGTGAAGAGCTCCGCCACGACGCTGTGGGGCGCGCGCCCGTCGACGATGTGCACGGCGCGCACGCCGCCCGCCAGCGCATCGAGGACCGACTGCGCCTTGACGTGCATGCCCCCCTTGATGCTCTTGCCGAGCTGCGCTTCGAGATCGGCCGCCTTGACCTCGCTGAGCAGGTTCCCCTTGTCGTCGAGGATGCCGGCCACGTCGGTGAGGAAGATCAGGCGCTCGGCGCCGCAGGCCGAGGCGATCTCCCCCGCCGCCACGTCGGCGTTGATGTTGTAGCTGGCGCCGTCGAGGCCGAAGCCGACCGGCGAGATGACCGGCATGTAGCCGCGCTCGAGGAACATGTCGAGGAGATCGGCGTTGACGGCGTCGATCTCGCCGACGAAGCCGAGGTCGGTCTTGCCGGGCGCCGTCTCCAGCTTGGAGGCGATGAGCAACCGGCCGTCCTTGCCCGACAGGCCAATCGCGTTGCCGCCCAGGCTGTTGATGAGGCCGACGATCTCCGTGTTGATCCGGCCGGTCAGCACCATCTCCACGACGCGGACCTCCTCGGCGCCGGTGATCCGCTGGCCGTCGGCGAACTCCGACTTGCGCCCCATCTTCTCCAGGGTCTTGGTGATCTCCGGGCCGCCGCCATGGACGATCACCGGCTTCAGCCCCGCCGACTGCAGCAGCACCATCTCCTCGGCGAAGCTGCGCTTGAGCGCCGGATCGATCATCGCCGCGCCGCCGTACTTGATGACCGCCCGCTTGCCCGCGAACTTGCGGATGTAGCTGAGCGCCTCGACGATCACCGGGCGGTTCACCCCACCGGGCGCGAGCTTCCCGTTCGTGGAATCGAGGCTGCTCTTCGGGCCTGAATAGTATTCGGCGTTGATCTTCACGTAGTCGAACGTCAGGTCACAGCCGAGCGCCCGCGCCGACGCCTTGCCGAGCCCGAGGTCCATCCGCGCGGTGATCTCGGTCGAACGCATGCGCGCCGAGAGGTCGTCCTTGTCGAACGCCACCGGCCCGCCGTCGCCGTAGACGCGGACCCCCTGGACGTCGAGCGTGACGCCGGCCGGATCGATCGGGTAGTTGCGACCGCCGATGCGGGCGCCCAGCGCGGCGAGGATCCGCCCCCAGGACGGATCGCCGCCGAAGATCCCCGACTTCACCAGGCTCCCGCCGGCGACGGCGCGGGCCAGATCGCGCGCCATCTCGCGCTCCGGCACGCCGGCCACGTCGACGATGAAGAGCTTGCTGGCCCCTTCCCCATCGGCGGCGATCGCCTTGGCCAGCTCGGCGCACAGGCTGGTCAGCGTCGCCTCGAGGGTCTTGAAAGCGGCGCTCCCCGGCTCGATGGCCGGCGCGCCCGAGGCGCCGTTGGCCAGCGCGATGACGGTGTCGTTGGTCGACATGTCGCCGTCGACGGTGATGGTGTTGAACGTCTCGTCGACCGCCGCCACCAGCGCGCGCTGCAGCGTCTCGGGGGCCACGCGCGCGTCGGTGGTGATGAAGCAGAGCATCGTCGCCATCTGCGGGTGGATCATCCCCGACCCCTTGGCGATGGCGGCGAAGCGGACCGTCTTGCCGCCGAGCTCGATCTCCCGAAAGGCGAGCTTGGTGCGCAGATCGGTGGTCCGGATCGCCTCCGCCGCGGCCGCCACGTCGTCGCCCAGCGCCGCCACCAGCGCCGGCGCCGCGGCCGCGATCCGCTCGACCGGCATGCGGATGCCGATTCCGCCGGTCGAGGCGGTCAGGACGTCGTCGGCGCCGACGCCCAGCGCCTTGGCGACGGCGGTTGCGACGGCGCGCTCGTCGGCGGCGCCGACGGGGCCGGTCAGCGCGTTGGCGTTGCCGCTGTTGGCGACGATGGCGCGGATTCCGCTGCCCGGGAACCGCGTCGCCGAGTAGCGGACCGGCGCGGCGCACATCTTGTTGACCGTCACGACGCCGGCCGCCGCGCAGGGGATCTCCGACGCGACGAGCGCCAGGTCCTTGCGGACGCCGCCGGCCTCCTTCACGCCGGCGGCCACGGCGCCGAAGCGGAACCCGATCGGGGGGGCGAAGCTCTTGCTGCCGGTCGCGCTCTTCATGTCGCTCAAGGTGCAGTCCCTCCGAGGAGATCGAGCCCGGCCGTCTCGGCGAGCCCGAACATCAGGTTGGCGTTCTGGATCGCCTGCCCGGCGGCCCCTTTGACCAGGTTGTCGATGGCGGCGAAGGCGATCGCGACCCCGCGCTCCGGATCGGCGTCGGCCGCCATGAGGACGCGGTTCGTGCCCGCCACGGCGTGGAGGCGCACCCCCTCGGGCTTCGTCGCCCGTAGAAAGGGGCGATCGGCGACGAACGCCTTGATGGCCGCCGCGGCGTCCGCGCCGGTCTTCCCCGGCAAGAGCCGCCCGTAGACGGTCGCCAAAATCCCGCGCCGAAGCGGCAGGTAATACGGCGTGAAGGTGACGCGCAGCGCGCCGGCGCCGGCCAGCGCCAGCGTCCGCTCGATCTCGGGCGTGTGCTGGTGCTTGAGCACCTTGTAGGCCCGGAAGTCGCCGTCGAGCTCGGTGAAAGACATCTCTTCGCTCGCCTTGCGCCCGGCGCCCGTCATCCCGCTCTTGGCGTCGATGACGATCCCCTCCTTGGCGATCACGCCCCCGCGAAGCAGGGCCAGCGTGGCCAGCGTGCTGGCGGTCGCGTAGCAGCCGGGGTTGGAGACCAGCTTGGCCTGCCGGATGTCGCTCGAGCTGCCCGCCTCCGGCATGGCGTAGCAGGCGAGCTCCAGGAGGTCGGCGCGCGGGTGGACGAACCCGTACCAGCGTGGATATTCATCCGCGGCGAGTCGGAAGGCCCCCGAGAGGTCGACCACCCGCACCCCCGCCTCCAGCGCCTGCGCCGCCAGCTCCAGCGAGGCCTCGGCCGGCGTGCAGAGAAACACCAGATCGAGTCCGCGCATTGCCGCCGCGGCCTCGGCCTGGGGACGGATGCGCACCGTCGCTGTCGGGCCGCCGAACGGGAGGCGATCGCCCACCGTCTCGCCGGCCCACTTGTCGCTCACCGCCAGCGCCAGCGAGAACCGCGGATGGCCCGCCAGAAGACGCGCCAGCTCCATCCCCGAGTAGCCGGAGACGCCGATGATCCCGACCGGGATTCTGGATGGTTCATTCGCCATGCGGATAAGTATTCACAGGCCTGGCGCCGGCACAAGTGACAAAAGCCGCCGGCCAGAAGCGGCCGCTTTATCGCACGGACCGTCCCACCAAGAAACGGTCCCCCCACCCCTGATCACCATGTCGCGGTCGGCCCGGCCCAGGCCGGTCACGAGGCCGGAAGGCTGCGGGACGGAGGGCCGGCGCTCGGTGGAACGGCCATTGCTTCGGTGGAACGATGTGCGTTCGCTCCGATTGCCGGGCCACCTCGCGTCTGGATTGTTGGCCTGGGGCCATCACCAGCTGCAGCACTGTCCCACCCCCGGTGACCTCGCCGCTCTCGCGCAGCACGTACGGCAACGCGATGACCTGGTCGGTCGATTGGGGCTTCGCCACCGCACATATCCAGCGCCCGGACGGGACGACCCAGGTGATCACCGGGAACGGCGACAGCACCTGGGGCATCCCGATCCCAGCCTGTCAGAGCTGGGAGCGCTCGCCCCCGCATTGATTCGCTCCACCAAGTGAGGGGCGACTGGGACACCGGGGAGTATCTCGGCTGGCGCCGGTTCGGCGTCACCGCGCGCGACCGGTTGGCGACCAGCGCAGGGGGCGCGACGACATCCCTCGTCTCCGCGCTCAACGCCCACTGGTCGCTCCAGGGGGTAGACGGGGCGCTGGCGCTGGAGCAGAGCCTCCCCCTCACCCGTTGGATGACCGCGCTCTTTCGCGCTGGAGCCAGCTATGGCCTGCGCGACTACGACATCGAGGTCCCGCCGGACCTGGTGCCGCGGCGGACCCCCGAGTGGTTTTGGGAATGCGCACTTCGACATCCTGCGGACCGACGTTCGGGTGGAACCGCTCGTCGGCCTCATCCTCGGCGAGGGATCGGTCATCCTGTCGTTTCAGCCCTATTTCGTGGTCGCGCGGGGCGGAATCGCCTCGGCGCGATGCGCGGACTGTGTCTCAGGCGTTCAGCTGCTCGATTTCACCCAGAATCGAGGGATCGCCTTCGCGTTCACGTTTCACGAACCGTGAAGGCAGACGCGACCCCGGCGCTATTTGTGGTCCCTGAAATAGAGCGACGTCAGCAGGCTAGCCTGGTGTGCCCGAACCCACCGCCGCCCCGCACGGTGTCCGACAGCTCCGCGACCTCTTCGAGCTCGGCGATGACCACCGGCGCGATCACCAACTGGGCGACGCGATCGCCCGGCTTCACGACGAACGGCTCCGACCCGAGGTTGACCAGCAGGACCGCCACCTCGCCGCGGTAGTCGCTGTCGATCGTTCCGGGCGCGTTGGGCAGGCCGATGCCGAACTTGCGGGCCAGCCCGGAGCGCGGCCGCACCTGCCCCTCGAAGCCGGGCGGGATCTCGAACGCCAGCCCAGTCGGAACGGCGGCGCGCGCGCCCGGCGCGATCTCGATCGCCTCGTCGGCGGCCGAAGCCAGGTCGAGCCCGGCGGCGCCCGCCGACATGTACTTCGGCGCCAGCGCACCCGGTCGCAGCTTCAGGAACCGGATGCGAGGAGCCGCGGTAGACATCCCTTCTCTACGAGGCGGCGGTGCGGAAGTTGTGGACGACGTCGGGGGTCTTCCCCAGCGTCTCGCGGCGCGAGAGGCGAATCTTGCCGGTGGCGCGGTCGATGCCGATGACCTTCACCAGCATCTCGTCGCCCTCCTTGCAGATGTCGCGCACCACGTTGACGCGCTTCTCGTCGAGCTCGCTGATGTGGACGAGGCCGTCGGTCCCGGGGAGGATCTCGACGAAGGCGCCGAAGTCGGCCAGCCGCTTGACGACGCCCATGTAGAACTCGCCCATCTCCGGCTCGGTGGTGAGCCCCTTGATGATGTCGATCGCCTTCTTGACCGCGATCCCGTCGGGCGAGGCGATGTGGACCGTGCCGTCGTCCTCGACCTCGATGGAGACGCCGGTCTGCGCCGTGATGCCGCGGATGGTCTTGCCGCCCGGGCCGATGATCTCGCGGATCTGATCCGGCTTCACCTGCAGGGTGTGGATGCGCGGGGCGAACATCGAGAGATCCTCGCGCGGGGCGGCCAGCGCCTCGGCCATCTTGGCGAGGATGTGGATCCGGCCGTCGCGCGCCTGGCGCAGCGCCGTCTCCAGGATCTCGCGGGTGAGCCCCTGGATCTTGATGTCCATCTGCACGGCGGTGACGCCGGTCTTGGTGCCGCAGATCTTGAAGTCCATGTCGCCGAGGTGGTCCTCGTCGCCGAGGATGTCGGAGAGCACCGCCACGCGATCCCCTTCCTTGATGAGCCCCATGGCGATGCCGGCCACCGGCGTCTTGATGGGGACGCCGCCGTCCATCAGCGAGAGGATGCCGCCGCAGACCGAGGCCATCGACGAGCTGCCGTTCGACTCGAGGATCTCCGAGACGATGCGGATCACGTACGGGAACTCTTTCTCGGTCGGGAGCACGCGGGCGATGGCGCGCTCGGCCAGGTTGCCGTGGCCGACCTCGCGCCGGCTGGCGCCGCGCAGCGGCTTGGTCTCGCCGGTCGAAAACGGCGGGAAGTTGTAGTGAAGCAGGAAGCGCTTGTCGATGTTGCCGGTGAGCGCCTCGATGTGCTGCGCGTCCTGGCTGGTGCCGAGCGTGGTGGTGACCAGCGCCTGCGTCTCGCCGCGCGTGAACAGCGCCGAGCCGTGGGTCCGCGGCAGCACGCCCGCCTCGCAGGTGATCTGGCGGATGTCGGCGCCCGCGCGCCCGTCGATCCGCTTGCCGGTGTTCAGCACCAGCTCGCGCAGGTGCTTCTTCTTGGCCGATTCGTAGGCCTCGCCGACCTCGGCGCCGCGGTCCGGGAAGGTCTCGGCCAGCGCGGTCTTGGTCTCGCCGCCGGCCGCGTCGAGCGCCGCGTAGCGCTCGTGCTTGTCGCGGATGGCCATCGCCGCTTCGATCTTCTGGTTGGCGATCTCCGCGACCTTGGAGACGATCACCGGGTCCTTGGCCGGCGGCACGAACACGCGCTTCGGTCTTGCCGACGGCCGCGCGCAGCTTGTCCTGCAGGTCGATGAGCGGCTGCGCCTCTTTGTGGGCGAACATCAGCGCGTCGACGATGACGTCTTCGCGTCACCTCGGCGCATCCACCTTCGACCATCACGATCGCGTCGCGGCTGGCGGCGACGATCAGGTCGAGGTCGGAGGTGGCGCGCTCGGCGAAGGTCGGGTTGATGACGAACTTGCCGTCGATGCGGCCGACGCGGACGCCGGCGTAGGGGCCGGCGAAAGGAATGTCCGAGAGGTGCAGCGCCGTCGAGGCGCCGGTCATCGCCAGCACGTCCGAGCCGTTCTCGCGATCGGTGGAGACGACCATGGCGATCACCTGCGTGTCGAACCGCCAGCCCTTGGGGAAGAGCGGACGCGACGGACGATCGATGAGGCGCGAGGTGAGCACCTCGACCTCGGTCATGCGCCCTTCGCGCTTGAAGTAGCCGCCCGGGATGCGTCCCGCGGCCGACGTCTTCTCGAGGTAGTCGACGGTGAGCGGCATGAAGTCGACGCCTGGGCGCACGCCGGTGGAGGCGACGGCGGTCACCAGCACCAGCGTGTCGCCGTAGCGGACAACGACCGCGCCGTCGGCCTGTTTGGCCATGCGGCCGGTCTCGATGCTGAGCTCCTTGCCGCCGAAATTGACGCCTTCACGTACGAACATGGTGATCTCCCTGTCTGTGGCCTGCAGCGATGAAATCGTGGTCGAGCAGCCACGGCGCGCGAGCGCGCGCGTGACCGCCGCACGGCGCGCACCCGGTGCGCGGCCGTCCGGCTCGACGTCGCGACGCTCTACTTACGGATGCCGAGCGACTGGATGACGGCGCGATAGCGCTCGACGTTCTTGGACTTCAAATAGTCCAGGAGACGGCGGCGCTGGCCGACCAGCATGAGAAGACCGCGACGTGAGTGGTGATCCTTCACGTGGGCCTTGAAGTGCTCGGTGAGGTACGAAATCCGTTCCGAAAGGAGGGCGATCTGGACTTCGGGCGAACCGGTGTCACCCGGTTTCCGTGCGAACTTCTGCACGACTGACGATTTGCGTTCTGCTGCGAGGGACATTTACGATTCTTCTTTTCTTTTGAGGTGATTGAATGTCCTACATTCCAGTTCTACAGTCAACGTAAGTTGGCTCGTCAGGACGGTTTTTTAGCCGTTGCCGTAAGTTGTGACGCGCCGAAAACTCGGAGCGTCTGGACCAGCCCGTCCGGGCGAGGTTCGGCCACGGCGATCAGGTCGCCGGCCGGATCCAGGAGGCAGACGCGAGGTTCGGTCGAGCCGACGGCCGCCTCCCAGGCGACCCGCTTGCCTGCCCGCAGGTCCCGGGCCGTCTGTTCGTCGACCGCGTGCTGGGGCAGATCGCGCAGCGCGGCCGGGAGGGAAACGAGCACCAACTTCGAGGAGCCGTCCGAGCCCTGCGTGAGAGCTTCGAGGATCTCGGCCAGCGGCCGTGCCTGAAGGAGCGAGAACGGGCCCGACCGCGTTCGCCGCAGCGCCGTGACGTGGCCGCCCACCCCGAGGACGCGACCGAGATCGCGCGCCAGCGCGCGGACGTACGTCCCCTTGGAGCAGTGGACATGCAAACGGACGTCTTCGGGCCCGCCGAAGTGGGTCATCTCCAGCGCATGGATGACGACGGCCCGCGCCGCCACCTCGATCGACTCTCCGGCGCGAGCGTAGGAATAGAGCGGACGGCCGTCGCGCTTGATCGCCGCATAGGCGGGGGGCGTCTGATCGATCGGGCCACGGAACTGCGTCAACGCATCACCGACGACCGCGGCCGTCACAGCCGCCAACGCTGCGGCGTCGCAGGTTGCGGTCACCGCGCCTTCGGCGTCATCGGTGTCGGTCTCGACGCCGAGACGGATCGTGACGTCGTACTCCTTGTCGGCGCTCAGCAGAAAAGGCGCCAGCTTGGTCGCCTCGCCCAGGCAGACGGGCAACACGCCGGAGGCGAGCGGGTCGAGCGTCCCGCCGTGGCCGACGCGCCGGACGCCGGCCGCGTGGCGGACCTGGCGCACCACCGCGAACGAGGTGGGACCGACCGGCTTGTCGACGATCAGGACAGCGTCGGAGACCAGCGCTACTCCTTGTCGTCCGATTCGTCGCCGGACGGCGCATCGCCGGCCGCGTCCGGCTGGTCGGCAGCCGGTTCTGGCTTGGCCACCACCGGATTTATCTCGCGCAGCAACTGCTCGACGTGCGCGGCCTGCTCGAAGACCTGGTCGACCACGAAGGTGACGGCGGGCGCGACCTTCATCCGCAGCCGGCGGGAGATCGCCTGGCGGAAGTAGCCGCTCGCGTGGTTGAGCCCGACGCGCACCCGCTCGAGCGCCGCGTCGTCGAGGCCGTGCACGGTGAAGGAGGCGCGCGCGTGCTGCAGATCGCCCGAGACGCGCACGTGCGTGACCGTGATGAGGCCGGCGCCGCGCACGCGCGGGTCCTTGATCTCGTCGCGCGCCAGGACCTCGCCGAGCACGCCCCGCACCTCGCTCGCCACGCGTTCCACCCGCTGCGACATGACCCCCTACCCCTCCCAGTGCGTGAAGTCGGGACCGTTGAGCGCGCCGCCGCCGAAGTCCTGCAGCTCGTGCTCGTCCTTGGCGACGTCGGCGTGGTCGCGCACGAAACGCAGCACGTTGTCGACGGCCGACTCGGTGAAGCGGCGGTCCGGACCCACCAGCGTCAGCCCGAGGACCGCGCGCTGCCAGTTGTCATGCGCGTCGACCTCGGCGATCGAGACGTTGAATTTGTTCCGCACCAGATCCTTGAGCCGCTTCACGACCGAACGCTTGTCTTTGAGCGACTGCGCGGCGGCCAGGACGAGCGTGACCCGCGCGATGGCAACGGTCATCGCGCGGGATCGCCCGTTAGGACGCCTTGGGGGCGTCGAGGGTGGCGGCGATCGTCTCGATCTCGAAGGCTTCGATGATGTCGCCGACGCGAACGTCGGCGTAACCCTCGATCGACAGACCGCACTCGTAGCCCTGCGCCACCTCGGAGGCGTCGTCCTTGAACCGGCGCAGCGAGCCGACCTTGCCGGTGTAGATGACCACCGAATCGCGCACCAGGCGGAGGATCGCCTTGCGGTTGATCTTCCCCTCGGTGACGAAGCTGCCGGCGATGGTGCCGGCCTTGGGGATGGTGAAGACCTGGCGGACCTCGGCCTTGCCGAGCAGCTTCTCGCGCGAGATCGGCGCCAGCATCCCGACCATGGCCTTCTTGACGTCGTCGATGGCGTCGTAGATGACCTGGTAGAGCTTGATGTCGACGTCTTCCTGCTCGGCCAGCTGCTGCGCCTTGCCGGCGGGACGCACGTTGAACCCGATCACCACGGCCGACGAGGCCTTGGCCAGGCTGACGTCGGACTCGGTGATGCCGCCGACGCCGGTGGAGATGACGTTCACGCCCACCGACTCGGTCGAGAGCTTGGTGAGCGCGCTGGCGACCGCCTCGACCGACCCTTGCACGTCGGCCTTGAGGATCACCTTCACCTCCTTGACCTCGCCGCTCTTGATCTTGTCGAGGATGTTCTCGAGCGTCACGCGGCCGGTGCCGGATCCGGAGGCGAGCTCCTTCTTGCGGCGCGCGTCGTGCCGGTGCTCGACCAGCGTTCTTGACCGCCTTCTCGTCGGTGACGACGTTGAAGACCTCGCCCGCGTCGGGGACGCCGTCGAGGCCCAGCACCTCCACCGGCGTCGAGGGACCGGCCTCGGTGAGCGCCTGACCCTTGTCGCCCAGCATGGCGCGAATCTTCCCGGAGTACTCGCCGGCGACGACCAGGTCGCCGAGCTTCAGCGTCCCGTCCTCGACCAGAATCGTCGAGATCGGTCCGCGGGCGCGATCGAGGCGCGCCTCGATCACGTGCCCCTTGGCCTGCTTGTTCGGGTTGGCCTTGAGCTCGAGAAGCTCGGCCTGCAGGGCCAGCATCTCCAGCAGCTTGTCGATGCCCTCTTTCGTCTTGGCCGAGACGTTCACGAAGATCGTGGTGCCGCCCCACTCTTCCGAGACCAGCTGGTGCTCGGAGAGCTTGTTGCGGATCTGATCCGGGTTGGCGCCCGGCTTGTCGATCTTGTTGATCGCGACGACGATGGGGACCTGCGCCTCCTTGGCGTGGTTGATGGCCTCGATCGTCTGCGGCATCGGGCCGTCATCGGCGGCGACGACCAGGACGACGATGTCGGTCATCTGGGCGCCGCGCGCCCGCATGGCGGTGAACGCCTCGTGGCCTGGCGTATCGAGGAAGACGACCTCCCCCTTCTCGCCCGCCACCTTGTAGGCGCCGATGTGCTGGGTGATGCCGCCCGCCTCGCCGGCCGCGACGTTCGCCTTGCGGATCGCGTCGAGCAGCGAGGTCTTGCCATGGTCGACGTGACCCATGATGGTGACGACCGGCGCGCGGGGGACGACGTCCTCCGGGTTGTCCGGCGTCTCGGTGTCGGTGAGGACCTCTTCCTCGTTGAAGGCGGTCGACTCGATCTGGAATCCGAACTCGTTGGCGATCAGCGTCGCCGTGTCGAGATCGATGTCCTGGTTGATCGTCACGCCCATCATGCCGAGGGCCCAGAGCTTCTTGACGATCTCGCGCCCCTGCACGGCCATCTTCTTGGCCAGCTCGGCGACGGCGATGGTGTCCGCCATCCGGACCACCCGCTTGTGCTCGGCGGGCGTGGTGATCTGCGTCTGCTTCAGCTTCTTGCCGGCGGCGGCGACGCGCTTCTTGGGGAAGCTGCCGGGGCGCTGGCCGCCCGGACCGAACGACGGCCGACCGAAGCGGTCGCGTCCGGCAGGCGCGCGGTTGAGCAGGTTGCTGCGGCCGAGACGGCGCAGCTCTTCGTCGCGATCCTTGATCTCGACGCGGGGCGCGTTGGCGTCGCCGCCACGCGGAGCGAGGCCGGGGAGCTGGATGAACGCTCCCGTGGCCGCCGAGCCGGTGACCACCGGCTGCGGGATCGCCCTCAGGCCCGCACGCGACAACGGCTGCGGAACAGGCACCTCGATGGGCTTGCTGGAGACCGGGGGGGCCGCGGGGGCGGCCGGCGCCGCTTCTGCGGTGGCGGGAGGCGGTGGTGCCGGCGCTTCGACCGGCGCCGCAGGACGGACCTCGACGGGCGGCGTGGGCGCCGGCGCCTCTGTCGGCTCCGCCTTGGCGACGACGACCGGCTCGGGCGCGCGGATAGGCGGTGGCGGCGCGACCGGCTGGGGGGCGGGCGCCGCTGGGGTAACAACTGGCGCGGGAGCGGCTGGCGCTGCCGTGACGACCTGCCGCGCGGGTGCGGGGGGCGCGGCGGCGACCTTCGAGCGGCGGCGAATGACGGTTCCGTCGACGGTCAGGCGTTCCTCGACCAGGCTCTCATGCCGCTCGCGGTCGACGGCGCGCCGGATCCGGTCGGCGTCGGCCGGCTCGATCTGGGACATGTGGTTGGCGACGTCGATGGCCATCGCGCGCACCTTGGCGACCAGATCCTTCGGCTGGAGGCCGAGGTCTTTGGCCAGCTCGTAGAGCCGCACGCGCGGTCCGACGGGTGCTTCTGGCGCTCCTGCTCTGTCTCTGTCGTATCCGCTGATCATGATGTCCCCTGGTTACGCGAGACCGCGGTCAATTGCCCAATTGTCGAAGACGACGAGCCGATTCCGACGACATGTCGACCGGCTGTTTGAAGGCGCGAGAGAGCACGCCGGGACGCAAGGCCCCCTCGATGCAATCCGCGCGTGGATGAAGCGAGGCCCCTCGCCCCGGCCCGCGCCGTGGTGACGCGAGCTGAACTGTCCCTGTCGCGGCCGTACGGGCCAGACGCACCATCTCGCCGGCTGGTCCGCGCTTGCGGCAGCCGATACAGGTTCGGGTGGAGACAGGCATGGGGGCCCTGGCGCATCGTTATGGCGCCTCCGGATTGGGGGCGGCAGCAGCGGCCTCGGCAGCGGCAGCAGCGGCCGAAGCTGCGGCTGCCGCTTCGTCGGCGGCCTGCTGCGCGGCACGCGCAGCCTCCGCGGCCTGTCGCACCCGCTCTGCTTCCGCTGCCGGGCCGGCTGCCGTGATGATCGCCTGGGCCGCCTGGGCGGTGGCGATCCCCGCGACCGACGTCAGCTCCTCGGGCTTCGCGCCCGCGACCTCGGCGGCCGAGCGCCAGCCAGCCTTGAACATCGCCTCGGCCACCTCGGCCGTGACGCCCGAGATCGCCGCCAGCGACTGGCGAGCACGCGCCTCCATCTCGGTCACCTTGGAGGCCGAGTGGATGTCGATGCGCCAGCCGGTCAGCTGCGAGGCGAGGCGCACGTTCTGCCCCTTCTTGCCGATCGCCAGCGACAGCTTCTCGTCGGGGACGATGAGCTGCATGGTGTGCGATCCGACGTCCATCAGCACGCGGGCCACCTCGGCCGGCGCGATGGCGTTGCAGACGAACTTCACCGGATCGGCGTCGTAGGGGACGATGTCGATCTTCTCGCCGCGCAGCTCCTGGACGACCGCCTGGACGCGGGAGCCCTTCATGCCGACACAGGCGCCGACCGGATCGACGTCGCGATCGCGCGAGTGGACGGCGATCTTCGAGCGGGCGCCCGCCTCGCGGGCCGAGGCTTCGATCCGCACGATCTTCTCGTAGATCTCGGGGACCTCCATCTCGAACAGCTTCTCGAGCAGCCCCTTGTGCGTGCGCGACAGGATGATCTGCGGTCCGCGCGCCGCCTTGTCGATCTCGACCACGTAGGCGACGATCCGGTCGCCGGCGCGGTACGACTCGCGCGGCACCTGGTCACGGACGGGGAGCACCGCCTCGGCGCCCCCCAGGTCGACGATGATGTTCCCCCGCTCGAAGCGGCGGACGATGCCGGAGATGAGCTCGCCCTTGCGCTCCTTGTACTGGTTGAAGACGTTCTCGCGCTCCGCCTCGCGGACGCGCTGCAGGATGACCTGCTTGGCGGTCTGGGCGGCGATGCGGCCGAACCCCTTCCAGGCACGGTTCAGCTTGAGGAGCTCGCCGTACTTGGCGTCCTGCTCCTCGGCTTTGACCTGATCCTTCTCGTCGTAGAAGATCTGAAACAGGAGCTCGTCGCCCGGGTCGGCCTTGAGACCGAAGCGCTGGGCGTCGGAGAGCAAGACCTCTTTCCCCTCGTTGCCGGCGGTGAACGCCTCGACGATGACGATGATCTGGAACAGATCGACGCGGCCGATCTCCTCGTTGAACTTGGCCTCCATCTCGCGCTGCATGCCGAAGGCGCGTTTGGCCGCCGTCAGGATCGCCTGCTCGAGGGTCTCGACCAGCACGGTGCGGTCGATGTTCTTGTCTTTGGAGACCTGGTCGAGGACCAGGCCGAGGGCGGCACCTTCGTTCATGAGGCACTCCGATTATTGGATGAGGGGACCTTCGAAGGTTTCTTCGAAGGGACCTCGCGCCCCCCTGCGATGGACTTCTCGTTGGGCTTGGCGTCGGCTGGGGTGGACCCAGGCTGCGCTTCACCCGCACGCTCGAACTCCCGATCCCAATCGGGGATGAGGTTCGCGCGCACGATGTCGTCGATGGGGAGCTCGTAAGACCGGCCATCACAAGCGATCTCCACGCGGCCGTCCTTGGCCGCCCGGATGGTCCCGGAAAAGTTGCGCCGCCCCTCGACCCCCGCCTCGAGCCGCACGCGTGCGCTCTCCCCCACAAACCGCGCAAAGTCCCGCTCTCGCCGCAGGGGCCGATCAAGCCCGGGCGAGCTCACTTCCAACAAGTACGTGTGTGAAATATTATCGGCCACGTCGAGCGCCGCCGACACGTCGCGACTGACGCGCTCGCAATCGTCGACACCGATGAGCGTCTGGTCGGAACCAGGTGGCCGATCGATGAAAAGACGCAGGACCGCACCCCGTTGCTCACGCGCAAACTGGACCTCGATCAGATCGAAGCCTGCGTCGCGAACGTAGGGCTCAGCGAGCGTCCACAAGTCTTGGAGGTCCTTTCGCATGATGTTTGGAAACAAAAATGTGTCGGGCAATAAAAAGGGCGGGCACGCGGCCCACCCTTTTACGGAGGCAACGTAATCTTTCGAGGCCGCGTTTTATAACATGGTGATCTGCAGTCCGCAAGACAGCCGCGCTCGGGCTAAACCTCAGGATCTTTGGGTTTTTTTGCGGGTGTTTTTGTCGTTGCCGCGGCCGCGCTGGGGGTCGTTTGGGCGGGGTTTGGTCCAGGTTGGAAGGGGCGTGGTGGCCTGGGTGGTCGCCTGACGTGATAGCTTCGTTGGCATGTCGGAGCTGGTCGTCGGCGCCGTTCAGATGACCTCGACCGAGGACGTCGAGGGCAACCTCGAGCGTGCATGTGAGCTGGTCCGTCAGGCCGCCACGTTCGGCGCGCTGCTGGTGGGTCTGCCCGAGAACTTCGCCTACCTGGGCAACGACCGCGACCATCGCCTGGCCATCGCCGAGACCCTTCCGGATCTGGGAACAGCGGGGATCGGGCCGACCGGTACGGCCGGTCCGATTCTGGGCGCGATGCAGGAGCTGGCGCGCGCGACCGGGACCTGGCTCTTGCTGGGTGGCTTTCCCGAACGGGGCGCGGGCAAGAAGATCCGCAACAGCGCCGTTTTGCTCGACCCCTCCGGGGCCCTCGTCTCCGTTTATCGGAAGTTGCACCTCTTCGACGTCGATGTTCCGGGCGGGAGAAGCTTCCGGGAGTCGGAGGCGATCGAACCGGGCGGCGCGCCCGCGGTGGCCGAGACACCCTGGGGCGGCCTCGGGCTCAGCATCTGCTACGACCTCCGCTTCCCGGAGCTCTACCGGGCGCTGACGGCGGGCGGCGCGCGGATCGTGGCGGTCCCCTCGGCGTTCACGGTGGAGACCGGGAAGGATCACTGGCACGTGCTCCTGCGCGCCCGGGCCATCGAGAACCAGGTCTTCCTGCTGGCCCCGGCGCAGGTCGGGGTGCACGGGCCGAACCGCAGCAGCTACGGCCACGCGCTGGTGGTCGATCCCTGGGGGGTGGTGCTGGCCGAGTGTGGCGACCACGAGGGCGTCGCCCTCGCCCGTCTCGACTTCGACTATCAGGATCGGGTGCGGAGCGCGCTCCCCGTCCTGACGCACCGTCGGCTTTGAACCTGGGGGTCTAGCCGGGAGGCTCGTCTGGCCGCGGGGTGTTCTTCGGCGGGACGAGCAGCGACAGCAACGCGGCGAAGGTGATGAGCCCCGCCACGACGAGCAGCGACACGAGGTCGGAGATCCGATAGCGATCGGCGATCAGCATCTTCCCGCCGACGAAGGCGAGCACCAGCGCCAGCCCCACCTTCAGATAGCGCAGCCGCTGGACCAGCCGCGCGACCAGGAAGGTCAGCGCGCGCAGGCCGAGGACGGCGAAGATGTTCGAGGTGTAGACGATGAACACGTCCCGCGTGATCCCGAAGACGGCCGGGATCGAATCGACGGCGAACACGACGTCGGTCGCCTCGATCACCACCAGCACGGTGAGGAGAGGCGTGGCGAACAGCTTGCCGCCATGCCGGACGAAGAAATGCGCCCCGTCATAGTCGGGGGTCGACCGGACGAAGCGGCGGAACAGCACCAGCACGGGATTCTTCTCGGGTCGGACCTCCTCGTCGCCGCCAAACAGCAGGCGCAGCGCGGTCACGACCAGGAAGACGCCAAAGATGTAGGTGACCCAGTGGAACGCAGCCAGCAGCGCCGCGCCCACCGCGATGAAGATGCCCCGGGTGATGAGCGCGCCGAGGATCCCCCAGAACAGGACCCGGTGTTGGAGGTTCTCGGGGACGGCGAAGAAGGAGAACGCCGCCAGAAAGACGAAGAGGTTGTCGACGGAGAGCGCCTTTTCGATCAGCCAGGCCTGGAAGAACTCCAGCCCGCGATCGGACCCCGAACGGAAGTAGATGCCCAGATTGAAAAGGAGCGCCACGCTGATCCAGATAACCGACCAGATCGCCGCCTCGCGCCCGCGCACGGCGTGCGCCTTGCGGTGAAAGACGCCCAGGTCGAGCGCCAGCATCGCGGCCACGACGACGCCAAAGATCACCCACGCCAACGGCTCGCCAGGCGCGGTCATTTCATTTCTGGGGCAAGTCGTGCGGCCGCGTCGGAGAAGGGTGGACTTCGAGGTGGTGAAAGCCGCTCTGGGAGTCGATGGGTTGCGTCGGTCCGGCCGGCGCGACCTGCTGGAAGATCCTGTCGAGAGAGAGACCGCCGCTGCGTTTGATGGCGATGACGGCCACGATGGCGATGATCAGCAGTAGCGCCCGGCGCAGATTTCGGCGCGGCAGAAGCTGCCAAAAGCTCCTTTCCAGCGGCGGGGGCGGCGGCGGGAGCTGATCGATGAGGCGGCGAGAGCGCACGGGCGGACAGAACGGATCTTAGTCGGCGTTTGGCCGGCGGGCGAGTTTGGTCACCCTCAGCCGTGTCCGGCGCGTGCCCCGGAAGGTGTCGAGCTCGGCGGTCGCCACCAGATCGAGCAGCGCGCCAGGCCCGGGATCCTCGTCGCCGAAGCCGAAGGCGATCGCCTCGCTGACGGTCCCCTCATGGTCGAGGGTCAGCTGCAGGTGCCCCTTGCCCACCACACGGGTGGCGCGGGTGGTGACGCCCCGCAACGCGAACAGCGGCTCCCGGTTGGCGGCCCCGAACGGCGCCAGCCGGGCCAGCTCCTCGGCGAACGGCAGGTCGAGATCGCCGAGCGCCACCTCGGCGTCCACCTCGACCGCTGTTGCGACCCGTCCGGAGAGCTGGCGGGCGGCCTCGACGGCGAAGGCGGCCCGAAAGGGGTCGAGCCGCTCGAGGGCGATGCTCATCCCGGCGGCGCCGGCGTGGCCGCCGAACTTGGAGAGGTGCGCGCTGCAGGCGCCGAGCGCCTCGTAGAGGTTCACGCCCGGGACCGTCCGGGCAGAGCCGCGCCCCTCCCCGTTCTTGAAGCCGATGGCGATCGCGGGGCGGGCGAGCTGGTCGACCAGGCGCGCGGCGATGATCCCGACCACCCCCTGGTGCCACCCCTCGGCGCCGACCACCACCGCCGGCGCGTCCGCCTGCTCGGCTGCCTGCGCCCGCGCCTCCATCCAGACCAGCTCCTGGATTCGCTGCCGCTCGGTGTTCTGCTCGTCGATCGCCTCGGCCAGGCGGGGCGCGTCGGCGGGCGACGCCAGCAGGAGATCGAGCGCCAGCTGGGCTTCACCGAGCCGCCCGGCCGCGTTGAGCCGCGGCGTCAGCCGAAACGCTGCCTGGTGGGCGGTGATCGGACCGTCGGTGAGCTCGGCGCGCTCCGCCAGCGCGGCGAGGCCCGGGCGCTTGCGCGCCGACAGGACCTTGAGCCCGGCGGCGACGAGGATCCGGTTCTCGTCGGTGAGCGGCACCAGGTCGGCGATCGTCCCCAGCGCCACGAGATCGAGCAGCTCGCGCGGATCGAAGGCGGCGCCGAGGCGGGTGCGCAGCGCCGCCGCCAGGTAGAAGGCCACGCCGCAGGAGGCCAGCCCCTTGAACGGAAAGGCGTCGTCCGGGCGGCGCGAATTGACCAGCGCGTAGGCGGCCGTCTCGCCGGTCGGCAACTCGTGGTGGTCGATGACGATGACGTCGAGGCCGCGCGCGCGGCCGGCGACGAGCGCCTCGTGATCGCTGGTGCCGCAGTCGCCGGTGACGAGCACGCGGCACCCCTCTTCGGCGAAGCGCACGACGTCGCCGACACCGAGGCCGTATCCCGCGCTCCGGCTCGCCGCGCGGGCGATGACCTTGCCGCCGAAGGCCCGCAGGGCGCTGGCCAGCGTGGCCGCGGTGGTCACACCATCGACGTCGTAGTCGCCGAAGACGCCGATCGTCTCGCCGGCGCCAAGCGCGGCCACCAGCCGGTCGACCGCGCGCGGCAGATCCGCCATCCCGTCGGGGCGCCGAAGATCGCTGAGCCGCGGCTCGAGAAACTTCGAGACCGCGTCGGCCCGCACGATTCCCCGGCCCACCAGCACCCGCGCCGTCAGCGGCATCAGCTTGGCCTCCGTCGCCAGCGCCGCAGCGACCTCATCGTCTATCGAAGGCGCGCGCCAGGCGATGCTCACCTCGGCACCCTAGCACCGCCGCCTGTGGATAAACGGGAGAAGAGACGGGCGACGAAGCCTAAACTTCTGGCTCGTCTTCGTCTTTGCGGGGGCGGCGGGCGTTGCGCCCGGTGGCCTGCTGCCGCTTCTGGCTGACGAGGTACTTGTCGTTGAGCCAGATGAGGATCGGGCTGGCGATGAAGATCGACGAGTAGGTCCCGACGATGACGCCGACGTTCAACGCAAAGGCAAAGTCGCGGATGACGCCGACGCCGAACCAGTTCATCGCCAGGGTCACGAACAGCACCGTGGCGCTCGTCAGCAGGGTTCGCGAGAGGGTCTCGTTGATCGATTGGTTGACGACCCGGTCGAAGCGACGGTCGCGCAGCCGGGTGGCGTTCTCGCGGATGCGATCGAAGACGACGATGGTGTCGTTCATCGAGTAGCCGATGACGGTCAGGACGGCCGCCACGGTGGTCAGCGAAAACTCTTTGTAGGTGACGGCGAACGCGCCGACCGTGATCACGGCGTCGTGAAGCAGCGCCACCACCGTCCCCGGGCCGTAGCGCAGGTCGAAGCGGAAGGCGATGTAGACCATGATCAGCAGAATCGCGTAGAGCAGCGACCGGGCGCCGTCGAACTGCAGCTGCTTGCCGGCCTTGGCGCCCACCGACTCGACGGAGGGGATCGCGGCCACGGCCCCCTCGCCCAGCTTGGCGTCGAGCGCGCGGCGGATCTCGGTGTCGAGACCGACCAGCGTCACCTCGTAGGTGTTCTCGTCGGCCCGGCCGAAGCTCTGCACCTGGTTGGTGTTGACCCCAATCGCCTTGAGCGAGTTCGCCAGGGACGACGGGTCGACCGGCTTGTCATAGCGGAGGTAGACCTTGTCGCCCCCCTCGGACCACTCGAAGCGCTTGAGGCTGGCGCCCCCTTCGTGCGCGAGCGACTCCTGGACCTGCTTGGCCTGCTGCTCGGAGACGACCGAGACGGCGCCGACGCGGACCATGTAGTTCCACTTCTTGAGGCCCGAGGGATCCGCGTACTTGACCACGTCGGCGTCGGGGAAGCCGGCGTCGGCCAGCGTCTTGCGAATCTCCCCCGCCTCGACCGGCTTGGAGAACTCGAGGAGGATCTCGCTGCCGCCCCGGAAGTCGACCCCCCAGTTCAGCATGTGCCCGCGCGACTTGAAGACGTAGGCGTTGAGCGGAAGCATGATGATCGTCAGGGTCACGAGGATCATCGACAGACCGATCCAGTACTTCTCCCGGCCCACGAACTCGTAGTTCGAGCCCGGCTTGATGATTTCGAAGAACTTCTGATGTGCGTTGGTCGCCGGCATCACGTCCTCAGATCGACAGGGTGGCGCGCGCGGCGCCCCGGCGCCCCACCGCGCCGTCGAACATCCAGTGCGACAGCCAGTAGGAGGTGAACAGGTTGGTGATGATCCCCACGAGCAACGTCACCGCGAAGCCTCGGATCGGCCCCGACCCGTACGAGTAGAGGACGACGCCGGCCACGAAGTTGGTCACGTGCGCGTCGAACACGGTCCAAAAGGCGCGGGCGAACCCGGTGTCGACCGCCGTGCGCACCGACTTGCCGAGGCGCAGCTCCTCGCGGATGCGCTCGTAGATGATGATGTTGGCGTCGACCGCCATGCCGATGGTCAACACGAGCCCGGCGATCCCCGGCAGCGTCAGTGACGCCTCGAAGGCGGCCAGAATCGCGATCATGTAGAGCATGTTGAGGAGCATGGCCACGACGGCGATGATCCCCGACAGCCGGTAGTAGATGAGCATGAACGCGACGACGGCCGCCGCCCCGATGTACATCGAGATCTTGGCCTTCTGGACCGCGTCGCGTCCCATCGTCGGGCCCACCTGGGTCTCGAACGTCTTGCGCAGCGGCGCCGGCAACGCGCCGGAGCGGAGCACCGCCACCAGGTCCTTGGCCTCCTGCTGAAGCGCGAACGGATCGCCGAAGCCGCCGAGCGTGATGCGGCCGCGCGCCCCGATGCGCCCTTCGATCACTGGCGCGCTGTTGATCTTGTCGTCGAGGAGGATGGCCATCTTGCGGCCGATGTTGTCGCCGGTCATCCGCTCGGAGATCGCCGCCCCCTGGCGGTCGAACTCGAACGAGACCTCCGGGCGGCCGGTCTGCTGATCCCAGGTCTGGTCGGCGTTCGAGAGGTACTCGCCGGTCAGCGGGGCCCGCTTGTGCATGTAGTAGGTGCGCCAGTAACGATCCGGCGTCGCCTCGCCGTTCTCGTTGCGCCCCTGCGTCTCCTCGTAGCCGATCTCGTGGTCGGGGGGCAGAGCCAGCTCGCCGGTCAGACCGTCGAAGAACTTCATCAGCGTGTCGCGGCTCTTCGAGCGGAGCGTCACGTCCTCGTGCGGCTTGGACGAATCCTTCTCGGTCCACGACTCGGGGACGACGTCGATGCCGGCGTTCTTGGGCACGGACGCCGCGACCTTCTTCATGTACTCCGAGCCGTCGTCGACGATCTTGAACTCGAGCTGCGCGGTGCGGCCGATGATCGACTTGATCCGCTCGAAGTCGGCCGACTTCAGGCCCGGGAGCTCGACGATGATGTCGGTCCCCTTCTTGATGATGGTGGGCTCGGAGACGCCGAACTTGTCGACGCGCCCGCGGATGGTCTCGATCCCCTGACGGAGGGCGTAGTCGCGCACCTCCTCGACCTGATCGGGATCGAGCCGGAGCCGGACCACGCCGGTGGTGGCGTCACGGCTCACGACGTCGAGCGTCTTGCGGTACTCCTTGAGGATCGTGTCGTCCAGCTTCGTCTCGTCCGACGGCGGCTTGAAGGTCAGCACGATGTCGTCGCGCCCTTCGCGGCTGACGACGAGATCGTTCGTCCCCTTGTCCTTGTGCAGCCGATCCTCGATGTCCGAGGCGAGGCGATCGACCTTGCCGGCCACCGCCTTGTCGACGTTGACCTCGTACACCAGGTGCAGACCGCCCTGGAGATCGAGCCCCAGCTGGATCCGCTTCTGAAAGTGCTTTTGAATGAAAGCCGGCTGCTTGTCGTCCGGGACGACCGTCGGGATCAGATAGAGGACGGCCACCACGGTGACGAACCCGTAGAGGGCCGCCTTCCACCACCAAGATCGTTCCATGAGATCGCTTGTCCGTCTGTTACGGGCGTCGAACTACGACGCTTTCGATTCCGACTTGTCGGTCTTATCTGACTTGGGCAGCGTCCCCCGTGTAGGCGCCGGTGATGGCGCTGCGAAGGAATCGAACGCGGACGCCCTCTTGAACCTGCAGCGTCACCTCGTTGTCCTTGATGCCGGTGATCTTGCCGATGATCCCACCCTGGGTGGCGACGACGGCCCCCTGCTGCAGCTCCGACAACATCTTCTGATGGTCCTTGGCCTTCTTGGACTGCGGGCGCAGCACCAGGAAGTAGAAGATGGCGAAGATCGCGATGAGGGGAACGAACTGCGTCAAGGGCGAACCGCCGCCACCGGGAGCAGCTTGCGCCAGACCATTTAGGAATTGAGTCACGAAGAGGGCCTCCAGCCGGGCAAACGTCTAGCAGGGAAGCTAAAAACGGGCAAGGTTTATGCGCCTTAGAACGCCTGGACCTCCGAGATGTCACGCGCGCCGGTGGCCAGCATGATCAACCGGTCGAGACCAAGGGCGATCCCGGCGGTGGGCGGCATCTGCGGCAGCGCCGCCAGCAGCGCCTCGTCGAGCGGGTAGACCGCTTTCCCGCGGGCGGCGCGGATCCGGGTCTCCTCCTCGAACCGCCGGCGCTGCTCCACCGGGTCGGTCAGCTCGCCGAACGCATTGGCCAGCTCGAGGCCCCCGGCGTAGAGCTCGAACCGCTCCACGACGCGCGGATCGCGCGGGTGCGGCCTGGCCAGGGCGCCGAGCGGCGCCGGCCAGTCGAAGACGAACGTCGGCCCCGACCTGGCCAGCTCCGGTTCGATGCGATCGAGGAACACCTGATAAAAAATGTCGTCCCAGGCCGTCGCCGTGCCGAGGGCCACCCCCGCTCTTTCGGCGGCGGCGCGGAGCTCAGGGGCTGTCTCGGCGCCTGTCAGCGAGAAACCGGCCTGCTTTTCGAACAGCTCCCCCACGGTGGTCCGCGCAAACGGCGCGCCCAGCCCGAGCGCAACCGGATCGCGCCCCGCAGCCTGGAAAGCGATCCCGACCAACGTCTCGCAGTCGGCAGCCAGCACCTCGAGCGGTGCGTCTGCGCGGTACCACTCGAGCATGGTGAACTCGGTCCGGTGGTGCGGGCCTGACTCTTCCGCGCGCCAGCACTTGCAGATCTCGAAGATGGGCGAGAGCCCGTCCGCGACCAGCCGCTTGAGATGGTACTCGGGCGAGGTGATCAGCCAGTGCGCCTCTCCGCCCGACTGCCCCGCCGCGATCGCGTCGAGGTGAACCTCCTGCCCCGGCGAGCGGACGCGCGCCGGCGTCGAGACCTCGAGGAACCCTTCCCTCTCGAACCAGGCGCGCACCGCGCGCACGATGCGACCCCGCGCTTCGAGCGCTGAGCGCGTCGCGACCATCGCGGGACCGCTAGGCGCGGCTCAGGCGCTCGAGGTACTGCCCGTTGCGCGTGTCGATCTTGATGACGTCGCCCACGTTGATGAAGAGCGGCACGTTGATGCTGGCGCCGGTGGAGATCTTGGCCGGCTTGGTGGCGCCCGTCGCGGTGTCGCCGCGGAAGCCGGGGTCGGCCTCGATCACCGCCTGCTCGATGAAGTTGGGGAGCGTCACGCCGACGGCACGTCCGTTGAAGAACAGCACCTCGACGTTGGTGTTCTCCGGCATGAAGCCGGCCGAGTCACCGATGGTGTCTTTGGGGATCTGCACCTGGTCGTACGTCGTCGTGTCCATGAAGACGAACGAGTCGGCGTCGGCGTAGAGGTACTGCATCGTCTTGGTCTCGACGTCCGCCGGCTCGAGCCGCTCGCCCGAGCGCAGGTTGCGCTCGAGAACGCCGCCCGTGAGCAGGTTCTTCATCTTGGTGCGCGTGAAGGCCGCGCCCTTCCCCGGTTTGACGAACTGGAACTCGACGACCGTGTAAGGCGAGCCGTCGATCATGATCTTCAAACCCTTGCGGATGTCGGACGTGTCGTACATGAGGAGGTGGGGTTTAGCTCGTCAGTCGCCGCGCCGTCAAGGCGTCGGTTCCTCAAAGGGCGTTCGGGCGTCTAAGCCGCCTTCGGCGGCACGCCTAGGCCTTCGAGGTGCCCTGCCGGCCATAGGCGTCTTCCAACCGGACCACGTCGTCGAGCTCGGTGGTCGACACCTCGAAGACGTCGGTGTCCTCGATGGCAATCATCCGGTGGCGCAGCCCCGGCGTGACGTGAAAGGCCTCGCCCGGGCCCATCTCGCGAACCTGCGGCGGCTGCCCCTCGACGAAGTGCTCGAAGTTCATGCGCCCGGACCAGACCATCACGGTCTCGTCCTTCTTCTGGTGGTACTGCAGCGACAGCTTCTGCCCGGCCTTGATGTGCAGCACCTTCCCGACGTAACGGTCGGTGACGGCCCAGATCACTTCGTGCCCCCAGGGCTTATCGACTCTCTTCATTTTCCTCTGTGGCGGATCAGGGACTCGAACCCCGGACCCGGCGCGTATGAAACGCCTGCTCTAACCAGCTGAGCTAATCCGCCAATTTACTTCGGAACCCTGGGAGGGTTCCGAACCTCCCGCGACGGGCTCGGGCCAGCAGAGCTGTCCCTCCCCCAACGCGATTACCTCGGAACCGTATCCGCGAGTTTGTTTCGGGGCGCGATTTTGCGCGTAGAGGCGTTGCTGTCAAGCACGGAGTCGCGTCTCGCTCACCAGCCGTCACCAGGAGGCGCGGCGGGCGGGCGGAATGTATTCGACCGGTGCCGTGGGAGGGCCGCGGCGCGTGTGGACGAGCAGCCGCACCGTCCCGAGGCCTGCCAGGAAGCCGCCCACGTGGGCCATCCAGGCGATGCCGGAGGTGCTCGGCAACAGCAATTGCGCGATGAACCAGCCCGTGAGGAAGATCCAGGCCGGGACCGGCACGACCGGCCACAGGAACGGGATCATCACCAACGTCGCGATGCGCGCCCGCGGGTAGAGCATCAGGTAACCGCCGAGCACGCCGGCGATCGCGCCGGAGGCGCCGATCATGGGGGCCGTCGAGGTGGGCATGGCGTAGCACTGGGCGAGCGCACCCACGGTGCCGACCAGAAAATAGAACAGGACGTAGCGGAGCGACCCCATCGCCTCCTCGACGTTGTCCCCGAACACCCAGAGGAACCACATGTTGCCGATGAGGTGCATCCAGCCGCCGTGCAGGAACATCGACGTCCAGATCGACCCGGGCACGGGGAAAATGTTCTGCGGGTGGAGATCGACGTGGTGGACGATCTCGAAGGGAATCGCCCCCGCGCGCTTGATAGAGCTCTGCCGGGTCGAGCGGACCCCAGATCTCGTACGCAAAGGCGACCACGTTCGCGGCGATCAGCAAGAGCGTCACCGCGGGAAATCGCGTGCGTGGATTGTCGTCACGGAGCGGAAGGAACACGCCGCCGGCGAGTTTGACACGATTTCGTCGGGTCGCGAACCTTGACTGTCCTCGATGGCACCCCTATAAGGCGCTTAGAAGATGCGGCTTTACAGCGGAAAGATTCCCCTCATCGGGACGGAGATCGTCAAGAGCTTGGCCGAGTCGGGGGACATCGAAGTCACCGACCGAGGCGAAGCCGAGATGGACGTCCAAGCAGTTCTCAAAGAATACGTGCGTCTCGATCGCGAGATCACGGAGAAGGCCAAGGACCTCCTGCAAAAGAAAAACCTCCCCTACGAGCAGTTCGGGAAGATCAAGCGCACGCTCGCCGGGGAGAAGGCCTTCGGGCTGGGCGAGGACGGGCTCGAGTGGATGACGACGCAGATGATCGAGTCGTTCATGCAGTCGCCCCACGTCGAAGAGATTTACGTCGAGGACACCGTCCTGCGAAAGCGGATGAGCGACATCCTCAAGAAGCACATGCAGGTCGACGAAGAGCTGGACGAAGAAGTGCGCCGCCGGATCAAGAACCTGGAAGAAGGAACCTCCACCTGGGAGGTCGAGTACGGCAAGGTTCTGGATCAGATCAAGCGGAACCGCGGGCTGGATCAGTAGCTACCCTCGACGCGCGGTGGGTCTCCCCCCACCGCCGCCGAGGACCAGACGAACCAGCTGGTCGATGGCCTTGGCCACGGCCGGCAGTTTGGGGTCTTCTGCCAGAAAGCCCGGTGTCGTGTGGACGCGGGCCTTCTCATCGCTGATCACGTCGTCCACGGTGGCGGGCCGCACGTCGGCCCCCATGACGGCGGCGTGCTTGGACATCGCCGTCCCCCTCGGCCCCAGCGTCACGCGCACGCCGGCCACCGGGCCGAGCACCCGCGCGGCCAGGAGTGCCGAGAGGCCGATGAACCCCATCGGCTTGTGCGCCGGCAACAGCGCGCGCAGCAGCTTGACCAGATCGGGATCGACCGCGCAGAGCTCGTGCTTGTCGGCGTAGTCGGAGAGCGTCGTCCCTGCTCCGCCGCCCCCTGGCACCAGCAGCGCGTCGATGCGGTTCGGCGAGAGCTCGGCGAGCGGCAGCACCGCGCCGCCCGACAGGCGCGCCGCCTCGACCCGGGCGTTGCGCGGCGCCTTGTCGACCATCCCGCCGCTCAGATGATCGACGACCGTCCGCTGGTCGCGATCGGGCGCGGCGCAGATGACCTCCGCCCCCGCCCGCTCGGCGTAGAACAGCGCCAGCATCGTCTCCGCCGCATCGCTGCCATCACCCCACCCGCACCCGGAAAGCACCACGGCGACGCGCTTGCCCATGGCCCATCGTTTACCACGGCGTCGCGGGGAACGTGCCGGCTGCGATCGCCTCACGGGCGCGGCGCGCGAGGCTCAAGTAGTGCTCGAGGTTGTGGATCGTCGCCAGGCGATAATAAAGCAGCTCCTTGGCGTGAAAGAGATGCGCCAGGTAGGCGCGGCTGTAGCGCGCACAGCAGGCGCAGGGGCACCCCTCTTCGATCGGCTGCGGCTCGTCGCGGTGGCGCGCGTTGCCGATGTTCACCCTTCCTGCGCGCGTAAACAGCTGCCCGTTGCGCGCGTTGCGCGTCGGCATCACGCAGTCGAACATGTCGATCCCGGCGCCGATCGCCCGCCAGATGTCCTCGGGGGTCCCGACGCCCATCAGGTAGCGGGCCCGCGCGGCCGGCATCTCCTCGGCCACCTCGGCGATCACCCCGTGCATCACCTCGGGCGCCTCGCCCACGCCGAGGCCGCCCAGCGCGAACCCGTCGAACGGCAGCTCGCGCAGCTCGGCGAGGTGCGCGCGCCGCAGATCGACGTGCACGCCCCCCTGCCCGATCCCGAACCGCAGCTGCCCCGGCGCGGGCGTGGTCGCCAGGCAGCGGCGCGCCCAGCGGCTGGTGCGCGCCATCGCCGTCTCGATCACCGCCCGGGGCGCATCGGACGGCGGACACTCGTCGAACGCCATCGCGATGTCGCTGCCGAGGAGCGCCTGGATCTCCATCGCCCGCTCGGGGGTCAGCCGCTGGGGCGAGCCGTCGAGGTGCGAGGCGAACGTGACGCCGTCGTCGTCCACCGTCCGCCGCTCGCGCAGGCTGAACACCTGGAAGCCGCCCGAGTCGGTCAGGATCGCGCGCGACCAACCCATGAACTTGTGCAGCCCCCCTAGCGTGGCGATCCGCTCGGCGCCCGGCCGCAGCGCCAGGTGGTAGGTGTTGCCGAGGATGATCTGCGCGCCGAGGCGCTCGACGTCCTCGGAGGCGAGCGCCTTCACGCTGGCCTGCGTCCCCACCGGCATGAAGACGGGCGTCTCGATCGGGCCGTGCGCCGTCTCGAGCACGCCGGTGCGCGCGCGCCCGGCCCGACCCGTCACGCGAAACGGGCTGGGCGCCATCAGACAGCGCTTCCTGTGATCAGCATCGCGTCCCCATAGCTGTAGAACCGATAGCCGAGCTCGACCGCCTCGGCGTACGCCGCCAGCACCGGCTCGCGCCCCGCGAACGCCGCCACCAGCATCAGCAGTGTCGAGCGTGGCAGGTGAAAGTTCGTGATCGAGATCGGTGACCACCTCGAACCGCGCGCCCGGAACGATGAAGAGGTCCGTGACCCCCTCGCCCGCCATGACCGCCCCGCCGTGCGCGCGCGCCGACGCCTCCAGCGTCCGCACCACCGTCGTCCCGACCGCCACCACCCGCCGCCCCTGCGTTCGCGCGCGGGCGAGCGTCTCGGCCGTCTGGCGAGAGATCCGGAAGTGCTCGGCCTCCATCTGATGCTGGCTGGGATCAGCGACCTCGACCGGCCGGAAGGTCCCGGGCCCGACGTGCAAGGTCACGAACGCGATCTCGTGGCCGGCGGCACGCGCGGCCTCCAGCAACTCCGGGGTGAAGTGCAGACCGGCGGTCGGCGCGGCGACGGCGCCTGGCTCGTCTGCAAAAACCGTCTGGTAGCGGGTGCGATCGTCGACCGCCGAGGCCTCTCCCCCACGCCGGCGCGCAGCTTCGATGTACGGAGGCAGTGGCACCTCGCCGATCTCCTCCAGCAGCGCCAACAGCGACTCACCCGGCCCGGTCGCGCGCAGGAGCGCTCGTCCCATGGCGCGCCGGTCGATGATCTCCACCTCGACGCCGGCCCCGAGCATCAGCCTCCGCGGCGCGCTCTCGGAGCCGAGACCGCGGGTCAGCCCCTCCCACGTTTCGCAGAAGGTTCCCGTTTCGGCCGGGTCGATCGACACGCGGCGCGTCAGGAGAAACTCGAACGCTCCCCCGGAGGGTTTTCGGCCGCGAAGGCGGGCCGGAAAGACGCGCGTGTCGTTGAGAACCAGCAGCGCGCGTGGCGGCAGATATCCCAGGAGCTCGCTAAAACGTGCGTGTTTGCGCGATCCTCGCCCGCGATCCAGGACCAAGAGCCGGGCGTCGTCGCGCTTCGGGGCCGGTGTCGCTGCGATGCGCTCGGGCGGCAGCAAGTAGTCGAAATCAGAAGTCTCCACGCAGCGCGTCTCTGCAATGCACTTTACAAAACTTCTCTTCTTCGTAATACGATAGAACCTTCTTTTCCCCACATGACCATTCTCAAGGCGCACTTTCCGACCGGGACCGCGTTTCTGGCGCGTTTTCTCCCCGAGCTCGAGCATGGCGGCGTCTTTTTCCCGACCCGCCGGCTGCTGGCGATCGGTGAGACGGTGGCCGTGGCGATTCGGCTGGGACGGCGCCGGAGCCCGACCTTGATTCGCGGGCGCGTCGTCTGGCGGCGCCCGGGCAAGCACAGCACGAAGATCAAGGCCGGGATCGGCATCGAATTTCTGGACACCGAGGCGCAGGCCCGCGACTACCTGCTTGGTGTCGCGCGCGGAGACTCCGAGGAGATGGTCGCGCGGCGCCACCAGCGCCTCCCTGTCGAGCTTCCTGTGATGTGGCAGGTGGCGGGCGTGCTGGAGGACAAGGCCGGCGTCCTGCGCGACATCGGCCGCGGTGGTGCGTTCGTGAAGACCGAGGAGGCGCTCCCCTCCGCGCTCGACGTCGTGCTGATGGTCTCGCCGCCGGGCGCCGAGGTGGCGATGCCGCTCTCCGCGCGCGTCTGCTGGAAGGGACACCCGGGCGGACAGAATGGCTTCGGCGTCGAATGGAAAGCGCGCGACGCCGGCGGCAACCGCCGGATCAAAGAGCTCGTCCGCCGCATCGAAGCCCAGGGCGCCCACGCCCGCTTCGCCTAGCCGGGCGCTTCGCTCGCTCGACGCGAGCCTCGGCTCCGCTACCCACGTCCAGGGCGGGGCGAGCGCAGCGTGGCTTCGCCACGCGGAGCGAGCGGGGGCGCGGGGGATCCAAGGGCGCGCAGCGCCCGACGTCCCCCGACTAAGTCGACAGATCTAGGGCGTAGAGGGAGCCGCTGTTGGACAGGACGTAGAGGCGCTGGCGTTTATCGTCGAGGGTCGGGGCGGCGCAGACGCCGTGGCCCGGATTGAACAGCTCGAGGAGCGTGCCCGTCGTTCGATCGACGATGAAGAGACCGGCGCGGCTGCCCGAGAAGATGAGGTAGCGCCCGACGACCATCGGTTGGGTCAGATCGCCGGCCGCGGTCAGCCCCTGGCGCCAGATGACGTGGCCGTCGAGATCGGCGGCGTGCAGCCCCTGCCGGGGCGCCACGAAGAAGAGGCGCCCGTCGACGGCGCTGACGTCGCCGACCCCCTCGACGGGCAGGCGCCACTTGATGGCGCCGTCGTGCAGATCGACGGCGCAGAGGCCGCCCGAATAGGACGCCACGTAGGCGAGATTGCCCAGGAGCGCGGGCGTCGTGTCGACGTCGACGAACTGCTCGGAGGCGGTGGCCAGCGAGCGGGCCCAGAGCACCTCGCCGCTGGCGGCGCCCAGCGACACGAAGTAGCCGTCGGCGAAGCCGGCCAGGAGCTCGCTGCCGTGCAGGCGCGGCCCCGCGTAGCCGTGGATGGTGAACCCCTCCGGCATCTCGCGCTCGTACTGCCAGCGCCACTTCCCGGTCGCTGGATCGAGCGCGACCACGCGATCGGTGGCGCTGGCCGCGTAGACCAGGTCGGCGCTGAGCTCCGGCGCGCGCTCGAAGGCCCCCTTGCCGTGATAGGTCCAGCGGACGGTGCCGGACGCGGGGTCGAAGGCGTAGAACGTGCCGTCGTCGGCGCCGACGTAGACCTGCCCACGCGCGCGGTCGAAGCGGGCCGTGCTGTCGACGCCGCCGGTGACGCCCTTGACCCAGTCGATGTGGCCGGTGTCGGGGGCCACCCCCACGACGCTCGAGGCCCGCGAGCCGATCACCAGGTGCCCGTCGGCGAGCGCTCCGGTCGCGCACTCCTCGGGCACCGGCTCGAACAGGCCGTGCTCGTGCAGCGTGGTCCGCCAGACCATCTGCAGCACGCCGGCCGGATGCGCGGGCGGCTCCGCGCCGTCGACGGGTCGGGCCGTGATCGCGGCGCAGCCGGACACGGTGGCCAGGGTGACGACCGTCGCAAAACCAAACGTGGCGCGGACAGTCACTTCATCTCGAGCGAGGCGAGGCGATTGGTGATCTCCTCGCGCAACGAGGTGGTGGGATTTTTATCCAGCACCTCGTGATAGATCCGCGTCGCGTCCGCCGGGTTGCTTCGAAGCTCCGCAATACGGGCTTGGTGAAAGAGAGCACGGTCCTTGTAGAACCCCTCCATTCCACCTTGCCCACCTTGCACGTTGGCGTCGGTCCCCAGCTTGACGAAGGCGGCCTGCGCCTCATCGAGCTTCCCGAGGCGCTCGTAGCCGTAGCCGAGCCCCTCCTCGGCCAGGAAGTGCAGCCGGCGATCCAGGTTGTCCGCCAGCAGCGTCTGGTAGTTGGTGACCGCCTCTGCGGCGCGATCGAGGTTCAGAAGCAGGCTGCCACGCACCAGCATCGCCTCCGCGTGGAGCGTGCCGTGCGGGCCCGAGAACGCCCCGTCCAGCTCCTTGAGCGCCGCCTCGAGCTGCTCCTTCTCGCTCGCAAGGTGGGGGATCCCGTCATCCGCGGGCGGGGTGGCGCCCGGCGTCGCGAGCTCGGCGTTGGCCATCCGCTGCACGCGATCGAGCGCCTCCGCGGCCTTGAGCGACCGGCGCTCCGAGATCTGGCTCAGCGCCACCGAACCGGCGACGACCGTGGCCAGCGCCGTCAGCGAGACGACCAGCGCCCGCATGTGCGAGGACAGGTAGTTGCCCGCGGCCGCGGACGTGCGCGTCCAAAAGTCCACGAAGTGGTCGGGACGCTTGAGCTCCTTCTGGCTGATCTTTCTCTTCGGCACTGCCGGGGGAGATAACAGAGCCTCCTCGGCCGGTCAAATGGGTCGGCCAGGGGGCGGCGGGGCGAGCGGGGGGAACAAGCCAGGCCGCGACCACTTTGCGGCATCGCATGTATATTCGTCCGGCGTGAAGCCGGCGGTCGCCCTGGGGTTCTGGATCTCGCTGGTCTTGGTGCTTGTGGCGGCGCCGGTCTACGCCGCGGGGGCGAACGAGTGGCAGCTGTCGCTGCGCGCCGGGATCGGCGTGGTGAACGTGGGGAGCGACCCCTGGGGGCTCGCCGGCGGCGTCGACGTCGAATATGGGCTCACCGACGCCTGGGCCCTGCGGGGTTCTGTCGAGGGGTCGACGCGTTCGGTGTCGGCGGACAAGCAGGCGGGCACCGCCGCGGGCAACGAGCACATGGACGCGGCGCTGGTGGGGGTGACGTACACGATCGACGTCCTGCGCCTGGTGCCGTACGCCACCCTTCAGTTCGGCATCGCCCAGATCGGCGGCCCCCTGGCGGCCCCGGTGACGATGTTCGCCTCCGAGCTGGGCGTGGGCGGCGACTACTATCTGACCCGGCGGCTGCGGGCGGGGATCAGCTTTCAGTACCTCTATCGCCCGCAGGATCTGCTTCAGAACCCGGAGGGGCTCGGAAACTCGCCGTTCACTTTCTCCGCGACTGCGCGCTTCGGGTGGGTCTTCTAGCGGCGGCCGCCACCGCTCCCGGCGGCGCCGTCTTCTTCTGACGGTGCGCGCGCAGGACCAGGCGGATCGGGGTCCCCTCGAAGCCGTAGGCCTCGCGCAGTCGCTTGATCAGGAACCGGCGGTACGGAAAGCCCACCTCCGGCGGGTGGTTGGTGCTGAGGAAGAAGGTCGGCGGGCGCGAGGAGGCCTGCGTCGCGTAGTAGAGCTTCACGTGGCGCCCGCCCCGCCCCGAGGGCGGCGGCTGCTGGGCGACGATCTGCTCGAGCAGCTTGTTGAGCTCGCCGGTGGAGATGCGGCGCGAGGCCTGGTCGAACGCCTTGGCAGCCTCGGCGAGGATGGTGGTGACGCCGGCGCGCGTGACCGCCGAGGTGAGCAGCACCGGCGCGTAGCGCAGGAAGGCCAGCTGCTCGCGCGTCGATTCGATCTTGGCGTCGATGGCGGCGCGCCCGACGAGATCCTTCTTGTTCAGCACCACCAGCGCGCAACGGCCGGAGTCCTCGATCATGCTGGCGAGCCGCGCGTCCTCGGCCGTCGCCCCCTCGCGCGCGTCGATCACCAGCGCGGCGACGTCGCAGCGGTCGAGCTGATCGCGCGCCATCTTGGCCGCCACGTGCTCGGTCAGCGTGTCGATGGAGCGGCGCCGGCGCATCCCGGCGGTGTCGACCAGCAGGTACTCGCGCCCGCCGAACGAGAACGGCGTGTCGATCGGATCGCGGGTGGTGCCGGGCTGATCGTGGACCAGCACCCGCTCCTCACCGAGCAGACAGTTCACCAGCGACGACTTGCCGACGTTCGGCTTGCCGATGAAGGCCAGCTTGAGCAGCCCTGTCTCGGGTGATTCGGCCGATTCGGCCGATCCTTTCTGGGCTTGCTCGGAGGGCTTGCCCGGCACCCGCGCGGTTTTCGGCAGCCGGGCGACGACCAGGTCGAGCAGATCGTTCACGCCGCGGCCGTGGCTGGCGGAGATCGGAAAGACGTCGGGGAAGCCGAGGGCGAACGCTTCGGTGGCGGCCGCCTCGGCGCGCGCGGAGTCGACCTTGTTGGCGGCGACCAGCACGGGGCGGCCCGATTGGCGCAGGACCTTGGCGACGTCGCTGTCGACGCCCGTCATCCCCTCCTTCGCGTCGACCACGAAGACGACCAGATCCGCCTCGTCGAGCGCGCGCAGCGTCTGCTGCCGCATCGCCCCCAGGATCCCCACCGCGGAGGGATCGAGGCCGCCGGTGTCGACGACCCGGAAGTGCTTCGGGCCCCAGTCGGCGACGCCGTAGCGGCGATCGCGCGTCACGCCGGGGATGTCCTCGACCAGCGCCGGACGGCCGCCGACGAGGCGGTTGTAGAGCGACGACTTCCCGACGTTGGGACGCCCCACCAGCGCGACGAGCGGAAGATCGGCGTCGCTCACTTTTGGTATCCGAGCTCCGCCATCGCAACGGGCGAGGTGGTCCAGTCGGGCTCGATGCGGACCGTCAGCTTGATGTGCGCGGGACGCTGCAGAAGCTCGCTGATGGCGACGCGCGCGCGGGTGCCGACGTCGCGGATCATCGTGCCCCCCTTGCCGAGCACGATCGCCCGCTGGCTCTCGCGCTCGACCACGATGCTGGCGGAGATGACGACGTCGGTCGGCCGTTCATTCCATTCGTCGACGACGATGGCGATGGCGTAGGGGACCTCCTGGCGAAGGGCGATGAAGAACTGCTCGCGGATGAGCTCGGCCGCCAGGAAGCGCTCCGTGCGATCGGTCAGGTGCTCCGGCCCGAAGAGCGGCGGGCCTTCCGGCAAGAGCGCCCAGAGCTCGTTGACCAGCCGGTCGACGTTGGTTCCGCGGCTGGCCGAGATCGGGACCAGCGCGCGCAGCCCCGGCTGCTGGTTCCAGCGCTCGAGCCGCGGCAAGAGCGCCTCCTTGTTCTTCACCGTGTCGACCTTGTTGATGCCGAGGATGACCGGGCGCCGGGCCTCGGCCAGGGCGCGCAGGATCTTCTCCTCGGCCTCGCCCGGGCGGTCGGTCCCCGCGTCGACGATCAACAGCGCGGCGTCGATGTCGGGATGATCCCCAGCGCCTCGCCGAGCATGAAGCGGTTGAGCTGCTTGGTGGCGCCGTGGACGCCCGGGGTGTCGACGAAGACGATCTGCCCGCGCTCGCTGTTGAAGACGCCGGTGATCCGGTTGCGCGTCGTCTGCGGCTTGGGGGTGACGATGGCGAGCTTCTCGCCGACGATCCGGTTGAGCAGCGTCGATTTACCGACGTTGGGGCGGCCCAAAATTGCGACGGTGCCGGCGATGGTGCCCGTCGGCCTGGAGGCGCCGCCCTCTGCGGTTGAGTCTTTGCCGGCCTTTTCGCCGGAGGCGGTCTTCATGGGGGCTTCTATATAACGCAGATGTCGTGCTATCCCGAGACATGCGCGTTTTCTCTGCGCTGGCGGTGCTGGCCCTGCTGGGCGCGCCTCTGGCCCAAGCGGAGGCGGCGCCGGCCGCCGGTGGATTGCGACTGAACCCAGCGGCCGGACGGGGCGCTCGAGCTCCGGAGCGGCGAGGACGTCGTGACGCGCCTCCCGCTCAAGACGCCGGCTTTGCGGCGTGGAACGCCGACGCTGCGCGAGGTGACCGTCGAGGGACATCGCCTGGCCGAGCTGCGGGTCCCCGTGCGCGGCACCTCGGCCGAGGAGATCTGGATCGGCGAGATCGCCGGCCGCCCCGCGCGGTCTACCCGGATCGTCTGGTCGGGCATGACCGGCGCGCGCGACGCCGACGGCGAGTCATTCCTCTGGGTCGAAGTGACCCCCGAACGGGTCGTGGAATATCAGACGGCCGCGGGGATCGACCGCTGTGACGGTGTGCCGCCCCGGCTGTTTCCGCGCGCGTACGACTTCGCCTCCGGGCGGTTTCGGCCGATCGTTTCGTCGCTCCCGCCGCCGGGAGGCGAGACGCTGGTCGGGCACCGCGGTGATCCGGCGATGCCGGCCGGGCGTCCCATCGCGGACTTCCACTTCGTCGCCGCGTCGACCACCCGGGGCGCCGGCAGCGACGCGCGCGGCCTCACCGCGCCGCTGGAGCTCGACGACGGCAATCCGGCGACGTCGTGGGCCGAGGGGCTCGGCGGCGACGGCCGCGGCGAGTTCCTGACCGCGCGCGCGGCCGCCACCGGCTACCCCGTTCGCGGCCTGCGCATCCTGCCGGGAGACGGCGCCAGCCTGCAGGCGTTCCAGGCGAAGAACCGCGTGAAGAGGCTGCAGATCGCGCTCGGGCCGGCGCCGGGGCAGCGCTTCGACGTCGAGCTGCCGGACGATCCGGCCGGCGACGCCGCCCACTGGCGCGACGCCTACTGGGTGCCGTTGCCGAAGCCGGTGGCCTCGTCCTGTGTGACGGTGGTGATCACCGGTGTCACGCCCGGCAGCGAAGCAGCGCCGCCCAAGAACTACGGGACGACCGCGATCGGCGAGCTGGCGATCTTCACCGACGCCGACGGCCCCGACGGTGCGAACCGCCTGGTGAGCGATCTGGCGAGCGCCCCCGACTGCGCGGCGCGCCTGCCGCTGGTGGTGGCGCTCGGTGAGGCGGCGGTGCTGCCGACGGCGCAGGCGGTGTTGACCGCGAGCGGACCGGCCCGGGAGTGTCTGGTCGAGGCGCTGACGACGCTGGCGCCCGCGCCGAAGAATCCGATCGTCGTCGAGGCGCTGGCCGCCGCGGTGACCGGGGCCAGCGACAAGGAGGAGAAGCTCATCACGACGGCGCTCGGACGGGCCGCCGTGCCGCCCATCGCGGCGCTCTCCGGGCTGCTGAATTCGCCTTCGGCCCCGCTCGAGGATCGGGCGCGGGCGGCGCGCATCCTGGCGGCGTTCGACGACGACGGCGCGGCAGCGGCGTTGCTGGCGGCCGTCGGCGCCGGGCCGTCGGGCTTGCGGGGGGCGATCGTGCAGGCCGCGAGCCGCGCGCATCGGGTGCAGGCCGAGGCGGTGCTGGCGGCGTTCGAGGCCGCGCCCAAAAACGACGCCAAGTCCGACGAGAGGGCGGCGGCGCGGGCCGCGGACCTCGCGCGCATCCTGCCGGAGACGGTCAAGCGGACGCCGGAGCGGCGGCCGGACGCCGTCGCGGCTCTGCGCGCGGTCCTCGGGGCCGATCACCCGTTCGAGCTGCGGGCGCGCGCCGTCGTGGCGCTGGGAGCCCTCGGGGCCCAGGGGGAGCGAGCCTGGAGGCGCTCGCCTCTCCCAAGACCGTCGCCGACGACTCCGTCCTGCGCTACCTGGCCACGCGCGAGCTCGGCGATCTGAAGAACGCCGGCCCGACCGCCGACCCGCGCCCCGTCCTGCGCGCGGCGCTCGATGATCAGGATCCCCGCGTGCGCGAGACCGCCGCGCTCGGTCTGGAGAAGCAGGGGGACGCCGCGGCCGGCGGCGCGCTCATCGCCGGCGCCAAGCAGGAGCCCTGGCCGTTCGTGCGGCGCGCCGAGCTGCAGGCGCTGGGGCGGCTGTGCGTGGCGGGCGGGACCGATCTCATGATCCGCGCGACCGAGCGCGACGTCGACGAGGTTCGCCGGGCCGCGCTCATCGGCCTCGAGCGGTGCCGAGATCCGCGGGCACGGGCCATCTTCCTGCACACGCTCAAGCAACACGACGAAAACGCGTCGCTGCGCGCGCTCGCCGCGGGCCTCCTGGCTCAATCAGGCGACAAGGGCGCCGCGCCCGAGATGGCGGCGGCGCTGCGGGTGATCGTCAGCGAGTCGGAGGCCGACCTGGCGCTCGAGGGGGTCGCCGTCGCGGTGCTGCGGGCGCTCGTCCACCTCGGCGGGCCGGACGCGTTGAACGCGGCGGTCACGCTGGCGGGCGACCGGCGCCACCCGTTTCGCGCAGAGGCGGCCGAGGCGCTCGGCACGCTGTGCGATCCTGGCGCGGGGAGCGCGGCGCTGCGGTCGCTCGGGGCAGCAGGAGATCCGCTGCTGGCGCGCGCCGCCGAGCGCGCCCAGAAGCGCTGCGCCAAGTAACTCGGAGAGCCAGCGGCGCGCTTACCGGAGGCCGCCCAGCGCGGCCTTCAGGTCGATGTTCTTCGGATCGATCTCCAGGCCGCGCTCGAACATGTTGCGCGCCTTCGAGGGCTCATTGGCCAGGAGGTGCATGCGGCCGAGCATCAGGTAGACCTCCGACTTCGAGACGCCGGCCGTCTTGTCGTCGAAGTTCTGCAGCAGCAGGGAGCGGTAGAACTTGCGGGCGGCCTCGAAGTCGCTGCTCCGGTACGCCAGGCGCCCCAGCGCGGCGATCGTGGCTGGGTGGCTCGGGTCGAGCTTGTAGGCGGCGTTGAAGCTGGTGGCCGCCCCTGCGGTGTCGCCGCGCGCCTCGGCGATCGTGCCGAGCCGGGTCTGCCAGCGCGCGGTCTCTTTGCCTCGCCGCGCCTTGGTCAGCTCGGCGATCACCTCGCCGATGATGCGGGTGGCTTGCTCGGTGCGCCCGGCGGCCAGCAGCGCCTCGGCCAGCTGCTCGCGCCCCGGGATCTCCGTCGGGTCGAGGGCCACCAGGCGCTCGAGATAGGGGAGCGCCGCCGTCGGCTGCGCCAAAGGACCGCCGTAGAGCCCGGCGATCTCGCGCAGCAGGCGGCCCCGCTCGGCGTCGTCCGCGGCCGTGTGCAGCTGAAGGTCGAGGATGCTCGTCAGCCGCTCGTCGTCCTTGGCGTCCCGCGCCAGCTTCTCCAGCGCCGCCAGGGTCGGGCGGTGACCCGCGTCGGCGTCGACCGCGCGCAGGAGCGCCGCTTCGATCTCGGCCGGCTCCGCCTCTTTGCTGCGGAGGATCGTCGCGTTGCGGAAGTGAATCTCGGCGATCTCGGCCGGCTCATGCGCGTTCGCCGCCGCCCGCTCGAGGACCTCGCTCGCGTCGTCCCAGCGCTCGTTCCGCTCGTGGACCCGGGCCAGCGACAGCAGCGCGGCGACGTTGTCGGGCGCCACCTCCAGGACCTTCTCCAGCGCCTCGGCCGCGCTCTCCGGCGAATCGAGATCCTTCTCCCAGACGTTGGCGATCGCCACCCGGAGCGCCAGCTCCGAGGGCTTCCGTCCGGCCGCCGCCTCCGTGTCGGCGTGCTTGCCGAGCACGTCGACGAGATCGTACCAGCGCTCGGCGGCGCGCAGGATCCGCTCGAGCTCGAGGTAGCCGAAGCCGTTGCCCGGATCGGCGTCGAGCAGCTGGCGCAAGAAGCCGACCGCCTGATCGACGTCGGAGAGCTTCTGCTCGGCGTTGCGCGCCAGCTTCAGCAGGACGGCGACCTGATCGGCGCCGCTGGCGCTGCCGAGCCGGCGCAGCAAGACCTCCTGCAGCGTCGACCAGTCACCCCGGCGATCCTCGATCGACTCCAGCGCGGAGAGGGCCAGCGCGTCGTCGGGCGCGCCGTCCAGCGCCTCGCGGTAGGCCTCCGCCGCGCCGTCGAGGTCGGAGAGCAGCGTGAGCCGCAGCTCGCCCACGCGTGACCAGAGCGCCGCCCGCTGGCGCGGATCCTCGGTCAGGCGCGCGCGCTCGGCCAGCACGACGGTGAGCTCGGGCGCCTGGCCCAGCGCCTCGTGAAGCCGTCCCAGCTCCTTGAGGGCGTCGAGGTCCTCGTCGTCGGCAGCGCGCAGCTGCTGCAACGCGGCCACCGCCGCGGGGAGATCCCCCTGCCCCTCATGAAGCCGCGCCGCCTCGAGCAGCCGGGACTTCCGGACCTGTGGGTCGAGCTCGCCCGCCGACCTTCGCTCGAGCACCGCCGCCAGGTCCGCCGGCGCCGCGGCCGCGCGGTAGAGCCCCTCGAGCGCCGAGAGCGCGTCGGCGTTCTCGGCGTCGTGCTCGAGGACCCGTCGGTAGAGGCGCTCGGCGGCTTTGTCCTGGGCCGCCTCCTGGTAGAGGGCGGCGGCGCGGAGGGCCAGCTCCAGCGCAGCGTCGGGCTCGGCGCCGGCCAGCGCCTCTTCGATCTTCGCAGCGCCCGCGCCCGGGAGCTTGGCCGCGCCGGCGATCCGTTCGAGATCGTCGAGCGCGCCGCCGGCGGCCGGCTCTTCCTTCAGCGCCCGGCCAAGGGCCTCGAGCGCGACCTCGGGCTGCCCGAGCTGTTCGGCGGCCACGTCGGCGATCCGGCGCAGCCAGTGCGCGCGCTCGTTGCGATCGTCGCGCAGCTCCACCCGGCGGCCGTAGAGGGCCACGAGCTCCTGGTAGTCGCCACGCGCCTCCGCCAGCGGTTCGAGGACCTCGAGCGCCCCCTCCTGGGTCTCCGGGCGATCGAGCAGCGACACCAGCGCCGCGTGCGAGGCCGCGTGCGAGGCGTCGCGCTCGACGGCGTCGCGGAAGGCGGAGAGCGCGCCGTCGGGATCGCCGAGCGGCCCGAGGCGCAACGTCCCCAGCGCCGCCAGGAAGTCAGCCTGCGCGCTGGGCTCGCTGGCGAGCTCCGCCTCGCGCGCCAGCACCTGCCCGAGCTCGTCGTGCTCGCCGAGCTTGCCGAGGATCCGCTCGAGCGCGGCCAGCACCGGCTCTTCGTCGCCGGGCAGCGACTGCGCCTTGCGCAGGTAGTCGGCGGCGCGGTTCAGATCGGAGAGCTCGTTCTCGTAGAGCGAGGCGAGCCGCATGGCCAGCGTGCGCTGGAGCCCGGCGTCGAACGTGGCGTCCATGCGCTCGGCGTAGACATCGGCCAGCCGCGCCCAGTCCTGGTGGGCGGCCGCCAGACGCTCCAGCGCCTCGCGCGGCTCGTCGACGGTGGCGTCCTCGGTCAGCGCGCGCGCCCAGGCGGCGAACGCCATCTGCACGTCGCGCCGCTCGGTCTCCTCGATCCGGGCGATCTCGGCGAGCAGCGCCAGGCGCGCGGGGGCCGCGTCCTCCACGGCCAGGCGCAGCTCGAGGAGCTCGATGACGCCGTCCCAGGCCTTGGCGGCCCGCTCGATCGGCTCCAGGACCCCGACCGCGGCCAGCCGGTAGTCGTCGCCGCGCGCGATCGCGTAGAGCGCGTCCCGCGCCCCTGGATGCTTCGGCGCGCGCGCCACGATCTCGGCGTAGCGGCGGATGGCCCCCTCGACGTCGCCGAGCTCGGTCTCGACGAGGCGCGCCGCGCGGAACGAGAGCTCGTCACGCGAGGCGGGATCCTGGACCCCGGCGGCGCGCGCATCGAGCACCTCGACCAGATCGGTCTGGCGCCCCTCGGCGGTCAGGATCCGATCGAGATCGGTCAGCGCCTCGCCGTCGCCCGGCGTCTCGACCAGCAGCGCACGCAGCTGCTCGATCGCCCGATCCGGCTCGCTGAGGTTCTCCTCGTAGATGCGGGCGCTCTGCATGAAGAGCATGCGGCGCTCGTCGGCGCGGTCGGTGATCTCGATCTTGCGGGCGTAGACGTCGCAGAGCTCACGGAAGGCCCCGGCGGCGAGGTGAAGCTGCGCCAGTGATTCAAGCGCCTCCGCCTCGTTGGGATCGATCTCGAGGACCGTCTCCCACGCTCGCACGGCGCGCTCGGACTCCTTCAGCGCGTCCTCGTAGATGACCGCGATCCGCTTGGCGATCACCTTGCGCTCGTCGCCGTCGACGGCGATCTCCAGGTGGCGCTCCAGCACCTCCACCAGCTCGCTCGAGCGGCCGGCGCCGGCCAGCAAGCGCTCGAGCGCCAGGAAGATCTCCCGCTCGTCCGGCCTGGCGGCGAGCGCCGCGCGCCACGCCTCGATGGCCTCGGCGGCCCTGCCGAGCGGCGATTCCAGCAGCTTGGCCGACGCGGCCCAGAGCTGCGCCTGCAGATCGGGATCGACCGCCTCGACCGCGCCTCGTTGCAGCGCCACCACCAGCGGGGCGTGCAGCTTGGCGCCGAGGCCGAGCGTCTCCATCGCCGCCAGCGTCTCCATCGACTCCACGTCGGCCAGCCAGGCGCGGCTGCGGCAGTCGAACGCCAGGTCGAGGCGGCCGAGGCGCTGGTGGATCTCGGCCATCTCGCCGAGGATGCGCACCCGCTCGGCCCGGTCGTCGGCCGATTCGAGCTGCGCGTCGAGCGCGCCGACCAGCTTGTTGAGATCGCCGCCGCGCCGGTAGACCGGCTCGAGGATCACCGCCACGCGGGTGCGCTGGTCGGCGTCGTTGGCCATCCCCTCGAGCGCGGCGATCGCCGCCGCGGCGTCGCGGGGGGCGGCCGGGCGGGAGAGGATCTCGGCGTAGCGATCGACGGCGCTGGTGGTGTCGCCGATCCTGTTGGCCAGGATCTCCGCCAGGCGCAGCGTGGCCGCGTCCTTGTCGGCGCCGAGCGGCTCGCGGTCGAGGCTGGAGTTCAGGTGATCGGCCAGGTCCGACCAGCGGCCGGCCTGCGACAGCAGGCGTTCCAGCTCGGTGGCCGCCTTGCGATCGGTCGGATCGACCTCCAGCGCCTCGCGCAGCGTCCCGACGGCGCGGTTCGCGTCGTCGAGCTTCTCTTCGTCCAGCTTGGCGCTGCGGCGCAGGAGCGCGACGCGCGCGGTGGGGTCCGGCGCCCGGCCGGCCTGCTCGTCGATGAGCTCGCGCAGCTCCGCCCAGGCCCCCCAGCGCTCGAGCGCCGTTTCGTAGAGCTGCGTCGTCGCGCGATCGTCGGGGCGCGCGTCGAAGAGGCGCCGGTAATACTTCTGCGCCTCGGGACGCTCTCCCAGGCGCAGATCGAAGATCTCCGCGGTCCGGCGCACGATATCGAGCACCGCCGGCTCTTCGTTGAGCTCGCCGTCGAGATAGCTGGCGAGCAAACTGGCGGCGTCCTGCCAGCGATCGAGCTTGTCGGCCAGGCGCAGGAGCGGCTCCGTCGCCTGCCGCTCCGTCGGCGCCTCCTGGAAGACCTTCCCGTACCAGCGCAGCGCGCTGTCGAAGTCCTCCAGTTGCTCTTCGTAGAGGCGCGCGATCCGCTTGGTCCAGCCGAGGCGCTCCGCCGGATCCTCGACCTGCAGCAGGCGAATCTCGCCAATCTTGATGAGCGACTTCCAGTCGCCCCGCCCCGCGTAGACCGGCTCGAGCAGCGTGGCCGCCGCACCCTGCACGCCCATGTCGTCGAGCATCCCCTCGAGCATGGCGATGGCGCCGGCGTGATCGGGCATGCCGGCGAGGACCAGCTTCAGGTGCTCCAGCGCCGCTTCGCGATCGCCGCGCCGATCGTGCTCGATCTGCGCCAGCCGGAAGCGGAGGTCGACCAGCTCCTTCTCCGGCCGCCGCCCCCGCTGCAGCAGATCGCCGAGCAGGCGAATCAGATCGCTCCAGCGCTCGGCCTTCGTGTAGAGACGATCGAGCGCCGGGCGCGGCCGTGCGATCGGCGGGCGCGATCTCGACGACCCGCTCGAAGGCGGCAATCGCGTCGTCGAGCCGTTCGAGCTTGGTCTCCGCCAGCTCGCCGATCTGGACGCGCAGCGCCCCCTCGACGGCCGGCTCCTTGGCCAGCTCGGCACGCCGCAGGAGGATCTCGTAGAGAGCCTGCGCGTCGCCGTTGCCGCGGTAGATCGTGTCGAGCGCGGCCAGCGTGCCGTCGTCGTCGGGGACGCGATCGAGGATGCGCCGGTAATAGTCGGCCGCCGTCGCCGCGTCACCCTGCCCCGCCGCCGCGGCGGCGATCGTGCGATCGAGACGGAGCTTGAGCGACTCGTCGAGGACGTCGGGGCTGATGTCGCGGTAGAGCGCCGTGACCTCGGCCAGGCGCTGGGGGCCGGCCAGGCGCTCGTAGGCGTCGAGCAGCGCCGGGAGCTCCGGCTCGGTCAGGGCGTCGCGGATCGCCAGCGCCGTCGTCTCCAGCGCCCCCTCGGTGTCGCCGAGCCGCGTCTCTTCGAGCGCCGCCAGCCGCATCAGCTCGCCGAGGCGCGCGCGGACGTCGGATCTGCGCCTCGACGTAGATGCGGACGATCCCCGCCAGCTCGGCGTAGCGACCGCCCTTTTCGTAGATCGGCTCGAGCACCTGCGCGGCGCCGAGGCGCAGTCCCGCGTCGGTCGCCGGGCGCGAGGAACCGCTCCAGCGCCGCCAGCGCTTCCGCGTCGGCCGGCGCGCGTTCGAGCACCTCGCGCCAGCGCTCGAGCGCGCCGGGCGCGTCACCGAGCGGCCCTTCCAGCAGCTTGGCGATCTGCTTGAGCAGCAGGATCCGCTCGGCGTCCTTGGGCTTGCGCAGGGCCAGCCGGCGCTCGACGATCTCCAGCCGATCGCGGTGGCGTCCCTGCTGCTCGTAGAGCCGCGCCAGGGTCTCGAGCGCCTGATCGTCCTCGGGGTTCTCGTCGAGGATGCTGACGCAGGCGGCGATCGCCTCGTCGACGTCGCCGACGTCCTTTTCGAGCAGGCTGGCGACGCTGCGCCAGAGCTCCTGTCGCGCCGACGCGTCGCCCGCGAGGCCGATCCGCTTGCGGAGGATCTCCACCCGCTGGCGGTGGTTGGAGCCCGCCTCGAAGATCCGATCGAGCGCGTCGATCGCCGTGCCGTCCTGCGGATCGGCCTCCAGGATCGAACGCAGCGTGGCCACCGCCGCCTCGGTGTCGCCGAGCGACTTCTCTTCCAGCCCGGCGATGCGGAACAGGATCTTCTTCCGCGCCGCCCCGTCGGCCCAGCGCGCCTGCGAGCTGCAGCGTCTTGACCAGGTTGGCGACGTCGTTGGTCTCGGCGTAGAGCGCCTCCAGCGCCGCCGCGGCCGGCGTGGCCGTCGGGAGGTTGTTCTGATCGAGGTTGAGGACCAACTTCCAGGCGTCGATGGCGGCGCGCCGGTTGTTGAGCCGCCCGACGTAGAGCTTCGCCGCGCGCGACAACAGATCGGCGCGGCCGCTGATGTCCGAGGCGTCGCGCCGGAAGGCCAGCTCCTGATAGACCTCGACCAGCTCGGAGAAGCGCTCCAGCGTCGTCGCCAGCCGCTCGATCTCCGGGAGCGCGTCGGGGTTGAGCGGATCGGCCGCCAGCACCTGGCGCCAGGTGGTGAGCGCGACAGCCCGCGCCTGCAGCTTGTTCTCTTGCAGGTCGGCCACGCGCGCCAGCAGCGCGGCCGCCTCCGTCCCCTGCAGGACCTCGCGCTGCACCTCGAGGATCGCCGCCAGGCGCGCCCAGGCGCCGCTCTTCTCGTAGACCGGCGCCAGGATCTCGCGCGACGCGCTGGCGCTGGGCCGGCACCGCCAGCAGCTTCTCGAGCAGCCGGCGGGCACCTTCGTGGTTGGGCGCCGTCTCGACGATCCCTTCCAGCAGATCGAGCGCGCCGGCGACGTTGTCGAGCCGTCCGGCGCGCAGGTCGGCGCGCCGGAACTCCAGCTCCGGCATCTCGGTCTCCGGGGCGAAGCCGACGCGCGTCCCGAGCAGCGCTTCGAGATCGGTCCAGCGCTCCCGGGCCGCGTAGAGCCGTTCCAGCGCGCGGTGGGCGCGCAGGTCGGACGGATCGAGCTCCAGCATCTTCTCGTACGCCTCGAGCGCGTGGTCGGGATCGGCGAGCGACGCCTCGTCGAGCTCGGCGATCTGCGCCAGCAGATCTAGCCGCTCGCGCGCGTCGAGCGCCGCCAGCTGGCGCACGTCGAGGAGCGCGCGCAGCTCCGGCCAGCGCTGCCCCTCCTTGTACAGACGCCCGAGCGCGCGGAAGGCGCCGGCGTGCATCGGCTCGGCGGCGAGGATCTGCGCGTAGACCTTCTCCGCCTCCGGCGCCCGCCCCGGCTGCTTCTCCTCGAGCTCGGCGACGACCACCAGCAGGTCGCGCCGCAGATTGCGGTCTGCCGTCGTGCCGGCCGCCGCGCGCAGCTTGTCGCTGAGCTCTCCCGTGACGCCGGCGCCGGCGGCGAACCCGAGCAGCGCCTCGCGGTTGGCCACCTCCGAGGGATCGATCTCGAACAGCGCCAGGCTGGCCCGGTAGGCCTTGGCCGGATCGGCGAGCGGCCCGCCGTAGAGCGCGCGCAGCCTCTCCAGCCGATCGACCCGCTCGCCCAGCGTGTCGGCCACGGAGAGCAGCACCTCGTTGGCGTCGGCCAGCTTGGCGGCGTTCTCGGTCCGCTCGTAGAGCGGCAACGTCATGCGCGCGATCGCCGCGCGCTCCGGATGACCGGCTGCCGCCAGCCGCTCGAGCCCGGCGATGGCCGGCGCCGAATAGGGGTTGGCCTGCGCCACCTCTCGGTACGAGGCAAACGTCGCGTCGAGATCCTTGAGCCGCGTCTCCTGCAGGTTGCCGATGCGCAGGAGCAGCTCCTCGCGCTCCTTGGCGTCTTCCTTCGAGGCGTCGGGCGCCGGCGCCCCGCGCGTGGCCGAGATCGCCGCGCAGCGCCTCGACGACGCCGTTCCAGTCCTGCCGTGCCTCGGAGACGCGCACCAGCGCCCGGCGGGCGCGCTCGTTGGTCGGCTCGACGTCGAGGATCGCCGCCCAGGTGGCCGCGGCGGCGGCGAGATCGGCGACGCGCTCCTCTTCGATCTGCGCGATGCGAAGCAGCAGCTTGACCCGCTCGGCGGCGTCCGGGCGCGCGATCGGCGCGGGCGTGGAGCAGCTTGGCCAGCTCGGGCCAGGCCTTCCCCTGGGTGAGAACGGTCTCGAGCGCGCCGTCGGCCTCCTCGTCGTAGCCGATCTCGGCCAGGATCTGCTCGGCGGCGCGGCGGGTGTCCTGGGGCTTGAAGAGCCGGGTGGCGGAGATGCGCAGCACGCGCCGCAACAGCCAGATTCGCTCCTCCGCGTCGGTCGAGACGGCGAAGCGTGCCTCGTAGAGGCCCGCCAGCGCGCCCCACTCGTCCGCTTCGCCGGCCAGCCGTTCGAGGTCGGTGCGGACGTCGGGGTTCTGGGCCGCCGCCTCGAACGCGCGCGCGCACCACTGGAAGGCCAGCGCCTTCGAGCCGAGCCGCTGCTCGGAGATCCGGCGCGCCTCCGCGAAGAGCTCGAGCCGCTCGGCCGTCCCCACCCCGTCGCCCGCCGCGGCCGGGCCCAGCAACACCTCGTAGGTCGCCAGGAGCCGCGGCCACTTCTGCGCCGCCCGGTAGAGCGGCACCAGCGCCAGCGCCGCCTTTCGGTTGCGCGGGTCAGTCGCCAGGATCCGCTCGTAGGCCTTGAGCGCCCGCTCGGGCTGGTTGAGCTTCTCCTGCGAGAGCGCCGCGACCCGTTCGAGCAGGCGCGTGCGGGCCGCCATGTCGGCCGTGCGATCGGCCAGCGACGTCAGCTGATCGCACAGCTCGCCGAAGGCCCCCTGCTCGGCGTAGAGCGCCTCGAGCGCGGTGTAGTCGCCGGCTTGCGCGTAGATCTCGCGCAGCGCGCGGGCCGCGCGGGCGTTCTTGGGATCGAGGGCCTGGATCCGCTTGAAGACATCGATGGCGGCCTCGGAGGCGGCCATCCGCTCGTAGAGCAGCGTCCCGCGCCGCTCGAGCAGCGCCAGCTCCGCCCGCGCGTCTCCCTCCGCGTTCTGCCGCTGCCGCTCGAGGATCTCCACCAACGCCGGCCAGCGTCGCTCGCGCTCGTACAGCGTCGCGAGGCCAGCGAGCGCCCCCTCGTCGCGCGCCTCGATCGCGAGCACCTGGTTGTAAAGCGAGATCGCCTCGCGCGTGTCGTTGAGCCGCTCGCCCGCCAGGCGCGCCATCTCCCCGAGGCGCGTGCGACGGCCTTCCGCGCTGCTGTGGGGGAGCTCCTTGCGCAGAAGCTCGATGAGCGGCCGCCAGGCGCGCGCCTTGGTGTAGAGGTCCTTGAGCCGCGCGCCGGTCTCGGCGTCGGTCGGATCGGCCTCGAAGATCTTCTCGAAGCTGGCGACGGCGTTCTGGTGCTTGCCGAGCTTGTCGGCCCACAGCGAGGCGATCCGCCGGTGCAGCGCCACCCGCGCCGCCGGATCGGCCGCCGCCTCGGCCTGGCGCGCCAGGATCTGGACCAGATCGCCGTAGCGCCCCTGCGCCTCGTAACGCCCCGCCAGCGCCGCCAGCGCCGCCGGGTGATCGGGCTTGCAGCGACAGGATGTTGAGGTAGGTCGTCACCACCATGACATCGAGGTTCAACCGATCGCGGTAGACGGCCACGATCTCCAGGTGGCGGTTGATCTTCTCGTCGACGTCCGCGGCCGGGACGGCGTCGAGATCGTCCTTCAGGAGCTCGAGCAGCGCGTTCCACTTGTCGGTCGCCGTGTAGAGCTTGCGCAGCGACGCCACCGCCTCGGGCAGGTGCGGCCGCAGGCGCAGGAGCCCCTTCCAGATCTCGATCGCCTTGTCGGCGTTCTGCGCCCGCTGCTCGGCGGCGCGCGCCATCTCGATCCCCATCGCCACGCGGCGGTCGACGTCCGACTCGGTCTTCTGAGCCTGCGCCAGCACCGCCAGGAGCTGCGGCAGCTCGTTCCGCGCGGTGTGGTACACCCGGAAGAACTCGACCATCTCTCGGTTGGAGGGATCGAGCTTGCGCACGCGGCGGAAGAACGGCTCCGCCATGTCCTGCTGGTTGAGCCGATTGCCGAAGAGCAGCGCCAGCTCGGTGAGCAGCGCGACGTCCTGCTCCCCGCGCTTGGTCCGCGCGGCCGCCTCCAGCGCCTTGGCGAGGTCAGCCCAGGCCCCGCTGGCGGTCAGCGTGGCGCGGACGGCCTGCAGCGCGCGCGGCTCATAGGGATTGGCGTCGAGCGCTTTTCTGAAGTGCGCGAACGCCTCGGGGCCGCGTCCGAGCTGCTCGCACAGCTCGCCCGCCAGGACCTCGGCGGCGGTCCGCTCCTCGCGGGTCTGCGCGCGCTCGGCCCGCTGGCGATAGAGCGCCAGCAGCTCGTCGCGCCGGCCGGTCTCGCGCAGGATCCGTTCGAGGTGGGCCGTCGAACGGCGGTTGCCGGCGTCGAGCTCGAGGCTCTTCCGGAGATGCGCCTCTCCCTCGGGACCCGTCGGCCGGTACTTGAGATAGAACTCCGCCACCGACCCGTGAAGGCTGGAGGCGAGCGCGGGATCCTTGGCCTGTTCGGCCTGCTGGAGGTAGCGCCGCGAGATCGACTCCCAGTTGGCGCGGACGAGCGTCATCTGCGCCAGGGACTCGGCGGACGCCTTGTGGTTGGCGACGGCCTCCAGCGCCTGCTGCACGGCCGCCTGACCGGCCTCGTCGCGCAAGAGCTCGTCGGAGAGCAGCCGCCCCTTCTCGTGCAGCAGGTCCGCGCGGCGGGCGTCGCCGGTGGTGAACCCGAGCTCGAGGTCGATGAGCTCCAGACAGAGCTCGAAGTCGGCGTGCTCGCGGTGCCACCGGCGCGCATCGGCGAGCGCCTTCGAGAGCGCGTCCGCCTCGATGCCGGCGCCGTTGCCCGGATGGACGGCCTTGAGGGTCTGCAGGGCCTGCGCATCGTCCGGACGGAGCTGCAGGGCGGCGAGCGCTGTCGAAACGGTGGTGGTCATGGGGGTACGCGCAGAAGGATGAGGGAAAAAAGACTCTCGACTATAGATCCACGTCTTTCCGCGGTTCAATCGCGAAGATAGGGGAAGATCCGGACGCGATCACGGATACTTGCGCGCGTGCCGGCAGCGTCTCGACCTTCCATTGGTGTGGGGCTGGCTGTGAGGCCGGGTGCGGGGCCGGGTGAGGGGCTCGGCGCGAGGTTGCGGCCGGAGGTGGCCGGCATCGTTTTCGGCTGCCTCTGCCTTGCCGCCACGAACGCCCTGTCGCTGACGATCCCCTGGCTCATCAAGGGGGCGATCGACGCGCTTCGCGGGGGCGCCCGGGCGGCCGGCGGGCTGCATGCGCTGGTGGTGCGCAATGCCGCGCTCATCGCCCTGTTCGCGGTCGGGCAGGCGCTGATCCGGACCTGGTCGCGGATCTTCATCTTCAACGCGGGACGGAACGTCGAGTACCGGCTGCGCGGCGACGTCTTTCGCCACCTGCTTCGTCTCGACGCCGGGTTCTATCGGGGGCACCCGACCGGCGACGTCATGTCACGGCTGACCAACGACCTCGGCTCGGTGCGGGCGATGTTCGGACCGGGGCTGCTCAACCTCTGCAACACCGCGCTCGTCTACGCGACGACCGTCTGGCTGCTCGTGCACCTGTCGCCTCGGCTGACGCTGTTCGCGCTGCTCCCCTACCCGGCCCTTTTGGCCGGGGCGCGCCTCTTCTCGCGCAAGATGTACGGCGCCAGCCGCGCGATCCAGGAGCAGCTCGGCGTGATGTCGACGTCGATCCAGGAGGACCTGGCCGGGATCGCGGTCATCAAGCACTACACGCTGGAGCCGACGCGCGAGGCGAAGTTCCGCGCGCTCAACGACGAGTACCTGACCCGCTCGCTGGCGCTGGTGCGGGCGCGGGGCACGCTCTCGCCTCTCTTTGCCGTCCTCGGCGGCGCGGGGACGCTGATCGTGCTGTGGGCCGGGGGGCGCGAGGTGATCCTGGGGCGAATGACCGTCGGCGGGCTGGTGGCGTTCAACGCCTATCTGGTGCTGCTGTCGTGGCCGACCATCGCGCTCGGCTGGATCATCGGGATCTGGCAGCGGGGGATCGCCGGCTGGGTGCGCGTCCGCGAGCTCTTGCAGACCGCGCCGCGAATCGCGGACGCGCCGGTGGTTTCCGGCTCCGCGGTGACGATCGCCTCGCCGTCGATCGAGGCGCGGAATCTGTCGGTCGAGGTCGACGGGCGGCGGCTGCTCGACGGCGTCTCGTTCTCGCTGCCGGCGGGCGCGACCCTGGCGATCGTGGGGCCGACGGGCGCGGGCAAGACCACGCTCGTCGACGCGCTGGTGCGTATGCACGAGGTGGCGCCGGGCGCGGTCAAGATCGGCGGTCACGACCTCACCCAGATCCCGCTCGCCACGCTGCGGGGACAGATCGGCTACGCACCGCAGGACGCCTTCCTGTTTTCGGCCACGGTGGCCGAGAACATCGGGTTCGGCGTGGCGGCCCGCAGCGACGGCACGGTCGATCTCGAGCGGGTCAAGCGCGCGGCGGAGGCGGCGGGACTGGCGCCCGATCTGGCCATCCTCCCCGACGGGTACGACACGCTGGTGGGCGAGCGCGGCCTCACCCTTTCGGGTGGCCAGCGGCAGCGGGTGGCGCTGGCGCGCGCGCTGGCGGCGGAGCCCAAGATCCTGATCCTCGACGACTCGCTGTCGTCGGTCGACGCCCAGACCGAGCGGGAGATCCTGACGCGCCTCAAGCCGATCCTGGCCGGGCGCACGTCGATCCTGATCGCCCACCGGCTGGCCGCGGTGAAGGACGCCGACAAGATCCTGGTGATTGACCGGGGGCGCGTCGTCGAATCGGGGACCCACGCCCAGCTGATGGGCGCGGGCGGCCTCTACGCCTCGCTCTACCGCACCGAGCTCGACGCCGAGGCGCTGGCGGCCGCCGCGGGGGCCGCGTGAGCCGCGGAACGGGCGACCAGGCGGCCACCGCGACCGGGGGCAAGCCCGCCGGCCGGCGCGCGCCGTCCGAGGAGCTGTTCGGTCAGGCGCTCGATCGGACGCTGCTCAAACGGATCTTCGGCTACGTCTGGCCCTACAAGAAGGAGCTGGTCATCGCGGTGGCGCTGCTGCCGGTGATCTCGCTGTTCGAGATCGCGCAGCCGTACCTCCTCAAGAAAGCGATCGACGAGCACATCGCCGTCGGCCGACTGGCGGGGCTCGATCGCGTCGGTCTCGCTTACCTCGGCGTGCTCCTCGGCCAGTACGCCTCCTCGTTCGCGCAGATCTACCTGACGCAGCTCATCGGTCAGCGCGGGATGAACAGCCTGAGGGTGCGCGTGCACGAGCACGTGCTGTCGCTGTCGGCCTCCTTCTTCGATCGAACGCCCGTCGGGCGCCTGATGACCCGGATGACCAGCGACATCGAGGCGCTGAACGAGATGTTCGCTTCGGGCCTGGTCAGCCTGCTCGGCGACATGATTCGGCTCGTCTTCATCCTGGTGGCGATCTTCGGCATCGACTGGAAGCTGGCGCTCTTCTCGATGGGGACGGCGCCCGTGCTGTTTGGCATCGCGGCGTTCTTCCGGCGCTGGGTCCGCGACGCCTTCCGCGAGATCCGCACGAAGCTGGCGCGCATGAACGCGTTTTTGCAGGAGCACCTGTCGGGGATCAAGGTGGTGCAGGCGTTCGCCCAGGAGTCGCGCGTCGACGGCGAATTCGACGCCATCAACGTCGACTACCGGCGGGCCAACGCCCGCGCCATCACCGCCGACGCCGCGCTCTACTCGATCGTCGAGGCGGTCGGCGCCATCGCCGTCGCCGGGCTCCTCTGGCACGGCGGCAACCGGATCGCCGGGGGGACGCTGACCTTCGGCGTGCTGGTCGCGTTCGTCGAGTACCTGGGGAAGTTCTTCGCGCCCATCCGGGATCTCTCGACCAAGTACACCGTCATGCAGCAGGCGATGGCGGCGGCGGAGCGCGTCTTCACCCTGCTCGACACGGTCGAGCCGGACGCGCCGGTAGCACCGGGGCCCGCGATCGGGGCGCAGCTCGGCTCCGCCGAGCGAAGCCCGTCGCGGGAGGCGCGGGAACCCTCTCAGGGTTCCCGAAGTTGATCGAGCTGGACCACGTGACCTTCGGCTACCGCGCCGATCGGCCGGTGCTCGACGACGTGTCGCTCTCGATCGCCGCCGGCGAGACGCTGGCGATCGTCGGCGCCACGGGGGCCGGCAAGTCGACCATCATCAAGCTGCTCCCCCGGCTCTACGATCTGCAGGGGGGCACGATCCGGATTGGCGGCGCCGACGTCCGCACCCTCGACCCGCGCGCGCTGCGGCGGCGAATCGTGGTGGTCAGCCAGGACGTGTTCATGTTCTCCGGGACGTTGCGGGCAAACATCGCGCTCGGCGACGAGGCGCTGACGGATGAGCAGATCCTGACCGCGGCCCGGCGGGTGGGCGCCGATCGGGTGATCGCCAACCGCCCGGACGGGCTCGACGCCAAGGTGCTCGAGCGCGGCGTGAACTTCTCCGGCGGGGAGCGCCAGCTCGTCGCCTTCGCCCGGGCGCTGGCGCGCGAGCCCGAGCTCCTGATCCTCGACGAGGCGACCGCCAGCGTCGATCCCGAGACCGAGCGGGCCATCGAGCGCGGGATCGGCGAGCTGATGCGTGGGCGAACGTCGATCGTCATCGCGCACCGCCTGTCGACGGTGCAGCGGGCCTCGCGCATCGTGGTCATCAACCGCGGCCACGTCGCCGAGGAGGGGACGCACGAGGCGCTGCTCGCCAAGGGAGATTCTGGGCTCTACGCCCGGCTCTACCGGCTGCAGATGGTCGGGCACACCGCGTCGGTGCCCGAGGCGGCCGAGTAGCCGGAGCGAGCAAAACGGGCGGTTTCCCCGTATCATTCGCGGTCCCGCAGCATGACCGTCCCGTTTCGTGATCTCCGCGCTTCCCGCCTCGCCGACGAGGTGGGGACGATCGACAAGCAGGCGGAGCTGCCCTTCGCGCTCTGCTACCCGAGCCCGTACGCGGTCGGGATGTCGTCGCTCGGCTTTCAGACGATCTACCGCGGGCTGAACGCCCTGTCGGGTGTGGCGGCCGAGCGGGCCTTCCTCCCCGACGACGCCCGCGCCGCCCGCGCGTCCGGCGAGCCGCTGCGGACCTACGAGTCGATGCGGCCGGTGGGGGACTTCCCGGTGGTCGCCTTCTCGCTCGCCTACGAGCTCGAGCTGGCCGGCCTCGCCGACTGCCTCGACATGGCCGGCATTCCGCTCTTCGCCGAAGAGCGTACCGGACGTCATCCGCTGGTGGTCATCGGAGGACCGCTCACCTTTTCGAACCCCGTCCCTGCGGCCCCTTATGCCGACGTCCTCCTCCTCGGCGAGGCGGAGGAGACGATTGTCGAGCTGGTCGAGGCGATCCGCTCGTCGTCGTCCCGCGCGGCGCTGCTGCAGACCCTGGCGGCGCGCCCGGGCTTCTACGTCCCGCCCGTGCACGGCGAGCGACCGCCGGCGGTGGCCGCCGCCGACGACACGCTGCTGCCCGCCCACTCCCAGATCCGCACGCCGCACACCGAGCTGTCGGACATGTTCCTCATCGAACCCGAGCGCGGCTGTCACCGCGGCTGCACCTACTGCGTGATGCGCCGATCGACCAACGGCGGCATGCGCCTCGTCGCCCCGGCCAAGGTGGCGTCGCTCATCCCCTCGGACGTCCGGCGGGTCGGCCTGGTGGGCGCCGCGGTGACCGACCACCCGGGGCTGCCGGAGATCCTGCGCCACATCGTCGACGGCGGGCGGGAGGTAGGGATCTCCAGCCTGCGCGCCGATCGTCTGAACGACGAGATCGTGGGCCTCCTCAAGCGGGGCGGCTACAGGACGCTGACCACCGCCGCCGACGGCGCCTCGGAGCGGATGCGCGACATCATCCAGCGCAAGACCAAGGAGAGGCACCTCTTGCGCGCCGCCGAGCTGTCGCGCCAGCATGGAATGTCACAGTTCAAGCTTTACATGATGCTCGGCGTCCCCGGCGAGACCGACGCCGACATCGACGAGCTGGGGCGCTTCTCGCAAGAGCTGGCCAAGGTCGCCCGCAAGGTCGTCCTCGGGATCGCGCCCTTCGTCGCCAAGCGAAAGACCCCGCTCGACGGCTCGGCCTTCGAGTCGATCGACGTCCTCGACGATTGCCTGGCCCGCCTGCGGAGGGCGGTGAAGGGACGCGTGATTTTGCGACCGACCTCGCCGAAGTGGGCCTGGGTCGAGTACCGGCTGGCGCAGGGTGGCTTCGCCGCCGGGCGCGCCGCCGCCAGGGCCGCCCGGGCCGGCGGCCGCTTCGCCGACTGGAAGGCGGCGCTGGCCGAGGTCCCGGCCCCTCCCGTCGTCGACGCGGCCGCCGTTCAGGCGCCGAGCGCGGCGATTGCGTCGATCTCGATCAGGGCGCCCTTGGGCAGGCCGGCGGCCTGAACCGTCGCCCGCGCCGGTGGGTTGGTCGGGAAGTAACGACCGTAGATCTCGTTCACGGCGCCGAAGTCCTGCAGGTCGGCCAGGAAGACTGTCGTCTTGACCACCGCGCCGAAAGACGCGCCTCCGGCGACCAGCACGGCGCCAAGGTTCTCGAGCACGCGCTCGGCCTGGGCGCGGACGTCGCCGGCGCCGACCATCTCGCCGCTGTTCGGATCGAGGGGGATCTGCCCCGAGCAGAACAGCAACCGTCCGGCGGGCGCGATCACCGCCTGGGAATAGGGGCCGATCGCCTTGGGGGCGCCGGCGGTCGAGATGATCTCCCGTGACATGCCGCGATGATAGCGCCGGCACTCTTCCTTTGCCGCTTTCGCCGTTGCCATCTCACGGAGGGGACCCGTATCCTGCCCGGATGCCCGCGGACGCTCCTCGCTTTGGTTCGCGCCCCTACCGACGACCGCGCGCACGCGGACCGGTGCGCCCACAAGCGCCGGCCCCCGTCACCAGCGACGCGCTCATGGGCGAGGTGCTGGCCCGCCTCGGTGGCAGCGGCCGCGCGCGCGAGTTCCGGGTGTTCGACTGCTATGCGCGCGCGGTCGGCGAGATGCTCCGCACCCGCACGCAACCAGAGCGGCTGGCCGGGACGACTTTATTGGTGCGGGTCGCCTCTGCGGCACTGGCGCACGAGCTGGTCTTGATGCGCGCCGAGATCATCACGCGGATGACGGCCGAGCTGGGACCGGACGTCGTCACCGAGCTGCGAACCCGCGTCGGCGCCATCGGGCCGGGCAAATGAACACGCCACGGGATGGCAGACACGCGACGCGCGCGAGGCGACTGCTGTCGTTGGCGCTCTGGCTCCTTCCCGCCGCCGCCTCCGCGGGTGTCGTCGAGGGGACGGTGAAGCTGGCTGGCGCGCCTCCGGCGCTGCCGCCTCACGCCGTGGTGAAGGACAGCGCCGTGTGCGGCGCGACCAAGCCGAACGAGGCGGTGATCGTCGGGGCGGGCGGCGCGCTCCGCAATGTCGTCGTGTCGCTGCGCCTGCCCAAGCCGGCGTCGCCGCCGCCGCCGACCGCGGGCGCCGCCATCGACCAGGTGGGGTGCGCCTACAAACCGCACGTCCAGGCGGTCACCGTGGGGACATCATTGACGATCGTCAACAGCGACCGCGTCCTGCACAACGTGCACGGCAGCATCGGACCGGTGCAGACGTTCAACGTCGCGATGCCGATCAAGGACCAGCGACTGCCGACCAAGCTGACCAGGCCCGGCCTCGTGCGCCTGCAGTGCGACGCGGGCCACTCCTGGATGAACGCCTGGCTCTACGTCTTCGAGCACCCCTACTTCGCCGTCACCGGCGCCGACGGGAAGTTCGCGATCAAGGACGTCCCCGCCGGGCACTACACCGTCGACCTGTGGCACGAGCCCGTCGACGGCAAGGGCGCCGGCGTGACCTCGACCGCGGAGGTGGACGTCAAGGACGGCGCCCCCGCGCAGGCGGACGCCGTCCTTGATCTCCGGGGACCCTGAGAGGGTCCCCCGGCCCCCCCGCGACGGACTCCGCCGGGCAGAGCCCGGCTTCGTCCATGCGATCAGCTTCTCGTTACTTCTTGCAGGTGTCGGTGCCGACGGGGATCCAGTCCTTCCCCATCTTCATCTCGCCCGACCAGATCATCTCCTTGTCGCCCTTTTTCGTGTAGGTCTCGCGGAAGCTGATCTTCTGGCCGCCCATCTGGCCGTCGCCGGTGAAGGTCAGCTTGTCGGCCTCCCACCCGGGCGACGACTCGGTGACCGAGCCGCCCATGTTGTCGACGCCCAGCGTGACGTACTTCTTGGCCGCCGGATCGTAGCCGAGATAGCCCTTGGCGATGATCGGCAGGGCGTGTGCCTTCGACTTCTTCTGGCTGTACTCGAAGGCGATCCAGAAGCTCTCGACGTCCTTCTTCCCCTTGAAGGTGGACTTGTAGTCCTGCTCCGGTCCCATCGGGCCGGCCGGCTGCTTCCCTTCGCATCTCCAGGTCGCCTCGAACATCTTCAGCTGATCGAGCTCCGCGGCCGGCTTCGGCGCCGGCGGCGCGGCGGGCGCAGCCGCGACAGCGGGCTTGCCGGCGGCCGGTGCGGGCGCGGCGGCGGCGGCCGGCTTCGCGGCAGCGGGCGCAGGGGCCGGGGCAACCGCCGGAGCTGCCGCCGGCTTCGCGGCGACGGGCGCGGGGGCAGGCTTGGCGGGCATCGCCGCGGCTGGCGGCGGCGGCGGGCCGGCGCTCGGCGTCTGGGCGGCGGCGCTGCCGGCCAGGGTGGCGAGAGCTGCAAAGACGGCGGTTCCGATGGTTCGCAGATGTTTCATGGGGGGACCCCTCCTGGCCGCGACGATAACCGAAGCCGAAAATCGCCCCAAGCGGAAACTCCCCGCTTTTCGGCCGAATTACCCGCTGCCGCCGACCGCCTGGCGCAGCGAGCGGACGAAGGCGCTCATCTCGGGGACCGGATCGCGCTTCGCGGCGGCGGCCCGCTCGACGATCTCGACGGCGGCGGCCCCGACGACGACCGCGTCGGCGAAGCTGGCGACGGCCCGCGCCGCCTCGGGCGTGCGGATGCCGAACCCGACGGCGATGGGGACCTTGCCGCCCCCGCGCTCGCGGATGGCGGCGACCTTGGCCCGCGGCCCCTCGAGATCGGTCAGCGCGGTGCCGGTCGTTCCGGTCATCGAGACGTAGTAGACGAAGCTGCCGGCGGCGGCGAGCGCCAGATCGATGCGGGCATCCGTCGAGGTGGGCGCCAGGAGCGGCACGAAGTCGAGCCCCTCGCGGGCGAGCGCGGTCGGCAGCGCGCGATCTTCGTCCGGGGGATAGTCGACGCAGAGCAGGCCGTCGGCGCCCGCGTCGCGCGCCTTCAGCGCGAAGACGTCGACGCCCATCACCAGGATCGGGTTGGCGTAGCCGAACAGCACCAGCCCCACGTCGGGACAGGCGGCGCGCAGCTCGCTGCAGAGGCCGAGCGCACGCCGCAGCCCCCCGCCCCGCCCGAGCGCCCGGTGCATCGCGGCCTGGATCGCCTTGCCGTCAGCCGAGGGGTCGCTCCAGGGGATCCCGATCTCGATGACGTCGGCCCCCGCCTCGGCGGCGGCGCGCATGAGACGCAGGCTGGTCGCGCCGTCGGGATCATCGGCGGTCAGATAGACGATCAGCGCGGCGCGCTTCTCGGCGCGGGCCCGCGCGAACCGGTTGGCCAGACGCGGCGCCGAGCTCACGCCGTCACCCCGAGGCGGGCCGACAGCGTCCCCATGTCCTTGTCGCCGCGGCCCGAGACGTTGACGATCATGACCGCGCCTTCGGGGAGCGTCGCCGCCACCTGGGGGAGCGCGGCGATGGCGTGGGCGCTCTCGAGCGCGCAGAGGATCCCCTCCGTGCGCGCCAGCAGCTTGAAGCCCCCGATGGCGTCGTCGTCGGTGACGGCGAGGTAGCTCGCGCGGCCGGTCTCCTTGAAGAAGGAGTGCTCGGGGCCGACGCCCGGATAGTCGAGCCCGGCGGAGATCGAGTGCGCCTCGGAGATCTGCCCGTCGTCGTCGCAGAGAACGTAGGAGCGCGCTCCGTGCAGCACGCCGACGCGCCCGCGCATCAGCGTCGCGGCGTGGCGGGCGGTGTCGATTCCGTCGCCGGCCGCCTCGACGCCGAAGAGCTTGACCGGCTTGTCGGGGACGAAGGCGTGAAAGAGGCCCATGGCGTTCGAGCCGCCGCCGACACAGGCGACGAGCGCGTCGGGGAGCTTCCCCTCGACCTCCTGGATCTGCGCGCGGGCCTCGCGGCCGATCACCGCCTGCAGCTCGCGCACGAGCAGCGGGTACGGATGCGGGCCGGCGACGGAGCCGATCACGTAGTGGGTGGTGCGCACGTTGGTGACCCAGTCGCGCAGCGCCTCGTTCATGGCGTCCTTCAACGTCGCGGTCCCGTCCTTGACGGCGTGGACCTGCGCGCCGAGCAGCTTCATCCGCAGGACGTTCAGCGCCTGGCGCTCGACGTCGACCGCGCCCATGTAGATCTCGCACGGCAGGCCGAAGAGCGCGCAGGCGGTGGCGGTGGCCACGCCGTGCTGGCCGGCGCCGGTCTCGGCGATGATGCGGGTCTTGCCCATCCGCCGGGCCAGCAGGAGCTGCCCGATGCAGTTGTTGATCTTGTGCGCGCCGGTGTGGCAAAGGTCCTCGCGCTTGAGATAGATGCGCACGTTGCGCTTCGCCTCGCGGGAGACCTCGGCCGACAGACGCGCCGCGAACCCCAGCGGCGTCGGACGCCCCACGTAGTCGGAGAGCAGGCGGTTGAGCTCCTCGGAGAAGGTGGGATCGCCCGAGGCGGCGGCCCAGGCGGCCGTCAGCTCGTCGAGCGAGGGGATCAGGATCTCGGAGACGTAGCGGCCGCCGAAGGAGCCGAAGCGTCCCGGCGTCGGTGTTGCGGAGGGTGGTGATGACATCGCGCGCGGAACTATATCGCAGCGCGCGCGGCGGCGATGAACGCAGCGAGCTTGGCCGGATCTTTGACGCCCGGCGACCGCTCGACGCCGCTGGCGACGTCGACGCCGTCCGGGCGCGTGGTCTGGATGGCAGCCGCGACGTTGTCGGGCGTCAAGCCGCCGGCCAGCAAGAACGGGCGGCGCGCCTGCTGTGCGATGAGCGGCCAGGGCGCAGGCACGCCGCCACCGCCGAAGCCCTCGACGAACGCGTCGTAGAGCCAGAGCGACGGCTTCCATCCCGACGCCGCAGCGAACGAGGCCGCATCCCGAACACGAACGGCCCGAATCAGCCGCAGCGGGTCGAGATGCAGGTAGTCGCCGGGCCGCTCGTCGCCGTGCAGCTGCACGCGATCGAGGCCGAGGTCGTCCATCCGGAACGCGACCTCCTCCTCGGGCTCGTTGACGAAGACCCCGACCTTGAGGATCCCGGCTGGAATGGCGGCCAGGATCGGAGCGGCGTCGGCGGGATCGACGTAGCGCTTCGAGCCCGGCCAGAAGTTCACGCCGATCGCGTCGGCCCCGAGGTCGGCGGCCATGGCGGCGTCCTTGGCAGAGGTGACGCCGCAGATTTTGACCAGGAGGTTCACGACGCCGTCATGCCAACAGGGCCCGCAGCGACGCCGTCGGATCGGGCGCGCGCATCAGCGTCTCGCCGACCAGAATGGCGTCGATGCCGGCGGCGCGCAGCCGCCCGACGTCGCCGGCGTCGCGGATCCCCGACTCAGCGACGATCACCCGTTCGTCAGGGACGCGCGGGCGCAGCCGCGCCGCCAGCTCGCGATCGACGGTGAAGGTCCGCAGGTCGCGGTTGTTGATCCCGATGATGCCGGCGCCGGCCGCCACGGCGCGCGCCACCTCGTCGGCGTCGTGCGCTTCGACCAGCGCCTCGAGGCCCATCTCGCGCGTCGCCGACAGCAGCGCCGCCAGATCGAGGTCGCCGAGCGCGCTGACGATCAACAGGATCGCGTCCGCGCCCGCCGCCCGCGCCTCCACGACCTGGTAGCGATCGACGATGAAGTCCTTGCGCAGGATGACCAGCTCGGAAGCCGCGCGGGCTGCCACCAGGTCGTCGAGGCTGCCCCCGAAGAAAGGCCCATCGGTGAGCACCGACATGGCGCGCGCCCCACCGGCGGCGTAGGCGCGTGCCATCTCGGCGGGCGTGGCCTTCTCGGCGATCCACCCCGCCGACGGCGACTTGCGCTTGAACTCCGCGATGCAGGTCACCTCGCCCGGGCGGCGCAGCGCGCGCGCCAGGCTGCGGGCGGCGGGCCGGCGCACCGCCTCCGATTCCAGCGCGGCGATCGGGCGACGCCGCTTGCGATCGGCGAGATCGGAACGGGTCCGCGCCAGGATGTCGTCGAGGATCATGACGCCGACGCGGGGCGCGGCGCGATCCGGCGCAGCGTCTCCAGAACGGCCAGCCCACCACCGCCGGTCAGCACCTGGCGCGCGGTCGCGGTGGCGGCGCGCAGATCGGTCGCCGCGCCGGCCAGGTAGAGCGCGGCGCCCGCGGTCATCAGCGTCGCGTTGACGGCCGCCTCCGGGCCGCCGCCGCGCAGGATCTCCAGGGCGATGCGCGCGTTGTCGGCCGGCTCGCCGCCGCGCAGGCCGAGCGGATCGCTCTCGTCGAGGCCGAAGTCGGCCGGGCGCAGATCGTGGGTGCGGACGTCGCCGTTGGCCAGCTCGGCGACGAAGGTGCTCCCGGCCGGCGCGAACTCGTCGAGACCGCCGGCGCCGTGGACGACCATGGCGCGCTTCGACCCGAGGGCGCCGTGCGCCTCGGCCAGGATCTCGCACCGCTCGCGGCTGAAGATCCCGTTGACGTGAAACTTCGCGCCGCAAGGGTTGGTCAGCGGGCCGAGCAGGTTGAAGATCGTCCGGACGCCGACCTCCTTGCGCGGCGGCCCCACGTGCCGGGTCGCCGCGTGGTGCGCCGGGGCGAAGAGAAAGGCGAGCTTCGCCTCGCGCAGGCAGCGCGCCGCCGTCTCGGGGCTGGGGGCCGGGTCGAGCCCGAGCGACTCGATGACGTCGTGCGAGCCCGAGCGCGACGACTGCGCGCGGTTGCCGTGCTTGGCCACCACCACGCCGGCGCCCGCCACCAGAAACGCGGCGATCGTCGAGACGTTGACCGACCGCGAGCCGTCGCCGCCGGTGCCGCAGGTGTCGACCATCGGATCCGCGGCGAAGTCGACGCTGACCATGCGGGCGCGCATCGCCCGGGCCGCGCCGACGATCTCGTCGACCGTCTCCCCCTTCATGCGCAGCGCGACCAAGAGGCCGCCGATCTGGGCCGGCGTCGCCTGGCCGTCCATGATCTCGCCGACCACCTCGGCCATCTGCTCGGCGGTCAGGTTGTGGCGATCGATGACGCGGGCGAGCGCCTCGCGGATCGTCATCGGCGCGGCGCCGGTCGTCCCGGTCATGGGCGACCTTTCTTCTCGATGAAGTTGCGGAGCAGGTCCTTGCCCGACGTCGTGAGGAACGACTCGGGGTGGAACTGAACGCCCTCCACCGGCAGCGTCTTGTGCCTGACGGCCATGATCTCGTTCTCTACCGTTTGGGCCGTCACGTCCAGCGAATCGGGGACGCTGGCGCGCTCGATCAGCAGCGAGTGGTAGCGGGTCGCCTGGAACGGGTTCGGCAGCCCCGTGAAGAGCCCCTTGCCGTCGTGGGAGATCTGCGACGTCTTGCCGTGCATCACGCGCGCGGCGCGGACCACCTTGCCGCCGAAGGCCTGGCCGATCGCCTGGTGCCCGAGGCAGACGCCCAGGATGGGGATCTTCCCGGCGTAGGTCTTGATGACCTCCAGGCTGATGCCGGCCTCGTTCGGCGTGCAGGGGCCCGGCGAGATCACGATGTGCGACGGCGCCAGCGCGGCGATCTCCGCGGCCGGGAGCTCGTCGTTGCGCACGACGCGAACGTCCTGCCCCATCTCCCCCAGGTACTGAACCAGGTTGTAGGTAAAGGAGTCGTAGTTGTCGATCACCAGCAGCATGACTAACGCCCTCGCCCTTCGGTCGTGACCGATCCGCGCCGCGCGACCTCGACGGCGCTCAGCACGGCGCGCGCCTTGTTCACGCACTCGAGGTGCTCCTGGGCCGGCACGCTGTCGGCGACGATCCCGGCGCCCGCCTGCACATTGATCGTGTCGCCCAGGGTCACCAGCGTCCGGATGGCGATCGCCAGGTCCAGGTTCCCGGTGTACGACACATACCCGACGGCGCCGCCGTAGATCCCGCGCCGCGACGGCTCGATCTCCTCGATGATCTCCATCGCCCGGATCTTGGGGGCGCCGGACAGCGTCCCGGCCGGGAAGGCCGCGCGCACGACGTCGGCGGCGCGGATCCCCGGCGCCGCCGTCCCGCGGATGTTCGACACCAGGTGCATGACGTGCGAGTAGCGCTCGACCGCCATCAGCTCGTTGACCCGGACCGTCCCGGGCGCGGAGACCCGCCCGACGTCGTTGCGCCCGAGGTCGACCAGCATGACGTGCTCGGCGCGCTCCTTCGGATCGTTGCGCAGCTCGGTCTCGAGCGCGGCGTCCTCTTCGACGGTGGCGCCGCGCCGGCGCGTCCCGGCGATCGGCCGCACCTCGACCTCGGCGCCTTCCAGGCGCACCAGCGCCTCGGGCGAGGCACCGGTGACGATCGCCTCGGGGAACTCGAGGTGGAACATGTAGGGCGACGGGTTGATCACCCGCAGCGCGCGGTAGACGTCGAACGGGTCGACCCCGGCGCGCGGCACCTGAAAGCGCTGCGAGTAGACGACCTGAAACGCGTCGCCGGCCAGGATGTACTCCTGCACGCGCCGCACCCCGGCCTCATATTGCTCCTGGGTGACGTTGGAACGCGGCGCGTTCGGGACAGGCGCGGGCAGCGGCTCGAGCACCCGCAGCGGCGGCGCCGGGCGGGCCAGGCGCTCCAGCACCGCGTCGATCCGGCCGCAGGCGTCGTCGTAGGCGCGCCCCGGATCGCCCTGACCATCCACGTTGACGTCGACCGCCGCCACGACCTTCACGGTCCCGCGCAGGTTGTCGAAGATGACGACCGTGTCGGTCAGCGCGAAGCAGATCTCCGGCACGCCCAGCTCGTCGGGCTTGGTGCTGGGGAGGCGCTCGAAGCCGCGGATGGCGTCGTAGCTGAGCCAGCCGACCGCGCCGCCGAAGAAGCGCGGCAGGCCCGGCGGCACCGCGGGCGCCAGCTTGGCCAGGTAGGCGTCGAGAAACTGCAGCGGCCGCTCGGCGCGCGCCCGTTCGGTGACGCGCATCTCCCCGTCGACCGAGGTGAGCACCTCGACCTCGGCGCCGCGCGCCCGGACGACCGCGCGCGGACGGACGCCGACGAAGCTGTAGGCGGCCCACTTGTCGCCGCCGACCACGCTCTCCAGCAAGAACGAATAAGGCCCGCGGCCCAGCTTGGCGTAGGCCGAGACCGGGGTGTCGGTGTCGGCCAGCACTTCGCGGTAGACGAAGGCGATCCGGCCACGACGGGCCAGATCGAGAAAACCTCCACGGTCGGGGACGAACGGCACTGAGCCGCCCAACATACCATGGCCGTTTTCATCCTGGATCCTCTGAAGACCTGGCCCGAGCCCGGCCTCGGCCGCGGGATTGCAATGCGCGAGCTTTCGGGCGTTCGGGGCGGCTCTTCGGTATCATGGGGCGCCGCGAGCGCCGCCCCCAACGTGCCCCCCGATTCCCCCTCACCTGCGCCCGGCCCCCGTACCCGCCGTTTCGTCGCCTGGACGCTTCGCCATGGCGCGCTGCTCTGGGCGATCGCGCTCTGCGCGGCGCTTCCGGCGGTCTGGCGGACCATCTCTCTTTACGGTCATCTGCGCAGCGACATCGAGGAGCTTCTGCCGCGCGACGCCCCGAGCGTGGTGGCGATCCAGGAGCTGCGAAGCCGCATGGCAGGCCTGCAGTATCTGGGCGTCATCGTCGACGTAGGGGCTCCCGAACACCTGCCGGCGGGCGAGCGCTTCCTGGAGGATCTGGCCGCGCGCGTCCGGCGCTATCCCAAGAGCGAAGTCAGCGACGTCCGCACGGGCTACGCCGCCGAGCGCGCCTTCGTCGAGAAGCACGCCGGCAGCCTGATGGCGCTCGACGATCTGAAGACGATCCGCGGGCGGATCGAGGACCGCCTTCACTGGGAGTACGGCAAGCAGACCGACACGCTCCTCGACGCCGACGAGCCGGCGCCGGCGCTCGACTTCAGCGACATCGAGCACAAGTACGCCGGCCAGCTCGGCGGTGGGGACCTCGAGGGGAACCGGTTTTCGAACCGCGAGCTCGGCCTGACGCTGATGTTGATCGAGGTGGGCGGCTTTTCGACCAGCGCCGGACAGGCCGCCGCCCTCATCCACAAGGTGGAGGATGACATGCGGGCGTTGGGCGGGACCGGCGCCTACGCCCCCGGGATGCAGGTCGGGTTGACCGGCGACGTCGCCATCTCGGCCGAGGAGATGGCCGCGCTGGTCCAGGACCTGACGCTCTCGTCGGTGCTGGTCATCGTGGCCGTGCTGCTGGCCATCGTCCTCTTCTACGGCTGGACCCGCAGCATCCCGGCGCTGTTCCTGCCGCTGGCGCTGTCGGCCGTCTACGCCTTCGGGCTCGCCAGCCTGCCGCCCTTCCGGATCACCGAGCTCAACTCGAACACGGCGTTCCTGGGATCGATCATCATCGGCAACGGAATCAACTTCGGCATCATCCAGCTCGCGCGCTACCTCGAGTCGCGCCGGCAGGGGAAGACCGTCGAGGAGGCGCTGGTCGTGGCGCTGTGGGGGACGCGCTGGGGGACGCTGTCGGCGGCGCTGGCGGCGGGGGTCGCCTACGCGTCGCTGGTCGCCATGCAGTTCCGCGGCTTCCGGCAGTTCGGGGTGATCGGCGGCCTGGGGATGGCGTTCGCCTGGGGGACGACCGTGCTGCTCATGCCGCCGCTCTTGAGCTGGCTCGACCGCGGTCGGCACGCGCCGAGCGTGCGCCGCCACTCGGGGCGCCTCGTCGGCGGGATCGCCCGCGCGGTCGGCGCCCGCCCCTGGCTGTTCGCCGGCGCCGCGCTCGTGCTCACGCTGGGGGCGGTCTGGGAGGTGCGGCACTTCGGACGCGATCAGCTGGAGTTCGACTTCTCGCGGCTGCGGCGGCGCGACACCTGGAAGTCGGGCGAAGGGCACTGGGGCAAGCGGATGGACACGCTGCTCGGGCGCTACCTGACGCCGGCGGTGATCCTGACCGACTCGGAGGCGGAGGCGCGGGCGGTGACGGCACGGCTGCGCGAGCAGGCGTCGCACCCGCCGCTCGCCTCCATGATTGCTTCCATCCGGACCTACGACGACGTCGTGCCCCCCGACGAGGCGGAGAAGCAGGCGGAGCTGGCGGTCGTGCGCCGCAAGATGACGCCCCACGTCCGCTCCAACATGACGGCCACCGATCGGCAGAAGCTCGACCGACTGATCGGCCTCGAGGAGGCGCCGCCGAGCAGGGCGCCGATTCGTCCCGACGAGGTCCCGGACGTCATCACGCGGGGCCTCCGCGAACGAGACGGGGCGGTCGGACGCACGGTGCTGGTCTATCCCAACCCGGCGGAGAGCTGGTGGCGGGGCGAGACGATCGCCACCTTCGTGCGCGAGCTGCGCACCGCGGCCCAGGCCCCCGTCGCGCTCGGCGGGCGGCCCGGGCGCGTGGCGGGCGGCCCGGCGCTGTCGTTCGACATCATCTCGTCGATGGTGCGGGACGGCCCGCTGGCGTCGCTGCTGGCGTTCCTCGGCGTCGTGGCGACGGTGATTCTCATCTTCCGGCGCAGCCTGGCCACGCCCTTCGTCATCGGCTCCCTGATGGTCGGCGTCCTGTGGCTGCTGGCGGTCACGATGAAGCTCGGGATCAAGATCAACTTCGTCAACTTCATCGCCTTCCCGATCACCTTCGGCATCGGCGTCGACTACGCGGTCAACGTGATGGCGCGCTACCTGCGCGACGGCGGGCGCGACGTGGTGGCGGCCGTGCGCGGGACCGGCGGCGCCGTCGGCCTCTGTTCATTGACCACCGTGATCGGCTACTCCTCGCTGCTGGTGGCCCAGAACGTGGGCCTGTTTCTCTTCGGCCTCCTGGCGGTGCTCGGCGAGATCTGTTGCCTCACCACCGCCGTCATCGTGCTTCCCGCCGTGCTGACGATCGTGCGCCCGCGCTCCAGCCCCAAGCTCCCCGAGATCCCCTGGGACAGCGCCACGGTGGGCACAAACGGGAACGGGAACGGCGACGAGACTCCGGGGCCGCCGCGCGTCGAGCTCGGCTCCTGAGCTGGCCAAAGGGGCAGGCCTCGACGGGCTAGCCTGGTGGCTGGACGCGCTATCGTTCCGTGGATGGCGCTCACCGACATCAAGAACTATCGGTCGATTGACGATCGCCTCGGCACCGCGGGACAGCCGACCGAAGCGCAGCTCGCCGACATCGCGGCTGCCGGTTACGCCGTCGTCGTGAACCTCGGCCTTCTCGATCCGAAGTACTGCCTACCCGACGAGGCGGGCGCCGTGGCGTCCCTCGGCCTGGCCTACCGCCACATTCCCGTGAAGTTCGACGCTCCCACGGTCGAAGACTTCCGCGCGTTCGTCACGGCGATGGACGGGTGGAGGGACCGCAAGGTCTTCGTGCATTGTGCCGCGAACTTCCGCGTCTCCGCCTTCGTCGCGCTCTACGGCGAGCTGCGCCTCGGCTGGACGCGCGCCCGCGCCGAAGCGCTCGTGCACCTGATGTGGCAGCCGAACGCCACGTGGCGTGCGCTCATCGATCGGTGCCGTGTCGAGGTGATGAGCGTGTGATCAGCGACGCTGGCTGTCCGGGGAGGCGGGGCCCGGGCGGTATACACTGCGGCCGTGCGGGCCCCTGAGACGATCGTGCTCACGCTGCTCGCGCTCGTCGCGTTCGCGGCGAACTCGCTGCTGAACCGGATGGCGCTGGCCGGCCATCTGATCGACGCCACCAGCTACACCGCCATACGCCTCGGCAGCGGAGCGGCGGCGCTGGCCCTCCTGGTGCGGATCCGCGCGGGTGGCTGGCGGCCGCTTCGCGGCCCCGGCGTCGTCGGCCCCCTGGCCCTGTTCGGCTACGCGGTCCCCTTCTCGTTCGCCTACCTGCGCATCGGCGCCGCGGCCGGCGCGCTCGTCCTGTTCGGCAGCGTGCAGCTCACCATGATCGGATGGGGGCTGGCGCGTGGCGAGCGCCCCACCCTCCGCGTCTGGACCGGCTTGGCGTTGGCGGCGGGCGGCCTCGCCTGGCTGGTGCTGCCGGCGGCGACCCGCCCCGATCCTGTCGGCACGGCGCTGATGGTGATCGCCGGTGTCGCCTGGGGCGTCTACTCGCTGGCGGGAAAGCGAGCCAGTGATCCACTGGCGACCAACGCGCGTAGCTTTCTCTGGGCAACACCGCTCGCGCTCGTCGTCGGCGCAACGCAGACGAGCGCGCTCCACCTGACCGCGCGTGGGGCCGAACTGGGAGCGTTCTCGGGGATCGTGACCTCGGGGCTCGGCTACGCCATCTGGTACCGGGCTCTGCGCGGGCTCACCGCGATGCAGGCGGGGATCGTGCAGCTCAGCGTTCCGGTGATCGCGGCGGTCGGCGGCGTCGTGTTGTTACACGAGCAGATCTCCCCCGCCTGTTGCTCTCGGGAACCGCCGTGCTCGGCGGCGTGGCGCTGGTGCTGTCGGGCCGAAGCCGCTGAGGCTAGAGCCAGCCGAGGGCGCGGCCGGCGATGACCAGCGCGGCGCCCCAGACGCCGGCGGCGACGTCGTCGAGCATCACGCCGGCGCCGCCGCCGAGGCGCTCCGCCGCGCGGGCCGGCCAGGGCTTGATCTGATCGAACAGGCGAAACGCCAGCCCGCCGACGATGAGCGCCCGCCAGGTCGGCGGCGCCGCGATCCAGGTGACGAGCACGCCGGCGACCTCGTCGACGCAGACGATCTGCGGGTCCTTGTAACCGAAGCCGCCGCTCGACGATCGCCCGAGGACCAGATCCCGACGAGCGTGACGACGAGCGCCGCCGCGGCGACCGCCCAGCGGTCCGTACGGGCGCACCAGCAGGTAGAGCGGGATCGCGCCGATGGTCCCGGCGTGCCCGGGCATGTACGGCACGTGGCCGCAGCCGAACCAGACGGAGATGACGTGCGCGGTGGTGTCGCGCCAACCCTTGAGCGGTGGCGGCGCCGGCGGCGGCGGGGCGCCGGGCGCCCGCTTCACTGCCAGAGCCGTTCGCGCTCGACGAGGTCGAACACCTCGCGCAGGATCGCGACGCCGTTCCTGGCCGTCGCCTCGTCGATGGTGAGCGCCGGCTGGATCCGGAAGCTGGCCGAGTAGGCCATCGTCAAGAGGCCGCGCTTGACCGCCTCGGTGAAGATCCGCTCGGTCACCCGGCGCGGCAGCGGCTCTTTCGTCTTCTTGTCCTTGACCAGCTCCATCCGGATGAGGAGCCCTTCCCCGTCGACGAAGCCGACGAACGGGTAGCGATCGACGAACGCCTCCAGCTCGCGCTTGAGCGCCGCGCCGACGATGCGCGAATTCTCCGTCAGGTCTTCCTCGTCGATGATCTTGAGCGCGGCGGCGCCGGCCGCGGCCCCCAGCGGGTTGCCGCCGTAGCTCGACGACGAGCCCGAGGGATTTCCCCAGGGCTTGGCCTGCGCGATCTCGTCGGTGGTGAGCAGCCCCGACAGCGGAAACCCGCCGCCGAACGCCTTGCCGATCGTCACCACGTCCGGCCGGACGCCGGTGTGGTCGAGCCCCCAGCGCTTCCCGGTGCGTCCGAGGCCGGTGATCATCTCGTCGGCGATGAGCAGCGCGCCGACCTCGTCGGCCAGCGCGCGCACCGCCGGCAGGAACTCCTTCGGCGGGATGACGTTGCCGGCGGTCCCCTGCATCGGCTCGACGATCACGGCCGCGATCTCGCCGGCGCCGGCGGTCTTGACCTGCTTGCGGCCGATCTCGGCGCAGGCGACGCCGCAGCTCGGATAGGAAAGGCCGACCGGGCAGCGGTAGCAGTCGGCGTAGGGGATCTGGTGCGACCCCGGCACCATCGGGCCGAGCTTGTCCTTGAAGGTCGAGCCCATGAGCGACAGCGCGCCCATGGTCTTGCCGTGGAAGCCGCCCCAGAAGCTGACCATCTCGTACTTGCCGGTGTGGCACTTGGCGAGGCGGAGCGCGCTCTCGACCGCCTCGGCGCCGCCCGAGTAGAGCTGCAGCCGGTGGACGCCCGGGGCCGGCGGCTTGGCCGCCAGCCGCTCGCCGAGCTCGACGCGCGCGCGCGAGGTGAAGGAGCCGACCGACACCTTGGCCGCCTGCTCCTGCACCGCCTTCACCAGCGTCGGGTGGCTGTGCCCGAGCGCGTTCACGTTGATGCCGCCGATGAAGTCGAGATAGGCGTTGCCGTCGACGTCGGTGACCGCGCTCCCGCGCCCCTCCTCGACGACGATCCCCGCCATGAGCGCGTAGCCCTGCAGGCCGGGCGCGGCGTGGAGCGTCCTCGCGAGCACGGAGCGCGCGGCTCTCGGGTCCGGGGACGGAGGTGACGATGGAGGCGTTCTGGTTCTTCGGTTGGCTCTGGTTCATGGGGGGGGCGATGGGGCGGACGCTCAGGCGTTCTTGATCGCGGGAGCTGAGAATACGAAATATCGCTGCATCGGGTAGTTCCAGGCGTTGCTGACGATCACGGAGCTGATGATGCGGGCCAAGAGATACTCGATGTGGAGCACGTGCTGGAAGAGATACTCACCGGCCGTGTTCAACCCTAGGCTGGCCGCCGAGACCAGCGCATAGCGCCAGGCCTGGCTGGGGGCCGGGACCTCCGTCGTCTTGTAAGTAAACCGACGCCCCAGCGTGAAGTTGGTGACGGCGCCGGAGAGCGCCCCGAGCGGCGTGGCCGCCACCGGGCTGAGCCCGACGAGCTCGACGCAGGAGATCATCACCAAGTAGTCGGCGCCGGTGGCGATGATTGACGCCGCGTGGTGCCGCATCCACTGCCAGAACCCCTTCGGCGCGCCCTCCGCCGAGCGGTCTGGCGGTCGATCGGTCAAGTGGTGCTCTAGACCATCCCGACCGGGACGTCGGGCTTCGTCGCCATCGCCTCGTCGTCGAACGGCGCGACGCCGCGATCCTTCTTGGCCGCCTCGCGCTCGCGGAGCAGCGTGGCGATGGCCAGGAGGCGCTGCACGACCGAGATGTTCGCCACCACCGCCACGATCGACAGGGCCAGTAGAATTGGCACCTCGCGCAGGGCCAGCGACGGCGAACGGGCGAACAACGCGCTCGCGAGCGGCGTGAACGCCGCGCCGGTCATCAGGTAGGCGCCCCGCTCGCCCCGGCGCATGGCGCCGCGCGGAGCCGGGACGCCCATCGCCTCGGCCTTGGCGGTCGTATAGCTGACCATGAAGGAGCCGATGATGGCGGCCAGCACGATGAAGAGGACCTGATCGTGATCGCGGTAGTAGTAGACGAGGCCGCCGAAGAAGAACATCTCGCCGTAGCGATCGACCGCCGCGTCGACCAGCTCGCCTGCGTCCGACGAGAGGCCCATCTTGCGGGCCAGCAGGCCGTCGATGATGTCGCCGAACGCCGCAAGAACAGCCAGCGTCGCCCCCAGCCCGAACCAGCCACAACCGATGGCCACGCCCGCCCCCGCGGCCGGAATGAGCGAGCCCAGGGTGACCATGTTGGGGGTGATCCGCAGGGCGGCGATGAAGGAGATCATCGGATCGATGATCCAGTAGACCATCTCCATCGTCGTCTTGTTGACGAACACGCTGCCGCCGTCGGCCTCGGTGCGCGCGTGGCGGACGCGACCGATCAACGCCGAGCGGATCAAGTAGACGAGGAGAGCCGAGACGAAGAAGCTCGTCACGCCGATCGAGATGTAGAGGTCAGACACGCCCGCCGTCCTTTCGCAAAATCCGGTCCGAAACGTCGTCGCCGGCCAGCGCGGCCAGGCCGGGCAGAGGAAGCTCGCGGCTGCCGTCGCGGGCCGAGGCGTACGCCGTCGAGATGAGTTGCACGCAGAGGAACGCCTCCTCCGCCTCACGGCCGACGAACTCGCGCTTGGCGATCGCCGCCTTGAAGTCGTCGAACAGCGAGTTGAACCAGGTGACGTGGCTGGAGTCCATCCAGTCGGACGAGATCGCCTGGCGCTCGAACGTCCAGGTCGTGGGCCCGGTCCCGCTGACGCCACGCTCTTGCACCGCCAGCTCGACGTCGTCGTCCTCGACGCGGATGGCGCCGTGCTCGCCGTGCAGCGTGTAGAGGACCTTGCGAACGCCGGCGTTCCACGACAGGTGGGCCGAGGCGGTGCCGGTCGGAAAGCGCAGGCTGCAGGCGAAGTCGTCCTCGGTGTCGTACGCCCCCAGCGTCGCCGCCCGCGCGGTGATGCCGGTCGGGTACGACCCCAGCCACTCGAACGCCAGGTAGAAGGTGTGGCTGCCGTGGTCCATGGCGATGCCGCCGCCCGAGAAGCGCCGCTCGCGCCGCCAGTCGGTGCGCCAGCCGGTGACCCCCTTGGCGTGGGTATTGCGAAAGGTCTGCAACGTCACCAGGTGGACCTTGCCGATGCGGCCGGTCTTGAGGAGACCGCGCACCGTCTTGATCACCGGCGCGTGCTTGTAGTTGTGGCAGGGGAAGATCACCCGCTCGGACTTGACCGCCTGGCGCAGCATCGAGCGCGCCTCCTCGATCGACGCCGCCAGCGGCTTTTCGCACAGGACGTGAAGCCCGAGCGAGAGCGCCTCGAGGGCGATCTCCGCGTGGTCGCTGGGGGGCGTGGCGATGTCGACGAAGTCGATCTTGTCGGCCTCGGCCGCCAGCAGCGCCCGCGCGTCGTCATAGAGGCGGGCGTTGGGCCAGGCGGCCTGGGCCACCGCCCGCTGCGTGGGGGAGATGTCCGCGATGGCCAGAATCTCCACGTCCTCCACGCCACCGGCGCCTGCTGCCCGCTGCTGATAACCAGCCGCGTGCCCCTTCTCCATGATGAAGCCGTAGCCGATCAACGCACCGCGGAGCTTTTGCATGCCGAACTGGACCATTAAATGCCGCATTTCTGGTCGAAATACCAGATTCACCTACATCTAAGTCCGAACCAGGGAAGAGCCATTGACGAACGACCCAAGGGGAGACTAGCTTCCGCTGCCATGATGGAAGCGCTTTCCGCGAGTGATCCCGAGGTTTTCGAGCTCTGCCGTGCCGAAGAACGGCGCCAGGCCGCGAAGATCCGCCTGATCCCGTCGGAGAACTACGTCTCGAAGGCCGTCCTCGAGGCGTCGAGCTCCGTCTTCACCAACAAATATAGCGAGGGGTACCCCGGCAAGCGCTACTACGAGGGGCAGGAGTTCGTCGACCCCCTGGAGACGCTGGCCATCGACCGCGCCAAGGCGCTGTTCGGCGCCGCCCACGCCAACGTCCAGCCCTACTCGGGGTCACCTGCGAACCTGGCCGTTTATCTGGCGTTCCTCAAGCCAGGCGACAAGGTGATGGGCCTCGCGCTCCCGATGGGCGGCCACCTCACGCACGGCTGGAGCGTCTCGATCAGCGGCAAGTACTTTACGTCGGTGCCTTACGGCATCCGCAAGGACACGGGCCTCCTCGACTACGACGAGATCCGGGATCTGGCCAAGAAGGAGCGCCCCGCCCTCCTCTGGGCCGGCGGCTCGGCCTACTCGCGCTTCTGGGACTTCGAGATCATGGGCTCGATCGCGCGCGAGGTGGGGGCCAAGTTCTGCGCCGACATCGCGCACATCGCCGGGCTCATCGCGGGCGGCGTGCACCCCTCGCCCATCCCGCACGCCGACGTCGTCACCACCACGACGCACAAGACGCTGCGCGGCCCGCGCGGCGGCATGATCCTCTGCCGCGCCGAGTACGCCCAGGCGATCGACAAGGCGGTCTTCCCCGGCATTCAGGGGGGGCCGCACGTGCACAACACGGCGGCGCTGGCGGTCGCGCTCAAAGAGGCCGCGCAGCCTGATTTCAAGACCTACGCCAAGCGCGTCGTGGCCGACGCCAAGGTGATGGCCGAGACGCTGATGTCCAAGGGGTTCCACGTCGTGTCGGGCGGAACCGACAACCACCTGATGCTGATCGATCTGACCAACAAGAACGTGTCGGGCAAGATCGCCGCCAAGGCGCTCGACAAGGCCGGCATCGAGCTGAACTACAACGCCGTCCCCTACGACACGCGCAAGCCGTTCGACCCGTCGGGGATTCGGCTCGGCTCCCCGTCGGTGGCCAGCCGCGGAATGGGCGAGGCGGAGATGCGCCAGATTGCTTTGTGGATTGACAGGGTGGTCAGTGACCCCACGGACGCGACGGCGGCGAAGGTGCTGTCGGAGGTCCTGGAGCTGACGAGCAAGTTCCCCGCGCCGGGCATCTCGCTCTAGGCCCGCGCGGTCGAATTGCCGGGGACGACCATGACTTACGACAAACGATTCGCGGTGGTGACGGCCATCGTGCTGGGACCTGCCTGCTCGGCGTCGCCGGCGCGCGCGCCGAGACCGTCGAGCTCGTCGACAAGACCAAGCTGAACGCCAAGATCATCCACTACTACGACGGCGTCTACACCGTCGAGGCCAACGGCCAGACCATGAAGCTACCCAAGGAGAAGATCCGTTCGATCTCCTTCCAGCTTCCGCCGCCGCGCGCCGAGTTCTCGACGCCGGACAAGACGTTCGAGCGCTGGCGCAAGGCGCTGGTCGAGGGCGCAGGCGAGAAGGCCATCGACTGCTACGCGCTCATGTACCAGGGGATGCTGGCGACGCAGATGGGCCTCGGTCAGGCGCAGGAAGGCATCAAGAAGATGCAGAAAGAGTTCGAAGGGACGAAGTTCCAGATCAAGGAATCGAAGATCAAGGGGGAGACCGCCACCTTGAAGGTCCTTCGCCAGAAGGGCGACGAGAGCGACACCGGCGAGGTCGCCTTCGTTCGCGAGAACGGCGAATGGAAGATGCTTCCCCCGCTCCCCCCGCAGTAGGGACCGCCCCGATTTCGTGAACCGCCGCCCTCTCGTCCTCGTCGCGTCTCTGGTCGTCCTCGTTTGCGTTGCCGGAACGGCGCGCGCGGGGGCGCTGGATCCGTTCGGCCGCGCGGCCGGAAGCCGCGCGTTTCCAGGACCGCTGCGACCGCTGCGCCTCGATCCGTTCCGGAAAGTTGCCGCGACGACGGCGCCGAGCGATCCGGCCACCCAGACGGCGCCCGCACCGGCGGCCAGCGCTCCCGCCACGCCGGCCCCCCAGAGCTGCCAGCGCGACGAGGACTGCACCGGCGACAACATCTGCCAGTCCAACGTCTGCACGCCGATCCAGCTGCGGACGAACGTCGCCTATCTCTACTACCGCGACGGTGGGTTCACCGAGTTCCTCGGCCTCTACTGGTCGCAAAAGGGAGCGACCGGCTACCGCGTCGTGGCCCCGCTCTACTGGCACTACTGGAGTCCCAGCACCGACACGCTGATCGTCGCGCCGTTCTACTGGCGGTTCGAGGATCGCGCGAAGCGCAGCCTCATCACCTGGTACGGCCCCATCGTCAGCGGGCGCCAGGACGGGGAGAACGGCGAGAGGCATCACTCGTTCGGCGTCATTCCGCTCTTCTATGCGTCGGGAACCGGAAGCTGGGCGGTGCCGATCCTCGGCACGCTGCGGTTCAAGAACCCCGAGACGTCGAGCTCCTTCGGGGCGGCCGCCTACCTCTACTGGTGGTGGCGGTCGCCGACCCGCTCGACCGATTCTCGGGTTCCCGCTCTTCTTCTCCACCCGCACGGCGAGCCACGCCTTCACCTTCGCGCTGCCGCTCAACTTCTACTGGCGGCACGCCGACGACGCCAGCCTGCTGGCCCTCCCGCTCTTTTATTACAACAGCCACAAGACCGGTTACCGGCTCCTCACCTGGCTCGGGTACACCCACCGTGACGGGCCCGAGTACAGCCGCTCGCTGGCCTGGCTCTACTGGTGGGGCGGCGACGAGAAGGCGCACTCGAGCTACCACGTCCTCTTCCCGCTGGTGTGGGACTTCGAAGGGAAGGACGACGGCACCACCGTCGTCTTCCCGCTGGTCTGGAGCTTCCGCAGCCCGAGCTCGAACACGACGGTGGTCGTGCCGTACGTCCACGTCCGCGAGGGGAGCTGGTACTTCAACACCCTGCCTCCGCTCTGGTGGACCGGCGGCGACGAAAAGACCGGACGCGCCCACCGCCTGCTGGTTCCCTTCTTCTACTGGGATCGCGCGGAGCATGGCCTCGCCACCCACCTGGTGACGCCGCTCGGCGGCTACAGCCGCGACGACCGCGCCGGGACCCGCACCTGGGTCGCGGTCCCGTTCCTCTCCTTCGCCCACCGGGATCGGGGCGGCGAGCGGACGATGCTCACCCCGCTCTATCTGAGCCACGAAGATCGCGCCGCCGACTCGATGGGTCGTCTCATCGGCCTGCTCTTCTACCGGCGGACCGATCCCCAGGGGTCGACCACCACCCTGTTCCCGCTCTTCTGGCATTTCTGGGACGCGGCGACCGGCGCGACCGCGACGGCGTTGTTTCCGCTGTTCGAGCATCGCTCGGGCCCGCGTGACACCAGCACCATCGTCGGCCCGGTCTACTGGCGTCACTTCACCAACGGCGGCTGGAGCGGGGGCCTCTTTCCGATCGCCTACTTCGGCGAGAACGCCGGCCGCGGTCACGGCGTCGTCTTTCCGCTCTACTGGCACTTCGCCAGCGAGCGCTCGTCGACGACCGTCCTGTTCCCGCTCTATTACGCGCACCAGGATCCACATGGCTCCGACGGCGCGGTGACGCCGCTCTTCTTCTACGGCCATCACGACGGCGAGAGCTACGCGGTGCAGTTCCCGCTCTTCTTTCACAGCGCCAGTGAGCGCCAGGGGACGAGCGCGACCATCACGCCGCTCGGGTTCGTCGAGCGCGATCGCGACGGGACCAGCGTCGCCATCGGCCCCATCATCCCCCTCCTCTACTGGCGCATCGGCCACGACCGGTCTCACTTCGCGCTGCTGCCGCTCTTCTTTCACTTCGCCGATCGCGCGGCGGACAAGTCGACGACGGTCGTCGGCCCCTACTGGCACCGGCATTGGGGCGGCGAGACGACCGACGGGCTCTTTCCGCTGTTCTACTACCGCCGTGGCGCGCGGCCGGGCGGCAGTGACGAGACGAGCCTGACCGTCTTCCCGCTGTTCTACTACCACCGCGACGCCGGGACGCACCTCTTCGCCAGCTTGCTCGGCGCCTCCGTGCACACGCCGAACGGCAGCGGCGGCTTCCTCGGCCCCTACGTCTGGTTCAAGAACAGCAACTTCGACGCCGGGTTCGTGCCGTTCCTCTACACCGACGTCTTGCGCCGCGCCGACGGCCAGCGCCTGTTGCAGGTCGGCCCCTGGTTCCGCGTCGAGGGCCCCGGTTACAAGAGCCAGGGGATCATCCCGCTCTTCGGCCACTACGCCGACGCCAAGGAGAGCGACACCTGGATCGTCCCCTCTTACTTCCGCATGCGGCGCACCAACGGCGACGGGGTCGACGCCCTGCTGCCCCTCTTCTGGCACTCCTCGTTCGCCGGTCGGCAGACGACCGTCGTGGGCCCCTACTTCGAACGCACGACCCCCGACGCCCACACCGTCGGCCTGTTCCCGCTGTTTCTCTACGCCAAGAACAGCCAGCGCACGATGACCGTCGTGCCGCCTCTTCTCCTCTTCCAGCGCAAGAGCGCCGACGGGACGCGGGACTGGTTCTCCTGCCTGCTCTTCTTCCACGACCGCGATCCGGGCGGGACGGTCAACGCGCTCTTCCCGATCTACTGGTCGGACGTCAAGAAGGACCGCCGCAGCGACGTCGTCTTCCCGATCTTCTGGCACTTCGCCAACACGGCCGCCGACAGCGCCTCGACGCTGGCCGGGCCCTTCTACTGGTCGCACCAGAAGACCGAGCGGACGCGCGGTCTCCTGCCGGTCGCCTGGTACTCGCGCAACGACGCCAACGGCGACGCCTCGCAGGCCCTCCTGCCCCTGTTCTACGAGGGGCACGGGCAGGATCACCTCTCGTTCTACACGTTGCTCGCCGGTTATCACCGGCGCGGGCCGTCGCACTTCTGGTACGCGGGTCCCATCCTGCACACCGACAGCCCGAAGAGCTCGTTCTCGATGCTGGCGCCGCTGGTCTTCAGCCACACCAACAAGGCGACCGAGACCACGACGACCGTCATCCCGCCGCTCCTGCACGTCTCGCGCGGGAACCCCGAGTCAGGGCTCTCCAGCACGCTGGTGCTCTTCTGGCACTACCGCGACATCGCCACCTCGGCTTATTTCGGGTTGCCGCTCTATTACGACCTGCACGAGTACCACCTCGGGCGCACGACGATGTTGCTGCCGATCTTCGGGCGGTTCGCGGACGAGGTCACGCACGACACGACCACCGTCATCCTGCCGCTGCTGTTCTACCGGCACAGCACGCCGACCGACGTCAGCATGGTCGGCTTCCCGCTGCTCTGGGACTTCAAGCGAGGCCCGGATCGGACGACGGTGGTCTTCCCGTTCTTCGTCCGCCGGCAGAGCGCCAACCACGTCGGGACCTGGGTCTTCCCGAACTACTATCACAGCGAAGGGCTGGCGGCGGACGGCCGCCCCGACGGCACCTACCGCCGTTACGTCTTCCCCTTCTACGACTCGGGCGTCAAACGGCCGGGCGACTTCATGTGGGAGGTCCTCGGTGGCCTGTTCGGCCACGAGCGCGTCGGGCGCCACAACTTCTTGCGGCTCTTCTACTTCACCATCGAGACCGAGCCGGCGGCGGCCGCCAAGACCGCCTATGCCGTCCAGCCCGTTCCGCCGCGCCGCAAGGCCGTCCCCCGCAGCCTCCACGTCGCCGGCTGGTAGCGGTCAGTTCAGCCGCGGCGGCGAAACCGGATCCGAGGTGCGCTGCGGATCGACGGTCTCGCCGAGCTGCGCGGCCCGAAGCGGACCGACCAGGAACATCGAGCCGCAGACCACCACCAGCCCGCCGGCCGCACGTCGGCGCGCCTCGGCGAGCGCGGCGGTCGGATCCGGGACGGCGACGCGTCGGAAGATGAACCGAGCCGCGTCGGTCGCGAGCGCCTCGGCGGGGAGCGCGCGCGGGCTGTCGGCCCGCGTCGCCACCAGCGCGTACGCCAGCGGACCCAGCGCCGCCAGAATGCCGCGAACGTCCTTGTCTTCGGCGACCGACATCAGGAAGACGATCCGCCGGCCGGCGGCGATCTCCGGCAACGCGGCGGCGAGCGCCCGGGCACCCTCGGCGTTGTGCGCGCAGTCGAACAGCAGGTCGGGTCCCACGCGCTCGAGCCGCCCGGGCCAGGTCGTGCCTTCGAGCGCCTCCGCCACCGTGGCGTCATCGAGCGGACGGGCGAGCCGCGCCGCGACGGCCCTCGCGAGCGCCACGGCGACCGCGGCGTTCTCCCGCTGGTGAGGACCGCCGAGGCCGAGCGGTCCTGTCGGCGGCGAGAAGTCAGAGCCGAAATGGCGCAGCGGCGCCCCGACCTCCGCGGCGCGGCGGGCGATCTCGCGGTGGGCCTCCTCGGGGAGCCGCCCGAGGAAACAGGGGACGTTGGGCTTGAGGATGCCCGCCTTCTCGCGCGCGATCGCGGCCAGCGTCGTGCCGAGGTAGGCCGTGTGGTCGATGCCGATCGAGGTGATCGCCGTGGCCAGCGGCTCGGCGGCCGTCACGGCGTCGAGCCGTCCGCCAAGGCCGGTCTCCAGGACGGCGGCGTCGACGGCGTCCTCGGCAAAGACGAGAAACCCGAGCACGGTGGCGATCTCGAAGTAGGTCAGCGGAACGCCGGTCGCGACGACCCGCGCGTCGAGGGCGGCCAGCCGCTCGCCGTCGACCTCGTCTCCGGCGACCCGGATGCGCTCGGTGAACCTCGCCAGGTGGGGCGAGGTGTAAAGGCCGGTGCGCAGGCCCGCCGCACGGAGGATCGCCTCGGTCATCGCCGCGGTCGAGCCCTTGCCGTTGGTGCCGGCGATCTGGACGGCGGCGAATCGCTTCTGCGGATCGCCGAGCCGCGCCAGCGCGGTGCGGACGCGGCCGAGGCCCATGTCGACGCCCAGGCTCTGCGCCGCGCCCGCCAGCCGCGCCAGCAGGTCGACGTAGCGCGCGGACGATGGCGCCACGAACGAACCTACGCTTGTGCGGGGGCGCGGGTCCCGAGGTGGCGCAGGAGCCGCGCCAGCGTGGCGCGCATCTCCTTCCGGGGGACGATGGCGTCGAGGAACCCGTGCTCCAGCAGGAACTCGGCGCGCTGAAATCCGGCCGGCAGGCGCTGGCGGATGGTGTTCTGGATGACCCGCGCGCCGGCGAACCCGATCTGCGCCTTCGGTTCAGCGATGATGACGTCGCCCAGCATGGCGAAGCTGGCGGCGACGCCGCCGGTGGTCGGGTGCAGGAGGATCGACAGGTAGGGCAGCCCGGCCTCGCGCAGGCGCCCCAGCGCCGCCGAGGTCTTGGCCATCTGCATCAGCGAGAGGACCCCCTCCTGCATGCGCGCGCCGCCCGAGGCCGAGAAGATCAGCGCCGGGACCTTGCGCTCGAGCGCCCGCTCGAACACCCGGGTGATCTTCTCGCCGGCGACGGAGCCCATCGAGCCCCCCATGAACTCGAACACGAAGACGCCCAGCTCGACGGGGATCTCCTCGATCCGCCCCGAGCCGGAACGCAGGGAGTCGGCGCCGCCGGCCGTCCGGCGGGCCGCCCGCAGCCGGTCGCTGTACTTCTTCGAATCACGGAAGCTGAGCGGGTCGACGCTTTCAATCGACGCGTCCGCCTCGACGAAGCTGCCGGGATCGAGCACCAGCTCGATCCGGCGCGCCGACGACAGAGGGAAGTGGTGCTCGCACTGCGGGCAGACGTTGTCGTTCTTCTCCAGGTCAGCCGTGAGCAGGGCCGCCCGGCAGGCGGGGCACTTGGTGAACACCCCGACCGGGACGCTGCGCTTTTCCTCCGAAAGATCGTCGTCGCTGTTCTCTCGTTTGTACCAGGCCATCGTGCGAAACCGGAGAATACACTGAGCGAACCGCGCGTGGTTTGTTATGCTGCGCGCGTGCATTTTGGAGCCTGGCACAAGATCTCTGATGCAAGAACCGCGGCCCCCGAAGTCGCCGGCGTCTTGCAGACCCGCGCCGAGGGCGCGATGGATTACCGCTCGGGGCGCAGCGCGATGGTTCTCTACGCCTGCTCCGATCCCGACGAGACGCTGCGTCGCTTCGTGGCCGGGCGCGGCGCGCGCCAGCTCGAGCGGGCGGTGAGCGCGGGCGCGCGCTGGATCCGCTTCGCCGAGGCGCCGCAGCCGCAGGATGAGCTCGACCGCCTGCTGAAGGGGTTCGTGGAGCGCTTCGGTTCGCTCCCGATCAGCAACGCAGGGCCGTCCCGCCGCGCCGTGGCGTCCGCGGACGGCGAGTCGGCGTGACCACGCGCCTCAGCTATCGGGACGCGGGCGTCGACATCGACGCCGGCGACCTCTTGGTCGAGCGCATCAAGGGGCACGTCCGTCGCACCCACCGCCCCGAGGTGATGGGGGGGCTCGGCGGGTTCGCGGGCCTGTGCGCCATCCCCGGCCGCTACAAGGAACCGCTGCTGGTCTCCTGCACGGACGGTGTGGGGACCAAGCTGAAGCTCGCCTTTCTCACCGGCCGTCACGACAGCGTGGGGATCGATCTCGTGGCCATGAACGTCAACGACCTGGTCGTCTGCGGCGGCGAGCCTCTCTTCTTCCTCGACTACTTCGCCTCCGGGAAGCTCGAGGTCGGCGTCGCCGAGCAGGTGATCGGCGGCATCGCCGACGGCTGTCAGGCGGCCGGCTGCGCGCTCCTCGGTGGTGAGACGGCCGAGATGCCCGGCTTCTACGCCGCGGGCGAATACGACCTGGCCGGCTTCTGCGTCGGCGTCGTCGAGCGGAGCCGGCGGGTCGACGGGACGGCGATCCGCCCCGGCGACAAGCTGCTGGGCCTCGCCTCTTCGGGGTTCCATTCCAATGGCTACTCCCTGGTCCGTAAAGTCTTCCTTGAAGAAATGCGCCTCGACCTCGACGCCTCGGCACCGGGCCTCACTGAGTCCCTCGGCCAGGCGCTCCTGCGCCCCACCCGCATCTACGTCCGGTCGATGCGCGCGCTGGCCGACGCCGACCTGCTGCGCGGCGCGGCCCACATCACCGGCGGCGGCTTGGTCGACAACCCGACCCGCATGATCCCCGACGGCGCGCGGCTCAAGCTCCAGCTCCGCCTCGGCAGCTGGCCGATCCCGCCCCTCTTCCAGCTGCTCGCGCAGGGGGGCGGCGTGGCGCCCGAGGAGATGCGCCGCACCTTCAACATGGGGCTCGGCATGCTGGTCTGCGTCCCCGCCGACCGCGAGGCCGACGCCGTCACGCTGCTCGAACGCTCGGGCGAGCAGGTCTTCTCCGTCGGCCAGGTGGCGGCCGCCGATGCACCGGACGCGCCGGTGGAGTTCCTCACGCAATGAACGTCGGCGTCCTGGTCTCGGGCAGCGGGACCAACCTGCAGGCGCTCATCGATCGCAGCGCGCGAAACGAGCTCGGCCCGGCGCGGCTGACCGTGGTCGGCTGCAACGTCCCGGACTGTCAGGCGCTGTCGCGCGCCCGGCTGGCCGGGCTGCCGACCTTCCTCGTCGACCACCGGGATCACGGCGACAGAGCCGCTTTCGATCGCGCGCTGGTCGAGGCGCTGCGGGCGCACCAGGTCGATCTGGTCGTGCTGGCCGGCTTCATGCGGGTGCTCTCGGGCGAGCTGCTCGACGCCTTTCCGGGCCGCGTCATCAACATCCACCCCGCCCTCCTGCCGGCGTTTCCCGGCGTGCACGGGGTGAAGCAGGCGTACGACGCCGCCGTCAAGATCGCCGGTTGCACGGTTCACTTCGTCGACCGGGGCGTCGACACCGGCCCCATCATCGCCCAGGCCGCCGTGCAGCTTCAGGACGACGACGACGACGAGGCGCTGCGGGCCCGCATCCTGGCCGAGGAGCACCGCCTGCTCCCCGCGGTGGTGCGCGCGATCGCCGAGCGCCGGGTGGTCGTCGAGGGGCGGCGCGTGCGCGTCCTCGGCGCGGCGCCCGGGAATGCGCCTTTGCGAAGCCTGTAAGACCACCTCGCATGGTCGACACGAACTTCTACGACGTGATCGTCTGTGGGGGCGAAACGTCGGGCCTGGTCGCGGCGGCGCTGCTGGCGCGGCGGGGATTCCGGGTGCTGGTCGTCGCCGACGAGGCCGAGCAGGCGGCCTTCGATGCGGGCGGTGCGCCGCTGTCGCGGGCGCCGGCGCTGCTGCCGCCGCTCGACGATCCGCAGGCGGCGCGCGTCTTCAAGGAGCTGGACTGCGTGGCGGTGGTCAAGCGGCGCGCGCTCGCCACCCCCTTCGTGCGGCTGGTGGTTGGCAAGCAGAGGCTCGACCTCGGGGCTGATCCCGCCGCCGGCGAGAAGGAGATCGGGCGCACGTTCGGCGCGACGGCGCCGATGCTGACCGCCGCGATCGAACGGCTCGACGCGCTCGGCCGGCTGGCGGAGCCGATCCTGGCGACGGCGATGACGCTCCCGCCCGCCGGCTTCTGGGAGCGCCGCGAGCTCGGTCGGCTGGAGTCGCTGTTGCCGCGCGCCGGGCACGATCCGCTGGGACCGCTGGCGGCCGACCATCCATTCCGCGCGATGGCCGCTGCGCCGGCCGCGCTCTCCACCGCGCTCGCGCCGAGCGACGTCGGCGCCCTCACCGAGGCGCGCGCCTTCGCGCTGGCGCGGCGCGGGCTGCACGTGCTCGACGGCGGCCTCGCAGCGCTGCAGGAGCTGCTGCTCCAGCGGATCGAGACCTTTGGCGGCGAGCGGCGCCGGCGGCTCGAACCGCTCGGGGTGGTCATGCGCCGCGGCCGCGCCGTCGGCCTGCAGGTGAGCCCGCGCGACGAGAAGATCGGCTGCCAGTGGCTCCTCTGGGCGGGGCCCTCGGCGTCGCTGCGGGCGACGCTGGGACCGTCCGCGCCCCCGGTGCCGGCCCGCGCGCGCCCGGCGGCCCTGCGGGTCGGCGGCTATCGCTACGCCCTGTCGCTCATCGTGGCCCCCGCCGGGGTTCCGGCCGGCACCCCCTCACGCCTGCTGGCGATCGCCGATCCCGCGCGCCCACTGGTCGAGGACAACGCCATCGCCGTCACCGTCGGTCGCCCGGGACCGCGCGAGCCGGATCGGATCCCGCTCTGGATCGAATGCGCCGTTCCGGCCCACCTGGTCGACGCGGGGCCGAGCTACTTGCGGGCGCTCCGTGGACGACTGCTCCAGACGGTGGAGCGGCTCTGGCCCGAGCTCACGAAGAACCTCCTGGTCATCGCCTCTCCCTATGATGGCCTCGGGGCGCAACGCGGCGGCGGCGACAGCGCGGCGACGGCAGTCAAGGCGGCCACCACCGTGGCAGTCGTCCCACCGCCGCTCTATGCGCGCGCGGCAGCCGGACCGTTCGACGTCAGCGGGCTCCCGCACGCCACGGGCGTCAAGAACCTGCTGCTGGTCGGACGTGAAAACCTCCCTGGGCTGGGCCTCGAGGGGGAATTGGTCTCGGGCTGGGGCGCCGCGCGCCTGGTCGGTCACGCGCCGGTCCGCCGGGTCTCGCTCCGACGGCGAACGCTGCTCGGAAGCTAGGAGGGCGTCGCCGTGAGGCAACGGCGTTGGCCCGACGACGTGCCGGCCGAAGGCGGCCTAGCGTGGTTGCCGGCTGCGGCGCCGGCAGTACCCGGCGATCGCCTGCGCGTGCTGGGGCGCGAGCGCCAGGAACCGCACGCCGGTCCGACGAAAGCTCCCGGTGCTCGCGTCGCTGACCACCAGGCCGCGGGCAGAGATCTCGTCGTCGGATCCAGGAAGCGCGAAGGACAACGCCACCTCGGTGCGGGGCAGGACGGCGCTGCCGCGGGGGCGCTTGATGGTCATGCCGGCGGGCGCGATGTCCTCCGCCTGGCAGAGCTGAACCTGGCCATCGATGCGCCCTTCGGGGCCGGTGATGGCCTTTTTCACGGCGAACACCGCGGGGACGCGGTCGGTCTGGCGGCGCTCCTGGGGGGCTCGGCGTCGATCAGTGCTCATACTCCGAGTGTAAGGCTCGCCCTGAAGAGCGCAAAAAAACGTGAGGCAGCTCAACCGGCGGCGATCCCTCGGTCTTCGCGGCCATTTGCGGGCCGTCGGCGCCGGCGGCTCCGCTTTCTTCAGCTATTGAGCGGCTTCGCTTTCTTCAGCTACTGAGCGGCTTCGCCTCTTCGAGGATGAAGTTCGGGATGTCGTCGACGACTGCGTAGGCCAGCTTGCAACCCCCGCACTCGAAGGCGGACTCGTCGCCGCGCAGCTTGAGGGCCCCCTTGCACTTCGGGCAGGCCAGGATATCGATGAGCTCCCGATTGAGCGGCATGCGGCGTATATAACCCATTCGCGGTACGATGGCGCCCCAATGAGACGCGTCCTCTTCGCGGCACTCCTGGCCGCGGCCCTCGGGATGTTCGCCTGGACGCTCCGCCGCTTCACCCGGCTGATCCTCGCCGGGCGGCCGGAGCCACGGTTCGATCGCGCGGAGGATCGCGTCGACTCGGTGCTGCGCTACTTCTTCGCGCAGAAGAAGGTCGTCGAGAAGACGACCATCCCCGCCAAGCGTTGGCCGAAGTTCGTGAGCGCGCTCGGCAGCAAGTACCACTTCCTCATCTTCTGGGGCTTCATCGTCATCACCGTCGGCTCGGCCGAGACGGTCCTCCAGGGGCTCTTCCCGTCGTTCTCCTGGGCGGGCCTCATGGGCGAGACCGCCGGCGGGATCCTGTCTTCGATGATCGATGCGTTTTCGATCGCGGTGCTGGCGCTGGTGGTCTTCGCCTTCTTCCGGCGCATCGTCCTGCAGCCGCGCCTCATCCCGATGAGCCGCGACGCCGCCGCCATCCTGGGCGCCATCGGCCTCCTGATGGTGACCTACTTCGGGATGAAGCGGCTCGAGCAGCCATTCGCCGAGATCTGCTGGTGGACGCACGTCGTGATCCTGCTCGGGTTCCTCAACTACTTGCTCTACTCGAAGCACAGCCACATCCTGGCGGCGCTGCCGAACATCTACTTCCGCAAGCTCGGCCAGCGCGGCATCTTGCCGAAGCTGAACATGGAGGCCGACGACATCGCGGCCACCGGCGTGGTTCAGGAGTGGAAGGACTTCTCTTGGAAGTCGCTCCTCGACGGGTTCGCGTGCACCGAGTGCGCCCGCTGCACCAACTTCTGCCCCGCCTACAACACCGGCAAGCCGCTCTCGCCGATGCAGGTCATTCACGACGTCCGCGACGACATGCGGACGCGCATGCCCGATTGGGGGCCGCTCGACACGCTGCTCGATCATTTTCAGCACGGCGCCGGCGCGGCGAACGACGAGGTGAAGCCGCTCATCGGGACCCGCACCACCGAGGACGTCCTGTGGGCCTGCACCACCTGCGGCGCCTGCCAGGAGGTCTGTCCGGTCTTCATCGACCACCCCGAGAAGATCATCCAGATGCGCCAGAACCTGGTTCTCGTGCAGGAGAAGGTCCCGTCTGATCTCGCGCGCACCTTCACCAACCTCGAGCGCAACGGCAACCCCTGGGGGATCGGCGCCGACAAGCGGATGGACTGGGCCGAGGGCCTCGGCGTCCCGACGCTGGACGATCACCCCGACGCCGAGTACCTGCTCTGGGTTGGCTGCGCGGGCGCCTTCGACGACCGGATCAAGAAGCAGACGCGCGCGCTCGTCGAGGTGATGCGCGAGGGGGGCGTCGACTTCGCCGTGCTCGGGCTGGAAGAAGGCTGCACCGGCGATCCGGCCCGACGCTCCGGCAACGAGATGCTGTACCAGATGGAGGCGCAGCAGAACATCGACACGATGAACACCAAGAAGGTGAAGAAGGTCGTCACCGCCTGCCCGCACTGCCTACACACAATCAAAAATGAATACCCCCAGCTGGGCGGCAACTTCGAGGTCCGCCACCACACGCAGCTGATTCGCGAGCTGGTGGAGAGCGGCAAGATCGAGATGGACGCCATGCAGAGCGCCAACGACAGGGTTGGTCCTCCCAGCAAGATCACCTTCCACGACCCCTGCTACCTCGGACGCTGGAACGGCGAGTACGACGCCCCCCGCAGCCTGCTCGACGCCCTCCCCGCCGGCCCCGACGCGCGCGTCGAGCTGCCGCGCAACAAGGAGCAGGGCTTCTGCTGCGGCGCCGGCGGCGGGCGGATGTGGATGGAGGAGAAGATCGGCACGCGGGTGAACCACAACCGCACCGACGAGATCCTCGCCTCGGGAGCCGACACCGTCGCCACCGCCTGCCCCTTCTGCACCATCATGCTCCGCGACGGCGTCCAGGATCGCAACGCCGGCGACAAGGTGCAGGTCCTCAACGTCTCCGAGCTGGTGGCCAAGTCGATGAAGCGAAAGAAGCAGATCGATCTGGCTGCAGCGGCGCCCGAGGGCTCTACCTAGTCCGCAAGTTCCGGACGAAGCGCGCGATCCGCGCGTCCACATCGTAACCGGCAGCGCTCCAGAATCCGACCGCCCAAGGGTGGTCCCGTTCAACCAGCACGGTGACCCGCCGGACGCCCCATTCGGCGAACGCCTCCTCCACCGCGGCGACGAGCGCACGCGCGATACCGCGTCGCCGATGATCGGGCCGGACAGCGAGGCGGTAGATGTTCCCGCGCCACCCGTCGAACGTGGCGATGACCAATCCGACGATCTGGCCGCCGAGGTCTGCCACCAAGCAGCGCGCGTGCGCTTCGCCAATCAGCCGGCTGATGTCCGCAGTCGTGTCCGTCTCGCTCGGTGCGGTGGACACGGTCCATAGCTCGAGGAGTGCCTTGGCCTCACGGGCGTCGAGCGGGCGAATCTTCATCGCCGCAGAGCTTACTATCCAGGCCTGTCCGTCCCGCTGCGATCTCGCCTTGGAGCTGGCCCGTCCTGGCCGTGCTGAGGTTGCCTCTCAGTAGCCCCATGGATATGAATGAGGCGAGGGAGGTGCACGATGGCCGAGGTCAAAGCGATTCCCGAGGGGTATCGCACGGTGACGCCGTTTCTGAACGTCGAGGGGGCAAACGACTTCATCGCTTTCTTGAAGAACGCGTTCGGCGCCGAGGAGAGGGTCCGCATGCCGACCCCCGACGGCAAGATCATGCACGCCGAGCTCAAGATCGGCGACTCGATGCTGATGGTGAGCGACGCGATGATGAACCCAGCGACGAATTCGTCGATTCATCTCTACGTTCAGGACGCCGACGCGGCCTGGGCCCGCGCGACCGCTGCCGGAACGAAGGTGGTCATGCCGATCGCCGACATGTTCTGGGGTGATCGCTACGGCGTCCTCTCCGACAAGTGGGGCAACCGGTGGGGGATTGCCACCCACAAGGAAGACGTCTCGCCCGAGGAGCTGCGCACGCGCACGGCCGAGGCGATGAAGAACATGCCAAGGCCGTAGCGTCGACGCGGCCCATCCCTGCCCGCGCCGAGCGTCGACGCTCGGGCAGGGAACGGTCGTTGAGCGGCGCGGCTGGCTACTCCTCGTCGTCGCGCGCGGCCGACAGGCGGCTGATGACGCCGATGTCCTCGAGCGTCGTCACGTCGCCGCGGACTGCGCCGCTGGTGGCGATCTCGCGCAAGAGGCGCCGCATGATCTTGCCCGAGCGGGTCTTCGGCAGCGCGTCGGTGAAGCGGATCTCGTCGGGTCTCGCCAGCGCGCCGATCTCCTTGACGACGTGGTCGGACAGCGACTTCTTCAGCTCGGGCGACGCGGTCACGCCGTTCTTGGGCGTCACGAAGCAGAAGATTGCCTGCCCCTTCAGCTCGTGCGGCGGCCCGACGACGGCCGCCTCGGCGACGCTCGGGTGTGAGACGAGCGCGCTCTCGATCTCCGCGGTGCCGAGGCGGTGACCAGCGACGTTGAGCACGTCGTCGACGCGCCCCATGACCCAGAAGTAGCCGTCCTCGTCCTGGCGCGACCCGTCGCCCGTGAAGTAGACGCCCGGGATCTCCGACCAGTACTGCTTGGTGTAGCGCTCGGGATCGCCGTGGATCCCGCGCAGCATCGCCGGCCACGGCTTCTTGATCACCAGGAAGCCCCCCTCGTTCGGCTTGCACGGGCTGCCGTCGCGCTTGACCACCTGCGGGTCGACACCGAAGAACGGAATCGCGCAGCTCCCCGGCTTGGCGTCGGTGATCCCCGGCAGCGGCGTCATCATGATGCCGCCCGTCTCCGTCTGCCACCAGGTGTCGACGATGGGGCAGCGACCGCCGCCGATGACCTCGTGGTACCACATCCAGGCTTCGGGGTTGATCGGCTCACCGACGCTACCGAGGAGCCGCAGCGACGACAGATCGTGCTTCTTCGGCAGGTCGTCGCCCCAGCGGACGAAGGCGCGGATCGCCGTCGGCGCCGTGTAGAAGATGGAGACCTTGTGCCGCTCGACGATCGACCAGAAGCGATCCTTTTCGGGGTGATCGGGCGCCCCTTCGTACATGACGGAGGTGGCGCCGTTGGAGAGCGGTCCGTAGACGACGTAGCTGTGCCCGGTCACCCAGCCGACGTCGGCGGTGCACCAGTAGACGTCGTCCTCGCGCAGGTCGAAGACGTACTTGGTCGTCAGGTGCGCGCCCAGCAAGAAGCCGCCGGTCGTGTGCACGATCCCCTTCGGCTTCCCGGTCGTCCCGGAGGTGTAGAGGATGAAGAGCGGATGCTCGGACGGCAGGCTCACCGGGGCGCACTCCGCGGAGACCCCCTTCATCTTCTCGTCCCACCAGACGTCCCGCCCCGCCCTCATCTCCACGGCGTCGTTGGTGCGGCGCACGACCAGGCAGCTCTTCACCGTCGGCGTCTGGTCGAGCGCGCGGTCGACGTTCGCCTTCAGCGGAACCGACTTGCCCCGCCGCCATCCGCCGTCGGCGGTGATGCAGAGCTTGGCGCCGCAGTCGTTCATGCGGTCGCGCAGCGCCTCGGCCGAAAAGCCCCCGAACACCACCGTGTGCGTGGCGCCGATGCGCGTGCAGGCCAGCATGGCGACGGCGGCCTCCGGGATCATCGGCAGATAGATCGCCACCACGTCGCCGGCCACCACGCCCAGCCCCTTGAGGACGTTCGCCGCCTTGCAGACCTCGGCGTGCAGTTGCCGGTAGGTGAGCTTGCGGCTGTCGCCCGGCTCGCCTTCCCAGTCGAGCGCGACCTTGTCGCCGCGGGTCGCCAGGTGCCGGTCGAGGCAGTTCGCCGAGAGGTTCAGCTCACCGCCGTCGAACCAGCGCGCCCAGGGAAGATTCCAGGTGAGCACCTTGTCCCAGGGCTTGGTCCAGGAGAGCTCGGCCTTGGCCGTCTCGTCCCAGAACGCCTCGCTGTCGTCGATCGAGCGCCGGTACTGCTTGGCGTAGGCGGCGCTGTCCTTGATGAGCGCGCGCTCGGCGAACTGCTTCGGCGGTGGGAACCGCCGCCCCTCGCGCGAAACCGACTTGATAACCCCGGATGCTTCGTTCTTCGAACCTTCGTCGTTGGCCATGAGCGCCCTCCGCGCGGGTCAGCGTATCTCGAATCCGCCCCTGTCATTCCCGCCTTGCTGATCTTGGATCTCCACCTCGTGGGCGTCCACGCCGGTGACGCGCGCGCCCCGCGGTCCCTGTCCCAGCCAGCTGATCAGCGCGTCGACCGCGGCGGGCGCGCCGTGCGCCTCGAGCTCGACGCTTCCGTCGGGCAGGTTCCGCACCCAGCCGGCCACGCCGAACCGCCGCGCCTCGTGCGCCGCCGAGGCGCGGAAACCGACCCCCTGCACGCGGCCCCGCACGACCGCCCGCACCCTCTTCAGGGCTGAATCCTCAGCTCGGGCGCCGGGCGAGCGGCGGGCGGAGCCTCGCCGGGCAACGCGGCGATCGCGTCGACGGGAAGCGCGGCTCCGGCAGGCGCCGGGCGTCCGTCGATGGGCGCCGCCAGGACGCGCACCGCACCGTCCGGTGACGCCGCCGGCGCCAGCAACCAGCGCCCCTCGGGCGAGATATCCGGACGTCCGACGCGCGCCGGGCTCGTCACGATCATCGTCGCGGCGTCCTCGGAGTCGAGGCGAAAAATCCCGGTGCCGCCCCCCGCGCGCGCGGTGGCCGCGAAGAACACGGTGTTGCGCTCGGGCGGCAAGCGGATCGCCGCGCCGCTCGCCAGCGGCAGCGCCCGGCCGACGCCGACGCGCACCGGCGCCGCCGCCTCGCCGATCTCCACCAGCCGGGCCGCGGTCAGGCGGACGAGCGTCTGCGAATCGCTCGCCAGACGAACTGCCCGCAGCTGCGTCGGCTCGGGACCGACGACGGCGCTGCGGGGCGTGTCACCAGAGAGCACCCAGAGGGTGTCGCCGGCAGGCGCGAACGCCACGTCACAGAGAATGCTCTCGCGGATCTCCGGCGCAACCGCGAGGACGCTGGCCACGGGCATGAAGCCGGGCTGCGCGAGGTCGAGCATCACCACCTGATTGCCTGCCTCGGTGGCGATCGCCAGCAGTTTGCCGTCCGGTGAAATGTCGGCGGCCGCCACCTTGGCGTCACGCACCGCCAGCGGAAACGCGCGTGGCTGACTGCGCGCCGGATGAAGCGGCGAGGTCGTGTCGACGAGGACGACGTCGTTGGCGCGCACCACGGCCAGCACCGGCGCGCGTGCGGCCGCGGCCAGCGCCAGCACCGGGCCACCGGCGCTCCCCAGCTCCAGCTTGTAGATCACCTTCGGCGCGCCGGGCGCCGGCAGATCGATGACGTCGATCGTCCCGCCGCGCGCCTCCGCGACGTAGCCCGCGCGGCCGTCACTCGACAGCGCCAGCCACCGCGCGCCCGGGACGGGCGTGGCGCCCGCCGAGACGGGGCCGTCGGCGCCGACCACGGCCCACCCGATCTGACCACTGCCCGGCGCCAGCACGGCGGCGTAGCGACGGACGGAGATGGGGCGCTCGCTCTTGCCGAGCTCGTTGCTCACCACGACCGCCTGCGATCCCGTCGGCGTCCCGGCCGGGACGCGCACCACCAGGCCCCCCTCGCGGGTGCGCCCGAGGACCGCCGCCGGACGGCCCCCCACCAAAACCGTCGGCTGCTTGCCGAACGAGCTGCCGCGCACCCAGAGCGTCTCCCCGATGACCGCCACGCCGTCCGACGCCTCCATCGCCAGCGGCCCGGACAGCGTCACGTCCCCGCCGCCCGCGTCGACGATCGCGCTGATCTCCGGCGCGGTCGTCGTCTCCGCGATGTCGAAGGGATCGTCGACGATCGTGTAGCTCGGCCCGGCGCAGGCGCCCGCGAGCGACGCGAGAAAAACGGCGACCGTGGTCGCCGCTCGCTTCACAATGGCCCCTCGGTGATCTGGAAGCCGATCAGATTGTTGGGGACCAGCGGCAACTCCTCGTACTTGGCGATCACGCTCTGGTTGGCGTCGAGCACCTGCACCTTCGACAGCACCAGCATCTGCACCGGCCCATTCGCCGGCATGCAGGCGGCGATCGTCCCGATGATCTTCGCCCCCGAGTCGTACTCGAACGTCGTCCGGTGGCTGACCATGTCGCGCAGCTTTTTGTAGTCCATGTTGCCGCGAAAAGTATCACAACCCGCCGCTGCCGCGACGATCAGGAACAGCGACTACGGGTGACCCGGAGGGAGCGCGCCGCCCCCCATGGAAGGATGCCCGGGCGGCATCGCGCCGGCGCCTCCGGGAGCGCCCGTCCCTCCCATGATTGGCGCGCCGGCGGCCAGCGATTCGGTCTCTTTCTGGACCTGGTCGAGCGCGAGCTTCACGTCGTGCGAGCCGACGGGAACCTTGGGGAGCGAGCCGTAGACGTCCCCCTTTTCGTGGGTCAGCGGGTCGCCGTCCTGATCGATGCGCGCGGTCAGCACCAGCTCGCCGTCGAATGGACCGTTTTGGAACGGCATGTCGGCGGCGGTGAGCGAGAACGGCAGCGGGAACTTGGTCGCCGGGAGCTTCCTCACCGCGATGAGTGTCCCACGCGCCGTGGGATTGTCGGAGATCCGCCGCGCCACGAGGTAGAGCGTCCCCCCCTTCGGTCGTGCCTTGGCGACCGCGGGCGAAAGGACGATCGAGCCCGTGATCGATGCGCCTGGGCTGTCGGCAGCCGGAGGCTCAGCCGGTGGCGGCGCAGCCGGCATCGCGGCGCTGGGTGCGGGCGCGGCCGCGGCCGGCGTCGCGCCCGGCGCGGGTGCTGGCGCGCTCGGCGCTGTCGCTGGCGCGCCCGGCGCAGCCGCCGGATCGAGCGGCGGGACGCTGGACGGCTTGCCGGCGTCGTCCTTCTTGGTGCAGGCTCCGCCGCTTGCAGCAGCCAGGAGTGCGGCCAGGGCCATCGCGGTCAGCTTTTCGCGCGCGTGCATCGACATTCGGCGAAGCTAGCACGCCTCGATTATGATCGCGCCGATGCCAGCCCCCTTCACCGCGGAGCTCATCGCCCGCGAGACGATCGCCGCCAACATCGCCGAGCTCTCCTTCGCGCTCCGCTCGCCGTCCCGCCTCGCGTTCAAGGCGGGGCAGTTCGTCTCGATGTCGATCGGCCCGGACGCACCGGGCGCCGAGGCGATCCCCCGCCGCAGCTATTCGATCGCCTCTCAGAGCGACGCCGGCGAGGTTTTGCGGTTCATCATCCGGGTGATCCCCGAGGGCAAGGCCTCGGAGTTCCTGATGTCGCTTCCGCTCGGGACCGTGCTGAACATGACCGGTCCGCACGGCTTCTTCGTGCTCGATCCGGCGCACCCCGGCGACATCCTCTTTGGCGCGACCGGCACCGGCATCTCAGCCGTAATGCCGATGCTGGGCGAGCTCGGCCGCCGTCGTGAGCGCGGCGAGGAATCCCGGCGCTGCATCATCATGTGGGGGGCACGGGAGGAGGCCGACCTCTTCGCCCGCGCCGAGATCGAGGCGCTGGCGCGGCGCGCCGGTGCCGACTTGCGGATCTTCCTCACGGCCCCGGACGCCTCCTGGCGCGGCGGTCGTGGGCGGATCACGGCCGCCCTGCTCGAGAGCCTCCCCCAGCTGGTCGCGCCCACGTTTTATCTGGTCGGCAACGGCGCCATGATCACCGAGGTCAAGCGCGAGCTTATCGCCCGGGGGGTGAACCGCAAGGCGCAGATCCGGACCGAGGCTTTCTTTGATTGAGCTGGATTGAACTGGATTGATCTTCGACTGATCCGCCCACACGGGATGGGCTCTCCTCGGTGTTAGAATGCGCCCGATGCCCCCGGCTAGGACCGCCACGGCCGCGTTGCTGATGGGCGCCGTCGCGGGGTGCGGCCTCGGCGCGGAGCCGGCGGCCGTGCTGGGGCAGATGACGCCCGCCATGGCGTACAACGACGTTCCGGTGGCCGCCAACATCTATGCCAGCGTGCATGGAGGGACGTTTCGTCCCGCTTATCAGTTCGACACCATGGCGGGGAGCGCCGGCGTCGAGGTCAGCGGGTTCAGCGCAACGCTCGTGGGCCGGGCGACCTCCCCGCAGCCGTCGACGCCGCAGGCGACGACAGGGGCCAACAGCTTCGCCCTCGATGCGGTCACCTGGGTGAGCGTCGGCATCCTCAGCGCCATCGTTCCGCCCGGACTCCCCGACGGGCAGTACGATCTGATCGTCGGCGATCCCCGCGGACACAGCGCGCGTCTGACGAAGGCCTTTACCTCGCTGGGCATGGATACGGCCCCGCCCACCGTCGGCATCATGAGGCCGCTCGACGGCAGCGTGCTCGGTGCGAACGCACCGGTCGACGTGCTCGTCGCGGCCGACGACGGATCCGGCACCCTCACCGACCTGGAGGTGACAATCACCGCCGGCACGGCAGCGCCCATGACGAAGGTCTGTTCGCTGACTGGAGGAGCCCGCGCGTCGTGCGCGTTCAGCTTTCCAGCGCCCGCGCCTGCGGCCGACGGAGACACCTTGTCGATCGACGCCCAGGCGACTGGGACCGGGGGCTTCGTCCAGACGGCCCACGCCGCGATGCTGCTGGTCCCGATGCCCATCCCGACCGGGATCTCGCCCAGCGCCGGCTCGACCCAGGGGGGACGGCCGTGACGCTCTCCGGCGCGAACTTCGTGGCCGGCGCGACGACGGTGGCGTTCGACGGCCAGAGCGCGACGCTCTACGACTCCACACCGACCTCGATCACCGCCCTCACGCCAGCGCACGCGGCCGGTCCCACGACCGTGACCGTCACGACCGGCGGCGCCACCGCGACGCTGACCGGTTCGTTCACCTATCTGCTGCCGCCGACGGTGCGCGAGGTCAGCCCGACCTCCGGCCCCGCCGGCGGCTTCACGCCGATCACCATCGTCGGCGAGAACTTTCGTGCCGGAACCACGGTGGTCACCTTCGACGGCAGGCTGCTGGTCTGCCCGACCTTCGTGAACGCCAACCGGATCGAGGGCTTCACCCCGCCCGGAACGGGGACCGAGACGGTCGCGGCGGCGGACGCGCTCGGCGGCTCGTTGACCGGCGCAGACGCGCCGTACGCTTATCTGCCGGCGGTGGTGGACGCGGCGGCAACCTCGGATGGCGCGCTGTCCGTCGCCGCGCCGCTCACCCCCGACGGCGGCTGTCCGGGGAGCGTCGGACCGTGAAGCTCCTCTCCAAGCTGACCTTGCTGGCGATCGGCGTCTCGGTGCTGCCGCTCGGCATCGCCGGCTACTCGTCGCTGCACATCGGCCAGGGGGCCCTGCGCAACGCGCTGGAAGGGAACGAGCTGACCGTCGCCAAGCAGGTGGCGGGCTACGCAGAGAGCCACATCGACAACCAGCTGTCGATCCTGCGGGTCGACGCGAAGATCTTCGACCTGACCCGCTCCTCGGCGAACGAGAGTCCGTCGTCGGAGGCGCTGCTGAAATTTCTCCAGCTCGTCTATCACCAGAGCGACGACTTCTGCGCCGTCGCCATGTTCGACGAGCACGGCACGCTGATTGGCCAGCCGGCCTATCTCGAGAACCCGAACCGCTACGATGCCTTCAAGGGGCACGAAGCGATGCGGCCGACCGACGTCGAGGGGGTCGGCCTCATGGCTCCGCTCGGCGCGGCGCTGGGCGCCGGCGAGGGGATGGGTCCGATCTTTCTGGGGGGCCCGATGCGTCTGCCGCACGTCGTGCTGGCGGTCGCCTTCGATCCGAAGCTGGGCGGCGGGCGGCGGATCCTGGCGGCCGAGGTGTCGCTCAAGCGGCTCGGGAACTACGTCGCTTCGCTGGGCAACGCCGATACGGACGTCGCGCTCACCGACGGGCGCGCGCGGCTCATCGCCTCCTCGGCGCGTGGCGGCGTCGGCAGCCTCGGCACCATCCGACTCCCCGGTGCACGCGAAGGCGAGGCGCCGTCCGGAGCGGTCGTCACCGAGTACGTGCGTGACGGGCGGCGGCTCATCGGCGCCTTTGCCCCGGTCCCCCGCTGGGGCATGGGGGCGCTGGTCGACAAGACCGTCGACGCCGCGCTGCTGCCGGTCAACCAGATCACCTGGGCCACGCTCATCTGGATCGCGGTGGCGGCCCTCATCGGCTCGATCGCGGCACGGATCTTCGCCCGGCGCCTGAGCGATCGCGTGGCGGCGCTGGTCGTGGGCTCGCGCCAGATCGGCGCCGGCCAGCTGGAGGCCCGGATCGAGCCGGCGGCGCCCGACGAGCTGGGGGAGCTGGCGGTGGCCTTCAACCAGATGGCCTCCGGGCTGGAAGGGGCGCGGCAGAAGATCACGCAGCAGACCGACGAGATCAAGGCCTGGAACCAGACGCTGGAGAAGCGGGTCGAGGACAAGACGACCGAGCTGCGCCAGGCGCAGGATCTTCTGTTCCGCTCGCGCTCGCTGTCGGCGCTGGGGGAGTTGGGCGCGGGCGTCGCGCACGAGATCAACAATCCGCTGACCGGCGCGCTGGGGATCGTGCAGCTGCTGATCGCCGATCTGCCGGCCGGTCACCCGGCGCGGCCCCTCCTGCAGGATCTGGAGAGCGAGGCGCTGCGCATCCGCAAGATCGTCCAGAACATGCTGCGGCTCGCGCAGCGGCAGAGCGGGCACGACACCACGCCCGTCGATCTGGCGCGCACGCTCGATGACGCGGTGGAGCTGTGCGGGCCGAGCGACATGGCGGCGGCGGGGATCGCCGTGGTGCGGAAGTACGGCGCCACCCCGACCGTGCGCGGCAGTGCCACCCAGCTTCAAGAATCGTTCATCCAGATCATCCAGAACGCGCGCAGCGCCATGAAGAAGGGCGGCACGCTGACGCTGGAGACCAGCCAGATCGAGGACAAGGTGGTGCGGGTCCGGATCGGCGACAGCGGAACCGGAATCAGCGCCGAGCACCTGCCGCGGATCTTCGATCCGTTCTTCACCACCAAGGGCGATCGCTCGGGGACGGGCCTCGGGCTCTCGTTCGTGCACAGGACCGTCGAGGACCACGGCGGCACCGTCACCGTCGACAGCAGCGTCGGCGGTGGGACCACCTTCACCCTCACCTTTCCCGCCGACGAGGGGCGGGCACACCGTCCATGAGCACCCGGCCCCCCAGCCGCAAGCTCGGCAACGCGGCGCTGATCGCGCTCGGTCTGGGCGCCGTCGCCCTCGCCGGAGTCACCTCGCGCCACTATCTGACCTCGCGGCCGCTCTTGCCGGCGCCGTCGGAGGCAATGGCCCGCAGCGCCGGGGTCCTCCCCTCCCCTGGGCCCGCCCGCGACGAGGCGACCTTCCAGGTCGCCTCCGCCGCTGGGGACGTCGAGGCGCAGAGGTCCGGGCAGTGGGTCCCGATCAAGGCCGGCGACACGCTGACCCGGACCGACGTGGTGCGCACGGCCGCCGGTGGCCGCGCGATCCTCCAGCTTTCGGCCGGGACGGAGATCGAGCTGCGCGAACGGGTCGAAATCGCGCTCGATCGGCTGGCCAGCGGCGCCACCGTCGATCTGCGCCACGGGAAGGTGGTCGCCCACGTGAGCGGCAGCGACAGCGTGGAGATCACCTCCCGCGACACCCGCACCGCCAACGAGGGGCCGGCGCACTTCGTGGTGTTGTCGGACGAACGGGGACGGGTGTCCGTCGCGTCGCTCGCCGGCAAGGCCAAGTTCACCGCCGGCGGAAAGTCTCTCACGCTTCCTCAAGGAACGCAGTCGACCAGCGCGGCGGGCGCAGCGCCCAGCGATCCCGAACGCATTCCCGAGGAGGTCCTGCTGGAGGTGGTCTGGCCGGCCGCCGAGCAGCGCCACGCCGCGGCGGACACGGAGGTCAAGGGGCGCGCCGCCCCCTCCTCGTCGGTGACCGTCAACGGCGCGCGGGCCGAGGTCGGCAGCGACGGGCAATTCACGGCGACCGTGCCGCTCCGCACCGGCAGGAACGCCGTCGAGGTCAAGGTGGAGGACCTGGGAGGACGAACGCGGCAGGCGTCGGCCACGCTGCTCCGCCGCGGCCCGCCCCCGGCGCTCACGCCCGAGGCGACCGACCTGTGGAAGAAATGAGCTGCGCATGAGCACGCCTCCCGGCGATCCCCCCGCCCCGCCTGCACCGGCGCCCGCCCCGCCCGTTGTCGCGGAGACCGTCCCGACCGTCTCCGAGGCCGAGCTTCGCCGGCTGCGCGATCTGCTGACGGCCGCCGGGCGTCTGGCGGAGTTTGGTCGGTTCGCCGCCAAGCAGATTCACGAGCTGCGCCAGCCGCTGTTCGCCATCAAGGGGCTCGCCCAGCTGCTCCTCGAACGGGATCGCGTCGAGCTCGACGAGGTCCTCGACTTCGCCCGCCACATCGTCGAGCAGTCCGAGCGCCTGACGGGGCTGGTGGCGAACCTGCGCCAGCTCTCCGTCCCCTCGCAGAGCAGCGGCAAGACGCGCACCGAGGTGGGCGCCGTGCTCGTGCGCGTCACCTCCCTGCTCGATTTTCGGCTGCGCAAGGCCCGCGTGACGCTGCGAACGCAGATTGCCCCCGACGTTCCGCCGGTCGCCGCCGCCCCGCACGCCCTCGAGCAGATCCTGATCAACCTCCTCGCCAACGCGCTCGACGCGGTCTCCGGCTCGCCCGCCCCGATCGTTCAGGTGCGCGCGCGGGTGGTGGCCGAGAATCCTCGGTTCGCCTCGATCGAGGTGGCGGACAATGGCCTCGGCATCGCCAAGGCGTTGCGGGCGCGGCTGTTCGAGTCGTTCTTCACCACCAAGGGGGACGAGCAGGGGACCGGCCTCGGGCTGGCGGTCAGCCGCGAGATCGCGCGCGGTGCGGGCGGAGAGCTCGCGCTCGCCGACGATCCCGGCAGCTGGAACGAGCCGGCCGTCACCGTGTTTCGCTTGACGCTGCCAGTGTCGCAGGAGCTCTGAGGTGCCGGCCGCCCGCGCCGCCCTCGTTCTCCTGTCGTTGTCGTGGACCCCGGCCAGGATGGTCGCGCTCCCTGGCGAGCCGGCGCCCGGGCCGAAGGCAGCGCCGGCGCCCGGCCCGAAGGCAGCGCCGACCACGCCCGGGCCGACGCCCGAGCCCGCGCTCCCGTTGGCGACGACGATCGCCGTGACCCCTGCCCGCGCGGCGCTCAAGCTGGGCGTCGACAAGGAGGTCGACGTCCTCATCGATCTTTCGGGCCCCGACGCCGCGCGCTTCGTCCCCCTGCGCGCGCTGGCGACGGTCGGCACGGTCGACGCGCCGCAACCGGGCGCGCCAGGACATTTCACCGCCCGCTATCACCCGCCCGCCGACCGCTTCCCCCAGGTCGCCCTCCTGATGGTCGAATTCGGGGCCGGCGCGGCGCGCCTGCACTGCGCGACGCGCATCGCGCTCGAGGGCGCCACGCTGTTTCCGTTTCACACCAGCAGCGGCGCCTCGGTCACGATGCGGGTGGGCGACCGCCAGTTCGGCCCGGTCGCCGCCGATCGGCAAGGTCACGTGGAGATCCCGATCGACGTCCCCCCGGGCGTGCGCAAGGCCGAGGCGCGGGCGATCGACAAGAGCGGCGGCGCACGTGCGACGGAGGTCGACCTGCAACTGCCGCCCTTCCCCCGCGTGCTCGTGCTGGCGCCGGCGTCGCTGGAGGTCGGCAGCTTCACCGAGATCGTCGTGAGCGCGCTCGACGAGAACGGCGCCCCCGCGCGTGCCGGGCAACTGACGCTGGCGGCGTCGGCTGGCCTCGCGCACCCGCTCGGCGGGCCGCCCGGCGAGGCCCGCTTCCTGTTCGAGGCGCCGGCCCACGTCGGCGTCGGCGCGGTCAGCCTGACCGCGGTCGCCGCGGGCACGAGCGCGGCCACGGGCGGGCGCGCCGAGTTGGTCGTTCCGCTGCGCGCCGCCCCGCCCGGTCAGCTGTCAATCACGGCGAGCGACAGGTGGCTCATCGTCGGCGATCCCCGCCCGATCTCCGTCTCCATCTCGTCGCGCGATCGGTTCGGAAATCCGACCTCCGCCGCCGATGTGATCGTGCGCGTCGACGGTCGCCCCACGCCGGTCGTGCTGACGCCGGAAGGCGCGGCGACGTTCTCCGTGCTGCCGCCGGCGAAGTACGACGGGCGGGAGAACGTGATGGTCGATGCGACGTTGCACGAGGTCGTGGCGGCGCAACCCCTGCACGTCACGGGCGGACCCCCGGTGCGCCTGACGCTGCAGCTCTCCGGGGGGCGGATCGTGGCCGACGGAAAGCGCGGGACGCAGGTGCGCGTCCAGGCGGTGGACGGCAACGGGACGCCGACCTCCGTGTCGGGGCTGAGCTGGGAGACCCCCCAAGGACGCATCCGCGAGGTGCGAGTCCCGCGCGACGGCGAGTACCTGGCCGAGTACGTCCCCGAGCGGACCCGAGAACCTCACCGCGAAACGATCGCGGTCATGGCCTCGGAGACCTTGCGGGCGGACGCCAGCTTCGAGGTGACGCCGCCGCCCGTGCGCGTGATCGCCGGCGCCCGCACCGGCCTCTTCACGAACTTCGGAGAGAACGTGGGCCCGACCGCCTTCGTCGAAGGGCTGGCGCCGCTGCCTGTCCGGCGCGTTCACCTCTCGGCCGGCTTTGCGGCGGGGTACCTGCGCGGCGACGTCACCGGCGGCGGCGTCACCCGGAGTGGAACGGCCAGGCTCGAGACCAATCAGTTTCCACTCCTGGCGGTGGCCCGCGTCGGGTTTTCGCTGCCGCACGCGCTGGAGATCGCGGTCGAGGCCGATCTCGGTTGGTCCTGGGGCTGGGCCCGCGTCACCGCGAGCCCGGCGGGAGCGACGATGATCGACAGCGCGATCATCGACGCCCTGGCCATCGGCGCGGGGGTCGAGCTGACCTATCCGCTCAAACCCGGTTGGCTGGCGATCGGCCTCCGTTACCTCCGCATCGACCTCGGACGCACGTCGGCTGGCGACGAGATCGACGGGAACAGCGCCGGCCTCCTGGCCGATCTCGGCTACAAAATGACTTTTTAGCCATGTTAGAAGGCGGCTAGCGATGTTGGGAATCGTGGAGGGCGCGTTCATGGCGCGATCGGCGGCGGCGCCGACGACACCGGTCGTGGTGAGCGTCCCGCACGCGGGGGTGCGCACCGCCGGCTACGAGGAGACGCTGACCCCCGAGCTGGACGTGCGGGGAGACGCCGACCTCTTCGTCGATCGCCTGTACCGCATCGGTGAGCCTGACGGGCCGGAGACCTACGTGGCGGCGCAGCTCTCGCGCTTCGTCTGCGATCTCAACCGCGACCCCGACGACGTCGCGCGGGGTGCGGTGCCGGAACACCGGGCGCCCCGCAACCTCGACGGCCGCGGCTTCATCTGGGCGGTCACCACCACCGGTGCGCCGGCGCTGTCGCGGCCGCTGACGCTGCCGGAGTGGAGCGGCCGGACCGCCATCCACACCGCGTACCACGAGGCCATCTCGCGCGCGCTCCTGCGCGCCCGCGCCCGCTTTGGCTTCGCCGTCCTCGTCGACGGGCATTCGATGCCGTCGCGCGGTCGCGCGGGGCACACCGACACCGGGAGCGTGCGGGCCGACGTCGTTCCGGGCGATCGCGAGGGGACCAGCTGCTCCCCGGCGCTGCTGGCGCTGGTCACGCGGCACTTCACCGCCGCCGGGCTCACCGTGAAGGCGAACGAGCCGTACAAGGGCGGGTTCATCACCGCGCACCATGGACGCCCCGCCGACGACGTTCACGCGATCCAGATCGAGCTGCGGCGCGATCTCTACATGGACGAGGAGAAGTTCGTGATCGCGCAGCCCGGGTTCGATCGGCTGCGCGCGCTCATCGCCGGGCTGCTCGTGGAGCTGCGCGGCTTCAATCCATAGCGCCGTAGCGCCATAGCGCCAGCGGCGGCGCTCAGTCGCTGTGCGCGGCGGAGCCGCGCTCGTAGAGTGCCTCGAGCGCCTGGTGGTACTTCTCGACGACCACCTTGCGCTTGACGCTCAGCTTCGGCGTCAGCTCCCCGGCCGCCTCGGTGAGGTCTTGCGGAAGGAGGGAGAAGCGCTTGACCCGCTCGTACGGCGCGAGCTTTCGATTCACCTCGTCGACGGCCTGCTGCAGCGCCGCCTTGAGCTCCTCGGAACCGGCGGCGCCTGCCCCGAAGCGCTTGGCCGCCTCTTCGGAGAAGGTCAGCAGGGCCACGCAGTAGGGACGCTTGTCGCCGAAGACCAGCGCCTGGCTCACCAGGGAGGAAGCCGCCTTGAGCGCGCTCTCGATCGGCTGGGGCGCCACCTTCTTGCCGTTGGCCGTGACGATGAGGTCCTTCTTCCGATCGGTGATGCGAAGGAATCCGTCCTCGATGACGCCGATGTCGCCGGTGTGGAACCACCCGTCGGGCTCCACCGACTCCGCGGTGGCGGCGGGGTTGTTGTAGTACTGGCGAAAGACAGGCGCCCCGCGCACGAGGATCTCGCCGTCGTCCGCGATCCGCGACTCCACGACGTCCAGCGCCGGGCCGACGGTGCCGAAGCGGAAGCGATCCAGCCGGTTCACGAACACGCCCGAGGTCGTCTCGGTGAGGCCATAGCCCTCCATGATCAAGAGCCCGGTGGCGTGAAAGAACTCGGCGATCTCGGCGGAGAGCGGCGCGCCTCCCGAAATGAGGAAGCGGCAGCGGTCGAGCCCGAGGCGCGCGCGCAGCTTGGAGAGGACCAGCTTGTCGGCCAGCCAGTGGCCGAACCCGCCCGGATGTCCCCCCGCGCGCTCGGCCGCCGCGTACGCCTGGCCCGAGCGAATCGCCCAACCCGCCAGCGCGCGCTTCAATCCCGACCCCTGCGCGAGGGCGGCGGTCACGCCGGCGTAGAACTTCTCGAAGATGCGCGGGACGCCGGCCATGAAGGTCGGGCGCACGGCCACCAGGTCCTCCTTGATCTGGGTCGTCCCGCGCGAGAACGTCGTGACGTAACCGGCCTCGAAGCCGACCCAGATCGTCTGGCGGGCCAGGATGTGCGCCAGCGGAAGAAACAGATACTGCTCGTCCCCTTCGCCGACCCCCATGGCGCGCACGGCGCTGCAGACGGAGGACGTGAGGTTCTCGTGCGTGAGCACGACCCCCTTGGGGGTCCCGGTGGTGCCCGAGGTGTAGACGATGGTGAACAGCGACTCGGGCCCGACCGTCTCGGCGTGCGCCGCCAGCAGATCTGCGGCGGCACCGGCGCCCTTTTGTGCCTCCAGCCAGCGCCGCCCATCGGCGCGCACCGCCGCCAGGGAACGGACGGCGTCTCCTGCCGGCCCCTCCTCCTCGATCTGCACGATCCCGGTGACCGTGGAGAGGCGCTCGCGCCGCGGGAGCACCTTGTCGCGCTGGGTGACGTCTTCCACGATCACGATCTTCGCGCCCGCGTCGCGGATGATGAACTCGCACTGCTCCGCGGTGTTCGAGGCGTAGATCGGGACCGTGACGCCACCCGCCAGCAGGATGCCGACGTCGCACAGCGCCCACTCGACCCGGGTCTGGGCCAGCAGGCAGACCCGATCGCCGGGGACCACGCCGGCCGCGACCAGCCCGGCCGCGATCTCTTGCGCCGCGGCGTCGGCCTCGGCATAGGTGACGGTCTTCCAGCCTCCGGCCGCGAAGTGGCGAAAGGCGGGCCGGCCCGGCATCTTGGCGACCCGCCGCTTCCACATCTCGACCGCCGTCCTGGGCTCGTTCTTGCGCAGGTCGGAGACAGGAAGATCGGCCGGCATCGAAGCGGGGGCGACGCTCATTGCGCCTTATAGTATAGACTTTCAATCATGGCGGCGAAGCCCCTGCCTCGCTGGCGCTTGGTGGCCCGTGCCGTCGGCATCTGGGCGCGCGTCGCCAAGCACTGGACACGATTCTGGATCGGCTGGTGGCTGCTCTGGCTGCGGCGGTCCGGCCGCGATTGCCGGCGCGCCTGGCTGGGGCGCGTCGTCGTCGATCTGTTCCGCGAGCTCGGCGCCACCTTCATCAAGGTGGGACAGATCATGAGCACCCGCCCGGATCTCCTCCCCGAGTACATCTCGAACGCGCTGGCGGAGCTGCAGGATCACGTCGGGCCGTTCCCCTTCGAGGATGTGGTCCGCACCATCGAGGGGGATCTGCATCGCCCGCTGGCGACGATCTACGCGGAGTTCGCGCCGGTGCCGCTGGCTTCGGCCTCGGTGTCGCAGGTGCACAAGGCGCGGCTCACCGACGGGAGGATCGTGGCGGTGAAGATCCGCCGTCCCAACCTGGTCGAGCTCTGTTCGTTCGACATGGTGGTGATGCGGCAAGGGGCGCGCCTCCTCAACCTCATCCCCTCGGTTTCGACGCTGGCGCCGGTCGCCGCCGTCGAGGAGTTCGGACGGGCCATCTTCGCGCAGCTCGACTTCCGGATCGAAGCGGACAACAACCGGCGATTTCGGAACAACTTCAGAGATCATCCCGACGTCGTCTTCCCCGAGGTGATCGCGCCGCTGTCGACCGAGCGGATCCTGACCATGAGCTTCATCGAGGGGACCAAGATCCTCTCCACGCCGGCCACCCGCTCCGATCCAAAGCGGGTCGCCCGGATCGGGCTCGGCATGTTGATGAAGATGATCTTCGAGGACGGCTTCGTGCACGCCGATCTTCACCCGGGGAACATCTTCATCACCCCCGACGACAAGCTGGCGCTGCTCGACCTGGGCCTGGTCGGCGAGCTCGACGAGCCGCACCGAAAGGGGTTCGCGCGCTTCTTCGCCGCCTGGGCGCAGCGGGACGGCGACGCGATGGCGCACATCATGTACGGACTCTCCGAGTCGGCCGGCACGCCCCGCGATCCCGAGGCGTTCGAGCGCTACCGCGCCGCCATCATCGAGTTCGTCGGGCGCTTCTGGGGTTACCGCCTCGGGCAGGTTCAGGTTGGAAAGGTTCTGCTCGACATGCTGGGGATCCTGCGCCGCCACCGGGTGCGGGTGAACGCCAGCTTCACCATCGTGAACATCGCAATTGCCGTGACGGAAGGGATCGGCAAACAGCTCGACCCCGAGCTCGACCTCATGAGCGAGGCCCTCCCCTACTTTTTGGCCCACCCGGTCGAAGCGACCGGCGGAACCACTGGCGGAGCCGGTGGGGCGAGCTGAACCGTGTTGACCGCGCCCTGACAGCCGAGGCGCTTGCCGCTCGCTTGATGCCGGGCGGCAAGTCCGCGTAATATCGGCCTGCCAGGATGGCGCTATGACACGTTCGTCAGGGTGACGGATGGAGCAGGCCCGCGTTCCCGAACGGTATACGCTCATCGAAGAGGTGGGTCAGGGTGGTATGGCGGTCGTGTATCGCGCGCAGGACGAGACCCTCAAGCGCGAGGTGGCGATCAAGATCCTGCACCAGCACCTGGCCGGTGAGCCCGACTCCAAGGCGCGCCTCGAACGCGAGGCGCAGGCCGTGGCCAAGCTGCGCCACGAGAACATCCTCGAAATCTTCGACTACTCGGGGCTCGCCTCGGCGAGCTCGTACATCGTCACCGAGTTCATCGATGGCCAGACGCTCAAGCAGTATCCTGAACGGGCGCCCGCTGGGATTTTCGGAGGTGGCGGCGTTGATCGCGGTCGAGGTCTGCCACGCGCTGGCGCACGCGCACTCCCTCGGCGTCATCCACCGCGACGTCAAGCCCGAGAACGTGATGATCCGCAAGGACGGGCTCATCAAGCTGATGGACTTCGGCATCGCCCAGGTCCTCGACTTCCAGCGGATGACCGTGACCGGACAGCTGCTCGGCTCGCCGGCCTACATGGCGCCCGAGATCATCGAGGGCAAGCAGCTCGACTTTCGCACCGACGTCTTCTCGGTCGGGATCATGCTCTACCTGCTGGCCACCGGCGAGCTGCCGTTTTCGGGGCGGAACCCGCACGAGGTGCTGCGGCGGATCGCCGAGGGGAAGTTCCCCGACCCGCGCACCGTCGGGCGCGGCGTCGACCAGGTCCTGGCGCGGATCATCACCCGCGCGCTGGCGCACCGGCCCGACGATCGCTACCCGGACGTCACGCCGATGTGCGACGACCTCCACGCGTACCTCACCGAGGCAGGCTTGACCGACGTGCGCGCCGAGCTGCGCGGCCTACTTCGCCGACCCGGCCGCCTACGACCAGGCGCTCCCCAAGCGCCTCGCCGCCGCCCTGACCGAGTCGGCGCGGACGCAGCTCGCGGCCGGGCGCCGCGCCAAGGCGATGGAGCTGTGGAACCGGGTCCTCGCCTTCGACCCGGACAACGAGGCGGTGACCGCGGCGCTGCGGCGCCTGCAGGGGCGCCGCAGGCTGCACCGGGCCATGACGGCGGCCGCGCTGGTCGCCGTCGCCGCGGGCGGTGTCCTGGCGGCAGCGCAGCACCGAAGATCGCACCCGCCGCCGGCCCCGGTCGCCGCGCTGCTGCCCGCCGTCGCGCACCCCACCCCACCGCCCGCGCCGGCGCCGCCCCCGCACGGCCGCCGGTGACGCCGCCCGCGCCGCCGCGGCACCCGTCGGCCGCGGTCCACCTGGCGCATTCACGCGGCGACGGCCACGCCGCCGTCGCCGCGCGACCCCGCTGGGGCGCCTGCGCACGTTCACGCTGGGGCCGACGCCCCAGAACGTCGACGTCTACCTCGACGGCAAGCGGCAGTTCGCCTACGACCCCGATCACACGACGATCGCCGTCCCCTGGACCGTCGACCACGTGCTCGAGCTGCGCAGCCCGAGCGGCTGCTGCTTCGTCGAGCGGGTGGAGATCGGGCCCAATCACCCGCTGCCGCCGGATGCGATCATCGCCCGCCGCCTCAAGTGGCGCCCGGCGCACCTCGTGGTCACCACCGAGCCGGCCGTCGCGCAGCGCGGGTCCTGGTGACCGATCCCAACCGCAAGGTGGCGGCGACCGCCGGCCGCCCGGGCGAGGAGATTGACGTCCCGTTCTTCGCCGACGACGACTCCAGCAAGGAGATCGAGATCTCCGTCGACGCGGGCGAGGCCTTCGCCACCGAGAAGATCCGCGTGCGCGCCGGCGAGCGCCTCACCCACGTCGTGAAGTTGAAGACGGGCGCGACGGCCGAATGAGCATCGGGCTCTTGGCCGCGCTGGCCGGCGCGCTCCTCGTCGCCACCCCCGCGCACCCGCCGGAGGCGCGGGCCACGCCGCACGAGGCGTTCGATCGCGGGCGGACGGCCTTCGGGCGCGCCGAGTACAAGCGCGCGATCGAGCTCCTGCACCCGCTGCTCTACCCCGAGGTGCTGCTCGACAGCGAGGGCGAGGTCGTCCAGGCGCACCGGATGTTGGGCGTCTCCTACCTCTTCTCCGGGCCAGAGCGAGGAGGCGAAGCGCGAGTTCCACAAGCTGCTCGAGCTGCGCCCCGACTACCGGTTCGATCCGCTGCTCGATCCGCAGCAGGTGGTCGACGCCTTCAACGCCGTGGTCAAGGAGGAGGAGTCCGAGATCGCGGCCATCGAGGCGCGCCGCAAGCGCCGCGACGCAGGAGATCGCCGCCCGGCTGCAGCGCGAGGCGCGGCTGCACCCGCCCATCACGACGATCGTCCGCTACGAACGCCACTCCTACCTCCTCAACTTCGTCCCCTTCGGGGCGGGCCAGTTCCAGAACGGCCAGCGGCGCAAGGGATGGCTCTTCTTCGGCGTGGAGACAGCGCTGGCGGCGATCTCGGTCGGCGCGCTTGACCACCAACTTCGCGCTCTATGGCGCCAGCCCCACACCGCAAGTGCCTGCAGCCGGCCGATGGCGACCGGCGCCTGCCCGCGCGGATCAATCGACCACTCGCAAGAAGACACCTCCCGTACGCTGCTGCGCGTCCAGCTCGATCTCTGGCGGGCTGTTCTTCGCGGCGGCCATCTGGGGCGTGGTCGACGCCGTCCGGCACTACCAGCGCGACGTGCTGATGACCGAGCCGGCGGCGCCACCGCCACCGGCCGTTCACGTCGGCCTGACGCCGCTCGGGCTCTCGGCCGCTCTCAGCTTCTGAAAGGACCATCCATGGCGACACTCAAAATCCAGCTTCCGGGCAAGGGGACGAAGGTCTACCGGATCCACAAGAAGCTCACCTCGCTGGGGCGCGGCGAGGAGGCCGACGTGGCGCTCCCCGATCCGTCGCTGTCGGACAGCCCGGCCCACATCCACTTCGACGGGCGCGAGTTCAACCTGGCGGCCACCGACCGGGACGCCGAGATCTTCGTCAACGGGCGCAAGCGACAGAAGCAGAAGCTGGCGCACGACGATCGCATCCGGATCGGCGCGGTCGAGCTGGAGTTCTCGCTCTACGATCAACCGGGCGCCGACGAGCCCGCGGGCGGCGGCGACGCGACCGAGCTCGCCTCCTACAAGAAGCTCTACGAGTTCAGCGGCAAGCTGATGGAGAGCTACGAGCTGCCGACGCTGGTCGACCAGCTGCTCGACGTCATGATCCAGGTGTCGAACGCCGACAAGGGGTTCCTGGTCCTGATGGAGTCGGGCGAGCCGGTCGTCAAGGCGGCTCGAAACCTGCGGCGCGAGACGATCTCCGACGCCGTCAGCCAGCTCTCCGATTCGATCCTGGCCCACGTCATCAAGACGCGGCAGCCGCTCATCATCTCGGACGCGCTCCACGACGAGTCGTTCAAGAACTCGCTCTCGGTGGTGAACCTCAAGCTGACCTCGGTCATGTGCGTGCCGCTGCTCGAGCGCGGGCAACATGCTGGGGGTCATCTACGTCGGCAACGACAACGTGGCGGAGCTGTTCGCCGCGCTCGCACCTGGAGGTGCTCTCGGTCTTCGCGGCGCAGGCGTCGCTGCTGGTGCGCAACGCGCTCCTGGTCAACGAGCTCAAGCTCGACAACCGCTCGCTGCAGAGCCGCATCGAGCAGATCCGCTTCGGCGAGATCCTCGGCTCGGCGCCGCGGATGCAGGAGATCTTCCGCAAGGTCCAGAAGGTGGCGGCCACCGACATCTCGGTGCTGATCACCGGCGAGACCGGCACCGGCAAGGAGCTGATCGCGCGCGAGCTCCACAGCCGGTCACAACGGGCCAAGCACCCCTTCGTCACCATCAACTGCGGCGCCATTCCCGAAAACCTGCTCGAGTCGGAGCTGTTCGGCCACGTGCGCGGCGCCTTCACCGGCGCCGTCAGCAACAAGGTCGGGCGCTTTCAGTCCGCCGACCACGGGACCCTGTTCCTCGACGAGATCGGCGAGATGCCGCTGTCGCTGCAGGTCAAGATCCTGCGCGCGCTGCAGGAGAAGGTCGTCGTGCGGGTCGGCGACACGCGCGCCGAGACGATCGACATCCGGGTCGTCGCGGCGACCAACCGCGACCTCGAGGTCGAGATGAAGGCGGGGCGCTTCCGCGAGGATCTCTACTACCGGCTGAACGTCGTGCACCTGCACCTGCCGCCGCTGCGCGATCGCGGCGACGACATCGTCGTTCTGGCGCGTTACATGGTGGGGCGCTACGCGCCCGAGTACGGCGGTCAGGTCCGCGGGCTCACCCCGAACGCCATCGCGGCGATCAAGCGCCACCGCTGGCCGGGGAACATCCGCGAGCTCGAGAACCGGATCAAGAAGGCGGTCGTGCTGGCCGACCGCGCGCTGCTCGGGCCCGGAGGACCTCGACCTTTCGCCCGACGATCTGCCGGCCATCCTGCCGCTGGCGGAGGCCAAGGAGAAGTTCCAGCGCGACTACATCAACGAGATCCTGATCCTCAACAGCGGCAACCGCACCAAGACCGCCCGCGATCTCGGCGTCGACCCGCGCACCATCTTCCGCCACCTCGAAAAGGGCGAAGGGGGCGGGCTGCTCGATGACGGGCTGCCTGACGCGGAAGGCGGCAACGGGGGCGCATGAGGTTGGCGATCGTCACGGGTCGCTCGGGCGGGCCGCGGCAAATCGACGCCGACCCTGACAGCGATGTCCGGGCCGCAGCAGCCCAGCGCGCAGCGAGGGCCGCAGCGGGACGCGCCCGCGACGGCTGGCACGTTCCCTGCTGTCTTTGAGATCGTCCACGTGGTTCTGCTCACCTTGGTTTCATCGATGTCCGCCTGCGTTGTCCCAGTCGCCCCGAATTTTCAGGACCCTGTCGGCGCGCCGAACGTGCCGCCTTACATCGAGGGCGCGATCCCGGACATCGGTTCGCTCGTTTCGCCCGGCGGGCAGGTTCAGGTGACAGTGACCGACCAGAACGTCGGGCGACACGCTCTACTACCAGTGGGTGCTCGACTATCCACCGTTGAACACCAAGTATCACCCGCAAGCAGGCGTCTTCCCGATCCTGCCTTCGGCAGACGGCACCCAGCTCCACGTCTCGAAGACCTTTCTCCCCTTGCGGCGACCTCATCCCGGCGCCGACCATCGCCGTTCACCTACTGGAGTTCATCCTCGCCGATCGCCTATTGCGACAAGACGAACCCAGGTGGTGCTCGACGCCTTACTGCCGGGAGAAACCGACGGGTTCGTGGTCCGCGCCAACTGGACGTTCTCATGCCCATGAAGCGTCGGCGCGCTCCTGCTTCTCGCTGCGCGGCTCCATTTTCACCGCGTGCGCCGGCGCCTCGGCCGACTCCCCGGGCTACAAGACCGGCTCCGGCGGCAGCATCGGGAACCATTGCACCACCATTGCCTGCGTTCCTAGCCTCACCGGTAGCCTCAGCCTGGCGATGGAGATCGATCCTCCCAACAGCGCCGCGGGCGCGGCGATCACCGAGCTTCCGTCGGTCGACCTTTCCGTGGAACCAATTCCCACGAAGGTTCTGATGGCGGTCGCCGGGACGTCGGTGACCGCCACCTTCACCGCGTCGGCGAACGCAGCGGCGCCATCGAGCGCCAACGTCGTGCTCACCGTTCCGACCATGATCCCTGGACGTCCGGATCTGACCTTCCAGGCGCCGACCGTCGGAGGAGCCTCGGTCAGCGTGATCAGCGCGATCGCTGACCGTTCCCCTGACCGCGATCGACAGCGCGGCGACGCTGGCGCTGATCCCGGCGCCGCCTGCCGATCAGCAGAGCCCGCCCTTCTCCTTCCCGGAGACGGTGAGCGCGATGCTCAGCGAGGACATCCCGGGCGATGGCTTCACGATCAGCGGGACGCTCGTCTCGGCGGTCGGGACCGCCCCCGCCGCGACCTTCGTCGCCCGCGCGCTCCAGGACGGGGTCGTGGTCAGCAATGCGCCGCTCACGCAGTCGAACGGGACAATGACAGTCGATTCGTTCAGGCTCCTGGTCCCCTCGGCCGTCACGACCAACGGCGATCCGCTGACCATTCAGCTGACGCCGCAGGGGTCCGCGCCCGCCGATCCCTGGTTCGTCTCCGGCCCGATCGCCCCGCAGGCCAACACGACGCCGCTCTCCATCATGCTGCCGGCGTACAGCAACCTGAACGAGTTCAAACTGAACATAAGAGGAAGCGACGGCGGAGCTGTCGTCGGCGCGCTCGTCCACGCGCAGACCGTCGTCGGCACGAGCACCGTCGGCGCAACGGAGTTCGCACGCGACGGGCTCACCGACGCGACCGGGATCGTCAGCCTGTCGCTGCTGCCCGGGACCGCCCAGACGGCGCTCTCGTATCAGATCACCGTCGTGCCTCCCAGCAACTCCCCCTCCGCCACCCCCTGCGACATTCCGGTCGACGTCACCGTCGGCGGCAGCACGGTCAATGTCGCCTCGGCACCGACGCTCATGAAGATCATGCTCACGGCGCGCCCGATCCTGAGTCGGCATCGTCAAGGACTCCCAGGGCTATCCGCTGTCGAACGTGACCGTCACCGCGACGCAGGAGACGTCGGACAACGCCTCCTGCACCTCGGCCACACCGGCGCCCACCAGCGGCACCAGCGATGTGAATGGAATGTTCGCCCTGCCTCTCGATCCGGGGACCTATCAGCTCGACTACGATCCGCCGACCGGCTCCGCCGCGCCGCGCTTCACGGAGTATCGGATACAAGATCGGTGGACCGGCGTTGGTGACTCACGACATCACCCTGCCGCAGGGCGCGGCGGTCATGGGGACGGTGGTCGCCCCCGACGGCAAGACCCCGCTTCAGTCCGCGACCGTCCGGCTGTTCGAGGTTCGCTGCACGGGCGCCGATTGCACCGGCCCGAACCGCACCGCCCCCGCGCTCCGGGCGGTGGCCGTCACCGACGGAAACGGCTCCTTCCGGGTGGCGGTCGCGGCCCCGGCCGCGCCCTGAAAAGCTTCAGGCGATTTGACACGCCGGGCGCCGCCTCGTAGGTTCGACGCGCTCCCCGGCGCTCCGGGGACGACGACGCGAGCGGCGCTCCGCTTGCGCTTGGACCGCGTATGTCTCCCGAATCGCCTGCCTCACCACCCGAATACCATCGCTACCGTCGATTTCTGTCTGGCCTCGTGCTGACGTTCGTCTCGGTGGGGAGCTGCTATCTGCTGGTCTCGGTGGGCGTCACGATCTCCGCGCCGGCGCCATGTCGAGCCGCTGGGCGCCCCGGTCGGCACCTCGGCCGCCGATCTGGAGAGCTGCGCCGAAGAGCTCGGCGACGTCGAGCAGGGGCTCGAGCGTCACCTCGACAACTTCGACCACCTGGTCGCGCACTACGACGCGGCCGAGGCGCAGCGCTGGTCCGAGGACCGCGCCTTCTGGCTCGGCCAGTGGCAGGCCGCGGAGCGGCGTTGCCGCTACGGGCACCCGCGCCCCGGGCCGCTCGCCAAACAATGGGAACAGCTCGCCGTGATCCACGGTGAGCTTCGCGAAACCGAAGCCAGCTACGGAAAAGAGCTGGTGCGATTCGGTCAAACTGAGGCACCGCGGCTCGATCGACTCCGCGAACGCCTCGCCTCCGTCGGCCGCCAGATTGGATCGAGCGCGGCCGGCTCGCACGATTCAGGAGAGATGTAATCATGACGACCACGAACGACGACTCCGGATTTCAGATTCCGCCCCCTTCTTCAGCGCCGCCGATGACGCTCGATGCGCCGCCGGGAGAGCCGGCCGCCCCCACCATCACCTTCGCCGAGATGGGGCTGCACGCCGACGTCCTGCGCGCGCTCGAGGAGATGGGGTTCACCGCGCCGATGGCGGTTCAGGCGGCGACCCTGCCGCTCATCGCCGCAGGCAAGGACCTGATGGTCCAGTCGCGCACCGGCTCGGGGAAGACCGCCGCCTTCGGCATCCCCTTCGCCAACAGCATCGTCCGCCCGGAGGACAAGTTCGTGCAGGCGATCGTTCTTCTGCCGACGCGCGAGCTGGCGCTGCAGGTCGCCGCCGAGCTGGCGCGGATCTGCGCCAACCGGCAGATCGCGGTCATTCCGATCTACGGCGGCGCGCCGATGGGCCGGCAGGTCGAGCAGCTGCACGCCGGCGGCCAGATCGTCTGCGGCACGCCCGGGCGCGTGCTCGATCACCTGCGGCGCGGGACGCTGCGGCTCGACCGGGTCCGCTGCGCGGTCCTCGACGAGTGCGACGAGATGCTCTCGATGGGCTTCCAGGAGGACATCGAGGACATCCTGGAGAAGACGCCGGCCGAGCGGCAGACGCTGCTCTTCTCGGCGACGGTGCCCGAGGGGATTCAGCGCCTCTCGCGCCGCTACCTGCGCAACCCCGAGTTCCTCAAGCTGTCGGCCGACTTCATCGGCGTCCACGACATCAAGCACCTCTACTACTCGATCCCGGCGCTGCACCGCGAGAACGAGCTCCTGCAGATCCTGGCGTTCGAGGAGCCGGTCTCGGCGATCATCTTTTGCAACACGCGCGAGGAGACCGGGCGGGTCGCCGAGTTCCTGCGCCAGCACGGTCACGACGCCGAGGCGATCTCCTCGGATCTCTCGCAGAGCGATCGCGAGCGGGTGCTCGGGCGCATGCGCGCCGGCGGGATCAAGTTCCTGGTCGCCACCGACGTCGCCGCGCGCGGCATCGACATCGAGAACCTGTCGCACGTCTTCAACTACACCTTCCCCGAGTCGCCCGAGATCTACATCCACCGCACCGGCCGCACCGGCCGCGCCGGGCGCAAGGGGACCGCGGTGTCGCTCATCGGTCCGACCGAGGTGGGGTCGTTCTACTACCTGAAGCTGCTCTACAAGATCAAACCGGACGAGCGGTCGTTGCCGTCGGAGGCGGAGATCCGCTCGCACCGCGAGGGGGAGCGCGTGCTGGTGCTGCGGCGCGCGCTGACGGCCGACCCAGGGCCGGAGTGGCGCGCGCTGGCGCGCCGGCTGATCGGCGCCATCGACGGCGAGCGGCTGATCGCCGCGCTGCTGGCGCACTCGTTCGCCAGCGTCGAGGGGATGCCGGTGGCCCCCGCCCCCGTGGCGGCGCCGGCCGCGCCCCGCGCCCCAATGTCGTCGTCGCCGTCATCCTCAGGAGAGCCGCGCGGCGAGTCGCACGATCGACCGCGCGATCGTGACCGCGGCCGTCCGCCGTTTGGTGATCGTCCGAACCGTGATCGGCCCGATCGTTCCAGCCGAGGCCCCCGCGGCGATCGCGGTCCCCGCGACGATCGCGGCACCCGCAGCGATCGCGCCCCGCGCGACGATCGGGGACCTCGCCGACCAGAGCGGCCGGCCCCTGCCCCCGTGCGCAACGATCCCCCGCCTGCCGAGAAGGAGTTCTGGGAGGTCTGGGGCGAGGAGCGTGCTCACGGCGCGCCGGACAACGCCTCCGGGGCCCCGGCCCCGTCTGCCGCGAGCACTGCAGCCGAGCGCACCGGTCGAGCCACACAGCGAGCACCGACCCGAGCACCGACCCGAGCCGGCGCGCCGGGAGACGCCCGACAACGTCACGCGCCTCTACCTGAACCTCGGCCGCAAGGACGGCGCTTCCGAGCAGGAGATCCGAGACCTCCTGTCGGCGCACACGGGGACGGTCGACGTCTCGGAGATCGACGTCATGAACACGCACACCTATCTGAACGTCGCCCCGGCCGACGCCGAGAAGATCGTCGGCGCGCTGACCGGCAAGGAGATGAGCGGCCGCCAGCTCGTCTGCGAGCAGGCCAAGCCGCGTCGCAGGTAGGCGCTACCCGCCGAGTCGGAGCTTGACGAAGGTGTCCTGGCCGCCCCGCTGGGTGGCGGCCAGGGTGCCGCAGGCGGCGCCGATCTCGGCGCCGCCCGAGTACCGCCGGGCGACCGGGATGCCGAGCGCCGCCAGCGCGTCGCGGAACGCGCCCAGCTCCTCGGCGGTGGCGCGCTGATAGCGGCCCGTCTCGTCGGTGACGTCGATGAAGCTCAGCTTGGCGCGCATTCCGGCCAGCAGCTCACCGAGCGCACGCGCGTGCGCGGGCGAGGTGTTGACGCCGCCGATGACCACGTAGGCGAGCATGGCGCGCACGCCCCGCGCTTCGGCGTGCTCGCGGACGGCGGCCAGCACGTCGACCAGCGGCCAGCGGTCCTCGATCGGCATCAGCACCCGGCGTTGCTCGGCCATCGGCGCTCCCAGCGACAGGATCAGCCGGAAGTGGTGTCCCTCGGCGGTGAAGCGGCGGATCGCCGGGAGCACGCCCGCAGTCGAGATCGAGATCGCCTTGGCGGAGATGGCCGGGCCCGCCGGATCGCAGAGGATGCGCGCCGCGCGGATGACGTTCTCGTAGTTCAGGAACGGCTCGCCCATCCCCATGAAGACCGCGCCCCGCACCGGATGGTCGGCCTCGGCGGCGATGAGCCGGTGCTGCGCCAGGATCTCCCAGGTCTTCAGGCTGCGAATCCCGCCCAGGCGCCCGGTCGCGCAGAAGTCGCAGGCGAGCGCGCACCCGACCTGCGAGCTGAGGCAGACGATGTACTTCGCCGTCGGCAGCGTCTGGAGCCCGGCGGCCTCTCCGGCCCGGCGCCGCTCCTTGAGGGCGCGCGCCTCGGCCGGGTCCGGCAACGGGATCCGCACCGCCTCGATGGCGTGACCGTCGGCGGTCCGGAACAGGTACTTCACGAACCCGTCGGCGGCCCGCCGGCGCTCGATGACCTCGAGCTCGGGCCATTCGCAGCCGCTCTCCAGGGCCGCGGTCGTGGCGTGCGCGAGGCCGCGCACCGATCCGGGCGGAAAGCCGCTGGCACCGAGGCCCTGCACGCGGGCGAACACCCGCTGGCCGAGCTGGCTGCTCACGCCAAACGGCGCGAGCGCCTCGCCCATTTCGGCGCGGTCGAGATTGCGCAGATTGAGCACGTCGGCCGCCGAAGCTAACACATCGCCGGCACCCTGCCGGCACGCCGCTGCCGGCCGCGCGCGTGTGGTTCACCGGAACGCCACCGTCCACGTCGGGAGCGGCGAGGGCTCCGAAAAGCGTCTTGCGGCGCGTCAGGAAGCGGCGAAAAACCGGAGCGCGTTTTCGCCCAGCAGCTTGCTGAGCCGAGCGCCCCGCCACCCCCGGCGCCACAGGATCTCCGTGAGCCGCGGCAGATCCCCGGCGTCGCGCAGACCACGCGGCAGCGGCAGGAACCCATCGAAGTCCGAGCCGAGCGCGACGCAGTCCTCGCCGCCGATGCGCGCGACGTGTTCGATGTGGTCGGCCACGCGCTCGAGCGTGCAGAACGTCCCGCCGAGATACGGCGCGACGAAGATGACGCCCACCACGCCGCCGCGCGCCGCGAGCGCACGGATCTGATCGTCATCCAGGTTGCGCGGATGCGGGTAGACGCCGGCCGCGCCCGAATGCGACGAAAACGGTGGCCGCTCCGCCCGCTCGACAATTTCCCAGAAGGTCTTGCGGCTGGCGTGCGAGACGTCGAGGCGGATCCCGGCGGCGTCGCAGGCGCGGCAGAGGACGCGCCCCTCGTCGGTCAGGCCGCGATCGCGCGCGGCGGTCGTGCGGCAGGAGCTGCCGGCGCCGCTGTCACGCTCCCACAGCGGCCCCAGGAACATCACGCCCGCCTCGGCCAGACGGGCGATCCCCGCCTCGACGTCATCGTCGATCGCGTAGCTCCCCTCGACCCCCAGGAACAGCGCCACCCGTCCCGCGGCGCGCGCCGCGCGAATCTCGCCCGCGTTGCGCGCCAGCGTCAGCGTGTCGGGGTGCTGCGCCGCCAGCTCGCGCGCCCGCTCGAGCTGGCGCCAGAAGCGCCGCCGCCCCGGATCGAGCCGAAAGCCCGAGAACATCAGGCAGCCGAGCGCGTCGAGGCCGCCGCGTTTGATGCGCGGCAGATCCAGATCCAGACGGAGCGGGTTGTAAAACGCCGCCGGGGTGTGTTCGCGCGCAAAGTCGTACTTCGAGTGCGTGAGCTTGGTGAGCACGTCGTTGTGAAGATCGATCACCAGCGCGGCGGCGTGTGCAGCCGCGGCCTCGCCACTCACCTCGACCGGATAGCCACGCACCGACGAACTTTTCCGGGCCTACGGCGTGCTGAACGGGTTCTTCAGCTCGGCGGGTGTCGCCTCACCCGGCACGTCGATCTTCCGGTGGAGCGGATCGAGCTTGGTCTCCGCCCCTTCGTGGTGGTGGTGCGGCCGCGCGGTCTTCTCCGCGGTCTCGGCGGGCGCCACCGGTGGCTCGGCGTGCGCAGCGGGCGCCGGGGCCGGGGGGAGCGGCGCCGGGAATGCCGCCGCGGGGCTCACGGCCGGCTTGGCCGTCGCTGCCGCGGCCGCCGCCGGCGCTGGGGTCGCGCCGGTGTCGGCGGACGTCTTGTGGCCGCCCCGCAACGCCAGGACCAGGGCGAGCACCACGGCGACCGCCCCCACCGCGCCGAGCCCGATCTTGGCTCTCGCGCTCCAGCCGCCGCCAGGCGCCTCCGCGCGTTGCGGCCGCTCGTCCTCGAACGTACGGAACGATGGCGACACCGAGATCGCCGTCTTCGACTGGCGCGCCTCGGCGTTCGATTCCGTGAGCTGCGGGTACTTCAGCGACGCTTGCCGCGGGACGAAGACGTTCGACGGCTCGAACGGCACGCCACCCGCCTCCCCGAGCGCCTGATAGAAGGCGTCCATGTCGGGCCAGCGTTTGTCGCGATCCTTCTCCATCGCGCGCAGGCAGATAGCCTCGACGTCGGCCGGGATGTCGAGGTCTGGCCGGCGCCTGCGCGGCGGCACCACCGGCTCGAGCAGGTGCTTGGTCAGGATCCCCATGAAGCTGTCGGCGGTGAAAGGAACGGCGCCGGTCAGCATGTGGTACATGATGCAACCGACGGCGTAGACGTCGACGCGGTGGTCGGGCGGATGCCCCTGCGCCTGCTCGGGCGACATGTACTCCGGTGTCCCGAAGATCATCCCGGTCTGCGTCAGGCGCGGCCCTTCGTTGTCATCGGCGCTGACCACCTTGGCGATGCCGAAGTCGAGCACCTTGACGAAGTCGACCCGCCCCTCGCGCGCGACGAGGTAGATGTTCTCCGGCTTCATGTCGCGGTGGATGATCCCGTGGCCGTGCGCCGCCCGCAGCGCCTTGGCGATCTGCATCAGGATCGGCCGCGTGCGCGTCCAGGGCAGCTGCTTCTCCGCCCGCAGCGTCTTTCCGAGGTCCTGCCCGTCGAGGAACTCCATCGCGATGTAGACCAGGCCGTCCGCCGACTGGCCGAAGTCGGAGATGTCGATGACGTTCTCCTGGCCGATGCGCGAGGCGCTCTTCGCCTCCTGAAGGAAACGGGCCACGAGATCGGCCCGCCGGGTGAGATCCTGAAAGAGGATCTTGAGCGCAACGCGCTTCTCGATGAGCGCGTGCTCCGCCTGGTAGACGGCGCCCATCCCCCCCTCACCCACCTTCCGGATGATGCGGTACCGCTCCGAGACCACGGTACCGATCAGCGGATCGTCAGCGGCCGGCGGACTGGCGTCTCCCACGGGCATCGAGCGGCCAATTTATCACGCGGGCGCGCTACGACTCCAGCGCGCCCGCTAGGTCATCGAACTCGTCCGAGACGGCGAACTGCAGCAAGGCCATCGCCTCGGGGTTGGCTCCCACCGCCTCGAGCGTGAGCCCGGGTCCGCCGGGATGGGGACCGGAGACCTCCAGGATCACGGACAGCGCCGCCGGCAGATCGCCCGCCGCCAGGAGGCCGACCACGTTGGCCGCGTCGCGCGTGGCCGCGTAGAGGGCGCCGAGGTCGAATGGGCCCGCGCTCTCGACCGCGAACGGCATCACCTGCGGCTTGAGCTTGCGCGGGATCGCCCGCTCGGCGCGGGCCATCTCGGGGGCGATCAGGTTCGCCGGGACCTCGGCGTGCTCGTAGTCGGGGACGAACTGCCGGATGATCCCGACCAGCAGCGCGCCCGCCTCCCCGGGCGAGCCCGCCAGGATGGCGTCCAGGTTCGTCGACGTCAGGCGGAGCGCGCGGGCCGCCGCGAAGCGCAGCGCGGCCGGGCCCAGCTGCTCGAGCTCGGCGCCGATGATGATGGCCGGCGGGCTGCCCGGCTCGGCGCGAAGCGGGATTGGCCCGGCCGCCCCGGAGCGCGCCTTGACGTAAAGCTCGAAGTCACCGGCGCCCAGCTCAGCCGCGACGGCGTCGAACAGCGGCCGCGGCGGCACGTTGCGCACCCTGCGGTCGGCCTTGGCGACCCCCTGGCGGCCGAGACGCTGCAGCAGCTCCTGCCCGCTCGGTCGCAGCAGCGGCCCGAGCTGCCGCAAGAGCTGGCGGATCCCGGGCGGAATCGCCTCGGACGAAAAGACCCGATCGTCGATCTCGGGTCGGCGCAGCGCCGCCAGGCTCCGCCCGGGCCGCGACGCGCCCCGAACGCCCTCCTTCATCCCACCCCCGACGGCGGCGACCAGCTGAGCCGCGGCCAACGCCGCGTGGGGGCGCTCGCGCGCCGACATCAACAACGCCAGCGCGCGCAACGTCTCCAGCTGCACGCCGCCTGTGCCGGCGGAGCCGGCGAGACCAGTCAGACCAGTGAGATCTTGGCGGTGCAGTCGAACGGCGCGATCGAGCACCGTGCGGCGCCCCGCCTGATCGCGCGCCCGGTCGAGCAGCTGCGCCAGCGCACCGACCGCCGCCAGATCGCGCGGCGACTCGTCGACCACCCGGCGCAGCTCGACGCCGGCGCGCCGGAGATCGCCGGTCTGCATCAGGATCTCCCCCAGCCGAATGCGTGTCTTGTGACGGCGGGCCGCATCTGGCTCGCGCGCCACCAGCCTCTCTGTGACGGGGAGCGCGCGCTTGACGTCGCCGTCGGCGATCGTCAGGTCCGACAGCGCGCGCAGCGCCTCCAGGTTGTCGGCGTCGACGCCCAGCACCCGCTCATACGCCGCCGCCGCCCGCTTCGGATCGGGGACGCGGCTCGAGTAGATCTCGCCGAGGCGCAGGAAGATCCCGCGCAACGTCGCCGGATCGCGCTCGACCACCGCGCGGCGCAGATAGATCTCGCCCGCCTCGCCCCAGGCCTCGCGGCTCCAGAGCAGCTCCGACAGCCGCTCGAGCGCCCGGGCGTGCTCCGGCTGCCGGCGCAGGACCGCCTCCAGCTCCTCCCGGGCGGCGCCCCAGTCTCCGAGCGTGCCCGCCAGGACATCGGCGCGGGTCAGCCGCAGCGAGGTGACCTCGAACGGGTTGACCGCCACCTCGATCCGCGCGGCCAGCGCCGCGGCCAGCGCGGGCGCGTCGTCCAGCTCGGTGAGGAGCGCGCGCAACCGTTCGAACGCGGCGTCGTGCGCCGGCTCGACCGCGAGCGCGGCGCGCAGCAGCCCGAGCGAACGCTCACGCTCCGGCGGATTGGCCTCCCCCGCCAGCGCCGCCGACAGCAGCAGCGCGCGCACCCGATGCGCCGGGACCAGCAGGCAGGCCGCCTCCGTCTCGGAGGCGCCGCTCGCCGCCGCGCTGTCGCCCGTCCGCGCCGCCACGATCCGCAGCGCGCGGGCCGCGGGAAGGAACGTCGGCTCTGCGGCGAGCGACGCACGCCAGCTCTCCGCCGCTGCGGCGGGCTCGCCCGCGGCCTCCTCCAGGCGCGCCCGCTCCGCCAGCGCGGCCGCGGCCGACCGACGATCCGACTCGGCGGCGCCGAGGCGCTCCGTCGCCGCCGTCAACGCGCGCGAACGGATCGCCGTATCGGCGGCCGAGTCGACGACGCGCGCCAGCGTCAACCCTGGCAACGGCGCCGCCGCGTCGTCAGCCCGCACCGCCGCCTCGGCCAGTCTGTCGGCCGCCGTCTCGTCGCCATGCCCCTCGGCGACCAGCGACGCGAGGGCCAGCGTCCCCGCGGTGGCCGCCGCCTCATGCGGCGGAGCGCCCGCGAGCGCGGCGACGAGATCCTCCCAGCGATCTGCGGACGCGGCGTCGACGATCGCCGCCACCGCCGCTCGCGCTTCCGCGGCCGCTTGCTCCGGCGGCTCGGCGAAGAGCCCGCGCGGAAGCGGCGCAACGGCAGGCATATCGAGCCGAGCCCCGGCGCGCCGCGCGTCCGCCCCGAACCGTCCGTCGCCCAAAGCTCGCAGCGCCTCGCGCGCCGCCTCCGCCGCGCCGCTCGCGATGCGCGCCTCGGCGACTGCCAGCGACAGCGCCTCGTCACGCGCCTCGGGCGCCACCGGCAACCCGGCGAGCGCGCGCAAGCCGCCCTCGCCGCCCAGCGCCGCCCCGGTCCGCCCCACCGCCGAACGCGCCTCGGGATCTGCCGGCGCCGCGGCCAGGATCTCCGTCGCGCACGAAAGCGCCCCCTCCCGATCGCCGCTGAGCGCGAGGGTGCTCACCGCGGCCAGCGCCATCGTCCGGCTGAACGCGGAGATCTGCGGAGAAGCCGCACCGACCCGGGCCATGGCCGCCGCCGCCGCGGCCGCGTCGACCCCCGGCTCGGCGAGATAGAGCCCCAGCGCCAGTGGGTGACGGGCAACGACCTCGAGGGCCCGCGCGAGCGCGCGCACGCGCGCCTCTCCGTCGGCCTCGGCCCCCGGCTCGTTCGCCGCCCTGGGGATCGACGAAGCGCGGCTGAGCGCCAGCCAGGCCTGTTGCGCCGGATCGCGCGTGACGGCCTCCGCGGCGGCGAGCGCCGCCTCGAACGTCGCCCGATCCCCTGCCCGCTCGGCCAACCGCGCGACCGCCAAAGGTCCGAGCGCGAGGGCCGCCTCGGACAGCGCCCCGTCCGCTGCCCCGCCCAGCGCCGCCAGCGCGCGCGCCGGATCGCCGGGAGCGAGCTTCACGGCCGCCGCGGCCCGCAGACCAGGAACGAGGCTGCTGGACTCCCAGACCTCCGCACCAAACCCCAGGGCCGCCGCGGCGTCACTGCGCCGACCGGCGCGCGCGTCGGAGGCGGCCGCGATCCAGAACGAAGCTGACTCGGGCGCCGACTCGACCGCCGTCTGCAGCGCCGCGCGCGCATTGAGGCCACTGCCGGTCGCCTCCAGCGTCACCGCCAGCGCCAGCGCGGCCTCCACGCGGCGGGCCGGATCGCCGCGCAGCCAAAGGTCCAGCGTCGCGGCCTCGAGCGCGGGATCGTCGGTGGCCGCCGCGATCTCCTCGGCCAGCAGGGCCAGCGGAACGGCGTCGGCGTGCTCCGCGATCCCCTGCGCGAGCAGCCCGGCCGCCGCCTCATGTTCCCCGCGCCGAACGAGATCGCCGGCCTCGATCCAGAGCAGGTTGGCCACCGCCGCCGGCGCCGTCGCGGACTCACGCAGGCGCGCCAGGCTCTCGTCGTCGAGCACACCGCTGGCGAGAACCTCGAGATCGAGCCGATCGCGCGCGGCTGCCGCCGTGGTCGCGCCGAGACGGGTCAAAAGCGCAAGCGCCCCCGCGACGTCTCCCCGCCGGCGCGCCCGCGCCGCCGCCCACCGGCCGACCGCCTGGGCCAGCGCAGAGCCAGGCGGCAACGCCGCCAGGATCTCGTCGAGGTCGGAAACCTCGCCGGGCTTGCCGGCCTTGTCGGACTTGCCGCCGCCTCGACGCTCCGTCCACGCGGCCTCCCGCAGACGGCCGAGCAGGCTCTCGCCCGACGTTGGGTTGCGGGTGGGATCGAGCTTGCGCGCCGCCGTTCGGTACGCGGCGGCGGACACAGCGTCGCTCGCCGCGACGGAGAAGCGAGCCGCCTGGTCGAGGAACGCGGCGCCGAACCCGCCGCCGAGCGCGCGTCCGGCGGCCGCGAACGCCGCCGCCGCAGCGGCTGGAGTGCCGCCCCGCAAGGCCTCCTCGACGACCGCCAGCGCGCGCGCTGCGCCGGCGGGGATCGCGTCGCCGGCCACCGCCGGCAGCGCACCTCGGCGCGCCAGCGTCCACTCCGCCGAGAGCGCGCCGTAAAACGCCCGCTCCTCGGCGGTTCCCGCCGACATGGCCAGCCGCGCCCACAGCGCATGGGCCTCGTCGATGTCGCCGGTGCTCTCCGCCAGACGGGCGCGCGCGCGCAGGGCGTCGGGGGCCGTCGGCGCGCGGGCCAGCGCTTCGTCGTAGCCGTTGGCGGCCTCGGCGGCCTCCCCGGCGACCTCCGCCGCGCGCGCGGCCGCGGTCAGGAGCCCTGCCGCCAGCACCGGCGTCTCCGCGGAGTTGCTCTCCATCTGGAAGAGACGCGCCTCCTCGAGCCACTCATCATGCGAGGTCGCCGGTGGGTCGGTGCGCTCCGGCACCGTGACCAGCGCCTGGATCCCCGCCTGCCAGATCTCGGCCTCCATCTCGGGGAGGATCGGCGCGAAGAAGGCCGGGGCTTCAGCCTCGATCTCGGACTCCGTTTCGGCCTCCGCCTTTGGATTGATCCCGGCCGCGGCGGCCGCGACAGGGACCTCCAGCGTGACCTCTTCCTCGAGCGCCGGCACGGTGGGATCGGTGGGCGGCGCCTCATCGAACAGGTCCTCGAACGAGGCCTCCACCTCGACCGATCCGTCGTCGCCCGGCGCCGGCGGTCTCCTCTCGCCGGCCATCAGCGATCGCCCCCCTCGACGGCCCGCCGGAGCGCCGGGTAGCGATCCCCGAGCGCGAAGCCCAGGAGGTCGACCGCGGCCGGATTGCCGGGCACCGCCTGGGCGCTCCCGGCGATCTCCGCAGCGGCAGCCGCCGGATCTCCGCAGACGAACAGCCCGAAGCGATCGGCCGCTCGGAGCGTCGCCGTTCGCCAGCCCCCGAGATCGAACGGCTCGAACCCGAAGCGCGAGGCCTGCAGCGCGAGCGACTTCCGATCCTTCCGCCCCAGGGCGCGCGTGACGTCGCGCAGGAGGCTCTCTTCCGGCTCCGGCAACCCCGCCGGAACCTGCGCCCCCGCCAGCAGAGCGGCGCAGGCGAAGAGCGGCGCCAGGTCGGCGGCGCTCACCCGCTCGAGGACGACCGCGTGCTGGGCGATGAGACCGAGCGCCCGCCCGACGTGAAATCGAAGCACCGGCCACGAGGGCGCATCGGGGGCCAGAATCAGCGATGGTTCAGCGTCCTCGACCGGCGCGACCGGAGCTCCGCCCGGCTCACGGGCCGCAAAGAGCGTGAGGCGCGCGATGCCGATGGACGCGGCGGTCGCATTGATCCAGGCGACCCGTGGCGCGAGCTCGGCGCCGAGCGGCGCCGGGCGGGGACGCGACGGCGGCGGAAAGAGCGCCGACGCCGCCTCGCGCAGGTGCGGCCAGACCTCCGCGACGAAGCCGCCGGCCGCTCGATCGGCGATCTCGGTGAGGAACGCCCGCCCCGTCTTGGGCTTGACGATCGCGGGCGTGCGCAAGGGCGACGCCCGCCCGCCCACCAACCCGCGCACGTTCTCCAGGGCAGCTTCGGCATCGGCGTCAGCCTCGGCGCTGCCGCGGCGGCGCGCGTCCGCCAACCACTGCCCGAGCCGCTCCAGCCGGCGCACGTCGAGGGGTTGGACGGCGAGCGCCCGTCTGAGGTCGGCGAGCTCCCGTTCGACGACCGCGAGCGCGCCCCGCGCGTCGGAGGCGGCGTCGTAGAGGGAGACCAGCGACGCCGCACCGACGCCGAGCGGATCGAGATCCGCCGCCCGGCGGAAGGCCGCCGCCGCGCCGGAGGGATCGCGGGCGACGTCCCGCTCGATAGCTCCGATCTGCAGCGCCAGCGCCGCCTGCGCGCGCGAATCATCGAGACGCGCGGCGGCAGCCCGGAGCGCCTCGACCGCGCCCCGTGGGTCCCGGCGGCGCAGCTGGATCTCCGCCATGCGTTCGAGCGGTGTCGGATCGGCCGGTCGCGCCAGCGCCGCGAGGCGCAACGTCTCGACGGCCCGCCCGGCCTCGCCGAGCGCGAAATAGCAGGCGGCCAGGTCCAGCTTCGCCGCCGCCACGCGTTCAGGATCGTCCGCGCCGGCCGCCGCCAGATAGCGCTCGAGCCACCTTGCCCCCGCGCGGGGGTCTTCATCGGCGAGTGCTCCTTGCGCCAATTCGTGCAACGCGGCCAGGTGGTTCGGGCTGATCTTCAAGATTCGCTTGAAGTCTTGAAAGGCGGCCGGGCGATCCTGCAGCAAGGTCAGCCGATGCTCCGCGCGCTCGAACAGCAGCGCGATCCGCTCGCCTGCCGTCGGCCTCCCCGCCGCCAGCCGATACGAGAGGAGCCCGTCGAAGGCGGCGGCCCGCCCCGGCGCCCCCAGCTCCCGACGGAGGAGCGCGTGGCCCCGCGCGTAGGCGCCCGCGTCGTCGGGGCAGACCTCCACCGCCCGGGAGAGAACCGCGATGGCGTCATCGTCCCGCCCAGCGCTCTCGTAGGCGGTGGCAGCCTCGGCCAGCAGCGCGGCTGCCCGCCTGGGATCGCGAACCAACACGCCCAGCCGGGCCAGCGCCCGCGCCTCGCCGAGCCGATCGCCGCCCGCGCGCGCCACCCGTCGCACCCCGGTCCAGGCCTCCAACCGATCGGGCTCGAGCCCGATGACGCTGCCATAGGCCGCCAGCGCGGCGCCGAGCTCGCCCCGTCGTTCGGCGTCCAGCGCCGCCTCCAGATGGAGCGCGACGCCCAATGCACCTCCGGCCCGGCGGGCGCGCGACCGACGGGGATCGGGACGGGCCGACGGCCAGGGCGCGGCGCCGGCGACCGGCAGATCGGCGAGGGCCGGCGCCAGCGAAGGCGGATGCGCCGTCTCCCAGACAGCGACGGCAACCGCCTCCGCGGTCTCGGCGCCGCCCAGCCGCGCGCGCGCCGCCGCCCGCGCGAGGAGCGGCACGGCCTCGCCCGGCACGGTTCCGTCGGCGTTCGCGAGCCCGCGCGCGATCTCCGTCAAGGATTCGGCCACCGCCTTCGGGTCCCCGGCGCGCGCGCCGGTCATGAACCGCAGCAGCGTCAGCTCGGCGTGCGCGGCGGGGACGTCGCCGAGCTTCGCTTTCGTCATCGCTCCCATGGCGACGGCCGGGCCGCTCGCCATGGCGCTGAGCGCCGCCTCCCGCGCCGCCGCCGCGGCGAGCGGGGGATCGTCCGCGACCGCGCTCGCCAGGGCCTCCAGCGCCTCCGGCAACGCCGCGCCCGAGCCGCCGGGGCTCGCGGCGGCGACGGTCGCCAGACGATAGAGCGCCAGGGCGGCATCCGCGGCCGTCTCCCCGTCGGGGGCGCGGGCGACCGCGCGGCGCAACGAATCAGCGGCCCCCTGGGGGTCACCCGCTTCGGCCAACGCTTCGCCGTGCGCGAGCAGCACGCCCGCCTCGTCGCCGAGCGCGCCGTCGGGCGCGCGCGTCTCCTCGGAGAGCACGGCGACCTCCAGGAACGCATCACCGGCGCGGCGCGCCAGCTCATAGCTCCAGGCGCGCGCCAGCGGATCTCCCTCGGAGCGAAGCGGGGTCAAGGCGGCCATCGCTTCGGCGAAAGCGCCCGCCGCCGCGCGGTGGTGTGCCAGTCGGAAACGGAGCGCCCGTGTCCGCTCCGCCGGACCGTTCTCGGCCGTGGCGCCGAGCTCGGCCGCGACAATCTCGGCGCGCGCTGCGGGCGACGCCGCGGCCCGCTCCAGCCGCGCGGCCGCGAGGCCTGAAGGATCGGCGGCCGCCGCCTCGCCGAGCAGCGCCAGTCCCTGGGCGACCTGCTGCGGCTCCGGCGAATCGGCGAGCGCCCGCCCGGCCGTGACCCGGAGCGCGATCTCCACCGCCGGATCGGCCGCCCCCGCCGCCAGGGCAAGCAGGTTCTCGGCGCGCTCGTTTGGCCGCAAGCCGTCCGGAGCGCTCTCCAGATCGAGATCGCAGAGCCGCACCCGACGCGCACGCTCTTGCGGCTGCATGGCGACCAGACGGCGCTGGTGGGGCAGCGCCCGACCGGGCGCTCCGAGCTCGTCGGCATAGAAGGCCACCAGCGATTCGCGCGCCCAGATCTCGAAGGCAGCGTCTGCTTCGCTCGCACCCTCTTCCGAGGACGACGGGTCACCGAGCGCCGTCTCCAGCGTCGCCGTCGCCTCCTCGATTCGACCGGCGGCCGCCTGCAGCGAGACGAGCGCTTGCAACGCCGGCCGCGCCTGCGCGGGCGAGGCGGCAGAATCGAGGGCGCGCTGGTAGAGATCGCCTGCGACGTCGGTCTGGCCGAGAGGTCCCGCCCGGACCGCCCCCGCGGCGATGAGCGCCGCGACCTTCGACCCGCCGTCGGCATGGGTCTCGCCGTCCGCTCCGGAGGCGAAGGCGTCGGCCAGCGCCCGCGGGTCCCGTCGGACGACGGCCAGCGCCAGCTCGAGCGCACGCAGGTCGGCGCGGGCCGGTCGGCTGGCTTGCACCCGTGGCGTCTGGAGAATCTCCACCGCCGCGTCGGGCTGGGCGGGATCGAAGATCGCCTCCACGCAGGCGAGCGCGAAGTCGACCGCCTCGTCGTCGTGCTCGGCCGCGCCGAGGAATGCCCGCGCGATGTCGCCGGCCGCGTCGGGGCGATCGAGGGCCAGCGCCAGCTCGAGCCGCTCGGAGGCCACCAGCGGGTGCTGGGGGTCGAGGCGAGCCGCCTCGTCGAGCGCCTCGAGCGCCGCCTCGGGCGCCAGCAGCTCCCGACGCAGAAGGCCGGCCCGCTCACGCAGGAGCGCGACGGCCAGGGTCGGGTCGACGTTCGCGACGCGCTTGGCGAGGTCCTCGAGCGCGCGCGCCGCCGTCGCCGCCGGGACGTCAGCGCGCGAGAGGAGCTCGAGCTCGACCAGCAGCGCCCCGGCGGGCGAGCCGGCGTCGGCGCGGCCGAGCTCCTCCTCCAGCACGGCGAGCGCGCGATCCGCACCATCCCGGGGCTCGGCGCGCCGCCAGGCGAGCGCCTCTTCCATGACCAGCGCCGCCCGCGCGGCGGGGGTATCGGCGCGGCGCGCGAGCCCGCCGAGCGCCTCCGCGCAAAGCGATGGATCTTGCTGTCGCGCGCCAGCGAACAGCAGTGACAGCAGCGCGCCCGGATGATCGGCCGCCGCCGCCAGCGCTTCCCGGTAGCAGGCGACGGCGTCGTTCTCGCGGGCGAGCCGATCCTCCAACAACCGCCCGCGGGCGATCAGCAGCTCGGCGCGCAGGCGCGGGTCGGCGGCCGACGACGGGGCCTGGATGGCCTGTTCGTAGATCGCCGCCAGCTCCTCCCAACCGCCGGCGCGCGACAGCAGGCGGCGCAACGTCCAGAGGGCGGGCACCGAGGCGGGATCGGTGGCGAAGGCCGCGCGTGCCGGCGCGAGGGCCGCGCTCGAACCTTCTTCGCCGTCGTCACCCTCTCGCCCGGTTTGCCCTGGGGTGCCGGCGAGGACCTCCCGCAGGCGAGCGACCTCGAGCAGCAGCGCGCTCCTGCGTCCCCCCTCCGCGGCAGCTGCCTCGGCTTCGTAGAGCGCCAGCGCGCCGGCGAGATCGTCCGCAGCCGCCTCGACGATCGGCGGCTGCAGCTCGACCACGTCCGAGATTTCCAGGATGTCCGGCGGCGCGGGCGGCGGCCCCTCTGAGAGAGCGCCGGACCCCAGGCCACGGTTCGGCTCCGTGTCCCCTGGCTCCGCGATCCGCTCGGGCACCGAGCCCTCGGGAAGCGGTGGCGGCCCGTCGATCTCGACATCGATCTCGACCAGCTCTTCGTCGTCGCCGTCGGTTCCTGGTGGCATGCCGCGAGTGCCGGAGGTGCATTATCACGGCCGGTCGATCAGCATGTCAAATGGACAGCCATCGCCGCCGTAGGCATGATGGTGGCCGTCGACTGATTCCGCGTTCCGCGTCCCCCGAAGGGACGCATCCGCGAGGCGCTTCCTGCCGAACCTGCTCGTTCCCATCGATCTTCGCGACGGCGAGCCCACGGGCCCGTCGCTGTTCGCGCTCTGCGAGAGCCGCCGCGTGGCGCACGCGGCCGGCGCGACCGTCTATGCGATCGTGATGAGCGATCGCGAGCTCGACGGGGCGGTGGTGGCGCGGCTCGGGCGCGCGGGCGCCGACAAGGTGCTGCTCTGCGAGGGGGCGGGCCTGGCGGCGCCGGCGCTGGACGCCACGCACGGGCCCGCGCTGCAGGCGGCGGTCGAGAGGGTCGCTCCGCTGCTGGTGCTCTTCCCGGCCGGCGGCGCCGGTATGACCCTCGGGCCCAGCCTCGCCGCGCGCATCGGCGCCGCCTTCGCTGGCGCCGCCGATCTCGAGGCGACGGATGCCGCCGGTCCGCTCGCCGACGGCGTCGGGCGGGTCGTCCTGCGCCGGTGGCGCGGGGCCCGCGCCGCGTATCGACGCCTCGATCCCGTGGAGATCGAACGGCCGGTCATCGCCATCCTGGCCGCGGGCGTGGCGGTGCCACAGGTCGGCAGCGAGAAGATCGATGTCGACGTGATCGCCTGCGCGCCCCCCAGAGGGAACTCGACCTCGGAGCTCTCCTCCGAGCCGGACGACGACGCCCGTATTCCGCTGGCGCGCGTGCTGGTGGCGGTCGATCCCGCGCTCGGTCCCGAAGCTATCGCGCAGCTCGCGGCCGCCGCGCCGACAGGGGTGGCGGTGGTCGATCGAGAGCGGTCTGCGACGGCGATCGCGGCCAGCTCTCCCGAGATCGTGATCGCCATCGGCAACGTCGAGTGGTCCGCGATGGGGACGCCCCGCGGCCGTCTCGGGGCAATCCTGTTCGGCGACGAGGCCGCTCCGCCGCGGGCGGTCGACGTCCTGTGGCGCGTTCCCGCCGGGGCGGCCGGTGCCGAGCTCTGGAGCCAGATCGGCGAGGCGCTCGCGGCGTTCGCCGCCCCAGGAAGGGTGTGAGCCGCGTGAACATCGTCGTCTGTTTTCGAGCGCCGCCGCCAGGTCCGGAGGCGGACACGCTGGCCCGCGCGGACGCGCTGGCGCTGGCGCACGGGCTCGCGCTCGGGCCCGGGGACCACCAGACGACGGCGCTCCTCGGAGGGACCTCGATGGAGGCGGGCTCGCTGCGGCTGGCACTGGCGGCCGGGGTGGATCGCGCGGTGCGCGTGGCGGCCGACGACATGGCCGGCACCGACTTCCACACCATCGGACAGCTCCTGGCGATCGCGCTCCGCCGGATCGGCGCCGATCTGGTCCTGACCGGCGTGCGCTCCGACGACGAGGGGCTGGGGGCGGCGCCGGCAGCCATCGCGCGCCACCTGGGGGCCAACTACGTCGCCGGCGTCGAGGAGATCGCCCTCGTGTCGGCGGGGACCGTCGATGTCGTCACGCGCGGCGGTGGTCGCAAGCGCCGCCTGCGGGTGAAGCTCCCGGCCGTGTTGACGATTGCCGCGGCCCCGGCCACGCCCGTGCAACAGCCGGCGCAACGGCCGCCGCGCCCGGGGCCCGCGCCGGCGATCGAGGTCATCCCGCTCTCCGATCCGGAGGCGACCGTGGTCCGTCGCCGCACCGAGCTGCTCGGTCGCCTGGAGCCCGCTTCGCGCGGCGTCGAGACGGTGACCTCGGCGGCCGCGCTCGTCGCGGCGCTCGACCGGCGCTAGCTCTTCTTGCTGTCGGGCGGCTCGCGGAGCTCCGGCAGCATCGCCTCCAGCTTCTCGCGCTCGTTGAGCGACTGATCGTCGAGCACCCGCTCCAGCAGCCGCTCGAGGATCACGCCGATCTCGCGGCCCGGGGCGATGCCGAGGATTCGCATCACGTCCTTGCCGTCGATTTTGAGGTCGGTGACCTTCAACGCCGCGTCGGCGTCGGCGACGACGGCGATGCGCCGCTGCAGCTCACCCAGCTCCTCGTCGGGATCCTCGCCGAACCCACGGCCTTTGACGTCCCCTTCGCGCAGGGCGAACAGATCGGCCAACCCCGCTTGACCGCCCACCCGTCGGACGAAGCGACGGATCGTGCCGTCCGACCAGTCCCCCATGTAGAAGAACATGTGGTTCTTCACCATCGCCACCACCCGGTCGCGGTCGGCGTTGGCCAGCTTGAGGCGCCGGCAGATCTCCTCGGCCATCTCCGCGCCGACGTACTCGTGCTTGAAGAAGCTGTATTCGCCGGGCGCCCCCTCGCGCGGCTGCCGGGCGCGCGGCTTGCCGACGTCGTGCAGGAGCGCGCCCAGCCGCCCGACCGCGTCGCCCTGGGTGGCGTCCACCACCGACAACGTGTGGCCGAAGACGTCGTGCTTGTGAAATCGATTCTGGGTGCAGCCGACCCCCTCGAGGAGCTCCGGGATCACCTCACCGAGCAGGCCCGTCTGGCGCATCAGCTCCAGCCCCCGCGACGGCTGCCGCGCCCCCAACATCTTGAACAGCTCGTCGCGAATCCGCTCGGCGGAGACCTTGCGAAACACGTCGAGGGTCTGCGGGATCGCGTCGCGCGTCGGCGGATCGACCTCGAACTCCAGCTGCGCCGCCTGTCGCACCGCGCGCAGCGGGCGCAGGCCGTCCTCGCGGAAGCGCACCAGCGGATCGCCGACCGCGCGGATCAACTTGCGCCCGAGATCGCCCTGGCCGTCGAAGGGATCGGCGAGCCGTCCGTCCAGCGGATCGAAGGCGACCGCGTTCATCGTGAAGTCGCGCCGGCTCAGATCCTCCTCCAGCGTGTCGACGTAGCTGACGGAGATCGGTCGCCGCCCGTCGAGATACTCCCCCTCGCCCCGAAAGGTCGTCACCTCGACGGGCCGCCGCGTCTCGCTGAGGACCGTGACCGTCCCGTGCTTGAGGCCGGTGGGAATGGCGAAGGAGGTGCCGAACAGCGCGACGACCGCCTCCGGGCGCGCGTCGGTGGCCAGATCGAAGTCGGCCGGCGGGCGCCCGATCAGCATGTCGCGGACGCCGCCGCCGACCAGGTGCGCCTGGTGGCCGGCGGCGCGCAGCCGCTGGCAGATCGCCAGCACGTCGGGGGGGACCTCGGCGCGCAGGGCCTCCGGCGACAGCAGGCTCATGACTGGCCTTTCTTCACGTCGGGATCGCTGCCGGGGCGGGACGCGCGCTCGATCGTCTCCAGCGCCACCGCCGCCGCGCTCTGCTCCGCCTCCTTCTTCGAACGCCCGCTGGCGCGCGCCCACTCCCGCCCGGCGAACGAGAGCGCCACCTCGAACCGCTTGTCGTGGTCAGGACCGCTCTCGGCGACGACCTGATAGACGGGCGCCGCCTGCCACAGCGCCTGCGCCCGCTCCTGCAGCCGCGACTTGTAGTCGAGCCGCGCGTGCGATTCGACGTCGCCGAGGTCGGGCTGAAACAGCCGCGCCACCACCGCGGCGACGGCGTCGAGCCCGCCGTCGAGATAGACGGCCCCCATCAGCGCCTCCAGCGCGTCGGCCAGGATCGAGGGACGCGCGCGCCCCCCGGTGCGCTCCTCGCCGCGGCCGACGAAGAGGAAGCGCCCCAGATCGAGCGCGCCCGCCGCCCGCGCCAGGCCGCCTTCGCTCACCAGCGCCGCCCGCGCCCGCGTCAGATCGCCCTCGGCGCTGTCGGGGAGGCGGCGCATCAACAGATCGCTCACCACCAGCGCCAGCACCGCGTCGCCCAGAAACTCCAGCCGCTCGTTGTCGGCGCGTCCCGGCGCCGGCGCCTCGTTCCGCCAGGAGGTGTGCGTCAGCGCCGTCTCGGCGAGCGTCCGATCGCGAAAGACGTAACCGAGACGCGCCTGCAGGTCGGAGAGGGAATTCCCCTGTTCTTTCTCCTGCTCCTTCTCCTGTTCCTGCTCCTTGCCCTGTTCCTCGCGGTTCATAGGACTGCTAGTATCCCGCCCATGTCGGACGCCACCAACATCTGCTGCGTGAAATGCAACTCGATCCTGGACAAGGCGCTCTTCCAGGGGCTCGAGGTCGACCTCTGCCCCAAGTGCGGCGGGCTCTGGTTGGATCGCGGCGAGATCAGCCGCGCGGCGAAGCTGCCGGAGGCCGAGCTGGCGCGGCTGCGGGGCCTGCTCGCCGGCAAGGCGGGACCGCCCCCCATCCCGACCGAGGCGATCGCCCCCTGCCCCGTCTGCCCCGGCAGCCTCTCGGAGGTGATGCTGGGATCGGTTCACGTCGACTACTGCAGCCGTTGTCAGGGGATCTTCCTCGACAAGGGCGAGCTGCAGGCGGCCGTCGACGCTGTGCGCGAGCGCGAGCGCGGCACGAGTCCGCAGGAGATCGTCGCGGCGATCTCGGGCGCCCGCTAGGCGGTCGCTTGGGCGCCCGCTAGGCCGCGTCGATCCAACCGCCGCCCAAAACCCGATCGTCGCTGTCATAGAACACGGCGGCTTGCCCGGGCGCCACGCCGAACGCCGGCTGATCGAGTCGGACCAGCGTCGCGCCGTCGCCTGACGGTTCGATCCAGGCCGGCGCCGCCACGGCGCGATGCCGGATCTGCACCGCGCAGCGCCGGTGGGCGTCTGCAGCGCGCGGATCGAGCCAGCGGACATCGGAGACCCGAAGCCGATCGCGGCCCAGGCGGTCGCGTGGTCCGACCCGCACCTCGCCGGTCGCCCCGTCGATCCGCAGCACGAACCGGCGCTCGGTGGACGCGGGCAACCCGCGGCGCTGCCCGACGGTGAAGCCATGCGTTCCGGCGTGAGCGCCGAGCGCTGCGCCGGTCTGGTCGTCGACAATCGCGCCCGCCGGCCCGCCGCCGCCGCGGGCGTTGAGAAAGGCGACGTGATCGCCGTCGGGGATGAAGCAGATCTCCTGCGAGTCGGCCTTGTCGGCGTTGGGGAGGCCGAACCGGCGCGCCAGCGTGCGCACCTCCTCCTTCGTCTCGTCACCGAGAGGGAATCGCACGCGCGCCAGGATCTCCGGCCGGACGCCGAACAGGAAGTACGACTGGTCCTTGTCGGCGTCACGCGCGCGGCCGAGCGCCACGCCCGCGCCGTCGGGGATGAGGCGCGCGTAGTGACCGGTCGCGAGCGCGCTGGCCCCCACCGCGTCGACGAACGACAAGAGCGGCCCGAACTTGATCCGCTCGTTGCAACGCACACAGGGGTTGGGCGTCCGCCCCGCGCGATACTCGGCCACGAAGTCGTCGATCACCGCCGCCGAGAAGGCGGCGCTCTCGTCGATCACGTGGTGGGGGATGCCGAGGTGCGCGGCCGTCGCGCGCGCGTCCTCGATGTCGCGCGGGCCGCAGCAGCGGCCGCCGATGCTGGCCGCGGTGCCGCTCGCGTCGTAGAGCCGCAAGGTGACGCCGACGACGTCGTGGCCCGCGTCGACCAGCATCGCGGCGGCCGTCGAGGAGTCGACGCCGCCCGACATGGCGATGACGATCCGCTCGCGCCTGCCGGCGGTCGCGACGCCCTGATCTCCGTGGCCGCGCCGGCGGACGCGCGCGACGATTTCGCCCACCAGCCCCGCGGCGCGCTCCGTCTCTGCCAGCGTCGTCCCGCGGCCGAGACCGAAGCGGAGCGCGGAGGCGGCCTCCTGCCGGGACAGCCCGAGGGCCAGCAGCACCGGCGAAGGCTCGAGCGAGCCCGAGGTGCACGCCGCGCCGGTCGAGACGGCCACCCCCTCGAGGTCGAGCGCCGCCGCGACCAGCTGTCCGGGCGCGCCGGAAAAGCCGATGTTGAGCGTCCCCGGAAGCGCACGCGCCGGAGCGCCGTGCCGTCGCGATTCGGGGATGGCAAGCAGGCGCGCTTCGAGCCGCTCGCGCAGCGAGGCGATCCGCGCGCCCTCCGATGACAGCTCCGCCGCCACGATGCGCGCCGCCACGCCGAAGCCGACGATGCCGGCGACGTTCTCGGTGCCGGCGCGACGCTCCCGCTCCTGGTGGCCGCCCCGCCCCGCCGGGACGAACGGCGCACCCCGTCGCAAGAAGACGGCGCCGACGCCCTTGGGGCCGTGGAGCTTGTGCGCCGAGACCGTCAGCGCATCGACGCCCAGCGCCTCGACGTCGACCGCAATCTTCCCGGCCGCCTGGACGGCGTCGGCGTGAACGAGGGCGCCGCGCTCGTGCGCGACGGCCGCCAGCGTCGTCAGGTCGTAGACGTTCCCGAGCTCGTGGTTGGCCAGCGCCAGCGTCACCAGCGCCGTGTCCGGGCGTAAGGCCGCGCGCAGCGCCGCGGGATCGATCGTGCCGTCGCTGGCGACCGGCAGCAGCGTGAGCTCCACGTCGGCCGCAGCGAGCGCGCCCAGCACCGAGGGATGCTCGAGCGGCGACGACACCACGTGCGGTCTGGCGGTCCCCGTCCCCCCCTTGGCCGCCCGTCGGCCCCGCAAAAGGCCGTGGATCGCCAGCTCGTTCCCCTCGGTTCCCCCCGAGGTGAAGACGATCTCCTCCGTCGTCGCGCCGATAAGCGCCGCCACCTCCGCCCGCGCCCGCTCGATCGCCGCGCGCGCCGCCCGCCCCGGTCCGTGCGGGCTCGACGGGTTGCCGGGCAGGTCGCGCAGCGCCGCGGCCATGGCGTCCAGGACCTCCGGCGCCGGCGGCGTGGTGGCGTTGTGGTCGAGGTAGATGCTCATCCGAAGGACCGGCGATTCTGGGCGCCGGCGGCCGGGGGCGCAAGTCTAGCGGTCGCGGACCGGAAGCAAGTTCGTCAGCGCGCGGATGGCGATCCCGCCCACCAGGTGGCGCTCGACCACCCGATCGAGGTCGGCGACGGTCATCCGGTTGTAGAGGACCGCGCGTGGCGAGGTGAGACCGTCGGGGTCATCGGCGTCCGACACCAGGACGTTGGGGCCGCGCAGACAGTGGCCGAGGCAGATCTCCTCGCTGACGGTCACGCGCTCCTGCAGGTTGCGCGCGACCAGGCTGGCGGCGAGGTGCGCGGTCAGCGCGGCCAATCCACGCTTGTCGCCGCAGACGGGTCCGCGGCAGACGACCACGTTCACCTTCACGTCACCGTCACTATTTCGCCGCCGTCGCCGTCGCGGTCTCGCCGAGCGCGCGCGTGACGTGCGCGCGAAGGCCGGCCGCCGTGTGCGGCTCCTCGGCCAGGAAGAGCAAGAGCTCGCGATCGGCCGACCCGCCCAGTTTGAGCAACGCCTCGGCCGCGGCCACGAGCGCGGTCGGATCCCGCTCGAAGCCGGGGTCGGCCCGGTACATGGTCAGGAAGTCGCGCAGCGCCGGGACTGATTCGCCGCCGCCGATCTGCACCAGCGCCTTCGCGATCTCCGCCGCCGCGGCCGGCGAGGTCTCCGGCAGCCTCAGGTGCGCGTCGAGATCGGGCGCCACCGCGCGCGCCAGCGGCCCGAGCGCGCCGATCGCGCGGGCCAGGATCTCCACCGGCGGTGCCCGGCGCTTGGCGCTGTAGTCGGCGTGGGCCCGCAGCGCCGCGGTGAACAGATCCAGCGCGCCGGCGTCACGACGCGCGACCAGCATCTCCCCAGCCTTCTGGATGGCCAGCGGCGACGTCTTGTCGGTCTGCAGGATCTGAAGCAGCTTGGCGGTCACGTCCCGCCCCGGCTGGCGGCCGAGCTCCTCGATGGCGAACAGCTTGAGCGCGGGAAATCGTTGATCGGGATCGGCGATGATCTCCGTCAGCGACCCGAGCAGATCGGGCGGCGTGCTTGCCGCGGCGGTGACGGGCGGCGCGAACCCCTCGGCGTCGAAGGTGGCGCCCCGCACCACCTCGCCCGGAAGCCCGGCCTGGTAGATCCGCGCGCCGGTGATCGGATCGAGGGCCGCGATCTCGCCGGCCACCGACACGAACAGGATCGAACGGCCGGTGTCGGTCGAGGCCACGGCGTCCTCGGGGCTGACGTAGGCCCAGCGAAGCGCGGCCGTCTTCGCGTCGAAGGCGAAGAAGAACCGGTAGTCGTGAACGAAGGCCAGACCGTCGCGGAAGAGCGGTCGGCCATCGGCGACGGTGACGCGCCAGAGCACGCGGTTGCGATCGAGCGCCGAGTACTCGTTCTGCTCGGGGCGGTAATGATCGTAGTCGTAGGTCGGCCGCACGAAGGCCGGCAGCTGCGCGGCCAGGTACCCCGGCGCGTGGCGCGAGCCGCGCGCGGTGTCGCGCCCGAGCAGAAACAGGCCGCGCGAGCCGTAGAAGAGCCCCTCCGGCAGCGCGCGCACGAAGGTGGCGGCCTCCTCGGTCGAGAGGACCTGACCGAGCGGGAGCCCCGTGGCGCCGTCGTAGAGCAACACGTACTGCGACTCCAGCGGCACCGCGACCACTCCGCCCCGCACGGCCGGGCCCGCCACGCGCGCCGACGGCAGCGCCGCCTGCCAGCGGAGGACCCCCGTGCGCGCGTCGTAGGCCGCCAACACCCCGGTGGGCCTATTGGGCGTCGTGGTCGAGCGGGTGACGACGAACAGCGCATCGCCGTCGAGAGCGTATCCGTAAGGGTGCTCGGACGACGGGAAGGGGTGCTGCCAGAGCACCGCGCCCGTCGCCACCTCGCGGCCGATCAGCTCTCCGTTGGGCGTCGTCCCCTTGCTGCCGTGAACGAGGACGGTGCCACCGACCTCCACCCGCGTGGTCACATCGGCCGGTTGGGTCCACAGAACCCGGGAGGCGGCGAGATCGTACTCGGCGAGCCGCGCGCCGCCGGCCCCGCCCAGGACCAGAAACGCCAGGCTGCGCGCCGAGGCGGCGGGCGGATGCGAACGCGCCACCGCGCCGGCCACGTCGTCCGCGTTGCCGGCCCGCTGGAACGGGCTGGTCGCGCAGGCCGCGAGACCGAGCGCCAGCGCGACCCCCAGCGCCGTCGTCGCGCGATCCCGGCAGAGATGAAGTGCCTTCATTGCGACGCCCCGCGCTCATCGATCAGCTTCTGCGCTTCCTTCTTAGAGGCCCGGTCTTCCTTGGCGGGGACCGAGGCGACGTAGTCGACCAGCGCCGTGGTGGCGACCGCGCCCGACAGCCCCCCAATCGTCCGGAGCACGTCGATGCGCAGCTTGTCGGGAACGTCCGGGCGTTTGACGTACTCGCCGAGCGCGTCGGCGATGACCCCGTCCTCGATGGTGCCGTTCAGCTCGGCGATCCGCGGGACCATGTCGGGGGTGGCGAGCGTGGCCAGCGGACCGGCGACGCCGGCGTCGCCCATCGCCAGGAGCGCGAACAGCCGGGGCGCCGCCTTGGTGTCGTGGCGGGATGCCAGCGCTTGGGCGGCCGCGGCGCGGACGTCCGACGCCGCGTCGCCCAGCCGGTCCAGCAGGGCCTGCGTGGCGCGCGGGTCATTGACCGTGCCGAGCGCCTTGATGGCGCGCCGGCGGATATCGGGGGCGCGATGGCCGCTGTAGAGCTCCAGCGCGTCGAGGGTCGTCTGGTCGGACCGCAACAGATGCGCGTCGCCCAGCTTGCCGAGCGCGTCGAGCACCGCCTGCAGCCGCGCCGGCGAAGCGCCCGCCGCCAGCACCTCGCAGAGCGGCTCGGCCGCGGCCGACGCTCCCGACGCGCCCAGGGTGGCCGCCGCCTCGATCGCCGCCGCGTCGTCGGCGCCGATGAGCGCGAGGCGCAACGCCTCGACCCGGTCCGCCGGCAGCGCGGGCGTTCCGGGGGCGGCCTTGTCGGCCTTGGCGGCCTTGCTCCTGCTCTTGTGGGCGGCGTGTGGCGCGTCGGCCGACGGTGGTTGCGTCTGCGCTTCCGACGCGGCCGCGCGCGCGACACCACCCGCCGCCATCAGCGCGAGGAAAACTCCCACCCGTTTCAAAGACAGAACCGTCTCGGCATTTTCACCTCGTCACCCCGCCCGCGCGTCTCGTTCGCCCGTATCGTTTCTCGTTATTTGGCGCGCGTGTCGGCGTCGGAGAACTCGACCTTGCCGCTGTAGTTGGCGCCCTTGCCGAGCAGCCAGAAGGTGGTCGTCGCGATGGTGCGCCCCTTGGACTCGATGGTCATCATGTAGTGCTTGCGCACGTCGAACTCGGGCTTCGCCAGCTGGATGCTCGAGCCGAAGATGCGGGAGCCGCGCTCGCGCGTGTACTGCGGATCGCCGGCCACGTACTTCTTGTCGCCGTGGGTGATGTCGTAGAACTTCACCTGGATCTCGCTGTCGTCGAGCGGCTGGGCGAAGAAGGCCAGGTACTCGAGGTCCCAGGTCCCCTTGTCGTCGCCCTTCTCTTCGGTCGGCCAGATCTTGTCGATCTTGTTTTTCTGAAGCGCGCTGACGAAGCCACCCGGCGACGAGAAGTGCATCGGCAGCCGGTTCTTGGTGATGATGATCTTCCCCTTGAAGACGTCCTCGGGCTTGCCGGCCGCGCTCGGTCGCGCGAACATCAGAATAGAGAGGGCGAGGACTGTCCCAAATCGGAGCGCAAATCCCTTGTGCATTCCAGAGCTCCCGCGCCGTCGGCGCAACGTTGAAACGGGACCCGATATTAGGCGAAGAGCCGGGCGAAATGCCAGACTCGTCACACCACAAACGGGCAGATCGGCGGATCGGACGGCCGGGTCAGGGTCCCGGCCCATCCCCGGCGAAGAGCGCCTCCAGCCGCGCGGCGCTGGCGGGATCCAGACGGGCTTTCTCACGCGCCAGCCGAAGCACGTCCCGGCCCACCAGACGGTAGAGCTCGACCAACTCGGGGGCCCGCTCCGCCAGCGTCCCGAGATGACGCTCCACCACCGTCACGTCGCCCCGCTCGACGGGACCCGTCAGGGCGCCCGGTAGCCCGACCTGGGCCAAGTTCTGGACCACGCTCGCGAGCAATGGGATGAGGACAGGCAGGGCCTGATCGGCCGGCACGCCCGCCTTGATGAGGAGCGACTGGGCGGCGTTGGCCATGGCGACCACGTAGTTCGACGCGATCACCGCGCCGGCGTGATAGAGCGCCAGGTTCTCGGCCTCCAGGACCACCGCTCGCGCCCCGAGCGCACCCACAATCCGCTCGGCGAGGGCGCGCGCCGCCTCGTCCCCCTCGATCCCGAAGGCGACCTCGCGCGGCCCCCCTTCTTCGATGACGGCCGCGCGCGGGTCGGCGAAGGAGACCAGCGGGTGCAGCGTACCGACCGCGCGCACGTGCGGCACCGCCGCGGCCAGGATGGTGCGCGCCGGGTTGGCCCCCGAGGTATGAAGCAGGACCTGCCCGGGCCGCAGGCGCCCCTCGCCGACCAGCCGCGCCGCGACCTCGGCGATGCGATCGTCGCGCACCGCGATGATCACCGCGTCCGACTCCGAAAGAATCGGCGGAATCTCGCCGGTCGAGCGGACCACCGCGGAGATCGCCCCGGCTGCGTCGCTCAGCTCGACCTGACGTCCATGCAATCCGGTGACCGGGACGCCGGCGCGGGTCATTCGGACGGCCAGCGTGGTGCCGACGACGCCGGCGCCCATGATGAACACCGAAGGGGCTGGCTCGGCCGGACCTTCGGTCACCGTCCGCGCATTGACCTCAGCTTCGGCCATATCGCTCATGCCTTCCTATAAAGAAGAGTAGAGGCCGTGCTCTCGGATGTAGTCGAGGACCGCGCGCGGCACGAGCCCGTCGACCGGCCGCCCCGCCGCCAGCGCCGCCCGCACCTCGGTCGAGCTCACGCGCGGCAACGCCAGACGCCCGTCGCTCGTCTCGAAACCGGCCCGGCCGACCACCAGCAATGGCACCGACCGCTGCAGCTCAGCGCTGTCCTGCCACGACGGCAGCTCGGCCAGCAGATCGGCGCCGATCACCAGGGAGAACGTGTGCCCCGGAAAATCCTGCTGGAGCCGTCGCACCGTGCGCAGGGTGCGGCTCTCGACGCCGAGCTCGCGCTCGACGGCGCTGACCTTCACGCGTGGCCCCAGCGCCGCCGCGGCCAGCTCACACATCTCCAGCCGGTGCGCGAACGGCGCCAGCACCTTGCCGAACGGGTGCTGGAACGCCGGCACCATCCAGAGCTCGTCAATCGCGGCCGTCTCGAGGGCGCAGAGGGCCGCCATTTGATGCGCCAGGTGCGGCGGATTGAAGCTCCCTCCGAAGATCGCGACGCGCATCGCCCCTCTAAAGATAATCGGGGAGCAACGCCGGACGCCGGAGCTCGGCGAACTGCCGCTCGAAGGGGGCGAACGTGGCGACCAGCTCGCCGGGCGAGGCGTCTGCGTCGACGGCGCGGCGCACCTCCCCGCCGCCGGTCAGCAGATCGATGGCCGGTGGGTCGGCCACGAACTCGTAGGGCTCCGTCCGCCAGCGAAACTCGGCCGGTGCCAGTCGGTGCGCGCTGGCGAGGAGCGCGATCCCGGTTGCGTAGGGGCGAAAGGTGGCGCGATCGCTGACGTGCAGTTGCACGCCCCCACAAGATCGCCCGGCGAACTTGTGAAACGTCGGCCGGAACGAAAGCGGCCGAAAGCGCACGCCCGGCAACGGCAACTCCTTCCGCGCCATCTCGGTCAGCGCCGCCACCCAGTCGTATCCGTCGAGGAACGGCGCGCCGACGATCTCGAATGGACGCGTGGTGCCCCGCCCTTCGGAGAGGTTCGTCGCCTCGAACAGACACTGCCCGGGATAGACCAGCGCGGTCGCCGGCGTCGGCATGTTCGGCGACGGCATCACCCAGGGGAGCCCCGCCTCGACGAAGTTCATCGCCCGCCGCCAGCCGCGCATCGGCACCACCGTCAGGTCCCCCTCGATCGGCCGCGCGAACCGCGCCCCGCCCCACGGCATCCCGGGCAGCCGCAGCCGCGCCACCTCGCCGATCGTCAGCCCGTGGCGGACCGGAACCGCCCCCAGCCCCACGAACGACTCATACGCTTGGCCGACCGAGCCGCCCTCGATCGCCAGGCCGCCGAGCGGATTCGGGCGGTCGAGCACAATCACAGCCACGCCGGCACGAAAGGCCGCCTCCATCGCCAGCACCATCGTCCAGATGTACGTGTAGTAGCGGCTGCCGACGTCCTGCAGGTCGACGACCAGCACGTCGATGCCGGCCAGATCGGCGGCAGACGGCGCCAGCGACTCGAACGTCTCGCCGTAGAGGCTGACCACCGGAATCCCGGTGCGCCGGTCGTGATCGTCGTCGACCCCGATCATGTCCTGGGCCTCGCCCCGCACGCCGTGTTCCGGGCCGTAGAGACGCGTCGGCCGGACGCCAGTCTCTATCAGACGGTCGACCGCGTGGGTGAGATCGGACGCGACGCTGGCCGGATGGCAGAGCACTCCGACCCGCCGGCCGCGCAGGAGGCTCAGACGGTCTTTGCAAAGAACATCGAGGCCGCTCTCTACGGTCACCAATTGACCTTACACCCACGCCCAACACACCACACACTTTCGTACCCACCCGCCACGCACAACCTCGACCTCAACCTCGTGGCGCCACAGGTCGGCGGCGACGCCGGACGGCAGCGAGCAGGGCGAGGCTCGCGATCATGGCGGGCAACGCGGGTCGCTCGAGGCCCACGGCGCACCCGCAGCCTCCCGAATCGCCCGCTCCCCGAGCGCGCGTCGTCGCGGCGTCGGCGACGGCGTCGCTGCCGCCGCCGTCGCCGCTCGCGTCCACGACCGCCGGACACGCCGTCGCGCCCCCGTCCAGCGGCGGCGCGACGCCGCCGTCGCCTGGCGGTTGCCCGGGATCGGGGCCCAGAAGCGACGCGAACGCGTAGACCAGCCCGGCGTTGTAGTTGATCGCGCTCTCGTTGGTCATGTAGTCGTTCTGGTCGTCGGTCCAATCGAGCCACGCGGTCCCGTTCTGTTGCGGGCCGCCCACCAGCAACCCGGGCCACGGCGGCACGACGCCGTCCGCGATCGAGGGCCGGTGATGGGGATGCACGGGCGGGTCGACGCCGATCCCGGTGACCTGCGAGCGACCGTAGAGGTTGCGCCCCATCAGGTGGCCGATCTGCTCGGCGCAGAGGTCCATCCAGCCGGCCGTCGCATCCAGCTCCGCCGCCATGTTGAACACCAGACAACTTCGGGCGACCGCCCCGTTCGCGCCCCACCAGTAGCCTTGTACGCGTCCCCATCCGTTGTCGGCGGCGGCGTAGGCACCCTGGAGCGCCGATGCGGCGGAGATCACCGACGCGTCGAGGAGCGCGACGACGGCTGGCGCGCGCGCCGTGCTGTCCGAGCGCAGGTAGCTGATGACGCCGAGATCGCTGGGGTCATTCCAGTCCGGCTCCGGGTCGAAGGCGTACGTCGGGGCCTGCACCCGGGACTCGAAATCGGCCAGCGCGGCGCTGTCGCCGGTGGTGGCCCAGATCTCCGCCGCGGCCCAGATCCGGGCCGTGGCGTCCAAGGTGACGGCGGTGGCGTCGCCTGGGGTGTCGTTGTAGTCGTACGCGGCGGCCCAGTCTTCGCTGGGCTCGACCAGCTCGGGCGTCGCCGTGACCCAGGCGTAGGCGCGCGCGGCGGCCGCCAGGCAGCGCTGGGCGAAGGCGGCGTCGTAGGACTGGTAGACGCGCGCGGCCTCGGCCAGCGCACCGGCCGCGATGGCCGTCCCCATCGTGCTGGCCGAGGCGAGCGCGATAGGTGACGGGTCGTCCTCGGGCATGACGTTCAGCGCGGGAAAATCGGGGCTCTTGACGGCGTTGCTGAACCGACCGCTGCCGTCGCCGTACTCCATGCCGAGCAGCCACTCGACCTGCCGGCGCGTCTCGGCGAGAAAGTCGGGGGTCGCGCCGCCACTCTCCGGGATTGCCAGCGCGACGGGCCCAAGAACCGCAGAGAAGTCTTCCCAGGCGCGCAACATGAAGCCCAGCGTGAGCCCTCCGTTGACCGTGTAGCGGCCGTAGTCACCGGCGTCGTGCCAGCCGCCGACGACGGTGGGCGGCTGGCCGGTGCCGTCGAAGTAGCTCAGATCGATGTCCGCGTGGTGACAGACGCCGTGGGCGAACGACGCGCCCCCGAAGGAGAGCGCCACGGCCGTCCCGCAGCGCTGGCCGTAAAAGCCCAGCATCATCGTCCGGTAGGCGTCGAGGTAGACGTCGGCCGCGACGGGGAACTTCGGCGAACGCTCGCAGCTCTGAAGCTCGAGGTAGTACTCACCCGGCGTCTCGACCGCGCTGAAGTCGCCGATGTAGACCGTCTCCTTGCTGACGCCGTCGTCGACCGCGGTGTCGAGCGCCGCCGAGAAGACGGCTGCGTCGTCCCCCGCGCGCCGGACGGTGAACCGTCCGGCCTTGAGAAAGCTGGCCGTTTTGCGGCTCGATGGCCGAAAGCCGAGCGAGCTGACGCGGATGATCGTCTCGGCCCCCCGCGCGACGGTCGGCACCAGCGTCGCGAGGAGGCCCAGGGTCAGAGCGGAGGAACGGGTCATCGTTCCCGGCGTCAGCAAGCCGCGGTCCAGGCAGGGAATGGGAAGGACGCCTTCGGCCCCCGACGATTTTCGACGCCAGTCTGAAAGACGCTTTCAGAATTCTGAGACACAGCCTCGAACGAGCGACTCCGGTGACGTGGAGGGGATTTGCACACACCCCAAGGCCGCAGGGCTCTCGCCCGAGTCCGCGATGGGCCCGACCCGACCCGTAAGGCCAGAGCGGCGGGCGCGAGCCCCCGGTCAGTTGATCGGGATGGGCTTCAGCGTCGCCTGCTCGCCCTGGGTATTCACCTTGAAGCGGACCATGCGGCACTTCCACTTCTGCTTCAGGCCGCCCTCGATGAGGCGGAGCTTCGCGGTGAAGGCCTGGACCGTGATCCCCTTGGTCGGCTTTCCCTGGCTCTTCAACGCGGCGACATACTCATTGAAGATGCGCGTGTAGTAGACGGGCTCGCCTTCCTGCGCGAGCGCGGCCGCCTCGGGCGAGGACGAGGCCGCGGGGCCGGAGCCCTCTTCGACCAGCATCTGATCGGAGCGCCAGCGCGAGGTCTCGTCCTGCTCCTCTTCCGGCTCGTCCTCGTTCGGCTCCTCGCGGCCGAGCAGCCGCGCCAGCATCACGTTGAGACCGTTCGACAGCCCCTCGAAGTCGGGGCCGACCGGCTTGAACTGGTAGTCGATGTTGCCGTTGATGATCTCGGCGACGCCGAGCTCGATCTTGTCGAGCGGCCGGATGAACCGTTGCGCGGTCAGCATCACCGCGGCCAACATCGCCAGGATCGAGAGGATCCCGAAGAAGATGATCTTCATCCCTATCGACGACACCGACTCCATCGCGTCCGAGATCGACTCCAGAGTCACGACGCCGCTCGTCTTGTCGAACGCGTTGCCGTGGAGCGGCGCCGCGACGGCGGCGAACTCACGACCGTCGAGCGTCAGGGTGAAGACCTCGGAAGGCGCCCCCTTCGCGATGGCCTGCTGGCCCCACGCCTCGGGTGACTGGTACAGGACCTGGTTGAGCGCCTGGGTCTTGTTGCCGTCCTCCTTGGCCGTCTCCCCGGTCCCCTCCGAAACGAAGCTGGAGGTGTGAACCTTGCCGTTCTGGAAGTAGGCGATCTCCGTGCCGAGCAGGTCGCGCTTGGCCTGCGCGTCGCGCGCCGTGACGACGTAGCCGACCAGCAGCGCGCCGCGGATCGTGCCGTCGGGCTGAACCACCGGCGCAACCGCCACGCGCGTCATGCTGCCCGACAGCGTCCAGATGTCCTTGACTGATTCGCCGCGCAAAGCGCTGGCGACGGCGGGGTACTTGGAACGCAGGTCTTCGCCGAACATCGCGTTGACGTTGAGGTCACGCGCCAGGACCTTCCCTTCCGCGTCGATGATCGCGACGATGTCGGCCTTGCGGGCGCCGCCCGTCTGCAAGAAGCCATTGAGCTGCTCGGCCTGCTCGAAGGCGGCCTGACGACGCCCGTTGACGTCCGCCTTGGAGAACACCGCGACCACGGCCGGACGGCGCGCGAGGCCCCCCACCAGGTTCGCGAACTCCAGCGCTTCGAGACGCGCGATGTCGCCGTGCATGCGCTGCGCACGCGAGACGTCCGCCTCGACGGAGCGAACGGTCGACTCTTTGAGCTCGCGGGTCACGACGGCGTAAATGCCGCCCGTGAGCGCGAGTAAAACGATGGCGGCGACAAGCCCGATCTTCATGCGGTGCATGCCTGGCTCCTGTGCTCGGCTTTGGGGAATGGAACGGGGTGGGAAACGGAACTGATTGGCGCGCGCGGCAACGAAACAGCGGCGCCCAAAAATCTTGAGCGGCCCGGATTATCGGTACCGCGGCGCCGCGAGTCAAACTCTGCGAAGAAACTCGAAAAGTTGGCCAAAAATTTGACCCGTCGCTCACTTTGGCCTACATGTAGGACAACTCCCAAGGAGGGCCTCATGCTCAAGAAGAAGACTTCGGATCGCATTTTGGATCGGCGCGGACAGCGACGGGCACACGGACCAGACCGACGGACCAATCGGCGGGTCAACGTCGACCTTTACATGAATCGTTTCCTCGATGGTCAGCCCTATCTCTGTCGGATGGTTGATTTGAGCCGTACCGGCGCGCGCATCGTTCCAATGATCGAGCCGGATCAGAGCCGGGCGCCTCACTACATGGGGCTGCAGTTCCAGCTTCCTGACAGCAACGAGATCCTGACGGCCTCGGGCGAGACGGTGACCAAGGAGGGACGAACGGTGGGGGTGCGCTTCACCAACCTTCCGCCCGACGCAATCTGGGCCATCGAGTCGTACCTGAGCTTCGCCTAGCGACCCGCGCGGTAGAGCCGCGCAACGACTCACGAACAATCCAGGCTACGCTCGCGCGGGAGATTCTTGAGCTCTTCCGCGAGGGCGTTGCTTTGTTTCCGCTCGGTTCGCTTGACAGGTGCGGAGGCCGTCAGTATGGTCCGCTCTCGCTGTTGTTTCTGTGCTCGCTTTGTCCGCTTATTGCCGATCAGACGCAGCGGCGCGTGATGTTTACCGCGCCACCGGAGGAGCTCAGTGGATCAGAATAGGAAGCCAGGCGTCCCGCCCACGAAGGACATCAGTGACCTCAAGGCCCGTCTCGGTCTGAAGCGACCCGACGGCAGCCCTGCTGGAGCCCCCGCCCCCGGCGGAATGCCCCAGGCAGGTGCACGCCCCGGTCCGGGACAGCCTTTCCCGCAGCCAGGGCGCGGCCCTGGAGCTCCCGGCCCCGCTGCCCCGGCACCGCGGGCACCGACGCCCGCGGCTCCGCAGCCCGCAGGGATGAATCCGTACGCGAACATGCGCGCCCCCCAGGGGGGATTCGATCTGCGCTCGATCGACGACGGCGCGCCCGTGCAGAACGTCGGCTCGAGCAAGAGCAAGACGGTCCTCATCGCTTCGGTCATCGTGGGCGCCGCGGCGTTCGCGCTCGGCGGCGGTCTCGGCATCGCCAGCGTCGGCCGCGCCAACATGAACACCGCCAATCACGCCGCCAAGGCCGTGAAGGGCGAGCTCGACAACATGCAGAAGAAGCTGGGCGAGATTGGCCTGGCCGTCGCCCGCAGCCAGCAACGGCTGGGCGCCGCCAAGAAGGACCCGCTCTCCTACGATCCGCAGCTCGTCGCCGACCTCAAGTCGATCAAGCTGGATCCGCGGCCCAACACGGCGACGATCTTCCGCGTCGACTTCTTCCGTCTCCCCGACGCGGACGTCGACAAGCTGTTCAACTACTACTACGACACCATCGCCCTCTATAACGAGGTCGAGCGGCACATCCGCCGGACCGACAACGACGCCGAATCGCTGAAGGCCTACGCCGAGAAGACGGCCGCGAACGCCAGCAAGAACTACGGCCTCGTGTTCGACACTGGCGGGAAGATCGCCATCGGGACCTTGGTCGAGGTCGGCGATCCGACCTGTAAGGGCGGCAAGAGCGGCAAGGACTGCGGCGCGGACATCACGGGCTTCAAGATCCGCTCGGGGTCGGGCGCGCCGTGGGTCGATCGCGGCGTCGGCGCCAAGGTCGACGGCGGCAACGTCGTCCCCATCAAGCCAAACGCGTTCATGGACGCGGTCATGAACGGCTCGCCCGATGAGGTCCGCCAGGAGAGCTACAAGCAGCGCGTGGCCAGCATCGGCACGCTGGTCCGCACGCTGAACGTCACGCAGAAAGACTTGGTCGACGGCATCGGCAAGGACGCCGCCCGCCCCGACATCTTCACCGTGTTCTAACAACTCCCGCGACGAGCTCCGGCGGGCCAAAGCCCGCCTACGCTCACGCGAGCAACGGCGCTCTTCGGGAACCTAGCGGAGGCGAGGCCCGCACGCGCTCCCGCCGTAAAGAGCCGAGCGGAGCCGGAGCGTGACTAGCGGGTGATCGCCCGCAGGGCCGACCGGACGAGCGCGCGGCCGACCGAGGAGCGCGCCAGGGCCTGCGCCAGCGGCGGCGACGAGCGGTAGTAAAGGTCGACGGCCGCCGTCGCCAGCGCGCTGCGGGAGGTGGCGGCGTCGCGCAGGACGCGCAAGGTAGCCACCTCGGGGGCGAGGTCCGAACCGAAGGCCGCCGTCGCAATGAAGCAGCCGGAGAGCTTGGTAAAAGGGAGCGCGGGCGTGCTGAAGACCTGGAAGGTGGGAGGCGAGCTCCCGCACGCACCGAGCGCGCTGATCCCGACGCCGTAGATCGTCTGGGGCGTCAGGGCGGCGATCCGGACGGTGGTCGACGTTCCTGGTGCAGCGACGGTGAGTCCTCCTGCCGGCGTCCAGGCCGGGAACGCCGACGGATCGATCGCCGCGGTCGTGGGAAGGATCGCGTAGCGCACGTCATAGCCGACGACGGGCTGGCCTCCGTTCTCGCTCGACTGCAGCACCTGGAGCGTCGCGCCGGTCCCGGTCGACGTCGCCGTGGCGGTGAAGGAAACGGGGAGTGGAACCGGCGCCGGCGTGGCGGTGCAATCGACGGAGGGACAGGAACCGAGCGTGAGCGACACGCGCGCCGGGCCATTCGCGCCGCTGTCGAAGAGCAAGAGGCGCCCCACCCCGCTGCCGGGGTCGCTGCTGATCGTGTCGTCGGGCGGCGTCACGTCGCCGCTCGCCCCGCTCCAGTCTCCGTAGCCGACGATGTCGCTCGCGGAGGCGCCGCCGGCAGCGCTTCCCAGCGTGAACGGGATCCGAAACAGAACCGACGGCTGGCCGACGTTCCCGTGTTGCCCGTCGGCGCTGTAGAACTGCATGTCCGTCGCCGAGACCTCGGATGGGTAGTCGTGGGCGGCGTTGGTGTCGAACTCCTTGGCCACCTCGACGGCGAGCGCGTAGTCGCCGTTGACCAGCTCGGCAGGGACGATCCAACTCCCGGTGTACGCCGCGCCGTAGGGGGGCGTCGCCGCCGCCACCACGTCGACGTCGTCGAGCGCGAAGTACTGCGCCGAGGAGCCGGGATCGCAGGAGGTTGGGTAGCCAATCCGCGCGATGCAGGGCGTGCCGCCGAAGTTGAACAGATCGGCGCGCGGCGGATAGTAGGACTGCGGCTGGGTCGCGTCGAGCAGCCCCTTCGCGCTGCGGAACAGGCCGCTCGGACAGGTGACCGCGTCGACGATCTCCCCCAGCGCCATAGGCCGGCAGAAGTAGGGCTCGGGGGACGACGTGTTCTCGTGGTTCGCGAGCTCGTCCTCCATCCCGTCATTCATCGCGACAAACGGGTAGAGCTGGCCGCGCACGTGCGCCCAGATCGGAAGCGCCATCGGCCGCCGGCCGTACGGAAAGCGCGGCCCGGAGAGCATGTTCCAGGTCCCGGGGCGGTTGCCGATGCCGTGGATGGCGACCGCGTTCGTGACCATCAGCGTATCGACGAACCGCGTCCCGTCGGCGCTCTCGAGCCACACCGCGATCTGCGGTCCGAGGTCGGGGTGGCCCGGATCGAAGACGCAGGTCGTGTCGCCCGCTGCGCGAAAACAGTCAGGCTGGAACGTGTAGTTGAGGACGGTACAGGTGGCGGCGTCCGCGGCGGGCGCGCCCAGCGCCGCGAGGAGAGAAACGCCCGCTATCGCAACCGCGGCGCGCGTCACATTACTGGTACCCGAGACTAGAGCTCGAGCCCGTCCATCGGGTTGTCGTTCGATTTCTTGGACGCCTTCTTCTTGCTCCCCTCCGAGGAGGAGGACGAGGCGTTTCCGGACGAGCTCTTGGCGTTCACCGCGGACGGGCTGACCGCCTTGCCGCTGGTGGACGGCACGACGATGTCGGCGTGCTCTTCGGTCCCCGGCTTCTTGGTCTCGTGGCCGACGACGCGATCGATGATGTCGTCGTTCTCGTCGTTCCCGTCCTTGCCGCGGTTGGCGACCGCCTCGACCAGCTCGTCCTTCTCGACGGTGCCGGGGTTGACGATCTTTCGCTTCTCGACGACGCGCTCGTGCGTCGACTGATCGTAGAGCACCAGGCAGTAGACGCCGTAGAACTCCGACCGGTCGACCAGCTTCAGGCGGTCGGGACCGGCGTTCCAGGCGAAGTGATCGAGCGTGTGGTTGATGCCGCCCTTGGTCTTCTCGTCGCGATAGACCGGCTTGGCGTTGCCGTAGCGGGCCTCCATGCTCTTGCCGAAGTCAGCGAACGACTTGCCCTGCAGGGCGTCCTTGTTGAACGCCAGGTACATCTTGTAGAGGCCGTCCTCGAAGAAGAAGAAGTAGCGGGTCCAGGCGTCTTCCTTGGTCACCAGCACCGCCTCCGAGGTCCCCTGCTGGAACTCGGGACCGACGATGGAGACGTCCCAGCCGCTCTTTTGCCCCTCGAACTTGGTGTAGCTCTTCTTGACCGCGTTGATCTCGCGGGTCATCTCTTCGCGAACCCGGACCTGCTTGCCGGGATCCTGCGACGCCTCTTCGATCCGCTTCTTGTACTTCCCCTCGACCGAGAGGCGCACGGCGGCCATCACCTCTTCGGGCTTCATCCCCCACTTGAAGGTTCCGGCGTCGGGATCGCCGAGCCGCACCGCCTTCAGCTTGTCGACCTCCTTCGCGCTCGCCGTTGGAGCGCTCCCCTCCCCGCCTTTCTTTTTGCCTTTGGCCTTGGCGGCGTAACTCGGCGTGCCCGCGACCGCGGCGACTACGCCGAGCGACAGAGCCAGCACAAAAGCACCAGTGATTCTCATCGGGGGCCTCCTCATGACCGTACCGGCGGCCGCCGCCGGAGGAATCCGGAAGTTATCACAGAAAATCAGGCCTCAATCACGGGGTTTCTTGCTCTTTCTCGGAGTCGGGAGAAGGCGAAGCTCGTCCGTCCATGGCCGGGCCTGGAGCGAGTCCTGGAGCCGGCCCCGCCTGCGGGTCCTGTGATCGATCTTGGACCCACGAGTCGTCGATCTTGGTCGGGTGGTAGCTGTCGGCACGCCCGCTCTTGAGGTCCTGATCGGGCGTCGCCGAATAAACCGCCCGCTCCCCGGGCCCGGAGTAGTCGATCCAGAACGCCGACCGGTCCTTGCGCACATCGAGGTGCACGAAGGACGAGTTGGGATAATAGCCGACGCCCACCTTGTCGAACGTGTGCCGCAGGTAGTCGCGCAGCTCGGCCGTCTTCACCCCCTCGACCCGAAAATCGCAGGCCAGCCCCTTCATGTGTGGGCTGTGCGGGTTCTTCGCCACGTCGGGGTGCCGGTAGCCGGAGACCACCTCCAGCCGCCGCCCGGGCCAGTGGTGCCCCGTCGTGAAGAGCAGCTTCATGAGGCGCGGGTCCATCTTGTGCTCGACGTTGGTGTAGTGGCAGCGCAGGAAGTGATCGAAGCGGCGCTGCATCCCCTTCACCGGTCGCCCCTTGCCGTCGCGCAGCCGCAGCGCCATCGTCTCCCGCCGGTTGATTTGATAGAGGACCACCGGCGCGTTCTTGGGGACCTTCTTCGTGCTCTTCCTGCTCGCCTTGGTCTCCTTGGACGCAGGCTTGGTCGCCGGCCTGGTTTCGAGACTGGTCTTGCGGAGGGCCGACGGCGGTTTCGTCGTGGCGGCCCGGGCGTACGTCGGACCGAGCGCCCAGAGCGCCAAGGTCGAGAAGATCGTGAGGGCCGTGAAGCGGGGGGGCGTCAGCATCGTTCGTGGGGCGCGAGCGCCCTTCCCAGCATGAGCGACGCGGCCATCAAATTCATCAAAACGGAGCTAAGGCTGTGCCGTCAACTTTCTCACCAGCTCGGAGAGGAGCTCGTGGGCCGCGCGGGGCGACAGCTCGTCCGGATCGACGGCGCGCAGGCGGTCGAGAATCTCCTTCAGCGCCACGTCCTCGGGCGCATGCGCCGGCGCTGGCCCGCCCGAGGGCACGAAAAGGCCGAGCTGCCCAAGACCTGCCTCGGCGGCGCCGGGAACGACGGGGCGCGGCAGATTCGGTCGCGACACCGACCCCCGGCGCCTCGAGCGTGCGGAGGATGGCCCGGGCGCGCGCGATGACGGCGGGCGGCAGACCGGCCAGCTTGGCCACCTCGACGCCGAACGAGCGGCTGGTCCCTCCCGGCTGCAGCTTGCGCAGGAAGACCACCTCCCCCTTCCACTCGCGCGCGGCGACGCTCACGTTGCGGACGCGCGGGTGCTGGGCCGCCAGCGCTGCCAGCTCGTGGTAGTGGGTGGCGAACAGCGTCTTGGCGCCGATCTGGTCATGGATTTGCTCGGCCACCGCCCAGGCGATCGAGACACCGTCGTAGGTCGAGGTGCCGCGCCCGATCTCGTCGAGGACGATGAGGCTGCGCGCCGTGGCGTGGCGGAGGATCTGCGCCGTCTCGCGCATCTCGACCATGAAGGTCGATTCGCCGCGGGCCAGGTTGTCGCCGGCGCCGACGCGGGTGAAGATCCGATCGCAAAGGCCGATGCGCGCGGCGCCCGCCGCCACGAAACCGCCCATCTGCGCCTGGATCACCGCCAGCGCCACCTGCCGCATCAGCGTCGACTTGCCGGCCATGTTGGGGCCGCTGACGATCAGGATCTGCTCGGCGGTGGGATCGAGGCGGACGTCGTTGGGGACGAAGCTGCCCGCCGCCGCCAGCCGCTCGACGACCGGGTGGCGAGAATCTGCCAGATCGATCACGCCGCCCTCGTCGACGAGCGGCCGGCAGTAGCCGTTGCGGTGCGCCACCTCTGCCAGCGCCGCCAGCGTGTCGGCGGCGGCGACGCGCGCGCCGAGCGCCAAGAGGCGCTCCGCCTCGCCGGCGACGCGCGCGCGCAGCGCGGTGAACAGGGCCAGCTCCATGGCGATCCGCCGCTCGTCGGCGGAGAGCACCGTCGCCTCGAACTCGGCGAGCTCGGCGGTGACGAAACGCTCGGCGTTGGCGACGGTCTGCTTGCGGCGATACTCGGCCGGGACGGCGCCGAGATTCGAGCGCGTCACCTCGATGTAGTAGCCAAAGACGTTGTTGAACTTGATCTTCAGCGAGGGGATGCCGGTCCGCTCGCGCTCGCGCGCCTCGATGGCGGCGATCCGGCTCCGCCCGCCGGAGGCGATGTCGACGAGCTCGTCGAGCTCCGCCGAGACGCCGGCGTTGACGTAGCCGCCGTCCTTGGTGAGCGCCGGCGCGTCCGGCCGAAGCACGCGCACGAGCTCGGCCGCGAGCTCCCCGCCCAGCTCGTCGGCGTCGCCCAGCCGCAGCAGATCCGGCTCGCCCGCCAGCGAGCCGCCGATCTCGCCGGCGTGCGCCTCCGCCAGCGCCGCGGCCAGGGCCGGAAGCGCGGCCAGCGAGCGTCCCAGCACCGCCAGATCGCGGGGCGTCGCCACGCCGAGCCGCGCGCGGCCCACCAGCCGTTCGATGTCGGAGATCGCGTCGAGCTGCTTGCGCGCCCGATCGCGGGCCGCGTGCGCGCCGACCAGGCGTTCGACCGCGTCGTGGCGGCGGCGGATCGTCCCCAGCTCGACCGACGGAAAAAGCAGCCAGCGGCGCAGCAGGCGCCCCCCCATCGCCGTACGCGTCTCGTCGAGCAGCTCGATGAGCGAGCCGGCGCGCCGGCGATCCTGCAGGGACTCCACCAGCTCGAGGTGCGCGCGCGCCTGTTCGTCGATGATCAGCGAATCGGTCCGCGCGTAGATCTGGAGGCCGACGAGCGGCAGCTCGGCGCCCGGCTGGGTGGCCCGGGCGTAGCGCAGGACCGCGGCGGCGGCCGCGGCTGCACGCGGCAGGCGCGGCAGGAGGCTGACGTCGAACGCGGCGCCGAAGGCGCGCGGCAGCTCGACGGCCGGATCGCCGTCGTCGACCGCCGCCCGCGGGAGGCGCGGAAAGCGAGGGCGGATCACCTCGCCGAGCGCGCGATCGGCGTCGCCGCGCCCGAGCACCAGCTCGCGGGGCGCGACGCGGCCGATCTCTTCGACCAGGACGTCGGCGCTGGGGGCCTCGGTGGCGCGGAACTCGCCCGTCGTCACGTCGAGGAAGGCGAACCCGTAGCCGCCGCGCGCGTCGCCGACCGCGGCCGCCACGTAGCTCGGCGCGCGCGGATCGAGCGACTCCTCGTCCAGGACCACGCCCGGCGTGATCACCCGGACGACGTCGCGCTTGACGATCCCGCGCGCCACCTTTGGATCCTCGAGCTGCTCGCAGAGCGCGACCCGATGGCCGAGCTCGGTCAGCTTGCCGAGGTAGGCCCGCACGGCGTGGTGCGGGACCCCGCACATGGGGACCGGATCTTCCTTCCCCTTGTCGCGCGTGGTGAGGGTCAGATCGAGGACGCGGGCCGCGTAGACCGCGTCGTCATAGAACATCTCGTAGAAGTCGCCCAGCCTGAACAGCACGATGGCGTCCGGATACCGCGACTTCACGTCGAGGTACTGGCGCATCAGCGCGGTGGGCGCAGCGGCTTGCAAGAGTGTGCGGGTCCGACCCGCCCCCTATTGTAGTCCTTGGACTATTTCTTCGGCGCGGCGGCCTTCTTCTTGGCCGGCTTCGCGGTGGCGGCGGCCTTCTCCTTGCCGACCGTCTTCTTCTTGGCGATGCGCGCCTTCAGCTTCTTTTGCCGTGTGCGGCGGCGCATTTTCATCGACTTCCGATTGTCCCGTCGTCCCATGCGGTGGCAGTATCCCGATTCGCGTATGGCCGTCAAGGACGGTTCGCGCCGCCGGGCGAAACTGCGGTTAAGTTGTATGCCGCCCCGGCACGTGCTAGCTGCCTAAGATCCGGATGAAAATCCCCAGTCTGCGGCGTCCTGTCGGAGCTTCGGTCCTGGCCGGGATCTGCGGCGCCGGCCTCGTCGATCTGTTGCTGACGGCCGGTCACGGCGGCGCGACCGGTCTGCTGGCCCTGACGCTCGGGTTTTACGGCACGGCGGCGATCCTCGGCGGCCTCGGGGCTGAGCTGGTCGTCGAGGCGATCGCGGGCGCCCGCCCGCCTGGTTGGGGTGAGCTGCGCGACGAGCCCCAGCGCGACCGCGCGGTGGCGGCGGGAGTTCTCGCCGCGCTGGTGGCCGTGTTGGTGGTCGCGATCGTGGCGGCGCTCGGACAAAAGATGTTCGTCGGCAAGATGGCCAGCGCGAAGCTGGCGACCATCGCCGCCGCGGGGCTGGTGGCGATCGGCGCGCTGCCGGGCGCCGTGGTGGCGATAGCGGCGGTCCCCCTCTTGCGCCGCCTCGCCCAGGCCCTCCCCCGCCCACGCGCGCTCGGCGCCACCGGGTTCCTGCTGGCTGCGCTGGCGGCGACGGCGGTGCTGGCCTTCGTGTTCGCGCTGTCGCGCGCCGACTGGCGGGTGCTCGACCTCGGGCCGCTCTACGCCATCGCCGCCGCGATCGTGCTCGGCCTCGGGCACGGCCTCTTCTGGTTCTGGTCGGGACAGGGCAAGGCGCTGCGGGCGCGCCTCCCCGCTCCGCTCGGTCTGGCGTTGCCGATCGGGATCGCCGTCGCCGCGCTGCTCGGGCTCGGCGCGGGCGCGAGGTTGCCCGAAGGGTCGCCCGCGTTCGAGGCCGTGGCCGATCACAGCTGGGGGCTCCGCGCCCTGCTGGCGACGGCGCGCCATCTGACCGACCGCGACGGGGACGGTTTCTCGGCCCGCTTCGGGGGCGGCGACTGCGACGACACCCGCGCCGACGTCTACCCGGGCGCCGAGGACATCCCCGGCGACGGCATCGATCAAGACTGCGAGGGGGGCGACGCCAGACCGGTCGCCGCCGCCTCGAAGCCAGCCGCGGGTGACGGCGCGCCCTTGGCGCCGATCAAGCCGCGCGAAGGGGCCTGGAAGGGGAACATCCTCATCGTCACCATCGACGCCTTCCGCGCCGACCGGCTGGGGGTCGCGGGCTACAGCCGTCCGCCCGGGCGCTCGCTGACGCCGACGCTCGATGCGCTGGCCGCGCGCGGGGCCTACTTCCGGCGCGTCTGGTCGCAAGCGCCGAACACGCCGCGCTCGTTCCCGTCGATCGTCACCGGTCGCTATCCGACCGACATCGCGTTCGACAAACCGACGGTGAACTACCCCAACCTCCTGCCGGCGAACCAGACTGTCTTTCAGGTGCTGGCGGCGACCGGTCTCAAACCGATCGGGATCTTCTCGCACTTCTACTTCACCGCCGACCGCGGGATCAGCCGTGGGTTCGCCGAGTGGTCCAACGACGGCGCCGGGACGATCGCCGAGTCGAACAAGGACAGCGCCTCGCCCCGGATCGTGCCGCGGGTGATCGAGCGCCTGAGGACGGCGGCGGCCAAACACGAGCGGTTCGTGCTCTGGACGCACCTGTTCGAGCCGCACTCCTCGTACATGACGCACAAGGAGTTCCCCACCTCGCTCTCGGGGGTCCCGGGGCTGATGGAGAAGTACGACTACGAGATCGCCTTTGCTGACCTCTGGGTGAAGAAGCTGTTCGACGAGGTCAAGGCCTTGGGCCTCGACGAGAACACGGCCATCATCGTGTGCGCCGACCACGGGGAAGCCTGGGGCGAGCACAAACAGTACTTCCACGGCACCGATCTGTTCGACGAGCAGACGCGGGTCCCGCTCATCATCGCCATCCCCGGGCAGCCCCCGCGCGTGATCAACGACGAGGTCGAGCTGGTCGACGTCGCGCCGACCCTGCTCGACCTCGTGGGCGCGCCCGTCCCGCCGACGATGCGCGGCCGGAGCCTGCTGCCCCGCATCGAGGGCAAGGCGCTGCCGCCGGTCCCCATCTACGCCGAGCAGATGCCGGCCACCGCCTGGCCCCATCAGGCCGCGATGATGGTGGACGGCGACCACAAGATCATTCACCGCATCAGCGATCGGCGCTGGGAGCTCTACGACCTCAAGCGCGATCCCGGCGAGAAGAACAACCTGGCCGCGAACCCGGCCGACGCGAAGCTGTTCGAGGAGCTGCGGGCGAAGATCGTCGCCTTCGAAGAGCGCGCTCGCTAGCCGGACAGGCGCTGGCGCGCGCGGCCGCTCCCGCGCGTGCTCTCTCACCACCCAATCGACGGGACGACGAGCAGCGCCAGGCCCCAAGACTGAGAGAAATTCGAGACGGCGGAGAAGTTTTCGCACGCGAGGCATGTCGTCGATGACGGCGCCGCCGCGGCGAGGAGGATCCAGGGCGAAAGCGCCACCATGATCGCGTGGCCCCCCCTGACGAGGGAGAGGCCTATTGATGTCTGCAGGCGGAGCTCGGGACGGACCACGCTGGCCACCGGAAATCCGTGCGGCGCATCGGAGCCGCTGTCGAAGCTGTCGGGGAGAGCGAGCTGATGCGCGAAGGCGCCGGCGGCCAGGCCCAACGAGAGAACCAGCCGCCATGACCCGTCCCGTTCGCGCGACAGGTCCGGGTAGGCCTCCAGGGCGAGCAGCCCTTGGTAGGTGTCGTCATCAGAAACGGAGATCTTGCCGGTGCGCGCGCCTGCGCTGAGAACAACCGGGATGAGCGCGCCCGACGGGAGTCCAATCCGCAGCCCGATCCCCGCGTCGACCCAACCGATGTCCGCGCTCACATCGAACGCCGGCCCGATCTGCCTCCGGACGCCCAGCGTGAGAGGAAGCAGGTTGGGGAGCGGCACCCGGTCTTTGCCGACCACCTCGGTCTGCCCGTTGCCCGAGACCGGCACGCCACCGACGGTGGCGCTGGCCCTCCCGTACGCCATCGCCCACGACGGTTGAAGCTCGGTGAAGGAGCCGCCGCGGAGCGGGCCGCCGGGAGCCGGGCTGGTCAGAGCGCAGCCCCCGACGAGCGACGTCAAGACAAGCAGCCGGGACCATCTCATCTCCTCAGCGCTGGCAAGACCGGGGCCAGGTCGGCGCTCCTGCCGAGCGGCGCTTCCGCGTCGGCAAACGACGAATCCTCACCACGCGTACGATCTCATGGGCGAAATCTGACGGCCGCGACAAAGGACGACCGCACCGCCGATTCGGCGCTCTGCGGTTTCGTCCGTCGCCTAGCGTCCCCCGGAAAGAGCGTCGGCGCCCGCGTCGCCCTCGGCCCCCGCGCCAGCGTCGCTGGTTGTGGACGACGTCCCGTCGAGCGCGGCGGCCAGGGCCTCGCGCTCCGCGGGGCGGGCGCGGCCAAGGACGTAGGCGCGGATCTCTTGCCAGCTCCCGGCGCCGGGGTCCTTGCGGGCGCAGGAGATCGCCTTGTCCCACAGGGGATCGGCCGGCTCGTCGCGCCAGCGGGCCGCCCGGATCCACTGCGCGCAGGCCTCGCGCGGGCGCCCGAGCTGGTCCCAGACGGCCGCCCCACGCGCCAGGCCCGCGGCGCGATCGGGCGTGTGAAACGTCAGCTCGGTCAACATGCGGTCGGTCCCGCCGAAGCGCCCGGCGCGGCCGAAGATCAGGGCGACCAACTCCAGCACGTCGGGCGAGGTCGGATCCTCCTCGAGCAGGAGGTCGGCCCAGCGGAGCGCGCGCGGGACGTCGTTCAGGATGGCGGGGACCGCCGCGGCCAGCGGCAAGAGGCGCCCCGACAGGGTCGGACCCGCGAGCACCCAGCGCTCGAAGTCGGGCGGCACGTTGGTCCGAATCAGCGGCGCCGGGGTGAGCGGCGGCGCGTCCGCGGGCGCCCCACCGAGCCGCGCGGCCAGCGTGAACGCCTCGCGCGCCTCGGCCGGGGCGTCGATCCGCTTCCAGCAGACACCCGCCGCGGCCGCAGCGGCGGCGCGCTCCGGGAGCAGCGTTCCGCCGCGCGCGGGATCGAGGCGCGCCGCCGCCTCCAGGTCGCGGCTCTCCGGGATTGGCCGGGCGAGGAGGTGAAACATCGCGGCTCGCCGCAGGAGCAACTCCACGAGCCGCGCCTCCTCGGCGACGGTCGGCTGGGCGCGCAGCACGGCGTCGAGCCTCCACGACCGCTCCAGCACCGCCAGGGCCTCGAGCTCGATCACCGGCTCTCCCGCGGCCCGGGCCCGCGCCGCCACTTCCCGAGACTCGGCCGGCGTCGGCCGCGCTTCTGTCGCCGGGATCGACGGACGGCCGTCGAGCGGCCTGCCGATCTGCCAGGGCGGCGCGCTGCACGCGGCAGCCGCCGCGCAGGCGCAGAGGGTGACCGCGGCGCGCGACCTCACCGTCACCGCCCTGGCTCCCGCCGCGAAGGCGTGACGATGAGCGCCAGCAAGGCGCCGCCCACCAACGTCCCGGCGAAGAAGGAGAGCGTGGGCAACCCGATCGGCTCGCGCAAGATCGCGGAGGGCGCCATGGCCGCGGCCAGCGGCGCAAACGCCAGCGGCAACGACGTCAGCGCCGGCGTCCCCCCCACCAGCACCAAGAGGATAGCGAGGACCGCCGCCGCGGAGATCAGCCCCGCCCGCAAGGCGCGGTTCCAGAGCTCGGACAGCGCCAGATCATTGGGCGCGCCGCCAATCGGCTGCGCGTCGAGCTTGAAGGCCTCGGCGACATCGGCCGCCACGGGGATCCCGACCACCGGCCCTGCCGCCTCGAGCGTCGCGCTGCGCACCTCGTCGGCGAGCACCCCTTCGGTGGGGAGATCGGCGCCGTACAGCATCTCCTTGAAATCGAGCCGCGCGGTGTGCCGCTTCTGCACGGCGGCGATCCGGCGGCCGAACGCAGCGGCTGTCGCGTTCAACATCGGTTCGGGCAGGCGGGCACCGTAGACGGTCGAAACCACGTCGCGCACATCGTCGGGCGTGGCGTCGACGGCCAGCGCATTGGCGCCGAGGATCAGACGCTCGACCTCGGCGGGGGTCAGCGGCCAGGGGTGGTGGGCGGCGAAGTTTCTGACCGCGTCCGACACCTCCGCCCCGAGGCGCGGCGGATCGGCCGCCGGGATGAGGGCGGCGGCCCGCGCCACCCGCTCGACGGAGAGCGCCTCCGCCCGGTTGAGGGTCCGGCCGGAGCGCGCGCAGATCTTCAGCACACGCTCGCGCGCGTCGTCGGCCAGTATCCCGGCGCCGACCAGCCGCGCCACGGGGGAGGTCGAGGCGGCCGACAGCTCGATCCGCGCCAGGGAATGCCGAAGCTCGCGCTGGATGTACCGCTCGGCGTGGGCGACGATCGCCAGGCGATCGACCGTCGGATCATCGTCGAAGCGGACGCCGATCAAGGCCTCGCGGCGATCGGCCGACAGCTCGAGCCGCACGGCCGGATCGGTCCGCGCCTGTACGAGAATGCGGCGCAGCTCTTCGGGGTCGTCCGGGATGCCGTTCGCCTCCTGCCCCTCGAAGGTGACCCCCAGGAAGAGATCGGCGATCGACCAGGCGTTGGCGACGCCCGGCTGCCCGCGCAGATCGTCGGCGAAGCGCCTCACCTCGCGCAGCACGACCGGCTCGTCGAGATCGCCGTGGAGACTGATGAAGAACATCGGCGCCGCGCTCCACTGCCGGGTGCCGACGTGCAAGCGCGGAGAGAGCGCGGCCACCTCCAGCGCGAGGGCCGCCGAGAGCCAGAGCACCAGGCGCAGGAACCGAGGGCGCGCGTCGAGCGCCGCGTCGCGCGCGCCGCCGAGCGCGATGGCCGCCGCGCCGAGCGCAGCCAGCAGGCCCGCCAGCCGGACGCCCGAGACCGGCACCAGCACGAACGGCGCCGCTGCGGCCGCCGCCGCCGCCAGCGCGCGCGAGATCCGTCGACGGCCGAGTGGGAAGTGGGCCCTTCGCGCCGCAACCATCACGAAGAATGCCCAGAGGGCGGCGAAGCCGAGCGGCAGGAAGCGCGCGCGATGCCGCCGGGGATCGGGCCAGAGCGGCCGCGCCTCGAGGCCTCCGGGGGACGGCAAGACACCGAGACCCGATTCCGTGAGGGCCTTGGCCAGCGCCGGCTCCACCCGTTCGAAGTCAGGTGCGTCGACGAGAAACCGGACGCGCCGGCCGTTCTCGGTGAGAAACCAGCCGAGCGCGTCGGCGCGCCGGACGATCCTCTGGCGGGCCGCCTCACCCTCGCTCTCGCTCTGCCCGCGCGCCAGGACTGGCCGCGCGCTGGGCTTTCCGCTGGCGTCGACGGTGACGTCGAGCAGCCCGGCAGGCCCGAAGACGGCGCGCACGCCCGGAACCGCCGCCAACCTCTGTTCGGCCAGCCCGAGCGCCTGCCGGTTCGCGGCGTCATACAGATCGTCGACCTCGACCTCGATCTCGGTGAGGCCGACGAGGCCGAAGCGCGCCCCGCTCTGCCGACCGCGCGCCACGGCCGGCGCGTGGGCGGGCGCCCAGGCGAACGCGTCGTCGGCCGCGCGCGCCGGGCTGACCACGGCCAGAGTCACGGCCAAGTTCACGGCCAAAGCCGCGATCGCGGCCACGCCGCGCAGAGCCCTGGTCTTCACGCCGGCCCTAAGCTACACGAAGCCTGGGGGCTATCGCACGAAGGTCGCTGCGCGGGAGACGGCCACGCTCCGTTCGACCTCGGCCTCGGAGAGGATCTTGTTGTCGAGCAGCATCTCGTACTCGAGCCGCAGGTGCGTGTTCAGCAGGTACGGCCCGTCGGTGTTGATCGTGTAGCGGACCCCGGCGTTCTCGAACGTCCGCAACGCCACCCCCAGCTCGTCGAGGCTGCCGACGGCGCGCGTGCGCAGGTTCGAGCTGGGGCAGATCTCGAGGACGGTCCCCGTCTCGACCAGCTTCCGGGTCGCCTCTTCGCTGGCGGCGGCGGCGATGCCGTGGCCGATGCGCGCAGGCTTCAACTGATTGAGCACCGCCAACACCCCAGGCACGGCGGTATGCGCGGTCTCGCCGGTGTGCACCGTAGTCCCCAGCGCCGCCGCGCGGGCCCGCGCGAACAGATCGCGGTAGCCCGAAACCTCGGCGCCCAGCTCCAGGGTGTGCGACTCGGGGCCAGCCAGATCGATCCCCACCACGCCGCGCGCCTTGTACTTCACGGCCTTCTTCACCAGGATCTCGTTCAACTCCAGCGAGAACTCGCGCGCCAGGCAGAAGATCAGCCCCGCCCGCACGCCGTACTCCAGGCAGGCCCGGTCCATTCCGCGCAGCGCCGCGTGGATGATGTGGTCGAGGTCGCGCTCTCCTTCCAGGTTGCGCTTCATCGGGTTGAAGCGCAGCTCGATGAGCGACACGCCGCTCGAGCGAAACTCCTTGCCGATGATCTCGTAGACCGAGCGCTCGATCGCCGCCGGCGACGATTGAATCTTCTCGGTCCAGTGGTGCAGGATCGCCAGATACTCGTCCAGCGACGACACGGTGTCCGGCTTGGCGGTCACCAGATCGCGGAACTCCCAGTAGGTGGAGACCGGGAGCTTGAAGCCCTGCTCGTGGGCGATCGACCAGAGGATGTGGGGCGCGACCGCGCCACCCACGTGGATGTGCAGATCGCAGAGCTCGAGGCTGGGATCGAGCATCTATCTCAATCTAGTATTCGCGAAAGCGGGGCTAACGGCTAGCTGAAGCGCTCTTGGCCGTCGCCGGCGCGGCTCCCCCGACTTGCCCTCAGCTTTGCCGTTTCGGTTGAGCAGCGAGCGCAGCTCCTGGCCGGGGGAAAAGGTGATGGTCTCCTGCTGCGGAATGGTGATCGGCGCGCCGGTCTTGGGGTTCTTCACCATCCGCGGCGGGCGGCGGCGCTTGGAGAAGGTCCCGAATCCAGGATAGGTCAGGCGCGGTCCCTGGGTCCGGCTGACGCGGGTGCGGATGAAATAGTCGCCCATCTCGACGAAGACGGCGTCGACGATCTGCGCGACGGTCTTCTTGGTCAATTCGCGCGGTAGGTGCTTGCCCGCATACACACGCTCGATGAGCTCCGCCTTCGTCATTCGTCTCTCCCGGACCCGTCCTGACGGGGGCGGCCAGACTACGGATTCGAAATGGAGGTGTCAACGCGGTCGCGCGGCGGTTCTTGGTTTATTCTAATGGAGTAGTTCGCGTGCGAGGGGACGAGCGCGACTCGACCGACTTCGCCGCGGCGCGAGGGGACCTTGACGGTCCCGAAACGAACCGAGAGGACCGAGTCATGAGCGCCAACAAGGTGACCTACGTCAGCCTCTCAGCCGACGATCCCGCCATCGACGCCGGGTTCACCGCGGCGATCGCCGACGCGCGCGCGACGCTGGGAGCGTTGGCGCCGCTGCGCGTGGCCGGCGCGACGCGGGCGGCAATGGACGGAGCCGCGATCGAGAGCCGAAACCCCGCCGACACACGCGTCGTGGTGGCGCGGGTGGCGACCGGCGGCGCGGGCGACCTGCGTGACGCCGTCGCCGCAGCGCGCGCCGCCTTCCCGGCCTGGAGCGGACGCCCGTGGCAAGAGCGGGCCGCCATCATCGAACGCGCCGCCGAGATTGTCCGCGCGCGGAAGTTCGAGCTCAGCGTCTGGATGATCCTCGAGATGGGGAAGAACCGCGTCGAGGCGCTCGGCGAGATTGAGGAGACCGCCGATCTGCTCGCCTACTACGCCGGTCAGATGCGCGCCAACGATGGATACGTTCACGAGATGGACCGCCTGGCGCCGACCGACCGCAACGTGAGCGTGCTGCGCCCGTACGGCGTCTGGGCGGTGATCGCGCCCTGGAACTTCCCCTATGCGCTCCTCGGCGCGCCGGTGGCGGCCGCGCTCCTGGCGGGCAACACGGTCGTCTGCAAGCCGTCGTCGGAGACGCCTCTCTCCGGAGTGAAGCTGGCCGAGATCTTCCACGCGGCCGGCGTGCCGCCCGAGGCGCTGACCTGCCTGCCGGGCAGCGGCCGCGTCGTCGGCGACGGCCTCGTCGAGCATCCGGACGTCGCCGGCGTGACCTTCACCGGGTCGTACGACGTCGGTTTCAAGCGCCTTTACCAGCGGTTCTCCGGCGAGTTCCCCAAGCCGGCCATCGTCGAGATGGGGGGGAAGAACCCCGCCCTGGTGATGGCCAGCGCGGATGTCGCTCAAGCCGTGCAGGGGATCTCTCGATCCGCCTTTGGGATGAACGGCCACAAGTGCTCCGCCTGCTCGCGGGTCTACGTCCACCGGGCCGTCGCCGGCGAGCTCCTGGCCGGGTTGGCACGCGCCGCCGACGCCGTCGTCCCGGCCGACCCGCTCGACAAGGGCGTCTTCGTCGGGCCGGTGGCCACCAAGCAGTCCTACGAGGACTACCAGCGGTACGTGGAGATCGCGCGCCAGGCCGGCGACGTCGTGCGGGCCGGCGGCGCCGTGGTGACCGACGGCGCGCGGGCGCACGGCTACTTCGTCCGCCCGACCGTGCTGGCCGGACTGCCGCGCGACCACCAGCTGGTCCGCGAGGAGCTCTTCGTCCCGATCGTCGCGGTCGAGACCGTCGACAGCCTCGACGAGGCGCTGGCGCGGGCCAACGACACCAAGTTCGGCCTCACCGCGGGGCTCTTCTCGCGCGAGCAGAAGGAGATTGACGCCTTCTTCGACCGCATCGAGGCGGGCGTCACCTACGTGAACCGCGCGGCCGGCGCCACCACCGGCGCCTGGCCGGGCGTCCAGCCGTTCGGCGGCTGGAAAGGGAGCGGCTCGACGGGCAAGAACATCGGCGGCCTCTACACGGTCCCCTGCTACATGCGCGAGCAGAGCCGGACGGTGTGCCAGTGAACGCCCAGGCCGCGGCCCGGGCCGCGCTCGAGGCGCTGGCGGCGCAGCCGATCACCATCGTCACCGAGCCGCCCGGCCCGCGCGCCAAGGAGATGATCGCGCGCGCGCTGCCCCACCTGTCGCCGTCGCTCATCCACTGCTATCCGCTCATGGTCCGGCGGGCGTCGGGCTGCATGGTCGAGGACGTCGACGGCAACGTCTTCCTCGACGTCGAGGCGGGCGTGGCGACGGCGTCGACCGGGCACTGCCATCCGGCGGTGGCGGCGGCGATCTCGGCGCAGGCCGAGGTGCTGATCCACATCTGCGGCACCGACTTTCACTATCCGGGCTACGGCGAGATCTGCGAGAAGCTGGGGACGCTGGCGCAGCGGATTGGCCCCAACGCCCACCACTGGCAGACCTTCCTCACCAACTCGGGGACCGAGGCGGTCGAGGCGGCGTTGAAGCTGGCGCGGCACCATACCCAGAGGCCCGGGATCCTCGCCTTTCGGGGCGGCTTTCACGGCCGGACGATGGGCTCGCTGTCGCTCACCGCCAGCAAGGCGAAGTACCGGCGCGGCTTCGGCCCGCTCCTCCCCAGCGTCTTTCACGCCACCTACGGCGATCTGGAGAGCGTCGTCGAGCTGTTCGCCACGGTGGCGCCGGCCGAGGACATCGCCGCGATCGTCGTCGAGCCGGTGCTGGGCGAAGGGGGCTACATCGTCCCGCCGGAGGGTTTCCTGGCGGGCCTGCGGGCGCTCTGCGATCTGCACGGCATCCTGCTGGTGTTCGACGAGGTGCAGAGCGGCATGGGGCGCACCGGCAAGATGTTCGCCGCCGAGCACACCGGCGTCGTCCCCGACATCCTGCTGGTGGCCAAGGGGATCGCCTCGGGGATGCCGCTCGGCGCGATGATGGCGCCGCGCGAGATCATGACCTGGCCGCCCGGCAGCCACGGCTCGACCATCGCCGGCAACCCGGTGGCGATCGCCGCGGGCCTGGCGACCATCAACCTCCTCGAAGGGAGCCTGGTCGCGAACGCGGCGCGGGTCGGCGGGCGGCTCAAGAAGATGCTGACCGACGCCCTCGCGGGCCTCCCGGGCGTCGACGAGGTGCGCGGGGTCGGCCTCATGATCGGCATCGAGCTCGCGTCGCACGAGCTCAGCGAGACGGTCGCCCAGCTCTGCTTCCGGCGCGGCCTCATCGTCCTCGAGTGCGGCAAGAAGGCGATCCGGATGTCGCCGCCGCTGATCCTCACCGAAGCGCAGGCCGCCATAACCGCCCAGCTGTTCGCCAAGGCGGTGGCCGACGCGCCGGCCAGCCGAGGGGCATGAGCGCGCTCAGCGACGAGCAAGCGACGCGCGTCTTTTACACCTGGTCCGCCCAGGCGAGCGCCGTCCCGCTGGAGATCGTCGGCGGCGAAGGCGCGCGCTTCAGCACGGCCGACGGCGCGACCTGGTGGGACCTCGGCAGCATGACCTGGAACGCCGCCCTCGGACATGGCCACCCGCGGATGAAGAAGGCGCTGGCCGAGGCCGCCGGGCGTGGCCTCCTCGTCTACCCGACGGCGGTCTTTCCGGCCAAGGCCCGCGCGGGACAGTTGCTGGCGGAGGTGACCCCTCCGGGTCTGGAGAAGACCTTCTTCTGTCTGTCGGGGGCCGAGGCCAACGAGAACGCCGTCAAGATGGCGCGCCTCTTCACCGGCCGGAAGAAGATCGTCGCCCGCACCCGCAGCTACCACGGCGCGACGCTGGCGATGCTCTCACTCTCCGGCGATCCGCGGCGCGAGCCGTTCGAGCCCGGGCTGCCCGGGGTGGTCCGGATGGCAGACCCCTACTGCTTCCGCTGCCCGTTCGGCAAGGAGCCGACCTCGTGCTCCCACGAGTGCGCCCAGGACCTGGAGACGGCCCTCTTGCGCGAAGGTCCCGAGACGGTCGCCGCGGTGATCCTCGAGGGGATCGTGGGGGCGAACGGCGTCTTCGTGCCGCCGGCCGGTTACTGGAAAAAAATTCGCGCGATCTGCGACCGATACGGCATCCTGCTCATCGCCGATGAGGTGCTCTCCGGATTCGGTCGCACGGGCCGCTGGTTCGCCGTCGACCACGACGGCGTCACGCCCGATCTCCTCACCATGGCCAAAGGGATCACCGGCGGCTATGTCCCCGGCGGTGCCCTCATCGTCAGCGAACGGATCGCGCGCCACTTCGACGACCACGTGCTGGTCTGCGGTCTCACCAGCTACGCGCATCCGCTGGTCTGCGAGGCGATCGTCGCCACCATCGAGACCCTGCGCGACGAAGAGCTCGTCGAGCGGGCCGCCAAGCTGGGGACGTTCCTGGCTGGCCGCCTGGCCGACTTCGCGCGCGACCGCCCGTACGTCGCCGAGACCCGCGGCCTGGGCCTGCTCTGGGCGTTCGAGCTCTGCGTCCCGGGTGAAGGGGGCGCGCGCACGAAGGTCCCGCTGCCCCCCTCCGTCATGGGAAAGCTGAGCGCCTCCTTGCGCAAACACCACCTGCACATGCACAAGCGCGACAACCTGCTCTACCTGGCCCCGCCCCTGGTGATCGGCGAAGCGGAGCTCGACGCCGCGCTCGCCGAGCTCGGCCGCGCCTGCGACGAGGCGCTGGCGTGAGCGCCCCACGGGTCGACCCAAGGCTGCCGGGCGACAAGGTCTTCGGCAGCGTCGGCGAGGCCCTGACCGGGCTCCTGCACGACGGGATGACCATCATGTCGGGCGGCTTCGGCCTCTGCGGCAACGCCGAGGCGTGCATCGAGGCCATCGCCGCCAGCGGCGTCCGGAACCTCACCATCGTCAGCAACAACTGCGGCAACCAGGGGCAAGGGCTGGCCGTCCTGCTGCAAAACCGCCAGGTCGCCCGGGTCATCTGCAGCTTCGTGGGCGGAAACCCCGATCTCGCCGAGCAGTACCTCTCCGGCAAGGTGAAGGTCGAGCTGGTGCCGCAGGGGACGTTCGCCGAACGGATCCGCGCCGGCGGCGCCGGCATCGCGGGGTTCTACACGCCGACCGGCGTGGGGACCGTCGTCGCCGAGGGCAAAGAGGTGCGCGAGATTGACGGGCGCAAGTACCTCTTCGAGCGACCGCTGCGCGCCGATCTGGCCATCGTCCGGGCGGCGGTCTCCGATCGCTTCGGCAACCTGCGCTTCTACCGGACGGCCCGCAACTTCAACCCGCTGATGGCCACCGCGGCCAAGGTGACCGTCGTCGAGGCCGATCGGGTGGTCCCCACCGGCGTCATCGATCCCGACGACGTGCACCTGCCGGGCCTCTACGTGAAGCGAATCGTCGAGGTCACCGAGCACCGCGACGTCATCGAGCACCGGACCACGCGCGCGCGCGGCTCGGGGCAGAAGCTCACCGACGCGACCCGCACGCGGAAGGGGCGCGCGTGAGCTGGACGCGCGAGCAGATGGTCCGGCGCGCCGCCGCCGAGGTGGCCCACGGGCAGATCGTCAACCTGGGGATCGGGATGCCGACCGAGGTGGCGAACTACATCGACCCGGCGGCCAACGTGACGCTGCAGTCGGAGAACGGCCTGCTCGGCATGGGCCCCTACCCCCACGAGGACGAGATCGATGCCCGCCTCGTCAACGCCGGCAAGGAGACGGTGACGGCGCTCCCCGGCGCCAGCATGTTCGACTCGGCGCTGTCGTTCGGCATGATCCGGGGCGGGCACATCGACCTGGCGATTCTCGGGGGGCTCGAGGTCGCCTGCAACGGTGACCTGGCCAACTGGACCGTCCCCGGCCGCCTCATCACCGGGATGGGCGGCGCGATGGATCTGGCCGCCGGCGCCCGTCGCCTGGTGGTGCTGCAGAACCACGCGTCGAAAGATGGGGCCACCAAGCTGGTCAACCGGCTGACGCTCCCCGCGACGGCGCTCGGCTGCGTGAACCGGGTGATCACCGACCTCGGGATCTTCGACGTCGGCGGCGACTGCTTCGTCTGCGTCGCCCGCGCCGAGGGGGTCGTCCGCGAGCAGATCATCGCCGCCACCGGCGCGCCCGTCCTGTTCACGACCGCCACCTCGGGCAGATAGACCGGATCGGGAACCCCGCGGGTTCCAGCTTGACGATCCTCATTCGTCGAATAGATTCCGGTCGAGCTTGTACGTCAGATGTGGATAGTTCGGCTGGCGCTGCGGCGCCCGTACACCGTCGCCGTGATGTGCGGCCTCATCCTCGTGATGGGGATCCTCTCGCTCACCCGCATGGTGGTCGACATCTTCCCGGCCATCGACATCCCGGTCGTGGCGGTGGTCTGGAACTACCCGGGCCTCTCCGCGCAGGACATGGAGCGCCGGGTCGTCCTCATCAGCGAGCGCGGCTTCTCGACGACCGTCAACGGCATCGAGCGGATCGAATCGCAGTCGATCCCGGGCATCGGAATCCTCAAGATCTACTTTCAGCCTGGCGTTGAAATCGGCGCCGCCATTGCGCAAATCGGCGCCCTCACGAGCACCATCCTGCGCATCGCTCCGCCCGGAATGACGCCGCCGACGATCATCCAGTTCAACGCCTCCAACGTCCCCGTCTCCCAGCTCACCATCTCGAGCGAGACGCTCCCCGAGCAGCAGATCTTCGACTACGGGCTCAACTTCATTCGCGTGAAGCTCTTCACCATCCCCGGCCTCTCGACGCCGGCGCCGTTCGGCGGCAAGCAGCGGCAGATCAACGTCGACATCGACCCGCGCCAGCTGGCCAGCAAGGGGCTCTCCCCCTTCGACGTGGTGAACGCGCTCAACAGCGAGAACGTCATCCTGCCGGCCGGGACCGCCCGCATCGGCAGCCGCGAGTACAACGTCCTCATGAACTCGAGCCCGGCCGAGGTGGCCGAGTTCGCCAACATCCCGGTCAAGATCGTCGACGGCGCGCCGGTGCTGCTGGGCGACGTGGCCCGCGTCTCCGACGCCTTCGCCGACCAGACCAACATCGTGCGCGTCAACGGGCGCCGCGCCACCTACCTGGCCATCCTCAAGCACGCCGACGCCTCCACCCTGGCGGTGGTCGACGCCGTCCGCGACGTCCTGCCGCAGATCAAGGCGGCGGCGCCGAACGGCCTCGATCTGAAGATCGACTTCGACCAGTCGGTGTTCGTGCGGGGCGCCATCAGCGGCGTGGTGCGGGAGGCGATCATCTCCTCGCTGCTGGTCTCGCTGATGGTCGGCCTCTTCCTGGGCAGCTGGCGGAGCATGGTGATCGTCTGCACCTCCATCCCGCTGGCCATCTTCTCGGCGATCGTGGGGCTGAACCTCTACGGCCACACCATCAACATCATGACGCTGGGAGGGCTGGCGCTGGCCATCGGCATGCTCGTCGACGACGCCACCGTCGAGGTGGAGAACATCCACCGCAACCGCAACATGGGCAAGCCGCTCACCCGGGCCATCCTCGACGGCGCCTCGCAGATCGCGGTGCCGGCCATCGTGGCGACGCTGTCGATCTGCATCGTCTTCTTCCCGGTCGTGCTGCTGGTGGGGCCGGCGCGCTTCCTGTTCACGCCGCTCGCCATCTCGGTGGTGCTGGCGATGCTGGCCTCCTACCTTCTGTCGCGGACGCTGGTCCCTGCCCTGGCGCGCCTGCTCATGCACAGCGAGCACCACGACGCGCCCGGCGCGGCGCTGCCCGCGGGCGGATGGAAGCGGCTCGCCGTCCGCTTCAACCGCTGGCGCGACGCCAAGTTCGAGCGTTTCCAGGACCGCTACGCCGCCATCCTCGACGCCGCCCTGCACCACCGGCGCTTCACCATCTCCGCCGCCGCGGCCATCGCCATCGCCAGCCTGGGCCTGGTCTTCGTCGTCGGCACCGACTTCTTCCCCTCCGTCGACGCCGGCCTCATGAAGCTGCACTTCCGGGCCCCGGTCGGCTCGCGCATCGAGCGGACCGAGGAGCTCGTCGCCAAGGTGGAGAACGGCATCCGCGCCATCATTCCGAAGCAGGAGATCGAGACCATCAACGCGATGATCGGCATCCCGATCTCCTACAACCTGGCCTTCGTCCAGACCGACAACGTCAGCGCGATGGACGCGGAGATCCTGATCGCGCTCAAGCCCGATCACGCCCCCACCGCCGGCTACATGCGCCGGATCCGCGCCATGTTGACCCACGACTTCCCCGGCGCCAGCGCCTACTTCCAGCCGGCCGACATCGTCAGCCAGGTGCTCAACTTCGGGCTGTCGTCGCCGATCGACCTGCAGGTCGAGTCGGCCGACCTGCAGAAGGGCTACGAGATCGCGCGCCGGCTGCGCGACGGCGTCGCCGAGATCGCCGGCACCGCCGACGCGCACATCGTGCAGGTGATCGACTACCCGGCGCTCAAGGTCGACGTCGACCGGCTGCGGGCGGCGCAGGCCGGGATCGCCCAGCGCGACGTGGCCAACAACCTGCTGGTCTCCCTGTCGTCGAGCGGCCTGGTCGCGCCGTCGTACTTCCTGAACCCGCACAACAACGTGAACTACACGGTGGTCGTGAAGACGCCGCTGCCGCAGCTGGCCTCGGTCGATCAGGTGATGTCGACGCCGCTCACCACGGGGACGCCGCTCACCAACAACGGGGCAGGCCCGGGGCCGGCGGCGGTCCCCGAGGCGCCGACCCAGATGCTGAGCGGCATCGCCGAGGTCCACCCCGGCGGCAGCCCCGAGCAGATCAACCACTACACCGTCCAGCGGGTGATCGACGTCGGCGCCAACGTCGAGGGGCGCGACCTCGGCAACGTCGCCGCGGACATCCAGAAGAAGATCGACGCCCTCGGCAAGCTGCCGCCCGGCGTGAAGGTCACCCTGCGCGGTCAGAACCAGGTGATGAACCAGTCGTTCCGGATGCTGGGGCTCGGCCTCATCCTGGCGGCGCTGCTCGTCTACTGCCTGATGGTCATCCTGTTTCAGTCCTGGCTCGACCCGTTCATCATCATGGTGCGCGGTGCCGGGGGCGCTGGTCGGCATCCTCTGGATGCTGGTCTGACCCACACCACCATCAACGTCGAGTCGCTGATGGGCGCCATCATGGCGGTCGGCATCGCGGTCTCGAACTCGATCCTCCTCGTCAGCTTCGCCAACGATCTGCGCGTCGAAAAAGAGGGCGTCACGCCGCTGGAGGCCGCGCTCGAGGCGGGACGGACCCGGCTGCGGCCGGTCATCATGACGGCGCTGGCGATGATCATCGGCATGGTCCCGATGGCGCTCGGCCTCGGCGAGGCGGGCGAGCAGAACGCGCCCCTCGGCCGCGCGGTCATCGGCGGCCTCGGCATGGCCACCGTCGCGACGCTGTTCGTGGTCCCCGTGGTATATGCGACCTTGCGGATCAAGCTGCCGAGCAAGCACGTGATGGAGCAGAAGTTCTTGAGCGAGGAACGAGAGGGTCTCGACGCGACCGGCCCACTCCGGGAGTCGACGCCTGATGTCGTCCCCCCGCCCCATCGATCCGCTGGACGATGAGCTGCCGCCCGGCGCACGGCCCCGGCGACCCGCGCCCGCCCGAGCCCCGCCGCTCGGGTCTCTTCTATCTGGTCGGGATCGTCGTGTTCGCGGCGACCGTGCTCGGCGTGGTCGGAATTGGCCGGCATCGCAGCCACGAAGCGCGCGACGACGCACAGTCGCGCGAGGCCGAGGTGAAGCTGGGGCCGCGCGTCCGGGTGGCGACCGTCAAGCAGGCGCCCGGCATCCGGCACCTGTCGCTGCAGGGGGAAGCGCGGCCCTTCTTCGAGGTCACGCTCTACGCCAAGGTGGCCGGCTTTCTTTCGGACCTGAAGGTCGACAAGGGCGACCGGGTGAAGAAGAACCAGCTCATCGCCAAGGTCACTGCGCCCGAGCTCGACGCCCAGTACACCGCCGCCGTCGCCGACGCGAAGCAACAAGCGGGTGAACGCCAAGCGCCTGACCGCGCTGGCCCCGGCCGGCGTCGTCTCGGCGCAGGAGCTGGAGCTGGGACAGGCGACGGCCGACGTGGCCGACGCGACCCAGTCGGCGCATCGCCACCCAGCGCGACTACCGGGTGATCCGCGCGCCGTTCGACGGCGTCATCAGCGCGCGCTTCGCCGATCCCGGGACGCTCATCCAGAGCGCCGCCAACGCCCAGAGCGGCGCCGTCCCCATCGTCTCGGTCTCCAAGGGCGACCAGCTGCGCGTCTACGTCTACGTCGACCAGTCGAGCGCGCCGTTCGTCCACGCCGGCGACGCCGCCGTCATTACCGTCCCCGAGCGCCCCGGCTGGTCACGCCAGGCCAAGGTCGCGCGCACCAGCGGCCAGCTGTCGCCGCGGACGCGCACCATGCTGACCGAGGTCGACATCAGCAACGACGACCACCTGATCGTCCCCGGCAGCTACGTCCAGGTGACGCTGGACGTGCGCGTCCCGCCGCTGCTCGAGATCCCGGCCGAGGCGCTGGTCACCCGGGGCGACAAGCCGCAGGTGGCGATCGTCGATGGCGCCGGACACGTTCACTACAAGCCTGTGGTGGTCGCCAGCGACGACGGCCAGGTCGTTCGCCTGGTCAGCGGCGTCGACCCCAGCACCCGCGTCGCCCTCGACCTCGGCAGCACCGTGCAGGACGGCAGCCCGGTCCAGGTCGTCGAGGCGACCAAGCCGCCCGCCGCCGCACCCGGCCGCTGATCACGCCGCGGTCGAGCGCGTCGAGCGAGGACCGGCTCCGAGCGAGGACCGCTCCGCCGGTCGGAGCTGTTATCGACTTCCGACTTCGAGCGCCGGGCGTGAGGGGTTGTCCCCCTCGCCGCTCTGGGCGTAGGCGCGAATCTCAATCGTCGACGGGGTGTGGGCGGCGGCGCTGAACGGCCAGGCCTTGTGAACGCGCGAGCGGGCGCAATGCGGCCCGCCGCTCGGCGCGCAGTCGTGCGCCATCTCGACCACCAGGACGTGCTCGCCGGCCGGGACCGACCCGCTGTAGAGCCGGCGGAAGTCCGGGCTGTGCAGCTCGGCGACGTCCTTGTCCCTGGTGACGACCGGCTGAAAGTCGAGCGAGATGATCACCGAGCGCGGCGTGAACTCCTCGGTCACCTCGTCGCGGTAGCGGATGATGACCGGGGCGCGCCCCGTCTCCTTCTGTTGCTGCGCCGCAAGCAGCTCGCGCATCCGATCGCGGTCGCTCGCTATCGCCTCGTCGGCGCTGTGCGGGCCGAACGTCAGCGCCGAATCGTACGCCGCCCAGGCCTTGCCCGGCGCCTCGCGCTTCTCGTAGGCGTGACCGAGCGTGAGGTAGGCCTGACGGCAATGCGCGTGCTGTCCTGTCGGGCCGCAGCTCTTGGCGACGAATGACTCGAGGTCGGAGATGGCCGGTTCGAGCTTGTCCTGCTTGAAGGAGGCCTGACCCCGCTCGTAGAGCTCCTCGGGCGAGCCGCCGCAGCCGAGGGCCAGCAGCGCAGCGAACGGGGCCAAAAACGCGACGCCTCGAACCATGGAAGGGGGCACGGCGGCGCCATGCTACAGCAAGTGAGGGAACCCCGGGAGGGTTCCCCTCCCTCCCGCGATGGGCTCCGGCGAGCCAAGCTCGCCTCCGCCCACGCGATCATTCGCGGCGGGTCAGGCGGCGGGCGGGCGCGGCGGCGAGATCCCGACCTGGGCCAGCGCTGCGTTCACCGCCTTGAGGTCATCCCACGCCAGCTTCTTCTTGCTGGGATCGCGCAGGAGGTACGCCGGATGGAACGTCGGCATGAGGGGGATCCCCTCGTAGGTGCGCAGGTTGCCGCGCAGCCGGCTGATCGGCGAATCGTCGCGCAGGAGGCACTGCACCGCGAACTTCCCCAGCGCGACGATCATGCGCGGCCGGATCGCGCCGAGCTGCTTCTTCAAGAACGGCTCGCAGCTGGCGACCTCGTCCGGCTCGGGGTTGCGGTTGCCGGGCGGGCGGCACTTGAGCACGTTGCAGATGTAGACGTCGCTCCGCGCGTAGCCCATCGCCTCGATCATCTTCGTCAAGAGCTGCCCCGCCTTGCCGACGAACGGCTCCCCCTGCGCGTCTTCGTCCGCGCCCGGCGCCTCGCCGACGAACACCAGGTGGGAGTCGGGGTTGCCGACGCCGAACACGAGGTTCGTGCGGGTCGCGCAGAGCTTGCAGCGCTTGCAGTCGCCCAGCTCCTCGCGCACCAATTGGAGGCCAGCGGCGCCACGCGGTGCGCTCGGGTCTCGCTCTTCGCCTCGTTGAGATTCTTGGGGTTCAGATGGTTTCATGATCACGGGGTGTGGCGGCGGGCTCGGCGGCGCCGGCGCCGGCACCATGTTGGCGGCCGACTTCCGCGGCGCGCCCGCCGTCATCGCCACGCCCAGGAGGCCCGAGCGCCCGCGCGCGGCGATGTTGGTCCGGAACCGCGCCACCAGGCTGCGCAGCTCTTCGCGCTCGCCGTCGCTCAGCGCCCACGCCCGCTCCCCGCCTCGGCGCGTCCGAGGCTGGCGTTCTCGGGCGTCACCAGCGCATCGACCGCCAGCGCGTAATAGAAGGTCGGCATCACCTCGGCCACCCGGACCGTCCCGTCGCGGCCGAGCGCGCCGTCATGGTCGCGATCGCGGCGCTCGATCTCGTCGAGGATCGTGGTGTAGCCCTCCAGAAACACCGGATCGGTCGCGATGGCGTAGGCACGGCCCAGCGCCCAGGCGACGCAGGCGTTCCAGCTGTTCTCGTCGAGCCTGCGGGCGGTGAAGGCCCGGGGAGCGCCGGCGGCGATCCGTTCGCGCAGCCAGGCGCCGACGAAGGGCGTGTTTCCCTCCGCGGCGATCACGGCCAGCATCCGCGTGGCGGTGGTGGAGGAGAAGTCGAACAGCCCGCCCGGCGGCGCCGGCTCGGCCGCGAAGGGGGCCGGCGCCTTCATCCCGAACGCCCGCTCCACGAACTTCCGCCCGCTGGCGAGCAGCCCCCGGTCGTCGAGCGCCCGCGCGTACTCGATGAGCGCCAGCGCGAGGAACCCGGGGTCGCGGAACTCGCGCCCCGGACAGATCGTCGAGCACCCCGAGGTGCGTCGACAGCACGCGGGCCGCGCGATCGGCGATCGGCTTGCCGCCGCGGATCGACCCGCCCCAAACCCTGCTCCGCGGCAACGGCCCACAGGACCATGGCGCAGTCGAAGGCCGCCTCGTCGTCGGTGGCGCTGTCGATGGCGTCGGGGACGAAGCGCGGCGCCGCGTCGAGGAGAAAATTCCAGGCGGCCGTCCGGGCGACGGTGAACTTCTCCACCCCGGAGAGCCGCTGGTGACGCGCCCAGATCCAGACCGCCGCCAAGGTGGCGTGAAAGTCGGGATCGGGTGCCCCCGGCCAGGGGGGGACGTGGCCCGAGTGCGCGCCGGCCGTCGCCTGGCGCGCGACCATCACGCTGCCGGCCGCCGCCAGGTGGCGCACCGCTTGCGGCGCGTAGCTCTTGAGGCGCGGGTCAGGCATGTCCGCTGTCGCGCGGCTCCTTCGCCATGCCTCGGCCGGTGGCCGGCAGCCGGGAGGCGAACAGCCCCCAAAGCTGGTCAGCCACGGCCCGCTTCGAGGCGCGCGGGATCTCGACGCGGCCGCCGTCGGCGAACAGCACCGTCACCGCGTTGTCGTCGGCATCGAAGCCGATGCCGGGAGCGCTCACGTCGTTGGCCACGATCGCGTCGCAGCCCTTTTCGCGCAGCTTGCCGCCCGCGCGCGCCTCCTGCGTCGGTCCGGCACCGAGCTCGGCCGAAAAGCCGATCAGAAACGGGCGCCCATTCTTTCGGGCCTGGGCCAGGCCGGCCAGCAGATCGGGGACCGCCGTGAGCTCGAGCGTCAGGTTGCCGCCGCCGTCGCGCCGCGAGAGCTTGCCCGCCGCCCGCGCGCGCGGGCGAAAGTCGGCCACCGCCGCGGCCATCACCACGGCGTCGGCGTCGGGGGCGACCGAGGCCAGCGCCCGCTCGAGATCGGCGGCCGTCTCCACCTCGATGCGGGCGATCGATCCGACACCGCCGCCGCCGCCGCCGCCGCTCGGCACGTGTGGGGTCCCCGGGCCGGCCAGCAACGTCACCTCGGCGCCGCGCGCCGCCGCCGCCGCCGCCAGCGCCGCGCCCATCTTGCCCGACGACCGGTTGCCGAGGAACCGAACGTCGTCGACCGGCTCGCGCGTCGGGCCCGCCGCCACGACCAGGCGCCGGCCGCGCGAGATCCGCCGGCGCCACGAGCCGCGCCGCCGCCGCCACGATCTCCGCCGGCTCGATCAGCCGGCCCGCGCCGATCCACCCGCACGCGAGCTCGCCGCTGTCGGGGCCGACGGTCGAGACGCGGCCCCCCCCGGCGGGGCCGAGCAGCCGGCCGAGGTTCGCCTGGGTCAGCGGGTTTTGCCACATGTTCACGTTCATCGCGGGCGCCAGCAGCAGCGGCGCCTTCGAGGCCAGGACGACCGCCGTCAGCAGATCGTTGGCCATCCCGGCCGCGAGGCGCGCGATGGCGTCGGCCGTCGCCGGCGCCACGATCAACAGATCGGCCTCGTCGGCCAGCTTGATGTGCCCGATCTCGGCCTCGCTGCCGAGGTCGAACAGCTCGCGCGCCACCGGGGCGCCGGACAGCGTCTGCATGGTCAGCGGCGTGATGAACTGGGTCGCGGCGTCGGTCATCACCACCCGCACGGTCGCGCCGGCCTTGACCAGCAGCCGGCAGAGCTCGGCCGCCTTGTAGGCCGCGATCCCCCCGGTGATCCCGAGGACGATGCGCCGCCCCGCCAACGTGGAAATCGGGGGCGCAGCCGCCTGTGCCGTCGCCGGCGCGCCTTCCCCCTGGGCCTCGACGCCCGGTGACCGAAAATCGTCCATACCCACCGAATATGTCACGTCTCATTCGTACCCGGCGCAATGTAAAATCCCGGCCGTGACGGGACAGGGCGGGTTTCCGCGACGATTTGACAACTACGTGCTCCTGAAGCCGCTCGCCCGCGGCGGGATGGGGCAGCTTCACCTCGCCCTGACCGGAACGCCCGGCCTCGAGAAGCTCTGCGTGATCAAGCAGGTCATCCCCGACCTGCCCGCCTCCGAGAACTCGCGACGCTTCCGCGACGAGGCGCTGGTCGCGCTGCGCCTGGCGCACGGGAACATGGTCAGCGTGTTCGACGCCGGCATGCAGGGGGGGCAGATCTTCCTGGCGATGGAGTACGTCGACGGCAAGGACCTGCTGGCGACCTGGAACCGCTGCGCAGACAAGCGGGTCCCCTTCCCCGTCGACATCTCCGTCTACATCGTCAAGGAGGTCACGCGCGCGCTCGTCTACGCCCACGCCTTCGAAGACCTCAAGCTGGTCCACCGCGACGTCTCGCCGGCCAACGTTCTCCTCTCTTACAGCGGCGAGGTGAAGCTGACCGACTTCGGGCTGGCGATGTCGATCCTCAAGATGGAGCGGACCACGCCCGGGATCGTCTACGGAAAGCTCTCTTATCTGTCGCCCGAGCAGGCGCGCCGGCTGCCGCTCGACGGCCGGGTCGACATCTACGCCGCCGGGATCATGCTCTGGGAGCTCTTGACCGGGCGCCAGCTCTTCCCGATCGCCAGCCCCCCCGACCAGCCGAACCCCGACGCCATGGCGCGCGCGCGCAACCCCGAGGTCGTCCCGCCGTCGACGATCAGCGGCCGCGTGCCGCCCGAGCTCGACCGCATCGTCATGCGGGCCCTGGCCGTCGAGCGCGAGGAGCGCTACCCGAACGCCGAGCTCCTGCGCGCCGATCTGGCGGCGTTCCTGGCCGAGACGGCGCCCAAGACCGACGCCGATCGCCTGGCTGGTTTCCTGCGTCCGCTGTTCGCCGACGACGCCCGCGAGGAGAAGCGGGAGCGCGAGCGGTTGATCGCCGGCTCGCGCGCGATGCTCTCGGGAGGCCACGGCGTCCCCTCGGCAAGGCACGGCGTCCCCTCGGCAGGAGACGGCGTCCCGCCGGTGTCGCTCCCCAGCGACTCGCATCGACAGGAGGGGCTGGATCCCCGGATCGGGACCACGCTGGGCGGGCGCTACCACATCCGCCGCCTCTGCGGCGAAGGGGCCATGGGGCGGGTCTACGAGGCCCAGCACATCGACATCGGTCGGCGCGTGGCCATCAAGGTCCTGCACGCCCGGTTTCATCACAGCGCCGATCTGGTCGAGAGGTTCAGGCGCGAGGCGCGCGCCGCCTCGAAGATCGGCCACCCGAACATCGTCGACGTGACCGATTCGGGGACCACGCCCGACGGCGCCTTCTACTTCGTCATGGAGTTCCTCGACGGGGTCAACCTGGAGGACCTGATCCTGCGGACCGGGCCGCTGCCCGTCGAGCGGGCCCTCCTGGTGACCGCGCAGATCGCGCGCGCGCTCGAGGCCGCGCATGCGGCCGACGTCATCCATCGCGATCTGAAGCCGGCCAACGTCATGCTGGTGAACCGGAACGACGAGGCGGACTTCGTGAAGGTGCTCGACTTCGGGATCTCGAAGGATCTCGATCTGGCCGTCGGCGCCGCCCTCACCCGCCCCGACATCGCGATCGGCACCCCCGCCTACATGGCGCCCGAGCAAGCGGCCGGCAAGGCCGCCGACGCGCTGACCGACGTCTACGCCGTGGGCGGGCTACTCTACGAGATGCTGACCGCCACCCAACCCTGCACGGGCGACGACGCGATTGAGGTGCTGCAGCGGAAGGCGAGCGAGGACCCCCGGCCCATCGGCGAGCTGCGCCCCGATCTGCCCCGCGGCGTGCAAAGGCTGGTCACGCGCGCGCTCGCCCGCACGCCGAGCGATCGTCAGGCGTCGATGGCGGCGCTCAAGGAGCAGGTCGTCGCCTGCCTCACGACCGCCGAGGGGGCGCCGACGCCGGCGCGGATGCCGAGCGGCTCGCTGGCGACGCCGCGGATGCCGCCCGGGAGCACGGACACGGTCATCGCGCCGGCGCCCTCGCTCTCAACGCCCGTCCGCCGCGTCCAGCTGCGCGGGGCGGCCGTGGTGGCTGGGGTGCTGCTGGCGGCGGCTGCGCTGGTTGGGCTGCGTTTGTTGAGAGAGCAAGAGGCGCCCGCCACGCCTGCCGAGACCATCGCGGTCGGTGCCGCGCCGCCGGCAAAATCGGCAACGCCGCCGCCCGCGGCACCGCCTCCCCCGACGCCGGCGCTGGCGTCCGCCGTCGCCGTCGCGCCGACGCACGCACCGGTGGACGTCGAGCCGCGCAAGGTGCTGGCCGCGTCCGCGCGCCAGCTGGTGACGCCCGATTCGACACCGGCGGTCGGCCGGGCGTCCGCGGCCCACCCGACATCGTCAGCGGGCGAGGCCTCGGCCCCCGAGCCCTCGGGCGAGGCGCGCACCATCAAGCCCGCGCCAACCACCTCGCCGCTGCCGCGCGCCACGCTCGGCGACACGACGGCGATCCTGACCCGGGGGCAGACGGCGTTCGATCGCGGCGACTACCAGGAGGCCATCCGTCAGGGGCGTCAAGCGATCACCGCCGGCGCCGAGATCAACGGCCGCCTGCTGGTCGGCGACGTCTACTTCTACCTCGAGCGCTATCGGGAGGCGCTGCGCGAGTACAACGCCGCCGTGGCGCGCGATCCGACCGACGCCTCGGCCCGCAAGCGGCGCGATCTCGCCCGCGAGAAGGCCGGCCAGGCCGCCCAGGGCGACGCCCCCTGACCGGCGCGTCCCTACTTGATGTAGCCCTTGGTCGTCAGGTACTCGGCGACCAGGATGGCGCCGCGAGCCGCGCCCATGCGGGTGTTGTGCGAGACGAGCAGGTACTTGATGCCGTTCGCCAGCACCGGGTCCGAGCGCAGGCGGCCGACGACGGTCGACATGCCGCCCTCGGCGTCGCGATCGAGGCGGACCTGCGGGCGGAACGGATCGTCGCTGACGGAGATGAGGTGCTTGGGCGCCGACGGCAGCTTGAGGCCGGCCATCTCGGCGCCGAACTCGCGCCAGGCCGCCTTGACCTCGTCGAGCCCCGCCTTCTTCTTGAGCTCGACGAACACCGACTCGGTGTGCCCCTCCATGACGTTGACGCGCGTGCAGGTGCACGACACCGTCACCGGCGCCGGGACGATCGCCTCGCCGACCAGCTTGCCCAGGATCTTGTGGGTCTCGGTCTCGACCTTCTCTTCTTCCTTGGGGATGTAGGGGACGATGTTGTCGAGGATGTCCATCGCCGAGACGCCCGGCGAGCGGCCCGCGCCCGAGAGCGCCTGCATCGACGTCATGATCACCCGCGACACGCCGAACGCGTCGTCGAGCGGCTTGAGCGTCATCGCCAGGCCGACGGTGGTGCAGTTCGGGCCGGGGGAGACGAACCCCTTCCAGCCGCGCTTCTTGCGCTGAATGTCGATGAGCGCCGCGTGGTCCCAGTTCACGCCGGGGAGAAACACCGGCACGTCGGGCTCGTAGCGGAAGGCGCTGGCGGTCGAGATGACCGGGATGTCGGCCGCGCACTTGGGCTCGATCACCTTGGCCACGTCGGCCTCGACGGCCGAGAAGACCAGCCGGATGCCGTCGTTGGTCATGTGGGCCGAGTCCTCGACGGTGATCCCGGCGTGCTCGGCCGAGAGCGGCTCCGAGCAGAACCACTTCGAGGCCCCCTTGTCGTCCTTCACCGCGTCGGCGAACTTCTTGCCGGCCGAGCGGCTCGACGCCGCCAGCTTGCGAATCTCGAACATCGGGTGACCAGCCAGGGACGCCAGGAACTGCTGTCCGGCCAGACCGGTCGCACCCACCACGGCAACAGGGATACGTGACGACATCTGCTTTTTCTGAGCCTCCGGGGCGCGAACATTATCAGATGAGCGGCCTCGGCGCAGAGATCCCGTGCGCCAAGGTCGAGCTTTTCTCGACGCGACTAGGCGCGCTGCCGCTGGCGCGCGACCTCGTAGAGGGCGATGGCGGCGGCGACCGAAGCATTGAGCGACGAGACCGTGCCGCGCTGGGGGATGTGGAAGAGGCCGTTGCATCGTCGCGCCACCGCCTCGCGCATCCCCTTCCCTTCGGAGCCGACGACCAGCCCAACCGGACCGGCCAGGTCGAGGCGATCGAGCCGCTCGCCGTCGCCCGCGCCGGCGGCGAGGACGGTCAGGCCGCGCTCGCGCAGGTAGTCGATGATGCGCATCAGGTTGTTGACCTCGGCGATCCGCACCCGCTCGGTCGCGCCCGCCGAGGCCTTCACCGCGCCCGCCGTCACCGGCGCCGCGCCCTTGGCCGGGATCACCACGCCGTGCGCGCCCAGCACCTCGGCGCTGCGGATGATGGCGCCCAGGTTGTGCGGGTCGGTGATGCCGTCGAGCAGCACCACCAGCGGCGGCTCGTTGGCCTGCGTCGCCGCGCCCAGGATGTCGTCGATCGTGACGTAACGAAATCGGCCGGTCACCGCGACCAGCCCCTGGTGGACGCGCGTCGCCCGCCATCTCGGCTACCAGCCGGCGGGCGCGGATCTCGACCGCGACGCCACGCTCCTTGGCGGTCTGGACCACGCGCTCGACCTCGGGCGAGCGCGTCCCCTCGGCCACGTAGATGACGCTCACCTCGCGCGGCCGCGCGCGCACCAGCTCGTCGACCGGCCGGACGCCGAACACGATGCGGTCGTTGGACTGAGGAGCGTCGTCGCTCACACGCCGGCTTCGACTTCTCGGACGAGCTCCTCGAACGCCGCGGCCGGATCGGCCGCGTCGCGCACCGGCCGCCCGACGACCAGGTAGTCCGCTCCCTTGGTGATCGCCTGGCCGGCCGTGGCGACGCGCTTCTGATCGTCTTTTTTCGCCGCGCCGGGGACGGCCGCGGGCCGAATTCCCGGCACGACGATCAGCAGCCCGGGCGCCGCCCCGTGCGCCGCCTCGATCTCGTGCGGCGAGCAGACGAGGCCCGCGATCCCGGCGCGCGCCGCGATGCGGGCGCGCGCGCGCACCATCTCGGGGATCGTCTGCTCGACCCCTTCGGCGCGCAGATCGTCCTCGGCCAGGCTGGTCAGCACCGTCACGCCGAGCAGCTTGACCCGCCCCGCCGCGGCCTCGGCCGCGCGCGCCAGCATCTCGTAGCCGCCCGAGGTGTGCAGCGTCAGCAGGTCGGCCTGCACGCGCGCCGCGGAGGCGACCGCGCGCGCCACCGTCTCGGGGATGTCGTGCAGCTTGAGGTCGAGGAACACCTTCCCGCCGCGCGCGCGCACCATCTCGACGGCGCGCTCCCCCTCGGCGACGAACAGCTCGAGGCCCACTTTGTAAAAGGCGGGCCGCCCGTCGAGGCGGTCGAGGAGCGTCGCCAGCGCTGTGCAGTCGGGGACGTCGAGCGCGACGATCACCCGCTCGCGTGACGGAATGTGTACTGGAGACTTGGTTGGGGTCATTTTCGCTCCGCCTGAATTTCGGCCACGACGATCTTCACCGCCTCGTCGATCTTCAGCTTCCGGACCTCGCTGCCGTTGCGACGCTTGAGCTCGACGATCCCCTCGGCGACCCCCTTCTTGCCGATGGCCAGCCGGAACGGGATCCCGATGAGGTCGGCGTCCTTGAACTTCACCCCGGGCCGCTCGTCGCGATTGTCGAAGAGCACGTCGATGCCGGCCGCGCTCAGCTCCTCGTAGAGCTTCTTGGCTGTGGCGACCACCGCCGGATCGTCGAGCTGAAGCGCCAGCACCGTCGCCTCGAACGGCGCCAGCGGCACCGGCCAGATGATCCCGTCCTTGTCATGGTTCTGCTCGATGGCAGAAGCGACGATGCGGGTGACCCCGATGCCGTAGGTCCCCATCACCGCCGGCTTCTCCTGCCCGTCGGTGTCGAGGAACGTCACGCCCATCGGCTTCGAGTACTTGGTGCCGAGGAAGAAGACCTGCCCAACCTCGATGCCGCGGTAGGCCTTGAGGTGCCCGGTCTCGCAGCGCGCACAGGCGTCGCCGGCCGCGGCGGTCCGGTAGTCGGCGACGGCCGCCGGCTTGAAGTCGCGCTCGAGGTTCACCCCGGTCAGGTGCGCGTCGTCCTCGTTGGCGCCGACGATGAAGTCCGACAGCACCGAGACCTCGACGTCGACGTAGATCGGCACCGGCGTCTTCAGGCCGACGGGGCCGGCGAAACCGACCCCGGCGCCCGTGACCTCCTTGACCGCCGCGTCGCCGGCCAGGGCCAGGGTGTCGACGCCCAGCGCCTTGCCGAGCTTGATCTCGTTGACCTCCCGGTCACCGCGGACCATCACGGCGATCGGCTTGCCGTCGGCCAGATAGATCAGCGTCTTGACCAGCTTCTCCGGCGGAACGCCGAAGAAGCCGGAGACCTCGGCGATCGTGTGCTTGCCGGGCGTGGCCACCTTCTTCACGGGCTGTGTTGGGACAGGCGTGCCGGCGACCTGCCGCGCCACCGCCTGCTCGACGTTGGCGGCGTAGTCGCAGCTGTCGCAGGCGACGAGCGCGTCCTCGCCGGTCTCGGTCAGCACCTGGAACTCGTGCGACGACGAGCCGCCGATGTTGCCGGTGTCGGCCTCGACCGCCCGGAAGGCCAGGCCGCAGCGGGTGAAGATGCGCGAGTAGGTGTCGTACATCTTCTTGTACTCGCGCGTGCGTGTCGGCCTCGTCGACGTGGAACGAGTAGCCGTCCTTCATGATGAACTCGCGCCCGCGCATGAGGCCCGCGCGCGGTCGCAGCTCGTCGCGGAACTTGGTCTGAATCTGGTAGAGGTTGAGCGGCAGCTGGCGCCAGCTGCGGACGTCGTCACGCACCAGCGCGCAGATCACCTCTTCGTGCGTCGGCCCGATGACGAAGTCGGCGCCCTTGCGGTCCTTGAAGCGCAGGAGCTGCGCGCCGTACTTGTCCCAGCGGCCCGACTGCTGCCAGAGCTCCGCCGGGATGACGGCGGGCAGGAAGACCTCCGAGCAGCCGGCGCGGTCCAGCTCCTCGCGAATGATCTTTTCCACCTTCTTCACCACCCGCCAGCCGAGCGGCAGGAACGAGTAGACGCCGGCCGCGACCTTCCGCAGATAGCCGCCGCGGACCATCAGAATGTGGGACGGGACCTCCGCCTCGGACGGGGCCTCCTTGAGCGTGGGAATGAGAGTCTGGGACATCCGCATGGGGAGACGTTATTAACATAGGACGGGCGGAGGGACCGCCACGACGAGATGGGCCTCGGCGAATACAACCGCAAGCGGAACTTCAAGGTTACGCGCGAGCCACCGGGTGACGAGGCGGCGCCCGAGACGCGCGCCGGGCGCTGCCCGGGCGTTCGTGATCCAGAAGCACGCCGCCACCCGGCTCCACTACGATTTCCGCCTCGAGCTGGAGGGGGTCCTCAAGAGCTGGTCGGTCCCCAAAGGGCCCAGCCTCGACCCCTCGGTCAAGCGGCTGGCCATGCGGACGGAGGACCACCCGATGGCCTACGCCGACTTCGAAGGGATCATCCCCAAGGGGGAGTACGGCGGGGGTACCGTGCTCCTGTGGGATCGCGGGACATGGGAACCGCAGGAGGCCGATCCGCACCAGGCCTTCGCCGCCGGGAACTTAAAGTTTCTCTTGAAGGGAACCAAGCTGCGCGGCGGATTCGCGCTGGTTCGGATCAAGCCGCGCGGGCCCCGCGGCGGCGCCGACGACGAGCGGAGCTGGCTGCTCATCAAGGAGAAGGACGGCGAGACCCGCCCCGAGACGGCCGGCATCGTGACCGAGGCGCATCCCGAGAGCGTGGCCACGCAACGGACGCTGGAGGAGATCGCCGCCGATCGCGCGCACGTCTGGCACTCGAACCGCGGGCAGGTCGATATGAGCGGCATCGCCGGGGCCAAGGAGGCCCCTGCCCCTGCGCCGCTCCGCCCGCCCCAGGCCGCCGCCCGGCGAACGCCGCCGGCGGGCGACGGCTGGCTGCACGAGATGGCGATCCCCGGAGAGCGGCTGCTGGCCCGCGCCGACAGCGGCGACGTGCGGCTGTTCGGCCCCACAGGCGCACCGCTTCCGCCGGCGGCCGCCCGCAAACGCCAGGCCGTCGCCGACGCGGTCCGCCTGCTGCCGGCGGCGAGCTTGCTCGTCGACGGTGTGCTGGCCGCGGTCGCGCCCGACGGCCACGCCGATCCGAAGGCGCTGCCGCGCACGCTGGCAGGCGAAGGGACCGCCGTCCTGACCTACTACCTCTTCGACCTCCCCTACCTCGACGGTCACGATCTGCGCGGCGTCCCCCTCGCCCGGCGCAAGGCGCTGCTCGACGCGCTGATTCGCAAGGTCGCCGAGCGGACCTGCCTGCGATATCTCGATCACCTGGAAGGCGCCGGCGCGGACTTCTTCCGGGAGGCCTGCCGGCTCGGCATCCCCGGGATGATCTCGCGTCCCGCCGACTCACGCTACGACGCGCGTGCCGGTTGGCTGACCGTGGCGTGTGCCGCGAACGCCCAGCCGCGCCGCCGCAAGACGGTCAGCGGTAGGTCTTGATCTCGTCCCCGTCGACGACGTAGAGGCGCGTCGAATCGGCCCGGCCGTGATCGGCGCCGAAGTGGAGCGCGCCCGTCAGACCTTCGAACGTGCCGGTCGAAAGCGCGTTCGTCAGATCGGTCCGGGTTCGCGCGCCTGCTGCAACGGCGGCGCGGATGGCGTTGACCCCGTCGTAGGCGTAGGCCTCGGTGGCGTGCGGGTCCTGCCCGTAGGCCGCGTGGTAGGCATCGACGAAGCCGCGCGCGTGGGGATCGGCCGCGCCCGCGTAGAACCCCGGCGCCAGCAGCGTCCCCTGAACGTAGCGCCCAGCGCTCTGCAAGAGGCGCGGCGACAGATCGGCTGCGGTCGAGAGCAGCAGAATATTGCGCGGCCGCGGCTTGCCGGGCGCGCCCGACGGCCGTGGTGCTCCCCAGGGCGCACCCCACAGATCCGCCGCGGCCAGCGCGGGAGCGATCAGCTCCAGCCGGTCGGCGCCGTCCGCCACGAACAACGCTTGCGGCGCCGACTTCTTGATGACGGCGACCGCTGCAGTGAACGAGGTCGCCCCTGGCGGATAGCTCACGTCCGCCACGACCCGGCCGCCTCCCCCGACGATGTCGCTCTTGAAGGCGCTCCTCAGCGCCTTCCCGGCGGCCGTGTCGGGCCCGATGAGCGCGAAGTCGCGCGCCCCGGCCCGCAAGGCCGTCTCGGCCAGCGCGTGCGCCCGCGCCGACGCGTTGTGGACCAGATAAAACGTCGACCCGACCGTCGATCCGATCGGCTTGCCCGGGCCGCTGTCGAGCACCAAGAGCAGGCAAGCCGCTTCGTCCTGCCGTCGGGGGCGAACCGTCCCCTTCGAACGCCAACGTCTTGGGATCGAGCGCCGCCACCACACCGATCACCGATTCGCCGCGCGCCAGCTCCTCGACCCCGTCGCCCGCGCGGTCAGGGTTGCCGCCCGCGTCGCGCACGACGAGCTGCAGCCCCGCCGCAGCCGGAGCACCCGTCGCCAGCATGGCCGCGCGGAGCGCCGCCTCACCCACCGGTTGAAATCGGCCCGACAGCGCGAGCTCGAGGCCGAGACGACCGGGATCTCCCGGCGACAGAGCGCGCTCGCCCGGCTGATCGATCCCTGCCGCGGTGCGCGCCGACGCTGTCTCCGAGGTGATCTCCGCCGCGCCCGAGCTGTCCCCGCGGCCGCGCAGCGCCGACGCCGCCGCGTCTCCGAGCAGCGCACGGGCGAGCCCCTTGGGTGGCGACGCGCGGTAGGTCTGCACCGTCGCATCGGCAGAGAGCTGCCCCGCGAGCGCCGTGATGCGCTCGCGCGCGTAAGCCTTCTCCGACTCGTGCCCGCCGCGCGCGTAAGCGTCCCAGAGCTCGATCGCCGCCGGCGCGTCGCCCACACCGGCGGTCGCTTCGGCCAGCGCGCCTCGCAGCTCGACCAGTGAGTCGTCGCCCGGGCCGGCCGCGCCGGCGGGCGGCAGGAAGGGCAGCAGCAGCTCGCGCGCGTGCGCGAATTTCCCGAGCCGCGTCTCCGCCAGGCCGAGGTAGTAGCGCGCGCTGGCCCCTGTCCCCTCGTCGGGCGGCGGCGAGGTCAGCGGGGAGAGCAGCCCCCGCGCCGTCTCGGCGTCGCCGCGCGCGAGCGCCAGCCTCGCCAGCATGAGATCGGCTGCCGGGCGGGCTCGGGTGCTGCGCGTGGTGCTCGTGGAACGCCTCCAGCAGCGGCCGCGCGGCCACCGCGTCGCCCGAGTCGAAGCGCGCCTTGGCCTCCGCGAAGTCGGCGTCGCCGCCGGGATCGTTGGTCGGGCCGCCCGAAAACTCCGGCGCGTTCAGCGCTGTTGGCGACGGTTTCCCTGGCTCGGGCACCACCGGGGCCGGCAGCGGCTCGCCCGAGCCGTACGTCCCCGGCAGGCTGGGCGCGACCTGCCCCGACGCCGCACAGGCGGTGAACGAGAGAACCAGGTAGATCCCGAGCCGCACCACGCCTCTTTCTACGACCGTCGCGCCACGTTGTCGCGTTTTGATCCGAGCCCCAGCGCCACGGTCTTGCGGGTGAAGCTGGAGACACCCAGCTCCCGCATTCCTGCCGGCGCGACCCAGCGCTGACCAGCGCGCGCGCGCCCGGCGCGGGCCACCTCGACGCGAAACACCTCCGCGGTGACGTCGCGGTGGGTGAAGACGTGCCGGACGGCGCCGTGGTGCTCGACCGACGCGGCGCGGACGCCGACCTCGGCGGCCGCCCGGCGCGCCACGTCGCGCGCGGCGTCCGACGCCGAGTCCGCGGGGACGACCGCCTCGGGCAACGACCAGGTCCCTGCCAGGAGGCCCCGCCCCCTCCTGATCAACAAGACGCGCGCGCCGTCGGTCACGCAGGCGCAGGCGACGCGCACCACCGGCCGAGCCACCCGCTTCGGTCCGGCGCGGGATCTCGTCGACCGTTCCGGCCGCGCGCGCGGCGCAGGAAGAGCCGAGCGGGCAGTCGTCGCAGCGCGGGTTGCGCGGCGTGCAGATGGTGGCGCCCAGCTCCATGACCGCCTGGGTGAAGTCGCCCGGTCGCCCGGGCGGCACCTCGCGCGTGCCCGCTGCCCGCAGGCGCAGGCGCGTCGCGGGCACGTCGATCGAGTCGGAGACGCCGCCGAGCCGCGCCATCACCCGGGCGCCGTTGCCGTCGAGCGCGAACGTCCGCGCGCCGAAGGCGATGGCCGCCACCGCGGCCGCCGTGTACGGCCCGAGCCCCGGCAGCTCGCCGAGCGCCGCCTCGGTCCGCGGGAGCTCGCCGCCGTGGTCTCCAACGGCGGCCACCGCCGCGCGCCGCAGGTTGCGTGCTCGCGCGTAGTAACCGAGCCCCGACCAGAGCGCCGTGACCTCGTCCTCGCTCGCGGCGGCCAGCGACGCCAGCGTCGGGAACCGCGCGATGAATCGCTCGAAGTACGGGATCACCGCCGCCACGGTCGTCTGCTGCAGCATCAGCTCGGAGACGAGCGTCTTGTACGGCGTCGGAGCGCGACGCCACGGCAGATCGCGTTTCGTCCGGTCGTACCAGCGAAGCAGTGCACGCGCGATTGCCATCGCCCGGCGGCATTGTAGTACAACGGGGACGTGGCTCCGCCGCCTCCGCCGCCCGACATCGCCGCCGCCGTGGCCCGCGGCGAGATCGAGCCGATCTACTGCCTGTCGGGCGAGCGCTACCTGGTCGACGCCACCGCCGCCGCCATCCGCGCCGCCGTCGTGGCCCAGCAGGGCGCCGCGGCCGCCTTCAACCAGGACGTCTTCGACCTCAAGGAGAAGGGGCTGGGCGCGGCGCTCGCCACCGCGCGCACGCTGCCGATGCTGGCCAAGCGGCGGCTGGTGGTCGGCAAGGCGATCGACGAGGTCAAGGCGGCCGACCTCGAGCCGCTGGCCGGCTACGTCGAGGATCCCGAACCCCGTCGACCTGCCTCCTCTTGATCGCCGACAAGGTCGACGTCCGCTTCAAGGCCTTTCAGACGCTCAAGAAGCGCGGCTACCTGCACGTCTTCGCGCCGCTGCGCGATCAGGCGCTCGCCGGCTGGCTGCGAACGGAGGCGCGCGCGCGCAAGCTGACGCTGGCGCCCGACGCGGCCGAGGCGCTGGCCACCGCGGCCGGCCCCGATCTCGGCCGGCTGTCGCAAGCGCTCGATCTGCTGGCGCTCTACGCGGGCGGCAAGGGGATCGGCGTCGACGACGTCGAGGATCTGATCGCCGAGACCCGCGAGCGCGGCGTCTTCGAGCTGACCAAGGCGATCGGCGCCGGCAACGTCGGGCGCGCGCTGGCGCTGCTCACCAACATGCTCCGCAACCGCGAGCCGGCGCTGCGGATCCAGTTCATGCTGGCGCGCCACCTGCGGCAGGTCTGGCGCGCCAAGGAGCTCTTCGCCTCGGGCGCCGGACGGAACGACATCGCCGCCGGCGTCGGGATCAACCCCTTCTTCCTGGACGACGTCCTCGTCCCCGCGCGCCGCATGTCGCGCGCGTCGCTCGAGCGTGCCTTCGAGCGCCTCTACATCGCCGACGTCGAGCTCAAGAGCTCCAAGCTCGACCCGGAGATCGCGCTGTCGCGTCTGGTCCAGACGCTCGCCGAAAGCTCGGCCGAGCGTCCACGAAGCTAGAACGTCGCTGAGTTATTTGGCGGCGCTGGCGCCGCTGACCGCGACCGTCAGGCGAGAGACCGACCGCGAGGCCGTCCCCTTCTTGATGACCCCCTTCGAGGCCGCCTTGTCGATCGCCTGGACCGCGCTCTTCAGCAGCGGCCCGAGATTCTTGGCCCCCGCCTTGCTCTGGCCGCCGAGCGCCGCGCGGAGCTTCTTGATCGCCGTCCGCATCGCCGTCGTCTGCGCCACGTTGCGCGCCGTTCGCGTGACCCGCTGGCGGTTCGCCTTCTCTGATGACTTGATGTTCGCCACGTTGTTCCTTCGCTCGTTTGGGCGCGCATCATGCTGACCACCCTGCGGATTGTCAAGGCTGGCGGCCGATTACCCGAGCCCGATCTCCTCCAGGGCCGCGTCGTCGAGACCGAAAAAATGTCCCGTCTCGTGCAGCAAGGTGGTCCGGATCTCCGTCCTCTAGCTCATCCGCGTCGCGGGCCGCTCGCTCGAGGTTGCGCCGAAACAGGATGATCTGCGTGAGCCCGGGCTGACCGCCCAGCCCGCGTGGCGCCGTCGCCGTACGCCGTCCCGCTGAACAGCCCCAGCACCCGCGGGTCGAGCCCGGTGGCCACGTCCGCCTCGGCCGGCAGCTCGGCGATGACGATCGGGATCCCCTGGAGAAGCGCGCGCGCCCGTTCGGGAAGCTCCCCCAGCGCCGACTCGGCGACCGCGGCGACCTCCCCCTCGGGCAGCCGCTCGGCCTCTCCCGCCCCGCGATCGCCTGCGCCAGGCGCGGCATCGAGCGCCCAGGTGCGCTTCCAGGCGGCTCGCTTCTCGGTCTCGTCCTCGAGCTGCTCGGCGGCGCAGCCGAGCGCGTACCAGGCGTCCGCCATCGTCGGGCTCGCCTCGCACAGCAGCAGCAGCCGTTCGCGCGCCGACGCGGGATCGCCCAGGGCCAGCTGCAGGTCCGCGATCTCCAGCGCCAGGTCGAGATCCTCCAGCCGGACCTCCGGGCGGCGGCAGCTCCGCCAGGGTCCGCTTCGCCTCCTCCGTCTCGCCCATCTCCGTCTCGAGACCGGCCTTGAGCGCGACCGCCGAGAGGAACTCACTCTCGTCGTCCGTCAGATCGAGCGCGCGCGTGGCGTGCCGGAGCGCCTCGGCCGATCGCCTCCGGATCGCCGGCCAGGATCTCGCCGAGCCACAGCTCCGGCGTCGCCCAGTCGGGATCGGCCGCCGCCGCCTGCTTCAGGATCGCGATCGCCTGGGCGTCGTCCTCCTCTTCGCGACAGCAGGCGCCGAGCAGCAGCAACGTCTCGGGCGACTTCGCGTCGAGCGCCTCGGCCAGCCGCCGCGCCTCCGCCACGTCGCCGCTCTCGAGCGCCTGCCAGGCCGCCTCGACCCGGGGATCGCTCCCCTCGCCTTCGCCATCGTCGTCCACTTCGCGCGCCATGGGCCCTATCCTACGGGATCAGCTCGGGCGCGTCCGCCAACACTGCAAGCGACGCGCGCATGTACGAGGCCGCGACGTCGCTGGTCCGCCGCGCGTCGTCGGCGCTTCCGATCGAGGGGGCCACTTCCACGACGTCGGCGCCGAGGAGCGGAAACGCCGCGCCGATCCGGGCGATCAACGACCGCACGAAGTCGGGCGACAGGCCGTTCGGCTCGGGCGCGCCGGTCGAAGGGGCCGTCCCCGCTGTCGGTGGCGTCGATGTCGTTCGACAGATAGACGCGCCGGACGCCCAACCCCTGGAGATGCCGGATCACCTCGTCGATCACCGCGACCCCGCGCGCGCGAACCTCATCGGCCCAGAACTGCCGGACACCAAGCGTCGACTCCCAGTGTTCCTTCGTGCGCGACGACGTCCGCACGCCGACCTGCACCAGCCGTCCGCCCCGGCCCACGAGCTCGTTGGCGTGATAGGCCCAGGTGGCGAAGCAGATCCGGATGCCGAGACGCTCCGGCAGAAGATCGGTGTGCGCGTCGGCGTGAACGATCGCCCACGGCTCGGAAACGTGCCGCGCGATCGCCGCCACCACCGGCCAGGCAACCGAGTGATCGCCCCCCAGCATGAAGATTCGCAATCCGGGACGCGCGCGCAGCAATTGATCGACGACCCGTTCGGCGATCGTCAGCGGAGCCACGGGCCAATCGCCGTTTGCGGCCGACGGGCCGTAGAGCACCGCGCGGGTCCGGCGTCGCTGCTCGTCGCTCAGCATGTCGTCGGTCAGGAGCTGGGGCACGACGAAGAGATCGCCGACGTCGACGATCCCCGCTCGGAGCTGCGCGGGCGGGGAAATCCGGCGCCTGCCGGAGCAGCGCCGCCCGCACCGCCTCAGGACCAAACGCAGCGCCCGCGCGTCAGCCCCGCGCCGCAATCGGACGGGATGCCGAGGATCGCCACGCGCGCCATGCCGATGGACGCCAGCGCAGCGCGCCACTTGACCTGAACCTCTGCGTCGTCGGCGGCGCCATAGAGCGCCTTTTGCAACGACTCGCGCGCCGCGCGCCCCGTGCTCACAGTGTGAATTCCCCCACCAGCGGGGCGTAGGAATTGCGCGAGGTCGTCCATTTCGTTACACCGCTGCGCACAAGATTTGTTCGGGTTTCGTTACCGCAAACCGAAACTCCCCGCGCGCGATTTAGGCCTCTTTTTTAGCCCGAAAGTCGTCCGCTTTCAGCCCGAACCGCTTTGCCCAGCGGTAGACGAGCGCCGGCTTGCGGTCGAGCTCGCGCGAGACGCGCATCATGTTGCCCTGAAATCTGCGGATCAACGCCTCCAGCTCGGCTGCATCGGGTGGTGGACGCGATTTTCGGCGGCCGCCCGCCGACCCCTTGACCCGCGGCGCCGACGCGATCGTTCCCGGCAGATGCTCGAGGGCGATCCGCTCTGTGTCGCGCGCCAGCGCCTCGGCCGAGGTCACGACCTTGCCGAGCTCGCGGACGTTGCCGGGCCAGGAGTAGAGACAGAGCGCCTGGAAAGCGCTCAGCTCGATTGGCTTCTTTCGCGCGCCGAGCAGGTGACTGGCGAGCGCGCCCAGATCTTCGACCCGCTCGCGCAGCGGCGGGATCCGGATCGGCTCGGCGCCGAGCCGCGCTGCCAGATCGACGCGCAGCCCCAAGCTTCCGGACTGTGAAGGCGCCGCGGTGCGGCTGGTCGCGGCGACGATGCGGGTCTCGATCCGTCGCGCGCGCAGCCCCCCGACCGGCGACAACATCCGGTCCTGGGTGAAGCGCAGCAGCTTCGTCTGGAGCTCGGGCGCCATCTCGCCGATCTCGTCGAGGAACAGCGTTCCGTTCTCGGCCTCCTCGATGATTCCCCCCTTGGCCATCGCAGCCTGCGAGTGCGCGCCGCGCGCGTAGCCGAAGAGCTCGGTCTCCACGAGTTCGCGCGGGATGGCGGCGCAGTTGATGGCCACGAAGCGTCCCGTCCGACCGCTGGCCCGGTGAACGGCCTCGGCATAGACCTCCTTGCCGACGCCGGTCTCGCCTGTCAGCAGCAGCTCCTCGCCCGCCGCCGCCAGCTTCCGGAGCTTCTGACAGACCATGGCAAAGGCGGGATTGGCCGTCGCCACCGGCCCGAGCGGATTCGAAAGCTCGGCTTCAATCGCGGTCCGCTGAGCTACCGTCGTGACCCGAAAGACGAGGACGTGGCTCCCCACGAAGATGACTGCCCCGTCCCGCAGCCGGACGGTCGTCTCGACCGGCTCGCCATCGACGATCGTGCCGTTGGTGCTCGAGAGATCGGTGAGCTCGTAGACTCCCTCGTCGGGCGCGGGGGTGATCGCCATGTGCTGCGACGAGATCATCCGGTCCTGCAGAACCAGGGACGACTGCGCCGGCCCCCCCTGCGTCGCCTCCCGGCGCCCGACAACCAGGGAGCCCGTGAATGTCGCAACTCTATCCGCCCCTTCTGGAACGTTCCCCCCGTTGTCGCCCACCACCAACACCAGCGGGACCTTCACGGGATCGTCTGACGCCTCGTGGCGCGGAACGAAGGTGGTGCTTTCGTTGGGCGTGATCACTTGAGATCAGCCGAACATTAAAACGTAACTTCGCTTGCGTAAACGGATATAAAACCGCGCCGCGAAAACGTCCGTTTTCCACCGCCAAAGCCCCGAGTTCAGGGCTCTCCGCATTGGTCCGCCGGTTGCTCCTGGAAGTCCGAAAGGCTGCGTCAACTCGTGACGCGGCTTTCCGACCTCGCCAGCACCAGACCACAAGGAGACGCCCATGCTCAAGAAGATTGTACTCGTCGCGTTATTCGTCGCGTCCGCCGCCATCGGCACCACGGGTACGGTGTTCGCCCACTCGGCCCACGAAGGCGCCGGTGCCGCAGGCTCCCCAGGGGTTCTGCCCCAGGGCCTTTTGCTGATGAATCGATCGCTCTGCGCGGTCCCCACACTGAGACGTGACAACGCTCCCGTCTTGATTGGCCACTTACGGCAAGCTCGAGGAGCAACGAGGTCTCGCTCACGTCTCGACCCGCACTGGTTGAGAAAACGGGCGAATTGGTCGAGGCTACCTTCGGACCAACAGTGGAACTCGTCCGTTGGGGTTCTCGTCCGCTGACATCTGGTACCGTTTCCCCGTCTTCTTCCCGGCTGAGGTCCCGCTCGAACCAAACGTAGCGTCCGGCGGATATTTCGAGGCTCCAGACAATCGTCGTCGCCGACGACCAGACCGGAGCGACAGTGCGAGGAGGCGTCCCAGGAGACGCGATAGCGCCCGTCCGTCGCCGAGACGATCGTCAACTGCGTGCGAGCCCAGCTGCGTCACATATGCTAGCGGTTTCCCGTCGGGAGAAAACGGTCGGCCAGGACGGAAGCAGCGTCGTCCTGGCGAAGGACGCGACACTTCCCGCCGCCGATCGAACAGAGCATGACGCTCTTCTGGCGTAGTCGGCATAGGCCCACGAGCGCCCGTCAGCGAGAAAACGCCGGGCTCAATGTCCGCTCCGTCCGTTGGTGAGCTCTCCGCGACGTCCCGTCCGGCCTCTGCCACCAGATGGAATGCCCGCGCCATTCCCGGCCTTGCTCGACCAGCAGATCTGCCCGACGAGCGATCGTGCCGCCGAATAGTCCGCCCGTCCGACGTCAACCTCCTCCGACGGCGCCCCCTCGTCATCCAGACGTCGCTCGAGAATGCGCCGCCACCAGGAACAGGTCTTCGCTCGCCGCCGGGAATGCTGGCCCGCAACGAGATCGAAGCCCGGATAGCCTGCCCGACTCGACGAGGCGTCTCGTCTCGCCAATCGATCAGCGGCAAGAGTCGTATCTGGGCCGGACGTCACTGGAAGGCACCAGAATCTCGTCGTCGTGCTCGCCGAACTGAATGCGGACGTGCCCGCGGGATGCGAGAAGACCTTCTGATTCTCGAACGTTCGCCCGCTATACACGGCCAGCGCAAACGTCGAATCGTCTCCATACAGCAGCAACGGCAAGCGCCTGTCCTCCGTTTGCTCACGGCCTTGTCCTGGATCAGCCGATACGCCCTCCGAACTTTGGGCTCCGGAAGCAGAGTGAAGCCCATTGTCGGCAGCGAGAAGACGGCCGCGTGAGAGGGATCGACGCTAGTAGAGAAATTCGTCATTGCCGCCCAGCCACGTCGCGTCCGAGCCGGAGGTGATCGTCGTCGCCTCGCGCCCGTCGCGAGACTGTCGACAGGCGAATCTCCTTGGCGCCCGCCCGGGTCACGCGCGGTGAAGAGCAGACGCCGATCCGGATGGCGACAGCTCCGGGCAGCCGACGCGATAGGCCTCCGGGACGAGGCCCGACGGACGGCGCCGGCCGGTCGACAGATCGACGTCTTCCGCGCGGCGAGGCGTTCCCCACACGATCTGGGCAGTCTCGTTCGTCGACCACGGAGAAGCAATGCACCCGTCCCGGGATCTCGGCGATCGACCCGCGCAGTCCTGGTCCAGTCTGCCGGCGGGTGGCCTGCGGCTTCGCTGAAGGACGGATCGTGCCTCGCAGAGCTTCGAACCGACGGAACCGGTGGCCGCCAGCGGTGCTTCGCGACAATCCCGCCACCGACCAGTAGCGCCAGCAACAGCAGACCGGCCCCGACCACCCTGCCGGGTCGGGCCTGGCGGCCGTCAGCGGCCCCGGCGTGACGGGCCGGAGTTCGAACATCGTTGCGACCTCCGTCGCATCCGCCGGCCGATCGAGCGGCGACTCGCCAGGCACGCTCGCACAGCGCCAGCATGGCGCGCTCCGCCGACGAGCTCGGCCGGATCGGGCCCTTGCCTGCCCCGTCGAAGCTGACCGACCGCCGCTCCGGTCGTCTGCCGAAAAAGATCTCGTGACAGGACGACGCCCAGCGCCCAGACGTCTGACCGACTGGTTGCTGGCTCCCCGGCCAGGACCTCGGGCGCCATGTAGTGGGGCGTGCCAATCAAGACGGTGGCGCCAGGCGCAGTCGCGGCGTCCGTCGCCAGACCGAAGTCCGACAGCACCAACCGGCCGTCCTCCATCCGGAGCAGGTTGTCGGGTTTGAAGTCACGATGAACGACGCCCGCGGCGTGCAGAGCGGCCAGGCCCGCGATCACCGCCCTCGCATCGGCCATCTTCGCTTCGATCGGCCGTTCGAGCGCACCACCGCGCCTGAGCTCGTCCCGGAGCGAGCCGCCCTGCGCGATCTCCATCGTCAGGAATCGATGGCCGTCGGCCTCTCCGATGTCGAAGATCCGGCAGACGTTCGGGTGTTGGATGGGCCGCCCGAGCCGCAGCTCGCGCGAGAATCGCTTCTCCCACTTGGCGTCGCGGGCGAGCTCGGTCTTGAGGACCTTCAGCGCCACGACATTTTGCGCCGTCCGATCGAACACGCGCAGGACGATCCCGCTCCCCCCCTTCCCGATGATGTCCTCGATCTGATATCGGCCCGCGAGGACCGTCCCCCGCTCGATGTCCGGCGGCCGCTCTCGGACAAAGGACTCCTCCGCCACCTCGGTGACGCTGTCCTTCGATCCCGATCCAGAGTCGCTCATGTGACGCTGCGCGACAGCCTATCGACTCCGCTATCCGCCCGGAAGCTCTTTCGCGGGAAGGACGCGGACCTGAGATTGAAAGGCGAATTCTATCTTCACCGCCTCTTCGCCGGGCGCCGCGGGATCGGCGATGGCGTCGGTGCAGTCGCGAGTTCCCGCCGAGCTCCGGCCCGTCGGCTTCGCCGAGATCGGTGTCGAACTCGGTCCAGACCACGCGCCGGCCGTTTCGCAACGCGACCCAAAGGTCCTTTTCATTCGACCAGACCGGGTTGCACCCCGTATCGACGACGGCGACCTCGCGCCCCCCACCCTGCCCATCGGTCGCCACCCAGCGGATGACGTGCCCTCGATTTTGTTCCGTCATGAAGGCCAACCGGCGGTCATCCGGAGAGAGAGAGAGCATGCCGGCCTCCCCCTTGAAGAGCGCGCGGCAGGCGGCGCCGTCGCAGCGCTGAACCGTCGGCGTCTGCCCGGTGGTCGCCCAAAACATCGTCCGACCGTCGGATGAACATCTCGGTGAATCGGCGCCTTCCGCCAGCGTGTCGCCGACGCCGCCGTTGGCGTCGAGCCAGATCGTTCCTATCCCTTCCGTTCTTCGCTTGCGTCGCGATGATCCGTTCGCCGCACCCCGACGCCGCGATGATGTCGGCCGCCGACGCGAACACGAACCTCGCCGCCTCCGGAGCGACGCACGAGGTTCACGATTCGCGTGTTGCTGACGAACACCGAATACCGGCCGAGAAACAGCGGATATTGCACGATCTGTCCGCGGATCTCTCCCGACATAGCGGCCTCGATTCTGGGACGGTTCAATCTGTGCCAGCGCGCTTTTGGACCCGTAGGCGGTCGTCAGGTAGTAGGTATCTCCCCCGGGAGATCTGAACATCCATCGCCTGCACCGACAGATGGAAATTGACCGTCTCGTTCAGGTGCGGAAACGAGAAACCACCGATGTCGGAGCCCCCCGTCTGCAGCAAGGAATCGACGAAGATCTGTTTCCCGACCACCGCGTGAAATGAGGTGAACAACGGCGCCAGCGTCGTGGGCACGACCTCACTGTGCCTGGTCTCGAGCGAGAAGACGCCGACGTGTTTGTCGTCGATGTCGTAAAGAAAGCTCTGGCCATCCGGCAACCACACCGGATCGGAGGTCCTCGACGGCTCCGCGATCGGCACCTCGGCGACGGCGTCGCGACCGTCCGGGTGAGCCGAAACGAAGGCGTAGGCGCGGTCGTCCGGGGTGTGGCCGGTGTAAACGAGGCGCTTGCCGTCACGCGACAGGTCGGGGCATCCCTCCGCATAGGCGTCGGGAACCAGCGGCGACGGCGGCGCGCTGGCCGGTGCGGGTGTCGACGTCGTCGGCGCTGTGGCGGGTAGCCCCAGACGAAGCGCACCGTGTGGTGGTCCGGAAGCGCGACCAGGCAACGGATCCGGTCGGGCACCTTGGCGACGACCTTCGCCTTGTCGGTCCAGTCGTCCGGCTGGCCCGACAGAACGATCAGGAGCGGATCGACGGCTGTCGCCGCCCGTGCCGCCTGCGCGGTTCGCTTCCGGGCGGTCTCGACCCGCTGTCCAACGAAGACAAGCGCGGCGACCAAGACCGCCGCCGCCGCGACAGTCGCTGCCCGCCGGCGCCGCCAGCGGTCGGAGGACCGCGCCAGGCCGGCCTCGCTGAGCTGCGCGGCGATCTCGCCTGCGCTGCGCGGCCGGCGCGCCGGGTTCGACGCCAGGCAGGCGCGGCAGATCTCGAGGACGGTGCGCTCGGTCCGGCTCAGCCGCCGGCCGGCGACGGAGCTGCGCAGCTCGCCCCTGTCCGGGTCCCACTGCGAGGCGCTGCCCGAAGACGGTCTCGTGGATGACGGCCCCCAGCGCCCAGAGATCTGCCGCGAAGCTCGCGTGGCCGCCGCGGGCCACCTCGGGCGCCATGTACGCCACCGTGCCGCCCCGGAGGCTGGTGGTGCCATCGAACGAATCGGTCGCCAGACCGAAGTCCGACAGGACCAGACGCCCGTCGCTCATCCGGAGCGCGTTTTGTGGGGAGATGTCGCGGTGGACGATCCCCGCCGCGTGGATCGCACCGAGGCCGGCAGCGATCGCGCGCGCGTCCGCAATTCGCGCTGCCAGCGGCCGCGCCGCCGTCATCCCGGCATGAAGTTCGTCACGAAGCGTGCCACCGGTAGCCAGCTCCATGATCAGGAAAGATCTGCCGTCCGCTTGCGCGTACTCGAAGACGCGGCAGACGTTCGCGTGCTGGATCTGCCGCGCCAGCTTCACCTCGCGCGCCAACCGCTCGCTCCACTCTCGCTCGCCGGCGTACTCCGCGCGAACGATCTTGATCGCGACCTCGACGCCCAGTGTCCTGTCGAAGGCCTGGACCACCAACCCCATCCCCCCCCGCCCCATGCTCTTGCCGATCTCGTAACGCCCCGCCAGGATCGTTCCCGGGCGCAACGGGGCAGCCGGTGAGTCGGCAGGCGGGAACGGGCGTTCGAGGTCGGTTCCCGCGAGCGGTGACGACGGGTCGTGCTCGTCGTCAGCCACGAAACTTCTCCGGCCGCAGCTTGTACTTCACCACCCACCGCCAGACCACGTTCCACTTCCGATCGAGCGCCCGCGCCACGCTGGCGACGTTGCCGTCGTGTTGCTTCAGCAACTGCTCCAGCTCGGCGCTGTCGGGAGCGGGGCGCGGATCGCGACGGCCGGCTTCGATGGGGGCGCCGCGCTGAAGGGCGCCCCGGATCACCGTCGGCAGGTGCTCGAGGCGGAGCCGGACACCGACGGTCAGTGCGAGGACGTTGGCGATGGTCTTTTCCAACTCTCGGACGTTGAGAGGCCAGCCGTAGAGGCACAGCGCACGGACGGCGGCAGGCTCGATCTCGCGAATGGTCCCCCCGCCAAAGTGCGCCACCAGGGAGAGGATCTCTTCCGTGCGCTTGCGGAGCGGCGAAATGGCGATCGGATCGGCCCCCAGCCGCGCGACCAGATCGCCGTGCAGCGGGCCGGCCCCGAGGCCAATCGCCTGCCGCGCGGTCGCGGCGATCACCCGGACGTCGGCCTTGCGAAGCTTGGTCGAGCCGAGCGGGCTGAAGGTGCGGTCCTGCACGAAACGGAAGATCTTGGCCTGGAGCTCGGGGATGCAGGTCGCCGATCTCGTCCAGCAGCAGGGTCCCCCCTTCGGCTGCCTCGACGAGGCCGGGCTTGGCTCCCTTCGCGGTCGGGTGGGCGCCCGCCAGGTACCCGAACAGCTCGCTCTCCACCATCGCCGCGGGCAACGCGGCGCAGTTGATGGCCACGAACCGCCCCTTGCGCCCAGAGGCCCGGTGGATGCCTCGCGCACAGACCTCCTTACCGACGCCGGTCTCGCCAACCAGCAGGAGCTCTGCTTCGGTGCGGGCGAGCTTGCGCAGCCGCGCATAGGTCAACGCCAGCGCGGGCGAGAAGGTCGGAAGGGGACCGAACGGCGCGGCCGCCTCCTGCTGCAGGGCCGTCAGCTCGGCATCGGAGGCCCACCGGAAGACTCCGACATGATTTCCGAACAGGACCAGGGCGCCGTCAGAGAGACGCGTCGGCCGCTCGAGCCTCGGACCGTCGAGAAACGTCCCGTTCCTGCTCCCCAGGTCTTCGATCTCGTATCCACGGGCGGTGCGGGCGATCCGCAAGTGCTCGCGCGAGAGCAGCCGATCGTCGAAGAACAGTGGGCCCGAGGTCGCCGACCCGCGGCCGATGGTCACCGCGCCTTCCAGCGGCAAGCGGAGCTCGCGCCGGTCGCCGAACGCGGAGAGCAACAAGACCGCGTGTCTTCGTTGAGACTTGCCGGACGGAGACTCCTCGGGCTCCGTCTCGGTGGCGTTGTCGAGTGGATGCATCCGCCTCCTGTGGATACAACAGTCACTCAAATCCTCAAAACGTTCCGGACGGCAGCGAAGAATTCGAGCCTGCGGCCTGGCTCTGCTACCGTGTCACGACCTTGCGCCCGCTGCTGGTGGTCCCGGGGCTGTTCTGCACCGAGATCTACGATGATGAGCTCGGCTACATCTGGGGGCAGTTCAGGCAGCTCTACGGTGGGCCGCCGATCGGAACCTTGGCCGGGTTGCGCGGCGGGCCCAAGGAAATTCTGCGCGGCCTCCCGCTGCTGTTCGGCTTCAAGTACGACCTGGTCGGCGCGCTCGAGAAGGCGCTCTGCGCCGGCGGGTACCGGCACGGCGAGACCCTGCACTACTTCGCCTACGACTGGCGGCGGCCGGTGGTCGACCTCGGCGTCACCTTGGCCGCCGAGGTGCGGCGTCTGGCCGCGACCTCCGGGGACGCGATCGACATTCTGGGGCTCTCGAACGGCGGTCCCATCGTTCGCGCCGCCTACGCCGCCGACCGCTCACTGCCGGTCGAGCGGGTGGTCACCTCGGGGGGCGCGCACGCCGGCACGGTCGAGACGGTCGCCTGCCTCGACGCCGGATTTCGTTTTGCGCCCCTCGGCCGGCGGGTGACGCCCGAGGAGTTCATGGCCTGCCCGGGCGGGCTCGACTCGATCCCCGAACCGGCCAGCGCGAAGTTCCTGCCCGACGACGCCGGCTACGACCTCTACGACGTCGAGACCTGGCGCCGCCTGCGCATGTCGGTGTTCCGCCGCCATCCGGACGACCCCGTCTGGACCGCCGCGGTGGCGAAGCGGCTGGCCAGTGTGCGCGAGCTCTACCGTGTCCTCGACAGCGCGGCGGCGCCGCGCCGGTTGGTCTGCATCTGCGGCACCGGTCTGCCGACGCAGGTTCGGATCGTCGTCGAGAAGGGGTGCGCCCGCCTCCCCGGCGAGGGGCGGTTGGCTGGGCTTTCCCAGGCGGCCCTGACCGACGGGGACGGCACCATCGCCGTCGAGGCGGCGCATGCCTGGGCTGGCGCCGAGCCCGAGGTGGTCAAGATTCCGGTCACCCGCCATCGCGACATGATCCGGACACCACACGCCTTCGCGGCGATTCTGGCCGCACTGCGCTGACTGACAATCGACCGCCAAGCTGGATCCTCGGCGGAACTTTGCTTGCCGGGATGCCCCGCCAGGGTTTCTACTGATCCGAGGGATGCGGCGGACGTTCAACCAGTTCCGGGTCTTCCTGGAGACGAACCCCTACACGGCCGCCGCGACGGTGCGCCTGTCGCGCCGGGCGCGGGCCGCCATCTTTGTCTACCGGCTGTCGATCCGCATCCTGGCGCAGTGGGCCCGCGACAAGTGCCCGCAACAGGCAGCGGCGCTGGCGTTCCAGACGGCGCTCTCGCTGGTCCCGGTCACGGCCATCGCGTTTTCGATCCTGCGGGGCGTCGGCTCGCTCGACGCAGAGTCGCGCCTCCTGCAATTCTTCTCCGAGCACGTCTTCCCACGGATGTCCGACGTCAGCGAGCGGATCCAGTCGTTCGCCGGCAAGGTCAGCATCGGCGCGCTCGGAGGCGGCGGTCTCATCTTCACCATCGTCACCTGCTACTCGCTCTACAGCTACGTCGAGCGGATCTTCAACGACATCTGGCGCGTCGGTCAGCGGCGCACGCTGATCGGAAAATTTCTCACCTTCTACGCGATGGTCACGCTGCTGCCGACGCTGGCGGGGTTCTCGCTCTACTGGTCGGGGCGGCTCATCTCCGCGGACGGGATGACGCGATTCTTCGCGCCGTTCATGATCGAGCTTTTCGGCCTCGTCCTCATGAACAAGCTCCTCCCCCGCACCAACGTGGAGTGGTCGGCGGCGGCGGCGGGGGCTCTGGCGACGGCCTGGCTGCTGGAGGCGACCAAGTACCTCTTCGTTCATTTCGCCGAGCGGATCATGCTCAAGAGCTACAACAGCGTCTACGGGCCGCTCGGCCTCGTGCCCCTGGTGCTGGTCTGGATCTACGCCGCCTGGGTCCTGATCCTGCTCGGCGCCGAGATCACCCATGCGCTGCAGAACCTGCGGCTCCTCGAGGCGGAGGACCGGCGGCAGCGCGACGACGAGCCGATCAACGGCCTCGTGGCGGCCCAGATCCTGGCGGCTGTCGCGGCGACGCACGAGGCGGGCGGCGCCGGTCACCCCAAGGAGCGTCTGGTGACGGAGTTTGGGTTGACCCCGCACAACATCGAACGGGTCGTCGCCCGGCTCAAGGCGCGCGGCCTCATCGCCGAGGTGCGCGGCGATCTCAACGGCTACGTCCCGGGGCGCGCGGCGACGACCATCCGCCTCGAGGAGGTGCTGGCGGCGTTTCGCTCGACCGACGTCGAGATCGCACACGGCGCGACCTCGCCGACGCTGCGGGATCTGGTGGTCGAGCTCGACGAGGAGCGCAAGCGGCGGATCGCCGGGCTGACGATCGCCGATCTGATGCCCGCAGCAACCCTGGTCGCGGATCTGGATCCGGCCTCCAGCGCCCCGCGCGACGCCAGCGCCCCACTGGCGATCGTCAAGGACGCTCCCGGCGACTAGGCCGCGCCCGCTGTCAGCGCGGCAGGGGCATGAGAGCGGTCGACTGCTCGCGCAGCAGATCGCGCCGCGGATCCGCCGCGTCGATCGGGACCAGCTCCGGGTAGGCGGGCCCGCCGTGCTCGGTGATGTCCATCCCCGCCAGCTCTCGCTCAGCCGAGAGCCGCAGCACGCCCAGCGCCTTGAGGCTGTACATCATGATGAGCGAAGTGACGAAGGTCGCGCCGCAGATGCAAAAGCTGCCGGTCACCTGCGCGACGAGCTGGTTGGTCCCGCCGCCGTAGAACAGCCCGCGCACCGTCGACGACGTGTCGGCGCCGTACTGGCCCGGCGCCCCGTACTGGCCTGTCGCGAACAGGCCCAGGCTCAGCGTCCCCCAGATGCCGCAGACGCCGTGCACGGAGACCGCGCCCACCGGATCGTCGATCCGCAGGTACTCGAACAGATCGACCGACAGGCAGCAGACGACGCCGGCGATGGCGCCCAGGATGAACGCCCCCGTCGGCGAGACCCAGTAACAGGGGCAGGTGACGGCGACCAAACCTGAAAGGAAACCGTTCACCGTGATGCCGCAGTCCCAGTACTTGCCCCGCACGTAGATGAACGCCAGGGCCGAGAGGCCGCCGGCGCAGGCGGCCAACGTGGTGTTGGTGGCCACTCGCCCGATGCCGCGCAGATCCATCGCCGACAGCGTGCTGCCCGGGTTGAAGCCGTACCAGCCGAACCAGAGGATGACGCCGCCGACCGCAGCCAGGGTCATGTTGTGTCCCGCCATGATGCCGCCGCCGTCGCGCGCGAACTTGCGACCGAGCCGCGGTCCCAGCGCCATCGCGCCGGCCAGCGCGATGAAGCCGCCGATCGTGTGCACCACCGTCGATCCGGCGAAGTCGTGGAACGGCACGGGGTGGATGTTGTTCAGCCACCCGTCCGGCCCCCAGGCCCAATGGCCGAAGATCGGATAGATGAACCCGCTGACGCCGATGCTGTACCAGAGATCGCCCGCGAACGACGTCCGCCCCACCATCGCGCCCGAGGTGATCGTGCTGCAGGTATCGGCGAAGGCGAACTGAAACAGCCAGAAGGCTTCGATGGGAACGCCGGTCGAGCCGTAGGTCTCGGGCGCGCCGTGCAGGAAGAAGTACTGCAGGCCGATGAAGCCGTTTCCGGCGCCGAACATGAAGGCGAACCCGAAGGCCCAGAACAGCGCGCCGCAGAGGCACGTATCGACGATCCCTTCCAGCAGGACGTTGACCGTCTCGCGCGTGCGCGCGAAGCCGGCTTCGAGAAACAGGAAGCCTGCCTGCATGAAGAAGACGAGGAACGCGGCGCTCAGCGTCCAGGCCGTGTTGAGCGGGTTCACGCACTCGGAGTGCGCGCCGGCGGCGTCGGCCGCCTGCGCCGGGTGGCCGAAGTAGTTGGGCAGCCCCCAGAGAACGGCGAAGATGATCCCCAGACCGATCGCCTTGCCGCCCAGGATCGCGTAGAGGACCTTCCGCGATTCGCGGCTTCGCCACAACGTCTTGAACCTCGCCACCATGTCGTCGCTCTCCTCGTCGCGGCCGCTGGCGCGCCGCAGTCTGGGTTGTTCAGTCGACCGTCCGTCCGCGAAACCGGCGCCCGGGCGGAGCCGCCGCGCTCGGTGCGCCGGGCGATGGCGGCAGCGCCGTCGGCCCCGGACGTTGCGGCGGCGCCTCGAACGTCGGCGGCGGCAACTCCGTTTGGGCGCGCGCCACCGCGGGGGCGATCCGCCGCCCGACGAGATTGGCCGCCATGCGGAGCGCCGGCATGTTGACCTCGCCGGCGACGACGATGCAGAGCATTCCGCCGGCGACCGCCTTCAGGTAGAGGCGGTTCTCTCCGTAGCGCACGACCGCGAACTCCAGCGTGTCGCCGCTGGCGGCGAAGGTCTCACCGATGCGCAGGAGGCGGCTGCCGGCCTCGGCCAGGACGGCATCCTCGAACAGCGCCGGGATCTCCCGGGCGATCAAGCGACCGCTCGTCGTGCAGACGAAGCTGCCGGCGATGCCGGCCACATCTTTGAGCGTGGCCAGGCTCATGCGCACCCCGTCGCCGAGGGCGACAGCCTCTTGCCCGGTCACAGCCCCAGCCTCTCGCGCAGGGTCTGCAGGTTGACCTCCGGGCGCGGCCGGAGCGTCACGACCTCTTCGCCGTCGGAGAAGACGATGCAGCGCCCTTCGACGAACCCGCACTCGACCGCCGAGAACTTGTCGAATCCCAGAAGCTCCCCGGTCAGCTGCAAGAGACGGTGCGAATAGGCCACGGTCTCGGCCAGCTCCTCGCTCCCGCCCCGGTTGCTCACCACCGCGCCGTTGGGCCCGAGCCGCATCATGACCGAGAAGTCGCCCAGGGGACCGAGCTCCGAGCGACCACCGTTCGCACCGTTCGCACCACCCGCGCCGTTCGCCACGGGTTTTGGGGTCAGCGCCGCTTCATCGCTCCCAGGGCTTCTCATGTCAGCTGCTCCTTCCGCTCTCGCTGCCGCCGCGTACGCCTCGGTCTCGCCTTCGTCGAGCTCGCTCAGCTCCAGCTCCTCGTAGCGATCGACGTCGTCCCCCAAGATGGCGCGCCCCGGAAAGGCCACCAGGTTCGAGGCGCTCCGTTCGTCGCGCAGCTGGGCGGCCTGGAGAATCAGGCCCTCGTGCGAGGTGCGGATGGTCGGCTGGGCCGGCCAGCCACGCTCGCAGCTCTGGAACGAGCCGTTGGTCCAGTCGAGGATCTCGAGCGCCGCGGCCTCACCTGTTCGCTGCGCGGTGGTGGCGTGGACAATCTGTCCGCGATCGAAGTAGAGGTAGCCGACGCCACCCTCGCCGATCACCTGGACCACCCGGTGCGAGCGCGCCAGACATTCCATCTGGATGAGGTCCCAGAGGCTCGCGCCGCGCAGCTGCGCCGAGAACCCTCGCGGGGCCGGTGCGCCACTCACAGCAACAGCACCCCCGCCCTCTCGCCCATCATTTCGACCGCGTGCTTGCACTCGACCGCCAGGATCACAGAAATTTGGTCAACGCGTCGTTTCCGACACGCGAAAACTCCGTAGCGGCAAGACGACGGTTCCGCGACAGGCAAGTCCCGGCCCGGTGACGGCTAGGGCGCGAGGAGCTCGCGGCGGGCTTCGCGAAAGAAGCTGGTCGCCTCGTCGTGGACCCGGCTCACCCAGGTGATCGACCGGCCCTCGAACTCGTAGACGCTGTAGCGGGCCCGGCGCTCCGGCCCGCCGGCGTACGACGCCGAGCCGGCGCCGATCACCGGGATCGCCCGGCCGTCGGGGCCCGGCAGCGCGGCGCGCTGATCCTCGTGGTCATGACCGTGCAGGACCAGATCGGCACCCGCCCGCGCGAGGACCTGCGCGAAGGCGTCCCGGTCGCGCAGGTTGCGGTGCTCGACACCCTTGTGGAGGACCGGCGGGTGGTGCACGAGCACCACGCGCGTGAGCGCCGCGAGCTCGGGCGCCTTCAGGATCGCCTCCAGACGCGCGAGCTGCGCCTGGCCGATCTCTCCCCAGGCGCCGAGATCGCCGGTGGCGACGGCGCTCGAGACGCCGACCAGCGCCAGCGGCTCGCGGATCTGCACGAACGGGTAGTGGGCGCTCTCGGCATCCCCTGGGCGATCGAGATCGCTCGTTTGATAAGGGGCGAACAGCCGCTCGAACTCGCGGGTCGCCAGCACCTCGGGCACGTAGGCGTCGTGGTTGCCCGGGATGACGGAGATGGCGTCGGGGGCCACACCCGACAGGTCCAGCCAGGCCAGCGCCGACCGCCACTCGGACGTGACCGCGATGTTCGAAAGGTCGCCGGTCACCGCCAGGTGATCGGGCGCCTGCGCGCGCAGATCGACGCGCATGTCTTCCAACAGATCCATCTTGTGCTTGCGGACCCGGTTCACCACCAGGTTCACGTAGCCGACGGCGCGCTTGCCGAAGAGATCGCTCGCCCGCACGCCCTGCCCGCCCCGCGCGCCGCGGAAGTGGGGATCGGTCACGTGCGCCAGACGAAACATCCGCTACGACTCTGCCAGAAGCTGCACGTCGGCGGTGACGCCGAAGTGATCGGAAGCAAAAATTCGCTCGCCGTCCGGGCGCACCTCGGGCTCGTCGAAGGCCAGCGCGGCGGCGCGGATGGTGGCCCGACGATCGCGCCGCACCGGCGTCACGAAGATGTAGTCGAGCCGGCGGTCACGACGCAGCCAGTGCATCTTGTCGGTGTAGTCGTTGGCGCGCGTCCAGGTGTACCCGGGGTGATCCTGCCGGACGGCGGCCCAGGCATCCTGATAGGCGACGCGCCGGCCGCCCAGCGTGTGCTGTCCGCAGAGCCAGCGGAGCTCGTCGCTCTCGGGGACGGTGTTGAAGTCGCCCATCACGACCCGCGGGTTGCCGTTGTCGTGCTTGGTCAGCACCTCGTCGACGAACTGCACCTGCGCCTCGCGCCAGAGGCCTTCGTGCTCGCGGTACGAAAGGTGTGTGGTGTGGACCCAGATCCCGCCCGCCTCGCCGTCGAGGCGCGCCGACAGGATCCCCCGCCCCTCCGTCTCCGTGCTGTACGGCAACGGCCTGAACTCCTGGGCGCCGATCGGAAAACGCGAAACAATCGCCAGCCCCTCGTGGCCGCCTCCCCACGCGGAGGTCGGCGAGAAGGCGTGATGCCAGCCGCGCGCCCCCACCAACAGGGCCGCCTGATTCGGCACCCGCCCCGGCACCTCGCGCACCTCCTGCAGCCCGATCACGTCGGGCGCGAGCGCGTCGAGGCGCTTCGTGACGAGCGCGAGCCGCGCCTCCCAGGGGCCGTTTTCGCCCCACAGGTTCAGCGTCAGAAACCGTGCCACGCCGCCCGTCATTTGCAGACTTCGTAGACGGCCCGCACTTCGACTGCCCACACCTCCCACGCCTGGCGCACCGGGCACACCGCGCTCAGCCACCCCGGTAGGTGCATTTGCTGTCGTACGTCTCCCAGACGGTCACCGCCGAGAGCTCCTTGATGTGCGCACGCAGCTCGCGCCACACGTAGATGGCGATGTTCTCGCAGGTCGAGTTCTCGAGGCCCGGAACCTCGTTCAGGTTGTGGTGATCGAAGCGGGCGAAGAGAACGGCCCAGGCGTCGTCGATGACGCCGAAGTCGATCAACCAGCCGGTCTCCGGATTGACCGGGCCCGCGATCGCGACGTCGACCTTGTAACTGTGGCCGTGGACGCGCGCGCACTTGTGCCCCGCGGGGACACGCGGCAGGTAATGCGCCGCCTCGAAACGGTACTCCTTCGTCAGCTCTACGTTCACCGGGGGGATTATACCCGACGGTGTTCGCGAGATTACTTACTGAAGTCGATCGCGGCCCAGGGCTTTTCTGGGCGGGCGAAGAGGTAGCCCTGGCAGAGATCGCCGCCGACGCGGACCAGGGCGTCGCGCTCGGCCGGCGTCTCCACCCCCTCCGCGATGATCTCGATGCCGAGGTCGCGGCAGAGCCCGACGATCGATCCCAGCAGCTTCTGCTTCATCGGCGAGAGATCGATCCCGCGAATCAGCGACATGTCGACCTTGACCACGTCAGGCTCGAGGTGGGCGAAGCTGGTCAGCCCGGCGTAGCCGGCGCCGAGATCGTCGACCGCGATCCGGTAGCCGAGGGAGCGCAGCTGGGCCACCCGGCTGGTGGCGTCGCGGATCTGTTCCAGCGGCGCCCGTTCGGTGACCTCCAGGACGACGCGCCCGGCGTGGCGCGACAGGGGCGCACTGGAGTCGACCAGTCGGTCGTCCGCCAGCTCCATCGCGTGCAGGTTGATGAAGAGCAAGCCGTCGACGGGGCTCACGTCCAGGGTCTGGGCGACGCGATCGCGCACCGTGCGCCCGAGCTCCTCGAGACGTCCCAGCCGCTCGGCCGCCTCGAAGAGATCGGGCGGCGAGCGGAGCGTCGGCTCCTCGTTGCGGACCAGCGCCTCGTGGGCGAACGTATTGCGCTTCGACCACGACACGATCGGCTGATAGGCGATCCAGAGCGAGCTGAGCGCCGAAGCAAACCGCGCCTCCAGACCAGCCCGGTCGCCGAGATGCTTTCCGTCGAGGCGGAACATCTCCAGCGCCTCGCGCTTGATGCGCGCCATCTGATGCAACCGGACCGCGCGTGCCACCACCTCCTCCAGCTCCGCTGCTGAAACCGGCTTGATGAGGTAACGAAGCGCGCCGTACTCCACGGCGCGAACGGCGCTTTCGACCGCGGGGCCGCCGGTCATGAGCACGAACGGCACGTCGAGATCGTGCTCGCGAACGGCGCGCAAGAGCTCGAGGCCGTTCATCTCCGGCATCGCGATGTCGCTGACGACGACGTCGAAGTTTCGCTCCCGAGCCGCCGCCGCGGCCGCCTTGCCGTCGAAGGCGATCTCGACCGCGAAACCGGCGGCGCCGAGCGTCCGCGCGTAGGCGCGGGCGATTGACTGTTCATCGTCGACCAGGAGGACCAGACCGCGCGCGACCGCGTCGGCTTCGAGTCCCTGCTTGGCCACTGCTCCTGATGCACTAAGCGCGCCCATTTGGTTGACGAAGCTATCGGCAGAACGCGCTCGAGATTGAGTCAATCCATCGGGCTGCGGGCCACGTCACCGTCGCCGAAATCTTCCCGAGCTCTGCCGCACCTTGCTATCTTTTCGCCGGTTCCGGAGGTCGTTTTCTGGCCAAGGCCTACGCACTTTCTGGCCAAAGGCCTACGCACTGCGCAAGTTCGGCCGATTTTTGCACCTCTATATGGAGCTCCGCGAGCAGGTGGCGCAGGTCCGCGGCGCGCCGATCCCCTCGGCGTTTTGACCTCGTCGGCCGTTATTGGCCGCAGGGCTGAAGGATGGTGATCGACCAGGGAGCCGGGTTGTTGCAGTTGCCGCAGAAGAGCGCGGCCATCCAGACGCCGGTCGAGTCGATGCCGGGGAAGGCCGCGCCATTCGCATCGGTCAGCGTGCTGAGATCGACGGTCCGCCCGGAAGGCGGTGTGCCCGACCACCAGCCGTCGGCGATCTCCTCGAGGTTGAGGAACTGCTGCTGCAACTCGGGGAGCGTCTTCTTCGAATAGTGGGCCACCGCCGCCGAGGTGATCTGGCTGCCATCGTAGCTGTTCCCCAGGCAGTTGGTCGTCATCTGGCTCCAGTCGATCGTCAGCGCCGAGACGCCGGCCGGTACCAGCACCGGGTGCGCGCGCTCGAGGTCGACCGAATAGGTGAGCTTCGTGGAGTCGTTCGTCAAATCCAGCTCCGTCGGAGTGGCGTTCGGATCGATGTTGAAGAGGGCAATGCTGTGCGGGTTCTTGCCGATGTCGGCCCCGCTCTGCGCCATCAGCAGAAACGTATATTTGTCCTGCGGGTACTGATACATCGGCGTGGCCGTGTTGAACCGAGACCACAGGTCGTCGGTCGGCAGCGGGTTGCCGAGCTCATTGAAGCCCAGCAGGTCCATCTGCGTGAAAGTGCCGTCCGGGAAGGTGGTGATGATGCCGACGTTCTTCACCAGCATCGTCGACAGGCTATCGACCTTGAGCGCCTGCTCGATATCCGACGGCGACAGGTTCCAGAGGGAGATCGACACGGTGTTGATGTCGGTGACCGGATTGACCGCCTTGCCGAAGAAGTCGACCGTCAGCTGGCTCCAGTCGAACTTCAGGTCGGTGTTGTCCTTCACCACCACGTGCTCGAGCACAAAGGAATCCGACAGCATGTAATTGGTGGGATCGGTGATCACCACGGAGGCTGTCGGATCTGCGCAGGCGGCCGAAGCGATCGCGGTCGGCGGCGTGCTCGACTTACAGGCGGGGGTGAACAGCAGCGCGGCCGGCAGGGCGAGCAGGGAGACGATCTCGCTAAGCGAACGCGGAAGAACGAGAGACATGGCTACCTCAAAGAGCGCACGGCACGCGCCGTGGGGGGGTTACTCGGAGCTTCGCCCGGCGGGCGGTCAGCCGCAGTCGGCCGTCGTCCGAAAAACAGAAGATACACGCATCGGTTTCGTCATGGCAAGGAAGACGAAGCGAGGAAGGCGAGGTCGTCCACCTCTGACACCCGCCACTACTGCGGGCAGCAGAGCGTCTTGGGCCCGGTCGGCCCCGCGTTGCCGCCGAGGGTGCTCATCGGTGAGCAACTCGCAGGCGTGGGTGTCCCCGAGAACTGTACGCCCGGCTTGGTGAGGCCCGTCGCGACGCACGCGCGGGTGTTGCTCTGCAGCTGGGCAACGCCCGAACAGCTCGGGTTATTGCCGGCCGTGAGCAGCACCTGGTCGCAGCTGCCGCCGACGGGCGACCCGCAGGTGCAGGGACCGCAGGTGGCGGACCCTGACGAGCCGGTGTACCAGGGCACCGCGAAGGCGCCTCCCGGGCAGGTCGTCTTCATTCCGTCGAACAGCTGGCAGGCGCCCCCCGTCCCGGTCGTCGGCACGCAGACCTGACCGGCGCCGCATCCCCCGCCCACGCTCTTCGTCGCGCAGAAGTTGGCGCTGACCCCGAAGCCGAACTTCGGAACGTTCGGCGTGCCGGACGGCGTGCAGGCCCCGGCCGAGGCGACGAACGCCGTGGCGGAGATGCCGTAGATCTCGCCGAGGGCGTCGGTGGTCCAGGGGGGGACTCCGGCCGTACAGGCGTTGTCCTGGTCGGTGACGAACGTGCCGGCCGCCTCCCCGGGCGAGGTGTTGCCGGTGCACTCGGCGAGCGTCTTGAATCCGGCGAGCGCCGTCGAACAGCTGACGGGTCCGGGCTTGCAGCTGCATCCCTGGCCGGCGACGATCGCCGTGCAGCTGAGCTGATTCTGGTTGGCGAAGATCGCCGTCGCCTGGTCGTAGAGGGCCGTCGAGCACGGACCGGTGCCGCCGCTCAGGACGCCAATGGGGGCCGCCGTCGGGTCGAAGGCGACACACTGAGCGACCCCGCTCCCGCAGGCCGGATCGGCACAGTCGATCTTGCCGTTGCAGTCGTTGTCGATGTTGTCGAAGCAGTCCTCCGGGCCGGTCGGTTTGCAGGGCGCGCCACCCGCCCCGCCGGCCCCCTGGCCGCCCGCTGCGCCGCCGCTGCCACCGGTCGCGCGGCCCGCAGCGCCGCCGCGCCCGCCCGCTCCGCCGCCGCCCGCTCCGCCTGTCGCCGCACCACCGATGCCTCCCGTCGCTGCACCCCCGCCGGCGCCGCCCTGGCCTCCGCCGGCAGCACCGGCGCGCCCGTCGATGCCGGCGTCGCCGGCTCCGAAGTCGACCGCGAGGCTGCCGCAACCGGGGGGGAGAACCGGTGCCGCGACCTGAGTGGCGAGCGGTGAATTGCCCGAGAGCAGCGTCAGCGTGATCATCGCGGTTCGACCCGTCTGGTAGCCGTCCGGGAACTGAACCTCCACGCCGCCGGAACGCGCTCCCGACTTCAGCGTCAGAAGCGTTCTGCTTCGGCGCCGAGGCCGCGGCGTCTCCGGCAGCCTCGAGCGCCACGTCGACCTCGAGCCGATCGGCGGCGCCGGCGTACGGTCCGAGCTCGACGGTCACGAACAGCGTGCCCGGCCGGCAGCTTTCGGTGTTGCTGCACGCTGCCGCCGAGCACGCTCGTGGCCGAGATCAACAACGCCGCAAGTCGAGCCGAGCCGGCGCGCATGGTCAGTTCCCCGCCGCCGTCCCGAAGCTGGCGTCGGGGAACTTGTCACTGCGGGTGGCGACCACGAGCGCCACGACGCCGCCGACCACGACGGCGGCCCCGACCGCGATCCAGATCCAGGTCCGCGAGCCGCCCCCGGTCGAGGACGGCGCGGCCGGTGGCGTCTCGGTGACGAGCGTGGCCGAAGGCGGCGGTCCCGGCGCCAGCGCGGGCGGAGGAGCGGGCGACGGCGGCGCGACCGACACAATGGGTGTGACCGGAGGTGGAGGCACCGGCGTGGCTCCCACCGCCGGCGCGGGCGAGCTGGCCACCGGAGGCGCTGCGCTCTTCTCGTCCTCGATTGCCTTGGTAAGCGCTGCGACCTGGGTCCGCGCCTCCTCGGCGTTCTGCCGGTTGGGATAGAGGCGCAGATAGTTTCGATAAAGCTCGAGCGCGCGCGGGCGGTTGCCGGCCAGCCGGTAGGCCTGCGCGGCGTCGTAGAGCAGCGCCGGATCGGGACGCAGACTGAACGCCGTCTCGTACTTCTCGGCGGCCTCCGCGTAGTGTCCGAGGCCGAAAGCGGCGGTCGCTTGATCGTACGCCTGGCGCGCCGCGCTCGGCTCGGAGGCGAGGGCCGGATGCCCGCCCACCGCGAGCGCCAGCAGCGTCACGGCAAGACAGCGCCACCCTCTAAGCATCGCTCCCAACACAATAACATCGGATGCGCCGCCGCCGAACTTGACGCTCGGTGCGCGGACAGCCTGGCGATGATCGGGTAGATTCAAGCCCGCAATGCCGGAGAGGATCGTCGAGACCCGCTCGCGCAAGTTGCGCGTCCTTCAGGCCGAACGAGAGACCAACGCGGACGGCGCCGCCCCCGCGCGCCCCCGGTCCGAACGGAAGCCCGACTGGATCCGGATGAAGATGCCCCAGGGGCGAGGTCTTCTTCGATCTCAAGCAGCGCGTCGCCGAGCTGGGGCTGCACACCGTCTGCGAGAGCGCGTCCTGCCCGAACATCGGCGAGTGCTGGAACCGCCAGTCGCTCACCATCATGATCCTGGGCGGGATCTGCACGCGGTCCTGTCAGTTCTGCGACGTCCCGACCGGGCGTCCGCTGCCGCCCGATCCCGACGGAGCCCGAGCACGTCGCCACCATGCTGGGGGAGCTGGGCCTGCGGCACACGGTGATCACCTGCGTCGACCGCGACGATCTGCCCGACGGCGGCGCGGCGCACTGGGCGGCCACGATCCGCGCGGTGAAGCGGCGCAGCCCGGAGCTGGTGCTGGAGGTCTTGACCGGCGACTTCAAGGGGGAGACCGGCGACGTCGACACCGTGCTCGACGCCGGCCCCGACGTCTTCGCGCACAACCTGGAGACGGTGCCGCGCCTTTCGCGGCAGGTGCGCGTGCAGGCCAGCTACGCCCGCTCGTACGCCATCCTCCGCCATGCCAAGGAACGCGGGGCGATCACCAAGACGGGGCTCATGCTCGGCCTCGGCGAGGAGCTCGACGAGGTCCGCGCCGTCCTGCGCGAGGTGCGCGAGATCGGCGTCGACATTCTGACGCTCGGGCAGTACCTGCGCCCCTCCCCCAAGCACCTCGGCGTCGCCCGCTTCGTGCCGCCGGCCGAGTTCGACGCGCTCAAGGCCGAAGCGCTGGCGCTCGGATTCCCGCACGTCGAGTCGGGCCCGATGGTCCGCTCCAGCTACCACGCCGACGGCCAGCGCGACATCGTCCTGGCTCTGCGCGAACGCGCTCAAGATCGCGTACGGGAGCGCGAGCTCCGCTCGCGCGAGCGTCGCCGTCGCGGGGGGCGCGGGACCCTCCCAGCGTCCCGAATAAAATGATTCCCTACTTCAGCGGGCACCTGTTCGACATTGGGTCGATCCCGATCCACCTGTTCGGCGTGCTGGTCGCGTGCGGGGTGATCGTCGGCGATCGGATCGTCGTGGCCGAGGGGAAGAAGCGGGGGCTCGAGGAGCAGGACGTCCGCTTCCTGAACGCGCGGATCGTGATCGGTGGCTTCATCATGGCCCACCTCGTCTCGGTCATCTTCTATTTCCCGGAGCGGATCAAAGAGAACCCGCTCGTTCTTCTCAATGTCTGGTCGGGGCTCTCGTCGTTCGGCGGCTTCCTGGGCGCCTTCCTGGCGTTTCTCTACTACACGAAGAAAGAGAAGATCCCCCGCCTCGCCTACGCCGACTCGGTGGCGCTCGGCCTCTCGGTCGGCTGGATCTTCGGCCGCACCGGCTGCTTCACCGCGCACGATCACCCCGGCCGTCACACCTCGTTCTTCCTCTCGGTGAACTATCCCGGCGGCCCGCGCCACGACCTCGGCCTCGACGAGCTGCTCTTCACCATCGTCATGACGGTGATCCTGTTCCGCTACGCCAAGAAGCCGCGCCCCCCCGGCCACGTCATCGGCCTCGCCGCGCTGATGTACGCGCCGGTCCGGTTCGGCCTCGACTTCCTGCGCGCGACCGACGTCGCCCTGCCCGACCAGCGCTACGCCGGGCTGACGCCGGCGCAGTGGGCCTGCCTGGCCACGATGGTGCTGGGCGCGCGGCTGATGGGCCTCATTCCATCTCGTCCTCGGCACGCGTGAGGAGATCCTCGTAGCGCCGCCGCTCGGCGGCGAGATCGCACTCGCCCAGAAACGCCGAGTAGCTCATGAAGGCGGTCAGGTATGACAGATCGCGCGCCCACTCGGGCAGGTAGTCGGGCGCGCGCACGAGCCCCTCACGCTGGAGGCGCCCGAAGAGCGGCACGTCCTCGACCGCGATCTTGCCGGCGAAGAAGAGCGACACGTCGGCCAGGTGGCCCTTCACCAGCGCCACACGCAGGAAGTTGGTCACGCGCAGGAGGCCGTCGAGGTAGCAGACGTCCTTGGTGAACGGCGCGCCCCCACCGCAGAGGCCGCCCCGGCAGACCCGCCGCGCGCCGTCGAACGCCGCCATCTCGTCGTTGCCGCGCTCGAGGAAGAACCGATAGAGCTCGCAGAAGTCGGCCCCCTCCTCCGCTAACTTGATCGCCAGCGTGCGGTCAGCAAGGCGCCGCAGCCGATCGATGCTGGTCGACTGGGTCAGAAACTCGGTCAGCACCGCCAGCCCTTCTTGCGTCGCCGTCGTGCGGGGCGACGGGTAACCGATGAACGGCATCACCGGCTGCGCCCGCCCGTTGAGCGCCGTCGCCACGTGGACCTGCCCCTCGTGAAACTCCAGCTGCGCCAGATCCCGGGCCGAAAAGCGCACGCCGCGCTTGATCCGCACGCCGTCGACGCCGGCCACCGCCTTGGCCGGGATGCCGTCGGTCAGCTCGACGCCGATCCCCTGCCCCGGGAAGAACGCCGCGAACCGGGCGGCCAGGAGCGGCACGACCTCCTCCGCGCTGTAAACGAGCTCGTCCTGCGGGCTCGGGATCGGGGCGCGGCCGGCCACGCCGTCGACCACGCCGCGAAAGTGCTGCGCCAGGCCCAGGTTGGTCGTGCGGCGGTCGGCGGTCAGGCTGGCGGGCCGGCCGTAGAGCTCGACGGAGTGGTGGTAGAAGTCGCGCGTCCCCGCCGCGGCCAGCATGCGCGCGGCGGTGGCGAAGGCGTCGCAGGTGTCGCGCAGGAAGATCTCGATCGCGCCGTCGCCGGGGCAGAGCGCCTTCAACGCCTTGAATCGGACGCCCGCCTCGGCCACCTCGGGCGAGACGCGATATTCGGGGCGCGGCAGCTCGCGCCCGTCGGAGGCAAAGAAGTCACGCTCGACCTCCTCGCCCCAGCTGACCAGGCGCAAGACCCGGATCGGCCGCTGGGCGTCCAGGATCTGCGCCGAGACGTCGCGAAGAAGCTGGGAAACCCGGGGCGAGAGCGTCGCTACGTCCCCACGCCGACACGGATCCCGGGCGGCACCGAATAGGTGATCCAGGCGTTGCCGCCGACGGTCGCCCCCCGCCCGATCACCGTGCTCCCCCCGAGGATCGTCGCGTTCGCATAGATCGTCACCTCGTCCTCGATGGTCGGGTGCCGTTGCTTGCTGGGCGCTCCGCCCTCGTTCTTGCCGCGATCCTTCACCGACAGCGCGCCGAGGGTCACCCCCTGGTAGATGCGAACGCGATCGCCGATCCGGCTGGTCTCGCCGATGACGATCCCCGTGCCGTGGTCGATGAAGAACGACTCGCCGATGGTGGCGCCCGGGTGAATGTCGATGCCGGTGCGGGAGTGCGCGTGCTCGGTCAGCATGCGCGGCACGACCTGCGCCCCGTAGGCGAGCAGCAGGTGCGCCACACGATAGATGGCGATGGCAAACAGGCCCGGATAGCAGGCGACGATCTCGTCGACGCCGCTGGCGGCCGGATCGCACTCGTAGGCGACGAGGACGTCCTTGGCCAGCGCCGCCCGCACCTCGGGCAGCATCTCCAGGAGCTGGCCGGTCATCGCGCGCGCCCGCCGCGCGCACTTGCCGCCGCCGCGGTCCTTGCCGGCGCAGAGGCGGTGCAGGCCCAGAAAGATCGCCGTCTCCAGGTGCGCCTCGAGGGTGCCGATCGTCGCGGCCACGTGGTCGCGCAGGCTGCCGCCGTTGGTCCCCAGGCGATGCGACTCGGGGAACAGCACCTCCAGCAGCTCCTCGACCAGCACGCGGATGTCGGTGCGCGAGGGGAGCGGCCCCTCCGACGCCAGCCCGGCGCGCAGGCCGCTCGCCGCCGCCAGCACGCGCGACGCGAGCGCCACGTGGGTTCGCGTGGGGAGAGACCTGGGCTGCCGGCGGGTCGCCATTTCCCGGATCTTACAACACGCCGGCCGGCCGGGCGCGCGCGGCGACGGCGGCCGCGAGCTTCGCCATGGCCTCGGCCCGGCGCGCCTCCGGCACGGTCACGCGCGTCGGCATGCCGCCGCCGAGGTCGAACATCTTCACGAAGTCGAGCCCCGACTCGAAGTCGGCGGCGATGGTCAGCGAGCCCGAGTCGCGCACCACCGCCACCGGCGACCGCTCCTGTCCAATCAGCAGCAGCTCGGTCTTGTCGTAGGGGCGTCCGGCCGCCTCGACGAAGGCGACGCCGTCGATGATCTCGTACTTGTCGGCGAGGCGCTTGCTCTCATCGAGCAGCGGGTCAATCTCGCGCGCCGCCTCCTCGATCTCGCCCCACAACACCTGATCCTTCGTGCGTGACAGCAGGTACTGGATCACCCGGTGCTTGAGCGTCTCGTCGCGAAACCGCGCCCGCAGCGCGCGATCGATGCGATTGGCGATCGGCCCCGGCTCGCCGCGGCGGGTGTCGATCGCGCGCGCGTCGGCGTCGGCCCCCTCGTAGGGCTCGACGCCGCCGAGGACCCACTTGGCTCCCGAAAAGAGGCCGTCGAGATCGAGGTGCATCGCCACCGTATCGACCGGCCCCGCCGCGCTCACCACCTCGGGCGTCACCAACTCCGGGCAGGCGCCGTGCTCGGCCTTGGTGGTCAGAACGAAGCGCGGGTCCCCGACGTAGTCGGCGTGCCGCTCGTGATCATGGTGATCGACCCAGGCCGCCAGCCGCCCGCCGAGCCCGCGGATGAACGGCAGCGTCGTCTTCTCGAACGACGCCCCGCCCCCGTCGCTGGCGAACGCCACGTCGAGCACCGCCACCCGCCCCTCGATCTTCGACGCCGGCGGCAGCACCCGCGGCGTCAGAAACGCAAACCGCGGCAAGGTGGCAGACGGAGACGACGGCATGGCGCCCAAGACTACTCGACTTTCGCCGTCGTGCCCGCGACGCTTGTGCGCCGAACCGCCGGCCGGAAGGACGTTCACCTCTCTCGAGACGGGCCTATTCAAGCAACTCTCTCGTGCCCACATTTGCTGGCAGTGGGCCAACGCAATCGGGTCATCGTCGTAATCGGCGTGTTCAAGCTGCTCAAGGCCGCGCTGCTCATCACTCTCGGAGTAGCCGGTCTGGCCGCCGCTCCCAGCGACCTGGCTCGTCACGTCTGGCACTTCGCCAGCTGGCTGGGCATCTCGCCGGGACGCCACGCGCTGGCCCACGTTCTCGGCAAACTGAGCGCGTTCGACGACCACACGGCCCGCAAGCTCGCCGTCGCGTCGCTCTGCTACGCCGCGGTGTTCCTGGTCGAGGGGATCGGCCTCCTCGGCCGCCGGCGCTGGGCCGAATGGCTGACCGTCGTGGTGACCGCCTCTTTCATCCCGATCGAGATCTACGAAGGCGTGGAGCACTTCGGCGCAGGCAAGGTCGTCGCCCTGGTCTTGAACGTCGCCATCCTGGGTTATCTGCTCTGGCGGCGCGTCAGCGAATCACGCAGCGTCCGAGGCCGTCTGGGATACGTCCTCGGCCACTGAGCCGCTCACATCCATTGGCATCGCGCCGAGACGACGCGGCTTTGCTCATCGCAGCCGGAAAAGTGAGCAACCCTAAAGGCAGTAGCCGTATGTGGACATGGGGGTTTGGTTACAGGAAGTTCCAGAAGCGCAGTCCGTGGCCCCCTTGCACGTCTGGAGGCAGGTATTGGCGCCGCTGATGTTGAAACAGCTATCGCCCTTGGTACAAAAATGCGCGACCCCGCCCATGCAAACTTGCCCGGTTCCGGCCGTTCCTGGACAGTCACACTCGCTCCCGTTCACCCCCGCCGGGTAGCACGCAAACGGAGCTGGACAGTTTTGCGCGACGGCATCGCACGTCGAAACGAGGCTGCAGAGGGAAAAGGAGAACGATCCAGTGCCGGTGACCGTCATGCTGCACGATGATCCCGTGCCGCACGTCGCAGCGACATTGGGATCGGTGCGGTCGCAGAACTTATAGCAGCGGCCGACGCCACATTCCGACAGGCAGTAGAGTCCCGCCTTGCAGTCAGACGTCTTTGTCGGGTCGCAGACGTCGCCAATATCGTTCTTGCCGGGTGGCCCGGTCATGCAACTCGTCGCGCCGCCGACGACACCGCACCAGCCGCACTTGCAACCACTCTGACAGCCGGGATTGCAAGGGCCCGCTGTCGCAGCTACGGAGCAGATCTGCGGCAGCGTTGCGGCCGCAGTGCAGACCGGCGGCATCTCGAAGCTGGCGTCGGCCTCCAGATAGCAGACGTGGTTCGAGGCGCAGTGAAACTTGTCGGGGCAGCCGCCGTCAGAGCCGCAGGCGTAGCTACCGGTCGCGATGTTCGGGCTGTAGCAGCCCAGCGCGATCAGCGGGGCAACGATCAGAACCGCGGCAATTCGTCGCAGGCCCATTACCCCGGCGCTCCTAGTCGTTGCAAAAGCCAAACGTTGGATTCGTCGAGCCATCCGGGAGTCGGATCGACTGGCAGGCGCTGGGACCTGTCGTGCACTTCTGTTCACCTGCGCCGGTGTTCGTGATGTCCACGCCGCCGTCACCGGGCAAACGGCAAACCGGCCAGCACTGCATGCTGCCGTTACCGAGCGCGTCGAGGCACACCAAGCCTGCGAAACAGTCTCGCGAATGAGAGCAGAAGTCTCCCTTGGTGCCGTTACCGGTACCGTTCGCGCGGACGTTTTGGCAGTCACACAGCGTACTCTTGGAGGTGGCCGACAGGTAGCAGTTGACCAAGGCCCCCCCGGTGCAGCCTGAATTCGGAGTCGCCCCCGAAGCCGCGCCGGCAACCGGATCGCACGGGCCGGTCGGGACGTCGCAGACGGTGTACCCACCGCCGGCGTCGCGTGAACAACTCGCGCCGTTTGCACAGTCGGAACCCGTCCGACAGAACTGATAGCAGCGCGCCATGCAGTTGTTGATATTGGCGCACAACTGCCCTGGCTGACAGTCGTCGGTCTCAGCTGAGCTAAAAGTAGATGTTTGATCGCAAGGCTCCAACAGCCCTGGAGATCTGGGGCCCATCGGCGCATTGCAGGTCGGGGCGCCGTTCCCGTTCACCGAGCACTTCTCGTGGCATCCACAACCTGTGTTGCAGACGGGATCGCACTTGCCGGTTCCCGCGTCGCTCTGCGAACAGGTCGCGATGGCTCCGGTGCAGGGGCCGGCGTCTATGATGCCGCCCGTACCGGTCGTGCCGCCCGTACCGGTGCCGCCCGTACCGGTCGTGCCGCCCGTACCGGTCGTGGCGCCCGCGCCGGCGTCGGGCGACCCGACGCAGACGTGCGGGATCGAGCGGCTGCAGACGAAGCCGTCAGGACAGAGGCCGCCCTCGGGGCAGGCATAGGCACCAGCAACGATCTTCGGACGGAAGCAGCCGGCGCTCGCCAGCAGGGAGCCCAGCAACATCACCCGGACGGCCAGAACGTGCGCCGACCGCAAAGCTTAGAACCTCAAGCCCATGCCGCCGCCCACCAGCCCAGGGCCGACCCAGGGGGCGAAGCTGACGGTGTTGGTGGTGGCCGGTGCGCCGTTGTCGTTGGCCGGCGAGGATGAACCGTTGGTGATGAGCACGATCGCACCACCAACGGCGACGGCCGTCCCCGCGATGCCGCAGACGATGGCGACGATGTTGGCGGTCTTGCCTTCTGACTGAATGTTATTCCGATTCGAATCCCAGACGGGCAGATCCGCAGGCGGAGTGACGTTCGGCTGGCCCTGCATCGACGTGAGCTGGTCGCCGCGGTTCTTCGCCTTGATCCCTTCGACGATCGCCACGGCGATCGAAGCGACCCCCACGCCGACCATCGACCAGCCGAGGACCCGGCGGGCGGTCGAGGGTGGCGGCGGAGGCGGCGGCGCTGGCGGCGCGACGACCACGGCCGGCACGACCGGGGGCGGTGGCTGCGGCGGTTCGGGGACCGCCACCGGCTTCGCTTCCGTCTTGGGCGGCGGAGGGGCGACCAGCGCGGCCGCCTTGCGCCGCTCCTCGATCAGCTTCTCCATCGCGGTGATCTTGCGCTCGACGTCTTCCTTGTTGCGCGCCTCGGGCGAGCGCTGCAGGTAGCGGCGGTAGAAGTGGATCGACTCCTGCGGCTGATCGTTGAGCCGGTAGGCCTGCGCGATGTTGTAGAGCATCACCGGATCGCCGTCGATCTCGTAGACCTTCTGATACTCGTCGACGGCCTCTTGGTACTTGCCCAGATCGTACGCCCGCGTCGCCTGCTGGTAGTGAACGTGGATTTCCTGCTTTTGCTGCGGCGTGAGCTGCGCCCGCACTTCTTTTGTGCCGAACACGAGCCACGTCATCGAAAAAACCAGCGCGAGCACCCAAGGTCGCCGCGTCATGACAATCGATGCCATTTTATGGTTTAGCGTCGAGCTGAAAGCTGGCTCAGCTCCGACGCACGTACAATACCCTACCTCCGCGCCGATGGAAAGAAAGACCCCTCGCCGCGACCGGTTGATGTAGCGTGCGCCTCGGTCGCAGTTCTTTCACCCCTTTTCCCGTCCTTCCCGTAGTTCCCCCCTCTCATCTCGGAGGCTCCGGATGCGTCACCAGCTGCCGCGTAGCGTTGTGGCCCACTCACTGGTCTCTCAGGTTTCCCTGGTCGGTGCGGCGGTCGCCGCCCTGCTCTCGCTGCCCTCGTGCCAGACCGACAAGCCGGCCGCGCCGACGACCTGCTGCGATCAGCCCAAGATCCCCGCCGGGATCCCGGCCTTCACCGTCGTCCGCGACGAGGTCACCGGGCCGACCGACGGCCAGGACGTGAAGATGCACGTCGCGCTGAAGCAGAAGACCAAGCGCGACGACATCTACCCTGCCCTGCAGTTCCTTTATAGATACGCGATGACCCGCAACACCTTCGAGCCGACCACCTTCCTCGGCGCGTTCTACGCCACCGAGGGCGAGGCCCAGACCGGCGGGAACCCCATCGCCAAGATCTGGCGCGAGCACGGCGACAAGGGCCCGAAGTGCGAGAACGCCATCCGCCTCGGGTTTCCCGAGGAGGTGGAGAAGTCGTTCGAGTACAGCTTGAACCACGCGGCGCCCGAGGATTTCGAGGACACCTGCCGCCTCAACGAGAAGAAGAAGATCGCGCGCGTCGACGACAACTTCAAACACAAGCCGACCATGAAGATCGACGAGCCGCACAAGGCCGTCGAGGTGACGTACCCCTACCTCGAGAGCGGCAAGGACGAGTACGTGCAGTCGCTGACGTTCAACAGCGCCATGACCTACTGGGCCGAGTTCCTGACCGCCATGTTCCTGAAGGCGCCCGAGCTGCAGCAGGTGACGTACACCGGCCTGCTCGACGATCAGCCGGTCCTGAAGGTCACCGTCACCCGCCAGGAGTTCGACCAGCACCTGTCGAACGTGCAGGAGACGATCGCCTCCTACGCGGCGATCACCTTCGCCAAGCTCGGGATGCACAAGACCGACGACAAGGGCGCCATGAAGGATCAGGAGCAGCAGAAGACCAAGACGTACACGGCGGCGCTGTCGTTCCTGCCCAAGGATCGCGTGATGGTCTCGCCCAAGCTGACCAAGGCCGTCGGCGGCGGCGGCAAGGGCAAAGGCAAGAGCAAGAAGGGCTAGACGCCGATCGGTCGAGCGGAGGCCGGCTTTGCCGGCCGTAGCTCATCGCGGGGGCGCGGGACCCTCCCAGGGTCCCGCACTCATGAAAATGCGGCATCGGGACCACGCCCAGGCCGATCAGCAGGCCGGCGACGCCGACCGCGATCGACAGGAGCGCGGTGATGGTGGCCCGGTTGGCCACCTTCTCGGGCAGCGACTCCTTCGGCTTGCGCGGGCGGACCAGGTACTGCGCCACGCCGGTCAGGATCAGGATGACGCTGCAGATGACGAAGAACTTCGGAAGCAGCGCGGCGGCGCCGTTCACCTCATCACCCTCTCCCTCTAGTCTACGCCGCGCCGGGCGAGCGCGTCGTAAAGGCCGATCAGCTTGCGGGTGACCGGTCCGGGGACGCCCGGCGGCCACCGGCTTTTCGTCGATGGTGGTGACGGGCAGGACGCCGCGCGTGGCGCTGGTGATGAACGCCTCGTCGGCGCCGCGCAGCTCGTCCGGGGAGATGCGCCGCTCGACGAGCGGGATGCCGTTGTCACGGCAGAGCTCGCATGACCTTGCCGCGCGTGATCCCGTCGAGGATTCCCGCCTCGGGAGGCGGCGTCCGCACCTCGCCTCCGGTCACCATGAAGATGTTGCTGGTCGACCCCTCGGCGATGCTGCCGTCGCCGCCGCAGAGGATCGCCTCGTACGCCTTGTTGCGCCGGCGCGCCTCGCCGAGCGCCAGCACGTTGTTCAGGTAGTTGCCCGATTTGACCATCGGGTCCATCGCCAGCGGGCTGTTGCGCGTGATCGAGACGATCGCCACCGCCACCCCTTTCTCGTACATCTCGGGGGTCGGCGCGCCGAGCGGAAACACGATGACGACGAGCTGCGTGTCGTCGACCGACGCCGGGTCGAGATCCAGCTTGCCGGACGCCGCGGGTCAGGATGACCCGCACGCGCGACTCGGGGAAGCCCGCCGCGGCCATCGTGTCGGCGATCGCGCGCTCGACGGTGGCCCGGGGCGGGGCCCGCAGGCCGATCCGCTCCGCCGAGCGTTCCAGACGGTAGAGGTGGTCGCGGGCGGCGAAGAGCCGGCCATAGGCTGTTCCGATGGTCTCGTAGACGCTGTCGCCGTAGAGGAACCCTCGGTCAAACACTGATACCTTCGCTTCTTCGGGGGGGCAGATGGAGCCACCAATGTGGACGCGGATGGGCATGGGCGGCAGAACCCTAGTACATCCGCGGCGCCTCGGCTATTTTGGTCCTCCTGGAGAGCCCCCTCGTGAACATTCTGCGTGTCCGCTGCCGGAACCTCGAAGAGTTCGAAGAGCACTACCGGCTTGATCTTCCGACTGGAGGCGTCTTTTGCCCCACGACCACCGAGCTTGCGCCCGGCACCGCCGTGGTGGTCGAGATGGCCTGCGACGGCCTGCCCAACAAGGTGCTGATTCGCGGCACCGTGACCGCCTGGCGTCCCGCGTTGCCGCGGATGCGCGTGCGGGCCGGCGCCACCGTGGCCTTCCAGCCGGACGAGAGCGCCAAGCGCGACTTCATGCTCGAGACGCTGCGGGGCGAGCGCCCCGCCGACCCGCCGCCGCAAGCACACCCGGATCCCGATCGGGATCCCCTGCCGCATCCGGGTGGCCGCCGGGCTCGACATGGTCGACGCCGAGCTGCGCGAGATCAGCGTCAGCGGGGGCCTCGTCCTCGGGCCCGTGCAGCCGCCCATCGGCACCGACGTGGTCCTGGACATCACCCCGCCCGGCAGCGAAGCGTCATTCGACCTTTCCGGCCGCGTCGTCTACCATGCGGGCGCCAATCAGACCGGCGTGCGATTCATCTACCGGGAAGGCGGCGGCTCGCGCCGGTTGCGCGAGCTGGTCCGCCGATTCAAGACGCTCTGACGGAGGCTGACATGCGAAAGACGCTCCCCTTGCTGCTATCGCTCGGGCTCATGGCTTGGGCCGGTGCGGCAAACGCCAGCCACTACGCGATCGCGGACGTCCCGCGCCTCATCACGCCGGCGCAGGTCGAGAAGCTCCACAAGGGGAAGGTCGAGACCACCGAGGAGCTCCTGAACAAGGGAGCCACCAGCAAAGACCGGAAGGCGCTGGGCAAGGCGACCGGCCTGAAGGGACCCGAGCTCCTCGTGCTGGTCCACCGCTGCGACCTGCTGCGGATCAAGGGCGTCGGCTCGGAGATGGTGCTGCTGTTCGAGGCGGCCGGCGTGAAGAGCACGGCCGACCTGGTCACCAAGGACCCCGCCGCCCTGACCGCGGCGATGGACGCCGCCAACAAGACCGCCAAGATCTCGGAAAAGCCGCCCACGGAGCCGCAGATCGCCGACTGGATCGGCCAGGCCAAGAAACTGCCGCAAGTGGTGGAGAACAAATAATGCGGTCCCCCACACCCCGGCTTCGGTTTGCCCCCAAATTTTGTTAAAGTCGTCGACCACCCATGGCCCCCGGACGTGATTCGCTTGCCGTCTCGGCCCCCCAAGGCCAGTTTCAACCCGGTGCCGTCGTTGGCGGGCGTTTCCGCCTCGACGGCCTCCTGACGTCAGGACGCGGTCAGTCAGACCTACCGCGCCACCGACGCCAACCGGCGGGGGCCCGCCGCGGTCCGCATCATCTCGATGCGCGCTCCTTGGCCCCTCGGCCGCGCAGCTGGTCACCGACGTCGAGAACGCCAGCGCCCTCGTTCACAAGAACCTGATCGAGGTCCTGAGCGCCGGGCGCGAGGCCGATTCGTTCTTCATCGCCACCGAGCTGCTCGACGGGCAGACGCTGCGCGACTTCATCGACAACAAGCGGAGCGAGGGGCGCAACGTCTCCTTCAAGGGGGCCTGCAACCTCATCACGCACGTGGCCAACGGCCTCGAGCGCGCGGCCGGCTTCATGCCCCACGGCGGGCTGAACCCGACGGCCATCTGGGTCAACAAGGCGGGCCGGGTCAAGGTCGGCGAGCTCGGCCTCGGGCGCACCGTCCCGGCGCTGGCGCGACGCGGGGCCCCGGACGGCACCCCCGATACCGTCTACGTCGCCCCCGAGGTGCTGGCCGGCGCGCCGCCGAGCTCCGCCTCGGACGTCTACTCGCTCGGCGTCCTGCTCTACGAGGTGGTGACCGGGCAGCTGCCGTCGACGCCGTTCAAGCCGATGACCCAGGCCGCGGCCGACATCCCCCGGGCCGCCGACGCCATCCTGGCCAAGGCCTTCGCGCGCGATCCCGCGGCGCGGTTCGCCTCGCCGATGGACCTGCGCGACGCGCTGGCCGCGGTGCTGGCCGGCGGAACGCCCAACCTCGGCCCGGCGGGTCAGCCCCAGGCCGCCAGTCAGCCGGCTCCGCCGGTTTCGACGCCCCGCCAAGCCGCCGTGCAGCAGGCCCAGGTGGAGCCTCCTTCCGCGCCGCCGCCGCGCAGCTCGCTCGGCCGTTCCTTCAATGTCGCCGAGGCGGCGGGAGCCGCGATCGACGAGGCGCAGGAGCGCTGGCTGATCCAGAAGGACCGCCTCGACTTCGGGCCCTTTTCGCTGACCCAGATTCGGGCGCAGATTCAGCGCGGCGAGATCATCGGCGAGCACATGATCGTCGACAGCGACACCGGCGCGCGCAAGAAGGTGAAGGACTTCCCGGCGCTGAGCGAGTTCACCAAGACCTCCGAGCGGCACCGCGAGCAGAACCGCCGCGCCGCCGCCGAGCAGCGGCAGGAGAGCGTCGACAAGAAGAAGTCGACGGTCACCGTCCTCTTCACGCTGGTCCTTCTGGTAGCGGCCGTGGGCGGCGTCTTCCTCTTCGTCTGGACGCGCAAGGCCGATCAAGGGACCAAGCTCGCCTCACGGAGCGAAGACGCCGAGATCGACGCCTTCCTCAAGGACGTCAAGCTCAGCTTCCAGGGCGCGCACGTCGCCAAGCGCGGCAGCGGCGGCGGACATCACGCCGGCGGCGGCTCCAAGGCCGACGACGCCGAGTTCAACAACGACTCGAACTTCGGCGACGCCTCGAAGTACGCCAGCGCCGGCGACGAGACGCTCGACGACGGCGTGATCGAAGAGACGATGATGCACCACTACCGCGGCCTCGTCCCCTGCCTGATGAGCGAGCGCAAGCACAACCCGGGGCTCTCCGAGATGAGCCTCGACTTCGTGGTGCGCGGCAACGGCAAGGTCTCCGCCGTCAAGGTAAACGGTCAGAAGGGCGGCTTCGCCAGCTGCGTCCTGTCGCGCATGCCGACCTTCCCCAAGTTCAACGGCAGCAAGACGATCGCCAGCTGGTCGATGTCGATGCGCTGACCGTTCGTGCCCGGCGTGGGCCGGGACCGCCCGCCCTCCCGGCGCTCCTAGCGGCCGAAGCCGGCGGAGCGATCCTTCGCCAAGGCAGCAGCGGCCAGCTTGAAGCCGAGCACGTCGCCGTAGGCGAACACGAACCGCTCGTCCTTCGCGGTGGCGAGCGTCAGGTACTGATCCTTGAGCTCGACCTTCACGACGCGCGCGATCGCCAGGAGCTCGCCGGGATTCGAGATGAAGCAGGTCGCCTCGCGCGCCTCGGGGATCTTGAAGGCGCCCCCTTTTCCTTCGGCCCCTTCGCCTTCCAGGATGTTGACGATGATCTCTCGCGTCATGGGGGGAGTGTAATCGATCCTCTCGCCAACACGCCGCTATACTGCGCGAATGATCGGGGCGAACACCGTCGCCCTCCTGGTCCCCCTCGTCGGTCTCGTCGTCGGAGACTTCAGCTGGCCCGGGGCGCTGGAGATCGACGGGCGCGCGCTCACGGCGCTCCCCGAGCCGGATCGTCCCGCGGGCGTGGAGCAGCTGGTTGCGCGTCACGGAATGACGGCGGCCGGGCCCTACCTCCTGCCGCTGCTCTCCGATCCCGCGCCCGAGGTGCGCGTCTACGTCGGGCGCCTCCTGGCGCGTGCTGGGGATCCGGCCGCCTTCGCCGCGGCCGTCGACTGGTTGACCGCGTCCGGACGGCCGCCTGCCGACCGGACGCTGGGCCTCGATGTCTTGTCCCACGCGCCCACCTTGCCGCCCGAGGCGCGGCGGGCGATCGAGCAGGCGATCCGCGACCGGGACGCTCCGGTTCGGATGCGCGCGCTGACCGCGCTCGGGCGCCATGAGCCCCTCCCCTCGCTCCCGGTCGTTCTCGGCGCGCTCGACGACGACAGCCGCGAGGTGCGCCTCGCCGCCGCGCTCGTGGTCGAGGGCGTGGCCCGGCAGCACGCCGACGCTCCCGAAGAGACCAGGCTCGCGACGCTGCCGCTGCTGGAGCGGCTGGAGGACGCCGATCGCTCGATCCGGCTGGCGGCGCTGCGGGCGCTCGGCGCTCTTCGCGATCCCCGGGCGATCCCGGCGCTGGTCCGGATCGCCTCGGAACAGACGGGCGACCTCCGCACGGGCGACCTCCGCACGGCGGCCGTCGACGCGCTCGGGTCACCCGCCATGGGGGTGGGCCCGGCGCTCACGACGCTGGTCAGGCTTTCGCGACATCGACCGGTCGACGATCTCGCCCGCCACGCCGACCTCGCGCTCGGCGAAGTCGCAACCCCGACCGCCGTCGCCGCGCTGGTCGCGGCGCTCGGCGCCCCCCCGGTTCCCGAGGAGGCCAAGCTGGGCCTGCTTCACGCGGGTCGGGCAGCCGTGGACGCGCTCGCCGGTGAGGTGGCCCGCGGCACTCCGTCGAGCGCCGCCCTGGCCGCCGCGCTGCTCGGTGAGATCGGCGATCGCCGCGCCACCGAGACCCTGACGAGGGCCATCGCGCCGCCCGAAAGCAGCGCCGCCGTCGTGCGGGTGGCGCTCGAGGCGCTCGGACGTCTGAGGGATCCGGCGGCGGTTCCAGCGCTCGCGCGCGCCGCCGAGGCGCCGCAGGCCGACGTCCGCCTGCAAGCCTTCGCCGCGCTGGAGGCGCTCGCCGATCCCCGCAGCGTCGCCGTGCTCGAGGAAGGTCTGGCCGATCGCGATCCCCGGGTCCGCGCGGGCGCGGCGCAACTGGCTGGCCGGCTCGCCGCCCGCGGTGCCGCTCCGATGCTTGCCGATCGGCTCGGCGACGGCGATCCGGCGGTGCGGTCGGCGGCCGCGCGCGCGCTGGCCCGCACCGGAGGCGCGCCGCTGGCCCGCATCCTGCCGGCCCTCGCAGCGAACGCAGCGAAGATGACGGCGACGGCCGCACGGGCAGCGCGCGATCCGGCCGAGCTGGAGGCGATCGGTGACCTGCTCGCGGCCAACGCGACCGCCGCCGATGGTCCGCGTCTCGAAGAAGCATTCTTGGCCGCCGAGCCTGGACTGCAAGGGCCTCTCGCGCGCGGGCTCGCCGTCGCGCACGTCACCGAGCCGCTCGTGAACCGCGCCGTCATCGAGCGGGCGACGGCGCGCCTCGCCACGGGTGGAGCGAGCGCCCTGGCGGCGGCCAATCTCCTGGCGACGGCCCGGTTCTCCGACGCCGAGGTGACCGCGCTCGCGCGCGCCTTCGCCGACGCTGAGCCGGCCGTCCGCGGGCGTCTGTGCGCCGCAGTCGCGCGCACGCCAGGCGGGGGTGGCTGGCTGGCATCGCTGATCGCGTCCCCGTCCGAGCCGTTGCAGGTGCGGGCCGCCGCGGCCTGGTGCGCGCGCGGGCTTCCCGGCGCACGTTCGGCGCTGGAGATCGCGGCGCGCGGCCCCGAGGGACCGCTGGCGGCCAACGCGCGGGCCGCGCTGGCCGCGCGGGCGGGGACACAGATGGGCGGCAGCGCGATCCGGCTGCGTGCGCCCGATGGTGCGCCGCTCGTCGGCCGCTGGGTCACGCTCGAGGGCGGCGGCGTCGCGGTCGCTGCGATGACCGACGAGACCGGCGTCGCGCGCGTCGACGGTCCTCCAGACGCGACGGTCGCTGCATGGCACGCCGAGGCGCTCAGCCCCCAGGCCGCGCCGACCGGGCCAACCGGACCATGACGCCCGCGATCGCCCGGGGCAGATCGCCGGCCACCACGCCGTCGCCGAGCTCCGGCTCCAGCGCTTCGCCGGCCGCGCCGTGCAGGTAGACGGCGACCTGCGCGGCCGTCAGCGCATCGACCCGACGGGCCAGCAGCGCGCCGGTGACCCCGGTGAGGACGTCGCCGCTCCCGGCCGTGGCGAGGGCGCTGCAGGCGATCGGATTGATGAACGCCTGACCGTCGGGTGCCGCGACGATCGTGCGCGCCCCTTTGAGAACGACGATCGCCCCGGTCGCCGCGGCGAGGGCGCGCGCGTGGACGAGCCGATCGGACTGCACCTCTGCGATGGAGATCCCGAGCAGGCGTCCCATCTCCCCCGGATGCGGCGTCAGCACGCGCGGGGCGGGCGCGCCGCTCAGGATCTTCGGTGCCTCGGTGCCGAGCGCGTTGAGCGCGTCGGCGTCGATCACCATCGGAACGGCCAGCCGCGACGCCAGCTCGTGCACGACGGCCCGCATCCCTGACCCGGTCGGGATCCCTGGACCGAGGGCCACCGCCTGCGCGCGTCCAGCGAGATCGTGCAGCGCGGCGAGCGCGGGCGCCGGGACGGCGTCCTCGCCGTCGGTGTAGCGCGCGGTCATGAGCTCGATCGCCTTGGCGTCGAGCGCGCTCTGACCGGCGGCGGTCGAGGCGATCGTCACGAGGCCTGCCCCGCTGCGGAGCGCGGCGGTCCCCACCAGAAACGCGGCGCCGGTCTTGCCCGCCGAGCCCGCCACGACCAGGAGGTGTCCCGAGCTCCCCTTGTGCGCATCGGCGCTCCGGCGCGGAATCCGCGCGGCGATCCCGGGCGCGTCGAGGAGCCAGCAGCGTGCGGCGGGGGCGATCCGGGCGTCGACCGGCGCGCCCAGATCGACGAGCTCGATCCGACCGACCGGCGCCGACGCGTCGACGACGAGGCCGAGCTTGCGCGCGCCCATCGTGGCGGTCACGTCGGCCCGAAAGACGACGCCCGCCGCGCGGCCGCTGTCGGCGTCGAGCCCGGAAGGGATGTCGACGGCGATCTTGCGTCCGTCGCCGGCGTTCATCGCGGCCAGCGCCACCGCCGGCACGCCGCGCACCGGGCCGCGAAACCCGGTGCCGAAGAGGGCATCGACGATGGCGTCGACGCCCTCACTCTCGGCGCCACCCGGGGAGTCGATGGGCCGGGCAGCGGCTGCGAGGCGCGCGCGCCAGGTCGCCTCGTCGGTCCAGGCGCTGCCGTCCTCCACCGCCACGCTCCCCAGCTGTTCGAGCGCCGCCAGCGCGGCCGCGGCGTCGCCCCGGATCTTTTCTCTGGGCGCCGCGAGCAGCACGCGGACGAAGAGACCTGCCAGCGCCAGCTGGCGGGCCGCCACGAATCCATCGCCACCGTTCGAGCCGCCGCCGCAGACGATCGCGACGTGGCCCCGCGCAGCGCCCAGCTCGCGCCGCACGATCTCGGCGACTCCCCGCCCCGCCCTCTCCATCAGCCGCGAGGTCGGCACGCCGAGCGCGCCCGCCACGGCGAGGTCGGCCTCCCGCATCTCCGCTGCCGTGAGGACCAGCGGAAAGTCCACGCTACCGTCCCACGTCGCCGGCGCCGCCCGCGATCACGGCCCGCAGCTCCTCGACGGCCGCGCGCATCCCCAGCAGCACCGCCCGCGCCACGAGACCGTGGCCGATGTTGAGCTCCTCCAGCCCGGGCAGCGCCACCACCGGCGCGAGGTTCGCGTAGTCGAGCCCGTGCCCCGCGCCCAGCCGCAGCCCGGCATCGGCCGCCGCCCGCGCCGCCAGCTCCAGCCGTTGCAACTGTTTCGCCGCTTCGGGGCCGCGGGCCGGCGCCAGGCAGTAGTCGCCGGTGTGCAGCTCGACGGTGCCGACGCCGAGGCGCGCCGACGCCTCGACCACGCGCGCCTCGGGATCGATGAACAGGCTGACGCCGATCCCCGACTCGGCCAGCGAACGGGCGACCTTCTCGACCTGACCGCCGGGTCCGACGGAGAGCCCGCCCTCGGTCGTCCGCTCCTCGCGCTTCTCGGGGACCAGCGTACAGAAGTCGGGTTTCACCTCGCGCGCGATCCGCAGCATCTCCTCGGTGGCCGCCATCTCCAGGTTGAGGACGCCCCGCACCGTCTCCTTCAGCACCCGCACGTCGCGGTCCTGGATGTGGCGGCGGTCCTCGCGCAGGTGCACGGTGATGCCGTCGGCGCCCGCCAGCTCGCACAGCGTCGCCGCGGCGACCGGATCGGGATAGCGCGTGCCGCGCTGCTGGCGCAGCGTCGCCACGTGGTCGACGTTGACGTAGAGTCGGATCATCAGCGGCTGAGCTCGCGCTGCAGCGTGCTGGCAATCTCGTCGGCCTGGGCGCGGATGCCCGCCTCGTCCGTCCCCTCGATCATGACGCGCGCCTTCGATTCGGTTCCCGAATAGCGCACCACCACGCGCCCGTCGGCGCCGAGATCCCGGGTGACGGCGGCGATCACCTTCTGCACGGCCGGCATCTCCTCGAACGGCCGCTTGTTGGCGACCGCGAAGTTGAGCAACACCTGGGGGAACCGGGTCATCGCGCGCGCCAGCTCCGACAGCGGCTTTCCCTCGGCGACCATCACCGACAGCACGCGCAGGGCCGCCACCATGCCGTCGCCGGTCGTCGCGTGATCGAGGAAGATGATGTGCCCCGACTGCTCGCCCCCGAGCGAAAGACCCCGCTCGCGCATCGCCTCCACGACGTAGCGATCACCGACGGCGGTGCGCAGCAGCTTGCCCCCCTTGGCGGTCAGCGCCCGCTCGAGGCCGAGGTTCGACATCACCGTCGCCACCACGGTCTGTTCCGGAAGCTGGCGGCGTTCGAGCATGCGCGTCCCCAGGATCGCCATCACCTGATCGCCGTCGACGATGGTCCCCTTTTCATCGGCGAGGATCAGCCGATCCGCGTCGCCGTCGAGCGCCACCCCCAGAGCGGCACCCGACCGCCGCACCTCCTCCGCCATCGCCTCGGGGTGGAGCGCGCCGCAGCCGTCGTTGATGTTGCGCCCGTCGGGCCAAACGTTCAGCTCGATCACCTCGGCGCCCAGCTCTTGAAAGACCTGCGGCGCCACCTGGTAGGCCGCGCCGTTCGAGCAGTCGACGACGATCTTGATGCCGTCGAGCGTGTGCTCCTTGGGGAAGGTCTGCTTCAGGAACTGCACGTAACGGCCGACGGCGTCGTCGATGCGCCCCGCCTTGCCGATGGCGTCGGGGGCGGCGCGGGCGCTGTCGTTGCCGGCGCCGATCGCTTCCATGCGGCGCTCGATGTCGGCCTCCACCTCGTCGGGGAGCTTGAAGCCGTCGGCGGCGAAGATCTTGATGCCGTTGTCCTGATACGGGTTGTGCGAGGCGCTGATCACGACGCCCGCGTCGGCGCGCATCGACCAGGTGATGAAGGCGATCCCGGGCGTCGGCAGCGGACCGACCAGCATGACGTCTGCGCCGGCGGAGACGATCCCGGCCTGCATCGCGCTCTCCAGCATGTAACCCGACAGGCGCGTGTCCTTGCCGATCACGATGCGCCCGGGGCGGTCCGCGTGGCGAAAGCGCTGCGCCACCGCCTGACCGAGGCGGAGAGCCATCTCCGCGGTCATGGGGTCACGGTTGGCGACGCCGCGGATTCCGTCGGTGCCGAAGAGATGTCTGGTCTCGTCCGTCAGTGGAGCCGTCATGGGGGTTGTGGGAAGTTTAATCACGGAGCAGCGCCTCCGCGACAGCCAAGACGTCCCGCGTCGGACCGACGTCGTGAACGCGCACCGCCGCCGCTCCGCCGAGGACCGCCGCCGTCACCGCCGCCGCGGTCCCATACTGCCGCTCGTCCGCCGGTTTGCCGGTGAGCTGGCCGATGAACGCCTTGCGCGAGACACCGACCATCAGCGGAACGGCGACCCGCGCCCGCAACTCCGGCAGCGCCCGCAAGAGCGCCAGGTTGTGCGCGACCCGCTTGCCGAACCCGATGCCGGGGTCGGCCCACACCTCCCGGCACCCGGCCCTGCGCGCCGCATCGACCCGCTCCGCGAGCTCCGCTCCAACCTCCGCGACGACCTCCGAAAACTCTATCCGGTCCATCATCGACGCGGGCGCACCGCGCAGGTGACCAAGCACGATCGCCGCGCCAGCCTCGGCCGCCACGCCCAGGATGGCCGGCTCGAGCCGCCCCCCCGACACGTCGTTCACCACCGTCGCCCCCGCAGCCACCGCCGCCCGCGCCGTCCCCGCCTTGTACGTGTCGATCGAGATGCGCACCTTTTCGGGCAGCCGCGCCCTCAGCCCAGCGATCACCGGCAACACCCGCCCCTGCTCCTCCTCCTCGCTCACCACGGCTGCGCCCGGACGCGTCGACTCTCCGCCGACGTCGATCCAGTCCGCCCCCTCCCCCGCCATCCGCACCCCGGCCTCGATCGCCATCTCAGCCGAAACGAACCGGCCCCCGTCCGAGAACGAATCCGGCGTGACGTTCAAGACTCCGACGATCAGACAGCGCACGCCGCCATCATCTCCGATCTGCCCAGTGGATCGAAGGCGGGCTTCGCTCGCCGGAGACTTATGTGCCGAGCGAGCGAAGCGAGCGCGTTACGCTTTGTCAGGAGCGGGGCGCGGAGGAGCGAAGATGCTCGGGCGCGGCGCCTTCTCGGCGGCCGCTGCCGCCCGAGCCGCCACCGCTGACTGCCCGGCCGTCGCGCGGGTCACATCGACCGTGCGGTTGAGCCGTCCACCCGAAAACAGCGTGTCGATCTCGGCGCCGTCGATGGTCTCGTACTCGAGGAGCGCCTCGGCCAGCACCTTGAGCTTTTCGAGGTTGTCCATGACCACCTTGCGCGCGCGGTCGTAGTTGGAGGTCACGATGGTGCGCACCTCGCTGTCGATCTCGACCGCGGTCTGCTCGCTGTACTCCTTGCCGGCGTCGCCGAAGTCGCGGCCCAGGAACACCTCCGCCTCTCGCTTGCCGAAGTGGAGCGGCCCGAGCTTGTCGGACATCCCCCAGTCGCAGACCATCTTCCTGGCGAGATCGGTCGCGACCTGGATGTCGTTCGAGGCGCCGGTGGTCAGCTGGTGGAAGATCAGCTCCTCGGCGACCCGGCCGCCCATCGCGACGGCGATCTGGTCGTTGGCCTGCTCCTTGGAGAGGTTGAGGCGATCCTCCGCCGGCAGCTGCTGGGTGAGGCCCAGCGCCCGCCCGCGCGGGATGATCGTGACCTTGTGGATCGGGTCCGACCCTTTCATCATCTTGCCGACCAGCGCGTGCCCCGCCTCGTGATAGGCGGTGATGCGCTTCTCGCTGTCGCTGATGATCATCGAGCGGCGCTCGGGGCCCATGAGGACCTTGTCCTTGGCCATCTCGAAGTCGTGCATGTCGAGCTGGGTCCTTGTCGGCGCGCGCCGCCAGCAGCGCCGCCTCGTTGACCAGGTTCTCCAGATCCGCGCCCGAAAAGCCCGGCGTGCCGCGGGCGATCACGTCGAGGTCGACGTCCCCGGCGAGCGGCGTCTTCTTGGTGTGCACGCTGAGGATGCCCTCGCGGCCCCTGACGTCGGGGCGCGGAACGACGATGCGGCGGTCGAAGCGACCGGGGCGCAGCAGCGCCGGGTCGAGCACGTCGGGCCGGTTGGTGGCGGCGATGAGGATGACGCCGTCGTTGGACTCGAAGCCGTCCATCTCGACGAGGAGCTGGTTCAGCGTCTGCTCGCGCTCGTCGTGACCGCCGCCGAGGCCGGCGCCGCGGTGACGGCCGACGGCGTCGATCTCGTCGATGAAGATGATGCAGGGGGCGTTCTTCTTGCCCTGCTCGAACAGGTCGCGCACGCGGCTGGCGCCGACGCCGACGAACATCTCGACGAAGTCCGAGCCCGAGATGGAGAAGAACGGCACGCCCGCCTCGCCGGCGATGGCGCGCGCGAGCAGCGTCTTGCCGGTGCCCGGCGGGCCCATCATCAGGACGCCCTTGGGGATGCGGCCGCCGAGGCGGGTGAACTTCTTCGGGTCCTTGAGGAAGGCGATGATCTCCTCGACCTCGTCCTTGGCCTCTTCGATGCCCGCGACGTCGGCGAAGGTCACCTTGTTCTGGTTCTCGGAGAGCAGCTTGGCCTTCGACTTGCCGAAGCTCATCGCCTTGCCGCCGCCGACCTGCAGCTGGCGCATGAAGACGAAGAAGAGCACGACCAGCACCAGCATCGGCAAGCCAGGTCACGAACACCTGTTGCCAGAAGCCGTTCTCGTTCTCCTTCACCACGTCGTAAGAGAGCTTCGCCTTGTCCAACTTGTCGAGCAGCTTGTCGCCGGCGATCCCGGTGGTGACGAAGTTCTCGTTGTTGGCGTAGGTGCCGCGAAGCTCAGCGCTCTCCGCGTTCTTGCGGATCTGAATGGCCGCGCCGGCCTTGAACTTCTCCGGATGCTGATCGACCTCTTGCACGAACTGCGAGAACAGCACGTGGGTCTCGGAAGCGCGCTGGCCGTTCAGGAACTGCCAGATCACCACGAAGGCAAAGATCAATGTGATCCAGAGCAGAACGGTCTTGTGACTTTGGCGCACGCAGGGTTCCTTTCGATGAGAGCGGAGCTGGGGCCATAAAAGTATTGCCGCCAAATCGAGGAGCGTCAAACACTCCTTTCCCTCAAAGTCAGATGTTTCGAAACATGTCTTGGGCCGTCTCTTCGGGCACGAAATCGATGATTACGATGCGTCTCGTACGCGCCGTTGGCCGGGACGACTCCGCTGGACGCAGCCCGGGAACGAACAACAACTCGCCGCGCGCGCTGGTGACGATCGGCAGCGCCGCGCGGGTCGCGCGGGCGATCCGCGCGTCGATCATCAGGTCGGAGAGCTTGCGGCTCCCCCGCCCGCCGCGCGGGCGCATGCGATCGCCCGATTTTCGGGCACGCGCCGTGAGCGGCCACTCGAGCAGGTCGGCGTCGAATTCGGCCGCGATTCCGCCCCCAGGGCGCGCGCGCCGCCGGGCGCCCTCCTTGACGTCGAGCGTGCCGGCCGCCCCACCAGCCGTCCAACGATAGGTCCCCGGTCCATCGATTCGCACCGGCCCGTTCGGCGCAGCGGGCGGGCGGACCGACGCGCGGGCCGCCACCCGCACGGCGCCGTACGAGACCTCCACCCGCCGTCCCCCCGCGATATCGACGGCCGCCGTTCCCCCCCGCGCCCGCAGGCGGTCCACCACCGCCGCCACCCGCCGCGACAGAGAAGGCCCCTCGACCGGCGTGCCGCTCGGGTCGCGCGCCGGCCTGACCGCGCGCGCCGCCGCCGCCAGCGCCACCAGCGCCTCCCCGACCCGCGGATTCTCCTCGGCCAGCGCCGGCAGGTGGCGGTGGCGGATCCGCGCCCGCGCGAAGCGCAGGTCGGCGTTGGAAGGATCCTCGACGAAGGGGATGCTCCGTCGCCGGAGATAGCGGAGAATCTCCGCGCGCGTCAGGTCGAGCAGCGGTCGAACGAAAGGATCCCGTCGGTAAGGAATCCCCTGCAAACCTGCCAGCCCGGTTCCGCGCACGATGCGGAAGAGGATCGTTTCGGCCTGGTCGTCCGCCTGGTGCCCGAGCGCCACCCGCCGCGCGCCACGCTCGGTCGCCAGCGCGGTCAGCGCGCCGAGCCGCGCCCGGCGCGCGGCATCCTGCAAACCCGCGCCTCGCCGGTGGCGCGCGACGTCGACGGCCAACCCGACGAACGGCAGGCCGAGCGCCTCGGCGCGCGCGCGAACCAGCTTCAGCTCCTCGGCCGCCGCCGGCCGCAGCCCGTGATCGACGCCCGCCACCTCGAGCGTCAGCCCCAGCCGGTCGCGCAGCTCCCACAGCACGTGCAGGAGCGCCATCGAGTCGGGTCCGCCCGAGACGGCGACGATCACCCGATCGCCGCGCTCGAAGAGCGCGTGCGCGGCGATGGTCCGCAGAACCGTCGACAACATCGGTGTATATGAAGATACATGGGGACCCCTCGCCCGCCTCGACCGAACAACGTCGTCGCCCTGTCGCAGTACCGCGCGCGCCTCGGCCGCGGGCGCAAGCTCCGCCGCGCCGACGCGCTGCTGGAGGCGCCCGACCTCGAGGCCGCGGTGCGCGCCCTGCCGGGCGACGAGCTCTACTACGTGCTGCACGAGATCGGCCTCGCCGAGGGGGCGGACATCCTCGCCCGGGCCACCAGCGAGCAGGTCGCCATCATGCTCGACTTCGCGATCTGGGAGCGCGATCAGATCAACCCGGCCGCGTACAGCGAGTGGCTGGCCGCCATCGCGGCGGCGCCTTTCGAGCGGATCGGCCGCTGGATGAAGGGGATCGACAGCGAGCTGCTCGGCCTCATTCTGCGGCGTGGGGCGGCCATCTACGATCTCTCGGAGGGAGGGCCGCCGGAGGAGCCGGAGGGGACGTTCTACCCGACGCCCGACGGGTTCTTCGTGCTCGACGTGCCGCGTCAGCCCGGTCGTCGACGACGGCCCCGATCCGGCCCGGGCGCTGATCACCCTGGTCGACGCGCTCTACCGGACCGACAACGAGTTCGCCCGCCGGATCATCGTCGGCGCCATCGGCGAGCTCGACGCGGAGCTGGAAGAGTCGGCCTTTCGCTGGCGGCAGGCGCGCATGGCCGACCTCGGCTTCGCCGACTACTACGAGGCGCTCGAGGTCTACCGCGAGCTCGACCCGGCGAGCGTCCGCATCGGCGATCAGCCGTCCGCGCGCGCGCACGATCGTCGACGCGCGGCCGGCCTCCGACGGCGCCGCGCTGCGGATCCCGACGGCGCTGGCCGAGCGCCTCGGCGACACCGACGGCTCGGCGTTCTCGCGCGCCGCCCAGAAGCTCACCGCCGGCGACGAGCTGGACGATCTCCGCTTCGCGCTGGTCGCGCTCACCAACCGCGTGCTCGCCGCCGATCGGATCGCGCCCGGCGACGACGAGGCGGTCGGGCGAGGTGCTCGACCGCCTGGTGGCCACGCTCGATCTGGCGGTGGAGCGCCTCGGCGCAAGGGGACGACGAGCGCGGCGCGGCGGCGCTGCGCACGATCCCGTTGGCGCGGCTGTTTCGCCTGGGCGTCAGCCTCTGCGGCAAGGTCAAGCGGCTCGCGCGTCACCTTGCGCCGCGAAGGTCCGTTCGGCGCGCAGGGATTCAACCTGGCCGAGAGCGACGACGCGACGGTCCTCGAGGCCGTGACCCGCCTGCGACCGATGTTCCCGCGCCTGCTCGACGAGCCGCCCTCCGCGGGCGAGCGGCCGTTCCGCCACCTCGTCGATCTCGCGCGCGCGGTCGCCGCCATCGAGCAAGCCGCCGCGGCGCAGGCGATGGTGCGGGGCCTCGGCGTCACGCCCGAGGATGTCGCGCCCGGCGGGCCGGCGCTGGCAGGAACCGGCGTGGACGCCGCCGGGCTCGATCTCGGCACGCTGGCCCGCACGGCGCTGGTGGCCCGGCTGCTCGCCGGGGGGGAGACCAAGCGCGCGGCGCAGCCCGCTCGGTTTCGCCCGCTCACCCCTGACCAGGTCAAGGCCTTCGAGGCGACTGGCCAAGGCCCCCCGTTCCAAGGACAAGGCGCCGAAGTTGCCGGTCGCGCTCGAGAAGAACGCCCGCGCCGATCCTCACGGCGGCCGCGCCGAAGCCGCTCGCCGCGGCCGCGGAGAGCGTCGCTGCGCGCTGGCTCGCCACCCTCGCGCCGCTCGAGCCGGTGCTGGTGAGCGCCCCGCCCAAGCCGCGCCGGAAGTAGTGCGCGGAAATCGCGCCGCCGGAGCCCGAAGCCGCCCCCCACCCGGCGGCGTTGACGGCGGCGCGAAGCGGGGCGCAAAATCGTCCCGAAACGGCAACGTGTTTCATTGCTTAGCCTTCGATTTCTCACCCCGCTTCGAGCCTCGGCGCTCGCCCTGACGCTGCTGGCGGCCGGCCGGGCGCCGGCGGCCGAGCCCTCGCCGGCACCGACGGCACCGATGATCCCGGCGGCACCGGCGGCGTCGCGCGCCTCCACGGCCGCGGAGACCGAGATCGACGAGCACGTCGCCCAGGGGCACCGGCTCTATCAGCTCGGGCGGTATCAGGAGGCGATCGCCGAGTACCGCCGCGCCTACGAGCTGCGCGCCGATCCCCCGTTCCTCTTCCAGATCGCCGAGTCGTACCGCCAGCTCGGCGCCACCGAGCAGGCGCTGTTTTACTACGACCGCTATCTGGCCGGCGCCGCCGAGGGACCCGATCGCGACGCCGCGGAGGAGCGGGTGAGCGAGCTCGAGAGGCTGCGCGCCCGTCCGGCGGCCGCCGCGACGCCACCGGGTCTCATCGCCGCTCCGGGTGCGCGGGGCCGGGGCGAAGCCGCCGACGCCGCTCTGGCGCCGCTGGTGGGTCTGGACGGCGGTCGGCGCCGCGCTGGCGACCGGCGTGACCGTAGCGGCGCTGGCCGGACGCTCCGAGAGCTCCATCCCCACCACCGATCTCGGCAACAAGAAGTTCTTTTGACGGTGACGATGCGCCGACTCGCTCTCTGCTCCCTCGCGGCGCTGGCGCTCTCCGCCGCCAGCCTGCCACCACGACGGCGACGCGATCATCTCCCTGGTCGTGACCGTCACCGGCTCGCCTCCTCCGGTCAGCGCGCTCGAGGTTCAGATCACGCGGCCCGGCTGTCAGCCTCACCAGAGAGCTACACGCGACCGAACGGGCAGGCAATCGTCTTTCCGACCACGCTCAGCGCCGAGCTGCCCGCGAGCGCGACCGGGAACGTGAGCATCTCGGTGGCCGCCCTCGACTCCACGGGTGCGATCGTCGCGACGGGCCAGAGCGGGACGCTGACGGTCGCCGCCGGCGGACGTCCGACGGTCTACGTGCCGCTCGCCTGCGGCAGCCCGACCTGCACGGTCGACGCGGGGGCCGGGGCCACCCCGGACGCAGGAACGAACACCACCAGTCCCCGTTGCGGCAACGGGCGCCTCGATCCCGGCGAGACCTGCGACATCGCGATCCGAGCCGGCGATCCGGGCGCCTGCCCGCCGTCGACCTGCGACGACGGCATCGCCTGCACGAAGCGACAACCCGATGGGCAGCGCCTGCACCGCCTCCTGCGCGCACCCGCCGATCACCGAGATCGGCCTCGCCGACGGCTGCTGTCCATCGGGGGCCACGAAGTCGACCGACCCCGACTGCTCCGCCGACCTGCGGCAACAAGATGATCGAGGACGGCGAGACCTGCGACACGGGCATCGCGGCCGGCCAGCCCGGCGCCTGCCCGACGCCGAGTGAGTGCACGGTGGCCGATCCCTGCGCGCTCACGCTGCTGGTCTCGGTGGGGACCTGTCAGGCGATCTGCCTGCACTACCAGGTGACGCAGTCACGCTCGGGCGACGGCTGCTGCCCGCCCGGCGCCACCAACGCCGTCGACAGCGACTGTCCGACGGCGTGCGGCGACGGCGTCCGGCAGGGGACGGAGTCGTGCGACATCGGAATCGCGCCACCGGCGCCGGGAAGCTGCCCGCTCGACTGCGACGACGGCATCGCCCTGCACCGTCGACTTCTTGTCCGGCGCCGGCTGCCACGCCAGGTGCGGTCACGCGCCGATCGACGCGCCGATCTCGGGCGACGGGTGCTGTCCCCCCGGCGCGACCCCCGCCACAGACAGCGATTGCCACGCCACCTGCGGCGACGGCGTCGTCGAGCCAGGTGAGACCTGCGACAGCGCCGCCACCGGCAGCGGCGCCTGCCCGACCAGCTGTCCCCCGTCGCTGTCGGCCTGTCTCCAGACGGCGCTGACCGGGAGCAGCGCGGCCTGTTCGGCCTCCTGCGCCGCGACCCCCATCGCGGCCTGCAGCGCCGCCAGCGACGGCTGCTGCCCGACCGGCTGCACGGCGGCCACCGATCCCGACTGCTCGTCGACCTGCGGCGACGGCGTGGTTCAACCGAACGAGACCTGCGACGTGGCGATCGCCGCGGGCACGGCCGGCGCCTGTCAGAAAACGTGCGACGACGGCGACCCCTGCACCCGGGATCTGCTGCTCTCGGCCGGGACCTGCTCGGCCGCCTGCGTCCATCTCCCCGTGACGGCCTTTGTGGCCGGCGACGGCTGCTGCCCGCCCGGCGGCGATCTCACCGTCGATGCCGACTGCGCCGCCATGTGCGGCAACGGCGTGGTCGAGCGCCCGGTCGAGACCTGCGACAGCACCGTCCCCGCCTCCTGCCCGACCTCCTGCACCGCCGAGGGGACCTGCATGACGGCGACCTTGCGCGGTTCCCCCACCAACTGCACCGCCGCCTGTGTCGCCGCCCCGATCACCGCCTGCGCGGCTGGAGATGGCTGCTGTCCCGCAGGCTGCACCGCCGCCAACGACCCTGACTGCACCCCCGTCTGCGGCGACGGCGCCGTCGAGGCCGGCGAGGCGTGCGACCGCGCGATCACCGCCGGGCTCCCCGGGGCCTGCCCACAGAGCTGCGACGACCAGGACGCCTGCACCACCGACGTGGCGAGCGGATCGAGCGCCAACTGCACGCGCCACTGCACCCACGCCGCCATCGTGGCCTGCCTGAACGACGACGGCTGTTGCCCCGCGGGCTGCAGCGCCGCCAATGACAACGACTGCGCTCCGAGGTGCGGCGACAACCACGTCGGCGCTGGGGAGACCTGCGATCCGAGCACGACGCTGCCCGACCACCTGCCCGGATGACGGCGATCCCTGCACCACGGAGGTGCTGGTCGGAGATCTCGAGCACTGCGACCTGGCCTGTCTCCACCTCCCCATCACCACCTGCTCCGGAGCGACCTCCGATCGCTGCTGCCCGAGCAGCTGCAGCGCGGCGAACGACAGCGATTGTTAGCTGCGACGTCCGCCGCGCGTCCTCGGTCAGTCGAGCGAGCCGACCAGATCCGACAGGTAGGGCGGGACGCTGTCCCAGGGGTTCGGCAGGTTGTCGCTCTGCAGGTAGATGTACCCGACGTACTGCTTCGCCGATTGCACGAACGACGTGTCGAGGCTGCCGACGGCGTAAGGGATCACGCCGAAGTTGTTTCGGTTGTAGCCGGCGTGCCACCCGCCGAGCGACGCCGCGGACGGAAGGCCGCTGTTCTCGTAGATGAGAATGACGTCCTCGGTGCCGACGTAGCTCGGTGACGAGTCAGCGCCCGGGTTGCCGATGGTGAAGCCGAGCCCGCGCCCCTTGGCGTAGGACGTGAGGCCCGAGTAGTACGACTCGTGCCCGGCCGCGTTGGCCATCTCGTCGAAGAAGATGCCCGTCACGCTGGGGTACCAGCTTTGCCACTGGCCCATCTCCGACTGCAGCTCGGCCGCCGGCCGAGCGCCCCACAACGTGTGGACGTAGCCGATGACCTTCACGCCGGCCGCGGTCAGCCTGGCGATGCCGGCGGCGTAGTCAGCGGACGGCGCGGCGCCCGGGCCGTTGGCCGGATTGACCACCGCGAGGACCGGCACCGCGGGGTGCGCCGCCTTGGCCGCCGCGACGGCGGCCCAGGAGGGATCGGTCGGGGCGGTGTAGAGCGGGATGATCGTCCCGGTGACGACACCGCTGGCGGCGGCCGCCGGTGTTGCCGTCGGCGTCGCCGCAGGTGCGGCCGTCGGCGTCGTGGCTGGCGTCGCCGTCGGGGTCGTCGCCGGCGGAAAGACGTCCGGCGTCACCGTCGGGGTGGCGTCGGGCGCGGTCGTCGGCGTCGTGGCTGGCGTTGCCGTCGGCATGTTTGTCGGCGCCGTCGTCGTCGGCGGCGTGTTTGTCGGCACCGTGGGCGCCGTCGTTGGCGCGTTCTTCGGCGCGGTCGTCGGCGCGGTCGAGCCCCCAGCGCCCGAAGGCGACGCCGAGACGGAAGCCGTGCCGAGCGCGAGGGTGTCCAAGTTGACGACGCCCGAGCCGGCACCGTCCGAAGGGGCGAGCGCCAGGCCGGTCACGCCGGAGAAGTCGCGCACACCATCGACACGCGCGGTCGGCGGCTGCCAGCTGGCGGCCGTCATGGCGCTGAACGGAAGGTTGATCTGCTTCCAGCCGCTGAAGTCGACCGGGAAGCGGGACTCCCAGCGTTCATTTCCAGCGTCGTAAACCTGGACCAAGAACGAGTGTCCGGTGCCCCGGCCATAGACCCAGAGGGTCAAGGCAGAGCTCTGCGACCAGTCCTCCGGCGTCGAAAAATCACGCTCGAGCCCGGCGGAGCCGCCCGTCACCACGCTGTAGGTGAGCTCGGTCGACGTCGACGCCCCATCGGCGTGCAGCGGCGCGCTCGCGCTGCTGATTGACGATCCCCCCGTCATGAAGGGGGTCCAGCTCGAGGCAGTACCGCCCTCGAGGCTGTCGATCATCGTGCTGCCACCTTGAGAACCGGTGGTCTCTTGCGGCGATCCCGTGGATTCGCCTGCTGATCCGCCGCCACAACCGGCGGCCAGTGTTCCAACAACTCCAAGCGTCGCCACCAGGGCGAGCGCGATTCTAATGGTTCTGGTTCCTTGCATTTCACCTCCGGGAACACTACGGAGGGGGTTGCTCATCCGGACGTACCGGTCGCTGAAAAGGTCGGGTCGGCGCCGGTCCCCAGGGGCCGGCTGAGCTGCTCGCCGCTTGACAGCAACTCGAAGGCCGTCGTAGATGGCCCGCGTGCGGGAATAAGGGGGCCCGGGCCGGAGTTAGGCCGCGGACAGCCATCCCAAGGACTCAGAACGGAACCACGGACGATGACGATGAGGTGCCGATGTCAGACGTGATGATTGAGGTCGACGGACTCACCAAGGATTACGGGCTGACGCGTGCCGTCGACCACGTGAGCTTCTCGGTCCGCCAGGGTGAGGTGTTGGGGTTCCTGGGGCCGAACGGCGCGGGGAAGTCGACCACGATGAAGATGCTCACCTGCTTCCTGTCGCCGACCGACGGCCGGGCCAAGGTGGCGGGGCACGACGTGTTCGACGAGTCGCTGGAGGTCCGCCGCCGCATCGGCTACCTGCCCGAGGACACGCCGATCTACCGCGACATGACCGTGCTCGAGTTCCTGCAGTTCGCGGCCGCCATGCGCGGCATGGACCCCGGCCGGAGCGCCGAGCGGATCAAGGAGGTCGGCACCCGCTGCGGCCTCGCCGACGTCGCCGGCAAAGAGGTCGGGGAGCTGTCGAAGGGGTTCCGGCAGCGCGTCGGCCTGGCGCAGGCGATGCTGCACGATCCCGACATCCTGATCCTCGACGAGCCGACGAGCGGCCTCGACCCCAACCAGATCGTCGAGATCCGCTCGCTCATCAAGGAGATCGGGCGCGAAAAGACGGTCATCCTCTCGACCCACATCCTGCCGGAGGTCCAGGCGACCTGCAGCCGGATCCTCATCATCAGCGGCGGCAAGCTGGTGGCTGACGGGACGCCCGACTCGCTGCGCGCGCGCGAAAAAGGCGGGCGTTACCGGGTGGTCGTCGAATCGAACGGGGTCGTCAAGGAGGCGATCCGCGACCGCCTGGCGGGCCTGATGGGCGTCGCCCGCTGCGAGATGATCGCCGGCGAGGACGGTTCGCACGCCTTCGCGCTCGACGCGGCGGCCGCGACCGATCTGAGGAAGCCGATCTTCCGGGCAGCCGTCGACAACCGCTGGACGCTGCTCGAGCTCCTGCGGGAATCGGCCAGCCTGGAAGACGTGTTCCGCAACCTGACCACTGGCGACGTCGTCGCCGAAACCGAGCAAGGCAAAGAGAAAGGGAAGTCATGACCCCGGCGCTCGTGATCTCGCGGCGCGAAGTCCGCACCTACTTCAACTCGCCGGTGGCGTACATCGTCGTCCCGGTCTTCGTCATCATCACGGGATACCTGTTCTTCACGCAGCTTTTTCTGGAAAAGCAGGCCGACATGCGCGGCTTCTTCAACATCATGCCGCTCCTGTTCATGTTCATGATCCCGGCCATCACGATGCGGCTCCTCGCCGACGAGAAGTCGTCGGGGACGCTGGAGCTGCTCATCACCATGCCGGTGCGTGACTGGGAGGTCGTGGTCGGCAAGTTCCTGGCCGCGATGGCGCTCCTCTGCACGGCGATCGGCCTGACGCTGGTCTTCGCCATCACCGTCAAGTCACTCGGGCCGCTCGACCGCGGACCGGCGATCGGCGGCTACCTCGGGCTCGTCCTCATGGGCGGCGCCTATGTCGCCATCGGCGTGATGGCCTCGGCGCTGACGCGCAACTCGATCGTCTCCTTCATCGTGGCCTTCGCCATCTCCTTCGCGCTCTACCTGCTCGGTCGCCTCACCCAGTTCTTGCCGCAGTCGCTGCAGAAGCTGGTGGCGTTCCTCAGCATCGACGGCCACTTCGAGAACATCGGCCGCGGGGTCGTCGACTCCCGCGACGTCATCTACTACCTCTCGGTGATGACGGTCTGTTTGCTCATCGCGACCCTCTCCCTCGAATCGCGGCGGTGGAAGTAGCCATGGCAACTCAAGACTCCAAGCCCGGAATGAATCAACGCAAGCGCCTCTCGGCGTCGAACGCCACTGGCTTCGTGCTGCTCGTCATCGGCGCGGTGGTGGCGGTCAACCTGATCGGGACGCGACTCTTCGGCCGCCTCGATCTGACGGAGAACAAGGTCTACACGCTCTCCAACGCCTCCAAGGAGATCGTTCGCGCCCTGCCCGACTACCTGAACGTCAAGGCCTACATCTCCAAGGATCTGCCGCCCGAGCTGGCCAACACCAGCCGCTACGTGCGCGATCTGATGGACGACTACAAGACCTACTCGAAGGGGAAGCTCCACTTCGAGGCGTTCGATCCCGAGTCGGACAAGAAGATCGAGGACGAGGCGACCGCCTGCAAGGTGCAGAAGCTGCAGATCCAGGTGATGCGCTCGCAGAAGTTCGAGGTCGGCACCTACTGGCTGGGCCTCTGCTTCCAGTACCAGGGGAAGGACGACGCCATCCCGGAGATTGGTCAGGTCGAGGGGCTGGAGTACGAGATCTCCTCGATCATCAAGCGGATGACCCAGAAGAAGCGCAAGGTCGCCTTCACCACCGGCCACGGCGAGCAGGACCTGACCCAGGGGTTCACCTTCCTCAAGCACGTGGTCGACCAGGAGTTCGACTCGACCACGGTGAACCCGTCGACGACGGCGATCGGCGACGACGTCGATGCGCTGGTGGTCGGCGGCCCCAAGCAGGCCTTCGACGACAAGGGGCGCCACGAGATCGACAGCTTCCTGATGAAGGGGCGCGGCGTGATCTTCCTGCTCGACGGGATGGCGCTGTCAGCGCCGCGCGGCGGGATGCCGCAGATGGCGGCCCAGCCCAAGGTCGGCCAGGTCAACCAGACCGGCCTCAATGAGCTGATCGAGAAGTACGGGTTCAAGGTCGGCGAGGACTTCGTGTTCGACCGCCAGAACGTCCCCGGACCGGTCGACGTCGGCGGGCGAAAGATGCTGAAGAACCTCCCGGTGTTCGTGGGCGTCAAGACCGACCAAGCCGACAAGGACAACTCGATCCTCGCCGGCGTGAACGCCGTCGTCTTCCCGTTCCCGAGCTCCGTCGAGCTGGTCGGCCCGCTGGCGAGCGGCAAGACGCAGACGCCCGGCGCCAAGCTCTGGACGCTGGCCGCCACCTCGCCCGAGGCCTGGAAGCAGACCGGCTTCTTCTTCTTCTCGCCCATGGCGGAGACGATGGAGGAGGCGAAGGACCCCAAGGACCACGGCGTCTTCGGGCTCGCCTACGCCTACCAGGGGATCTCTGAAGAGCGCCTACCCGCCGCCCGGCGCGACGCCGGGGATGTCGGTGCCGGACAACATGCCGGCGGCCGAATCGCGCAAGCCGGTCCGGCTGATGGTCGTCGGCGACTCCGACTTTGCCTCTGACGAGTATCTGCAAGTGGCGCGCTATCTGCCCTTCTATCAGGGCGGCGCGCAGATGCTGTTCAACGCCGTCAGCTGGACGATGGAGGACGAGGCGCTCACGCCGGTCCGCAGCAAGACCGTCGCGGCGCGGCCCATCAACGTCGGCTCCGACGGCGCCGTGCTGGCGCTGAAGGTCGGCAACGTCTTTGGCGTCGCCATCCTCTTCATCGCCTTCGGCGTCGGACGGATGGTCGTTCGGCGGACGCGCCGGCGAGGTCAAAAGCTATGAACAAGAAAACACTCATCGCCGCCGGGGCCTTCGTGGCCCTGGCCATCATCGCGCTCGTCACGCTCCGCCAGCCCGAAAAGGGAGAGCGGGCCAGCGATCACCCCCGGCCCATCCCCGTCTTGAACCCGGTCGAGATCACCACGCTCGACGTGACCAAGGGGGGCGTCACCACGACGATCAAGAACGAAGGCGGGATCTACAAGGTGACCGCGCCGATCTCCTACCCCGCCGATCAGACGATCGCCAAGAGCGCGTTCGAGGCGCTCGGCAAGATGGACGTCACCGACCTCGTGACCCAGCAGGAGGCGAAGCAGGCCGAGTTCGAGGTCGACGACAAGTCGGGCGTTCGCCTGGTCGCCAAGCACGACGGCAAGGTCCTGGCCGACCTGCTCGTGGGCAAGGGCGTCGGCGCGGGGACCATGATTCGCCCCTCCGGCACCAACGACGTCTGGCGGGCGAGCGGCATCACCAAGTTCGCCTTTGACAAGGGGCCGACCGATTGGCGCGACAAGAGCATCACCACCTTCCAGACGACCGAGGTGGAGAAGCTCGACGTGGCCAGCAAGGACGGCGCGAAGCTCTCGCTCAAGAAGACCGGCACCAAGGAGGGGAGCGAGGACAAGTGGGACGTCGTCTCGAGCTCGGTGAAGCTCGAAAAGCTCGACAACAGCGTCCCCAACGGGCTCGTCTCGGCGCTCGCGAGCTGGAAGGCCAACGACTTCGCGGACGGCGCGACGCTCTCCGCGGCTGGCCTCGACGCGCCGGCGCTGACCGTCACCGTCGGCCTCAAGGGGGGCAAGCGCGTCAGCGCGCTCGTCGGCAACAAGAAGGGTGACGACACCTACGTCAAGAAGGCGGACGCTCCCCAGATCTTCCTGGTCAAGAAGTTCAACCTCGACCGGATCGCCAAGCGCCCGATGGACTTCCGCGACAAGACGCTCTGCGATTCTGGCAGCCGCCGATCTCACCGGAGATCTCCGTCGCCGCCGCCGACAAGTCGTACACGCTGGTCAAGAACGGCAACGACTGGAAGGCGACCAAGCCGCCCAAGCTGGAGCTCGACGCGACGAAGGTGACGCCCATCGCCGGGGCGTTCAAGGACTGGAAGGCGACCGGGTTCGCCGACGACCAGTCGCTGAAGGGCAGCGGCCTCGCCAAGCCGAAGGCCGTCATCAGCGCGAAGAGCAAAGGAACGAAGTCGAGCGCCCCGGCCTGCCTGGTCCGTGTCGGCGACGAGACCAGCGACAAGGTGAGCTACGTCGTCACCACGGCCAAGAGCCCGGACGTCTACCTGGCCCCGAAGTGGGCGGTCGACCGGATCCTGGTCAAACCTGACGATCTCAAGAAGTCCGGCGGGACCACGGCCGCGGCCAAGCCGGCCAACCCGGCGGGCAAACGGGCCGGGATGATGGCCCCCAAGAAGTAGCGCTCGCGCCGTCGGTCACGAGGCGCGGGGCACGGCCTGCGTCTCGCGACGGCGGATGAGCCCCGCCTGCCGGCGCAGCTCGGCCGCCGTCTCGTCGCGGCCCGAGCGATCCTCGAACTCCGCGTAGGCGTCCAGCGTCCGCGCCAGCTCCAGCTCGGCGCCGGCGCCGGTCAGCACCTCCACCGCCCGATCGAACATCTCGCGCGCGCCGCCGAGATCGGATTCTCCGGGCGCGCCGGCGCCCACCGCCGAGGCCGCCACCCGCAGCGCGGCGCCCGCCAGCGGCGGCGCCCCTGCCCGCTCCGCAATCTCGAACGCCGACCGGGCGTCGTCGCGCGCACGGGCCGCCTCACCCAGCGCCAGCTCCGCCTCGGCGATCCCGCGCGTCGCCTCCGACAGCAGGGCCCGTGCGCCGAACTGCCGGGCGATCTCGCGCGCCGCCTGGAATTCGCCCAGCGCCGCGTGCGGCTGGAGATCGCCGAGGTGGCAGTCGCCGATCTCGATCGACAGGCTGCACTCCTGCAGCCGCTCGCCGCTGGCCCGCGCCAGCTCCCGCCCCTCCCCCAGCAGCGACAGCGCCTCCGGCCGGCGGCCGAGATCGCGCTCCAGCGCGCCGAGATCGAGCAGCGAGGCGATCACGCCCGGGAGGTTCGAGATCCGCCGCCGCAGGTCGAGCGCCGCCCGGAAGTGCTCGTCGGCCGCCGCCAGCGCGCCCGTCGCGCGCAGCACCTGACCGAGACGCGACAAGCGTCAGCGAGCGCCCGCGATCGTCGCCCAGCTGCTCCCGCACGGCGAGCGCCGAGCGGTGCCGTTCCAGCGAGCGCTCGGGCTCGCCCATCAAGAAGTGGATGCGCCCCACGTCGTCCAGCGCCGCCGCGACGCCCGGCCAGTCCCCCGCCACCTCGAACAGCTTCTGGGCGAGCTCGAGGTGCGAGCGCGCCCGGGCGTTCTCCCCCAGCGTGCTGAGGAGCCGGCCGATGCGCCCGTGCGCCGCGCCCCCTTTTGCCGGAAGGTCGAGCCGCCAGGCGAGCCGCAGCATCTCCTGGAAGAGCCCCACCGACTCGCGCGTCCGGCCGAGCCGCGCCGCCACGTCGCCCGCGGCGTAGAGCGCGTCCATCTTCGCCACGGCGTCGTCGAGGTCGAGGTGCCGGATCCCAGCCAGGTAGAGCGCGTGCGCCCGGTCGAGCAGCAGGTGGTCGCGCGCCAGCCCCGCCGCCATGATGTAGCAGTAGGCCGCGCGGCGCCCGTCGCCCGCCTCTTCGTAGAGCTGCGCCAGCGACTCCAGCCTCTGTTCCCGCGCGTCGCCGCTGCGGCTCTCCAGCCACTGCGCCGCGAACGCCTTCCGCCGCCGGCCGAGCTCGGAGGCGGCCTCGGTCTCGAGCAGGTGCCGCTCGAGCGGCTGGCAGAACACCCAGGCGATCTCTTCGGGGATCGAGGAGCTCTCGACCCGCTCGAGAAACCCGCGTTCCCGCAGGCTCTCCAGGATCTGCTGAATCTCGGTGATGGTCGGATCGGGGGCGAACACCGCCGCCTCGTCCGGGGGCGAGGCCCCGAGGCGCCCGAGCGCGACCACGCCGCCGGTCCAGAACTGATCGCCGAAGATCGCGGCGCGTGCCAGGACGTCGCGCTCGGCCGGCGTCAGCACCGTGATGCGCGCGTGCGCGACCTCTTCACGCGTCGCCGTCGGATGTTGCCGCGCCGCCCGCTCCTGGTCGAAGCGCCAGCCGTCCGCCCCGGCGCTCAAGATCCCGTGCTCCCGGTAGGCGCGCAGCAGCTGCCGGGCCAGGAACGGGTTTCCACCCGACGCGTTCGCCACCTGCTCCCCGAGACCGCTCGGCACCGCGCCCGGACCGCCGAGCGACGAACCGACCAGCAGATCGATCTCCATCCGGGTGAGCGGCTGCAGGTCGATCCGGTTGTGGTTTCCGCCGCCGTGCCCCCACCCGGGGCGCCGCACCAGCAGCTCCGGACGCGCCGTCGCGACGATCAGAATCGGCGCGTCGGCCAGGTCGGCGGCCAGGCTCTCGAGCTCGACCAGCGAATCGTCGTCGGCGTCCTGCAGGTTCTCGCCGATGATGACCAGCGGACGGAGGGCCGCGTCCTGCTCGAAGAATCGTCCCAGGACGGCGCGCGCGAGCTCCGCCCCCTGTTCGGGCCGTCCGGCCAGCGCGCTGCCGAGGGGGCTCTCCGGCGCGTCGAACCCCAGGAACCGCCCGAGCAGCGTCGACAGCTCGGAGATGCGCCGGTCGCCGAAGACCTCTTGCAACTGACCGCGAAACTGAAGCAGCGCCTGGTCGGGGCCGAGCTCCGCCAGACCGAAGCGGACCCGCAGGAGGTGCGCGATGAGGGCGCCGCGCGGCGCCGAGGCGGCGACGGCCGGACCGACCGCCGCCCGCACGATTCGCAGCTCCTGGCCCTGGTGCCCGGCGAGCCATTCGTCGATGAGGCGGCTCTTGCCGAGCCCGTCCGCGCCCACGATGGTCACCGTCTGGGGCGCGTTGAAGCGGACCGCCCGTCCCAGCGCCTCATCCAGCAACGAGAGCTCGGCCCGACGCCCGACGAACCCCGCCCTCTCCGTCTCCATCGCCCCTGTCTAGCCCCGACCGCCAGCGCCGTCCAGTACCTGGATCCCGACGCCCTTCCAGGAGTTCCGGCTACATATCTATGATCACGACGCCACGCTGAGGTGCGTCTCGGTCTTCTTCTGGTTCTTCGTCCTCCGCCGAATCTGGACGGCGGCGCTCGTCGCGCAGAGGAATCTCGAGTCGAGGACGCTCATGGCGCCGTCTCTCCTCTTCCTCGCGGCGACGGATCTGTTCGATGATCCAAGGTTCGAGCACTGACGAGAACCTCTAGCTAAATGCCTGCAATATCTCTTCCTGTTAGTCAAGTTCGGCAATTCTGGATCCAAACGTGAGGCGCCAAAAAACCCCACAGTCCTCACGGGTTACAGGTCAGTATTCGTCAGGATCTTCGATCTTCCATTGTCCGGCCTCCCGGACCAGCCGCACGACGCGGTCTGGCGCCACCGAAAGCCGGGCCTCGTCACCTGTTACCGTGAGTGGCCCGCCGGCGGCGGCACGGACCCGCCCGAGCAACGCCTGGTGTTCCTCCCGGTGGTCCCCTTCCCAGAAGGCGCGCAACCGATCCACCGACAGCCCGGCGCGATACCGATCGGGAACGAGCCGCAGCACGATGTCGTAACGGCGAGCGTCGAGCGCTCGAATGAACGTCCGCACCGCCGCGCGTGGCGTCGCTTGCCCCCACGGTTCGTAAACTGGCCCGTCGATCCGCCAGCGGTCACCTTCGAGGACGAGGGGCACTTCTTCCCCGAGCTCGAGCGTGACCGCGACCCGGGGTGCGACGGCGCCGGCCTCGGCGACCAGGCGCTGGCCGAGCGCGGCCGGCTCGGCCCCTGCGGCGTTGAGCGCTGCCGCGAACGCCTCGTACGGCATCCGGCGTTGAAACGCGACGGAGGTCAGCTGATAGGCGGCCCGCAGGTCGCCGCGCGCGAGCGCCGAGCCGAACGAGGCCATCGTCGCGGCGGGCTCCTCGGGACGATGTGCGCAGGCCGACAGGCCGAGCGCGACGACGAGGCCGAGAGCCATCAGCCGCATCATGCCGTCATTCCGTCGTTCCACGTTGGGGCGGCGGGTCGCCTGGCGCCGGCGCCGGGCGCGACGTCACGGTGAGCTGGTACGGATCGTCCGAGTCGATCGCGCCGTGGCGGGGAACGACGCGGATCAGAACGGGCCCCCCCGGAATCGGCTGGCCGACGATCCGCGCGGGAGCGCGCCGGGCGCTGGCCGCCCGGGCGAGGAGGGTCTTGTCCTCGCGGGTGACCTCGACCTCGACGCCACCGCGCTCGGGCGGGGTGACCTCCAGATCGAGCAGCGCCATCCCGTCGGAGCTGTAGCGAAAGAAGTCGACGTCGCCGCGCGCGAGGTACCCGAGCACCGTTCCATCGCCGATCGTCTGAGCGTGGGCCTGATTGTCGTTGGGCTCCGCCTCCGTGCCGGCCTTGGGGAGCTCCGTGCGCGGGCGCAGGTTGTAGCGCGCCTCGGCGCTGAAGCCGACGTCGGCGCGCACCACGACGAAGACGAACGGGTCGGTCGGGGCGATGCGGACGTTGCGCAGGACGACCCGCTCTCCCCTTCGCCCGCGCGCCTCGGTCAGCTTGTGGGCGTCGGCGCCGTAGAGCTGCAGCGTCACCGAGACCTCGGGCAGCGGATCCAGATTGACGGAGAGCACGCTCCCCTCGGCGAGCCCCGCCGTCGGCAGACGGTACCAGTCCTGATCGTGGCGCCAGCCGAGATAGCCGACCGCCTCGCCGCCGGGCGCGAGCTCGGTCGCATGCGCGGCATCGCCGTTCGGCTCGATCTCCGCCCCGGCGTCGAAGGGGCCGAGGCGCACGACCAGCCGATAGGCACCCGACATCGTTTCGTGTCCGGCGTCGGCTCCGGCCGCGCGCACGCGGAGGTAGAAGCTGCCGCCGCGGGCCGCCAGGTTGGGGATGGCGAGCGCCTCGCCCGGCTGTCCGTTCGCCGCCACGAGGACGTGCCCCGCCGCATCGAGCACCTCCAGCGCGGCCGCCAGACCCGGCGCCGCCGGTCGCAGATCGGCCCGCAGCAGCAAGCGGGGCGGAGAGACCGCCGCCCCGGCGTCGCCGGCCGGGGGAGCCACCCCGCCGTCCGGACCGGGAACGTCGACGCGATAGAGATTGACGTCGCGCTTCCCCGCGGGTGGTTGGGCCCCGAGCGCGCCGGCCACGGCGGCGGGCGTCGTCGCCGTCACCGCCAGCAGCTGGGCGGTTGGCAGGGTGTTGTTGGGCTCGACCTCGGGGACGGTGGCGACCCCGTCGTCCTGGGTCTCGGCCGTGATCACCACCGCGGCGCCGTCCGGGCGCGGGGGCATCGCCGTGCGGTGACAGCCCACCAGCAGGGCAGCGAGCGCGAGCCGCCAGCGCCAACCCGCGCGCACGGGGCTCAGCCCTGCGAGGCGGCGCCGGCGTCGCGCGGCTGGATCGAGGCCAAGAGCTCCGCCTCCGCCACGACCACACCGTCGACCTTCGCCTCGCCGCGCAGCTTCCAGATCGCCCCGCCCTTGCGCAGCGGAACGACCTCCAGCATCAGCAGATCCCCCGGGACCACCGGCTTTCTGAAGCGCGCCTTGTCGATGGCCATGAAGTAGATGACCTGCGTCGCGGGATCGAAGCCGACCAGCTGGGCCGCCAGGAGCGCGCCGGCCTGCGCCAGCGCCTCGATGATCAGCACGCCCGGCATCACCGGGTGCCCCGGGAAGTGGCCGTTGAAGTGGGGCTCGTTGCGCGAGACCAGCTTGCGCGCGACGATCTTGTCGCCCCCGATCTCGTCCACGCGATCGACGAGCAGGAACGGATAGCGGTGCGGAAGAATCCGCTCGATCGCGCGGATGTCGAGCACGTCGCTTACTTCTTCGCCGCCGGTGCCTTGGCGGCCGTGTCGGCCCCTTCGCCGCTGTTGTAGCGGCGAATGAGCTCGCTGGTGAGATCGAGGTGCGGCTTGGCGAAGACCAGCGCCGACTTGTCCGCGATCATCGAGAAGTTCTCCGAGGCGGCGATCTTGGCGATGATCTTGTTCATGCGCTCGTAGATCTTGGCCGTCGCCTCCTGCTCCTTGGCGGAGAGATCTTGCTGGTGGCGCAGGTAGGTCTGCTGCACCTTCTGCATCCGCTGCTGCAGCTCACCCTCCTTCTCGCGCACCTGGTCGGCGGGGAGAAGCGTCCGCTTCTTGTCGAGGTCCTCGATGTCCTTCTTGAGCGCCGCCTGCTGTTCGTCGAGCTCTTTCTGCTTCTGATCGAACACCTTCTTGAGCGCCGCCTTGGCCTTGCGGCCGTCGTCGGTCTCGTTGAGCGCGCGCTGCATGTCGACGAACCCGAGCTTGAAGTCCTCGGCGAACGCCGCGGACGACCCCAGCAAGAGGACCGCCAGAACCAAGAAACGTGATACGCGTGACATTTTCATCTCCTTCACCGGCCGTTTGCTTAACACGTTTGTGAGAAAATTAAGCGATTTTGGAGACCCGCCACGGACGCCCGTCGCGGTCCCATCGATCGCGTCGGGGGCGGGACGGCTCCGCCGGCCCGACCCCATCGCGGGAGGGTTTGGGAACCCTCCCAGGGTTCCCATCTAAAAGAAATTGCCGATTGTGAATTCGAAGACGATTGGCTGCTCGCCGGGGAGGGTCCAAAACGGGATGCCCCACTCGAAGCGGAGGGGGCCGATGGGCGAGAACCAGCGGAAGCCGAACCCCCAGCTGGCGCGGTAGGCGTCGATGTTGAGCGGGCCCAGGCAAGGGTTCTTGCTGTTGGGGACGTTGAACGGCTTCAGCTTGCAGTACTGATCTTCCAGGTTGAAGGCGTTGCCGCCGTCGGCGAACACGACACCGCGGATGCCCACCTTGTCGAAGATGGGGAACTCGACCTCGGCGTTGGCGATCACCTGCACGTTGCCGCCGACCAAGAAGGTGTTGAGCGAGCCGTCGGGAGACTGCGACGACAGCGACCGGATGACCGGCCCCAGCGACAGCGGGGCGAACCCGCGGATGTTGTAGATGCCGCCCGTGAAGTAACGCTCGAAGATCGGCACGCCGCGCGGGTCGCGGCTGACGATCAGATCTCCCTCCAGCTTGGCGCGGAACACGAACGGGCCCCAGACCGGATAGAAGAAGCGGGTCACGCCCTCGTAGCGGTTGAAGACGTTCTGGGAGAACGTCACGTCGGGATCGGCGATCTCGGCGGAGATGGTGTTGTACCAGCCGCGGCTGGGAAACATGCGGTCGTTGCGCGAGTCGTACGAGAGCGTCCCGCGAACCGATGAGGTGATCCCGGAGCGGAACAGGTTGGCGATCCCACTGGTGGTGATGGGGACGCCGATGGTGGGCGTTCCGAACAACCCGCCGCCGAAACCGGACAGGCTGGTGCCGATGCTGACCTGCTCCAGCTTGTACGTCACGAGCAGTCGCAGATCCTCCGCCAGGAGGTAGCCCCAGGTGAGGCTTCCGCCGGTGGAATTGCGGATGAACGAATAGAGAAACTGCTGCTGGTTGAACAGGTTGAAGCCGAAGGTCCAGTTGGTGTCCAGAAAGTAGAGGTCCTGGAACTGCAGCAGGAAGAGGCGTCGGAGGCTGGAGAGCTGCGCCTGCAGGGTGAGGAGCTGCCCCCGCCCGAACAGGTTGTTCTGCGAGATCTGGGCCTGGGCGATGAAGTTCTCCACCGAGGAGAACCCGGCGCCGATCTGGAACGTCCCGGTCGGGCGCTCGGCGACCTCGAAGTTGACGTCCAGCTTGTCGTCGGTCGGCCCCCGCTTGGTCGACATCTCGACCTTCTCGAAGTAGCCGAGCGCGTTCACCCGCTTCTTCGAGTAGTCGAGCAACGTCTGGTTGTAGGTATCCCCCTCGGCGAGGCGGAGCTCGCGGCGGATGACCTTGTCGCGCGTCTTGTTGTTGCCGCGGATGTTGATCCGATTGACGGTGACGAGCTCTCCCTTTTGAATCTCGAAGAAGACGTCGACCACCCGCGCCTTCTCGTTGACCGGCGTCGAGGGGGAGGCGTTGACGTAGGCGTAGCCGCGGTCCTTGTAGTAGTCGGTCAGCTTCTGCAGATCGTCCGAGAGCTTGGAGCGGTTGAAGATCTCGCCGCTCTTGACCGAGACGCGCGAGAGGAAGTACTCCCGCGGCATCAGGAGATCGCCGGTCACGTCGACCTTGCCGAGGCGGTACTGCGGCCCCTCCTCGATGTTGATGGTGATGTACATCGACTGCTTGTCGGGCGACAGCTCGACGAGAGGGCTGCCGACCTTCACCTGCACGTAGCCGTGGTCCCAGTAGTGCGCCTGGATGAGGAGGAGGTCGCGCTGGAAGACGTCTTCCCGGTAGGTCCCCGCGGAGGTGAGCAGCGAGAGGATGTTCCCCTCCTGCGTCGAGATCACCCCGCGCAGCTCGGCGTCGGTCATCGCCTGGTTGCCGACGAAGTTCACCCGGCGGACTTCTACCTTGCTGTTCTCGCGGACGTGGAACCAGACGTCGACCGTCGCGGAGCTGTCGCGTTTGATCTCGTAGGAGACCTCCGCCATGTAGAAGCCCTTTTCGACGTAGGCGTCCTTGATCTTCTCGACGTTCTTCTTGATCTTGGCGAGGTCGAGGATCTGGTCCTTCTTGATGTCGAGGACCTCGTTGATCTTGGAGAGCGAGACCTCGTCGTTGCCGGCCACATAGATCTTGTTGATGGCCGGCTTTTCCTTGAGGACGAAGGTGACGGTGCTGCCTGCCTGTCCCCTGTTCTTCCCCTCGCTGACCTCCACCTCGATGTCCTCGAAGTAGCCCATCTTCCAGATGGCGCGGACGTCGTCGCGCACCATCTCCTGGGTCAGCGTGACGCCGGGGGCGGTCTTGAGGTTCACCTTGATGGCGTCGTCCTCGACCTTGCGGTTCCCGCGGAACGAAACCTTGACGACCTTCAGGTTCGGCGCCGCCCCGGCCGGCTTCTCCTCGGAAGGCTTTTCGCTTTCGCCCGATTTGTCGGTCGACCTGTCCCCTGAAGGGTTTTCCGCTTGCGCCTGCACGCGCGCCCTCGGCCCGAGGACGGCGAGCAGGATCGCGGCAGCGATGCTGAAACGGCGGAGGCTCATCGCGGGCAGCAGCTATTCCCGTTCGACAATCAGGCCGTCGGCCATACGCAACCGGCGCGGCGTCTTCTGCGCCAGCTCGTCGTTGTGCGTGACGATGAGGATGGTGGTCCCGAGCTCACGATTGAGCTCGAAGAAGAGCTCGTGGATCTCGCGCCCGGTCTTGGTGTCGAGGTTCCCGGTCGGCTCGTCGGCCAGGAGGAGCCGCGGCCGCAGCAGAAGCGCGCGCGCCAGGGCCACCCGCTGCTGCTCGCCGCCCGACAGCTCGCCCGGGCGGTGCGTGAGCCGGTCGGCGAGGCCGATGCGCGCCAGCATGGCCGCCGCCCGCTCGGCGCAGAGCCGACGCGGCATCCGCAGGATGAGCCCCGGCATCATGGCGTTCTCGAGCGCGGTGAATTCGGGCAGGAGGTGATGGAACTGGAAGACGAAGCCGATCTCCTGGTTGCGGAACTCCGCCAGCCGGGTGGCGTTCATCGCCGTCACGTCGACGCCGTCGAAGGTGATTGTCCCGGCCGACGGCGCGTCGAGCGTTCCCAGAACCTGGAGCAGCGTCGACTTGCCGACCCCCGAGGCGCCGACCACCGAGGCCATCTCGCCGGGACCGAGATCGAAGTCGAGCCCCCGCAGCACGTCGATCGTCCGGCCGCCATGCTCGAAAGCCTTCGAAAGACCGCGCACTTGCACCCGCGCCCCGCCGCGCGCGTCCCCTTCGAACGCAGCGGGCGAGATGGTCGTCGTCATGGGGTGCGCCAAATTAGTCGGCGCCCCCGCAGGTGTCAACGACGCCATAAGCCTTATTTCCTGAGACTCCGCGCACTTGCCGGAGGTTGCCCGGCTATGGAATCAGCTCGGCCCGCGTGTCCGGAATGGTCACGACGATTCGCATGTCGGCGCGTTCGACAGGAGCAGGCGCGTTGCCCCCCTGGAAGATGATGACCGCATCCCCGGGATCAGGACCGTAGCCGAGCTCGTTCCTGGCGCAGGGGAGCATGCGGGCCCAGCGGCGGGTCAAGAACGGCGCGGCGTCGTACAGCGCCCCGTGCACCGGGTTGTAATAGATGATGTAGATGGCTCGCTGCTCGGCCTCGATGGCCCGCGCCACCGTCGCCAGAAATTGCACGACGAGGGGGGCGCCGAACGGGTTGTAGAGGAACAACACCACGTCCCCAGACGGAAGCGGGTAGTTGGCGGCATCGCCCACCACGACGCGAATGGGTGCTCGCCCGCTCTGGCGCGCCTGCATGATGGCGGCGTTGGCGCGCGCAACCTCGACCAGCTCTGCGGAGAGGTCGACACCGATCACCTCCCGGAATGGGCGCTCCGCCGCGACCAGCATTGGCCGCCCCTTGCCGCATCCGAGGTCGATGAACGTGGCATTCTTCAGCGGGGGCAATGCGTCGAGCGCCGCGCGGATCACGCTGGGATGCGACCCGGCATAGCCGGCGGCGTGGGCCAGAGCGGGGTGATCGGTGTGGGCGCCGATGATCTTCGGGTCCACGAAGCCGCTGGTATCGGTTCCATTGGCGTGGTCGAACGGATGCCGGCGCTCCCATCCGTAGCCGTAAAGCGAGCCGCCGCCAGGCAACCGCCCCAACAGCCGGCGCACGCGGGGGTCGTAGAGGACCGGCACCAGGGGTCGGATCTCACCCACCGCCCGCAGAACTTGACGGACCCGGTCTCGCAACTGCCGGTGAATCTTCATGAGCCTTTTTCCTGTTTGGTCAAAAAAGCGAGCTCGCGGGGAGCGGTTGTCCCACAAACGTGCCTTCGACGTAAGAGCCGAACGTAATCTGCCTGTCTGTCGCGGGACGACTATGTGACAAAGACGACAATGTGGCATAGTGGACCCACGATGACGTTCGCTCGGGGAAGCGCGCGCTTGGCCGAGGCGCTTTCTCCCGTCGGCGGCAAGGGTCTCGTGCATCCGCTGGGGACCCGATCGGTAGATCTCCCTCCGGGTTGTCACGCCATCGCGACACCGGATGGGTTCTTCGCCCTGGAAGAGATCTGGCGGGAGCTCTGCGCCGGCTCGCGAAGCCCGACCGCTTTCCAGTCCTGGGACTTCGCGGTCGAATGGCTCAATCGGTTCGTGATCGCCAGAGCGGGCGGCGCCACCGGACGCTTCACGGTGGTCGTCGCCGTCGACGGTCGGGCCGGCGTGATCGGGTTGACCCCCCTGTTCGAGGAGCACTCGCTCGGCCAGTCCAGCCTGGGAATGACGCTGCAACCTTTCGGGCGAAGCCATTCCATGGAGACGCTGACGGACGAGCCGATCGCGATCCTTCGCCAGGGCTACGAACAGCTCGCCGCCCGAATGCTGGTCTCTCGCATCGCCGCGGACGCGCGCAACAGAGAGTGGGACATCGCCGTCGTGCACGGAGTCCGCAGCAGACAGAGCGCCGCCCGCGCTTCGCTCGCCCTTTCGCAGCGCCTCGACAACGTCGAGGTGACCCGGCGGCGCGATCTTCCCATGACGCTGCCGCTCCCGGCTGCCTGGCCGAGCTTCGAGTCGGGGCTCTCCAAATCGATGCGGGACAACATCGCCTACTATCCGCGCCGCCTGACCCGCGAGATCGGTCCCTGGAAGATCCAGACCGCCCGCTCGCTGGCCGAGGTGGTGATGGCGACCGAGCACCTGATCAGGCTCCACCGGCAGCGCAGCGAATCGAAGGCGGGGCCTTCGCACAGGAATCACCTGCCGGGAGAGACCGAAGCGTCGTTTCTGCGCGGCTGGTTTCAACGTCTGGCCCGGCGGGATCAGGTCTCGCTCGTTTCATTGAAGGTCGCGGGCGAGACGGTGGCCGTTCAGGCCTTCGTCGAAGCAGAGCGCTGCATATCGGTTTACTACTCCGGCTACGATGAGCGCTGGCGTCGGTACAGTCCGCTCACGATCATCACCGCCGAGGTGATCCGGGAGGCGATCGTGCGCGGGTTCGACCGCCTCGAGTTCCCCCCGGGAGAGAGCGCCTGGAAATCCCGCTGGGGCGCGCTCGGCGAAGAGACCGTCGAAGAGACGTCGATCTACCCGATCAGGTTGTCAGCGCTGTTTCGGGGCCTCGTTCGTCGGTGGAATCAGCGCAAATTCGGTCCGCTCGAGGCGCCGGTCGTCGAGTAGCCGCCGCCCGCTACTCGTACCGCAGACCGTCCACCGGCCGCATCCGGGACGCCAGCATCGCCGGGTAGAGCGTCGCCAGGCAGCAGAGGCCGAGCGCCGCCAGGTTGACGGCCGCGATCTCGCTGGCGCGCATGACCACCGGCAGCTTCTGGATGTAGTAGACGTCCGGATCGAGCGGCAAGCCGTAGTGCGACAGCAGCAGGCAGCCCCCGACCCCGAGGCCGAGCCCCAGCACCACGCCGAGGAGGCCGATGTAGAGCCCCTCGGCGAAGAAGACCCGCAGGATGGCGCCGTCGCGCGCCCCCATCGACTTGAGGATCGCCACCTCGCGCGCCTTCTCGGTCACCAACATGATCAGGTTGGAGACGATGGAGAACGACGCCACCAGCGCGATGAAGGTCAGCACCACGAACATCGCCACCTTCTCCAGCTTGAGCGCGGCGAAGAGGCCACGGTTGAGCTCCTCCCAGGTCCGGACCTCGTAGCCGGAACCGAGGCGCCGGGCGATCTCGTCGGCCACGTCCCGGGCCGCCTCGGGCGTGGTGGTCCGGATCTCGATCCCCGTCACCTCTCCCGGCGTGCCGAGGAACTTCTGCGCGTCCGCGAGCGCGACGTACGCCAGCTTGGAGTCGAACTCGTACATGCCCGTGTAGAAGTGCCCGGCGACGCGGAACGGCTTCAGCTTGGGCATCGGCCCCATCGGACCGACGCCGCACATCGGGCAGGCGATGTCGACGTCGCTGCCGACGAAGACGCGCAACGTATGTTGATAGAGCTCGTCGCCGAGGAGGATGCCGGGGACGGCGGCCCGGGGCGGCAGAGGAGGCCGCGCCGCCGGCTTTTCAGAATCGGTGGACGGACCCTGCCACGGAGCCTTCGACCCAGACTTCGACGGAGATTTCGAGAGATCCTTCGACAAATCCTTCGGGGCTCCCTGGGCCGGCTTGCCCTTGGCCGCCTGGTCAGGAGGCGGCGGCGGGAAGAGCGGACTGGCGCTGTCGCCGGCCTGGCCGGCGCTGTCGCGCAGGAAATCACCGTCGTCGGTGGGGATCTGCTCCGGGTGCTGCAGGTAGGCGATCTTCCCCTCCTGCATCGTGTGCTCGAGGCCGAGGACGTAGGGGGCGCGCGCCGGATCGATCCCCCGCAGGATGATCCCCATCCCGGCCGGGTTGGTGGCGTGCTTGATGATCACCTCGGTCTCGATGTACGGCATCGAGCCGACGACGTTCGGAATACCGGCAATCTTTCCGTCAACTTCCACCCAGTTGGTGAACGGCCGGTCATCACCCGTCTCGATCACCACGTCGGCCTTGGTGGCGCGGATCTTTCCCTTGAGGTCGGCCTCGAATCCCGACATGACCGAGAGCGCGATGATCGGCGCGCCGGTGCCGAGGAACACGCCGAAGATCGAGACGGCCGTGAAGACCGTGAAGAAGGCGAAGAGCGCCCCCAGCAGCGTCAACAGGAGACCGGCAGCGACGGCGACCATGCCGGTCGTGCGCAGCCGCTCGACCACCAGCAGCGGGTGAACCTCCATCCACTCGCCCGGCGCGCGCGCGTGAACGTGCATGAACCGCGGAACGAGCGCGGCGGCCAGGAAGCAGAGCCCCCCGGCCGCGAGCGCGGCCAGCCCCACCACCAGCGTCCGGCGGGAGCGGCGCTCCGGATCGCGCAGGTGGCGCCAGGCGATGAACCACTCGAACCCCGGCTGCAGCATTGGGGTTGAACCCTACTCGCGCTCTGGGCGCAGCAGCGGAAAAAGGATCACGTCGCGAATCGACGGCTGATCGGTGAGCAGCATGGCGAGGCGATCGATCCCGATCCCCTCCCCCGCCGTCGGCGGCAGCCCGTACTCGAGCGCCCGGCAGTAATCCTCGTCGTAGTCCATCGTCTCGTCCCGCCCGTGCGCCTTGGCGTCGACCTGCGCCTGGAAGCGCGCCCGCTGATCGGCCGGATCGTTCAGCTCCGAGAAGGCGTTGGCGTGCTCGCGGCCGACGATGAAGAGCTCGAAGCGGTCGACGCGGCTCGGATCGGCGTCGTTGCGGCGCGACAGCGGCGAGGTCTCGGCCGGGTACTCGGTGACGAAGGCGGGACGATCGGCCGGGAGCGCCTTTTCACCCGCGTAGTCGAAGAGAGCGCCGACCCGCTCGCCGTGCGACTCCGCCTTGCGCAGCACCGCGCCGAGCTCGTTCTTGCCGTCGGTGAGCCCGCTGTCGGTGAGCCACCTCGAGAGCGCGGCGCCGTCGTCCAGCACCGCCCGCTCCAGCCCCGCCGGCAGGAGGCCGGCGCCCGAGGCGGTCACGATCGCGTCCTTCATGGGGATGCGCGGCCAGTCGCCGGCGAAGCTGACCTTCTGACCTTGATAGGTGATCTCCTCGCCGCCGGCCAGCTCGCGGGAGAGCTCGCGGAACAGCGTCTCGGTCAGCACCATCAGGTCGGCGTAGGTCGCGTAGGCCTGGTAGAACTCCAGCATCGTGAACTCGGGGTTGTGCTGGCGCGACAGCCCCTCGTTGCGGAAGTTGCGGCCGATCTCGTAGACCCGCTCGAAGCTGCCGACGACCAGCCGCTTCAGGTGCAGCTCGGGCGCGATCCGCATGTTGAGATCGAGGTCGAGCGCGTTGTGGTGGGTCTTGAACGGCTTCGCCGCGGCGCCGCCTACGATCCCGTGCAGCATCGGCGTCTCCACCTCGAGAAACCCGCGCGCGTCGAGGAAGCTGCGAATGCTGCGCACGAGGGCGCTCCGCTTGCGGAACACCTCGCGCACCTCGGGGTTCGCCACCAGGTCGACGTAGCGCTGGCGGTAGCGGACCTCGGTGTCCGACAGGCCGTGAAACTTCTCGGGCAGCGGCCGCGTCGCCTTGGTCAGGATCCGCACGCTCTCGGCCACGATGGTCAGCTCGCCCGTCTTCATGATCGCCGGGCTGCCGACCACGCCGATGAAGTCGCCGCGCTCCGCCTTTTTCCAGAGCGCGAACTCGGCCTCGCCGAGGAGATCCTTGCGGATCTGGACCTGGATCTGCCCGCTGCGGTCGAGCAGCTTCGCGAAGGCCATCTTCCCGAACGACCGGAAGTCCACGATGCGCCCGGCCACTGCAAAGTCGTCATCGGTGAGCAGCGGCGGGCCCGCCTTTCCGTCATCCCCGGCGGGGGGCGGCGGCGGCGCGACGCCGGCAAACTTGGCCAAAATCTCGGCCGCCGTGTGCGTCGGCACGAAGCCGTTGGCATATGGATTTCCACCAAGGGCGCGAATTTCCGCGGCCTTTTTTTGGCGTTCTTCAATCAGCTCTCGTTCGTCGGCCATTTCTCTCCACGAGATGTCAACAACCCGCAGCCGCATAACACCGCGCAGTTGCTTCGATTTAACAAGTTAATCCACAGATCTAAGGATTTATTTCAGCTGTGTGAGTGAATCACACCTCATCGTCATCCGGCGGCGGAACCTTGGCCTGGGCGGTCGGATCGCCCGCCAGCTCCAGCAGCGTGGCGACCATGAACTGGTCGATGTCGCCGTCCAGAACGGCATCGACGTTGCTGACCTTGAGGCCAGTCCGATGGTCGTTCGCCTGCTTGTAGGGGGCCAACACGTACGACCGGATCTGGCTCCCCCACTCGATCGCCTTCTTCTGGGCGTGGATGTTGCCCATCTTCTCCTCCTGCTTCTTCTGTTCGACCTCGAACAGCTTCGAGCGCAGGATGCGCATCGCGGTCGACTTGTTCTTGTGCTGCGATCGCTCGCCGTCGGAGTGCACGGCGATCCCGGTCGGGATGTGCGTGACGCGCACCGCGGATTCGGTCTTGTTGACGTGCTGGCCCCCGGCGCCGCCCGAGCGCATGACGTCGATGCGCAGATCCTTCTCGTCGATCTCGACCTTGATGGTCTCGTCGATGTCCGGATAGATGAAGACGCTGGCGAACGAGGTGTGCCGCCGCGCCTGCCCGTCGAACGGTGAGATCCGAACCAGCCGGTGCACGCCTGCCTCGGCGCGCAACCAGCCGTAGGCCCACTCCCCTTCCACGCCGATGGTGGCGCTCTTGATCCCCGCCTCGTCACCCGGCTGCCGGTCGAGCTCCTCCAGCTTGAAGCCTTTCCGCTCGGCCCAGCGGGCGTACATGCGCATCAGCATCGCCGCCCAGTCCTGGCTCTCGGTGCCGCCGGCGCCGGCGTTGACGCTGACGAGCGCCCCCTGCCGGTCGTAGGGGCCCGACAGCATGCGCGCAAACTCGATCTTGGAGACGGCCTCCTCGATCGCCGTGAGGGTGGCCGCCGCCTCGACCGCCGTCGCCTCGTCCTTGGCCTCGTCGGCCATGTCGATGAGCACGCCCGCGTCCTCGAGCGTCTTCAACTGCGTGTCGAAGGAGTCCACCGAGGATTTGAGGCGCGCCTGCTCGCGCAGCACGGTCTGCGCCTTGTCGGCGGCGTTCCAGAACCCTTCGGCGCCGGTCTGGTCGTCGAGCTCCGCTATCCGGCGCTTCTTGCCGGCGATGTCAAAGATGCCCCCGGAGAACCTCGAGTCGGCTCTGCAGCTTCGACACGCGTTCTCGCAGGGGTCCGATTTCCATGGCGCGCAAGATAGCACGACGTCGGCACGACGAGGCGCTAAGCCGCCTATCGGGCGGCACGTCGTCGGGCCAATGTTGATAGTTCGCTTCGCTCACCGCTGCCCCACGGCAACGCCCTCCTAGCGAAGCAGCTCTTCGGCCGCCTCCACCGCCTCGGCGGCGCCGGTCACCACCAAGGTGTCACCCGAGCGCAGCGTCTCGTCCGCCGTGGGGTAGATGACGTCCGCCGGCTCGCGATCGATGGCGATCACCGTCGCTCCGGTCAGCCCCCGCAGGTCGAGCTGGCGCAGCGTGCGGCCGATGACGCGGGACTCGGCGGCGAGCCTGAAGGTACGGGCGTTCCCCAGGCCGGGCAGCTCGGTCGGGACGTGCTGACCGCCGGACCCGTGCGAGGCGCCTGCGGCGTCCAGCCCACTTTGCGCCGCCAGCGCCTCCAGAAGGACCTGCGCCCCGGCCCGGACGTGCCCCTGCAGGTTGGCGGCGCTGCGCCAGAGCGCCAGGGCCAGCAGCGCGAGACAGACGAGCAGGATCGCCATTCCTTCGAACCGCGGCAGGAACGGCTGCGTCACCGCCACCAGCGGCACGCCGACCACCAGCAGGATCGCGATCTGCAGCGTCGCCAGGAGCGCCCGGCGCGGCGCCGCCGCCAGATCGAGCGACTCGGGGGAGCCGGGTCCGGGCAGCGCCTCGGTCGCCAGAGCCACCGCCAGAGCGCGCGCCGTCCGCACCGCGCCCAGCACGAACGGCACCAGCAGCGCCACCGTGACCGCGATGAGCCCGGTGCGCGCGAGCGCCGGCGCGACGCCCGCCGCACGCGCGGCCCAGCCGGCCAGTCTCCGCGACGCGACGGCCCCGCCGATCACGATCCCGGCCGCCAGGGCGGCGTCCAGGATCAGGAGGGCGGCCCGGCGGCGGATCTTCGACCAGGCGCCCTTGCGCTCGCCTGTCGCCCGGAGGCCCTGCACCCAGGCCCCATAGAGCGCGGCGTAGGTCTGCAGCGTGTGCGGCAGGCGGCGATCGATGAGGGCCCCCACCCGCCCCGAGATCCGGATCAGGAACGGCGTCAGCAGCGTCGTCACCGCCGAGACCGCGACCATGATCGGGTAGAGGAACGCACGCGTCACGCCGAAGGTGAGCCCGACGCCGGCGATGATGAACGAGAACTCCCCGATCTGGCCGAGCGAGAGCGCCGTCTGCACCGCAGTGGGGATCCCGTACCCGGCGACGAAGGCGCCCACAGTGACCCCCACGAGCCGCCCCACCACCACGACCGCCGAGAAGAGCAGCACCGTGCCGGCGTGGGTCCAGATCACCTGCGGGTCGATCAGCATCCCCACCGAGACGAAGAAGATCGCCGCGAAGAGATCGCGGACCGGCTCTAGCCGGTGTTCGATGATCTTGGCCTCGCCCGACTCGGCCACCAGCGCGCCGCCCAGGAAGGCGCCCAACGCCACCGAGTAACCCATCTTGCGCGCCAGCAACGCGAAGGCGAAGCAGATCCCGACCGTCGCGACCACGGTCGTCTCCGCGCGGCCGAGGCGGACCAACGCGCGCACCAGGCGGGGGACCACCAGCATGCCCACCGCCAGCAGCACCGCCAAGAAGCCGGCCAGCCGGCCGACGGTGCGGGCCAGGGCGGCCGCCTCGAGCCGCGCCCCCGAGGCCGCGGCGGTGAGCACCGCCAGGATGAGGATCGCGATCAGATCCTCCGCGATCAGGATCCCGAGCACGATCTCCGAACGGGTCTTCGGCACCTTCTGCTCGGCGAAGGCCTTGGCGATGATGGTGGTGCTGGAGATCGCCAGCGCCGCCCCGGCGAAGAGGCTCTCGAAGCCGGTCCAGCCGATCGCGCGCGCGATCAAGTAGCCCACGGCCAGCATCAGGCTGCATTCGATCACCGCGACGATGCCGGCCGTCGGCGCGATCCGAATCAACTTGCGGAGGCTGAACTCGAGCCCCAGCGAGAACATCAGGAGGACGATGCCCAGCTCGGAGAGATCGCGCGCCGCCCCTTCGTCGGCGAACAGCGGGACGGCAAGGTGCGACCCGACCAGCATCCCGGCCAGCAAGTAGCCGAGGACCACCGGCTGCTTCAGCCGCTGGAACAGCGCCGTGGTGACGGCGGCGACGCACATGATGAGCGCCAGCTCGGTGAGGAGATCGAGGCCGCCGCCGTGCACCGGCGTCGCCACCGCGAGCGTCAGGGGATCCACGATCGCCGACTCCGAACCGTCGCCGCGCGCGTTCTCACCACCGTCCTAGTGTACGGGTCAGGCGACGCGAAGGACCGCGTCGAACTCCGGATTCAACGCAGCCAGGAGCCGGCTGAGAGTGCCAATGCTCGGCGCCACGCGGCCGGTCTCGTACTGCGCATAGGCATTGGGAGACTTGGCCCCAAGCCGGCTGGCGACCTCACGCACCGAGAGCCCCTCCCGGGCTCGGAGCGCGCGCAGCATGAATGCCACCAAGATGGCGTCATCGTTCGAACCGATCGTGCAACGACCGTCGCGAGCCGTTTCGACGTTAACGAGAAAACCGGCCCGATTCACCAACGACTCGATGGCATCGCGAAGCAGTTCGGCTGCGTCTCGGCGACTCGTTCCTTGAGTCACGAGATCCAGATCGCGAACCTCAGCCAGCCAGTATCGGCTCGTCGAGCTCTTCCAGATCTTCCCCTCGAGTTTCATCGCAGCCTTGCTCCAGGATTGAGCGTCGCAACCCTGAGAATTGAACGAGCGGTTTGTTCTGCGATCTCTCGATGTCGCGGCACGGCTTTTACAGCTTCCCCGTTCGTCCAGATCTCGTGACCTCCACCCTGCCGGTGCAACCACCAGCCGAGCGACCGAAGTTGCCGTTCCAGGTCGGTCTTCTTCGTTGAAGCGTACACGGATTCATGGACAGGAGCCACCCGTCCTTTGGCAGACGCATACTCCGTGCTCGGAGCCACGCGAGCTCCGGTTGTGCGCGCCCGAGGGCCCGCGACTAGCGCCGTTCCGGCTCAGCCCGAAGCGCGTCGCGGAGGTAGTTCTCTTTGAGGCGGACGTACTTGGCGGCGTGGGCGCGGTGAAACTTCTCCTCGGCGTCGGTCAGGGTCTTGACCACCTTGCCGGGGACACCGAGAACCAGGCTGCGGGGCGGGATCACCGTGCGCTGGGTGACCAGCGCCCCGGCGCCGATGACCGAGCCGGCACCGATGACCGCGTCGTCGAGCACCGTCGCCTGCATGCCGATGAGGCAGGCGTCGTCGACGCGGCAGGCGTGCAGCATGGCGCGATGGCCGACGATGACGTCGGCGCCGATGACGCAGGGACCGTTGTCGGCGACGTGCAGCACCGACCCATCCTGGACGTTGGTCCGCGCGCCGACGGTGATCTTCGCCAGATCGCCGCGCAGGACACAGCCGTACCAGACCGAGGCGTCGTCGGCGAGCCGCACGTCGCCGACCACCGCGGCACCGGGCGCGACGAGGACGCGCGCGCCCATGGCGGGCAACAGGGCCAGGTAGCGGTCGACGATCGCGCGCGGGAATCGCCGCCGCAGCTCCTCGATCCGGGCGTCGAGCGCCTCGGCGTCCGGCGACGGCCCCTCGACCACCTCGACCGAATCGGCGATCGTCGCCACGAGAGGGCCTTTCGTTCCCCTGGCCGTCTAGGCGCTGATCAGCCGGAGCTGCCGCAGGCGGGCCGGCTGCTGGATGTTGATCGGCTGGTTGTTCGAGAAGCAGGCGTCGCAGAATCCCCCCTGCCCCTCCTCGCGGACGCCGTTGACGGAGGCGAACAGCCCCTCGAGCGAGAGGTAGCCGAGCGAATCGGCGCCCACGTACTTCCGGATCTCCTCCGTCGTGTGCGCCGAGGCGATGAGCTCCTCGCTGGTCGGCGTGTCGATCCCGTAACGGCAGGGGCCGACTGTCGGCGGCGAGCTGATCCGCATGTGGACCTCGCTCGCGCCGGCGCCGCGAATCATCCCGACGATCTTCTGCGAGGTCGTGCCGCGCACGATCGAGTCGTCGACGACCACCACCCGCTTGCCGGCCAGGACCTCGCGCACGGGCGACAGCTTCAGCTTCACGCCGAAGTGTCGAATCTGCTGGGACGGCTCGATGAAGGTGCGCCCCATATAATGAGAGCGCATCAGCCCCTGGTCGTAGGGGATGCCGCTCTCCCGGGCGTACCCGATGGCGGCCGCCACCCCGGAGTCGGGCACCGGAATGACCACGTCGGCGGGGACGGGGTGCTCGATCGAGAGCCGGCGCCCCATCCGCTCGCGCGCCCGGTAGACCGACCGGCCGTCGATGCTCGAGTCGGGGCGCGCGAAGTAGACCCACTCGAAGACGCAGCGGTGGTTCTGCTCCGTGCCGAACGGGTGCTCGCTGCGCAGGCCATTGCGATCGATGATCACCATCTCGCCCGGGGCGACGTCGCGCACGAAATCCGCCCCCAGCAGCTCGAAGGCGCAGGTCTCGGAGGAGACGATCCAGGTACCGTCCTTGGTCTTGCCGATCGCCAGGGGGCGGAAGCCCATCGGATCGCGCACCGCCACCACCGAATCCTCGGTCAGGAACACCAGCGAGTAGGCGCCACGGACCTGACGAAGCGCATCGGCCGCCCGCTCCGGGAGCGTCCGCTCGCGCGAGTGGGCGATGAGGTGGACGATCGCCTCCGTGTCGGAGGTGGTCGTGAAGATGGCGCCGTCCGCCTCCAGCCGCTCGCGCAGCTCGACCGCGTTGACGAGGTTCCCGTTGTGGCCGAGCGCCACCGAACCGCCGGCGTAGTCGACGGCGATCGGCTGGGCGTTCCGCTTGGACGAGTCGCCCGCGGTCGAGTAGCGCACGTGCCCGATGGCGGCGTGGCCCGGCAGCTCCTTCAGCCGATCGGCGGTGAAGATGTCGTTGACGTGCCCCATCTCCCGCACGGAACGGAGCTTTTCACCGTCGGTGGCCACGATGCCGGCCGATTCCTGCCCACGGTGTTGGAGGGCGTACAGGCCGAGGTAGGCCAGGTTCGCCGCTTCCGGGTGTCCAAAGACGCCGATCACCCCGCACATGGCGGGAGCAAGCTAGCACACTGGGACGGGAATAAGAGTCCCCGTTCCAGGATTTTACGCTCGCAAGACTTCGTGCATAATTCTGGCCCCGAACTCTCCGCCTCCGACTCAGAGCCCCCCATCCCACTCTTGCCCTCATGATTGAAGTCAAAGGACTGACCAAGTACTACGGCGAGCACGCCGCCATTCACGATCTCAACTTCGCGATCGATCGCGGTGAGGTCATCGGCTTTCTGGGCCTCAACGGCGCCGGCAAGACCACGACGCTGAAGATCCTCGGCTGCGTGCTGCTGCCAACCGCCGGTGAGGTCACCGTCGACGGGATCGACATCGCCCGCGATCCGCACGCGGTGCGGCGCCGCATCGGGTTTCTCCCCGACACGCCGCCGCTCTATGGCGAGATGACCGTCGGGCGCTACCTGACCTTCGCGGCGGAGCTGCGCGGCGTCCCCTCCGGCGACGCGCCGCGCGCCGTGGCCGAAGCGGAGGAGAAGACCGCCACCCGCGACGTGCACGACCAGCTGATCTCCAGCCTTTCACACGGCTACCGGCAGCGGGTCGGCGTGGCCCAGGCGCTGGTGCACAAGCCCAAGCTCCTCATCCTCGACGAGCCGACGAGCGGCCTCGACCCGGTGCAGATCGTCGAGATGCGCGCCACCATCAAGGTGCTCCGCGGCGAGCACACCATCCTCCTGTCGAGCCACATCCTCTCCGAGATCAGCCAGACCTGCGACCGCCTGCTGGTCATCCAGAACGGCGAGATCGTCGCCCAAGGGAGCGAGCAGGATCTGGCCACGCAGCTCGGCGGCGGCGGGACCATCGAGGTCGAGGTGGTGGGCGGCGCCGGCCGGGCCATCGAGGTGGCGCGCACCGTCACCGGCATCGGCGAGTGCACCCTCATCAGAGAGGGCGACGGCGTGGCGCTGCTCTCCCTGCAGGGCGCGCCCGATCTGCGCCCCAAGGTGGCGCGGGCGCTGATCGGCAACGGCATCGATCTGCTGCGCATCGACCGCGGCGCGGCGCGGCTCGAGTCGATCTTCCTGAAGCTCACCAAGGGCCCGGAGGCGCCTCAATGAAAGCGACCCTGCTGATCGCGCGCCGCGAGCTGTCGGCCTACCTGCGGTCGATGACCGGTTACATCATCGCCGCGGCGGTCCTCATCGTCGACGGGCTGCTCTTCAATGCTTTCGCCCTGGGGGGGCCGGACAAGCTGTCGGCCGAGGTCCTCAGCCTCTTCTTTTATTTCTCCAGCGGCACGACGATCATCGCCAGCGTCTTCATCTCGATGCGCCTCCTCGCCGAGGAGCGCCAGACCGGCACCCTGGTCCTCTTGACCTCGTCGCCGGTGCAGGACTGGGAGATCGTCCTCGGCAAGTTCCTCTCCGCCTTCGTCTTCCTGGCGCTGATCACGCTGGCCTCGGTCTACATGCCGGCGCTGATCTTCGTGAACGGGAAGATCTCGATTGGCCACATGGCGGCCGGGTATCTGGGCCTCCTGCTGCTCGGCAGCGCCACGCTGGCGCTCGGGACCTTCGGGTCGGCGATCGCGCGGACGCAGGTGCTGGCGGCGATCTTCTCGGGCTGCATCGTGGTGGCGCTCATCGTCTGCTGGCTCCTCGGCAAGGTGACCGAGCGGCCGCTCAACGACCTCTTCGTCTCGATGGCGCTGCACGGCAAGCACTTCCCCCCGTTTCAGTCCGGCGCCGTGCATCTCCGGGACGTCGTCTATTACTTGATGGTCACCTACGTGGCGCTGTTCGCGGCGACCCGGGTGATGGAGAGCCGGAGGTGGAAATGACGGAAATGACCACGGCGCCGAAGCCCTCCGCCCGCTGGTCGGCGCTCTGGGGCGCCGGCATGTTGGCCATCTTCTTCGGCGAGCGGATGATCGGCGCCGGCGGCGCGCGCGCCGTGGCGACCGTTGGCGGCCTCCTCCTGGTGATCGCCGCGATGGCGGTCCGCGCCGCACGCGCCTCGAGCGCCGCCCCCGATCGCCGTCGGGTCGAGCGGATGCTGCTCGGGCTCTACGGGCTCGGCCTGCTGGCGGTCCTGCTCTACTTCGCCCAGTCGGATCTGCCGACGGTGCTGGGGAAAGGGAAGCCGCTCGAGCACGGCTCGCCCAAGCTAGCCACGGCCCTGGCGGCGCTCTGGCCGGTGCTCTGGCTGGCGGCCGCCTGGCCGATCGCGCTCATCGAGCTCTCCTACGCGCAGATCGCCCGCGCCCCCAAGATCGAGGTGGGCCGCGTCCGCGACGCGATGTACTCCGGCCTCGGCCTGGCGGCGGCGCTGGTGTTCGCCTTCACGGTCGCCTACGTCGCCTCCGAGCGTGACAAGAAGGTCGACCTGGCCTACTTCCGCACCACCCGGCCGGGCGAGGTCTCGCGCCGGATTGTCCGCAACCTCGACCAGCCGATCGAGGTCGCCGTCTTCTTCCCCGAGGGGAGCGAGGTCCGCGAGGAGGTCGACAACTACATGCAGGATCTGGCGCGCGAGTCGGGCCAGCTGAAGCTCACCCACTACGACTTCGACATCGACCCGCTGAAGGCCAAGGAGTACGGCATCTCCAGCAACGGCGTGATCGTGTTCGTGCGCGGCCCGCGCCACGAGCAGCTCGGCCTGCCGCGCGAGATCGAGAGCGCCAAGAACGCGCTGCGGACGCTGGACAAGGAGGTCCAGCAGCGCCTCATGCTGATGGTCAAGCCGCCGCGCACGGTCGCCTTCACGCAGGGGCACGGCGAGCGCAACTGGGAAAAGCCCGTCAACGACACCGACAAGCGCCCCGGCATCAAGACGTTCCGCGACGTGCTGGCCGACCAGAACTACGACTTCCGCTACCTCGGCGCCGCCGACGGCCTCATGCAGGACGTCCCCAAGGACGTCACGGTCGTCATGGTGATGGGCCCCCAGAAACCGTTCCTGCCCGAGGAGTCGGCGGCGCTCAACCGCTTCATCGACCGCGGCGGCCGGCTGCTCATCGCGCTCGATCCCGAGAATCACGTCACGATGCCCGAGGTGTTGAAGCCCCTCGATCTCGAGTACCACGACGTCATGCTGGCCAACGATCAGGCCTTCGCCCGCCGGACCCACCAGGACAACGACCGGACCAACCTGGTGACCGTCACCTACAGCTCGCATCCGTCGGTGACGACGCTGCAGCACCTCGGCGTGCGCGCGCCGATCATCCTCCCGGGCGCCGGCTGGCTCAACGCCAACCGCACCGCCAAGAGCGGCGTGACCGTCGATTCGCCCATCAAGGCGCACCACGCGACGTTCGCCGACAAGAACGGCAACTTCCAGGCGGACCCCGGCGAGGATCGCCGCGCCTGGGAGGTGGCCGCGACCGCGGTCAAGAAGGACGCCCGCGTGTTCGTGCTCGCCGACTCCGACCTCTTCGACGACGAGGCGCTGCCGGTGGCCGCCAATCAGCTGCTGGCCGTCGACGTCTCCCACTGGCTGATGGGCGACGAGGCGTTCACCGGTCAGACCTCGACCGAGGCCGACGCTCCTGTTTCGCACACGCGCAAGCAGGACGTGATCTGGTTCTACGGGACGATCTTCCTCGGACCCGCGCTGGTGCTCGCCGCCGGGGTGATGGTCACCCGGCGAACCCGCCGCAAGAAACGCCCCACCGCGCCCGGCGCACCGACCTCGCCCGCCGCGACGCAAGGAGCGACGTCATGACCGGCCGCGCGGCAGCGACCCAGGGGGGCCTGGCGGCCATCGGCCTCCTGGCGGCGCTCGTCACCTCGCAGCGTCAGCCGGAGCACGCGCCGGGGTCGGTGACGGTGATCGACGCGACCAAGATGGACGTCACCCATGTCCACTACACGGACGATCACAACGCCGTCGACTTCGAGCGCGGTCACGGCGACAAGGATGCGCCGGTCTGGATTCACCTGGTGCCGACGGCGGAGGCGCCCAAGCCCGACGCCAAGACGAAGCCCGACACCAAGCCGAAGCCGCCGACGCCCCCCGCCCCGCCACGCGATCTGGTGGGTGCCGACCAGGCCGGCAAGGTGCTCGACCAGTTCGCGCCGCTCGTCTCGCCACGGGCGTTCGGGCAGCTCGACGCGGCCAAGCTCAAGGAACTGGGGCTCGAAACGCCGACCCGCAAGCTCGACGTGACGGTCAAGGGGGAGGTCCACCACTTCGTCATTGGACAGCCCGACAAGGCGACCGGCGGCGAGGCCTTCCTGCGCGACACCGGCGACGGACGCGTCTACCTGATGCCGCGCGGGATGCTCTCCGATCTGCAGAACCCCAACCACCTCGTCGACCGGCGCCTCCACAGCTTCGAGCAGGGGGACTTCGACCGGATGGTGCTCGCCGCGGGCGGCAAGTCGAAAGAGTACGTCCAGCTCGATCGCGAGGCGCGCGCCAAGGCAGGCTTCGCGCCGGCCAAGACCCCGGACAAGCGCGATCAGATGGCCAAGAACTGGCATGACGCCGTCTGGCGCGCGTTCCCCTCCGACATCCTGGGACGCGGTGAGGAGCCGGCCGGCGGCAAGCCGACGGTCGTCCTGCGGGTCGACTACTTCGACGGCAAGAGCTCGGTCGGCCACATGGAGCTGGCGCGCGCCGAGGCCTCCGGGGGCGTCTCCGAAGACGCTGCGGCAGAGGCCTCCTCGGGAGACGTCTACGCCCGCACCGAGCACAGCGCGGGCTGGTTGAAGCTGCACAACGGCGGACAGCTGATCGCCGACGCGCAGAAATTGCTCGCCGCGCCCTGACCCTGACCGAAACTTCGCCAGCGAAGACCATGAGTTGACGCGGCGACCGGTGCGAGAAAGAATCGCCGGGTGAAAAGAGCCCTCGCGCTGCTCTTTGCAGGCGCCGTGCTGGCGCTGGCGTTCGCGGTCGCGCACGCCGTCGAGGCCAATCGGGCGCGGGCGGTTCGACAGGAGGCGGCCCGCGTCGCGGAGTCGAACGGCATGCGGGCCACCGACGCGCTGACCACCCACGTTCGCGAGCTGAAGCTGGAAGCGCGGAACGCCGCCTCCAACCCGCGCCTCGTCGCCGCGCTGCGTGGGAACGCCGACGCCGCCACGCTGCAGGATCTGTTTCGCACCGAGGAGTGGTGGGAGCCCTACCGGAACGCGTTCAAGGTCTACGCCGTCGCCTTCGAGGGGGACAAGCTCGACGTGATCGAGGGGATGAAGAACGCCGACTTCGCCTCCGATCTCCTCATTCGACAGGCGCGCGAGGACCACGACGTGGTCGCGCAGATCGTGATGGGGAAAGGGTGGCCGTTCGCCGCGGCGGCGGCCAGCGTCGACCTGCCCAACAAGCAGATCCCGGCCGTGCTGGTGCTGGCCAAGCCGATTGACGACGCGGCGATCCGGAAGCTGGCCGAGAAGGCCGGCGCGCCGATCCTGCTCTCCGACGGAGCCCACGCCGTGCTGGAGGCCGGCGCCGAGCCCGAGCGGGAGCTGCTCCACGCCGCGATCGGCGCCGAGGGGAGAGGCCCGATCTACCAGCCGCCCGTCGGGACCCCCGACGGGACCTCCGACGGCACCTGGGCGGCGGCGGTCAGTCCGGTCGTCCCCGGGCTCTGGCTCTGGACCTTCGGCGGAGGCGCCGCAGCCGCGCACGACGCCGATGGGACCGCCCTGGCCACCACCGCCGCCATCTGGTCGGTGGCCGGCGTGCTCGCCCTCGGCGGGTTGATCTTCGGGCTGCGGCGAAAAGAAGACAAGGCGAGCGGCGCCGACAGCGGTCCGAACGCCGATTCGCCCGGGGGACGCCCGCTCGCGACAACCGGCTCACCGGGCTCGCCTGTTTTCCGCACGCGCCAGGGGCTCGGCGATCCGAAGGGGCAACTGCCTGGCTCGATGGGGCGCGGGACGCGCGCGGCGCTGGGTGACGCCGCGACGGACTTCCACGGGGCCGGGGAGATTCCTCGCTCCGGCTGGACCGCCACCTTCGGCCGCTACCTGCTGCTCGACCTGCTCGGCGAGGGGGGGATGGCGCAGGTGTTCACCGCCGTGACGTTCGGCGCCGAGGGGTTCCGCCGCACCTTCGTCGTCAAGCGGCTGCGCGCCGAGCTGTCCCGCGATCCGGCGGTGGTCGCGCAGTTCATCGACGAGGCCAAGCTCGGCTCGACGCTGGTTCACTCCAACGTCATCCCGGTGTTCGACTTCGGCAAGGTGGGCGACGAATACTACCTGGCGCAGGAGTACATCCTCGGGCGTGACATGGGGCGCATCACCACCCGCTCGCTGGAGCGGCTGCAGCGCCCCGCCTCCGTCACCACCATTCTCTATGTCGCGGCGCAGACCCTGCTGGCGCTGGAGTACGCCCACGGCAAGCTGAGCGACAGCGGCCGGCCGATGGCCATCGTCCACCGCGACGTCTCGCCCAGCAACATCCTCCTGTCGGCGCGCGGCGAGGTGAAGCTCTTCGACTTCGGCATCGTCAAGGCCGAGGGGCGCGTCACCAAGACACAGCACGGGGTCGTCAAAGGGAACGTGAGCTTCATGTCGCCCGAGCAGGCGCGCGGCACCAGCATCGACGGGCGCGCCGACCTGTTCTCGCTCGGCCTCGTCATTTATTACTGCCTGACCGGCGAGGTCCTCTACCGCGGCGAGACCACCTACGAGCTCCTGGTGAAGGCGGCGACCGGCCCCGGCCCAGACGAGCTCGGGCGCATCGCCGCCCTCCCTGCCCCTTGCGCCGCGATCGTCAGCAAGGCGCTGGAGGTCAATCCGGAAAGGCGCTACCAGACGGCCGCGGAGTTCGCCGCCGCGCTCGGCCCGCACACGGCAGGCGGCGCGGCCGCCGCCGCGGCCACCGTGGCGTCGCTGTTCGCCGACGACTTTCGCGCCGAGGAGGCGCGCTTCGCCGCGGCGCTGCCGCAGGCCGCAGGCGGGACGGGCCTGGACGGGACCGACGTCCAGAATCGGAGATCGTGAGCGTCGCGCCCCCTCCCCGGGCTGAACCACCCGCATCGTCCCTGCCGTCCGCACGGGCGCCGCTGCTCATCGTCCAGATCGGGCCGCCCGAGCCGCTCGATCGCGGGGCGGCCGTCTACCGCACCATCCAGCCCTGTCGCGCGCTCGGCGAGCTGCCCGACGTGACGGTCATCAGCGGATCGATCCTGTCGCCCGCGCTATTCTCCCCGGGGCCGTCGCGGTCAGGGACGCTGGAGGCGCCCGGCACGCCGGAGGCCGGCCTCCTCTTGGCCGCGGACGTCCTCGTGATCCGCGACGTGGCCGACCCCGACCTTCTGCCTGTCATCGCATCCCGCCGTCGCAACGGCCGCCTCACCGTCTACGAGATCAGCAACCACATCTTTGCGCGCGCGGCCTCGGAGGGCGCGCCGTCCGAGGGTGAGGATCTCGCCGCCCGCAGCCTGCCACCCCAGCTGGCGCGTCAAGCCGACTGCCTGCAGCTGGCCTCCGCGGCGCTCGACGCCCAGTTCGCCGGGCTCAACCCGCGTCGCGCGATCTTCCCGAGTCAGCTCTGGGACGCGCCGGCCGTTCCTGCTTCTCGCCGCGCCGATCGCGTGGTCATCGGGTGGGCCGGCACGCGGGCCGAGCGCGCCGATCTCGAGCTGGCGCTCCCGGCGCTGGCCGGCGTGCTCGATCGCCATCCCGAGGTGCGCGTCGCGATCATGGGCGATCCCGAGCTGCAGGCCGCGCTGGCGGCGCTGCCCCCCGCCCGGGTGTCGTTCATCCCCGCTGGCTCGTTCGAGCGCGCGCAGCGCTTTCTCGACGAGATCGACATCGGGATCGCCCCGCTCGGTCCCACGGACTACAACCGCTGCCGCGACGACGTGCGCTTCATCGAGTACGCAGCGCACGGCGTGCTGGCCGTCTGCGCCGATCTGGAGCCCTTCCGCGAGGTCGTGCGCCCCGGGCAGACCGGCTTCCTGTTTCGGGACACCGCCGAGCTCGAGACCGTGCTCGAGCGAGCGCTGGCCGAGGGGGAGCTGCGCGCGGCGATCCCTGCCCGCGCGGCCCGCGCGGCCGCCGAGCGGCTGGAGCGGCCGCACGCCGCGCACCGCCTGGGATTTTACCTGTCGGTCGCCGCACAGATGGGGATCCGCCTCGGCGGAGCGGGCGCGCGGGCGGCCTTTCCACCGCCCGAGCTGACCACGCCGGCCGAGGCCGCGCGCGTCTTCCCCCACGCGCGTTACCTGGCGCTCGGGGCCGGAGAGGTCGATCGGCTGCTCTGTGACGGCTGGCAGAAGCGGACCGCCGGCCAAGCCGCCCAGACGCGCCAGGCCCTGCAGGCGTTCGAGGAGGCCGAGCGCCTCGCCCCCGAGAGCCACCTGCCGCCGCTGCTGATCGGGATGACGGCGACCGACGACGAGGTCGCGCTGGCCGCGCTGGGACGGGCCGAGGCGCGCTATCCCCTCTCCTGTCAGGCGCCCTACCTGCGCGGCGTGCGACTCCTTGCCCGCGGCGACGAGGCCGGGGCAACGGCGGCCTTCGAGCGGGCGCGCGCGATCGCCCCCGGATTCGGCGCGCCCCAGGAGCGGCTCGGCGCGCTGGCCGAGGCCGCCGGCCGTACCGCCGAGGCCGCCCACTATTACGAAGAGGCGGCGTTGCAGAACGGCGCCTTCGCCCTGCCGATCGCGCGGCTCGCCACCATCGCCCGACGAGACGGCCGGCTCGACAAGGCGGTCGCCCTGCTCGAGCGGAGCCTGGGCGACGATCCGGGGCTGGGGCTCACGAACTTCCTGGTCGGCCGTGCCTACGTCGAGCTCAAGCGCTTCCACCAGGCGCGGGTTCATCTCCAGCGCGCGCTCGTCTGGGCCGAGTCGAACGAGGCTCGGCGGAACAGGGCGCGCGAGCCGCTCGTCGCGGGGGCCGAAGATCGCGCCTCCGTCCTCGCCGAGCTGGCGCGCGCCCAGGCGGGGCTCGGTGAGGGCCTCGGTGAAACCGACGGCCGGAATGAATCGACGAACAAAGGCGATCCTTGACCGAACCGAGCCCAGAATTCCGCCCCTCTCAGGTGACGCTGAAGACCGTGGCGACGGTCTGCTTCGGCGTTCTGCTGATTGCGGCCATCGTCGACGGCGTCGCGCATGCGATGGTCTCGCTGACGCTGATCGGCACCGCCGTGATGCTGGCCGTGGCGCTCGACCACGCGGTCGTCATGTTGCAGAACCGCGGCGTCAACCGCTCACTGGCCATCGCCATCATCTCGCTGTCGATGCTGGGACTGGTGGTCGCGCTCGGCTTCACCCTCATCCCGCCCGCCGTCGAACAGGGGGGGCAGCTCATCCACGACGCGCCGTCGTTCCTCCGCCAGGCGCGGGGCAGCAGCCTCTTCCACCGCCTCGACGGGCGCCTGCACCTGGACGCGCGCGTGACGCTGGCCGAGCAGAAGCTCCCCGATCTGCTGGAGGGGGCGGCGACGCCGATCTTGAGCGCGCTCGGCGGCGTGCTCTCCGCCCTCGGCGCCGCGGTGACCGTCGCCGTGCTCGTCGTGTTCATGCTCATCTTCGGCGGGCGGCTGCTGCGCGCCCTGCTCGCCGAGGCGCGGCCCGAGCACGTCGCCGCCTACGAGGGCGTCCTCGGGAAGATCTATCAGTCGATCGGGGGCTACCTGGGCGGCCTGGCGCTCATCTGCACCGCCAACGCCACCCTCACCACCACCTTCCTGGCGATCGACGACGTCCCCTTCTTCCTGCCGCTCGGAATCCTCTCCGGCATGTCGAGCATGGTCCCCTACGCCGGGCCCGCGGTGGTGGGGATCACGATCGCGCTCATCGCGCTCATCACCAAGGGGACCTGGCACGGGATCGCGGCCGGCATCTACTTCATCATCTACGGCCAGATCGAAGGGAACATCCTCGGTCCGCTGGTCTTTCGTCGGACCGTGCACGTCAACCCGCTCGTCACCACCCTGTCGATCCTGCTGCTGGGCGAGATCGCGGGCGTCGTCGGCGCCGTCGTCGCCGTGCCCGTGGTCGCGACGCTGCAGATCATCCTGCGCGAGATCCTGCAGAACCGTCGCGACCAGCTGAGGATCGCGCGACAGCCCGGCCCCGGCTAGGCCGAAGCACGCGGTTCGGGCGAGGAACCGGTTAGGATGAACGCCGGTGCGGACCTCAGCGGGAATTGCGATCGTGCTGCTGGCCTTGTCGGCCATCGTGGGCCTGTCCATGTCGAGCGCCACGGTCGAACAGGAGCGCCTGCTCACGGAGTTCACCTCGCGAGACCCAGCAGCAGGTTCATTCCTCCGCCGAAGCGCTCTCCCGCCTCGACTCCGTCCACCAGGACATGCGGATGCTGGCCGATCTGGTGGAACGCTCCCGCCAGGAGCGCCAGCTCGACGCGGCGACCGAGCGCCGCGTCTGGGAGAGCGCCTTTCGCGCCCTGGCGGTTGTGGTCGTTCACTACCGGATCATCGCGCTGGTCGACGCAGATGGAGCCCTCGACGTGCTGGCGATCGATCCCACCGAGAACCGCGCAACGGCGAACGCGGTCCTGGCGGACGTCGTGACAGCTGGGGACGACCACGGCCGCGAAGCAGGGCCGAGACCGTCGGCGAGCCCGCCCGCGTCGGCGCCCGATCCTTCTTGATCTACGCGACGCCCGTGTCGGGCGGCGGCGCGATCGTCGTCGCCAGCGACGCGGCGCTGTTGCTCCGCTCCGTCGCCTGGCCGCAGCTCCCCGCCACCCGACTGTTCGTGACCGATCCGTCCGGCGTGTCTGGTCCGGATGCGAGACTCCAGCCGGCTGCCAGCGTCGCGGCTCCCGAGGCGGTTCCGAGCTACGTCGGCGCGCGCGGCCAGCTCGCCGGTACGGCTCGACGCAGGCAGGCCGAGCGTTTGGGGCTCTTCCCTGCCTCCGCGATCTGCATCTCCGAGAAGGTGGGACGGTCCGACCGGCAACTGGTCGTCACCTGGGTCGCCTCGACCCAACCGATCCTCGACGCGCGAGCAGTCGGCTCTCTCGCGAATCGTGACCACAGCCGTCGCGGCCGCGATCGTGGTGGCCGCTGGTGGGACTGGTCGTGCTTCGGCAGCAGCGCCGCGCCGCCGCACTGGCCAATCAGCTCAGCTACGCGCGGGCGCAGGCCAAGGCCCACGATCTCGAGAACCAGCTGGTCCGCGCCGATCGGCTGATCACGGTCGGCGTGATGGCGACCGAGATCGCCCATGAGATCGGAACGCCGCTGGCCGTCGTGCGAGGTCGCGCCGAACAGATCGGCCGCGGTCTCGGCAGCGGACGCGGCGGCGGAAGATCTCGGCGTCATCATCAAGCACATCGACCACATCTCGTCGACGATCCGGCAGCTGCTCGACTTCTCGCGGCGATCCCCGCTCGAGAAGCGGTCGGTCGCGCTGGCCGTGATCGTCGAACGGACGCGAGAGCTGCTACAGTTGAAGCTCGAGGCACGGCGTTTGCAGCTCGCCATCGCGCTCAGCGAGGACCTTCCCCTGCTCACCGCCGATCCAGATCAGCTTCAGCAGGTCCTGGTCAACCTGCTGCTCAACGCTTGCGACGCCTCGTCAGACCGGGCGGTCGCGTCTCGCTTGTCGGCCGCGCCGCGGCTCCGAACGACGATGGTCTCGGATCGAGATCGCGGACCATGGTAGTGGAATCGCGCCCGAGCACCTGGACAGCGTCTTCGATCCCTTCTTCACCACCAAGCAGCGCGGCGAGGGGACCGGCCTCGGCCTCTCGATCACCGCCAGGATCGTCCGCAACCACGGCGGCCAGATCGATCTTCGAAGCGCGCCGAACGAGGGGACGACCGTGACGGTGCTCTGGCCGGCGAGCCCGCACGGAGAGGGGACGCATGTCTAAGCTGCGCGCGCTCGATCGTCGACGACGTCGTCGACATGGCCCAGACCGTCGCCAACGATCTCGCAGCCGCGGGCTTCGAGACCGAGACCGCCGACGACGGCGGCGCGGCGCTGGAGCAGTTCGCGCAAGGAGCCCGCCGACGTCGTGGTGACCGACCTCCGAATGAAGGGCGTCGACGGGCTCGACCTGCTGGCCGGCATCAAGCAAGACGGATCCGAGCACGCCCGGTGATCATCATGACCGCCTTCGGCGCCGTCGAGAGCGCGGTCGAGGCGATGCGGCGCGGGGCCTATCACTACGTCACCAAGCCGTTCGCGCTGGAGACGCTGCGGTCGCTGGTCGAGCGGGCCTGCCGCGAGCGGACGCTCTCGCGCGAGAACGCCCTCCTGCGCCGGACGCTGCGCTCGAACCTCCCGTCGCGCCAGCTGCTCGGAAGCAGCCTGCCGATGCGACAGCTGCGCGCGCTCATCGAGCAGATCGCCGACGCGACCTCGTCGGTGCTCATCTCCGGCGAGACCGGCACGGGCAAAGAGCTGGTCGCGCTGGCGATCCACACCAGCGGCCCGCGCGCCGACCGGTCGTTCGTCGCGGTCAACTGCGCGGCGCTGCCCGAGCACCTGCTCGAGAGCGAGCTCTTCGGCCACGCGCGCGGCGCGTTCACCGGCGCCTCGAGCAGCCGGCGCGGCCTGTTCGTCGAAGCGCAAGACGGGACGATCTTCCTCGACGAGATCGGCGATCTGCCGCCGTCGCTGCAGGGCAAGCTGCTGCGGGTGCTGCAGTCGGGAGAGGTTCGGCCGGTCGGCACGGAGACGACCCGCACCGTCGACGTCCGGTGCATCGCGGCCACGCACAAGGATCTCTCGGTGCTCGTCGAGCAGGGCGCAGTTCCGGGAGGATCTCTTCTTCCGGCTCGACGTCCTGCGCGTGCAGGTTCCGCCGCTGCGCGAGCGGGGCGAGGACATCCCGCTCCTGGTCGATCACTTTCTGCGGCAGAGCCTGGAGAAGTCCTCGCGCTCGGTGCTGGCGGGCTTCGAGCCGGACGCGCTCGACTTCCTGGCCAGCTGCGACTGGCCAGGCAACGTCCGCCAGCTCGAGAACCTGATCGAGCGGCTGGTCGTGACCGCCTCGGAGTCGTTCGCGAAGCTCGCCGACGTCAAACGCGCGCTCGGACCGGCCTGGACCTCCGATCCGATTCCGCGCCTGCTTCAGAACCCGATGACGATGCAGGATCTCGAAGATCGCTACCTCGCCGGCATCCTCAAGATGGTCGGCGGGAACAAGCTCAAAGCCGCCGAGATTCTGGGCGTCGATCCCTCGACGGTCTACCGCCGCAACAAGCGGGTCTGAAGCCCCGCGTTTTCGCATTCAATGCGAAAACGGCTTGGCGTCTTGCCCGCCGTATCCGGGAGCGTTGCGTCCTGCCACAGTGGCCATGAGCGTTTCTAGGTTATTTCCGGCGCAGGTCCGCGCCGTGACCGGCGTCGATCCGCAACGCGCAAGCGCCTGAAATTCACCAGCGGTGGCGACTTGCCCGCGTGAGCGTCGGCATCGGCCTTGCTCTTACATCGTCGCCATGTGGGATCACTACAAGAAGACCTTCGGGTCCGTTCAGTCGGCGATCGCGCTCGCGACCGTCGTCATCTACTTCAGTCTCCATCACATGCCTGGCCGTCACGGCGGTCTTCTTCCTGATGATGCAGGGCGGCTCGGTCGTCGGCGCAGCTGTGGGCGAAGCGGCTGCGACGAAAGATGCAGCAGTCCGTGGTGACACCACTGCTTCATTTCGGTCTCGCTACCTAGTGCAGTCCAACTTCACACAAGAAAGAGGGGAAACGCATGCTCAGGAACGTCCGTAAATCATCGCCAGCGCCGCTGGCTCGGGGTCATGGTGCTTGGCCGTGGCGCTGGCCGGCATGTCCGCCACGCGGCCTTCGCCGACGATCCGGTGCCCGACAAGACCGGCGCCTTCCAGACGACGCCGACGGCCTATTCGGTCCCGGGCTACACCAAGCCCGATCCCGGCAAGGCCACGCCGAAGGATCTCGCCGTCGCCGTCGACGCCGTCGCGCAGTCCGCCTCGCACGGCCTCTTCTCGGTCAACTTCGTCTGGACGCTGGTCGCGGGCTTCCTGGTCATGTTCATGCAGGCCGGCTTCGCGCTGGTCGAGACCGGCCTCATCCGCGCGAAGAACGCCGTCGCACACGATGTCGATGAACTTCATGGTCTACGCGCTCGGCATGTTCGGCTTCTTCGTCTGCGGGTTCGCCTTCATGTGCGGCGGGCTCAACGGCACCGCCATCGGCGGGCCCGGTGACGCTGGGCGGAACGCCGACGCTGCACTCGATGCTCACCGTCGGCTCGGCGATCAACGGCGATCACGGCTGGGGCCTCCTCGGCACCACGGGCTTCTTCCTGACCGGCAACGGCTACGACGCCGGCGGCGATCGTCCTGTTCCTCTTCATGATGGTCTTCATGGACACCACGGCGACCATCGTCACCGGCGCCTGCGCCGAGCGCTGGAGCTTCAAGAGCTTCTTCATCTTCAGCATCTTCGTCGGCGCCTTCATCTACCCGGTCTTCGGCTGCTGGGTCTGGGGCGGCGGCTGGCTGGCGCAGCTCGGCTATCGCGCGGGCCTCGGCCACGGCGCGGTCGACTACGCCGGCTCCGGCGTCGTCCACCTGCAGGGCGGCGCGCTCGCCTTCATCACGGCGCTGCATGATCGGCCCGCGCATCGGCAAGTACGGCAAGGACGGCAAGGTCAACCCGATCCTGCCGCACCACATCCCGATGGTGCAGGCTCGGCACGTTCATCCTCGCCTTCGGCTGGTTCGGCTTCAACGCCGGCAGCTCGCTGGCGGGCGCGCGACGGCCGCATCGGCATCGTCGCGGCCAACACGATGATCGCCGGCATGTCGGCCACGGTCGCCGGGCATGCTCTACATGTGGATCACGCTACGGCAAGCCCGATCCGTCGATGATGTGCAACAGCATGCTCGCCGGCCTGGTGGCCATCACCTCGCCCTGCGCGTTCGTCACCCCGGTGGGCGCGTTCATCATCGGCGCCGTCGCCGGCGTGCTGGTCGTCTGGAGCGTCTTCTTCTTCGACAAGATCAAGATCGACGATCCGGTCGGCGCGATCAGCGTCCACGGCGTCAACGGCGCCTGGGGCCTCATCGCGGTCGGCCTGTTCTCCGACGGCAGCTACGGCCAGGGCTGGAACGGCGTCGGCGCGACCGACTACCTCGGCGTCGCCGGGCCAAGGGCGTCACCGGGCTCTTCTACGGCGACGCCAAGCAGCTGGTGGCGCAGTTCATCGAGGCGGGCGTCGGCATCGCCTGGAACGTGGTCGTCGGCGGCGTGATCTTCTACGTCATCGGCAAGGTGCTCGGCTCCAACCGCGTCTCGGCCGAGGTCGAGATCGCCGGCCTCGACGTGCCGGAGATGGGCCTCCCGGGCTACCCGGAGTTCATCCCGCAGCGCGCTGCCGGAGCGACGTCCCGGCCGACCGAGGTCGCGGCGGCCAAGTCCGCCGTCCCGGCGCTGGCGACCAGCACCTAGCGCTCGTAACGAAACGGGAATCGCTCGGCTGGGCCTCGAGCGTCGATACCGCCGAGCCCCAGCTGTTATGATGACCGCATGATCAAAGACATCCTTGTTTGTCTCGAGGGATCGGCCAGCACGGAGGCGCGCCACCCGGATTGCGATCGGCATCGCGCGAGCCTTGAGCGCCAGATGGCTGGCCTCGCCATCATCGACGAGCCCGACATCCGCGCCGGCACCGCCACCAGCATCGGCGGCGCGAGCTACAAGCACGAGCGGGACGACGCGCTGGTGGCCGACGCGAAGAAGGCGGCCGACGACTGGGTGGCGCTGTTCGAACAACGTTGCCGTCAAGCAGGCGTGGCCGCGCGATCGCTGGAGATCGTCGGCCGCCCGGCAGAAAGCATCCTGACCGAGATGGAGGCACACCACCTGACCGTGATCGGCCGGGACGCCAACTTTCGCTTCGAGACCGAAGCGCACGACTTCAGGACGCTGCAACACGATCTTGCACGAGGCCATGCGCCCGGTGCTGCTGGTCCCCGAGACGACGGAGCCCGAGCTCAACAAGACGGTGCTCGTCGCCTACGACGGCAGCGGCGCCGCCAAGCGGGCCATCACCAGCTTCGCCGCCAGCGGGATTGCGCAGGGCCGCGAGGTTCACGTCGCGACCGTGGACGACAACGGCGTCGTCGCGCATGGAGATGGCCGAGCGCGGGGTGGCCATGCTGCGCGCCGCGAACGTCCCGGCCAAGGCGCACAACATCGTCTCCGTGCTCTCCAACATCGACGCCCTCTTCAAGCTCGCCAAGGATCTCGAGCGCAGGCCTGATGGTCATGGGCGCCTTCACCCGCTCGCGGCTGCGCCAGCTCTTCTCCGGCTCGGTCACCCGCGGCCTGGTCGAACAGACCGAGATCCCCCTCTACCTGCAGCACTAGATGACCTACCCCACCCCGACCTGGGCGATCGCGCCCTTCATCCTCTACCTGCTGCTCATCGCGACGCTGCCGCTGTTCTTCGGCGCCTTCTGGGAGCACAACCGCAACAAGCTCATCGTCGCGGCGTTGGTCTCGGCGCCCGTGCTCATCTACCTGTTCAGCGGGCATGGCGGCGGAGGCGGGCGCTGCTCCGACACCGCCTGCGACTACGTCTCGTTCATCGCGCTCCTCGGCGCCCTCTTCACCATCTCGGGCGGCATCCACCTGCGGGGATCGCTGGCCGGCTCCTCCGCTCGTCAACACGGCCTTCCTCGCCGTCGGCGCCGTGCTCGGCAGTCTGATCGGGACGACCGGCGCCTCGGTGCTGCTGATCCGGCCGCTGCTGCGCGCGAACGAGCGGCGCGGGCACACGCGACCCACATCGTCGTCTTCTTCATCTTCATCGTCTCGAACGGCGCGGGTCTGCTGACGCCGCTGGGCGACCCGCCGCTGTTCCTCGGCTTCCTGCGCGGCGTCCCCTTCACCTGGACGCTGCGGCTCGGCGGCGCCCTGGGCGCTGGTCAACGGCGTCGCTGCTCACGCTCTTCTTCGATCATCGACCGGGTCATTCTGCGCGCGCGAGAAGCGCGACGCGCCCCGCGCGTCGTCGACACGCCGCGCCCGCGGCACGACCGACGAGCCGCTTCGCCTCGACGGCGGCCATCAACCTCGTCTGGCTGCTCGGCATGGTCGCCGTCGTCTTCGTCATCGGGCACCTACGGCGACGCGCTGTTCGGCGACTCGTACCTGCGGTCGCTGGTCCAGATCGCTCGGCATGGTCGGCGTGCGCCGCGCTGTCGTCTGGCTCGACCCAGCGCGAGATCCACCAGGCGAACCGCTTCAGCTGGGCGCCGATCATCGAGGTCGCGGCGGTCTTCGTCGGCGTGTTCGTCACGATGGTCCCCGCGCTGCTCGTTCCTGGCGCGAGCGGGGCGCTTCGCTCGGCGTCACGAAGCCCTGGCAGTTCTTCTGGGCGTCGGGCGCGCTGTCGAGCGTCCTCGACAACGCGCCGACCTACCTGACCTTCGCTTCGCTGGCGGTCGGCGTCACCAACAGCTGCGGGCGCGGCACCTCTCGGCCGACAACCTCGGCGCGCTGGCGCATCCACCCGTCCGGCGCAGCACCTGCTGGCCGCGGTCTCCTGCGGCGCCGTGTTCATGGGCGCCATCACCTACATCGGCAACGGCCCGAACTTCATGGTCAAGGCGATCGCCGAGCAGCACCGCGTCCGGATGCCCAGCTTCTTCGGCTACATGCTCTGGTCGTTCGCCATCCTGGTCCCGCTGTTCGGCATCGTCTCGCACATCTTCTTCTGACCCCGATGGGCCGACAGATCCTCATAGGCCGACCTGCTCGACCAGCGCGATTTCCGCGGCCGGGGGAGCCCATCGTCCCGCGTCTCCTTCGCGAGGTGATCCTCAGCCGGCAGCCGACGGCCGCTCCGCCGGGGACCGACGGTGACCTGCTGAACAGCAGGAATCTCGGTGCCGATGCCTGGAAGAACCTCCCACCCGATAAATGCCTGCGGCTGGGGATGGCGGTCGTCGATCGCGTTCAGACGCGCCTGCAGGGGCTTCCCTCCCATGTCCTCGACGCGTCTCTGCCGGATCCGGCGACCGCGCTCACTTTCAGGACTCGAGCGGCGCACCGCCAATACGCTCCGGCGAGCCATCAAGGGCGGCGCCGACGGGCTCCTGGACCCTCAAGCGATACCTGAAGGTGCCCCGGTTCGGCGGCCGGGCGGTGGTGGACCTTCTCGCCGCCGCCGAGGCCAACGGCGGGGGGGCCAACGCGCGAGAGATCGTGGCCGAACGCATCTCCGACCGAGCGCTCACCATCATCGCGCGCCAGCTGCCGATCTCCGAGAAGCGCGTCAACGAGGATCTCCCGGCATGCGGGGCACCCACGCCCTTTGATCTGCGGGATCTCGTGCGTTCGACCGTCGGTCGCGGGCAGATCGCGCTGTTTCATGTCCTGGAGATCGGCGGCGCACGCATCGCGCTCCGACTGTCCCAGCTGAGCGCCGCGCGCGCTGCCTATCGGGTGGCGGTGCGATCGATTCAGAGCTGGGGAGCGACGACCATTCCGTCCGTCGCGGCTCTGGTCGATTCCGTTCCCGGTTCGGAGAGCACCGAGTCCTTCGTCGAGCAGGTGTTGGTCGACCTGCCCGCATTCCGTTGGATCGATCGGAGCAACCGCTGGTTCTGGTTCGTCGGCCGTCCCAATCCCCTGCTCGATGACCTCCGGCGGATCCTGTCCGTGACCTCCCGGTTGCCCGTCTCCCGCTTGTGGAGCGCCCTCTTCCATGTCCGCCCGGGCGGCGCGCCGGCGCCCGAAACGCTCGGCCGCATCTGTCGCGAGGTTCCCGGAGCGAGAATTGCCGCCGGCGAGCTGATCTTCGACGGTCGGCTCGATCGGTCCGTCTCCCTCACCGAGACGGAGAACCGCCTGGTGACGACGCTCGAGGCCGCGGGCGGGAGCCTGCCCCTCGCCGAGCTCCGCCGGGCCATTCAGGCCATGGGGCTGTCGTGGACCCCCGCTTCGCATTCGGTGCGGAAGTCGCCTCTCTTCACGACTTTCGGCGGACGGACTCGTGCGCTTGCTTTGAACCGACGCGCCTCCACTTTCGAGCCGGAGCGCCGAAAGCGTGCGATGCTCTCAACCCTCCACTGCCCGCGAGAACACATGGCTGAACAACCCGTTGGTCGATCGAAGGACAGCTGCCCCCACTGCGGAAAGCCCGTCGGGCTGAGCCCGTGGACGCTCCTGCCGTCGAACGATCGCAAGCGGAAGCTGTTGTGCAAGGTCTGCGGCAGACAGTACGACCTCTCCGACTCCTGCAAGATCTCCTCGATGATGGGCGGAATGGTCGGGATGGGATTGACCGTCCTGCTTCTGTTCGGCCGGATCGTCGCTGCGGGCCATGGCGCGAAGCTCTACATTGGCCTCGCGACCGCCGTCGTCCTGTTCGGATTCGGGCTGGGCGCGCTGGCTCTGGCGCGACTGACCTTGCGCCTCGTCCGGAAGTCCTGAGCTGCTCCGCTCAGCGCTCCGCGCGCCGCAGCGGCCCGGCGAAGCTGAGCGCGAACAGGAAGATGGCGCCCAGCGCGGCGCAGCTGGCGTTGATCCCCAGCGCCCAGGCGGCGCCGCAGCGGTCCCAGATCCAGCCGGTGGCGATCCCCGCCGGCAGCGCCGCGACGCCGGTGAGGCCGTGGTAGAGGCCGAAGGCGCGCCCGCGCGCCCCGCGCTCGGCGAGATCGGCGACGATCGCGCGCTCCGCCCCCTCGGCGAGGCCGTGATAGAGCGCGTACGCCAGAAAGAGGACCACGATCTGCCAGCGGGCGCTGGCGAAGCCGAAGCCGACGTAGGTGAGCGCGTAGGCGCCCCAGCCGGCCGCGACGACCACCGCGCGCGAATGTCGATCCGACAGCGCCCCTCCCGGCAGCGCGGCCATCGACTTCACCAGGTGATGGAAGGTCCACAGGAGCGGCAGCGCCGTGGCCGACCAGCCGACCTCGCGCGCGCGCACCAACAGGAACGCGTCCGACGAGTTTCCAAACGCGAACAGCACGCAGGCGACCATGTAGGCCGCGAAGCCGGGCCGCAGCGTGCCGCCGCGCGGCCGCGTGTCGAGCGGGCCACTGCGATCGGGGAGCTGCTCGGTCTCGCGCAGCCGGAAGAAGAGCACCGCAGGCGCCAGCAGGCCGAACACCGACGCGACCGCGAACGTCGTCCGCAGGCTGGCCCCCATCGACAGGAGCGCCCAGGCGATGACGGGCCCGAGCGCCGCGCCGAAGTGATCCATCGATCGGTTGAGGCCGAAGGCGCGCCCGCGCTGCGACGGCGCGACCGAATCGGCGATGAGCGCGTCACGCGGGCCCGAGCGAATCCCCTTGCCCGTGCGATCGAACAGGCGCGCCCCCAGCACCTGCCAGGGGGCCATCGCGGCGGCGATCAAGGCCCGGGCGATCGCCGGCATGGCGTAGCCGCTCGCCACCAGGGTGCGGCGGGGGCCCCGATCGGAGAGCTTGCCGGACGCCATCTTGATGAGGCTCGACAGCGCATCCGCGCTCCCCTCGATGAGCCCGAGAAAGCTCATCGGCGCGCCGAGGCTGGCGAGGAAGGTCGGCAGCAGCGGAAAGATCGCCTCGCTCGACACGTCGTTGAGGAGGCTGGCCAGGCCCAGCAGCCAGACGACGCGCGGCAACTTGCGCAGCCCCTGCAGCGTGAGCTGAGCCCGCGTGATCGGCCGCCGTCCCGAGTCGGGATCGGCGCGGTCCGGTTGCTGGCCCACGCTCCGATTCTTACCGGGAAACGCGCAACTTCCGAATAACTTCTGTACATAATCCGGAGCTGTTCCGCTGTTTGGCCCGTTGGCAAGACAGCGGCGATCGTCCTATCTTCTGCGCGTGAAACCGAGATGTCCTACCTGCCGCAAGCCCCTCGCCGATTCGGCTGAAGCCCGGCCGTTCCGCCCGTTCTGTTCCAGCCGCTGCCGCCTGGCCGATCTCGGCAAGTGGCTGGACGGCGGCTACAAGATTGCGTCGCCGGCCTCGGAAGAGGACCTCGACCAGGGGCTCCCCACCGACGGAAACCGCGAGACCGAGCAATGAGCCCGACCGCCCAGGAAAATGACATTCAGGAGCTGATCCGGTCGATCGCCGAGGAGCGCCGCTCCGGCAAGGAGAAGGAGACGCGCGAGCGTTGGACCCGGTACGTGTCGTTGATGGTGGTGGTCCTGGCGGTGGCGACCGGCATCGGCTCGCTCAAGGCGGGTGGGTTCAGCAGCAAGGCGATGCTCTTCCAGGCGCGCGCCTCGGACGAGTGGGCCTACTACCAGGCCAAGAGCATCAAGCAGCGGATTGCCGAGATGGAGGCCCGTGGCAGCAACGGCCCGGCGGCGGCCGTCGCCGCCGAGGACGTCGTCCGCTACAAGAACGATCAGAAGACTTCGCAAGCCAAGGCCCAGGGGTTCGAGCAGCAACGCGACACTTTTCTGAAGCCCGGCCCGAAGGTGGGGCTGGGAATCACGTTCCTGCAGATCTCCATCGCGCTGGCGTCGGTCTGCCTGCTGACCAAGCGCAAGGCGCTCTGGGCCGCGTCCGGCGTGGTGGGCGCGCTCGGGATCGCCTACGTGGTCTACGGCCTCTATCTGATCTGAGGCCGCCGCGTGACCGCCAGTTGACGGCGAGGCGAGGAGCCGTCACGCGGAGCGTGGCAGCGCGAGCCGCTCGAGCGCGAGCCCCAGGTCGTCCGGCATGCGCGCCGTGACCGCGACCCGCGCCCGCGTGACCGGGTGCTCGAAGCCGACGTCCAGCGCGTGGAGCGCCAACCGGTGCAGGCCATACTCGGCGCGGTAGCGGCGGTTGATCTCGCCGCGGCCGTAGTTGACGTCACCCACCAGCGGGTGGCCGAGGTGGCGCAGGTGCCGCCGCACCTGATGGCCGCGCCCGGTCTCCGGGATTGCCAGCACCAGCGAGCAGCGATTGACCGTCGAGCGGGCGACCAGCACGTAGTGCGTCACGGCCGGGACGCGCGGAGCGCCGGCGCCCTTTTCGACGCTCCTCGGGATCGGGTGGTCGATGGTGCCGGAGGCGGCCGGCTCTCCCCGCACCAGCGCCAGGTAGCGCTTGTCGACCTGCCGCGACTCGAAGCTCGCGGTGAGGGCCGCCGCCGTCTCGCGGGTGCGCGCGAAGACCAACGCGCCGCTCGTGCCCCGGTCGAGCCGGTGCACCGGGTAGACGTGCGCGCCGAGCATGTCGCGGACGCGAAACATCGCCACGTCGTCGTCGTTGGCCCACCCGCGGTGGACGAGCAGCCCCGACGGCTTGTTGACGACGACCAGGTGCGCGTCGACGAACAGGATCTCCAGGTCTTGCATCCTCGCTGCCCAGTATGGCCCGGGATCAGGGGGGCTCCTGGTTGTTGACGCGCGGGCGTCCCTGAGGCATCTTATTATCCAGATACAAGGATTATACCCCCCCGGGGATCGTCATGAGCCTCTCCCACTACGTCGACACGCTGACCCTGCTCGGTGACGAGAACCGGATCCGCCTGTGCGCGCTCTTGCGGGATCGGGAGCTCTGCGTGACCGACCTGGTCCGCGTGACGGGGATGGCGCAGTCGCGCGTCTCGACCCACCTCGGGCGCCTGCGCGAGGCGGGGTTCGTGGTCGATCGGCGAAAAGGGGCGCAGTCGTTCTATGCGCTGGCGGCCAACGGATGCCCGGTCGCGGTGCGGGCCTGCCTGGACGAGGCCGCCAGCTCGGGCGATCCGACGCTCGAGGGGGACCAGAAGCGACTCCGGGAGCTGGAAGCCGAGCGCCGGGACGAGGTGCCCCAGCGGCTGGTCGACGAGCTGGACCGTGACTACTCGCCCGGCCGCACCTGGCAGTCGCTCACGGCTGGGATCGCGCCGCTCCTGCAGCTCGGCGACGTGCTCGACGTCGGGTCGGGCGACGGCGCGGCCGCCAGCGTGCTCGCCCCTTACTGCCGCTCGCTCACCTGCATCGACACGAACGAGCGGCTGATCGTCGCCGCACGCGAGCGGCTCGGCCGCCAGGGGCAGGCGAGCGTCCAGGCGCAGGTCGCCGACGTGCATGCCCTCCCCTTTCGCGACGCCTCGTTCGACTCGGTGATCATGTTCCACACGCTGACGTACGCGGAGCATCCGGCCCGCGCCCTGGCCGAGTGCGCCCGGGTCCTGCGACCGGGCGGCCGCTTCGTGCTCCTCTGCCTCGACGAGCACCGCCAGTCGGAGGTCACCGCCCGCTACGGCGAGCGCCACCACGGCTTTTCGCCGCGCACCGTGCGGGGCCTGCTCACCCGGGCGGGGCTCGAGGTCGCCTCCGCGGAGGTGGTCTCCCGCGAGATCAAGAAGCCGCACCTTCAGGTCGTCCGCGCCATCGCGGACAAACCGAGCACCACCAGGACGAGGACACCGAGCTGATGACCCACCCGCTGCACGAGCTGCTCCGACACCGCATCGCCATCATCGACGGCGCGATGGGGACGACCATCCGCACCTACGGGATGAAGGAGGCGGACGTCCGCGGCGCGCGGTTCAAGGACGCTCCCAAGGATCTGCTCAACAACGGCGACATCTTCTCGCTCACCCAGCCGGAGATGATCTGCGACATCCACCGCCGGTTCCTGGAGGCAGGCGCGGACATCATCTGTACCAACACCTTCGGCGCCACCAGCATCTCGCAGAGCGAATTCTTCGTCGACGATCCACGCGAGCACGGCGGGCGAAAGGATCCGGCCTTCTATCAGAAGATCATCGAGACGCCCTTCCTGAACGACCTGGCCTGGGAGATCAACGAGCAGTCGGCGCGCCAGTGCCGGCAGTGGGCCGATCGCGTCGGCAACGCCGACGGACGTCGCCGCTTCGTCGCCGGGTCGATCGGGCCGCTGACCGTGTCGCTCTCCAACTCGCCCGACGCGGAGGATCCCGGGTTCCGGGTGGTGACCTTCGATCAGGTCAAGGCGGCCTATCTGCGGCAGACGCGCGCGCTCATCGCCGGCGGCGTCGACGTCCTGCTGGTGGAGACGATCTTCGACTCGCTGAACGCCAAGGCGGCGCTGGTCGCGATTCAGGAGGTCTTCGACGAGGACCACCTCTCGCTGCCGATCATGATCTCGGCGGCGGTCGGACGGGGCGGCGAGACGATGATCTCGGCGCAGACGGTGGAGGCGTTCTGGGACGCCGTCGAGCACGTCAAGCCGATCTCGGTCGGCCTCAACTGCTCCCTCGGGCCCGACCTCATGTATCCGTTTCTGTCGGAGCTGTCTCAAAAGTCGACCGCGGCGGTCTCCTGCTATCCCAACGCCGGGCTGCCGAACCCGCTGTCGCCGACCGGGTTCGATCTGGAGCCGGCCGACATGGCCCGCTTCCTCGGCCAGTTCGCGCAGTCGGGGCTGATCAACATCGCGGGCGGCTGCTGCGGCAACACGCCGGAGCACATCGCCGCGATCGCGCGCGCGCTGGCGGACAAGCCACCGCGCGGATTGCCCGGCCCTGCCGGAGAGACCGCGCCGGTGAGCGTGGCCGTGCCCGCGGGCGCCCCGGCGCCAACCGCGGCGGGCGTTGCCCCCGTGGCCCCTCGCCCGCTGCGCCTCTCGGGCTCGCAGCCGTTCACCCAGCAGCCGGGTGTCTACATCATGATTGGCGAGCGGACCAACGTGGCCGGGTCGCCCAAGTTCGCCAAGCTGATCAAGGAGGGGAAGTACGAGGAGGCGGTCAGCGTCGCCCGCCAGCAGGTGGAGAACGGCGCCAACATCATCGACATCTGCATGGACGAGGGGATGATCGACGGCGTCGCGGCGATGTCGCGCTTCCTGTCGCTGCTGGGCAGCGAGCCGGAGGTCGCCAAGGTGCCGTTCATGGTCGACTCCTCCAAGTGGGAGGTGATCGAGGCGGGGATCAAGTGCCTGCAGGGCAAGGGGATCGTCAACTCGATCTCCATGAAGGAGGGGGAGGACAAGTTCCGTCAGAACGCGCACACCGTGCTGAAGTACGGCGCGGCGGTGGTGGTGATGGCGTTCGACGAGCAGGGGCAGGCGGCGACCTACGAGGACAAGATCCGGATCTGCCAGCGCGCCTATCGCATCCTCGTCGACGAGGTCGGCTTTCCGCCCGAGGACATCATCTTCGATCCGAACATCCTGACGGTCGCCACCGGGATGGAGGAGCACAACAACTACGCCGTCGACTTCATCAACGCCACCCGCTGGATCAAGGCCAACCTGCCGCACGCCAAGGTGAGCGGCGGCGTCTCCAACATCTCGTTCAGCTTCCGCGGCAACAACCGCGTGCGCGAGGCGATGCACTCGGCGTTCCTGTATCACGCCATCCAGGCCGGCATGGACATGGGGATCGTCAACGCCGGCATGCTGGAGGTGTACGAGGAGATCGATCCCGCGCTGCGCGCGTTGGTGGAGGACGTGCTCCTCAACCGGCGCCCCGACGCCACCGAGCGGCTGGTCGACTTCGGCGAGCGGCTCAAGGCCGCCGAGAGCGGCGGCAGCCCGGCCGACAAGCAGCAGAAGCAGCAGAAGGACGACGAGTGGCGCAAGGGGACCGTCGAGGCGCGCCTCTCGCACGCGCTCGTGCGCGGCATCGACGCCTACATTGACGAGGACACGGAAGAAGCGCGCGCCAAGTTTGGCCGCCCGCTCTCGGTGATCGAGGGACCGCTCATGGACGGAATGGGCGTGGTCGGCGATCTCTTCGGCGCCGGGAAGATGTTCCTGCCCCAGGTCGTGAAGTCGGCGCGGGTGATGAAGAAGGCGGTCGCCTACCTGATGCCCTTCATGGAGGCGGAAAAGGCGGCCAACGAGGCGGCCGGGATCGCCACCAAGACGCAGGGGAAGATCGTGCTCGCGACGGTGAAGGGGGACGTCCACGACATCGGCAAGAACATCGTCGGCGTCGTGCTCGCCTGCAACAACTACCAGGTCATCGACATGGGCGTGATGGTCTCCTGCGAGAAGATCCTGGAGCGCGCCAAGGCGGAGAACGCCGACCTCATCGGCCTCTCCGGGCTCATCACGCCGTCGCTGGACGAGATGGCGCACGTGGCGCGCGAGATGGAGCGCCTGTCGTTCAAGGTGCCGCTGCTCATCGGCGGCGCCACCACCAGCCGCGCGCACACCGCCGTCAAGATCGCCCCCCACTACAGCGAGCCGGTGGTCCACGTCGTCGACGCCAGCCGCGCCGTTCCGGTCACCACCAGCCTGCTCAGCCCCGAGGGCAAGCCGGCCTTCGTCGCCCAGCACCGCGCCGAGTACGAGAATCTGCGCAAGATGCACGGGTCCCCGAAGCACAAGCTGATGTCGCTGGAGGCGGCCCGGGCCAAGCGGACGCCCATCCAGTGGCGCGCCGAGGACGTGCCGGCGCCGGAGCTCACCGGCGTGCGGACGCTGCCCGACGTCCCGCTGGCGACGCTGCGCGAGTACATCGACTGGACGCCCTTCTTCCACACCTGGGAGCTGAAGGGGGTCTACCCGCGCATCCTCGAGCACGAGAAGTACGGCGAGCAAGCCCGCCAGATCTTCGCCGAGGGGAACGCGCTCCTCGACACCATCATCGACAAGAAGCTGCTGACCGCCCGCGGCGTGTACGGTCTCTTCCCCGCGCACGGCGTGGGGGACGACGTCGAGCTCTACACCGACGCGAGCCGCAACGAGATCCGCGAGCGGTTCCACTTCCTGCGGCAACAGACCATCAAGGACGACGGCGAGCCGGCCCGTTGCCTCGGCGACTTCGTCGCGCCGCGCGCCTCGGGCCTGCGCGATCACCTGGGCGGCTTCGCCGTGACGACCGGGATCGGCCTCAAGGAGGTCTGCGATCGCTTTCGGGCGCAGAACGACGACTACAACGCCATCATGGCCGAGGCGCTGGCCGACCGGCTGGCCGAGGCCTTCGCCGAGTACCTGCACAAGGTGGTGCGCGACGTCTGGGGCTACGGCCACCGCGAGGATCTCTCCAAGGAGCAGCTCATCAAGGAGGAGTACCGCGGCATCCGTCCGGCGGCCGGCTACCCCGCCTGCCCCGATCACACCGAGAAGGGGGCGCTCTGGCGGCTGCTCGACGTCGAGCAGCAGACCGGCATGCTGCTGACCGAATCGTTCGCCATGTGGCCCGGCTCCAGCGTCAGCGGCCTCTACTTCGCCCATCCCGAGTCCCGCTACTTCACGCTGGGGAAGATCGACCGCGATCAGGTGGCCGACTACGCCGTGCGCAAGGGGATGACCGTCCCCGAGATCGAGCGCTGGCTGGGGCCGAACCTGAACTACGATCCGGGCAACTGAGCGGCGAGCGCCCTGGGGCCGGGACGCAGCCTCAAAGCCAGCGGTCCGGATGAAGCTGGCGCGCGATGGCGCCGGGCGCGTCGGCGGCCCGCTGCGAGACGTCACCGGGGAGCGCGGCCGGGATCGAGAAGACGCGCCCTGCCCGCACAGCCGCCATCTCGCGCCAGAGCGGCGTCGCGCGCAGCTCGTCGAGCGGCGGGCGGCCGCCGGGCGCGGTCGCCACCACGATTGCCTCGGCGTCGAGCGCCAGCGCCGACTCGACGGCGATCTGCCCGGCGCCGGCTATCCCGGCCGCCGCCGCCACGTTGAGGCCGCCCGCCCGGGTCAACATCTCGTCCATCAGGGTGTCGCGCCCGGCGGTGAAGTTCGGGAGGTCGAGGAACAGCACACGCACCGGCGTCACGCCGGCCAGCCGCACCGCCAGGGCCGCCAGCTTCGCCTCGGCTTCGTCTGCGACCGCCTTTGCCCGGGCATCGGCCCCCACCGCCGCGCCGATCGTTCGGACGTTGCCGAAGACGTCCGCGAACGTCTCGAACCGCGACCAGCGCAGGATCGGCAGCCCCGCGCCGACCGCCAGCCGCATGGCGTCCGCGTCGGAGTAGCCGGCCACGCAGATCAGATCCGGCTCGAGCGCCAGGATCGCCTCCACCTCCCCGCGCACGCGCGGCAGCGCGCGGGGATAGAACCCCGCCACGCTGGAGATCGCCGGATCGTCGGCGAAGGTCGACACCGCGGCCAGGCGCTCGGGAGCGACGAGCGCGGCCAGGATCTCGTCGGCGGCGAGGTAGGTCGAGACGATCCGACGCGGCGGACGAGGCAACGTCCAGGTCTCCCCTGCCGACCCGTGCAGCACCCGCGGAAAGCCGTCTGTGGATAGAGACTGGCCCGAAACGTCGACCCGACCGTCGGCCAGCGCGCCCACGCCGACCAGCGACGCGCGCACGCGCCGCCCCGCCAGCACGGCAGCGGCCAGGAGCGGCGCGCCGACGCCGGCCGCGAGCGCCAGCCGCCGGCCGCGATCGGTCGGCGCAGGCCCGCTCTCCGATGAGGCGCTCAATACCAAGCGACCTGCACCGGCGAGAGGTTGTTGACGGTGTCGGGCGCGAACGCCGTCGTCGCCTCTGGCGTGTTCGCGATGTCGAAGAGCTGGATCTTCGGCGTGCTGCCCAGGAATTCGGGGACGAACAACAGAGACCCGAAGGCGGCAGACGGGCCGATCGAATAGGGAGCCGCAGTCGCGATCTGCGTCGTCGTCCCGAGCAGGTAGTCGAACGAGAACAGGACGTCAGGCGCCACCAGGTTCGGATCGTTCGTACCGGCGAAGGCGCGCGTCCCTCCCCCCGCAGGGGGCGCCGCCAGGACCCACGAGAAGTTGACCGGCTGATTGCCGAACGCCGCGCCCGTAATCTCCGTGGTCACCGACGGTGGAGAAGTGCCCAGATCGACGACCGCGATTCCAGATTGGAGAGCCTGGTTCGCCGCCATGTAGCTCCCGCCGCAGGCCACCAGCAGCGTCTGGGTCGAGGCGACGTAGTCCATCCCTTCACAGTCGTTGAGCCCGGTCAGGGCGACGCTGGCGACGACGGTATCGGTCGCCGGATCGATCACGATGATCTGTCCATCACCGTAGGTCTTGTAGCTGGCGTCGGCCTCATTGAGCGACACGATGATCTTCCCCGCTGCGATGATGGCGCGATTGGGGCGCGCCAGGATCGTCGTTCCGGCAACCGTCGAGGCGTAGGCGTCGACATCGATGCGCGCGGTGAAGGCTCCGGTCGTCGGATCTATCACCGCGATGTCATTCCCCATCTGCGCGGGGCTGGTCGCCGCGGCGTTCGGCTGATAGCGCGTCACGTAGGCCTTGTGGTCGGCGATCGTGACGAGATCGTGCGGGTTGGTCTTGGCGCCTCCGGCCCCCGGCACGATGTTTTGGCGAGTCACCTGGCAGGTCGTCGGATCGATGGAGGTGAGCACGCCGTTCCCGCGGTCGATGAGGATCAGACTCCCTCCTCGCTGCGGTTGTGACGGCATGACGACGTCCGTGGAGATGAGCGGGATGACCCCGCCGTTCGGTGGGTTCGAATCGATGCAATCCGGGTGAAGGACGCCGCCGTTCGGATCGAGGATCGAGATGCTGGTGGCCTGGAAGGTGGTGTCGTTGTTGACGGAGGCGAGACCGCTTCGTGTCGGTGGCGCCAGGACCGCGGCGCCGTCGCCCCCATCCCACGCCGCTGCTCCGTCGACGGTCACCTGTCCTGTTCCCGCAGAGCCCGAACAGCTTGCGGTCAGCCCAGCCAACGCCGTCAGGAGAGCCATGAAGCCGCCCAGCCGATGAAACCGTCGCATCTTCTTCTCCCCACTTCCCATCATGGATTGCCTAGAGCCGAGAACTGACCGGCGCCAAAAGGATCGGCGCCGGCCCCGTCGTAGGCGAGCGCCAAGAACAGCGTGCGCCCGGGAAGAGCCCAGCTGCTGACGATCCAGTTCTGGAGATCGCCCAGGTTGAGCGCGCTGAGGGTCGCCCTCAGGCGACTGCGCGGCCAGACGATGCTCATCCCCGCCCCGAGCAACAGCTGCGACGGGACGGGGAACACATTCCCCGGATCGTCGTAGGCCCCGGCCAACAGAGCCGCGTCGACGTAAGCCTCGAGGTCAAGCCCTGCTGGAAGCCCGAGGTGGGTCAACTCGGGTCGGCCATAGGCCATGTACCGCGGGTAATGCGGGATCTGCTTGCCGTGGGAGGCTGCCAGGTCGCTCTCGTCCTCCGCCACGGTGATCGTCCCCTGCCCAACCAGGCGCAAGTGGCGGCCGACCGTCGCGCGCAGCTCCTGCTCGACACCGTAGATCCGCGCGCTGGGCAGATTCTCGGCACGCGAGGGGCCGCCCCGGCTTGGCGACCAGTAGATGAGATTGTCGGACAGTCCGCCGAAGAGCGTCGTGCGGCTGAGGAGCGCCCCCCGAGGGCCCAGGCTGTCGATCCAGAGCGCGAGATCAGCGTTGGCTCCCCGCTCGGGCAGCAGCGATGGGTTCCCCAGCAGGCGCCCGTTCCCATTGCCGTACAGCTCGAGAAACGAGGGCGCGCGCTGATAGCGGCCGATGTTCCCCTTGAAGGCGGCGATCTCGTTCAACGGGCGGACCAGCCCCAGGCGGTAGATGGGGAGCGCGCGAAGGACGGCCGGGGCCGCGGGGAGCACGACGCCGTTGCTGTCCACGCCCGAGACGACATCGCTCATCAGCTCGACACGGGCTGACGGAATGAGGTGGAGGTCGAGGCGACGCCAGCGCAGGTCGAACTCTCCGCCAGCCACCCCCACCAGCCGCCGGGCGGGCACGCCCGACATCGCCGGGTCGAGCTCGTCGTCCGGCGTGTAGGTCTCGCGCCGCGCTTCGAGCACGGCGGCGACACGCCCCCAGTCGTCGAGCGGACGCGTCGCATGCGCGGTGATACCCGTCGAGACGGTCGTCGCGTGCGTCTCCATGGGCCCGCGGCCGGCGATGTCGCCAGCGAGATCGATCAGACGGTCGCGTTCGACGCTGAAGAAGACCTGGGCCGAGAGCCGTCCTCCGGGACCGAGATCGTCCCGCGATTCGTATCGCAGGTACGTAAGGCCGCGCCCACTGTGAAAGCGGGCCGTCGCGGAGAGATTGTTGAGGGGACCCGGCAGCCCCTGCTCCCGTCCGAATCCGATCGCGCCCAGACTCAAGGTACGGCGCCCGGTCAACGTGAGCGCCAACCGAAGGACGCCGTTCCCCTCCAGTGCGTCGTTGTTTTGCCGACGGCTGTGAACCTCGTTGGCCGGGTTCGCCGGCGTGAGGTTGTAGTCGATCGGGTAGTCGCCCTGCGACGAATAGACGTGCGCGCCGAGATAGAACCGCAATCGGCCGACGCGCCCCCCTCCCGAGATGTCGCCGAACGCCGTCCCGAACGAGCCGACCGCCGCGCGCGCCTGGGCGCGGCTGGCGCCCGGCGTCCGGGTGGTGATCGACACGACGCCGCCCAACGCCGCCTCGCCAAAGGCCAGTGGCGTCGTCCCCCGGTAGACCTCGACCCGCTCGACGTCGCCGAGCGGCAGCGTCGAGATGTCGACGCCTCCGCCCTCCGCGATGTTGAGCGGCACCCCGTCGACATAGATCAGGACTTCGTCGGGGTTCGAGCCGCGCAGAGCGAGGGTGGCAAACCCCGTCGTCGAGCCGGTGCGCGCCACCACCACTCCGGGCACCTCCAGCAAGAGCGTCCCCAGATCCTCGTAAGCGCGCGGGCTCTCGGACGGAAGGATCACCGACGCGGCCGCCGAGGAGTCCTCACGCGGCGTCGTCGGCGCCAACTGCGGTGCGGTGACGGTCGTCGTGTTCCGCGACGCCGGCTCTTGAGCACGCGCCGCCGCCCCGACGACGACCAGCACCGCGAGCTCGGTAACCAGGCCTCCAAGAAGGCGCTTCACCTCACCGAATCCCCGGGCCGAGCGCCCCGGAGCGGCTCCTGCGGCAGGACGAACGGGCGACCGTCGCCGTCGAGCCGGACCTCCGCGCGCACGCCAAACACCTGCGCCAGCGTCTCGGGCGTCAGCACCACCGCGGGCGTGTCGTCGGCCCGGATCTTCCCACCCGCGAGAAAGATCATCCGGTCGCAGCGGCGCGCGGCCAGCGACAGGTCGTGAAGCGCGACCAGCGCGCCGCGCCCCTCGTCGACGATCGTCCGCAGAAGATCGAGCGCCTGGAGCTGGTGGGCGAGATCGAGCCCCGCGATCGGCTCGTCGAGCAGCAGGAGCGGCGCCTCTTGCGCGAGCGCCCTGGCCAGGTGCACGCGCTGCCGCTCGCCGCCCGAGAGCTCCGCGACCGGCCGCGCAGCGAGCGTCGCGGTGTCGGTCGCCTCCAGCGCACGCTCGACGGCCTCCGCGTCGGCGGCCCCCTCCGGTTGGAATCGCTCGAGGTGCGGCAGCCGGCCGAGCGCCACCGCCTCGCGCACGGTGAGCGGCAGGTCGACCGGCGCGTCCTGCGGCAGCAGCGCCGCGCGCCGCGCGATCTGCCGGCGCGACAGCGTCGCGACCGGAGCGCCGCCGAGCCGCACCTGCCCCGCCGACGGCGCGTGCAGCCCCAGCAAGAGGCGCAGCAGCGTCGACTTGCCCGCGCCGTTCGGCCCGCAGAGCGCCACCAGCTCCCCGGGGCGCACCGCCAGCGCGACCTCCTCGAAGATCGCCCGGCGGCCGTAGGCGAAGCCGATCCCCTCGGCCTCGACCAGCGCCGTCGTCCCGACCGTCACGACACCGTCCCCACCGTCCGCCGCCGCAGGAGCAGGATGAGGAACGCCGGCGCCCCGATCGCCGCGGTGACGACGCCGACCGGGATCTCGCGCGCGGGCAGCGTCCGCGCCACCACGTCGGCGATCAGCAAGAAGAGACCACCTCCCAGAAAGGCCAGCGGCAAGAGCGCGCGATGCGCCGACCCCACGGCGAGCCGGATCAGGTGCGGCACCAGCAGTCCGACGAACCCGATCGGCCCGGCGACGGCCACCGACGCGCCGACCACCAGCGCGCTCGCCAGCACGACGCGCAGGCGGACCCGCGCCACGTCGACCCCCACCGAGGCGGCGCCCATCTCACCCAGCAAGAGCGCGTCGAGCTCGCGGGCGTGGGCGTGGATGATTGCCACGCCGATCAGCACCGCCGGCGCGCCCAGAAGGACGTGATCCCAGGTGCGGGCCTCGAGCGCGCCCAGCAGCCAGTAGACGATCTGCCGGCCGGCGTCGTAGCGCGCCAGCGCCGCCGACAGCACGAAGGTCGTGAGCGAGACGTTCAGCGCGCCGACCGCCACCCCGACGAGCAGCAGCGTCCCCGAGAAGAGCCGCCCGCGGCCGCGCCGCGCGGCGATGGCGAACACCAGCAGCACGTCGGCCGCCGCGCCGGCGAAGGCCGCCAGCGGCAGCGTCCAGATCGCGCGACCGGCGATCCCCGCCGAGATCGCCACCACCGCGCCCAGCGACGCGCCCGACGACACGCCGAGCACGCCCGGATCGGCCAGCGGATTGCGAAACAGCCCCTGCAGCGCCGCGCCCGCCACCGCGAACCCGCCCCCGACCAGCAGCGCGACCAGCGCGCGCGGCAACCGCACCGAAACGACCACGGTGTCTCGCCAGGAGGCCGCCTCGCGCCCGGAGAGCCGCCGCGCGAGCGCCCCCGCGACCTCCCCGATCGACAGCCGCGTCGGCCCCACCAGCAGCGCGACCACCACCGCGGCGGCGACCACCACCGCCAGCCCGAGCCCCACTGCCAGGCGCGCGCGGGCGGCCCTGCGCGAGGCCCTTCGTCGGGCGCTCTCGATCTCGGCGGTGGTGGCGCGCCCCCCGCGGGTCTCGGTCCCCGCCGCGGGCGCCGTTTCGGACGGCATGAAAAATCCCCTCGCTCTGCACAAACGAGGGGACGGGGGTCGGCCTCGAACGACGAGACCGACGACCACCCTCCGTCCGCGCGGAGAAAAAAGCGTCGGCCTTCGGTAGGTCTCCTGACTCGTGGAGCTGACTCCACTTACAGTGGCGGGACCGCGCCGGACTTCAACCGGCTTCCCTTTTATGCCCGGACGGGCACCGAAGGCGCTTATTCAGTTTTCAGACTTCGACCCCGCTTCAACCACCCGCCGCCGGGACTGTCAAGCGAACGCCGCAGTCTCGTCAGTCCTCACGCTGCCAGGCCGGCTTGGCGGCCGCGACGGCGTCGTAGTAGCCGCGCAGCGCGAGCCCCTCGGCGGCCGCCTCATCCATGATCACCGTCGCGTGCGGGTGAAGCTGGAGCGCGGAGGCCGGGACCAGCGCGGCGAGCGGCCCTTCGACCAGCTTGGCCACGGCCGCCGCCTTCGCGGCGCCGAACGCCACCAGCAGGCAACGCCGCGCCGAGAGGATCGTCGCGATCCCGACGGTCAGCGCGTGATGGGGGACCGGCTCGGCGCCGAAGGCGACCTGGTTCGCGGCGCGCGTCTCGTCGGTGAGCGTCTTGAGCCGGGTGCGCGATCCGAACGACGACGTCGGCTCGTTGAAGGCGATGTGCCCGTCGGTCCCGAGGCCGAGCAGCGCCAAGTCGAGGCCGCCCGCCGCCGCGATCGCCGCCTCGTAGGCCGCGCAGGCGGCGGCGAGATCGGCCGCCTGCCCGTCGGGCGCGTGCGCGCGGTCGGCGGGCAGATCGACGTGTCGATAGAGCGCCTCGTGCAACGCCCGCCGGAAGCCGCCGGGATGATCGGAGCGGATCCCGACGTACTCGTCGAGGTTGAAGGCCGTGGCGCGCGCGAAGGAAAGCCCCTCGTCGCGGTGCTGGCGCACCAGCTCGGCATAGATCGCGCGCGGTGTGCTCCCGGTCGGGAGCGCCAGCGCCGCGTCGGGTTTGGCGCGCAGCAGGCGCGCCACGATCCGCGCCGCGCGCAGGCAGGCGGCGTCGGCGGTCGGGACCACGATGACTTCCACGGCCGAGTTCTATCTCGATTGCCCCGCCCGACGGTAGACTACGCGCGTGGCCGAGGACAAAAGCGAAAAAGCCGCCGCGGCCGCGCGGGCCCTGCTGGCCGCCGAGTCGGTCGGCCTGCTGTCGACGATCTCCGTCCGCCGCGCCGGCACGCCCTACGGCTCCCTCACGCCGTATGCGCTCTCCGCCGGGGGCGCGCCTCTCTTGCTGCTCTCGGCGCTCGCCGCGCACACCCACAACCTCCGGGCCGACCCGCGCGCCGGCCTCTTCGTGGGCGACCACACCGCCGCTGCCGATCCGCAGGCGGGCGCGCGCCTCTCGCTGATGGGCCGGGCGGCTCCCGTGGGCGCCGACGAAGAAGCCGACGCCCGCGTCCGCTACCTCGCCCGCTGGCCCCGGACCGTCGACACGGTCGCGCTCCACGACTTTTCGTTCTGGCGCTTCGACATCGAGGAGGCCCGCTTCATCGCCGGCTTCGGCGACATCCGCTGGCTGCCGGCGAGCGCCTTCGGCGTCTGAAAGCGAGGCGTGTCGTCAGGCCCTCAGCGGCCGAACTCCGACGACGGCTCGGTCGAAAGCCCCGTGTCACCGATTCTCGAAGCTGTCCCGCGCAAAAACGGCGTGCCCGACGAGCGCCCCGACGACCGCCCCAATGACGGTGGACGTCACCATCGATCCCGACCAAAGTCGCCGTCGAGGCCGGGGGGCTCTGCGGGTAGGGCGCGTCCGGGAGGGGACCGCTGGCAAACAGCGCCGCGAAGCCTCCCAACACCAGCCCGAACCCGCCCCCGACGATGCTGCCCGAGAGCGTGGCCCGGTGCCGCGTGGTCACCCCCGCTACCCTCGAAAGGTCTAGGTGCCAGACGTCACCCGTCTGCGTGGCGACGGTCAGCTGCCCCGCGTCGACTGAGACGATCCGCTCGATTTCTGACGGTGGGACGTCGACAACTGGACGTTGTCCCTCGACGGTACAGGTTCCACCGTCGCAGGGCCTGGTCGGATCGAAGTAGTGGATCGCGAAGGTTCCGGGCTCGCCGCTCGCCGAGCGGTTGATCTCCCCGACCTCGTCTTGCGACGGTGGTCGACCAACGCGACGGACATGCGCGCACCCGGTGATCAGCCCGAGAGCGGTGACGACGGCGACCCAGCGACGTGCCATGCTGCTCCGTATCGCAAAGCAGAGGCCGGCGCCGAAGACACGCGTCAGCCGAAGACGATCGTCCGGTTGCCCGAGACCAGCACGCGGCGTTCGAGGTGCATCCGGACCGCGTGGGTGAGGACACGGCGTTCGAGCTCGCCCCCCTTGCGCAAGAGCTCGTCGACGTCGTCGCGGTGGGTGACGCGGCAGACGTCCTGCTCGATGATCGGCCCCTGATCGAGCTCGCTCGTCACGTAGTGCGCCGTCGCGCCGATCACCTTCACGCCGCGCGCCTTGGCCTGATGGTACGGCTTGGCGCCGACGAACGCCGGCAGGAACGAGTGGTGAATGTTGATGATCCGCGACGGCCAGCGGGCGACGAAGCCGGGCGAGAGGATCTGCATGTAGCGCGCGAGCACCACCAGATCGACGCCGCTCTCCGCCAGGAGCTTCTCCTGCGTCGCTTCGGCGGCCGCCGCGGTCGCCTGGATCGACCGGCACGTGCTGGAAGCGAACGCCGAAGTGGCCGGCGACCGGCTGGAGAACCTCATGGTTGGAGAGCACCAGCGCCAGCTCGCCCCGCAGCTCCCCCAGCTGGTGGGCCAGCAACAGGTCGTAGAGGCAGTGAGGCGCCTTGCTGGCGAACACCGCCACCCTCGGTCGGACGTCTGAATACGTCAGCTCCCACTGGAGATCGAACCGCGCCGCCAGCGCCCGCATCGCCGCGTCGATCTCCGCGCGCGACAGCCTGAAGGCGCCCAGGTCCCAGCGCAGCCGCATGAAGAAGAGGCCGGTCTCCACCTCGGCGTGCTGATCGGCGTCCAGGATGTTGCCGCCGTTCTTGAAGACGAACTCCGACAGCGCCGCCACGAGGCCCGTGCGATCGCGGCAGCTCACGAGCAGCGTCGCGGTCGCGGGCGCCGCTGCGGACGGGACCGTCGAGGTCATGGACCTCAGAGTATCTCGGCGCGGGGTCGCGCGCCGGTTATGCGTCGACCGCCGGAACCGCCGTGGTCTTGGCCCCGCCGGTGGTCAGCCACCAGAGCCCCGGGACCAGCCGCCGCCCGATTGCCGCTTCCGCCTCGGCCACCGTCGCCGCCTGAATCTCGCTGCGGATCCGCCGGAGCGCCGCCAGCGCCCCAGCTGACGGCGTCGTCAGCCGAACCAGGTTTCCGTGCGTCTCCGCCAGTCCCCCCGACGGAAGGTAGATAGTCCTGATGTCCATCGTGATCCCATCGAACCACGCCGGGATCGAAACGCAATTTTTTGAGCGACGAGCTCGTTGACGGGCGCGAAACGTTTTGCCGTCGCTGTTACCGCGCGCGCCGGGCGCGCACGGCGTCCGCAAGCTCGCGCAGCACCGGGACCGTCTCGTTCCAGCTGAGGCAGGCGTCGGTGATGCTCTGCCCGTAGGTGAGCGGCTGGCCCGGCTTCGGATCCTGACGGCCGCCGACCAGGTGGCTCTCGATCATCACGCCGCCGAGGGCGCGCCCATCGACGCGAATCTGCGCGGCCAGATCGCGCGCCACGGCCGGCTGGCGCTCCGGATCCTTGCGGCTGTTGCCGTGGCTGCAGTCGACCATCAGCCGCGGGCGCAGCTTGGCCTTCTCCAGCGAGGCGACCGCGCGCGCGACCGATTCGGCTTCGTAGTTGGGCGCGCCGGCGGCGCCGCGCAGGATGAGGTGGCAGTCGGGGTTCCCGCGCGTCGCGACGATCGCCGCCAGCCCCTGCTTGGTGACCGACAGGAAATGGTGCGGGTTGCCGGCCGCCTGGATGGCGTCGATGGCGATCTGCGTGTTGCCGTCGGTGCCGTTCTTGAAGCCGACCGGCATCGACAGGCCCGAGGTCAGCTCGCGGTGCGTCTGGCTCTCGGTGGTGCGCGCGCCGATCGCCCCCCAGCTGACGAGGTCAGCGAGGTACTGAGGCGTGATCATGTCGAGGAACTCACAGCCGGCGGCCATCCCCATCTCGGCCAGGTCCAGCAGCAGGCCGCGCGCGATCGCCAGCCCCTCGTTGACCTTGAACGTGCCGTCGAGGTTCGGGTCGTTGATGAGCCCCTTCCAGCCGACGGTCGTGCGGGGCTTTTCGAAGTAGACCCGCATGATGACGAAGAGCGCGTCCTTCAGCTCGGCGGCGACCGCCTGCAACCCGCGGGCGTACTCGCGCGCGGCGGTCACGTCGTGAATCGAGCAGGGACCGACGACGACCACCAGGCGGTCGTCGTCGCCGCGCAGGATGCGCGCCGCGGCCTCGCGGCTCTCGACCACGGTGGTGGAGGCCCGCTCGGTCAGTGGCAGGTTCTCCATCAGGATCTCGGGCGGGATCAGGGGTCGGATCCGGGCGATGCGAAGGTCGTCGGTGGGGTGCAGCATGGGGGCCAGGGAATCTAGCGCTTTTTCGCCCGATCTGCGCGGTCCGCCCAAGGGGCGCATACGCGGGAGGTTCGGAACCCTTCGAGGGTTCCGAGCTATACAGTGCCGCCCGATGCGACGGGGACTCGACGCCTTCCACGAAGACGCGGACGCCTGGCGGGCGGCCGCCGGCGCCCGCGCCCGCGTCTACGATCGCCTCCTGGAAGCGGCCGCGGAGATCTTCGACCAATCCGCCGGCGGCCTGGAAGAGTCGGCGCGCGCGCGGGTCGAAGCCGCCTGGCGAGAGCGGCGCTTCTCCGCCGGCTATGACCGGCCGTTGCTGTTGATGGCCGCCCTGCGCGCGGAGGCGCTGCGGGCCGGCCCGCGCCACCCGCTTTACGAGGCGATCGCCGCGACCGACGTCCGTCCCGAGGCGGCCACGCGGGAGGCGCTGGCGACGGCGCTGGCCGACGCGCCGCCGCGCCTCTACGCGGAGCTCGCCACCCGGCGGGTTCAGACCAACGAGACGTCACGCGCCGTGGCCTGGCTCTGGCCGGCGGCCCTGGCGGGGTGCGCGGACGGCAAGCGCCCGCTGGCGCTCTTCGACGTGGGGTGCAGCGCCGGGCTCAACCTCTGCGCCGAACGTCTGCCGGCCCCCTGGCGTGATCCCGCGGGCGGGCCCATCGCCGTCGCGGCGGCGGCAAACATCGTCGCGCGCCACGGCTTCGACGTGCAGCCGCTCGACGTCGGCCGCGGCGACGACCTCCACTGGCTGCGCGCCTGCATCTGGCCTGGCGAGGACGCGCGCCTCGAACGGCTGGCCGCCGCCGTCGAAGCCTTCCGCGCAGCCAGCTCAGGACCGACGCCGCCGCGACTGGAAATAGCGGATCTGACGGACGTCCCCGGGCGCCTCGAACGGCTCGCCCAGGCCGCCGCTTCCGACACCCTGTTGCTCGCCTACCAGACCGTCGTCCGGGACTACCTGACCGACGCATCCCGGGCCCGCTATGTCGAGGGGATGACCCGCTGGGTCGCCGCCGAGACACCGACGGGCCCGCGGCGGATCTGGATCGAGCTCGAGGCGGCGCCCGACACCTGGAAGGATCCCGGAGGCCTGCCGATGGCGCTCGACGCCCATGTGGCCGACGGTGCCCACGGCGTCGCGACCCTCACCCTCGCCCACTGCAGCTATCACCCCGATCGCCTGGCGCCCGATGCGGCCGCCGTCGCGGCGTTCGTCGCGAGAACAATCGCTCCAAAAATTTGACGTCCTCGCGTCGCCCCCTACCGTGGAAATACGAGGAGGCCACGCTGATGGATTACGCTGCCGCGCGTGAGTTGGTTCGGCTTCGTTACGAGCTTCGCCGCCTGGTCGTCGAGCGCCCCGCCGGGGCCGACGCCGCGGCGCGCCTGATCCTGGCGCGCATCGAGGCGCTGGTGGCCACGGACGCCGACGAGGCCGCCGTCGTGGCGCCCGAACTCGCCCGCTGGCAGGTCAGTCTCAGCGTGGGCTGACGGCGCTCATCCCGGCGCCCCGTTACTTCGAGGGGATCCTCCGTCACCGGCGCGCAACATCTTCCGGCCGGAGAGCCGCTGTTTCGGTGATCGGCTCAGTAAGCCTACGCCTGGTATCTCTCTTGCGAAGCAAGGCGCGGAGGAGGATGAGATGACCAAACGAGCTCTTGTTTACTGCGCCGCGGCGTTTCTCTCGGCCGGGTTCTATGCCGGCTGCAAGGACACCGTCACCGGCACCGATTGCGGCGTGAACTGTCAGGACATCGACAACACCTGCCTCCAGAAGTGCAACGACGACCAGTGCCGGACCGCGTGTAAGACCGACCTCGACAACTGCACCGCCTCCTGCGGGACCATCACGGTGTCTCCGCCGGACGGCGGGTAGCCTGGCAAGCGCGGCGCTCAGCGCGTGTGCTGCGTCTTGAAGGCGCGCGCGCGGGGCTCGGGCTTGGGCTCCGTCCCCGCGGAGGGCTGTCGCAGCGGCACCAGCTGGTGCGGTCCGTTGCCGATCAGATCGGCGCGGCCCATCTGGCGCAGCGCCTGGCGGAGCAGCGGCCAACCGGCCGGATCGTGGTAGCGCAGGAACGCCTTGTGGAGCCGCCTCACCTTGATCCCCTTGGGGATGGGGACCGTCTCGCCGCCGCGTCGCCGCAGCTTGGAGAGCGGATTCTGCCCGGTGTGATACATCGTGGTGGCGGTCGCCATCGGCGACGGCAGGAAGGTCTGGACCTGGTCCGCCCGGTAGCGGTTCTTCTTCAGCCAGAGCGCCAGCGCCAGCATGTCCCGGTCGGTCGTCCCCGGGTGGGAGGCGATGAAGTACGGGATCAGATACTGTTTCTTACCGGCCTTTTCTGACGCTTCGTTAAACAAACGCTTGAACTTCTCGAAGCTGGCGATCCCAGGCTTGAGCATCTTCGAGAGCGGCCCCTCTTCGGTGTGCTCCGGCGCGATCTTCAGGTAGCCGCCGACGTGGTGGGCGGCCAGCTCGCGCACGTATTCGGGCGAGGTCGCCGCCAGGTCGTAGCGGACACCGGAGGCGACCAACACCTTCTTCACCCCCGGCACCGCGCGCACCTTCCGGTACAGATTGATGAGCGGCGTGTGGTCGGTCCCGAGGTTGGGGCAGATGGTCGGGTAGACGCAGGACGGGAGCCGGCAGGCCGACTCGACCTCGGGGCTCTTGCACGCGAGCCGGTACATGTTGGCGGTCGGGCCGCCGATGTCGGAGATGACCCCGGTGAACCCGGGGACCGTGTCGCGCACGGCCCCGATCTCGCGCAACACCGAGGTCTCCGAGCGGTTCTGGATCACCCGCCCTTCGTGCTCGGTGATGGAGCAGAAGGTGCAGCCACCGAAGCAGCCCCGCATGATGGTGACGGAGAAGCGGATCATGTCGTAGGCCGGGATCTTGGCGTCGCCGTAGGAGGGGTGCGGGCGGCGGGTGTAGGGGAACTCGTAGAGCCGATCCATCTCGGGCGTCGACAGCGGCAGCGGCGGCGGATTCAGCCAGACGTCGCGATCGCCGTGCCGCTGCACCAGCGCCCGCGCGTTCCCCGGGTTGGACTCGACGTGCAGGAGCCGCGAGGCGTGGGCGTAGAGGATCGGGTCGGACGTCACCGCGGCGACGTCCGGCAGCCGCACGACGGTGTGGGCGCGATTGGTCTTGCGGGCCCGCCCGAGCAACCCCGCCGCCGGAACCAGCGGCGGCTCGGGCGCCTTCGCCGCCGGCTCGCATCCACTTGCCGCGGTGGTGTCGGCGTACGGGTCGAGCCGCGGCGCGGGCGCGCCCGGCGTGTCGACCTCGCGCGAGTCGATCTCGATCCACCCTTCGGGGGGCGGGCCGGTCGGGCGCGAGAACGCGGTGCCGCGCAGGTCGCGGATCTCGTCGGCGGCCTCGCCGGCGGCCAGGCGATGCGCGATCTCCACGATGGCGCGCTCGCCGTTGCCGTAGACCAAGAGGTCGGCCTTGGCGTCGAGCAACACCGAGCGCCGCACCTTGTCGGACCAGTAGTCGTAGTGGGCGATCCGCCGCAGGCTGGCCTCGATGCCGCCGAGGACGATGGGGACGTCGGGGAACGCCTCCCGGCAGCGCTGGGCGTAGACCACCACGGCGCGATTGGGGCGGCGCCCGCCCTCGCCGCCCGGCGTGTAGGCGTCGTCGTGCCGCAGCCGCCGGTCGGCGGTGTAGCGGTTGACCATCGAGTCCATGTTGCCGGCGGTGACCCCCCACATGACGGTCGGGCGCCCCAGGGCGGCGAACGGCTCGGCGCTTCGCCAGTCGGGCTGCGAGAGGATCCCCACCCGGAACCCGTGCGCCTCGAGCAGCCGGCCCACCAGCGCCATGCCGAAGCTCGGGTGATCGACGTAGGCGTCGCCGGTCACGAGGACCACGTCGCAGCTGTCCCAGCCGAGCGCGTCCATCTCGGCGCGCGTCGTGGGAAGGACGGAGGCGGTCCCGAACCGCTCGGCCCAGTGCTTGCGCCGCGCGAACAACGAACGCGCGACCAACTCGGGCGAGACGGGAACAAACCCGGAGCGACTTCGAGCTACGCCCTCAACTGCAGCGGCCATGACGCGCGGAGTGATACCACGCCCCCCCGTTTGTGGCATGCTGCCACCGATGGGGTGGTCGGAGCAGCGGCAGTATCCACGGCTCGGGTTGGGGCTCCCGGTGACGCTGCTGTTCCTTGGAGGCCAGTTCGGAGGCCAGTCCGGAGGTCAGTCGAGAAACGGCCAGGTCGAGGCCGAGCTGCAGGACATCTCGCGTGGCGGCTGCTTCTTCAAGTCGAACATCGAGATGGCGATCGACAAGCGGATCTCGGTCGTGCTGTCGGCGACCGGCGGCAAGACCTGCCAGGCGTCGGGACGCGTGGTCCGCACCCTCGCCTACAAAGGGTTCGCCGTCCTTTTCGACGAGGCGGACACCAGCGCGCTGGACGAGCTCTTGCGTGAGCTGACGCCTCTGCCGCAGGAGAGCCGCGCGGCCCTCCTCAGCACCGTGTTGCGCCCCGAGATCCAGATCTACTAGGCGACTACCCGCCGGTGCCGCCGTCGTCGGAGGCGCGGGTTGCCGCCCCGTCAGCGGTCACGGCGTGCAGCTGACCAACCCGCTTGCGGCGGTCGCTGTCCCTGCTCATCGAATTGGTGAGCGTGTCCCCCGAAACGGTCAGCGTCCAGCTGCTGATTGCGATGTACGCGCAGTCACCATTGCCGCAGATCGTGACCGTGGCCGTGACGGCGCATGTCTGGCCGCTCGGCGCGGTGGCGGTCGAGCCGGTGACCGTGAAGTTGACGTCGCACATGACGCCGTTCCCCGTGAGATTGGTGGACGACGTGGGTTGGGTCGACCCTGGTGATCGTCAGCGTGTCGCCCGTCAGGTGAATGACGGGATCCCGGCGATGTTGCACGTCGGTTGAATCGAGCCCGAGCCGAACGTCCAGTTGCCCGCGAAGTCCGCCGCCGGATCGCCGGTAATCGAGCTGCTGCCGCAACCGAACAGAAAGAGCGCGGCCGCGGCCCCGCACAGGCGAACGATGGACGATTTCGTCAGATGCATGGTTTTCTCCGTTGGATAAGGCTGCAGTCTACACCCGCACCCCTGGACACTACATGGCCGGCGGCGTCAGCGCGGCAGTGGCGTAGACGAAGGGGGTGTTCCAGTTGATGGCGATCTCGTTGACCTCGTAGTCCGATGCGTTGTCGGTCCAGTTGGTGTCCGACGGCGCCACCATGCTCGACGTGCTGTTGGCGCCACCGACGAGCAGCCCCGGCCAGGGGTCGGGGATCCCGTCGCCGCTCGACGGCCCGTGGTGCGGCGCCAGCGGGGGGTGATAGCCGACCATCGTCACCTGCGAGCGATCGTAGGAGTTCCGCCCCAGCAAGAAGTCGACCTGCATCTGGATGGTGTTCAAATACTTGGGATCTGGGGCCAGCAGGTTGGCCGCCCAGAGCAGCATCGCCGTGCGGGCGACGGAGCCATTCGACCCCCAATAGAAGCTGTCCCCGATCGCGCGGCCGAAGGCATGGCTGGCGGCGGTGGTCACCAGCCCATCGGCCGCGGTCATCAGGCTGGCCGAGAGCTTCGCGACGAGCGTGGCGTCCCGTGCCGACGCGTCCGACCGCTGCGAAAGCAGATAGGTGTAGATGCCGAGGTTGGCGACGTTCGGCCAGTCGAAGTCGGCGGCGACGGTCTGTTCAGCCGCCCCCGCCTCGAAGTCGGTCAGCACCGCCGGATCGCCGGTCGTCTCCCAGAGCTCGGCGGCGGCCCACAGCCGGTTGTCCGGATCGGTCTCGGAGTAATGACCGGTCGAAAACAGGTTGGAGCTCGATCGGGGGTTGTCGTTGTCGGCGACGGCGGGGCCGGCGTTGGCCGCCAGGTAGGCATAGCCGAGCTGGGCCGCGGCCAGGTACTTGGCGGCGTCCTGCGGCGCGTCGTCTTTGTAGAGGCGCGCCGCCTTGGCCATCACCGCCACGACGTTGGCGGTCATTGCCGTCCCGATGCCAGAGAAGTAGCGCTTCTGGCCGTCGCTGTCGGGCATCGTGCCGTAGGACTCGAAGACAAGGGCCGTCAGCTTGTCAGGCAGACCGCCGCTGCCGCCGCTGGCGTTCTGGGCGGAGAGCAACCAGTCGAGCTCCCACTTCGCCTCCCAGAGAAAGTCGGGCAGTGGCGCCGCCCCGCCGTCGGCGGTCTTGCCGTGCTCGGGGATCGGGAGCGACAGAGCCGCGAGCGTCGGCTGAAAATGCTCCCAGGCCGCGAGCAGCATCCCCACGCTGAAGGCGCCGTTGTTGACGTACTTGCCGTAGTCACCGGCGTCGTGCCAGCCGCCGACGCTGGGGAACGGTTTGTCGTCGCCGGTCAGGTACTTGAGCGAATCGGCGTCGTGCTGGTGGCAGGCGCCGTGCTGCCAGGTGTCGCTTCCCATCGTGATCTTCACGGCGGTCCCGCAACGCTGGCCGTACATGCCCGTCATCGCGGTGGTGAGCGCACCGGCGAGAACGTCGGGGCCGATCTGGAACGGAGCCGACTGCGCCGTCGCGTCGGAGCCGAGCGCCGGCACCTCGAGGTAAAACGTCCCGGGATCGTCGAACGCCGAGAAGTCGGCGAAGTAATAGGTCGCGTTCAGCGCCTCGTCGGTGAAGGGGCCGGTCAGCTGGCAGGCCCACTGGAGATTGCCGTTCTGGTCGAAGACCTCGGCCGTGTCGTCGGAGACCGTGGTCATCCCCTCGGGCAGGACCACCGTGGCGATCTTCGCGTGCCCGGTCGTGTAGCCGACGGTGTTGACCCGCACGTCGTGCGTGATCCAGACCGGCGGCGGCGTGGCGCCCACAGGGTCCTTGCCGGTGCCTCCGGGGAAGAGCGTGGAGCAGGCCGAAACGAGACAGGTCGAAACGACCAATACGAAGCTAAGTGGGTACCGCACAGGGACAACCTCCGTTTGCGGCCTATTCTAACCGAGCCGCTCCGGCGCCAGCGGAGCAATCAACCGCGCGAAACGCCGCGGATAATTGCCATCTCCGCGATTTTTTCGATGAAATCCGGATAGAGGTTTCCACCCTCCTCCGCCGCCCAGGCGAGATCCTCGCCGTCGGCCAGGTAGGGGTTGGGGTTCGCCTCGACGATGTAGATGGCGTCGTCGTGGGCGAGGCGGACGTCGATGCGACCGTAGTCACGCAGCCCGGCGGCCTCGTAGGCGCGCAGCGCCACCTCAGCCAATCGCTGCCGCACCTCGGCGGAGAGGTTCTGGGCGATCTCGTTCTGAATCCCCCGCCCCTCACGATAACGGACGCTCCACTTGGCCTTGAAGGTCGCGATCCGGTTCTCGGCGGTCGTCTCGCTGCCGAAGACCATCTCGATGGGCGGCAGCGCCACCGGCGAATCGTTCCCCCACACGCCGATGTAGAGCTCGCGCCCCGCGATGAACTCCTCGACGATGGCGGCGGTCTTGAACCGCTCGTGGATGAAGTTGACCCGTTCCTTGAGCGCGTCGTCGTCGCGCACCACCGAGGCCTGCGCGATGCCGACCGAGGCGTCCTCATCGAGCGGCTTGACGATCAGCGGGAAACGCAGGTCGCTCGGCCGCTGCATCGGCGTCTTCTGGCGGCAGACCATGAAGTGCGGGATCCGGATCCCCTGGTAGGCGAACACCTTCTTGGTGAGCGCCTTGTCACGCGCCAGCATCAGCCCTTCGGACGACGCTCCGGTGTACGGCAGGCCGAGCATCTCCAGCAGGGCGGCCACCGTGTAGTCGAGCCCCGACTGACCGCGGAACCGCTCGACCAGGTTGAAGACGACGTCGACCGGCTCGGCGCGCAGGCCCGCCACCAGCTGATCGAGGTTGTCGCGAAAACCGAACAGCCGGACCTCGTGGCCCTTCGAGATCAGGGCACGGGCGACGTCGAACTCCGCTTCATCGGTCGACTCGACCTGCTTTTTGTAATCCTGCGACGCGGGCGGCTCGCCGTCCGTGTCGAAGAGAACGAGCACGCGTGCTTTCTTCAAGCCCTCCTTTGATACCCGATCGAGTCGGGCCACGTCCAGCGCCGCGGATGATCTGCGGCGGTGCCCCCGATCGAGCAAGCTCCCAGTCTTGCGATCCGTGACTATCGTGAAGAGTCGTGTCTGTCGTCTCTTTCGGGTCCTGGTCGCGGGCGGCCGAAATGATCGTCGGCCTTCGCAGCTTTGCGCGCCGCGCCGCCCTCTTCGGAATCCTCGGCCTCCTCGGCTCGCCGGGATGCAGCTCTGTCGCCCACGGCCACGAAGGGGCCCTGGCGGCCAGTTACCTGCCGCTCGAGGTCGGGGCGGTCTGGCGCTACGCGATCACCCGCGACGACGGTCGCCGGGGCGAGGGCGTCGTCAGCGTCGATGGGGTCGACTACGGAGCGTCGAACGTCGGCGAATATCGGATTCGCGAAGAGCTCCTCGATGGGACGATCTGGAGCTGGGAGGGGCGCGAGGCGAAGCGCGTGGCGCTCGAGCAGGAGGAGATCGACGATCGCGACGGCAACGTGCTCGACGAGGAGTCGTACGACCCGCCCATCACGGTCGTCGACGAGGGGACCGAGCGGCTGGCCGTCGGCGCGAAGTGGCCGGAGGCGTTCATCAACACGACCCCCAACGCCAAGGGACACCCGAAGAGCAAGCGGGCCGAAGCGAAGTGGGAGGTCGAATCCGTGACGGATCAGGTGTCGGTCCCGGCCGGGACGTTCACCTGCCTGCGGCTCCGGCGCGCGCAAAAGCATCATCCGCCGCTCATCTCCTGGTACGCGAAAGGCGTCGGTCTGGTGAAGCAACAGGGCACGGGACGGCTCGGCGATCAGACGCTCGCGCTGGTGGCGACCCACCTGCCGTGACGCCTCGACCGTCGGCGTCGATTCAACTCAGGAGACCGAAGTTGTCGCCAGGTCCGAAAACGGCCAGCGCGTTTCGTCCGAACGGAGCATGGTTAGGGGCATGTCGCCGCTCGATCCCGACGCCTGCTACCGCGCGATCGTCGCCCGCGACGTCCGCTTTGATGGGATCTTCTTCGTCGCGGTGAAGACCACCGGCATCTACTGCCGTCCGATCTGTCCGGCGCGCACGCCAAGACGCGACCGCTGCCTCTTCTTTCGAACCGCCGCCGAGGCTGAAGCGGCCGGGTTCCGCTCCTGCTTCCGTTGCCGCCCCGAGCTGGCCCCCGGCGCGGCTCCCGTCGACGCGCTGTCGCGTCTCGTCGCCGCGGCGATGCGGCGGATCGAGGACGGAGCGCTCTCCGACGGGACGAGCGTCGAGGAGCTCGCGGCCGCGCTGGGCGTTTCCGGCCGGCACCTCCGGCGCGCCATGCAGGCCGAGATCGGCGTGGGCCCCCTCCCCTTGGCCGAGTCGCGGCGGCTGGCGCTGGCGCGGCAGCTGATCGTCGACACGGCGCTGCCGATGACCGAGGTCGCCTTCGCCAGCGGGTTCCGCAGCGTGCGCCGCTTCAACGCCGCCGTGCGGGCCCGCTACGGCCGCCCGCCGTCCGCCATGCGGCGCGGCGCTGTCGCGCGGGAATTGCGCGATGGCGAGGCGCCGGGCGAGACGGTGACCGTGCGCCTCCCCTACCGGCCGCCGTACGACTGGCCCGCGATCCTGGGCTACCTCGCCGCGCACGCGATCCCGGGCGTCGAGCTGGTGCAGGGCGGCGTCTACCGGCGGACCGCCGCCGTCGGCGCGCACCGGGGATGGCTGTCGGTCGCGCCCGATCCCGATCCGGATCCCAAACGACCGGCGTTGCGCGCGACCATCTCGACCTCACTCACGGGCGCGCTCATGGCCGTCGTCGCCCGGCTGCGGCGTCTCTTCGATCTCGACGCGCGCCCCGCGGCGATCGCCGCCCACCTCAGCCGAGATCGGCGGCTGGCCCGACACGTGCGCGCGCGTCCCGGGCTGCGTGTGGCCGGCGCCTTCGATCCGTTCGAGGCGGCGGCGCGCGCGGTGCTCGGACAGCAGGTGAGCGTGGCGGCCGGGGGAACCATCGCCGCGCGGCTCACCGGGCGGCTGGGCGAGGCGATCGCCACCCCGCACCCGTCGCTGACCCACCTTTTTCCCAGGGCGGATGGCATCGCCGCCGCGACCGCGCGCGATCTGGCGACGCTGGGCGTCCCGGCCAGCCGCGCAGCGACGTTGCGCGCGCTCGCCCGTGCGGTCTCGCGCGGTGAGCTCTCCCTCGACGTCTCCGGGGAGCCGGCGCTGCTGGTCGAGCAGATGGTCGCGCTCCCGGGTGTCGGCCCCTGGACCGCGCACTGCCTGGCGATGCGGGGGCTCGGCTGGCCCGACGCCTTCCCCGAAGACGATCTCGTCCTGCGCCAGGCGCTCGGCGGCATCTCGGGACGACAGGCCCGCGCTCTCGCCGAGAGCTGGCGACCCTGGCGGGCGTACGGCGCCACTCATCTGTGGACTGAGCGCGGCACCCAGCGGGCCAACGAGCGACGCGCGCGATTTCCAACCCGTTCCATCAATCGATCAGCAGGAGCAAGCCAGCCATGAGCCACGCAACCTTCTCCAGCACCATGCCAAGCCCGGTCGGGCGGTTGACCCTGGTCGGCCAGGGTGACGACCTCGTCGGTCTCTACTTCGACAAGGATCCCCTCGCCGCCAAGATGCGCGCCGACAGCGCGCGAGACGACGGCCGGCTGCGCGCCGCGATCGAGCAGCTCGAGGAGTACTTTGCCGGGACCCGCACCACGTTCGATCTCTCGCTCGTACCGCCCGGGACCCCGTTTCAAAGTAAGGTCTGGGGCGCGCTGCTGAAGATCCCCTTCGGGCAGACAGCCACCTACGGCGAGATCGCCCGGGCGGTGGGCCGGCCGGACGCCTCGCGCGCCGTGGGCGGCGCCAACCACCGCAACCCGATCGCCATTATCATCCCCTGTCACCGCGTCATCGGCGCCGACGGGTCGATGACCGGGTACGGCGGCGGCCTGCCCCGCAAGCGGGTTCTCCTGGATCTCGAGGCGCGGACAGCCTCCGCTGGCCAACTCGGCCTTCCCGGCGCTTTCTAACTGCAGCCTGTCGCCACCGCCAGAGCGCGACAGATCGCCGCCATCTTCGTCGGCCCGAGCCGGCCCACATAGCTTCGAAGACGGCGCTTCTCAACCGTCTGGACGTGATCCAGCGAGACGCCCGATTCGTGCTTGAGCCCTTCCGTGGTTCCGACGACGACCTCGGACGGCGCCCCCCTGATGCTAGACCTCACGGGCGCCACCATCACTGTGTCGATGAGCTCGATGACCTCTTGTCGGCTGAGGATCACCACCGGCCGGCGTTTATCAGGCTTATGAAACTCGTAGAGCCGAGATCTCGCCGCGCTCTAATCGGCGGGCCATGAGCCCTCGTCGCCCCACCCCGCAAACTCCCCATCGAGGCCCGGCCGATCTCCATAGGCGCGCACATAGGCCTCGCTGATCGAATCGCTGCGCCGCCGTCGAAGATAGGAAGCCACCGCGCGACGCATGACCTCCGAGCGTCCTACCTTCTTGACCTCCGGGTCCGCATCGAGTCGATCGAGAAGCTTCTCGTCGAAGCTGACCTGTATAGCCTTCATGTATAGATATTATGTTGGGTTCTCTCGGCCGTGCAAGCCCGTCCCGCGCGGATTCCCTCCTGCTCAGACGGCGGGAATCGAGGGGGTCGGCGCCGCCGGCGCCTCGACCGGACGGAGGCGGCGCTTGGCCTGCACCACGTGGACGACCTGATCGAGCACGACGGCGATCAGGATGACCGAGCCGACGATGATGAACGTCCAGTTGGCGTCGAGCCGCCAGAGGCGCGGGACGCCGTCGGCGTCCTGGTAGCGGACCTGGAACATGTTGATGCCGTTGTCGATGACCTTCATCATCGCCGAGCCGATCACGATGCCGAGGACGGTCCCCTCGCCGCCGCGCAGCGAGCAGCCGCCGAGGACGACCGCGGCGATGGCGTAGAGCTCGTAGGCGACGCCGACCTGCTGCGACATCTGGCCGATGTAGGCCGCGTAGCAGACGCCGGCCACGCCGGCGAGGCCCGCCGAGATGACGTAGGTCGTCGTCTCGATCCGCTTCACCGGGATCCCCGAGTAGGCCGCCGCCTCGCGGTTGCCGCCGATGGCGTAGAGGTAGCGACCGAACACCGTCGCGTGCAGGACGTAGCCGCCGAGAGCGATCACCCCCAGAAAGATCAGCAACGGCCACGGCAGCAGCGGATCGCCGCCGTGCATGAAGAGGCCGCCGTTGGCGAGGCCCAGCAACGGCGAAGTTCCCAGGCTGAGCGTTCCGCCCTGGACGACCGTCTGCGAGATGCCGCGGATGAAGAGCATCCCTGCCAGCGTCACGATGAAGGGCTGCAGGTTGAGCCGCGTGATGAGCAGCCCCTGCGCGAGGCCGATGAGCAGCGCGACGCAGAGCGCGACGACGATCCCCAGCAGCAGCGAATGCCCGCCCCCGCCGGTCGCCTGCGACGAGATGCGCGCGATGATGACGCCGGTCAGTCCGACCACCGACCCGACCGACAGATCGATCCCCCCGGTCACGATCACGAAACCGGTGCCGATGGCATAGATCCCCAGCATCGAGATCTGGCGGAGCGTGTTGACCGCGTTCGACTGCCCGAGGAAGTCGCCGTTCGAAATGAAGAGCGCCAGGCACATCACCGTCAGCGCGGCGCCCATCCCCAGCTCGCGCTTCACGCCGCCACCGCCTTCGTCGCGCCGGTCATGAGCGCACCGATGCGGGCCTGCGTGATCTCGCCGGGCCCGAGCTCGCCGGCCAGGCGCCGCTCGCGCATGACCAGCACCCGGTCACAAAGACCAATGACCTCTTCCATGTCCGAGCTGACGACCACGACTGCGATTCCCTCCTTGGCCAGTGCGGCGACGTGCCGGTAGATCTCTGCGCGGGCGCCCACGTCGATCCCGCGCGTCGGCTCGTCGAGGATGAGCAGCCTGGGGTTCATGGCCAGCCACTTGCCGAGCACGACCTTCTGCTGATTGCCCCCTGAGAGCGTGACGACCTTTTGTAGCACCGACGGTGTCCGCGTCGCCATCCGCTTCACCTCGGCCTCCGCCACCCGTCGCTCGGCCGCGCGGTCGAGCCGGCCCCACCGGCTGAAAGAGCGCAGCGACGGGAGCGTGGTGTTCTCGGTGATCGACATCGGCAGCACCAGCCCGTGATGCTTGCGGTCCTCGGGCGCCAGGTAGACGCCCTGCTTGATGGCGTCGCGCGGGCTGCGCGGCGCGAACGGCTTTCCATCGAGGAGCATCGTGCCGGCCCGGGCCGGCGTGACCCCGAAGACGGTGATCATGAGCTCCGTCCGACCGGCCCCGACCAGGCCGGCGAAGCCGAGAATCTCTCCGTGCCGCGCGCTGAAGCTGACGCCGGCCGGCGCGCCGGGGACCAGCAGATCCTTCGCCTCCAGGATCACCTTTCCCGCCGTTCGCCCCTCCTTGGACGGGAAGTAGGCCCCCGACAGCTCGCGGCCGACCATCAAGGCGACGATCTTGTCGGAGGTGGCGTCGGCGCGCTGCAGATCGCCGGCCCAGCGGCCGTCGCGCAGGACGGTCACCCGGTCCGCGAGCATCTGGACCTCCTCCATCCGGTGAGAGATATAGAGGATGCAGACGCCGTCGGCGCGCAGCTTCCGGATCACCTCGAACAGCTTCTCCGATTCGTTCGCCGACAGCGAGGCCGTGGGCTCGTCCATGATCAGGATGCGGGCGTTCGTCGACAGCGCGCGGGCGATCTCCACCATCTGCATCTGCCCGACGGTGAGCGCGCCGACCAACATGGTGGGTGACACCGAGAGGCCCACGCGCGCCAGCAGCGCGGCCGCCTTCTCGTTCATCGCCGCGCGCGGCAACGGCGCCAGCGCGGCCACCCCTTCGCTCCCCAGGAAGATGTTCGCCGTGATGTCCAGGTTCGGCGCCAGCATCAGCTCCTGGTGAATGAGCGCGATGCCGAGCTGCTTCGCCGCGCGGACGCCGTCGAGCGTCACCGGCTGACCGTCGATCCGGATCTCCCCGCTGTCCGGGGGTTGCACGCCGCCCAGGATCTTCATGAGCGTGCTCTTGCCAGCGCCGTTCTCCCCCATCAGCGCCAGCACCTCGCCCGCCCGCGCGGTCAACGCGACGTCGCGCAACGCCGTCACGCCGGCGAAGCGCTTGCCGATCCCGCTCATCGCGAGCAAGGGAGGACCGACGGCGGGAGCGACTGCAGGTTCGGGGGTGTTCACGGAGACTGCGCGGCTACGAACGCTTCAGCTCGGCCAGCTTGGCCTTGAAGCCAGCGACGTTGCTCTTATCGATCAAATCGACGCCGGTGTCGATGCTGTGCGAGGGGGGGATCGCCGCTTTTGCGGCTTCGCCCTTGGTGGCCAGCTCATGCATCCACTTGGAGGCGAGGTAGCCGAACATGAACGGCTTCTGGACGACCGTGGCCTGGATGGCGCCGCTCTCGATCCCGTCGAGCGTCCCGTCGTCCTCGTCGAACACCGCCGCCAGGACCTTCCCCTTTTTGCCGAGCCCCTCCAGCGCCGCCGCGATGGCCGGACCGTTGTAGTTGTAGAGCCCGACCACCAGCGCCAGGTCGTGATGCGCGTTGACCAGGTCCTCCACGTTGGAGCGCGCCTTGGCGCGGTCGGTGTTGTCCTCGCGCTTGTCGATGATCTCGATGTTGTGTCCGGCGACCACGTCCGCGATCCCCTTGAAACGCTGGGCTGCGTTGTCGGCCGCGAACGTTCCGACGAACACCGCAATCTTGCCCCCCTTGGGAAGCAGCGTGACAATCCGGCCCCCCAGCACCTTGCCGGCCTCGTAGTTGTCGGTGCCGATGTAGAGCAGACGCTTGGACTTGGGCGCGTCGGAGTCGAAGGTGATGAGGTTGGTCTTCTCGGCGATCTTGTCGAGCAGCGGCACCTGATCGTTTGGCGCGATGGCGCTGACGGCGATCGCGGCGTATCCCTGGCTGGCGAGATCCTGCAGGATCTGGTTCTGACTTTCGGCGGTGCCGCTGGCCGGCAGCTTCAGGTCGACCTGAACTTTCGCTTCCTTCTCGTACTTGTGGATCCCCGCGCCTGCAATTTTCCAGAATTCGCTCGTGTTGTTGGTAACGAATCCGAGCTTCACGAAACTGGGCGCGGGTGCGGCGGCCCCACCGGAGCCGGCGCCAGCGGGCGTCCGGTTGCAGGCGCCGCCAAAAATGAGAACAAAAGTGAGAACTTCAGCGACGAATCCGCCGCGGGCGAGCATTGAGTTCTTTGTCATGATGGGCCGGGATAGTAACCTATGCGCCATGAACCGATCTTCTCATTCACGTTACCCAAACGATAAGTTCAACCCCCGCCCCGAGGACCACTTCACGTTCGGTCTCTGGACGGTTGGCAACACGGGTCGCGATCCGTTCGGCCACGCCGTGCGTGAGGTCCTGCCGCCCGTGAAGATCGTCCACGAGCTCAGCAAGCTCGGCGCCTACGGCGTCAACTTGCACGACGAGGATCTGATTCCGTACGAGGCCACGACGGCCGAGCGCGAGAAGATCATCCGCGAGTTCAAGGGCGCGCTCGCCGAGACGGGAATGAAGGTCCCGATGGCGACGACCAATCTCTTTTCGCAGCCGGTCTTCCGCGAGGGGGCCTTCACCAGCAACGACGCCGGCATCCGCGCGCTCGCGCTGTCGAAGACGATGCGCGCGATTGATCTCGGCGTCGACCTCGGCGCCAGCACCTACGTCTTCTGGGGCGGTCGCGAAGGCCTCGAGACCAACGCCGCCAAGGATCCGCGCGACGCGGTGAAGCGCTTCCGCGAGGCGCTGAACTTCCTTTGCGAGTACGTGCGCGACAACAACTACAACCTGAAGTTCGCGCTGGAGGCCAAGCCGAACGAGCCGCGCGGCGACATCTTCCTGCCGACGACCGGCCACATGCTCGCCTTCATCTACACGCTCGATCACCACGAGATGGTCGGCGTGAACCCCGAGGTCGCGCACGAGGTGATGCCGGGGCTCGACTTCTCGCACGCGGTCGGTCAGGCGATCGAGTGTGGCAAGCTGTTCCACATCGATCTCAACGGCCAGAAGCCGGGCCGCTACGATCAGGACCTGCGCTTCGCCAGCGAGGATCAAAAGGGCGCCTTCTTCCTGGTCAAGCTGCTCGAGGACTCGCGCTGGGACGGCATGCGCCACTTCGACAGCCACGCCTACCGCACCGAGGACGAGCAGGGCGTCTGGGACTTCGCCTACTACAGCATGCGGTCCTACCTCATCCTCAAGGACAAGGTGGCGCGCTTCCACGCCGACGCCGAGATCCGCGAGATCCTGGCCACGCAGGAGAACCGCAACACCACGCTGACCGCCGGCCTCGGCCCGCACTTCAAGTACGACAAGAAGACGGCCGCCACGCTCAAGGCGCATGACTTCGACGCGAAGGCGATGGCGGTGAAGGGCTTCGAGTTCGAGCGGCTCGATCAGCTGACGACCGAGATCCTGCTCGGCGTCAGATGACGAACTCGATAGATGTCTCTGTTTCTCGGCATCGATGTCGGGACGACCAACGTCAAGGCGTTGGTCGTCGACGGACGCGGGCAAGACGGTCGCGCGCGCCAGCGAACCGCTGGCGATGCGCGTCCCGCAGCCCGGCTGGGCGGAGCAGAGCCCGGCCGACTGGTGGAAGGCGGCCACCCGCGCGATCAAGCGCGCCGTCGGCAAACGGAAGATCGACGCCAGTTGGCTTGTCGGGCCAGATGCACTCGTCGGTCTTCCTCGACAGCGCCAACAAGGTGATCCGCCCTGCCCTGCTCTGGTGCGACGGGCGGACCACCGCGCAGTGCCGCGCGATCGCCGCCCGCGTCGACGAGGCGTCGTTGCGGGCCTGGGTCTCGAACCCTCCGATGGAGGGGTTCACGCTGCCGAAGATCCTCTGGCTGCGCGACAACGAGCCGGCCGCCTTCGCCCGCCTCGCCAAGGTGCTGCTGCCCAAGGACTACATCCGGCTGCAGCTCTCGGGGACGCTGGCGACCGAGTACTCCGACGCCGCGGGGACGCTGCTCCTCGACGTGGCGAACCGGCGCTGGAGCAGCGAGATGCTCGACGCGATGGAGCTCGACGCCATCGCTGCTCCCTGAGGTCGGCGGCTCGACCGACGTGCTGGGCGCCGTCTCGGCGCGCGCCGCGACGGCGACCGGCCTTGCCGCCGGAACGCCGATCGTCGGCGGCGGCGCCGACAACGCCTGCGGCGCGGTCGGTGTCGGCGCGGTGGCGCCCGGCGCCGTGGTGGCCAGCTGGGGGACCTCGGGGACGGTCGTCTGCCCGACGGCCGCGCCCAAGGTCGATCCCGGGATGCGCGCCCACACCTTCTGCCACGCCGCCCCCGACACCTGGTACGTGATGGGCGTGATGCTCACCGCCGGGGGCGCCTTCGCCTGGCACCAGCGCGAGCTGGCGCGGGAGCTGGCCAAGAAGAAGGACGCCGCCGAGCTCCTCAACAAGGAGGCCGCCCGCATCCCGCCGGGCGCGCTGGGGCTGACCTTCCTGCCCTATCTGCAGGGCGAGCGGACGCCGCATCGCGACGCCGATGCGCGCGGCGCGTTCGTCGGGCTGTCGCTGGCGCACACGCGCGCTCACCTGACGCGCGCGGTGCTCGAAGGGATTCTGCTTCGGCCTGCGCGACAGCCTGGCCATCATTGAAACGCTCGGGGTCGACGTCCCCGAGGTGCTCATCACCGGCGGCGGCGCCAACGCGCCCTTCGTCCGGCAGCTGCAGGCCGACGTCTACGGCAAGCCGGTGGTGCCGGTCGATCAGCCCGAGGGCCCCGCGCTCGGCGCCGCGCTGCTGGCCGCCGTCGGCGCGGGCGCCTTCGCCAGCGTCGCCGACGCCGCCAAGACGATCCGCCGCCGCCCGGCCGTCGCGCCGCGCCCCGACGCGCACCGCGCCTACGACGAGCCCTACGCGCGTTTTCAGCGGCTCTATCCGGCGCTGCGCGCGGCGCGATGACCGACTTTCACACGCTGGTCAACGCGAACGGCGCATCGGCGACGATCCTCCCGTTCGGCGCCACGCTCGTCGAGCTGTGCGTCCCCGATCGCAACGGCAAGCTCGGCAACGTCGTGCTGGGGCTCGACGACGCGGAGGCCTACCTCCGACAAAACGTCTTCCTCGGCGCGATCTGCGGCCGCGTGGCGAACCGGATCCGCGACGCGCGCTTCATGCTCGGGGGGGTGACCTACCACCTCGACGCCAACGACCCGCCCCACCACCTGCACGGCGGCGGCCGGGGCTGGTACCGCGCCAACTGGACCGTCGCGCCCGGGGAGGCGAATCGCGCCGCGCTCACCCTCCACCACCGTTCGCCCGAAGGGGACGCCGGGTACCCAGGCGCCGTCGATGCCCGGGCGACCTACACGCTCACCGACGACAACGAGCTCCTCATCGAGATGAGCGCGACGGCCGATCAGCCGACGCCCATCAATCTGACCAACCACGCCTACTGGAACCTCGCCGGCGCCGGCGACGTTCTCGGTCATTTGCTGACGGTCGCCGCCGACGCCTTCACCCCGGGCGATCCAGTCGTCCCCACCGGGGCCGTCGAATCGGTGGCCGGCACGCCGCTCGACTACCGGGCGCCGAGGCTCGTCTCGCCCGAGCTCGATCACAACTTCGTCGTCGGTCCCACCACCGGGCCGATGCGCACGGTCGCGCGTCTTTCCGACCCGAAGTCGGGCCGCACGATGATCGTCCGCAGCGACCAGCCCGGCCTGCAGGTCTACGCGGGGAAGTTCCTCGACGGCTCCAGCGCCGGACGCGGCGTCCAGCACGTCCGCCACGCGGGGATCTGCCTCGAGACCCAGTCCTTCCCGGACGCCATCAACGTCCCCGAGTGGCGCAGCCAGGTGCTGCTGCACCCCGGCGACACCTACCGGCATACCGTCGTCTACGCCTTCGGCGCCGACTGAGGCCGACCGTTGCCGCGGCTCCTGCTCGCGTATCATTTTTTCCACCCCGACGACGTCGTCAGCGCCCGGATCTTCAGCGACTTCGCCGTCGAGCAACAGCGCCGCGGCTGGCAGGTCAGCGTCGTCACCAGCAACCGCTCCTGCTTCGATCCCGCCCGGCGTTTCGATCCGTTCGAGGAGTGGAACGGCGTCCAGATTCACCGCCTCTTCCGCCCCCCCTGGACGCAGGCGCGCCCCTTCCAGCGGCTGGCGAACAGCGGATGGATGACGGCGGCCTGGCTGACGCGGATCGCCGAGCTCGGCCCGTTCGACGCGGTCGTCGTCGGCTCGGACCCCGCGTTTTCGCCGATGCTCGGCCGCGGCCTCCGCCGGCTGCTGCCCGCCGCCGCGCTCGTGCACTGGTGCTTCGACCTCTATCCCGAGGCAATCGCCGCTGAAGGCGGCAACGCCGCCGTTCGGATGCTGGTGCCGGCCGCGCGCCAGCTGATGAAGTGGAGCTACGGCGCCTACGACGCCCTGGTCGACATCGGTCCCCGCATGCAGGAGCGCCTCGCCACCTACGGCGCCGGTGCCGTGCAGCGCACGCTGGTCCCCTGGGCGCTGGCAGAGCCGCCGAGCCGCGCCGTCGCCGATCCCCAGGTGCGGGCCGAGCTGTTCCCGCGTGCCAAGCTGGCGCTCCTCTACTCGGGGACGATGGGGCGCGCGCACGATTACCGGGCGTTCCTCGAGCTGGCGCGCGCCTGCCGGGCCCGTTCGGGCGACGACGTCGCCTTCTGTTTCTCGTCGCGCGGCAACCGCCAGGACGAGCTGCGCGCGGCGGTCAGCGCCGCCGACACGAACGTCACCCTGGTCCCCTTCGCCGACGAGGCGGCGCTGCAGGCGAGGCTCGGCGCCGCCGACCTTCATCTCGTCAGCCTGCAGCCGGAGTGGGCGGGCATCGTGGTCCCGTCGAAGTTCTTCGGCTCTCTGGCCGTGGGGCGGCCCGTGCTCTACGCGGGGCCCGGCGACTCCGAGATCGCCCGCTGGATTGCCGGCTACGACGTCGGCCTCACCCTCGCCGGCGGCCCGATCGCGGCGGTCGTCGATCGGCTACACACGCTCATCGGGCAGCCCGACATCCTGCCGCGCTGGCAAAACAACGCCTTCGTCGTCTACCAGCGCGAGTTTTCCAAGAAGGTCGTCAACGACCGCTGGGACGAGCTGCTCCGCGCCGTCTGCGCCCGGCGAGCTTAGCTGTTTCCCAGGACCGTGCGAATGGTGGCTGCGATCGACTTGGCCGAGCTCCCCTTCGAGATGTAGTCGACGGCGCCCGCCGCGCACATGACGGCACGGTACTCCGCCTCGGCGTGCAAGCTCATGACGACCACGGGCAGGTTCGGGCGAAGCGTCCGCAGATCGCGGAGCGTCTCGACGCCACCCCGATCCGGCAGCGAGAGATCGAGCAGGACCAGATCCCAGTGCTCCTGGGAGACCAAGGCACACGCGGGCAGCGCGGCCGCTGCTTCACCGACGATCGCCTCCGGGAATTCCTGGGCCAGCAGGGCGCAGACCGAGCCCCGCAGCGCCACGCTGTCGTCGACGACGAGGATTCGCTTCAAGCGGTTTCCGCCGAGCCGACCGGCACGCGGACGGCGACCGTCGTTCCCCCGCCGGGCTCCCCCGAGAGCTCCAGCGTCCCCCCGAAAGCGAGCGCGCGCTCCCGCATCCCCATCAGCCCCAGCGAGGTCTGCCGGGAGAGCACCCCCGCCGCCATCCCCCGCCCGTCGTCGGCGACCGTGAGAACCGCCGTCGGGCCCTCGAGCGTGAGTCCGATGCGAACAGTCTTGGCGCCAGCGTGTCGAGCCACGTTGGTCAGCGCCTCCTGCAGGATACGGAACAGGGCCAGGGCCGTCGCCGGCGCGAGCGGCGGGTCGGCGTCGGGCAGTCGCGTTTCGCAGGCCACGCCCGTTCGCTGCGTGAACTCGGCCGCCTGCCAGCGGAGCGCCGCCGGCAGCCCCAGATCGTCCAGGATCGCCGGACGGAGCGTCGCCGAGATCCGCCGCGTCGTATCGAGCGTCTGATCGAGCAAGGTGTCCATCCCGGCGAGGCGCGCCCGCGTCTCGGACGGCGCGCCGGCGTCGATCTGCCCGCGGGTCCATTCGAGGTCCAGCTTCAGCGCGGTCAGCGCCTGACCGACCTGATCGTGCAGCTCCCGGGCGATCGACTTGCGTTCTTCCTCGCGGATTTCAGACAGGCGCGCCGCCAGCGCCCGCAGCTGCTCCGCCGAGGCACGCAAACTCTCCTGCGCCTTCTGCTGTTCGGTCACGTCGGTGAAGAAGATCGAGAGGCCCTCCGGCGACGGATGAATTCGGCCTTCGAACCAGCGATCCCACGGCTGAAAGTAGTTCCAGACGTAGACCGGTCGCTGCTCGGCGAGGGCCTGCTCGCAGGCGCGCTGGAATTCGTGCCCGCGCACCTCGGGAAACTCGTCCCACATCCGCTTGCCGATCAGGGAGAGCGGGTCCCGCCCCATGACCCGGCGCGCGCTCTCGTTGACGTAACGATATCGGTAGTCTCGGTCGACCGCGACGAACCCGTCGGCGACGCGCCCGAGAATGTTCTCCATCTCGGACCGGGCCGCTTCCGCCTCCGTCCGGGCCCTCTCCGCGCGACGGAGCGCCTCCCAGCGATCGGTGATGTCCCAGCAACTCCCCACGAGGCGCGCGACACGGCCGTCGCGGTCGGGGACCACCTCGCCGCGCGTGTGCAACATCCGCACGCTGCCGTCCGGACGGACGATCCGGTGATCGTAGACGAAGGCCGAAACGTTCTCCCGCGCCAGGCGCAGCACCGTCGAGGTGTGCTCGCGGTCGTCGGGGTGAACGGTGGCCAGGAACGATTCGTAGCTGGGGACGTGCCGGGCGGGATCGAGCGCGTAGATGCGGAACAGCTCCTCCGACCAGGTGACCTGGTCCTTTGCGACGTTCCACTCCCAGCTCCCGAGCCGCGCGAGGCGCTGCGCCTCCGCGATCAGCGCCTGGCTGCGCCTGAGATCGTTCTCGACCTTGCGGCGAACGGTGACGTCGACGCCCGTCCCCACCACCCGGTTGATCGCGCCGTCGGGCCCCGGCAAGGGGGCGAACGCGGCGTCGATGTAGACGATCCCGTTCTTGGCGGACAGGACCGTCGTCTCGAAGCGAGAGGCCTCGCCGCGCGCGGCGCGGGCGATGGCCTCGCTGACCCGCGCGCGCTCGATTCTCCGAATGGCTGAACCAGGGCAGGTCGACGAAGCGATGGCCGACGACGTCCCCGCGCAGGAGACCGCCCGCCGCGAGCGGCGCCTGGTTCGTGTCGAGGACGATCCCGTCCGTCGAGAACAGCCCCACGAAGGCGAAGATTCCATCGAGCACGTCGCGAAACCGCGTCTCGGCCGCGACGACCAGGTCGAACCCACCCCCGCGCCAGAGCTCACGGGCCTGCGTCACCGAGGCGGCCCGCACGACCTTGCCGGCGCCGGTCGTGCCCAGGATCCCCTCGACCGTCCCCTGGCCGAGACCATCTCCCTCGACGACCAGCACACGTACGGCCGGCTCGTTCGATTTGATCGTCACAGCTGCGCCCTCCCGCCCAAGAGAAAAACCGGCTCGGATGTTAGGCGCGCCGTCGCACTCGCGTCAAATCTCGACTTCGTCGCAAGTGGACCGCGTCACGCCACCGGACCACTTTGGGACCTTGGGGACCTTGCTGGCTAAAGGAACGTGTAGACCAGCGTCGCCGAGGTCTGCGTATCGACGCGGTCGGCGAAGGGAACGAACCCGGCCATGAACATCGCGTTCGGCGGCGAGCCCGACGGAATGGGGAGCGGCGCCGGGTTCTGATTGTACCTGAGCAGAAATCCGAAGCTGATGCTCATCCGTTTGTAGAGCGTGGTGGTGAGACCGAGCTTCCCGTTCACGCGGGTGTCCTCGAAGGAATCGACGCCGAGGTTTCCGCTTGGATATTGCAGCGCGGAGCCCTCCTTGTTCAGGTTGAAGAGCGCCTCCACGCTGGCCGTGATTCCGGTGGCCTTGGTCAGCGTCAAGGTCTCGCCCGCGAAGATGCGCGCCGAGTGAACGCTCACCGGATCGTGCGTCGGCCCCGGGTTCTGCACGTACCGCTCGTAGGAAAAGTCATAGCCGAGCTCGGCGACCAGCAGGTGCATGTTGCTCCTGTAGACCTGGCGGCTGTAGCCGATCTGGCCACCGCCGTAGAAGCTCTTGCCCGCGACCTCGTCACCCGCCGCCTGCGCGCTGACGTACCCGGAGTTGTTGGCCGTGAAGAAGCGGTCATAGCGCCCCTTGGTGAACCAGTTGTTGTTGGTCTCGATGTTCTTGCGGCCGACGCTGGTGATCGTGTTCGTGGCCGGCGTGACCGTCATGTCCGTCACGATGACGGGCGCGACCACGTTCGACCGCCCGTAGGCCGCACCGGCGTCGAAGGTGAACCTGTTGTTCCCTTCCTTGCGCGAGACGTTCCCGGCCATGGAGGTATCGGTCGTCTGGGCGTTCCCGGAGGTCATGAGGAAGCCCCCTTTGACCTGCGCCTTCCACTCGACGGCGGGAGGCGGCGGAGCCTCTGGCGCCACGACGGCCGCCACAACCGGCTTCGGATCATCCGGCTTGCCGTAGACGAAGGTCGGAGTGGTCTGCGCGACGGCCGTCGCCGCGAGCAGGAGTGACGCGGCCGAGAACACGAGGGGGCGTTGGTTCATGGGCGGCGCGAATGTAGTCAGCCGCCGCCGCACGGTCAACGATCCAGGAACGTGCCGTCCTGGCGTGTTACAAACGCGCGATGAGCAGCGACGCGCACCGCTGGACGTTCTTTCGCGCGGGAGATTTCGATCAGGTCAAGCTGGCGTCGGGCTCCGATCTGGCGAATCTCGGCGCGCTCGACCAGAAGCTCTGGGTCGCCCTCGCCTGCCCGACGAACGGCCTCGAGATTGACGCGCGGACGCTGGCGCTCATCGACACCGACAAGGATGGCCGGGTGCGCGCCCCCGAGCTCATCGCCGCGGCGACCTTCGCCTGCGACAACCTCAAGAGCCCGGACGATTTGTTCAAGGGCGAGGCCGCCCTGCCGCTGGCCGCGATCAACGACGCGCTCCCCGAGGGCAAGACGCTGCTGGCCTCCGCCCGGCGCATCCTGGCCGACATCGGCAAGAAGGACTTCACCTCGATCAGCCTCGAAGACGTCGGCGATCCGGCCCGCATCTTCGCCGACACCGTCTTCAACGGCGACGGCGTCATCATCGAGATGTCCGCCGAGGACGACGCCACCCGCGCGCTCATCCGCGAGATTGGCGAGACGATTGGCACCGTGCCCGATTGCTCCGGTAAGCCCGGCATCGACGGCACGCTGACCGACGCCTTCTTCGCCGAGGCCCGGGCCTACAGCGCCTGGTACGCCCGGGGCGAGGAGAGCCCCGCCAACGTTTTTCCCCTCGGCCCGGAACGAACGGCCGCCGCCGCCGCCGCCGTCACGGCCGTCAAGGTCAAGGTCGACGACTACTTTGGCCGCTGCCGGCTGGCGGCGTTCGACCCGCGCGCGCTGCCGGCGTTGAACCGCACCCCGGAGGAGTACCTCCCCATCGCCGCCGCCGACCTGACGCTCTCCGTGGAGGAGATTGCCGCGTTCCCGCTGGCGCTGGCGGCGGCGGAGCGACCGTTGCCCTTGACCGGCGCGGTCAACCCGGCCTACGCGACAGCGCTCCGGGCGCTCCGCGACGACGCCGTGACGCCGCTCGCCGGCCCGCGCGCCGAGCTCACCGAGAGCGACTGGCTCGCGCTCGGCGGCAAGCTCGCCCCCTACGACGCCTGGCTCGCGGTGAAGGAGGGCCTGCGGGCGGAGAAGCTCGGCATCGCCCGCGTTCGCGAGATTCTCGCCTCGGGTGGGGCCGAAGCGCTGGCGGACCTCATCGCACGCGACAAGGCGCTCGAGGCAGAGGCCGCCAGCATCGACCAGGTCGAGCGGCTGGTCCGCTACCACCGCGATCTGGCGCGCCTCTGCACCAACTTCGTCAGCTTCGAGGACTTCTACGACGGCCGCCCGGCCATCTTTCAGTACGGCACGCTGTACCTCGATCAGCGCGCTTGTCATCTGTGCCTGCCGGTGACCGACGCCGCCAAGCACGCCACGATGGCCGGCCTGGCGGGCGCGTTTCTCGCCTACCTCGATTGCACCCGCCCCGCCGCCGCCGAGAAGGTGCAGATTGTCGCCGCCTTCACCGCCGGCGAGAGCGACAACCTGATGGTCGGGCGCAACGGCGTCTTCTACGACCGACAGGGGCGCGACTGGGACGCGACGATCACCAAGATCGTCGACAACCCGATCAGCCTTCGCCAGGCCTTCTGGGCGCCGTACAAGAAGTTCGTCCGGCTGCTGGAGGAGCAGGTGGCCAAACGCGCCGCCGCCGCCGACGCCGAGTCGCACGGCACGCTCGCCTTCGCGGCCGCCGGGACCGCCAACATCGGCAACGCCAAGCCGCCCGAGGCCAAGAAGATTGACGTCGGCACGGTCGCCGCGCTGGGCGTCGCCGTCGGCGCCGTCGGCGCCTTCGCCACCGCCCTCATCGGCTACGCGACGGGGCTGTTCAAGATGGGGCCGCTGGCCACCCTGGCCGCCTTCGTGGGAATCATGCTGCTCATCTCGATGCCGTCGGTGGTGCTGGCGTACATCAAGCTGCGCAAGCGCAACCTCGGCCCGATCCTCGACGCCAACGGCTGGGCGGTGAACGCGCGCGCGAAGATCAACGTCCCGTTCGGCGCGACCCTGAGCAGCGTCGCCAAGCTGCCGCGCGGCTCGCGCCGCGACACCAGCGATCGTTACGCGGAGAAGTCTCCCCCCTGGAAGTCGCTGCTCTTCGTCGGCCTGTTGCTCTACGGCGCCTACGCTTGGTGGCAGGGGAAGCTCGATCGCGTGCTGCCGGAGCCCGCGCGCTCGACGACGGTCTTCCCCGGCCGCTGACGAAGCCGCCCGACTAGGCGCCCGCCGGGGGGAGCGCGACGCGGAAAAGCGTCGAGCCCGTGAGCGGCGACGACACGGAGATCTCGCCGCCGGCGGCGCGGGCCAGCTCGCGGCAGATTGCCAACCCGAGGCCGAGCGACTGCCCGCCGGGCTTGCCGCTGACGCCCGGCTCGAACAGGCGCTGCCGGGTCACGGCGTCGATGCCGGGCCCGTTGTCCTTCACCTCGATCACCGCCCAGTGCTCGACGGTGCAGAGCCGGACCTCGACCTGGTTGGCGCTCCAGGGGCGATCGCCGAGCGCCTCGGCCGCGTTGAGGAGCAGGTTGAGGACGATCTGCGTGATGCGGTTGCCGGGCACGCGCACCGGCGGCGCCTCCCCGAGCACGACCGAGACCGGGCTCTTGGCGCCGAGGCGCGCCCGCGCCATCCGGATAGCCCGCAGGATCGGCGGCTTGAGGTCGATGGCGGCCGCCGTCTCCAGCTCGCGCGGGCGCAGGTACTGCTGGAAGTCGCGCACCTGAGCGAAGATCTCGTTGCCGCTGACCGAGGCGAGCTCGACGTCGGCCGCCAGCTCTTCGAGCTCCTTCTTGGAGGAGTCCTGCCGCTCGCGGAGCCAGCCGACGCGGACCTCGATCGCGTCGAGCGCGGCGATCAAGCAGCTGAGCGGGTTGGCGATCTCGTGAGCGAGCCCCGTGGCGAGCAAGCTGGCGGTGGCCATGCGATCGAGGCGGGCGACCGTCTCGATCGGCAGGGTCACCAGGGCTTCGTGCGCGGCCACCGTGGTCTTCTCCAGATCCAGCTTCGGGGGATCCTGCTTCGCGGCAGAGCTAGCTAGCGGCATCTCGTCCTCCTTCGTCATTTTCCCGTCCCAACCGGCGTGATTGAGCTGAACCGCAAGAGCAACCCGCATACCAATCGCGGCATCGCCCAATGTCGCGGAAACCTGCCCGAAACGATCGCCCCGAACCTTCGTGGGCCACGAGCCGCCGTAGCAGCCACGAGCCTGCCACGACCGATCGTGGGCAGAGCCGCGAGGCGACGCCGCAGGCCGGCGGGCCCCTGGTTCCTCCGCCGAGCGCCCGTTGCCCTAGGCCGAGCGGCCGAGCTGATCGATCGGCCGGGTCAAGCCCCAGCGTTTGAGGCGCGAGCGCAGCGTGTTCGGGTGCAGGCCGAGGCGCCGCGCGGCGCCGCGCTCGCCTTCGATGACCCAGCTCGTCTCCGCGAGGACCTCCGCCACGTAGCCGCGCTCCAGCTCGTCGATGGTCGGGGCCGATGGGCGCAGGGAGATCACCGGCGGGGTGTGGGCGTTCGAGATCTCGTCGGAGAACGAGTGCATACCGCCCTCGGAGAGATCGGGGAGCGCATCGAGATCCACCAATGGACCGCGCGCCAGGATCACCGCCCGTTCGATCACGTTCTGCAGCTCGCGGACGTTCCCCGGCCAGCGGTAGCTCACGAGCTCGTCCATCGCTTCGGACGTGACGTCCTGGATCGGCCGGCCGGCCTGGCGCGCGAACCGCAGCAGGAACGAACGCACCAGGAGCGGGATGTCGGCCACCCGCTCGCGCAGCGGTGGGAGCGCGACCGGGAAGACCGCCAGCCGGTAATAGAGGTCCTCGCGGAAGCGGCCGCGCGCCACCATCTCGCGCAGGTTGCGGTTGGTCGCGGCGATGAGGCGCACGTCGATGCGCACCGTTTCGCTGCCGCCGACTCGCTCGAACTCGCGCTCCTGCAGAACGCGCAGCAGTTTGACCTGCGTCTCCGGCGGAAGCTCGCCCACCTCGTCGAGGAACAGCGTTCCGCCGTGCGCCAGCTCGAAGCGCCCCTTGCGCCGCTGCACGGCGCCGGTGAAGGCCCCCTTTTCGTGACCGAACAGCTCGCTCTCCACGAGACCCGCCGAGATCGCCGCGCAGTTCACCTTCACGAGGAGCCGCTCGCGCCGCGGGCTGGCGTCGTGAATCGCCCGCGCCACCAGCTCCTTGCCGGTTCCTGTCTCACCGGTGATGAGGACGTTGGTGTTGGTGCCGGCCACGCGCGCGACGGTCTCCATCACCCGCCGGAGGCCCGGATCGAGCCCGACCACCTCGGACTCCGCGTCGCGCCCGCCCAGCTCCTGGCGCAGGTAGTCGCGATCGGCGGTCAGCTCCTCCTCGTGGCGCTTTCGATCGGAGACGTCCTCGAAGAAGATTGACGCACCGGTCGCGGAAGGATAGACGCGGACGACGAACCAGCGGTTGTCGTTGGTGGCGCGTCCCTCGACGGCGACCGGACGCTGCTCTCGCACGGCCTGCTCGAACGCCTCTTGAAAGGAGCTCCCCTGGATGTGGGGGAAGAGCGACCAGGCGGCCTGGCCCAGGAGATTCTCGCGGGTCAGCCCCATCATCGCGATGGCGCGATTGTTGGCGTAGGTGTAGCGCCCCTCGAGATCGAGCGCGATGAAGGCGTCCGAGATGCGCGACAGCACGCTGGCGACCTCCGCCCGGGCGCTCTCCGCCTCCTTGCGCGCCGTCTCGGCCTCGCAGCGCGCCGCCTCGGCGCGCGCGAGCAGCTCCTGCCGCTCCGCTTCGGCGGCGACCCGCCCGGTCACGTCCTCGAGGATCCCCAGGAAGTTCCGGTCACCAAGCGTGCCGGTCACCGGCACCGCCCGAACCTCGACGAACCTGACCGCGCCATTCGGATGGACGAAGCGGTGGATCGGCGTCCTGTATCCCGCGCCCGATTCGACCGCGGACCCCCAATAGGAAGCAATCTGCTCACGATCCTCGGGGTGCAGCGCGCTCATCCATCCGCGCCCCTGCGCGTCGTCCGCGGAGAGCCCGAGAATCCGCTGGCCCGCGGCGTTGACGTACAGGCACTCGCCGCGCGGACCCGACAGGAAGATGCCGAACGGTGACGCCTCACAGGTCGCGCGGAAGCGTCCCTCGCTGGCCGCCAGCGCCCGGTCGATCCGACCGCGCTCGACCGCGCGGGCCACCCCCTGCGCGACCACCTGCAGGAGCACCAGGTCCTTTGGTTCGCAGAGAGTGCCAGGCGCGGCGGCGAATCCCGCCACGCCCACCAGGAGGCCGTCCACCAGGACGGGGACCAGCGCCAGGGCACGATCTCCGTCGGGCGCGACCAGCTGCTCGACCGGCCCGCCCAAAAACTGGCGGGTGCTCGGCAGCCGCAACATCCCGCCCCGCTTCAGATTGGCCAGGAACGCCGGCGGGAGCAGGTCGAGCGTCATCCGGGCGTACTTCGGGACGTCGCTCAGCGCTCCGACCTCGGGCGCGTGCCACTCGTGCGTCAGCTCGATCGTTCCCGCCGCCTCGTCGAGACGGTAGTAGTAGGCGCGGTCGACGCCGCGCTGAAGACCGACTGCCGCCAGCGATTGACGGATCACCTCGTCGATGGCGGTGGTCGGAAGGGTCAGCAGACCCGTGGCGACGATGGCCGCCACCCGATCGTCGCTGATGTCCTCGCCCGACGGCGGTACACCCGCCAGGCTCGTCAGCACGCGCGAAAGCGCGTCGTGTCGTTCCCCCTGCGTCATTTCTCTCCCGTCTTCGTGCCGGTCTTCGTGCCGGTCTTCGTGCCGGCGTTCGGCTCCTCGGTCTTGTGGGGGAGCCGGCGTCCGCCGCTCACGACGGCCTCGCGGAGCCGCTCTCCGAGATTCGACTTGTCGAGCACGTCGTCGGCACCGACCTCCTCGGCCAGCCAGCGCGGAATGGTGTCGCCGTAGGCGGTGAGGAGGACGATGCGCGCCGACTCGCCGCCGGTCCGAAGCTTGCGGGTGGTCTGCAGTCCGTCGAGCTTCGGCATGCAGACGTCCATCAACACGAGGTCAGGCTTGGTGCGCTCCACCTGCTCGATCGCGTCGAAGCCGTCACGCGCCTCGGCGACGATCTGCACCTCGGGCAGCGATCCCAAGAACCACTGCAGGAGCGAGCGAAACCCGTCCGAGTCGTCGACCACCACGATGCGCTGCAGGTCCGGTCTTTCGCTGGTCACGCCCTGAGACTGGCCCGGACGGCCAAGGGGGGCCATCCGTGACCTCCCCTAGAAGCGAGGGTATGAACCCCGAGACCGGGCCGAGGCGCGAGCGGCCCCGACCTGCCGAGCTACCGGTCCGAGGAGACGAGCCCGGTCCGAATCGCGTAGCGAACCAATCCTGCAAGCTCGCGGATTCCCAAGCGATCCATGATTTGCGCCCGGTGCGTCTCGACCGTCTTCACGCTGAGGTCGAGAAGCTGGGCGATCTCCTTGGTCGATTTTCCCTCTGCCACCAGCTGAAGGATCTCGCGCTGGCGCGAGGTCAAGACCTCGGGCGTCTCCCCCTCCCCCGTCGCGCTCCCGGCCGAGGGCGTTCGGCCGAGGTATCCCTCGACCACGTGCTTGGAGATGGCCGGCGACAGATAGGTCTCGCCCCGCATCACCGCCCGGAGCAGCACGGGCAGCTCGTCCGCCGCCGCATCCTTGAGCACGTAGCCGCTGACGCCGGCCCGCAAGGCCTGCGCGACGTGCCCCGGCGTGCCGTGCATCGAGACGATCACGAGACGCGTCCCCGGCGCCTCGCGCCCGACGCGCGTCGCCAGCTCGAGACCGTTGAGGCCGGGCATCCCGATGTCAATCAGCGCCACGTCGGGCCGCGTCTCCAACAGCAGCGCGAGCGCCTGCTGGCCATCGCCCGCCTCGGTCACGCTCTCGACCTCGGGGAGCGCCACCAAGAGCGCGCGAATCCCCGCCCGCACCAACGCGTGATCGTCCGCCAGCAGCACCCGCATCCCGAAACCTGTTTCAGCATACACCCAAATCCTGCTGGCTATCGCCGGGCTGGATTCGGATAAAGTCGGCGCGGCCGAGATGGGTGCAGAGATGGGTGCGAACAGCGCGAGCTTGCCGAGCGCGCCGGCGCCCGACGCCTGGAGGGAGAGCGTTCGGCTGGGGATGTTGACCATGTCCGCCTTCATCGCGCCGCCGGTGGTCACCGCGGCGTTCCTTCTTCGGTCGGGCCAGCGTTCGTGGCTCGACGACGCCGTGCTGGCGGCGACCGGCCTTCTGCTCCCGTTTTATCGCCTCATGCGCGGCTCGCTGGCGACCCGCTCCCTGCTGATGCTCGCCACCGCCTGCACCACCAGCATCTTCCTGCTGGGGCGGATCGGCCTGACGGCCGGGCTCAGCGTCTCGCTGGCGACGTTCTCGGTCCTGGCGCTCATCTCGGCGAGCCGCCGGATCGGCTTCGCGATCATCGGCGTCACGGCGGCCGCCTACCTCGGCGTCGGCTTCCTGGCGTCGCACCACGTCTTGACGCTGACGGCAGCCGACACCGATCCCTATCGCCTGCGCAACTGGATCCGGATGGGGACGACGTCCTCGCTGCTCTCCGTGCTGCTGATGACGGTGATCGACTTCGTCATCCGCCATGTCGAAGCCAACGGTCGCGCGGTGACCGAGGCGCTGGTTCGTCTCCAGGCCGCCGCGGCAGAACGAGCCAAACAGGCGCAAGACCTGCGCGTGGCTTACGACAGGCTGGGCCGGCTTCATCAGAAGCTGGAGGCCACGAAGGAGGAGGAGCGGCGGTTCCTCTCACGCGAGCTGCACGACGAGCTCGGACAGACGCTCACCGCGCTCAAGCTGCGGCTGCAGCTCGGCGAGCGCGCGACCGCGCCGGCGAGCACCGTCGCCAACCCGAGCACCGAGCCGATCGCGCTGGTCGACGATCTGATCTCCCGCGTCCGAAAGATCTCGGTCGATCTTCGCCCGCCGCTCCTCGACGAGGTCGGGCTGGTCTCCGCGCTGCGCGTCTATCTGGAGAGCCAGGCGCAGATCTCGGGGTTGGCGATCGAGCTGCAGTCCGACGAGCCGGGGTCCGGAGCGGCGGCACGCTTGCCGTCCGACCTCGAGATCGCTTGCTTCCGGGTGGTGCAAGAGTCGATCACCAACGCCCTCCGCCACGCCTCGGCCCGGCGCCTCGAGGTGCGCATCGTCCGCTCGGCGACCGGCATCTCGCTGTCGGTCGAGGACGACGGACGGGGCTTCGACCCCGGCATCCTCGACGAGGCCGCGGCGAGCGGCCACCTCGGCGTGCTCGGAATGCGCGAGCGAATCAGGGCCCGCGGCGGCCGGTTCAAGCTGACCTCCGCCCCGGGCGCGGGGACGACAGTGGAGGTCGACCTGGACGCGCCCCCGACCGGCGCCTCGGGGTAGAAATGGGCATGGCCCGCCCCAACTCCGTCGTGATCGCATCTGTTCTCGCTGCAGCTGTCGCCACCACAGCCTTCGGGCTGGGCGTGGCGGTCGCGGCCAAACCGCCGGCGGGTGAGCTGGTGGTCTTCGAGGCCGCGTCGCTCAAGGAGGCGTTCGCCAGGCTGGCCGCGCGGTTCGAAAAGGATCACGCCGGCACGCACGTCGTCACCAACACGGCGGGCAGTCAGGAGCTTCGCGCGCAGCTCGAGCACGGCGCCGTCGCGGACGTGTTCGCGTCGGCCGACCAGCGCCACATGAACGCGCTCGCGACCGAGGGGCTCGTCACCGGGCCTGCCCTCTTCGCCTGCAACGAGCCGGTCGTCGTCGTTCGCAGCGGCCTCGCGGCCTCGCTGAAGACCTTCGCCGACCTGCCACGCGCCGAACGGATCGTCGTCGGCGCGCCCGAGGTCCCCATCGGCGCCTACACCGTACAGATCTGGCAGAGGGCGGCGGCGAAGCTGGGGGCCGACTTCTCGACGCGCCTCCAGGCCAAGGTGGTCTCGCGCGAGCTGAACGTTCGCCAGGTGCTGGCCAAGGTCGTGCTCGGCGAGGCCGACGCGGGGATCGTCTACCGCAGCGACGCGCTCGCGGCCAAGGGCAAGGTCGCTGTGGTGGAGATCCCGCAAGATCTCAACGTGACGGCCGTCTATCCGATCGCCTTGCTGAAGGCGGCCCCCAGCCCCAGCCTGGCGCGCGCCTTCATCGACCTCGTGCGCTCGCCCGCCGGCGCCACCGTGCTGCGCGAGGCAGGGTTCGTCCCCTGTCCCGGTCGGTGAGCGCGGCGCCGCCGGCCGGCCCCCGGGCGTGGCGCCGTCTGCTCCTGGCGATCGCCTGGCCGGGCGCGCTCGGGCTTCTGTCGGGCTTGTTGCTGCTCCTCGTGGCGCTCCCTCTCGCCGGTCTGCTCTTCTCCGCGCCACCGCGCCAGCTCCTCGCCGGTCTCTCCGATCCGCTGGTCCTCCCGGCGCTCCGTCTGACGCTCCTCACCACGACGGTCAGCCTGCTGGTGATCCTGATCTGCGGCACGCCGCTCGCCTGGGTGATCGCGCGCCGGACCAGCCTGGCAGTCAGAAATGGCCAAGTCGACCGAACGCCTGGCGCCGGCCGAGTCTGGCGCGTGGTGGAGACCCTCGTCGAGCTGCCGGTGGTGCTGCCGCCCGCGGTGGCGGGGGTGGCGCTGCTGCTCGCCTTCGGGCGCCGGGGCCTCCTCGGCCCAGGGCTGGCGGCGGCGGGGATCGGCTTGCCGTTCACCCGCGGGGCCGTGGTCGTGGCCCAGACGTTCGTGGCCGCGCCCTTCTATCTGCAGGCCGCCATCGCCGCCTTTCGGCGCCTCGATCCCGATCTGACTCTGGTCGCGCGCACGCTGGGCGCATCCCCACCGCGCGTCCTCTTCACGGTGGCCATCCCGGTCTCCTGGCCCAGCCTGGCGGGCGGGGCGGCGATGAGCTGGGCGCGCGCGCTCGGCGAGTTCGGCGCCACGTTGATGTTCGCCGGCAACATGAGCGGGCGGACGCAGACGCTGCCGCTGGCCATCTACACGGCGCTCGAATCGGACCTGCGCACCGCGCAGAGCCTGTCGATCTTGCTGGTGGCGGTCGCCTTCGCGCTGCTGGTCGCCATCCGCGCCGGAGCGCGAAGATGAGCGCGCTCGACGTTGCGCTGCAGGGGACGGCCGGCACGCTGTCGATCGATGTCGCCTTCCGCGCCGAAGCCGTGCCGCTGGTGCTCGTCGGTCCCAACGGCGCCGGGAAGACCCAGACGCTCATGATGATCCTGGGCGCCACCCGACCGAGCGGCGGTCGCGTCACGCTCGACGGCGCGCCGCTCTTCGACGCCGAGCGCGGCCTCGACCTCCCGGTCGAGCAGCGCCGGATTGGGTTTCTTCCTCAGCGCTACGCCCTCTTCCCTCATCTCGACGTCCTCTCCAACGTCGGCTACGGGATCGCCGCGTCCGACCGCACGGAGCGGCTGCGGCTGGCGCGCGAGATGCTGCGCGATCTCGACGCCGAGGCGCTGGCGACGCGGCGTCCCGCCGAGCTTTCGGGCGGGGAGACGCAGCGGGTGGCCCTGGCCCGCGCGCTGGCCTCGCGACCGCGGGCGCTCCTGCTCGACGAGCCGCTGGCGGCGCTCGATGTCTCCCTCCGCCGCGACATGCGGCGCTTCCTGGCCGAGCGCCTGCGCGCCTGGTCGCTGCCGACGGTGGTGGTGACCCACGACCGCGCGGACGCCGAGGCCCTCGCCGGGGACGTCGTGGTGCTCGAGGCCGGCGCCGTCGTGCAGCGCGGGCAGCTCGCCGCGCTGGCGGCGCACCCGGCCACCGCTTTCGTGAAGCGCCTCGTCTCGGGCGCCGAGGAGTAGCCGCGCCCAAGCGTGGCCGGCGCGGAGGGCGCGCGGCGCAGCTAGTGCGCGCGGATCGAGGCGGTGATCGGCACGACGATGATCCCGCGCGGATCGCTGCTCTGCCAGCCCGCCGGAGGTCCGGTGACCGTCTCCGCGGGCGCCGCCGCGACGACTGGCTCGGCCGGCGCCTCGGACTGCGAGCGCGTCTTCGACGACCCCGACCGGCGGTGGTGCGCCGGCGCGTTCAAGGCTTCCAGCTGACCGCCGTCGCGACGGGAATGACCGCCGCTCGAGCTGCCGGCGTGCAGCCGCCGGCTGGGGAGCGCGCACTCGGTCTGCGCGACGACGCTCTCGCTGCTCCCCGCTCCTTCGTCGGCCCGGGCGAGCTCCGATCTCAAACGCGCGTTCTCGGCGCGCGTGGCGGCGACCTCCGCCCGCAGGCGCGCGACCTCGTCCTCCCGCGCGTCGTCGTGCACGCGCGACTCGCGCGCGGCGTGCGCCCTCAGCAGGTCGCGGTCCGACTTCGCAACCGGAACCACCTCGTTGGAGAACGGATCCTTCCAGAACATCTTGCGGACCTTCTCCTCGATCTGCTTGCGATCGAGCCGGATGTCCTTCTTCGACTGCGCGAGCGCCCGATCGACCGCGGCGCTTCCCCGCGGCTCACCGTGCCACTGCTTCATCGCTTCGTACATCAGGTCGGCGTCGGTGCGCTCCTCCGGCGCCACCTCCGTGGACGCCGCCGCCAGCTGACCGAGCAGCGCGCGTCGTTGCGTCTCCTCGGACACCTTGCGCGCGCGCGCCGGTGCTCCGGCTGCCGAGAGACCCACCGTCACCGCCACCAGAGAAACAATTGTCTTGCGCATTTCCAATACCCCCGTCGACCTCGATCGAGGGCCAATCTACGCCCCTGGTAGGTCCAGGCAACACGAATCACGACAGGTGGGGAATTATTTTTATTGGGAATTCCGCAAGTTACGAGATTCGGCCAGCTGCTGCGCCTCCATTTCCGACGCGGCGAGCAAGATTCCGCACAGGCCGTGACTCGAGTTCGAGAGCGTCGGCCGGGTTGGCTCGGTCAGGGAAATGTCGCCTCGAGGGCGGCTCCTGGCCGGACGCGCCAGGGCGAAAATACGGTGACCAGACCGCCGACCACGGCGACGTCGTAGTCCACAGCCGTCGGCAGCAGATCGGCCAGGAGGCTGACCCAGAGGTGCGCCGCCCCCACCCGGGCGACCTGCGCGCGAACGGCGCCCTGCACCGCCGCGGCCGTCGTCCAGTGGGCAGGGGCCAGCACCAGGGAGGGGTTCGTCGTCTCTGGTGACACGTGAACGAAATCCCAACCGGCGCCCAGGCGAAGACGCCAGCGCGAAAGCCCGAGCTCGAGCCCCAGTCGGGTCACCACCGCTTCGAGACCCACGCCCGCCTGCGTGCCGCTCACCGTCTCGGGCAGGCGATACTGGACGCTGATCCAGGCGGCCGAAAACAGCCGCGGTCGATGGAACGCCCGGCCCACCTCTGCGGAGAGCGCCAGGGAAAGCCCCGGGCCGTTGTCGATCGGCAGGCCGCCGGCGACCGCCTGGGCGGCATAGAACACGCCCCATTCGAACCGCAGGGCTTCGACCTGCGGGGCTTCCCGCAGAGGCGCGGGCGCGGCGACCGACGGCGACGGCGCCCCGGGTGCCCGCGGCACGGGCCCCGCGGCGGCGGCCCCTGCCGGCGCGGGCGCGGCGCGGCGCGCGAGCAGCGCCTGCGTCTCGCTGCGCGACAGACCGGCGCGCTCGTCCTCCAGCAGCGCGCCGATCGAAAGCTCGATCACCTCCGCCAGCGCCGCGCGATCGATCTCGCTGAGATCACCGGAGGGCTCGAGGTCGCCTGACAGCTCCAGGTCGCGCAGCAAGAATCGCTCGGCCGACCGGGCCGCAAAGGAGAGGCGCGCACGTCCATGATCGCGCAGATCGATCCAGCAGCGCAGCGCGTGCGCCGGCGAGGCAGCGAGCACATCGCCCGCGTCGACCCGTTCCGCGCGTGACCAGCTCGTCGGCCCCAGCGCCGCCAGCCGGCGTTCGAGCAGCGCGCGCAGCCGGTCGAAGCGCAGCTGGTCGAAGCGAGGCGGGCTCGCCACCACGATGATCTCGATCGGAGCCGGCGCCGACGACGCAGCGTTCGGCACCTCGGCGGCCGGCTGCGCCGCGGCCGGGGACGCCAGCGTCATGGCAACGACGACCGCCGCCCCGGCGGAGCGAAGGCTCACTCGAGCTCGGCGAGTCGATGCCGTCCCAGCGGCGCGTAGGCGCTGTCGGGGAAATCGGCGCAGAGTCGCGTCCAGGTCCGGCGCTCCTCGGCCCGATCGCCGAGCCGCGCGAGCGCGCGCCCGCGACCGTAGAGCGCCTCGGGGATGAGCGCTCCGCCCTGCACCTTCCGGAGGTAGTCATCAAATTGGCCCAGCGCCGCGCGCGGCAACCCGTCGCCGAGCAAGAGCCCGCCGAGGGGGATCGCCGACAGCGCCGCCTCGGCCGAGCCCGGAAACTGGCGCTGCAGGCGGCGGTAGAGCTCGGCCGCCCCTGCCCGATCGCCCCGCTGCCGCGCCTCCGTCGCCTGCTGCAAGATCGAGGTGGCCGAGGCGGCTGATTTGACCGACCCGGTGCGCGGCTCGAAAGCGGCGTGCTGCGCTGGCCTCGGGCGCGCGCGGACCGACGCCGCGGGCGCGAGGGCGAGCGCCTCCTGCCGCGCGGGCGCCGACGCCGACGCCGACGCCGGCGGGCGCGGAGCGGCCATCGGGGCCACCGGGGCTGGGCGGCGCCACCACCAGACGGCCGCGCTGGCGGAGCCGCAAAAGACGATCAGCGCCGCGGCGGCTCCCAGGGCGCGCAGACGGACCGCTGGCCGAAGGCGCGCGCCCGGGCGACCCGCACTGGCGAGGCCGGCGACGCGCACGCCGCCGTCCACGCAGCTCCGCGCGCGATCGGCCAGGGCGCGGATGCGCGCGCCGTCGTGAAGATCGAAAGCGTCGGCGCCGTCGAAGTCGGAGCTCACGGCGTGAGACATCCGGCACGACGCGCAGGCCGCGAGGTGCGCGTCGAGCGCGAGCCGCCCGCCGTCCGAGAGCTGCCCGCGGCGCGCGGCGACCAAGAGCTCGCTGCGGCAGTCGTCGCCCGCGATCATCGGACCCCTCCCCGCAACATCTCCGCGAGGTGGACGTCCCCCTCCAGCTTGCGGCGCAGCGCCCGCTTGCCGAGGCGCAGACGGCTCCAGACGGTGTTGGCCGGCACCGCCGTCGCCGCGGCGATCTCCTCGACGGTGTGGTCGAGGATGAAATGCAGCGCGAGCGCCTCGGCGATCACCTCCGGAAGATCGTCGAGCAGCTTCCGCACGAGCGCCCGCCGCCGGCTGGCCACCGTCGTCGCCAGCGGCGACAGCGCGTCGCCCGGGAGCTCGTCGATCGCGCCCGCCTCGGCCTCGGCCTCGCGCTGGCGCACCTTGGCCCGCCGTCGCGCGCCGAGCGCGGTCAGGAGCGCGACCCGCCGAGCGAAGTGCTCGACGCTGCAAGCGCCCCGAAACGTCTCCAGCGATCCCAGAAGCGCGACCACCGCGTCCTGCGTGACGTCGTCGACGTCGGGGTGGTGGTGGCCCATCACCTTGCGCACCACGCGCAGCATCCCCCCGCCCAGCTCCGAGACCAGCGTTGCTGCCGCATCGCCGTCGCCCTGCCCGGCCGCCCGCGCCACACCGAGCAGATGGTCGGGTGGCCGCAACGATGTCCAGGCGCCGCCGGCTGCTTGCGCGTCCTCACTGGTCATTTGCTTGGAGAACCGCGACACTTCACGCTCAACGATGTCGAACTTGATCGCCGCGGTCAAGCCAGCGGTCAGCCGCGCGCATATTGGCGCAGCGCGGCCTTCGCTCCCGGCGCCGTGGGTCTGGCTGGCGCTCATCTGGCTGGCATTCGCGGCGGCGTGCAACCGTCGCGACGATCTGCTCGGCACGCTGCTCGACGCCGGCGGAGCCGACACGGGCGGCGTCCCGCTGGCCACGCCGCCCCGCTTCGCCACGCCGACGCTGGTCGCCGCGCTGTCCGACAGCAGCGCGATCGACGAGGATCCCACCTTCACCGGCGATCTGCTGGAGCTCTACTTCATGTCGACGCGCGCCGGGACGAAGGACATCTGGACGGCGCGCCGCGCCTCCGCCGACGATCCGTGGGGAACGCCGACCGCCGTCGCCGAGCTGAGCTCGAGCAGCGATGACTGGTGCCCCGGGATCTCGCTCGACGGCCTCACGATCTGGTTCGCCACCGACCGCGCCGCCGGGCGCGGGCAACTCTGGCAGGCGACGCGCGCCGCGCGCACCGCCGCCTGGAGCGCGCCGGCACCGGTCGCCGAGCTGGCCAGCAGCAGCGTCGATTTCGCGCCGGTCGTCGACGCCACCGAGACGACCCTGTTCTTCAGCTCGGACCGCGCCAATCTGGCCGGCACCGCAGAGGGGACGAGCTATGATCTCTACTGGAGCTCGCGCCCCAACATCGAAAGCCCCTGGGGGGCGCCGCAGCCAGTGCCGGGCGTGAACAGCGCGAGCGACGAATACGATCCGTTCGTGGCCCAGGGGACGCTGGTGATCTTTTTTACCTCGATGAAGTCGGGGGCCGGCGACATCTACTGGTCGGCGCGCCAGTCGGTCTCGGAAGCCTTCGAGCCGCCCGTCTTGCTGAGCGACATCGACTCGACCTCCTACGATTCCGACTCCAGCCTCTCTCCCGACCTCAGCTACATGATGTTCTCCTCGACGCGCTCCGGGAACGCGGAGATCTACGAGACCCACGCGGTGCGCTAAAGAAAAGTCAGCTCGTCCGTGATTGATTCCCCCGGGCTCCCGCAACAAGTAGCGGTGACGACTGTCCGTTCACCTCCTACCCCCCTGCGGAGCTCCATGCACAAACGCGCCTATCTCCTTCTGTTTGCGGCCACGCTGTGGGGCTGCGCCAACAGCCAAGGCACCGACACCGGTGAGGGCGGTGCTTCCGCCACGGGCGGGGCGACCGCGAGCGGCGGCGGCAACGGCGAAGGGGGAAGCGGCTCGGGCGGAACCGGCAGCGGCACGGGCGGAGCGGGCACCGGCGGCAGCGGCACGGGAACCGGAGGCGCGGTCAGCACGGGCGGCGTCACGGGGACCGGCGGCGGCGCGGCGGGCGCCAAGGGAACCGGCGGCGCGACAGCCACCGGTGGTGCGACCGGCACGGGGGGCACGACAGCCACCGGAGGCACGACCGGCACCGGCGGTGCGGCGGGTGCCAAGGGAACCGGTGGCACCACCGGCACCGGCGGCGCGGCGGGCGCCAAGGGAACCGGCGGAACGACCGGCACCGGCGGCGTGGCGGGCGCCAAGGGAACCGGCGGCAGCGCCACGGGCGGCGTCACGGGGACGGGCGGCTCGGGAACGAGCACACTGCCGAGCTACTTCTTCGGCGCCGACGTCACCGATCAGGAGACGGCTGGCACGACCGCCATCAACAACCTGCTCACGTCGATGAAGTCCAACGGCTTCAACTTCGTTCGCCTGCGGACCTTCGTCGACCCGAAGGCCTCCGACGGCTACGACAGGACCAACGGCTACGACGACATCACCCACACGGTTACCTTCGGCAAGCTGGTCAAGGACGCCGGGATGGGCCTCCTCGTCGACTTTCACATGAGCGACAACTGGGCCGACCCGGGCAAGCAGTGCATGCCGGTCGCCTGGCAGGGGTACACCAACATCACCGATCTCTCGACGGCGCTGCACGACTACGTGAAGAGCTCCATCACCGCCCTCATCGCTGGCGGCGCGCGGCCCGACATGGTCCAGATCGGCAACGAGACGACACCCGGCATGCTGCTCCACATCTGCGACTCCGGCGGGCAGCCGACCGGAACGGCGCCCAAGGTCACCGGCGCCGCATCGACGGCGGGCTGGCCGAACCTGGGCATGCTGCTCAAGGCCGGCGTCCAGGGCGTCAAGGACGTCGACACCGGGATCCTGATCTCGTTCCACATCGATCGCGGCAACGCTTACTCGACGACCAAGAACTGGCTCGACAACGCGATCAAGCAGGGCGCCACCCCCGACACCTTCGGCGAGTCCTGCTACCAGCAGTACCAGGGGGACGTGAACAGCCAGGCCAACACCCAGACCGCCTGGCAGTCGACGTTCTCGCAGCTGGTCACGGCCTACCCGAAGATTCGCTTCTTCGCCGCCGAGTACGGCCCGATGGAGCGGCAGATCAACGACGTGGTGTTCGGTCTGCCCAACAATCAGGGGCTGGGGACGTTCGACTGGGAGCCGACCTCGCAGGGGAGCTGGAACAACGCGCAGCCGTCCGACGCCACGCAGACGACCCATGCGCTCTGGCAGCGCTCGGGGAACAACTACACGGCCCTGCCCGATCTCGCGCTCTACCCGCCCATGAAGACGGCCTACGCCAGCCGGCTTTAAGATCCGGCCGGGCCGTTCCGGCGAAACACGAGCGAGAGGTTGTTCGCCGGCATGGCGATCACCTCCGGCGCAGCGAAGCCGGCCGCGGCGGCGAGCGTCTGAACGTCGCCGAGGTCGCGCACGCCCCAGCGGGCATCCTCGCCGCGCAGCCGCTCGTCGAAGCGCGCGTTGCTCTCCGCTGTATGGCGACCCTCGCGCTTGAAAGGACCGTAGAGGAAAAGGACACCGGCCGATGGCAAGAGGCGCGCCGCCCCGCGAAACAGCGCCTCGGCCGCCGACCAGGGCGCGATGTGGATCATGTTGATGTTCAAGATCGCGTCGGCCTGAGGAACCGGCCAGGGCGCAAGCTCGACGTCGAGCTGCAACGGAGCCGCGACGTTGTCCGCGCCGGACGCCGCGGTCCAGGCGCGGATGCTGTCGAGGTGCACGGGCGATGGATCCGAAGGCTGCCAGCGCAGCGCCGGCAGCTCGCGCGCGAAGAACGCCACGTGCTGCCCCGTCCCGCTCGCGATCTCCAGCACCAGGCCCGCGGGCGGAAGGACACGCCGGAGAACCTCCAGGATCGGCCCGCGGTTCCGCTCGGTGGCGGCCGCGTGCAGGCCCCCGGTGGGAGCGGGCGTTGGAGCGAAGAAGGCCATGCTCGGTCGAAGGCTAGCGGAATGCGGCGGCGGTCGCGTCGAGGAGCGGGTTGGCGTACCCGTCGCCACCGTACGGATACTGCGTCCCCTCGTTGATCGTCCAGATGATGACGCCGCCGTAGCCGTTCGCCTTCAGCCACGTCCCCTTGGCCGTCACCGTCGGCACGTCTTCAAAGGTGAGGAACTGGGTCGCCGGTCCCGGGTCGCCGGGAAACTGCTCCGTCCACGACGGGTGGAAGGTCGTCGTCCACGACAGCCAGGTGGTCATGGCGGTGGCGTCCCAGTGCGAGACGGCGCCACCGTGACCGACGAAGTAGTGCTGGATGTTGCCGTAGGAGAGCTCGGTGTCGTCCTCGTAGACGGTGGCGCTGCCGTAGCTCTGCAGCGCCGCCGTGACCGGCGCGCTGACCGCCCGCCCGTAAAAGCCGATCCCGACCCCCAGCTTCGACTTGGGGATGCCGAGCGCCGCCCAGGCCGCGAGCGACGACGCGACGTCGAACGGATGATCGGACCCCGCGCCCATGAGCGGGTCGAGGTACCAGACCACCCAGCCGGGATAGTTCCCCGAGCCGGTGTAGGTCATGACGTTGATCTGATCGACGGCGCCCGCGACCGCCGTCCACAGGGCGGCAGTCCCCGCGTCGATGCCGGCGTTGTTGTTGACGGCGCCGACCGGCGCGGTGATCAGGAACCCCGGCGGCGCGGCCGCCCGCAGCGCCAACACGAGGCTCTGAAAGTCGGCGAGGTTGATGCCATCCTCCCAGTCGAGGTCGACGCCGTCGTAGTGCCACTTGGCGCAGGCAGCGACGACTTCGCTGACGAACTGCTTCTGGTTCGCCGGGGCGGCGGCGGCGGCGAACCCGGCGCCCGCGCCGGCCCCACCGAGCGAGAGGATCGGGTGCGCGCCGCCGTTGTGCGCGGCGACGGCGAAGTCCGACATCCCGGTCGCGCCGAGGTTGTCGACGACGTTGCTCGAATCGAGCGTGGCGTACGGACTGGCGGACGAGGTCGCGCCTGGCGCCCGCGGCTCGACGAAGGAGATCGCGGCGTGGGTCATCTCGCCCCAGGCGACGTGGGCCAGCGGATACTGCGTCGTCTGCCAGACCGCCCAGTAGCCCATCACCCAGGGGCCCGACGGCGCGACGCCGCCGGTGCCTGACGAGCCTGCCGTGCCGCCACCGGTGCCCGGCGACCCGGCGGTGCCGGTCACGCCTCCAAGCCCGACGCCCCCCGTCGCGCCGCTGGCCCCCGCACCGGCCGTGCCCGAGACGCCGCCGGCGCTCCGGCCGCCGGTCGCGACGCCACCCGTGGCGATGCCGCCCGCTCCGGTCGCGTCGCCGCCGCTTCCGCCGAGGCCGTCGCCGCTGCTGCAAGCCACGACCAGCAACGCCGCGCAGGCCACACCGATGCGCCAGTTCGCCACGCCAGTTCATTTTACACCGGGGGCGAGCGGTGCGGGTGGGCAAGGGACGCCAGGGTTCGGGCGTCAGATCTCGGTCAGGAGGCCATCGGCGATCCAGGTCGAGAGCCAGGCAAACGCCCGCGCCGCGGCGGCCTCGTCACCATGCGCCGCCGAGAGCGCGTCGCAGATGACGCCGAACCGGCTTCCGGCCGAGACCAGCGCGAGCGCCGCGCGCTCCTCCGGATCGACGGCGCGGTGATAGACGGCGATCTCCTGGCGCCAGACGAGCAGCGTGGCACCCGGACCGGCCTCGAGCGGCGTGGGGACCGCGCCCGGCGCGTCTGCGGCGGTTGGCGCGAGCCGGTCCCACAACGCCTCGGTCCCGCGGTCGACCTCGACGAACCGGTGCGCCGCGATCAATTTGAGCGGCAGCTCGCCGAAGCGCTCCGGCGAAAAGGCGCGAGGCGCGTCCAGCGTCATGGCGGGCTCGTCGGCGAGATCGTAGACGTCGGCGCGCGCCCAATCGAGCGCCGCCAACGGCGCCAGCGCTCGTTCGTTCGGGCGCCGCGCCCCCAGCCAGCCGGGCAGCGCACGGCCGAGCTCGCGCAGCGACGGGTGCCGCGAAGGGTGATCGGCCACGTAGCCGGCGGTGAGGTCGGCGAAGGCCTCGGCGCCCAGCAGTCGCGCGAGGCGCGGGAACTGCGACTCCAGCGCCTCCACCAGGCGCGAGCCATACATGAAGCAATAGACCCCGAGCCGGTCCTCGGCGCTCGCCCGCGCGTCGCCGCGGATCAACGACGCCACCTCGAACGCCGGCAGGCCCAGCTCCTGGCCCGTGAGCCGCGACAGCAGCGCCGCCTGGACCGACGCCAGCGACGGCCGGGGCGCGCGCTCAGGCCGCATCGCGCCGCTCCCCGAGCGCCAGCTGTTCCCAGCGCGCCGCGCGCACGAGCTCCGCCTCCAGCTCCTCGAACGCCGGAACGTCGGCGTCCCATTCAATCATGGTCGACCGCGCCCCGAACCGCCGGACCGCCTCGGCGTAGAGACGCCAGACCCCGTCCACGACGTATCCGTCGTGCGTGTCGATGAGGAGCGCGCCGTCTCGAGAATGACCGGCCAGGTGAATCTGACCGACGCGCTCCGCCGGCATCGCCGCCAGGTAGGCGTGCGGATCCCAGCCATGGTTGTGCGCGCTCACGAAGACGTTGTTGACGTCGAGCAGGATGCCGCAATCGGCGCGCCGGGCCAGCTCGGCGAGAAACGCGTGCTCCGTCATGTCACCGTCGAGCACCAGGTAGCTGGAGGGGTTCTCCAAGAGGATTCTTCGTCCCAGGCGCTCCTGGACGATCTCCACGCGGCGCGCGACGTGCGCCAGCGCCTCCTCGGTGTACGGCAGCGGCAACAGATCGTGCGCGTTGATCCCGTGCGCCGTCCCCCAACAGAGGTGGTCCGAGATCCAGGCCGGCTCGACGGCCTCCGCCAGCGCGCCGAGCTCGGCGAGGTAGCGCTCGTCGAGCGGGTCGGTCGAGCCGATCGACAGCGACACGCCGTGCAGGACGACCGGATAATCACGCCGGACCGCCTCCAGCACGCGCCGCGGGTTGCCCCCCGCTCCCATGAAGTTCTCCGAGATCACCTCGAACCACCCGACCGCCGGCCGATTCTCGACGACGTGCTGGTAGTGCTCCCGGCGCAGCCCCAGGCCGCGACCCAGGTTCGGGAAACAACGGCGGACTCGATGTCGTCGTCATGGCATCTCGGGTGACGTGCGACCGGCGGCGCGGCGAGGGCGCCGCCGGCCCGTCGCCTGCGCTACTTGACGGCCTTTCCGCCCTTGGCCTCGCAGTCGGCCTTGCTCATCTTCATGTTCCCCTGCCCCTTGCACCCGTTCTTCCCCTTGCAGGCGTTGTCCCCGCCCTTGCAGGCGCTCTGCCCCTTGCAGGCGTTGACGCCGCTGCACAGCACGTCGTCTCCCTTTTTCGCCGAGGCCATGCCGGCGACGCCCATCGTGAACAGCCCGGCCACCGAAGCGGCGATCATTGCTCCCTTGATGCTCATTGTCTCTCTCCTGGTTTTGGTCGAGGGCCACCGCGGCCCGGTCCTTGTTCACCGGTGCTACGTCGCCCGCCGCAGGCGGTTACGCGATAACTTCTCCGAATGAGCGACACGCCAAATTCGAGGAAGACCGCCCACGCCGACGCCGCGCCGGCCTTCGACGTCGCCGGACGGATCGCGCTCGTCACCGGGGCGGCGCGGGGGATCGGTCGCGCCGTGGCCATCGCGCTCGCCCGGGCCGGCGCCGACCTGGCGCTCGGATTTCGCGATCTGCGCGCTGCGGGTGACGTCGCCGATGCCGTCTGCGCGCTCGGCCGCCGCGCGCTGCCGTTGCAGATGGACGTCGCGCGGCCGGCGGAGATCTCGGCGGCGGTCGCCCGGGCCGTCGAGCACTTCGGCCACATCGACCTCCTGGTCAACAACGCCGGCATCGGTCCGCCCAACCCGGCCGAGTCGGTGACCGAGGCCGACTTCGATGCGACGGTGGCGGTCAACCTCAAGGGAACGTTCTTCGTCAGCCAGGCGGTCGGGCGCGCGATGATCGCCGCCGGACGCGGCGGGCGGATCGTCAACCTGAGCTCACAGGCCGGCTTCGTCGCGCTGCCGACCGAGTCGGTCTACTGCATGACCAAGGCGGCCATCGCCCATCTCACGAAGTGCCTGGCGGTCGAATGGGCGGCCCACGGGATCAACGTCAACGCCGTCGCGCCGACCTTCATCCGCACCCCCGGCACCGTGAAGTGGCTCGAAGACGACGACTTCCGTCGCGATCTCCTGGCGCGCATCCCGCTCGGACGCGTCGGCGATCCGCCGGACGTCGCCGCCTCGGTCGTCTTCCTCTGCTCGCCGGCCGCCGCCATGATCACCGGCACGACGCTGCTCATCGACGGCGGCTGGACCGCGCGTTAGCCGCCCTTGGGCATGCTCCAGGGCGGGACGACGTTGTTGGCGCGGGCGTAGGCGACCTCCTGTCCCATGTGCTCGTTCAGGTGGCCGAGGAGCGCCATCCAGACCGCGCGCTCCGTCATGTCGTGGCCGAACACGTTGACCTTCTTGTCGAGGTCGGCGTCCTGGACCTCTTTCATCGCCGCGCGGACGTGATCGAACGAGGCCTCGAGCACCTTCTTGATCTCGGCCTTGTCGGTCGTCTTGGTGTCCCACTTGGCGTGGTCCGTCCCCCAGCCGACGTCGGCTGGCGGCGCCTTGCCGGTGGCGCCCTTGGTGAAGCCGTAGTTTCCGTAAGCGATGTGCAGGAAGGCCTCGGAGATCGAGCGGACGCCGGGGGCCGGCCGCCACTTGAACTTGTCCTGAGGGATGGCGTCCTCCAGCGACAGGACCTTCTTCTGCACGTCGTCGAGCAGCGCGAGGAAGTCGGTCTGAAAGCCGTTGCTGGCGGCAGCGGGCGCCGCTGCCGTCGCAGTTGCCTTCTTGGCCTCCGCGCGGCCAACGAAGGTCGCGAGACCGAGGGCGGCCACCGAGGCCATCAGGAGAGGGGATCGGATCTTCATGGGGAGAGCTCCATCGTCTGGGTTGAGTTGCGGCCGAAGTCTGACCCGCTCAGGAGCGATGACAAGATCAACACGACGCCGCAGCCGATCACGTTGAACCAAAGGAATCCGATCTTCGTCGCCAGCCAGAGTCCGACCACCAGGACTTCGGAGACGATCGCGGCGACGAACACGGGCGTCGCGCGCAGGCGGCGAAAGAAGAAGGCGGCCAGGAAGATCCCCAGGATCGTCCCGTAGAAGAGCGAGCCGAGGATGTTGACCGCCTGGATCAGGTTGTCGACCAGCGAGGCGAACCCGGCGAACGCCACCGCCAGCAGGCCCCAGACGCCGGTCGCGATCTTGGCGACCCGCAGGTAGTGCGCGTCGGTCGCCTCCTTCCGAAAGCTGCGCCGGTAAAAGTCGACCACGGTGCACCCCCCGAGCGCGGTCAGCTCGCTGGCCGTCGACGACATGGCGGCGCACAGGATGACGGCCAGGAGGAGTCCGATGAGGCCGCGCGGAAGGTTGGCCATCACGAACGACAGGAAGACATAGTCGCCGTCGTGGATCTCGGGTCGCGGGACCGCCGCGGCGATGAGCGTTCGCGTCTTCTCCCGAATCGCCTCCGTCCCGGCGGCCGCAGCCCGCACGCGCGCGCGGGCGTCCGCGATCGCGCGCGCGTCGCCGGCGTCGAGCGCCGCCGCCAGGCGTGACACCTCGACGCGCTTCCTGGCGAACGCGACCCGGTGCTCGACCTCCAACGCCTGCATCTCCGCCGCGTGCGGCGTGTTGGCGACGCGGGCCAGCTCCGACTCGTTGAAGAAGAGAGGCGGCTGGTTGAATTGATAGAAGACGAAGACCATCACCCCGACGAAGAGGATCAGGAACTGCATCGGGACCTTGAGGAGCCCGTTGAAGAGGAGCCCGAGCCGGCTCTCGGTCACCGACTTCCCCGAGAGATAGCGCTGCACCTGCGACTGGTCGGTCCCGAAGTAGGCCATCGCCAGGAAGCCGCCGCCCGCCAGGCCCGACCAGAACGTGTAGCGATTCCCGAGCCTCGGCGAGAAGTCGACCACGTTCATCTTCCCCAGCGTCCCGGCCAGCGACACCGCGTGCCGGAACGACAGATCGGCCGGCAGCTTGTGGACGATGACGACGAACGCCACCACCATCCCGCCCAGCATCACCACCATCTGTTGCTTCTGCGTCTGGCTGACCGCCCGCGTCCCGCCCGCCACCGTGTAGAGGATGACGACGCCACCGATCACCACGCAGGTCAGGTTCAGCGGCCAGCCGAGCACCTTGGAGAGCACGATCGCCGGCGCGTAGATGGTGATCCCGGCGGAGAGGCCCCGCTGGAGGAGAAACAGGAACGCCGCCAGCTGCCGCGTCTTCGAGATCGAAGCGCCCCTCGAGATACTCGTACGCGGTCAGCACGCGGAGCCGGTAGAAGCGCGGGATGAAGGCGACGGAGAGGATCACCATCGCGATCGGCAGGCCGAAGTAGAACTGCAGGAAGCGCATGCCGTCCTCGTAGGCCTGGCCCGGCATCGAGAGGAAGGTGATGGCCGAGGCCTGCGTCGCCATGACGCCGAGCCCGATCGTCAGCCAGCGGTCGCGGTAACCGCCGTGCACGTAGTCGGTCATGCTCGACGGTCCGCGCGTCTTCCAGAGCCCGTAGGCGACGATGGCGGCCAGCGTCCCGAAAAGGACGATCCAGTCGAGCGTGCTCACGACGCGGCCAGGGTCAGCGCCGCGCCGAGCAACACCTCGACGGCCAGCGCGCCGAGGACGAGGAGATAGATCGCGCGCCAGGTGAGAAACGGCGGCGCGTCGTCGAGCTCCGCGCGTTCGTCGGAGTCTTTGCCGTCAGCGCCCATTCACGGCGCTCGCGGATGCCCGCCGGCGAGCAGATTCGCGAACAGGCGGTAAGCGCCCGGCACGCCCGCCGGAAGCTGACGGAAGAAGGCCAGGCCCGTGTAGACGAAGGTCCCCTTCCCGTAGCGCGCCCAGAGCAAGCTGCCCGCCTGGGGCGGCTCACCCGGATCGTGCATGGAGAGCGGCGTCTGGTAGTGACCGTCCCACTTGTCGGCAAAATAAAGCCCACGCTCCTGGACCCACCCCTCGAAGTCCGCCGGCCCGATGGCGTTCGGCGTGGCGACGGCCGGATGACCGGACGCCGTCACGGCAACCGCCGCCGTCTCGTCGGTGACGCGCTTCTGGCCGATGTCGAACGGCCAGGGTCCGAGCGGGACCGTGAGCGGCGCCAGCCGGTTGTTGGTGTTGTACTGCAGCACCAGGGTCCCGCCGCCGTCGACGTAGGCCATCAGCGCGGCGTGCGCCGCGCGAAGGCGCTCGTTGGTGTTGAAGGCGCGGACGCCGGCGACGATCGCGTCGAAGCGGGCCAGCGACGGCGCGCCGGCGGCCAGCGCCTCCTCGTCGAGAATCGTCACCTCGTATCCCACCTGGCGCAGGCTGGCCGGGACTTCGTCGCCCGGCCCCGGGATGTAACCGATCCGCTTTCCGGCAACGCCGAGCTCGACCGGAACGAGCCGAACGTCGGCGCCGACGAGGTACGTCTGGATCGGAATGTGCGCGTGCTCGATCCGCACCACGCCGCGCGAGAAGCGGGCGCCAGCGCTCTCGGCGACGACGTGCAAGAGCGCCGGGCCGGACGACGCTCCCGCGCCGGCATTCTGGCGCACGTGGAAGCTCAGGCCCGCTTCACTCCCGACGGCGCCGAGCGTGAACGGCGCCGAGGCCGGCTCGACGGTCCAGCCGGAGGGCGCCTGGGGACGCAGCACGCCTGTCGCCGACGCGACCCCCGCCACCAGACGCACCGACAGCGTCTGGACCGCCCCCCGGGGGAACATCAAGACACCGGCCTCCGGGCGAACGGACACCGCCGGCGTCACCTCCAGCGCGCGATAGCGCTCGCCCATCACCGGATCGGTCCACTTGTAGCTGACGGGACGCGCGACGGTGAGCTTGCGACCGCCGATCGTGAGGACGAACGTCACCTCGACGAGCGACGCCTGTTCCGGCAGCCCGACGAGCGCGGGATCAGCCCGGTAGAGCCCGGCCTCCGGTGGTGCTTCGAGCCAGTAGGGCGTCGTGGGCGCGAGCTCGGCTGGCAGCTTCACGCTCTGTTTGACCTCGAAGGGGGGCGCAGCGCCGGGGAGCCGCTGGCCGTCCTGCTTGGGTGTCTCGAGCTTGTGGGCGACAGCGTGACCGCTCGCCTCGAAGGGGAACCGGATCTCGTCGAGCGTCACCGCCACCGGCGAGCGGTCGACGGCGGTGGCCGTGACCTCGACGGACGTCCCGGGCGCCGCGCGATAGTCGGCCGCCGTCGCGTCGAGGAACAGACCGGCGGCCGCGACGACCAGATGGCTGACCTCGCGCTGCTTCTCCGCCCGCCAGCCGGCGTCGGCGATCTCCGACAGCGCGCCGTCGACGGCGACCAGCGCCGGCACCGCGGCGTACGGCGCGGCGGGCTCGAACTTGGCGAGCGCCCTGTCGACGAGACCGTGCAGCCGCGTCGCGCCGGCGAACCGCTTGAGCGTGACGTCGATGCCGTCGAGAATTTCCGTCAACGGTTTTTCGCGCGCGGCCTCCTTCGGGTCGGACGACGCCAGCAGCTTGAAGTACTCGACGATCGGCGTGCGCGTGCGCGCCACGCCGAACCCCTGGCTCTTGTGCATGCTGCGGCTGTCGGCGGCCATCTCGCCGTACGACTCGCCGAGGAGCGGGTTGTAGCCGTCGACGTCCAGCTTCACGTCGCCGCTCACGTCGTCGGTCGGCTTGATGAAGAAGGAGGAGCGGTTCCAGAAGATCCGCCGGGCCTGCCAGACGCCCACGCCTCCCACCAGTTGCTCGGGGTGAAACTTGGGATCGGCGGCGGCGTGAAAGGCCTCCAGCGCCAGGATGGCCGAGGCGGTGTGGTGCCCGTGCGTCTCCGCCGGCTCGGGCGAAAAGCGCGTGACGATCACGTCGGGGCGGAACTTCCGGATGACCGCCACGACGTCGGCCAGAACGGCGTCCTTGCCCCAGATCCGCAGCGTCTCGTCGGGGCTCTTCGAAAAACCGAAGTCGCGCGCGCGGGTGAAGAACTGCTCCGCGCCGTCGATCCGCCGCGCCGCCAGCAGCTCCTGCGTCCGGATGAGGCCCAGCGCCGGCCCCTGCTCGGAGCCGATCAGGTTTTGCCCGCCGTCTCCGCGCGTGATCGACAGATAAGCTGTGCGCAAGAGCGCGCCGTTGGCCAGGTAGGCGAGCAGCGCCGTGTTCTCGTCGTCGGGGTGAGCCGCGACGTAGAGGACGCTGCCGGCGACGCCCAGCTTGCGCAGACCGAGGGCGATCTGCGCGGCGTTCGGTTGCGGCGGAGGACCAGCCGCGAGGACTGCGTGGCGAAACATGAGCAGCGAGAGGAGAGCCAGAAGAATAGAGCGAGGAGCGCGGTGTTGCATGGAGGGATCGCAAACAAGCGGGCGGGACGGGCGGCAGCGACGCGACCGAGTATAGTTGATGCTCTCGGTGCCTCGGCCATTCTCCAGCTCCTATTTCGCCGGCGAGGAGATCGCGCGGAGGTTCATCGCGCTCGACTTCCGATCGGCCGCCGACCGGATCACACGGACCCGCGCCGCAGCCGAGCGTCGCGCCTCCCCCGAGCTGGTCGCCGTGCTGCGCGATCAGCAGGCCACCCTGCCCGCCAGCCGTGCGCGGGCCCACACCCTGGAGGCGCTCGCCGCTGGAGGCACCGCCGTGGTGGCGACCGGCCAGCAGGTCGGTCTTTTTTTGGGCCCGCTCTACGGCTTCTACAAGGCCGCGTCCGCGATCGCCGTGGCGCGGGCGCTGGAGGCGGAGTCGGGCGTCCGTTGCGTGCCGCTCTTCTGGCTGCAGACCGAGGACCACGACTTCGCCGAGATCGCCTCGGCGACGGTCGCGGGTGGCGGTGGCGAGCCGGTCAGGCTGTCGCTCCCCGAAGAGCCGCCGGCGGAGGCGCGCGTCTCGATCGCCCACCGCCGGCTCCCGTCGGAGGTCAGCGCGCTGCTCGACACGCTCGCCGAGTTGCTGGGCGCCGGGCCGGCCGCGAAGGAGACGCTGGCCCTCCTGCGCGCCCACTACACCGTCGGACGCCCGCTCGCGCAGGCCTTCGCCGGCGTCCTCGGCGAGCTCTTCGCCGACGCGGGTCTCCTCATCCTCGACCCGCGCGAGGCGCGCGTCGCCAAGCTCGCGGCGCCCATCTATCGCGAAGCGCTCGACGCCTGTACGACGATCGGACAGCGCCTCGACGAGCGGTGCGCCGCGCTCGCGGCGGCGGGCTTCGAGCAGCAGATCCCCGTGCGGCCGGCCTCCGCGCTGGTGTTCGGTCACGTCGGCGCAGCGGACGGCCCTCGGTATCGGCTGGAACGGCCCCCCGGGGCCTCGGGGTCTTCCACCCGGTCCGCCACCTGGCGGGCCGGAGCCGACGGGGTCTTCTCCGACCAAGGAATCGCCGACGCCCTGGCTCACGATCCGCTCCGTTTCTCGACCTCCGCCCTCTTGCGGCCGATCGTGCAGGACATGCTGCTGCCGACGGCGGCCTACGTCGGAGGCCCCGCGGAGGTGAGCTACTTCGCCCAGGCGGGGCCGCTCTACGAACACTATGAGCTGGCGATGCCGCTCATCGTCCCGCGCGGGCGCTTTCGCTGTCTCGATCCGCACACGCGGCGCCGTCTGGCGGCGCTCGGACTCGGCGCGGATGACGTCGCGCGCCCGCAAGCCGAGCTCTTCGCGCGGCTGCCCCACACCGCGCCGCAGGGGACTCCGAGCGCCGCCGAGCTGACGGCGCGCGTGGCCTCCGAGATCGCGCCCGTCCTCGAGCAGATCGCCACGGCCGCGACCGCGCTCGATCCCCAGGATCGAAACCTCGGCCGCGCGGCGGAGCGCACGCGGGCGCACGTCACCCGCGCGCTCGCCCGCCTCACCGGACGGTACGCGCGCAAGCTGGCCGAGCGCGAGGGGGTGGCCCTCGGCCGGCTCGCGCGCGTGCAGAACGCGCTCGCCCCCGGAGGCGTCCCGCAGGAGCGGGCCTACGCCTGGCCGTCGCTCGCCGGTCGGCTCGGCCCCGCGGTGCTGAAGACGCTGGTGTTCGAGCGCCTCGCCGCGGCCGGCCCGTTCACGACGGCGCTGCAGGATCTCGAGCCATGACGGGCACGACCGGCAAGACAGGCGACAGTGGCACGCCCGGCAGGACCCGCGCGCCGCTCCGGATCGGCATCGTCTGCTTCTCGACCTTCGGCGGCAGCGGCGTGGTGGCGGCGGAGGTCGCGACCTCGCTCGCGCGCCGCGGGCACTCCGTTCACGTCTTCAGCGACGAGGTTCCAGGCCGCCTCGACCCGGCGCGCGCCAACGTCACGTTCCACCCCGTGGCGCCCCCCGCCTACCCGCAGCTCAAACACTCGCCCTACACGCTGGCGCTCACCTCGAAGATCGTCGAGGTCTCGCGCCGCGAACGGCTCGACGTCGTGCACGCCCACTACGCGATTCCCCACGCGGTGAGCGCCCACCTGGCGCGCGAGGTGCTGGCCGCCGACGCGGGCGGCCGGGCCGCCGCCCCCAAGCTGGTCACCACGCTGCACGGCACCGACATCACGCTGGTCGGCAGCGATCCGAGCTTCTTGCCGCTCACCCGGTTCTCGATCGCTGCCAGCGACGCCGTGACCACGCCGTCGGCCTGGCTGGCGCGCGCCACGCATGAGTCGCTCGGCGTCCCCGACACCGTGTCGATCGACATCATCCCCAACTTCGTCGACGCCGAGCGCTTTCGGCCGGCCGGCCCCGACGGGCAACCGTTGCCGAAACGGCCGGTGGTCGTTCACGTCTCGAACTTCCGTCCCGTCAAACGGGTTCACGACGTCGTCGAGATCTTCGCGCGCCTGCGCGCCGCCCGCCCGGCCCACCTTCGCCTGGTGGGCGACGGCCCAGAGCGGGGACGCATCGCCGCCCAGGTCGACGCGCTCGGCCTCGGCGCCGACGTCGAGTTCCTCGGCGAGCGCGTCGACCTACCGAGCGTCTTGCGCGACGCCGCTCTCTTCCTGCTCCCGAGCGAGACCGAAAGCTTCGGCCTGGCCGCGCTCGAGGCGATGGCCTGCGGCGTCCCGGTCATCGCCTCGGCGGTCGGCGGTCTCCCGGAGGTGATCCCCGAGGGCGAGGTCGGTTTTCTCTGTCCGCTCGGCGACGTGGAGGCGATGGCCGCCGCCGCGCGCCGGCTGCTCGGCGACGCCGACCTGCACCGGCGCCTCTCGCTCGCCGCCCGACACCTGGCCGAGACGCGCTACCGGGTCGAGCCGGCGGTCGATCGCTACGTCGCCGTTTACCGCCGGGTGCTCGGCGACAACCCGCGTCGCTAGGAGGGCGTCGCCGCAAGGCAACGGTGAGCGCAGCGAACGACAACGTGGCCCGACGACGTGCCGCCCGGAGGCGGCCGAGCTAGGCCTTCTTCTTGTTCCACTCTCCGAGGGTCTTCTTAATCTCTCCCTCGAGGAAGAACCCGTCGCTCTTCTTGCCGAGCTCATAGGCGTGCTCGCCGGTGGCGCGCGCCTCCTTGGTGTTCCCCTTCGCCGCCTGCAGCTCCGCCTTGATCCAGACGTTGTACCAGTCCTCCTTGAGCGCCAGCGACTGGTCGACGTACTTCATGCCGGTGTCGTAGTCCTTCTTGCTCTCCAGCATGTAGCGCGCCGCGTTCGCGTAGGTGCGCCAGGTGCCGTCGACGGCGCTGTTGATGTTCGCCAGCGCCTGGGCGGAGGTCTGAACGACAATCGGGATCGTCAGGCGCAGCTTCTCCCACTCGAGATCCAGCGACGCCTTGTCGTCGGTGAAGTCGGTGACGAGGTAGGCGAGCCGCTCGCGGAACGGCGCCGCCTTCGGCGTCACCTGCACGCGCAGCAGATCGTCCGCCTGCTTGTAGTCGCGCCCGGTCCCCGCCTGGTCGGCCTTCTTGTTGAGGATGACGGTCCAGGCCCCCTTGGTCGGAATGACGAAGAAGGCGTACGTCCCGGCCGCCACCGGCCTGTCGGCGACGCTGACGTCGCGGCTGAAGGTGATCTTCGTAGGGTTGTTCGCCCCCGCGCGCCACAGCTGGTCGTAGGGGACGACGACGCCCCAGATCTTCCGCCCCTTCACCCCCGGGCTGCTGTAGTCGACGGTGATGTCGGTCAACCCGACCGTCTGCACCACCTTGGCGAACGGGCTCGGCCGCGGCAGATCGAGATCGGCGCGCGCCACACCGCCGAGACAGAGCGCGATCGCGGCGGCACCAAACAGAGCAAGGATCTTTGTCATGGCGCGGAAAGTTACGAGCACCGCTGTCGGCGCGCAAGGTTCCACGATGAGCGATCGCGTGAGCGCGGTCGCGCGCTGTGGCTCACCACAGACCCGCTACGGTTGAACGCAGCTGCCGGCGGTCAGGAGAGCGTTCACGCAGACAGTCACGACGCTGTCGGCGCTGCCCATGTTGTTGCACCCGAGCGCGCAATTCATCGCCGAGCCGCAGGGATAGTTGGTGTCGAGGCAGTCGATCACCTTCGTACAGCTCATCGACTTGTCGGCGCCGTTTTCCTTGCAGGCGCTGCAGGGAGCCGCCGTCCCGGCCGCGTAGCCGGCCAGCTTGATCGCGTCGACGCAGTTCTTCGCGCCGGACGCTCCGGCCGCGCCGCCGGTCCCCGGCACGCCGCCCGTGCCGACGATGCCGCCCGTCCCCGGCACGCCGCCCGTGGCCACGATGCCGCCCGTTCCCGGCACGCCGCCCGTCGCCACGATGCCGCCCGTCCCCGGCACGCCGCCCGTGGCGTGGCCGCCCGTTCCCGGCACGCCGCCCGTCGCCACGATGCCGCCCGTCCCCGGCACGCCGCCCGTGGCGTGGCCGCCGGTTCCCGGCACGCCGCCCGTCGCCGGCGCTCCGCCGGTCGCGGTCACGCCGCCCGTTCCCGCTCCGCCGGAGCCGGTGAGGCCGCCTGTGCCTGGCGCGCCGCCCGTCCCCGTGCTGATCGCGTTGTCGCGGAAAAACTCCTGGGGCCCCTGGCAGGAGGCGGCCCAGAAGGTCGCCAAGCTGCCCAGGAGGCCGTAGAGGACAATCCGACCCGCTCTCATTCGTCCTGTCCGCCTAAAGCAGTCCACATAAGATAGTCCGGAAATAGTACCACCCCTGCTGTACAAAAGCGCCTACGAGACGGGCTCTTTGCGGGATCGGCGGCCGAAGCAATAGTGCTCGCTCCGGAAACCAGGACGCACAGATTCTGCCTCCCGGCCCCTTTGCTTCACTGAAGGGACCATCCATGCACACCCGCCCCTACCCCTGGCATCGACTCGCTTCGTGGCCCCCGTCGGTGGCGTTGCTCGCGGTCGGCCTGGCGCTCCTCTCGGTCGGTTGCGGCAGCTCCGGGTCCAGCTCGACCGGGGGCACCGGCGGGCAAACCGGCGAAGGCGGCGGGTCGGGCGGAGCCAGCGCGACGGGTGGATCGCCGGGGAGCGGTGGGGTGACCGGCTCGGGTGGCACGACGGGAACCGGCGGTGCGACCGCCAGCGGCGGGTCTGGCGGCAGCGGCATCGGAGCGGGAGGCAGCACGGGCGGCAGCAGCGCCACGGGCGGCGGCGCGGGCGGCGGACGCGCCGGCGCGAGCGGCAGCGGGGGCGCCGCAGGCCACGCAGGCGCCTCGGGAACCGGCGGGACCCCAGGAACCGGCGGTACGCCCGGGAGCGGCGGGGCCTCCGCGACCGGCGGCACGCCTGGGACTGGCGGAACGCCCGGCACCGGCGGGACCTCCAGCGCCGGCGCGCTCATTCACAACGACACCTTCTGGAAGGACACCTCCGGCACGCCGATCTACTCGCAGGGCGGCGGCGTCTTCATGTTCAACGGCACGTACTACTGGTACGGCGTGAAGTACAACGGCGCCGTCAGCTACGCCGCCAACACCAAGAAGAACAGCGACACCAGCTTCGCCGCGATCACCTGCTACTCGTCGACGGATCTCGTCACCTGGAAGCACGAGAACGACGTCCTCACCACCGCCAGCCTCGGCAGCAACGTCGATTCGGGGACCTGGATCGGCCGCCTGGGCGTCGTCTACAACGCCAACACCAAGAAGTACGTTCTCATCTCGCAGTACCAGGGTGGTCCGGCGGGGACCGGCGAGCTGTTCGCCACCAGCGACACGCCGACCGGGACGTTCGCCTTCGATCACATTCAGGCCGTGGTCACCAACGTCGCCAACATGACCACCGGCGACCAGACGATCTTCACCGACGACGACGGCAAGTCCTACCTCATCTGCTCCTCGAGCAGCGGCCGCAGCAACCTCTACGTCGCGCCTGTGCACGCCTCCGATTCGCTGAGCATCGACGCGGCCACGCGCATCTTCGGCGGCGCGGGGCGCGAAGGAAACACGATGTTCAAGTACAACGGCAGCTACTACTTCTGCTCGTCGGATCTGCACGGCTGGAACGCCTCGCACAGCTACTACATCGCGGCGACCAACATCATGGGCCCCTACGGCGCCGAGGGGGTCATCGGCAACACCGACAACGACTTCAGCCACGTCTCGCAGACGGGCTTCTTCATCACTGTCAAAGGGACCACCGGCACGACGGTCATCTTCGCCGGCGATCGCTGGAGCGACTTCGCCGGCAACGGAATCGGCTACAACGAGTGGTGCCCGCTGTCGTTCAGCGGCACGACGCCGACGATGCAGTCGGTCTCCGAGTGGTCGCCGAACGCCGCGGCCGGCACCTGGACCGTCGGGCCCGACAACAACTACGCGCTCAACCCCAGCTTCGAGGCCGACCGCGTGGCGATGACCCAGCCGGCCGGCTGGACCACCACCACGACGGGCAGCGGCACCCCCTACACCAACGTCTCCGGCGGCCACACCGGAAACTGGAGCTGGCAGCTGACCGACACCGCCGCCTACCAGGCGACGCTGAACCAGGCGGTGGCGAGCCTGCCGAACGGGACGTACACGCTGTCGGTCTGGGCCAAGAGCTCGGGCGGCCAGACGACCGCCAACCTCTACGCCAAGGGATACGGCGGCAGCGAGAAGGACGCGTCGCTGACCAAGGCGATGACGGGGTTCACCCAGGTGTCGATCACCGGCATCGCCGTGACGAACGGGACCTGCCAGATCGGCGTCACCACCACGGCCGCCGCAAACCAGTCGGTCACGCTCGACGACTTTACCTTCGTGAGGACGGGATCATGAAAACTCGCAGGACGATCGCCTTGCTGGCAATGAGTGCGCTCCTCGGCTGCGGGCAATCGGGGACCGGCGGCGAGAGCGGAACCGGCGGCGCCACGACGGGCACCGGCGGCGCCACGAGCACCGGCGGTGAGACTGGAGCCGGCGGGGCCACGAGCACCGGCGGTGCGGTCGGCACGGGCGGCGTCGTGGGAACGGGCGGCGCCACGAGCACGGGCGGCGTCAGCGGAACTGGCGGCACGACCACGACCGGCGGCGCGACCGGCACGGGCGGTTCGGCCGGCGCCCGCGGAACGGGCGGCGCGGGCGGCGCGCGTGCGACGGGCGGCGCGACGGGCACCGGCGGCACCGGGGGCAAGGGCCAAGGTGGCTCCTCAGGCGCGACCGGCACGGGGGGGACGACCGGCACGGGCGGCAGCGGCGGCGCGATGTCCTGCCCCGGCGCTGCGTACGACGCCAGCAATCCACCGCAGCCGCTCACGCTGTCGGGCAGCCTGGGCGCGCACGATCCGGCGGCGTACGTCCTCGGCAGCACGATCTACCTCGCGGCGACAGGCCTCATCGGCAAGACGTCCACCAACCTGACGACCTGGAACAACGCCGCCACGCCGCTCGCGCTGCCCTCCTGGGCCGCGACGGCCACGGGGGCGACCAACCTCTGGGCGCCGGACATCTCGTTCTTCGGCGGCGTCTATCACCTCTATTACGCGGCCTCGACGTTCGGCAGCAACAAGTCGTGCATCGGGCAGGCGACCCGTGCTGCGCTCGACAGCGGCAGCTGGGCCGACCAGGGGCAGGTGCTCTGCTCGAACATGGGCGAGACCGACAACTGGAACGCCATCGACCCGAACGTCGTCGTCGACGACGCCGGAACCCCCTGGCTCGAGTTCGGGAGCTTCTGGAGCGGGCTCAAGATGGTCAAGCTGGACGCCTCGACCGGCCTCCGCGCCGACACGATGCTCTACTCCGTCGCGAACGGGGCGAACTCCAAGGGGAGCCTCGAGGGCGGCTGGGTGTTCAAGCGCTGCGGCTACTACTACCTGTTCTCCTCGTGGGGCTCCTGCTGCAGCGGCGCCTACGACTACAACATCCGCGTCGGCCGTTCGACGACGGTGACCGGACCCTACGTCGACCAGGCGGGCACGGACCTCATGAAAGGCGGCGGCACGCTGCTGGTGACGGGCAACACCAGCTGGGTCGCCCCCGGCCACAACGCGGTCATCACCTACAACAACAAGACCTACAACATTTACCACGCGCTCAAGGGGAGCTCGAGCGGCGCCGCCACGCTGCGCATCTCCGAGATCGCCTGGGACGCGAACGGCTGGCCGGTCTCGGGCGGGCCGTAGCGTCAGCGGGCAGTGACGTCGAGGGTCACCTTCTTCACGTTGTCGGAGCTGCCGCCGACCATCACCTCGAAGCGCCCAGGCTCGACGACGCGCTTCATCTTCACGTCGTAGAAGGACAGCTCGTCGAAGCCGAGCGGGAACGTCGACCTGCTTCGACTCGCCCGGGGCGAGGTGGATCCGCCGGAAGCCCTTCAGCTCTTGCACCGGCCGGGTGACCGAGCTGACGACGTCGTGGATGTAGAGCTGCACGACCTCGTCGGAGGCGCGCTTGCCGCTGTTGGTGACCGTCACCGCGACGGTCGTCTTGCCGTCGGGGGCGATCTTCTCCGGCTTCACCGCCAGGTTGTCGTATTTGAACGTCGTGTACGACAGACCGTAACCGAACGGCCATTGCGGCCCCGGCTGCTCGAAGAGGTAGAGCCGCCGCGCCGACGGCTTGTAGTCGTAGTAGGCGGGGATCGTCCCGATCGCGCGCGGCACGCTGACCGGCAGGCGCCCGGCCGGGCTGACGTCGCCGAACAGCACGTCGGCGACCGCCGTGCCGGTCTCTTCGCCCAGATAGAAGCCGTCGAGGATCGCCGGCACAGTCTGCGCCAGCTCGGGGATCGTCAGCGGGCTGCCGTGGATCAACAACAGCACCGTCGGGCGGCCGGTGGCCAGCACCGCGCGCGCCAGCTCCATCTGCTTGCCGGGGAGATCCAGCGACGTTCGATCGCCCTGGTGGTTGTCGGCCCACCCCTCGCGCGAGAGCTGCTCGTTCTGGCCGAGCACCAGCAGCACGACGTCGGCGGCCGCGGCGACCTTGGCCGCCTCGGCGGTGAGCCGCGCGTCGTCGGCCGGCTCGAGCAGCTCGACGACGTCGTCGGCCCAGCCGCGGTTGCCGACGGTGAGGCCGCAGCCGGGCGCGGTGGTCACCTTGACCTTGTCGCCGAGCCGCGCGCGCAGGCCCTCGACGACGCTGACCGGACGCGTCGGCGGCGCCGCTGTAGCCGCCGAGCCGCGTGACCGCCGCGTTGGGGCCGATGACGGCGATCGACTTGAGCCGCGTCGGGATCGAGCGGCAGCAAGTTGCGCTCGTTCTTCAGGAGCACGATCGCCTCGTCGGCGGCGCGGCGCGCCAGCGCGCGATCGGCGGGACGCTCCAGCTTCGGGGTTCGCGTCGACGTAGGGATGTTCGAACAGGCCGAGCAGGAACTTCGCGCGCAGGACGCGCGCCACCGCCTGGTCGATGGCGGCGATCGGCAGGCGTCCCCGCCTTCACGTCCGCGGCCAGCGTGGCGAACCCTTCGATCTGCGGCACCTCGAGATCGACGCCCGCCTCCAGCGCCGCGCGCCCCGCCTCGGGGAGCGTCGCGACCACGTGGTGCTTGCGCTCGAGCTCGGCGATGCCGAAGTAGTCGGAGACGACCAGGCCGGGGAACTTCCATTCGCCGCGCAGGAGCTCCGTCAACAGCCAGTGGTTCGCGTGCGACGGGATCCCGTCGAGCTCGTTGTAGCTCGCCATCACCGTCGCCACGTTCGCCTCGCGCACGGCCGCCTCGAACGGCGGCAGGAAGACCTCGCGGATGACGTGCGCCGAGTAGTTCCCCGGCGCGGTGTTGCGCCCCCCTTCGGGCGTTCCGTGCGCGGTGAAGTGCTTGGCGGTCGCCAGCACGTGCTGCGCGTCGATCGGCGCGCCGGCCGCCTGGCGCCCCTGAAATCCATGGATGGCCGCGACGCCCATGCCGGGTGACCAGGTAGGGGTCCTCGCCGTAGGTCTCCTCGATGCGCCCCCAGCGCGGATCGCGCGCGACGTCGATGACGGGGGCCAGCACGTGCTGCACGCCGCGCGCCCGCGCCTGGCGCGCCGCCACCGTGAAGATCTGCTCGACCAGCTCCGGATCGAACGTCGCCGCCAGGCCGATCGCCTGCGGGAAGCTGGTACCGCCGGGCGCGACGAGGCCGTGCAGCGCCTCTTCATGCAAGAGCGCCGGGATCCCCAGGCGCGTCTTTTCGACCAGGAACTTCTGGATGGCGTTGGCGAAGGCGACCGCGCCGCGGGCGTCGTGGCGATCGCCCGGCCGCGTGATCTCGCCGATGCCTTCGCGCAGCAGCTTCTCGGCCGACGCCGGCGACAGCTCGTGCGTCTTGGGATCGTCGAGCTGGTTCTTGTCCCAGTTGACCGCGCCGAGCTGCGCGACCTTCTCGGCCAGCGTCATCCGCTTGAGCAGATCGGCGACCCGCTTGTCGACCGGGAGCTTCGGATCGCGGTAAGCCGGCGGCCGGTCGACGTCGCCTTGGCCTGGTAACCGCCTGTCTCGAACCAGACCAGCAGCGCCAGGCTCGCGGCAAGCACCACCTTCGCAAGCACCCTCGCGTGCACGTTGGGGCGGCGGCTCATGAGCGCGGACCATACCTCAGCCCCGCTCGAAGGCCGCCGCGCAGCTTTGCCGGAAAGTGCGAATTGGCTAACCTGCCGCGCCCATGCGAAGAAACGTCGCCGGGCAGATCGCGCTCCTGGGCCTCGGCTTCTCCGTCGGTGCGTGCGTCATTCCCGCCGCGACGTCGCCCGCGGGCGCGCCCGCCGCGCCGCCGTCGCCCGGCAACCGCAGCCCCGTCCGCTGCCTCGTCCCCTGCCCCGCCCACCGTCGCCGACGACGAGCGCATCGCCGGCCTGCCGCGCGTCGACCTGCTCGGTGGCGCCGGCGTCGCCGCGTTCAAGCTCGAGGGCGAGGTGCAGAAGGTCGACGTCGCGCCGATCGCCGTGACCGGCCAGCCGTTCACCGACGCCGTCCGCGCGTCGATCAAGGAGGGCTCGGGGCACGAGTGGGCGGTGCAGCTGGTGGCGGAGAACGCCGCGCCCATCGAGCGCGGCGACGCGATCCTGGCGACGTTCTTCCTGCGCACGCGAGACGCCGCAGGAGGGGGGCGTCGGCGAGACGGAGTTCGTGTTCGAGCTGAACGGCTCCCCCTTCCCGAAGTCGGTCCAGTACCCGGTGCAGGCGGCCGCCGTCTGGATCGAAGGTCGCAGGTCCGCTTCAAGGCGGCGCGCGCCTACGCGGCCGGCGAGGCGCACGTCATCTTCCGCCTCGGCTACGACCCGCAGACGATCGAGCTCGGCGGCGTCAAGGTGGAGAGCTTCGGCAAGCAGATCGCGTTCTGGTCGCTGCCGAGCACGCAGAACGCCGATCGCAAGCGCGAGCGCGACGCCGCCACCACCGCCAAGGCGACCGCCGCCGCGCAGGCCGCGCTTCCCCCCGCCGAGGGCGGCGACCTGCCGATCGCCATCAAGACCGGCGAGGTGCTCCGCCACATCAGCCCCTACGTCTACGGCATCAACTCGCAGCCGGCCGAGGGCGCCGGCGCGACGGTGCGGCGCATGGGCGGCAACCGGCAGACCGCCTACAACTGGGAGCTCAACGCCTCCAACGCCGGCAGCGACTACAACCACTCGAGCGACGGGTGGGCCTGCACGGTGCTCGGCTACCACGACTGCGACGTCCCCGGCGCCCAGTTCCTCGACTTCGCGCGGGCGAACCGCGAGGCGGGGATGGAGACGGTGGCCACCGTGCCGATGGTCGACTACGTCACCGCCGACAAGCGCGGCGCCGTCCACGAGGCCGACAAGGCGCCCAGCAAGCGTTGGGACAAATCGATGGCGCAGAAGCCGGGCCCCTTCGCCGCCTCGCCCGATCTCGGCGACGGCGTCGTCTATGAGGACGAGTTCGTGAACGCGCTGGTCACCAAGCTCGGGAAGGCGTCCGGCGGCGGGATCCGGTTCTACTCGCTCGACAACGAGCCGGCGCTCTGGCCGAGCACGCACCCGCGCGTCCACCCCGACCAGCCGACCTACGCCGAGATGGTGACCCGCACCGAGGCGACCGCCAGCGGACTGCTCAAGGTCGACCCGAGCGCCCTCGTGCTCGGCGCGGTCGCGTACGGCTGGAGCGAGTACAAGACGCTGCAGGACGCGCCCGACGCCAAGGAGAACAACGCCACCTACGGGACCTACCTCGACTTCTTCCTGGCCGCGATGAAGAAGCTCGAAGCCAAGCACCACCAGCGGCTGGTTCACGCGCTCGACGTCCACTGGTACCCCGAGGCGCGCGGCGCCAAGCGAATCACCGAGAAGGACGTCACGCCCAAGACCGTCGAGGCGCGCGTGCAGGCGCCGCGCAGCCTGTGGGATCCGAGCTACGTCGAAAAGAGCTGGATCGCCGCGACCTTGGCGGCAAGCCGATCCGCCTCATCCCCTGGCTGCAGGAGAAGATCGCCGCCCACTACCCCGGCACCAAGCTGGCCATGACCGAGTACAACTTCGGCGCCGGCGACCACATCTCGGGCGGCCTCGCGCAGGCCGACGCGCTCGGCGTGTTCGGGCGCGAGGGGCTCAACCTGGCCAACTACTGGGGCGACAGCGCCGGCAACAACCACCTGCCGAGCTACATCAAGGCGGCTTTTCAGCTCTACCGGAACTACGACGGCAAGGGGGGCGCCTACGGCGACACCGCCGTCGCCGCCGCGCCCGGCGACCTCGAGAAGGCCTCCGTCTTCGCCGCGGTCGACTCCAAGCACCCGGGTACGTTGACCGTCCTCGTGATCAACAAGGCGCAGCACGCGATCTTCAACGCGAAGATCGCCATCAAGGGGGGCGCCTACGCCAAGGCGAAGGTGTTCGGTTTCGACGCCACGTCTCCCAAGATCCGGTCGCTGCCGGATGCCGACGTCAAAGACAATCAGCTCGCCTATCGTTTGCCGCCGCTCTCCGCGACGCTGTTCGTCTGCAGCGGTCGCTGAAGCTTCGCTTACGGCATCCCGCCGTCGGGACCGCCGCCGGGTGGCATGCCGCCGTCGGGGGGGAGCTCCTCGCGGTAGCCGAGCAGCGTGTTCTTCTCGTCGAGCGCGGTCAGCTTCACGGCGACCTTGTTGTCGGCGAAGGTGTAGGCGCGGGTCTGGACGGTCACGTAGCCGTCAGACTTCACGACGACGTCGAGCGGGCCGGAGTCGCGCGGGCGGGTGATGATCAGCGGCGCGTGCGGCGCGATGATGCCGAGGCGCTTCTTCCCCCAGAAGACCATCGCCTTCTTGGTGGAGGGAACGATGGTGAAGACGATGCGCACGTTCGGCGAAGGCTCGGCCGGCGGCGCCGGAGCCGCCACGCCGACCGGGGGCGCGGCGCCGCCGTCGGGCCGCGTGGAGGGCAAACGGCGCCAGGCGAACATCACCAGCCCGACGATGATCGCCGCGCCCGCGCTCCTCGCGACTACTCGCCGCAACAGCTGCCTCCTCCGGCCTTGTCGCCGGTCGTCGGCGCCGCGGGGCGGCGGCCCGGGCGGGTACTTGTTCCAGGGCTCGGGGACGTAGTCGAGGATCGGCTTCTTCTGGTCGCCCATGATGTTCCCCTCGAGCACGTTGACCGGCACGGGCGGATCCATCTCATAGAGGTAGCCGCGCGACGGGATCCGCATCTCGTAGACGGTGTTCTTCCAGAGGAACTGCCGCGTGAAGCCCATCGGCTGGTCGCCGGCCACCTTCATGTGCCGGTGCTTGCAGGATGAAGGAGTAGAGGCGGATCGCCAGGTGGTTGGGCAGCCGGTGGCAGCCGTGCGAGTAGCCGTTGGCGCTGTAGATCGACAGGTAGTCCGACGAGCCGTGCGCGCGCACGCCGTTGTCGAAGTCGTTGTGGCCGTTCTGCCCCGGCACCACGAAGTAGCCGGCGATGAGGCCGTAGGCGGAGAGATACCCGGGGCCGAGCTCGTCGTAGTTGACGACGCTCATCCACTTGCTGTTGACCAGCTTCCCTTTGACCAAGCTGCGTATCGGCGTCGACGTCGGGGCGATCCAGACCGGCCCCGACACGATGTGGCGGATCACGCGCGGGCCGATGTCCGAGCCCTTGTAGCGAAAGTATTCGTAGCCGTTGCTGGCCTGATCGGCGCGCCAGCCGCCGATCGTCGTGCGCCAGCGCGCCAGCGCCACCTGCTTGCCCCCCACCTTGCTGTAGAGCGTGAGCGAGGGGTACTTCTTGCGCGCCTGCGGCTTGTAGTGCCCCTTGTCGTCGAACGGCACGTCGTACCAGACGTCGCCGCGATCGACGACGATCGAGAGGTCCATGTCGGGCGCGTAGTAGTCGGGACGCGGCGGCAACTTGACCGCCACCCGCAGCGTCTTGAGCTCGTTCCTTGTCGTGGCGCTTGAAGAAGGCCAGCGCCGCGGCGCCGTCCGTCAGGCCGAGCTGGTCGAGCGTCACCTTGGTGTACTCGTCGACCAGGTTGCGCACCTTGGAGGTCGAGCCGTCCTCGACGATCTCCGCGGCCGACACCACCCGCTCGCGCAGCGCGCGCACCAACGCGTCGTAGTCGTTGTCGATGAGCGAGCGCGACAGCGCCTCCACCGTCTTGCGGCGCAGGAAGTTCGCCTCGTAGATCATGTGCTTCTGCTGGAAGCGCCGGACGGCGATCCGCATGGCGTCGTCGTAGATCCCGGCCTGGTGGTGCGAGGTCCGGGCGCTGGTGCCGAGGAGCCCCTCGCAGGTGAGGCGCTTTTCGACCGCGGTCATGGCCGGCTTCTCCGCGGCGCGCTTCTCGATCAGCTTCACCTTGGCGGCGTAGGCCGGCTGCTTCGTCGCCAGCTCGTCCAGCGTCGCGGCGTGCGCCTTCTTGCGCGCCTCTTCCAGCTCCTGGCGGATGCGCGAGAGGTGGCGCTCGTCCTTCTTGAGATCGGCCGGCGCGACGTAGGTGACCGTCTCGACGGCGTCGAGCGCGTCGGCGCTCTCCTGATCCTGGCAGGGGTGCTGATCGTCGTCGAGGAACCGCGCGCGCAGCACCGACAGCGAGGGGAAGATCCCGTAGAGCTCGAGGTAATTCTTCGACCCCGGCGGCAGCGGCTCGCCGTCCTCGTCGAGCTGATCGTTGGCCAGGCCGATGAAGATCCGCCGGTAGCGGTTGGGGAGCGGCTGCCCGTCGGGCCCGGTCTGCTCGGCGAAGATGTACGGCGTCCACGTCGTCGGAGAGATCGACCAGCGTGTAGCCGGCCGCCTCGGCCGCCTCGGCGTCGATCCAGCGCTCTTCCACTGCTGCGCGGGCTGCCCCGGCTGCGCCGGCTGCCCCGACTGCCCAGCTGCCCGCTTGCCCCGGCTGCGCCGGGCGCGGCGCCGATCACCACCAGCGCCCGCTCGACGGGCAGGAGATCCGGTCGAGGCTTCAACGCCTCGGCCTCGGAGACCGAGCCGCGCGCGAGGTGTGGCCTGGCGGTCTTGGCGCCGGGACTGGCGCCGGCCGCCGGCAGGCGGAGCCCCGGCGTTGCTCGCAGGCGCACCTTCGCCGTGCAGACCGGCCGATTCGCGGCAGCTCAGCACCGCGACCAGGCTCGCGATCGCGAGCCCGCGACGTGCGACGTCCCCTCATCCGGCCCCCACCATACCAACGACCCCGCCGCTGTCTCTATTTATTCATGAAATGAGACGCGGTTGCGGCCGGCCCGCTTGGCCTCGTACATCGCGGCGTCGGCGGCCGCGATCAACGGCTGGGCTTGCTGCGGCTTGCGCGCGACCGCCGCGCCCACGCTGATGGTGACCGGGATGACCCGGCCCTCGTGCTCGAACCGGGCGCGCGCGACCGCGGCCCGCAGCCGCTCGCCCAGCGCCAGCGCGCCCTCCCTCTCGATCTCGCGGCAGATGACGGCGAACTCCTCGCCGCCGTAACGGGCCAGCACGTCCTCGGCCCGGATGGTGGCGATCATCTCGCGCGCCACCGCCGCCAGGACGTAGTCCCCCGCCTGGTGCCCGAAGCCGTCGTTGATCTTCTTGAAGTGATCGATGTCGATGAACAGCAACGCCAGCGACTTGTCGTGCCGCGAGGCGAACCGCATCTCGGTGTTCAGCCGATCGACGAAGTAGCGCCGGTTGAACGTCGACGTCAGCCCGTCCCGGAGCGACGACTCGAAGAGGCGCTTCTGATAGCGCTCGTCGACCTGGTCCTGGTAGGTGAACTTCAAGATCGTCGACGCGCCGACGGAGATCTTGTCGCCGTCGGTCAGCTCGTGGCGTTCGATCCTTCGTTCCGTTGCAGAACGTCCCGTTGGTCGACCCGAGATTGACGAGCACGTTCTTGCCGCCGTCGCGCTCGACCGCGGCGTGCTCGCGCGAGATGCCGTCGTCGAGCACGCGAATGGCCGCGGTGTCGGCGCGGCCGATCACCGATCGGTTCCCCTGCAGCCGGTGCATCTCGCCGAAGCTCGGCCCCGCAATCACCAGCAGGTAGGCGCTCGGGCCGCGCGGCGCTGCGGGCGGCTCCATGGTTGGCTGACGCTCGAGCGTGGTGTCGTCGACGGGCTTCGCCATCTCGACGACCATGTTAACAGATGGAAACCGACGGGCGCGTCGGGCGATTTTCCGGACGCGCCCTGAATAAAAATGCACTAGTCTTCCTGGTCACGAACATGCCGAGCCCGGAGTCCGAGGACGAAACCCGGCCTGCACCGGAGGCGCCGGCCGCGGCGCCCGCCAGATCGGACGAGCCGGCCTGGCCCCCGGCAGAGGCGCGTCCCGAAGAGGCGGCTCCCGCATCCGCCGAGCCCGCCCGACGCGGCGGCGCGGCCACGGACGAGCCAGTCCTGACCAAGCCCGACGAGCCGCCGCCCGCCAAGGGTCGACGAGCGCTGTCGCGCAGCCGAGCCCAAGCAGGAGATGGGTCTCTCGGAGTCGACGCTGCACTGGTTGGTCGACGGCGAGCAGGCGGTCGAGCCGGTCGCGAACGATCCCGGCACCGCGCCCCACTACGATCCCCGCGCGCCGGTGGCGGGCCGCAAGCGCACCGTCGTCGTGATCGGCGGCGCCGCCATCGTGGCGTTCGTGGTGGCCGTTGCGCTGCATGGTCAGGCGGCCCGCAATCGGGCCGACGCCAACACGCCTGCCGCCGCGAGCGCAGAGCCCGCGGCTGTGCTGACCCAGCGCGCGGAGGCCGCGCTCGCGCAGGGACGCGCGGGCGAGGCGCTCGATCTGGCGAACCTGGCGCTCGGCTCCGATCCCGGATCCGCCGACGCGTACATCGTCGTCGGGAAGGTCCAGCGCGACACCGGACGGCTCCCGGAGTCGCGCGACGCGTTCCGCAAGTATCTCGAGCTGGCCCCGCTCGGCACGCACGCGGCAGAGGCGCGCGCCGCGCTGGCCACCCTGCCGCCGTGACCCGCCGAACGATCCCACTGGCTTCGCGCCCGACTGGCTTCGCCGCAACCGGCCTCGCTGCTCGAGCTGCGTGCGCGTTATGTCGACGGCGGCCGCCCGCTGCCCGCGAGCATCGAGGCAGCGCTCGAGGCCGACCCGCGCGCGGGGGCGCGCGCCATCCTCGAGGCTGTCGCCAGGCGGCGACGGGACAACCGCGCCGAGGGACAACGGCTGCGGACCATGCTGCGCTTCGAGACCGCCCTGTGGGGCAACGGCGTCACCCGAATCGCCGGGGTCGACGAGGCCGGCATGAGCCCGCTGGCCGGACCGGTGGCGGCCGCCGCGGTCATTCTCGCGCCGGGGACGCGGATTGCCGAGGTGGACGACTCCAAGCGGCTCGACGTCGAGACCCGCGAGCGCCTGGCGCCGATCATCAAGAAGCAGGGCCGTCGCCTGGGCGGTGGCGTTCGCCGAGGTCGAGGAGATCGATCGCATCAACATCTACTGGGCGGGCCTGGCGGCCATGCGGCGCGCCATCGCGGCGCTGGCCCCCGCCGCCGAGCATCTGTTGATCGACGGCCGCAAGCTGCGCGAGGTCGCGCTGCCGCAACAGCGGATCGTCGGCGGCGACGCCAAGAGTCTGTCGATCGCCGCGGCCTCGATCCTCGCCAAGACCGCGCGCGACGCGAAGATGCGCGCAGCTCGACGCCCAGTTTCCTGGTTACGGCTTCGCGCAGCACAAGGGCTATCCGGTGCAGGCGCACGCGAGCGCCCTCGTGAAGCTGGGCGCCTGTCCGGTCCACCGGCGATCGTTCGCGCTGGTCCGCGAGGCGCTGGGACTCCCTCCGCTTCCACCATGGCCGGACGTCCCGCCGCAGCTCGAGAGCTAGGGCTCACGGTCCTTTCTTTCGACACTGTCCCTCCTTTCCACACTTGCCACACTTGCGCCCCGATCAGGCGACTCGTCCGTCGGTGTCGCGGGACCTCCGCCCAAAATGCGGTGACGATCGCGCATGCGGTCTTCTCTCGCGCGCCGCACGTGCCACAATTCGAGGCGAAGGGGGCCGCATGACCCAAGCCCGGCGAGACTCACCCCGGATCCCTTACGACGAAGCGATCTGCCTGGCGCGCATCGACGGAAAAGGACGCGTCTACGGGCGCGGGGTCGATCTGAGCGCCAGTGGTCTCTCGCTGGTCTCGACGGAGTCCTGTCCGATCGGGACCGAGATCAAGTGCGACGTCCTGCTGCCGCACGGACCTCGCTCGGTGACCGGAAAGATCGTGCGCGTCACCGCCGCGCCGGGCGGCTTCGAGCTGGCGGTCACTTTCGGCGAGATCAAGCCGGCGGTGGCGGCCGTGATCGAGAATCTGATCGCCGCGCGCACCAAGCAGGCGCTCCCCGCCAAGCTGCGGATCGACGGCGTCGACAAGCCGCTCCGCTGCGAGGCACAGGTCGACGAGCAGATGGTGCGGTTGACCGCGACGCTGCCGTTCCTGCGGCTCGACGGCGGCGTCGACGTCCTGCTGGGCGAGCAAGGGGCCGTCGCGGCCGCCGGGACCATCCGCAGGATCTCCGTCGATCCCTCGACGACCGACGGTTTCCCGCGGCTGGCCCTCGACGTCACCCTCGACGACGAGAAACGCACCCGCACCAAGCGCTACGGAACGCCGAGAGTCGAAGACCTCGAGACGGCGCCGGTCTCCCCCCGGCTGCCACCCACCAACCTTCCACCCCCCTGCGGGCACCCGCTTGCCCTCGGTGGTGGTCGCGGCGGGGCTCTCCCGCGACGCGCGGGCGGTCGAGGCGCGGCCGCCCCGGCGGCGGGTGCACGGCACCGCCGAGATCATGCGGCGCCCGGATCTGACGGCCTGGGCTTGGCGTCCGGCGGTGGTCATGGCGACCGTCAACCCGCTCGCCTCGGCCATCCCCACCGAGCGGCTGACCACCTTGCAGATGGCCGCCCGGTCCTCGAGGGCCTGGTGGGTCGCCGTGCCCGTGGCCCTGGCGCTGGCCGTCACCATCGTCCATCTGCACTTCAGCCGCTAGGCCTAGGCCCGGCGCCGGATCGGCCCCAGATTGAGGGCATGTTCGCGGAGCGAACGGCCCGACCGGGGGAGATCAACTATCCCCCGTTCGACCGTTACTCGCCCCTGCACGGGCTGGTGGGCGTCGCTGCCGGTCTGATCGGGCTCGGGTTCTGGCCGACGTTCGGGATCGCCGTCGCGTGGGAGATCGTCGAGCACGTGTTCAAAAACCTCGTCCCCTCCGTGTTCGCCTATCCGACGCAGGACACGCTGGCGAACTCGGTCGGCGACGTCCTGTCGGCGCTCTTCGGATGGGCGTTGGCGACGGCGGCCCGCCGGCAACGGGAGCTCCGCCGCTTCGGCTGACGGACGCGGCGCCCGCGTGGTACGAACGGGGCGATGCATGACGCGAACGAAGAGGAGCTGGCGACCGCCAAGCGCCGCGTCGAGGAGCTGCGCGCGCGCATCGAGCACCACAGCTACCGCTACTACGTCCTCGACGCCCCGGAGATCTCGGACGCCGACTTCGATCTGCTGTTGCGGGAGCTGCGGGCGCTCGAAGAGCGGCACCCTGACCTCTTGACCCCCGACTCCCCCACCCAGCGGGTGGGGGGGCGCCGGCGGCGCGGTTCGCGCCGGTCAAGCACTCCGCGCGCCTCCTGTCGCTCGACAACGTGTTCGACGACGAGGAGCTGACCGCCTGGCGCGATCGCGTCGTGAAGGGGCTGGGCCGCGAGCCGAGCTACGTGGGCGAGCCGAAGATCGACGGCGTCTCCATCGCGGTCGCCTATGAACGTGGCCGGCTCGTCCGTGGCGCCACGCGGGGCGACGGCGACGTGGGCGAGGACGTCACCGCCAACGTTCGCACCATCCGCGCGGTTCCCCACCGGCTGCGCGGCGACGCCCCGCCCGCCTGGCTGGAGGTCCGCGGCGAGGTCTTCCTGCGCCTCCAGGACTTCGACCGGCTGAACGACGAGCTGGGCGCGGCCGGAAAACCCCTGCTGGCCAACCCGCGCAACGCCACGGCGGGCCTTCTGCGCCAGAAGGACCCGGCGGTGACGGCCAGCAAGCCGCTCAGCGTCTACTTCCACGGGCTCATCCGCATCGACGGACGCGCACCGCTGAGCTACTCGGAGACGCTCACCTTCCTGAAGGATCTCGGCCTCCGCACCCACCCCGAGGCGAAGCCCTGCGCCACGCTCGACGACGTCCGCGCCTACGTGGCCGACATGGCGGCGCGGCGGCACGCGCTCGAGCACGAGATCGACGGCGCGGTCATCAAGGTCGATCGGACCGCCGACGCCCACGAGCTGGGCGCGACCTCCAAGTTTCCGCGCTGGGCGATCGCCTACAAGTTCCCGGCCGAGGAGCAGACGACCAAGCTGCGCGACATTCAGGCCTCCGTCGGCCGCACCGGCGCCGTCACGCCGTTCGCCATCCTCGAGCCGGTGCGCGTCGGCGGCGTCACCATCTCCATGGCCACCCTGCACAACGCGCAGGAGGTCGTCCGCAAGGGGGTCCTCATCGGCGACACCGTCGTCGTGCGGCGGGCCGGCGAGGTGATCCCCGAGGTGGTCGCCCCCATCCCCAGCCTGCGCGACGGGAGCGAGCGCGCCTTCGTGATGCCGGTCGACTGCCCCGTCTGCGGGACGCCCATCGTCCGCCCCGAGGACGAGGCGGTCGCCCGCTGCCCCAACTTGCAGTGTCCCGCGCAGGTGCTGGCGCGCATCGTCCACTTCGCGGGGCGTGGCGCCATGGACATCGAGCACCTCGGCGAAAGGACGGCCGGCGAGCTCCTCGATCAGAACCTGATCGCCACCCCGGCGGACATCTTCGCGCTGACCCCGGCGCAGATCGGCCAGCTCCCGAACTTCAAGGACAAGTCGATCGCCAACCTGGCGGCCGCCATCGCGGCGGCCAAGGACCGCCCGATCGATCGGCTGCTCTCCGGCTTCGGGGTCCGTCACGTCGGCAGCTCGGCGGCGCGCGCGCTGGCCGACGCGTTCGGGTCGATCGACCGGATCGCGAACGCGCCGGCGGAAGAGATCGCGGCCGTCGACGGCGTCGGCGACGTGATCGCCGGCGCCGTGCGCGCCTTCTTCGATCGCTCCGAGACGCGCGACGAGCTGGAGAAGCTCCGCCGCGCCGGCGTGCGGCTGGAGGAGCAGCGCGCCCAGCGCAGCGGCCGGCTGCTGGGCCAGACCTTCGTCATCACCGGCACGCTGGAGGCGCTCTCGCGCGAGGAGGCCAAGGCGCGCATCGAGGCTGCGGGGGGCAAGGTGACCAACAGCCTGTCGCAGAAGACCAGCTACCTGGTCGTCGGCGAGAGCCCCGGTTCGAAGCTCGACAAGGCGACCAAGCTGGGGGTGGCGACGCTCGACGAGGCGGCGTTCCTGCGCCTGCTCGCCGGCGAAGACCCCGTCGTTTCTCCGCCGGCGGTTAACTGAACAACGGGCACCACGAAACGTCGCCGAAACGAGAGACCGTCTAATCAATAAGAGGCGCCTCCCGGCGCTTCGATGTCCGCCTCTCGTCCCACACTCGCCACGCTCCCCACCCGCACACACTGCCCGTATTGCGCGTTCCAGTGCGGGATGACCGTCTCGCAGGCGCTGGAGGTCCGCCCGGACGACGCGTTCCCCGTCAACCGCGGCCAGATGTGCACCAAGGGGTTCACCTCGGCGAGTCTGCTCGACCACGCCGAGCGGGTGACGACGCCGCTCCTGCGGGGCGCCGACGGCCGCTTCGCGCCGGCCAGCTGGGAGACCGCGCTCGATTTCATCGCCGAGCGGCTGCTGGCGATTCGCGCCGCCCACGGCCCCGAGGCGCTGGCGGCGTTCGGCAGCGGCGCGCTCACCAACGAGAAGGCCTACCTCTTGGGCAAGTTCGCCCGCCTGGCGCTCCGCACGCCGCACATCGACTACAACGGCCGCTACTGCATGGCCTCGGCGGCCGCCGGCCAGAACCGCGCCTTCGGGATCGATCGCGGGCTGCCGTTTCCGGTCAGCGACATCGCGGAGACCAAGACGCTGCTGCTCTGGGGCTCGAACGTCGCCGATACGATGCCGCCGCTCATGCAGTGGATCTCCGCGCAGCGCGCTCAGGGGGCGCTGATCGTCGTCGATCCCCGCCGCACCGACACGGCGAAGGCCGCGGAGCTGCACCTCCAGCTCACGCCGGGGACCGACCTCCTCCTGGCCAACGGTCTTCTGCACCTCGCCATCGAAGATGGCCTCATCGATCTCGACTACGTCGCCCGCCGCACTGTTGGATTCGACGAGGTCCGACGGGCCGTGCTCGGCGTCCACCCGGCGCACGTCGAACGGATGACCGGCGTGTCGATCGAAAAGCAACGGCGCACCGTCCACCTGCTGGCGGAGGTCGAGAGCAGCATGCTGCTCTCCGGGCGCGGCCCCGAGCAGCAGTCGAAAGGGGCCGACACGGTCGTCGCGTTCACCAACCTCATGCTCGCGCTCGGCAAGGTCGGCAAGCCGCACAGCGGCTACGGCTGCCTGACCGGCCAGGGGAACGGTCAGGGGGGACGCGAGCACGGCCAGAAGGCCGACCAGCTCCCCGGCTACCGGCTGATCGAAAATGCCGACGACCGGGCGGCGATCGCCCGCGTCTGGGGCGTCGACCCCGCGGCGCTGCCCGGCAAGGGGAAGAGCGCCTACGAGCTCCTCGACGCGCTCGGGCCCGAGGGCGGCATCCGCGCGCTGCTGGTGTTCGGGTCGAACGTCGCCGTCGCCTCGCCCAACGCGCGCCACATCGACAAGCGGCTCGCCTCGCTGGAGCTGCTGGTCGTCTGCGACGCGTTCGTCAACGAGACCGCCGCCGCCGCGCACGTCATCCTGCCGGTCACCGAGTGGGCGGAGGAGGACGGCACGATGACCAACCTCGAAGGGCGCGTGATCCTGCGGCGCCGCGTCCGCCTTCCCCCTCCCGGCGTGAAGACCGATCTCGAGATCCTCGCCGCGCTGGCCGAGCGCCTGGGCGAGGGCCCGCGCTTCCGGTTCTCCTCGAGCGAAGAGGTCTTCGCCGAGCTCCGCCGGGCCACGGCGGGCGCCCGCGCCGACTACAGCGGCATCAGCTACGACAAGATCCGCGCCGCCGACGGGATCTTCTGGCCCTGCCCCGCCGAGGACCATCCCGGCACGCCGCGTCTGTTCGCCGAGAGCTTCGCCTTTCCAGACGGAAAGGCGCGCTTCATCGCCGTGCGCCACCGTCCCGCGGCCGAGCTCCCCGACGCCGCCTACCCGCTCTACTTCACGACCGGCCGCTACAAGGAGCACTACAACTCGGGCGCGCAGACCCGCCGCGTGGCCGCGCTGCGCGACGTCCGGCCGGAGCCGCGGCTGCAGATCCACCCGCGCCTCGCCGCCCAGCTCGGTGTCGCCGACGGCGGCAACCTCCTCGTCGCGAGCCGCCGAGGCGAGGTCGTCTTCTCCGTCGCCGTCAGCCCCGACATCCGGCCCGACACCGTGTTCGCGCCCTTTCACTGGGGCGGCAAGAGCGCCGCCAACGCCCTGACCGTGCCGGCGCTCGACCCGGTGAGCCGCATGCCGGAGTTCAAGATCTGCGCGGTGCGCGCCACGGTCGCGCCAGCCACAAAGGCAGCGCCCCGCTCCGCGACGGCGGCCGCGCGAGGAGCCGCTTGAGCCTGCGCAAGAAGATCCTGGCCATCATCGGCAACGGGATGGCGACCTGCCGTCTGCTCGACGAGCTCGTCGAGCGAAAGGCGCTCCAGCGCTACGACGTCGTCGTCTACGGCGAGGAGAAGGGCGGCGCCTACAACCGGATCCTGCTCAGCAAGGTACTGGGCGGCGCCGCGCCCGAGTCGATCGTCACCAAGCCGCGCGCCTGGTACGAGGCGCACGGCATCCGCCTCCACGACGGCGCGATCGTCAAGCGGCTCGACACCTCCGCCAAACAGCTCGAGACCGCCGACGGCGCGCTCCACCGCTACGACGCCGCCGTGCTCGCCACCGGAAGCCAGCCGCTGGTGCCGCCGCTCGACGGGATGACCATCGCCGGCGGAGAGCTGCGGCCCGGCGTCTTCGTCTACCGGACGATGGACGATTGCGCCCGCATGCGCGCGCACGCCCGCGCCGGAGACACCGCCGTCGTCCTCGGTGGCGGCCTCCTCGGCCTCGAGGCCGCCAAGGTGCTGGCCGACCGCGGCCTGCACGTCACCGTCATTCACGCCAGCAAGACCCTGATGAACGCGCAGCTCGACGAGCTGGGCGGCGAGATGCTCGAGCGCGAGATCGAACGCTGCGGGATCTTCGTGCGCACCGCGCGCACCATCGAAGCGGTCGTCGGTGACGTCGCCGTCGAGGGCGTCCGGCTCGACGACGGCAAGACGCTCGCCGCCGACATGGTGGTGCTCGCCTGCGGCGTCCGCCCCCGGATCGAGGTCGCGCGCGCCTCCGGCATCCCCATCAACCGGGGGATCATCGTCAACGACGCGATGGCCACCGAGGCGCCCGGCGTTTACGCCATCGGCGAGTGCGCCGAGCACGCCGCCAAGACCTACGGCATCGTGACCCCCGCCTGGGAGCAAGCGGCCGTCCTCGGCGACATCCTCTCGGGCTCGAATCCGCAGGCGCGCTACCGCGGCTCGAAGCTCTACACCCGGCTCAAGGTGGCGGGGATCGACGTGGCCTCGATGGGACGGGTCGAGCCGGAGCTGGAGAGCGACGAGGTCATCCAGATCGTCGAGACCCGCCGCGGCGCCTACCGAAAGATGATCGTCCGCGAGGGGAAGCTGGTCGGCGCCCTCTTCGTCGGCAACACCGAGGCGGCCGCCAGCCTGGTGCAGATCTTCGATCGCGGCGACACGCTCCCCGACGATCCGCTCGAGGCGCTCTGTCCGAACGCCGCGTTCGGCACCGGCGCCCCGGCCGATCGCCTGGTCTGCACCTGTCACAAGGTGAACGAATCGCGCCTCTGCGACGCGATTGGCGCCGGCGCCTGCACCGTCGAGGCGCTGGGCGAGGTGACCAAGGCCGGCACCGGGTGCGGCTCCTGCCGCGGCGATCTCGCCCAGCTGATCGCCCGGCAGGCCCCGCCGCCCAAGCTCGCCGCCGCCGGTTGAGGCGCCGCGCGGCGACCCACCGGCGAGCGCCCTTGGTCGCGACGGCAACCGCCGCGGCGCCTCGATGTGCGGAGGTGTGCGATGCCACCGTCGGCACGCGAGCTGCCGATTTTTGGATCGATGCGGGGGGCTCGCGACACCTATCGAATAGCCATGAATCGCCCCCCCTCGCCTCGCGTGGCCGCGTTCGGATATTTCCCTCTGCTCATCCTGCTCGTGGGAGTCGTCTCCCTGGTTGCCCAGGGTTGTAGCGGTGGCGAAACGGAGCAGGGAACCGGTGGTTCCGGCGGGAGCGCCACCGGCGGCGCCACCAGCACCGGCGGTACGGCCACGACCGGCGGTACGACAGGAACAGGCGGCACCAAGGCCGCGGGCGGCGCGACAGCCACCGGCGGCACCCCCGCGGCCGGCGGCACGACCGGAACAGGCGGCACCAAGGCCACGGGCGGCGCGACGGGCAGCGGAGGAACGCCCGCGACCGGCGGCACGACAGGAACAGGCGGCACCAAGGCAACGGGTGGAACGACGGGCACGGGCGGCACCACCGCCACTGGCGGCACGACCGGGAGCTGCGGCTCCACGGCGCTGAACGAACAGCCGTTCGGGTGTGCCTTCGCCTGGGGGACCAACAGCTCGGGCGGCTCGCTCGCCTCGTACAGCTACCTGCAGTTCATCTCGAACTGGGTCGGCTCGGAGATCCAGCAGAGCGGCAACATCACCGGCTGCAACGGGTGCAGCTGGCTCACCAACAACGTCGCGCCGACCAATCTGGTCCCGGTCTTCTACGCCTATCTCATCGGCTACCTGGGCCACGCCAACGGGTTCCCCGACCAGAACACCACCGGCGGCGCCAGCCTCGCGACGGGCGGCGCCTACACCATCCGGAAGTACCGCTCCCAGATCGTCGCCGCCTACGCCAGCTACGCCAAGCAGGTGCACACCGCCTGGCCGACCAAGCCGCTCGTCTGGCTGCTGGAAGGCGACTTCGTCCAGTACACCGACAGCACGCAGGTCAACTACCCGAACGCCTCCGGCAGCAGCCCCGGGGCGGCCAGCTCCACCGTCGACGCCCTCTCCTACGCGGAGCTCGGCCAGCTGGCCGCCGACATCACCTGCGCGATCAAGTCGAACATGCCGAACGCCGTGGTGGCCATCGACCACTCGACCTGGAACGCCGATGACGTCACCAACAGCTACTGGGGCGCCATGAAGAGCGTCAACTACGACATGGTCTGGACGACCGGCGTCGCGACGGCGAACGGGTTCTTCAGCACCGGCACGACCGCCAGCAGCTACAACGGAAAAACCGCCACCTATCAGTACGTGCACACGCTGACGGGCAAGACGATCCTCGTCGACACCAGCTTCGGCGCGTCGGCCATGGGCGACAGCTGGTCGAACACGACGGCCGCGACCATCACCGCGCGGATCGCCGACGGGGTCATCGCCGCCAACGTCACCACCGTCCCCTCGAACTATTCCTCCGCCGTCGGCTCACTCGCGCCGTCGCTCTCGATGGTCTGCGGCAAGTAGAGAGAGCGCGACCGTCCGAGGGTCCCCCGCTGAGGCTCGATCCTCTACACTGGCCGGATGAACCTCAAGATCGTCCAGGCTGGGGAGCCCGTCCTGCGGCAGGCGGCGCGCCCGCTCACCGCCACCGAGATCGCCAGCGCCGAGATTCAGCAGCTCATCGAGCTGATGCGCGAGACGATGCGCGACGCGCCCGGCGTGGGACTGGCGGCGCCGCAGATCGGGCTGCCACTCCAGCTCGCGGTGATCGAAGATGTCGCCGAGATCGAGGCGACCGAGCGCGCGCCGGTTCCCTTCCACGTCATCGCCAACCCGCGGCTCACGCTCGGCGGGGAGATGATCGATTTCTTCGAGGGATGCCTCAGCGTCGAAGGCTTCCAGGCGGTCGTTCCCCGCGCCCGTACGGTCCAGGTGGCGGCGCTCGACCATCGCGGCGAAGCGATCACCATCGCGGCGCACGGCTGGTACGCCCGGATCCTCCAGCACGAGATCGACCACCTCGGCGGAACGCTCTACATCGACCGGATGAGGTCCCGGACATTTTCTACCGGCCGTAACGCCGCTCGTCATGCCGCCGGCATCCCCATTCCAGAGCTCCTTGCCAAGCTCGGCGGCGAGACCCGCCCAGGATCCTAAGTAATTCCAATATTATCAACAATTTGCACGCGCACCTGCGAGCACTGTCACCGTTCTGTGGTTAATTGAGCGCTCATGTCGGAACTTGTATGCCTTAGTAAGACGTAAGTTTTATTACATTTCCCTTCTCACTGCTGTGCTTCAGACGTATGATGCCAAACGTTGTTGAAGCCGCGGAACTAGCAAGGAGAAGGCCCCATGAAGCGTGTTTCTTCTCGTTCCCTCCTGGCAGTTGCGATCGGAGCGGTGGTCTGGACGGGCTGCATGAACCCGTCGACGGACGTCACCCAGACCGCGTCGGAGCCGCTGGTCCTCAACCGTTCGCAGACGAGCGGCGCGAAGCTCGGTTTCTACTTCCTGCCTCCGATCTCCTGGAGCGTCCCGGCTCACTTCGGAGGGGTGTTCGATCCCGATCTCTCGCCGACGGTTCGCATCGATCAGGTCGATCCGACGAGCGGCTCCACGCTCGCCAACGTCGCGACCTTGACCGGCGACGCCCACGGCGTCCGGCGCCACCCCTGGCGAGAGTTCTACATCGCCCGCTACAACACCAGCGCCCTCGACCCGGCCAACCACTACCGGGTGCGCGTGCTGGTGGACGACAACGAGCTCGGCGCCGCTGATGTCGCCGTCGTGAAGAAGGTCTCCGATCTGAAGGGCGTCGACCTCAAGCACTTCACGCCGGTCGTGGAGGGCGAGATCCTCCCGATCATCTTTCGCATCGAACGCTCGGCGGCCGATCAGGACGGCGACGGCGTCCCCGACTGGAAAGACAACTGTCCCACCATCTACAACCCGCCGGTCCCGGTGCCGGTCGTCGCGAAGCCTACGGGCCCGACGCCGCCGCACTGCAACTACAAGCTCAGCGACTGCGATCCGCAGGAGTTCGACTGCCACGGGCACGTGACGCTGCAGCAGCCGGATGTTTGCTCCTGCCCGGGCAACGGCGCCAGCTGCGCGGCACCCGATGCCTGCCACGTCGCCAGCATGTGCGATCCGTCGACAGGTGCGTGCGGAGTGACCGCGGCCCCGGACGGCGCCTCCTGCTCGGACGGCAACGCTTGCAACGGTGCGGAGACCTGCCAGGCGGGTGTCTGCACCCCCGGCGCTGCGCCAGCGTGTGGCGGCACCGGGCCCTGCTCGGTCGGCATCTGCGATCCCCTCAACGGCTGCCAGACGACGGCCGCGCCGGACGGGACCTCTTGCGCCCTGGCCAACGCCGCAGGGATGTGCACGGGCGGCGTCTGTGGCTCGCCCAAGTGCGCGAGCGGGTTCGCGGATTGCGACGGCAACGCCGCCAACGGCTGCGAACAGGACCTGACCGGCAGCGTCGGCAACTGCGGTGCCTGCGGGAACGTCTGCGGCAGCTCGTGCGACTCGGCCATCGTCTTCAGCGAGAGCTGGGAGTCCGGCAGCGGCGCCTGGCAGCCGAAGGACCTCAACCCGATCACGCTCGTCAGCGAGGCCTCGGCTTGCGACATGTTCCAGCGCGAGTCGATCCCCTCCGCGGGCGGCCGCGTCTTCACCCCAGTGGGCATCTCCGTGAACAGCGGCGCGTCCTATTGCCTGACCGCCTGGATCCGCGGCACCCCGGACGCGGTCCCCTTCCTGGGGATTCAGGTCTCCGACGCCGCCGGCAATATCACGGGGCTGGAGCACTGGCTGATGGGCCTCGACGGCTTCACCACCGGCTACCCCAACAACGACCTCGTCACGACGGTCACCCCCGACGGCAACTGGCATTGGTACACGAAGTCGTTCACCATGGACGCCGGCGCCCCCGACGTCTTCATCGACGACGAGAACTTCAACACAGGGTCAGCTGACTTCGACCTGATCCAGCTCTACGCCGGGTCCTGCCCCGCCGCCCCGACCAGCGTCTGCGCGGCCCCCGTGCCGAGCTGCCAGGCGGCCGTCTGCTCCGCCGGTGTCTGCTCGGCGACCAAGCTGATGCACTAGGCCGCGCGCCAGGGCGATCGACTTCGGCGTCTCGCCGTCACCGTCTCCTGGCGGCGAGCGTCGCCACTTGCGCCCGGCGGAAGCAGCGGACCGTGTGATCGTTGACGAGGCCGCCCGCCTGCATGAAGGCGTAGATGATCGTCGAGCCGACGAAGTTGAAGCCGCGGCTGCGGAGCTCGCGCGAGAGCGCATCTGACAGCGGCGTGCGCGCGAGGATGTCACCCCGCCCCCGGACGTTCCCTCGGATCGGCTTGCCGCCGACGAAGCGCCAGATCCAGGCGTCGAACGAGCCGTGCTCGTCTTGCAGCGCCAGGAAGGCGCGCGCGTTGCCGATGGCCGAGCGGATCTTGAGCCGGTTGCGGACGATCCCGGCGTCCGCCATGAGGCGTGTGACGTCCTTGTCGGTGAAGCGCGCGATCTTGGCGGGGTCGAACCCGGCGAAGGCTTTGCGGTACCCCTCGCGTTTGCGCAAGATCGTCGACCAGGAGAGGCCGGCCTGCGCCCCGTCGAGCAGAAGCTTTTCGTACCAGCGCCGATCGTCGTGGATCGGGACGCCCCACTCCTCGTCGTGGTAGGCGATCATCTGGGGGTCGTCACCGGCCCAGAAGCAGCGTTTGATCGGCGTGGGCGACATGTCCGCCCAGCATACCGTTTTATCGTTCGTCGTCGGGCGCGGGAACGGGCTCGGGCGTGGGGACGTGAGTCCGGACCAGGAACCGCTCCAGCGGGTGCATCACGATCAAGATCAACAGCGTCCCGATCGTGCCGATGACGACGTACCGCCATTGTCCGACCGCCGCCACCATCCCGATCGCGGCGGTGACCCAGAGTGAGGCCGCCGAGGTCAACCCCTTGACCCGTTCGTTTCCGTCGCGGACGTGGTGAAGGATGTCGCCCGCGCAAAGAAACCCGATGCCGGTCGCCACCCCTTGAACCGCGCGGCTGGCGTCCGCCATGCCGCTGCCGAGGGGAATCGACACCATCAGCGCCGCGCCGAGCCCGACCAGCATGTGCGTCCGCAGACCCGCCGGCTGGCCGCTCCGCTGCCGATCCCAGCCGATCAGGCCCGAGGCCAGGACGGCCACCGTCATCCGAACGAGTGTCTCGGACCAGTCGCCCGTCATCAGCGAGTGCGCCGGCGCCGGCGGACGCAGAGGAGAGCGACGCCCAGGAGACCGAGTCCGGTCAGGCTCCCGTTCGCCGCGCCGAGCTGACAGGCGCAGCCGCCGCTCGACCCGCCGCCCTCGGCGCTGCCGCCGGTGCCGCTGCCGCCGCTGCCGGTCGCCGCGGTGCCCCCGCTGCCTACCGCACTGCCACCGGTGCCGGTCGCCACCGCCCCGCCGGTGCCACTCGTCGCGCCGCCGCTGCCGCTCGTCGCGCCGCCGGTGCCGCTCGCCGCGCCGCCGCTGCCGTTGTTGCTGCCGCCGGTGCCCGTGATCACGCCGCCGGTCCCACCAGTCTTGCCACCGGCTCCGCCGGTCCCGCCAGTCTTGCCAGCGGCTCCGCTGCTGCCGCCGGTCGCGCCGCTCGTGCCGCCGCTGCCGCTGGCCGCCAAGATCGTCACGTCAGCGCACTGATGATAAAAGTACGACGGGTCGAGCGGGTGATTGGCCATGAACTGCAGAAGCTGCAGCGTGCACTTCGTGCAGGGGGTGTTGGGGATGATGATCGAGGTGGTGTAGGCCTTGCCGGGCGAAACGGAGGCGGCCGTGTGGGGGAACAGGTTGTCGGCCAGCACCGGGAGGGCCGTCGAGATCGCGACCGCGGCCGCCGTCCCGTCCGAGTTCATCTGCGTGACGACGGGATCCGTCAGCTCGTCGCGCGAGTTGATCGCCAGCGCGATCCGAAAGTGGCCATCGTGGGGAACGGTCTCCGTCCAATTGAACGTCACCTTGTCGCCGACGTGGAGGGTGGTGACGGCGTTCGTGACCGTGAACGTCGACGGCATCGTTGGATCGACGCCGCAGGGCGTGATCTTTTGTGGATCGCCTTCGGAGTTGGTCGTGATCCAGTCCAGCGGCAACGACATCTTGATGTGGGCCCGCGCGACGCTCGGCGCTGCGACGAGCGCGCCCACCAGGGTCAGGCAGGCGCCGAGGCCCCGCAGCAAGAGGGACGAACGCGAGTGAGGCTTCATGACGATCTCCTCGGGCAACTGGACGGTAGCCGGGACGACCTGGGGCAGGCACGAGGCACCCGCCAGGCTCGAAGGTTTTGAGAATCCGCCGCACGGGGGGTGAAAGCAAGACCCCATCCGCAGCGGCAGCTTTTTGCCGGGTCCCGCGCCAGAGGTTGCATTTCCGGACCTCATGAGAACCTTGAACATTGGAGCGGGGAAGGAGGGCAGCGCGTTGAAGTTTCTCTCGCGCACCGGCGTTTGTGGGTCGAGGGTTGGTGGGCTGATCCGCGCCCTTGGTGGCCTCGGACTGACGGTCGGGCTCCTGGGCGCCGGATGTGCCACGGCGGCGCCGGGGTACCGGACCGCCCGGGTGGAGCGCATCGTCGTGCCTGAACAGGGAATGTCGTCGCAGGATCAGCTGGTCGGTGTGCCGAACTTCTACTCGGCGCGCAGCACGGCCTCGCCAGCTTCGGGCGCCTTCGCGGGTGGCCAACAAACCGCCGCGCCAGCGCCACCGGTCCCTCCGCCGAGCGACTTCATCGAAGAAGTCCCTCCGGCGGAGCCGCCGAGCTGCGACGCGGTCCCGCCTGAGAGCACGCCGCCCTGAGGCGGCCCTAAGGAAGACCGGGCGAATCAGCGGCGGCGGACGCCCGCGCGTTCGGCGGCCGCGGCCAGGACCTCGTAAGGCTGGCAGCCGACGAGCTCTTCGCCGGCGATGATGAACGTGGGAATTCCGGCGATGCCGCGCTCCCTGGCCTGGGCCTGCTTCTGGTCGATCCGCGCCAGGATCGCCGGATCGTCGGCGGCGCGGAGCGCCTCGTCGCGCGGCAGCCCCGCCGCGGCGGCGATCGCGGCGAGGTCCCCGTCGTCCTCGAGGTTCTTCCCCAGCCGCCAGTGCGCTTCGAAGGCAGCGGCACGGAACGGCTCCAGACATCCTCGATCGCGCGCGAGCTCCGCGATCGCCAGGGCACGCCGCGTGTTGTGCAGGTCGTCCGGTGGATTGAAGTCCCTCACCCCGAACCGCGACGCGAACTGACGGGTCCGCTCGTGCAGCGCCGGGAGCGGCACGCCGGGGAACAACCGCGAGAGCGACAGCCCGCCGCGCGGCGTGTTCGGGTGCAGCTCGAACCCGTGCCAGTCGAGGGTCAGATCGAACGCGGCGAGCAGCCGCGGCACCGTGCTCTGCTCGGCGATGAAGCAGAACGGGCAAACGAAGTCGGTATAAAGGAGCAGCGTCTCCGGCATCGGCGGTCGTGCCTCCAGAAGTCATGCCTCAGATAAAGAGAAAGCCCGCCTTTGGGGGCGGGCTCTCTTTTGGAACCTTGGAAACCTGCAGCCCGCGCGAACGTCGCGCGGCGCTACGTTTGGGCTACCAGCGTTGACGTCCGCCGCCACCGCCGCCGCCACGCCCGCCACCGCCGCCGCCACGACCACCGCCGCCACCACCGCCGCCGTATCCACCGCCGCCGCCGCCACGGCCCCCACCGCCGCCGCCGCCGTATCCACCGCCACCGCCGCCGCCACCGCCACCGCGGCGATCCTCGGCTTCCTTGACGGCGACCTGGCGTCCCTGGACGTCGCGGCCGTTCAGCTCGTCGATGGCCTTGCGCGCCTCTTCCTCGGTCGCCATCTCGATGAAGCCGAAGCCGCGCGGGCGCCCCGTCTCACGATCGGTGATGATCTTGGCGTCCGTGACGGTGCCGAGACCCGCGAACAGCTCGCGCAGATCCAGCTCGGTGATGCTGTAGGACAGATTTCCAACGTAGAGTCTCGTTCCCATTTCTTCCTCGTTTGCTTCAGTGACCGACGGAGCTGCCGTCTGCAGAACCCTCTAACATTCCGGTCACCGAAGGCCGTCCCGGCCCAGTTGCCGGCGGCGTCCACGAGGACGGAGACGAAGGAGTCATCCGAAAAATTAGCACGCCTCTCGCGCGCTGCTGCAAATTTTCTTGGCGCCGGCTTGGCTGCGGCTTGGCTCTTTGGGCCTCTGCCGTGGGCCACCACACGGCCCGCCAAGGCCCTGTCCGCCTCCCCTTTGAGGGGACGCAACCTCGACGGCGCTCTGGGGTAGAGTGGCGCCGCGCGCGCCGAGCCAGTCGGCGTCACAACGAGGACCGCCCCCGATGACGATCACCCACATTCTCGTACATTCGCCCCGACGGCGCTGGCCGCTCCCACGGAAGCGGATCGCCCCCCTGCTGCTTCCTCTCGTCTTTCTCTCCGCCGCGCTTTTGGCGACGAGCGCCGCACGCGCCGCGGAGGCCGACGACAACCTCCTCGCGGGCCGCCGCCCCTCGTCCTCGTCGGGCGTCTCCAACGCCCGCGCGATCACCGACGGCGTCGGCGCTTTCGAGGGGGATGAATGGAACAGTTCGGTCGCCGCGCTGTTCACCTCGGAGAAGGCCTACGTGGAGTACGACCTTGGCCGCAGCGTCCCCATCACCGCCACCTACCTTCAGGGGGACAACAATGACGAGTACGTGGTGTCGATCTCGGACGACCACTCCAATTTCGTTCCACTTTGGACCGCTGAGCCGCGCCCCGAACCGGGGATTCGCCAGCGCTGGGCCAGCCAGCTCTCCGGGCAGGGGCGCTGGGTCCGCCTCACCGTTCGCGGCGGCGACTCGGCCTATTCGGTCGCGGAGCTGCAGCTCTTCGAGCACTCTCCGTCCGTGATGCCGCCTGTGCTGCACCGCCTGGCTGGCCAGAACCAGGCGGCCGCCGTCCGATCTTCGCTCCTCTACCTGATTGCAGCGTTCGGTCTGTTCTTGGCGGTCACGCAGGTCCGGTCGCGGCGATGGGTGCTGGCTCTCGCGGCGCTCCTCCCGCTCTTCGCGATCGGCTTCGTCGTCGACGCCATCTCCGCCGGGTGGCCGCTCGTCAACCGCGAGGTGGCGTTCGTCCGCGCAACCGCCGCTGCCATCGCGCTCCTCGCGGCGGCGCGGGCCGCCATCCCGGGGCGGCGCTGGCCGGCGCACCGCTGGGTCGTCACGGCGGCGCTCGCCACCAGCGCGATCGTCGCTTTTCTGGCCTTCTACAACCTCGGGCGGCCGCAGTTCTGGAATCACGAGCAGAACCGCCCCGAGTTCGTCCACACCAATGACCTGCGCGTCTATCAGCCCTTCGCCAAATACTTCAAGGAGCTGGGATACGACGGGGTCTACACCGCCAGCGTGCTGGCCTACGCCGAGGACCACCGGGGGGGGTCGCTCGACTCGCTCGGAATGCAGGAGCTGCGCGGGCTCGGCGACCACCGGCTCCGGCGGGTCCGTGAGATGGAGGACGAGATCCGTTCGGTGCGCGATCGGTTCAGCCCCGAACGCTGGATAGAGTTCAAGAAAGACATGAACTTCTTTCAGAATGTCATGGGACCGGAATACCTTTCGACCCTCACCGATCACGGCGCCAACGCCACCCCCGTCTGGGTCTTCTTCGGGCGGCTGCTCATGGCGCACGCCCCGGCGTCCGAGGGGCTGCTGATCACCACCGGCCTCGTCGACGGCCTGTTGCTGCTGCTGATGGCGGTGGCGCTCTGGCGGGCGTTCGGTCTCTGGCCGATGTTGCTGGCAATGACCGTGTTCGGCGCCAACGACCTCTACATGTTCGGCACCAACTGGACCGGCGCGACGCTGCGGCACGACTGGCTGGCGCTGCTCGGCTTCGGCGCGGCCGCGCTCAAGCGCCAGCACTGGACGCTGGCGGGGATCTGCCTGGCTCTCTCGGCGCTCATCCGGTTCTTCCCGGTGGTTGCGCTGCTCGGGGTGGCGCTGCCGGCGCTCTGGGCCTTCGCGGAGCAGTGGATCAAGGATCGCAAGCGTCCGGCATTCCGGCCCTGGCTCGCGGAGCAGCGGGCGACGGTGCAGGTGCTGCTCAGCGCGGCAGCCTGCGTGGTCTTCATGGTCGGGCTCACCGCCATCCTCTATTCACCGGGTGCCTGGGTCAGCTGGTTCCACAAGGTCACGCTGCTCAACCGCGACGTCGGCGTGAACGAGATCAGCCTGCGGGCGCTGATCGCCGGCGCCGACAGCATGTCCGGCGCCGTGTTTCAGGCGCGCATCGCCATCTTCATCGGCTGCGAGATCCTCTGCATCGCCTGCGTCGCACTCTTGGCGCGCCGCCGCCCGCTCCACCAAGCGATGGTCCTGGCGATGCCGCTCGTGCTGGTCATCTCCAACCCGTCGAACTACTACAGCCACTTCATCTTCTTGCTGGCGCTGCTCGCCGACGCCGGCCGCGCGACGCCGGTGACGGCGGCCGAGCCTGGCGCGGCGACGACCAAGACCATCCCGCTGGTCGTGCCCTTCCGGCGTGTCGCCACGCCGCTCCTCGTGCTCTGCATCGGCGGCTACTGGGCCTCTCTCGATCCGGATCTCGATCGGCACTTCCAGGACTCCACGCTGCTGCTCTTCTTCGCGTTCGTCTGGCTCTTCGCCAACCTGCTGCGGGCCGACCCGGCGACCAACGAGTTCCTGGCAGCCGAGCCGGCCGCCTCGTCGACCGTGGGGTGAAGTTCTACACAGTCCCACGGACGCCAGACAAGAACGCCACACACGCGGCCTTGGCCTCCGGCCGTTCTCCAGCAATCCCCGCGAGTTCACCGGATCTTGGATGCGGGCGAGCGAGTGACGCACCTGGCACGACCTCTGCTTCCAAGTTCGGCTCACTCCGGACGAATTTTCGCGTTCGGAAACGAATCAAGGAGATACCAATGAAGCTCACCCGCGTTGTTTTCCTCGCTCTCGCCGTTCTTCTCCCCGCCAGCTGGACCGTTGCCAAGGCCGAGGACGCCCCGGCCGCTGACGCGCCGGCCAAGAAGGAGAAGAAGGCCAAGAAGTCCAAGAAGGCGGACGCGCCGAAGGACGAGAAGAAGGCCGAGTAGTTCATTCCGCTGGTCCGGTCTTTCCGGATCGCGGTTCAAGAAGCCCCGGGGGAGCGATTTCCCGGGGCTTTTTCATTGGTGGCGCCCTCAAGGGCGGCCTCTGACCCGCCGAGACAACAGGCGGGGGAAATGCAAGTGTCGGAAGCTGAAACGCTCGCCTGGAACCGCGCCCGCCGGGGCCGTCTCATCGAGTTGGCAGCCGCCATCGCTGCCGGCGGAGGGCTCATCGCGCTGGTCATGGTCTTCTATACGATCCTGACCCGCTGACGCGGCCCCCGACCCCGTTGCCCGGCGAGGCGACTCAGCCGCCGGGGCCAATCACCGGGATTGGGCAGGTCTTGACCTTGGCGGTCTCGACGATTCGGGAGAACGAACCGGCCGGATAGACCGTCAGCCCGACGGAGTCGAGCGCATTGAGAAACAGATGGTAGGCCTCGCCGGAGGTGATCAGGCTCGGCGCCACGATCGTCACCTTGGCGTGGGCCGCGGGAACGTCGGGGAGCACGAACTGCTTGCAGGTAATCGACGAGATCCAGGCGACCAGGTCAGCGATCTCTGTCTCGGGTTTGAGGTTCAGCTTCACGATGCGCTTTCCCGCCGGAAGCTTGCTGCACGCGGTGCCGCTGCCGGGCTGCGCGCGCCCGGCGACGTGGACAGCCGCCGCTCCCGCAGGAGCGGCAGCGCGGACGGTCGAAGGACCTGCCGCGGTAGCGCCGAAGACAAGCCCCAACGCCATCCCGGCCAGCACCCTGTTCCTCATCGTGGCGTCACCCCGCCCCACAGAGGCAGCAATGCAGGGGCCATCGGCCGGAGCGGAGCTGGCCCCGCAAGGTCGCGGTCTACCACGCCGGCACCGGCGACCCTTTGCCAATCTGGCGCTAACGGAACGCGCTGCTCGCGCTAAAAAGTCACCCACTTGTTCGCGCAGGTGTTGGGCGTCGAAGAGCCGGCGACCTTGTTGCTCACCGTGACGCTGGTGCCCGAGGGGGTGAAGTTCACGCTGCCAGGACCGAGCGTGATGTCGGCGTAGGAGGCCGAAATGTTGGCCGAAGTGATGTCGTCGACCACCACGTTGTCGAGCGTCAGCCCGAGCATGTGGGTGGCGTCGTAGCCGAGCAGCGTCACCTTCGGCGTCGTCGACGTGCTCATGGAGCGGAAGTTCTGGATCGTGATCCCCGTGAAGTGCGGATACTCCGTCCCCGTGGCGCTCGAGTACATCGGCGTGAGGATGATCGGGTTGCTGAGGCCCCGGACGCAGACGTCGCCGTAGAAGACGTTCTGCACCAGGCCCCCGCGGCTCGGATCCGACTTGATCCGGATGCCGTTCGCGCTGCCGCCCGAAAGGCCGGTGTTGGTGCCGTCGATCGAGAGATCGCAGACGGTGACGTCCGAGACGCCGCCGTTGGTCTCGCTGCCGATCGACATGCCGTGCCCGGCCTCGAAGTGGTTGTGCGCGATGGTGAGGTTCTTGACGCTGGTCCCGCCCTTGATGGCGATGTGGTCGTCGCCGACGCTGATCTGGTTGTAGACGATGAACCCGTTGCTGGCGGCCTCGCCCGGATCGACGCCGTCGGTGTTGTGCGCGCTCGAGGGGGTGAGCTTGGTGCCCACGCTGTTGGTGGTCGTCGACGGCGTCTTGATGGTGATCCCCCAGACGACGAAGCCGGCCGCGCCGAGCTTGACGTGGAACTTGGGCGCGTTGTGCAGCGTGATCTTGTAGAGGGTGAAGTTCGTCGCCCCCAGCACCTGGATGAGCGCCGGGCTGTCGCCGCCGCCGCCGTTGACGTCCCAGGGCGACATCGTGCTGCCGATCTGCGGCTCGCCCCCCTGCCCGTCGATCGCCCCCGTCCCCACGATGCCGGAGTTGGCGCCTCGCACCGAGATGAGCGCGGTCGCCTGCCCGTAGACGCCGGGATCGCGCGTGCCGAAGAGCGTGACGCCGCTGTCGACCCAGAGCGAGACGCCCGTGGGGAGGTTGAGCGGGCCGGTGATGAAGCCGTTGCTGGCGCCGCTCGTCGTGAGCCGCACCGCCTGCCCCGCCGCGCAGCCGTTCAACGCCGTTTGAAGGCGGGAGGTGTCGAGGCTCGCCTCGCTCGGCGGCGTTCCGGTCACGATCGCGAAGCTGGCCGTGAGCGTCGCGCAGGCCGGCGGGATCGTGGGCTCCGCGGGGAGGGTCGCGTCGATCGTCGCGCAAGGATTGCCGTTGGCCGCCGCGCCCGCTTGTCCGCCTGTACCGGCATGACCAGCCAGGCCATTTCCGCCCGCAGCGCCGCCCGTCGCACCCGGCCCGGCGCCGGCGCTCCCGCCCGTGGCGGAGCCGCCCGTTCCCGAGCCGCCAGAGCCACCACCGCCGGTGACTCCTCCGGAGGCCGGGGCGCCACCGCTGCCGGTGATCGTCGGTCCTTGATTCGAGCCGCAAGCGAACGGAGCGAGAAAGAGAGCGAACAGGAGTCTGGGGCTAAGGGACATTGGGCCTCTCCCAAGGGTCTTCTGGCCGCCAGAAAACGGCTCATGGCCGAGGGGCCGCCTCCGTCGGAAAGCTGACGCCTCCATGTCCCCCGCCGAGCGACCCGCCGGCGCTCGGAACAAACCACGCTCTTGGTTCCCGGTGCGGCCCTGCTTGGCGCGTCGTCATCGTGGCGCGTCGGGCGCGGCTTCGGGGTTTCCAGCTTGGCGCCCCCGACGGAGTACGCCTAGACTCGAGACGCTCCCCTCGTACAGCTTTGAGGTGTAGTTAATGGAGAATCGGATTCGCTTCGTTGGCTTCACGGCGACCATTCTGTTCGCGGTCAGCCTGTCTGGATGCGCCGCGAGCGACAGCGTGACTGGCGCCACCGGTGGACAGAGTGGCGGCGGGACGGGCGGCACCAGTTCCGGCGGGAGCACAGGAACCGGCGGAACAGGAACCGGCGGAATCGAGCACCGGCGGCGCCAAAGGTGGAACCGGCGGCACGGGCACCGGTGGAACCGGGACCGGCGGCGCCAAAGGCGGAACCGGCGGCACCGCGACCGGCGGCGCGTCGGGCGCGGCGGGCGGTGGCACGGGCGGCAAAGGCGGTAACGCCGGAGGCGGCGCGGCGGGCGCGGGCGGCGCGGCCGCCGGAGGGACGACAGGGCTCGGCGGCTCGGGCCCCTCGTCGTGCATGGACAACATCCAGAACGGCAGCGAGACCGGCGTCGACTGCGGCGGCTCTTGCGGTGCTTGCCCGAACTACAAGATCAACGGGCCGAACACGGGCGACACGGTCGGCAGCGGCTGCAACGGCGGACCCGCCTTCATGTGTACGCGCGACATGGTCTTCAGCCCGGAGTTCAAGGTCGCCGAGACGGACGACTTCGCCTCGCCGACCAACCCGCAGTTCGTCTACGGCGTCGTCGGCCACGACATGGACACGGGCGGACTCGACACCGAGTCGGGCAGCAACGCCTGTTGCCAGTGCTACCAGCTGGTGTTCACCTCGCCGCGTGACAACGTGAGCGGCGTGGCGACGCCGAAGCCGATGATCGTCCAGGCGTTCAACACCGGCGCCGGTGGCGGCAAGAACTTCGACATCTTCATGGGGAGCGGCGGCGAGGGGGCCAACACCGCCGGCTGCAGCAAGCAGTACACCGCCTACCCGACGCTCGGCCAGCCGAACAACGGCGGCATCCGCGCGCAGAACGTCAGCCAGTGCGCCGGCAGCATGGGCGCGCTCAGCTCGTCCTCCATCGCCACCATGTCCTGCCAGACCGCCATCGCCGCCGACTGCGCCATGATCACGGCGAGCAACGCGGCGGTGCAGAGCGCGACGCAGGTCTCGTGCGAAGAGACGAGTCAGGTGCAGAACCTCTATCACCTCAACTGGAACGTGATGGCCAAGCGGATCGAGTGCCCGGCGAACCTGACCCGCGTCACCGGCTGCAAGCTCAACTCTCAGGGGCTGCCCGCGGCGGATCCGACCGCGATCGACATGACTTCCGCTTCCAGCAAGGGCTTCTCGTCCGGCTACACCACGACGACGATGCAGGACTGCTGCCGACCAACCTGCGCCTACCACGGCAACGTCACCGGCGCCGACTCGACGTACAAGCAGTACTACACCTGCGACGGCGCCGGGAACCCGGGGTAGTCCCAGCCCGCGCGGCCCTCGGGTTCATCGCGCGCGTGCTAGCCTCGATCGGTGAAGGGGTTGCGGGATTGGCTGTGCGTGGGACTCATCGGGTCCCTGGGCCTGGCGTGCAACGCCCTGCCCGGCCCCCTCAACGGCAGCGGGAGCGGTGGGGGCAGCGCACAGAGCGGGCAAGGCGGCGGAAGCGGCAGCTGCACGCCCAACTACGCCTGCACGCCGACGGCGCCCGACACCGGTGACTACTACGCCGACTGCGTCGCGCGGGTGAACCAGTTCCGCGCCTGCGTCTGCCTTCCGCCGCTCACCCGCTGGACGTCCGGCGAGGCCTGCGCCGACCAGGACGCCGCCTACGATCCCTCGCACAGCGCGCACGCCGGGTTCATGGCGAAGATCTGCTCGCCCGAGGGGTACGCGCAGGACGAGTGTCCGGCCTGGCCGTCCGAGACGTCGGTCGTGAGCGGCTGCCTGCAGCAGATGTTCGACGAGGGGCCGCCGCCCACCAATCCCTGCGACGAAAGCTGCTTCGAGACGTACGGCCACTTCATCAACATGACCAACACCAGCTACACCATGGTCGCCTGCGGAACGGCCACCGTGAACGGCCAAATCACGGCCGTGCAAGACTTTCAATGATCGCCTGAGCGTCGACGAGCTCTGCCCCCGATGCTCTCCCGAGCGTTGACGCCCCTGCCCGGCGATGCCTCGACAGCGATCGGCGCAAAAAGTTCCCACGGAACTGCGGCCTCGTCGGCGTGTCCTTCGATCCAGGAGGCCGCCATGCACCCAGTTGATCAACGCCGCCCGCATCGTCGATCGCCCGTCCCGCCACCGCAGCCGCCCGTGCCGCTCGCCGGCAGTGACCCACCGTTCGAGCTCGACGCGCTGGCCACCACGCGCGTCGTCTCGGCGCCGCTGCGTCTCGCCGCGCCGGCCTTGCTCGTCTCGGCCCGCTTCCGCGACATCACGCTGGCGAGCCGCCTCCTGCGCAGCGACGCGCCGCGAACCTTCGCCATCGGGAACGCGCGCGGCGCCGACGCGCCGGTGAACCCGGCCTGGCTCCCCGAGATGAGCGACCCGCTGGCGCCGCGCCGTCATCTCCTCGTCGAGCCGGCGCCCGGTGGGTTCGTTCTCAACCTGACCTCGGTCATGCGGGCCGTTCTGCAGACCGAGCTGCAGGCGCTCCCGCTCCTGCCCGATCTCGGGCGCGCCGACGCACCCCTGGTGCTGCCGCCCGGCAGCCACCTGCACGTCCCCTGCGGCGAGGTGACCTTCGACCTTCAACCGGCGGAGCCGGCGGCGACGCTCCCACGCCCCTGGCTGCCGGCAGGCTGGCGCGCCGGCGTGAAGTACCCGCTGGCCGTGGCGATCGTGCTCGGGCTGTTGCTGGCGATCGCTCACCTCATTCCGTCCGATCCGCGCGCGCTCTCGCTCGACACGCTGGACGCCTCGGGCCGCATGGCCCGCATGGTGACCGTCCCGCTCGAGGTGACCGCGCCGGAGATCGATCATGCGCGCGAGCTACAGCAAGCGTCGGGCGGAAGCGGCTCGGCGGCAGCCGCGAAGCCGTCCGGCCAGGCCGGCGATTGAAAGTCGCAGGACACCTCCCGCCACATGACAATCAAAGGGACCGCGCGCCCGCAAGATGCGCGCGCGGTCGCGGCGCAGATTCACGACAACAGCTTGCTGGCTGTTCTCGACGGCCTGCGCGAGCAGCGCGTTCGCCGACGTCCTCGCCGACGGCCCGGCTCTGGGCGCCGACGTCCAAGACATCGTCGGAAACCTGGTCGCCTCGAACGCCGGACGGCGCATTCGGCGTCGGTGGCCTCGGCGTCAACGGCACCGGCCGCGGCGGCGGCGGCGAGCGTGAGGGGACAATCGGCGGCGGCGGCCCGCTCGGCACGACCGGTCGCTTCGGCGGCCAGGGCGGTCCGGTCTACGGCATCGGTCCAGGCGTCGGCGGGCTGCACACACGCCAGGCGACGGTGCCCGAGATTCATCCCGGGGATCCTGCAGTAAACGGAACCCTCGACAAAGAGATCATCCGCCGCACCGTCCGCCGCCATCTGAACGAGGTGAAGTACTGCTACGAGCAGGCGCTCGTCACTCGCCCGTCGCTCTCCGGGCGCATCGTCACCCAGTTCGCGATCGCGCCCACGGGACGCGTGCTCTGCCTCGGTCGTGCAGAGCTCGTCGCTCGGCGTCGCGGCCGTCGACAGCTGCGTCGTCAACGCGGTCAAGCGCTGGGAGTTTCCCCAGCCCGATCACGGCGGCCTGGCCGTGGTCTCCTATCCGTTCTCGTTCTCACCCGCGGGCGGATGAGAATCGTCAACTCTTGCCGGCGAGCAGGCCGCGGAGCGCCTCCATCGCGGTCACGGTCTGCTTCGGCAGCTGCTTGCGGATCATCGGCGCGAACAGCTTGGTGAAGAAGCTCTTCGGCGAGATCTCGATCGTGTGCGTCAGCCGGGTTCCGGCGCCGTTCGCCACCAGGTGGAAGTCGACCGACACCTCCATCATCTTGTCGCCGTAGTGCATGGTGATGCGCTCCCCGGGGCTGCGCACCACGATCGCCCCCTCCATCGTCCCGCACTATGCCCCCGCGGCCGCGCCGGGCAAAGTGACGATTGCCGCGCCTAGAACGTCACCCATTTATTGGTGCAGGGGTTCGGCGTCGACGAGCCCGAGATCTTGTTGGTGACGGTCACGCCCGTCCCCGACGGCGTGAAGCTCACGTTGCCCGGTCCCAGCGTCACGTTGGTGTACGACGCCGCCAGCTTGGGCGTCGGGTCGAAGATGACGTTGTCGAGCGTGACGCTGTTGATGTACGAGGAGCTGTACCCGTCGAGCGTGACCGTCGGCGAGTTCCCACCCGTCAGGACGTGAATGTTCGAGAAGGTGATGTTCGTGTAGTGCGGGATGTCGCTGCCGGTGGAGGACGAGTAGGTCGGCGTCAGGAAGATCGGGTTGGCGACGCCGCGCATGCAGATGTCGCTGTAGGTCACGTTGTTCACCAGACCGCCGCGGCTCGAATCGGACTTGATCCGGAGCCCGTTCGAGCTGCCGCCGCCGGTGCCGGTCCCGATCTGGTCGATCGAGATGTCGTAGACCTTGACCCCCGAGACGCCGCCGGTGAACTCGCTGCCGATCGAGATGCCGTGGCCGGCCTCGAGGTGGTTGTGCGCGATGGTCAGGTTGGTGACGCCCGTCGAGCTCGACCCCTTGATGGCGATGTGGTCATCGCCGTCGCTGATTTCACTGCAGACGATGTAGCCGTTGCTGGCCGACTCGCCGGGATCGATCCCGTCGGTGTTGTGCGCGCTCGAGTAGGTGAGCGCGGTCCCGGCGCTGTTGGTCGCCTTCGAGGGCGTCTTGATGGTGACGCCCCAGGCGACGAACCCGTTCGCCGACAGCTTGACGTGGAACATCGGCGCGTTGTGCAGCGTGATCTGGTAGAGCGTGAAGTTGGTGGCGCCGCTGACCTGGATGAGAGCGGGGCTGGAGCCGCCGTTGCCGTTGTCATCCCAGAAGGACGACGAGCTGCCGACCTTCGGCTCGCCCCCCTGCCCGTCGATGACGCCGCCCCCGACGATCCCGGCGTTGGCCCCCTTCACCGCGATGAGCGCGCCCGCCGAGCCGTAGACGCTGGGATCGCGCGTCCCGTAGAGCGTGACGCCCGTGTCGACCCAGAGCGTGACGCCGGCGGGGACGGTGATCGGCCCCGTGAGAAAGGCGTTGTTCGAGCCGCTGGTGACCAATTTGACCGCCTTGCCGGAGCCGCAGCCGCTCAGCGCGGCTTGCAGCGCCGAGGTGTCGGCGCTCGACTCGCTGGGGACGCCGTTCGCGGCGACGTTCTTGGTCGCAGACAGCGTCGTGCAGAGGCTCGACGGCAGCGTGGGCTGCGCCGGCATGTTGCTGTCGCCCGCGCCGCACGTCCCCGTGGTCCCCCCGGTGCCGGTCGTGCCGCCCGTGCCGGTCGTTCCGCCCGTCGCCGAGGCACCGCCCGTCCCGGTTGTTCCGCCGGTGCCAGTCGTGCCGCCCTTGCCGGTCGTTCCGCCGGTCGCCGTCGTCCCGCCCGTTCCCGTCGTGCCCCCGGTCGCCGTCGTCCCGCCGGTGCCGGTCGTCCCGCCCTTGCCGGTCGTTCCGCCCGTCGCGGTCGTCCCGCCCGTCCCTGTCGTCCCACCTGTTGCCGTGGTCCCGCCTGTTCCGCTCGTTCCGCCGGTCGCCACGGCACCGCCACTGCCTGTGCTGCCGCCGCTTCCAACGCTGCCGCCGCTGCCCGAGCCCCCGGTCCCGTTGCTGCCCCCGCTTCCGCCCGTCGGGCCACTGCCGCCGGTCCCGTTGTCGGTGGTGCCGCCGCCGGCCTCCGCACATCCCGCCAGCAGCAAGAGCGCGAGGCCCCCGCCGGCGCAGATCTTGGTGAACAGGGGACTGGCGAACGAGCGCGACATGGGGGACCTCCGCGGGGGACGGGCGAGGCCAAAGCTCGCACCGGCGGTGAATGCAACGACCTGCTCCGGCAGATCACGAAATCGACACCCGGCCGGTTTCGCTTGGCGCGGCGAAGCATCTCTCCGAGACAAGTCCCGACAGGAGTGTTGGCGTGAGCCCTGGGCGGCTCATGCGCCACCGCAGCCGGAGACTCGTGTGACGCCCGTCAACACGCGTTTGTTGAGCTGTCTCGATCCACCGGGGTCACTTCCGGCCGAGGAGCCGACATAGATGCGCGCACGACCCCCAGTCACGCGGTTCTGGATCTCTTTTGCCCTGCTCCTCGCCGTGACCGCTGTCACGACGAAGGCGAAGGCAACAGGAACCTGGACGCAGGCGCCGTCGAGCGCGACCAACAACGGTCCGGCGTTTGGGCTCTGGCTGCTCACCGACGGGACGGTCCTCTCGCACGGCAGCGCCCTCAACCGCTGGGTGATCCTCACCCCCGACAAGACCGGCAGCTACGCGAACGGGACCTGGAAGACGGTGGCCAGCAGCAACTTCTCGCGCGGCGGCGCGCAGGAGCACGTCCTCAAGGACGGGCGCTTCTTCGAGGCGGGCGGCGAGTTCCTCTACGCCTGGCCGGCGCACGACGGCGTCGCGGCCTGCGCCTCCAACTGCACCAACCCCGCGGGCGGCTCGGCCCTGTTCAAGAACACCGAGATCTACGACCCGCAGACCAACACCTGGACGGTCGAGCCCGACGCGCCGTACGACATCGGTGACACCGGCAGCGCGACGCTGCCCGACGGGCGCATCCTCGACAGCACCCGCACGGGGAACCAGACGCAGATCTTCGATCCGTCGACGAACAGCTGGTCGACCGGGCCGGCCAACACCAACCCGAACGGCGACGAGAACTCGTGGTCCACCTTGCAGAACGGCGGCGTCCTCGCCGTCGCCCCGACGTCGGCCTCCATCTACGACCCGGTGGCGAACAAGTGGATCAAGACCGGCGCGTTGCCGGCGGGGCTCTCGGTCACCCTGACCGCCGCTTCGGGCTATCCGGGGACCTATCAGTTCGGCGACAACGCGGGGATCTCGCTCATGTTCGACGGCCGCGTGCTGGCGTACGGCCTCGGCACCACGGCGATCTACACGCCGGGCGCGACCGCCTCCTCGGCCGGCACCTGGACGCTCGGGCCCAACATGCCGTTCAAGATGGGTCCGCTCGACGGGACGCCCGGCAACGAGTGCGAGGACGAGTACACGGTCACCGAGACGAACGGCAAGGTCATGGTGGCGACCCACCCGTTCGGACAGGCGATCGACATGCTGATCGAATTCGATCCGACGACCAACACCTTCGCGTCGATCACCCCGCCGCCCGACGCCGGCGGCCCCTACCCGGTCAGCTATCTCAACCTGCCGAACGGTCAGCTGATGACGACGGGCGGTAGCCGCGACTGGCTCTACACGCCCGACGCCCCGCCCCAGGATGCCTGGCGGCCGGCCGTCACCTCGGTCACCTACGACAGCAGCGCGAGCACGTACACGCTGACCGGCACGCAGCTCTCCGGCCTCATCAATGGCGGCGACGAGGGCGACGACATGACGATGGCGGAGAACTATCCGATCGTCTGGCTCAAGGACACCTCGAACAACGTCTACTACTGCCGCTCGTCCAACTTCAGCACGATGGGGCCGCAGGTGGGGCCCGCGCCGCAGACCTGCCAGTTCACAGACGCCGGCGAATCTCCCGGCCGGGTCCTACAGCCTCTTCGTCTCCTCGGCGGGCGTGCAGTCCAAGGCTGCCTTTCCGTTCACCGTCGGCGTCGGTGGCACCGCAACGGGCGGCACCGGCGGCACGACCGGCACGGGCGGCCAAGCTGGCTCTGCAGGCACTGGTGGCACTGGTGGCGCGACGGGCACCGGCGGCCAAGGTGGGTCTGCCGGCAAGCCGGGCACCGGTGGCGCGACCGGCAGCGGCGGCACCGCGTCCGGAGGCACGACGGGCTCGGGAGGCGCAGCGACCGGCGGGACGACGGGGAGCGGCGGCGCATCGACGGGCGGCGCGACTGGAAGCGGCGGCAGCGCGACCGGCGCGGGTGGGGCAGCTACGGGCATCGGAGGTAAGGGCGGATCGACCGGAGCAGGCGGTGCCGGCACCGGAGGCGCGGGCGAATCGGGCACCGGCGGCGACACGGCCAGCGCGAGCTCCGGTTGCAGCTGCGCGACCGTTCCGCGCGGAGGCGCCTCGGGTCCATTTGCCGAGGTGCTGGGCCTCGGCGCCCTGGCGTTGGTCATCGCGCGTCGCCGCCGCGCGCGCCGTTGACGACGCGCGGCAGACCCGATTTCGTGATCGACCCAGGGCCGGACCTGCATTGAGTGGCGGGCGCCATTCCGCGCCATGACCGGAGGTCCCCCCCCGTGCGTCACCCCATCCGCGCGACCCTGCTCGCCTTTTTACTCGCCTGCGCCTGTCAGAGCTCGGAGGTGGACGTGGATGCGGGCGGGAGCGGTGGCGCAACGGAGACCGGCGGAGCGACCGGCACCGGCGGCACGGTCGGAACCGGGGGGATCACGAATACGGGCGGCACGGTCGGGACCGGCGGCGCCGTCAGTACCGGAGGGACGCCCGGCGCCGGCGGCGCGACCAGCACCGGAGGGGCGCTCGGCACCGGCGGCGCCTCCCATACGGGCGGCACGGTCGGCACCGGCGGCGCGGTCGGCGCTGGCGGCAAGGGTGGCTCGACGGGCACGGGCGGAGCGGCCGGTGCGACCGGGACCGCCGGCAAGAGTGGCGCCGGGGGCACAGGGGTCGCGGGAGCGAGCGGCACGGGCGGAGCCGGTGGCGCCACCTCGAGCTGCTCGACGCCGCCGCCCGCGAGCGCGCTCGTCGGGTGGGCAGCCGTCTCGGGCATGGGCGTCACGACGACCACCGGCGGCGGGACCGCCACGCCGCAGACGGTGACGACCGAATCGGCGCTCGCCTCGGCGGCCGGCGGAACCGGCGCCGCCGTCATCTACGTCAAGGGCGTGCTCTCCGCCGGGAAGATCAGCGTCGGCTCGAACAAGACCATCGTCGGGCTGTGCGGCGCCGAGATTCACGGTCACCTCGGGCTCAGCGGCTCGTCGAACGTCATCATCCGCAACATCAAGATCGTCGGTTACGGCGTCGGCAACTGCGCGCTCGATCCCGACTACGACTCGTCGGTCGGCTGCTCGTCGGGCAACGACGCGGTGACCGTCAACAGCGCCTCGCACCATCTCTGGTTCGATCACTGCGACATCTCCGACGGCACCGACGGGAACCTCGACATCACCAACGGCGCCGACTACGTGACCGTCTCGTGGACGAAGTTCCATTACACGTCGCGCAGTGACAACAGCGGCAGCGACTCGACCGGCGCCGAGGGGCACCGGTTCTCCAACCTGATCGGCGCGTCCGACGGGCTCTCGAGTCGACGTCGGCCACCTCAACGTCACCTGGCACCACGACTGGTGGGCCGACAACGTCAACCAGCGGATGCCGCGCACGCGCGCCGGCAAGATCCACCTCTTCAACAACCTCTTCACGGCCGCCGGCAACAGCTACTGCACCAACGCCGGCGACGGGACGCACCTCTTGGTCGAGAGCAACGTCTATAGCGGCGTGAAGGCGCCGCTGCAGCCCGACTCCAACGGCGACATGCTGGCCAAGAACAACATCTTCACCAACACCAGCGGCAACACGACCGCCAACGGCACCGGCTTTTCACCAACCTATTCCTACAGCGCGGACGCGGCCAGCAGCGTACAGGCCGCCGTCCAGGCAGGAGCGGGACCCCAATGAAGAACCTCCGACTCGCGTTCATCACCTTCACCACCATCGCGCTCGCGGCCTGCGCCAACAGCGAAATGTCGGCCGACGCTGGCTCGGGCAGCGGCGGTGGCAACGCCACCGGCGGCACCAGCGCCGAAGGCGGCTCCAATGGCACCGGTGGCGTCAACGCCACGGGCGGCAACGGCAGCGGCGGCGCGGTTGGAGCCGGCGGGATTGTCGGCACCGGCGGAACGCCCGGAACGGGCGGTGGAGGCGGCAAGCCGGGGACCGGCGGCGCGACAGGAACCGGCGGCGCCGCGGGAGCGGGAGCGAAAGGCGGCACCTCGGGCGCGACCGGCGGAACACCCGGGACCGGCGGAACACCCGGAACCGGTGGATCGGCGGGCAAGCCCGGTACCGGCGGCACACCCGCGACGGGCGGAACGACCGGAACCGGGGGAACACCTGCGACGGGCGGAACGACGGGCACCGGCGGCACGACCGGGACAGGGAACGCTCCCGGCAACGCCAGCTCGGTCTATCCGCCGGTCAACGGCACCAACGTCTGTCCGGATCCGCAGCTCCGCATCACCTTCGCGGGCGGGGCGCCGAGCATCGGCACCGGCCTCATTCAAGTCTTCAATTCGAGCGGAACCGCGGTGGCGTCCGTCAACGTCGGCGCCAGCACGTTCAGCACCACCAACGGCGGAATGACCTTCAACATCCAGCAGCCTGTCTACGTCGACGGCAACACCGTCGTCGTCTACCTGCCGTCGAAGCCGCTCACCTACAACCAGACCTACTACGTCAACGTCGCCTCGGGCGCGATCAAGAACTCGTCCGGCGCCGCGTTCGTCGTCACCGGCTCGACGGCCTGGCGGTTCAGCACTGCCGCCGCCGCGCCGACCAACAAATCGGCCGTCGGGGTGGCGCTCGACGGCTCGGCGCCGTTCTGCTCTCTGCAGGGTGCGCTCGACTTCATCCCGGCCAACAACACGGCCGCCGTCACCGTCTCCCTCGCCGACGGCACCTATCACGAGATCGTCTACTTCAAGTCGAAGAGCAACGTCAGCATCCAGGGGGCCAGCGAGGCTGGAACCATCCTGGAAGGGACGAACAACAACAACCTGAACCCCAGCACCAAGGGGCGTGCGTTGATCGGCGCCGACAGCACCAACGGACTGACCGTCAACAACCTCACCATCCACAACCTGACGCCCCAAGGGGGCTCGCAGGCAGAGGCGCTGCGGATCGAGAGCTGCGACAAGTGCGTGGTCACCAACTCGACGATCATCAGCTACCAGGACACGCTGCTGTGGGACGGCCGCATCTACGCCAAGAACGATCTCATCGAGGGGAACGTCGACTACGTCTGGGGCGGCGGCGTCGTCTACTTCGACAGTTGCGAGATCCGCACCATCAACCGCTCGGGCGGCGTGATCGTGCAGGCCCGCAACGCCGCGGGGGCCTACGGCTACGTCTTCGTCAACTGCAAGCTCACCTCGGACTCGGCCTCGACTGGCATCGCGCTCGCGCGCATCGATCTCGACGGCGTACCCGGGGAGCATGGTCGCTTACGTCAACTGCCAGATGACGAGCAACATCGCGCCCGTCGGCTGGACGATCACCGCCGGCAGCGACGCATCACAGCTCCGGTTCTGGGAGTACAAGAGCGTCACCCCGTCGGGGACCGCCGTCGACGTGAGCAAGCGCTACTCCGGCTCGCTGCAGATCTCCCCCTCGGAAGCCACGACGTTGAGCTCGCCGTCGACGGTCCTCTCCGGCTGGCAACCGCCCGGCACCTGACCGGTCGGCGGCGTCAGCGCGGTTTGACCGCGGCGGTGTAGATGTTGAGGACGCCGCCCCGGTCGGAGGTGAAGTAGAGCGTCGTCCCGTCCGGCGAGAGCCAGGGATCGCGCTCGTCCGCCGAAGTGTTGAGATCGTCGAGCGGCAGCGGGATCGAGAACGACTCGCTCGTCGACCGCCGCGACGCAACGAACAGATCCGAGTTGGCGACGCCGGCGTCGGCCGTCTTGCCGGCGTCGACCGCGGCTACGGCCGCGTCGGCCGGCTCCGTCACCGGTGCCGAGGAGAAGAACATCGTCAGCCCGTCATCGGTCAAGAAGCCGTCGACGGTGCTGCGGTCGACGTAGTCGAGCTCCGGGATCGCCACCGGCGCTCCGAACGGCGCGGCCGGCGTCGCCCGCGTGGCCAGGTAGGTCTGGTAGTTGGTGGACGCTGGGTTGTGGTCGGTGACCTTCGTCGACGCCATCGGCATCACCAGCGCGTGCTCGCCCGGCGGTCGGGGAATGTCGTCTTCCGGCGAGTTGAGCGCCACGACGTTCACCGGCGTCGACCAGGCGGACGCGCGCGTCGCCCGCTCGACGACCCAGATGTCGTTGGCGCCGACCCCACCGGCGCGATCCGAGCCGAACCACAAGGTCAGACCATCGGTCGAGATCGCCGAGCTGGTCTCGAAGGAGTCGCCGTTCACGGCGGTCACCGGCGCCGGCGTCCCGAAGGGCGCCGTCGCCGTGGCCCGCGTCGCGAACCAGACGTCGCCGTTGCCGGTGACCCGGTCGGTCGTGAAGTAAATCTCCAGGAGATCGCCGGTCAGCGTTGGATTGTCGGTGCGCGACGGAGAGGACAGCTCTGCCACCGGCACCGGCGTGTCGAAGTGGTACGGCACGGGCGAGCTCGATCCCAGGGTGACGGTCTTGCCGGCCGTGCAGGCCGGCGGCGTGCAGATCGCCAGAGCGATCAAGGCGACCGGCCGCATCCCCCGATGCTAACATCGCGGCGGGTGCGCACGGCACGCGTCAGCTCTCCGCTCAATGCGCTGCCGCTTGGTGCCCTGCTGCTGCTCCCTGTGATCCACGCCGCGGCCGCACCGGTCGAGCTTGCCGCCACGACCGCGCGGCTGGAGGTCCAGGCTCTGCCCGATTGCACCACCCGCGAGGAGCTCGCCGCGCGCGTCGCCGCCCGCTCGCGCCGCATCCACCTCGATGACGAAGGAGCCGTCGGACCGACGGTCCGCGCGGTGATCGCCCGCGCGCCGCACGGGGGCGCCACCGGCGACCTGGTGATCGTCCAGCCCGACGGCAAGACCTCGTCGCGCCACCTGTCGGTCGCGTCATGCGCCGAGGCGACCGACGCCATTGCGCTCATCATCGCGCTCACGCTCGACCCCATGTCGGTGTCGGTGTCGGCGTCTGCGTCGGCATCTGGGTCGGCATCGGGCGCGACGGGAGCCGCCGCCGGGCACCCGGGGCCGACCGTCCGGCCCCCACCACCCGCGCCACCGACCGGCCCCGCCACGACGGCGCCCGCGACCGAGCCCTCGCCGAGCTCGGTCGAGGCAGCCCCCGTTCGCCCGCCAGCGCCCGCGCGCTCGGCCGAAACCAGGACCGAGCGAGAAGCGCCGTCCCGGGGCCGCGAACCTTCGGTCGTCGCGTCACCTCCGGCACCGCCGGTCGTCTCGCACGGTCGATTCGGAGCCGGCGCCGCTGCCCAGGAGCTCTTCGGTCTGACGCCCGGAGCGCTCCCCGGCCTCGGGATCTACCTCGTCGCGGCGCTCGATCGGGAGGCGCTCTGGTCGCCCGCCGTCGTCGTTGCCGGAACCCACGCCTGGTCGAACGGCCTGGTCGAGCCGGGCGGAACGGCCGCCTTCGCGCTCGACGCCATCACGCTGGACGCTTGCGCGCTGCGCCTCCACCTCGCCCCCTTCGAAGCCCGCGGGTGCGGAACCGCGCTCTACGGCCGGCTAGGCGCCTCGGGCACCGTGACCTACTCGCCGGCGATCGCGGCCCGCCCGTTCGCCGCCGCCGGCGGCGCGGTGCTCGTCTCGCTGGAGCTGGGGCGGTTTTTCGAGCTCACCGGGCGTTTTGGCGCCAGTGCGTCATTGATCCGGGATTCCTTTGCCTTCACGCCCGCGATCTTCCACCGCACCGCGGCTGTCACCGTTGCGACGGGGCTCGGCCTCGGCGTGCGCTTTCCGTGATCGAACCGCCCCCCCACAGGCATAATCGGGTAGCACATGCTGGGGAGATTGCGGCTGGTTGAACGCAACGGGGGGGGGAGCCAGGACCCCGCCGCGCCGCCGCGCGCCGAGCCCGATCAGTCCCGGCTGGGACGAATGTTCGTCGCCCACCACGCGATGGTCTGGCGGACGATGCGCCGGCGCGGCCTGTCGCCCGACGCCGCCGCCGACGTGACCCAGCAGACCTTTCTCGTCGCCGCCGAGCGCCTCCGCGACATCAACCCCGACAGCGAGCGGGCTTTTCTGGTGGGGACCGCGCTGCGGGTGGCGCACTCGCTCGGCCGCAAGACGGTCCGCTGGCAGCTCGAAGAGGACATGGACCAGCGGGTCGCCGAGGCCCGCAGCACCAGCGACCAGCGCGCCGCCGTTCAGCTGTGCGATCTGGCGCTTTCGAAGGTCGATCCCGATCTCGCCGAGGTGTTCGTGATGTTCGAGCTCGAGGGGCTGTCGTCGCCCGAGATCGCGGCGTCGCTGGAGATCCCGCTCGGCACCGTCGCCTCGCGCCTGCGCCGGGCCCGCGAGCAGTTCCGCGTCGTGGTCGGCCGTCTCGAGCTGACGATGCGCCGCGAGGGGACCGCGTGAGCCCCGTGACGCCCCCCGATTCGAAGCTGCCGACCCAGCTGCGCGTCGTCGGCGCGACCGACCTCGAGCGGCGCCTCCTCGACGCCGCCTCTCGCGAGCTGCCGTCCGTCGAGCTGACGCGGAAGATGCAGCAGGCGCTGGGGCTCTCGATCGCCGCCAGCGCGATGACCGCGGCGGCGGTGAAATCGTCGGGCGCGGCCGCGGCGGCGACCAGCGCGCCGGGCTTCGCGTGGCCCGCCATCTCCGTCGGTGTGCTCGCGCTGGCCGTGACCGGCGCCGTCGTCGGCCTCCGCTCGACGGCCAGCCACCACGCCGCGACCCGACCGGTCGCCACCGTGCCGGCCGTCGTCCTCGGGCCCGCGCCGGTGGCCCCGGCGCCGAGCGCCGCGCCATCGCCAGCGTCAAACGGCGCGCGCTTCCGAGCGCCCCGCCTCCAGCTCCTCGCGCGCGCACCACCACGCGCTCGCCGCCGCAACACCGAGCGAGCTCCGCGCCGAGATCGCCCTCGTCGACGCCGCCCGCAGCGCCGTCGCGACCGGCGCCGACGACCGGGCCCTCACCCTGCTGAACCGCTACGACACGAGCTACCGCGCGGGGACCTTCCGTCCCGAGGCGACGGTGTTGCGCATCGAGGCCCTCGACCACCTCGGTCGGACGGCCCAGGCCCGCACGCTCGCGCAGCGGTTCCTCGCGGCGCACCCAGAAAGCCCGCTCGCCGATCGCGTCGCGCGCGTCACCGGCGTGGCGACCCGCTAGCATGACGATGGCGAGGCGCGAGGCGCGGGTGACCCCGAAGCAGGAGAGCGAGTCGTTGATGGACGAGATGCTTCCGTTCGCGAAGCACATGCTCGGCAACTACGGCCAATTCTCCCCCTTCGGCGGGCTCATCAAGACGGACGAACAGATCATTCTCCTCGGCGCCGGTCCGGGAGAAGAGCCCGCGGAGCGAAGGGACCTGGTGAACGTCCTGTCGGATGGATTTCGACAGCGCGCGCTGACGGGCGAGATCAGGGCCGCGGCGATCGTGGCGCACGTGACCGTTCCCTTGTCGGGGCAGGCGAAAAAGGTCGACGCCGTCCGCATCTCTCTCGATCACCACGACGGCTACGCGGTCCACGTCTTTTTCCCCTATCGAAAAGACGGGACGATGGTGACGTTCGCCGAACCGTTCGCTGCCCCGGGAACCTCGTTCGCCTTCCGTGGCGAAGCGTTCCCCTCCTGACTGGCGAAAAACCTCTCCGCCCGCGTCAGAAGCTGCAGGTCGCCGAGCAGCTGCCGGTCGGGCTCTTGCCGGTCATCGCCTTGTAGTGGGCGGTGATCTGGGCCTGGGTGAGCAGCTTGTCGTAGATGGCGACCTTGCCGATGGCGCCCGGGAACCAGGTGTCGCCGGCCATGGTCCCGATGTTGAGCGGACTCCCGTTGGCGGTCGGCACGACGTTGTACTGGCTCATGCAGCCGGTCTGACCGTGCTGGGCGTGATCCCACTCGACGCCATTGACCCACACGTTGATCGAGCCGGGATACGTCGTCGTGCCGGTACAGTCGGACGGTTGGCTGAGCGTCGTGTATTCGCCGACGACGTGGTACCAGGTGCTGGCCTTGATGAGACTGGCGACCGGCTGCCAGTCGGCGGCGGAGCCGAGCCCGGCGCTGCTGTTGAAGATGTAGGCCGACATCCGGTTGGGGCGGCTCTCGGAGGTGGTCGTGCTGTACATGCGCGCCTCCCACTCGCAGGTCGGCGCGTAGTCGGCACACTTTCCCATCCAGTCGATGTAGCCGTCGCTGCTGGCGTTGGGGAACTGCAGCGTGTCGGCGTTGATCCAGCCTTCCCAGGTCAGGTTGTGCGTCGTCGGCAGCGAGAAGGCGGCACTCGACGGGATCGTCAGGTAGCCGGTTGAACCGTTGAAGTGGGCCGCGGCGTCGCCGTTCGGGAGCGTGGCCGCCGTCGGCGCCGCGCCCTTGTAGGTCCCGGTGTTGCTGGCGACGAGATCGGGCTCGGTCGACGCGGTCCCCTTCATCGCCCAGTAGGCGACCGGTGCGTCGCAGAGGACGGTCTGGTCGTAGGTCAACGGCGACGCACAGCCGGCCGTCGCGCCGCCGACACCGCCGGTCCCCGAAGCGCCGGCCTTGCCGCCTGTCCCCGCGCCGGCCGCGCCCCCCGTCCCAGGCGCGCCGCCGGTGCTCGCGCCACCCTTCCCCCCGCCCGCCGGCCCCGGTCGCGCCGCCGGTGGCTGTCGCGCCACCGCTGCCTGTCGTCGTGCCACCAGTTCCCGGAGTGCCCCCGCTGCTCGTCGTGCCGCCGGTCGCCGTCGTGCCGCCAGTCGCCGTCGTGCCGCCAGTCGCCGTCGTGCCGCCCGTTGCCGTCGTGCCACCGGTTCCCCCGGTTGTGACGGTCGAGCCGCCACTGCAGCCCCCGGCGAGCAACGCCGTCGCCGCCAACGTCAGCAAGACGGCCGTCCCAAACGAAACGATCGTCGATCGCGTGGGGTGATTGCGCATGGAGCTCCTTGGGGGGAGGAGTTGTCAGTTGCAGCCGATCGGCTGCGTGCCGAACGCGATGTCGTCGTACCAAATCTCAGAGGAAGGACCGCCGAATTTGACGAACCCAAAGCGCAGGTAGTCGTATGCATCAACCTTCCACGCCGTGGAGTGAAGATCGGAAATCTCCGTTCCGTTGACCCACACGTCGACCTCCGGACCGTTGTGGTCAAGCAGAAGCTCGACACACGTCCAAACAGCCGCCGGGATGCTTCCGATCTTTGACGTCGCACCTTGTCCGTCGTTGTTGATGGATTCGCCGAGCATCTGATTCTGTTCGCCGAAAATCAGATTGTTGCCGTTCCCCTGGGAAGCAAACAAATCTCCCAACACAAAGGCGTTGTGATCGGCAGTCATTGGCGCAGCCAGGCGAATGTAGAAGCGCACGTAGAGCCGCCCGCCAGCAACCGGCAGGACGGAGGCATCGTGAAGCGCCAGCAATGTTTGATAGTCGGCGGCGTTGGGCCCGTCCTGGATATGCACGGACTTGGTGCCCCCCGCGGCCGGATCGGTCGCATCGATGGTGACGACCGCGCTGCTACTGCCGTTGATGCTGGTGCTCCAGGGCGCCGGTGGTGCGCCGGGCGCGTCAGCCTCGAAGCCGTCGCAGAAGACCATCCCGGGACGCGCGCCGCAGTGACTCGCGGCGCTGCTGCCGCCGATGCCGCCTTGGCTCGCCCCACCGCTGCCGTGACCGCCAGCGCCCGAGCTGCCTCCGGAGCTTCCACCGCTCCCGACCGAGCCACCTTTGCCGCTGCTCCCGGCCGCGCCTCCGGTCCCCTTGGCACCGCTCCCGCCGCCGCTCCCGCCGCCGCTCCCGCCCGTTGTGCCGCCAGTGCCCGAGCCGCCGGTGCCGACGTGGCCTCCAGTTGCGTTGCCGCCGCTGCCGAGCTGGCCCCCGGTCGCGCTGCCTCCGGTGCCGACGCCACCGCTGTCTGTCGCGCCGCCGGTGCCGCTGCCGCCGGTCGCGCTCACGCTGCCGCCCGAGCCGCCCGTCGATGAGCCGCCGGTCCCGCTCCCCGCGCAGCCGACGAGCAACAGGGCTCCGACCCAGAGCCCGCGCGCGAGCAAGGCGGCAACGCCGCGTCGATTGGAGGGGGCCTGATCCGTCATTCGTACTCCTGCGTTCTCCCGGGCCTGCGAATTTGCCTGCGAGCACCGTCGCGAGCCGTCGGTCACCGACGGCCGCACGGCGATTTTCCTGCATCATACACGGCCTCCGGCTTACGCTGGCGAGACGATGGCGTCGGCCACCCGACTTCGACGCGGGGTGCGTGAGGTGGCACTGACGGCGGTCGTCGCGCTCAGCGCCTGCGTTGCGCTCGCTGGCTGCATTGCGTCGGTGCAGCCGATCATGCCGCAGGACGTGGCGGCCGCGCTGGCGCAGAAATCGATGCGGCGCCTCGAAACGACGAACCTCAGCGTCTACTACCCGGCCGACCGTCACGGCGAAGCGATCCGGTTCGCCCAGCACGTCGAGGGGTGCGCGCGCGAGCTCCACGCGCGCGCGCTGATCCACAACCGCATCAGCGCCGCGCGGATGACGCTCATCCTGCCCGAGCTCACGTTCAACAACGCCTTCACCAGCCCGATCTTTCTCGGCCACGCGCCGTTCGCCGTCGTGCCGACCTACCAGACGATTGACGCCTTCTCGCTGGAGATGGGGCTCCCTTCCGATCCCGGCATCATCGCCTGCCACGAGCTGACCCACTACGTGCAGTTTCAGCAGGTGGCCGGCTTTGCCTACGCGGTCGACGCCGTCTTCGGCGATCAGTACACGCCCCAGATCGGCTTCGACACCTGGTTCGACGAGGGGCTGGCCGTTTACTACGAGACGATGTTGCAGCCCGGCGTCGGACGGCTGGCCTGGCCGTTCTGGCACGGCGCCTTCGCCGCCGGCGTGGCGGGCCGACGGATGGAGGGCGGCGATCTCTCCGAGTTCAATCGCGACGCCTTCATGGGCAACCACTACATCGTCGGCAGCCACTTCGTCCGCTACCTGGCCCAGCGCTATGGCGAGTGGCCGCTCTGGCGGACGATCGAGGTGCAGGCCCGTTCGATCTTCTTTCCGCTCTGGATCAACCTGCGGTTCTGGCAGACGTACGACAAGACCCTGGAGACGCTGTTCGCCGAGTTCGCCGAGGAGGTCGCGCGCCGCCACCCGGCGGTGGCGCGACCGCCGGAGCAGCGGATGCTCGAGAAGGTCGGCGCGATCGCCCGCTATGGGCGCGCCCCCGACGGCAGCGAGGCGCTGATCGTCCAGGGTCACGACACGCCCCCGCGCATCGTCGTGCGGGGGCCCGACGGGCGGGTGCGGGTCGATCGCAACCTCATCGACGTGGCGCCGCCGCGCACGCTGGTGGCCGCCAGCGCCGACAGCGTGGGACCGCCCAGCTTCACCGCCGACGGGCGTTTCGTCTACTTCACCACCCTCGACGAGGGGGTCACCTTCGAGAAGAGCCGGCTCGTCCGCGTCGACGTCGGCTCCGGCGCGCTGACCGTCGTCAACCGCGACATCTACGGCGGCGGCGGCTCGATCAGCCCGGACGGGAAGACCTACGCCTTCGCCCGCGCCGACGGCGATCGCCACAACCTGGTCCTGCTCGACCTGCCGTCGGGGAGCCTGCGCGTGCTGGCCGCGCAGCCTCCGGGCGCGTTCGTCTCGCTGCCGCGCTATGCGCCCGACGGGCAGCGGATCGTCGCCACCGTGTTCGACGGGACGAGCTTCTCGATCCGGATCTTCGACGCCCACAGCGGGGCCGTACTGGCCGAGGTCACCGGCGGGCGCGAGGCCGTGCACGACGCGGTTCACGACGCGGCTTGGGCCGACGCCACGCACGTCGTCTACCTGCGCTCGGATGACAGAGAGGACGGATTCCAGGTCTACCTGGCTGATCTCGCCAGCGGACAGTCGCGCCAGCTCACCCACGCGCCCTACCTGGCGTTCGAGCCACAGGTGGCCGGGGGCAAGCTGCGGTTCCTCAACCGCGACGGCTGGCGCTGGACGCTCGACGAGCAAGAGGTGAGCCTCGCGGCCATCCCGGCGCCGGCGGCGCCTCCAGCCGGGGCGTCGGCGCCGGTCCCCGTCGAGGCCTCGCAGCCGGCCCTGCCACCGAGCACGGCGGCGCCGACGCTGCCGCTGATGTCCGTTCCGCCGGCGTTCCCTCCGCCTGCCATGCCGGTCTGGCCGGTCTGGCCGGTCTGGCCCTTGCCGATCGACGACAGCCCTTTCCAGCTGCTGAGCGACGGCGCCTACCGCCAGACCGATCATCTGTTCGACCTGCAAACGCACGCGGTCGATCTCGTCGCGGTGGGACGACAGGGGACGCTGGGCGTGGTGAGCCTCGGCGGCGCGGACCGCTTGCAGTTCCATCGCTGGGCGCTGAACGGGCTCTGGCAGCTCGGCGCCGGTCGGCCCGGCTACGGCGGCTCCGCCGCCTACGCGAACGAGCTGTTCGCGCCGTTCTCCATCGTCGTCGACGCGCTGGCGCTGCGCACCCACGACACCTTGCCCCAGCCTTCCTCACCGCTGACGCAGCCGACGCTCAACCCGGCGCCGTTCGTGCTGGAAAAGACGCTGCTGCAGGCCAACCTCTCCATCAGCCGGCAGTTTTACGGCGCGCCGGCCGCGGCGGGCTTCCACGTCATCGACGACGATCAACCTGCCGAGCCGACGCTGAGCGTGCAGCACCGCCGCTCGGCCGGCCCTTCGTGCAGGCCGAGTACGCAGGGATCGAGAGCACGCCCTACTCCGGCATCCGGCGGGCGTTGATCGCCGATCCCTCGCTGAGCCTCTACCCGGGCGCCTGGAACTCGGCGCGGGCCATGCTGACCGACGCGCGTCTCGGCCTCGCCGGCGTGACCCCGCTGCCGCTGTCGCGCCGGCACACGCTCAGGCTGCACCTGGTCGGGCGCGAGCTCTTCGGATTGCCGCCAGACCAGCGCTGGCTGCAGGTCGGCGGCGGCTTCTCGGCGCTGCGCCGTCCCGATCTGCCGGTCCCGCGCGAGGTGACGATCGCGTCGCTGCCGGGGATCACCTTCATCGAGCCCTTGCGGGGGTACGAGGACTATCCGATCGCCACCGACCGCATCTTCATCGCCGAGGCCGATCTACCGCTATCCGCTGATCATCGATCGCGGGACGGCGTCAACGTTGTGGCTCCTCCCGTCGTCCTTCCTGCGCCAGATCGATTTCGAGCTGTTCGGCAGCGCCGCCACCGATGCCCACGGCGGCCCCGGGCACGCCGCGGGCGGCTCTGCCGTGACCCTGGCGATGGCGATGTGGCACGTCCCGTTCGAATTGAGGTACCAGCTTGCCCGCCGCGTCGAGGACGACCACGCCCTGGTCCAGATTTTCGCCTTCAGCGCCCAGTAGACGCAGACCGAGCGCCCCAGGCCGCCGATTGCCGATTGTTGAGCCTCTGCCGACCGATGAGCGCACCTCAGTACTGGGCCATGCTGGCAGGTAGAAGACTCGTCTGCGCGGCTCTGCTTGCGGCGGCCCTCTGCGGCTGCGGAGGCGGGCCAGGGAAAGCCGGTGGTCACGATGGCGGAGCTGGCGGCACGCGCGGCTGCGGACGGCGCCGCCGGGGCCGCCGGGACCTCGCCGGGGGCGCACGCGGTTCAGGCGCACACCAGCCCGATCGCGATCGATCCGACCGGGAAGCTGCTCTTCGTCGTGCATCCCGACGCCGACAGCGTGAGCGTCGTCGACCTCGCCTCACGCAAGATCGTGCATGAGCTGCTGCTGGCCGCCACCGCGCCCGCGGCCCGACGAGCTCGGCCGCTACGCCCCGGCCGTCGGGCCGCGGGCGCTGGCGCTCGACTCGACCGGACGAACCCTCTACGTGACCGGGCAGTGGTCCGGGAACGGTCTATGCGATCGATGTCGCTTCCGGAACGATCTCGCGCGCCACGGCGGCCGCCGTCTGCTCCGAGCCGATCGGCGTCCTCGTCAGCGGCGACGACGCGAAGGTCTTCGTCGCCTGCGCGCAGGACGACGAGGTGGTCGAGCTCGCGGCCAGCGACCTCAGCCTGGTGGCGGCGGTCCCCTGCCCGCGCAAACCCTGGGCGCTCGCCTGGGCGCCCGACGGAACCACGCTCTACGCGACGCACCTCCTCGGTCCGGGGGTGAGCGCCTTCGCGACGGCGCCGCTGGCGCTCACCACGACCTTCCCGCTCGCCGACGGCCCGGCCGGCAGCGCGCAGACCGAGCCGCACGGTCCCGTGCGCGGCATCTACGACGCCGCCGTCCGCCCGGGGACGTCCGAGCTCTGGGTCGCGCACCTCATGCTGGGGATCGACACGCCGCAACCCGAGCTCGACTTCCAGAGCACGGTCTTCCCGGCGCTGTCGATCCTCGGTCCGACCGGCACCCAGCTCGCGCGGCTGTCGGTGCAGGCCAACCCGGGCGACGGTCAGGCGTTCGGCGACGTCGTCTCGGGACCACGCGCCATCACCTTCTCGGCCGACGGCGGGCTGGCGTTCGTCGCCGACACCGACAGCGAGGACGTGCTGATCGTCGACGCCGCGGCGCGCGTCGAGGCGCAGATCATCCGGCCGCTGCCGGGCCACATGCCGGAGGGGATCGTCTGGGCGGCCGGCGAGATCTACGTTCAAGAGCGCAACAGCGAGGACGTCGCTGCGTTCAAGGTCGGCACGGGCGCCACGGGAATCACCGTCACGCCCGACGGCGCGCCGTTCGCGACGCTCGCCGCCGATCCCATGCCGGCGACGCTGCGCCTCGGCCAGAAGCTCTTCTTCTCGGCCAACAGCGACGACGTGCCGCTGACCCAGAACCACTGGGTCGCCTGCGCCAGCTGCCACGTCGAGGGGCGCAGCGACGCGGTCACCTGGAGGTTCGAGCAGGGGCCCCGCGACACGCCGAGCAACGCCGGCGGCCTGCTCGACACCGGGTTCCTGTTCCGCACCGCCGACCGCAACCAGGTCCAGGACTACTGGAAGACGATCAACGTCGAACAGGGCGGGCACTTCAGCGTCACCAACCCCGCGCAAAAGACGCTGCTCGACGCCATCGCCGCCTACGTCAACGACGCGCTCCCCGCGCCAGTGCCACCTTCGACCGACGCCGGCCACACCTTGCAGGGCACGGCGCTCGCCAGCTTGCGCGCGCAGGGGGAGACCGTGTTCGCCCAGGCGGGCTGCGGCAGCTGCCACCGCGGCCCCGCCAAGACCGACTCGGGAATGGGCAACCCGTCGCTCGATCTGACCGGCCTCGTCGTCGCGACGCCAACGACGGGCGGCGTGCTCCTGCACGACGTGGGGACCTGCGTCACGAGCGGCGACTTCCCCGACGTCGACCACACCGACCTCGACGGCGACGCGCGCGGCGCCTGCGCGTTCGACACGCCCGCGCTTCGCGGCCTCACCGACTCCGCGCCCTACCTGCATGACGGCAGCGCGCTGACCCTCGACGACGTGGTGCCGATCATGCTGCAGGCGACGGTCGCCGCCGGACAGACGCCGCCGTCGCTCTCCGCCTCCGATCAGCAGGCGCTGGTCGAGTACCTGCGAAGTCTCTGAGCGCGAGCTAGAGGATCTTGCGCCGCCGCAAGACCAGCGCCAACAGCAAGAGCACCACGAACGCGAGCGGCCCGCGGGACGCCTCGACGGCGGAGCACGAGCAGCCGCTGGTGGTCGAGGTCATCTTGTTCCCGCCCGTGCCGGTCGTGCTCGCTCCTCCGGCCCCGCCGGTGCCTGTCACGGTCGATGAACCGCCGGTGCCCGTGGCGCTCCCGCCCGCGCCCGTCGTGCTCGACGCGCCCCCGGTCCCTGTCGTCGTGGCGCCGCCCGTGCCGGTCGTGCTCGAGGAACCTCCCGTGCCCGTCGTGCTCACGCCGCCGTCGCTCGCGGCGCAGCTGCTGGCGGTCGTGGCCGAGCAGTCGACGACCTGCACCGTGTACGAGATCGGCGTGGTCGTCCCGCCGATGGTGACGACGTAGCTGTGGCCGGCCAGAGAGGTCCAACCGTTCGGGGTGATCCCCATGGCGTACTTCGCCCCGTACGAGCCGAGGTTCGTCGAGACGGTGACGGGCTTGCTGGTCGTCCCGTCCATCACCGTCGCCGTCGCCGTGCCGAGGTTGATCGTGTCGCTCTGCAGGCTCCACCCCGACTTGTCGAGCTCGGTGGCGGTGAACGCCTGCAGCGGGACCGGGCCTCCCGGCGGCCACGCCGACGTAGGCGACGCCCGCCTTTCCCGTCCCGCCGACCTGGTAGAAGCACGACGCCGTCATCGTCCGGCCGCCGCTGCCCACCGAGCCGAACCCCACCGGGCCGAGCGAGTTGGCGAGGATCCAGGTCCGGTGGCCGAAGTTGGGACCGGTCGCGTTCGCGCTGTCGTCCATGTAGAGGTCGATGCAGCCGACGGCCTGCCCGCCGCAGATGCTGCTGCGGTTAGAAGCCGTCGCGCCGGTCGCGTTGTAGCAGGTGTCCGTCGTGGTGGGCGTGTGCGAGAGCCCGTTTGCCGCCTGGATGATCGCGCAGTCCTGCGCGTCGGTGTCGAACGTCGGATCCTCCGTCACCGCCGGCATGCCGGTGAGGAATCGATAGAGGTTCACCAGCTTGAGCGCGTTGGGCCGGCCCGGAGGGAGCAGATCGCCCGGATCACAGCTGGTGACGTTGCCCGTCGAGACCCCTTCCGACATATCGGCGCGGTCGCAGACCCAGCGCCGGCAGACCTCGTCGGCGCTGTTGGCCGCCGCCGCGGCGCCGCCCTGCGCCAGCAGGACCACCGCGCAGGCGCCGACGGTGAGCGCTCGCCGTCGATGTTTCACGCGCGAACGCCTCCGCCGCGTTCGCGCCGACGCGACCGCGAGCAGGAACATCGTCATCAGAAGACTGAAGGCCGAGGCCACCCGGCCCGGCCCATCGGTGCTGCACGAGCACCCGCCGGAGTCCGAGCTCTCGCCGGAGGATCCGCCCGAGCCCGCCGCGTCGCCCGTCCCCTTCGCGCCGGCAACGCCGCCGCTGCCGGTCGATCCATCGTTGCCACTGCTGCCACTTTTGCCAGCGCTGCCGGTCGCGCCGCCACTGCCGGTCCCTGTCGCACCGCCGCTGCCCGAGACGCCGCCCGTGCTGGTCGCGCCGCCTGTGCCCGTCGTACCGCCCGTGCTGGTCGCACCGCCACTGCCCTGCCCCGGCGCGCCCGCCTTACCGCCAGCGCCGCTGCCGGCGGTTCCCGCGCGACCGCCGGCGCCGCCGTGGCCCGCCGCACCGGCGTGCCCGCCCGCGGCCCCTGCTTGCCCCCCGCCCGCCGCGCCACCGGTGGCGGTCCCTCCGTCGGTGCCGGCCGGCACCTTTCCATAGATCAGCGTGAAGCTGTCGCCCGAGGTCTTGCCGGCGTATCCGCAGTTGGTCGGCACCTCGGGGTCGACCCCCTGGAAGTCGATGAGCCGGTACTTCAGCGTCTGCACGTTGCCGCCGGGATCGGTGAGCGTGTTGCCGGTGAAGGTCGTCTCGCCGCCTGCGGGGAACATGTCGCACGACGTGACGCCATAGGTCTCGAGCGAGCCCGGGCTGACGCCGTTGGGAACGCCGCTCGGCGCCGTCGTGTTCAAGGTCGTCGACTTTCCGGTCGTCAGGTCGGCGGTGGTCACGCTCCAGGCCGAGCAGACGCCGCTCGTGGCGCAGCCGGTGCCGGTGACGGTGCCGCGGATCTGGTCGCCCGGCGCGACGACGACCGGCGTCGTCTGCATGTCGTTGCCGGAGAGGCAGCAGTGCTCGCTCTCGATCGACCACTTGCCGCGCGTCTCGCCGTTGAAGTCGAGCACGGGCTGCAGGATGTCGCCGCTGCCGGCCGTGGTGAGGATGTCGTTGAAGAACGCGATGTCCTGGTTGGCGACGTTGGTGGGCGGCGGCGGGACAATCTCGTCGGTGACCAGGGTCGAGCCGGGCGTGATGCTGCCGTCGTACTCGTAGTAGACGATGTACCCGTCGTAGAGCGCTGCGGCCGCCTGCGGCGGCGCGTGGCTCGGCGGCGCCGCCGAGCCCGCGCCCGTCGCGCGCCCGCGCGCATCGAAGCGCGCGTAGGCGCAGGGGGCGAAGGCGTAGTGCATGGCGCCGTCGCTCTTTCCGCGAACCACCAGATCGGCGCCGACGACCTCGTCCGACTGCACGCGCACGACGCACGACGGATGAAACCATCCGTGGTGGGTGAACACATACGCCGCGGGGACGCCGGCCGGCGCCGACATTGCGCCGGCGCCCGGCTGCGGGTGCCGATCGATCGAAACGGCCGGGACCTCCGCAGCGGCGTCTCGCGCGACCCCGGCCCACAGCCCGACGGCCAGCAAGCAGCCGAACAGCGCAGCGCCGCGAGGCTGCCGCCGGGGGGCGATTATCGAAGCGAGCATCATGCCAAAAGTGTCATTGGAGCGCTGACACAGCTCATCATTCGGAGGTCCGGGAAATGTCTAGCGTATAGCCCTGCGGCGATCGCGCGTAAAATGGTCCTGTGCTCGGAGCGTGGATGGCTGTCGCGTCGCTGTTCGCCGTCCTGCACGCCGAGCTCCCCGACAGCGTCGTGGTGACGGCGGCGGCCCCGCTCGATTCGCAACGGCTCGCCGATGCGCTGCGCACCTACCTCGACGAGTTCGGGATCCGGGTGCAGGTGGCGCCGGCCACCGCCGGCGGCGATCTGCGCACACAGCTCGACGATGCGCGGCAACTCGGGGAATCGGTGCGCGCCGTCGCCGTCGTCCGTGCCGAGCGGGAGACGCGGGGGGAGGTCGAAGTCGAGCTCTACGATCTCGCCACCGACAAGGCGCTGGTGACGGCGGTGCGGCGACCGGTGCGCGACGAGGATCTCTACCGGGCGCTGGCGTTGAAGATCCAGGCGATCATGCGCGCCACGTTTTCGGAGGCGCGCGGGGAGCTCGAACCCGGTTCACCCGTCGGCAGGCTGCTGGCGGCGAACGACAGCGGCACCACGGCGGCGACGCCCGACGCTCGACCCGAACCAGCCCACGCCGCCGCGACGATCAGCGCCCCCGATTCGATCGCGCCGGAACGGCCCGACCGCCCGGCGCGCCCGGCGACCCACCTGGCGCTGGCGACAGGCTATGCGATCGTGTCGTTCCCTGTCGGCGGCGTGGTGTTGCAAGGGGTGGAGGTCAATGGGGTCGTCTTGCCGCGCCCGTGGCTGGAGCTGACGCTCGGCTCGGCCGCGCTCGGCTCGACGCACGCCGCGGGGGGCGGAGTCGACGCCGTCATGTCGGTCATTCCTGTCTCCGCGGCGGCGCTGCTTCGGCTGACGAAGGGACGCACCGAGCTGCTGTTCGGACCGAGCGCCGAGCTGGCGTTTGCGTCGGTCTCGCCGACCAGCACCCTGCTGCTGCCCGTCCTCCCGGTCACGCACAACGTCATCATCGGGCTGGGCGGCGAGGCCGAAGGGCGCCTGCGGGCCTGGGAGAGCACCTGGCTCTTCGCGCGGGTGAGCGCGCTCGGGGTGCTGCTCGGCGAGCGCTACGACGTGTCGGGCGCGCCGATCCTCGACACGTCGCGCTTCGAGCTGTCGGCGGTTGCCGGAATTGGCGTGGCGCTCCGATGAGCCAATCATTTTTCCTAACCTTCCCCTCCCCGCCCTCCACTAGCAACGAGGTGAGGGCTGTGTCTGACGCGTCGCCATCAGCAAATGCCGACGTCACGGCGCTGGTTGACCGCGCGCGGCGACGCGACCCCGCGGCCTTCCGCGAGCTCTTCCGCAGCTACGTCGGGCTGGTCCACCGCGTGGTCCGGCGGCTGGCGGGACCCGGGCCCGACGTCGAAGACTTCGTTCAGGCCGCCTTCGTCGAGGTGTTCCGATCGCTCCCCGACTTCCGCGGCGACGCGCTCTTCTCCACCTGGCTGACCCGGATCACCGTCCGGGTCACGATGCACGGCACGCGTCGGCGACCGCCGCGCGGCGTTGCCCCTCGAGGAGACGGCCGAGCACGCCCACGATGAACCCGGTCCCGAGCGAATCGCGGCGGCGCGCGAAGAGATTGCGCTCCTCGAAAGCCTGCTGGCCGAGATGCGCCCCAAGCGCCGGGCCGCCTTCGTCCTCCACGTGCTCGAGGGGCACTCGATGGAGGAGGTGGCGGCGATCCTCGGCGCCTCGGTGAGCGCGGTCAAGGTTCGCGTGCACGACGCCCGTCGCCATATCGAGCGGCGATGCAAGCGCCGGCCAGAGCTCGGCGACTGGATCGGCGCGGGGTGGCAGCCGTGAACTGCGCCGAGGTCGAAGCACGTCTGGTCGACGTGGTGGATGGAAGGCTCGATCCGGTCGCCACCGTGCGGCTCCATGCGCACATCGAGGGGTGCGCGGATTGCCGGCGGCGCGCCGCCTTCTGGCGGGCCGCCGTCCCGAGGATGCGCGGCCTCGCGCCCGAGGCGCCGGACGCGATGAGCGTCCGGCGGATGCAGGTCGAGATCGAACGGCTGGTCGCGGCCGAGGCGGCAGCCCCGGCGCCGCTTCCTTCTCGACGGTGGCCGCGGCTCCTGGTGCCGGCCGCGCTGACGCTCGTCGGTGCGGCGGCGGTCCTCTTGGTGCTGCGGGCTCCCCCGCAGCGCCTCGCTGGCAGCCCGGCGGCTCCCCCGGCGGCCCCCCCGGCGATCGACGGGTACGCGACGCTCACCCGGGTCAGCGGCACGCTGACGATTGGCGGGCGGGCGCAGGCCGCGGCGGCGCGCCTGCCGGCCGATCGGGAGATCGTGCTCGCGATCGCGACCGAGGCAGAGCTGACCCTCGATCGCGGCTCGACGTTGCGGGTCGACGGGCCGGCGCGCCTGCGACTTGGCGGCACGGCGCGCGCGGTGGAGGTGCGGCTCGACGCGGGGACCCTCGACGCCGCCGTCGCGCATCGTCTGGCCGGCGAGACCTTCGCGGTGGCCACGCCCGATCTGCACATCGAGGTGCGCGGGACGAAATTTGCGGTCGCCGCCACGGCCGCCGGCTCGTCGCTGCGGGTCAGCGAAGGCCGGGTCGCGGTGCGATTCTCCGACGGGAGCGAGCGCCCTGTCGCCGCCGGCGAGAGCGCGTCCTGGCCGTTGCCGGCGCCGCCACCCCCGGCCACCGCCGCGGGGCGCCCCACCTGCGGCGCGATCGCGCGCGCCTGCGAGGAGGCTGCGCGCGCCGCGCGCGCGAGCATGCGTTCCGGCGACGCCGCGCGGGCCTTGCGTCTGATCGCGGCCGGCAGCCACGACGCGCGCGAGCCCGACGGCACCTGCTCGACCAACCTGATCGCCTGCGAGGACGAGCTGCGCTACCTGCGCGCGGAGGCGTTTCGCCAGGAGGGATCGCTCGAAGAGGCTGTCACCGCCTACCACCAGCTCGACCGACATGGCGCGCCGGCCGCCATGCGGCAAAACGCGCTCTACGCCGCGGCGCAGATCGAAGAGCGGCAGGGACAGAAGGGGTCGGCGCACAGCGACTACGAAAAGGCCCTGGGCGCGGCGCCCGAAGGGGCCTTGCGCGAAGAGGCGCTGGTCGGTTCGATGGAGAGCGCCGCCGCGCTCGGCGACACCAGGCGCGCGCGACAGCTGGCACGACGTTATCTGGAGACGTTCCCCAGCGGTCTGCGGGTCGCGACGGCGCGGCGACTGGCAGGCCGCGGCGCGCAACCTTGAGGCCGGCGCAGAGAGCCCGGATCGCCGCGCTGCTCGCCCTCGCGGGGTCGGCCCTCGCCTGCCGGCGTGACGTCGAGCTCACGACGCCGCGCCCGCGCCCGAGCGCCGCCTGCGCCGCCAACGGCAGCGCCTGCGGCGGCCCCGCCGACTGCTGTTCGGGCCTCTGCCCCGCCGGGAGCTGCGCGCCGCTCACCGTCTGCCAGGGCGAGGGGTCCACCTGTCACCTCGACGCCGACTGCTGCTCGTTCCTCTGCGGGGTCGATCCCGCGGGCGGTGCCGATCTCATCTGTCTCAACCCCGTCGGCTGCGCGTCGGACGCGCAACCCTGCGCCCGACCGAGCGATTGTTGCTCGCTCGGGTGCGTGAACGGCAGCTGCGGCCAGCCGGCTTGCGCGCCCGCCGGCGGCAGCTGCGCGACCAACGCCGACTGTTGCGACGGCGCGTGCATGGCCGGCGTCTGCGCGGCGGTCGGGACTGGCTGTCGTCCGGCCGGAGAGGCCTGCGCCACCAACGCCGACTGCTGCGGCGAGCTCTGCGTCCCCGACGGGGAAGGGCAAGGGAGCACGGCCAGCTGCCAGCTGTTGCCGTTCTGCCGCGTCGCCGGCGAGGCCTGCGCATCGACGTCCGACTGCTGCGGCGGCCCCTGCATGGGTGGACCGGACGCCACCAACAACTGCCAGGCCCTCCCCGGCTGTCATCCGGCGTTCGAGCTCTGCGCCACCGACAAAGACTGTTGCTCGGGGCGCTGCCAGGCGCCGGCGACGGGGCCTTCCCGATGCGCCGCCGCCTCCGGCTGCAGCCCGGACCAGGAGCGTTGCGCCACCCCCGACGATTGCTGTTCCGGGACCTGCATGCCCGCGCCCAACGGTGTCGCGCGCTGCGCGCCGGCGCCCGCTCCGATAATGCCGCCCCCGAAGCCGAAGGGGTGCCATCCCCTCGGCGAGCTTTGCATGAATTCGTCAGACTGTTGCGCCAACAGCGCGGACAGCTGTCGCGCCGACGCGAACCGCACCGTCCGCTGCCTCGGGCCGTCGGCCGGCGCCGCCTGCCTCACCGACGGGCTCCCCTGCTCCGTCGGGGCGCAGTGCTGCGGCGGGCGATGCCTCCCCGCCGGCACGACCCGCACGCTCACCTGCGCCAACACCTGCGCGCCGTTCGGCGCCCCCTGCGTGGCGCCCGACGATTGCTGCACCGGACTCTGCCTCGGCCCGGCCGGTGCGCGCGTCTGCACCGACGTCACCGTACCGACAGCGGGACCCACCTGTACAACGACCGGCGATGCCTGCGGCGCCGGCGCCTCCAGTTGCTGTGCCGGAACGGCCTGCGCGTCAGTCGCGGACGGAAAGACCGCCTGCGCCACGTTCTAGCTGCAGGGAAGAACCCGGAGAATCTTGATCTTCGTGGCGCTGCTGCCGGGCGCCGGATAGGCGACTGAGCCGTCGGGGAAGGCGCGAAAGTCCTGGTAGCGGCTGCCGAGCACGTTGGGCGACAGCACCAGCGGCCCGGCCGCCGTGGCGGACGAGCCGGCCGGCGCGGCGCCGGTCGTGCTGTCGAGGACCTGGAGGTACATCTGCCGGTTCTTGTCGCTCTGCGCGAAGTCGCCCGTCGCCGTCGACTCTTCCCAGGCCGCCAGCATCTGGCCGGTCCCGTACGCCGCCAGGTGCGGCGCGCGGTCGTTCTTGGTGTCGCTCACCAGCATCAGATCTTTGTCGGGCGTCAGCGCGCTGGTGCTCGCGATGTGCAACAGGTGCACGTCGGCCAGGCCATTCGAATTGGCCGTCTGCCCGGCACGGATGTCGCTGGAGATGATCCAGTCTCCGCCACCCCCCGCTGACAGCACGTTGCCGAGGTCCGAGTAGCTCGAGATCGACCGGATAGATGGTCGACGTGTTCGGCGCCAGAGCGATCCGCCCGGACTTGCCGCCGGTCGGCGCGTCGTTCTTGCACACCGTGATGAACTTCTTGGCGGTGGCGTCGTAGATGACGCGCTCGTAGCCGCTGTGGCTGCAGCCGATGCCGAAGCCCGGCGTGCTCTGCAGCGCGCCGGCGCTGCTCACCACCTTCATGCGATCGCCCTGGTGGATGTTGATGCCGGTGGTGAGCGTGCTCGAGCCAACGCACGATTGACTGACCGAGATGGCGATGCCGAAGTAGCCGGCGTAGTTCGCGCCGTCGAAGGCGATCCGTCCGTTGTGCGCGTACTCCGACCAGACGAAGGTGATTTCGCCAGGCTGCGTGGCGCTGGTCATGTACGCCGGCTGGGACGCCGTCGTGTCGGTCAACTTGGTCGCCCAGGTCTCGGTGGTGCCGTCGAACCGGACCATATACATGTCGTAGCAGGAGGCCGCCGTCGGATAGTTCGCGACGAGGCCGCAGAGGTTGTTGATGTTGCCGCAGTTGTTGCCGGCCGTCGACCCCATCGCCGTGCGGCTGATGAGCAGCGTGCCGCCGGTCGCGTCGGCGTAGATATCTTGAAAGTCGTAGCCCGGAAGCGTGAATGCCGAGCCGGCCACCACCTGATCGCTCGCGTCGAGCGTCACGATGTGCACCACGCTCGCGCCTTTCTCCAGGAACGCGAGCCGCGAGCCGCCACCCGAGCCGCCACCTGCGATCGGGGAGATCGCCAGCAGCGTCAGCCCCAGCGCGGCGCCGTTGTTGTCGACCTCGTTGTAGGCGTAGGTGGCGCCGACGTCGATCTCGGTGGTGCGCACCCGGCTCGACAGCGCGGAGCTGCACGCCGTCGCCGCGCCGCCGGTGCCCGGCGTGCCGCCAGTCCCGGGCGTGCCGCCGGTCCCGGGCGTGCCGCCGGTCCCGATCCCGCCACCTGTTCCCGGCGTGCCACCGGTTCCCGTCGCGCCGCCGCTCCCCTTGGTGCCGCCTGCAGCGACACCGCCGGTTCCTGTCGAACCGCCGGTACCGGTGGTCCCACCGGTCGCGCCCCCTGGGCCGGTGGCGCCGCCTGTCCCGGTCGTCCCACCAGTGCCGATGGTCCCCCCGGAGCCCGGCGCGCCGCCGGAAGCTGTCGCCCCTGCCGTGCCCTTCCCTCCGCCAGTGCCGGCCGCTGCCGCGCCGCCGGTCGCAGTCGCGCCGCCGGTCGCCGGCGAGCCACCAGCACCCAAGGTGCCCGATTCGGACTGGGCGCAGGCAGACGTCCAGAGAACAGCGGCCGCGAGGCAAAGAGCTCGACGCATAGGGGGACCTCTGCCACGAAGTGCCCGCGGATCGCGGTCGAGGGTCAGAAATAGCGTCTCAGTCTATGGGCGCGATCTTGAACGAGTCCCAGGCGGGCGTGTGGTTGCTGGTCGTCAGATCCTGGTTCCACAGGTAGATCGCCGGGTAGGTCTCCAAGGTCAGCTCCGTCTTCACCACCGCGGTCACATAGAGCTGCCCGCGCGGCGGCGAGATGTCGTAGCGGTACGACGAGAAGATCACCCAGTAGTAGCTCTTGCCGTTGGCCTTTCCGACGTCGGGAGACCACTTGGCCCACGAGTTGTCCCACCCGGTCGTGCTCGGGTAGACGCGCGTGTTGGGAATGACGGGCGGCGTGCAGGCGGGCGGATTGTTCGCCGCCAGCCGGACCGCGGTGCCGCCGGCCGACGGGATCACCCAGACCTCGGCCGCCGGGTTGAAGTACATCCCGCCGTCGTAGGGCTGGCCGGTCGGGGTGACGCTCGCGCTGCCCTGCGGGAGTCGATTGAACGCGACGAGCGCGTCGTCGGGTGAGAACGACGGGTAGTACTCCGCGGCGTCCGCCTCGGCGGCGCCCGGGATCGGCGTGGCCGGGCCACCGGCACCGCCGGCATAGGGAACGGTGTAGAGGTCCGCCGTCCCGACGCCGAGGCGCCCGTCCTGATTGGCGTTGGTCGAGGTGTAGACGATCTGCGTCCCGTCGTGGCTGAAGCTTGGCGCGCAGGCGCCGTTCGGATCTCCCTGGCGGGCGACCACGCCCGAGGTCCCCGAGCCGAGCTCCATCCAGAGCAAGCTCGCCCGCGGATCGACCGCCTGCGTGCTCTGCGTCGTGATCCCGATGCGATCGCCGTCGGTCCAGTGCCCGGCGGAGAAGGTGATGATGCCGTGCCAGTAGGTCGTCAGCGTGTTCTGCGCGTCGGCGCCGAGGAAGTCGGGCATCGCCCCCACCGTCGCCGGCTCGACGGAGGCGAGCGCGTTCGGCCAGGGATAGTTGCCGGTGAACCCGACGTACGAGCCGTCCGGCGTGGCGGTGTGGCAGCCGATGCACCCGACCGAAACGCCGCTGGCGTTCTCCTGCACCTGGGCGACCTTGAGGACCGAGGTGACGGACGCGTCGCCCACGCTGAACCCGAACAGCTCCTCGTTGTCGGTGTTCGAGGCGTCGAAGCCGCGCAGCGCCCAGTAGACCATCTGCCCGGCCGCGCCGACGGGCGCGATGGTGAACGACGCCGTGCTCGGGGCCGACAGTCCAGAGGGACCGAGCGTCCGCGCCGTGACGGTGATGGGGGAGTCGACGACATGCGTTGCCAGTGCCAGCCAGGTCGTCTCGTCCATCGCCCAGTTGTCGCTGGCCGTGTAGACGACCAGATCGTTCGTCTGCATTGGACTCTTGAAGCGGAACTCGAACAGCGTCGCGCCGGGTGCGCTCGCCTTCACGCGCGGGCGCAGCCAGTTACTGGGGAAGAGGGCGCCGTCCTCCGGCTCGGTGAGGCAGGGAGCCGGCGCGCTGCCGCTGCCGGCGAACATCGACGGCGCGCCGGCTGGCGCACCCCCCGCCACGATCGGCGTGGTCGGGAAGTCGGCGCAGACGCCGGTGCACGGAGGGACAGCGGTCGATGAAGGCGAGGACGGAGACGACGCGCGTGCCGCCCCGCCGTTCGAGGGGGAGAACGTGCAAGCGATCCCGGACGGCGCGATCGCTGCGACGACGATCGCGCCGCCGAGCCAGAAGCGGCCGCGCCGGGCGCACCTCACGACAGCCCGATGGAGGAGCAGCAGCTGCACCCGCAGAGGCCGCGCTCGTCGCACTGGAGCTGAATGCACGCGCCGTTGTTGCAGGTCTCGCCGCAGCCACAGACCGGACTGCAGGTCTTGGTGGGGCACATCCCGTTCGTGCACTTGCCGCCGCCGGTGCATCCGCAGACGCCGCCGCACCCGTCGGCTGCGCCGCAGGTGCCGTCCTTCGGGCAGCTCGGCGTGCAGCAACTGCCGCCGTAGAGCACGGAGCCGCTGCTGCAGCCGCAGGTCTTGCCGCAGCCGTCCGACATCCCGGCCTTGCTGCCGTCTGCCGGGCAGCTCGGCGTGCAGCAGCTCCCCATGTACGCCATGCTCCCCGACGGACAGCTGCAGGTGCCACCGCACCCGTTGGACTTGCCGGCGCCGCTGCCGTCCTTCGCGCAGGTCGGCGTGCAGCAGCTGCCGCCGTAGAGCACCGCGCCGCTCGGGCAACCGCAGGTCTTGCCGCAGCCGTCCGACATCCCGGCCTTGCTGCCGTCTGTCGGGCAGCTCGGCGCGCAGCAACTTCCCATGTACATCATGCTCGCCATCGGGCAGCTGCACATGCCACCGCAACCGTCGGACATGCCGGCGTTGCTGCCGTCCTTCGCGCAGGTCGGCGTGCAGCAGCTGCCGCCGTAGAGCACCGCGCCGCTCGGGCAACCGCAGGTCTTGCCGCAGCCGTCCGACATCCCGGCCTTGCTGCCGTCCGCCGGGCAGCTCGGGGTGCAGCAGCTGCCGCCGTAGAGCACCGCGCCGCTGGGGCAGCCGCAGGTTTTACCGCAGCCGTCCGACATGCCGCCGCGGCTGCCGTCGGCCGGACAGTTCGCGGTGCAGCAGCTCCCCATGTACGCGGTGCTCCCCATCGGGCAGGAGCAGGTCGCGCCGCACCCGTCGGACTTGCCGGCGTTGCTTCCGTCGCTGGGGCAGCTCGGCGTGCAGACGCAGGTCCCCTCGACACAACGGCCGTTGGTGCCGCAACTCTTTCCGCCGCAGTCGCAGGTGTTGATGCAGAGGCCATTGCTGCAGACGCTTCCGGCGGCGCAGGTCACCCCTGAACAGAGATTCTCCACGCACTGGCCGCTGACGCAGACCTCGGTGCCGGAACACTGCACGTTGGCGCAAGGATTGGCCGCCGCGCAGGTCGTGTTGCACGCCTCGCCCGTCGGACAGCTGATCGTGCTGCAGCTATTGAGCTTGGTGCACTTCCCGCTGCTGCTGTCACAGAACTGCCCCGAGGCGCAGGCGACGCCGTTACACGGCGCCGGGAAGCATCCGGCGACGCAGCTTCCCTGGATGCAGGTCTCGTCGCTCGCGCAGCTCTTGCCGGCGCAGAGATCCGTCACCGGAACGCAGACGTCGTAGCAGGTCATTCCGCCCATCGCCCCGGCACCGCCGCCGGGTCCCATCGGGCCGGTCGCGCCGCCGCTTCCGGTGCCGGTGGTCGCCCCGCCGGTGCCGCCCGACGTGCCCCCCGTTCCCGAGCCCGGGGAGCCCCCCTGCCCTGTCACCTTGCCGCCGCTTCCGGCGCCGCCGTGGCCGGCGCCGTCGGTCCCAGTCTGCGACGATGACGAGTTGCCGCAACCGACCAGCACGATCGCGGTCAGGAACAGCGCAAGGGATTCGGACGAGCGGCCGCGGACGGGGGTTCGGATCATGCTGCCTCCACCTGCTCAGTGGCGGAGGCGGGGGCGGCGGTTAGGAAAAAACGTGCGCGGGGATCAGTGTCCGACAGCGGACTTGGGCGCCACGCCGCGAGGCGCCGTCCCGGTGCCTGCGATCTTCTTGCTCCGCATCCGCTCGATCGCCGCAGAGAGCTCCTCCACGCTGACCGGCTTGACCACATGATCGTCGAACCCGGCCTCGAAGGCGCGCGCCCGGTCGTCCGGCTGGCCGTACCCGGTCATGGCGATCAAGACCGGCGTGTCCCCCAGGTGAGAGCGGGCGCGACGCGCCACCTCGTAGCCATCGAAACCGGGGAGGCCCACGTCGATGAGCGCGACGTTCGGGACCTCCGACAAGATCCGCGTCAACCCCTGGGGGCCGTCGGCCGCCCCTTCCACCCAATAGCCGTCGAGCACCAGCAACTCGGTCAGCGTCTCGCGGATGTCGACGTTGTCCTCGACGAGAACGATCCGGACGCTCTCGTGCGCGACCGGAACCACCGTCCGGAGCACGCCAGCGACGTCGGTCGCCGAGGCAGCCAGGGGAAGACGCACGCGAAACTCGCTCCCCTTCCCCACCCCTTCGCTGCGCGCGCCGACCGTGCCGCCGTGCATCCCCACCAGGGCGCGCACCAGGGTCAATCCCAGGCCGAGCCCCCCCTTGGCGCGATCGAGCCCGGTCGGCGCCTGGCTGAAGACGTCGAAGATCGACTCGAGATGTTCGGACGGAATCCCCACGCCCGTGTCGCGGACGACCAGATTGGCGTGCCCGCGCGTCTCCCCCTCTTCCCCCTCCGTCTCCTCCCGGAAGACCTCGATGTCGACCCGACCGCCGCGCGGTGTGTATTTGATGGCGTTGGTGACCAGGTTGATGACCACCTGTTCGAGGCGCACGACATCCCCTTCCACGGGGATCCGGTCTGCTCCGGGGTGCATGTCGAGCACCAGCCCGTGCGCGTCGGCCATCGTCTGCAGCGACTCGACACAGCGCCGGACCAGGGGCCCGAGGCCGGTGGGCTCCTTGCGAAGAACGACCTTCCCCGAGGTCACCCGCGACACGTCGAGGAGATTGTCGACCAGTCGATTGAGGTGGGCCGTCTGTCGATCGATCGTGTCCGCGTGCTTGACGACCCAGGCGTCGGTCATGCTCCGTCGCATGATGAGATCGGTCGCGAACTGCACCGCCGACAGAGGATTGCGCAGCTCGTGACCCAACATGGCCAGGAACTCATCCCTGGCTTCGATCGCCCGCCGCGATTCGTACTGGCGCGCACGGGCGCGCAAGGCCCCCCGCACGGTGGCCAAGAAGGTCCTCCGCTGCACTGGACGATCGACGAACGAAACGTTGCCGGCGGCGGCGAGCCGCTCCAACACCTGCAAGCGCAGCTCACCCGGCAGTGAGCTGAACACGACGATGGGAAGATCCGACCAGGCGGGCTGTGCGCGCAGGAGCTCCCCCAGCTTGGCCACCCGGGCCGCGGTCAGCTCCTCCTCGGTGATCAACACCGCGCCGATGCCGGCCGCGATCTCCTCCGCGAGCCGCTCGAACGTGGCACAGGGGAGCGGCTCGATCCCTGCCCGGGAGAGCAGCTGCGCCGCCAGCGCGGCATCCCGACCGATCGGCGCGTAGAGCGCGACCGTCAGAGAATGTGTTCTGGCCGAGCTCACCTCTTTTCGCCTGGACCTGGTTTCGTGGCGACGAGCGCCTCGGCGGTGCCGACATAGCTGGGAACGCCGGTCAGCACGCCCCGGAACCCGGTGAGCGGCTTCCCCACGCTGACACCGTCCGGCGGACCCATGCGGTATTCGCGGATGGTCTCCTCGTGCATGCCGCTGCGCTTCTTGACGACCGAGATCGCTTTTCGGATCGCGCCCTCGGCTTCGAAGTAGCGCAACATGACCACGGTGTCGGCCAGGTAGCTGACGTCGATCGGGCTCACCATCGCCGGTCCCAGGATGCCGTGCTGGGCCATCAGCAGGAACGTCGACACCCCGCGCTGGCCCAAGCACCGTCAGCAGCTCGTGCAGCTGCAACGCCAGCGCTCGCTCCTCGGGCATCGCGTTCAGGTAACCGTTGAGGCTGTCGATGATGATGACCCTCGTCTTGGCCTCGAGGGCGGCCTCGTTGACCGAGGCCACGAATTCCCCCGGGCCCATCTCTGCTGGATCGATCTGCTTGATGAGGAAACGGCCGCTCGCGATGGCCCCCTCGAGATCGAGCCCGAGGCCGCGGGCCCGCAGGTGAAGCGTCTGGATCCGCTCGTCGAAGGCGAACAGCGACGACGTGCTCGCCGCGCGCGACGGCCGACAGCGCATAGCGGAGCGCCAGGGTCGACTTGCCCGAACCCGCCGGCCCGATGATCAACGTGGCCGTCCCGCGATCGACGCCGCCGCCGAGCAGCGCGTCCAGATCGGCCACGCCGCTCGGGAGGATTGTCTGATCGAACTTTCGCGGCTGCTCGGACGCCGCCAGACGCGGGAAGACCCGCAGCCCGCCCTTGACGATCGTCAGCTCGTGATAGCCGCCGCGTGGCTGAAGACCTCGCACCTTGACCACCCGCAGCCGTCGCCGCTCGTTCCCGTAATCGGAGGCCTGCTGCTCGAGCATGATGACGCCGTGAGCGATGCTCTGGAGCTGCCGGTCGTCCTCGGGCGCCGTCCTGTCGTCGAGGAAGAGCACGGTGCACTGCTTCCCGGCGAAGAACTGCTTGAGCATGAGGATCTGTCGGCGATAGCGCAGAGGGTGTTGCGCCAAGAGGCGCAGCTCGGAGAGCGAATCGAACACCACCCGGCTCGCCTTGGACTGTTCTATCTCGCCGAGCAGCCGCTGCATGATCTCGCGCAGCTCGACCTCGGAGGGCTCGAAGAGCGTGTTCTCGGCCTCGTCGGACAGCTGCGGCGCCACTTGCTGCATCTCGAACATCCGGATGCCGTCGAGGGACCAGTCGTGGGAGCGCGCCACGGCGACGATCTCGTCCCGGGTCTCCGAGAGGCTGACGTACATCCCGGTCTCGCCCTTCCGGTGACCCTCGAGCAGAAACTGCAGGCCGAGGGTGGTCTTTCCGGAGCCCGGGTCGCCCTGGATGAGATAGACGCGGTCGGCGGGGAATCCCCCCCGCAGCACGTCGTCCAAGCCGGCGATTCCAGTCGCCGCTTTCGTATTATCGCCGTTTCCTGCCATCCGCAGAGATCTCCAAGGTTCGGGCTGGCAGGGAACTTAGGTCGTTCCCGCAAAGCGGCTAGGTCCCAGCTTGAAAATCGACATTTTTGGTCGAGCTGGGAGACCTTTTTGGCATGAAAGCTCAGCGGCGCGCTCCCCGCGCGTTCATGACGGGGAGAGCGCGCCGCTGGCCCAAGGCCCGAGGTCGGACACCGTCAGACGACGCGTCTTCCCTGAATGAGGCGCACCAGCACCAGCACGATTGCGGCGACGAGCAGCAAGTGAATGAAGCCGCCCATCGTCACCGAGCTGACGAGGCCGAGCGCCCAGAGAACAAGAAGGATGAGAGCGATTGTCCAAAGCATGGTTGGCCTCCTGCCGAAGACTGGATACAACCGCCGTGCCAGTCAGGCAGCGCCTGATCTCGCGGCATTCTCAGCCGTTGATACAGGCGACGTTACGAAAACCGGACCTCGCACGGGGCAGGGCTTCCCTTCGGGGAACGTTCCCCACCGGTCAGGCCCGCCAAGGGCCCAGCAATGCCGCACGGCACGCCGGCTGCACCGGCACACCCGGCGAGATGAACACCGAACGGAATTTCGCGCTCTCCGAGTTCACCCCGGGAACGATCCTCCAGGGGACATATCGGATCGTCGGCCCGATCGCGGAAGGCGGATGCGGGGAGATCTTCCTGGCCGATCACACGCGCCTTCCCGCTCAGGTCGCGATCAAGGTTCTTCACCGCGGCCTCCAGAAGAACGCGGAGGTGCTGTCGCGCTTCCGGCAGGAAGCGGAGATCACCGCGACGCTTCGCCACCCGCACATCGTGCAGGTGCTCGACTTCAACGTCACGGATCAGGGATACCCCTACCTGGTGATGGAGATGCTCGAGGGGCAGTCGCTCTCCAAGCGGATCAACGACGCCGGAGAGCTCTCCCCGGCCGCCGCGGTTGGCATCGTCGAGCAGATCGCGCAGGCCCTGCACGCGGCCCATGTCCGCGGGATCGTCCACCGCGATCTCAAGCCGGACAACGTCATGCTGCTCTCGGGAGACGGCGTGAAGGATTTCGTGAAGGTGCTCGACTTCGGGATCTCGCAGGCGAGCTGGCGCCCGCGGCTGACGAACGGCGCCGAGGTGGCGGGGACACCGCAGTACATGGCGCCCGAGCAAGCCCGCGGCCTCAGGGAGGAGATCGATTCGCGCAGCGATCAGTTTTCCCTGGCGGCCATCGCCTACGTGTTGCTCACCGGGTGCGAACCGTTCCGCGCCGACGATCCGATCGCCGTCCTCTACCAGGTGGTGCACGCGGATCCGCCACCGCCGGCGGCGCTGGTCCCGCGCCTCGGGCCTGCGGTCGACGCGGTCATCATGAAAGGGCTCGCCAAGCAAACGTCCGAACGTTTTTCCAGCGTGATGGAGTTCGCGGCCGCTCTTCGCCAGGCGATCGAGGGCGTGCCCGTGACGCTCTCGGAAGTCGGCGAAAGCGGCGAGGTCGGCGAACTTGGCGAGGTCGGCGAGCCCGCCGTGTCGGCCGAGACTGTCTACACGGAAGAGATGGACGAGCCGCCACCGATCCGCGTGGTCGAGTTCGAACCGCCGACGAACCCCTTCGACAGGGATGACACCCGCCGGCCGACCGCGCCTGCGGGTCGGCCCACGCGCCGGAGCATTCGGCGGATGACGCGGCACATTTACCGAGTTCCGAGACGGATCGCCCTTTTGGCCTTCGCCGCCGCGTTGACCTTCGCCTGGTTCTCGCCGACCGCGCGGGTGACGGCCGGCACCGTGTGGCGGCAGGCCGAGGCCCAGGCGCAGCGGCTGGTTGTTCCGCGGCTCCGCTGACCGGCGCTCACCTCATCGCCGGGTCAGCGCGGTCGCCGCCGTCGGCGCGCGCCGACGAGGCCGATGGCCAGGAAGCCGAACAGCGCGGTGAGGTTGGACCCGGCGCCGGGCGCCGTGGCGCACGAGCAGCCGCTCGTCGCGCCGGTCTCCCCCGTCGTTCCGCCTTCGCCGCTGGTGGTTCCACCGCTGCCGGTCGCACCGCCCGTCGACGAAGAACCGCCCGTGCCGTTTGTGCCGCCGGTTCCCGTCGTCGTGGTGCCACCGGTTCCCGTCGTCGTCGTGCCGCCGGTCCCCGTCGTCGTGCCGCCGGTCCCCGTCGTCGTCGTGCCGCCGGTTCCCGTCGTCGTCGTGCCGCCGGTCCCCGTCGTCGTCGTGCCGCCGGTCCCCGTCGTCGTCGTGCCGCCGGTCCCGGTCGTCGTCGTGCCACCGCTCCCGGTCGTTCCCCCCTTGCCGCTGCTGCCCGCCATGCCGCTCGCGCCGCCGGTGGCGCCGCCAGTGCCGGTCGTGCCGCCCGTGCTGCCGCTGGCTCCGGCCGCGCCGGTGGTGGTGCTCTGACCGACGGTGAATGGGAATGCGGTCTTCGAGATCACGCCGACCGCCGAAACGTAAAGCTGGTACGAGCCGGTGGTGATCGTGCTCGGCACCGTGAAGTCAGCCGTCTCGGGCGCGCTCCCCTTGCTCGGCATCATGTTGCTGAAGTTGAAGGACTTGCAGTAGGTGACGTTGCCCGAGCTGTCCTTGAGCCAGATGATCGGGTAGTTCTCGGCCATCGTCATGTCGTCACCCTCATCGCCGCCGTTGATGAGGCCGCTGATCTGCGTGCCGGTCAGCGTGTACGTGTTGGTCGCGCTGTTGTAGGTGACGGACGTGACCGTCGGGCGCCAGGCGTCCTGCGGCTGCCCGTCAGGCGTCAAGACCCAGTTGTGCGAGCCCGACTCGACCGTGATCATGACCTGCCCGTTCGGCAAGTTGAGGTAGTCGATCGGATCGGGGTTGGTCTCTTTGGGCTGCCCCGTCACCGCCGTGGCGGTGTTGGTGGTCGGATCGAACTGCTGCAGCACGACGCTCGGCCCGTACATCTTCGCCACGAGCGCGCTCCAGACCATGCCGTTCGGCAGGGTGTCGGTGTACTCGTCCTCATTCTCCGTCGCGCCGTTGGTGGTGATGAGCGCGGTCGTCGTCCAGGTCCCGGGGTCGGTCACGCTGGCGCCCGGCGTCCAGATGTAGGCCTTGCTGTTGAGGCCGTAGACGTAGACGCGGCCGTCGAACATTTGCGAGATGCCGGCCATGTCGCCGGTGTTGAAGCCGGCGGGGACGGTGGTCTTCACCCACTTGTCCATCGAGGGGATGTAGATCTGGGCGCCCGAGGTGGCGTAGCCGACGGCCAGCACGTCCCCGTTCTGCAGCGACGCCCAGGCGTTCTCGTCGCCGCTGCCGAGCGTATTCGACGCCTTGGCGGTCCAGGTGTCCGTGGTGGGATCGTAGATCGTGATCGAGTTGCCGGCGCGTGTGCTCTCGAGGATCGTTCCGTCAGCGAGCGTCGTGCTCCCGGTGTCGCCGATGTCATGCGGCGCGTTCGCCGTGTTCTTCCAGGTGTTGGAGACGGGATCGTAAATCTCGGCCGTGTTGCAGAGCGCCGGCGTGCAGGCCGGGCCGTCGATGTACTCGCCGCCCCCCACGAAGAAGCGCCCGTCCTTGAGGACGTGCTGCTGCGCGCCGCCGCGTGCGTGCGCGCTGCTGGCCGCGGCCTTCCAGGTGCCGGTGGCGTAGTTCCCCGCCTTGTCGGGCGTCAGGATCTGCCAGGTGTTGAGGCCTCCACAACCGTGGGCGAGGACCCGCCCGTCGGTGAGGAGCCAGAGCCCGAACGCGTTCGCGCACCCTCCGGTCGACGACACTTGCGTCCAGGTCCCCTGCGCGCGCGCGGGCTTCACGGCGCCGATCACGGCCAGCGCCAAGGCGGCGGCCAAGTAGAGCTTCAACAGCGACGATCGACGGGTCGGGCGCATTGTCTCCTCCGGAGTGTAGATAGAGGCGAGGTGCCTACCCCGTCACCCGATGGCTCAGAATTCGCACCCCGGTGCCCGGACTTCCCGGGGTGCGTCAGCGCGCGGTGAGCGTGAACGTCACGGAGTTGGCGAGCGCCGAGGGGAGCTTCGCCGCCGAGATCTCCGGCACGCAGTCGTGCTCGCGATCGGTGGTGATCACGCGATCGCCGGCGTCCGGCGTGAACGGCGCGAGCGAGCCGGTCTCACCCGAGAGCGTCCGCTCGGCCATCTGCAGCGCCCCCTTCCCCATCGGCTGACCGTCGGGGCCGGTGCCCAGCTGGGCGCACTCGCCGGGCCAGTCGACGATCTGGTTCTGGTTGCGGTCGTCCCAGCCGTTCAGCACCAGCTTGTCGAGGCGCCCCACGCGATCGAGGAGCTGCGCCGCCAGCACGTCCTGCCCGGGGAGCGCGGCGATGAGCTCGTAGGTGTCGCGCAGCGCGCCCTGCAGCAGGCCGAACCGCCGCGGCGTGAAGGTCACCGTCCGCGACGTGTCGCCGGCAGTCGGCCGGTAGATGCGCGCGGCGGCGTCGTAGAACGTGCCGTCGAGGTGCGCGAAGACCTGCGCGGCGCGGTCGCGGAACTTGGTCTGGCCGGTCGCGAGGTAGGCGACCAGGAGGCCGCGCACGGCGGCGCTGTGCGCGTCGAGGCTGGTCCCCCCGTCGGTCGGTTTTCCGCCCGCCACGTCCCATCCCGCGTAGGCGACGCCCGCCGCGGTCGTCAGCTTGTCGTAGAAGGCGTTGGAGAGGACCGTGATGAGCGCGTCGAGCCGCGCGGCGAAGGTGACGCCGTCGACCATCGAGAAGCTGTCGAGCGGCGACGGGATCCCCTGCGTGTCGGGGCTGGTGTTGGCGTAGAGCGTGAGCTCGGAGTCGAGCGCGCGCCGCGCCGTGCGCAGCGAGAGCAGCGTGTAGGCCGCCACGTCGGACGACAGCGTCGTCCCGGGCGCGAGCTTGCCGCTCGCCAGCTTGGCGTCGTCGACGGGAAGACCGCTCGCCGCATCGAGATGGAACCGATCCATGTTCACGACGGCGACGCGGATCATTCCGAGCGCGCGGTCGTGCAGCGTGGGAGAGCCGTCGGGCGTCTGGTTCTGGACCGGGAACGGATCACCGTCGAAGTAGACCTCGACCGGCTGGCTGCCGCCGACGTCGCTGTTCGACTGGTCGGTCAGCGCGTAGACGCTGGCGTACGCGCCGAGCAGGCCGGCCAGATCGATGCAGGTGGCTGTCAGCCGAGGCGATCGCGTAGCCGCTCGGCCGCGGGAAGCCGCTGGCGTCGGCGGTCTCGGTGACGCCGATCGAGGCCGGGAACCAGCGCGCCGTCGACGTCGGGCTGTAGTTGAGCGCGTCGGCGAGGGTGGCGAACCCGCCGAGCGCCGCACCGTCGGTGGTCGTGAGCTGGAGCAGCCACTCGGCCGCCTGGTTGTCGAGAATCTGGATGAAGTTGCCGGCCTGGAAGCCCTCGACGTTGCTGGAGCCGAGGTAGGTGCCGGGGAGGATGTTCCCGGTGACGCCGTTGCCGGGGATCCCGACCTCGGCCATCGCGCTGTCGGCCACCGAATCGACGGCGGCCTCCTTCACGTTGTGCATCACCTGCAGGTAATTGAGCGTCCAGAGCGCCTCTTTCCAGTCGGTCCACCCCGACGACCCCGGCCCGATCGTCTTTTTCACCTGCGTGTCGCGGTGGGGCAGGTTCAGCGTCGTGTAGTCGCACTCGTAGTCGTCGGAGTAGAGCGCGGCGTGCCTCCCCGGGTTGTCGTCCGAGGTGAGCTGACAGGCGGCGGCGTTGTTGGTGGGGGCGATCGTCGGGTCCCACGAGACAAACGGCTGGAGGACGGGCCAGAGCCCCGCCCAGCCGAGCGGATTGCTCGGCCCCGGCGCCGTCACGTAGGCGTAGGCGTTGCTGCCGCCGCCCATGTGCGTGAACCAGGTCTGCGCCGAGCGCCAGCGCGTCGGTGCCGGTGGCGCCGGTCGGGTTCAGCACCGGCCCGAACAGCAGCGAGGTCCCGGCGCCCGACTCGAAGGCGATGTTGTTCATCGGCTGCTTCGAGTACTCGTACGACTCGACCCCCGAGCCGTAACCGGGCAGGTCGATGACGCTGACGCCGTCGGCCGAGCTGGGATCGGTGTAGACGCTGGCCTGGCAGCCCGCGTCCTGGCAGGCGTAGTCGCGGCTGTAGCCGCCGAGATCGCGCCCCATCGCCTCGGCGAACGGCTCGCCGGAGAGCTGCATCTCGACCGCGGCGATGAAGTGGTCCTCGGTCACGAAGGTCGTGTCGACCGCCGTCACCGTCAGCGCGTAGGTCTGCGCCGTCGCCGCGTCGGTCCGCACGGCAGGGGCGTCCATCGTTCCGGCATCGCGGCCGTCCGAGGCTCCGTCGACCTTCGGCGGCTGGGCTCGGTCGGTCGCCCCGTCACGCCCGCCGGCATCTGTCGATGGCCGCGACTGCGACCCTCCCCCGCAGCCGACCGCCGCCAGAGCAACAATCCCCGAACTGACGATGATGAGGCGCAACATGTCGGCCTCTCGAAGTGCCGGCGGCGCCCTTCGAAGGCTCAAACTAATTTGTAATCAGTCCCATCGTCAGCTGGCTCTCGAAGTCGGGATCCCCCGGGTTGCCGTAGTCGGACCAGATAATGAAGGCCTCGCCGTTCAGATAGGAGTCGGCGCCGGTCGGGCTGATCGTGAGACGGAAAGAGTCGCCGTTGCCGCCGTCGAAGCTGGCCGGCATGAGCGTGGAGTCGGCGGTGAGGCCCAGGATCGCCTCGTCATAGTCATAGGCGGCGACGCCCCAAGGCTGGGCCATGGGCGTCCCGCTCAGCAACGCGACATCGATCGTCTGGCTCTGCCCGAGCGGGATCCGGATCCCCTGCGTGGTGATATGCCCGGCGGCGTAGCTGACGTTCCCGAGCCGGGGGAAGCTGTTGAGGTAGGGGGTCGTGGTGAGCGCCGGAACGCACGGGTTTTCAAAGCGCGCGGCGGCCGCGTTCGACCAGGACCGCTGGACCATGTAGGTCGAGCCGGGCGGGATCAGGTTGGCGTCGTCGTTGAACTCGCACATGTCCGCGACCTCGCCGTCGGTCACCAGCGTCCAGACGATGTCGGCGTCATCCTCCTGCGTGTACGCCGGATCGCTGTCGGGGAAAGGATCGGTCGCCGTCTCGACCAGCTCGTGGCTCATATCGATCGTGCGCTCCTGCAGGTCGGTGACGCTCGGGCCCATCGAAGCCCGGACAGGCGCAGGAGAGCGCGTAAGGCACCGTCACCACCTTCGCGCCCACGCTCACGTCGGCCTGATAGTGATACCCGTCGTAGTCGGTGCAGCACGCGCCCTCGGCGTCCGACTCGATGGTCCCCTCGGGGAGCACGAACAGATAGATGGTGGTCGGATCGGCGGTGCCCCAGGCCGGGTTCGCGCCGGAGGTGTTGTCGGCGAGGCTCGACTCCAGCATCGCGTCGGTGACCGACTTCGGCGCCGGGTCGGACAGCATGACGGGGGGAAGGACCGTGAGCGGACCGACCCCATACTCGGAGGTCGCCTGCCCCCAGTAGCTGGTGGTGGCCAGCTCCTGCAGAAAGGCCAGGATGTCGGTGGCCCCGCTGTCGCCTGCGATAGAGGACGGGCTGGACCTTGGGGGACGCCAGGAACGTCCCACCGACGTCGACCACCTGTGGCAGCACCGGCCGGACGCTGTCGCCGCCGCCGCACGCGCCAGCTGCCAGACCAACCGCACAGCGCGCTCAGTGCCAGCAACCGGCGAATGGGAAAAATGATATCCCGAGGTCGACGTGCCACGCCAGCGCCTTCGGCCGGTGCGCGCGCCCAGGACCTGCGATAGAACATGGGCATGATCAGCGTCAGGCGTGCCGGGGAGCGGGGACACGAGAACTACGGCTGGCTCGACACCCAGCATACGTTTTCGTTCGGCGAATACCATGATCCGGGGCACATGGGCTTTCGCGCCCTGCGCGTCATCAACGAGGATCGCGTGAAGCCCGAGAGCGGGTTCGGCACCCACTCGCACCGTGACATGGAGATCGTGTCGTACGTTCTCGACGGCGAGCTCGGTCACAAGGACAGCATGGGGACCGGCTCGGTGATTCGTCCGGGCGACGTCCAGCGCATGAGCGCCGGCACCGGCGTCACGCACAGCGAGTGGAACCACTCGAAGACCGACTTCGTGCACTTCCTGCAGATCTGGATCCTCCCCGACCGCCGCGGCATCGAGCCCGGCTACGAGCAGAAGACGCTCGCGCCCGAGTCGATGCACAACCAGCTCCGCCTCATCGCCTCCCCGGACGGGCGCGACGGCGCGGTGACCGTGCATCAGGACGCCGAGCTCTACGTCGCGCGGCTCGACGCGGGCCGCGAGATCGCGCATTCGCTGCGCCCGCTCCGGCACGCCTGGGTTCAGGTGGCGCGCGGAGCGGTCGACGTCAACGGCACGTCGCTGGCCACCGGTGACGGCGCGTCGGTCAGCGACGAAGCCCGCGTCGCGATCCGGGCCAGCGAGCCGGCCGAAGTTCTCGTCTTCGACCTCGGCTGAACGACCTGCGGCGGCTAGCCGCCGGGCTTGGACGACTGCAGCGCGGTGGCGATCGCCGCCAGCTTCCCGGCGTCGAGCTTTCGCTCCAGCGGCAGGACCGTCTGCGCGACGGCGTCACCCTCGACCAGCAACAGACCGAATCCCCCCGCCTGCACCTTCGCGCGAAGCAGCGTCCGCCTCCCAGCGCGGGGCTGACGGCGGTGCGCGCCCAGAGGAGCTCGGCCACCAGCGCGGGCGTGCAGGCGAGGTACGACGCGGTCAACTTGTCGCGCGCCGCTCTTGGGCTCATCGAGCGCGCGGCCAAGCTCGTTCGACGTCGTTGGTCGCCTCGATCCCCGACCACCCGCCCTCCGGACAAGCATCCCCCCGCCCCGGTAGCCGATGAGGTTCGCGCGGCCAAGGCCGGGCGCGCTCCCCGGGTGAGGGGTCAGGCCGGCCATGTCCAGCCAGGTGGCGAGAGGCGCGGCCAGCTGCTGCACGCGGGCGACGCGCTTGAAGAGATCGTCGACGACCGGCCCTTGAAGCTTCTTGGCCCTGAAGATCGACGCCGCCAGCACCTCGGGGGCCGCCACCTCGAACCAGAGCGAGCTCTTCGTCGCGCGGAGCTCTTCGATCCGGCGCTCGATCGCCGCCATCTTGTTGCCGCCGGTCGCCCCCGTGACCTCGAGCTCTTCGACGAGCGCGTCGACGACCTGTGAGTCCTTGATCGCCTCCTTGAGACGGCGGAGGCGCAGACCGCTGTAGCGGGTGGTGTCCGGATCGACGAAGAGCCCGAATTTCACGCCCCTCATCGTTCTTGAGGTCGCGCTCCGATGCAAGTGCTCAGGCGACGTGTCTCCCTGGTAAGCTCGCCGGTGCAATGAGCCCAGAAGCAACGCACGCCAAGGATGCCTGTCCGCACTGCGGGAAATCGGTCGGCCTCACCATGTGGAACCTGCTCCCCTCCCGCGAGAACAATCGATTCCTCGTCTGCAAGGCCTGCGGCGGTCACTACGATCTCTCGAACAACTGCAGGATGACGTCGATCCTCGGCGGCATGGCCGGGATGGCGCTGGGCATGGCCTTTCCATTCCAGTGGATCCTCAAGGCTGGTCACGCGTCGAAGGGGTCGATCGTGCTGGGGATCGCGGCCGCCGCCCTTTCGATCGGGTTCGCCTCCATCACGGCGGCCCGCCTGACGCTCTCGCTCGAAGCGAAGCGCTGAGCGTCGCGCCCCGGCGGCGCCCGCTGTCGCGATTTGCTGCATTTATTTCTGACTTGTTTCCTTCGCATTTCTGCCACGTTTATTCTGGAGGTCGGGACCGTCAATTCGCTTGATTGACGGCGCTGCGATGGCCGAAGTTTCGTTGCATGGATGCCCCAGCCGATCTCGCCACACGCGTCGCCGATCTCGAGGCCTACGTCAGGAACGGAACGCCGACCGCCCTGATGTCATCGGGCCCGGGGCACAACGCCTGGATGATGACGTCGACGGCGCTCGTGTTGTTCATGACCCTGCCGGGGCTGGCGCTCTTCTACGGCGGGCTCGTGCGCCGGAAGAACATCCTCTCGGTGATGGCGCAGTGCCTCGGCTGCGCCGGGCTGGTCACGATCCTCTGGTGGCTCTGCGGCTACAGCCTGGCGTTCAGCAAAGGCACGCTCGATCATCGGCGGTCTGAAGTTCGCGCTGCTCCATGGCGTCACGTCGGCGCCCAACGGCGACTACGCGCCGTGGGTTTCGCAGAACGTGTTCGCGATGTACCAGCTCATGTTCGCGATCATCACGCCGGCGCTGATCGTGGGCGCGATCGCCGAACGGATGAAGTACGCCGCGGTCATGACCTTCATCGCGATCTGGATGTTCGTCGTCTACTTCCCGCTGGCGCACATGATCTGGGGAGTCGACGGGATGATGAACGGCCTCGCCAACCCGACCGCCGCCATCAAGGCGATCGACTTCGCGGGCGGCACCGTCGTCCACATGTCGTCCGGCTGGTCGGCGCTGGTGCTCTGCCTGATCCTCGGCCGGCGCACCGGCTTCGGGCGGCGCGCGTTCCTTCCCCACAGCGTGGTGCTGACGATGGTCGGCACCGGCATGCTCTGGGTCGGCTGGTACGGGTTCAACGCCGGCAGCGCGCTCGCCGCCGACGGGATCGCCGCCAACGCCTTCACGGCGACCACGCTGGCGACCGCCGTCGCCGCCGCCATCTGGCCGGCGCTCGAGTGGCTCACGCGCGGCAAGCCCACGGTGCTCGGGTTCTGCTCCGGCGCGGTCGCGGGGCTGGTCGTGATCACGCCGGCCTCGGGGTTCGTCACGCCGAGCGGAGCGGTCGCCATCGGCGTCCTGGCCGGGATTGTCCCGTTCGTTGCCTGCACGAAGCTGAAGGCGTTCTTCCGGTACGACGACGCGCTCGACACCTTCGGCGTCCATGGTGTGGGCGGCACGCTCGGCGCGCTCCTGACCGGATTCTTCGCCGACGCCGGCACCAATCCCAACCTCGCCCATCTCGGGGGCAAGACGCTCTGGCTCGAGCAACTGAAGGCGATGGGCCTGACGCTGGCGCTGTCGATCGCGGCGACGACGGTGATCGGGTTCGCGCTCAAGGCGACGATGGGTCTTCGGCCCAACGTCGACACCGAAGAGCTCGGTCTCGACGACGCCGAGCACGGCGAAGCGGGCTATCACCCCGAGGAGGCGGGCGGCCATGGCCCGACGGACGACGAGAGCCTGCCGAACGCCGTCAGCCTGGCGAACGCGCCGTCTTGAGGCCGCGGCTTTTGACTTGAAACGCCGCGCTCCGTATCCTGGCGTCACCGCGTGCCAAACACCGGCACACACGCCACCGGACCGGTTCGTCGGGTAACGGCGGGCATCCCGGCGGTGGTGGCGCCGCCGCCGCGGATCGCCGCCGTCGTCCGTCACGTGGCCTGGGTCGGCATCGCCGCCCACGCCGGCTTCGTTCCGATGTTCGCGTTCGGCGGGCACCCGCGCCTGGCGGCCTTCAACGTGCTCAGCGTGGCGCTCTGGCTGGCGGCGGCGCTCGTCAACCGGCGCGGGCGCAGCACGCTCGCCATGTGGCTCATCACCCTGGAGGTGGTCGCGCACGCGCTCCTGGCCGTCGCCGCGCTCGGCTGGGCGAGCGGGTTTCAGTACTACCTCGTCCCGCTCATCCCGTTCGTGATGTTCAACGATCGCCTGGCGAGCCGCACCGTGGCGATCCTCTCGATGGGCATCTGCGCGGCGCTGCTGGCGCTGCGCACGTTTGCTCCCGAGGGCGCGGCCATGGGCGCCCTGCCCCCGGGCGACCCACTCCCGGCGATCTGGCGCTACGGGAACCTGGCGATTCCCCTGCTGGCCCTGGCGCTGGTCACCTTCTACTTTCGGAGAGCGTCGACGACCGCCGAGCGCCGGATGGAGTCGATGGCGCACACCGATCCGCTGACGGGCCTGCTCAACCGGCGCTCGATGGAGCAGCGTCTGCGCGAGGCCGCGCAGGGATTCCAGCGCACCGGCCGCCCGTTCAGCGTCGTCATGGCCGACGTCGATCGCTTCAAACGGATCAACGACGCCCACGGACACGCCGCCGGTGACCGCGTGCTGCGCGCCGTGGCCGGCCTCTTCGGCGAGCGGCTGCGCGGCCACGACGCGGTCGCCCGCTGGGGCGGCGAGGAGTTCCTGCTCCTGCTCCCCGAGACGGATCTCGTCACCGCCTGCGAGGTCGCCGACCGGCTGCGCGTCACGGTCGAGGCGCGGCTGCCCGAGATCGCGGGTCTCGAGCGAGAGCCTCACCCTCACCTTCGGCGTCGCGGTGTTCGATCGCCCGATGCGCGTCGACGCTTGCCTCAAGAAGGCGGACGAGGCGCTCTACGCCGGCAAGGCCGAGGGGCGAAACCGCGTCGTCCGCGCCGCGTCGTCCGGTTAGCAGCTATGCTGCCCGGCGTGGGCGATCCCGTCGTGTTGCGGACCGAGCGCCTCCTCCTGCGTCCCTGGCGCGACGACGACCTCGCGCCGTTCGCCGCGCTCAACGCCGATCCGCGGGTCCGCGCGCATTTCCCCTCCTGCCTGTCGCGCGCCGAGAGCGACGGCTCGGCCCGGAGAATTCGCGAGGCCTTCGACCAGCTCGGCCATGGGCTGTGGGCCGCCGAGATCGCCGGCGGCGCCCCCTTCATCGGCTTCATCGGCCTCGGCGTGCCGAACTTCTCGGCGCACTTCACCCCCTGCGTCGAGATCGGCTGGCGCCTGGCGCACGACGCCTGGGGGCGCGGCTACGCCACCGAGGGGGCGCGGGCCGCGCTGGCGTTCGGCTTCGAGACGCTGCGCCTCGCCGAGATCATCTCGATGACGACCCCGGACAACGCGCGGTCACGCCACGTGATGGAGAAGCTGGGGATGTCCCGCGACGCCGCGGACGACTTCGACCACCCCAACATTCCGCCGCAAAGTCCGATGCGTCGCCACGTGCTCTACCGCCTGGGCGCTGAACAATACCGCCGCCAGGCGGCCGCGCCGTAGGTCAGCAGCCAGTTCCAGTCGGACAGGGCCAGGCCGTGGCCGAAGCGCAGCTCCACGTGCCGCTCGCCTGGCAGACGCAGTAGCCGGTATTCGCTTTGCCCTTCGAGTCGAGGTAACCCGTGCCGGTGGCGTTGCTGGCGCTCGGCCCGCCGCAGACGATGCAGTCGGCGATGCTGCAGGCGCTGGAGGCCGTCGGCGCCGTCGTCGGGCACATCGTCGAGGCGGCCGCCGCAGTCGGGATCGCGTAACACATGAAGTTCGTGGTGGTGGAGAAGGTGCAGCCCGCTTCGGAATAGGTGCCCGCCGCGGTGGCGGTCGCCGTGCAGGTCTCGGTCTTGGTGCCGGTCTTCTCGGGACCGCAGGTGTTGGTGCACGCCTGGGTGTCGGTGCTGGTGCAGGCACCGCCTTTGGCGATCGCCACGCCAGAGCTGGCGGCGACACCGCACGCCGCGAGAGTGCCGGTCGTCCCGCCGATGCCCGTCGCGCCTCCCGTCCCGGTGCCCGTCGTGCCGCCCGTGCTCGGCGTCCCGCCAGTGCCGGTCGTACCGCCCGTGCTCGGCGTCCCGCCAGTGCCCTTGGCGCCGGCCGTCCCGGTGGTGCCGCCCGTGCTCGGCGTCCCGCCCGTGCCGGTGACGCCGCCGGTGGCGACGACGCCCCCCGTGCCGGTCACGCCGCCCGTGGCGGGCGCCCCGCCCGTGCCCGTGACGCCGCCCGTGCTCGGCGTCCCGCCGGTCCCGGTCGTCCCCCCGGTGCTCGACGATCCGCCGCTTCCCTTCGCACTCGAGCCGCCCGTCCCCGTGGTGGCGGTGTCGCCGCTCGCGCAACCGATCACCGTGCCGAGAGCACCGACAAGCACCAGGGCCACCACCGAGAGTGAAATGCGTCGCATGGTCTGTGGGTGTCCGGAGCACCCTCCGAACAGCTCACGGCCAGACTGGGCGCCACCCCGCCTTGACGAGCATCACCAGCACCGTCACGAACATGAGCGCGAACAACTGCTCTCGAAGCCCGCTCCATCGCATCCTTCGTTTGAGCGCGAGGATCTCGCGCGGATCGTCGGGCGCGTCGCGCAGCGCCCAGCGAAACAGCGCCAGGAAAAACCGGACCGAGCCGAAGACCGTCAGCCAGGGGCGGCGCGGGTGAGGTGGCAGCGCCGCGCGCGTCGCCGGCGGCATCGCCGCCATGACGCGCGCCTGGAGAGGAACCTGGCGCAGGACCTCGACGACGTAAGGAATCGCCGCGCCGAGCAGGATCAGCGAGCCAGTGAGCTCACCCACGACCGTTGAGCTAGCAGGCCGTGTGCCAGAACGGACGACCGCGGCCGTCGGGTGTCGACGGCCGCGGGTTGGGAAATCTTGGCCAGGACGCCGCTGGCAGAGTGCCAAATCGGCGTGCCAATTCGTCCGGCGCGCTACCTGCGCGAGCGGCGCCGTCGCGCTGCGACCGCGAAGGCGATCCCGAGCAGGATCACGAGCGGTCCGCGTTGACCGCGACCCGCTTCGACCGCGCAGCTGCACCCGGCGTTGCCAGCCTCGCCCGTCGTGCCTCCGGTCTCCGTCCCGCCCGTGCCCGTCGTGCCCCCTTCGCCGCTGACGCCGCCGGTCGCCGCGCCGCCGGTGCCCGTCACGCCACCGGTGCTCGTCGCGCCGCCCGTGCCCGTCACGCCACCGGTGCCCGTTACGCCGCCGGTGCCCTTCACGCCACCGGTGCCCGTCACACCGCCGGTGCTCGTCGCCCCCCCGGTGCCGGTCACGCCCCCGGTCGCCGTCACGCCGCCCGTGCCGGTCACGCCGCCCGTGCCCTTCGCGCCCGCAGCGCCACCGGTGCCGGTCGCGCCGCCAGTCCCCTTCGCGCCGGCCGCGCCGCCGGTGCCAGTTCCACCGCTGGTTCCGGCTGAGCCGGTGGTGGTGCTGGTGGTGAGGCCACAAGCGCCGGTGGGCTTGTCGAGGCCCAGGAATGTGATGACGTCCTGATAGAGCTTCGGGTTCACGGTCTCGAGGTCGTGCATCTGGCCGGACGGACCAAGGTTCGTTTCGAGCCGGACGTTTCCGGCGCTGTCCTTGTAGACGGTTCGCGTCCAACCCGAGTGGTCGCTCCAGCTGGCCTCGGACGTCGCGGCGCCCAGGTTCGCGAGGGTGGTCCACTGCAGCACCACCGCGGGGAGATAGCCGTTGAAGTTGTACTGGTCGCCGCCGCCGACCCATTGCTGAGAGCAGCCATATTGACCGCTCCACTTGAAGACGTTGGTCGCCAGCGCTGCCCACTGTGCGCCCGTCATGGTGGGCGGCTGGGTCCCACACTTCATGCAACTCGTGTCGCCCGCGGGCCAGGTCCCGGCCGGGAAACCGGGCATCGCCGAGCCGCCGGCGAAGACGTCGGGATAGACGGCGAGGAGCGTGTTGGTCATGCACCCGCCCGAAGACATTCCCGCGGCAAAGACGCGGCTCGCGTCGGCGCCCTTGTTGGTGATCAGGTAGTTGACCATCGCGACGACGGCGGCCTTGTCACCGGTCCGGGCGGCGCTGGCGTCGAAGCAGTTCTTTCCGGCGTCCGGAGCGATGAGGTAAAAACCGTTCGCGTCCGCGTAGGAGTCGAACCAACCGTGGACGGTCGTCGAGTGCCCACTGCACATGTGGATCACGACGAGGATCGCGGGTTTGGCGGCCGGCGTGGTGGGGGTGTAGAGGTCCCCCTTGAGGGTGGTGTTGAACCCGCTGAAGGTGTTCTGCCACGACCCGGCGAAGGCCGGCGAAGCCGTGAGCAATCCGGCAGCGATCGCCAGCAGCGCGACGACGTGAGTTCGAGATCGGGTCATGGCGGGGCCTCCAGTTTTGTTTCGTCAGGGTGAGAGCGTGAGCGTGCCGGCGTCGAGCGCGACTTCGTAGAAGCCGTGCGTGTCCCAGACCAGCGTGGTCGAGCCCTGCGTCAGCGTTCCGCCGGCGACGGTCACGCGCAGGTACTTGCCCGGCGGGAAGTTGGCCGGCAGCGTCCAGGTCCAGGTGCTGCTGCCGCCGGCGGTGGTCGGAGTGACCGCCGAGAGCACCTTCTGCGCGCGCCAGTAAGCGGCGACGTTGACGACCGAATCGTTCCAGACGTCGGGGAGCGACTTGCCGTGGCTCATCCCGCCGGTCACGTCGGTGATGGCGACCGGGTTGTACCAGTTGTCGCTGGTGGGATTGATCGTGTGCACCAGCAGGATCAGCCACTTCCCCGCCGTGTGCGCGGCGTCAATCTGGTTCGAGAAGTTCAGCGCCGTGTCGGCGGTCTGCGCGAGGTAGATGGGGAGGTTGAAGGGATCCGTGTTGTCGCTGGTTCCCGCGCCGATCGTCCCGCCGGCGACGCCACGGTTCACCAGGAACCGCGACATGTCGTCGCTGTCGTAGCCGGTGTCGCCGAACGGCGAGGCGGCCGTCCAGGCCGTCGTCTGCGGCGCGTAGTGCTGGGCGATGTAGCTCGTGCAGTCGTCGAGCTCCTGCGTGAGCGTGCCGTCGGCCGTGCCGAAGCTGCAGCCGGTCAGATCGGCGTGGCAGTGATGAACGGTGTGGTTGCCGATCTCGTTGCCGTCCGCGACCGCCTGGGTCCAGGTGGCGTCGTAGCCCGACTCCGCGCTGTTGCCGCTGCTGATGTAGAAGGTCATCGGGATGCCGACGGCCGCCAGCTCCGCGTAGTGCGCGATCTGCGACGGCTGGGAGTCGTCGAACGTCCAGGAGACGGCGGCCTTGAAGCCGGCCCAGGGCAGGACGGTCAGGCTGCCCGCCGTGCCAGACGGCTGGGCGACGCCGCTGGTCGCGGGCTCGGGGAGGCCGGACGGCGCCTTCGTGAGGCCACCGTCTGCCGTGCCGCCCGTGCCGCCGGTGCCAGGGACGGATTCCACCGCTGCCGCCGGTCCCCGCGCTGCTCCCGGAGCTCCCGCAGCCAGCTCCACCGAGGAGGCACGACAGGACGAACGGAATTGCTCGATTCATTAAGCGAACACTCATGTGCCGCCACCATGCACCCCCCTGCGCGCCTGCGTCTTTGCATAGCTGGCGCCCTGCTCTCATTTGTGGCGTTGGCCAAGGTCGGGCTGACCCAAAGCAGCGCGACGCGCGCCGCCAGGCAGCGCAGCGCACCCCGCGGCTCGGCCGCATTCCTTGACTTTTACGGTCCCGTCGGTCACCTTCGTCAACACTAAGTTTTGTCCTGCCTCCGCGAATTTCTGCGGAGCGCGCCAGGGACCGGTAGGCGGCGTCGCTGTCTGAACGGGTTCGCACGGACAGCACGCACTCAAAACCGAAGACCCCGCTTGGTCCCGTCGATCACACGACGGAGGCGCATATCCGGCGGTGGCTGCTTCGAAGAAAACGCCACATCTCTATGACCGCTACGTTGACCGATCCCATCTCCGCTCCCGTCGTCTCGTCCTTCGATTCCCTCGGGCTCATCGATCCACTGCGCCGCGCCGTCCTCGGCGCCGGCTATCAGACGCCCACCCCCATCCAGTCGAAGGCGATCCCGCATCTGCTGGCCGGGAACGATGTCCTCGGCTGCGCGCAGACCGGCACCGGCAAGACCGCCGCGTTCGCGCTGCCGATCCTCGATCGTCTGGCGCGCACCAAGCGGGCCGCCGACAAGCGCGGCCCGCGCGCGCTCGTCCTCGCCCCCACCCGCGAGCTGGCGCTGCAGATCGCCGAGAGCTTCCAGACCTACGGCCGCCACCTGTCGCTCACCACGGCCGTCGTGTTCGGCGGCGTCGGGCAAGGCCCGCAGGTCGAGGCCTTCCGGCGCAACACCGACGTCATCGTGGCGACCCCCGGGCGCCTCATCGACCTCATGGGCCAGGGGCACGCCCGCTTCGACGCACTGGAGACGCTGGTGCTCGACGAGGCCGACCGGATGCTGGACATGGGCTTCATCGATCCGATCCGGCGCATCATCGCGGTGCTGCCGCGCAAGCGTCAGACCCTGATGTTCTCGGCGACCATGCCGACCGAGATCCTGAAGCTGGCGAATTCGATCCTGGTCGACCCGGTGCAGCTCTCGGTCGCGCCGGTGGCCAGCACCGCCGACGGGATCACCCAGTGGGTCATGCACGTCGAGCGCAGCCAAAAGCGCGCGCTCCTCTCCGAGGTTCTGCGAGACCCGTCGATGACCCGCGTCCTCGTCTTCACGCGCACCAAGCACGGCGCCAACCGGGTCGCCGAGCAGCTCGACCGTTCGGGCGTCACCGCCGCCGCGATTCATGGAAACAAGTCGCAGTCGGCCCGCCAGCGGGCCCTCGGGGCCTTCAAGCAGGGGCAGGTCCGGGTCCTGGTCGCCACCGACATCGCCGCGCGCGGGGTCGACATCGACGGGATTACGCACGTCATCAATTTCGAGCTGCCGAACGAGCCCGAGAGCTACGTGCACCGGATTGGCCGCACGGCACGCGCCGGGGCCTCCGGGGTGGCCCTCTCCTTCTGTGACGCGGAAGAGCGCGGTTCCCTGCGGGCCATCGAGCGCCTTACGCGAACCCCCGTCCAGGTGGTAGAAAACCATCCGTTCGCGGGACGCCCCCCCCGATCAGACGCACGCCCGACCCGAAACTGATCCGCCTGGGCGCCTCCGGGAATACTATTTCCCGTAAGCATAGAAATGCGAGGCCCCCAGATGCGCAACGACCTCCTCCGGAATACTCTTCGTGTGGCAGCCGTGGCGATCGCGGCTTCGGCCGCGGTTGGCTGCGGGTTCAAACCGTCGGCGGTCCCGCCGACCACCGGGACCGGAGGCACGACGACGATCGACGGCGGCCTCGGGACCGGAGGCGCCGGCGCAACGATGATGAAGACGGGACCGTCTTCGCTGACCATCACGCCGACGACGGCCACGATGATGGTCACCAACAGCGGCCCGCCCCAGACGCAGCAATTCACCGTGTCCGGTCAGGTCAACGGCCAGACGGTGGATCTGACCACCCAGGTCCTCTACGCGGCCTCCCCGAACGGCATCGTCACGATCGACAAGAACGGCCTGGCGACCAGCACGGGGACGAGGGGCGGCGTGGTGACGGTGACCGCCAGCTCGGGCGCGGTGAGCGCGGTCGCGACGCTGACCGTCTATTACACCTTCACCGGGGCCGATCCGGGAATGACGGGCTCCGTCCCGACCGACCCGTCGTCGATCTTCACCACCACCGACAACGACACGGCGCGCTCGCCCGGGCTCGTCTACCCGAATGACGGCGTGCTGTTCCCGCCCAACATCACGGGCATCGAGATCCACTTCACGCCGGGCGCCAACAACACGCTGTTCGAGGTCTCCCTCTCGGGCAAGTACGCGACCGTCAACGCCTTCGTGCGCTGTGTGGCGCCAACCGGAGTCAGCGGCTGCATCTACCAGCCCGACGCCGGGCTCTGGTCGGCGATCTCCACCGGCAACGCCGGACAGGGCGACGTGTCGCTCGTCGTCCGGGGCACCGACGACACCGGCTCTTCCGTCGGCGACAGCACGCCCTTCCACATGCAGTTCTCGAAGGACAACGTCGACGGCGCGCTCTACTACTGGACCACCAGCGGCAAGAGCGCGATCATGCGCTGGGACTTCTCGGGCAGCACGCAGTCGGCGCAGGCCTACCTGACCCCGGCCAACACGAACGTCACCTCGTGCATCGGTTGCCACGCGCTGGCCCCCGACGGCACCAAGATGGTGGTCAGCGCGAACGGCCAGGGCGACGGGCGGCTCCTGTTGTGGGACATCGCCAACAACGCGGCGCTGCAGGCCTATCCGCTCAGCCAGCGCAGCCAGTTCGAGTCCTGGAACAGCGACGGGACCCAGTTCGTCGGTGTGTTCGGCGACAAACAGAACACCAACAGCTACGCCCAGGCGGGGCCGGTCAACTTGACGATCTTCGACGGGATGACCGGCATGGTCACCTCGACGATCGATCTGGGGGGCCTGCGCGGCGATCACCCCGACTGGTCGAAGAGCACCGACGCGCCGAACACCATCGTGTTCACCTCGGCCGACGCCACCGCGCCGACCAGCGATCAGCGTCCCGGCAGCGGCGGGATCGACTACGTGCAGTACGACGGCACGGCCTGGGGGGCGCCGCAGATGCTGGTCCCCTCGGAGCTGGGAAAGAACCGCTACTACCCGGCGATCGCGCCCGACGGCGATCTGGTCGTCTACGACGAATCGACCTGCACCACCGTCCCGACGGCAACGGGCAAGGCGCCGGACAAGTCGTGCGACGCCGACACCGACGCGACGGCGACGATGTTCCTGACCTCGATCTCCAGCGGCGGCAGCGCGCCCATCGCGCTCGACAACGCCAACAAACCTGGCGTCGCCGACGGCGCGACCACGGCGCTCACCAACTCGTTCCCCAAGTGGGCCCCGTTCGTCGAGAAGCTGACCGAGCAGCAGCAGCTGGTCTGGTTGACCTTCTCCTCGACCCGGCAATACGGCCTGCGCGCCCCGCCCGCCTCGGCGGCCAGCAGCGACGAGACCAAGCTCGGGACGCTCGTCTGGATGGTCGGGATCATCCCCAGCGTCGGCGGCGGCGATCCGAGCTACACGGCGTTCTGCCTCCCGTTCCAGGACATCACGACCTCGAACCACATCGCCCAGTGGGCGAAGTACTTCCTCAAGGGTCCGGGCTAAGGCGCGGTCGCGCCGGCGCCGCCGGCGCCGCCGGCGCGGCTGGGGCTGATTTTCTTTCGCCGAGCGGTGACACTTCCGCCAGCGCCCGGTGTTCTCGGGTGCATGAGGGAGGCACCGGACCTTGGCGCTCGACATCGAAGAGCATTACCGGCGTTTCGGACCGATGGTCCTGCGCCGCTGCCGGAGGCTCCTGCGCAACGACGCGCAGGCCGAGGACGCCATGCACGACGTCTTCGTGGCCGTCTTGCGCGCGGAGGCCCGCCTGCGCGACGAGGCACCCGCCGGGCTCCTCTTGCGCGTGGCGACCAACGTCTGCCTGAACCGGCTGCGCGCCACCCGGCGCCGCCCCGAGGAGGCGAACGACGACCTGCTCTCCCGGATTGCGACCACGGCAGAGACGGGCGAGGCACGGGCCTCGGCGCGCAACCTGCTGGGACGGCTGTTCGGCGCCGACGATCCGCTGGCTGCGTCGACCGCCACGCTGGCGGTCATGCACCTTTGCGACGGGCTCACGCTCGAGGAGACGGCGCGCGAGGCGCGGCTGTCGGTGTCGGGCGTGCGCAAGCGCCTGCAGCGACTGCGGGAGCGGCTGGCCCTCCTGGAAGGAGTGAACGATGAGCGCGCGTGAGCCCGAGACGGCGACCAAGACGCCTGCCTGGTTGCTCGAACGGCTGGCCCAGGGCGAGCTCGGCGGGGACGAAGCCGCCGCGGTGCGGGCGCGGCTCGAGGCCGAAGGGCGCTCGCCCGACGACGTGATCGCGGCGCTCGTCCTCGCCGATCGCGAGACGCTGGCGGCGCACCCGCCCGCGTCGGTCGCGGCCGAGGTGCGGCGGCGCGCGGCCCCACCCGCGCGGCGGAGGCCCGTCGTCGTCCGGGCGACCTTCGCGGGCGCGACGTTGGCGACGGCCGGCGCGCTGGCGGTCGTCCTCGCGGCGCGCCACCTGCCGCCGGCTCCGTCGGCCTCGACGCTGCCCGTCCCGGAGCCGACGACGATCAAGGGAACGGCCCCCGTCGGCGGCGTCCGCCTCTACGTCTACCGCCACGCGAGCGCGGGCGACGAGCGGCTCGCCGACGGAGAGAAGGCTGCCCCGGGAGATCTTCTGCAAGTCGCCTACACGACCACGGCGGAGGGGTTCGGCGTGCTGCTCTCGATCGACGGCGCCGGAGCCGTCACCCAGCACTGGCCCGAGCCGGGCAGGACGCGCGCGGCCCCGTTGCGTGTCGGCGGTGAGGTGCGGCTCCCCTCGGCCTACGAGCTCGACAACGCCCCGGCCTTCGAGCGCTTCTTCCTGGTGCGCGCCGACGCGTCCTTCGACGTCGCGCCGATTGTCGAGGCGGCGCGCGCCCTGGCGACACGGGCGCCGGTCGCCCGCCGCGCGCCGCTGCCGCTGCCCGCGCGTTTCAACCAGGTTTCCTTGGCGCTGGAGAAGACCCGATGAAGATCCGTGCCTCGATCTCGCTCCTGTCTCTCGGCCTGTCGCTGGTTGCGGCGGCCCCCCGCGCCCGCGCGGTGGAGCCCTCAGGCTCGGTTCGGCTCCGGCGCTTCGCCCTGCTCGTCGGCGTCAACGACGGCGGCCCGGCCCGCGCGCGCCTGCGCTACGCGGCCAGCGACGCGCATGCGATGGCGCGCGTGCTCGAGAGCCTGGGCGGCGTCGCGCCGGGCGATTCTGGTTTTCGTCGCCGACGGAAGCCGCCGCGCGCTTCAAGACGGCTTCGCCGCCGTCGAGCGCATGCTGCGCGCCGAGCAGGGCCGCGGCGTCCGCCGGGAGCTCGTGTTTTACTATTCAGGCCACTCCGACGAGGAGGGCCTCCTCCTCGGGGGCGAGCGGATCTCCTATCAGGAGCTGCGCGCGTTCATCCACGAGGCCCCCGCCGACCTCAGCCTCGCCATCCTGGACTCCTGCGAATCGGGCGCCTTCACCCGCCACAAGGGGGGCGCGCGACGGGCCCCGTTCCTGCTCGACGCCTCGATCGACACGCATGGCCACGCGTTCCTGACCTCGAGCGCGGCCAACGAGGTGGCGCAGGAGTCCGACCGGATCGCGGCCTCGTTCTTCACCTACTACCTCGTCTCCGGCCTGCGGGGCGCCGCCGACTCCAACCGCGATCGGCGGGTCACCCTGCAGGAGGCGTTTCAGTTCGCGTCGCAGGAGACGCTGGCCCGCACCGAGCGCACGCAGGGTGGCCCCCAGCACGCCGCTTACGAGTTCGATCTGACGGGGACGGGCGACATGGTGGTGACGGACGTGCGCACCACGCAGGCGGGTCTCGTGCTGACGCCGGAGCTCACGGGCAGGATCAGCGTGCGCGAGGCGGGCGGCGCTCTGATCGCCGAGCTGCGCAAGCCGGCCGGCAGCAGCGTGGAGCTCGGTCTCGAAGCCGGCTCCTACGTCGTGGCGGTCGAGAACGCCGGCGCGGTGAAGGAGGCGCAGCTGACGCTGGCGCCGGGCGAGCACCTGGCGCTCGCCGGCGCGGCCTTTCACCCGGGGGCGCCGCTCGAGGTCGCGGTCGCGCGTGGCGACGACGACGCCGCCGCGGCCGACACCCCCTCCGGCCCGGCGGCGGTCGCAACCGCGACGCCGGCCGAGCCGCCGCATGAGACCACCAGCTTCAAGGCAGGGTTCATTCCCCGTGCCGTCGACGGTCGGACCGACGTCGAGGGCTTCAGCTTCGGATTCATCGCCGACCGCGCCGCCCGCCTCCGCGGCGCGCAGCTCTCGCTCGGCTACAACCAGATCGACGGCTCTTTTCGTGGTCTCCAGCTCACGACCGCGGTGAACGTCGCCGGAAGCTTCACCACGGGGGGGCAGATCGCGGCCGGCGCCAACCTCGCAGGCGGCAACGGGCACGGCGTGCAGATTGCCGCCGGTGCCAACGTCTTCGACGGAGACTTCCGTGGCTGGCAGTCGGCTGCCGGCGTGAACGTCACGACCGGCCGGTTTCACGGCCTGCAGTCGGCCGCCGGCCTCAATCTGACCGACGAAGGGTCGGGGCTGCAGCTCGCGGGCGGCGCCAACGTCGCGCGCACCTTCCACGGATCGCAGATCGGCGTTCTCAACATCGCGACCGCCGCCGACGGCTTTCGGCTGGGCGTCGTCAACGTCGCGCACGAGACGCACGGCTTCCAGTTCGGCGTCGTCAACGTCGCCGCGCACGACGACGGCGAATCGTTCGCCATCCTCAACCTGATCGGCAACGGAATTCATGGTCTGTCGGTCTACGGAACCGACGCTCTCCTCTCGAACGTCGCTCTCCAGCTGGGCGGCCGGCACCTTTACACCTCGTTCTCGTTCTCGTTCCAGCCGGGCGACACGATCGCCGCGGGGCCGATCCAACTCGCGCGCGGCAGCCAGCGCTGGGGCTACGGCGGCGGTCTCGGCTGGCGGCAACCGATCGGGTCCGGACCGCTTCATCACCTCGACGTGGAAGCGGTGACGACCAACCTCGTACCGGAGCTGTCGAGCGGTGACGGTGTCATGCTCGACACCCTGCGGGTCACGCTGGCGCTGGCGGTGCTGCCTAAGGTGTCGGTGCTCGTGGGCGCGGGGGTCAATGTGATGGTTGGAACGGACGGCCGGGACTTCTCAGGCCTCGGCGTTGGCTGGGGGAGCACGTACCACGACGGCGCGACCACCGTGCGGCTCTACCCCGGCTTTCTGCTGGGATTGCAGCTCTGACCCCGCGCGATCAGTCGACGGGCATCGCGGGCGGTCCCTGGAACCGCCGCCGCACACCCAGCCACCAGGCGGCGGCGAGCAGCGCCACCGCCGCCGAGCGTCACGGTGAGCGCCTTGTCATTCGGCGGCTGCACGCCGATCCAGACCAGCAGCACGACGCCCGCCAGGGAAAGGGCGGCCACCGCGCGATAGAGCCGCCCGCCGAGATCGAAAGGGCCCATCCGTTTCCAGCTCCGGCCGTAGGCCCGGAGCCCGGCGGCCGCCGGCATCACATACGAGAGGTACAAGAAGATCACGCAGGCCGTGGTGAGGGTGGTGTAGGCCGGCGTGTACAGCGTCGAGGCGAACGCCAGCGCCACCGTCGTCCAGATGGCGGCGACGGGCGTCTTCCACCTGGGCGACACCCGCTTGAGCGCGCGCGAGCCCGGCAGGCCACCGTCGCGCGCGAAGGCGTACATCATGCGCGAGGTCGACGTCACGCAGGCGAGCCCGCAGAGATAGTTCGCCGCCACGATTCCGACCCAGAGCGCGTTCCCCGCCGCGCCCGGGAGCACCGACGTCATCAGCCAGGGGAAGACGTTCGCGCCCTGCTTGGCGCCGTCGCCCACGCTGGGGAGCGCGAGGACGAACGCCGCCACCATCACCCACCCGAAGATCCCGGAGACCGCCACCGAGCGGAGCATCCCCCTGGGGACGTTCACCGCCGCGTTGACCGTCTCCTCCGAGGTGTGGGCCGAGGCGTCGAACCCGGTGATCGTGTAGATGGGCCACAGGATCCCGAGCAGCGTCGTCCCCAGCAGGCTCGGGTGCGCGGGCCAGACGTCGCCACCGGCGGCGCCGCTCAGGTTCTCGAACCGGAAGAGGCGGCCGAAGTCGGGGTGAGGCGCGTGCGACAACATCGCCAGCGTCAGCAGGAGCGCCACGGCGAGGATCAGATAGCCGCTGAAGTCGGTGAGCAGCGTGGTCAGCCGGATGCCGAAGTGGTTGAGCAGCGCGTGCGACCCCGAGATGAGCGCCACGCCGACGATCTGGTGTCCGAGCCCCAGCTTGGTCGGATCGATCCCCAGCATCGGCCCGATGAAGCCGACGAACAGACTGTAGGCGCCCACGTTCACCGCCGCCGTGACGAACACCAGCCCCCCGAGGTTGAACCAGGCGGTGGCCCACCCCCACCCCTTGCCGCCCAGGATCGCGCTCCAGTGATAGAGGCCGCCGGCGGTCGGAAACGCCGAGGCGACCTGCGCCATCGACAGCGCGACGACGAGCGAGAACGCGACGCCGAGCGGCCAGACGACGCCGGCCGCCGCGCCGCCGACGGCGCTCACCCCGAGCTGCAGCGAGGTGATGCCTCCCGCCAGGATGCAGATCGTCGAAAAGGCGATGGCGAAGTTCGAGAACGCGCCCATGCGCCGGCGCAGCTCCTGCGCATAGCCCATGCGGCCGAGCAGAGCGACGTCCCCCGCGACATCCACCGGGCCTTGGGTGTCGTCTCGGGTCACCGCGCCGGCGGCGTTCTGGGGATCAGCGCTCACGGGCCGATGGTACCGCGCGCGGCGTGATACCGTCGCCCCATGGCGAAATCACCCTGCCCCATCTCCAAGACGCAGTTCCTCGAAAAAGCCGAGGCCGTCAAGATCACCATCGGCAACGTCGAGATCATCGCCGACAAGCGCGAGTTCTCCACCGGCTCGTTCGGCTGGTACCACAACGGCAAGACCACCATCACCGTCGACGGCAAGCCGCTCTCCGTCCAGATCGGGTTGAACCTGACGGTGGTCGGCAGCAAGGAAGCCGAGCGCTAGGAGGGCGTGGCCGCCAGGCAACGGTGAGCGAAGCGAACCATGCCCGACGACGTGCCGCCCGGAGGCGGCCTAGACCTCACGGCAGGGACCGGTAGCGGGAATCCGTCAAGGTGCGGAGAAACGCGACGACGGCGTCGATCTCGCGAGCGTCGAGGGCCGGCGGGTCGCCCGCCTTCCGGTTGTAGGGCGGCGAGGTGACGTTGACGCGGCCGCGGTACTTCGCCGGAACGCTGTCGAACGGAACGCCCGACCGATACCAGCGCCTGGGATCCGAGGCGCGCGTCGCGTAGAAGGCGACGACGTCGCGCAAGCTCCGGAATGCGCCGTTGTGCATGAACGAGCTCCGGACCGCGACGTTCCGGAGCGAGGGGGTTCGAAAGTAGAGGCAGGAGCCGCCGTCGTTCGAGGGGACCTCCTGGTCGGTGCGTTCGCAGAGACCGAGGTCCGGTTTGCGCGGGCGTGGCGCCCGATCGTTGCGGGGAATGGCCACCGCGTCATAGCCATAGTCGGTGAACATCGAGGCGACGGGATCGCGCACCGCCTCGTTGAAGACGTGGCAGCCGAGGCAGCCCCCCTTCGCCGGGTCCTTGAAGAGGCGCATCCCCTCCGCTTCTTGCGCGGTCAGCGTGGCCCGCCCCCGGAGGAAGTCGTCGTACCTGGATGAGAACGGGGCCATGTCGTCGGCGACGAGGAACGCCTCCAGCGCCTTGCCGACGGCGGCCAGCGTCGCCTCGGGAGCGTCGAGCGCCCCCGGGAAGAGACGGGCGAACGCGGCCCCGTAGCTCCCCTTGGCGATCGCGGCGGCGACCCGCCGGCCGTCGCGGTTGTTCATCTCGTCGGGGTTGAGCAGCGGCTGGCGCCCGAGAGCGCGGACCGTGTCGACCCGCCCGTCCCAGAACAGGCCGCCGAACGGCTGCACCTGCGGATCGTCTCCTTCCTGGTGATAGCGAAAGCTCGGGACGTAGCGCAGGTAGAGGAGCGACGGCGCCGTCCGGCGCGCGAAGTGACCCCGGCGGCTCCCGCGCGGAAGCCCGTTCGACGAGCCGTTCTGGCTCGAATAGGCCCTGGCCGGATCGTGGCAGCTGGCGCAGCTCGTCCCGGGCGGCGCGGAGAGCTTCGGATCATCGAAGATCCGCCGGCCGAGCGCGACCAGGTCGGCGGGCGCCGTCGCCGGCGGCGTGCCGGCCCGCGCCGAAACGGCTGCGAGCGACAAGACTGCGACCAGGATCACCGCCGCCGACCATCCGAAATCCGGAGCCGAAATTCGAAAACAGGACGGCCAGCTGCCCGCGAGTCGGGCCGCAATCGAACGAAGGTGCAGAGTTTTGCGGGCTTCCCTCATGCGGTCCAACTGGAACTTCCTTTGCAAACGCCTGCCGCGGTTTCTCTCTCCAGTACTCCTGCAAGAAAGAAGACACCAAGTGCAAAACCGATCGACACCGTTTGTTTTCCTGGCTGTCACGATGCTCGCGGGCAGCCTGCTCGCCGGCGGATGCATGGGCGGCGGCGCCGCGGCCGGCAAGCAAGCGACAGGCTCGGTCGAGATCGCCCTTCAGGCTGGCGGGGCCTCCATCGCCACGGTGAATTACACCATCACCGGTCCTGCCTCGTTCACCCAGAACGGAACGATCGACGTCAGCCACAGCAGCACGGTCTCGGCAGTCCTCGGCCCCTTCGCCGTCGGCGGCGGGTACAACATCGCGCTCACCGCTGTCTCGACCGATGGCTCGGAGACCTGCGCCGGCGCGGCGGCGTTCACCGTCACGGCCGGACAGACCACCTCGGTCAATGTCCCGATCAGCTGCCACCAGGCGCCGCACACCGGCAGCGTGTCGGTCAACGGCACGTTGAACGTCTGCCCGCAGATCGACGGCCTCGATGCCAGCCCCTCGGAGGTCCTGGTCGGCGGGTCGGTCGGGCTGACGGCGACCGCCCACGACGCGGACAACGGCCCCTCACCGCTGAAAGCGCAGTGGACCTCGACCTCCGGTGTCTTCACCAACGCCGGCGCGCTCGGCACGCGTTTCGTCTGCACGTCTCCGGGTACGGCGACGCTCACGCTGACGGTCTCCGACGGCGACACCTCCACCGGTTGCCCGGCCACCAGCACCGTCACCGTCACCTGCACGGCCCGCACCCCCGCCACGGCCTGCGCCCTGGGGAACGGCAGCGGTCCGGTTCACCACGTGATCTACCTGCAGTTCGACAACACGCACCTCAACCGCGATCGCGCCGCCGTCCCCTCGGACCTCGAGCAGATGCCACACCTGCTCAACTTCATCCGCGGCAACGGAACGATGATGGCCAACGACCACACCATCCTCATCTCGCACACCGCGGGCGGCATCCTGTCGTCGCTGACCGGCGTCTACCCCGACCGCAACGGCCAGACGGTGACCAACAGCTACGTGCGCACCAGCGCCACGGGCGCCTTCTCGTTCCCCAGCTCGTTCGAGTACTGGACCGACACGGCCGCGGCGGGTGTCTTCAACATGGTCACCCCCACCGGCCAGAACATGCCCGCGCCATGGGCCGGCTACACCCGCGCCGGCTGTGACGTCGGCGGCGTCGGCACCGCCAACATCGAGCTCGAGAGCTCGGCGGCCTCCACCTTCGGCGACATCGCCACGGTGTTCGGGACCGGCTCGCCGCAGTTCGCCGAGGCGCAGGCCTCCGCGGCGGCCGCGTCGGGCACGGCGGCGCGCAACAAGGCGCAGACCGACTTCGTCGGCATCGCCATCCACTGCGCCCAGGGCTCCCCGCACTGCGCCGGAGGCGTTCCCGATGTCCTGCCGGGCGAGCCGGGCGGCTACACCGGCTTCTCCGGTCTGTTCGGCGCGCAGTCGGTCGATCCGGTGCTGACCGGCCAGCCGGCGAGCGTTCCGCTCACCAGCATGCTCGGCAACCCGATCGTCGATCCGTTTGGCCAGCCGGGCTTTCCGGGCTTCGACGGCATGGAGGCCGAGGTCTCGCTCCGCTATGTCGCCTCGATGCAGGAGGCCGGCATCCCGGTGACCTACGCCTATATCTCCGACGCGCATGACTACCACACCAACGCGCTCGCCATGGGCCCCGGCCAGGCGGAGTACGAGCAGCAGCTGGCCTCCTACGACCAGGCGTTCGCCAATTTCTTCACCGAGCTGGCGGCGCACGGCATCGACAAGTCCAACACGCTGTTCGTCATCACCGTCGACGAGGGCGATCACTTCGTGGGCGGCACGCCGACCCCGGCCGACTGCGACGGCACCCCGGGGCACACCTGCGACTGGACCGGCCAGATCGGCGAGATCGACTTCAACATCGACACGGGGGTGCAGAACCAGTTCCCGTCGCTCTACGCGACCTTCCTCTCCTCGACCGCCACCGACAACTTCACGGTGCACGGCGACGACGCGCCCGTCTTCTACCTGGCCCGGCGGGGCGCCGGGCCGCTCGGCCAGACCGATCCCGACGCCCGCACGTTCGAGCGCACCATCGCCGGGTTGACCGCCGTCAATCCGTACACGGGGAACACCGACGCGCTGCTCGCGCAGTACGCCGACCAGACCGGCATGAAGTCGATGCACATGTTCACCACGGGCGATCCGGGTCGCAACGGGACGTTCGTCTTCTTCGGCGATCCGGACTACTTCATCACCGACTTCCCGACCTCGACCTGCGCGACCTGCATCGGCCCGGGCTTCGCCTGGAACCACGGCGACGTGCAGAAGGAGATCAGCCAGACCTGGATCGGCCTCGTCGGCCCAGGCGTCGCCAACCAGCCGGACCAGACGGTCTTCACCGACCACGCCGATCTGCGCCCGACGATCAACGCGCTCACGGGCCTGGCTGACACTTATGAGTCGGACGGCCGCGTGATGACGCAAGCGCTCGTACCCGGCGCGGTGCCGGCGGCGCTGACGGCCGACCAGAGCACGATCGAGGCGCTGGGCGAACGCCTACAAGGCGATCAACGCGCCGTTCGGCCAGTTCGCGCAGGACATGTTGGCCACCTCGACCAAAGCGCTCAAGGGCGCCGACCTCGGGGACACGATCTACACCTCCAAGGAGACGTCGATCGCCAACCTCACCGCCGCGCGCGACGCGCTCGCCGTCCAGATCCGCGAGGCGCTCGACCTGGCGGAGTTCGCCAGCCAGTCGATCGACAGCGTGACCGCCGCCGGCTGGATGAGCCAGGCGCAGACGCTGCTCAACAGCGCCGACGCCCTGGCTGCGGCCCCGTAGCGACCGCTGCCTCGCGCCGGCCCCCTGTTTGGGGTCGGCGCGAGCGACCTTTTTTGGCATCATGTGCCGGTGCCAAAGGTGGTGAAGGCCAAGCGCCCGACGAAGAAGCCGCTCGCGACGACCGCCGCGAACGCGAAGTTCGGCCCACGCAAGGATCTCGGCGCGCCGGTCGACGGCTTCTTCGCCAAGCAGCCTCCTCAGCTGCGTTCGATCCTCGAGCAGCTGCGCGCGATGATCGCCGAGGCCGCGCCGGAGGCAACGGCGGCGACGAAGTGGGGAATGCCCTTCTACTCGGTCGGCCCGAACACGCTGTGCGCCCTTGCTGCCTTCAAGGCGCACGTCAACCTGATCCTCCCCGGCCCGCCCGGCACCTACGCCGATCCCGGCGGTCTCCTCGAGGGGGACGGCAAGACCGGCAAGCACCTCAAGCTCCGCCCGGCCGACGCCCTCCCCCTTGTCGCCGTGCGCGGCTGGCTCCGGACCGCCGCCGCCCGCGCCCGCGCCTAGGAGGCGTTGCCGTAAGGCAACGGTGAGCGAAGCGAACCACGGACATTGGCCCGACGACGTGCCGCCCGGAAGCGGCCTAGCGGTTCACCACATGGTGAACAGACAGAAGGCGCCGATCGTCCCGAGGACGAACAGCACGGAGCCGATCATGAAGATTCGCTCGCGAAGGGCCTCGCGCTCGATGTGCCGCTTGAAGGGATCCCCGACCGCCGCGCGCAGCTCGGCAGCGCGTTCGTAGTAGACGCGCCACTCGTCGTTCGTCGCCCGGTCCCTCACCACAAGCGTCTCCGATTCCCTTCAGTCAGCACCTCGGCGGAAATGACCGACATCCTTAACGCCCGCGCCGCCGGCGTCTGACGCCGACCGTCACAAAGACCGCGAACATCGCCATTCCGAGGCCCCCTCGTTGTCGATTCTGCGCAGGGCTGCGCGCCAGCTCGCAAGCACATCCGCTGCTCGGCGAGCTGTCGGAGGGACCGCCCGGAGCGCCCGCCGCGCCGGTGGTCCCGCCCGAGCCCGTCGCGCCGCCCGAGCCTGTCGCGCCGCCAGAGCCTGTCGCGCCGCCCGAACCCGTCGTGGCGCCAGCCGCTCCGGCTTCGCCGATGGCGCCGCCCGCTCCGGTCGTCGTCGGCACTCCGGCGTCGCTCGGAGTGCCGGTGCCGGCGTTCGCCGCCGCATGGAGGAAGCAGGCGGCGCAGGTGAGATTGTACTTCTGGCGACCGGCGACGTTCTGTTGAACCGCGGTGAGGCTGCCGTCCGCATTCACCGTATCGATGACAGCCACGTGACCGGTGGTCGAATCCGCGCCGCACGATCCAGGCGCGAAGACGATCAGATCACCGTGGATCGGCGCCGTGGCTTTCTCGAGCCCGCTGGGAAGGGTGGCGTCACACCAGACGCCGGCGTTGCCGTTGGGGACCGCCTGCAGGCCCCAGCGGAAATAGAGGTAGCGATGGGCGAGCTCCGTGCATTGGTAGCCGTTGCTCCCTTGCGTTCGCACCCAGCCTGTCCCGGCCGACGCCGTGCTGGTCTCGATCCCGTCGTCCGAATAGACAGCGCCGGTCATCGAAGCTGCGCACTGCGCGTAGGCCGGGATCCCGTCGATGAAGCGATTGCTGGGAACGGTCTCGCCACAGATGTCCGCGGCCCGGGTCGACGCGGCGGCGCCGAACAGCGTTGCCCAGACTGCACAAGAGAGCGCGGCACGCGGGGAGATCATCGAGCTTCCCTGGAACGAGGGAAGAGCGACGGTACTCCCAGTCCTCGCCCCCGAGCAAGCAGACGCGCCGCCCCGAGCTGCTTCCGGAGCGCCGCCGCGCGTCGTCGAGCCGCTGCGGCCGGGCTTCCAGGACCACCTCGACGGGCTGAGGCCCCACCCGCGCGCACGCCGCGCCGGGGTCGCGCTATGACGATCCGAGAACATCACGACGACCACCAGCCAGGAGATCGCCATGCCGTACTTGCTCGTCGAACACCTCTACGACCCGCCCGTGACCGCGGCGCAGCTCGCGAAGCAGAGCGAAGCGCTGGGTGACTGCCTGCAGGTCCGCGGCGTCACGCGCCTTCGGAGCTGGGTGGCCAACGACGGCCGCCGCGGCCTCTGCGAGTATCGCGCCGCCGACGCCGAATCGGTGCAGGAGGCCTACGGAGCTGCGGGGCTTTCCGTGGCACGGATCTGGACGGCAACCCTCTTCGAGCCCGACCGGATGCCCGACGAAGGATAGCGGACGAAGGATAGTGAACGAACGTCGACGCGACGGGCGCGTTTCGAGCTCGACCGCGCGTCGACATCGGCCCGCGGCGCATTCCGCCGCCACGGCGTTGTCTCGTGGGCCCCGATTCCCACCTTCGCTCGGACGGAGGGAATCGATGAAGAAGACCAACGGCGCACCGACGCAACCGACGAATGGCACGCGGGCGTCGAGCGACGACGAGGACGTTCAACGCTCGGTCCTCCCCATCCCCGATCGGCCCCACGTCGGCCTCACCACCTTCGACGCCAAGGATCCGGCGACCCACTACCCGCCGATCCGCCGGCTGCGGCCGCCCGCCGGCGCGCCCAACGTCCTCATCATCTTGCTCGACGACGTCGGGTTCGGCGCCTCGAGCGCTTTTGGCGGACCGTGCCACACGCCGAACGCCGAACGCCTCGCCGGAACCGGGCTCAAGTACACCCGCTTTCACACCACCGCGCTCTGCGCGCCGACGCGCGCCTCGCTGCTGACCGGGCGCAACCACCACTCGGTCGGCATGGGGGCCATCACCGAGATGGCCACCTCCGCGCCCGGCAACAACAGCGTCCGCCCCCTCAACAAGGCGCCGCTCGCCGAGATCCTGAAGCTCAACGGCTACTCGACCGCGCAGTTCGGCAAGTGCCACGAGGTCCCGATGTGGGAGACGAGCCCGATGGGCCCCTTCGAGCGCTGGCCCACCGGCTCGGGCTTCGAGTACTTCTACGGCTTCGTCGGCGGCGAGGCGAACCAGTACTACCCGGGGCTGTTCGAAGGGACGACGGCGGTCAAGCCGCCCCGGACGCCCGAGGAGGGCTACACGCTGAACGAGGATCTGGCCGACCGCGCGATCAACTGGGTCCGGCAGCAGAAGGCGCTGGTCCCCGACAAGCCCTTCTTCATGTACTACGCGCCCGGGGCCACGCACGCGCCCCACCACGTCCCCGCGGCCTGGGCGGCCAAGTACAAGGGGAAGTTCGATCAGGGCTGGGACAAGCTGCGCGAGGAGACCTTCGCGCGCCAGAAGAAGCTGGGCGTGCTCCCCGCCGACGCCGAGCTGACGCCGCGACCGAAGGAGATCACCGCCTGGGACGACATGCCGGCCGAGCTCAAGCCGGTGCTGACGCGTGAGATGGAGATCTACGCTGGCTTCCTCGAGCAGACCGACCACCACGTCGGCCGCGTCCTCGACGCCCTCCGCGATCTCCAGGTCCTCGAGGACACGCTCGTCTACTACATCATCGGCGACAACGGCGCCTCGGCCGAGGGCTCGATGAAGGGCTGCTTCAACGAGATGACGAGCCTCAATGGGATGCCGGGACTGGAGACGCCGGAGTTCATGCTTCAGAAGATCGACGAGTTCGGCACCGAGAACGCCTACAACCACTACTCGGTCGGCTGGGCGCACGCGATGTGCACGCCCTACCAGTGGACCAAGCAGGTCGCCTCGCACTGGGGCGGGACGCGCAACGGCACCATCGTCCACTGGCCGAACGGCTTCGACGCCAAGGGCGAGCTCCGTTCGCAGTTCCACCACGTCGTCGACGTGGCGCAGACCATCCTCGAGGTCGCCGGCCTGCCGGCGCCCGAGATGGTCAACGGCATCGCGCAGGCGCCGTTCGAGGGCGTCAGCATGGCCTACAGCTTCGGCGACGCGCAGGCGCCCGACCGGCACGACCTGCAGTACTTCGAGATGTTCGGCAACCGCGGCCTCTACCATCAGGGCTGGACCGCGGTGACCAAGCACAGCACCCCCTGGCTCACCGATCCCCCGCCCCCGTTCGACGCGGACGTCTGGGAGCTCTACGAGCCCGGCGACTGGACGCAGGCGCGCGACGTCGCCGCCGCGAATGGCGTCAAGCTGGCGGAGCTCCAGCGGCTCTGGCTGATCGAGGCGACCAAGTACAACGTCCTGCCGCTCGACGACCGCCGGTACGAGCGGATCAACCCCGACATCGCCGGGCGGCCGCAGCTCACCACCGGCAACAGCCAGCTGCTCTTCAGCGGGATGCACATCACCGAGGGGTCGGTCATCAGCATCAAGAACAAGTCCCACGCGGTCAGCGCCGAGGTGACCGTCCCGGCCGCCGGCGCGGACGGCGTCATCATCACGCAGGGCGGCCGCGTCGGCGGATGGAGCCTCTACGCCAAGGACGGGAAGCTCCGCTACTGCTACAACTTCTTCGGGATCCAGCACTTCATCGTCGGGTCGACCGCCCCGATCGCCCCGGGACGCCACGAGGTGCGCATGGAGTTCGCCTACGACGGCGGAGGCCTCGCCCGTGGCGGCAACGTCACCCTCACCGTCGACGGCAAGCCGGTCGGCAAGGGGCGCGTCGAGCGGACGATCCCGATGGGGTTCTCCGCCGACGAGGCCTGCGACGTCGGGGAGGACAGCGGCTCGCCCGCCTCGCCCGAGTACGAAGCGACCGGCAACCAGTGGACCGGCGGGATCGCCTGGGTGCGGATCGACCTCGGCGAAAACGACCAAGACCACCTGGTGGCGCCCGAGGATCGCCTGCGCCGCGCGCTCGGCCACCACTGACGAACCGGCCGCCGATCGCCTTCGTGCAGCGGCGCGCGTCTGCCGCTACACTGCGCGGATGAGCGACAACCGGCAGGTCTTCATCGGCACCGACTGCGGCGCCACCATGTCCAAGGTGGGCGGCGTCTGGTCCGATGGCACGACCGTCTCCACCAAGCTTTACCAGCACCCCACCAGCTCCGAGGCGGGGAGCGCCGCCGTGGTCGCCGGCTGGATCGAGGCGGTCGGCAAGTACCTGGGGCAAAACGGCCTCGTCTGGGATCAGGTGAGCGGCGTCGGCCTGGCGATCCCCGGCCCCTACCAGCGCTACGGCGTGCTCGGTCACTCCGCCAACATGCCGGCCCAGTTCGAAGGGTGGGACTTCTACAACGACTACGCGCAGGCGCTGGCCGGCAAGGCGGGGCGCGCGGTGCCGCTCACCGTCGGTAACGACGGCGCGTTCGGCGGCGTCGGCGAGGCGCACCGCGTGCGCGGCTCCGGGACGGGCGGCGTGGTGATGCTGGCGCCCGGCTCGGGGCTCGGCTCGGCCTACATCGACGCGCGCGGGCTGCCGCTCTCGGGCGACACGCTGGCCGGGATGGAGACGGCGCACATGGCGGCGCCGCTGCACCTGCTCGGCGCCAAGCCCTACAAGTGCGGCTGCGGCCGCAGCTGGGGCTGCGTGGAGCTCTACACGACGCTGGCCGGCCTGCCCTACCTGCTCGAGGAGAAGCTGGCCGGCGCCAACTATTCCGACCACCCGCTGGCGCGCTCGACCGACGCGCCGAAGAAGAAGGCGCTGGCGCTGCGGGGCCTGGCGCAGTCAGGCGATCCGCTGGCCGTGGAGCTGTTCGACTTCCAGGCGCGCGCGATGGGCTACCACATCACGAACCTGGTCCTGGCGCTCGATCCCGAGTTCGTGGTGATCGGCGGCGGCCTCATGGATCCGGAGAGCACCACCGAGGAGTTCCGCGAGCGCTACCTCAAGATCGTCGCCGACACCGCGCGGCCCCACCTCTGGCCGGTGCAGCGCGAGCGGCTGCGGATCCTGCCCTCGACGCTCGGCGAGCTGTCGCAGGCGATCGGCGCCGCGCTGGTCGCCCTCTACAGCGCCCGCAGCTGACGGCGACGCGCGCCGCTCACGTCCCGAACTAGCGCACCTCGCGCACCAGCTCGGGGAACAGCGTCTCCATCAGATCGGAGAGCTCGGAGCGGCCCGAGGTGAAGTGGCCGGCGAGATCGCGCGCGAACTCCCGCGCGGTCTGATAGCGCTGGGCCGGATCGAGCGAGAGCCCCTTCCTCAGGACATCGGCGGCCAGCGGCGGGATCTGGCCGAGCTGCTTGAACTCCGACAGCGTCGGGCCGATGGCCGCGCGCGCCAGGCCGCTGAACAGCGACCCTTCTCGATAGAGGAACTGCGCCGTCAGGCAGTAGTAGAGGACCAGCGCCGCCGAGAACAGGTCGGACCGATGGTCGACCGGCTCGCCGCGCGCCTGCTCGGGCGGCATGAAGCTGACGTTCCCCTTGATCATCCCGACCTCGGTCCGGCTCATGCGCGCGGCGCTCTTGGCGATGCCGAAGTCGGAGAGCTTCACCTCGCCGCGCATCGAGACGAGGACGTTGCCCGGCGCCACGTCGCGGTGGACGATCCCCAGCATCTTCCCCTCGACGTCCGAGCGCCCGTGCGCGTAGGCCAGCGCCTCCAGCACCTCGTGCATGACGTAGAAGGCGGCCGGGACGCTGAGCGAGCGGCCGAACACCTCGACGTGGCGGCGGACCAGGTTCTCGAGATCGCGGCCGTGGATGTACTCCAGCGCCAGGAAGTACTCCTCGCCCGCGCGGCCGAAGTCGAACACCGGGACGATGTTGGAGTGCACCAGCACCGACTGCAGCCGCGCCTCGTCGATGAACTGGCTGACCGCCTCGCGGCTGCGCGCCATGTGCGGGTGCATCCGCTTGACCACGAAGTTGCGCACGAACCCCTCGGCGCCGTGAGCCGCGGCGATGAAGATCTCCGCCATCCCCCCTTCGCCGATCCGCTCGAGCAGCTTGTAGCGCCCCAGCACCATCGCGTTGGCCCCCGACGCGTCCGTTCGAGGCGCCGTCGCGGCGCTCCCTGCCGCGCCGGGTGTGCGGTCGGAGACGGTGACCGGCGGCGCGCCCGACGGCGCCGAGGACGCGCTGGACAGAACAGGCGCGACGGCGGAGGGCTTGCGAAGATCGAGCGGACAATCGCGCGCCGTCACGGGCGCGGGCTTCGGCTCGCTGCCGAACGGTTGGGTGATCGCCATGGGGTTGTTGAGGTCGCTCTTGAGGGCGGTCCTCGGGCGCCGCACGAGCGAAACCGCGCCTGCCAGCAGGAGCGCCCCGCCGAGCGCGAGTGCCAGCTCCCACCGGCCGCCGAGCCCGGTCGGCTGCTGCGGCGCCACCGCCGGCAAGAGCTCCAGCAGCGAGAGCCCGCCATCGAGCGGCCAGGCCGCGACGGTCCGCGCGTCGTCGAGCGGGAGCACCGCCTGCTCCTCGTGGCCGACCATCGCCGCCAGGGTGGGCTCGCTGGCCGGCGCCCCGGCGAAGGCGAGCAGCCGGTGGCCGTCGGAGAGCCCGACCGTCGCCCCGCTCGCGTCGGCGATCGCCTGCAGCGGCGCACGCCCGAACGGCGTCCCGAGGATGACGACCGCGCCGCGCCCCCGTCGCTTGCCTGCCGGCACCCGCGCAGCGGCCAGGAGAAAGGCGTGCCCCTGCAGCATCGCCACCCCGGACCCGACGCCCGCGTCGCGCGCCTGCTTGACCACCGCGGTGCCGGCCAGCTTGCCGTCGAGCGGCCCGATGGTGGCGAGCTGACCGTTCGCCGAGATGACGCCGTTGACGGTGAACTCCGAGCGGTAGGGCGCCCACCAGTCCTCGTTCGACAGCAGATCCTCGAAGGTGTGCGGATCGGCGTCCAGATCGAGCGCCGAGGCGATCTCCGGCAGGTGGGCCGCGGACAACGCCTTGGACTCGAGCGCGCCGATCTCCCCCTGCAACGCCTGCTCGAGGCGCGGGTGCGCGGCGCCCGCCGCGGCCTTCAGCTCCTCGCCGCTGCGCGCCTGGGACGCAGGATGCCCGCGCAGAGAGAGCGCGCCCCCGCCGACGGCCAGCCCGCCCAGGACCAACAGCACGCCCGTGGCTCTCGCGCTATTCATCGTACGAACCGTACGCTTGCCCCCGCTTGTTCATGTGCGGGCGGAATCCGCTGGCCTCCGCGCTGAAGATCGCCGTCCCCCCCTTGGCGGTCACCTCCACCTGCTCGGAGACCGGCTTCAACGTCGGGCTCCAGAGCACAATCTTGCGCGTGCCCGCCGGAACGCCGGCGATCTGGAACGACCCGTCAGCCGCCACCCGCGCCCAGTGCCCGTTCGGGACCACCAGCAGATCCGAGCGCATCTTCGAGTGGATGTTGCAGAAGATCTCGACCGGCCCCGCCTTCAGCAGCACGACCGGCGCCGAGGTCTCACCCCCCTTGACCGAGCCGAGGTCGAAGCTGTTCCCGGCCGACTGCGAGAAGACGTTGTGGATGACGGTGTCCTGGTTCGGGAAGATGAGCCGCGTCCCGACCGGGACCACCGCCACCCGCGGCGCGAACTGCTTTTCGCGCTGCTTGATCTCCAGCGTGTGCCCGCGGACCGGTGCGGCGTGGAGCCCGTCGACGTAGACGTAGACCTCGCCTATCGGCTGACCGTTGGTGCGGACGCGGCCCGAGATCGTGCCGAGCTCGTGCCCCGGCGGCGCGCCGACAGCCTCCTTGGCAGCGACGCTTGCGGCAGACGCAGCGCTCGACGACCTCGACAACGAGCCCGGCGACGGTGGCGGCGGGATCGCCGCCATCCCCTCCCCCGGCGCGCCCCCCGCCTGCAAGTACTTGAGGATCACCTCGTAACGCTGCTGCTCCGCCTGCATCAGCTGGAAGATGAGCTGCCGCTGGTCGCGCAGCTCCTGCTTCAACCGATCGACGTCCCCGGTGAGGCGCGCGACATCGGCGGTGGCCCCCCCCGCGTCGGGCGCCGCGCGCGCCGCCGACGGCGCCCCCAGAACCACCATGACCGCTGCCAGGGCCAGCGCCGCCAGGGCCCTCACCGTCACCGTCATCCACTTGGCCATTTGTTCGATCTCTTTCATGAGGCATTCCTCGTCGAGCGCCCTCAGAGGCTCAGCACCAGGCTGGAGGTGAACACGTCGTCGTCGATCTGCGGGATCCCGCCGTACTCGCCGTTGTGGAGGTACTCCGCCTTCAGCACCGCCCGGGTGGTCATCACCCAGCGCAGGCCACCCGTCGCGCGCCACCCTTTCGTGAGGTAGGCGCGCTCGGTCCCCAGCCAGACCAGCGCGTCGCGATACTCGCCGCGGCCGATGATCCCGAACGACGACGACAGCATGACGTCGGCCTCCAGGTAGCCGCCGCCGTGCAGGCGCAGGCCGTAGACCCCTTGCGCCGATTCGCCGTCGGCGCTCCCGCGCAGGTACTGGGCCTTCAGATCGACGCGGCCGCCGAGGTGCGCCAGCATGTCCCCGCCGACGAACCACATCGGATGCGCCGTGTCGGTGGCCCGATCCTGCGGCCCGTAGCTCCCCGAAGCGCCGAGCTCCAGCCAGAACGGCAGCGGCAGCCGAACCGACAGCCGCCCGCTGGCGGTCTTGCCGGCGTTGCTGTCGAGCTCGTCGTAGAAGTGCCACATCTCGATGGTGTTCGAGCCGTTCGTCAGCGCCGCGGCGAGCACCAGCCAGTCGCCGTCGCCGAACTTGCTGCGGACCTTCACCCCCAGCGCCGTGCCGGTCGTGTAGCGCGCCATCAACGATGGGGTGATCCCGAACCGCTTGTCGGACTTGCGGTCGCGGTACTCGATCCCCAGGACCGAATCCATCTTGCCGACGAAGAGCGACGTCCGCTGCGAATCGGTCGGCAGCCACTCGACCTGCGCGATGTCGGCGTCGAAGACGTCACCGAGGCTGAAGTTGTTCCCGCTGCGCGGCGTGAAGTTGAGGCTGGCCGTCACCAGGGCCGTCGGCGTCAGCGCCGAGCGCAGCGTCACGTTGATCTCGTTGACGATGAACCCGGGCGCGCCGCCCGAGTTGATCGCGTCGTAGCGGTCGACGCCCGGCGCGGCTCCGAGGTCGGCCACCTCGCCCCGCGAGTTCACCGCGGGCGCCAGGATGTCGCCCAGAAACACCCAACCGAAGCCGCCGTAGGCTGGAAAGCGCAGGTGGCCATAGTCCTCGACGTAGCCGGCGCCGTTGTTCCCGCCCGGAACGAAGTAGCCGATGTCGAGATACCCGCCGATCGTGACGAGCGGCTGGCTGTTCTTCACGAGGAGCTCCGCCTCTGCCAGCCGCTGCTCGAGCGCCGCCGCGTCGACGATCGTGCTCGACGGCGCGTCGGCGGCGGACGTCTCTTGCTCGTCCGTCGGAGCCATCGGAGCGTCGGCCGGATCCTCCGGGGAGCTCTCCCGCAGCGGCGGCAACGTCGGCAGCGGCGGCAGCACGGGCGGCGGCCCGAGCTGCGCGCGCGCCTGTCCCGCGACGACCACCACAGCGACGGTTGCGAGCACGACGAGCGTCGCGCGTTTCACAGCTCCCCCAAGCGCGTCGAGTATGAGGAAGCGCACTGCGTTGCCCTAAAGCGGAAAAAAGTTTGGTAAGCCGGCGAACTTTTGCTTTTGCTTTTGTGCTTCCTGGAAAGGCCCCTCGGCTACATTGGCGGCAGCAGATGCGGGCCGAACCTCCTCGAAGCGCGCGCGCCACTGTCGGCCTCGTCGCGCTGGGCGTCGGGGCGGCCGGGGCGCTCGCCGGCTGCCGGCAGGAGGGGGCATTTTCACCGACCGACCTGGCCACGCTGCAGACCTTCGCCCTCGTCCCCCTCCCCGCCGACGACTCGGACGACGTCGCCGACTCGGTCATGGCCGCCAGGCTCGGCAAGCAGCTCTACTTCGATCCGCGCGCCGCGGGACCGCTCGGCGCTTACGACGTCGCCGGCACGAACGGCAGCCTCGGCAACGCCGGCGACAGGGGCAAGGTCGCCTGCGTCTCCTGTCACGATCTCGCGACCGCCGGGATCGACCGTCGTTCGATCCCCGCGGCCACCAGCCTGGGCGCCGCATATACCTCGCGCAACGCACCGACGGTCATCAACGCCGCCTACTCGCCGCTCTGGCAATTCTGGGACGGCCGCACCGATTCGCTCTGGAGCCAGGCGCTGGCACCGCCCGAGGGGACCAACGAGGAGGCCAGCTCACGGCTGGCGGTGGCCCACCTCCTGGCCGACCACTACGACGCTCCCTACACTGGGGTCTTCGGTCCGATGCCCGACATCTCGAGCCTCCCTGCCGCGGGCAAACCCGGCGATCCGGCCTGGGACGGCATGGCGGACACCGACAAGGAGACCATCAACCGGATCTTCTCCAACTACGGCAAGGCGATCGAGGCCTACGAAAGGCGGTTGGTGAGCTCGTCTTTTCAACCGTCGGCGTTCGATCGATTCTTGGCCGGCGACGGCGCTGCCCTGTCCCCCGCGGCCATCGCGGGCGCGCAGATCTTCATCGGGCGCGGCGGCTGTCAGGAGTGCCACCGCGGTCCGCTGTTCAGCGACTTCCAGTTCCACAACATCGGCGCGCCTCAAGAGGGACAGTACCCGCCGCAGATCGATACCGGTCGCACCGCCGGCATCCCGATGGTGATGGCGAGCGTCTTCGATCGCGCGGGCGCCTTCAGCGACCAGCTTGACGCCACGGATACGACCGGCCTGGTTGCGACCGACGCCGACCTGGGGAGCTTCAAGACCCCCTCGTTGCGCAACGTCAGCAAGACGGCGCCCTACATGCACGACGGCGCTTATGGCGACCTGTGGGACGTGGTCAACCACTACAACTTCGGGGGCGAGACCGAGGTCTACAGCGGCGAACGGGATCCCGCGATCAACCCGCTGCTGCTCACCGACGCCGACCTCGACAACCTGATCGAGTTCCTCGCGTCCCTGGAAGACGGGGATCCGCTGCTGACCAGCGACTTCCCAGAAGGGCTGACCGCGGCTCCGACCCTGCCCCCCTGAGTCACGGCGCCGGAGGAAACCGCGGTCGCGACGGCCGGGAGTGTAAGAGCCCTCACAGAAGGGATCCCGTCCCGATTCTGGAACTGACGAAATCGCCGGCCGTGGGCACTAACCTCTCATGCGCACCATCGGCACTCTCGTAATGGGCCTCGTCCTCGGCTGCTTCGTCCTGCTCGCCGACTCGCCCGCAGCGGCAAGCTGTCGGATCAAGAACGAGACCGGCTACACCTTCGCGGTCGCGTCGGGCAACGTCCCGAACCAGAAGGTCGGCGCCCGCGCGACCACGACGATCGCACCGGGGAAGGTCCAGGGGCGGAGCGACGAAGGGAAGACGATCAGCGGCGTCTGCAAGGACGGCGGCGATCTGGTCATCAAGGAAAAGAACGGCGTCCCGCTGCTCGGCGCCGCGCCCAAGAAGAAGAGCGCCGCCGTCCACGCACGAGCGCGCTAACCTAGAGCGCGTCGAGAAAAGCGACCAAATCGGCGACTTGACGTTCGGAGAGCCCGATGGCGAACCGATCGTTGTAGAAACGCACGACCGTCGTCAGATCCTTGGCGGAACCGTTGTGAAAATACGGTGCGCGCCCGGCGAGGCCGCGCAGATTTGGCCCTTTCGTCTTCCCCAGATCGGTCCACTTTCCGGTGATGAGCGCCCGCCCGGGATCGGTCAGATGCACGACAGAGGTGCCATCCGTGAGCGTGTAGACAGGGAGCCGCGCGATGTCCAGCCGGCTGTTGGCCGAGCCGTCGTTGTTCACCGGATTCGCCAGCGTCACCCCGATGTTGATCGGCAGGCTGGTCGAGTGATTGCCGACGTTGGGCGAGTTGTGACAGACGGCGCAACCACCTTTGATGTCCTGACCCGCCAGCGGATCGGCCGGGTTGTAGAGGGGGTTCGTCGGCGCGCTGTTCAGGCCTGGGACGTCGTGAATGACGAACGTCGTCTGATTGAAGATCGCTTCCCCGCGTCCGATCGCTTTCTGCAACGGATTGAGCGACGCATGGCCCGGGCTCCCCGGCTCCCACGCCGCGTAGACCGTGAAATCGGCATTCGTGAACCCCGCCTGCAAGGGATCGTTGACACCGACGGAGAAGGCCGGCGCGACCGTGTTCGCCAGATATTCCGCGCCACCGTGGGCGCCCTCGACGTCGAGCGGCTGCCGGAAGTCGGCGTTCGACTGCGCGGTGTAGAGGTTCGTTTCGAACGCGACAATGTCGGCCTGCACCCCGGTGCCCGCGATCGCCGCGCCCTGCGCGTGCCCCGTCGTCGCCGCGTTGGCCTGATCATTCAGATCGAACAGCCAGGGGGCCTCGTCCTGGAACCCGGCCGCATTGGTGACCTTCTGCAAGGTCTCGCGACCATCCCACATGATGGTGGCGTCGAAGACCAGGTTGGTGGACGGCAAGGGACGGCGAAACAGGAACAGCTGGTTGCCCGCACCGGCCGACCCCGGCGCGATGGCGCACCGCTCGGGATTCGTCGCCGACACGAGCGAAAAGTTCGCGCTGCTGGGGATCCCGAGCTCGATCCGGATCAGACCGTAGTCGACGACCTCGGACGACAGCGCCTTGCGCGGTCGCTGCGTCGCGACCGTCGGCGGGCAGTCTGACCCGTCGTTCGGCGTGAACAACGGGTCGTTCGAGGCGAGCGCGCGCGCGTGCCGCGGCGTGATGGTCCAGCCATCCTCGATGACATGGCAGGTGTTGCACGTGCGCCCGTTGGTCCCAAGGTCGCTGAAAAAACCGTTCGTCGCGCCGGCGCTGAACGCGTTCGTCGAGGCCGACGCGATCAGACCCGCCGGATCGGGCAGACCCGCCGGATCGGGCCGCTCTTGCCGGGCCGGCGCCGCCTGCAGAGCCTCGACGGCGGCGACCTCTTCCGGCGCTTGCTCGCCGGCACAGCCGATCGCGAGCGACAAGAGCGTCACACACAAAGACAGAATGGTTCTGCAACTCGGCCGGCGGATGCGCATGGGGGGCCTCCTTCCGCGTGAATGCCTGTCCGTCTAAGTGCGATGCCAAAGACCGCACGTAACGAGAAAACGACGGCGAGCGCGAACATTCCCCCGCGGCCGCCGAAATGCGGGGCCGCCTGACCGTCCAGCGACCGGAGGCCGCGTCAGTCGCCTTGGCTCCCGAGCGGGCTGGCGATCGACTCCAGCGGCTTCCGCTCGGCGTCGACGCCGATGAACGCCTCGACGACGCCTCCCACCACCATCGCCGCCGCCCCCGCCAGGTACCCGCGCGCCAACAGCACGCGATCGCCCGTTCCCACCAGGTAGCCGAACAGCGCAGGCCCGAGAACGCCACCCGCGAACGTGCCGCACGTATAGAAGAGCGCAATGGCAAGCGCACGGATCTCGAGCGGAAAGATCTCGCTCACGGTGAGATAGGCCGAGCTGGCGGCGGACGACGCGACGAAGAAGATCAGGCTCCATGACAGCGCCTGGGTGAACGTGGTGAGCAGGCCCCGCTGGAACAACGAGCTGGTGACCGCCAGCAGGACTCCCGACAGGATGTACGTCCCGGCGATCATTCGTCGCCGGCCGATGCTGTCGAACAGCCGACCCATCAGCACTGGCCCCAGAAAATTTCCCAGCGCCAGCGGGATCAGATAGAGACCGAGGTGCTCCGCCGGCACGTGGTAGTAGCGCAGGAGCACGAGGCCATAGGTGAAGAGGACGGCGTTGTAGAAGAACGCCTGCGTCACCATCAGCACGAAGCCGAGCACCGAGCTGCGGCGATGTTGATGGACCATCGCCTGCCAGATCTCGCGAAACGGGACGTGGGAACGGCGACGGAGCCGGAGCGTCCCCACAGCGGGCGGCAAGCGGGACGGATCGCCGGCGATAGCGCGTTCCACGTCGGCCACGATCCGCTCCGCCTCGGCCGGGTCGCCGTGCACCATCAACCAGCGCGGACTCTCCGGAACGTGGCGCCGCAGGACCAGCACGGCGGCCCCGATGGCGGCGCCCAGACCGAAGGCGAATCGCCAGGAATAGGCCTGCGGAATGAAGGTCGTGTTCAGCAGGAACAGGGAGGCGCCCGCGCCCAGCGCCGCTCCGAGCCAGAAGGTGGCGTTGATGCCGAGGTCGACGTGGCCGCGCACCCGCCCCGGAATGAGCTCGTCGACCGCCGAATTGATGGCGGCGTATTCGCCGCCGATCCCGGCGCCGGTCAGCGCGCGGAAGAAGCTGAAGCTGCCGAAGCTCCAGGAGAACGCGGTGGCCGCCGTCGCGGTCAGATAGAGCATGAGCGTGATGCTGAAGAGCCGCTTGCGGCCGAGCCGATCGGTCGCGTAGCCAAACACCAGGGCACCGGCCACCGAACCGAACAGGTAGATGCTTCCGGAGAGGCCGATCTGGGCGTCGGAAAGGCCGAGCGTGTCCGGGCGTTTGAGCACACCCGCCAGCGTTCCGGCGAGGTTGCTCTCGAGGCCGTCGAGCAACCAGGTGATCCCGAGCGCCGCGACCACCAGCGTGTGCCAGCCGCTCCAGGGGAGGCGATCGAGCCGCGCGGGGACGTCGGTCTCGATCCAGCGCTCCTCGGCCACGCGCGATCCCCCGCGCAAAGCTAAGCCTGGCGGCCGTCGGCGCAACCACCTCAGCCAACATCGAGGATCCCGGACGAAACGCTCGCAGGGACTGCTAGCCGCGGCGCCTTCGCCGGACGGCCGCCGTTCCCGCGGCCATCAAGAGCACGCAGACGGCCAGCAGGCCCCACATGCCCACCGCGGGGACCGGCGCCGCGGCGACGAGATTGATCGTACCGGTCATCGGCGCGTGAGCGCCGCACTGGTACGAGAAGCTGGCCGGCGTCGTGCTCGACGGAGTGAACGTGACGGTGCCGCTCGCGGTCCCGTTTCCGCTCAGGCCCGCGTCGACCAGCGGCATCACCGGCGCGTTTCCCGGCACCGAGGTGATGAAGAAGGGATGCCCGGTCGCGTTGACCACGAACAGATACGTCTGGCCTCGCGTCAGGGTCAGCGTCCCGTTCGGGGTGGCGCCGTTGATCAGCCAGGCCGTCATCCCCTGGTTGGTCATGTTGATGGTCACCGCGGCATCCGCGGTCTTGGGGTTGTTGAGATCCACGAGCCCAATGAGCAGCACACCGAGAGCGAGTTTCAGCCGCATCGACGCCTCCTTTGATGCCGGAGGCGGCGTGCACGTCGAGTGCCATGGAATCGCCGCGCGCAACGCGTTGAGTTCCTTGAGGAGGCAAGCTCCCAGGACGCGTCGTTCATTCGATTTCGGGACAGCGCCTACGATTCCCGGTGAGCGGGACGATGACGAGCCGGCGAAGACGCGCATCGCTCCGAACCGGAATCGAAGGCCCGCGTCTCAGAGCCACTCGACGCCGAAGCTGAAGTCGAGCACGGACCCGAAGCCCCCCTCGAAGCGGGTTGCGTCGGAACCGGACGCGCCATCGGGCGGCAGCGCCACGGCGCCCGCCGTCCAGGGCGAGTAGCCGAACTCGCCGGAGAGCGCCAGGCCGTGGAGCGGAAAGAACTTCACCCCCGCCGCCAGGCGCGCCTGCGCGATGCCGCCGATCAGCTTGTTCGAGGTGCCGGGATCCGACGTCGTGTGGGAGGTGACGAAGTTGGCCACGGCACCCAATGACAGATAGGGAAACATGGCGAAGCGATCGAACCAGATCCCGTAGTTGATCGGGTAGAGGCCGAGACCGACCATCGAGAAGCTCGAGCCGAAGCTGATGGGGAGGTCCATCTTGAAGAAGTATCCGCTGCCTCCCAGATGAATCGTCGGGGTGAGTGTGGTGACGTTCCTCCGCAGCGCGAACGTATCGGCGCCGGCGCTGCTTCCGCTGATCTGCTCGATGTCGTTGACGATGCTCGTGGGCGCGGTCAGCCGCAGCTGGGTGACGCCGATGCGGGCGCCGATCCCGAACCAGCCCATCCGTCGCACCTCCGGGGGCGCCGGCGGAGCCACGGTGACAGTGGCGGCGGGCGAGCTCGCGTCGTACCCGACGTCTCCCGTGTCGGCGTGCGCCCGCGCAGCCACGGCCATGAGGCAAAAGCAGACCAGAGCGAGCAGCCGAGCCTTCATCTCCAAAAAAACCTGGCCTCCAGGCCGCGGCACGCAAGGGATTGCGCCGCGCGCAAGCACAACCGGAAACCGAGCTCTGCCTTGCGCCGCACCTGCTAGGGTCAAGCCCATGGGCGACGCCGTGGGGAGACCGAAGGTCGTGATCGTGGGCGCCGGGTTCGGCGGCCTCGCCGCCGCGCAGGCGCTGGGGGGGACCGACGTCGCGGTCACGGTGGTGGATCGCCTGAACTATCACCTGTTCCAGCCGCTGCTCTACCAGGTCGCGCTGGCGGCGCTGTCGGCGACCGACGTGGCCTATCCGATTCGTCGCATCCTGCGCCATCACACGAACATCGAGGTGCTGCTGGACGAAGTCCGCCGGATCGATCTGCCTTCACGGCGGGTTCACCTCGCCGACGGGATCGAGCTCGCCTACGACTTCCTGATCGTCGCCGCCGGCGCCGAGACCAGCTACTTCGGGCACGACGACTGGGCCCCGGTCGCGCCGGGGCTCAAGGATCTCGAGGACGCGTTCGAGGTCCGGCGGCGCGTGCTGTCGGCGCTGGAGGCCGCCGAGCGCGCCGACGATCCCGAGGAGAAGCGGCGGCTGCTCACCTTCGTGGTGGTGGGCGGCGGCCCGACGGGCGTCGAGCTGGCGGGCGCGATCGCCGATCTGTCACGCGAGATCCTCCACCAGGACTTTCGCCGGGTGAAGCCTTCCGAGACGCGCGTCGTGCTGCTGGAGATGGCCGATCGCATCCTCACGCCCTTCGAGCCGAAGCTGTCGGAGAGCGCCCGCCTGCAGCTCGGCGAGCTGGGGGTCGACGTGCGCGTCGGCGTGCGCGTGGAGCGGATCGACGCCGACGGGGTCCTGGTGGGAGGCGAGACGATCCACTGCCGGACCGTCCTCTGGGCGGCCGGCGTCCGTCCGAATCCGCTGGCGGCGTCGCTCGGAGCGGCGCGCGATCGGGCCGGGCGCGTTCTGGTCGAGCCCGACTGCACCATCCCAGGGCACCGCGAGGTCTTCGTCATCGGCGACCTGGCGGCGCTGACCCCCGCCGGCGCCTCGGCGCCGCTGCCAGGCATCAGCCCGGTGGCCATCCAGGAGGGACACGCCGCGGCCCGCAATATCCTCCGGGCGAAGACAGGCATGCCGCCCGAGCCGTTTCGCTACTTCGACAAAGGGTTCATGGCGACGATCGGCAAGGCGCGCGCGGTCGCCCAGCTTGGCCGCCTGCGAATGACCGGCTTTCTCGCCTGGCTCTCCTGGGTCGTCGTTCACCTCTGGTACCTGGTCGGTTTTCGCAATCGCCTGGTGGTCTTCGTCAACTGGATCTGGGCCTACGTCATCTCGAGCCACAGCGCGCGCATCATCTCCCCGCGGTCGCCGCGGCCGGAGGGTGGTGGCTGATGCTGCTGGCCAGACGGATTGAGGGCGAAGGGCCGATCGTCGTTCTGACCGGCGCCGGGATCTCCGCCGAGAGCGGCATCCCGACCTTTCGCGGCGCCGAGGGCTACTGGAGGGTCGGATCGCGGAACTACCAGCCGACGGAGATGGCCACCGCCGCGGCGTTTGCGTCCATGCCCGAGGAGGTCTGGCGCTGGTATCTGTTTCGCCGCGGCGTCTGTCGTGCCGCGGCCCCCAACGCCGCGCACCTGGCGCTGGTGCGCCTCGAGCAACGCCTCGGCGAACGGTTCCTGCTGGTCACCCAGAACGTCGATGGCCTGCACCTGCGCGCCGGAAACTCGCCCGAGCGGACCTTTCAGATCCACGGCAACATCGACTTCTGCCGCTGCAGCCACGGATGTCCGCCGGCCGTTCGACCCTTGCCGGCGGCGCTCGCCGTCGACCGGACGAAAGAGAGCTCGCTGACCGACGCCGAGCTCGGCGCGCTCCGCTGCGACTGCGGCGACTGGCTGCGCCCGCACGTCCTGTGGTTCGACGAGTCGTATGACGAGCCACGCTATCGGTACGTCTCGGCGTTGCGCGCGGCCGAGACGGCGGCGGCGCTCATCGTCGTCGGAACCAGCGGCGCGACGACGCTCCCGGCGCGCATGTGCGAGATGGTCGCCGCGCGCGGCGCCCCCCTCCTCGTCGTCGATCCCGAGCCGACGGTCTTCTCCGCGCTGGCCGAGAGAGCGCGCGGGGCCAGTTCCTTCGCGGGAGCGCCTCCGCGGTCCTTCCGTCGTTGATCGAGGAACTGGGCCGCCCAGGAGCTCTGAAGCCGAGCAACCTGCCGCCACCAGCGGCGGTCCGAAGAACCGAACAGGTGGCTGGTGTCCGAGAAACGTCGACGGCAAACCGCGGCGGCGCTGGCGACGTCCGCCGGGCTGCACCTCCTCGTCGCGCTGCTCGTGCTTCGCGGCGTCGGCGGGCGCCGCGAAGCTCCGCCCAAACCGGAACGGCCACCGGCGCCGATCGAGCTCTCCCTGCTCGAAACCGTACGGGGAGCGCCTCAGGATCGATTCGCCGCGGGTGGCAGTGACGTCTCGCCGCCCCCACCGACGCGGCCGGGCCGCGCACCTGGCCGGCGACCGGTCGAGGCGGGCGGAGCGCCGGCGCGGCCGGCGGCGCCCACCGCGCCCGAACCGAAACCGCTTGGGCCGCCGGCGCCGCACGAGGGGCGGCCGATCGATCTGTCGTTCGATGCGCTCGGCGACGGCGCCAAGCGACGCGCGGCCGAGCGGGCCGACCCCGACGAGGCGTTCGAGCGGCTCCTCGGACCGGCGCCCGAGACACCAGCGCGGCCTGGGCGACGAAGGCCGCTCGGCGAGCTTCGCGCCGAGGCCGAACGCCGCGCGGACGCCGAGGAGAACGTCCGCGTCGGCCGCGCGCACCCGCTGCTCTTCGATTTTCTCCGCAACGCGCGCGATCGGCTGACGCCGGAGGCGACGCGGATCGCCGAGAGCCTGCCGCTCGGCGCCGCCGAGACGACCAAGGGGTGGGCGCGCGGGTATCTGAAGGGCGTCGCCGACGCCCATCACGGCGCCGTTCGCGCCGCCGAGCGCACCCGACGACGCGACGGGCGGGCCCCGTCCCGACGTGCTCGGCGCGTATGACGAGGCCGCCCGCCAGGCGGAGTCGGGGGCGGAGCAACGCTCTGCTGAAATCTGCCTCGGCGTCGCGCCGAATCACGCCGTCGTCACCACGCTGCGCCGATCGTCGGGGAACGCCGCGCTCGATCGCCTGGCCCTCGGGTCCTTCGAGGCGGCGGGCGGCGCGCGTCCGGTGACGGCCGACGTTCGACCGTCGCTGGCCTGCTACCGGGTCCGCGTCAGCGCCTACCGGATGCCGCCGCTTCCGACGGTGGGCCTCGATCTCGGCGAGCGGCCGACTCATCTATCCGTTGAAGCGCATCACCAAGGTGACCGTCGAGCTGCAGAGTGTCGACTTCGGACCGAAGCGGGAGTCGTCCAACTTGCTGCGCGCCCGATGAAGAATTGGGCAGGAGACGAACCGTTCGTCAGCGCACATTTTTTCGAGCAGCAAACGCAAACATGGAAACTTGTAACCGGGCCGATCAGGCGCATCACTAGCAGCTCAACGGGAAAGGACTGCCATGACGACGAAGACGATGCTCGCTCCGCTCCTCGGTCTTTCTTTGGGACTCTTCTCTTTCGTCGGCGTGGGCGCTGCCGCCGATCAGCCGGCCGCCGCCCCCGGCAAGCCGGTCATCGACGCCACGACGGCTCCCAAGCTCCCGGCCCGCGCCAAGATCGACTGGGAGAAGATGAACGAGAGCCAGCGCAAGAAGTACATGAAGGCCACCGTGCTGCCCGAGATGAAGAAGCTCTTCGTCGGCTTCGACAAGAAGTACAAGAGCATGACCTGCATGACCTGCCACGGCGAGAAGGCCGTCGAGAACAAGTTCAAGATGCCGAACGCCGAGCTCCCCAAGCTGCCGGCGCCCACCGATCGCCCGGGCTTCATGGCGCTGCAGCAGAAGAAGCCCGACGCCGTGAAGTTCATGGGCACGCAGGTGAAGCCCGCCATGGCGAATCTCCTGAACGTCGACGAGTGGACCCCCACCAACCCGAAGGGATTCGGCTGCTACGGCTGCCACACGCAGGAGCCTGCGGCAGGGGCCGCCGCTCCGGCGCCGGCGGCTGCCCGGCAGCGGCCGCCAAGCCGGCCAAGCCGGCCGGCGGCGGCTGGTAGCCTTCCAGAAATAGCCCGGGCGCTCGTCCGTCACCGTCGACGAACGCCCGCGATCGCCCATTGATCCGGCGCAGCGCCCCGCGCTAGCATCGAACCGCTTCGCTCGTTTCGAGCCTGGCGCTTGCGTCGACGATGAGCACCTCCCGTCCAGAGCGCTTGGAAGGCGCCGCGATTCGGCTGCTCTGGGAAGCGGTCGCCGAGGCCAAGCGACCAGTGATGCTCCGCTCGGGCGACGATGAGAGCGCGGCGCTGGTGCGGCTCGCGCGGCACGCCTTCTATCCGGCCGAGCCGCCCTTCCCGATCATCGACCCGCGAGGCGCTCGCGGCGGCGGCCGCCAAGCGGGGCTTCGATCTCGTGATCGACGGCGCGCGCGGCGATCTGCGCCCTGAACCAGCCGGCCCCCATCTGGCGCCTGGGCCACGCGACGAAGCGCCGGGGCGAAACCGTGCGCCTCTTCCCGCTCGCCGGCTGGACCGAGACCGATTCCAGGACTACCTCGCCCAGGTCGACGTCGGGACGCGCGACGCAGACGCGGGTCCCGTCCCCGAAGGCGGCGCGCGCCCGCTCCGACCGGCGCTGCGCTTTCACCTCTGCGGCGGCTCGGGCAGCGGCAAGAGCGCGCTCGCCGCTCTGTTTTCGTCCGCGGCGCGCGCGCCCGACCGGCGCGACTTCATCGTCGACGACGTCCCCGGCCAGGATGGCGATCCGCGCGGGGTCGTGACCGCCGCCTCGACCGCCGATCTGAGCGTCGTCGTCGTCGACGTCGGGCAGGGGCTGTCGACGGCGGTCCGGCGCGACCTCGTCCTCCTCTCGCTGCTCGGCGTCCGCCAGCTCGTCCTCGCCGTCAACAAGATCGATCTCGCCGCGCAGAGCCGAGGCGGCGTTCGCGCGCATCGAGCAGCGAGTACCGAGAGTTCGCCGCCGGGTTGAAGCTGCCGCCGGCCGCCTGCCTGCCGGTCTCGGCTGCCAAGGGAGACAATGTCCTGGCGGCGCTCCGGCGCGCCCCCCTGGTATGCGGGACCGACGCTGCTCGCGCTGCTCGACGCCGCCGAGATCGAAGAGGCGCGCCTCCGCGCGCAGCCGCTGCGTCTGCCGGTCGCAGTGGGTGACTGCGCCTGGCGCCGCGCTCCGCGGCTTCGCCGGGACGATCGTCGGCGGCCGCGTTCGCGTCGGCGACGCCGTTCGCGTTCAGCCCTCGGGGCGCTCGAGCCGCGTCGCGCGCATCGCGACCCCCGACGGAGATCTCCCCGAGGCCTGCGCCGGGCAGTCGGTCACCGTCGCGCTGGACGACGATGTCGACCTCGCGCGCGGCGACCTGGTCGTCTCCGCCGCCGAGCCCGCCGAGATCTCCGATCAGTTCGAGGCGACGGTGGTCTGGATGAACGCCGTCGCCGCTGCTGCGCGGCCGCGACTACCTCATCAAGATCGGCGCCCAGCTGGTCACCGGATCGATCGCCCCGCTCAAGCACAAGATCGACGTGACCACGCTGGGGCGGCTGGCCGGCACGACGCTGGGGATGAACGAGATCGGCGTCTGCAACGTCCACCTCGATCGCGACGTGGCGTTCGATCCCTATGAGGTGAACCACGACACCGGCGGCTTCATCGTCATCGACCGGCTCTCGAACGAGACGGTCGGCGCCGGGATGCTGCACTTCGCCCTGCGGCGCGCCCAGAACGTCCACTGGCAGGCGATGGAGGTGAACAAGAGCGCGCGGGCGGCGCTCAAGCAGCAGCGGGCCTGCGTCCTCTGGTACACGGGCCTTTCGGGCGCCGGCAAGTCGACCATCGCCAACCTGGTCGACAAGAAGCTGCACAGCCTGAAGCGGCACACCTACCTGCTCGACGGTGACAACGTCCGCCACGGGCTCAACAAGGACCTCGGGTTCACCGACGTCGATCGGGTGGAGAACATCCGGCGGATCGGCGAGGTCGCCAAGCTGATGGTCGACGCCGGGCTCATCGTCAGCACCGCGTTCATCTCCCCGTTTCGCGCCGAGCGGATGATGGCGCGCGCGCTGGTCGGCGAGGGGGAGTTCATCGAGATCTTCATCGACGCGCCGATCGCCGTGGCCGAAGCAGCGCGACCCCAAAGGCCTCTACAAGAAGGCCCGTCGCGGCGATCTCAAGAACTTCACCGGCATCGATTCCCCCTACGAGGGGCCGGAGAATCCGGAGTTGAGGATCGACACCACCGCCGCTTCACCCGAAGAGGCGGCCGTGGCGATCGTGGCTTTTCTACAAGCGAGAGGGGTTCTGTCTTGAATCACAGCTACGTCTTCAACGGCGACGCCGACGGCCTCTGCGCGCTCCAGCAGCTGCGTCTCGACGGGGCGCCCTCCGGAGCCGCTCATCACCGGCGTCAAGCGCGACATCGCGCTGCTGGCGCGGGTGACCGGCGCCGCGCAGAGGGGCGATCGCTGCACGGTCCTCGACATCTCGCTCGACGTGAACCGGGCCGCGCTGCTCGCGCTGCTCGAGGCGGGGGTCGCAGGTCCGCTACTTCGACCACCACTTCACCGGCGAAGTCCCCAAGCACCCGGGGCTGGAGGCGCACCTCGATCTCAGCCCGAACGTCTGCACCAGCCTCCTCGTCGACCGCGCGCTCGCACGGGAGATTTCGGCGCTGGGCGATCGTGGGCCTCTTCGGCGACAGCCTCGGCGACGAGGCCCGGGCGCTGGCGGCCGGACGCCGGGCTCGACGCAGCGGCCACCGAGCGCCTGAAGGAGCTCGGCGTCGCCATCAACTACAACGCCTACGGCGAGACGCTCGAGGACCTGCACGTCCCGCCCGCCGACCTGGCGGCCGAGATGGCGCCGTTTCACCGACCCGCTCGCGTTCGCCGAGCAGTCGCCGCTTGCCGCCGGCTCGCCGAAGGGTTCCGGCAGGACATGGAGCTGGCGCGCCGCCTCGAGCCGGCGCGCAGGACCAAGGGCGCCGTCTGCTTCACGCTGCCCGATGCCGCCTGGGCGCGCCGCGCCAGCGGAACGCTGGCCAACGATCTCGCCCGCGCGTACGCCGGCGAGCGCGGTCGCGATCGTCTCGCCGAAGACGAGCGGCGGCTACCTGGTGTCGGTGCGCGTGCCGCGCGACTCATCCGTTTCGGCGGAGGCTTTCTGCCGCACCTTCCCCACCGGCGGCGGACGCCGCACCGCGGCCGGCATCAACCACCTGCCAAACGAGGATCTCCAAAAATTCACCGACGCCTTCGAGACACAGTTCGGTGCTGCTTGATCGCGTGCGCCGCTGATAAACTGGGCGCGAATTCGTGACATTGGCGCAGATTACGTGACCCTTTTCACGCCGCCACTGCTACTGCGTTAGGCCTACTTCCAAGTAGCCGGCCAAACGGCCGGCACAATGATCGGCCAAACGGTCGACCAACGGTTGGAGGGAGGGGTCGAAAAAAGACAGAGAAGGCCCAAGGCTTGGACGCAACATGAACAGCATCTTCTCTCGAATGGGCCGGGTCTACCGCGTGCTGCGGCGGACCTTCGGCGTCAAGGTGGTGCCGCTCTTCATCGCGGTGCTTTTTGGATGCGTGCGGACGTTCGTGGCGGTGGCCATGGCGCTCGACAACGTCTTCTTCCCGCGGCTGCGGAAGACGCGCGCCAACCGCCCCATCGTGCTGGTCGGCAACCCGCGCACCGGGACCACCTTCCTGCAGCGCTTCCTGGCCGACGAAGGGTTCGGCTCGGGGATGGAGCTGTTCCTGATGCTCTACCCGTCGCTCACGCTGCAGAAGCTGCTGCGGCCGATTCTGCCGCTGCTCGAGAAGATCAGCCCCGCCAAGTACCACTCGACCGACGCGCACCAGACCAGCCTGAGCTCGGTCGAGACCGACGACGTCGGCGTGCTGTTTCGTTACCTCGACGGCTTCTTTCTCTATGGGTTCTTCCTGTCCTTCGACGACGAAGATCTGCTGTCGTGGTTCGACCCACGCGTGCGCGACACCTCGGCGCGCGACGCCGCCTGGCTGGACGCGCTCTGGCGCCGCAGCCTCGTGCTCCACAAGTCGCAGCGCAACATCGCCAAGCTGTTCTCGCTGGCCGTCCGGCTGCCGCAATTCCTCGCGAAGGTCCCGGAGGCGCAGATCCTCTACATGGCGCGCGATCCGCTCTCGGTCATCCCCAGCTCGATGAGCCTGGTGATCGGCGTGCTCGATCGCGCGGTGGGGTTCTGGTCGCTCCCCGAGCCGGTGCGCAAGCGCTGGCTCGACCGGATGTACAAGGCCTGGGTGCTCCTCCTGCAGAAGTTCCACGAGGACTGGACCGGCGGCCTCATCGACAAGAAGCGCGTCTTCATCGTCCGCTACGACCGGATGATGGCCGACTTCGAGGGGATGATGGACGAGATGTGCCAGTTCCTCGGGCACGAGATGACGCCCAAGCTGCGCGCCACCATCGCCAAGCGCGGCGAGAAGCAGCGCCAGTACGAGTCGGAGCACAAGTACGACCTCGAAAAGTTCGGCCTCACCGAGGAGCAGATTCGCCGCGACTGCGCCTTCTTCTACGACACCTTCCTTCCCCCACTGAACCTCCCCACCTCCGCCCCCGCGCCCGGCCCCCGCCGCCGCCCGTTAACCCAGGAGACCTCGAACGCATGACTTTGACTCCACGCCGCCCCCTCGCGACCTGTCTTCAGCTCTTGCTCGTCTCGGTCGCATCTGTCTCCAACGGCCTGCAAGTCCTCAGGCGGCTCTGAGGGGACGGGCGGCGCGGCGGGCGGGTCGAACGGCAGCGGCGGCAGCAACGGCAACGGCGGCTCGACCGGCACCGGCGGCTCCGCCGACGGGCTCCGGCGGCGCGGCTACCGGATCGGCAACCTTCTCCGTCACCATCACCCAGAGCACGGCGGTCGCCACCGTGGAGATCGTGACCTGGTCGGTCAACGTCTCGATCGACAGCGCGGTGATCGACTTCGGCCGCGACCAGAGCAACTTCGAGTTCCAGGCGCCGGTCGACCTGACGCAGGCCAACTACAAGACGCTGCTGCTCGGAATGAAGCAGAACACCACCTACTACGTGCGGATCACCGCCCAGGGCGGTGGAAAGACCTACGTCAGCCCCGTCTCCATGGTGAAGAGCGGGTTCCTGCCGAACGGGCTTCCAGTGTTCACGAAGACCGACAGCGACGCTTCCGCCCTGTACGCGGGCGGAGGGTTCACCGTCAACTGCATCGGGCTCGCCGGCTCGCCGGGGCTCCCCGGCCAGACCGGAAAGTCGGTCGCCTTCATCCTCGACAAGGACGGCGAGCTGGTCTGGGCGCTCGACATCACCAGCACCGCGGCCACCCAATGCTCGCGCGCCCGGATGTCCTACGACGGCCAGTCCATGTTCGCCGGAAACTTCGCCAACTCGTCGACCAACGGCGTCGTCTACCGCATCGGGATGGACGGCATGGGGACGGGCACCACCTGGAACCTCCCCGGCCGCAGCCACGACTTCGCGCTCCTCCCCAACGGGAACGTCGTCTACTTCGCCATGAACAACATGATGGCCAACACGACCAAGTCTCCCGAATCGGTGATGGAGCTCAACGTCTCCACCGGGAGCTCGACCAAGATCTACGACGAGACGACCGACTTCGGCACGCTGATCACTTCGGGGATGGGGATGGCCCACACCAACCACATCACCTACTCGCCCGATATGCAGGCGGTCACGATCTCGATGCTCTTCCTGAACACGGTCGCGGTCGTCAGCTACCCGGCCGGCAAGCTGCTGGCGACGTTCGGCGGAACCCAGTCAGACTTCAGCGCATGAACTGGAACTGGGAGCACGGACACGACGTCCACTCCGACCACATCTGGATCTTCAACAACAACCAGAGCGGCAACGCGCACGTCCTCGGCTTCACGTACGACGAGTCGAACAAGACCGCGACGCAGACGCTCGACTACAACCCCGGGATCGCCTGCAGCACCTTCGGCGACGTCAAGGAGCTGCCGAACGGCAACCTCTATCGTGACGTACTCCGACACCGGCGTCTTCCACGAGATCACCAAGACCGGGACGCTGCTCCGCCAGATCACCACCACCACGGCGATCGGCTACTCTGAGCACCGCGGGACCCTCTACGGCCCCCCGCCCCCCTTCGCCAGCAACTAGCTCCGGCCGCGGGCTGGCGAGCCGGGCTCGCCCGGCGAGGCTCGCTTCGCTCGCTCGCTCCCCACTCCCGGCTCGCCCGGCTCGCCTCGCTTCGCTTCGCTCGCTCGCCCCCCACTCCCGGCTCGCCCGGCTCGCCTCGCTTCGCTTCGCTCGCCCCCCACTCCCGGCTCCGCCCGGCTCGCCTCGCTTCGGCTCGCTCGCCCCCCACTCCCGGCCTCGCCCGGCTCGCCTCGCTTCGCTTCGCTCGCTCGCCCCCCACTCCCGGCTCGCCCGGCTCGCCTCGCTTCGCTTCGCTCGCTCGCCCCCCACTCCCGGCTCCGCCCGGCTCGCCCGGCTCGCTCGCTCTGCCTTCTCGCTCCATTCGCGCTCAGCCGGGTGTTTCACGCCCACCCCAATCTCCTCGGCGCGCGTGAACTCCGTTTCGTGCGGCCTCGAACGCCGCCCGCTCGCTCACGGGTCCGGGTCCGCACGAAGCTTTTTCGGGGGCGCGGAGTGCGCCTGTCGATTTATTGCGCACTCCGCGCCCCCGAAAAAGCCCGGTGCGGACCGGAGAGTGTGAGCGAGCGGGCGACCTTCGATCCCGCACCGCCCGGGGTTCACCGGCGAAGCGAGCCAGGCGAGCGAAGCGAAGCCGACGCGAGCCCCCGGGCGAAGCGAAGCGAGCCCGCGAGCGAGGCGAAGCCGATGCGAGCCCCGCGAGGCGAAGCCGATGCGAGCCCCGCGAGGCGAAGCCGATGCGAGCCCGCCGGGGCGGTTAGCTGCGCTCGAGATACGCGGTCGTGAAGTAGTCGTCCTTGGTCGTGGGCGAGAAGGCGACCTTCTTGGTCTCGAAGACGGACTTGCGCCCGTTCTGCTTGTTGATCATCTCCATGTGCATCGCCCGGTAGCGCTTGTTCTTCGGGTCGAGCAGCTTGATGTCCTGGGCGATGAGCTCCTTCAGCAGCTTGCCGTCCTTGTCGTAGTAGAGCCCCCGCACGACGGCCATCTTCGCCTTGCTCACCCAGTAGGTCTTCTTCGAGTACCCCTCCGCCTCGGCGATCTCCTTGGTCTTGGGCGCAAGGTCGATGACGTAGCAGGGCTCGCCCCCCGACACCTCTTCCTTCACCAGCGTGTAGTCGAAGTCGTCGAGCGAAGGGATGTTCAGATCGCCGTAGGAGAACTCGCTGCCCATGAAGCTCTGCGCGCGCTGTGTGCTGACGACCCGCCGCGTCTTGCGCAGCGCCGGCAGATAGATCCAGACGTCGTCCGGCTTGGCCTCGTAGTCGTAGACGAGGATCCCCGTCCCCTGCACGTCGGCCGGCGACAGGAAGCGGTAGATGCGCTTCTCCGTCTTGCCGCCGTCGTAGAGCTTGGTGGCCATCGAGATCTCGCGCTCGCGTGCCTGCCCCCCCTCACCGAGGACGGTCATCTTGATGACCGCCTCCGAGCCGTCGAGCTTCCGGGTGGTGGTCACCTTGTCCATGATCTCGCGGGCCGAAGGCGCCTTTTCCGCCTGCGCCGTCCCGGAGAGCAGCAAGGCGAGCATGGCGAACAGGAAGCGACGGGTGTGCATGGTGACGTCCTCGTTGGTGGTCAGAAGGTGTAGCGCAGCTCGGCGTAGCCGGCGGAGAGCTGGGCGTCGATGATGCCAAACAGCGTGTCGGCCGGCCCGTGGAAGACCTGCGCGCCCGCATACATGGTGATCGCGTCGGACAGACGGTAGCCGATCCGCGGCGTGACCAGCCACTCGCGGGTGGTGAAGTTGTAGAGACAGAGCGACGAGATCGACAGCGTCTCGTGCAGCGCGAGCCACTCGAAGCGCAGCGTCGCCAGGTGCTGGAGCTGCGCGGTCTGAGAGAAGAGGATCTGGTTGTCCTTGGCCAGCACGGAGTTGACGTCGTCGGTGATGGCCCTGGAGTTCGACATCGGGGTCGTCGGGAGCATCGACGTGTCGAGCGGCCCCGCCGGCCCGGCCTGCTTCTCCCAGTCGAACACGTAGCGCCCCATGTACTGCACGATGACGCTCAGCGAGCCGAAGGTGTGGTCGGCGCCGACGGTGTACTGGAGGTCCGGGTAGGCGATGTGATGATCGGCCGGTCCGTTCCAGTTGTAGGGCCGCCGGTAGGCCGCCTCGCCACGCAGGGTGGCCACCTCACCCAAGGACGTCGAGAGGTCGAAGCCCAGGACCTGCTGCTCGTACGCGGTGCGCGACACGAGGACCGAGGGCGGCGTGGCGCCAGGAATCGCGTTGCCCGCGGCGTCCGTCGTGGCCGTCAACGTGAGGCCCGTCAGAGTCAGGCCGGGGAGCGGCGCGAAGCCGTGGAGATAGGAGACCGACATCTCGATCGCCGGCAACTCGAGGTGCAGACGAACAGCCTCCGTCCCGTCCTTCAAGTTGAGTGACGGAAAGAGCGGCGCGCCGTACGAGACGTACTGCGGCAGCGCCACCGCCGGCAGCTCCGTCGGCAGGTAGAGCGGCATCCAGACCCCTTCCAACCGGAAGGGGGCGAAGCGCAGGAACGCCCGCGCGCCGGCGTTGCCGAGGCGAATGTCGTCCTCGAGCGGCGAATGAATGCGGAAGTCGAGCGGGGTCAGGTTGTTGGTCGGGTTGAGCGCGTCGGCGCGCCCCCAGACGATGATCTGCTGGCCCAACCGCAGGTCGAGCGGGCCGAGGTAGGCGTTGACGTAGGCCTCGCGCAGATCGACGACCGTCGCCTGGAGGCCGTCGGCCTGCAGGCCATAGCGGAGGCGCGCCTCGGCGAAACCGTCGCCATAGGTCTCCTTGGCCGTTCGCACCGTCAGATCCAGCTCGCCATAGCCGGCCTTCATCTCGGCCGCGTCGGCCCCAGAGACCTTGCCGGAGAACATGTCGCCCCGCACGTAGCCGCTGAGGGTGAATGGCCCGGCGGCCGCTGCGACCGGTGCCGCGCTGGCGGTGGGCGCCGCCGCTGCCGCGGCGTTGCTCTGCTCGAACAGCCCACCGCCACTCGAATCGAGGGACGGCTCGACGGACGGCTCCGCCGGCTGGGCCGGGGGGGGCACAGGCGCCGGCGCGTCGGGCGGCACCCCGCCGTCGCTGTCCGCACGCGCGACACGCGCCCCCGCGCAGCAGAGCAGCAACGCGAGGCTGACGGAGAGCTTCATCGCCGGCCTAGACCGCGGACCCGGTCCACTCGCCCGTCGCCATGACCATCGAGTAGCCGGCCGCCGCGCTGCCGAGGACGATCTTCTCCCCACGCTTCAGCGTCCGCTCTTCCAGGAGCGCCCGGTACGTCACGCCGACGCTGGCGCTGGCGGTGTTGCCGTAGCGGGCGTGTGTGTAGACGCCCTTTGCTTGATCGACACCGATGTCATCGAAGATCTTGCGCACCATGATCTCGCTCGGTTGATGAAAGACGTAATGGGCGATGTCGTCTGGCTTGAGACCGAGAGCGCCCAACCGCTCTGTGACCCACGGGGGAATGTACTTGCCGAGCCTCATCAGCTCAACCGAAGAAGAGACCAACGTGCCGCCAATCGGCACCTGACAGAGGTGCCAATGGTCCGGCGCCGTGAACGTGTTGACGGCCATCAACCGGATTCCGCCTTCCGGAAATGGAGCACGGCGCACCAGAATGCAGGTCGCAGCGTTGCCGATCGTCAGCCCCGCGGTCTTCATCTGCAGGTCGCGAACGGTTTGGATGTCGTAGCTGAGGAACGGACCCGAGAGCTCCGCCGTGCAGACCAGCGCGGTTCGGTAATTCGGATGAAGCGCCAGATAGCCGGCTGCGGTTTGGATCGCTTCCAGGTGACCGACGCAGGCCGCGGTGACGTCGAAGGCGTGCGTCTTCTTGAGGCCGAGCTTGGCGGCGACCTCCATTGCCGTCGCCGGCTCGAAGTACTGGCGGGCGATCCCGCCGCAGATCACCAGGTCGACCTCGTCGAGCGAGACCCCGTTGACCGCCAGGCAATCCTGCGCGGCCCGCACCGCGTAGTCGGCCACGATCCCTTGCCGCTCGTCAGGCTCGAGGTACCGCACCCGCGTCTTGCAGAGGCCGAAGACGTGCTCGATCGCAGAAGCAATGACCGCGAACTCCGCGTCGCTCCCTTTGAAGCGCGCGCGCACGCGTCGAATGATTTCGGCGTTGTCGACGGCCGCCGCGGGCAGTGCCACGCCCGGCTTCGACAGATACAGTTCGGGCAAGCTCAAGAACAGCTACCGGGATCCAGAGAGGGAGAGAGGATCATCACGCTATCACACACGCGTCGCCCGCTTCGAGATCAAACAACGCGATCCGAGTGACGTGCCACGATTTCGACGCCCCAGCTAACGACGTCAGCCTGCGTGGTCGTGCCTTCTGGTGGGCGTTCGCGTGAAGCCGGCTCCGTCGACGGTGAATTGATCGGCGCGGCAGGATGGTTTTGCGACCTCCAAAAAATAAATTCGGCCGTCGGCGTCGATTGCGTGAGCCGATTTTCGAAAGCACGATTTGTGTCGCCGGGCTCCCGATCGGGTCGACGACGGACGCGCTTTACGTTTTAATTCGCCGGATGAAATCGAGCACCTCTCCTCACCGTGTCGCCGCTCTCCTCACCTTGGCGCTCGCTGTGCCGCTGGCCGCCTGCGGATCATCCGGCGGAGGTGGCTCCGGCCCCGTCGGCAATGTCGTCATCAAGGATGCGAACAACTACACCTCGATGAGCACGTTGACCATTCCGACCATCCAGACCGCGCAGAAGACGGATCTGACGTTCACCTGGGATGGGATCACGAAGGATCTTCTCTGCCACACGGCGAAGTCGATCGACAACGTGGCGTTCCTGAAGATCGGGAACATGACCCAGGACGCCGTCGAGAAGAGATTGGCGGTCGGTCAGCTGAACTCCCCCCAGGTCGCGGTGTACGCGGAGTATCACACCGCGACCGCCGGCGCCGGCGGCACGCGGGCGACGTCGGCGATGCTCACCAAGTTCAACTACTACGACACCTTCAATCCGCTCACCGACTACGTCGAATCCACCACGGTCCAGTACATGATGCTGTTCACCACCGGGACGACCCTCAGCGTCGGCGCACAGTCGATGGTCTTCATCCAGCCGTCGGCGGCATCGACGAACACGATGGTGAGCGCGCCCGACGCCTGTTCCAGCAACGTCCTCGACTTCGTCCCCACCTTGAGCTCGATGCCGGTCACGATCCCGACCGCCGGACCTTGGAAGATCGACTGGAGCCAGATCACCAAGGACAACTTCGGCAACGCGCTCGATTTCTCGAACACCAACCTCGACAAGGTCGAGGTCGGATTCTTCCAGGGAAAGATGCCGTCCGAGGTCCAAGCCGACTTTCTGAACGTCGAGCAGGACGCGACCGCGCTCTACACCTTCAGCGTGCCCACAGGACAGAAGTACGTCGACCTGGCGGCCGGCCAGGCCGACGGCAGCACGTTCCCCGGCTTCACCTCCACCGACGGCACCTGGGCGACCGCCGTTCTTTGCAGCACCTGCTCGGTGCCCGCGCCGATCATCTTCACCGTCCTTCAGCCCCAGTAAGCCGCGCGCGACCAAGACGCGCGGCGGTCCTCACAATTGAAATCTCTCTCAGTCCTCACCGTGCTGATCGGGGCATCGGCGGTCGCCGGACCGGCGCGCGCCGACGGCGGCTACTACACCGGAGCCGTCGGGCCTCGCGCCGCCGGGCGCGGCGGTGCGTTCGTCGCGCGCGCCGACGACGTCACCGCCGTCAGCATCAACCCCGCGGGCCTTTCGGAGATCGACGGGACGACCTTCCAGATCGGCAACCAGTTCGCCTACTACGGCTACGACTACACCCGGGCCCCCACGCTCGACTACGGCAACGTGCAGAACGGCGTCGCCCCGCCGGTGACGTTCGGCAAGGTCCGCAACGGAACGCCCTGGCAGGCCGCCCTCCCCTTCCTCGGCGCGACGACGCGGTTCGGCCTGCACGACTGGACGTTCGCCGCTGCCGTCTTCGCACCCCCGGGGACCAGCCGGGAGCAGTTCCCCGAAGACGGCGGCCAGAAATACATGATGGTGAGCCGCCAGGCGATCATCCTCAACACCGACGTGAGCGCCGCCTGGCGCTTTCACGACCGGTTCGGGGTCGGGCTGACGCTGTCCTGGATCTCCGTGCCGCGGCTCGACTACTCGCTGATGATCAACGCCGCCCCCTTTCAGGGCTCGGCCTACCCGGTGTCGAGCCCCTACGACGTCCTCGCCCAGACGACCGGCTCGGATTGGTTCACCTTCAACGCGACGGTCGGCGCCTGGGTTCGCCCGCGTCCCTGGCTGGAGCTGGCGCTGAGCGGGCAGGTGATCCCGGCGAACATCGTCACCAACAGCAACCTCAACCTGACGCCGGAAAACCCCAACGGGCCGCTCGCCACGGGGGTGACGACGGAGCGCCAGCAGCTCCCGAGGAACGACGTCAAGATCACGCTGCCGCTGCCGCTCCTGGCCCGCGCGGGCGCGCGCTACCGCCACCTCCGCGGCGGCCGCGAGGTCTTCGACATCGAGCTCGACGGCGAGTACGAGAGCTGGTCGCGCACCAAGGACTTCACGCTCGACACGAACGGGCTCACGGCGGTCGGGGGCGGCGCGCTCGCGGGCCAGCCCGTGCCCCTCGGCCAGATCCAGATCGCCAAGCACTGGAGCGACGTCTTCAGCGTCAAGCTCGGCGGCGACTTCAACGTGGTGCCCGAGCGGTGGACCCTGCGGGCCGGCGCCTACTACGAAACGGCGGTCGCTCCAGCCGCTTACGCCAACGTCGACTTCCCCGGCGCGCAGGTGGTGGGCGCGGCGCTCGGCGGCTCGCTGCTCCTCCGTCCGGTGGAGATCGCCCTCACCTATCAGCTGCGCTATCAACCGAGCTTCACCGTCTCGGAGGCGAACGCGCGGTTTTACCAGCAGGTCCCGGCCAGCCCCTGTGCCGCCCCCTACACCGACCCCTACAACTGCAACCCGAACTACCTCGGGCAGCCGTCGCCGGCGGTCAACGCCGGAACCTACGCCGCCACCTCTCACCTGGTGGCGCTGGCTATCATCTATAGGTACGACAGGTAAGCAGAGAGCAAGGAGAAGTCATGTCACGTATCTTCCACAACGCCTTCGCGCACAACGCCTTCCCGCACAGCACCTTCGCGCCCCGCGCGGTCGCGGCCGTTGCCGCCGTCTTCTTGTTCGTGCCCGCATCGATGGCGGGCGGTCCGCCCCCTTCTCTCGACGCGCCGGAGCTGGCGCAAGGCCCTTACTCGTCGATGCACATGCTGCTGCAGAAGACGGTCCTCAAGGTCAACGTCGCCAACATCGACGTGCGGGTCGACAAGCCCACCCAGTCCCGCTTCGCGGAGCTGGCGCGGGGACAGACCTACTCCTACCCGCTCGACGCCGAGCTCGCGTCGGCGGCCATCGCCGCGCCGCGCGCCGTGGTGCAGATGCAGTTCGTCCGGGACGTCCCGCTCAACCGCTGGATCGGGGTGGTGCGCGACAACCTGGAGCTGGCGCGCGAGGCGGGGCTCATCACCCGGGAGATCGAGCAGAAGGTCAGCAACGCGATCCCGCAGTGGTTCGCTCCGCTCGCCGACCGCGGCTATCAGAAGAATGATCGGCTGATCTATGCCATCACGCCCGACACGCTGCGCACGGTCGTGGTCTCGGCGGGGGGACAGATCCTGCTCGATCTGAGCGACCACGAGGCGGGAGCGCGGAGGGTCGTCATGGCCAGCTACTTCGCGCCCAAGAGCGACACCCGCGAGCTGCTGATCCGCTCGCTCTTGGAAAAGCGCTGAACATGCTGCGCCGCTATGTGATTGCGATCGTCGGCCGGCCCAAGCTGGTCATCGCGCTGGTCGCGCTGGTGACGCTGACGCTCGGGTTCTTCATGACCCACCTGCACGTCCTCCTGGACGTCGACGCGCAGATCCCGCCCGGTCATCCGCTGGTGATCACCGGCAAGCGGATCGAGAAGCTGTTCGGCGGCAAGTACATGACGGTGATCGGCTTTTATCCCGAGTCGGGGACGGTCTACACGCCCGACATTCTGGGCAAGGTCTCGCGCGTGACCGCGCAACTGGAGAAGCTCCCCGGCGCCAACCCGGGCAGCGTCCTGTCGCTCATGTCGTCGCGGGTGAAGGACGTCCACAGCTCCGCCGACTCGCTGGAGATCACGCCGCTTGCCACCAAGGTCCCCCAGACCGACGCCGAGATCGCCACCTTTCGCGAGCGCGTGAAGGCGAATGGGTTTCTGACCAGCCTGTTCGTGAGCGACGACGGCCGCGCGACGTCCATCCTGGTCGACTTCAGCGACTTCGAGAAGGCGGGCGGCTCGCGCTTTCTCTACGACCACCTGGAGGCGATCCTGGCGCCCGAGCGCGCGCCCGGCCTCGAGATCGTCGCCGCCGGCGCGCCGACGGTGCTGCACTGGTTGCTCATCTACACGCGGCGGGTCGCCCTCCTCTTCGTCCTGGCGCTGGCAATGATTGGGTACCTGCACTACCGCGCCTTTCGCACTTTGCAGGGGATGATCATCCCGCTCGTCACCGCCATCATGGGCGTCGTCTGGGCGCTCGGCCTCATGGGGCTCATCCACGCGCCGATGGACCCCTGGAACATCATGACGCCGATCCTGCTGCTGGCGATCGGCGCCGGCCATTCGGTCCAGATCCTGAAGCGCTATTACGAGGAGTACAACCGCCTCCACGAATCGCGCGCCGATCTGTCGCCCCAAGAGCACAACCGGCTGGCGGTGATCGAGGCGACGACCAAGGTCGGCCTGGTCATGCTGGCCGCCGGGACCATCGCGGCGCTCAGCTTCGGCTCGCTGGCGACCTTCGGCCTCCCCACCATCAAGAACTTCGGCCTCTGCACGGCCTTCGGGATCATCGCCGCCTTGACCGTCGAGATGACCTTCATCCCGGCCATCCGCGTCCTGATGTCGCCGCCTTCGGCGCATCAGACGGAGCGCGAGAAGCGCGAGGAGTACTTCGACCCGATTCTAGAGAAGCTGGCGACGCTGGTGCGGACCGGGAAAGAGCGGCCGATCGTCTGGGTCTTCTCGGGCCTGATCGTCGTCGCGCTCATCGGCGTCACCCGTCTCGAGGCGGGGAACAACCTGGCGGCGCAGTTCTTCGAGCGCAACGCCCCGGTCCACGGCTTCCGCATGGCGGACGAGCGCCTGGCCGGCACGCGCGTCATCCAGGTGCTGGTGTCGGGCGACACGCCCGACGTCATCAAGAACCCCGAGGTCCTGAAGCGCATGGATCAACTGGGGGCCTTCATCACGCACCAGCCGCTCCCCATCGGCAAGGTGGTCTCGATCGTCGATCTGCTCAAGCAGATCAGCCTCGCCGTCGACGCCAGCGGCGGCGGCAAGCTGCCCGACACCACCCAGGGCGTCGCCCAGTACCTCTTGCTCTACGCCATGGGCGGCGACGAGGAGGATCTGTCCCACTTCGTCGACCGGCCGTTCCAGCACGCCGTCATCACCGCCTACCTGAAGACCGACGACTTCCGCGCCATGAAGAAGATGACCGTGGCCACGCAGGCCGAGGCCGACCGCCTCTTCGCCGGAATGCCGGTCACCGCGCGCGTCGGCGGCGGCGTCACCAACGCCATCGCGCTCAACGAGACGATGGTCCACGGCAAGACCATCAACCTCATCCAGATCTCGATCCTGGTCGTGGTCATCACCTCGATCCTGCTCCGCTCGCTGGCGGGCGGCCTCCTGGTGCTGCTGCCGCTGGCCACCGCGGCGCTGGTGAACCTGGGCCTCATGGGCTGGACCGGGATCTTGTTGTCGATGGGGACGGCGGCGATCTCGGCGATGGCCGTCGGCATCGGCGCCGACTACGCCGTCTACTTCATCTTCCGTGTCCGCGAGGAGTTCCAGCGCACCGGCGATCTGCGCGAGGCGACCGCTACCGCGCTGACCACCTCGGGCAAGGCGATCGCCTACGTGGCCAGCGCCGTGGCCGGCGGTTACCTCTGCCTGACGCTCTCCTTGTTCAAGGTGCACGTCCTCCTCGGCGTGCTCGTCGCCCTCACCATGGTGACCAGCAGCGCCGCGACCGTGGCCTTCCTGCCGTCGGTGATCCTGATGGTCACGCCGCGCTTCCTGAGACGGCAGAAGGCGGCCGCCGTCGCCGAACCGGCGGCCAGCCGCCACGTCGCCTGATCGCCCGCTCCGCGACGCCGCGCGGCGCCAGCTACTTCGAGCAGGGCTGCGCGGCGGGCTTGAGGACGGTCAGGTACCAGGGGGCGGGGTTCTGGCAGGCGCCGCAGATGAGACCGACCAGCCACGTCCCGTCGGAGGTGATGCCCGTGAACGGGTTGCCGGCCGAATCCATCAGCGTGGTGAAGTCGAGGGACGTCCCGAAGGGCGTGTCCGCCGTGTAGAGGTCCTGGGCGATGGTCTGCAGGTTGAGGAACTGACTCTCGAGCTCGGACAGCGATTGGGTGTAGTGACCGACGATGGCGTGCGTGATGCTCGTCGTCGGGGAGGTGGTGGTGTTCCCGAAGCTGTTTCCCAGCGCGTTCGTCTGAATCTGGCCCCAATCGAGCGACAGCGCGGCGGTCCCCACGGGAACGCCCGTCGGGTGCAGGCTGTGGAGGTTCGCGTCGTACGTCAACGTCGTCGACGTGTTGGTCAGCGTCACCGTCGTGTTCGTCGAGGAATCATCCAGCTCGAACGACTGCAGCATCCGGATGTTGGTCCCCAGGTTTGGCCCGGTCTCCGCCACGATGGCGAAGGTCGAATTCGCGGGGGTCCAGGTGGCCGCGTCGAGGAACGGTGCCGCCAACGTCGGCGTGATCAGCTCGCCCCCCGCCATGAAGTCCTCGTAGAGGCTGGCCGACGTCTGACCGGTCGGCGCGACCTGGGGAGGCGGGGTGATCTGGACGGACGCCTGGCTGAAGGTGTCGTTGTCCAGCTGCGTCTCCAGCTTGGCGACCGGCAGGTTGACCAAAAGGACGAAGATGGTGTTGAGGTCGGCGATGGGGTCGACCGTGTGGCCGAGGAAGTCCTTGGTGACGCCGCCCCAGTTGAAGGTCAGATCGGACATCGACTTGACCTTCACCGGCTGGAGCATGATCTGGCTCGAGAAGTCGTAGTCGTTCGCTTCCGCGGCGACCATCGCTCCGTTCGTGCAGGTCACGCTCGGACTGCTGTTGCTGCTTCCGCACGAGACCGAGAGCAGGGGGACGAGGGCCCCGGCGGCGAGAAGCAGATGCTGGGCACGTTTCATCGGAAACCTCGAAGGAGTTGGTCGATTGTGACGACGGGAGCTACTTCGTCGACGGCCCGTAGAGACTCGCACGCTTCTCGAAAAATCCAAACGCCACGTTGGCCTTGATCTGTCTGGACGAGCGTCCCACTGCTGGTCACTTCCTGAATCTGATCGCCCGTACCGAAGTCGACAATCGTGTTGCCGTTGGGGAGCCGCTGCACGTCGCCGAGCACCATCACGTTGATGGCCGGGCTCGGCTGGTAGGACCAGAGCTTCTTGGACGTTTTGGCGGTCGGGTCGAGCATGAACTCGATCGCCTGGGACCCACCGGTGCCGCCGCTGTTGTTGTTGAAGAGGAGGATGTCGTTGGCGCTGATGATGTGGAAGCCGTGCTCGCCCCCCTTGTACGAATCTCCGGTGAAGGTGCTCATGATGCCGGAGGGGCTGCTGCCATTGAGCACCCAGATGGTCGACCCCGTCTTTCGATCGATCTTCGTGAGGCAGCTGTTGTCCAGGTCAGAGAAGATCAGTGCGTCGTCCGTGGGCGAGTACTCGATGTTGTTGACGTGGCAGTTCATCGACGTCGAGCCGCCGTGTGCTGTCCGCGCGTTGACCAGCGTCGTTGCCGTGCTGGTCGGCGTGCCGTTGGCCGGGAAGATCTTGATGTCGTCGCACCCGTTCGAGTTGGCGGCGTAGAAGGCGACGCTGCCGTCGGGGAGCGGCGTGACCTGGTGGCTGTGGCCCGCATGAACGGAGTCGTGAAGTCGGTGTCGGTCAGGCCGTCCATCGTCACCCGGTGCGTGTGGTCCGGCGAGCCGACGTCGGCGCTGGCGATCCACATGTACTGCCCGTCGTAGCTCATGCGCGCGCCGCAGGCGTCGCTGTTGTCGTTGTACCACCAGACGAGCGTCCCATCGCTGTCGAGGATGTAGGCCGGCGCGCCACCCGACTGAACGTACTCGCCCGTGACGATGAACCCTTTGTAGAGCGCCGACGCGTTATTCGTCGTGGTCACCAGGCCAGCGGGAGAGACTCCGTTCGGCATCTGGCCGGTCGCAATCGTGTTGTCGCCGCCCATGCAGGTGCCGCTCGCGTTGGTGACGGAGACCCGGTAGTGGTACGTCTTCGGCCGGCTTCATCCCGAGCAGGAGCGTGCGGTATGATGCGGCCGTCAGGCTGACCGGCGCCGTCATCCCGTAGGTGGTGTCGAGCCCGAAGTCGATCTGCGCGGCGGTCGGGCTCGAGAGCGTGGTGGTGAAGGTGACGATGCCGACCGTGCCGATCTTCGTGCTCGTGCGTCGCCGTCGGCGTGATCGTGCAGCTCGCCGAGCCCGTGCCGCCGGTCCCGGTGCTGCCGCCGGTCCCGGTGCTGCCACCCGTCGAGGAGGCGCCACCGGTCCCGGTGGAACCGCCGGTCGCCTTGCCGCCGGTGCCCGTCGTGCCGCCGGTGCTGACATTGCCGCCCGTTCCGTTCCCGTTGCCGCCAGTCCCGGTGCTGCCGCCGGTGTTGTTGCTGCTGCCACCCGTTCCGTTGCTCCCGCCGCTCGCGGAGCCCCCGGTCGCGCTCGAGCCGCCTGTATCCCCTGACCCGCCCGTCCCCCCCACCCCGTCATTCTTGGCGCAGCCGAAGCTGACCGAGAGAAGACATCCGAACAACAGGACTGGTGTCGACACGCGCATAGACGAACCCCTTTTCCAATTCATCATTGGTTGTAGAGAGCAGTGACGGTCTGTGCGGAAACCGGCTCGGAAAACGTCAGGTTTTTTGCGTCCAAAGACACAGGCGACGCCGCCGCAGCGCGACGGGACTCTGCCGTTTCTACCCTTCCAGAAAGACGCGCCGCCCGACGTTCCAGAGCCAGCTGCCAGAGCTACCTGGGAGGTGGACCATACAGCGTGGCGCGCTTCTGCAGGTAGCCGAAATTCGTCGTCGTCTTGATCTCCTGCAGAACATTGTCGCTGGCGTCGACCTCCTGGATCGTTCCCTTCGTCGAGAAGTCGACCATGGTGTTGCCGTTGGGGAGGCGCTGGGCGTCGCCGAGGACGCTGTCGTTGAGCCCGAGCGCCTGGTAGGACCAGGTCCGCATCGCGGTCATCGCCGTGAGGTCGAGCTTGATCTCGATCGCGAACGAGCCGCTCCCGTCTCCCGCGGCCGTCCCCCAGCTGACCTTGCTCCCGGCCGGCATCATCGAGTTGTTGTTGAAGATGACGAAGTCGTCGAGGCCGAGGATGTGGAAGCCATGCTCGCCTCCCTGCCAGACGAGGCCGCCGCGCTGAACGAGCTCGAGGGGCCGGTGTCGACGCCGCCGTTCAAGACCCAGACGGTCGTCCCGGTCCGCGTGATCTTGGTGAGGCAGTTGTTGTCGAGATCGCCGAAGACCAGCGTGTCGTCCAGGCGGGAGTAGAAGATCGCGTTGACGTGGCAGGCGTCGGTCCCGCCGTGCGCGGCCTGCGCGTTGACCACCGTGGTCACCGTCCCGTCCGGCGCGCGCAGCTTGATGTCGTCACAGCCGTTCGGGCCGTAGGCGTAGAAGGCCACGGTCTCGTCCGGCAGCACGGTGAGCTGATGGCTGAGGCCCGCGAACTCGTCCGAGTGGTCCTCGTCGCTGAGGCCGTCCATCGACACGCGGTGGACCTTGGCGATGTGGCTCGGCACGTTGACGCTGTTGATCCACATGTAGTTGCCGTCGTAGCTCATGGTGACGCCGGTGGCGTCGCTGCCGGTGACCGTGTACCACCAGACGTAGGTGCCGTCCTTGTCGAGGATGAAGGCCGGGGCGCCCGGCGTGGTGCCGCTGATGAGCGTCTGGCTGTACTGGCCGGTGACGAGAAATCCGCCGTAGAGCGCGCTCGGCGTTGTTCGTGGTGATCGTCGGGTTCTGCATCCCGTTCGGCTGCGGGCCGGTCGCAATCGTGAAGTCGTCGCTGGTGCAGGTGACGCCGCCGCTGTCGGTCGCCGAAAGCTGGAAGTGGTAGGTCTTCGAAGGCTTCATGCCGAGCAGCAACGTGCGATAGCCGGCGGCGGTGAGATCGACCGGCGCCGTCATGCCGTACGAGGTGTCGAGGCCGAAGTCGATGTGCGCCTCCGTCGGGCTCGGCAGCAGGGTCGTGAAGGTGACGATCCCGACGGTGGAGATCACCGGGCTCAGCGCGGAGGTCCCGGTGAAGGTGCAGCCGCCCGTGCCGGAGTCGATCGGCGTCGGGACGACGACGCTTCCGCCGGCGCCCGTCGTCCCGCCGCTGGCGCCTCCACCGGAGCTCCCGATTCCGCCTGAGCCGCTGGACCCGCCGCAGCCGAGCCCGACCCACAGCAGAGCTCCACACGAGACCAAGGTCATCGACGTTTTGCTCATGATCACCGCGGCTGCCTACGGCAGCGTCAGCCCCTCCAGCACGTCGCCGTCGACGGAGACCAGATCGATCTCGGCGCGCTCCGGCTCCACCTGGACGCGGGCGTACCCCGAGTCCGGCCAGTAGTGGGCGTAACCGGTCTCGGACGAATCGAACTTCCAGGGCGCGCCGGCGCTCCCCGGCAGCAGGTAGTGAATGCCGTCGACGACCATGTCGGTGAAGACGTGGTCGTGGGCGTAGAAGAAGACCTGCACGCCGTACTGCAACATCATGGCGTGAATCGTCGCCTGCTCGCCGACGTAGGCGGCCTGTCCGCCGCCGCGCCCGTAGGCCGTATCGGCGTCATCGCCCGCGGCGCCGCCGACGGTGTGATGGATGAAGAGAAACCGCCATTTCGAGGTCGCCTGGGCCAGGGTCTGGTCGAGCCACGCCAGTTGCGCGGCGCCCAGCGTCCAGTCGTCGGCCACGCCGGGACCACTGCTCGAGTAGGTGGCAGGTCGGCGTGTACGTCATCACGTTAAGTACGACGAACAGCGCGTCGCCCCAGGTGAACGCGTAGTAGTCGCCGTTGGCGCTGCCCCCTTCGGGATAGGTGTCGGGCCCGGGGCCGGGCGCATAGAGGAGACGCTGGCTCATCGAGCGCGCGATCTCGTCGGGCGTGTTGCAGCCGCTCTCGCCCTCCCAGTTGCCGATGACCGGGAAGTGCGCGGCGTTCCCGACGGTGTCGCCCAGCAGCCGGCGGTAGTTCAGGTAGCCGAGCCGCGCCCAGGACGCGTCGGGCGGCGGCGCGTTGAACCCGAACAGGTGGTAGTCGAGCATGTCGCCCAAGTTGATCACGAAGTCGGGCTTGGCGGCGGCGACCTCGGCCGTGACGGCGAGCAGCGTGGTCTCCATCGTCCCGTAGAAGTCGTCGATGACGGTATTGCCCGGGGGAACCGGATCGCGCGGCTCGATGTGCGTGTCGGCAATGAGGGCGAAGGAGAACGGCGTCCCTGGCGCCGGGGCGGTGGCCGCGCTCCCCGTGTAAAGAACGAGAGCGAGCGCGGGAGCCCGCGGGCCGGGCGGACCGCCGTCGCCGGCGGCGCCTGACGCGGAGACTTCGTAGATGTAGCGGCGACCCGGCACGAGACCGTCCACCGTCCATTGCGCGATGTCGGCCGCCGGCGAGAGCGGCGGCCCCAGAACCGACCAGGTCGAGAGCTCCTCGTCGCGCACCCGCAGCGCCAGCGCGGTGGGATTGCCCGAGCGCAAGACGACGCTGACCCCAAAACCGCGCGGCGTGGGCGCGAACACCATCGGCGCGCCCAGCAACGCGAAGCCCACGTCGCGGCCGCCGCCGTCCGCGCGCAGGGCGTCGACCGCTGTCGCGTCAGCCGGTGCCGCATCAGCCGACAAACCGACGGCCGGCGCATCCACCCGGTGGGCGTCACGCCCGGCCGCGTCCGCCCCTGACCGATCGCCGCCCGACGCGTCGAAGCGCTGCGCGCCCCGATCGGACCCACCGTCGGCCCCCGCGTCCCGGGCCGCACGGTCGGAGGCGATCTGCTGACCGGGCTGGCGCTCACACCCGAGGAGCAGCGCCAGGGGCAGAGCTGCGAGCGAAATCACGACGCGAAGGACTGTCATGGACTGCGCTCCACGTCGGGAAGCAGCAGAGCACAGTTTACCCCCGATCGTGCTGCCAGATCGTCTCCACCGCAGGGACGCCGGCTGTCAGATCGGCGGCGGACACCAATACGCGGGCCGCGCCCCGCCGGAGATCCAGGACGAAGGCAGCTCCGCCGGCTGGCACGTCCCTCGCAAGGCAGCGAAGGCGAGATGAACCGAAAGCTGTCGCCGCGTCGTTTGACGATCATCATCGTCGGGATCACCCTCGCCGCCGTCGGCCTCGGGTTTCTGGGATGCGATCAGATGCCGCCCATCGATGAGCACTTCGACTCGAGCCTCGGCGCGGACTTCAAGCCGCCGCTGCAAGACGCAGGACCGGACACCGGCTCCGTCGCGAGCGACGTGGGCGCGCCGTGAGCTCTGCCGTCAGCGCTTCGTGGTGGCCTTCGGACCGCGCCTCGGCGGGGTGCACGGCAGACCGTCGAAAGAGTCGCCCCAGACGATCGGGCCGGTGAGCTTCTTGGCGGCGTCCAGGTAGCGGACGCCGGCCGCGGTCTGAAAATGCAGCGCCGTCCGGAGCCCGTCCTTGCTCGGCGTCGAGACCGCCTCGCCACACGTCACGCCGACGGCGAGCGGCCCGCCGGCGATGGCCTCGACAAGGATGCGACCTCGCAATTTTCCCCGGCTCGGCAGGGCAAGCCCCAGGATGTGCGCGAGCGTGACGGGGAGATCGGCGTTGCTGGCCGGCGAGCGATCGACGAACCCGCGTTTGAAGTCCGGTCCGAAGGCGATCATCGTGTTGGTGACGTCGGCGCGGCCGAAGCTGCCGTGTCCCCCCTGCCCCTCCTGCAGCGTCGTATCGGAGACGTCGACCTCGGTGCGCAGGGGATCCTTGGGATCCCGGCTGAACGTCTTCAACGCCACGACGATCGCCGGCGCCGGCAGGCGCGCGCTCCCCTCGAGGTTGATGTCGCGCAGGCTGAGCGTGCCCGGCACCGCGCCGTGAGAGCCGCCGACGAACAGGGCGTCGACGTAGTCCTGCCCGAGCAGGAACGTCGCAACATCCGCGGTGCGCGCGGCGTCACCGTCGGGCACGTAGATGAGGTCCGTTCCGCCGTTCGCCGCGACGACCACCTTGCCGTCGTGCGGCTTTTCCACCATGCAGCTCGGCCCGATGAGGCCGTTTCCCTGCGATGGATGTTCCTCGGGGCCGATCGGCGCGTAACCCGGCTTGCCGTCGGGTCCGATCACCACCCGGTCGGGATCGCACAGCTTCAGTCCGAGGTGCGCGGCGACGTCGATCGCCAGGAACCCCGGCGGCAGGTCGCCGGGGCGGACGTCAGGCGCGCGTCGCTTCGTCGACGGGCTCTGCGACGCGTGCCCCTCGGCGTCGACGTCGCGTCGGCTGATGGTCGAAAAGCCATGGTCCGAGGTCACGACGACATCGGTCGTCGCGGCGAGCGCGGGATTGCCCTCCACGGCGGCGAGGATGCGGTCGAGGGTGTCGTCGGCGTTGTGGACCGCGCTGCGGGAGGTCGGCCCGTTGATGCCGGTGGCGAGCTCCCCCAGGCTGTCGCCTTGATTGTGCTGCGTGGCGTCCGGATCGCGCGACCAGAACACCAGCACGAACGGTTTTCCCCGCCTCTTGAGCTCGGGGAGGATCACCTTGGTGACGGCGTCGGCCAGGAACCGTTGCTGCGGACCGTTGGCCACGCGGGTCCCGGGCGTCTGGCTGCTCCCCGAGTAACCGTTGTCGTCATGCCTCGGCGGCTTGCTGTTCCGCGCCGGCGGCGTCGCGCTGCCGAGGGCGGCGGTCAGCGCTGTCGCGATCGCCGGCTCGAGCGGCACCCCCTTCCCCGTTCCGGTTCGGTCGTCGAGGAAGATCGTCGCCGGCATCTTCACCGAACGATCCCCCTGCGAGACGTCCTGGATGAGGACCGGCCCGACCTTCCCGACGGCCGCCGTGCTGAACCCGTGGGCGCGGGCGACGGCGAGCAGCGTCTCCTCGCCGAGATAGTTGCCGCCCGTCTGGGCGTCGAGCTCCGCCAGGATCTCGTCGTCCTCGATGAAGGGTGTTCCGCTGTTGAGGACCTGCGCGCCGTTGTAGAGCGCGTTGGCGAAGTCGCCCGTGTCACCCAGCTGGTGTCCCGTGGCGAGCGCCGAGGCGTTGGCGGTGGTGACCGTCGGATAGAGCGAGTGGCTGTTGGCGAAGAAGACGCCCTCCTCCTGCAGCCGGACCAGCGTCGGCGCGTCGGTCGGATTCAGCGACGACGGCCGCAATCCATCAGCCACGAAGAGCACGACGTTGCGCGTTCGCGGCCGCGCTTCGGCAGCGCCGCCAACGGCGACGCTCATCGCCCCCACGATTGCCAACAGACGGACCGACGCCCGGAGCTTCATCGCGTGCGACGATACCGCGCCCGTGACCGGTGACACGCGCCGATCTGGCGTGCCGACGTAACGCGCGATCCCTCCGTGATCTTGGAAGCGGACGGGCGGTGATTCCGATCACCGCCCGTGCATTGGGTCTGGACAACATCGAGGCGTGCGCCAGAGTTTCCAGCGAGGTTCTCAAGCGTGAAACGCCAGCGACTCCCTTCTTGTTGGTCCCCTTCGACGGCCACCTGCGCGCTGGCGCTGGCGGCCTCTGCAGCGATCCTGGCACCTGCGAAGCAGACGCGCGCGGCCGACGCGCGCTACCTCAAAGGGATCGTGGTGGCGCCGGCCGATCGGCCGGGGAAGCCCCACCCGCTCGCGGACGCCGTCGTTCACGTTCGCGGCGCGAAGGACGCCCCATCCACCGACGAAGACGGCCGCTTCTGGCTGATCCTCCCGCCCGAGCTGAAACCGGGCGACGCGCTGACGATCGACGCCGACAAGGAGGGGTACCGGCTCTGGTCGCCGTCGGGCGGCGCGGCGCGGGTGCCGAGCGATCTCGACAAGAACCTGCTGGAGCTGCAGCTGGCGCCGATTGGCTCCAAGCGATTCCTCTCGCCGCCGGCGATCGAGGCGCTCGTCACCGGGATGATGGCGCGGGCGCGGGAGCAGATCGGCCACGACCCGCACCCCGGCCAGATCCGTCTCGACCCTTACCTGCGCGACTGGGCGACCCGCTACGGCCTGCCGTTCAAGGAGGTGAAGGCCGCGGTCGACAGCTGGGCGGCCAAGGTGAAGAACAACCGCCAGAGCACACCGGCCCAGAAGAGCCAGGCGGCGTTCGTCCGGCACGAGCTCGGCGACGCAGCCCGCTTCTCGCACGCCGCGGTCACGGCCGCGCTCGCCGAGGAGACCAGCTTCGAGAAAGAAGCGCTGGCGCTCACGGCCAGGAAGCGCGCGCACGGGGACGCCATGCGGGAGCTCCTCAAGAAGGAGGCCGACGCCGACTTCTTGAGCTTGCAATTCGAGCCGGCCCTGGCGGCCTACCGGCAGGTGCTGGCGCAGATCGACAAGAAAGACGACCCCGCGCGCTGGGCGGCGGCTTCGATCGACGTGGCCCGCGCCGAGCAGCAGCTCGCCGCCGGCCAGCCGGCCGCGGCGGCGCTGCCGCATCTGCAACGCGGCGCCGAGGCTTGCCGGGACGCGCTCCAGATCTACACGCGCGAACAGTTCCCCAAGGAGTGGGCTTCGGCCCAGAGCGACCTCGGGACCATCCTCGACGACGAGGGGAAGCTGGCCACCGGGAAGCAGGCCAAGGACCTCTTCGGTCAGGCCGCGGCCGCCCTCCAGCTCGCGCTCGAGGTGTCGACGCGGGAGCAACACCCCGAGGCCTGGGCGGCCAGCGCCGCGAACCTGAGCCGGGTCCTGGTCGATCAGGCCAAGCTGACCCCGGGCGCCAAGGGGGACGAGCTGCTCGCGCGCGCAGCCGACACGCTGAAGTCGACGTTGGAGGTGCGGACGGCCGATCGTTTTCCCAATGAGTGGGCCGCGACGCAGATCGAGCTCGGAGCCATCCTCGAGTCGCAGGGGGAGCGCGTGCCCGACGACAAGAGCGACGACTTCTTCGCCCGCGCGGCCGACGCGTATCGGTTCGCGCTCAGAGTTCGGACCCGCGAACAGGTCCCCGCCGATTGGGCAGCGGGCGAGAGCGCGCTCGGCCGGGCGCTCTCGGCGCGCGGCAAGCGGACGAGCGGCGCCAAGGGGGACGAGCTCCTGACCCAGGGGGCGGACGCGCTCCGGGCGGCGCTGAAGGTGTCCACGCGCGAGCGAGCGCCGCGGGCCTGGGCAACCACCGAGGTCGCGTTCGGCGGTGTGCTCGAGGAGCAGGGCAAGCGAGCGCCCGAGGCCAAGGGGGACGAGCTGCTCGCGCAGGCGATCGAAGCTTTTCATCAAGCGCTGCAGGTCCGGACGCGCGAGCTCGCGCCCGACGAGTGGGCCGCCACCGAGGACAGCCTCGGCGGCGCGCTCGATGAGCAGGGGACGCGCGCCAAGGGCGAGAAGAGCTTGACGCTCCTCGCGCAGGCCATCGAGGCCCACAGGCAGTCTCTGCAGGTCCGGACGCGCGAGGGGCACCCGCGCGAGTGGGCGTCGACGGAGGCCAACCTCGGGACCGCGCTCGACGATCTGGGCGTGCGCACCGAAGGGGAGCCGGGCGACAAGCTGCTGGCCGAGTCGGCCCTCTGCTTCCAGATGTCGATCGAGGTGCTCACGCGAGAGGAGGCGCCGCGCGACTGGGCGATGGCGGAGAACAACCTCGGCACCGTCCTCGCCGACCAGGGTCGGCGCGCCGAAGGGGCAGCCGGTGAAGCGCTCCTGGCGCAGGCCGTGCGCGCCTTCAACAGCGCACTCGAGATCTGCACGCGGCAGGCGCACCCGCGCGACTGGGCGATGACCGAGAACAATCTCGGCACCGTCCTCGAGGATCAGGGACGCCGTCGAGAAGACGAGTCCGGCAATCGCCTCCTGGCCGAGGCCGTCGAGGCCTATCGGAGCGCGCTGCAGGTCTACACCAAGGAGGAGTTTCCCCAGGCCTGGTCGATGACCGAGGACAACCTCGGGAACATCCTCAACGAGATCGTCCGCCGTCAGCATCCGGCGGAAACCGCCGCCATCGATCATTAGCTCCGCGAATTGGCCACGCCAGCGGCCCGCGTCGGCGTTACAGTTCAGGCGTCGAATCGCACAGAGGGACTCTATGCGCCGCTCGAACGTCATCATCGTCGGTTCCGTCGTGTTGGCGCCCCTCATCCTGGGCGTCGAGAGCTACGCGCTCTATCGGGCGCACCATCGCAGGGTGCGGACCGCGGAGCTCACCGGGTTGACCGAAATGAGCGCGGGGCCGGTGCAGGGCGCGCCGGCCGCACAGACTGTCGCGGTCCCCGTGCCTGCCGAGCGCCCATCGCCCTCAGCGCCTCCGCCGCCGCCCCCGGCGCCCACCCCGCCGGCCGCCGGGGATCCCCCGCCCGACACCGAGACCGTCAGTGACGTCCAGACGGACCCGACGGTCGAGCGCCGACGCCAGCTGATGCTGCAACGTCGAGGGGAGATCGTCCAGGCGGCGGACGAGCAGGTCTTCGACCTCTTGCATCTGACCGACGAGCAGCGCGCCGCGATCCGCAGCCATCGACGACGCCTACGCGCGCACCGTCCAGGCGATCGCGCAGCTCCCCCCTGGCGCCGACCTTCGCGGCGCGGGACTCGACCCCAACGCCGAGCAGGCGCGCCGCGCGGCGATCGGTGAGGTCCTCGGCCCGGACGCCACGCACGCCTTCACCTATCAAGAGCGAAAAGCCGAGCGCCGCGTGCGCAATCAATACCGCCCGGAGCAGGTGCGCGGCCGTTAGACGTTTTTTTCTGTAACATTCTGGCGAATCGTTGAGTTTCTCTGCCTGGAGAAATTCTCCGTTACGACCTAGCCCTCTGAAGCGACTTTACGAGTGGAGGGCGACGATGAGCCAGGCACAGTTTCGTTTGGGAGCGTTGGCAGCGGGTCTCGTGACCCTGACGCTGGGTTGTGACGCAGGCGTCGATCCCGCCGCAACGACGGTCAGGTCCGGCTACTCGGTCAGCTTGCCGCAGACGCCGCTCGAAGGGACGAGCATCCCGAGGTTCGTGGATCCCCTGCCGACCTTCAACGGCCGCCGGGTCGACGGCACGGCGACGGTCAACGTCAACATGCAGGAGTTTCAGCAGAAGGTCCTGCCGGCGTCGATCTACGCGTCGCTCGCCCGCCCCCTACAACGCCGGAACGTTCCTCTGGGGCTACAACATCAACGGCGCCGGCGCCTCCTGGCCGGCGCGCACGATCGAGGCCAAGCAGGGGATCGCCACGACGGCGATCTACACCAACAGCCTCACCAACACGCATCTTGCAGAAGCTGCTGACCGTCGACCAGTCGATCCACTGGGCCGACCCGCTGGGAACGACGCGCGGCCAACAACTGCGTCAACGGCCCGCCTCTCGCGGGCCCCTGCACCCAGCCCTACGCCGGCCCGATCCCCGCGGTCGTGCACCTGCACGGCAACGAGGTCCTCTCGCAGTACGACGGCCACCCGGACGCCTGGTGGACGCCCGGGTTCGCCCAGAAGGGGCAAGTCCTTCGTCAGCAACACCTACAACTACCCGAACCAGCAGGAGGCGACGACGCTCTGGTTTCACGACCACACGCTGGGGATCGTGCGCCTCAACGTCTACGCCGGCCTGGCGGGCTTCTACTTCATCCGCGACAACCGCGACACCGGCCTCGCCAACAACCCGATCACGCTGCCGTCGGGCGCGCAGGAGGCCGAGCTGATGCTCGCAGGATCGCCAGTTCGACACCAACGGCCAGCTCTACTTCCCCGACTCGGACAACCCGGCCAACCTGAACGGGCCGCCGGCCAACCCGGACAAGCATCCCTTCTGGATTCCGGAGTTCTTCGGCGACGTCATCACGGTCAACGGCAAGAGCTGGCCGACGATGGAGGTCCAGCCGCGCCGCTATCGCTTCCGCTTGGTCAACGGCAGCAACGCGCGCTTCTACATCATGCAGATGTTCAACCAGCAGGGCGTCGACATGCACCAGAACGGCGCGCCCGGGCCCGGCGATCTGGCAGATCGGCTCGGACGGCGGCCTCTTCAACACCCCGGTCAAGCTGGACGATCCGGCCAACGGGCCCAACGCCTGCGCCGGCGCAGCCCGGTCGGCAACAACGTCGACGTGCGGCGCCGGGGCCAAGTGCCTGTTCCTCGCGCCGGCCGAGCGCGCCGACGTGATCGTCGACTTCGGCGGCCAGGCCGGGAAGACCTTCACGATGAAGAACTTCGCGGTCATCCCCTTCCCCAGCGGCAGCCCGGTCGGATTCGGCGCGCCCGACGCGACGGCGGACGGCCTGGTCATGCAGTTCAAGGTCGACCTGCCGCTGCAGGGGACCGACACGACGTTCAACCCGGCCGGCAGCCACCCGGCGCTGCGCGCCGCGCCGATCGTCAACATCAAGACCATCGCGCCCAACAAGAAGCGCCAGCTGATCCTGGTCGAGGAAGAAGGCGACACCGCCAACCCCGACGGCCCCGGCTCGCCCGTCGACGACGGCGATCCGGTCGAGAGCCTGATCAACAACACCAAGTGGAACGGCAACCGCGAGGGGACGACCACGCTGGTCCCCGGCTCGCGTCTCCAACGGCCGCGGCGTGTCGGCCACCGAGACGCCGCAGGAGGGCTCGACCGAGCTCTGGGAGGTCGCCAACCTGACCGGCGACGCGCACCCGATTCACATCCACCTGATCCAGTTCCAGGTGATCTCGCGGCAGCCGTTCGACGTCGACACCTACCTCACCGACTGGATGGCGGCCTTCCCGGGCGGGACCTTCAACGGGTTCAACTTCCCGCCCGGCATCTACATCCCGGGCTTCGGCCCGCCGCTCAACTACAACACCTCAACAGCGCCGGCGCGCTCGGCGGAAACCTGAACTTCGACGCCGCCAAGTACCTGCAGCAGGGGGCCTGCGCGGGCGGCGCCTGCCCGCTGCGCGCGCCCGAGGCGCTCGACAGCGGCTGGAAGGACACCATCAAGATGTTCCCCGGCGAGATCACGCGCATCGCGGTGCGGTGGGCGCCGCAGGACATCGCGGCCAACGCCACGCACGCCGGGCACGGACTACTTCCCGTTCGATCCGACCAACGGGCCGGGCTACATCGAGCACTGCCACATCCTCGACCACGAGGACAACGAGTTCATGCGGCCGATGCTGATCGCCAAGTGATCGTCGCCCTCCGCCTGCTGCTGCTGGCCGTCGCGGCCGCCGCCCTGGCGGCCGCGCTGGCCATCGGCCTACGTGGCCGCGGCGATGATCGACGCGGCGGTCCGCTACGCCTGCCCGATGCACCCGGAGGTGCGCGCCAAGGCTCCCGGCGAATGCCCGATCTGTCGGATGGCGCTGGAGCGGGTGGGCAAGCCGGCCGCGGCCCCGACCCGGGCCACCGCGGCCGACAGCGCCGACTTCGCGGCGGTGGAGAACGTCCGCCGGCACAACATCGTCGACTTCGTCCGCCGTCGCTCGCTGCTCGTCCCCGCCCGCGAGCTGCGAGGTCCCGCCGCGGTCGCTCGCGGACGGGACGGTCTCGGCGATCTTCTACGACGACGAGCTCGCCGCGCTCGGCGGAGGACGAGACCGGGACGTTTACGCCGACGGCCGCGCCCGAGCTCGCGTTTCGCGTCCGCCGCGAGCCGGGCGCCGGCGAGCGCTGGGATCCGCTCCACCTCGCGCGTCCGCTTTCGCTTCACGGCCGCCGGCCGCGACAGCGCGCCTCCGCGCGCGCTCGACGTCGGCTGGGTGGAGCTGGCGCCGAGACCGCGGCAGGTGTTGACGGTCCCCGCCTCGGCGCTCCTGCAGTCGCCCGAGGGCCCGTACGTGCTGGCCTGGACGGGCGCCGGCTTCAACTTCGAGAAGCGGCCCATCGAGCTCGGCGAGACCTTCCTCAAGCAGGGGTTTGCCGTCGTGCTCTCCGGGCTGCGGGTGAACGAGCGCGTGGTGGGTCGCGCGACGTTCTTTCTGGAGGCCGATCGGCGCGCGGCGAGCCGCGCGATCGAGACCGGCTGGAGCAGCCTGTGATTGCCCGCCTCGTCTCCTGGTGCGCGCGGCACCACTGGATCGTCATCGCCGTCGCCCTGGCGGCCGCGGTGGGCGGCGATCTCGGCGCGCCGGCGGCTGTCCGCGCGACGTGGTGCCCGATCTCGCCGACCCGCAGATTGGTGTCACCGCCGACTGGATGGGCCATCCGGCGCCAGAGGTCGAGGCCAAGGTGGCGCGCGTGCTGACCGAGGCGCTCGCCGGCCTGCCCGGCGCCAAGGCGGTCCGCGGCTCGACGATGACGGGGATGGCCTACGTCGACCTGCTGTTCGGCGACGGCGCCGACCTCGACGCTGCGCGGGCGGAGATCGCGGCCCGCGTGGAGGGCGCGCGTCCGGCGCTTCCGCCGAACGTTCGCGTTCGGGTCGGGCCGGCCGCGTCGACCACCGGATGGGTGTTCGAGTACGCGCTGACCGACCCGGCGCGCGTCTGGTCGGCGCTCGATCTGCGGCGCTTCCAGGACGACGTCCTTCGTCCCGCGCTCGGCGCAATCCCCGGGGTCGCCGAGGTCGCCTCGGTGGGGGGCGAGCTGCGCGAGGTGCGCATCGACGTCAAGCCGCGCGAGCTGCGCGAGCACGGCCTCGCCTTCACCGACGTGAGCGCCACCTTGGCGCCGCTGTTCGTCGCCGGCGACGGCGTGGCCCGAACGTCGCTCCCCGAGCTCGAGGCGCTGCCGGTGCGCAACTCTCCGCCGGACCAGCCGGCGGTGCACGTCGGCGACGTCGCCCTCGTCCGCCTCACCGAGGACATGCAGACCGGCCTCGCCGATCTCGGCGGCGTGCGGGCCGTGGGCGGCATCGTGATCGCCCGACGCAACGCCGACATCGCCGCAATGGTCGAGACCGTCAAGCAGACCATCGCCCGCGAATGCCGGAAGCTGCCCCACCGGGCGGCCGATCCGGCGCGCCTCGATTCGGGCGCGGCCGCCGACATCCACGTCGTCACCACCTACGATCGTTCCCAGCTGGCGACGCGCGTGCGGGCCACCCTCCTGCGCGCGCTCGGCGAAGAGGTCGGGATGGTGGTCCTCGTCCTGCTGGTCTTTCTGCTCTCGATTCGCGGCGCGCTGCTCCCGCTCGCGACCCTGCCGGTCGTCTTGCTGCTCACCTTCGGCGCCATGTGGATCCTGGGCGTCCCGGCCACCATCATGAGCCTGGGCGGCATCGGGATCGCGCTCGGCATGGCCGTCGACGCCGACATCGTGGCGCTGGAGGCCTCCCACCGGCGGCTGGAGACGGTCGCCCCCACCGCCTCCGCCGACGATCGCCGCGGCAAGCTGCTCGCCGCCGCGCAGGCCTTCGCGCCGGCGATCCTCACCTCGCTGCTCATCACGGCGCTGTCGTTCTTGCCGGTGCTGGCGTTCACCGGCGAGACCGGGCGGCTCCTGCGGCCGCTCGCCATCACCAAGACCATCGTCGTGCTCGCGGCGGCGCTGGTAACCCTGACGCTCGGCGCCCGCGCTGCGCGATCGCCTGCTGCGCGGGCGGGTCGTCCCCGAGTTCGACAACCCGCTCACACGGACGCTGGTCCGGCTCTACCGGCCGTTCGTCCACTTCGCGCTCCGGCGGCCGGCGCTCACGCTGGCGACGGCGGGGTTGGCGCTGGTCTCGGCCCTGCCGGTCGCGACCCGCCTGGGAGGCGAGTTCCTGCCGCGCGTCGAGGAGGGGGATCTGCTCTACATGCCGACCACCCTGCCCGGCGTGCCGCCCGAGCAGGCGGCGTTTCAGCTCTACTGGCAGGACCACGCCATGAGCCAGTTCGGCGAGGTCGAGACGGTGTTCGGCAAGGTCGGCCGCGCCGACACCGGCACCGATCCGGCGCCGTACTCGATGGCCGAGACCATCGTCCATCTGCGGCCCCGCGCCGAGTGGCCGCGGATCGCGCGCCATCGCTGGTACTCGGGCTGGGCGCCGCGGCCGCTCAAGAAGGTCCTGCGTCTGGGCTGGCCCGACGAGACGCCGCGCACGACGCCCGAGCTGGTCGCCGCGCTCGACGAGGCGGTCCGGCTCCCCGGCTGGACCGAGCGCCTGGACCGCGCCGGCGCGCGCGCGCATGGACATGATGGCGACCGGCGTGCGGACGCCCGTCGGGATCCGCATCGTGGCGCCCGATCCGACCCGGCTCGACGCGATCGGCACCGCGGTGCGCGCGCGCGTGGCGGCGCTCGCCGGAACCCGAAGCGCGATCTTCGAATCGCTGGGCGGCGAGACCTGGCCCGATCTGGCCGTCGACCCTGCGGCGCTGGCCCGTCATCACGTCGATCCCGAGTGGTGCGCGCGACCACCCGTCTGCTCACCACCGGCGGACAGATCGGCGAGATGGACCAAGACGGCCGGCGTCTGCGTGTGCGGCTGACGCCCGAGCCGCCCGACCTACGCCCGCGTGGCCTCGCCGACCAGCTGCGCGCGGTCACGGTTCGCGCGGCGGCCCCCGGGACCTCGGCCGGTCAGCCGGTGCCGCTCGGCCTCGTCGGGCGCCCCGTCTACGTCCGGCGGCCCGCGGCGCTCCGCACCGAGCACGGCGAGCTCTGCGCGTACGTCTACGTCGATCTCCTCCCGGGCACCGATCTGCAGGGCTACGTCGCTCGCGCGCGCGGCGAGGTCGCGGCGGCGATCGCGTCCGGCGAGCTCCAGCTCGCGCCCGGCGAGCGCGTCGAATGGACGGGCCAGTACGAGCTGCTCGTTTCAGGACAAAAGCGGCTGCACTGGATCATCCCGCTCGTCGCGCTGTCGATGTTCGGGCTGCTCTTCCTGCAGTTCCGCAACCTCACCGAGGCGTTGATCGTGCTCGTCTCCGTTCCGTTCGCCCTGGTGGGCAGCTTCTGGACGCTGTTCCTGCTCGGCTACCCGTTGTCCGCGCCGGTCTGGGTCGGCCTCCTGTCGGTCGTGGGCCTGGCGATGCAGACGGGCGTGGTGATGGTGGTCTACATCGACGAGGCCTATCAGCGGCGCGCCCGCGCCGGGCAGATCCGCACCCGGGACGACATCGTCGACGCGCACGCCGAGGGGACCGTGCAGCGCCTGCGCCCGAAGATCATGACCATCACGACGATGGCGGCCAGCCTTTTGCCGCTGCTCTGGGCGGATGGGGCCGGCGCCGACATCATGAAGCGGATCGCCGCGCCGATGCTGGGCGGCCTCATCACCAGCGCCTTCTTGACGCTCGAGGTTCTGCCGGTGCTCTACACGATCTGGCGCGCTCACCAGCTCGCCCGCGCCCAGCGTCGGGTTGCGCGGCTTCCGACGGGCATTTCGCTCGCAGGCCCCGCCGAGCTCAACGGAGCGGGCCCGGCCGAGGCCATTTCACTCCGGACGTAGGCAGCTTCCCTACAAATTCCGAAAACTTGCCGCGCCCGGGTGCCTCGGGCGTCATGAAGGGATGAAGCAACACAAAGGCACGCTGTGGCTGGCGGTCGCGGCCGCCCTGCTCTCTCCGTCGAAGGCGCGCGCGCAGGGAAAGGCGACCGCGCGGGCGGCCAGCGGCGGGCCACCGCAGCGACAGGGGCGGCGGCAGCTCACGCGGCGGCCGCAGGCGCTGGCCCCCACGGTCTCCCCCTGCGGACGGCACGTCGTCGAGGTCGCCGGCGGCAAGGTGCTGATTGACGGCCGCCGCGTGCGCTCGGCGGACGAGCGACGTCTTCGTGATCGCGCCGCCCACCTGGCGCGGCGACGGCAGCGCGCTGGCCTGGATCGAGCGCAGCCGCGGTGAGGCGCGCCTGGTCGTCGTCCCCGATCTCGACGGCGCGCCGGAGCCGCTCCCCTGGACGCTGCCCGCGGTGTCGACGGACGACCGCGTCTTCTGGGCCGGCAAGAGGCGCGTCGTCGTCGGCCCTGCCGTCCTCGCGCCGCGCGCGATCGCGACCTGGTCCGAGTAGAGAGCCCCTCGAGGTTTTAGTTCCCTCACCGACGACATTCTTCTGATCCATCGTCGACGAGCGTGACGCATGGCACGTCGAAAACGTTCGCCCACGTTCGCGACGTCACCCACCTTGCGCATTCGAGTCACGTCAGTTCTGCGCCACCAGAATGTTGCGAGACCGAAACGCGCGTCGGAGATCTACCTGCGGTACTGGCATCAGTCACCTGCCCCAAAGGAGATGATCGATGACCTACAAGAAGACCGCTTCGTTGTTTGCCTTGTCCCTGTTGACCGCCTGCGGCACGGACCCGACCGGCACCACCACCACCAGCACCACCTCCGCCCTCGTCGGTGACCAGAACAACCACGGCAACGACGACCACCAGGACGACCACGGCGATCACGGCGACATCAAGCACGTCCTTCTGATCAGCGTCGATGGCATGCACCAGAGTGACCTTCACGGGTACGTCGCCAACCACCCAAACTCGACGCTTGCCAAGTTGGTTCACTCCGGCAGCGAGTACACCAATGCGGCGACCTCCAACCCGTCGGACTCCGACCCGGGTGGCACCGCGCTGATGACCGGCGGTAACCCCAAATCGACCGGCGTCTTCTATGACGTCGAGTACAGCCACAAGGTCGACGAGGCGGGCGCTGCCTGCACCCCGGGCCAGCCGGCCACCGGTGGTGACGTCATCTATGACTCGCCGGATGACGCGCTGGCGTCCGTCCCCGACTTCGTCGACCCCGCGAACGGCACCTTCCCGTCGTTCGACGAGAACGGTTCGATCTTCGCCAACGGCGTCGACACCAACCCGGCCGCGATCATGAACCTGAAGTTCGACCCGAAGACGTCGCTCAACCCGGGCACCTTCCCCGTAGACCCGAAGACCTGCAAGCCGATCACCCCGTGGGACTACCTCGGGGACAACACGATCTTCCAGGTCATCCACCACGCCGGCCTGCGCACCGCTTGGTCTGACAAGCACGAGGTCTACGCGTCGTTCAATGGTCCGGGCTCGAACGGCCAGAGCATCGACGACCTCTTCTCGCCGGAGATCGACTCGCAGGCTGTCATGCCGAACGGTGTCCCTTACCCGCAGGACGACGACTGGGCGCACATCGACGCCGCCACCAAGCAGTACGACGGCTACAAGGTCCAGGCCATCCTGAATGAGATCGACGGTCTCGACCACTCGGGCAAGACCCGCGTCGGCACCCCGGCGATCTTCGGCATGAACTTCCAGACCGTCTCGGTCGCGGAGAAGATCCGCTCTACGCCGACGACGTTGATCGGTCCGGACGCCAACGGAAATTACACCACCAGCGCTCCGGAGGCAGGTGGTTACCAGTGGGTCAACGGTCAGCTCGTTCCCGGCCCCGTCCTCTCGAGCGCGCTCGACTACGTCGACGCTCAACTTGGCCGTTTGGTTTCTACGATCCACAAGGACGGCCTCGCGGGCTCGACGACGATCATCGTCACGGCAAAGCACGGCCAGTCGCCGCAGGATCCGAACGAGCTCATCACCGTCCAGGACGGCCCGATCATCAGCGCGATCAACGCCGCCTGGGCGCAGATGCACCCGAGCAACACGAGCCTGATCGTTGCCGGAACCGACGACGACCTGTGGCAGTCCTACCTGTCGAACAACTCGCAGGCCGCTTGCGACTTCGTCAAGACCTACCTGTGGAACCACACCGCTGATGGTTTCGACGTCAACAAGAACCCCGTCACGGTCGAGCACTCGGGCCTCGCCCAGATCTGGGCCGGCGCTGCCGCCGCCAACTTCTTCGGCGTCTCGGTCGACAACGGTAAGTACCCGGACGTCTTCGGCGAGGTCCAGGAGGGCATCGTCTACGCGAAGCCGACCAAGCTCGCCGAGCACGGTGGTATGAACACCGGCGACCGACACGTCCTGATGGTTGTCAGCGGCCCGGGCATACCGGTTCAGGTCGACTCCACCTCCGTCGAGACCACCCAGGTCGCACCGACGATCCTCGCCCTCCTGGGGCTCAACCCGAACGCGCTGACGGCCGTCCAGATTGAGGGCACGCGGATCCTTCCGGGCCTCGGTGGACCGCGGGCTGGACGCTGACCGTGCCCAGCCTCGGGCTCTAGCGCTCCGGAGCATTCGAGCTGCCAGCAGAAAAACCCGGGGCACTTGCTCATTGAATCGTGAGCGATTGCCCCGGGGTCGTGCCTGACGTCACAAGCCTTCTCTCGCAATCGGCCCCCTCGGCCCAGATCGGGCGCGGCAGCATTAGATTCCTTGATCGAGGCTGGCGCGAGATGTCCCGGTGCGGATGGGGTTGGTTGTGGGGGTGGATGGCGCCGTCGCTCTTTGTTGCGGCGGCGCGCTCTCCTGCGAGATGCCGCCGCAGGGCGGAGCCGCCTCGCTCGAACCGCTGGACGCCGGCGCATTCAACGAGCGCCTCCTGCACGCGCGCAGCGAAGGCACGCCCGTCTTCACCGTGGTCGCGCTGCCAGACACCCAGTTCTACGCCGCCAAGTTCCCCTCGATCTTCGAGGCCCAGGCGACCTGGTTGCTGGAGGCGCACCAGTCCGGCGACGTCGCGTTCGTCTTGCACGAGGGAGACATCGTCGACAACGACGTCGACCAGCAGTGGGCGGCGGCCTCAGCCAGCTTGCACCGCCTCGACGGGATCGTTCCCTACGTCCTGTCGGCGGGGAACCACGATTACCCGGGCGACGGCTGGTCAGCCAGCCGGAGCACGCTCATCGACGCCTACTTCCCGATCTCGACCTTCGCCGGCAACTCGTGGTTCGGAGGGACCTTCGAGGCTGACCACATCGAGAACAACTACGCGCTGTTCGACGTCCCTGGCGGCGGGCGGTGGCTGGTCCTCTCGTTGGAGTTCGGTCCGCGGGACGAGGTGCTGGCCTGGGCGAACGCCATCGCCCGGCAGTACGCATCCACGCCGGCGATGGTCGTCACCCACGCCTATCTGTACGACGACGATACGCGGTACGACCGCACGAACGGCACGGACCAGTACTGGAACCCGCACGCGTACCCCATCGACAAGGCGCCTGGCGGGGTGAACGACGGCGAGGAGATCTGGCAGAAGCTCGTCCTCGGCAACAGCAACATTCGGTTCGTGTTCTGTGGACACGTCGTCGACCGGGGCGTGGGACGGCTGACCAGCGTCCGCCCCGACGGCACGACCGTCCACCAAGTTCTGGCCAACTACCAGATGCTCCCGCGGGGAGGGAACGGCTTTCTGCGCGTGATGCAGTTCTTCCCCACCCTCGGCACAGTCCACGTTCAGACGTACTCACCATCCCTCGACGTCCTCAAGACCGATCCCGACAACGATTTCTTTCTCGATTACTGACACATCCGGAGGTGTCGAACACGACCTGATCGTGCCAGCCGAGCCGCTGAAAGAACCGGCCCGCGGTCCCGCGCTGTCCGTGCGCCTCGGCCAGCTCGCCGATGGTGCGGGCGCCGTCGACGGCGTCGTGGAGCCGCTTCTCTTGCGCGTCGATCGGAAGATAGATGTCGGTGTGGCTGTGGCTCCGGTTGATGAGCACCGCCGCCGCGCCCGAGGGCACCCGCTCGCCGACCGCGATGGTGTCGGGCGCCCGGATCGGCACGTAGCCCCGCCAGACGTCGCCGCCGAAGTCGAGCTCGTGGACGGCGTTCGGATCGTCGTCGCGGTACGCGACGACGCTGTGGCGCGAGATCGTCCCCCGAAAGAGCTCGGCGGCGGCATGCTGGTCCACGGGCGGAAGCTGCGCGAGGCGCGCCGTCTGCGGGAGGCGCGCCATCAGGCCGCAGTGGGGGCTGTACGGCGCCTGCTTCACCCAGCGCCCGAACCGCAGCCCGCACCGTTCGAGAAAGGCGAAAAGCTCGGGCACCGAGTAGGCGCGATCCTGCGGGTGGAGCAGCGCATCGGCGAGGGCCGCCTCGTTGCGAAAGTCCGGCGCCTCGCGCAGCAGCGTCGCGAGCGGATGCCCGGACGGCAGCGCGCCGAGGGCGGTGACGAGCTCGCGAATCCCGTCGTCGGTGGCCTGGATGCCGAGCCGACGGCAGAAGTCCTGCAGCATGTAGACGCCGGTCCGTCCGTACGGCGCGTACAGCATCAGGTGCATGACGCCGCCGGGCGCGAGCACGTCGCGCAACGCCTGAAGGCCCGCATCCGGATCGGGGAGATGGTGGAGCACCCCGGTGCAGACGATCTGATCGAACTTCGTCCCCAGCTCGCCGACCTCGGTGAGGGAGAGCTGGTGAACCTCGAGATTGTCGAGCTGGTACTTTTGCTTCAGCTCTTCGGTCTTGCCGACGCTGGTGGCGCTGAAGTCGATGCCGGTCACCCGTCCCGCCGGCCAGCGCACGGCGTGCTTGGCCGCCTGCGAGGTCCCGCAGCCTGCGATCAGGATGGCGTGGTCTTCGCGGTAAGGCCGGCCCGGCCAGAACAGATGGTAGTCCGCACGGCGTCTCTGGCGGTCCTGCCAGAGACGCCGGTACTTCTCCAGGCTGTCGATGGCAGGGGGATAAGGATGGCGCTCGTAGAACGCCCGCACCCCCTCCGTGACAGCCGCGGGGTCCGTCCTACTGATGATGGGCCTGCACCTGTCGCAAGACCTCGTCCAGGTTGAACGAGGCCGGCTTCTGGCGCGGCGGGAACTTCACGAAGTCCTCGATCTGCCCCGCCACCAAGGCCTGCATCTCATAGAGCATGAAGGCGTGACTCATCATCCAGTCGTAATACGTGTTGGAGTTGTGCTGGGCCCGCTCGAACGGGTCGCGGCGCAGATTGAAGATGAGCGGGACCCGCAGCTTGTTGAGAGGCTCCATCCAGACCCGCATCTGCTCCGCGCGCTGCTCGCCGACCACCATCTTCCAGTCGCCGCTCCGGACCGCCATGACCTCTCCGTCATCGCTCATGTAGAAGAAGAACTTTCGCGGGCTCTCCTTCTCCTGTCCCGTCAGGTACGGCACCATGTTGAGGCCGTCGATGTGGACCTTGCAGGTCTTGTCGCCGACCTTGTAGCCCTTGAGCAGCTTCTGGCTGACGTCCGGATCACCGGCGATGGCCAGAAACGTCGGCAGCATGTCCTGGTGCGAGACGATGCCGTTGAGCACCGTGCCCGGCTCGATCTTGCCCGGCCAGCGGATGAAGGCCGGCACGCGCCAGCCCCCCTCCCAGTTGGTGTCCTTCTGGCTGCGGAACGGCGTGTTGGCGGCGTCCGGCCAGGTGTCGTTCTCCGGGCCGTTGTCGGTCGAGTACATGACGATGGTGTTGTCGGCGATCCCCAGCTCGTCGAGCTTGTCGAGGATCTGCCCGATCTGCTCGTCGTGCGTGACCATCCGGTCGCTGTATTCGTCCTGCCCGCTCTTGCCGAGGTTCTTCTCCGCGACGTGCGTGCGGAAGTGCATCGCGGTCGAGTTGTACCAGAGGAAGAAGGGCTGCTCGGCCTTGGCCTGCTTCTCCATCCAGTCGAGCGCTTTCTCGGTGATCTCTTCGTCGATGGTCTCCATCCGCTTCTTGGTCAGGGGCCCGGTGTCCTTGATCTTCTGTCCCCCCTTGCCGTCGGACGTGCAGTGAAGCACCCCGCGCGGTCCAAACTTCTTCTTGAACGCCGGATCCTTGGGGTAGTCGGGCAGCTCCGGCTCTTCCTCGGCGTTGAGGTGATAGAGGTTGCCGAAGAACTCGTCGAAGCCGTGCACGGTCGGCAGGAACTCGTCCCGGTCGCCGAGGTGGTTCTTGCCGAACTGGCCGGTGGCGTAGCCGAGCGGCTTGAGCAACTCGGCGATCGTCGGATCCTCCCCCTGAAGCCCGATCGTGGCGCCCGGCATCCCGACCTTGGTCAGGCCGGTGCGGACCGGGTTCTGCCCGGTGATGAAGGCGGCCCGGCCGGCGGTGCAGCTCTGCTGCCCGTAGTAGTCGGTGAAGGCCACGCCTTCGTTGGCCACGCGGTCGATGTTCGGGGTCCTGTAGCCCATCTGCCCGCGGCTGAAGTAGCTGATGTTCCACATCCCGATGTCGTCGCCAAAGAGAACCAAGATATTGGGCTTTTTTGTCGCCATGTTTTCTCCTCCCCCGGCACTTTAGGTACCGTCGCCCACTCCACAAGCAACGCCCGGCCGTCGCCGAACCCATTGGGAGGAATTGCGGCGCCGTCTGACATTCGTGACGAGCGGCCCGCGGCGTCTCGCCGCGAGCGCTCGGGCTCGCGGCCCGATCCGACTGTCCGTCAGGCGTTGCTGTCGCGGCCGGCGGCGTAGCTGGCCGCGGCCGCCTCCAGCGCCGCGCCCGGCGAGAGGCGCCAGCCGTCGTCCCGCAGGAGCGTCTCCAGCGCGCCGAGGAGGAGGGTGACGTTGCGCCGCGTGCTGGAGGCGCCCATGAGGCCAATCCGCCAGGCCTTCCCCTTGAACGGTCCGAGCCCGCCACCGATCTCGATGCCAAACTCCCCCAGCAGGCGCGCCCGCACGCTCGCATCGTCGATGCCTGCCGGTACGGAGACAGCGTTGAGCGACGCCAGGCTCGCCTTGGGAATATAAGAGAGCCCCATCGCCTCCAGCCCCGCCCGCAGCGCGAGGTGGTTGCGGCGGTGGCGGGCGATGCGTGCTTCGAGCCCCTCTTCGAGCACGGCGCGGAGCGCCTCGCGCAGGGCGTAGGTCATGTTGACCGGCGCCGTGTGGTGATAAGCGCGATCGGCGCTCCAGTAATTGCGGATGAGCGACAGGTCGAGGTACCAGCTGCGGCACTTCGTCTTGCGCCGGTCCATCGCCTCGAGCGCGGCGGCGCTGAAGGTCACGGGCGCCAGCCCCGGGGGGCAAGAGAGGCACTTCTGCGTGCCGCTGAAACAGGCGTCGATGCGCCAATCGTCGACGCGGAGCTCGTGGCCACCGAGCGAGGTCACCGTGTCGACGAGGAGAAGCGATCCCGCCGCGTGGACGATCCGGGAGATCTCTTCCAGCGGCTGGAGCGCGCCGGTCGAGGTCTCCGCGTGGACGATCCCGACCCACTTGGCGCGCGGGTGCGCATCCAGCGCCGCCGCCACCGCGGCTGCGTCGACGGTCTCCCCCCAGGCGGCCTCGACGGTGTGCACGAACGCGCCGTGGCGCTCCGCCATGTCGGCCATCCGCGCGCCGAAGGCGCCGGCCACGCACACGATGGCGTCGTCCCCCGGCTCGGTCAGGTTGGCCACAGAGGCCTCCATCCCGGCGCTGCCGGTGCCGGAGACCGCCAGCGTGAGCTGGTTGGTCGTCCCGAACACCCGCTGGAGGAGGCCGCGCGTCTCATCCATGATTCGCAGGTACTCCGGGTCGAGGTGCCCGAGCGTCGGCGCCCCCAGCGCGGCCAGCACCCGCGCCGGCACCTCGCTCGGTCCCGGGCCGAGGAGGATCCGCTGCAGGGGCGCGTCGCCCAACACCACAGGAAGACCGACGGGTGGACGAGTGGTCAATGGATCCGCACTCCCTGCCGCACGAGCTCCGCCTGCAGCCGTCCGACGTCGAGCGCACGCAGGCTCACGTCATCTTTGATCGACACCGCCGCCGCCACGCCGGCCCCCTGCCCCGTCACCGTGCAGCACATCATGCTGCGCACGCTGGCGTGCGAGATCTCGTCGCCAGCGATGCAGCGCCCGGCCACCAGCAGGTTCTCCACCTTCTGCGGCAGGAGGACGCCATAGGGGATCTCGAAGTAGCGCCCGGTCGTCGGCAGCACCAGCACGCCGTAACCGTCGATGAACTCCGGAAAGATCCCGATCGAGTCGTCGAAGCGCGCCTGGTTGCGGACGTCATGCTCGGTCAGATTGTAGCGCCCCTCGATCTTGCGGGTGTCGCGGATCCCCACCGTCATCCCGAACGTCCGGAGCCTCGCCTTCTCGAACCCGGGCGCGAAGCGGTTGAGGGCCGTGATCGCCAGCATCGACTGGGCGCGCCCTTCAATCTCGGCGCGGGTGAGATCCCAGACGTCCGTGCCGTCGTAGCCGGTGAGGTGAATCATGTTGAGGTAGGTGGCCTCACCCGCGTCGGTGATGGTGCTCCACGTCCCGCCGATGCTCTTCAGGCCCGGCGGTATCACCCCGGCCGCGCGGCCTGCGCGAAGGGCTTTTCGAGGTACGGACTGAAAAGATCGTCCTCCTTGCCGCCTTTGGCCACGTCCCAGTTGAGGCCCCAGTCCTTGTAGGTCGTCGGGTGGGCGGCGACGTGGTCGAGGAAGCGGCGCTTGTCGACGCCGCTCACCGAGAACATCACGGTGACCGGGAGCATCCGCTCCTTGGGCGTCATGTGGTAGGGCGCGCCGGCGTGGTGCGCGATGTCGGCGTCGCCGGAGGCGTCGACGGTCCGCTTGGCCAGGATGGCGCCTCGCCCCGACTTGCTGTGGACGATGATCCCACGGAGCGCATCCCCCTCCACGATCGTATCGATGGCCACCGCGTGCAGGAGCGGCCGCACCCCAGCCTCGGCGACCACCCGATCGGCCACCACCTTGAACCCGTCGGCGTTGATCGCCTCGCTCTTGGATTGCGGCTCCGGACTGGTGGCGCCCATCGCCTTGGCCCGCTGCTCGAGCTCGATGCCGATCCCCTCGCTGTCGACGGTCTTCTCGCGCCGGTACCAGGCGAGGCTCTCCACGCCGACGACGGTGATGTTGCCGCCCAGGCAGCCGAAGCGCTCGACCACCATCGTCTCCACGCCGGCCCGCGCCGCCCCGAGCGCGGCGCCGAGGCCGCCCGGTCCGCTCCCCACCACCAGGACGTCGACGTCCGCGATCACAGGGACGTCCCGGGCGCTCTCGCGGACCGTTCGCATCGGGTCGGCGAGAGCGTACCGCAGGCGTCAGCAGGCCGCGCGCACGCCCGCGATTGTTCGCAGATCTGTCACAAGGTCAGTCGGTCACGCCGCGTCGATTCAGATAGGCCACGATCGCCTCGGCGGCCTCCTCGGCGGTGGTCGCGGTGGTGTCGATCCGCAGCTCCGGGTTCTCCGGCGCCTCGTAGGGCGAGTCGATGCCGGTGAAGTTCTTGAGATCGCCCCGACGCGCCTTCTTGTAGAGCCCCTTGGGATCCCGTCCCTCCGCCACGTCGAGCGGCGTGTCGATGAAGATCTCGATGAACTCGTTCTCGGCCAGCAGCGCCCGCGCCATCTCGCGCTCCGCCCGAAACGGCGAGATGAACGCGGTGCCGACGATGAGACCGGCGTCGACCATCAGCTTGGCGACCTCGGCGATCCGCCGGACGTTCTCCACCCGATCGGCGTCGGCGAAGCCGAGATCCTTATTGAGGCCGTGGCGGACGTTGTCGCCGTCGAGGAGGTAGGTGTGCCGGTCGGTGCTGTGCAGCTTCTTGTCGACGAGGTTGGCGATGGTCGACTTGCCGGCGCCAGAGAGCCCCGTATACCAGAGCACGCAGGCGCGCTGCCGCTTCATCGCCGACCGTGCCGTCTTGTCGACGTCGAGCGCCTGCCACTGCACGTTCTTCGCTCTTCGCAGCGCGAAGCGCAGCATCCCGGCGCCGACCGTGTCGTTGGAGATGCGATCGATGAGGATGAACCCGCCGGTGTCGCGGTTGACGTCGTACGGGTCGAAGGCGATCGGGCGATCGAGCTCGAGGTTGCACATGCCGATCTCGTTGAGCTCGAGGGTCGCGCCCGCCATGTGCTCCAGGTTGTTGACGTTGAACTTGTACTTGAGCGAGGTGACGGTGGCGGTCGCCGTGCGGGTGCCGATCTTGAGGAAGTAGGTGCGCCCGGGCAGGAGCGCCGCGTCGTGCATCCAGACCACCGTCGCCTCGAACTGATTCGCCACCTCGGCCGGCTCGGCCGCCTTCACGATCAGGTCGCCGCGCGAGATGTCGATCTCGTCCTCCAGCGTGAGGGTGATCGATTGTCCGACCGACGCCTCGGGAAGATCGCCGCCGGCCGTCACGATCCGCGACACATGGCTCACCCGGCCGGAGGGCTGCACGCGGACGGCGTCGCCCGTCTTCACGGCACCGGCCACGATCGTCCCCGCGTACCCGCGAAAGTGGAGGTGCGGGCGGTTCACCCACTGGACCGGCATCCGCAACGGCTGATCGCGCGCGCGCGACTCGTCGACCTCGACGCTCTCGAGGAGACCCATCAGCGTCGGTCCCCGATACCAGCCCATGGCGACCGATTTCTCGACGATGTTGTCCCCCTCCACCGCGGAGACCGGGATGCAGGTGATCGCGGGGAGCTTGAGATCGACCGACAACCGCCGGTACTCCTCCTCGATCCGGGTGAACACCTCCCGCGAATAGCCGACGAGATCCATCTTGTTCACCGCCAGGACCACGTGCCGGATGCCGAGCAGCGACACGATGAAACTGTGACGGCGGGTCTGGGTGAGGACCCCCTTTCGGGCGTCGATCAGGATGACGCTCAGATCGGCGGTCGATGCCCCGGTCACCATGTTGCGGGTGTACTGCTCGTGGCCGGGCGTGTCGGCGACGATGAAGTGCCGCCGCGTGGTCGAGAAGTAGCGGTAGGCGACGTCGATGGTGATCCCCTGCTCGCGCTCGGCGGAGAGCCCGTCGAGCAGCAGCGCATAGTCGAGCTGACCGGGGCGCGTCCCCACCCGCTTCGAGTCGACCGCCAGCGCGGCGAGCTGGTCGTCGAACAGCGCCTTGGCCTCGTAGAGCATGCGCCCGATGAGCGTGCTCTTGCCGTCGTCGACGCTGCCGCAGGTATTGAAGCGCAAGAGGCCCGCGCCGGCCTGCTCCTGGTCCACCTTTTCGAGAGTCACGGCAGCGGCGCTCATCAGAAGTACCCCTCCTGCTTCTTGATCTCCATCGAGCCGGGCGCGTCCTGATCGATGAGCCGTCCCTGCCGCTCCGACGTGCGTGCGCGGGCCATCTCCGCGATGATCTCGGGGATGGTGGCGGCGGTCGATTCGACGGCGCCCGTCAGCGGGTAACAGCCCAGCGTCCGAAACCGCACCTTGCGCAGCCTGGGCTTCTCGCCGGGGCGCAGCGGCATCCGCTCGTCGTCGACCATGACGAGCACGCCGTCACGCTCCACCACCGGCCGCTCGCGGCTGAGGTAGAGCGGCACGATGGGGATCCCTTCCAGCTCGATGTAGCGCCAGACGTCCAGCTCGGTCCAGTTCGACAGCGGGAACACGCGGAGCGACTCCCCCTTGTGCTTGCGCGCGTTGTAGAGACGCCAGAGCTCCGGCCGCTGGTTCTTGGGATCCCAGCGATGCTGCACGGTGCGAAACGAGAACACGCGCTCCTTGGCCCGCGACTTCTCCTCGTCCCGGCGCGCGCCGCCCAGCGCGGCGTCGAAGCCGTACTTGTCGAGCGCCTGCTTGAGCCCCTGCGTCTTCCAGATGTCGGTGTGGACCGCCGAGCCATGGGTGAACGGATTGATCCCGCGCGCGACCGCGTCGGGATTGATGTAGACGATGAGCTCCGTGCCGGGCGTGGCGGCCACCTGGTCGCGCAGGGCGTACATCTCGCGAAACTTCCAGGTCGTGTCGACGTGCAGCAGGGGAAACGGGAGCCCCGCCGGAAAGAAGGCCTTGCGCGCGATGTGCAACATCACGGCGCTGTCCTTGCCGATCGAATACATCATGACCGGCTTCTCCGTCTCGGCCACGACCTCGCGCAGGATCTGGATGGTCTCCGCCTCGAGACGCTGCAAATGACTCAGAGACATCGTCGACAACCTCGAGAGCCCATGTGTGGTTCCGCTCCTGATTGAGAACTTATCCGACAGAATCGCCGCCTGTTCGAACAAACCGTGCGTCGCCACACGAAATCCGACAACGGTCAGATCGGCTCAACAAATCGACCTGCTGCCTCACTTTCAACGCATTGCCGTTGGCTCTTTGGCGGCCATCGCACCGCGCCGGCCGCGCCTCATTGGGGGCGGACGCCGTCGTCGTTGTTAACGAGCGGCGCTACGGAGTCGCCGGGAGAGCGCGCAGGCGGGCGCTCTTCTCATCGAGATAACGTTGCGCCAACTGCTTGAATCGGCCGGACGGAAACTCCCGCTGGTAGGTGCGCGCGAAGCCCTCCGCGCCCCGGCGATCGCCCCGGGCATCGGCCGCCTCGATCGCCAACACCAGGGCCTCCTGGCGGAGGACGCCATGAGGATTCGTCTCGAGCTCGTGGTTGAGCAGCGCCGCGGCGTGAGTCGGGTCGTGATCGCGCCGGAGCGCAACCAGCGCCTCCCAGACCTGCGCGCGCTCTCTCGTCGTCTCCGCCGCGAGAGGAACGGCCCTCGAGGGTCGCAGCGCACCGCGCGCGGCTGACGCTGGCGGAGCTCCCGCAACGGACGCCCGGCTGTCGGCCTTGACCGGTGCTTCGAAGGCGGAGCGGTCGGGGAGCATCTCCACGTCCGGAGCCTTCGCGGCTTCGGCGACGACGCGAACCGGCTTGGTTCGCTCGGACCGAGGCTGCGCAGCGCCGACGCCGAGGCCACCTTGGGGCCCCAAGAATTGTTCAATCCGCGCCACGATTCTCCGGCCGCCGATCGTGGCAGCGGCGGTCGCGGTGAAGGCCACCAGCCCCACGCCAACGACCAAAACCCTCAGCATGGAGGATCGCTGTCGGACCGGCGAGGCGATCGTCGACTCTTGCAGGGCGGCCCACACTCTCCGCTTCAGCAAGGGCGAGCTGGCGGTGGGTCGTACGGCGCGCAACATCTCGATTCCCTTTTCGGAGATCGGATCGAGCCCAGATTCGTCGCGGAGGCGGTTCATCGGATTCCTTCGTCAGCTTCGCGCTGGTCTTTCACCAGCTTCCAAAATTCCTTCCGTGCCTTGTGCAGTCTCGTCCAGACAGTGCCGATGGGAATGTCCTGGATCCGAGCGATCTCCTCACCGGAGTAGCCCTCGATCTCGAAGAGGATGAAGGTCGTCACCAGCTTCCCGTGCATCTTGGTGACCATGAGCTGGAACTGCCGGCGCGCCTCGGCGTCCTCGAAATTTCGGGCCGGGCTGTCCGCGTCGTGCGGCATCTTGCTGAGATCCACCTCCTGCCTCCGGAGCACGAGATTCCTGAACCAGGACCGGCGGCGGTGATCGCGAACGGTGAGCTGGGCGATTCGATAGAGCCAGCCCGCCAGATTCCCGCCGTCGAAGCGCCCCAAATTTCGGCGAACGACGATGAAGATTTCCTGGGCGAGATCTTCGGTGTCCGCACCGGGTGCGCCGAGCGCGTAGAGCCATCCCACCACGTCGTCGAACCACCGTTCGTAGATCTCGCGGAACTGCGCGTCACGGCTGGAATCGGCGCCCGTCGGAGCGGCGGTCGATGGCGCGCCGCCGCCCACCACCCGCAGGGTCGGGGGTTCGGGACGGGTCTGGGCGAAGACGGTGGGACTCATGCCGGTTGTAAAGAGTACATGGGTAAGAGGGACGAAAACCTTCACTTCGTCAGGGGCATACGACGCACGACGCCGTGGGCACCGCCTGCTCTTCCACCCTGCCGGCCACCCTGCCTGCACTGCCGGCCCCCCTGCCTGCCACCCTGCCGGCCCGCTGCGCGACCGGGCTTGCGCGTCAAGAACCTGGGCCGACGGGGACCAAGCTGATCGCGGCATCGTCCATGTAAAGGAAGGCGGGCGAGGGAAGCGTGGTGGCGTCCGCGGCGCCCCCGGCGTCCCACTGCATCCAGTCGTTGGAGACGGTCTGGACATTCAACCGCTGAAGGACCTGGACGCCGTCTTGCCACACGGTGACTTCACCGGTCGGTCCGGTGGCTTTTGACAGGTACACCTCGAGCTGCACCCAGGTGTCGAGCGGGAAGGGAACGGGGGAGATCTGCCGCTCGTTGAAACCGGTGCCGAGGTAGTCGTAGAGCTGCGCGGCCACCCCCCCTCCCAGCAGGGGGTAGAGATTCACGTCCCAGATTGCGGAGAGGTTCTTTCCATCGCCCGTGTCGCTGCCGGTGAAATGGGTGAGGCTCAGCCAGGCCCCGACGGCGATCGTCGACGGCACAAAGAACCAGGCGCTGTAGTACGCCTGGGGCGGGCTCGGCTGATTGCGAAACAGGTAGCTCGTGGACGCCATGCTCGCCTTGGGCGCGATCGTGAACTGCCCGCCATAGCGACCGCTGTGCGACATGGCCACGGTCGGCAGCGGCTTGTCGCCGCCGGTTGGCGTGTAGACGTTCCCCTCCCCGTCCCCGGTCCACTCCGAGAGATCTCCCGGCTCGAAGGTCCCCCGCCAAAGGACGCTCGCCGGCCCGTCACCGATGCTTCCCAAATCGGCCTGCCGCGCGCAGGCCGCAACGGAAAGCGCAACGAAAAAGAGGAAGGCCAAAGGCACCGTCGCCCCGACGTTCAATCGCACGCTCGCAACAATCTGCTTGGCGGTCACGATCGAATCCTGGATACCATACCGGACCGCGGCAGGCCATCGAGGCAGCACGGCGCGACAAAGTCCCCCAGATGAACATCGCCCTGTTCCTCACCATGACCGTCCTCGCGTCGCCCGCGGAGGCAGGCGGGGCCGTTCGTGCGGAGGCGCTCCCCGCGCCGGGCGGCGCGCCGAACAACGCGCAAAGGACCGACGGTGAGCAGACGAGCGGCTGCCCCACCCGCGAGGCGGTGGCGGCCGCTCTTTCACCTGCCCTGGCCCACATCCGACCAAATCTCGATCCGTTGCCGTCAGACTTCCGACTCGCGGATCTCGGCGACGCCTTCGAGGTCACCGTCGGTAGACAGGTGCAACGCTACGCCGACGCCGCGCGCGACTGTACGGAACGCGCGCGCGTGGCGGCGGTCTTCGTCGCCCTGGCGATGAACCCGCCTTTGCTCGAACCGCCGCGCCCACCGCCGCCTCTCCCACCGCCGGCCGTTCAACGACCACAGTTACCGCCGGAACCCGAAAGAAACTGGCTGTCCGTCGGCGTCGCGGCTCGCCTCGACGGAGCCGTGGGCGGGGGCAGTGACGCGACGAGTGGCGCGACCGTCGGCGGCGAGCTCGACGTCGCACTCGGAAGAGGTTCGTTTGGCCTCGAGGCGAGCGCCGGCGTGGTGACGTCGACCCAAAACCCGATCGCTTCGGTCCAGGTCACCCAGCAGCGCTTTCCGTGCAGCGTCGCCGCCACCTTTCGCCGGAGAGCCAGCGCGCATCTGGAGATGGGGGCGGCCGTCGGGGCGGCGCTCACCCCATTTACGTTGCACGGGCAGGGACTCGATATGACTCTCCCCGTCACGCGCTTCGACGCGGGCGCCCGGTTGGCGCTCGAGCTGCGCGTCGCCGGGCCCACCGTCGCGCCCTTCGCGAATCTGCACGTCGAGTATTTTCCGCGCACCTACGAGATCGCGGTCGCGCCGCTGGGGAACATTGGCACGACCGCGCCGCTGCAGGTTGGCCTCTCCGTTGGCGTCGCGTTCGCAGCTCGACGGTAAACAGACCAGCGGCAGTTCTCATATCCGGTCGAGTTGTTCTCAATTTTGGCTCTCGTGAGCCAACTTGAAAATGACGGGAATCAGGCAATGAAGGTTTCGATTCCAGGCGCCCATTCCCTTGCACGGTGACCTGCGTTCGCTTCGCCGCGTGCCGGCGAAGCGCCTCCACTTTCCGCCTGTTCCGTCCCAAGGAGTTCACATGCTGCTCAAACGACTGATGACACTCGCCTCCCTGTCGGTGTGCCTCTCCTGCGCTCAAGGCGAGCTGGGTGGCACCGGCGGCGATAACGGCACCGGCGGCTCTACGAGCACCGGCGGCAGCAACGGCACCGGCGGCTCCACGAGCACCGGCGGGTCGACCAGCACGGGCGGCGGCGTCGGCACCGGCGGCACCAAGAGCACCGGCGGGACGACCGGCACCGGCGGCGTCGTCGGAACCGGCGGCGTCGGCACCGGCGGCACCAAGAGCACCGGCGGGACGACCGGCACCGGCGGCGTCGTCGGAACCGGCGGCGTCGGCACCGGCGGCACCAGCGCCACAGGCGGAGCGGCCGGCCACGGAACGGGCGGCTCCTCCACCGGCGGGACGACCGGCACCGGCGGCGCGGGGGGCGCGCCAGCTGCGTCGGCCGAGAACTCCGGCGCCAGCTGCGCGTCGGCCGCGGGTGCGTTGCTCTCTGCGGACAACAAGAAGCTGCCCAATCCCTTCGTCATGCACGACGGAACCGCCATGACCAGCAAGTCGCAGTGGGAATGCCGAAGGAACGAGGTGAAGGCGGATCTCGAGAAGTACGAGATCGGCCCCAAGCAGGATCCGGGCACCGTTGCCGCCACCCTGTCCGGCAAGACGCTGACCGTGAAGATCACCACCAGCTCCGGCACCATGAGCCTCACGTCCGCCGTCTCCGGAAGCGGCAGCTGCATCCTCATCACCATGGACACCGCCCCGTCGCTGGTCACGGGCTGCACCACGGTGCCGTTCACGTCCAATCAAGTCGTGCAGAACATGCAGAACAGCAACCAGTACCAGTCGGACCCCTTCTACAAGGTGTATCCGTCGCTCTGGGGCAAGATCGGAAACTACAGCGCCTGGTCGTGGGGGATCAGCCGCCTCATCGACGGGATCGAGCAGGTGAAGTCGCAGCTGAACGTCGACACCACGAAGATCGCCGTGCACGGCTGCTCGTACGCCGGAAAGATGGCCCTCTTCGGGGGAGCGCTCGACGAACGCGTCGCGCTGACCGTCGTCGAGGAGTCGGGCGGCGGCGGGATCGACTCCTGGAGAATGTCGCAGGAGTTCACGGACCGCACCGGCACCCAGGTCGAGAAGATCGACAACACCAACTACGCCTGGTTCATGACCAGCATGAAGGGCCTCGACCCCTACAAGCTGCCCCACGATCACCATGAGCTCATCGGCATGATTGCCCCCAGAGCCGTCATCATCCTGGGAAACCCGGGCTACGATTGGTTGGGGGATGAGTCCGGATACAAGTCGACCCTGGCGGCCGTCGAGATCTTCAAGGCCATGGGGGTTGCAGACCACATCGGCTACGACTTCACCGGTGGCCACAGCCACTGCGGGCCGCCCGCGACGCAAACCGCCAGCGTCAAGACGTTCGTGGACCGGTTCCTCAAGGGAACGTCGACCACCTCGAACGTCGCCATCAAGCCCTCTGGCACCAGTTTCAATCTGGACGAGACCACGGCGATCGACTGGACGACTCCGACGCTCAACTGATAGAGACAAAACCGCATAATGAACAATCAGCGCCTCGTTTGTTTCCTTGGTGGCATTGCCCTGCTCGGCGCCTGCTCGAGCTCGGGCACGGGTGACGGGACGACCGGCACGGGCGGCAACGGGAGCGGAGGTTCCGGCACGGGGGGTGCTTCCGCGACCGGCGGCACCCCGGGGACCGGCGGATCGTCGACGGGCGGCACCCAGGGAACCGGAGGCGTCCACACGGGCGGCGTCTCCGGGACCGGCGGGACGGGGACCGGCGGGTCCACGGCAACGGGCGGAGCGAATGGGACCGGCGGCAGCGGCACCGGCGGCACCAGTACGGGCGGTACGACGGGCACCGGCGGCAGCGGCGCAGGAGGCAGCGGCACAGGAGGGACCAGTGTCGGCGGCCACGGAGGCAGCTCCGCCACGGGCGGCGCAACCGGCACCGGCGGCAGCGCTGGCGGAACCGGCGCGACCCACTGGGTCGGCACCTGGGCCGCGTCGCCCTATTACGATTCGGGCAACCAGCCTCCGGCGGCGCTGTCGAACGGCGTGATCCGTCAGATCACGCACGTCTCGATCGGCGGCAGCCAGCTTCGGGTGCAGTTCTCGAACCTGTTCGGCAATGGCTCGGTCACCATCAAATCGGCGCACATCGCGCTCTGTAAGGCCACGCCGCTCGTCGACAGCACCATCGACACGTCGACCGACACGGCCCTGGCCTTCTCCGGAACGGAGACGGTGACGATCGCCCAGGGCAAGGAGGTCTGGTCCGACCCCGTCACCTTCAGCGTCCCGCCGCTCGGCAACGTCACCATCACCACCGCGTTCGGGACCGTTCCAAGCCAGGTCACCGGTCACTCGGGCTCGAGGACCAATTCGTTCATCCAGACGGGCAGCAGCACCGTGAACGCGGCCATCATGAGCTCGGCGACGTCGACCGAGCACTGGTACATCATCTCGGGCATCGACGTCATGGCTCCCGCCTCGTACAAGGCCACCGTCGCGATTGGCGATTCCATCACGGACGGCCGGGGCGTCGACATCAACAAGAACGATCGCTGGACGGATGACCTGTCTGCCCGCTTTCAAGGGATGAGCACGACCTCGGGCGTGGGGATGTTGAATCAGGGAATTGGCGCGACCAATTTGGTCGGAACCGGCACGGCGGCTCAGGCGCGCTTCAGCCGGGACGTGTTGGGGCAAAGCGGGGTTCGCTACGTGATTGTCTTCGACGGCGTCAACGACATCGGTGGAGGCGCCTCTTTCGCCTCCATGAAGACGGTGTACGACAGCATGATCAGCCAGGCGCACGCGGCCGGGTTGCTCATCTACGGCGCGACCATCACGCCTTTCGGCGCCAACTCCTACTACACCGCCGCGCACGAGTCCGTCCGCCAGCAGGTCAACACGTACATCAAAAGCGGCGTCTTCGACGGCGTCCTCGATTTCGACGCCGCGGTCACGGACGGTGGCAATCCCCCCAAGCTGCAATCGGCGTACGCCACCTGGACCTCCGCGGATGGGTCGGGGGATGGCCTGCACCCGAGTCCCGCTGGCTATCAGAAGATGGCGGACTCGGTCGACCTGTCCCTCTTCACGAAGTAAGGGTTGCCAACAGGGCATCCGGCCCAGTCAACGCGGTTGGCGCTTTCCAGCCGGGGCCCGCGCGCGGCGGGGCCCGCACTTGGTTCGATCATTGCTTTGTTGCGTGCGCGTTGCGCCCTGCGGGAAATTCGTCGGCCACAGAAGCGCGCTGCGCGCGACCCCGGCGAAAAGGAAAACCGCTCTCCCGCCATTGTATTGATGGGGCATCCAAGAGGGCTTCCAAGAGGGCATCCAAGAGGGCCGGGAGATGACCAGGCGCGCCGGCCGAAAGCACAGCTTCTACTTCCCCGACTGGATGTCGCGGGAGCTTGAAGCAGAGGCGGTACGCCTCGACCGCTCCACCTCCTGGATCCTCCAGCGCGCGTGGAAGCTGGCGCACGCGCAACTGGCGCGGAACGAACGATCCGTGTCTGGGCGCTCGGCGGACGCGCAACCCGCGCCGCGGGCTCTCTCCCCGGTTGGTTGACCGCTGGCCCCGGAACGATGCTGGCGCCGCACCGGGCGCTGGCGAGAACGCGCCCCGTGACGGCAGGTGTGCAACAGGCTTGTGCATTTGGTTCACAGCTCGAGCCCCTTTCGGTGCGGCTGATCACCGCCAAGGCGCGTTTGGGCGCGCGCGCTCGTGGCTGATCGTTGCGGCGGGTTGCTGCGACACGTTGGCCCCGGAATTGAATCTGTCCGACGCCATGGTTGGCGAACGGTGGACGGCGTGCTTGATGCGGTGCCTGGTTCTGGGCGCCCTGGTGGGCCTCGGAGGCTGCGCCTCCGTCGAGTACCGGGTGCCGACCTGGGAGGTTCAACGGCTGACGCAGCTCCCGCCAGCGATGCGCGGCGGCGAGGTGCGCGTGGTCCCGTCCGATGCCGTCGTCCCACCACCGGCCCCCCTGGCCGCCGGGGGACCGCCTCCGCCCGAGGTCGGCATCGACGTCGAGATTCCCGTGGTCGTGGCGCCGCGGCCGGTGGTCGTGGCGCCGCGGCCGGTGGTCGTGGCGCCGCGGCCGGTGGTCGTGGCGCCGCGGCCGGTGGTCTTCCCACGCCAGGTCGGGACGACCGTCGGTGCGGGCCCACGCGCCGCGCCGCCCGCGGCGGGTGGGTGGAGGTCAGGGCCAGCGGGCGCCGGCGGGTGGAGACCGGCGCCGGCGCCCGGCCGCCCGACCCCCGCGGCGTTCGGCCGGTCGAGCGGCGGCCGACACGTCGGTCGCGGTGGCGGAGGCGGTGCCGGTGCCGCCGTGGGAGCGGTCGCCGCGGTTGCGCTCATCGCGATCTTGGCGGACGCAGCCGTCACGGCGGCGGAGGCAGACGCCGCGCGCCGGTACGACGGGTGGGTTGCGGTCGATGCCGGCCACCCGCTGCACCTCTTCTACGGAGGCGGCCTGGGACGCGTGGTGCCGCTGGCGCAGCTCGGCCCCGCGGATCTGATCGGGCTTCAGAACGCCGTTCTGGTGGAAGGCGACGGGCACGTCCAACCAATACGGCCGCCCCCGCTGCCCGCAGCCGTCGCCCCTCCGCCTCCTCCAGCGGCCCTGCTTTCGCCCGCTCCAGCGGCGCCGGTGCCGGTCCCACCGGTCGCCACCCCGGCGCTTTCTGCGGCCGCCTCAGCCGCGCCTTCAGCCACGGGAATGCCGCCGCCGGCACCCGCCGCCCCACCGGTGCCCGTCTCACAGGCGTCCGATCCAGAGACGCCCTGACTTCAAGACGAACCCTCGGTGTCACCGGCGCGCGGCACGATACCGCGCCGCTTCGTAGGCTATCCTCGCCGGTCGTGGCGCTCTGGAACGATAGCCAGTATCTGAAGTTTGGCGACGAGCGAACGCGCGCGGCGCGGGAGCTTCTGGCTCGGGTGCCGCTCGAGCGCGCGGAGCGCGTCGTCGATCTCGGCTGCGGACCCGGCAACTCGACGGCGTTGTTGCGCGAGCGCTGGCCGGACGCCAGCCTGAGCGGCGTCGACAACTCGCCCGAGATGCTGGAACGCGCGCGCCGCGATTTTCCGGCCGTCGAATGGATTCTTGGCGATGCGGGGAGCTACCGGGCCTCGGCGCCGGTCGACCTGCTGTTCGCGAACGCAGTCTTTCACTGGTTGCCCGACCACGCGACCCTGTTCCCCGCGCTCATCGAGCAGGTGAGACGCGGGGGCGTCCTGGCCGTGCAGATGCCGGAGAGCTTCCAGGAACCGAGCCATCGTCTGATGCGCGAGGTTCGCGCGCGCTTGATGCCGGGTCGAAACCCAATCAACGCGGCGACGCCGGTCGCGGGGCCGGCGTTCTATTACGATCTGCTCGCGCCGCGCGCGACCACCGTCGACATCTGGCGAACCAGGTACGAGCACGTGATGCCCGACGCGGCCGCCATCGTCGAGTGGGTGAAGGGGACTGGCCTCCGGCCGTACCTGGACGATCTGACCGAGAGCGAGCGGACGACCTACCTCTCCGAATACCGCGCCGCGATCGAGCTTGCTTACCCGACGCGGGTCGACGGCAAGCGCCTGTTCTCGTTTCCCCGCCTGTTCATCGTGGCGGTTCGCTAGCGAGCGGCACGGCCGCCGCGAGCTGCCGGGGCGGCGTCGCCCAGGTCGCGCGAAGGCGGGCGGCGACGTCGATGCGCGGCAGCACGCCGTGAGGAACCCGTGTCACGGCAGGTCGAGTCTGGCGGCACCACGCGTTCGAACTTGTCGAGGATCGTGTCGGGAATGAACCGGGTCCGCGGGGTGAAGACATGCCGATCGCCGAAGCGGCTCTGCTGGCGGATGAAGAAACGCAGAGGATGGATCAGCGAGAGCGCGTTCTTGGCGCGGGTCATGGCGACGTAGAGCAGCCGCCGCTCCTCCTCGATCGTCGGCGGGATTTCCGGTGGCGAGGTCGGAGGGGATGCAGCCGTCGGCGGCGTTGAGCACGAACACCGTGTCCCATTCCTGCCCTTTGGCGGAGTGGATCGTCGACAGGATCAGGTAGTCCTCGTCGAGGTGAGGCGGTCCCGCCTCGGCGCCGGTGGCGGACGGCGGAATCCAGCGTGAGGTCGGAGAGGAACGACTCGCGCGACGGCGCCACGGCCGCCAGCTGTTCCAGCTGCTCCAGATCGGCGAGACGACTGCGCGCGTCGTCGTAGAGACGCGCAAGGTGCGGCTCGTACCAGCGCCGGACGAGCCCCATCTGGGCGGCCCAGGCGGCGCCGGCGCCGCCGAGCTGACGAAAGAGCTCGGTGAACGCCGGCCAGTCCTCCCGCGCCGCCGCCGGCGGAACGAAGCTCGCCAGCGCGGGCGAAAGCGCGAACGAGGCCGCGGAGACGTGCTGGACGAGGGCGGCGGCCAGGCGAGGCCCCATTCCAGGGAGCAGCTGCGCGAGCCGGAACGCCGCCAGCGTGTCCCGCGGGTTCTCCGCCCACCGCAGGCAGGCGAGCGCGTCCTTCACGTGAGCGGCTTCCAGAAAACGGAGCCCACCGAACTTCACGAAGGGGATGTTGCGACGACCGAGCTCGACCTCCAGCGCGTCGCTGTGGTGCGCGGCCCTGAACAGGACCGCCTGCTGTCGCAAGGGGACGCCGGCCTCACGCCGTTCGAGGATGCTCGCGACGACGTATTCGACCTGCGCGAGCTCGTCGGGGACGGTGGCCAGCACCGGCCGCGCGCCACCCGCGCGGGCCGAGAAGAGACGCTTTTCGTAACGCTCGGTCGCCAGCGACAGCACCTCGTTGGCCGCCTCCAGGATGGGCGCCGTCGAGCGGTAGTTCTGCTCGATCGTGACCACCGCGGCGGGCGGGTCGTACTGGCGCGGGAACGCCAGGATGTTCCCCACGCAGGCCGCCCGAAAGCTGTAGATCGCCTGGGCGTCGTCGCCGACGACGGTCACGCCGCGGCCGTCTGGTTTGAGCCGCCGCAAGATCTCGGCCTGCAGCGTGTTGGTGTCCTGGTACTCGTCGACCAGCGCGTGATCGAAGAGCTCACCGATCCGCCGCGCCAGCGACGGGTCGCTCATGAGGTGAAACCAGTAGAGCAGCAGATCGTCGTAGTCGAGGACCGCCCGGGACGCCTTGGCCTCGACGTAGCTGGCGTAGAGCGCGCGCAGCGCCTCCTCCCATTCGAGGCACCAGGGGAAGCGCGTCTCCAGACAGGCGCGCAGATCGACCTGCGTGTTCACCACGCTGGAATAGATGGCGAGGCAGGTCCCTTTGCGCGGAAAGCGCCGGTCGCTCTTCGACAGCCCCTGCTCGTGGCGAAGGTGGTCCAGCAGATCGGCGGCGTCCTCGCGATCGAGGAGCGTGAACGCGGGATCGAGCCCCGCCTCGGCGGCGTGATGCCGCAACAACCGGTTGGCGATGGCGTGGAAGGTCCCCGCCCAGGGCAAGGTGGCGGCCTCCGCCCCGGGCCGCCGGGTCAGCAGACGCACCGCCCGCCGGGTCATCTCCTGCGCCGCGCGCCGCGAGAACGTCAACAGCAGGATCCGCCGCGGATCCGCGCCGCGGGCGATGAGCGCCGCCACCCGGTGCGCGAGCGTCTGCGTCTTCCCGGTCCCCGCCCCGGCCACGATCAGCAACGGGGCGTCGTCGGCGGTGGCCGCCCGACGCTGCGCCGGGTTCAGCGGATCGAGGATCGGGTCGCAAATCGGATCGGAGCTCGCGGGAGACGCCACGACCTCGATACTATACGCATGTTCAGTCAGCGCAAGTCTTCGGAGAACAGCTCCGTCTGACCGACGACGTCGGGGACCGCGAACGCCTCCAGCTCCTTCCGGTAGCGGGCAAAGAGGCTCGCCGGGACGCGAACCTTCTCGCTGGCCAGCATCGAGAGGATCATCGCGGCGTTGGCGGGGGCCTTGCCGAGGTTGTGGTTGTTGGTCACCGCGTAGAGCTCCCGGATGGCCGGCCGCGCGGAGATCTCCCGGATGCGCTCCACCCACGGGCGGAGCTCGTCGGCGGTGTAGAGGTAGTTGTATCGCTGCCGGCCGCTGGCGCTGGCCCGGAACCAGTCCTGGTAGTTGCGCCCGTGCAAGCGGACGTAGCCGATCGCCGAGGTGGAATGCGCGGCCGGCTTGATCGAATGCGAGAAGAGCGGCTGGTCGACGTTCACGACGCCGACCGCGCGCTCGGTCAGCTCGTCGAGGACCTCGCCGCTGGCCCAGGTCGCGTGCCGCACTTCCAGCACGAGCGGGAAGCGCGCGAACGCGCCGACCAGATCGCGAAGCCACTCCCGCGACGCTTCGTCGCGCTTGAACGACCAGGGGAATTGCAGCAGGACCGCCCCCAGGCGGCCGGCGTCCTGAAGGACGTCCAGCGCGGCGCTGGCAAGCCCGATCTCCCGCGCCGTCCAGGCGACCGCGCGCTCGTGGGTGAACCGCTTCCAGAGCTTCGCCGTGAACTTGAACGCCGGGTTGTGCGCGACGCGCTTCACCCACCCCGCCGCAGCCTTGGGATCGGCGGGGCGATAGAAGGTGGAGTTGATCTCGACGGTGTCGAAGTACCGGGCGAGGTACCCGAGCTCGTCGAAGCTCTTCGTTTTCTTCTTTGGGTAGACGATGCCGCGCCAATCCGGATAGTCCCAGCCGGCGAGACCCACCCGGATCGTCGCCGAGCCCACCCCAGGCGCCCCCTCCCCCTGCATCGCACGCCCGCTACTGCGCGTTGGGCTCGCCCTCCCAGTAGTGGTAGCCGACGATGTCGACCTTCTGCGCCGACGCCGAGACGGTCAGGTAGACCAGCGGCTCCGCGCCGTCGTTGATCATCTGGTGGGCGTGCTCCGGGCCGACCGGAAAAGCGATCCAGTCGCCCGCGCGCACGACGACGCGCTCGCCGCCGATGCGGACCGTTCCCGAGCCGCTGACGACGTAGAGGCCCTCTTCCGTCGCGCAGTGGTAGTGGAAGGGAAACGAGACGGCGCCCGGAGCGACCTCGGTGAAATTGGCCCCGAGCATCTGACCGCCGGCCGGGGCGCCCAGCCGCCGCAGCAGCATCTGGTGCTTCCCCTTGTTCATGGGCATCGGCTGCACCTCGTCACGATTGACCACGTTCGGATGACGGCGGGCTTGCGACATGAGCGAAATGATGTCGGCGCGGTTGACCGCCGTCAACTCAGGTCCAGCGGAAGATACGGACGGCGACAAAGGAGGTGATCAGCGCCCAGCCGACCAGCACCGCGATCGGATACCCCTGCGAGAAAATGGAGGCGCCGTCGTTGACGACGTTGCGAAGGGCATCGTTGAAGGCGCTCATGGGCAGGAGGCGAATGGCCGGCTGCAGGACGTGCGGGAAGCGGCTGGACGAGAAGAAGACCCCCGAGAGCACCATCATCGGCAGCGTGATCAGGTTGATGAGGCCGTTCGCGGTTTCGCTGTTCTGCGCCCGCGACGCGCAGAGCAGCCCGAGGCCGGCGAAGGACCAGGAGCCGAGGAGCGCGAGCCCCAGCGTGGCGAGCGCCGAGCCGTGGATCGTCACCCCGAACGTGAGGCGGGCGAACGCGAACAGGACGATCACCTGGAGCGGCACGAACAGCAGCCCGGAGACCCGGAACGACAGCAGGTAGTGACTCCGGCGCATGGGCGTGGCGGCCAGACGCTTGAGCAGCTTGCGCTGGCGCGCGTTCACGATGTTGAAGGCGGCGCCCCACATGGCGCCGTTGAGCAGCTGCATGCCGAGGAGCCCCGGCACCAGCCAGTCGACGTAGCGGGCGCCGCGCGCCACCGCGGTCTCGTCGCGGGTGGGCAAGGGATCGCGGCGCCCCGCCTGTCGCTGCAAGCGCTCGTCGACCAGCCGGCGGACCGCCGGCGCGTCGGGGCGGGTGGGATCGTACCGATAGACGAATGGCGCCCCGGGGGAGGCAGGCGGAACGATGACGAGGACGACCTCTCCCGTGCCGAGCTGTCGCGCGGCGCGGTCCGGCGAGAGGCGCACCACCTCGATCCCGCCACCGACGGCCAGGGCGGACGCGGCGACCTCGCTCCCCGGACCGGCGATCACGCCGACGTGGCTCCTCGGCGCGCCCTGGTTGCGGAACGCGGTGCCGAGCGCGACCGTGATCAACAGCGGAAACCCGAACGTCCAGAACAGCGACCCCGGCTCGCGCAGGAACTGCTTGATGCGCGCGGCGCTGAGCGCCAAAAGTGGTCCAGCGACCGGTGCGCCCAGCATCCTAATCCTCCCTCAGGGTGCGGCCGGTCAGCGAGAGGAACACGTCGTCCAGCGTGGCGGTGCGCGAGACCAGCCGTGTCGGCGCGACGCCGCGTTCGCCGAGACGCGCGATGAGCGCGGGCAAGGCGACGTGCGGCTCGTCGATCGAGAGCGCGAACCCGTCACCCTTGGCGCGGACGGAGCGCATGCCCGCCAGGCCGGCGAAGGCCTCGGCCGGCAGCGCGGGCTCGGTGCTGACCTCCACCAGGTGTTGCCCGCCAATCTGATCGATGAGCTCCGCCGGCGTCCCGAGCGCGATCGCCTTTCCGTGATCGACGACGGCCACCCGGTCGCAGAGACGCTCCGCTTCGTCCATGTAGTGGGTGGTGAGGACGACGGTCTTGCCGCGCGCGCGCAGCGACGCGATCGTGTCCCAGAGGGCGCGACGGGACTGAGGGTCGAGCCCGGTCGTCGGCTCATCGAGGAACAGCACCTCCGGATCGCCGACCAGGCCGAGCGCGACGGCCAGCCGTTGCCGCTGCCCGCCGGAGAGCTTCATCACCCAGGTCGCGCGCTTCTCCCCGAGCTGCATCTCGTCGAGGAGGGCCTCGACCGAGAGCGCCGTGCCCGACGAATAAAACGAGCGAAACAGCCGGAGGGTCTCCTCGACGGTCAGCCGGTCGAACAGCTTCGTCTCCTGCAAGGCGACGCCGATGCGGGCCCGCAGGAGGTCCGGGTCCCGCTCCCACCGGCGCCCCAGCACCTCCACGTTGCCCGCCGTCGGCGAGAGCAGACCCTCGAGGATCTCGATGGTCGTCGTCTTCCCGGCGCCGTTCGGACCGAGGAGCCCGAAGCACTCGCCGCGCCGGACCTCGAGATCGAGCCCGTCGACCGCGACGACGTCGCCGTATCTCTTCACCAGACCTTCGATGCGAATCGCGGAATTCACGTGAGGCTCATTCCGGGCGCGGGTTCGACCGACCGCAGGGGGCGAGAGACGATCAACGCGAACAGAACGTCGGGGGCGACGGGCTTCACCAGGTGGTGATCGAACCCGGCCTCCTCGGTCCGACGGCGATCGTCCTCCGTCCCCCAGCCGCTGAGCGCGATCAGCACCATCGTCTTTCCCCAGGCCTGCTTCCGGATCCAGCGACAGGCCTCGTATCCATTGCACTTGGGCATCCGGATGTCGAGGATGACCACGTCCGGCCGCAGCCGGGCCGCGGCCGTCATGGCTTCTTCGCCGTCGTACGCGGTGTGCGTCTCGTGCCCCTTCATCGCCAGGATCACCGCCAGGCTGTCGGCACCGTCCCGCGCGTCGTCGGCGATCAGCACCCGGCATTTGGCGGCGGCCGCCGTCCCCTCGACCTCGCTCCGAGAGGAAGGCGGCTCGGACGCGCTGGGGACGATGAGCGGCAGGTGGACGGTGAACTCGCTCCCCTTTCCGATCCCGTCGCTCTTCGCCTCGACGCGGCCGCCGTGGAGCCCCAGGAGGCCGCGCACGAGCGAGAGCCCCACGCCGAGCCCGCCCTGCGAACGCTCGAGCGCCCGCTCCCCCTGCGAAAAGATCTGGAACAGCCGCGGCAACATCTCGGAGGAGATGCCGACGCCGTCGTCCTTCACCACCACCGCGACCTCGTCGCCGCGACGCTCGCCCGTCACCCGAATGTGACCGCCCGGGGGCGTGTACTTGGCGGCGTTGCTGATGAGGTTGGAGAAGACCTGCTCCAGCCGCACCGGGTCGGCGTGGAGGAAAATGGGTCCCGCCAGAGCGACCTCGATCGCGTGCCTGCCGGCGTCCAGGTGGGGACCGCAGGTCTCGATCGCGTTGTTCACGATCTCCGACAGCTCGACTTGCTGGCGGCGCAGCGCGAGCTTGTCGTGGGCGATGCGCGACACGTCCAGCAGATCCTCGAGGAGCCGCGACATCTGCGCCAGCTGTCGGTCGATGACCTCGGGCACCCAACGCACCTCGGGGTTGGAAGACTCCATCGCCGTCAAGATCGCGGCGGCGTTGCGGATCGCTGCCAGCGGATTTCGCAGCTCGTGGGCCAGCGTGGCCAGGAACTCGTCCTTCCGCCGGTCGGCGGCCTGCAGCGCCCGATTCGCCTCCTTGTGCGCGGTGATGTCCTGAAGAACGACGATCGCTCCGGTCACCTCCCCGTGCACCCCGCGAAACGGCACCGCCGACGCGAGCAGCGAGACGTCGCGACCGTCGTCGCCCCGGTAAGAAAACTCCAGCCCGGGGCGGATCGTCTCGCCGCGCAACGCCCGCTCCGCCGCCCAGCCCTCGGGCGGGACGGCGTCGCCGTCGACGCGCCAGCGATGGATCCGCGCCGGATCGCGCGAGGGGATCCGCTCGGGAACGTAGCCGCGCATCGTCGGGTTGCCCAGGATCAGCCGCCCCTCGCAGTCGATGAGGCCGATGCCCACGGAGAGATGGTCGAGGATGGCCCACAGACGCGCCTCACTCTGGCGAACCGCGTCCTCGGCCAGCTTTCGCTGGGTGACGTCGAGGACCAGCACGCAGAAACCGGCCACCTGGCCCGCGGCGTCGAAGTCGGGAACGTAGTGCGCGTTCACCCAGCGCGCCCCTCCCGGATACGGAGCCTCGACCTCGAAATGGACCTCCTCGCCGCGCAGGGCCCGCTCCATGTAGGGGCGGCCGACCTTCATCATCTTCTCCCCCAAGACCTCATCCGTCGTCTTGCCGACCACCTCCTCCACCGAACCCCCGAACCAGGTCCCATAGAGTCGGTTGACGAAGCGGTACCGCCAATCGCGGCCCACGTACGAGATGAGCGCCGGCACGGCGTCGGCGACGTGCGTCAGCTGCTGCTCACGCTCTCGCAGCGCCGCGTAGAGCCTCTCGAGCTCGGCGCGGGAGGCTCTCACCTGGCGTAGACGCACGCAGAGAAAAACGATCACGGCAACGGCGGCGAGCGCCACCGTCGCCACTGCAGCTGCGTGCGGGAACGGCTCAGCCAGAGCCGTCGCTCCAGGCGGACATGACCTGCGCGGTGTCCTCGAAGTGACGGAGTCGCGTCACGCGCCAGCCGGTGAGCGACCACCAGTGGAGCTGGTCGAGATCGACGAGCTTCCCCGTTCGTTTGACGGTGTAGGCGAGGTGGACGTCGACGATGACGTCGTCGCCCGAAGAGATGAACCGGCGCGGCTCGAAGGAGGTGAGGGTCACGTTCTCGGTGAATTCGCCCAGGAACCTTTGAATCTCCTCCGGCCCCGTGGCGGGCGCGTGCCAGGGAACATCGCTCGGCCCGACGTTGAAGTCCCACCGCGCGTCCTCCTTCATGCGCGCGAGCACCTCGGCGACGTCCCCCCGCCCGATCGCTTCGTAGATCTCTCGGACCACCTTCTCGTTGTCGCTCGTCTCCATGAACTGTCCTTTCCGCGTCTCCCCCCGGATCGTCCCCCATCTTCTCCTCTAACCCCCGCAGGGACGGTCGAACAAGAGAAAACGCGCCTCTTGAGATCGGCTCAGGGGATTCGAATTTAGATCGCGTGAGGGAGAGCTAACTGACCGGGTCACTCGCGGCCAGATTGCACTGGTGATAGACGCGCAGATCGTCGGGCCGCATCGATCCGACGACGCTGTGCCAGACCGCGCGGTTGTGGAAGATCACCAGATCGCCGTCGCGCCAGGGGTGCGCATAGATGCGGGAGGGCGCGATGGCGGGGCGCATGAGCTCGTAGAGCAGGCGGCGGCAGGTCTCGAGGTCGCCGATCGGTTGGTCGTCGACCAGCAGGTCCTCCACGCAATAGGCGTGCAGCTGCAGCGCCTGCCGGCCGGTGAGAGGGTTCTTCCAGACGAGAGGCAACGTCATCACCTTCGCCTCCTCGTACGGAGGCAGCTCCGCCCGCGAGAGCTCGCGTCCCTCGGAGACGAGGCCGAGGCCGTTCGAGCGGGCGCGCGCGTTGCGGATCCAGACGTACGGATGCGGAGCGTAACGGGCCTTCGTTTTCAGCGCCCACGCGCGCTGCGCGGGCGACAGGAGCTCGAAAGCCCGCGCGCCCGAGACGAACGCGGTCGTCCCCAGCGTCACGTCCAGCGTATCGCCGCTGCCATCGTCGTAGACCACGATCTGACGGCGGGCCTCCGGGACCTTGATCGCCAGCAGCGTCGTGACCTTGGGCGGGTGCAGCTCGTAAAGCGCGGCGTCGATGTGCCAGCGATAAAAGCGGGTGAGGCCCCGCGCCTCTTGCTCGTCTGTCAGCGGCGTGTGGTGGAAGCTGCGGTGAGACGGGTGGTGAAGCTCGACAGTCGGCAGCCCTTCATGCTCGGTGACGCGGCCGTGGCCGAGCAGCTTGACCTGCGGAAAAGAGGGGATCGAGACCAGGTCCTGCACGAGCACGCTCTGCTTCATGATCTCCGGGCGGTTCCCGTGGCCGTAGCTGGTGACCCGCGGGTCGAAGCGGCGCGTGAGCTCGAACTGCGCGCCTGGCGAGAGGCGCCCCTGCCCGCGCACCACCACCACCGCGTGGGTCAGGACCGCCCGCTCCAGGGCGGCAAACCCGGCATCGTCGAGCCTCTCGAGATCGAGGTGGCCGGCGTCGGCACCGAAGTCGACCTCGCGACCACCACCCTCGAGGGGCGTCAGGTGAAGCGCCCGAGCAACATCGAAAGACGCGGACATCGTCACGATGACAATGCGAGCACGTCGCCGGCGACGCCGCCGTTTCTGACTCGTGAATATCGTGTAAATTCCGCCGAATCAGCGCGTCTTCAGGCGCACGCGGCGGGCGGCCAGGATCTTGGCGAACGAACGGAGGGCGACCTCGTCTGGCTCGAGGCCGGTCTGGCTGAGGTCGCCGGGCTCGATGGCGCCCGAGTTGAGCGCGCGCAGGAAGTAGTTGAGCAGCCCCTGCCCCGTCGCCGCGTCGTCGAAGACGTCGCCGACCAGCGTGGCCTGGGCGGCCTTGTCCACGAAGTTGCGGAGCCGCTCGGCGGCGGCGGCGAAGCCCTCCAGGAAGAACGCGAAGCAGGTCGCGTAGCGAACGGGAAGCTGCGCCGGGTGCAGATCCCACCCTTGATAGAAGCCCCCCTCCAGCGAGTGGCGGATGTGCCGGTGGGCCAGCTGCCAGGCGGCGTGGACGACGGCGCGGTTCTGCTGCTCCTGCTTCGGCGGTGAGCGCGTCGCCGCGGTGGGGCCCCACCGGCATGACGTTGGTCGCGCCGTCGCAGAGGAAGATCCCGGTCCCCGCGTAGGCGAGCATCATCATCCCCTTGGCGAGATCGCACATGGGGTGGTCCATGCGCTGGTAGGCGGCGGTGATGTTGCACGACGCCGTGAAGTCGTAGGTGCCGAGGTGCGCCCCGCGGCAGCGCCCCTCGCAAGCGTCGAGGAACGCCGGCAGCGGCGAGCGGCCGTCGGGCCCGAGCAGCGCCTGCGTCGTCTCGATCATCATCTCGATCCGCAGGGAGCCGGCGGGCAGGCCGTGGCGGGCCTCGAGGCGCTCGCAGCAGGCGAACCAGCGTGCGCGGCTGCTCGGCGATGGTCACCTTCGGCAGCGTGACGACGAAGTTGTCGGGGAGCCGTCCGCCCGTCGCGGCGAGCAGCGTGTCGACGAAGATCTCCAGCGTGCGGGCGCCGCGCGCCTGCCATTCGTCGCCGAACGACTTGATCCGGATGCCGATGAACGGCGGCAGCAGCCCCTCGGCGAGGCCACGCGCCACCTCGCCCGCGGCGGCCACGGCGGTGGCGTCCTCCTCGGCGTCGGGGCGCGCGCCGAACCCGTCCTCGAAGTCGATGCGGAAGTCCTCGACCGCCTCGCGGCGCAGCTTGGCGAGCACGCGCTCGTGCACCGTGAAGGCGAGCCAGGCTTGCGGGCTCTCCCGGCGCAGAGCCGCCGCGTCGCGCTCGAAGGCGGCACGCAACGCCGTACCGTCGGGCGCGCCCGGCGCGTCGAACGTCGCCGCAGGCACGAACCCGACGCCGCGGGCGAGCGCCACGGCGTCGGGCGCGTAGCGGGCAGATCTGGCGGAGCGCGAGCTCCCCGAAACGGCGCGTGGTCTCGGCCTTGTAGAGGTGGGCGCCGCCGTAGACGGTGTGGATCGGCTGCCGGGCCGGCGGATCGCCCGGGTAGAGCCGCGCCCAGGCCCGTTCGCCTGTCCGAGCGCCTCGAGGTGCGGGGTGAAATCGTCGGAGCTGTCGGTCGTCATTGTCAGCTCCCGCGGTAGGTCGAGTAGCCGAAGGGTGACAGGAGCAGCGGGACGTGGTGATGCTCGGCCGGCGCCGTCACCTCGAAGGTCACCTCGACGCGCGGATAGAACGCGCGGCGTCCGCTGGCGGCGAAGTAGGCGCCGGTCTCGAACGTCAGACGGTACGTGCGCGCCTCGAGCGGCGCGCCGCCCAGCAGATCGCCGGGGCGGCCGTCGTCGTCGGTGACGCCCGGCCAACAGAACGCCAGGCTTCGCCCCTCCAGCACCTCGAGGCGCAGCGTCACGCCGCGGGCCGGCTGACCGAGGGCGGTGTCGAGGACGTGCGAGGTGAGCGGATTCATTTGGCGAGCTTCTCCAGACGCAGCCGGGTGATCCTCGCCTGCTCGCCGGCGGCGATCGCCAGCTCGCGCTCCGGATCGTTGCCGATGCGCGCCTCGAGCAGACCCAGCATCTCGGCCGCGCTCTTGCCGGTCGCGCACACGATGAAAATGTAGCCGAAGCGGCGCAGGTAGCGCTCGTTCGCGTCGGCCAGCGATCGCCGCGTCTCGCCGTCGGCGTCACCGACCCGCGCCTGCTCCTGGCGCGCCCAGGCGTCGTCCGTTTGCTCGGCGCGCGCGCCGATGCGCGGGTGGTGGGCGAACGCCTCCAGCTCATCGTCGCGCCCGAGCCCGGCCCAGGTCGCCTCCGCGTCGGCGTAGAGCGCGGCGGCCGACGCGAAGGGTCGGCGCGCCAGCATCCCGCGCGACCCAGCGCGCGGAGCCGCAGCAGCGCGTGAGCGCGGCGCGGGCCGCGTCGGCCGGCAGCGCGTTGAGCGCCGCGTGCGGGTCAGACATCGGGTCGCCCCCAGACGCGCAGCCGGGCGACGCCACCGTCGGGAAAGATGTTGAGGCGCACGTGCGTGACCGAAGAGGCCTGCGCACCGGCCGTGCTGCGCCGGCGACCGTGAAGAAGTGCCGCGCGTGCGGCGCGCAGCTTCGCCTCGGGCACCAGCGGCCGCCAGCCGTCGCGCGCCGACGAGATCGGTGATGCGCGCGCCCGCGGGCGCGTCGATCGCCTCGAGCGAGCAGCGATCGGGGAAGTTGCCCTTGAAGTGGTCGCGTGTCGACCTCGACGACGGCCGGTGCGCCCGCGCGCGCCCAGCTTGACGAGGATCCAGTCGTGCCCGGGCCCCGCCGGCGGCGCGTCTCCCAGCCGCCGCCCATGTCGGCGGCGCGCCCGGGCAAAAGCAGGTTGTTCATCGGGCCGAAGAACGCGTCGGAGCAGGCCAGGCCAGCCCGCCGTTGGCGAGCGCCGCCAGATCGCCGCGACTCGGGCGCCACGTGAGCGCGCGTCTCTCCGTCGAGCTCGGGCGCCGCTCCCAGCGCGGGTGAACCCGCCCGAACGCGCGAAAGCGGGCGACGCCGCCGTCGGGGAAGATGTTGAGCCGCAGGTGGCTCACCGGCCCGCGCGCGAGCGCCGCGAACAGGTTCTGCGCATCGGGGCCGAGCGGCGACTGTGCGAGCAGCTCGACCCAGCCTTCGCGCGCCAGCAGCGCCGGCAGCGCGGCGGCCCCGCCCGCGGCGTCGGGCGCCCACAGACCGTCGACCGAGGCGAACGGCGGATGGTTGCCGACGAAGTGATGGGTGTCGATGTCGAACCCGACGACCTCGCCCGGCGCGCCCAGCTCCAGGACGCACCAGTCGTGGGCCGTTTCGCGCCCGCTCGCGCGCTTGCGGCGGCTCTCCCAGCCGTCCATCCACTTGCCGCGCTCGGTGAACTTGCCCTCGATGAAGACGCCGCGGCCCGGCTTGCAGCAGGTTGTCCGCGCCGGCGAAGAACTCGTCGCTGGCGCCGAGCGCGCGGCCGCCGAGACCGGCCGCGGCGAGATCGACCAGGCCGGTGAATGCTGGCGGCGGGCGGCTGCGACGAGGAGCTCATGCGCGGGTGTCTCGCCCGAGAACCGGCGCGCCGACCGGGCCCGCCGGATGACCGCTGCCATCGTAAGCCAGTCGGCCCCGCAGGAACGTCGCCTCGACCCGGCCCATCGAGCGGCGGCCGAGGTAGGGCGAGACCTTGTGGCGAAACTGCAGCTGCTCGCGCCTCGACCGACGATCTCCGACTCGGGATCCCAGACCACGAGATCGGCGTCGAACCCGGGCGCGATCCGCCCCTTGCGTCGGCCGAGCCCCGCCAGCGCCGCGGGGCGCGCGCTCATCCAGGCGGAGATGTCGCCCAGGCCGTGGCCGCGCCGCCGCGCCTCGCGTCCAGACCGCCGGCAGACCGAGCTGCAGCGACGCGATGCCGCCCCAGGCCTGCGTGAAATCTCCGCGCTCGGGCAGCTTGAGGGCCGGCGTGCACGGGCTGTGATCGCTGATCACGAAATCGATGACGCCGTCGTTCAGCCCGCGCCACAGCGCCTCGCGGTTCTCGTGGTCGCGGATCGGCGGCGCGCACTTGAACTGGGTCGCGCCGTCGGGCACTCGACTCGGCCTCGAGGCAGAGGTAGTGCGGGCAGGTCTCGACCGTGAACGTGCAGCCCCTCGGCCTTCGCGCGCGCGATCTGCTCGCACCGAGGCCGCCGACGAGAGGTGGACGACGTGCACGGCGCAGCCGGTCTCGCGCGCAGAGCGCGATGAGCAGCGCGATCGCCGCGTCCTCCCAGGCGGCCGGCCGCGAGCGCAGGTAGCCGGCATAGGCGCGCGGATCACGCCCAGCGGCAGGCGCGTCCCCGAGATCGAGCTCGGCGTGCGCGAGGAGCGGCAGCCCCGCGTCGCGCAGCACCGGCATCGCCTGCGCGCAGATCGGCCTCGGTGGCGTTGGGGAACTCGTCGATGCCCGAGTGGACGAGGAACGCCTTGCAGCCGAGCGCGCCGCCGGCGCGCGAGCCCGGCCAGCTCGCCCGCGTTGCCGGGGATCGACGCCGCCCCAGAAGCCGACGTCGACGTGCAGCTGCCCGGTGGCCGCGCGCCGCTTCGCCTCGAGCGCGGCGCGGGTCGTGGTGACCGGGAGGCAGTTGAGCGGCATGTCGACCAGCGTGGTGACGCCGCCCGCGGCCGCCGCGCGGGTCGCGGTCGCGAACCCTTCCCAGTCGGTGCGTCCCGGCTCGTTGACGTGAACGTGGCAGTCGACGAGCCCCGGCGAGATCACCCGCGTGCCGAGGTCCTCGACCGGGATGTCCGGCGGCACGGTGGCGGTCGCCGGCCGGGAGACGAGCGCGCGGATGCGCCCCTCCTCGATGAGCACGGTGCCGGGGCGGATGCGCCCGTCCGGTCCGACGACCGCCGGCTGCGGAGCCCCCAGAGGCCCGGGTGAGCGGTCAGCTTGGCGAGGTGCGCGCGCGCGCCGATGGTGCGGGCCATCTAGAACTCCGTCTCGGCGAAGGTGCGCAGGCTCTCGAAGTGCGCCTCGCGATCCTCGAGGAAGAACGAGCCGGTGATGCCCCCCACCAGGCGCGGGATCGAATACTTCATCCCCGAGATGCTGGCGCCGCCGAAGCCCAGGCTCAAGAGGCCACCGAAGGTGTAGTTGTAGAGGTACCGCAGGTAGGGCGCCGCGCCCGGCTCCCGCTCGGTGTGCTCGAACCCGGGGCCGAGGTACGGGTGGCGCAGCAGATCTTCGTGACGCTCGCCCTCGGGCGGCGTGAAAGCGATCCGACCAGCGCGCGATGTGGCGGCTCCACCTCGCGCAGCTCCGGCCGCCGCGCCAGATCGGTCACGAAGCCGGTGCCGACGATGACGAAGTCGACCTCGTGCGTCTCGCCGCCGGTGGTCCGGATGACGACGGTGTCGCCGCGCGCCTCGAGCGCCGCTCCAGGCGCAGCCGGCGTGCAGCTGAAAGCCGGCGTGCCGCCGGGCGCGCTTCGACGGTGTCGGCGGGCGGCAGCTGCCCCATGCGCACGATCTGCCGGATGAAGCGCCACTTGTCGACGTCGGGGAGATCGCCGAGGTGGCGCAGGAACCCGACGAACTCGGCCCAGCGGTAGGCGTTGACGTTGACCAGGCTCGGACGGCGGAAGCAGAGGACGCACCTCGCGCGCGCCGTGCTCGAGCGCGGTCGGCGGCGTTGTCGAACGCCGACGCGCCCGCGCCCAGCACCGCCACGCGCTTGCCGGCCAGCGCCGCGAAGTCGATCTCCTGGCGCGTGTGCGCGTAGAGCCGCGGCGGCAAGCCGTCGCGGATCATCGCCGGGACGTCCCACTGCCCCGAGCCCGTCGATCCCGGTCGCCAGCACGACCCGCCGCGCGCGCAACGTCTCCTCCCCGGCGTCGGCCCCGGCGCGCGCGTCGGTGACGGGACCTCCCAGGCGGCCGCGTCGGCGTTCCAGCGCAAGGCCCCGACGCGCGTGTCAGGCCGCACCGGGAATCTCGAGCGTCCGCCGGTACCAGGCGAGGTACGCCGCCCAGGTCTCCTTGGGGATGAGCCCCATCGCCTCCCAGCTCCCGGCGCCGTGCTGCGCCTCGTACCAGGCGCGCGGCGTGAGGCTGGGGACGCCGAGATCGGGTCCGGTCACGTACTTCGGCGTGCGCAGCGTGCGCATGCGCGCGAAGTTGAGCCAGGGCCCGGCGCGATCGAGCGGGTTCTCGTCGACCACCAGGACGTTCGAGACGCGCTCGCGCATGCGAGCCCGAACGCCGCGGCGAGACCGCCCTGCCCCGCGCCGACGATCAAGACATCGAGGACGTCGAAGACCCCGTTCCGCCCCGCCTCGCCCCGCGTCGGCATCCAGGGCCGGCGCGGGTAGTCGAGCAGCTCCAGCTCCTGGCGCACGCGCGCAGCGTGTCGGTCGAGCGCGTCGCCAGAGGTCACCAGCTCATCCTGTCCGCTATTTCGAGCTGGGCAACTTTCCCTGCACGCCCTTCACGTAGAAGTTGATGCCGTGCAGGAACTTGTCGTCCGCCGTCTCCCCGGCCGCCAAGACCGTCTTGCCGTCCTGGTCGACGATCGGCCCCTTCCAGATCGCGTAAGAGCCGCTCTTGAGGCCAGCCTTGACGATCTCGAGCTTCTTCTTGACCGCCGCCGGCACGGCCGGCGAGACGGAGACCGAGATCGATCGCCCCTTCCTTGACGCCCCACCAGGTCTGCCCGGTCTTCCAGGTCCCGTCGAGGACGTCCTTGACCGACTTCTTGTAGTAGGGCGCCCAGTTGATCACCGCCGAGCCGAGGTGGGCCTTGGGGCCATACTTCACCATGTCGGAGTCCCAGCCGAAGGCGTGCTTGCCCGCCTTCTCCGCCGCCTGCAGCACCGCCGACGAGTCGGTGTTCTGCATCAGCACGTCGGCGCCGTCGTTCATGAGCGCCTGCGCGCCCTCGCTCTCCTTGGGCGGGTCGAACCACTTGTTGATCCAGACGACGCGGGTCGTGACCTTGGGGTTCACGCTCTGGGCGCCCAGCGTGAAGGAGTCGATGTTGCGGATGACCTCCGGGATCGGGATCGACGCCACCACGCCCAGCGTGTTGGTCTTGGTCATCCCGCCCGCGATCACGCCGGCCATGTAGGCCCCCTCGTAGGTGCGCGAGTCGTAGGTGCTCAGGTTGGGCGCGGTCTTGTATCCGGTGGCGTGCTCGAACTTCACGGTCGGCGCCGTCGCCGCGACCTTCAACATCGGCCCCATGTATCCGAAGGTCGTGCCGAAGATGAGGCCGCAGCCCTGCTTGACCATGTCGCGCAGCACGCGCTCGGCGTCGGCCGCCTCCGGGACGTTCTCGACGAAGATCGTCGTGACCTTGGGGCCGAACTCCGCCTCCACGGCCTTGCGCGCCTTGTCGTGCGCGAAGGTCCAGCCGGCGTCGCCGACCGGACCGACGTAGGCGAACCCGATCTTGAGCGGTCCGGCCGCCTCCGCGCCGCCGTGCCCGACGACGGCGAGCGCGAGCGGTGAGCAGACCAAAGAACAGGGAAGGTCGGGACCGTCGTTTGTGCATTCGGTTGTCTCCTGGAAGGTTGTGGGAAGGTTCGTTGAATGTCGGCGCCGTCAGGTGCCCGGACGAAAGATGCGGCCCAGCGAGGCGGGCATGTTGTGGCGGATCCAGGCGCGCTCGGCGCGAGATCAGCACCAGCACCACCACGGTCGCCAGGTAGGGGATCATGCCGAGGAGGTGGCTCTCGATCTGCACGCCCCGCTCCTGCAGGTGAAACTGCAGCATGGTCAGCCCGCCGAAGAGGTAGGCGCCGAGCAGGATCCGCGCCGGGCGCCAGGTCGCGAACGTCGTCAGCGCCAGCGCGATCCAGCCGCGCCCGGCGATCAGGTTCTCGACCCAGAGGTGCGTGTAGGCGAGCGAGACGTAGGCGCCGGCCAGGCCGCACATGGCGCCGCCGAAGATCACCGCCGCGAGCCGGATTGCGCGGACGCGGTGGCCGAGCGCGTGCGCCGACTCGGGCGACTCGCCCACCGCGCGAAGCAGGAGGCCAGTGCGCGACCGGAAGAAGAACCAGCCCAGCGCGACGGCGAGGAGCACGGTCCCGTAGACGAGCGGGTGATAGCCGAACAGGGCGGGTCCGATCACCGGGAAATCCCGCAGCCAGGGAAGTCCGTCGCGGCCACGTTCCGGGAGCTGCTTGTCGACGAACGACGCGCCCGCGAAGGCGGAGAAACCGACGCCGAACAGACTGAGCGCCAGCCCGGTCGCGTACTGGTTCGTGCCGATCCCGATCGCCAGCCACCCGAACAGCGCCGCCATCGCCGCCCCCGCGCCCGCGGCGGCGAGGTAGGCCACGAACATCCACCCTCCAGAAAGGTGCAACGCCGTCGCGTAGCCAGCCAGCGCGCCAATGAGCATCATCCCCTCGGCGCCGAGGTTCAGGACGCCCGCGCGTTCATTGACCAGAAGCCCCAGCCCGGCGAGCGCGAGCACGGTCCCCGCGTTGACCGAGGCCGCGAACATGAGCGCGAGGCCACCCACTAGGCTGCCACCACCGTTTTCTCGTTCTGGGGCTGGGGCGTCACCCGCAGCACCCGGTAGCTCGCCAGCGCGTCGCAGGCGAGAAGCGTGAACAGCAGGAGTCCCTGGAACACGCCGGAGAGCGCCTGCGGCAGGCCGAGGCGCGACTGCGCCAGCTCGCCGCCGATGTAGAGCATGCTCATCAAGATCGACGACAGCAGGATGCCGAACGGATGCAGGCGTCCGACGAACGCCACGATGATCCCGGTGAACCCGTAGCCGACCGGCAGATGCGGCGTGAGCTGCCCGAGCGGTCCGGTCACCTCCAGCGCGCCGGCCAGCCCGGCGAGGCCGCCCGAACAGAGCAGCGCCGTCCAGAGCGAGCGGCGCGCCGAGAAGCCGGCGTAGCGAGCCGCTCGCGGCGCCTGACCGCCGACCGTCAGCTGGAAGCCGCCAAAAGTCCGGAACAGAAACAGCCAGGCCCCGAGCGCCACGAACAGCGCCACGAACAGACCGACGTGCGCGCGGTGCCCCTCGGCGAGCAGCGGGACCTGCGTAACCGGCAGGAAGCTGATCGTCTGCGGGAAGTTGTAGCCGTCGGGATCCTTCCAGGGGCCGTACGTCAAGTACCCGAGGAGCATGTCGGCCACGTAGACCAACATCAGGCTCACCAGGATCTCGTTGGCGTTCCACCGATCGCGCAGGAACGCGACCACCGCCGCCCAGGCCGCGCCGGCGGCGATCCCGGCCAGCGCGATCGCCGGCAAGATGATGGCCGCGTGCGTTCCCTCATGTGCCCGCATCGCCACCGCCGTCGCCCCCAGCGCGCCGACGATGAACTGCCCCTCGGCGCCGATGTTCCAGACGTTGGCCCGAAAACAGACCGCCAGCCCCAGCGCCACCAGCGCCAGCGGTGTCGCCTTGACCGCCAGCTCGCTCCAGGCGTCCGCGCCGCGCAACGGCTCGAGGAAGAACAGCGCCAGCGCCTGTCCCGGCGGATGACCGAGAGCCACGAACAGGATCGCGCCGAACAGAATCGTGAGGCCCAGCGCGACGAAGGGCGCCGCCAGCGTCAGCGCGCGCGACGGCGGCGACCGCGGCACCAACTTAAGCATGGGCCTCCACGCCGGTCGCCACTGGCGCCAGCTCGGGCGCCGCCGTCTCGGTGAACAGGCCGCTCATCCATTGACCGATCAGCGCCGGGTTGGCGTCGCGAACGGCGATCCGCGGTGACAGCCGGCCGCGCGCGATCACCACCAGGTCCGAGCAGAGCTCGAACAGCTCCTCCAGATCCTCGCTGACGATCAGCGCGGCGCCCCCCGCGTCGCAGAGCGCGGCGATCTCGCGGCGGATCAGCGCGGCGGCCCCGACGTCGAGGCCCCAGGTCGGCTGCCCCACCACCAGCACCTTGGGCGCGGCCCCGACCTCGCGGCCGACGATGAACTTCTGGAGGTTTCCGCCCGACAGGCTCCCCGCGGCCGCGTCCGGCCCCCGCGCGCTGACGCCGAAGCGCGCGATGAGACCGGCCGCCAGCCGGCGCGCGCGCCCGCGGTGCAGCCATCCCCCCTTCCCCACCGGCTCCCGCCGGGTCAGCAGCGTGTTGGCAGCAAGCGCCAGACCCGGGACCGAGCCGCGGCCGATGCGCTCTTCGGGGATGAAATGAAGCCCCAGCGCGCGACGCGTCCGAGGAGGCGCAGACGCGACGTCGCGGCCGTAGAGGCGGATGCTGCCGGGCGGCGCGCGGCGGTCCTCGCCCGAAAGAGCGGCCAGCAACTCGGCCTGGCCGTTGCCCGAGACGCCCGCCACGCCGAGGATCTCCCCGCTCCTGACCGATAGCCCGACGTCCTTCAGCGCGACCCCGAGCTCGTCGGATCGACGGCAGCGACAGGCCGCGCACCTCCAGCGCCGTCTCGCCGAGCCGCGCGGCGCGCACCGGCGGCGCCGGCGGCGCGGCGCCGAGCATCAGCTCCGACAGGCTGCGATTGGTCTCGAGGCGCGGATCGACCGAGCCGGCCGCGCGCCCGCCGCGCAGCACGGTGCAGCGCGTACAGAGGGCCCGGACCTCGTCGAGCTTGTGACTGATGTAGACGATCGAGCACCCCTCGGCGGCGAGCTGGCGCAAGGTGACGAACAGGCGCTCGGCCATTTGAGGCGTGAGCACGGCCGTCGGCTCGTCGAGGATCAGCAGCCGCGGGTTCGTGAGCAGCGCGCGCAGGATCTCCACCCGCTGGCGCTCCCCCACCGAGAGGCTCGAGACCAGCCTCCCAGACTCGAGCTCGAGGCCATAGAGGCCTGAGACCCGCTCGACCTCGCGCGCCACCCCATCGCGGGAGAGCTTCTTGTCGATGCCGAGCCAGACGTTCTCCGCCACCGTGAGCGTCTCGAAGAGCGCGAAGTGCTGGAACACCATCGCGATCCCCAGCGCGCGTGCCTGGCGCGGGTTGTCGATCGCGACCGGCGCGCCGTTCCAGGCCACGGCGCCGGCGTCGGGGCGCACGGCGCCGTAGATGATCTTCATCAGCGTCGACTTGCCGGCGCCGTTCTCCCCGAGCACGGCGTGGATCTCGCCCGGCATGACCGTCAGGCTGATGCGATCGTTGGCTTGAACTCCTGGATACCGTTTGCTGACATTTGTCAGCGCGAGCCTCGGTGCTGGGGACATCCCCGCGACGTGATCGTCTGCGGCTCTGGCTCTACCCATTCACCTCGGGCTTTCTCATTTTTTTCTAGACCGGGCGCTCGACGAACACAAGCGGAGTTCGGTAGAGTCGAACGCAAGCGCGCCAGAGAAGGAAGCAGGAAACACGGTGGCAACACGGTTCGAGCTGAGCCTCCCCGACTGGGCGAGCGAGTCGCTCGCCACCGCGCCCGCGCAGCTCGACGACGAGGCGCGCATGCGCTGGGTCATCGCGCTCGCGCGCACGAACTTCGAGCGCGACACCGGCGGCCCCTTCGCTGCAGCGGTGTTCGAGGAGGCGACCGGTCGCGTGGTGTCGATCGGCGTCAACCGCGTGGTCCCGGGGCGCTGCTCGTCGGCGCACGCCGAGGTGATGGCCCTGTCGCTCGCGCAGCAGGCCGTCGGCGGCCACGATCTCGGCGGCCCCGGCCTACCGGCGCACCAGATCGTCGTCAACTGGGCCCCCTGCGCGATGTGCTGCGGCGCCATCTGCTGGTCGGGCGTGCGCAGCGTGGTCATCGCCGGCAGCGGGCCCGAGATGGAGGCGCTGACCGGCTTCGACGAGGGCCCCCTTCACCCGCACTGGCCCGACGAGCTCCGCCGCCGCGGCATCGCCGTCCGCGACGGCGTCCTGCGCACCGAGTCGCTCGAAGGCTTCCGCCAGTTCGCCGCCAGCGGCCGCCCGGTCTATAACGCCCGCCAGGGGTGAGGTGACCCGAGCCGTCATGCGCGCGATGGTGTTCCAGGGCCCGGGGCGACCGCTGGCCGCCACCGAGCTCGCGCCGCCCACACCGGGCGACGACCAGCTCCTCATCCGCGTGAGCGCCTGCGCGGTCTGCCGGACGGATCTCCACATCGTCGACGGCGAGCTCCCGGATCCCAAGCCCGCGCTCGTACCGGGACACGAGATTGTCGGGGTCGTCGTCCAGCGGGGAAGCCGCGTCGATCGGTTCGCGGTCGGCGACCGGGTCGGTGTCCCCTGGCTCGGCTGGACCTGCGGCGTCTGCGCGTTCTGCCGGTCGGGGCGCGAGAACCTCTGCGACCGGGCGCGCTTCACCGGCTATCAGCTGGACGGCGGCTTCGCCGAGCTCGCGGTGGCCGATCACCGCTTCTGCTTCGCGCTGCCGGCCGCGTACACGGATGAGGAGGCGGCGCCGCTCCTCTGCGCCGGCCTCATCGGCTACCGCGCGTTGCGGGCGGCCGGCGACGCGCGGCGGATCGGCCTCTACGGGTTCGGCGCCGCCGCTCACATCATCGCGCAGGTGGCGCTCTTCGAGGGGCGCGCGATCTACGCCTTCACCCGCCCCGGCGACGCGGCGACCGCGGCGTTCGCGCGCGGGCTCGGGGCCACGTGGACGGGCGGCTCGGACGCCGCGCCCCCCGAACCGCTCGACGCCGCGCTGATCTTCGCGCCGGTCGGTGCCCTCGTGCCGGCCGCGCTGCGGGTCGTCGCCAAGGGCGGAACGGTCGTCTGCGCGGGGATCCACATGAGCGACGATCCCGTCGTTTCCCTACGCAGAGCTCTGGGGCGAGCGGGTGATCCGCTCGGTCGCCAACCTGACCCGACGAGACGCGGAGGAGTTCCTGTCGCTGGCGCCGCGCATTCCGGTCCGGACCCAGACCTCCGCCTATCCGTTGTCGCGCGCCAACGAGGCGCTCGACGATGTACGACACGGCCGCATCGAAGGGGCGGCGGTCCTGCTTCCCTGAGGCCGAGAGAGCGGTACTATCCCGCGCCATGACGGTGGACAATCTGGAGGGGGCGTTGCGGACGAGCGAAGAGAACTACCAGCGGCTCTTCGAATCGCTGAACGACGGCGCGGCCCTGCTGGAGGTCGTGCTCGACGCCGAGGGGAAGCCGGTCGACTACCTGTTCCTCGACGTCAACGCCGCGTACGAAGAGGTCGTCGGCAGGCCGAGGGCGGAGCGGGTCGGTCGCCGGCTGTCCGAGTTCCTCGGTCCGCAGAGCCCCGCCCTCGAGCTGCTCGGCGGCGTCGCGCGGAGCGGCGAGGCGGCGCGCGCCGAGATGTACGTCGAGGAGCTCGAGAAGCACTTCAAGGTCTCGGCCTTCCCCTCCAACCGGGGGACCGTGACCGCGGTGCTCTCCGACGTGACCGAACGGAAGCGGGCGCAGGACGAGCTGCAGGTCGCCGAGGAGAGTCTGGTCGCCGAGCTGGCGGCGATGACCCGACTGCACGCGATCGCCACCCGTTTCGTGCGGGAGGGCGATCTCCCCGCCCTGCTCGAGGAGGTGGTCGATGCCGCCGTCTCCATCGTCGGCGCCGACATGGCGAGCATCCAGCTGCGGGATCCCGTCTCGGGCGAGTTGAAGCTGACCGCGCAGCGCGGGTTCGCGCCGGCGGTCGTCGATCACTTCGCGAGCGTTCGGCCTGACGCGGAGTCCTCCGATCGCGAGGCGATGCGCGCGGCCGGCGTCCTGGCGATTCAGACCACGCCGCTCGGCAGCCGTTCGGGGAAAGTGGTCGGCCTGCTCTCCACCTACTTCCGCAGGATGCACCAGCTGCCCAGCCACAGCCTCAAGCTGCTCGAGCTGCTCGCCCTGCAGTGCGCCGACGCGATCGAGCGGGTGCGCTCGGCCGAAGAGGCCGCGACGATGAGCGCGCGCGCGGAGTAGGCCCAGAAGCTGCGCGAATCGGAGGCGCGCTTTCGGACCACCGTCGAGAACATCCCGCTCAACCTCGTGCTCTACGATCGGGAGTTCCGCCTCCTCTACCTCAACCCTGCGCTCTCCCTTCAATGTTCGGTCAACCTCAAGATCCCGAAGGAGGAGCTCATCGGAAAGTTCGGCGAGGAGCTCTGGCCCGAGGCCGTCTGGGCGCCCTCTGCGCAAGCACGCCGAACGCGCCATCGAGACGGGCGAGCGCCAGAGCTACGAGCTGGCGAACGACCTGCCGGGACGGCCACCCTTCATCCGCCAGTGGACGGTCGTCCCGCTGTCCGGCTCGGACGGCCAGGTTGACCAGCTCCTGGTGATGAGCCAGGACATCACCGCGCAGCGGCGCCTCGTCGACGAGCTGCGCGAGGCGGATCGCCGCAAGAGCGAGTTCATCGCGGTTCTCTCCCACGAGCTGCGCAACCCCCTGGCGGCGATTCGCACCACCCTCTACGTCCTCGAGCACGGGACGCCCGGGAGCACCGCGGTCGTCAAGGCGCGGGAGGTGATCGACCGCCAGGTCGGTCACGTCGTGCGAATGGTGGACGATCTCCTCGACGTGACGCGCATCTCGCGGAACAAGGTCGAGCTCCAGAGACGCCCGCTCGATCTCACCCAGGTCGTTCGTGAGACGATCCAGGACAACCGCTCCCACCTCGAGCTCGGCGGCGTGCGCCTGGAGGTGAGGGTGCCGAAGACACCGGTCATGGTCAGCGCCGACGGCGCGCGGATCTCCCAGGTGATCACCAACCTGCTCTCGAACGCGATCAAGTTCAGCCGCCCCGGGCGGGGCGGTCGCCGTCTCGGTCGCCGCCGACCCGAGCCTCCGCGCCAGGCCATCCTGCGGGTGTCGGACGCCGGGGCGGGAATCGACCCCGTCCTGATCGAGCGCCTGTTCGAACCGTTCATGCAGGGCGACGACACGCTCGATCGCAACAGCGGCGGGCTCGGGCTCGGCCTGGCGCTCGTCAAGGGGCTGGTCGAATTGCATGGCGGCGAGGTGAGCGCGTACAGCGCGGGGCGCAACCAGGGGGCCGAGCTCACCGTGCGACTTCCGCTCCAGGCGGGGCTCGAGACCGCAGCCCTAATCGCGCGCACCGAGAGCCTGCCGCAGCCCGGCCGGCGGGTGCTCATCGTCGACGACGATCGCGACGTCGCCGAAGGGTTGCGCGCGGCGCTGGAGATCCACACGCATCGAGGTCGCGGTGGCGCACAACGGGCCCGAGGCGCTGGCCGCGGCGCGCCTCTTCAAGCCCGACGTCGTGTTCTGCGACATCGGCCTGCCGGGGATGAACGGCTACGAGGTCGCCCGCGCGTTTCGGGCCGACGGCGCCTTTCGCTCCACGCTCGCTCGTCGCGCTCAGCGGGTACGCCCAGTCGGAGGACCTGGCCAAGGCGAGCGCGGCGGGGTTCGATCAGCACCTGGCCAAGCCGCCCAACATCGAGAAGATCAAGCGCATCTGCGCCGGTGCGCGCGAAGAAAACCCGGTGAACGCGGGCAGCTAGGCTCTGCGCCCTCCTCGACGATCCGGTCGCCGTGGCGGGCCCAGAACGCGGCGGCGTCCCCCGAGGTCCAGTCCCGGGCGACCGACGGAGCGTTCGAACAGCTCCAGGATTCCCCGCGCCGTCGACGGTCGTCGCGTCGGGTCCTTGGCCAGGCAGGCCAGCAAGAACGCGCTCGAGCATCGGGTCGACCGCGCGGCCGAGCCGCTCCGACGGCGGCACCGGCGTCTTCGAGAGGTGGGCGTTGCAGAGCTCGGCGAGCGAGCTCCCTTCGAACACGTGGTGTCCGGTGACGAGGTAGTAGCCGACGCAGCCGACCGCGTAGAGGTCACTGCGGGCCGAGGCCTTGTCGGCCGATTCGAAGAGCTCGGGGGCCATGTTCTCCGGCGTCCCGACCACCACGCTGGCGCGGGTCATGCTGTGGTCCTCGGCGACCTTGGCCAGCCCGAAGTCGAGCACCTTGATCGAGATCGGGGACGCCCCCGCGGCGACAGAGAAAGATGTTCGCCGGCTTGATGTCGCGGTGAACGAGGCCCCGATCGTGCGCCTCGGCGAGCGAGCCGCAGACCTGGCGCAGGAGGTGGACCACCCGCGCGTCGGAGCAGGGACCGAAGCGGGCCACGAACCGCTCGAGGTCGATCCCCTCCAGGTATTCCATCGCGTAATAGAACGAGCCGCCCTGGCTGCTCCCGTAGTCGTAGATGGCGATGGTGTTGGGGTGGGTCAGCAGCGCCGTCACCTTGACCTCGCGCTCGAAGCGCTCGACCGCCAGCCGGTCGCTCTGGTCGGGGCGGAGCAGCTTGAGCGCGGTGGGGCGCCGGAGGAGCGCGTGCCGCGCCAGGTAGACCTCGCCCATCGCGCCGCCGCCGAGGCGCCGCTCGAGGACGTACTCGCCGAGCTGCCGCACCTCGGCCTCGGCCCGGTTCGCGCGTCGTCGCGCCCGCCCCGCCCGGAGCCCCGCGGCCACCGCCGCCGCGCCGGTCACCGCCACGAGGGCGAGCAGCGCGCCGAAGATCCGCTCGAGCGCCCGCAGCGGCTCGAAGGCCTCCTCGGCGTCGACCTCGGAGAGGACGCCGAAGCCGCGCGCGTCGACCCAGGTCCAGGCGCCCACCACCGGCACGCCGCGGTAGTCGCGGTAAGGCGTCACGGAGACGCCGGCGTGCCCCGCGACGGCGTCCGCCGCCCCCCGCGTCAGCGGCTGCGCGCGCCGCTGCGTCTCGGGGCGAAAACCCTCGGTCGTGTCTCCGCCGGGATCGCGAATGGCGACCCGCAAGGCGGAGTCGTCCTCGTCGGGGCCGATGAGGCCCGCGCCGCGCAGGTGCTGGGGAAAGCGGCTGCTGGAGATCATCTCTCCCTGGCGGTCGAACGCGTAGGTCTCCCCCGTTCGCCCGGCGCGGGCCGCCAAGAGCGGCGCCGAGAGCTCGCTTTGATCGATGCCGAGGCCGAGCGCGCGCGCGCCGCCCGGCAACGCCGCGACGACCATGATTCGCACCCGCCCGTCGAGCGCCCGGAACGGCAAGTCCCGCACGCGGCTCGCCACGCGACGCGGTGACGGCGGCGGGGAACGCCTCGGCCGGGAGGGTCTGTCCCACGGCGGCGAACCCGTCGCTCGACTCGAGGACGACGCCGCCCGCGGTGGCGACCACGTAGCCGGTCAGCTTGCCCGCCCGCTCGAACGGCGCGAGCGCGCTGGCCATCGTGCCGTGACCGGCCGCCGCGGCGCGGACCTCGGGCGCCTCCGCCACCAGCGCGGCCAGCCGCTCCGCGCCCTGCAGAAAAGCGCCGACGCCGTTCACGGCAGTGTCGCGGACCGCCTTCATGTCGTCACCGACCCGCCGTTCGACCTCCGCCTGGAGGCTGCGGTGCGCCCACAATCCGCAGGCGCCGAACACGAGGAGCGCGGCGGCCCAGGCCAGCGCCGTCTTCAGTCGACCCCGCTCGCTGGCCGTCGTGCGCCCCGGCGATCCCGAGCGGGCGCCCGGGGAAGATGTCGATCGGCTCGCGCGACAAGCGGCCCTCGATCACCGGATCGAGGCCGGCCTGGTCGCCGCGGGGGAGCACGATCCGAAACGTCGTTCCCACCCCGACGCTGCTGTCGACCAGGATCGTGCCGCCGGCCCGCTTGACGATCCCATAGACCGTCGCCAGGCCGATCCCGTGTCCGGCCGGCTTGGTCGAGAAGTAGGGCTCGAAGATGTGCTCCTGCGTCTTGGCGTCCATCCCACGTCCGTTGTCCACGACCGCGAGGACGATCGACGTGGGGCTGATCGGCTCGTCGGCGCGGGGCTCGCGCAGCTCGATGCGGACCAGGCCGCCCGCGGCGACGGCCTCGGCGGCGTTGACGCAGAGGTTGAGCACGACCTGCTTCACCTCGGCTTCCACGACCGGGACGAAAGCCCCCTCGGCGACCGAGATGTCGAGCTCGAGGCGCGCGCCGCGCAGGAGGCGAACCAACACCGGCTGAATCTGCTGGAGCAGCGGCCCCAGATCGACGCTCTCGCCGGTGGCCGCCGACTCGCGCCCGAACAGCAGGAGCTGCTCGACGAGGCGCGAGCCGAAGTCGACCGTCCGTCGCACCTCCCCGCCGTGGGCAGCGACGTCGGTCCGCGCGTCGGCCTCCAGCGCCACGCCGATCAAGTCGAGCGCCCCGAGCACGTTGTTGACGTCGTGCGCGACCGAGCGGGCCAGCCGGCCGAGCGAAGCCATGCGTTCGTCGCCGAGCTCGCTCTCCCGGCGCGCGCGCAACGACGCCTCGATCTCGAGCCGGTCGGCCTGCTCCAGAAACAGCGCGGCCATGTCCGCCGCGCAGGCCCCGAAGTCGCGGTCCGCCAGCGACCAGGGGCGGACGACGCCGACCTGCTCGCAGCAGATGACGCCCACCACGTTCCCGTCGCGAATCACCGGCGCCGCCATCAACGACTCGATGCCGTTGACGTCGAGATAGCCCTGCCGGAGCTCGCTGGTGCGGAGGTCCGTGCGGGCCTCGGCGATCGCGACCACCCGCCGTTTGGAGATCTCCGCCAGCAAGATCGGCATCTGGAGCCCGTCGGGAAGTCCCGACGGCGGAAAGCTGTCCGAACGGGAGATCGAACTGACAGACCCCCATGAGGCCGCCGCCCGCCCCCTTGAAGGCCCAGATCCCCACCCGCTCGACGCCGAGCGCCCGCGCGGTGGTCTGGGCCACCTGCCGCATGGCCGCCGCCCGCGCGTCGCCCCCGCCGAGGCGAAGGCGGGCCAACTCGAGCCGCGCGCTTTCATATCCAGCGCGACTGTCGTTCGCACCTCCGAGCATGATCGCGCAGGAGTGTATCTCCCCGCGAGGCAGGTGCGCGTGTCATGCTGCGCATTCCATGGAAACGTCGACGCAGATCGGCAAGCGCCGAATCCTGGTGGCCGACGACAACGCCATGCTGCGCCGGGCGCTCGAGATCGTCCTGCAGCTGTGGGGTTTCGAGGTCACCCTCGTGGAAGACGGCTCGGCCGCCCTCGCCGCCGCGCGCGCAGGGAACCACGCGGCCGTCGTGATGGACATCAGAATGCCCGAAATGGACGGCCTCGAGGTGGCGCGCCGGATTCGCGCCGACCCGAGCTCGTCGGCGCTGTTGCTCCTGGCGCTCTCGGGATCCGGCGAGCCGGAGGATCGCAGCGCGGCGCTGGCGGCCGGGTTCGACCATCATCTGGTCAAGCCGGTCGACCCGGATCTTCTCCGCCAGCTCCTCGAAGGCGCGCCCGCGCCTGCGCCTCGGTGAGGAAGGACGGCCGGCGACGTTGAAGCCGTGGGTGCGGATCGCGCTGCTGTTGTTCTGCGTCGGGTGGGGCGCGAACCACTTCGTGGCGCTCTTGCTGGTCTACAAGGGGACGCTGGCGCTCGACGCGGCGGCCCCCGCGGCGCTGCTGGGCATGTACGCGCTGGGGCTGGTTCCGGGCCTGCTGCTCTCGGGGCCGCTGTCGGATTGTTACGGGCGCCGCGCCCTCGTTTTTCCGGCCACCGTCGTCACGCTGCTGGCGAGCGCCCTCCTCGGCGCGGGGGGCGGCAGCTTCAAGGCGCTCCTCTGCGGACGGCTCCTCTATGGCGTCGGGGCCGGCGCCGCCATGAATCCGGGCGCGGTCTGGCTGCTCGATCTGTCGGCCGGGGCCGCGCCGGGCGCGCGGCGCGCGACGCGCGACGCTGGCGCTCTCCGCGGGGTTCGGCTTCGGCCCGCTGCTGAGCGGCCTGCTGGCCCAGTACGCGCCGCACCCGACGCGTCCTGCCCTACGTCGCGCATCTGGTCGTCACGGCGTTTCGTTTTCGCCTTGGCGCTGCGCGCGCCGGCGCCCCCGCGCGCGCCGGCGCGGCCCGGTCCCCTGCTGCGCATCGGGCTCGACCGCACGAACCGCGGTCCGTTCCTTCGCGGCGTCGTCTGGATGGCGCCGTTCGTGTTCGCGTTTCCCGGGATCGCCTTCGCGACGCTGCCGGCGCTCGCGGGCGGGCAAGATTCAGCCGAGCTACGTGGGGGCGCTGGCGGCGCTCACGCTGGCGGCCGGCATGGCGGCGCAGCCCTTCACCCGGCGAATCGCGCCCACCGCCGCCGCCCGCGCAGGGCTGCTCGTCGGCGCGGCGGGCGTCCTGCTCGGCGCCGGCGCGGTCGTCTGGCACGCCACCCTGCTCGCTGCTGGCCGCCGCGGCGTTGCTCGGCGTGGGCTATGGCGTCTGCATGACCTCCGGGCTGCGACTCGTCGAAGCGCTCTCGCGTCCCGAGACGCGCGCCGGACTGGCCGGTCTCTACTACGTGCTGACCTACGCCGGGCTTCACCACCCCGCTTCTCCTCGCGCTGGCCGCGCGCCACATGACACCGACCGCAACCCTGCTCGGTGTCGCCGCGCTCGCGCTCTGCGCCGCGGCGGCGCTGCGGGCGCCGCCCGTCGGTCGCGCCGAACAGCCCCTGACCCGGACATCTCGCCGGCGACAGCAGGGGTTACCATGTGACGCTCCCAGCGGGAATGGAGGCAGATGGATGACCAGAACGCGGACCGAAAGCGCAGTGGCCGAGATGATCCCCAGCCGGCGCTTCGTGCTCATCGCCCTCACCTTCATCTGCGCGAGCGTGATGACAGTGACCTTCTTCGGGGTTGCCCAGACCCGGATGCTCGAAGCCAGGGCCCGGGACATCGTCGACGACATGCTCACCAGCATCCGCCTGGTCCGGCAGCTGGACGACTACGTCGAGGAGAAGCACGTGCTCGTCGACGATCACATCCTCGCCTCCCTGCCTGCCGAGATGGCGAGGATCGAGGCGAGGCTGACGGCCATCGACGCGGAGATCGCCGCCACGCTGCGCGCCTACGAGCCCTGGGTGAACCAACCTGGCGAGCGCGCCACCTCCGAGCAGACCCGCGCACATCTGCTCACGCTCAAAGAGCCAATCGACCGCGCCCTGGCGCTGTCGCGTGAAAACAGGGATGACGAGGCCCGGCACGAGATCGCGCTCGTCTCCGGACAGTTCGCGCTGCTCAACGACGACTTCGATCGCCTGGTCGCGATCAACGATCAGGGCGCCACCGCCAGCCTGTCGCGTTTTTCGGCGACGCGGTTCCGACTGATGCTCGCGCTGCTCGCCATCGGCCTCGGCGCGCTGGCCGGCGCCGCGGGCGTGGGTGGCTGGGCCTCGCGCCAGGTCGCCCGTCGCGAAGAGGCGCTGTCACTCAACGCGCAGGATGCTCGAGCTGCGCAACCGTGAGCTCGACGCCTTCGCCAGCCGGGTCGCGCACGACATCCGCGGACCGCTGACGACCATCAGCCTCGCGACGAGCCACCTGGCGGCCACCGCGCCCAAAGGAGGCACGGACGACGGAGATCCTGCGGCGAGGCACGAAACGAATGGAGGCGCTCGTCGACGACCTGCTCACGCTGGCACGGATCGAGTCGCAGGTCCGTGGTCGGTGCGATCCGCGAAGGGTCGCGACGCAGGTCGAGGAGGACGTCGCGGCGCGCTTCGCCACCGAGCAAGGGACGCTCCGGACATCGGTCGAGGAGGCGGAGATCGCCTGCAGCGAGGGGCTGCTCCGCCAGGCGCTGACGAATCTGGTCGAGAACGCCGTCAAGTACCGCAGACCCGAGGTCCCGCCCGAGGTCGAGATCTCCGGAACGAAGCTCGACGGCGAGTACCAGCTGCGGGTGTCCGACAACGGCGCGGGGATGTCGGCGGAGGAGGCAGCCCGGATCTTCGAACCGCTCTACCGTTCACCGCGCATGCAGCACCTGCCGGGGACCGGTCTCGGGCTGTCGATCGTCAACCGGATCGTTCAGGCGAGCGGCGGAGCGATCTCCGTCGAGTCGAGGCTCGAGGAGGGGTCGACGTTCGTCGTCCGCCTCAGGTTGGCGGAGCACGCGACGGGCTGAGAACGACGGCCCGTCGATGACCCGTCGACCACTCGTCGACCACCCGTCAAGGCGTGAGCGTGAGCAGGCCCGGCTGGTAGGGGAGCAGATCGTAAGTGGTGCCGTTGGAGCTGGGGCTGCGCCCCTGGAAGAGGAACTGCATGTTGCACGGGTCGATGGTCATGGTCTCGTCGGGGTTGTTGCGAACCATGTCGCCGTGGCTGATGTCGTTGGTCCAGGCCGTGCCGCTGAAGGTCACGTTGGCCTTCCCGGCGAAGGGGTTGCTCTCGGTGGCGGCCAGGGCGCGTCCAGTCACCTTCCAGCTCGGTGGCGGTGAACGAGCGGAAGTATCGCCCGTTTGCCCCCTGGGCCTCGACGATCATCAGGTACTGGGGGGCGCCCGCGACCGCGTAGACCTCCACCGCCTCGAACAGGTTGGCGGTGGTGTCGGACATGACCGTCGTCTGCGCGCCGAAGGTGCCAGGGAAGCTGTCGATCGGCATCGACGACCGGTAGATGCTCCCGTTGTCCCCGGCGAAGAACAGATAGCAGGTCGTGCTGTTGCAGATCACCGTCTGATCGATGGGCCCGGTGCTCGAGGCGTCGGAGGGGAGCAGTTCCGGCGAAGAGCGATTTCTCGGACGACCAAGACGTGGGGTTCGTCGGGTCCGAGGAGGTCACGTAGCTGAAGGCCGTCGAGCCCCACTGGTAGGCGAGCACCCAGGTGTTCTTCGGCGTGAAGTAGAAGAGCGTCGGCGCGACGCCGTGGGGCGTGACGAACTGAGTGGCCGTGGCCGCGTCGGGCCAGTTGCCGAACATGAACATGGCCGAGCCGTAGCTGGTCGCCGTGTCGTGGGTCGACATGTAGACGATGTGCATGTGGTTGTAGACGACGTCAGAAAAGTCTTTCAGCGCGACCCAGGTCTTGCCCGCGGGCGCCGTCGGCGTCGCGATGCGGGCCCGCAGAGGTCCACTTGAAGGTCGTCGGCAAAGCGCACGTCATCGCCGCGCCGGCGCTCCCGGCCGAGCCGGACAGGCCGCCCGTACCCGTGGCGCCGCCCGTACGGTCCCGCCGCCGCTCGCGTTGTGGCTCGAGCAGGCCGGCGAAGAGCAGAAATGCCAACGCGACGAGACCTGGCCAGGACGGGCGACGGACGCAGGTGAGCATGGAATTCCTACTACCATGTCGGAGGCCGCCACCAAAGGCTGATCAGGCGAGCGCCTCGAGCGGCGTGTGCCGTCGCCCACAGGGCTTTCTCCTTGGTTCGCCAGGTCGCTCCAACGCGCTCCCAGCGCAGGTTGTAACAAGATCGTGACGGCGCCTCGAACACCACCGCCTATCCGAGCGGCACACCGCTTGCTCAATAGCAGGGAAAGCGGATCCGGGAGGACTTCATGACGGCGGGGTGGCAGCGGAGAGAAAGAATCGACTCGAGCGCGCGCGTCGTCGTCGTCGCTCTTCTGCTGAGCGGACTCGGATGCAGCAGCAGTGGTGCACACGGTTCCGCGGACGCCGCTCTCGGCCCTGCTGGAAACAGCGCCGGCGATGCCGCCGCCGGATCGGCGCCGATCGACGCGTCGACCTCCACCGATGCCACGGGACCGGTCACCTGCGCGACGCACGCGACCGTCTCGGATCCTTGCAAGACGCTTCCGCTCGGAACGGTCAGCGCGTGCGGCAGTGGCGACGCGGGTCAACCGTCGCAGACCGGCTACCTGGAGATCGTCGCGCCTGACGGTTCAAAGAGATACACCTGCGCGACCTCGTGGACGGAGGGAGGGTCGGGTGGCTACGTCTTTGGCCAGCCCGACCAGTTCATGTCGGACCCGCAAAGCTGTTGCGGCGGGAGCCCGACCCCCGTCGCCGCTCCGAGCGTTCAGCGACCAACGAGCGGTGGTTTCTTCGGCGCCCCGCACCCGCCGAGTCACATCAAGCCGCAGGAGAGCGCGCAGCCGGGCGGCGGGGCGCTTCGTCAAAACCCGTTTGCCGTGGCCGTCAGCGACAGCGCCGGAGCGGCAGCATTCGCGGCTGCGCTCGCCAAGTGGCAGGGATGGGCGGGCGACGGCGTCGCGCACGCTGCGCCAGACGGCAGCGGAAGCTACTATTTCCCGGTCGGCGTTCTCATCAACTTCGCCATTCTGGAGACGAGCGATGGTCTGCCCGTCGTCGTCCTCGGCCCCGAAGTGTCCGTCGCCGCCGACGGTTCGACCCCCATCGGTCACCCGACGCTCGGCGTCTGCCCCGCCGGCGGGGGCGCGCCCCTCGCGTTGATGGCCGGCGAGCTTCACGGGACGACCTTGACCAACCACTCGGGGCGCTTCGGCTACGACCCGTCAGTGACCTCCGCGGCGCTCGACGACGCTGCGACGCTGTTCAACTGTCTTGGAATCTCCATCACCGCGACGATGTATGACCCACCGAAATAGTGAGCGCGGCGCGCAGGTGGCGACCAGGGCACCGGTCATGCCGACTCGGCGATTCACCACGAAGCTGACCCCCCCGTCGGCCGTGTTCTGGGCGACGACGTCGAGCCCCAGCGCGTCCGAGACCCCGCGGACCAGCGCCAGCCCGATCCCGCAGTGAGCCCCGGTCGAGCGGGTCTCGTCGCCTCGAACGAATCGGTTGAACACCAGGGGGAGCAGGTCCTCCGGGATCGGAGGCCCGGAGTCAAAGACCGCCAGCAGCAGCTCGGGCTCGGCGTTCGCGAGCCCGCCGCGCACCCGGATGGTCCCGCCCGGCGCGGTGTACGTTGCCGCGTTCGAGAGCAGGTTCGAGATGATGATGCGCAGCTGATCGGGATCGATCTCGACCACGCTCTCGGCGTCGATCTCGTTCTCGAAGGTGAGGCTCCGCCGGTGGGCGGGCAGCTGGAAGGCGTGCCAGCAAGCTTCAACGAGCGCGCGCAAGGGCACCCTTTGGGGACGAATGGGAACCAACCGAGCGTCCAGGCGGGCGAGCGCCAGGAGGTTCTCGCAGAGCGCCTGCATCTCCAGCACCACGGCGCCCGCTTGCTCGATCGCGGCGCGATATTCCGGCGCCGCTCGCTCCCGGGAAGCGGCGACTTCCAAGGTGGTGCGCAGGCCCGCCAGCGGCGTGCGCAGCTCGTGGCTGACGTCGGCCGTGAACCGCTTCTCGCGCAGGAACGACTCCCGGAGCCGCGCCAGGAGCTCGTTGATCTTGGCGACCACCGGTGCGATCTCGTCGGGCAGCCCCTCGGACGGCAGAACGCTGTCCAGCCGAGACGCGTCGAGCTCCGAGAGCTTGGCGGCCAGCGCCCGCGTCGAGCGCAGCCCCCGCGACACCACCAGGAGCGCGACGCCCGACGCCGCCAGCAACGACAGCAGGGTCAAGCCGACGAGCCACCGCCGCACCAGCGCCAGGGTCTCGACCAGCTCCTCGGTCCCCCGCGCCACGACCACGGTCACGAATCTGGTCGAGACCCGCGGGGGGCTTCCGTCGGGACGCAGCGGAGCTTCGATCCGCAGTGGCTGGCGGACTTCGACGCCCCTGCCCGCCCGCCCGTCGGGCAGCGCGAGGTCGGCGAATGCGGGCGCCGGCCGCCCTGACGGGGCGCGGCGAGGTCGCGCGCGCCGAGCGACGGCGAGCGCGCCAGGACCTTCCCGTCGTCGAGCCAGGCTTCGAAGTAGGCCGGACGCCGCACCGCCGTCGAACTCCGGGCAGAGATTCGGACTCGAACTCGACCTCGGGCGATTCGTCCTCCGCCATCCCGGCGATGGCGGCCGCGTCGCCGAGAAGGCGGCCGTCGAACTGGCGATAAAGAGCGCGCGCGAACAGGGCGTGCAGGACGAGCGACAGACAGAGGAAGAGGACCGTCAGCACGCCCACGATGGCGACGGTCAGCCGCAGGCGGAGGGAGCGCCTCATGACCCGTCCGTCGGTCCCAGCGAGTAGCCGAGGCCGCGATGTGTCTGGATGAGCCGGGGCGCGCCCCCCTCCCCGTCGCCCAGCTTCCGGCGCAGATACCCGACGTACACGTCGACGACGTTGCTCGAGCGCTCGGCGGCGAAGTCGTAGACGTGCTCCCAGAATCTCGTCCCGCGTGACGATCTGTCCCCGGCGCAGCGCCAGGTACTCGAGCAGCGCGAACTCGCGCGCCGACAGCGAGACCACCCGCCCCGCGCGTCGGATGATCCGCGCCGCCCCGTCGATCTCCGAGATCGCCCACGCGAACCAGGTTGGTGACGGACTGATACCGGCGCCGGATGAGCGCGCGCAATCGCGCCAAGAGCTCGTCGAACGCGAACGGTTTCACCAGATAGTCGTCGGCGCCGAGGTCGAGGCCCGCGACGCGGTCGTGCACCTGATCGCGCGCGGTGATGATGAGGACGCTGGTGCGCGAGCCGCCGGCGCGCAGCCGCCGAAGGATCGTCAGACCGTCGAGCTCGGGCACCATCGAGATCGAGCACGACCGCGTCGTAGGGGTTCGCCTGGGCGAGCCCCAGCCCTTCGCCGCCGTTCCCCGTCGCATCGACGGCGTAGCCCGCCTCCCGCAGGCCCTGCGCAAGCGACCGAGCGAGCGGCTCGTAATCCTCGATGAGCAGGAGACGCATCCCTGCCCGAGTATCGCGCATCGGTGGGACGTTGCTCTCATCTTGCTCTCATCTGGCAGGGCTAGACGCTGGCCTGGTGATGCGCTGTCGCTCCTTCCTGGTCCTGGGGGTGGCGGCCACAGCTCTGCCTGTTCACGCGGAGCAGGTTCCCGCCGAACGGGCGCTCTCTCTCGCCGAGGCCCGCGCGCTGGCCGAGCGCGCCACCCCGGACGTCCTCCTCGCCCGACGACGAGAGGCGGTGGCGCGCGCGCAGGTCGATGTGGCAGGCGCCCTGGCAAACCCGACCCTCACGGTCTCCACGGCCAGGCTCACGGCTCGGCTGCTCACGGCGGTCAGCGTGCCCGTGCCCCTCTTCGGACAGCGCTCCACGGCCATCACGGCCGCCGCTTCGGACGCCGACGCCGTCGCCCTCGACACCGAGGCCGTGCGCGTCGACGCCCGGTGGAACGTCACCCGCGCCTGGCTGGATCTCTGGGAGACGCAGGAACGCGCGCGCATGGCGGAGACGACGGCCGCCGAGACGGATCGGCTGGCTGGCATCGCCAAGGAGCGGTTCGCCGCCGGATCGGCGCCACGCCTCGACGTCGTGCGCACCGGCGCGGACCAGGCGCGCGCCCGCGCCGAGGCGCGGGCGGCGGAGATGAACGTGGCCGCCGCGGCTGCACGGCTGGAGGTCTGGCTGGGCGCGACCGGAGGCCCCCCCTCCGTCCTTCGGGCGCGCCCGATCTCGGTCCGCTGCCTCCCGAACAGACCCTGCGGCAGCAGCTCTGGGCGCATCACCCGGCGCTCGCCCGGGATCAGGCCCAGGTCGCCGCCGCCGCCGCGCGCGTGCGGGCCGAGGAGCGCCTGCGTTGGCCGATCGTCAACCTGGAGCTCACGGTCGCCCAGGGAGATCCCACCCTGCCCGGCACGGACGTCATCGGCGGGATCTCCTTCGAGGCGCCGGTGTTGAGCCAGCGCCGAGGCGCGATCGGGCGGGCGCGCGCCGAGCAGACGCGTCGCCGAGACGACCGATGAAATCGATCGGCGTCGCCTCGGCGCCGACCTGGCCGACGGCTGTGCGCAGGCCAACGCCGCCGCGCTTCGCGCGCGGGCCCTCGGTCTCGAGGTGCTCCCCGCGCTGGAGGAGGCCCGCCGCATGACGGAAGAGGGATATCGCGACGGGCGCGTCGACCTGCTTCGCGTGCTGGACGCCCAGCGCGCCGTCCGCGACGGGCGGGCCGGCTACGTCGAGGCGCAGGTCGCCTGGCAACGGGCGCTGGCCGACGTCGAGCGGGCGGTGGGCGCCCCGCTCGAAGGAGGCGCCGGCCTTGCGCCCTGAGCTCCGCCTGACGGCTCTGCTGTCGTTTGGATTCCTGGCGCTGGCCGCCTGCCCGCAAAAGGAGCGGGCGCCGGAGCCGACGAGGCGCGCCGTGCGGTGCGCCGCCGCCAGGGCGAGCACCATCACCGACGCGATCGAGCTCCGGGGGACCGTCTCCCCGCTTCCCGACAAGGACGCGCAGGTCGCGGCGCAGGTCGTCGGGCGGGTCTTGCAGGTCCTGGTCCGCGAAGGAGATGCGGTCGGCGCTCGGGCAGCCGATCGCGCGCATCGACAGCGCCGCGCTGGTCGATGAGGCGCGCGCGGCCGAGGCAGCGGTGGCGAGGACGCGCGCCGAGCTCAAGAATGCCGTGGCGACCTCTGTCCGTGTGCAGCGGGTCTTCGAGCACGGCATCGCGGCGCGACAGGAGGTCGACGACGCCACCGCGCGCGCGGACAGCGCCACCGCCGCGCAGAACGAGGCCGAGTCGGCGGCCCGGCGCGCCCAGCGCCAGGTGGAGCGCGCGCTCGTGCGAAGCCCCCTCAAAGGCGTGGTGGTCCGGATCTTCAGGCGGCCCGGCGAGCTGGTCGACGGCACCCCCGCGACCCCGATCGTCGAGGTCGCCGATCCGAGTCGGCTCGAGCTCGACGCCGACGCCACCGCGAGCGATCTCGTGCTCCTGCAGAAGGGTCAGCAGGCCGACCTGACCGTGGCGGCCCTGCCGGGCGCGGCCTGGACCGGGACGGTCTCCGCGGTGTCACCGGCGGTGGACCGCGCGACTGGCCTCGGCGTCGTGCGCGTCGAGCTCGGCCTCGCCGACCGACCGCGCCCCCCCATCGGGGTTCTGGGGACGGTGCGCGTGAACGCGGGCCTGCCCCGCCAGACCGTGGTCGTGCCCAAGGAGGCGGCCCGGAGCGGCGTGGGGGCCGAGATGGAGGTCGTCCTGTGTGGCGCCGACGGCCTGGCGCACGTTCGCCGGCTTCCGCGCCGCGCCGCCGTGGATGACGCGGTGGAGGCGGTGGGGCTACCCGTGGGTCAGGCCGTCGTGGTCGAGCCCGTCCTCGGGATCGCCGACGGTGACCCCCTCGAGATCGCCAAATGATGGGCTGGCTCTCGACGCGGCGGGCGTTGGTCTGGGTCGTGGCCCTGGGCCTGTCGGGCAGCGGCGCCTTCCTCGCCACCCGGATGCCGAGCGGCATCTACCCCGAGATCGAGTTCCCGCGCATCGTCGTCGTGGCGAAGGGGGGCGACGCTCCGCCCGAATTGACCCAGGTGACGCTGGGACGCCCGCTCGAGACGGCGCTGGCCACCGTGCTCGGGGTGGAGCGGGTCAAGTCGCGCACCATCCGGGGCGCGGTCGAGATCTCGCTGCTGTTCTCGCCAGGGACGGACATGTGGCGCGCCCTCCAGCTCACGGAGTCGCGGGTCGGCGAGACGCGCTCCGCGCTTCCGCCCGGGGTCGACCTCGTCGTGGAGACGACTCACGACGACGTCGTTCCCGGTGGTCACCTTCAACCTCAGCGGCCCCGCAGACTCCGAGGCGACTTCGCGATCTGGCCGAGCTGGTCGTGCGACCGGCGATCTCGCGCGTCTCGGGCGTCGGACGGGTGGAGGTCCTCGGCGGCGACGTGCGGGAGATGGAGATCGTCCTCGATCCGGCGCGCGCCGCCGCGCTCCGGCTTTCTCCCTCGAAGGTGGCCGAGAAGGTTCGCGACGCCACGGTGCTCCAGGCGGTCGGACGCTTCGACGACGCCCACGCGCTCGTCACCGTCATGGCTTCGGGCGAGCCGAAGGACGCGCGCGATCTCGGGGCCATCCCGGTCGCGGTCGGCGCCGGACGGCAGCCCCATCCCGCTGTCGGCCATCGCCGCCGTCAGCGAAGGCGCCGAGGATCGGCTGCTGCGCGTCTCCGGCCCTGAAGGAGAGACGGTGCTGCTGAGCGTGAGCCGGCTCCCGGGCGCCAGCACCCCTGATGTGGTGGCTCGGGTGCGCGCCGCCGTCGACGAGGCGGCGCGATCCTTCCCGAGCGGCGTTCACGCGGCGGTCGTCTACGACCAGGCGGTGTTGGTCGACGAAGCGCTGCGCTCCATCCGCGACGCCATCCTGATCGGCATCGCGCTCTGCATCGCGGTCATCGCGCTCTTCTTGCGGGATTGGCGCGGCGGCCTCGTCGCCGCGCTGGCGGTCCCGCTCACCCTCGGCGTCACCTTCATTCCCATCCACCTCCTCGGACAGAGCCTGAACCTCATGTCGATGGGCGGCCTGGCCGTGGCCATCGGCCTGGTGGTCGATGACGCCATCGTCGTGGTCGAGGCGATCCGTCGTCGACTGGAAGAGGGCCATCCGCCGGACACCGCCGCGCGCCTGGCGACCCGCGCCCTCCTGCCGGCCCTGGTCGGGACCACCGCGACGACGGTCATCGTTTTTCTCCCGCTGGCGTGGCTCGAGGGGCTGGTCGGCAACTTCTTCGTGGCGCTGGCGGCGACCCTCTCGGCGGCCGTCCTTCTGTCACTGGCGGTCGCGCTGACGGTCGTCCCGCTCGCGGCGGCCGCCTGGATGCGCCGCAGCTCCGCGCCGTCGGCCGAGCGCGTGCCCTGGTACGTCCGCGGCTACACCCGGGGCCTTGCGCCCATGCTGCGCCGCCCGTGGCTGGGGGTCGCCCTGGGCGCGTTGCTGCTCGTGATCGGCGGCGTCAGCGCGCGGACCGTCGGCACCGGATTTCTGCCCGAGATGGACGAGGGGGCGTTCGTCCTCGACTACTTTCTCCCGGCAGGGACCTCCCTCGTCGACACCGACGCCGCCGCCAAGAAGATCGAGGCCGTCCTGCGGACACTCCCCGACGTCGCCACCTATTCGCGGCGCACCGGGGCCGAGCTCGGGCCCGCGGCGGCGACCGAAGTCAGTCGGGGCGACATCATGGTTCGCCTCAAGTCGCATGCGGAACGGAAGAAGTCAGCGGAGGAGGTGATCGCCGAGGCCCGCGAACGCGTGGAGCGCGAGGTCCCCGAAGCGCGCGTGGAGTTCGTGCAGGTGCTCCAGGACGTCCTCAACGATCTCTCTGGAACGCCCCGGCCGATCGAGATCAAGCTCTTCGGCTCCGACTACGCGGGCCTGGCGGCCAAGGCGCGGGAAGTGGCCGAGCGCGTGGCGGGGGTGCGTGGCCTCGTCGATCTCTACGCAGGCGTCGAGGGCGAGGCGCCCGAGCTGAAGCTGCGCCTCGACGCCGGCGATGCCGCCCGCTTTGGGCTCACAGCCGCGGAGGTCACCGCGGATCTCGACGCCGCGTTGCACGGAACGGTGGCCTCGGTCATCCGCCGCGCCGATCGCCCCCTCGGCGTCCGCGTGCGATATGCCGACGCCGTCCGGTTCGATGGCAAGCAGCTCGAACAGCTGCCGCTCTTGCCGGCCGCAGGCGGGGCCACGACCTCGGTCTCTGGCGGTGGCTCGCTTCGAGCGCACGACGGGGCCCAGTGTTCTTCTGCGCGAGAACCTTCGTCCGACCGTGATCGTCACGGCCGATCACGAGGCGCGCGATCTCGGGTCGGTCGTCGGCGACGTCCAGGACCGGCTGCGCGGGCTCGTTCTGCCGGAGGGGTACACCAGCGAGCTCGGCGGCCAGTACCGCGCGCAGCAGGAGACGTTTCGAGATCTCGCGCGCGTCTCGGCCTTCGGCCTCTTCGGGGTGCTGGCCGTGCTGTTGGCGCAATTCCGGCGTTCGAGGATGGCCCTCGTCGTTCTCGCCTCGGTCCCGCTGGCCGTCGTCGGTGCCCTGGCCACGCTGGCCGTGACCGGCGTGCCTCTCAACGCCTCCTCGATGATGGGCTGCATCTTGCTCGTGGGGCTCGTCGTCAAGAACGGCATCCTCCTGCTCGAGCAGGCCGAGTCGCTCTGGCTTCCGGGCACCGAGCTCGAGGCCGCGCTGTTGCAGGCTGGGTCGATCCGGGTCCGCCCCATCCTGATGACGACCCTGGCCACGATCGCCGGCCTCGCGCCCCTGGCGCTCGGCGTCGGCGCAGGCGCCGAGATCCAGCGCCCCCTCGCGACGGCGGTCATCGGCGGTCTCCTCGTCTCCACGCTGGTCAGCGTGTTCGTGATTCCGTCTCTCGTGCGCCTCGCGTTTCGAAGATCGCTGCCATCGTCTTCATCCACCTCCGCAACAATTCCCCTTTGATTGGGAGTTACACATGCTGACGACCGTTCTCTCGACCCTTCTCGCGACCACCATTTCGCTCCCCGGCGGGCCCCCGGTGGCAATGGACTACTTGACCTACGATCGAGACACCAACCGGGTCTGGGTTCCCGCCGGAAATACGGGGAACGTCGACGTCATCGACCTCGGGACCGGGAAGATCACGACGATCGGCGGCTTTCCAACCGCACCACCGCGCAGACCTGGCCGCCCGAAGATGGGGCCGAGCTCGGCCACGGTCGGTGATGGTCTCGTCTGGATCGGAAACCGGGGCAACAATCAGGTCTCTGGCTACGACGGCAAGAGCCTCGCTCCGCGGGGAGCCGTCCAGTTGCCGTCGATGCCGGATGGCCTCGCTTACTCAAAGACCACCCACGAGCTCTGGGTGACGACCCCGGGAGACAAGACCATCACCATCACGCGGGTCGACGGCAAGACGCCGAGCCCACTGGCGACGATCAAGCTGGAAGGCGCGCCGGAGGGGTATGCCGTCGACGACGGACAGGGCGTCCTCTACACGAATCTCGAGGACAAGGACCGGACGCTCGTCATCGACATCAAGAGTCGCAAGGTCGTCAGCAACTGGCCGGCCGGGTGCGGTGCCGAAGGCCCCCGTGGGCTGGCCCTCGACACCGCGCATCGGTGGCTCTTCGTCGCCTGCACCAACGGCCTCGTGACCCTAGATCTCGCGCACGGCGGCAAGGTCCTCGGCCGCATCACGACCGGCGCCGGCGTGGACAACCCCGCGTACGATCCGGCCAGACGCCTGCTCTACATCGCCTCGGGCGCGGGAGGCGAGATGGTGATCGCGCACGTCGACGACGCCGGCGTGCCTCAGAAGATCGCTTCCGTGCCGACCGCCAAGGGCGCCCGCAATCCGGTCGTCGACGCTCAGGGCCGCGTTTACGTCGAGGATTCGAGCAACGGACGGCTTCTGGTCGTCGAGCCGGGTCCGGGTGCGCGAGCTCCAGGTTCACGCTGACGCGGGCCTGACGGCTCGTCAGGGCGTGATCGTCGCGCCGCCGTCGACATCGCAGGTCGAGTAGAAAGTCGAGCAGCTCGGCGGTTCCGGCGGTTCCAGACCGGAGCCACCGTCGGCCTCGAAGATCGCCTTCAAACTCGCGGCCGTCAGCGTGCTGCAACTCGGAAGCGAGCTGTCGAACTTTGCGAAGGCGGCGGACCTATCGTTGACGCACGTGGTGTAGTCACCCACGGTCGCCACGCACGTCGAGGGCAAGACCGAAGGGTCGCAGTTGTAGGTGCCTGCGTCTACCAGGATACAGCCGGCGTCCACCACGTCACTGGCGCAGACGGTCTGCAGCTCGGAATCGCTCGCCGTGGGATTCTGGAGCAGGTCGAGATAGGCGTCCGTCAGCGGCCCTACGGAGGACGAAGCCTGGCACAGGAACGCGGAGCTGTTGCCGCGGTAGCTTTGGAGATCGTTGCAGAGCTGGGCGGCCTGCGCGGGGGTCAAGTCGGTCAACTTGGTACCGGCGGGCACGCTGGTGGTGAAGGCACCCGTCGCGCCCCCCTTGCCGCTCCCGGTACCGCCGACGCCGCCCGTGCCGCCGGCTCCGCTGCTGCTGCCGCAGCCAACCAGCGCCACGATCGCCAGCACACCCCCGCGCCCCAGTCTGTTGATCTGCATTCGCGAATCCCTCCGTCGGACGTCGCCGAAGAGCTTCGCACGTCTTGCAGAGGAACGGTTTGTGCTTAGTTCCAATCTAAGGAGATTCCTGATGCTGATTGCACTGGCTGCCGTGCTGGCGTTCGTGTGGGTCGTGGCGTTCTTCGCCTATCACGTCACCTTCGTTGCGATTCACACCCTCGCCTTTGGAGCGGCGATTGCGGTGCTGGTGCACTTCATCCAGGTCCGCCGCGTCCGCCGCCACTCGCCGTGACGGTCGCGCGCAGGTCGTAACGGCGCCGCGCGCCCTAGCTCGAGGGCCGTTGCGACCAGCGGGCCAGCGCGGCTCGCCGCGCCAGCTCCGTTCGTTCTGCGGCCGTGAGCGATCCCGCCCGCGCCAGCCCGGCGCGCGTCGCGATCTCCCGGCGCCGCCGGGCGCTCAGCGCCTTGGCGCGGGCCGGGCCGCCCTTTTCCCCACCGAGCCTGCCGAGGGCGACGGCGTGTCGGTTCTTAGGCGGTGATTTCATCGTGGGGATTCTCTGTCATGCCGGCCAACGGCTCGACAGAGCAGGGCCGACCACAAAATAATTCGGTCGGGTGAGCGCGCAAGGGGGGTGAGCGGAGCGCGGCCGCTGTTTCTCGGGGATTTTTGCATCGCGCGCCGGCGAACCAGCCTCAACGCTCAAGTAAGCATGAAGGGCCATTCCCTCCGCATGGGCGATGCTTAACCTCCCGGAAAATGGATAGCCCGAGGACGAACGTGGCCTTCGGATCATCTCCCTCGCACGTCGTGGGGATCGGCGCCTCTGCCGGCGGACTGGAGGCGATCGAACGCTTCTTCGACAATCTGCCCAAGGAAACGGGGCTGGCGTTCGTCATCGTTCAGCACCTCTCGCCCGACTTCAAGAGCATGATGGACGAGCTCCTGGCCCGTCACACGGAATTGCCGATCCACCTGGTGGAGAACGGGATGCCGGTCGAGGCGGAGCACGTCTATCTGATCCCGCCCAAGAACGAGATGATCATCTCCGGCGGCCGCTTGCTCCTGAGCGAGCAGGAACGGCACCAGGAGCGAACGCTGCCGATCGACATCTTCTTTCGCTCGCTGGCCCAGGACTGCGGGCCGCGCGCGGTGGCGGTCGTTCTCTCCGGGGGCGGCAGCGACGGGTCACGCGGGATCCGCGACGTCCACGAGGCCGGCGGGCTGGTGATCGTCCAGGACGTCGACAGCGCCCAGTTCGACGGGATGCCGCGGACGGCCGCCGACTCGGGGCTGGCCGACTGGGTGCTCTCGCCGTCCGACATGCCGCGGGCCCTGCTGGAGCACGCCGCGGGCCACTCCGCAGCGGCGAAGCGGGTGCCCGTGAGCGAGCCGCCGGCCGGCAGTGCGACCGTGGTCGAGGTCTATCGGATGCTGCAGGAGGAGTACGGGATCGACTTCACCCACTACAAGCCGAGCACCGTCACCCGCCGCATCGAACGCCGGCTGGCCCTGGCCCGCTCCGCGGACATCGAAGAGTACATCCGGCGGTTGAAGTCGGATCGCGGTGAGCTCGACGTGCTCTATCGCGATCTGCTCATCGAGGTGACCCGCTTCTTCCGTGACGAGCAGGCCTTCCAGATCCTCGAGAGCCAGGTCCTCCCCGATCTGCTGGCGCGCCAGCCGCGCGAGGCACCGCTGCGCATCTGGGTCGCCGGCTGCGCGACGGGCGAAGAGGCCTATTCGCTGGCCATCCTGCTGGAGGATCTGATGGAGACGCGGGGCGAGCGCCCCGTCAAGATCTTCGCGACCGACGTGCACCGCGGCTCGCTCGAGCACGCCACACGGGCCATCTACACGCAGGAGGCGCTGGCCGGCGTCTCGGAGGAGCGCCTGGCGCGCTACTTCACGCGGATCGGCGAGCGCTACCAGGTCGTCCCCGAGCTGCGCCAGCGGATCGTCTTCGCGCAGCACAACGTCATCAAGGACGCGCCGTTCACCCGCGTCGATCTCATCACCTGCCGCAACCTCCTCATCTATCTGCAGCCGGCGGCGCAGCAGAAGGTGCTCTCGCTGTTTCACTTCGCGCTCAACCGGAACGGATTCCTGTTCCTGGGACCGAGCGAGACGGTCGGCCCCCTGGCCGCGGGCTACGAGACGCTCGACAAACATTGGCGCGTCTACCGAAAGCGGAGCGACGCGCGCATCCCCGTCGACGCGCGGTTGCAACCGCCGCACACCGCCCGCTCCGCCCTGCCCCCGTTTCAACCCGCGGGGGGACGCTATTCACTCTCCCAGCTGCTCGGCACCTACGACGCGCTCCTCGAGCGGACGATGCCGCCGAGCCTCCTCGTCAATGAACGCGCCGAGCTGGTTCACGCCTTCGGCGGCGCCGGCGCCTTCTTGCAGCACCGCGACGGTCGCCAGGGGCTCGACGTCCTCGAGCTGGTGGGCCCCGAGCTGAAGATGGTCCTCGTGGGGGGGCTCAAGCGGGCCGTCGCCGAGCCCGCGGCGATCGTCTACCGCGACGTCCGGATCTCCGAACGGGACGGCGAGCGTGCCTACAAGGTCACGATCCAGCGCATCGGCGGCCGCGGCGGCGGCGCGCCCCATCTGCTGGTCACCTTCGAGCAAACGGAGCCGACGGCGGCGGCCAGACCGCCGTCCGAGACCGAGGTGGAGATGGACCAGGTCTCGCGCGATTGGCTGCGCGCCCTCGAGGCCGAGCTGGCGCACACCAAGGAGGGCCTCCAATCCGCGATCGAAGAGCTGGAGACGAGCAACGAAGAGCTCCAGGCCAGCAATGAAGAGCTCCAGACGAGTAACGAGGAGCTCCAGAGCACGAACGAGGAGCTCCAGAGCGTCAACGAAGAGCTCTACACGGTCAACGCGGAGTACCAGCGCAAGATCGGCGAGCTGACCGAGGTCACGAACGACATGGACAACCTCCTCGCCAGCACGGAGATCGGGACGATCTTCCTCGACGCGGAGCTCAAGATCCGGAAGTTCACGCCGCAGATTGCCAAGGCCTTCAGCCTGGTCCCGCACGACGTGGGGCGGAGCATCGAGACCTTCGTGCACCAGATGAAGCACCCCGAGCTGGTGGAGGATCTCAACCGCGTCCTTCGGACCGGGCAGCCGGCGGAGCGGGAGCTGGGAGAGGTGGACGGCAAGGCCTTCTACTCGCGGATCCTGCCCTACCGGACCAAGGGGTCGATCGCCGGCGTGGTCATCACCCTCATCGACGTGAGCGGCCTCAAATCCGCAGAGGACGCCCTCTTCCACGAGCGCTATCTGCTGAACAGCCTCCTCACCTCCACGCCGGACGCCATCTACTTCAAGGACCAGCGCGGGCGCCTGATTCGCGCCAACGACGCGATGGCAACGCGGCTGGGCCTCGGCGATCCGGGCGCCGCCGTCGGCAAGACGGCGCTGGAGCTCCCCAACCAGGAGCTGGCCCTGGAGCTCCACCGGAAAGACGAGACGGTCCTCCGCACGGGCGAGACCCACCACTACAAGCTGGAGCGGAGCGTTTCGCAGACGCCCGGCCTGCCCGAGCGCTGGGATCTGGTGACCAGGCTGCCGCTGCGGGATCGGGCCGGCGCCCTGGTCGGCATGGCCGCGATCTTCCGCGACGTCACCGAACAGAAGCTGGCCGATCTGAAGATCCAGGACAGCGTCCGACGACGCGACCAGTTCCTGGCGATGCTCTCGCACGAGCTGCGCAACCCGCTCGGGGCCATCGTGACCGCCACCGCCCTGCTGAAATCGCCCCGCGCGGCCGCCAACACCCCGCGATTTCTCGGCATCCTCGAGCGGCAGTCGGCGCAGATGGCGGCGCTCCTCGACGATCTTCTGGAGGCGAGCCGGGTCACCCAGAACAAGATCGCCCTCAAGCGGCGGGCGATCGATCTGCGCTCCGCGGCGCGCGAGGCCGCCGACTCCGCGCGCGGCCTCTTCGACTCTCGGGGTCTGACCTTCACGGTGGATCTCGACGGTGAACCGCTCTGGATCGACGCCGACCCCTCTCGACTGCAGCAGATCCAGATCAACCTCCTCAACAATGCCGCCAAGTACACCCCGAAGGGCGGTCACGTCAGCTTGCGGGTCGCCGAGGAGGACGGCGCGGCGGTGTTTCGCCTCAAGGATGACGGCGTCGGTCTCCCTCCGGAGATGGCCGAGTCGGTGTTCGAGCTCTTCGTTCAATCGAAGCGGACGCTCGACCGATCGGGGGGCGGGCTGGGCGTGGGCCTCACGCTGGTGCGCTCGCTCGTCAACATGCACGGGGGGACCGTGCACGTCTTCAGCGACGGGGAAGGAAAAGGCTGCGAGTTCGTGGTGCGGCTTCCGCTGTCGACCAGGAGCGAGACCGCGGTCGAGCCGCCCGCCAGCCCGCCCCGGCCCATCCGCGGGTCGCTGAGAGAGGGGGCCACGATTGTGGTCGTCGAAGATCAGGCCGACAGCCGCGAGGCCCTCTGCGAGCTGCTCTCGCAGGAGGGATTCGCCTGTCGGACGGCCGAGAACGGCTCCGAAGGCCTCGCCTTGATTGACGAGGTCCTGCCGGACGTCGCGATCCTCGACGTCGGGCTCCCGGGGATGGACGGGTTCGAGATGGCGCGACGGCTGCGCGCGGACCCTCGCCACGCCGACCTATTTCTCATCGCGCTCACCGGTTACGGGCAGGCCTCCGAACGGGCACGCGGGCGAGAGGCCGGCTTCGACGAGCACCTGGTGAAGCCCGTGAACATCGACGAGTTCATCGGCCTGCTGGCCGAGCTGAAAGGCGGTCGGCCGGACGAAGCCGCGGCGTCTTAGGCCTTCCTTGGGCCGGTCTTGGGCCGGCCCCGCCTGCCCGACTACTTCTTGTCTTCGCTCGGGCCGTCGCCGCCCGGAGCGTCATCGACCGACGGGATGTTCTTGAACTCCTTGCGAGCGGCCTTCCAGGCCTTCTGGACGATCCAGGAGAGCGAGCGGTCCTGACGAGTCGCCTCGGCGCTGATCTCTTTCAGCATCGCCTCAGGAAAGTAGAGACTCTGTTTTCTCTTGTCGGTTTCGCTCATTGCCGAAACTATACCGGCGGGACGGCCTAGTAGAAAGAGATGTCGTCGATCCAGAAGTCGAAGGTCTCGTTCGGGTAAAAGTCGAACTGAATCGTGTAGATGCTGCTGGTATCGAGCCCCATCTTCTCCTGCAGGCCGAAATTGCGCTGTCCGAGCCCCCCGAACGGGACCCGGTACTCCGTCCAGGTCTGGCTGAGCGGCAGGAGATCGACCCCGAAGGTGTCGTAGCAGGCGGTGGCGGTGGTCGCCGACGACGAGGCGTCGCAGAAGCCCCCTTCCGGGCGCGAGTATTTGTCGCTGACCGACAGGCGAACCTTGTTCCCCGAGGTGTCGCCGATCCGGGCCCAGAAGATGACCCCGCTGCGGATGTGCGCGTCGTAAGGGAGCAGTCCCGAGGCGCCGCCGTCGACCGAGCCGTAGCGCATCGACGCGCTGACCTGCGCCCAGCTGGTGAACCCCCGCCCGGTGATGTGCATCGCGTGCAGGCTGCCGCACCGGCCACCGCCCGGAATCACCTCGGACGCGGCGTTGCCATCGGGTTGGATCTGCGAGCCAGGCGACTGCATGTCGCCCCCCGCCCACCAGGTCCCGTTGCGCCCCCCCTCCATGAGGATCGCGTAACCGCCCGCTTCCATGTCGTCAATCAACGCGGTCGGATCGACCGGCCCCCCGCTTTCGGGACAGCTCGCCGCCGTCGCCGGAGCGGCCGCGCCCGCCGCGCCGCCCAGGCCACCGCCGCCCGCGGCGCCGGCCGTGCCCCCGGCGCCCCCGGCGGCGCCGGTGCCCGTCGGCGTGTAGTCGGCGGTCGAGCTGCAGCCGGAGGCCGCCAGCAGCGCGGCCAGCGTGTGCAGGATCAGGGCGTGGCGTCTCTTCATGTCGCTTGTCCTTGGTGAAAATTCATCAGAGCAGCCCGACGAGCGGGCCGGTGCACCAGTCGGCCTTGCCGAAGGTCGTGTCGGGGATGTCGAGCGCGTTGAGGATCGACACCATCATGTTGTTGTGCGGCAGCCCCTGCCCTTCATAGCTGACGAAGCGGCCGGTGCGAAGCCCGCCCCCGGCGTTGCCGGCCAGCACGTAGGGAGCGTCCTGGCGGCTGTGGGTGTTCCCCTTGGCGAGCTCGTTGCTCCAGAGGATGAGGGTGTTGTCGAACAGCGTGCCGCCCGCCCCGTCGGACGTGTTCTTGAGGCGCGCGATCAAGTCCGCCATCTGCTGCGCGTACCAGGTGTTGATCAGCGTGAGCTTGTTGACCGCGTCGCTGTCGGTGTCGCTCCGGTGCGACAGATCGTGGTGCCCGTCGGGAATGTTGAGCCAGGTGAACCGCACCTGCGAAACCGAACGCGACCATTGCATCGACGCCACCCGGGTGAGATCGCAGGCGAGCGCCATCGTGAGGAGATCCATCTGCAGGGCGCCGACCGCGGGGAACGAATCGTTCGCCTGCGTCGCGACGGCCGTGACCGTCGGGTCGTGACAGGACGGGTTGTTGTCGACGAGACTGGTCGTCAGACGCGTCTCGATCTCACGGACCGCGTTCAGATGGGCGTCGAGGCGCTGCTTGTCGGCGCTGCCGAGCTGGCCGCCGATGCGCGTGTACTCGCCCCCGACCGCGTCGAGGATCGACTTGTGCCGCGCGCGGAGGTGCGCGAGCGCGACCGGGTCGGTGTGCAGGTCGGAGAACACGCTGGTGTACACCTGGGCCGGATCGTCGGTGGGGGGGAGCGGCTGGTTCGCGGCCTGGTAGATCATCCGCCCCCAGTTGTCGGCGGCGCCCACCTGGACGCCGAGCTCGAGCGACTGGAACGGGGTCGGCGCGGCGAGCGCCTGCACGATGCGCTGATCGATCGAAGGCCCCGTCGCCCAGCCGGCCGGCGGCGCACCGACGCCCGCGAAGGGCCCCGGGTTGAGCGGGCTGCCGGTGAGCATGCCGCCGATTCCGTTCTGGTGCCCGTCCCCGCCGCCCCCCTCCTGAAGGAGACCCTCGATGATCACCAGATCGCCCTGATGCGGCGCAAGCGGCGTCAGGATGGGCGAGAGCGTGAAGCTGGTCTCGCTCCCGGTCGGCGTCCATTGCGTCGGAAGCGTGCCGTTGGGGGAGAACATGACGATGAAGCGCTTGGGCGTCGTGGCCGCCCGGGCTTTGTGGGGCGACATCGCCTCCAGCCAGGGGAGCGCGATCGCCGCCCCGGCCGCGCCGCGCAGGATCGTCCGTCGCGAGATTCGTTTCATGGCGCCTCCGGGGGCAGGTTGCGAAAGGCCGCCATCCGGACCGTCTGGCGCACCATCTGCTTGAAGTCGCCGCCCGGTCCGGTCAGCGTGCTGGCGAGCGCGCTGATGGCGCAGAGATCGCCGCTCGTCTGCTCGCTGCGGCCGAAGGCGTAGCGGAACCACTGGGTCGCGGCGCAGGTCCCCACCTCGGCGCTGACGGCCAGCTTGCTCGCCAGGCTGGGGATGCCGTTGAGATCGCCGTCGACGTCGGTCCCGGTCAGCGCGCCGGTCGCGTCGACCGGCACGTCGGCGTCGGTGTCCCGCCAGCGCCCGATCGGATCGTAGTTCTCGAAGGCGAAGCCGATCGGATCCATGAGCGTGTGGCAGTTGGCGCAAAAAGCGTCCGCCGTGTGCTGCGCGAACCGTTGACGGGTGGGCAGGCGTGGATCGACGACCGGCGGGCTGACCACGACGGACGGCGGCGGCGGCGGCGGGGGCGTGCAGAAGAGCTGCGCGCGCACGAACTTGCCGCGCAGGACCGGCGAGGTCTGATTCGCCTTGGCGTGAACGGCCAGGAACGACCCCTGCGTCAGCATGCCGGCGGCGCGCGAAGGATCGAGCGGGATGCGCTGGAAGCCGTCACCGCTCGGCGCCGGAAGACCGTAGTAGGAGGCCAGCGACGCGTCGGCGAACGTGACGGGCGCGGTCAGCAGCGACGCGAGCGTCGGTCCATTCTTCCAGGCGTCGGACAGAAAAAGCGTGGTCTCCTGGGTGAGCGCCGCCGGGCGTGGCGTCGGTCCAGGCCGGGTAGAGGGACTCGTCCTTGTCCATGGTGGCGACCGGCTCGATCTCCCACCACTCGCTGGCGAAGTGAACGAACAGCTCGGCGGCGCGCGGATCGTTCAGCAGGCGATCGGTCTGGGCCAGCAGGCCCGCCTCGGTGGCGAGCTGGCCCGCCTCGGCCGCGGCGAGCAGCGTCTCGTCCGGGCCGGCGGCGGTGAGGAGATACGCGAGGCGCGTCGCGAGCGCGTATCCGTCGATCGGCTGAGGCCCGCTGGCCCCCGCCACGCCGGGCTCGGGCCGGTAAAGAAACTGCGGCGCCTGAAGCATGACGGCGACCACCCCCGCGAGGCCATCGGTCGGCCCCGGGTCGGCGGTGGCGGCGTAGAGCTGCAGCATCGCCGTCTGTTCATCGTCGGTGAGCGCGCGGCGCCAGGCGCGCCGGCCAAAGGCGGCCACGAACGCGGAGACACACGCCGCGTCCCCGCCCGTCGGATCGCAACCGGCGAGCATGGTCATCCCGGTGACGTCCGCGGTCAGGGTCGCCGCCGCCTGTTCCGCGACCTCGAGGTAGCGGTCGGCGTGCAGGCTGGAGACGCTGTAGGCGGCCGCGATGTCGTCGAAGTCCAGCGTCTCCTCGTCGGGCGGCAACGCCTGGGCGACGGACGGATCGACGCCCGTCAGATCGGCGATCGTCCGCCCGTACTCGAAGCGGGTGATCCGCCGGAGCGGAGCCGGTCCAGGATCGGCCGCGCAGAGCGGAGAGGCCTGGGTCGTCGTGCCGCCGCCGGTGGCTCTGCCGCTGCAGGCCCCGAGCGCCAGCGCGGTGGCCGCCACGAGTGAAGATTGCGTCGCGAACCTGGTCAGCTTCATGACATGAACGCCGTTCGCTCCTGGGTCTGATGATACCCGCGATGGTGGTGAAGGGGATCGGGACTCCTCGTTTGCGTTTGCAGATTCGGGACCAACGGGCACCCGCGGGAAACTCGCCGTCTTGTGAGAGAGCACCCTGCGGATTGCTGCTGCTGGACGTCCAGGACGCCGTCCGCGGACGTCCGCTTGATTGTCCGAGTCACGAAGCCTCATGCATTGCCGCGCTTTGCGCAGGCCGCCGGGCGCGGTAGGAAACGTATGATGAACCCGGAACAGGAGCCGCTGCGCTGAGCTCGACAGGATGCGTTCATGGCCGATGACGACGAGCGGCTGCGTCAGGCGATCCGGGTGGGCAACCTCGGGATCTTCGACCACGACCACGCCACCGACCTGATCTTCTGGTCGCTGGAGCTGCGCCAGATGTACGGGTGGGATCCGGACGAGCCGGTGACGATGGCGAAGATCGTGTCGCACATCCATCAGGGCGACGTCCTCAGAGTCGTGGCGGCGGCCGAGCGGGCTCACGATCCCGAAGGGGACGGCGCGTTCGACATCGAGCACCGCATTCATGATCGCCGGGGCCGCCTGCGATGGGTCCTCACGCGCTCGCGCACCCACTTCGGATCGGTGGCGGGGAGGCGCCGCCCGACGCGCACGATTGGCGCGGTCCAGGATTTCACCGACCGACGGATCGCCGAGGAGCGCTCACGCGTCCTCGACACCGTGCTGAGCTCCAGCACGCAAGCGATTGCCATCGCCGATCCGGGCGGAACCCTGACCTTCGCCAACGTCGCGCTGCAACGACTGTGGGGTTACTCGGACCGGGAGAGCCTCCTCGGTCGCTCGCTGTTCGAGCTCTGGAAGACGACCGACGAGCCGACCGCCGCGCTGGCGCAGATCCGAAGCACCGGCATCCAGCAGGTCGAGATGCCGGCGACCCGCGTCGACGGGGCGCGGTTTTATCTCGGCATCACCGCGGAGGCGGTCTGTGACCTCCACGGCGCCCTCGCGCAGGTGCTGGTGACGTTCTCCGACATCTCGAACCGGAAGCAGCTCGAGGGTCAGCTGATTCAGGCCCAAAAGATGGAGTCGGTCGGACGGCTGGCGGGCGGGATCGCCCACGACTTCAACAACCTGCTCACGGTCATCGCGGGGGGGCTCGAGCTCAGCCTGGCGTCGTTGCCGCCCGAGCATTCGAGTCGGGGCCGCCTCCTCGAGGTCGCGGACGCCGCGCAGTCGGCCGCGGGTCTGACGCGACATCTGCTGGCCTTCTCCCGAAAGGAGATCATCGCCCCCAGGGTCCTCGACCTGAACGAGGTCCTCCGCCGCGCCGAGCGCATGATCCTCCGCGTCATCGAGGAGCACATCGAGCTTCAGACGATCTGCGGCGACGACGTGACACCCATCTGTTTCGATCCGGGTCAGGTCGAGCAGATCATCGTCAATCTGGCCGTCAACGCGCGCGACGCGATGCCGAATGGGGGGCGGCTGACGATCGAGACCTCGAACGTCTGGATCGATGACGAATACGCCGCGAGCCACCTCGACGCGCGCCCGGGTGCGTACGTCCTGCTCGCCGTCTCGGACACCGGCTCGGGCATGAACGAGGAGGTGCGGGAGCACCTGTTCGAGCCCTTCTTCACGACGAAGGGACCCGGGCAAGGGACGGGCCTCGGGCTGGCGATGGTGTACGGCGCCGTTCAGCAGAACGGCGGCCGCATCGACGTCTGCTCGGAGCTGAATCGGGGAACCACGTTCAAGATCTACCTGCCGGCCGCCAAGGGCGTTCCCCAGCAGCCTCCCGCTCGACCGTCCGTCCCCGCCGAGACGCACAGCGCCGCGGTCGTGCTGGTGGAGGACGACGCGCGCGTGCGCAAGCTGGCGAACGCCGCGCTCACGAGGCTGGGATACCAGGTCCACCCCTTCGCGAGCGGCGCCGATGCCCTGCGCGGGCTGGCGTCGCTCAGCCCCTGCCCCGATCTCCTGATCACCGACGTCATCATGCCGGGAATGAATGGGCGGGTTCTGGCCGAGAGGGCCGCCGTCCTGCTGCCGACGATCCGCGTGCTGTTCGTCTCGGGCTACACCGAGGACCTCATCGCCGACCGTGGCGTTCTCAAGACCGGGATAGAGTTCCTCGCCAAACCCTATTCCATCGAACAGCTCGCGCGGCGCGTGCGAGAGGTCCTGGACGGCGTGGAGATGAACAGCAAGGAGCCGTAGCGCGCGGGCACGCGCGTCCAGAGCAGGCGCACGCCTCCCGGGGTGCGCGCCCTACTCGGCCCTGTCCGAGAAGAAAACCGTGATCGCGAGGCAGTGAAAAGCCTGGTCCGAAGACTGGGTGACGATCGTCTGGACGATCTTCCTGCTCGGGTTTTTCTGGATCCAGGCCATGACCTTGTCGCCCAGGATCTCCCGGTCATGGGCCATCGTCGCCGAAAAGACCTTCACACCGGTAAACATGTTGATCGCATTCCCGCCGCTCGGCTGCTGGTTCATCAAAACCTCCGGCGCTGACTCTGCCCAGTTGAGGCGGCCGCGCCTATCGGGGAATATCCCCTTGACCCCGACCGGCTGTCGGGGTTTTCCTGACAAAGTAAAAACGTGACAAGAAAAGCACGCATCGTATTGGCTGACGATCACGCGCTGGTGCGTGACGGCCTCCGGCGTGCCATCGAGAGCGAGCCCGACCTGGAGGTCGTCGGCGAAGCGGCGAATGTCGCAGCCACGCTCGAAGAGGTCGCCACCTCCCGCCCGGACCTCTTGCTGCTCGATGTCTCCATGCCCGGCGGCGGCGGCATCGCGGCGCTGCGCGAAATCCGAAAGGCCGGTCTCCCCACGCGGATCCTGGTCCTCACGATGCACGACGATCCCGAGTATCTTCGCGTCGCGCTGATCTCCGGCGCGTCCGGCTTCATCTTGAAGCAGGCGGCCAGTCGAGAGGTCGTCACCGCGATTCGGGCCGTGCTCCAGGGACGCACGTACGTCGATCCGACGTTGGCCGGCGTTGCCCTGAACGAGGTGCTGCGGCCACCGCAACCGTTGCAGTCGCGCCCCGAGACGGCCCTCGACCGGCTGAGCCCGCGCGAGACCCGGGTGCTTCGCGACCTGACGCTGGGCTTCACGAACAAGGAGGTCGCGGAGCGCCTGGCCGTGAGCGTGAAGAGCGTCGAGACCTACCGCGCACGGTTGTCCCAGAAGCTGGGGTTGAGCCGACGCTCCGACCTCGTTCGGTACGCGATCGCCCACAACCTGATGGACACCGACCACAAGGCCCCGCTCGGTGCTTGAGCGCCCCTGGCGATGACCGCGCCGACCAGAGCCGGCTGGACGGGGCTTCTCGCCGGCGCGGTTGCGCACGACATCAACAACTTCGTGCAGGGCGTGTCGAGCGCGCGCGCCCTGGCTGGCGCGCCCGGCGCGACCATCGCCGATGCTGCCGAGACAGAGGCAATCATCGAGGACGATCTCGATCAGCTGCGCAGGCTGGGCGGCCGACTTCGCGCCCTGGCCAGCGCCGGGGGAAGCGGAGCGTCCACGCGGCTCGCCGGCGCCTGCGCGGACGCGTTCGCCGAGGTCGATCGACCGCCCGAACAGATGCGTGCGGAGTCGATTCCAGCCGAGCTCTGCGTCGTCGGAACGGCGGCGGCGCTGACGACGGCGATCGCCGCTCTGCTCGAACACGCGGTGGCGGCGAGCCCCGCGGCCGCTCCGGTCTGGTTGGCGGTCCATCGACCGCAGCCCGTGAGCGCCGTGACGGCCAGGATCCTGGCGGGGCAGGCGCCCGGCGCCCCGGTGATCGCGGAGCCGGTGATCGTCGAGATCTCCGCACCGAAAGCCGGAGAGCTGGGCGAGATCGCCGGAGCGCGCCTCGACGTCGTCCTCGCCAGCTCCTTGCCCGAGCTGCGCGGCGATGCCCGCCTCATTTTGGCCGGCGCCATCGCCGATGCGATCGGGGGTGCGGTCTTCATCGCCTCGGATTCGACAGCCGGCCTGGTGCTCTCGCTCCACCTCGTGGCCGCAGCGCCTCCGATCAAGTAGTCGGCAGGCCGCCGGCGAGCAGCCGTTCCGCTTGCTCCGCGGGGAGCGGCTTCGAGAAGAGGAATCCTTGCCCCCGCCGGCAGCGGAGCGCGCGCAGCGCTGCAACCTGCGCGCGCCTCTCGATCCCCTCGGCGACCACCTCCATCCCGAGATCGTGGGCGAGCGAGACGATTGCCTTGACGATCGCCGCCTCATGGGGCTCACGGTCCATGCGATTGACGAACGATCGATCGACCTTCAGCGCCTTCACCGGGAAGCTGTGCAGGTAGGCGAGCGACGAGTAGCCGGTGCCGAAGTCGTCCAGGTGCAGGCCGACGGACATCGCCGCCAGGCGCTGGACCACGCTCGCCGCCACGCTGAGGTTGTGCATGAGCGCGGTCTCGGTGATCTCCAGCGTCAGGCACGCCGGGTCGAGGCCGGTCGCGCAGAGCGCGCGCTCGACCACCGCGGCGAGGCCCGGTTGGGAGATCTGGCGGCTCGAGATGTTGACGCTGATCCCGAGCTTCGCCCAGCGCGGATGTCGGCGCTGCCATTCGCACGCCTGCCGGCACGCTTCGGCGAGCATCCACTCGCCGAGCTCCACCACCAACCCGGTCTCTTCTGCGGCGGGGATGAAGAGATCGGGCTGGAGCAAGCCCTGGCCCGGATGCCGCCAGCGCGCGAGCGCCTCGAACCCGACCACCGTGCCGGTGTCGAGCTCCACGATCGGTTGGTAGAAGGGGACGATCTCCCGGCGTTCCACCGCGTGTCGGAGATCGGTCTCGAGCCGCAGCGAGGAGACGGCCCGCTGGTGCATGTCGCCCGTGAAGACCTGGTGGCGGGCGCGACCGCCCATCTTGGCCCTGTACATCGCCGTGTCCGCGTCCCGCAACATGTCCTCGGGGCACTCATAGCCCGCGCTCGACAGCGCGATCCCGACGCTGACGCTGGTGAACACCTCGGCGCCCCGCACCCGCAGCGGTGCGGCCACCTCCTGGTGAATTCGCTCGGCCACGCCCGTGGCGTCGGCCTCGGAGCGGACGTCGTCGAGCAGGACGGTGAACTCGTCACCGCCGAGGCGCGCGAGCGTATCGCCGGGGCGAAGGCAGCGCTCGAGCCGGCGCGCCGTCGCGCTCAGGACCTCGTCTCCGACCGGGTGCCCCAGGCTGTCATTGATCGCCTTGAAACGATCGAGATCGAGGTAAAGCACCGCGAACCTCGGATTGCCCAGCGAGCGCCGGGCGCGGTGAAACAGGTGCTGCAACCTGTCGAGGAACAGCGCGCGGTTCGGGAGATCCGTGAGCGGATCGTAGAACGCCTGGTGTTGCAGCTGCTCCCCGGCCTTCTTGCGCTCGGTGACGTCGCGGGAGATCCCGAAGGTCCCCACGATGTTTCCCTGCCGATCGCGCAAGGGAAGCTTCGTCGTCGACACCCACCGGAACTCGCCGTTCGCCAGCGTCTCCTTCTCCTCCACGTTCACGAGCGGCTGGCCGGTGCGAATGATCTCCTGCTCGTCGCGCAGCGCCTGCGCCGCGTGCTCGTCGGTGAAGAAGTCGAAGTCGGTCCGTCCAACGGCATGCGCCGGGCTGGCGAGCCCGAAGCGCGCGGCCTGATAGCGGTTGACGCGGGTGAACCGGCTCTGGCGATCCTTGAAGTAGATGGCGTCGAGGACGTTGTCCATCAACGTCTCCAGCAAGAACGGAGCGTCTTCGCGCTCAGAAATCTCCGGGCCGACTTCGCCCGCCGACGCTGGGTCGGCCGTCTTCGGACTGGCCTTCGGGCCCGCCTTCAGTCGCATCGGGACCTCGGCCTGGCGGAGCCACTTCGGGTACCTATGCCATCAAATTTAGTCAGCACCAATACAAGATATTACTAAATAAACTCATCCGCAGCTCGAGATCTCCGCGGAAATCTTCAGCTACAGCACCCGACCTGACGCCTCTTCCCCCACAGGAGCCCACCGCCCTTCCCGTCCGGAGCGGGGTTGGAGGCAGCGGCGCTCAGGGGCCCGAGGCCGGCATCTGACCGACGGCCGGCAAAAGGACGCTGCGGGGGAAGCGCGCCCGGAAGGCGGCGGCGGCGTGGCGCGCCTCGGCGGTGCGCCCGAGGCCCCCGAGCGCCTTCACGCGCAGCGCCTCCCGCTCCTCGACGAGGCGGCCGTTCTTGAATCGGCGCGTGTGCTCGGCGATCGGCGACAGCGCCGCCGCGAAGTCGCCGCGCGCGACCGCGGCGCGCGCTTCCCGCAAGAGATGCAGCTCTGCGCGGGCCGCGTCCGCGGGCGACGCCGGCGCCACGACGGTGGGCAGGGGCCCAGGAGCCACCTGGGGAACCGCCACGTCGGGCGGCGAAACGGCGGGAGCGCTCACGACGGCAGGCGCCGAGACGACCGCCCGATGCGCCACCGGCGCGGGGGCCAGGCGCGCATGGATCTCGTAGGCCGCGGCGCCGATCGCCATGCTGATCACCAGAGCGGCCGCCGCGGCCGCGACCCAGCGGGACCGCGACGCCGCGCCTGACGGTGTGGCCGTTGCAACGACGGGCGATGCCAGGGCCGCCCGCGCCCGGGCCGTCGCCCGCGCACGCTGCGCCGCCGAGACGGGCGGCAGGACGCGCTCTTGCTCGAGCAGCGCGCGAACTTCGGGCGACACCGGGGAGCGCATGGTCATCAGATCCTCGCCTTTGTCAGTCGCCGCACGGCGGTCTCCAGCTCGCGGCGGGCCTTTCGCAAGCGCGAGTAAACGGTGAACCTCGGGATTCCGAGAGCCGAGGCGACCTCCTCGACGGGGACATCGTCGAGGTCGTGCATGAGCAACACCGCGCGCCGCGGGAGCGGAATCTGCTCGAGCGCCGCCAGCACGACTGCGCGCGCCTGCTTGGTCGCAAGCGCGTCGTCGGGGCCGGGGCCCGTGTCGCTGACCTCCACGATCTCAAACGTCACCTCGCGGTTGCGCTTGCGGTGATGCGCCGCCGCGATCCGAAAGGCGATCCCGAAAAGGTACGGGCGCAACGGCCGCTCCGGCTCGTAGGCGGCCCAGCACCTGCGCAGAACGAGGAACACCTCCTGCGCCAGATCGTCCGTCTCCGACGGGGAGGTGCCGAGACGCCTCAACGTCCGGTGGATGTAGTCGAGCTCCCGCAGAAAGGCCTCCAGGCAGGCCTCGTCGGGGGTCACCTCCCGAGGGGGCGGCGTCAGTAGGCGCAGATGACTCACGGAGAGCTCTCTCATTGTAAGAGGTCGCGCACGCCAGGTCTTCTCAGAAAAAGCGCAGGCCAGACGTCAGCTGACGAACGGCGCCGACGCGGGAAGTCGACCAGGCCATCGCCCGCAACCACGCTACGGCTCCAGCCCGGCCATCTGCCTCACGGCCGACAGAAGAGGGCTGCGCGGGAAGCTCGCTTCGAACTCGGCGGCCGCGCGGCGGGCCTCGCCACGGCGCCCGAGCCCCGCGAGCGACTTGACGCGCAGCGCTTCCCTCTCTTCCACCAGCCGCCCCGTCCTGAAGCGGCGGGCGTGCCCGTCGAGCAGCTCGAGCGCCCGCGCGAAGTCCTCGCGCGCGACGGCCGCGCGCGCCCGCGCCAGGAGACGCACCTCTACCCGGGCGGCGCCGGCTCCCGAGCGCGCCGGCGTCGTTGCGGACACCGGGTCGGCCAGCAGATCGAGGAGCGGCTCGTCTCCCGCGCTCCAGTGCGACGCAGGGGATTCCGTCGACGGCGGGGCGGCGACCGGCGGCGAAATCGGGCGGGCGCGAACGCCGAGACTGTAGGCGACAGCTCCCGCGGCCACCGTCGCCACGCAGGCCAGCCCCGCCGCCACCGCCCATCGAACCGCCGAGGGCGCCCCCGAGGGGAGCGACCGCGTGGCCACCCCCGCGGCCAGCGCGGCGCGCGCGCGGCAGAGCGCCCGGGCACGGGCGGCGGCGGGCAGGACCGCAATCGATCGCTCGCGCTCCAGCAGCGAGCGCACGTCCGGCGACAGCTTCGCGGGCCACCAGATCACGCGCCGCCCGCTCCCTTCAGTACGCGGCGCATCCCGGCCTGGAGCTCGCGGCGAGCCTTGCGCAACCGGGAGTAGGCCGTGAAGCGCGGGATCGAGAGCACCGCCGCCACCTCGGCCACCGGGACGTCGTCGAGCTCATGCATCACCAGGACGGCACGCCTCGGCAACGGAATCCGGTTGAGCGCCGCCAGCACCAGCGCGCGGGCCTGCTTCGACTGCAGCTTCTCCTCCGGACCCGGCGCCGCGTCGTCCACCTCGACGATCCCGAACGCCACCTCGCGCTTCCGCTTTCGCTGGTGGGCCGCCGCGATCCGGAAGGCGAACCCAAACAGGTAGGGGCGCAGCGGACGGCTGGGGTCGTATTCGCTCCAGGATCGACGGAGCGCCAGGAACAGATCCTGCGCCAGATCTTCGACCTCCGAGGGCGCGGTCCCGAGTCGCCGAAACGAACGATAGACGTAGGCGAGCTCCTGCTGGAAGGCGTCCAGACAGGCATCTTCGAGCGTGAGCTGTGGTGCTGCTCGGGGAACGAGGCGCAGATGACGCACGTGTGGCCCACCTGACGTTTGTCGCGATCGGTCGGGCCTTGTCAGGAAAAGCACGGCTCCTCATGGACGAGGGCCTTCGGGCGCGGTCGTCGCACCGGGTCGGAGGACGTTGCTTGGGCGGCATCGGTGATGTTGCCTCGACAACAACAGCCGGTGTCACGGCGCCCCAGAAAGCCGCTTTATCGCTAGAAAAACCGTTGGCCCGATTACTGCTTTTGTCTTGATCCATCCGCAGGCCTGCACCTTGTGAAAACCGCAAACCCCGAGCGATCGGGGGACGCAAAACCACGGGACTCACGCAGTCAGCCGGGTTGCCTCAGGGGGAAAATCAAATGAAAGAGCTTGGCAAACGCACCATCCAGATCAGCGTCGCGCTTGGCGCGATGGTCAGCCTCATCGGTTGTGGCGGAGATCAGGCCACCGACATCGAGACCTCGGGGCACGACTTCGCGCTGTCGTCGATCAACGGCCTGTCGTCGATCAACGGCCTGTCGTCGATCAATGGCCTGTCGTCGATCAACGGCCTGTCGTCGATCAACGGCCTGTCGTCGATCAACGGCCTGTCGTCGATCAACGGCCTGTCGTCGATCAACGGCCTCATGACCACCTCGGGGGGCCGTAAGACGATCTCCTACCTGGTCAAGTGCGCCCTTGGCGCCGGGGACACGCTGGTCAAGCAGGACCAGAATGGCACCAACTACACCTTCCCCGGCGGCATCGGCCTCTGCCCCGCCTGGAAGAACGGCGGCGTCTACGGCAACGCCCAGTGCATGGAGGGGCTCTCCGCCTGCATGATCGCCCACGTCAACACCTCGGGCATCCACGTCCCCCTCTGGCTCGACTCGAACGACCCTTCGATCGGCTGGGGGATCGATCGCGTCAACTACCCGATGCAGGAGGGGACCTTCTTCGGAGACGTCCTCGACACCGGCGCGCTGACCAACCTCTCCAAGCCGAACGTGACCGCTCCGGTCGCCTACTACTGCGACGGCGCGGGCTTCCCCGGCGGCGCCAACGGCGTCGTGGCGGGACGCATCGGCGCGAACCAGGCGGGCGCGCCCTACGTCAACCCCTACGGCAACGGCACGCTCTGCCAGAACGCGTCCGGCGCCGTCGGGCAGTTCAGCCTCGGCGTGACCAACAGCTGTCCGGCGGGCTCGAACTCGAACCCGGCGGCGGGTTGCCCCGACGGGTACAAGGCCCTCACCACCAACGGCAACGGCGGCGTCTGGCAGCACGGCATCACCGTGTGGCGCAACAACAACTACGTGCCGGTGTTCGACCCGTCATTCACCTACCGCCTGGCGCCGATGCCGGCGAATGGCGGCGAGTCGATCGACATCCCCTACGGCTCGACCAACGACGGCACCGTCGTGCAGCAGTACGCGAGCTGGAACGGGACGCCCCAGATGTTCAACCTCATCGCCGACGGCAGCAACTGGCACATCGCCATGAACGCCAACACCGCCAAGTGCCTCGACCTGGTGGGCGGCGGCAGCAACCTCGCGAACGGCACCCAGATCGCGGTCAATGACTGCAAGAGCGGCGACACCAGCCAGGACTGGTCGATCACGCCCGACCCGGCGAGCGGCGCCTTCGTGTTCAAGAACGTCCAGTCGGGCCGCTGCCTGGATGAATCGGGCTACAACACCGCGAGCGGCCTTCCGATGCAGATCTGGGACTGCTCGGGAGGCGCGAACCAGAAGTTGTTCGTGCAGGCCTACCCGATGAACTAGTCCCGGCTCCAACCATCGTCACGATTCGGCCGGTTCCGCTTCCGCGGGACCGGCCGAAGTCATTTGGAGTCCGTCCGTTCGATCAGCGCGAGACCACGGTCGCCCAGCCGTCGGCCGGCATCGCGAACTGGAGTTTCTTCCCCGCGAGCGCGACGGTCATCATCTCGGCCGACCCGGCGTTGTGCATCACGGCGACGAGGCTGCTGTCCGGGTTCTTGAACGCCAGCGCATCACCGCCGCTCGTGGCCACGACCTTTGCGCCCGGCGCGACGAACTGCGAGAGGTGACGGAAGACGTAGTAGGCCGGCGTGACGATCAGCTTCTTGGCCGACGTGTCCACGACCAAGAGGGCATCCTGCGGCCAGACCCGCGTCGAGTCGATCCCGACGCCCACCGTGTCGAGCACCATGTTCCAGGCGCTGTAGGCGGTGACGCCCGCCCTGATCCAGTCGCGGATGAGGCCCCAGCTCTCGACCGCGTAGGCCTGATCGTTGGGCGCCATGCTCGCGTCAAACGGTGTCGCCCAGGGATAGTTGCCGCACTTGTGCTCCGTTTGCCAGACGGGGAGATCGTAATGTTTGGCGCCGGCGACGTCGCCCTGCATTCCCCACTGATACCCGAGCACCTTGACGTAGCTGCGCGCGGTGACGTCGCCCATCACGCTCCCGACGATCGATCTGTCGGAGCCGCCGCCGTTGAAGGTGCCGAGCATGATCTTGGTCGTCAGGCCGGCGCCGGCCACGGCCGGGCCGAGGTACTGGCCGATGAACGTCGTGTAGGGTGCCGGCGACCATCCGCAGGTCGGGTAGGTTCCCGTGTAGTTCGGCTCGTTCTGCGCGGAGATCGCCTCGATGGTGATTCCTTGCAGCGCGTACGCCTGCACGAACGCGATCAAGTACTGCGCGAACGCCTCCATCGTGGCGGCGTCGCTCTTCATCGTCCCACCGTCGAACGGGCTCACCATGTTGCCCGCCGAGAACGGGCCCTGCTTCATCCAGGTCGGGGGCGTCCAGGGGCTGGCCCAGAACCGGATGCTCGGTTTGATCGCCTGCGCGGCCTTCACGTAGGGGATGAGCTTCTCCATGTCGCGGGCGATCGAGAACCCGGCCAGCGCGTCGTCCCCCGGTGTCTCGTCGAGCGTGTAGCGATCCATCGCGTAGTCGGTGGCGCCGATGGGGATGCGGCCGAAGACGAAGCGCGCACCGTCGGCGCCGTAGAGCAGCTTGATCGCCGCGTCGCGGTCCGCCTGGCCGAGCATGGAGAGATCGTTCCAGCCCATCTCGTTGAAGGCGCCGCCGAATCCCTCCCAGGTCTGCGCCGTGGATGCGTCGTCGACGGTCACGTCGGCGCCGCCGCTCGTCACCGCGGTCAACGGGCCGTCGGTCTTCCAGTAAGCGCCGGGCGCGGAGGTCACCAGCGTCGGCGGGCTGCCCGTCGCCTCGGGGTCACCGCAGTCACCGGCGTCGGGCGCAACGCAGGAGCCGTTGCACAACGTGCCCGACACGCACTGGCAAGCGCCCGCCTGGCAGAGCTGTCCCGCCGAGCAGGGGATGCCGCAGCCGCCGCAGTTCATCGGATCGGCTGAGACGTCGAGGCAGGTCGCCGCGCAGGCCGTCTGACCGGCGGGGCAGATGGTTCCCGGATCAGCCGCTCCCTTCGTGCAGGCGACGGCAGGAAGAGCGACAACAAGGGCGAGAACGAGCGACCAGGCGCTCGGCACCGGAGTGGCGCGGGGTGCCGTCACGACGTCCTCGATTGGAACCGGGACCACGGTCCGTCAGCGGCGCGCGCGGCGCCTTCTGCGAACGCCGGCCACCGCCACCACCAGCGCGAGCGGCAGGGCCGTTTCCGACGCTCCCGCCGAGCCACCCACGTTGCAGGCGCAGCCGCTGCCGCCGCTGGCCGCGGTCGTTCCGCCGGAGCCGGTGCCGCCGCCAAATCCGGAACCTCCGGTCCCGGGAGCCGCGCCCGAGCCGCCGGCGCCCGTGATGGAACCGCCCGTCCCCGTGCCGCCGGCGCCGGTCGTTCCCGTGCCGCCCGCGCCGCTGACGGTCGAGCCGCCGGTGCCGGTCGTTCCCGTGCCGCCGGTGCCGGTCGTTCCCGTGCCGCCGGTGCCGGTCGTCCCCGTGCCGCCGGTGCCGGTGCCGCTCGAGCCGCCGGTCGCGGCGCCGCTGCCGCCTGTGCCGGTGGTGCTGGTCGACGTCGGCTGGAAAAGAAGCCAGTTGAGGCGCGCTGCGCCGTCGAAGACCACGTAGAGGGTGTGAACGCCGCTCGTCGGGGTCAAGGTGCAGGACTGCGTCGCCCACGCGCCACTGGTGGCGCTGACCGCGCACTTGCCGAGCAGCGTGCCGGTGGCGGAGTCGGCATGAAGCTCGAGGTTGGTCGCGGCCGAGGCGTTGACGCGCATCTGCACGGAGCCGACGCCCGCGTCGCTGAAGTCGACCACGTCGTAAAAGATGGAGCCGCCGCTGGTCACCGGAGATCGACTGTCCGAGGTCGGTGTCGTTGCTGTCTTCCTTGGTCGCGCCCGACTGGCCGTCGTAGTCCTCGCCTTCCATCGTTCCGAGACCGTCACGTCCGGTCACCGGGCGCTTCACGCTGAGGATGAGAAGCGTCCCCGCCTGCCGACTGATGGTGAAGGTGGTCGTGTACGAGGTGGTGAGGGTCGCCGTGCTGACCGGCTGGAGCAGCGCCAGGTGCTGCGCGGCCTTCATCGCCTGCAGCTGGGCCTCGGTCGGCGCGGTCGGTTTGCTCTGGCTGGTCCAGACGCTGTACGGGTTGCTGTGGGTCGCGTCGACGATGAACTGCGTGACGAAGACCTGCTTGCCAGCCAGCGCGGAGGGCAGGTTGCTCACGTTGATGGTCACGCTGTCGGTGCCGGTGGTGTTGAGCGTCGCGTACTGATCGTAGGCCAGGATCTGGAGCGAGTCGCCGCTGGCCGACGTGGTGGCCATGGCGTCGACGCCGTCGTTGCTGGTCCCGCCGCCCGACTGGAGCCGCGTGGGGCCGAGGTAGTTCAGCATCTTGAAGGCGTTGAACGAGGCCTTGCGGACCCCCTGATAGGTCATGAGACCGAACACCTGGCCGAACGGCAGCGTTCCTCCGCCCTTCATGGCGATATACGAGCCGGCGTCGCCGTTGTACTCGCCGAAGACGTCCGACAGCGCCCAGTACGAGAAGACGCCGAGCGGTGGCGTGTTGCTCGCGTTCTTGTCGGACAGCAGCTTCACGCCCTTGAGGATGAACCCGACGTTCCAGTTGTTGTCCATGCTGGTGAGGACGTCGCCGGCGCCGCCCCCCTGCCCCGAATACGACGAGTTCCATTCGGTGTTGAACGACGTCACCGTCGAGGTCGTATAGCCGCCGCTGGTGATCTGGCTGATGCGGCTGGTGTTGTCGCTCACCAGGCCGTTGGCGTCCGCAGAGGAGGAGCCCGAAGCGCCGCCCGGATAGACGTGGGACGAGGCGAAGGTCACCCGCGTCCCCGCGCTCTTGCAGTGCTGCAGGAAGGCGCCAATCGGGGCGGGCTGGGTCGTGGCCGGACCGCCGACGAAGGCGCTGGGGAGCACGGCGGTGATGGCGGCGACCGCCGCGTCGTAGAGCGCGTAGTAGTCGGTCATCTTGGCGCTGGTGGCCTCGCTGGCGCTCGTTCCGTTCCAGAACCCCGCATAGTCCGGCTCGTTCCAGACCTCCCAGTACCACTGCGAGACATCCGCCATGCCGTACTTGTCCACGCAGTGCTGGACGATGGCCTGGATGAACGCCTTGTAGTTGCTGACGCTGTTGTAGATGTCGCGGCTGTTGCCGGTGAGGGCCAGCGCCGTGGGCATGAAGTCCAGCTCCATGATCGGTCGCATCCCCGCCGAGACGATGGCGGTCAGGTACTTGTCGAAGTTGGTCCAGCTGTAAGAGCCCGGTCCTTTGTAGATGGCCATGTCGTCGTTGAGGACGCCGTGGCCGCGGACCCGCTGGAAACCGGCCTCACGGGCGCCGAGCTTGTAGTGCGTCTCGAGATCCGACCGCAGCGTGAGGCTGGCTGTCCCCGTGCCGATGCTGGCGGCCCAAAATGGCGGATTGCCGGCGGTCTGCTTCGATGCGTCCACGGTGATGGTGGTGTTGGTGGCGCTCGCGGTGCGCTGGGCGGTCAGCATGGCCAGCGAGATGGCGGCGAGCGCGAATGATCCGATGGGTCGACGCATTGGGTCCGTCCTGTCGTAAAGGGGCGCGACCGGACGGATGGGCACAGGCAGCAGCCGACCGGACGCGTAACATCATGCGTTTGTCGCCGGCAGGGCCGTCTTGTCACGAAAAGCGACTGGCCCGCTGCGATTGCCGCGGCGTCCGGCCCACGGCCGAGGCTTCCTTTGCCATGGCGAACTCGCTCTCCATTTTGCAATAGACTATGGCCGCGATGCCAAACGCCCCCTCGTTCGGTCCGCTCCGGGCGGCGCTGCAGGTGTGTCTGCTCGCCCTCACCGTTGCTGCGTGCGCAAACCGCGGAATGGAGGCGCCCGGGCCCGAGGAGACAGGCGCCGGAGGGACCTCGGGAACGGGCGGAAGCGGGACGGGAGGCATCTCGGCGACCGGCGGGACCGGCGGCTCCAGTGCCGGAGGCCGCGGGGGCACCGGGGGCGCGGTCGCGACCGGCGGAAAGACGGGGACTGGCGGGACGATCGCCACCGGCGGAGCGACCGGCACGGGCGGCGTCACGCCCACCGGTGGAACGACGGGAACGGGCGGCGTCACCGCCACCGGCGGGGTCAAAGGCACGGGCGGCGTCACCAGCACAGGCGGTGTCACCGGCACGGGCGGCATCGTCGCCACCGGTGGCGTCACGGGCACGGGCGGCATCATCGCCACCGGCGGCGTCACCGGCACGGGCGGCATCGGCGCCACCGGCGGCGTCACCGGCACGGGCGGCATCGGCGCCACCGGCGGCGTCACCGGCACGGGCGGGACAACAGGTACGGGTGGCGCCGCTGGCGCCGCGGGGAAGGCCGGCGGTACGGGGGGCACTGGTGGCAACGGAGGGACGAAGGGAACGGGCGGCGCGGCGGGCGCGGGCGGTAAAGCGGGGGCGAGCGGAAACGTCTGTACAGCCAGCGGTGTGCTCGACTGCTCGAGCGCGGGCGCTCTCGAGCTGCCCGACGGTCAGGTCGCGGACTTCTCCACGGCCGAGTGGAACGCCTCGACGTCCACGTGGTGCAACCCCGATGGGCTCAGCGGCACCCTGTTCTCTTACTCGGGGGCGACGCCCTCGGCCGCGACGGTCGCCGTCGACACGACCGCCCAGAACCTCAAGCTGAACCTCACCGTCGGCGCGATGGGCTACGCCGGAGGTGGCCTCACCTTCGACTCCTGCGTGAACGCCTCGAGCTTCACGTCCATCCAGTTCACCGCCGCGATCACGGCCGGAAGCTTGACCGGTTGCACCTGGCAGGTGCAGCTCCAGACCCAGGATCAGCGAGACTCCACCGGCACCAACCCGAGCGGCGGCACCTGCGACGCGACGACCACGACCTGCTACCGCTATCCGGCGGTCACCGGGCTGACCGCCCCGACGGCCACGGCCGGAACCTACCGCGAGACGTTCACGGCGTTCAACAATCCGTCGAGCTCGACGATCTCGACGCCGACACAGGTGACGGGAGTTCAGTGGCAGGTGAACTCCGGTTCGAGCGGTGCGGGGACTTGCACCGTGGAGCTCCGCATCGACAGCATCATCTTCCGCTAGACTCCCCGCATGCCGGAGTCGCTCGTCATCGTGCACGTGGACGTCCACGTCAAACCCGACGCGGTGGAGGCGTTCCGCGCGGCCACCCTCGACAACGCCGGCCACAGCGTGAACGAGCCGGGCGTCGCCCGCTTCGACGTGATCCAGTCGGTGGAAGATCCGACCCGATTCGTCCTGGTCGAGGTCTACCGCTCGCCCGGGGCGCAGGCCGCCCACAAGGAGACGGCGCACTACCAGCGCTGGCGAGACGCCGTCGCCGGGCTGATGGCCGAGCCGCGCACGTCCGCCCGCTACGTCAACCTGTTCCCCGACACTCAGGGTTGGTGAACGTGGCGCCGAGCCTGGCGTTCGAGCTGGCCGCGCCGACGCGGATCGTCTTCGGGGCGGGGTGCGCGCGGGAGGTGGGCGCGCTCGCGGCCGGGATGGGGGGATGCGCCCTGGTGGTCACGGGCAAGAGCACCGACCGGGCCCGGGCGGCGCTCGAAATGCTCGCGGCCGCGGGCGTGCGGGCGGCGACCTTCTCCGTCGCCGGAGAGCCCACCGTGGAGACGGCGCGTACCGGCGTGGCGGCGGCGCGCGCCGCGTCTTGCGATGTCGTGATCGCGCTCGGAGGCGGCAGCACGATCGACGCCGGCAAGGCGATCGCGGCGCTGGTCGCGAACGGCGGCGATCCCCTCGACTACCTGGAAGTGGTCGGACGCGGCCAACCGCTCAGGCGCCGTTCGCTCCCCTTCATCGCGCTCCCGACGACGGCGGGCACGGGCTCCGAGGTGACCAAGAACGCGGTGCTCGGCTCCCACGAGCACGGCGTGAAGGCGAGCCTGCGCAGCCCTCTCATGCTGCCGAGCGCGGCGCTCGTCGATCCCGATCTCCTCGTCGGGCTGCCGGCTGAAGTGCTCGCCTCGAGCGGACTCGACGCGCTGTCGCAGCTCATCGAGCCGTTCGTCAGTGCGCGCGCGAATCCCCTCACCGACGGCTTTGCCCGGGAAGGGCTCCGCCGCTCGGCGTCGGCGCTTCGCCGCGCGTACACGGCCGCGCGGATGGGGGTCGCCGTCGCGCCGGCCGATCGCGAGGCGCTCGCGCTGGCGAGCCTCCTCGGCGGCCTCAGCCTGGCGAACGCCGGGCTCGGCGCCGTGCACGGCTTCGCCGCTCCGGCCGGCGGGCTCTTCGCTGCTCCGCACGGCGCGGTCTGTGCCGCCCTGCTCGGGCCGGTCATGCAGATCAACGTGGCGGCGCTGCGCGCCCGCGCTCCCGAGGGCCCCGCGCTGGCCCGCTATCAGGAGGTGGCGGCGCTCGTGACCGGCAACGCGTCGGCGACCATCGAGGACGGCCTCGCGTGGGTCGCCGCTCTCTGCCGCGCGCTCGACGTTCCCGGCCTCGCCCGCCACGGGATGCGCGAAGCAGACGTCGCCGCGCTGGTGGGCAAGGCGCGGGTCGCCAGCAGCATGAAAGGCAATCCGATCGCGCTCACCGACGCAGAGCTGACCGACATCGCGACGCGGGCGCTCGGGGACGCCGCCTGACCCGATCTTGCGGGGTCGCGGCGCGCGACGGCGCTCCTCCGTCGGGCGTCACGGCCCTGCGTCGGGCGTCACGGCGCAACCCGTTCCATCGCAGAGCCCCGAGTCGCACGTGATGGTCGACGGAGTCCTGCAGTTGCCGTTCCCGTTGCAGACCTGACCTGGCGTCACCACGCCGCCCGTACACGACTGCGGCGCGCCGCAGGCTGTCCCGGAAGGCGCGTTGCCGGATGCCACACAGACCGGGCTGCCCGTCGTGCAGGAGATCGCCCCCGAGGGCTTGCAATCGTTGCCGGTCGAACAGGTCGCGCCCGAATTGCACGCCACGCAGCTCCCCCCGTTGCAGACCTGATTCGGGCCGCAGGTCGTTCCGTCGGGCGCCGGTCCCGTCGCCTGACAGGTCGCGGTGCCCGTCTGGCAGGTGGTCGTCCCCAGCTGGCAGGGGTCGCTCGGCGTGCAGCTGCCGCCGGCGGTGCAGCTGCTGCAGACTCCGGCGTTGCACACCTTGTTGGTCCCGCACGAGGTCCCGTTCGTCACGTTCCCGGTCTCCGCGCAGACGGAGGTCCCTGTCGCGCACGACGTCGCGCCGGTCCGGCAGGCGGTCGCGGGCGTGCAGCTGACCCCGGCCATGCAGCTGCTGCAGGTCCCGCCGCTGCACACCTTGTTGGTCCCGCACGAGGTCCCATTGGCGAGGTTCCCCGTCTCCGCGCAGACGGAGGTCCCCGTCGCGCACGACGTCGCGCCGGTGCGGCAGGCGGTCGCAGGTGTGCAGCTGACCCCGGCCATGCAGGCCCCGCAGACCCCGCCGTTGCAGACCTTGTTCGTCCCGCACGAGGTCCCGTTCGCCACGTTCCCCGTCTCTGCACAGACCGACATCCCCGTCACGCAGGAGGTCGCGCCGGTCCGGCAGACGGTCGCGGGCGTGCACGCAGCCCCGGCCGTGCAGGCCCCGCAAGCCCCGTTGCTGCACACCATGTTCGTCCCGCACACCGTGCCGTTGACGAGGTTGCTCCCCGTGTCGGAGCAGTCGATGCTGGGCGAACAGACGGTCTGCCCCGCATGACAGGGATTCGCCGCCGTGCAGGCGGTGCCCGCCGTGCAGGCGGTGCAAACTCCACCGCTGCACACCATGCCTGCTCCGCAGGAGGTTCCGTTGGAGACGTTCCCGGACTCCGTGCAGACGGCCGCGCCCGTATCGCAGGACGTCTTCCCGGTTCGACACGGCTTGTTGCTGACGGTGCAGCTCGCACCCACCGTGCAGCTCACGCAGCTCCCCGTCGCGCCGCAGACCTTGTTCGTGCCGCAGCCGGTTCCGGCGGCGAGGAGCGTCCCCTTGTCGTTGCAGACCGGCGTCCCCGTCGCGCACGCCAGCGCTCCTTGATGGCAGGGATTCGTGGGCACGCAGCTCGCGCCGTCGGCGCAGGAGCTGCACTGCCCGGCGAGGCACACCATCCCCGTGCCGCAGGAGGTCCCGTTCGGCTGGTCGCCGGATTCCGTGCAGACGGGCGTGCCGGTGGCGCACGACGTCGTCCCCATTCGACAGGCGTTTCCTGGTGAGCAGGCGCCGCCCGCCGCGCAGGTCGCGCAGGCGCCGCTGCGACAGACCTTGTTCGTTCCGCAAACGGTGCCGTCCGCCTGTGGCTGCTGCGTGTCCGTGCAGGAGGCGACCCCCTCCGAACAGATCGTTTGTCCGACGTGACAGGGGTCGGCCGGCGGGCAGGCGCTGCCGGGAGTGCAGTCGGGCATATCCGTCCCGCCGTCCGTCGTCTTGCCCGCCGCCCCGCCCTTGCCGCCGGTGCCCCCTCGCCCGCCCGTGCTCGACGAGCCACCGGTCCCCGTCGTGACCACGGCGCCGTCCCACGACAGCGGCTGATCCCGAAGACCACAGCCGAGGACCGCCCCCCCCACGACCACCGTCACCAACACCAATCGTCTAAGCATCTCTGGTCTCCGTTTGCTCAAAACCGCAGGCTACAGCCGAGCCCACGGACACCGAGGTCCGGGACACAGGCAAGGGCCGGACCGGCGGCGGCGCGCTCCGCGTTGCCGACATGACCGGACGAGGAGAGGACGAACAGGACGGAGGACGCGGCCGCCAGCGCCCCCGCGGTGACGAAGCTGACGACCGAAATCGTGAGCGCCCGATCGTAGGCGTCCTTGAGCGGCTTGCACTGCGGCGACAGGCTGACCGTCGTGCAGTCGGGGAGCGCCGTTCCGCCGACGACGCTGGTGTGGTTGTTGAAGTCGTCGCGCTTGCTGGCGGCCTCGAAGGCCTCGATGGTCCCCACCGCCAGCGCGAGCAGCGCCCCGCTCCCGGTCGCCCAGGCGGCGATTCGGCGGGGATCGGTCTCGCCGGTCCGTTCGGACGGGGCGGCGGTCGCCAGCGTCACCGGGGGGCTGGTCTCCGCCACCGGCACGACGGGCGGGGGCGAAAGCGGAACGAGCGCGAAGGTGCGCTCCTCCCGCTTTCCGCCGACGACGGTGATGGTCGTCTGCACTGGCTGGTAACCGGGCGCGCGGATCTCGAGGACGACCGGCCCCTTTCGAAGGTGAATGGGCACGCCCGGAGCCACCTTGTCCGCCGACTTCTTGTCGAGCAGCACCTCGGCGGTCGCTGGTGAGATCGTCAGGGAGAGCTCCCCGACGTTCGCGCGCGCGGTGTCGAGCTGCCGCTTCAAGGTCGTTCGGTTCTTGGCGATCCAGGGGTGATTCGGCGTCGCCAGCGCCTCCGACAGGTACAGCTCCGCCTCGGCAAAATAGCCGAGCTCGAGCTCGCAGAGCCCCAGCTGTCCGGCGGTGCGCGGGTTGCGCGAGAGCCGGTAGGCCTTCTCGAACAGCGGCAAGGCCCGCGCCGTCTGGTCCTGGGCGCGCAGCTGGACCCCTTCTTTGATGAGGGCCTCCGCCTGCTCGGCCTCCTCCGTCCCGGCCCACACCCGCGACGCCGGTGCCAGCAAGCAGAAGAGAGCGAGCACGAACCACAAACGCTCCCCCCGCCGGCGCCGTGTCCCCGGGCCAGTCGCACATCTCACCAGCTCGCTCTTCGAGACCATCTGATCCTTTGGCCGTCGGCTTTCAATCAAGAAGCGGCACGCCGTTGTGCATCCGAACATCAGAGCCGGGACGGGCGCGTGGCTTCTCCGCGGTGTCGCGCGGCGCAGCTCCGCTCGCGGTCGGTGGCTGGGTGGGCGCCGGCGCGAGGCGCTCGTGCCGCTCTGTCTTTGGCGACCGAATCGCGGCCGGCGTCGCCTGCGGTTTCGCGACGGGTTCGGTCACCGTGGGCTCCTTCACCGCCACACGCTCCTTCACCGCCGCACGCTCCTTCACCGCCGCCTGCCGCTTCACCACCACCGGTTCCTTCGATGCCGCGGGCGCCTTCCGCGCTGCGGGCTCCTTCGCCACCACCGGCTGTTTCGGGGCCGCGGGCGCCTTCTCTGCCACGGGCTCTTTCACCGCAGGTTTCACCGCCGCGGGCTCTTTCACCGCCGCCGGTTCCTTCACCGCCGCCGGTTCCTGAACGACCAGCGGCGCGTTCTCCGCCGCGGGCTCCTTCACCGCCGCGGGCGGCTCCTTCACCGCCGGGTTCTCCGCCGCCGGGGGCTCCTTCACCTCGGCGGCCGACAGCGAGCTTGGCGCTGACGGTTCCTTGATCAGCGCCTCCTTCGCGGCAGCGCTCTCCTTCTCGGGCTCGCGCGGGGGCGGGATGACCTGCTCGACCGGTGGCTTCGTCGCCGTGTTCAAGCTCGGCGCGATCGCTCTGTCCGTCACCGCCGCGGGCTGCTGCGCGCCCGACCGCTTGGCGGAGCCACCATGCGTGAGGAAGACCAGCAGGGCCAACCCACCGAGCGCCCCCCCCGCCACGGCACCGATCCGCCGGTTCGAAAACCTTCGCCCCGAGACCGAGCGCCACCTTTCGGTCCAGCGGTTGGCGAAGGTCGGCCAAGCCTCGGAGGACTGTGGGCGCCCGGCGGCAGCGACCGACGCTCGCGTCGCGTCGCCCGAAGGCTCTTCCGGCGGATCGGGCTCGAACCAGAGCCCATCCAGCACGTCCACCTCCGGCGTCAGCGTCCGGGCGAAGGGGCTCTGCGTCGACGCTTCCGCCGCGATCACCGGCGACGACGGCGCCCGTCGACGGGACGAGGCGCTAGCCGCGGCCAGCCCCGATCGAAACGGCCGCAACGCCGCCGCGAGCTCGCTCAGCGACGCGAACCGCGCCTTGGGATCGGAGCTCATCGCCCGCATCACGACCTGAACGAGCGCGAGGGGAAGGCCCGGCCGCCGCTCGCTCGGCCGCACGGGCTTACCGGCGCGGATCGCGCCGAACACCTCGTCCAGGCTCTCTCCATCGAACGGACGCGCGCCGGTCAGGCACTCATAGAGGATGACGCCGAGCGCCCACTGATCACTCGCGGGGCTGGCCGCTCGGTGATCGGCGATCTGCTCGGGCGACAGATAGTACGGCGTGCCGAAGACCAGCCCCGAGCCGGGCGCGCCCCCCGCGTCGTCGTCGTTGTCATTCGCGATCCCGAAATCGAGAACGACGGGGTGGATCTTCTGATCCCGGATCGCCAGGAAGATGTTCGCTGGCTTGAGATCGCGGTGAACGACGCCGCTGTCGTGGGCCGCTGCCACCGCTTCGCACACCGGCACGAGGATGTCGGCGGTCTCTGCCGCAGACAGGAAGGTCACATGCCGGAGCCGACTGGCGAGATCCTCCCCTTCGAGCATCTCCATCGCCAGGTAGCTCCGCTCCCCGTCCTCGCCGACCTCGATCACGTCGACGATGTGCGCGTGTCTGACCCGCGCCGTCAGCTTGGCCTCCGTCAGAAAGCGCGCGCGCGCGCCCGGCACGCCCGCCCGCTTCGGGCTCAGGACCTTGAGCGCGACGCGCTTTCCCGTGTCGGGGCGTGCGCCCTCGTAGATGGCGCTCATCGAGCCGAGTCCGATGAGACGCCGTATTTCGTACTTCCCGAGCCGCGTCCCCGCTTCGAGAATCCCCGCCGCCTCAGCTGCCGCCGGTCCGCCGTTTTCCATCGTCCTCGCTGCGTCCACTTACTTATTGCCGGGAGAAGACTCTTTGATCACGAAAATCGACCAAGGCCTCCTGATGCGACGTCATGCGAGCGATGAGCAACTTTCTTAACAAGCCAGCCGCCTGAAAACAACCATCGCGGCGAACGCGTTTACTGTGCCCCGACGACCGTCGTCGGTTGCAGGGAGCAGAGGTGGGTGGCGCATCGCGCTTGGTGGCGCTCCTTCTTTTCCTGACAAAAGGGGCCGCCCCGCCGCAAGTGATGCGAACGATCGTCGTCGATGCACTTTGTTACAGCGCGCGTCATCCCACAAGTGCCTGTTACTCACTGTAAATTCCAATAACTTCAGTCCCGGCTCGCAGTGGCGAAGGCTGTTTTTTCTGAGCCACCATGCACCCGCAGCGCGACACCCATTCACCCATGAGTGTCGCAGCGAAGTCGCGGCGGCTCCGTTTCCAGCAACACGCGGACGGTTCGAAATGCGTCGATTCCACAGACCACTCCTTCCGGGCGCGATTGCCCTCGCGCTCGTCGCGGTCGGAGCTCTCGGATGCAGCAGCAAAGGCGGCGGTTCGGGAAACAGCGACGCCGCGGCGGCGGGAACCGGAGGGAAAGGCGGCACGACGGGAACGGGCGGTTCGATCGGAAGCGGTGGCAGCGGCGGCACGGGAGAAGGCGGCTCAGGGGTCGGGAGCGGGGGCACCGCCGCGGCCGGCGGCGCGGGCGCGACGGGCGGCGCGGCCGGGGGAAGCACCGGCGGGAGCACTGCGACGGGCGGAGGGGGCGGCTCCGGCGGAGGCGTCGGCGGTCGCGGGGGCGGTGCGGGCGGCGCGGGGGCAGCCGGAAGCGGCGGCGGCGCCGGCGGCGGCGTGTCGCAGAGCGGAGCGCTGCCGCCGGTCTACAACGGCCTGCGCGGCAGCAGCTTCAATACCGGGTGGAAGTTCAACCGCGGGGACGTCTCCGGGGCGCAGGCCACTACCTTCAACGACTCCTCGTGGCGCAGTCTCGATCTGCCGCATGACTGGAGCATCGAGCTGGCCTTCAACTCGAGCTCGCCCTCGGGCTCGAGCGGTGGCTACCTCGACGGCGGCGTCGGCTGGTATCGCAAGTCCTTCACCGTCGACCAGGCATCGAGCGGCCAGCGGATCCTGCTCGAGCTCGACGGCGTCTACATGAACAGCGAGGTCTGGATCAACGGGACCTCGCTGGGGACGCGCCCCTACGGCTACACCAGCTTCGAGTACGACCTGACGCCGTACCTGACGTTCGGGGGAAACAACGTCGTCGCGGTCCGCGTGAACAACAACCAGCCGAACAGCCGTTTCTATTCGGGCAGCGGCATCTACCGCAACGTCTGGCTGACCACGGTCAACCCCGTTCACGTTCCTTACAACGGCGCGTTCGTGTCGACGCCCTCCGTCTCGACCGGGTCGGCCACGGTGTCGGTGAGCACCCAGGTGCAGAACCAGTCGGCGAGCGCGGCGGCCGTCACCGTGACGACGACGGTCCTCACGCCGGGCGGCGCGGTCGCGACGTCGGGGGACAGCGCGAGCACCAGCGTCGCGGCCGGCGCGACCTCCACGGTCAGCCAGAGCCTGACCGTCAGCTCGCCGCAGCTCTGGTCGCTGGCGGCACCCAACCGCTATCAAGCGAAGGTGGAGGTCAAGGTCGGCGGCGCCACCGTCGACACGTACCTCGCGCCGTTCGGCATTCGCACGGTGACGTTCGACGCGAACAGCGGTCTGTCGCTCAACGGGCAGAACGTCAAGCTGCGCGGGGTCAACATGCACCACGACCTCGGTGCGCTCGGCTCCGCCGTCAACTATCGGGCGATCGAACGCCAGGTGCAGATCCTTCAGAGCATGGGCGTGAACGCCATTCGTACGGCGCACAACCCGCCGGCGCCGGAGCTGCTCGACATCACCGATCGTCTGGGTGTGCTGATCCTGGACGAGGCGTTCGACACCTGGACTCAAACGAAGACAGCGAACGACTACGGCCTCTACTTCAGCGCCTGGGCCGAGCGGGACATCCAGGCGATGGTCGGCAGGGATCGCAACCATCCCAGCGTCATCCTCTGGAGCATCGGCAACGAGGTCGGCGGGTCGACCACGGCGACCGCCACGAGCCTCAAGAGCTGGGTCCTGGCGATCGACCCGACGCGCGCCGTGACCTGGGCGTCCAACAAGATGGGCGGCCCGCACGTCTCCGAGGGAGACGACCGCAACGTCGCCGCGCTGCTCGACGTGCAAGGCTACAACTACGCGCCCTACGCCGGGGACTACGACGCCGATCATGCGGCCCAACCCACCTGGAAGTTGATGGGGACCGAGACGTCGGCGGCCGTGCGCAGCCGCGGCGTCTACCACACGCCGGCCAGCACCATCACCAAGGCGACCTCCCAGTCGAGCCCCGACCGACAGTGCTCGTCCTACGACAACGAGGCGGCCGGCTTCGGCGACACGGCGCAGAGCTCGTACAGCTACGACTATTCGCGCGCCTTCGTGATCGGCTCGTTCATCTGGGCCGGGTTCGACTACATCGGCGAGCCGACGCCCTACTCGTCTTATCCGTCCAAGAGCTCGTACTACGGCGCCATCGACACGGCCGGGTTCCCCAAGGACGTCTTCTACTTTTACAAGAGCCGCTGGACGACGGCTCCGGTCGTCCACATCCTGCCGCACTGGAACTGGAACCCGGGCACCACCGTCACGGTCTACGTCTACAACAACTGCGACAGCGTCGAGCTCTTCCTGAACAGCGCCTCCCAGGGCGCAAAGACGATGTCCGGCGGCGCGCTCCGGCTCGAATGGAGCGTGCCGTGGGCGTCGGGGACCTTGCGCGCGGATTGCACCCGCGGCGGCAGCGTCGTCGCGACCGACCAGGTCAAGACCTCGAGCGCCGCCACCCGCGTCGTCCTGTCCGCCGACCGCTCGACCATCACGGCCAACGGTCGGGATCTGGCCTTCATCACCGGAGACATCCAGGACGCAAACGGCGTCGTCGTCCCCACCGGCGCGGCGCCCGTCAGCTTCTCTGTCTCGGGGCCCGGACAGCTCGTCGGCGTCGACAACGGCGATCCCACCGACACCGCCTCGTACAAGGGGACGAGCCGCAAGGCGTTCAGCGGCAAGGTCCTGGCCATCGTGAGATCGACCGGGGCGGCCGGCTCGATCGTGGTCACGGCAACGCCGTCCGGCCTGGCCGCTGGTTCAGTGACTGTCACGGCCCAGTGAACGCGGCCTGATGCGCCGAGAACGGTGAAGACCGATGCAGGATGGGTGACGGACCACGGGTCCGCGTGGCTCGTCTATTGGAGGGTCACGTTGGCCACCGGGAACGACACGCTTCCACTGCCGCCCCCGACCTCCACGAGGATCTGGGCCTGGTCCATCTTCCCCAGCGTCATGCCCGCGGCGGCCCACGCCTTGAAGTGCTCGGTGATGGAGATCTGGCCGCACTGGCGAGCCGTCTGTCGGACGCTATAGAACTGCGTCCAACTCGAAACGCCGGAGCATTTCGAGCCACCGGTTCCGGACGTGGGGCGCGTGTAGAGGGTGTAGGTGCCCCCATCAATCGTTGCCGTGCCCTTGTTGGTCGTGCTGCCCGGATTGACCGGCATCTTGTTGTACGAGTCGTCAACGATGTACCACTCGACACAGGGTGACACCGACCACCCATAGATTCCGATGTACGAGTAACCGCCACCGCTACCCGTCTTTGTCTCCGAGTACTCCGCATTGACCGTTCCGAGCTGGTCGTAGGTCTTGGTGTCGTTCCACTGCAGGCCGATACGGGCCAGGAAATCACCAGAATTACTCCAAGCCGCGCCAAACGCGGGCGTGCCGTAGGTGGTAATGGATCCCCCGCTTCCGTTCGACCAGATTGTCCAGGCGAGGCCGGCCGCGGTGCCCGAAGCATTCGATGAGTTGTGCTGGGTGCCGCCGCTCGGGAGGGTCGTCACCGTGCAGGGGTCTGTTCCAGCGCCCCCGGTGCCGCCGGTCGCGGTGGCGCCGCCGGTGCCAGTTGCGCCGCCCTTCGCCCCGCCCGTTCCGGTGCCACCGGTGCCGGTCGCGCCGCCCTTGGCGCCACCGGTGCCGATCACGCCACCGGTCCCCGTGCCGCCGGTCCCGGTCGTCCCGCCCTTGGCGCCGCCCGTCCCGACGACGCCGCCCGTTCCGGTGCCGCCGGTCCCCGTCGTCCCGCCCTTGGCGCCGCCCGTCCCGACGACGCCGCCCGTTCCGGTGCCGCCGGTCCCCGTCGACCCGCCCGTGCCGATCACGCCGCCGGTGCCGGTGCCGCCGGTCCCGGTCGTCCCGCCCGTTTCGCTCCCGCCGGTGCCTGTCGATCCACCGGTTTCGTTCGTCCCTCCAGTTCCGGTTTCACCTCCGAGCGGTGTCGATTGAGCGCAGCCCACGAGGGCCGCAGCCGCGAACGAGGAGATGATGACGCAGGTCGACCACAGAGAACGACGCGGGGGCGTGTAGTTCATGGTGACGCATTCCCGGACAAGTCGACTCTGATCACACTCGGTCGCCTTTTCTTTCGGGAGGACCTCTGGCGCCACAAAACAGGCTGGGCCTACCCTGCGGGTATCGTAGGAGGATATGGGCCGCCCGGAGACGGTGTGGGCTCGTTCACCACCTGGCAGCTTGCGCTGCATTCGCTTGGTTGCGTCTCGTTGATCGGCGAGAACGCAGCACGCTCAGCTGCCAACGTAGATGCGCGGTCAGCGAGCCTGATCCGGCGTCTGCTCTTCCAGCCACTCGACGAGTGCGCGCAGCGTGGGAGGCGCGGCGTCGAGGTGGAGCTTGACCTCGCGGGTACGGCCGCCGTCCTCGACGGTCAGCGTGTAGAGGAAGTCCCAGGAGTGCGGCGCGGGGAGAAGGAACTGCGTCGGAAGCTCAAACAGCCGGGCCGCATCGAAAAGCGCGCTGGCGTGCGCGCGCTGCCCGTGCGGCAGGGCAGCGACATCCACCGATCGGGTGACAGCACCGATCGGACCGGTGACGCCGCCGACCGACCGGAGGGAGAGCTTCACGGGACGCCCGTCGTAGAATCGTTCCTGGAATCGTTCCTGGGATCGCGCCGTGAGCCTACAGGACCTTGACCTTGGTCCAGGCGGCGGTCACGGCCGCGGCCTCCGGACCGCCCGCACCGAACAACGCCGACGCGGCGTCGACGGTGGCCTTCGCCGCCTCGAGGAAGCTTGCCTGCGAGGAGAGCAGTGAGAGCGCTCGGTACCAAATCCGTCCCGCCTTCTCCCAAGAGTAGCCACCGATCCCACTCGCCGCGAGATAGAAGGCGTGGTTCGGGATCCCAGAATTCGTGTGTACGTCGCCGCCGTCGACATAGCCCGTCATGTCGCCCGGTTGGTCGTCCTCCTTCCAGGCGCTCCCGGGGTTCTTCATCGAGCGCAGGGCGACGCCGTACTCCGGCTTCATCAGCCCGGCGCCGATCAGCCAGTCGGCCGCGTTGACGTTCTGCTTGTTGGTCCACTGTTTGACCACGGAGCCCATCACGTCTGACCACGATTCGTTCAGCGCACCCGACTGATCGACGTAGTCGAGCCCGTTCGGAATGGTGTACTGCGTGACCCCGTGGGTGAGCTCGTGCGCGACCACGTCGATGGTGGAGGTGAAGCTACCGGTGAACGGGCCCCCGGCCGTCGCGTCGCCGAACACCATACGTGAGCCGTTCCAGAAGGCGTTGTCGGGCGCCCGGCCCGAGTGAACGGTCGATTCGATCTTCAGCCCGCGACCGTCCACCGAGTTGCGCCCGAGGATCTCCTTGTAGAACGCGTATGTCGTCCCGGTGGAGTCGTAGGCCTCGTTCACCGCGGGATCGTTGCGGACCGGCGGGCCGCCTTCGGTTCGCATCAGTTTTCCAGGGAGGCTCTTCTTGCCACCGGCGTCGAACACGTCCCGGTGCTCGAGCGTCGAGGGCGGGCTCGCCAGCAAGAGACCGTTCAGGCGTGCGACCGTTCGTTCACCGCGGGCGAAGGAAGCAGCCTCGGCGCTCGCCAGCAGCGCGTCGCGCTGCTGCGTGGAGACGCCAGGTTGCAGGGCCAGCTTGCGGAGGACCGAAGAGGGAATGATGTGGCACACGTGGTGGCAAGCGTCGTGGGGACTATGGCGGTTGGATGAATTCATGATCTGGCTCCCGCGCAGTTGTTCTTCCCTCCTAACGCCCTCCGGTCGGATCCTTCCCGGGCTAAGATGTCGGTCGTGCGTCTTCTGACAGTGCTCGCCACCCTCCTCTGCTGCGGAGCCGGGGCAGAGGCGGCGACGCTCGCCTGGAAGGGACATACCTGGCAGCTGACCTCGGGCGGGATGGCCGGCGTGTGCCAGGGAGATCCCAAGAACGTGACGGTGGACGCGAGCGGTTACCTGCACCTCCGGATCTCCAACGGCACGGCCGGCTGGACCGCCTCCGAGCTGTTCACCACCGATTGTCTCGGCTTCGGGACTTACCAGTGGCAGGTCGACGGTCCGATCGACAGCTACGACAAGAACGTCGTCCTCGGCCTCTTCCCCTACGGACCTGCCGCCGGCATCGGCACTGACGGCACGAACGAGATCGACATCGAATATTCGCGCTGGGGCCAGGCGGGAGGACCGAACGGCGACTGGACCGACTACCCGGCCTCCGGAACCACAATCGGCGAGCTCAGCTACACGTTCTCACTGGCGCCCACGACGCTCTCGACGTCGCGCTTCGTCTGGTCTGCCACCAGCATCGCCAGCGCTTTGTTGACCGGGCCGCAACCGATCGATGGAACGACGGGGCTCCTCAAGAGCTGGACCTACGCCCCGGCGAATCCGACGGTCAACGTTCCCCAGCAGGCGCTTCCGCTGGGGATGAATCTCTGGTGCTTCGATTCACCGCCCTCCGACGGCAACCCCGTCGAGATCGTCATTCGGGACTTCGTCTTCGTCCCGGCCGGCGGTGCGGGCGGCCTCGGCGGAGCGACCGGAGGCCAGAGCGGCGGTCAGGCCGGCATCGGCGGAGCGCCAGGCGGGAGCGGGGGCGCTGCCGGAGCAGGGGGCGCGCCGGCGACGGCCGGCCACAGCGGCTCGACGGGAACCGGCGTAGACGGAGGGTCATCGGGTGGATGTGCGTGCGCGGTCGGCGGTTCGAACGCCGGCTGGCCGATCACTGTCTTCTGGTCGTTCGTCGTCCTCGCTGTGCTGCCACGCCTCCGGCGATTGCCTGGACGGAATGCCGCGCGCGACACGTCGACGCGGTGACCGTCGCGAAGAGGGAGCAGCTACTATCGCGGCATGAATCGATCTTCGATTGCGCTCCTGGTGATGCTCGTCGCGGCCGCGTTTGAAGTGGGCGGCGATGCCCTCATTCGCAAGGGCCTTCGGGGCGCAGGCCCCGCGCTGGTGGCCGTCGGCTTCGTCGTGCTCGGCACCTACGGCATCATCGTGAACAAGCTCGACCTCGACTTTTCGAAGCTGCTTGGAGCTTACGTTGGCTTCTTCGCCGTCGTGAGCGTCTGCACCGGCCGCTTCGTGTTTCACGACGCCGTCCCTCCCTCGACCTGGCTCGGTCTTGCCGTGATCCTCGCCGGCAGCCTCATCATTCACGTCGGTTCGATGGCGCGGTAGGACCTCGTTCTCGAGCTGTAGGTCGTTTTCGTGATCGACTGGCCAAGGTCGCGCAATTACATGCGACATGAGGCGTCTCCAGCGGAATTCGACGTGGCTGGCCGGACTCGCAGCCTTTTCGATGGCATGGCTGCTGGTGGGATGCGGAGGCGAACCCGCTGCAACCAACGATGCAGGCGCAACCGGGGGCACGGCTGTAGCTGGTAGATCGGGCACCGGGGGCTCGACGGGCACCGGGGGCTCGACGGGCACCGGGGGCTCGACGGGCACCGGGGGCTCGACGGGCACCGGGGGCTCGACGGGCACCGGGGGCTCGACGGGCACCGGGGGCTCGACGGGCACCGGGGGCGCGACAGGCACCGGGGGCTCGACGGGCACCGGGGGCTCGACGGGCACGGGCGGCGCCGGCGGCAAGGCCACGGGCGGCGCCGGCGGCAAGGCAGGCCCCGGCGGGGCGGCCGGGGGCGCAGGTGGCAACAGTGGAACCGGCAGTGGCGCCGGAGGAAGTGGCGGCGCAAGCAGCAACGGCGGCAGCGGAGGCAAGCCCGATCAGAGCGGGTTGCCGGCCGTGACAATCCACATGGCGGGCGACTCGACCATGAGCAACTACGACGCCACGACGACGCAAGAGGGCTGGGGCCAGGAGTTTGGACAGTTCTTCATCAGCAAGGTCACCATCGACAATCAAGCGCAGGGCGGTGCGAACATCGACACGTTCTACAGCGGACGGTGGAAGACCCTCATCAACAACGTCAAGGCGGGCGATTACGTCTTCGCGGCGTTCGGGATCAACGACAGCGGCACCACGCACGGTCCGGTCGCGCCGGCGGCCTTCCAGACTCAGATGGGCGTCATGGCCGACGAGGTGGCGGCCAAGAAGGCCACCTTCATCCCGACGACCTCTTCCCCGCTGCAGATGTGGGTCGGCGGCAAGGAGACGAACACGCGCTTGCAGCCGTACTGCGACGCGACCATCGCCATCGGCGCAATGAAGGGCCTGTTGGTCGACGACCTCAACGCGCGCGGCATCGCGTACTACGACATGATTGGCCAGACCGCCGCGGCCGCCCTCACGTTCAACGGCGACAAGGCTCACTTCGACAAAGCTGGAGCAACCGAGATGGCCCAGCTCGCCGCCCAGGAGTTGATGCGAATCAACAGCCCCCTGGCGGCCTACTTGAGGTGAGGGCTCCCCCAATCGGGAGCCGCCGGGGCCGCGGTCTCGGCTCGGCCGGTCGATTCTCGAGCGGAGTGCATGCGCACTCGACGGTTGGAACGCCTCGACGACTCGCCACTTCAGCTGACGTGGCTCTTCCGGCGATTCCATGTTGACCCCCGCGGGGGGACTTAGATTGTTTGATCGTCATGGGCGATGCCGAGACCATCACGGATCCGCTCCGGCAAGCAGAAGCGAGGCTCTGTGCGTTGCCTGTCTCGGTGGCGCAGTTGAACGCGGCCATGCGCTACCTGTGGGTGAGCCAGCGCTATGCAGACTGGCTCGGAGCCTCCCCCGACCAGATCATCGGGCACACGATCGCCGAGGTCATCGGCCCCGAGTGCCTAGAAGGCATGCGTCCTCACGTCGAGGCGGCGCTGGCGGGCCAGCCGATGAAGCGCGATGCCGCGGTCTTCCACAAGAGACTGGGTCCGCGCTGGATCCATGTGGATTGCGTCCCCACGTTCGGCCCCTCCGGCGCCCCCGACGGATGGGTCGAGGCCATCGCGGATGTCACCGAGCAGCGGTTGGTGCAGGAGAGCCTGCGCGAAAATCGAAGCGCCCTTCAGTGCTTCTACGATAGCTCGCCCTTCTTCATGGGGCTGGTCGAGCTCGACGGAGATTCGATCACCTTCCTGAGCGCCAACCAGGCGCTCGCCCAGGCACTCGGGACCACCCCGGAACGGATGGCCAACGGACGCGCGGAAGAGTTCGGTACACCGGAAGAACTTCGCCTTTGGGTGCAGAGCTACCAGAGGGCCCGACGCGAAGGGGCTCCGGTCCAGATCGAGTACGAGCATCCCCTGCCCTCCGGCAACCGCTGGTACCGGGCAACCGTGGCGTTCATCGGAGACAACCAGAAGCCGCGGTTCAGCTTTCTGGCCGAGGATATTACGGAACAGAGGAAGGCCGCAGAGGCTCTTCGAAAAGCCAATCGCTCCAAGGACGAATTCCTGGCCATGCTCGGTCACGAGCTGCGCAATCCGCTGTCGCCGATCGTGACCGCCCTGCAGTTATTGAAGCTGAGGGGCGACGGTCAATACGGCAAGGCCCTCGAGGTCGTCGAGCGCCAAGTCCAGTACTTGATTCGGCTGGTGGACGATCTGCTCGATGTCTCCCGCATCACCCACGGTACGATTCAGATCAAGCGGCGACTCCTGCGCCTGCAAGACGTGGTGGCTCAAGGGGCCGAGATCGCGATGCCGTTGGTCGAGCAACGCCGCCACCACCTCGACGTCCACCTCCCCTCCTCCGAGCTCCGTTTGAACGGAGACGAAGGGCGTCTGGCACAGGTCGTTTCCAACCTGATCACCAACGCGGCCAAGTACACGGATCCGGGAGGGCGCATCACGATCGAGGGGCGTCGTCAGGGGGGCGAGATCGTCCTCACCGTCAGGGACACCGGCATCGGCATCTCGGCCGAGCTCTTGCCGCACGTCTTCGACATGTTCACCCAGGAGCGTCAGGCCGCCGATCGCTCGCGAGGCGGCCTCGGAATAGGGCTCACGATTGTTCGCAACCTCGTGGAGCTGCACGGAGGGACCGTCCAAGCTGACAGCAAGGGACTTGGTCAGGGCAGCGCGTTCACCGTTCGGCTCCAGGTCGCCACGGACGAGCCCGCAGCGGTCGATAACTCGTCCGCGGCGGACCCGGTGGCCGGAGCGCGGCAACGGATCCTCGTGGTCGACGACAATGAAGACGCGCTCGAGCTCCTGGCAGAGGTCCTGCGCAACGCCGGGCACGTGGTGACGACGGCGAAAGACGGACCAACCGCCCTGAAGGTCATGAGGACCTTTCATGCGGACGTCGCCATCCTCGACATCGGCCTGCCCGTGATGGACGGCTACGAGCTGGCAGGCCGACTGCGCGCCGAGCTCGGCAAAGAGCTGCCCCGACTGATCGCGCTGACAGGCTACGGACAGGATTCGGACCGCGCCCGTGCCAAGCAGGCAGGGTTTGCCGAGCACCTGACCAAACCGGTCGACGGTGGCCGTCTGCTCGGAGCGCTGGTCGTGGCAGGCTCTGGCGAGACCGCCGTCCGCCGTGAGATGCGGTGAGGCGAGGGTCGGCGCGGCAGGTGGCGCCCTACAAATCGGCAGACGCGCCGACGAGCTGGACGTTCCGTTTGCGATCCAGCGTGCGCCTCAGCGAGCGGTTCCACGATCGCCGAAGATCCGGCGCGCACGCTTCACCGCCGCAGGCGCGACTCCGTTGCCCACCGACAGCGCCGCGACGGCGCAGGTCCCCTCCGCCGTCAGAAAGATCCGCGCGGGGCCCGCGCGGAGCGCCGCGGGAATGTCGTCGCTCAGCAGGTAGCCGGTGTCCACGCCGACGAGCTCGGCTTCGAGGGCCAGGCAGAACAGCTCCGCGTCGCGCAGACCGTGCGCCCCCGCCACCGCCCGCCCCTTGAGCGGACCGTAAACGTGGATGTTGCCGTCCGCCAGCAGCTGCGCGCCGGGGTGAACGGGGGCCACCACGATGAGGTCGCGCCCGTCGGCGTAGATCACCTGACCCGAACGGACTGGCTCGCGAATGACGAGCGAAGGGCGCTGGGCGGTCGCCGCCGGGACCTCGGCGGGGGCGGGCGCGCTGCGGGTCTGCGCGGGGGCGCTCGGCGGGGCCGGCGCGGCGGCGCTCGTGACGCCCGCCTCCAGCTCTGCGAGGCGCCCCTTCCACTTCTCGGTGCGCTCGCTGGCCGCGGCGCCGCAGAGGAGATGCCGATAGATCGCCACCGCGTCCGCCACGCGCCCCTGGCGCGCGGAGAGCTCGGCCATCGTCTCGGTGGCGAACATGGTGTCGAGCATGACCGGTCGTCGATTGTCCGACGCCGGGGAGAGTCGTCAACTATTTCATGTCGGTACCCGGGCGCCGGTTCCCGACGTAAAGTTGCCACCCGCGAGAGCGCCATGGTGACCCGCCGCCGCATGTTGATGGTGCCCCCTGCAGCGGCGGTCGCGGCCGTCGTCCCCACAGGCGAGCGCGCCGCCCGGGCCTGGCCCCGTCCCCCGCCGGCGCTCGAGCCCGTCCGCGGCCCCGTCCACCGCGGGCCCTGGATCGCCGCGCCGTACGACACCTACGTGCGCAACCCGCTGGTCGCGCGCAACACGTTCTTGCAGATGGCGCCCGACGCCGCGGCGGTCCCCAGCTTCGCCGAGGCCAGGCGCCTCCTGCCGGAGCCGTTCTGGGACGGCCACGCGGCGGCGATCGCCTGTGCGGACAAGGCGTGGAAGCTGGCGTTCGCGAACCTGCGCGCGCCCGAGGCGCCGAGCGGGTTCGTGGCCCGCTTCATCGACCCGGCGTTCAACGAGCGCGTCTTCCTGTGGGACTCCTGCTTCATGACGCTGTTCGGGCGATACGGCGCGCGGGCGTTTCCCTTCGTTCGGACGCTCGACAACCTCTACGCCAAGCAGCACCCCGACGGGTTCATCTGCCGCGAGATCGGGCGCGCGCTGGGCGACGATCTGTTCCCGCGGTTCGATCCGTCGTCGACGGGGCCGAACGTGCTGGCCTGGGCCGAGTGGGAGCACTATCGCAACTTCGGCGACGGCGACCGGCTGGCGCGCGTGTTTCCCGTCCTCTGCGCCTACCACCAGTGGCTGCGCGCCTACCGGACCTGGCCGGACGGCACCTACTGGTCGACCGGCTGGGCGTCGGGGATGGACAACCAGCCGCGCCTCCCCGCAGGCATGCCGTACGGCGATCCGGAGCGCTATCACGGGCACATGACCTGGGTCGACGCGACCCTGCAGCAGCTCCTGTCGGCGCGCCTGCTGGCCCAGATGGGGCACACGCTGGGGGCGGATGCGGAGGTCGCGGACATGCGCGCGGAGGCCGCGCGCCTGGGCCGATTCGCGAACGACCACCTCTGGAACGAAGCCGAGCGCTTCTACTGCGATCGGCTCTCCGACGGCGCCGTCACCCGCGTCAAGAGCGTCGGCGGATACTGGGCGCTGCTGGCGGGGATCGTGCCACCGGCGCGCCTCGGGCCGTTCGTGGCTCACCTCGAGGACCCGCGCGCCTTCAAGCGCCCGCACCGGGTCCCGTCGCTGTCGGCCGATGACCCGAGCTACGATGCGCGCGGGGGCTACTGGAAGGGCGCCGTCTGGGCGCCGACGACGTACATGGTGCTGCGCGGGCTGACCGAGGTCGGGCGCGACGCGCTGGCGCACGAGATTGGGCGGAACCACCTCGACAACGTCGTCGCCGTGTTCGAGAAGACCGGCACGCTCCACGAGAACTACGCGCCCGAGTCGGCGGCGCCCGGCGCGCCGGCGAAGGCCGACTTCGTCGGGTGGACGGGCCTACCGCCGATCGCGGTGCTGCTGGAGTACGTCTTCGGGCTGCGCCCCGACGGGGCCGCGCGGCGTCTGCTGTGGGACGTGCGGCTGACCGACGCCCACGGTGTCCGCCGCTACCCGCTCGGACCCGACGTCTCCATCGATCTGAGCTGCGCCGCCCGGCGCGCGCCGAGCGATCCGCCGCGCATCGAGGCGAACGCCAGCGGTCCCGTCGACCTGGAGATCCGCTGGGCGGGCGGGGCACGCCTGCTCAAGCTCGGAGCGGGACGATGACGGACGATGCCGGAGGGAACGAAGGCGCGGTGAAGGCGGACGCGGTGAACGACGCCACCGAGATCGCCGCCCATGTGCTGCCCGGCTACGCCGGCTGGGAGGGCGCGGCGGTCACGCGGCTCGGCGGCGGCCTCATCAACCGCAGCTATCTCCTGTCCCGCGCGGACGGGGCCCGCGCGGTGCTGCAGGCGGTGAGCCCGATCTTCTCGCCGGCGATTCACGACAACATCGTGGCGGTGACCGAGCGGCTGGCGGCCGCCGGCCTGGTGACGCCCCGCCTCCTGCCGGCGCGCGACGGGCGGCCGTACCTCGTCGCGCCCGGGGGGACCGTCTGGCGGTTGCAGACGCACGTCGACGGCGTCGCGTTCGACGTCGTGGGCGGCGCCGCGCAGGCACGCGCGGCCGGCGCGCTGGTCGGCCGGTTCCACGCCGCCGTCGACAGCATCGACCACGCCTTCGTCGGCATGCGCGCCGGCGTCCACGACACGCCCCGCCACCTGGCGCGCCTCGACGAGGCGGTGGCGAGCTACGCCGGGCATCGTCTGGCCGCCGAGGTCAGGCCGCTCGCGCAGGCAATCCGCGCGGGCAGAGGCGCCCTCCCCCCGCTCCCCGCGCTCCCCCCACGCATCTGCCACGGCGATCTCAAGTTCAACAACATCCTCTTCGCGGGGGCGCAGCCGCCCGACGACGCGCGCGCGGTCGCGCTCATCGATCTCGACACCGTCGGACCGCTGGCGCTGGCGTACGAGCTGGGCGACGCCTGGCGCTCGTGGTGCAACCGTGCCGGCGAGGACGACGTGAACGCCGCGCTCGATCTCGGGATCATGGGCGCGTCGCTCGACGGCTACCGCGCGGGCCTGGGACGCGCGCTCGACGCCGACGAACGCCGCGCCCTCGTGCTCGGCGTCGAGTGGGTCAGCCTGGAGCTGGCCGCCCGCTTCGCCGCCGACGCGCTCGCCGAGTCGTACTTCGGATGGAACGCCGCTCGCTTCCCCGGCCGCGGCGAGCACAACCTCATCCGCGCGCGGGGCCAGTGGTCGTTGCACCAGGCGCTCGTCGCCACGCGGGAAACGCGCGCCGCGCTGCTCGCCGCCGGCTGAGCTGCCCGCAACACGAAGGTCACTTTTTTTGCGGCCGGGCACGGACAGTGGCTCAATCGCCTGATGCTCGAACAGCCGGAGACCGGGAAGAATCGCGGCGTCGCGATCGTGTCGCTCAAACTCGCGCTCTCCCAGGAGGCGCGGGCGTCACTGGCGGCGGTGCGGGTGGCCCAGGAGAGCGCCCAACAGCGCGCACGTCGGCAGACGATGCAGGCGCGGCTCTGCGTGGCGCTCCTCTTGGGAGCGGTCGCGCTCGGCGCGATCGCCTCGGGGCCACGCCTGGCGCACTGGCGGCGGTCCCGTGCGCAGGCCGCCAAGGCGGGAACGTCGGCGCGAACCGCGCGCATCGCGCTGGCACCCGCGGCGCCGATACCCGCGGCGCTGGCACCCGCGGCGCTGGCGCCCGCGGTGCCGGTCCCGACGGCGCTCGCCGCCCAGCCGGTGCAAGCCGCCGGAGCGCCGATTGCCGAGCCAACGTCGGTTCCGGTTGCAGCGGAGCCGGTTGCGGCGCTGGCGAGGGCCAACGACGCCGGCGCCCCCGCCGAAGGCTGCGACACCTCCACGCACAAAGGGCTCTGGCGACGCTCCCCCGAGGCCTGCGCGCGCGCGTTCGCGGCGGATCCGAAGAACGCGTCCCTCGCGCTGGCGGTCGCCCAGGCCGAGCACGCGCACGCGCGCCTCGACGAGGCCGCGCAATGGGCGAAACGCGCGCTGGCGCTCGACCCGACCGCGGCGGAGGCTTACGTCATCATCGCGCGCGCCGACGCCGAGAACGGACGCGACGACGACGCCCGCGCGGCCTACCAACGCTATCTGGAGATCGCTCCGCGCGGCTGGCACAAGGGCGAGGCCCGGTCGGCGCTGCGACGGACCGTCAGCGCGCGCTGACCACCAACCAGCCCTTCAGTCGCTCCGTCGCGACATCGCGGTGATCTCCTCGAACGTCCAGATGTCCTGGCGAATCGAGGTGACCGTGGCCTTGCCGTCCCTGGCCACTTCACGGGACTCGGTCAGCTGATAACAGCCGGCGCCCCCCTGGTTGATGAGATGGGGCGTCTTCCGAATGAAGGACGCCGCCTCCTCCTTGCGCGGAAACTCCTTGTCGCTGCGCACCAGCTTGCCCGTCGACCCATCGACGTGATCCCACCAGACGTGAAAGACGCTCTTATGTAACGGTCTGTTCATCGTTCTCCCCGGCGCAGGGGCAACAGCCCGGCGAGTGAAAAGAAGGCGCCGGCGAGACAGACCCCCTTCCAGCGCGCCACCTCCCAGGCCAAGGAACCGAGCGTCGTCCCCACCGCGCCACCGACGAAGAACACCACCATGTAGACGGCGTTGATTCGGTTCCGGAGCGCGGGCGTCAACCCGAAGATGACCGTTTGATTCGTCAGGTGATTCGCCTGCATTCCAACGTCCAGGAGGATGGCGCCGATCGCCAGGCCGGGCAGCGAGCGGGACGCCAAGAAGCAAACGACGAACGACGCCGCCAGCACGCTCAGCGCTGCTGCGTTGACCCGCGCCGGGCCCAGCCTTTCGGCGTGGCGTCCAACGAGCGGCGCGACCGCGATGCCCGCGAGCCCCAGCGCACCGAACAGCCCCGCGGTCCGCGGCCCTTCGCCCAGCGCGGCGAGCTGGAACGACAAGGTCGCCCAGAACATGCTGAAGCTGGCGAAGCCGAGCGCGCCGAGGAGCGCGTGTCTGCGCAGGAGCGGCTCGGCGCGCAGCACGCGCGGCAGGGAGACGACGACCGCCCGCCAGGCGAGCGGCTCGGGCGGCCGTTGCGCCGGAAGCGACAGCCGCAGCACCAGCGCCAGGAGCGCCATCAAGAGCGCCGCGCCGACGAACGTCCCCCGCCAGCCGATCGCCGCCGCGAAGAGGCCGCTCGCCGTGCGAGACAGCAAGATCCCCGTCAGAAGGCCGGTCATGACCGCGCCGATGGCGGCGCCGCGTTCTTCGCGGCGCACGAGGCCAACGGCGAAGGGGACCGCCATCTGTGGCAGACAGGAGCTGAATCCGAGCACCGCGCTCGCGACCACGAGCACCGCATAACGGGAGGAGAACGCCACGAGCAGGGCGGAGACGCCCGTCGCCAGCGTGGTCTGGACCATCAAGCGGCGGCGCTCGCGACCGTCCCCGAGCGGCACGAGGAGCAGCATCCCCAGCGCATAGCCGAGCTGACAGGCCATCAGACTCAGCCCGATCTTGCCCGCCGAGACACCGAACGAGCTCGCCATCGTCGCGGCGAGCGGCTGCGCATAATACAGATTCGCGACGCCGAGCCCGGCGGCCACCGACAGCAAGACCTGCGCGCCCCGCGGCGGCGTCTGGACGGAGGCTCCCCCGGTATCGGCCGCCAGAGCCTCGCTGCTGTGCACGCGACGACTCTACGTCGAATCGTCAGGGAGGGGAGCTGGCCCGCGGGCGCGAGCACGCTCCCGGGGCACCATCCGGAATATCAGGAATTCACATGGCCAGACGTGACAGCATCTGTCGCGTTGGGCTCAAGGAAGCGCGCGAGCGTGATAGCGTCAGTCTCCCCCGCGTCGCTGCCCCCCCTCTCGCCTAGGTGAAGTCGATGTCGTACAGGTCATTTCTTGCCTGCATGGGTTGTGCTCTTTCTCTGTCGATCGGCGCCTGTATGGCACCGCAGCACGGTGACGGGACGCAAGGCTCGGGAGGTGCCAGCGCCACGGGCGGCGTGAACGGCACTGGCGGCACGACCAGCACCGGCGGCACGAACGGCACCGGCGGCGTGAAGGCCACCGGCGGCACGAACGGCACCGGCGGCGTGAACGGCACCGGCGGCACGAACGGCACCGGCGGCACGACCAGCACCGGCGGAGCGGCCGGCAGCGGCAGCGCGGGCAAGGGCGGCGCCGGCGGGCACGCGGGCTCGACGGGCACTGGCGGTACGAACGGCACCGGCGGTACGAAAGGCACCGGCGGCACGAACGGCACCGGCGGCACGACCAGCACCGGCGGCACGAACGGCACCGGCGGCACGAACGGCACCGGCGGTTCCAACGTCACGCATCCCCCCCAGATCACCGGCGGGATGAGCGGCTGGGCCTCGCGCTACTGGGACTGCTGCAAGCCGGCCTGCGGCTGGAAGGGGAATGTCTCGCGCGGCAATCCGATGATGAGCTGCGACATGAGCGACAACAGCCTCGGCAGCAACTACGACGCCGTCAACGCCTGTCAGGGTGGCGGAACCGCCTACATGTGCTGGAGCGGCGTTCCCTGGTCGCTCGACGACACGCTCTCCTACGGCTACGCGGCCGCCTCGGGGAACAACTACGCCTGCGGCCGCTGCTATCAGATCCAGTTCACGGGCACCAACAACACGAACGGCGACAAGAAAGGGACGCCCGGGGTCAACGGCAAGACGATGATCGTGCAGGTCATCAACAACGGCGGCGTTCAGGCCACGCAGTTCGATCTCTTGATCCCGGGCGGCGGCGTGGGCGCCCTCAACGCCTGCTCGACGCAGTGGGGCTCGGGCGTCGACCTCGGCACCCAGTACGGTGGCTGGCTCAGCGAGTGCAACGGCGACTCGAACTGCGTCCAGCAAAAATGCCAGTCCGCCTTCAGCAACAAGCCGGAGCTCATGACCGGCTGCAGCTGGTTCCTGAACTGGTTCGGCGCCTCGAACAACCCCGACTTCGTCTACCAGAAGATCGCCTGTCCGGCCGCGCTCACGCAGGCCTCAGGGCTCTCCGATCCGGGTTAGAGACCGCTCGCCAGGGTCGCGGCGGGCGCCATCGCCGCGAAACGACGGCGACCAGCCCGTGCCGTGGTTCGTTCGACGCCCGCTGCTGACGCTGTCGATCGCCATCCTGATCGTTTACGTCCGCATCTTCTCGGCCGGCTTCGTGGGGTTTGACGACGACCTGCACGTCTACGCCAACCCGTTCCTCAATCCGCCCACGCTGGAGAGCGTCGCGCGCCTCTGGCAGCACGCGTACGAGCAGCTCTACGTCCCGCTCGCGTATACCCTCTTTGCCGCCATCGCCCGGTTCGCGGAGGTCCCAGCGCACCTGGACAGCTCGCTCGGCCATCAGATCAGCCTGAGCCCGACGGCGTTCCACATCGTCAGCGTCGCGTTACACCTCGCGAACACCTGGCTCTGCTGTTCTCTGGTGCGCCGCCTCACCGGACGCCCGCGCGTGGCGCTGCTCTGTTCGCTCCTGTTCGCGCTGCACCCGCTGCAGCTGGAGAGCGTCGGCTGGATCTCCGAGCTGCGCGGCCTCGCGAGCGGCGCCTTCGCGCTGCTGGCGCTGAATGCGTTCGTCCTGTCCCGTCGAGGGAGCGACGAAGCCGGCGAGCAAGCCCGCTCTCGCAAGCCGCTGGCCGTGTCGGCGCTCCTGGTGAGCTGCGCGATGCTCTGCAAGCCGAGCGCTGCCGTGCTCCCGCTGGCCGCGCTGGCTATCGATCGCGTCGTCTTCCGGGCGCCCTGGCGCAAGGCGCTGGCGGGCGCCGCGCTCTGGTCCGCGGTCGTGCTGCCGTTCGCGCTCTACACCCACGCGATCCAGACAGTCCCCGCCGCGGGGCAGTCTCTCTGGTGGCAACGACCCTTCGTTGCGGGCGATGCCCTGGCGTTCTATCTGTTCAAGCTCCTCCTGCCGATCGATCTGGGGGTCGACTACGGGCGAACGCCGCACGCGGTGATGTCGCACGCTTGGGGTTACCTGGCCTGGGCACTTCCCGTCGCCCTGCTCGTGCTCGCGGGCCGAAGCCGCCAGCGCCGCCCGCTCACCTGGCTCGGGGCCCTGCTGTTCGTGACGTTCCTGCTCCCGACGCTGGGCCTCGCGCCGTTTGCCTACCAGGCCTACTCGACGGTCGCCGATCGCTACGCTTATCTGGCGCTCCTCGGGGTCGGGCTGATGGCCGCTGACACCGTCGAGCACCTCCAGCCGAGGAGGAGCGCCGTGCTCTCCGCCGCGGCCGTGGTCGTGGCGCTCGCCGTGCTGTCGTTCAAGCAGAGCCGCACCTGGCTCACGAGCGCCGACTTTCTCCACCACACGCTCGACGTCAACCCGGCCGCGGCATTCGCCTACAACAACCTGGGCGACGCGGCGCTGGCCAACGGCGACCTCGCAACCGCGCTGACCGACTACCAGGCCTGCGTCGCGCACGATCCGACCGGCGTGAAGGCCCAGATCAACCTGGCGGAGGTCTACACCGCGCTCAACCGGCCCGCCGAGGCCGAGCGCGCGCTCGCCGCGGCCGAGAGGGCGCCAGAGATCACATCTGACGACTTCTCCAATCTTGGCATCGTGCTCATGAAGATGAAGCAGCCGGCGCGCGCGCTGCGGGCGCTCGCCACCGCCGCGGCGATGGATCCGCGCTCCCCGCGCTACCTCTTCAACCAGGCCAATGCGCTCGCCGCGATCGGGCAGTTCGAGCAGGCCGAGGCAACCTTTCGCCGTTGCCTGGCGCTCGCGCCGACCCTCGCCGGAGCCCACACCGGTCTCGGGATCGTGCTCGCAGAGACCAGCCGCCTCGCCGACGCCGTCACCGAATTCCGCGCGGCGGTTCGCCTGCAGCCCAATGATCCGGCCGCGCTCGACGATCTGAAGAAAGCCGAACAGCTGATGCAGGCCAAGGAAGCGCCCTAGGACCTACGGCCATCTGCTCGCATTCTGGAGGGGTGTCGGGCCGGCTCCTCTCCGCCTTCACGAATCCCTCCGATCAGCGCTGGTGAATCGGACAACCGCGTTCCTCGAAACGAGGGGAGCTTCGCGCCCCGTCGTTCCGATCGTCGTGGACGCATCGCGATCGCGAGCTTAGGTCTTTCGGGTGGCGTCCATCGAAGCGGTCCCGATCGGTCCGCGGCCCGCGCGAATCGCGGTGAGCACCGCGAGCGCCGTCAAATTGAAAAGCCACCTGGTTGGGCTGCTGGCGGTGGCCGCCGTGACCGCGCTCCTGCGCGCGCCGAGCTTCGTCTACCCGATCATGGACATCGACGAGGGCTCCTACGCCGCGATCGCCTGTCGGATGCTGACCGGCGGGCTCCCCTACCGCGACGGCGTCGAGAACAAGTTCCCCGCGATCTTCTACCTCTACACCGCCGTGTTCGGCCTGTTCGGTCGCTACGACATGCGGGCGATGCACGCCGTCGCGGCGCTGGCCGCCCTCGGCACGGCGCTCGCCGCCGGCGCCATCGCCGCGACTCTCGTCCGCCGTCGCGGCGCCGACGAGCTTGCGGCGCGGCGCGCGCGATGGCTGGCGGCCACGCTCTACGCCGTCTTCTCCACGACGTACGAGCCCAAGTTGTTGGCAGCGAACACCGAGCTCTTCGCGGTGTTGCCGGCGTCGCTGGCGGTGCTCGTCTATCTGCGGGCGCGCGGGCGGCCGGCCGCGTTCCTCGCGACGGGCGCGCTCGCGGCCTGCGCGTTGCTGTTCAAGCAGGTGGCTGGCCTCCTGCTCGTGGCGCTGGCGGCGGACCGACTGATTGGCGGATTGCTCCGACGAGAGCTCCGACGATCCGTCACCGACCTCATTCTGGTCGGTCTCGGCGTGGCGGGGGCTGCCGGCACCGTCGCGTTGGTCTTCTGGCGCCAGGGGATCCTCCACGACGCGATCTTCTGGTCGTGGACTTACGTCTTCCACCACTACATCCCCGCGGCCGCCGAATCGGGAGGCTTCGTCACGAGGCTGTTCAAATGCTTTCTCCCCTTCGCGCTGGCGATGTCACCGCTCCTGTTTCTCGGCCGTGGTGTCGAGCGGCGGGGCGACGCTCTCGTCGTTTGGCTTTGGCTGCTTGCCATGACCAGTGCCGCGTTCATCGGAGGACGGATGTACGGGCACTACTTTCTTCTCACGGTCCCTCCGCTCTCGGTCCTCGCCGGTATCGGCGGCGCCGAGTGGCTGACGGCCGCCTCCACCGGAGAGCGGCGCCGGCTCACGGCGCTGGTGGCCACGATGGCGTTTGGTTTCCTCGGCGCCGCTTGCCTGTACAGGGGGGCGACCGACAGCTGGATCAAGCTGAGCCCTGACTATCGCAGGGCCTCCACCTACGTCCGCGAGCGAACGCAGCCCGACGACCGGTTGTTCGTCTGGGGATGGTTCCCCGCGCTCTACGTCGACGCGGACCGCATCCCCGCCTCACGCTTCGTCTACACGCACCTCCTTTCGGGCGCGCGGTCGCAAAGCGGCGCGACCACCCGCGGCCACCTCGTGCCGGAGGCCTGGCCGATGCTGCTCGAGGACCTCGCACGCAGCCGCCCCGCCTACATCCTCGACACCTCGCCCGGGCGCTACGACTACCCGTTTCCCCCCGAGCAGTACCCGCCGCTCGCCCGGCTGCTCTCGTCGAGCTATCGCCTCGAGACCGAGATCGAGGGCATCCGCGTGTTCAAACGGAAATAGGCTCGCTGCCCGGCAGACATCAGCGTGTTAGCCTCCGGGGCCAGCTCGGAGCACCGTGAGCGACAAGCAGCGAAAGAAGCAGGCGAAGCGGGCCGCACGACGAGACGCCGCCGGACGCAAGCCGGCCGCCCGGCTTCCCCGGGACGCCCAGGGGAGAGCCCACCTGATCGTTCACAGGGACCCGCAAGGGGGAGGCGAGCGGCTCTCTCTGGAGAGACCGCTCTTCACAGAAAGCTGGCAGAACGAGGTGACGCTCGGAGCCGCGGGCACGGCGCACGCCCTGCTGGCCGAGGGACACACGATGGAGCAGGCCGTGAAGCTGGGCCGGAGCGCGATGGCGGGCACGTCGAAGATCGCGGAGGGCCTGCTCGCTTCCTCGCCCGACCGGCCGCCCGCCTGCGGACCGGGCTGCGCGCATTGCTGCTACCAGGCGGTGGGGATCACCGCCCCGGAGGCGCTGGCCATCTACGACCACCTGCGCGCCACCCGCTCTCCGAGCGCGTTCGAGGCGATCGCGGGGCGCATCCGCGCCGCCGATGACGACACCCGCGGGATGACCTCCGCCGAGCGACTGTCGCCGAACCTCCCCTGCCCGTTCCTGGAGCAGGAGCGCTGCTCCATCTACGAGGCCCGGCCCCTCTCCTGCCGGGGGGCGAACTCACTCGACGCGGCGGCCTGCGAGCGGGCGCTGCGCGATCCGGCCGCGCGCGCGGCGTTCCTGGCCGGTGACCTCTCGTTCCCCTGTTACCTCGAGCCCATTCGTGCTTTTCACGCCGTGACGGCGGGGATGCAGATTGCCGTTCACGAGCTTCACGGGTTGCAGATGCTCCCCCTCGAGCTCACGGCGGCGATGCGGATCCTCCTCGACGACCCAGAGGCGCTCCCCCAACGTTGGCTCGCCGGGGAGGACGCGTTCGCGGAGGCCCGAGGCGGCGACGTGACGGCCGACGCGAGAATCCGCGCGCTGGCCGGCACGACGACAGACGGCTGATTCGGGACCCTCAAAGGGTCCCGCGCCCCCCGCGACGAGCTCGAGCCGGCACAGCCGGCTCTCCCTCACGCGATCTAGTTCGGGACCCTCAAAGGGTCCCGCGCCCCCCGCCATGGGTTACGCCTTGAGCGTGGTCAGCTCGCCGGGGTTGGTGATCCCCTTGGTCGTGTCGCTGGTGTCCATGGTGCCGAACGAGGTGACGGGCTGCCAACCGTCGAGGTTTCGACCGAGCCCGTTCAGGAGGGTCACGTACAGCTTGTTGAGCGGCACGTTCCCGGTGTTCGAGCCGGTGTTGAAGCCAATCGACGTGTCGGTGCTGGTCGGGCTGCAGCTCGCTTCGCTGTTCCCGGTCCCGAGCGTCTTCGTGTCCAGGTTGATTGACTGGCCCTGCTTGAGATAACCGCCGCCGCTGCCCGCGATCACAATCGGCAGGTTGTTGTTGTTGTGGGCGTTGCCGTCAGCCAGCTCGGGGAGCCACATGACCATCGAGTTGTCGAGCATGGAGGTGCCCCCCTCGTCGATGCCCTTGAGGAGGCCCACCAGCTTCGCGTACTTCCCGGCGTACCAGCTGTCGATCTGCCCGATCATGTCGTTCACGCCGTTGACGCAGGTGCCGCCCACCGCGACGCTGCCGTTGCGGTGCGAGAGGCTGTGGTGATCGTAGGTGTCCATCATGCCGTCCCAGGTGAACGTCACGAAGCCCGGCCACTGGAAGAGGATCACCCGGTTGGCGTCGCACATCATGGTCAAGGCGATGAGGTTCATCATCGCGTCGCCGCCGGTGGTCATCGCCGTCGCGATGTTCGTGCTCGTGGCCGACTTGACGCTCGTGGAGGTCAATCCCAGCGCGGTCGCGTTGTCGGACGTGCAGGCCGCGGACACCACCTTCACTTCGGTCTGGCGCAAGAGAGACTGCCAATCGTTGATCTTCTGCAAATCGGCGGAGCTCATCTTCTGACCCTTGAAGGCGGTGAGGTCCGCCTTGACGAGGTCCATGATGCTGTTGCCCTGAAGAACCTTGTAGTCGGCGGGGGTCGTGCTCCCCCCGCCGAAGAGGCCCGTCAGGTTGTTGTAGACGTTGGTGAGCTTGGTCTCGGGCAGGTAAGGCGTCCCGGGCGCCTGGTAGGAAACGATGCCCTTGACGTTGTTGAACGCCGAACCCACCGAGACGACGAGCGGGCTCTTGGTGTTCGGATTGACCAGCCCCGCCGCCACCCAATCGAGGGAGGTCGACGTCGCCCAGTGGCTCCCGGCCGGATCGATGGGCGCGCAGGTCAGCTTCGAACCCATGCCCTGATCGTGGGGGTCGAAGTACCCGTTGATCGTCCCCTTCGGGTACATCGCCAGCCCGCGCGGGAAGAGGAGCTTGTCGGCGTACGGCGCCAGAGGAGCGAGCGTCCCGGTCAGGGAGCCGGCGCTGATGGCTCCGTTCTCGACGGTGGGGAACCAGCGATTCGTCAAACACCCGAACTGGGTGAAGAAGATCACCAGGCGCTGGGGACCGGTCGTGGTGGCCGCCTTGGCGGTGCGTGGCCGCAAGGAGGTCAGGAAGGGCGCCACGAGGGCCGCACCGCCGATACCCTTCAGCAATCGTCTTCGGTTCATGGCGTCTCCGTCGTCGCGCGGGTGAGGAAGAAGCTGCTCTGCGTGAGGTCAGCAACCAGGTTCTGAATCGAGTAGCCGCTGCCCCCTGACATCTTGGAGGCGATGCCCTGGACGGTGCAGACGTCCTGGCCGGTGAGATCGCGCTGGTACGCGTAAGCCACCCACCGCTGCGCGTAGCAGCTCTGCGCCTCGGGCGAGGCAGCAATCGCCGACATCAGATCGACGGGACCGCTCACGTGCACGGTGTTGTTGCCGATGAGGACGTCCGCGGTGCTGTCGACCGACACCCCGCTGGCGGCTTCGGTCGTCTGCCAGGCCCCTATCCCGTCGTAGGCTTCGAGCGCGAACCCGGCCGGGTTGACGATGGCCGAGTGGCACCCGGCGCAGGTCCCGCCGGAGGTCTGCGCGGCCACGCAATCGCGCATCGTGCTGCCCGGCGTCGTCGGGAGCGGCGTGTTGGTGGCGCCCGGCGGCGGCGCCGGAATCTGCCGACAGAGAACCTGCTTTTCGAGGAACGCTCCGCGAAGGATGATCGCGGTCGCGTCGTAGTGCGAGTAAGACCCCAAGAAACCGGCGTGCGTGAAGACGCCCGCCCGCTGGGTTGCATCGAGGTTCGTGAGCTGCAAATCGGCGCCGAAGTCCGACGCGCTCAGGCCGTAGATCGGCGCCAAATCCTTGTTCACGAAGGCGATGGGCTTGGTAATCAGAATCTTGAAACGAACCGTTCAGGTTGAACGTGACGTAGTCGAAGAACTGCTGGGCTTCCGTCGTGAGGAGCGGGACCATCACCGGGGTGAACGCGGGGAAGAGGCTGGGGTCGTGCGCCGCCTCCGACCAGCGCGTCGAGGGGCCCATGAGCGCGTAGGTCGCGTGGAAGTCGGCGACCTTGGCCCGGGCTTTCGGATCGGCCAGCATCCGCTGCGCCTGCGCGAGGATCTGGCTGGAGGACGAGAGCTGGTTGGCGGCGGCGGCGGAGAACAGCGTCGCATCGGGCATGCTCCCCCACATCATGTAGGAGAGGCGGGTCGCCACCTCGTAGGGGCTCAAGTTGAAGTTGTTACCAGTCGGCGTTGCCTCGGAGATCTCCCCCTTGGTCAGGAACGACGGCGACAGCAGGAACTCCTTGAGGATGAACTGCACGGTCTCGTTGAAGCTTCCGGTCGACGTGAGCATGGCGCGGTTGGTGTAGACGCCCGTGAACCGCGAGAGCTCGGCGGCCGTCAGCGGACGCCGGAACGCGAGCGGGCCAAAGGTCTGAATGAACTGGGTGGCGCAGGCGCTCCCGTCCCCGCTCGGCGTGCAGGGGACGACGTTTTTCATCAGCGTCGTGCTGGCGATGACCTGAGCCGCGAGTGAATCGGCGGCCGTTTGGTACCCGTCCCAGGTTCGCTGGTCCACGCTCCCGATGGAGTCGGGCGCCAGCATGCTCGAGGGGGGCGTCGTGCTGATGTCGACCCCCAGGAGATCGTGGACCGTGTTGTCGTATTCGGAGTTGAGCAGGCGCGGCAGCTCAGAGGTCACCGGCGTTCCCGCCACGCAGACCGTCGGATCGACCACCGCCACCGCAACGCCGGCGTCGCTGGTTGTCCCCGACGACCCGCCGGAGCCGCTGGTGGCGGTCCCGGTGCCTCCGGCGCCCGTGGCGGACCCTGACCCGCCCGAGCCGGTCCCGTTGCCGGTGGTGGAGGTGCTGACGCCCTGTCCGCTCAGTTTCCCCGTGCAGCCCGCCAGCAGGGCAGCTCCGACGACCAATCTTCTCGTCCAGGTGTACATGCCGCTCACCTCATCCCACTCGATAGGTTTGGCTTCCAGCCCGTCGGCCCCCGCAGAATGCCGGAGTGTTAGCGATAACGAGTCTGCGGACGTAGGTACAGTAGCGACACTTTGTGAGTCGGCTCACACCCCGGGCGCTTTTGGTCAAAAGTTTTACCGGAAAGGTAATTAAACGTAGGCAATGTCGGATACCGCCGCCCGTCGCGTGCGCGGGTTGGGCGGTGTTAGGGTCCGCTCAACCTGTGCCGACAGTCGAACGCGAGAAGGATCATCGTGGGCCGCCGCGCCGACGCGGGCTCATCGGAGCGTATCTCTTGGCCGCGGTGCTCGGGTCCGTACTGGGCGCGCGGGGTCTGCTGCCGTTCGGTCGCCCCGCGACAACGCCCCCTCTCGCCATGATGGGATTCGCGCTTCGGCAAGAGAACCTCGAGGCCACTGCCGAAGATTGGACCGCGCTCCGCGCCGCCGTCGACGCGGTTCGAGCGTCATGGAAGGGACAGGAGCCCGCCGCGCTCGACCTGGTCGTGGAGCTTCGAGGCCTCGGCAACAACGGAACCACGGATTGGGGGCGCGCAGAGCAGCTTTGTCGCGGGCTCAAATGGGCGCGCTGCGACCGGCCCGCTCTCGAAGAGATGAAGAGGAGAAGCCGGCCTTGAGGAACAGGCGCGGGCTCGGGGTGTTGAAATGGGGTGTCGGGCCCATCGCGATCGCGCTGCTCGCGGGAAGCATCGGCCCACGCTCACGCCTCTTGGGCGGACGCGGCAAGCTCCCGAAGGCGATCGCGTCCCTGCCGGAGGCCGACCGGAAGGACCTAGAGCTGGTGCCAGGGTTGGCCGTCGCGAACGGGACCTGGGCCTTCGGGGGCTTCGACTCCCTGAAGAAGATGTTCAAGACCGAGCTGGATCGGCTGCCCGAATCCGAAAACGTGCGCCGAGGGCTGGTCTTCGTTCGCTCCGGGATCGTCGAGACGAACCCCGACGCACAGGCCGCGCTGTTCTCGGAGGCCTGCGGGTCGGATCCGCGTATGTGCGATCATCTCAAGGAGGCGGCGCTGCGCGAGGTCCAGGGGCGCTTCGTACCGCCAGGGAACATCATGCCTCTGTCCCTGAGCGGGGGACACCCGCCGATTCCTGGACCGAAATAAGTCCGCTCCCAGACGTAGGCGCTACGCGAGGATGCGCACGTCCAGCGCGGCGATGCGCGCCGGATTGGCGGTGACCTCGATCTCGACGATCCTCTCCCCAGCCTTGCCCCCAGCCGTGCCGTCGGCGATGACGAAACCGAAGACGGCGCGCACCTGTCCGCCCGGCGCCCAGACCGCCCCCGGAAAGTTGTCGACCAGCGCCGGCTGCGCGCCCCGCGCGCGTCCCCGGAAGGTCTCGGCGACCGCGGTGGCGCCGCGGATCTCGGGTGCAAACGGCGGGGCGCCGGTGGACTGATTCGCCGCCGCGGCCGCGACCGCCACGCCATCCGCGTGCAGCACGACATCCGGATCGAGCACCGCCAGCAGCGCCTGGAAGTCGCCCTCGCGCGAGGCCGTCAGGAAGGCGCCGACCAGCTTCTGCTGGTGGCTCACGTCGGCATCGGAGGCCGTCCGCCCCAGCTGGACCCGACGACGCGCGCGGCTTGCCAGCTGCCGGGTCGCCACCGTCGACCGCCCCACGATCGGCGCGATGTCGTCGAAGGAGAGGTCGAACATGTCGTGCAGCACGAACGCCACCCGCTCGGCCGGCGCCAGCGTCTCCAGCACCACCAGCAAGGCGACGCCGACCGAGTCGGCGAGCAGCAGCTCGCGCTCGGGCTCCGCTCCCTGCTCGGGGTGCGCGACCAGATCGGCCGCGTGGCGCTCGGCCGGCTCCTCGTGCCGGGACCTGCGCGCGCGCAACATGTCCAGGCAGACGCGCGCCACCACCGTCGTCAGCCAGCCGCCGAGGTTGTCGACCGCGCCGCTGTCGGACCGGCTGAGCCGCAGCCAGGCCTCCTGAACCGCGTCGTCGGCCTCGCCGACGGAGCCCAGCATCCGATGGGCCACCCGGCGCAGGTGCGCCCGATGGGCTTCGAAGCGGTCGACCAACTCCTCCGCGAATTCTTTTTCGGCCATCGTCACATTCCCTCCTCGCTGTCCGTCATCGGGGTGACGGACCGAAACAGATCGATGTGACACAAGGAAGGAAAAAGAACCATGCAAGCACGTATGCAAAACCCCGCGCTCGTCCTCCCCGAGGCCATGGCCGCGCTGCAGGCGCTGGGCGCCGCCATCGAGAAGGCCGGGGTGCCGGCCGCCACGCTCAGCTTGATCGAGGCGCGCGCCAGTCAGATCAACGGATGCGGCGTCTGCCTGGTCGGCCACTGTCGGATCATGAAACGAAACGGTGAAGATCTCGACCGGGTCATCTCACTGCCGGGCTGGCGCCACTCCCCCTACTACACCGACGCCGAGCGCGCGGCGCTGGAGCTGACCGAGGCGCTCACCCGCCTCGCCGACGCCAGTGACCCGGTGCCCGACGCGATCTGGAAGGAGGCCGCACGCCACTACGACGAGACGAAGATGGCCGCGCTCATCCTGGCCATCTCCCAGATCAACGTCTGGAACCGGTTGAACATCGGGGCGGGCACCGTGGCCGGCGACTGGAAGCCGTAGAGCCGGATCAAAACCGCGGTCCGCTCGCGTTCTGGAGGAGCCCGTGAATCGCGACGGTCAGCCCGAGGGACGGGCTCAAAAACCGCAGGCCCAGCCCGCACGGTCGCTCCTCCGACGTCTGGACCCACCGGACCTCGGCGGCGACCGGTATCGGTCGGACGTGATCGGGCAGGGAGAGCTCGACGGTGACGCGCTCGCCGACGCGAAGCTGTCGATCCGTGGCGACGAAGAGGCCGCCCACGCCGAGGTTCCTCGTCGTCGCCGCGAACGTCTCGTTGCCGGTCTTCAGGTCGACGCGCACTTCGATCGGAGCGCGCGCGGGTCGCGCAGCGAACTCACGCATCCGGCGCCACCACCTGCACCTGATTGCACTTCGCCGCCACCGCGGCGCTATCGACGTCGTTTGACATAGGGGTCCCGAGCGCCGGCGAGACCCCCTTCCCAACGGCAACGGCGATCGTTCCAGTTCCGGCGGACGGAGTCAACTTGCTGCCCACCGCCGCGCAGATTGGTAGTTCGGCGCGGGGCCGGGATGGTCCCGCAGGGCCTTCTGCATTCCGCTCGCCCACGATGCCGCCTGCGGCATCTGAGGCCGGGCGATCAACGCAGCGACGTGACGAGCGGCGGGGTGTGCGGCGGCCAATCGAGCTCGAGCGCGGCGCCCGCCGGCGTGGCACGCCACGCGCCGAGCAGGTGGCGCAGGCGTTCCTGCGCGTCGACGACCACCGGCTCCGTCAGCCAGGGCGGAACCTGCGCGTCCATCGCGGAGGCATAGCGCCGGATCCCAGCGATGAGCACGGGAGCGGGCACCTCCTTCACCGCCCCGGACAGCGCACCCACGAACCTTTCGACGGTCACCATCTCCGCCGCCTCGTCGGCCGACGGTAGGCCCGCGCGATCGTTCATCTCCGCCAGCGTGCGCCCCTGCGCGAGCAGCCCCCAGAACCCGGTCTCGAGACCCGCTGCGCTCTCGACCGCATAGTGGATGAAGTCGTGCATCAGCACACTTCGCGTCTCGCAGAGGAGGCTCTCGCGCCGTCCGTCGGGACGGACGATCGTCAGCTCGTGCTGCTCGCCGGAGATCTTCCGAATCAGAATGCGCACGACCCGTTGCCCTCGCGGCGGCAAACATACCGCAGGTCTGCGAGCGACACGGCTGCGGCTCCCGGGGTCGCCCGTCGATTTCCGACGGTGCCCACGGCCCGCCCACCGCTGATTGTTTCAATCGCCTGCGGCTGTGGTTGCCCATGGGGTAGGCATGCCTACCTTCGTCGACAAGGGAGGACAACGGATGCAAAACACTACGCAGAATGGGACCGTCGCCACGCTGAATGGATTCCTGCGGGGAGAGCTCTCCGCCGTGGAGACCTATCGCCAGGCGCTGGACAAGCTCCAGACCAGCCCCGCACGCGTGGAGCTCGAACAATGCCGTCGCTCTCACGAGCAGCGAGTTGCGCGGCTCCGGCAAGAGGTGATGCGTCTGGGAGGGACGCCCGAAGAAAGATCAGGCGCCTGGGGCGCGTTCGCCAATCTGGTCGAGGGGAGCGCCAAGGTCTTCGGCGAAAAGGCGGCCATCTCGGCGCTGGAGGCGGGGGAGGATCACGGGCTCAAGCTCTATCGCGACGAGATGGAGAAGCTCGATCCGACAGCCCGCTCGGTGATCGAGTCCGAGGTCCTGCCGGCGCAGGAACGCACGCATCACTCGATGAGCACGCTGAAGCACTCGTTCCACTAATCCGCCGCGATCGGGAATGAATTCACGGCCGCTCGCTGAGGGCGGCCGTTTGCTTTTCGGATGGTGCCACCCGCCCGCGCGGTCACATTCTTGCGTTAAGTTTCGTCATCGAGACGGGAGGGAGCCATGAAGATCAAGCTGACCAGCGTGTACGTCGATGACCAGGACAAGGCCCTGCGCTTTTACACGGAGGTGCTGGGCCTCGTGAAGAAGGCGGACTACACCAACGGACCGTTCCGCTGGCTCACGGTGGCGTCAGCCGAGGAGCCGGAAGGCACCGAGCTCCTCCTGGCGCTCAACAACAACCCGGCCGACAGGGCCTATCAGCAGGCGAAGTTCCAGCAGAACCAGACCGCCACCATGTTCTTCACCGACAACCTCGCGGCCGACTACGACCGCATGAAAGCGCGCGGCGCCGAGTTCACCGAGCCGCCGAAGGACGTGGGATACGCGACGATCGCGATTCTGCGGGATGGGTGCGGGAATCTGCTGCAGGTGACGCAGTTGAAGAAGTGGTAGGGGCGAACGCGGCGAGCGTTAGCGACTGTCTTCGTTGTAAGCACTTACGGCACGCCCGAATCCACGGGCACAACCGCGCCGGGCAAAGCTGGGCGGTGAACGTGGAGCCGTTGACGTCGAACTCTTTCGCGCTGATCGCAACCTCAGGCGCAGTCGGCGGTCGCTCGTCAGGACTTGATGAGGTAGTTGAGGACGATCGACGGCTGCATCACATTGTGCGCGGCGCCCCCGCCGGTGGATTGCACGGTGATTCCGGTCGCGTTCGGGGCGGCGACGGTGGGGACCTGGACGAGGGAGGCTTGCTGGGTCCCGCAGTAAACGCCGCAGCTGTTCGAGCCAAGAACCGCGACTTGCGCGGGCGTGCTGCTTCCCTGGGCGACGACGGAGTGCGAGTGGCCGGGATCGGTGACGCCGTGGCTGTGCGCGGGCATCTCGCTCGCCGCCAGCGTGTGCGTCTCCTCGCCCACCACCTGGGCCAGCGTGCGGGCGGTCAGGCCGGTGCCGTGCCCCACGCCGATGACCGTTCGGCCGCGCAGGTCGGGGAGATTGAAGGTGGTGATTCCGTCGCCACCGCCAAAGTTGATGCCGACGGCCGCGAACAGCGACGCGTAGGTGGTCCGGCTGACGGCCGACCCGTCACACAGCAACCACCCAGCCGGGAGCGCTGCGGCCCCGGCGTCCGCGCTCGCTCCGCTCGGGCCGCCGTAGGCGACGACGCTGCCCGAGGGGAACCCCGCTTCGAGCGCCGCGAGCCGCTGATCGAGCGCGGCGAAGTTGCTGTTCAGGTTGGCGGCCGTCAGCGTCTCGCCCGCGGTGAAGCTGTGCGGGACGCTCGCCAGCACCACGGCGCCGGTGGTGACCACGGCAGCCAACGCCAGCCCTGCTCCGATGTAGGCGCGCTTCCTGCGCGTGCGACGAATGCCCTCGACCATCGTTCACCTCATTGAAGACTGCAGTTGTCGACCTGGGTCGAATCCAGAACACACGGACGGCCCACAGCGCCCCCGGCCCCACCGGTCCCGGCACCACCGGCCCCCGCCCGGCCAGTGGTCCCCGCCTTGCCGCCGATTCCGGCGCCACCGTCGGTCCTGAGCGTGGCCGACCCACACGCGGCGCCGCAGATCGAGAGCAAGGCCGCCAGAGCGATCGCCAGCGCTCGCGGGAGCTGCAGCGCTGCGGAGCGACCGTGAACCGACATCTGGCGCCAGGACACTTTACCGATGAGCTTGCGTGTCTGTCAACGCGGGCCGGCGGCGAGAGTCCGATCAAGTTCCTTCGTCTAAGTCCCTTCGTCTAAGTCCCTTCGTCGGCCCACGGATCGTCCTTGCGGCGGCCCGTGGGAACGTCGTTGCGCAGGTGCGCCGGGATCGCGGAGTCGGGGTCGGTGGCGGGCTCGATCTGCGTGCCCGCGTCGATGCGCAGCGCGCGCCGCCCACCCTTGCGCGGCTTGGAGGCCGCGGCGCAGAGGCGCGTGAGCTGGCCACCCGTACGCGGCCACAGCCCGCTGCCGACGTCGTCCGCCAGCGCGCCGCGATCGCCGGAGAACCGGACGGAGGCGATGCGCCGCCCCGTCACGCCGCTGCGAACGTGCACGGTCGCCTGTCCGCGTGGCCCGGCCCCGCCGACCGCGCCGTCGATATAGGCGGCGAGCTGCAGCGTGGCGGCCATCTCGCGATACTGCTCGGCGCTGTCGACCGGACGCAGCGTCGTCGTGACCTGCAGGCCGCGCGTGCGCAGCGTGCTGACGACGACCTGCTGGACGCGCGCGGCGCCCTCGCCCGTGAACCCGAACACCGCGACCTTCCCGTTGATGCCGGGGCCCTCGGATTTCGACTTCGCTCTCGCGCCGGCGCCCGCCGGCGCGGACCGCGAGGCGAGCACCGGAGGCGGCACCTTTTCTGCTGGCGCCTTCGCCGGTGGTGGCTTTGTCGCCACCGGCGCTTTCGTCAGTGGAGCTTTCGCGGGAACCAAAACCTTGCCGTGCTTGGCCTTCGTCCAGCTGGAGACCGACGCCTTCGACGGCGCGGCGACGCCGGAGAGCGGGACGGCCGCGACGGCCAGAGCCAGCGGCAGCGACAGGAGCAGCGACGGCCGAAGCAAGGGCCGCATGATAAACCGATTTCCCCGAAACGCATTGGTCAGCTTTCACGCGCCACGAAGGGCGCGGGCGAGCCCGGCGTCACGGGCCCGTGTCGGTCGAGGCGTCCTGGCTGAACGTCAAGGAAACTGGGGTCGTCGACTCGACGTCGTACCCCGTGCCGCAGCAACCGCGGTCCGACGCGCCGACGGTCACGTCGGCGCTCGTTGCGCGACCGTCGGCGGCACTCGCCGTCAGCTGGCAACCGCCGGTGTGGGTCAGCGCCACGTCGTACTGGGTGCAGCCTCCGCCGTCGCCGTGCTGCTCGCAGACGGGCCCGGACGGGCAGGCCTCTCCGGTCGCGGCGAGTTGCACGTTCAGCTCCGCGGGGAACGAGAACGTGAGGCCGCTCGAGCTCGGACAGTTGCAGCTCCCGAGGCATCCGCTCTCAGCCGGCGCGATCAGCAGCGGCACCACCACCAGCAGCAACAGTCTCTTCACCCAATGCATGGCGGCGTAAAAAGCAAGAATCACGCCGCCGCGCAAAGGCTGGAGCATTTGGGGACCGATCAGGCGCGATCGCGACAGCGCTGTCGCGGCCCGCCGAGAGGCTGGCGGAGCGGCCCCTCACCCGCGCTATAGTCGCGCCCGGTGGGCGTCGATCTGTCCAAGTCCGATCCGCAAGCCGATCCGCTCATCGGACGGATTCTGGACGCACGCTACGAGGTGTTGGGGCGCCTCGGCGAGGGCGGCGTGGGGGTCGTCTACCGGGGCCGGCAGACGCACCTCGGCCGGTTCGTGGCGATCAAGGTGCTCCACCAGGATGCCGCCGGGATCCCGGAGTGGCGCCGGCGGTTCGAGCGGGAAGCGAAGGCGCTCTCGGCGCTGGCGCACCCCAACGTCGTTCCGGTGACTGACTTCGGGATCGACGGCGGCGTGCCGTTTCTGGTGATGGAGCTCCTGCAGGGCAAGACGCTGAACGAGCTGATCAAGGAGGCGCCAGGGCCGCTGCCGCTCGGGCGGACGCTGGACATCGTCCGGCAGACGCTGCGCGGGCTCGCCTTCGCGCACGGCAAGGGGATCGTCCACCGCGATCTGAAACCCGCCAACGTGTTCCTGCAGGAGCTGCCGGACCAGGCGGATCACGTGCGGCTGCTCGACTTCGGCATGGCGAAGTTTCTCGAGGGGTCCGGATCGCGCACCGTGCCCGAGAACCTGACGCGCGCCGGGATCGTGTTCGGAACGCCGGCGTACATGTCCCCCGAGCAGGTGAAGGCCGGCTACGGTCGATGCGCGGAGCGACGTCTACACGGCCGGCATCCTGCTGTTCGAGCTGCTCACCGGACGGCGTCCGTTTCTCGCCGACAGCTACGAGGGCTACCTCGGGGCGCACCTCACGCAGCCGGTGCCGTCGCTGGCGAAGCTGCGGCCCAAGGTCCCGGCGGCGCGGCTGTTCCAGGCGTTGATCGAGCGGGCGATGGCGAAGAAGCCCGCCGAGCGATTCGAGGACGCGGGGGCGCTGCTGGCGGCGCTGGAGGCGGTCATGGCCAAGCGGAAGGTCGCGGCGGCGATCGGCCGGAGCGCCGCGCCGCGCAGGACGCCGCCGTCCGGCGCGCGCAGCGTGACCCCGCCGGGCTCGCGCAGCACATCCCCGTCGGGCGCGCGCTGGGGGCGCCGCGCGCTGACGGTCGTCGCGCTCGCCGCGGGAATCGGGGCCGTGGCGACGTACCTGCGGCGTGACCGCACGACGCCGGTCGAGACCGCGGCGCCGCCCGCCCAACCGCCGCCCAAGGTCGCGCCGCCCGCGGAGCAGGCACCCAAGCCGGCGTTGCCGTCGCCCGCGCCGGCGCCGGCGTCGGAGCTGACCACGCCGATGCCCGCGCCGACCAAACCCTCCGCCGACACAAAAGCGCACGCCGAGAGCGCAGTGCCGTCGGAGCAGCCCGAACAACCGGAGCAGCCGGAAAAACAACGAAAGCCCCGCTCCGGCGCCCGCAATCCCTGGAAGGCGCCCGTTCCTCGCGCCCTGCGGCCGATCCGCGACCGCCTCAACAAGGGCGCGCACCTCACCCAGCGCGCGCTGGCCCCCGCGTACGAATTCGCGCGCGGCAATCCTGGCGACCCGCGCCCCTGGCTTCTGCTGGGACACGCTTACGCCGAGCTCGATTGGTACAGCGACTCCGTCGACCGGTACGTCCGGGCCGACCACGCCGATTCAACCAGTCGGGGCGACCCACAGATGCTCGCCGATCTCCTCAAGGCCGCCGCGCATCCGGCCGCCGCCCACGCCGCCGCGCGCGCCATCCGGGACATCTACGGCGCCGAGGCGATCCCCGCCGTCGACAAGGCGATGAAGAGCAGCGCGGGCGATCGCGAGGCCGTCGCGCGCCTCGCCCGGCTGCGCGAATCGCTTCCGCGCTGAACGACGCGACCACCGAGGGCGGTGCCGGTCTTCGTCCCGGCCCTAGGAACCTGCGACCGGGCCGCTCCGCTCGGGGCGCTTCTCTTCAGGCGCGCTGCCGATTTCCCCCGCGGCGGCCGCGGGGGGTGGGCGATCGAGGGCCGTGGCGGACGGTCGCTCCAGCGGGCGCAGCTCGATCGGCGCCGTCGTTCGCGCAGGGACCTCGCCCGCCGTCGAAACCGCGGGCGTCGGCTCGGGGCTCGGGGTGGGCTTCGGGCCCGCGCCCAACGGCATCACGCCGTACAGAGGCGTCGGGACACGCGGAGGCGATCCCGAAGAGAGCGGCGCGCCCGGCTTTGCCAGAGGCGGCGTCGAGGGGGCTGACTTCGCCGGCGTCTCGGCCCGCGGCGGCGGGGCGGGCGGCGGCTCGCTGCTGCTCGCCGGCGCGCCTCCGTCCGTGAGCAGGGAATCGAAGAGCGCGCGGTTGCGGTCGTCGAGCGGCTCGAGTTTCAGCGTCAGATCCTGCCTGGAGAGGAAGATCTCCTCGCGCCGATCGCCCCCCAGCGAGCGCCGCAACACGAGCTCGCTGCGCGATTGCGAGCGGGCCGCGATCTCCCGCGTCTCCGGGACCAGCACCGCGATGAGCCGCTCGACCAGCAGCGTCGGTCTCGCGTGACTCTGCAGCGGCTCGCCGTCGAGCTTCGCCGCGACGATCTTCGTTCGATGCCGGGCGAGCTCGCCCACCGCCGCGCCGAGCTTCTCACGCAGCGCGCTCAGCTTCGGGACGTCGACCTCCTGGAGATCGAACGACTCCTCCCGTTTCTGCTGCTCGTCCACCCGGACGAGGCGGACCGGAGCGCCTTCGTCCGCGAACGTGATGTCGTAACCGGGTCCCGTCCCGTCGGGCGCGAGGCGCAGATGGAGCGTGCTCCCGGCGCGGCCGCTGGAGAATGCGGAGAGGTGGTGCTTCTCCAGATGCTGCGTGCGCAGCTTGATCTCCTTGTGCAGCCAGCCGGCCATCTCCGGCACCTGGACCTCCAGCCGCTCAGCCAGGCGATCGACGCGGACGACGCGCTCGAAGAGATGGCCGGCCGGCACCTCCAGCTCCAGCGCTGCTTCCAGGCCGAACGCCGTGCTGACGTGCAAGCGGCACGCGTAGCGGGCTCCGCCGACGAGCGCGATGTTCGTGTCCGACGTCATCTCGGGCAGATCGTGCTTGATGAGCAGCGTCTCGATCGCCCTCGTAAAGACCCCGCGCTCGACGGCCGCCTCGGCATCGCGCCGGTTGATCGCCTCCTGGAGGTTCGCGCTCTCCGCCTCGGCAGCGGAGCGAACGATGTCGGCCGCCGAGCGCACGATCTCCGCCACGCAGCGGGCGGTGGCCGAGGCCGGCTCTCCGACCGACGTCCCGTCCAGGGCCCTCGGGACCAGAGCGCCCATCTTCTGCAGACGGGCGATCTCGGCGGCCGTCGCCGCCTCGAGGGCGCGCGTCCGCGCCACCCCCTCCGCAATGCGCTGATCCGCCAACAACACCTGCACGCAGCATTCGACCGCGTCGCGCAGGAACTCGATGAAGTTCACCTCGAGTTTGGAGGGCGTCGAATCGCCATAGAGGTAGCTCATGGGACCTCCTCCGGACCGCAAGAGTCGTCGCGGCCCACAGGAACAGTATCACGATCCCGCCGGCCGAGGGCTGACGCCTGGGTTGTGTGTGTGCGTGTGTGAATCCTCACACGCCCCGGTTTCGCGATCTGCGTCGCCTATTTGCCGTCTTCGTAAAGAACTTCGTCGGCGTAGAGCTTGGCGCCGATGCTGACGTTGGAATCCGCAATGAGCGCATTGAGCGCCGCCACGGCCTCGTCTTCGCCGATGACGCCGTTGTCCCACCACCACAGGTAGGCCGAAGCAATCGACGTTCCGTAGTCCTGGTAACCGGGCGCCTGGCGATAGCCGCGCAGCCACCCAAGCGTGTCGGTCCCGGCGTAGCTCGCGACCGCGAAGGCAGCCAGATAGTTGGAGAGGCCGAAGTCGAGCGCAGGGTTCCCCACCGCCGCCAGCGCCGCCTGCAAGCTGGCGCTCCCTTGCGCCGTTCCCTCGGCCTTGCTGGGCGCGAGTTGTGCTTCGCCGAACGTCACCGGCGACAGATCGGTGTTGCCGTTCATCGCCACCCACAGAGCGTTCATCTTCTGGAACCGGGCGGTCCAGAGCGCGGCGTCCGCGGTCGGGCAGACCGTCCCGTAGGCGACGGGCGATTCGTCCGTCCGGCACTCGATCCAGGTCAGGGCGTCGTTGCAAGGCTGGAGAGCCGCCGTCAGATCGTCGGGCGAAGCGAAGTTGGTCCGCGCGAGCGCCGTATCGCAGGCGGCGCCGAGCAGCGACAGCACGTCGCTCGCGGTGCCGTTCACGTTGGCGGTCGCCGCCCGAGCGTTCAGGTAGACGAAGTCCGACGCCACGACGGCGTCAGCGGTGGTGGGCGCGGCGACGGAGATCATCGCGGCGGGGAGCGCGGTGACGGCCATCGCCGTCTGCAGCGGCCCCGACGCCGTCCCGATCGCCATCACGTTGACGCTGTCGTTGCTGATCGAGATCCTCGCCGGTCGGCGACCGGTGGATGATCCCCACCAGATTGCCGCCGTCGTCCAGCACCGGGGAGCCGCTGTCGCCGGGGAGGATGTAGGCGGTGCTGGAGAACCAATTCCCGAACGCGTCGACGACCTCGCCCGAGGTCCACTTCTTGAGGCGGGACTCGGGGTGGCCGACGATGGTGATGCGGGTGCCCAACAACGACGACGGATCGTGGGCCACGACGGTGAGGAAGTTGGGGGTTGGAAGATTGGCCGAGTCGGCCGTCGAGCTGTGAATCTGCACCACCGCCATGTCGAGCCCCACGTCGACCGCCACGGGGACTGCGTACACCGTCGAGGACTGCTCGAAGGACTGGCCGCGCTGAAAGTTGAACGACAGCTGGATCGAGCACCCCTCGACCGGGCAGACCGTGTCGCCGAGGACGTGGTTGTTCGTGAGGAGAAGACCGTCCGGTGAAATGAAGGAGCCGGTCCCGTATTCGCCGGCGGTGTGAACGCGCACCACGGCCAGCGAAGCCGTCTGAATCGCCGCGGGCGCGGTCGTCAGATCGTGGAACGCGGGGAGCGCCGACCCTCCCCCGCCGCCGCCCGAGCAACCGGCCCCGCCCGCCACCAGCGCCGCGCCCGCCAGCGCCCAACACGCCCACGCCCTCCTCACGATAGACATGTCGTCTCTTCGCACGGGATCCCGATTGCTGTCAAAGCTTGACCCGCGGCGCAGGGGTGGCGCGATGAGCCATTGAAGCGGCGTCTGACCACCTTTCAGGGATGAAGCAGTCATCTCTTCTGGAAGGGAATCGTCGATTCGAGGCAGGACCGCGTGCGAAGCGCGGCGCTCGCGTGCGCGCTGGGCGCGCTGGCGCTGGCCGGATGCGGCGGCGAGAGCAACGGCGCGCCGTCAGGCCCGGGCGCGACGGGCGGCAGCGGAGGCGCCGGCGCGGGCGTCGACGCGGGTGGGGCCGCCGGGGCTGGGACCGCGGGCGCCGATGCGGGCAACGACGCCGCCGTCACGCCGACCACGACGCTCTATCTGGTCGGCGACTCGACGGTGGCCGCCTTCAACGATCCTTATTACTACCCGCGCTACGGGTACGGGACGCAGCTCGGGAAGTACCTGGACGCCCGCGTGGCGGTCAACAACCTCGCGCTCTCGGGGCGCAGCTCGAAGAGCTTCATCGATCCGTTGGACAACGGAAACTACGCGACCTTCACGAGCTCGCTCAAGGCCGGCGACTACGTGTTGATCGGGTTCGGTCACAACGACGAGAAGGCCGATCCCTCGCTCTACACGAATCCGACGACAGACGTCACGGATCCCTCTTCGTTTCAGTACTACCTCTACACCTACTACGTGAAGGTCGCGCAGGATGCCGGCGCGATTCCGATCCTCGCCACGCCCGTCGTCCGGCGCGACTCCAGCGGCGCCTATACCGGCGCCAAGATCCACGTGACCACCGACGTCGTCTCCGGCGGGGTGACCTATCCGGGCGGCGACTACCCGCAGGCCATCCGCGATCTCGGCGCCGCGACAGGGGTCACCGTCATCGACAACACGGCCTCGACGCTGGCGCTCGGCAAGCAGATCTTCGCCGCGTCGGGCGCGGCGGGCACGGCCCAGCTGCAGGCCTGGGTCAGCAACCTCCCGACCAGCGTCGACGACACCCACACCAACATCTACGGTGGCTCGTACTACGCCTATCTGGTGGCGACTGGCCTCCTCGCCTCCACCTCGCCGCTGAAGGACCACGTCCTGCCGGGGATCGTCCCGCCGGACGTCGCCATCCTGGTCCCCAACCCGAACTGGGTGCCGATCGTCTACAGCCCGCCCACGAAGAGCACCAACTGGACCACGACCGATCCCTGGATGGGGTCGGTCTTCGGCGACGTGGGCGGAACGACCAAGATCACCGGCGGCAGCTTCGCCATCACGGAAACCTCCACCTCGCCGCTGGTCGTGTCGCTGACCGCGGGGAGCCCGACCGTCTCGGCGGGAAAGATCGCCGCGGCGACCGACGGCATCGCCTTCTATTTTCAGCAGGTGCCGATTGACAAGGACTTCATCCTCTCCGCCACGGCGACGGTCACGTCGGTCACCTTCAGCAACAGCCAGGTCGGCTTCGGGCTGATGGTGCGCGATGCCGCCTGGACCGACACCTCCGACGCCTCGCTGCTCAGCTCCTACGTCGCGGTGGGGCCGCTCAAGGGGAACGCGCCCGCCTCGGCGTGGTCATCTTTCATCCGCGACACCAGCGCCCCCACGCAGCTCACCGGAACCGTCGTCAGCGCGGCGGCGGACGTCCCGATGACGGGCGCGGTGCTCGACCTGTCGATCGCCAAGTCGGGCTCGACCTACACCTGCACGTACGGGACGGAAGCTCCCACGGTCTACACGCTCGACCTCAGCGCGATCGACGGTGACTACGTCTACGCGGGGCTGTTCACGGCAAGGCAGGCGCAGATCTCGTTCTCGAACATCACCTTCACCGTCACGAACTGATCTCAGGGGTGTTCGTGATTTCGATTGTCAAAACGTTGCGCCCTGGCGCCGGCTGCCCAGCTTTCAGCCAGCCCCGATCGACTCGGGGCGGTGAGGAGCGGGCATGCGGTCGATGGTGGTCTGGCTGGGGTTGTCGGTGTTGGGGCTCGCGTGTGGAGGGTCGCACCAAGGGATGGAGCCTCTGCCACAGCAAGGCCTCGGTGGCTCGCCCGCTCCCAGCCCAGGGTGCGGGCCGGGGGGAGCGGGCGGCGCGGCCGGCAATCCCGATGGCGGCGGAAATTCCTCGGAGGGCACGGCCGGCAGTCCCGGCAGCGGTGGACATTCCGCGGGGGGCATGGGCGGCGCGCCGGCGACCTGCGCAGCAGCGACGACCTGCCCCGGCACCACGAGCGGCCGCTGGTGCGTCGAGACCCTGACCGGGCAGACCTCCATCAATCTCGAATCGGTCTGGTCGGACGGCCCCGACGACGTGTGGGTCGTCGGCTGGCAGAACTCGACCACGAGCGCTGGCCGCGTCGCGGTCCTGATGCGGTGGGACGGTTGCGTCTGGACGAACATGCCGAGTCCCGACCCGACGCGCTTCGAGTCCGCGAGCGGCGTGTGGGGCACGGCAGCCGACGACGTCTGGATCGTCGGCCTGGGCCTCGGCGCCCTGCACTTCGATGGGGAATCCCTGCAGTTCGTTCCGATGCCCGTCCCCCCCAACCAGCCCGTCGTGGACCTTGGATCCGTATCGGGGACCGCCAGCAACGACGTCTGGGCCACCGGGAACCAGGTCCTGCACTGGGATGGTGAGGCCTGGACCGTCGTCCCGATACCGCCGGACAATCCCAGCCAGTTCTGGTCGGACGTCTGGGCGGTCAGTCCGAACGACGTCTGGGTCACGGGCGACCAGGTCGCCGCGCACTTCGACGGCTCGTCCTGGACCGTCGACACGCTCATCACCGGTCAGATTGGGATGACGTCGTTCCTGTTGACGATCTGGTCGTCCGGAGCCGAGACCTGGGCCGCTGGCCTCGGCGGACAGATCTACCACTTCGCAAATGGGCAGTGGACCACGACCGTCCCGGCAACCGACACAGGTCCGGGGTACAGGGACCTCGGCGGTCTGAATGGCGACGTCCAGCTGGTCGGCGAGCAGGGCACGTTGGACGTTCTGCAGGAAGGGAGCTTCGTGCCGGTGACCGACGCGCCCCCTCAGGATCTCTTCTACGAGAGCGTCTGGGTGTCCCCGTCCCAAATCTGGACGGTGGGAACGGACATGACGAGCCAGCCCCGCATCATCCGACGCGCACGCTGAACGCCGCCGCGCGCCCAGGCGATCGGTTCACGAAGCGCTCGGCCGGTATTCACGCCGCGCACGCGCGCACCCGAGCCGGGTGCGCGCCGGGCTGTCCCGCGCGTCCCTTGCAGTTTAAGATGCTCCCGTGCGTCGCTCAGGGCTCACGACCACTCTGCTCGTGGCCGCCCTCGCGGCGGGATGTGGCTCGGGGCCATCATCGAATCAAGCGGACGGCAGCGGCGCAGCGGGGACGCCGGGAAGCGCCGGTCGCGGCCCGGGCGGCAGCGGCGCCGGCGGTGCCAGCGCGGGAGCCGGAGGCAGCGGCGTGGGCGGCCTCGGAAGCGGTGGTGTCGGGACAGCAGGCGCGGCCGGCAGCGGAAACGGTGGTGTCGGAACAGCGGGCGCGGCCGGTAGCGGAAACGGTGGTGTCGGAACAGCGGGCGCGGCCGGCAGCGGAAACGGGGGAGCCGGGGGCGCGCCGGCAACCGGGCTCGCGCTCGACGTGAAGGCGAGCCTGGCTTCGGGGACGGTGACCCTCAATGGGGCGAACCCGGTGAGCAACTCCGGCAACTGCACGGCGACGGGCACCAGTTACGCGCGGGGCACGGTGACCCTGCGGGAGAAGACCCAGGGCTACAGCTTCTCGACCAGCCTGCAGGGATGCGGGAACGCGGCTGCGACGTTCTCGACGGCCGTCTACCCGGGCACGTACGAGGTGAGGGTCAACGGCGCCTACTCCGACCTTCCAGGCGAGACGTATGTCGCGGGCAGCCCGCTGGTTGTGGACGCAGCGGGTGGGAACCTGGCGATTGACGTGAAGACGAGCCTGGTTTCGGGGACGGTGACGCTCAACGGGGCCAATCCGGTCAGCAACTCCAGCACCTGCGTCGTGACGGCGGGGGACACCACGGACCCGCGGGGCTGGGTGACCCTGTCCGACGCGACGACGGGCTCCAGCTTCCCAGTCATCCTGCAGGGGTGCGGGACCACCTCCGCGACGTTCTCGGTGACGGTCCTCCAGGGCACGTACCAGGTGAGGGTGAACGGGGGCTCCTCCAACCTCCCGAGCGCGCCGTATCCCGCGAGCAGCGCGCTGGTGGTGAACGGGCCGATCGCGAACCTGGCGTTCGACCTGAAGACGAGCCCCGTTTCGGGGTCGGTGACGCTCAACGGCGCCAACCCGGTGAGCAACTCGACCAACTGCGCGGTGACGGCGACGGACACCACTGCGCGGGGGACGGTGACGTTGAAGGAGACGACGACGAGCGTCAGCTTCACCACCATCCTGCAGGGCTGCACCGACACGGCCGCGACGTTCTCGACGGCCGTCTACCCGGGCACGTACAAGGTCACGGTCAGCGGCTTCTCCTCCGACATCCCGCGCGCGGCGTACGTCGCGAGCAGCGCGCTGGTGGTGAACGGAGCGGTCGCGAACCTGGCGTTCGACCTGAAGACGAGCCCGGTTTCGGGAGCGGTCACCCTGAACGGCGCGAACCCGGCCAGCAACCAGAGCGACTGCGCGGTGACGAGCGCCGGTCACCCGCGGGGCAGTGTGACCCTGGTGGAGACGACGCAGGGCTACAGCTTCGCGGCCAACCTGCAGGGCTGCACGAACACGACCGCGACGTTCTCCGCGGCCGTCTACCCGGGCACCTACCAGGTCGCTGTCAGCGGGCTCTACTCCGACCTTCCGGAGTTGGCGTATGTCGCGAGCAGTGCGCTGGCGGTGAACGCGCCGGTCGCCGACCTGGCGCTCGACGTGAAGACGGGCCCAGTTTCGGGGACGGTGACGTTGAACGGGGCGAACCCCGCGAGCGGCTCGAGCAACTGCGCGGTGACGGCGACGGGCACCAACTACGGGCGGGGCGCGGTGACGCTGACGGAGACGACGCAGGGCTACAGCTATACGGCCTCCCTCCAGGGGTGCACGAACACGACCGCGACGTTCTCGACGGTCGTCTACCCGGGCACGTACGAGGTCACCGTCGGCGGGGCGCTCTTCTCGGACCTCCCGACCGTACCGTACGTCGCGAGCCGCGCGCTGGCGGTGAACGGGGCGGTCGCGAACCTGGCGTTCGACGTGAAGGCGAGCCCGGTTTCGGGGACTGTGACGGTGAACGGGGCCAACCCTGTGAGCGACTCGACCAACTGCGCGACGCCGGCAACGAACAACTACGCGCGGGGGGAGGTGGTCCTGACGGATGCGACGCAGGGCTACAGCTTCACGACCTACCTCGAGGGGTGCACCGACACCACCGCGACGTTCTCGACGGTGGTCTACCCGGGGAGGTACGACGTCGGAGTGATTGGACTCTTCTCCGACCTTCCGACCGCCGGTTACGCTCTGAACTACGTCGGCCTCTCGCGGGTGACGATCCCGTAGCCGAGCGCGGGCCCTCGGGGAAGACGTGGACCCGCGTCACCTGCGCGCGCAGCCGCGCTTGTCGCCGCGCGCGCACGCCGCCGACGCCACCTGGGCGATCGACGGCGGTCTCTGGGGGGTGGAGGTGCAGTGGGCCCCGAGCAGCGGCACCAGGCCACGCGCCTCGGGCAGGGCGGCGCTGCCGTAGTACATGCCGAGATACTGGTCAGCGCCGCACACGATCCCGACGGCCAGCAGGCGAACAGCGTTGCCGCCTCCGTCCTTCTTTTGGCCGCGCCAGACCACGCGGTCGGCGTAGGGCCCCTGCTCGAGCGCGCCAGGACCGAAGCTCGACGCGCTCTTCCCGTCGCTCGTGATCCGTACCAGGACACCGCGCATGAATTCGTCCCCGGCCCCTCCCGTCGTGCGGTCTATCGGGAACCGCAGGACCCCCATCCCCTCGCCCGCCAAGGACGACAGGGCGATCTTGCCCGGCGCATCGACCCATCCAAAGTCCGGGCCCGCGTCGAGCTCGACGCCGACCGCCGTCCGCTTGCCCTCGCGCGCGGGGTCCGGCTCGCACGTGAAGCTGTCGCGCATCGCCTGCTCGAGGGCCGCACCGGCGAAACCACCGCTGAGGGTGAACACCCGCGCGCCGCACGGCCAGACGCTCGTCGTGAAGATGGTTCTGCCGCCGGCGTCGCGCATCACGTAGTGCAGTCCCTCGCGGCCAGCGACCGTCGTCCCCCTCCCCTCCAAGGTCAGGGCCGTCCGCAGCTTCTTTTGGGTCGCCTCGACGAGGGGATTGAGCGTCCTGCGTTGCTCCGTATCGGACGTCATCTCGGTGGTGCTCCAGTTGAGAAGCACGTAACCCGCGCCGGTCAGCTCGCTTCGGATCCGGCCCCCGTCGTAGTCGAGCCAATCCTTTCCATCCCTGCCCGCGGGAAACCCGATCGAAGCGCCGGGGAGCTGGAGCCGCACGAGCGACAGCTCGGCGCGCCGCGCGAGGAGCCGCGGCGCCCGCGACCAGAGCCCACCCACGGCGACGAGCCCGACCGCCGTCACGACGGCCGCGCGGCGCCACATCCGAGCGCGCGCGTCGGGCGTGAGCGCGTGGACCAGCGGCAACCCGACGACGAAGCCGCCCGCCAGGCCGCCGAGATGCGCCGCCATGTCGATGCTCGGATTCGTCAGCCCGTAGATCACGTTGTAGCCGACGAAGAAGAGCGAGCTTCGCCCGAGGCTGGTCAGCGCGCCCGGCGGCAACGCGCGCCGCTGTCGCAGCAGGAAGGCCGCGAGCACGCCGAAGATCCCGAAGATCGCGCCCGAGGCGCCCGCCGACGAGCGGTCGGGGCTCCAGAGGGCCGAGGCGCAGCTGCCGGCGAGCCCCGCGAGCAGATAGGCGCTGGCGAACGCCACGGGACCGAGCATCCGCTCGACCAGCAGGCCCGCATCCCACAGCACCCACATGTTCATGAGCAGGTGGATCACGCCGACGTGCAGGAACATCGCCGTCGCCAGCCGCCACCATTGCCCGCTCGCCGACAACCGTCCGTAGTTGGCGCCCCACGCCAGCAGGCTGTCGGTGGTGGGCGACAACGGCGAGACGCCGCGCGCGACCATGATCGCGAAGACGAGCACGTTCGCCGCGATCAGGACCGGCGTCACCACGACCCGCGGTGTCAGCGCCACCAGCCGCGCCCGAAACTCCGCCAGCTCGGCAGCCGGCGGCTTGGCGGCGGGATCGGCCTCTGCCGCAGGCTCGGAGGTCGACGGCGGCGCGGGTGGATCGCCCTCGTTTCCTTCCACGGAAGCACGGTACCACGGGCCGAGGGATCGATTTCGTCGCGCGGCGCCAGCGCCCGGTCGTGTCGAGCTCGAACGGTTCACCCGTGAGCGGGCTGCCCGAACCAGGTCGTGAGCGCGTCGCGAAAACCCCGGTCCGTGCCGTCTGCGACCCAGGCGACGTATCCGTCGGGGCGGATCAACACGGCGGGGGGCGCGGCGACCGCGCCGAGGACCGGGACCTCCCACGCGCCTGCGTAGCGCGCGTCGATCCGTTGCACCCGGTCCGCCCAAGGAGACGACGCGAGGTCGAAAGCGCCGGGCTCACCGAGATTGAGCAGGACCGGCCGGGCCTGGTGCAGCAGCGTGAACAGCCGCCGCGGCCCGCTGTCGGTGACCAGATCGAGATCGGGCATGCGGCGCCCGAGCAGCGGGTGGCCCGGGCCGAGGTCGTAGTGGATGTCGAGACCGGACATCATCGCGGCGTATCGCTTGCGAGGCTCGTCCATCTTCAAGAGATCGGCCATGGTCTCGCGCAAGGCCTTCGTCCGGTCGTCGCCGCGGTTGAGCGCGGTTTGCGCCATGGTGGTCTGGAGCACGCGCGCTGCGATCGGGTGCCGCTCGGCCTGGTAGGTGTCGAGCAGGCTCTCCGGCGAGGTGCCGCTCACCACCTGGGCCAGCTTCCATCCCAGGTTCACGGCGTCCTGGACACCGATGTTGAGTCCCTGTCCGCCCGTCGGGGCATGCACGTGGGCCGCGTCGCCGGCCAGGAGCACCCTCCTCTCTCGGTACGACGCCGCCTGCCGGGCCATGTCGGTGAAGCGCGAGAGCCAGGTGACGTTGTGAACACCGAAGTCGGTCCCGTAGACGGCGACGAGCGCCTCGCGAAGGTCGTCCAGCGTCGGAGCGTTGGGCTCGTCGCCCTGCACGACGCGTGGTTCGATCAACACCACGCGCGCGCGTTTCCCCTCCTCGAGCTTGCCGATGGCGTTGACGCCCTTTTCACCGAGGCGGATGCCCCAGGCCGGCTCGCCGGTCATCTGGACCTCGGCAATCAAATAGCTGACGGACGGATCCCAGCCCGGGAAGTCGATCCCGGCCTTCTTGCGGACGAGGCTCCGGCCCCCGTCGCATCCGACCAGGTACTGCGCCCGCAACGAACCGCCATTGGAGAGCTCGACGTCGACGCCGGCTTCGTCCTGAGCGAAGCCCGTCACCTCGCGCTCGCGATAGGTCGTCACCGGCAGCTCGCCGACCCAGGCGGCGAGGATGCGCTCGAAGTGGTTCTGCCAGAGCGCGAGCCCGTAGTTGTGGCGGGTCGGAAAGTCGCTGATGTCGAGCGGCGCCATCGCGAAGCCCGCGACCTGCAGGACCTGCCCTTGCGACAGGAAGCGCTCCGCGACTCCGCGCTGATCGAGCACCTCGATGGTGCGTGAATGCAGACCGCCTGCGCGCGAGCCGGCGAGCTCCTGGCTGGCGCGCCGCTCGACGATGGCGACGTCGACGCGCGCCAACGCGAGCTCGGCCGCCAACATCATCCCCGTCGGGCCGCCTCCAGCGATCACCACCGCATGCTTCGTCATGATCAACGACCGTGCAGCATGACCCGGGGATTGCCGCAATCCCCCGCCTCTGGCATAAGTTGGTGGTGGAGAGGCACGGGGGTCGCGACGGCGACCCACGCCTGATCCTCGCGCGCCGGCCGAAAGACTAGGGGCGGGCTCGGCGCCGTCTCGCGCGCAGAGCGAGCGTTCCCAACAGCACCAGGGCAAACATCCCGCCGCCCGGGGATCCGGCGCCGACGACGCAGCTGCAGCCCGCCGTGTCGTCCGCGGCACCCGGCGATCCGCCGGTCTCACCCGTTCCGGTTGCCCCACCGGTGCTGATGCCCGGCGTGCCTCCGGTTCCGGCCACCGTGCCGCCGCCGGATCCCTGGTTGGCGCCACCGCTGCCATTGAGACCGCCCGTGCCCGTCGAGACGCCACTTCCACCGCTCCCGTTGGTCCCGGTCGCTCCCGCCACGGCCGTCCCGCCGCCCCCGCTGTTGCCACCGGAGCCGACACTCCCGCCGCTGCCCGACGTGCCGGTCTTCCCGCCGCTGCCAATGGTGCCGCCGCCGCCGGAGCCGCCCTTGCCGCCGGTCCCGGTGCCGCCACCCGTTCCGACGCTGCCGCCCTTGCCGGCGCTGCCGCCCGTTCCGCTGCCGCCGCTGCCCGAGTTGCCGGCCTTCCCTGTGCTGCCGCCGGTCCCGGTGCTCCCGCCGGTCCCGCTGCTGCCGCCCGTTCCGCCGGTCCCGCAGCTGTACGCGGGGGCCGGGGTCTGCGTGCCCATCGGGTTCATCGCGGGCAGCGTGATGAGGTCCGCCAGCCAGGTGAGGCCGTTGTCCGGCGTGTGGAGATTCTTGATGGTGCCGATGCCGGAGCCGGTGCCCGTCGCGCCCATCTTCGCGCCGATGCCACCGACGCCCGTTTTTCCAAAGGCCGGATCGGCCGCCGCGAGGTGGATCTCGGTGCAGAGGTAATACTGGGTGTCGATGGTGTAAGAGTTGGCGTCGGCCTCGGTGGCGAAGCCGAAGCCGCCGCCGTACATCAGGCCGCTGGTGCTCGTCAGCGTCGACACCACCTTCCCCAGCTTTTGGGAGGTCACCGTCTGGGTCCAGGTGTTGTTGTCCGACCCCAGCTTGTACTCGATGGTGATCTGATCGTCGGGGTCGATGGAGACGCTCGGACCGCTGCGCTGGCCAAAGCTGCCGAAGACCGACGCTTCCAGGCACCACTGACCGGCCTTGGCGCCGCAAGCCGAGGCGTTGTCCCCCCAAGCATCCCCGGTGGTTTGGATGAGGTCGCTCGTGGGGTTGGAGAGGCCAGGCCAGATGAACAGCGGGCCCACGCCCGACGGCCACGTCGGCAGGCGCCCCGGCACCATCGTGGTCTTCGTGTAGATGATGTGGTTGGTGGTGGTGGGATGAACCGGACCGAAGCTCCAACTCGCGCCCCATCCGTCGCCGGCCGCCGCCAGAGCCTGCGTTGATGGAATGGCCATGAACAGGGTCGCGAGCGACCCGCAGACCAACAGACGAACGGCTTTGATAGGCGACATCCCGTTTCGAAGTCGCAGCTCGCCGGGCAGACGGCTCGACAATCGACATCGGGAACTGCGGTGCCGCCGGAGCAAGAAACAAAAGCTGTCGTCCGCTTCCGTCGCGAAAAATAGGCCACAGGCTGACATCAAGGAAATGCGCGGTGGAAGACCTGATCGCGCAGCTGGACCGTGGAGGTCACTGGAGAAAGGACGACACCATGTCTGATCAGACCAAGAACGCGCAGCCTTCGCCCTCCGAGAAGATGCCCGGGAACCCTGATGGCATCGAGGACATCGACGACATCGAAGAGCGCGAAGACCGCGTCGAAGAGGCCGATCGGCGGCAGGCTGGGGGTCGCCCGTTCGAGAGCGACGAGTCTGGCTCTCCCGACAGTCGCCGGGGCTCCGCGCGTAAGAGCTAGCGACGGTGACGTCAGGTGACGAGGGCCGGGGGATCCGGCCTCGTCACCTGCCACGCGAGCAGTTGTACGAGATCTTGCAAATCGCCAGTTGGAAACGGAGCACGGATTGACGAGCGAAAGCGATAACCTCGAACGCCTCCTGGCGGAGGTTGGGCGAGGTGGCCGGGCGCTGGTTCGCGAGGGCACCCGGATGCTGGTCAAGCGCTTCGGCGATCGAGGGTCGTGCGTTCTTGTCGACGACGACGCCCGCGTCGTGTCGTCGACCGACGCGCCGGACTTGACCGAGCTGTGCATCGACCTCGCCCGTTACCCGGAGATCACCGCGGCCCTCTCGAGCCGCGAGATCGTCGCCATCGAGGACGTGCGACGTTCGACCTTGCTCGAGCCGATCGCCAATCTGTTGCCCGATCACCTGGGCGCGGTGGTGGTGATTCCGCTCGTGGCCGGGTCGCGTTGTCTGGGCGTCGTCATCGTTCAGTCGGAACGCCCGCGCGAGGTCCTTCAGACCGAGGTCGTGGACGCGCGTTTCGAAGGTCGGCTGCTGGCGATGTTGCTCGAGCTGCAGTTCGGCGACGGCCTTCGCGACGAGATGAAGCTCCCCCGCCAGCCGCCAGGGGACGTCGCCTGGCCGGCCGTTCCGCTCTTCCACCGCTCGACTGGCAAACGACGCCGGATCCTCGTGGCCGAGGACGACGTCGACCAGGGGGCAATCATCGACGATCTCCTGAGCGACGAGGGCTTCGAGGTGGTGCTGACCCGAAACGGCGAGGACCTGCTCACGCAGGCGCGCCGCACGCCACCCGATTCTGATCCTGCTCGACGGCCACATGCCGATTCTCGACGGCTTCCACGCTGCACAACACCTCCATGCCGATCCCCGAACCTCCTTCGTCCCCATCCTCTTCCTTTCGGCGGCCGAAGACCTCCTGCTCCGCATCCAGGGGCTCAACCCCGAGACCATCGATTTTTTGCGAAAGCCGTACGCGACGTCGGAGCTGCTGGCGCGGGTCGAGCGAGCTTTGAAACAGGGGCTGCTGCACAAGGAGCTGCGCCTGGAGGCCGAAGTCGACGCCCTCACCGGGCTGAGCAACGCGCGCGCGCTGCTGAAAAGCCTGGCGCTCGAGCAGTCTCGCATTTCCAGATATGGCGCGACATCGGCGGTCGTCATGATGGACGTCGACAAGCTCAAGACCATCAACGATCGACATGGCCATGTCGTGGGAAGCCGGATCCTCCAGGCGATCGGGGAGCTGTTGCGCGGCATGATTCGCGACACTGACCTCGCGGCCCGCTACGGGGGTGATGAATTCGTGGCCATCCTCGCCCACGCGAGCGTCGCCGAAGGTGGCGCCTTCGCGGAGCGCTTCCTCAACCGGATCCGACAGCTCTGGCCAGAGGGGATCGATGTCTCGATGAGCATCGGGATCGCCGCCCTGGACGGATCGGAGGGGCAATCGAGCGACGAGCTCCTCGCCAACGCCGACGCGGCGGCCTATCGAGCCAAACGGCTGGGTGGAAACCGGGTCTGCGTCTTCGACGGCGACCTCGATCTGGTGATGCCGCACACCGCCAGCAGGGGTGGGAGCGCCCACTAGGGGCCCACATCGAGGTTGGACGAAATTCGGGGCAGCCCCCTTGCGCACCGGGTCTCCGCAATTAGGGTAATGCCTCATGTCGCTCTCCACCTCGCTTGCCCACGCGCAGTTCCGCAACCACTTTCACGCCTGCGCGTTCGTCACGGGACCTGCAGAAGAGCGCGCGGTCATCGATCCCTTCCTGGTCGAGGGGATGCGCCGCGGAGAAAAGGCGGTCTACATCGTCGATCCGGACCACCGCGACGCGCATGAGGCGCGCCTCGGAGCGGCGGCCCCCGCGGCGGATCTCCTGCAGGTCACGACCTGGAAGGACGCCCACCTCAAGGGCGGCTCGTTCGATCAGGACCGGATGATGGCGGCGCTCGCCGACATGCTTCGGGATCACGCGGCCAGCGGCCGCCCGCCCATGCGCCTCGTCGGTCAGATGGGCTGGGTGCACGCGGCGCCACCGGGCATCGAGCAGCTGGTCGCCTACGAGGCGAGCGTCAACGAGGTTCTCAACCGGGGCAAGACTCCGACCGTCTGTGTCTATGACGTCCGGCGTCTGAGCGGCTCCCTGGTGATGGACCTCCTGCGGGCGCACCCGCTGACCGTGATGAACGGCGTGGTCCACGAAAATCCCTTCTATACGCCCGCGGAGGAGATGCTGCGCGAGCTGCAGCAGCGCCGCACGCTCAGCTGAGCGAATGGCCGCTCCGCTGCCACCCAGCCCGGACGAAGGGACCACGCGGCTTCAGCGTTGCATCCGCGATCTCGCGACGTTGAACGCCTTGCCGTCCATGTGCGTCGGCCGGACGCCCGACGAGGCGCTCGACATCGTGCTGGACGCGCTTCCGACCGCGCTCGACTGTGATCTCGTCTATCTGAGCATCCCCGGGTCACCCTCGAAGGAGCGGGCTTCCCTCGACCGCGTGGCGATGGACGCGCCTCAGCTGGAAGAGGTCAGAGCCGTGACGGTCGTGGATGCGGACGGCGGCGACGCCGAGGTGTTCCTCTCGAAGGGCAAGCTCTGGTGCCTCGAAGCGGAGATCACCACCGGAGCCGAGCACGGCAGACTGCTGGCGGGGCGACGGCGGCCGCTCCATCCCGGGACGGATCGCGTCCTCATCCGGACGGCGGCCAACATCGTCGGGACGATCTTCCAAACGGCGAATGTTCTCGAGGCGGCGAGCCGGAAGGACGACTTTCTCGCGGTCCTGGGACACGAGCTGCGGAACCCTCTGGCGCCGATCATGACGGCGGTCGAGCTCCTCGGCCGCAACCCGAGCGCCGCCCGCGAGCGAAACATCATTGACCGGCACACGCGACACCTGGCGCGGCTGGTCGACGATCTCCTGGACATCTCGCGCGCCACCCACGGTCACGTCGAGCTGCGGCGGGAATACACCTCGCTCAACTCGGTCCTCGAACGCGCGGCCGAGATGGCGGCCCCCCTCGTCACCCGCAGCCGCCACACCCTCACCGTCGCCGGCGCCGACGGCATCACCTTGCTGGGAGATCCCGTCCGCCTGGCGCAGATCTTCGGCAACCTGCTCACCAACGCCGCCAAGTTCACCCCCGCCGGGGGACGCATCGAGGTCCTCGTTGGATGCACGCCCGGCCGCGTGCAGGTCATCGTCCGTGACAACGGCCGTGGGATCGCGCGCACCGAGCTCGATCGAATCTTCGAACCCTTCGTGCAGGCCGACCGCGTGCGCAACGCGCTCCAGGGAGGGCTCGGCCTCGGCCTGGCTATCGTCAAGAACCTGGTCCAGCGACATGGCGGTTCGATCTCGGTGCAGAGCGAGGGTCTGGCCCGAGGAGCCGCCTTCACCGTCGATCTGCCGACGGTGGTCCACGTCGACGGACCGAAGCGCGAAATCTCGCCACAGCCGTCCGACGCGCGGGCCAGCGTTCGCGTCCTCGTCGTGGACGATGAGGTCGACATCGCGGAGCTCTTGTCCGAGGCGCTCCAGGACGAGGGCTTCCAGACGGAGATCGCCCACGACGCCAACGGTGCTCTGGCGAGGTGGCGCAGCTTCTCGCCACACGCCGGTGTCCTCGACATCGGCCTGCCGGATCTGGACGGCTATGAGCTCGCGAAGACGCTCCGCGCGGAGCACGGACAGAGCGCGACGCTGATCGCGGCGACTGGATATGGCCAACCGACGGACCGGTTGCGGGCGGCGGACGCCGGCTTCAACTGCCATCTCGTCAAGCCGGTGAGCGTGCACGATCTCGTGCTCGCCCTGGACGAGCGCGTGGTCTCCAGCAAGCCATCCTCCGAGCCCACCGGCTGACCGCGCCTTCGAAACTCGGGCGCTCGCGATTCGCCCCTGAACCAACGCTACTGGCCCCGCTCGACCCGATTGGCGCGGGCGAGCATCGCCTCGAGCAGGCGGTCGACGACCTCCTGGGCGCCGTTCCGCGAGAGGACGAAGTCGGTCTCAGCGTCGGTGAACCGACACCAGACGATTCGCCCGTCCGACAGATCGACGATGCAGGCGAGCGCCCGGCGCGCCGCATGCTCGGTGGCGGTCCAGCTGCGCAGGCGCGCCCGGGTGTCGTATCCGTTGATGAAGTAGGAGATCAGCAGGTAATCGGCCGCCAGGCTCCGCCGCCAGGTCCCGAGGTCGGCGCGATATCTGAAGTCGGCGACGGACGCATGCTCCTGCTCCGACTTGCCGAGGAGCTCGAGGATGATCTCCTCCATCGAGTGGGCGCTCCATTCGAAGAAGTCGTGCGCGTCCGGCAGCTTCTTGACGACGTCCCAGGTGAACATCCGGACCCCGTGGACGCGCAGCCGGTAGTTGATCGAATCGTTGATGCTCTGCGCCGCCAGCGCGGCCATGTCGTCCCGCGGGGTGAGCGTCCCGTCGGCGCCGAACTCGAAGGTCTCCCCGATCGCCGGAATCGCCGTCAGCCGCGACGTCGGAATCCGAGCCCCGACGCTCATGGACGGTCCCGCGCACCCCGCGACGGAGGCGGCCGTCGCCAGCATCAGCACGTTCAGCACGGCAAACATCGTTTGCGGCCGTACGCTGACCTCGGGTCATGGCTGCCAGGCGGCCCGGGGCGTGAGACAGATCCGATCCATCGGGTCTTTCGGCGCAGCGGCGATCGGGCGGCAGTCCGGCCCTGCCCCGCTCTCGCTGTTGGGGCAGTTGCAGGCGAGACCGGTCGGACAGTCGCTGTTGCGGTCGCAGCGGATCACGCAGGCCATCGCGGGGCCCGACTCGCCCCGGTAGGGGAAGCACTGCCCCGTCGGGCAGGCGGCCTCGCACTGGGCGGGCGTTGCGTAGCTGCGTCTGATGTAGGGCGCCAACCGGGCGACGCGCGCGGGCGACGTGGGGGGCTCGCCCGGCGACGGGCCGATGCCGTTGCCGCGCTTGCGCTCGGACGCGGGGATGAGGCGCAGGTCGTCCACCGGCAGCGACGCCAGGTTCGGGAACGCCCGCTTCATTTCGACGGTTGTCGCTTCGTAGCGGTCGCCGGCGGCCGCGCTCATCGTCCATTCCCAGTGTTCCGTGTTCGCCGCGAGCTGGAACGAGAGATCGCCCTTCGCGAAATAGTCGCCGATGTAATGAACCCGCCCGGCCGTGAAGTCGTGCGGTCGTTGCATCTCCGGCGGCACCTTGAGCCGCTTGCGAACGATGCCGTTTTCATCGGCAAAGATCACTTCGTCCAGCCAGCACCGCGACGGCTTGATCTCCAGCACCTGGACATCGCGCTTGTCGAGCGAGCCAAGCGTGTACGAGGAGCCGCTCTGGCAGCGGATCACCATCCCCATCGACTGGCGGCCCCCCGCGATCGCACCCTCTTCTGGCAGCGCGTTCATGAAGAACCGCCCGTACAGATAGGCGGACCCCGCCTGGACGGACGCGTCGGAGTGAATCCCCGAGGTGTAGACCGCGCAACCGGCAACGCACAGCGCGGCGGCAAGCCAGCCAACTCCCTGCCTGGGCATCATTGGCACTTTATCACCCGCGCCGCCCGCGGCGGTGGCTGTCATGTCGACCTATTCGTGGCGCAGCGCCTCGATCGGATCCAACCGAGCCGCCCGCCACGCCGGGTAAAGACCGGAGCAGACCCCGACGCCGACCGAGGAGATGACCGCGACCGCGATCGCGGAGACCGAGATCGAGATCGGCCATTCCAGCGCACGCTCGGCGCCGGACGCGCCAAGGGCGCTGGCGAGGATGCCGGTGAGTCCGCCGAAGAGGCCCAGGATGACGGCCTCGCTGAGAAACTGAAGCTCGATCGAAAGTCCGGTCGCTCCCACCGCCATGCGGATGCCGATCTCCCGCGTGCGCTGGGTGACCGACGCCAGCATGACGTTCATGATCCCGATGCCTCCCACGAGCAGCGAGATCAACGCGACACACAGCAGGAGCGCGGCCATCGCATCGCTCGCCGAGGTCTGCGCCTTGAGCACTTCGTCGGGACGGCGAATGTTGAAGTCATCCTCTTCCCCGGCGCCGAGGTGATGCCGTTGACGGATGAGCGCGATCACCTGGTCGATGGCCGGGGTCACCGCGGCGGGAGAGACGGCCGAGCAGAGGATGTCGTCGAGCCACATGGGGCCCTTGCCTCGCAGCTTGTTGTGGGCGGTGGTGTACGGCAAGAGGATCCAGTCGTCTTGATCTCGCCCGTCGGCGGACTGCCCCTTGGGCGCCAGCGTGCCGATCACCTCGAACAGCTGCCCCGAGGCCCGGAAGATCCCGCCGATGGGATCCTCGGCGCCGAAGAGCTGTTCGCGGACCGTTTGCCCGATGAGGACCTTGCTCGCCGATTGCTCGACGTCCTCGTCCGTGAAGGAGATCCCCTTCGCGATCTTCCACTTCTTGATGGCCAGGTAGTCGGGCGACTCGCCCCGGAATCGCGTGCTCCAGTTTCGGTTGCCGCGAATCAACTGGACCGTCCCGTCGATCTGCGGCGCGATGCTCTTGATGAGAGGAACCTCGCGGCGGATGGCCTCGGCGTCGTCGATCGTCAGCGAGGTCGTCCCGTGGGTGCCGGTCCGGACGCCGGCGATGTTGCGCGAGCCGGCCTCCACCCAGACGAGGTTGTCCCCGAGCGCCTGAAGCGCGTTCTCCGCGCGCTCCTTTCCGGCCTGTCCGATGGCGACGACCAGCACCACGGCGGCGATGCCGATCGTGATCCCGAGCGTCGTCAGCGCGCTCCGCAGTTTGTGCCGCAGAAGACTGCGAACCGCCTCTCGCCAAAAGATGTACACCCACATGCGGAGGCCGACCGCCGCGATTCTAGTCGACCGGACGGCGGGTGACTGGAGCGGTCGCTCCCCCTACACGCCAGGCGCTAGAACGCACCGCCCAGCGCGATGTAAGGCAGGGCGATGACGAAACCGCTGCCGAAGATCGGCGACAGGCCCACCCGCATCATGAACCCGCCGTCCGGCGGCTGCAGTCGATAGCCGATGAGGGCGACGGCGGTCGCGGTCGTTTCGCTCGCGCTCGCGCTCGAGGTCCCCGAGTTGAAGCCGAACAGGGTGGCCCCGGCGTGGACGTGAATGATGGTCGCGCCGGCGCCGAGCTCCAGCATGTTCTTCTTCGAACCGATCCCCAGATACGAAATGGTGATCGGGACCAAGAGGAGCGAACCGGTGTCGGTGGACGTTCCGGATGACGACGTCGAGCTCACCGTCAGCGACAGGTAGCTGAATCCGACGCGGAGCGCGAAATCGCCGACGATGCGATCGACGTTCAGGGAGTAGAGAAATGCCGGACCGAGGCCCTCCGCGTAGATCGACGTGTTGGCCGTCCGCTCGGTCTCGGCGAGAGGCGGCCCGTACGGATTCGGCCCGGCGACCGTCGGCGGGGCAGGCGCACCGGCCGGCGCCCCGTACGGTGGGACGGCGACGCTCGGTGCCGTCGAATCCGGCGGTCCCCAGGGCTGCTGCGGAGTTTGCGCCCGGGCGGACGCCAGCATCAGGAACGGCAACGAGACACCAACGACGACTCCGACACACCGCATGAGGCCTCCAAATCGGCACTTTAGCCTCAATCGACGCCGGGAGATATCCATGGCCCCTGACGCCGCGAGCTCGTCGTCGACTGTGAGCGGTCAGCCTGAGGACGGCTTCTGGCCTTTCCGCTTGTTCAACCCGTGAAACGGGGAAAGGTCGCCAGCGTCGTAGGCTTTCCGGAGGCCAGGCGCGGCGAGGTCCCAATCGGGGCGGATCTCGCTGGTGACGACACGGAGATCGTGCCAGAGGTCGGCCACCGACGGGCGTCCCCAGAACCAGTACCCGTTGTAGATGCTGTGAATCACCAGGCGCGGCTTGAGCACGAGGGTGTGCGGGATCATCGGGTCGTTCTCGGGGTCGGTGTACTCCTGGATGTCGAGGTCCTTCTGCACCTTTCGCTCCGGGTCGGAGAGAAAGGTCCACTGCGCCCCGACGGAGGCGCGGAACTCCTGCAACGTGTGGTGGTCGTCGGTGGCGATGGTGACGACCTGGGTGTAGGCGACGGCGATCCGCGGGTAGAACGCCGCGAGCTCGAGATGCTGCTGGTGCTCCTTCGGGCAGTAGTGGCCGCGCGCCAGGGTGAGGATGAGGGGATCGTCCCCCTGCAGCTCGCTCAGCTTGCGCGGCGTGTCGGTGTGATCGGGCAGCTCGTAGTCGGGAAACGTGGCGCCGGGCACGATGTCAAAGCGCATCCTTGAACTCCCTTCAGTCCCGACAACGTAAGTCAGCCGCCGACGCGAGGCCAGGTGACCCGGACGCGACTACGCCCCCGGCGTCGCCTCCGGACGGGTCCACACGGTGAACCAGGCCTCCGTCACCGAGCCTGCCGCCCGCGCGAGCTCCGCGTTGTCGAGGCCAGGCAAGCGCCTCTGTAACGTCGCCAGAAGGCCTGATGTCGTGGCGAGGCTGTTGGGGACGAGGCACCCTTTTCCGTCGGCTCCTCCGAGCGCGAAGAAGAAGTCCTCCGCGCTTGGCCCGTCGCTGGTCGTGTAGATGCGGACCCAGGCGAGATCCCTCCAGGCGATCTCCTCGTGGAAGTCCTTTCCGACCCGCCTGACGCCCCATTCGTCCACGGTCAGCGTCCCCTCGATTCGCCGCCGATGCCTGGCTTCGGCCCGGTCGCTGGCCGCGCGTATCCAGGGGATGAACAGGTAGCCGGTGGCGAGCGCGACTGCGGAGAGCGCCGCACCCCACCCGCGCCCCCGTCTCGCCGCGATCACGGTGGTGGCGACGGCGATCATCGACGAAGCGACCCAGGCCAAAGTCCCGACCACGCCACGCCCGGCGAAGAGGGACGGTCGACGGACCGGGTCTGACACGCGATGTCTTGCCCCCGCTAGTGATGGATCGGAAAGAAGCAAGAGCCCCCTCTCTTGACAAAGTTCATCGTTCCTCGAAGATACGCTGGTTGCATTTTGCCGGGGTGGTCTCTCGGTGCTCCTAACCAATAGAGGTCGATGATGAAGCAATGGGTACGGAAGTTTGGGGTGTTCGGCGTCCTTGGGCTCCTTGCAGTCTCCGGTTGCGCCACGGCCATTCACGGCACTGCTCCCACCGGAAACGGCTCACTCTACGCGGTCGGCTCGCGCAACAACATTGCGGCCGCATGGCTCTGTCCGGCGACGCCGACCAAGGCGGAGTGCCAGGAGATCACGGTCCAGGAGACCGAGAAATGAAGTCCAACCTCATCAAAGTCCTCCTCGTGTTCGCCACGCTGACCGCTGGTTGTGCCAGCACGTACTCGAGCATCGCGAAGAACGAGGATGGCAGTTACACCTTGACGAAGATCACGCAGGGGTTCTTCCGCATCAGAGGGACCGTCTTTCATTGCACCGGTCAGGGACAGGCCCTGAACTGCGCCGAGATCGACAGCCCCTAACGACGGCGATCGTCCGCCGCCGGGAGCACCCAGCGGCGGGCGATTTCGCTCACACCCGGGTACAGAATCCCAGGCTGAAGATGATGCCGTTGACGTAGGTGCCGGAGCTTCCCGGCGCGACCGCGGCGTTGTTGATCGAAGGCTGCTCGGAGAAGAGGTCGAAGAAGTAGCCCATCTGCAGCCGGAGCTGGGAGGACGAGGTTCTCCCCACGATCAAGCCAACCACGGCCTCCGGTGAGATTCCGCTCGCGCCGGCTCCCCCGAAGGTCTCCGCGCTCCAGCGCAAGGACCCTCCGATGTAGGGAGACACGGTGGCCGCCGACAGCGGGTAGTAGACGCCCACCCCGGCGTCGAACAGCAGATTTCCGTCGTGGCCCAGCAGATCGATGGAAGCGTCCCAGAGCAGAAATTCGGCGTCGAAGTAGACGAACGCGTTGACGCCCCCCGCGGCCGGGCTGCGCGATCCGTCGGGCCGATTGAAGGCGGCGAGTCCGAGCACGCTCGCGCCACCGCGGATTCTCACGCTGTGGACGACGGGCGGCGCGGCCTCGGCTTCCGTCAGGTTACCGAGCGCCGCCGTCCTGGCGGGCGAGCTGTTCGACGCGAATCCGAGGGCCAGTCGTTCGAGCACACCGTTGAGATCGTCGGCGGACGTCGCCGTCAGATCTGCCATGTAGACGGTCTCGCCGGACGGCACCCGGTAGACCACCAGCCGCGCGCGCGAGCTCGTCCCGAGTCGGGTGAGATGAAGGACGGCGGCGAAGTCAGCCTTCGCTTCCTGCCCCGCCCGCACGGCCAGCTCGGGCGAAATCCCCTGCGCTGTCGGATCGCCGACCGGAATCACCGCGCGCCCCCCGCGCACCAGATCGCCTTCCAGAATGTCCCGCGCCGCATCCAACGTTCCGCCTTCGACGTTGATTCCCTGGGCCGGCAACAGGGCGATGGTCTCCGCCTTGGCAGCCGCCGTCCCCGCGAGCAAAGCCAGTATGACAAGCCAGACTTTACACATTGGCCCAGGATACATCGCTTCCCCTTCTGCGAGTCGCACAAAAAACGGCCAGACACCCCCGACAAACCGCGGTGAATCTAGCGGGAGCTGCGTCACGAACAGCGCTGAGACTGGGACACTGACGGCATCTGGGGTGGACGCGCTCAGTCACATTCCCCGGTCGACGAGGGCAGCGGGCACGCCAGCTCGGTCGAGAGCACGGTCGTCGTCGAGGATATGACGAGGCCGGCGCACGGGACGCCGGGCCCGGGATCCCCGGGGATGGATGACCACGGCCCGCAGGAGCCCTCCTGGACCAGCGCACACTTCGGGGCCTGGCAGTTGATCAGGCCGACCGTCGCGACGAAATCGACGTCGATCTCGGCCGTGATTGGGCCGTTGTGCGATCCCGGGGCGACGGCGTCGCCGAACACGATGCTGGACGCACCGACCGCGCCCACGGTCGTAAAAAACTGACCATCGGCGTCGGTCAAGGTGGCCCGCGCGGAGGCGGGTGTCGCCCCGCCGGCCGGCGGCTGGATCTGCACGGTCAGGCTGTCGACCGAGGAGGTGAGCACCGGCGTGATGCCCGGTCCCACGGTGAAAGGATTGATGGGCCCGGGTGCGAACGTCGCGGCGAAAACCTCCGTCGGATCTCCGATCTCGAGGGTCCAGGGTGGAGGCAGGTCGGTGGGAAACGGGGGCAACGTCACCGAGGGATGCGTGCAGATGACAGAACCGTCGTCACCATTGGGTGGAATGATCTGCAGCGACCCGGGGAAGAGCGGGACCGATTGCCCATTGAGGCGCGCAAAAGCGTCAGCGTTCAGGAGGTCGCAACGGGCGATGTCCGGGTAGTCGAGGGTCGCAACGAGGCCGCCGGCGTCGTACTTCACGGTGAGCGTCGGATTGGGGAAGGCGGTGATCGCCGCGGGCCCTCCGAAGGACGCGGTCCCTCCGACGGGCGCGGGCCCTCCGACGGACGAGCCGCAGCCGGCTCCGCCGAGCGACACGGCCACCACCACACCCGCAGCGACCCTATCGATGAGCCTCATGTTTCGCCGCCTCACCTTTCCACACCGCCGTTGAAGAACTAACGTCCACTTTATCTCAGAAGCGGCAACGATGGGGCGGCAGGTGGAGGGGCAGACCTGATCGCTCGCCAGGCAACCGTCTTCGACCGGGCCTCCCTGGTTCGAACCGTTCAGGGCGCGAGGCCCGAGATCCATTGCTGGACCGTCTCCAGGCCGGCGGTGTCGGTGATCTCGGTCGCCAGCGGCGGCATCTGGTCGTCGCTCCCTCGCGCCGACATGCGCGCGACGACCGCGCTCTGATCCGGCTGGCCCGGCGAGACGCGGACAGTGATCGCGCCGCCTCGCCAGTACTGCAAGGGGACGTTCACGAGCGATCGATAGACCGCTGACGCGTCGAGCCCGGCGTCGGCCACCACCGAGCGCAGGACCATCTGCGTGTCGGGCCAGGAGGTGCCGTTGGGGTTGTGACAGTGCCCGCAGTTCGCGTGCAGGTACCCGAGCGCGGCCGCCGTGACCGGGTCGGCGCCCAGCGGGTAGCCACCGGCGGCCGGCGCGTTCGACAGGCGGCCCGCCGCGTTCAGGGACTGCAGGTCCGGCCCGTTGATCGCGGCCGACAGCTGGATGGCGGAGAACCCCAGCACGCGGCCCGCGTCGCCGCGATGGCAGGCCCCGCAGTCCTTCTGCGCCGGCGCGTCGTGCATCGTCCCGGCGATGTTCTGCTCTCCGTCGGGCACGAAGGCGGCTTCGGTCTGTTCGGCGTTCCAGACGAAGGCGCCCAGCCAGTAGTCGTCGGGGCCGGCGCCGTAGCGCTCGACCAGCCGCGTCTCCAGCAACACCCCGTTCAGGGAGAACTCCTTCCAGAACTGGGTCCCGATCGGGAAGACCCAGTGGTCCATGTCGGAGGTGTCGATCTTCGTCCCGGGCGGCAGCCGTACCCAGCGGCGCTTGGTGGCGCCGTCCGACCAGAGCTTGTAGGTCGGCTCGAACGGGATCGCCGAGGCGTCGACCGTCAGCGAGCTGATGTCGCTGAAGAGGCCCGTCTCGGAAAGCTGTTGATAGCTCGGACGCGGGTATGGCACCGGCGGGGCGGCCGCGTCGACCGCCGACGCCGCGTCGACCGCCGACGCCGCGTCGGCCGCGGCGGCCGCGGCGTCCACCACAAGGACCGAGACGTCCGACGTAACCGCTGCATCGTGAGGCGCCGCCGCGCCGCCGCCGCAACCGAGCGCCAACAGCGTGACGGCGGCGAGGTCAGCCGCCCGTCGCACCATCCGTGACTTACTGGCCGCCAGCGCCGCCGTTGCCACCAGCGCCGCCGTTGCCGCCAGCAGCGCCGCCGTTGCCACCAGCGCCCTCCAGCCGCCGTTGCCGCCCGCAGCGCCGCCGTTGCCGCCCGCGCCGCCGGCCGCCGGCGCGCCGGGCGGCCAGCTGCACATGTCGACGACCACGTTGGTTTGCGGAGGCAGCGAGTGAATGTAGTTCGCGATGTCGGTCGCATCCGCATCGGTCAGGTGCCCGAAGGCCCCGTTCGGTCCGACCGGCATGGGCGGGCAGATGCCGGAGCCGTCCTTGGCCTTGCCCTGCTTGAGCACCGTGACGATGTCGGAGACCGACCAGGTCCCGAGGCCCGTCGCGTTGTCAGACGTGATGTTCTTCGAGACGGGGTGGATCATCAGCGTGCTGGCGAACAGCGACGAGAAGTCCTCGCCCCCCGCGAAGAAGTGCGCCTCGTCGAGGACCGTCGCCGATCCGGGGTCGAGGTGCTTGGTGTGGCACTCGACGCAGATACCGCCCCTGGCCGCCAGGTATTGCCCGCGCATCGCGCTGCCCAGGTTCGGGTAGGTGGCCGGGGGTGCCGGCAGCTTGGTCACGTCCAGCGGCGGCGCCGGCGCCGGTACGTCGAAGGATGTCGCGCGCCGCGGGATCGCGTTGTTCACGCCCGGCACCGTCCGCAGGTAGGCGACGATCGCGTCGGCGTCATCGGCGTCCATGTTGTGGAACACGTAGTACGGCATCACCGGGTTCAGGGGCTCGGACCCGGTCGCGGTGGGCCGCAGGCCGTTCTGGAACATGTTCTTGATCTCATCGTCCGTACGGTTCATGAGGCCCGTCGGATCGTTGGTCAGGTTGCGCGTCGGCAACGCGTCGCCGGTCGGAAGCTGAATGAACGTCGGGTTACCCGCCAGGTAGTGGGTCAGGTCGGGGCCGGCCGGCGTCTGGGGCGTGTGGCAGTCCCCGCAGGCGTTGACCGCGTCGACCAGGTACTCGCCGCGCGCCTGCTTGGCCGTCAGCACGACTCCGCCAGCCGCGCCGCCGGCAGCGCCTGCTTGGCCACCCGCCGCGCCGGCTGCTCCGGCCGCGCCGCCGACAGCACCGCCGGCCGCCCCGGCGGCAGCGCCACCGGCGCCGCCGTTCTTGCCGTTCGCGTTCGAATCACTGCTGCAACCAGCCGAAACAGCGGTGAGACCCGCCGCTGCCACGAAAACCATCGCCAATCCAAAATGTTCACGCATGAGGGTGCGCTTTCTCACACACTCCTCGTACTCCGTCCAGAATATATGTAGTCGTTGACGCAGAATTAACGACGCGTGCTGCAGCGCCTATTGCCGGCCGTCGTCGCGCTCTGTCGCCGAGGCGCCTGGCCGGCTCTGGCCTGGCGGCAATGCACGTGCGAGCATCCTGCGCATGGCGGGATGTCGAACGGTCCGGCGGAAGGCCCGTTGCGAGGTGGCGGCCATCATTTCCGCCCTCGGCGTGCTGCTCACCGGTTGTGGCGGCGGCACGACGGCGCGCACCGACGGAGGGGCCGGACGCGCGGGAAACCCGGACGGAGGCGCCGGATCGAGCGGTCGAGCTGGCGCGACCGGAACCGCTGCCGGGGGCGCGGGTGGAACGGCGGGTGGAGGCGCGGGGGGAACGGCGGGCGCGGCCGGCCGGGCCGGCGCTGGCGGGAACGGGGGCACGGCGGGCCGCGCTGGCGCCAGTGGAAACGGAGGCGCGGCCGGGCACGGAGGGACCGCCGGGCACCCGACGCCGTCCGACGCCGGACAAGACATGGCGTCCGGAACGGGGGGCGAACTGCGAGATGCCGCCATCGAGGCGGCGCCGTGCGTCCCTGTCTGCGCCGGGAAGACCTGCGGCGGTGACGGCTGCGGCGGCGTCTGCGCCACCTGCCCGAGCGGGCAGCATTGCACGCCCAAGTTCCAGTGCGTGACGGAGACGCCCAACGGCTGCGCGCCCGGCACCGGGCTCGACCCACAGGCGCCCTGGCCGACGGCGGGCCGCTGCTACGCGCACCAGAGCGCGGTCAGCGTCGTCTCCGTGCAGAAGCCTTCGCCGACCTGGACCTTCCCGACTTCGGTCCAGACCGATCCGGTCATCGGCCGCGACGGGACGCTCTACTTCGGCACTTATGCGTCGCCCTCGACCGACAGCCTGCAAGCGCTCCACCCCGACGGAACCTCGTCCTGGACCATGACCAATGTTCTCCCCTCGACCACACCGACGATCGGCCCCGACGGGACGCTCTACTTCTTCAACAGCCACGACGGGACCACGCCGATGTGGGCGGTCAGGCCGAATGGGACGGTCCGCTGGAAGGGGGTCGCGGGCAACGGCGCGAGCGGCGTGGTGGTCGGCGCCGACGGGACCGTCTACACCGGCAGCAGCGACGGAACCCTGACCGCCCTCAACGGCAGCGACGGCAGCCCGCGGTTCACGCGCGCCGGTGTCGCCGGAAACAGCTTTCCCGCGATGGGCAGCGACGGAACGCTCTACCTGACCTACGGGAGCATCACCGCGATGGCGCCCGATGGAACGCAGCTCTGGCAGACGAGCGTCATCAATGCGCAGAGCCCGTACGTCGGCGTCACGATCGGACCGGACGGGACCCTCTACGCCGCCTACGCGGGACCGTCGGTCGCCCGCGGCCCGCTCGAAAACGGAGGGCTGGCAGCGCTCGATCCCGCGACGGGAGCGATCCGGTGGAATACCATCCTCGATGACGACGTCTACGCGCTCCCCGCGGTGGCGGGCGACGGCACCATCTACGTCCCCTCTTACTTCTCGCTGGTCGCCATCGCACCGACCGGCGCGGTGCTCTGGACGCTCCCGACCGGAGACCAGAATCGGCGGCGTCTCGATCGGCGGTGACGGAACCATCTATCTGAGCTCGTATGACGAGAACTTCTACGCCGTCAACCCCGACGGAACGATCCGCTGGACGCTGCCGTTCGGACGATCGAGAGGAACGCCGACCATCGGCGCGGACGGAACGATCTACGTCCGCGGCGACGCGACGGGCCTCACGGCGCTCGGCTGCGGCGGGGGAGCCTGCGGCGCCTGCGTCCCCAGCTGCGCGGGCAAGCGTTGCGGTCCCGACGGGTGCGGCGGGTTGTGCGGCACCTGCACCGCCGGCGATCGCTGCGAGCTCCTGTCGCGCACCTGCCAACCGATCGCACCGCCCGTGCCGGTGGACGCCTGCGGCGATACGCGCGGCCTCCAGGCGGGCGCACCCTGGCCGGCCCTGGGCCGCTGTCCGACCCGCATCGCGCGGAGCGGACTCGTCGGGCCCCACGCCAAACCCGCCGTCCGGTGGTCGTTCACCACCGGCACGGGGCTCCTCACCGGTCCCGTGGTTGCCGCCGACGGAACCATCTACGCTGCCGCGGCGAACGGGAAGCTCTACGCAGTGACGCCGGCGGGGGCCTCCCGATGGACGTTTTCTTCGAACGGAGGGAGCCCGTTCGTCGGCACGCCGGCGCTGGGCGCCGACGGAACGATCTACGCCGCCTCCGGCGGGACCAGCACGCTCCCGTACCTGTACGCGATCCGTCCCGACGGCAGCAAGCGCTGGTCGATGCGCGTTCCCCAGTACGGTCCGTCGAGCCCCATCATCGGTCCGGACGGGACCGTCTACACAGAGGCTCCCGGCCAAAGCACGGGGTACCGGCTCCTGGCCTTCGATCCGCTCTCCGGGACCTTGCGCTGGGCGACCTTCGCCGGCACCAACCTGAGAGACGCACCGACGCTCGCGCCCGACGGGACGTCGTACATCCATGGCCAGGACGTCTGGGCCTTCGACGCCGACGGCGCGATCCTGTGGGGCGGTCCGGCGGGCGGGTCCACCCCGTTTCCGGCCAGCGCGGCGATGGTCGATGGGGACGGAAACGTCTACGCGCTCGAGTATTCGACGGTCGTTTCGTTCAATCCGACCGGCGCCGTCCGGTGGACGTCGCCCACTCTCGGTCCGAACAGCGGCAGCCTCGCGCTTGGCACCGACGGGAGCATCCTCGTCCCAATCTACAGCACCGTCTCCACGAACCCGCTGGTGGCCCTCGATCCGGCGACGGGCGCCGTCCGCTGGATCAGCCCCTACGGCGGCAACGCCCAGAGCTCGCCCCTCGTCGACGCGAGCGGTTGGATCTACCAGGTGGAGGACGGCAGCAAGACCCTCTACGCCCTGGACGGCGCGGGGAAGCTCCAATGGTCGCTGGTGCTCCCGGCGGACATCGCCCAGTCGCCGGTCCTGGGGGCCAACCAGACCATCTACCTGTCGGGGACGGACGCCAAGCTCTACGCCGTCGGTCCCTGACCAGTCCGGCCGTCCACCCCACGGCGGATCGGCCTCAGCGCAGCGGTTATGGAAGCGGACTCGACTCCGCTCCATCTCGGTGATTGCCGCGCCTCGACGCGGCTACACATGGACGCCGCGGGCTCAGTCGACGGAGGCGCCGAAGCCGTCGCCGGTGCAGGAACCGGCGACGCCACCCCCGTCGGGATCGGTCAGGACGACCGCGGGCATCGCGCTCGCCGCCGGGCCGCCCGCGTAGACGTAGACCTCGCCCGAACAGAACGAATCGATGCCCGCGTACGGGTTGCCGACCGCGAAGTCGGGAAATCCGTCTCCGTCCAGATCACCGCCGCCCGCCACGGAATATCCCGCTTGAGGCGTCCCGCCCTGAGCGCTTTGCCCCGGGAGCTCGAGCACGCGGCTGGCCGGACATCCGCCGAAGAGGAGGGCGGCCCGATTGTGGGAGGGGATCCCCGACGATCAGATCGTCGAAGCCGTCTCCGTCCGTATCGCCCACATCGGCGGCGCGCGTCGAGCCACCACCGACCGAACCGATCGAGAGCGGGTCTCCGGACACCGCGGGGATAGGACCGTCGCAGGCGCTCGTTCCCGGCGGTACGCCACTCGACTGCAGCACCAGCGCTCCGGCGTTCGACGACAAGATGCTCGCGCCTCCGCGGCCGTTGACGTTTGCCGCGCAGACGAGCGGCCAGCCACCCACGATCGAGAGCGGCGTCGCCCCGGAAAAAGGTCCGTCAACTCCACCGTGGAAGACGCCCAACGTGCCGCCAGCGGTCGTCCCGATGAGATCGGAAAATCCGTCCGAGTCGTAGTCGCAGGAGACGACCTCAGCGGTGGACGCCACGGGCTCGGCCGCGCTCAGCACGGGTGTCGCGGTCTCCCCGTAGGCCACCTGGTACGCGGCCGTCGGGTGACCCTGCGCATCCTGGCCAAGCGACATCCACGCCACGTCGGCGTGGCCGTCTCCATTGAGATCGCCGGCGGCCTGCGGCCAGAGGACGGTGGTGGGGGCGCTGGAAGCGGCGGTCGTTTCGTAGAGGGGCGTGAGCCCGGGGGCGGCTCCCCCGGCATAGACCCGAATGGCGTCACCCGCCGCCGAGTTGACGACGGTCGCGAGCTCCGAGAACCCGTCCCCGTTCAGGTCGCCGGCCCAGAACGCCCGACTGAACCCAAAGCCGACGGTGTCGCCCCCCCAATCGGTCCAGCCCGCGGTCGTGATCCCCTGCGGACCGCCGAGATAGACAAAGACGGCGTTCCGGGTGACCCCGCCGGCGACGATCGCCAGGTCGGCGTACCCATCGCCGTCGAAGTCCTGCCGCTGGCGCCCCACGTCCAGGTAACCCGTCCGTGACCAGGTCGAGCACCCGTCTGCGTGACAGGCCCGGACGCGCCAGTAGTAGCGACGCCCCACCGGCGGGGTCATCGAGACCGGGAGATCCTGGCTGGGAATGAACGAGGCTGCTGTCGGCTGCTCGTGCACCTCCGGCGACGGGAAATCACACGACGAGGCGTCGGCGCAGGAATCGTCGAGCTCGATCTCGTAGCCGGAAGCCCCGGAGACCGCGGTCCAGACGAACCTCGGCCGGAGCGGCCGCGGACCGGCGCCAGAAGCCCACACGCTGCCGGTCGTCGCGCCTTCGGCTGGCATCAGTAGAACCGGGACGCTCAGGGATCCATCGCACCCGGTCATGGCGACGAGCGGAAGGATCCAAGAAGCGGCGCGGAGCCTCATCGTCAACCTCGCGGCGCGCGCCGGGCCCGACGCCGACCCATGATGACGGCCGCCGTGAGCAGCAGAACCCAGGGCGCCGTCCCGCCGGTGCCCGAGTCACAACCGCACGAGGAGGGGGTCGAGGGAGGCGGCGGCACCACGGTGGTAGAGTTGCAGGGGAGTCCCGCGTCACGGGCAAGAACGACGGGAGGGGGAAGGTTGTCGTTCGGCGGAGTCGGCGGCGTCACGGCGGCCGTGCAGTTGTCGCCGAACTTGCCGATGGTCGGGACCGACTTGAGCGCGAAGGTTCGTGCGCGGTCACGCTGCAGGTCGGTCAGGATCAGCTGGCCTGGCGTGCGGGCCATGAGATTCGTGTTCGGGAAGTCGTCGAGCGAGAGCTCGTTCTGGTCGCAGTTGATCGGATCCTCGTCCCACTGTCCGTTGCAGTCGTTGTCCTTCCCGTCGCCGTGCCCGAGGCCGAGGGCATGGCCAATCTCGTGGGCGAACTCGATCACCGGCGAGTCGGCGCCGACCACGACGATCGGATCGAAGGTCAGATTGCAAAGCTGGGTAAAGTTGCAGGGCGCGCCGATGCTCGGTGGCGCGTCGGGATTGGCACATGCCGAGGGGATCCCGAGGCCGAGCGTGCCGTCGAGGGTTTCCATCAACACGACCACGATCCCCCGGACACAGGGATCGGGGTTGCTTACGTCTTGGCTATTGGAGCGTTTGGGGATTCCCCAGGCCGCGTAGCAGTCGTTGTGCATCGTTCCCACCTTGTCCTCGGCGCCGTTGGGAAGGTCGCCGCCGGCGGTCGGCGGCGTCAGCTCCGCCTTGCCGTAGTTGAGCGTGTCGAGCGGACCCGGCGTGCCGTCGGCGTTCGTGCAGAGGAGCCTGGGATCCGAGTTGCCGATGCGCTTCCAGCCGATGAAGTTGAACTGGACGCTGGGGGGGGCGCCGGGCGTGGCGCTGTAAGGCGCGTTGGCCTGTGCCAGCGCGTTGGCGATGTTGTTGGTGGTGCACTGGTCCTGGTCGTCGGGCATGTCGGGGCAGCTGCTCCAGAGGGCATTCCCAACGCGCTGGGTGCCTCCAATCTTTCCGCCCACGACGCACACCCGGATATCGACCGGAACCGTCGCTGGTCCCGGCAGGTTGAGCGGCTGGGCCGGGTTCGAACAGGCAGGGGCGGGGATGGTCTGGGGTGGCGGATCGTCAGCGGGCGATCCCGACGCCAGGACCTCGACGGTCTGCGGGGCCTCGGCCGTGTTCCCCGAGTGATCGGTGACCTTCCAGAGGAGGTCGGACTCGCCCACGTCCAAGGTCACGTTCCGAGGATCGATCGGGACCTGAATGATGTGTTCCGTGGCGGGGTCCGACTCCAGAAGGAAGGCCTGAATCACCGGCGCCGGGTCACAGGTGTCGGAGACCGTCGGGAAGTTGAGCGTGACCACCCGGGAGGGATAGCCTGTTCCGGCGTGGAAGGTCACGGTCGGGAGCGGCTGGATGGTCGGGGGGGTCGTGTCGGCGACCGTGATGGTCGACTGGGTGCGGTTTGCCGCCAGCAGCGGATCGGAGACCGCCAGCGTCACGACGTTCGCGCCGAGCGGCAAGACGGTGGTCGCCGTCGGTCCCGTCCCGACGGGTGCCATCGTCGCGTCGATCGCGCCCGCCGTCGAACGAAACCACTGATACCGCAGCGTCTGATTCTCCGGATCCGTCGAGCCAGAACCGTTCAACGTGACCGTCGCCCCGCCGACTCGGTTGCACGCGACGGAGGTGCCAGGTGAAACGGTCATTCGCGCGGTCGGTGGGAGATTCGTCAGCTGCGCCGTCATCTGCAGGCCGACGCTGTCGCCGTTTGCGAGCGAGCCGGTCGCGGAGAACGTCATTCGACGGTGGGGGAGGTCCAAGGTCACCGCCAGGTTGCCCGGTGACGACACGTCGAAGACGCGCGGCGTACCGTCCACGACGGCGCCGATCCGACCCGAGAATCGAGGCGGCCGGGAGCGGCGCCGCCGATTGCCCCCCGCCGGTGCTGGTGAGCGGCGTCTCCGCTTCGCCCGTCGAATCCCACCTTGGACTGTCGAAGTGTCGACCGAAGAAGTTGAAGGCGGTTCCCGTCAAGCTGATGCGCTTGACGCGAAGGCTTCCTCCGGGGAACGGCGAGCTGGCGCCGGGGAGCGCGAATCCGATGCTCCCCGAGACCGGGACGACGGTGGCGGTCGGCCCCACGGAGATGGTCAGCTTCGACACCGTGCTGTCGACCGTCGCGACGTAATCGGAGACCAGCGGCACGGTGAGCGGATCGCCGACCCGACAGGCCGCCGTCGACAGAATCGTCGGTGCCGCGGAGCTCGCCGCGACACAGGTCCCAAACTCACACGACGACGTGTCTCCGCACTCGCGGTCGGCCACCGTGCAGAGCGCCTGGCACGCGCCCGCGTTGGGCGGCCCGCAACCGTCGACCTGCACCGCGAAAGGCGTTCCACCGGTGGGATCGCCGCACGAACAGCTGCACTGGACGAGGTCGTTGGTCCGCGGCGCGCTGGTGAGGCAGCCGCCCGCCGGACAGGCGGCCGTACAAATCGGGTAGGACGGACCGCAAACCGGCGCCGCCAGCCAGGTACCGGTCGGCAAGCCGGACGAGCAGTCGTAGGCGCGGCATCCAATGGGCTTGGAGCCGTCCGGACAGCTGCGCGATGAATCGCTGGCGGGCACGCCCAGCAGCGCCGGATCGGTCCCCACGCACTTGTTCCCCTGAAGGACGTCGCGTCCGGTGCAGGCGTTCCCGTCGTCACAGGCCGGCAGTCCCGCCGAGGCGTGAAAGACGACCGTCACGCCGGGTTGGACCTCGATGTCATGGGCGAAGAAGGCACCCGTGTGGGTGAGGCCGCCCGTGCCCAGGAGGAGGCTCGCGTTCGGCGCCAGGATCGTCCCCTGGAATGAAGACGCGATCGAGATCGTCCCCGATCCCACGACACCGATCAGAAGATTCGGTCCGGCGACGTTCGTCGTCACCGAGCCCCGAAAGGCGAATGGCTGGTTCACGTAGATCACGACCGGACCGAGGCGTTCGTCGAGATCGAGGAAGGCCTGCGGCTCCACGTCAATTGTCTCCGCGTAGTAGGTCCCGCTGGCCAGGTGGAGATGCGCGCCCGAGTTGACGGTCATCGCGCCGTAGCGGCCGGGCGCGGCGGAGGCGACCTGAGACGGTTGAAGAATTTCGTCCTGGATGTCGCCGGCCGGGAACTGCACGGTCACAGTTTGTTGTTGCGGCGGCGTCAGCACCGCATGGGTGTTGACGGGCCCCGTAACGTGGCTGGTGCTCGACGCCTGGATCGGCGCAGTCACGTTGATCGGGCCTGAGATCACCGCGCGATCGCGCACCGTCAACGTCGACTGGCTCGAGATCCCGCTCGCGTGCGCATCGGCACCGACGTTCGTTCCCGCCGCCCCGAGGTTGGAGACCGGCGCGCTGACGACCGAACGGTCATCCAAGAGAAGCGAACCGTTGGCCGCGAGCACGAAGGTCCCGACCGCGCTGCCCCGCGGAACGATCCATATTGAGGACCGCCGTCCGGGCTGCCGCGCTCAACGCCGCGGTCCGGGTCGTCACCTCGGGCGGCGGCTCCCCCCGGGTACAGGCCGTTAGCAATGCCACGATCGCGACACATTCACGCTTCCCCACGGATGCCTCCCGTCGCAAGCAACGAGCTGATCAAAAACCTAAACGCGGTCACTGTCCCATCGTGGGGCGGCGAATTCAACCGCGCGCGGCCAGACGCTCGCGCGAGAGTGCCAAATCGAATGTTCGACCGTCAACCAGTGTTCGGAGCGGTCGTCGCTTTCGTTACGCCCTGCGGCTCTTACTCCCACGAGTGATATCACTCGCACGCATTCGCCCTCTGACGCGCGTGACCGTCTGGGGGGCGCCCGGCGTGAACGAAATGGCCACCCGACAGGCTAGGATTGTGGCGTGCAACACCGTCGCGGTCGGTCTCTATTGATTTGCACGATCGCCGTCTTGCTTCAGGCAGTCGAATCCCTGGCGAGCGGAGCCACGATCGCGGAGCAGCGGCTGGCGCTGTACCCGGATCCGCCCCCAAACGCGTCCTCGGACGCGTGGGCGCGACGGGCCTGGGCAATCGCCGAGCTCGAGGAACGGGCGGGTAATCCTGATCTTGCGGCTGCTGCGCTCTCTCATGGTCTCGATCGGACGGGACTGGAGGCGGCACTCGATGCGTTGACGGAGGACCCTGACCGGACGCGCGCCGTGTCTGTTTTCGAGGAGGTCGTGCGCCGCGCTGTCGCGTTTGCCGAGCGAACACATGACGCCAATCTGCTGTTGGAGGCGCTTGCTTGGCAACCGGAGCTGATCGACAAGGAGCCGGCCGCGCTGCGCGACGCGGTACTTGCGCGGGGGTATCAGGTCAGTCCGGGGCTGCGGGAGCGGGTAAGAGCGGCGATCGGCACCACCGCTGCCTGGAGGGCCTTCCTCGAACAGGAATGGCCGCCCGAACCACCACCCGGGGGACAATCACCGGGTCCCCGGATCGACGACGGGCTGGAGGCACTCGGCGAGCTCGGGGTGACGATACTTGCTTCGCGACTTTCGGATGCTTTGTCGGACGGCGACGCGAACGCAGCGCGCCGATTTGCGGATCGGATTTGGAGCGCCGATCGGTGGAATCTGAAGGCCCGGGTCGTACGGCACCTCCTCGACGATCGTGCTCGGGGTGTCGCTCTCTCGATGGAGGACATCGGCCTCGTCATCGACGGCGCGCCGTCGAGCGGGACCGTCGTCGTGAAGCTCGACAAGGCGCGGAAGAACCGTCCGGACGCGCTCGGCGTCTCGCTCGCGATCGCCTATTCCCTGGAGGCCGTTCACCTGTTCGCAGATGCGCAGCGAGAAGCGGCACGCGTGATTGGCGCACCCGCTGCGACGGCGGAACAACGAGCTACAGCGCAGGCCGTCGTTCTGTTGTCAAAGCTCGCCATCGGATCGGCAACAGAGAAGGAGGCCATCGCCTGGCAAAATGCGAGCGGGGCGGGCCAGTCGCTTTCGTGGGTACAGAGGGTTCTCGATCGGTGGCGCGGATCGGACTACGCACCCGCGACCGGGCCCGTCGGCGCGCTGGATCGCGCGGTGTTGACGCGCGTGTTCGCCGACCCGTTCGGCCCGACGACGGCCACCCTTCAGACGCGCTGGGCCCGGCGCGCGGCGCTGGCGCTCGACGCACCCGCCCTCCGTGATCGCGCGTTGGTGGTGCTCGCCAAGAACAATCACGACGAGGCCCGGCTGATCCAGTCGTGCATCGGCTCCGCGGTGGCGTTCGACGAATGCAACGAGCGCCTGACATTCCTGGACGAGCTCGGTGACGACGAAGAGGGTGGTAGCTCAGCGCCGGCTGAGGTGCTCCGTCGGCTCACCGACCTCCCCGCGGCGGGGCTCGCCTCACTGGCATATGGCGCAGGCAAGGATCTGGCGGGCCTCGAGCCAGCCTTGGATCGGCTGCGAAACGATCGCTATGACGGCACGCCCGGGTTCATTCAGCTGCAGATAGCGGTGCATCTCGCGCGGCGGGACTGGGCCTCGGCCCGTGGTGCGTTCGCGCGCGGCGGTGCCCTCCTCCCGTTGGACGTTCGGACCTCGATTCGATTGGCGCTCGTGGGGAAGAGCAGTCGACGCACGGCGCTCCGGTCGCCCGCGACCAAAGGTGAGCCGCTGGTCCTTCAAACGGTGCCGCGCTCGTCGCTCGCCGCTCTCGCCTCCAAGGCCGACCTGGAGACGTCGGCCAACCTGGACAGGGAGGACGACGATCAGGAACAGGGAGATCCGGAGACAACCGCGCCGGACGACGGGGGTGTCGCGAAGCTGGCGCGCGTTCTCTGGATGCACCGTCAGCATCCACGGCGGGCGCTTTCCACGCTCGGGCCGCTCTGGCAGCACGTGGACGGCGCCGAGGGGGCCGAGCTGGCGGGCTGGATGTGGACAGTGGCGCGCGACCTACATGAGTCCGCCCTCACCCAGCGCGCGCTGAGGCGCATGACCCAGCTCGCTCCGCTGGGGGCTGCGGCCGCCCGCGCGTCGGCGGAGATTGCTCTCGAGCAAACGGACGAGACAACGGCGCGGGCCGCAACACGTCGGCTGTGGCTGCTCGACCCTCAGGCCGGCGTCGCTGGCTCCCTGTTTGCCACGGCGTGGTTGCAGGGCACGAGATCTAGCTCGCTCACGCCCGCTTCTGCCGGGTGGGTCATCCCTCTCGGTGATCGATTCCCGGCAACGGTGTGGTCCCGGATGGCCCGGGCGCTTCGGAGCGGACAGACGGTTTCCCGCAACAATCTCGCCACCATCGTGGCCGCGGAGCGAGACCCGGAACGAGCCCTGGAGCTCGCGCCGAACCTGTTCGATGCATTCAGGATCGATCCGTGGGCGGAGACACGCCTGGCCGCCTTGCCGCCCGAGTCCGCGGTGACTCTGGCGAAGAAGGTCACGGGGTATCTGGCGCGCCGTCCCGCTCACACCCCAGCTCCGGGGCTCGCGTTCTGGGCCGCCTTTCTCGCTGGCGACGAGAAATCGGCCGCCCAGGCGCGCAAGGACGCGCCTCCCAAGGAGAAACGGCTTCGCAGCTCTTACCACGGTCCGTACATTCAACCGATTCCTTCCCCGGACGCCGCCGAGTTGCTCACGGGCCTGCATGCGCCGCTCGAGCCCGCGCTGCGCCAGGATCTCTTCAAGTGGTTCGGTCGGTTCGGGCGTTCCAAAGGTGACGTTCCCGCGACGATCGATGCGGCTGCCGGGGCCGCACGGGACAAGGGCGACGCCGCGACGCTACGACAGCTCGCCTGCCTCGCCGCTGAGCGCCCCGGCCGCACCCGGCAGGCGCTCGGGATGTGCATACGCGCCTGGCGTGGCGACGCGGGGCGCACGCGGATCGTTGCGACCAGTCTGAGCAAGTTGCTGGCGGTCGATCCCGATGCCGCGCGGGCGGAAAATGTCGACGCGGTCGCATTCTTCCAGGAGGCGAGCAGCGCGTTCTCTGGTCGGCCGTCGCCGGCGCTCCTGAACGAGGAGGCTGTGTGGCTCTCGAAGGCCGGCCGTAACAAGGAAGCCGCCGCCTCGGCGGTTCAAGCCTGGATCGCCGGCTACCAGCTCGAAGGCGGCGAGCCACCCAATCCGATCGAGTGGGCGCCGTATGAGCCGCTCCTGACGCGCGTGACGATGGCTGTGACGCCGCTGCCTGGACTGGAACGCTCGCTCATGATCGGAGCCGCCGCTTTGGCTTCAGGTGACGTCGAGGTCGCCATGCCGCACCTACAACTGGCGGCGGCTGGCGCGGGCACGCCGAAAGCGCCAGACGAAAAGCAGCAGTGGGCAAGTTTCCTCCTCGATGTGGCGGAGGTCGCGGCGGCCGATCTCACGAACAAGCGGATCGATGCAGCCGGCGTCGCCGAGTCCTTCATGTCGGTGCTCCACATGACTTTGAAAGGAACCATGCCCGGGCTCTTGAGCCGGTACCCGCGATCCATGTATCTCGCTCTGCTCGCGGCAGACGACTCCGCCGGACGTCTGCAGGCGCCCTCGGCCGCGCTCGTGGCGGAGATGATGCGCGCGTTTCCCCAGAACGTCCTCGTTCTCCATGAGGCGATCGGAGGGCTCATTCTCGACAAGAAATACGCCGAAGCCTCGGCACTCTTGAGCAAGGCTCTCGCCGCGCATCCCGGAGACAAACGATTGCAAGCACTCAGCGCCGCAGGCGCCGGCGGGGGAGGTGGATCAACCGCGCTCCCCGCGTGGGCCGCCTCTCCTCCTGCGTTTGCCCAAGCCATGGCGAAGGCGGACCTCAGCACCGCGCTCATCGACAGGGCACGACTCGAGAGTGACGGAAGCAAAGCGTTCGACGTGTACGTTCCCGACGAGTTCACCAAGATCGCGGCGGGGACCTTCCTGGTCTCCCACGATGGAGTCAATCTCTCGATTGGCCGCATCCCGCGTGTGACTTACTGTTCCGGGCCAGCCTGCCTCGAGATGTTGGTGCCCACGCTCGCCCAGCAAGGGCTCGACGAGCAGTGGTCGCGCGCCGTGCGGCTTCCCATGGGGGATGGTCAGGAAGGGCTGTTTCGTGGTCCCGGCGGTCTCGCGATCGTCACGGCGGTGCCCGTCGGCCCGCACCTATTCTTTCTGTCTGCGGGCGGGGCTCCTGACAAGCTCACAGCGGCGCTTCCGGCCGTACGACTCTTCCGAGAAACCGTGCGCTATCGCGATGCCGCCCTTGGTCCCGCGCGAACCGCCATCTTGCGCAATCGAGGTTCCTTTGCGTGGGCAGCCGATCGGATCGACGCCCATGTGCGGATCGAGCTCGCCGCTGCCTCCGGCGGTGGCTGCCCCATTGCGACTTCGTTGCGCGATCATACGGGCAGCTCGCGAAGTGATCTCGTGGCGGCGCTCTACTTGTCGACCGGCCGCGCCGCGGATCGGCTCAGGTTGCTCCGGTGTCTGTCGGGGACCCGGGACGCGAAGGCCCCCCTGGCACTGGCGACGACCTGGGATACCGAGCCCGAGGCGAACGCATTCGGGCGCGCGGCGTTGGCCAAGGCCGCGGCGTCGGTGGTGCGGACGCTTGAAAGGGGGGTGGATCTGACGACGGCGGAGACGAATTACGACTCTGCCTCTGACCGAGAAGACCTCCTTGCGGGGGTCATCCAGGTCGTGACGCTTTTGCCCGTCGAGTCCGGTCGCGAGCTCTGCGAGCAACTCCTGGCAAGCGGCGACGCACGGCTGCGCGCGCTGGCTCTCGCGGCCTTGCATTGGGTGCCGGACGTGTTGCCGCGCCAGCAGATCGAAACGCTCTTGCGTTCGGGAGCGGACGACGATGTGATGGTTCTCGCCGCAGCGCTCTCTGCTGGCACAGCCGCTCCGGTGCGTGATGCGATTCGCGCGAGGCTCGCGGCGATCGGGGAGAAGCCGACCGCCGGGCAGCGACGGGTGGCCTCCTTGCTGGTACCGCTGCTCGCGACGCTCCGGAACGGACAGGACGGCTCTTTGCTCGTCCGCATGCGCAAGCTGTTGGATCCAGGGGCGGCCCAAGGAGTTCGGCAGGCGAAAAGCGCCGTGGTGGCCATCGATGCGCATGCGCTTGCCACCGGCGGCTCGGTGCATTCGGCGGATGCGCGCATGTTGCTCGAGCGCTGGCGAGCCCTCACCGCCGAAAAGAAGACGAGCGTCGCCCGGAAAGAGCTCAACCGTCCCATGGCCGAGCGACTCCCAGCGCACGGTTGGAGTTACTTCAGAATCGGAGCCCCCGCAGTCTTCATAGCGAGCTTGACGGACCTGGCGAACGGGATCGGCTCGAGCGGCACTGGACGCGCATCGACCGGTCGGTTTCTGATCAGCCGGGCGCTCTCCATGCTGGGGGTTGGAGACGTATCCCACTCGGGAATCGACCTCGACCGACCGTTCGAGTGCGCTTCCTCGAATGGTGGTGCGGAGGGATGGGCATGTACAGCCGCGTTGTCAGACATGGCCGCGGCGAGGCGCGGCCTCGTCGCAAGTGCCGACCGCCGGGCGCTCGTGACACTGCCCCGGTCCGCAGGCGCGGTCGCGACGTGGCTGCCGACGATGAGCCTGTTCATGCCGATGTTGTTGCCCCGAGATCCTCCCGCTCCCGCGCCGGGCGACACGGCACCGCCGACGGGATGGCTGGTCACGGAGAAGGTGGCCGATACGGTGCGAGAGGCGAACGTCGATTTGATTCGGACGGCCGACCTCCGCATAGGTCGCGACCACGGGGTAGCGGTAGATGAGAGCCTCATGTATGTGAGTGACCGCCGCGTTTGGCTCTTCTCGAATTTGGAGGCCGCGCGCTTGTGGCTGACGCTACCGCCACGCGGCGCATCCTCCGCCAAATTGAGCACCGACGGCTCCCGCGCGGAGGCACCCGCACTCGTGGGGTGGTCTCCCGCAGGCGAGGATGACGACATACCAAACGGCCTTCGTCTCGCGGCCGAGCAGACCTCGAACGGCGTTCAGATCCGAATCAGCACGCCGATGGGTCAGGTATCGCTGGCAGACACGAAGGGCCTGGCCGAACTACTCCCCGCCGGCGCGGTGTTGAGCTTCCTCGCGCCCAACGTCCCTGCGGCGCCGGTGTGGGGGTTCAAGTCGCTCGGGCTACTTTCGCAATCGGAAGAGCTGCCGCCCCTGTGGCTCTGGCAGGCAGCCGAAGCCGCGGCGTTCGGCTGGTACCCTCCTGACGGAACACACGGCAAGGACGACTGGGTTTCCGCTCTCCGCTGGTCCCGAACGGTTGAGGAGGCGTGGCGCGCTCACGATCTGCCGCTTCCGAGCGCGACAGTGGCATCTGTCGGCCGGATCTCCTTCGTGCGGATCGGCGCGTTTCTGCTCCTCGGAACCCGAAAGGAGCTGGTCGCATCGCCCCACAAGGCGCACATGGCACAGCCCTCCGGTATCTCCTCGTTGCACCCTCCATTGACCGCCCGCACCGCGGGCGAAACGCTCGCTGGCCTTCTAGAGCATCGAGCGAGTGCGGCCCAGATCGGCGAGGGCGTCGCGAACGACCTCAAGGCGATGGCCGCTATCACGGCTCTCATCGCGTCGATAGAGACGCGGGCTTCAGCTCGCGACGGCACCTTCACCAGCGAAACGCGCGTCCGTCCGAGTTTCGCGGCCAGCCACGTCGGTTCCTCCGTCGACGAGCTGCTCAGAAATCAGCAGCTCAAGAACTCGCTCCGGTTGCCGCGGCCACTCGCCGAGGAAGCGGCACAGAGGGGCGTGACTCTACGATTGAAAGGCCTGAGCGCCGAATCGATGCGTCGCGCGTTCCCCGATTCCGACCGGCTTACGCTGACCGAGATCTCCCCTGGAGTGTTCCAGGCGAAGATCCTTCCGCGGCCCAGAGATCCCAAGCCTGCTCCGCTCTCATCCAGCGAGCGCGAGTTCTACATCACGCCCGACGGAACGCTGGTCCCCGGCGCGCTCCGCGCCGCAGCTACGGACATCGTTGGGAAGGCGACCTCCGGCTGGGACCGCATGCGGGCAGTCGTGGATTGGGTGAGCCGCGAGATGAAATACGAGCTAACCCCGCGGCACCTCGACGACCTCACGTTGCTGGAGGTACGGCGGGGCGACTGCACGGAATACGCACAGCTCACGATCGCTTTACTCCGCGCCCTCGGAATTCCTGCTCGAATGCGGATCGGGCTGGCCGGGGAGGGTTCGATGTTGGTGGCGCATGCCTGGGTCGAGTTTCACGATGGGGTGAGCTGGCACGAGATCGATCCGACCGCGGGTCGAACCTCAGTTGACGCCTCCTATATTGACGCCTCTGTGATGGACCTACTGCCTCTGTTGGCGGACGGGGGAGTTCGCGTCATAGCCGTCGAGTGATAAAGCGAAGGCACCGGGAGTCGAACCCCACAGCACCGTCCCCCACCCTCGACGTCCACCTTGGCAAGGCGACGGAGAGGCGTTTTTGCCGGTAACGGCCGTGTTCGATGATCGCCTTTGCGGAAGGGCGCGCTTGCGAAGCAACGAGGCGAACCTCGCATACACCGCAGCTCAGTTGTCGTAAGTCAAAGAATAGACAGTCGGTGAGCAGAAAAAGCTCACATCTTTACAATTGAAGATGAGGTCGTACGAGCCTCCGGGCAGGCTGTCGGTAGTTTTTATGACCTCGCCGGCCCAGTTCGTATTGCTCGTGACTGCGTACCCTTGCGTCAGATCGCAACCATCGAGAGCATTCACGATACCAACATCCATGTTGGACCCGTCGTCGAAGACGTCGTAGGTCATCGTTGCGCCGTCCGGGATCTTGAAGGGGCCCTCCGTGTTGCAGCCCATCAAGCCCCCCGCTTCCTGGTTCATCAGCAAGACCGTCGTCATTGTCGTCGTCTTGTCTCCGCTGCCACAACCAACTGCCGCAAACACCGCACCGAGCAAAGCAACCACGTATACCTTCATGCCGACCTCCATAGCGGGACAGTACCACAGCTGGGCAACGCCCCCCCCGCTCGGCCCGGTGTGTTTTCGAAGCATGCAGGCGGGCCACCACCTCCACCGGCACCGCCAGTCTCAAACTGAATCGTGACCCGCAGCCCGAATCTCCGCGTCCACGTGCGACCCGTCGTTGGAACGGCCACCTGGACGACGGCCGGAGCGGCGCGAGACGAGAGTGCGCGAGCGATCTCGACAACTCTTGGAGCCGCCGGATGTGGGCGATACCCTCCGACATCTCTCGGCCGAGATCGTGTTCCGCCATCGAGGCGTTAACACTATCCCTAGCGCTCTTCGCGGCCGTCCGCGTGACGCCTAACCTACTGAAAGAATATGGAGCGGGAGAAGGGGTTCGAACCCTCGACGTCCACCTTGGCAAGGTGGCACTCTACCACTGAGTTACTCCCGCAAAACGAGCCAGCGTTTTAGGGCAAAAGCTCCGCCCGGTCAAGGTTCACCGACGCCTCAGCCGGCGCCTTCGCCGACTGCTTCGCCCGGCTCGAAGGTGGCGACGACCTCGACGTGGAAGGTCTGGGGCATCGGATCGAGCGCCACGGCCTGCACCAGCCGAAATCCGTCGGCCCGCAGGTGGCGCGCGTCCCGGCCCAGCGTCTGGGGATCGCACGAGACGTAGACGATGCGCCGGCGCGCGCGGATGGCGGCCGTCAGGTGGGCGCGGTCGGCACCCTCGCGCGGAGGATCGAGCACGACCGTGTCGGGCGAATCTGCCGGCGGGCGCGCCGACCAGGCCGCGGCGGGGACGTTTCGCCTGCCGCGCTCGACCGCCGCCGGATCGCCGTCGCAGGCGAACACGCGCCCTCCCCCGCCCATCCGGGTGACCAGATGCCGCGTGAACGTTCCGCTGCCGGCGTACATCTCCAGCACGACTCCCGGGTCGGGGCCGACGGCCTCCATCACGGCGGCGACCAGCGCGGCGTTGGCGGCGCGGCCGGCCTGGGCGAAGCCGCCGGCGGAGAGCGCCAGCGGCGGGCTCCCGGGCTCGGCGACGTCGACCTCCGCGCGCCCGAGCGTCGGCTTGCCGCCGAGCGACAGGCCGACGATGCCCGACTCGTTCAGGCGGTCGAATCTCGCGGCGGGCGTGCGCGGTGCTGACGGCGTCGGCGCGCACGACGTTCAGGTGGACCCCCTCGGCGCCCGCCTGCACCTCGAGCTCGATCCCCGGCGCCAGCCCGCGGGCGAGCGCGCGCAGCGCCGGCAGCGCCCGCGCCAGCTCGGGCCCGAACAGCGGGCAGCGCGGCGGATCGCCGAGATCGACGATGTCGTGTGACCGGCGCGCGTGAAACCCGAGCGTGCCGGTCGTGCTGTCTGCCTTGGTGCCGGCCTTGCCGACAGTGAGCTTGGCGCGATCGCGGTAGCCGAAGTCGGGCCCCCCCGGGCGCACTGGCGGGATGGCGATCCCCAGCGCCCGCTCGACGATCGCTCTTTTGGCCGCCCGCTGGGCGTCGATCGTGACGTGCTGCCACTGGCAGCCGCCGCAGCTGCCGAACAGCGGGCACGGCGGCGGCACGCGATCCGGACCCGGGCGCTCGATCGCCGTCAGCTCGCCCCAGGCCACCCGCCCCTTCTCGCGTTCGATCCGCGCGCGCACGCGCTCGCCGGGCGCGGCCAGCGGGACGAAGGTGGCGCGGCCGTCGCTGGCGCTCTCGGCGCCGACGGGATCGCGCTGCCGGCCGATGGCGTCGCCGCCCATGGCCAGCCCGTCGATCTCGACGATGACCTCGCGCCGATCGCGCTCGTCCATCGCGCCTACGGGAAGGGCTGCCCGGCGCGGCCGCGGGCGAGGTCGAAGTCGAAGTAGCCGTCGAGGGTGCCGCCAATCACCGGCGCCGTCGGCGGCGCGGAGCCGGTCTCGACAGCGGTGACGTAGCGGGGATCCCCGATGACCACGTGGAAGGTGGCGCGCAGGCGGTCACCGAAGTTGATCACGAAGGGCGGGTCCGTGGTAATCGGGTCGCGCTGGTCGGGTGGAAGGTTAGGCTGCTCGGCGTTGCCGAAGCTCTGAAATTCGATCCATCCATCGATGCCGGCGCCCGCCGTGTTCCCGTCCGGGCAGGTCTTGTATAGCCAGAGCGAGGCGTGCAGGTCGGTGTAGGGTGTCAGGTGAATCCGCGGAGCCGCCGCCATCGTCGACATCCCGCCGTCCAGGGAGACGCCGGCATCCGGCGCGCCGGGCAGGGCGGCGTCGGGCGCGCCACCGTCGCTGCTGAAGGCCATCCCCGTCCAGTCGCACCAGAGCGTCGTCGGCGTCGGGTTGGCCTGCGTCGCCAGCGTGAGCGGCAACGGCTGGGTCACCAGGTAGTCGGGCTGGCCGTTCACCGTCCGCCCGCGTAAGCAGCGCGCGACCTCGTAGGAGCTCAGCACATCGAACTCCACTCCGTCGGTGTACATCTGCAGCAGGCCCGAGCTCGCCATTCGCATTTCGAGCGTGTTCATCGCCGCTGGCCCCTGCACCAGATCCTCGATCGGAATGCCGGCGAAGAAGGTGGGGCCGAGGCTGTAAGCGGCCGGCCCGACCATGTAGCCGCCGGCAGCGGCGCCGGCATCGACGCCGAAGTTTGCGCCTTTGTCGCACCCGACGACGAACAGCGATCCCGTCGCCGATCCCGAGCCCGAGCCGACGGCGCAGCCGCCGAACGCGGCCAGCGGACAGGCGACAGCGATGGCGAGCCAGCGCCCCGGCTTCAAGAGGTCGGGCTCCGCAGGCGGACGATCGTCCCGCGCTCGGCGCCGAGGCGGCGCGCGGCGGAGCCGTCGCGGCGGGCGATCTCCAGCTGGCCGCCGCTGCCGATGTAGGCGATGAGCGCGCCTGTCTCGACGTCGGAGAACGTCCGTCCGAGCTGAGGCTCGAAGTGCCCCGCTCCCGCCTCGACCTCCACCGTCGCGTCGGACCCAGCCCGCTCGACCACCTCGGCCGGCAGGGAGGTGATGAGGTTGCCGAACCCGTCGACGTGAATCACTTCCCCCTCAATCACGCCGTCGCGCCGGTGCAGCGGCGGCGCGCTCAGCTCCATCATCGATTCGAGGGGCGTTCCGGCGTCCGAGGCGGCCGCGCCCGCAGCCAGCCGACCTGCGGCCGGCGCGAACACGTCGCGGCCATGAAACGTAGGGCTGACCGGCTCGCGCCGGAACCCGGGCGCTTCGATCCGGTGGATCTGCCGCGGACCGCGGGCGGCCAGCGACAGCACGCCGTTGTCGGGGCCGACATAGAAGCTGTCACCGGCGGCGACCACCAGATTGGCGCGCGTCCCCCCGACGCCAGGATCGACGACCGCCACGTGGATCGTCCCCGGGGGAAACAGCGGCGCGGCCTGGGCCAGCGCCACGGCGCCCGCCGCCACGTCGCGCGCGGGGACGCCGTGCGCGATGTCGACCAGCGTCGCCTGGGGCGCGATCGACAGGACGACGCCCTTGAGGGCGCCCACATAACCGTCATGTGCGCCGAAGTCGGTCGTGAAGGTCACAATGGGCATTCGCCTGATCCGGCCGGGAGTATCCCACAACCGGTCAGCGCCCGCCCCTTCCGAGGGGCCCCGGCCGGGTTATGATGATGCCCACGATGGACAAGACGGTCGCCAGCGCCGACGAAGCCGTCGCCGACTTCTTCGATGGTGCCTCGATGATGGCCGGCGGCTTCGGCCTCTGCGGCATCCCCGAGACCTTGATCGCGGCCCTGCGCCGCAAGGGGACGAAGGGGCTCAGCATCATCTCGAACAACTGCGGCATCGACGACAAGGGGCTGGGGATCCTGCTGGCCAACGGCCAGGTCAAGAAGATGGTCTCCAGCTACGTCGGCGAGAACAAGACGTTCGAGAAGCTGTTCTTGAGCGGGCAACTGGAGGTCGAGCTGACGCCCCAGGGGACGCTGGCCGAACGGATCCGCGCCGGCGGCGCCGGCATCCCCGCCTTCTACACGGCGACCGGCTTCGGGACGATCGTCGCCGACGGAAAGGAGACGCGGGCGTTCGGCGGGCGCACCTACGTGATGGAGACGGCGCTCACCGCCGACTTCGCGCTGGTGAGAGCCTGGAAAGGGGACCGCCTCGGCAACCTCGTCTACCGGAAGACGGCGCGCAACTTCAACCCGATGATGGCCACCGCGGCCAAGGTGACGATCGCCGAGGTCGAAGAGCTCGTCGAACCCGGCCAGCTCGAGCCCGATCAGGTGCACACGCCGGGAATCTACGTCGCGCGGGTGCTGAGGAGCGGCAAGCTGGAAAAGCCGATCGAGCAGCGGACCGTCCGCAAGAGAGGGAGCTGAACATGCCGCTTCTGACGCGCGATCAGGTGGCGAAGCGCGCGGCGCGCGAGCTGCGCGACGGCATGTACGTCAACCTGGGGATCGGGATGCCGACGCTGGTGGCGAACTTCGTCCCGGCCGGGACCGACATCGTCCTGCAGTCCGAAAATGGACTTCTCGGCATCGGGCCGTTCCCCTACGAGGGCGAGGAGGATCCCGACCTCATCAACGCCGGCAAGCAGACGGTCACCGCCGTCCCCGGCGCCGCCTATTTCTCGTCGGCGGAGTCCTTCGCCATGATCCGCGGCGGCCACATCGACTGCGCCATCCTGGGCGCGATGCAGGTGGCGGAGACCGGCGATCTCGCCAACTGGATGATCCCAGGCAAGATGATCAAGGGGATGGGCGGCGCGATGGACCTGGTGGCGGCCGCCAAGCGGGTGATCGTGATGATGGAGCACGTCGCCAAGGGGAAGGCCGTGCCGGGGTCGCCGCCTCCCGTCGAAGAGAAGAAGATCCTCAAGCGCTGCACGCTGCCGCTGACGGCGGTGGGCGCGGTGCACCGGATCATCACCGATCTGGCGGTGCTGGACGTGACGCCGGCGGGCCTGGCGCTGCGCGAGCGGGCGCCCGGGGTCTCCGTCGAGGAGATTCAGTCCAAGACCGAACCCCGCTTGCTCGTCGAGGGAACCGTCCCGGAGATCGACGTCGCCTAGCGCATGGGCGAGCAAGATCCCAACGACGTCCCCAAGCCGTTGTCCCCGCCGCTCGACAAGAAGAGCGCCAAGACGCTCGAAACCTCCGCCGGGATCCCGCTCGACGAGGTCTACGACGAAGCGAGCCTGAGCGGGCGCACGCCACCCTTTGAGCCGGCGCGCGATTTGGGGCGCCCGGGCCAGTTCCCCTACACGCGCGGCATCCACGCCAGCATGTACCGGGGGAAACCCTGGACGATGCGGCAGTACGCCGGCTTCGGCACCGCCGCCGAGTCGAACCGCCGCTACAAGTTCCTGCTGGCGTCGGGACAGACGGGGCTGTCGGTGGCGTTCGATCTCCCGACGCAGATGGGGCGCGACGCCGACCACCCGCTGGCCCGGGGGGAAGCGGGGCGCGCCGGCGTCTCCATCTCGTCGATTGACGACATGCACGCACTGCTCGAGGGGTTGCCGCTCGAGACCGTCTCGACGTCGATGACCATCAACGCCACGGCGGCGACGCTGCTCTGCCTCTACGTCGCGGTGGCCGACGAGCGCGGCATCGCGCGCGACAAGCTCTCCGGCACGATCCAGAACGACATCCTCAAGGAGTACATCGCGCGCGGCACGTACATCTACCCGCCGGCGGCGTCGATGCGCCTGTGCGCCGACAGCTTCGCCTGGTGCGCCGGCGAGCTGCCCCGCTGGAACACCGTCAGCATCAGCGGCTATCACATTCGCGAGGCGGGGAGCGACGCCGTGCAGGAGGTCGCCTTCACGCTGGCCGACGGCATCGCCTACGTCGAGGCCGCGCGCGCGGCGGGCCTGCCGGTCGACTCTTTCGCGCCGCGGCTGTCGTTCTTCTTCAACGCCCACGCCCACCTGCTGGAAGAGGTGGCCAAGTTCCGGGCGGCGCGGCGGCTCTGGGCGCGGATCATGCGCGCGCGCTTCGACGCCAAGGATCCGCGCTCGCTGATGCTGCGCTTTCACGCCCAGACGGCCGGCTCGACGCTGACGGCGGTCGATCCGCTCAACAACGTGGCCCGCACCACCATCGAGGCGCTGGCCGCGGTGCTGGGCGGCGCGCAGTCGATCCACACCAACGGCTACGACGAGGCGCTGGCGCTGCCGACCGAGACCTCGGCGCGGGTCGCGCTGCGGACGCAGCAGATCCTGGCGCACGAGAGCGGCGCCGCCGACGTGGTCGATCCGCTGGGCGGCGCCTACGCGATCGAGGCGCTGACCTCGGAGATCGAGGCACGCGCCGAGGCGCTCATCGCCGAGATCGACCGGCGCGGCGGCATGGTCGCGGCGATCGAGGCCGGGTTCCCGCAGCGCGAGATCGAAGGGCGGGCCCTCGCCCACCAGCGCGCGGTCGAGAGCGGCACGCGCGTGATCGTCGGCGTCAACCGCTTCAACGACAGCGAGCAAGGGGCCGCCCCGGCACTCCACAGGACCGACCCGATGCTCGAGGCCGCCCGGGCCGCCGAGCTCGAGCGGTTGCGCAACACGCGTGACGCCACAAAGGTGAGCGACGCGCTCCGTCGATTGCGCGAATCCGCGCGTAGCAAAGACAACCTTTTTCCCCCTTTGCTCGTGACGGTCAAAGCGCGTGCCACCCTGGGCGAGATCGCCGACGTTTTCCGGGAAATATTCGGGGAATATCGCGCCACCTGAGCGGTTGTGCTCTTGGCTGATTTTGGATTGCGCGGCGGCGCCGAAAGAGGGTACCGTTAAGTGTTGCTCACGTTTTGGTTGCGCGACTTGAGCGACGGGGGGATGACGGGACGATGACGAAGTCGGATCTCATCGACGTTTTGTGTGAGACGCAGAAGATTCCGAAAGGGCGGGCCGAGCTGCTCGTCCAGGTGGTCTTCGAGTCGATGGAAGCCGCCCTCAAGCGGGGCGAGCGGATCGAGATCCGCGGTTTCGGCAGCTTCGAGCTGCGGAGCTACCGTCCTTATGAAGGGCGGAATCCGCGCACGGGCGTGCGGGTGAGCGTCCAGCCAAAGCGGCTGCCTTTCTTCAAGGTGGGCAAGGAGCTGAAAGAGCGCGTCAACGCCGGCAAGCAGGCCAAGCAGGACAAGAACGCGAAGCTGCGGGACGCCGCGCCGTCCGCCGCGGTGCCGGTCTCGATGCCAGTCCCGACCACCGGTCCGCTCACCGACAGCGGCGCGACCGCGGCCGCCGAGCCCGCGCCCACCGGCGCCCCGACCCGCGCCACGGCCTGACGGGATTGCCTGCCGGCTCGCTCAGGCCGTCTGCATTCGCAGGAGGCGTACGGGGGCGGTGACGATGTGGCGCAGGAGCGCTCCCAGGAGGGCGCCCTTGCGGTCGGCGAGCACCTCCGAGCCGGAGACGCGCGCGGCGTAGAGCTGCTGCACGCGACGATCGAACAGGATCAGCGACAGCCAGAGCTTGCCGGCGCGGGGGGCGTAGAGCAGCCTCGCCAGCCGACCGTCGAGCGTCAGCTCGCGGCCGACCACCGCGCGATCGATCGCCGCGCCGTAGCGGGCGAAGCGAAAGTCGGCCGTCTCCAGCGCGCGCGCGATCGCCTCGGCGGCGATCGGCCCATGCTCGAGCCCCACGGCGATCCCCTCGCCGGTCAGCGCGTCGATGCCAGCGGCGTCCCCCACGCAGACGAGGTGGGGCGCAGCCACGCGGCCGCCCGCCTGGTGACGCCAGGCCGGCCACCCGCGCGCGCCGTCCGGCAGCTCGACGCCGTAGCGGGCGAGCCCCTCGCGCAACAGCGCCTCGATCGCGGCTCCGGAGAGCTTCTGGCTGCTGGTGGCCGAGTGCATCGCTCCAACGTTCAGTCGGCCCCCGGGCGCGGGGAACAGCCAGAGGTAGCCGCGCAGCCCGCGCGCCATCAGCGAAAAGTCGTAGACCATGCGGCCGTCGACCAGCGTGGCCAGCCCGGGCGGCATCGGCACCTCGGCCTGGAACAGCCGCAGCGGCGGGCGATCGTCGGCGGTGAGCGCGCGGCGGACGCGGCTACCGGCGCCGTCGGCCCCGACCAGCACCCGCGCGGTCAAGCGGCGGCCCGTCGTCGTTGCGATCCGGACCAGCCCCGCTCCGCCTTCGGTTCGCGCTTCGACCTCGAACGACGCCAGCCCCTCCCCGGTCAGGATCTCGATCCCGCGCGCGCGCGCTTGCGCCACGAGATTGGCGTCGAACTCGCACCGGCGGACGATGTCGACCGGCCGCCCGAGCGCCACATCCCGCGCGCGGCCACCGTAGGCCAGCCGCCCCCGCCCGCAGGGGACGCGCGGCACCCGCACCTCGAGGCCGAGGCGCGCCAACGCCGCGTGCGCATGCCCGGTCAACCCGCCGCCGCAAGGCTTGTCCCGGGGAAAGCGCGCCTTGTCGAGGCAGAGGATTCGCTCGGCCGGAATCCGTGCCGCCAGCGCGACGGCCGCGGCGACGCCGGCGGGGCCGGCGCCGGCGATCACCACGTCGCGATCGACGTTCGGGCTCACGGCTGCGGGCGGCTCACGGCTGGGCGGAGATCGCGCCGGTCACGGCGATCGTGATCGCCCCGGAGGGAACCGGGGTTCCGGCGCCGATCACCACGGTGGCGGCCGTGATGATCTCGAACGTCGTCGTGAGGTCACTGGTGAAGGTCTGGAAGGTGGAGGCGGCGTTCGGCTCCAGGTTGACGTTCCCGCTCGGCATGCTCCCCGCCGGGATCTCAGGGACCGTGCCGAAGAGCACCGCGCGCGAGTCCGTCGGATCAGTCACCGTGTTCGGCGCCAGATAGATGGAGAGCGGCGGGACGGCGACGTTGAGGGTGTTGCTCCGGACGGCGTACTTGATGCTGCTGATCGAAATGCTGACCAGCGAGGTGTACGAGGAGAGGCTCGGCACCTGGGCCGCCAGGTTGATCATCGTGGCCTGCGACTCGGGGAGCGACGCGGCGCAGGAGCCCGACATACAGGCGAGCTTCGTCATCGTGCAGTCGAGGCCGGCAGCGCTCCCCAGCGTGCAGCAGTCGTTGTCGGTCCCGCAGGTGATGGTCGGAAACTCCAGGCCATTGAGCGCCGGCGGAATGTTCCACTGCGCGGTGTCGAAGGTGTACGTCTGGGGCGGAAGATCGAACGTCACCTTGGTGATGTCCGTGCTGATGAGCCCGCACCCGACGAGGCCCAGAACCGCGAGCGCCGACGTCGTTGCCTTGATGAGAGAGGGGCTTCATGCTTGGTATTTTAACACCTCCAGCAGCTTCTCGGCGGCGGTCCAGGGATCGAGCGTGCGCGACACCACAGCGTCGACTGTAGGCCCCCAGTGGAAATTGGCGTCGGCGGAGGCGCCGGCGGCGTCATCTTGGACCAGCGCCGCCTCCGCCTGCGCGCGCGCGCGTTCGCCCGCGATCGCCACGATCTGGCGGGCCGCCTGGCGCTGGCGCCGCGCCGCGCGCTCGGCGGCCGGAAGCGCCCGCAGGCGCTCCAGCGCCACGACGAGCTCGCCGAGCCCCGAGGCTGCCGCGGCCTCGCTCGCCGCGACGGTCTTGAGCAGCGGCGGCACCGCCCGCGCGCCGAGCGCGAGCATCGCGCCGAGCTCGGCGAGCGTCCGGTCGGCGCCGTCGCGATCACCCTTGTTCACCACCAGCAGGTCGGCGATCTCCAGCAGGCCCGCTTCAAGGCCTGAACCTCGTCGCCGAGGCCGGGCGCCGTCACCACCACCACGGCGTCGGCGGTGTCGGCCACGTCGAGCTCCGCCTGCCCCGCCCCCACCGTCTCCACGAAGATCACCGGAAACCCCGCGGCGTCGAGCACCGCCACCGACGCCGAGGTCGCGCGCGAGAGCCCGCCGTGGTGCCCGCGCGTGGCCAGCGAACGAATGAAGACGCCGTCGTCGGTGGCGTGACGGCTCATCCGCACGCGATCGCCGAGGAGCGCGCCGCCGCTGAAGGGGCTGGAGGGATCGACCGCCACCACCGCGACCCGCTCGCCGCGCGCGCGGTAGGCCCCCACCAGCGCCGAGACGAGCGTCGACTTGCCCACGCCGGGGCTGCCGGTGACGCCGACGACGAAGGCGCGCCCGCCGTGGGGATAGATCGCGCGCAGCGCCTCGCGCGCGCCCGGCAGCTCGTCGTCGAGCGCGCGCATGAGCGACGCGGCGGCGCGCAGATCGCCGGCCAGCACGCGTTCCACGCGGCGGTCCAGCTCCGGCACGCCCGCGTCCGCCACGGGGCTCGGCTCAGCCCTGCTCGGCGGCCGTGCGCAGGAGCTCGCGCGCGATCACCATCTTCTGGACCTCGTTGGTCCCCTCGCCGATCTCGGCCAGCTTGGCGTCGCGCAGGTAGCGCTCGACGTCGAACTCCCGCGTGTAGCCGTAGCCGCCGTGGATCTGCACGGCGGCGTTGCAGGCGCGGACGGTGGCGCGCGCCGCATAGTACTTGGCGATCGACGACTCCTCTGTGGTGCGCTGCCCCTGGTCCTGCATCCAGGCCGCGCGCCAGACGAGCAGCCGCGCGGCGTCCAGCTCGGTCGCCATGTCAGCCAGCATGTGCTGGATCGCCTGGAACTCGGAGAGCGACTTGCCGAACTGCACCCGCTCCTTGGCGTAGCGGCGCGAGGCCTCGAACGCCGCGCGGCCGATGCCGACCGACCAGGCGCCGATGCCGATGCGCCCCTTGTCGAGCACCTTCAGCGTGTCGAAGAAGCCGTTGTCGATGTCGCCCAGACGATGCTCGTCACCGACGGTCACGTCTTCGAAGATCAGCTCCGTGGTGTCGGAGGCGCGCAGCCCCATCTTGTGGATCTTCTTGCCGGTGCGAAAGCCGGGCATCCCGCGCTCGACGATGAACGCCGTCAACCCCTTGGCCTTCTTCTCGGGGCTGGTCGAGGCCATCACCACGAACAGGCCGCCCACCGATCCCTGCGTGATGAAGGTCTTCGTGCCGTTGATGACCCACTTGCCGTCTGCCTGGCGCACGGCGCGGGTGCGGGCGGCGCCCGCGTCGGAGCCGGAGCCCGGCTCGGTCAGCCCCCACCCGCCGAGCACCTCGCCGCTGGCGAGACGGGGGAGGTACTTCTTCTTCTGCGCTTCGTTGGCGGCCAGGAAGATGTGCCCCGTGCAGAGCGAGTTGTGCGAGGCCATCGTCAACCCGACCGAGGCGTCGGCCCGCGCCACCTCCTCCAGCGCCACCACGAAGTCGTGGCATTTCATCCCGGCGCCGCCGTACTCCTCGGGGACCTGCATCCCGAACAGGCCCATCTCCCCCATCGGCTTCACGACCTCGTGCGGGAAGCGCTCTTCCTCGTCCCAGTCGTGGGCGTGGGGGACGATCAGCCGGTCGCAGAGCTCGCGCACCGATTTCTGCAGGACGCGCTGGTCGTCGGTCAGCTCGAAGTCGATCATGGTTTGGTCTTGGCGTCCTTGTAGCGGTCCTCGGGGCCAGCGGGGGCGTAGATCTGCACCAGCTCGGCCTTGTCGGTCCCGGTGAACTTGACGGCGTGCGGTTGTCCGGCGGGAATGTAGAGCGCCTCGGGCCCTTCGAAGGGGAATTTTTCGCTCCCCACGGTCAATTCGCCCGCTCCGGCGGTGACGAAGATGATCTCCTCGGCGCCGGCGTGCGAGTGTCGCGGAACCTCGACGCCCGGTTCGGCCTCCAGCTTGCCGAGGTAGACGGCGCGGTTGCCGGTGTGGGCCACGTCGAGGAGCGGCGTCGCCCTCCCCTTGCCGCCGAAGAGCGGGAGAGCCGCCGCGGCCGTCGGCGTGGCCACGACGAACTTGGCGCCCTCAGGAGACGCCACATTCGGATCGTGCAGCACCTCGAACGCCGCGCGCCCGGCCGGATCCTTGGGGTCTCGGTAGACCTTCTCGGGACCCGGCGGAACGAACACCTCCAGCAGCAGCGCGGGCGTCTGGCGCCCCATGTTCTCGATCGCGTGCGGCATCGAGGGGGGAATGTAGATGGCCATCCCCTCGTCCAGCTTCTCGGGGGCCACGCCGGCCGTGCCCAGCACGCGCGCGTGGCCGCGCAGCACGTAGAGAAGCTCGGCGCCCGGGTGACGGTGGAGGGCGATCCGGTTGGCCGGCGCCACGGTCAGCTGCGCCACCGCCGCCTTCTGGGCGTGCATCGTCGCCTCGTCGACCAGCAGCTTGACCGAGAATGGCGGCGCCGGCGGCGCCGTGCCCCCCGCCTTGTGCTTCGGCGCGGGAGGGCCGTGGTCGGGCGCGTCGGCGACCTTGACGGTGAACTGCGCCGCCTGCCCCTCGAAGGCCAGCGGCACGACGACCGTGCTGCCGGGATCGATCCCCACCAGCGTCCAGGTCAGCGCGCTCGCCTCGAGACAGGCGAGCAGCACCGGTGACTTCACCTCGTCCAGCGCCGGCTCGGCCTTGGTGATCTTGCCGGCCGCCCCGACGTCGACCGAGAGCTCGATCTTGCCCGAGACGTCCAGCGTGTCGGCCAGCGCCCGCTCGAAGCAGCGGTTCACCTCGGCGCCGTGCGCGACCAGCGCCGACTGCAGGATGTCGGCGATCCGGTTCTCCTCCGGCTGCACCCCCGCCTGGGCGCGGGCCGACGACGACAGGACGATGGCCAGCGCCGCCACCGACGCCCCGCGCCAGAATGTGCAAAGAAGAGCGCGGATCAAGTCGCCGCTCCCTCGACCCGCGGCCGCAGCTCGCGCTCGATCCAGTCGACGATCCCCTGCGTCGACGTCCCCGGCGTGAAGATGGCGGCGACGCCGCCCGCCTTCAGCGCGGCGGCGTCCTCGTCAGGGACGATCCCGCCGCCGAACAGGACGACGTCGTTGGCACCGCGCGCGTCGAGCGCCGCGCGGACCGCCGGGAAGTGCGTCATGTGTGCCCCCGACATGATCGAGAGGCCGACCGCGTCGACCGACTCCTGCGCCGCCGCGGCGGCGACCATCTCCGGGGTCTGGTGCAGCCCGCTGTAAATCACCTCGTACCCCGCGTCGGCGAGGCCTCGCGCCACCACCTTGGCCCCGCGATCGTGTCCGTCGAGACCGACCTTGGCCACCAGGATGCGCAGCTTCCGCGGCTTTCGGTTGTCGCTTGCGACGCTTGTCACGGCGAAAATTCTATCACGGAGACCCGCGCCCGACGGCCAAGTGACCGCGCACGCTTGTGGTTGCCTCCCGTCGGGTTCAACCTCGAGGGGTGCCGTTCCCCTCGGCCACGGCTCGCGTCGTCCGCGGCATCTCCCTGGCGTTCGGCTTGGCCCTGGCCTTCTCGGTCGGCTTCTCGGGGTGCAGCTCGACGTCGCTCAGCGCCGCAGAGGTTCGTGTCCCGGTCTTGCTCGGCCCGATCCCCTGTATCGGATGTGCCACCGGGACACGCTCGCCCGCGCCCATGCCCCTTGCCCACGTCGTCGGGCGCAGGCGTTTCTACAGTTTCTGGATCCCGCCTTATCCCTGGGGGATCGCGGACGACACCCAGCGCGGGATCTCCGCCGACCGCCTCCTCGGCTGGACGCCGTGCCTCCATGACCTTCAGCTCTCGAAGCTCAGCGCTCACTCCTGGCAGCTCACGGTGCCATTCATCGTCTACATCTACGACGTCCTCGTCGAGGCCGACGCCACCGAAGTCATCGTCCCGGGAGCATCGTGTCCCCTGCTCTGACGATCCGCGCGTTCCTGTTGCTCGGCGCGCTCGCCGCCTCGGGATGCGCCGGGGCGCGCGTCAACGTGACGGCGGACCGCGCGCGCTACCCGCTGTCGTTCTCGCCGGTCGTGCGCGACGCGAGCGGGCGCCCCTACGACGCGCGGACGTTGGTGAAGGTCGGCTGGCTCGACGTCCTCAAGACGACGCCGGGCTTCGTCTATTCGGCGCTGACGATCCCGCCGACGCGCGACTTCTCCGACGAGATCAACGCGCAGGTCGCCGCGGCCGGCGGCGAGGCGGTCGTCGGTCTCACCGTGACCATCGCCGGCGGGTGCGGCTGGACGAATGGGTTTCCGCTCCTCAACGCCCTGCCCGTCTGGCCGGGCTGCGTGCCGGTGAGGTTGACGGGGGACATCGTTCGGCGACGTAATAGCTCCCCGTGAGCGCCCTCGAACCGATTCGCGTGAAGAACCCCGCCACCGGGGAGATCATCCGGGAGATCCCCTGCGCCGACCCGGCCGCCGTCGACGCAGCGGTCGCCCGGGCCCGCGCGGCGCAGCCGGCCTGGGGCGCGTCGTCCTTCGGCGAGCGGTCGCGCGCACTGCGGCGGTTCGCGCGCGCGCTGCGCGACGACGACGAGCTGATGGAAACGCTGGTCGCCGAGAACGGCAAGCCCCGCTACGAGGCCGAGCTGATCGAGCTGTTCTACGTGCTGGAGCTGACCCGCTACTACACGGGACGCGCGGGGCGGCGGGCGCTCCGCGACGAGCTGCACCACCCGCTCATCTTCGCCAACAAGCGGACGCGCGTGGTCCGCCACCCGCGCGGCGTCGTCGGCGTCATCGGCCCCTGGAACTTTCCGCTGCTCAACAACTACGGCGACTGCGTCGGGCCGCTGGTGGCCGGCAACGCGGTCGTGTTGAAACCGTCGGACACGACGCCGCTCACCTCGTTGCGCGTGGGCGCGCTCTGGAAACAGTGCGGCCTCCCGGAGGGCGTGCTGGAGGTCGTCGCCGGGCGCGGAGACGCGGGTGCGGCGCTGACGGCGACGGCCGACATGATCTTCTTCACCGGCAGCCCGGCGGTCGGCAAGCAGGTGGCGGCGACCGCGGCCGCGCGCCTCGTCCCGGCGGTGCTGGAGCTGGGGGGGAAATCCGCGATGATCGTGCTCGCCGACGCCGATCTCCCCCGCGCCGCGCGCGCCGCCGTCTGGAGCGGGTTCGCCGGCAGCGGCCAGGTCTGCATCCGCACCGAGCGCGTGCTGGTCGAGGCGCCGGCCGCCGACCGGCTGCTGGCGCTCATGACCGAGGAGATCGGGCGCCTGCGCCAGGGGGCGCCCGGGCGCGACGGCGCCGACGCGGTGACCGTCGACGTCGGCGCCATCACCTTCGCGCCGCAAATAGCCCGCGCCGAGAATCAGATTGCCGATGCCGTCGCGCGCGGCGCCCGCGTTCTCACCGGCGGCGCGCGCCGGAGCGATCTCGGAGGCGGGCAGTTTTTCCCGCCGACATTGATCGCGGACGCGACGTCGGAGATGGCCGTCATGCGCGAGGAGACCTTCGGCCCGCTCCTGCCGGTGATGCGGGTCGGCAGCGCCGAGGAGGCTTTGCGCATCGCCAACGATTCACCGTTCGGCCTGTCGGGCAGCGTCTGGTCGGCGGACGTCGACAGGGCGCGGGCGCTGGCGCGGCGGGTGGCGACCGGCAGCCTCTGCGTGAACGACGCGCTCTTCAACTACTTCTGCGTCGAGGCGCCGCTCGGCGGGATCAAGGCGAGCGGCTTCGGCTTCCGCCACGGCGCCGAGGGGCTGCGCCAGTTCTGCCGGATCGAGACGATCGTCGAGGACCATCCGCTGCTCGGCTGGCTGTCGCCCTTCGTCGCCCGCCAGCTGGCCTTCCCGTATCAGGCGCGAACGAAGCGCCTGTTGCGTCGCTTCATGCGTCTGTTTTACTAGGCCGCCCATCGAGCGGCACGCCGCCCGCCCCACCGACGGTGCGCACGCGCTCGATGACCGAGAACAGCTCGTCGAGATCGATCGGCTTGCGGATGGCGCCGTCCACCTTCAGGGCGACCGCTTTTTCTTCCATGCGCCCGTCGGCGCTCAGCAGCACGACCGGCAGCGGGGCCAGCGCCGGATCGACCAGCTGGGCCATCCGGAACTCCGATCCGCTCATCCGCGGCATCATGAGATCGAGCAGGATCAGCCCGGGACGGGCGCCGGCGCGCAGAAGCTGGATCGCCTGCTCGCCGTCGGAGGCCGACTCGACGAGGTACCCCCGATCGCGCAGGGTTTCCACCAGCGCCTCTCGAACGTCGAAGTCGTCTTCGACGAGCAAGATGCTGAATGGGGACACGCCTGAATTGTACTAGAACACCCTGGCGTGATCCGATTTTGCTGCTCCAATCGCCTCGAGGCGCTCGTCGAGGCGCTCGCCGGAACCGTCAGCGCGGGGCGAACGAGCCTGTTCGATCCCGTCAATCTGGTGGTCCCCAACACGCTCGTCGAAGGGTACGTCAAACAGGGATTGGCGCGGCGATTGGGCATCGCCGCCAACGTCGAGACCCGGTTTCTGCGCAGCTTCCTGCGTAAGGTCGCCGCGGACAGCGCATCGGACGCAACGGGCGCAATCGGCGCAACCATCGTGGACCGCGACCTCATCGAAGGGGCGTTGCTGGGGTTATTCCATGATTTTGCATGGTTGAATGGGCCGGAGCTCGGCCCCGTGCGGGACTATTTGCAGGGCGCCGACGGGGACGCGCGCGATCGCAAGCGGGTCCAGCTGGCGGCCGAGCTGGCGGCGCTGTTCGACGAGTACGCGTTCTCGCGCCCCGAGATGCTGGCGGCCTGGCGGCAGGGGGCGCTGGTCCCCGAGGCCGATCAGGCCTTGCAGCGCTGGCAACGCGCGCTCTGGCTGGCCCTGCATGGTCCGCGCGGCCTCTTCACGGCCAAGGGGATGGTGACCCTGCCCGAGTTCTTCGCCCAGACGCCTCCCGACAAGCTCCGGCCGCCGCGCGCGGTGCACCTGTTCGGGATCTCGTACGTCGCGCGCCTCTACGGCTCCATCTTCGAGACGCTGGCCCGCGCGACCGAGCTGCACGTCTACACCCTCAACCCCAGCGGCGAGGCGCGGGCGGCGGCCCGCTCGAACGATTCGCTGGAAGACTCTCCGCTTTGGGCCTGGGCGCGCCCGGGGCGCGACAACGTCCAGCTGCTCACCCGGCTGGCGGGCGGCGAGGTCGACGCGCGCTTCGTCGCCCCGCCGTCGGGGCCGCGCGCGCCGCGGCTGGCTGCCTTTCAAGCGGCGGTGCTCGAGCGCCGGTCGGTCTCGCCGCCGACCCCCCGGGCCGACGACGACAGCCTGACCGTCGTCCCCGCGGCCGATCCACGCCGGGAGCTGGAGACGATCGCAGCCGAGATCTGGTCGCGGATGCGCGCCGACGAGACGCTGACCTTCGCCGACTTCGCGGTCATCGTCCCGGCCACGAGCGCGGCGGTCTACCTGCCGCTCGCGCAGGCGGTGTTCGAGGCGGCCTCGCGTCTGCCGCACACGATCGTCGATCTCCCCCGCCCCGCCGAGCGGCGGATCCTCGACGTGGTGGGGCTCCTGCTGGAGCTGCCGCTCGGGTCGCTGGGGCGCCCGGATCTGCTGCGCGTGGCGATGCACCCGGCCGTCGCGCGCCGCTTCCCCGAGGTCGATCCCGAGGACTGGCTGGCGCTCTGTGAGGCGCTGGAGATCGTCCGCGGCGCCGACCGCGCCGATCAGGCCGCAAGCTACCTGACGCGCGATCGGACCAGCTGGGAGCAGGGGCTGCGGCGGCTGGCGCTGGGCGCGTTTCTCTCCGGGCCCCGCAGCGGCGAGGAGCGCCCCTTCGTCCTCGACGGCGAGGAGGTCCTTCCGTTCGATCTGCCGCCCGGGCTCGAGCCGGCCGCCCGCGCGCTGGGAATCATCGCGCGCGAGCTGATCGCCTTCGCGGACGCGGCGCGCGGCGCCCCGGCGCCGTTCGAGACCCACGCGGCGCTCCTGCGGCGCACGATCGCCCAGACGATCTTCCCCGAGCCCGGCGACGAAGAGGCGGCGCTCGGCGACGCGCTCCGCGCGCTGGTGGACGTCGCGGCGTTCGTCCCGGCCGAGCTGGCGGTGAGCTTCCGCGTCGCGGCCGAGCTCGTGAAGGCCCGCCTCGGGGGGACGCCGCGCCGGCACCGGTCGCCCGAGGGGGTCACCGTCGCGTCTTTCGTCCCGATGCGCGCGCTGCCGTTCCGGATGATCTTCGTCGCCGGCCTCGACGAGCGCGTCTTCCCCGCGCCCGACGGTGTACGGGCGCTCGATCTTCGTTCCGGCGCGCCGCGCCCCGGCGACGTCAGCGCGCGCGAGCAGGACCAGCACATGTTCCTGGAGACGCTGCTCGCGGCGCGCGAGCGGCTCACCCTGTCGTACGTGGCGCGCGACGCGGTCACCGGCGAGCCGCGGGCGCCGTCGTCGGTCGTCGAGGCGCTGCTCGATCTGGCCGAGCCGAACCGGGCCCGAGAAGAAGCAGCGGCAGCCACGCCAGGGACGACGCCCTCGGCGATCCTGCGCGACCGCCCGCCGCTGGCGCGCCACGAAGACCTGGCGGCCTGCGCGGTGATCCCCGCCGCCGCGCGCGAGCGACGAGCGGCGGCGCTCGGCGCGTCGTTGCGTCGGGCGGGCGGCGGCGTCCGCCAGCTGCCGCCGCTCAGCGAGCTGCGCGGCGCGCTTGGGCCCGACGCCTGGGCCCGCGTGGCCGCCGATCTCGACTGGGTCGCGCCACCGCCGACGGTCGCCGCCACGCGCGCCCGCCGCGGGCTGACGCTCGTCGATCTGCGCCGCTTCCTGGAGTGCCCGCTGCAAGCCTCGGCGCGCGTGCTGTTGCCGGTCGGCGATGAAGCCGACGCGATGGCGGATGCCGAGGCGGCGCTCCGGGAGCACGAGCCGCTCGACGAGGCGCGCGCCTCGACGATCCCGTTCCTTCGCAACGTGCTGACCGACCTTCTGGCCGAGCCCGCTCACAGCGACCAAGACCGAGACAAAGACCAGCAGCTGGTCGAAGCGTACGATCGCGCGGCCATCCTCAAGACGCTCGAAGGGAAGCTCCCCGATGGCCTCTTTGGCCGCGCGCTGCGCGAGCGTCACCTGGGCCTCCTGCGCTGCTGGCGCGACGGACTCCTTCAGGCGACCGGGGGCCTCCTGACCGCGCCAGCGGTGCTCTGGCTCGGCGGCGCGCCCGAGCACCGCCGCGACGTCGTGATTCGCCCCGCCCTCGCCGTGCCGCTCGCGGATGGCGCTTCCGTCGGCATCAGCGGACGCACGGAGCTCTGTGCCCGTGCCACCGATGAGTCGCGCCTCGTCTTGTCGCTGGCCAGCTCGACGAGCCAGGACAAGCTCGAGCGAGACCTGCTTGGCCCGTTCCTCACGCACCTCGCGCTGGCGGCGCTGGGAGAGAGCGGCGGGGCGGGGCCGACGCGCGCGATCGTCATTCGCCCCGAAAAGGATGGAACGCCTTCCTTCGAGGAGCGCCGCTTCTTGCCCATCTCCAGCGAGGAGGCGCGGGGTTACCTGGGAAGGCTGGCCTCCGAGCTGCTGCGCGACGTGCACGCCTATTTTCTCCCCTGCGAGGGGGTCTTCTACTGGAAGGACCACTCCAACAAAGGCGAGACCGTCGGAGTGCGCCAGTCGATCCTGGTCCTGCGCGACGACAACTGGACCCGCTTCGCCTCCGACCACGGGCCGATCCCCGACCCGCGCGACTATCCCGTCCCACCCGAGGCCGAGGCCCTGGAGCTCGTCACCCGGCGCTTCGGTCCCTACTTCGAGGCGTTTGCGCCCCGAGATCCTCCGCCCAAGAAGAGGGGGCGATGAGCACCTCGACGAAGATCCTCTACTCCTTCCCCGCCGAGCTGGGCCGGATCGCGCGCGACCGATCGTCGGTCATCGAGGCCTCGGCGGGGACGGGCAAGACCTTCTTGATCGAGCACCTGGTCGTCGATCGGTTGGTCCGTGGCGACGCCCGGCTCGAAGAGATGCTGGTCGTGACGTTCACCGATCGGGCGGCGTCCGAGCTCCGTCGCCGCATCGGCGCGCTCATCAAGAAGGTCGCCACGACGCGCGAATCGGCGGCGAGCGCGACCTCCGTCTGGACGGTCGACGACGTGGCGCGTGCGCGGCTGGAGACCGCCGCCCGCTCCATCGACAGCGCACCGATCTCGACGATCCACGCCTTCTGCCAGCGCGTGCTCACCGAGCAGGCCTTCGCTGGCGGGCGTCTGCTCGTCCAGCAGAGCGTCGAGAGCCGTGCGGCGTTCGCGGCCGCCTTCGCCGAGGTCCTGCGCCAGGACCTGGCCGTCGACGACGCGCAGGCTCCCTATCTGGAGGCCTATCTCGCCCGGGGCGGAAGCGCCTCCACCGTGGACAGCCTCGAGTTTTTGCTCTACCGGGCGCATCAGCTTCGCGCGCGGTGGGGAACGCCGTTCGATCCCGAACGCATCGCCGCGGCGGCGCAGGCCTTCGCGCGCCTCACGCCGACGGAGCTGGACGCGAGCACGACCGGGATGCACGGGTCGACGGCCAAGGCGGTGAGCGCACGCCTTCGCATGCTCCACGCGGCCACGCACCGCTTCGAGAGCGACGGCAATACGGGGCGGTTCCTGGCCAACCTCGATCTGGTGGTGGGGAAGGACGACCTGCTGGCGTTCGTTGGCGACCGGCTCGAGGGGCGAACAGGGCCGGTCGTCGCCGCGGTGGCGGAGCTGGCCGACGCAGCGATTCCGCTCGAGGCGGCGGTGGCGCAGCTCTTCGTCCCGCCCGTGGCTGTTCGGCTGGCCGCGCGCAAACGGACGGCGGGGCTCTACGACTTCGACGACATGCTGACGCTGGTGAACGACGCCCTCAGAGGCCCGCGAGGCAGCGAGCTGACCACGACGCTGCGGCAACGGTACCGGCTGGCGATCGTCGACGAGTTTCAGGACACGGACCAGATCCAGTGGGAGATCTTCCGAACGATCTTCGACGACAGGGCGGCGCGACCGCTCTATCTGGTCGGCGATCCGAAGCAGGCGATCTACGGATTTCGAGGCGCCGACGTGGCGACCTACGTCGAGGCCCGCCAGACCGTGGCGGCGGCGGACGAGGCTCACCACCTGACGCGGAACTTTCGCTCCACCCGCGCCGTCATCGACGCCTACAACGCGATCCTCGATCAGACGGCGGCGGCGCCGTTCTTCAATCACGGCGACGTGAGATACGACCCGCCGGTCACCTACGGCCCGGAAGACGGCGCGACGCCAACGCCTGCCGCCGCGGCGCCGCCCATCACCCTGCTGCGGGTGACGGCCGACGAGGACGTCGCCCGGCTGCCGATGCGCGCGGTTCGGGAGGGGCTCGCGCAGGCCGTCGCCGGGGAGATCGTCGAGCTCTTGGCCGGCGCGGAGCCGCTGACAGGTGCGGAGCCGCTGCGCGCCAGTGACATCTTCGTCTTGACGCGAACTTGGGTCGAGGCGAAGGCCGTCGCCGGCGCGCTCGGTGCGCGCGGTGTCCCCGCCGTCGTCTACAACCAGGAGGGCCTCTACGCCTCGCCCGAGGCGCGCCAGGTCCGGGATCTCCTGCGCGCCGTCGCCGATCCGCGCGATCCCGCCAAGCGCCTGCGCGCCTGGCTGACCCCGTTCTTCGGGCTCTCCCTGGCCGATCTCCCGGCGGCCGCCGGCGCCGAGGGCGATCACCCCCTCTTCGCCCGTCTCTTTTCCTGGCACGCGGCGGCGACCCGCGAGCCGCTCGGCCGACTCTACGCGCGCATCCTCGACGAGAGCGGCGTCATCTCGCGCGAGCTCTTCCTCGGTGAGAGCGCGCGCCGGTTGGTCAACATCCGCCACCTGTTCGAGGTCCTCTCCTCCGAGGCCGCGCGCGCCGCCCGCCCGCTCGGCGACGTCGTCCGCCGGCTCTCGGCGCTGTGCGAGAAGCTGCTCGTGCCCGAGGCGGAGGAGGGAAACGTTCAGCGCCTCGAGAGCGACCACGACGCCGTCCAGATCATGACCATGCACAAGGCGAAGGGGCTGGAGGCGGAGGTCGTCTTTCTGTACGGTGGCTACAGCCCGTCGCCGAACAAGGGCGTTCGTCACTACACCGACGCCGGCTCGCGCGTCGCGATGGCCGGCCGTCCCAGAACCAACGCGCTCGGCGAGCTCATCAAGCGCGAGCGCGAGAGCGAAGACCAGCGGCTGTTATACGTGGCGCTCACCCGCGCCCGGCGGCGCCTCTACCTCCCTTTCTCGGGAGAAGGAGAGAGCGACGCGCCGATCGAGGGGGGAACCCGCGAGATCAACTGGAAGCTGAGCGGTGCTTACAGCCACGTGAACCGGCGCCTGCGCGCGCTGCGCGCCGACGAGGGGCAGCGGCAGCACTTCGAGACACGCGACGTGCCGATCGATCCGCGCGGCGCGGGCGACGGCGGGCGGCCGCGTCTCGCCTTGCTGGGTCTCGTCGGCTGGAGCCCGGACGTTGAAAAGAGGCCGGCGTCCAAGTCGGCGTCCAAGTCGGCGACCAAGTCGGCGTCCAAGTCGGCCTCGAAGTCGGAAGCGACCACGACGACGGCCTCCCCCGAGGCCGAGCTCGCGCAGCTGCGGCGGCATCGGGTCGGCCCCACCCTCACCTCCTACAGCCGCATCAAGCAGTCCGAGGGGGGCTACCGGCCGCCGACGGAGATTCACGACGAGACGAACGATGCGCCGCCGCTCGCCGACGACGATCTCCCGGGCGGCGCGCGCGCGGGGGTCTTCGTCCACGATCTGCTGGAGCGGGTGCCGCTCGAGACGTTGCGGGCGACCGACGGCTTCGAGGCCTGGGCGGCGCGCGACGACATCCGCGCGTTGCTGGAGAAGACGCTGCGCCGGCACGGGCGCGATCCGCGGCACCTCCTCGCCGCCGCGCGCCTGGCCCACGCCGCGCTCACCACCCCGCTCCCGGTCGTCGGCGGCGTGCTCCCGGGCCTCGCCTCCGCCGCGCGCGAGGCGCGTGAGATGGAGTTCCTGTTCCCCTTCCCCGAGGCGGCCGGCGGCGCCGACCGCGGCTACGTCAAAGGGTTCGTCGACCTGCTGTTCGAGCACGAGGGGCGCGTCTACTTCGGCGACTGGAAGACCGATCGCCTCCCGAGCTGGGACGAGGCGGTCGTCGAGGCCCACGTCGCCAAGAACTACGCGCTGCAGGAGCAGCTCTACGCGCTGGCGCTGGTCCGCATGCTCGGCATCGCCAGCGAGGCCGACTACGAGGCGCGCTTTGGCGGGACGCTCTACCTGTTCGTGCGCGGCCTGCCGGGCGCGGGCGCCGTCCGAAGCCGCCGACCGACCTTCGCCGAGCTCTCCGCCTGGAGCGTCGAGATCGCCGGGAGACTCGCCGCGGAGGAGACGGCATGAGCGGTCCCGAACGACGCTGGCCACCGGCCTGGGCCGTGGCGCTGGCCGGCGACGACGTCGCGCGGGAGGCGCTCTCTCTGGCGCTCGAGGCTGCCAGCTGGCCGCGAGACCTTGCCGTGGCCGAGCGCCGTGCGTTCGCGCTGCTGGTCCTCGCCTCCTGCGATGCGCGCGACGAGGGGGCGACGCGGCTGGCGCTCGGTCCCGGGCTCGACACGCGGCTCACGCGGTTGGGCGCCGCCGATGCCGATCGCGCAGCGGTGGCGGACCTCCTCGGTCGGCTCGCCGACCACCCTGCGCTGGAGCCGCTCGTCGGACGCCTGGGAGACCACCGGCCGTTCATCGTCGACGAAGGCTGTCTCTATCAAGAACGCGACCTCCGGCTGGAGGAGCGCCTCGCCGACGCGCTGGCCGCGCGGATCGCGACACCCGTTCCGCCCTTCGCCAACGACGCCGTGGACCGGGCGCCCGCGCTGGCGGCCGCCTCGTCGCAGAACCGTCGCTGGACCGCCGCCCAGAGCGCCGCCATCGCCGCGGCGCTGGCGCGGCCGTTGACCGTCGTGACGGGCGGGCCCGGCAGCGGGAAGACCGCGCTCATCGGCGGGATTGTCCGGGCCTGGCGCGCGGCGGGGATCTCGGCGGAGGCCATCGCCGTCGCCGCGCCGACCGGCAAGGCGGCCAACCGGATCGCCGAGGGGCTGGTCGCCGACGGCCTCGAGACACCGGCGCCGAGCACGCTGCACCGCCTGCTGGGATTCTCCGCGCGCCGATTGCTGCACGGCGGCGCCTTCCGCCACCACGAGAACAACCGGCTGCCGCACGCCGGGGTCGTCATCGACGAGGCGTCGATGGTCGACCTGATGCTGGTCGAACAGCTGGCGCGGGCGCTGCGGCCCGAGGCGCGCCTCGTCCTCATCGGCGACGCCGACCAGCTGCCGGCGATCCAGGCGGGAAGCGTCCTGCGCGATCTCGGGCCCCTCGCGCTCCGCTTGCCCGAGAGCCACCGCATGAGCCCCGACGATCCCGCCGGCGCCGAGATCCTGGAGGCCGCGCGGCAGATCGCCACCGGCACGACCCCGCCCACGCGGCAGCCCGCCGCCGGCGTGGCCGGAATCGAGGCGCTCACCTTCGTCGGTTTCGAGCTCTGCGAGCCCGACGTTCGCGACGGGCACGGTCGCCGCCTGCTGGGTGCCTTCGTCGACCGTTGGTACGCCCGGCACGTGCACCCCACCGTGGTGATGATGCAACCCCGCCGGGCTCTCCGGGTCGATGGCGGCGCGCTCGACGAGGCCGGCGCCGCGCTGGCGAGCGCGCTGCTCGATCGCCATCGCCGCGCGCGCCTCCTCACGGTGACCCGCGTCGGCCAGGCTGGGGCTGAGCGCGTCAACGACCTCCTCGTCCGCCGGGCGGCGCATGAGCTGGGACGTGACGCCGGCACCGACGCTCTTCCGCCCGGCACGCCGGTGATGATGATCGAGAACGACTACGATCGGGGCCTCATGAACGGCGACCAGGGGGTCGCCCTGCTGGTCGAAAACGACGGCGGCCCCACCGCCATGTTCGCCTTCCCGCATCAGTCGACGCTGGCGCTCTTTCCCGCCGCCACCTTGCGCGGCGCGGTGGCGGTCTCGTACGCCACCACGGTCCACAAGGCGCAGGGGAGCGAGCTCGTGGAGGCGGCGCTGATCCTGCCCGAGATCGACCTGCCGCTGCTGTCGCGGGAGCTGGTCTATACGGCGGTGACCCGCGCCCGTCGATCAATCGTCGTCCTCGGGCGACGTGCGCTGCTCGAACAGGCGGCCGGCCGGCCCCTCGAGCGCTCGTCTGGTCTCGCGTTTCGCCTCGCGGCGCGGGGCGCGTTCGGCCCGATCGACCCGTTCGACGCGATCGACGATCGGTAACCGCCCCTGGTTGAGCGGATTACGTCGCGGTAACGGCCGGGGGCCCGCGGCGGCCCAACTGGCCGGGCCTTGCGGCGCAGCAATCGGCATTTGACTTGCACATGCTCACGCTCGTGCGACCGCGGCTTCCCGTCCGGCGGATATCTCAAGCGGAGGTGAAACGACATGGGTGGTGCCGTCGAAACGTCTACGCCGAGCCAAAACCCGGCCAACCAGAATCCGGCCAGTAGTGACCCCTTCGATCACGAGCTGCGCTATCTGCTCTCCCGCGGGGAGATGCGCCGTTTCCTCGACACGATCGCCGCGCGGACGGCCATCGAGATCTACGATCCCGCCCGGCCGATTTCGTACACACGAACGACCTATCTCGACACCGACGACCTGAGCTACTTTCGAACCGGCGATGGGGCGCCGGCGCGGCGGCTTCGGATCCGCGAGTACGCCATCGCGGCCACCCCCAAGGACGCGCCCGTCCTCTCGGGCGTGGCGTTCGTGGAGCTCAAGGAGCATGACGGCCCCGCGCGTCGCAAGGTGCGCCTCGCCGCCTCCCCCGCCGAGATCGCGCAGCTGCTCGCCGAGCGCGAGGTGGGCCCCTCCTCCGACATGACCGCCGGGCAGGCTGAGCTTGCCCGCGAGCTGGCCCTCCCCACGATGGCCCCGCGCCTGGCGACCTGGTACCGGCGACTCTGTCTGACGGCGGACGCGCGCCGCGTCCGCATCACGCTCGACGAGAATCTGACGTTTTGTCGGCCGCAACCGATCGGCGACGCGGGCTCCCTGGCGGCGCCGCGCGAGCGGGAGGTGATCGCGGCCTTTCCCGCCCGGGTCCTGGAGATCAAGCACTGCGGTGAGATGCCGTTCTGGCTCGGCCCGGCGCTCGAGACCCTGCAACCGGCGGCCAGCTTCTCGAAGTTCCGCATGGGAATGACGGCGCTTGGCCACGCCGGGGAGCTGGGCCAGGTGGCGGACGGCCCGGCGCCAGCCGACTCGACGTCCCCGATGTTTGCGGTCGCAAGTTTCGTTGCTGCGTGAGGTGGGAAAGATGTTTGTCGTCTTCGAGGGGATCGATGGCAGCGGCAAGACGACGATCTCGAATCGCGTCGCCAAGATGCTGCGGGAGCGCGGCCTCACGGTCGAGCACCTGCGCGAGGAGGGGGCGTTCGCCTCCAAGGTAACGCAGGGGATTCGCGACTTCTGCCGGGACGCGCGCAACATGGCGCTCTCCCCGCGGGCCGAGCTGATGCTCTACGTGGCCCGGGAGGTCCAGCTGGCGGACGAAGTGCTGCGTCCGGCGCTCGAACGCGCGGACGTGGTCATCGCCGACCGCTACCTCTATACGGCCGAGGTGCTGGCGCAGGCGGGGCGCGATCTTCCCAGCCGGGAGATCGAGCCGGTGCTGGCCACGGCCGCGGGGGGGCTCTGGCCGGAGCTGGCCTTCCTGATCGACGTCGACCCGTCGGTGGCGCGCGGGCGGCGCAAGGTGGCCAAGATCCTTTCGCCGGACCGTCGGCCAGTGTCCCGCAAGGGGCTGACCGGCAGCGGTCTTCAGACCCGCCTGCGGGTCGGCTACCGCGCGCTGGCAGAGCGGGACAGCGCGCGCTGGATCGTCGTGGAGAACAGCGACGCCGAGCTGGACCAGGTCGTCGGCGCCATCGTCGACGCCATCACGCGCGCGACGGTTGACCGCCAGGCGGCGATGCTGGAGGTGCGGGCGCGGCTGGCGGCCCTCGGATCATCCGGTTCGGCACGCCCCGCCAGCGCCCCGCCCGTCGACGGGCTCCGTTCGGCGCTCGACGCCTTCCTGGGCTGGGTCGACAGGCGCGCGCGGACGGAGCCGGGCCTGGCGGCTTACGTGCTGGCGGGGATGGCGGGTGCCGGGGTCGATCAGCGCCGCGTGGCGCTCTCCGCCACAGCGCCGCGCGTCGTCGCGCGCGGACTGCGCGGGCTCTCCGACGCCACGTCCTGGCAGCTCCGCCGGCTCCTGGTCGAATCGGCCCCCGCCGAGGTCGCCGGCTCGCTCACGGACATGGCGGCGGAAGCCACCGAGGCCTGGGCCATGCGGGAGCTCCTGGCCGACGTCGCGCCGGCGGAGGTGGCCGCCAGCCTCGAGGGGCTCGACGACGAGACCGCCTGGGCGCTGCGCGCCGAGCTCTACCCGCGCGTCCCCGAGGCGGTGCTCGCCTCGCTGGCGCTGCTCGACGTCCCGCGCGCGTGGGACCTTCGAACGCGCTGGATCGCCGAACGGGGCGGCCCCGAACGCGCCGCCGGGAGCTACCTGCGGGCCCGCGCCCTGGCCCGGTCGGTGACGGGAGTCGACGGCCCGGAGGCCTGGAAGCTCCGCAAGGCCGCGCGCGACTCGGCGCCCGTGGCCGCGATCGTGTCGCTGCGGGGGCTCACCGGCGACAAGGCCTGGCTCTGGCGCGATCGCGCCGTTGGACGCGCCCCCAAGGCCGTGCTCTCGACGATCGCCGGGATGGACGACGCGCGCGCCTGGGCGCTGCGGACCGGAACGGCCATGCGCTGCCGCGAGGCGCTCGACTCGATGATCGGCCTCGACCACGACACCGCCTGGGAGATTCGTGAGACCTGCCTGGAGATCTGGCCCCCCAGCGTGATCAAGAGCCTGGGCATCATGGTCAACGGTGCGCGCGGGCGCGAGCTCCTCGATCGCGCCCTGGCCCGGTTCGCCGATCAGATCTCGCTGCTCAAACAGGCGGCCATCATCGCCAGCGGCGCCAACCTCACGCTCTCCGTGATGGCGGCCTGAGCATGTCGCCCTTCGACCTCAACGACACGCTGGGGCTCGAGACGATGGCCACCTCGAGGTTCGAGGTGGTGCTGGTGCGGATGCTGATTGCCTCGCTGCTGGGCGCCTTCCTGGGATTTCGCCCCTGGCGGCGCCTCCTGCCGAACGCGCTGCCGCCCGCGCGCGAGGTCGCTCAGGCACAAACGCTGATCGCGCTCGCGGGTGCGCTCATGGTGGTGGTCATCGGCCACAGCACGGCGCGCGCCTTTGGCCTGGTCGGTCTGGGCGGGTTCATCCGTTTTCGTTCGGGGATCAAGGACACCCGCGACGCCGCGGTGATGTTCGTGATGATCGGCCTCGGCATGGCCTGCGGCCTCGGCGCCGTCCCGATGGCGGTGGTGGCGACGCTGTTCGCGGGGGCCGTGCTGGCGCTGTTCGACCTCGGCCGGCGCGCGCGGCTGCGCCTGGTGCGGGTCTCGGTGCAGCTCGACGACCCGCGCAGCGCCTGGGAGCAGATCAAGCTGGCGTTTCCCGGCGCGCGCGTCCTCGAGCTCCCCACCGGGAATCCGGGGCCGGGGCGGCTGGTGATGGAGACCGTCCTCGGCGAGACGATGGACGCCTCCACCGTGCTGCGGCAGCTGGCCGACACGCAGATTGGCGGCATTCACGCCGTCACAGTTGACGAAGGAAAGATGGGGCCCGCCACCGCGTGAGACGCGGCGCGGGCGTGAGGGGAAACGGGGTCAGGGAAATGTCGGAAGGAGCACGAGCATGCGTTTCTTGGTGAAGATCATTCCTTTCGCCGCGCTGGCGGCGATGACGGGGGCCGGGTGCGGCAGCAGCAGCGGAAGTGGCGGAAGCGGGGGGAGCGGAAGCAGCAGCGGCAGCGGTGGGACGAGCGGATCGCTGGCGGCTGACGGCGCGGTGCCGATGATGACGAGCGGTCGTTACCAGCCGTTGGTCGTGGGGGCGACCTGGGTCTACAACGTCACCGACACCGGGGTCTCCTACACCAAGAACAGCGCCGTCGAGGCGCTGGAGGACATCGGCGGCATCGCCGCCGGGACCATGGGCTACAAGGTCAGCGAGACCATCAAGACCAGCACCCAGCTGACCTGGTACGAGTCGACCGCCACCGACGTGCGCCGCCACCACGATCAGCAGGTCGACGCCAACGGCGTGATGTCGTCGGAGGATTGGTACACGCCGTACGATCTGCGGGTCGACGAATCCGCCGACCACCTGACGGCCGGCGCCGCCTGGACGCTGACCTACATGGACGCGCACACCTCCGCCAGCAAGCCAGCGGCGACGAAGTCGATCACGGAGAACTGGACCACCGACGCCGCCGACGAGACGGTCACCGTCCCGGCCGGGACGTTCAGCGCCCTCAAGATCACCCGCACCAACACCGCGGACGGCACCGCCAAGAGCCAGTGGTTCGTCCCCGGCGTCGGCAAGATCCGCGAGTCGAACACCACGGGTCACCTCGAGGAGCTGACGAGCTACATGATCCCGACGGTGAACGCCGGGGGCTAGCGGGCTAAGCCAGGCCGTAGTCGGCGATCTTCTTGGCGATCGTCGGGTACGAGACGCCGAGCAACCGTGCGACGGCCGTGCGGTTGCCGCCCGCGAACGTCAAGAGGCGCGCGATGTAGGCGCGCTCGAGGGCTTCGAGGTCGGGCGGCTTGCCCGCGCCGTCGACGTCGATGGAGAAGAACGACGGCGGCACGGCGCTCGCGGCGCCCGTGCGTGACGGTCCGGAGAGCACGATGCAGTCGTCGCCGATCACGTCCAGGGTCGACAGGATGACCGCGCGTTCGATCACGTTGCGCAGCTCGCGCACGTTGCCGGGGTAGTCGTAGGCGAGCAAGAGGCGCTCGGTCTCGGGCGCGAACCTGGCGGCGGGCTTGCGCATGCGGGTGGCGAACCGCGCCAGGAAGTGGGTCGCCAGCGGCAGGATGTCCTCGGGGCGCTCGCGCAGCGGCGGGACACGGATGTGAAACACGTCGAGGCGATGGTAGAGGTCCAGGCGAAAGGCGCCCCGCTCGACCTCGTCGGCGAGCTCCTTGTTGGTCGCCGCGACGACGCGGACGTTGATCGACAGATCGCGGGTGCCGCCGAGCCGGCGGAAGGTCATCTCCTCGAGGACCTTCAGCAGCTTGGCCTGGGTGGCCATCGGCATCTCGCCGACCTCGTCGAGCAACAACGTGCCGCCGTCGGCCTCCTCGAACAGGCCCCGCTTCTGCGTCTTGGCGTCGGTGAAGGCGCCGCGCTCGTGACCGAAGAGCTCGCTCTCGAGCAGGCTCTCGGGCACCGAGGCGCAGTTGATCTCCACGAAGGGGCCGTCCTTGCGCCCGACGGTCCGGCGCGCGATGAGGTCGGCGATCAGCTCCTTGCCGGTCCCCGACTCGCCCTGGATCAACACCGTCGTGTCGGGCGCCTCGGCGACCTTGTCGACCATGTCGATCACCTTCTTCATCGCCGCCGACGAGCCGACCACCAGGTCGCCCATCGCCGCCTGCGCGCGGCCGGTCAGCTGGCGCACCTGCGCGCGCAGCCGCTGGGCCTCGATCGCCTTGCGCACGGTGACCAGGAACTCGGGGAGCTGGAGCGGCTTCGACAGGTAGTCGAACGCCCCCAGCTTGAGCGCCTGCACCGCGCTGGTGACGTCGGCGTAGGCAGTCGCCACCACGATGAGCGAGTCGATGTTCTTCTCGCGCGACTCGCGCGTCATCGCCTCCAGGATCGCGATGCCGTCGGTGTCGGGGAGGTGGCGATCGAGGATCACCAGATCGGACGGCTCGCGCTGCCAGGCGGCGAGGCCCGCCTGGCCGTTCGACGCGCTGGTGACCGTGAACCCCTCGGCCGACAGCGCCTCCTCCGCGACGATGCGGAACGTCTTTTCGTCATCGATCACCAACACGGTCGGTTTCATGTAATACGGGCCTCGGTGGGGATCGTGGGCGGGCGATCGGACTCGGGTTCGAGCGGCAATCGCACGCGAAACAGAGCGCCTCCCAGCTCGGAGGTGCCGACGTCGATCGCGCCGCCGTGCGCCTCGACGAAGCGGCGCGAGGTCGGCAGCCCGAGGCCGGTGCCGTTCGGCTTGGTGGTGAAGAAGGGCTCGAACAGGTGGGCGCGGGCCTCCGGCGACAGCCCCGGGCCGTCGTCGGAGACCTCGATGCGCGCCTCGCCGTCGCGCGCCCCGACGGAGACGAGGACGGTGCGCCCCGCTTCGACCGCGTTCTTGATCAGGTTCACCATCACCCCCTGGATCTTGTGAGCGTCGCAGCGGAACGGCAGCGTGGGCGGCGCGTTGACGGTCAACGCGACGTCGCGGTCGGCGACCAGATCGGTGACCGCCTCCGAGGCGCGCGCCACCACCGCCGCCAGATCGGCCGGCGCGCGCTCGATGCGCGGCGAGCGCGAGAACGAGAGCAGCGAATCGACCACGTCGCGCAGGCGCGCGATCTCACCGACCACCTGGGGACGCAACCGCGCCACGCGCGTGGTGTTGGAGGGATCCTGGGCGATGAGCTCGACCGCCATCCCCAGGCCGTTGAGCGCGTTCTTCAGCTCGTGCGCGATCGCCGCCGAGGTCTTGCCCATCGCCGCGAAGCGCTCGGCCTCGACCAGCGCCGCCTGGGTGGCGACCAGCTCCTGCGTCCGGTCATGCACGCGCTGCTCCAGCATTCCAGCCGCTTCGCGCAGCTCTTGATCGCGCTTCTGGATCGAGTCCTCCATCTGCTCGAACGCGCCGAGCAGCGTGGAGATCTCCTCCGTCCCCGCCGGGCGCGGCGTGGAGGCCGCGGGGAGGTGCTCGCCGCGCGCGATCCGGATGGCGCCGTCGGCCAGCGCCTGCAGAGGCCGCGTCAGATAGGCCGAGAGCAGCACCCCGGCGATCGTCGCCACCAGGATGCCGAACACCAGGATCCCGCCCAGGGTCGCCCCCTGCTGCTCGATGTTGGCGGTCAGCGTCCGCCAGGGCCAGGCGAAGACCACCGCGTACCGGGTCCCGCCGCCGACCGGGGCGTAGGCGAACAGCGCCTTTTGGCCGTTGGCCTCGCCGATCAGCGTCCCGCTCTGTCCGTGCGAGGCGGCGGTGATCGCCTCCGCCCAGCTGGAGCCGCCCATCACGCGCGGCCGGCCCGGTGGATAGATGACGCCCCCTGCCCGCTCGAGCTGCGCGTCCTCGTCGATGAGGACCGCGTCGGTATCGCGCGGGAGGTTCTCGCGAAAGGTCGGCGCGATCAGGTTGTTCTCGGCGAGCGCGATGACCCCGACCAGCGCGCCGGTGAAGGTCCCGCCGCGAACGATCGGCTGCACGATCTTCAGCGTCTGACCCAGCGTCGGCTCGTCGGTGATGCGAAAGAGAGGCCCCGCCTCGCCGCCGCGCACGGCGCGGAACCAGGGGCGATCGCCGAACGACTGCCCGCCGAAGGCCGACTGGTCCGGCACCGAGCGGACGCAGTGGCCGCTGCGGTCGAGCAGCAGCACCGCGGTGTTGTAGAGGACCGAGTGCGCGTGCGCGCCGGCGAGGATCTGCTCCTCCTGCAGCAGATCGGGATCGGCCGGGTTCATCTCCGGCAGGAGCGCCAGGCGCTTGAGCTCGTCCTCGAGGATCTCGAAGTTGTCGCGCAGCGCGAAGGCGCGGTTCTCGGCGAAGAGCTGGTACTCGGTGGTCAGCTCGCGGCGCATGGTGCGCGCCGACTGGTAGATGGTGGTCCCGCCCGCGAGGCCGATCGACACGACCAGCAGAGACGACAGCACCAGCGAGAGCTCGGTCCGGAGAGTCAGAGTTGCAAAGCTAGCACCGGTCCCGAGGTTTTACACACCTTGCTCCGCTCCGAAACCACACCTTGACGGCCCGCGGGCTACCTTGCAGGCATCGGGAGGTAGAGAAGATGTCTGTCCTGGCGCGGAGATTCGGGAGCGATCGGCTGGGGGTTGGGCTCCGGGTCGATAGACGGCTGATGGGGAGCGCGGGGTTCGCGGTGAAGATGGTGACCATCGGTCTCGTCGCGGGGTTGCTCCTGGTCGTCTGCCAATTTCTGATCGACGCGTGGTTCCGCGCGATCCGCTGATGCCTCGCTCCCGGGCCTGAAGGCAGGTGCCAGCCGCCGTCGCCATCGACTGGATCCTCTGCGCGGCCGCCGCGCTGGGGCTCGTCTGGATGCTCGTGCCTCTGTTGATGGTGAGCATCGGCTGGCGGCCGGTCCGGGTCGTGGTGCTCGAGGACCCGCTCAGCGTCGAGCCTGGACCGGGCGATCCGAGCTATCGGCTGCGATTCAGTCAGCTGGTCGCCGTCGGCTTCAAGCCGCTCGGCACGACGACGGAGACCTGCTGGTTCAATACGCCGCTGCGCTGGCAGCGCCAGTCGCTGCAGGGTGAGCGCTGGCTGGCGTCCGCCGACGGGCGAATCTTCGTCGCGTTGCACCGGGTCGTCCTCGACGAGCCGGTGAGGATGGGCGCCGTCACCCTGCTCGCGGGCGGGGGGATGGTCCAGACGGACTGTCCCGGCGCGGGGCTCTCGGGAGACGTCGGCCCGCGCCATCGACGCGCCGAGGTTCAGAACGTCGACGCCGCCGATCTGCTCGGGCGTCACCGGAAGAACGTCGAGGAGTTCTGCCGCGAACGCGAGCTGGCGGTGCGGGAGGCGACGCTGCGCGAGCTGGCCGTGGAGGACACCGCCTGTACCCGGCTCGCGCTCAAGGAACAGAAGGTCAGGAGCTACTGGCAGCTCTTGCTGGTGATCCTGGTGGTCCCGCTGCTCGGGTTCATGCTGATGCTGCACACGCCGGGACGGGCGGATCGGCACCTCCACGATCTGGCGGTCTCGGCGCTCACCGCGACGGCGATGTTCGCGGTGGTCCGACATCACCTCTTGAACGTCACGCTGCGACAGCAAGCGCTCAAGCGGCACGGCCTCGGCTAGGCGAGCAACTGCCGCAGGGCTTTTTCGATGGTCGCGATCTTCGCCCGCCGGGACTTCGGGACGTCTTGCTCTCTCGATGAAAGAGGCAGGGCCGTCATGAGCGGTCCGGCGAAGACGTCGCTCGGTCGAGAGCCGAGCACCAGGACCTTGAAGAGCGGATTCCCCAGGAACATCGCCACGGGCTCCTCCGCGGCGGCGGCCAGGAGCTCGGCGACGTCGTCGCCAGCCACGTCTCTTTCGGGGCCGAAGTGGAGCACCTCCAGGCCGGCCTGCCGTCCGGCGCGGGCGAGGTCGGTGAAGTTCACGTCGGCCGTCATGTCCTGGGTCCCGGGCGCGGTGTAGGGATCGTTGGGCCTGGGGACGTAGTCCCGCCATTGTCCGTAGACCCGGAAGGGGAACTCGCCGCGCCGGGCGCCCTGGACCAAACCGTGGGTGGTCTCGCCGTAGTCGAGGGTGAGGACGAATCCGGCCTTCAAGCACGCCCCGACCTCCCGCATGAAGCGCGCGGCGTGAACGTTCACGTACATCACCACGCCGGAGTCTTCCGCGGCGAGGGCCGTGGCGTACCCGGTGGCGTTGGCGGCGAGGTGCGCGGCGAGCGCGGGGACGACCGACGCCGGGACGTAAGCCTCCTCGAACCAGAGGGCGTCGAGGAGCGTCTCCCGGGTTGCGGCAGGGAGCGCCGTCAGGGCTTCCATCAGCTGCGCGTAGGTGGGGCCGTCCAGATAGCAGTCGTTGCTGTTCCCGCGGAGGCCGAACGTCCGCCGGACGGCCTGGTCCGCCTCGGTGATCCGCCCGGCCAGGGCGCCGCAAAGACCAGATTGCCGGGCCAGCGCCTCGCGCAGGGCGGCTTCCACCCTGGGGATCACCAGGGCCGCGAGGGCCCGCCCTTCTGACGTCAGCACGACCTTGTGGACGCCGAACGCGTCGGGGAGCTCGTTGCTGAGCACGAGGCCTTTGATGCCGTCAGGGAAGTCTCGCCCCAGCACCTCCGCGGGGCAGCGGGCGTCTCCCTCGGCGACGATGGCCTTCTGGCCCAAAAGCGCGCGCTGCTTCTCGCGCAACGATGCCGAAGTCTCGTAGATTCGGTATTCCAGTCGCGACGCGAACGTCCGCCAGTGGGATCCCTCCGGGCGCGCGGCGACCTTGGGGTCGCGGGCATCGGGGGCGGCCTCGGCGACGCAATCGAGGACGTCCCTGGCGAGGCGCCCGTTGCCCGCCCCCAGCTCGATGACCGGGAATGGCTCCGTCTCGGAGAGCTCGCCGCGCGCCACCATCTCGCGCCAAAAACGAAAAGCCCACCTGGCGACCCACCGGCCGTAGCGCGGAGAAAACTCCTCGGGGTGCGTGCCGAAGTGCCCCCCTTTTCCGATCGCCACGCCGTGCGCGTAGTAGCCCCACTTCGGATCGTGGAGGGCGGCGTCCATGTACGCCTCGAAGGTGGGGAACGTTCGCGCCGCCGTCGCTTCCAGGGACGGTGGCAGCGACAGGCCGCCGTAGAGCTCGCGGTTGGCGAGGGGACCGATCGCGCCACCTTGCCTTGGTTCCCTGGAGGGAGGCGCGAGGCTTCTCAGCGTCCCCTCGTCCGCTTCCGGGACGATGCGGCCGAAGGAGATTCCGCTCTTGAGCTTGCGGAGGCCGCGCGCCGCAGGCACCAGAGCCAGCAGGTGGTCGAGGCTCCGGTAGGGCCAGCGCGCGAGCAGCTGGTCGGCGATGCCTTCGCGCGACGCGGGGGCGATTCGCGCCTCCGGCTCCCCGAGGAGACGCATGAAGCCGTCGCGCCCGAGATCGTTGATCCGCGCCGCCCCGGCGACGTCCTCCGCGGTGCGGCCGAGCTCCCGCGACAGTCGGTCGACGAAGGCCCGCACGCTCCCTGCGGAGGACGCGGCGTTCGACGGCGGACCGGCGCCGTCCGTTTGGCGCGCGCGCAGCTCGAGAACACCGAGCTTCGTCTGTAGCGAGATGAGGCGCCAGCGCCCCTCGCGCGGGTCCTCGCCGAAGGTGAGCGGCAGCCGGTCGGCGAGGAAGCGATCCACGAAGGGGCGATAGGCGCGCCCCTGCCGAGAGCGCCCGAACGCTTCGATCCACCGCAGCGCCTCTCGCCGGCCGACCTCTTCCTGCCCGCCGAGATCGCGGTGGCGGTAGCGCAGCCCGCGAACGAGGCCCTCGAAGGCGACCGCCGGATTCCCGATGAGCACCGGAAGCCCGGTCAGGGCTCCGTCCACGCTCCAGTCCTCGTAGGCCATCATCTGGATGAGATAGAGCAAGAGGAGGTCGGGGCCGATGCCGCCCTCGCGCCGGCGGGCGGCGGTGAGGCGGACCTCGAACGAGCCGTCTCGCCGGCGCCTCGCCATGAAGTCGCCGTCGTTGACGAAGACGTCGGTGAGGGCGACGCCACCGTCCGTGTCGGGGTCATAGTGATAGACGAGGGCTGCCACCATCTCGGCCAGGAGATCGGCCGTCGCGCCCGGTCCCAGCGGGAGGGCCCAGGACAGCCTCCCCTCGTAGAGGTCGACCTGCAGGGAACCGCGGCCGAAGGTGAGCGGATGGTGGCCGGGCAGCGCGGCGAAGGTCGCCGCCGGGACCTCCCCGGCGAGCGTGAACAGGTCGATCGGCTCCACCACGAACCGCGTCAGCCCCTGCGCGGCGAAGGTCCGCATGTTCTCTACGTTGAGTCGCGGCACGTCGCGCTTCGCGCGCTCCCGGCTTCCGCGCTCGTCCAGCACCAAGGGGACCTGCAGCACGAAGGGCCCCGCGTCGTCGGCGCAGGCGAGGTCCCAGGTGTACACGCCCATGCGAACCGCCCCCCGCCGAACCGGCCCCCTCCGTCTCGGCAGCTCGGCGATCACGCGCTCGAGCGCCTCCGGGCCGATGCGCTCGACGATCTTCCCGTCGTACAGCCGCGCGGGATGCGAGGTGACGAGGTTGTCGCGCGACCACCTGCTGGACATCAACGAGGAGGGCGCCGGGAGATCGTCCAACCCCGGAATGCCGAGGTGACCGTCGGCGGGATCTCGGTCGCGCGGGAGCTCTGCCGTCAAGTGTTCATCTGGCCGTGAGCGCCCGCGAGATCTGGTCGACGGCGGCGGCCGGATCCGCGACCTCGACGATCAGCTGATCGTACCGTTCGTCGCGAAGATCGATCACCACGGTGTTCTCCGGATCGTGGACGTCCCAGAAGATGCGCTTACCCTCCTGGTAGAAGGTTCCCGCGCGGATGACCCCCGGAAGGGAAGTGCCCGGCGCCCGGATGCCCTTCCACCAGCCCCTGGCCGCGTCCGGGTCGGCGTGGGCGGCACGAACGTTGGTGATGGGGATGTCGAGATGCCCCTTAAAGGCCCAGAGCTTGTCCAGCCCCTTCACTTCCAGATGAATATGATCGCCACTCACCGATATCTCGACCATGGGATCTCCCTTCGATGTCCGGCCGACGTTATCGCGTTCAGCGGCCGGACGCAGCCCCGCGGCGACGAGCGCGGGTCAGAGCGTTCGGTGCATTGGAACAGAGTCGATGCTGAGGCCTCCGGGCAGAGCGTCGCTGCGTCGCCCAGCCGAAACATATCCATGTCGAGCATAGAGCCGCTCGCCCGGCAATGTTGCGACGAGCTCAGCGGCAACGAATCCCGCGGTCCTCGCTTCCGCTTCGCACAACGCGAGCAATCGACGACCCAAGCCCCGCCTTGCCCACTTCGGATGAACGAAGAACGCACGGATCCGCGCCGCCTCTCGCTGCGGACTGAGCAGTCGTGACTCACGCTGAGTATACGCATCGCCTCCGAACAACGTGGCACGACGACTCCAGCCTCCGCACAGGACCAGTTCGTCCTCCATCTCTCCCACGAAATAGGTTCCATCTCGAATGATCTCGGTATCGACTCCCCAAACACCGAGAAGGGCCGCTTCGATCTGCTCGCCAGTGTAGTCGCCTCTGCCGAGCACCCGAGCCGATGTCGCAATGAGCACCTTGATGGCAGAAACGTCGGCAAGCGTCGCCCTCCGGATCTGTACCGGCTCAGAACGCGCATTTTCTGAAGCCGACGTCGCCATGTCCGTCCAACGTTACCGTGTTCAGCGGCTGACGCGAAGCGGCCGGCTGACCTTGCCCCGGCCCACCAGACGTTGTCGTCTCATTCGTTCACGACAGTCGGCGAACCTCGATCGTGACGTGGTCCGCCCGCTGTCCCTCGCGATGGATGGGCAGCCATGGGCGAATCGTGTCGATGGCCTCCTCGAGGGTGCGCACTTGCACGACCATGTAGCCACCGACGAGCTCCTTGGATTCGGCGAACGGACCGTCGAGCACGAACCGCTGCGCCGCCGATCGACGAATGCGCGTACCCTTCGTGCTCGGCTTGAGCCCTTCGCCGCCGATCATCGTATTGGCTTCGACGAGCGGCGCGCAGTACGCGTCCATTCGCGCGATCGACTCGAGCCTCGGCGCTTCGCCCGACTCGAGGCCGGCGCGGACCATCGCGATGTACCGACGCGTTTCGGGCTTTCGCACCGGCGGCGGTGACGCCACCGGCGGACTCGGATCCGGCGGCGCGCCGAAGTCTTGGGGCGTGAACGACTCGCGAACCTCGAGCGTGCCCTCGCCGCCGGGCGCATTCCTGGCGAGCTCCACCGCCGCTGCACGCGAGCGCATGTCGACGAGCCAGAGCGCACGCAACGCGGAGACATCGCGCGCGACGACCGCCGGCGACTGGCCGTGCTCGGAGATCGTGGCGCCCTCATCGAGGAGTTGCTCCGATCCGAGCACGTTCACGCGCTGCTGCGCGAGGTACGCCGAGATCGCAGCGACGTCCGCCTCCTGCAGCGAGTCCGCGCTCAGCGTCATCATGAGCCTCATGCCCTATCTCCCGCGGCGAGCATACGCGCGTCAGCGCTTCGTCACGTAGTGAACGGCGATGACACCCGTGCCAAACGTCTTCGACGAGCGAAGCTCGAGCCGCGTACGGTTCTCGCGCTTCCCGAACAGCGGCAGCCCGTCACCGAGGATCACCGGCTGCAGCGTGAACCGCCACTCGTCGACGAGTTCCGCCGCCGCAAGCGCGCGCGTGAGGGTCGGGCTGCCGAAGATCATGATGTCGCCACCTGCTTTCTGCTTCTCGGCGCGGAGCGCGCCGATGATGTCATCGGCGACCACGCGCACGTTCGGCTTCTTCGACGCCGTCAGCGTGCGAGACGCGACGATCTTCCCCACGCCGGCGTACCAACGCGCGTGACTCTTCGCGTGCGCGTCGGCATCGGGCGCGTCCCCCGCGGTGGGCCAGTAGCCCTCCATCATTTCGTACGTGACCCGCCCATAGACAGCGAGGTCGACGTCGGCGAAGAGCGGATAGGTGTGATCGGCGAGCTCATCATTGAAGACGATGAAGCCCATGTCCCCACCGGGACCCGCCATGAAGCCGTCCAGAGAAAGGTGAGCGAGCGAGATGATGTTGCGCATGTTCAGTCCGTCCTTTCCCTCTGGCGACGAATGGACCTTCGAGCGATCGACTAACTATCGCAAAAAACGATCGCGAGCGTAACCACTGGCAATCATGAGCTTCTGTCGTTCGGCGACGGCGCGCCAAGGCCGTAGCGGTCGAGGGCCGATTGCAAATCACCCAGGATCTTCGGGAGGTAGGTCTGGTCCAATTCCAGCCGAAGGATCAGCCTGTTCCCGGTCCCCGCGAGGTCAACAGCCTCCGCCCGAAGTTCGATGTGTCCCTGCGCGCCGCACGTCATCATGAGTTCGAGTTGCCTCTCGTACGACGTAAACGACGCCGAACCCGAGACGGTTCGATAGAGTTCTTCCAACTCGCGGCGAAAGTTCGAGAAGGCCCAAGAGTTGAATTTCGCCGGGTAAGTGCCGCGAAATGCCCCGACGACGACGTCGACCTTTGCCGAGAACCAACCGTCGCCGTTGTCGCCACGGATCTCGACGCGGACGTAGTCAGAGTCCTGCTCTCCGATATGGAACGCGAGCATCGGCCTTGTCCGTCCAACGTGTTGGTGTTCAGCGGCGAACGGCCGCCCGAGCGAAGCGAGGAAGGACGATCGACCGCTGCAACACCATGTTGTCCGGTCTACCTGTTCGACCGTGAGCGGGACTCGTGCCGTCGTCTGAGTATACGAAGCGCCACGACGACGCCGGCTATGCCGGTGAACACGCTGACAATGCTGAGGGCAGGAGTCTCTCCACCCCCAAGGGCAGCACGGTACTCAGCGATGAAAGTGACTGGGAACGCACCGACGAAGTATCCAAGGATACCGACCCCGACCTTGGCGGCCTTGCTCGGACCGCGCGGGTGAGTCTCGTCGCGCGGAGCGAATCCCCCTGCCCGCGCTGACTCAGCCGCGACCGCATCAAAGGCATAGCCGCAGTCGCACATCACTGCGCTATTCGGAGACCCTAGCGAGCACCTTGGGCACGTCTTCATGTCGGCGTTCGGATGATCCGGATAACGATACTGCCGTTCAGCAGCGGGCGCGAGCCCGCGGCGTCGCGGGACGGCCCGCGCTCGAGCGAGCCGCGCAGGCGTTCAGCCGCTGCAACGGCTTGTTCGGCAGCCGTTCAAGGGTAGTAGGGCGGATAGAACGTCAGGGCAACGCGGGCCTTCAATCTGGCAACAGCCGCGACCGTCGCGGGGGTCAATGATAGCTGGAACGGCTTCGACCCACCCGCCTTCGCTACGCCGATGTCGAAGACGCGATCGCGGGCACTGGTCCAATGCCGCTTGATCTCGGGCGACAGGCTATCGACCGCACGTACGAGTCGCAGGATGGCGAGATCTGGCGTACCCGTCTTGACGGCGCCCGCACCATTTTCGAAGGTCGCGAGGAAGTTGCCCTTCGACCCTCCCACGTGGAGGCAGAAGAGACGTCGAGACAGCGCATCAGCCAGTGGCTGCAGACTCGAGCGGGACCTGACCTCGAGGTCGACATTGACGTAGTCGGCTGCGAACGTCTTGTCCCTGGGCTTGGCCACGCTGTCTGCCGAACTGCCGTTCAGCGGCGGGCGCGAGAGGGAGCGAAGCGACCGATGGCGCCCGTCCGACTGCAACGGCCAGTTCGGCAGCCTGCCCGCCGTCGAACCACGGCAAAAAGCCGGTCGGCCTTCGGTTCTCCTCTCAACGGGTCCGACATTGGACGTAAAGTGCCGAGCATGCGAGCGATCTTGGTGCCGATTCTCGTCGTCACGGGTGTCGGTTGTGCCGCCGCGACGCCAACGCCGGCCCGCGCAACCGTAGCAGACACGGCGCGTCCCGCGCCCGAGCGCGCGGGAGACCCGACCGCATCGCCGGAGGAACTGACGCGAGCCTGGGTAGCTACCGTCGAAGCCGGCGACTGGCAGCGGATGCTCTCGCTGATTCATCCGGACTATCGGGCGACGGCGCGTGCCGCGTTGCCGACGCTGACGGTCGAAAAGCAATCCAAGCTTCGGGAAACCGCACGCAAGCTGGGTCGCGCGCTCGCTGCGGGGTCGCCGGTCTTCATCCCAGCACAGGGAATCCCGTCCCTACCCCCGCACCTCGAATGGTACTTTTGCGGCGAGAAGTCCGCAGGTAACGCCTGGCAGAAGACGTGCATCTTCTCCGTCATGGAAACCCAGGGCCGCTGGTACTTCCTCAGCTCTAACGACCCAGAGCAGTACTAGCCGTATCGTCGATCGGGCCACTGAACAGAAGCCCGCAGCCGATCGCCCGCTTGGATTGGCTGTCTGCCGAACGACGTTATCGCGTTCAGCGGCGGGGCGCAGCCCCGTCCGCTGCAACGCGCGGTTGGACGGCCGCTCGTGGACGAGCCTCCAGAACTCGGGACACTTCCTTTCGGTCACGAAAGGACTCGGGATCGCCGTAATAAGGTGCGTCCTTTCGGTCGCGAAAGGACTTGAAGTCACGGTAGTGAGGTCCGCCCTCCGACCAGACGCCGCCGGTCTTCGCGTCGACCCTTATCGGTTGTTTCACGATGTCGCCTGCAACACCGAACTTGACCTTGAAGACCCACGTCCTTTTTTTCGTGCGACATCACCGGGGCCCCCGCAGTCGCCGTACTCCTGTTCGAAGTATGCCCAAGCGATTGCCCGGGCCTCGTCTACGTCAATCCCGTCCGACGGGTCGACATCGACTAAGCGCAGAGGCCTGACTTGATCGGACGGTGTCGACGCAGCCCTCGCCTCCGATTCTGAACCGGCCCGAGCACTGCGCGCCGCCAGCAACGCGAGCAGGATGATGTTGAGAACTCGACCCGTCATGCCTTGTCCGTCCAACGATACTGGCGTTCAGCAGCGAACGCCAAGGTCGCGTGCAAGCGCAACACGGCCGCGAGGAGCAGCGGGCGCAGCCCGCGGCGTCGCGGCGTGAGCCCACTTCCGATCGGAAGGGCGTGGCGTTCGGCTGCTGCAACGGCCAGTTGGGCAGCTACTGGGACCGCAGCTCGAAGTCATTTGCACGGGCAGACGGGGAGATCTTCGGTCGGCTCGCGCGGAGATAACGGCTTTGGCCCCTGAAAGTCTTCGTCGACGTCGTCGCGCCGCTGGGGGGTTGCCGATTCCGGTGACGCGGGTCGTGAGGTGGCGGCTGGCGCGCGGGCCTGACCACGTTGTGCGGTGGCGCAGCCGAGTTCCGCGAGCATCACGAGGCACACGTACCGCATTGGATCTGCCCAACGTTTTGCCGTTCAGCGGTGAACGCCGAACGGACGCGCGATCGTACCACGGCCGCGAGGAGCCGCGGGCGCCAGCCCGCGGCGTCGCGGCACGGCCCGCGCTCGAGCGAGCCGCGCAGGCGTTCATCCGCTGCAACGGCTTGTTAGCCGTCCGGACGCGCGCTACCCTTGCTCCTCATGCGGAACTTCACGGCCGTCATCGAGCGGGATCCCGGCACGGGTCTATTCGTGGGCTATGTCCCGGGATGGCCGGGTGCACACTCGCAAGGCGCTAGCATCGATGAGTTGCGGAAGAACCTCGAAGAGGTCGTCGCGATGCTTCTCGAGGACGGCGAGCCCAAGCTGGAAGGGGAGTTCATCGGGACCCAGACCGTCAAGGTCGCATAGAATGGGCGACATCCCGGTCCTCAAACCCCGTGAGGTCGCCGGGATTCTGGAACGCCTCGGGTTCGTCGAAGTTCGACAACGCGGCTCCCACCGGCAGTATCGTCATGCGGACGGCCGTGCGACCACAGTTCCATTCCATCCCGGCAGGGACATCTCGCCAATACTGTTGCGGGTGATCGCGCGAGACATCGGAATGGACGTCCGCGACTTCGTCGCGCGTCGCTGAAGGAAGTACGGCTAACGATCTGTCGTTCAGCGGCGAGCAACCGAGGGAGCGAAGCGACCGAGGTGATCGTCCGCCTGCAACGACTGGTTGGACGGCGGTGAGTGCATCCCGGATCTCATTCGTACTCCATCGGCAGGCTTTTGTAGCCCGCACCTGGAAAGGGGTCCTGCTGGTTCGGTGAAAGATCGAATCGGAGAGTGGCGGCTGTTCGAAAGGTCGGCTTCCCACAGCGTGGGCAGACCTGCTCCGAGTCTGACGAAAGGACATCTCGATCGCCATTACGGTCCGAAATGGCAGCTTCAAGGATCCAACCGGCCCATCCACAGGAGTCTGTCTCCACTCCGCAGACTGCATAAGTGACCCAGACATGGGACGGGCACGTGACGTCCTTGGTTTCAGTCTCGAGGAGCGACTTGAATCTTTTCGGGAATGGCATGGCGTGGGTTCGTCCGTCCAACGACCTGCCGTTCAGCAGCGAACGCCAAGGTCGCCTTCGAGCGTACCACGGCCGCGAGGAGCCGCGGGCGCAGCCCGCGGCGTCGCGGCACGAGACCACCTGCGATCGGACGCGCGTGGCGTTCGTCTGCTGCAACGGCCGGTTCGGCAGCCAAAGTGCACTACCTGCAGCGACCGTACTCGCTGCGGCATTCATCGAGAGACCAGTACAAGCGAGCGCATTCACCCTGACAGATGCAACCGCAATTCATCCCACCCAGCGGGGGCAACTCGACGCAGTCCTTCGCGCTCTGGTCCCAATAGTACCGGGATTGGGAAGTACAGCACGACGGTACTGCAAAGCCCACCCGTGGTCGGCCTGCCACAGCGCAGTCGTGCCCGCAGCCCACGAGGATCAGCACGAGCGCGCAAAGCAGCAGCACACCGTGACCGGCTCCCATCGATTTCACTACGACTCCCGTCTGCCGAACGACCTGCCGTTCAGCAGCGAACGCCAAGGTCGCGTTCAAGCGTATCACGGCCGCGAGGAGCCACGGGCGCAGCCCGCGGCGTCGCGGCATCAGCCCACGCGCGAGCGTCGGGTGTGGCGTTCGGCTGCTGCAACGGCCGGTTCGGCAGCGTTGCTTAGGTCCGCGCGCTTGTTTTCTGCCTGCGAACCACCAGGCTTCTCGCCACAATCAACATACCGGCGGCGATGGCGATCCCTTCCCCTACCCGCCAAGGAAGAACGAAGGACAGAGCGAGGATCGGGACAATGCTAGTCTCGATCGCCTCGTCGAAGATCGTCTTCGCGCTGTCGCCTGCACGACGTCCCCTCCACACTGTCAGACACGTCAGAACGATACCAACTGAGAAGAGTATCCACCCCAGCATTTCCACGCTCGTCCTCCCATGTCTGCCGAACGTTTTGCCGTTCAGCGGTGAACGCCGAACGGACGCGCGATCGTACCACGGCCGCGAGGAACCGCGGGCGCCAGCCCGCGGCGTCGCGGCACGGCCCGCGTTCGAGCGAGCGGCGCAGGCGTTCATCCGCTGCAACGGCTTGTTGGACAGGGCGACGAACGCCCACTGGTTCTCCTCCGAAGCCCCTTCACGCCTGCACCCGGTCCCCCTCCGGCTCCCAGGCTGCGTGCGTCGCACTTCGAAGGGCCCACGTCGAACACAAAGGATGAACCCGCTTCACCGCGCCCGTCGCGCGAGCCCGATATCGCCACGCCACGATGACGACGAACGCCGCTGCCGACCACTCCGCTTCGATCCCGTCGCGACGTCACGCTGGCTGCCCTTCGCCCGCATCTTTCGTCGCTCGCTGTCCAACGATCTCGCGTTCAGCGGCGGCGCGCAAGCGCCGTCCGCTGCAACGCGCGGTTGGACGGCGCCCCCCGGAGCGGCGTCGCTCATGGACAAGCCGGAGACCTCGCTCGAACCTGTCCGTCGGCTCCGACTCGAAATCTGCGGCTGCCCAGCTGGCCGGAGCCGCGCACTGCCACGAGGTAGTCGCCCGGCGGCAAGGGTTCGCATCCTGCAATGACAAGGCCCGGGACGGGATTGGCCATCCGCCAGGAGCGAGGAAGCGCTCCGATTGGATCCCGCCTCGGGGTGCGACCGCACACTTCTCTCTCGTCGCGACCGGGCGCCACCTCTTCGACGACGTCGAGGAGATAGGGGTCAGCTGGACCGGGGCGACCGTCGCACCGTGTAACTCGAGAAGCGGATTTGCCCGGTAGTCGACAGGATTGATCCGTCCGACAGTAGGGCGCGGCTCTCGCGCCAGCCACAAGAAAAGATCGAGACCACGGCGCACAGCAGAAGCGGAGTCCCGGATGCGATCGTCCGTGTCACGAGCATCAGTCCTGCAACGCGTGGACCGACGTCCCGAAGGCTCGCGTTCGTGGACATCGCGGCAGGCGGTGGCCTGATGACAGCACGTCGGAGTGCGATCATTCGCCGATTTGGCACCGCGCTCGTCCGTCCAACGACCTGCCGTTCAGCAGCGAACGCCAAGGTCGCGTTCGAGCGTACCACGGCCGCGAGGAGCCGCGGGCGCAGCCCGCGGCGTCGCGGCACGAGCCAACTTGCGAGCGGACGCGTGTGCGTTCGGCTGCTGCAACGGCCAGTTGGGCAGCTACTGGGACCGCAGCTCGAAGTCATTTGCACGGGCAGACGGGGAGATCTTCGGTCGGCTCGCGCGGAGATAACGGCTTTGGCCCCTGAAAGTCTTCGTCGACGTCGTCGCGCCGCTGGGGGGTTGCCGATTCCGGTGACGCGGGTCGTGAGGTGGCGGCTGGCGCGCGGGCCTGACCACGTTGTGCGGTGGCGCAGCCGAGTTCCGCGAGCATCACGAGGCACACGTACCCGCATTGGATTCTGCCCAACTCCTATTCTCCACAGTTGGATAATCCTGGCCACCGCAATCTCGCGGCGGGCTTGCAGGACCACTCCTTCGGGATTTCGCGGGCTTCGCACGCGGGGTCGCGCGGGATAATCCGATAAGGGCCGCGGCGAGGGCCGCGAGACATTGGCACGGGGTCGCGTCCGGGTCAGCGATCGAGGGGGCTGCGCACGCCACCGGCGCCTCGATTCAGGACGTGGGTGTAAATCATCGTGGTGCTGACGTCTTTGTGACCCAGGAGCTCCTGGATCGTGCGGATGTCGTAACCGGACTCCAGCAGGTGGGTCGCGAAGGAGTGGCGGAGGGTATGGGGGGTGACGTGTTTTGGAATTCGGGCGGCGACGGCGGCGCGCCGGATCTCCTTTTGGACCACCGTCTCGTGAAGGTGGTGGCGACGGGTCTCACCGGTGGAGAGATCGACGTAGGTTCGGGTGGCGGGGAATGCCCACTGCCAAGGCCATTCTCTGGGCGCCGAGGGGTATTTGCGACGCAGCGCCTCAGGCAATTCCACAAAACCGCGCCCTTCCTCGACGTCCGAGCTGTGCTGCACGCGCACGACCTCGAGATGCTCACGTAAGGGGTCGACCAACTTTGCCGGCAGCACGGTGTGCCGGTCCTTCTGGCCTTTTCCGCGCCGAACGATGATCTCGCGCCGGCCGAAATCCACGTCCTTGGCGCGTAACCGGAGGGCCTCGAGCAGGCGCAGGCCGGCGCCGTAGAGCAAGGAGCCCACGAGTGCGGAGGGCCCCGTCAAGCCCGCCAGGAGGGTGACGGCCTCCGCGGGAGTGAGGACCACCGGCACATGCACCGGACGCTTGGCGTGAACGAGATCGCCCATCCACCGAAGCTCGCGCCCGAGCACCGCCTGGTACAGGAACAGCAAGGCCGCCAGGGCCTGGTTCTGTGTCGAGGCCGCGACCTTGGCCTCGGTGGCGAGCGACGAAAGAAAGCCCCCAATTTCGAGCTCGCCCATGGTCTCGGGATGCCGCTTGCCGTTGAAGATGATGAACCGCCGAATCCAGCCGACATAGGCCTTCTCGGTGCGGGCGCTGTAGTGGAGCGTCCGCAGCGCCACCCGAACGCGTTCGAGCAGTCGAACGTCCGTCGGGAGCGGCGTCCCACGGCCGTCTTGGGCCCGGGGAAAAGGAATCACGCGGCCTTCCAACCCGGGCTCGGTCGATCTCATCGACGCCGATTATCGTCGCGCGCGCGAAGTGGTTGTCTGTCCAAAGACCGTCGCGGTCTCGGCAACCTCAGACGTCCGCGGGGTCGGCGCTACCGTTTCCAGGCGGCCAGGATCTCGTCGACGCGTTTGTTGGCCGCCGCGTCGATCGCCTGCCGCGACGGATCGGCGTCGAACCAGGCGACCGTCCTGCGGATCCCCTCGGCGAAGGGGATTTCGGCTTCCCACCCCGGGACGAACGACTTCACCTTGGTGTTGTCGAACAGCGCGCACCAGCTCTTGTCGCCCAGCAGACCGGCGCCCGTGTCGGGGTCGAGCTTGGCGATGAACTCGCTCGGGACGTGGACCAGGTTCGGCTCGGCGCCCGCCGCGCGGCCGACCAGGCGGAGGATCTGGTCCCAGGTCAGCCACTCGTCGGAGGTGATGTGGAAGGCGTGGCCGATGGCGCGCGGGTTGCCGCAGAGGCCCAGGAACGCGCGCGCGAAGTCGTCGGCGTGGGTCAGCGTCCACAGCGACGTCCCCTCGCCGTGGATGATGATCGGCAGCCCGCGGCGGATGCGGTCGATGATGGTGAAGTCGGACTTGCTGACCGCCACCGGCACGATGGTGTCGTAGGTGTGCGACGGGCGGACGACCGTCATCGGGAACCCGGTCGCCCGGTGGGCGCGCATCAGGGTCTCCTCGCAGGCGATCTTGTTGCGCGAGTACTCCCAGTAGGGGTTCGAAAGCGGCGTCGACTCGGTGATCATCGGGTGCGCGGGCGGCTTCTGGTAAGCGGAGGCGGAGCTGATGAAGATGTACTGGCCGGTCGTGGCGGCCTCGGGTCCCCCCGCGAACCAGGCCAGATCGCGCTCGACGTCCGACGGCAGAAAGGCGATCCAGTTGACGACCACGTCGTAGCGGACGCCGCGCAGCTCGGCCGGAAGGGAGCCGACGGCGCCGCTGTGGATGTCGTGGCTGATGACGCGTACGCCGGCGGGCAGCGGATGCTTGCGGCTTTTGCCGCGATTGAGGAGGTGCAGCTCGTGGCCGCGCGCGACGACCAGCTTGCTCAGCGTCGAGCTGATGTTCCCCGTACCACCGATGAACAGGATCTTCATGCGACGCAGTATATATTCGGACGCCCATGCCTTACGACCACAGCAGCATCGAGCCGAAGTGGCAGGCCCGCTGGCGCGACGCCGGCCTGCACAAGACCCCCACCGACCCGCAGAAGCCCAAGTTCTACGCGCTCGACATGTTCCCCTACCCGTCGGGCGCTGGCCTGCACGTCGGGCACTGCGAGGGCTATACGGCCACCGACGTCATCACCCGCTGGAAGCGGATGCAGGGGTTTCGCGTGCTGCACCCGATGGGCTGGGACGCCTTCGGTCTGCCGGCCGAGAACTACGCCATCAAGCACGGCGTCCACCCGCGGGTGACCACCGCGGCGGCCATCGCCAACTTCAAGCGGCAGATCGACGCCGTCGGGTTCGCCTACGACTGGACGCGCGAGATCGACACCACCGATCCCGCGTACATGAAGTGGACGCAGTGGATCTTCCTCAAGCTCTACGAGCGCGGCCTCGCCTACGAGGGCGTCATCCCCATCAACTGGTGCCCCAACGACAAGACCGGTCTCGCCAACGAAGAGGTGAGCCAGGGGCGCTGCGAGCGCTGCGGGACGGCGGTCGTGCGCAAGGACATGCGGCAGTGGCTGCTGCGGATCACCAAGTACGCCGATCGCCTGCTGGAGGATCTCGACGGGCTCGACTGGCCCTCCTCGACGCTGGCGATGCAGCGCAACTGGATCGGCCGCAGTGAGGGGGCCGAGGTGGTGTTTCAGAGCGCGGCGCCGGTGGCGGGCAAGGAGATCCGCGTCTTCACGACGAGGCCCGACACGCTCTACGGCGCGACCTACATGGTGCTCTCGCCCGAGCACGCGCTGGTCGACGTGCTGACGACGCCCGCGCAGCGCGCCGCGGTCACGGCGTATCAGGAGGAGGCGCGGCGCAAGAGCGATCTCGAGCGCACCGATCTCGCCAAGGACAAGACCGGCGTCTTCACCGGCGCGACCGCGACCAACCCGGTCACCGGCAAGCCGATCCCGATCTGGATCGCCGACTACGTGCTGGCGAGCTACGGCACCGGCGCCATCATGGCGGTCCCGGCGCACGACGAGCGCGACTTCGCCTTCGCGCAACGGTTCGCGCTTCCGATGATTCAGGTCGTCGCGCCGGCGAGCGGGGCGGCGCCCGCGCCGGACGTCGCCTTCACCGAGGAAGGGAAGGCCGTCAATTCAGGCCCGCTCGACGGCCTGCCGACCCCCGAGGCCAAGCGGACCATCACGCGCGATCTGGAGGCGCGCGGCGTCGGCAAGGGCGCGGTCAGCTACCGGCTGCGCGACTGGGTCTTCTCGCGCCAGCGCTACTGGGGCGAGCCGCTCCCGCTCATCCACTGCCCCACCGACGGCGTCGTGCCGGTGCCCGAATCCCAGCTCCCGGTGCGCCTGCCTGACGTCGAGACCTACGCGCCGACGGGGACCGGCGAGTCGCCGCTGGCGGGGATCGAAGAGTGGGTCAAGACCACCTGCCCCAAGTGCGGCGGGCCGGCCAGGCGCGAGACCAACACGATGCCGCAGTGGGCGGGGTCGTGCTGGTACTACCTGCGCTACCTCGATCCGAAGGACGACGCGCGCGCGTTCGATCCGGCCTCGGAGAAGGAATGGATGGCGGTCGACCTCTACGTCGGCGGCGCCGAGCACGCCGTCTTGCACCTGCTCTACGCGCGGTTCTGGCACAAGGTGCTCTTCGACATGGGGATCGTGCACACGAAGGAGCCGTTCCAGAAGCTGCGGCACCAGGGGACGGTGCTCTCGTACTCGTACCAGGACAGCCTCGGGCGCTACCACGACCCCGCCGGCGTCGAGCTGCGCGGCGACAAGCCGGTCCTGGGCGCGACCGGCGAGGCGCTGACCGTGACGGTCGAGAAGATGGCCAAGTCGAAGCTGAACGGCGTCAATCCCGACGACGTCATCCGCGACTACGGCGCCGACGTGATGCGCCTCTACGAGATGTTCATGGGCGAGTTCGAGCTGCCGAAGCCCTGGGACCCCCGCGCCATCGAAGGGGTGAACCGCTTCGTCAAGCGCGTCTGGCGCTTCTGCGAGGAGTTCGACGAGACGCGCAGACCCGCCGGCGATCCCGTCGATCCGCACCTGCGCCTGCGCCACAAGACCATCAAGCGCGTGACCGCCGATCTCGAGCGGATGCAGTTCAACACCGTCATCGCCGCGCTGATGGAGTACGTCAACGCGCTCGGCACCGGCGGGACCACGCGCGAGGATCTCCTGACGCTGATCAAGCTGGTCGGCCCGTTCGCCCCGCACCTCGGCGACGAGTCCTGGCAGCGCCTCGGGGGCCAAGGCTTTCTGCTCGAGGCCGCCTGGCCCACCTACGACGACGCGCTCACCATCGACGAGCGGGTCACCGTCGGCGTGCAGGTCGACGGCAAGCTGCGCGGCGACGTCGAGCTGGCCCGCGACGCCAGCGAGGACGAGGCCCGCGCCGCCGCGCTGGCGATCCCCAACGTGGCCAAGCACCTCGAGGGGCGCGTCCTCAAGAAGTTCATCTACAAGGCCGGCCGCATCATCGGCCTCGTCACCGGACCGGCCTGAGCGTCAAACCCGAAGGCGTCAAAAGCGAAGGGTGAACATCGGCCCCGGCGCGAGCGCGTGGAAGGGGACCACCGGCTCGGGGGGCGGCAGACCGAGCCCCTGCCGGAGATTGTCGTTGAACTCCGCGGTCACCTCGGGCGCCAGCGCCAGCCCCGAGATCCGCGCGACGAGGTAGACGATCGCGGCCGTGGCCAGGATGGAGATCGCCGTCCCCTGCTCTGCGTCCTGAAATACATGGTCGGCGCCGGTCGCGTGCTGCCCGTCGAGGTGGATCAGCCAGAACGCCGCTCCGACCCCCGCCCCCGCCGCCACGGCGCTGACGATGGCCAGCACGGTCGCCCTCCCCGTGTCGTGCGCGTAGAAGGCGCCCATCCCGGCGATCGGCGACAGCGCCTCCAGCATCACCGCCAACGCGACGCTCTTCTGCTCGGCGGCGTAGGCCTGGGCGGCGGACGCAGGCGCAGCGGGGGGCGTCTGCGCCCGAGCAACCGAGGTCAGCGCGACAAAGCAAGTCAGCAGCACGAGGAACCGCACCCCCGAACCTTACACCGCGCGCGCGGACCCCGCCGCCGCGCTCGCCCGCCGGCCGCGGGCGGTCAGCGCATCGCCGCGCGTTGCTCGCGCAGAAACGCGTCGAGCGCATGAAGCCGCCCGAACCCGACCCGCGGAAACTCGAGGTTCAGGATCACGTAGGCGGTCACCGCCATGACCCCCGCGAAGATGACCATGTGCAGAAAGCTCGGGTGCACGCGCTTCGACATCCCGATCCCCGCAAAGAAGGCGCAGGCGAGCGTCATCACGATCAAGAGGGCGAAGATCGCCAGCGGCACGTGCATCCGCAACGCCGCGTAGCGCTCGGTCGCGACGTCGAACATGGCGTTGAGGCTCTGCAGGACCAGCAGCGCGGCGCGTGAGTCGCCGGCCCTGGCGCTGGCGGCCACGGCGTGGGTCCAGAGCACTTGCTGAAGCTGGTCGGAGCGGGCCCGTTCGGCCCTGGCCACCCGGAGGTCGAAGAGCTGGTCGTAGAACGCCAGGCGCGAGTCGACGTAGCGCCGCATGTCGTCCTGCAGGGTCGGCTCGTCCTCCGCCCGGAGCAGATCGAGGCGGAGATACGCCGTGCCGATGGCGTTGGCCTCCTCAATGATGAGCTTCCGGCGCGCGTCGAGACGCGTGTCCGCGCCCGAAAAGGTGAAGGCCACCAGAAGGCCGAGCAGCGCGAACAGCGTCGCCTCGACGGCGGCCGTCCCCTCCGAGCCGCCGAGCGGCTCGCCGCCCGCGCGCCGGACCCCGTAGTGATGTCCGGCGATCTGCATCGCCACGGTGCCCAGAAAGAGCAGCGCCAACAGCCCGAAGAACAGAAGGTTCACCAGCACCGGTCCCCCCCGGTGACAACATAAGACCACGCCGCCCGTCAGCGACGGCCGTTCCGCCGCGGCCACATTATCGGGAGCGCGCCTTACACACCGAGCGGCCGCGCCTACTGGCAGAGAGGCCGGCCGCCGCCCGAGACGTAGGCGAGATCCCCATCACCCGATCAGCGGGGGACGATCAGCGCGCGGATCTCCCGGAGCTTCGCCATCAGCGGCGCAGCGTTGTCCCGCCCCATGCGCAGCAGGATCTTCTGGCCCGCGGGGCTGGCCTCGAGGGCGGGGTCCACGTAGACGTAGAGCCCGCTCGAAGCCCCGCCGTCGGCCGCGAACCGCATGACCGCGATCGGCCCCGCGGGCGTCGGCGTGGCCAGCAGGTTGTCGATCACCTCGACGACGCGATCGTTGAAGTACTTTCCCGGGTACCCGAGATCCTCGTACGCCTGCTGCAGCAGCGGATAGACCCGCAGGTAGAGCGCCACGGCCCGTCGCGCGTCGATCCCGTCGACGAAGCGCACGAAGGGCGCGTAGCGATCTCCATTTCGGGCGCCGATCACGAGGCCGCCGTCGCGCGGTTCGGTCTCGAACCTCCCCTCGGTCGTTTGCACCGGCCAGAGCGACGCGGGCGCGTCGCCGCTCGCGAGGTTGTCCACCGTGGCGACGAACCGGCGGACGGCCCCATCGAGGTGAAGGAACGCCCGTACGCTCTTGTGCCCGAGCAGCTCGACGAGCGCCCTGTCGACGTAGGAATCGGAGCTGTCGAGCGACGGCAGCGCGCCCGGCGGCGCCGCCGGCAGCGGATGGCGGATCGCTGGACCCGCCGGGGGCGCCGCGGCGGGCGGCGGCGCCGCCGGAGCAATGGTGGGCGCCGGCGGCGGCGCCACCTCCGCGGCGGGCCGTTGATGCCGCCACCAGAGGAGCCCGCCGCCGACGGCGAGCAGGAGGACGAACGCGATGCCGTAGGCGCGGTTCACAGCCTAGGGTCTGCGCGACAACAGGCCGCCGGTCAATCGGGTGCTCTGGCCACGTGAGGAAAATCCGTCAAGCGAGACGATGTCGCAATCGTGCCAGTGGCGACGCTGATGCTGGCGGGGCGTGCCGATGGCGATCACTCAGTCCCGGTTGTATTGGCGCGCGGCTCGCTTGCCGCGAAAGCGGGCGTCGCCACCTTGTAGCCATGAGCCTGGTTCGGTTGGTTGCGCTGCTGGTGCTCGGTCTCGTCACCACGCGGTGGGCTCTTGCTCGGCAGTGGCTCCCTCACGCGGATCCCTTCGGGCTGGACGCAGGCATCCGGAGCTGCGCCGGGGGAATGTAGATCGAACCGCTGGGAGCGAGGTCAACATGAAGCTTCCAGCGACAGAAGACGTGTCCGGCGCCACCGCGCGAGCTCGCCGCGGCGAAGAATCGAACGACGTGCTCGTGCTCGGCGCCGGCGTGGCAGGCCTGACGGCGGCGCGCGAGCTCGCGCGGCGGGGGCTTTCGGTCACGGTGGTCGAGGCGCGCGACCGGACAGGCGGGCGCGTGCACACCGTTCGCGACTTCGGTGGCCATCCGGTGGAGGGTGGCGCGGAGTTCGTGCACACGGACGAGGCCGAGACGTGGCCGGAGATCCGCGCCGCGCAGCTCGCCGTGCGCAAATCCGCGCTCACCCGCGGCAGCATGTTCAACCTCGGGGGGCGCACCCGCCTTTTGCCGTGGGTTCTCCTGCACCCCGGAGCCTGGGCCACGTTCCCGATCCTCCGTCACCTCGCGCGCGCCCGACCGCCGGACATGTCCGCGCTCGACTTCATCAACCATCACCGCTACCGCGGCCGCGCCCGGCTGCTGGCGGAGATGGTCTTCACGGCGCACCTCCCCGGCATCGCCGACGAGATTGGCCTGCTGGGGCTGGTCGAGGATCGGGTCCTCGACCTCTACACGGGCTCCCTCCATCGCATCACCGACGGTTACGATCGCCTCGTGGATCACATCGCGGGCGGGCTCGACATCCTTCGCCGCTTCCCGGTCGCGACCGTTTGCTGGACGCCGGATGGCGTGACCGTGGCCGCGGCCGATGGGCGATCGCTCTCGGCACGCGCCGCCATCAGCACGCTGCCCCTCGGCGTGCTCGCGTCGGGCGCCGTGGAGTTCGTGCCGCCGTTGCCCGAGAACAAGCGGCGGGCGTTTGCGGATCTCGTGATGGGGCCTGTGCTGAAGGTCCTGCTCCTCTTCAACGAGCCCTTCTGGCCGGCCTGGCTCGCGAACCTCACCTGCGGCACAGGGCCGGTCACGCTCTACTGGCCAGCGCACGAGGGCGGCGGGCGGACACCGGCGGTGCTGACCGCGTACTGCACCGGCCCGCGCGCCACCAGTCTCTCGCTGTTGCCGGAGGATGAGGCCGTGGCCGTCGTGCTGGCGGATCTCGCGCGGCTCTTCCCGAGGGTGGATCCCGCCCGCCGCCTCCTCCGAGCTCGCCGCATCGACTGGACCACCGACCCATTCGCGCGCGGGGGCTACACGTTCACGCGTCCCGGCGGTCGTGGTGCCCGGGCCCGTCTCGCCGCGTCCGACACGCCAGCGCTGTTCTGGGCCGGCGCCGCCACCGCCACATCGACGATCGCCGAGACGGTGCAGGCCGCGTACGTGAGCGGTCTGCGTGCGGCGTCGGAGGTGCTGAGCTTCCTCGAGGTCGGTGCCGCCAGCGCCCTCGTCGTCTGACGAAGCGGCGGTGGGAGTCACTCGCGCAGCCGGCGCCGCTTCGAACGTGGCGTCGTCTTCCGGAGCGCCCTTTCATCCCTATTCTCTCCTTCGTTGACGTCTGCTTCCGCACCTTCCGACGGAGGCGCCGGGTCGACAAACAGCAGGTGACTGGATTGCATCCGGGATCGAAGACCATGGTCGCACCGACGGTTCGGGACCGGGTCACAACTGGTCGCGGCGTCGGGCTCGCCAACGCAGACCCGATTCGCCCGGCCGTGGCGTGAGCGTCTGGCGGGCCGCGGTCGCGTTGCTCGCCGCGAGCTTGGCCGCGGCGGGGCCAGCCGCCGCGGGGACGCGCTTCTTCCCTTTGCCGATGTACACGACGGCTCCCAACGAGGGCAGCACCTACGGCGTTCTGCCCGTCTTCCTGCAGTCGCAGGACGACTGGGTCAGCTCCATCGTCGCGCCGAGCGCCAGCTGGAACAGCTCCGCGCACTGGACTGGCACATTTCGTTTCTACCGGTACCTCGCGCTGTTGCGGTCGTGGCACCTCATCCTCTCGGCGAGCACGGTCATCAATCGCTCGCTCTGGTTCGAGTACGACGACGACCGGCGAACGCCACACCGGCTGACCATGAACCTGGTCCTGCGCGTGCGGCGCAACCTGTTCTACCGGTACTTCGGCCTCGGCCCCGACACGCTCGAGTCAGGGGAATCGAGCTACACGCGGCTCTTCGCGACGGCGAACGCGCGCGTCGGGTGGAACTTGACCTCCTACTTCAACGTGGGGCTCTACGGCGAGCTGCGCGGGGATCGGCCAGAGCGGCACGCCATCTCGGGCTTGCCCGAAACTCAGGATCTCTACCCGGACGCGCCGGGGATCGACGGGTCGGCCTTTGTCCGCGCTGGATTCTCGATCCGCATCGACACGCGCCTCCAGGGCGACTACTCGCCGTCTGGGTTCCTGACGGAGCTGACCGGCAACGTGGCCCAGGGCATCTCGGGCGTCGGGCGCTTCGCCCAGCTCAGATGGACCGCGCACGGGCTCCTGCCCGAGCTCTCGTTCTTGCAGGGCGCAGCGCGCATCTACTGGATGCAGGTCTTCGGCACGGACGTGCCCTTCTACGATCAGGCGAGCCTCGGAGGCGAGGACCTCTTTCGCGGGTTCCAGGAAGATCGCTTCATCGACATGGGCGCCTGGGAGGTCGAGGCCGAACAACGCGTGAAGCTGTTTCGTACCCACATCTTTGGTGTGGTGGCCGACTGGCGCATCGATCCGTTCGTTGCCGTGGGCCAGGTCTATGGCGATGGGACGACGCCCTGGTCGCACGTGCGCGCCTCGGGGGGATTCGGTCTGCGCGCCTTGATTCATCCCGACATCCTCGGTCGCGTCGATCTCGCCTACGGAGGCGAGGGGGTGAGGGTCTACGTGATGCTCGGGTATCCCTACTGATGCAGCGGCCTCCGCTGTCTCGGAAGTACCGGATCGTCGCCCTGGGCGGCCTGTTCGGAATGGCGCTGCTGATCTCCCTCGCCGCCCGGTCGCGCACCGCGGAGGTGCTCACGATCCTGAGGACAGGAGGCGGATGGGCGCTGCTGGCCGCCTCCCTTTACCGCATCGTCCCGGTCGAGCTGAACGCGGCCGCCTGGGCGGCCTTGCTCGAGAAGCGGCGGCTGGGGTGGGCGGTCACGCTCTGGATGCGCTGGATCGGCGAGGCGGTCAACGCGCTCTTGCCGGCCGCCCAGATCGGCGGGGACTTCGCGCGCGCCCGCCTGCTGACCGCGGGCGGCGTTCCCGCGGGCGAGGCGACCGCGGCGATGGTCGCCGATGTCGCCGTTGGAGCGTTCACCCAGGTCCTGTTCACCTTCGTGGGCGCGGCGGCGCTGATCCTGGGCGCCGCGTCCGAGGCGCCGGCCCGGGCGCACCTCGGGTGGCTGGTGCTGGTGATCGGCATCGGAGCGGGGTTCGCCGCGCTGCTGATCGTCGTGGCCCGCGCCGGCGTGGGCCGCCTGCTCACCGCGCTGCCGCTGCACCTGAACGGCCGCCTCGCCGCCCGGCTGAGGACAGGCGGCGCCGCCATCGATCGGTCGTTGGGTTCGATCCGGCGTCGGCCCCGCGCGCTGCTGGCCAGCGCGGCGTGGCACCTCCTGGCCTGGCTGTCCCAGATCGTCGAGACCTGGCTGGTCCTTCGCTTGCTCGGGCAACCCATCGGGTGGGTGGCGGCGCTGGCCATGGAGAGCCTGGCCGCGTCGGCGCGAGGCGCGGCGTTCGTGGTCCCTGGCGGCATCGGCGTGCAGGAGGGGGCGCTGGTGGCCGTGGGCGCCGCCTTCGGCGTCCCCGCGCCGGCGGCGTTGGCGCTGGCGGTCGTCAAGCGCGCGCGAGAGCTGGTGGTCGGCGCGCCGGCCATCGTCGCCTGGGTGATTGTGGAGCGGCACTCCATCGCTACCTTTTGGTCGAGGCGCCACATGAAGGAGAGACGCCGGGTGCCACGCGAAGTCACCTCGCCGAGCCTGCCGGTCGTGCGCCGCGCGCCGCGCCTGCGGGTCGGCGTGCTCGTCGATCTCTTCTGGAGCCCGACGGCGGGAGGTCACGTCAAGACCTGGGAGCGGCTGGCGGCGACGGCGTCCGAGGCGGGCGAGAAGCTCGATCTGACGGTTCACTTTTTGGGCGACCGGGAGGCGACGCATCCGCTCGGCCCCCATGTCCGTTACCAGTTTCATCCGCCGCTCCTGAGCAGCGCCCAGGTCCCGTTTCTGTCCGACATGCCCGGCCACACCGACCTCGCGCCCCACAATCCGTGGCTGACGTCCCGGCTGCGGGGTTACGACGTCATTCACACCACCGACGGGACGTTCGCCGCGGCCCGAACGGCCGCGCGGGTCTCGCGCTGGCACGGCATTCCGCTCACCAGCTCGGTGCACACCACGACGCCCTATTACACGCGGGTGTTCACCGCCGCCACCGTCACACGCATCGCCGGCCCCGGTCGGCTGTCGCGGCTCCTGCTCGATCGTTGGGCCGTCGCCCAGGCCGCCGAGGCGCACATGCAACGCCTGCTCGACGACCACCACCGCCGCTGCGCCTTCGTCCTCGCGTCGCGGGCCGACGACCGGGCGCGGCTCGCCACCCTGCTCGGGCCCGAACGGGTGGGCCTGCTGCGCCGGGGGATCGAGCGCGACCTCTTCAACCCGGGGCGGCGCGACCGCGCCTGGCTGTCGACGACGTTCCAGATCCCGCCCGACCGACGGGTGGTGATCTCCGTCGGCCGCCTCGACGCCATCAAGAACGTGCTCGTGCTGGCGCGCGCGGTCCGCCAGCTCGTCGACGAGGGGGTCGATCTGCACCTCATCTGCGCGGGGCAAGGCCCCGATCGCGACGCGGTGACGGCGCTCCTCGGCGAACGCGTCACCTGTCCGGGCGTGCTCGCGCCGGCCACACTGGGGCGCGTCTACGCATCAGCGGACCTCTGTGCTCAACCGGCCGTCGTCGAGGAGCTGTCGAACGCCGTCATCGAGGCGACCAGCTCCGGCCTTCCGCTGGTGGTGGCGGCGAGCAGTGGGAGCGACCGGTTCGTCGTCGAGGGCAAGACCGGGCTCGTCTCGGGCCAGGCGACGCCGCGCGCGTGGGCGGAGGCGCTGGCCGAGCTGCTGCGCGACCCCCAACGGACGGCGGCGATGGGCCGCGACGCCCACGCCTGGTCGCTCGTGAACGCGCCCAGCTGGCACGAGGTGTTCGTGAACGATCTCTTGCCCGTCTGGCGCGCGGCCGCCGAGCAGCATGACCTCAGGGCAGAACGGGCCGCCTGACGCATTCCCGACTCCTGACTCGATCGCACAGCGGCATCTACGAGATGCGCACTAGGCGTGCGCCGGCTTTCGCTTCGTCGCCGCGACGACCGCGTCGGGAAGATCATTGGGGTGAAGCGGGCAGACGTTCTTGGTCTCGATGAGGGCGATCATCGATTGGAAGACCCCGTGCACGGGGGCGACGATCGACACGGGAGCGCCCTTCAGGTACCGCGCGGTCGCTTTCCAGGTCCTCGTGATGCCGGCCTTGCAGCCGGCGTGCGTCCTCGCTGCCATGTCTCGGTCTCCTTCGTGCTGGGGTTGAACGAAGGGACCAACCTAGCCCGATCGCGCGCGGGCGCGCGCTAGGGAAATTCCCACTTTCGAGGCCCGATCCGGCGCGATCTGCCGCCGACGAACCCCTAGGGACGTCGAGGAACGTCGAGGGTAGCTCCGCGCCGGTTCCTTCGACGACAGAGAGGCGTAAGCTCGTTCGAGGCGACAACGGTCTCCGCTCGGAGGTTCTGATGCGTCACCCGAACTGGAAATTCATCGCGCTACATGCTGACGCTGACCGATCCAAATCCCAAATACCTGCTGCTGGTGACCGACGGCCTGCCCAACTGCATGCCCGGCGACACGAGCACCACGGCTGACGACTCTCTCGGCGCGGAGGCCGCGGTCGCCAACGCGCGGATGGCGGGGGTTCCGACCTTCGTCGTCGGCCTCGCGACCTCTTCGGACGCGACGGTGGCCGCGACCCTCGACCAGATGGCGCTCGACGGCGGCGAGGCGCAGGCCGGCGGGACGAGCTCGTATTTCGCGGTCACGGACAGCGCCGGCCTCGAGGAGGCCCTGACGGCCATCGTCGGCGCGGTCGCGTCCTGTACCCTCCCGCTCACCGACGTGCCCGTGGGGCTCACCAACGTGGCGGTCGCGGCCACGGAGTCATCCGGCGACCTCGTCAAGATCCCGCAGGACGCTTCTGACGGCTGGACCTTCACCGACTCGAGCGAGGACGCCATCACTCTCCACGGCACCGCCTGCGCGAACCTTCGAAGCGGTGCCTACACGAACTTCCAGTACGTCTACGCCTGCGACGGCGTGATCATCTGCATCGAATAGCCGCGACCACCTGACCGGTCTCTTGCTGGACTGCGGCAGGGGCACGAGTTGATCCGTTTCGTTCCCGAGGTACGCTGCGGCGCGCGTGCATCTGGCCCCGGGGGCCAGGGCAGGTTTGGGGATGGACAGATTCCTTTCTCTGGGAGCGACGGATGCGCCCGCGGACGACGCGGCGGCGCCCGTCCGAGGCCGTCCGGTGCGCCGTGCGCTGTTCGCGACGCTGCTGGTGTGCGCCGGCTACTACGCGAGCGGCGCGCTCGGAATGGAGCTTCGGTTGGTGCCGGGCGGGCCCACCGAGATCTGGCTGCCGCAAGGGATCCTGCTGGCCGCGCTGCTGCTCACCCCGGTCCGCTGGTGGTGGCTCTACGCCGTGGCGTTGCTGCCGACCCACGTGCAGCTGACGGCCACCCTCAGCCCGCAGGTGCCGGCATCGATGATGTTCGTCCAGTTCGCCAGTCAGTTCGTGCAAGCCGCGGTGGCCGCCGCGCTGCTGCGGCCAATTCTGGGTCGTCCGCCGCGGCTCGACAGCCTGCGCCGCATGGGCGCGTTCATCTTCGGCGGGACGTTCCTGGTGCCGTTTGTCGTCCAGGCCGTCGTCGTCGGCATCTACCTCGCCAGCGGCTTCGTGCACGACTTCTGGGCCCCCTGGCAGCAGCGGGTGCTGGCGCGGATCGCCGGGGCGGTCATCGTCGGGGCGCCGATCCTTTCGCTCGCGGCCGATGGGTCGCTGGGGATCCGTCGCAGCCCGCGCCGGATCGCCGAGCTCGTGCTCCTGACCGCGTGTCTGTGCGTGACGCTGCCCGTGCTCTTCGCCTGGAAGCCAGGCCAGCCGCCTCATCAGTGGCTGGTCATCGTGCCGTTGCCCTTTCTCCTCTGGTCGGCGGTCCGCTTCGGCCCCGGTGCGCTGGGCCTGCACCTGCTGGTCGTCGTGCTGGTGGCGCTCCTGTGCACGCGCGCCGGTCGGGGCCCGTTCGCCATCGGCTCGGTCGCCCAGATCATCGTCGCGCTGCAGGGATTCTTCCTCTTCATCTCCATCCCGCTGATGCTGCTGGCGGCGCTGGTGTCGCAAAGCAAGCGCGCCGAGGAGGTGATCAAGCAGAGCGAGGAGCTGGTGCGGCACTTCGTGCGGCACGTCCCGGCGGCCGTCGCGATGTTCGACCGCGACATGCGCTACCTCATCTACAGTCCCCGCTGGCTGACCGACTACAAGCTCGGCGATCAGGACCTGGTCGGCCGCAGTCACTACGAGGTCTTCCCCGAGAGCCCCGAGCGCTGGAAGGAGGTCCACCAGCGCTGCCTGACGGGCACGGTGGACGTCCACGACGACGACTCGTTCGTCCGGACCGACGGCTCCACCGAGTGGCTGCGCTGGGAGGTCCGGCCGTGGCGAAACGCGTGCAACGAGATCGGCGGCATCATCATGTTCACCGAGGTGATCACCGAGCGAAAGCGCGCGGAAGAGGAGCACCGGCGGCTGCTGGCGCAGGCCCGCGTGGCCGAGGCGCTGCGCGAGGCTGACCGCCGCAAGGACGAATTCTTGGCCGTGCTGTCCCACGAGCTGCGCAACCCGCTGGCGCCCATCACGATGGCCATCGAGGTCATGCGGCTGCGGGCGCCGGCCGACGATTCGATCGTCTGGGCGCGCGACATCATCGCCCGGCAGACCGCGCAGCTCACGCGCCTGGTCGATGACCTGCTGGACGTCTCACGGATCACGCTGGGCAAGATCACCTTGAACCGGTCGGCGCTGGACCTCCGTCCGATCGTCGCGCAGGCGGTCGAGGCCGTGCAGCCGCTCTTCACCGCGCGCCATCACCAGCTGGCGATCGACATGTCGACGGAGCCGCTGCCGATCTGGGGAGACGGCGCGCGCCTGACGCAGATCATCTCGAACCTGCTCAACAACGCGGCCAGGTTCACCGCCGAGGGGGGCCACGTCGCGCTGGCCGCGCGGCGGGAAGGCACGCGCGTCGTCCTCTCCGTGAAGGACGACGGCATCGGCATCCCGCCCGACATGCGCGAGCGCGTGTTCGAGATGTTCACGCAGATCGAGTCGCCGGGCCAGCGCAAGCAAGAGGGGTTGGGGATCGGGCTCGCGCTCGTCAGGCAGCTGGTCGCGATGCACGACGGCGACATCGAGGCGCGCAGCGCGGGGGCGGGATGCGGCAGCGAGCTGGTCGTGCGGCTCCCGATCGCCGCCGAGGATGTCCGGACGCTCGGGGACGGGGCCGCCCGAGGCGCAAACGACGCCGCGCGCGGACCTCGCCCGGAGCGGATCCTGGTCGTCGACGACAACGTCGACGCGGCCGAGACCCTGTCGCGACTGCTGCGGCTCTCCGCCCACGAGGTGCGGGTGGCCCACGACGGGCTGGCGGCGCTGGCGGCCGCGCGCGAGATGAACCCCGACGTCGTGTTGCTCGACATCGGCCTGCCCAAGCTGGACGGGCTCGAGGTGGCGCGGAATCTGCGCGCGCGTGCCGACGGGCCGCGCCCCCTGCTGGTGGCCATCAGCGGCTTCGGCCAGGCCGAGGATCGCGCGCGCACCACCGCGGCCGGCTTCGATCACCACCTGACCAAGCCCGTCGACCCGAAGCTGCTGCAGACCCTGATGCAGTCCGCGCGGGAGGCGCGCGCGTAGCGGGCGTCCCGTCACCGAGCCGGGGAGATCTCCTCGCGAAGATCTTGAAGACTCCTGCCGCCAGCCCCTGGATGGCCGCTGAGGTAGAGATCGAGGAGCTTGGCGAGCTGCTTCGCTTGCGCTGGCGAAAGCCTCTGGTGGGTTGGCTGCGGCTTCGACTGGGTTGGCGCATCGTGGGAGACAGAGTCGTCGTCGTCCTTGGAGACCGGGCGCTTTCGGCTCGATTCCTCGGCTTTCTTGGTCTCCGCCTGGATCTCCTTCTGAAGGTCCTTGTCACGTTTCTCTTCACAGCCCCGCGGTTCGCATTCCCCGGGGCAACCGCACGTCGCCTTCTTTTCGCAGAAGCAGGCACCCGTCGTGTCCCGATAGCACCCGCAGCGGTTTCGCTCCTCACCCGACGCGGCCGACAGGCGCAACAACACCGCCGCAAGAATCGTCGTGACCGCGAACGATCGCGCAGCCGCGTGCAAGCGGCCCGCTCGCGGCAGCCTGTGTCCTGGCGATGCCCAGCTCATGGCTGGTCGACGATGATGTTGACGAACGTCTTGGCCCACTGGGCGATGTGATTCGATGTGGTGATGTCTTGGAACGGAAGACAGAAAGCGGTGAAGCTCGGATCCGCGCCGCCGGGACCCAAGACCACTCCGACCATCCAGATGAGCGTCCCTTTCGTCGTCTCGCCGGTGTTGGCGGGCGCAGGCGGTGACCGAAGGCCGTATTGCCGAGTCGACGAGAAGGTGAACCAGAGGACCTGCCGCATCTCGTCCAGCTGCTCGATGAAGGGCGCCCACTTGGGGAACGAATCTGTGAGCGCCGTGGCTCCATTGTCGGCGACACCGGGGCTGTTTGCGTTGGTGAGGGCGACCGGTGTGGCCCCGCCCAGCGACGTCAGGAAGATCGTCGCGGTCATGTCGGTGTCGGCGTCGCAGGACTTATCGGGGGCCTGACCCATCTTGGGTGTCCCGTTGGTGCAGGTCGATTCGTCGTAGATGACCAGGTTTCCGTCTGGCGCGATGGCGGGGTAGTAGCGGTTCTTTCCCAGCTGCGACGGAACCAACGTCTGGGGCGGACCCCAAGCGCCGCCGGTCTGCTGGATGAAGTCAATGCCGCCGGTCGCGGGCCGCTGGTCGGTCGTCGAGGCGGTCGGGTCGACTGACGTGAAGGCTATCGTGTCCGGCCCTGACGTGTTCTTCGACCAATCGGGATGGTCGGCCCGCAGGCCGCCGAGGTCGATGGTCTGGGTGACGGCTCCGGTGTTGCCGTCGAAGAGCATCAGGTTCACGGCTCCTTTGTGGTTGGGGTTGGCGTCGCCGTAGACCCCCACGAACTGGCTCCCGTCACTGCTCCAGGACTCGAACTGGCTCTTCTGCGTCAGGGGGAAGGCCTGCTGCGGCATGTTCGTCGATACGTTCCAGAGCAGCAGACGGCCGTCGTTCTGTCCGCCCGCGCTGGCGACCAGCTTGGTGCCATCCGACGACAGAGCGTGGCAGCCGACGCAGGTGCTGCCGTCGGTGTTGGTGGGTGTCAGGTACTGCACCGCCGTCTTGGTGCTTCCGCCGAAGTCCCAGCGCATGATCGCGGTCTTCCCGCTGGTGGTCCAGTAGTAGAGGGCGCCCATGATGTCGTCCTTCGAGAACTGGAGATGAAAGGTCTGGCTGGCTCCGACGGAGGTACCGCTATCGTCGGTCCCGCGGATGAACAGCTGGACCTGCCCTCGACCGGCGTTGGACTGCGCGACAGTCGCCCAGAGGCCCGGATCGGGAAGATAGATGCACCCATTGATACCGGTCGGCGCCGTGCAGCGGATGTAGGTCTTGACGCTGGAGATCTGGCCGAGGAGGTCGACCTCGAAGATCGTGTTGCCCGCGCCCGGCATGAAGTGGATCTCGATTCCCGAAACGTTCGGAGGAAACAGCACCCCGTCGTTTGGATAGATGAGCTGAGGCGCCCGGCTGGCGTCGTTCGTGGTCGTCGTGAACAGGCCGGGCGCACTGGTGGGAACGCTGGAGGCCATTCCCGGATCGGGTCCGACGAAGGTGTAGTTGACCGTGAGGGTCGCGGTGGCACTCACGGTTCCGGACGTGGCGGTGACGGTCACGACCCCGCCCGACGTTCCCGTCGTGACCGCAAGGCCTGCGGAGCTGACGGTCACGACCCCGGCGGGGCTCGCCGAGTAGGAGACCTGACCCGTCATATCCTGCTGGTGCCCATTGACGGTTCCCGTCACCGTGTACTGCTGCATCTGCGCGGGGCCACCACCGGAGACGGTCAAGCTCGCCGTGGGGGGGCTGATGGTGAGAGCGGTGAGGCCCGGCGGCGCCGAGGAGCCGCCCGTCCCGCCCGTGCTCCCCGTCGTCGCCCTCGATTCGGTCGATGATGCGTTGGGACTAAAGGAGCATCCCACCGCGCACAGGAGCGCTCCCACCATCATGACCACGGGGCGTCGCCAGGAGGCGGCTCCAACCCGCTCAGTCGTCTGCGTCTTCATCGCGTACCCGCCTGTCCGCGACCAATGCGCGTCCATTTGCCAGATAGCAAGGCGCGGACCACCGTCGCCCAGTCACTCGGGGGCGTCGGAATCGCTCATTTTTCCCTGCGTCGCCGCAAGGTACGGCAGAGGGCGCCAATCCCTTGCCGCACTTTGCCTGGACGAATCTCTAATTCGGACCGTCGGCGACGGGCAGCGAGATGACGAATCGCGCGCCTTTCTCCTCGGGTCCGGCGAAGCAGGAGATCGTGCCGCCGTGGGCGCGCACGATCTCACGTGCGATGTAGAGACCGATGCCAGAGCCCCGGGCTCCTTGATCTCCTCCGGGGCGATGGTGCTCCACTCGGAAGAACTTCTCGAAGACGCGCTCGCGAAACTCCGGGTCGACACCTGGTCCCGAATCGCTCACCTCGATGTCGAGATGCGCCTCGCCGGCCACATCGTCCCGCTGCGCCACGATTTCGATGCGCCCGCCGACCGGGGTGTACTTGATGGCGTTCGTGAGGACGTTGGAGAGCACGACCGACAGTCGAGCGGCGTCTCCCCAGACGCTCCCCGGAACGTCCGGGCCTCTCTTCGTCGTGACGTCGATCCCTCCCTCCTTGCAGACCGGCTCGACGGCGCGAACGGCCTCGGACAGCAAGCTCTGGACGTCCACCTTGGCTCGTTGGAGACGGAGTTGCCCCGCCTCGATCTGGGTCAGGTCGAGGAACTTGGCGACGATGTTGGAGAGCTGCTCGACCCCGAACAACGCCGTGGCGATGAGCGCGCGCTCGTGTTCCTCGAACTTCTCGGCACGCTCCTTCAGCATGAGGAGAGTCATCTTCAGCGTCGTGAGAGGCGTCCGGAGCTCGTGGGAGGCCACGGCGACCAGCTCCATCCGCATTTCGTCCAGACGGACGATCTCCGTCAGATCGGAGAGCACGAGGACAGCGCCATTCTTGTTGGCGCCTCCCCTTCGAATCGGGACGATCCGCGGGAGCAGGCGCCTCTCCTCCTTGTCGATCCTCATGGCGATCACGTCCGCGAAGTCGACGGAGCGCACCCGCGCCAGCTCACCCCGCAGTGAGGCCTCGATCGCCGCCTTCATCGCGCTCGGGAGCAAGAGGTCCTGAAAGCGCGTCTTCGGTGCGGCCACACCGTCGATGATCTCGATCGCTCGTGGGTTCGCCGAGGAGACTGCGCCGCCTGATTCGATCACCAGGACCGCGTCCGGCAGCGCCGCCAGGGCGGCCTGCAGGGTCTCCTTGGCTTGGATGACCTCGCCGATGTTGGCGCGCCGGAAGGTCGCCAGATCGTCGGCCATCAGGTTGAAGCCCTCGGCCAGACGTCCGATCTCGTCGTGATGATCGATCCAGACCTTGAAGTCGAACTCGCCCCGGCGCATGGCTTCGACGGCGCCGGTGAGCTGTCGGATCGGCGTGATGACGACCCGCGCGAGATAGATCGCCACGATGATCGACAGCAGGAGCGCGACCAGACTCACGCCGAGGAGCAGCTGGGTCGAGCTTCTCGCCCAGTCGCCTGCCCAGGTCGCCACGTTTTCGGTAGAACGAAAGTACGCCTCTCGTACGGCGGCGACCGTGCCGACCGCTCGCCGGAGCACCGGATTGACCTCCACCTCGTAGATCGAGCGTGCATCCTCGGGTCGACGGGCGGCGAGGAGCCTGTCACCAGCGAGGTCGTAGCCATCGATGTCTGCCTTCACGTGGGACGCCATCTCCGCCCTGTCGGACAGCGCCACGAGCCCCTGGAACCCCTTCAGCGCCTCAGCTACGGCGTGGCGCGCCTTCACCAGGGTTCGACGACCCCGGTCCTTGTCGAGCGCGGTCTGCAGGAGCGCATCGTCCTCTCGCTCGAGCGCGTTGATGAGCGCGCCCGTCACGGCGGTCGCCCGCTCTCCATCTCGTACGGTGCGGTCCACGACATCCCGGACCCGGGAGAAGGCCCAAGCGCTGTAGAGGCTGGTGGTGCCGCTGATGATCGCCAGGAAGGCCCCGCCGACCAGGAAGCGGCTCCGCAGACTGAGCGCGCTCTTCATACGAGCCCGTAGCGCTTACGCTTGCGCTGGAGCGTGGTGCTGTCGATCCCCAGCGTTCGGGCCGCCGCCTCCAGCGTCGGGGCCCGGGCGATGATCCGCGCGATGTGCTCCCGTTCCATCGCCTCCAGCGTAACGTCCGCGCCCAGCGCCACCTCCCGACCCGATGCGAGCGCGCCCTCCGATTCCACGACGCCGGGGATCCCAAGATCATCGGGTTCGATGCGCGCGCCCGGGCAGAGAATGAGGGCCCGCTCGACGGCGTTTCTGAGCTCGCGCAGATTGCCCGGCCAGGTGTAAGACCCGATGGCGCGCTCCGCGGCCTCGGAGAAGGAGACCTCCGGCCGGTGCTGCCGGACGCGCGCGCCATTGAGATAGTGTCGAGCCAGCGCGAGCAGATCCTCCCGCCGCTCACGCAGCGCCGGAAGGATCAGGGTGACGACGTTCAGCCGGTAAAAGAGGTCCTCTCGAAGGCGCCCCGCCTTCAGATCCTCTTCGAGCGATCGGTTCGTGGCAGCGACGATACGAACGTCCGCGTGCCGTTCTTTCGCCTCCCCGACGCGCTCATAGGAGCGGTCGTTGAGGAATCGCAGGAGCCGCGCCTGGGCCTCCAACGAGAGATCGCCGACCTCGTCGAGGAAGAGCAGGCCCCCCTTCGCCTCCTGAACCTTTCCCTCTGCGTCGCCGACAGCACCTGTGAACGCGCCCTTCTTGTGCCCGAACAATGTGCTGTCCATCAACTCGGGTGAGAGGGACGGGCAGCTCACCGAGACGAACGGCCCTCGGGCGCGCGAGCTGTGTTGCCAGAGCCACCGCGCCATGACGTTCTTGCCGGTACCGCTCTCGCCGCGGAGGAGGACGGGAACGTCGGTGGACGACACGCGGCGCGCCTGGGCGATCACCGTCTGAAACTGAGGGCTGGCGGTCTCGAAGAAGTCGTCGTCGGTACCCGCCTCTTGCAGGCGGACCTTGGCCTCGGCCAACTGCTGCTTGGTGCGGGTCGCCTCCAGCGCGCGGCGGGCCGCATGGCGGACCTGCTCGGGGGTGAAGGGCTTCGGGAGATAGTCGAAGGCCCCGCGCTTCATCGCATCGACCGCGCTCTCGAACGTGGCCAGCGCCGTGATGACGATGATCGAAGCGCTCGGCTGGCGCCTCCGGATATCGGCGATCGCCTCGAGCCCCGAGTCCTGGCCCAGCCACACGTCGACCAGAACGAGGTCGAACGAGCCGCGCTCGAGCGCCTCCAGCGCGGCCGGCGCGCTCCCAACACCGAGGACCCGCGCGCCGTCGGCCTCCAGGCACAGACGCAGCGACTGACGAACGCCTGGATCGTCGTCCACCACCAGGGCCGACCAGCTCTCGGTTTCCACCACCACGGAGAATACGTCGAAGAACCCTCGGCTACTTTTGTTTCTCCTCTTCATCCGCCTGCTGGCGGAGCTTCCGCAGCAGAGCTCCGAACGATTCCCGGGCGATGACCTTGCTGAACTGGTCGCGATAGTTGTCGAGCAAGCTCGTCCCGTCCGTCACGAGGTCATAGACGAGCCAGCGATCGGCTTTCAGCTGCAGTCGGTACTCCACCCGCAATCGCAGAGCCTTTCTCCTCTGTTCTCTCGAGACGGTCGCGTACACACTGGCGGTGCCGCGGGTGGTGACCGCTTCCCTTTCAAACCGAATTTGAGAGTCGGGTCCAAGGAATATCCCGCGAGCGAGGTATCTGCTCTCGATCAGTCTTCCCAAGTCCGTGACGAACTCTGCTCGCTCTTCATTCGAGAGGCGTCCCCAGTAGTCGCCCAAGGCGCGCTTGCTCATCTCTGCGTAGTCCATCGAACCGCCGATGAGCCTCTTGACGTTACTGCGCTGCATCTCGGCTTCCGGCGACCAGAACGGATATGACCCGCGCAGAGCTCCCCCCACTGCATTGGTCCACTGGATAAGCTGAGCCATCGGGCTCGGCGAATGGGCGGGTGCCGGGACCGACAGACTGAGGACTGCGATGATGAGAAGCTGATTCACGTTCGGTCGAGTGGTGGTCAGTCCGCGACAGTGGCCAGACTGCGCTTCCCTCTCCAGCAATAGCATCTCATTTTCGAAACGTTAATCGCCCCCGAGAGGCGTCTCGGGCCCAGGGCTCCCGACTTCGAACGCCGGCCGGGATGAGTCGTGATCGAGCACATCCGGTGGGCAACCCAGCAGGCGCCCGCGCCCCGAATCGGACCCCGGGCGGCGCCTTTCGGTCGTTCTGCCAGCCGAGTGGCTTCTTGCCATCCTGGCGGTACGCCGTGGCATCGGAGAACGCGACCGCCGACGGTTTTTCCGGCAGGTTTCCTTCTAAATCTTGGAGCCGGCGCCCAGGATTGAACTGGGGACCTACGGTTTACGAAACCGTTGCTCTACCACTGAGCTATGCCGGCGAACTTCGAACGAGGCACCGGTTCTTACGCTACCGGTCTGCCGTCCGTCAACCCTCCTCGCCTTCTGACCGCCGACCGGGCGACGGGTTCGTGGCGCCGCGGGCCTCGGGTAGAGTCCGGGCGAAATGTCCGCCGTCCTGTCGCTGCTGCTGCTGGTCGCCCTCGCGGCGCCCCCTGACGCCGGCTCGCCCGCCGACCGACCGACCTCGGTCTTCGCGGCGCCCCCGGGGGTCCCGCAGGGCATCTTCGGTCGCGACTCTCCACCCCGACCCGGCGCGAACGCCCGGGGGAACCTGGATAAGGAGATCATTCGCCGGGTCATTCGGAGTCACATCCAGGAGGTGAAGGACTGCTACGAGGAAGAGCTCACCAGTAGGCCCTTTCTCTTCGGTAAGATCATGGTGCAGTTCACCATCGCGGCCTCGGGCCAGGTCATCGCGTCGGTCATGCAGAGCTCGACGATGGACAACGGCCGGGTCGAGACCTGCGCCGTCCAGGCGGTTCGTCGCTGGCAGTTCCCGAAGCCCGTCGGCGGGATTGTGATCGTCTCGTATCCGTTCGTCCTGACGCCCTCGGCGTGGATTCCGCTCGTGCCGAGAAGCGCGGCCGCCAGAGGCGTCGACGTCTCGTTCGCAGACGCCAAGACGATCGTTCACCGCTCGACGAACGCTGAGGGTGTCCCCTCGAATGGGCTCATCGCGGTGACCGACGGCGGCCTCTTGCTGGTCGATACCGCCTGGACCGAGGCGCAGACCGACGCGATTCTGCAGTGGGGCGACGAGCACCTCCGTCGCCCCTGGATTGGCGCGGTCATCACGCACGATCACGCCGATCGCGACGGCGGCCTCGGCGCGCTCCAGCGGCGGAAGATCCCAGTCGCGGCGCTCGATCTGACCGTCGCCAAGCTCGCCCACCGCGGCGTGCAGGGCGTGACGACGTTGTTCACCGCGGCCGCCGGCGAGTTCACGGATCCGCGCGGCTTCGAGGCCTTCTATCCCGGCCCCGGTCACACCACCGACAACATCGTCATCAGCTTTCCCGGCGTCCTCTACGGCGGCTGCCTCATCAAGTCGATGGAGGCCAAGGATCTCGGCTTCACCGGCGACGCCAAACTCGACGCGTGGCCTGAGGCCGTTCGCCGGGTCTCGCAGCGCTACCCGAAGATGATCGTCATTCCGGGGCACGGAGCCGTGGATCGGACTTTCGCCGCCTACCAGCACACGCTCGACCTGCTGGCGGCAGCGGCCCCAAAGAAGTGACACGGGTCCGCGACGCGCGGGTCCGAAACGTCGTTACGGGCAGGCCGCGCCGCAGGTGGTGACGTCGCCGCTCGGACAGATGACCGGCGCGCCCGCGGCACAGTCGACGATGTCGCACCCCTCGGTGCCGGCCAGCGCCGCCGGGCAACGGACCACGCAGGCGGCACCGGCGGCACAGCTCGTGTGGCAGGGGGACGCCGAACAGGTGAACGTGCAGGTGCTGCCCGCTTCGCAGACGCACTGCCCGTTGGCGCACGTTCCCGAGCAGCTGCTGTTCGGCTCGCACGTCACGTGACAGGGGGGTGCCTTGCAGGCGAAGTCGCACGAGCTGCCGCTGCCGCAGGTGCACGTCCCGTTCGCGCACACGGCCTGGCAGCTGCCGTTGTCCCCCTCGCAGGTCACGTGGCAGGGGGGCGCGTTGCAGACGAACCGACAGTCGTCGCCGGGCGGGCAAGAGCAGGTTCCACTGCGGCAGCCGCCGGCCACGGGACCGCAGGCGGCGGCCAGCACGAGCGCCAGGGCGGCGGCGAGAACGGCGAAGAAAGCAGCTCCGAAACGCGTGCTCACCCGAACGGACTCGTCTTGGGCTGGATCGCGGGCTAGCTGGCGCGGCAGTCGGGCTGCTTGCGCCCGATCTTCGTCAGCACGAGGTGATAGAGCTGGCCGTCGCGCGAGCGGGAGGCGCCGGCCGCGGCGAGCAGGTAGAACTTCCACATCCGGTAGAAGCGCTGGTCGTACTTGGCCTTCAGCTCGGGGTAGGCGCGGTCGAAGTTCTCCCACCAGGCCATCAGCGTGCGGTCGTAGTCGGGGCCGATGTTCTGGAGGTCCTCCAGCACGAACAGCCCCTCGATGGCGCGCCCGAGCTGGGCGATCGACGGCGCCACGGCGTTGGGGAAGATGTACTTCTCGATCCAGGCGGTGCCGTGCAGGCGGCTGCGGTTGTTGGCGATGGTGTGGATGCAGGCGACGCCGTCGTCCACCAGGCTCCTATGCACCACCTCCATGACGTGGCGGTGATTCTTGGGGCCGACGTGCTCCATCATGCCGATCGACGACACGCGATCGAAGGTCCCCGTCACGTCGCGGTAGTCGCAGAGGCGCAGGTCGACGTCGAGGTGCTTCCAGAGCTCACGCCCCAGAGCGTGCTGGTCCTTCGACAGCGTCACGCCGACGACCGAGCAGCCGTACCGCTCGGCGGCGAACCCCGCGAAGCCGCCCCACCCGCACCCGAGGTCGAGCACGCGCATCCCCTTTTGCAGCCCGAGCTTGCGGCAGATGAGATCCAGCTTGTTCTCTTGGGCCTCGGCCAGCGTGGTGGCGCCCTTCCAATAAGCGCAGGTGTAGACCATGCGCGGGTCGAGCATCTTCGTGTAGAGGTCGTTGCCGATGTCGTAGTGCGCCTCGACCGACTTGCCGGAGCGCGCCTTCGACTGGAGGTTCATGAGCAGCGCCTTGGCCGTCAGCAGCTTCATCCGGGCGCTGCCGGTGACCTTCTCGCGCAGCCCCCCGCGCATGATCTTCTCGAGCAGCGTGTCGAGCGCGTCGGTGTCCCACCAGCCGTCCATGTAGGACTCGCCGAAGCCGATCGACGCCTCGCGGACGACGCGCCCGTAGAAGCGCGGATCGTGGACCTGGATGTCACCCGGGTTGGGACCTCCGATGTTGATTCCAGCGTGCTCGAACAGCTCACGGACCAGGGTCTCAGCGGCGGCCACGGGCTCGTTTCCCACGGACGGCGCCGCAGAGCAAGCACTTGCTGACTGCTGTAAGCTGGCGGGATGAAGTTCGCCGGTCGGGTCGCGATGGTCACGGGCGCCTCCCGCGGCGTCGGAAAAGCGCTGGCGCTGCGCCTGGCGGCCGAAGGGTGCGACGTGGTCGTGGCCGCCAAGACCGTCGCCCCCGATCCCAAGCTGCCGGGGACGATCCACGAGACGGTGCGCGAGATTGAGGCGCTGGGGCGCCGCGCCCTGGCCGCCGAGCTGGACGTGCGCGACGACGTCGCGATCGAGCGCGTCGTGAAACAGGCGCTGGAGCACTTCGGGCACATCGACTTCCTGGTCAACAACGCCGGCGCGCTCTACTGGCGCTCCGTCGCCGAGACGGAGATGAAGCGGTTCGACCTGGTGATGGGGGTGAACGCCCGCGGCGCCTTCGCCTGCACCCGCCACGTGCTCCCCTCGATGCTGGAGCGCAAGTTCGGGCACATCCTGATGCTCTCGCCGCCGGTCGAGCCCCGCGCCGGGGCCGGAAAGGTCGCCTACGCGCTCAGCAAGTTCGGGATGACCCTGGTGGCCCAGGGGGTCGCCGAGGAGGTCCGCGGCAAGGGCGTGGCGGCCAACGCCTTGTGGCCCGCGACCATGATCGAGAGCCAGGCCACGATCCGCTGGGGCCTCGGCGACCGGACCCTCTGGCGCACGCCGGAGATCGTGGCCGACGCGGTGGTGGCGATCTTCGCCAAGCCGCCCGACACGATGACCGGCCAGGCGCTCATCGACGAGGATTTCCTACGCACCGAAGGCGTGACCGACTTTACCCGCTACCGCTGCGATCCCGACAAGGAGCCGCCGCGCGTGGGGTTCGACTTCAAGCTTCAGGCCGGCTGAAGCTCGACCTCGGCCTCAGCCTCTGCCTCGGCTTTGGCCTCCGCCTTGAGCTTGCCGATCTTGTCGACCTTGCACCCCATCCGCTTCAGCCAGCGGACGTGCGAGCGAAACGCGCCGCGCATCGTCCGGTGCGACCGGTGCGAGATCCCGTGCGCGCGACAGGTCGCCTCCACGATCGGCGAGATGGCCGGGTAGTGGATGTGGCAGGTCTTGGGGAACAGGTGATGCTCGACCTGGAAGTTGAGGCCGCCCAGGTACCAGGTCAAAAGCCGGTTGTCGCGCGCGAAGTCGACCGAGGTCTCCAGCTGGTGAACCATCCACTCGCGGTCGATGCGCGTCGCGGCCGTCGCCGGAGCGCGGAAGTCGGCCTCCTCGACGCAGTGGGCGAGCTGAAAGACGGTCGCCAGCACCAGCCCCAGGATCGCGTCGGTCAGAAGATAGACCCCCACCACGGTGAGGACCCGGTGGTGCAAGAGCGGGATGACCAGGGCCAAGGTCAGGAAGCTCGCCTTGCCGATGCAGAAGCAGACGAGGTCCCACCCGCGCGGGCGGGAGACCGGCGTGTCGCCGATCCCCGGCTTGATCATCGACCGGAAGTCGCCCGAGATCTGCCAGTTGAGCGCCAGCAGCGCGTAGAGACCCCAGACGTAGAGATGCTGGAAGCGGTGGAACCAGTAGCGCCGCTGATGCGGCGACAGGCGCGCCAGCGGGCCGAGACGGATGTCGTCGTCGGAGCCGGTCACGTTCGGGTAGGTGTGGTGGGCGATGTTGTGCTTGAAGTGCCAGAAGTAGGCGTCGCCCCCCAGCAGGTTCAGCGTCAGCGCCGCGAGCTTGTTGATGGCGCAGTGGCGTGAATAGGCGCCGTGGTTGCCGTCGTGCTGGACGTTGAATCCGACGCCCGCCATCGCCAGCGCCAGCGAGATCGCGAGCGGCACCACCTGCCACCAGACCGTCGCGGCCCAGACCAGCCCCACGTACGAGCCGACCAGCCAGGCCATCAAGATCGCCGTCTTGACGTACATCCTCCCGGAGCCCTGGCGGCAGCGCTGGCTGGCATCGAAGTAGCCGGCTACGCGTGCTTCGAGATCGCGCCTGAACTCCGAGCTTGGGGAGTAGCGGGGGGGCACTGTCGCCGAGAGTACCATTTCCCCCTTCTGGGAAGGGGGTTTCTAGGGGATCCCCTGAATTTCGGAAATTGAGACCCCGCTCACACCCGTAACAGGCCATCCGATATGGCCATTTCAGGCGCGTCCGAGGCCGCGCTGGTCTCGGCCGGGGCGCGACGGAGCGTCAGCACGGCGATCTCGGCCGGGACCGCCAGACGGATCGGCATGCCGGTGGTCCCGAGGCCCCGGTTCACGTAGAGCGCGGCCGCCCCCATCCGGTAGAGCCCCGTCGTGAAGCGCGTGATGACGCGCGCCAGATTGAACCGCCGCGCGAAGAACGGCACGCCGATCTGCCCCCCGTGCGTGTGCCCCGAGAGCGTCAGATCGACGCCGCGTTTGGCCGCATCGGGAAACAGGACCGGATCGTGCGCCAAGAGGAGCGTCGACGCGGCGGCCGGCCGGTCGGCCAGCGCGCGGTCGAGGTCGTTCCGCTTGGTCCAGGTGTCGTCGACGCCCGCCACGTAGAGGACGGCTTCGTCCCGCCGGATCGACACCCCGCGGTTCCGCAGCAGCGTCAGCCCCGCCCGCTCCAGCGCGGAGGCCATCTCTTCCCCGTCGGTGAAGTAGTCGTGGTTGCCCATGCAGGCGAAGACCCCGTCGCGGCCGCGCAGCTTGCCGAGCGACGTCGCGACCACCGGCACGAACGTCGAGCCGCTGGCGATGAGATCGCCGGTGACCGCCACCAGATCCACCTCCAGGCGGTTGACCGCGGCCACCCAGCGATCGACGCGCGCGCCGTCGGCGAACGGACCACAGTGCAGATCGGAGATCTGCGCCACGCGGTAGCCGTCGAACGCGGCGGGGAGGCCGGCGATCTCGATCTCGTGCTCGCGCAGGCGGGGGCGGCCGACGAACGCCATCAGGGTGCCGATGAGCGCGGCGCCGAGGCCGGCCGTCCAGGCCGCGTTCAGCGGCGCATGAAGCAGGGCCGCCACGACGAACGCGAGCGGCGCCAGGGCGGCGAACAACAACCCCAGCGTCCACCAGACGAAGAACGGCCAGAGGACCAGGTAGAGCCGCAGGCGCCCGGGCGACCCGAGGGCGCTCCGCCCACCGAACAGGGAGACGATGAACCCGAAGGTGATCGCGCCGGCGCCAGCCAGGACCGGCCCGGGGCGGCCCGTCAGGTGCACGAGCGCGGCGCACAGCGGCGCCTGCACGCCGAAGGCGATCAGAAAGACCATGACGACGAACCGGCCGCGGCGCCGGGGCCCGATCCTCTTCTTGGGAGTGCTCACTTCGGACAAGGGTTGTCGGTTTAGCATCAACCGGCGGCGGGCGCCTCAAACAGCCGATCCGGCCACCTCGGCCGTGGCCGGGGGACCTCGACCGGCTCAGCGCCGGCGGACGATCCCAAGGACGCGCCCGCCGATGAGCGCGCCGGCCAGGGAGAGGATGGCGATCGGCAGGACGTGGCCGAGCAGCAGGTGCGGCACGTAGCCGACCGGGCACCAGAGGTCGACCAGCAGCGCGCTGCCAAGGCCGGCGCCGGCACCGAACGCGGCGCCGGTGGCGCGCGGCGTGACCGGATCGCTCCGGCGCCAGGACATCAGCGCAGCGAAGAGCATCAGCCCCCCCGTCCCGACGCTGAGCACCAGGCACCGCAGACCGACGCGCCCCGGCCAGGCGCCCGCGCGGCCATAGAGGGAGCTGATGCCGTAGCGCCAGGTCACGAAGGCGACCGTCGACAGCAGCGCCGCGCCGATCAGCACCGTGCGCGGGCGGCGCAGCCCCGAGGGGCCGCGGGTGAAGAGCAGCCACATCCCGACGCCGACGAAGATCGCCGTCCCCACGCTGGTGAGCGCGATGAGCGACGGCGGCCGCGACGTCACGCGCAGGCCCCCCTTGATGAAGAAGAGCGCCAGCGCGCCGGTCAGACCGGCGGCGATCAGCCAGGTCTGCCGCTGCAAGGTCTCTTTGCGCGTCGGCGCCGGGACCTCGCGCACGGAGGCGAGCACACGGCTCTTGAAATCAGGAGACAGGGGCATGGGGGTGTCCTTCGATCTAGGAAATGTAGCAGCTCAGGCAGGAATCGCCGGTGAATCTGGCAACGGCTCGCCGCCGAGCGCCTCGCGCAAGGTGAGGTACGCGCGATGGGCGTACATCCGGACGCTGGGCACGGTGATCCCGAGCGTCGCCGCCGCCTGCTGGTACGACAGCCCCTCCAGCTTCACCAGCTCGAACACCTCCTGCTGCAGCTTGGTGAGCTGCCCGAAGGTGCGCACGAGCAGCGCGCCGGTCTCCCGCGCGAAAAACAGCTCCTCGCCGCCGGCGATGGCCGCCGCCAGGACGGCGCCCATCGTCTCGTTCTCCTCGGTCATGGCGGCCGAGGACTCGCGCCCCACCTTCTTCCCGGTGTCGATCACCAGATTGCGCGCGATGGCGAACGCCCAGTTGAGGACGTCCGACCCGGGGATGAACCGGCCCCGCGCCTTGTGCATGTTCTCGAAGGTCTGCTGAACGATGTCCTCGACCCGCGAGCTGTCGCGCACCTTGCGCCGCACGTACCCCTCGATGCGGGGCGCCACCACCTCATAGACGATCTCGAACGCCGCCGCGTCCCCCTGGGCGTACTGACTCATCGCCTCGTCGGCGCTCATGCCCCCCGCCGCGGCCGCCACCTCAGATTTGCTCAGCATGTTTTCCCATACGGTCGCGCCCGTCGGCAGTTTCTCAAGGAGCAAAAAATTGTTCAATCGCACGGTGCGCAATCGGCGTGCGATGCCTACGGTCCCCGGCCGCGCACTTTTTTCGCAGAGGCGAGAAATCTTTCTCCGCCCCCGCCGTAGTGGATGCGAGCGCGAGATGAAAACCGACGAGACAAAGGAGCGGATCATGAAGTTGAAGTTGATGGTGTTGGGGCTGGCGATGGCGGCCGGGTGCGCGCACGGCGCGGGCGTGCGCGGTCAACCGAACGAGCTGCGCGGTTCGGCGCAGGTGGGTGACGGGGGACGCATGCTGATCGCCGGACCGGTGGAGAGCGTCCACACGAGCGTCGACGGACCGCGCGGCGTGAAGCTGTTCCTGGTCGACCGGGTCCACGGCGACGATCGCGATTGCCATCTCACCCCCTTCGCCCAATGGGTCACGCGGAGCGCGCACGTCGAGGTGGGCGCCAAGCAGGAGCTGTGCGCCGTCTCCGGGGGCGGGCCCTCGTTCGTCCTGTGGCACGCCCGCGTGAGCGAGAGCGGCAACCTGTGGGCACTGCAATGAGCGTCGTCGAGCCATCCGCCATGGCGCGCATCGCCTACGAGGCGCGCCGGGTCTACGCGCGGGCGCTCGGCGAGCACGCGTTGCCCGACTGGGACGAGGCTTCACCACGAGAGCGCGAGGAGGCGTTGGCCGGCGTGGAGGCGGTGCTCTGCGGCGCGGCGAGCAGCGGCGCCCGTCTTCACGAGGTCTGGAGGCGACAGACCCACCCCCTCGATTCGCCGGGCGCGATGTTCAAGGTCGACTATCACGATCTTCCGATCGAACAACGGCGCAAAGTCCTTTTGTTCCGGGCGACCGTGTTGGCGCTCATCGATGGCCCCTGCACCGGCCTCTGCCACGACGAGAAGTGCCCGATCATCGAGGATCACGCCTGCCACCTCGACACCTGTCTGTCGCGGTTCGGCATCCCGCCGGGCGCGTGGGATTGGCCGCGGCCGAAGGCGACCCAGGCGCTCACGCTCTACTCGTGAGCGGCCCGCGGCGGCGGTCTCGCCGCGCCTACCGGAGGCGACGCCACCCGGTGCGGCGAACCAGATCGTAGAGCGTGCGTCCCATGTCCCAGGAGACGCGCAGGCCTGCGATCTGGAGCTCGTCGAGCTGGCGCTCGACGAACAGCGAGGCCTGCCAGGTCCGCACACCGAACGGGAGCTGCCACTCGAGCGCCAGGTAAGGACTGAACGCATCTCCGCCCGACGGCCCGGCGACATGCTTGACGCCGCCGCCGAGCTCGAGCAGCAGGGTCTCGATCGGGAACAGCCGCAGGGCCGCCGCCGCGAGGTACCTGTTCGCCGCGGAGCGCGGGACCTCCCCCTGCCCCACCAACACCAGCGAGGCCTCGTGGCTCATCACCGCCTCGACCTGCGCTGACTCGACGAACGTCCCGGTGCCTCCGGTGTGCCGGTACCCGCTGTGAACGCCGGCCGACACGAACGTCCAGTGCCCGGCCAGATCGAGCCCCGCCTCGACGAAGTGCGCCGCATCGACCATCCCGGATTCGATGTCCATCAGCGCCAGCGTGTGCCGCGTCAGCTTCTGGGCGACGCGATCGCGCAGGGCCCACTCCGTCCCGCCGGCGGCCTGCCCGGCGCCGGCGTCGAACGACGCGCCCGGGCGCCAGTCTGGCCGCGCCTCGTCGACGGTCGCGATCGACTCGGGTGCGGCGACGGGACCGGGCGTGGCCAGCGCGTACGCCGCGCCGATCAATCCGCCTTCGCCGGTGAACGCCGGGTTGAAGGGGCCGAGCCCCTGCCCGTTCGAGAGATGAACCACGTGCAGATCGCCGAACAGCGCCAGCCGCTCGCCGAGCGGCACCTCGAGGCCGGCGCCCAGCTGCAGGATGAAATCGTAGACGTCGCCGCCGGCAAGGAACGGCTCGCGCAGGAACAGCAGCATCCCGCCGGAGGCCCGCAGGTACGGGCGAACGGAGCCGCGCGGGAACGGAACCAGGCGCATCCCCAGCTCACCTCCCGCGCCACCGTTGGCGCTGTCGCCGACGCCATTGCTTCCGCTGGCGCCCAGCAGGAGCGCGCTGGCCTGCAGGCGCAGAGTCGCGGTGGCGCGCCATTCGATCCCGACGCCCACGAGCCCGAGGTCGATTCCCCTGACGCGCCCCCGACCGATCTCGCCGCGCGCGTCGACCACCAGCGACAACCGCTGCGCCGGCGTCCAGGGCGGCGCCAGGACCGGCGGCGCCGCCGGAGCCGACGGCGCCGACTGACCTCGTGCGCCGATCGACGCTCCCAGCGCGCCGAAAAACGCGAGCGCCGAGAACAACCGTCGTCGCATCGGCGCGCAGACTAGCGCGAACCCGTCGCCGTGCGCGCGCGGGCTCGCTCACATGTTGGCGAATTCGAGACTAGCTTGCTCGCGCGACCCCTTCGCGGGAGGTGCGGGAGACTACAGATCGCGTGGGGGCGAGCGAGCTTTGCTCGCGCGACCCCTTCGCGGGAGGTGCGGAACCCTCCCAGGGTTCCGCTTACAACGGCGGGTTCGCGTTCTTGACGAGGTCGAGCAGATACGGCTCGAACAGCAGCCCGGCCTCGGGGGCGCCGGGGGAGGCGTCGTCGGAGACGCAGTTCTCGTCGAAGCGCGCCGCCTTGGCGTCGGCCGTTCCGTCGGACTCGCCGGGGACCTTGATCCAGAGGAAGGCGTCGACGTTGGGCGCCGGTGCGGCCTGCGGGCGCTCGCCCAGGCCCGCGCCCTTGATGTTGCACCAGTTGCCCGGCGCGGTCCGCACGTTGGGGACGCCGTCGCGGCCCGTGTCGATGACGAAGGCCTTGCCGGTGATCCCGACCGTCGGCAGCCCCTTCGCCAGATCCTCGACGTAGCCAAGCTCGTCGTTGGGGGCGGCGGCTGGATCACGCTTGGGCGCGGTCGGGTCCTTGGAGGGATCGTAGTTGGAGACGTCGGTGGCGAAGCCGCGGATGCGCTCCGGGCCGCCGGCCATGGCCAGCACCTCTTTGTAGACGGCGAAGCTCTTGACCAGGTTGCGCGGCCAGCCGAGCCAGCCGGCGTGCGCGGCGTCGATGTAAAGGAAGGCGTTCGGCAGCGACAGCTTGGCGATCGCGTAGGCGATGGCGCGCTTGTAGATCCCCTCGGCGGCGGCGCAGTTGGGCTTCTCGAGGTTGGTCACCAGGTTGGCGAGCGAGTCCGGCTCCACGATCAGGGCCGTGTTCAGCTTGGGGTGCGCCGCCAGCGCGGTGGCGATGACGTCGATGTACTCCTTCTGATAGCGCGCTTCGCCTGCGTCGTTCGGGCCGAGCTCGCCCGCCGAGGCGGCGGCGGCGCAATCGCGCCCCGGCATGTTGTAGACGACGAACACCGGGACGACGGGCTGGCCGCCCGCGGTCTGCTGGGCCATCGCGTCGTCGAGATAGTGCGGCAGCGTGGCCAGATCGGCGATCTTGCTCATCCAGATCGCGGTCGGGAAGGCGCCGAGCTTCTTCAGCTTCGCCGCCTCCGCCGGGTGCTTGGCCGCGAGCGCCTCGACGGTGGCGTGGTACTCGGGATTGACGTACATCTTCGCGCCGACGAACGGGTTGACGTCGGGCGCGTGCGGCGTGCTGGCCGGCACGACTGGAGCCGGCTTCAGCGACGCCGCACCAGAGCCGGCGCAAGACATCGCGCCCAGACCGAGACCAAGGACAAGAACAAGAACCAGTGAATTGAGACGCGTCATTTTCTTTTAGCCCCCTCCGAGGGCGGCGAGCATAGACCAAGCCGCCGGCCAAAAGAAACGAGGCGTGTGCCCGGTCACCGGCTTTTCCGTGCGCGGTGAATTAGTGTCGGCGCCGCCTCCCCCGGAGCTATGCTCCGCCGCCAATCATGAAGCCTTTTCGGAACCCTTTCGCGTCGCTGAAGCTCTACTCGTCGCTGACGGCCGCCGCGCTCGTCGGGTTCTTGCTGGCGGTGTTCACCGCGCAACACGGCTGCGCCAGCAATTGCGGCAACGACTGCCCGACCACCAGCGTCTATATCGGATCGAGCGACAACGCCGAGCTTTCCGTCGGCTTCGACGTCAACGGACCGGCCTGTCCCAGCGCCTCCTCGGTCCTCTGCACGGGCGACGAGAGCACCACCGCTTGCACGCACACCTTTGTCACCGGGCAGGCGGTCGGCCGCTGCGACGTCCTCGTCGTCTTCGATCCGTACACCGACATGCGCCCCTCCGAGATCATCCATCTCGAGTTCGGCGCGCCCCCCAGCACCCCTGGAACCTGCTGCAAGGGATTCGCGGTCATCGGGCCCTCGACCTACATCATCCCGGACCACCCGAGCGGCGGCGGGATTTACAGCACCGTCGACGGCGGCAACCGCGACTACGACGCCGTCTTCGTCATCCACGACGGCGCGGCCGACGCCGCCGATGGATTGCCGGACGCCGGCGCCGACGCGCCTCCGGCCGACGCCCAGTAGTCGTTGAACGCGCGTCTGGAACGCGCGCGTCTGCTCCCTACTGCGCGATGTCGAGTGGGGGGCCGTAGAGGCTGTCGCGGAACTCGACGTACCCGAACGAGCCGCTCCCCTTGACCTCGAGGACGACAGAGTCGCTGGCGTCCACCTCCTGCATCAGCGAGGAGGTCGAGTAGGTGATGATCGTGTTGCCGTTCGAGAGGCGCTGGACGTCCCCGAAGTTCGTCACGTTGGAGCCGCCGTTGGCGCTGAAGGCCTTGATCAGGTGGCCGTCGAGCCCGTACTCGACCGCCTGAGACTTGCCGGCCGTCCCCTGGTTCGCGAAGATGAGGATGCTGCTGTCGAGCAGCTGCGTGCCGTGCTGCTGGCCGCCCCAGGCGGTGTGTCCGCCGCTCACCTTCTTCGAGAGCAACCACTGCAGGGTGCCGGCGCGGTTGACGACCGCCACGTCCGACTGCCAGTCCGAGTAGGTGTAGTAGTCCTCCTTCTTCGAGTAGCGCACGGAGTTGCCGTGACAGCTCGGGAAGGTCGTGCCCGTGCCGGTGACGCCCGTCGGCTCGAAGACCTCCTTGGTCGTCCCGGCGTTGTTGATCTCGAAGATGCTGTTGCAGTCGCTCTCGCTGTAATCGAGGTACGCCATGGTGTCGGCGTTGACCGCCGCGATGTCGTGCGACGACTTCGTGTTCGAGTAGGTCTGGGTGGTCAGGCCGTCGACGGTCACGCGCCGGAGCGGATTGCCGGAGAGGGATTCGTTCACCAGCCAGATGCTCTGACTGTCGGCGGACATCCGCGCGCGCGAGATGCCGTCGGTCGACTCCGAGGAGGCCGCCGTGTACCACCAGACCACGTCACCATCGGTGTCGAAGATGAACGGCACCTTCGAGCCGGTCCCCTGCCAGAACGAGGTGATGAAGAATCCCTTGGGAACGGACCGAGGCGCTCTTGACGGAGAAGCTGGTGAGCGGCGTCGAGCTGAGCTTCGCGCCCGTGGTGACCGTCTGGTCGTTGCTGGTGTAGGTGCTCGTGCCGTCGCTGGCCACGATGCGGAAGTGGTAAGTCTTCGCCGGCTTCATGCCGAGCAGCAGGGTGCGGTACATCGCGACCGTGAGCGAGGTGAGATCGACCGGCGCGGTCATGCCGTAGGTCGTGTCGAGGCCGAAGTCGATGTGCGCCGAGGTGATGCCCGACGCGGAGATCGACCAGGTGACGATGCCGACCGTGGTGGGCGCGGTCGACTTCACGGCGCTGGCGAGCTGCACCATGATGGTGAAGAGGCTCCCCTGGCCGCTGCCGCCAGTGCCGGCCCCCGCGCCGGCGGTCCCGCCGGTCCCAACGTGCGCGCCGCCCGCGCCGCCCGTCGCGGCGCCGCCGGTGCCCGAGCCGCCGGTGCCGCTCGAACCACCCTTGCCGAGCGTCCCCGCGGTCCCGCCGGTTCCGGTCGTGCCGCCGCGTCCCGCCGCGCCGGTCACGCCGCCGGTGCCAGTCGTCCCCCCGGTGTGGACTCCGCCCGTGCCCGGGCTTGATCCGCCGGTGCTGCTGCCGCCCGTGCTCGATCCGCCCGTACCGTTGCCGGTCCCCCCGCTGCCCGATCCAGGGTTGCCGCCGGTGCCGCCACCGTTCGAGCCGCCCGTCCCTTCGACATTGTCGACATTGGTGCCTCCGGTCTGCGCACAAGCGGCCACCATGACCAAGCTGAACGTCAGCAACGACCTAAGCGCGCGTGTCATGCACAAGACCAGTGACGACGACCCCGAAAACGGCTCACGAACTTGGCGTTTTCGACGATTGCGCGACTTCCGAGAATCCGCGCCGCGCTCGGGCTGACCGCCGCCCGCAGCTCGTTACTTCTTGAGCTTGCGGAGCAGGCGCGCCACCGGGTCGTAGAACCGGTCGACCACGCGCTCCTTGAGCGGAATGATCGCGTTGTCGGTGATGGTGATGTGCTCGGGGCAGACCTTGGTGCAGCACTTGGTGATGTTGCAGTAGCCGATGCCGTGCGCCTTCTTGAGCTCGGCGAGGCGGTCCTCGGTGTCGAGCGGGTGCATCTCCAGCGCGGCGACGTGGACCAGGAAGCGCGGGCCGATGAACTCCTCGTGCTTGTGGTGGTCGCGCAGCACGTGGCAGACGTCCTGGCAGAGGAAGCACTCGATGCACTTGCGGAACTCCTGCACGCGCTCGATGTCTTCCTGCTGCATGCGCCAGGTGCCGTCGGGGGCGTCGGGCGGCGCGCGGCTTGAACGGCTTGATCTCCTTCTTGACGCGGAAGTTCCACGACACGTCGGTGACCAGATCGCGGATGACGGGAAGGCGTGCATCGGCTGGACGGTGACCGGCTCGTCGAGCGGCAGGTCCGACAGGCGCGTCATGCACATCAGCTTGGGCATGCCGTTGATCTCGGCCGAGCACGAGCCGCACTTGCCGGCCTTGCAGTTCCAGCGCACCGCCAGATCGTTGGCCTGCTCGGCCTGGATCTGGTGAACGGCGTCGAGCACGACCATCCCCTCGGAGACGCGGCGTCTTGTAGTCGTGGAACTCGCCCTTACCCTTCTCGCCGCGCCAGACCCGAAAAGTCGCGGACGTCGCTTCGGACATTTACTTGTTCTCCTCGATGACCTGCTTCAGATCGTCGCGCAGCGCGGAGATCGTCTCGCGCCGCAGCTCGGGCCGCCCGCCTGCCCCCTTGCGCACCACGTGGTTGAAGGTCGAGAAATTCGGATCCTTGTCGGGGTAGTCCTCGCGGAAGTGGCCGCCGCGGCTCTCCTTGCGCTCGAGCGCCGAGCGTGGCGATCGCCTCGGAGCAGGTCAGCAGGTTCGCCAGATCGAGCGCCGTGTGCCAGCCCGGGTTGTACTCGCGGTTGCCGACGCTGGCGACCTTCGCGGCGCGCGCCTTCAGCCCCTCGATCCCCTCGAGCGCCTTCCGGATGTCCGCCTCGTTGCGCACGATGCCGACGTTGTCCTGCATCATGTCCTGCAGCTCGTACTGGATCTTGTAGGGCGCCTCGGCGTCGCCGCGCGGTCGCGGCCCGCTCGAACGGCGCCAGGGCCATCCGCTCGGCGGCGTCGATCTGCCGCGCGTCGATGTCTGGCGGCGGCGCGCTCGCGCGCGAACTTGGCCGCGTGCTCGCCGGCCCGCTTGCCGAACACCAGCAGGTCCGACAGCGAGTTGCCGCCCAGCCGATTGGCGCCGTGCAGGCCCGCCGCGCACTCGCCCGCCGCGAACAGCCCCGGCACCGTCGACATCTGCGTGTCGCCGTCGACGCGGATGCCGCCCATCATGTAGTGGGTGGTCGGGCCGACCTCCATCGGCTCCTCGGTGATGTCGATGTCCGCCAGCTCCTTGAACTGGTGGTACATGCTGGGCAGCTTCTTCTTGATGTGCTCGGCGCCGCCTTGGGGACGCGCGCCTTGATCCAGGCGATGTCGAGGAAGACGCCGCCGTGCGGGCTGCCGCGCCCCTCGCGCACCTCGTTCGATTGATCCTGCGCGCCACGTGGTCGCGCGTGAGCAGCTCGGGCGGCCGGCGCGCGTTCTTGTCGCCCTGGGTGTACTTCCAGCCCTCTTCCTCGCTGTCGGCGGTCTGCGCTTTGTAGTTGTCGGGGATGTCGTCGAACATGAAGCGCTTGCCGTCCTTGTTGCGCAGCACGCCGCCCTCGCCGCGCACGCCCTCGGTGACGAGGATGCCCTGCACGCGCGGCGGCCAGACCATGCCCGTCGGGTGGAACTGGATGAACTCCATGTCCATCAGCTCGGCGCCGGCGTCGTAGGCCAGCGCGTGGCCGTCGCCGGTGTACTCCCAGCTGTTGCTGGTGATCTTGAAGGCGCGGCCGACGCCGCCGGTGGCGAGCACGACCGCCTTGGCCTTGAAGACGCGCAGGTAGCCGCGCTCGCGGTCGTAGCCGAACGCGCCGGCGATCCGCTCGCCGTCCTTGAGCAGCCTGGTGACCGTGTGCTCCATGTAGACCTTGATGCCCTGGTGGATGCCGTGGTCCTGCAGCGTGCGGATCATCTCGAGGCCGGTGCGATCGCCGACGTGCGCGAGGCGCGGGTAGCGGTGGCCGCCGAAGTTGCGCTGCAGGATGCGTGCCGTCCTTGGTGCGATCGAAGACCGCGCCCCAGGCCTCGAGCTCGCGCACGCGATCGGGCGCCTCCTTGGCGTGCAGCTCGGCCATGCGCCAGTTGTTGAGGTACTGGCCGCCGCGCATGGTGTCGGCGAAGTGGACCTTCCAGCTGTCGCGATCGTCGACGTTGGCCAGCGCGGCGGCGACGCCCCCCTCGGCCATGACGGTGTGGGCCTTGCCGAGCAGCGACTTGCAGACCAGGCCGACCGAGACGCCGCGCCGCCGCCGCCTCGATGGCCGCGCGCAGGCCGGCGCCGCCGGCGCCGATGACCAGAACGTCGTGCTCGTGGGTCTCGTAATCGGGCATTTAGAAGATTCTCAGGTCGGTGATGACGCCGATGGCGCAGAGGCGGATGTAGACGTCGGTCAGCCCGACGCGAGAACAGGCTGAACCAGGCCCACTTCGGGTGATGCCGGTTGAGGCAGCTCACGCAGTCGTAGGCCTTCTTGCGCAGCGGCGCCTTCGACAACGTGTCGATGAAGCCGCCGACCAGGTGGCGCAGCGAGTGGCAGCCGAAGCGTGTAGCCGCCGATGCGCGACGACGTTCAGCAGCATGATCAGCGAGCCGAGCCGATCCCGAACTTCGCGTGGCCGGTCGCCGGATCGTTGAACAGAAGCCCTTCACCGCGTCGGTGAGCAGGAAGACGATGAAGATGAGCGCGAAGTACAGCGCGTAGCGGTGCAGGTTCTGGATGATGAGCGGCCACTTGGCCTCGCCGCGGTAGTCGTTGCGCGGCTCACCGACGGCGCAGGACGGCGGGTCGGCCCAGAACGCCTTGTAGTAGGCGCCGCGGTAGTAGTAGCAGGTCATGCGGAAGGCCAGCGGGAAGATCAGGATCAGCATCGCCGGCGAGAACTTGACGAACGGGAGCCAGGGCCAGCGCCAGGGGCCGAACCAGGCGTGCGGCGAGTTGCCGAACAGCTCCGGCGAGTAGAACGGCGACAGGTAGTTGCCGTAGGAGTAGTTGTCGCCCTGGAGCAGCGCCCAGGTCGTGTAGATGATGAACGACGTGAACACCACGAACGTCACCAGCGGCATGACCCACCAGGCGTCCTTGCGCGCGGTGTGGCCGAAACGAACTCTCTTCAGCGGAACGTCGACGGTGGCCATGGGTAATCGTGGCGCAGCATAATCGCCCGCGCGGAAGTTTCAAAGACAACCGTCCTACGCGGCGGCGCTGGAACCGGCTGACGGCGGAGGGAGCTCGGCGGCGAGAGCGAGGATGCGGGCGTTGACCGGGACCTCGTGCAGGAAGCGGTGGCGCCACCCGAGGTCGGCGACCCGGTCGGCGCGCGCCAGCAATCGTTCGCGCGCGATCGCCAGCGCGGCGTGCGCCTGGCCGTGCTCGCCGGCGGCGGCCAGCGCCTCGGCGTAGGTCAGGCGAACGATCGACTCCCCCTCTTCAATCTCGCCCAGCCGCTCGAGCGCCGCGTGGGCCTCGCGCGCGGCGGCCAGTCCGCCCGGCGAAGATCGCCGCCGCCGAGCCGCGCGCGCGCCAACGCGCCGAGCGCCGCGACCCGAAGCGACGGCGCGACCGCCAGCGCGCCGACCGCCGCCGACGCCTCTTCGCGCCGCAGCCGGCGAAGTCGCCCCGCGGCGATCAGGATCTCGGCCAGGTAGATGCGCGCCATCCCCTCGAGCCGCGGATCCCCCTGCCGCTGGAACGCCTCGATGGCCAGCCGCTCGAGCCGCTCCGCCTCCGCCAGCTGGGCGCCGAAGCCGAGGACGCGCCCGAGGTTGTGCTGCACGGCCGCCGAGATGTCGAGGAGGCCCATGCGATCGCAGGCGCAGCAGCGCCTGGCGCAGCGCCGCCTCGGCGCGCTGGAAGTCGCCGAGCTCCGAGTACATGTAGCCGAGGTTCGTCGCGCACGGCGCAGGCGTTGCGCAGGTCGCCCGCCTGCTCGAACGCCTGCAGCGCCGACTCGAGGCCGGTCAGGCAGCGCCCGAGATCGCCGGCGGCGGAGGCGCGCACCGCCCGCACCTGATGCAGGAGCCCCAGCGCCTGCGGATCGAGCGCGGCGTCGCGCTCGCCGGCCAGCGCGCCGATCATGGCGATCAGCGGATCGGCGACGGCGTGCCGCCCGCCGAAGACCAAGAAGTTCGCCGCCCCAGGCGAGGCAGATGATCCGCGCGCTGCGGACGGCCGGATCGGCGGTCAGCGGCGATGCTTCGACCAGGCGGACCTGACGTTCGACCGCGTCCAGCTGGCCGTGCTTGGCCGCCGCGATGATCGCCTGCGCTTCGCGCGCGCAGCCAGGCGCGCGCCGCCGACCGGCAGCTCGGCCGCCGCCGCCAGGGCGCGTCGCTCGGCCTCCGCCAGCTCGCCGCGCCAGACGTGCGCCTCGGCCGCGATGAGGCGCAGCTTCCCCGCCAGCTCGCCCGCCGCGCCGCCCGCGATCCCCAGCTCGGCGCGCTCGATCGCCGCGCACCAGATCGTTCGCGTTCAGCGCCTGCGCGGCCGCGCGCTCGTACCAGCGCTGCGGCGCGCGCCGGCTCCTCGCCGCGGCGGAAGTGCTCGGCCAGCACCATCGCGTCGCGCGACCCCCGCCTGCTCCAGCCAGTCGCCCGCCAGCCGGTGGCCGAGCAGCCGATCCTCGTCGGTGAGCATCGCGTAGGCCGCCTCGCGCACGAGCGCGTGCGCGAACATCAGCTCGACGTCCCCTTCGCGCGCGGGCGACGGAGGCGCGCGCCACCAGCTCGTGCGCCGCCAGCCGCTCGATCGCGTCCGCCACCGTCGTCGATCCCGCCGCCGCCCCCCAGGAGCGCGGCCAGCCCGGCGCGCGAAAAGCGCTCGCCGAAGATCGCCGCCGCGCGCAGCACGCGCTTGCCGTCGGCCCCCTCGGCGTCGAGGCGCGCCTGCACCATCGCCAGCACCGAATCGGGCAGCGAGTCGACGCGCCCGGCCGCCGTCGCGCGGATCAGCTCCTCGAGATAGAAGGCGTTGCCGTCGGCGCGCTCGACCAGCCGCGCCACGAGCTCGTCGGCAATCGTCGCCCAGCGCCTGCGCGCACCAGCTTCTCGCTGGCCCGCCGCGAGAGCGGCCCGAGGCGGATGGTCTGCCGCTGGCGCGCCGTCCAGATGTCGGGGAACCGCTCCTCCACGTCGGGACGCGCCAGCGCCAGCACCAGGAGCGGCTGGTCGTGCAGGTTGCGCAGCGCGCTGTCGAGGAAGCTCACCGTTCCGAGGTCGCCCCAGTGCAGATCCTCCAGCACCAGCAGCACCGGGTGGGCCGCGCACTCGGCCGCCAGCCAGTCCTCGAAGGCGCGGCGCATGCCGTCGCCCATCAGCTGCGGGTTGGCGCGCGCCGTCGCGCAGCGCCTCGCTCCCCTCGTCGGCGAACGGCACGTCGGCGATCTCGCCCAGGAACTCGGCGACGCGCTCGCGCGCCTCGCGGTCGACGTGGCGGGCGACCCGCGCGGCCAGCTTCTGCCGCCGCGCCTCCAGCGGCTCGCCGTCGACGATCCCGGCCGCGCGCCGGATGGCGCGGGCGAGCATGGCGAACGGCGACGCCGGCGCCCACCGAGTCGACGCCGCCGAACAGCACCTCGGCGCGATCGGGCTGGCGCTGCACCCACTCGACCAGCTCCTGCCGCAGGCGCGACTTGCCGACGCCCGCCGCGCCGATCACCAGCACCGGCGCTGGCGACCGACTCGGCGACCGTGCCGGCGTAGAGGTTGGTCAGCATCGACATCTCGCGCCCGCGCCCGACGAACGGCGTGGCCTTGCCGAGCAGCTGGCGCTTGACGCCGAAGGCGTCGCGCTCGCCGCGCAGGTAGGGCGCCGTGCCGTCGCGCCGGACCTCGAAGCGCGCGTCGAGCAGGCCGGCCGCCACGTCGTCGAGGCGGATGGCGCCCGGCGGCGTCCCGCGCAGGAGGCGCATGCCGTTGTCGATCACCTCGCCGACCGCCGACCAGGCCGAGAAGCGCCCCTGCCCGGTCGACACGACCAGCGCCGACGTCGGGGAGCGCGCCGCGCATCGCCAGCGCGCAGCGCGCCGCGCGCGCCGCCTGGTCGGTCGGCTCGCTCGGCCTCGGGCAGCGACACCACCACCGACCCGTCGGGCAGCGGGTGAACGCGCGCGCCGTGCTGCGCGGGCGAGCTCGTCCTCGATGGCCGACGAGCCGGCGCAGCTGCCCGGCGAGCACCGCCTCCTCGTCGGACTCACCGGACGGCGGCGTCTGCGCCGCTCCAGCGCCGCTCTCCCGTCGCCGACGGGCCGGCGATGACGACGCAGGCGATGCGCCGCTCGCTGGCGGTCAGCGCCGCGTCGCGCGCGCCCGGGCGCGCGCCGCCGCGCGCCCGCCCGTCGCCGAGCGGGCCCAGCGTCGCCGAGCGCCTCGAGCACCGCCGCCGCGTCGGCCAGGCGCTCGCTCGGGATCCTTGGCCAGCATGCGGGCCACGCAGTCGTCGACGCGCGGCCGGCACGCTGCGGCGCGAGCTCGCGGACGCGCGGCGCCTCGACCAGCAGGATCTTGGCCAGCAGCGCCGTCGGCTCCTCGGCCTCGAACACCGCGCGGCCGGTCAGGCACTGGAACATCACGCAGCCGAGCGAGAAGACGTCGGCGCGCGGGGTGATGTCGCGCGCGCCGCGCACCAGCTCGGGCGCCATGTAGCCCGGCGTGCCGATCACCGAGCCGGTGCGCGTCAGCTTGCGCGCCGCCGCTGGTGAGCCGCGCGATGCCGAAGTCGAGCACCTTGAGGCGCTCGATGGCGCCGCCGGGCAGGAACAGGTTCCCGGGCTTGATGTCGCGGTGGACGATGCCGCGCGCGTGCGCGTAGCGCCAGCGCCTCGGCCGCGCGGCGGGCCATGGCCACCGTCTCGGCGATCGTCGGGTGCTCGCGCTCGAGGCGCGTCGCCAGGTCCTCGCCCGTCGAGCCACTCCATGGCGATGAAGCGCGCCCCGCTGTCGGCGACGCCGTGGGCGATGTAGCGGACGATCGCCGGATGGACGAGACCGGCCAGGATGGCGGCCTCCTGGTCGAACCGCTGCGCCTCGCGCACCTCGCGGCCGGTCAGGATCTTGACCGCGACCGTGGCGCCCGTGGTCGAGATCGCGGGCGCGGTAGACCGCGCCCATCCCGCCCGCGCCGGCCTCGGCGAGGAGCTGGAACCGCCCGGCGACGACCCGCTCGATCACATCGGCGACTTCGGCAGAAAGACCGTGACGCTTTCGACGTAGGTGTGGCCCGTACCCGACGCGCCCGCGCGTCGCTGCAGAGATCGAAGTCGCCGAACAGCCCCGGGCCGACGCAGTCCTTGTCGCACGAGCCGACGACCGTCATCGGGCAATCGGCGAGCGAGTCGCCGCAGACGCGCTGGTCCTCGGTCTGCCCGGGCGACAGGCAGAGGTAGCGCGGCTGGCCCGGGATGAAGATGTTGCCGAAGTAGGTCGCCTCGCGCTGGGTGTACTGGAAGAGCTCGCTCCAGGTCGGCAGCAGCGCCAGGTTGCGGCCCGCGGACCGAGATCTCGCGCTCGACCCCGGCGGCGTCGACGCGCGCGAGCACGCAGGCCGAGACCCAGCGCTGGCACGAGCCGTCGCACGAGCCGTGCGGCGCCCCCCACTGCGGCGCGAGGCCGAGCTCGCCGGGGAACGTGTAGGTGCGTCCCGCCGACCGTGAACGTCAGGCTCTGCTGGCCGTCGAGAGCGCGCAGGAGACGACGTACTTCAGGAACTGCAGCGTCAGCGGATCGGAGAGCGCAGCGGCATTGCGCCGTTGCGATGCAGCCCGTTGGCCGTGAGCCCGTTCGGCCGTCAGCCCGTTCGCCGATGAGCCCGTTGGCCGATCAGCCCGTTCGCCGATCAGCCCGTTCGCCGATGAGGCCGTTCGCCGATCAGCCCGTTCGCCGACAGGCCGTTCTCGGTGACCGCGGCGACGCTCGATCGCGGGCCGCTCGGCGCTCGCGCTCCTTCATCCGGACTGAGCACAGGCAAACGCGCCGGTCGACGAGCCAAAGGAAACCCAGACCTCGGGCCACACGATTGGCAACCATGACTCAGAGCATCGGCGGCCGTGCTTCTAGTACTTTAGCGGACTTACAAACTTTTTATCAGTTCGTTTAAGTAATCGAATTACGCTATTTTTCTTGTCGAGATCTTTGCTGGACCTGGGCCGGCGAGGCGACGAATCTCGTCGTCGGTGATCCCTTTTTGCCGGTCGGCCAGCGCCGTGAAGCGGGTGTAGAGCTCGTCGAGCTGGGGCTTGTCGAGCGCGAGGCCGAGCTCCTTGCAGCGCGCGCCGAGCGCGTGGCGGCCGCTGTGCTTGCCGAGCACCAGGCGGCTCTCCGGCACGCCGACGCTCTTCGGCTCGATGATCTCGTAGGTGGTCCGCTCCTTGAGGAAGCCGTCCTGATGGATGCCGGCCTCGTGCGCGAAGGCGTTGGCGCCGACGATCGCCTTGTTCGGCTGGACGCCGACGCCGATGATCTCGGTGAGCAGCTGGCTGGCCGGAAAGAGCTGCTCGGTCGTTGATGCCGGTCGTGTAGGGGAGCCTGTCGGCCGCGGGTCTTCAAGACCATGACGATCTCCTCGAGCGAGCAGTTGCCGGCCCGCTCGCCGATGCCGTTGACCGTGCACTCGACCTGGCGCGCGCCGTTCTGGATGGCGCCGAGCGAGTTGGCGACCGCGAGGCCGAGATCGTTGTGGCAGTGGACGCTGACGATGGCCGACTGGCCGAGCGCGCGCGCGACCTGGCCGATGAGCGCGCCGTACTCCTCGGGGATGCCGTACCCGACGGTGTCGGGGATGTTGACCGTGGTGGCGCCCGCGGCGACGACCGCGCGCGAGACCTCGATCAGGTATTCGACCGGCGTGCGCCCGCCGTCCTCGGCGGAGAACTCGACGTCGCCGACGTGCTTGCGGGCGAGCGCCACGGCGGCCGCCGCCTCGTCCAGCACCTGCGCGCGCGTCTTCTTCAGCTTGTACTTGAGGTGAACGTCGCTGGTCGCGAGGAAGACGTGGATGCGCGGGCGCCGACTTCGCCCCCTCGAGCGCCTTGGCGGCCCGCTCGACGTCGAGCGTGGTGGCGCGCGCCAGCGCCGCGACCTTGACCGAGACCTCGCGGCTCACCTTCTGCACCGCCTCGAAGTCGCCCGCCGAGGCGATGGGGAACCCCGCTTCCATGATGTCCACGCCCAGCTCGGCGAGCTTGTGGGCCATGCGCAGCTTCTCGGTCATGGTCATGCTGCAGCCGGGCGCCTGCTCGCCATCGCGCAGCGTGGTGTCGAAGATATGAACTTTGTCGCGGGGTCGCGGGGTCGATCGGCATGGGCTCAACCTTGTGTCTGGGGTGCTGATTTCGCAAATTTATAATTGTTCTTGGTCAGATAAGCGTTCGTTATACTCTGCCATACCGCCATGGAGCTCCACGCGCTGCAGGTCTTCGCCACCGTCGTCAGCGAGCGCAGCTTCTCGCGCGCCGCCGAGAAGCTCTACCGAACCCAGCCGGCCATCTCGCTGGCGATGCAGCGTCTGGAGAGCGAGATCGGCGAGAAGCTGATCGACCGCGGCGCCAAGGAGCTGGTCCCGACCGACACCGGCCGCACGGTGCTCGACTTCGCGCGCCGCTTCCGCAACCTCGAGGAGGAGCTGGACGGCGCGCTGGCCGAGCTGCGCGACAAGTCGGCCGGCCGCCTCGTCGTCGGCGCCAACGAGTCGTCGACGCTCTACCTGCTCCCCTACATCCAGCGCTACCGCGGCCAGTTCCCCAAGATCAAGGTGCAGATCCGGCGCGCGCAGTCGAGCCGCATCCCGGTCGAGCTCCTCGAAGGCGACCTCGAGCTCGGCGTGGCCAGCTACGATCCCGGCGACGATCGCCTGGTCGCCAAGGTCATCTACACCGACGCGCTGGCGTTCATCGTCTCGCCCAAGCATCGCCTGGCCCGCCGCCGCTCGGTCTCGATCACCGAGCTCGGCGAGGAGACCTTCATCGCCCACAACGTCCTGTCGCCCTACCGCGAGGTGGTGCTGCGCGAGTTCCGCCGGCACAAGGTCCCGCTGCGCATGGACGTCGAGATGCCGACGCTGGAGACGATCCGGCGCCTGGTCCAGAACGACGAAGGGGTCGCCTTCCTGCCGCGCATGTGCGTCCGCCAGGACGTCGAGAGCGGCGTCTTGCGCGAGGTGAACGTCAAGGAGCTGCACGTCGAGCGCAAGGTCCGCCTCCTCTACGCCAAGGCCCGCACGCTCAGCCACGCCGCCCGCGCCTTCCTCGAGCTCGTCCAGCAGGCAGCCCAGGATTGACAACCAGAAGCCAAACGGCAAAGACGAGGCCCGACAAATCGCGTGAGGGCGGACGAGCTCTGCTCGGCCGACCTCCTCGCGGGGCGCGGGACCCTCTCCAGGGTCCCGACGACAGCTGTAGGTCGAGGTATGCGGTCGATTCGGACGGCCGGGTTGCGCGGCGGGGGTTATATTGGAGGTGTTCCGTGAGCGGTTCCCATCCGACTGTGACAGTGCCACCGACGGTCGAGGATGCTGCGGCCTGGGCCGCACGAATGGCGGCTCGTCGCGCGCACGCAACCTGGCGTCCTTCGAACGGCGCCCGTCGCTACGGGATAGCGCTGCGCCGCTTCGCCGGACCGGCGACCTATCGCAGCCAGGTGGGCCATCTGCGGATCGCGCACCTGACGGATCTGCACGTCGGCCGCATCACGCCGTTCGAGGTGCAGCGGACCGCGGTCGAGATGACCAACGCCGAGCATCCCGACCTCGTTCTCCTCTCGGGTGACTTCGTCTGCCACAGCCAGCTCTACCTGGATCAGCTGGCCGAGGTGATCCGTCTGTTTCAGGCGCCGGTGATCGCCGTGCTCGGCAATCACGACTACTGGTCCGGCGCCGACGAGGTCGAAAAGGCGCTCCGAGCAGCGGAGGGGCCGAGGTGCTGCGCAACCGCAACACCACGATCACCCTCCGCTCCGAGCGGCTGCAGGTGGTCGGCCTCGACGACGCATACACGGGACACGCGCAGCGCGACGCCGCGGTCAAAGGCCTGCGCCGGGACCTGCCGGTGATCGCGCTGTCGCACATCGCCGAGGAGGCCGACGGTCTGTGGCGGCACGGCGTCCCGCTCGTTCTGTCGGGGCACACGCACGGCGGCCAGGTGACGCTGGCGCGGCTTCACGAGCTGGCCGTCGGAATCGTCGCCGGCCATCGCTACGTCCACGGCCTCTACGGCTCGCGCGATCACGTCGGCCCCAACGGGGAGTCCGAGCCGAAGGGCGCGGTCTACGTCGGCGCCGGGATCGGCGCGGCGGTGGTGCCGTTCCGCCTCGGCGATCGCGGCAAGCGCGAGGTGACGATGTTCGAGCTCGGCTGCGCGCCCGGCGACTTCGTCGAGCACCACGCCGAGCAGGAGCCGATGGCGGGGCGCAAGCCGACGCAGGCGACGATCGCCAAGCGCGCCGCCGCGGTCGTCCGCAAGCGGCTCCGTCGGGAAAAACGGCTGATCCGCCCGTAGATCGTAGAAGTCCCGGCGCACGCCCCTCCGGAAATCGCACGACTCGGGGGCTCACCCGATTGCTCATCCGCACTTGCACTGCGGCGCGAGGTTGTCATATTCGCGCCATGACAAAGTACACCCTCCCGGAGTTGGCCTACGACTACGGCGCCCTCGAGCCGCACGTCTCGGGCAAGATCATGCAGCTGCACCACGACAAGCATCACGCGGCCTACGTCGCGGGTGCCAACACGGCGACCGAGGGGCTCGCCGAGGCGCGCGCCAAGAACGACTTCGCCAAGATCGCCGCGCTCGAAAAGGCGCTGGCGTTTCACACCTCCGGCCACGTCCTGCACGCGCTGTTCTGGCAGAACCTGGCGCCCAAGGGCGGCGGGGAGCCGACCGGCGCGCTCAGCACGCAGATCACCCAGGACTTCGGCGGGTTCACCCAGTTCCGCGCCCAGCTCACCAACGCGGCGATGACGATCATGGGCTCGGGGTGGGCGGCGCTCTCCTGGGAACCGGTCGCCAAGCGGCTGGTGACCACGCAGATCTACGATCACCAGACCAACATCCATCAGGGCGGCGTCCCGATCCTGGTGCTCGACGCCTGGGAGCACGCCTTCTATCTGCAGTACGGCCCCGACAAGAAGAGCTTCTTCGAGGCGGTCTGGAACATCTGGAACTGGGTGGATGTCGGGCAGCGGTTCGAGAAGGTCCGCGGGCTCGATCTCGGCCTGCGCGGCGCCACCGACGGCCAATAGACGCCGGGGCTCAGGTCCACTACGCTGGCCTGACTCTTTGGAGACCACGATGATGAAGAAGCTTACCGTCCCGTTCCTGACCCTCGCGCTCGCTGCTTTCGGCTGTTCGAGCAGCACCACGCCGATCAGCGGAACGGGTGGCTCCAACGCGACCGGCGGCTCCAGCGCCGGCGGCAAGGGTGGCAGCGCAGGCACCACCGGCGGCGCAGGCGCCACCGGCACGGCGGGCACCGGCGGCGCGGGCGGCAAGGGCGGCGGCGCGGGCACCACCGGTGGAGCGGGAGCCGGCGGCGGCGCGGGCACCACCGGCGCGGCGGGCACCAACGGCGTGGCGGGCACCACCGGCGCCGCGGGCACCGCTGGGAGCGCGGGCGCCGGCGGCGCGTAACAGACGCGTACGTCCAAATGGCCGCTTGCGCCACGGGGCGCTGCGTGAGGGCGCCTTTTTCTGTTGGGCGCGGCAGGACTGAACTAAAATGAGGCGATGCGACGGCTTGCCCTCCTCGCGTCTCTGGTCGGGTTGGGCCTGCTGATCTCCTGCGAGGACGACTCGGCCTACAAGCAAGGGCCGTCGACGTTCCAGAACGACACGCTCGACGGCGCCGCGGGAGCCTCCGGCAACGTGGACGCCGCGACGGATGCGCCCGCCACCGGAGGGATGCCCGGCACCGGCGGTGTCATCGCGACCGGTGGAACGCCCGGGACCGGCGGCGTCAGCGGGACCGGCGGAAAGCCCGCCACCGGCGGCACCACCGGCACCGGCGGAACACCTTCCACCGGCGGCGCCGGTGGAAAGGCTGCCACCGGCGGAGCCTCGGGCAGCGGCGGAAAGCCTGCCACCGGCGGAACCACCGGCACGGGCGGAACGCCCGCCACCGGCGGCACCACCGGCACGGGCGGAACGCCCGCCACCGGCGGAGCGACCGGATCCGGCGGGACCAACGTCGACGCTGCGACCCGAGGATGACCGGCGACTGACCGGCGACTGACCGGCGACTGACCGGCGACTGACCGGCTGCCTCCGCGACCTGCCGGGGTGACCCGCTGACGGATCTCTGACGGCGCGCCTCGCGCCCCGAACTTGCCGGGCCCCGTCGGCGTGGCGTACTCTGCTGGGCGGCCCCTTGTCGGCCGAGGAGAGATCGCACATGGCGGATGTCCGTTTCGTCCCGAAATCAGCGACCAAGCCGGCGACCAGGATGGCTGGGGCCTTGGCGCTGGTGGGAGCGCTGGCCGGCGCCGGCGCGCTGCTCGTCTGGGGCTGCACCGACAACAGCGGAAGCGGAAAATTCGTCGAGCCCAACCGCCCGTTCGACGCCGGCGCAGCGGATGGCGCCGGCGCGCCCAGCGACGCCGCCGTCGACGGAGCGGTGACCACCGACGGGGCTGCCGACCACCGCGGCGGGCCCACAGACGGCGCGAACAGCGATCTCGGCGCGGACCGCTGAAGCGCCGTCCGAGCGCGGGCGCCCAGCGGTCGGCTCCGCCAAGGAGACACTGCTAGAATGCCGTCCGGAATGCTGGACCTCGCGCGCGGGCCGTTGATCGTCGGCGTGGCCGACCGGGCCGAGGCGCTCGGGGCCTGCGCGACGCTCGCTCCCGCGGTCCGTCCGTTTGATCTCGTGGAGGCGCGGGTCGATCTCTTTTCCGGACAGCGGCTCGACGACGCCGACCTCGAGGCCTGCGCGCGCCTCGAGGCGAGCGGGACGCCGGTGCTGGTCACGCTCCGCAGTGAAGGCCAGGGGGGGCGGTTCACGGCGGGAGACGCCGACCGGCTGGCCGGTTTTCGCGCGGCGCTGGCAGTTGCATCGTGGGCCGACGTCGAGGACGACGCCGGGATCGTCGACGACGTGGCGGCGCTGGTGCGAGCGCGGCCGGCCGGACAGCTCGTCGTCTCGCACCACGACTTCGCTGCCACGCCGCCGCTCGACCGGCTGCTCGCCTTTGTCGATCGGTGCCACGGCGTTGCCCGAGGCGCCATCGCCAAGGTCGCCACCGCGGTGACGAGCGCGGACGACCGCGCGGCGCTGCGGTCACTGCTCGCCCGCCGCCCGGAGCGCACGGCGGTGATCGGCATGGGCGCTGTTGACGATGGGCTGCGCGTCGAGCTCGCCGCCGCCGGGTCGCTGCTGGCGTACGGGTTCATCGCCGGCGCCACGGCCCCCGGTCAGGTCTCGGCGGAGGCGCTGCACGCGCGGCTGCTGGCCGCTTCGCCGCGGTACGCCGAACGCCGCCAGCGCCCGAGCAGCGCCGCTATCTGACGTAGCAGCTGGCGAGGAGCGGCGCGCCCATCAAGGCGCCGCGCCCCACGCAGAGCAGCGAGACCGGGTGCCCCTTGGTCAGCGCCCCGAGCATCGGATCGTTCCGGGTGGCGAGCGTGGCATTGACGGTTTCGAACGCGTCCCCGGTCCCGAGCCGCACCACCATCTCGCCCTCGTAGTTGCGATCGACAGAGCGGACATTCCCGGTGACCAGCACCGAGTGTTCGCGGTAGAGGCGATCGGCGCCCGCCGCGTCGCGGGAGTAGCTCATCCAGAGGTCCGTCGCGGTCACCTCGGGCGTGCGCCCGGGAACTGTCTCGGGGCCGAGGCGGAGCTCGGGCGCCTTCGTCACCACCGCCTCTCCCGAGTGAACCTGTGGCGAGAGCCCGCCCGCGCTGGCCACGGCGAACATCCCGATCATCAATCCGGCGGCCAGACAGAGCAGGATCGTCCGGGGCCGGATCCGCTGGGTCTTCCCGCAGCGGCGACAGGCGTACGCGGATCGCGTGACCAGCTTTCCGCACTTGCTGCAACGTCTCTGCTGGACCCGGGTTGGGTAGGGAGCTTGCCGGGCGAGCACAGCGCTCATGGACCGTTCATCGACGCTCCCCGGCGACATCTTGAGCCCCCGAGCCCGGCTCGGCCCTCCCCCCAATGGATGCAGGTGTCCACCCGCCAAGCTCATCCGCGAAGATCTTGTACGTTTTCCGGCCTGGTGCCCCTTGACGGAGGCGTGGCGCTGCCAATGTTAATCTTTAACGTGCCCCATTCGGCTCACACCATCCTGGTTGTCGAGGACGATCCCGACGTGCGTCGGGCCCTGACCGAGCTCCTGGCGAGCGAGGGATACAAGGTGGCCGCCACCGCCGATGGCGGCGAGGCGCTGAAGACGCTTCGCGGGGGGCTGCGCCCGGCGGTGATCCTGCTGGACCTGATGATGCCCAACTGCGACGGCTGGGACTTTCGGCGCGAGCAGCTCGAGGACCCGACGTTTGCCTCGGTCCCGGTCGTCCTGGTGACGGCGGCGGGATTCAGCCCCGATTCGATGCGCAGCCAGCTCGGGCCGATTGAGCTCTGCCCCAAGCCGATTCAACCCGCGGAGCTGCTCAACACGCTCGCGCGGCTCGCTCAGGTGAAAGGGACGCCGCCGGCATATAGTTAGGCCGGCATGGTTGAGCCGGTCTCGCCCTCGCGGATCAACTTTGGTTGGCTGGTGCGGCTGCGGTTCGCCACCGTCGCCGGACAAGCGCTCACCATCGTGGGCGTCCGCTTCGGGATGAACCTGGAGATCCCGCTCGCGCCGCTCTTCGCGCTGGTGGGGGTGGCGCTGCTCTCCAACCTGGCTTGCATCGCCTGCGCCCGGGCCTCGACGCCCGAGGACTGGTGGCTGCTGGCGGTGATGGCGCTGGACGTGCTGATCTTCTCGGGCCTGCTCTACTTCACCGGCGGTCCCGAGAACCCGTTCAGCTTTCTGTATCTGGTCCCGATTGCCATCGCGGCCATCACCTTGCGCTCGGCCTGGACCTGGATGCTGGTGCTGCTGTCGCTGGCGTCGTCGCTGGTGCTCTTCGCGCGCCACGAGCCGTTGCCGGCGGCGGGGGGACACGCCGGGCACATGGCGCTGCACCTGCGCGGGATGTGGGTGGCCTTCGGCGTGGCCTCGGCGTTCATCGTCTACTTCTTGATGCGCGTGCGCCGCGCGCTCGGCGCCCGGGAAGAGGAGCTCGTCGCGTCGCGCAGCCTGGCCGCGCGGCAGGAGCGGCTGGCCTCGCTGGCGACGCTGGCCGCGGGGGCGGCGCACGAGCTGGCCACGCCTCTGTCGACCATCGCGGTGGTGGCCAAGGATCTCGAGCGCGCCATCGTCGCCGCCGGCTCCCCGGCCGCCGCGGCCGACGACGTGCGGCTGATGCGGGAGGAGGTCGAGCGCTGCCGGCGTATCCTGGCGCGCATGCGCATCGACGCCGGCGATCCGGCCGGCGAACGGTTCGCGCGGGTCTCGGTCCGCGAGCTCGTCGACGACTGTCTGGACGACTGCTCGACGGAGCTCGATCGCGCCGTCTCCGTCACCCTCGACGCGACGACGGCCGCGGCGACCACCGCCCTGCCCCGTCACGCCTTCGGACAGGCGCTGCGGGGCCTCGTCGACAACGCCCGCCAGGCCTCGCCGCCCGGCGCGCCGGTCACCCTGCGGGTGGCCGCCGTCGACGACAGCCGACGGCTGGTCTTCGAGATCGCCGATCGCGGCCCCGGGATCTCGCCCGAGCTCCTCGCCCGGGTCGGCGAGCCGTTCTTCACGACCAAGCCGGCCGGACAGGGGATGGGCCTCGGGATCTTCCTGGCGCGGGCGATCGTCGAACGGCTGGGGGGCGAGCTCTCGATCCGTTCGGCGCCCGGCGCCGGCACGACGGCGACGCTCTGGCTGCCGGTCGCGGGGGCGCCGTGAAGCTGGAGGGAGGCGACGATCTTGCTCGTCGATGACGACGAGGTGTTCCGCGAACGGCTGGCCCGCGCGCTCCGCGAGCGTGGCTACCACGTCGCGACCGCCGCCGATCACGACGGCGCCGTGGCGGCGGCCCGGGCGCAGCGGCCCGACTTCGCGATCGTCGATCTGCGGATGCCGGGGCTTTCGGGCCTGGCGCTGATCGGGCCGCTCCACGCCATCGCGCCGGGCGCGCGCATCGTCGTCCTCACCGGCTACGGCAGCATCACCTCGGCGGTCGAGGCGCTGCGCGCCGGCGCGCACGACTATCTCAGCAAGCCCGTCGACGCCGACCAGATCATCGGCGCGCTGACCGGCGAGGCGGCCCGCCCGGCCGAAGCGGCGCTCCCCTCCCCCACGCTGGCGCGCGCCGAGTGGGAGCACATCCAGCGGATCCTCGCCGACACGCACAACAACATCTCCGAGACCGCACGCCGGCTCGGAATTACCCGCCGGACGCTCCAGCTGAAGCTCAAGAAGTACCCGCCGCAGTTCTAGTCGGCTCGCCGACCTTCGCGGCAGCGCTGCGAAAATTTTACACAGCGCCTCAGCCGTAGAAGGCAACTAACTTACGGTCGCAAGGAGAAGCCAATGGCGAAGCCCCTCATTGTCGTTTTCTTCCTCATCTCGGCCCTGGCCGCCGCGGCCTGCAGCGGCACCGCCTCCTCACCCGCACCTGACGGCGGCGGCGGCGTCACGGGCGCCGATTCACCGTCCGGCGTGGTGATCGGCCCGCTCGACAATCACTGCACCGGCAGTGACGGCGGTCTCACCGTCCAGCCGGTTGGCGTTTGCGAGGTCATCGATCCGACGACCGTGCCGGCGAACGCCGCGAGCTGCAACGTCTCCTTCGACTCGGACGGCGGCGCGGGCAGCAGCGACGGCGGTGTCACCAGCACCGACTACGGTCCGACGATGTACAACTCGGCCGGCGACGACGACGACTGCAAGTACTACGTGAGCTGGACGGCGACCCCCATCAAGGAGAACGCCGACACCTACTTCACCGTCACCGCGCTCCGCCTCGCCGACATGATGCCCGTCAGCTGCGCGGGCGTTCGACCGGACGTCTCGCTCAGCATCAGCCACGGCGCCCCTGCGCCGCGGAACCCCTCGACGGAGATCGCTCCCGGCGTCTACCAGGTCGGCCCCATCAAGTTCGACGCGGCCGGGCTCTGGACCGTGCGCTTTCACTTCTTCGAGGAGTGCAGCGACGCGCGCGAGGACTCGCCCCACGGCCACGCCGCCTTTTACGTGAACGTGCCTTGAACGCGAGCGCTCGCCGCTCGGCGCCGGCAGGCGTCTCGGCGCTCGCGCTGGCGGCCCTCGCGCTGACCGCGTCGGGCTGCAAGAAGTCGGGGGTCGAGTGCATGCCGCCTCCGGCGAATCCGGTCTGCCCGGACGGCAGCGCGCCGAGCTTCGCCGACGTGTACCAGACCGTCTTCCGCCCGGTCTGCGACAACTGCCACGCGCCGGACGGCTCGGAGGCGGTCATGCCCCTCACGAGCTATGCCCAGATCTACGGGACCAACGGGGTGGAGGCGCGCGAGATCTTCAACCAGGTCTTCGAGTCCTGCCTCATGCCCCCCAGCAACGCGCCGGAGCCCCTGACCGAGGGCGAGCGGCAGACGTTGCTCGACTGGTTCGCCTGTGGGGCGCTCGACGACAGCCCATCCGTCGACGCCGCCGCCGGCAACTGACCTTCCGCGCGAGGTTGCAGGAACCCGCCCCGGGGTCCCGGTTCTCGATTTGTGACACGCGGGGACCGCCAGGACATACTTCATAAAGGTGAGGCCGCCCCTTCATGTTGCCCGGATCACGCTCGCTCTCGCGGTGACGGTGACGGGCTTGGCGGCCGCGGGCTGTGGCTCGGGCGCGGGCGCGTCGACTCTGTCGCAGAGCGCGCTCATGGATCCGGCCACCTGCCAGACCTGCCACCCGGCGCAATACCAGGAGTGGGCGGGGAGCATGCACGCCTACGCCACCGACGATCCGGTGTTTCGCGCCATGAACCAGCGCGCCCAGCGCGAGAGCAACAACGCCCTCGGCACGTTCTGCGTGAACTGCCACGCGCCGGTGGCCGTGCACGAAGGGAAGACCGACGGGACCAACCTCGACGGCCTCGCGCAGCCGCTGAAGGGGATCACCTGCTACTTCTGCCACTCGATCGAGTCGGTGACCGGGACGCACAACAATCCGCTGACGCTGGCCTCGAACGGCAGCCTCTACGGACCGTTCGCCGATCCGGTCCCCGGCTCGCCGCACAACGTCTCGTACTCGCGCCTGCTCGACGGCGCGACCTCCGATTCGGCCAACGCCTGCGGGAGCTGCCACGACATCCAGAACCTGCAGGGCGCCCACGTCGAGCGGACCTTCGCCGAGTGGCAGACCACGACGCTCTCGCAGACGCCGGGCGGCGAGAGCTGCGCCCAGTGCCACATGGTCGCCAGCGACGGCGCCGTCTCGACCACCACGCCGTCCAAGATCCGCCGCGTCCACAGCCACATGTTTCCCGCCGTCGATCTGGCGGTCGGCGATTTCCCCTCCGCGGACGCGGCCAGCGGGATCCCGCCGCAAAACGCCGCCCAGCAGGCCGCCGCCACCGCGTTCCTCGCAACCGCGATCCAGCAGACGCTCTGCCTCAACCCGGTCACGCACAAGCTCCTGCTGACGCTGGACAACGTGGGCGCCTCCGGACACAGCTGGCCGAGCGGGGCCACGCCGGATCGCCGCGCCTGGGTCGAGCTGACCGCTTACCAGGGGGAAACGTCATCTACGCCAGCGGCAACACCGACGCGGTCGGCGCCTTCGCGAGCGCGTTGCCGTTCGAAGAGAGCTCGCCCGATCCCGATTTGTGGCTCATCCGCGACTGCATCTACGACGCCTCCGGCGCCGAGGTGCAGATGTTCTGGCAAGCGGCGACCGTCGCCCCCAGCAATCAGCTCCCCGGCTTGCTGATCCAGAACGTCGACGACCCGACGACGTTTCAGACGCACTTCATGCTCCAGTATCCGAGCGCCACCGCCCTGCCCGCCACACCCGACGAGGTGAAGGTGACGGTGCACCTGCAGGCGATCGGCGACGACGTGCTCGCCAGCCTGGTCGCCAGCGGCGACCTCGACGAGTCGGTCCCGCCGCAGATCGCGCGCTACGCCCTCGGCGGTGGCGCGACGCTGGACTGGACGCCGACGGCCCCCAACGCCTTCCAGGCCACGGACAGCGTGACCGGCGCCGTCATGACCTGCGTGGCGACCGGAGCCTACAAGAGCAACACCACGCCGACCACCAGCCACGCCCGCTGCCCGGCGCCCGCGGCCTCGCCTTGAGACGGGCCGCCCACCGGGCGGAACCTAGTCGACGGGGATGCAGAGCTTGAAGGTGAGCGGATCGACGGCGCCGCCGGGCGGCGTCAGATCGAGGTAGAGCTCCCAGTAGCCGCCCATGAAGAAGTCGATCGCGGCGACGGAGAACGCTCCGCCGCCCTGCGCCGTGAGGGTGGGGACGGTCGCCGCCCCGTGCCCGTGCTGCGGCATGTAAGGATCGGCCGGCTTGCCGCTGCTTCCCCCGATCGGCGGCAACGCCATCGTGAGCCCGTCGGGCGATGGCGCGCCCGCCTCGCCCCCGTCGGTGACCGAGGTGACCGCCACCGTGAAGGTGTCGTAACCGATCGCGGCGGTCGGAACCGGCGCTCCCGAGCCCTGGTCCGTCGAAGCCGTCACGATCGCGGCCCGGTAGGCGCCCGAGTCTGAAAGGACGCTCATCCCCGACGCGTAGCGGACCGCCGGCGTCCCCGAGCAGACCGAGAAATCGGCGTCCGTGCTGATGTTCCCGGTGACCGTCGCGGTCTTCGACCCGCAGGCGACCGACGCTCCGGCGACCGCCAACGACAGCGCCAGGACGAGGCGCCCCATGCCATGGCTGACCATCACCCTGAAAGTGCCCGCGCACCGACGGTTGAGCTCACAATCCATGCGCAGCACCCTCTCATTTTAACTCATCGCGGAGGCGACGGCGCGCGCGCAACGTAGGCCGTCGCTTGAGAGTGCGCGCGAAGATCGGGCCGAAGATTGGCCGCCGACGATCGTGCAACTAGCTTGGCCGAAAAGGAGCGACGGCCATGAACAGACCAGTCGACAAGACTCTCGGCGGAAGACTCGGACCGCGGACGCAGGCGGTCATGGGAGCCTTGACGTTGCTCGTCGTCGGCGCCGGCAGCTGCACCGACGGCACGACCACCACCACGGTCGCCTATGCCTACGACGACCCGTACGTCTACACCACGTACTATCCAGTCGACACCGCCTACGCCGGCTACTACTGGGCGGACAGCTGGAACTACTACGCCTTCTATTATGCCGCCGTCGGCGTCGACGCGACCGGTCTGGCGAACACCCCCACCGGCTTGGGCGGCGCGATGGGCGTGCACGGCGCGGCCGGCGCGAACGGCGCCGCGGGCGCGACGGGCGTGCACGGCGCGGCCGGCGCGAACGGCGCGGCCGGCGCGAACGGCGCAGGCGGCGCAGGACCGACGACGGTGCGCGCGACGATCGCCTCGGTGATCGAGGCGCTCGCCCGCGGCGAGAGCCTCTGTCCGGGCCAGGTGACGATCACGCCCAAGACGGCCACACCGGCCTGCGCCGGCGGCAACGCCACCGAGGAGCGGAACGGCGTGACCCTCGTCTTCAACGGCTGCGTGGTCTCGGGCGCCACGATCAACGGCACCTTCGACGTCCTCTCCAACCGCGCCGCGTCCGAGCAGACCTGCAGCGCCACCACGACCATCACGCTCGGTCACACCACGACGATCACCAACCTCTCGATCTCCGACTCGAACGGCAAGATCCTGATCCCCTCCCAGACCGACACCGGGATGACCAGCTACACCTTCGGTCAGACGCCGACGACCACGACCTTCAACATCACCGGAGAGATGCAGACGTTCAGCTCCACCGGGACGATGATCGCCGATCTGAGCTACACCGGGATGAACACGGTGACCTTCTCGGGCGGGAGCTCGTACTCGGTAGACGGCACCACCACCGTCCAGGAAAAGAACGGTCCGGCGTCGGCGATGATCACCGAGCAGGGGGTCACCCGCAGCAACGGTTGCTGCCGCCCGACGGGCGGCTCGGTCGTCATCGACCGGAGCGGCGGCCCGCACCCCGGCACCGCCACCTGGACCTTCGGGCCCTCCTGCGGAACCGTGATGCGGAACAACGTCACCGCCATGCTGCCCGCCTGTATCTGAATCGGAAACATCCAGTTCGGGACCTGGGTCACGGTGGACCCTCGCGGCGTCGAAGCGCCGCGAGGTCGAGCGAGTCGAGCTTGTCCATCATCCGATAGGCGCGACCGCGGCTGATCCCCAGGATCTCCGCGGTCGCTTTCACGTTGCCGTTCTGGCCGCGGAGCGCCGCGAGGAACGTCGCGGGATCCGGCGCCGGCATCTCCTGCGTCGTCCGCCGGGATTCCGCGAGCCCGAGCTCTGCGCCCGGGCCATCCTCCAGCACGCTGTGGTCGAGCACCGCCGCGTCGGGATGGAGCGCCAGCAGCTTGCGCGCGAGCAGCGTCAGCTCGCGGATGTTGAAGGGCCACCTGTGCGTGCAGAGACGCTCGATGAGCGTCGAATCGAACCGTGGCCCGGCCACCCGCGCGCCGAACTGCTCGACGATCTTGCTGAACAGCGCGGGGATCTCCTCGGAGCGATGCCGCAGGGGCGGAATCACCACCGTCAGCCCGCTGAGCCGCGCCAGCAGATCGCCGCGGAAGCGCTTCTGGGCGACCGCCGCCCCGAGCGGGCTCTGGGTGGCGGCCACGAGGCGCACGTCGATCGCCACCGGCGTCGACTCCCCGAGCGGGCAGAGCTCACGCTGCTCGACGGCGCGCAGCAGCTTGGCCTGGATCGGCAGCGACAGCTCGGCGATCTCGTCGAGGAAGAGCGTGCCCCCCTCGGCCGCGCGCAGGTAGCCGGCGCTGGCCCGCTCGGCGCCGGTGAAGGCCCCCTTGCGGTAGCCGAACAGCTCCGCCTCGGCGAGCGCCTCGGGGAGCGCGGCGCAGTTGAGCGCCACGAACGCCCCCCGCCGGCCGCTCCAGGCGTGGATCGCGCGGGCGGCCCCCTCCTTGCCAGAGCCGGTCTCGCCCTGAATGATCATCGGCAAATCCGAGGCGGCCACCAGCTTGGCGGGCGCCAGCACCGACTGCAGGATCGGGCCCGCCCAGTACCCCGGCGTCAGCTCGCGAAAGCTCCAGGGCGGGACGGTGTTGCCCGCGAGCGCCACGACGATCCCGACCCAGTCGCCGAGGCGGACCACGTCGCGCGCGGCGAGGTTGGCGTTCTTGACCGCCTGCGCGTTGACGAAGACGCCGTTGGTGCTGTTGAGGTCGAGCAGCAGCGGCGTGCCGCCGACCGCCCAGCGAATCTCCGCGTGCCGACGCGACACCGACGCGCTCGGAAGCGCCGTCGTGCACCCGGGATCCCTCCCCAGCGTCGTCGTCCCCGGTTCGAGGCGCGTGAGCAGCCCGTCGTGCGACGGGAAGACCCAGCGGATCGCCAGCGTGCTCCCGGCGCCGCTCGGGCCCGCCAACACGGTGTCGGGAATCGTCGTCTCCTGCCCTCGGCTCCCCATCCCGGATCCGAATTATCACCGCCCCGAAGAAGCTGTAAACGACGAACGTGCAAAATGCCCCCCGCCGACCCGGTTCATTTGTGCCCGCCGATCAGCTATGGTCGCCCTTGTACAAGAGTTCCGCGAGGAGGCGATCATCAGCGGCGACCAGGTGACGAGAGTTCCCGGGCAGGCGAAGGGTGGTCCGTCGCCCGTACCCGGCACCGAGGCGACGCCGCGCGAGAGCGTGCCGGAGCGGTATCAGTACCTCAACCCCATCAGCGCCGGGGGGATGGGGTCGGTTCATGCCGTCCGCGACCTGGGCCTCTTGCGCGTCGCCGCCATGAAGGTCCTGGCGCCCGATCTGGCCACCCGGCCGCGCGAGGTCCAGCGGTTCATCCGCGAGGCCCAGATTACGGCGCAGCTCGATCATCCGAACATCGCGCCGGTGTACGAGATCGGCGTCGATCGCCAGGGGAACCGCTACTTCACGATGAAGCGGATCGAGGGGGACACCCTGGCCGACTGGTCCGCGCGCGCCGGGCGGCAGGCCGGTTTCTCCGAAGCGCTGAGCGACATGATGGCCGCCTTTCTCAAGGTCTGCGAGGCCGTCGCCTTCGCCCACAGCCGCGGCGTCCTGCACTGTGACATCAAGCCGGGCAACATCCTGGCGGGACCGTTCGGACAGGTCTACCTGGTCGACTGGGGCCTGGCGATCGTCGGGGCGGCGAAGAGCATGCCCGACAAGATGCCGAGCATGGTCGTCGCCGGCGACGCCAACCTCGACGTGGGGGGCGGACCCTGCGGAACCCCGTCGTTCATGTCGCCCGAGCAGGCGATGGGCGCGCGCGATCGGTTCGACGAGCGCACCGATGTTTTCGGCCTGGGCGCAGTGCTCTTCAACATCCTGACCGGCGTGCCGCCCTTCGACGGCGAAGACGTCGCCACCTGCCTCGACAGGGCCACGGCCTGCGTGGTCACCTTCCCGCCGGGCGATCCCACCGCCCCCCTCCCCATTGGCCTCTGCCGGATCGTCAAGCGCGCGATGGCCCGCGATCCGAACGACCGGTACCAGACCGTGTCGGAGCTGAAGAAGGACGTGGAGATGACCCTGCGCGGGTTTCCATTGACCGCGGAGATCTTCGCAGCGGGGACCCGGATCGTCGCCGAGGGGGATCCCGGCGACTGCGCGTACATCATCGTCCGCGGCACCTGCCTCGCCTACAAGACCGTCGACGGGCAACGGGTGGTGCTGCGCGAGCTCGGCCCCAACTCCGTGTTCGGCGAGACGGCGGTCCTCTCGGGCGGCGTCCGCACCGCCACCGTCGAGGCCGTCGACGAGGTCCTGGTCAAGGTCGTCCCGCGCCAGCTGCTCGAGGAGAACCTGGGGCTGCACACCTCGTTCGGGCTGTTCGTGGTGGCGCTGGCGGAGCGGTTCCGGGAGCTCGACAAGCGGTTGGGGGCGAGGGGATCGATCCCCCAGGCGAACCTGAACGTCAGACCTCGCGCTTGACCATGTAGTCGAGAAGGTGTCGGAGAAACTCGAGGTCATCGGTGCCCGAGGCGCCCTGGTAAGCGCTCTCGAACTCGGTCAGGGCGGCCTCGGCGAACTGGACCGCCACCTGGCGCGCATAGTCGATGCTGCCTTGGCCACGGAGCGCATCGAGGATCCAAGCGCCCTCGCGAGGCAAGCGCTGCTCGCGCGGCTTGCCGAAGAACACCTTGAGACGCTGCTTCTCCGCGTCGCTGCAGCTCCGGAAGAAGTGCGCGAGGATCAGCGTCCGCTTGCCCTCGAAATGTCGCCGCCGATCTCCTTGCCGTACTTCGCCTGTCGCCGACGAGGTTGAGGAGGTCGTCCTGAATCTGAAACGCCGCGCCCAGGTAGTAGCCGAAACGATGAAGCCGCGAGATCGAGTCGGACCTCGCGCGCGAAATCAGCGCACCGATGCGGCACGGATGGATGGAGCTGTACCAGCACGTCTTCTTCAGCACGAGCAGCAGGTAGTCCTCCCGGTCGTCCCGCAGTCGTCGTCGCGGACCCACCCGAGCTCCATCGCCTGTCCTTCGATCGTCTCGATCGCCATGTGGTCGAACTCTCGCCGATGCGCGCAGCGAGCTCGGGCCCGAGCAGCGGCAGGTTCCGCCTCGCGCATGCGCACGCTCATCGCGAGCATGGCATCGCCTGCGTTGACCGCCAGAGGGACGCCGTACTGCGGATGAAGCGTCGGACGGTCGCGCCGCATTCGCTGCTGTCCTCGATGTCGTCGTGGACGAGGAACGCGTTGTGGAGCAGCTCGAGCGCGGCCGCTGAGGCAGCGCGCTCTCGATCGCCGCCGAACGCGCGGCAGGTCGCCAGGCAGAGCGCGGGGCGGATGCCCTTGCCCTCGCGCGAGAGCTGACCGCCGATCAGGTCGTAGAGGTGTCGTCGCGGCTCCCGATCCGGGATCGCCTCGCGCAGCAGGGGCAGGACCAGGTCGCGGAATGACGCGAGCTGAACCTCGAACGTCGTCTGCGCCGGCGCAGCCGTGGGCAGCGGCGTCGTCATGGGCGCGACCGGATCCGCAGGCGGCGGAGACCTCCATCGCTCGACGTGCGCGCCTGCTCGGCCGCGTCGTCGGCGTCGGCGCCGGCGGCCCGTGACATCGCCGTCGCCGGGTCAGCGCTCGGCTCGGGTTCGCTTCCATTCGACGTCGCGAACGGCTCGGGCGCGTTCCCCAGGATGGCGCGAACCGCCTCCTGAACCAGCGGACCGGCCTGTCCCGTCCGGCGCCCGTCGAGAGCGCGCCAGCGTTGCGGGCGACGCCGAGCGCCGAGCGCGCGAGCTCCATGGCCTGGCCATCCCAGGGCAGCCCCTTCCGATAGCGCATCGCGTCGAGCCGCGGAACGGCGAGAACAGCTCCGGCTCGTGCAGGTTCCACAGCCGCACGGCGTCGACGTTCGCGCCCGCTGCCGCGCAGGATGCCGTTGACCGCGCGGCGGGCCGCCTCGTTGGCGGCCTCCATCGTCGCCAGGTCCGTGTACGTTCGGACGTAGTCCGACGCCAGGAAGAAGTTGGGGATCCGGGTCACCGCCTCCGGCCGCAGCCGCCAGGTGTCAACGTAGTTGACCAGCAGCGGCTCGGCGTTGGTGTCGATCAGCGGCGTGGCGGGATCGGCGTCGGCGTCGACGTCGGGATGTCCGGGTCCAGAAACCAGGAGTGCAGCTGCTCGTCGCGCAACACCTCGCGCCCGACGTTCAGGCTCCGCTTCAGCTGCTCCCACGTCTCCTTCGGATCTCTCGCCGGGTGCATTGCTGGCATCCTTGCCGTTGAGCCCCTTGACGTCCCAGTCGGAGATGTCGACGGACATGATGCCTTTGACCGTGCCGTCGCCGTATCGGGTGAGGTCGAAATCCCTCCAGAATTGCGCTTGCGAGATCGACGTCAGCGCCCAGGGCGAATCGATGTAGATGCTATGACCGTGGGCGATCGGAACGTCTTCGGTCAGGTAGAACTGGATGCCGTTCATCCACTCGACGTACTCGGTCAGCGCCGTCAGGTTCGCCGAGCGACGGATCGGCTGCCAGCATCCCGGCGAGAGGAGCTCGGACATCCGCTCCACCGGAAGCGCAGCGATGAAGTAGTCGCCAGTGACCTCACGCACGGCTGTCGCCGAGCGCCACCGTGGCGCTGCGGACGCGCCCACGCTCGCACGTTGATCGCACGGACCTCTGAGTCGAGGTGGTAGTCCACGCCCTGCGCTCTGAAGGTAGGTCAAGCCACGGGTCGATCCACACGTCGTTCGTCGGGCCGTTCAGGACGCTGTCCGCGCGACGCCTGGCAGGAGAATGTCGAAGACGATCTGGACGAAGATGTCGCCGATCGTCTTGGCGCTCGCGCGGCGGGCCTTGGCGGCGACCAGCGAGCGCGTGATCGCCTTGCCGAAGTACTTCTGGTAGCCGGCGAGCGGGTCTCCGCCTCGATGAAGTCCCACCAGTTGGTGCGTTCGTACTCGACTAGGCGCCGCTCCTCGCACGACGTCAGGAACTGCCAGAGCTTCGCGGCGAAGAACAGGGTGTCGTCCAGCGCCACCCCGGCCTGCCCCGACAGGATGCCGCGACGATCGCGACGAGATCGACCTTCGAGATCGCTCGCCTCTCGCGGAAATTGCGCAGGCAGAGCGAACCCGGACCGGTCGAAGGCAGCGATGTTGAGCTCGGTCGTGTCGACCAAGTTCTGCGCCACGGAGCCGCCTCGGTACGGAATCCGCGACATCGTGTCGATGACGTGCCGGTAGAACCCGGGAAAGAAGCGAAATCCGTGCTCGCCTGGCAGGGGCGCCTGCGCGGGACCGGCGGGCGCTTCGCGCCCTGCCGCCGTAAGGCGTCCATCCGAGTCGCCCGTCAGCGGCCACGCTGCGGGCCTTGCCGCCGGGAATCTGCTTCCGTTCGAGGACCATGACCTCGAAGCCGCGCTCGATGAGCTCGTGGGCCGAGCTCATCCCCGCGACGCCGCCGCCCAGAATGACCACCTTTTTCCCCACGGCGGTCGTCATGTGCAGGCCTACGGGCGCGCGCCGCCCAGCTTGCGGGCGTCGACCGAGTAGATGTCGTAGCAGGCCCCACAGGTCGTCGAGGTGCGTCTGCCCCACCCCGATGCACTGAATCCGCCCGAGCCAGGCGTACTTCGGGTGTCTCGTCGAAATCAGCGGCGCCAGCGCGACCGGCGACTGATTCGGCAGATCGTGCGCCACCGCCCTGCGATATCCATCGGGACCGAAGTCGACGTAGCCGCCCGCCTCGACGTCCAGCAGGGCGCCGTCGTCCACCTTGATGGTGGCCCGCATCCGCACCACGCCCATGCCGTCCCGCCGGATCAGCATGTCGTCGACCGCAGCTTCGAGCATCGTCCCCTGGAACGCGCTCGACTTGACGTCGGCGCTGGCGATCACCCAGTTGATCCGCATCCCCCAGGGGATTCCACCAACGTACTGGGGCTCCTTGAACTTCACTTCGACCGTGGCCACGAACTCGAGCCCCGCGTCGAACGACTGCTTGACCTGCGCGCCGCGGGCAAGCGGGCTCGAACGCGCGGGCGTGGGTACCGAGGCGGGGGCCGACGCCCGAGGCTCGATTCGGAACTTCGATTTGAAGCGCTCGGCAAGGTACGCCGCCGGACACTGTCGCCCACTGCACATGAGCACCGGCGCGTACTCAACCAACTGTCCCGTGTAGAAAGCCGGAAACTCCACCGCGAAGTACTGCACGTTCCGCCCGTAATCCGTCCGGATCTCCCGACCGGGCGCCGTCTGCACAGCCCCGCCGTCCACGCGGAACCGCACGAACACCCGGTTCGTCGGATTCGCCGGCTGCACCGCCACGACGACCGACACCCCTTGCCGAGGAACAACCTCGTCATCAAAAGGCGCGGGCGCGTCCGGCGTGCCGTACCAGAGCGAAAGACCGTCGTTGCTCAGCTTCAAGGCTGGTTTTTCTTCGAACGTCCGTTCAGTCAGGTCGATCGCGAAGAGTCTCTTGACCTTGTCAGCCGCTCGTTCTTCTGGCTTCTTTGGGACGAGCTTCCGGCGTTCCTTCTTTAGTTCTTCATCGGGCTGGTCACGCTGATTCATCGCCTGCTCCCGTTGATTCACTGCTTTCCCAGCATCATCTCCCAGCCGCTCGAAATTCTTCGGATTGGCGGGCCGTTCGGGGGCGACGTCCGGTCGTCGTCCTCGGGCGATCTTTTCCAGGGCTCTCGCGTACGCCGCGCTGAGCTCGCCAGCCAATATCACGTGGCCGTCCACCTGGTCCTCGATCTGCCTTCCATCGACGGGAGTCGCGCGCAGAACATCTACGAATAGTTTGCTGGAAAGCTGGGCGTGTAGTCTATGCGCGTCGCCTTGAAGCGCCTCTGCGTCAGCGGTCGCTGCCTCCATTTGGCTTTCTAGTCGGTTAAACCGGTCCATCAACTCTTCCCTGAACGTTTCCGTCGACATGGCATTTCTCCTCTTCCCCGACCCCAGGGGCTTTGAATGGCCTGATTTCTTTCCCTTCTTCGCCATTGGTTGTCATTCTTCCTAAACTCGCTCCTCCTCATGGTCCTCCTCATCATCATCCTCAGTGATGAAGACGGCGATTGCAGATGGTTCTTTGATACGAAGCGCAACACGTTCAACGACACGGAACACATATCGAGGTTCAACAGTCGTCTGCAAATATTGTACGCCGATGTCGCTCGCGACCACGAGCTCGACAGGGTTGCCGTTGAGCGCGATGAGCGCTCCCCACTGAGGAAACGCGGTGCTTGTTCGGACCAAGGCCCCCTGAATCAGAGGCAATATTCTGTCACGCGGCATCACGAAGCTGTTCTGGTCGGGCTTGTGGGCCAGAACAAACAAATCGGTACCAAGAACACACGCAAACGGCGGCAGCTGCCCTTCGTTCTCCAAAAGGGTTATCGCTTGCACGATGCCTGTCACGAGTTGTTGCCCCGTAGGATTTCGAGGTAAGGGCACAATGTTCTCCGCACTATTGAGGATGCCGGGCTCTGCGCCGCCATCCGTTGCGAGCGTATAGATACCAGGGATACCGGCAACGGCCGGCCCCGGAATCGCTATTGGCGGAGGATTTTCCACTCCACTTCGGCCGTTGAAGACCAGAGCATCCTCGAGGCGGGCGACATAGTTCGCCGCTCGGCGAAACATAGTGAGCGCAGCCGCTAGGTTGGGGTCCGCCACCTCGTGACCGCGCAGCGGCACCGTTACCGAAATCGTAGTCAGATTGAGATTCGGGTTACTGTTCACGACTGGTCGACCGGCTGCCGGCCAGGGAGGGGACGGAAGAGGAGGGGCCGGAACGGGAGGGGGGACCAGCTCCTGAGTGCCAAGGGTAAACCGCGGAATTGCAATGGTGCTCCCGTCCTCTGGCCCGGCGACCGGCAAGATTTGCGCGGCAACGCGCGCCTTCTGTGCCTCCTCCGTGACGGTGCTACAGATGCGGTTCCATTGGTCTTCGGTCCAGCCAAGTTGTGCGAGAGCGGGATCGATCGGTTCTCCTCGAGTGTCTGTTTGGTGGCGCTGGTGGTTACCGAACTTGGGTGGAAAGGACAGCTTTGACGTACTTGCAGCCGGCCGCCTGGACGAGGCCGGAATAGAAGCCGGCGGGGGTCTGCGACGGCACGGCGATGGTGATTTCGAACTCCGCCTGGCCACGGGCGGGGATGGTGGTCCGGCGGGGCGAGACGGTTACGCGTGTGGACGGGAGCTCGTAACCCGAGTCGGCGACGAAGTTCGTGCAGTAGAGGCTGACATCCGCGGGGGCGTCCTCGTCGTTGGCGACGTTCATCCTGGCGACGGCCGTGCCGCCGGCGTCGACCGGGGCGACGCACTCGAGCAGCGGGACCTGTTTCTCGTAGGCCGCCGGCCGGTTGTACGTTCCCTCGGTGGCCAAGCCGCCCAGCAGCGCCTCGATGAGCTCGTGGGCCTGCTGCCGGAGGCGGCTCTTGTCCGGCGGCGCGAGCGGGACCGCGGCGCCCGTGACGGGACAGACCCGACCGGCGATGCCGGTCAGCGTCTCCTGGATGGCCGATACGCCTGGGAGACCGCCAGGAACGCCCCCCGGCAGGCCGCCCGGCGCCCGGCCCGCCTCGCGCTGGATGATGCTGGATGCCTGCTCCACGAGGTCCGAAATCGGGCCCGCCCAAGGAAGTCCGTTGGAATCTTTGGCCATATCCGCCCTCAGCGTCCCTGCACGATGTCGGGCTTCACCTGCTCGACTAACGCGAGCAGGTCGTCGCGATCCGGGCGGGCGACGTTGTTCTTGTTCAGCGCGCGGACCAACTCCTCGCCCCCGATTGACCAGTCCGCCTCGGTCAGGCGCATCGGTCCGTGGACCTGCTTCAGCGGGCGACCGTCGTAGGCACAAGGCCCGCCGGTAATGCGGCACAGAAAGTCCGTCACGTGACGATTCCGTTCGACGGGGTTCGACTGAGTGGTCACGTGCGCGATCTGCGGGTTTTGTCGAAGGAGCTGGCTGTTGGTTTCCAGCCCGCGGACGAAGTCCGTAACGATGCGGGCGATCTTGTCCCGACCCCCGAGCCGGTCGTAGAGCGAAGGCTGGCCCGACGGCCGACCGTATCCCTCGCCTGCCCCGCGGGCGCGGGAATCGTCACCCGGCTTCACCTCGATGACGAACAGATCGTAGACGATGCTCTTTTCGCGCGAGCGAAGCTCCCCGACGCCCAGGCAAAGCGCGCGGTTGAGCCACTGGTATTGGGGATGCGCGGTCAGGAACCGGAGCCCGCCCGCGACGATCGAATCGGGCAGGTCGCCCGCCGCGGCCAGCCGATAGCCGTCGCGGCCGAAGTCGTAACGGACCGTCGCTTCGATCTCCAGGACAGCGCCGTCGTCGAGCTTGACCGGCGCGCGGACGTACAGCGTCCCGATGCCCTCGACGTCGATGAGCATGTACGCGGCCAGCGAAGGAAATTTTCCTCGCAGCATCGGTCCATCGACGACGCCGTGCACCTGGAGCTGCAGCCTCACACCGTCGGGTGTTTCCCCGACCGATTGCGAAGCATCGAGGCCGAGAGTGACGCTCGCTGCGAATTTCAGACCGGGGACCGCCCGGGCGCGCGCCGGTTCCGCGGCTCGGTTGCCGGCCACAGAAGACAGGTCGACCTCACGCGGATAACTCACGACTCCTCATAACGCACCAACCGCCGATCGTTTCTGAATTTTCGTCCGACCTTCGGCAACAAAACGCTCCGAAGTCGATCTGACGAATGCGCCGGCCGGTCACAGGCGCGCCCGGGATCCTGTCGTCGTCGACGAGCCTTGAGGCCCGGGCGTGGCAAGGAACGCACGCGCGTTTCGGAGATCCGGATGTTCGTCCCGGTCGTTGAAACCCGAAAGGGCTCGCGTCAGTAGACCGCGCTCGGCGTCGCCACCGACGCGCGCCAGCCCGAGAGTCGCCCGCAACTCCAAGAGACGGGCTCCTCGGCCCCGGGCGCTCTCGATCGCCTGACGATACAAGGTGACGGCTCTCCCCGTCTCCCCCATGACCCGAGCCGCCTCCCCTTGCATTCGGAAAAGCTCCGACTCGAGGTGCCCCTGTTTACCAGTCCGCGCGACCTCCAGCGCCGCCTCCATGACGGGGAACACATCAGCTGGTTTCGAGGCCAAGAGCAGCGTCTCGGCCAGCAGACGTACGAATTCGACGTCCTGAATGCGGGAGAGACCTAGGTGGATCAGCGCCATCGCGCCGCGAATCTGTTCGGCTGCCGCGGCTGCGTCGCCGCCGCGTTGGGCGCTCGCCCAGGCGAGAAAAATGTCCGCGTAGGGGACCCACAGAGCAAACCCCTCCGCGATCGACAGCGACCGCATCGTGGTCGCCATCGACTCGATCTTCCCCACATCATCTATCGTCAGAGACAGGCACTGCTGCGACAGCAAGAACGCGCGCGACGGCGTGTGCCCGATGTCATCGACGACCTTCTGCGCGCCCGCGAGACTTTCAACGCCCTTGGCGAGATCGCCGATCGCGAGCTGCGCCTGACCCCGGAACCACCAGATCGCGCAGGACGAAGACAGCCCGAACATCGGCGCCAACTGCTTCTCGCGGTCGAGATCGTACAGGGCGAGCCCCTCGTCCGCGTGGCGAATCGCGTCCGCGTACTCGCCGCGGCGCAGGTGCGTGTATCCAACCGCATGGTGACCGGTGACTGCAAACATCGGACTACCGGTCTGGAGGGCCATCGCGAGCACCTGATTGGCGACGTCCAGCGCCGGTCCGTATTCGCCGCGCAGAAAATGCACCGTCCAGAGTCCCCACATCGCCTGATATAGCTTCCCGCCGTCCGCCCGCTTGGCCGCCAGGTCCCGCAACCGCGCGCAGGAGCGCTCGACTTCTGGAACCGCCCATCCCAACGTCGCCATGTACGCGGGACCGATCGCCGCCTGAAGCTGGATTTCCACGTCGGTTCGAGCGGGCTCCTCGAGCACGGGGACCAACTCGATCCCGTGCGCCAGGTGCTTGACGGCCTCGACCATCGCCGTCCGCCCGAGGGCTTTCTCCCCGGACTTTTGCAAGAGGTGCACGGCCTCTTCGCGGTGCCCCGCCTGCTCGGCGTGGTACGCGCCCATTTCGGGCCGCGCGGCAAGGACCTCAGGGAATTGCTCCTGCAGCGCGATGAAGATCCGTTCGTGGACGCGGGCGCGATTCTGGTTCAACAACGTCCCGTAGATGGCGTCCTGGATGAGCGCGTGCTTGAAGGTGTACGTGGAGTTGGGCGGTTGCCCGTTGACGAACGCGAGCTCGCTGCGGCTCAGCGATCCAGGTGCTGTCGAAGGTCGCCGTCGGACAACCCTGAAACGGCGCGAATGAGGCGATAGCTGAAGTCCCGTCCGATCGCGGCGCCCAGTTGAGCGATGCTGCGGCTCTCGCCGAGTGATCGAAACGAGCCACCATCGAGCCCGTCACCGTCGGCGGCAGGATTTGATTGTCGAGCGCCCGCGCCAGCTCGTAGCGGCTCACTTTCAATTGGAGGGCGCCCGATTCGAGAACCGCTTTCGTAACCTCCTCGAGATAAAGCGGCACGCCCTCGCTGCGCTCGGCGATCCGCTTGAGCACCGCGGCGGGCAGCGCGTGTCCACCCGCGACATGCGAAACGATGGCTTCGACCGCCGAAGCATCGAGGCGTCCGAGTTCGATGGTCCGAACGTGCGGTTCCGCCCAGCGTGCCTGGAACTCCGGGCGAGCGGTCAAGCAGACGAGCGTCCGGCCGCCGGGGGGCTCCCGGATCACGAGATCCAGGAGATCGATCGTCGACGGGTCCGCCCAGTGAACATCCTCGATGAACAACGCTACGGGCAGCCGTTTGGCTGACCATGCCAGCCACTCCCGCAGGATTTCCAGCGTACGAGCACGACGTCGCATCGGCGAAAGCCCCGCAATGGCCTTTTCGTCGGCGCCCGGGATCGACAGCAGCGACGCCAACAACGGCAGGGCATCGGCGCCGAAGTGGGATTGCTCGCTGAGAAGACTGGCCAGCGCCTCCAACAGGTCCTCTGGAGGGTCCTTCAGGCCGGCACGCTGCAGGACACCCGCCTTCAACATCTCGGTGATCGGCGCCAGCGCTGTCGCCTGGGTGAGCGTCGAGCAGACGCACAGAAGCGTCTGCGCGCCTTGGTCGATGGCGACCTGCCGGAAATGGTGGATGATACGGGATTTTCCAATCCCGGCTTCGCCGCGGACGATGACCACGCGATCGTTGCCCGCGCTCACCTCTTTCCAGGCCTGATTGAGCTCGGCGACCTCGCGGTAACGGCCGACGTGCGGCGTGAGAGGGCCGCGGGCAACTGCTTCGAATTGAGTCCGCGCACCGGTCTCTCCAACGACCCTGTAGATATCCACCGGCTTGGTGAAGCCCTTCAGCGTCTGGGCGCCGCGCGGGTCTAGCACGAAGTGGCCGCCAATGAGCTTGGCCGTCGCGCCGGAGACGAATGCGCTGTCCAGATCCGCCGCCGCCTCGATCCGGGCGGCGAGGTTGACCGCCTCTCCAACGGCAAGCCGATCGTGACCTCCGCCAGGCCCGACCTCTCCGACGACCGTCATGCCGGTGTGAATACCGACCCGGATGTGCAGCTCGACGCCAAGCCGCTTACCGATGCCCTGATTGACTAATTTGATGTCATCTAGGATGCGAAGACCGGCGCGCACGGATCGAACTGCATCGTCCTCGTGGGCAATCGGATACCCAAAGTACGCCACCACACCGTCGCCGAGGAATTGCGACGTGTGACCCTCGTAGAGGCCAATGGCGTACTGGCACACTCGCCGGTAGCTCGAAAGTAAGTTGTGCATGATCCTCGGGATCCAGCCGCTCGGATAGCGCGGTTGAATCCGCCACGTCGCAAAAAAGGAGGGAGAGCTGTCGCCGCTCGCTGTCCGAAGCGATGGCCTGCACTGCTTCTCCACACGCCGCGCAGAAGCGGGAACCGCGGACGAGCAGCGCTCGACATACGCGGCACAACTCGCTTGCGTCCATCGGTCCCGCCCCCAAAGGTCACCTCGCAGATCTGGCACACGACCACTACCTCGCGGTCCACATTTGACGCAAGCAGAAAACATCTTGGATGTCCGTGCGATGGGGCACACATTCGTACATAACCAAGTAGTTACAGCGGCATGCCCGACATGGTGGTTGGCCTCGCTGGCATGGCGACGCGACGATGGACGTCGCGAATGACGAGATTTTCACGGCGCTGCCCGGCACGGCCGGCCTGTTCTCGGCCGGTCCTGCTTGATGGTCACGCCGTCTTCGCAGTGGTCCGGTGAGCCGGCGCGCGCGGCTGATCGCGCCCTTCGCTTCTCCTCGTACATCGCCCCGTCCGCCACCGCGCAGAGCGCCTCCGCGGTCGCGCCGTGCGCCGGATACGACGCCATCCCCAGGCTGACCGCCACTGCGTGCTCGTGCGCGCGGGCCTCGTGGTGCCACGCGCTGCGCACCCGCTTGACGAAGCGTCGGCACTCGTCGCCGCCGCAGGCGGGAAGGATCAGCAGGAACTCGTCACCCCCGATGCGGCAGCAGACGTCGTCGGAGCGCAGGCCGTGGCTGAGAAAACCGGCCATCCACCGGAGCGCCTGGTCGCCGGCGGCGTGGCCCTGCCGATCGTTGACGCCTTTCAAGTCGTCGACGTCGGCGACCACCACCGAGAATCGGTATCCGGGCACACTGCGGGCACGCCCAATCTCTTCGGCCAGGCGCACGTCGGCGTAGCGGCGGTTCCAGAGGCCCGTCAGCGCGTCCTGGTGTGCGATCCGCCAGAACGACTCCTGCTCCGCCAATTGCCGCCGCAATCGGGCGTTCGTCTCGCTCAGTCGCGCGAGCCTTCGATCGGCGCGTTCTCTTCGGTCGATCATCATTCCCCCCCCATTTGACGAAACGCCCGACCGGTCAAAACGTTCCTGGAACGCTCTCATTCTCATTCCCGGCATTCCTGATCGGCGATCACCCGATCACTGATCGGACACTGTCCGCGGGACGCCAGCGACCGTCGTTTCCTCAAAATGTCGGTTGCTTCCAGAGTGCCACTTGCGGCATGTCACTTGCTAAGTGAGCGGCCAGGCTCGTCCGTTCGTGAACGTGGGGCTTTAGAGAGAGAGCTCGGGGGCGAGAGCGGGCGGGCGAGCCTGCTTCTTCGTGTCACGCGCCACCGACAAACAAGGGGAGAAAAGAGAATGAGACAGCAGACCTGGTTGTGGGCAGTGATTCTCGGTGGAGCAGCAGTCGGGCTCGGGTGCGCGGACGATTCGACGCCCGGGACGACTGAATCGACGCCGGCCGTCGCCGCGGCGGTCACGCCGGCCGTCAGCGTGGAGGTCAATAATGGCGCAGGCAGCTCGGCGCTTGCCGTCGACAGTGCCAGCGGGGGAACACCGACCTCGGCGACGGTGAACGCCCGAAGCTCCCTGGGGCGGTTCTCGCCGCTCGCGGTCGGGCTCAACAGCGCCGCCTGGGACAACGACCTCGTCGACCCCGTGATTCCCGGACTGCTCCGGACCACCGCGGTTCAGACCCTCAGGTATCCCGGCGGCTCGACGTCCGACAACTATCACTGGATCTCGAACAGCCCCGACGATCCCAGCCAGGGGGGCACCGTTCCGAGCGCCAACTTCGACGCCTTTATGTCCGTCGCGCTCGCCACCGGGTCGCAGCCGATGATCACGGTCAACTACGGCTCGGGCACGGAACAGGAAGCCGCCGACTGGGTTCGCTACGCCAACCGCGGCGGGCCTCGCTACAAGGGACCCGTTCCCACCTATGCGAGCGACTGCACGAAGGGCCACAACTATGGCATTCGCTATTGGGAGGTGGGCAACGAGCTGTACGGCGACGGGACGTACGGCGCGACCTGGGAGGTCAATCACAAGTCCCACGATCCGACCACCTATGCAGAAGGCGTGGTCAGCTACAGCGCCGCGATGAAGGCCGTGGATCCCTCCGTTCGGGTCGGCGCCGTCCTGACGGCGCCGGGCAACTGGCCCGACGGCCAGACCAGCGCCAGCTCCCCGCTGCCCTGGAACGACACGGTCCTTCCCATCGCCTGCAGCGCCATCGACTTCGTCGTCGTTCACTGGTACCCGCAGGGGCCGACCGGCGAATCCGACGCCGCCGTGCTGGTCTCTCCCGAAAACGGCGAGAGCACCAGCGTGAGCTTCACGCCGAGCATTCCCAGCATGGTCGCGACGCTGAAGTCGTCGCTGGCGCAGTACTGCGGCAGCCACGCCCCCGCCGTGCAGATCATGGTCACCGAGACGAACTCGGTCTCCTACAATCCCGGCAAGCAGACCACCAGCCTGGTGAACGCGCTCTTCCTGGCGGACGAGACGTTGACCTGGTTCGAGAACGGCGTCGCCAACGTCGACTGGTGGACGCTGCACAACAGCCCCTTCGACGGCAACATCGATCCGGCCCTCTACGGCAGCTACAGCTTCGGCGACTACGGGATCCTGTCGGCAGGTGGCACCACCTCTGGGGGCGCCGTCGAGCCGCCGGTCAACACGCCCTTCCCGGCTTACTACGGGATTCAGATGCTCTCCTACCTTGGCCATCACGCCCAGGACACGATGCTCGAGGCCACTTCGTCGAACGACCTCGTGACTGTCCATGCCGTCCGTCAAGGAGACGGCGGCATCAACGTGATGGTGATTAACAAGGATCCGAGCGTCCGCTACAGCGTGAGCGTCTCGCTGATGGGGGCCTCGTCTCACGGCTGGGCCAGCGTCTACCGCTACGGCACGAACAGCGCATCGATCACGGGGACCCGCACCCAGGTGCACGGCTCGACCTTCGCCGTCACGGTGGATCCGTACTCGCTGACGACCGTCAAGCTCCCGTAGCTCGGAAGGTCCAGGTCCAGGTCGCCGGACAGCCGGTGACCTGGACTTTTTCTATTCGGCGCCGACCGGAGCCGGCGGAAGATCGGGGTGGGCGTCCACCGGACCGCTGCCGCCACCGCCGTTGCCACCCTTGCCGCCGTTGCCGCCCTGGCCCGACGCATCTGGACAGACCGAGAAGACCGCACCGTCGGGAGCGACCTGCCGGCAGACGGCGCCGCCAGCCCCGACGTTCCCGCCGCCAGCGCCTCCCGTCGCGCCTTCACCCGACGGAAGCGACGAACCGCAGCCCACCAGCAGCAACGCCAGGCCGAACGCCAAAGCACCTCTAGTCATCGAAATCGTCATCGCACCTCCGGACCGCATAGGTGCAAGCGATGGGCCGCCCTCCGCCCGCGTTCCATGCGGGCCGGAGGGCACGCCGCCTTTCATTGGACCGGTCGGCCTGACACGAATGTCAGACTGCCGGTCGACGGGAGGTGCCAGGGGACAATGCTCCAGCCACTGACCGACGCGATCCCCGGTCACGGGCGACGGAGCGGACTGTCGAACCCGGGCCGACCGAGCTTCGAGGGCCCTGGTTCAGGAGAGCACGGCGGCAGCCGAGATATTCAAGCAATGGGCGCGCTCAAGGTCGGTCAGGTTCGTGTCGGTCCGCAGGGTATGATCGTCATCACCAGCATCAGCGGCAGCGGCTGGGTGCGCGCCCTCTGGCTGACGGGTCCCCTCGCTGACGGCAGGACCGAGGACGAAGGGACGCCAGAGAGCTTCAGCGGGCGGAAGTGGCGAGTCGTAGAGCCGGCGCTGGGGTGAGGCGGCGCGATGCTTCCCCGTCACCCCGCGTGAGACGCTTCACCACCACCCGCGGTCTCGGTTAGGTTTATCGTTGCACCTCGAACCGATGGCGCTCCTGGTCACACGATTGACGCCGGTTCCTGGCCGGCCCCGGTCCACTGTTCTCCGCGGATGGGCGCTGGCGGTGTGGGTGGTCCTGGCGGCATCGTGCGGGGGCACTGTAGGCGGACCGAGTGGTCGGGATGGCAGCCCCGACAGCCATCCCGACGCTCACCACGCTGACGCCTCGGAGCGGGACGTGGCAAAAGGCGGTTCCGGCGACGGCCCAATGACGGACGCGGGCACGGGAAACTTGCGCGACGCCGGTCAGGATGCACGCGCGGAAAGGACACCTGACGGCGGCCAGCCAGACGCACGCGACGCCGGCAGGGCAGACGTCACTCCTCCTTCGGACGCGGGAATGCCCTGCCTCCTCCCCACCGACCACGTCTATCACGTCGAGGCGACGCCCAGCTTGGCCGCCGAGACTGGAAGCCTGGCCTGCCCCTACCGATCGATCACTGGCGCGCTTTCAGCCATCTCGGCCGCACAGGAGAACGCGACCTACCTGGTCACGATCTCCGTTGACGGAGACCTGGATCCCAGCAGCCAGCCGTCCAACGAATTTCCGATCGAGGTTCCGACCGGCGTGGACATCGCGGGCAGCGTCACTCCGGCGCCAACCATCACCATTCCGGCCGGTGCCGCCGGCGGCTTCACCTATTCGTACGCTGGACCGACCACCTCGCCTGGCAAAGACGGCGGTCATCTGGAGAATCTGTCGCTCGTCCAGGCGGGCGCTCCGGCGGCCACCTCGTACGGCGTCAGAGTCCAGAACACTTACATGGGCCCCCTGGGCAATAATCTGGAGTACTTCCAGGTGCAGACCAGCGGGCTGGCGGTTCGTGGCTTCGATCGCGGCATCGACGTCGAACAGAACGGGAACCTCATGATCGTCGGTGACACCGTCGCTGAGTCGAACAACGACGGGTTGTACATATCCAGCGGTTGCGCTTCGACGACCCCCACCGCGGCCCATCCGGTGCACTTCGACCAAAATGCGTCGTACGGCGTTTTTGGCCAAGGTTCCCCGTTGTGCGTCTATTTTTACGGGGTGCATACCAGCACCGGCGGCCGATCCATCACCATGAACGACAACGGCACCGCTGGCGTGTCGCTCTCCGTGACGACCGGCCCATGGAATTACCTGTTCACCATGGAACTGCGCGGCAATCCCGTGGGCGCGCAGATTCGACTCAAGGACGCGGTGTCGATCATCGACTCGGTCATCGCCGACAATGGCGTGGGGGTCGAGCTCGTGCCGGGCAGTGCGGCAGCAGTGATGCCCGGTTCCGGGGCCATGACCTACCTGGGAAACGACATCGTCGGCAAAGGAAACCAGTTCAGCGGCAATGCCCCGGATCTCTGCGTGGCTGGCGCCTACGTCTCCGGCTGGACCATCTTCGCCGCCAACAACATCTGGAGCGGCGGCGTCGATTGCACAAGCACTTCGCCTTCAAATCAGCTCACCGTGGACAAGACTGGCTGCGGAACCGCCGCCAATCTCGGGTTCACGAACTTCTCATCAGGCTTCACCGACACGAACCTGCAAGTCAGCAACTGCACCTGGTAAGTTCGAGAACGTTCACGCGATCGATCCGATTGTAAGTGGGTAGTACGTAGCTAGTACCTCAGTCGCCAAGGCTATCGCTGGCGAGTCAGTCACCGACGCCAGAAATCCACAGGGATTTCACTGCAGTGCGAGGAAGAGGACTCGAACCTCCACTCCTTTCGGAACCAGAACCTAAATCTGG
>CAWFVU010000001.1:0-280784 GCA_963819375.1 uncultured Pseudomonadota bacterium | reverse complement strand
TAAATCCCGGGGTTCAAGTTTGACGGCAACCGGATCGTCGACTCGACCGGCGCGCTCGACTTCGCGACGGTGCCGGAGCGCTTCGTCGTCATCGGCGGCGGCTACATCGGGATCGAGATCGGGACGCTCTACGCCAAGCTCGGGTCGAAGGTCACCGTCGTCGAGGCGTTGCCCGCCATCCTGCCGGGGAACGATCCGGAGATCGTCCAGCTGGTCGCCCGCAAGCTCAAGAAGCTGGGCGTCGAGGTGGTGACCGGCGCCAAGGCCAAGTCCTGGGCCGAGAAGAACGGCCGCGCGGAGGTGACGGTCGACGTGGGCGGCAAGGACCAGACGATCGAGGCCGACAAGGTTTTGGTGGCGGTCGGACGTCGCCCCAACTCCGAGGGGCTGGGTCTGGAGGAGATCGGCGTGAAGATCGAACGGGGCTTTGTCCCCGTCGACCGCCAGCTGCGCACCAACGTCCCCGGCATCTACGCCATCGGCGACGTCGCGGGGCAGCCGATGCTCGCGCACAAAGCTTCGCACGAGGCCGAGGTGGTGGCCGAGGTGATCGCCGGGCACAAGGCGGAGATGGACGTTCGCGCGATCCCGTCGGTCATCTTCAGCGATCCGGAGGTCGCCTCCGCCGGGATCAGCGCCGAGGAAGCGACCAAGAAGGGACGGGCCGTCAAGGTCGGCAAGTTCCCCTTCGCCGCGCTCGGTCGGGCCATCGCCAATGCCGACACCGACGGCTTCGTGAAGGTGGTGATCGACGCCGAGAGCAAGGAGGTGCTGGGGATCCACGTCGTCGGCAACGGTGCCTCCGACGTCATCGCCGAGGCGGCGCTGGCGATCGAGATGGGCGCGCTGGCGGATGACATCAGCCTCACCATCCACGCCCACCCGACGCTCCCGGAGGCGATCATGGAGGCCGCGAAGGCGAGCCTCGGCGAAGCGATCCATATTGTTAACCGGTGACCAGGCCGGCGACCCATCCAGCGCGCCTCATCGATCTCGGGACCCGTGAGTTCGGGGAGGTCTGGGCGCACCAGCGCGAGCTGGTGAGCGCGCGCCAGAAGGACGAGATCCCCGACACGCTGCTCTTCGTCGAGCACCCCCACGTCATCACCGCCGGGCGCAGCGCGCACAAAGAGAATCTGCTCGGCGTGGCGTGGACGGAGCCGGGCCTCGCCCGTCAGAGTCCATCGCGGGAGGGGGCGGGAACCCTCTCAGGGTTCCCGCAAACAGTAGACGGGATTCCGACCTTCGAAATCGAGCGGGGCGGCGACGTCACCTACCACGGCCCCGGACAGCTGGTCGGCTACCCGATCTTTCTGTTGCGCGACGACGAGCGCGACCTGCACGTCTATCTGCGCAACCTGGAAGAGGCGCTCATCCGGGCGCTCGCCCGCTTCGACCTGCCGGGCGAGCGCAAGACCGGCTGGACGGGCGTCTGGACCGCCGGGGGGGCGCGCAAGCTCGCCTCGATCGGCGTGGCGGTCAAACGCTGGGTGACGATGCACGGCTTCGCGCTCAACGTCTCGACCGATCTGGCGCGCTTCACCGCCATCAACCCCTGCGGCCTCGACGCGGCGGTCATGGGCTCGATGTCCGGCGAGCTCGGGCGCCCCATCGCGCTCGACGCGGTCAAGGGCGCCGTGCGGGACACCTTCGCGGAGGTGTTCGCCCGCCAGATCGACTGAAATCGCGTCTGGTCAGTCGACGCCGCCGTCGGTGGCGGTGACGGGGCAGCCGCCGTCGGGCGGGGCGGGCGCCACGCCGCTGGCCATGAAGGTGGTGTGGGCGTCGCCGGCCATCGCGACCCCGAAAGCGTCGAGCACCCCGGCCGCGATCGTCACGTCGATCGGAACGCCGACCGGCCAGCCACCGAGGCATCTCGCCGGCGAGAGATAGACGACCGTTGCATCGCTCGCGTCGGCTGCCAGCACCACCGGCAACGGCAGGCCGTTCGCCTCGACGTGGACGAACGGCTCGAGGCTCGCCGCGCTCGCCACGCGGTTGGAGAAGATGGTCCGGAGCGCGAAGTTCGGTGGCACCGACGCCGAGCCGTCGCCGGCCGGGAGCTGAAACGAGGCTGAAAACGGCCCGGTCGCCACCGAGATTCTGGCTGGGCCCGAGCATCTGTTCTCCGTACGCGCTGGTCAGGTTGGTCTGGTCGAGGGAAAAGGTGATCGTGTCCGAGGAGGGGAATCCGACCATGGCTGGCTGAAGCAGGACGTAAGCGGTCGCCGAGCCGTAGAACGGCTCGCTGTTGTAACGGACCTGATCGGAGAACGGCGGCACGCTCATCACGGTGGCGGCGTCGGGCCAGGAGGCCGTGATGGGGGGCGTCGCCTTCGGAACGGTCATCTCGACGCCGTTCTGCGTGACGACGTCTTCGATCCGGTTGCCGTCGAGCAGCCGGTCGAACACGAAGTCGACCTCCTGTCCGGCCGGCGGCACCTGCACGATCTCCGTCTCCGTCGGAGTCCAGATCTGCGTTCTCCCCGCGCCGGAGATCCATTGGACGCTGAGCAGCACGGGCGACCCGTGCGGCTCCCCGTCGCTCGAGCAGGCGGCGGTCAGCCCGGCGGCCAGCAGAAGCAGAGGGCCAGGGCGCATGCGCGGGTTCTATCATGTACGCGCTCCGCGGCATGTACGCGCTCCGCGGCATGTACGCGCTCCGCGGCAGCGAAGAGCTCCGCGGCCGCGTGATCCTCTATCCTGCGGAGCGTGGCTCTGCCGCCGATCGACATCCTGGACGCCGACGACCCGCGCGTCGCCGACTACCGGCTGCTGAAGGAGCGCCGTCTCAACGAGGAGGGGCGCTTCGTCGCCGAGAGCGAGCGGGTGGTCCGGCGCCTCGTCGGCAGTGGCCTCTCCATTCAATCGGTGCTGCTGACGGCGCCGCGGCTGGCGACGCTGGGCGACGCGCTGGGCGGCGACTTCCCCGTCTACCTCGCGCCCCAGAGCCTGCTCGACCAGGTCGCCGGATTTCACGTCCACCGCGGCTGCCTGGCCGTCGGCGTGCAACCGTCGGCGGCCGAGGTTCCCCGCGACGCGCGCACGCTCGTCGTCCTCGAGGATCTGACCGACGTCGACAATCTCGGCGCCATCGCCCGCCATGCGGCTGCCTTCGGCGCCGACGCGATCCTGCTCTCGCCGCGCTCGGCCGACCCGTTCTACCGCAAGGCGATCCGCGTCTCGCTGGGCGCCGTCTTCACCATGCCGATCGTCCGCCTCGCCCGCTGGCCCGACGATCTGCAAGCGCTGCGCGCCGAGGGGGTGTCGGTGGTCGGCGCGGTGCTCGACCCCGACGCGGTTCCGCTCACGGACTTCGCGCGACCCGCGCGCGTCGCGCTGATGTTCGGCGCCGAGGGTCCTGGCCTCTCGCCAGCGGCGCGCGCCGCCTGCGACCACCGGGTGACCATCCCGATGTCGCCGGGCGCCGACTCGTTGAACGTGGCGACCGCCGCCGCGCTATTTCTCTTCACGCTTCGGTAGATTCAGCTTCGACCACGACACGAATAGCTTGCGCGTCTCGGGCTGGCACTGCGGACAGAAGCAGGCGTCGCCGTCGCCCACCCGCACGGCGCGGATCGTCGTGCCGCAGACCAGACAGGGCTTGCCGTCGCGCCCGCGGACTTTGAGAAAATCGCGCACCTTGACCTCGGGGGGCTCGTTCCGCTTTCGGATCTCGGCGATCGCCTCGCGGAGCACGCGGCCGATCGCTTCGTAGAGCGCGTCGACCTCGGTCGGCTGCAGCTTGCGGCAGAAGGTCTTGGGGTGGATCCGGGCGGCGAACAGGATCTCGTCGGCGTAGGCGTTGCCGATCGAGGCGAGCGCCCGCTTGTCCATGAGGAACGCCCGCGTCTGATCGCGCCGTCCGGCGATCGCCTCCCCGAAGGCCGCGCGGGTGAAGGCCGGGGACATGAGATCGAGGCCCAGCTCGCCGTAGACGGGGATCTGGTTTTCGTCCTCGGCGCGCGCCAGGTAGACCTTCCCCATTCGCTTGTCGTCGATGTACTGAAGCTCGGGCGCGTCGACGAAGGTGAGCGCCAGCCCGAGCGCGCGCGGATCCTTCTTCTTGGAGCTGTCCGATCCCGCGGCGACCAGCCTGTAGCGCCCGGCCAGCATGGCGTTGACCACGATGCAGAGGCCCCCATCGAGCCCGAAGCGCATGAACTGCCCGCGCCGCTCGAGCGTCTCCAGCCGCCGCCCGGCGAGCAGAGCCGGGAAGGGCTCGCGCACCATGATCCGCAGGACGGTCGGATCCCCGGTGCGGGCGGACGAGATCGTTCTTCCCGCCAGCGCTGCGCGCAGCACATCCTCGACATGAACCAGATCGGGCAGCTCGGGCATGGCGGCTCGTCTCCCAGTCTGGCATTCGAAGCCTGGCCGGTACAAACTCCGCACATGCCACTTTGGGCGCTGATCGCCGTCGTGATCGCGTCGGCCGGCTGCGCCGTGTTTCTCGCCGCGCAGATCCGCACCCTGCGCCGCCGCAAGCGCAACCTCCTCCACTGGGAGAAGGACGAGCCCCTCGAGGGCGTCGGCGACTGGGACTGACTGACCGGCGTCAGGACGGGAGCGCGAGCGGTGCCAGATCGGGCGCCAGCCAGGTGGCCCGGGCCTCCGTTGACATGAGTCGCTCCCGCGACCAGTAGCGAAGGAGAATCGACCGGTCGGCGAGGGGGCTCTCGACCAGCGCTTTCAGCCGCTCGTCGAATGGGACGCTGCCCTCGAACGTTGCCAGAAAAGCCTCGATCAGCTTCACGTAAGCGGCCGTGATCGTCTCGTGGTAGCCGCTCGTCGGGGAATTGACTGTTCCGTGGCTGTCGTTGAGCCGCCGGATCCCCGCACGCAGCGTCGCGAGCGCGCTCTCGGCGCCCAGGCGGTGCACGTGCCAGGCGCCCACCCGCAGGTGAGCCCCGTGTGTCCAGTCCTCGTGCGGGAGCGTGCAGGACTGGAAGCCGGCGATCAGCTGATCGAGCGCGAGCTGGCTCATGGCGAGAGCCTCAGTCTACGATCGCGCGTTCAGATCTTGTCGCGCAGGAAGTCGACGTAGTAGGCGGCGTCGCGGCGCTCCTCGAGCTCGCCACGCTCGACGGCCTCCTCGCACAGCTTGCGCAGATCGCCGATCCGCTTCGAGGGCGGCAGGCCGAAGGTCTCCATGATCGTGTTGCCGAGCCCGGGCGGCAGCGGCGGCACGCGCGCGTCGAGGGCGCGGATCGCCAGGATCCGCTCCTTGAGCGCGTGGATGTTGCGGACCGCCTCCTGCCGCCGCCCCGGACGCCGCGAGGTCACGTCGGCGCGCGAGAGATCCAGCAGATCGTCGAGGTGGTCGCCCATCTCGTGGTCGAAGCGGCGCACCGCCGCGTCGGTCCAGCCCGACTCGTAGGCGTTGGCCCGCAGGTGGTGCAGCACCAGGAACCGGATCTTGTGCCGCTCCGGCTTGCTGAACCCGAGGCGTCGCGCGATGGGATCCCACATCCGCGCGCCGACCTCGGCGTGGCGGTGGAAGGTGACCTTGCCGTCGGGCAGCATCACGCGCGTCGGCACCTTGCCCACGTCGTGCAGCAGCGCGGCCCAGCGCACGAGAGGGTTCGGCACCGATTGGACCACCACCAGCTTGGTGTGCTCCCAGACGTCCTTGTGACGCCGGCCGGCCTCCTGCGAGAAGTCGACCGTCGCCTCGAGCTCGGGCAGGACAGCCGCCAGCACGCCGGAGTCGTGCATCCACTGCAGGCCGACGTCGAGCGAGCGGGACATGATCACCGACTCGATCGCCGCGCGGATCTGCGGTGCCGGCAGCTGCCTCAGCAGCGTGGCGGCCGGGCGTGCGGCGACGGTGATCTCGGGCGCGGGCGCCTCCGCGCCGCGCGCGACGGCCACCGCGATCTCCAGCAGGCCGGCCGGAGAGTCACCCGGCAAGGCGACCACAGGCACACGCGACACGGCAGCAACCTTCCTTCGTCAAAACAGGCATCAAAACAGGAAGCGTCAAACAGCAGGCTGCGCTGCGGCTAGGACGTGATCTTCTTCTTATCCTGATCCCGCTTGCGCGCCAGATGATCCACGAACGGCTGAGCCTGCTTCACTCGACCGGCCAGCGACTTCTCGGTGATCGGGTAGAGCGTCGCGAACTTCAGCCCCTCGTCATAGAGAAAGGTCCCGACCTCTTCGTCGTCGACGAACATGGCGATCTTCTTCTTGGCGTAGACGCCCTTCAGCATCGCGGCCCAGCGGCTGTCGAGCCAGTCGACGATGTCGGCGCCCAGCGTCTGCCGGAAAAGGCCGAGCTCCTCGTCGAACTTCGCGTAGTCCTCGGCGAAGCGGGCGCGGAACGCCGGAGCGCCTTCGCCCCCCTCGGCGGCGATCTTCGCCAGCGCCAGCCGCAGCTGAACCACGTCCTCGGCGTAGCGCAACGGCGCTTCGACGTTCCCGTCCTTGGGCGTGATCACATGAACCACAGTGCCGGCCGCCAGCTCGCGCACGCCGCGCTCGAGGTCGGAGTCAGCCACCGCTTCCAAAAGGATTTTGAGGTCGAAAGGGAGAGAGACGAGCGCTCTCGACATCGTGTCCAGAAACATACGTTCCGTGTTGTCCATCGGCCGAAGGGGTCAGAAAAGTACGAGCCTGCCCACCTGTCAAGCAGTATACCCCGAGTCCGCAGCCCGCCCGGGGTATTCAGCGTCGTCGGAAACGGTCGAAACTGGCGGAACTGCCCGGGCTTGCCGGATTTGCCAGACTCGCCAGACTCGCCAGACTCGCATCGATGGCGGCGGTCGCCTGGCCGCGAAACTGGGCCAGCGGCCCCGGCGGTAGCTCCAGCGTCAGGATCGGCAGGCCGCGGTCGACGCCCAACCAAGACCCGAACGAGCCGGGGGTCGGGTAGCCAATCTCCCCCCGGGCTGGCCAGCCGCAGGCGGCCGCCACCGCCTCCGCCCAGCTCGCCGCCGGGCCGTCGTAGTTCACGCAGGCGAACGGCGCGTGCACGGCGACCGCGCCCCGGATCGGCTCCCGCGCGATGAGCGCGGCGATCGCCTGCGTCTCCGGCTCCGACAGAGGAGACGGCCCCGGGAAATAGCCCGGCGCGTGCGCGGTGGTGAAAGAGCGCGCGGGGAAGTTCCGGTTCAGATCGACGTCGCGCTCCGAGTTCTTGCGGTTCCGCGCCAGACCATCGGGGTTGGCGGCCGGCAGCACCCACAATGGGGGGTCCGTCAGCGGTGCGCCCTGTCCACGCGGCTCGCCGCCCAGCCGGGCGCAGAGCTCGACCAGCAGGTCGACGCTGGCCGGCTCGTCACCGTGGATGCCCCCCATCACCAGGAGCGGCGCGCCGCCGCCGCCAAAGCGCTGCGCGAAGATCGGCCGCCCCAACGTCGAGCGGCCGATCTCGGGGAGACCGAGCGCCTCCACCGCCGCGAGGCGGGCTGTCGGATCGTCGACCTCTACGTCTTCTCCTGGCACTTGCACCTCTTTGACCCCATTTCACGCTCCGGATAACGTCCTTGCAATGGCGCTTCCGCTCCGCGACCTCAAGACCGAGGCACGCAACCTGGCCAGGGCCGGTCAATTTGCCGCCGCGCTGGCCGTCTACGATCAGATGCTGGCGGTCAATCCGCTCGACGGCGACAGCCGCCGGAAGATCGGCGACCTGCTGTTTCAGCTCGGCGATCGGGCGGGAGCCGTCGAGGTCTTCCGGACGGTCACCATGCACGATGTCCGCTCGGGACACCTTCTGCCGGCGTTGGTCGGCTGCAAGGTGCTCGAATCGCTCGGCCAGAACACCGACCAGATCGTGGGGGCGATGGCGCGCAACTTCGCCCACGGCGCGCCGACGCTGGCGAAGTTCGCCGCCCGCCAGGCGCCCGTCGATCTCGACGCGCTGATCGAGCCGCCCGCCCCGGCTGCGGCCGCCGATCTGGCCAGGCTGGTGCCCCGCGCCCGCGCCCGCGCACGCGATCTCTCGGTCTTCGTCCAGTACCCGGAGCAGTTCCTGCCGGTGGCCTTCTTCTCCGAGCTGCCGCCCGAGCTGTTCCCGGCGGCGGTGCGGATGGCGCGCCTGCTGCGCGTGCGTGACGGCGAGCTGGTTTTCCGGGAGGGGGACCCCGGGTCGGCGTTCTATTTCGTCGCGGCAGGCGAGGTGCGCGTCGTGGCGGGCGGGCTCCTGGTGGCCGGGCGACCGACCCGCGCCGTCGAGCTGACCCGCCTGCTCGAAGGGGCCCTGTTCGGCGAGATGGCGCTCATGACCGACCAGCCGCGCACGGCTTCCATCCAGGTGTTGGACGAGGCGGACCTGCTGGAGATCAGCCGCGGGGCCGTCGCCGAGCTGACGGCCGCGGTCCCGGTGCTGGCCGAGCGGCTCGACCACTTCGTGCGCGAGCGGCTGCTCAAGAACCTGATCGCCACCTCGCCGCTGTTCAAGCCGTTCGACAACCAGCAACAGATGGAGCTGGTCCGCCGGTTCGAGGGGATTGACGTGGCGCCCGGAACGACCATCATCCGTGAAAACGAGATCGGCCAGGGGCTGTTCCTCATCCTTCTCGGCGAGGTCGAGGTCCTGCGCCGTGGGGCGCCGGTCGCCCGCCTGCGCGCCGGCGACCTGTTCGGCGAGATGGCGCTCCTCGACGACAGCCCGACCACGGCGGAGGTCCGCACCGTCGCGCCGACCAGCGTCCTGTTTTTGGGGCGCGACTACTTCCGCCGTCTGGTCTCGGCTCTGCCGGCCTTGCGAAAATATTTCGAGGAGCTGGCGCGCAGCCGCAGCGCGGGCAACTGAGGTAAATCGCTGGCGCGCTGGACGAGCTGCCTCGTTTGCGGCTCGGGGATCGGCGGCATAGACTCGATTCGGTGATGACCATCATGCGCCGCGCCCCCCGCTGGCTGGCCGTGCTCCTGGTCGCGCTCTCCACGTTCTTCTCGGCGCTCGCGTTTGCGGGGCCACGGTCGGGCGGGAGCTTCGGAAGCCGCGGCGGCTTCCGGTCGGGCGGCGGCTACAGCAGCCCCGCTCCTGGATACTCGGGTGGTGGCTACAGCAGGCCCTATTCGGGCGGCTACGGCTATGGCGGCGGCTCGCACTTTCTGTTCTTTCCCAGCTTCGGCGGCTACGGGCTCGGCTACGGCGGCGGCTTCGGGCTGTTTGGCATCCTGGCGGCGGTGGCCGTGGTCGGGCTGGTGATCCGCGCCGTGCGCGCGGGCCGGGCCGCCAGCGCGAACCGCGGCTATTACGACGATGGCGACGGCGAGGTGGTGGCGATGCCGGGGCGGGCCTACCTCTACCGTCTCCAGCTGGCGCTCGGACGCTCGGCGCGCGGGATCCAGGATCGGCTGGCCGACTTCGCGGCGCAAGGCGACACCGAATCCGAGGCAGGGCTGGCGGCGCTGCTCCAGCAAACCGCGCTCGAGCTCTTGCGGGAGAAGGACTCGGTCCGTTACCTCGGCACCGACGCGCGCGGTCCGATGAGCCTCACCAACGCCGAAACGGCGATGAACGCGATGGCGCTGGCCGAGCGGAGCCGCTTTCAGGTCGAACGGGTCCGGGCTGCCGGCGGACGGGTGTCGCGCTCCGCGGCCCCGGCCGAGGAAGGGAAAGAGGCGCTCGAGCTGGTGGTGGTCACGCTGGTGGCCGCGACCCGTACGCCACTGGACAAATTCGGCTCTTCTGGCTCCACGTCCTCGCCCGACGACCTGAGCGCGTTGCTCAGTGAGCTGGGGGGCGTCTCTCCCGACGCGATCCTGGGGATCGAAGTGGTCTGGACACCGGCCGATCCGAATGATTCGATGACGGAAACCGACGTGATGACCACCTACCCCGACCTCCGGAGCCTCTGAGCATGCCGGCGCAAGCGCCCCTTGGACGCCTGCTGCTCGACTTCGCGCTGTTCGGTCTGTCGGGGATCGTCCTCCTCATCATCGGTTACTACCTGTGGGAGATGATCACGCCGTACAACTTGCGGCGCGAGATCCACGAGAACAAGAACCTGGCGGTCGCCATCGTGGCCGGGGCTTTCGTCATCGGCATGGGGATCGTCATCGCCGCCGCAATCGTCACAGTTCGTTAGGCGATCGGCAGCGCGCCATTGACTCCGGCCGAGCACGGCGGATACAGTCAAAAGGCCCGGTGATTTCGAGGGTCTCGCCGTGTTCAAGCTGAGCATCGAAGACGATGAGGGTAAGACCACGGTGGTCCCGCTTGCGCGGGATGAGATGACCGTGGGCCGGCTGGAGGGCAACACCATCCGGCTGACAGAGCGCAACGTGTCACGGAAGCACGCGCGGCTCTCGCGCCAGAACGGCGCGCTCTTCATCGAGGATCTCGCCAGCTTCACCGGCGTGCGGGTCAACGGGACGAAGATCGCCTCGCCGACCCCGCTGCGCGAAGGCGACGAGGTCCAGATCGGCGACTACAAGCTGGTCCTGCGCGGGGACGGTCCTCCGGTCACCGACCGGCCGACGACCCGGAGCCTGCCGGCGGTCGCCACGGCGCCGCTGGCCACCGTGGGGGGGCCGGTGGCGATCCCCACCCGGGCGTCGGTCGCGGCAATGTCTGCGCAGGCCGCGCAGGCTCCCGTGTCCCACCTGGCCGACGCCGCCGCCGCGGCCGTCCAGCCGCGTTCGCGGACCAAGACCTCTCCTCCCAAGCCGATGACCGCGGTCCCCGAGCCCGACGGAGCCGTCGCCGAGGCGGTGGAGGGGCAGCCGACCATCCCGCTGCGCGCCCTCGGTGAGAAGGCTGCTGGGCACCAGCCAGCGCCGGGACCCGCGGCGCGCCTCGTCGTGCTGACGACCGATCTGGCCGGGATGGAGATCGCGCTCAACAAGGCCTCCCTGGTCATCGGCCGGACCGAAGAGAACGACGTCCTGCTCAACCACCGGTCGATCTCGCGGCACCACGCGAAGATCGTTCGCGACGGCGAGCACTACACGATCGTCGATCTCCAGAGCGCCAACGGCATCCGCGTCAACGGCGAGGACTACGAACGGATTGAGTTGAACGCGGGAGACGTCATCGAGCTCGGTCACGTCAAGATCCGGTTCGTCGGGCCGCTCGAGAGCTTCGTGTTCGATCCGCACGCGCCACAACCCCGGCAGCTGCCGGTCAAGGCGATCGCTCTCGGCGGCGGCGCGCTCGCCCTCATCGGGCTGGCCGCGCTGTTCCTTCATCGATCGAGCGCGGGCGAGCCGCCCGTGGCGGAGGCCCCCCAGCCGCCGCCAGCGGCGGTCGCGCCGCCGCCGGTGGCCGCCGCGGCGCTTCCGCCAGCCGCTCCCGCCGCGCCGCCCGCCCCGGAGACGCCAGCCACGATCCTGGCGGCAGCCAAGCAGGCAATGGTGGCGGAGGACTGGGAGACGGCCCGGGGCGATCTCGCGCGACTTGCGAACACCGACGACGCGGCCATCCGGCGCGAGGCCGCCGGGCTTGGCCGTCGCGTCGAAAGCGAGCGTCAGGGGGCCGCGATGTTCGCCAGGTTCGACGAGGCCGCGAACGCCAAGAACTACGCGGCGGCCGTCAGCGGCTACCAGCAGATCCCGGCCGACAGTGTCTACAAGCGGCGCGCTCAGCCGCGGTACGAAGAGGCGCGGACGCTCCTCGTGGCCGAGCACATGACGGCGGCCGAAAAGGATCGCGCCGAGGGGCGCTGCGCCGAGGTTCGCCAGGAGGCGATGGAGGTCATCCGGCTCGAGCCCCACAATCAGCTGATCCGGGATCTCTCCCGCCTCTGCCGGGCGCGACCCGAGCCGGTCGCGGCGTCGACTCGCGCGGCGCGAACGCGGCAGGTGGCGGCGGCCCCGGCCGTCGAGCGCTCGGAGTCACCCGCGCGCCGGAGCGAGCCTGCCCGGACCGAGCCTTCGCGCGCCGAGACGGCGGCGGCCGAGCCGGAGGACGCCGAGGCGCTCATGAAGCAGGCGCGCGAGGCCTGGCTGCGCCAGCAGTGCGGCGCGGCCATGGATCTGTCACGCCGGGCGCTGCGGGCCAAGCCGGGCTGGACCGACGCCTACCAGATCCTGGCCGTCTGCTCCTGTTCGCTGAAGGACGCCGAGGCGGCCGAGCGGGCCTATTCGCGGCTCGACGACAAGAACCGGACGCTGGTCCACGCCGTCTGCCAGAAGAACGGCATCGCCGTCGGCGACTGAGGGGCCCCGGGCCCTTCGGGCCATCGGCCCCTCGGCCCTCGGCCCTTCCATCGGCCCCTCGGGCCCCCTCGGCCCTTCGGGCCATCGGCCCCTCGGGCCCCCTCGGCCCTTCGGGCCTCGGCCCTCGGGCCCCTCGGCCCTCCTCGGGCCCTCGATTGAGGCCTCGACTCTAGGTTTCGTGAACGGCCCTCGGGCCAGACGCCCACTACGGCCCTCGGCTACCGTTACGCGCGGCTTGACCGTTGCGCCTCGGTCAACCGCCTCTGGGCCGCGCGTGGGCTTTTTCCGGCGCGTGGTCTGCCTTGAATTTGTTGCAGACCACGCGCCGGAAAAAGCTTCGTGCGGCCCACAGAGGTGGACCGAAGGTGGTCCTGCTCTCCGCACGAAACGTCGTTGGGGCGGATTCGAGGGAGAGGGATCGGAGCCCCGAAACGTGGTTGGGGCAGATTCGAGGGAGAGAGATCTGAGCCCCGAACGCGGCTGGGCGATTCGAGGGATCCGGGCGGCGCGGTTACTTTTGGGAGGTCGTCGAGGACGCGGCCGCGGACAGCGCAGCGTACGTCTTCTCCGAGGGAGCCGTGCTCGAGACCGGGAGTTTGGACTCGAGCCACCCGGGCGTGGTGACTCGACCCATGCCGTCCCGCTCGCCATGGAAACCGCCGCGCATGTCGACCACGCTCGTGTAGCCGGCCGCCTCGAGCAGCGCCGCGGCCTGCAACGAACGTCCGCCCGCCTTGCACCCGACGACGAGCTTGGTGTCGGGGGCAAAGTTGGCGGCGACCACCTTCTGGAAATCGCCGTTCGGGCTCATCCGGCCGCCGGTGAAGTGCAGGAGGGGGACGTTCGCGGCCCCCTCCGGATGACCTTCCTCGAACTCGGGGATCGAGCGGACATCCAGGTAGCTCCAGCCTTCCGCGAGCAACGCGGCAGCCTCGGACGGGGTCACGCGTTTGACCATGGAGCGGGTGTTACCACAATATGGTGGTCCATCCATGGCGAAAGTCCCCCACCTGCGGGTCGTTGCGGCCGTCATCGCGCGGAACGAGCGCTACCTCATCACCCAGCGCCGACCCACGGCCGTGCTGGCCGGGTTGTGGGAGTTTCCCGGCGGCCGCGTCGAGGAAGGCGAGAGCGACGCCGAGGCGCTGCTGCGCGAGGTGCGCGAGCGGGTCGGCGTCGAGGTGACGGTCGGGGCCAACATCGGGCGGCGCACGCACGACTACGACGGCTACTCGGTCGACCTGGCGCTCTACCAGGCCGAGATCGTCGGGGCGGCCGAGCCGACGGCCGTGCGGGTCGCCGATTGCCGCTGGGTCGCCTCGAGCGAATTCGAGAACTACCGATTTCCCGCCGCGGATCAGGCGACCATGGATCTGCTGCTCGGCATAAAGCGCTGAAGCGCGCTCGCCCGCCCTTCCCAGCGCCCGCGCTAAGGTGGTAGTTACCGAGCGCACCATGGCCAAACCCGTTACCCCAAGCGACGGACTCCGCCGTGCCGAGCGCGGCTCGATTCGCCCGTTCAAGCGCGTCCTCTGCGCGAACCGCGGAGAGATCGCCATCCGTGTCTTCCGCGCCTGCACCGAGCTCGGCTACCGCACGGTGGCGATCTTCTCGGAAGAGGATCGCGTCCACCTGCACCGCTACAAGGCCGACGAGGCATATCTGGTCGGCAAGGGCCTCGAGCCGGTGGCGGCCTACCTGGCCGAGGACGAGATCGTCGAGCTGGCCAAGCGCCACGACATCGACGCGATTCATCCGGGCTATGGCCTGCTCTCCGAGCGCGCCTCGTTCGCGCGCAAGTGCCGCGAGGCGGGGATCGTCTTCGTCGGCCCAGCGCCCGAGGCGATCGACGCGCTCGGCGACAAGGTGGCCGCGCGGAAGATCGCGGCCGCCGCCGGCGTGCCGACGGTGCCGGGGACGCCCGAGGCGATCAAGACGCTGGAGGCGGCGCGCGCCTTTGCCGACAGCGTCGGCTACCCGGTGATGATCAAGGCGTCGGCCGGCGGCGGCGGGCGCGGCATGCGCGTCGTGCGCAGCGGCGGCGAGCTTCCCGAGCTGCTCGAGCGGGCGCGCTCGGAGGCCCGCAAGGCGTTCGGCGACGACTCGGTGTTTCTCGAGAAGCTGGTCCTGCGGCCGAAGCACATCGAGGTGCAGGTCCTCGGCGACAACTACGGCAACCTGGTCCACCTCTACGAGCGCGACTGCTCGGTGCAGCGGCGCCACCAGAAGGTGGTCGAGTACGCGCCTGCCTGGTCGCTCCCCGAGGAGCTCCGGGCGCGGCTGGCGGACGACGCGCTCAAGGTCGCGCGCCAGGTGAGCTACGCCAACGCCGGCACGGTCGAGTTCCTGGTGGGCGAGGACGGCGGCCACTACTTCATCGAGGTCAACCCGCGCATTCAGGTCGAGCACACGGTGACCGAGGCGATCACCGGCCGCGATCTGGTCCAGGCGCAGCTGCGCATCGCCGAGGGCTATCGGCTGGCCGACCCCGAGATCGGCATCGCCAACCAGGCGGACATCGTCCAGCGCGGCGTCGCCATCCAGGTCCGTGTCACCGCCGAGGATCCCCGGAACGACTTTCTCCCCGACACCGGCAAGATCCAGGTCTACCGGCCGGCGGCGGGGCTCGGCATCCGCCTCGACGACGGCTCGGGTTACGTCGGGGCGCGGGTCTCGCCCTACTACGACTCGCTGCTGGCCAAGATCACCGCCAGCGGCCTCGAGTGGAACTACGCCCGCCGCAAGGTGGTCCGCGCCCTGCGCGAGTTCCGCATCCGCGGCGTGAAGACCAACCTGGCGTTTCTCGAGAACGTGCTCCTGCACCCGACGTTCGCCGCCGGCAAGGCGCACACGACCTTCATCGACGAGACGCCCGAGCTGGTGCAGTACGCCCCGCGCCGCGATCGCGCCACCCGGATCCTGCGCTACGTCGGCTCGACGATCGTCAACGGCCACCCGACGGTGCGCGGCAAGCCGAAGCCGCCGCTCTCGGTGCTGTCGATCGAGGCGGCGCCGCCGGCCGCGCCCAAGACGGCGCCTCCAGAGGGGACCAAGCAGCTGCTCGATCGCGAGGGGCCGGCGGGGATCGTCAAGATGTTGCGCGCTGACCCGCGGGTGCGCCTCACCGACACCACCTGGCGCGACGCGCACCAGTCGCTGCTGGCGACGCGCGTGCGGACCTACGATATCTCGCGCGTGGCGCCGGCGACGGCGCACCTGGCGCACGACCTCTTTTCGCTGGAGATGTGGGGGGGCGCGACCTTCGACGTCGCCTATCGCTTCCTGTCGGAGGATCCCTGGGTGCGGCTCGACGAGCTGCGCCGCCAGGTCCCGAACGTGATGTTCCAGATGCTGGTCCGCGGCGCCAACGCCGTCGGCTACACCAACTACCCCGACGACGTGGTGGTCGCCTTCATCGAGGAGGCGGCCGCCGCGGGGATGGACGTCTTCCGGATCTTCGACGCGCTCAACGACGTCGACAACATGCAGGTGGCGATCGAGGCGGCGCAGAAGACCGGGCGGATCGTGGAGACCGCCATCTGCTACACCGGCGACGTCGCCGACCCGACGCGCACCAAGTACGACCTCAAGTACTACGTCAACCTGGCCAAGGAGATCGTCAAGCGCGGGACGCACCTGCTGTGCATCAAGGACATGGCGGGGCTCCTGCGGCCGCGGGCGGCGACGATGCTGGTCAAGGCGCTGCGCGACGCGGTCGACGTGCCGCTGCACCTGCACATGCACGACACCTCGGGCAACAGCATCGCGTCGAACCTGGCGGCGGTCGAGGCGGGCGTGGCCGTGATCGACGGCGCCGTGAGCAGCATGGGCGGCATGACCTCGCAGCCGTCGCTGTCGTCGATGGCGTTCGCGCTGCAGGGCGCGCCGCGCGATCCCAAGATGTCGCCCGAGATCTTCGAGCAGCTGGCCGCCTACTGGGAGCCGGTGCGGGCCTACTACGCCCCCTTCGAGTCGGGCCTGAAGGCGCCTGCGGCCGACGTCTACCAGCACGAGATCCCCGGCGGGCAGTACTCGAACCTGCGCGCGCAGGCCGAGGGGCTGGGGGTCGGCGACCACGGCTGGGAGACGGTCAAGCACGCCTACGCCGAGGTCAACCAGCTCTTCGGCGACATCCCCAAGGTGACGCCGTCGTCGAAGGTCGTCGGCGACATGGCGATCTGGATGGTCAAGCAGGGGCTCGACGGCGCGGCCGTCTCGGCGCGGGCCAAGGAGCTGACGTTCCCCGAGTCGGTGATCGACTTCATGCGCGGCTCGATGGGCAAGCCGCCGGGCGGATTCCCCGAGCCGCTGCGCAGCGACATCCTCAAGGGCGCCGCCGTCATCGACGGGCGCCCGGGCGCCAGCATGCCCCCCTACGACTGGGCCGGCGCCAAGCGCGAGGTCGAGACGCTGGCCGGCGTCGAGGTGGCCCGGCGCGACCTCGTCTCCTACGCGCTCTACCCCAAGGTGATGCGCGGCTACATGGAGCACCGCGCGCTCCACGGCGACACCTCCGTCTTGCCGACGCCGACCTTCTTCTACGGCCTGCGCGTCGGCGAGGAGGCCTGGATCGACATCGAGCCGGGCAAGACGCTCATCATCAAGCTGCTCTCGATCGGCGAGATCGAGCCCGACGGCGCGCGCGTGCTGACCTTCGAGATCAACGGTCAGTCGCGCCAGATGCGCGTCGCCGACGACGCCGCCAAGGTGACCGGCCCCAAGAACCGCCGCGCCACCGACAAACCGGGCGAGGTCGGCGCGCCGATGCCGGGACGGGTGATCGATCTCGTGACCAAGGTTGGCGAGCAGGTGAAGGCCGGGCAGAAGCTGCTGGTCACTGAGGCGATGAAGCTGGAGACGGTGATCAAGGCGCCGGTCAGCGGGATCGTGCGGGAGATCGTGGCCGGCGCCGGCGAGAGCGTCGAGGCCGGTGACCTGCTGGTCGTGATCGAAGAGGCGCCCGCCGCGCCGTGAGGCCGCCCCGCTTCGGCTTCGGATCCCGCCGGGAGGTCGAAGTCCGGAGCGATTCAATTCGGGAAATCCACGAGTCGCGGGTACAATGCCGCGCGCCATGATCGTCTTGCGCCGGCTGCTGCGCTCGCAGCAAGCGGGACTCCTTCTCATCATCGCCACGTTGATGGTCGCGCTCGCGCTCGCGGCCGGGTCGCACGTCGACGAATCGACCGGCGCGACGGTCAACAACTTCTTCAACTCGTACACGCTGATCCAGACGGCCACCGACGCCAGCTTCATCGCCATCATGGCGGTGGGGGCCACGGTGGTGATCATCTCGGCGGGGATCGATCTCTCGGTGGGGTCGGTCTACGCCCTGGCCGGCGTGGTGATGGGCCTGGCCCTCCGCGGAAGCGCGGGCGGCCCGGGCGCCGTCTGGCTGGGCTTGCTCATCTGCGTGGCGATTGGCCTCGCCGCCGGCGCGGTCAACGGCGCGATGGTGGTCGGCTTGAAGGTCCACCCGTTCATCATCACGCTCGGGAGCATGTGGATCCTGCGGGGGATCGCCTTCGTCACCAGCAAGGCGGAGAGCATCATGCTGCCCGAATCGATGGCTCACTTCGCCAAGGCGCCGCTCGGTCTCGGGGCCGCGCTCTATCCGGTGCCGATGCTGGGGATGCTGGCGGTCGCGGCGCTCGGGGCGCTCTACCTCGAACGGACGGTGATGGGGCGCCACGTCTTCGCGCTCGGAGGGAACGCCGAGGCCAGCCGCTACTCGGGGCTGCGCCTGGGGCGAATCCAGATCGGCGTCTACGTCCTCGCCGGGGGGACCGCCGGCCTCGCTGCCTTCCTGGGGGCCAGCTTCTACGGCTCGGTCTCCTGTGGAGACGCGACCGGATATGAGTTATACGTCATCGCCTCCGCGGTCGTCGGCGGCGCTCGGTTGAGCGGCGGTCGTGGGAGTGCCATCAACGCGATGCTGGGTGCCGTCCTCATCGTCCTCATCCGGCAGTCCATCCGGACGCTGCACCTCGATCAGAACTACGAATGGATCATCATCGGATGTGCCATTGTCGTCGCGGTGGTTCTCGATCAAGCGAGCGCCCGGTTTGCGGCGCGCAGATTGGCGGAGGGGGAGAGATGAGGAACGCACGGTTCGTGGGTGTCGCGCGCGCGATTCGCTCGCGCGGCGGAATTGGCGCCATCGGCGCAATCGGATTGACGGCGCTGGTCGTCGTCGGCTGTCACCAGCCCGCCAGCCAGGCGCCGCCGCCGGCTCCTGCCGCGTCCGAGCCGGCGCACCCGGCGCAAAAGCCGATCCGGATCGCGATGATCGCCAAGAGCTCGACCAACCCGGTCTTCCTCTCGGCCCGGCGCGGCGCCGAGACGGCGGCGCGCGATCTCTCGGCCAAGATTGGCGTCCCCATCGAGATCGTCTGGCTGACGCCGCCCGTCGAGGACGGCCAGATCCAGGCGCAGCGGATCGCGCAGGCGGTCAACGAGGGGGCGAACGCCGTCCTCGTCTCCTGTTCGGATGCCGGGAAGCTGACCGGCGCGATCGACGACGCCGTCGCGCGCGGCGTGCCGGTCATGACGTTCGACAGCGACGCGCCGAAGTCCAAGCGCTTCGCCTACTACGGCATCGATGACTTCCGCGTCGGTGAGCAGGTCATGGAGGAGCTCTCCAAGCTCCTCGACGGCAAGGGGAAGGTGGCCATCCTCGCCGGCAACCAGAACGCCCCCAACCTGCGGCGCCGCGTCGACGGGATCAAGGCCGAGGCGGCCAAGTCCAAGGGGATCCAGATCGTCGGAACCTTCTATCACAACGAGACGCCGCAGGACGCCGCCGCCGAGGTGATCCGGGTGAACAACGCCTACCCGGGCATCAGAGGGTGGGCGATGGCGGGCGGATGGGCGCTCTACACCAAGACGCTGCTCACCGATCTCGACCCCAAGAAGATCAAGCTGGTCGCCGTCGACGCCCTGCCGCCGGAGCTCCCCTACGTCGAGAAGGGGCTGGCGCCGGTGCTGCTCGCGCAGTCGTCGTATCTGTGGGGGAACGTCGCGGTCACCAAGATCATCGACAAGCTCTTCTACAAGAAGGACGTCCCCGAGATCATCCCGATGGATCCGGCGAAGGTCACCCTCGAGACGCTCGGCTCGTGGTCGCGCCAGCTCCGCCAGTGGGGCTTCCCCGACGTCCCCGAGGAATATCTGAAGCTGAAGTAGGTGCCTTGGACGACGCCCCGATCATCTCCTTTCGGCGCGTAGAGAAGCACTTTCCCGGCGTACGCGCGCTGGAGGAGGTCAGCTTCGACATCGCGCGCGGCTCCTGCCACGCGCTCTGCGGCGAAAACGGCGCCGGGAAGAGCACGCTCGGCAAGCTGCTGGCGGGGATCGACACCCCGGACGGTGGCGAGATCCTGCTCGACGGCCAGCCGGTCCGGTTCGACAGCCCACGCGACGCGCTCCGCGCGGGCGTCGGGATGGTCCACCAGGAGCTGGCCTTCTGCGAGAACATGTCGGTGGCCGAGAACCTCTGCCTGGGGGCGCTGCCGCGGCGCGGGCCCTTCGTCGATCGCCCGGCGGTGGCGCGGCGCGGCCGCCAGCTGCTGGAGGCGATCGAGGCGTCGATCGACGTCCACCGGCTGGTGGGCGAGCTGACCGTCGCCGAGCAGCAGGTCGTGCAGATCGCCTCGGCGGTCGGCGGCGGCGCGCGGGTCATCATCTTCGACGAGCCGACCAGCAGCCTGTCCGAGCAGGAGGCCGACCACCTCTACGCGCTGATGGGGCGTCTGCGCGAGCGCGGGGTCACCTGCGTCTACGTCTCGCACCGGATGCCAGAGATCTTCCGCCTGTGCGACACCATCACCGTCTTGCGCGACGGGCGGCACGTCACGACGCAGCCGACGCGCGCGCTCGATGAGGCCGCCCTGGTCGAGCTGATGATCGGGCGCCGCCTCGACCTCTATCTTCCCAAGCAGACCTCGCGCGAACCGGGCGAGGTGATCCTGCGGGTCGACCGGCTGTCGAGCCCGGGCAAGTTTCACGACGTCAGCTTCGAGGTCCGCGCCGGTGAGATCGTCGGCCTGGCCGGGCTGGTGGGTGCCGGTCGCTCCGATGTGGCCAAGGCGATCTTTGGCTTGGATGCCGCCGCTGAGGGGCGGGTCGAGATCGGGGGACAGCTGCTCGTCGGTGGCTCGCCCATCGCAGCGATGCGGGCGGGGGTGGGCCTCGTGCCGGAGGATCGCAAGCGGCAGGGGTTCATCCCCCAGCTGTCAGGCAGTCAGAACCTGGCGTTGCCGGTGCTGCCGCGGCTGGCGCGCTGGGGATGGTTGCGCCCCGGCGCCGAGCGCGCGCTCGGCGAGCAGGCGTTCCAGCGTCTGAACATGCGGGCTCCGAATCTCGCCGCCGCGACCGTTGGCCTCTCGGGTGGGAACCAGCAGAAGATCGTCTTCGCCAAGTGGCTGGCCGCTGGATGCCGGCTCCTGATCCTGGACGAGCCGACCCGCGGCGTCGACGTGGGCGCAAAGTCGGAGATCCATTCGTTGATCCATGATCTCGCGGAGGCGGGAACCGGGATCCTTCTCATCTCGAGCGAGCTGCCCGAGCTGATCGCGCTGTCGACCCGAATGTTGGTTTTGCGCGAAGGACATCTGGTCGGGGCGCTGCCGCGTGGATCGGATCAAGGATCCCTGATTCGTCTCATGGCCGGGATCGATCACGCTGTTGTTTCCGACGCGTGATCGCGCTCAAACCTCTGCGTTCACAGCGCATTTCGCACGAGAGCGCCCTTGAACGTTTCCGGCTTATTTCCAAGGGGTTTCGCGCCAGCAAAATCTATTAAGGCATCTCCTGAAAGTCTTTACACGAACCCCAGCCGCAGCTACGGTCCGCGAAGTTAGCGACGACAAGGATCAAAGAAATCAACCTGGGAGGGATCATTGATGCGACTTCGTGCATGCCTGCTTGCGATTGCTGTCGTGGTGCCAGTTCGCGCGTTCGCGCAGACGCCACCGCCCGCGCCGCCGCCGCCGCCCGCTGAGGCTGCGCCGCCGCCGCCTGCTGTGGTGGTCACGCCGGCCGCTCCTCCGCCGGCCGCCGTCGTCATCACGCCGCCGCCGGCTCCGCCACCGGCACCCGCCGCGGCAACCCCGTCCCCGAAGTTCGTCTTCGGCGGCCTGGTCGACACGTACTACATGTACAACTTCACGCCGCCGTCCGGGTTCAACTCGCTGCAGTTCCCGCAGCCTGGCTTCGCGGTCGCGGGCATGACCGTTCCCGTCGGCGTTGGGCGAGCTTTCGACATCATGGCCAACAGCATGACGCTGGCGCTGGCGAAGTTGACGATGAACGCCTCGCTGGATGTGGTCTCGCTCCAACTCGACATGGGCTACGGTTCGGTCGGGACGATCATCAACAACGCGTCCGACGCAGACTTTCGGCTCTCTCCCGGCGGTCGGGCCAGCCACGGGGACGGGAAACTCGTTCCTCATCGAGCAGGCCTTCGGCGAGATCTCGCTGCCCGGCAACCTCACCCTCGACTTCGGTAAGTTCACCACCACGGCGGGCGCTGAGGTCATCGAGGCGAACAAGAACTGGCTCTACTCGCGTTCGCTGCTGTTCAACGCCATCCCGCTGCTGCACACCGGTGTTCGCGCCAACCTGAAGATCAACGATATGGTCACCGTCCAGGGGAGCGTGGTCAACGGCTGGAACAACGACCCCGACTTCAACGCCTGGAAGACGATCGGCCTGTCGGCCACGATCACGGCCAGCCCGGCCGCCAGCATCGTCGCGACGACCTACTTCGGCAAGGAAGGCCAGCCGCAGCCGAACCCCGGCGCGACGCCGGGCGACCTGCGGTTCCTGCTCGACCTCGTCGGCGCATTCACGCTCAACCCCGCTTTCGGGCTCAACCTGAACATCGACTATATCAAGGCGTTCGACGACGTCGCGGCGGACTACCAGGTGGGCGGCTCTCTCATGGGTCGTTACGTGCTCAGCGATCACCTCAACGTCGCGGCGCGCGGCGAGTACCTGGCGACCCACTATGATGCGATGGCCACCACGGTCAGCCAGGGCGAGGTCACGGCCATGCTGGGGATCGACGTGGGCAAGAACTTCGAGCTGCGTCCCGAGGTTCGGGCCGACTTCGCCGGCAAGGTGATGGGCGCGAACATCATGGAGGGCGGCACGAAGTCCGACGCCATCACGGGGACGCTCGCGGCCCTCACCTGGTTCTAGCCGCCGCATCACCAGTTAGGACTTAAGCAGCACCAAACGGGAGGCCTCGGCCTCCCGTTTTTTTTGGAACCCTGAAAGGGTTCCAAACCTCCCGCGATGAGCTCCGGCGGGCCAAGCCCGCCTGCGCTCGACGCGATCATTTTTTGTCCGCCGCTCGGGCCGGGCGTCGTCGGTGCGAGCTGCGAAGGTGCGTCGGGTCAGCCGCTGACGCGGAGCATGTCGTTGAGCACGCCGGCCGCCGTCACCGCCGGGCCGGCGCCGGGGCCGGTGATGACCAGCGGGTTCTTGCGGTAGCGCGAGGTCGTGAAGGCGACCTGGTTGTCGGTCCCCTTGAGGCCGTAGAACGGGCTGGCGCGGTCGACGACCTTCAGCCCGACGGAGATCCGGTCCTTGGTGACCGTCGCGACGTAGCGGAGCGTGGCGCCCTTGGCCTTGGCGGCGGCGGCGCGGCGCGACCAGTCGGCGTCGACGTCGGCGAGACGCGCCAGGAACGCCTCTCGGGGCAGCGCCTTCATCGCGTCCGGCACCAGCGACTCGACCGCCACGTCGGCCGGCTCGCCGGCGAAGGCCAGGAGTCGTCCGAGGATCAGCGCCTTGCGCCCCACGTCGACGCCCGAGAGATCGTCGCGCGGGTCGGGCTCGGTGTACCCGAGCTCCATCGCGCGCCCGAGCGCCGCGGAGAATGACCGCCCCTTCTCCACCTCGGTCAGCACGAAGCCGAGCGTCCCCGACAGGCACCCTTCAATCTTCAGCACGCGATCGCCCGATTCGACCAGCTTGCGGTGCGTGTCGAAGATCGGCAGCCCGGCGCCGACGGTCGCCTCGGTCAAGAGGCGCCGCCCGGCGCTCTCGGCCAGCGCCGCCAGCGCCTCGCTCTCGGCGCGCGGGCCCGAGATGGGTCGCTTGTTGGCGAGCACGACGTCCATCCCCGCACCCAGCGCCTGGCGAATGAGCGGCGTGCTCTCGTCGGCGGTGACGTCGACCAAGATCGGATCGCCGAGCGCGTGCTCGGCCAGCGCTGCCAGCGCGTCGGCCGGCGCCGCGGCGCGCCCGCCCGGTGCCTCGGCCAGCGACTTCCCCTTCTCCTTGGCCGCGGAGAGCGCCGCCACCACGCGCGGCGGAAGGCCGTTGGGGTCGAACACGAACCCCCGCCGATCGATGGCCGCGACCAGGCGCAGCTTGGAGCGCTTGCCGTTCTTGCCGTCTTTGGTGTTCTTGCCGCCTTGGCCCTGGGCCATGATCTTGGCCAGGGCGCGGCCGATCTGGCCGAAGCCGAGCAGCACGGTGTCGGTGTGCGCCGCGCGCGCCGCGGCGCCCCCCCGATCTTCGACAGCTGGAAGGCGCCGTGCACGGCCCGCTGAGCGGCCCCCACGTCCTTGGCCGCCACCACGAACGAGATGTTGAGCTCCGACGACCCTTGCGCGATGGCGACGATGTTGATCTTGGCCTCGGCCAGCGCCGCGAACACGCGCGCCGCGATGCCGAGGTGGCCAGCCATGCCGATCCCGACCACCGCCACCGTCGCCAGCCCCGAGCGCGAATCGATGCCGTCGATCTCGCCCCGGGCGATCTGATCGCGGAACTCCTCGGTCAGCCGATCGCGCGCGCGTCGCGCCGCCCCTTCGGGGACCGAAAAGCAGATCGACTGCTCGGACGACGACTGGGAGATGAGCGAGACGCTGATCCCCTGGAGGTGCAGCGCCTCGAAGGTCCGCGCCGCGATCCCCGGCACGCCCAGCATGCCGTTCCCCGCGACGGTGAGCAGCGCCTGCCCCCCCACCGCCGAGAGCGCCTTGACCGGATAGCGATCGAGCGTGCGGCGGGCGGAGATCTCGGTGCCCGCGGCGGTGGCATCGGCGAACGGCCGGACGAACACCGGGATCGAGCGGCCGGAGACGGGGATGAGCGCGCGGGGGTGCAGGACCTTGGCGCCGAAGTAGGCCAGCTCGGCCGCCTCCCGAACGTGCAGCTGCGGGATCACGCGCGCGTCGGGGACGACCCGCGGGTCGGCGGTGAGCAGCCCCGGCACGTCTTTCCAGAGGCAGATCTCCCGGGCTGACAGCGCGCGTCCGAGCAGCGTGGCGGTCAGATCGGTGCCGCCCCGGCCGAGCGTCGCCACCCCGAGCGCGCGACGATCGTCGCCGTGCGCGTGGTCGTGCCCATGGTCGCCGTCCCTGTCGTCGATCTTGGCGGCGCCGATGAACCCCGGGATCACCGGCGTCAGGCCGGCGGCGCAGAGCGGGCGCAGGAGCTTGCGGGCGGCCAGGTCGGTCAGCATCAGGTTGGGCGCGGCTCCGCCGAACGGACCGTCGGTGAAGATGACCTCGGTCGCATCGACATAGCGCGCCCGAATCCCGGCGGCGCCCAGCGCCGCCGCCAAGAGGCGCGCCGAGAGCCGTTCGCCGCGGCTGACGATGAAGTCGCGCGTCCGCGGCGTCAGCTCCTTGAGCACGGCCAAGCTGGAGAGCAGCCGCTCGAGCTCGTCCATCGAACGCCCGATCTCGGCCGCGACCTCCTTGGTGCCCCGCCGGGCCGCGCCCCTGAGGATCTCGAGGTAGCGGGCGCCGAGATCGTCGACCTCCTTCGCGGCGCTCGCGCCGTCGCCGGCCGCCGCCCGCTTGGCGAGCCCGAGCAGCGTATCGGTCACCCCGGCGGGCGCCGACACGACGACGATGCGTGGCGCGGTCCGCGTCTTGACGATCTCCACGACCCGCCGAAACGCAGCCGCATCTGCCAGCGACGCGCCGCCGAACTTGTGAATCTCGATGCCCAGCTTCCGGGCGTTCGGAAAGACCTTCTTCGGGCTCATGTCGGACGAAGGTGTATCAGGATCGCGTGGGGGAGGGCCAGCTCGGCTGGACCGAGCCCGTCGCGGGAGGCGCGGAACCCGTCGGGGGTTCCGACGACAATCGACCCTGCGGAACCCTCGCCCGGTTCCGGGTAAGATATGTTTCCCGCCATGTCACGCTCTACCTTTCGTTGTATCTCCGGCTGCGGGGGCGAGTACGCCCTCGACGAGATCATCTACAAGTGCCCGAAATGCGGAGACCTCCTGGAGGTCGTCCACGACATGGAGGCGCTCAAGACCCGCAGCGCCGCGTCCTGGATCAAGCTGTTCGACGAGCGCTACCTGCGGACCTCGTGGCCTTACGGCTCGGGCGTCTGGGGCAAGAAGGAGTGGGTCCAGCCGCACGTGCGCGATGAGAACGTCGTCTCGATGCTCGAGGGGGGGACGAACCTCCTGTGGGCCGAGCGCTACGGCCGCGAGCTCGGCCTCGGCGATCTCTGGGTCAAGCAGTGCGGTGTCTCGCACACGGGTTCCTTCAAGGACCTCGGGATGACGGTGCTGGTCTCGACCGTCAAACAGATGATCGCCGACGGCAAGCCGCTGCGCGCGGTGGCCTGCGCTTCGACCGGCGACACCTCGGCGGCGCTGGCCGCCTACGCCGCCGCCGCCGGGCATCCGCGCGATGGTCATCCTGCCGCGCGGGAAGGTGTCGACGGCGCAGCTGGTGCAACCTCTGGCCAACGGCGCGATCGTGCTGGCGGTCGACGGCGATTTCGACGACTGCATGGCGATGGTGAAGCGGCTGGCGGAAGAGGAGGGGGTCTACCTCGCCAACAGCATGAACAGTCTGCGCATCGAGGGGCAGAAGACCGTCGCCATCGAGATGGTGCAGCAGTTCGACTGGGAGGTCCCGGACTGGGTGGTCATTCCGGGCGGCAACCTTGGCAACGTCAGCGCGCTCGGCGCCGGCTTCCTGATGATGAAGGAGCTGGGGTTGATCCAGAAGCTGCCGCGCATCTGCGTCGCCCAGGCCCAGATGGCGAACCCCCTTTATCGTGCCTACAAGGACGGCTGGGACAAGTTCAAAGCGGTCACGGCGCAGCCGACGCTGGCGTCGGCCATCCAGATCGGCAACCCGGTGAGCGTGAAGAAGGCGATCCGGACGCTGGAGAAGTTCGAGGGCGTGGTCGAAGAGGCGACCGAGGCGGAGCTGGCCGACGCCGCGGCGCGCGCCGACCGCACGGGGCTGTTCAATTGCCCGCACACGGGTGTCGCGCTGGCGGCGCTGGAGAAGCTGATCGCGCGGAGGGAGATCCGGTCGACGGACCGGGCCGTGGTGGTCAGCACCGCCAACGGCCTGAAGTTCACGGACTTCAAGGTGCAGTACCACGAGGGGACTCTCCCCGCCGTCCCGAAGCCGCGGTACGCAAACCACCCCGTGTACCTGCCGAATGATTACGTCGCCGTCCGGGACGAAGTGCGGCGCCGGCTCGATTGAACGCCCGCCAGACGCCCGGAGCCGAAGGCGACCCCCGTTACGCGCGGATCGAAGGCCGCCGCTCGGGCCCAAGCCGAGGGCCCGCAGCGGCGGCGCTGATCCGCAGCCGATTCTGACGGACGCCCGTCAGGCTCCGGGCGCACCTTCATCTCGATGATGAGGGGGAGTCGGGTCGAGCAAGGGCCCGGCGAGCGAAGCGAAGCCGGCCCGATGCGAGTCTGGCGAGCGAGGGCCTGGCGAGCGAAGCGAGTCGGGCCCGATGCGAGCGTCTGGGTCCGACGCGGCCTCCGGGGTGCGCTGTACAAAACCCGCTGGACGTGGAACACCCACAGCGTGCTACAGTGAGCCGTTTGGCAATATTCCCGGAAATCGAGGACATGGAAGAGCACGTCAACCCACCGCGTCAAGGTCTGTATGATCCCCAAAATGAGCATGACTCATGCGGGGTTGGCTTCGTTGTCGATCTGAAGGGGCGCAAGTCCAACAAGATCGTCCGCGATGGGGTCCAGATCCTTCTCAACCTCGAACACCGCGGTGCGTGCGGGGCGGAAAAGAACACCGGCGACGGTGCCGGCATCCTCATTCAGATCCCGCACAACTTCTTGGCCGCAGTCTGCGCAGAGGCCAAGGGGCACATCACGCTTCCGGCGGTCGGTCACTACGGCGTCGGCATGGTTTTCCTGCCCAGCGATCCGGGCAGCCGCGCTGCCTGCGAGCACCTCTTCGAGAAGGTGGTGCGGGACGAGGGGCAGCGCGTGCTCGGCTGGCGCGAGGTCCCGGTCGACAGCCGGATGCTCGGGCCGACCGCCCGCCGTTCCCAGCCGGTCATCAAGCAGCTATTCATTGCGCGCCACCCGTCGATCACGGATGACGACTCCTTCGAGCGGAAGCTCTACGTCATCCGCCGGCGCGCCCGCCACGCGGTGCGGCGCCTGGAGATCCCGGAGAAGGCCAGCTTCTACATCTCCAGCCTCTCGTCCCGGACGATCGTCTACAAGGGGATGCTGAACTGCGATCAGCTGACGGCGTTTTATACCGACCTGCAGGACGAGCGCGTCGAGTCGGCGCTGGCGCTGGTTCACTCGCGGTTTTCGACCAACACCTTCCCCAACTGGTCGCGCGCGCATCCCTACCGGATGATCGCGCACAACGGCGAGATCAACACGCTGCGCGGCAACGTCAACTGGATGCACGCCCGCGAGAGCATGTTCGCCTCCAAGCTCTTCGGGGACGACTTGCAAAAGTGCATCCCGGTCGTCGACACCGAGGGGTCGGACTCGGGGATGTTCGACAACGTCCTCGAGCTGCTTTTCCTCGCCGGGCGGTCGCTGCCGCACGCGATGATGATGATGATCCCCGAGCCGTGGTCGAACCACGAGTCGATGTCGCGCGCGCGCAAGGACTTCTACGAGTTCCACGGCTGCCTGATGGAGCCCTGGGATGGTCCCGCCTCGGTGGCGTTCACCGACGGTGTCCGCATCGGCGCCACGCTCGACCGCAACGGCCTGCGCCCGTCGCGCTACTACGTCACCAAGGACGGCCTGGTCGTGATGGCCTCCGAGGTCGGCGTGCTCGACATTCCGCCCGAGCACATCCTGGAGAAGGGCCGCCTGCAGCCGGGGCGCATGTTCCTGGTCGACACCGCTCAGGGACGAATCATCGGCGACGACGAGATCAAGGACGAGATGGCCTCCGCCGCCCCCTACGGGCAGTGGCTGAAGGAGAACATGATCTCGATCGCCGATCTGCCGAAGCCGCCTTCGGTGATCGAGCCCGATCACGACACCGTGCTGCGGCGTCAGGAAGCCTTCGGCTACACCAGCGAGGATCTCAAGGTGCTGGTGGCGCCAATGGCGATCGACGGCGTCGAGGCCAACGGCTCGATGGGGACCGACACGCCGCTGGCGGTGCTGTCGAACAAGCCGCAGCTCCTCTACAGCTACTTCAAGCAGCTGTTCGCCCAGGTGACCAACCCGCCGGTCGACGCCATCCGCGAAGAGATCATCATGGCGGTCGACACCGCGATCGGCCCCGAGGGGAACCTGCTCGAGCCGACGCCCGCTTCGGCGCGCCAGATCGGCCTCCCCACGCCGGTGCTCCGCAACGAGGAGCTCGAGAAGCTGCGCAACCTCGACGGTGGCGCCGGCTCACACGGCTTCAAGAGCATCACGCTGCCGGCGCTCTACGACGTGGCGGCGGGCGGTGAAGGGTTGCGGGCCGGGATCGAGGCGCTGCGCGCCGCGGCCAGCAAGGCGATCGCCGACGGCAACAACATCATCATCCTCTCCGACCGCGGGCACGACCGCGACGCGGGCGCCCATCCCGGCGCTGCTGACCGTTGCGTCGGTGCAGCATCACCTCCTGCGTGAAGGGTCGCGCACGCGGGTCGGCCTGGTCCTCGAGACCGGCGAGCCGCGCGAGGTTCACCACTTCGCGCTGCTGCTCGGCTACGGCGCCAGCGCCATCAACCCCTACCTGGCGTTCGAGTCGCTGCACGACATGATCAAGCAGGGCCTCCTGCCGGGCGAGGCCGAGAAGGCCGAGCAGAAGTACGTCAAGGCGGTCGCCAAGGGGATCGTGAAGGTCTGCTCGAAGATGGGGATCTCGACCATCCAGAGCTACCACGGGGCGCAGGTGTTCGAGGCGATCGGCCTCAACCAGCCCTTCATCGACGAGTACTTCACCTGGACCGCCTCGCGGGTCGAGGGGATCGGGATCGAGGCGGTCGCCGACGAGGTCCGCCAGCGCCACCTGCGCGCCTTCCCCGAGCGCCCGCTGCCGGAGGAGACCCTCGAGCCCGGCGGCCAGTACCAGTACCGCCGCAACGGCGAGTACCACCTCTTCAACCCCGAGAGCATCCACAAGCTGCAGTACGCCTGCCGCACCGGCGACTTCAAGATCTTCAAGGAGTACTCGAAGCTCGTCGACGATCAGGCGAAGCACCTCTGCACGCTGCGCGGCCTCATGGACCTCAAGTCCACCCGCAAACCGGTGCCGCTCGACGAGGTCGAGCCGATCGAGGCGATTTTCAAGCGGTTCAAGACCGGCGCCATGTCGTACGGCTCGATCAGCAAGGAGGCGCACGAGACGCTGGCCATCGCCATGAACCGCATCGGCGGCAAGAGCAACACCGGCGAAGGCGGCGAGGATCCGGCGCGCTTCATTCCCGACGCCAACGGCGATTCACGGCGCAGCGCCATCAAGCAGGTCGCCTCGGGCCGCTTCGGTGTGACCAGCCAGTACCTGGTCAGCGCCGACGAGATCCAGATCAAGATGGCGCAGGGAGCGAAGCCCGGCGAAGGGGGCCAGCTCCCCGGCTCGAAGGTCTATCCCTGGATCGCCAAGGTCCGCTACTCGACGCCGGGCGTGGGGCTCATCTCGCCGCCGCCCCACCACGACATCTATTCGATCGAGGACCTGGCGCAGCTGATTCACGACCTCAAGAACGCCAACCCGCGCGCGCGCATCAGCGTGAAGCTGGTCGCCGAGGTTGGCGTGGGCACGATCGCGGCCGGCGTCGCCAAGGCGCACGCCGACCTGGTGCTCATCAGCGGGCACGACGGGGGCACGGGCGCCTCGCCGCTCACCAGCGTCAAGCACGCCGGCGCCCCCTGGGAGCTGGGGCTCGCCGAGGCGCACCAGGTGCTGGTGCTCAACGGCCTGCGCAGCCGGATCGTCGTCGAGACGGACGGCCAGCTGAAGACCGGCCGCGACGTCGTCGTCGCCGCGCTGCTCGGGGCCGAGGAGTTCGGCTTCTCGACGGCGCCGCTGGTCTCCGTCGGCTGCATCATGATGCGCGTCTGCCACCTCAACACCTGCCCGGTCGGCGTGGCGACGCAGAACCCGGAGCTGCGGAAGAAGTTCACCGGCACGCCGGAGAACGCCGTCAACTTCATGCGCTTCGTGGCCACGGAGGTCCGCGAGCTGATGGCGGAGCTCGGCTTCCGCACGCTGAACGAGATGATCGGCCACACCGAAAATCTGGAGATGAAGCAGGCGGTCGACCACTGGAAGGCGCGCGGGCTCGACTTCTCGAAGATTCTCTACCAGCCGCAGGTCGGTCCCGAGGTGGGACGCTACAAGACGCTCGACCAGGACCACGGCCTCGACAGCTCGCTCGACATGACCACCATCCTGCCGCTGTGCGAGCCGGCCATCGCGCGCGGCGAGAAGGTCTCGGCGTCGCTCCCGATCCGCAACGTCAACCGCGTCGTCGGCACCATCACCGGCAGCGAGATCACGCGGAAGTACGGTCCGGACGGTCTGCCCGACGACACGATCAAGCTGAAGTTCACCGGCTCCGCCGGCCAGAGCTTCGGCGCCTTCGTCCCGCGCGGCATGACGCTGACGCTGGAAGGGGACGCCAACGACTACGTGGGCAAGGGGCTGTCCGGCGGCAGGATCATCGTCTACCCGTCGAAGGAGGCGACCTTCGCCGCGGAGGAGAACATCCTCATCGGCAACGTCGCGCTCTATGGCGCCACCGCGGGCGAGGCGTTCTTCCGTGGGGTCGCCGGCGAGCGCTTCGCCGTCCGCAACAGCGGCGCCAACGCGGTCGTCGAAGGGGTCGGCGATCACGGCTGCGAGTACATGACCGGCGGGCGCGTCGTCATCATCGGCGGCACCGGACGCAACTTCGCCGCCGGCATGTCGGGCGGCGTCGCCTACGTGCTCGACGAGGCGGGCACCTTCGCCAAGCGTTGCAACAAGGAGATGGTCGGTCTGGACAAGCTGGAAGATCCCGAGGAGGCCAAGCTGGTGCACGGCTTGGTGTTGCGCCACGCCCAGCTGACCGGCAGCAAGCGCGCCGAGGAGATCCTGGCGACCTGGAAGGAATGGGTGCCCTACTTCGTGCGCATCATGCCGAACGACTACCGCCGGGTCCTCGAGACGCAGAAGAAGATGCGCGACAAGGGGCTGTCGCAAGAGGAGGCCGAGATGGCCGCCTTCGAGCTGAACGCCAAAGACACCGCGCGCCTCGGTGGGAAGTAAGCGGCCATGGGTAAGCTGACCGGTTTCATGGAGTTCGAGCGGCGTGAGGATCCAGGCCGCGATCCGCAGACCCGCGTGCGCGACTGGAAGGAGTTCCACGACCACCTGCCGGAGGCGACCCTCAAGGAGCAGGGCGCGCGCTGCATGGACTGCGGCGTCCCCTTCTGCCACACGGGGACCATCCTGCCGGGGGGGGCGTCGGGCTGCCCGGTCAACAACCTCATCCCCGAGTGGAACGACCTCGTCTACCGCGGGCAGTGGCACGAGGCCCTGCTGCGGCTGCACAAGACCAACAACTTCCCCGAGTTCACCGGCCGGGTCTGTCCCGCGCCCTGTGAAGGCTCCTGCGTGCTCGGCATCAGCGAGCCGGCGGTCAGCATCAAGACCATCGAGTGCGCGATCGTCGACAAGGGGTTCGAAGAGGGATGGATCGTCGCCGAGCCGCCGCTCCGACGGACCGGCAAGACGGTCGCCGTGGTCGGCTCGGGACCGGCGGGCCTGGCCTGCGCGGCGCAGCTCAACAGGGCCGGCCACACCGTGACGGTGTTCGAGCGCGACGATCGGATCGGCGGCCTCCTGATGTACGGCATCCCGCCCATGAAGCTGGAGAAGCACGATCGTCGACCGGCGGGTGAACCTGCTGGCCGAGGAGGGGGTCAAGTTCGTCACCGGTGCCCACATCGGGCAGAACTATCCGACCGACAAGCTGCGCGCGTCGTTCGACGCCATCGTCCTTTGCGGCGGCGCCACGGCCGCGCGCGATCTCACCGTCGAGGGGCGGCACCTGGGCGGCGTTCACTTCGCCATGGAGTTCCTGCTCAAGAGCTGCAAGAGCCTGCTCGACAGCAACTTCGCCGACGGCCAGTACATCAACGCCAAGGGGAAGAACGTCATCGTGATCGGTGGCGGCGACACCGGCACCGACTGTGTCGGAACCTCGCTGCGCCACGGCTGCAAGAGCCTGGTGCAGTTCGAGATCCTTCCGCGCCCGCCGACGCTGCGCGCGGACGACAACCCCTGGCCGCAATGGCCGCGCGTCTACAAGCTCGACTACGGACAGGAGGAAGCAGCGGCCCTCTTCGGCGCCGACCCGCGCCGGTACGTGACGGTCACCAAGGGTCTCGTCGGTGACAGCGCCGGCAACGTCAAGGAGCTGCACACGATCGAGGTCGAGTGGGTGAAGAACGGCGACGGCCGCCAGTCGATGAAAGAGAAGCCCGGCTCCGAGCGTGTCTGGCCGGCGGAGCTGGTGCTGCTGGCGATGGGTTTCGTCGGCCCCGAGAAGCCGGGCCTCCTGACCGAGCTCGGCGTGGCGCTCGACGGGCGCGGCAACGTCGCCGTCGACGCTGACAAGGCGACCAGCGTCGGCGGCGTCTTCGCGGCGGGCGACATGGCGCGCGGCCAGTCGCTCATCGTCTGGGCGATCGCCGAAGGTCGCGCCGCCGCCCGCGGCGTCGATCGCTATCTGATGGGCGAGACGTTACTGCCGTAGCGCGCGGGACTGCCGTCGCTCGCGGCGCTGTCGCCGGCGAAACTGCTGTCGCCGGCGGCGCTGCTGTCGCTGGCGGCGGCTGGTGGGTCTACCTCGCGCGCTGCGGGGACGGGACGCTCTATTGCGGGATCGCGCGCGACGTGCGGGCCCGGATCGCGGCTCATGGGTCCGGGAAGGGGGCCCGCTACACCCGGGGGCGCGGGCCGATCGTGCTGCTCGCGGCCCACCGCTGCCGGGACCAGGGGACGGCGCTCAGAATCGAGCGCGCAATCAAGGGGTTGTCTCGTTCTCAGAAGCTCGAAGCCGCCGGCGACAATCGGCGCTGGGCGGCCATCGCCCGGGTCGCCCGGGAGCGGGGCCGCCGGGGGCGATAAACGCCCACATGTCGCAGTTCATCCTCCCGATTTGTTTCGGGTTGATCATTTGTCTGCGCACACGGATTTTAGCGGAGCTATCGTGCGCAGCATGAAGCTCTCCCGTTGCTTAAGTGTCTCGACGGTTGTTTTCGGGCTCATTTTTGCTGGCTGCGCGGGTGTCAAACCCATGGCAAGCGGCGGCACCGGCGGCAGCGGCAACGGCAGCGGCAAAGGCGGCGGCAACGGGACCGGCGGCCGCTTCATCCATCGACGCGGGCGGCGTCGACCTCGGCAATGCCACCATGACATGCGGCAACTCGACGCTCGATCCCGGCGAGAAATGCGACGACGGAAACAAGATGGGCGGCGACGGCTGCACGCCGCTCTGCCAGATCGAAAATGGTTGGATCTGTCCGACGGTCGGTTCAGGCCTGCACTCGCAACGACATCTGCGGCGACGGCATCGCTCAACTCGCCCGAGGCCTGCGACGACGGGAACAAGAACTCGCGGCGACGGCTGCTCGGGCGACTGCAACGAGGTCGAGACCGGTTGGCGTGCCCGCGTGCCGGGGAAGCCTTGCATCCCGCTCTGCGGCGACGGCGTCATCGAGGGCAGGAGAACTGCGACGACAGCAACACGGACCAACGGCGACGGCTGCTCCAGCACCTGCCAGGTGGAGCCCGCCTCGACCTGCCCGACGACTCACCGGAGCCCCGATGGCCGGGAAGTGCACCATCGCCATCTGCGGCAACGGCGTGAAGGAGGCGGGCGAGGCCTGCGACTGCGGCACCGACCCGACCAAGTTCCCCAGCGGCTGCACCGGCCCGAACGGCCTCTTCAACGGCGACGGCACCGGCTGCTCCAAGACCTGCACCAAGGAGCCGACCTGCCGGAGCGCCTCCGGCAAGACGCAGGCCTGCTCGACCAGCTGCGGGAACGGCAACATCGAGACCGGCGAGGACTGCGACGACGGCAACGAGGTCGACGGCGACGGCTGCTCCTCGACCTGCAAGATCGAGGACGGGCTTCACCTGCATGACGATCACGAAGGACGACGCGGTCGACTGCATGCAGACGGGAAACAGCGGCAAGTGCCTCGAGCTGCCGATCAAGTACCGCGACTACAAGAACGAGAGCATCAGCGGCGGACACCCTGACTTCTTCTACCTCGGCGCGGCCGTGCCCAACCCGGCCACCATGACGGGCGTCGACGGCCAGACGGGCTCGACCATCTTCAACAAGCGCTACTGCGTGTCGAACTCCTCCGGCCCGGCCAAGAAGAACGACTCGGTCAACCGCTGCTGGGATCTGGCGCAGGCGAGCCTCGACGCGAACGGCAAGCCGCAGTTCAACACCGCCCGCACGGGCGGGTTGACCTGCCCCTGCCAGTTCATCGACTGGGACCACGACGCGAACGGCGGCCACGTTCCTGGTTACAACACCGCGCCGCCTGCTCCCAACCCCCTCAATTGCGCGGATCACAGCCCGACCTGCGGTCTTACGTACATCAACGGTGCCAGCGGCCACCCGATGTACCGCGGACCCGCGCCGATCGTGGCCAGCGCAGCCTCCTTCGGCGACGGGAGCGCCACCGCCAAGGGTTGGTGGACCGACAACACCTACAACGGCAGCAGCCACACCATCGGCACACTCGAGCTGGCGGCCGCGGCGACGGCGGGGCAGTACCAGTTCTCCAGCCAGCCGAACTCGGTTCTGGGCGGATTCTTCCCGCTCGACCCGGCCGGCCAGTACCCGCTCTACACCGCAGCGCCAGCTGGCCCGGGCGCGGTGCGTATGGTCGGGACCGAGGCGTCGCTCTGCAACCTCTGGCCCTATTGGTTTTCGGCGTACGAGCTTCGGCGCTGGGGCCGGTTGCAAGTCGGACCAGTACCTGTTCCCCCCGAGCCTGATGACGTCGACGACGTCGGCCACCAGTGCGGCGCGCGCGTCCATCCAACGGCACGCCGGCAAACTTCAACACCACGATCAACGCGTACTGCCCGAACGGGACCTGGTACACTGGCACGCCAGGGCTGGTACCACGACTCCTGGTTCTCCGACGAGGCCCGCTACCTGTTCACCTTCAACGGCGCCGTTCAGCCTGAACTTCTACGGCGACGACGACATGTACATCTTCATCAACGGCGTCCTCGTCATCGACCTCGGCGGCGTTCACCAGCGGCTCCCGGGCCAGGTTCAGGTCGACGCCAACGGCATGGCGACCATCATCGAGGGCGGCTCGCTCAACGCGGCGGGGACGGCGATTCTCCCCTGCGCGACGACGACGATGGATCCGTACACCATGGTGCCGTTCAACAACCAGACGGGCACCGACGGCAACGGTCACAGCAACTGCACGAGCACCACCTGCGACTGCCGCACCCGAACCGTCAACCTCGGCCTCACCGCCGGCAACACCTACGAGATCGCCATCTTCGGCGCCGACCGTCACCCGACCGAGTCGAACTACCAGCTGACGCTGAGCGGGTTCTCGACCAACCAGACCGCAGTGCGGCCCCTCCTGCGGCGACGGCGTACAGACCGGCGGCGAGGAGTGCGACTGCGGCGACGCGGGGGTCACGACGCAGGCCGCCGCCTGCAACGGCATGAACAACGACGACAACGCGTACAACGGATGCACGACCGCCGTGCAACTACGGGCCGTTCTGCGGCGACGATGACCAGTCAACGGCCCCGAGCAGTGCGACGACGGCGCCGAACAACGGCGTCGCCTACACGAAGCTGTGCAACAGCGGCGGCTGCACCTCGACCTGCACGCTCGCCGAGCTGCTGCGGCGACACCGTCGTCGACACCGACGAGGGCGAGCAGTGCGACCTGGGGAGCGCCAACGGCACCCCGGGCTCGTCCTGCACGGCGCGAGTGCCAGAATCTCGATCTGCCTCGATCCCCCCTGCAGCTGAGCGAGGGGGCGGCCGCCCGCCCGGTCGATTTTTTGACGGGCGGGCCTGGCGCCTCACAATGGGCTGGTGACGGCCTCACCAGCTCTGCCTCTGTCTCCATCGACCGGGTCTCAAGCGGCGGCAAAGTCGCGACGGCCCGAGGCGTTCGACCTCAAAGGGACGATGGCATCGTTCACGATGCTGCGGCTGCGCAGCACCGACGTCGCGCTCGTCGAGCAGCAGCTGCGGGCCAAGGTCGCCAAGCTGCCGAGCCTGTTCCTCGATGCGCCGGTGCTGGTCGATCTGGGCGGCCTCGGCGACGGCGGCGTCGTCGCTGGCGCTCGACGAGCTCGTGAGGGCGTTGCGCGCCTGCAAGCTGGTTCCCGTGGCGGCGGCCAACATCCCCGACGAGCTCCGCGACGCTGTCGCCGCCGCAGGCCTGGGGGTCTGGCGTCCGCCGGTCGCGCCGCGCGGGCGCACCGCCGATGAGAGTGAGGCGGCCGAGACGGTGGCCCCGGAGCCGGCCGCGAGCGCGACCGCAGCGGCCGCTCTCCCTTCTGCGCTCCCGCGGGCGCCGCACACCGGCCCGGTGGTGGTGACCAAGCCGGTGCGTGGCGGCCAGGTGATCCACGCGCGCGACAACGATCTGGTCGTGCTGGCGCCCGTGAACCCGGGCGCGCAAGTGATCGCCGACGGGCACCTGCACGTCTACGCGCCGCTGCGCGGCCGAGCGGTGGCGGGCGCGGCTGGATTGCCGGGCGCGCGCATCTTCTGCCAGAAGCTGGAAGCGGAGCTGGTGGCGATCGCCGGCGCCTACGTGATGGCCGAGGAGATCCCGGCTGCGCTGCGCGGCCGCGCCGCCCAGGTCTTCCTCGAAAACGGCGAGTGCCGAATCACGGCGCTGTGAACTGTAGAAATAGTCACAAAAAATTTGGAGGCGTCGCCGGAACGCTCGTTCAATGGAATCCCAGGTAGCTGCATCTCAGGTGGCTGCATGAAGGAGGCTCACGTGTCGAATGCGTCCAAAGTCGTCGTCGTCACTTCCGGCAAGGGTGGGGTCGGCAAGACCACGACCAGCGCCAACATCTCGACCGGCATCGCCCTGCAGGGGAAGAAGACCGTCGCGATCGACTTCGACGTCGGGCTGCGCAACCTCGACCTGGTGATGGGATGCGAGCGGCGGGTCGTCTACGACTTCGTCAACGTCATCCGCAACGAGGCCAAGCTGCAGCAGGCTTTGATCCGCGACAAGCGGGTCGAGAATCTCTACGTCCTGCCGGCGTCGCAGACGCGCGACAAGGATGCGCTCGATCCCGAGGGGGTCGGCCGGATCATCGAGGAGCTCAAGCAGATGGGGTTCGAGTACATCATCTGCGACTCCCCCGCCGGCATCGAGAAGGGGGCCCAGATGGCCATGTACTTCGCCGACGAGGCCATCGTCGTGACCAACCCCGAGGTCTCGTCGGTGCGCGACTCCGACCGCGTCCTCGGGCTGCTCGCCGCCAAGACCAGCCGTGCCGAGATCGGCGGTCCGGCCATCCGCACCCACCTCCTTCTCACCCGCTACTCGCCGATGATGGTGAAGCGGGGCGAGATGCTGAGCGTCGGCGACGTCCTCGAGCTGCTGGGAATTCCGCTCCTCGGCGTGATCCCCGAGTCGAAGGCGGTGCTGCAGTCGTCCAACAAGGGCGCGCCGGCCATCCTCGACGAGACGACCGACGTCGCGCAGGCCTACCTCGACGTGGTCTACCGTTACCTCGGGCAGGAGCGGGAACACCGCTTCATCGAGGAAGAGAAGCGCGGTTTCTTCGGCCGCCTGTTCGGCTAACCGTTCGAAGGAGAGGTCCACCATGGCGTTCTTCGACTACTTCCGGAAGGCTCCCAAATCGGCGACGCTTGGCCAAGGACCGCCTGTCGATCATCGTCGCGCGCGAGCGCGCCGGCACCCGGAGCGGTGTCGACTACCTGCCTCAGCTGCAGCAGGAGCTGCTGGCGGTCATCGCCCGCTACGAGAAGATCGACCTCGGACACGTGACGGTCAACCTCGACAAGAGCGGCAGCTGCGAGGTCCTGGAGCTCAACATCGTTCTCCCGGACGCGCCCCCGCCACCCGCACCGCGTCCTCCGCAGTCGGCGCTGGCCTGAGCCGGCACGCCACGATAGGACAGGCCCAGGCAGTCCGCCGCGCGCGCGTTTGACGGCGCGGTGAGCGCCGGTTATGGTCCCGGACCCCGCGCCGTCGCGCGTCTGGAAGGGCAAAAATGGCCGGAACGATTCCCGTCACACCCCTCGAACGCGCAGCAACCATGCGGCGGACAGGGCAGGACGCGAACTACACGGCGCCGTTGGCGGTCCTCACGACCCTCTTCTTCATGTGGGGGTTCCTGACCTGCCTCAACGACATCATCATCCCGCACCTCAAGGCGGTCTTCGAGCTCAGCTACGCCAAGGCGATGCTCATCCAGTTCGCCTTCTTCACCGCCTACTTCGTCATGTCTCTGCCGTCCGGGCGGATCGTCACCCGCTTCGGCTACAAGAACGGGATCATCATCGGCCTCGGCGGAGCGGCCGCCGGCTGCCTGCTGTTTTATCCCGCGGCGGCGGTGCGGTCGTACAACCTGTTTCTGCTCGCGCTCTTCGTGCTGGCGTCGGGAATCACGCTGCTGCAGGTCGCCGCGAACCCGTTCGTCGCCGCGCTTGGCAGGCCGGAGACCGCCTCCTCGCGCCTGACGCTCACCCAGGCCTTCAATTCCCTGGGGACGACCATCGCGCCTCAGTTCGGATCCCTGTTGATTCTCTCCACCGCGGCCAAATCGGCCGCGCAGATCGCGCAGATGAGCCCGACGGCGGCCGACGCCTACCGGCTGGCGGAGGCCTCCTCCGTGCAGCGGCCGTACATCGGTCTGGCGGCGACGCTGGTCGTGCTGGCGATCGCCATCGCGATGTTCAGGCTCCCGAAGATCGAGGACGTCACCCCGACCTCGGAGGCCGGCGGCGTCGACGATCGCAAGAGCGCCTGGAGCTACCGCCACCTGGTCCTCGGCGCGGTGGCGATCTTCCTCTACGTCGGCGGCGAGGTCGCCATCGGCAGCTTCCTCGTCAACTACTTCAAGGAGCCGGCGATCGGCGGCCTGACCGAATCAGCGGGGGCCCGGCTGGTCTCGTTCTACTGGGGCGGCGCGATGGTGGGCCGCTTCATCGGGACGCTGACGCTGCGGATCTGGAAGCCGACCAAGGTGCTGACCATCCATGCGCTGGCGGTGGTCGCGCTGGTCCTGGTGACGATGACGACGCACGGCTCGGTGGCGATGTGGTCCGTCATCGCGGTCGGGCTCTTCAACTCGATCATGTTCCCCACCATCTTCACGCTGGCGATCGAAGGGCTCGGCAGGCACACGAGCCAGGGCTCGGGAATCCTCTGCATGGCCATCGTGGGCGGCGCGATCGTCCCGGTGGTGCAGGGCGCCCTGGCCGACACGATCGGGATCCATCACGGCTTCGTGGTGGCCGGCCTCTGCTACGTCTACATCGCCTGGTACGGCCTCTCCTTCCGCTCGCTCGACAAGTCGACGGCGCGCGCCGCTTAGCGCTCTCCTTGCCCCGCGGGCCGTCTCGCCTGCCGGCGTGGCATACTCGCCGGCTGTGAAAAGCGACGCGCTGCTCAAGGGGATCAACCGCGCTCCGGCGCGGGCGATGTTGAAGGCGACCGGGCTCAAGGACGCCGATCTCGCCAAGCCGCTCATCGCGGTGGCGAACACCTGGACCGACGCCACGCCGTGCAACATGCACCTGCGGGACCTGGCGGTCCACGTGAAGGAGGGGATCCGCGCCGCCGGGGGCACGCCGATCGAGTTCAACACCGTCGTCGTCTCCGACGGGATCAGCATGGGGACAGAGGGGATGCGCGCCTCGCTGGTGTCGCGCGAGGTGATCGCCGATTCGATCGAGCTCGCCGTGCGCGGCGCGATGTGCGACGGCGTCATCGCGCTGTCGGGCTGCGACAAGACGATCCCCGGCACCATGATGGCGCTGGCCCGCCTCGACCTGCCCGGGCTGATGCTCTACGGCGGGTCGATCATGCCGGGGAACTTCCGCGGCAAGCTGGTCACGATCCAGGACGTGTTCGAGGCGGTCGGCGCCTGTTCGGCCGGCCGCATCACCGAGAGCGAGCTGCGCGCGCTGGAAGACGTCGCCTGCCCGGGCGCCGGCGCCTGCGGCGGCCAGTTCACCGCCAACACGATGTCGATGGCGGCCGAGATGCTGGGGATCTCGCCGATGGGGCTCAACGACATCCCGGCGGTCGACGAGCGCAAGAACGCCGCCGCGATGCGCGCCGGCAAGATCGTCATGCGCCTCGTCACCGAGGATCTTCGGCCGAGCAAGATCCTCACCCGCGCGGCGTTCGAGAACGCCATCACCGCCGTCGCCACCACGGCGGGCTCGACCAACGCGGTCCTGCACCTGATGGCGCTGGCGAAGGAGGCCAACGTTCCGCTGACGCTGGAGGACTTCGACGTGATCTCCGCGCGCACGCCGACGCTGGGTGACCTCAAGCCGGGCGGGCGGTTCTTCGCGACCGACTTCGACCGCGCCGGGGGTGTCCGCCTGGTGGCCAAGCGCCTGCTCGAGGCGGGGATGCTGCAGGAGAGCCTGACGGTCAACGGCAACAGCATCGTCGAGGAGGCCGAGACCGCCGTCGAGACGACCGGGCAGGAGGTCGTGCGGCCGGTGGGAAAGCCGCTCAGCCCGCGCGGCGGGTTCGCCATCATGCGCGGCTCGCTGGCCCCCGACGGGTCGGTGGTCAAGCTGGCGGGGCATGACCGGCGCCAGCACAGCGGCCCCGCGCGTGTGTTCGATTCCGAGGAGGAGTGCTTCGCGGCCGTCCAGGCGCGCCAGATCAAGCCAGGCGACGTGATCATCATCCGTTACGAGGGTCCGAAGGGCGGTCCCGGGATGCGCGAGATGCTGGGGGTCACCGGCGCGCTGGTCGGGCAGAAGCTGGACGACAGCGTCGTGCTGCTCACCGACGGGCGATTCTCCGGCGCCACGCACGGCTTCATGGTCGGGCACGTCGCGCCCGAGGCGCAGGTGGGCGGTCCGATCGCCTTCGTGCGCGACGGCGACACCGTCACGCTCGACGTCGACACGCGGCGCATCGATGTCGACTTCGACGTCGATGCCCGCCGGCGCGAGAGCAACTGGCAGCCGCCGGCGCCGCGCTATCGCACCGGCGTGATGGCCAAGTACGCCGCCGCCGTCTCCTCGGCGGCCGAAGGCGCCATCACGCTGCCGGTCACACGCTGAGCGGTCCAGACAGTCTAGACCGGCCTGGACCTGGCCCAGATTAGCGGGCAGAGACCACGGCGGCCGTGCGCGCCGGGTGGGCGCGGAACGAATCCCACAGCGCCTGCACCAGCGGGGAGCCGAGCTTCTTGCGCTGCGTGCAGACGCCGACCCGGAACTCGCCCAGCGCGTCGTGGGCATCGTCGGCGTCGAGGATCCGCACCTTGGAGGCGAGCGGGCTCTCCTCGAGCACGATGCGCGGCACGATGCCGACGCCGCAGCCCAGGCTGACCAGCGCCAGGATCGCCTCGCTGCCGGGGAGCTCGCCGTAGACGCGGGGGTCGATGCGGCGGCGGCGAAACCAGCGGTCGGCGCTCTCGCGGGCCTGCCCGGAGGCCGGCATGACGATCGGCAGCTCGGCCCAGGGGATCGGCCGCCGGTGGGAGAGACGCTCGACCTCGCAGGCCGCGCGCGGCGCCGCGAAGACGAGCGGCGTGTGCAGGAGGACGCGCGCCACCAGCGCACGCGGCACCCGCGACGGAATGGCGGCGATGCTCACGTCGACGCGCCCTTCGGCCAGGCGCTCGAGGGCATCGGCCGCGTAGCCGGTCTCGAGCTGGATGTGGATGTCGGGGTGGCGCTGGCGGAACTCGCTGAGGAGCTCGGGGAGAAACGTCTGGCAGGCGGTCACCGAGGCAAAAAGGACGATCGTCCCGGTCAGCGTCTCACGCCTTCCGCGGAGATCGCGCTGCAGCTCCTCCCAGCGCTCCAGGGTCTCGCGGGCGTGCGCGGCGAAGCGCGCCCCTTCCGGCGTCAGGCGCACCGAGCGGCGATCCCGCTCCAGCAGCGGCCAGCCGGTCTCGCGCTCGAGGCGCTGCACGGCGCGCGAGAGTGCCGAGGGGCTGACGTGGCAAGCCCGGCTCGTGCGCAAGAAGTGCAGCGTGCGCGACAGGTGCAGGAAGAGGCGCAGCGTGTCGTAGTCCATGACCCCCAGAGTATTGCAGAAATCGCAATAGAGAGAGGCGAGCAGATCATTTCACGCAACGTCAACCCTCTGACGAACGCGCGGGCTCACGGACACAGGACCGTCACGAAAGTGACCGCCCATGCGTCATTGTAGGGCGATGTGATGTCTGAAATCGCGCCTCGGTTTCGTCGACGTGAAGCAGCGGTTAACATTCGCGCGAAAGGTTGCGCCAAGGTGTTTTGCGGCTCAACATTCCGCGGGTCGTACCGATGACCGGTTCGATACCAAAATTGAAAACTGAAAACGCAGGCCGAGGCAGAGGCTGAGGCAAACGAAAGGACGACAGGAAGATCATGAGGAACGTGGTGACGGGGTTGATGATGTTGGCGGGAGCGGCGGTTCGAGAGAAGGGACACGGGTTCGACGACTTCGGGTGGCGGCGGGAGGTGCAGCAGGCGCGCGAAGCGCAGGAGGCCGACGCAGCGACGTCGGGCAGCGTGAGCGGTGACGGCAGCGGCGCCAATGTGAGATGGACGGCGGCGGACACGCGCGGCACCACCGAGGTGGTGGCCGGGCCGCCGATCGGGACATCCGGTCCGTCGCGAGGCGCGCTGATGAGCGTGACGGCGCCGGAAGACGACGAGGCGGCCTCAGGAGCATGGGACGTTGCCTGCGAGCGCGAGGCCGGTGATTGGCTGGTGTTCGATCGCGACTCCGTCCGGGAGATGGGCGGCGGGACACTGTTCCGTTGGGCGCCGACCGGCGGCATCGCGCCGAGCGCCGACGACACCATCTACACGGCGGTCGCTGACTGCCATCAGAAGAGCATCGAGGCGAGCTGGCCGGGCAAGCGCAGCGAGACGCGCGCCGGTACCTGCGGACGTCATCTGGTCGACGCAGTCTGCGCCTCGCGCGGGGCCGCCAAGGGGCCCAAGCGGGACCTGGATCGGCTCGGGCGCCCGCGCGCCGGCGGCGGCGCCCCGAACGCCAGCGCCACGCCGTAGGGTCCGGGGAAACCCTTTGAGGGTTCCCCGCTTTTCCATCTTGGCGATGCGCTATTCTCCCGCGCATGACGGATCTGGTGCTCACGCTGTTGGGGCCCGATCGGCCGGGGCTCGTGGAGCTCGTGGCTGGCGTGATCGCCGCGCATGGCGGGAACTGGCTGGAGAGCCGGATGAGCCACCTCTGTGGCAAGTTCGCGGGGATCCTGCGCGCCGAGGTGCCGACGGAGCGCGTGGTGGCGGCGACGGCGGCGCTGGCGGCCCTGGAGGCCCGCGGCCTCAAGGTGATCGTCGAGACGGCGGCGCGTCCGGCGGCCCCGCCGGCGGAGAAGAGCATGGATTTCGAGCTGGTCGGGCTCGACCGGCCGGGAATCGTCCGCGAGATCTCGCAGCTGCTGGCCGGCCAGGGCGTCAACGTCGAAGAGCTGACCACGGACCGGGTGAGCGCGCCGATGTCGGCGGAGATGCTGTTCGAGGCGCACGCGCACGTGCGTGTCTCGCCCGCCACCGACGTCGCCAAGTTGCGGGCCGAGCTGGAACGGCTGGCGAGCGATCTGGTCGTCGAGATCAAGCTGACCTGAGCCGCGATGTCGTCGACCCGGCTCCTCGTCCTAGGCGCGGTGCGGATCTTCCAGCCGGTGCACGGCTATGACGTCCGCCGCGAGCTCTTGTCGTGGCGGGTCGACAAGTGGGCCAACGTGGCGCCTGGATCGATCTACAACGCGCTCAAAACGTTGACGAAGGAGAAGTTCCTCAAGGTGGTGGGCACCGGGCAGATCGGCGGGCGCCCCGAGCGGACGCAGTACAGCCTGACGGCCGACGGTGAGAAGGAGTACCAGGCGCTCCTGCGGGCCACCTGGTGGAAGGTGGCTCCGCCGCTCGACGAGCTGATGCCGGCGCTCTGCTTCATGCCGAGCTTGAGCGCGGAGGAGTTGACGGCGGCGCTCGAGAACCGGATCGCGGCGCTCGAAGGGGCGCTCAAGCACCTGGAGTTCTCGCGCAAGGAGATCCAACCGCCCGAGACGCCCGAGCACGTCAAGGAGCTCTACGATCGGATGCACGCCATCTTGAACGCCGAGATCCCCTGGGCCCGCACGCTCATCGGACGACTCGGACGGGGGGTGTACGAGGTGGGCAAATCGGCCGCGGTTTCGCGTCCGGGCGCGGGGCATCGCAAGCGCGAAAAATCCTCTTGACCGGGAATAGTCAAATTTGAATAATCGCCCTGGAGCAAATGGCGGGCGGGGCGACAGACCATGGGCGACGGCGAGCTGTGGCGCGATCCAAGCGGCGCGCGACGGAAAACCGGCCTGCCGCGCGCCGCGAAGGCGCCTAGCTCACTTCAACGTCTGCGGCTCGCCCGGCTTGAACTCGACGACCTTCGCGCCGTTCTTCTCCTTCTTGAGGGCGGCGCGCAGCTCGTCGGGCGTGCCGACGAGCGCGGGGAAAGTCCCGTAGTGCATCGGGATGACCGTCTTGACCTTGAGCAGCTTGACCGCCAGCGCGGCGCCGACCGGGTCCATCGTGAAGTGGCCGCCGATGGGGAGCATGGCGATCGTCGGGTGGTAGCGATCGGCGATGAGCGACATGCCGGAGAACACGTCGGTGTCACCCGCGTGATAGAGCGTCGGCCCCTTGGCGATCTCGATGACGAAGCCGAGCGCGGGACCGCTGTACTTGGGCCCCGTCTTGTCCTGGCCGAACCCGCCCGAGTGCACGGCCTCGACGAGGTGGATGGTGGCGTCCTTGACGAGCGTCGTGCCGCCGACGTTCATCCCCTCGGCGTTCGGCGCGCCGATCAGGGTGGCCAGCTCGAACGAGGTGATCAGCTTGGCGCCCGTGGCCTTGGCCAGCTCGGCGGCGTTTCCGACGTGGTCGAAGTGGCCGTGCGTGACCAGAATGGCGTCCAGGGTTTTCGGATGATCAATCTTCGGCGCGTTCGGGTTGTCGAGCCAGGGATCGATGGCGATCGTCGCGCCGGCCGGCGTGGTGATGATCCAGGCCGCGTGTCCCCACCAGGTCGCGGTGGTGGCGCCGGCGGCGGCGGGGGCCGGCGCGGCGTGAGCGGCAGGCGCGGCGGCGGCAGCGGGCCGAACCGGCCGCGGGAGCAGCCTTGTCGCCGGCGGCATGCGCGGTCGAAGAGATGCAGACAGCGAGCGGAAAAGCGGCGGCGAACGGGAACCAGAGCTTGTTCATGGGATCTCTCCTGGCGACGGGATGAAAACGGTCGCAAATGTAATCGATTGCGGTCGCATTGAAACAGCTTTGCGCCTTGACAGGGGGGAAACGCCGGACTATTGCCGCGTTATCGACGGAACCCTGTCCAAGCGGGAAATCGGCGAGTCGGAAAGTCGCAAGCTGGAAATGTCGGGACAGTCGGAAAGGACCCCATGAAGGCCATCGTTTCGGTTCGTGATGCGGTCAAGAACTACACGCTCGGCAACGTCGTCGTGCCGGCGCTTCGGGGCGTCACGCTCGACGTCTTGGCCGGCGACTTCATCTCCATCGCCGGTCCCTCGGGCAGCGGGAAGACGACGCTGCTCAATCTGATCGGCTGCGTCGACACGCCCACGTCAGGCGTGGTGGAGGTGGCCGGCAAGGACACGCGCCAGCTCTCCGAGCGCGCGCTGACCGATCTGCGACTGCGCACCATCGGCTTCATTTTTCAGAGCTTCAACCTCGTCTCGGTGCTGACGGTGTTTCAGAACATCGAACTGCCGTTGCTTCTGCAGCGCGAGCTCTCCGGGCCGGAACGCAAGACGCGCGTCCTCGGCCTGCTGGAGAAGGTCGGGATCCGCGACTACGCCAGTCACCGGCCGAGCGAGCTGTCGGGCGGACAGCGGCAGCGCGTGGCGATCGCGCGGGCCCTCGTGACCCGGCCGCAGCTGGTGCTGGCCGACGAACCGACCGCCAACCTCGACTCGGTGACCGGGCAGAACATCCTGGATATCATGAAAGATCTCAATCGCACGGAGAAGACGACCTTCATCTTCTCGACGCACGATCAACACGTGATGGCCAACGCCAACTCCATCGTGCGGCTGGCCGACGGCAAGTTCGTCGACCGCGTCACTCCGGGCGTGGCGGCTTCCAAGCCGCACGGAGCACAGGTGTGAGCGGCTGGTTCGCCACCCTGGGGGTGGTCGCGCAGATGGCCTTTCGGAATCTGTTCGCCAGCCGCCTCAAGACCATCATCGTCGGCGGAATCATCTTCTTCGGCGGCTTGCTGGTGGTGACCGGCAACTCGCTGCTCGACAGCCTGGTGGCCTCGATGAGCCGCAGCGTGATCGGCAGCGTCGCCGGCCACATCCAGGTCTACAACGCCAAGTCCAAGGATTCGCTGGAGGTGATGGGGCGGATGATGATGGGCGATCCGGACCTCAGCCAGCTCGACGACTTCGCCACGGTGCGGGCCTCCTTGCTGAAAGTCCCGAACGTCAAGTCGGTCGTCCCGATGGGGATCAGCGGCGCGCTGGTCACCTCCGGCAACACCATTGATCTCGCGCTCGAGAAGCTGCGCAACGCGGTGAAGGCCCAGCGCGACGCCAAGACCGACGCCGACAAGGCGCAAGGCCCAGGCGCAGATCGCCGCCGAGAAAGGGCACGTCCGCCAGATCGTCTCGGTGCTGCAGGGCGATCTCAAGAACGCCAAGGCGGTGCTCGACGAGAAGGCGATCGATCCGGCCGACGCCCAGGCGGTCACGCGCGCGGCCTCCGACCAGTTCTGGCAGGACTTCGACAAGGATCCCTTCGACGGCCTGGAGTTCCTCGAGAACCGGATCGCCAGCCAGGCGGCCGACGCCGACCTGCTGTTTCTCAACTACGTCGGCACCGACTTCCAGGCGTTCCAGAAGTCCTTCGACCGCATGAAGATCGTCGAGGGGAAGATGGTCCCGCCAGGCAAGCGCGGGTTCCTGTTCGCCAAGCAGGTCTACGAGGATCAACTCAAGCTCAAGGCGGCGCGCCGGCTCGACAAGATCAAGGAGGGGGTCGACTCGCAGGGAGAGACGATCGCCACCGATCCCGATCTCAAGCGGATGGTTCGCGAGAACACCTCGCAGGTGCGCGAGATCCTGCTGCAGCTCGACGCGCAGAAGACCGCCGACTTCCGCGCCAAGCTCCAGCGCGAGCTCGGGAGCCAGGAGACAGACGTCGGCAAGCTGCTGGTGGCGTTCTTCCAGACCGACGACAAGAACATCCACGAGCGCTATGACTTCTTCTACAAGGAGCTGGCGCCGTCGCTGGAGCTGTATCGCGTGCGCATCGGCGACGTGCTCACCATCAAGGCCTTCACCCGGTCGGGCTACGTGCAGTCGGTGAACGTCCCCGTCTACGGCACCTTCCAGTTCCAGGGGCTGGAGAAGTCGACGCTGGCGGGTGCGCTCAACCTGATGGACATGGTCTCGTTCCGCGAGCTCTACGGGTTCATGAGCGGCGAGAAGCTGGCCGAGATCCAGGCGCTGCAGAAGGAAGCCGGCGCCCACGAGGTGAGCCGCGAGAACGCCGAGTCCGAGCTGTTCGGCAAGGCCGACGCGCCCGAAGCGGCGCCCGCGGCCAAGGCGCCGCAGCACATCGAGGCCACCACCACGCCGGGCGTCTCCGCGGTGACGCACGACCTCGGCGAGTCGCTGGGTGGGAAGCTGCAGCGCGAGGAGGCGCGCAGCCGCGTCTTCCCGGCGGGCGAAGTGGAGCAGGGGGTGGTGCTCAACGCCGCCGTGATCGTCAAGGATCCCACGAAGATCAAGGAGACCATCGCGGCGATCGAAGCGCAGGGGAAGCAGGACGGGCTGACGCTGAAGGCGATCGACTGGCAGAAGGCCGCGGGCCTCATCGGTCAGTTCGTCAACGTCATCCGGATGGTGCTCTACGTGGCGATCCTGATCATCTTTCTCATCGCGCTGGTGATCATCAACAACGCGCTGGTGATGGCCACGCTCGAGCGGGTGAAGGAGATCGGCACGCTGCGCGCGATCGGGGCGCAGCGGCGCTTCATCCTGGCGATGCTGGTCATCGAGTCGATCGTCGTCGGCGTCATCTTCGGCGGCCTCGGCGCCCTGGTGGGGGCGCTGATCGTCACCGTGGTCGGCAAGATCGGCATCCCGGCCAAGTCCGACATCTGGTTCTTCTTCTTCTCGGGGCCGCGCCTCTACCCCTTCATCGGGACCAGCAACGTCATCGCGGCGTTCATCATCGTGCTGCTGGTCAGCGCCTTTTCCAGCTTCTACCCGGCCTGGATCGCCATGCGGGTCACGCCCCGCCAGGCGATGGCGGAAGAAGAGTAGAAGGGAAGAATAGAGGAATAGCCATGCCCAGCCACGTCGGTTCCAAACTCTTCGTCGATCTGACGATCGCCTTCCGCAACCTGGTTCAGCACCAGCGGCGAACGCTGTTTCTGGGCCTGGCGATCGCCGCCGTGACCGCGCTGCTCGTGCTCCTGACCGGCCTTTCGACGGGGGTGCGCGAGACGATGATCGATACCGCCACCACGCTGTCGACGGGACATGTCAACGTCGGGGGCTTCTACAAGGTGACGGCCGGTCAAGCGGCGCCGGTGGTGACCGACTACAAGAAGGTCCTGGAGATCGCCAGGAAGGCGGTCCCCGAGATGGCCTATGCCGTCCAGCGCGGGCGCGGCTGGGCCAAGGTCGTCTCCGACACCGGCTCGATGCAGCTCGGCATCACCGGGATCGACATCAAGAGCGAGCCGAAGGTCGCGCAGGCGCTGCAGCTGGTGAGCGGCAACCTGAACGATCTGGCGCAGCCGGGGACGATGCTCCTCTTCGACAACCAGTCGGAGAAGCTGGGCGTCAAGGTGGGCGACGCCATCACGATCTCGGCCCCCACCACCCGCGGCACCAACAACACCATCGACGTGCGGGTGGTGGCGATCGCGCACAGCCTGGGCATGCTCAGCACCTGGAACGCCTTCATCCCGATCGACAGCCTGCGGGCGCTCTACCAGCTCAATCAGGACTCGACCGGCGTCATCCAGATCATGCTCAACCGGAAGGACCTCGATCACATCCCGGCGATCGCCGCCCGTCTGCGGCTGGTGTTCGAGCAGGCCGGCTATCGGATGATGGAGCCCGACCCGCGCGCCTTCTGGATGAAGTTCCAGTCGGTGTCGCGCGAGGACTGGACCGGACAGAAGCTCGACGTCACCAGCTGGGAGGACGAGATCTCGTTCATGACCTGGACGTTGCAGGCGCTGCAGGTCCTGTCGACCGTCCTGATCGCCATCCTGATCGCGATCATCATCATCGGCATCATGAACACCATGTGGATCGCCATTCGAGAGCGGACGCGCGAGATCGGGACGCTGCGCGCGATCGGCATGCACCGGCGCGAGGTGCTCTGGATGTTCCTGCTGGAGTCGATCATGCTCGGCTTCGGCGCCACCATCGGTGGCGTGATCGCCGGGGCCGCCATCGCCGCCGGGCTCAACGCGGCGCACGTCCCGGTGCCGACCGGGCTGCAGTTCTTCCTCATGTCGCCGCACCTGCGTCTGTCCGTGCACGGTTCGCTGCTGGTGCAGTCCGTCGTGACCATCACTCTCGTCACGGCGGTGGCTGCGCTCTACCCCTCGATGAAGGCGGCGCGGCTGCAGCCCGTCGACGCCATGTCCCACTTCGGATGAACCCACCATGACCCACCAAACGAAACGATGGACCTTCGCCGCGCTCGCGGCCGCGGCGACCTTGAACCTGCTCCCGGGCGCGGGCCCGGCGCGCGCCTTCGCGGCGCTCACCAGCGCGCAGATGGTCGACCTGCTCAAGATGGTCGACGATCGGCAGAAGAACAACGGCGACTGGCGCGCGCAGGCCTATCTCGAACAGAAAGAGAAGGACAAGGTCGACACCGTCTACCAGACGGAGTACTTCCGCCGCTCCTCGGATCAGAAGTTCATGATCCTCTTCACCGCGCCCAAGTCGTCGGCGGGGCAGGGCTACCTGCGCATCGACAAGAACCTCTGGTTCTACGACCCGTCGGTCGGCAAGTGGGAGCGACGCACGGAGCGCGAGCGGATTGGCGGGACCAACTCGCGGCGCTCCGACTTCGACGAGTCGCGCCTGTCCGAAGAGTATGACCCCACCGACGAAGGGGAAGAGAAGCTGGGCGTCTACACCGCGCAGAAGCTGAAGCTGACCGGCAAGCCGGGGCAGGACCTCGCCTTCCCGATCGTCCACATCTGGATCGACAAGGAGAGCAAGAACATCCTCAAGCGGCAGGAGTACGCGCTGTCCGGTCGGCTCCTGCGCACCTCGTACTATACGAAGTGGAAGAAGATCTATAGCCCGTCGAAGAAGGGCGACACCTGGTACCCCGAGGAGATCCGCTTCTACGACGAGGTCGAAAAGGCCAACCAGACGCTGGTGCTCATCAAGTCGGTCGACCCGAATCCGCTGCCCCAGAACCTTTTCACCAAAGCCTGGCTCGAGAGCAAGAGTAGATGAACAGGCGAGTCGCCGCCTTCGGTGCCGCGCTGCTGACGTTGGGTTTGGTGGGCCGCGCACGGGCGGAGGATCGCCCGAGCGAGCAGGACCTCTTCGGAGGCGGCGCCTCCTCACCGACCCCGACGCCGTCGCCGAGCGCACCGGCCACGCCGGCGCCCACGACCGCGCCGCCGTCCCCCGCCACCGGCGCGCCGGGGCCGCCATCGCCCGCCGTCTCCCAGCCGCCCGCGGCCGCCCCCGCCTCGGAGGCCGCCGGTGGAACCGCGCGCGATCAGGAGCTGCTGAGCGGCGGCAACGACGCCAAGTTCCTCTCCGACTACGTGGCCCCCGAGAACCCGCTGCAGATCGGCGGCCAGCTCTATCTGCGCATGCAGACGACGGCCTCGGGCGGGCAGGCCCCCGGCGCCTGGTCGCTCGACGCGCCCAGCCTGCTCGACCTCTACCTCGACGCGCGTCCGAATCCGCGCGTGCGCGCGTTCATTCTCGGTCGTATGAGCTACGACCCGACGCTGGGGACGAACAACCCGGTGCCACCGACCGGGCAAGGCGCCTCGAACGGCGCCTTCACCAGCGCGACCAGCCCCACCGGCTTTTCGACCTTCAGCAACACGCGCGGGCCGGCCACGTTGCTCGATCAGATGTGGATCCGGTTCGACATCCTCGATCACGTGTTCGTGACGGCCGGCAAGCAACACGTGCACTGGGGCACCGGGCGGTTCTGGCAGCCGACCGACTACCTGCACCAGGAGAAGCGCAACCCCCTCGACGTGTTCGACGCGCGTCCCGGGACGACGATGCTGAAGCTGAACGTCCCCTGGGAGGACAAAGGGTGGAACTTCTACGGGTTCCTGGTCGCCGAGGATCCCAACGCCCCCACGCCCAGGCTCGAGGACGTGGCCGGCGCCTTTCGCGTCGAGGCGGTCATCGCCGGCGTCGAGCTCGGCGCCGACACCTATCTGCGGCGCGGGCAGAGCCCGCGTTTCGGCTTCGATCTCTCGACGGGGATCTACGACTTCGATGTCTACGCCGACGTCGCCGTTCGCCCGGGCGCCGATTTCTTGCATGAGTTCCCCGGGGTGGGGACGCCCGGCCAGCTCTATCACTTCACCGGCTACGAGACGCAGGCGGTGGCGGGGATCAACTACTCACGCAAGTACAACGACAACGACGCCTGGACCGTCGGCCTCGAGTACTTCTACAACCACCCGGGCTACGGCGACGCCTCGGCCTACCCGACGCTGCTGGGAGACGCGTTCTTCAGCGGCGACCCGTCCGCGTTCCCTTTCTTCTACGTGGGCCAGCAGTACGGGGCCGTCTACCTGACGCTCCCGGCGCCCTACTCCTGGAACTACACCACCTTCACCCTGTCGACGCTGGGTAATCTCTCCGACGAGTCCTTCATCACGCGGCTCGACTACTCGGTCACCATCCTCACGCACCTCTCGGTCGAGGCGTTCGCCGGCGTTCACTACGGCCACCTCGGGGGCGAGTTCCGGTTCCAGCTGCCGGCGAGCCTGGTCGCCGCCAACCAGGCGGCCATCGCCAGCCTCCCCAACCCGGCCGCGGTGACCGACTACCCCGTGGTCGATCTGGGCGTCGCGCTGCGCCTCAAGATCTGACGCTCGCTGGTGCGGGACCCTGAAGGTCCCACGTCCCCGCGACCTCACGCGATCTAGTTCTCGGTGTCGTCGTCGCTCTTCTTTTTGGGGCGCGGGATCTTGTACAGGTCGAGCTTGTTGATGAACGTCCGGCGCGGCATCCCGAGCATCTCGGCCGCGCGGCTCTGATTGCCGGCGCAGGCGTTCAGCGCGGTGATGATCTTGTCGCGCTCTGAGGGGGCCGACATCTTCTGCGTGTCGATGCGCGGGGAGGAGGAGCTCCCGGACGCCGCCCCCGGGGAGAGCTTGTCGAGGGGCAGGTGCTCGGGCCCGATGATCGGGCTGGTGCTGAGCAACACCGCCCGCTCGACGACGTTCTTGAGCTCGCGGATGTTCCCCGGCCAGGCGTACGACTCGAGCAGCGCGATGATCCCCGGCGGCAGCACCGGCGGGGCGCGCCCCAGATCGCGGCAGATCTGGCGGGCGAACAGCTCGGCCAGGTAGCGGATCTCGTCGACCCGCGCCCGCAGGGGCGGAATGGTGAGCGTGATGCCGTTGAAGCGGAAGTAGAGATCCTGGCGGAACGCGCCCCGCCCCACCTCGGCCTCGAGCTCGCGGTTGGTCGCCGCGATGAAGCGGACGTCGATCCGGCGCGGTCGCACGCTCCCGAGCCGCGTCACCTCACGCGTCTCGATCACCCGCAGCAGCTTGGCCTGCGTGGCCAGCGGGAGCTCGCCCACCTCGTCGAGAAACAGCGAGCCCGCCGGCGGCCGTCTCCAGCAGACCCGGCTTGGCCGCCACCGCGCCGGTGAACGCCCCGCGCTCGTGACCGAACAGCTCGCTCTCCAGCAGCGTCTCGGACAGCGCCGCGCAGTTGAGGCAGACATAGGGCCCGTCGCGCCGGGGCGACGCGCGATGCACCGTCTCCGCCAGGAGCTCCTTGCCGACGCCTGTTTCGCCGGTGATGAGGACGTTGATCGTCCCCGCGGCCGCGCGCTCGGCGAGCGCGTGGACCTTCTGCATCGCCTCCCCGCGCGGCGGGAGCGTCGGCGACTTCGGCGAATTCGGATTGCCCGCCAGGCCTGCGTCGCGCAGCGTCTCCGGACGCATCTCCTCGACCGGCGCCGTGCGGCGCTGAACGATCAGCACCGAGGAGCCGATCTGGATCGTGTCGCCGATACGGATGGAGACGCGCTCGCCGCGCTGGACCGGTTGGTCCTTGATGCGTGTCCCGTTCACGCTCCCCAGATCTTCGAGCGACATCACCTCCGCCACGTGCAGGCAGGCGTGCGCGCGCGAGGCCAGGGGATCGTCGATCCGCACCGTGTTGCTCTCGCCGCGGCCGATCGTCAGCGAGCCCGTGGCGGGCAGGTTGTACGTGGCGTACGAGTCACGGCCCACGACCAGAAGGAAAGCGCTCTCCGCGCCGTCATCCGTCTGCACCGCGACGATGGTGGTCCGTCCTCCTCGCATCGTCCTCCCCGGCAGTATGTCGATCGGCGCCCCTCGGGGGCAAGTGGCAGTTGCGCAAGTTGTGCAACCTTGCGCAAGTCGCGCGCCGTGACCGCGGACATGTTCAGTAGTTACAAGTACTTATGCATGGCACAGCCGTTGCTCAATAGAGAGCCCATGCATCCAGATGAAATGGCCTCGCGGTACGAACCGGTGCTCTATGCCCGCGCAATGCGTCTCCTGCGCAGCCGGTCGGACGCCCTGGATCTGGTTCAGGACACTTATGAACGGGCGCTGCGGGGCAAGGCGAGCTTCACCCCGGGCACCAACCTCCGGCACTGGTTGATGACGATCATGTACAACCTGTTTCTGGATCGCTGCCGTCGCCTGGCGCGCGAGCCGCGCTCGTTCTCGCTCGACGACCACGAGCTTGCCAGCCCCGAGCCCTACGTGCCGGAGGCCTGGGAGACGATCACCCAGGAGCAGATCCATGCCGCGCTGGCGGATCTGGAGCGGCCGTTCCGCGAGGTGTACGAGCTGCGCCTCCTCGGCAACTGCAGCTACGACGAGATCGCGGACAAGCTCACCATCCCCCGCTCGACGGTCGGTACGCGCCTCATGCGCGCCCGCACCAAGCTCCGCCAGACCCTCCGCACCGTCGCCTCCAGCGGCTGACGGACTCCGAAGAGCGGAGCGGAGTCGCTAGAGGAGGTCGCCGTCGGCGTCGGAGATGACTGGCGCCGGGAGGCCGAGCTCACGCAGCCCGGGCTCGATGGCCGCGCGATCGCCCACGATGACGATGCTGGCGGCGTCCGGATCGATGTAGCGCGCGGCCAGCGCGCGCAGATCGTCGGCGGTCGTCCGCTCGAGCGCGGCGACGAAGCGGAGCGGCTCGTCGAGCGGGAGGCCGTAAAGGCCGATGTCGCCGAAGCTGGCGGCGATGCCGCCGGTGGTCGACAGACCCTCCGCGACACGCATGAGCAGGGTGGCGCGCGCCTTGGCGTGCTCCTCGCTGGTGACAGGACGCTCGCGCAGGCCGGAAAGCTCGCTCAGCATCTCCCGGACCGCCGGCGCGGTCGATTCGGCGAACACGGCGGCGCGCGCGGCGAAGCTGCCCGGCCGCCGCAGGAACGCGAAGCTCGACGAGGCGCCGTAGGTGAAGCCGTTCTTCTCGCGAAGGTTGAAGTTGAGCCGGCTGGTGAAGCTGCCGCCCAGGATCGCGTTCAGCATCGCCAGCCCGGGACGATCGGGCGACAGGCGATCGGTCCCCGGCGCCACCAGACGCACGATGCTCTGGGGCGCGCCCGGGCGATCGACGATGCAGAGGCGCGGGCGCGCGGGCCAGGCCGGCGTCGCCGCCGGCTCGGGCGGGGGTGAGCCGGTCCAGGCGCCGAGGGCCGCCTCGAGCCGCGCGCGAAGGCTCTTTTCGTCGAAGGCCCCGGCCACCACGAGGAACGCGTGGTTCGGCCGCCAGTGCGTCTGGTGAAAGGCGCGGACATGGTCGAGAGTGAGGCGCTCGAGCGTCCGTGTGTACCCCTCCACCGGGCGGCCGTAGGGGTGGGCGTCTCCGAACAGCAGCCGATCGGAGACGACGCTGACGACCGCTTCCGGCTGGTCGCGGCGCTGCGCGTTGGCGGTCTTGCGGTCGGCCAGCACGCGCTCCCAGTCAGAGTCGGTGAGGAGGGGGCGCACCAGCACGTCGCCCGCGATGTCCAGCGCCGCAAAGAAGGTGTCGTGCGGCGCCTGGACCGACAGCTGCGAGCCGTCGCGGCCGCTCCCCAGCCAGAGATCGGCGCCGAGGCGCTCGAGCTCGTCGGCCAGCGTGAGGGCGTCGCGTTTCCCGGCTCCCTCGTCGAGCATCTCCGCGGTCAGCGAGGCCAGGCCCGAAAGCTCCGGCACGTCGTTCCCCGCACCGCTGCGGATCATGAGCGCGGCCGAGACGATCGGCGCCACCTCGCGCCGCACGGTCACCACCTCGAGGCCGTTCGACAGCGTGAAGCGATCGGCGGTCGGCGGGATCACGCTCGGCAAGCGGCCCGACGGCCGGCGCCGCGGTCATCGCCGCAGGCGCTTCGATCACGCGGCCACCGGGTCGGGGAGCGTTTGCAGCGCGAGACGCTTCCCCGCCAGGGCGCGCGCGAACGCGTCGCGCACCGACGCGCAGGTCGCGTCGGCGTAGCGGGCGACGTCGCGCCCCACGCCGTCCGGATCGCCGAACAGGTTCTGGTAGTGGTTGAGCAGATCGGCCCGCGTCTGCAGGTGATCGAGACCTTTGTAAAAGTCGGCCAGGTGGGTGTTGCGCGCGCGCGCCAGCTCGGCCTCGGTCGGTCCCTCGGAGGCGAGCCGATTGATCTCGGCGTCGACCGCCGCGCCGATCTCGGTGAGGTCGTGATCTGGTTTCGCCGTCGCGCCGATGTGGAAGACGCTCCCGAGCATCTGCGACCCCTGGTACGCGAAGACGTCCTGCGCGATGCGCCGCTCGAACACCAGCGCGCGGTAGAGGCGGCTCGACTTGCCGCCGCCCAGAACGTGCGCCGCCAGATCGAGATCGGCGTCGCCGGGCGCGAACAGCGCCGGCGTGTGCCAGGCGAGCCGCAACCGCGGCAGCTGCACCCGGTCGGTCAGCGAGATCTTGACGTCGGCGGCCAGGCGGGGCGTCGCGGGGTGCGGCGCGCGCTCGGGCGGCTCGCGCTTCGGCTGCCAGCCGAAGTAACGGTCGATGAGCGCGCGCGCCTGGGCCGGATCGAAGTCGCCCGCCACCACCAGGCTGGCGTTCGACGGGCGGTAGAAACGATCGAAGAACGCCCGCACGTCGTCGACGGTGGCCGCCTCCAGATCCTCGTGCGAGCCGATGGTCGGCCAGTGGTAGGGGTGGTCGGCCGGGTACATCGCCTCCGGAATGGCCAGCTCGGCGCGCCCGTAGGGGCGGTTCTCGTAAGATTGCCGCCGCTCGTTCTGGACGACCTTGAGCTGCTTCTCCAGCTCCTCGGCGGTGATCACGTCGGGGAGCGTGGCCAGGCGATCGGCCTCCAGCCAGAGGAACGTCTCCAGGAGGTTGCGCGGCCCGATCTCGTAGTAGTTCGTCCGGTCGTTGCTGGTGGTGCCGTTGTTGTGGCCGCCCCAGCTCTCCATGATCGCGTCGAAGGCCGGGTAGGGGGCGTGGCGCGACCCCATGAACATCAGGTGCTCGAACAGGTGCGCGAACCCGGTCCGTCCAGGCACCTCATCCTTGGAGCCGACGTGGTACCAAAGATCGACGGCCACGAGGGGGCTCGATCGATCCGTGTGGAGGATCACCCGAAGGCCGTTGGCCAGTGCGTACGTTTCGAACTCGATTTTGAGCATCGGCGCGGGGACGAGCGCGGGCATAATGGCACGAATCGATGCGCGCCTCGCCAGTAAAGCGCGCTTTTCCAGCGGGCGCCTCGACGGCCGGGCTGCTGGCGGCGCTCGTCGTTTCGATCGCGCCCTGCGCCTCGCGCGCGAACAACGGCATTCCTGGATCGCTGGGGGTCCTGTTGCCGCTCGACAAGCCGCAGGAGATCGGCCTCGCCACGACGTTTGGCCTCATCCTGTCGGACGACGGCGGCCAGAGCTGGGTCTGGACTTGCGAGCAGACCCCCACGTCGATGGCCAATGTTTATACCGTCGGCGCGCCGCCGGCCGACCGGTTCTACGCGCTCTCGCTGCTGACGGGGCTCTCCTTTTCGGACGACGAATCGTGTGGCTGGCGGACCGCGGGGGGGGCCCTCGCCGGTCAGACGGTCTCCGACTTCTTCACCGACCCGTCCGACCCGATGCGCGTCCTGGCGGCGGCGACGCCGCTCACCGACGGTGGCGGCGCGGCGCTGGCGGCGGTCTACGAATCGACCGACGGGGGCACCACCTTCGGCGCCACGCCGCTCTACACCGCGCCGGCCGGCGCGTCGATCGTCGGGATCGAGATCGCGCGGAGCGACCCGCGGGTCATCTACCTGACCTACGTGACGGTGACCGGCACCGGTTACGACCCCTTCCTGGTCCGCTCGGCCGACGGCGGCCAGAGCTGGACGCCGCTCGACCTGCTCCCCCCGCTCGGCTCGACCATCGTCCGGATCCTCGCCGTCGACAGCGCCGACAGCGATCTCGTCTACCTGCGGGCCAGCGCCACCACGGCGGAGACGCTGGCGGTGACCCGCGACGGCGGGGCGACCTTCACGACGCCGCTGACCGTCGCCAACGGGGCGCTGAGCGCCTTCGCGCGGCTCGCCAGCGGCACGGTCCTGGTGGGCGCACTGGTGAACCTTGCCGGCGGCGGGGGCGGCACGATGGGCGCCGGCTACCGGTCGACCGACGGGGCGATGACGTTTTCACCCTGGACGCTCGACCCCCAGCCGCACCTGGTGGGTCTGGGCGAGCGCGTTGTCGCCGGGAAGTCGACGCTCTACCTGTCGGGCAAGAACTACAGCGACGGCTGGGCGCTGGCCGTCTCGACGGACGAAGGGGCGACCGTCACGCCGGTGATGAGCTACGATCAGGTCGCCGGCATCAAGCCCTGCGTCCAGCAGCTCTGCCTCGACACCTGCAACTACGAAGAGATGCAGGCAATCTGGGATCCGGGCGTCTGCGCGGGCGCCGATGGTGGGATGGGCGACGGCGGGACCGGGCCCACCTCCAGCTCCGGATGTCACTGCGCCGCGGCGGGCGACGGCGGTCTGTCGGGAGCTGCGGGCCTCACTGGATTCGCGCTGCTGGTGGCCGCGGCAACCACCCGCCGCCGGCGCCGGCGAGGCGCCGCGCGGCCCGCTGCTTCGTGATCCTCGTTTTCCGTCGGTCCTTCGCCTCGACAGTCGAGGATCCGCGGTGTAGATTTCCCCCCTTCTTTGTACACGGCGTTTCCGTACAAGGCTGGGCCCATAGCTCAGCGGTCAGAGCTGGCGGCTCATAACCGCCTGGTCCCTGGTTCGAATCCAGGTGGGCCCACTCTCGACGCCACGGTGACGTCGACGTCGGTCATAGTCCCCGATACGGAGGAACGCATTGCGCGATCAGCTTAAGCGACTCGAAGAGTTACAGGCACACGACGCGAAGATTCAGGAGCTGGAGAGCTCGCTCAAGGCCATCCCACTGAAGTTGGCCTCGGCCGAGAACGACGTGGCCCGGGTGGAAGGCCTCTTGGCCACCGAGCGACAGGCGCTCGGCGAGACGGAGAAATATTACTCCGAGCAGAAGGGGCTCCTGACCGAGGACGAGATCCAGGTCGCGGGGGCCAAGCACAAGCTGGCCCAGGCCAAGAACTCGAAGGAGTACATGGCGGCCCAGCGCGAGATCGAGCAGCGCCGCGAGGGGCTGACGACGCGCGAGGGGGAGATCACCAAGCTGGTCGAGGCGGTCGACGCCAAGAAGAAGCTGCTCGCCGACAAGGCGAGCGACGTTCAGGCGCTCAAGGACTCGATGGCCAAGGACGGCGAGGCGGCCAAGGCTCGCATGGCCGAGATCGAGGCGAAGATCGCCGAGCAGCGGGCCGAGCGCGACAAGCTGGCGGCTCAGGTGAAGCCAGACGTGCTCAAGCGCTACGCCAGCATCCGGATGCGGCGTGGGCTGGCCGTGGTCAGCGTTCGCAGCGGCACCTGTCAGGGGTGCAACATGAACATTCCGCCGCAGCTGTACATCGTCATCCAGCGCGGTCAGACGATCGAGACCTGCCCGTCGTGCCATCGGATCATCTACTGGGAGGATCTGATGAAGGACGACAAGGGCGAAGACGCATCGTCGCCCCGCCCGTCGGCGGGCTGAACGCGGTATAGTCCCCCCGCTTCTCGCTCGAGCCGGACAGGTGGTCGCGGCGGGCCCTTCGGGCGCCCGTCGAGGAAAGTCCGGGCTCCGCAGGGCAGGGTGCTGGCTAACGGCCAGTCGGGGTGACTCGAAGGACAGTGCAACAGAAAATAGACCGCCGGCGCCGCAAGGCGACGGTAAGGGTGAAACGGTGCGGTAAGAGCGCACCTCTCCCTCGGTGACGAGGGGGGTACGGCAAACCCCACCTGGAGCAAGACCGGTCCGAGATCGCGGGGCAACCCGCCGGCGTGGCCCGCGTCGATTCGATCTCGAGTTGGTCGCACGAGCCGTCCGGCAACGGCCGGCCCAGAGGAATGACCACCACCGGCGGCAACGCCGGAACAGAACCCGGCTTACGGCCGGCTCGAGCGAGAAGCATTACGCGCGCGGGGGGATGCGGCCCCCCGCGGGCCCCCGCCAGATGTTTTCGCCCAGCGATTCCTGTTTCGCCAGAGTCGGGGAATCGCCGAACGCGGCCATTTGACGCCTCAATGGACGGCAGGGACAATGCCCCGGCCGCGCGGTCATCCGCCGGCGATCTCTCGGAGGCGACGTGTGGTTTAAGAGTCTGCTCTCTTATCTCCTGAAGTTACTGATTGCCCTCACGCCGCTCGTCGTCGTCCCGCTCGTCGTCGCCGAGGAGACGAGTCATCCGACGCTCGCCTGGCTGCTCGGCGCGACGAAGGAGAATGTGCAGCAACGGGCCGTCGCCTTTTTTACGGTCCTCGACATCCTCACGCTCGCCACCTACGAGACGTTCACGCATTTCTTGCCCCAGCGACAGGCGCGTCGTGTCGCGGACGTCTACGTCGCCGGCTTGTTTGATGGATTTCGAAACGTGATCACCGGGCAGGGCCTGAAGCTCGGAGCCGACATCCGCATCAACATCATGTTCGTCCGCCGATCGGCCTTCACGCTGTTCATTCGGCGGTTCGTCTGGTTTGCGAATCGTGGCTTCGAGGGCGCGCATCAAGACAACGGGCTATGGCTTTTCGTGGGCCAGGGAATCTGCGGACGTGCCTTCAAGGAGCGCAAGACCTTGGTCGCCGATCTGCGCGGCTCGGACAGCGAGCAACCTCCCTGGTGGCCGTGCCGAGACAACTTCTATCTGTTCCCATGGCAGCGGAAGAAAACGGCGCACTTGACCGCCATTCTGACGATCCCGATTTTCGCAGAAGAGCACCTCGGCCTCATGACGAGCCACAGGCCCGTGGGGGTGATCAACATCGATGCCGTCTCCGAGAACGGCGCCGAACGCCTGCTGTCAAACAAAAAGAGGCTGGACGAATTCTTCAAGGAATCCGGAAAGATACTTGCCCTGTTTGCGCCGCGTTGAAGCAGTCGTTGGGCTGGGACATGCTACTCTTTCGAGCATGGGGGCAAGCGCCATGAAGAAGTCAGACAAGGCGCCCAAGGTGGAGGTCGTGAGTGAAGGACCGCCAGTTCGGTCCTTGGCCGAGATTCTCCGAAATCCACCGACGCTGGAGCTGGTGGGAGCTCCGGTACGGACTTCAGATCCAGCAATGAAGCCGCGACCGAATCGGTAGTTCTCCAGCTCGTCTGGCACGTCCAGGTGCTCACGCGGACGGTTGACGGCGAGGGGAACGGAATCGGAGTTGGCTCGTCGATCCTGGTGGAGGTGATGAGCATGAACCGGAAGCTCTGGAGCGAGGCGCGTGAGATTGCGGGTCGCCATGGACACGGCGAAGGCGACGATCTGGCGCAGGACCTGATTGTCGCGGCGCTGGAGAGCGGCGCGGCGGCGGAAAATCCGGGGGCATGGCTCGAGCGGGTGGGCCGGAACGCGGCGATCGATCGCTGGCGGGTTCAGCGGCGGCGGGACGAACTGGCGAACGAGATTGATCCGCCCATGGGGCCGCTCGATCCGGAGGCGGCTCTGCTGGGGCGCGAGCGACGGGGACTGGTGCGGCGGGCGCTGGCGGCGTTGCCGCGGGCGCAGCGGCGGGCGGCGCTGGCGCGGTTTCACGCCGATCTGCCCTACGAGGAGGTGGCGCTGCGGGTCGGTGCGCCGGCGATCACCGCCCGGACGCGTGTTCACCGCGCGCTCGCCAGCCTGCGCGCGCGGCTGGGAGGGCTGCGCGCGATGTTCGTTTTTCCGGGCGTGCAGATGAGCGCGCTCGGGCTGGTGTTCCTGGAGGCTGCCGCGCCGGGGTTGTCGCCGGCGCGGGCGCTTTCGCTCGACGAGATCTCGCTGGCTGCGCCGAGCGCCGGGCGCCACTTTGCCCGAACGCGGGTGCTGGCCGCGGCGGCGCGGGCTCCTGCGGCCGCGGTCCAACGGGCGCCCGCACCCAAGATCGTCATCTCACCGGCACCGCCGCCGGACGCCCCACCTCCTCCTCAGCGGATGGTGTTCGGTGAGGACCTCGTCGAGGGAAGCGTCCTCGGACCCGACGGGGAGATCATCCGCATGGTCCCATACGTCGAGGAGCCGTCTCTGATCGAAATCCGGCAGCACTTCCTGCCGGAGATGCTGAAGACGCTGGAAGACCTCTAGCAAGAGCCGATCTGGAGACCTCGGCCTCCGAGGCCCTTGCTATCGGATCGGGGTCCGCCGAAAAAAAACGGATCCCGGGCAGAAACTTGCCGACCTTTGCGCCGTATCCCTCGCAACGCGAGGAGGCGTGAAGAGATGAAACTCAAAAAGACGACCATAGGTGGAATAGCGGCAACGTTGTTGTTCGCGGTGGGCTGCGGCTCGAGCGGCGGCGGTGCGGCGACGGGCGGTAGCGGCGGGGCAGCCGGAACCGGAGCGGGCGGGAAAACGAGCGGGGGCACTGGAGGCACGGCCACGGGTGGCAGCGGAACGGGTGGCGCGACCGGTGGGATGGCGGGCGGGACAGGCGGGGTCGCCGGCGGAGCCGGGACGGTGGGTGGGACAGGCGGAAGCGCGGGCTCCGCAGGGGGCGGCGTCGGCGGGGGCACGGGCGGCGTCGCGGGGGGCGCGGGCGGTGTCGCTGGGGGGACGGGGGGACCGACCTTTCCGCCGGCGCTCGCGGTGCCGGCCGGTGCGACGCTGGCCATCCACGATCAGGGCACGGGCGTGCAGATCTACACCTGCACACCGAGCGGCGGAGCAGGCGGAGCCGCCGGAAGTGGCGCGGACGCCGGAGCCATCACCTATTCCTGGGTGCTGCAGGGTCCCGACGCGAAGCTGCTCGACGCAACCGGCGCCCAGGTCGGGACGCACACCATCGGTCCTGCGTGGAACTCCAGCGACGGCAGCGTCGTCAACGGGATCAAGGTGGAGCAGGTCAACGCACCGGCCACGGCCCCGGGCGCGATCCCCTGGCTGCTCCTGCGGGCGTCGTCGACGACCGGCACGGGCGTCTTCAGCAACGTCACCTACGTCCAGCGCCTGAACACCAGCGGCGGGGCCGCGCCCGCGACCGGGTGCGACTCCTCGACGTCGGGGATGGACACGCGCGTCGCCTACACGGCCGACTATTACTTCTACACGGGCGGCGGCGTCGCGGCCTGGCTCACCCCGCCCGCCAACGTGCCGAGCGCGATCGCCGTTCCGTCCGGGAGCACCCTCGCCATTCATGACCACGGGGTCGGCACGCAGGTCTACACCTGCACCGCCAGCGGCGGCGCGGGGGGGGCAGGCGGCGGCGCTGACGCCGGGATCATCACCTATTCCTGGGTGCTGAAGGGGCCGGACGCGATCCTCTCCGACGCCACCTTCGCGCAGGTCGGGACGCACGGCGTGGGGCCGACCTGGCTCTCCTCCGACGGGAGCATGATCAGCGGAACGAAGGTGGCGCAGGCCAACGCCGCGACCAGCGACGCGATCCCCTGGCTGCTGCTGAAGGCGACGTCGACGGGGGGAGCCGGCGTGTTCGCGAACATCACCTCCGTGCAGCGGCTCAACACCGCGGGCGGCGTGGCCCCCGGCACCGGCTGCGGATCGAGCACGGTCAGCACCGAGACCAGCGTCGCCTACTCCGCCGACTATTACTTCTATACCGGCGGCACGGGCGCCGGCGGCGCGGGCGGGAACGGCGGGTAGCGTTCGCGTTTTAGCGATCCGCCAGCGATCAGCAATCGTTCGGGAGGCGCCGCGTCCACTTCGCGGCGTGGCGCCTCCGCTCTGCCGCCCGCTCGTGGAGCCGTGCGGGCGAGGGACTCAGGCGGCCGTGGTGGCGCGGGCGCGGGCGCGGCGGATGCCGAGCATCGGCGCCAGGAACTGTCCCGTGTAGGAGCCGGCGACGCGGGCCACCTCCTCGGGGGTGCCGGCGGCGACAATCTCGCCGCCGCGCGCGCCCCCCTCGGGGCCGAGGTCGAGCACGTAGTCGGCGGTCTTGATGACGTCGAGGTTGTGCTCGATGACGAGGACGGTGTTGCCGGCGGCGACCAGGCGGTCGAGCACGGAGAGCAGCTTGCGCACGTCCTCGAAGTGCAGGCCCGTGGTCGGCTCGTCGAGGATGTAGAAGGTGCGGCCGGTGTCGCGCTTGGCGAGCTCGCGCGACAGCTTGATCCGCTGCGCCTCGCCGCCCGACAGCGTCGTCGCCGACTGCCCGAGCGCGATGTAGCCGAGGCCGACGTCCGACAGCGTCTGCAGGATCCCGCGCAGAACGCGGTGGTGCTCGAAGAGGCCGAGCGCGTCGGTGACCGACGTCTCCAGGACGTCGGCGATGCTGCGGTCTTTCCACTTCACCCGCAGCGTCGCCTCGTTGTAGCGCTTGCCGCGGCAGACTTCGCAGGTGACGTAGACGTCGGGCAGGAAGTGCATCTCCACCTGGCGAACGCCGTCCCCCTCGCACGCCTCGCAGCGGCCGCCGCGCACGTTGAACGAGAACCGCCCCGGCTGATAGCCGTAGGCGCGCGCCTCGGCCGTCTGCGCGAAGACGTCGCGGATGGCGTCGAACGCCTTGGTGTAGGTGGCGGGGTTCGAGCGCGGCGTGCGGCCGATTGGTTTTTGGTCGATGTCGATCACCTTGTCGAGCTGCTCGATCCCGGTGACGCTGCCGTGCTTGCCGATGAGGTCGTAGGCGCCCAGCAGCTTGCGGCGCAGCGCCGGCTGCAGGATGCCGCCGATGAGCGACGACTTGCCCGCGCCCGAGACGCCGGTGACCGCCACCAGCACGCCGAGCGGAAAGGCGGCGTCGACGTTCTTGAGGTTGTGCTCGCGGGCCCCCTTCACCGTCAGGAACCCCTGCGGCTTGCGGCGCGTGCGTCGGGACCTCGATCCGCTCGGTCCCGGCCAGGAACTTTCCGGTGAGCGACGCGGGGTCGGCCTTCAGGAAGTCGGGCGTTCCCGCGGAGATCACCCGACCGCCCAGGCGCCCCGCGCCCGGGCCGAAGTCGACCACGTGGTCGGCCGACTCGATCGTCTCGGCGTCGTGCTCGACGACGATGACGCTGTTGCCGAGATCGCGCAGCCGGCGCAGCGTGGCGATGAGCCGCAGGTTGTCGCGCTGGTGCAGGCCAATCGACGGCTCGTCGAGCACGTACATGACGCCCGAGAGCTCCGAGCCGAGCTGCGACGCCAGCCGGATCCGCTGCGCCTCGCCGCCCGACAGCGTGGCGGCGGCGCGATCGAGCGTCAGGTACTCGAGGCCGACGTCGAGCAGGAAGCCGAGCCGCGCGTTCACCTCCTTCAGGATCTCGGTGGCGATCTGCGCGCGCGCGCCCTTTAACCCCAGCTCCCCGAAGTGCTTCGAGGCGCCGGAGACGGTCATCGCGGTGACGTCGACCAGGCTCTTCTGCGCCAGGACCACGGCGCGCGATTCAGGGCGCAGGCGCTGACCGTTGCAGGCGCGGCACAGCTGATCGCGGAAGTACTTGCCGTACCACTGGCGCGTCACCTCGGACGACGACTCCTGCATCCGCTTCTTGATGGTGTTCACCACGCCGGAGAAGCGCATGGCCCACGAGCCGGCGCCGTGCTTGCCGTTCCAGCTCACCTTCACCCGCTTCTCGCCGGTCCCGAACAGCATGATCTCGCGCTGCCGCGGGGTGAGGCCCTTCCAGGGCTTGTCGAGCGGGATGCCGAACTCGCGCGAGACGGCGTTCGCCACGTTGGCGGTCCAGCCCGACTCTTTTCCGGCGCGCTCGCCCCAGGGCTCGATCGCCCCGTCGCTGATGGAGACGTTCCAGTCGGGGACGATCGAGATCGACGTCGATCTCCAGGCTCGAGCCGAGCCCGTTGCAGTCGACGCACATGCCGAGGGGGCTGTTGAACGAGAACGATTGCGGCGAGAGCTCAGGGAGCCCGACGCCGCAGTCGGGGCAGGCGCGCGCCTCGCTGTAGGCGCGCTCGCGCGTCTCCCCCTCGACGGCGACCAGCACCGAGCCGGCGCCAACCTTGACGGCCGTCTCGACCGAGTCGGTCAGCCGCGCGCGCTCGGCGGCGTCGATGCTGACCCGGTCGATCACGATCTCGATGGTGTGCTTCTTCTTCTTGTCGAGCGCGGTGACGTCCTCGAGCCGCTGGATGAGGCCGTTGATCCGCACGCGCGAGAAGCCCGCCTTGCGCGCCTCCTCGAACACCTCACGGAACTCGCCCTTGCGGTTCTCCGCCTTGCGCGCCATCAGCGTGGCCTTCGTCTTCGGCGGCAGGGTGAGGAGCTCGTCCACGATCTCGGCCGCCGAGCGGGCCGACACCTCGCCGCCGCACAGGTGGCAACGCTGCTCGCCGGCGCGCGCGTAGAGGACGCGGAGGTAGTCGTAGATCTCCGTCACCGTGCCGACCGTCGAGCGTGGGTTCGACGAGGCCGACTTCTGTTCGATGGCGATCGTGGGCGAGAGGCCCCGGAGCTGCTCGTACTTCGGCTTCTCCATCTGCCCGAGAAACTGCCGCGCATAAGATGACAGCGACTCGACGTAGCGGCGCTGCCCCTCGGCGTAGAGCGTGTCGAACGCCAGCGACGATTTTCCCGACCCCGAAACGCCGGTGAACACCACCAGCGAGCGTTTGGGGATCTTCAGCTCATCAATGGCGAGGTTGTGCTCGCGCGCCCCCTTCACGACGATGAAGTCGGGCTCATCAGCCCCGCGCCTGGCGTTGATCGATGTCGGTGTCGGTGTCGATTCCTTGCGACTCACTGGTCGCGCAGTCTAGCAGCCCGCGCAAGGAGGGCGTCGCCGAAGGCGGCGGAGAGCGCAGCGAACCATGCCCGACGACGTGCCGCCCGATAGGGGGCCAAGGAGGGCGTCGCCGAAGGCGGCGGAGAGCGCAGCGAACCATGCCCGACGACGTGCCGCCCGATAGGGGGCCAAGGAGGGCGTCGCCGAAGGCGGCGGAGAGCGCAGCGAACCATGCCCGACGACGTGCCGCCCGATAGGCGGCCAGGCGCCGCGGTCACATGGCGGGATCGAACCTACACGTCTGAACTTCGTGTGGCCCCGTACTGGTTACCCGGAGGTGCTGATGCGCTATCGTGTAGTTGTCCCTGCAGTCCTGTTCTGTGGCCTTTCGTTCGTCTGGTCATGTGCGCAACCGGTTAGTATTTCGGGATCTGACGGAACGGGTGGGTCGACAGGGCAGTCGTCTGACACGGGAGGCTCCACGACGGCGACCGGCGGCTCTGCGCCGACCGGCGCCTCGCATTCGACCGGGCAAGGCGGCTCGGTGGCCCCGACCGGTGCTGGCGGATCGCCCGCGACGGCGACGGGCGGCTCGACCGCCAGCGGCGGCTCGACCGCAACCGGCGGCGAGACGGCGACGGGCGGCTCGACCGGAACTACGGCGACTGGCAGCTCGACCGGCGCGACGGCGACCGGCAGCTCCACCGGCGCGACGGCGACCGGGGGCGCCATCGTGACCGGGGGAACCGGCCAGGGCGGCTCGCCCACGACCGGCGGGACCTCGGGCAGCGTCGGCACGGCCACGGGCGGGCGCACGGGGCACGGTACGGGCGGCAGCACTGGCTCGAGCACGGGCGGCGGCGCCGGCACGACCACGGGCGGCAGCACTGGCACCTCCACGGGTGGCAGCGGGGCCGGCGGCAGCGTCGTCATCTCGACCGGTGGCACGGGTGGCAGCTCATCGACCGGCAGCGGCGGGTCGGGCTCGACCAGCTCGACCGCGGCGGGCACGATCGTTCCTCTGTACACGGACCCGAGCGATTCCTCCTGGAACGCCATCATCACCGCCGCCGTGGCGCACCCGACGGTCCACGTCGTGGCCATCGTCAACCCGAGCGACGGGCCGGGGTCCTCGAAGAGCAGCGCCTACACGAGCGGCATCGCCGCCCTGCAGGCCGCGCACATCGAGGTCATCGGCTACGTGGCCACCGGCTACGGCAGCCACAGCATCGCCTCGATGGAGTCGGAGATGGACCAGTGGAAGTCGTTCTACCCGACGCTGCAGGGGATCTTCTTCGACGAGCAGTCGAACTCCACCAGCGACGTGGCCCACTACCAGACGCTGTCGCAGTACGCGAAGAGCCTCGGGTTCAACCACACCGTCGGTAACCCCGGGACCGACGTTCCGGCGGCGTACATCGGGGCCGTCGACACCATGCTGATCTACGAGAGCAACGGGGTCCCCTCGATCTCCAGCCTCGCCCAGTGGTCGAGCTACCCGCCCTCGAACTTCGGCGTCATCCCCTACGCCGTCTCGGCGATGAACACCACGTTCGTCCAGCAGGCGCGGCAGTACGTCGAGTACATCTACCTGACCAACGACGACCTGCCGAACCCTTGGGACAGCCTGACGTCGTACTTCTCCACCCTGCTGACCGCGCTGGAGTAGTTCGCTCGGAGCCGGGGCGCCCGCGCAGCTTGGGTTGCGCGGGCGTCTTTGCGTTCGATTCGCCGCCTTGCCCGACGGCGAGCCGCCCGTCAGCTGGGATCTCGTCCAAGACGGTCCACAGCCTGGAGATGATACCGTGCGAGGCGTGGACGGACGCGGTCTGACTCTGTGCGGCGCCGTGGGGATGATGATGGCCGGCGGATGCGGCGGTGGGAACGGGGGAGGCATGACCGCAGGCTGGGCACCCACCGCGACGACGGATAATGCCGCGACCATCAGCGGAGGCTCGACCGGCATGTGCAGCGGCGTCACGCTGCTGCGCAAGAAGATCCCCCTCACCCTGAGCGCTGGCGGCGCCGACTTCGCCATCGGCGACGGCTACCTGTTCACCGATGCCAGCACCCCCCAGTTCGTTGATTTCGCGGTTCCTGTCAGGAATCTCGGCTCGACGATGAATTGCTTCGTCCACGTCTCGACTGGCAGCTATGAGTGGAACACCAGTCAGGGCAGCGCTCCGGTCGAGCTGCTGCAGCCTTACGTGACGGGCTCCGTCGGCGACGTCGGCTCGGGAATTTACTCGCAGAGCTGCCTGGCGCCGGGCGAGACAGGGATCCTCGTCGACATCGAGCAGAGCACTGACGGCAGCGATCTCTTCACCCCGATGACCAGCATCGCGCTGGCGCTCGAGACCCCGCTCGACGGGACGGCTCCCCCGGCCGCGCTCGTGCCCCAGAGCTACGCCGACAGCGGTGGCGCGCTGACCGTCACGTTTCTGAACGTTGGGACGGGCGCAGGCGACATCGACAACCTGGGATCCTATCTCGTGATGGACTCCGGCGGTCTGCCGACGGCGTGGGGTTTTCTCAATGAGCTGCCCCAAGGACTTCTCGACGTCGGCCAGCAGGGAACGGGCACGGCCGACCCGCTCAACTGCGGATCGACCGTCCGGGCGTACATCGCCTTCGACAGCCCGACCGCGGCGTTCGCGGCCTCGGGGTTGGCTTCCCCTCTGGCCGCGGCGGCGGCCTCCGAGGGCGCCTGGCGCAGCAGCATCCAGACGAAGCTGCCGGCGATCCGAGCGGCGCGCGGTGGGAGCTCGAGGCGCGGGGCGCAGTAGCGCGCCTAGCTGTTGCCTTTGGGCTCTTCGTCGTCCGAGAGATAGGCGAAGGTGCGGACCAGGTTGACGATCTGCTCGCGCTGCTCGGCCGACAGATCGACGAACTGCACACCCATGCCGGGGTTGATGTTGTCGTAGCTCCCGGGGCGGAACGGATTCACCCACATGACGCGCCCCTCGAGATTGAGGCGCGGGCCGCCTTGCGGCGCGAAGCTGAGATTGAGCTTCGTCCCCGGCGCCTCGGGCGCGTTGGTGCGGATGAAGATCCCCATCGCGCTGATGTCGGTGATGTACGCGAAGAGGAAGTTGTCGGCGCTCTTGTAGTCGACCTCGATGTCGACGGTGACGCGCGTGTGGACGCGGCGGTCCGGGCCGCTGCCGCGGCGATCGGATGGAACAGTGACCTCTCGCCTTCGCCGATCTTTCCCTCGCCGCGTCATCCCACGCTCCAGTCTACTTAAAAAAGGCCCCTCGAAGGGTCCTTTTGATCCCCCGCGACGCGCCTCGCAGGGCAGAGCCCGTCGGGTCTCGCGCACTACTTGATCTCCAGCGTTCCCAGGCGAACGCGATCCTGGCCGTCGTTGGGGCCGTCGGTGATCTTGAGCCGCTTCCCGTCACCGCCCGGCCAGAAGCCCATGTAGACGGTGTACGTGCCTGCGGGCGTGGTCATGAGCGGGACGTCGGTCTCGTAGTGGTCGCGCACGTACTCGCCGGGGAGCCAATAGGTGGTGCCGAACGCGTGGTTCACCGGATCGTGGTCACCGATCACGCGCGGCGCTGCCGGGCCGTCGAAGTGAACGAAGATCTTGTAGCCGCCGGGGGCCTTGGCCTTGACCTTGAAGATGAGGTCGAGCGGGATCTTGCCCGGGCGCCGGATCTCGGCGGGGAAGTCGGCGCCGACCAGCTCGATGGCGTTCTCGAAGGTCGCCGAGACGGGGACGCGCCAGCTCCAGGGCGGCTTGGCGTCGGCGGCGGCGCCGGGCGGCGGAAACCAGACGTCCTTGAGCAGCGGGTTCTGATCGCGCTGGCCCGGCTCGAGCTGGTTGGTGAGCAGCAGGAAGCGCGACGACGATCCGTCGATGACGTAGTAGGGCACCTGCGCCTGCTTGAACGCCGAATCGAGCGGCGCCAGCTCGGAGGCGGCCACCAGCGCGAAGACCCGGTTGGGATCGCGCACGAAGGCGATCACGCGATCCTGCGTGGGAAGATCGACCAGCGTCTCCTGGCTGTAGAACGTCGAGCCGTGCCCCTCGACGCGGTAGCGGCCGATCTTCTCGCCGTGCTTGGCGAACTTGGTGTACGACTCGAGCACCGGCTTGAACGACAGGTGGGTCGACAGCGCCGGGACGATCAGCTGCGAAAGGTAGAAGGCGAAGAACAGCGCGCAGGCGACCGCCCCCTGCAGACCGTAGCGGCCGAGGACGGTGAAGGCGCGCGCGACGGCCTGGCGCCGCTTCCCGCCGCTCGGCGCCGCGTCCGCGTCACCGGGCGCGACGTGGCCGAGGGCCCTCGGGCGGGCCGCCAGACCGGCGTAGACGCCCAGCGCCGCCAGCAGGCCGACACCGAGGATCAGATTGCCGACGGCGATGTTCGCGGGCCAGTGGACCTTGTCGAACAGGTGGACGGAGGCCGAGATCCTCGGGCGACAGATAGAAGTCGCGGGCGACGACCATCGTCCCGGTCGCCATCAGCAGGCCGGCCACCGGCTCGGGGCGCAGACCCTCCAGCGCCTCGTCGAGGAAGGCGCCGATCGCCAGCGCGATGGCGGGAAGCGCCTCGTAGCGGGCCTGACCGAGCACGATGTCGCGGTAGCTCGAGAGCGCGTAGCCCATGCCGGCGAAGAGCAGCAGGTAGAGCTCGACGAACGCCAGGCGCGGGTTGCCGCGCGGCCCGGAGCTGCCGTCGGCGTCGAGGCGAATGAACGGCCGCGCCAGCGCGAACACCGCAACCGCGCTCCAGGGGAAGAGCCCGAAGCCGAGCTCTCGGACCAGCGTCTCGAAGGTGTGGGCCGGCGCGCCGCTGCGCGGGACACCGCCGACCAGCCACGAATACTTGCCGGCCACGATGTGGCCGAGGCCGACCGCCAGCAGCACGGCGGCCGCCACGGTGAGGAGCGCGAAGGCCCAGAAACCGCGCGCAGAGGGGCGCCAGGTGCTGGCGCCGAACGGGCGTTCGGCGGCGATGTCGCGACCGATCCCCGCCTCGGCCAGCGCGCCGGTTCCGTCCTCGACGGCGGCGGTGGCGACCGGGACCAGCCCCTGTCCGATCGCCAGCGCGGCGGTCAGGGCCAGGAGCGGGAGCACCACGCCCGACATCGCGCCCCCGGCCAGGACGCCGACGACGAGGCCGAGAAGTCCGAGCAGCAGATCGCGCACGCGGCGGCGGCCGTCGGGCGGCCAGGCGTAGCGGCCGAGCGCGCCCAGCACCAGCGCCAGCGCGGCGATGAGCGGCGCGTCCGAGGTGAGCTGGCGCGCCTCCAGCACGAAGAGCGGCGTGGTGCCGAGCGCCAGCGTCGCCAGCAGGCCGGCGCGCTTGCGGAGAAGGCCCGCGCCGGCCCAGTAGATCGCCATCAGCGCCCCGATCGCGCAGAAGGCGAAGAAGAGCCGCGCGCCGAGCTCGCTGGCGCCGAACAGACGAATGCCGAGCGCAGCCAGCGACAGATCGAGCGGCGGGCGCGCCGGGTACTTTCCGGCGACCGTCGGATCGAACAGGCTGTCCGAGCGGGCGATGTCGCGCGCCTGCTCGGCCAGCCGCAGCTCCGACGGATCCCAAAAGCCGGACGCCCCCAGCCGTGGCAGGCAGAGCGCCAGCGCGAACGCCAGCGCCCAGGCCCAGGTCGGGACGCGGCCCAGGGCCGCGCGCACGCGCTCCATCATCGGTCGTCCATCGAGCTAGGCTGCCAAGCTAGGCTGCGCCGCCCGCGCCTCCGGCCGAGCCGGCGTGGCCCCCGGCTGCGCCAGCGGCGCCCGAGATGGTGGCCCCACCAGCCCCACCGGTCTGCCCAGCCTTGCCACCTTGGCCGCCCGCGCCTGTCGGGGTGGCCGTCGGACAGCTCGTCCCATCAGCGACGCACAGGCAGGAGGGGGACTGGGCCGCGAACTGGAGGCCGATCCCGCAGGTGGGCGGGTTCGTGTAAGGATTGCAGTAGGGCGCGGCCGAGGCGCAGTCGCTGTTGGTCGTGCAAGTGCCTCCCGCCTGAACCAGGTCGGTGCAAGTGCCGGCGGCACAGCGGAACGAGTGATTGCAGGGGACGGTCGTGCAGGCGTCGCCGCTCATTCCTTCGGCCATACAGAGCCGCGCGTTTGAAGCGTTGGGCGCGCAGTAGCTGTCTTGCGCGCAGACTTGCCCCGCGTTCCCGCACGGCGCCCCGAGCGCCGTGTTGGTACTCGTGGCGCAGAGGTGGGAGTAGGCGTCGCAGATGATCGATCCGTTGGTCGTGCCCGCGCAGTCGAACTGCGTCGTGCAGCTGCTGGTCTGCTGAACACCCTTGCCCTGAAAGACGTAGTTACAGGCCGAGATCGATGCTGGCCATCGTCGAGGGGGTGATCGGGTTGGTCGAGCCATAGGCCGCCTTCAGCTTGCCGATGCAGTCGCCGACGTTGCTCGGGGTGAAGACGCGCATCCCGTCGGCCGTCGCGCTGGCGGCCATCGTCTCGCATTCGGCCATTTGCTGGGCGGTACAGTGGGCGAGCGGAACGCCGCAGTTGGTCGCGATCTGGCAGATGGCCGCGGTGTACTGCATGCAGAAGTCATCGGTGGTCGCCGGCCCGCCCGAACCGCCCCCCTTGCAACCTGCGAACATCAGCAGGGGAAGAACGGCCGCGCCCAAGAACTTCAACGTTTTCATCGCCTCACCTCCGGTTAATAAAAGGAGCCGCAGTTTGACCTCGGCCCGTCGGGTGGGTCAAGCGTGCATCCGCACGTGCAGCGTCTGGCCGTGCTCGAGGATCGCGACCTTTCGGTCGCTGTCCGGGCGGGCGAACCCACGCTCGCGCGCCAGCGCCTGCAGCCAGGCCAGCGGGGCGTCGAGCCGTTCGTAGCTGAGGGGGAACGATCCGTAGCTGGTGGGAATCAAGAGGCGCGCCCCCAGATCGTCGAACGCGTAGAGCGCGTCGAGCGGCGACAGGTGCTCCTCGCGAAACGCCGCCGGCTCGTAGCCGGCGATCGGCAGCAGCGCCACGTCGGGGTGAAAGCGCCGGCCAATCTCGGCGAAGCCGGAGAAATAGCCGGTGTCGCCGGCCAGATAGGCGCACGCCGACGCCGACGCCGCGCGCGCGCGCACCACGTAGCCGCAGGCGCCGCGGCGAACGTAGTCGCCGAGGCCGCGCGTCCCCGAGTGGCGCACCGGCACGGCGGTGACCTCGACGTCGCCGAGCTGATGGCTGCTGCCGGGGTCGAGCTCGACGATGTCCGCGAAGCCGAGGCCGCGCACGAGGCTGGTGCAGCCGGGTGGCACGATCAGCACCGCCTTGCGCGCGATTCGCACGATGCTGCCCCTCGACAGGTGGTCGCGGTGGGCGTGCGTCACCAGCACCAGATCGACGTCGTCCAGATCCTCGTCGGCGAGCCCGGCCGCCTGCGCGCGCCGGATCCCGTAGAACGAATTTTCCAGCAGCGGATCGGCCAGGAGGCGCACGCCCGGGGTCGTGATCATCACCGTGGCGTGGCCCACGAAGGTGATCGACACGGTGCCGGCGGGGGGGCGGGGGACCGGCGCGGCGTCGACGGACGAGGTGCCACGCCCGAGGCGCCCGAGCGCCGTCGTCAGATAACGGAGCGAGAGCACCCGCGGCCAGACGCTGCGCTCGCGCTTGCGGTGCTCGAAGTCGAGGACGCGGGCACGCTCCGCCGCGGGGAGCGGCGCGGCCGACCTATCGGAGCGCGTCACGCCGCGGATACTACTAAGTAACGGCCCCTGGCGCGCTCCGCCCGAAAAGGGGCATTTCGTGCTAAGTGACGGCGGGTGAGCAGCGGCGCCCAAAGCGGGCATTCGCCCGACGGGCCGGTGGTGATCCTGGGCGGTGGTTTGACCGGCATCTCGACGGCGGTCCACCTGCGCGCCCCCTGGGTGCTGTTCGAGCGCGAGGAGCGCCTCGGCGGGCACGCGCGCACCGACGAGCGCGAAGGCCACCGCTTCGACAAGACGGGCCACTGGCTGCACCTGCGCGACCCTGCCATCAAGCAGATGGTCGAGGAGCTCCTCCCCGGCCAGATGACGCCGATCGCCCGCAAGGCGCGCATCTTCTCGCACGGGGTCCTCACCCGTTATCCCTACCAGGCCAACCTGAACGGGCTGCCGCCCGAGGTGATCAAGGAGTGCCTGCTGGGGGTGATCGAGGCGCGGGTGGCGAGCGCCGGTGTCTCGAACAGCGCTTCGATGACCGCTTCGTCGACGGCTTCGAAGCCCGCCGCGGCGCCGGCCGTCGCTCCTGCCAATTTCGAGGAATATTGCCTTCAGCACTTCGGGGCCGGGATCTCCAAGCACTTCATGATCCCCTACAACGAGAAGATCTGGGGGGTGCACCCGCGCGAGATCACCGCGGAGTGGTGCTCTCGCTTCGTGCCGCTGCCGAACCTCGAGCAGGTGATCGCCGGCGCGGTCGGCGCGGGTCCGCCGGAGATGGGCTACAACCAGAGCTTCCTCTACCCGAAGGCGGGCGGGATCGAGACCTTCACCCGCGCGCTCACGACGCGCATGACCGGCGGCCAGGTGCACACGCGCGCCAATCCCGACACGATCGACTGGCGGCGGCGCGAGGTGGTCGTCGGCGGCGAGCGGATCCCCTACCGCGCGCTCGTCGCCACCATCCCGCTGCCCGAGCTCTTGAAACGGATGCCGGAGCTGCCGCCCGAGGTCGAGCGCCAGGCGGCGCGCCTGCGCTGCACGACGCTGCGCTACCTCAACATCGGCGCGCGCGGCAAGCCGCCGGCCGACTGGCACTGGATCTACGTCCCCGAGCAGCGGTATCCCTTCTACCGCGTGAACGTGTTTTCGACCGCCATGGCCAGCATGGCGCCCGAGGGGCGCTCCTCGATCTGCGTGGAGATGGCGGACCGCGGGCCGATCAGCGAGGCGACCGTGCGTGACACGACGGCCGCGCTGGTCGAGGCGGGGGCCCTCGGCAGCGCGAACGACGTGCTGTTCGCGGAAGAGAAGCAGATCGAATATGCCTACGTGGTGTTCGACCAGCACTACTACCAGGCGACGCGCACGATCTTCGCGTTTCTCGAGGCCAACGGCATCCACCCGCGGGGGCGGTACGGCGCCTGGACCTACAACGCCATGGAGGACTGCGTGCTGGCCGGGCGCGAGGTGGCGGCGCTGGTCGACGCGGCCGGGAGCGGGTCATGAGCGAAGCGCCGCACGTCGCGGAGGCCCCGCGTCTCTCCGATGCACCGCACGTGTCGATCGTCATCCCCGTCTACAACGAAGAGGGGATCCTGCGCGGGTCGGTGCTGGAGCTGGAGGAGAAGCTGCGCCGCTTCGGCTGGAGCTACGAGCTTCTGCTGTGCGAGAACGGCTCGCGCGATCGGACCATCGAGATCGGTCGCGAGCTGGAGCTCGAGCACCCGCAGGTCCGCATGCTGTCGGTGGGCCAGCCCAACTACGGCCTGGCCTTGAAACAGGGGATTCTCGAGGCGCGCGGCACGTACGTCATCTCCGACGAGATCGATCTGCTCGACACCGAGTTCTACGCGCGCGCCATGGCGCTGCTCGAGCGGAGCGACACCGACCTCGTCGTCGGGTCGAAGGCGATGGTCGGCTCCAACGATCAACGGCCGCTGTTCCGGCGCACCGCCACCCGCGTCTACAACGGCATGCTGCGCGTCGTCTGCCGCTTCCCCGGCACCGACACGCACGGCCTCAAGGCCTTCCGGCGCGAGGCGCTGCTGGAGACGGCGCGCCGCTGCGTGCTCGATCGCGACGTCTTCGCCAGCGAGTTCGTCATCCGCGCGCACAGGGAAGGGAAGAAGGTCGTCGAGATCCCCTTCGCCGTCCGCGAGAAGCGCCCCCCCTCGATCAACCTCCTCAAGCGCGTCCCCCACGTGGTCAAGAGCGTCGCCAAGCTGGCCATCTCCGTCCGCCGGGGCTGACCAGGCCGCGCAACTGGTCCAGCGGCCAAGCAGCGAGACTTTTTACCGGATGCGCGATCTTGGAGCTCAATGGTGGAATGTCGTTCGTCACGCTGGTCTTGGCCGCCGCGTCTTGCGGCTCCTCGTCGTCGGGCGGAGCCGCGCCGCTGCCGGCGGGTTACGCCACGGATGACGGCTGCTTGCCTGCAGGTGTCGAACGACGGTCCGACCTCTAACTTTATCGACGGTCAGGGCAACCTCATCGCGCAAATCGAGTCGCTCGACACGTCGCGGACCGGCATGGCCGTCGTTTGTGGCCCCACGAAGTACGAATATCCCGTGAATCCCCCGTCGCAGGACTGTCAGGCGCGGGTGAGCGCCCTCAACCCGCTGAACCAGGCCGCGTCGTGCCAGAAAGACGGTGGGACTGCGGACCGGATGCCCTCGTCCTGCGCTCCGCCCCCCGCAAACGCGCCCTGACGGCCGCCAGATGTCACGCGCGCGACGTCGATCTCGTGCAAGATCCGCCTCGTGCAAGATCCGCGCACTGCGCGCCACAGCTCCGCTCCGCTGATGAACGTCGGTCTCTGCTGGCTCGTCGCTGGCGTTGTGGTGGCCGGCGGTTGTAACGAGAAGGCCGTCCCCGCAGCTTCACCGGCGGCACCAGCGCCCGCCAAACCGGCCGCGCCTCCGCCGGTGCCACCGAAACCGACCGCCGCCACGGCGGCCGCGAAATCGTTCTACGCGGCGGAGCGCTTCAGCCGTCGGCCGACCGCCGCGGCGATGACCGAGCTCGGGCGCCGGCTGTTCTTCGATCCGCAGCTCTCCGTCTCGGGGAAGATGTCGTGCGCCAGCTGTCACGATCCCCGCTTCGGTTACGGCCCGCCGAACGCGCGCTCCACGCAGCTCGGCGGCAGCGACATGAAGAGCGTCGGCCTCCGCGCCGCGCCAGGGCTGCGCTACCTGCAGGCGCTGCCGCCCTTCTCGGAGCATCACTTCGACGAGGCCGTCGACGAGAGCGTCGACCAGGGACCGACCGGCGGTCACGGCTGGGACGGCCGGGCCGACACCACGCACGATCAGGCGCGGCTGCCGCTGACCTCGAAATTCGAGATGGCCAATCCCGACGTCGACAGCGTCGTGGCGCGGGTCGCGCGCGGCCCCCTGGCAGCCCAGTTCCGGACCGTGTTCGGCGACGACGTCTTCTCGGAGCCGGTGCGGGGATCGACCGCGCTCCTCCAGTGCCTGGAGGTGTTCCAGCAGAGCCCGAAGGACTTCTATCCGTACAGCAGCCGCTACGACGCCTACCTGCGACGGCAGGGCACGCTCAGCGAGGCCGAGCAGCGTGGGCTGACGCTCTTCAACGATCCCAAGAAGGGGAACTGCGCCAGCTGTCACCCGAGCGGCATCCGCCAGGATGGGTTCCCCAACTTCACCGACTTTGGCTACAACGCGCTCGGCGTCCCGCGAAACCACACGCTCCCCGCGAACGCCGACCCCGCCTTTCACGACCTCGGGCTCTGCGGACCGATGCGCACGGACCTCGCCGGTCACAGGCCGTACTGCGGCGAATTTCGCGTACCGACGCTGCGCAACGTCGCCCTGCGACGCGCCTTCTTCCACAACGGGCAATTCCACACCCTCGACCAGGTGCTGGCGTTCTACGTCGCGCGCGACACCAATCCCGGCAAGTGGTACCCCAAGGTCGGCGGCAAGCTCGACGCGTTCGACGACCTGCCCGGCGACGACAAGAAGAACGTCAACAGCGAGCGCCCCTTCGGCGGCAAGCCGGGCGGCACGCCGGCGCTCAACAAGGGCGAGATCAACGACGTCATCGCCTTCCTGAAGACGCTGACCGACGCCGACCTGACAAAAAAATAGCCGCCGCCCCGGAACGAGGCGACGGCTATCGAGAAGCAGCGGCGCAGGCTGCCCTGGCGTTACGGGAGCGTGAGCGCGCCGGTCAAGTCGCCCATCGCCGAGCCGCCACCAGCCACCAGCGCCTGATCGCGCTTGGTGACGCCCGCCAGTGGGGTCAAGCCGAACCGCTTCGTGATGAGACGGAGCGTCGAGGCGGTGTCGTAGGGCGTGTGGTCGACCGTCCCCTTCTTGGCGAACGGCGACACGATGATGGCCGGGATACGCGTGCCGGGGCCGAGGAGATCGCCCTTGGGCGGCGCGACGTGATCCCACTGACCGCCGTACTCGTCGTACGTGATGATGATGACCATGTTCTTCCACTGCGGCCCCGCCTTGAGCATGTCGACGAGGGCGCCGATGTGCGCGTCGGCGTCGTCGACGTTGGCGTAGCCGGGGTGCTGGTTCAGGTTGCCGGTCGGCTTGTACCAGGAAACTGCCGGCAGCGTGCCGGACGCGATGTCGAGCAGCAGCTTGTTGTAGTCCTTGAGGTGCGCCGCGCGCTCGGAGGCGTGCGTGGCCGGGTCGAAGCGGGCGAAGAAGTTGTACGCTTGGTGATGCGTCTGGAAGTCCGGGCTGCTGCGCGGTCCGGACGGCGCGTAGATCACCGTGTGCGTCGACCCGGCGGGCGTCGTCCCGTCGGTGGTCGCCGCGTCCCAGGCGGTCGCGTACCAGGCCCAGTCGACGCCCTTGGCGGTCAGCAGATCGCCGACCGTCGTCTGCACCTGGGGCGGCAGCGTGCTGCCGTTGACCGGGTCGGCGTAGCGCAGGTCCGTCGCGCCGACGGGGGGAGAGTTGCCGCTCGGCTGATAGGCCGGCTGCATCGTGTTGACGGCGCGGTACCCGTCGCCCGTGCCGAAGTAGTCGATCGGGGCGATAGCTCCCGTCACGAACGACGGCGCTCCCGTCAGCGCAGAGGCAGGCGAGGTCGAGCCCAGCGCCAGCTGCGGCACACCCTTGCTGTTTGGCGTCCCGAGCATGTTGACCGACGCGGGCGGGGTGGTGGTGGTGAGGAACGAGGCCGGGACCGACGGCGCGCAGGCGCAGATCAGGTACTGGTGGTTGAGGAACGAGCCGCCGAAGGCCCCCTCGAAGAAGTTGTCCGCCAGCACGTACTGCTGGGCGAGCGCGTAGAGCTTCGACTTGCTGTAGTCCCAGTGACCCATGGTGAGCCCGCCGGCGTCGAGCCAGGCGGCGAACATGTCGTTGGTGCCGCCGTTGATCTCCATGATGTTCTCGAAAAATCGATGGGTCAGATCGCGCGTCACGTCCAGCGTGGTCAGCATCGCGCCGCCGTTCGCCACGAACCCGGTCTCGATCGAGAACGGCGCGTTGGCGAGGTTGTCGGTCTGGGCCTGGGTCACGACCGTGGGGTTTCCCGACGCGGTGGCGCCGCCCCAGGTCTGGGGGAGCTTGGGAAGGACGGTCGTTCCGTCGCGATCCTTCTGCGGAATGTAGGCCGCCGTCGGCGCGCCGGAAGAATCCACCACCTCGCTGAGGCCGTGCGCCCCGGGGAACTTGCCGAAGAGGCCGTCGAAGCTCCGGTTCTCGGCGTAGATGATGACGATGTTTTGAACGTCGGCCGCGAGGCCGCCGCCCGCCGCGCCGCCGGCTGCGCCCGCCGCGCCGCCGCCCGAGCCTGCCGCGCCGCTGCCCGCTGCGCCTGCCGCGCCGCTCGCGCCGGCCACCGCGCTGCCGCCCGCGCCCGCCACCGCGCCGCCGCCCGTGCCAGCCGCTGCGCCGCCGCCCGCGCCCGCCGCGCTGCTACCGCCGGTTCCCGCGCCCGCCGCCCCATTTCCCGCCCCACCACCGGAGCCGCCGGTTCCCGTTCCGGATGAGCTCGAACAGGCGAAACCCACCGAAGCCAAGGCAAGTACCACTGCTTTTCGTCGAAGATTGGACATGCACGAGCGATATCGGATCGGTGAACCGCGCCGTCTAACAAGGTTGTTACGGTTTGGCTTCGTTTCGATGATTCCACGTTGCGGGTGAGTCAAGACGCCCAGCGTCGGGCGGGCCCTGTCGCCGCGACCCGATCTGGGCTATCGTTCCGGGCCTCGAATCGCGCGTGCTTCACCGCTCTCGCGTGCTTCACCGCTCTTAGGAGGTCCCCTATGCGCCGATCCCTCGTTCGCTTTGTTCTGCTCGGCTCCCTGTTCGTTTTCGGCTGCGCCAAGCCGACCACCACCCCCGAAACGACCGGAACCGGCAACAGCTCCGGCAGCGGCAACAGCTCCGGCAGCGGCAACGGCGGCTCCGGCAGTGGCAACGGCGGCAGCGGCCCGGCCACGGGGAACGGCGGCAGCGGCCCGGCCACGGGGAACGGCGGCAGCGGCCCGGCCACGGGAACCGGCGGCGGCCCGGCCACGGGAACCGGCGGCAGCAGCTCCGGCTCCACCGGCGGGTCCACGGGGACCGCCTGCACGGCGAATCCGAGCCAGCTGGTGAACGCGGCGGGCTGGAACTGTGACGCCAGCGATCCGATCGCCATCCAGGGCGCCGTGTACGGCTACACCGACGGCTCCTCCTGCGCGAGCCCCCAGCCGGCCAACATCTGCTCGACGGGTGGTTGCTGCATCAGCGGCACGACGGTGATCGACGCGACCAACGCCAAGTGGGGCTGCGGGATCGGCATGGAGCTCAACGACACGGGCGGCACCACGCCGGTGAAGAGCGTGTACACCGGCCCGGTGCAGTGCTTCAACATCACGCTCACCGGCTCGAGCGGCGGCAACGAGGTGCGCATCGGCTTCACCCAGAGCGCCAACTCGACGACCGTCGCTCCGTACGTCTCAATCGCCGCGTTCACCAACGGCTGGTCGGGTCCGATCTGCTTCAGCGACGCCACCTGCCCGCCGTGGGCGACGGCCGCCCAGTGCAGCAAGGCCACCCCGATGGGGACACCGTACGACATGCAGATCCAGGTCTCGGCCGGCCAGACGACCGCCACCACCGGCACCTACAACGTCTGCGTGAGCAGCATCGTGCCGGTCACCAGCAGCTCGACGGGCACCGGCGGCTCGGGTGGGACCGCCAGCTGCACCTCTCCCAGCGGCAAGGGGACGATCACGGCTCAGTACGGCACCGCCTCCGTCATGTGCGGCAGCAAGGAGTACATCGTCCAGAACAACGAGTGGGGCTCGACCGCGGGCCAGACGATCACCTACGGGCCGGGGGCGAACTTCCAGGTGACGGTGCAGAAGGGGACGGGCGCCAACAACAACCCGGAGGGCTTCCCCTCGGTGTTCACGGGCGCGAACTCGGGGAACAACACCGGCTCGTCGAGCATGCTCCCGCGCGCGGTCAGCTCGATCTCCAAGGGGAACGTGATGACCAGCATGACCTGGGCCGACAACGGCGCCACCGGCAGCTACAACGCGGCCTACGACGTCTGGTTCAGCACCGGCTCGGGGGGCGATCCGGCCGCCTCGTCACCGAGCGGCGGCTTCCTGATGGTCTGGTACCACCTGCCGAGCTCGAACCAGCCGATCGGGACGATGATCGCCTCGGCGACGATCGGCGGCAAGACCTGGAACGTCTGGTACGGCAACAACAGCGGCAATGGCAAGCCCTGCGTCTCGTACGTGGCGCAGACGAGCATCAACTCGTTCACGTTCAGCCTGGGCGACTTCATCCAGGACGCGGTCGGCCGCAACTACGTGTCGACGTCCTGGTACCTGACCAACGTCTTCGCGGGCTTCGAGATCTGGAGCGGCGGTGTCGGCCTGGCGGTCACCGACTTCTCGGTGACGGTGCCGTAGAGACGGCCCCTTTCTCCCGAACCCTTGCCCCGCGTCGCGGGGCGAGGGGACCGGGATGGTTTTCTTCTTTTTCTCGCTGATGTGTCGATAGCGGGGAGATGCGAAAAAGCGCGCGTGGGATCTTTTTGGCGATCGGGGTGCTGGCGGCGGCGACGGGGTGTGGCTCGGTGTCGGACAATGCGGACAATCACCCCTCCCCGGTGCTGGTTCCGGGCGGCGGGATAGGCGGGGGAGCGATCGACGGCTACCTGAACGTCTACGTGATCGACGCCGACACCAACGCGCCCCTCACGGGAGCGGCGGTGCAGGTCGGCGCGTCGTCGGCCTCCGCGCCCTGCATGGCGCTCACCAACTCGACCGGCCTCGTGACCTTCGACCCGATGAGCTGCCCGATGCTGCGCGGGGCCGTCACGGTCACCGCCTCCGCGGCCAACTACGCTCCCAGCACCTGGATCGGCGCCAACGGCGCGAACATGACCATCAACATCCAGGCGAACACGCGGCCCGCCCCGGACACGGCGACCGTGAGCGGAACGATCGCCGGCTGGGAGAGCCTGCCTGCGCCGGCCGCAGGGCACACGACCATCGGTCTGGTGGCGGCCTCACAGGCGACCGACCTCGGCGATCTGTCCAACAACATCACGCAGCCGACGCGCACGATCTCCGTGGCGGGCACCGCGCTGACGACGACGATCCCCGCCAACGCCTGCGTCAGGAACGCGCTGGCCGACGACTGCAACTGGCAGCTCATCGCCCGCACGGGACCGCAGGCGCACTTCGCGATCATCGTCGATCAAGATCCGAACGGGACGCCGGACGACTCGACCGACGACATCATCACGCCGCTCGGCTGGGCCCTCCTGACCGGGCTCGATTTGACGAAGGACGCGACGACGGTGAACGAGACGCTGCCCGAGGTCGCGGCGACCGATCTGGTCCCGTTTTCGGCGATGTTCCCTGCGCTGCCGGCGGGCATGACCTACTTCAACGCCTATCCGGCGATCGAGCTGCCGGGCGGCGCGGGGCGGATCCCGGCGGTCGTCCCGGCGCTGGGGCCCAACGTCACGATGACCAGCCTCCCGAAGCTGGGTGGAACCACGACCGTTGGCCTCGCGGGCGGCTCGTACGATCTGCTGGCGTCGGCGCAGGCGACCATGAACGCCGCCGAGCCGGCCTCGCTGACCTGGATGCACGGCGTGAGCCCCACCTCGCCGGTCGCGGTCAGCCCCTGGTTGCCGGCCCCGACGGGGATCGCGGCCTCGGGAGGCCAGTATTCGTTCGTGCCGGTCACCGGCGCCACGCTCCACTCGGCGGAGTTCAAGGACCCGAGCAGCGGCGCGCGCACCTGGTCGGTGACGATCTTCGACGGCTCGACGACGTTCACGCTGCCGGGCCTCTCGCCGGATCCGCTGGCGACCCCGAGCGGGATGGACACGCTCACCATCTCGGCGCTGGTGATTCCGGGGATCAACCTCGGCAACGTCGGGTTCGACGACGCGGGCACGAAGGTGACCGGCCTTTCGACCGATCAGATCACCTTCACCCCTTGAGGCCGAACCAGCCGGCGCGGACGGCGTTGGCGCGCGCACCGGCGTGGGGATCGACGGTGATCGACAGGCGGCGCTCGGGGCTCTCGGCCAGCGTGAGGCGGGCCTCGCGCAGCTCGTCGCGGCGGAAGTAGGCGATCCGCACGCGCGCGCCGGGCGGGCGATCGGCGATCCGCTTGGCGAACGTCGCCGGCGTGACGCGCGCGCCGTCGACGGCGACGAGCTCGTCGTTGAAGGTCAGCCCCGCCCGCCAGGCCGGCGACTTCGGTACGACGTTGCGCACGGTCGTTCGGTCGGCCTGCAGGGTGATGCCGGTCCAGGCGCGCGCGCGGCCGCTGCGGACCGGATCGCGCTCGGCCAGCGCGCGGCCGCTCTCGTCCCAGTCGGCCCGGGCCGTGACGTCCAGGCCGGCGCGCTCCAGGAGCGCGGGCAGCGGCAGCTCGTCGGTGCCGCGGACGAAGCGGTCAAAAAAGCGGTTCATCGAGCGGCCGGCGATGCGCGCGGCGGCGGCGCGCACGTCGGCGTCGGTGATCGGCCGCTCCGCGCGGCCGAACTCGTCCCACAGCAGGCGGATCATCTCGGGCAGCCCGCGCCCGGCCTCGCCGGTGAGGCGCAGGTCGAGATCGAGCGCCATCGCCGTCCAGAGCCCCTTTTCGTAGTAGCTGACGGCGCGGTTGGTGAAGTTCTCCGACGGCTTGTACTGCTTGACCCAGGCCTCGAACGACAGCTCTTCCAGCGACGTCTCGTTTCGCCCGGGGCGCGTCGCGTACTTGGGCCAGTCCTCGGCGATCATCCTCAGGAACTGCCGCTCGCAGGTGACGCCGGCGCGGAGGATCACCACGTGCGCCAGGTAGTCGGTGCACCCTTCGTAGAGCCAGAGCAGCCGGGTGTAGTTCTCGCGCGTGTAGTCGAACGGACCCAGGTTCGCGTCGTGGATGCGCTTGACGTTCCAGGCGTGGAAAAATTCATGCGCCGCGAGATCGGCGAAGCGGAGGTATCCCGTCTCGTCCTCGAAGCCGAGGCCCGCGATGTCCATGGTGACCGACGCGCGGTGCTCGAGGCCGCCCGAGCCGACGGGCAGGGCGTGCACGATGAAGAGGTACCGGCGAAACGGGAAGCCGCCGAAGATCTTCCCCGTCGCGGTCACGACGCGGCGGAGGATGTCGCGGAGGCGCACGGGGTCGGCGTTGGTGCGGCCATAGAGCGCCAGATCGAACTGCGTGCGTCCCACGTTGAAGGAGGAGAGCGCGTGCGTCCCGATCTCGAACGGTGAATCGCAGAGCTCGTCGAAGTTTGCGGCGGTGTAGCTGAGCCGGCGTCCGGCGATCGCCGGCAGCGCGGTGGCCACCCGCCAGCGCGGATCGGGGAGCGCGACGCTGACCTCGCAGGGGCGGCCGAGCTCGCCCTCGACGAAGAAGAAGAGGCTGGTGCCGTTCCAGTAGGCGTGGCTGTCGTCGAGAAACGACGTCCGCACCGTGGCGTCGAAGGCGAAGATCCGGTAGCGGACGCGCAAGGGGCGCCCGCCGCTGGCGATCCGCCAGCGCTGCTTGTCGACGCGCACCACGTCCGCGGACCGCAGCGCACGGCCCGCGCCGTCGCGAACCGTGAGCCCGGTGAGGTGGCGGACGAAGTCGCGCACCATGTAGCTGCCCGGCGCCCAGGCCGGAAAGACGATCTCCACCGCGTCGCGGCCGGGGAGCGCGGGGACCAGCATCTCGACCTCGTACTCGTGCGACGCGGGCTCGGGCATCGAGACGCGATAGACGATCGGGGCGGCGGCAGCGATGGCAGTTGCTGATCGGGTTCGTGCGGCGGGCATGGGCCGGCAGAATACATGTACAATCGACGGTGTGGCGCTGCCGGTTCGGGTCGGCTGCCTCCTCTTGGCGTCGGCCTCGATGTCGGTGTCGGTGCCGGCCTGTGGCGGTTCTCACGTCGAGCCCTGACCGCAAATTTCGCCGAGGTCCGAAGAAAATTGAGCCTGTCGGCGCGTCGCCGGCGCTCTAAGGGGCGGGAGGTCCCCCATGCGCGTTTCCTTGGCCCTGGCTCTGCCTGCCCTTCTCTGCCTTGCCTGCGGATCCGGGAGCTCCTCGTCGGACGGCGGTGGCAGCGGTGGATCGCCGGGCCAAGCGACGGGTGGGGCATCCAGCGGGTCAGGGGGAAGCTCGTTCGGCGGCGCGGTCGGCAGCGGCGGCGCGCCCGCGAGCGGCGGGACGATCGGGAGTGGCGGCACGCCGGGGACCGGCGGCCCTGCGACAGGCGGGACGACCGGCAGCGGTGGCGCCACGGGTGGGACCGCGGGGCACGCGACCGGCGGTGCGACGGGCAGCGGCGGCGGCGCAGGGCAGGCGGGAAACCCCAACGGGTCGTGCAAGGCGGGCGTCCCCGCCAAGGGGCAGCCGGCCGACGTGTCGAACGCGACCGTGATCGGCGACGGCACCGCCGCCAGCTGCACGTTCGCCGCGCTCAACACCGCCGTCGGCAAGGGCGGCGTCATCACCTTCAACTGCGGCAGCGGCGCGGTGACCATCCCGATCACCGCCACCATGAAGCTGCCGACCAACAAGAACACGGTGATCGACGGCGGCAACAAGATCACGCTGGACGGCGGACACGCCGTCCAGATCCTGAACTTCAACAGCGGGAACTTTCAGGCCAACAACAACGGCCTGACGTTGCAACACCTGCGGCTCGTCAACGCCAAGAGCAATCCCACCGACATGATCCCGGCGGCGCCACAGGCCGCTTGCTCGCAAGGGTACGACGACGGGCAGGGGGGCGCCCTCTTCATGCGCGACGGGAACCTGCTGGTCGTCGACTGCGTCTTCGACGGCAACCAGGCCGCGCCGCTCGGCCCTGACACCGGCGGTGGCGCCATCTACCTCGAGGGGAGCAAGAACGGGGCGGTGATCGTGAGCAGCACCTTCACCAACAACAGCGGCGCCAACGCCGGCGCCGTCGGTGCGCTGTTCGGCGAGCTCGACATCTACAACTCCCTGTTCGAGAACAACACCGCCACCGGCCACGATGCGAACAACAACGACGCATCGATGTGCTCGGCGATCAACAACGATCAGAACGAGATCGGGTCAGGCGGCAACGGCGGCGCGATCTACGGCGACGGCAACTCGTTCAACATCACCCTGTGTGGTGACGCCGTGCTGAACAACGCCGCGGGGAAGAACGCCTTTGGCGGCGGCCTCTTCTTCACCAGCGACGACATGAATGGCGTCCTCACCATCACCGACACGACCATGACCGGCAACACCGGCGGGCACTGGACGATGGTCTCGGGTGGCAGCGTGACCAACGTCGGAACGGCGATCGGCGTGAACGCCAAGAGCATCACGGTCACGAACTCGACGTTGCAGATGTAGGAGCCGTCGCTCACAGGCCAGCGAAAATGATACTGTCCACCCAAGGCCGGGAACGCGAAGAGACGCCCATCGGAGCTCGTGGGCGCTCGGTAGCCTGGTCACGCCTTCGAAGCTGGAGGTCCCCCATGCGCGTGTCTTTGATGTTGGCGCTGTCGATGGTGCTCTGTCTGGGTTGTGCCGAGAGCTCGTCGGGCGTCGATGGCTCCGGCGGCAGCGCGAGCGGCGGCAACAGCGGCAACAGTGCATCGACAGGCGGGGCGAGCGGCGGGAACAGCGGCGCAACAGGCGGGGCGAGCGGCGGCAACACTGGCTCGACGGGCGGGGTGAGCGGCGGCAACGTCGGATCGACAGGTGGGGCGAGCGGTGGCACGGCTGGTCACGCGAGTGGCGGAAACATCGGCTCGACCGGTGGGGCGGCCGGTCACGCCAGCGGCGGCAACGTTGGTTCGACCGGTGGAACAGCTGGTCGTGCGACCGGCGGCAACAACGGCAACGGTGGATCCACCGGCGGCTCGAGCGGCGGCACGGCCGGTCACGGGAGCGGCGGAGCGGCTGGCCATGCGAGCGGCGGCACGATCGGCTCCGGCGGCGCGGCTGGCCATGCGAGCGGCGGTACACCCGGCACGGGCGGTACACCCGGCACGGGCGGTACACCCGGCACCGGCGGCACACCGGGCACCGGCGGCACACCCGGCACCGGCGGCACGCCGGGCACCGGCGGCGGAGCAGGCCAGGCCGGCAACCCGAACGGATCCTGCAAGGCGGGCGTTCCCGCCAAGGGGCAACCGGCCGACGTGTCGAACGCGACCGTGATCGGGGACGGCACCGCCGCCAGTTGCACGTTCGCCGCGCTCAACACCGCCGTTGGCAAGGGCGGCGCCATCACCTTCAACTGCGGCAGCGGCGCGGTGACCATCCCGATCACCTCCACGATGAACCTGCCGATCAACAAGAACACGGTGATCGATGGCGGCAACAAGATCACCCTCGACGGCGGACACGCCGTCCAGATCTTGAACTTCAACAGCGGGGACTTTCAGGCCAACGACAACGGTCTGACGTTGCAACACCTGCGGCTCGTCAACGGCAAGACCAACCCCGTCGACATGATCCCGGTGGCCACGCAGGCTGCCTGCTCGCAGGGGTACGATGACGGCGAGGGGGGCGCGCTCTACATGCGCGACGGAAACCTGCTGGTCGTCGACTGCATCTTCGACGGCAATCAGGCGGCGCCGCTCGGCCCCGACACGGGCGGTGGCGCCATCTACGTCCTGGGGAGCAAGAACGGCGCGGTGATCGTGGGGAGCACCTTCACGAACAACAGCGGTGCCAACGCAGGCGCGGTCGGCGTGCTGTTTGCCGAGCTCGACATCTACAACTCGCTGTTCCAGAACAACACCGCCACCGGCCACGACGCCAACGACAACGACGCCTCCATGTGCTCGGCGATCAACAACGGTCAGAACGAGATCGGGTCGGGCGGGAACGGCGGCGCGATCTACGGCGACGGCAACGGGTTCAACATCGTGCTGTGCGGAGACGCGGTGCTGAACAACGCCGCCGGGAAGAACGCTTTTGGCGGCGGTCTCTTCTTCACCAGCGATGACCTGTCGGGTGTCCTCTCCATCACCGACACGACGATCACCGGCAACACGGGCGGACACTGGACCAGCGTGACGACTGGCAGCGTGACCAACGTCGGGACGGCGATCGGCGTGAACGCCAAGAGCATCACCGTCTCGAACTCGACGCTGCAAATGTAGCCGCCTCGGGCGATAGTCTCTGGGCGAGCTATGACGAAACTCGAGGAATTCCTGGGAGACCTGCGGCAGTTCGTGGCCGAACGGGAGTGGGGGCAGTTCCACGATCCGAAGAACCTGGCGATGCTGCTGGCGTCCGAGGTCGGCGAGCTGGTGGCGGAGTACCGCTGGGTGGCGGGCGCGGCGGGGGACGAGCACTCCCGCGCCGCCGAGCCGCGTGCGCGGATCGCGGACGAAATCGGCGACGTGGGCATCGCTCTTCTCTTGCTCTGCGAGCGGACCGGCATCGACCTGCTGCAGGCGATGTCCGACAAATTGGAGCGGAACCGCGCGCGCTATCCGGTCGAGGCGGCGCGCGGAAAGGCCGAGCGGCCCGGGCGCTGACGCCCCTCAGGGAGCGGCGGCGTCGGTGCAGGTGATTCCAGCGTCGGTGCACACGCAGCCGGGGGGGATGAGGCCGAAGCAAGCGCCGCAGCTCGACTGTGCGACAGAGCCGCTCGGGCAGACGAAGGTTCCGTCATCGCAAATCGGCTCGGTGGTCACGTCGTGGTCACACCCTCCGATGATGCAATTGGGCTTCGCCGCTCCCGTGCAGCTCTTGCTGCTGCACCCGAGCAGGCTGCCCGCCAGCACCAACAACCCGAACACCCTCAATAAGTTAAACATAAGACGGAAATCATACTCCCAACCGGATCGAAGGGTGCGGCGGCAGGGCCCGACCCCCTCGTGTAAGCTCTCGCGCGCGGACGTTCCGCGGAGGTTTTTGATGAAGACGCGCGCAGCCGTGGCGTACCAGGCGGGCAAGCCGCTGGTGATCGAAGAGGTCGATCTGGAAGGGCCGAAGGCAGGCGAGGTGCTGGTCGAGATCAAGGCGACCGGCGTCTGCCACACCGACGAGTTCACCCGCTCGGGCGCCGATCCCGAGGGGCTGTTCCCGGTGATCTTCGGTCACGAAGGGGCCGGGGTGGTGGTCGACGTCGGCCCCGGCGTCACCTCGGTCGCCAAGGGCGACCACGTCATCCCGCTCTACACCCCGGAGTGCCGCGCCTGCAAATCGTGCCTCTCGCGCAAGACCAACCTCTGCACGGCGATCCGCGCGACCCAGGGGAAGGGGGTCATGCCCGACGGGACCAGCCGGTTCTCCCTCGGCGGGACGAAGATTCACCACTACATGGGCTGCTCGACGTTCGCCAACCACACGGTGCTGCCGGAGATCGCGGTGGCGAAGGTCCGGCCGGACGCGCCGTTCGACAAGATCTGCTACATCGGCTGCGGCGTCACGACCGGGATCGGCGCCGTCATCTACACGGCGAAGGTCGAGCCCGGCGCCAAGGTCGTCGTGTTCGGCCTGGGGGGGATCGGTCTCAACGTCGTGCAGGGGGCGCGGCTGGCGGGCGCCGACGAGATCATCGGCGTCGACCTCAATCCGGCGCGCGAGCCGCTGGCGCGCAAGCTGGGGTTGACCCACTTCGTGAACCCCAAGCAGCTCGGCGGCGACCTCGTCGCGCACCTCGTCGAGCTGACCGGCGGCGGCGCCGACTACAGCTTCGAGTGCGTGGGCGACGTGAACCTGATGCGCCAGGCGCTGGAGTGCTGCCACCGCGGCTGGGGCGTCAGCGTCATCATCGGCGTCGCGGGGGCCGGCAAGGAGATCGCCACCCGCCCGTTTCAGCTGGTCACCGGACGCGTCTGGAAGGGGACCGCCTTCGGCGGCGCGCGCGGGCGCACCGACGTCCCGCGCATCGTCGACTGGTACATGCAGGGGAAGATCGACGTCGATAGCCTGGTCACGCACAAGTTGCCGCTCGAGCGCATCAACGAGGCGTTCGATCTGATGCATGCCGGGACGTCGATCCGCACGGTCGTCGAGTTCGGGTGAGCGGGATGACCGGCCTGGTGACGAAGAAGGAGCACCGCTCTTTCGAGGGCCTCCAGGGATTCTATGAACATCAGAGCGCGGCCTGCGGTGGCCCGATGCGGTTCGCGGTCTATCAGCCGCCGGCCGCGCTGCGCGGCGAGCGCGCGCCGGTCCTCTACTACCTGGCCGGGTTGACCTGCAGCGAGGAGACGTTCGCCATCAAGAGCGGCGCGCAGCGGCTGGCGGCGGAGCTCGGAGTGGCGCTGGTCTCCTGCGACACCAGCCCGCGCGCGGCGCGCCTGCCGGGCGACGACGCGGCGGATGACTTCGGCCTGGGCGCCGGATTCTACCTCGACGCCACGGAGGCACCCTGGTCGTCGGCGTACAAGATGTACACCTACGTGACGCGCGACCTGCGCGCGGTGGTCGAATCGAATTTTTCAGTCGACGGCGCGCGGCGCGGAATCTTCGGGCACTCCATGGGCGGACACGGCGCGCTGGTGATCGCGCTGCGCAACCCCGGCGACTACCGGAGCGTCTCGGCCTTCGCCCCCGTCGCCACGCCGAGCGCGGTGCCCTGGGGCGAAAAGGCGTTCACCGGCTACCTCGGTGCGGCCCGCGAGGCGTGGCGCGACTGGGACGCCACGGCGCTCGTGCGCGCGGGCCGCCGCTTCGACGGGGCAATCTTGATCGACCAGGGGACGGCCGATCAGTTTTTAGCGAAGCAGCTCCGCCCCGAGCTGTTCGAGGCGGCCTGCTCCGAGGTGGGCCAGCCGCTCGCGCTCGCGCGCCGGGAAGGCTACGACCACGGCTACTTCTTCGTGCAGAGCTTCATGGAACGCCATCTGCGCTGGCACCACGAGCTGCTGACGGGCTCGTCACGGGCGACTTGATCCCGAACGCGAACGGCGTCGGGCCGTGCGCGCGCAGGTGGCGGAGCCGCTCCTCGGCCTCGCCAATCGTCGGGCGGTGACCCTCCGGGACCCACCAGAGGGCCAGGGACGCTTCGACGATGGGGAGCGCAAACTCGCGACGCCGGCGCATGATGGCGGCGTGGGCGGTGCGGTAGACGTAGTCGGTCATCGTCTCGAGCGAGCGCCAGGTCGACATGTTCACCAACAGCGCGTCGTCCTCGAAGATGCGCAGCGCGGTGGAGTTGCCCTCCTCGGTCTTGAGCCGCCAGACGAAGCCGGGCGCCTGGTCGGCCAGCCCGTTCACCGGATCCAGCGCCGCGACGAACGCGGCCAGCTCGGGCGAATCGAGCGGTGCGCGGAGCCGCATGATGTTCACCTGCGCCAGATCGTGATCGGCAGCCATCCTTCATCCAGGTTAGCGCGTTCGAAACATCGGCGCCGGGCGCACCACTGTCGTGGATCCGGCATCCAATGGCGGAGCCAGCCGGCCACTTCCGGATCGCCATCTGGAGACCTATATGAGACCAACTGAAAGGAACCATGCGCGCCATTGTCCTGACTGAATACGGTCCTCCTTCCGCCCTGCAGCTGCGGACGCTCCCCGATCCCAAGCCGGGGGCGAAGGAGATCCTGGTGCGGATGGTGGGGGCGAGCCTGAATCCGGTCGACTGGAAGCAGCGGAGCGGCGCCATCCGGCAGTACATGCCGCTCGACCTGCCGGCGGTGCTCGGGCGGGACGCCTCCGGGACGGTGGCGGCGGTCGGAGCGGGGGTGACGGAGTTCGCGGTCGGCGATCGGGTTCTCGGGCGGGTGATGGGCGGATACGCGGAGCTGGTGGTCGCGCCGGTCGACGCCTGGGCGCCGGTCCCGGCGAAGCTGGATCTGGCGGACGCGGGGGCGCTGCCGCTGGTGTTGCTGACGGGCGCGCAGCTCGCCGAGGACGCCACCGACGCGCGCGCGGGCGAGACCATCCTGGTCACGGGCGCCACGGGCGCGGTCGGGCGGACGGCGGTCTTTGCGGCCAAGGGGCGTGGGGCGAAGGTCTACGCCGGCGTCCGCGGCAAACACAAAGCGGAGGCGGCCAAGCTGGGCGCCGACGGCGTCGTGGCGATCGACGATGAGGGCGACCTCGCCAAGTTGCCGGCGCTCGATGGAATCGCCGACACCGTCGGGGGCGAGACGATCCAGACCCTGCTCGCCAAGCTCAAGCCGGGCGGGAAGCTCGGCAGCGTGCTCGGGGAGCCTGCCGGCGCGAAGGAGAAGGGGTTCCTGGTGAAGGCGTTCATGACACGCTCGGATCCGAAGCGGCTGGGCGAGCTGGCGCGGGCGGTCGCCGACGGGAAGCTGGTCATCCCGATCGCCAGGCGGTTCCCGCTCGCGGAGGCGGCCGCCGCTCACGAGCTCGCCGAGACTCACGTCGACGGCAAGGTGCTGCTGCTCGGGTGAGTTTTGACCAAGGCCTGAACATGCGTATAGTGTAGCCATGGCGCCGATTCGAATCTTTCCGCCGTCGACCGTCGCCAACGACGTCGCCTCGGTGACGATCGCCGGCCACACGTTCGCCTCCGCGGGGGGCGCGGCGGGCGGGATCCTGAACCTGCGCATCTCGCTGCGCGGGAGCACGCTGGCCGAGCTGGCGCGCGTGCTGGCCCGACTCGAAGGGGTGCGCGTCACCTCCGGGCCGGCGATCGCCAGCCGCGGCGACTGCTATCTGGTGCATGCGCCCGGGTTCAAGATGGTGCTTTCGGCCCCGGCTCCGGGCGGCGACTACGCGCCGGCGCTGTTGTCGCGGACGATCGAATCGAATCCACCCAAGCTCGCGGTCACGTGCGATCTGTCGGCCGTCTTCGTAAGCCTGATGACCGTCCCACCGCCTGCCCCTCGGAGCGAGGAGGGCCCGAGGGCGGCGGCGGTGGCGACGGGGACGGCGACAACTGGCGCGACGAATGACCGTTCGCCGAGGACCTCGACGCTTCGCCGCGCCGCGCTCCAGCCGGGGAAGACACTGGCCCGCAAGACGCCGCTCACGCGCAAGACCCCGCTCAGGCGCGGGACCTGGTCCAAGCCCCGAAGCTGACCCGACGCTCACGTCGCTGATGACGCCGCCGGCACCAGCGGGCTGGCCCCGCCGGTGACCATGATCCAGAGCTGCCAGGTGGCGCGGGTGACGCCGATGTGGAACAGGTGGCGTGATTCGTCGTCGCGGCCGTAGCTCGAGTCGTTGGCGTCCAGCATGACGACGTAGTCGAACTCCAGCCCTTTGACCTGGCGGACGTCGGTGACCTCGACGCCGGGGCGAAAGGCGAAGTCTTGCGCCCGGACGCGCCTCAGCGACGGGACCTCGGCGCGGCGGAGGCCGTCGTAGTAGCGATCGGCCTGCTCGGGGTGGCGGGCGAGCAGGGCGACGGTCGCCCGCGGCTCGCGGGCGGCGAGCTCGCGCAGCGCCTCGGCCAGGAAGGCGACGGCCGCCCCGACGCCGGGAAACTGGAACGTCTCGACGGGGGCGCCGCGGCGCGGGGCCTCGGGCGGATCGGGATCGGCCAGCGGGCCCATGGCGGCGCGCGCGACATCCATGATCTCGCGCGTCGAGCGGTAGGCGATGCGCAGCGGCTCGATGGCCACGTGCGCGAGGCCGAGGTGCGCGAGAACGGCGCGCCAGTCGCCGAAGCCGTTGTCGAGGAACAGGCGCTGCGAGGTGTCGCCCGCGAGAGTGATCGACGGCGTCGGAGATCGCCGCGCGGGGATGTGACCGATCAGGACCGACAGCTTCATCGGCGACAGGTCCTGCGCCTCGTCGACGAACAGGTGGACGAACGGGCGCTTCACGCCGCGCAGGAGCTGGCTGGCGCGAAGCAGGATCGCCACGTCGTCGAGGTCGAGCGTGGCGGCGTCATCTTCCGTCCGCAGGCCGTCGATGCCGGTCTCGCCGCGAATGTTCTGGTCGTCGTCGGCGTCGTCGTCCGGATCGCCGCCGGTCCCTTCGACGCGGCGAACGCCCTCGGGCAGATCGCTGTCGACGGTGCGCTGGCCGGCCTTCTGCTCGAGTCCCATCGCGGTCCAGTGCATGTCGGGGCCGGGCGCGCGCTCGCGCCGCTTTGGCGCGGCGCTTCGGCAGCGGCTTTTTGCCGTCACCCTCGCGCGGATCGCGGGCCTGAATCGCGGCCGACCCGGTCGGTCATGATCCGGTGCGCCTCGGCGAGGTCGCGCTCGCCGATCGGCATCTCGGCCGCGTTCGCCGTCAGCGCGCCGAGCCGCCCGCGATCGCTCAGCAGGTCGGCCCAGATCTCGACCGCCGCGCGCGACGTCTTCTTGCCGGCGTAGCGCGGCGCAGGCGCGCTCGAGCTCGTGCAAGCAGCGCGGGGTGGCTCTTGACGCGCGTGACGGCCGGGATGGTGTCGTCGACGATCGTCGCCTTCAGCCAGGGGATCTCGGCGCGCAGCTCACGCGCAGCCAGCTCGGCGAAGGTCATGACGCCGACGCCGGCGACGCCCAGCGACGGCAGCAGCTGGCCGATGTAGGCCGCCAGCGCGGCGCCGCCGGTCACCACCGCCAGCTTCCGCGGCGGGAACTTGTCGGGGAAGGAGAACGCCAGGTAGCCGAGCCGGTGCAGACCGACGGTCGTCTTGCCGCTGCCGGCGCCCCCCTGGATGACGACCACGCCGGCGTCGCGGGCGGTGATGAGGTCGAACTGGCGTGGATCGATCAGCGCGGCGATCTCGGGGAGGTGGCGGTCGAGCGCCTGCCGTCCGACGGGCGCGGCGCCCAGTTTTCCGCGCACGGGGCGGGTCGCCGTCTCCTGGCCGCCGGCGAGCTCGTGGGTCGGCAGATCGGTCCGCGCCCACTCTCCGTTCGTGCCGCGCGCCCAGACGCCCTGCGGGCAGGCCACGCGGCGGAGGACGCCGCCTTCGATGGTCAGGATTCGGCGCGCCACGATCTCCCCCTCGACGTCGCGATCGCCGAAGCGCTCCTCGTAGTCGCTCCCCTCCGCGTAGCGATAGAAGAGCTGGCTCACCGGCGCGTGCCGCCAGTCGACGACGTTCACGCGGGCGGCGGCATCGACGAACGTCGCCCGCCCGATGAAGACATCGCGCTCGACGGCGCCGCGCCCGCGCACCTCCTCGCGCAGGCGCAGGTGTCCGAAGTAGGGGGCGGCGGGATCGACCAGGATCGTCTGCAGATCGCCGCGCGTGAGCGACACGTTCTGCAGACGCTCCATCTGCGCCACCAGCGCCGGCACGTCCTCCAGACGCGCCTCGCCGATCTCGTCGCGCAGCGCGATCATCTCTTCGACGTGGTCGCGGCGAGGCGCGGCGCCGGCGGGAGGGCGCGCGGCCGGCGCGTGCGCGGCCAGGCTGGCCAGCACGCGCGTGAGCAGCCGCTCCTCCTCGGCGGGGATGTCGGGGGCCGTCACGCTCTGAGGCTACACGACGGACGATCTGGGTGTAGGCTCGGGGTCTTAATTAAGGAGGTTTTCGATGAGTACCCTTATTCCCTGCGCCGGATGCAACCGTCACGTGAAGTCGGACGAGACGACCTGTCCGTTCTGCCAGTCCGCGGTGACGTCCGTGGCGCCCGGAGCTTGCTCAGGCCGCTGCGCCCGTCCCGCACCTGCGCGCCTCGTCGGCGCGGCGCTGGTGGCCGCCGGGGCCGCGCTCCTGGGGGCCGCTTGTGAGAGCAGCAGCCATACAACGTCAACGTTCCCCCCGTATGGACTACCGCCCCACTTCGACGCCGGGACGCCGGCTGACAGTGGCAGCGGGCAAACGGACGCTGCGCGCGACGCCCTCCCCGACGCCAAGAAATAACGACGACCGATTCGGGTGTAAACTTCTCCTCCTAACTTAGGAGGTTCCCCATGAAGTCGCTCGCGCTCTGCCCCGGTTGCGCCCGCCACGTGAAACCGGACGAGACGGTCTGTCCGTTCTGCCAGGGGGCGCTCGTCCCCCAAAAGGACCAGGGCGTCTGCGTGGGGCCCTGCTCGGGTCACCGATTTCCACGTTTGGGCCGCGCGGCGTTGATGACCGCGGGCGCCGCGCTCCTGTGTACCTCCTGCCTGCCCTCGGGCGGCGCGTCGTACGGAACCACGCCCCTTCTCGACGCTGGTGGGCAGACCGCCAGCGGCCAGGTCGACGCCGGGCCCGACTCCGGCGACGCAGCGAAGTGATCCCCTGACGAGTTGACCGAAGAGGTTCCCATGAGAGCGCTGGTTCCTTGTCCCCGTTGCCAACGCCACGTCGAGTCGGACGAGACGACGTGCCCGTTTTGCCAGGCCGCCCTCGTTCCCAGGGCTCACTCAGGGATCTGCTCGGGGCCCTGTTCGGGTCATCCAACGCCGCGACTCGGCCGCGCGGCGTTGATGGCCGCGGGCGCAGCGCTCCTGTGCGCCGCCTGCCAGCGTTCCGTCGTTGTGGAGTACGGATTGGCGATGCCCTTCGACGCCGGCGTACAAACCAACGATGCTGGCGGGCAGACCGATGCTCCACCCGACCCCAAGAAGTGAACGACGATCGATTCGGGTGTAACGTTCTCCTCCTAGCTTAGGAGGTTCCCATGAGCTCGCTCGTTCTCTGTTCCGGGTGCGGCCGCCACGTGAAGTCGGACGACACGGCCTGTCCGTTCTGCCAGGCAGATCTCGTCTCTGAGGCCGCCTCGGTTGCTTGCCAGGGTCCTTGCTCCGGTCACCGGTCGCCGCGCCTCGGCCGCGCAGCGTTGGTGACCGCCGGCGCCGCGTTCCTGTGCGCAGCCTGCTGGCGTTCGACCTTCTCGGCGTACGGAACCTCGCCCCGTATCGACGCGGGTGAGCAGACGGTCGACGCCGGCGGCCAGACCGACGCCGGGCCCGACTCGGGCGACGCAGCGAAGTGACCTTCTCCCTCCGGCGCATCGAGGCGGGGACGTCCGACCTCGCGGCGCTGCAGGCGTTGCACCTTCGCTGCGCCGACTTCGTCGAGGCGACCACCGGACACCCGCCGCGCGACGACGAAGCCGCGCGCCTGCTCGCCGTCCTGCCGGCGGGGAAGACCCTGGCCGAAAAGCAGACACTCGGGATTCACCGCGCCAGCGAGATGGTCGGCGTCGTCGATCTGCTGCGCGGGTATCCGAGCCCGACCGACTGGTACGTCGGGCTGTTTCTTCTCTCTCCCGAGGTGCGCGGCTCCGGCCTCGGCACCGCGGTGGTCGACGAGATGGTCGAGCGGGTCGTATCCGAGGGGGGACGGGCATTGCACCTCATCGTCCGCGAGGACAACCCGCGCGCGCTCGCCTTTTGGCGGCGCCACCGGTTCGAGCTGATCGATCGCCGCCTTCAAGATCTCGGCAGCAAGAAGAATTTCGTGTTCAAGATGGTGCGGCCTCTCTGATGTCACGCTGCCTGAGGATCTGGTCGTTGGTCGCCTTCTTGGTCGCCCTCTGCGCGGCGCGAGCCTTCGCCGCGCCCACGGCGCTGGGGTTCGCCGACGGGCGCGCCGGGCAGAGCCTCGACGGTGCTTGGCACGTCATCGTCGATCCCTACGACAACGGCCTCCTCGACTACCGCAATCAGCCGCGGCCGAACGGCTACTTCCAGGACGCGCCGCCCAAGAACAAATCCGACCTGGTCGAGTACGACTTTGACCGCTCGCCGACGCTGAACGTTCCGGGCGACTGGAACACCCAGCGACCGGAGCTGCTCTATTACGAGGGGACGGTCTGGTACGAGCGAAAATTCGACGCCCCCGCCCCCTCGCTGCGCAAGGCGGAGACAGTTCCTGCAGTTCGGCGCGGCGGCCCAGCGCGCGATCGTCTGGCTCAACGGGCGGCGGCTGGGTGAGCATGAAGGCGGCTTCACCCCGTTCGCGTTCGAGGTGACCGGCCAGCTGCGCCCGCGCGGCAACTCGCTGGTGGTCATGGTGAACAACAGCCGACGGCCGGGCGCCATCCCGGCGATGAACACCGACTGGTGGAACTACGGCGGGCTCACGCGCGGCGTGCGGCTGCTCGAGACGCCGGCGGTCTTCATCCGCGCGGCGCGCGTTCAGTCCGCGAGGTCGGATCCGCGGCGGGTCGCCGGGTTCGTGGCGCTGGACGGCGCGCGCGGACCGACGCCGGTGACGATCGAGATCCCGGAGGCGAACGTTCATACCACCGTCACGACCGATGCCGCCGGGCGCGCCGCCTTCGACTTCGCAGCCGCGCCGGCGCTCTGGTCGCCCGAGTCGCCCAAGCTCTACGACGTCACCATCTCCGCGGCGAGGGATCGGGTCCAGGATCGGATCGGCTTTCGGACCATCGAAGCGGCCGGGACGGAGCTTCGACTCAACGGCCGGTCGATCTTCCTGCGCGGGATCTCTCTGCACGAGGAGGCGCTGGGGCGGGGCGGACGGGCGACCTCGCGCGCCGACGCCGAGGCGTTGCTGGGCCTGGCGAAGGAGCTCGGCTGCAACTTCGTCCGGCTGGCGCACTACCCACACAACGAGGAGATGACCCGCGCGGCCGATCGCCTGGGGCTCCTCGTCTGGTCGGAGATCCCGGTCTACTGGACGATCGCCTGGGACGATGCGGAGACGCTGGCCAACGCCCGCGCGCAGCTCGGCGAGGAGATCGCGCGCGACGGGAACCGCGCCTCCGTGATCCTCTGGTCGGTCGGAAACGAAACGCCGGTCACCGAGGCGCGCACGCGGTTCTTGCGGACGCTGGTGGCGGACGCGCGCGCCGCCGATTCGACCCGCCTGCTGACCGCCGCGCTCGAGCACCACCCTGCGGGGCCGCACGCCGAGAGGATCGACGATCCGCTGGGCGCCGACCTCGACGTGCTCGGCCTCAACGAGTACGTCGGCTGGTACGACGGGCTGCCGAAAAAGTGCGACACGCTCGGCTGGAGCGCGGCCTACGACAAGCCGATCGTCGTCAGCGAGTTCGGCGCCGACGCCAAGGCGGGGATGCACGGCGACGCGCTCACCCGCTTCTCCGAGGAGTACCAGGCCGACCTCTATCGGCGCCAGCTGGCGATGCTGCGCAGGGTCCCCGCCATCCGCGGAATCTCCCCCTGGATCCTGGTCGACTTTCGTTCTCCACGCCGCCCCCTCCCCGGCGTGCAGGACGGTTGGAACCGCAAGGGGTTGGTCGCCAACGACGGCACCAAGAAGCAGGCGTTTGGCGTCCTGCGTGACGCCTACCGGGCGCTGGCGGCGTCGGCGCCGCGGTAGACGCCGCGCTCAGGCCGACGCGCGGGCGATGAGCGCCTCGATCTTCGCGCGCGGGACAGCGCCGACGATCTGGCCGACGACGCGACCGTCCTTGAAGACCATCAGCGTCGGCATCGCGCGGATGTCGAGCTTCGCCGTCAGCTCGCCGTTTCCGTCGACGTCGCAGGTCCCCACCTTCAACGTGCTTGCCTGCGCCTCGGCGATCGCCGCGACATGGGGCGCGATCGCCCGGCAGGGGGGGCACCAGGCGGCCGTGAAGTCGACCAGCACCGGCAGCGGCGACTGGAGAACCTCCTTTTCGAAGTTGGCGTCAGTGATCTCCAGGAGGTGGGCGTGATCGGTGCTCATGCGCGTTTCCTTTCAGGTTCGTTCGTCATGCAGTCGAGAAGGTTGGCCTTGGCGCGATGGAGCAGGACCGCCACGTGGCCGGGGGTGATTCCGAGCGTGCCGGCGACGTCCTCGCCGTCGATCTCGTCGAGCATCCGCAGCGTCACGACCGCCCGCTGCATCTCGCCGAGCGAGGCGACGCAGCCGCGCAGGCGCACCTGATCTTCCGCCGCCGAGAGCAGCTCCTCGACGGTGGGCGTCGGCGCGGGAAGCGCCGCCAGCGCCGCGGGATCGGAGTCGTGTGGGCGCGCGAGCGCCGCCAACCGCCGCCGGTTGCGCGCGAGGTTCCGGGTGACCGCCACCAGCAGGTTGCGCGAGTCATCGCGCGCGTCGACCAACGTCCGGGCCGCCGGCAGGGTCAGGAAGCTGTGGAACGCTTCCTGAACGGCGTCGAAGGCCTCTTCGGGGCCGAGCCCTTCGCCGCGGGCGACCGCGACCAGACGCCCGCGGTGGTCATGGACGAGCCGCCCGACCCAGCTCAGGAACGGGTCGCCCTGCTGAGCACGCTCGAGGCAGCCGCAATCCGGCTTGTGGAGCGCGCGAGGGGGGCTGGTCGAAGGGTTGATTTCAGTGACACGGGACGACATCGGGAACGCTCTCCTCGGAAGATGCCTGCTCACCTAGAAAGGTGCCGACGAGGCGCCGGATTACACCGCTCGCCCGTGCGTGGTAAGCAAGTCGGCCATGGGCCGGGCAACTGGCGATCTTGGTCGGCGGATGGCGGTCTCCGTCGATCTCGACGCGGTCGCCTGCTACTACCGGATTCACGCGCTCGGCGAGCCGCCCACGGGCCCGGGGCGGTTCGCCGTCCTGCGGCGCTGCCTGCCGCGCTTTGCCGACCTGTTCGCGCGGCACGAGCTGCGCGCCACGTTCTTCGTCGTCGGCGCCGACCTGGAAGAGGACGCCGAGGGGCGAGCGCTGCTGGCGGAGCTGGCACGCGCGGGGCACGAGCTCGCCAACCACACGCACACGCACCGCTACGACTTCGCGCGGTTGCCGCAGGCGGCGATGGCCGAGGAGATCGATCGGGCGCACGCGGTGGTCGGCGCCTGCGCCGGGACGGCGCCTCTCGGCTTTCGCGCCCCGGGTTATGCGATCAACGCCGACGCGCTCGATCTGCTGCGCGCGCGCGGCTACCGTTACGACTCGTCGGTGTTTCCGTCGGCCGCGTACTACGGCGCCAAGGCGTTGGTGATGGCGGCGATGCGCCTGGCGGGGCGGCCGTCGGGGAGCTTCCTGGACAACCCGCGGGTGCTCCTGGCGCCGCGCAGGCCGTACCGGCCGGCGCCGACGGCGCCGTACCGACACGGGGGCGACGGGCTGCTGGAGCTGCCGATCGCGGTGACGCCGCTGGCGCGCCTGCATGTCATCGGCACCAGCCTGATCCTCGCGCCCACCTGGCTGCGGCGGCACCTGGTCTCGACGGCGTTGCGCGCGCCGTTCTTCAACCTGGAGCTGCACGGCATCGACCTCGCCGACGCCGACGAGATGCCCCAAGCACTGATCGACCGGCAACCCGATTTGCGGCGCCCGCTGGCCCACAAGCTGGCGGCGCTCGACGAGACCTTGACGACCGCCCGGTCCGCCGGCGCCAGCTTCGTCACCTTGCGCGAATACTCAGCGTGAGCGGCCATTCACGGCCTCGCGGGCCAGCTCGTCGCAGCGCTCGTTCTCGGGGACGCCGGCGTGGCCGGCGACCTTGACGAACTCCACGTCGAGCGGCGCCAGCTGCCGCTTGAGCTTGGCGATCAGCTCCTGGTTGGCCTTGGCCTTCCAGCCCTTGCTGAGCACCCCGATCGCGTAGCTCGAGTCGGTGTAGACGCGCATCCGGCGCCCGGCGTCGCCGGCGAGATCGATCCCGCGCGCGATCGCCGTCAGCTCGGCGATGTTGTTGGTGCCGACGCCCAGGTACTCCCCCTTCTCGCGCCGCGTGGCGCCGTCGATGACGACCACGCCGATCCCCATCGGCCCGGGATTTCCCGAGCAGGCGCCGTCGGTCCAGATCTCGACCGCCGATCCGCCAGACGAAGGCGCCTTCGACGGTGCTCTGGCGGGCGCTTTTGCGGCGCCGCTCGGCCGGCGTTTGCGCTCGGGCGGCGCGTCGCTCGGGGGGCTGCCCCCGTCGGGGAGCAGATTTCCAGGCGATGGACGGTAGCTCTTGCTGTCAGTTTCGCGATACTTCATCTCGGCACGGCCGTCGGCGTCCAGCACCAGCTGCCCCGATTCGTCCGCGCGCACCCAGACCTGCTCTCCCTTGAAACGCATGCGAGCCCAACCGGATGACATCCGAGGCAATATGACGCAAAGGCGCGTTTTCTTTCCAGCCTTGATCGCGCTCCTGGCGATCGGCTCCTGCCGTGGCGGCTGCCGGCACGGCGAGGATCGGGCGGCCACCGTCGAGGGCCGCCTGGCGCTGTTCCCGGTCGATACCAAGGTCGTGGCCGCGATCGACGTCGCCAGGCTGCGGGCGAGCCCGGCCGCGGCCAAGCTCGGTGAGAAGGCGCAGCAGGATCAGGCCGACCAGCACGAGATCGAGGAGTTCGCCCGTCGCACCGGGTTCGATCCGCTCCGCCAGCTGATGAGCGTGACGGTCGCCTTCCCCGAAGAGGCCCGCGCCCACGGCGAGTTCGGCGTCGTCATACGCGGCGAGCACTTCGACGAGACGCGCCTCGTGGCCTATGCGCGCGATCAGCTGCAAAAGAACGGCGACGATCTGGTCGCCACGCCCCATGGACGGTTCACGCTCTGGGCGTCGCGCAGCGATCCGACGGTGGTCGGCTTCCTGATCGATCCCCAGACGCTGGTGCTGGGGGCGGGAGGCTGGGGCGCCAAGATGGCCGACCTGGCGGAGAGCGCCCGCCCCGTCGACAGCGCGGCCACCGACGTCGACCTGGTGAACCTGGTCGAGCGGGCCGCCGGCGCGCATACGCTCTGGGCGGCGGCGATCGTCCCCGAGTCGACGCGCAAGTCGCTGGCGTCGGATCCGCACTTCTCCGACGCCGCCGCGATCCTCACGCTCTCGGCCGGCGTCGACCTCGGCAAGGGGATGGAGGCGCAGCTGCTGGCCGATCTGGCGACGGCGGCCGAGGCGAAGTCGCTGGCGCTCAAGGTGACCGAGTCGTTGCGCGACGCCAAGCGGAACCCGGAGGTGCTGATGCTGGGGATCGGCCCCTACCTCGACGGCGTCACCGCCACGGCCGCCGGCCACGCGTTCACGTTGCACGCAACGCTCAGCGAGCCGGCGTTCGACGATCTCCTCGCCCGCCTCGGCGGCCTGCTCGCGCTCATGCACGGCGGGGCGCCGCTCCCCTCTCTCACGCGTTAGGTGCTAGGCAGAGCCACGACGTCGTGGAACTTGCGGTAGTCGATGATGCGCCTGCCGTCCTCATCGACCGACAGCACGTCGGCGAAGCGCGCGTTCGGCACGACGTCGTCGAGCGTGTACTGCTTGCGGACGTGGATCGTCTGACCAATCGTCTCGTCGAGGCCCGTCAGCCCCAGGTAGAGCTCCGCCTGCTGGACGCGCAGGCGCTCGAGCGCGTCGGGCCCATAAAAGGGGCTCTTCTCGTCGACGAGGTGCATCGCGCTCCAGGTCAGGAAGAAGACGTTGGTCTTGCTGCGCACGAGAGGCAGATCGATCTGCTTGCGCATCACATCCCCCTCGCGCGTCCGCTCGGTGACCAGCAGGACCGCGCTGAGGCGCGCCTCGACGATCCGGTTGCGGCGCCAGTTGGCCATCCGGAACATCACGTGCGGGACGCCGTCGCGCGGCGAGACGACCACCTTGTCCGAGAACAGCACCCGCGCCGACGGGCGGGCGAAGCGGGTGAAGGTGATGCCGGTGATGAGGGCGACCATCAGGATGCCGACGATCGCCTCGATGGCGACGATGATGTGTCCGTACCTGCTGGCGGGAGACATTCCGCCGTAGCCGATGGTGGCCAGCGTCTGCACGCTGAAGTTCAGGGCGTCCTCGAACGAGCCGGGCCGCGCGTTGGTGATCGACCCCGGCTCGGCCAGGTAGAGCCAGGCGAACAGCATGTTCGTCAGGATGAAGACGACCGCGACCAGCAGGAAGAAGACCGGCCAGGTGCGGCCGAGGACGAAATGATAGATGTCCTTGTGGGGGGCCCGCTCGAGGCCGATCGCCTTGACTCCTTGCCGACTGAAACGATCGCTCGTGATTCGTTGGATGGCAGGCGGTCCCTGCGGCGGGCGGCTGGGCTCCGTTCCCGTCGGTGACGCGGCGGGGCGGTGCGGGGCGAGGTCAGCCATGGGTGGCTGAGCCTATGCGGGGCGCGCGTCGCCGGCAAACGTGGCAATGTTGGGGAGGTGCTATTCGGCGACTACGTGGCCCGCTGGAACGCGTCGGTCCCCGCGCCAGCCCAGGCGTTCCGCTACGGGACGGTCGTCGAGGGGGATCGCCAGTTCGACCTGGTCGGGCTTCGTCTGCCCGGTGCCCGCACGGTGCTGGTCACCGCCGGTTTTCACGGTGACGAGAAGGCCGGACCCCTCACGCTGCTCGAACACGCCGCGGAGATCGTCGACTACGCGGCCGCGCGCGGCGTCGGGCTGCTGATCTATCCCTGCGTCAACCCCTCGGGCTTCGAGGCGCACACCCGGTACAACATTTCGGGCGAGCGACCCAACAACGACTTTCTTCGATACGAGGTGGCCCCGGGCGTCTGGCGCGGCGAGATCCGCGACGGTGAGCAGTTCTCGCGGATCGTGCCCGCCGTCGACGGCCTCCCCAAGGAGACAGCCGCGCTGGCGCGCGAGCTGGATCGCGCCCCGCTCCCCGCCGCGTCGCTCGATCTCCACCAGGACAACTTCATCCACGGGTCGCTCTTCTACGCCTACGTCTTCGGCGATCTGGCGACCTACCGGCCGCTGATGGCGCGGGCCGGATCGCTGGTGCCAGTTCTCCGGAGCAGCATCGTCGACTCCGGGTACGAGCCGGGGAGCGACGTGCACGCCGACGCGGAGGGGTTCATCATCTGCCCCGACGGCAGCATCACCGACAAGTTCCACCGGGCCGGCGTCCCCTACGTGGCGGCGATCGAGACCACCACCGAGACGCCCGCCGCGCTGTCCGACGAGATCAACCTGATCTGGATCCGCGGCTTCATCGACCTCTGCGTCTAAACCGGCAATTCGATCTCGATCGTGGTGCCGCTGCCGGGGCGCGAGGTGAGTCGGAAGCCACCGGCCCGGGCGCGCACGCGCTCGCGCATGCCGACGATTCCCAGGTGCGCGGCGAGGTCGACCGTGGCCAGCGACGATGGATCGAACCCCCGACCGTCGTCCCGGATCGCCAGCGACACATGATCGGCGTCGCGCACGATCCGCACCTGAATGTGGTGGGCCGCGGCGTGGCGGAGGGCGTTGGTGATCGACTCCTGCACGACGCGGAAGCAGGCGATCTCCAGATCGGGGGCGAGGCGCGCCCCTTCCGTGCCGTCCCTGAATTCCAGCACGATCGCCACGCTCGAGAGCGCCGCCTGCCCCTCGAGATAGAAGCGCAACGCCGGGCCCAGGCCGACCTCGTCGAGCAGCGGCGGCCGAAGATCGATGGAGATCTGCCGCACCCGGGCGATCAGCTGGTCGATGAGCGCCAGCGCCTGCGGCGCGGTCTCGTGGGGCGTCAGGACCGGCGCCCGGCCGTCGAGCTGCAACCGCAGCTTGAGGGCGGTCAGCGATTGACCGAGCTCGTCGTGCAGCTCGTGCGCGAGGAAGCGTCGCTCTTCTTCCTTGGCCGCCTCGAGGCGTCCGTGGAGCAGGCCCAGCCGTTCATAGGCGGTGCGCAGCTCGCCGAGCATGCGCCGCGCGGCGGCGGCGTTGGCCTCGACGTGACGAATGACGAAGTCGATCACCGTCGCGAGCAGGACGGCCAGCAGCGACGTCGAGGCGGCCATCCGGATCCAGTTCCTGAAGAGGAGCGGATCCACCTCCTTGGGGGCGAGATGCAGGATCTTGCGCGACACCAGGAGGCCGATGACCAGGTGGGCCAGCGCGGAGAGACCGATCATCGTGAAGCCGAGGTTGCGGCCGAGGGTGATGACGCCCAGCACGCAGGTGGTCACGATGACGACGCTCAGCCCCGCGGCGAACCCGGCGCGTCCGAGAAGAAAGATCCCGGTCGCGAACAGGGACGAGGATGGCGACCAGCGCCCGCCGCCGGACCGGCAGTCCGCGAACCACGCGAAGCAACGGGAGCAGCAGGCCGGCGGTTGCCATCACTGCGATGTCCTTCACGTCGCGATGGGTCGCTCCCACGAAGATCCCCAGCGCCGCCAGCAGCGGCCCCACCACGGCTGTGACCGTGAGCATTCCGCGCAGCACGCTCTCTCTCCAGGTCTCGGGCGTTCCCGCCGCCGAAGGCGCGGCGGAGACGGTCGGGTCCCAGCTGGTCGAGGTCGTCAGCTCCGCCGCCATCACCCTTCTTCGAACATGCAAGCGAAAGGCGATCAAGGACGACGTTTTCGGCCCGCCGACGGACCCCGGGCCGGGACCCGACCGAGGGTCCCGGATCAGAAGCTCGTGCGGAAGAGCGCCAGCCGGTAGGTGCGCGCCGGATCCGGCGCCCAGAGCTGGCTGACGGCGGTGCTGGCGCGACTTTCGTCGGCCGCCACCTGGACGATTCCGACGCCGGTTCCCACCAGGACGCCGCCCGCGGCCCAGATCCCGATCCGCGCCGCGTGCTCCTGATTGTCGGCCAGGTAGTAGATGGCGCCGCCGACCAGCAGGCCGGCGATCCCCCCCATCAGCGCGCTGACGGTGATGGTGGTCATCACGTTGTGCGGCGGCTGAACGTCTTCGTGAACGACCCTCTGCGTCTGCGGCGCAGCGACCGGCGCCTGTTCTTGAACCGGCTGGACGGCGACCGGTGTGGGCGCCGCCGGCGCTGGCTGCCCGGTCGAGGGATTGACGATCTCCACGTCGCCCGCGCGGGCCACGCCCCCCAACGCCAGAGCCCCTGCCACCACCGTCGCCGTCACGAACATGTACGTAGATTTCCTCATGGTTGCCTCCGTGGAATCGCTGAGACTGCAGCGGTCGTGCCACGCGCAGGCAGCAGGCGAACTCGGGAAGATTACCGATCGAAGTCGCGCCTTCCGTTACCGCGCCGTGCCTGAGGTCAACCGATTGGTGACGCTCATCGGGACGTCGCGCGCACCTGGCAGGCGGTCGGGCGCAGCCGGAGGTCGCTTGCGGGGACTGCCCCAGCTCAGGCGGAAAATCAGCCTGAAGATGGCCAGCGCGATGAGAATGTGAATCGCCGCCGAGGCTACCTCGAAGAGGCGGAAGCCCACCACCCAGACGACAAACGCGATGATCAGGAGCGTCAACACCATCCCCACCTGAAGCTGACTCTCTGCCAGAAAAGGTAATCATCGCCTCCCCGCCGGCAGAGCTCCGGGGGGTCGAATCGCGGCGCCCCCTAGTCAAGCGCCCGGGTTTGCGGTAAATACGCGCCCTTCGAAGGAGAACGTGCACCATGTCCGCGGCATTGAAGAAGAGCCCGCTTTCGCGGGTCAAAGACGAGTTCGGTGGGAAAGACAAGCTGGTCGACAAGATCGTCGGCGTCCTCGACGCGGGTGATCTCAGCAAGGACGACCTGCGCAAGAAGCTGCTCGGCGTCGCCAACGGCAAGCTGATCCGGCTCCACGCCGTCGCCACGCGCACCAAAGAGGCGGGCGGCCACGACAAGCTGGCGGCGACCATCGCCGACAAGCTCAAGCGCGGCAAGGACAAGGACTACGTCAACAAGCTGGGCGAGTACTCGAACGGTCGCCTGCTCGACATGCTAACGGTCACGGAGCGCGCGCAAGCGGCGGCCGTCGCTGCCGCCAAGCCCGTCGTGAAGCGAGCGCGGACCGCCAAGCCGGCCGCCAAGCCCGCCGTCAAGAAGGCGGCGCCCGCCGCCAAGAAGAACGCGGGCAAGTCCAACAAGCGCAAGTAGCCTGACGCCGGAGCCGCCGATGGTGATGGGCCGGGTGGTGGGGCGGCTCTGGGCATCGCGGCAGGCCGCCGGTCTCGGCGGGCGCAAGCTGCTGCTGGTCCGTCCCGAGACCGCGAGCGGCAAGGAGACGACGCGTCTCATCGTCGCGGTCGACGGGCTGGACGCAGGGCCGGGCGATCGGGTGCTCGTCGCCCACGGCAGCCGCGTGCGCGATCTGACGGTCGGCCCCGAGGTGGCCGACAAGGACGTGATCGTCGGAATCGTCGACGGCCACGAGGTCACCGCGCGATGATCCTCGGCCGCGTGATCGGCGAGGTCTGGGCCACGCGGCGCGACCCGCGCCTCGGCAGGTCCAAGCTGCTGGTGGTCCGGCCGCACGGGCTCTACGAGCCGGCGTTCGGTGGCCGGCATCTGGTGGCGACGGACGACGTCCACGCCGGGGTCGGCGACGAGGTGATCGTCTGCCTGGGGGCGCCGGCGCGCGCGTCGGTGGGGGGCAACGACACCCCCGTCGACGCAGCGATCCTGGGCGTCGTCGATCGCGTCGACTTCGACCCCGGCCTGATGGCGACGCCGGGCGCCGGGCCCGGGATCAAGCGGCCGTTTTCGATCGAGCTCACCGCCGGAGCGCGCCGGTGATCCGCGGGACCGTCGTGGGCCAGGTCTGGGCGACGCGGAAGGCGCGCGGCCTCGACGGCCAGACCCTGCTGATGGTCGCCGCGCGCGACGCCGACGGGAATCCCAGCGGGCGTCTGGTCGTCGCCGCCGACGTCCTCGACGCGCGCGTCGGCGACGAGGTGACGGTCGCGTTCGGCTCGGGCGCGCGCAACGTGCTGCGGCCGGGGGCGGAGAACCGCGGGATCCTGTGCGACGCGGCGGTGGCCGCCATCGTCGAGGGGGAGGGCTGATGTTTCTCGGACGCGTGACAGGGACGGTCTGGTCGACGGTGAAGTGGCCCCAGGCCAAGGGGCTGAAGCTGCTGCTGGTCCGCCCGTATCGATTGGGAGACGTCGCGCCGGGGCAGGTGCGGGCCGGCGGGGAGGCCTCCGAGCCGACCGACGATCTGGTCGTCTGCGCCGACACCCTCGACGCCGGGCCGGGCGACGACGTGCTGGTCGCCTTCGGCCACGCGGCGCGCGTCGCGGTCAGCGAGAAGCTGGCCCCGGGGGCCAAGCCCGACGTTCCGATCGACGCCGCCGTCGTCGCCGTCGTCGATCGCGTGGAGATCGACCGTGAAGCGGGACGTTGACGAACGCCTGCGGCGCCTCGTCGCCGAGGTGACGCGCGAGGTGGCGGCGGAGTCGGCGGCCCCGGGGAAGAGCTCGGGCGCGGCCGAGACGCTCACCCGGGCGGAGATCTGTGCCTCCTGTGCGGAGGAGGCCCGCCGACGGGGACCGCGGGCGGTGGTCACCACCACCGGCAAGAACAAGCGCGGGATCGTGGCCAACATCGCGCAGGCGATCGCCGAGGCAGGCGGAGACATCGTCGACATCTCCCAGACGCTGGTCTCCGACTACTTCACGATGATCATCGTGGTCGACACCTCCGCCCTGGCGCTGCCGCTGGCCGACTTCAAGGCGCGCCTCACCCGCGCCGTCCAGGCCCTGGGCGCCGAGTGCGTGGTGATGCACGAAGAGATCGTCAACGCGCTCCAGCGCGTATAGTCGGCGCGTGGCGAGCCGGTTCGAAGCCTCCGAGGTGCGCGAGGTGCTGCGCATGATCGAGAGCGAGAGCCTCGACGTGCGCACGGTGACCATGGGCGTCTCGCTGCGAGACTGCGCCGCCGAGACGCTGGAGCGGACCTCGGCGCGCATCCACGAGAAGCTGATGCGTGTGGCCGCGCGCCTGGTCCCCACGACGGCGGCCGTGCAGGCCGACTTCGCCGTGCCGATCACCACCACGCGCCTCTCGGTCACGCCGCTCGCTCTCGTGACCGAGGCATCGCGCGCGCCGCGGGTGGTGCCGGCGGCGCTGGCGCTCGATCGCGCGGCCGGCGAGCTGGGGGTCGACTACGTCGGCGGCTTCTCGGCGCTGGTGGAAAAGGGGATGACCCCCGGCGACCGGGCGCTGATCGATTCGATCCCCGAGGCGCTGGCGACGACCACCCGGGTCTGCTCGTCGGTGAACGTGGCCACCACCCGCGCCGGAATCAACGCGGACGCGGTGCTGGAGATGGGGCGGGTGGTGAAGGCGACGGCCGAGGCGACGGCCGCCGCGGGCGGGATCGGCTGCGCGCGCCTGGTCACCTTCGCCAACATCCCGGACGACAACCCGTTCGTCGCAGGCGCGCTGCACGGCGTGGGAGAGGGGGAGTGCGTGATCAACGTCGGCTGCTCCGGCCCCGGCGTCGTGCTCTCGGCGCTCAAGCGCCTCCGGATGTCGGGCGACCCCTACGATCTGTCGACGGTCGCCGAGACGATCAAGCGGATGGCGTTCAAGGTCGCGCGCGCCGGCGAATTGGTCGGGCGCGAGGTGGCGCGGCGCCTGGGGCCGGAGGTCCGGTTCGGCGTCGTCGATCTGTCGCTGGCGCCGACGCCGGCCGTCGGCGATTCCGTCGCCGAGATCCTGGAAGAGATGGGGGTCGACATGGCCGGCGCGCCCGGCTCCGTCGCCGCGCTGGCGCTGTTGACCGACGCGGTGAAGAAAGGGGGCGTCATGGCTTCGTCGGCGGTGGGCGGCCTCTCCGGCGCGTTCATCCCGGTGAGCGAGGACGCCGGGATGGTCGCCGCCGCCCGCGCCGGCGCGCTGTCGCTCGATCGCCTCGAGAGCCTCAGCGCCGTCTGCTCGGTCGGGCTCGACATGGTGGCCGTCCCCGGCGACACCTCGCCCGAGACGCTGGCCGCGATCATCGCCGACGAGATCGCCATCGGCGTCTTCAACAACAAGGCGACCGGCGTCCGCATCATCCCCGTCCCCGGCAAGAAGGCGGGCGAGTCGGTGGTCTACGGCGGCCTCCTCGGTGAGGCCTACGTGCAACCGGTCGGCCGCTTCGGCGCCGATCGCTTCGTGCGGCTCGGCGGCCGCATCCCGGCGCCGCTGCAGGCGCTGCGCAACTGATGCGGCGCCACTGGCTGCTGGGCTTCGCGGTGATCGCGCTCGGCGCCACGCCCGCGCGCGCCGACAAGACGCTCGACGTCACCGTCGGTCCCTCGCGCTTCCTTTCTGGACCGCCCCCCGCCGGCTGGACCGAGCCCAGCTTCGACGATCGCGGCTGGGGCGGACCGGCCGCCGGGCCGTTCACCCCGCGACCTCCTGCTCTTTCGCCGCTGCCGGGGTCGGCCATGCCCGGCCCTTCTCCCGCGCCACCGGGGGCGCTCTACGATCTCGTTCCTCACGCGCCGCTCCTCGTGCGCACCCGCTTTTCCGTGGCGGACGCGGCCCACGTTCGGGTGCTCGAGCTGCGCGTGGCGTACAACGACGCCTTCGTCGCCTACGTCGACGGCCACGAGGTCGCGCGCCGGGGTATGGCGCCGAACGGGATCGCTGCTGCGGTGCCGCACGGCCCGGAGGTCGAGCACCTCTACATTCCTGTGCCGTCGGCCGCACTCCCGGCGCTGCGGCCCGACGGCAGCCTGCTGGCGGTCGCGGTCTACGCCTCGCCCGGGAGAGCGATCGACTTCGCGACGGCGCCGGCCGTCGCGATCGACGTCGGTGCGGCGAGCGGCGTCCGGATCGTGCGCGGCCCCTATCTGTCGACTCCGACCGACGGCCTGGAGGGGAACGGCCTCGGACTCCGGCTCAACTGGCAGACCGATCTGCCGGCCACGGCGACGATCGCTGTCGAGCGCGTCGACGCCGGCGGGGCGGCCCGGCAGCCCAGCCGAATCATCAAGGTGGACAGGCCGGCGACGACGCAAGCGGTGACGATCGATGGTCTCGCGGCCGGCGCCTCTTACGGCTATCGCGTCGTCGCCGACGCGGGTGGCGGCGACGTCGCGACGGGTGGTCCCCACGTCTTCAAGACGCTGTCCGATTCGACGCGGCCGCTGCGCTTCGCCGTCTACGGCGACATGCGCTACCCCGGGCACGCCGCCCACCGAACGATCGTGGAGGCGCTGGTGCGCGAGACGCCGGCGCTGATCGTCAACACCGGCGATCTCACCGACCTCGGGAGCGAAGAATCGAACTGGCAGAAGTACTTCGAGATCACCGCGCCGATGGGGGCGATCGCGCCGGTGGTGCCTGCGCTCGGCAACCACGATGCCGAGCGTCGCGGCGCCGGCGCGCCGCTCACCTGGTCGCTGTTCGGCGTCCCCGGCAAGGGGCCGCCCGGCTGGACGTCGCTCGACCTCGGAGGCGTCCACTTCGTCATCCTGTCGACGAACGAGATGCGCAACCCGGCGCAGGTGGCCTGGCTGCGCGACGATCTGGCGCGCGCGCGTCGCCGCCACGCGCGGGCCATCTTCGCCTTCTGCCACGAGGGGCCCTGGACGCACGGTCTGCACGGCGGCGCCCCGGAGATGGCGCGCGACTACGCGCCGCTGCTGGCGGCGGCGCACGTCGACGTGCTCTTCTCCGGCCACGACCACATCTACGAACGTGGGGTCGGGACCACGCCCGAGGGGAACCTGACCTACGTCGTCACCGGCGGCGGCGGCGCGCCCCTCTACAACCCCTCCTGCCGGGCGGCGAGCGGACCGCCCCCGAACGTGCCGCGTCCGCTGCCCCCCTGTCCTGCCAGCGTGGCGGCCCTCACCAACAGCTACCACTACATCATGGTCGAGGTGGCCCCCGACGGGGTCACGCTCTGCCCCCGCCGCCCCGACGGCAGCCCGCTCGAGCCGTGCGTCCACCTGCCTCGGCACCGCGGGCACGGCTCGCACATGCACAGTTCGGATTGATCGCGCTGGTCGGGCACGAGTAGCATGTACGACGTGCCGGTTTCGAAGCTGAACCCGATCACGCCCGAGCTGCGCGACGGCCGCCACGTGCTCGCCTGGGACGACGTCTCCTTCGAGGTCGACGCGCGCACCGGCGGGCGCGTGACGGCGCTGCGCCTCGGTGGCAGAAACCTCCTGACCGGCCCGGAGATCGACGCCGGCAACTTCGGCTCGACCTTCTGGACCAGCCCGCAGAGCGCCTGGGGCTGGCCGCCCGTGCCCGAGGTCGACCACCACGAATACCGTGCCTCGATCGAGGCGAGCGCCATCGTGATGCGCAGCGCGCCGAGCGCCAGCCTGGGGGTGGAGATCGAGAAGCGTTTCGCGGCCGATCGCGCGCGCGGCGCCGTCCTGTTCGAGTACCGGATCCACAACCTGGGCGTGGCGCCGATCCAGACCGCGCCCTGGCAGATCACCCGGGTCGGGCCGGGCGGCCTGACCTTCTACCCCTCGGGCGAGGGGGCCTTCCCGCCGTCCAACCTCGGCGTGCGCGATGCCCTCGGCGCCACCTGGTACGACTACGACCGGGCGTCGATCACCGAGCATCAGAAGCACTTCGCCGACGGTCGCGAAGGGTGGCTGGCGCATGTCGACGGCGACGCGCTCCTGGTGAAGACCTTCCCCGCGGTGCCGCGCGCGGCGCACGCGCCGGGCGAGGCGCAGATCGAGATCTACGCCAGCCCGGCGCACACCTATGTCGAGGTGGAGGCGCAGGGGGCCTACGAGACGGTGTCGCCAGGCGAGGCGCTCACCTGGCAGGTGGTCTGGCTGGCGCGGCGGTTGCCGGAGAAGCTGGCGGTCTCCGTCGGCAGCGAGGGGCTGCTGGCGCACGTCCGGGCGCTGGTCGCCGCCGACGTCGCTGCGAGGTAGCGCGTGGCTTTCGAGCGGCGGTTCCTGCTCGACCTCCCGTTCGGAGTTTGCGTGGGGGTGTCGCTGCCGGCCGACGGCGCGTTCGAGCTGCCGGCCGGGCTTCACCCGGTGGAGACGGCGTTCGCGCGCGCGCTGCCGGAGGTGCGGCGCGCCGGGTGGGTCGGGGGAAGGGTCGCGCTGCGGGCGGCGCTCGCCGCCGTCGGTGCGGAGGCCTCCGGGCCGATGCTCTCCGCGCCGCGCGGTGCCCCCCTGTTGCCGCCCGGCGCCGTCGGGTCCGTCAGCCACAAGCGGACGATCGCGGTCGCGCTCTGCGCCCCCGCCGCGGATCCGCGCGCGACGATCGGGATCGACGTCGAGGAACTGCGTCCGTTGCGCACCGATATCGCTCCGCGGGTGCTCACCCCCGACGAGCTGGCGGTCCTTCCCGCCAGCGGACCCGCGCGCGACGCCGCGGTGCTGCTCTGGTTTTCAGCCAAGGAGGCGATCTACAAGGCGCTCGACCCCTGGGTGCAGCGCTTCGTCGGCTTCGACGAGGCGATCGTCACGCGCGCCGAGGACGGAGCGCTCAGGGCGCGGCTCGGGCTCACCCGCGGCGAGGGGCCGTTCTCCGTCGAGCTTCACGACGCGAACGTCGCGGGCCACGCAGGGCTCATTCTGGTCGCCGCCCGGGTGCGAGCGGCCAATGCCGACCGAAGCTGAGCGGTCGCGGGTCGCCGGTCCCAGTGCCCGGGCCGCCGTTCCGCGTCGCATTCACTTCGCGAAATCCGGATCGGCAGCCCGTCTTCAGCGCTCCTCGCAAATTGTGAGAGACTTCCGCCATGATCCTAGACTCTCTTCGAGGAAGGGAGCCCGTGCGCGGAGTGCGGGGTTCCCTGGTGGCGTGCGCGTTGAGCGGTCTGGTTCTGCTCGGCTGCGATCCCCGGTCGTCTGGTCCGGAGGATGGCGTCGCCGCGCCGCCGACCGTGTCGGCCGATGCGCGCGCGGCGTTCGCGGCGCGCGTCCTGGCCACGCGCGATCGGGCGCGGGCGCAGGCGTCCGCCCGCGCGGCCGCCAAGCCGCCGGTCGTCTGGCCGGCCCCCGAAGCGACGCCGACCGGTGGCCGCCGGATCGATCTGCGCGGGATCCCCGATCACGTCCGCACGCTCGAACGGCAGCCGGACGGGACCTGGAAGCAGTTCTGTCGCGACGCCCCCAGGCCGGCCGCGGCCGGGAGCGGTCAATGAGCCGCCCGGGCTTCCGGACAGCTTGCGCGGTGGCGCTGGCGGTGGCGCTGCTCTGGCCGGCGCTCGCGCGCGCCTCGGCGACCTTCGTGATCCAGAACCTCGACGTTCCGGGGCAGGGTTTCAACGACCCCACGCCGGCGGCGCCGGTGGGCGGAAATACGGGGACCACCGTGGGGGCGCAACGCCTCAACGCCTTCAAGGAGGCGACCCGCATCTGGGGCACGATGCTCGACAGCTACGTCCCCATCGTCATCGCCGCCCAGTTCGGCGCGCTCGATTGCAGCAACGACAACATCACGCTCGGCCAGGCGCGCGCCTCTGGGGTCGAGATCGACCAGCCCGGCTCGCCGCCCAACCTGCTGGTCCCCGAGGCGCTCGCCGATCGGTTGGCCGGCGTCGACCTCCGCCCGGGGATGGAGGACATCGACGCCCAGTTCAACGGCGCCCTCGCCGATTGCAGCGGCGGCCAGCAGGACTGGTACTACGGCTTCGACGGCAAGCCGCCGGGGAACGATCTCGATCTGGTCTCCACGCTGCTGCACGAGTTTGGCCACGGCCTCGGGTTCAGCAGCGGCGTCGACAGCTACACCGGCCAGCTGCTGGGCGGTTACGTCGACACCTTCACGGCGCACCTCTACGACGACGAGGCCAACATGCTCTGGTCCGCCATGACCGACGACGAGCGCGCCGCCTCCGTTCAGAACGTCCGGCATCTCGTCTGGCAGGGGGACAATGTTTCCAAGATGGCGCCCCTTGTGCTCGCCAAGGGGGCGCCACGGATCACCCCTTCGCCTGCGCTGACGGGATTCTCCGGAGCGCTCGCCGAAGCGACCTTCGGGCCGCTGCTGTCGGCGGGACGCGTGCAGGGGTCGGTCGTCCTCGGCAACCCCACCGACGGTTGCGCCAACCCACCGGCCAACTATCGGGGCGTCATCCCCCTCTTCGACGGGAGCGGCTGCACCGCGGTCGGCGTGGCGAGCCTGGCCGAATCGACCGGGGCGCTGGCGGTGCTCTTCTCCGATCGGGACGGCACGTCGCCGCCGTCGACCATCGAGGCTCCGCCCAGTCAGCAGGCGATGTTCCCGGCGGTCGAGATCCCGGTCGTCGGCGTGACCGTCGACGACGCCGCGCTGCTCGCGCGCGGCGGCAGCATCGTCCTCGACGCCGACAGCAGCCGCCTGGTCGGGGCCGACGCCGAGGGGCGGATGTACATGTACGCCAGCGATCCGATCATCCAGGGCTCGACGGTGTCCCACTGGGATCCGCTGGCGCGCCCCAATCTCATGCAGGAGCCGAACGACTCCTACATCGTCAGCCACGACATCCGGATGGAGGCGGCGCTCATGCGCGACATCGGCTGGGCCCCGTTTTGCGGCAACGCTCAGCATCGATCAAGAGGAGCAGTGCGACGACGGCGCCAACAACAGCGACACGCTGCCCGGCGCCTGCCGCACCAACTGCATGCAGGCCCACTGCGGCGACGCCGTGGTCGACAGCGGCGAACAGTGCGACGATGGTGCGAGCAACAGCGATACCGCGCCGGGCGCCTGCCGCACCACTTGCGTGACGGCCTCGTGCGGCGACGGCGTCGTCGATCCCGGCGAGCAGTGTGACAACGGCGCGGCGAATGCGGCCGGTGCCCCCTGCGACGCCGAATGCCACGGGACCGGCCCGAGCTCCGGCAGCGGCGGGACCGGCAGCGGCGGGACCGGCGGCGGCGCGACCGGTGGCGGCGGGACCGTGGGCGGCACCGGTCCCGGCGAAAGCGGCGGGGGCGGATGCAAGTGCACCGTCGGAGATGTGTCGCGCCCCGGCGTCGCGTCCTTCATTGTGCTGGCGGCGCTCGGGCTGGCGGCGACCCGTCGGCGGCGCCCGCCAGCGCCCTGCCGGCGCTGACGGTCAGCTTCGCTTGCGCTCGCGCAGCGCGCGGAACTCCTCGAACGTCGCGCAGCGCAAAAATCGATTGGTCCGGAGCTCGTGCGCGATGGTCGAGGTCGGCGTGTCGCCGTAGTCGTGTCCCGGGTAGACGCGGGTCTGCTCGGGGAGGCGCGTCAGGCGCTGCAGGCTCTTCCACATCGCGGCGCTGTCGCCGCCGGTGAAGTCGGTGCGGCCGCAGCCACCGACGAACAGGACGTCGCCGGTCACCACGTAGCCATCCGCCAGGTAGCACGTTCCGCCCACGGTGTGACCGGGCGTCTCCAGCGCGCGCAGGCCGCGCTTGCCGATGGCGATCTCTCGCCCGTCGACGGCGTCGAGCATCTTTCGTCCGGGCGCGCTCACGGCGGCCGCCTCACGCGGGTTGACGACCACGGTGGCGCCGGTCTTTTCGACCACCTGACCGACCCCCTCGATGTGATCGTTGTGGGTGTGCGTGATGAGCACGGTCGTCACCTTCAGGCCGCGCCGGCCGGCCTCGTTCAGCAGGCGATCGACCTCCCAGGCCGGATCGACGATGGCCGCCTCGTGCGTCTCGGGGCAGTAGAGGATCTCGCAGAAGTTCTGCAGGAGGCCGACCTCCATCTGGATCACCTCGGGGGCCGGTGACAGGCCGTCGGCGTCCTCGGGCGTGCCGCTCACTTGCTCGCTCACTTGGACCCCACGCGCACGGTCACCGACGCTGCACCGACGTTGTCGGCGCTGTCCCAGGCGCGCACGGTGACAGCGTGCGGGCCGGGCGGGAGCACCGGGAGCTTGACGGTGAAGGACTCGACCAGGTCGTCGCAGATGCCGTCGGCCGGCGAGAGGAGCTGCCATTCCCCGCCGTCGATGGCGTATTCCAGGCTGGTGAGGGGGCTCTGATCGTCGTGCGCGCGCCCCGAGACGAACGGGTACTTGGCGACGAGGCCGGCCACCTCCGGCTTGCGGTTGTCGACCAGGATCGGCGCCGAGTCGAGGGCGGCGTCGAGGGCGCGGTCGCGCGGCTCCGACCGCTCGTCGCTGACGACCACGCGCACCACGTAGAATCCGTCGGGGAGTCCTTCGGTGTTCCAGTCGAAGTCGGTCCGGGTGAGCGGCTCGGGGCCGCCGAGCGGCCGCCAGACGGCGTCGTTCTCATCGCGGAAGGAGAGTCGGTAGATGAGGTCGTCGCCGTCGGTGTTGTCGACCTTCCAGTGCAGCTTGACGACCGGCGAGTGGCTGCGGGTCGTCGCCGTCGTGGTGGCCGCGCCGCCGAGCGCGCCCAGCGCACCCCCGGTCGCGAGCGGCGCCGCTCCGCTGCTGTCACCGACGGTGATCTCGGTGATGCGCGCCCGCTGGTTTTGCGGAAGATAGGCCAGCGTCACCTCGCCCACATGGGCGCCCGCCTCGGCGGCGCCGAACGTCAACCGGTACTGCACGTAGCGGGCGGACGGGCTGCCGACCATCCCCACCCCGCCGTCACCGGTGGCGCGCGGATGATCGAGGTCGCCGAACGCCGACCAGGTGGCGTCGGGCTTGGCGGTGTTTCCCGACCGCGTCGCCACGCCGAGCTCGTGCGAGCCGTGCCAGCGCAGGAGCCCCCAGCGCGAAGGAAAGTCGGCGTCGAGCACCCGCGACAGATAGGTCGCCTGCTTCGCCGGCGCCGGCGTGACCCGGTAGAGGCCCCCCACGTCGCCGGTGCCGACCAGGAAGTTCTTCCCGGCGCGCAGCAAGGTCAGCGCCTGACGCTCGGGCAGATCGATCGCCAGCGCCGCCCGGCGATCGGGGTCGACGCGGTAGACGCGCCCCTCGGTGCCGGTGCCCACGAACGCGCGCCCGTCGTCGTCGACGGCGAGCGTGGTGAAGTAGCCGTCGCCGATCGAGAAGATCTGCTCGGTGCGACCGTCGGGATCGATCCGGTAGAGCGCCGCCTTGGCCTTGCGCTGCCCCGGGCGCGGCAGGGAACCGGCCGAGGCGGGCGAGCCGGTCGGCGAGACGGTGATGCGGGTGCCGCGCGCGGGGACCGGCCCGGCGGCGAGCGCCGGGGCCGCGTGCTCGAAGTCGTTGACCGCGACGTAGACGGAGTTGCCCGAGCGGGCGATGGCCCGGACCTCCTCGGCGTCGAAGTCCGCCAGCGCCTCGGCGTGGCCGTCGAGGCCGACCCGGAACAGGATCGCCGTCTCCGACGTCCCGGCGAGGAGGTGCTTGTCGTCGGCCTGCAGGAGCGACACGACGTGCTTGTCGCCGGAGTCCCAGAGCTCCTTGGCGTGTCCGCTGCGGTCGACGGCGAAGATCTTCCCCGGCCCGCCGGTGCCGGCGTAGACGACGCCGGTCTTGCCGTCGAGCGCCAGCGACCAGACGTGGTCGGTGCCGAGCGTGGCGAACGGCCGCACGCCGGCGTCTCCTTTTCCGTCTCCCGTCTTCTCTGCCTTCTCCGCCTTCTTGGGATCGATGGTGAAGAGCTTTCCGCCGGGCGTGGTGCCGGCGACGAGCGTGCCGTCGGGGCGGGCCACGAGCGCGGTCACCCAGGCGGCGTCGAGCGTGGCGACGCGGCGGGCCCGGGCCTCCCCGCCCGCCACGTCGACGGCGTAGATGCGCCCCTGATCGCCGGTGCCGAAGTAGGCCGTCTTGCCGTCGGGCGAGATCGTCGAGCACCAGACGAACGCGGCGTCGAGCGCGACCGGCGACGTCTTCATCCCCGGCACGACCGTCCCGTCGGGGAGGATCATGCTGGCGGTCGCCTCCCCTTCCTCGAAGTCCCTGGCGGTCGTCTGCCGGAAGCTCTTGCTGGTCGCGGCGCCGGCCGAGGTCGCCGTTGCCGCCAGCGCCAGGGCGGGCAGCGCCAGCAGCGTGAAGGCAGAACGAATGGCCAGCGACCGGCGCGACGCCAGCGTGGCAGAGGGATGACGGGACGATCGCAACGGACGCATCGGGGGCGTAATTGTACGGGAGGCGCGGATATTCCGCTCAGGGCGCCGAAGTCGGCGGTCGATCTCCGATTGCCCCGAGCGCGTCCGTCTTGACGGCCACGGTCAGCTCTTCTTTTCCGCTGACCAGCTGGCGCGCCGGAAACAGCGTGCGATCGGCGACGTGGTAGGCGCCGGCGCGGTTGGTCTGGTTGCCAGGCCGAAGCGTGTCGAGCGCCGAATCAGGCAGCCCGGAGATGAGCCGCCCGCGCAGCGAGGCGCCGTCGTCTTGCGTCTGCAGCGTCACGACGAGCGAGGTCGCGGAGTACGACTTGCGCATGTTGTCGATGTAGACCGGCAGCGTCTCGGCCTGCGGCACGTCGGGTCGCACCGAGGCGCCGGAGGCCACCTCGATCTTCAGCGACTGGCCGGCGACGGTGCGCGGGATGATCACCGGAACCGTCTCGACGTACTCCGACCCGGCGTAGGGGCGGAGGGTGACGCGCAGGTCGACGGTGTCGCCGGCGTGCACATCCTGCGTGGGGAGCGCCACGCCGACGATCTCGGCCACGTCGCGCCGGTACTCGACGCGGACGTCGACGTCGAGGCGATCCAGCGTCACCGGCTCGAACGGGTTGACGAGGAGGCTGTCCATCGCCCGCAGGCCGCGCGACGAGGCGAGCGCGTGGCTCGACACGCCTTCGGGTGAAAAGATCTGATCGCGCAGCTCGAGCGGCGCGTAGCCCTTCACGCCGACCTTGGAGGTGACGGTGACGATCATGTCGGTCACGTCGGGCTCGGCGTCGGCGATGGCGTTGCTGATGACGGTCGACGCCAGCATCGGCGTCAGCCGGCGGTTGCGCGCCACCTCCGCATGGAAGAGGCGCGGCTCGACGCCGGGGCCGGTGACGCGCACGTCGATCGGCAGCATGGTGGTGCGGGCGTCGAGGTCGCCCACGATGCAGGCGGGACGATCTTGGACCAGCGTGCCGACCTCGTTCAGCGGCGACGACATCTTGAACGACTGCGAGAGGCTGGGGAGAAAGGCGTGGATCTCGGCGTCGACCATGGGGAGGTACACCTCGCCGATCCCGAACAGCGGGTGGCCGAAGGCGAGAACGTCCGAGCCGTTGACGTAGGTGACGGTGCCGGTGGCGACCGTGCTCATGTCGCCGCGCACCAGCTCGACGCCGATCGCCGAGCCGGGCTCGACGTGGCCGGCCGCCGGAGGTCCGAGATGACCCCCGCCGCCCGCCTGCAGCGGGACCAGGCCGGTCGGTCGCATCTCCTCGGCCAGCTCGCCGACGGCGCGGGGCGAGAAGCCCGACACGGTGAGCGGCACCGAGGCGCGCAGCAGGCGCGGCTCGCCGTTCGCCGGGGCGGGGCCGATCGGCGGCAGGCCAAGGCCGCGCGACAGCGCGTCGGGCGACCCGAACCCGGCGTGGCTCGGCGCCAGCGCGCTGTTGCTGCTCAGGGCCGCTGGAATGCGCAGCGACTCCTGGCCGCCCGGCTGAGCGCCGGGCTTGGCTTGTCCCTGACCGTTGTCGGGGCCGCCTTCTGCGAAGTATTCGCGCCCCACGCGGCGCGGGCGGCGCCGCTCGGCCAGCATCGACTCGATCGGCGTGACGCCGCCGAGCGGCTCCTTGGCGAAGCTCCAGGCGTAGGCGACCGCGCCGACCAGCTTGCCGTCGATGTAGACGGGGCTGCCGCTCATGCCGGCGACGATCCCGCTGAACTCGACGCGCGGATCCTCGGCGCGGATCAGGATGACGTCCTGCTTGGGCAGGAAGTTGTGCATCACCGAGACGACCCGCACCTTGAACGGCTCGGGCTTGGTTCCCTGAAAGACCGTCAGCGCCTGCCCGACCATCCCCGGCTTGACGTCGGAGAGCGGCATGATGGCCGGAGGCGGTCCGGACGGCACCACGGCCCGCAGCCGCACCCCTTTCGTGTTGGCCGCCGAGGCAGCAACCGGAAGAGAGAGCGCGAACAACCCAAAAAACAGGCTCAACCAGGGGCGATGCACGAGACTCAGAGGGTAGAGGGGCGATCGGGTGGCGTCAACGCGAGGGCTGTTTTTTCCCTGAAAACAGGCCCTCGGCTGAGCCGTCCGGGTCGGGAAAATCCACACGTTGGCGCCAACCTCGTCCCGTCTTGACACTCCCCGGCGGTGCCGCCCATCATTCGGGACATGAAGTCGCTTGTGGTCGTCTTGATGCTCTCTGGCGCGCTCGCTCTGGCCGCGGGCTGCACCCCCTCGGAGGCCTTCTGTCCCACCGTCGGCGCGGACGCCGGCGGCGTCTGTCCGATCTTCGGTGACGACGGGATGGCCCCGCCGATAGACACGGGGATGACGATGACCGGTTGTCCAGCCGGCTATCAGGCGGAGTCCAACCCTGACGGAAACTCCGGCCTCGTCTGCGTGAAAATAAACAACTGAGGCTGCCAGGCCCAAACCAAAAGCCTGCGATGAAGCGCTTCAAGGCCGTCGTCATCGGCGGCACCGGCTACGGCGGGGCCGAGATGATCCGCCGCCTGCTGATTCACCCCGACGTCGAGCTCACCCGCGTGGTGGCGGTCGATCATGTCGGCGAGCCGCTCGGCGCGGTTCACCCGCCGCTCACCGGGCGCAGCGACCTGCGGTTCGAGAACGTCCCGCCCGCCGAGGCCGCCCGCGGCGCCGACGTCGCGCTCCTCGGGCTGCCGCACAAGGTGAGCGCGCTGCACGCGCCGGCGATCCTGGCGACGGGCGCCAAGGTGGTCGACATGTCGGGTGACTTCCGGCTGCGCGACGCGGCCGCCTACGCGCGCTATTACGGGGCCACGCACCCGCACCCCGAGGCGCTGGGGACGTTCGTTTACGGCCTCCCCGAGCTGAACCGCGCGGCGATCCGGACTGCGCGGGCGGTCGCCTCGCCCGGCTGCTTCGCGACGACGATCGAGCTCGCCCTCTTGCCGCTGGCGCGGGCGGGGATGTTGTCGGGCGTGGTGCACGTCGTCGGCATGACCGGGTCGTCGGGGAGCGGCATCGCGCCGTCGGCGGGGACGCACCACCCGGTTCGCGCGGTCAACCTCAAGACGTACAAGGTGCTCGAGCACCAGCACACGCCCGAGATCCTGGAGACGCTGGCGTCGGCCGGCGCGCCCCAGGTCGCGCTGCGCTTCGTCCCGGTCTCGGCGCCGCTGTCGCGCGGGATCCTGGCCACCAGCTTCGTGGAGCTGCCGGCCGAGATCGAGGAAGCGACCGTCGCGCAGCTGTACCATGACGCTTACGCCAGAGAGCCGTTCGTCCGCTTCGTGCGCGACCGGCTCCCCGAGGTGGCGGCCGTCGCCGGCAGCAACTATGCCGAGGTCGGGTTCACGCTGGGGGCGCCCGCGGGCGCCTCGCGGACGCTGGCCATCGTCAGCGCCACCGACAACCTGATCAAGGGCGGCGCCGGGCAGGCGATCCAGAACATGAACCTCATGCTGGGGCTGCCCGAGACCGCCTCGCTCGAGGATCCCGGCCCGTGGCCATAACAAACGCCGCGCTGGCCATCGTGAAGCTGGGGGGCGACGTCTTGGCGCCACCAGCGCTGAACGTCGTGGCCGCCGAGATCGCCCGCGCGCGCGCCTCGGGGCTTCGCCTGGTCGTCGTGCACGGGGGCGGGCCGCAGACGACCGAGCTGTCGCGCCGCCTCGGCATCGAGCCGAAGCTGGTCGGCGGGCGGCGCATCACCGACGAGGCGTCGCTCGACGTCGTGAAGATGGTGGTGGCCGGGAGGCTCAACGTCGATCTGGTCGCGGCGCTGCGCGCGGCCGGCGTCCCCGCGGTCGGTCTCTCGGGGGCGAGCGGCGTCGTCCGCGCGCACCGGCGCCCGCCGCGGGTCGTCTCCGGATCGGGGGGCGCGGCGGTCGACTTCGGTCTGGTCGGCGACGTCGAGGGGATCGACCGCGCGCTGCTCGACGCGCTCGACGCCGGCGGCTACCTTCCGGTCGTCGCCTGCCTCGGCGCCGACGCAGGCGGCACGACGTTGAACATCAACGCCGACGTGGTCGCCAGCCAGCTCGCCGCGTCCGTGGGCGCGGCGGCGCTGGTCGCCTGCACCGCGGTCGGCGGCGTCCGGCGCGACAAGGACGATCCCGCCACGCGCATCCCGAGGCTGACCGTCGCCGAGGCGCGGGCCGCCATTGCCGACGGGGTCGTCCAGGGGGGAATGATCCCCAAGCTCGAAGAGGCGTTCGCGCCGCTCGCCGCCGGCGTCGGCGCCGTGCACATCGTCGCGCCCGCCGAGATCGCCGCCTCGCTGGCAGCGCCGGGGAGTGTGGGGACGCTGCTGGTCGCCTGAGGGGGGGCGAGCGGCGGCCGCCGCGCTGGTTTCAGTGGCGAGCGGCGGGTTTCGGGGAGAAGAACAGCGCCGCCCTCGACGCGCCGGGGCCGAAGTGCGGAAGCCGGCAGTCGGCGCTGTAGAGGAACACCATCAGCAGGGCCGCGAGCGCGGCGATGGCGCCGGCGCGGGCCCAGAGCCGCCGCCACATCCAGGCGACGGCGAGGCCAAACAGGCCGCAGAGGATCGGCGCCACGAACTGCATGTAGGCCCCCTTGATGGGGCCGAAGTCGTCGTTGGGATACTTGGTCGCGAAGTGCATCTGGCCCAGCAGCGCCAAGAGCGGGATGATGAGCAGCACCAGCCTCGGATCGCTCGGCTGTCGCCGCAGCCTGTTCACGGCGGCGAACCAGGAGAGCAGCGTGAGCAGCGCGATGACCGTTCCGCCGATCACCGAGAAGCGACTGAGGTCGTAGGCGAGGATCGGGACCGGCCGGTGGTGGATGAAGGCGACGGGGGTCTTCGCATCCCAGGCCGCCAGGCAGTAGCTGTAGAAGTCCGAGAAGGTGCTGGCCACGAGCACCGTAAAAAATCGCGGCTGCGGCCGATAACCCGTCGGGACGTAAGGGTGGCTGAAGATCGCGCTGTCCCACTGCCAGTAGAACGCGAACGGTCGCCGGGAGAGGTAGGGGATCTTCTCGTACGGCGCCTGGTTGGGCGCCATCATCCCCTCGTACCCGGTCGGCGCAGCCATGCCGTAGAGGATCTGGCTGCGGACGAAGAACCAGCCCGACAGCGCGACGACGATGGCGGCGCCGGCGACAACCGGCTTCCAGCGCATGCGCAGGGCGGACCGCCAGGGTTCGGGGCTGCGCCCCAGATCGACGACCAGGGCGATGATCAGCGCCAGCACCAGCGCCGACGCCGAGAACTTGGTGATGAGCGCCAGCCCCAGCCAGACGGCCAGCCAGACGAACGGCCTCACCCGTCCGGCGCGCGCCGCCTCGACGGCGGCCGGCGCGGCGACGATCGCCAGCGCGCAGAGCAGCGTGCTCAATGTTTCGTTGGTCACCATCCCGTCGAGCTGCACGCCGACGGGAAGCACCGCGGCGGTGAAGAGCGCCACCACCCGCGCCAGGCGGGACTCGGGAAGCCAGCGTTCGAGCCCGACCCACACGACGACCAGCCGGCAGACGCCCCACAGCGCCGCCAGCCATCCGAAGGCGCCCGGACCGAACCCCAGGCTCAACGCCACGGCCCCGATCAGGTAGTAGAGCGGCGGATGATAGCTGGCGGCGCTGAGCGTGAGCGGCGCCAGCGCGTGGCGGTTGACGATGTAGTCCACGATCGTCCAGTGGCCGCCGAAGTCGAACCCCTGCATCACGTCATAGGTGGTCGCCATGGAGATCCGCAGGAGGACCCCCAGCAGCAGGGCCACCGCCTCGGGCAGACGGGTGCGCAGACGCGGGATCACGGTCGCCACAGAGTGCCAGGCAAGTCGGGTTTTGGCGATCCCGCCTGACTCGGCGTCTAATTCCATCACATGGGCCGCCTCAAGAGTCACCTCCGCAACAAGTTCGTGACCGGCCTTCTGGCCGCGATCCCCGTGGCGGTCACCTTCTTCATCCTCTGGTACGTCGACAGCAAGGCCCGCGAGATCCTGGGGATCACCGTCCCCTTCCTGGGGATCGTCGTCGCGCTCGGGGCCATCTACCTGCTCGGTCTGTTCGTCACCAGCGTCATCGGGAAGTTCCTGATCGGCGTCACCGACTGGATCCTCGGACATGTCCCGGGGCTGCGCGATCTCTACCGCGCCTGGAAGCAGGTGGCGCTCACCGACACCCACGATGGTGGGCTGGGGATCTTCGGGCGCGTGGTGCTGGTGCCCGACGAAGCAGGACGCGGGATGATCATCGGCTTCACCAGCGGTCACGCGCTGGAGGGCGATCCGGAGGTCTGCTGCGTCTTCATCCCGGCCTCGCCCAATCCGACCCGGGGGAGGTTGCACTTCATCCCCCAGCGCCGCTGCGTCCGCGTCGATCTGGCGCCGCAGGAGGCGATCAAGATGATCATCTCGGGCGGCAACTACGTTCCGCGGGCGCTCGGCACCGCGACCGCAGGCGCGCCGAGGATCTGAGCCAATCGACCCACACCCGCCGCACCCATCGTTTTTGGTGGGTAACCTTCACGAGGTGGACGCGAAGGACGCGCGCGAAGGGCAGCAGCCCAAGGAAGAAGACGATCGCGCCCTCGTCGCCGGAGAGACGCTGGCCCGCTGGCTCGACGACAGGTTCCTCGATCCCCTGCTCGGGCTGTTCCTGCCGGGCGTGGGCGATCTGCTCGGCTCGGCGCTGGGGCTCTATCCGGTGCTCCTGGCCTGGCGGCGGCGGGCGCCCAAGGCGCTGATCGCGCGCATGCTGCTGAACCTGGCGGCCGACGCCGCCGGGGGAGCGATCCCGATCCTGGGCGACATCTGGGACTTCCTGTTCAAGGCGCACGCGCGCAACCTGGCGCTGCTGCGTTCGCGCTCCGCCGGCCGCGCCTTTCGCGGCCACTGGTCCGACAACCTGATGGTCGCCTTCGCGCTGGTCGTGCTGCTGGCGGCGTTCGCGCTGCCGGTGCTGGTCGCGGTCGGCCTCTGGCGCCTCGTCGCCCGGGCCCTCGGCCGGTGAGCCCCCGGGCGGCGGCGGGCGAGCCGGGTGACGCCTCCGCGAGGTCGCTGCGCTCGATCGGGCGGGCGCTGCGGAACCGCAACTACCGCCTGTTCTTCGCCGGGCAGAGCGTCTCCCTGATCGGCACCTGGCTCACGCGGGTCGCCACCAGCTGGCTGGTCTACCGCCTCACGGGGTCGGCCCTGCTGCTGGGGATCGTCGGGTTCGCCGGGCAGATCCCGACCTTCTTCCTGGCCCCGCTGGCCGGCGTCTGGGTCGATCGCTGGAACCGCCACCGCGTCCTGGTGGTGACGCAAGCGCTGGCGATGCTCCAGTCGGCGTCGCTGGCGGCCCTCGCCTGGTCGGGGCGCATGACCGTCACCCAGATCGCGGCCTTGAGCGTGGTGCAAGGGCTGATCAACGCCTTCGACATGCCGGCGCGCCAGGCGTTCGTCGTCGAGATGGTCGCCGATCGCAACGATCTGCCCAACGCCATCGCGCTCAACTCATCGATGGTGAACGCCGCGCGGCTCATCGGCCCGTCGGCGGCGGGGATCCTGATCGGCCTCTTCGGCGAAGGGTGGTGCTTCGCCATCGATGCCGTCAGCTACCTGGCGGTGATCGCCTCGCTGCTGGCCATGCGAATCACCGCCCGCCCGCGGGCCCCCCGGACGACGCGCGTCGCGACCGAGCTGGCCGAGGGATTCCGCTACGTGGTCGGCAACCTGCCGATCCGGTCGGTGCTGCTCCTGCTGGCGGTCGTCAGCCTGATGGGGATGCCGTACACGGTGCTCATGCCGCTGGTGGCCACCCAGGTTTTGCACGGGGGGGCGCACACGCTCGGTTTTCTCATGGCCGCCTCCGGCGCCGGCGCGCTCGCCGGGGCGCTCTACCTGGCGTCGCGGACCACGGTCGTCGGCCTCGGGCGCGTCATCGCCATCGCGGCGGCGGTCTTCGGCGTCAGCCTGCTGACCTTTTCGCTCTCCCACGTGCTGTGGCTGTCGCTGGCCCTGATGGTCCCGACGGGGATGGGGATGATGGTGCAGATGGCGGCCAGCAACACGGTCCTGCAGACCCTCGTCGACGAGGACAAGCGGGGGCGGGTGATGAGCTTCTACGCGATGGCGTTCTTCGGGACGGTCCCGTTCGGGAGCTTGCTGGCCGGAAGCCTGGCCGACAAGGTCGGGGCGGCGAACACCATCGGGCTCGGTGGCATCGCCTGCGTCGTCGGGGCGGCGCTGTTCTTTCGCGCGCTGCCCGAGCTGCGGCGCCTGGCGCGCCCCACCTACGTGCGCCTGGGAATTCTCCCCGAGATCGCCGAGGGGCTCCGGAGCACGTCACGGTTGCCGGTCACACCGGACGAGTAGCGCGGGAGGCGGCCCGGACCGGCCAGGCTCCGGCCACGCTAGTGATCGGGGAGGACGACGATCTCCGTCGCCGGCCGCGCCTTGACCGAGGTGAGCACCACCGTCGGCTGCGTTTCGCGCCGAACGTTCGCCTTGCGCTCGAGGAACAGGTCGAGCGCCGCGGCCTTGTAGTGCATGGGGACGATCATCAGGCGCGGGTGCAGCTGGTCGATGACCCGCGTGGCCTGGTAGGCGTCGAGCGTCGTCACGCCGCCGACGGGGACCAACAGCACGTCGACCGAGCCGATCGCCTCCAGCTGATCGTCATCGAGGACGTGGCCGAGGTCGCCGAGGTGCGCGATGCGGAGGCCCCCCACTTCGAAGATGAACACCGTGTCGAGACCGCGGGCCGCCCCCCGCTTGTCGTCATGATAGACGCCGACCGAACGGATGGAGACGTCGCGGAACCTCTCCTCGACGCGCGCCCAGCCCTTCTTGTCGGCGGTGAGGCCATGCAGCACGTGGGGTGACCCGGTCGACATGCGGAAGTTGTTGTGGTCGGGGTGCTCGTGGCTGACCGTCACCACGTCGGCGCGCAGATTGGCGGGCAGGGGGTAGCCGGTCGCCTTCCCGAACGGGTCCATGAGCACGCGGGTCCCGGCCGCCGTCTCGAGCAGGAAGCAGGACTGCCCGTACCAGGTCAGCTTGCCGACCACAGGCGCGCCGGCCGCGCGGGCGGGCGGCGGCCAGCAGAGCGCGACCAGCCCGAGGAGCAGAACGAGGAGAACGGGCCGGCGGCGGGGGCGAAGCGACATGCAGCGCGAATATAACGCGCGCGTTATGGTTACGCGCATGTCCGAGGAGGGGGACCAGCCACGGCCGAGCCTGCGTGAGTCAGAGGTCTCCCCGCCGCGCAAGACGCTGGCCGAGATCCTGGAGGCGCTGCCGACCGCGCCCGGCGTCTACATCATGAAGGACGCGCGCGGCAAGCCGATCTACATCGGCAAGGCGGCCGTGCTGCGCAACCGCGTCCGCCAGTACTTCCAGCCGGCGTCGGGCGACAGCCGCGACTTCGTGCCGCTGCTCGAGGGGATCGTGGCCGACATCGAGACGGTCGTGACCTCGAACGAAAAAGAGGCGCTGCTGCTGGAGAACACGCTCATCAAGCGCCACCAGCCGCGCTTCAACGTCAAGCTCACCGACGACAAGAACTTCCTGGTGCTGCGGCTCGACCCCGACGGCGAGTGGCCGCGCCTGGAGGTCACGCGGCGGCTCGGCGACGACGGCGCCTACTACTTCGGCCCCTACCACTCGGCGACCTCGTGCCGCGAAGCGCTGCGGGTGGTGAACCGGCACTTCCAGCTGCGCACCTGCACCGACCACGTGCTCCACAACCGCAAGCGCCCCTGTCTGCAATACCAGATCAAGCGCTGCCCGGCCCCCTGCGTGCTGCCGGTGTCGCGCGAGGCCTACGGCGATCAGGTGCGCGACGTGCGGCTGTTTCTCGACGGCAAGAACGACGAGCTGCTCGACCGGCTGCGCACGCGGATGAAGGACGCGGCGGCGCGCACCGAGTTCGAGGTGGCGGCGGAGATCCGCGACCAGATCAGGGCGCTGGAGGTGTCGCTGGAAAAACAGCGGGTGGTGTCGAGCGACTTCCTCGATCAAGACGTGGTCGGCTATCACCGTGAGGGGATCGCGCTCGAGATCGTGGTGATGTCGATCCGCAACGGACAGCTGAACGGCAACCGCGCGTATTCATTCTCCGGGCAGGAGTTCCCCGACGCCGAGCTGATCTCGTCGTTCGTCGGTCTCTACTACGACCTCGGGGCGCCGCCGCCCGACGAGGTGCTGCTGCCGATCGAGATCGAGGACGCCCCGCTCAAGGCCGAGTGGCTCAGCGAGAAGCGGGCTGCGCTGCCAGGGCGACACAAAAAAGTCGAAGTCCTCGTTCCGCAGCGGAGTGACCGCAAGAGGTTGATCGACCTGGCCAACAAGAACGCGGCGGCGAGCTTCGCCACCCGGCGCAACACGCGCGCCGACGTCGAGCTGGCGCTGGGCAAGCTGCAGCGGCGCCTCAAGCTGACGAAGCTGCCGCGCGTGATCGAGTGCTACGACGTCTCCCACCTGCAGGGGTTCGCCACCGTCGCCTCGATGGTCGTCTTCGTCGACGGCCGCCCCGAGAAGAGCCGCTACCGCACCTACAAGGTCCGCGCCCCCGGAGCCGCCGGCCGCAGCCGCCACAACGACGACTTCGCTTCGATGTACGAGGTGCTGTCGCGGCGGTTCCGGCGGGCGCGCGAGGCGAGCAAAGACGGCGAGGACGCCGGCACCTGGAAGCTCCCGGACCTCATCGTCGTCGACGGTGGCAAGGGGCAGCTGGCGATGGCGCTGGCCGCCGCGCGCGACGTCGGCATCGACGTGCGCGCCGGCGTCGGCCTGCCGATCGTCGCGCTGGCCAAGGAGCGGGACGTCGCGCTCGCCGAGGGGCTGGTCGAGAGGGCCAGCGCCGCGGCGCCCGAGGCCGCACCCGACGTCGCGGCGCCCGAGGCCGCGCCCGAAGTCGCGGCGCCCGAGGGGACCGCCGCGCCCGAGGTCGTGGCGCCCGAAGCAGAAGCGAAGGCGCCGGTCCCGCCCAGGAAGTCCGGGCGTGACGCCGGCAGCGCGACCAAGCCCGATCGCGTCTTTCTTCCGCACGCCAAGGACGCGATCCCGATCCGCAACAACAGCGCGGAGATGTTCGTGCTGCAGCAGCTGCGCGACGAGGCCCACCGCTTCGCCATCAGCTTCCACCGGAACAGCCGGCGCCGCCTCACGCTCCGCTCCGCGCTCTCCGACATTCCCGGGATCGGCCCCGGCCGCCAGCGCCAGCTCCTGCGCCACTTCGGCAGCATCAAGCGCGTCCGCGAGGCGACCGTCGACGAGCTGGCGGCCGTCGCCGGCATGACCCGCACCACCGCCGAGGCGGTGTTCGCTCACTGGGCCAAGCAGCCTCTCGAGTCGCCGCCCCCCATCGACGCCCACGCGACCTCCGAGGAGCTGGCGATCGACGACGCCTTCACCAGCACGGACGGCGCTGTCGTCGAGATGACGCCGAACGAAAAGGAACCACAGCCGTGATCCGGCCAGTTAGGGCCCGCGCGCCACGGCCGTCGCCGTCGCCGGCACGAGCTCGTTGGCCACCCAGCCGTCGGCGGTGAGCGTGAAGCCCTCCTCCAGCTGGGCGCTCCCTGCGCCACGGACCACGCGGTCGACCATCGGGAAGACGCGGCGCGCGTCGGGATCGCCGATCCAGGGGGCGGCATCGACGTGGTAGGTGTAGTGGACGAGCGCGCCGCGCTGGCCATTTCCACGCGCGGTGAGCTCCCAGCTGGCGATTTGGTCGAGCGTCAGCTTGGCCGCGCAAAGATCGACGACGCCAGCTCCGCCGGCCAGCCCGGGGCGCTTCACCAGGGCGGTGCGCCCCGCGTCGGTCAGCCGGTAACGCCGCACGGGGACGCGCGACACGCCGGTGACGGTCGCCTTGTCGACCACCGCGTCCGCCGCCGCCACCAGCCCCAGCTTCTGCAGAACCGGCAGCTGCAGCGCGTTTCGATCGTGCGCGGCGGCGCTCCCTGGCCAGACGTCGATCGGCCACTGATCCTCGCTGAGCCCGAGGCAGAGGTCTCCCCGCACGCGCAGGTAGTCGCGCAGCCCGCGCGCGAAGTTCGGGGCGGTGGGGGCGCGCTTGTCGCCGCAGCCGGCAAGTGTCGACGACAGGAGCAGACCGAACAGCAGCTTCTGTTTCACGGCTAGTTCACGCATCGTCCGGAGGGCGGCGGCGTCGCGGGGACCTGATATCCATCGGTCAGCGTCTCCAGGAAGCAGATGAGATCGGCGATCTGCTGTTCCGACAGCGGCGGCTTCGAGCCGGCCCGGCGGCCGTCGAGCGGCATCTGCGGATCGATGTTGCCGCGATACGCCGCCGGGAGATCGTCGTACTTGTCGACCCGGCCGCCGACGTACTGGGTGGTGATGAGACCGTAGCTCGGAAATCGCGGGTCGGGCTTGGCGTTGGGCCGGCCGTCGAGCGTCGGGTACCAGAGCTGCGGCATGGTGTCGCGCGTGTTGTAGAAACGAATGACCTGTTCGAGCGAGTGCATCGCGCCGTTGTGGAAGAAGACCTTCCGCGCGGCGATGTTGCGCAGGGTCGGCGTCTTGAACATGCCGCAAAACCGATTGCTGCCGTCGGGCGCGGCGGCGTGGTCAGGGCGCAGCGGGCCGCACAGACCGAGATCGGTGAACCTCGCGTCGCCGAGGGAGGCCAGCGCGGTGTTGCGGGGGACGCCGATCGCTTCGTACGAGTAGTCGGTGAACATCCCCGAGCTGCCGTTCAAGCCGGCGCCAGGGTAGTGGCAGGAGGCGCAGTTGCCGAGCTTGGGGCTGGCGAAGACCAGGCCGCCGCGCGCCTCGGCCGGCGTCCAGCTGCCGCCGATTTTGTTCCCGGCGTGCAGGTCGAACTTGCTGGTGTACGGGTGGAAGCTGGAGTCTTCCTTCTGAAACGCCTCCAGCGCGCGGAGCGCGTTCTTGAAGACAGCGTCGCCGTCACCGCGCGCGCCGCCGAACGCCTGTTCAAATTGCGGCGCGTAGGGGGCGGCCATGATCTTACGAGCCACGTCGGCCGAGCTGGCGTTGGCCATCTCGAGGGGCGAGAGCAGCGGCAGCTTGGCCTGCTCGGCGAGCGTGTCGGCGCGGCCGTCCCAGGCGTAGCCGCCGCCGGGCCCGGGCGCGCTCACGCCGTCGGGGTTGTCCAGCAGATCGGCGTAGGCCGGCGTCGCCTCTTTGTAGCGCAGCGACGGGACGGCGCGCAGGCCGGCCTCGTCCAGGTGCGGGCCGCCGAGCTGCACGGCGAGGCCGTTCGGCGGCCCGTAGGCGTGGTCGGGATCGTGGCAGGTGGCGCAGGACATCTGTCCCGAAGCGGAGAGCGTCTTGTCGAAGAAGATCTGCCGCCCGACCTCGGCCACCGCGCTGAGAGCTGGCGGGCGCGGTGATCTCGGCGGCGCCTCCGGAACGCGCGTGGTGCCGCGCGCCGGATTGCAGGAGGCGAGGGCAAGCATCGCCATCAGCGGCCATCTCCGCGCGGGCGGTTCACTGCGGCTGAGCATTTGCGGCTGCATGGTACGGCGAGAGGGCCGGGCCAGACGCCCGACCCTCTCGTTTCAGATCAGATGTAACGCGTTTGTCGCATTCGTCTCTGCGACTTCGCGACCGTTACTTGGTCGACCAGACGTTGACCTGGTTGGCGTCCGGACCCACCTGCGGCGGGCGGGTGTCGTCCAGGGTCGTCTTCTCGACGTAGGTCGCCGGGATCACGTAGGTGTGATTCATCGGACGAACCGCGTCGAAGTGCGTGTCGGCGCTGCCCAGGAACTCCGGCAGGTTGAGGATGTTCTGGGCAATGAACTTCTCGGTGTACTTCGAGCGGTTCATGTACGAGCCGTCCTTGGCCGGATCGGAGAGGCCGAACATGTCCTGCAGCGTGCGGACGAACGAGAAGTGGCTGTAGCTGTCGTTGTCCACGATCCCCTTCGGCGCGGTCGGCTGGTTGCTGATCACCACGAAGATGCTCTTGCCGTGCCCCTGGTTGCCCTGCGCGTAGTTGTGGATCGAGGTGTCGGGCGAGAAGGTCCCGTCGGCGTTCTGCGAGAGCGGGTTGTCGAGCGCCGTCTTGCCGGCTTTCCAGCCGCAGCAGGAGTTGATGTCCGGTGCCGTCGCGTTCCCCTCGTCGAACATCAGGACGATGGCCTCCCTCTTGGCGCTGTTCTGCCAGAGGGGCGAGGCCTGGATCTTCTTGACCAGCTTGTCGACGTAGTTGTCGCCGCGGGTCAAGATGTTGCCGCCCGTGGTGACGAGGACGTTGTTGGAGACGCTGCTGCAGTCGCTGGCCGTCCCCTTGGTCGTCGTCCCGGAGATCGTGCCCGACACGGTGATCCCGTGCATGTCGTCGCACTGGTCCGGAATGACGAAGTTCAGGTTGCCCACATTTCCTGAGGCCAGGTCGGTGCCGAACTGGTCGACGTCGTAGCCGGCCGGGATCGCGTAAGCCGTGCTGTTCGTGAACACGCTGTCCCACTGCCCGCCGCCCAGCGTCCGGTTGCTGTACTTGAACTCGGGCGCGCTGCGCACGTTCTGATAGGCCATGCCCGGGTGGTGCTTCGTCTTGTAGAGGCCGGCCGGCAGCGGCAACAGCAGGTTCGGGTTGCCGATCGTCGTGGTGTTGCCGTTCACCGTGCCCGGCGGGTAGACCTCGTCCGGCGCGATGACGGCGCTGTCCGCCACGCTGTCGGTGCGGAAGTCCTGGCCCGGGTTCATCGACTCGCTGTAGCTCCGCCAGGTCATGCCGGCGGCGGTGACGGCGGTGAAGACGTTCTGGCGCCCGACGATGTTGTGGTTGACGCCCACCGACTGGGTGCAGGTCGCCGCGAAGGGCGAGCTGGCGAGGCCGGGCTGGGTATTGGTCGGCAGCGGCAGATCCTGCGGCGCGTTCGGGCCGGTGGCGTCGCAGTTCCACTGGCTGTCGTCGGTGATGCCCCAGTCGTCGGCGCCGCCGAGCGCGGTGTAGTTCGGCTCGCTCGGCTGGCCGGTCGCGTAGTAGCTGGAGACGTAGTTGTTCGCCTGAAGCAGGGCGTTGATCTTGGGCGCGAACGCCGAGTTCAGCATCGCCTGCGTCGACTTGTTCTCCAGCATGACGATGAAGATGTGGTCGTAGCGCGGGATCCCCTCGACGTTGGCGGCCGCCTGCTCCGCCTGCAGGAAGGTGATCGGCTGGCGGGTGTCGGTGACCGAGGCGGTCAGCGGCGTCACGCCCGGCAGGCCGGTCAGCTCGGGATCGCCGCCGGGGACGGCCAGCGCATCGGGATAGAGATCGCCGCGATCGAGCTTGGTGATCGCGTAGCGAAAGCGACCGGTGAGGATGTTCTCCTCCTTGAGCAGCGCCGTCTGCGCCGGCTGCGCGACGCCGCTCGCGTCAGCGAGGACCGCGGCGGCCGAGACGGGGACCGCGGGCGAGCCGAGGCGCGCGGCCAGGGCGGCCTTCTCCGCTGCGTAGCTGGTGCCGTTGGCCTCCATCGCGCGGACGATCTCCGTCGACCGCGCGCTCAGCACCAGGCTCGACCCCTGATCGGCGGCCTGGTCGGCGGCGAGCCGGAAGACCGCGCGCGACGGGTTCGCCCCGCCGTTGGCCGTGTTGATGGCGTCGGTGCCGATGTCCGCGATGAGCGCCGCCGGGGCCGACACGGTGACGGAGAAATGGCCGCTCCCGTCGGTGACGACGGGCGTCTCGGAGAAGTCGCAGCGCCCGTTGTCGTTGGCGTCGATGCAGACCTTGGCCCCTTGCCAGTAGCCCGCCGCGAAGCTCGGCTCCGTGGCGCTGCCGGGAATGAAGAGCGCGCTCGTCACGACGCCGGTCTCGCTGGTCGTGCAGACCACCGAGGCGCCGAGCGTGGCCGGGCAGCCGGAGGTGTTGTCGCCGTCAGAGACCGTCAGCGTGAGCGAGGCGATCCCGGCCGCCGTGCAGGTGAAGGACGGATTCTGCGCGGTCGCGCTGCTCAGCGTTCCGGCGCTGGCCGTCCACTGGTAGGTGAGGGCCGCCGGACCGTTGTCCGAGTCGTGGGCCGCGCCCGAGAGCGAGACGCTGGCTCCGACCGACACCTGGCTCGGCGAGACGGTGATCCCGTCGACCTGCGGGCAGACGTTGACGGTGCCGTTGATGGCCACGCTCCCGGTGCGGGGCGCCTGATGGCAGTCGACCGGCAGGCTGACCGAGGTCGTCGCGTGCGCGGTGATCGCGAAGGTCGCCGTTCCGGTGCAGGCGGTGGTTCCGTCGGTCGACCGCGAGTTCACGATGATGATGTACCCGGACCCGGCCGGGATGCCGCCGACGGTGAACGCCAGCGCGGTGGCCGACGTCAGGTCGACCGTGCCCGAGGTGGAGAACCCCAGAGGGCCAGTGATCGTGTAGGACGCCGACGAGAGCGTGACACCGGGGCTCGAGAGCACGAGGCCGATCGCCCCCGCGTTTTCGTTATCGACCGAGCTGCCCGACACGCCTTTGGGGGCGCAGCCGAGCAGGGTGGGGGAGACGGCCAGCGCCGTCCAAGCCAGAGCGGAAAGAAGTCGAATGGACGTTTTCACATTTGCCTCCGAAGTTTTTAAGGCTCAGCCGTCGGCCAAACCGCGGGAGGACTGTGCGCCGGTCAGCGAATCGGCGCCCGTCACAAAAGAGAAACAATTCTAGATATTTACGCGTTACATCCCGTCCGAATTTCGGAGGCCGCCCCAGCGAGTGACCGGAAACCGAAAGCGCGGAAATTTGACGAACTGTCGGTCTGGGTAGTCTGATGTAGGTGTTAGCCCACCTCCGACTACGAGGACCCCACCAATGGCCGCCCGCACAAAGACGACCGACCCCTCCGAATCCGCCCCCAGGGGGAACCGCCAAAATCGCCGACGCGAGATCAGCGGCATCCTGCTGCTGGCCGGCGGCCTCTTCGCCGCGATGTCGCTGGTGTCGATGCAGGTCGGCGGCGATCCGCTCATGGGTCCCGGTGGCGGCGCCGTCGCGACGGGGCTCTACTCGCTGTTTGGCCTCTGCGCCTATCTGGTGCTCGCCGGGGCTTCGCTCGCCGCGGTTCGCTGCTTCCGCGCGCGCCCGCTCGTGGACGGTCTGCGCGAGGGGGCCGGCGGCCTGCTGCTTCTCTGTGCGATCGCCGTGCTGCTGCACCTCCCGTTCGCGGGGAGCGACGTGACCCTGCACGGCCCGGGCGGGCTCTTCGGTCAGTGGCTGGGCGAGGTCGGGGCCAGCTTCATCGGCGCCGTCGGCGCGGCGCTGGCCGCGACCACGATGCTGGTCGTCGGCGTCCTGCTGGTGACCGAGATCAGCCTGCAGGAGGCGATGGTGGTCATCGCCTGGGCCGCGCGCCACGTCCGCCGCGGTCTGGTGGCCGGCGCGCTCGCCGCCTGGCGGACCGCGCGCGCAGCCTTCCCCGAGAAGGACGACACCGGTGAACGCCACCGTGAGCGTGAGGTCGAGTCCGACGCGGAAGGCGATCAAGAGGAGATCGCGATCGTCGAGCCGGTGCGCGCCAGCGCAAACGCGTCTGAGTTCGAGGTCGAGCCCGATCGTGAGATTGATGCGGCGCCGGCGCGCATCGAGTCTCAGGAGAGCGAAGCGATTCGCGTCGGCGCGCCCCGCACGGTGGCCGACGACGTCGCCGAGGAGCGCGCCGCGATGGCCGCCATCGTCGCCGAGGTCGCGGCGGTCGAGCGCTTCGCCGTCGATGAAGCCGAGGTGGAGGAGGCGCCCGTGGTGGCAGCCGCGGCGCCCGTCGTCGCCCCCGTCGTGCCGCCCGATGCGCCGATCATCGTCGAGTCGGCGTCGCTGGCGCGGATGCGCCAGAGCGAGGCGGCCGAGGCCGCGGCCGACGACGAGGCGCTGGAGAAGACGCCGGAAGAGAAGATGGGCTTTATCCGACTCTCCGAAGGCGCGTTCCAGCTGCCGACCACCGATCTGCTCGAGTACATCCCGCCGCCGGCACACGAGATGGACAAGCAGCAGCTCTACGAGATGGCCGAGCGTCTCGAGCAGGCGATGTCGAACTACGGCGTGCGCGGCAAGGTCAAAGAGATCCACATGGGACCGGTCGTCACCATGTACGAGTTCGCGCCGGCCCCCGGCACGCGCACCGGCAAGATTGCCAATCTGGAGAAGGACCTGGCGATGGCGCTGGAGGCGCAGGCGGTCCGCATCGTGGCGCCGATCCCCGGCAAGGCCGTGGTCGGCGTCGAGGTGCCGAACCTGACGCGCGAGATCGTCTATCTCAAGGAGATCCTGCAGGACACCACCTTCACCGGCGCGGCGTCGAAGCTGCAGGTGGCGCTGGGCAAGGACATCAAGGGGGCGCCGGTCACCGTGAACCTCTCCAAGATGCCGCACCTGCTGGTCGCCGGAACGACGGGGTCGGGCAAGTCGGTGGCCGTCAACGGGATGATCACCAGCATCCTCTACAACGCGTCGCCCGAAGAGGTCCGCTTCATCATGGTCGACCCCAAGATGCTGGAGCTGTCGATCTACGAGGGGATCCCGCACCTGTTGCTGCCGGTGGTGACCGATCCAAAGAAGGCGAACCTGGCCCTGCGCTGGGCGGTCGACGAGATGGAGCGCCGGTACGAGCTCCTGGCCAAGACTGGCGTGCGCGACGTCGCCAGCTACAACGCCAAGATCGACGTCGCCAACAGCAAGGCGGGGGTGCCGGAGGCGCCTGCGCGCAAGGAAAAGAAGATCCGCGTGGTGCTGGCGGGCCCTGACGGGACCGAGCAAGAGGTCGATCTGGACGCCGACGCCGAGATCACCGTCGCGGAAGCGGCCGACGGCGACGGCGCCGGAATCGTCGAATACGAGACGCCGAGCGACGAGGATATCTCGGACGTCGCGGCCGCGGTGCAGGCGACGCAAGAGAAGGCAGCGACGGAAGCGAAGCCGACCAAGCTCCCCTACATCGTGATCGTCATCGACGAGTTCGCCGATCTCATGATGGTCGCGCCCAAGGACGTGGAGACCAGCGTGGCGCGCCTGGCCCAGAAGGCGCGCGCGGCGGGGCTGCACCTGATCCTCGCCACGCAACGTCCCTCGGTCGACGTGATCACCGGGCTCATCAAGGCCAACTTCCCCAGCCGGGTCGCGCTGCAGGTGGCGTCGAAGATCGACTCGCGCACCATCCTCGACCAGTCGGGCGCCGAGACGCTGCTCGGCAACGGCGACATGCTGTTCTCCGATCGCGGCACCAAGCTGCGCCGCATTCACGGCGCGTTTCTCTCGGACGACGAGGTCCATCGGGTGGTCGACTTCCTCAAGAAGCAGGCCAAGCCGGTCTACGACATGGACATCCTCAAGCCGCGCGAAGAGGACGCGGAGGAGGGCGGCGGTCCCGCCGACAGCTTCCACGACGATCTCTACGATCAGGCGGTGGCCATCGTCTGCGACACGCGGCAGGCGTCGGTCTCGTACATCCAGCGACGGCTGCAGATCGGCTACAACCGCTCCGCGCGCATGGTCGAGCAGATGGAGCGCGACGGCATCGTCGGCCCGACCAACGGCGCCAAGCCGCGCGACGTGCTCGCGCCTCAGGGCGAGTACCTGGCCGCCGGAGGCTAGCGCGTCCGAGAGGGCCCGCCATTTCAGGTGGGAACCCTGGGAGGGTTCCCACACCCTCCCGCGACGGACTCCGCTGAGCAAAGCTCAGCTCCGTCCACGCGTTGACTCGCACAGGTTGGATGGCGAGACTCGTGCGGTCTCATCCGCGCGGGAGGTTTCCGGATGTCCATCTCGTCGACGCTGGTCCAGTCCGCAGGCAGATGGTGCACGGCGCTGCTGATCGCGAGCGCGCTCGGGTGCAGCTCGTCGACAGGCGCGACGGGATCCGGTGGCGCCGGTGGGCCGGGCGGCGCAGGTCAATCGGGCACGGGCGGCGCCGCGGGCGCGACCGCACCGACGGGCACGGGTGGAACGGGCACGGGCGGTGATGCCACGGGTACGGGAGGAGCGACCGGCGCGGCGGGCTCCAAAGGCGCCGCCGGCGCGACGGGCGCGGCCGGGGCGAAGGGTGCAGGCGGGACGCCAGGAACCGGCGGGACGGCAACCGGAGGCTCGACGGGTGGCGCAGGCGCGAAGGGCGCTGCGGGCAGCACCGGGGCGGCCGGCGCCAAGGGGACAGCGGGCTCCGCGGGCGGCGCTCCCGTGCCGAGCAGCGGCTGCAGCGCGACGACGTCGCCGGCGAGCGGGATGGCCACGATCGACGTCTCCGGCACCACGCGGCAGTACATCCTCACGCTGCCGGCCGGCTACGATCCACACCACCTCTATCCGCTCCTCTTCGCCTTCCACGGCGGCTCTTACGACGCGCAGTGGGTCGTCGACGGAGATCCGCCCCAAAGCGGGCCCTACTACGGCATCCAGGCCGAGGCGAACGACACGGTCATCCTGGTCGCGCCGCAGGCGCTGAGCGGCAGCTGGACCAACCAGAGCGGGCGGGACGTCGCCTACGTCGACGCGATGGTCTCCCGCTTCGAGTCGCAGCTCTGCGTCGACCAGTCGCGCATCTTCGCCACCGGCTTCAGCTTTGGCGCGATCATGACGATCGCGCTCGGCTGCAACGACTCATCCAAGTTCCGCGCGGTGGCGGCGATGTCGGGCGAGATCATGAACGGCTGTCCCGACACCCGCCCGCTCCCCTACTGGTCGTCGCACGGCATGAGCGATCCGACGATCAACATTTCGCTGGGCGAAGCCTCGCGCGACACCTTCGTACAGCGGAACCACTGCTCGACCCAAACGGCGCCGATCAGCCCGTCGGGGTGCGTGAGCTACCAGGGCTGCGATCCCGGTTTCCCCGTGGTCTGGTGTCCCTTCGACGGCGTCCACCAGCCGCCGCCATTCGCCGGCTCGGCGATCTGGGCATTCCTCTCGCAATTCTGAGCCTGACCCGAGCGCCGGGCGGCATCCCCCGGCGGCGGCTCGCGCCGAGAGATGCGCTCGGCTAGGATCGCCCGATGCTGACCCCCGCCTTGGCGTGCGCCCTTCTCGCCGCGACGCCCGCACCCGCGACGCCTCGCCTGGCCGTCGATGCCGTCGTCGAGCGCGTGCAGAAGCGCTACGACGCCGCCGGCGACTTTCGTGCCCGGTTCACGCAGACGCTGACCAGCACGGCGATGGGCCGCAAGACCAATTCGGCCGGCGGCGTGATGTTCAAGAAGCCGGGGCGGATGCGCTGGGACTACGACAAGCCCGAGAAGGCGATCTACGTGAGCGACGGCGGCGTGCTGTGGCTCTACGAGCCGGAGGACCAGCAGGCCTTCAAACAGGAGCTGAAGGCGTCGCAGCTGCCGGCGGCGCTGGCCTTTCTCACCGGCAAGGGGAAGCTGGCCGCGGAGTTCGACATCACCGCGGTGGCGAAGAGCGCCTACGGTACGCCCGGCGACTACCTGCTGTCGCTGTCACCCAAGGTGGCGGAGCCGCAGGTCAAGAGCATCCTCTTCGTCGTCGATCCAAAGACCTTCGACGTCCGCGAGAGCGTCATCACCGACGGGCAGGGGAACCTCAACGATCTGACGTTCGCCGACATCAAGACGAACAGCCATCTCCCCGAGTCCGAGTTTCACTTCGCCCCGCCGCCCGGCGTCCGCGTCATCGACACCGCCAAGCTCGGCAAGTAGCGCGGGAGGGTTTGGGAACCCTCTCAGGGTTCCCATCTGAACTGCCGCGCTAAAACCGCATCGAGAAGGCGCCGCCGGTCATGGCGGGGCTGGCCACGGGCGTGAACATGAAGGCCTGCGGCGTCCCCGACGGGGCGGCGGGAGCCTTCTCGCTGCCGCCGAAGACCAGCGGCACCGCGCAAACGGCGGCGCCGACCAGGCCGACGGCCGTCAACACCCATCCCACGTCGGCGATCTTGGCGTCCCGCTGTCCGCGCTCCTGGATGGCGTCCTTGTCCGCCTGGGTGGTGGCCTTCTTGTAGTCATTCTCGGCCTGGACATCGAGGATCCCGAAGGTGGTGCCGATCGCAATCCCGACCACCGTGCCCGCCAGAAAGCCGTACATCAGGTTCTTGCGGCCCGACGTCATCTCGCCCGAGCTGAACACGCTGCCGCTGTCGCCCCCGCCGTCGCTCTTGGCGGTCTTGGCACCGCCGAGGTCGACGGCCGTCTCTTCATTCTCGGAGACCGTGACCGGCTTGCTGACCTCTTTGCCGTTCGGGTACTGCGCCTCGACGATGTAGTCCCCCTTGGGAACGCTGTAGATCGTGAGCGGCGCCGTGCCGAAGAGCCGGCCCTCCAGGAAAACCTTCACCTTTTCCGTCGCGGGAGCGTTCACCACCACGCGACCGAGTCCCTCGCCGTTGGGCGAAGCGAAGTGCACGTGACCGAGGCTGTCGGTCTTGGGCGCCTCCTGGCTCGTGTCGAGGATGGTGTGCGGCTTCTCCGTGTCGTTCGCCTGCGACGCCGGCTTCGCGTCGTCGCCCGCGGCCTTCGGGGTCTCGTTGTCGGTCCCAGCGGCGGCGCTGTCACTGGACTCGGCTGCGGGCGCGGCTTTCTTCTTCTTGGCTGCCGACGCCGATGAGGCGGTCAGCAGGGCCAGGCTCGCCGCCACGAGGGCGAAAACGGTTGCTCGCGAGGGGCCCGAACGGTGGTCTGAGCGCTTCATGGAGAAATCCTGTCGCTGAAGTTGGCGATCCAATTCCCGTTGGAGGCCGAGAGCATACGCCGTTTTCATTAAAAATGCGCCGGTCGGATTTCGGTCGCCGGCGTCGGCAAACCGACCTGCAAGCCGACCGGCGAGCCGACCTAAGTGGGGGTTCTCTTCCCGCTCGCGCAGCCGAGTCCGTCGACTGGGAAGGTCTGGCGGACGAGCTTGTCGGCGGGCATCCGGCTCAGCGCAGCCGGAGCGGCACGCCGCTCACCATCAGCACCACCGATTCGGCCCGCTCCGACAGGATCTGGTTGGCCTTCCCGGCGATGTTGATGAGGCGCCGATCGGGGACGTTGGCCGGGAGAAACCCGAGACCGATCTCCGTCGTCACCACCACCGCGGGCGTCGGCGAACGATAGAGCCGATCGGCCAGCGCTTCGACCTCGGTCAGCAGATCGCGATCGCTGTCCTTCTCCGTGACGGCCAGCCGCCGGGAGAGCCACACGGTGAAGCGATCGATGACCGCGGCGCCGCAGTCGGCCAGCATCGCCGGATCGAGCGCGGTGATCAGCTTCTCGGGTGCCTCGATCAGCTTCCAGGTGGTGTCGTGGTCGCGGCGATGGTTGGCGAGCCGCCCCTTCAGCTCGTCGTCGCCGTCGATGTGCGCCGCGACGTAGAGCCAGGGGGGCGGTCCGTGCTCCGAGGCGCGCCGGAGCGCGTATTCCGATTTGCCCGATCGCAGTCCACCCGTGACGAACGTGAACATCCGACAAGGCTACCGTCACACGTCGAGAAACGCGAGCGCCGTCCGCACGAAGTCGGGGCGCGCCGCGCGGAAGATCGCGTCGTGGCCGCCGTTCGGAATCACATAGAGCGCGGCGTCGGGGATGGCGCGGTACTGCTCCACGAAGAGCTCGAGCGGATAGAGCGGATCCCGATCGCCGGTCACGAGCAAGGTCCGCGCCCGAATCGTCGCCAGCTGGGGCGGCGTGAAGGCCTGATCGTCGGTGTGGACCGAAAAATCGTGGGCGGCGCGCCAGAGCGCGTGGATCTGCTGGTCCCCCTGGCGGTGGCGCTCGCGCATCTCCCGCCAGTCGTCTTCGGTGCGGCTCTCGACGGTGAAGGTCGACATGATCGCGCGCGCCTGCGCCGGGAAGTAGCTGGGGGCGCCGGTGATGACCATCGCCTCGATGCGGTCGCGCGTGGCGGGCGCCGTCGCCAGATGAAGCAGGATATTCCCGCCGAAGCTGACCCCGACGGCCTTCCAGCGCTCGATTCCCAGATGGTCGAGCAGCGCCCGGATGTCCTCGGCCGCCTGCCGGTGCGTGATGAGGCCGGACGGGTTGGTCGATCGTCCGTGGCCGCGCGCATCCGGCATGACCAGGCGCCAGCGCTTCGCCAGCGCGTCGAGATCGAACAGGTGGACCCAGTCGCCGCTCGACCCGAAGAACCCGTGCAGCATGAGGAGCGGCGGACCGTCGCCGCGGACTTCGTACGCGAGATCGATTCCGTTGACCGAGAGCTTCTCCAAGAGCTTTTTCATGACGAGACCTCCGCGAACCGAAATACCCGCGCCGAGTTTTCGTTGATAGCTCCCCACTTCGGGCGTAGCCTGAGATCGGTTGGTCGGGGCGAGCGGGTTGAGGAAAATCGGCGCGGGGTGTCGGGCGAAGCCGACCGCGTTTTGCCCCGGGCGCGGCGGACTGTCGTCTGCGCCCCCCGGGCGGGTTTGTGACGCGATTGAACCCCCTCAAGGGGGCCGCCTCGACCGTCGAAGATCGCTCTCACCGACGGCGGTCGAACGAGAGACAGCTTCGGGTCGCCCAAGTCGCGAAAGGTAGTCACCAATCCATGCAGAGACGCTTGTTCGGGGCGTTCGTCGTCGCCGAAGGCTATGTCACGGAAGGTCAGCTGGGGCTGGCCCTCGAGCATCAGAGCAGGCTGCGCCAGACCCGGCTCGGCGACATCCTCGTGGCGCAGGGCTCGATCCCGCGTGCGCTCCTCGAGCGCGCCGCTCTGGATCAGATGGACGTCGCGGGCGGCCGACGTTTGCGTATCGGCGAGTTCCTCGTCGGTGAGGGCCTGGTGCGGCAGGCCGACGTCGCGCGCGCGTTGGCCCAGCAGGAGCGCGAGCGCGGCAAGCGGATCGGCGAGGTGCTCCTCGAGCTCGGCTTCCTGAGCGCGCAGACCCTCGCCGATGCGGTGCGCGCCCAGCTCGAGGACCACTTTCACGACCGCTGATGCGCCGGACCCGCCCTCCGGGCCCGCTGGTGACGAGGGTTGAGGCCGGGCTAGGCGACGACTGCGTCGGCGGCCAACAGGAGATAGGGCTCGGCGATCGATTCGCGGGCGCCGCTGCCGACCGCGCGCAACCTGATTCCGTTCGCGTCGCCGTAGATCAGGATCGACGTCCCGGCGCTCGAGTCGTCGACCGGCGCCGCCAGCGCCGGCTGTCCGCTCGCCGCCGTCACCTCGTACTCCCCTTCAGGCCCGGTCATCGGCTCGTAGAGGACGCGCTTCACCGGACGCGACTCGCCGACGGCGTGAAAGCGCAGCTCGCAGCCGTCGGGGATCCCCTCCTGCTCCTCCACGACGACGTCGATGTAGCGGCCGTGCATGCGCCCAGACTACTCCCGAAGCTTGGCGCGCTCGTGGAGCTCGTCGCGTGCGGGCAGCGGTCCGCCACCTAGCCCGAGCGTTTCGTTCAAGATCGGAAGCACAGGCAGGTCGGTGGGGCCGACGTCGACGCCGGCGGCGGTCAGCATGGCGTGAACCTGTCCGCGGTGGTGGGTCTGGTGGTTGAACATCTGGACCACCTGCACCCAGCGCGGGTGGGTCTGGGTGAAGCCGTACATTCGACTCGTCCAGGTCATCGGCTCGGCCAGCGCCTCGGGGGTCACGATGCGCGCCCAGGCGAGAATCTCCTCGTCCATCGTGACGCGGGCGGTGCGCAGGCGTTCGAAATCGTTGTGAAGTACCTCTCCCGGTGGCGGCGCCGGGTAGCTCTTGCCGTTGAACCGCGTCAGCCAGGCGCCGTCGCCCCAGAGGAGGTGATTGAGTGTCCCGTGGATCGACTTGAAGAAGGCGCCCCGGTCGCACTTGCGCTCGTCATCGGGGAGCGTCGCGCAGCCAGCATAGAGCTTCTCATTCATCCAACGGTTGTACTCGGCCATCAGAAGCGCGTAGTTGCCGGTGAACATTCCCAGAGCTTAGCCGACGGATGAGCTGACGGTCCTTGAATCATACCGTGGTAGTATTGAGGCCATGTCGGCCAGGAAGCTTGCCATCTCGCTCGACGGCGACCTCGCCAAGGAGGTCCAGCGCGCGGCGAAGATCGAGTCCCGCGGGAACGTCTCTGCTTGGTTGGCCGAGGCAGCGCGATCTCGGCTCCGGCAGCGTGCGGCGAAGCAGGCGCTGAAGGTCTACGAGGACGAGATGGGCGAGATCACCGAAGCGGAGCTTCGACAGGCACGGCGGCTGTGGCCGCGGGGCTGACGCTCGACAGCGGGGCGCTCATCGCCGCCGAGAAGGGGGACCGACGGTTCTGGGCGCTGTGGAAGGAGGCCCTCGATCGTGGCGCCGTCGTGACCGTGCCTGCGGCGGTGGTGGCCCAGGTCTGGCGCGGCAGCAGCGCGGTGATAGCGCGCGTCCTCCAGGGGTGCGAGGTGGAAGCTCTCTCCGAAGAGCATGCGAAGAGGATCGGTCGGCTGTTGGCGGTGAGCCGCACGACCGACGTCGTCGACGCGTCGGTCGTGGTTGGAGCCGCGGCGCGGAGAGACGCCGTCGTCACGTCGGATCGGCGCGACATCGATCGGCTCGTGGGCAGCTTGAAGCAGAAGATCGCGATCGTCGCGATCTGACGTCGCGACCGCGCGACGAGCCCCGGCTGCCGGCGCCACACTCCAAAAACAAAAAGGGAGGACCCTCGCGGGCCCTCCCTTCGTCGTGCCGTTCGGTTAGCGGGTTACGAGCAGCCGGAGGTCGTGCCGCAGTTGACGCACTTGTGGCAGCTGCCGTTGGGGATCATGATCGAGCCGCATTCGGGGCAGGTCGGCGCGTCGGTGCGGGCAATGAAGCTGTAGTTGCCGTTGCCGGTGTGCGTGCTGGCATTTCCGTTGGATTGTCCGTTGGCGTGGCCGTTATGCCCGTTGGCGCCGTTTTTGGCGCTCACGTCTATCACCTCGACCTTTTGCGCGGCCGCCACCACGTCGCCGACGCGCTGGAGCTCCGCTGTGGCGGCGGGCGCCGGCTCGGCCTCGGCCACCGGCGTCTCGCGCACGAACTTCGCCGCCAGCCAGCGGAAGAGGTAGTCCATGATCGAGCTGGCCCGCGGAATCTCTGGGTTCTCGGTGAATCCGTAAGGCTCGAAGCGGGTGCGCGCGAACTTGTCGCACAGCAGCCTCAGCGGGACGCCGTGCTGCAACGCCAGCGAGATCGCGGTGGCGAAGCTGTCCATGAGGCCCGAGATCGTCGAGCCCTCCTTGGCCATCTTCACGAAGATCTCGCCCGGCTCGCCGGTCTCGTAGAGCCCGACGTGGACGTAGCCTTCGTGACCGGCGACGGAGAATTTGTGCGTGAACGACTGGCGTTCGTCGCCCAGCTTCCGCCGCACCGCCGCGGGCGGGCCGTTCTTGACCGGCTTCTCGGCCACGGCGCCACCCTTGGCCAGCCCCGGGTCGGTCTTGCTGGTCGAGAGCGGCTGCGTCCGCTTGCAGCCGTCGCGGTAGATGGCGACCGCCTTCAGGCCCTGCTTCCAGGACTCCATGTAGGCCTCTTGCACGTCCTCGACCGTCGCCTCGGGCGGCAGGTTGACCGTCTTGGAGATGGCGCCCGAGATGAACGGCTGCGCGGCCGCCATCATCCGGATGTGCCCCTGGTAGTGGATCGAGCGGGTGCCGTTCGCTGCCCGAAAAGCGCAGTCGAAGACCGGCAGGTGCTCGGGCTTGAGGCCGGGCGCCCCTTCGATCGTCTCCTCGGTATCGACGTACTCGACGATCGCCTTCACCTGCGCCTCGTCGTAGTGAAGGTGGTCCAGCGCCTCGGTGAGCGTGTTGTTGACGATCTTGATCATCCCACCGCCCACCAGCCGCTTGTACTTGATGAGCGCGATGTCCGGCTCGATGCCGGTGGTGTCGCAGTCCATCATGAAGCCGATGGTTCCCGTCGGCGCCAGCACCGTCGCCTGGCCGTTGCGGAAGCCGTGCTCTTTGCCGATGGCGAGCGTCTGATCCCAGGCGTCGCGCGCGGCGTCCAGCATGTCGGCCGGCACTTCGGTGGAGTCGATCTTGTCGACCTCCCGTCGGTGCTTCTTCATCACGCCGATGAACGGCTCGCGGTTCTCGGCGTAGCCGTCGAACGGACCGGTCACGTCACGCGCGATGACGGCGCTGGTCCGGTAGGCCCAGCCGGTCATGAGCGCCGTGATGGTGCCCGCGTAGGAGCGCGCCTCGGCGCTGTCGTACGGCAGCCCGCGCGACATGAGCAGCGCGCCCAGGTTGGCGTAGCCGAGCCCGAGCGGCCGGAAGCGCAGCGAGTTCTCGGCGATCTTGGGCGTCGGGTACTTGGCGTTCCCGACGATGATCTCCTGCGCGAGGATCGTCGTCTCGACCGCGCGGCGGAACGAGCTCACGTCGAACTCGCTGGCGGTGGTCCTGTCGACGGCTCCGTCGGGGGCGGCCACCACGAACTTCCGCAGGTTGAGCGACGCCAGGTTGCAGGCCGAGTCGTCGAGGTACATGTACTCGCTGCAGGGGTTCGAGGCGTTGATGCGTCCCGTCCCCGACGAGGTGTGCCAGTCATTGATGGTCGTGTCGTACTGCAGGCCCGGATCGCCGCACTGCCAGGCCGCCTCGGCGATGTCGCGCCACAGCTTGCGCGCCTTCATCGTCTCGACCGGACGTCCGTCGCGCACGGCGCGCGTCGACCAGTCGCGGTCCTTCTGCACCGCCTCCATGAAGTCGTCGGTGACGCGCACCGAGTTGTTCGAGTTCTGGAAGAAGATCGACTTGTAGGCCTCGCCGTCGAACGAGCCGTCGTAGCCGGCGTCGATCAGCGTCCAGGCCTTCTTCTCTTCCTTGGCCTTGCACCAGATGAACTCGTCGACATCGGGGTGGTCGATGTCGAGCATCACCATCTTGGCGGCGCGGCGGGTCTTGCCCCCCGACTTGATGACGCCGGCGAAGGCGTCGAAGCCGCGCATGAAGCTGACCGGGCCCGACGCGGTGCCGCCCCCCTGCAGGAGCTCCTTCGACGACCGGATGGGGGAGAGGTTGGTCCCGGTGCCGGAGCCGTACTTGAAGAGCATCCCTTCGGTCTTGGCCAGGCCGAGGATCGACTCCATCGTGTCGTCGACGCTGTTGATGAAGCAGGCCGAGCACTGCGGCTCTGCCTCGCTGCCGACGTTGAACCAGACCGGGGAGTTGAAGGCCATCCGCTGGGTGACCAGCAGGTACTTGAGCTCGGCGTTGAACACCGCCGCCGACTCCTCGTCGGCGAAGTAGCTGGCGCTCTTGCCGTCGCGGCCGTGCCGGCCCCAGGCCGTGATCGTGTCGGCCACGCGGGAGATCAGCTGGCGCACCGAGCGCTCGCGCTCAGGTGTCCCGACGGTGCCGCGGAAGTATTTCTGGACCACCACGTTCGTCGCGGTCTGGCTCCAGCTCTTGGGGACCTCGACGTCACGCTGCTCGAAGACGCTCTTGCCGTTCTCGCCGGTGATGGCGGCCGTCCGCAGCTCCCACTCGACGCCGGCGAAGCCGTCGTCACCCGGGGCGGTGAAATAACGTCGGAGCTTGAGTCCGCGGGCGTTTGTCGACTGTGCCGACGGTGTGGACGAGGCCTTGGAGCCTGCGTCGGATTTGCTGCCTCGCCGCGATGGTGCGTGTGCCGTGAAGGGCGACGGCGCGCTGGCGGCGCGCCCGTTGCGATTCTTCCGGACGTCTTGCTTCTCAAGCATGGACTTCCTCCCCGTGAAAGACTTGGACGCCCAAATGGCGCCCGCGAACGTTGTATCCGAATCTCGACACGACCGCAAGATATAGTGGGGCGGGGGCGCTCAGCCACTACAGCTTGTGGATACGAGGTGGATAAACTGTGGTGTCTTCTGTGGGAACTTTCGAGTTCCGGCCAAAAACACCAAAGTTTTCGCCCACCATAAACGTGAGGACGAATTCTCCACCTGGCCCCAGAGAAATGCAAGTACATGACATATATGGTCACTTAATTTTGCAACGCAACGCACCGATATTTGGCTCGACTCCCTCTAAGTGAGATGCGCTCCGCGTTCTTGCGTCGCGTGATTGCCGCGCGGTCGTAAACTACCTGGCCCAGGATCATCGATGCCCACCACCCCTCCACCGGTCTCTGCCCCCGACTCTGGATCGACAACCAGCCCGCGATCGAGGTCGGCACCCTCGGGCCTTCGGCGCGCCGGTGGGGTCGCGCTGCTGGCGCTCTGTGCGTTCTCCGCGGGGCTGGTCTTTTCGCGACCGCTGCAAGCCGGGCGTTTCAACCCGTATCAGAAGCTGGGGGTGTTCACCAAGGTGCTCTCGTACATCGAGGGGCACTACGTCGAGGACATCGCCGAGGCCGATCTCATGTACGGCGCCGCGCGCGGGTTGACCGACGTGCTCGATCCGCACTCGCGCTTCATGGACCCCGACGAATACGGCCGCCTGAAGAAGGAGACCGAGGGGAACGAGGAGATCGACGGCATCGGCATCGACGTCGAGAAGCGCAAGAACAAGTTCGTCATCGTCTCGCCCATCGAGGGCTCGCCGGCGGCGAAGGCGGGGATCGAGCCGGGCGACGTCATCAAGCGCGTCGACGGCGCCGAGATCGCGACGCTGGAGTTCGACGACGCCATCGGGCGCATGCAGGGGCCGGCGGGGAGCGAGGTCGCGCTGGTGGTCGACCGCCACGGGCGCGAGCTCAGCTTCCGGATCAAGCGCGCCCGCTACGAGGTGAAGGCGGTCGAAGGGAAGCTGCTCGAGCCCGGCGTCGCCTACTTCAAGATCCGCGTCTTCTCCACCAACACCGATTCGTCGCTGGGCGATCTGCTCGATCAGCTGTCGGCCAAGTCGAAGGGGTTCAAGGGGATGATCGTCGACCTGCGCCGCAACCCGGGCGGCCTGCTCGATCAGGGGATCCGCGTCGCCGATCGCTTCATCTCCGACGGGCTCATCGTCAAGACCGTGGGCAAGGGCGGCCAGGTGATGGACGAGGCCCGCGCGCACAGCCATGGCACCTGGGAAGGGTTCCCCATGATCGTCCTCGTCGACGGCGCGACCGCCTCGGCCGCCGAGATCGTGGCCGGCGCGCTGCAGGACCACGGGCGCGCCGTCATCCTCGGGACCCAGACCTTCGGCAAGGGGTCGGTGCAAACGGTGATCGACATCGACGGCTGCGGGTCGAAGCCCTGCGGCCTCAAGCTGACCGTGGCGCGCTACTACACGCCGAACGGTCGCTCGATCCAGGGGCAGGGGATCACCCCCGACGTGGTGGTGGAGGCGACCGCGCCGCCGCCCGACATGGAGGAGGCGGATCTGCCGCGCGAGCGCGATCTGCACAAGCGGCTGCGCAACGAGCAGGGGGACAAGCAGGTCGAGGCGTCGCGGCTCGACGACTATCAGCTGCAGATGGCGCTCGACTACCTGCACTCCTGGTCGGTGTTCGCCAAGCAGACGGCCAAGCGCTAGACGCGCTTGCAATCGACGACGAACTGCGGTTTTCTCCGGGACCCGGCGTGACCGCGCCGCCCCCCGACGAGAGGAGACGAAATGTCGTTCGGAGCTGCCCCTCCTGGAATGGACGAGTATCAACGCCTCATGGCCGAACGGGCCGCGGCGGCCAAGCGCAAGCGCAACCTGTTCGCCCTGATTGCGGTGGCCGTGGTCGGCGGTGGGCTCTTCTTTTTCCAGAAGAACGCAGCCAAGAACAAGCAGGCCCAGGCGATCCTGGACGCCGCCGGGCGCTTTGCCGAGCGCGACAAGACCGAGATGGGCGCGTTCTGGAATTGCGCCATGTCGAGCGAGGTCGACGTCGGGATGTTCAACAGCGCCGACCAGATCCAGCAGCGGATCGAGAGCGCCTACTTCACTCAGCAGAAGACCTACTCCGAGCACCTGACCACCGAGTGCGTCCCCAAGCTGGAGGCGGCCAAGTCGTCGATGGGAGCAATCCCCGAGCTGCCGGACGCGCTCAGGGCGCCGCTCGACAAGTATCTGGCGGCGCTCCCCAAGATGCAGTCCGGGCTGGAGAGTTACGCCGAGAAGCTGAAGACGCGTGGCGCGGTCAAGGACGTCGACGGCGCCATTCAGGAGGTCGGCGGCGGATTCACCACGGATCCGTCCGCCCAGTCGGTGGCGTTCGCGAAGTTCCTGGTCTGCGCCGTCCCCGATCTCGAGAAGAAGAAGGACGTCCAGGCGCTGCTGGAGGGACTGGCCGACACGTGCAAGAAGGACGCGGTCACCTTCATGACCAAGGTCCGCAGCGACTGCGGCTCGTTGGTCACGGGCGTCGACAAGGACGCCAAGCCTTCGCCCGACAAGTCCTTCAAGGCCATCGCGAAGAAGTTCGTCGAGGAGGACAACACCCGCCTCCTGCAGGCCTGGGAGTTCTGCGGCAAGCGATCGCGCAAGGGGAAGAAGGTGCTCGATCTGGAAGACTTCCTGCTCGCCTCCAGCGACTACATGGAGGCGCGCGCCGACCTGGTAAAGACGGCGCGTGAAGAGGCGGCCCGCATCACTGGCCAGCCGCTCCCCAAGGAGAAAGAGAAAGCCCCGGGCGCAGCTCCGTAGCCGCCGCGCGACCCCTTCGAGGGGCCCCGGCTGTAGATCGACGTCTCTCCGTGATTACCTTCATTCGGGGGGTGGGGGGATGCGGATAGCTCAGGTATCGCCGCTTCACGAAAGCGTGCCGCCCAAGCTCTACGGCGGCACTGAAAGAGTTGTCTCCTTCTTGACCGAGGCGCTGGTCGACCTCGGGCACGACGTGACCTTGTTCGCCAGCGGCGATTCCGTCACGCGGGCGCAGTTGGTCGCGTGCTCGCCGCGGGCGCTTCGCCTGGACGAGAGTTGCCGAGACCCGCTGGCGCACCATCTGGCCATGCTGGAGGAGATCTTCAGCCGCGCCGCCGAGTTCGACGTCATCCACTTTCACCTCGATTACCTGTCGTTTCCCGAGGCGCGCCACTGCCGGGTTCCCCACGTCGCCACCATGCACAACCGGATGGACGTCCCCGATCTGCAGCCACTTTTTCGAGCCTTCTCCGACATCCCGGTGGTGTCGATCTCCGACGCGCAGCGCGCGCCGCTGCCGTTCGCCAACTGGTGCGGGACCGTGTACCACGGGTTGCCGCTCGACCTTTATTCGTTCCAGCCGAACGCTGGACAGTACTTGGCCTTCCTGGGACGCGTCTCGCCGGAGAAGGGGGTCCACAAAGCCGTGGAGATCGCGCGCCGGCTGGGCCTGCCGTTGAAGGTCGCCGCCAAGATCGACGACCGGGATCGCGGCTTTTACGAGCACCAGCTGAAACCGCTCTTCGCGGAGGCCAAGGTCGAGTTCCTGGGGGAGATCGGCGAGGGGGACAAGGGCAGCTTCCTGGGCAATGCGGCCGCGCTTCTGTTCCCCATCGATTGGCCGGAGCCTTTCGGTCTGGTGATGATCGAGGCGATGGCCTGCGGCACGCCGGTGGTGGCTTTTCGCCGGGGGGCTGTGCCGGAGGTGATGCGCGATGGCGTGTCCGGCTACGTCGTCGACACGCTCGACGGCGCCGTGGAGGCGACGGCGCGCGCGCTCGAGCTGTCGCGCAAGCGTTGCCGCGCCTACTTCGAGGGACGGTTCTCGGCGCCGCGGATGGCCAACGACTACGTGGCCGTCTACAAGCGCTTGCTGGCGGCTGGCTCGACAGGGGGCCACCCGCACCCTCGCCTGGGCCTGGTCCCCGCCGACGCGAGCGACCCCGGGATCGACGCCGCCGCCGGGGCGGAGACCGCCTGAGGCGAGACGTGTCCGAAGTCGGTCATCCAGAGCATTCCGACGACGAGGTGCTGAGCCACCACGACAAGTTCTACATCCAGGCGACCTCGTCGCGCACCGACGATCGGACGCGCGTGCTCAAGCACGGCCGGATGTTCGCGGTGTTCGACCGCCACGGCGACGTGCAGCCCGTGGGATTCGGCGAGCAGGGCGTCTACTTCGACGACACGCGGTTCCTCTCGCGGCTGGAGCTGCGGGTCGGCGGGCGCCGCCCGCTGCTGCTCAGCTCGACGGTAAAGAAAGAGAACGATCTCCTCGCCGTCGATCTGTCGAACCCCGACCTCAAGGAGGCGGGCGGCTCGCTGATGCTGGCGCGCGGCGAGCTGCACGTCTTTCGCAGCACGTTCCTCTGGAACGGCGTCTGCTACATGCGGCTGCGGGTCTCGAGCTTCAGCCGCGACCCCTTCGAGGTCGATCTGCGATTGGACCTGGACGCCGATTTCAGTGACATCTTCGAGGTGCGCGGCGCCAAGCGGGAGCGGCGCGGGCGAAAGCTGCACGAGGAGACCAGCCTAGCGGGCCTGGTGTTCGGCTACGAAGGCCTCGACGGGGTGACGCGGCGGACCCGGGTCACGTTCGATCCGCCGCCGCAGTCGCTCACCGGCCGGCAGGCCCGCTACCATCTCTCGCTGGGGCCGCGGCAGACGGTCACGCTGCTGATCGCCATCGCTTGCGAGCTGGGCGCAGAGGCGCCTCCCCCGGCGCCGCACGAGCACGCCCTGGCCGCGCTCACGGCCGAGCTCGGCAACGCCGCCTTCTCGCGCTGCCGCATCCAGGCCACCAGCGACGATCTCGACGAGTGGCTGCACCGCTCGATCTCCGATCTGCAGATGATGATCACCGAGACGTCCGACGGCCCCTATCCCTACGCCGGCGTCCCCTGGTTCAGCACGCCCTTCGGACGCGACGGGATCCTCACCGCGATGGAGGTCCTCTGGATCGCGCCCGAGATCGGGCGCGGCGTGCTCGGCTTCCTGGCCGCCACGCAGGCGACGGAGACCTCGCCCGAGCGCGACGCGCAGCCGGGGAAGATCCTGCACGAGGCGCGGGGCGGCGAGATGGCCGCTCTCGGCGAGGTGCCCTTCGGGCGCTACTACGGCAGCGTCGACGCCACGCCGCTCTTCGTGATGCTGGCGGCGGCGTACCTGCGGCGGACCGGCGACGTCGCCTTCATTCGAACGCTGGCGCCCCACGTCGACCGCGCGCTGGCCTGGATCGAACGGGAGGGCGACTCGGACGGCGACGGGTTCGTCGAGTACGCCCGCCAGACCGACAAGGGGCTCGTCCAGCAGGGGTGGAAGGACTCACACGACTCGGTCTTCCACGCCGACGGCACGCTGGCCGAGGGGCCGATCGCTCTGTGCGAGGTGCAGGGATACGTCTATGGCGCCTTCCGCGGCGCCGCCGAGATCGCCTCGGTGCTCGGCCATCCGGCTCGCGCCGAGGCCTATCTCCGCAAGGCGCAGGTGCTGCGCGCGCGCTTCGCCGAGATGTTCTGGGACGAGACGCTGGGGACGTTCGTGCTGGCCCTCGACGGCACGAAGCACCCCTGTCGCGTGCGCAGCTCGAACGCCGGGCACGCGCTCTGGACCGGGATCGCCGAGCCCGCGCAGGCCCGTCGCGCGGCCGAGACGCTGATGAGCGAGGGGAGCTTCTCCGGCTGGGGCGTCCGGACGCTGGACGCCTGCGAGCTGCGCTACAACCCGATGTCGTATCACAACGGATCGATCTGGCCGCACGACAACGCGCTCATCGCGGCCGGCTTCGCCGCCTACGGCTTCGACGATCTGGGGCTCCGGCTGTTCGAGGCGATGCTGGGCGCCAGCGAGACCGTCGATCTCCATCGACTGCCCGAGCTGTTCTGCGGATTTTCGCGCCGCCCGGGCGAGGGGCCGACGCTCTACCCGGTCGCCTGCGCGCCGCAGTCCTGGGCGTCGGCGGCGGTGTTCATGTTGCTCGGCGCCGCCCTGGGGATCACCATCGACGGAGCGCGCGGCGAGGTGTCGCTGACCCACCCGGTGCTGCCGCCCACCATCGGCGACCTGCGCATCACCGGGCTCGAGGTCGGGAGCGGCCGCGTCGATCTGCTGCTCGAGAACCACCCACACGACGTGGGGCTGACGGTCCTCCGCCGCGAAGGTGAGGTCCGCGTGGTCGTCGTGAAGTAGCGGCGGGGGATCTCAGAGCGCGAAGGCGCGCGGCAGGAGCGCGCCCAGCGTGGTGCGCTCGGGGGCGCCCCTCGCGCCGGCGAGCAGCACCTCGGTGTCGGGGTCTCCCAGCTCGGCGATCACCTGCCGGCAGGCGCCGCAAGGGGAGGCGGGGGGCGAGGCGCCGGAGGCGACGGCCACCGCGCGAATGCGTCGGGCGCCGGCCGCCACCGCCGCGGCGATCGCGTTCCGCTCCGCGCAGACGGTGAGCCCGTAGGAGGCGTTCTCCACGTTGCAGCCGACGGAGATCCGCCCGCGCTCGTCGAGGACCGCCGCGCCGACGGTGAACTTCGAGTAGGGGGCGTGGGCGCGCCGCCGGACCGCGCGCGCGGCTGAAGCGAGCGCGGTCCGCTGGGCCGGGGTGCTCACGGCGTGTCCAGGCCCGCGACGACGGCGGCGATGAGGCGCCCGAGCGCGTCGGCGCCGGCCGCGGCCGCGCGGGTGACATCCTCGTGGCGCAGCGGCCCGGGGGTGACCCCGGCGGCCATGTTGGCGACCAGGGACAGCCCGAGCACGGAGAGCCCGGCGTGCCGCGCGGCGATCACCTCGTGCACCGTCGACATCCCGACGAGGCCGGCGCCGAGCGTCCGCAGGAGGCGCACCTCGGCGGGCGTCTCGTAGGCGGGGCCGGCCATTCCGGCGTAGATCGCCTCACGCAGGGGGCGGCCGATCGCTCCGGGCGCCGCCGCCATGGCCAGCGCGCGCAGCTTCGGATCGTAGGCGTCGGTCATGTCGACGAAGCGCGGCCCCAGCCGCTCGTCGTTGGTCCCGGTGAGCGGCGATCCAGAGGTCAGGTTGATGTGATCGGAGATGGCGACGATCTCGCCCGGCGAGAAGGCCGGATCGACCGCGCCCGAGGCGTTGCTGACGATCAACGTCCGCACGCCGAGCGCGGCGACGACCCGCACGCCGAACCCGACCTCCGACGGGGGGTAACCCTCGTAGCCGTGGACGCGCCCGCAGAGCAGGAGGACGGTCTTGTCGCCAGCCTTGCTGGACGACGCGCTCGAGATCTTGCCCGCCACCAGCCGTCCCGGATGCCCGGCCACGGTCGTCTCGGGAAAGCAGGGGAGTGAGGCGTAGGCGACGCGGCGGGCGTCGGTCAGCCGATCGGCCACGCCACCGAGGCCCGAGCCGAGCACCACGGCAGCCGTCGGTGTGTCGAGCTCGAGCTGCTCGGAGACGGCCCGCGCGGCCGCCTGTACACGCTCGAAGAGCGGCGCTCCCAGCTTCATCTGTCCTCTCCTTCTCTTCGTTCAAGGGCGGTCGCCAGAAATGGCGTCAGCGCCCGCTCGAAGGACTCGGGGGCCTCGAGGTGCGACAGGTGGCCCGCTCCGGGGATGGTCACGAACGTCGCCCCGGGGATCGCAGCGGCCATCTGCTGCATGTCGTCGGCGGGCGTCACTTGATCGTCGCTGCCACGGATGGCCAGCGTGGGGACGGCGATCCCGTCGAGCTCCGTCGTGCGATCGACGCGATCGCGCAGCGCCTCGATCCCGGCGATCAAGCTGGCGGCCCGCGTCTCGGCGCGGGCGCGCAGGAAGGCGACCATCGACGCCGGCGCGGCGGGGGACAGCAGCCGCGCCAGGCTGCCGTCGAGGTAAGGCCCCGAACCCGTGGCCCTGATGCGGCCGATGGCGCCGTCGCGCGCCTTCTTGGTCTCGTCGCTGTCAGCGGCGGCCCGCGTGTCAGCCAGGACCAGCGCCGTGAGGCGCGACGGGTGGCGAACAGCGAAGGCGAGCGCCGTGTATCCGCCCATCGACATGCCCAGCACCGCGGCGCGCTTGATGCCCAGCTGATCGAGCAGCGCGGCCAGATCGTCGGCCAAGTCGGCGATGGCGTAGCCCTGCTCCCCCAGCGGAGATTCGCCGAAGCCGCGCGCGTCGACGGCGAGGACCCGATGGCCGGTCGCCAGGACGTCGGTCAGGCGCGACCAGATGCCGCGCGCAAAGGGGAACGGGTGGAGAAGCACGACCGGCGATCCCGCGCCGTGCTCCTCGTACCCGACTGGTCGCGCTCCTCGGCTCAGCATCCGCGAGTCAAAGCTACCGCACTCACCCGAGCGTCTCCAGCACCAGCGGCGTCGGCCGGGGGGCGCGCGGCCCGAGCTGGAACGCGCGCCTGATCAGGGGCTCGGCCACGGCGGCGCGGGCCGCATCGTCGTAGTGCAGCGTGCAGAGCACGTCGCCGCGCGCGACCGGTGTCCCGACCTTGGCCTGCAAGATGATCGCGGCGCCGGGGGAGATTCGATCCTCTTTGCGCAGACGTCCGGCACCGAGCAGCGTCGCCGCGCGCCCCAGCAGGCCAGCGTCGGCGCGCACCACCACGCCGGCGCGGGTCGCGCGCAGCACGCGGCTGCGGCGGGCGCGCGGAAGGCGCGTGGGATCGTCGACGACGCGCGGGTCGCCCCCCTGCAGGCGGACGCCGAGCGCGAAGCGTTCCAGGCCGGCGCCGCTGGCGATCGCCCGCTCGATCCGTCGCGTCCCGTCGCGCAGATCGCGCGCCTGGCGGCCAAGCACCAGCATCTCGGCGCCGAGCCGCACGGTCAGCGCGCGCAGGTCGGCGGGGCCTTCGCCGCGGAGGATCTCGATCGCCTCCGCCACCTCGACCGCGTTGCCGATGGCGGCGCCGAGCGGTTGGTCCATGTCGGACAGCACGGCGCGCACGCGCAGGCCGAGGCGCCCGCCGAGGCCGATGAGCGCGCGCGCCAGCGTCCGGGCGCGGCTGAGGGCGGGGAGAAACGCGCCGCTGCCGACCTTGACGTCCATCACCAGCGCGCCGGCCCCCTCGGCGATCTTCTTGGAGAGGATCGACGAGGCGATGAGGGGGATCGACTCGACGGTCGCGGTGGCGTCGCGAAGCGCGTAGAGCAGCCGATCGGCCGGGGCGAGACGGGCGCTCTGCCCGGCCAGCACGAATCCGGCCTGGGCGAGCACGCGCCGGAAGGCGGCCGGCTCGAGCGCCGTGCGAAAGCCGGGGATCGTCTCCAGCTTGTCCAGCGTGCCGCCGGTGTGCCCGAGCGCGCGGCCGGCCATCATCGGGACGTAGAGGCCGGCCGCCGCGCAGAGAGGGGCCAGGCAGAGGGAGACCTTGTCGCCGACGCCACCGGTCGAGTGCTTGTCGACGGTGCGTCCGGGGAGCGACGACCACTCGAGGCGCTCGCCCGAGTCGATCATCGCACGGGTCCAGGTCCCGAGCTCGCGCGGGCCGAGGCCTCGCCAGACGATCGCCATCAGGAGCGCCGCCAGCTGATAGTCGGGGATCGTGCCGCGGACGGCGCCGGCGATCACCGCCTCGAGCTCGCCGTCGGTGAGCGAACCGCCGTCGCGTTTCTTGGCGATCAGAGTGGGGACGGCGATCGGTGTCCGGGCGGTCTTCTTCATCCGGCGATCGCGTCGAGGAAGCTCGTGCCGCGGGCGATCGGCGGAATGCCGAGCGCCGCGGCGATCGTCTGGCCGAGGTCGCAGAACGACGCGCGGGTGCCGAGCGGCGCCGGACGCACGCCGGGACCGAAGGCGAGCAGCGGGACGCGCTCACGCGTGTGGTCGGTGCCGGGCGTGGTCGGATCGTTGCCATGGTCGGCGGTGATGAAGGCGATGTCTCCGGGCACGAGCGCCTTCTCGAAGGAGGGGAGCCAGGCGTCGAGCTCCGCGAGGGCGCGGGCGAACCCCGCCACGTCGTTGCGGTGACCGTAGAGCATGTCGAAGTCGACCAGGTTCACGAACAGCAGGCCGCGCTCGAGCGACGGCAGCGCCTCCAGCGTCAGGCGCAGTCCATCGGCGTTCCCCTCGCTGTGGAGCGATCGGGTGAGGCCGCGGCCGGCGAAGATGTCGGAGATCTTCCCGACCCCGAGCACCTCGCGGCCGGCCTCGACCAGCTGGTCGAGCAGCGTGGGCGACGGCGGGACGAGCGAATAGTCGCGCCGGTTGTAGGTGCGCCGGAATGCGCCGGGTGCGCCGACGAATGGGCGGGCGATCACCCGCCCGATGCGGTGGCGATCGGCGATCAGGCGCGCCGCCTCGCAGATCCGGTAGAGCTCGGCCAGCGGAACGATCTCCTCGTGCGCCGCAATCTGAATCACCGAATCGGCGGAGGTGTAGAGGATCAGAGTCGCCGGTCGCCAGGTGCTGCGGTCCGAGCTCGTCGATGATCGCCGTCCCGGATGCGGTCTTGTTGCCGAGGAGGTCGCGCCCCGCCGCGGCCCGGAGCGCGTCGGTGATTTCGCGCGGAAAACCGTGGGGAAACGTCGGCATCGCTTCTTCGGTGACGAGGCCGGCCATCTCCCAGTGGCCGGTGATCGTGTCCTTGCCGGCCGAGGCTTCGCTCAGGGCGCCCCAGGCGCCGCGCGGTGAGGCCGTCGGCGAAACGCCTGCGATGGCGGTCAAATGGCCGAGACCGAGGGCCTCGAGATTCGGCAGCGTCAGGCCGCCGACCGCGCGCGCGATGTTCCCCACCGTGTCGGCCCCGGAATCGCCGTAGGACGACGCATCCGCCGCGTGCCCACAGCCGACCCCGTCCGCAACCAGAATCACGGCGCGACGAAAAGGGGGCATGTCATGAGTCTGCACCGGCACCCCGCCCATTACCATGGTAATGTACCAGATGTGGCTCTGGCGCGGTCGCGGCTCACGGCTCAAGGGCAGATCTCGGTTCCTGCCGAGGTCCGGCGGAAGCTCGGCCTCGGACCCGGATCGGTGCTCGAGTGGGACGAGGAGGGTGATCGGATTTTCGTGAGGCGGGCCGGAAAGTACGACTGGGACGACTTGCACAAGAAGTTGTTCCCGAACGGGCCGCCCCGCCGGCGCTCGATCGAAGAGATGGACGAGGGGATACGGGAGTACATGCGGAAGAAGTATGCGCGCCGCTGATACCAACGTTCTGGTCCGACTCGCGGCTCGGGATGATGCCGCTCAGCTCGGCGCTGCCCGGGCGTTCGTTGCTGGAGGCGTTTGGGCTTCGCAACTCGTACTGGCAGAAACCGCCTGGGTCCTCCAGGCGTCGTACGCCTTCGACGACGCCGAGTTGATCACCGCTCTGGAAGTGTTGCTCAATCATGTCGGCCTGATCGTGCAGGACGCCGACGTGGCGCTCGCTGCCCTCGCGCTGTTTCGAAAACGACCAGCGTTGGGATTCGCCGACTGTTTGATCCTGGAGACCGCCCGCAAGGCAGGCCATCTCCCCCTCGGCACGTTCGACCGCGAGCTCGGGAAGATCGACGGCGCCAAGCGGCTCTGAGCGATCGGGTGAGTGGGCGCCGCGCGCCTACTCGGCCCAGCCGGGCTCGGGATCGTCGGCGTAGTTCTCGAAGCGGGTGTACTCCTTGATGAAGGTCATCTTCACGGCGCCGGTGCCGCCGTTGCGGTGCTTGCCGACGATGATCTCGGCCAGCGCCGTGGGGGCGGCCCCGTCGGGCGTGTCGCCCGAGGCCATGTCCTCGCGGTGGATGAAGAGGACCATGTCGGCGTCCTGCTCGATGCTCCCCGACTCGCGCAGGTCGGACAGCCGAGGCTTCCCCTCGCGCTTCTCCACCTCGCGGTTGAGCTGCGAGATGGCGATGATCGGAACCTTGAGATCCTTGGCCAGCGCCTTCAACCCGCGCGAGATGTCGGCGATCTCCTGCTGGCGGTTGTCGTCGCGGCGGCTGGCGGCGCCGCGCGCCAGCTGCAGGTAGTCGACCACGATGAGCCCGAGCGGCGGCGGTACCGGACGCCCGTCGGCGGTCGGGGGCGACGGCGGAAAATACTTGGGATCGCTCCTGAAGCGACGCGCCTTGGCCCTGATCTCCATGATCGAGATCGCCGACGAGTCGTCGATCAGGATCGGCGCCGAGGCCAGCCGGCCTGACGCCGGGTGGATCTTGTTTTTCCAGTCGGCGTATTCGAGGAAGCCGCGCCGGATCTTCGACGAGTCGATGCGCGCCTCGCCGGCCAGCATGCGCTCCATCAATTCGTACTTCGACATCTCCAGCGAGAAGATCAGGCAGGGGATGTTGTGCTGCAGCGCCGCGTGCATCGCCACGTTCACCGCCCAGGAGGTCTTGCCGCCGCCGGGGCGCGCCGCGACGATGATCAGGTTCTCGCGCTGCAGCCCCGCCGTGAGCTCGTCGAGCTTGGTGAAACCCGTCGGCACGCCGGTCACGGACTTTCTTTCGGAGGTCCGCACCTCCAGGTTGTGCAGCACCTCCTCCATCAGGTCGCCGGTGGCCGAATAGGTCTCGCGCCGGTTCTGCTGGGCGACCTTGAAGACCTTGGTCTCCGCCTCGTCGAGGAAGGTCTCGAACTCGCCGAAGTCGCCGTAGGCGGTCGACTGCACCTCGGCGCAGGCGGCGATGAGGCGCCGCAGCGTCGCTTTTTCGCGCACGAGGCGGGCGTAGTGGAGCGCGTTCTCCGCCGTGGGGACGGCGTTGGCCAGAGCGATCAGATACGACTCGCCCCCCTCGAGACGCCCCAGCATGCCGCGCGTCTTGAGCTCGTCGGCCACCGCGATGTAGTCGAGCGCCTGCCGGCGCTTGTCGATCGCCAGCATCGCCTCGAAGATCTCGCGGTGCACCGGCAGGAAGAAGTCGTCGACCTCCAGGTTGGTGCCGACCTCGTCGAACACCGTCGGCTTGATGAAGATTGCCCCCAGGACCGACTTCTCGGCCTCGATGTTGTGCGGCGGGGTGCGGGCCGCGGGCGCCGGATTCGAGCTGACCACTTCCAACATCGGGTCCGCGATTCTACTCTTCTGAATCGAAGCCAGATCGCCGAACAGAGCTTCCGGCTGTGGACAAAAAAACGGGCACTGCCGCGAAGCAGTGGACAAAAAAAAACGGGCGCTGCCAGAGCAGCGCCCGTTGAGGCTTCGAACGGATCGAAGCGGCGAGAAAGAAAGCGCTAGTCCTCTTTCTTCACCACCCAGACCTTGACGGTCGCGGTGACGCCGCGTCCCAGCTTCACCTGAACCTCCGCCAGGCCGAGCGCCTTGATCGGCTCCTCGAGGTGGATCTTCTTGGCGTCGACGACGACCCCCTTCTCCTTGAGGGCCTCGGCGATGTCGCGGCCGGTGACCGAGCCGAAGAGCTTGTCCTCTTCGCCCACCGCGCGCGCGATCGAGACCGACACCTGCGAGAGGTTGTCGGCCTCGGCCTGTGTCTCCTTGGCCAGCTTGGCGGTGCGCGCCGCGATGACCCGCTTTTCGTGCTCCACGCGCGCCACGTCGGTCTCGGTCGCCTTGATGGCGTGCCCGCGCGGCAGCAGAAAGTTGCGCGCGTAGCCCTCTTTGACGTTCACCACCTCGCCGGACTTGCCGAGGTTGTCCATGTCGTCTCTCAGGATGACTTGCATGGTCTCACTGTCCCGTGACCGCGAACGGCATGAGCGCGATCATCCGCGCCCGGTTGACCGACACGGCGATGGCGCGCTGATGCTTGGCGCAGTTGCCGGTCAGGCGCCGCGGCACCAGCTTGCCGCGGTCGGTGATGAAGTACTTGAGCAGGGAGGCGTCCTTGTAGTCGATCTTGATCGCCTCGTCCGCGCAGAACTTGCACTGCTTGCGTCGGCCGACCGGGCGCTTCTTGTCGTCGCCCCCGCGTCCCCCGCGCTCGCCGCGCTCCCCTTTGTCATTCGCCTCGGTTGCCATGGTTAGCCATCCCCCCGGCCGCGGCCCGGCTCGTCAACGCCGCCGAACACGGCCTCTTCGAAGTCGAACGCACCCTCGTCGTCGTCGAACGGCGAGCGGACCTCCGCCTGACCGGTCGCGATCGCTTCCTCGTCGGGCCCCGGCGTGGAGGCCTTGGTGAAGGACTCCTCGGTCAGCTCGGTGACCCGGACCGCCGGATCGACGTTCTCGTGGATCTTCACCGAGTAGTAGCGGATGACGGAGTCGGTGAGGCGCAGGTTGCGCTCGACCTCTTCGACCAACCCGGCGGTGCCGAGGTAGGCGAAGAAGAGGTAGATCCCCTTCAGCTGCTTCTTGACCTCATAGGCGAGCTTGCGCTTGCCCCAGTTGTCGACCTTCAGCAGCGTCCCGCCGCCCGCCTCGATCACGCCGCGCACCTTCAGGTTCACCTGAGAGATGACGTCGGTCGTGCTGTCGGGACGCAGGATGTAGATCGTCTCGTACTCGCGTTTGCGGCCGGCGAGATCGCGGGCCGATCCGCGGCGTGTCGGCCCCGTCGCTTGCGGCGAGGGGGCTGTGCCGGCGCGCGTCGCCGGCTCCGTTCCAGTTGCGCTCATCGTGTCTCCTTATGGGCTGTCATTTTGCAGTTGTCCGTGTTTCCACGGGCAAGGAGGAGCGGCCGTTCGTGACCATTCACGCGCGGTCGCCACTGTCTTTGCTGCTCTGACCTTTTCCGTTGAACTTGTTCATTGCGGCCGTGAGGCCGGATTTGACGATCGCCTCGACGGCGTCGGCGGCCAGCCCCACGATTTCGGGGAGCTCCTTCGCCTCGGCGCGCGAGAAATTCGCCAAGAGGTAGTTGGCCGGATCGTGGCCGGCCGCCGGGCGTCCGACGCCGACCCGCACGCGCGCGAAGCCCGCGTCGCCGAGATCGGCCAGCAGCGAGCGAACACCGTTGTGCCCCCCATGCCCGCCGCCCACGCCCAGCTTGAGGCGGCCGAACGGGATGTCGAGCTCGTCGTGCACGACGATCAGCTCGGCCACTGGAACTTTCCAGAAGCCGGCCACTCGAGCCACCGCCTGTCCGCTGAGGTTCATGAACTCCATCGGCTTGCAAAGAAGGACGCGCGCGCCCGCCAGCGTGACCTCCCCGATCTCGGCGCCGAACTTGGCCCGCGGCGCGTTTCCACGCGCGCGGGCTGCAAGCTCGTCCACCACCTTGAACCCCAGGTTGTGCCGGTTCTCCTGGTACTCCGGTCCAGGATTTCCAAGCCCAACCACGAGGTTCATGTGCGGGGTCCGCCGCTCGGGAGGCTACGTCCTGGCTACTTCTTCCCCTTCTTTTCCTCTTTGCCGCCAGCCTCTTTGCCGGCCGCCGCACCAGCCTCTTTGCCGCCGGCCGCAGCGCCAGCCGCGGGAGCAGCGCCAGCCGCGCCCTCCGCCGGAACCGCGCCCTCGACGGGGGCCGCCTCGGCCTCGACCTTCTCGGCCTTCGGCGCCACGACCGACGCGATGGCGTCGCGCGGATCGAGCAACGCGCGGACACCCTCGCCCAGCTTGAGATCGCTGACGTGAAGCGCGTCGCCGATCTCCAGGGGCGTCACGTCGACCTCAAGCTTGGTCGGGATGGCGGCCGGCTTGGCCGCCACCGGGATGACGTGCAGGCTCTGGTGCAGGTTGCCGCCGTTGGTCGTGCCGATCGCCTTGCCGGTCAAAACCAGCGGCACCGTCACGTGCACCTCGGTGTCGAGATCGACGCGCAGGAAGTCGACGTGGACCAGCCGCCGGGACAGCGGATTGATCTGCGCCTCGCGCAACATCGCCGTCACCTTCTCGGACTTGCCGCCGTCGCCGGTGATGGAGAGCTCGAGGACGGTGTTGCGCCGCTTCTCCTTGTCGAGCGAGGTGAGCAGCTCCTTCTCGTTGAAGGTCACGGTGATCGGCTCGACCTTGAGGCCGTAGACCACGCCGGGAACCTTGCCCGCGGCGCGAACCTTGCGCGCTCCGCCCTTGCCCAGACCGCTTCTGACCTCGACGTTGACCTTTGCGAAATCCATGACTGCTTCCTTTGGTGTGCGTGCGTGTTTCAGATGAACAGCGAGCTGATCGAGTCGCCGTGATGAATCCGTTTGACCGCCTCGCCGAGGAGGCGCGCGACGGGGAGAACCTTGATCTTGGGACAGTCGCGAACCTCGGCGCGGACCGGCACCGTGTCGGTGATGAGCAGCTCCTCGAGCGGCGAGGCCATGATCCGCTCGATGGCCGGCGGTGAGAGCACGCCGTGGCTGGCGCAGGCGTAGACCGCGCGCGCCCCCTGCGCCTTGACCGCCTGGGCGGCCGCGCAGAGCGTGCCGGCGGTGTCGACCATGTCGTCGACGATGATGGCGTCACGCCCCTTCACGTCACCGATGATGTTGACCACCTCACTGACGTTGGGCGCCGGCCGGCGTTTATCAATGATAGCCAGACTGGTGCCGAGCCGCTTCGAGTAGGCGCGCGCCCGTTCCACGCCGCCGGCGTCTGGCGAGACGATGACCGCCTCCTGCGTGAAGCGCAGGCGGAGATCGTCCATCAGCACCGGCATGGCGTACAGATGATCGACCGGGATGTTGAAGAACCCCTGGATCTGTCCGGCGTGCAGGTCGATGGAGAGCACGCGATTGACGCCTGCCGCGGTCAAAAGATCCGCCACCAGGCGCGCCGAGATCGGCGTGCGCGGCTTGCTCTTGCGGTCCTGGCGCGCGTAGCCGAAGTAGGGGATCACGGCGATGATCGAGCCGGCGGAGGCGCGCTTGAGCGCGTCGATCATCACCAGCAGCTCCATCAGGTTGTCGTTGGCGGGGGCGCAGGTCGGCTGCACCACGAAGCAGTTCACCCCGCGGACGTTCTCGTTGATCTCGACGTAGACCTCGCCGTCCGCGAAGCGCGTCACCTCGGCACGGCCGAGCGGCGTCTCCACGTAGCGGCAGATCGCCTGCGCGAGCTCGCGGTTGGCGTTTCCGGTGAATATGGTGAGCGCTTTGAGCACGGCAAAACCGCGGGGGGGACCCCCGGGGAGGGCGAATCCTGCCACCCCCGCCCCGTGCCGTCAACGACGGAAGAAGGGCCGGGCGCTCAGCCGGAGCTCGAAGGAAAAGCCGGGGAATTCCTGCGGTTACCCGAGAGGTCCTTCCAGGTCACGCCCCCGGCGTCAGGCCACCGGCCGTGCCCGCGTCAGGGACAGGTCGTGACGACGGCGCAGGGGTTGTCCGCGGTGACCCCCCCAGAATAGTCGATCCCGGCGGTGGGCGGGTTGTTCGTCCAGCGGACGTGCTGGGCGTTCACCGTGGCGCCGCCGCCCAGGATGTGGAGGCCGACGTTGCCGTTGCCGTAGCAGTAGAGCGCGTTGGACGTCGCGTCGCAGGCGGCGCTCGGCGGGTTGATGACCCACTGAGTTCCGCCGCCGCCGTTGGGGACGGCGTTGAAGCCGAGCTCGTCGCCGGCGTTGGAGTGGACCTTGTTGCCGATGAAGCTGGTGAGCGTGCTCGAGGTGTTGAAGAGAACGCCGCCCACCTGGTGGCCGTTTCCGGTGTTGTTCCCGTTGACGTCGTTGTTCTGGATCGCCTCGCTGGTGGTCGCCGTCGCCCCCTCTTCGACCATGAGCCCCACGTCGGCGTTGCCGGTGATGGTGCTCCCCTTGATCGTGGCCGCCACGTCGCCGTTGTCGCCCTCGAGGTAGATCCCGAACTTGGCGTTGTTGCTGACCGTGACGGTGTCGACGGTGAGAGAGTTGGCGCCGCCCGCGGTGACGGGCGAGGCGTCGACCAGGATGCCGTCGCCCGCGTTGTGGTTGACGGTCGCGCCCGGGCCGAGGTTGACGGGCGCGCTGTTCCCGCTCTGCACCACCACGCCGTGGAGGAAGTTGTCGTGGACGTTCACGCTGGTGATGACGGCGGTCGCGCCGGTCAGGCTGATGCCGGACGACCCGTTGCTGGCGAGGACCGTACCGCCGCTGACGTTCAGCGTTCCGTTGCTGGCCAAGACTCCGGACTGGCCGTTCTTGTTGAGCTCGCCGCCCGAGACGGTGACCGCGCTGCTGCCGCCGGTCACGATCAGCCCCCGTCCGGTGTTCTGGTCGAGCGTCGAACCCGTCAAGGTGGCGGTTCCACCCGAAACGGAGACCCCGCTGTCGGTGTTCGAGCTGGCGGTGAGGCCGGTGGCCACCAGCGTCCCGTCGGTTAGCGCCACGCCGAACGAGGCGCCGCTGACCGCGCCGTTGCCCTGCGACATGACCGAGGTCAGCTGATGCGTGGCGGCCGTGTTGAGCTCGATCCCGATCCCGCCGTTGGCGGCGACCGCGGTGTTGCTCGCGGTCAGCGATCCCTTTCCGACGGAGATGCCGGCGAAGACGCCGCCAGACCCGTTCCCGCTGGCGCTCGACTGGTTGAGGTTCAGCAGCGGCGTCCCGGCGGCCGTGCTCGGCAGGAGCATCCCGTACTGGCGGTTTCCGTCGGCGTGCAGGCCGGAGGCGGTCAGCGAACCGTTGGTCAGCTGAACTCCGATCAGCGTCGCGCTGACGGTGGTGGTGCCGGTGAGGTTGGTCGCCGCCGAGCTGCTCACGTTGAGCCCGACACCGGCGAGCTGGGCGATCGTCACGGCGTTCATCAAGGTCGCGGCGCAGGTTCCGCTGAGATCGATGCCGTCGGTCACGGTGTTGTTGCCGGTGAGGGTGACCGTGTCGACAACGGTGGTCCCGGCGCTGCAAGTGACGAGCGCGGCCGCAGGGCCGCTGCCGTTGATCGAGAAGCCGCGCAGGGCCGTACCGCTGTTCAGGACCACCGCGGCGGGGCCGCCGCCAAAGGCGATGACGTAGTCGGACGCGTTGAAGGTCGCGTCCGCCGTCATGACGCTGACCCCGGCGGGGACGTTGAGCGGGAACGTCTCTCCACCGAAGGCCGCGGGTAGGGTCGCGCTGATGGCGATCACCCGACCCGGCGCGCCGACCTTGGTGAGCCCGTTGGTGAGCGTGGCGTAGCGGCAGGCGGCGGGCGACTGAATTCCGGTCGGGAACAGGCCCCCGACGACGTCGCTTCCCGCGCTCGGATCGACGTAGACGTCGGTCCCGCCATTTTCGGGGCACTGGCAGGCGGCGCCGGCGCCGGCCTTGTTTCCACAGGTGAGGCCGTTCGTGCCGCAGTGGGTGGAGGCCTGCCAGATCTTGCAGCCGCTCGACGACTCCGTCATGCAGGTGAGGAGGTCGGTGCCCGAGCAGGCCTTCGCGCTCAGCGTGGCGCAACCGGTTCCGGCCGTCGTGCCGGCCGCCGGGCAGACGCAGGCGCCGTTCGCGCAGAGGCTCGAGCCGTGGCAGCTGGTGGTGCTGGCGACCACGCGACAGGCCGGCGTATTGCTGTCCGAGCCGCAGGCGGCGACCGTCGAGGCGTTCAGGCAGAACGCGCTCTGCCCGATGCAGGAAGGGTTGTTGTCGCAGCTGCAGGCGGCGTTCGGGAGGGCGCCCTTGCAGCTCTCGTCGCTCGGGCAGCTGAATGGGGCCGAGGCCGACAGGCACCCCTGCGCGTCCCGGGTGCAGGTCACCAGGTTGCCGGAGCCGTCACAGAGGGTCCCGGCGGCCGAGCAGCCGGCCGGCGCGGCTGGACAGGCGCAGAGACCGGTCGACGACGAGCAGCTGGTGACGCCGGCGCAGCTCGTGGTGGAGCCCCAGGCTGTACATCCGTTGGTGCCGAGCCCGCAGCTCTGCGAGCCGCCGCTCGCGCAGCGGTGCGCGCCGAGCGTGCAGGCGTTGCTGCAGGCGGGCGGTCCCGCGTCGGTCTCCGCGTCCGTGGCGTCGGCCTGGGCGTCCTTGTGCGCGTCAGTCGCTGCGGCGTCCGACCCGCCGTCGGGGGAGAGCTGGCCGCCTTGCCCCGCTTGCCCACCTTGGCCACTTTGACCGCCGGCGCTGCCAGCGGAGCCGCCGGCGCCGGCGACGCTGCTGCCACCGGCGCCGGTCCCGGCGGCGCCCCCATCGCTGCCGCCGGTGCCGCTCCCGTTGCTGCCGGCGACGCTGCTGCCGCCGGTGCCGGTTCCGCTGGCGCCCGCTTCGCTGCTGCCGCCAGCGCCGCTCCCGCTGCCCCCAGCGACGCTGCTGCCGCCAGCGCCGGTTCCACTGCCACCCTTACCGGAGGCTCCAGTGCTCCCGGCGTTCCCCCCTTGGCCCGACGATCCGCTGCCGGCGCTGCCGCCTGTTCCGCCGCCCGAGGAGCCGCTGCCGCATCCGACGACCAGCGCGAGCCCCAGGAGCGCGATCGAACGCGCGGCCACCAAACCAAAGCGAGTCTCGGCCACTGCGACCTCCAGAAGTTGAAGCAAAAACCTCGCGGATGTTCGAGGCTCGTCAGTGGCTTGTCAACGGCCTGTTCAAAGGTCGATCGACGCGAGGCCGAACTTCATGTTGCTCTCGTCGACCATCTTGAGGCTCTTCTTGCTCTCGGGCGGCACGATCCCCTCGAGCTGACTCATGCGCGAGCGCTCGATGAGGAAGAAGGCGCGTTGCCCGCGGTGGCGGCCCATCCAGGCCTTGAGGTTCTCGACGTTCTTGTCGCCGAGGAAGATGGTGCGGTCGTCGGGCGGCCCCTCGTAGACCTCGTTCTCGGTATAGAAGTTCTCGCCGCGCCAGTACATCTGCCAGACGAGCAGGTGCTCGTCGGGCGAGCGGCGCATCTTGTAATAGTTCGCGATCAGCCCCTTCTGGGTCCAGTAGGGCGTCACCTTCATCATGTAGCCGTCGAGCAGGTAGTAGGTGAAGCCCACGGCCAGGAGGCAGAGTCCGAGGGCGGCGGCCCGTTGCACGCGGCGCCAGGCCAGCGCCGCCGTGGCGATGGCGAACAGCGCGGCGAAGGCGATGAGCCCGGGGCGGAAGTCGAGCGCCGCCGGCCAGGGTCGCCCCTGCGGCGTGTTGATGTAGTCGTACGAGAACAGCCAGATGAAGTGCTGCGCGTCCTTGGGGGCGAACGCCAGGTCGACCATCACCAGCGCGAGCAGCGGAATTCCGATGACCGCCGTGGCGGCCGCGGTCCGGTTGTCGCGGCGCGAGAGCAGATCGTCGAGGAAGCAGCCGACGACGATCGCCAGGCCGGGCAGCGCCGGCAGGATGTAGTGGTGGAACTTGGTGACCGACAGCGACACCAGCGCGTAGGCCGAGACGAACCAGATCGCGCCGAACCAGTAGATGCCCTGCCGGCGCGCCTCGCGCGGGCTCGCCTGCGCGTCGGTTCGCCGCATCACCACCGTCGCCAGCGCCGCCGGCGCCAGGGCGATCCAGGGGAGCACCGCGTAGCCGAGCTCGCGCAGGAAGTATTCGAACGTGCCGCGATCGCCATGGCGCCCGACCACCAGCCGCCGCCAGTGGTTGTCGCCGTAGAGCTCGTCCCAGAACGGCTTGCCGTACCGGACGAGCATCGCGTGGTGCCAGGGGACCGCCACCACCGCGACCGTCAACAGCGCCAGCAGGATCCCGAATCCCAGCTGCGCGCGCCGCAGCCGTTTCCAGTTCCAGGTGAAGCCCAGGTAGGCCAGAAAGACGATCACCGGCAGGCCGAGCCCGGCGATCCCCTTGGCCAGCGTGGCGAGCCCGCAGAGCGTGGCGGCGATGTTGAGATAGAGCGGCGCCTTCGTCCGCAGACGCCCGATCAGGGCGAAGTAGGCCAGGAAGCCGCCCATGTACGGCAGCATCACGAGGACGCCCGGGAGCGAAACGAGGCGGTGCCCGAGGTTGAAGGTCCAGTGGAGCTGAACCGCGTTGACGATCAGCTGGGGGAGCGCGACCGCCGCGAAGAGGCCGGCGGCAAGGTAGAGCAGGGGGTGGTCGGGCCAGCTGAGCTTGAGCTTCTTGCCGAGCCGTACCTCACGCCTGGGGAGCGGGGTGTCCTCGTCGTCGAACAGCGCCAGCGCGCCCAACGCCAGCGCCATCGTCATCGGGCCGACGAAGGCCATGTCCGTCATCGCCTGGCGCGCCACCAGGCTGTAAAGCGGCGAGGTCGCGGTCACCAGCGCGGCGAAGAGCCCGGCGCGGCGGCTGACGAAGCGCGAGACGCAGAGATAAATCCCGTACATGCCGAGCACGCCGAGCAGACAGAACGGCAGCCGCATCGCCCACTCGGCCCGGTGTGACAGCGCCATGGTCCCCGTCGCGGCGTGACGCAGCCCGAACAGCCGCATCGACAGGCTCATGATCCAGAACGACAGCACCGGCTTCGACCAGAAGTGCTCGGCGTCGATCGGCGCCCCCGGCCACCAGAGGCTGATGTAGTCGCCCCGCTCGGTCATCTGGCGGGCGACCTCGCCGTAGTGCGTCTCCCAGGGATCGTAAAGACCGTACGACCCGGCCAGCGGGATGTAGAGCAGAAGGCCGATCAGGATGACGAAGAGGCCCGTCTGACGTTCACTCCAGTCGTCGGGGCGCAAGGAGAGGCGCGAAGAGCGCGAAGATAGGCCCATGAAAGCGCCGATGCTAAGCGCGCAGGTCGCCGCGCGCAATGACCACCCGCGGGACTCCCTGAGGGTCCCAGGCCCCCCCCGCGAACGGCTGCCAGTCGCCAAGTCGATCGGTTAGCCTTACATTCAGCTCATGTGTGGAATCGTTGGGTATGTGGGACAGAAGCAGGCGATTCCGATCCTGCTTGGCGGACTGCGGCGTCTCGAGTACCGGGGCTACGACTCGGCCGGCGTGGCGATCGTCGGACCCCGGGGCACCCAGGTGCTGCGCTGCCGCGGCAAGCTGGCCGGGCTCGAGGCGATGGTGTCGCGCGAGACCCCCGAGGGGACCCTCGGCATCGGGCACACGCGCTGGGCGACGCACGGCCGCCCGAGCGAGGCCAACGCCCACCCGCACAAGGCGGGCAGCGTCTCCGTCATTCACAACGGCATCATCGAGAACTACCTGTCGCTGCGGTCGCGGCTGGAGGCGGCCGGGCGAAAGTTCGCCTCCGAGACCGACACCGAGATCGTCGCCCATCTCGTCGATGAGGCGCTGCTGGCGGGCGCGCCGACCCTGGTCGAAGGGCTGCGACGGGCGTTGCGCCAGGTGCACGGCGCCTACGCGCTGGTGGTGATCTCCGACAAGCACCCGGGCGAGCTCGCCGCCGCCAAGAACGCCTCGCCGCTGGTGCTGGGCCTCGGCAAGGGGGAGACCTTCCTGGCCTCCGACGTGCCGGCGATCCTCGAGCACACCCGCGAGGTGATCTTCCTCGACGAGGGGGACGTCGTGGCGGTGACCGCCGGCGCGGCGGTGATCACCGACGTCGAGGGGAAGCCGCGCGAGCGGCAGGCGCGCACCATCACCTGGGACGCCGCGCAGGCCGAGAAGGGCGGCTACCCGCACTTCATGCTGAAGGAGATCCACGAGCAACCGCGCGCCATCACCGACACCCTGCGCGGCCGCCTCCTGCTCGAGGACCACGACGCCGATCTGGAGGGGTTCGAGGTCGACCCGCGCGGGCTGCGGCGCGTGCTGCTGCTCGCCTGCGGCACCTCGTATCACGCCGGGCTGGTCGGGAAGTTCCTCATCGAGGGGACCTCACGCATCCCCTGCGAGGTCGATCTGGCCAGCGAGTTCCGCTACCGCGATCCGGTGGTGGGGCCGGAGGACCTGGTCATCGCCATCTCGCAGAGCGGCGAGACGGCCGACACCCTGGCCGCGGTCAAGGAAGCGCGGGCGCGCGGCGCGCGCGTGCTGGCGATCTCCAACGTGGTCGACGCCGCCATCCCGCGCGCCTCGAACGGCGTCCTCTACACCTACGCGGGGCCCGAGATTGGCGTCGCCTCGACGAAGTGCTTCACCGCGCAGCTGGCCGCGCTCGCGCTCATCGCCATTCACATCGGGCGGCGCAGCGGCAACCTCAAGCCCGACGCGGCCGCCAAGCTGGTCGAGGAGCTGGCGCTCACGCCGACCAAGATGACGGAGGCGCTCGAGGGGCTCGGCGATCTCAAGCAGCTCGCCCGCGAGTACCGCTACGCGCGCGACTTCCTGTTTCTCGGACGCGGGACCAACTATCCGATCGCGCTCGAAGGGGCGCTCAAGTTGAAGGAGATCTCGTACATCCACGCCGAGGGCTACGCGGCCGGAGAGATGAAGCACGGGCCGATCGCGCTGGTCGACGACGGCGTGCCGGTGGTGGTGCTGGCGCCGCGCGGCCCCGGCTACGACAAGGTGCTGTCGAACCTGGCCGAGGTGCGCGCCCGCAACGGGCACATCATCGGCATCGGGACGAAGGGGGACGACCAGCTCGCCTCCCAGTGCGACCGCGTGCTGTCGATCCCCGACGCGCCGGCGCTGCTGCAGCCGTTCCTGACCGTGCTGCCGCTGCAGCTCATGAGCTACGCGATCGCGGTGGCCAAGGGGAACGACGTCGACCAGCCCCGCAACCTCGCCAAGAGCGTCACCGTAGAGTGAAAGCGAAACCGCGCCTGTCGCACGTCGACGCGCGGGGTGCGGCGCGGATGGTCGACGTGGCCGGCAAGCCGGAGACGGCGCGCGCCGCCACGGCCTCCGCCGCGGTCAAGATGAAGCGCGAGACCTTGCGTCTCGTCGAGCGGGTTTCCAGCTCTCGCGGCGCGGCGGGCGCGCGCGGCGCCCGTGGCAAGGGCGACGTCCTGGCGGTGGCCCGCCTGGCCGGAATCATGGCCGCCCGGCGGACGGCTGAGCTCATTCCGCTCTGTCACCCGGTGCGCCTCACCAGCTGTGACGTCGATCTGACGATCGACAGGGCGCTGCCGGGGGTCCGGATCCGCGCGACGGCGCGCGCCTTCGACCGCACGGGCGTCGAGATGGAGGCGCTGACCGCAGCGGCCACGGCCGCGCTCACGATCTATGACATGGTCAAGGCGGCCGAGCGTGGGGTCGAGATCCGGGCCGTCCGGCTGGAGGAGAAGCAGGGGGGGCGAAGCGGCCACTGGCGGCGAGGGGGCCAGCCCGTCTGAAACCGATTGCCACCGGCCCGGCATCCAAATAAACAATCGAGACCAAAGGATCTCCCCCATGCCACTCCCCGAACGAACGAAGGTCGCCATCATCGGTTCCGGTCCGGCCGGCTACACGGCGGCGATCTACGCCGGCCGCGCCAACCTCGATCCGGTCCTGTTCGAAGGCGGCGGCGCCGCGATCGAGCCGGTCACGCTCCCCGGCGGCCAGCTGATGATCACCACCGAGGTGGAGAACTACCCCGGCTTCCCCAAGGGGGTGCAGGGCCCCGAGTTGATGGAGCTGTTCAAGGCGCAGGCCGAGCGGTTCGGCACCCGCGTGGTGACCGGCGACGTGACGGCCGTCGATCTCTCCGACCGGCCCTTCAAGATCACGTCGACCGAGGGAAACCTGGTCGCCGAGACGATGATCATCGCCACCGGCGCGTCGGCCAAGTGGCTGGGGATCCCGTCGGAGCCGAAGTTTCAGAACTACGGCGTCTCCGCCTGCGCGACCTGCGACGGCGCCCTCTTCAAGGGGCGCGAGCTGATCGTCGTCGGCGGCGGCGACACGGCGATGGAGGAGGCGAACTTCCTCACCCGCTTCGCCACCAAGGTCACCGTCATCCATCGGCGCGAGGAGTTTCGCGCCTCGAAGATCATGCTCGACCGCGCGCGGAACAACCCGAAGATCACGCTGATGACCAGCACCGTCGTCGAGGAGATCCTGGGCGAGCTGCCGCGGCCGGGGGTCACCGGCGTCATCCTCCGCGACACGCGCGACAGCTCGACCCGCGAGATGGCGGCGGGCGGCCTCTTCGTCGCCATCGGCCATGAGCCAAACTCCAAGCTGTTTCGAGGGCTCCTCGACATGGACGCCGCCGGCTACCTGAAGGTGAAGCCGGGCTCGACCGCCACCAAGATCCCGGGCGTCTTCGCCTGCGGCGACGTGGCCGACCACGTCTACCGCCAGGCGATCACCGCGGCCGGCACCGGCTGCATGGCCGCCATCGACGCCGAGCGCTTCCTCGGGTAGCGCCCATCAGTCGTTGAGCGCGCCGTCGGCGATCCAGGCGGCGACGATCGCCAGGTCGGCCGCCGAGACGTTGGCGTTCGGCGTCGGCGGCATGTACGGGGGCGAGGGGGGCGAGGCGGTGGGATCGCCGACCATGATGAAATAGACGTACGACTTCGTCGGGTCCTGGCCGGGGTAGAGCTGCCCCTGGTTCTTGAAGTAGGTGTAGCAACTGGCCTGCGAAGCGAAGCTCGGACGGCCGCTGGCTGCAGGGTTGTGGCAGCCGCTGCCGAAGCAGTACTTGGAGATGACGTCGGCGTAGACGGCGGTGAAGGTGCCAACGCCCCCGTCGCTCGGGCTCGCGCCGCCCGAGCCGGAGGCGCCGGCATGGCCTCCCGCGCCCGACGCGCCGCCGCGGCCTGTTCCTTTGACGCCGCCGCTGCTCGTGCCTCTGCCGCCTGTTCCTTTGATACCGCCGCTGCTCGCGCCTGTCCCGCCTGCTCCATTGACGCCGCCGCTGCTCGTTGCGCCACCAGTCGCGACCACGCCGCCCGTGCCGAGCAGACCGCCCGTGCCCGTCACGCCACCGGCGCCGGGCGCGCCGCCAGTGCGCGTTGCGCCGCCGCTTCCCGAGCCGACGCTCCCCGCGGCGCCGCCAGAGCCAGGCGAGGTGACGTCGATCGGCTCGCTGGCCGCGCAACCGAGCAGGGCCAAGCCCATCGCCGGAACGAGCGCGATTTGCATGCGAAACGCCATCGGTCCCGATCCACACAGTGATGAGGCCGGACCGTTCGGCTCACCAGGGGGCGACAAATGGCCGCCGGGCGGTTCATCGCTGCCCCGCCGGGCGGTTTACCGCGCTAACGCTGTTCGGCTGGAGCTACGGCGCGGCAGCGGTGGCGGCCTTGGGCTTGTGCGGCTTCTTCTTGCCCGTCGATCCGCCCGCGCCGTCGGAGCCTGCCTTGCCGCTCTTGCCGCCTTCGCCGGCGACCGCGAGCGGAGTCCCCTTCAGCTTGAACTGCTGGTTGGGAGCCGACTTCCAGCCTGCCTGGCTGACCACGGTCCCGTCGGTGGTCCCGCCGCCGGTGACATCGAGGACCTTCCCGCTGTGGCGGGCCACGACGCGGACCGTTCCACCGCCGCCGTCGGCGACGATCCAGTGCTGGTTCTGGCCACCGTTGCACGGGTACTGCTGCACCAGCGCGCCGTCATTCATCGCCAACGCCGAAACGTCGAGGCACTTGTCGCTGTTGACGCTGACGAGGGCGTAGTAGCCGCCCGGTACGGACTGGAACTTGAACTGCTGGGCGGGCGTGCCGTTGCAGGTCGCGATCTCCGCGCGCGCGAGGTCGGCCTTGGTCCCGCCAGCGAACTGCAAGCACTTGGTGCCGCTCGCGGTGGTGAGGGTGACCGGCGCGTTGACGTCAACGGTCAGCGGAGCCCGCGCGGGCTCGGGAGGTGGCGCCGCCGGCGGCGCCGGCGCGGGCTCCTCCTTTTTGTCCTCTTGCTGAACGCAGCCCGTGGCAAGCACGACCGCCAGCATCGTCATCAAAGAACAGGAGGACCACTTCTTGATTCGCGTCATGGTGTTTTCCAGTGCAAGGAAGGGGCGGAGGTTGACGACGGGCAGAGCGTGCCTCGCCCCCGGCTCCAAAGTCAACGGGGCGTGTTCTTCGGTTCCTTTTCCCATTCCTGGCATAATCCCCCAGCGATGAGCAGTGAGCCCGTTGCGCCCGGTACAAAATCCGAGTCGGACGCCGAGCCGGATTTCGAGCTGACCGAGGCGTCCGGTGTGAGCGCGGGGGCCGTGCGGCCCGAGCCGGAGCCCGAGCCGGCCGTCGCGCCGGAGCGGTCGACGATCCCACCCGAGAAGGCGGTCGAGCTGCTCTCGAAGATCAGCCTCTTCTCCGCGCTGCAGCCGAGCTACCTGCGGCGGATCGCCAACCTCGGCATCGAGGAGGACTACCCGTCGGGCGCCGTCATCTTCAAGGAGGGGGCGCAGGGGGACAAGATGTACCTCATCCTCTCGGGCGCCGTGCGCATCGGACGCCAGGTGCCGGGGATGGGCGAGGAGGCGCTGGCCATCCTGCGCGCCGGGACGCACTTCGGCGAGATGGCGCTCATCGACGACTTCCCGCGCAGCGCCGACGCGCGAGCGCACGAGTCCTGCCGCCTGTTCGTCGTCCGCAAGGAGGACATGGAAGACCTCCTCTTCGTCGACCGCGATCTGGCCTATGACCTGCTCTGGTCGTTCGTCCGGACGCTCTCCTCGCGCCTCCGCGAGACGAACGACAAGATGACGTTCATGGCCGTCACCTCGAAATTTTGACCGCGCCCTGACCGCGACGCGCCGTTCCACTTCAGTTCGAGGGGAGATCCGTCCGATTCAAAACCGGAGGCTCCTACATGTCATGGCGATCCAAGCCTGAGAGCGGTGGCGGGGCGACCCGGGACGCGATCGAAAACGTGCTCGGGCGATCCTGCACCGTGCGCGGCGATCTGAGCGCCGAGGGCGCGTTTCGGATCGACGGGACGGTCGAGGGGTCGGTCGAGTCGCGGGCGGCCGTGGTCGTGGGCGAAAGCGGCGTCGTGCGCGGCGTCGTGCGGGGCACCGACGTCGTCGTCGCGGGCACCGTGGTCGGCGACGTGATCTGCTCGGGCCACCTCGAGATCCTCGCCAAGGGCCGGATCGAGGGGGACATCAGCGCCAAGAGCATGCGCATCGAGACCGGCGGCGTGTTCCGCGGGACGAGCAGCATGGGCGGCGAGGCCGGCGGCGGCGTGGCCGAGGCGGCCGACACGCGCGGCTCGCTCTCTTCCGTCGCCTAGGCGATATGTCGCTCCGGTCGCCGACAACCGGTCCCGGCGTCGATCTCGAGCGAATCCGCAAGGAGCAGGCGAAGCCCCGTCACGCGCGGCTGCGGATCATGATCGCCGGGGATCCCGACCCGGCCGATCCGCACCATCTCGCTGCCGCGCCGGCTGCCGCTGGTGGTGTCGCTCGTCGTCGGAACGCTCGCCGTCGCGACCGTCGTGCTCGCCTGCGGCTCGTGGAAGTTGAGCGGCGCGCTCTCGGGCGTGCAGCGGCGGATGTTCGCGATGGTGCGCGCGGCGGACAGCGCGGCGCTCGCGTCGGGCGGCGACGCTCCTGGGATGTCGGCCGGGATGCTCCCGGCGGCGATGGGTCCCGCGGGCGGTGTGCGCCTCCCCGCCGGCGAGATCGGCCGCTTCGTGATTCAATCGGCGAACACGGGCGAGGAGCTCGAGGTGAAGCTCAACCTCGCGACCGGCGAGGTCGAGGCGGAGGGCTACCGCCGGCTGCGCCACCTGATGCGCTGCCTGCGCACCACCGCCGAGACGCCGACCGATCCGCGACTCATCAGTCTCCTTTACCGAATCTCGCAGCGGACCGGGCAGAAGATCATCCTGGTGTCCGGTTTCCGCGCCCCGATGTTCTCGCTGGCGACGCTCAGCTACCACACGCGCGGGATGGCGGCCGACATCCGGATTCCTGGCATGACGCCGCTCATGGTGCGCGATCTCGCCGAGTCGATGGGCGTGAAGGGGATCGGCTACTACCCGGTGTCCGGCTTCGTCCACGTCGACGTGCGCGACCAGTTCACGACCTGGACCGACTACGGGCGCGATCGGCAGGACACCGAAGGGGCGGAGCACGGCCCGGAGCACGGCGAGCAGGTCAAGCCCGAGCCCGAAGACGGCGCTCTCTGAGCGACGCGGGCCAGATCAGCGCAGGTTCACGCAGCGCGAGTTCTCGGCGCGCAAGCGTGCGAGCGCAGCGGGATCGGGGCGCCGTTTTTGCGCGCGCAACGCCGCCACGTACTCGCCGGCGGCATGGCAGGCGTCGCCGTGGCCGCTCAGGGCGTGTCCGAACCGTTCCGTCGCCTTGACCAGATCGCCTGCGAGCTGCGCCGCGAGGCCGTCGAGGTAGGCCTGCATCGGATCCTCTCCAGCAGCTTGGCCTGCCGTCTGACCAGGCGCTCGTGACGTGAGCCGGGGAGCGCGCGCGGCCAGCCGCCCGAGCCGTTCGAGATCGCCGTCGCGCTCGCGCGCCGTCGGACCCAGCCCACCGAGAGCCGCCCCGAGCGCCCCGACACCGCCCGCCGCCAGCGCCGCCCGCGCGATGAGCAGCGTCGTTTCCGGATCCGCCGGGCGTGGGCCGGCCGGAAGCGCGCCGGCGTGGCCGCGACCGAGCGCGACCGCCGCGGTCGCCCAGACGAACGTCGGCATCTCTGCCGCCGCCCGCCGCCGCGCCCGCGCCAGGAGAGCGGCCGCCTGGTCGACGGCGCCGAGCTGCGCGAGCAGGAGGGCGGCCCGCGCGAGCAGACGCGGCTCGTCGGGGACGACGCGCCCGGCGCCCTCCGCATCGGCGCGCGCCGCAGCTCTGTTCCCCGCCCGGCGCTCGCGCTCCGCCCGCGCGAGAAGGCACGCGGCTTCAATTGCGGGCGGCCGCCAGGGCCCGGCGCAGATCGCCGCGGCGTGCGGCGGCGCGTCGCCGCCGCGCGCGGCCAGCTCGACCTCGTCGAGCAGGAGCTGGGTGCGCGCATCGCCGGGCGTCTCGGAGATCGCGGCCGCGAGCGGCGGGCGCGCCCGGCCGACGTTGCCGAGGTCGAGCAGAACCTCGGCGCGCGCCACCCGCGAAGCGAGAAACGCAGGTGCGACCACGCTCGCCGCGTCGAACGCCCGCGCGGCCCCCTCGAGATCGCCACCGAGGGCGCGGACCCGGCCGAGCGCGTACAGCGGACAGGGGCTCCCGGGCTCGGCCGCCGCCGCGGCGGCGGCGATGCGCGCCGCCCCCTCCCGGTCGCCGTTTCGGGCGGTGAGCAGCGCCTTGGCGCTGGCGGCCATCACCGAAGGCCCGTCGGAGCGTCCGTCGGGAAGCCCGAGGCGCGCGAGGATCTCCTCCGCCTCCGGGGCGGTCGGGACGCCGTAGTCGATCGCCAGGCGGGCGTCGGCAAACGCGAGCGCGGCCGCTTCCGCCCGCCCGCCACCCGCCGCCAGCACGAGCCGCCGCCCCACCGCCTGGGCGCGCCCGAGATCCGCGATGCCGCCGCGGTCGAGCGCCACGGCCAGCTCAGCGTCGAGCTGGCGGTCGACCGCGGTGCCGCGCGCGTGGACGAGCCACGCCACCGACCCGCCCCCCACGACGGCGATCGCCAGCACCCACACCGCGCCGCGCATTCACCATTGTGTATCGGCAAACGATCGGTCCGTCCAAAACGCGGCCGTGGCTTATGGGCCTGCCTGGCGCGCGCGCGCCTGCCAGGCGGACGAGGTCGATCGAACGTACTCTCGTCAGGGTTGACGCAGACGACACGATACTCCGTCTCCGCCGGTCACGCCCCTACGCTCCAGTCTCGAATCGCAGCGCGATCCCTCGCTACGCGGTCCGACAAGGGAACGCTCGAGCGGTGGCAACGATGCCGAGCTCTGGCAGCGTGGACCGACAGGATGCCGTGGTCGCGCTCGAGGACGTGACCACACTTGCCGTCGGGAGACACCGTCGGCCGGAGAGGACGACGTCGGCCAGTTGCGTGTCGTCGTTCCTTTGGCGATGTTCCAGACTCGTAGGTCTCCGCTGCCGGCGCTGACGATGTCGGTGCTGACGATCCCCAAGCCGTCTGGCGTAGATGCCAGCGCCACCGGGTATCCGGCCGAGCTTGTCAGGAACGTCGCCGCCCTGACCGGTCGCGGCCACGGCCCCGCGGTCCCCGACAGCGTTCGCGTTCGCTGCGCACGGCGAGAACGCCACGGCATAGACGATACCGGTGTGACCTTGGATGTCCCGAGCGTCGACAGCAGCGTCCACGTCGAGCGCGTCGCAGCTGCGCCCGCGACGAGGCCCCGAATCCCAACAGCGCGCCCGACGCCGAGACGACGATTGCTTCGGCTCAACGAAGCCGAGGTCGAGGTTCTAGCTGGCTCGTCCAGGCTGGAGAGGGCGCGAAGGTCGTGCCCTCAAAGCCAAAGCGCACCCAGACATCTCCAGAAAACGCGTGGGACCCGAGACCTTCGCTCGGCCAGTCGTCCCGGATTGCCGGTGCTCGTGTCCCAGAGCATCGTCGGTCCTCCGAGCCCGCAGCGCCCGACGCACCCCGCGCCCGACAGGTTCGGTTGCTCAACGGCTCGCCTTAGGATGGAGGGCTCTTCGCTCGAGCCGAAGGTTTACGTCCTCGTGCGATCCTACGCTCTTGCCGTTCTGTAGTGTGCCGGCGCTCCCAGATGCATCCACAACGAAAGCTGGTCACCCGGCTGAGGCCGACCCCCACGGCGAGAAACGTACCGCGTCCGCGTGAGTGCGCTCACGACCCCGCCGTCCGGAGGCGTTCGATCACCGGTCCTAGGTGAAGCGTCGATCCGGCAACGCCGTCTCGGCGAGCGCTCCGGCCAGCCAAACGTCATCCGTCGAGAGACCAGATGTCACCGGTGCTCAGCTTGCCGATCGCAGTACCGGTGTTGCTCGTGGCGGGAATTCTTGGGACGGGCTGAGCAGCCCCGTTCGTTCGCCACGAGCAACGTCCCATCCGGTGAGAAGCAGATGCCGAAGCCCTGGTTCGAAGGGTGAGCTGGGTCTCCGCGCAGCTCCAGACCATCTCCCGTCAAGAACCGTAACGCGTCGACGAACGGGAACTGGTTGAGCAAAGCAGTAATCCGTTCTCCAGATGCGACGTAGGCGCGTCCCGTGACACGCGACGTCGTGCGACCTCCGCGCTACACATGAACCACGGGTTGCTCCCGACTGCGTGAGGATTTCGTTCGGAGCTGCCCGCTGCCAGGTCGCTCGTCGTCCATCCATGATGGAGCCAAAGTCACCAGGAGATTCGATGCCGGCGATGACGTCGCCAGCGGTCGACAGCTGCTCGACTGGCGTTGGCGAGCTCGGGCATCAGCTGCAGCACGAGCCCTGGCGGCGGAGTGTAACACTTACCCGCTCTGCCGAGCCGCTCACCTCCATAGAAACCCCTTGACATCCCGGCCGGCGACTGCGTCATCGTAAACGCCGCTCCCGCAGCTGCCGGCCACGCACGTTCTCGGTCGACTACAGCGCGACCTGCGCCGACTTCGACGAGTACCGCCGTCAGCTTACGAGCTCCACCGAGCGTCATGCCGCAGCCAAGTACCGACGCTGCCGTCCGTCCGGCCGACGCATCTCGTACGGCATCGACCGTTTCTCACCGGGTCGGCCACGCTCATTCGCCGCGGCTCCCGCCGGTGTCTATGACCTCGACGTCATCTGCCAGAACGGGAGCGTCCAGATTGCCTCATCGACACCATCACCTGGTCCGCGACCTACTGTCACCGCAGTCCACCGAGACCGACGTCCAAGCTGATTTCAGCGGTTACGGTCTCAGTTGGAACACTGAGAACACCCGGGACGTCACTTGCGCGTTCAGACGTTGAACTTGAAGTGGATGACGTCGCCGTCGCGGACGACGTACTCCTTGCCTTCGAGCTGCGAGCTTGGCGTTCGTGCGGCAGGCGCCCTCGCAGCCGAACTTGATGAGGTCTTCCCACCAGATCACCTCGGCCTTGATGAAGCCGCGCTCGAAGTCGGTGTGGATGACGCCCGCCGCCTGCGGGGCCTTGGCGCCGCGCTTGACGGTCCAGGCGCGGCACTCGTCGGGGCCGGCGGTGAGGAAGGTGATGAGGTCGAGGATCTTGTAGCCGGTGCGCACCACGGCGTGCAGGCCCGGCTCCTTCAAGCCGAGGCTCTCCAGAAAGGCCGGGCGATCGGCGGCGTCGAGGCCGGCGATCTCCGCCTCGGCGGCGGCGCAGATGACGACGACCGGCGCCCCTTCGGTTTCGGCGTGGGCGCGCAGCGCGCCGACGTGCTTGTCGCTGGCGGCGCCGGCGAGCTGCTTCTCGGCGACGTTGGCGACGTAGAAGACCTTCTTCAAGCGTCAGCAGGCCCATGTCGCGCAGCAGCGCCTGCGCCTCGGCGTCCAGCCCCTGCGCGCGCGCCGGCTTGCCGTGCGTCGAGGCCGCTTTCAGCTTCTCGCAGAGCTCGAGGACGATCTTCTCCTCCTTGATCGCCTGCCCCTTGAGCGCCTTCTTGGCCCGCTCGATCCGCTTGTCGACGGTCTCGAGATCCTTGAGGCAGAGCTCGGTGTCGATCGTGCCGACGTCGGCGACCGGATCGACGCGGCCCTCGACGTGGATGACGTTGTCGTCCTCGAAGCAGCGGACGACGTGGGCGATGGCGTCGGTCTCGCGGATGTTGGCGAGGAACTGGTTGCCGAGGCCTTCACCCTTGGAGGCGCCGCGCACGAGGCCGGCGATGTCGACGAAGTTCACCGTCGCGGCGACGACCGACTTCGGGTGGTAGAGCTCCACCAGCGCGTCGAGGCGCGCGTCGGGCACCGGGACCACGCCGACGTTCGGCTCGATGGTGCAGAACGGATAGTTCGCCACGGCGGCGCCCGCCGCCGACAGCGCGTTGAAGAGCGTCGACTTGCCCACGTTGGGCAGGCCGACGATGCCGCAAGAGATCGCCATGGAGTCTACGCCGGAGTGCCACGTCTACCGGCGACCGGCGTCCCGGCCGGCCTTAACCAATCTTGCCGAACAGCTGGAAGGCGATGAGGAGGCCGTAGATGACCAGCGACTCGATGAGCGCCAGACCGACGATCATCGGGACGAAGATCTTGCCCGAGGCCTGCGGGTTGCGCGCGATCCCTTCGAGGGCCGAGCCGGCGGCGCGCCCCTGACCGATGGCGCCGCCCAGGGCCGACAGGCCGATGGCGAGCGCGGCGGCGAGACCGAGCCACTTGTCGCGGTCGGCGCGCGCGGGATCCATTGCCTGCGCGAAGGCCGGGCTGGCGGTCAGAGTGACCGCGGCGGCGACGCCGAGGGCGAAGAGGGAAACGAAGGTCTTGGAGATGCGGCGCATGATATCGGGCTCCTGCTCGGTTTTGGTTTTCGGGTGCGGACCTTAGCTGTAATTCGACTCTGCGGCTAGTGCTCTTCGTGAGCGACGGCCTGACCGATGTAAACGGTGGAGAGCAACGAGAAGACGACCGCCTGGACGACGGAGACGAACACCCCCATGAGCAGGAAGGGGACCGGAACCAGGAACGGGATGATGGCGAAGAACGCCAGCACGACCGCGTGGTCGGCGGCGATGTTGCCGAGGAGCCGCATCGACAGCGACACCGGGCGCGCCAGGTGGCTGACGATCTCGATCGGGATCATCAGCGGCGCCAGCCACCAGACGGGCCCCATGAAGTGCTTGAAGTACTTGATTCCGTGCGACTTCACGCCGAAGACGTGGGTGAGCAGGAAGACCAGCACCGACAGCATCAGGTTGGTCTTCAGCGTGTCGGTCGGCGGCAGGAATCCAGGAATGAGCGCCAGCAGGTTCGAGAACAGGATGAAGAAGAACAGCGTGCCGATGAGCGGCAGGTAGCGCCGGGCCTCCTTCTCGCCCATCACGCTGGCCATCAGGTTGAAGATCGTGTCCGCCAGCGTCTCGAACAGGTTGCGCAGGCCGAACTTGGGCGGCGGCACCAGGCCGCCGTCGCTGGCGCCGTTGACGGCCGCCGCGTAGCGGCTGGCGCCGAACAGCAGGAAGAGGAAGACCAGCAGCGCGCCCATGACGTGGTCGAGCTGGAAGTGCGTCGTCTGGAACATCTGCCAGGTCCAGCTGCGACCGAGCAGCCCCTGCAGCCCCTCGTACAGGGCGCGGTAGCCGGGGAGAAATTCGAACCAGGTGGCGTGCGGGCTCATGGCGTTTGCGCCTCGGCTTCTACCGCACGGCCCGTCAAGGAAACCAGCAGGATCGAGATGACCAGCACTGAAAATCCGAGGCCGAACGGCATCACCGCCAGGTGGGCCACGCGGAGCGCCAGGAACACCAGGACGAACAGCGCCGTCATCTTGCCGATGAGCGCGAAGGCGAGGCCACCGAGCGCGCCGGCCGAGGCGCCGTCGCGCGCGGCCAGGACCGCGCGGGCGCCGAGCCGCGCCAGAACATGGAAGTCGGCGCAGGCGAGCAGCGCGCCGGCGGCGGCACCGAGCGTTCCCCGCGGGCCCCAGACGACGCCGGCGAGCGCGGTGAACGCCACCGCCAGGATCAGGTTCGCGCGCTCGATCCGCTTAACCCCGGCCGTCATTGCGCGTGTCCTCGCCCGTGTCCGATCCGCCCTGCTCGCGCTTGTACGCGCGGGTCACCCGCACCAGCGCCTTGATGGCGGCGCCGATTCCCGCAGCGAATCCCAGGTAGCTGAGCCAAGGTTGGGTTCCGAGTTTGTGGTCGAGGTAGTGTCCGCCCAGATAGCCGATCCCGATCGCGGCGGCGATTTCGATGCCGACGGCGCCGGTGGTGCCGGCAATCCGCCACATTTTTTTCGCTTCGGGGTCGATGGGCGCGCGGTCCGATAACACGCCTCGACCCTCAAATCAAGGCAGTTCGCGCGAATCGAGGCGCTTGCGGGCTACTTGCCGGCAGCGACTTCCGCGAGCACTTCGCGCGCGGCGGCGGTGAAGGCGTTGACCTCGTCGAGCGTGTGCGCCAGCGAGACGAAGGCGGCCTCGAACTGCGCGGGCGGCAACAAGAATCCACGTTCGAGCATCCCGTGGAAGAACTTGGCGTACTTGGCGGTGTCCGATTGTTTCGCGCTGGCCAGGTCGACCACCTCTTCGGGGGCGAAGAAGAGCGTGAAGGCCGAGCCGACCCGCTGCACGCGGGCGGTGACGCCGGTGCGGCGGACGGCGCGCGACAGATCGTCCTCCAGCACGCGGCCGATCCCCTCCAGCGCGACGTAGGCGTGGTCGTCGAGGCGCTTGAGCGTGGCGAGGCCGGCGGCGACCGCCACCGGGTTCCCTGACAGCGTCCCGGCCTGGTAGACGGGGCCGACCGGCGCGATCACGTCCATCACGTCGGCGCGCCCGCCGTAGACGCCGAAGGGGAGACCGCCGCCCGACGATCTTGCCGAGGCAGGTGAGATCGGGGCGCACGCCGAACATCTGCTGCGCGCCGCCGCGGGCCACGCGGAAGCCGGTGATCACCTCGTCGAAGATGAGCAGCGTGCCGTGCTCGTCGCAGAGCGAGCGCAAGAGCGGCAGGTAAGCGGGGCGCGGCATGACGAGGCCCATGTTGGCGGGGATCGGCTCGATGATGAGCGCGGCGACCTCGTCGCGGTGCTCCTCGAAGGCGGCCCGCATGGCGTCGAGATCGTTGTAGGGGACGACCAGCGTGTCGGCGACCGACGCGGGCGTGACGCCGCTCGAGCCCGGCAGGCCGAGCGAGACCACGCCCGAGCCGGCCTTGGCCAGCAGCGAATCGGCGTGGCCGTGGTAGCCGCCGTCGACCTTGATGATGCGGTGGCGTCCGGTGAAGCCGCGCGCCGCGCGCAGCGCCGACATGGTCGCCTCCGTGCCCGAGGAGACGAAGCGCATCTTCTCGAGCGACGGCATCATGAACCGGATCAGCTCGCCCAGCTCCACCTCGCGCGCGGTCGGCGCGCCGAAGGTCGTCCCGTTGGCGGCGGCGTGGACGACGGCCGCCACCACGTCGGGATCGGCGTGACCGAGGATGAGCGCCCCCCAGGAGCCGACGAAGTCGATGTAGCGGTTGCCGTCGACGTCGTGGACGTACGGCCCGACGCCGCGATCGATGAAGACCGGCGTCCCGCCCACCGCCTTGAACGCGCGCACCGGCGAGTTCACGCCGCCGGGGAAGAGCGCCGAGGCGCGCTCGTAGAGCGTCGAGGAGCGCGGTCGTTTGGAGCCGGGGTTGGTGGCCATGAACCCGCCTAGGCGTCTTCTCCGGGACCTTCGTCCCCGCCGTCGTCGTCTTCCTCTTCGTCCGTTTCGTCGGCGGCGGCCTCGTCGCCCAGATCCTCGGCGCCGAGCGCTTCGGCCTGCAGCTCGGCGCGCGCGGCGGCGACCTCGGGGGCGACCTCGCTCTCGCCCTCTTCCTTCTCGGCCATCCGCTCCATCGCCACGACCTTCTCGTCGGTCTCCAGGCGAATGAGGCGCACGCCCTGGGTGTTGCGGCCGATGGTGGGGATGCCGTCGACCGGCATGCGGATCAGCTTGCCGCCGTCGGTGATGAGCATCAGGTCGTCGTCGTCGCTGACCAGGCGCAGGCTGACCACCTTGCCGTTGCGCTCGGTGGTCTTGATGGTGATGACCCCCTTGCCGCCGCGGTTCTTGGTCGGGTAGTCGGAGGTCGGCGTCCGCTTGCCGTAGCCGCGCTCGCAGACGGTGAGCAGCGTGGCCGGCTCCTCGCGCGGGATGACCGCCATGCCGACCACCTGGTCCTTGTCGCCGTCCCCGTCGCGCAGCCGGATGCCGCGCACGCCGCGCGCCGTGCGCCCCATCGGGCGGACGTTCTCCTCGCGGAAGCGAATCGCCCAGCCGTTGCGCGTGCCGATCAGGATGTCGGCGGCCCCCTCGGTGATGCGCACCGCGACCAGATCGTCGTCCTCGGGAATCGACAGCGCGATGATGCCGGAGCTGCGGATGTTGGCGAAGGCGTCGAGCGAGGTCTTCTTGATGTAGCCGGTGCGGGTGGCCATCACCACGAACGCCCCCTCGGAGAACTCGCGCACCGGCAGGAGCGCCACGACGCGCTCGCCCTCCTGCAGCGGGATCAGGTTGACGAACGCCTTGCCCTTGGCGGTGCGGCCGGCCTGCGGGACCTCCCAGACCTTCTTGGAGTAGGCGCGCCCCTTGTTGGTCAGCATCAGCAGCGTGTCGTGCGTCGAGGCGACGAACAGCTGGGCGACGAAGTCCTCCTCGTGCGTCGCCGCGCCGGTGATGCCGCGCCCGCCGCGTCGCTGCGCCCGGTAGAGCGTCTTGGGGTTGCGCTTGACGTAGCCGCCGTGGGTGACGGTGACGACCATCTCCTCGGGGGCGATCATGTCCTCGACGTCGATCTCCACGCCGGCGTCGATGATCTCCGTCCGGCGATCGTCGCCGAACTCCTTCTTCACCGCCTCGAGCTCGTCGGTGACGACCTTCATCAGGATCTGCTCGCTCCCCAGGATCTCCTCGAGGCGCGCGATCAGCGCGCCGACCTCCTCGATCTCGGCGAGCAGCGCCTCGCGCTCGAGGCCGGTCAGCTTGGCGAGGCGCATGTCGAGGATCGCCTGCGCCTGCCGCGCCGACAGCTCGAAGCTCGACATCAGGCCGGCCTTGGCCGACTCGGTGTCCTTCGAGGAGCGAATCAGGTCGATCACCGCGTCGATGTTGTCGACGGCGATCTTGAGCCCCTCGAGGATGTGCATCCGGTCGCGGGCCTGGCGGAGATCGAACAGCGTCCGCCGCGTGACGACGTCGCGCCGGTGCGCGATGTAGTGCTCAGCGCCTTCTTCAGCGACAGGATCTGCGGACGTCCCTCGACGATCGCCAGCATGTTGATGCCGAACGACTCCTGCAGCGGCGTCATCTTCCAGAGGTTGTTCTGGACGATCTCCGGAACGGCGTCCTTCTTGAGGTCGATGACGATCCGCATGCCGTCGCGGTCGGACTCGTCGCGGAGATCGGCGATCCCCTCGATCCTCTTGTCGCGCACCAGCTCGGCGATCTTCTCGATCAGCTTGGCCTTGTTGACCTGGTAGGGGATCTCGGTGGCGACGATCGACTTGCGGCCGGTCTTGGGGTGCTCCTCGACGGTGGTCCGGCCGCGCATCAGGATGGCGCCGCGCCCCGTCTCGTAGGCGTTGCGGATGCCGTTGCGTCCGCTGATGAAGCCGCCGGTCGGGAAGTCGGGGCCGGGGACGATCTCGATCAGCTCGTCGGTGGTGATGTCGGGGTTCTTGATGATCGGCGATGGTCGCGTCGATCACCTCGCGCAGGTTGTGCGGCGGGATGTTGGTCGCCATGCCGACGGCGATGCCGGCCGCGCCGTTGACCAGCAGGTTGGGGAAGCGCGCCGGCAGGACGGTCGGCTCGGTCTCCTTGTCGTCGTAGTTCGGCTGGAAGTCGACCGTCTCCTTGTCGATGTCGGCCAGCAGCTCGCCGCCGATCTTTTCCATCCGGCATTCGGTGTAGCGATAAGCGGCGGCCGAGTCGCCGTCGACCGAGCCGAAGTTCCCCTGGCCGTCGATGAGCGTGTAGCGCATCGCGAAGTCCTGGGCCAGACGCACGAGCGCGTCGTAGGCCGCCGTGTCGCCGTGCGGGTGATACTTGCCGAGCACGTCGCCGACCACGCGCGCGCACTTGATGTAGGGCCGGTTCCAGAAGTTGGAGAGCCCGTGCTGGGTGTAGAGGATCCGCCGGTGGACCGGCTTCAGGCCGTCGCGCGCGTCGGGCAGCGCGCGCGAGACGATGACGCTCATGGCGTAGTCCATGAACGACGACTTCATCTCCTCCTCGATGGAGATCGGGATGCGGTTTCCTGCGAAGGTGGCGGGGCGGCGCCGTCAGCGCTCATGCGGGTCCTCTCGGTCGTCTAGTCACAGTGGAAACGAAACGGTGATTTCTACCGCGGAATGAACCGGCCGGCAGCCGCCTCCAGCCGCCGGAACTCTTCGATCTGCGCCAGGAACACCGGAACGATCTCCGGATCGAACTGCGAGCCGGTGCAGCGTTCCAGCTCGCCGCAGGCGATCTCGTGCGGCAGCGCCTTGCGGTAGGCGCGGTCGGAGGTCATCGCGTCGTAGGCGTCGGCGACGGCGACGACGCGCCCGATGATCGGGATGTGGTCGCCGACGAGCCCCTGCGGGTAGCCCGAGCCGTCCCAGGCCTCGTGGTGGCAGTAGCAGCCGGGGACGATGTCGCGCATGAACGGGATCGGCTCGAGGATCCGCTTCCCCTTGGCCGGGTGCGAGCGGAACATCGCCAGCTCCTCGGGGGTCAGCTTGCCGGGCTTGTTGAGCTTGTCGTTGCGGACGCCGATCTTGCCGACGTCGTGCATGAGGCCGACCTTGACGATGGTGTCGATCTCCGGCGCGCTCAGCCGCAGCCCGATGGCGATCAGGCGCGCGTACATCGCGACGCGCTCCGAGTGGCCGCGCGTGTAGCGGTCCGACTCCTCCAGCGCGTGCGCGAAGCCGATGATCGTCTGCTTGAAGTTCTCCTCCAGCGAGACGTTGGCGCGTGGTCAGATCCTTGTTGGCGTCGACCAGGTTCTCGTAGAGGCGCGCGTTCTCGATCGAGACGGCGGCGCGGCTGGCGAGCACGTACAGCATCTTGCGCTGCCCCTCGGAGAACTTGTTGCCGCGCGTGTAGCTGTAGGCGTTGAGCATCCCGATGATGCGGCCGTTGAGCTTGAGCGGGATGCAGCAGAGGCTGACCAGGCGCCGTTCGAGCTCGCGCGGCGGCGACTCCAGGAAGCGATACGAGCGGCTGCCGTGCACCAGGAGCGGGCGGTCCTCGGCGAAGAGCGGCAGCGCCTCCTGCAGGTTGAGCGGCGGCGCCTCGACGCCCGGCTCGGCGCGCTCCGACGACCTTGCGCATGCGCTCGGAGAAGCGGCCGGCATGCTTGGGATCCTCGAGCAGCAGGCTGACGACGTCGGCGTCGACCGTGTCGATCGTCGCGTCGAGCACCAGATCGAGCACCTTCTCGACCGACAGCGAGGTCGCGATCGCCTCGCTGATCTTGTAGATCGAGAGCGCGTCCTTGAGCCGGATGTTCTCGTGCTGCAGGCGCTGGCGATCGAGGCCGCGCTGCACGATGTGGATGACCTCCTCGACCTTGAACGGCTTGAGGATGTAGTCGTAGGCGCCCTTCTTCATCGCCTCGATCGCCGTCTCGACGGTGCCGAAGCCGGTCATGATGACCGTGATGACCGGGATGCTCTCCTCGCTGATCTTCTGGATCAGCTCGAGCCCGCTCATGTTGGGCATCTTGAGATCCGAGATGACCAGGTTGTAGCTGCGCTGGTGCAGCTCCTCGAGGGCCAGCGCGCCGTCCTCGACGGCGTGGACGACGTACCCCTCCATGGTCAGGAAGTCGGCCAGGATCTCGCGGATCACCTTCTCGTCGTCGACGACGAGGATCCGGGCCGTCTCCAGCATCGGGACGTAGTCCGACCGCTCGCTCCGGTCGGAAGAATCGGTCGAGTCCGCTGGGTCGGCTGCTGGTTTCTGCGCCGCCGCCGCCTGGGCGGCCGAGACGCTCGCCAGCAGGGCTTCTCGCTCGCTGGTGCTCAAGAATTACCCGGAAAGGAGCCTAGTCCAGCGGGGTTATGAAGACTAGGGGAATCACCCTCTCGTCATCCTTTCGTCAGCCCTTCATTTTGGCTTGCTGCGTGGAGATATCCTTCCATTTGGCCTCCTGCTCCTGCGTCGATTTCTGCTCCGAATCGGCCTTCTTTTTGGCCGACTGCCAGTCGTCGTTCTTGTCCTTCCACTGATCCTCGAAGTTGCCGACCGAGAAGTCGCCGCTCGGTTTGATCCCCTTTTGCTGGGCCAGCTTCGCCTTGGCCAATTCGACCTTGGCCTGGGCCGCCGCCTCGTGCGCGTCGGCCGCCTTGGCGGAGGCATTGAGCCAGTCTTCCTTCTCGTCCAGCCATTCCATCTTGGCGGTCGGAGACCTTGACCCCCATGTCGGCGATCTCCTTGCCGTGGCGGGCGGCGTTGGCGCGGTTCTCGTCGTGCGACGCGTTGGCCGACTCCTGCTCGGTGCCCGCCTTCTCGACCTCCAGCGACGCCTGCTCCTTCTCGTTCTTGGCGACGCTGCGCTCGCGGTCGAGCTCGTCGACCTGGGTCTTCACGGTGCGCTGCTCGCTGCGCGCGACCTCGACGTCGTTCTGGGCGGCGAAGACGTCCTGCTTTTCGCCCGAGGAGATCGAATCGATCGCCGAGTCGTCGACCTTGTACTTGAGCCCGCCGCCGCAGCCCGCGATCCCGATCACGCAGAGCAGAACGAGCGGAGAGACCTGGGCGAAGGAGAGTCGGGTCGGCAGTCGCATGGAGCCTCCAGTGGTGGTCATGATCCCCCCATGGTCGGCCCGCTCCGGCCGCGCAGTCAAGGCCGCGCCGCGGCAGGCTATGGCTCTGCGGAGCGGCGCGCAGTATAGTCGGCGCTTCGGAAATTCAGGCGGGCCGGGGCACTGCGTCGCCCCCCTGCCGCGGTCCCCAAAAGCGCCGGAGCAAGCCTATGCGTCTACACACTTCGTCGAGCCTATTGTCCGTCATCACCTTGTCGTTCGGCGTCGCCGCCGGACTCGGATGCGCCGGCGTCAAGCAGAACGCCACCACCACCGGCAGCGGTGGCTCCGGCGGCAGCAACACCGGGAACGGCGGCAGCACCGGGAACGGCGGCAGCAGCACGGGAAACAGCGGCGGGACGGCGCCGTTGCCGATCACGCCGATCAGCGGCAACCTCACCTGCACCGACTTCAGACGCCTGCCCTTCGGGCACCCCCTTCAACACCGGCAGTGAGGGCACGTTCGACAACGGGGCGTCTGGATCGACGACGATCGCCTACCCGCTCGATAAATCGCTGTTCCCGTCGAACCTGGGACCGATCCAGGTTCAGATGACGACGCCCGGGACCTCCGCGCGGATCGCTTTCCAGACGCGCGAGCGGCAACGTCGACGTGAAGTTCTTCGGGACCTGCGAGTCGGCGCCGGGAAATCGGATGCTCGGTGACGCTGCCGTTGGCCTTCACGCAGATGATGATTCCGGCCTGCCAGGAAGAGGACATCCAGATCACCGCGCGTGTGCTCAGCGGCTCCTCGGTCACCGGCGACTCGGCGACGATCACTGCCGCCTGGACCCAGGCAGGGCTGACCGGCGGTCTCTACTTCTGGACGGTCGTTCCCAATCCCCCGCAGAAGTCGTCACGGAGACACCGGGGACATTCCAACGCCGCCCAACTACATCCTGCTCGACCCGCCGCCGTCCGGGAGCTCGCCTCCCTACTACGGGACTCAGATCGAACGCTACGACTTCTCCCAGACCAACCCGATCCCGCAGGTGGTCTGGACAGACGACGGCGGGCCCGCGAGCACGCCTCCCTACGACGGCGCTCCCCAGGCCTGGAACGGCGGTAGCGGGAAAGGCCACTGCATCGGATGCCACACCATCACCAATGACGGCAAGTTCATGGCGCTCACGATCGGAGGATCGTCGACGACCAACGGGGCGAACTGGGCGATGCTCGATATCCAGAATCAGGCGCTGGAGCTGATCAACCCGCCCGGCAGCGGCTTGCCCGACACCAACGGCAACACGAGCGCGTCCCCCATCAGTGATCCGCAGGACTACTGGAAGAGCTATCGCAACGAGGGCTACGCCTCCGAGACGACCTGGGGCCCGAACGGCGACGTCATGGTCAGCATGTACAGCTCGAAGCTCTACTTCAACACGGTCACAGTCAACGGAGCCTCCGCCACGGTCACCCGGCAGGGCCCCGCGTTCCCGACCTCCGCCGCGAACATCGACCTTTACCAGTCCGACCCGTTCTGGAGCCACGACGGTTCGAAGCTCGTCTACACCTCGTTCAATCAATCGTCGCCCTATGGCGGGCTGAACGGTGACCTGAAGTTGAACGGCCAGATCGTCATGGCCAGTGCGACCGCCACCAGCGTCAACGACGACGCGAGCGTTCTCGTCGGGCGGGAACCCAACATCTCGAAGTACTACCCGTGCACCAGCGAGGACAGCAACTACGTCGTCTACAACGAGAGCACTTGTGGCAGCGGCGACGATCCGGCGCCACTCGGCGGCGGATACGGCAAGGGGTCTTGCGACGGGTACGATGACCAGTCCGCCCTCTTGTGGTGGGTCCCGTCGTCGGGCGGATTCGGCGTTCGCCTCGACAACGCCAACGGGATCGCGAACGGCAACGTGACGAGCTACTCCAACTCCTGGCCCCGGTTCAGCCCCGACGTGGGGTCCTTCCGTGGCCAGACGCTCTACTGGATTGCGTTCTCCTCGCGGCGCCCCTACGGCGTGCAGCTGAACACGAACGGGATCACGCAGTCGCAGCCGCAGCTGTGGTTCACGGGCGTCACGGTGGGACAGGAGTTCACCGTCGGTGATCCGAGCCACGCGCCGGTCTGGCTGCCCGGCCAGAACCCGATGGGCAACGGCGCCGCGTACGGCAACCACGTTCCGCAGTGGGTCAAAGTCGCCATCATGCTCAATAAGCTGAGAGACAGTCCCCCGGCGCGACGGCGCCCGTTCAAAGGAACGGAGAACATTGAAGACAGGTCCGCGGTTCCCCGCGTTGTTCATGTCTGTTCTGGTGCCGCTCCTCGGAGTGGGGTGCCGGGTGGACCAATCCGGGCTGTCGGCTGTCGTGACGACGTCGGGCGGCGCGGGCGCGCCGGTGCTCAGCGGCGCCGGCGGCCTCTCGTCGGCGGGCGGCAGCGGCAGTGGCAGTGGCAGTGGCAGCGGCGGCGAGACGCTTGTGGGTGATGGTGGCGCGGGCGGTGACCCGGCCAGCGGTTCCGGCGGTGAGGGCGTCGATGCCGCGAGGCGATGCCTCGGGGTCCGGTGGCGCCGCCTCCGGTGGCGCGACCGGGGCCGGGGGAATTCGCGGGGACTGGCGGCATCACCGGGAGCGGCGGAAAAAGGGCATCGGTGGCACCGGCCCGACCGACGCCGGGACATCGACGAACACCTGCGGTCCGCCCGACGCCGACGTCGCCTGCGCGGACTGCGTGACCGCCGGTGGCGCCTGCCTGAACGGTGTCTGCACGTTCGCCTGCGGATCGGGCTGTTCGCCCTGCACCGGCCCCATCACCTGCCCGATGGGGATCGCCTGCAGAATCACCTGCCCGGCGGGCGGCTGCGGCACCCCGATCGACTGCCGCGGCTCAACCAGCTGCAGCATCACCTGCGCCGACAACGCCTGCAGCAAGGCAATTCAGTGCCGCGGCGCGCCCTGCACCGTCACCTGCAGCGGGACCAACTCCTGCGCGGGCGGCGTCACGGCCGCAGGGGCGACGAACGTGGTCACCTGCTCGGGGTCAGGCTCCTGCAAGGGCCCGATGAGCTGCAGCGGCAACAGCTGCGACGTCGAATGCACGGGTCCGACGACCTGCGGTTCCACCGTCACCGCCAACGCGGGCACCAACAAGATCGTCTGCCGGGGCGGCAACTCCTGCGCCGCCGCCGTCCGCTGCAGCGGCAACGTCTGCACCACCGACTGCTCGGGCATCAAGGACTGCGCGAGCGGCTACTGCTGCTCCGCGGCCGGCTGCCAGACGACGCCCAGCAACGAACCTGCCTGCCACTGAGGGGCGGCCCGGCCCCGCCGAGACTCTCCCGCGATCAGCCCCCGGCGCGGGCGTGAAGTCGATACAAGACGCCGCCCGGGAAGGCAGGTGTTGGGGGTGCAGTAGAACGCGGTCGTCATGTAGGGGCAGCAGGTGGCGGCCGATCCGCACGACACGCCGTTGGCCGCGCAGGGATCCGGGTTGGTCGTCAGGTTGGGTCCGCCGATCGTGCAGACGCAGGGAACGCCGTTGAGCAGGACGCCGAGGATGGGAAGCGGATCGCAGGTGCAGAGCAGTCCGCTCGGCACACCCGACTTCGAGCATTCACCACCCCCGCGGGTGCAAGGGATCCCGACCCCCTTCTCGTTCGGGGTGGCCGGAGGACAGCCGGGAGGCAGATCGACCGCCAGATCGCAGCACGGTGGCGTCCTTGGGAGGCGGTGGCGCCGACGATCCCGGGTGGCATCCTGCCGTCAGGATGAATCCCAACCACCAGAGCCGCGCGAGCCTCATGCCTCTAAAGTACCCCTATCTTCCAGCTAATTGAAGGACCGACCAACGCGCAGGGTGTACGAGCTGGTTCCTACGAACTCGAGAACCCCGAAAGGATCGGTCCCGTGCGCCGTCCCCGGCAGGCCGAGACGCGCGATGAGATCGACCCGGTAGTCGCCGAGGTGGACCTGCAGCGCTGGCGCGACCCAGGCCGACCGGATGTTAGCGATGGGAAACTGGGGATCGTTGGTGTTGTTGATCTGGATGTCGGTGCCAAGCTCGACGGAAGCGCCGAGAAAATCGAACGGCGAGTACGCGATGGCCACGTGTGAGTCCCAAAATGCGATGGTTGGAACGACCACGAGCTGTCCCTCGATTTCACCGTTTGGTCCCCAGAGGACGTCGAGGCCTTCGTTGACGACGAAGACGAAGCGGCCGATCGCGCCGCCGAGGATCGCCGTCGGCTCGAAGTGAAAGTAGTACGGGAACGCGTAGGTGAGCGGCATCGGCGGGGCGGTCGGCGTGCTTTGGATGTGAAACGTGAAGTTGGTGCTGTGAGTCGGGAGCCGGGCCCGCAGGCCAAACCCGCCGACCAGCGCGTCGCCCACCAGGTGAGCGGTCCACGTCGCGCCCACCCGAACATCGCCGAAGGAGACGCCCGTCTGGTGCGCATCAGAGGGAATCGGCGGTTGTCCGCCGGAGACGGCAGTCACGTCGAGCGTGGTGATCTGCACGAACGGCACCTCCCCCTCGAACGCGAAGCGGTGCCAGCGCCAGACGCCCCCGACCGAGAAGCGAACGTTCTTGCCGCTCCCCTGAATCAGCTGCAGCGCCGACAGGTCGCTGCTCGCGGCGTAGGCGCCGTCGAGATAGAGCCGCGTCGGCGACTCCGGGAGTCGGAGCTCGGGGCCGTCCACCGGCGGGGGGTAGTAGGTCTCGAGAAAGGAGAGCTCTCGTTTTTGCGGCGGCGGGGGCGCCTGCGCGGGCTGCGCGCGCTCGGGGGACGACTCGTCGCCGATAGCGGTTTCGCTGCTGACGGCGGGCTGATCGTCCGCCGCGCGCGCGGCGGGTGCGCGCGCGACGGCGAAGCAAAGCGACAGGGCCGCGAGGATCTTATGTAGCTTCAACGGTCCTGTTTGTGCCCGCGAGCGCGATCAGCCTTCGAGGAATTCCAGGGTGCCCAGATAGTCGCTCTTGCCGATCTCCACGCCGCCCTGACGCAAAATATCGTACGACGTCACGACGTGGAAGTAGAAGTTCGGGATCTGGCGGCCGACCAGGTACTCTTCGGCGCGCAGCGTCTTGCCGGGGCGTTCCGGCCGATCGGGCAGCTTGACCGGCTGGTCGGCCTTGGTGCGCTCGAAGTCCTTGGCCGACAGCGTCTCCAGGTACCCGAGGCACTTGGAGATGCGGCCGCGCAGCTCGCCAAACGTCTTCTCGTTGTCCTCGTGCTTGGGGGCCTCTTTGCCGACCAGGTTCGCCGCCGTCGCCTTGGCGGTGTCACAGGCGATGCGGATCTGCACCGTGAAGGGCAGCATGTCGGGGTAGAGCCGCTGCGTGAGGAAGTTGTTCACGTCGAACTTGCGGGCGTCGGCGTGCTTCTCCGCCCGCTCCATGATGGTGTCCAGGTTCTTGAGGGAGCGCATGAACTGACGAACGATCAGGTGATACATCGGGACCTCCGGGAATGTGGGGCACGGGATCTACCTCGGCCGGAGCACGCCGGCCACCCGCGGCGGGCGGTGAGTCCCGCGGCTGCTTCCCCAGCGCCTTGAAAAGGCGCAAAATCAGCCCATGAAGCCTCCACTTAGCTTTGCTATGCCGACGAAACGTTCTGATTGCAATTGCCGGCCTGACGCTGCTGCTGGCGCCGAGCGCGCGCGCCCAGGTCAACGCAGCCGGACGGCACGGTGATGCCCCAGCCCGCGAACCCGGCCGAGGTGACGCGCTGCGTGATGAGCCGCGGATTTCCGGCCGACGCGGACACGCTGCACGGCCTCTTCATGTACAACGAGATCAACGGCGGCGACCCGACCCTCGATTGCGATCAAGGACGCACACACTACGCCGGGGACGTTCTCCCCGCAGTGTGGCCTGAGCGGGACGATCGTCCTGCACGGCGGCGGGTGCAAGAACGCGCTCGGCTGGTACAACGCCACCGATCCGGCGACGAAGCCGCCGCCAAGCAATCTACCAGATCGTCCCGGCCGATCTCACGCAGCCGCCGCCCAACGGGATCTCCTGCGCCGACAACGATTTCTGTCCCGCTGGCTACCCGCATGACGACGCAGGCGCCGCAGCACAGCTGGGCCAGCCCGCTCCCCGACTTCGCGGCCAACATCCGCACTGATCGCGCGCTGGGCCGGCGGGCCTGTCGGGTTCGCGCTGATCGGCGTCCCGAACGGACAGTGCCCGCAGACGAAGTACTCGCAGGCCGATCTCAACGATCACTCGTCCAGCCGGGCAGCCCGTGGGTCACCACGCTCATCTACCAGTCGACCACCGATCCCAACGGCTACTACATCGCCTTCGAGGACCAACCGATGTGCACCGCCAGTTGGCACGGCTGCACCCCGGGGAGTCAAACCCAGGTCGAACCCCAATGGCAACGACGGCGACTTCAACGACTTCGTCTTTTACGTCAGCGGGCTCGACTGCGCGGGCGGCGGTCAAGCCTGCGACACGGGGATGCCGGGCATCTGCGCCGGCGGGACCACCCAGTGCTCGAACGGCGGAATGGACATCAAGTGCCGGCAGGACATCCAGGCGCGGCCGGAGACCTGCAACCTCCTCGACGACGACTGCGACGGCATCATCGACAACCCGGACGCCCCCGGCCTCTGCCCGGCCGGGCAGGTCTGCAGCCGGGGCGTCTGCGTCAGCCCCTGCTCGCCGACGCGAGTTTCCCTGCGGTCCCCCTACCGTCTGCGACACGACCGACGGGCTCTGCAAGGACCCGGCGTGCATGAACGCCAACTGCGCCATGGATCAGATCTGCGATCGGGGCGTCTGCGTCGGCGGCTGTGACGGCGTCGTCTGTCCGCCTGGCCAGGTCTGCCGGATCGGGAACTGCGTCGATCCCTGCCAGGGGATCACCTGCGGCGACGGCCAGGTCTGCGAGGGGGGCGCCTGTCTGGCGGCCTGCGGTTGTCGAAATTGCCCCGACGGAAAGGCCTGCTCACCCAAGGCGGCCCCCGATCCCACGGCCGGCACCTGCATCGATAAAGGGATGCGACAAGGTGACCTGCACGGCGCCGATGGTCTGCGTCCAGGGCGAGTGCAAGGACGGCTGCGCCGGGGTCCAGTGCCCGGCGGCGCAGGTCTGCTCCAACGGCCAGTGCGCCCTCCCTGACGGCGGCATCATCCCTCCGCCGCCCGATGGCGGTGTTTCGACGACGGGAACCGGCGGCAGCCCCGGAACGGGCGGGCGCACCAACAGCGGCGGCACGACCGGCGCGGCCGGGAGCTCCGTCACGGGCGCCGGCGGCACGGGCGGCTCGTCGATGGCGCGCGAAGGGGGCATCACGACCTGCAGCTGCGACACCTCGAGCGGTCCCGGAGCGAGCGGTCTGGCGCTGTTGCTGGCGGCGCTCGGCATCGCCGCGGTTCGCCGTGCGACCCCACGCGTGCGCAGCCGGCGCTAGCGCTGTCGTTGCGTCTCCAGATGACGATCTCGAAAACTGGGCTCTTGCTCGGGGCGATCACCGGGTCGCTGGTCATGGCGCGGCCGGCGGCTGCGGTCACTCAGCCGCCGCCGGACAACACGGTGATGCCGCAACCGACGTCGGCAGCCGAAGTGAGCATCACGGTCAGCCGCGGATTCCCGAGCGACGCGGTCACCCTCGGCGGCCTGTTCAAGTACTTCGCGGGCGGCGCGGACGCGCAGCTCGATCCGGTGAAGGATGCATCCACGACGCCGGGGAGCTTTCCGGCGCAGTGCGGGTTCAAGGCCCAGATCGTTTTGAAGGGCGGCAACTGTAAGAATGCGCTCGGCTGGTACAACGCGACCGAGCCGGCCACGACGCCCACGGCGATTTACCCGCTGGTTCCGGCCAATCTGATGGCGCCTCCACCGAGCGGGATCTCTTGCAGCGACAATGACTTCTGCCCGCTCGCCACGCGCACGACGAGCCAGTCACCGCAGCATGGCTGGGCGGATCCGCTCCCCGAGTTCGACGTCGACATCCAGGCCAGCCCAAACTGGACCGGCGGTCCGGTGGGCTTCGCCATGATGGGAACGCCGGGCAGTCAGTGTCACTCAGACCAAGTACTCGCAGGCCGATCTCAACGACCAATCGTCCTCGGGCGCTCCCTGGATCACGGCGCTCATCTATCATTCGCTCGCGACTGAGGGCGGGTACTATCTCGCGTTCGAGGATTCTCCCACCTGTGCGGCGAGCTGGCGGGGATGCATGACGGGAAGTACCACCGCCAATTTGCCAGGGACAGGGAACGACGGAGATTTCAACGACGATGTTTTCTACCTGACCGGCCTCAACTGCTCGCTCGCGGGTGGCCCGTCTGATGGGGGGACACACGACGGGCGAGGAGACGCCGGCCTCCCCGCGACCGGCGGAGCACCTGGCGCTGGTGCGCCAGCCGGCGGAGCGCCTGGCACCGGTGGAGCGTTTGGCACCGGTGGAACATCTCGGGGTCCCACTCAGGCGGTGTGACCGGAACGACGGGAACTGCAGGGACAATGGGGGCCGCTGGAACGACCGGAGCTGGCGGAACCTCCGGCGCTGCCGGATCGACTGCCGCCGCGGGAGTGGCCGGAACGAAAGGCACGGCAGGAATGAGCGGAGTCGCGGGCAAGATTGGCTCAGATGGGGGCGGCGCCCTTGGGGGACGCCGGAGGCACCACGGTCAGCAATCCGAGCGCCAGCTCGGGCTGTGGGTGCGCCCTGGCGCAGCGGACCTCTCCGAGCTCGCTTTGGGGCGGGCTCGTGTTTGGACTTCTGCTCGCGCGACGACGTCGGAACCGCTGAAGCGGATCAGTAGGCCGGCGGGGCCCAGTAGCCCTCTTGCCAGACCCAGGTGTAGCCGTTCCAGGCCCAGTGGGCGGCGACCCAGTTCCAGCCGGAATAGGGCGCGTAGGTCCAGGTCGGGCCGATCCAGACGCTCGCGCCGGCGCGGTAGCCCCAGTAGCCGGGGACGTAGACGCGGCCGCTGACCGGCCGTACGACGATCGGGCCGTGCACGCCGACGTACGGGCCGTGCACGCCGTAGACTGGGCCGCGGTATCCCGGTGCGACGTGAACCGCCGGTCCGTGGTACCCGCCGTAGGGCGCGGCGACGCGAAAGCCACCGTGGAATCCGGCTGCCGGTGCCGCGTGGAAGCCGCCACCGCCGTGGAAGCCGCCGCCGCCATGGAAGCCGCCGCCACCGTGACCGCCGCCGCGCGCGAAGGCAGCCGCGGGGGCCGCCAGCAACGCCAATCCGAGCACAGCCGTCATGATCCTTTTCATGGCTCGATTCCTCCCTCTATTCAGATGATGGACACGCGGGATGGGTCGCGGGGAAGTGTGGGCTGGCAGACGTTGCAGCTTGGGCTGCGCACGAAGTCTTGTTAGATCGGGAGCTCATGCCTGCAGGCAAGCCCAGCGGCGCGGCGAGCGGCGCCGCGAAGCCCGAGACGACGCGGCCCGACGGTGGGCGCGTCGTGGCCGAGCCGTGGCTGTCGCCGCGCGCGCGACGGATCGTGGCTGTGCTGGCCGGGATCTACGCGCTGTTCGTCTGGATGGACGGCGCGGGGATCGGCCTGCCCGACGCGATCCTGCCGTTGCCGGTTCGGTTCTTCGTGCAGGAGGCGGCGCTGTTCCCGCACGCCGCGCGCGACGCCATCGAGTGGCGCGCCGAGGGGTGGCGCTGCGACCTCGGCCGGTTCGAGGAGATCGACGTGCGGCCGCTCTTCCCGATTCGCCGCGACGACAAGGAGAGCCGCTTTTACCGGGCGATGTTCTTCCACTACCGGCAGCGGCGCGTGCTGGAGGCGCTGGACAAGTTCATCGTCGAGGCGCACAACCGCGCGCACCCGGAGGCGCGCATCGGCGGCGTCATGTTGCTCGACCTGCGCATCCCGATTCCGCCGCCGGGAACCCCCGAGCGGCGCTACGAACGGCTGCCGCTCACCGACTATCCGCAGGAGGTGGAGCGCAAGTACTGGTACGTCACCGCGTCGGATGAGCGGACCCGACGTTGCGAGGAGCAGGGCACCCCATGAGGCGGCCGCCGCGCGAGGTGACCTGGCGGACGCGCTTCGAAGACTGGCTGAGCGCGCCCCAGCCGATCGAGCGGCTGGCGCTCGCGCGGATCGTGCTTCCGCTGGTGCTGCTGGCGTTCCAGTCGTCGCGGTTGATCCACGCCGACCACTGGCTGAGCCCGGTCGGCTTCCGCGTCCCCTACCTCGGCGGCCACGACTGGCGCCAGCCGCTCTACATCCCCCCGGTGTCGCCGGGGATGGCGTGGACCATCGCGATCCTGACGGCCGTCAGCGGGCTGGCGCTCACCGCCGGATTCTTCACCCGCGCGTCGGCCGGATTGTTCGCGGCGCTCTTGGCCTATCTGGCGCTGGCCGATCGGTTGGAGGCGTTCACCGTCAGCAAGCTGGGGCCGATGCTGGCGCTGGCGCTCTGCCTCAGCCCGTCGGGCGCGCGCTACGGCATTGATGCCTGGCGGCGGCGGCGACGAGATCCAGCGGCGCCGGTGCCGACGCACGTCTCGGGCGGCGTCATTCGCTTCTTTCAGATCTTTCTCTGCGCGATGTACTCGGGCGCCGGGATCGCCAAGTTGCGCGGCGACTGGCTGGGGGGCGACGTGCTCTGGAGCCACCTGCACGACAACTACCAGACGACGATCTCCTGGCTGCTGGTGCGCGCCGTTCCCGGATGGGGCTGGCAGGCGCTGCAGTACCTGTCGCTGATCTTCGAGACGGCGGCGCCGCTCTGGTTCGCGCTCCCCTGGACGCGCCGGTACGCGGTGCTGGCGGGGCTCGGGATGCACGCGCTCATCGGCCTGATGTTCGGGCCGGTGATCTGGTTCGCGCTGCTGATGAGCACGCTGCTCTTGACCTGCTATCTGCCGGAGCGCTGGTTGGCGCGTCTGTTCCGGCGCGCCTCGGCGACGGCTTAGGCGGCTACGCAGACGACGGGGAGGGGTCCGGCGATTCGGCCAGGATCGCGTCGCGCGCGCGTTCCGCCGCCGATTGCCGCGTCCAGCGGCGCTCGCCGGTGTGGGCCAGCACCAGCAGCGCGGGCTGGAGGAGGCGGGGCAGCACGGCCAGGATCAGCGCGCCGCCGATGACCACGATCGCCAGCGGCTTCTGCGTGTCGGCGCCGATGCCGTGCGAGAGCGCCGCCGGCGTCAGCCCCAGCATCGCCACGAAGGTCGTCATGAGCACCGGGCGCAGGCGCCGCTCGGCCGCCTCGCGCGCCCCCTCGAGGCCGTGCCCCTCGTCCCACAGCCGCTGCGCGTAGGTCACGACGATGAGCGCGTCCTGCACGGCGATGCCGAAGATGGAGATGAAGCCCATCGCCGCCGAGATCGAGAAGTGCGTGCGCGTGATGAGCAGCGCCAGGATGCCGCCGGTGCAGGCGACGGGAATGCCGCCCAGCACGATCAGCATGTCCTTCCAGTTCTTCACCGACGAGTAGACCAGCATGGCGATCACCAGGAGCGTGATCGGGATGATCAGGACGAGGCGGCCGGTCGCCTCGTTGAGCTGGTTGATCTCGCCCGCCCACTCGAGGTGGGTGTCGTAGGGGAGCTTCACCTTCTCGGCGATCCGCTCGCGCGCCTCGGCGATGGTCGACGCCAGGTCGCGGCCGCGCACCGAGAACTTCACCGGCGCGTAGCGGCGGTTGTCCTCGCGGTAGATGAGCGACGGGCCCTCCTCCTCGGCGATCTGCGCCAGCTGACCGAGCGGCACCTGCGCGCCGTCCGGCGTCGCCACCAGGATGCTCCGGATCGCCTTCAGGTCCTTGCGGTACCCGGGCGCCCAGCGGACCGTGAGGTCGAAGTGCTTCTCCCCTTCGTACACCTGCGTGACCGCCTGGCCGCCGATGGCCGCCTGCACGACCGCTTCGACGTCGCCGACGTTGAGCCCGTAGCGGCCGCACTGAACGCGGTCGGGGGTGATGCGGACGTTGGGCTGGCCGAGCGACGGGAACAGGCCCAGGTCCTCGACGCCTTTCACGCCCGACATCACGTCGACGATCTCGTTCGCCTTGGCCTCGTTGACGCGCAGGTCGGGCCCCACGACCTTGACGGTGTTCTCCCCTTTGACCCCGGAGATCGCCTCCTCGACGTTGTCCGAGATCATCTGCGAGAAGTTGAAGATGACGCCCGGGAAGGCCTCCCCGAGCTCCTTCGAGAGCTCGGCGGTCATCGACTCCTTGGTCACGCCGCGCCGCCATTCGTTGGAGGGCCTCAGCGGCGCGAACAGCTCGATGTTGTAGAAGCCGGAGACGTCGGTGCCGTCGTCGGGGCGCCCGAGCTGCGAGACGACGGTGGTGATCTCCGGACGCGACCGGCGGGTGAGGTCGCAGCGCTCGACATCCTGACAGCCGAGGATGATCGCGCGCATGCGGCCGACGTACTTCGACGACTGGTCGAGCGAGATCGACATCGGCAGCGTGGCGCGGATCCAGAAGTTGCCCTCCTCGAGCTTGGGCATGAACTCGCGCCCGAGCGAGCTCCCGGCCGCCAGGGTGCCGATGACGACGACCGCTCCGATCGTCACCGCGGCGCGCTTGTGGCGCAGCGAGAAGGCGAACAGCGGCTCGTAGAATTTTTTGAACAGGCGCATGAGCCAGTTGTCCGGCTCGTGCTCATGGGCATCCAGGACGGAGAAGCGGCCGGTCTCGCCGGGAGGTCGCAGGGCCCCGGCGGGGATCTCGAGGACCCGCTCGGCCAGCACCGGCGTCAGCGTCAGCGCCAGGACGATGGCGCCGCCGATGGCGAAGGCGTAGGTGTGCGCCATCGGCGAGAAGATCACGCCCGCCACGCCGGTCAGCGTGAAGAGCGGGATGAACGCCACCGCGATCACCAGCGTCGAGGAGAACATCGGCGGCCCCACCTCGCTGGCGGCCAGCAAGATCCGTTCGATCTTGTTCCGTTTCCCGGGCACCGACAGGTGCCGGAAGATGTTCTCCATCATGATCACCGTCGAGTCGACGACGATCCCGAAGTCGACCGCGCCGAGCGAGATCAGGTTGGCGGGCGTCCCGGTCGCCACCATGCCGATGAAGGCGATCATCAGCGCCAGCGGGATGTTGAGCGCGGTGATGATCGCCGCGCGCCCGTGACCGAGAAAAAGCCAGAGCACCAGCGCCACCAGCACCATGCCGACCAGCAGGTTCTCGATGACGGTGTGGGTGGTCAGCTCGACCAGGTTGGCGCGGTCGTAGTAGGTCTCGATGTGCATCCCGGGCGGCAGGATGTGGTACTTGGCGATCTGGTCGACCTTGTCGTGGACGTTGTCGAGCGTCTTCAGCGAATCGCCGCCGTAGCGCATGAGGACCGTCCCCTGCACGACGTCGGGGTCGAGATCCTTGCCGACGATCCCCAGGCGCGGCGCATGCCCGACCGAGACGTCGGCGACGTCGCGCACGCGGACGGGCGTTCCGTGCTGCTCGGCGATGACCACCTCGCGGATGTCGGCCAGCGAACGAAACAGGCCCAGCGCCCGCACGTTGAACGACTGCTCGCCCAGCGTCAGCCGCTGCCCGCCGACGTTCTGATTGGCGTTCGACAGCGCGGTCATCAGCTGGTTGAGCGTCAGGCCGTGCCCCTTCAGGCGAAAGGGGTCGACCTCGACGTGGTACTCCTTGGTGAGGCCGCCGAAGCCGACGACGTCGATGACGCCGGGGACCTGGCGGAACTGCCGCTCGAGGATCCAGTCCTGCGCCGTCTTGAGGTCGGTCAGGGCGTAGCCCTCGCCGCGCACGACGTAGCGGTAGACCTCGCCGATCGCGCTCCAGGGCGAGAGCTGCGGCGACATCCCGGGCGGCAGCGAGACGAAGTTGAGCCGGTTCAGCACCCGCTGCTCGGCGGTGTGGTAGTCGACGTTCCAGGTGAAGTAGCACTTCACGTCCGACAGGCCGAACAGCGACTGCGAACGGATGTGGTCGAGATCGATCATCCCGTTCAGCCCGTTCTCGAGCGGGATGGTCACGTAGCGCTCGACCTCCTCGGCGCTCCAGCCGTTCGGCTGGGTGATGATCTCGATCATCGGCGGCACCGGGTTGGGGTAGGCCTCGATGTCGAGCTGCTTGTAGCAGTAGAGGCCGAGCGCCAGGAGGCCGCCCGCCAGGATCAGCACGAACGCCGGCATCCGCAGAACGAAACGGACCAGACGTTGCAACATGGCGCGCCTAGAGCATTCCGGAGAGCAGGATCGCGCCCGAGGTGACGACCTGTCGCCGCGGTTCACGCCGCGCACGATCGGCAGGTAGTCGGTCCCTTCTTCTTCGTTGACGGCGACGATCCGGCGGCTGAACTTGACGCGGCCGTCGGGGGCGTTGCCGGTCTCGACGAACACCACGGTCTGGTCGCCGATCCGCAGCAGCGACGCGCGCGGCAGCGCCGCCACCGCGGGCGCCGCGACGGCGATGGCGACGGTGGCGTACATCTCGGGCTTGAGCTCGCGTCCCTTGTTGGGGATCGAGCAGCGGACGCGCGCCGTGCGCGAGGTCGGGATCGAGCGCGTCGGAGATCCAGTCGACCTTGCCGGCGAAGGCCTTGTCGGGATAGGCGACGACCTTGATGCTGACGGGCGCGTCGCGCCGCACGCGCGCCAGGTCCATCTCGAACACGTCGGCGAACACCCAGACCGAGTCGAGCTCGCCGACGGTGAAGAGCTCGACCGCCGTGCCGCCCGAGTACTGCCCCTGCACCTCGGCGCCCGGGTTCACGTTGCGGGCGATCACCTCGCCCTCGATCGGCGCGCGCAGCGTGAACTCCTGCGTGACCGCGTCGGCGCCGCCGCCTGCGGAACAGGCGCGCCTTCGCCTTCGCGCGCTCCATCTCCGCCTTGGCCTTCCCGAAGTTGTCCTCGGCCGACTCGAAGTCGCGCTGCGAGCCGGCGTGCGCCTCGAAGAGCTCCTTCTGGCGGCGAAAGTCGTGCTCGGCGGCGATCAGATCGGCCTGGCCCTTGCCGAGGTCGGCGAAGGCGTTGCCGACGTCGGGCGATTCGATGATCGCCAGCGGCGCGCCCTTCTTCACCCGCGCGCCCGGGTCGGCCACGATGCGTTTGATCCGCCCGGTCACCGGCGAAAAGATGTGCGCGACCCGCAGATCGTCGAAGGAGACCTTGCCGCTGGTGACGATCTCGTTGCCGACGCCGTGCTCGGCCACCGGCTCGACCTGGACCTTGGCGTCGCGCACCTGCTGCGCGGTCAACCAGACCTCGCCTTCGGGCGTGGGCGCGACCGCGTTGGTCGCGGCCGGCGCGCTCCGGCAGCCGGTTGTCGACGGGACGGCCACCGCGATCGGCAACAGCAGGGCGGCGAGGCGCGCCCAGCTCCACGGCCGCATCGCGGTCGACGTTCCTTGCGACCTCGTCATTGCACCACCTGCGTGGCGGTGGCGGACTCGATCTGGAAGATGGCGTTCCAGTAGGCGGTCAGGTTCTGGATGTACTCGCCTTTGACGGCGACGTACGTCCGTTGCGCGTCCAGGTACTCCAACAACGAAGCGGCCCCTTTCTGGTACTGCAGCTCGACCAGCTGGCGCGCGCGCTGCGCCCGGTCGAGCAGACGTCCTTCCATTCGCTGAACCTGATGCTGCGCCGTCTGGTAGCCGGCGTAGGCGTTCTCCACGTCGGCCACCACCTGGGCGCGCAGCTTCGCTGCCTGCGCGTCCTGCGTCCGCGCGTCGGCCTCGGCCTTCTTGATCTCGCCCTGCTGCTGGTAGAAGAGCGGCAACGTTCCGGTCAGCGAGATCTCCAGCGTCGGCGGCGAGATGGCGGACGGCGAATTCATAGGCTGTGCATCGCCGCTTCCCTGCTCGGAGTACTGCACGCCCAGGCCGAAGTCGGGGAAGCGCTGGCGGTGGGCGAGGGCGACCGACTGCGCGGCCCGCGTCCGCTGACTCTCCTGCGCCCGCAGATCGGGGCGCGTCTGCATCGCGCGCTCGACCAGCGCCGCGACGCTGGTGTTCTGCAGCGCCGGCGTCGCCGAGCGGAGCTGGCTGGCGTCGATGGCGAAGTCGTTGAAGGCGTGCCGCTGTCCGAGGAGAAACGCCAGCTGCACCTTGGCGGTCCGGAGCGCCAGCGTCGCGGCGTCGACCATCTGCTCGGCCTCCAGCTTGGCCGTCTCGGTGCGCGACAGGTCGACCTCCGAGATCGCGCCGCTCTTGTAGCGGATCTGGTTCAGGTCGAAGGTGTGCGCCGTCGATTCCGCGGTCTCGTGCGCGAGCTCCAGCGCTTCGCCGGCCGCGACCGCCTGGTAGTAGATCTGTTTCACCTGCAGCTCGAGCGTCCGCAGCGCGTCCGCCCTGCCGAGCCGCGCCGCCGCCAGCGCCGCGTCGGCCACGCTCCGGCGGAGGCCCCGCTTGCCCGACAGCACGTCGACGATGGCGTTCGAGTCGCCGAGGCCGGCGAACCAGCCGTTGTGCGACTCGAAGGCGTCATCCTGGAAGAACGAATGGTAGTAGCCGCCGGTCACGCTCGGGTTCGGGATGGCGCTCGCCGCCAGCGCGTCGCCGGCCGCCCCCTCGGCGGCCGCCTCGGCGATCAGGAGGTCGAGGCCGTGCGCGCGAAACAGCGCCACCGCCTGGCCGAGCGTCAGCGTCGCCGGGATGACCGGTTCAGCGGGAAGGTCCGCCGCCGCGGCCACCGGGACCAGGGCTGCCAGGGTAGCGACCATCGGGACGACCATCAGGGCACGCAGGAGCACGCCCGGGCACCTTGCAAGACCTGTGCTCTGTCGTAAGGACCGAAGATCCCGGGAAAATGGCGGGGGACAGGTCTCCGATGTTCGCCCCACCCAAAAGTTTCTTGTGTGTCTCGCGAAAGTTTCCTTTAGGCCAGCGCTCGGCCAAGGGCCGGCAGGCCGAAGCTCAGGCCGGTCGAGCCGGCAGGACGATCGTCTCACCGACGGCGGCGACGTGCGCGACCCCCTCGGGCAAGGCCGCGGGCGGCCGCGCCCTGGCGGAACAGCGCGGGCGGCTCGTCGAGCGGCTCGTCGGTCAGCTTGAAGGTCCCCCAGTGCATGGCGACCACCTTGCGCGCGCCGAGATCCTGGAAGGCGCGCAACGCGTCCTCCGGGTTCATGTGCTGCTTCGACATGAACCACTGCGGATCGTAGGCGCCGATCGGTAACAGCGCGACGTCGAGCCTGGGGAAGCGCCGGCCGATCTCGGCGAACCCCTCGAAGTAGGCGGTGTCGCCCGAGTGATAGATCGAAAGGCCACCGCTCTCGAGCACGAAGCCGCCCCAGAGGGCGCGGTTCGCGTCGTTGAGCCCGCGCCGGCTCCAGTGCTGACTGGGGACATACGTCACGCGGACCCCGCCGACGTCGGCCGCGTCCCACCAGCCGAGCTCCGTGACCGGCAGGCGATCGCCGATGAGCCGGGCGTTCTCGAGGCCGACCACCACCGGCGCGCCGACCGCGCGCAGCGACGGCGCGTCCATGTGGTCGTAGTGGTTGTGGCTCACGAGCTGCGCGGCGATCGGCGGCAGCGCCTTCGGCGGCAGCGGCGGCACGCCGTTCCGTTTGATGACCACGCTCACCGAGTCACCGAGGACGGGATCGATCAGCAGCGACTGGCCGCCGAGCTGGACCAGCCAGCTCGCGTGTCCGAGCCAGGTGAGACGCGCCCCCTCACCCGGCGCAGGCGGGACGCTCAGCGCCGCCGGATCGGGCGTCACGGCCGGGATGGCGACGCGCGCCGGGCTCTTGCGGCGCCGGCCGGCCAGCTTGTCGACCACCGCCCACTTGTAGACGGCCTTGAACGGATGCGGCCCCGAGCCGTCGAGGTTGACGAAGCGCCCCTCCGGATCGCGTTTGAAGCGCTCGGCCGCGACCGCCGCGGGGGTCACCGGAAAGGTCTTGGCCGGATCGGGCACAGGCGGATTGAAGCAGGCTTCTCTGCGCTGGCCAAGCGACCTGCAGAGCGCCTCGGTGAGCGCGACCACCGGCTCGGGCGAGCCCCTCGCGGGAGGGTCCGGGAACCAGTCGTTTAGGGCTTGCCGTTCGGCAGGCCAGCCGCCGGCGCTGGAGCGGCGGAGCCCGCGGGCGCCGGGGGGCAGCTGACGGCGGTGCGGGAGCCGCGGGCGCGGGAGCCGCGGGCGAGGCTGGAACCGCGGGCTGATTGTAAACGACGCAGCTCGCCTGGATGTTGGAGGCGGTGTATTTGGACGACTGGTTGTCGATGGAGGTGATCAGAATCGCATCGCACCCCCTCGCGGCGGCCTCGGTCCTCAGCCGCTGGATCATCGCCCGAGAATCGTCCGCATCGCTCCCCGCGACGATTTGGTAAAGGCCGACGTTGGTATGCGGTCGTGCCGGTGGCGTCACGACGAGAAGCTCGACGTCCTCCGGCCGGCGTGGCGCAAGAGGACGGGGAGGGGCGAGAAGTCCCGTGTAATAGACCTGCGCGGGGCACCCGGCGAGCAGCAGCCCGCCGAACACGAGCGCTGCCGCCGCTCCGGCTCCGCCGCCGCCCCTGCCCGTTTTTCCGAACCGCGCGCGCTTCGCCCCCATTGATATCGCCTGCCTTACGCCACGATTGGTGGTTCGTCAACGGACGCGATCACGTCCTCGGTTCCCACCCTAGCGATGTGCGAAGTGATGCCAGAGGAGCAGGAACAGCCCCGCCTGCGTCGCGACGGGGACCACGCCGACGAGCAGAGATCTGGCGGGCGATGCGCCGCGCGCGCCGGCCGAAGGTGACCGGTTGCAGGCGGTCGCAGAGGCCGGTCACGACGACGCGCGCCGGAGCGTCGAGGTCGGCCTTCATCGCCGCGGCGCTCGGGTAGCGCTCGGCGGGAGCGCGGCGCAGGGCGCGCAGCGCGATCTCCTCGGCTTGCCGAGAGAGACAGGGGTTCAGCCGGCGCGGGGGCGGCGGATCGCCGAGGATGCGCGCGCTCGCCACGACGAACGGATCGTCGTCGGGAAACGGCGCCTGGCCGGTCAGCATCGTGTAGAGGATCGCGCCGATCGCGTAGACGTCGGCGCTGGCGCGCCCGCGCCGCCGGCGGATCTGCTCGGGGGCCACGTACTCGGCCGAGCCGATGGCGGGGGCCGGCCCGCCGAACGAGAAGCGCCCGGTCACGAGGTCGTGGGCGAGGCCGAAGTCGATGAGACGGATCGAACCGTCGGGGCAGAGGATCACGTTGCCCGGCTTGAGGTCGTAGTGCACGAACCCGCGCCCGTGCAGGTGATCGACGGCCGCGCAGATCTGCCCGGCGATGCGGAGCGACTCCACCTCGGACAATGACCGCTCGTGGCGCAGCCGCTCGTGCAGCGTCCGGCCGGCGACGAGCTCGGTGGCCACGTAGTTGCGCTGGCGGGCCGGTCCCTCGAGCGGCAAGAACTTCAGGACGAACGGGTGATCGAGCTTGCGGCCGATCTCCTCCTCACGCTGGAAGATCGACCAGCTTCCGATGCCGCTCGCGAAGACCGGCAGCGGCACCTTGACCGCCACGGCGCGGCGGTGGTTCAGCAGATCCTCGGCGCGGAAGATCGTCGACATTCCGCCCCGGCCGATCTGTTCGACCAGCAGAAAACGCTCGTCGAGGATTTGACCCACGTTCACCTTCCCGGCGAATTGCATGCGGGGTGCCACGCGCAAGCCCGCGGCTCTTCGGGGTCGTGGCCGAGGACGCCTTGCAGGTTGCCGGTTGGGCTGTCCGGCGCCCGCACCGTTTGCACGCCGCTGGGGCGCCTAGCCGGCCGGCTCGCGGCCCGAGCGGCGGCCGAGCCAGAGCAGCAGCGCCGCCAAGCTGGGCGCGACGACGGAGATCGCCGAGACCGCCACGGTGAGCGGCTCGGGCGGGCCTTGGCGCAGGTTCCAGCCGAGAACCTGGACCAGCGTCACCGCTGCGTCCGCGGTCACCAGCGACGCGAGCACGGTGTCGAGCCCGCGTCGCCAGCGGCGCGCCAGGCTGGTGAGCGCCAGCGCCAGCGCCGCGTCGAACGCCACCCAGCCCCATTTGACTGCCGGCGAGGGGAACCAGCGGGCGCTCGGCGCCAGCGCCATCAGGATCGTCCAGGGGATGAGGATGAGCGCCAGGGCCTGGATCAAGACCGCCGGACGTCGCAGCAGCGTCTGCAGGCCGAAGCGGAGGAGGCCCCCGCGGGCGAACGCCGCCAGCGCGTCGTAGACGGTGGCGATTCCGAGCTGCCCGCGCGGGTACGAGATGAAGATCGGCGCCCAGCCCCGCGGGCGGAGCTTGGCCTTGAAGGCGTGGACCCCGCGGAAGTCGTAGAGCGGACTGCCGGTGCGGCGCAGGGCGCGCAGCCAGGGTCCGACCGCGCCCGCCAGCGGCGCCAGACCGAGGGTCAGGTAGCGGCTCCCTTCGGCGGCCGCGGTGCGCATCGCCGCGTCGATCAGGAGCTCGGCGGTCCCGTTGGGCGCCTCGGGCGCGCGCACGAGATCCTCGACGAACCAGCCGCCCCGCGCGAACACCGGCACCATGCTGAGGAAGCCGACCAGCGTCTCCCCCTGCGTGGCGGCGAAGAGGCGCCGGTCGGCGAGCTCCGTGTGAAGGTGCATCTGGACCAGGAAGCCCATCGGCGGCATCGGATGCGCCGCCTCCCAGCGCGCGATCAGCCGATCGACGCTGGCGCGCAGCTCGCCGGCGGGCTCGGCGAAGAGGTGCGGGTCGAACGGGCGCACCGTGACCCCCTTGGCGCGCGAGCGGCGGATCTGTTCGCGCAGGCTGCGCGTTCCGCGCAACGTCTCGTCCCAGGCGATCGGATCCCAGTCCGGTTGCTCGCCGATGCGCATGGCCCCGAACGGCGCCGCCGTCGCGAACCGCTCCTCGGTACCGAAGAAACAGGCCCGCCGGCGGTGCGCCGCGGCGGCGGCCACGAACCGGAGGGCGACCTCGGACGCACGCTCGGGCCCGGCGATCGGTGCGCCGGCCGCCACCCAGGCCTGGCCGGTGTCGAGGTAGGCGACGCAGGCTTCCGCCTGGTGGTCCTGGTGGCCGTCGAACCAGTAGAGAAAGCCCGGCTCGAGGATCTGGAAGGAGGTGGCGTTCCACCCGTGCCGGCGCAGGAGCTCCAGCGCCCGCTGCCGATCGCCCTCGCGCGCCGCCTCAGCCAGGGTGATCACGCGGATGGTTCCGTCGTCGTCATGGGGTGCAGGGGGCCGTGATACGCTCGAAATTCGGCGGCGCGCGGCAAGCTTATCGCAAGCGACCGTCGTACCCGGGTAGGTCATGACGGCAAAGGCAGAGGTCGCCATTCGATCGTTCCGCGAGGCGGACCGCCTGCAAGTCGTGCAGCTCTGGAGCGGGGTGTTCCCTGACGACCCGCCGCGCAACGCGCCCGACCGGATGATTGACGGCGCGCGCGCGGTTCGTCCCGGGGCGCTCCTGGTCGCCGAGCTCGACGGTGCCGTCGACCGTACGATCGTCGGCGCGGTCATCGCGGGGTTCGACGGTGTGCGAGGCTGGATCTACCATCTGGCCGTCGCCCCCGCGCACCGACGGCGCGGGATCGCGACGCACCTCATGCGCGGCGCGGAGGCGGCGCTGCGCGCGGAAGGCTGTTCGAAGATCAACCTGCAGGTTCGCGCGATCAATGAGGGCGCGGTCGCCTTCTACCGGGCGCTCGGCTACGAGCTCGAAGAGCGGCTCAGCATGGGACGTGCGCTCGTTTGAACCGCCGTCTGCCGCCCAAGGTGATCCTCGGAGCGATCCTGGCGGTCGGGCTGGGCTTGCGGCTGTGGGGAATCGCCTTCTCCGCCAGCACACCGGTCGGTCGTCCGGACGAGGACATCTTCGCCGTCGGCGCGTTGCACATGTTCGGCCGCCCCTACGATCGGCTCGACACCGGATGGCCCGACGGAATTTTCCTTCTCTGTCACGCCCTCCTTTGGCTCGAGCACGTCTGGTATCGATTGCGTTACGGCGTCGGCGTCAACATGGGCTGTCTGGTGGCGGTCAATTCGATCGCCGCCTACCTGCCGATCCGCATCGTCTCTGCGGTGCTCGGAACCGCCAGCGCCTGGATCGTGGGAGCTCTCGCAGGCGAGCTCGCTCCCGAGCGCAAGGACGCGCCGCTCTGGGCGGCCGCCCTCTACGCCGTCAACTACCTCGTCGGGCGCGACGGCCACTTTGCAGTCAGCGATGCTCTGCTCTGCTTCGAAATCTCGCTGGCGCTGCTGTTCTGCGCGCGGGCCACGACACGCAACGCCTGGTGGCTCGTGGCCGCGGCGTTCTGGGCCGGGACCGCCTTCAGCACCAAATACAGCGCGGTCGGGCTCGCCTTCCCCTGCGTGGCCGCGGGTGTCGAAGCTCTCCGTCGAGAGCGCGCGGGCGCAAGGCTTCCGGTTGCCTGCGCGGTGCTCGCCGGCCTGGTCGGTGTCCTGCTCTGGTCGCCGGACATCGCCACCCACTGGTCGACGTTTCGCGGTGGTTTCCTCGGTCACCTCGGTCGGTACGGAACGGCCGACACCCCGGCGGGCGCGATCTTCTACCCGCGGACGGTCTTTCCGGCGGCGTTCGGCTGGCCCGGTTTCCTGCTCTGCGTGGGGGGCCTCTTCTGGTGTTTGCGTCGCCGGGCCGGCGTCTTTCTGGTGGTCTACGTGTTCATGTTTTGCGCCTGCATCCTCGGGCCGGTGCATGCGATCTTCGTGCGCTACGGCTCGCCGGTGGTGCCGGCGCTGGCGGCGGCCGGTGGCATCGCCGCGTCCTTGCTTCGCCAGCGACTGTCGGAGCGGGGGCCGCCCTGGCTCGCCTGGGTGGTGGTCGCGTTGGTCGCGCTCGCGCTTCCGGCGTCGCGCCTGGCGGCGTTCGACCACTTGCTCGCGCAGAGGGACACGCGTGACCTGGCCCAGGACTGGCTGGTCGCGCAGGGGCCGGGCCAGGTCGTCCTGACCGAAGGCACCTACGGGCAGGTCCACGCCGTCGATCCCAGCGTCGTCGCTGTCTGCAAGCAGGAGCTCCCGGTGAACCTCTGGCGACCGACGCCCGTCCTGCTGGCGCCAACGGGCCCGCAGACGCCAGCGCCCGGCGAATTCGCGTGGACGGTCAACCCGCGTTGGTTGCCGGTGCGGCTGTCGAACGCACCGGCGCTTGCCGGCCAGGGGGAGGCGGGGTGGGAGCGGATTGGTTTCTTGGGGGCGGAGCGCTTCGTCATCTGGGAGTACGACCAGCGGCTGGCGCTGACCGACCTCCACGCGCCGTCGGCGCCCGATTTCCTGTCGCGCGCCGAGGGGCCGCGCGCGATCGGTTGGGTGGTGGGACGGAGCGACCGCGCCCGGCCGATCGATCGCTGTTGGGTGCCGGTGGCGACCTTTTCGGCAGGCCAGCAGGACCGAGCGGAGTGGGACACCGTCGACGGATTCCTGGTTCCCTTCGAGAATCTCGGCGTCATGGAGCGGCCGGGTCCGCAGATTTCGATCTACAAGAACGCATGCAAGGGTCGGTGACCCCGCTAGACTTCGGTGGATGAGCAGCTCCGACGCCATCCTCTCGGTCACGCCGCTGGGATTCCCCTGGCAGCCCCGCGATCCGTTTCTGTTTTGCGTTCACCATGACGATCGCTACCCGCGCGGGAACGACCGGATGGGGCCGGCCGCCACGCTCGAGGGGCGCGACCTCGGGCAGGACTTCGAGGGGCGCGACGGCTGGCGCATGTACCACGGCGAGGTGGTCCCCGGTTTTCCCCAGCACCCGCACCGCGGGTTCGAGACGGTGACGGTGGTGCGCCGCGGGCTCTGCGATCACTCCGACTCCGTCGGCGCCGCCGCCCGCTACGGCGAGGGGGACGTGCAGTGGCTGACGGCCGGCGGCGGCATCCTGCACGCGGAGATGTTCCCGCTCGTCGAGCCGGAGCGGCCGAACCCGCTCGAGCTGTTTCAGATCTGGCTCAATCTCCCGCGCGCCCAGAAGATGGTCGCACCGCACTTCTCGATGCTCTGGAGCGGGATGATCCCGCACAAGCTCGAGACCGACGCCAAGGGGCGCACGACCGAGGTGACGCTCATCGCCGGCCAGTACGGCGAGCTGCGGGCGCCGCCGCCACCCCCCGCTTCCTGGGCCTCGCAGGCCGACGCCGACGTGGCGATCTGGACCATCAAGCTCGCCCCGGGCGCCTCCTGGACGCTCCCGCCGGCGGCGGCCGGCTCGAACCGGGCGCTGTATTTTTTTCGCGGCAGCGGCCTGCGCGCGGGTGGGCGCGAGATTCCCGCCTCGCACGAGATCGTGCTGCGGCCCGAGCGCGAGGTGTCGCTGGAGGCGGGCGCCGACGAGGCGGAGCTGCTGCTCCTCCAAGGGCGACCCATCGGCGAGCCGGTCGTCGCCTACGGCCCGTTCGTGATGAACACGCGCGAGGAGATCCAGCAGACGTTCGCCGACTACCAGCGCACGCAGTTCGGCGGCTGGCCCTGGCCGAGCTCCGAGCCGGTTCACCCGCGGCAGGAGGGGCGGTTCGCGCGCCACGCCGACGGGCGCGTCGAACGTCCGGGCTGAACGCAATGGCCGCCACGACCATCACCGGCTTTCACCAGGATGCCGAAGGGGACTGGGTGGCGGAGCTCGCCTGCGGTCATTCGCAGCACGTCCGACATCGCCCCCCCTGGCAGCTGCGCCCGTGGGCGGCGACCGCGGAAGGGCGCGCCGACCGTGTCGGCCAGGAGCTCGACTGTCCGCTGTGCGGCACGGCCGGCGAGCCACCTCGCCGCCTGCCGGAGCGCTAACGGCGCAGTAAGAACCAGAGCGACGGCTCGTGCGCGAGGTGCAGGACCGAGCGTCCACCTCCGCCGGCCTCTGTCGTGACCGCGAGCTGGGCGGCGCTCCCCCCCGCCGGATCGAGCCGCTCGGCGCGCAGCGGCGGCCCGGGGAGGCTGACGGTGAGCGGCACGTACTCGGCCACGGCCGGGCCATGTCCCCACGAGGTGAGGCCCGTGCGCTCGGCGTTCCACTTCATCGCCGTGTTCTCGACGCGCGCGACGGCGACCAGGAGCATCTCCTTCGACAGCGACAGCGGAAGACCGTCGAGCGCCACGAGCGCGATGGAGGCGTCGCCGCGCGGCAGCTCGCCGACGGCGAAGTGGACGTCGCCGAGATCGAACGCGGTGCCGGCGATTCGTCCAGCGGCCATGCGCAATGCCGGCGCGTCGACCGTGAAGGTGGGCGAGGGGGGGGCGGCGTTCCAGACGATCTGGCGCGCGGGCTCGTTCGTGCCGGAGCTCTTGGCGGCCGGCGCGCGCTTCGTCGGCGAAACGATCTCCAGCCGGCGCGACGCGAGCAGCGACGGCGGCAGCCCCGCGGCCGACCAGAGCTTGGCCAGCGCCCCTTCACCGACGAGGGGCGGAGCTTTTTCGGTGGTGGCCGGCAACGCGAGCCGGGCGACGGTGGTCGCGGGCGCCACGAGCCCTTTGCGAAAGGTCAGCGCCGCGACCGGGAGGAAGCTGAGCGCGGCGGGGTTGCCGGCCAGGTCGAAGAAGCCGAGCAGGTGGTCGGCGTCCCAGCGCGCCGAGAAATCGAGGTAGGTGTACGCGTAGATCGCGTCCCAGTCCTGCGCGGCGGCGATCGACGCGTACATCGGCAGCGCCTCGCCGGCGTAGTCGTTGGGGGCGGGGACGTTGTACTCGCTGACGGTGAAGGGCTTGCCGCCGACGCGGTAGACGGCGAGCGAGCCGAGCGCGCCGCCGTCGGGCGCCGCCACCTGCGTCGTGTTGTCGATGTGAAAGCGGAGCTGGCTCCATCCGGCGGCGAAGTCCGGATGCTGCCAGTAGGCGTGCATGTCGATGAAGTCGGACGCGGCGAGCTCGCGGCGCAATCCCTCGAGGCCGCCGTAGCTCGCCTGCGTGTCGACCAGCAGCGATCGCAGCCCCAGCTCCTTGCGGATGAACGTCGCCAGCGTGTGCGCCGTCGCGCGATCGGTGTCGGCCAGGAAGCGCAGGAAATCCTCGCCTGCCGGCGAGCCGCTCTCGCCGTGCACGAGCGGGATCGCCGCCTGTTCGACCGTCTCGCCGGCGGCCAGCTTCACCGGCGGCGCGCCGGTGGTCAGCGACAGATCCGCGAGCTCGACGACCCCCGGCACGTTGCGGAGGCCGAAGTTCAGCCGCCCCTCGCCCGCGATGGTCCCCTGCGGACGGAACGCGATCTCGATTCGCTGCCACTCGGGCGTCAGCGCGATCGAGCGCCAAAGGCCGATGTTCCGCCAGTCGGGGACGGCGAGCATCGCGGACGTCTCCAGATTGCGCGCGGGTGGGATCGCGCCTTCGGGACCGACGAAGCCGCGCGGGGCGCGAACGCGGAAACCGAGGTGATAGCTCTCGCCTTCGCCGAGCGGCAGGTGCGCGCGATAGAACTGCAGGTGCCAGCTGGCGGTTCCGCGCCGCGCCGCCGAGAAGCGCAGCGCGCGTCCCCCGTCTTCGATCGGCACGACCTCGCCCCGCGTCGGGACGCCTGCCGACTCGAACGTCCACCCATCGGTGCCGGCCGACAGATCGGCGTTGCTCAAGATCTCCTTGGGGGCGCTCTTCGTGTCACCGCCCCAGGCGGTCCGCAGGCGCGCCGTCGAGCTGTAGCGCTCGCGCAGCCAGAGGTTCCACTGTCGCTTCAATTCGCCCGCGTACGGCTCGGGCAGATCGTCGAGGTTACCGGCCCAGAACGGCAGCGCGCTGTTCTCGTTGTTCATCTCCACGCAAAGGACAGCCGGCTCGGCGGTGTAGGCGTGCCCGGTGTACGGGTTCACGTGGGTGAGCAGCGCCCGCGCGTAGACCTTCTGCGACTCGATGAACGGCGGATAGAACCGATCGAGCATCTTTCCGAACTCGAACCGCTGGGCGGCGACGCCGTCGAGGCCCGGGTAGCGGCGGGCGACGTGCAGGTTGATGTTCGCGTAGACGCCGTTCTTGGCCAGCTCGGCGACGAAGAAGTCCAACCGATCGAGCTGCGCGGGATCGAGCGCGTCGGACTTCTGAACCAGAAGGCCGATCGGCGCGGTCCCTTTGTCCATGAAGTGAAAGCGGACCAGGTTGACGCCGAGGCGCCGAAAGTGAGCCGCGGCGCGGGTCGCCACCTCGTGGGTGGGAAAGCAGGCGGTGGCGGTGCAGTCGACGCCGAAGAACCGCACGCGCGCCTCCGCCTCGTCGACGAAGTGTCCACCGCTGGCGCGGATGAACCCGCGCGCTCCGGCCGGCGCGTCGTTGAGGGCGCTGAGATCGACCAGGCCATTTGCCGCGCTGATTCCGCGCGCGGGGAAGGGAAACCAGAGTTGCGGAGCGTGCGCCTCGTCGGCGGTCGTGGCCGGCGGCGCGGGCGCGGCGGGCGGTGCGCTCGGCGCGACGTTCGCCGCCGCGGCGGGAGAAGGCGGCGGCGTCGCGGGGACGAGACAGGACGACCAGAGGAGCGCCGCAAACGCGATCGCGAGCGGGGGCTTCATTTCGTGAGGTTACTCCACGGACGCGGGGAAGCCGGAGTGCGTCGCGACGCGTCCTGGAAGTTGCGAAAGCCCGCGCCCGGATGCAGTAGACTGCCGCCAGTCCCCCGGAGGTAGCCCCATGGACCGACGCCGCCCCTCTCCGCTCTGTATTGGTTTCGGCGCTCTCGCGCTGATGCTCGGCTGCAGCAACCAGAACGGCGGCAGCGAGGGTTCCGGAACCGGCGGCGAAGCTGCCACCGGCGGTTCAGGTGGTGACACTGGCAGCGGTGGCGGCGGAACGGGCGGCTCTTCGACCAGCACCGGCGGCACCGGCACGGGCACCGGCGGTTTCCAGACGGGCACCGGCGGCGTGGGCACGGGCGGCGCGCAAGGCGGCGCCGGCGCTGGTGGCACGAAGGCCACGGGCGGGAGCAGCGGAACGGGCGGCACCACCGGAACAGGCGGCAAGGCCGGGGCCTCGGGCCAAGCTGGGGGGGCCGGCAAAGCTGGCGCTTCGGGCAGCGGCGGCAAGGCCGGCGCTTCGGGAACCGGCGGCGCGTCCGCCACCGGTGGCAGCAGCGGATCAGCCGGCAGCGGCGGCATCCCCTTCAAGGGGTTCGCCGGCGATCCGACCGCCTGCGCCGACATGCAGCACCTGGGCGTCTCCTGGTACTACAACTGGAAGCAGACCCCGAGCAGCGGGTGCGCGAGCACGGGCATCCCGTTCGTCCCGATGATCTGGGGACACAGCAACGAGGTGACCGCGTCGGCGATCAGCAGCGCGGTCTCGTCGTTCGTGAGCAAGGGTTACGGGGACGTGCTCGGCTTCAACGAGCCGGACAACAGCACGCAGTCGAACATCGCCGTCGCGACGGCGGTCTCGCTCTGGCCGTCCTTCAACAACAGCGCCATCCAGGTGGGAACGCCGGCGTCGCAGGCGAACTCCACCGGACAGACCTGGTTCACCAGCTTCATGAGCTCGCTGAACGGCAGCACGACGCTGCACGCCGACTTCATCGCCATCCACTGGTACGGCTGGAACGCCGGCTCGTGCGACGCGGCCGCGTCGCAGTTCGAGAGCTACATCAAGTACGCGGAGGGGTTCTCGGGCGACCGGCCCATCTGGATCACCGAGTGGGGTTGTCTGAACAACAGCGCCCCGGACGCGCAGACGGTGCTGAATTTCTACAAGGGCGCGCTGGCCGTGTTCGCGAAGCACCCGCGCGTGGCGCGCTACTCCTGGTACCCCTGGTCGACCAACAACGAGCTGGTCAACTCCGACGGGACGCTGACCGCCCTCGGCAGCGCCTACGCGGCCGCGCCGGCGTACAAGTAGGCGACGCATCGGTTCGCGATCGTGGCAGAGTCGCCCGGAAGGTGACCCACGTGAGCCGCGTCCAAGAGCTGATCGATCGTCTGGGCCTCGCGCCGCACCCGGAGCGCGGTTACTACGTCGAGACCTACCGCGCGTCGTTGAAGCTCCCCGCGCTGCCGCCGCCGCATGCGGGCGCGCGCGCGGCCTCGACCGCGATCTACTTTCTGGTCACGCGGGAACAGCCGACGACCTACCTGCACCGCCTGCTCTCCGACGAGATGTTTCATTTCTATGAAGGCGGGCCGCTCGACGTGCTGTTGCTCGGCCCGACGGGGCCCGGCGAGCTCCGCCGCCTCGGCACGAACGTCGCGGCCGGCGAGCGGCCGCAGCTCCTGATCCCCGCCGGGACCTGGTTCGCCGCCGAGCTGGCCGACGCGGCTTCGCACTGCCTCATCGGCTGCACGGTCGCTCCCGGCTTCGAGTTCGCCGACTTCGAGCTGGCCGCGGGACCCGAGCTGGCCGCGCGCTATCCGGCGCACGCCGCGCGCATCGCGCGCATGACCCGCGGCGCCTGAGTGCTCCGACCTAAAAGTAGATCTTGTTGATCGGGGCGGCGGTGCCGCCGGTGATCTGGACCTTGTAGCCGAAGGTCTCGCTCGGGTCCCAGCCGTAGGAGAGCGCGGTCTTGTAGCCGTCGAGCGTGACGTTGGTGATGACCAGGACGACGACGCCGTTCTTGGGGGCCTTGGTGAGGGTGATCGAGGCAGTGCCGGTCGCGACCGGCTGGCCGTAGACGGCGGTGCCGTCGGTGGCGCGGTAGACCAGCTCGGCGGACATCGTGGAGGGGGTCCCCTTGCTCCCCGCCGCGTCGGGCATGAAGTTGACGCTGACCGAGGTCGCGCCCGAGGTCACGGTGATGGGGATGTTGTTGCGCGAGGTGTAGCGCGGCAGCTTGGTGGCGTCGCTCGGCGCCAGGGTGCCGCCGGTGCTGGTGGTGGCGGCGTACATCTGCGCGCTGCCGAACCCCTGGACGCTGCTCGACAGCTCCATGAAGTCGCCCAGCGCCAGGCGCGCCGAGTACTCCTGCACCATGCACTGCACGCGCGGCTTGTCGAGCAGACGGGTCATCGTCTGCAGGATCTGCTCGGTCGACTTGGCCTGCTCCCAGACGTCCGCGAAGAAGTGCATGCCGACCCGCTGTGACACGAACAACGGAAAAAGGTCGTTGTAGCGGAAGCCGGTGCTGTCCATGAAGTAGTCGGCCGGTCCGGTGATGGTCGTCTTGTCCGACTCGATGCCGCAGCTCTCGATCGGCGCCTGCGGCTGCTGATAGACGAGCGCGTCCAGATACCCGACGTTCGACGGCAGCTTGAACTGGGCGGCCTGGCCGGCGGTGGCGTTGCCGACGTTCTCGGCGACGCGCAGGATCAGGTAGTCGTTGTACGACTCCTCGACCCACGACACCTTTTGTCCGGGGATGGTGCCGTAGGCGTTCTCCAGCACGTGGAAGAACTCGTGCGTGAGATCGTAGCGTTGCGACGTGTCGGTCATCGCGACGCCGGTCGTCTCGACGTCCGGATACGAGCCTTCGTAGCTGGAGTCGCCGCCGGTGGTCGGATCGTTCGGCAGCCCGGTGCCGACCAGGATGTAGTCCATGTAGTGCAGCGCGCCGCCGGTGGTCCAGGGCGGAAGGTGCGTGTAGGTCAGCTGTGTCACGTACTTGATGTCGGCGTTGATCCGCATCAGCGACGACATCTCGAGCGCCGTCGTCACGCCCGTCGGCAGCGTCGGACCCGAGCTGAGCAGGATGTAGCCGACGGCCATCGTGTTCGTCGGCTTGCCGTACGGATTTTGGCCGATCGGTGTCAGCGTCGGGGTGTCGTTCCAGGCCGCCGGCGGCGTCGCGCTCGGGACATTGCCGTAGTTGCAATAAGGATAGTCGGACGAGCCGCCGCCGGTGCCGGTGCTTCCGCCGGTGCCGGGCGCGCCCGCCGCGCCGCCGGTGCCGGTGCTTCCGCCGGTCGCGCCGGTGGTGCCGCCGGTCGCCGTCGCGCCGCCGGTCCCGTTGCTCCCGCCGCTCGCGCCGCCGGTGCCGGTGCCACCAGTCCCCACGCCGGTCCCGCCGCTCCCGGTCGCGCCGGTGCCGCCGCTCCCCTTTGTGCCGGCCGCTCCGGTCGCGCCGCCCGATCCCGTCGCGCCGCCGGTGGCGGTTCCGCCGCCGGTCCCCGTCGCGGAGCTCCCGCCGCCGCTGCCGGTCGTGCCGCTGCCGCCCGTGCCCGTCGTTCCGGCGCCGGAATCGCTATTTGCGCAGCCGAGGGTCGCCGCCAGCGTGAGTGGACCGAGCAGACCTATCCAACGGATCGTTTCGCGCGCCATGCCGAATCCTCCGGGCAGCGTTCCTCGGAGCTGCCCCTGTTCTCGAAGGCCGCGAGGATCGTGCGTTGCAAAAGAGGTCCCTCCCGCCGCGGTCGGTGGCTCAAGAAAAGAGCCATCGGCCGGTCAAGGACCTGGCGGGAACAGCCGAAATTGCGGTGATGGGTGGAGGCCGCTGGACGTCGTACCTGCTGGCGGGGGTCTTCGCGGCGGGTTGTGGATCGAGCTCCTCCGGCGGGGCTCCGGGCAGCGGCGGGACGGGCGCGACGGGGGCGGCGGCGACTTCGGCAGCGGCGGCGCGACCGGCAGCGGCGGCGCGGCAGGCGAGGTGGGTGGTCTCTTCACGCAACCGGAGCCCTGGACGAAGGACGTTTCCGGCCTCACGAAAGACGCGAGCTCGGACGCCATCATCGCCGCGCTCGACAAGGCGGGCGGATGGGGCGGCGGCCGGCTGCAGATCGATTTTTCGATCCCGCTCTTCTTCGCCAATGCCTCGACGCCACGGGAGACGATCGAGGGGCCCATGCCGGGCGGATATCCGTATTGCTACGGCGGGACGGACTGCGACGCGGTCCCGTTCCAGATGCCGATCCCGGCGAACGGCAACGCCGAGGGGAGCACCAACTACACCTGCGACACCTCGGGCAACACCGACGGGCAGGGCGACTGTCACATCCTGGTCGTCGAGACCGGCCAGCAAAAGCTCTACGAGCTCTACGACGCCACCCAGGACGGCAACGCCATCGACGCGCTCGTCGCGATCAGCTGGGATCTCGACCAAGAGCCTACCCCGACAACGAGCGCGGCGATCAGTGCACCTCGGCGGACGCCGGCGGATTTCCCATCGCCGCGCTGCTCCCGACGGCCGACGAGGTGGCCGCCGGCGCGGTCAACCACGCGATCCGCTTCATTCTCCCCAACCCGTACATGCGGAAGAAGACGTACGTTCACCCGGCCTCGCACGCCGGCAGCCCCGAGCAGCCCCGACGCCGAACGCGCCCCCCTACGGCGTGCGCTTCCGTCTGAAGGCCGCCTTCGACGACTCCGGCTACAACGCCTCGGAGAAGGTGATCATCGCGGCGATGAAGAAGTTCGGGATGCTGCTCTCGGACGGCGGGACCATCCCGCTCACCTTCGCGGACGACCGGACGTCGACCGCGAAGTGGTCGGACTCTCGGCGTCACCGCCCTGTCGTTCTCGACGATCACCGTCGACGATTTCGAGGTCGTCGACTTCAGCGCGCCGATCGCCCAGACAGACGACTGCGTCCGCAATCCCTAGAAGGGCCCGTGAGAGGCCTTGCGTTCAGCGCGTGCGGTTTCTTCGTGCCGTCGGAGCTGTGCGGTACTATGGCAGGCTGATTGGCCGATTCAGTCGACGAAGCAGAGTGGCGCCCCCGGAGGACCCAGATTGACCCGCGTCTGGCGGCCCGTGGCTGGGCGTGTGGGGCGCCTAGTGCCGATAACCCGTGCCGCATCGAAGAGCACGAAACCGCGAACGGCCCGGCTGACTACGCTCTCGACGGTAGCGTGGCCGCGATCGTGAAGGCGAGCCGTCCTCTGCCTGACGAGGTCGACCCTCCGAGAGATCGCGAGATACGGCGTTGTCTTGTTGAACGTCTTAAAAAGACGCGTGGCGTTCGTGTCGTCGAGGAACTCGTCCTCCTCCGGGGAGAGATTCGCGCGGACATCGCGTCGATCTCGTCTCGATTCGACGGCTTCGAGATCAAGAGCAGGCACGATTCGCTGGCAAGGCTTCCCACGCAGCGGGCGATCTACAATCGCATCTTCAATCGGGTCACCCTTGTGACCTCTCCACACCACCTGAAGCGCGCACGGCGGCTAATTCCGTCCTGGTGGGGAATCTGGACCGCGCGATCCGAAAGTGGAGTCGTTGAAATCTCCGAGTTGCGACAGCCCGAGGAAAATCCTCAGGTAGACATCGAGGCACTTGTGCAGCTGTTCTGGAAGGACGAAATCGTTGCGATCCTCGGAACTCGAACAGGTGGAGTCAGCCTAAAGAACCGAAGCAGGCGGGACCTATGTCGCCGTCTTATAGACGAGGTGCCACACTCCGAGCTGAGACGGGCGGTGAGGGAGATGCTTGGACGCCGCGAAAACTGGCGTCCCATCTAGACAACCACGCCGACCTGGCCTGCGACGAACGTGAGATGGTGATTCGTCGCGATCGCGATCCAGGTGGTTAGGCTTCCGGATGTTCCCTTCCGGTCAGCCTTTCTCTGAATTTCCTCGTCGCCCCAGCTAAAGCTGGAGCCCATGAAGTCTGTCATCTTGGCGAGGTTGCGTGAAAGCGTATAGAACTGCCCGAAGCCGTCGGGGCTCTGACGGAGGCTTCGTCCACGGACGACGAGCCAACGGTCCGAAAGCGTGTACTTGATGGCGGCGCTGGCGTTGACCATCTTCGGATCGATGTACGTCAACTCCGGGTGGACGACACCGTAATCTCCGAAGAGCGGTGTCCTCTTCAGGCGGCGCGCGGCGAGATCCGTCCAGATCCGATACTCGATCCGCTCAATGGCTCCCACCGTCCCCGTCTTTACGTCGTCAGCGAGGCTCTGCGGCATATTCGACGCCGAGAAGATCAGCGATCGCCAATCAGCGATGCCTGGGAGACTGTTGATGGTCTTCGCGGCCGTAGCAGCCACATCATCGGCCCCATCGACGTCGATCTTTCGAAAATCGAGCAGAAGGTCCGCCTCGTTACGCTCCACCTTGAAGCGGCCAAGGAGGTCGCTGAGGGCACCTGAAAGAGCGAATCCAGATGCAAGATCATCGCGAAGCATCCGAAGACAAACGCCGCGCATGTCCAAATCTACAATCTGCCGAACAGCATCCTGATAGGCAACATCGCGGTCTAGACCGGTAGTTGGTATCGCCGGGACACCGGCATCGCGTAAGAGTTCAAAGACTCGGACGAGGGGATGTTGTCCCCCCTTAGTTCGCGCCGATGGATCCGTGTCGAAGAGATCAACAAAGACAGGTCGGTCATCGCAATCCCAAGCCTTCGCGATTCGAGCGGCCTTTCGTTCAAGATAGTCGTCCAGCGATATGGGCGCCTCCTCTTCGCTGGACTCGACGGCCATTTGAGGAATATCGAAAAGCGGCGTAAACGTAGCTTTCTTTGAAAGGGGCATCTGGCGGATGGCGTCGAATTCTCCGGCCTTTCCCTTGAGGAGCGGAACATAAGGCCCGATCGTCATGGCTCTGCGTTCCCAAGTTCATCCTTGAAGAGGTGGCGAACCTGCCCATGGCCGACCAGGTTGTTGAACAAATAGTAGTTCTTGGTCTCGAATCGAAGCCGGCCGGCGATGAGTGCCGGGTGAACCCGCAGCTGAGTTGCGAGCGAAAGGATCGCTGCGGGCGTGCGTAGTCGCGAAGCGTCGCTGCGGGACCAAAGCTGGCGCGAGACAATCGCCTCTCGTGCGAGAGAATCAGCTTCTTCCTCAATGCCATCCTTGCCTGCGGCGACATCGAGATCATCAAGGAAGACGCCGGTCTTTGTTGAGTGACGCGCGAGGTGCGCCATCTCATGGAGGAGGGTGAACCAAAAGTTGTCCACACGGTCGTAACGGAGGGTGAGCGCGATAACGGCTCGACCTGCAGGGGTGAGAAACGCGGCGCCATCCAGACGGGTACGAGTCAGGTGAGGAACCACTACGAGAATCACCCCATGCGTCAGAAGCAGGTCGCGAGCGGCCTTTGGACCATTGTGGTCAACGCTGCACTGAACGACGTCCCTCATGAACTCTAGAGTAAGTTTCGCGTGGTCGAACTTGGCGGCGCCCTGAAACTCTTGAGCGCACTTCGTGGCACGCGCCAACCACAAGGCAACCGCGGTGCGATCGGGTTTGGAGGCGGAACGGGTGTGCTCGGTTCGACGGAAGAGAGCCGCCACCGGACCTTCTGAGGCGAGGTCGCTGAAGAAGGTACGCGCCAGTTGCTCCTTGCTCTTTCGGACAGGACCCCGACCGGCGGCAATCCATCCAAGCTTCACCATCTCGGCCACGGGTACCCGAGACCAATCGATTTCTTGTTCCTGTTCGCGGTCGTCCTGGAAGAGGACGTCGTACGGGATGCCGAGTCCGCGGTTCAACTCGCGGATCATTCGCAAGCTTAGAGGCACCTTGCCGGAGAGGACTTCAGAAACCTTGCTTCGGCTCCCGAGGAACGGCTCCAGAATCCCGCGACGATAAGTTCTGTTCCTCCATCCGGAACCTGATCGCCTCCAGGGGCGTTGGGTTCTCGATCGGGAATTGCTTTTCCTCTGTAGTTTGCGACAAGGAGCGCAAACAGCTCAAGCCGATCTCCCTCAGGGCTGCCCTTCTCCGGGTCGACGCCCATGAGGCGCTCAATTTCATGGAGAGCGTCCTTGTGCTGCTGCCGCGTGGTGATGACTCGAGGTTCCATAGTCTTGGTCCTGCTCATTTCCATCTGTCGTACTCGGCATGCGTCCCGCAACGCACAACCATGACGACACCGGTTGGATACGAGACGCGAACTTCCATTCGAAATGCGTTTCCCTTCACATTGAAGATGACTGTCGTGTTGTCGATGATGCTCGCGGATGCGTATCGGTCCTTGACGTCTTGGGGACGGTGCCACCGTGCCGCCAAGACCTCTTTTGTCCAAGCCGCGATCCACGCCTTAGTCGTGGGGTGACGGTCCACGAACTCCCGCAGCTTGTCCTTGCCGACCAGTTGCATCGCACGTAGATGGCTTATAAGATGTTCCTTAAAAAGGAACAAGTCAAATGTTCCTTAAGGATGGCAATCCTGGCCGCGATGCGGCTTGGCAGGACAAGCTGTGACTGGACGGCCAAAGGTCTTTGGCTGTGGTGCGCGGCGCACCTACGAGCGGACCGAGATTCCGATCGATTGAGAATATTCCGAGGTCCCGCTCGTCGATATCTGAACCGAAAAATAAATGTCCGCCCCGGGGACGCTCGAACGTCGACTGTGTGAAGGGAGCCAAGAGACGGCGAAGGATGGGCCTTCCGGCTAGGCTTCCAGACAGCGGACGAGGAGGATGTCATGGCGAACTATCTCTATATTTTTCGGGGCGGCGACATGGCGCGGATGTCTCCACAGCAGATGGAAGAGAACATGAAGAAGTGGGGGGCCTGGATGGGCCAGCTCTCGCAGACCGGCAACTTCAAGGGTGGCGATCCGCTCGGCGAAGGCGGGCGTGTCGTCGCCGGGAAGAAGAAGGCGGTGACCGACGGCCCGTTCGGCGAGACCAAGGACCTCGTCGGCGGGTACCTGCTGGTGACGGCCGCCAGTCTCGACGCCGCGACCGAGCTGGCGCGGGGCTGCCCGATCTTCGAGAGCGAGAGCGGCAGCGTCGAGGTGCGTGAAGTTCGGGAAATGCGGATGTGACCACGCCCGAGCCGACCACCACGACGACCGAGGTCGAGCACCTCTTCCGCCGCGAAGCGGGGCGGATGTCGGCCGTCGTGGTGCGGCTCCTGGGCTTCGGTCATCTGGATCTGGCCGAGGACATCGTGCACGACGCGCTGGTGCACGCGCTGGAGGTCTGGAAGTTTCGGGGCGTGCCGGCCAACCCGGCCGCCTGGCTGATGGCGGCGGCGAAGAACCGCGCCATCGACGTGATCCGGCGCGAGCGGACGGAGCGGCGGTTCGCGCCCGAGGTCGCGGATCTCCTGTCGACCGAGTGGTCGCTGGTGCCGACGGTGGCCTCGGCGTTCGAGGACCAGGAGATCGTGGACGCCGAGCTGCGGCTGATGTTCGAGCTGTGCGACGGACGTCTGCCCGAAGAGACGCAGGTGATGGTCATCTTGAAGTACCTGTGCGGCTTCGGCGTGCGCGAGCTCGGGCAGGCCTTCCTGAGCGGCGAGGACGCCGTCGAAAAGCGCCTCGTCCGTGCGCGCACCACGTTGCAGTCCGCGGGCGGGCTGGCGGAGCTCGCCGACGCGCAGCGCGTGCGGGCGCGGACGCCGGCCGTCTGCCGCGCCCTCTACCTGATGTTCAGCGAGGGGTACCACGGCAGCAACCCGGAGGTGGTGGTGCGGGAGGAGCTCTGCGCCGAGGCGCTGCGGCTGGCGTCGTTGCTCGCCGCGCACCCGGTCACAGGCGTCGCCGGCGAGGTCAAGGGCCTCCTGGCCTTGATGTGTCTGCTGGCGGCGCGCCTGCCGGCGCGGCGCGACGCGCGCGGCGACCTGATCCCGCTCGACGAGCAGGACCGCTCCCGCTGGGACGCCGCGCTCAACGCGCGCGGGCTGGCGGCGCTGGCCGAGTCGAGAGCCGGCGCGCCGAGCGAGATGTCCCTCGAGGCGGCGATCGCCGCGCACCACGCGGTGGCACCATCGGTCGAGTCGACCGACTGGCCGGCGATCGTCGCGCTTTACGACGGCCTGGCGATGCTGCGGCCGAGCCCGGTGGTGGCGCTCAACCGCGCGGTGGCGATCGGCTTCGCCCGCGGGCCGGCGGCCGGTCTCGCCGAGATCGACGCCATCGAGAGCCTCGCGCGCCTCGACGACTATCTCTTCTTGGCGGCGACGCGCGCCGATCTTCTGCGGCGCGCGGGACGTCCCGGCGAGGCGCTTCCGCACTATCGACGCGCGCGCGAGCTGGCGCGCAACGATCCGGAGCGGCGCTTCTTCGACCGCCGCCTCGCCGAGTGCGGCGAGGGCGCCCGCCGTGGCTGACCCGGCTCGCCTGGCGAGCGCCGCGCTGCTGCTGGCGGCGGTGGCCGTCGGCTGCCGGGGGCCGAGCGGGTCGCCCGCGCCGGCGGCACCGCCGAAACCCGCCGTCGTTACGCCGGCGCCGGCGGCCACTGCGCTCGCGCTGCCCGACGTCGACGGCTTCGTCGCTGGCGTGAGCTCGCCCTCCTTGGGCTACGTGCGCCGGACCTACACACGCGGCAGGGCTCGCGTCGAGGTCACCCTCGCCCGCCTGCCGATGTCTCCCGAGGACTACGCGAGCTGGGTGAAGATGAGCACGGCATCGTTTCCCCAGGCCGCGCTCGACCTCCCGGCGGCCGATGCGAACGGCTTTTACCAGTGTACCGGCGGCTCGCCGCCGAGCTGCGATCTGCTCATCCAGCTTCGCGCCGGGGTGCACCTCGAGCTCCGCGGCGGGGGGACCTCCTCGCGTGACGACGTCGCCGCGCTGGCGCGCGGGTTACCGCTGGCGACGCTCGCCGCCCGCCCGGCCGAATGATCGTACGGAGGAGTTGCGCTTCGGGCCGCGGGATGGTTCGCTCTTCGGCCGAACACCATGCAGATCGCCGACCAGAAAGCCGTCACCATCCACTACACGCTCAAGGACGACGAGGGCACCGTCCTCGACAGCTCGAAGGGGCGTGAGCCGCTCGGCTACCTTCACGGCGTCGGCAGCATCGTCCCCGGGCTGGAGAAGGCGCTCGCAGGGAAGGCGGCCGGCGAGTCCGTGCAGGTGACCCTGACACCCGAGGAGGGGTACGGCGTGCGCGACGACAAGAACACGCGCAATGTCCCGCTGCGGAAGATCTCCGACAAGAAGGTGACGGTCGGGATGCAGGTCCAGCTCCGGACGTCGCAGGGGGCTCAGCTCGCCACGGTCACCGCCGTCCGCGGCGACTACGCGACCGTCGATCTCAACCACCCGCTGGCGGGGATGAAGCTCCACTTCGACGTCGAGGTGGTGGCCGTCCGCGACGCGACGCCCGAGGAGCTGACCCACGGCCACCTCCACGAGGCCGGCGGCCACCACCACGGGTGAGTCGGCTCAGCAGCCGGGGGCCGCGACGCCCGGCGCGCAGAGCGCGCAGCTCACGGTGCTGTCCTCGCCGGCGGACATCATGTTCGCTGCGGTGTCGGTCACCTTCAACGACTGGCCGGTGCAGCCCATCATCCCCTGCGTCAGCGACCAGCAGGGAGCGGTGTTGCCGTTCTCGTTGCAATTCGGGATCGCCTGGTGCGTCTGGTTGCCGCTGCCGTCGGTGAGGTTCTCGATGACGGAGCAGTTGGGGTTCCCGTTGGCGTCGTTCTGAATCTTCGACTCGATGCAGGGCGGGGTGATGAGGTGCCCGATCGCGGCGGCGATCGCGATCATGGACTGGGAGTAATCGGCTTCGCAGATCGACGCCACCACGCTGTTCTGAAAGGCGTGGGCGAACGCGGCCTCTCGAACGCCCGGATCGCCGAAGCTCCCGTCACCCACCGTCTGGGTGGAGGGATCGGGATTGACGCCCATGCCTCCGGCGGCGCCGCAGGAGTGCATGACCTGCGGCCAGCTCTCCGTGGTTCCCGTGGGAGTCAACGTCGGGACCCACTCGACGGCGTAGGGGGCCGCGGGAGCGATGATCTCGCCGACCAGGATCTGATGGTCAGGATCGGGCTTGAGCGCCTTGATGTCGCTGACGAACTTGCTGACCGGGATGAGGGCGCTCGAGCCGCTGTCGTTGTCCTTGCAGTCGGCGAGCGAGAGCATGGCCGGGCTACCGGTGGCGTCGGAGGGCGGAGTGAGTGGCGGCGTTGCATAGGCGCCGCTGGTCGAATTCGGATCCTTGCAGAGGTGACCGCCGCGGGGTCCGCCGTTGCAGCGATAATCGGCGATCGGCCCGTCGGGATTGGCGAGGGTCTCGGAATATCCGTTGTCGGAGTAGATGGTGGTGTCGGTCGGCGCCGAGCAATCGTCCTCGTTGGTGAGCATCACGATCCCGAGGTAAGCGTCGGAGCGGAGGAACCCGGCGTTCGTCGCGGGGACCGGCCCGAGCCCGTCGGCGCCGAGCGCCCGATCGATCGACGCCAGTTGATGCTCGAAGCCGCAGCCGGTCGCGCCGAGAAATCCGATGCACTGGAACACCGAGGCGATCGGATCGGTGAAGTTGGAGACCCCGTCGACGTCGGAGATGAACGTGTCGCCCGCGGTGAGCGTCGTCGCCAGGCAGCTCCCTTCGGCCTGGGAAAAGAACTGGCCCTGATTGCCGAGCGTCGTACACGACTGGAGGCTCTTGTCGCTCTTGGCACCCATGTCGGACGAGACGACAGCCACGTGCAGGTTGGGCGTGACGGGGAGGGTCTCGAGAACGTTCATGAACGAGGGGAGCTGCGCCAGAAGCTTCTGTTGCATGTCGGTCATCGACTTCGAGTTGTCGATCATGAAGAGGATGTCGAGGTTGTTGTTGAGCTTCTGGGTGAACGTCCACTGTTGCTGCACGCTCGAGACGACGGTCGGCACCTCCAGGGTGCGAGAGGTGCAGGCCCACAGAGAAGCCCCGGCGGCGGCCAGGCCGACCCAACGGAGAACGCGCCAACACCTCGACGACGGAACGACCAAACGGTTCATGGGAAGGCCTCCTTTGACGACAGACGTCGGAGAGGCGAGTTAGCAACCGGCGGGCCAGGGGCGGGGCGCGGGCCGAAGCCTCTTTGGCACGACGACCGCCAACTCAGTTGTGGCCACAGCCAACGTTCAGGTTGGCAGGCGGGCTCCGTTGGCAAGTCGTTGCGCTGGCGCGCAGTTTGTTGACCAACAACTGGCGCCCGACGGCACTCTCTAGCGGACGGTCGTCCAGGTCACCTTGCGCTCGCCGCGCAGGTAGAGCACCAGCGCCCAGAGCGCCGCCAGGTTGACCACCACGAAGTAGAACGGGATGTGGACGAACGGCAGCCGCAGCCCCAGCTTCTGGCGCACCCACCCGACGGCCGCGGCGAGGTAGAGCGCGAGCTCGGCGACGGTGAGCGCCCGGTAGACCGGCGCGGCGGCCCCCCCGCGAAGCGCGAGCCAGAGCCCGCTGGCGAGGATGGCCAGCAGCAGCTCGGGGACCAGGTAGCGCAGCACCTTGTGGCTGAAGAGCTGGAACGAGAAGAACCCGTAGCGAAAGGGGTTCAGCATCCGGGCGCGCCGCACCAGCGCGTTGATGGTGCGGATGATGACCCGCACGCGCATCTCGAACTCCTCGCCGGTCTCCTCGTGCGTCCTTTCGGACGAGACGGCGCCGCCGCCGTAGACGGTGATGAAGCCGCGCTGGAAGACGTCGCCCGCGATGACGAAGTCGCTGATCAGATCGGGCTCGATCGGCCGATAGGCGCTGGCGCGCACGGCGTAGAGGCAGCCCGAGACGCCGATGAGGGTGCTCACCGCAGCCTCCAGCTCCTTGACCCGCTTCTCGTAGCGCCAGTAGAGGCCGCCCCCCTTGCCGACGGCGCTTCCGCCCTCGGAGACGTACTCCAGCTCGGCGCCGGCGCAACCGACGCGCGGATCGGCGAAGCAGGCGCAGAGCCGGCGCACGCTGTCGCGATTGAGGGTGGTGGTGGCGTCGGTGAAGATCAGCACCTCGCCGCTGGCCGCCGCCGCCGCCAGGTTCTGCGCCGCGGTCTTGCCGGCGCGCTCGGGCAGGACGACCAGACGCACGCCGCGCGGCGCGAGCGCGCGGACGATCTCGTGCGTCCGGTCGGTCGAGCTGTCCGAGGCCACGATCACCTCCAGCTTCTCGGCCGGGTAGTCGAGCGCCAGCGTGGTCTCCAGCTTTTGGCGGATCGACCTTCTCCTCGTTGTAGGCCGAGATGATGACGGTGACCGCCGGCTCGGGCGGCGCGCTGTTCACCGGAGGCGGCGACGGCCGGCGCAGGCGGGCCAGCGCCAGCAGCAGCAGCGGATATCCGGCGTAGGTCCAGGCCACAGCGGCGAGCGAGACCCAAAAGACGACCGCGACCGCCGCCGTCACTCGGTGCCACTCGCCGCGCCCAGAGCTGGAACATCATCAGCGCCCAGAGCACCGTGCTGTTGTTGCGGCGCCGGCAGAGGTGCTCCGCCTTGAGCGTCTCCACCACCGACGGCGCAAACCACCCCTGCTGGCGGAGCTTCTCGGGGGCGAGCAGCTCGTCGACCATCCCGCGCAGATCCTCGCGCAGCCAGCGCGCCAGCGGCAGGCTGAACCCCGCCTTCTTGCGGTGGAGGATCTCCGCCGGCAGATCGGCCGCGAGCGCGCGCTTGAGGAGGTACTTCTTTTCACCGTCGCCGGATCTTGAGCTTGCCGGGGACGCCCGCCATCAGCTCGACGAACGGGTGGTCGAGGAAGGGGACCCGGACCTCCAGCGAGACCGCCATGCTGGTGCGGTCGGCGACCGTCAGCAGATCGTCGACCAGGTAGGTCTGCTGGTCGATGCAGAGGATCTTGTTGAGCAGATCGGCGTCGGGTTGCTCCGCGCCGAGCGCGCTGCATGCGCGCGAGCGCCGAGTCGAGCGCCACCCGCGCGCGCAGCTCCGGCTGGTAGAGCGCCTCGCGCCGCTCCCGCTCGAGCGGGCTCGAGAAGGCGAAGAACCGTTCGACGAAGGGGAGCTCGCTCGAGCGGACGAACCGCTTCGCCTGGTCGATCCCCGTGCGCCCCGCGCGCGACTCGGGGATGAGGTCGACCAGCCGGCGCACGACGTCGTTCCGCAAGAAGGCGGGGATCTTCCGGTACCACTCGGCGACGGTGACGCCGAGGTAGCGCTGGTAGCCGCCGGCCAGCTCGTCACCGCCCAGGCCCGAGAGCGCGACGGTGAGGTGCTGCCGCGCCATCCGGCAGACGAGCAGGTTGGGGACGGCGCCCGAGTCGCCCATCGGCTCGTCGAAGATCCGGCCGAGGGTCTCGGTCGCCTCGCCGATGTCGGGCGCGACCTCCATCTCCTCGTGCTCGGTGCCGAAGCGGGCGGCCACCTGCCGCGCGAAGTGGACGCTCGTCGAAGGCGGCGTACTCGGAGGGAAAACCGACGGAGAAGGTCTTGATGCGCCCCGCGCCGGCCGCGCGACATGGAGGCGACGAGGGCGCTCGAATCGACGCCACCCGAGAGAAAGACCCCCAGCGGCACGTCGGCGACAGAGGTGGCTGGCGACCGCGTCGTCGAGGCCGCGCCGCACCTCTGCCGACCCAGTCGGCCTCCGGCCAGCGACGCGATCGGGGCGGGCGTGCAGCTGCCAGTAGCGGCGGATCACCGCCGGCTGGCCGGGGTCCTTCACCAGGAGGTGGCCGGGCGGCAGCTTCTTGATCTCGCGGAAGATGGTCCGCGGCGCCGGGACGTAGAGCAGCGAGAAATATTGATCGACCGCCACCTCGTCGAGCGTCAGCGACAGGCCGGGGAGATCGCGCAGGCTCTTCAGCTCGCTGGCCGCGTAGAACCGCCCGCCCGCCTCGGCCCAGTGCAGTGGCTTTATCCCCAGCCGGTCGCGCGCCAGGAAGACGCGCCCGCTCTTCCGCTCGTGAATGGCGAAGGCGAACATGCCGCGCAGCCGCGTCGACCGCCGCCTCGCCGTACTCCTCGTAGGCGTGCAGGATCGCCTCGGTGTCCGACTCCGTCGCGAAGGTGTGGCCGCGCGCCACCAGGTCGGCGCGCAGCTCGCGGTAGTTGTAGATCTCGCCGTTGAAGACGATCGCCATCGACCGATCCTCGTTGAAGATCGGCTGCCGTCCCCCGGCAGGTCGATGACGCTGAGCCGCCGCATCCCCAGGCCGACCCGGCCGTCGACGTGCAGCCCCTCGGCGTCGGGGCCGCGGTGGACGATCCGCTCGCACATGCCGTGGATCAGCTCGGGCTCGACCGCTCCGACATCGCTGACCACCACGCAGATTCCGCACATCGGGCAGGTGTGAGGCTATCCTGAGGACGCTTCGGCGCGTCACCTTTCGTGTGAAGGTTTTCGAGCGCCGTGCCCTTGTCATTGCGGACCGATCCACGGAGGCCCCCCCTCATGACATCCCGTTGTAGTCACGGCTGCGTTCTCACCATCGCCCTGGCCGCCTTGATTGCAGGCTGCGGGTCGTCCAGCGACGGTTCGGGAAGTGGCGGATCGCCCGGCACGGGCGGTGGCACGAGCACTGGCGGCGCCTCGGCGACAGGCGGGGCCAGCGCCACGGGCGGCTCGACGGCCAGCGGCGGAGCCGTCGGGACCGGCGGCGTGACGGGGACCGGCGGCGTGGTTTCAACCGGCGGAAAGACCGGTTCGGGTGGAGTCACCGGATCCGGAGGCTCGTCGTCGACGGGCGGGTCGACCGGGACCGGCGGGTCCACCGGGACCGGCGGGGCCTCCGGGACCGGCGGGGCTGGAGGCGCCGGCGGTGCAAAGGGGGCGGCAGGAAGCAAGGGGACCGGCGGCGGCATGGCGACCGGGGGGGCCGGCGGGAAGGCAGGGATGCCCGGCACCGGGGGGTCGACCGGCACGGCCGGCTCGACCCACACGGGCGTCTGGAAGGTCATGCCGCTCGGCGATTCCGTCACCGGGACGACCTGCTACCCGCAAATCACGTCCGAGACGTTGATGGCGGGCGGTCACACGAACTTCCAGTTCGTCGGAACGGTGACGACGAACCAGTCCTGCGGAAGCGGCGCTCCCTCCAGCGTGAAAGACGAAGGGCACGCCGGCTACGGCGTGACGTACTTGCCGCAAAACAGCACGCGGGGCGCCTGTAGCAAGAGCAGCGGCTGCGGAAGCTACGCCGAGCTGCAGACCTGGGCGGCCGAGAAGCCCGACATCGTCCTCATGCACTACGGCACGAACGACGTCTGGGATGGAATCTCCACCTCCACGATCCTGTCGGCCTACCTGGCCGTGATCGCCGAGTTCCGCAAGCAGAACCCCAACGTCATCTTCTTCGTCTCGAAGATCATCAAACTCTCTCCGAGCGGGTGCGGCAACTGCCTGACGAATGTCGCCGCGCTGGCCGCGGCGCTCACGCCGACCTGGGCGTCATCGAACTCCACGGCGTCGTCGCCCATCCACCTCATCGACCACTACGACAGCAGCTTCGATCCGACCAACAGCGCTGACACCTCGGACGGCGTCCATCCCACGCCCGCGGGCGCCTCGATCATGGCGACGGTGACCGTCGCCGCGATCGCCGCCAGCGGGTACTTCTGAGCTCGCTTCAGACCTCGCGGCGTCACTTCTCGCTGTCGAGCGTCGTCATGAACGGCGCTGCGTACCGGGTTCCGGCGACCTGGGCGGCCGGCACCGCGATCTCCAGCGCGGCGACCTCCGCCGCGGTGAGGCTCACGTCGAGGCCGGCCAGCGCGTCGGCGAGCTGCGTGCGGTTGCGGGCGCCCATCGTCGGGATGATGGTCACCTTCTGGGAGGCGGCCTTGGCGCGGACCCAGGCGATGGCGAGCTGCGCGGGCTTGACCCCCTTGTCGGCCGCCAGGCGCGCCAGCGTTTGCGCCAGCGCCCGGTTCTTCTCGCCGTTGTCGCCCGAGAAGCGGGGGAGATGCGCCCGGAAATCGCCCGCCCCGGTCGGCTTGCTGCCGGTGAGAAGCCCGCGCGACAGCACGCCGTAGGCGGTCGTCGCGATCCCCAGCTCGGCGAGCGCGGGGAAGATCGTCGCCTCCGGGCCGCGGCTGACGAGCGAGTACTCGATCTGCAGATCGCAGATCGGGTGCACCTTGGCAGCGCGGCGGATGGTCTCGGCGCCGACCTCGGAGAGGCCGATGTAGCGGACGTAGCCCGCCTTCACCATGTCGGCGATCGCGCCGATGGTCTCCTCGATCGGGACGGCGGGGTCGAGGCGCGCCGGACGATAGACGTCGATGTGATCGACGCCGAGGCGCGACAGACTGTGCGCCAGGAAGTTCTTGGTCGCCGCCGGCCGCGCGTCGTACCCGAGGAAGGCGCCGTCGGGGCCCCGCAGGCCGCCGAACTTGACGCTGAGCAGGGCCTTGTCGCGCCAGCTGCCGGCCAGCGCCTTGCCGACCAGCAGCTCGTTCTTCCCCATCGCGTAGAAGTCGCCGGTGTCGATGAGGTTCACCCCGCGGTCGAGCGCGGCGTGGATCGTCGCGATCGCCTCCTGCTCGTCGCTGTTGCCGTAAAAGCTGCCGGCCCCCATCCCCATGCAGCCGAGCGCCAGAGGGAAGACCTCCGGCCCCGAAGAGCCCAGCCTGATCTTGGATGGAGTGGTCGAGGTCTTCGTCGATGTCGTCGTGTTCATGCGGTAAGTGTGAGCACTCGCCTCCCAGTGCTCCAGTGAATAGGATGCATGGGATACATGCCCAAGATTTATGGACGCGACCTCGATCTGAACCTCCTGCGCGTGTTCGCGGTGGTCGCCGAGAGCGGCAGCGTCACGGAGGCGGCGCATCGTCTCTACATGACCCAGCCGGCGGTCAGCGCGGCCCTGCGCCGGCTCACCACGACCATCGGGGCGGCACTCTTCGCGCGGAGCGGTCGCGGCCTCGCCCTCACCAGCCGCGGCGAGCGGCTGCGCGCGGGGCTGCAGCCGCACCTGCAGGCGCTGGTCGACGCTGCGTTGATGCCCCCGACCTTCGACCCGGCCACCAACGATCGCACGCTCCGCCTCGGTCTCTCGGATTCGACGGAGCTCTGGCTGCTGCCGCCGCTGCTCCGCGCGCTCGAGAAGGAAGCCCCGCGGATGCGCGTCGTCGCCATCCCGGTCCAGTTCCGCACCGTCGCGGCCGCCCTCGGCGCCGGCCTGGCCGCCGCCGTCACCGTCGCGGACGAGCTCCCGGCGACGATCCGGCGCGAGCCGCTGTTTCACGGCGGGTTCACCTGCCTCTACGACCCCCGCCACGCACAGTTGCGCCGGCTGACCGAGGCCGAGTACTTCGCGCACGATCACGTCATCGTGTCGTACAACGGGGATCTGCGCGGCATCGTCGAAGACATGTTCGACAAGACGCGCAGGATTCGCTGCTCGGTCTCCAGCTTCGCCAACCTCGGCGCGCTGATCGATGGCACCGCGATGCTGGCGACGATCCCCGCGCTGGTGGCCAGGCAGATTCGGGCGACCCGGCCACACTTGAAGACCAAGCCGCTCCCGTTTCCGATCAAGGGCTCGCACCTGGAGCTTCTCTGGCCAAACGCCAGCGACGACGACGAGCCCTGCAAGTTCGTCCGAACCAAGATCAGGGAGATCGCCAAGACGCTCCGAGGAGCGGGCTGATGGCAGACGACTCCGAACAGCTGGAGCCGGGGCGTGCAGCGTTCAATCGCGGAGAGTACTTTTTGGCGCACGAGCTCTGGGAAGAGGTTTGGCGGAAGGTCGACGACGCCGACCGGCGTCTCTGCGTGCAAGGTCTCATCCAGATCGCCGCGGGCCTGCACCATCTACAACAGCATCGGGCCGGGCCCGCGGCCGGCTTGCTGCGCAAAGGGCTGGAGAAGGTTTCGAAGCCAGGTTCCTCGAGTGACCTCCCCATCGATCTGCTGGTCGGCCAGGTGGAGCGTCTGCTGGTCGAGCTCGACGCGCAGAAAAGGGAAGGGGCGACTGAGGTGACAGCGGTGCCCGACCTTGGTCCGATCAAGCTCTAGACCGACTCGGTCTCACATGCGGAAGCCGGAGGGACCCACGTGTCCCCTCTTCTCCTGCGAGGAGCGGACCGTCCAGAGGATCACCAGGAGTGTCGCGAGACAGGCGATCCCAATCGTCACGACGAAGGAAACTCCGGTCGCGGGGCGGCCGCCCCGCTTCGACGCCGGAGGCGACTTCGCGGCATCGTCGTCGGCGTGACTCTCCTTGCGCGGCATCCGCGTCCACCTTCGGGGATCAGGCCGACGATTTCAACGTTATTGCAGGCCGAGGTCCTTGCGGATCGCGATCACCATCAGGCAGTGGTCGACGAGATCCGCGGTCGATTGCGCCTCGCTGGCCTGATTCAGACCGAACGGCCAGAAGTGCTGGGTGTCGGAGTGCAAGGTGTCGGTTTCGTGGCCCGGGATGGCGTGGAGCTGCGCGATCGCGCTCGCGCCGAGGAAGACGCCGCCCACGGAGTAGGTGCCCCAGTTGGAGGCGGTGCCGATCCCCACGGCGTGCGCGGTCTCGTGCATCGCCGTGGCGCACTCCATGTATTGCGTCCCGCCGAAGCGGATCGAGCCGTTGATGTTTCCGTCGGCGGTGGGAACGCTCGGCACGTAGGAGACGTTGAGCTGCTTCGTGATGGCGGTGTTGCAGTTGTAGTAGGCCACCGCGCCGTCCATCGCGCACGTGATCGCGGTGTAGGCCGACTGTTCGTCGGCCGTCGGTGAGGCCGATTTGGCGAGTGTGTAGGTGACGTGCCCGGTCGGCGTGCAGGCGGGCGGTCCCAGCCCGAGGCAGGTGCAGCCGGGCGGAAACTGCACGATCGAACCGACCGTGCCCGCCGCGCCGCCCGTGCCTGCCGACGTGCCGCCGGATCCACCGCCTGTGTTCTTCCCGCCACCTCCGGCGTTCCCGCCGCGACCGCCGGCACTTCCGCCGCCGCCCGCGTTCCCGCCGCGACCGCCCGCGGTTCCACCGGCCGCCGAGGATCCGCCGCCTCCTCCTCCTCCTCCAAGGTCTCCGCCGCCACCGCTCGCGTTCCCGCCCCGACCGCCACTCGATTCTCCACCCGCGCCGGCGCGACCGTCTGTCTGGCCGCCGGCGCCCCCGCTCGCCCCTGCTGTCCCGTTCCCGCCGATGCCGTCGCTGCCGCCCGTCGACCCCGTGTCCGAGGGAGAGCCCGAGCTACAGGCCGAGCCGACGGCAAAGACCAGCAAAGTCATGGAGAGGCCGAGGCCTTTCACGGGGATCAATCGCATGGGGGGCTCCCTGTCGGGCTCGCCGCCCGCTCACGTCATCGACTGCCGTGACAGTGGCGTGCTGCGCAACCGCGACGATCAGACGCTGCCTCGGCGCCGCGGTCAAGTCATGCCGCGCTCACGTCGTCGTGATGCGCAGGTCGAAGTCGAGCGTGGAGGTGACGGACGAACCAGCAAAGTAGAAGCCGCCGACGACCGGCATCGTGTCCGCCTGATCGGGGGCCGCGCACAAGGCCACGTGCCCCTCGCCCGCGGCGACGCCATGGGTGGGATCCCATCCACGCCAACCGACGCCTGGCAGGAACACCTCCGGCCAGGCGTGCAGATAGCGGCGGCCGTCGGGCGTGTCGGCGGCCGACTGGTAACCGCTGCAGAAGCGCGCGGGCATTCCCATGCTCCGCGCGGCCGCGAGAAACAGCACCGTGAAGTCGCGGCAGGCGCCTTGCCAGCTGGCCAGGGTTTCGGCGGCCGCCTGCGCGTCGCCCGACGTCCGGATCTGTTTGTCGGCGCGCGCATGGATGGTCCGGCAGAGGTGGTCGAGAAAGGCCACCGGCTGCTGCCCGACCTCGGCGGCGGCCGCCCGCGCAAAGGCGATCACGGCGGGATCGATTCCGGCGTCTCCCGGCCGGTACGCCATCAGATCATCCGCGAGGGGCTGGGCCCAGGGGAGCCGCTCGGACGGCTCGAACGCAGGCTGCGGCGGCGACGTCTCCAGCTCGAAGCGGCTCTCGATGCGCAGCTCGCCGGTCGCTCGGTCGGAGAAGGTCACCCGCGCCACCAGATTGCCGTAGGCGTCGGTCTCCTCGCGCAGCGCGATCGGTTCCGGACTCACCACCAAGGACCGCGTCGCGACCTGGCTCTTCGCTCGTGGCGTCAGCCGCAGCACGTGCGGCGCGAGCACGACCGGTACGCTGTACCGGTAGAGGGTCTCGTGCCGCACCGCGAAGCGCACGGGACGAGCATAGACCGCCCTTGCCACCGGCGCGCAATTGCCAGCTGGACCGGCCTCGCGGTTAAATGAGGCGTGCCTCCCGAAAAACGAATCGTCGTGCCAGTGGTGGGATCGGTTCTTCTCCTCGCTGGGTGCCTCTCGTCCACGTTTGTGCTGACCGACGCGCGCGCGGTCGGCCGCACGCCCACGCAGCCGGCTGCCTACATCGATCGCCTCCCGCCAATGCCGTTCTACTCGATCGGCGTCATCGAGGTCCGCGCGCCCGCGGGCACGGAGTTGGGCGTCGTGCTCAACGAAGCGATTCGAAAAGGAGCCGAGGTCGGGTGCGACATGGTCGTCGATCGCTCGATCTATCGCGTGAGCTACGGCATCCCCGGAGCGCGCGCGATCGTCGCTCAAGTCGGCGTCTATCCGAGCGTCGCCCCGCCACCGGTCATCTACGCGAATCCCCCAGCGCCGGATTGGAGGGAATTCATTTGTGGCGTCGTGGTGGGGCCCCCGGTGGGAACGCCTCCCCCGATTCAGCCGAAGGTGGCGAGCTCGAACGGCCCAGCTCGGCTCCCTGGCCACATCAGTCTCACGACCGACGTCCGGAGCGCGCCGTCCTCGGTCGCGCCCAAGCTGACCGCCCTCGCGGCGGGCCAGGAGGTCACCGTGTCGCGCGAGCTCAGCGACGGGTGGCGCGTGGTCTTCCTGTCCGGCGGGCGCGTGGGATACGTCCCGGACAACACGGTCCAGCTCGATCCGCCGCGCTGAGCTGACCAATCGAGCGCCGCACGCGCGAGCGTCCTCGCCCGGACGTGCGGTGCCGATCGGACAGTGTCAGCGGGTGACCACGGTCGACGTCGACCGTCCAATCAGTCGGCCGTGGGCGTCCTGGGCCACGACGGCCACATGCTGCGCGTCAGTCTGCAGCGTGATGGAGGTGTCGAGGCCGTTCCACTCGCCCCCGCCGAGCGGCCAGAGCGCCGATGCGCGCTCGCCGCCGATCACGATCCAGCGGGCGACCTCCGTGGCGCCGTTCCAGATCGCGTGCACCGTGACGGTGCCGTCGGCGTTCTTCTGGGCCGTGGCGGTCGGCTTGCTGTCGGGCGTCCCGTGCCAGACGGAGCGGTAGGCGCGGTAGGTGTCCCACCCGCCGGTCGTGGGGACGGTGGCGTCGAACAGGAGGTTGCCGGCGGCGTCGAACTCCGAGAAGCGGCCGGTGGCGCCCCAACCCACGAACGTGTGGCCCCGATCGAGAGCCTGCGCGTTCCCCTGCGAGCCCGCCTGGATCTTGTCGGGGTGGACGATCTGCTTCACCACCGTCGAGGTCCGGTCGAACGGGTTGTGCCGGATCCAGACGACGCGCGAATACGGCAGCACGCTGGGGGCCGCCTCGTTGTCGAAGAAACGCAGCGTGCGGCCGTCGAGGAACTCGGGATCGTGCTGCCAGGCGGTCTGCGTGCCGTTGTCGCCGGTGCTGAGCGCGAACGTCGAGCTCTTGCCCCCCTGGCGCCAGATGATCTCCTTGGTGCGGTGATCGACCTTGTAGGCCGTCCAGGTGTTGCGCGCGTCGATCAAGACGTCCCCGTCCTCGTCAAAGTTGACGGCGTTGATGTGGAAGTAGTCGTACGGCGTGGTGGCCGAGGTCGGCGCCGCCACCTGGCTCTCCGACAGCGGAACGTGATCGATGCTGTGCCACTCCCAGACGACCTTGCCCGTGGCCACGTCCAGCTCCTGCGCGACGCCGTCGATCACGGTGCCGTTGGCCGATCCGCCCAACGACGAGAGGTCGTACGGGATGTGGTTGTAGACCGTGATGAACGCCGTCCCGCGCGGCGTGATGCGGAATTCATGCAGGTCGGCCTGGTAGCCGTTGCCCGCGGCGACCACCGCGATCTGGTGGTACGCGTGGTCGTACACGTAATCGACCCCTTGCCCTTCGCCGGGGCCCGTCGGGACGCCGCTCCCCTGCCACCAGGTCAGAACCGACTCGCCCCGGTACTGTTGGACGCGGAAGTTCGCCGCCTGCTCGTTGGCCCCGACCGCCTGGAACCAGACCGGCCGTCCTTGGTTGTCGATGATCTCCGGCCCTTCCTGGGTCGCGCTGGGCGGATTCTGCTTGGGCGCGACGAAGATCAGGCCGGGGTCGACGCCGGGCTTGGAGGTGAGCACGGTGATGGGCGGGGGTGCCAGCGGTGGCGGGCTGGCTGTCTCCGACCCCGAGGCCGCCGCCAGGGCCGAGGCGGCGCCGAACAGGACGGCCAGGCTCCCGAGCAGGACATACGGCGAACGGACTCTCCACGAACGAGATGAGACGGACATGCGATCCCTCCTGGTGACGTCGCGCGCGGAGCGCCCGGAGTGGGCGTTCCCGCGTCAGCGACAGGAGGAGGCGAGGTCCGTGAACGTCATGGGCTTCTATTTGCCACCCGTCTCACCGACGGTCAAGACATTTGTCTGTTATAAAAGACAACATGAAAATCGGAATCATCGGGGGCGTCGATCGAAGCGGCAACCTTCTGCAGGAGGTCGCCGAAGCGCGCGGCCATCAGCTGGAGCTGCACACAGGCGTCATGTCGAGCGCGACGGCCGCCTCAAGTCTCCGCGCGCTCATCGCGCGGTCGGAGCTGGTGGTCGTCGTCACCGACGTCAACAGCCACAACGCCGTGCGCAGCGCGCGCCGCGAAGCGAAGCTGCGCAAGCGGCCGCTTCGCATCGTGCGCCGGATGGGCTCAGCTCAATTCGCGGCCTTGTTGCGCGGCCTCGGGGCAGGCTGAAGCCGCCTCGGACAATCAGGCTGAGCCGCAGGTCACCTGAAGACCGCTGACGAGCTGACATCCGCCGTTGCCTCCGCAAACGTTGGTCGGAAGGCAGCTACAGGTTGGAGTCCCGCCGCAGCTCGAAGGCAAGCTGGCGCAGAACGAAGCGGGTGGGGTGCACGGCGGCGGGACGCACCCGGGACCCGCTCCGGACGCGCACAGCGTCGAGGTGGTCCAGCCCGAAGGACACTGGCCGCCGTCCGGAAGAGGCGTGCAGACGGCGACGCCGCCGCCGCAGCTCGGGTGGACGCAGATCTCTCCGGTCACACAAAACTGACCGTCGCCGCAGGGCGTTTGACCGGGCTCGCCGCCGCCGGCGCCGATGGCCCCGTGGCCGCCTTGCCCGGATGCACCACCGGATGCGTGGCCACCACCACCCGCGCCGCCCCCAGCGCCGCCGTCGGCGCTGGTCGTGGTGCCGCCGCACGCGGCGCCGACCAAGATCAGCAACGTCAAACTCAGGTGGCGGATCGGGCGAGCGGGGGCGCGTGCACCTCGGTCTGGCTTCATCGCGCACCCCGGGCGAGAGCTGGGCGCCGGCTTGATCGCGCGCGGCGGAGCTGCGCGACCTCCGCGCGAAGCGCCTCGATCTCCCGGCTCTGCGTCTGGATCGCGGCCACCGCCATGCTGACGTAGCCGTAGAGGTTCACGGAGTTTCCGTCGGCGTTGATCGGATACGGCGTCTTGGTGTCGTCGATGATGAATCCGAGCCGGCGCGGCGCGGCGGCCGGATCGGTCTTGTACTGGTAGGTCGTGAGCCGGATCTTTCGGAGCTCGTCGGAGATGCGGCCGAGCGCTTCGTCATCAAGCCGTTCGATGTCTCGCTTGTACATCCGGCGCGAAACGGGGCAACTTCCCGCGTCGCCGCCGCAGCAGCGGATGCCGCAGATGGGGCCGCCGCCGACCGGAGAGGCACAGAACTCACCGGCGGCGCAGGCCGGACCCGCGTTGCACTTGCAGGTCGGCACCGAGCCGCTCGTGTCGCACCACTCGCCCGACGCGCAACATCCCGTGCCGCAGCAGGCACCGGTCGTGCACGTCGTGCAGGTCGAGTCGGGCCCACAGAGATGCCCCGCCGATGCGCCGGCCCCGCCGGCTCCGCCGGCTCCCGAGGTACCGCCCTTGCCGCCGATCCCACCTTTTCCACCGTCGCCGCCGGTCCCGCCGCCCGATCCGCCGCTCGCGCCGCCGCCACCCGTTCCACCGCCGTGGCCGCCGGTGCTGCTTCCACCGCTGCCGGTCGTCCCCCCATTGCCGGTCGTTCCGCCACTGCCGGTGCTCCCGCCGGTCCCGGCCGCGCTGCCGCCGTGCCCGCCGGAGCTGGTTCCGCCCGTTCCGCCGTCATTTGTGCTGCTCACGGAGCCGCACGCGCCCGTGAGTCCGATTGCCAATCCCACCACGGCCAGATGAACGTATCGCCTCATGACCACCTCACGGAGCAACCTACGGACCATTCTGTCCGTCGCGCAACTTCGCGACATTGCTTCATCCCATCTCGTTCGCCCTCAGAAAGCTGAGTGCCGCGTGATCTGCTTGGCAGCGCGCTCGACGGCGCGCGGCGGATTCGCAGGAGTCGCGAGCGAGATATAGTGCCTCCATGAACCGCGGAGAGGTGTTGGCGCTCGTTCTGGGGACGGGGTTGCTGGCGCTTGGTTGCGGCTCGAGCACGCTCCGCGGAAGCGACGGCGGTCGAGGCGGCGGCGGGGCCGGCGGCTCGGCCGGTGCTGGAGGCGGCCCGGCGAACGGCGTGGACGGCGGAATTGACGGTTACGGGTGCCAGTCCGATCTCTTCGTCGACTGGCAGATTCAGAGCCCGTCCGGCGCTGCAGTCACCTGCGACGCGGTCCACGCCACGTGGGTGGCCGTCAACATCGACGGCGCCAACTATCCGCAGATGTGTCCAAGCGGCCGTTCGTCCGGCAGCCAGGACATCCTTCTGCAGGCCAACTATGCGACGTACGAGGTGTCGGTCAATCTGGAAGACCTGAACGGCGACGCGCTCGCTGTCCCGCAAACGACCAGGATCGACGTCACGAGCTGCGGCTCTTACCAGACTCCGGGTCCGGCCATTCTGGTCGCAGCGCCGCCGGCCCAATAGCCGGTCAGGCCACCTCTCATTTGTGCCGCGCGGGGCGTTTCTCCGGGGCTCGCCTGGCTTTACTCCGCCCCGACCGGAGCACGAACGTTCGCGCCCAGGCCGGCGATTCCGGCAGCGCGTGGACGCGCTCGCGCAGGGCGGCGAAGCGCGCCACGTTCATCGCCGGCCCGATGAACGAGATCGAGCGCAGGATTCGTTCGAGGGTCGGGTGATCGATCGGCGTCTCGTCGTGAAAGCGCCGCTCGTTCGTCAGCGGCACGCCTGACAGCGCGGAGAGGTGAACGATCGACTGGGTGAGCGCGCGCGGTCTGCGCGGGGCCGCCTCCTCCATCAGCCGGACGACGCCTCGCATGAACGGCGTCTGCCCGAACCCGCAGGTGACCAGCGCCAGCGCGCCCCGTGGCGCCAGCACGCGCGCGATCTGGCGCGCGGTGAGCTCGGTGTCCAGGAAGTGAAGCGCGTCGGAGATGATCACCAGGTCGAGGGAAGCGGCCTCGAGCGGCAACGCCTCGGCGGCGGCGTGAAGCGCGCGCAGCGTGACCCCCTTCTCCGTCGCCGCCGCGCGCAGCTGCTCGAGCATCGCTTGCGCCGGCTCGATCGCCACCACCTCGTAGCCACGCTCCGCCAGCGGCAGCGCGAGGTGGCCCACCCCGGCGCCCAGATCGCCGATCCGACTGCCGACCGGACCCGCGAGCTCGGCGAGCGCGTCGAGCAGCGCAGCCGGGTAAGCCGGGCGGGCCGGGTAGAACGCCGCCATCCGGTTGAAGACCCACCGCGACTGCTCTTCCAGGCCAACCTTGCGGCGCCCGAGGCTCATCGATTGGCCAACGCTCAATCACCCGCGATGAAATGGATGGAGCGCATCGAAAACACCGTACGGCGCGCGCGGCATCGGAGTCAAACGGCGAGGCCGGATGCTGTTTCGCGGCGGGCCGGGGCACCGCGGCGGACCAAAACGGGCTCACGGCTCAGCCGGTCAGAACGGTGGAAGAGACCGGGGCGCCGCCCCCATTTCCGCCCCGTTCTTCCGGGCGATCCGGGGCGATCTGGGCGATCCAAGACTCGGAGTTGGATCGGAAGGGAAAGTTCTGGGAATATTAAGTGGTGTTGAAGATGACGGGGCGGCGTGCGAACTGGCCAAGCACCGTGTGGCCCGACGCACCCGCGCCAAAAGTCGTGGCGCGATCGGCACGTGGGGGACTGGCCTCGCTGCTGATGGCCCTCGACGAGATTCGCTCCATCGAGGACACGGACCTCCTGCTCCGCCGCGCGATCGAGCTCGCGCGCGATCGCATCGGGCTCAAGCGCGCCGGCGTCTTCGTGCTCGATCCGTCGCGCAACGTGATGCTGGGGACGTGGGGGATGGATCTTTCGTGTGCCGTCGTCGACGAGCATCACGTCATCTACGATCTCTGCGAGACCGATCAGGAAGCGCTGCGTCGCTCGGCGGATGAGGGGGTGCACTTCACGGTGTTCGAGAACTGCCCAATCATCGAGCACCAGCGCGGCGAGACCCGGGTCGCGGGACGCGGATGGGTGGCCAAGACGCCCATCCGTTCCACCAGCGGCGCGATCGGGATGATGTTCAACGACGCCGGGCTGACCGGCGCCCCGTTCGACGAGGCGAAGCAGGCCCACGCCGCCATCCTCTGTTCGATGCTCGGGTCGATGCTCGACCCGGTGCGCGGCCTCCTGGGGCGCCGCGCCGGTCCTGCGGGTGATTCGCCCAGCCAGTCGCTCGTCTCGGCGACGGTGGAGATGCTCAACAGGGATCCGCGCATGGGCGGAAAAGAGATCGCCGCGGCGTTGAACATCAGCCTTTCGCGCCTGGCTCGCGTCTTCAAGACGCTCAAGGGAACGTCGCTGGTGGAGTACCGGAACGGGCTTCGGCTGGAGAGGTTCGTGGCGCTGATGGCCAGCGGTTCCACCAACCTGCTCGAGGCGGCGCTGGATTCTGGGTTCGGCAGCTACGCGCAATTCCACCGCGTGTTCCGCAAACGCCTGCAGGCGACCCCGCGCGAGTATTTGCGCCCGGCCGGCGGTGATCGTCGCCGGCCAGGGTCGACCGATCGCGCCGGCCGCTCCTCGGGGTAGTCCGCGCCCGAGGGCGCGGCGCGGTGAATCAGCGTGGCGCGGACGGCCGCGTCTTCGTGAAGCGTGCGCTGTAGGCGATCTGGCTGCGGCTGCGACCGAGAAACGTGCGCGCCCAGTGGAACATGGTGGCGAAGCGGTTGGCGAATCCGGTGAGAAAGGTGAGGTGAACCAGCGCCCAGGTCAGCCAGCCGAGGAGGCCCCCCACCCGCAGCCCCTTGAGGCTGACCACCGCCCGAAAGCGCCCGACCGTCGCCATGCTGCCGAGGTCTCGGTACCGGAAGGGCGCGTTCGTCGGTTTTCCGGCGACCCGCTGGCGGATGGCTCTGGCGGCGTGCAGCCCCTCCTGCATGGCGACCTCGGCGACGCCGGGGAGCCGATCGAGGCTGGTCATGTCACCGATGGCGAAGACCTCCGGGTGCTTCGGCAGGGTGCAGTCGGGCCGGGTCTCGATCCGGCCGGCCCGGTCGCAAACGGCGCCCGACGCCTCGGCCAGCAGGCGGGCCAGCGGCGAGGCCTGCACGCCCGCCGCCCAGATCACGGTGCGCGCCTCGATCCGCTCGGGGCCGCCCGGCCCCTCGAAGGTGACCGACTCGGCGTCGACCGCGGTGACCTTGACGCCCATCCGCAGCTCGACGCCCAGGCTGTCGAGCTCGCGCGCGGCGATCTCTGACAGATGGTCGCCGAACGCGGCCAACGGCTCATGGCCCGCGTCGAGCAGCAGGACGCGAACCTTCGTCGGGTCGATTCGTCGGAAGCTGGTGCCGAGGGCGCGCACGGTCAGGGCGCGGATCTGGCCGGCGATCTCGACGCCGGTCGCGCCGGCGCCGACGATGGCCACCGTCAGCCACCCCTCCTGCTTGTGGGGATCTTCGCTGAGCTCGGCCATCTCCAGCGACTGCAAGAGGCGCCGTCGCAGCCGGAGCGCGTCGTCGAGCGTCTTCATTCCGGGCGCGTGCTCGGCCAGCTCGTCGTGCCCGAAGTAGGACATCCCGGCGCCCGCCGACACGATCAGGCTGTCGTAGGGGAGCACGATCGGGGCGCCGTCCGGACGTCGGGCCTGAACCTCCCGGCGCTCGAGGTCGAAGCCGGTCACCTCCGCCAGCAGCACGGCGGCGTTCTCTTGAAAGCGGAGGATGTGCCGCAGCGAGGGGGCGATCTCCCCCTCGGAGAGGATGCCGGTCGCGACCTGGTAGAGGAGCGGCTGGAAGAGATGATGGGGCTCGCGGTCGACGAGGGTGACGTCGACAGGCGACCAGCCGAGGGCGCGCGTCGCAAAGAGGCCGCCGAAACCGCCGCCGACGATCACCACGCGGTGGCGGCTCTCGGCCTCCTCCCCTTCGACCGCCGCGCCGTGCTGCAGCTTGCTGCGCTGATCGAGGACGAACAGCAGCAACAGCGCCGGCACGGCGGTGACGCAGGCGACGAGGAACACGACGACCAGCCAGCCCAGCGAGCGCCGCGCGCCGGCGGCAGCCTCGAGCGTCAGCGAGGTCGGCAGCAGGTAGGGGTACTGCGCCACGCCCCACCCGGCGAGCACGCTGACCACCGCGACGACGGCGAGCGCGCGCGTGCCGCGGGTGATGCCCTGGGTGAGCAGGACGACGACGGCGCCGCCGCAGGCGCCGGAGATCAGCACGAGGGGGAGCCCCTCGTGCACGAGACCGTGGAACAGAAACGGCGCGTCGCTGCGGATGATGAACAGGCCAGCGATCGCGATGAGGCCGGTCACGAGACCGCTGCCCACCGCCCGCCACCTGAAGGAACGGTCGAGCGTCTCGTCCAGGCGGCGGGCGTCGAAGACCAGAAAGACCGCTGAAAGAAAAGCGGCGCTCGACACCGCCAGCACGCCGACCAGGATCGACGTCGGGTTCCACCAGCCCGACATTCGCGCCATCGGGTCGACCACCGTGTCGCCGGCGCGCACCCGCCCCGACGCGATCGCCCCGAAGACGGAGCCCAGGAAGAACGGCGTCACGACCGACGACAGCGCGAACGTGGCCCCGAACAGGCGGCGCCCGCTCAACGCCTTCGTCGCCTCGCGAAACACAAACCCCGATCCGCGCAGCACGATCCCGGCCGCCGCCAGGGCCAGAGGCAGGTAGAGCGTCGACATGATCGCGGCGAACGCGCGCGGGAACGCCGTCCAGAGCACCACCAGCGCGAAGATCAGCCAGACATTGTTGGCCTCCCAGACCGGCGTCATCGCGTGATCGATGAGGGCGCGCGCCCGTGCTCCTCGCCGGGCGCCGCCGGCCGTCAGATCCCAGAAGCCCGCGCCGTAGTCGGCGCCGCCGAAGATCGCGTAGCAGGTGACGGCGAACCAGAGAATCAAGGCGACGACGGTGCTCACGGTGCCCTCCCTGCGACGGCGGCCGGTGCGGGAAGCGGGCCCGGGGCGGGAAGAACGATGGGGCCACGCGGCGCGTACGGCCCGGGGAGCGCGTCGCCGTCTCCCCTGCGCCAGCGGCGGGACATGGCGCGCAGCACCAGCACGAGGCCGGTGCCGACCACCGCGTAGATCGCCACGACGATCGCGAACGAGCCCCAGAGGCCGCGGGCGTGCGTGACCGCCTGCGACGTGCGCAGGAGACCGTAGACGACCCAGGGTTGGCGTCCCACCTCGGTGGTGACCCAGCCTGCCTCCAGCGCCACGTACGACACGGCGCCGGCGGCGGCGGCGGCGCGAAGAAACCATCGCGTGGTGGGGAGATCGCGCCGTCGCCACCAGACGAAGACGAACCAGACCGACAGCAGCGCCAGCGCGCTGGCCGTGAAGATCATGACGTCGAATGACCAGTGAACGATGGTGGCGGGGGGGCGATCGGCGGCTGCGACGCTGTCGAGGCCGACGATCTTGGTGTCGGCGTGGAATCCGGTCAGGAACGACGCCATGTCCGGCACCTTGATGCCGCCGGTCGCAACGCCGTCCTTCATGCGTCCGCCGAGGCGCTCCGGAACGTGGGTGGCGGTCTCGGCGAGCATCTCGATGGCGGCGAACTTGACCGGCTGCAGCTTGACCACCTCGCGCACCGCGCGATCACCGACCATCATCTGCATGGGGGTGGCGATGGCGGCGATGGTGAAGGGGATGAGGAACCCCAGCCGGTGCAGCCGGTCGCGACGGCCCTTCAACATTCCGACCGCGTAGATCGACGCCAGGACGAAGCCTGCGCAGAGCAACATGGCGAGCAGGAAGTGCGCCAGCTCGTGCGGCAGCGCCGGGTTGAAGATGGCGGCCCAGGGATCGACCGCGAAGGGTCTTCCCGCCGCGTCGAGCTGAAACCCGCGGGGGGTGTTCATCCAGGAGTTCGCCGCGATGATGGAGAACGCGCCCAGAACGGCGAACAGCGGCAGCGGAGCGCCCAGCCAGAGGTGCAGGCGCGGCGGGAGTCGATCCCAGCCGAAGATGTAGATCGCCACGAAGATCGCCTCGAGAAAGAAGGCGAGCCCCTCGATCGCGAAGGGGAGCCCGAACACGTCGCCGAAGCGGCCCAGCATGCCGGGCCAGAGGATCCCGAGCTCGAACGACAGCACGGTGCCGGTGACCGCGCCGACGGCGAAGGTCACCCCCATCGCGTAGGACCAGCGGCGCGCCAGCCGCAAAGCCGCCTCGTCGTCATGCCGGAGCCCGTAGGCGTTGGCGATCAGCGCGAACAGCGGCAGGCAGACGCCGAACGGCACCAGCAGGATGTGAAACCCCAGCGTGAACGCCATCTGGCTCCGCGCAGCGATCAGGTTGCTCGCTCCGATCAAGACCTCGCCCACACCAGGTTGCATGGAACTCTCTCCTTCGACCGCGTCGCCGCCGGTCACGCGTCAACATGGCCAGCAATCGACAGGAGACCGTTACGGCGAAGGCTGATTTCAGATCGCGCGAATGGCAGATCGGCGGACCAGTCGCAAACTGCAGGTCGCTCACCCAGCACAGGGAGGTCCGCGATTCACCTGCTTGGAGACATCCTGCATCGGATCACCGCCGGCCCCACGCTGGCGTACGCGATCCTCATCCTGGCCCTGATCCTGGCGCCCAAGATCGCGGAGTCCCTCAGGCTCCCCGCCATGGTTGGCCTGGTCCTGGCGGGAATGGCGCTGGGGCCGCACGGCACGCGCGCCCTCGCCTCGAAGGAGATCGCGCTGTCGTCGCTCGGTGAGTTCGGTCTGCTTTATCTGATGTTCAGCGCGGGCCTCGAGCTCGACCTCAAGCTGTTCATGAAGATGAAGAAGGCCGCCATCACCTTCGCGCTGCTGTCGTTCGCCATCCCGTTCACGCTGGGGATCGTCAGCGCGCGGCTGCTCCACTATCACTGGGCGGCGGCGGTGTTGATGGGATCGAACTGGGGCTCGCACACGCTGGTCACCTATCCGCTGCTTCGGCAGATGGGTCTGGCGCGCAACCGCGCCGTCGCGACGGTCGTCGGCGCCACCGCGGTGACCGACACCTCGGCGCTGCTCGTGTTGTCGGTGATCTCTGGGACGGTCACGCCGGGCGGCACCCTCAGCCTGCAGCTCCTCGGGATCGCCGTCGGTCTCGTGGTGCTCGCCGTCTGGTCGCTGCTCGGGCTCCCCCGCGTGGCGCGCTGGTTCTTCGCCCACGTGGGGACCGACCGCGCCTACCGGTTCATCTTCGGGATCGCGGCGTTTCTGGTCGGCGCGGTGATGGCCGAGGCCGCAGGAATCGACGGCATCGTGGGCGCCTTCTTCGCCGGCCTCGGGCTCAACCGCGCCGTCCCCGAGGAGAGCCCGCTCATGGACCGGCTCCAGTTCATGGGCTCCACGCTGTTCATCCCCATCTTCCTGGTCTCGGTCGGCATCCTCCTCGAGCCCAAGGTGATGGTCGATCCCAAGACCCTGGGGATCGCACTCATCTTCACCGTGGCGGTCCTCGGCGGCAAGGCGCTGGCGGCCGTCATCGCGGGGCGGACGTTCCGCTTCACCTGGCCGGAGGTCGGCGTCATGTCCGGTCTCTCGGGCTCGCAGGCCGCGGCGACGCTGGCGACCACGCTGGTCGGCGCCAAGCTGGGCCTGTTCGACAAGCAGACGATCAACGCGGTGCTGGTGGTCATCCTGGCGTCGCTGGTCGTGACGCCGGCGCTGGTGAGCTTCTTCGGCAAGCGGGTGACCGCCGTGACCGAGGAGGCCGCGACGCTGGGAAAGACCGTCCTCGTTCCGGTCTGGGGCGATTCGACCCGACCTGTGCTGGCCCTGGCGGGGAAGCTGGCGACCAGCGACGGAGGCATCGTCCTGGCGGCGAGCTTCGCGCGCACGGAGTCATCCCCCGCCGAGCAGGCCGCGCAGCGTGGCCTCACGACCGAGGCGGAGGGGTGGCTGGCCAAGGAAGGTCTCGAATCACGCACGCTGTTTCGCGTCGCCGAGACGGTCCCCGAGGGTCTGCTCGAGACGATCCTGGGCGAAAAGGCGACGCTGCTCATCAATGAATGGCACGCACGCGACCGGATTCAGCCGGACAGCGAGCAGTCCGAGGCGCTCCGGCGCTCTCCCGTGCCGACGCTCATCGCGCACGGCGACGTCGCTCACTTCGAACGGGTCCTCATCGTCACCCACCCCAACAACCTGGTTCGCCCGGGACGGCAGAGCCTCGAGCTGGCGGCGGCGCTCGCGCCCCGCTTCGGCCACGGCCATCCGATCCGGACGGTGAGCGCCACCGCCGATCCGGTGCGGGCGCTGTTCGCCGACACGAAGGAGATGGACTGGATCGAGGCGCGCGATCCCATCGACTGGATCAAGCGCAACCTCGAGAAGGGCGATCTGCCGTTCTTCGCGGGTCTCGAGTCCCTCGGCGAAGCGATTCAGCGCGTTCCGGCGCTCATCGACGGGCGCTTTCTGGTGGCGCTGGCGGCGCACGAGGAGACGACCTTCCACCAGCGCGAGGAGCGCGTGGCAGGCCCGGTCGTCGCAGGCAGAAGCCTCAAGCCTCACCCTGCCTGACGAGATTCCGACTACCGCACCCGGAGTTTGTAGCCACCTTTGCAACGAGGTTCATCGATGCGTGCAATCGCCATGTTCCCGACCGAGAAGAAGATTCGGCTGGTCGATCGTCCGGCCCCCCAATTGGAGGGGGACCAGCAGGCGCGGGTCCGCATGCTGGAGGTCGGCGTCTGCGGGACCGACCACGAGATCGCCCGCTTCGAGTACGGCGCCCCGCCGTCCGGCGAGCCGTACCTGGTGATGGGTCACGAGTCGCTCGGCGAGGTCGTCGAGGTGGGCAGCGCGGTGACGAACCTCAAGCCCGGCGATTCTGGTGGTCACGACGGTGCGCCGCCCCTGCGGCAACCCGGAGTGCCGCCCCTGCCACCACAACCGGCCGGACTTCTGTGTCACCGGCGCTTACACCGAGCGCGGCATCATGCGCCGGCACGGCTTCATGACCGACGAGGTGGTCGATCTGGCGGACAACATGCACGTGGTGCCACGGGAGATCGCCGACATCGCGGTCCTCACCGAGCCGCTCACCATCGCGGAAAAGGCGCTCATCGAGCTCGACTCGGTGCTGGTCCGTATGCCCTGGGTCAATCCGGCCAAGGAGGAGAAGCGGGGGTTGAACGCCGTGGTGCTCGGCGCGGGGCCGGTCGGTCTCCTCGGCGCGCTGGCGCTCCTCGTGCGGGGTTTCGACACCTGGATCTACTCCCGCGAGAGCGCCAGCAGCCCGCGCGCGGCCTGGGTCGAGAAGATCGGAGCCCGCTACATCGAGTCGGGCAAGCTTCCGGTCGGCGACCTCGCCAAGCGGGTCGGGAACGTCGATTCTCATCTACGAGGCGACCGGCTCGGCGGCGCTGGCCTTTGCGGCTCTTCCCGCGATTGGCAAGAACGGCGTCTTCATCTTCACCGGCGTTCCGGGCCACAAGACGCCTGTCAGCCTCGATGCCGAGCGCATCATGCGCAATCTGGTACTGGAGAATCAGCTCCTCTACGGGACGGTCAACGCCGGGCCGCCCGCGTTCGAGGCGTCGATCCGCGATCTGGGGAAATTCAACGCGCGCTGGCCAGGGCCGGTGCGGGAGCTCATCACGGGGCACTTTGCGCCCGAGCAGATCACCGACATCCTGTCGCCGGACCACGGCGGCATCAAGAACGTGATCCGCTTCGGGACCCCGATCGGCGTCGCCGCGGGAGCCAAAGGCGCAGCAGCGCAGGCGAAGGGAGGGGCCCGTGTCTGAGTCCTATGACGTGATCATCATCGGCTCCGGCGCGGGCGGCGGCACGCTGGCGCTCGAGCTGGCGCCGTTCGGCAAGCGTATCCTCATCCTGGAGCGCGGCGGGTGGCTGCCGCGCGAGAAGCAAAACTGGGACGCCGAGGACGTGTTCGTCGAGAGCCGCTACGTCTCGAAGGAGATCTGGTTCACCAAGGACGGCAAGCCGTTTCAGCCCGGCGTCTACTACCACGTGGGGGGCGCGACCAAGATGTACGGCGCCCAGCTCTACCGCCTGCGCGAGCGCGACTTCGGGGAGTTGAAGCACCAGGACGGCCTCTCGCCCGCCTGGCCGATCTCCTACGCCGATCTCGAGCCCTACTACACGCGCGCCGAGAACCTCTACCAGGTCCACGGCAACCGCGGCGAGGATCCCATCGACCCGCCCGCCAGCGCGCCCTATCCCCACCCGGCGGTCTCGCACGAGCCGCGCATCCAGCAGCTCAGCGACGATCTGGCGCGGGCCGGCTACCAGCCGTTTCACGCCCCCTGCGGGATCATGCTCACCGAAAACAACATGCCGTTCTCGACCTGCGTTCGTTGCGCCGAGTGCGACGGGTTTCCCTGCCTGGTGCACGCCAAGTCCGACGCCGAGGTGATCGCGATCCGACCGGCGCTGACCTTCCCCAACGTCACGCTGCTCACCAACGCGCGCGCGACGCGGCTCAAGACCAACGCGGCCGGCACCGCGGTGACCGAGGTGGAGGTCGAGCGCGACGGAGCCGTCGAGAGCTACCGGGGCCAGATCGTGGTGGTCTCCTGCGGCGCCTCGAACTCGGCCCGCCTGCTGCTCGCCTCCGCCAACGACAAGCACCCGCGCGGCCTCGCCAACGGCTCGGATCAGGTGGGGCGCAACTACATGTGCCACAACAACCAGGTCGTCATGGCGGTCTCGAAGGAGCCGAACCCGACCCGCTATCAGAAGACGCTCGGCGTGAACGACTTCTACTTCAAGGGACCGAGCACGGATTACCCGCTCGGCAACATCTCGATGGTCGGCAAGTCACAGGCGCCGATGTTCCGGGGCGAGAAGCACATCGCGAAGCTGGCGCCGCTCTGGTCGCTGGAGATGCTGGCCAAGCACGGCGTCGACTTCTGGCTCTGCACCGAGGACCTGCCGCGGCCCGAGAACCGGGTCACGCTGGAGAGCGACGGCAGCATCCGTCTCAGCTACACCAAGACCAACGAGGTCCCGACCAGGCAGCTCGCCGATCAGCTCAAGTCGATGCTGGGGAACCTCGGGATGCACCCGGAGCACCTGGTCCCCCGCAACCTCTACCTGAAGAACGAGATGGAGATCGGCGCGGTCGCGCATCAGGCCGGCACCGTCCGCTTCGGCGCCGATCCCAAGACGTCGGTGCTCGACGTCAACTGCAAGGCGCACGAGCTCGACAACCTCTATGTCGTCGACACCAGCTTCTTCCCCAGCATCGGCGCGGTGAACCCCGGGCTGACCGCCATGGCGAACGCGCTCCGCGTCGGGGACCACCTGCGTCAGCGCCTGGGGTGACGCCAGGGTGACCGTCGGGGAGGCCAGCGCCGGACGTGCGGCGAGCGTCCGGAGCTGGAAGCAGGTCGGCGCGGTCTACGCGGCGGGCCTCCTGCAAGGGCTGGCCCTGGTCACCTTCCCGGCCGCCAGCGGCGTATTCACCGACACGCACGCGCACAATCTGTCGAACGCCGAGTACGGGGTCATGTTCGTGCCCCAGACCGTCCTGGCGGTGACCGCCGCGCTGCTCGGCGGCCGCCTCGCTCGACGGTGGGGAGAAAAACGCGTCCTCCTTCTGGGCCTCGGCGCCGATCTGGCGTCGATGGCGCTGCTCGTCTCGAGCCGCTTCGTCCTGGGGTCGCATGCTGCGGCGTTTGCGTTTCTGCTTGGCGCCACGGCGCTCATGGGGATCGGCTTCGGATTGACGATTCCGGTGGTCAATTCGCTGGCGGCTTCGCTGTTTCCGCGCCGGGTCGACGTGGCGGTGCTGGCGCTCAACGCCCTGCTCGGCCTGGGGACGGCGCTGGCGCCGGTCTTCGTCGCCCTGTTCGTCGGGTTCGGGATCTGGTGGGGCCTGCCGCTCACTGTCGGGGGCCTCCTGGCGGCCCTCATCGTCTGGACCGTGTCGCTCCCGCTCGGCGCCGACAGGCAGGAGACCGGTCGGGACGTCGGCGACGTCAGCTCGAAATCACCGCGCCTCCTCTCGCTCCAGTTCTGGCTCTTCGCGGCGTTCGCGCTCTGCTACGGGATCGTCGAGACGCTCAACGGCAACTGGGCGATCCTCTACATGAAGGGCGTGCTCGGTGCCCCGGCCGGGCTGGCGGCGGTCACGCTCACGCTGTTCTGGGCTGCCACCACCGCGGGCCGTGTGCTCTTTGCCTCGATCGATCGCTGGCTCTCCGGGCCCAGCACCTTTCGCCTGCTCCCCTGGGTGATCGCGCTCGCCTTCGTCGCCACGGCGTTCGCTCCGTCCTCGACGCCGGGGCTGGGGACGGCGGCCTTCGGTCTGGCGGGTCTCGGCTGCTCGGCGTTGCTCCCACTCACCATCAGCCTCGGCCGCCAGGACGCGCCGGCCGGACAGCTCATCGCCTGTTACCAGGTCGGGTACGGCCTGGCCGCCTTCGGAATCGCTCCGCTCCGTGATCGCGCCGGTCTCGGTCTGCGCTCTCTCTTCGGGGGCGCCGCCGCGATCGCGCTGGCGCTGGCCGCGCTCTCGGCGGCGATCGTCGGCGCGAGTCGACGCGCCGCTCGCAGGGGACGATTTTCATCCGCAAGCTGACCGTCGTTCAGGCCTCGCGCGCTCCACCCTAGGCGCATGACGTACGTCTTGATCATGCTGGCCCTTTTCCTGGGGCTGCCTGCCTCCTGCCAGCTCGGCTACCGGCTCGGACTCCGCGCCGCGCCGGGCATGGACGAAGGGGAGAAGTCGCACGCCACCGCCTGGCAGGCCGCGCTGCTCGGGCTGGCGGCCCTCCTCATCGGGTTCACCTTTTCGATGGCGCAGGGGCGCTACGACGCCCGCAAGCACATCGTGCTCGAGGAGGCCAACGACATCGGGACCACCTATCTGCGGACCCGCCTGCTCGACGACGCGCGCGGCGAAGAGCTGCGCGCTCTGCTGCGCCGGTACGTCGACGTACGCCTGGCCGTCGCCGAGCCCAGCCTCGATCGGGATCAGACGGAGGTGCTCCTGCGCCAGTCGTCCCAGATCGTGGAGCAGATCTGGGCGCGCGCGGCTGACGCGGGACGGGCCGAGCATTCGCCGACCGCCGCGCTCCTCATCCAGTCGACCAACGCGATGATCGACGCCGGCGAGGAGCACGTGGAGGCGCTCGACAACCCGTTGCCGCCGACGGTGTTCATCGTGCTGATTCTGGTCACCGCCGTGGCGATGCTCGCGGTCGGCTACGGGTGTGGGCTGGAATACCGCATGCGGGCGCTCGGCATGTTCGTGGCGCCGGTGCTCCTCGCCGCGGTCATCGGGCTGGTGTTCGACCTCGCCCATCCTCGAATGGGGATCATCCGCGTGCGCGACCCGATTCTGGCGCGGCTCAAGAAGAGCTTGTGACCCGCACCCGACGGGGCGGAGGTCGGGGAACCTGGCACCACGATCGAGGCGGCCGACGCTCGAGACGGCTATCGCGCAGTCCCGTTTGAGGCAACGGCTCACTCGCGAGAGCCGGGCGCCATGTCGATAGTCCTGCCGGGAGGCATCGGATGGCGAACGAAGAGAGCCCGCAGGCAGGAGGTCAGCCCCAGTGGCACGGGGGCAACGCGCCCGGACTGGCCGGCGTCTACGGACGGCTGCGCATCACCGTCGCCGGCAAGCCGTTCGCGACCCTCGCCGTCGAGGGGACGTACGTCGTCCTCATCCCCGACACCAGCGGGCCCGCCGACGCCACGCTGCTCTGCGCGGACGAGACGATCATGCGCAAGCTGCTCAAGGGCGAGCTGAACCCCTACATCGCCTCGATGCGGCGCCAGGCCCGTCTGGCGGGCGACCGCGGCTTCGGGACGCGCGTGATGCTCGGGCTGCAGGTCGCATCGCCGTTCGCGGCCGACGTAGACAAAGGAGGCCTGTCATGAGCCTTGACACCGTCAGCATCCTCGATGGCAGCACCTTCGTCGTCAGCGATCGGCGCGGCGATTTCGACGCCTCGCCGACCGAGACCCATGGCCTCTTCATGGAGGACACGCGCTTTCTGTCGCGCTGGATCCTCACGGTCGGCGGCATCCGGCCGAAGACGCTGTCGGTCGACGAGCAGACCTACTTCAAGGTCCAGTTCTTCGAGGCGGTGACGACGGGGACGATCTATGTCGATTCCCACCTCTCGGTGATGCGGCAGCGCTGCGTCTCCGCCGGCTTCGAGGAGACGATTGAGATCGAGAACCACGGCAAGGATCCGGTCGAGCTGGACGTCAAGCTCGAGGTCGCCGCCGACTTTGCCGATCTGTTCGAGGTGAAGGACAAGATGGCCAAGGTCGGTCAGGTCTACACCAACGTCGACGACGGGACGTTGACGCTCGGCTACCGCCGCGACGACTTCGTGCGCGAGACCGTGGTGAAGAGCAACAAGAAGGGTGAGCTCCGCGGGGACGGGTTCGTGTTCAAGGTGAAGCTCGCGGCCCAGTCCTCCTGGTCGGTGACCTTCGACGTGTCGGCGCGAGGGCGGCGGGCCGACATCGAAGAGGTCGAGCGCCCGCGGATCACCTCGGCGCTGCTGGATCCCTCCCGCGACAAGAATCTGCAGGCCTGGGTGGCCGGCGCGCCCCGGCTCATCGCCACCTGGGATCCGCTGAGCAAGATCTACCGCCGCAGCCTGGTCGATCTGGCGGCCCTCCGCTTCGAGACCGGCATCACCCCCGGCTCGCTCCCCGCGGCGGGCCTCCCCTGGTTCATGGCGGTCTTTGGCCGGGACAGCGTGCTCACCAGCTTCCAGTCGCTGCCCTTCGTGCCGGAGCTGGCGGCCGCGACGTTGCGCGCGCTGGCGATCGTGCAGGCGCGCAAGGAGGATCCGTTCCGTGACGCCGAGCCGGGAAAGATCCTGCACGAGATCCGGCTGGGCGAGCTGACCGCCTTCGAGGCCCGACCCCAGTCCCCTTACTACGGCGCCGCCGACACGACGATGCTGTTCCTGATCCTGCTCGAGGAGTACGTGCGCTGGACCGGCGACAAGGATCTGGCGCGCGAGCTGGAGCGCGAAGCGCGCGCGGCGCTCGCCTGGATCGACAACTACGGCGACCGCGACAAGGACGGCTACGTCGAATACGAGCGGCGCATGGAGACCGGCCTCGACAACCAGTGCTGGAAGGACTCGTGGGATTCGATCGCCTTCGCGGACGGCACCATCGCCCCGACGCCGCGCGCCACCTGCGAGCTCCAGGGCTACGTCTACGACGCCAAGCAACGCTGCGCGCGGCTGGCGCGCGAGATCTGGAACGATCCCGCGCTGGCCGAGCGGCTGGACAAGGAGGCCGAGGAGCTCAAGCGCCGCTTCAACCGGGACTTCTGGATCCCCGAGCGCAACTTCTTCGCGCTCGCGCTCGACGGCCAGAAGCGCAAGGTCGATTCGCTGACCTCGAACATCGGCCACCTGCTGTGGAGCGGAATCGCCGACGAGGACAAGGCCGACAAGTGCGTCAAGCACCTGATGAGCGACGAGCTCTTCTCGGGCTGGGGGATCCGCACCATGGCCTCCAGCGAAGGGTCGTACAACCCGATCGGGTACCACGTCGGCACGGTCTGGCCGCACGACAGCTCGTTCATCGCCTGGGGGATGCGGCGTTACGGCTACCGGGCGGAGGCGGCCCGGATCTGTCGCGCGATCCTGGAGGCGGCCGACGTGTTCGAAGGCCGGCTGCCCGAGGCGTTCGGCGGCTACCCGCGGTCGAAGACCGGCTATCCGGTCGAGTACCCGACCGCGTGCAGCCCCCAGGCCTGGGCGACCGGCGCGCCGCTGCTCGCGATTCGTACGCTGCTGGGCCTCGACTCCGACGGCAAGCACATGATCATCGATCCGGCCATCCCCGAGCCGCTCGGCCGCATCGAGCTGCTCGGCATTCCGGGCTGCTGGGGTCGAATGGACGCCTTCGGCCGCGCCCTGCACGCCAGCGAGGACTGATTGCCCGCCCGCCTGTCCGGTCGGCACCGTGTTACGATGAGCGCGTGGCGCTCTGCCGACCGTCGATGTTGGGCCTCTCGTCTGTCGCCTTCCTGGCGTGCGGCGGTGGGTCGCAGGGCAGCGGCGCGGCGACAGGGGGCGCCGCTGGCCACCTGTCGGGCACCGGCGGTCAGGCCGGCGCAGGAGAGGCAGCGTCAGGTGGCGCGGGCGGTGCCGGGGCGGGCGGAACTGCGGGCGGCAACGTCGCGACGGGGCCGCTGGTGGGGGATTTTCTCGGCCTCAACGGCTTCATCGACGACGATCCCGCGAAGCTCGCCGCCGTCGGCAACGTACGGGAGTACCACGACTGGAGCTGGAACGAAGGCAACGGCGCGGCCGGCTATCCGGGCTACCCCAACAACCAGCTGTCATTTACCAACGTGGCCGGCGCCTGGGACTTCGACGCCTACTACGCGGCCCTCGGTCAGGCGGGCGTGACGCCGTTTCCCTGTATCGAAGGCTCGGTGAACTTCCTTGGCGGCGCGATGCCGCCCGTCTCCGCCGGCGCCGACGTGACGCTGGCCGCGTCCTATGTCGCTCACGCCAGCTTCCTCTACCAGTACGCCGCGCGCTACGGCGGCAAGGCGGTCCCCACCGCGAACCTGAAGCTCGCGTCGGGCCAGGCCGCGCGCACCGGGCTCGGGCTCCTGCGCTACTTCGAAGACGGCAACGAGCCGGACGCCAACTGGGTGAACGCCGATGGCTCGCCGGTGTTCTCGCCGGCGGCGGCCGCCGCCATGTCGAGCGCGGACTACGACGGCGATCAGGGCCGGCTTGGCGGGACGTTCGGCGTCAAGAGCGCCGACCCGGCCGCCAAGCTGGTGCTCGCCGGGTTGGCCGGCGCGGGCGCATCATCGGACTGGCTGACCAACGTCACCAGCTACCTCGACGGGATGCGCACCTGGGCGACCGCGCACCGAGGCGGCAGCTTCCCCGCCGACGTCCTCAACGTGCACGACTACTGCTTCGGGCCAGATCCATTCGGGACCAAGAGCCCGCGGCCCGGGATCGCGCCCGAGGCGTGCGGCATCGCGACGGCGCTGGCGGGTGTCGTCGCGTACCGCGATCAGAATCTGCCGGGCAAGGAGGTCTGGCTGACCGAATTTGGCTACGACACCGATCCGGGCTCGCGGCTGCGCGCCCCGGCGATCGGCGGCGCCGACGCGCAGGCGGTGCAGGGGCAGTGGTTGGTGCGGACCTTCCTGGCGCTGCTGGGGTCGGGCATCGACCGGGCGTTCCTGTTCGTCTCGCGCGACAACTGCACCGGTTCGGCGTCCGCCTGCCCGAGCAACGACGTGCAGTTTTCGACCAGCGGCGTCCTCACCCAGAAGGGCGACGAGCAGCCCAAGACCGCCTGGTACTACCTGGCGACCGTACGCGCGCGGCTCGGCGGGATGCGCTATGCCGGGACGGCCCCATCGGGAAAGCCGAACCTCGACATCGCGCGCTTCTACGACGCGTCCGCCAACCAGGGTGCCTACGTGCTCTGGATGGCGACGAGCGATGGCTCGGTGAGCAACGGTTACGCGCTCGCGCTGCCGGGATCGATCTCCTCGGCGACCGCGGTGACGCTGACGGCGGGATCGGCGACGGGCACCGCCACGCCGGCGACAGTGAGCAACCACGCCGTCAGCGTGAACGTCAGCGAGACCCCCACGCTCGTGCTGGTCGACGGCGCACCGTAGATCGTCGAAATCAGATCACGACGGTCGTCGGGTGCCGCACCAGCACGTCGGTTGAAATGAATGCGTCACTGCCAGTTGAAGATGAACCGGCTGAAGGGCTGCGTCGAGTCGGTCTCGATGTTGATGACAGCACCGGTCGTCCAGGCTCCTGCACTGGACGCGTCGGTGCACGAGGTGGTGTCGCACGACGCGCAGAGGGACGCGGCCGTCGCGGTCTGCACGGGTTCAACGAGGGGCGGTTTGCCGTCGGCGAGCGGAGGGGGAAGCGGCAGAAACCAGTTGGCGTTCGAGGGGGGAACCGCGACGAAGATTGTCGGGGCGTTCAGCGCCGTCACATCTGTCGCGCTCGTGCAAACAGGGCTGAGCGCTGCCGACGCGTCGCCGGTTGGTGTGATCGTTCCCGACGCCGTGCTGTACTGCAAATAGTACGAGTCGGCTGGAAGGTCATAGAGCGCCAACATCCCACCCGCGAGGCCACCGTTGAGGACGTCGTCTGGAGGATTGGTTCGGCCGCACGGACCGAGGCCGAACACGGCGCCCGCGGACAAAAACGAGACTGCCGCTCCGGCCGGCACCGTGAACGTACGTTCGTTGTCGACGCCGCACACGCCCGCCGAAGTGTCGAACGCGACGCCGTCGAGCGCGATCGCCGGCTGCGAGCATTGCCACACGCAGTTGTTGCGCGGCTGACTCTCGTTGAGCGCAGCGGTCCAGAGCGTCGACAGGCTTTGGCCGTAGATGGTCTGAACGGCAGCGTCCATCGCGGCTGCATCCGCCGTAGAAGGGAGCGTGCGGTAGAGCGTCGCGAACTGCTGCGGGCCGAACGCGCCCAGCAGATAGCCGACCAGCCATGCCCCGGTGGCATAGACCGTCACCGTGTCACTGGCGCTAGACGTGATCGACGCCAGCTGATCCCAGGTCTGGGTTGGCTTGGGGCTGGCATAGTCGGCGGCCTCGCACGACAGCACGACAGCGACCCCTGCGGTGAGAATCGGCGGCGGAGAGCCGACCCCGGAGAGATAGGCCTCCACCAGGTCGTACGTGTCCAAGGCGATCGACGAGTTCACAGTGTGACCCTGCGCGCAGCCGGCCGCTCCTTTCCCGCAATCGGAATTCGCGGAGACATCGGCTGAATCGACGAACTTGTAGTACGTCACTTTGTCACCGGCCGGCCAATCGAAACCCAGATAGCCCTGCAATACAGCGAAATGATCTTCAAGCGGCCCCAGGATGTCAGGGCACACGGAGCCGTCGGAAGCACGTGTTCGGTAATCGAAGTGGGCCGATTGCCAGTTTCGGTTGGACGGCAAGTCGAGATCGCTCTGGCACGCAACCAGCGTAGCGCATGCCAACGCAACGCCAGCAATCGCTGTCCCCGATCGGCAACCGCGTCGAACGCCAAAGAGCCGCCCCCTCACCACGAGCGGAATCATATCACCGAAGGTCGCGACCGGTCGGCCACTCGAGCTGCAGGTTGTTCGTTTGACGATGGGGCCCGAGCAGGTGTTCGCGTAGAGTGGACGCTCGTCGACCACTCGGACCGAGGGACCGCATGAAGATTCGCGCGCTCGCAATCACGTTGCTCACCGTCGCCGCGCACCACCCGGCGAGAGCACAGGAGGTGACGCCCGAGGCTCCGCCGGAGGCAACCCTGCCGGACGACGCAGCGCCTTCCGTGCAAGTGGCGCCGGCACCCGCGGGACCCGCGCGAGCTCCCGCCGATGCCGTACCCGCGCCCGTCGCGCCCGTGCCTCCTGCGCCGTCCGCCGCGGCGTCGCCGACGTTCGGCGTGGAGGGGCAGCTCCTCTTGAGCGTCGACCTCCCCTTCATGAACGAGGGCCCGCAATTCGCCATCGTGCACGAGAGCAGCACCATGAACGGGGCGAGCTCGACGCGTATCGTCGTCCAGCCCTCGGTCGACTACTTCGTTGCCCGGCGCTTGTCGATCGGCGCGCAGCTCGGGATCGACCACGTGTCAATCACGCTACCTCCCCCTCCTCTGGGCGTCACGGCCATTCCGACGAGCAACGGGGGAACCACGCTCTCGGTCGAAGCGCGCATAGGGTATGACATCCCCATCGCAGAGACGGTGTCAGCCTGGCCACGCCTCGGTCTCGGCTACACCCACACGAGCGCGAGTTACACGTTCACATCCGACGTCACCGGTTACTCCGTTCCCCTCTCGTTCACGGTGCCCTTCCTGTGGCACCCGGGCAACCACTTCTTCGTTGGCGCCGGGCCAGCGTTCGTCACCCAGCTCGTCAACAAGATCCAGGGGACCAGCGTCCCGAAGACCACCGACTACGGCATCACTGCCCTGCTCGGCGGCGCCCTCGGCGCCAAGTAGGGACTCACGTCGGTGACCCCATCCGTCTCCTTCTAAGGGGCCGGCGTGCTGAAGGACACACCCGCGGCTGGGCCTTTCGACCGGGCCGTCATCGGTCGATACTCTTTGGATGGCGCATGGTCCTGGGTTGGCGACGTCGGGTTGGGTGTTGGTGCTCGCCGGTCTCGCCGGCTGTGCTCAAAATGCGCCGCCCGGCGACATTCGGACGTTCGCGCTCTACGACGTCCAGGTCGATGCGACGGATCAGCCTGATCTCAACTCCGGCGCGCCGCAGCGGCAACTCATGTTCAACTTCGTCGGGAAGAGCGACGGCACCTCTTCTCAGTGCGCTACATTCGGTGACGCGACTGCGACGTTCAGCGGGCAACCGATCACGATTCCGAGTCCGGGGGGCTGGATCACCGAGAGTATCCCTACGAACACGTCTCCAGGGCAGACCATCAACGGCGATCATTGCTATGACCCGTTCATTCAGATCAATTTCAACAATCCGCAAGGCGAGCCGCAGGACGGAACCCTCGATATCGACGGAGGCGGCGCGCACCTCGAGGTGACGTTCGATCACCCATTCGGCCGTCCATCGATTGCGCTGGTGTCGGCAACATCCAGCGAGATCACTCTCGGACTGCAGGGTTTTCTGTTCACTCCGACGGCCGCCGACCTACAGGTCATTCTCACGGACCCGGTAAACCCAAGCCCCCCAATCCCCCTCCAGCAGACTACGTTGACTGCGGACGGGGCACTCACGCTGGTCCTGGCCGCGGGAGCAATCACCCGCCCCACGGGCGCGAGTCTCTTGATATCGGTGGACCTCGGCAGCGACCAGCTCCAGTGTCTCGGGTTCAATGGCTGCTCGGCGACCAGTAGATTCACGCGCAGCTTCGAAGAAGTGGACATTCCCTACCCCTAGTACTACTGTGTTATGAAAGTTGACGTCTGCTATGGTTGCCCGAGATTGGGGCCATGGCAAAAAAGCTGGCCACGGAAGAGCGGTTCGTAGAGTACGTCGCGAGGCTGGGTGAGGTGATCGGCCACGCGGATAGGCGCGAGCCCCTGCGTGCCTACCTGGCTGGACTGCTGCTGCCGGGAGAGCGAAAGAGCGTGGAGCCGATGGCAGCGAAAGTTGATCCGCGGAACGTCGAGTCCCGGCATCAATCTATGCACCACTTCGTCGCCGACGCGCCTTGGGAGGCTCGCGACGTCATCCGTGTGGCGCGCGCTTGGGCGCTGGAGCAGTTCGACCGGCACGGACCGATTCAAGCGTGGATCATCGACGACACGGGGATCCCGAAGAAGGGGAAGCACTCAGTCGGGGTGGCGCGACAGTACTGCGGCGTACTCGGCAAGCAGGACAATTGCCAGGTCGCGGTGAGTCTCTCGGTGGCCAACGACGTTCTGAGTGTTCCGGTCGCGTATCGCCTCTATCTCCCCGAGATCTGGGCCAAGGATAAGGTGAGACGGCGGGGCGCCCGGGTTCCCGAGGACGTCGTGTTTCAGAAGAAGTGGCAGATCGCGCTCGACGAGATCGATCGCCTCCTGGCTGATGGTGTGCCGCGGGCGCCAGTGGTAATGGACGCCGGCTATGGCACCGTCACGGAGCTGCGCGACGAGCTCGTGGCACGCGACCTCATCTACGTGGCCGGCGTTCAGAGCGAGGTGACGGTCTGGCCGGAAGGAGAAATGCCAGCCGCTCCCAAAACGTACTCCGGACTGGGAAGACCGCCGACGCTGCTGCGTCGTTTACCAGACGCGCAGCCGGTAAGCCTTGTGGATCTTGCTCTTCGTCTGCCCAAGTCCGCGTGGCGTTCCATCCGCTGGCGCAGCGGAACGAAAGGTGACATGCGCTCGCGCTTCGCACGGGTTCGCGTGCGAGCCGCGCATCGCGACTACTGGCGGAAAGAACCACGCTCCGAGGAATGGCTGCTCATCGAGTGGCCGACTGGCGAAAGCGCGCCGACCAAGTACTGGCTGTCGAACGTCTCAGCAAAAGCGTCCATCTCCGACCTCGTGCATCTCGCCAAGATCCGTTGGCGGATCGAACGCGACTACCAGGAGCTCAAGGACGAAATCGGCATCGACCATTATGAAGGCCGCGGCTGGACCGGCTTTCACCACCATGGAGCCTTATGCATCGCCGCCTACGCGTTCCTGGCAGCCGAGCGAGCTCGGCTTTCCCCCCCAGCGCCTCTGGCCTTCCTCAAAGCCCCTCCAGTACCCCGAGGTTTCCGACCACGGGGAAGTCCCGCTACGACCTGAACGTCACAACCCCGCCTCGATAGCTTCTCTCCGTCGGCTCATCGCCAGAATGCTCGCTCGCCATCTCGGCTGCTGCCACGCCTGCGGAGCGACGCATGTTTACTAACACAGTAGTACTAGCAGGCTGCTGAAGAAAGCCGCGTTCGGCTGGATCGAAGATCAAGCTCACGGGGGTGCCCAGTTGGTCTCCTCCGTACCAACGGCCCTCACAGGCTGTCGACACACCAAACGCGGATACCCGCGGACGCCGCCGCGGCGATGACCCGGCCGTCGGAAGACCAGCTGATCGGCCCCATATTCGAGTCGGCGGGCGAGAGGAGGTGTCGCGTGGCGGAGCCGTCGCTGGCCGACCAGAATCTCCACCGCGCCCGAAAAGCCGTTCGTAACGGTGAGGTCGAGACCGCTGCTGGCCACCCAGCGCCCGTCCGGCGAGTACGCGACGGAGCGACCGTACTGGATCGAGAAGCCCTGGGGGGCGGATGCCGGCGACAAGTCCAGCACCCCGGCACCGTCGCTCACCGACCAGAGCCGCACGAGGCCGGCATTGTCCCCGCTCAGGAGCGAGGCTCCGTCGGGCGAGAACGCGAGCGAGAGGACTCGGTCGGTGTCGCCTCCGAGCGTGTTCTGAAGCGTCGCCGTCGCGAGGCTCCAGAGCTTGATCGCCACGCCACCAGGTGGTTCAACCGTCGTCGGCGCGTCGACGTCGAACCCGGCGGTCGCGAGCAGCTGACCGGAAGGATCGATCGCGAACGCCGTCAGCCCTGCCGCGTGAGCTGTGAACGCGCGCTGAAGACTGCCGTCGGCGGCGCTCCAGATTCGGATGCCGCCGGGGTTGGCGTTGTCTCCGCCACCGATCAGCGAGAGGCGGTCGGGCGTGAAGATGAGCGCGCTCGACCAATCCGGCGGCTGGGTGGTGCTGAGGTAGTTAACCGTCCGCACCGGTGCGGTCATCGTGAGATCCCACAACGTCCCGGCGCTGCCGGAGTCGACCAGCAGCTGCCCGCTCGGATCGAACGTCACCGTCTCGGATTGGCTCGATCCCATGAGCGTCCGAAGCAAGCTCCCTTGTTCCGGATCCCAGACGAAGGCGTCGTCCACGTCTTCGGCCACGGCGAGCGCGCTCGCCACCGGGGACTGCGCGGCAGGGGTGGTCACCGTGAACTCACCCCCGTTGTAGACCTGGCTCCCGTCGGAGGCCCGCCAGATGGTGAGCGCGTGCAGGCCGGCTGCCACGTAAGCGTCGTCAGGTGAGACCGCGACCGACAGCGACCCGCCTGTATCGAGGGTGTGCAGAAGTTTGCCGTCTGTCGTCGAGAAGATGCGGGCGTCGCTGCTCGTTCCGACCACCAGCATCGAGCCGTCGTGCGACAGGGCGATGGCGCCCTGGAAGACGGACGCGCCGGTGACCGAACCAGCGCCGCTCGGGCTCCCATCTGCGACCTGGTAGAGCTGAACGCCACCAGAGAACGTCGGGAGCGCCGTCGCGAGAACCAGGCCGTCGCCCGAGAGAGCGCCGACGCCCACCGCGCCAGGGGTGACAATCGGCGTGCCGACCTGCTGACCAGACGTGGGGTCGAACCGGAGGAACTCGCCGGCGACCCCCGCCAGGATTGTCTGTCCATCGGGGACGAAGAAGACCGAGTGGATCGCTCCCTGCCCCGAAGGCACCGCCCAGCGTGGTGCGAGCGTCGCGGCGTCGAACAGCCGGAGGGTATCGCTGCCGTCGATGGCCGCCAGCGAGGACCCGTCGGGCGCGAAGGCGAGGATCGGACCGTACAGCGTGGCGCCGGAAGACGGCTGTACGGCGAACGAGCTGCGCGCGACCTCAACGCCATCCGTCGTCCGCCAGACCCGAAGCGCGTTATCGCTGGACACTGTGGCGGCCAACCCTCCGGCCGGCGCGATCGCGCCCAGCAGGCCATTGCCATAGTGTCCCGCGAACGTCCGCTGAATTGCCCAGCCGTTCGTCGAGATGATGGAAGCCGACGGTCCACCGGTGAACAGGAGGGGCGCCTTCGCGGCGAACGCGACCTCCTGCGTGTAGGGAGCGAGATCCCGGCAGGGCGTTCCCGGGAGAGCAGGAAGGGGACCGATTGGGGTATTGGCGTCGCTCCCGCCGTCCCGATCGCGACCGGAACCTCCGCCTGAGCAACCAGTCCCGAGCCCGAGCCCGAGCCCGAGCCCGAGCCCGAGGACGAGACGCAACACAAACGCGGCAACCCGGCGCGCCCTACACTCCATCCACCCGGCATGATATCCCGGGCGCCCGGAGCGAACCAAGCGGAGGTCTCGAGCGGCGCCGGGGGTTGGATGTGTGAGCGCGCGGCTCCGCTACCCGCTCAAATGAGCATATGAGAGATCACCGATGCGCCCGGGCGGGCCTCAGAACGAGTTCGTCATGTTGACGTACAGCTGATCGACATACTGCTGGAGGCCGAACACGCCGATCCTGGCGCTCGCGGTGTTCGCCGGGGCGCCGACGGTCGTGAAACCCGTTATCCAGGTTGAGGAACCCGTCGGGATGCTCAGGTCAGACGTGCCGTTGTCGGTGCCCGTACAGCCTGCCGAGCCGTAGAAATGGACGCGGACGAAGCCGCCTGCCTGGCCGCCCAGGAATTTGCCGCCGAGGAAGTAGGTGCCCGGCGTGATGGCAAAGCACTCGTTGGGATCTTCTTCGCCATTGGCGACGTAGATCGCGTTGGAGGCCGGACAGGCCTCCGAGTCGGCAATCAGGATCGCCTCGTAGACCGTCCACCCGGTGAACCCGGTCGCCGACGTGCCGTCGAATCCGGGGTTCGTCAGCTTGTTGGTGGGCATGGGCCGGCGGCAGACGCAGGTGTGGGTCGTGGGATCGCAGCTCGGCGTCCCAGCCTGCGTGCAGTGTGAGTCCATCGTGCAGCGCACGCAGCCGCCGGTCAGGCAGTAGGGCGTCGCGCTGCCGCACTTGCTGTCCATGGTTCCGTCGGGGACGCTCGTCGTGTAGTTGCAGCTGCCGGCCGAGCAGGTCGCGTTCTGTTTGCAGGCCGGCGGGTTATTGCAGAAGATCTGCGATCCAACGCAGGCGCCGCCCGAGCAGGTGTCGGGCGATGTGCACGGGTCGCCGTCGTTGCAGCTGGCCCCATTGGCGGCGTTCGTCTGCGCGGAGCAGCTGCCCGTCGACGGGTCACAGGTCCCCGCGACCTTGCACATGACCGTCGTCGTGCACGTCACGGGGTTGCTTCCCGTGCAGACGCCGTTCTGGCAGGCATCGGTCTGCGTGCACAGGTTGCCGTCGTTGCAGCCTGTCCCGTTCGCCGCGTTGGTGGGCGTCGGGCAGGCGCCCGTCTGAGGATTGCACGTCCCCGCCACCTTGCAGGCGGCGGCCGTGCACGTCGTCGCCGTCCCCGGCGTGCACGTCCCGGACTGGCAGCTGTCGCCCACCGTGCAGGCGTTGCCGTCGCTGCAGGTGGTGCCGTTGGTGACGGCCACGCAGCTTCCGCTGTTGCACGTCGTGCAACCGCCGCACGCCGCGCCCGCGTTCTGCCAGGCGCCGTTGGCGTCGCAGGTCTGCGGCTGCGATCCGCTGCAGGTCGTCGAGCCCGGCGAGCAGCTGCCGGTGCACGTGCCGCCGCCCGCGCTGCAGATGAACGGGCACGCCGTGCCCGTGTTCTGCCAGGCGCCGTTGGCGTCGCAGGTCTGCGGTTGCAGGCTCATGCACTGCTTCGAGCCTGGCGAGCAGCTGCCGATACACGCGCCGGTCGTCGTGCTGCAGACAAACGGGCAGACCGTCCCGGTGTTCTGCCACATGCCGTTGGTGTCGCAGGTCTGCGGCTGAAGCCCGTTGCACTGCTTGGCACCCGAGGTGCACGTCGCGCAGCTACCGGCGTTGCAGACATTCGCGCAGGCGGTGCCCGTGTTCTGCCAGGCGCCGTTGGCGTCGCAGGTCTGCGGCTGAAGGTTCGTGCACTGCTTCGAGCCGGGCGAGCAGCTGCCGGCGCACATGTCGGTTGTCGTGCTGCAGGCGTACGGGCAGACCGTGCCGGTGTTCGCCCACTGGCCGCTGGCGTCGCAGGTCTGAGGCTGAAGGCCATTGCACTGCTTCGCCGCGGGCATGCAGTCCCCGCTGCACGAGCCACCCGTGCAGACGTTCGGGCAGGCCGAGCCGGTGTTGTCCCAGCCGGTGCCGTTCGTGTTGCAGGTCTGCGGTTGCAGGCTGGAGCACTGCTTCGCTCCGGGGGTGCACACGCCGCCGGATGTGCCGGCGCTGCCGCCGGTGCCGCCCACGCTGCCGCCGGTGCCGCCGCTGGCCGTTCCGCCGCCGCCGATTCCGCCGCCGGTGCCGCCGCCACTGGTTCCGCCCCGGCCACCCTTCCCGCCGGAGCCGCCAGTCCCGCTGATGCCGCCCATCCCCCCGCCATCTCCGTCCGGGTGGAGGGTCGCGCTGCCGCAGGACGCGAGCAAGAGAACCGCTGGAATAATACCAATAAGCTTCGAAGACATGGCGGGCATCATAGCCCACCGCTCGGGAGAGTTGGCGATGCCGTTTTTGCCCGGGGCTATGGGGTGGACCGGTCGTGGGAGGTATCAGGGCGACGCCGCCGAGGGCCAGCTCGGCGAGCCGGTCGGTCGCCTCGATCTGCCGCCGAATCCAGCGTTAGAAAGCGGACCAGCCCGAGAACCCACCGGGTCAGCGTCGATCAGGCTCGAAGCCCAATGATTTCGTGGAGCGGGATAGCGGGTTCGAACCGCCGACATTCAGCTTGGGAAAACAAAAAGGGCCGTTTTGGGCCGTAACGGGGAGTGCCAAGTAGTTGAAAACACGACCGGCGGCGTAACCTGGACGTCCAGCCCGTTACGCCGGAGTGGTGGGAAAAGTGGTGGGAAGAACTGGTTGCAAAGAGCCCGTAAAACCGTCGCTCGGACTGTCAGGCGCCGTAGCTGATAGTCGGATTTGCAGGCGCTGCCGCGGGACATTGGCTGCCTTCGAGCCCCGGCAAGATTCCTGCCCAGAGGGAGGAGGTCGACCAGACACGCGGGTGCGAATCTCCAGCGGGTCACTATCCGATTTGAGACTGGCGGCGCCGGGTGGCCGGTTGTGGCGCTAGGCGCGGTATAGGCGTCGCGCCAGCCGGCGACTATCTACCAGACGATTCCTTGATGGCGGCGATCGCCGCCTCGAGGGCCGGGATCACCGCCCGATCCTTCGGACGATCGGCGGCGCGCTTGCTCGCGAGCACGCGATCGATAGGAAGCACCTTCACGATCAGACCAGGAGCCAGCGCGATGTCGATCGCGGCGGCGTACTCGGCGTCGAAATCGCGCAGGCCGTCGCACTTGATGACGATGTCGATGTCGTCCAGCCCCGGTCCAGAGAACAGCGGTGGGTTGTTCCTCCACGCGAATACCGCACCGACCCGCCGCGCTGCCTCGGCGACCCCCGGGTGGGCCGTCGAGCGGAACCACAGGTCGAATCCTTCGTGACGGCATCCGCTCCTTGCACCACGGCAGCGCCGAGTCCGACCAGCATGAAAGGCACCCCGGCGTTCGTCAGTTGGCGAAGGAGCTCGAGCTCCTTCTCACTTACCGGCAGGCCGTCCAAGTCGGGCACGCCGGAGGCTCCGCTGGAGCCGCTCGAGGGGCGGCAAGGTTAGGTTGGAAAGGACGTGCTCGACGTCCCCTGGGTCCACCGCGTGCTTTCTCGCCACTTCCTCGGCGAATCGCCGCCTTGCGATGCGGTCAACCGCTCCTTCGGGGACCTCCTCCTCTTTGTGATGCGTCGACACGCCAAAATTATAGCCCAGCTGCGGACCAGGACATTCCGGCGTGCAGGGCGTATAAGGCCAGAAGTCTCGTCGCGTTAAATGGCCGAGATAGCGCGTTCTGGTAACCGTATCGCGTCCCAGACCCGCCGTTTTCACGGCGATCGCTGCGCCTTCGATGCTGAGGCAACAGGCCGCTAGAGTGCTGCTACCCAACTAGCAATTCACCACACCACGCCCGTCGCCGAAACCCATTGCGGGGGATGATGAGCTGATGGATGCGGCCATGATCTGACACCCTCGAACTGCGTGCCAGCATCAGCCGGGCACGGAACCCCCGTCTCTGGCTCGTCTAGCTCTCCTGGTGCCGTCGCGATCTCGCTAATACGTTTCGCCAGCGAAACGGCAGCTCGGTGCGGTTCGTTAGTCGATATCAATTGATCCGCATATGTCGTTAACGTGCTTCGGGCATTCGCGGGGATTTTGCCCAGGGCCGACGCGAGCAGCAACTCAGCGACCAACATTGGCAACTGCGCCGCGCTCGCGCGTTCCAAAACACCTTGAATTACCGACCGACATTCGATCGGACTCGTTCCCCAGAATATCTCATGCGGCCGAAGCCAACGAAATACCGAGCAAAGAATTAGGGGGTCGTAATACGACTTCAAGATAGCCGGCAGTTCGAATAACTGTCGTTCGGGCGCGTGAGGCGACGTGACTCTCCGGCGATGAATTGAACTGCCGACGGCCACGAAGGTCGTCAATTGATCGAGACGGTCTCCAAAAATGGAATGCGCCGTCAGCTTTTCGTCCCCTGTTGAGGCCCAAAATAGTCGTTCCGGATGCAATCCTTTGCAGACGTCTTGACGCTCCGCCCTGTAGTCAGACTCCTTCTCAGGGAGCTGCCCTTCCAGCCAACTCAGGGCTCTAACTTCGTCTCTCAACGGCGAATCCTCGTCTGGCAGAAACGTTAACCATCCGACGATGAGCCGATCAGCGAAGGATTTCGGAGTGTCTCCCACGTTCGCGAGTGCGCTGGCCTCGCATGCGCAATTGCCGCGTACAGATCGTAGTTCTTGTCTGTTCTGGAGTCCTGAACCGTGACCAGCATGTGCTGCAAGGTCGCGCCAGTAACCGAGCCGATCGTAAATACGAGAATTGTGTTCGCTGCGCGGACCCGCGTTTCGATATCCGGTCCCCAGTTCGCGGTATTTGGAACAGCCGTCGGCTTGTCCGCAGAAAATCTTCCGGCTAGCGCGGTCCAGAGAGCGTCGAATCCGGGACGAGCTACGTCGCTCTCAGGCGCCAATACAAGATCGAATGTCGGCCACGGCTTGGCAGGGTCGGAAGGCCCTGGCTCGCTTCGATCGCGGCGGCGCGGTTTCCAAGTATCGGCTGCGCGTACCAGGAACTCCGCGCATCGGGAAATAAAATCATGCGATTTAACCAGCGTTCCAACGTCGAACTTAATCGGTAGCGGTGCGCGTGACGGCCTCCATTGGGCGACGTGGGCGTCAGCGGGAGCCTCAAGAAGAATAGCGCCAGCAGTATGGCAGCTTTCCCAAAGAAGGCGATTCTCTCCTGGATCTGTTACCGAAGGCATAACCTTGCGGATGAATCCGGGAAAGTGTGCGTCGAACGTCTGTGCATCAACAGGAACAAGAGTTGCGCGCTCGGCGAGGATTCCAGAGATCACAGGCTTTATCCCATGAACGTATTCTTGGATCGCGATCTGACGCGATCGATAAGAAGGTCGTCTGGGAAACGCCCTGGGCGGCAGACGATTGCTTCCCTGAGGATGGCTGTGTGTCAACAACCGTAACAATGTGCGCCGGTGTGATGTTTATCGCTTGGATCGCTGCCGCCAGGAGATCACGTGTCGAGCCTGAGGAATTTACTGACAGGACCGCTAGAAGCTGGCCCTCGCCTTTGACGTCAGCGAGCATGGAATAAACATCTGATCTCGTTTGGGGGTACCGGTCGAGAACAACGATAGGCCCAGCGGCCGCTCCAAAGCGGCGCATCTCCAAGTCTAGTGCGAGGAGGAGCGGAGTCAGAGTTTGAGAGTCGGCAATGATCGGACTTCCATCGACGACGTAAGGCAGTAGCCATCTTGCCAGAAACAGAGCATCCGACGGCTCCTGGATCATGTTGGCAAGACGGACAAAGCCGCTGGCATGTCGCCCGATGGCAGGAGGAAATGGTACTTCCGCGGCGTCCACACGGCAGAGCCGAAGTCGAGGCGCGCTCGAATCTCGGCTGCTCGGGTCCTTTTTACGAGCCACGCTCCATCCGATGGTGCATCGCCTGCGAACTCTAAGGTTGCCTCTTCGCCGAGTGTTTGTCGCAGAAGCCCGCAAGGAGCTTTGCTCTCGAGTGAACGGAGAAAATCGGCAGCGTCATCGGGGGAGGTGCGGTCGTCGCGAATGACGACTAGTCGAGCACCACCCAGATAGGTGTGCGGGACATCGCGAAAATCTCGAAGGTCTCCCTTTGAAGCAACATCGACAAAGAGCAGGGCGTTGGGACCATGGGGCGGATCCGACTTTCTGATTGCTCCATTCGAGCCGATGTTTACGTACGCATCTCCGTCGGACATGTGCGAGTCGACTACACTGACGAGGTGCGCTGGCTAAGATCGGGCCGCAATCCAGCCGTCGGCTCGCTAACGGCTAGTTCGGGAGGGGTGTGTACAGTCAGCATTATCATTGTCCCGCCGATCGGCACTCCCACCGGATGAACCTCGGTTGAGTCTGCCGAGATGGTAGCTCGAAGCCCGTTGGTGAAGCAATCGACAGTTCCGCCCTTCCAACGTTGAGCGACGCGGAGGACGTCAGGAAGGCCAAATCCCCGAGCGCGACCGAGTGTCGGATGCCTGCGTTGAAAGAGCGCGGTGAGGAGTGATTCGTCAGGAAGCTCAGGGGTGTTTTGTCTATCTTGGGCCGCGCCGTAGCAAGGATTCCAGGTCCGGTATCTAAAACAACAATGTAGATGCGGTCGCGAACATCGCCGGAATTGCCTCTCGCCAGGAGAAGGAAAACGGCTGATCGAACCGTTCTGGCACTAGCCCGCGACGCAACAGCATGGCAACCGACGTTGTCCACCAACTCATCAATGGCCCGACCGAGATCATCGGTGAATTCCATGCCGGGGTTGCGATCGGTCGTGTGTCGCGCGCGGGGAAGAAGGTCGAACAGCCAGGGACGTACGACATGAGACACGCGAGGACCACGGGGGACACGCTGAACTAGATGAGGATTCACGAATGCTGCTAGCTGGGGCCCAAGCACGGATGGTTCGCTGGAGCCGTGGTGATGAGACTCGGTTGGACCGAATAGATGGAGCCATTGCTGCTTCGTTCCCGGTGTCCAGGGCCGCCGCCACTCTGCCAGAAGGCCCGCAGCCGAAGTGGCAGCTTCTGTCTCGCCGACAAAACTTGTTGGGGCGGAATGGTGCGCCAAGCCGAACATAAGACCGTACCTCGCGAGCACTTCGGGGCGCGGTGGGGTAATGGAAATCGCAATGTCGTCCAGCACAGTCAAGAGCGCGCAGTTGAGAAGCATTGCCGCCTCTCGGTCTGCTCTCCAGAGATTGCTCAGGTCGAGATGCAACGGTGCGGACTTGCGCGCTCGCAGGAGGACATCGACGACATCGCTGACGCGAACATCGCGAGGAACCTTGATGGTACTACTGACATCTGTTCGCTAGAATAGCCGCGCCGATGCTCTGAGTCACTCGCGATCGAATCCCCCCGAACTGTCTATGATGATCGAGGCTCAACCTTCTATGCACGGTCCCCTTGATCACAAGATAGCGATGCCTGGGCCTCGGGTTATGATCGAGGGCACGGACCCCCTCCGATCAGAGCGCGCGTGACGATTTCTGCTAGCGCGCCCGTCCTCGTCGTCGGTGCATTCGGCCGCATCGGCCGAGCCGTCGTCAGCGAACTACTCCGCCTCGGCCGTCCGGTCCGTGCGCTCGTCCGCCGCCCGCCGCCGCCCACGCCGTTCCCACCCCTCGGTGATCACCCAAAACCGGCCATACATGATCACCTCAAAACCGGCCATATGAAGTAGCGCGCCGGGACGTTGACGAGGCGGAGGACCGTGAAAACGGCGAGTCTGGGACGCGATACGGTTACCAGAACGCTCTATCTCGGCCATTTAACGCGGCGGGACTTCGGGCCCTATACGCCCTGCACGCCGGATCGCTTGCTTACTCGAGATGGCGAAGGTCGTGCCTAGAACGGCGGCGTTGATGATCGCGGTACTCGTGACGAGAATGCCCATCGTTTCCAGGAATTGGTACGGCCGGATGGATCAAGGTGGTTGACCGGATCCTTGGTCGTGTAGAGGTAGCGGTTGAATGATAGTGGGACGGCGAAGTTGCCGATGTGCGGGTCGCTCGTCAGGAAGCGTCCCGTCCCTGCGTTGTACTCCCTCGCCCGCAGGTTGATCAGGCCGAGGTCCGGGTTGAATTCTTCCCCAGAATAGAGCCGAGTGTTGGATGTCGTCCCGGTTCTCGCCACGACGTTGCCCCAGGCGTCGTAGGTGTACGTGTCCGTCACGTTGCCGGTGGTGTCCGTCAGGAAGCCGATGTTTCGATGGGCGTCGTAGCCGTAGAACGCAGCGCGGTCCGCTAATAACTCAGAGGTGAGCGTCGAACTTCTGCCCCTTATTCTCGGGATCACTCCGCTCGGTGCCGTTAGCCCCACGACCCTTTCTGGTGCGAACCCCTCGCCATATTGCTCGCGCCATGACAATACCTAGCCCGACCACAGTAATTGGCTTGGCGTGAGATGTAACCGCAGGCAAGCACGCCAGAGCCCACGACGTGGGCCATTGCGCTCTATCCAAGACCTCCTGCGTGGCCTCACGTTTACGCATCCCCCGGACAATAAACACCGTTGCCATGGCGATCGAGATCACCACCACCAGGCCCGCGAGGACAGAGAACACGCTGGTGACCATCAATTACCCTCCGTGGAATCCAGGCACATAGCTCATCGCAATCAGAGCTGCGCAGAATCCTTGAAATCCAAGGATGACAACGCCTCCCGCGGGGACACTCTTCAGAAGAAGCGCGACCGCCACACCGCCGACGTTTGCGGCAACAACACATTGGGTCCAGTAGTCATCCTGACCCAGGTACTTGGGGAGGGGCGATAGCCCGATTAAGTCGACCGCTACGGTCGTATAGAACAATCCGTTCTCTAGCGCGGCGTCTCTTCCAGTTGGATCAAGAAGATCTACGGGATCGCCATTCGCGTAGAGGTAACGGCTTTGCTTCTCCGGCTGAGATTGAACGGCCGGATCGACCGAGCCAAATCTGCCCATCTGCGGAGCGTATTGGCGCGCCCTAAGGTTGATCAGCCCCAGGTCGGAGTCGAATTCCTCGCCCGCGTACAGCCGGGTGTTGAGCGTGGACCCCGTGGCCGCCACCAAGTTCCCCCACGCGTCGTACGTGTACGTGTCCGTTACGTTGCCTGAGCCGTCCGTCAGGAAGTTGATGTTCCCGTGGGCATCATATCCGTAGAAACTCGTTGCGGGTGATGTGCTCGGGGTTCGCGTCTGACTGACCAGCATGTTTCCAAACGTATAGCGGACCTGAACGGCGCCACCTGAAACCTCATCCATGACCTGGAGGTACCCCGTCGGGTTCAGATTGTCGACGAGGTACTTGGTAGTTACCCCGCCCGCGGCCTTCGCGACTCGATTGCCGTCGCCGTCGTAGAGGACCGTAACCGCGCCGCTGTCCTTGGAGACGAGTCGGTTCTCGAAATCGTACCCGAAGGTGTGGCCGCCCGATCCGGTGGTGTTGCCGTTCGCGTCGTAGGTGCCGCTCGTCAGCTCGTCATTGATATCGTAACCGAACGACTGCGGCCCGAGCGCTGCCAGCGTGGAAACGCGCCAGAGGCGATTTCCGACCGGGTCGATAGAGTACGTCAGCGCTCCATTCCCGGTAGCCCCGCTCGGGTCGTCCGTGATGGTCTCGCTGGTGAGCCGCGACGCCGTATCGTAGCCGTAGGTCGCTTCGCGCCCCGTCAGCTCCGTCGACGTCAGCCGCTGCCCTCGCGGGCTGTACGTGTACGCCCAGTTCGCGAACGCGGCCGCCGTCCCCTTCTTCCAGGCCAGCGAGGTCACCCGATCCAGCGAGTCGTATCCGTACGTCGCATTTACACCGTTCGGTTCCGCCAAGCTCGCGGGCCGCCCGGTCGCCGTGTAGGCGGCCGTCGTCATCCCGCCGAGCCGATTGTCGGTAATCGTCGAGAGTTGGTTCGCTGCGTCCCAGGCGTACGCCACTGACGTGCCGTTCGTGTTCGAGGATCTATGCTTGCCACGTTACCGGTCGAATCGTAAGTGTACGCCAGAGTCCCCTCAGGTGTCGCCTTTGTCAGCAGCCGATCACGCTGGTCGTACCCATAGGTCGTCGCACCACTTGCGTCCACCATGTTTGAACGCGTGCTGTTCACGTTGTAGCCGTAAGTGACCGCCGGTTCGCCGAGGC